>CAWAVN010000001.1:0-442472 GCA_963785505.1 uncultured Planctomycetaceae bacterium
CCGAAACACTTTAAGGATCACCACGCATGCGGATTGCCTTGGATGCCATGGGCGGCGATGACGCTCCCAACCCAATATCGATGGGTGCGTCACCGCGGCTAAAGCCGATGCCGATTTGGAAGTGTTTCTCGTCGGCGATCAGGCCGTGCTTGAGGATCTCATCGCGAAGTCCGGTTACTCCGGGGAACGGTGAAAATCGTGCCCTCCGAAGGCGTGGTCGGCATGGAAGAAAAACCCACCGAAGCCCCGCAGAAAACCGAATTCCTCGATTGTTGTCTGCTGGCAAATGATGGCCAGCCGCGAAGTCGATGCGGTGGTCAGCGCGGGCGATACCGGGGCGGTTGTGGCGGCGGGATTACGGACGCGATTGTTTCTTGAAGGGGGTGAAACGGCCCGGCATCGCGGTGGCGTTCCGACGACCGTCGGCCGGTCGGTGTTAGTGGATGTGGGAGCCAACCCCGCCGCGCGGCCCGAACATCTTTATCAATACGGCATGATGGGTTCGAATCTATGCCCGGGAGGTGTTGGGCATCGAAAATCTCCGCATCGGTTTAATGAATATCGGCAGCGAAGACGGCAAAGGCAACGAACTGTAGCGCGAAGCCCATCGCATGTTCTCCGAAAGCCAGCTGAAAGACCGCTATATCGGCAACGTCGAAGGCCGAGGGCTTTACCACGGCGAAGCGGACGTGATGGTTTGCGAAGGGTTTCGTTGGCAACGTCGTGCTGAAAGTCAGCGAGGGCATGGCGGAATTCATGATGAAAAGCATCTCGGCGGAAGTGCTTTCGCAACTGGCCGGCGAACGGGAAGCCGCCGGCAAAGCCTTCCACGAAATCGGCAGCGCTATCAATACAGCGAAACCGGCGGCGCTCCGCTGTTGGGAATCGACGGCGTGTGCATCATCTGCCACGGTTCCTCGAACGCCTTAACGATCACCAACGCCCTCAAAGGCACGAAGATTTTCGAAGACAAAAACATCAACGCCCAAATCGTAGCGGAACTGGAAGACTGTAGACTTTAGGAACGCAATTTTGTAGGGCAGGCTCCCGCCTGCCTTCTCGTAGATTCACAAGAATCGGCAGGCAGGAGCCTGCCCTACAGCCTACAGCCTGAAGGAGTCTCGCAATGCCCGCACGAAGCACGTCGATCATCATGCGGATTGCCCGGCAACGCCAGAGGAGTGAGCAACGTCTGTTGTCTTTATCGCTCGTTGCCGCTGCTGTTTTTTGGCTGATCTTTTCGCTGGATCTTTGCTGCGCGGACGGCGGCCCGGCCATTGCTGCAAAGCCGGAGAAACAGGCACGGATCTTGGCCGAGGCCCGCTTGGTTGCAGACTGCGAATGGCCGGTTCTTCAAGTGCGATTTCTGGGCAAGGATCGCTATTTTTGCTTTCGATACCGGATGCACGGCAACCATTGTGGATGTCTCTCTTCAGGGCCAACTGGGCAAACAACTCGGCTTGACAACGGCAGACACCCCCGGCGGGGATTTAGGTCTGCCGATTTTCAAAGCCCCCGACGTGACGTTGGGAGGTCTCCGGCTCAAAAGCAAGGAGGCTGGATGCGCCGACCTCAAAATCCTAAGTGAACCTATAGGCTGTCCCCTGGAGGGCGTCATTGGCATGGCCCCCCTCGAAAAACACATTTTCGAGTTGGATCTGGCGGGCGGAACGGTTCGTATTTATGATCGTGTTCCCGACAACGCCAAACGTGATGGCAAAGTGTTCCCTCTTCGTATGGACTTCGGCTGCCCAGTCATCCGCGCGACACTGCCGGATGGAAGCGCTGAAGACTTTCTCATCGATTCGGGAGGCGGGGGTGCCTCCCTGAGCTTGAGTGATCACGTCTTCGAGCGTTTTGCCGATGGCGGCACGATCCGGAATCGCCATCGCACCAACACATTTTCGGCTGCGGGGCGGGGGACGACAGAAGTGGGACTTCTCGATACTTTCGTCTTGGGCGGCTTCAAACACAACAGATTGTCCGTTGACAAGTCTACCGGAATGTCGGCAATCGGTTGGGAATATCTTCGCCGCTATGTCACTGTGTTTGACCTGCCGGGCGGGCGGTTGTACCTTCGCCCTTCGCCTCACTACCACGCCGCCGAACAACCACTCGGTAAGAGCGGGCTTGATCTTATGCTGCGCGACGGCAGCATCGTCGTGGGCAATCATTGCCCTCTTGACTCTCCCGCCGGCGAGGCCGGACTGCTGAAGGACGATCGAATTCTCAGCGTGAATGGGAAGCCAGTTTTGGCATCGTCGCTGTTCGGGCTGCCCGACTTCTCCGTCGCGAAGGGGATCGCGTTCGAATTGAAGCTCGAGTCGCGGGAATCAAACCATTGATGCGAAATTCCAATTGCGGGAGTATCGCAAATTCTATACGACACCGATGGGTGGGGAGGCGAAACTGCTCGCGGAAGTGCGTCTGGAGGCAGACTGCGATCTTCCTCTCGTATCTGCGAAATGCTTGGGGCAGATGCGTTATTTCATATTGGGCAGTGGGAGCAACGTCACATTTCTTGACAAGTCGCTGCGACCAAAGTTAGGCGATCCCATCAGAAGTTCGAAGGGCCGTGAAATCTTTAAATCGCCCCCCGTCAATTTAGGAGGATTACAGCTCACGGGCAGGGCGGCGGTTTGCACCGATCTCAGTCAGTTCAGCGACTACGTCGGCCTACAATTGACCGGTATACTTGGCCTCGATTCACTTGACAACCATATCGTTGAATTGGACCTCTCAGGGCTGGCCCTTCGAGTTTACGACTGCGTTCCAAACGGCACAAAGCGAGATAGTAAAGTCGTTCGTCTCTACGGGGACAGAACAGGCATGAGGGTGCGTGCCAAGCTTCCGGCGATTGGCCCGCAGGAATTCCTCCTCGATTCCGGGAATGCAGGGAGTTTGCAGCTTAACACGGACCTCTTTGAGCGGCTTGTAAAGTCCGGCGGAATCGACCAGCGCTATAAAAGCGGCGCGTTGACGGAGAGCGGGGAACAGTCGAGTGAAACAGGGCGGCTCCGCCGCTTGACCTTGGGCGACTTCAAGCACGAAGGACTTTCCATCATGAAGTCGCCGAGTCCTTCGAGTATCGGCTGCGCCTACCTGCGGAGGTACGTCGCGGTCTTCGATTTCCCAAATCATCGTCTCTATCTGAAACCGTCAAAGCACTTTAACGATTCGGAGAACGTGTTGGACAAGAGTGGCCTGTTGCTGTTCCGCCACAACGGCCAAACCGTCGTCGATTTGTGCGGGGAAAACAGCCCTGGGGAGGTTGCTGGGTTACAGGAGAAAGATCGTATTCTCAGCGTGAACAACAAACCTGTCGAAAAATTCTCGTTGTACGAACTCCGCAAATTACTGATGCGCGATGGAGAAGAAGTGAAAATGAGCATCCAGCGCGGCGAGAAGCCGTTCGACGTGATATTCCGCCTCCGCGAGTTCCGCACATTCCTGCCGCAGCCGGCGGAAGAAACATCAGCAAAGAAGTAACGGGAAAGGGGAAGACCCTTTGCCTTCCTGCTTGTAGAATCAGCCAATCCCTGATTAAGATCCGAAATATCTGCCACGTGGTATTCCACAACACAACGGACAACCGACCACGGACAAAGGACAAAAAGTGAGTAAGATTGCGTTTCTGTTTCCCGGCCAAGGTGCGCAGCAGGTGGGCATGGGAAAAACCATTGCCGAGAAATATCCTGCCGCCGGGGATCTTTATCGGCGGGCGGGGGAGATTCTGGGCTACGACTTGGCCAAACTCTGCTTTGAAGGGCCGGCGGAAGAGTTGGATTCCACGGTCATCAGCCAGCCGGCGATTTTCGTGACCAGCCTGGCAGCGCTCGAAATGCTGCGGACGGAATCTCCCGATGCCGTACTCGCCTGCGAAATGGTAGCGGGCCTGAGTTTGGGCGAATATACGGCCTTGGTGTTCTCCGGGGCGATGAGTTTTGAAGAGGGGTTAAGAGTCGTGCAGCGCCGCGGGGAAGCCATGCAAGCTGCCGCCGATGCCACGCCTTCGGGCATGGTCAGCGCGCTGTTGTTGGAAAGGGAACAGGTCGAGAAAATTTGTGCCGAGGCCCAAACGGCAGGGCCGTTGTTCATCGCGAATTATCTTTGCCCGAAGAACATCGTGCTCTCCGGCGTGAACGCGGCTTGCGAACGGGCGGCGGATTTGATCGAAGCGGCAGGCGGCAAAGCCGTCCCCTTGGCGGTGGCGGGGGCGTTTCACACGGACATTATGAAACCGGCGGATGCGAAACTTTCCGAAGCCCTCGCAGGCGTGGCGCTGAAAGAACCGGAAATCCCTTTGGTTTCCAACGTGGATGCGACCGTGCATCGCTCACCCGATGAAATTCGCGAATTATTGGTCCGGCAAGTCATCAGCCCGGTGCTGTGGGAAGATTCCATCCGGGCCATGCTGGCGGAGGGAATCGATCAGTTTTACGAAATCGGCCCGGGCCGAGTGTTGAAAGGTTTGCTCAAACGCATAGACCGCAAAGTGGAATGCGAAACAATTTCGTGAAATTTGTGCTTTGTCCGTGGTCCTTTGAAATTTGCTTTTCGCGGTTGGGACTTTCCTAAAATTTTCCATCCTTCTATAAACAACCGCTGACAAAACACAAATTTCAAAGGACCACTGACAAATCTCCACCAAAACCCCGCCGGAGTTGATTCGCGAGAATTAGATGTGGTAAAAGAATTTTCCGCGTGATGTTCCCAGATGAAATTCGCCCAGAAGTAATGCAGAGAAGGGCAGCCTCCGGAAGTTGGCTTTCGGTAAGTTGTCTCAGGTTCTAGATTTCAGCATCTTGGTTGCTGATTGCCGTTTACACGCAATCCGAAACGGGGTATATCATCGGTAGTCCGAAAATTCTGTCACAAAGGGGAGACGTTCCCCTTTTGAGATTGCTTTTCGGTTTCTCGAATCCCCCACGGATTCATTTTGCCCGGAGGAAACCGACGTGTCTGTAGAAGAGAAAGTGGTTGGAATCGTCAGCGAGCAACTCTCTGTCCCCAAGAAGAGATTACTCGCGCGAGTTCGTTCGTAGATGACCTGAAGGCGGATTCGCTCGATGTCGTCGAATTGGTGATGGAATTTGAAGATGAATTCGAGATTACCATCCCCGATGACGATTATGAAAAGATTCGCACGGTAGGGGATGCCATCACATACATTGAAGAGAAGAGCTAACGGATGAACAGACGTGTCGTCGTGACCGGCGCTGCGGTAGTCACCGCGCTCGGATGCGAAACGGGCGAGTTTTGGGATCGTCTCTGCGCCGGCAAAAGCGGCGTGAGCGAGATCAAACGCTTCGATTGCCGAGATTACAAAGTCAAATTCGGCGGCGAAATCTCGCAGTTCGATGCGACCGAGCATTTGGAGATTGCTTCCAAGGAAGTCAATCGCCAAGATCGCTTCGTCCAATTCGCGGTGGTGGCCTCCCATAAAGCCATCCTGCAATCGGGCATGGATTTTTCCCTGGGCGAACCGTTCCGCTACGGTGTGATGATCGGCAGCGGCATCGGGGGCTTGGGCGAAATCGAGGAGCAGCACGCCAAGCTGTTTCATCGGGGGCCCTCGCGAGTCTCGCCGTTCATGATTCCCAAGCTGATGGTCAATGCGGCCAGCGGGAACGTCTCGGTACGCTGGGGATTAAAAGGCCCCAACAGTGCCGTGGCAACCGCGTGCGCTTCGGCGACCAACGCAATGGGAGACGCCTTCCGTTGGATTCAGCACGGTGTGGCCGATGCGATGATTACCGGAGGCAGCGAAGCCGCCGTCACGCCGATGGGGCTTTCGGGTTTCGCCCGCATGAACGCCCTTTCCACCCGCAACGATGCGCCCGAATCTGCCAGCCGCCCGTTCGATCGCGCACGGGACGGTTTCGTTCTCGCCGAAGGCGCGGGCGTGGTGGTGATGGAAGAATACGAACACGCCAAGAAACGCGGGGCGAACATTCTCTGCGAAGTGTTAGGGTACGGCATGTCCGCCGATGCCTCCCACATGACCGCCCCCGATCCGGAAGGACGTGGAGCCAGTTGGGCGATGCTCGGCGCGATTCGCGATGCGGGTCTGAACGTGGATGATGTGGATTACGTGAACGCCCACGGCACCAGCACGCCCTTGGGGGATGTGGCTGAAACCATGGCGATCAAAAACGTGTTCGGGGCACACGCCAAAAAGATGGCGATTTCCAGCACGAAAAGCCAACTGGGGCATCTCTTGGGAGCCTCCGGCGGCGTGGAGTTCATCACCTGTGCGATGGCGCTTCAAAACCAAGTCGTTCCGCCCACAATCAATCTGGACGACCCCGACCCCGAATGCGACTTAGATTACGTGCCCCATCAAGCCCGCGAACAAAAACTTCGCCGCGTACTGAAAAACAGCTTCGGCTTCGGCGGCCACAACGCCTGCTTAGTGTCTGGGCCGCGCCGCGTAAGCCTTGCATAAGGCGAAATCTTCGTGGCTACCAATGGCAGCTCGATTGGCCGCGTTTTTCCAGGTATTGCTGATGGTATTCTTCCGCCCGGTGAAACGCGGGAGCCGGGGTAATTTCCGTGACGATTGGCTGGGAAAAATTGCCGGAATCGGCTAAGCGCTGTTTGGATTCTTCGGCGAGTTGCCGTTGTTCCGGGTTGGCGAAATAAATTGCCGAGCGATATTGCGAACCCACGTCCGGGCCTTGCCTATTGAGCGTGGTGGGGTTGTGGGAGTTCCAGAACACCTCGAGCAATTCCGCGTAAGAGACGGTTTTGGGATCGTATTCCACGAAGACCACCTCGGCATGGCCGGTGGCATCGGTGCAGACTTCCCGGTACGTCGGGTGCTCCGTATGGCCGCCCGCATAGCCCACCGCTGTGGATTGAACTCCCGGAACCCGCCGAAACGCGGCTTCTACTCCCCAAAAACAACCGGCCCCAAACATTGCAGTTTCCATGATCGATTCTCCAAAAAAGTTGCGGTTCCTTCTCAGGTCATTATAGAGCCTCAAAGCGTCTCGACCAGGAGCTGCGGAAAACTTGCTTATGTCATCATTTTGATGACAATTGGGCCGGTTTTCGCATCCATTCCAAAAAATGAAGTGTCGAAATGGTTCCAATCTCTGAGAACATTAACTTTTTTCGCGAAATCTCCCCAGAAAGCCATGCGAACCTCACGCATTACGGAACACCCGTAAATTCGCTAAAAGTCAAATCCTCTCCGCCCTCTTTGGTTTTTTGGTTTCTTCACGGGTTTCCCGCAGAGATAATTTCTTAACTCCTTTTATTGCTGTGAGTTAGGTTTCCAGTTTCGTTCCGGCAGTCTTGAATCTTCGAGAAAGATCTCAACGGTGGTCGCGGATTCGGCGTATGACTGGTTGAATGGGAAAACTCGGTGCCGTTTTGTTGGAACACAAACCGGCTCATGCCCTCTCAAGCGAACCTTCCTAAGCCGTTTCAGGCAATTTAAGCCATTGAAAGTTAAAGTTTTACGGCAGATTCTTAATGTTGAGACCGGGGATTCAGTCCCCAACAGACCTGCCGGTTGACTTTTGCAGGAAATGGCGAGCGAATTTCCTTTCTGGGATTTGCAGGGTATAGTTTGATGGCTGCCCCAACTCCAACAAGCCAACCTTTCCCACCAGTGCGCGGGAACCTTCACACCAGTTTGCCTCGCTGACCACATCTCTACAACTTTGATCTGAAGGAACGCGATATGGCGCGGAAAGATGCACTGCTAAGATTGCACAAACTCCTTGTGATGAAACGGGATTCCCTGCGAAAAAAATTGGCCGAGGAATTTAACGTGTCGGTCAAATCCCTCTCGCGAATTTCGCGGGGAGGCGATGTGGGCGATGCCGCGATGGATGGAGCCTCGGACGAAGTCAATTCCCAATTGGCGGCGTTGGAAAGCCGGGAGTTGAACCAAATCGAACGGGCGATCCACATGATGCGGGAAGGCCGTTATGGGATTTGCGAAATGTGCGATAAGCCGATTCCCATTACCCGTTTGAATGCCTTGCCTTTCGCGCCTCTGTGCATTGATTGCCAACGCCAGCAAGAATTGTCCGGCCATACCGATTACGAGATGCACGCCGACTGGGAATCCGCCTACGAACACGAAGGCCGCTTGAACGACCAAGAATTGACGCTGGGCGATTTCGATTTCGGCGACTGAGAAAGCCGGAGGTCTCTGTCCAAAAAAATGAGCGGCAAAGCGTTAGCCGCCGGTTTTTTCGATCTGAAGAACCGGCGGCTAACGCTTTGCCGCTCACTTCTTTTGTTGAACTATACTTACCCGTTCTTCGCAAGAGGACTTCCCGCTGTAACTCGGCGATTTCCTGAAACTGCAATAATAGTTCTCCGAAAATTCTCAATCCGCGAATTTCCCGACTCAAAGGAGGAATCGAATACCCGCCGGGCAAATCCAAGTTATAATTCCCTCAGAAAGCAAGGAGGGTGTTTGCATTTCGTGGGAGCGAAGTTTCCGCGGATCGGCAAACACCCTTTTGTTTTCCTAAGAGGCAAAATCCTGCTTCCTCCAAAAACACCTCCCGATCATTCTTTCCCCCTTGAGATTTTCCGATCCAAAAACGAGGCCCCCTGATGCGAAACCGATTCCTGCTTCTGTTTGGCGGCGCGATTTTCTCTTGCGGCTTTCTATTGGGGTTGGGTTATCAACTCGGTTCGATGAGTTCCGCCGCGCGGGCGAACGCGATTACCTATACCGAGACCCAAAAGGTTTATCAGGAATTGGATCGGGAAGAAGGGATGCTGCATTCGGGCAGCGAACAGTTGGCGAAAATCGCGCGGGTCACCGCGCCCAGCGTGGTTCACATTCAAAGCGAACATGCGACCGAGCGGCGGGCGGGTGGAAGAAACCGGCTCCGGCGTGTTGATGGACAGTTCCAAAGTGCGGGGGATGTTTGTGGTCACCAATCGGCACGTGGTGGCGGATGCGAAAATGGAAGACATTTCCATTTCGCTCTCCGATGGCCGAGTGATTCGCCCGACCCGCATTTGGACCGATGAAGCCACCGATGTGGCGGTTTTGCAAGTCGAGGCGGCGAACCTCATTCCCGCCCGTTGGGGCGACAGCGACCGGGTGGAAATCGGGCACATGGTGCTCGCGATGGGCAGCCCGTTCGGTTTAAGCCAATCCATCACTTATGGAATCATCAGCGCGAAAGGCCGGCGGTCGTTGAATTTGGGCAGCGGGCGTTCGGTACTCAATCAGGATTTTCTGCAAACCGATGCCGCGATCAACCCCGGCAACAGCGGCGGCCCATTGATCGGTCTGCACGGGCGGGTGATCGGGATTAACACGGCGATTGCTTCCAGCAGCGGCGGGAACGAAGGCATCGGCTTTAGCATTCCCTGCAATCTGGTTCGCCGGGTGGTCGATCAATTGCTGCTTTACGGCAAAGTTCGCCGGTCTTATTTGGGTGTGAAGTTGGATGCGGAGTTTTCCGCCGTCACCGCCCGCCGCTTAAAAATTGGCCGCTTGCGGGGTGCCCGCGTGATGGAAGTTTATCCCAACACGCCCGCCGCCTTGGCGAAGCTGGAATTCGATGATGTGATTCTGAGTTTTGAAGGCGTGGAAGTTCAAGATGAAAACCATCTCATCAACTTGGTCAGCCTCACGCCGGTGGGCCGTAAGGTGCGGCTGGAAATCATGCGAAATGGACGGTTGGCGAATCTGGACGTGCTTTTGGCCGACCGCGAAGATCTCGTCCGCCGGGCCAAGGAACAACAACAAATCCGCAACTCCTCACGGAAGTGATCCGTTCTCCGAGGCCAACGCGAACCCCTCGTTTTTGAAGTTGATCTTCATAGCCGGCCCCGAATGATTGGGATTCCAACCATTTGCGAGCGCGAACACTACAGCATCGGCAACAAACCGAGGGGTGACAATTTGCGGGTCAGGCCCAGAGCGTTGTCCTGGGCTATTTTGTGGTTGCCCCTTCGGGGCGGAAAACCAGGAAGAAATTCATTGTCCTCTTCCATCTGAGATCAAAATAGAGCCGTTTTTATTTGTTGAATCGCTTGGAAGAAAGTCATTTCGTTTCGCTGTATTTGTCCCAGAGTTCATCCAGCGTGAGTTGGGTTTCTTGGTGAAAGAGTTCCGGGGAATAACTGCCTCGCCGCATGGCGATGTTGAGCTTCTTCACGATTCCCGGTGCAAGGTCGGATTCGAGCCAGAGTAAAAACCCCGCGGTCACTCGGTAGCTTTTTTCGTATCCGCGTTTGTCTTTCGTCTTGGGGAACCACTTCTGCGGTTTTCCCTCGTAGATTCCCCAGCGCAGATAATCCGCGATGCCTTCGATGAGCCAAGACGGTCTGCCGGAGGGGTAGGACTGAATCACGTGGACCAATTCGTGCACGATTAAGCCCAAATCTTCGGGATGTTTTTCGATCCAATGCGAGGAGACGACAATAGTCGTTCCCGCCGTGTAGGCCACGCCTTTGTTGGTTTTTTTCAGTTTCAGCCGGATTTTTCGCGGCGATTGATAGTTCTTCATGGGCAGCAGATTGCTCATGCGGGGATGCCATTCCAGGATCAACTTTCGGGCGGATTCTCCCCAGTCTTTCAGGTGGGGAACTTCCGAAGCATCCAACTCGACTTGAACGCCTTCTTCTGCGAATGCCGAGGAGAGGGAAAGGCAAAATGCCGACACCAAAAGGAGGGTGGGTTTCATCGTGGAAGAATCGCCTCGGTAAAATGTGAAAATTGACCTCGTTCCCAAGCAGAGCTTGGGAACGAGGGGAGAAGGCAAAACAAGCCTTCGGCATTAGGGGCAGAATCTGCGCACAATGTACAACTCGATCCCGCCGAACAACGCCATGATAAACGCTTCGCAGCCCAAGGGAATCAAACCATGCAGTTCGGTCCACCACGGCAAATGCTTGTGATTCTTGATCGACTCCGAAAGCAAGAGCACGAACATTATCGAAAACAGGAATTGGAACAGCAAAATCAGCAACGAGAAGTAATGCAGCCGATTTTGATCATCCCATCCCAATTGGGGAATCCAACTTCGGCTCGCGCGTTCGGGATCGTAGACAATGGGCAGCGCGATGTTCGCCAGCCTTTGCCGAATGGCTTGAACAATCGGTCCCGGTAACCGCGGAATTTCTTCGTGCTCTCGCACGTAAAAAGTCACAGGGTAGGAATTGCCGGCTTGATCCCGGTATCGGCCATCGAGTTTCCAATAAACGGGCACTCCCTTGACAACTTGGGGAGTGACCCTATGCAGGAGACACATCGAGGGCAAGGCACGGGCGAATCCCGTTTGTTCTTCCTGATGGAGAGACCACGTCATCGCGGATTCGCAGACGAATCCGATGGCCATGCTCAGCACTAAAAACCACGCGGAGAGGGGAAATTTTGAGCCGGGCAGCGGGCGAGGGGCTTCATCGAGCATTCCCCATTGCCAGCGGACCACGTAGCGGAGAAACCAAAATAAGCCCACCACGTCGCCTGACCAAAGCATCGCAATTTCGAATGTTGACAAGCGCCGATGTTCGTTGATGAGGTAGCAACCGAATGCGAACACGCCATGCACGATTCCCACCAACAGCAGCGAAGCAAACGCGGCCAATATGATTCCCGCTCTGGGATTCCTGCGGGTTGAGACAAAGGGATCGTCGGTTTCGTTTAACATTCCATTCAGTTTACATGCTGAATCCGAGGGGCGGAATCGTGCGAAGGAAGAACTCGACACGGAAGAGTTGCCCTTTGCGTTGGGACTTCAAATAATGTCCGGCGGGCGGCAGGCTCTCTTTGGATACAATTCACCGAAATAACGGATTGTTTGATGTCAGCAATTAACGTGGCGATTGTGGGAATGGGAACCGTCGGCAGCGGGGTGGCGAAAATTCTGCTCGATCTGCCCGAACGTCTTGGCCTCCGCGGGCCGCAAAATTCACTTGAAACGGGCCGTGGTGAAAGACCTCAATCGCCCGCGAACCGTGGCATTGCCCGAAGGCGTGTTGACCGATGATTGGCGGCAGGTGCGGGATGATGCCGAGGTGGATGTGGTGCTGCAATTGGTCGGCGGAACTTCAATTGCCCGCGAAATGATGCGGGCTTTTTTGGAGGCGGGGAAAAACATCGTGACCGCCAACAAAGCCCTGTTGTGCGAGCATGGGCCGGAGTTATTTTCTCTCGCCAGGAAAAACCAACGCACCATCGCTTTCGAGGCAGCGGTGGCGGGAGGCATTCCCATTATCGCCACCATCGGGCAAGCGATGGCGGCCAATCAGATCACTTCCATCGAAGCCATTCTCAATGGAACCAGCAACTTCATTCTGACGGAAATGCTGGCCAAGGGCAGCCCTTACGAAGAAGTCCTCAAACAAGCCCAAAACCTGGGCTACGCCGAAGCCGATCCTGCGATGGACGTGGATGGCACGGATGCCGCTCAGAAATTGGTGCTGCTCGCGCAGTTGGCGTTCGGCACGCGGGTTTCGTTGGCGGCGTTTCCCCGGCAGGGCATTGATGCGTTGCAGTTGGCCGATTTGAATTACGCCCGCGAGTTGGGTTACATCATCAAGCTTTTGGCGGTGGCGAAGTTGGTGCAGGGCCGCTTGGAAATGCACGTGCAGCCCACCTTGGTTCGCAAAGACCGCCCGTTGGCCCAAACCGAGGGGGCTTTCAACATGATCGCTTTGGAAGGCGACGTCGTGGGACCGACTTGGTACGCCGGTCCCGGAGCCGGTCAGATGGCGACGGCTTCTGCTGTGGTGGCGGACTTGATCGATACCATCGCGGGGCGAACGGCGATTACTTTTCCCAAGTTCAATTTATGGCACGAAATGCCCGAGATTGCTTTGCATCCTGCCGAAGATTTCGCCAGCCGGTATTATTTGCGGTTCAACGTGGAAGACCGCCCGCACGTCTTCGCGGACATCGCCGACATTCTGGGACGAAACCAAATCAGCCTGGCCTCCATCATTCAACACGAAGCCCCAGAACTCGATGAGCAAACGCAAGAAGCCCATCCGGTGGTGCCGGTGGTGGTGATGACTCACCGCACCCGCCGCGGGCAAATTCAGCAGGCTCAGACTGAACTCAACCGCTTGGAAAGTCTGCGTCCGCCTTTGACCGTGCTGGCCGTCGCCGATTGAGCGAATCCTCCCATGCCCGAAACCGATGTGGATTCTCTGCAAAACCGCGTGGCTCTGGTGACGGGAGCGAACGCGGGAATTGGCCGCGAAACCGTGCGCAGGGTTGGCGAAGGCGGGGATGCAGGTCATCATGGTTTCGCGAAACGAAGCCCGCGGCCAAGCAGCACTCGCGGACGTGCGCGAGTCCACGGGAAACGACAATCTTCACTTATTCACAGCCGATTTGTCTTCGCAGGCTTCGATCCGGCGGATGGTGAAAGCGGTGCTCGATCAATTTTCCGCGTTGCACGTGCTCATCAACAATGCCGCCGTGATTTGTTCCCAGCGCGAACTGACCGAGGATGGCATCGAACGGCAATTCGCGGTCAACCATTTGGCTCCGTTCCTGTTGACGAATCTGCTGTTGAAGACTTTGAAGCAAAGCGCGCCGGCGAGAATTATCAACGTCTCTTCGCAAATGCACCAGCGGACGGGTTTTGATTTTGAGAATCTCCAAGGGGAAAAATCGTATCCCCCGCGCGGGATTTATGCTCAGACGAAATTGGCGAATTTGCTGTTCACTCAAGAACTTGCCCGCCGCTTGCAGGGCACGCAGGTCACCGCGAATGCTTTGCATCCGGGAACGGTGGCCACGGGTTTGTTCGGGCGGTTTTTGGGGCTGCCGGGTTGGCTGCGGTTTTTGTCCGATTGGTACGGCATCAGCCCGCAACAAGGGGCTAAGACTTCCCTGTATCTGGCGCTCTCTCCCGAAGTGGAACATACCTCCGGCGAATACTTTCGCAACTGCCGCCCTTGCCCGCCCAATCCTCTCGTGTTAGAGGAACGCCTCGCCGCCCAACTTTGGGAACGCAGCGAGAAGCTCACGGGTTGCCAATTCCCCGCCGATTGAAGCGGAAGAAGTTTTCACGCGGGCTGAAAACTCATCTCCCTCAAATCGTTTAAGGAATCGGGTGAGGCGGGAAACCCCATTCCCATCCACTTCTCTCCACTCCGAACCTTTTTGGTTGGGCGGATCTCTACACCAATACTTGCAAATACCCATTGGTTGGAAAAGCCATGCAGCCTCTCAAACAAGTCCGGCGGCGAAAACTCTCTCAAGGGATTTCCCGCGCCCGCATGCTGCTGCGGAAAAACATGGATTGGCTGCCCGGCTTTCCCGTGGAATTCCAATCGGCAGCCGTGCTTTGGCGGAATTTCCCCTGGAACGAAGCGAACGAAAACGCCGGCACACAACTCAATGGCGAACATCTCCGGCGGATGGAATTCGCGCTCACGCAACTTCGGCAT
The DNA here is from genome assembly GCA_963785505.1 of uncultured Planctomycetaceae bacterium. Lineage (GTDB taxonomy): Bacteria > Planctomycetota > Planctomycetia > Planctomycetales > Planctomycetaceae > CAWAVN01. The sequence goes on from CAWAVN010000001.1 coordinate 14,395, forward strand.
CATTTTCCCCAAGCACTTCCCAAACTTGTGCCGAATGTCGAAGGCTGGCTGGGCCGCATGGATCATTTGCTGGCCATGCTGAAAGAAGCAATCCATCACCAACGCCCGCTCGAACAAGAATCTTGGCTGGCCGAAGAGTTCGTTCCCAGGCGCTGGCGGGAACAGTTCGAGAGGCTCCATGCGAATCATCCCACCCTCAAACCGCTCTTGCGGGCGGTGCTGTTTTCCCAGATGACGGGCATGCCCCAACCTACTCGCCGCGTGCTGCGTTGGATCGAAGAACAGGCCAATCCGCTGCATCGGCTTGCGATTGTTCCGCGGGCAAAACACGGGGAACAAGCGTTGGATTTGCAACTCACGTTCTGCACGCTCCGCGACGAGATGCCTTCCCGCTTGCAAACCACGCTGATGAAATGTTTCTCGGATGAGGAGTTCCGTCAGATTCCAGGCGTTGGGCCTGCGGAATACGCCCGGCAACTCTCCGAGCTGCTCGAATCGCTAATCAATCAAAAGCCTGCGATGTTCGAGATCCCGGAACGAACGCAGCAAACCGACCTGGGAAATCTGTTTCTAAATTTCCTGAAAACGCTGCTCCTTATGAAGCCCAAAGTTCGCCGGCAAATTTTGGAACTTTGGGAACGCTTACTACCTTGGGATTTTCTCTCGCAAGTCAAAACTCTGAATCGGCAGGTCCATAGCGAAGAGACCCGGCTGATTAAAATTCTCAAACGGCGGCAAGCCGGGCAAAATTTGCCTGCGAATAAGCGGGAAGGCAAAACGCTCAAGAAAAATGCGAGGCTCAAAATCGCGGAAGCTCCGCAACATTTCTTAGAGTCGATCTTTTTCGCACTCTCGCGGACAGAATCGCTTTCCCGTTCGCCATCGCATTTGGAAACCTGGCTGGAATTTTTTCGCTGCCAAGAGGCTCTCGGCGGGAGTTGTGGGGTGAAGTTGTTTCATCGTTGGGAAGAAACCGTGCAGCAACTTGGCAATGGGGGCAAACAGGCGGAACGCAGATTCCATTCGATTGTAGGCGGACTTTGCGAACTCATTCGCCGGCATGGCCCCAATGAAATGTTGCTGGACTACTGGCGGCAATGGTCGGCAGCGAAGGATCGCAGCAAACGGGAATTCCTCCAAGAGTTTTTGGATAAGGGCTATCAACGGGAAATTGTGCGGCGAACGCTTCATCTGTTGGAAGAGATCGTTTTTCTCCGCAAAATCTCTGTGGGGCCAAAGTTGCTTTGTTCGCTGGTGGAATGCGCCAAAGCCACCGAAGACGATGCCCGCGGGATCGAACTCATCGCAGCATTGGCGGATGAAACTGATCAAACCCACGATGATGAGGAAATCCGCGCGGCCCTCCTGCTCGCGGATGATGAAGAGGCGATTTCTCTGCTGCGCGCGTTGGAAGCCGAGTACGATTTGGTGGAACCGGCCACATTATTGGGGCGGCATCTTCGCGATTCCAGGCTCCGCAAAGTTATCCGGCGGATGATTCTGGCGAACGAACAAACCGCCCTGCTGCGGTTAACGCGGTTCACGCAAGTGTTGACGGGGCTGGGTTTGGAAGTTCCTTCCCTGCCGAATTATGAAACCCAATCCGCTTGGTTGGCCGAGTATCCCAACGAGTTTCACGAAGCACTTCAAGGGCTTTATTCCATCACGCAAAATGCCCCGCAAATTGCCGAGCGCGTGCTTGCGAAAGATTGCCCCAAACCTTCCCGTATTCGCCAGGAAATCGCAGCTCTCCAACATCTGCACGCGGGCGAAAACGATAAAAACCGCAAAACGCATTTGGCTCGGCGAATCGAAAACCTGGCCCGGCAAGCGAAATCTCCGCGTCGGCTTTCGCCGGATCGGTTGGAAAATCTCAACGCAAAGCTTCACCGCCGCACGGAGTGGGAATTGTTGGAAAGCTACACCGAAGGCTGTCTTGAAGTGACTTTGGATTATCTCAAGCTCACCTATCAACGCGACACGTTGCCTAAGGAATTGTTCCAAAGCCCTTACCCCGAATTGTTGGCCGGCATTTTGGCGTTGAAAGGCGAAACCCGTGAATTGGGGCTGCGGTTGCTGTTTGAAAGTTTCGATGAGCCGGCATGGAGTTTTCTGGAGCAACCGAGCAATCTCGCGTTTCAATCGCAAATGGAATCGCGGGGCATCGACTTAAAACCGTGGACCGGGTCGGAGTTGGAAGTCGCCGTGAAGACCAAGGCGGGAATCCCTTATCGTCTGCGGTTCACGCGGCGGATTTTGGATTATTTGCTGATGGGTTTTCATTTCGAGACCTGCCTGGCTCCCGATTCCTTCAACTTCTTTTCCACCATCGCAAACGCGGCGGACCTCAACAAGCAAGTCGTCTACGGCAAAACGGATGCGGGGAAAATTATCGGGCGTTGTTTGTTCGCCTTGACCGACCAGGGAACGATTTTAACTTACCGCCGTTATGCCCACGCAGAAACGGAAAATTTCTCGGCGGCGGTCGATCAATTCGCCGAGCAACTGGCGCGGGCTATGAATGCCACGCTGGCCTCGACCGGAAACGTGCCGAACTTGGCGGCGAAGGATTGGTACGACGATGGAGCCATCGAGATGGAATCTCTGTGGAATCTGCAATCCGAAGACTGCCCGGTTCGCGTTCTGCTCCGCAGCGAAGCGGCCGATGCCGTGCTGGAAAAGTTGCAAAATCTCATCGGGCAGCGGGTGGAGTTGGAATCTTTACTCGATCCGTTGTTGGCGGTTCAGGAATTTCAAGACCGGCCCGATCTTTTCCCGCCGTTCGCCAACCGCTTCGGTCTGAGGGAAAGCGTGCCCTTCAAAACCCGCTTCCGTTTGGCCGTGCTTTCTCAGAAGGCGGGAAACCGGCAATCCGCCCGGCGAATTTTGGATTCGCTCAAACCGAACGAGATCGTGGCGCAACTCAAACGCAGCGAATGCTGCTCGTGCAATATGTTTCATCAAATCGGCAATTACGAGGAAGTGTTGGATTTGCTCAACGCTTACAATCCTTCGCTGGCCTTGCGAGTTCTTCGCGGCACGCGATCTGGGGACATCACGCGGGATGAAGAAGAACGGCTCATTCCGCGTCGCACCGCACTCGCGAAAATCCACCAGCTTTTGGGACGCGATCACCTCGCAAGAAAACTGACCCAACAAGTCTGATTTCCCGCGACAGAGTCTTCGCGGAGTCCACAACCCCGTGGGTTATCGGATATAATGCGGGGATGGAAGCAAAGCCCAATCCCACAAAACCGGCGGAAATCCGGCCTGTGGATGAAATGGCCAATCTCATTACGCACGGGCTGGGCTTTTTGCTGAGCATCGCAGGGTCGGTCGTGCTGATGATCTCGGTCAGCAAAAATCATCAAATGCGCAACATCATCGCCTGCGGCATCTATTGTTGCACGCTGATGGGCCTGTACGCGGCTTCAACTCTTTCGCACGCCTTTTACGACCTCGCTTGGCGAAGATTTTTTCGCACGGTGGATCAAGCCTGCATTTTTCTGTTGATTGCAGGTTCCATCACGCCCATTGCCGTGGTCTTTCTTTGGGAGGGCTGGTGGCCGATGTTTTTGGTGGCGATGTGGAGCTTTGCGTTGTTCGGCGTGCTTGTCGTGCTTCGCAAACGCTATCTAACATCTGCCGCCCAGATGACTTACGGCATTCTCGGTTGGCTGCCGATCATCACATTGAAAACGCTGTTCGACGCCGCTCCGTTCGCGGTCTTCGCTTGGATTCTCGCGGGGGGGATGTTTTATTCCGTAGGTTCACTCTTTCTGCGGTTCGACAGCCAAATTCGCTATTTTCATGCCCTCTGGCATCTCTTCGTCATCGCCGGCAGCACGGCGCACTACATCGCGATCCTCTTGGTGGTGAAATAATTGACCGGGCAGTCCGCGAAAACGAGGGGAAAAACACCCAGAAAAGACATGCGTTTACAAACTGCCCGAATCCGGTCTTGCGGAAATACCGGGGTTGACCATAATCCGCCCGGTGGTTTTTGGTTTTTTGGCTCGATTCCCTTTTTCACGCGCTGAGCCGCCGAATAACCCGGACGATGGCTGCTTCCTTTGGGGGCGATGTCCGGTTTCGGGGCGAGATCGGCGGAGTGAAACCAGCGCAAACGGATTGTGTCCGCATGTGGTGCATCAAGTGTCAAGCGGATGTGGCCGCCGAAATGGCCCAGGACAATCGTCGAATTCTCTGTACGAGTTGCGGTTCGCAAATTCGCGCCGGTTCCGTTAATGCCGAGCGAAGACAAAACTCGGCAAGCGCGGGAACTCTTGGAGGCGCTGGTCCAAAAAGCGGTGGTCGGACGAAGAAAATTCTCCCGCCGCAGCCGAGGATTTGGAAGCGAGTTTCGAGACCGCCGATTCACTTTCCTCCGCAACTCCGCCGCCTGCCGCTTCCATTCAAACCAATCCGCTGCTTCGCCTAGATGAACCGCACCCGGCGAGTGATTCCGCTGCCGGCGTTTCGCAGAGCGTTTCCGAACCCGTTTCGCCCAAGCCCATTGGCGGGGCACGGATTCCGCAAAATCTCCACGCCGATCCGCTTGGCCAATTCTCGCCTTGGGACAATTCGCCCGCAAAACGCATGCACGATCCGCACGGGGACTCGGCCCCGCCGCCGCATTTTCCCGGAGAGCCTTCGCTTGGGGAAGAGTCCCCGCCGGAAAATCCTCATCAGAAAAATTCTTCGTCGAAGTTGCAGGCGTTTTGGGGCCAGATGTTGGCTTATGCCGGCGTGTTGGCGCTGACAGTGGGCGCGGCCTTCGTGTTGATGGGTTATTTCGGCGGGCCACGTTGGCAGTCTTATACGCCCACGGGTTGGCTGATTACGACCACGGGGCAAATGCTATTGTTTTTGGGCGTGGTGACGTTGGTTTCCGGCGGCATGGAACAAACCACCGAAGAAGTTGCCCGTCGCATCGACCGCTTGGGGCAGCGAATTATTCGCATTGAATGGGCTTCGCAAAATCACGCGCTCAAAGGCCCCTCTCTGCCGGCAGAGTCTTTTCTTCCAGAAGAGGGAAAGGGGCAAAGGGACAGAGGGGCAAAGGGAAACGGCGATGGAAAACTCCTCCAAAACATCCTCTTAACCCGGAACCGCCTATTGCTCTAAGCGATGAAGGCCCGATAGTAAAACGCCAGCCCGGTGAGGGCGGTCAGCGTGATGTCCAACGCAGACAGCCAACCCAGTTTTTTGTGCAAGCCGCTGTGGTCGCAAGGAGCGGGCGGGCGGGGAAATCGCTTCAAGGCCAGCAGAATGGTTGCGCCCCATAACAGCGGGGTGCTGATCGCGAAGCACAAATGCACGCGGAGCATTTTGCGAATCTCCACAATTTCTTTCGCCGATCTTCGCGGGGCTTCGGGATTTTTGTTGACGACGTTTTCCCAGCCTCCGTGGACCCATTGCATGTCCACTTCAAAGGCGGCCACGGTGAAAACCAGCACAACGGCCAACGCGAGTTGCAAGCGTTTGTGGAGGGCGAAGTTTCGGCGAACTTTCACTTGGTAAATGCTGAAAACCAGCACGGGAACAACCAACGCCAGCGCACAAACCACGACATCCAACATCAAAGATGCCCGAAAGCCTAAAAATCCGTCGACCATGGAAACTCCTCGCCACGAAAGCATGCGGCAAGAAACCATAACAAAAGCCCCGGTATTGTCCAGCGGAAGAATTTCGCGGGCGTAAGGTCGTCCCGGTTCCTCGGCAAGGAATTCCGCCGGTCTGATTGCTCCCATCGGCTGGGTTTTGTAACCTGCAACTTTCCCTCGAAAACAAAGGAAGTTAACTTCCGAGGAATCGATCCCTTACGGAGCACGAATACGCGATATGGCCTCCTCCCCCCCGGAGAAACCCACTCCCCCTCCTCCCCGCAAACGTCCCCCTAACCGCTCAAACGACGGCGAGGATGCCCCGCGCCCGGCTTTTCCAGCGGATGGCTGATTCTCTTGGTCTTGTTCGGCATTCTGCTGATCTACGTGTATCAGCAGAACCCGGAAAACACGGGCCGCACGGTGGATTATTCGTTCTTTCTCGATCAGATGAAAGCGAAAAACATCGACGAGGTGACATTCCACGGGGAGATCCTCACCGGCAAATGGAAAACCCCGCCCAAGGATCCCGAGGACACGAAAACCGATCTGCCCAAGGAATTCAACACAGTCGCCCCGGTGATGGTGCTGAACGATTCCAGCCTGGAAACCGCGCTTCGCAAAGACCCGGATACCAAAATCCGGGCCAAGTCCACCGACACCGGCATGGGCACGCAGTTCTTGTTATGGATGGTGGGGCCGCTGTTGTTGATCGGCGTTTTCTGGTTTATGATGCGCCGCTCTTCCGACCCGATGGGCGGCGGGATGATGGGCAATTTCATCCGCAGCCAGGCCAAAAGGTTTCAAGCCTCCGACCAGCGGACCACCTTCGACGATGTGGCCGCGATGGAACAGGCCAAGATGGAACTGCAAGAACTCGTCGAATACTTGAAAAACCCCGCCAAGTTCCAACGCTTAGGCGCGACGATTCCCAAAGGCGTGCTGCTGATGGGACCGCCCGGAACCGGCAAAACCCTGCTTGCCCGGGCGACCGCAGGAGAGGCCGGCGTGCCGTTTTATTCCATCAACGGGTCCGAGTTCATTCAGATGTTCGTCGGCGTGGGAGCAAGCCGCGTGCGGGATCTGTTCCGCACCGCCAAAGACAACGCCCCTTGCATAATTTTTATTGATGAAATCGACGCCGTCGGACGAGTTCGCGGGGCCGGAGTAGGCGGCGGCCACGATGAACGCGAACAAACGCTGAACCAGATCCTCAGCGAGATGGATGGATTCAATCAAACCGAAGCCGTTATCGTCATCGCCGCCACCAATCGCCCGGACGTGTTGGACCCCGCTTTGCTGAGACCGGGCCGCTTCGATCGGCACATCACCGTTGATCGGCCCACGAAAACCGGGCGGCTGGGCATCTTGAAAGTGCATTGCCGCAAGGTTCCTTTAGGCGAGGACGTGCAACTCGAAGACATCGCCGCCGCCACGATTGGGTTTTCCGGGGCGGAACTGAAAAACCTTGTCAACGAAGCGGCTTTGAATGCGGCCCGCACTTCGCAAAACGTGGTCAAGCGGGAGGATTTCGATTATGCCCGCGACCGCGTGTTAATGGGCCCCCGCCGCGAAGAAGTTCTGAACGCGCATGAACGCGAAATGACGGCATTCCACGAAGCCGGGCACGCGCTCTTGGGTTGGATGCTGCCCGAAGCCGACCCCGTGCATAAGGTGACGATCATCCCCCGCGGGCGGGCCTTGGGCGTGACGCAATTCCTGCCGGACGATGACCGCTACAGCATCGGCGAACGGCGGTTGCAAACTCAGCTCATCATGGCCTTGGGAGGCCGCGCCGCCGAGAAATTGGTCTTCGATGAATACACCGCCGGCGGCGAAGGCGACCTCAAGCAAGTCACCCAAATCGCCCGTCGTATGGTTGCCAACTGGGGCATGAGCGACGTGATCGGCCCGGTCGCGTTCACCCAAGTCGATGAGCACCCGTTCTTGGGCAAGGAAATCCACGAGCAACGCTACCACAGCGATGAGACCGCCCGAATTATCGACCAGGAAGTGCAGCGGTTTTTAATCCACGCTTCCAATCAAGCCCTGCAAATTCTCAGGGAACACCGCGAACAACTCGACACCCTCGCCCACGCGCTTTTAGAACACGAAAGCCTGGACACGAAAATGATCGAAGACCTCATCGGCAAAGCCGGCCAATACAAACTCGAAGAAACCAACGGCAAACCCGCCTGAAGCTTTGTGTTCCTGCCAAGCGATTTAACGCAAAGGCGCGAAGTACGCAAAGGGCCGCAAAGGTTTGTTCCAAACGTAGGATTTTGAAGTGACTTTTCACGTTTCGACGCGGTGGGGCGGTGATGAGTTGGAACCGAGCATCCATCGACTGCGTGAAATCCTTGCCGAACTTGATGCCGAGGACATTGAGCATTCTTCCGTGTCGCTCACGCATGAGTCCGAATGGTGTCTCGGAGCCTATCCCAGCGGTCTTGTGGTATGGGAACATTTGGAAAACGGAGAGCCAAGACATATGAGACAAGTGTCTCGCAAACAGGTTTTCAAACTCTGGCTCAAATTGGCTGAGGGCCGAATTGCAGAGATTGAATCGGAACCCTGGCTGCCGGGCTACGAAGACAAATAACGATTTCTCTCGACTGAGATGGAAAATAGGACCTGACTCCTTCCAAAAACTCCGCCGGCAAGAATCCCCCGTTCTCCTTGTCTCCCCCCTCTTCTTCACCCGGCCAGCGTCTTTGTCGGCGGGGTGGCACTCTACGCCGTTCACCCTCATTTCCCCTTGAAATTCGATAGTTTTATGAAATCCTTGAATCTCAACTGGTAGTGACTTTTCCAAAAACTGCCGAACCCGCTATTTCTAGGGGTGAACAGCGTAGAGTGCCACCCCGAGCGAAACACCTGCTCTGATTACGCACCCTTTTCGAGCCATACCCCCAAAAATGATTTCCCCATGGTTTCGAAAGGGTCAACACATCAACAAATGAGGATCAGTCAGGACAAATATGCCGTCCCAGAGAGCAATTTGCTTTCGTTTGGATAAGACTGTTTCAGTAGCAGTTTTTTCGTGATCGAAGCTATCGTGCCAACAGCTGTCGAGATATTCCAAACTCGGGCGTCGATCACCTCAAAGCTCACGATACATCCGCTTATTATAGCCAAACAGAAATGACCGATCAGCTCTATCGAACAGCGAATACTTAAAAATACCATGGGCACAGGCAAAGTCATCACAAGGCACCGCGCCCGCCTTCAATCACCATTACAAGCAAGATCGAATTCATGCTTTATCATCTTCAATATGTTTCGAGCACATCGATGTAGAGATATGGAATCGAATGTTTCATCAGTCGGGAGAGCCTCCAGAATACCATGAACCGAGCTGACAATTCGCAGGAATGCTTCCATCAGCTTGTCTTCGACGAAACTACTTTACACAACTTCACGTCCGGCTCCAGTGAAAGCCTAACGTATAAAATCATTGACCGTAAAAGTACGGCACGTTTACTGCGAAACCAGCGCACCAACTTCCAAGACGTCTCCATTTACAAACTCCTTCAATCGTGAGCCAAGGTAACGCTTCCAATTAACCGCTAACTGAAACAGTTCCAATTCGTTGCCGATATAATCTATCTGTTTCTTTTGCTGCCTGTATCAGGGATTCAATAAATCCATGCCCCACCTCTTCAATTTTCCGGATAAACACGTTTGTGATCACGCAAGAATGAACGGGCTGAATCCACGAGTGAAAAGAATCAGGAAACAAAACGTCAGCATGAATGTCGTAATCTGAACGAGCAGTAAAGCGAGAATACAAACGCGTTCGTTGCCCATCCAGGAATCGCATAGCCCGTAGTCAAGCGGATAAGCGTTACTACAAGCCATTCCAATCAAAGTTAAAGATGCTGCGATTCCAGACAAAATCAGCAGACCGTGTGCTGATAACGGTCATGTAGAAGACGGATACCGCACTTAGACCATGAGTCACAAGAGCAGAAAAGTTCATCTTGGAATGCCCAGCTAACCGTATTGCACGATTCGTTCTGACAAACGACATTGGCTGGCGAGTTGCAAAGGCTGAAGCGGCGTAATGATTCCACAATTCAGAAGATGTGCAAAGGCTTTCGAGGCATTCTCGTTTCATCACACTAAAGTTTCCAACTCGCACTCGCTGTCCAACAAGCACTCGATGCAGGAACAGATATACAGAGAAAAAAAAAGAAAATAGCCAGCCTTCTGAACGCTTAGTACGTTCGGCGAAGACGATCCGGCTCGCGTCATTGCTAGTCAATTCGTTCAGCAATATCGGTACGTCAACTGAGCGTCTTCGCCGTCACCATCCATTACAAGTACGCGTACACAATCAGTTTCCGTAAGGAGATGACACAATGCGATACAGATCTCGCGCTGGTGGCCAAGATTTCGATGCAATCGTAGAATCCGCACGGCAACGATACTGCCCCCCAATTGGTTCCAGGCTTTAGGAGGAAGATTTTTCTTAAGAGCCGTCGTCTACTAACAGTATGTCAGCACAAAGTTTGGTGCTTTGTAGAGTGGTCAGCGGCAAGTGGCAGACATTTGTTTGACGTGATGCTCAGTCATTATAAACAGGAATTACAATTTGCTATTATCTGGAGTATGGCAAGATGAACAGCTCCTATTTGTCTGAAAACAGAATTACTTTGAGATCGCCGTACTCATGAAATGAGAGTGGAGGCTAGCAACGGCATACTGAACAACTTTGGTGGCAACTCATTTTGATCTGCTTATTCCGTATTTTAGCCGGCGTCCGCCAACGCATTACCTCAAATGTCAGATAAGTCAAGAACATTTTGTTGGAGCATAAGCCAAGTGACCTCCTTTTGAGGAATAACGTAGATTATCTGGGCAAGAAGTTGTTCATTGCCAAATCCCAGGACAGGACATCGCCTTGAGAATCTCCACTCATTTTGCGCCGAATAAATGAGGCGAAGAACTCAAACTTTCTCCAACGGGTATAACGTATCCTCGACGGGCTTCAGGAAGGATGTGGCTGGGTCAATTTTCTGCCAATAATATTCATACCATTGCATACCGGCCCAAAACGGAAAGCATACAAGGAGGAAACAAGCAATCGCCTTAGGGAATACCTCATCTCGCTCCTTTAAGCACGATGCCGTGAACCAACTTGCGGCAAGGGTTGAGAACATAATCGCTTCATTGAAATAGCCCTCAGCGGAGCCGGCTTTTAACCCACTTGTCAAGGCACCCAGAAATGATATAGCTACCGCAGCGAGGATGCAGGTTTGCTTAAGAGTGCGATCATCCGGCGGCAATCTTCTGCCACTTCAATGAAACAAAGATCCCAAGTGCCAGTGGAAAAGAAAAAAAAGTGAGTGTTCGCATAAAAAGTCTTGTTGATGGCATTTGAGAAGCTGATTCCATTCTTTACGCCACCTAGGACATTGTCCAGAAAGAATGGGATGAACGCTGAGTGCGATTACGGTGAAGGATTGCACCGACCAAGACGAACATCCCACTCGCAATCAAAAAGTCACGCCCTCTGCCCGCTGCAAGCAAACTTGAAAGGATCGATCGCAATCCCGATCGCTCCGTTCTGCTTAGCAGCAATGGCACCGAGTGCAAAGGAGTATTGATATGGTAAGCCAAAGGAATTGCGGTATTCCCTCAACTCTCTCGATTCGAAACAGAGCCGCGATTGCAGAAATCAAAAAGAGGTCCATCAACGCATCCGGGCGTGCCAGGAATAGCCATGGAGAACACGATGCGAATGCAAACGCTGTAGCCACAATCGCGACGCGATGCGGAATTCGCAACGTGCGGACTTGGAGGTGGTAAAGCAGCAAAAAAGAGAGCAGCGAACAACCTATTGAGACGCTTCTCGCTATCACAGAAATCGCCATGGTTCCAAGGGTGAGATGCCAAGGATTTCTGAGACTGATTTGCAAATGAGATAGTAAAGCGGTGAGTATTGCGGCTACGTCGAAGGGTAGGTCACTTGGGTTTGTATATAGTTCAGCCCCCGCCAGAGTTTTCTGAACCGTGAACAAAACATTGGTCTCAACTCCACGGATTTCGGTTGGAGCAGCGATAGTCAGCCAGAATCCGAGAAGGCAAACAATCAATCCGCTAAATGGAATTACCGCGACTGCCAAAGGAAGTAAGGACCGGTCAACACAGGAGGCGACTTTGTGCAATGTTCGAGGGAAGATTAGCTCGACCGAATTCATCAGATTCAGATTACCTTTCCTGTGTTTTTGCGTTGCCTGACAAAGATAGTGAGAGAGGATCGCTGCGCCGACATCGGTCATTGATTATATGTCTCAGGGATGCCAACGTCAAGATTGAGACTTTGCGGTCGGGTGGCACGCCCTGAGGCTTTGCGCTGTTGATTACACATAACTTTTTCTGATTTTCCTGCGAGTTGGCATGAGATTTGCGCCCTGGGATGAGGGTGTTTTTGGACTGCCAATTTTGCAGGAGACGAATGGAATGGATACGGGAATTGCGGGGGAATTGCAAGGAGTGGACTTGGGCGACCAACGCTTGAATGCCAGGAGTTTGAAAGTGATCGAAGCCTTGTCGAAGGATCCACAGGCCAGCGTGAATGGTGCGGTCGAGGGCTGGGGCGACACGCAGGCCGCCTATCGTCTGTTGGACAACCGGAACGTCACGCCGGAAAAAATTCTCAAGCCTCATCGTCAGGCGACGGCGGAACGCATGCGGGCCGAGTCGGTGGTTCTGATTGCCCAGGACACGACGGTTCTCGATTATTCGGCTCATCCGCCAAAGGATGCCCGCTGCCTGAGTACCACAGAACAGTTCGGCTTTTATCATCATGTGCAACTGGCACTGACGCCCGATCGCGTGCCCTTGGGTGTTGTCGGCACCAAGAATTTCGACCGCACCCCCGAATCGCTTGAGGAAGATAAAAACGAAAAACGCAAACGCAGAACCCGCACGCCCATCGAAGAGAAAGAAAGTTTTCGCTGGCTGGAAGGCTACCGCAATGCCTGCCAACTGGCGGCGGAATGTCCCGACACGCAGGTCGTGAGCCTCGCGGACAGTGAAGCCGACATTTATGACATATTTGTGGATGCCCAACAGGCCGCTGCCGAGGGTTTGACTCGCGCGGACTATGTGATCCGGGCGCACGAGAATCGCAGCACGCCCGAACGCAACCGGGAGGTCAGCCGGCGCACCTGGCACAAAGTCTTCGATCAGGTCCAGGCCTCGCCGCTGCGCACGCGACATCAGATTGAACTGCACGAAACGCCCCAGCGGAAGCCCGGCTGGCGACGCTGGAAATCCGCGCCCTGGAAGTTCAGGTGAAACCGCCCAATCACCGTAGCGACGAGCCCATCATCACGCACAACATGGTGCTGGTTCAGGAAGTGAACGGCCCCGGCGATGGCACGGACGTGTCATGGATGCTGATGACCACGCTGCCGATCGACACTGTCGAGGATGTGCTGCGGGTGATTGATTATTATGTGGCCCGCTGGATGATCGAAGTCTGGTTCCGCACGCTGAAAACCGGTTGTCAGGTGGAGAAACTTCAATTGGAGACGCGGGCTCGCCTGCAGAATTGTCTGGCGTTTTACAACATCATTGCCTGGCGGGTGCTGTTTTTGACGCTGCAAAATCGTGCCTCCCCCCATCAACCCTGCACCGTGTTTTTTGCGGATCATGAATGGAAACCCGTCTGGTGCGTGACCACGAAACAACCGCTGCCCAGCCAACCCCCGACCCTCGCCGAAATGATGAAACTGCTGACGCGACTGGGCGGCTACAACAACCGCAACACAGAACGCCCGCCCGGCCCGCAACCGGTCTGGATCGGCCTACGCCGTATGCTCGATTACGCCACCGCCTGGCAAACCTTCGGCCCCACCGCCGGAAAAAGATGTGTGTAAACAACAGCCCGTTGGTCTGGGCGTGCCACACAGACTCTGCAATTTGGATTGGCCTTCATTCCTGAATTATGGGCAGCGTGCGGCGGGGTGGCAGGACAGTTATTTCTCGAACGATGCGTATTATTGGGGGGATATTTGGTTCTCCCCGGTGGGTTCCAAAGGGACGCTAATGTATTCGAGCGCCCATTCCTTCATATAGCGGACTCGGTTGGGAACTATGCGGTAGACGATCAGGTTGGGGTTGTCCAAGTTGCCCAGGTATTGGCGAAGTAGCGGATTTTCGTTCCAGATGTCTTCCAAAAGCATCCGGTCGGTGACGATTTCCGCAATGCCGGTAATGCGAACCTGATTGTGCCCTTGATCGAGGTAGCACAGTTCGACTTTTGGGTTGGCTTCAATTTCCCCCGTCTTGTGGTATTGCTTCAGATTGGCCACATAGACGGTGAAGCGTTCCGTGCGGACGGGCGACACCGGACGCAGTCGGGGTTGGTCGCCATCCATTGTGGCGAGATATGGAAACCGATCGTGCGCGATCACGCCGAGCGCCAGTTCTTCCGCGCGGGAGGGGTCGAGAGCTTCGGGAGTCGGCTGGGTCATCGGTTGTTCCTCCTTGAGAGTCGCATGACGGCTAAAGAACGCATGTCGGATTTGGAGGAATTGGTCCGGCCTGAAGCACAATCCGCACCCGGATGTTCCCGGCGAGGGAGTTCCAGTTCAGGCATTGGAAGGCAAACCGTATTCAGTGAGACCCGCCGTAGCTTCTTGAAGGCACTCCATCGCGTCGATGCTGGACAAGGTTCTTTCGATTTGGCAATGGTATCTCCAACCGGCCTCGTTCAAATCATGCTGCCGGATGACGTTCACCAAGACGTATTCTGCGCCGATGCCTTCGTAGTCGATGTGCAAGATTAATTGGGAATTCGCGATGCGGTATGGCAGCGAGAAACTTACGCCCCCTTCGGAGACGTCGTGGGTCCATCCCAAAAGCCGATCCAAGTCGTCCACCTGCCAGAAATCCGGAAACAGGACGGTGACTTGGGCTTCAATGGGATGGCGCGGATGCTTGCGGCGATCGGTGAGAAACGGTTCGGAATGGATCACGAGAAGGCCCTTTCAAAATTCATGTTGATAAATACCAACAACTCAAAGGTAGCTTGAAAATCCGCAAAGGGCAACGACTTTTTTTCGGCGACACAATTTTCCCGCGCAATCGGTTTATCCGGTGGAATGTTTTTTTTTCGGGAGGCCGGCTTGTTTCTTCCCAAGGATTCTCAAGTTTCGATGGGAGTTTCGATCTAGGCTTGGATTAGCCGAGTCTTACCCGGATAGAGTTCTTGATCGGTTCGGATCGCGGGGAACACTCGGCAGGGACGTCTCAAGTTTCGCGGTCCCAGGGGCCGATGGACCGATGGACGAGAGGGCTTTTCCAGGATCTCCAATCTGAGGAAGTCGCATGAACTTCTCAGCCAGCTTGCTTCAATCGAATTCCTGCGGCTGCGGCCACGACCCTGTCAGTTCGTTCACGCATTTGGTCGGGGCGGTTTGGTTCGCGATACTCGCCAAGCCTCTGCTTCAGAAAGCCGAGGGCCGATGGGGCCAAAAGGCGGCCTTGGCAATTTATGCGTCTTCGTGCGTCTTACTCTTGTTCATCAGCGGCATCTATCATTGGCTTCCGCCGGGCCTGGGGCGGGATTTCATGCGGCGGATGGACGTGGCGGCGATCTTTTTGCTGATCGCGGGAACTTTCACCCCGATTTGCGCGATGGCCTACCGGGGGGCGACCCGTTGGGGATCGCTGATCACCATTTGGACGATCGCCATAATCGGGATTCTGCTCCGCACGCTGTATTTCGATAGCATCTCGGGACGACTCGGCACCGAGGTCTTTCTGGGTTTCGGCTGGCTGGGCGGCATTTTGGCGTTCGATCTCTGGCATCGAGAATCGTTCGCGTTCATCAAACCCTTGTTGCTCGGAGGGGCGGCGTATACCGTGGGAGCGGTGATCTTGGAGCTTGGCAAGTCGCTGAGCTTCCCAACGGGGATGACCGCGCACGATATTTGGCACCTTGCGGTTTTGCTGGGAATTGCCTGGCATTGGCGGTTCATCGGGCAAGTCGCGGAGAATCCGTGCCAAACGGCGGAGCCACTGAAGCCATGCGAACTGGCCCAAACCTTCAATTCCGCCTACACCCCCGCCAAGACGTGATTACTTCCCGCTCGCGATACGCTCGGCCAAGAACTGATGGCGGGAATTGAACATCCGGCGGTAGGCGAAGAGCACCACCAGAATTGTGCCCATCGCCGTTCCCGCGCCGATCAGGAACATAATCACGATCTGATATTTCACCGCCGCCACGGGCGAGACGCCCGCCAAGAGTTGGCCGGTCATAATGCCGGGCAGGCTGACCAGGCCCACGACCATCATGGAATTGATGGTGGGAATCATCCCCGTGCGCACGGCTTGGCGTACCGAATCGCGGGCGGCTTCCCAACGAGTCGCCCCCAACGTCAACCGCATCTCGATCAAGTCGCGTTCCTGAACCAGGCTTTCCGTGAACCGGCCCAATCCCAGCGAAATCCCATTCAGCGCATTGCCCAGAATCAAGCCCAGGAAGGGAATCGCATATTGGGCGGGCTGGTCTTTCCAGGTCTGAGGAGGAATGATAACCATCAGCGAAATGCAGGTCAGTAGCCAGGAACTCAGTAGCACCGCCGTCAGACTGTCTAACCACATCCGCGAATATCTGCGCTCCACGCGGCCCACCGCCGAAAGCCCCGCGGTCAGAGTCATAATCAGCATCCACAGCAAGATCATCCCCCAATGTTGTTGTTGGAAGATCCACTGCAACAGAAAACCCACCGCGAAAAGTTGGACCAGCGTTCGCAGCGAAGCGATGAACAATCGGCGTTCCAAATCCAACCGCAGCAGCAGAGAAATCGCCCCATTGATGATGATGAGCAACGACGCGATCAGCACGTCCCCATAGGAAAGATCGTGATATTCAGCCGACACGTTCCGGCTCCTTCGCCTGCCCGGCGTGAAGCGGCAATTGCCAATCGGCGATGCGGCGGACTTGCTCGGCATCGTGCGTGACCCACACGCTGGCCCGCATGCCGGGCGATTCTTGTAGGTAGGTTTGCACAATGTCTTCCACGTTTCGGGCGGAGCGGGCATCCAAGGCGGCGGTGGGTTCATCGAGCAGCAAGACTTGCGGCGAAAGCTGCAAAGCCCGCAGCAAGGCCACGATTTGCCGTTCTCCGCCGGAAAGCTGCCGGGCGTCCCGTTCCAAGAATTGCGGTTTTCTGCCGATGCTTTCCAGCAGTCGCAGGATGTTTTCGCGATCGGCATGGGCCTCGCGCAGAGTGAAACGTCAACGGAAGCCCTAGGTTGTCTTCCACGCGGCCTTCGATCAACGCGGGCCGTTGATGCAAATAGATCACCTTGCGGCGGTAGTTGGGCACTTCGGAATCGGCAATCTGGTTTCCCTCCCAGCGAACTTCACCCGCATCGGGGGCATCCAACAAAGCCAACGCCCGCAACAGCAGCGTCTTGCCGGAACCCGTGGGACCAAACACACACCACCGCTCTGCAGGTTTCACGCGCAAGTTGATGCAATCCAACAGCATTTCGCCGGCGCGTGTTTGTCGCGTGAGTTCCACGGCCTCCAACATTGAGGTTCCTTGCAGGGCAGATTTCAAGCACCGAACACCGAAAGCCTCACCACGTTAGCGGGCGGGTTTGATGGAATCAATCCCGGCCCAGGCGAAAGGATTGACACCGAAACCCCAACCGCTACGATGACGGCGGGCAGAAAATCGCCCGGAAAATTGCAAATCATTGGTGAAATTCCTTTGACAACATCTTGAAAGAGCGGCTTTTCATGGCTTCGATTTTGGTCACCGGTGGGGCGGGGTTTTTGGGCAGTCATCTCTGCGACCGCTTGATCGCCCGAGGCGATGAAGTCATCTGCGTGGACAACCTCTTCACCGGACGAAAAGAAAACATCGCCCATCTGCGGACCCATCCGAATTTCGAGTTCATCCGCCACGACATCGTGCATCCCCTCTATGTCGAATGCGACCAGATTTACAATCTGGCTTGCCCGGCTTCGCCCGTAGCCTATCAATACAACGCCATCAAAACCATCAAAACTTCCACGGTGGGCATGGTGAACGTCTTGGGCTTGGCCAAAAGATGCCGGGCCAGAATTTTGCACGCCTCCACCTCCGAAGTCTACGGCGACCCGGAAGTGCACCCTCAAAAAGAAGATTATTGGGGGCACGTCAATCCCATCGGCCCGCGAAGTTGTTACGACGAGGGCAAGCGCGTGGCCGAATCCCTCTGCATGAACTACCACGAATCGCACGGCTTGGAAGTTCGCCTGATCCGTATTTTCAACACCTACGGCCCCCGCATGGACCCCAACGATGGCCGGGTGATTTCCAACTTCATCACGCAGGCGCTTCGCGGAGAACCGTTGTCCGTGTATGGCGATGGCCGGCAAACCCGCTCGTTTTGTTTCGTCTCAGACTTGATCGAAGGCATGATGCGGCTGATGGATCAAGAGGAACACACCGGCCCCATCAACATAGGCAACCCGGTCGAAAACTCGATGTTGGAGTTGGCCCAAGCTGTGCGGAAACTCACCGGCTCGAAGTCGGAACTGACTTATCACCCGCTACCCTTGGATGACCCCAAACAACGCTGCCCAGACATCACCCTCGCCAAACGAATCCTCGATTGGACCCCGCAGGTGGATCTCGAAACCGGCCTCACGCAAACTGTAGCCTACTACCGCGAACTCTTGGGCCTTCACTAGCGCCTTTGGGAAATGGCGGATAGATGATGGCGAGCCATTGGACTATGACACTCGATGAACTAACTGAGCTGATGATTGCAACATCATCCAATGACTATGACCGATCAATTCGATTGATGGTCGAATGTTTGCGGTGGCCATCGTAATGATCACGCCCAAGCTCTTCGCTACTTTTGTGAAACACACAAGTTGACAAGCCACCTGGGCTACTCTGTTTGCGTCGGCTATGATGGCGGGTGAAGTGATTGGAAACCGACAACCACCCTTGCGAACGAATGGAGCGGATCATGCCGAGCATTAAAATTGATGGGGCCACTTTGCACGTATTAGATCAAGGCCAAGGTCCGGTCGTTTTGTTCGTGCATGGGTTTCCGTTGTCGCATGCGATGTGGTCGCCACAAATCGCGGCCTTGGAAAGCGAGTACCGCATTGTTGCCCCGGATTTGCGGGGGTTCGGGCAATCCACTGTCACGCCGGGGACGATCAGCATGCGGCAATTCGCCGATGATCTGGCCGGCGTGCTCGATGAATTGGGCATTCACGAACCCGTGACGCTGTGCGGATTATCGATGGGCGGTTATATCGCGTGGCAGTTCGCGGAAAAGTACCCCGCACGCTTGAACGGTTTAATTCTCTGCGACACCAAAGCCACGGCGGATTCGGAAGACGCCGTGGAAAACCGCCACAAACTTGCGCTCAGCGTGTTGAAGCACGGAGCCGGCGTGGTGGCCCAGGCAATGCCCGAAAAACTGTTCGCCCGCCAAACTCTCGACCGGCAATTGCCCATTGTGGAGGAGTGCAAGCAAATGATGTTGGCCGCCCATCCCGAAGGGATCGCGGCGGCTTTGCGGGGCATGGCCGAAAGGCCGGACGTGTCCGCATTGCTTCCCCAAATCCAAGTTCCCGTGCTGGTAATCGTGGGCGAGGAAGATCAAATCACGACCGCCGAGGAGATGGCTCAAATGGCGAAGGCGATTCCCCGCTGCCGGTTTCTGGAAGTTGGCCAAGCCGGCCACATGTCGACGATGGAAAACCCCGAACCCGTGAACGCGGCCATCAAAACCTTCTTGCAAGATCTTGCCGGCGGCAATTAGAAATCTTCGCAGGAGACCATGCGAATGCCGCTGTCTTGCATGGCTTTGATGGCCTGCTCGCCATCGTCGGGGTTGAGATTCACGGCTCGGCAGCCTTCGGGAATCAGCAAGGTCTCGAAGCCCAACTGAACCGCATCCAAGGCGGTGTGCCTCACGCAATAATCGGTGGCCAATCCCAGAATCGCCACGCGGGTCACGCCTTGGGCTTTGAGGAAATCGCCCAACCCGGTTTCTTGCATGTGGCCGTTATCGAAAAAACCGCTGTAGCTGTCGAGCAGCGGATTCATGCCCTTATCAACGATGTGATGAATCCCCGCTCGGTTCAAATCGGATTGAAACGATGCCCCATGCGTTTCTTGGATGCAATGTTTCGGCCAAAGAATCTGGTCGAGTCCGCCCACCCGAATCACTTCCCCCACTCGATGGCCGGGATGATTGCCCGCGAAGCTGCAATGATCGGCAGGATGCCAATCCCTCGTGGCAACCACGCATTCAAAGCGGGGCATCAAGCGATTGGCAACGGGCACGACGCGACCTCCTTGGGGAACTTCCAGCGCACCGCCCGGCATAAAATCGTTCTGCAAATCGACCAGAATCAACGCATCCATCGCGAACCTCTCTCGGCCTTGGGAAAACACACCACGAATTCATTATCGACACTCAGGCCGGCCAATGCTATCGTAAAAGTCATGGAACAGACGATTCACATTTCTGAGGATCTGTTCCGGGATGCCCGGTTGATGGCAGAGGCGTCCCAGAGATCTCTTTCCGCCCAAATCGAGTTTTGGGCGGCATTGGGACGTTCCCTCGAACCCCTGCTCAGCGGGGATCGGATCGCGGTATTGCGAAAAGCCTCCGCCGGCAAACCCTTATCGGAAACCATTCGCGAAGTCGATACCGACGTAGGCCGCAATCGCATTCGTGAATTTCTAGAAGCCGGTCCGTTTCCTCGCTTTGAAGAAGTGAAGGGCCGTCCCGGTCTTTTACGAAAGATCGAAGTCGATGGAACCGAGACCGTGGGGAAATTCGTGAATCGGGTATTTGAAGCCGTTGAGTCCGAATAATGGATTTTGACTTTCTCGACAATCGCCCCATCATCGTCGCGATTGCTGGTTCCAATGGTGAAGGCAAAATAAACTAATTGGTTCGAAAAGGGAGAACCAATCGCAGGCAGGCATCCGTATTGTTGCTCGGCGTAAGGCGGTTGCGAAAAGCGGAACGGCAACTTTGGATGCTGCTATGGATTCCTCCGCCCCGGGCCACGCGATAGCGACCGTGTTCGGGACCGGCGGGATCAACTCTGAGGGATTCTCGATAGTAATTGTCATCGAGCCAATCCCAACACCATTCCCAGGCGTTGCCGATCATGTCGTAAAGACCGAATCCGTTTGGGGGATGCACGCCGACTTTAGGACCGGCTTTTCGTTTGCTGCCGCGAAAATTGGCATCGGTCCGCGAAAGCGAATCGCCGTAGGGCGTTGCGGTCGTTGTTCCCGCTCGACAGGCAAATTCCCATTCGGCTTCGGTCGGCAAACGATAGCCCTTCGTATCCAACCAAGCCACTTCCGCACTGCGAATCGGTTGAGGATCACGAGCTTCGCGTTGAATGTCGGTCAACCGGTATTGAACGGGAAGTCTTTCCATTTTGTTGAGACGATTGCACAAAATTAAGCCATCGAACCACGAGAATAATTGCGGTTCCAGGCGGCGAGTGCCAGTGAGTTGGACCGAAAGTTCCTCGCTTTCCTGATCGTACAGCCAAAAGAAATCTCGCTCGGTCAACTGATGGCATCCCAAATAGAATGGTTCGGAGATGCGAACGGGGTGCAAGTCTTCGCGAGGATGCCGCCCCGTTTCATTCCGGGGCGATCCCATCCAAAACTCGCCGGGGAAAATGAGCGTGAATTTCATTTGCAATTCATTGGTTTTCGTGATGGTGAGAGGCTCCACCCCCGCCGAAAGAAGTTCCCGCATGCGGGCTTCGACTCGTTCGCGGTTTGGCACCTCGAGTTGGCGAAGTTCTTCTTGAATCCTCAGCAGTTCCCCGCGCGGGTCGCCCAGTTCATCCAACCAATCGGCATAAACAAGACGGGGTGTGGAATCCGTGGGGTCCGAGAGAATCGTTTCCAAAAAATCGTACTCGGTCATGCGGGAAGCCTTCTCAATCGGCGGGCTGATTCACCAAATACTTTTGCACGTTGACTTGCAAGAGCACCATTTCTCGGTAGCGGCCATCCGCTTCCATTAGCTCCTCATGGTTGCCGACTTCGGTGATTTGGCCGTGTTCGAGGACCGCGATTTTGTCGGCGTGGGCGATCGTGCTTAAACGGTGGGCGATCACGAAACACGTGCGGTCCCGCATCAATTGTTCCAGGCTGTGCTGAATCAGCCGTTCGCTTTCGGTGTCCAGATTGCTGGTGGCTTCGTCCAGAATCAAAATGCGCGGGTCGGCCAATACCGCCCGGGCGATGGCGATTCGCTGGCGTTGGCCGCCGCTGAGTTTCACGCCCCGCTCGCCGATAATCGTCTCGAACCCGTGGGGCAAGCGTTCGATGAACTCCAAAGCATTCGCAATTTGGGCGGCTTGGCGGAGTGCTTGGGGAGTCGCGTGCCGGTCGGCGTAGCCGATGTTCTCCGCGATCGTGCCATCGAACAAAAACACATCCTGCTCGACCAACCCCAACAGGCTGCGATAGTTTTCGACTTCGATGCCTCTCAAATCGTGGCCATCCAACAACACTCGACCGCCGGTGGGATCGTAAAACCTGGCGACCAAATTGCACAATGTGGTTTTGCCCGCGCCGCTGGGGCCGACCAAAGCGATAGTTTGGCCCGGTTCGGCGGTGAGGGAAACTTCTTTCAATGCGAACTCGGTATTGCCCGCGTATTGGAAGGACACGTTCTCCAAGCGAATTTGCCCGGCGACTTCGGTTTTTTCTAGTGAGATCGCATCGGGAGCGGGCGGCATCTCGCGGGGCTCCTCTAATAAATCCAAAATGCGATCCAGACCGGAGAGGCTATTCTGAAATTGCGTCGCGCTTTGTGCCAGCACGGTCAGCGGTTCCAACAGGAACAACAAGTAGGTGAGGAACATCATCAAATCGCCCAAGGTCAAGCGGCCTGCGAGAACTTCCTTCCCTCCGTACAACAGCACGCTCAGGCAGCCCACGGGAATCAAAAGTCCCCAGATGACTTCCATTGATCTGGCCCACCACCAGGTGTTGAGTTCCTGCCGGCCCATGAGATGGTTGGTATTCATAAAGCGGCTGGTTTCGGCACGTTGGCCGCTGAAGGCGCGGATGACCCGCATGCCGCCGAAAGATTCCGCCGCTTTGCCATCCACATCGGTTCGGCGGTTGCGGACATCGCGGTAACGCGGGCGGATGTGCTTGACCCAAGTGCGATGCGTGAAATACACCGCCGGGATCAAAACCAGCGTGCCCAGCAGCAATCGCCAATCGACCCAAGCCAACACGCACACACTGCCTGCAAGCTGAATCACCGCGCCCCAGGGGTTGTAGACCATGCCGAAGATCAAATCGCCCACGCTGCCGGCATCTTCGCGAAGGATGCTGGCCACTCCGCCGGATTTTAGTTCGTAAACCCGATGCAAAGGCAACCGCACCGCATGGGAAAAGGTACGCCGGCGAACGTCCATCTGCATGTTTTTGGTGGCTGCCGTGGCGTACCAACGGCCCCAAAAATGAATCGCCGTCTTCACCACCGAGATCGCAAAAGCCGCGAAGGTGATGAACAGCAACAAAGTCCACGGGTCTGCAAGCATGGGCATCCGCTCGGTCAACCACGGGGGCGTGGGTTTGTCGCCGAGGACGTAATCGATCACGAATTTGGTGGCGGCGGGCGGGACGAGCCCTAGAATTGTCGCAACCGTCAGCGTGGCCAAAGCGAACAGCACCGGCCCGCGCTGGGGTTTCATCAATCCCCAAAACCGGCGAACCAACTCCCACGAGGAACGCACCCGCGCACGAGAAATCGGTTTGCCGTTGCTGTCGGGCTGAGGTTTTCCGTGGCCGGCTTTTTGTCGTTCGCGAAGGTCTTCGAGGTAGGTTTGAAATCGGTTGCGGCTGGAAAGAATTCGTCGGTGCATAAAGTCGCCAGAGCGTGGGAATCTATTTCAAAAACTGCTGTGTCATAAAAATCATAACCCGTTGCCTCAGCGAGGAACATCCCAAGAAATCCCCCGTTTCGGCTTCGGGTGATGCGGAAAACCCTCGACCGGCAATTTATTTTCTCGGCGATCTCAAAAAGCTGCCCGGACATTCCGGTTTCTGAGGCATCGGCCGGGGATTCACAAGTTGAATGAACGGAATCCTTTGTGATGCGGATGGGGATAGTGCACCTGTTCTAGTGTATAAATGCACGAGCTTGGCTTCCGAGAAACCCATGCAAGATTGCCTCGACAGTCTTGAATCGAGCGATTGGGTTGGTAACATAAATTGCTGACACGAACGACACGACACGACACGACACGACACGACACGACACGATCAGTCGATTGTTTCACCCGCTTGAGCGATGCGACACGGAGGGAACCCCCATGTCACGGATGGATGAAAGTTCGAAGACGCGCGAAGAGTTAATCGAGGAGCTTCAGAGCCTGCGCCGCGAGGTGGCGCTGCTCAAATCTTCTTCGGAACCCCTCCCTGATTCTTCCTTGCAGTTTTCGGATTGGCCCGCCTTGCTGGTGGACGAAATGGACCAGTTCGTCGTGCTGTTGGATTCGGCGGGGCTGGTTTTGGAAGTCAATCGCACTACGCTGCGGGGCTGCGGACTGAAGCGCTCGGAGATGCTGGGGATTCCCTTTTGGACGTTGAAATGCTGGAAGGTGTCCCGGGAAGTCAACAACCAACTTCGACGGGCGATTCGCGAGGCTGTCTCTGGGAAAGTCTCTCGTCTGGAGTCCGATTTTTTCGGAGCCAATGCCGGGCAAACGCTGATTACGATTGACCTCACGCTCAAGCCGCTTCAAGACGATTTGGGGCAAGTCGTGTCCGTGTTGGTGGAAGGCCGCGACATCACCGAGCGCAAAGCAGCCCAGCGCGAAGTGGAGCGAAAAACGGAAGAACGCCGGATTTTGTACGAACGGCTAAAAGAGATCGATCATCTCAAAACCCAGTTCTTCGCGAACGTCAGCCACGAGTTGCGGACCCCGCTGACGTTAATTCTCGGTCCGGTCCGCAAGCAATTGGAATGCCCGAAAACCCCCGAAGCAAATCGCAAGTCGCTGCGAGTGGTGGAACGCAACGCGGGTTTGCTTTTGCAACGGGTCAACAATCTGCTGGATCTTTCCAAGCTGGAAGTCAACGAGATGCGCGCGCAGTACACCTGCGTCGACATGGCCAAACTCGGGCGGTTGGTCGCGTCTCACTTTGAGGGCATCGCCGAGGAACGCGGGCTCTCGTTCAACGTGGAAATGCCGGAGGAACTCTTTTGTGAAGTCGATGGAGAGAAAATTCAGCGGGTGCTGCTGAATCTGCTTTCCAACGCGCTCAAATTCACGCCGGACCGGGGCGGCATCGCGTTGAGTTTGCACAAGCAAGGCGACCGCTTGCTGCTGATGGTGCAGGATTCGGGCATGGGCGTCGTCCCACATCAGCGCGATGCGATCTTCGAGCGATTTCGCCAAGGAGACAACTGCCAACATCGCCCCTTAACCGGAACGGGGCTGGGTTTGTCCATCGTCAAAGAGTTCGTACAGTTGCACCATGGCACGGTGAGCGTGGGTGAAAGTTCGATGGGAGGAGCCGCGTTCACGGTGGATTTGCCGATTCATGCCCCGCAGGGAACGCCCATCGGCCAGGAAAACCCCTCCGAGGAATCTTCGCCTTGGGGGCGGCAAATGGTCTCGGAATTGCGAGCTTACCAACGCCCCCGCCGGATTGTTTCGCGAAGCAAGGCCCGCCCGAACACGCCTTTGATCCTCGTCGTGGAAGACAACCCCGACATGAACGCCTTCTTGGTGGAAACCGTCGGCGCGGAATATCGCGTGATTACCGCTTACGATGGACACGAGGGATTTCAAAAAGCCATCGAACTGCGGCCCGATTTGATTCTGACCGACATGATGATGCCGCACATGAGCGGGGAAGAACTCGTGCGGCGAATCCGCAAATCCCCGCCCTTGGAAGACATTCCCGTCGTGCTGTTGACCGCCAAGGCCGACCATCAATTGCACGTCAAACTGCTGAACGAAGGCGCGATGGCGTACCTCAACAAGCCGTTTTCCGCCGGCGAGTTGATGGCCCGCGTGCGGCGGCTGATTTTAGAACGTCGCCGCAGCCAAGCCACGCTGCGAAAAGCCTACGCCTTATTGCATTCGGTGACCGAAGGCATTACCGATGCGGTCTTCGTCAAGGACCACAAAGGCCGCTACTTAATGATTAACTCGGCGGGAGCCAAAGCGGTCGGACGCTCTCCCGAAGCGGTGTTAGGCAAGGATGACCGCGAATTTTTCTCGCCCGAAACGGCGCAACGCATCATGGAAGAAGACCGGCAGGTAATGGAGTCCGGCCAAGCCCAGACCTACGAACAAGAAGCGGACGTGCTGGGCGTGACCCGGCATTATCTGGCCACGCGGGTTCCCTACCGGGATGATGATGGGCAAATTCTAGGGGTGATGGGGATTTCCCGCGATGTCACCTTACAGAAAAAATCCGAGCAGGAACTCAGGGAGGCCAAAGAAAACGCCGAAGCCGCCAATAAAGCCAAGGATCGCTTTTTGGCAATGCTCAGCCATGAATTGCGCACGCCCTTGACGCCCGTATTAGCCACCGTGAACTACATGGAAAACTGCCCGAACCTGCCCCCCGCGTTTCGCAACGAGATCGTGATGATCCGCCGCAACGTCGAAATGGAAGCCCGCTTGATCGATGATTTGCTGGACCTCACCCGCATCAGCCGCGGAAAAATCGAACTGCATTTCGAGGCGCTCGATGCCCATGCTTCGCTCAGGCGGGCTTTGGAAATCTGCCAAGGGGACATCGAAAGCAAGCAAATCAGCATTTCGCAAAGCCTCTGGGCGGAAGAGCATCACATCTGGGGCGACCCGGCCCGGATTCAACAAGTGGTTTGGAACCTCATTAACAATGCCGTGAAATTCACGCCCAAAGGCGGGCAGATTTCCCTCAGAACCTGGAACGAAAACCACGTGGACGAGCGAGGCAAAGAAAAAAACCCGTTTGAACCTGGAGATTTCCGACACCGGCGTGGGCATCGTGCCGGAGGTGCTTCCCCGCATCTTCAGTGCCTTCGAGCAAGGCGAGCGCACCGTAACCCGCGAGTTCGGCGGATTGGGTTTGGGACTCGCCATTTCCCGGGCACTGGCGAGAATGCACAAAGCCACGCTGACCGCCCACAGCGAAGGCCAAGGACGGGGCGCGACCTTCACCCTCAGTTGCGAGACCGTGGAATCGCGGGCTGCCTTGGAATCCCTCACACCTTCGCCCGTGAATCGCAAGTCGGACACCCAACAACGAATTTTGCTCGTCGAAGACCACGAAGACACCCTCCACATGATGCAGAAACTGCTCACCATGTTCGGATACAAGGTCCAGACCGCGAACTCGGTGAAGTCGGCCCGCACCTTCGCCGGTCAAGCCTCCTTCGATTTGATTATCAGCGACATCGGACTGCCGGACGGCACGGGTTTGGACGTGATGCGACATTTCCTTACGTGCCAGCCGATCAAGGGCATTGCCCTGAGCGGGTTCGGCATGGAAGAAGACCTCCGCCGCAGCCGCGAGGCCGGTTTCGCCCGCCATTTGACGAAACCCGTCAATCTGCAAACCCTGCAACAAACCATCGACGAAGTGCTGGCTTAAGGCGTACCGCAAAATGTCGCCCCGCTTGGGAAATCGGCGGACGCTAGGCAGGGCTGCGGGGACTTGCTATCTTTAGCCGATACGTTTTCGGTACGGGGTTTTGTGCGAGGAACAAAAGGACGATGGGTAAAAATCGCCTGGAACTGCGCCGCATGGCGGAAGCGGCGGAAGCAGCAGAGAAACAAAAAAAAGCCAGCGGGGCGACCGACGGCAAAAAAACGCCCAAAAAGCGGAAAGCCGCCACCAAACGCAAAACCGCCACGCGAAAAACCAAGGATCGCGCCCACCAGCGAAAACGCATGGTCTGGTGCGTATTCAACGGCAGCATGAAGGAAGAGGGCCGCTTTCCCTACGATCAAAAAGAAGCCGCCGAGGCCAAGTTGGAACTGCTCAGGTCCAAGTCGAAAAAACTGTATTTCCTGCAACCCGTCAAGGAAGCGCTGGGCGATGTGGTCGCTTCTTCAACCGAGGTCTTACCCAGCGATGAGGATCTCGACGAAACGCCCGAAACCATCAACGATGAGGCCGAAGACGAAGAGGCCGAGGTGGCCGACGATGAGGACGACGATGATGACGATGGGGCTGAAGAAGTCGATGACGACGATGATGACTAATCCCTCCACCGATCTTTGATCGCTGGATCACAATAAAAAAACCTCCGTGGAATGTGCCACGGAGGTTTTTTTCTCTTGATTTGCCGATCAGCCGTTGCTTAACCCTTGGAGTTGGGCGATCTGGTTGCGGCGTTCGGCCCGGCGACGGTTCCGCCTTTGGGTGTCGCTGGGTTTTTCGTAAAATTCCCGCCGGCGCATTTCTCGTTTAATGCCCGAATGTTCAACTAACTTCCGAAACCGCCTCACCGCATCTTGAACGGTTTCATTCTCTCTTAAACGCAACTTAGCCACTACAACTCCTTGGTTGATACCATTTTCCAGTCAAATACGAAAATTCGCTTCCGCAGCGGGTCGTTTGATGAGATGTCACTTTCCATCAAAACCATAGTCGCACGTACTTCATGCGCCCTGCAGAAACAGCAATTCTAAGATAGCAAATCAGCGAAGAATTGCAAATTGCAGATAATCTCTCGGGTAGGCAATAAAACAAATGGCCACAGTCGAAAACCCAGAAAAGGCGAGGTTCTTGGGGAAGAACCTCGCCTTGCGGTCGAGAGATGATTGACGGAGATGAGTGCCGTTCGTTTTATGGGCGGCAGGCGGGAGCCTGCCCTACGGGAACTCCCGGGAACTCACTTGGCATCGACCGGGAAGGGAACCGGGCCGGCGGCGGGTTTGCCGGCGGTGGCCGGTGCGATCGGGGCCGGTTTGACTTCGCGGATGTTCTGGCCTAACCGAGTCGAGCGATTCGTGAGCACCGTGCGGGCGGCGGCTCGCACTTCTTCATCGCTCAGCCGGCGAAGGTTGCCGATGTTGACCAAAGGTTCCAAGATGCGAACGGCTCGGCCCACCGAAGTTTCCAGCAAGGCAATTTCCATCAGGCTGCGGCGGATGTCTTGCAGGGATTCCACTTGACGGCCCACCTCGGCGCGGAAGTCGTTCAAAATTTCCAGCGTTTGCACCGCGACTACCACTTCTTCGCTCTTGCCGGCCAAGTTGCGGTTCATGCCCATCAAAGTGGCGAGGTTCTTTTCGGCGGTTTCCACGGTTTTGCGTTCCACGTTCAATTGGTCGCGAATTGCGATCAGGCGGGCGGCGTTTTCGTGGGCCAATTCGCTGTCATCGCCTTGAATGAGGATCGTGTCTTTCAAACTCGTCAATTCGGCGACGTGTGCTTTGGCCGTTTCCATTCCGTCGGCATTGTCGTTGATCTGCTTTTTCAGAGCCACGAAGCGGCCGAAGTTGGCATCGGCGGCGTCGAAGCCTTCGGCGGAAGTCGCCAGGTCATCGCGAATTTCCATCAATCGTTGGGCGTTGGCTTTGGCCGTCTCGGTGTGAGCACCGCGAACCGCGATGTCATCTTTCAAAGCCACAAGCCGGTCGGCGGATTTCCAAGCGGCATCGAGGTCAGAGGCTCCGGCGTGAACCGAATCTTTCAGCAGCACCAAGTCGGCGATGGTCCCCTGAGCGGCAGCCACGTTCTTCGCCCCTTCAATCGTCGCGTTCTTCAAGGCCACCAACTCTTTCAGTTGGCTTTGGGCCTGTTTCACGTCGGTGGAGTTTTCGATTGTGCCGGCTTTCAAGGCGACCAATTCGTTCAACTGGCTTTGGGCGGCTTTCACGTCCGCGCTGCCTGCTTGCACACGATCTTTGAGGGTGATGATTTTTTCGAGCTGTTGTTGGGCAACGGTCACGTCTTGCGAATCGCGAACCGTCGTGTTCTTGAGGGCGATGAAGCGATCCAACTTGCCTTGGGCGGCTTCGAGGTTTTCGCCTTCGCCGAGGATTTGCAGTTTCAGGTCGCCCAGTTCTTGAACGTAGCTTTCGGCCTTGGCGATGTCTTTGATCGCGGCTTGGGCTTGGTTTTTGAGGGCAATGATGCGCCTGAGCGTGAGGGCCGCATCCGCCAGGCTTTCATCCTGGCTGACGAGGGTTTGCTTGAGCGCGATGATGTCTTTCAGCGTGTCTTCCGCCGAAACGGTGAGCTGTTTTTGGTTCACCAACGATTTTTGGAGTGCCGTGATGCGATCCAAGGAAGCGTAGGCGTTCGGGGTTTTGCCGGCCTCGGCCTGCACATCCGCCCGGAAGCGGCTGATGGTCGGCAAGGCGGTTTGCACATCTTCGATTTTTTGGGCTTGATCTTTCAGGCCGGACAGCAGGCTGTTGGTTTTCCAAGGCTGATCGCCCACGCCCACCAGGCTGTCCACGTTCTTTTTGACTTTAATCAGTTCGCGATTGACGATGTCCATTTTGTCGGCCATAGGTCTAACCACCAACAGGTGCATGCCCATGAAACAGACGATAATTCCAGCGATTAACATAGGCCAAGCCTGAATCCGGGCTTCCGGGGCGGCCGATCCGTTTTTTCCATCGTAATTTTGCAAGGCTACTCCTCCATCGGAACGTAAGGGGCGTTCTCTCTCTGAGCGCCGCAGTTTATGTAAAAGGTGAAATCTGGGTAATCCGTGAGTTTTTCTCAGTCACCCTGTATGGTTCAATATCGCCATTTCCCCTATGCGAGTTTGGGAAATTTGGAGTGTTTGGCGAAAAGCAAGCGGTTTGGGGTGCATTGGAAAGATTTGATCCGACCCTGGGCGCGGTTGTATCGCTTTTCAGGGGTCGGAGGTCAGAGGCCAGGGATGGGGCGAGGCAGAGATGGGGCGAGGCAGAGATGGGGGAGGCTCTTCACAAAAAAACGTCAGAGAAGGACATGATTTTTGCCCTTCGCTGACGTTGCGGGTTTGTGGAGCCAGTTGTCCAGAAAGATGTACTGTTTGCTTCCTTCCCCCTGGCCTCTGGCCTCCGACCTCTGACCCCTGTAACGGATCTCGAATGGTTCGGCGGGCTAGCGAATCAGCATGGGCGTGGTGAAGATCGTGTTTTCGTCGAACGGAGCGCCCGAGTTGTCCCAAGTCACGGTTTCCCCGGTGTAAGGGGAAGGTTGAATCATGACGTATTTGGGATTGCCCGTGAGTTTGACATCTACAATGCGGATGCCCCTGAACTTAACGACGGTGTACATTGCGTTGTTCCCGTTGCCGGAAACCGCCGTGAAAATCGGAATCGCCCGCGATTGCCCGATGATCGAGGCTAGTTCATCCTTCATGCCTGCGCTGATGCCCGTATCGCCATTGAGCATCAAAGGCTGATCGTAGGAGGCTCTGACTTCGTGGTTTGGGAAGTAGGAAAAGTCGTGCTCGTTCATGCCGTACAGAATCTGTCGGGCAAGATCGCTGGTGCTGTTGTTGCTGGCTCCCAGATCCACGGTTCCGCGATTTCCGGGGGGCAACTCATCATTGCCGTAGGGATACAGGTTTATTTCTATGATTCCATCGGGGCCGGAGGTCACCATGCCGGTTTTCGGATCGCAGGTGAATTTATCCTGGTATTTATCTAGTTGGTCTAAGTTATTGTTAATCAGGGCGTTCCATGTGTACTCATCGAGCGCAAAGGGAAGTAGGTTCGCTCTTTGGCCGCTGCCGGCGGGAACGCGAAAGCCGTTTCCCGGCATGATGGCCGCGATGCCCTTAGAGGCAAGCGAGGCGTTTTTGTTTCCAATGACGGGCGCGAAAAACAAAGGCAGCGGACCATCGGCTGCCCCACCGCCGGTCTGGTCGCGGTGCAGCGTCAATTCCACCATATTGTAGGGGCTGACGCCCCATTGTTTCACCCAAGTTCCGCTCCCCGGATCGTATATCACGTGGCCCACGCGGACATCTCGGGTGGGGTCGGCATAGATCGAAAGTTGATCGCCCGCGCGATTGGCGGCGGCGACCGCAACTGCTGCCGTCTGGGCGGCGGCTTGGGCTTGTTCGGGTGTTTTGCTGGCCCCCTTGCCCAGAGCGTCTTTCAGTTCGATCACGGCACCTCGTGAACCGGCATCGCTGGCGGCTTCCAACTGGGATTTGGTCAAAGCGATGTAGCCCACATCGACCGAGAAGGCCAAAAACCCGAACACCATCACCATCATGCCGGCGGAAAGCACGACGACGGATCCCCACCGCGTTTCCTCGACTCGGCGGGGCTGTTGTTTCCGCTGACTGCGCGGAAGATTTTGATCGCAATTTTTCATGGAAGGAAACTCCTCAACATAAGGGTTTGCATTCACTTTATGCCCTTTCCGGCTTTATCCGCCGTGATAAAAAACCAGGCCGCGCTCCATGCCCGCCGAAAAAGGCGTTGAGGATGTCTAAATGCCCGAGCCCAATTGATGCACGATTCGCTCGGTGGTGTCTCTTTGCAGGAGTTGACCGGCGGCGTTGTAAGTGCGAGATTCCTTCAAGGAGAATTTTTTCACCCGGTTCTTGGCATACCCGATTTTGGAATTCGCCGCTGAAGTATCGGGCGAATAATAGGGAAGCGAAGTTTGGTCCGTGGAAACGATGGCTTTGAAATAGCCGATCCCAAAGTTGCCCCAAGTGTCGGAACTCCCGTCCTTGACTTCGAAGGTGATGTTGCCGTCTTCGATCTTCATGGTCATTTTGTACGTGATGACTTCCCCCTCGGTGGCGAGCGTGCCTTTTTTGGGATGCACCATGTAGTCGAGATTTACGTCGCTGCTCCAGATTTGCAGCGACATCCCGCCCGCTTGGTAATCGGGCAGCGTGGCATGGTTCATTTCAAACATGGCATGCACATCTTCCAGTTTGTCCGTGGAAGACAACGCCGTGATGATTTGCGGGGCTTGCCCATCGGGATCGGGCACGCCGATTTCTACAACCCAATCTTCTTCGACGTAAGTGACCTGCGCAAAAGCGCGGTCGGTCAGCCCAATGCCGGCGAGCAGCGCAAACGCCATCGCCAAGGGCGGAAAGGAAAACGGCCAATTTGAACGTGAGAACATGTTGCACCTCCACGGAAAGCGAAAATCATTCGGCAGCCTGGCGATCTCACGGCGAGACCCATAGCTTTGCGCCCCCGCCTCACAACGGGTTTGCCTTTATCGTGATCGCCTCGCGTGAAGGGAAATCCGCGCCTCTTCCAGCTGTGGACAGAGGTTCCGCGACCGGATTAAAACACTCTCCAAGGAAACTGGGAGTTCCCTAAAGAATGGGAATTTATACGCTGGTTGAATTCTCCATCGGAAACAGAATCTCGCGCAAATGTGCGAAGATTCCAAGAGGATTTCTAGCAAATTCATGGGGACATAAAATGCTAGCCTATTCCGCGAGACATGCAAAAAATCTCCGGCCAATTTGGAAAAAATCCATTAAATGTATTGGATGGGCAACGCGGATTGTGGCCATTGGGGAACATTGCGAAGCCTGGGTCTCGTTTTACATTCCTGCTTGGGGAAGCGCCCCCGAAAATCCCCCCGCCGACTGTTTTCCCCCAAGGGTCTCGGTTAGACTCGCATCTTTGAAAGTCTCTCCCGTGAGAACCGTCGGCGGTTTTGCCAATGTGGGAGGAAAAGCGGCTTGGCTACACATCGAACTAAGGATGAAGCAACATGGAATACTTCCCCGGCATCCCCAAAATTCCCTTTGAAGGCCCCCAAACCAAAAACCCGCTCGCGTTCCGGCACTACAATCCCGAAGAGGTAATCGAAGGCCAAACGATGCGGGATCTGTTGCGGTTCAGCGTGTGTTACTGGCACACGTTCCGGGGCACGGGTTCCGATCCGTTCGGCGCCACCACCTTGCAACGGCCTTGGGATGATGGCTCGCAATCTGTGGAAAACGCCGTCAAACGGGCGGATGTGGCCTTCGAGTTCATCGAGAAACTCGGCGCTCCGTTCTATTGCTTTCACGACCGCGATGTGGCTCCCGAAGGGGCGACGTTAAAAGAGTCGAACCAAATTTTCGACACCGTGGCTGCGAAGCTCAAGGAAAACCAAGACCGCACGGGCATTAAACTGCTGTGGGGCACGGCGAATTTGTTTTCGCATCCCCGCTATCTGCACGGGGCCGCCACAAGCCCGAATGCGGATGTGTTCGCCTATGCCGCCGCCCAAGTTAAGAAAGCGATTGAAGTCACCCACGCGCTCGGCGGAGAGAACTATGTGTTTTGGGGCGGTCGCGAGGGTTATATGAATCTCTACAACACCGACATGCGCCGCGAGTTGGAACATCTGGCCAACTTCATGCACATGGCCGTCGCCCACGCGAAAAACATCGGCTTTGAAGGGGTGTTTTTATTCGAGCCGAAACCCAAAGAACCCACCAAGCACCAGTACGATTTCGATGCCGCCGCGTGTTTGAATTTTATCCGGGCTTACGATTTGGAAGAACACGTGAAGCTCAACCTGGAAACCAACCACGCTACCTTGGCGGGGCACACGATGATGCACGAATTGGAATTCGCCCGCATTCAGGGTGCTTTGGGCAGCATTGATGCCAACACCGGCGATTTGCTATTGGGTTGGGATACCGATCAGTTCCCCACCGACATCTACCTTGCCACGCAGTGCATGCTGATTATCTTGAAGCAAGGCGGCATCAAGCCCGGCGGCGTCAACTTTGATGCCAAGGTACGCCGGGAGAGTTTCGAGCCTGTCGATTTATTCCACGCCCACATCGGCGGGATGGATGCGTTTGCGCGGGGCCTCAAAATCGCCGCCCGCATCCGCAAAGATGGCGTGTTGGACGAGATCATCGACAACCGCTACCGCAGCTACGATACGGGCATTGGCGAGAAGATCGAACGGAACGCGACCTCGTTCGCAGAGTTGGAAACCTATATGCTCGAAAAAGGCGAACCCGCCCCCAACGAGAGCGGCCGCCAAGAAATGATCGAAAACCTGATTAACGATTACCTTTGATTTCGGGTTGGAATCTCCATGAGCCGGCTTCCTGAAACCTTCGCGTGCTACCTGGTCCGCAAGACGGGTAAGGATCAAATCGAAGGCGGCGTGGACCGCCGGCCTTTGGCGGAGTTGCCGGCGGGGGATGTGCTGATTCGCGTGGAGTTTTCCTCGCTGAACTTTAAGGATGCGCTGGCGGCCACGGGGCATCCGGGCGTGGTGCGGCAGTTTCCGCACGTCCCTGGCATTGATGCGGCGGGCACGGTTAAGGCCAGCAGTTCCGCACGATTCGCGGTCGGGCAAAAGGTGATCGCCACCAGTTACGAATTGGGTTCCGGTCAATGGGGAGCCTGGGCCGAATACATCCGCGTTCCCGCCGATTGGGTTGTTCCCTTGCCCAAGGAATTGACGACCGAAGAGGCGATGATTTACGGAACCGCCGGGTTCACGGCGGCTCAATGCGTGTTGGCACTTCAAGAACATGCCATCGGCCCCGACAAGGGGGAAGTCGTCGTCACCGGTGCGACGGGAGGCGTGGGGTTGTTCGCCGTACGATTCTTGGCCCGGTTGGGGTATTCCGTCACCGCCGTCACCGGCAAAGCCGAGCAGCGAGATTGGCTGCTGTCTTTGGGGGCTAAAAAGGTGATCGACCGCAGCGAAGTCAACGATAACAGCGGCAAGCCGATGCTCGCGGCCCGCTGGGCGGGAGCCATCGACACCGTGGGCGGCATTACGCTGGCCACATTGCTGCGAAGCACCGAGCACCTGGGTTGCGTGGCAGCCTGCGGATTGGTCGGCGGAACCGATCTGCCCCTGAGCGTTTACCCCTTCATTCTTCGCGGCGTAACGCTGGTGGGGATTGATTCCGGGTGGTGCCCCATGCACCGCCGACTGGAAATCTGGCAGCATCTCGCCACCGATTGGAAAATCCCGGACCTCGCCGACCTCGCCAAAACGATTCGCCTGAACGATTTGGACCCGGAAATTCAAGCCATGCTGAACGGCCAACACGCGGGACGCACGATTATCGCGCCTTGATAAAATGCGAACGCCGGATTGTATCATCTCTGTAACAGCCTTCAGTTTTTCCCGATCGGCTATTGACCCGGCGTTTTGGGCATCGCAGAATAGGTTGGGATTTGTTTGTGAGGATAATCCCTTCCCAACTTAATCTAGGGATGAGGGCGCTCGGATCGGTAGTCCCTTCCCCACTCGACGATTCGGTATCGAAAGGAATGCGAGGATGACGTTCCCCTGCACATCATGGCCAACCTGCATACTGCTTTTGACGGGGCTTGCTGTTTGTGGAATTGCCGAGCGAACTCATGCGGAAGACCGCGCGGCTTCCCCCAAGAGTTTGGATTTTCGTTTTGAAACTCCCTGGGGCGAAACGGCCCGCCCCACTCTTCCGCCACTCGATGCTTTGAATCCGACGACGGCGGGGCATCGGCATCTTCCGGTCGATCTGGATGCCCGCCCGATTGTGAGGCGGTACAAAGTCAGCCTGAATCGTCCCCGTCGCGTGATCCAAGCCCCCGCAGGGGCCATTCTCATAGCGGACTGGGCGGATGGCACGATTGTTAAAGTCGATGCCGATGGCGATGCGACCCTGTTGGCCACGGAACTCAACGAACCCGCCGGGCTGGCTTTAGACCGCTCCGGCAATGTGTTCGTCGCCAATCACGGCGGCGGCATGATGCAACAAGGCAGCATTGTCAAAATCACCACCGCCGGCGACGTGCAATTGTTCGCCGAGAATCTCAATGGCCCCACCGCTTTGGCTTTTGACCCCCAAGGCGATTTGTTCGTCAGTGAATTTCACGGCAACCGCATCCTCAGAATCACGCCCGCCGGCATTGCGCACGTTGTGGTGGAGAACATCCCCACGCCGGCGGCTTTGGCTTTTGACATTAACGGCTATCTTTACACGGCCAGTTCCACCGAAGGCACGGTCTACCGCATCAGCCAAATGGGCAACGTGGAACTCCTCGCGCGGGGTTTGGCCGTGCCTTCCGATCTGACTTTCGACCCTCAGCAACATTTAATCGCCACCAACTTCGGCGGCACCGAACTCACCTACATCGACCCGATGGGCGGCACGAAAACTTTTGCCTTAGTTCCCAAAGGCACGATTGGAATACAATTCGATCCCGCGGGAAATTTAATCTTCGTGAATTGGGACTATCAAACCCTGATGAAAGTCACCACGAACCTCAGCATCCCCTGCCCGCATTGCCGGGAAAGCATTCCCCTCCGCCTCCGCCCCCGTCAAAAACCCAAACCCAAAACCGGCCCCGAACCGGAATCCTCCGGCCCGATTATTTAAGCTTCAGCAAATTTGGTGGGCGATGCCCACGCTGCTATTTTTAGGTCACATCGAATTTTACGCCTTGGGCCAGCGGCAATTCCTGGCCGTAGTTGATTGTGCAGGTTTGGCGGCGCATGTAGGCTTTCCAAGCGTCCGAGCCGGATTCTCTTCCGCCGCCGGTGTCTTTTTCGCCGCCGAAGGCCCCGCCGATTTCCGCACCCGAAGTGCCGATGTTGACGTTGGCGATTCCGCAATCGCTGCCGGCGGGCGATAAAAAGCGTTCGGTTTCGCGAACGTCGTTCGAGAAAATCGCCGACGACAAGCCCTGCGAAACGCCGTTGTGCCAGGCGATGGCTTCTTCCAAATCGCGGTAGGGGATGACGTACAAAATCGGGGCGAAGGTTTCTTCTTGCAGCAAAGGCATCTCCGGCTTGGCGCGGACCAAAGTGGGTTCCACGAAATGGCCCCGGCGGTCGATGGTCTTTCCGCCGAACAAAATCTCGCCGCCTTGGTTGGGAATGGCATGAATGGCCGAGAGCATGGCATTAACGGCGTGGTCATCGATCAACGGCCCCATTAGCGTGCTTTCGTCCCACGGGTCGCCGATCCGAATGCTGCCGTAGGCGGATTTCAAGCGGGCCAAAAAATCCTCGGCGATGGATTCCTGCACGAACAACCGCCGCAGCGAAGTGCAGCGTTGGCCGGCGGTTCCCACGGCGGCAAACACCACCGCCCGCAGCGCCAAATCCAGATCGGCCTTTTCGGTGATGATCGCCCCGTTGTTGCCGCCGAGTTCCAAGAGCGAGCGTCCCAAACGGGCGGCGACGGTCGCCCCGACACTGGCTCCCATCGCACAACTTCCCGTGGCAGAGACCAAAGGGAAACGCGGATCATCCGCAATCCACTCGCCGACTTCCGAACCATCCCCGATGCACAGATTGAACACGCCTTCCACGTTGTGGTGGGAAGTGACCGAGTTGATAATCCGCTGCACGGCGATGGCCGAGAGCGGGGCTTGCGGGGCGGGCTTCCAGAGGCAGACATCTCCGCAAACGGCGGCGACGGCGGCGTTCCAAGCCCAGACCGCTACGGGGAAATTGAAAGCCGTAATAATTCCCACCGGACCCAACGGATGCCATTGCTCCAACATGCGGTGGTTGGGCCGTTCGCTGGCCATCGTCAGCCCATAAAGCTGGCGGGACAAACCCACGGCGAAGTCGCAGATATCGATCATCTCTTGCACTTCGCCGCTGCCTTCGCTTTTGATTTTGCCGACTTCATAAGTCACCAACAGCCCCAAATCGCGTTGATGTTCGCGAAGCGAAAGACCGATCTGCCGCACGATTTCCCCCCGCGCGGGGGCGGGCATCGACCGCCAGGTTCGGAAGGATTCTTGCGCGGCTGACGACTTGTTCGTAGTTGGCTTTCGAGGCCGTTCGCACTCGTGCGATCACCTCGCCGGTCGCCGGGTTCAGGGATGTGATTTCCCGCCCCTCGGCTTCCAACCATTCCCCGGCGAACACGCCGCTATTGGTCTCGTGGATGCCAAGCCGTTCTAGTAGGCGTTCTAACATAGATATATCTCCAAGTAGGCTATTAGCCTTTAGCTTTTGTAATTGACTATTGGTTCTATAAGACAGGTTTATATTGAAGTCGAGGTGTATCATCGTTGCTAAATGCTAACCGCTAAAAGCTAGATGCTCATCGCTAGATACTAGCAAGCACTTCATCTAGGATCTGAATCGCGGATTGTATTTGTTCCCGCGTGATGACCAACGGCGGGCAAAAGCGGATTGTGCTTTCTCCGCAGCTCAATAATAACAGCCCTTTGTGAAAACAACGTTGAATGAGTTCCAGGCATTGCTCTTTCGCGGGCGTTTTCGCGGTGCGGTCTTGAATTAACTCCACGCCTACCATCAAACCTTTTCCGCGCACGTCTCCGATCAATGTGTGCTTGTCCGCGAGTTGATGAAGTTCCTTCCTTAAAAACTCGCCCACTTCGGCTGCGTTTTGCATCAGTTCCGCTTCCAAAAGCGAAATTGTCGCGAGCGCCGCAGCGCAACAGATCGGGTTTCCTCCGAAAGTGCTGGCGTGGGAACCGGGCGGCCAGTTCATCACATCGCTGCTTGCGACAATCGCTCCCAAAGGCATTCCCGAGGCAATGCCTTTGGCGAGACAGAGAATGTCGGGTTCGACTCCCCAATGTTCCACCGCGAACATTTTTCCGCTGCGGCCCATGCCGGATTGCACTTCATCGGCCACCAACAAAATCCCGTGGCGTTTCGCCAGTTCCGCTAGGCGGGGCAGAAATTCATCCGGCGGCACAATATAACCGCCTTCGCCTTGAATCGGCTCTACCACGATGGCGGCGATTTCATCGGGAGCAGCGATGCGTGCAAATACGTTCTTTTCGAGTTGACGAAAACATTCCTCCACGGAAGGCCCGCGATACGGGTTGGGATATTCAATATGGTACACGTCGGGAAGCAGCGGCCCGAACATTCGTTTTTGGGTGACTTTGCTAGCCGTCAGCGAAAGCGCCCCGCAGGTTCTGCCGTGAAACGCCCCGTAAAATGCGATCACTTTTTTGCGGCCCGTATGCCAACGGGCAAGTTTCAGCGCCGCTTCCACGGCTTCGGCTCCGGAGTTCCCAAAGAACACTTTTTTGGGTGAATCGCCGGGAGCCAACTTTGCCAACCGGCCCGCGAGTTGCTGTTGCGGACCATAATAAAAATCCGTGCCCGACATGTGCAGCAGGCGCTCGCTTTGCGATTTGATCGCCTCGACCACCTGCGGATGGCAATGCCCCGTCGAACAGACCGCGATCCCCGCCGTGAAGTCGAGAAAGCGGTTGCCGTCTACATCTTCAATCACCGCCCCCGCGCCCGCGCAACCGCCAGCGGATAGACCCGCGTGTAAGAAGGCGAGGTAAACTCTTCATCGGTGGCGATCAATTGTTCCGCGAGCGGGCCGGGTAATGTGGTCAGTAGTTTTGGAGCGGACAACGAAGCCAAAGCCGCGTGAAAATCAGACATAAAATTCTCCCAGAAGAATGCCTCTCCCCGCCTTCTGGAACTGCTATAATCATAGGGAGGGATCTGAAAAAGGAACAGGGGCAGAATTCTCTCGCCCTAGCATAATTCTCGACCGCCGAGCACTACGGACTATTACCCAAATGGGGAAGCCCGGCATAGAGAAATCACAAAAAACTTCCAATGGAGGGCGGAAACATGACGACACAAAAACCGAATCTTAACGGCCCACATGAGCGGATTACGGTAAACGATGCTCGCGAACGCTTTGCCGCAAGATTATTCGATGAGTTATGGAACCGTTACCGCGAACGAGTTTCCTACGTACGAACTTACGAAGAAGTCATTGCAACGCACGGCGGAACTTTCGTGAACGATCATATTGCGTTCCGCACGTTCGCCACGCAAGACCCCTTGGCGGGAATGGCTTCGATTTCGCGAATTTTCGAAGCCCTGGGTTACGAGGCGGCGGGATGTTATCAGTTTCCCGACAAACATCTCTCCGCCATTCACTTTCAACACAAGAATCCGCATTTCCCCAAACTGTTTATCTCGGAACTCAGAGTTTGGGAACTCAGCGACGAAACACAAGCCACGATTGCCTCTTTAATTAGTACGCATCGTCCGCCAATTTCGCTGGATGTGCTCGCGCGGCTTTCGCGACTGAAAGAGGCCGAGGCTTCCCAACCGCCGGAGGAAAATATGCTCGAAAGGGTTTTGCAAGAGTTTCACGTATTGCCTTGGAACTTGCCGGAACAATCGCAAGTCGAGGCCGTGAACCGGGAAAGCCAATATGCCGCCTGGGTGCTGGTTCACGGTTACAACGTAAATCATTTCACTTCGTTGATTAACTCGCAGGGCGTGAGGGAGTTGGACGACATCGAAAAAACCATCCAAGCCTTAAAAGCGGCGGGCGTGCCGATGAAGGCGGACATCGAAGGCGAACCCGGTTCCAAACTCAGACAATCGGCGACGGCGGCGGTGGAGATCGAGGTGCCGGTTTTGGCCGAAGGATCGCAAACCACAATGCCTTGGAGCTACGCTTATTTTGAACTCGCCGAGAGAGGAACCCTGCCCGACCCCGCCACGGGAAAGCCGCACCGTTTTGAAGGCTTCCTCGGCCCGCAAGCCACGCAACTTTTTGAGATGACCCGACGGTCTTAAAAATCCCAATGACCTAACCCCAATGACCGAGGTATTTGTGGTCATTGGTGATTTCGGATTTTCCTAACGGTACTTTTCCGGGATCATACGGTTGTCTTCGCCATCGCGGGTGCTGAGGCGTTTGAGGACATCGGCATCGATCCCGTTGGCATAAAACCGCACGGAACCATCGGCCCGCAGGAACATTGCCCCGCTGCCCTCGGCGTTGCCGAAACTGCCGCTGCCTTTGTTCAAACCTTCGCCGATGGTGCGCCAGTTGCCCGGTTCGCCCCAGGGGCGGTAATCCTCGGGGATTTCGCCGGCGATGAAGGTTTGCGACAAGCCATCGCGGACGTCGCTTTGGCGGACGTTGGAACTTTGATCGAAGATTCCCACGTTCACCGGCTGCCCATCTTGGCCGGGGATTTGCCCGCCCAGACCCGCAAAATGTGAGAGGCCGTAACTCGCCTTGTTGTGGGTTTGCTCCACGCCGGCGGCCAGAAACGCGGGAATTTTCTTGGCCATCGGGGGCTTGTTGAGCGGCACGTTCCAGGGGTCATCTTGATGGATTTCTTGGTAGGTGTCTTCGGCATCCAAGTACGGCAACAAAAACGTCATCCAACTGTGCAGAGGCGTGGTCTCGCCGGTTGGCTCCACGCGGTAAGTTCCGCCCGGCGGAAATTGGTCGTGCTTGGCGTGGTATTTTCCGAGCGCCGTTCCGATGGCTTCCAGATGGCTTTGCGTGATTTTTCTTCCGCCGGCGCGGCTTTGGTTGGCGGACCAGGGGGCGATCACCAACGGCCCCAAAAACATGGCGATTGTGCCTAAGATCATGCCCGCCATCGCGAAGCCCCCGCCCGTTTGCCGGCCGCGCGAATGTTGGATTTCATTGAAGGAAATCAGCCCGACCACCATCGCCCCGAAGCCCAACACGGGGGCGGGAATTCGCGTCCAGATTTCCGGTCTTGCCGCCAAGAGCGTCAATGGAATCGCAAACAAACCCACCAATAAACTCAACATCGCCCCCCGCGAACGTCCGGTTTTGACTTCCAGCGTTGACATTTTTTCTTCCGCGGGCGAAGCCTGGGTATCAATCGCGAACATCGGCGCTTCGGTTTGCGCGGGTGTCTGCGGCACAGCGCGGGGTTTTCGCTTCGGTTCGGCAGGCGGGGCTTCCTGAAACGTCTCGATGCGTTCTTCGGGTGCTTTTGGCAGCTCTTGTTCCTGGGGGAGTTCAGGTGCGCTCTTTCCCCGAAACCAAGCCGGCGGCGGAGCGGCGACTTGATCTTCTTCCGCTAGGACTTCGGCATTTTGGGGACCGGTGGTTTTTTGCGGGGCTAGGGGTTGAACGCCCATCATCGCCCACAAGCCTTTGCCGACAGAATCGGGAGGCGGTTCGGATTCCGGTTCCACCGCTTCCAATTCGATTTCTTCCGCTTCGGCATCCCTCGTGCGCGGAGATTGGGTTTGATGCCCCATCACGCTCCAAAGTCCGCGCGGTTGTTCGTTCGGCTCATTCATTTTCAACCGCCCCTGCGTTTCGGAACCCCCCGCCCACTAAACAAAGGCTGACATCCCCAAAAACCCGCCAATATTGCGCAGGTCTTGCTGGATAGCGAATTGGAGCTTCTGTTGGAATTACGAAGCGAGTGGCCGAATTTGGGCAATCCGATTGCAAAGCATCGAGGCAATCAGCCAAGGTAAGATTCAAGAATAATGATGAGTGGGAGTTAAAACACGAGATTGATGACTTGTTTCTTCTTTGAGAATCTTCGATTCGACGGTGACTACATCTTTCACCAATTCCGCGGCACCGGGGACGGTTTTGGCCTCTATGCGAACTTGGTTGCCTTCTATGGGCAAATAGCCGGATTCCGTGGGGCCGCCGAAATAGTTTTTGTAACCATCGGTTCCTACCACGTTTCCCGAGAGATCGCTGCGGGGGTATGCTTCACGTTATTTTTGAGCTTGATCTGAATCATAATCACGTATTTTTCTCCCGGCCTGGGATCCTCCGGGACGGTCCACACGGTAAAGCTGCCTTTGGTGACGGCTTGATTGGGAATCTTAAAATCCAATCCACCGGCCGGGCGATCCACGAGCGAACTCGCGAGGGAGTTCAGGCCGATGTCCGGGGCGGACATCGGGGCCGGATCGAACAGGGGATTTTTGGTTTGAGGCTCGAAATCGGTGTCCAAGTCAA
Organism: uncultured Planctomycetaceae bacterium; assembly: GCA_963785505.1. GTDB lineage: Bacteria > Planctomycetota > Planctomycetia > Planctomycetales > Planctomycetaceae > CAWAVN01. The sequence continues at coordinate 57,690 of CAWAVN010000001.1, forward strand.
CAATTTCCACATCTTGGATGGAGGCCAAATCGACAACCTCGCTTTGTTCCACCGTGGTGATAAGATCCTCTTCCTTCGGCCTCGCGTAGATCAATAAGGACAGGACCAACAACAAGGCGATATGCACCAACACGGAAACCCCGAAGCCTTTGCCGCCTTCGCCGTGAATCCAACGCTTGAACCGTTCTTGCCAGGGAAGGTCTTCTTCAGGTTCTTCTTCGGGAATTGCCGCGAGAGAGTGCGCGCTGCCGGGGCGGGGATTTTCTGATTTGGCCGTTCGCCGTGCGCGGGGGAGGCGGGGGCACGGGTTTTGTTTCCGCGGCAGGGGCTTTGTTCGCAGAACCGCGCAACCAATCCGGACGCGGTTCCGGGGTGTTCATCTGTGGCGGCGAAGGTTCGGGAGTCTCGGCCACTTCGAGAGGCTCCTCCACTTCGAGGAAATACGGCTCCTCCGTCGCGGCTGAGTTCGAGAACTCTATCGGATAAATGGGTTGCCCCGTGCCGTGTCGATTGTTTATGGACATTTGATTGGCATTTCCTTCCGGGTGTGAGGTGATGGAACCTAAGACACCGGCCCGCCGAACTTTCACCCCTTGTGCAAGTCAGAAAAACTTGCATCCTCATTATTCATCGTACACCGTACCCAGGCAAACGCCTACTCATTTTGTCGAAATTTCTCCTCAGATGACCACAGGCAGGGTTTTTCCGTTTGCACCGTTTACGCCGGGCGTTCGTCGGACACGCTTGGTCAAAGCCGTTCGCCCGCGGCGGCGCTTGCGGGATCATCCGGGTTGATGGTCGGCCTCCGGTTTGCCGGCGGGTCGGCCCGATCCCAAATCTCGGCGGGCAATTGCAGGGCTTGATCCAGCCGATACCGTTGCTTAAATTCCTCGGAAAGAATCCCCAGTTCGATTTGCCAATTCACGCCATCCAGGCCGAACACCTCGCGGACCATGTTCCGCGCCCGCCAGCGGCGAAGATCGGTGGGGAACCTCTTCCAAATTTCCCCCGCAATCTGTCGGCCTGCTCCATGAAAAGCCGGGTCCGCCCGCAATTCTTCCAGCACGGCTTGCCAGGCCCACATCAGTTCGCCCACTTGTCGATAATGCGGAATCAAATCGCGGCGGGGGATCAAAGCCAAATGCCAGGCCCGCCGGTTCAGCCCCAATTGCTGATCCAGAATTTGCAGCCCTTTCAGGCGTTTGCTGTGGGTGTCGAGGTTTTGCCAAATCCGCTCGGCCAATTCTTGGACTTCGGCGAAATCGGCGTTCGCTTCCGCCGGATTTTGGGGCAAAGGCAACTCACGGAGATGGCGCATCAGCGAGAACCAGGCATGCAACGGCTGGTTCTCTTCCATCAAAAAACCCGCCGATTGCCGGGGCGATAACAGCCGCCCGTTCCAGTCGGGGAAATCGGGAGAGATTCTTTCGCTCGGCTTCTCCCCAAGCGAGGCGGCGTTGTTGTTCCGTTTTCAAATCCATCCAAATCCGTCGGCTGAGTTCCTCGGCATTCTCCAATTCGGGATGCTCTTGGAGTGCTTTCATCAAGGTTCGCCAGGCATCGCCGGGTTGCCCGGTTTGAAGTTCCAATTCCGCGAGTTCCCCCCAGGGGGTTTTCAAGCGGGGATCCCGGATCAAAGCGGCTTGAAGACACGCGATCTTGAAGGCCGAGTTTTCGGTTCGTTCCGCCTGCCACCAGTAATAGCGGGCGTTTTTTTCAGGGTGCATCAAATTCGTAAACAGGGGAATGAATAACGCATTCGCGCCCCCCAAAGCCACGACCAAAAGTTGCCGGGCCGGAACCGTCGCCGACATCGCCAGCCCCCAGAGCAATCCGTAGGGCAACCCCGCGAGATGGGCGAGGTTATCGACGCCGAAGCCCATGCCGACCGTCGAAAACGCGATGCAGCCCAAGCCTGCCACCATGCCGAGCAGGATGCAGCCTTCGCCGAAATCTCGGCTGAGTTCACGGTCGTTTTGCCTCAAGAGCAGCAACAGGCCGTATTGGGCGAAAATCACGCCGGATAATCCGGTGATCGGTTCCTTTCCCATAAACCACAAAGGCACGGAACCCTCGCCCAGCCAACGCGGAACCGTGGTCGCAAGCAAGTGCGCCACATAAAAAGCAGAGATAAGTCAGCGGAGAGATTTTGGGTTCCAACAGGCTCCCCAGGTAGAAAAACCCATACGCCACCAGGGCCAACCGCAACCACCCCGCTTGGTGCAGGCCGCCTATCGGAATCCGCCACCACTGCCCCGCCCACAAATCGAACGGGCCCGAAGAGTTCGGGGAAGTCGGGAGATTGTTGAATTTCCAAGAGACCCAAATCACGGTACGCTGCCTCGCGATTGTGTTGAGGGGTGGTGGTCAGTTGCACGGCTGCGTGCAGTCCGACCAAACCCACGACCAGCATCAGCGTGATGGGTCTGCCGGGCCAGATTCGTCGAAACCGGGAACTCGCCATCAATTCAGACATCAACGCGATGGGAGGAATAAAACAAAACTCAAAGCCTTTATGTTCTCTGCTGGCCCACGGAATCGTCAACCGCAGCCGGGAATTCCATTTTGCAAAAACTTAACCAGCTTCCCAAAAATCCGCCGATCCACCGAAAAGCTGCTGTAAAAATCGTATTTGCCGGTCTGACCGGAAGATTCGGTCGAATCCTTGCAACCAGCACGCCGCTTCCCTCGATGGTTTGGCTTGTGCCGATTCGTCGATACGAAGAGGACTTGCGGATCGATCTTTCAGAGGTGAAAGCATGTGCGGAATTTTAGGGTTGGTCGGTCCACTAGGACAGGGGATTCCCGCTCGGGATGCAGAGATTCTTGCCATGCGGGATGCCATGAGCGAACGCGGCCCCGACGATGCCGGTTTCTTCCGTCGAGAAAACGTCGCCTTCGCCCACCGCCTGCTGAGCATCAGAGATTTGCAATCCGGCCGCCAGCCTTGGGTTTCCCAAGAGGCAAACTGCGTGCTGGTTTACAACGGGGAACTCTACAACGACCGCGAACTTCGCCAAGAACTGGTCGCTTTGGGGCATCGGTTTCGCTCGCGGTCTTGCGATACCGAAGTCATCCTCGCCGCTTACCAGGAATGGGGCACCGACTGCCTATCGCGATTTCGCGGGATGTTCGCCTTCGGGATTTACGATTTCACCCGAAGGCAACTCTTTCTGGCCCGCGACCGATTCGGAGTCAAGCCGTTGTTTTTCACGATGGTGGGAAACACCCTCGTTTTCGCCAGTTCCGTGGCCGCGATCTTGCGACATCCGCACATCTCCAAAAGCCCAAACTGGCCGGCGGTCAGTCATTACCTGACCACGTTTCGCATCACCTTGGGCGGCAGAGTTTGTACGAGGGAATTAGGCAACTGCTTCCCGGCGAATTTCTGACTTGGCAAGCTGGCAATGTGAAAATCCAAACTTATTGGGATTACCCCTCGGAGCGGGAGGACATTTCGTTTTCCGAAGCCGTCCAAAGAGTGGGACTGGGCCTTAAAATTGCGGTGGAATCGCAGATGGTTAGCGATGTTCCCGTAGGCATGTTTCTAAGCGGCGGCGTGGATTCCAACACGATTGCCTGCCTGGTCAGAGCGCCGCCGGAACCCAAAACGTGGCCGGTGGCTGCGGCGGCGGAGAGCACGACTTGCCGATGCCCTCGCCGCAACCGCTGGATGATTTCAAGCCGCCAGAAAGTGCGCAAAGCATGTTGATTTGACTTCCACGAAACCCGTTTGAATGCGAACGAATATCTCGACACTTGGCGGGACATGCAAAACCGGCAGGCTTTGCCCTTGGCCACGCCCACGGACGTGATTCTGCATCGGTTGGCTTTGGACATGAAGCCACATGCGGGCGTAGTGCTGGGCGGGGAAGGGGCGGATGAATTTCTTTGCGGATACGAAATCGCCCATTGGGCCGGGCACGATTTCGATGCTTCACAGTCCCTCGCTGTGACCAACAACGCCCTTCCTTCCACGCAGCGCCTCATTCAAGCGAGTTTGCAACGACAATATGGCCGGGCTAAGTTTTCTTCGTTAGTCGATCACTATTTCGCGCTCAATAGTTTGATTCCCCTGGCCGCGAAACCGGTGCTGTTTCGCCCGGAGATCCAGGCGCAACTCGACGGCGATGCTCCACTTATCACCCATTATGCCCGGCTGTTGTCCGAACGCCCGGAAGAATCCACCTCCGAACGCTACCGGCGATTGCTGCATCGGGTGAATTTGGAATCGCTGCTGTCGCGATTGGATTCCGCCACGATGCTGGCCGGTCTGGAAGCCCGCGTGCCGTTTACGGATCATCCCTTGGTGGAAAGCCTGTTTCGCGTGCCGCTTTCGCAAAAGATTGATGTCGCCCCGGAGGAATCCGCTCCGTATCTGTCATCGGGCGAACTCTCGAGCGCGGCAGCTTGCGGTCCAAACGCCCGTTGAGGCAAGTGGCTTCCGAGATGATGCCCGCAACTTTGGCCCTTCGTCCCAAAGCCAGTTTTCCCACACCCGTCGCGAAGTGGATCGCCGGCCCCTGGCGGGAAACGATCCAAGAAAAATTCTTGACCAGCCCCTTCGGCCAAGCGGTGTTCGAGCCGAAAGTTCTCTCCGAATTGGCCGAGAACCTGCCCCAAACCGGAATGTGGGCCTGGCCGTTGATGAACCTGCTGGAATGGGGCGACCGCCAATTCGCAGCTTAGTTTTTAGGTTTTAGACTGTAGGCTTTAAGAAAAACCGTGCTGTTTAGCCATTTACGAACCACCAGCAGAGAGCGGCCAACAGCGGGAAGAGCAGAAAGATTAAGGCGAAAGTCGCCCAGGTCGCGCGGGGCGAATCCGGCCAACGTCCCATCAGATCGCCTTCCCTTTCTTCAAAGCCAAAAGTGGAAAATAACCAATGTCGAAATCCCAATGACCAATCAAACCCCTGGAATTTAGCCTTGATGAGCAAATATGGTCATGGCTCTGGGAAACCGATTTCGCAGCCTCTTGTGAACCCAGATTCAAGAATCCAGGCCACTCAAAGCTGAAACCACGCGGCCGTCTACCGCATTCTGCCTACCGCCTCATGCCAGATCGGTTTCGGGGACGGATTGCAGGTTTTCGGGGTCGAACCATTCTTTTTTGAACTCGACTCTTTGGCGTTTGTCCATTGCGATGTTTGAAGTCAACGCCATGATCGCATCGGCCATGCCTTGGGTTCCGGGGCAACGCAGGCCGCCGTCTTTGGGCAAAATCATGTTGCCTTCGCCGTCGATGAAACCATCCGGGTTTTTGATGGCGTAGCAGAAGTGTTCCATTTCTTCCGTATAACCCCGGCTGACTTTCCGGAGATCGGAGTTGGCGGTGATGGAAACCTGCGAAGCGGGACCGACGCTGTCGCTGGTTTCGGCGATGGATTTCCCGCCTTTGCCTTCTTCCACGGTCAAGCGGGACGAATAGCCGCCGCCTTCCTTGAAGAGCATGGTTTCCAATTCTTGCTTCATAATCAGGGTGGCATCCGTGCCGTAGACCATTTCGCCGTAAGGCTCGAAGCTATTGGTGCTGATCGAGGAATAAGTCACAACCACAATGTCTTCGGGGTTTTTGTCGTAATGGGGGCCGGGGAATTCAAAGATCACGTAAACGTGGTCATCAATTTCGCGCTGGTCGAGCCATTTGTCTTTCGGCCCCAGCCCGGTGAGTTTGCCTTTGCTGTCTTCCCAATTCACGCCGTAGAAATTTTTCCCGCCGTAGCCGGTGACGGAAATGGGATGCACCTTGCCCAAAAAGATGCTGGCGGCATCGAGTTGATGGCTGCCGAGTTCGGCCATCAATCCGCCGCCGGTGTCTTTGTAGAGCCGCCAGTTGGCCAAGTGCTCGAAATCCGAAAAGCCCATCTCCTTGATGAGATTGGGATCGAGGGCGGCCATGTCCGCTTCATAAGCGGGCTTGGTTTTGCCGGTTTGCTTTTGCCAACTATCTTTGAGGTATCTGGCGTTATTGCGATGCCATTGGGCGCGGATGTATTTGATTGTGCCCAACATGCCCTGCTGCACCAGATCGTTGGCATTGTCGTAAAGCACGTTGTAATGGCGTTGATGCCCGACCGCGAGCAGCAGCTTCTTTTCCTTGGCTTTGGCGATCATCTCTTTGCATTGGGTAATCGTGCGGGCCATCAGTTTTTCGGTCAACACGTGGACCCCGGCTTCCATGCAGTCCATCGCCACGGGAGCGTGCCGGCTGAGCGGAACCGCGATCACGACGGCATCAAAATCCACCACGCCATCGGCACGAGCGGCGAGCAGTTCTTTATGGGTCGCGAATTCCTTGATTTTCGAGGCAGTTTCTTTGCCCAGAATCACGTTCAGACCCCGGCGAGGGGAAGTCTTGCCATCGCCTTCTTTGGCCCGTTTGCGGTTGGAGTCCCGCATGTCGGCGACGGCGACGATTTCCATGTAATCGACGGGGTGCTCGTTCAACAGCACGCTGCCTTCATCGCCCGTGCCGATGAACGCAACTTTTACCCGGTCGCCCTTCAGTTTTTGATAGCCGAAGTAGGCCGCTCCCAACCCCACGCCGCCGGCGAGGGTTCCTTTGAGGAAATTCCGCCGACTATGCCCGACGACATCGTTGAAGTTGTCCTTGCCGATTTGTTGTTCAGCCGGTGTAAGATTCATAACAGTCACCTCTCGCGAAGTTTTTTATAGGTTGGGGTATGTGTTTGATAGTCGCCTTTCGCTCCGCGAAAGTAGCGCACTACTTTGTAGATCAAAAGGCGACTACTATTAACCAAACGATGATAAATCGTATCGAAGCCCGTTGGGCGATTAACCGATCAGGTTTTTGCGGCCACGGGTTTTTTGGGATCTTTGGTTTTTACGGGCTTCGGGGTTTTGCGTTCGGAGCCGGTTTTATCACCGATGAAAATTCGATGGAAGATGCCATCCACGCCGAACCAAGTGCCTGTGGGCAGGAAGGTCAATGCGAACAAGGCGACGATTTCGATGAAGTTCTTATTGATGATGTAGCTGTGTTCCGGCCCCGGTTGCGGAGGCAGCCCAGGAAACGGCGGATTGGGCAGATAGAACAGCAGCACCATGCCCGCCCCCAACAAGGCGGAAATCCGCGTGAAACAGCCGGCGATTAACAACCCGCCCAGTATTATCAACGCCCAAGTGGTGCGCTTGTCGACATCGCCCAAGCGAGAATGTTCCGGTGGCAATGGCGGTTGTTGGCGTTGCTCGACGGTTAAAAGATTATACGCATCGGATTTGAGACCGGCATCCAGCGCTTTCACGGGGCCGACCAATTCGGCTTTCTTTTCTTGAATTTTGCCCCATTTGGTTTTGAGGTGCTCGAAGTTGGATTCCCGCTTCGCGTGGGCCAACTCGTCTTCATATTCAACCAGCATGTTTTTGTAGGCGGGAATTTCCCCCGGCGGGGTGATGATGACGTTGCCTTCCTCGTCCTTGATCGGCTCCCCGGTCCAAGCGGGATTGTGGACTAACAAATCTTCCAGTTCTTGGGTGTAATCGGTACTGGTGCTGGAATACTTCTTCCATAAGGCATCGACGGCGGCATGATATTCTTCTTCGCCTTTGGGAGGGGCAATCCCGTGCAAGCGTTTGACGTGTTCTTCTTTGAACTCTTGGCCTTTGATGATGAACAGTGAACCGGGTTGATCGGGTTCCTTGCCGGGCCGATAGCCGACGATCTTGGGAATCGTCGGCCCGTAATCCCTTGAAATGTCTTCCTTGCCGTGGGGCAATCTTTTTAAGGGAACTTCGTAAGCATCCAATCCGTTAAACACTTCTTCCAAGGCTTGTTTTTGCGCATCGTCCAAATCGTAATGGTTGGTGAAGCGTTTCTTCCATCGTTCCCAGTCGGAAAGCACGTGGTCGTGATCGAGCCATTGGAGATCGTCCGGGTCATCCACCATGCCTCGGAAAAACGACCGAAACGGACCCTGGGCATTGATGAGATAACCCTTGGCCGTCCACGGGTTGCCGGTGGATTGGGATTGATGCTTCCAAAGTCCTTCGTACAAAAACTGCCAGCCGATGCTGACTCTCAACAGCACGAGGAACACAATCCCCAGGAACGAAATCCGACGCAAATCGCGAGACACAGGCAATGACCTCCAGCATCCGAAGACACCGATAACCTTCCAAACAACCACCGCGGTCAAATCGCGTGGCGTTTCAGAGGCAATGGGAAATGGAATATGTAAGACTCCCCCCTATTCTGATGTGGGGGGAGCGCTTGTTTCAAGGAATAAGACATCATCGGGAAGACCGCAATTGACCGGAGTCAATTGGCGGCCCCGATGGGGGGGCGGGATGAGCAAACTACTTACATTACGGTGATTATCGCAATATGCTTGGGATTTTTCGAGTCCCAGCACGAAAAAAGCCGTGGAAAGAGCATCGGCCAAGGCGGCGGTGGGGGCCAAAACCGTCACCGACAGCAAGCCCTCCACCGGCGAGCCGGTGCGCGGATCGAGAATGTGCCCGTACTTTTTTCCCGCATGACGAAACGATTGCACGCCCGACCCGCTTGTGGAAAGCCCCGGTCTTTCAGCAAAATCGTGCCCAAAATTTCGTGGGGCAGCAGCGGGTTGCGAATCCCCACCGGCCATCCGCCTTGCCCGTGATGCTGGCCTTGAGAGAGCAGGCTGCTAAACCCGCCGTGCAGCAGCCAATCGTCCACGCCCGCTTCGCTCAAAACCATTCCCGCCCGGTCGAGGGCATACCCTTTGCCGATGCCGCCCAAGTTGAATTCCGCCTGCGGATCATCGAAGCGGATCGTTTTCCGGTCTTCATCGAAGTGAACGTGCTCCAAGCCGGTGTGAGTCAGCGCCTCGGCGATTTCCGCTTGGTGGGGAATTCGCCCTGCTTGCCGGCATCTTCGCCAGAGGGCAATCAGCGGGCCGGACGTGGGATCAAACGCGCCTTCGGTCTCTTTCTCCAATTGCTTGGCTTCAGATAGCAACTGAAAGAGTTGCGGCTCCACCGGCACCGGGCGTTCGTAAGCGGTGCGGTTCAGCCGCGAGAGTTCGCTGTCTTCGCGGTAAACCGTCATTTGTTCTTCGAGAAGATGGATGATCTCCAACGCCTCGTTCGCGGTCATTAAATGCCGGCCGGCCCCTTGATTCATCACTACGGAAAAATCGCAAGCCATCGCCTCGGTGCTGAGGCGAATCGTGTTCCCGACGATGGGCTGTTGACGGGGCGGTGCTTTCAACAGCTCATCCGCAATCGCAGACCCCGTGCGCTCGGCTTCTTTCTGAAGCGTGCCGCCGGTCAGAAACTCTCGTCGATTGCTGTCGAACTTGTCCGTGGAAATTGGTCCGTTGTCCTTGGCCATTTGCAGAGTGAAGACATCAATGGGGCCTGCCCCCTTTCTCTCTTGATGGTGATGGGTTTTCGGGGGATTGTCCATCCCATGAAGACCGAAAGGCGAGGCCGTTGGTTTTCCTCTTGCGGACGATTCTCGTTAGGATGGGCGAATGATCGGGCTTTGTTTCGCGGGGGGATTGGATGCGCTGGTACATGGGGGCCTTGGGGCTGTTGCTGTTGGGGCTGGTTTTGCAGCTTGAGCTTTTGGTGTATTCGATGTACGTGCTGTTGGGCGTGCTGTTCATTAGCCGCTACTTCGCCCGCAATTGGATTGAAAACTTGGCCGCCACAAGGGAGTGCAATCGGCTCTCGGCGGAGATCGGCGACACCGTGGCGGTCATCGTGTCCCTGAAAAACACGGGCACTCTGCCGGTGACTTGGGTGCTGTTGGAAGATTCCCTGCCGAGGGATGCGCTCACGCAGATTCCGCCGCGAATCCGCGTGAAGAACAAACGCTACGCGATTGCGGGCCTCGCCCCCGGCGGCGTGCAGACTTTGAATTATCAAGTCACGTTTTTGATGCGGGGGTATTATCAAATCGGGCCTTTGCTCGCCGAGACGGGCGATTTGTTCGGGCTGCATCGGCGGTATCGGATTCTAACCGAACCGGCTTACGTTTTGGTCTATCCCAAAGTGGTTCCGCTGGAAAACTACGACTTGGCTTCCCGGAGACCCATCGGCGAAGTCCGCATGACGCACCGTTTGTTTGAAGACCCCACGCGAATTTCCGGCGTGCGGGCTTACCAAAACGGCGATCCCTTAAACCGCATTCATTGGCGGGCCACCGCCCGCACGGGATCGCTGCACAGCAAAACTTACGAGCCGTCCACCATCGCCGGGGTGACTTTGCTGTTGGACTTTCACAAAGACACCTATCCCAGCCGCGGGGAACCCTATCGATCGGAATTGGCGGTGACGGCGGTGGCTTCGCTGGCGAACACGGTGTATCAAATGGGGCAGCAGATCGGTTTTTTCAGCAACGGCCGAGATGCCGCCGACCGCATTCGGCAGGAAGGGTATCGGCACGATTTCCGCACCCGCGTGGAGGCTCAAACCAAGTTGGGCATGGTGGATGAAAACGAGCGGCTGCGGCCCGTGGAAGTTCGCAACGCGCGAGGGGCGGAACAACTCACGCGAATTCTGGAAACCCTGGCCCGCGTGGAATTGACCGATGGGTTGACGTTCTCGCAGCTTGTGCTGGAAGTCAGCGGGCATCTGCCCCGCGATGCCACCGTGGCCGTGGTGCTTTCGGACGTGTCTCCCGAAACCGCGATTACTTTGGGCGGTTTGAAGCGCGGCGGTTACGCCGTCACCGCGTTTTTGTTGGCGACCGCCGATGAATACGAAGATGCCGACCGCGCGGGCCGGTTGATGGCCGAGGGAATCGACGTACGAAAGATCGACAACGAAGATTCCCTCACCCAACTCTGCGCCACCCGCCTGATGACGATGTGACCACCCGTTGGGAAGCTCTGTTTTTTAAGCATTCCGAGTTATCGGGGGGGGCTGATCCCCCCCCGCTCGCCTTTTTGGCAATCTTACTTGGCGGGTTTCATGTCTAAGTCGTAGGTGTTGTCGTCGCCTTCTTTGACTTCAAAGGATTCGCCGCTGGTATCGGGGCTGCGGTATTTTTGCGGGATTTCCTTGACCTGAAAATCGGGAAGTGTTCCGGCCATTTGGGCTTTCATGGCATCTTCCGCCGACATTTCCTGCGTGGCGGGCGGACTAATAGAAACCTTGTAGATTCCCGCGGGGACGTCAAAACTTCCCTTGGCGCGAAGTTTGAACGAGCCATCGGCGGCGAGGGAACCCGAAGCGGGAATTCCGCTTCCGCCCTCAGGGGTAAACGTGATGATAGAGCCTTCGGGAACAGGTTTGCCGTTGGAAGTCACCTTTCCCGACACCGTGCCTTTGGGGCCTTCCGGCAGCGCATCCGGGTCGCCTCCGCATCCGGAAAAACCCAACAGCCCCAAACTCATCGAGCAGAAGAAAAATGCACTCAGTTTCATAATAACAAACGTCCCAACAATGAAACAAAAGATCGCCCCGCAAGTTGGCTTACGGGACGTGGAAAATTAAACAAAAGTGCCATGCGACAAGGCGGGGGTGAACTTAGTAACTCCCCGCGGGGATGCCATCCGCTCGGCTGCAAATTCGTCGCAAGGTCAGCATGTTGATGTTGTTGCTGATAAACACAACCCGGCCGTCGCCGAACACGCATTGCACGCCGCCCACGTGCGCGGAATACAGGCCGTTGTTGGGGCCATCGTTGTTTGCCACGCCGGGCAAACCGTTTTGGGAGGAGTTAGGCGGATACCTAATGGTGGTGATGTTGAAGGCGCGATTACTCGATTTGGGATTACTGGAAGGGGTTCCCATTAGCCAGCCGTGGTTTTGGTTGATTTGCACGGTTTTGCCGGCGGCAATCTGGCCGACGTTCGCCACGAAATTTCCACATTCGCCGACCATCATCACGTTGGAAGCGCCATCGGTCATGTCCCTGATCTTCGTGGGTCTCGCGCGAAGCATCGTGCCGCCGCTCGATGCCAATCCGCTGGCCGCTCCTCCGCCACAACAACCGCAACAAAAATATTGTTCGTTGGGTTTGTTAATGAACTGCGGCGGCGTGTTGGTGTCGTTTACCGCCCCGGAGATACCGGTGTATTGCGGAGCAATCGCATTGGCGGACCCCACGTTTCGAAATTCCGGCAGAGGGCTGGACGGGCAAAGCATGACCGCAATTCTAATGCCATTGATGATGGGCACATTTAACTTCCCTCCCGATACGCCATTGTACGCCCAACCGGGGTGAACTCCGTTAAAATTGAGCCGCTGGAATAAGGGAGCTTGGTCGATTTGGGGTAAAACGGCCGCCCACCAAGATGGTCCCCAAGTCCCGCTCTGCGCCGCTCTGGCTCCAATCGGATAGGAACTGTAAATGTCGTGGTAGTTGGCCAAAGCCAGGCCGATTTGTTTCAAGTTGTTTTTGCAGGTGCTCCGCCTTGCGGCTTCGCGGGCTTGTTGGACCGCCGGCAACAGCAGCGCAATCAGAATCGCAATAATGGCAATCACCACCAGCAATTCAATCAACGTGAAGCCGCGAGATCGGGGTTTGTGGACTCTCATCAAATCTGCCTCCGAAATGAAGAAGTAAGGAAGTGTTGTTTCACAATAAAAAAATCTGGTGATAAAATCTACCGCTTCACGGGATTTTCACAAAAAATAAGGAAATCCCCTGAAATGTTATTTCGGCTTGGTGGGCAAAGCCAGGCAGGCTCCGCCTTCAATGAGGAGCCATTCTAGGTCGCAAGGCAGCGGCCCAAAAACTTGTGTTCGGCCCGTCGGCCAACGCACGGTAACTTGTTGGATGGTTTCCGCGTTGCCTAAACCGAAAATCAGTTTGCGCTCGTTACAAACCTGATAGCCGTCACCGCCCGTGAGTTCGCGCATCAGCTTCCGCCCATTCAGCCGCAGTGTCACTTTGGCTCCGATGGCATCTCGGCTGGATGTTACGCCCTTTAAGCGGATGGCTGCCCAATGGTTTTGGGTTTGGGTGCGGTTGGTCAACAAAGCCACCGGGGCATTCAGATGCACGATGCAGGCATCATCCCGGCCATCTCGGTTCCAATCCAAACGAACCAAGCCGCGCCCGAAGAACTTCTTCCGGAAAAACGGCCCCAAAGTTGCGGGCTTTGCCTCTTGAAACGTGCGGCCCAAGTTGAGGAAAAATTGCGGCGGCATCACATCGGGTTCGCCTGTGGCGAAAGTTTGATCGACGTGCCCGTTGGTGAGCAGCAGATCCAAACGCCCATCCAAATTGGCATCCAAAAACTGCGTGCCGAAACCCAGCATGGAAACGCTGGGCGATTTCAACTTGGCCACGCGGCTTTCATCCGCGAACGAACCATCGGGGCGTTGCAAATACAGCGTGTTGTAATCCGAAATGAAATTGGTGATGAAAAGATCCGTCAGCCCATCGGCGTTGGAATCGCCGGCGGCCACGCCCATGCACGCCTGCATCACGCCGGTTTCGCTCATCGCCAAGCCGGAAAGCAGGGCCGATTCTTCGAACTTGAGCGGCCCGTTTTTGCTCGTCACGTTTCGATAATACTGGTTGGCGGTGGTGTCGTTGGCAATGAACACGTTCAGCCGTCCCGTGTTGGGGTCGCCCATCGCGATAATGCCCAGGCTCTTGCCTTCGTTTTCCAGAATGCCCACGGTCTGGGTGATTTCTTCAAACCGCCCATCGCCTAAGTTCCGGTAAACGCGGTCGCGTTCGGGGTCGAACAACGTGGGAGCGCAGGTCAGCGGTTCTCCGTTCTTCCGGCAACTTCGCTTCAAAACCTGTTCCGCAATCAGGTAATTGGCCACGTAGAGATCGGAGAATCCATCACCATCCAAATCGGCGAGGAGGGAACTCATGCTCCATTCGTTGCCGGCCGTTTGGGTTTGCCGGGCGATTTCTGTAAACGTGCCATCCCCGTTGTTTTCGTAGAAGCGGTTGCCTCCCACGTTGCAAACGTAGATGTCTGGGAAGCCGTCGTCGTTGAAATCCCCGCAAGTCACGCCTTGGCTGAAGCGGTCATCTCCCAGCATGGCTTTTGAGGCGACTTCCGCGAACGTGCCATCGCCTTGATTGCGAAACAGGCGGTCGAGATGCTGGGTTTGCGGGGCGTTAAAACCGGCCAAAGTTTTGGGCAGCGGACAGCCTTGGGCGAAATACAAATCGGGCCATAAATCGCCATCGTAATCCAAGGCGGCGACTCCGCCCCCCGTGGTTTGAAAGATGTGTTCCAAGCCGACTTTAGGGTCCATCGAATTGAAGTAGCGGTAATTCAAATGGGCTGTTTCGGCCATGTCTTCGAAGCGAATGTCCGCCAAGTCGGCCAACGCCTCGGCAGCGTCGGCCCCTTCGCTTTCCGGGGCTTGAAATTGATCGAGCGCTGCCCAAACGGGCAGGGGATACTCTTCCAAGTCGATTCCAGCCAGCGGATGCAGTTCGGGGAAGATGCGGGCCGGTTCTTCAATCGTGCGCACCCGCAAGCGGTCCCATAACTCTTGAGTCCAAGGTTGCTCGACCTGTTGATGCTCCGCCGTCTCGACTGCCAATTGCGTCCAGCCCAAGGCTTCCCAACCGCATCCCAAAGTTTCCAATTCTTCCGCCGCCTGCCTCAGCAAGCGGAGATCGGGGTTCTCGCGCAGGTCGTTAATCACGTAGGCCAATTTGGAAAGCCGGCGGCTGCGGGCGGAAAACTTATCGGCCATCGCCGCGTTTCCCAATTGATGAAACACCTGCGAAAGCCGGTAGTTGGCCTCGACGTGATTGGGGTTCGTCTTCAAGGTTTCCAGCAGACAGCGGGCGGCGGCGGGGGGTTGCCCCGAACGCTCTGCCCAAAGCGCCCGCACGTACCAGATTTCGGGATGATCGGAAGCCGCGGTCGGCAGGGATTGATGCCAAGCCAACAAGCGGTCGATGTCGTCCCGCTCCAAATCGAGCCGCCCTTCCAGACTTTGCACCATGCCCAGTTCGGGAAAGCGAGGCAGAAGTTTCGCGAGCAAACTTTCCACTTCGTCCAATTTGTGGTCGCGGAGGGACAAAACGGCCTCGCCGAGTTTGTGCAAGCCGCTGCCGGGATGAACCGCCTCGCAGGCATCTTTTAACGGCGAGTTTTGCAGGATGATTTGCTGAGGGATTCCCAGCAGTTGCAGTTCATCGGATCGAAACCGGCCCGCGAGTACCAAGGCCAACAAATGGGGGGCGGCTTCTTCGCAACGGCCCTCGAAAGCCAGCAGTTCCGCCAATTCTCGATGGGCGATGAGATCATCGGGAGCGAACGCAAGAACTTTCCGAAAGCAGGCTTCCGCCTCCACAATTTGGCCGAGCAGCAAACAGACCCGCCCGCGTTCGTTCAGGGCTGCAATTCCCGCAGGGCTTGCGTCTTCCGGTACGCGCCGCAGCAGCTTGAGGGCTGCTTCCCGTCGGCGTTGATGGGCCTCCGCGATGCCTGCGATGGCGAGAGCCTTGGGGTTTTCGGGGTTGCTCTCAAGCACGGTTTTCGCGAAGCTCTCGGCATCGGCCCACTCTCTACGAGCCAAGGCCGTGCTGGCCCGTCTGAGCAGACGGGTTTCCGGGCTGCTTGCCACGAACGGCCTGAGCAGAACAAGCAAACTTCCCAGAATCAAACAGATCGCAAAAACCCGCGGGGCTTTTTCGTTCATGGTTGTTTCCGTTCCGTGAGAACCCCCCACACCAAAAATGCCAGCCCAAACGCCCCCAAAACCATGCTGGCGGGAATCAAAACCTCGCGCACGAACTCCACATTGGGAAAGCCCACCAAATTCGCATGGGCAAAAGCCTGTTCGGCGGTCAACAAAAGGATCGCTCCGGTGAGCATGCGCATGTTCCGACCTAACACTTGAAGTTCGCGGGCGAAAAATTTCAGCAGAAGAGTGAAAAACCATCATAGCCGCCCACCAAGCCGATTTGCCAACCCGTCTCAAAGTCCACGATGCGAGTTTTCCGGGGATTTGGCCGTTCTTAATTCAGATCGGGCTTGTTGAAACCGATTGTATTGATTAGGGAGGATCGGCTTTCTGTCAGGCCCGTAGCTTCCCGTTGCCAATCTAACCTTTCTTTCCCAGCTCATGCGACTGAACTTCCACATCTTTCTGATTTCCCTGTTGGTGCTTTCGACTTGGCTGCTTTGCGTAAGCGGTTGGGAGGTGGAGGTTTCCGGCTGGTTTTTCGATTCGGCGAGCGGCAAATTTCCGCTCGTTGATCGAGAACCCTGTTCCTCGATCGACTGGCTTTGCCTGATCTGTATGATCGGGGTGCTTCTGAGTGCGGGCGCGGCCATTCTGTGCGGATTCACCCGCCCGGAGCGGCGGGAATGTTGGGTCAATGGATTTTTCTTGCTTGCCGTGTTCCTTTTGGGGCCGGGATTGGCGATTAACGGCGGCTTGAAATTGCTGTGGGGCCGACCCAGGCCGATCCATCTGCAAGAGTTCGGGGGGGAAGAAGCCTACCGCCCGGCGTGGTCGCCCGGTCCCGACCCCTTGATTCATCGCTCGTTTCCCAGTGGGGATGCTTCCGCTGCGTTTTTCTTCCTCGTGCCCGCCTTTTTTCTCAGGGCAGGATACGCCCGCCGGCTTTTGATCTCCGGCGGCATCGCGCTCTGCTTGTTGGTGACGTTTTCCCGAATTGCCCAAGGTCGGCATTTTCTCACCGATGTGATTTGGTCGGCGGCGATCGTGTTTTATTCGGCGATTCTGCTGCGAACGCTTTTTCAGCGCTACGAAAACTCCCGCGAGTCTTCCCCCGTTTCATGATTCCCGCAATCCAACATTTTCCAGCGGATGTTAAAAACCGCGTTTGGACCGCCAGGTTCCTCGCACTACTGGCCGTTGTCGCTGTGGTCCGCGTGGTTTACGCGGCCTGCGTGCCTTTGGATCTGGCTCCCGATGAAGCCTATTATTGGGATTGGGGCCGCCGGCCCGCGTGGGGATATTTCAGCAAACCCCCCATGATCGCTTGGATCAACTACGCCACTCGGCAACTCTGGGGAACTTCCGAATTCGCGGTGCGGCTTCCCGCCGCCTTGCTGGGAAGTTTGGGCTTGATTCCCGTGTTCCTGCTGGCTCGGCGAATCTACGATGCCCGCAGCGGATTTTGGGCCGCTTTAGGGGCCGCTTTGATGCCGGGCGTGACTGTGTTGAGTTTGTTAATGACGATTGATGCCCCGCTGATGTTCTGCTGGTGCGCCGCGATTTATGCCCTCTGGCGCTGCCTGGATTCGTCCCAGGTTTCCGTTGGGTGGTTGAGCATTTTGATTTTCAGCACGGGGTTGGGGTTGCTCTCGAAACAGACAATGCTCGGCATCTTTCCGCTTGCCGCCGCGTTTCTGCTGCTCAGTCCTGCGGACCGCCCGAAACTGCGAAGCGGTTGGTTTTGGACATGGATCGCGGGAAGCTGTCTATTTTTGATTCCCGTGATTATCTGGAACTCTCAGCACGGATGGGTCACGATTCTGCACACCGGGCATCACTTCCAAAGCGAAGCGGTTTCGCTGACCAAACATTTGGCTTGGCTGGGAGAATTCGCGGCCGGCCAATTCGGAGTGGTCTCGCCGATTCTTTGCGGCGTGGTGTTGAGTCTGTTGGTGTTGGTTCCCTTCCATTGGAAGCGAATGGACCGCCGGGAACGATTTTTGTGGTGCTTCAGCGGGTTGCCTTTGGCGGGCGTGTTCGGGCTGAGTTTTCTGCAACGGGTGCAACCGAATTGGCCCGCCCCGTTTTACGTCACGGGGCTTGTCTTGGCGGCGGGTTGGTCTTGCGGAAAAATTTCCCTCGGCCTGAATCCCCAAAGGTTCAATTGGTATCGCGCGGGGCTTGGCTTGGGTGCGGTTTGCTGCGTGATCATCTTGGCGTTTCCGTTTTTTAGCCGGCGGTTGGGTGTCGAAGGAACCGCTTTCGATCCCACCGTGCGTTTGCGGGGTTGGCGGGAATTGGGCGAAAAGGTGGAAGAAACCTTGCAGAAGTCTTGCGAGAAAAATCGCACGTTTCTTCTCTCGGCCACGTCCCGCACCGCGATAAGCCCGTTGGCGTTTTACCTGCCCGATCATCCCCGCGTGTACCATTGGAATCCCGCGGGAGCCATTGAATCGCAGCACGATTTATGGCCCGGTCCCCGCGAAAAACGCGGCTGGAATGCGTTGGTCATTCTTCCCGAAAACAGATCCGTGCCGAGCAACCTGCGGGCGGCTTTTGATGACATCACTCCGCTGAAAGAAATTGCGATTCCGCTCGGAAAATCCCGCTTCCGCCGCTATACGCTGCATCTGGCGAAGAACTATCACCCCTAAGCCGAAGATTCTGCGCCGGCGAGGACGATTTCAAAGCCCAGGTCTTCGATCATTTGAAAATCGGCCTCGGCGGCTTGGCCGGGCGTGGTCAGGTAATCACTGACGAACATCGAATTGGCCGCGTACAAGCCCATCGCCTGCATCGAACGCAGTTGCACTTCCCTGCCGCCGGCAATGCGGATTTCGACGGCGGGATTGGTCAACCGCAACAGGCACAGCACCTTCAGGCAATAGCGGGGATTCAACTGGTGCAGGTTTTCCAAAGGCGTGCCTTCGATGGAAACCAGAAAATTCACCGGGATGGATTTGACGTTGAGAACTTGCAGTTCCAAGGCCACATCCGCGATGTCCGCTTCCGTCTCGCCCATGCCCACGATCAGGCCGCTGCACAATTCCATTCCGGCGTCGCTGGCGACCCGCAAAGTTTCCAGGCGGTCTTGATAAGTATGCGTCGAACAGATTTCGGGATAAAACCGGCGGCTGGTGTTCAGGTTGTGATTGATCCGGTCCACACCCGCATCTTTCAGCTTCAGCGCCTGATCGGGCGACAACAAACCCAGGCAGCAGCAGATGTGCAAACCGTGTTCGGCCTTCACTTTTTTGACCACATTCACGACGTGATCGACTTCGCGATTCGTGGGGCCTCTGCCGCTGGCGACGATGCAATACGTGCGGGCGTTCGATTCCGCCGCCTGCTTCGCCGCCGCGAGCAATTGGGTTTCGTTAAGCATTACGTAGCGGTCGATGTCGGAAGTGGCATCTTTGCCTTGGGAACAGTAGCCGCAATCTTCCGGGCAAAGCCCGCTTTTGGCGTTTTTCAAATAATAGAGTTGCACTTCCCGCCCGAAATGCCCCCGCCGCACGCGAAAGGCGGCGGCCAATAAATCCAGCACATCCGCATCGGGCGTTCGCAGAATGGCCAAGGCGTCTTCGCGGTCCAGCGTTTCTCCACCAAGCACGCGGTCGGCCAATTCGTGATAAAATTCCGCCGGGGTCGGCCCGTGGCTCGTCGTCCGCTGCATTTCCTGCTCCGTGAATGATCTTCGCCAAAAATATCATTGAATATTTGGGGGTTATCCTACATCCCCTTTCCCCGCCCCGGCAAGCCAGGAACGCATGGGCTTTTCGAGAGGAGTTCTTCCAACATTCCGAGTCGTGCTACAAACTGGAAAAGTTTTTGCTTCTTATTCAAAGGATCGCGGCACAAGAATGCCTTAGCGTCTTTACGCCGAAGGCGTTGCATTCCACAGCCCAGGGTCGCGAAGCGCACCCTGGGTCAACGTGACTCTCGAACGAGGTTGGAAACAGACTGATTTTTCGACTGACGGCACAGCACGTGGACATGATCTTCAATGCCTCCGATGGCGATGGAAGGCGAATCCAGATTTTTGCAGGCACCCCAAAGATAGGCGTGGACTTTTTCCCGCAGCGTTTTGTCCTGAAGCAAGGGAACGCGACGTTTCGTGGAAAACACAAGATGAAGATAGATTTGTGTGAGGGATTGAGCCATCGTTACGCTCCAGTGCAACCCCTTCGGGGTAGTGGGATTTGCATGATCGAATCCCCCAGAGTGCGCGGCTGCGCCGCGACCCTGGGCTGTGGAATCAAACCGTTTCGCGGGAGTTGAAGGGCACTTGTTTCCATGATACGCGAATTTCAGCCACCCGTCAGCGGGGGCTTTGCTCAACAAAGAAGGGCGGCTTATAATCGGCAGCGGATTTGAACCAACCCGATTTGCTTCTCTGATTTGGAAAGCCTGCGCATGTCCCAATGGCCGATTGGTTGCGATCTTCGCGAAATCGACACGCCCGCTTTGTGCATTGATCTGGATGCGATGGAAGCCAACATCCGCCGCATGGCCGCTTGGATGGCCGAACGCGGAAAACAATGGCGGCCCCACGAAAAATGCCACAAGACCCCCGCAATTGCTTGGAAGCAAATGGACGCCGGCGCGATCGGGGTCACGTGCGCCAAAGTCTCCGAAGCCGAGGTAATGGCGGCAGCGGGGATTCGGGACATTCTGATCGCCAACATGATTGTGGGCCGGCCCAAGTGGGAACGCGTGGCCGCGCTCTGCCGGCATGCCGACCCCATCATCGCCTGCGATCATTTCGCCCAAGTGGAACCGTTAGCCGCCATCTGCCGCCAGCGGGGCGTGCAATGCCGAGTGATTGTGGAAGTCAACATCGGGTTGGATCGCGTGGGCATTAAGCCCGGTCGCGACACGCTGGATCTCGCCAAGGCCATCTCGCAATTGGAAGGCGTGGAACTCGCGGGCATCATGGGATACGAAGGCCATCTGCTGCGAGTCGCCGACCAAGCCGAGAAACGCCGGCTCATCAATGAAGCCATGGGCGTGCTTTGCCATTGCCGGGATCTGCTGCTGAACGAAGACTTAAATTGCGAGATCGTCAGCGCCGGCGGCACGGGGTCTTTTCAGATCACCGCCGATTGCGAGGGCATCACCGAACTGCAAGCCGGCGGCGGCATTTTCGCCGATCCGCTCTACCGCGAACAAATGCAAGTCGTCGATCTGGAACCGGCGGTGACGGTCTTGGCGACCATCGTCAGCAGGCCCACATTAGACCGGGGAATTTTGGATTGCGGACGCAAGACCATCAATCCCGACCTAATGATGCCCACGGTTAAGGATCAATTGGGAACCGAAGTCGCCGCGTTAAGTGCCGAGCATTGCCAAGTCAAACTCAGCGGGCCTTCGCAAGATTTGAAAATCGGCGACAAAGTGGAACTCCGCGTGCCTTATTCCGATTTCACCACGGTCTTGCACGATCAGTTTTTGGGGTTCCGAAAAGGAATACTCGAGACCGTGTGGCCGATCCTGGGCCGCGGGAAACTTCAATAAATATCGCCTAGAAAATAACGTCAACAAATAGTTGATGGGTGACATGGCCACTGCTTTGAGTGGCCATGTCGGATCGCATGACGCTGCCTTCCAAACAGAAAGCATGCCCACGCAAAGCCGTGGGCATGGCACACAAAATCTCTTGAAGTTATTTCCGTGGCGATCCTAAAACGCCAATCCTCATGTCGTCGGGGGCACGGGGGTGAGGCCGATGCCGGAATAGTAAAAGCCTTGTTCCGCCATACGTAAGGGATTGAATAAATTTCGCCCGTCGAAGATTACCGGGGCTTTCATTTTCTGCTTCATGTAATCAAAGTCCGGGTTTCTAAACTCGTTCCACTCGGTCACGATCGCCAAGGCATCCGCATTCTCCAGAGTTTCGTAGCGGTCTTTGCAGTACGTGACTTGGCTATGTTTCGGGTGGTCTTTCAATTCCTTTTGCACGTTTTCTTGGGCCACGGGGTCGTGGACCCTCAGCACTGCACCGGCCTGCAAAAGTTTGTCGATCAGCACCAACGAAGGGGCTTCGCGGACATCATCGGTCTTGGGTTTGAAAGACAAGCCCCAAATCGCAATCGTGCGGCCCTCCAAACTCCCCTCGAAGTATTTGCGGATCTTCTCGAACAGCACCGTCTTTTGGTGATCGTTGACGGAATGCACGGTCTTCAGCACGCGGGCATCCAGGCCCGTTTGCTCGGCGACGTAAATCAGGGCTTGCACATCTTTGGGAAAGCAAGAACCGCCGTAACCCACACCGGGGAACAGAAACGAAAACCCGATGCGGGCATCGTGGCCGATGCCTTTTCGCACATCGTTGATGTCGGCCCCCACCCGCTCGCAGATGTTGGCCATCTCGTTGATGAAGCTGATCTTCGTCGCCAACAGGCAATTGGCGACGTATTTGGTCATCTCGGCGCTTTCCAGGCTCATGGAAAGAAACGGGTTGTCCGTTCGCAGAAACGGCTTGTAGAGATCGTTCAGCACATCGGCCACGCCGGCGCGGTCGGTCCCCACCACCACGCGGTCGGGCTTGGTGAAATCATCAATCGCGGCCCCTTCTTTAAGGAACTCGGGATTGGAAGCCACATCCACGGTTCGCCCGGTCAGTTCTTTGAGCTTGTCCGCGACTTTGCGGTTGGTTCCCACGGGCACGGTGCTTTTCACCACCACCACGGTTTTGGGGGTGAGATGTTCGGCCAGCGTTTCTGTGACTTTGAACACGCCCGTTAAATTGGCGGCTCCATCTTCGCTTTGCGGCGTGCCCACCGCAATGAACACGCAGCGGGCATGGGGAACGGCTTCGGCGTAATCGGTGGTGAAATGCAGCCGGCCGGCTTCGGTGTTTCGCTGCACCAACTCGCGCAGGCCCGGTTCGTAAATCGGGATTTTGCCTTGCTTGAGAGCTTCGATCTTGGCCTGGTCGATGTCCACGCAGGTCACATCGTTGCCACTTTCCGCGAAGCAGGTTCCGGTGACCAAGCCGACGTAGCCGGTGCCAATCATCACAATTTTCATGCGGGTTTCCTTCAAGAACTTGCGGACGCCTCGCGGGTGCGATGCGAGAAGATTCACGGAATCTAGCAATTCCGCCGCAATTCTGGCAAGAAGGAAATCAAAAAGCGGAGGGCAGAAACCTAGATCGCGTCTTCTCCGGATTCTCCAGTGCGAATGCGGATTACGTCCGTCAAGTTGGTGACGAAAATTTTGCCATCGCCAATCTGCCCCGTGCGGGCGGCATTCACGATGGCATCGCAAGCGGTTTGCACGGCCCCTTCTTCCACCACGACTTCCACTTTAATTTTGGGCAGAAAATCCACCGTGTATTCGGTTCCCCGGTAGGTTTCCTTGTGCCCGCGCTGCCGGCCAAAGCCGCGAATCTCCGAAACCGTCATGCCTTGCAGGCCGGCTTTGGCAAGGGCTTCTTTCACATCTTCCAGTTTGTAGTGGCGGATAATGGCTTCCACTTTTTTCACGATCAGGCTCCAAAGAGATGATGCGGGCAAGAGCGCCTGTTGACAGAAGGGATTTTGCGAGCTGCCGGTTTGATTCGTCTCGTTTTTGAACAACTCAAGATGACCAGGGGGCTGACGCCCCCCGCTCGCCTTTTGCTTTCTATGTTGATGTGGTTTTCCGGGTGTTCCTAAAGCGCGGTTTCGCCGGTTTCGCCGGTGCGAATGCGAATCATTTCATCCAGATTGGTGACGAAGATTTTGCCGTCGCCGATTTGCCCCGTGCGGGCCGTGCGGAGGATGGTATCGATCACCGATTTTGGCCTGATCGTCCGAAACCACGACTTCCATCTTGGCCTTGGGCAAGAAATCCACGGTGTATTCCGCGCCGCGGTATTGCTCTTTGTGCCCTTTCTGCCGGCCAAAGCCCCGCACTTCGGAAACGGTCATGCCTTGCACGCCGACTTCCGTCAGGGCATCTTTGACTTCCTCCAATTTGAAGTGTCGAATCACGGCTTCAATCTTCTTCATGCCAATGTCTCCTCATGGGGTGTTAGGGAACGCGAAGGATCTCTTCAGCGCCTCTCGGCGGGTTTTCCTTCTGGTTCCATTGTATCGGACGGGTCAAAAAAAACTGAGGGATGTTCTCTACAAAAACTTGGCTTCCAAAGCGAATAGAGTCAGGCTGTGAGCGATTAGCATTTAGCCGTTAGCCGCCTTTTTAGTGGGATTCCACATTCTTCTGGCTAATCGCGAAATGCTAACCGCCACTTGCTAAAAAAACTCACGCGTAGGACACTTGGGCAATCCTGATGACTAGGCATTTCTGGGATTCAATTTATAGGAAGATGTACCCTTCTTCGCCATGTTGGCTGAGGTCCAATCCTTGAATTTCCGCATCTTGGCTGACGCGAAGACCCAGTGTGGCATCCAGCACTTTTAAGATGATGAACGTGCCCACCAGCGCGATGCCGGCGGCGGAAACAATGCTGAGGATTTGCGGAATCATTTGCTTGGGATTGCCTTCCAACAAGCCGATGGGCGCTTTGGCTCCCGTCACCGCCTGCGTGGCAAACACGCCGGTCAGCAAGGCCCCGATGGTGCCGCCCACGCCGTGAACACCGAAGGCATCGAGGGAATCATCGTAGCCGAACTTGGATTTCAGCGTCGTGCAGGCCCAGTAACAGCCCAAACCCGCCACGAAACCCAGCAAAATGCCCGCCAAAGGCGTGACCGTGCCGCAAGCCGGCGTGATGCAGACCAAACCGGCCACCGCGCCGGAACAGGCCCCTAAGATGCTCGGTTTGCCTCGGCTGAACCATTCGGCTCCCGCCCAAGCCAACACGCCTGCCGCCGCCGCCAAATGAGTGGCCACAAAGGCATTCACCGCCAATTCGTTGGCTTTGAGGGCGCTGCCCGCGTTGAAACCAAACCAGCCCACCCACAACATCGCGGCCCCGATACAGGTATAAGTCAAATTGTGCGGCGGCATGGGTTCTTGACCGAACCCCAACCGTTTGCCCAAAATCAAAGCACACAACAAAGCCGACACTCCCGAACTAATATGCACGACGGTTCCGCCCGCGAAATCGAAGGCGGCAAAATCGCCCTTGAACAACCAACCATTCGCCGACCAAACCCAATGGGCAAGCGGGCAATACACGAAAGTGCCCCACAGAATCGAAAACAGCACCATCGCGCTGAATTTCATGCGTTCTGCGAAGGCTCCGCAAATTAAGGCTGGGCGTAATAATGAAGAACATCATCTGAAAAACCATGTGCAAAGCGACGGGGATATCCCAGAGTCCTGCGCCATCGGCACAATCGCGGCTTTGGCGACAGTGTCGTAGGTGGGAACCACATTTTGCATGAACAGGTATTTGCCATCGCCAATAAATCCTCCCAACGCATCATCCCCGAATGCCAAACTGTAACCCCAGAGTGCCCAGACCACGGACATCAGCCCCATCAGGAACACGCATTGCATCATCACGCCGAGAATATTTTTCTTGCGAACCAGCCCGCCGTAAAAAAGAGCTAAGCCGGGTGCTGTCATCATAAGCACAAGTGCTGAAGAAATAAGCATCCACGCCGTATCCGCTCCGTCCAGCCCTTTGGCGATGACCTCGGGTTCCTCCGAAGCGTTTTCCGCCGAACTTTGGCTGCCGGGAGCGTTGAGCGTCACATTCTCGACATTTTCTGTTTTGGAGAAATCCTCCGTGGGCGGAACGATTTTTTCCGCCTTGGCGGAACTCGCCATCAGACAAAGAGTTAAAGGTATCATCAGGCAAATAAACCAAGTGCGTTTCATCAACTTCTCCTTGAGCGCGGAGGATGAAAGTTCGCCGGCAAAAGTTCCTCTTCAATTCGACGCCGGCGGAAGGGCCGAATGGGAAAAAATGTCCTCCCCAATCAGGGATTTCACGGAATCGGTGTCTTGACAACGCGGGATCGGAACTGCAACAACATTAAGCAACGCAACTGCCGTGCCGCGACAATCCCGGCAGCCAAGAACCCAAAGCGAGGCGGGGTCTCGCGCGGAAACTCTCAAACCCGGAATGGGCAGGAAATCTTGTGATGAATGGGCCGGCAGAGGCGGCAATTTGGGGAGGAATCGCCAGTCTTCTCGGTGGAATCGCCGGCGGCTTGGCGTATTTCTGGGCCGTCAAACTCACCCCGTTGCCGGAACCCTCGGCTTCCCAGGCCCCGAATTGGCGTCAAGCGAGTTTTGCCATCATTTTTGGCGGGCTGCTGACGGGCGGTTTTACGCTGGCGATGCTGCTGTTCGATTGCCAAAAAACGGAGATGGTCCGGCCCGAACCCTTTTGGCGGTACGGGCGAATCGCGTATCACGCCGTTTTGCTTTGGCTTTTGATGGCCGCCACAATTGCAGATTTCCGCGATTACGTGATCCCGGATCAAATTACGCTTCCCGGCACGATTTTCGGCGTGTTTTTCGCCACGCTTTCCGGGGAATTGCAGATGATGCACCTCTGGATCGACTGGAACCAAGCGATCCCCACCATTCAAGGAGCGTACATTCCCGAATGGATCAAAGCGCACCAACATCTGCACGGGCTGGCTTGGAGTCTCGCCGGTCTGGCGATGGGGGCGGGCGTCACCTGGGTTGTCCGCTGGACTTCCGCCCTGATTTTGCGCCGGCAAGCCCTGGGTTTCGGCGATGTGACGCTCATGGCGATGATCGGGAGTTTTGTCGGTTGGCAACCCGTTCTCTGCGTGTTTTTGCTGGCTCCGATGTGCGGAATCCTGCTGGCGGTGCTAAGTTGGATTTCCACCGGGCGAGGCTTCGTGCCCTACGGCCCTTATCTTGCCTTGGCGACGGTCGTGGTGCTCTTCACTTGGAAATGGATTTGGGAACCCGTGAAGTTGACCTTCGGCGACCGGCCAAGCCTGGCGATTTTGACCGCGGCCGCCATCGCGGCGTTTGTGGTGCTTTTGGGGGTGCTGAGGTTTTATTGGAGCATCCCCGTCGAAAACGCCCGGCGAACCGTGGAACCCGATCCAACTCCAGACGAAGTAAAGGAAGACGAAGCTCCCACCGAGCCACGACAGTAAGGAAGTGAGTTAATCAGCGCTCCCTGACGGTCGCGGCTCGAAACATCATCTGGCGGGACAATTTCCCTTACAGCAAATCAAGTTTGGGGTTTCGTCGGCCTTGGGGTTTGCTGCATTCACTGCATCGGCCATAAACTTCCAGCCGATGCCCCGACATGCGAAAACCCTGCTCGGCGGCAACTTGTTCGAGAACCCGGGAAATCTCCGCGTTGTAGAATTCGATCAACTCGCCGCACACGCGGCAGATGAGATGGTCGTGTTGCGGGTAGCCGTAGTCGTGTTCGTACACGTCCCGGTCGTTCGTGCGGGCGACTTTGCGAATCAAGCCCGCTTCTTCCAGCAGCGTCAACGTGCGGTACACGCTGGAGCGGCTGACCCGCCGACCGCCTTTTTGCGGCGTCAAACGTTCCACGATTTGCTCGGCGTCGAAGTGTTCGTGCTGGGAGAACACGTCTTCCACGATAATCACCCGCTCTTGCGTGAGCCGCATGCCTTGGGTGGCGAGATATTCCTGGAATTTGTCGCTGGGAGAGACCGCGACTTCCACCGACTCAAGTTCGCTCAACGGACGGTTCCTTTAATTCAACGCAACAGACAGCAACAGCAAGATCATCTCAGGAAATGATAGCAACTTAGTCGTCTAGGTCATCCTCGAGGCCGATTTCTTCAAACAGACGGCTGAGGGCGGCATCGAGTTTGTCTTCGGTTTCGTAATCGCCCGCTTCAATTGCCGCTTTGATTTGAGCCAAACGCAGCGCGCGGCACATCGGGGGCTTTGTCGTGTTCCCCGGCCAGTGCCTTCGCAGAAATCTCCACCTGGTCTTCGGAACGCTTCGGCTCCGTCGGGGTTTCGGGTTTAACGGGTTGAGGCGAGCCGGGTTGTGCAGAAGGGGGGATGTTTGGAACCGATCCGAGGCCGTTGACGTGCATCTCGGCACTCCCTGTTTCGCGGGTGTTCAAAGAAGAGACGGAGTCTTCCTTGCAATCATCATACCGCAAAACGGAGGATCGATTCAACCGGGGCTTTTTTTGACGGGACATTTTCGCAACCAATACTTGCGTGCAGTCTGCTTGGCCCCGTCATGCGCCAAAGCAGAAAATCTGAACGAACCCCTCCCCTGGATTCCTTGGAGGGTTCATTGTTCGTATCGGCGATTTCTCCCCGTTGCGTTGAGAAGAATTTCAGATAAGCTCCCCGCGTGGTACAGTGAAATCAAAATGGCAAAGGCGGCGCGAGGAATGTTCCTCGTCCCCCTTTGCCTAATGTAAGAATTACCCTGGTGGAGAGGTTTTAGGCCGAAAAACTGCTTCCGCAGCCGCAGCTTTTGACCACGTTGGGGTTGTCGAAAGTGAAACCCCGGCGTTCCAGACCTTCATAAAAATCAATCGTGGTGCCATCCAAAAACAGGCCGCTTTTTTTGTCCACGGCGACTTTCACGCCATGATGTTCGCTGATTTGGTCCTGTTCTGGGTTGCCGCCTTCTTCGTCGAAGCGAAAATCGTACTGAAAACCGCTGCACCCGCCGGCGGCGACGCCGACGCGAAGAATCGTGCCTTCGGCCTTGTTGGATTCCGAGATCACGCGCTGAATTTCTTGGGCGGCTCGTTCGGTGAGTGTGACAGCCATTGTTTACGGTACTCCTCTGGTTGGGATGCTAACGAGATATTTTTGGGAGGGGGTTTCTTTTGAGAGAAACCCATTCCGCCGTTTATGGGAAACATTAGAATTATAACGGAACCTGCCTATGTTGACGAGGAGGAATTTTACCCGCCGCGGAAGATTTTTTCACCCCCATGCGGAATTTTTCCCCTGCGGGGTGAAGAATCCGGTGTGGAATTGTGCGGGCGAATTATCGCAGCGGGAGTTCGGGGCGGCGCATTGTCTGCGCCGAGGTTGAGGGTTTCTCAAAGGTCGCATCGGGAACCGTTGCCTGATCGCCGTGTTTTCGCCAACCCGAATCCGAAGATTCCGGCGCGGGAGGGGCGGGGGGCGGAACGATGAGTGGGGGAACCTCTCCATTTTGCGGGGCGGGTTCCGGTTGGGGAACCAACGCCGGCTCGGCTTCAGGGATTGGCGTGGGAACTGCGGCGGAACTCGGTTCCCCATTCATCAGCAAAGGCAATTTTTCGGGGGGCAGCAACGGGGCAATTTGTTCCGGTTCAGTGACGAATTCCGGCGGAATAGTGCGTTGCAAATGGCCGGCATCTATCGCATGGCTGCGCGACCAGGCGCGACGCAAGGCCAGCATGTAGGCTTGCGGATCCCAAGCACCTTCCGCCAAGGCGACATTGTTAAACGCGAGCAGCGAACCCTTGCGATAATGAACTGACACAATCGCCTGGTTGTAAGCAACCAGACTGCTGTAATAGGCGACCGAAGATTGTGCCAGACTGATTTGCGACCGCAAAAGCAAGTCTACGGTGTTGCGGCCTTTGTCGTCGCCTAAGCCGAGAGTGACTTTGGTTTGCTCGGATTGCACGCGGCGTTCGGCGGCCCGTCGGCGATTGAAGTTGGTTTGGGCCACCTGATACGTTCTGTCCAAATCTTGAAAGGCCCGAGCCAACTCGTGGCTGATTTCCAGTTCTTGCACGCTCAAGAGTTTGCGGGCTTTGGCCAGTTGCAATTCCAAATTGCGGACTTGCGAATGGGCGCTGCGAAACCCAATAGGCATGGCCGCTTGAAATCCCAAGGTCCAGCCGGTTTGATTGCCCTGCGTGAGCGTGCCGTAAGCGCTGTTCAAACCTTCGGCTGTGTGTTCTTTGTCGTTGTCGCTGGGAGCCCAGAGTTTGTCGCCGAACATGTTGACTTGATAGCCCGACACAAAATCCAATCGCGGGCGAACCAAGGTTCGGGCGGCTTTCAATTGCAGTTCCAAACTTTTGATGGTCCATTTTTGGCGGCGAAGTTCCACGCGGCCGGTCAAGGCTTCGGCGAGGGAAATGTGCCAATCGGGAATGAACTCGGCGGTGGCCGGCTCATCGACCGGGCGAAGAATGAAGCCATCGTTCACGGGCAGGCCCATCAACCGCCTAAGTTCCGTCTCGGTGCTGTAAATTCGGCCCAATGCCTCTTCCGCCCGGCTGCGGCTTTCAAAATAGGCTTCCTCGGCTTGGGCCTGGTCCGACATGGTCAGTTTGCCTTCCAGGTCCACCTTAACTTTGGTTTTCTTCCAAACTTCCAGGTTGCTGTTGCGGGCCACGATTTCGGCATCGTAAGCGCGATACGCCAGCGAGAGATCCCAATACAAATCTTCCACGTCTTTCAGCAGGTTTCGCACGGAGGATTCAAAATCCGCAATCGAGATGTCGTTGTTGATGCGGGCGATTACGACCCCTTGGTTCACCCCGGAAACCCGCGTGGGATTGTTCGACAACGGCCCGGCGATGCGGTTGTATTCTACGCCGTAGCCCGCCAATAACGGTTGCCGAAATTGCGCTTGCACGTTGCCCGTGTAAAACGAGCCGAACAGCCTTTGAAACTGCGGCACGTTGTTGAGTGTGTAATTGATGTTATGGCTTACCGAGAACAAACCGCCTTGGGCAAGTTGCTTTTGAATTTGGGCCGTGGTTTGGTTGGTCTCTTGGGAGAGCGTGGCTCCGGGGGGCAAACCGTTTCCGGTGAAGCGGTTATTTTGGATTTGTTCGTTGCGGCCCCAAGTGCTGTTGAACGTCAGGTTGGGATCGTAGTCGGACAAAGCCGCTTCCAAACCCCGGTTCCCGTAGGTAATCCCGGTCGATTGAATCCCTGGGTTAAAAACGGAGTTCGCTTGTTGCGGGCTGGTCAGAATTGGGTTGCTGGGCGAAAGAAACTGCCCCCGACTGCGGATGATTTCGCTATTGGACAACGCCCTTTGGATGGCCTCGGCCAGGGTGATGTCCATAATCTCATCCTCGCGCGGGTGCCGAATTCGCCGGGGCGGTTCGGTGTTCACGGCACGGTTGTCTTCATCGCCGCGAACCTGGGTATAGTCAACCTTCGTGGCCACGTCTTTATAGTAATTGAGTTCGGAATCCCCTAAGTAATGCAGCGTTTTGGATTGCAGAACGTCTTTGGTCGCAGAGGCTCCGGTTTTCAGAAAGTCCTTGGTTTCAAGCGCCACCGAACTCAACACCGAGCAGCCGCATAAACTGCCCAACAGGAGATAACCGGCGAACAAAGGCCCAGACCTCCGCTTTCGGCGGGCCGCTTTCGATGAGGCCGATTTCGGTGAGAACCGGGGATTTGCCGCTTCAGCCATAGGCATGATACGACCGCCCTCCTTGGGGGGATGTTCCTGGCGTAGATCGCAGGGTGTCGAACTTCGGTCAATTGCAAAAACTACAAACGTCCGTCGCGAAGGGTCAGAATGGACCAAACTTGAGGCCAAACGACCAGGCTCCGCTCCAAAGAGCGAATTCGCGCTTCCCTTTCGTTATCGTCCCGCCAATCGTCCCGGCTTCACGCGATTTCGGAAATTTTTCCGCGCAGGATCATTTTCCATCGCAAGTATTTCTGCCGGCGACTCGGACGGTTCAAGCGGAACCGGAATCTTCAACTGCCTGAGCAATCGCGGCGGAGAGTTGCGCCGGCTGGATGTCTTGAATGCAAAGCATCTTCAGCGGAGAGGTCTCGCCGGACAGCAGCTTAATTTGGCTCCGCTTGAGGCCCAAGGCTTTGGCAAGCAACTTGAGCAGGGCGCGGTTTGCCTTGCCTTTTTCGGGAGCGGCGGTGAGGCAAACCTTCAACCGACCCGCGTGCCAGCCCGCGAGGGCGTTCTGCTTAGCTTTCGGTTGAGCCTGCACCGGCAACAACACGCCTGCGGGGCTTTGCGCAACTCGGGAACAGTCATGCCCTAAGTCTTACCAGGGCATTTCCATTTTGTCCACGATGATGCGGGCGAGTTGATCGACCACTTGTTTATTGGCCGATGCCAACGATTGGCCGACTTCCGGCGCGAACGAAGTGTTGGTGGTTAAGGCTGTCGCTTCGGGAGGCAGGATGATGTCCTGTTCGTTGAGAATTTTTCCCGTGCGGAGGTCTTCCCAAGTCACCGAAGCCGCCAGAGACAATTGCAATTCGCGGGCATCATCGTAGGCGGATTCGCTGAGCAGATTTTTCCGATAGGAAAAGATGGTTCCCGACAACCGCGTTTCCGCCGTGGGACTTTCCGCGATTTGCAACCCGCGCAGTTTCAGCTCTCTTTGAACTGCTTCGGTGAGTTGAAGTTCGATTCCCCGGCGAAACAGATTGCATTTGAAAATCGGCACTGAGACCGTGCGCACGCCGGGAGAAAACGCCGGCCCGACGAGGTATCCGCACCCTCCCAACCCAAGCCCCGCCAAGAGGCAGAGGAAGCCGAGTCCCAAACGGAGCATCAAAGGTTTTGGCGTTCGCATCAGAGAATCCAATCTCGCATCGAGGGATTCAGGTTCCGGGAAGATCAATCGAGCCGCCACGGCCTTCATGGATTCTGCCACTCGGGTGAGATCATTGTTGAGATTCTGGCGGTGATTGAGGTTCTGGCGGTGATTGAGGTTCTGGTGGTGATTGAGGCCCCGGCGGTGGTGCTAGCTGGGGTGGTGATTCGGGCGGTGAAAGCAGCTTGGGTTCTGGTGTTGGCTCCGGTTGCGGTTTGGGTTTTTGCATCTTGGCCAAGATTTCTCGCGAGCGGGCCGCGTAACTCGAGTTGGGATACATGCGAATTACCTCCCGGCAACACGTGGCGACCGAGACGGGTTTATTCTTCTTCTGCCAGAACACGACGTTGGCCCATTCGCGTTCGGCTTTGGCTTCTTCGATCAGACGGATTTCATCCAACAAACGCTCGCGCTGGGCTTGCTTGGGATATAATCTTAACGTGCTTTCCTTCAATTTGAGTGCCGCTTGCAGGGAATCGCCTTCATACAACGGCCCTTGATAAGACATTAACTTGACGTGCGAGCCAAGCACGAAGGCGTTTTCCAAATGCGGGCTTTTGGGGTATTGTTCTCTCAAGATGGCATAGTTTCGGTCAGCTTCGAGGAAGTTGCCTTTGCGGAGATAATAAGAGGCGGTCAGCATAATCGCATCATCCGCGAGCGGCCCGGTGGGATCGTTCAGCCAGATCGCCCTTAAGGCTTCGAGCGCCCGGCCATCGGTGTCGAACACCGGCCGACTGCGGTCCCAAAAATTCGGAAAGATCGGAACCAACCGCGAGGGATCTTTGCTGCGCAGGATGGGGCGGTTCCGGCGGCGGCGTGGATTTGGGATCTTCCATGCTCACGGTTTGGACTTCGCTCGATGTGACAACCTCCGGGAACTCCAGCCAGTTTTGAGCGATTGTAAACAAACGTTTGGTGACGGTATCCAGATCGCGGGGCGAGGGGTATTTCTTCAGCAGTTTGCCGTAACTGTCTTGAGCCTGGCTGAACCGGCCCTGCGCGAATTGGCATTCGCCCGCCATGAACAGCGAATCTTCCTCGATGGGGGAATCTTTATAGGCTTTCGCCAGTCGCTTGAAGCGTTTCTCGGCGACGGCGTACTCGCCTTTTTTGTAGAGTTCTTTGGCTTCATCAAATTCGGGCGAACCCTCGAGGGGGGCCAGCGAATCCTTCCGCCGGCGGGCTTTATCGCCCAAAATTCGCTCCAACGGCCCGCGGATGTTGTCCGTGTTGGTCAGATCGTCGTCGTCGCGTTCCCAAAACTTCAAGCGGGCAAACCGCGATTTTTTCTTCGCTGCGGCATCCAATTCCTGCGGAGCCATTGCATTCGGAGCCAACGGATCGGGAGCCAAGGGATCGGGGGATTGGCATCCCAAGCCGCAGATCGCCAAGCTGAAGAGGATCTCCGTCCGCCAAATCCAAGTTTTGGCCGCGTGGTGTTGTTGTTGAAGATTTCGCATCGTCATCCGTGACCAACATCTGAGAAGTGCTGGAATGAAAAATCCGCGCCGGCCCGGCCTCCTGCCCGGCAAACGCTGATTCTTAGTAATTTAGGTAGCGAATCATTTTCGGTCGTCGGCCCAAGATGTGATTGATGGCCGAGTTGACGACTTGTCGCATTTGCTTGAGTTGAAGATCGGAAACTCCCAGACGGGACAATTCGACATCTGGTTGCGAAAGTTTTCGCAGTAAGGCCACCGTGCCGGCGGGAATCCGATTGTGTTGGGTCTCCTCTTGTTGGCAACTTCGGCAAATGATTCCCCCCTGCGACAACCAAAGAGCATAAGACGATTCCGGGGCAACCGCTTGGTTGCAAGCCACGCAATGATCGAATGCCGGAAGTTGGCCGATTTCACGGAGAACCGTGAGTTCAAATCGCAGAAGGGTCAACCGAGGAAAAAGGCCCTCGGCCAAATGACTCAACGTGGATATGGCTTCTTCGTACAGGATGGGATGCGGGTCGTAAGGTTCGGTGAGACTGGAAAGCAGTTCGGCGACATAATAACCCGAATATAAACTTTCCAAATCCCGCCCATGAGGTTTGAAGCGGGAGACTAATTGGCATTCCGTCAAAATGTCCAGGCCCGAGGACGATTTGCGAATGAAGACTATCTGAGATTGGGTCAACAGGTCAAGAGCGATCTCGAACGGGCCTTTCAGCCGTTTGGCTCCCTTGGCCACGGTCGAAATTTGCCCGAACTCGCGGGTGAAAAACGTCACCACTCGGCTGGATTCGCTCCAATCGGCCAAGCGAATCACCACGGCTTCGGTCTTTTCAGTAGACATGGCGATACGCCGTCATCCTAAGCGGGAACAAAAGGATTCCAATTTAATCGCAAGTGAGCGGAATGTCTGGAGCAATGTGTGTGGTGGAATTGCCACAGGGAAGAGGTGTTTGGGCATCATTTCTCGTGCGGCTGTTTTTTTCGTCTCGTGAGTCTCGTCTGGAATTTCTTTCCTCGCGTGCGGGGGAATCTTCTCAAGTATCGTCAAATGACCGCTACAATCCACACCATTCCTCCAAGTTTTTCGTTTTGCCCAAATTCGCGGGGCGATTGGCTCGAAATCGGGCCGCCTGCGAACGCGGTTTGCAGGCAGGCTCTCTCGGACATTCTTCAATTCTGACGCCGGGAGGGAAATTGATGTTGGTACTCAGCCGACAAGTGGACGAGAAAATTATGATCGGGGATTCCATCGTGATTACGGTGGTCGAGATTCGCCGGGGTTTGGTTCGTTTGGGGATCGATGCTCCGCGAAGCGTGGCGGTCCATCGGGAAGAAGTTTACAAGGCGATTCAAGCCTCGCAGCAAAACGCCCAACCCGATCCGCCCCCGCAACCGCAGCCCAACCACACCGACCCCGAGGAAACCTAAGAATCATCAAGAAAATAGGTGACGGGGTTCGTGTGCCATATCCCCGGTTTATACAGCTTTGCGTGGGCATGCCTTCCGCTGGGAAGCTGACTTATGTTGGCAAACATGGCCACTCAAAGCAGTGGCCATGCCACGCAATGTCTATTTTCTTGATGTTCTTTTCTCGGCGATTCTAAACAATCGGCGGTGGCCGGGATTTCTCGCGGGCCGGCCCAGACAAAACGGTTTCCCATTCGTTATCATGGGTGAAAACTCACGCAAAGCGAAACCAAGGGAACCCATGATGCGCTTGCCCATTTCACGCAGATTCAAATCCCAAATAGTTTGGGGACTCCTTTTGGTTTTTCTCGCCGCGGGTTCCAGCGATGCCCAAGGACCGCGAAACATTTTGGATCGGGCCGAGATCGATCCCCAAATCGGCCAAACCATTCCGTTAGAAACCAAATTTCTCGACCACGCCGGACGCGAAACCACGCTGCGGAAAACCTTGGACGCGAAACCGGCCATCTTGTGTTTGGTGTATTTTCAATGCCCCATGCTCTGCAAACTGGCCGCCGATGGTTTGGTCAAAGCCTTGACTGAAATCGATTCGCGGGTCGGCGACGACTTTCAAGTGATCTTGGTCAGCTTCGATCCCCGCGACACCCCGCCCCAAGCGGAAATCACCCGCAAGCAACTGGTTCGCCGCTACGCGCGGCCCGGCACGGAACAGGGCTGGCATTGCCTGACCGGCGAAACTCAAGCCGTAGAAACGCTGATGGCTCGCATCGGATTCCATGCCGTCTGGGATGAAAACACCAAGCAGTTTGCGCACGCGGCAGGAATTTTTCTGATCTCGCCGGAAGGAACAATCACCGACTGCCTGAATGGCGTGGAGTTCTCTCCGCGTCCGCTCGCGAAAGCCATCGACGCGGCCAGACGGGGCGAGGTGAAACCCCGCGTTGAAGGGGCTGCCGAAGCAAAGCCATTTCTGCGCTGCTACATTTACGATCCCACGACGGGGAAATTCGGAGCCGCCGTGCAATGGACGATTCGCGTGTTGGGCTTGGGAACGGTGCTCGCGATGGTGTGGGGCATTGCCCGGCTGATTCGGCATCAACCCTCCTCGGCTCTTGAACCCGAATTATCGAGCCGCGACCGTAAGGAAGCGGATGCTTAAGCGCCTTGAATCAATGCTTCCTTACGGTCCCGGCTCTCGAACGATTGTCTTAGGACACGGCAAGCACGGAACTTGACGGGCGGGCCGGAACTGCTATCGTGATTTCCCGGCGTTCGTTTTCAGCTCAAACACATTCTCTTCGCAAGCGGCTTATGATTTCCTTCCAAAATATCTTGCTTCCCACGGACTTCAGCGAAACTTCGCTGGCCGCGGCGGAATACGCGGTGGAGTTGGCTCAGCGGTTCTCGGCAACGCTGCATGTGCTGCACGTGATCGAAGAACCAATCGGCACGATTCCGCTTTTGGAAGTTTATGGCGCGCCGACGAAAGAACAATACGAAGCGGCAGCACAGGCCATGATGGACAATTGGCCGCTGCCGGATGGCGCGGAAGCCTGTTCCGTTGAAAAGCGGCTGCATCATGGCACGCCGTTCGTAAAAATCTTGCAAGATGCCAAAGAGCATGCGATTGATTTGATTGTGATGGGATCGCACGGGCGAGGGTTGATGGCGCACATTTTAATGGGCAACGTGGCAGAGAAAGTTGTCCGCAAAGCGTCTTGCCCCGTGCTGACGATTCGCCCGGAAGGCCATCAATTCGTGCATCCGGCCCAGTGACAACCGCCAAACTCCGCGAAGGAACTCCGCCCCGATGACGGAAGAAAGCTCGGCCGGTTTCAGCTCGCTTCAACGGCTGGGTTTGTGGGTGGGCATCGCGACGTGCTTGTTCCTGCTGATCCGCTCGCCGATAGGAGATCTTTCGCGTTCCGCCCAAAATCTGGCCGCCGTCACGGTGTTAATGGCCGTGCTTTGGATCACGCAAGCCTTGCCCATCGCCGTCACCAGTTTGGTTCCGTTGCTGGCTTTTCCGCTGTTGGGAATCCAAACGTCCAAAGTCGTCAGCAAAGCCTACATGGACGAGAACATCTTTTTGTTCCTGGGCGGATTCATCATCGCCTTGGGCATCGAAAAGTGGGGGCTGCATCAGCGAATGGCTTTGCACATCGTGCGGCTGTTGGGCACAAGCCCCAGGCGGATGGTGTTGGGATTCATGCTGGCCACGGGCTTTCTTTCCATGTGGATCAGCAACACGGCTTCCACGTTATTGATGCTGCCCATCGGCTTGGCATTGATGACGTCTCTGGACAAATTGCCCGTGGAGACCAAATCCCTCACGCCCGCGGAATTGGCCGGCTTGGAACGCCAACGCGAGCGGGCGTTATCGAAGTTGATGACCGTGCTGCTGTTGGGCATCGCGTACTCGGCGAGCATCGGGGGCTTTACCACGTTGGTCGGCACACCCACAAACGTCACGTTTCTGGGGATTTGGAAGAACAGTTTTCCAGACGGGCCGGAAATCTCTGCCGGGCAATGGATGATCGCCGTCGCCCCGCTGGGCGGGTTGTATTTGCTGGCGGCTTGGGGGTGTTTGACGTGGGATCTGCCGGTCATTCCGGGATCGGAAAATCTGGATCGCGGGTTCTTCACGCAGCGGCTTCAGCAATTAGAGCCTCCTCGGCGGGCGGAATGGTTGATGCTGATGGTCTTCATCAGCACCGCGTTGTTGTGGGTGTTCCGCAAGCCGTTGACGTTTGGGGAAACCACGCTGCTGCCCGGTTGGCAAAGTTGGTGGGTTCTGCAAAAGATGGGAGCCATCGGCCTGCACGATTCCACCGTCGCAATGGGCATGGCGATTTTGATGTTCCTCATTCCCGCCCGCAAAAACGAAGAGGGCCAAACCCAATATCTGATGGATTGGAGAACCGCCGAGCGCTTGCCCTGGGGGATTTTGCTGCTCATCGGCGGCGGGTTCGCCTTGGCGGGGGCGTTTCAGACCACCGAACTCTCCTTGTTTTTGGGCCGGCATTTTTCCGCGTTGGTCGCCGATTGGCCGGCTTGGATGTTAGTGGCGGCAGTCTGTTTTCTGTTGACGTTTTTGACGGAACTCACTTCCAACGTGGCCACGGTCGCGACTTTGGTTCCCGTCTTGGCCCAGGCGGCGGTCAAGATCGGGCTGGACCCGCGGTTGGTGATGATCCCCGCTGCCATCTCCGCGAGTTGCGCATTCATGCTGCCCATCGCCACGCCGCCCAATGCAATTGTGTTCGGCTCGAACCGCATTGAAATGGGGCAGATGGTCCGCTACGGAATCGCCTTGAATTTGCTGGGTGTGGTACTCATCACGGCGGCCACGTTTCTGTTAATCGTCCCCCAACTCGGCATTTCGCTGGAAACAATTCCCAGTTGGGCCATCCGTCCGCCGAAATAAACCAAATAAACCCGTAATCTCGAAGCTGCGTTGACCTGGGCGGGTTCCTCGGATTCAATGGAAGAGTTTGCATTTCTCAGTTGGTTTCCAACGAAACGGGCATCATGGTTTCTCGGGATCACCGCACGGCGGATCGGCAACAAAACCTCGACGGGCTGATGAAGCTCGTGGAAACCACTTGCGAATTGGCCGTCCAGCATGAATTGGACGACATCCTTCGCACCGTGACCTTGGGGGCTTGCGAGGCGTTGGACTGCGAACGGGCCAGCTTGTTTCTCGTGGATGAACAAACCGCCGAGCTGTTTACCCGCACCGTCACCGAATTGGAAATCGAAGAAATTCGCTTTCCCGTGGAGCAAGGCATCGCCGGTTGGGTGGTCGGTCACAGCGAATTGTTGAACGTTCCCGACCCGTATTCGGATCAGCGTTTTAACCCCAGCTTCGATCGGCAAACGGGGTTTGTCACGCGGAACATTCTGGCGGCTCCGGTGGTCTCTCCGCACGATAACCGCACCGTGGGCGTGTTGCAGAT
The DNA here is from genome assembly GCA_963785505.1 of uncultured Planctomycetaceae bacterium. Taxonomy (GTDB): domain Bacteria; phylum Planctomycetota; class Planctomycetia; order Planctomycetales; family Planctomycetaceae; genus CAWAVN01. Next base: position 96,539 of record CAWAVN010000001.1, read on the forward strand.
TCTGAACAAACAAGGCGGCCCGTTCGAGGAATACGACGAGCGGGTGCTGCAAGCCTTCGCCGCTCATGCCGCGACTGCCTTGGAGCGGGCGAAACTTCTGCTTGACGCCAAGAAATCGCAAGAGTTGCGGTTGGCGTTCGAGATGGGGCGGAAAATTCAAACCAGCTTTTTGCCCGGTTCGCTGCCCGATGTGCCGGGCTATCAGATGGGGGCTTTTTGGCAGCCTGCCGAATCGGTCAGCGGGGATTATTACGATGTGCTGAAATTCCCCGATGGCCGCTGGGGTTTGGTGATTGCCGATGTCAGCGGCCACGGAATCGGGCCGAGTTTAATCATGGCGTCTGCGCGGGCGATGCTCCGCGTGATGGCGGAAGCCGGTTCCAAACCCAACGAAATTTTGTCGCTGCTTTCGGAGACGATTTATCCCGACCTGCAAGACACGCTGTTTATCACGTTCCTCATCATCGCGTTGGCCCCCGAACGCAATGAATTGGTCTTCGCCAACGCCGGGCATGGGCCGGTGTTGCATTACCATCGCAACCTCGATGAATTCTCCACGCTGGATGCCACCGGATTGCCCGTGGGCGTGCTGGAAAAAAACGAATATCCGCTCGGTGAAACGGTTTCGCTGGCCCCCGGCGATTGCGTGTTGTTGATGACCGATGGAGCGTTTGAACTGCCCAACGCCCAAGAGGAGCAGTTCGGCGTAGACCGCATCAAAGCGTTGATCCGCGAGAACCGCGATTTGCCCGCGAAGCAAATCGTGGAAGCATTCCGCCAAGCGATCTCTGCCTTCGACCCCCGCCAACTCCCCCCGGACGACATCACGCTGCTCCTGTTGAAACGCGACCAGACTTGATCTGTTTCAAAATCTCAATCGTCGGGGAAGGTTCCCACGGTGATTTGGTTTCCGCCGCTGAGAATTTGGTAACACTGCAAGCCGTCCAGATCCACGGTTTTCAGCAGATCGTGCTTCAACGTCAGCGTGCCTGCTTTGTCCACGGTTTCGCCGGCTTGATGGGGTTCGAGATTGAGTTGGCTGGGTCGGCGGAGGCGGATTTGCCTATTGAGTTTGTCGAGAACCAGATGCGCTTCATCACCGGGAGCCAACCCCAAGCGCACGATCAGCGATTGCGGGATGGTTAGGTTTCCCTGGTCATCCATGCCGAACACGCCATCTTCGTTGGTGGGCGGTTCGGCTGTTCCCGCTCGCAAGGGTTTGGGATCTCGCGGGGCGACTTGCGGGGAACGGCGGGCCGACTTTTTCGCGGCGGGATCTCCATAACCCGAGCGGTCCAACGGTTCGTAAAGATAAGGATTGTCTCTGAGTTTATGATAGACCCAGGCTTGCGCGGGCGCGCCCACATCCATCAGCGTGCGGGAGTAGTTTTCCCCGCCGATTTGGGCCAGTACATCGTGGATCTTGCCCTTCAAGTTGCGATGCCGTTCCCGCACGCCTTGGTCTTTGAGCGCCAAAGAAATCTCAAAGGCGCTAAACATCTTGCCCTCGGCGACCCATTGCGTCGCCAAGCGTTCAATTTTCGCAATCACCGCGGCATCGAGCATGATGGACCTCCGTCGAACATTTCAGTTTTCAGTTCTGGCTTTTGACTCTTGTCTTTCGACCCTTGACCAATTGACAGTTTTGAATCGATTGAGATTTCAGGTTGACCTCGACAGGCCAATGCTTTTCCGCCCCGAAGGGGCAACCACAAAATAGCCCAAGGCAAAGCAAAGTGGCGACACCCACGAGCGACGCCTTGGGAAAACGATCTTTATGTGCTGCCGGCTTATGAAAAGCTAATCGCTATTTCGTGCGGAACTCGGCCAGATAACGCAGTTCGGCTTGTTGGGTGTCGAATACGATAAACTCGTTGTTCTGCACGCCGGAGTCGCCGGATTTTCCGTAGATGCTGTGATGGTTTTCGGGCGGTTTGGTGTAACCTCCCCATTGCGGGGCGACGTAGGGTTCGCCTAGCACCACGTCACAGGCGAACATAAAGGCATCCCGCCCGCGCGCAGTCGCCGGTGCCGCCCGCCCAATACGAACCCCGCAGGCTGGTGTAGCCGGCGGATTTTTTCCAATCGTCGGCGAAGTAAATCCCCGGCCCGAACATCGCCCCGGTAATCACCACGCCCACCAACTGCTTGGGCAAGCGAAGGGCCTCCCTTAAAATCCCGCTGACATTCACCGAGCGCGTGCCGTGAAACAGCAAGGCCGTATTGGTGCGGTCGTAGCGATCATGGGCGTTCCCGGTGAGGTCCGGGCGCTTTTGCTGAAACAAAGGCCGCTCTTTGATGGCGGGCTTGTCCTGCAAAATCCGGTCTTGGGCGGCGGAGATCTTTCCCCGGTCGGCGTGGCGTTCCACGCGCAAAGATGTTTGATCTCCATGTTCTTAATCCAACCGTGGCGATTGTTGGTCGCCTTGGGCCACCATTCGTGCAAGTAGCTCCCGGTTTGCGATTGGGGATCGATCCATTCCATGCTGATCTGCATGCCTTCAAACGGGTCGAATTCTGCTTCGTAGTCGATGTCGGTGGAGTAAAGCGCGCTTTCAAAGGCATCCAAATCGTTCTGCCACGTGAGGATGTTATCTTGCGAGAGCACCCAAGTTTCCGGGCCGGCTCCCACGGGTTTTCGCTTGGGAATCCGCCCGTAAAGCAGGGCCGAGAGCTGGTTAAGCTGCTTGTCTTTCACCTGGGATTTGAGGTTGTTGCCCACCTTGCCCAGCCGAACTTGGGCTTCGGTCAGAATTTGGCGGGCTTCGTCCAAGGCGGTTTGCGTGGGCAGGCTTTGGTCGGCCATGCTGCCCCGCGTGTAAGCCAGCGTGGCGACGGCGAGGTCTTTCATCAAAGACAGAGTTTGCGAATCGCAGTCGATGGCCTTTTTCTTTTTTTTCGACTTGGTAACAATTTTTTCCTGCTTGGCTCCTTCATTCGTTTTGATGCTACGGGCATCGGGCAGGCCGGTGCTGCGCGTGGCTTGGGGACGAACCAGGTAGCAATCTTTGCCTTTTTTCGCCCTCAGCGTTCTGAGGCCGGCAATCGTGATCCATTCGCCTCGGCGGTCGTTTTTGGAATGCAATTGTTTGGCGTATTCGTTGACGGCTTGGGCTTCGCTTTGGCAGCCTACGAATTGAAAACTCGGCCGGGCCGCCCCCGTGCGACCCCATTCAAAATAGGCGTACCAATTTAGCGAATCGTTGTTTTGCACGACGGCGGCGTGGTAATACTTGTTGCTGTCTTTGCCATCCTGCGTAAAGCAGCCCATGTCGCAAATGCGGGAGTTCTCGAACTCGCCATCCCGCGTGGCCGGCGGACCGAAGCAGGCGAAATCGTTGGGGCCGGCGTTTTCGGGAAACGTGCCCATCGCGTGCTTGCCCAACACCACCGCCACCGCTTTTTTTGGTTTCTTTGGGGAGGCGGCCGCTTGGGTTTTCGCGGCTGAAGTTTGGGGGGCGACTTTGGCCGCCTGCTTGGGGGCCTTCGTCTTGGTCGCTTTGGACTTCTTGACCGAAGTTTTCTTCGGCGGCGACTTCTTGGCGGCGGCTTTCTTTTGCTTGATCGCCGCTTTCTTCAAGGGCGATTTCTTGGCAGCCTTCTTTTTCGAGGCGGTTTTTTTGGCGGCCTGTTTCGCAACTTTTTTCTTCGCCATGCTCGTGATCCCCCGCTGGAATAGAACGCGATAGATGTTCGGCAAAAATCCATCACAACCCGATGGCCCGGCTGTGTTTCGATGGGGTGGAAAGAAGTGAGAAACCCCATTTGCCGTGCGCCGATGATAACACGCTTTGCGGTATACATCCATCATAATGCCGAGAAGAAGCGGGATCGCGATTCCTCTTCCGCGCAGCGCACGAGGCCGCCGCTGGGGTTGGCTGGTTTTTTAAGCGGGAATTTGCTAAGAAATCTGTTCTGACTGACGCCCGCAACACTCTTTTGGACCCGAATTTCCCATGACCGTTTTTGAAAGTCTGCAACAATTCTTTTGGGCCGGCGTTGATGTTCTCAGGGCCATTTTGCAACTCTTTCAGCCGAATTTGGGGCTGTATCTGGCCTTGGCCGCCTGGATCATTTTCTGGACCGGCGCGGTGAATTGGGTGCGGTTGCGGAAGATCATTCTTTCCGGGGCCTGGGTCGGGTTGCTGTTAATTGCCTTCATGGCCGTGATGGTTTGGGGCTGCATCGCCCCTCCGCCCGGCGGGCGCACAACATTTTGGGAATGCACCCTAGCAATTTCTTCGGCAAATTGATTTACGTGACCGGCTTGATTTGCATTATGTTCATTTGCGGTTCCGTGCAACTCGCGGTTTGGCCCCACCAAGAAGAATCCCCCGCCGCCGAACCGGAAACCCCGCACGCGCATTAAGCGAGGACATTATTGATTGAAGGTTTTGAAGCATTCAAAGAAACCGGGGGGCTTACGCCCCCCGCTCGCCTTTGGCTCCGAATTTCTTGGCGTTGATTACTTGAGTTTCAAAGGCGTCAATTTCTTTTGCTTGGCGACTTCGAAGGTCATCACGGTGACGATGTTTTTGTCTTCATCGGTGATGCAGATACACATTTTGTCGTATTGCGAAAGAATTTTCGCCAATGCCTGCGTCGCGGGAACTTCGCCCAGATTGAAATTCTGGGCCATGTTTTTTGTGTAGCCCGCGAGTTTCAGGGCATCGCCGTCAATGTCGAATTGAACGTGCGTGGCTTCGCCGACATCCGAAAACGCATCTTGCAAAGGTCGGCGGCGGAAATCCACTTCCATCGGCAGTTTGAGCCGTTCGACGATCAGATCCGGCAATTTCGGCTCTTTCGATTGCGGTTGGGCCGGGGCTTGGTTGAAGTCGGTTCGCGTGGATTCATCCCAAGCCAAGAGCGTTCCCAAAGCCAAGTTCGGGGCGGCCTTGGCGGGCAGGACGGTTGTGAATTGAGCCATTCCATCCCCCGTGCCGCCCAAAGTGCTCAGCGAAAACGCTTTCATCATCGCGGGAAACCGCCCGATGATTTTCCGAAACCCCAAACGCTGGGGGTGCATCATCTGCACGGCGGCGTACAACTCGGCGGGCAAGGCCGCGAGTTTTTTCTGCACGTCTTTTTCGAGTTGCGTGGGCTTCCATTGATGGTTCGCCCGCAACATCAGCCGGGAATAGAATTGTTCATCGCCCAGTTCGATGGCCCAAAGCACGGTTTCCACATCATCCACGTTCAACCAATCCAAAAACCGATTCAGCACGGGCCGCACGTTCTCGGCCACAAGAACTTCTTGGTGCATCCTGAGGTCGAAGGGTTGAAAGACCACCGTCACCAAGCGGTCTTTGTCGCTATGCACTACAATGCTTTCGATGCCCGGTTTAGTCACCAGGGTTGGTTTCCGGGAGCGGGCAATCTCTTCCGCCATCCGCAAGGGGGCGACGGCGAAAGTTTGCAGATCCTCTTCCACGAGATAGGCTCGTTTGTCATCCTCGTAAACCGTGGTGGGGCCGTAATCATCATTCGGAGCACCCCCGAACCGCGTGAGAAATTCCGACTTCTTCCGGGCGGCGGCCAACTTCACGCGGACGGCGACTTCGGGCGGGTCGCCTCGCCCGCCCAGCAGAATGCAAATCAGGGCTTCTTCGATTTCTTTCGGCTCGAACAGGCACTGTTGTTTGATGGCGGCTTCCAGCCAATTGGTCACGTCCGCCGTCATCGCCGCCCGGAATTGGGCGGATTGCGGTTTGTCGTTCCAAAGTTCCGCCGCGCGAAGATGAAAGATAATGTTCGCTCCGGCGGGAATCCGCTCAAACGTAATTAGCTCGTGCTTGGTCTGAAAGTTGTCTTCGGTGAATTGTTTCGCGAACTCGACGTTTTCTTCGAGCGCGACTTTATCCACAATCACGGCTTGGTTGACTGTCGGGGCTTCTTTCTTTTTGTGTTTCACCACCTCGGCAGGTTTTTTCACTTGAGTGGCAAAAAGAAGAATGCCGAGCAAAGCGACTCCCAACACGCCGCCCAAGCCGATCCCGATCCATTTGTTTTTTTTGCTGCGATGGGAACGGGACGGAACCAACGGAGCCTTCGCCGTGCCCGCTTGGGCATCGGGTTGGGAATGAATTTCCGCAACCTTTTCATCGCGGAAAATCAATTTGTAAGCACCGGCAGCGTGTTGAAATACGATGTATTCTTTGCCGGCGGCATCGGCAGGGGCATTGAATGCTTTGCCCTGTTTTCGGGCCGCCGCCGCCAATTCGGACATGCGTTTTCGCTTGGTGGGCTTTCCGAGAAGTGCCGCGACTTCGGCGAACGTCATGCCGACTTCGATTGTGGGATGCGTGCTGATGGGGATTCCCGTCGACGCCGCCGGTTCGGTGATGATGTTGAAACTCGGGCCGGCGTCGCCGAAGGAATCTGCAACCGCCGTTCGACCGCGATTGGGCGAAGCCGAGGCTTGTGAACCGGAGGCTTCGGAATCGGGAACCCATTTGGCGGCGGTTCCCGTGCTGGGGGCGGAAGCATCGGCGAGTTCGAGTTGCACTTCGTCCGGTTCTTCCAATACGAACCGATTCCCGCATTTGGGGCAGCGACCCAGTTTGCCCAGATTAGTGCGGTCCTTCAGTCGCAATCCGCTCCCGCATTTGGGGCACGGTATTAAAATCCCGGACATGGTGTTCCCTCAGTTGGTGTGAAAACCCGTGAAAGGGAGTGGAAAAATCGCCATTTCACTCTCATTCTATCGTAGGGAACTCTCCCTCAAAATGCCACAGTTCTTTCCCGACCACGTTGGCCCGTTGGTGTGTGTTTCACGAAAGCAGGCGGTTTTTCCTGAGCCGCTTCGCGGTTCAAGAAAAAAACCAATTTTGAAAGTCCATCCGAAGAAATCTGAAGATTGGGGAACCACGAATCGTACAAATCACCTGAATCCATTCAAAAAACACAAACGGTTTTTGTTGTAGGTAGAAATTGTCGAAACAAACTTTCTGATTCGTGTGATTCGTAACATTCGCGGTTCCAATGTCGACAGAATTCTTTTTTCCCACATCTGCATTTTTGTGTCTGCTTGACTTTTGGTTGTGGTTCTGCCTCACTGGGAACCAGGTCGCAACATGACTTCTTAAACTTAGGGTGGCTTGATGCAAGATGAGATCGAACGGCTGTTGGTTCCCTGGTTGATGACGGCTCGAACTGCGGTCGCTTTCACGGGGGCGGGGGTCAGCACGGAAAGCGGGATTCCCGATTTTCGTTCGCCCGGCGGAGTTTGGGCCAATTCGCAACCCGTAATGTTTCAGGATTTTCTCGAAAACGCCGAGTCCCGCTGGGAGTATTGGCGGCAAAAATCGGAATCGCACGCCTCGATGTTTCAAGCCCAGCCGAACGTGACCCACAAAGCACTCGCCCGTTGGGAAGAGCTGGGGTTGTTGCGGGGCATCATCACGCAGAACATAGATGAACTCCATCAAAGGGCCGGGTCTCAAAAAGTGTTGGAACTGCACGGAACCGCCATGAAAATCGGCTGCTTGGATTGCCGGGCGATGTTCGCTGCCGATCCGATGGTGCGGGAGTTTGAGCAATCGCAAGTCGTTCCCGCTTGTCCGCAATGCACGGGCAAACTCAAACACGCCACGGTTTCTTTCGGTCAGATGCTCCCGCAGGATGTGCTGCAAACCGGGGCGAAATGGGCGCAGGAAGCGGATATGTTTTTGACGTTGGGTTCTTCGCTGGTGGTTTATCCGGCGGCTCAATTGCCGGAGATCGCGAAAAAGCAGGGTGCTCGGCTGGTGATTATCAATCGGGAATCCACGCCGTTGGATTGCATCGCGGATTTGGTAATTCACGCCCCCTTGGGCGAAGTGATGGACGCGATTGAAGCCCAGCTTTATCGGTAGCCACGAGAGCAGAGCGGCGGGTTATTTTTCAAGCATGTCCCATACGCCGTCCCAACTTTCGGCGGGGGGAGTTTGCATCAAGCGACGGGCGCGGTCGAGTAAAATCCAAGAGGGGTTGTCTTTTCCCAAGGCATGGGCCTCTTGGAAATGTTCGCAGGCAATCGACCATTGGCCTTTGCGGTAGGCTTCCAAGCCGGCATTGTAGTGGGGCAAGGATTGCAGCAGGTTCCGATCCACCTCTTCCTTTGCACTCGCGATGAGTTCAAACACTCGAATGGGTTGCTGCTTACCCATCACGCGGACCAGATCCAGTTCGCGGGTGAGAAATTCCTCGCCGATCTCGCGTTGCGTGTGTTCGGTCATCACAATGGTGACGCCATAGCGTTTGCTGACGCCTTCAATCCGCGAGGCGAGATTCACGCCGTCCCCGATGCAAGTGTATTCGAGTCGGCGTTCCGAACCGATGTTCCCACTGATGACTTCGCCACTGTTGATGCCGATCCCGATGCCCACGGGTTTGCGGCCTAAGCGTTCTTGAATTTCGTTGAATTCCGCCAAGGCAGAGCGCATTAACAGGGCGGCCCGGCAAGCCCGGATGGAATCGTCTTCTTGAGGGAACGGCACGCCGAAGACCGCCATCAATGCATCGCCGATGTATTTATCCAGCAAGCCGTTTTCGGCGAAGACCGCATCGACCATCAGCGAGAAATACGTGTTGAGCAATTCGACGACATGCTGGGCATCCATGCTTTCGGTCATGGCGGTGTAGCCGCGGATGTCGGAGAACAGCACGGCCACGTTTTGACGAATACCGCCCAGCCGGTCTCCGCCTTCATCCAAGATTTTTTGAGCCAAGACCGGCGACATGTAGCGTCCCAAGGTGGTCATTACCCGTTTTTGGTGGGTGATGTCTTCCATCACCACCACGACTCCATCTTGCTTGCCTTCAAAATCCCGCATGGGCACGATGTTGTAGTTGAAGGAAATCGTGCGGTCTCCCGCGCGGAGGTCGTCATCGGCGACGAAAATGGCTTTGGGGTCGTGGTAGACGCGCTCGATGTTTTCGATCAGCGTGCGGTTGCTGCCGGGGAACCATTCTTGGTAGCAGGTCTCGGTCATCGTCTTTTCGGTCAGGCCCAACAAGGGTTCCACGGGGCGGTTGGCGCGGACCAGTTTGCCTTCCGCGTTCAACGTCAGCACCAATTGGTTGATGCTCTGAAGAATGCCTTCGAGATAATTCCGCACTTCGAGCGTTTCTTGAAACAAGATCGAGTTTTGCAAAGCGACCGCGGCTTGGGCGGAAAAGGCGGAAAGCAGTTCTTCATCCTGCTTGGTGAACGGCCCGCCGTGCTTGTTGATGATCTGCGTCACGCCGATGGTTTTGCCGTCTTTGTCGCGAAGAGGCATGCAAAGCACACTTTTCGTGCGGTAGCCGGATTTCTGGTCGACGGCTTGATTGAAGCGGGGATCGTCGTAGGCGTCTTCGATGTTCAGCACTTCGCCGGACCGGGCCACGTATCCCGCCAAGCCTTGGTCCATGCGAATGCGGATCGTCTTCATGCCCTCGGCGACGGTCGAGAGCAACACGCCTTCCTCGTGGCGGGCCAGAAACACGCTGCAACGATCCGCCCCCAACAACTTGCGGGCGCGGACCATGATTTTTTCCAACAGGCGTTTCGTGTCCAATTCCGAAGACAACGCGGTGGCCACGTCCAACAGAGCTTCGACCCGCAGCAGGGCGCGTTCCCGGCGTTCTTTTTCGCGGTTGGCTTCTTCTTGCATTCGCCATTTTTCGGTTCCCACCGCCGCGAACACGGCCAACGTCGTCAGAAATTCCAAATGCCTTTCCGTAAAGGCGATCCATTGATGGACCGAATCGACGTAAATAAACCCCTGAATCTGCCCATCGAAATACAAGGGCGCACAAATGGCAGAGCGGATGCTTTGCTCGTCGATGCTGCGCACCTGATTGAAGCGGGAATCCTCGACGGTGTCCGAAACCAATATCGCCTGCTTATGGCGAATTGCCTCGTTGACGATGGTTCGGCTGATGCTCATCGGCTGGTTCGGTTGGTCCACGTCATTCCGCACGATGCGCGGCGAGATGCCTTGGCCCGGTTCCACGACCCAGACCGAACCGCGTTCGGCGGGAAGATGCTCGAAGGCCAAATTCAAGATTGTGCGGAGCATTTGGTCCAGCGAATCGGCCTTGAGCATCGCGTTGCCCATCTGGCTGATGAGTCCGATGACCAACGCGGCATCGCCCGTTTTTTGAATCGAGGAACCCAGCGACTCTTCCGAGTCTCCGTGCATGGCCCCCAAAATCGGCGGCAACTGCACGCTCGAATCGGTGGGGGGCATCCGCTTGGTGGTGGAAGCCTGAGCGGGGCGATTCCAACCCTCATAGCGGATGGCGGCATAGATGTTGGGTGCGGATTCGTTTTCATCTCCCTCCAAAACCACGCCGCCCATTTCATTTGCGGGAGTCGCGGCTTTCGCTTGGGAATCGGAGTTTCCGCGCGAGTTCGCCGGCTCATCGGGCATTTGGGGGATAAAGGAACTGTTGGGGTCCGATTCATAATCCTCGTTCCAGATCGAATCGGCGACCGGCTCGTGGTCATCTTCGGAACGGGGTTGGGGTTGATGGAACACCAACACCACCGGAACCAAGCCCGGCGGACCGAGCGTAATGCGGTCCCCATCCTTCAAGGGCCGGCTGGTGATGATTTTTTGATTGACGAAAGTCCCGTTTGTGCTGTTCAGATCGCTGATGTTCCACGACTGTCCATCGTATTCGGTTTGGAAATGAACGCGAGAAACTCCTTTGAGAGAAAGCACCACATCGCAACTGCTGGCCCGCCCAAACACAATTTTGGGTTTGTCCAAATCCTCGCGAATTGTGCTTCCACCGCGCGGGTAGGTAATCCACGCGGCGACTTCAGCCATCGGATTCAATGACATCACCCTTTCCCCAACGACTGTGCCGTCCTCATTCTGCATTCTGCAAAGAGACGCTTCTCAAAATCATGCTTTCGAATCAGTTTAACAGGTTTTTCCCATTCGCGTCCAACATTCTTGCCTTCCATTTTTAGGGTTCGTTTGTGCGGGGGCCGTAAAACCTGCGCAGACTTCCCCGCCCGCTTCAGCCCGCGATCAAAAAGCCCCCAAGGTCGCGATGGGTTTCTCTCCTGGCCACTTCCTCTAGGTTGAATTTGTCTGTTGGCGTATCATTCCCCAAATCTCTATTGAGACTCGTGACCATTTCGATTGATAGAAGGAGCCGACTATGCCATCCCCTGTTGTTGCCGACACAAATTCCACAACCGCGACACCTCCGCGTCGCTCTCGGAAACCCTTATTGGCTTTGGCGGCCGTGCTTTGCCTCGCCGCCGTTGGGAGCTTTTGGTGGAGCGAACACAAATACGAATATGTCCCCAAACGCTGGGGCGTGGTTGTGCCGGGCAAAATCTACCGCAGCGGACAGCTCACGCCACAAATGCTGGGAAAAACTTTGCAGAAGTATGGGATCAAGGTTATTGTGGACATGCAGCTTAACGATCCGCACGAAAAGGACTTGCAGGCGGAAATGCAGTACGCGGCAGAGAACGGAATCCAACATTACCGCTACGAATTGGGCGGGAATGGAACAGGAAAGGTTGTGAGTTACGTCAACGCCGTCGCGATGTTAATTCAATGCGAACGCGAAGATCGGCCGGTTTTGGTTCATTGCGCGGCGGGATCGCAGCGCACGGGGGGCGTGGTGGCCTGTTATCGTTTGTTGGTCGAAAACGCCGACCCCAAAGCCGTTTACGAAGAATTGCAACAGTACGATTGGAACCCCGAGGAAGACCAAGAACTTCTGGATTATCTGAATGCCAACCTGCCCCGCATCGCGGAAATGTTGATCGAACGCGGTGCGATCGATCCTCTGCCCAACCCCATTCCCCACCTGGGCCAATAAGCGGGGATCGGGCTGGCTGCTTGATCGCGGAATCCTCGGCGACTAGGATAACAGGGAGAGAATCGACTTCTTTGAACACCTACGGATCATTCTCCTAGAAATGGAGAGTCCCTTTCGCAATTCCCGCTGATGAGTTTTGCCGTTGGTTCGCAAAATTCCCGTCAGGTTTCCAGTCACTAATAAAGAGATCTTCATGGCTGAGTTGCTCAAACTCCGCGAAGCCGACGATCCGCGCGATGTAATCCATCTCGCCGTGCATCGTTTGGTGGAAGGGCATTTGGTGGCTTTGCCCACGGAAACGTCGGAAGTCGTGGCTGCCCATAGTTTGCAGCCTGCTGCCGTCGAAAAGTTGCGAAATCTGGCCCGATCGAAGCAGGATTCCGGTGGGCTGCTTCTGGGGGTAAAACACGCCGATGAAGCCCGCGATTACGTGACGGAACTCTCGCAAACCGCCGCCCGGTTGATGCAGCGGATGTGGCCGGGACCGCTCACGCTGGCCTTGCCGGTCCCCGCGCAGCACGGCTTGTTGCGGGAACTGCCGGCGATCACTCAACAGGCATTGGCCCGCCAAGTTGGCGAAGAGCAAGCCGAAGTCTGGTTTCGCGTGGCGGCCCATCAGGTGCTGCACTCGGTGTTGTATCTGTTGCCGGCTCCCTTGGTGCTTTGGGAGACGGGCAGCCGGTCTTCCTCGCCTGCAGAGGATTGGAATTCCGAGGTCAACTTGATTATTGAAGATGGCCCAAGACACAATGAACGGAAACCGAGCGTGGTGCGTGTGGAACAAAATTCGTGGTCTTTCGTGGAAACCGGGATCGTGACGGAATCGCAAATCAACCGCATGACGGGGAAAGTGGTTTTGTTTATTTGCACGGGCAACACATGCCGAAGCCCGCTCGCGGAAGGGATTTTTCGCAAATTCTTGGCGGATCGGTTGAAGTGTTCGCCGGACGATTTGCCCGAACGGGGTTACACCGTGCTGTCCGCCGGATTGGCGGCCACGGAAGGAGCACCCGCCGCGCCGGAATCCGTGGAAGTCGCCCGCCGCTACGGGGCCGACTTGGAAACCCACGCCAGCCAACCTTTGACCGATGATCTCCTCGGTTTGGCGGATTTTGTGTACACTATGACGAACAGTCACAAGGATTCCATCCTGTATGCGCGGCCGGACGTGGCGGATCGGGTGTTGCTGCTTTCGCGGGAAGAAGCCGACATTCCCGACCCGATTGGCGGCAGCAGGCAAGACTACGAAAGCTGCGGCGGAGAAATTGCCCGTCACTTGGAAGTCATTTTGAACACATTGGAACCTGAGAGCCGGAATCCTAACCCAGAAAGTTGACTCTTCCTATGAGAATTGCCGTCGCTAGCGATCATCGCGGTTTCTCGGTCAAGAGCAAAATCCTGGCCCTGTTGACCGAGATGGATCACACGCCTTTGGATTTCGGTCCCGAAAACGCCGAGATGGTCGATTACCCGGACTTCGCCGCGAAAGTGGCCTCCGCCGTCTCGAAAGGAACCGTGGATCGCGGAATTTTGATCTGCGGAACCGGGATGGGCATGTGCATCGTCGCCAATAAGTTTCCCGGCGTCAGGGCCACGAACTGCCACGACGACCTCACCGCCGAGAACAGCCGGCTGCACAACGATGCGAACGTGCTTTGCCTGTCGGCGGATTTGTTGGGGGAACGCTTGGTCAATCGGATGATTGAAATCTGGTTGAAAACCGAATTCGAAGGCGGACGCCACGCACAGCGCGTGCAAAAAATCGCCCAATTTGAAGCCCGCAACCGCCAAGAAGAATCGGCGGCAAACCCCTTGCCTTCGCCTCCATCCAGCCCCTCGGAAACCGCGCAATAACCGTTCCCAAAAATTCCCCGGATCGCAAACCTTTTCAACCGGCCCTGGGGGCGTTAAGGTAGTCGGCAGCTTGGACAATCCCCACACTTCCTGAAGGAACCGGCGATGGATCCCTCAACTGCCAAATACGCAAAAAGCCACGAATGGGTTCAGATGGATGGCGACGTGGCCACGATTGGCATTTCCGATTTCGCGGTTAAGCAATTGACCGACTTGGTTTACATCGAACTTCCTGCCGTGGGCAAATCGTTCTCCGCCGGGGAAGAGTTCGGCGTGGTCGAAAGCGTGAAAGCCGCCAGCGATTTGTATGCCCCTATCAGCGGAGAAGTTGTGGCGGCCAATACCGATTTGGAAGATGATCTGGCGGCGTTGTCGGACGACCCTTACGGCAAAGGCTGGATGATTAAACTCAAACCGGCCGATGCCGGTGAACTCGCCGCGTTAATGGACCGCGCCGCTTACGAGGCCCATTGCGCATCCGAAAGCCATTAGCCCATCCCGCCCGCTTCGCTGCCGCCGCCCTATCAATGCTTTGACCTATTTCCGATAAATTTCTTGATCCATGTTTGACCGGCGCGAGGGTGCGTTTTCCTCTCGCTGAGGTTATCCTTACAGTTTGACGCATCGAGGCCGTCCTTGACTTATATCATTAACACGCACGAACAACAGCGGGAAATGCTGGAAGCCATCGGCATGGATTCCGTTTCCGCCTTGTTCGACCAAATCCCCTTGGATTTGCGTTTGGAACGCCCGTTGGATTTGCCGCAACCGCTTTCCGAACTGGAATTGGAGGCCCATCTTCGCGAACTGGCCCGCCGAAATCTGGGGGCCACCGAACGCGCCTGCTTTCTGGGCGGCGGGGTTTACGATCACTTTATTCCGGCGGCCGTCGATGAAATCGCCATCGCGCGGCGAATTCTACACCGCTTACACGCCTTACCAAGCCGAAGCCAGCCAAGGCAGTTTGCAGGCGTTTTTTGAATATCAAACCCTAATCTGCCAACTCACGGGCATGGATGTCTCCAACGCCAGCTTGTACGAAGGAGGCACCGCCCTCAGCGAGGCGGCTTTCATGGCGATGCGGGTCACCCGCCGGCACGAAAAAGTCGTGATGCTCGGCTCGGTGCATCCCGAATACCGCCAGGTCGTCGAAACCTATTTCGGCAATCTTTCCACTGAAGTGGTGGTCATTCCCGAGGTCGAACGGAAGCGTCGATCTCGCGCGCAGTCGAAGCCGCCGTCGACGACAAAACCGCCTGCCTGATCATTCAACATCCCAACTTCTTCGGCTGCCTGGAACAGCCGGAACACCTGACCGAAATCGCCCATCGCACGGGGCGCTGTCGGTGGTCTCGTTCGATCCGATCAGCCTGGGGCTGCTTAAAACGCCCGGCCGATTACGGGGCCGACATCGCCGTGGCCGAGGGGCAAAGTTTGGGGATTCCCCTGCAATTCGGCGGGCCGTTTCTGGGGATCATGGCCTGCGCAGAAAAGTGCATGCGGAAAATGCCCGGCCGACTGATCGGCCGCACAAACGACCGCAACGGCAAGCCGTGTTTCGTGCTGAATCTGCAAGCCCGCGAACAACACATCCGCCGCGACAAAGCCACCAGCAACATCTGCACCAACCAAGGACTGTTGGCACTGAGGGCCACGGTTTATCTGGCTTTGCAAGGGCCAAAGGGACTTCGCGAAGTCGCCGAACTGTCTTGCCGCAAAGCCCACTATGCCGCTGCGGAACTCAGCAAATCCCCGGCGTGAAATTGTTGTTCGACCAACCGTTTTTCAAGGAATTTGCAATTCGCGCTACCGGCAAATCCTTGGAACTCGATGGAAAAAGCCAAACAAGCCGGCTTCGATCTTGGTCCGGGCTTGTCGCGGTTTCCGTTCTTGCGGTCCGAAATTGCGGGTGCGGATGATGCCCTGCTGGTGGCCGTCACCGAAAAACGAACCCGGCAAGAAATCGACCGCCTCGTCGCCGCTTTGAAAAACTAAACCCAAACTCTTTCCCCGTGAGAGAGTCTTAGCAAATGCCCCGCAAATTGGGGAGATGGAACATCGACTATGCGGAATACACTCGCCACGCAGTTACTTTTTGAATTGGCCCAACCCGGACGCCGAGCCTGCCGGTTCCCGGAATCGGACGTTCCCGCGACGCCGCTCGATGAATTGCTGCCCGTCGAGCAGCTTGCCGGCGAACCGCTGAGTTTGCCGGAACTGACCGAACCCGACGTGATTCGGCATTATGTGAATCTCTCGACGTTGAACATGTCCGTCGATACGCATTTCTATCCTTTGGGCAGTTGCACGATGAAGTACAACCCCAAGCGGCACGAGCGATTGGCCGGGCTGCCGGGGTTGGTCGACTTGCATCCGTATCTGCCGGACACATCTTGCCAAGGCATGTTGCAATTGCTCTATGAAATGCAAACCATGCTCGCGGAGATTGCCGGCTTGCCCGCCGTCTCGCTGCAACCGGCGGCGGGTGCACAGGGAGAATTGGCGGCGCTGTTGATCGCGGCGGCGTGTTTTCGCGACCGGGGCGAAAAACGCACGAAAGTGCTGTTTCCCGCCAGCGCCCACGGCACCAACCCCGCCAGCGCCGCACTCGCCGGGTTCGACTGCATGCAACTGAAAGAATCGCCACGGGGTTTGTCGAACTCGAAGAGTTGGAAACGCATTTGGATGAATCCACCGCCGTCTTCATGATCACCAATCCCAACACCTTGGGGTTGTTCGAGAAAGACATTCTGCGGATCTCGCAATTGCTGCACGACGTGGGCGGGTTGGTTTACATCGACGGCGCCAACATGAACGCGATTTTGGGCATCACGCGTCCCGGCGATTTCGGCGGCGACATGATGCACTACAACGTCCACAAAACATTCACCGGCCCGCACGGTGCCGGCGGCCCGGGAGCGGGCCCGATTGCCGTCCGCGATTTTCTGGCGGACTATCTTCCCGGCCCCGTCGTCGCCCGCGAAACCCGACCCCGAAGATGGCGAATCCGCCACGCATTACTCGTTGAGCAGCCGGCCAAATCGATCGGCCGCATGCGGTCTTTCTTCGGCAACGTGGGCATCTTGCTGCGGGGCTATTGCTATCTGCGAACGTTGGGGGCGGCGGGGTTGCAAAGAAGTCTCCGAAAACGCCGTGCTCAATGCGAACTATCTGAAGGCCCGAATCTGGCGGACGTGCTGCCGGTGCCGCATGGCGGCGGGCTTTGCATGCACGAATTCGTCGCCTCGGCCAAAACGTTGCAAATGGAAAAACAGATTTCCGCGATGGACATCGCCAAACGGTTGCTGGATTACGGATTTCATGCCCCGACGGTGTATTTCCCGATGGTGGTTCCCGAAGCGGTGATGATGGAACCGACCGAAACCGAATCCAAGGAAACCCTCGATGCGTTCGCGGAAGCCATTCACGCGATTGTGGAAGAGCCCGCCGACTTTCTGCACGAAGCTCCGCACAACACCCCCGTCAGCCGCCCCGATGAAGTCCTCGCCGCCAGAAACCCGATCCTCAAATGGACCCCCAAGCCGGAATAAAAAGCATCGGGGGCAAGGGTCGAGCGACAAGAGCCAGAAGAGACTGCCGCGCGCCGCTTTCTTTGGGTCTGGTCCCAAGCCGCCGACTTGTCGGCTCGGGGAATTGTCGCTTGGGTTGCTCCCAATGTGCTTCAAGATTCATTATGCTGGGGCAGATCGAAATCACTTCTGCATTGGAATTGCCCCCATTATTTTGAGGAGACATCTTCGCATGAAACACGCGCACGGAGTTTTATTGGCCGGTTGCTTGGTCTTGGGATCGATGGCCGGTTTGGTCAACGCTCAAGACAAGAAAGATGCCGAAGAAACGGTATCTCAAGACTACGGCAAAGACATCAAACGGGCGGAAGAATCGAAAGACGGTTGGATCAAACTTTACAACGGAAAAGATCTCACCGGCTGGAAAATCAGCGATCACGGCAAATGGAAGATTGAAGACGGGCTGATCGTCGCCAACGGCCCGCGTTCGCATCTCTTCACCGAAGAAGAAGACTTCAAAAACTTTATCTTCAAGGCGGAAGTCAAAACCACGCCCGGCAGCAATTCGGGAATTTACTTCCACACGCAGTATCAAGAAACCGGCTGGCCCGAACATGGCCACGAAGCCCAAGTCAACGTCAGCCATACCGATCCCGTCAAAACCGGCAGCTTGTACCTCGTGAAGAAAGTCTTCAATACCAAGGCCAAAAACAACGAATGGTGGACCGAAACCGTGATCGTGGATGGCCAACACATTATCATCAAGGTCAACGATGAAGTCGTCGTGAATTACGTCGAACCCAAAAACGTCAAAGGCGGCCGCAAACTCAGCCAAGGCTGTTTCGCCCTGCAAGCCCACGACCCCAAAAGCGTGACCTATTTCCGCAACATCCGCGTCAAACGCCTGCCGGATTGAACGGCTTCGCTGCCGCGAGTTCGTTTGCTCAAAGCCCAGCGGTCTTTCGTGAAGGATTTGTGGCCCCGGTTCAAGAACCCGGGCCACTCCCTTCCACGAGCAGGGATTGCAGTTCCCCGTCTCTCTCGTAGGTTCCCAAGGCATCCTCGACGAGTTCCAGCGTACCGTCGGCGGGAAGATTTTTCAGCCGGGAAATCCGCCCCGAAGGCCAAGTGACTTTGACGGAGGAAACCGTTTCGTTCGCCCCCAAGCCAAAATGCAAAAGGCGTTCGTTCGATGCCTGAAAACCATCCCCCGCGACGAGTTGCTTCGTCCAACGCCTGCCTGGAACCTCGACTTCCACCACGCTGCCGATGGCATCGCGGGCGGTAGCGACGGCATGCAGGCGAACTCCGAAAGAATGCCCCTGGGTCGGAGAGACATTGGTCAAAATCGCCGCGGGTTCGTTGATGTTCGAGACCACGAAATCCATCAAGCCATCCCGGTTCCAATCGAGCTTCGCCACGCTGCGGCCCGAGTGTTTCGCTTCAAAATACGGGCCAAGTTCACGGGACGGAATTTCCTCAAACCGCCCGCCGCCCACGTTGTGAAAGCATTGGGCCTGCATTTGGTACTCGGTATTCGGTTCGGGGTAGACGTGCCCGTTTGCCACCACCAAATCGGGATCGCCATCTAAATCGGCATCCAAAAACTGCGTGCCCCAGCCCGTCTTCGGCAAGCTGGCCGCATAAAGCCCGGCGACGTTGGTCCGGTCGTTAAACAACCCGTTTCTGTCCTGCAAATACAATGTGTTCGGCTCCTCCTTGAAATTCGTGACGAACAAATCCAAGCGGCCATCGCCATCGGCATCATCGGCGGCAATGCCCATGCAGGCCATCGTCAAGCCGTCCATGTTATAAGCCAACCCGCTTTGAAGTCCCCGATTCTCCAAGCGGACGTTCGTGGAATCGTCCGACGCGGAGTTGACCAGAAACAAATTCGCCACCTGATCGTTCGCCACGAACAGACAGGGCCGATTCCGCCGGTCTCCATTAAATGCCAAGAGTCCCAAACCTTTGGTGTCGGTTTTGGGGGTCGCATTTTCGATCCATGCAAACGTCCCATCACCGCGGTTAATCAGCAACCGATCCGGCTGCCCCTGAAAGGCAGAGGGCGAACAGCCAATCTTCTTGCAGATGAGAGAATAGACGCCGGCTCCGGTCACGTAGTTCACATCGTACAAATCCGGCAGACCATCCGCGTTAAGGTCAACAACCGCACAACTGCTCGTCCAATCGGAAAGATGCAGGCCGCTGGCTTTTGTCACATCGCTGAAGGTTCCATCCCCGTTGTTTTGGTACAGCCGATTTCGGCCCACGTTCGCCACGTACAGATCCGCAAAGCCGTCCCCGTTAAAATCGCCGATGGACGCTCCCGCTCCAAAACCTTGGCTGCCCAATCCCGTTTGCCCGGTCACATCGACAAAGCGTTTGCCTTCGACGTTGCGAAAGATGCGGTCGGCGAACTGGGGAGATTCGCGGGGGGCGTTCTCGCCCTGAATCCATTTCGCGCCTTGGGTGAAATACAAATCGGGCCAGCCATCGTTATCCAGATCCAGAACCGCCACGCCGCCGCCGGGTTGCTCGAACATTCGCACGCCGGGGGTCGCGGGATCGTCTCCATTGAAATAGATAAAATCCAACCCCGCATCCGCCACTTCAAAGCGGATCTCGCTGGGAACGCTCAAAGCTTCCGCAGCAGCGGAAGAGGGGGCAGTTTTTCGAGAGAGTTCTTCATCCCACGCGGGAAAACTCGAGAAATCGTACTTTGCGGCCAGATTTGCGGCGGGCAAGACTTGAGGGGGGTTCCCTCGCAGCAACGGGGTCATGCGCTTGTAGGCGGTCCGCGGCCACTTCGCCTTGGGGAAATACTGAGCCGACGTCTCAGCCCAAGCACGGGCTTCCCAAATCCGCCCGGTTTGCTCCAACAGTTCCACAATGCGTTTGAGCGCTGCCTCGCCGTCGCCTTTTCTTTTGAGCACCACATCGAATAGATGCGTCAACTCGAACTGCCGACCCGACCGCGCGAGAAACTCTTCGCTTCTGGGATCATCTAAGGAGTCGAGCACTTGCCCCAAATGATAATTCGCCCGGCGATGCACGGGAACTCTGCGGAGGGTCTCCCAAAAACAGCGGGCGGCAAAAGGCAGTTTATTATTCCGCCTGGCCCATAAACCCCGCACGTACCAAATATCGGGATTCTCGTCGGCATGGGAGGGCAATTGGGCATGCCAAGCCGGAAATCTCGGATCATCGACCAGACTTTCCCCCAACATCGCCTGCGCCGGCAACAGATCGGGATGCCGATCCACGATGCCTTGCAACATCGCCTGGGTTGGAATGATTTCCCCCAGCAAGTACATGTCGTAAGCGGCCAAGCCCATCTGAATCAGCGGGTCGTCGGGGTATTTCAGCGCGGCATTTTTGAGGAATTCCCGATTCTCCACGGGCCGTTCCAAATCCCCCAAAATGGCGAGCGTATCCAGGGACCATTCCTGATGTTGCACGAGATACATGAAGTGAGGCCGGGCGACTCCAAATTTGCCGCGACAAAGCCAGGAGATAACCCAAGCGCTTCTGCAAACCTTGATGGGAAGGATCGCGGCGCAGCACGTATTCGTAGGCTTCTTCGGCCTTGGTGAGCGCGCCTTGGTCTCGATAGATTTCCGCCACTGCCATTGCGGCGGTCACGGCTGTTTTCGAGCCATCCCGGGGAATCGCAAGGTAATGGGTAATCGCCGCGTCAAACTCTTGTTGCCGAGTGCATGCCTCCCCGGCAATCAATTGGCCGTCTGCCCAAACCGAATCCGCTTGGGGAATTTGGGAAGCCAAGGTCCGTGCGCGAGGATAATCCTCATCAATCAAAGCGATTCGGGCTTGTTGAAGCAGTTCCGCTGAACTCTGCTGAGAGAATGGTTTCCAGGCCAATAAGCCGGCCACCACTCCGCCCAGCAGAAGCGTTAGAATGATCCCCAAAATTTGGAATCTGCGGCGGGGGGATTTCTCGCTGATCGAAGCCGAAGAGTTAGAGACCGCCACGTTTGGCCCATTAATTAAGGTTTCAGTGGGAAATCAAAGCTGTTGTCGCCTTCTTTGACCGTGGCTTTCAGGTCGGAAGTCTTGGGATCCGAGTATTTCTTCGGCAGCGAACTGCCGGCGTCGTTGGATCCGCCCGAACCGTGCCCGGCTGCCGCCCCGCCCTTCATCGCCTGGGCATGCGCTTCTTCCGGGGTAGGGACTCCCGAAGAAGAACCGGAGTTTTTCGTGACCACCACCACGTAATCCCCCGCTCCGGCCCCATCGTTGTTTTCGTAAGTGGTTAGCGCATACTCGCCGTTGTCGTTGGTTGTCCCAAAGGCAACCCGAGTCTTGGTGGAATCGACGGGGGAAAACGTGACCATCGCTCCGGGAACCGGACTTCCCGCCATCGTGACTTTTCCTTTCACGGGATGGACTGGAATTCGTTCGCCCCCTTCGGCCCCATCACCGGAACACCCGGCAAGCAACAGGCTCGAAGACAAACCGGCCAGCAATAAACAGCAGCGTTGCAGCATTTCAATCACCCTCCAAACTCGATCGCTGGTTTGCGATGGTTATTAAAAAATTAGGACCAATCATTACTTGATAATAACATTTTAGCGAAGAGATGCCTCGCAGGAAAGGTTTGGCCAAATCCAAAACAGTGTGTGCCCGGCAAAATTGTTGCGATTTTTTTGATGAGTCACTGTTTGGGCAAGTGACCTATCGAAGGAAAGATTTGGCCTTCGGCCAAAACATTTCGTTCAGCTAAAAAAATACGAACGTAAAAGAACGGGGCCACGAAGTTCGTAGCCCCTGAAGCGAGATCAATTTCCGTTTGACGAAAACATGAAGGGGAAACAGCGCCTAGAAATTGCCGACGATGTCTTGTGCGGCGACGGTTCCCAGAGCACCCCACACGCCGTAGACACTCGGTCCAACGGGGACGTTGTTGGAATTGTTGTTAGATGTGGCGGGGTTTCCGTGGTTGATGTTGCTGCTGATGAAACGAACCGCGCCATCACCCATCAGAACTTGAGCTCCGCCGACGTGTTGGCTGTTGGGATCGAAAATCCCATCGCGGTCATCGTTGCCGGGGTCGGTACACATCGGGCTGTTCGGGCCGAGGATTGTGGTCATGCCCGTGAAACTCATGGTTCCATCCAACCAACGCAAGCCCGACCAATTGCCCGTGCTTCCCGTGTACGACTTAGTGGCGGTATTATATTGTTGGTAACACACGGAAGGATTACTGCGGTAGGTTCCTTGAGAGGGTCCGCGAGAAATCACGCCCTGCATGTAAGAGGTTCCCGTTTTGGCTTTGATCCGTTCACCCATGGCAATCGTGTTGCTCATGCCATCGGTCACGTCGCGAATCGCCCGCGTGCCGCTGCCCCCTTGGCCGCCCACGAAGAACCGCGCAGGCCGCGTCCTCCGTTGCCGTTCCACATGGGGCAAGTGTCCCAACAAGTATCGCCTCGGCTAAACATGTAATTGGTCTTGCCCATAGTGACGCCGGGGGGATCTTGATCGGAAGGGCATTGCAACACGGGAAGAGTAATCAGATTCGGGGCATAGTTTCCATCCCAAGGGCTCGCACCGAAGGGAGGGTAGTTGGTTGACCCATTATTGGCCACTCGCGTGCCGCCGGTGGCAATGAGTTGGTACAACGGAGCTTGATCGATGTAAGGCAACATGCCCATGTAGCCGCTGTGCCGCGGACCGGGACCGCCATTGATGCTGGAACCGAAGGGCACCATTTTGTAGGTGTCGTGGTAATTGTGAATCGCCAAGCCCAACTGCTTGAGTTGGTTTTTGCATGTGCTGCGGCGGGCGGCTTCGCGGGCTTGCTGGACCGCAGGCAACAACAGTGCAATCAAAATTGCGATAATCGCGATGACCACCAACAATTCGATAAGGGTAAACCCTCGTCTGCGTAAAACGCGATGAACAAACGCCATGAGTGCCTCCTCGCTTTAAACCGAGAAAAAGATGGGAGAGAAAAGTTTGAGATCGAATGATTGTAAGACAAAAATATGAGAATCTCCCCTGTTGAAAGATTCGTACAGGGAAAATCGGGTAATTCTCAACGCAAATTGATAAGTGGTATTCTTATAGTTAAGCCATTTTGGCAGTCCATTTCAAGTCCACAATCGTTCGAGAACACACTTTTTAATTTTTTGCAGAAACTTTTCTCGATATCGGGGGTTCTCCCAAATTGGCTTTCAAGTTAATGATCTTGTCGGCAGAACCGATGGAATCTGTACGAGAAGCCTGTTAAAGATGGCAAAAAATTACTGCCGCAGTTCCCTTGCCTCAAAAAAAAGAGACAACCAGAACTGCGGCAGTGATTGTGTTGTTTGTTCGTTGAAACCGAGGTTAGAAATTGCCGACGATGTCTTGGGCGGCGACAGTTCCCAAGGCACCCCATACGCCGTAGACGCTCGGTCCCACGGGTCTGTTGTTCACGTTATTTGACCTAGCGGGGTTTCCGTGGTTGATATTGCTGCTGATGAAGCGAACCGCGCCATCGCCCATCAGAACTTGGGCTCCGCCCACGTGTTGGCTATTGGGGTCGAAAATTCCATCGCGTTGGTCGCCGCCCGGGTCAGTACACATCGGGCTATTGGGGCCGAGGATCGTGGTCATCCCCGTGAAGGTTAGGGTTCCATCCAACCAGCGCCTTCCCGACCAAGTCCCCGTGTTTCCCGTGTACGACTTGGTGGCCGTGTTGTATTGGGCATAACACGTGGAGGGATTACTGCGATACGTTCCTTGGGATGGTCCTCGGGAGATGATGCCTTGCATGTACGAGGTTCCATTTTTTGCCTTGATCCGTTCGCCCATAGCGATCGTGTTGCTCATGCCATCGGTCACGTCGCGAATTTTCCGCGTGCCGCTGTGCCCTTGGCCGCCTATGAAGAATCCGCGCAAACCCCGTCCGCCGTTGCCGTTCCATAAGGGACAGGTGTCCCAGGCGGTGTCGCCCCGGCTGAACATGTAATTGGTCATCCCCAAGGTGACGCCGGGGGGATCTTGGTCGGAAGGGCATTGCAACACGGGAATGGTCTGGCGATTTGGAGCATAGTTTCCATCCCAAGGGGTTGAACCGAAGGGAGCATAGTTCGTGCTGCCATTCACGGCGACGCGCTTGCCGCCGGTCGCCATGAGTTGAAACAACGGGGCTTGATCGAGGTAAGGCAGCATGCCCACGTAGCCGTTAAACCGCCGGATGTTCCCGTTACTCCCGTTATACAAACTGGAGCCGAAGGGCACCATGCTGAATGTGTCGTGGTAATTGTGAATCGCCAAGCCCAACTGCTTGAGTTGGTTTTTGCAAGTGCTGCGGCGGGCGGCTTCCCGGGCTTGCTGCACCGCAGGCAGCAAGAGCGCAATTAAAATCGCGATAATCGCGATGACCACCAATAATTCGATGAGGGTAAACCCTCGCCTGCGCAATGAACCATAACCGGACGTCATGAGTGCCTCCTCGCTTTGAACTGAGAAAAGATGAGAGAGATGGGTTTGAGATCGAACGATCTCAAATGCAAAATGCGAGAACCTTCCCCCATGAGATTTTGCACAGGGGAAATCGGGTGATTCTCAACAGCAATTCAGAAGCGTTGTTTTATAGTCAAGCCAATTTGGCAGCCCATTTCAAGTTGGCAAGGGGGCGAAAACTCGTTTTTTTTATTTTTTCGGAACTTTTCTCGGTGTCAGGTGTTCTCACAAATTGGTTTTAACGCGGGGGATTTTTTCGAGAAAAACAATGGAATTTGCAGCGGAAGGTCGGCAAAAAACAACTGCCGCAGTTCCCTTCGCCCCGGGCTGGGGCGATGAGAACTGCGGCAGTGATTGTGTTGTTCGATGGCTGAAACGGAGGTTAGAAATTGCCGACGATGTCTTGGGCAGCGACGGTTCCCAGAGCACCCCACACGCCGTAAACGCTCGGTCCCACAGGGATATTGTTTGCATTATTATTCGTCGTGGCAGAGTTACCGTGGTCGATGTTGCTGCTGATGAAGCGAACCGCGCCATCGCCCATCAGAACTTGGGCACCACCAACGTGTTGGCTATTGGGATCGAAAATCCCATCGTCATCATCGCCGCCGGGGTCGGTACACATCGGGCTGTTCGGGCCGAGGATTGTGGTCATGCCCGTATAAGTCAGAGTTCCATCCAACCAGCGTAACCCCGACCAATTGGCCGTGGTTCCCGTGTACGACTTGGTGCTGGCATTGTATTGTTGATAACAGGTGGAGGGATTACTGCGGTAGGTTCCTTGAGAGGGTCCGCGAGAAATCACGCCCTGCATGTAAGAGGTTCCCGTTTTGGCTTTGATCCGTTCACCCATGGCGATCGTGTTGCTCATGCCGTCGGTCACGTCGCGAATGGCCCGCGTGCCGCTGCTCCCCTGGCCGCCCACGAAGAACCCGCGCAAGCCGCGTCCGGGGCCGTTGCCGCTCCACTTCGGGCAAGTGTCCCAACAAGTGTCGCCTCGGCTAAACATATAATTGGTCTTGCCCGTAGTGACGCCGGGGGGATCTTGGTCGGAAGGGCATTGCAACACGGGAATAGTAATCAGATTCGGGGCATAGTTTCCATCCCAAGGGGTTGACCCGAAGGGAGTATAGACGGTGGTGCCATTCACAGCCACCTGCGTGCCGCCGGTTGCCATGAGCTGGTACAAGGGGGCTTGATCGAGGTAAGGCAGCATACCCACGTAACCGTTAAACCGCCGGACGTTCCCGTTCCCATCACCGTTTTGCAAACCTGTGCCGAAGGGCACCATTTTGTAGGTGTCGTGGTAATTGTGAATCGCCAGCCCCAATTGCTTGAGTTGGTTTTTGCACGTGCTGCGTCGGGCGGCTTCGCGGGCTTGCTGGACCGCAGGCAGCAACAACGCAATCAAGATCGCAATAATCGCGATCACCACCAACAATTCGATGAGGGTAAACCCTCGTCTGCGCAGTAATTGACGCGCGTACTTCATCTGTGTCTCCTACGGTTAGGAATGAAAAGAAAGCGAGAATATGGAGGGCAGGTGAAATGTACGAAAAAAAACCTACATTTCTGTGCTCTTAATGAAAGAGCAGGAAGGATAGGATTGCTTGTTCACAACCCTATTAGGGGGAGAGTTCTAAATCGTCAAACAGGAAAGGCTTTTATGATTTGAGAGCCAATGGAAAATGGAATTCGTTTCTCAAATAATAGAAGAAGGTAGAATGTCGTCACCTTTCCAATTCGATTATAGGCCAAGAGTTAGGCAAAATCTGGGCGCTTTCCCCTATTTGATCGACACGTTTCGTCCTAATAACTTAACCCGCTTGCAGACCAAAAGATTCGAGGATTTTTTAATTTTCTGAAAAAACCGCGATTGAGGGAACCCACGATCCCAAAGGATCTGCCAACTGAACATGCAAGCCTATGTATTCCCGTTGGCTTGAGCAGAGGGGAGCGAGGAAAACGGGCGGATTTCGGGCTTTACGACCTCCGCAATGTTTCTTAGCATCCCCGCCGATTGAGGAACGCCGATCTTACAGATGGGCACTTATTTCTAATCAGAGAGCAGCAGGCCATGACCCAGGTGCAATCTTTGCGGAATCCCGATGTTGTGGTTGTGAAGGTTCCCGACCCCGCAGCAAATTTGCCGCAAGGGCCTTCTTACCAACGTACGATTGCCCGCTTCGACGTGCCCGCCGTCGCGGAAAAATATCCGCCCGCTTACGGCAAGACCTTTCGCGAACGCCGGGAAGCCGCTTGCATCCGCCGGTCGCTGAAATTCCTTCGCAGTGGCGGAGAGGTTTTGGATCTGCCCTGCGGAACCGGGCGGCTGATTCCCCTGCTGACCGCCGCCGGCTTTCACGTCACCGCCGCCGATGCCTCGCCCCACATGGCCGCGATTGCCGAACAGCGTTGGAGAGCACGAACCGAAGAATCTTTCCCCGCCTCGGCCCAGGTGGAATTTTCCGTCCAAGAAGTTCTGAACACCAGTTACAAAAACGACCGCTTCGACGGTGTGATCTGCAATCGCTTGTTTCACCATTTCAATGAATCAGAAACCCGGATCGCGGCCCTTCAGGAACTCAAGCGAATCTCTCGCGGGCCGGTGATTGTATCGTTCTTTAACTCGTTCGCTTTGGATGCCTTGAAATTCCGCCTCAAACACAAAGTTCGCGGCACGATTCCCACCGACCGCATCCCAATTCCCCTGCGGACTTTGGAAGCAGACATCGCTCGAGCCGGGCTGAAAGTCACCCGGCGACTCGCGGTGATGTGGGGTCTCTCGCCCTTGTGGTACGTCGTGCTGGAACGGAAGTAAACGGCAGGACCAACGACGAAATCAGATCACGTTTTGGACCGCTCCACCTCATCAGGAGGCTTATACCTCCCGCTTGCCTTCTTTGATTCTTGACCTTCGCAAATTATCGCCCATGCGAGCCTTCTGGTTGTTGACTTGGTGTTTGCTGGTTCTCGCCGGTTGCGGCGAATTGCCCCATCGCGGCCATGCGGCAGCAAAGCCGGTGTTTCCTGAAACTCCTCCTGCTGAGATGGAGTTGGAAACGCCCAAAACGCGCGTGGTGGAATTGGCGGAATCGAGTTCATCCCTCGAAATCGACGGCGGATCGGAACGCGAAGATTTGAAGAAGTCGCCGCAAAAAACCCTCGACCCCGGCCGTGTGTTTGCGGATGTGGTTTCGGATCATGCGAATTATTATTCCTGGGACTCGGCGTCCAAATTGGGCGTGGCGTTTGCCGTGGGCGGGGTGATGGCCAACACCTCGATCGATCGCGGGATCGAAAACCATTTTCGAGCCGACGTTCACGGAGCAACCGGGAATGCCTTGCACGCAACGAAACCATTGGGCAATGGAGTTTACACGATTCCCGTTTTCGCGGGGGTTTGGGTTGGCGGTCGGTTGTTGAATCGTTTTCCCTCCGCCGGAGTCGCGGGCGAATGGGGCGAACGCTCGCTGCGGACGATTCTCGTCGGCGCCGCCCATGCTGGCGATGCAACTACTGACGGGCGCTTCGCGGCCGGGGGAAAACTTATCCGGTTCCCATTGGAAGCCTTTTCAAGATTCCAACGGCGTCAGCGGGCACAGTTTCATGGGAGCCATCCCCTTTCTGACCGCAGCGATGATGACCGAAGACCCCGCCTTGAAAGCCTTGTTTTATGCGGGTTCCGCTTTGGTTCCGCTTTCACGAATTAACGATGCGGCCCATTATCCCTCGCAAGCTCTGTTGGGTTGGGCGATGGCCTACGTCGCCGCCCAAGCGGTCAACAAAACGGCCGATTCGCCCGAAGATTGGGAAATCGTGCCCACCACCGTCCCCAATTCCGTCGGCCTCGGTTTGGAACGCACTTGGTAGCGTGAAAACCGGTTAGCCGGGAACCGCGAGTTTGAGATCCTCGTCGCTTAGCAATTCCTCGGCCGCGCGGTTGCCTTGGGCGAAGGCTTCCTCGAACAACGCCAAACCGCTGAGATCGGAATGGGCGAAGTGAATCCCGCGAAACGGTTTGGCCGCTCGTTCGCGGGCGATGCTCCATGCAAAACCGGGGACGGGGCGAATCATCGCGTGGCCCCAACGCATCACGTCCAAGCGCTCGGTGAGATCACGAATCTCCGGGTGGGCGATTTCCATGTCGGCTAGGGCGATGTCGGCCCATTGATCGCGGTCGGTGGCCAGCAATCGCTCGCGGGCCTTGCGGGGATCATCATCGCAGAGCGGATAGTACCAAGTGAAAACCGTGGGGCCGTAATCCAAGCCCCGTTGATGCGTCGCCGAGACGTAGCCCAGTGATTGGCTCTCGGAAAACACATTGTCCCAACACAAGGGATAATCCGCCTCGGCTTCGGCGGGGCGGTCTTTCAACACCAAATTCGCCACAGCCCAGGAACCGTACTGAAAGGCTTTGACGTGTGCGGGCGGTTGGCCCCGATATGGCTGAATGACGTAAGGCGCTAAAAACTGCGGAGCCGCGAAGATCACGCGCTCGGCACGAAATCCTCTGGCCTTGGTTCCTTCGTGATTGACCGCAACCACATCCACGCCACACCTTCCGTTGCGGTTTACGGGGTTGATGTCCAGCACCGCCCAGCCGGTTTGCAGGCGGTCTTTCAGGCCGGCGGTCAGGTGTTTCACGATGCGTCCATTGCCTTCGGGCCAAGTGATGAACGGCCGCGAAGGTTTGCCGGCTTCCGGCTTGCGGGACACGAAATAAAACAACCCCGCCCAGGCGCTGGTTTGATGCAGCCGCAATCCGTAATCGTCCCGGCAGGCGAAATCGACCCACCACCTAAGCTTGGCCGAGTTCCAACCTTGCCGATCCATCCACTCCGCCATTGTGAAGCGGTCGAGTTCTTTGATTTCCGCATCGTCCGAACCATTCGCCCGCGGCAGCGTGAACGCCCGCCGGCCTTTGCCATCCCGCCAATTCACCCAATGGTCGATTTCCGTTTGAAACGCCGCGAATTGGCGAAGATCCTCTGAAGAAGCATTCACGCCAGGGTATAATCCCTCGAACCATTGGCCTTGGTAGTAAATCCGTTCTTGCGGAGCGCGGCAGAGAAACGGTTCGGCCACGATGGGGTCGCCTGCCTCGGTGCGGCCTTCCAGAACGTGCATTTCTTCCAGTAACGCGATCAATTCGGGATTCTCCCGCGTGGGAGCGGGCAGATAATGCGCCCCCCAAGGATAAGGCACAACGGCGTCTTTTCGCGAGCCGAATTGCGAAGTCCCGCCGGGTTTGGGTTCGAGTTCCAAGAGGACAAAATCATCCACGCCGGCCTTCCGCAATTTTCGGGCGGCGGAAAGCCCCGCCATGCCCGCCCCGACAATCAGCACCCGCGTGTCTTGCCAATCGTCTTGGGGAACTTCGGCCTTCAAACCATCCCGCAACCGATGCCCGATGCCCACCGATGCCCCCGCCATTTCGCCCGGCGGAATCCGCGCAGCCCTCCCGTTCTTCCGCCCGCATCCCGCGAGCGCAACAGGCATTCCCAAAAAAGCGGCAAGAAGTTCTCTACGGTTCATAGATTGGTCAAGGGTCTTCGAGTTAAGGGGCGAGGGTCAAGGGCCAGCAAGTCAAGAGTCGAGGGACAAGGGCCAGAAAAGGCGAGTGGGAGGCGTAAGCCTCCTGGTTTACATCATTCGCGAAATCACCGTCCTAAGCGAATGCGGTTTAAGATTCGAGGAACAAGAGCCAGAATGCAAAATGAACCTTGGGCACACTTTTTGGTTCTATTCTGACAGACTCAGTTGGCGAGGGAAACACAATCTCGCGGACGGATTTGCAAAGCCCGCAACCATCACTACACTTTCCGCAAGTGTTCCTTAATTAAACAGGTCAAATTGGACATTGGTCATTCTCCTGACCTCTGGCCCCCGACCTCCGGCCTCTGAAAAATTGGTCATTCTCAACCAGGGGCTTACGCCCCCCGCTTGCCAGGGATAGTTCAATGCGTGTGCTTTCTGGGATTCAGCCGACGGGGCGGTTTCATTGGGGGAACTACTTCGGAGCGATTCGGCAATACATTTCGCTGCAAGGCAACGCGCAGGCGTATTATTTCATCGCCGACTTGCACGCGCTGACCACGATCCGCGAACCCGGCAAACTTCGCGAGTTCACCCAAGAGGCTGCGGTCGATTTGTTGGCCTTGGGGTTGGACCCCGAACGGGCTACGTTGTTTCGGCAGTCGGACGTGCCCCAAGTTACCGAACTGACTTGGCTGTTAATGACGATCACGCAAATGACCTGCTGGAAAAATGCCACGCTTACAAAGATAAAAAGTCTCGCGGGCTGGCCGCGGATGCGGGGTTGTTTACTTATCCCGTGCTGATGGCAGCGGACATTTTGATCTACGACAGCGACACCGTGCCCGTGGGCGTCGATCAGGTGCAGCACATTGAAGTCACCCGCGATCTGGCCGAACGCTTCAATCATTTGTACGGCGAGACCTTCATTCTGCCCAACGCTCAGGTGATGGATACCGCCGCCAAAGTGCCCGGCACCGATGGCGAGAAAATGTCGAAAAGTTACGACAACGTGATCGAACTGTTCCTGCCGCCCAAAAAACTGCGGAAGAAAATCATGTCGATCAAGACGGATTCCACGCCTGTGGAAGATCCCAAAGATCCCGAAAAGTGCGCGGTCTTCACTTTGTATAAACTGTTTTCCAGCGAGGAACAACAAACCGAATTGGCCGACCGCTATCGAGCCGGCGGGATGGGTTACGGCGAGGCCAAGCAACTGCTTTACGAGGCGGCCTTGGAATCTTTCGCCGAGGCCCGCCAGCGGAGGGAACAACTCGAACAATCCCCCGACACCGTGGAAGACATCTTAAAAGCCGGTGCAAAAACGGCCCGCGTGAAAGCCCAAGAAGTGCTGGACCGCGCCCGCACCGCGTGCGGCCTCGGCAAACGCCCAGCGGTTTAGCAGGGCATCTCGAAACCGCCTTTTGCTCCGAGCGGATTTTGGTCCAGAACCGGCAAAACATTCCCCCGATTTGACGATGATCCTCACATCCGACGTTTGCAGTTCCAGCGGAACCAACCCTTGGAAGGAATCGAAACCCGCATCCGCAGATGAATTTCCACGGTGGGCCACGCCATCCGCAAAGGATTCACCAAATAACGCAGGTCGTCATCGGCTCCCAAATCAGGCGCGGCCGTGCCGTGCAACAGCCACACCATCACCACCATGTCATTCTCCGCGCAGGTAATGATGCGCGACATCTTTTGGTACTGATCGTAATCGCCATGAAACAAAGTCCGTTGCTGCGCACCGTGCGTGGGATCATCAAACACATCGAGGTCCAACGTCAACCAGGCGGGCGGTTCCTCGAAGGATGCAATGAATTGATCGCAGACTTTAAACTCATGTGGAACCTCCCGGTGGTGATCGAAGATATGTCGTAACAACATCTTAGATGCGCCGGGAGGCTCTTGAGTTCCCACCTTTATGCGTAATCCGGCCTAGCCGAGAACACCCGCGATCTTCTATCATCCATCGTCTTTTCTGATTGAAATCCCTGTGGCTGGTATTGGAAATATGTCTCTGCTGAATCTGTTGGATGCGAAAATCGGCTATGGCGGGCCGCCTTTGTTGGATGGAATTTCGCTGATTATCGAACCCGGCGAACGCATCGGCTTGTTGGGCCGAAACGGGGCGGGCAAATCCACGCTGATGAAAGTCATCGCCGGCGAAATGGACCTCGAAGACGGCGACGGCCAACGCCAACCGGGGCTAAGAGTCGCCCGGCTCACGCAGGATGTCCCCGCCGGGGAAGAACGCTCGATTTACGATGTGGTCGCCGTCGGCTTGGGCGAAATCGGCGAACGCTTGGCGGCGTATCATCAACTCAGCCTGGACTATGCCCAAACGCCCACCGACCGCATCGCCAAACAAATCGACCGCCTGCAACACGATCTCGACACCACCGGCGGTTGGGACAGCGGGCAATTGGTGGACCGCATTCTCACCCGCATGAATCTGCCCCCCGATGCCGTGTTTGGCTCGCTGTCTTCCGGGATGAAACGCCGCGTGCTGCTCGCCCAAGCCTTGGTCTTAGAACCGGACATCCTGCTGCTGGATGAACCCACCAACCACTTGGACATCGAATCCATCACCTGGCTGGAAGAGTTTTTGGCCCGCTATCCCAACACGTTGATCTTCGTGACTCACGACCGGGTGTTCCTGCAAAAGTTGGCCACGCGGATCATCGAAATCGAACGCGGAAGGCTGTTCGATTGGACGTGCGATTATCAGATGTTCCTCAAGCGGAAGGAAGAATTTCTGGAAGCCGAGGCCAAGCAGGAAGATCTGTTCGATAAGAAACTCGCCGAGGAAGAACGTTGGATTCGCCAAGGCATCAAAGCTCGCCGCACGCGAAACGAAGGCCGGGTGCGGGCGCTGAAAAAATTGCGGGAAGAACGCCGGCAGCGAAAAACCCAAGTGGGCAACGTGCGAATGTTGGCCCAATCTGCCGAGCGATCCGGCCAACTGATTTTGGAAGCCCAGAACGTGAACTTCGCCTACGAAGGCCGGCCTATCGTCAAGGATCTTTCGCTAACTCTTATTCGCGGCGACCGCGTGGGTTTGATCGGCCCCAACGGTTGCGGCAAGACCACGCTGCTGCGGTTATTGCTCGGCGATTTGCAGCCCGACAGCGGCACAATCCGGCAGGGCACGAATCTGCAAGTCGCGTATTTCGATCAACTGCGGGCACAGCTCGACGAGAACAAAACCGCCCAAGAGAACGTGGGTGAAGGCAGCGATCAAATTCAAATCAACGGCCAAAACAGGCACGTGTTGGGCTACCTGCAAGATTTTCTATTCACGCCCGAACGCGCCCGCAGTTTGGTGCGTTATCTTTCCGGCGGCGAACGCAATCGGCTGCTTATTCGCCAAGCTGTTGACCAAGCCGTCCAACGTCTTGGTGCTGGATGAACCCACCAACGATTTGGACACCGAAACCTTGGAACTTCTGGAAGAACTGCTCGCGGAATATCCCGGCACGCTGTTGTTGGTCAGCCACGACCGGGCGTTTTTAAACAACGTCGTCACCAGCACGGTGGCCTATGAAGAAGGCGGAATCTTCCGCGAATACGACGGCGGCTACGACGATTGGCTCCGCCAACGCGACCGGGAAATCGAAGATCAAAACGCGATTTCCGCCAAGTCCGACAAGGCCCGTAAGAAGCCGGGGAAGTCTAAGAAACTTTCTTTCAACGAGCAGCGCGAACTCTCCGAGCTTCCCCTGCAGATCGAGCAACTTGAAACCGAACTCGCGGAGTTAGAAGCCACCCTGGCCGACCCGGAATTCTATCGCGGCGACGGCCAAGAAATCGCCGAGGTTAAAACCCGCTTCGAAACCCGCCAAGCCGAACTCAAAAAAGTCTACACCCGCTGGGAAACCCTGGAAGAACTCGCGGAGTGAATAATACTCGGCAAGTGGAAACATAGCCTATGGTGAAGTTAAACCCTGAATCTGACATTGGGAGGAACAATTAGGCGATGGGGCAAAGCGCGAAGGCAATATTGCAATTCATTCTGATTATTCTCGTTCTCGCTAGTATTATGATTTGGGTCAGCGAGGAGAATTGGGTGATGAAAATTGGATTACCGCTAGCCGCGATTACAATAGCTCGTGTTCTTTTCTGGGCCGGTACTCGGGAAGATAGGCTACCGGACGTTCTGAGTGAATTCGCGAACGTCTACTTTGAACGCTTAGGATTTTGCTTCGTTGTCATACCTACAATTGAGGAAAATCAATGCATTATTCAAATCCTATTCCAGAATCGTTATGGCAATTCATGCACTGCGCGTATATTGCTTAGGCATTGTACGTTTTTTCCGAAAAGGCAAAAAAATAAGCTAGCCCCAGTTGCCGTTGAGATCGACTGCCCCGGCGGAGCATGTGGATTGATGTATCTGGCTTGGCCAATTCCAATAGCGTACCAAGGCACAACGCAACTTTTCGATATAGGAGCCGATATCAGCTATCCAAAACGACGAGGAAAACTTCTCCGTTTCAGAGAAGGTATTCCTGTTGGCGGCACGGTTTTTCCGACGATGGCCGGATTGGCTCAAACGCCAGCACGGTGTGAACTAACATTGCCTTCAGGTGTTGCCGAAAGCGTCCCAGAAGATACACAACCCATTGTGAAAATTATATGGCATCCGGGGATGGAGCAGGTTACTCGTCAACCTGAATCACAAAGCGACTAGATGTTGCCCTATTTTGGCGATCTGTTGGAAACATCTCACACGGCAACTCATCACGCGGTGGCGTAGAAGGCGGAGACGGGTTGATGGAAGCCGTCCAAGGGAGCTGGCAGGTTGAGGACTTCCTCGCCTTGAAGAATGGTTCCCGGACGGTCGGGATAGAACAACTGGGCGGCGGCGGTTTCGGGAACCAAGACGCACGCCAACTCCACGGCCGCCGTGAGATACTCGGCGATCTTTTCGTGAATTTCGCTCCAACGATCATGGGGCGAACGCACCTCGAACACTACGTTCGGAGGCGAGGAAGGATAACCCGGCGGAGATTCCCCGCGAGGCATGCGGTCGTAACTGTAGAAAGCCACATCCCCTCCTCGCACGGTATCCGGTGCGCGATGTGTGATGATCCCGCTGTCGTTGGACAACACCCGCCCCACATCGTGATCTTCCAAATACCGCCTCAATAAATAGCAGGCTTGGCCGCAAATCAGGCCATGACGAAAACCGGGGGGAGTCATGGGAACGATTACTCCGCGCATAAGTTCCGAGATTTCCCTTCCATCAGCAAACCGAAGGTATTCTTCGGCGGTAAGAAGCTGTTCGGCGGTGGACATTGGCGGGCCTAAAAGTTGGAACAATCACTTGTCGCGGGAATACTTTATCGAACGGATTTCCAAGGGAAACTTTCGTTTTCATCTTAGCCGCTTTCGCGGGTTCGTTCCAGCAGAATTTGCCGGCAAGCATCCATTCGGCTCGCGCTATGGAAGACATATTCAGGAAGAAAAGGATAAGATGCCATGATTGAAAACGGCAACGCGAAACTATGAATTGGGAGACGATGAACGTGAAAGAGTGGAATCGGCAGGAGATTTTGGAACGGCTGCGGGAGAAAGTTTTTGCGGGGCGGCCCATCATCGGCGGCGGGGCGGGCACGGGGATCAGTGCGAAGTTGGAAGCGGCGGGCGGGATCGACTTGATTGTGATTTATAACTCCGGGCGGTTTCGCATGGCCGGGCGGGGTTCGCTCGCCGGGATGATGCCCTTCGGCGATGCCAACGCGATTGTGTTGGACATGGCCCGCGAAGTGATTCCCGTCGTGCCCCAAACGCCGGTGCTTGCGGGAGTCTGCGGCACGGACCCGTTCCGCGTGATGCCTCGGTTCTTGAAGGAAATTCGCTCGGCGGGGTTTGCGGGCATTCAAAATTTTCCCACGGTGGGTTTGATTGATGGCACATTTCGGGCGGGTCTCGAAGAAACCGGCATGGGTTTCGGGTTGGAAGTCGATCTCATCCGCGAAGCTCACGCGCAGGATTTGCTGACCACGCCTTATGCCTTCAACCCCGAGGAAGCCGCCGCCATGGCCGAAGCTGGGGCGGACATTTTGATTCCCCACATGGGCCTGACAACCAAAGGCACGATTGGAGCCAACACTGCGATCACGCTGGAACAAGCCGCAATAAGCGTGCAAGCCATGCACGATGCCGCCAAGAAAATCAACCCGGAGATTCTGGTACTCTGCCACGGCGGCCCCATCGCGGAACCCACCGATGCCCAATATATTTTGGACCACACGGAAGGCATCGTCGGTTTTTACGGAGCCAGCAGCATGGAACGCCTGCCCGTGGAGCCGGCCATCACCGAGCGAATTCGCGAATTCACGAATCTCAGGTTTTAGGTTGATTCGGGGGCCCAAACGGTGTCCGGTTCGAAGGGGAACATCGGCTTGCGGCGGTGTTGATAGGGCAACAGCCTCATGTCGGCGACGGTAACACCGGGGGTGTTCACGCGAAGAAAACTTCGGCAAACGTCGCGGTAAGCCGCCACCGGAGCATGCACGCCCTTGGCCACGATCAACCGAAACCGTTCCGGCTGCAATCCGAATTGCGTGAGTTGCGATAAACTGAAGGGCGGCTGTCTGCGGGAGGTCAGCATCACCGTCAACCCGGTTTCGGTTTTGACGATCGCGGTGCGGCCTTGATTGAAGACGGTTCCCCCGCCATGACGCGGTTGGCTCTCGGTGAACTTGCCATCGTGAAGGGAAAGAACTTCGACTACGCTGGAAATCGGCGGGCCGTGCAGAGCATCGGTTTTGCCGCCCATCGCCAGCCGAACTTTTTGCCCGACTCCTGCCGATTCAGCGGTTTGCACCGCCACGGGATCGTACAAGCAGACGAAGCAATCTGCGATTTGCTGGTCGATCAGAAGATGGGCGAGCAGCGTGCCATCGGCGGGCGAACCGCC
Organism: uncultured Planctomycetaceae bacterium; assembly: GCA_963785505.1. Lineage (GTDB taxonomy): Bacteria > Planctomycetota > Planctomycetia > Planctomycetales > Planctomycetaceae > CAWAVN01. The sequence continues at coordinate 133,682 of CAWAVN010000001.1, forward strand.
GCCCGCGTTGTCGCCCATGTCCAACAAACACACCGGAGGTTCGCGGGTGAGCGCCTCGCGAATGGCTGTTGCGGGGTCGATAAACGTGCCCACGAAATCTTCCCTTCGATCCCAAAGTGCCTGCCCCAATTCGTTCGCCAATTTTGCGGCGAGCGGCGGGTTGTTGTCGGTGACGACCACCACCGAAGACCCCATCTCGGCCACATCCGCGTAGGGAAACCCCAGAATCACGCTGGCTGAAAGCACATCATTTCTTTCTTCCATCTGCCGGGCTAACTCAAAAATTCCCCGGCAGGGTTCTTCCTCGGTGAGTTGCTTTTCGATGTTGATGGCCAAAGGCGGGAACGCCGCCGCCTGCGTGGGCCGGCATTCCCCGCGAACCGCTCTCGCCAGAATCTTCGCGGCCAGGATTCCCCGCTGCCTTTGGTCCACGTGCGGATTGGTTTGATAGGCCACCAGCGCATCGGTCGCGGCCACCATCTTCGCGGACAAATTCGCATGCGGATCGAGCGTGCTCACAATGGGAAAATCGGCTCCCATTTTCTCCCGCAACTTGCCGAGCCAATAGCCATCCACATCCGCGGGACCGCTGCTGACCGTGGCTCCGTGGGCGGCGACCAAAAGACCATCCAGTGGTCCGACTGCTCCCAGGCAAGCGAACATCCAACCCAACAAACCGTCAAGAGTGCCTGCCGTCATCGCGCCATGTGGAACTGCGCGGAGGGCGCAAAGGGGCGCGGCGAGAAGTTGTTCTTCCTCCAAACCCGCAAAAAATCCGCCGACTTCATGATGAGCCGCTGCCAACTGATCGCGAACGTAACCGCCTTTCAACAGCAAATCTTGCTGGAAGTGCTCCAGCAACGTGGGCTGCGAGACAAAAGTATTCGACTCTTGCAGAAACGCGATAATCCCTACTTTTTTCATTGGTTATTGGTCCGTTGTCAATGGGATTTGGTCATTTTTCCAAGGTAGGCAGAAAGGCGGGCAGCGTTTGTTCGGGAGTCTGGGGGCGTTCGATGAATTCGCGGAGTTTCGTGCCTGTGTTTTCGGTGTCGCCGCCGGTGGTCAGGAAGAACTTGCCATCTTTTTGGCCGGCGTTGATGTTGGTGACGGGGTTCCGGTCTGCCGTGAATCTCGCCCGGTTTAGGGGAATCCATTTTTGCTCGGTGGTGAAGACCCAACCGTTGCCGAAATCCGCCCGGCGGGGTTTGGTGGCGGAAACGCGGTCCCGCTTAAAATCCTCGACGAAGGAATAATAGCCGCCCAACGCCCTTCCGCCGGTGAGTGTGGAAAATGTCACCAGGTGCTTCCATTGTTTGGTTTCGGGCACGAAGAAATAGCCGGCGTATTCCGTGCGTTCGCCGTTGATTTTAGCCTTCACCATAAAACGATAGGTTTCGTCTTTCTTCCAATCGTAATCGAAAAACGATTGCCCGCCCGTGCCTTCGCCGCCGAAACGCCCGATGCGAACGGCTTTGTCTTGGTGCAGCAATTGGGTGCGTTTGTCTTTCTCGACGGCGTTGGGGTTGTTCTGGTTGGAATCCCAAACCGAGAACAACAGCAGTTTTTTGCCGTTGGACAATTCTTGCATGCCGAAGTAACCCTTGTCCCACCCGCAAACCATAAAATAGGTGCCGACTGCGGATTGCCGGACCGTGACTTCGTTATAAAACGCGGTTCCTTTTTCAACGGGATAGCTCAGATGCACCGACCGGCAGGCGATGCCTTTGAGTCGCTCATCGGCACGAATCGTCGTAGCGAACAGCAGGGCCAAAATCGCGGTCATGAATAATAGTTTGGTGTTCACGAAAAAAACTCCCCGGTTGGGTTGAGATTGGGTTGTCGTAAATTTCCCTTCGATTGCCTATGATGGGATGTCTGGTCGAGCGAATGCAAATGCACGCGGGAAAAAAGCGAGAATCTTCATGTCCAACGCCAAATCGCCTTTGCCCACTTCCCTGAAATCGGAAGGCGAGAATCTGTTGATTGCCTGGGACGATGGCTTGGTTCATCGGCTGCCTTGGCGATTCATCCGCGAGCAATGCCCGTGCGCCACCTGCCGGGCCGAGCGCGAAAAACCCCAACCCGTGGAAGACAACCCGCTGAATATCCTGAAGCCTGAAGAAGCCCAACCCACTAGGCCCGTCGATGTGCGGCCGATCGGCAATTACGCCTATGGCATCGAATTCAGCGATGGCCACAACACGGGGATTTATTCACTGGAGTATTTACGATTTTTGGGCGAACACCAAGCGGCGGAAAAATCCCCATGACCAAATCCCCATGAGTAAGAAATGGCATTCTGAATTCGACGAGGTTTGTATGGGGATTTGGACTTTTTAAGTCACGGGGCGAGGGAAAGATCGTCTGCGATTTGCTCCAGGAATTTGGTTTTCAGGTGCAAATCGGCGATGAGGGGCAGATGGTCGGAGGCATCTTTGGTCAGTGGGGTGCGAACCACGCGGATCTGCCGAATCAGAATCTCGCCCCGGTAAAACAGCTTGTCCAACGAACCCATCGCCAAGTACGCCGGGAACGAACGAAACCGCGATGCGGGATGGGTCGCCTGCCGAAATTCCTGCGAACGGAAAACCACGGTTTCGAGTTGGTTCCGCCAATCGTTGGTGTCTCCCAAAATCACCGTGGGCAGATGGGCCGCTTCTTGAAACAGCCGGTGCTCCAACAGATGCTTGACCTGCCAGCGGCGTTCGCCCTCGGCCAAACCCAAGTGCCAATTCACCAGATGCAGCGCCCCCTCGGGGGAATCGACGACCACGATCTGAGCGCCTCTGGGTTTTTTGCTGTTGTAGCGGAGCGAGATTTGATGTTTGCTCGCGAACGGCCACCGCGACAAAATCAGATTGCCGTAGCCTCCGGATTTCAAATGGACGTTGAGCTGATAAAGCTGCTCGGCGGATTGGAAGTATTCGGCCAACAGTTGCGGTTGATTGTGGTACTTCGAGCGGCGGACGTTGCGGTCCACTTCTTGCAAGCAGATTAGATCGGGGTTTTCCTGCTCGATCACTTGGAGTATTCGTTCCAAGCGGTATCTTCGGTCGCGACCGCCAATTCCCTTATGAATGTTGTAACTCAGAATTCTCATCCGCTCCGCCTTTGAGTTTCCGGTGTTTCTCCGCCGACTTACGCCGGGACGCATCCGCGAAATGGTTACGATAGGGTTTTTCGCGACAGCGGGGAATTCTCGCGGCGGATTTTCCTCCGTTCCTCTAATGGTATGCTAGGTTTGGGAAGGAAATTCGTTTTCCCCGATGAATGTGCTCCCCCGTTCTGATAGAGGCGACTTCCCTCGCCCGTCTCGATAGGAAATCCTCCGGCATGTTGGAAGAACTGACTGCGGATGACCTCCGGCAAAAACTCCAAGAAAAAGAGCAAACGGTCGCCACGCTGACCGAATACTTGGAACAAGCCGCCGTCAAACTGAATACACTGCAAAAAAAATCCTCCGCCGAGAAGCCCGCGCGGGCTTTTGACCCGGAGATGGTCCAGCGTCAAATGGACTTGGTCGAACAGCTTCAAGCCGCCGTGGAAGAGTGGGACGAATTAAACGCCCCCGCAGCGATCGAACAGCTCAGCGGGCAGCTCGCACGGTTGCGGGAAATTATCGTGAACGGCTTGGCGGCCCAATCGACGCTGCAATTCCCCGCCGGGGGGAAATCAAATTCGCCCGCCGAAATGGCGGGCGGCCAGGGTGATTCGTTGCCCGAATCTGAATCGGCCAAGCAAAAAGGCGATGCTTTGGAAGGTTGGGAAGCCCTCAAAGCGGAGATGCTGGAAGGGGAAGACGATCCCGATGCGGTGGAGGAAGAACCGGAACGCATCGACTTAAAGGAAGAATTGGAAGTTTTGGTCAATCGGCCCGAGCGCGTCCTCCCGGACTGCCACGATCAAAATGTTTGGCAGGAAGCTGTGGACGCTCGCGAAAAATATACGATCTCGCTGATTCGCGCGCTGCGGGTTGTCGAGAGCCGACGCCGGGGTTCGCCCGATTGGGATTCCTTGACCGATGCCCCGGTGGGGCTTCGCGATGAGGTCGCCCAGCTCGCGACGGACCTGCAACAAACTCTGCGAAACGCCGAAGTCGAGCTTTCCATCGAACGGGCGCGGATCAGCCGGCAAGAATCCCTGATCGCCCAACAATACCGGGAGATCGAAAAGGCCCAGAAAAAACAAGGCTATCCAAACAAGTCTGCTCCGGGAATGGATGGAGCCGACCAGCAACAAGGCCGCTGGCTGAAATTCCTCGGTCGAAACAACCCCGACGAGGAATGAGCTTGGAGCTTTCCGCATTGGCAACCGAGCTTACTTGCCGGGGATTTCTAGGACCACGCGGAAACCCCGCACGCTACTGGATTCATTTCCTGTCCCCCACGGAATACGGCCGACGAGGAATTCCTGCATCATAAGATAAGTCAACGGCAGGGGGTCAAGTTGGTCAAAAGACAAGCCGCGAAGTATCACCATACTCTCGGAATCGATGGGATTGACGGCTTGATTGAGATCACTGCCGCTCTTCGTGGTCCGCGTGAATTCCTCGCCGTTGCCGGCCATGCCCTGGATCTGGAAGGGGCCGACATCATCCGTGGGGGCATCGACGGCTTCGGGCTGACCGTAGACGGCGACTCGTAACGGGTCGCCTTCTTTTTCGGGCAGCCGATACGGTCCCGGTCGATCGCCCCGGTCGTCCGGCGGCAGAAAGAAGCCGGCGGCGGTGTCCCATTCCTTGCCGGAGGGCAGTTCGCCGCCCATCCAGCGGGCGCACCAATAGGCTTCCATCAAAGACACGTTAAACGCCGGCAGGTTGCCCTTCGCGGTTTTGGCCCACGCGGTTTCCGTCGTTCTTTGGGGGTGATTCTCTGCAAACGCCCGGAAAAGATCGTTCCAGACTTTGGTTTCCATGATGTAAAACGGGCGGAGTTTGGCGTGCTCGTCTTCGGGAATCAAACGGAACCGCACCCACAATTCGCCGGGGATGAAACTTTGGCCGGGTTTCTGGGCGATGGCGGGTTTCCTGACGGCGGGTTTCTCGGCAATGGCCGGGGCTTCGGGGCCGAGATTCGGATTGGGCCAGTTGGGCAAGAGGGCGGCATTCAACGCAATGACATCGTAACAGCGGTATTTTTTTCCGTGAATGGCGACTTCGACTTCTTTGGATTCCCCTGCCACCGCCCGGCAAAATCGCGGCAAATAAATCGGAGGCCGAGCGGGGGGGACGACGGGGACGGGTTTGGGATCCCCTTCCACGATTGTTTCGTGTTCGATAACCGGCGGCTTCATTTTGAGTTTGTAATAGATGGCCCCCATCGTGCCGGCCATCAGCAATACCAAGCCGACCACCAGCCCGCGTTGCAAAGGCGTTGTGCCCGGTCGGACGAACGTGCCCCCCGTGGCAAATTCTCCTCCGTAAGATGTGCTGCCATAAGAGGAACCGGCGACGCCTGGAACGGGACCGGACCCGGAAGCAATCGTGGGAGCCGAGCCTTGCGACCCCGACCCCGATTTCGTTCCATAGGAAGATCCCGGTTGTGCAAACTCCACACCAGCACCGGGACTGCTGCCGGGAATGTTGCCGGACCAGTGGGAAGGCGAGGAATCGAGGCCGCTGAACTGCCGATCGATTTTCCCCAAGGCTTCGACGACTTCCATCATCGACTGGTAGCGATCCCTGGGCTTCTTGGCTACCATTTTTTGGAAGATGGCGTCCAACTCGCCAGACACTTCCGGGCGGGCTTCTTTGAGTGATGGGATCGGGGTTTTTAAGTGGGCGGAAATCCGTTCCAACAAGTTGTTGCCTGTGTAAACGGGCTTTTTCGTCAGCAGGAAATACAGCGTGCAACCCAGGCTGTAAATGTCCGAACGATGATCGGCCCGTTTGGTGTCCATGGCTTGTTCCGGGGCCATGTAGTCCACGGTTCCCATCAACATCCCCGTGGCGGATAGATCGCTGCCGTCCACAATGGGCGAGATCACTTCCCCGCCGGGTTGCGTCAACCGGGCCAAGCCCATGTCCAGAATCTTCACTTGGGCGTATTGGTTGGGGCGAATGTCCGTATCGTCGGGGGCGGCCAAAAGCAAGTTCGACGGCTTCAAATCGCGGTGAATGATGTGCCGACTATGGGCGTAAGCCATCCCCACCGCCGATTGCAGCATGTAATTCACCGCTTCGGGAATGGGCAACGTGTCGCCCTTCTTGACCACCGACGCCAAATCGCGGCCTTTGACGTACTCCATCACCAAGTAGGGATAGCCTTCGTGATCGCTGGCGGTGTAGGCGGTGACGATGTTGGGATGATTCATACGGGCGGCAGCAATCGCTTCCCGCCGAAACCGCTCGATTTTTTCTTCCGATTGCTGCCCGGATTCCAGCAGCATCTTGATCGCCACTTCGCGGTGCATCCGGCGGTCCACGGCTTTATAGACCACGCCCATTCCGCCGGCCCCCAATTTATCGAGGACCACGTAATCGCCGATGATCAGCTTATCGGGCCGGCGTTTTTGAATCATGCCGGCTTGAAATTTGGTCAGCCGGCCCTGATCGACCAAAAGATCGATCACACTGTCTACGGAGGGATCTTCGCCCTCGACAATCTGCCCGCAGATGCTGAGGTCATCGTCCGTCAGCAACCCCATTTCCTTCAATTGATTCAACGAATCGAAAACCGTACTCATAATAATCCGGCAATGGCTGCGAAGGGGAACGGGTTGAGGAATCGCCGCGAAGTTCACAAATTCCTAGCAAAGCCGAGACCTCGGAAATCGTGATGTTATCGCGGTCAAAGGTTTTTCGTGGAAGTTACCATTGAATCGGTCGAATGATGTTGGCGGCCAACAAGCCGCCGAACACCGCGCCCAGGCAAAACAGGCCCCGCAGCACCCAAATCGCCCGCGCGGACCCGAACCAGGCCATCAGACGTTCGCCCTTTTTCGTATTGTCGAGAATCCAACCGCTGTTGACCAGCCCAAACACACACAGCAACAGCGTGACGGTTCCGATGAAAATTTGATCCTTGGGTGGCATGTTTTCCAATAATCTAACAAACGAGTTTCCCATTTGTGTTGCTTGCTTTGATGGAGAGAATTATAAGCATTGCAACGCCAAAAATCCCGCAAAATGCAATGTGTTGGCGAATTTCCTTCCTTTCGATTGCTGGAGAACGCCCGGATGGCTTTGCTTGGAGTCAATATCGATCACGTCGCCACCGTTCGGCAGGCCCGGCGAACTTACGAACCCGACCCGGTTTGGGCCGCTGTCCAAGCCGAATTGGGGGGAGCGGATGGCATCACGGTTCACCTTCGCGAAGACCGCCGGCACATTCAAGACCGGGATCTGTATCTGCTGAAAGAAACCGTCCACGTCAAACTCAATCTGGAAATGGCCTTGGCCGAGGAAATCGTGCAAATCGCGCTTCAGGTCAAGCCGGACCAAGTTACTTTGGTTCCCGAAAAACGCGAGGAAATCACTACGGAAGGCGGTTTGGATTTATTGGCCCACGAAGCCCGTACCCGCGAATGCGTGGCCCGTTTGAAAGATGCGGGGATCGAGGTGAGCTTATTCATCGACCCCGAACGCGCAAGTGGAAGCCGCCGCCCGATTGGGAGCCGACGCCGTGGAACTTCATACCGGCAACTATGCCAACGCCCTGAACCCCGATGAGCAGGAAGATGAGTTAGACCGCTTAAGCCAATCCGGGAGCACCGCATTCGAACAGGGTTTGTTGTTGCACATGGGCCACGGTTTGACGTACCGAAACGTGCAGCCGATCGCCGAGATCCCGGATTTGATGGAACTCAACATCGGCCACAGCATTGTCGCCCCGCACTGATGGTCGGCATGGAACAAGCCGTCAGCGAAATGAAATCCCTCATCGCCGGCTAGCGGAAGGCGGCCGGCTGAAGGAAAAGCATCAGATCGCATGGAAAGAGACGAAGAATTTGATTTCCGGCGCGTAGGGGTGGTTGGTCTTGAGAATCACCTTGGCCGAGTTTTTCTGGACGTAGGCTCCCGCAGGAACCCCCGGTTTGACCTCGAACGTGACGATGAAGCGTTGCTGCGTGCTTTTCGCGGGAGTGGGCAACTTCTTGATATGGGCCGTCACGGACTTCATGCTGGATTCGACGTCTTTGACTTCAAACGGCACGCCCTCCGGCATGTCGCTCACGAAGAGTTTGTACCAACCTTCGCCGCCCTTGTCGGCGGGAATTTCGCCCAAATCCGTTTGCAGCTTTTCGCGAATCCATTGCATGCCGGGGGGTTTCGTCTTGGTGGGCCAATAGGGAAAGGCCGCGATTGACCCCAAAAACTCGCCCATAATGGGAAAGGTGATTTCTTTGACTTTTTCCACATCCGTATGGACCGTGACTTTCTCTTCGATTTTTCCCAGTTTCAATTCCTTCGGCTCGAAAACCGCTGTCACACGGTAGCCCGATTTGGCTTTCAGCGTTTCGAGTTCCTCTTTCGTGAGCGGTTCCTGCGTGACGTGAATGCTCTTTCCGGAGCCTTCAACAGAAGTGATCTTGAACTCGTCCAAAATTGCGGAATAGATTTCCGCTTTCAGCGTTTCCGGTTTGTCTCGTTCCAGATGTTCCAGAATCCACCCCCCCACAGGGTTGGAAGACAGCAGATCGGCCACTCGGCCTTTGATGGTGAACGTCACGATTTTGTGTTCGGGGTCGTTCGTCCAAATCTCGGCATTTTTGCTGAAATTCCTCATCGGGGCCGTGAGGCTCCCATGTCAGTTCGACTTCCCCTTGTTCGCCTGCGGGGATTTCGTTCTTGGCCAACTCGCTGAGCGTACAAGTGCAAGAGGTTCCTTTGATCTTCAGTTTCAACGGGGCTTCGCCTTCGTTCTTGATGATGAACTTATGCGACTTCTTCGTCTTGGTGGCCATCACGCCGAAATTGTGATCAGGATCGACTAAAACCGCCTTGGGATAAGGGCCGGTTTCGGAAATCGGCAACCCCGGAGCCTCGGCCCCCTTGATTGAATTGACGACATCGATCGGGTTGATGCCATTCGCGTACCACACAATCCCCGTAATGCACAAAGCCGCGACCGCAAGAGCCACGAATATCGTTCCCAGCTTCATAGAAACCCTCAGATTTTGCTGAAAAATTGGCAATCAAAAAAATAACTCGAATCATTTCATTGTAAAAAAGAAATCCCCCCGATCAATCGCCAATCGGTCAATTCCAGCAGGGAAAGGCCGCAAACAGGCCGATTTCCCCAAGCCAATTCAGCGGGCGATGTCTTGCAAAGTCTTTAACAGGTCCGGCGGCAAGAATTTGTCGCTGTGCCCGGCATCGCGGTTGATGTTGTCCAACTCCAACGCCTTGAAGGCTTCTGAAGCCGCCGGTTGGGATTCTTTCGCTCGATCATAAGCCAAGGCCAACTCGGCCCGCAATGGGGCATAGTGGGGATAACGGGCCGTCGCTTCCGAGAGGTATTTCACCGCAAGTTTGGCATCGGCCGTGGACTGAAATTTCTCGGCCCGCTGAAAATACCAGAGACCCAGCCGACGATACCCGCGATTGGAAGCCGGGTCGCGTTCGATGGCCAATTGGCCATACCGAATCGCTTGCCGAAAATCCCGTTCTGAAAAATTCCCCCGCCAACGCTGAAAAGCCAACTCCGCCAACCGCTCCGCCGGTTCCGGCGAATAAGGATCGGCTCGCTCGGCCCGTTCGTACCATTGTTCCGCCGCAAGCGGGTTGAAATCTCGGCTCATCGCCGCATCCCCGCTTAAAACGTACAAACTTCGATACCAAACCGGCACGGTCGCGGTCATCAGGCAAGCCACAAACGCCGCCCCCGCCAACCCACAGACCACCAGCACGGTTTTGGAAGAGGATTTGATCGGCGCATTCGCTATCGGCAGCGATTCCCAGTTTGCCCCGCAGAGAAACACGACAAACAACAATAACATTTGCACGATGGCGGGCATCTCGATCCCGCCTGCCCCCAACAGATGAACCAACACCGCCAATCCGCCCGCGAGAACCCCAACCCACGGCAGATGGCCGAAACTGTTTCGCCCAAAAATCCAAGCTGCCGCACACCAACCGGCCCACAACAAAAACAGATTGGCTTCAAACAGTTCCCCCGACAACCAACGCACGAACAACACCAAGAAAAATGCCAAGCCCGCCACCAGTTCCCAAGCCGAAAGACCGACCGCACGAAGTTCCAGAGGCGGGTTTTCATCAATCGTGCTCCGCAATCGCCAACCGGATCGAACGGCAATGGCCAGCAAGGCCAGAAACCCAAGAAGTGCCGGCAAGCCGCCGCTCGTCCAAAGATCCAATACCCAATTGTGCGGGTCGGCGATTTCTTCGCTCGATTCGGGAAGTTTATAATGCAAATAATGCGGACGAAAATTCCCCGGCCCCGTACCTAACCAGGGCTGATGCTGCACCACGTCCCAAGCACCAGCCCAGTATTGCAGACGATACGTCAACGACTTGGGTGCTTCGGAAATCACTTCCCGATCAAATCCGCCGCTCAGCCCCGCAATCGCAAACAGCCCAAACACGACGAAGACCAATCCCGCACCGGCAAGCAGCCATCGTCGGCTGAACTTCCACGAGTCCAGCCCGCGAATTGCAGCCCAAGCGAACAACCCGACGAGAAAACCAACCCAAGCCGTGCGGCTTTTCGTCAACACCAAACAATAACCCACGACCAGCAGACAGGCGAGCTTGGCGAGAACTCGCCAGCGTGGCTTCGCCAACCAACGGCAATCGGCCCCCACGAAAAACCAGCCCGCGAGAAACCCCGCCAACGTATTCGCCAAGGCAAAGGTGGCGAAGGGTTCCGTGGATTTCAAACGGTTTTCCCAAAGCGAACGACCAATGGGATTGAGCGGAACGTCCATCGTGACTAGCTCTTGTTGTAACCGGGCGGCTTCATTCGGCGAGATCGAACCCGGCGGTTGGGCGAGTTGCTGAATGATTCGCTCATAGTTCCCCGCAAGCTGAGGCAACTCGACATAGTGCTGCCAAATTCCATATCCCGCTAACATCACGGCTGCGGCGAGCATCACGCCCAACAACCGCTGGCTATCTCGCCGGGTTCGCAAAACTTGCCGCAACAAAAAGAAGGAGAACCCTAAGCCCACCCATTCCCAAAACAGATTGAGCGCGGCCCTTTGATCCCCGCCGACTCGTAGCACTTTTCCCGTGGAAATTCCATGCCCCGCGACCACGACCCAAACGGCAAGGTCCGCAACACCCCACCGCAAACGAAAATCCCGACGACGGTAGGCATCCCAAGCCCAAATCAAAACCGCCGCGAACCAAAGCTGGGTGATCCATAGCGTCTTCCCCAGCACGGCGGCTTCCGGAGCTTCGAGCAACCGCGCCACCAATAACATCCCTGCAATCACTTGCAATAGCCGAAACAATCCCCCTTCGGGAAAGTGGCTAGTGATTGCAGAGGGGGTGATGTGCTGCGTGGAACGAGACATTCAAACCAATGGCATGAGTAGGCATCGTTCGAGAAATAACTGTTCTGCCACTCACTGATTTCTCGAACAATGTTGAACTGGAAATGGTCGATCATAAGTTGTTTCGAGAACCCGGAAAAGCAAGTCTGCGCAAAGCCGTGCGCACGGCGCACAAATCCGTGAAGGGATTCTCTTGGAGATTTTGAGCGGTCCAAGAGAGAATCTCTCAGGCGGCTTTGGTGGCAGCGATGCGGGGTTCTTCGGCGGTGACCCAATCCACGACGCGCCATTCCATCCAGCGGCGGTCGCCATCAATCCCGCGCCGACCGACAAAACCCATGTGCCCACCGGTTTTCGAGAGATGAAGCTGCACGCTTGTCGAACGCGGAGTGTTCGTAAAAATCGAAGCCGGCACGATGGGATCATCCTCGGCGGCCAAAATCAAAGTCGGCACTCGGATGTGTTCCAGCCAAGAGGCCGCGCTGCCGGCGGCGTAGAAATCCGAAACGGAAGAAAACCCCCACACAGCGCGGGTGTAGTATTCGTCGAAGTCGCGAATCTTTCGCAGACGTTTGCTTTGGCGTAAAAGTGCATCTCGGCGGATTAACTTAGGTGATTTTTCCACCTGTTCAAGCAGGCATTTGACGAAGCGAGCATTGTAAATCCGCGTGAAAACCCGATCCAGTGCGGAGGAGGCTTGGTCCAGATCAATCGGCGGATTGACGGCAATGCACCGCCGGAGTGTGGAAGGCAGACGGTCTCGCAATTCGCCCAACATTTTCAGCCCGAGATTCGCCCCCAGCGAAAACCCCACAAACGCCAACGGAGAACGCGGGCAAAGATCGGCGACATATCCTACGCGCCCAAAGCCCATCCTGCGAAAGACCGGGATGGTAAGGCAACCGAGCCAACCCGGAACCCGCTCCGCAGGCCCTTAAATCCATGCGGAATACCCGCACGCCTTGGGCGGCCAACTTTCCCGCCACCCGCTGCATGTAAGGGCTTTGCGAAGTCCCCCCCAAACCGTGAACCAAAAACGCGGTTAGGTCGGTCTCTTGCCAACCGGGCGGGCGATCATCGTGCAAAGCGACAATGTCGCCATCGGGAAGTTCCACGCGATGAATCACCGGGGAAGAACGGTAGCTAACTCCCGGCAGGCAATTTCCCGCCAACGTCTGCGCATGCCCGCCGCGAAACAACCGATGCGGTTGAAAGTCCCGTTGAATCTGGAATTGCGAAAACGGCTTTTCCATCAAGGTTCAGGCGAAACGATTGGGGCGGGGTGAGGCTCCTTAAGTTTCGCTCATCCTTCCTTCGTGCGGGAACGGAAAAGGGGGCTTCTTTCTATCGTCAACTTTCCGGGCATTCGGGCAGCAAAACCCACCTATTGTTGCCCCATCATTCGTTGCGAGGCCAACCAACCGTTACGGCCCGCGAAATGGGCTTGAGGCGGGAAGTCTTCGCGGTTCTTTCTGGAATGGGATCTCGTCGGGTTGCTGAAAGGTAGCCGGCGGAGGAACGTCAATCGGCGGCGGCAACTCGGCGGTTTGACCGGAAACGGCGGTCGAGGCCGTCGCCGAGGTTTGATGCCATACCGGAACCACGGGGAAGCGTTGCCTTTGGGTTTGCTCTAAGTGTTCGAGTAGAATCCGGCGGATTTCGCGGATCGTCGCCGGGTGGCGATGGGCTTGGCTGTGCTCGGCTTCGACCACGATTTCCGATGCCGCGTTTGCCAAGTGAGCGCTGGCATAAGTCACCACGCCATCCGTATTTTCTTCCAAAGGCACGTTGTGTTTGGTCACGCCCACAACATTGTGATAGATCACGTCCCGCGAGGGCGAGGTTTGCATCATCGCTTGCAAAATGGGCGATTGGGGGGAAAGCGAATCCAAGCTGGTGGTCACCATGTCCGAGTCATCAATGCGAAACGCGCCGGGGTTGAGTTCAAACAATTGCTTGGTGGTATTCAGCGTGATTTTGGGAATCGAAATCAAATGCCGGCCCAGCCAACGGGTGAGGTTGTTGGCGTATTCGCTGCCCCGGTGCGGAGTGGCAATCGTGATGACCCGCGAGACTGAAGGGTTCGGCTCAAAAAAGTACACCCGCTGAATTTGCCTTTTGACTTCTGGCGGCGCTTTGAGCTGCGCGAACGGCGTGCGACTGATGTGGTTCCAATACGTCTCGCCGCTGTCGTAAGTGATCAACCGGGAAATCAAACCGCCCATGCTGTGGCCGACCAACACCATGTCATCCAGGCGATTGCCTTGGTCTCGGTCCGCGAAGGTGTCGTGCATCGCGGCAAGCGAATCTCTTAAATCCGCCGCCGACTTCCAAAACGGTTCGCCCGTGGGATACAGATAAAACCAGAACTGATATTTCTCGCGAAGCACCGGATCGCTCCGCAAATCGTTGAGCGCTTCCATCCAAGTCATCGGGCTGGACCAGAGGCCATGCACCATCACCACCGGAATTTTGCCGGGCTGATAAGGCTGCACCATGTAAAGCCCGGCGATCTTGCGGATTTTGTCGGGATGCAACAGCCCGAAAGTATCCAACTTTTGAATGTTGGGATCGTTCAGAAAATACGCCAAAGGCGTGCTGAGATCGCTTTCCAAAGGAACCGTGCGGCCCGCGACTTGCACATCGGTCAGTTCCAAGGGATCGAACAATTCCAACTCCGCTTTCAGATGCCGGGGCGGGGTTCCGGGAGCCGCCGGATCACCCGATTCGGCAGTTTGCAATCGCAGGAACGCCGTCACCGGGAAACACAACCCCCTCGCGTAATAGCGTTCCACATCCGGCGGAGCGCTGCCGTTTTTGCGAATCGCGATTAAAGGCACGCCCAATCCGAACGTGCGGTAGCGGTTCTTTAAGCCTTCCACATCATAGTCGGAAACGAACTCGAAACTGTCGAAGTCCTCGGCTTCCCATTGAAAGCCGCGGGCCGAGATCGAAACTTCCAACGTGTGGTCGCAGGTCTCCACGCGAAGCGTCCCGCCGGGTCTGAACGTGCCCTCGCGCCGGGCGATGCGCAGGCAGCTTTCCAAAGCGGAATTGTATAAATCGCACGCCCCGCGAAACTGGGGATCGTAAGGATTTCGCTCTTGGTGGAACTTGGCATCAAACAAATAGGCATAAGATTGGGCCACGCAATTCAGATACCATTCCTGTGCCCGGTGCGCGTTGCTCATGCGGTGTTTGACGGCGGCAATGTAACTCAGTTCCGCCAAGGCGTAACAACTCTCGGCGGAGGGTTCGCGCTCATGCAGCACAGAAAGTTTGGCGATCAAATCTTCGGTGTTCGCAAACCGCCCGATGGGCAGTGCGTAGCGTCTGAGAAGTTGAATCGTACGTTTGCTGGGTTCCGGCCCGCCCTTGGCCGTGAGCCGAAGTTGTTCGCTCAAAGGGTTATGGGGTTGGGGCCGCAGTTTGACGAACCGCTGGCCGCCACACCCCGCAAGCACTGCCCCTAGCAGGCCCACGACGAGAACCGGCATCCAGCCCATCCGGCGAATCCGCAGCACGACTCCCTCTTCCTTGATGAAACCCAACGCGATGATCCAAACGGACCTTCAGCCCCGCGCGGAATCGCGCGGGCGGAAAGATAACCATTTCGCCAAATGGGTCAAGATCAGCCCGAAACACCCAAACACCCGGCCACTTATCCAAAGAGGAAGCAATCCACCCTTTGAAATCCCTGAGTATCAAGCGGAACCAATCTCACCCCCGCCGCAAAAACACTCAGTTCTTGATTCCAAACCCCACCTGCGGACAGCACCTGGTTCAAAAAGTTTCCGATCAATAGACTTTGCAAAAGGAATCAATTCCCCTACAATCTTTCGCGTACCGGGGCCGTAGCTCAGTTGGGAGAGCGCTGCGTTCGCAATGCAGAGGTCGAGGGTTCAAATCCCTTCGGCTCCACTTGTAAAACCAACAATAATAACAGCTTACAGCAATAACCTCTCCAAGCCAAATACTGAAGTTGATGCCGTTTGTGGTTCCGATTCGGGCCAAGAGGTATCACCCACAGGATCAAGGCGAAACAATGGAGGGTTTTTTATGCCCAGTCAACGCGAACTGACTTGGCAGCCGGTTGACATCACCCACACAAACGCTCTTGGTCTTACAACCCATAGCGCGTGCCGCCGGTGACGGGTTTTTTGTTGAGTCGGTTGTTGCAGTGCAAACCTTCCAACAAAAATTCTGCGACTGCTGCCTGCAATCCGGGGGCGAATGGGCCGGGGGTGAGGTTGGGTTCTAATTCGGAAGCCGCCCGCGCAATTTGCCGGCTAAAGCCCTTGATGGCATCCACTCGGCTCAAGAGTTCCGTGGCGGCGAGTTTGTCTCCCACTTCCAGTACGTGGCCGTTCTCGAAGTAATCCACCACATTGCGAAATTCCTTGGTCTGAAAATGTTGATCGAACAAAGTCTTCACCGCTTCTTCGATCAGGCGTTCGCAGAGTCTGTCTTCTTCGCCGGTGTCTTCGCTCATGCTGAGTTCCATTTTCCCCCGCGCTGGCCGAAAGATACGACAGATCGCTGATGCGGGCCACCGTGGATTCTTCGCCTAAAATCACGGCCCGGCGTTCGGCGTTGGAGATCATGTTTTCGTAGTTCGCAATCGACATTCGCACGCTCACGCCGGAGGCTTGATTGACGTGCGGACTACTGCGGGCCAAGCGCGAAACCTCTTCCACAATTTCCTTCATAAAACCGGGCACGACGACTTCGACGTGCTGTTCGCCATCGCTTTCCGGCCTACGCTCGGTCCAGGCGTTTTCCTCCGTGATCGCGATGCCCAATTCCCTCGTCAGCGGATAATGCGTGCGAATGACCGAACCGATGCGGTCTTTCAACGGCGTGACCAAGCGGCCGCGGTTGGTGTAATCTTCCGGGTTGGCGCTGAAAACCAGGCACAAATCCAGATTCAGTCGAATGGGAAACCCGCGAATTTGCACGTCCCTTTCTTCCAACACGTTAAACAGCCCGACTTGAATCTTCGGGCTGAGATCCGGCAACTCGTTCATGCAGAAAATCCCCCGGTTGGAACGGGGAATCAGTCCGAAGTGCATCACGTCTTCGCTCGCCAGATGCCGGCCTTCGGCGTGCTTGATGAGATCGACTTCCCCAATCAGATCGGCAATCGTTACGTCCGGCGTGGCCAGTTTTTCGTGATAGCGGCGGTCGCGGCCGATCCATTCAATCGGGGTCTCATCGCCTTTTTGTTCCAGTAAATCGCGGGCGTATTTGGAAAGCGGATCGAACGGATCATCGTTCACGTCCGAACCGGCGACGATGGGCAGAACATCATCCAGCAGGTTGGTCAACAGGCGAAGCATGCGGGTTTTACCCTGCCCGCGCAGCCCCAGAAATAAGAGATCATGTTGCGAGAGAATCGCATTTTGGACCTGGGGGAACACCGTTTCTTCATAGCCCACAATCCCCGGAAACACCGGCTCGTTCCGCCGAAGTTTTCGTAGCAGATTGCGTCGCATTTCGATTTTCACGGGCAGGGAACGGTAGCCGCTGTCTCGAAGTTCTCTTAAAGTTTGGGGGCGATCAGTCATGGGGATTTTGCGTTCCATTCCAATTCGAGTCAGGTTTTTTGGTGTCTGAAACTGGGTTTAGCAAGCGGTCAGCGGTCAGCGTTTCTTCAAGGTAAATCAAAAGTATTGCCTCAACTTTGATTTCGGGTTGACCGCGGATTGCCAATGCCTTTTCGCCACGAAAGGGCGGAAAACCTGGAAGAAATTGATTGTCCACAGCCAACCTGAAATCGCAATCGAGCCAAAATTTTTAAGCTGAAAGCTGATTGCCGAATGCTGAACGCTTACTGATTGTGGTCTGTCACTCTGGCAGGATTATAGGCGGCCTCCGCCGAGGGTCAACGAATTGGCGAAGGCCGCAGACTTTAATGCTTTCCACATCGCCTGGAAACCGCTTATGATAAACCGATGCAAAATGCGTTTTTTTTCGCTACGATTCATTGTCGGCCAGTGTTTTTCCTTAATCGGTCAGTAGGCTTGTGAACGACGCAAACGCAAATACAGAGGAATCTCTCACACCCAAAGATTTGCAGAAATCTCCAGAGCTGACACAGCCGTGGGTTCTCGATGAGGAAGAACCGCTGGCTCCCATCTTCGAGGATTTCGCAAATCGCACGTTGGGCGAGTTTCGCCTCTTGCGGCTCTTGGGCCGGGGGGGGATGGCGGAAGTCTATTTGGCAGACCAGACGTCGCTCAGCCGCAAGGTGGCTCTGAAAATTCTGCGGCCTGAACTCAAAGCCAATTCAGTTTTTTTGAAGCGGTTTGAAAGGGAAGCCCGGGCGGCGGCCAGCTTGTCCCATCCCAACATTGTTCAAGTTTTTCTGGTCGGGAAAGAAGAGGGCTTTCACTTTATCGCCCAGGAATACGTGAAAGGGCTGAATCTTCGCGAATACATTCGCCGCAAAGGTCCGCCCAATGCACAAATGGGCCTGCATTTCACGAAGCAAATTCTGCTGGCATTAGACAGAGCGGGCACGGCGGGAATTGTGCATCGGGACATCAAACCGGAAAACATCCTTATCACTCAGAAAGGCGTGATTAAAGTGGCCGACTTCGGGCTGGCCCAATTGGCGCAGCCGGACGTGCGGACTTCCGCGGTGGAACTCACGCAGGTCGGCACCACGATGGGCACGCCGCTTTACATGAGTCCCGAACAAGTTCACGGCCAAAAGTTGGACCAACGCAGCGATTTGTATTCGCTGGGCGTGACTTGCTTTCACATGCTGGCGGGCGAACCGCCGTTTCGCGGGGAGACCGCGATGAGCGTGGCGATCCAGCATCTCAACCAAAAGCCGCCCCGGCTGAGAGATCGCCGACCGGATTTGCCCCCGGCCCTCTGCCAAATCGTGCATAAGCTGATGGCGAAAGATCCCGAAAAACGCTATCCGAATGCTTCAGCGGCGTTAAAGGACGTGAAAAAGATTCAGGCCGCGCTCAAAGCCGAAGTCGAACCCCAATCGCTTTATTTGTCCGGGTTCGACGTGGATGTGGACGAGATCGAGGCTCAAGCGGGTTGGGCCGGGCGGATCTCCCGCTGGAGCCGAGGCCGAAAATTTGCGACTTACCTTGCGGTTTGTCTAGTGTTCGCCGCCGCTTCCGCCGGAATCGGTTGGTGGATTAGGCCGGCGGACCCGTTCAGCCTTCCCGCCCCCACCAAGCCGAGAATCCCCAAAAAGGAAACAGCATCCGCACAGTATCAACTGGCCAGCCAGAATTTTGCCGATGATGTCGATGCTTGGAAAGCGGTCATCGATTATCAGCCGCCAGATAAGCGCTACCGTTATCAGGCGATGGAGCAATTGGGAATCTTGTATTTACGAAGATTGCAATACAATCGTGCATCTCAAGTTTTCGGAGAGATGAGAAAACTTGAAGGGGATGCGCTCGAAGAGGAATATCGCACCAAAGCCCTTGCCGGCCAAGCCGTGATTGCCAGTCTTCAAAACGACCACGCCCGCGCCAAAGAACTTTTGGATCAGTTCGATGCCGAAAAGAAATCCGACCTTCGCGGCCCCTTGAAAAAATACGTCAAGGAAGTTCAAGCCCGGTTGCCTGCCACCGGCGAAACAAAACCGGAGCGACTAGCGGAACCGGACTTCGGATCGGAGTAGGAAAGGGTTTTCTTGCCGAGCTTTCTGGACCGATTGAGGGAACGCCGCGTACTGCTCTTGGATGGCGGATTGGGAACGGAACTCAGCCGGCGAGGTTTTCCACTGGATGACAAACTTTGGTCGGCGGCAGCCCTCTTGTCCTGCCCGCAACTCGTTCGGCAGATTCATGCGGATTATGTCAACGCGGGGGCGGAATTGATTACGCGCGAACACGTTTCGCTGCCATCGCCGCAACCTCGACCGAGCCGGAATGGGAGATCGAGCCGGCGAGTTGACGGTTCAAGCCGTCCACTTGGCCCGCGAGGCGGCTTTGAATGCAGATCATCCCGTGTGGGTGGCAGGTTCTCAATCGCCCGTGGAAGACTGTTACACTCCCCACGCCGTGCCCGATGAGGCGACTTTGGCGGTTGCACACGCAGAGATTGCCGAGCTATTGGCGGCAGCGGGGGTCGATTTGATTTTGGTCGAAACGCAAAACACGATCCGCGAAGCGGTCGCCGCCGCGCGGGCGGCATCGCAAACAGGATTGCCGGTTCTGGTGAGTTTTGTCTGCGGCAGCAACGCCCGCTTGCTCTCCGGGGAAACGCTGATAGATGCCGCAACCGCCGTGTTGCCTTTTCAGCCGGCGGGGATTTTGGTGAATTGCTTGCCGGTCGCCACCGTGCCTGCCGCGATTGCAGAGTTGAAGACCTTGCTTCCCGATCTTCCCTGGGGAGCCTATGCGAACGCCGGTTGCCATGATGAACAGCAAGGCTGGATAGCCACCCCCATGCAGCACCCCGCCAACTATGCGGCGGAGGCCATGAAATGGCGGGCAGCGGGGGCCGCACTCATCGGCGGCTGTTGCGGCACCACGCCGGAACACATCCGCCAAATTCAAGTCGCCCTATCGCAGGACTAGGATTTCCATGAGCGCCTTGCCGCTCAGCGATTTGGCGAAGGATGATAGATATAGGCATTAGCGCTTGCGCCAAAGGATGTCGTCGGGTATCCCTAGTTTCTGTTGAACCTCGGCGATGTCCTCGCGAAATCGGCGGGCATCCACCGGGTAGCCTTTCGTCGGTTTGAGGCCGGGCAGATGCGATTGCCAAAACCTGTTAAAACAACTCATCGCGAGTTCGCGAACATACTTGGAGACCATCGAAGCCACCGCCACGGGAAAATGCGACTCGGCCTTGGTCTGAAAGCAAAGCTCCGTCTGCCCGACTCGATATATGCTGCGGGCGGTTCCTTCTTCCAAGCGAAATACAAAGTGATCGTCTAATACTTCGGCGAGCAATTCGTCATAGCGGTTTCTGCCGCCATGTTTATCTGCCACGATATAAATTGGGTCGGGATTATCGGGATTCCAGAGTCTTCGCAACAAAGCCAGGCTGATGCGAGATAATGCCAGCCCTTTGTTGTTATATTGGCGGACGGTTTTGTTATAGCGTTCCGTCAGCACGAGATCGCTCGCGACGCCTCGCAACATGATCCCCGCTGCTTTACAAACTGTTTCCCATTTCGCGGTAAGTTCGGGCTGTCTCGTTGTTGCGTGAGGGATCGTTAACTCTTCGGCGTACCACGGTTCGTGGTCTGCGAGTTCGATTGAAGAGTTGACCAGCGATTTTTGCAACTCTTGAAAGGTACTTGCCGGCGGATGGAGGCAGTTGAGGATGACTAACACGGACTCTTCCAATAAGCCAAGCCCCCGCGCGGGAGTATAGACCGCTTTGGAATCGCCCACGACAATGCGACCGCTAATTTTGGTCTTGTCGCTCGGTTTGGCGACGATCGGGCTGAGTTGTTCCCAAAAGTCGAAGGCGTGGGGCGAACCGGGAACCTCCCAGGCCGTTACGGTGATGACGAGCGGGCCGAGGTTCGGGCCGTAACCGGCTTCATCCATGCCAAATACTAGAGCCATTGACACTCCTCGCAGGCTACCGCGAAACATGGGCTCGATTGCTATTCAAACCGCAACAAGCCGAAAGATTCGGGGCGGGGTTTAGAACCGCCGGCTTCCGGCCAGCCTTGCGTACCGACAGCCGGCATCGTGCGGACAACTCCCACGGCCCAAGTCATTCCCGGCTTCGGCGTTTCCGGGACGAGTTCGTTTAAGGGAATCGCGGCTTCGATTCGCCAGCGCTTTTCATCCGATTCCGCCGCCACGTACCATTTGGGATTCCAGCCTGAATCCTGCCAGCATTTATCTCGCGTCCAACCGCGTTGATCCATCTCCAACACATACCAAGTGGCATAGTCACGGTCTACGTCTATAGCGAGCGAAAGCCGATCAAACGGCGATAAGTCGGCGTCGTGCTCCCGGCCGCCGAGTTGTGCCGCATCGGTGGGAACGTGTTCTACGCGGGGGACACTTGCAGCAATATAGAGGAACTCGCGGTCGTAACATAGCATCACAAATGCGTCTTCGCTCTTTCCGCCGGCGGTTTTATATAGCCCATCAGTCTTGGGATCTTGAAGGGCTAGTATCTTTGCCGCTTGCCAACAGGTTTCCGAAAGCACGCCATCTAGTTTGGGGCGATTCTTGGTGGGCAGGCATTGCACGATGGGTTTGGGCGGTTCGCCGAGGGGGTTGACGAGCCAAAGTTCCCCCTTCGCGTTCGTTTTCCATCGGTCATCATCGCCGAGTCTTTGATAGCGTCGATAGTAGCTGTCCGAGAGACGATAGACCCCCTTTTGACGCATCAATGCCGCGAGTGGAAATTGAACGTTCGGTTCCATAAACAGCGCGGGCGATTTTTGGCGGATCAATGTTGCCATTTGCACGCCTTGTTGTTGCCAGTTGGCCACCGTTCCCGTTCGCCAATCTTTATCTTTGTTGATTTGCATGGCCCCGGCGGTGGTGACAAATTGCACGGGGTCCGGCCCGGTTGCGGGTTGTTGATAGTCCGCTTGCTGCACGCCGCCGGACTGCGCCGCTTTTGCAAGTGCGTTGTTAATTCGCTCTTGAATGCCCGCCGGATCGGTTTGCAGTGTGCCGCGGGTCACGCTTTCTTTCCGCACGCGCTGCCAAGCGGGTTCGGCGGCGGTCCAGAGTTGAAACAACCATCGCATTGCCTCTTGGGCGGCGGGTTCATTGGGATAACGCTCGACCAGTTCAACCAATGTGGATTCCACCAACCCCCATTGCGATTGGCCGCGATAGGCTTCGGCGAGTTTGGCGAGTTCCAAGGCGGCTTCTCGGTCGGTCATTCCCGCCGTGATTTGTCTGAGTTGGCCGATGACCTGCATCGCGTGCCGCGGTTTGGGCAGCACGTGTTCGACATAGGCATGAAAGTTTCGCTGCCGCTCGATGACCGCCCTGCGTTGGGCATCTTTTTCGGGATCGACGGGCAAGAGCGCCCGCCGGGCAGAAGAATTGGGAGCCACCGCCAGCCCGGCGAAGAAATCGCGATGAGCAATCCCGGAATTGGCGGGGTTCGTACCCTCGTAGATTAGCCGATAGGCTTCCCGCGTTGCCGAGGCATGGCGGACGGGTTCGATCCTTGCGCCAGCGAGCGAAGTCGCGGTCTGCAGTGAAGTTTTACGGCGGGGCAAATATTCGTGAAGATCAACGTTCGCATCACCCGCACTGCCGGGCGGCAAACCCTGATAGATTTTTCGCACCCGCCAAGTGCCCAACCCGGCGTGTTCTTGCAGGGCGAGGTTCAGCGTGGGATCGGCGGCTCGCCCAATGGCTTGCATGACGGCATCGGCAATCAATTTTGAGAGGGCATCCTCTTCGGCTGCGGAATTCAGCACGATGATTTCCGGTCGCCAAGTGCAGATTTGCTTGACCAGATCATCCGAGAACACATTGGAAAACTGGTTTTCCGTGCGGGCGTTCCAATCGGCCAGCAAACGCTTCGTATTCTTTTCCAATCCGGGAATCGTCAACGGAAGCCGCCAACTCGACTCGGCAGAAGATCCGCCCGCAACGGCGACGGCTTCGGTGAGTTGCAAATCCAAATTGGCGAAATCGGCGGCATCCAAGCCCAGGTCTCGGCGGGCGGGAAGATAGACGGCACTCCGGTAACCTTCATCGCCGCTGAGTTTCGTTAAAAGTGCGAAGGGGATTTGCGCAGGGCGGGCCGAGATCGCCAGGATCGCCGCCCGGCGGTCGCCGCCGCGAATCGTCCGCCAAGTTTCTCCGCCGTCGCCGGTCCAGAGCATCATCCCCATTGTTCCCACGGCCCAGCCGGTGGTTTCCGAGGTAAATTCCAAAGCGGAAATCGGCACAGTTTGCCGGGTGAATTGTTTGGTCCATGTTTGCCCGGAATCGGCGGAATGCCAGACCACGCTGCCGGGATTTCCCGCCAGCCAGACGTGAGTTCCCCGCGCGGCGACGGCCCGAAAATCTATCGTGTTCTTCGCGGCAGCCGGGAATTTTCCCTTGGGGGGATGCCAAGACACACCGCCGTTGTCGGTTTGCATCACCAGCCCGCCATCGCCCGCGAGCCAGCCGCCATAGTTGCTATTCATGGTGACGGCCCGCACGTTTTGCAGTCCATTGGTTCCCGATTGCGAGGCCAGCAACCGCCCGCCGCCAACGAGTTTGACCTGTCCGCGAAGCCCCGCGACCACGCCGACTTCGGGTTCCAAAAATTCCGCCGTTCGCCAGCCGGTGTGTGTTTCGCCTAAGACCCGTTCCCAAGTTTTGCCGCCATTTTGGGTGGTCAATACGCCGGTGGGATGCTCTTGCGAGGCGGCTCCCACGGCCACGCCTCGTTCGAGTCCGAAGAACTTGACGTATTCCAACGGCGGCACGTTCTCTTTGGCCAGCACCTGCCACGATTGCCCGGCGTTGTTCGTGAACAGCAGCACGCCGAAGTTCAAGCGGGTGTGCGGGGTCGTTCCGCCGCCGGCAATCCAACCCACGCGGTCGGTCAAAAAGCAGATGCTTTTCAACGGGCATTCCACGGGCGATGGGACGATCTCCCAAGTTTGGCCGCCGTTGATGGTGTGCCAAATCACGCCGCGATCGCCCACAGCCCAACCGACGTTCGTGCCCACGAATTGCACATCGTGCAGCGTGGCATCATCTTGAATGGGCAACACTTCCGCATTCGCAGTCCCCGTTGTGCAGAACGCAAAAAGCAGAAGAAGGGGCAGAGGGGCAAAGGGACAGTGGGGCAAAGTAGAGAGGATGGAGGATAGAAGATGGAGGATGGAAGTGATCCATTTGCTTTGGCAATGTTTAGGTGAGTGATTCAAGTTCCATCCCTCCAAATTGCAATGGACCAATCGCAATTCCGGCCCTTGACCCATGATTTTAGACCCTTGACCAAACCGGCGGGATTGTAGCGAAAAGTGCTTTCGGCGATAGCCGCGATTTCGGGATTGACCGAATTCGCCCGGCTTGCCATCATTCGCGGCTTCACTCATTGCCAGCTAGATTTCGGCGGGAAATGGAATTCCCCAGCCGCTTGACGAGGATCGTCCGCAATGTCCTACCATCTGATTGACATTGTTCAAAACTTGGGCCGGCCCGAGAATTTTGGTGATCGGGGATTTGATTCTCGACCGCTACGTGTGGGGCGATGCCGAACGCGTCAGCCAGGAAGCCCCGGTGATTTTGCTGCGGGAAGACCGGCAGGAAGTGCGGCTCGGCGGGGCGGCGAATGTGGCCAATATGCTGCGCGGGTTGGATGCCGAGGTGACAATGGCCGGCGTGGTCGGGACGGACTTGGAAGGCCGACTCGTTCGGTTGGAACTCGAACAAAAGGGCGTGGATTGCTCCGGCGTGGTGTGCGACTCCCATCGCCCCACCACGATGAAACAGCGTTATCTGGGGCGGGCACAGCATCGGCATCCGCATCAAATGCTGCGTGTGGACCGCGAAGTTCGCACGCCGATTTCCAGCAGATCGCCGACGAAATGTTGGATGCGGTGCTTGCGAAATTGGAAGATTATCAAGCCGTTCTTAATTTCCGATTATGCCAAGGGCGTTTGCACGGGCGAAGTGGCTCGGAAAGTGATCGCCCGCGCGAAAGCGTGCGGGGTTCCGGTGATTGTCGATCCACCCGGTTCCGGCGATTGCCGAGCTTACGTGGGAGCAACCGCCGTCACGCCCAATCGCTTGGAAACCAGCCGGGCCACGGGGCGGGAGATCCGCACGACCGAAGATGCCTTCGCGGCGGGGCGGATTTTGTGTGCCGAGTTGGATTTGGATTATGCGTTCGTCACGCTTGGACAGCGACGGCATCGCCTTGACTCGCCAAGATGGAAGCAGCGAAATGTTTCCCACGCGGAAACGCGAAGTTTACGACATCACCGGCGCGGGCGACATGGTGCTGGCAATGATTGGCATGGCAGCCGCCGCCGGCATCGATCCCGAAAATCTCGCCCGCCTGGCGAATGTGGCGGGCGGGTTGGAAGTCGAACAAATCGGCGTGGTCTGCATCAGCCGGGAAGAAATCCTGACCGATCTCGTCACGCACGATCCGCATGGGCACGGGCGGGCGGGAAAAATTTGTTCGCTGGATGAACTCAGCTCGCCACGTGGAGGCCCGCCGAAAACTTAATCAGCGAATCGTGTTGACCAACGGTTGTTTCGACGTGCTGCACATCGGCCATGTGAGTTACCTGCAACAGGCGGCGGAAGAAGGCGACTGTTTGATCGTCGCGATCAACAGCGACGACAGCGTCCGGCAGTTGGGCAAATCCCCCGACCGCCCAATCTTTACTCAGGAACAACGGGCCGCGATGTTGGCCGCCTTGGAAGCGGTGGATTATGTCGTGGTGTTCGAGGAAGCCACGCCGCATGCAATTTTGGACCGGCTCAAACCGGATTTATTGGTCAAGGGCGGCACGTATTCCCATCAGGAAATTGTGGGGTGGGAATTGGTGGAATCTTATGGCGGCCAGGTCAAGCCCTTAGGTGAACTCCCCGGCATCTCCACGACCGCGATTTTGCAGCAACTTCGAGGCGGAGAATCCCCCGCGACGCTGCCACATCCTTCCAGTGCCGCCGCCAACGGCGAACCTTCAACCCCGGAGCGTAAAGCCGGATGAAGATTGCGATTTTTTTGCCCAACTGGATTGGCGATGCCGTGATGGCCACGCCGACGCTGCGCGCGATTCGCCGGCATTTTCTCGATGAGGAAATCGTCGGCGTGATGCGGCCTTACGTGGCGGATGTGCTGGCCGGGCTGCACAGCATCGACCGCACGATTTTGTTCGACCCGCGCGGGAAAGATCCCAAGCATCGCGGTTGGCGAATCATCAAGCGGTTGCGGCAGGAAAAATTCCGCATGGCGGTGCTGTTGCCCAACTCGTTCCGCACCGGCATGATGGCCAGCCTTTCCGGGGCACGTCGGCGGGTGGGATTTCGCCGCGACATGCGCGGCTGGCTGCTAACCGATG
The DNA here is from genome assembly GCA_963785505.1 of uncultured Planctomycetaceae bacterium. GTDB lineage: Bacteria > Planctomycetota > Planctomycetia > Planctomycetales > Planctomycetaceae > CAWAVN01. Next base: position 160,143 of record CAWAVN010000001.1, read on the forward strand.
GCGTCACCCCCAAGCCCAAGACCGAACCGCATCCCGTGCTGGATGAATATCTTCGGCTGGCCGAGCATTTGGGTTGTGCCGACCGCCCCCGCCGCATGGAGTTGGTCACGCTGCCCGAAGACGAAAAACGCCTGAAAGAGTATTGGACCACGCAAGATTCCCGCTTGGCTACCTTGGGTGTGATTTGCCTGAACCCCGGCGGAGCCTTCGGAGCCGCCAAGCATTGGCCCGCCGAGCATTTCGCCGAATTGGCCCGCAGGCTCGCGGAGACGCAGCACAAAACCGTGCTGGTTTTATGCGGCCCGGCGGAACGCGAGCAAGCCCTGCAAATTGTGAGGGATGCCCGGCATCCGCTCGTCACCAGCTTGGCCAATGTTCCCCCCGGCATCGGTTTGACGAAAGCCGCCGTCCGCGCCTCGGAACTGCTCATCACCACGGATTCCGGACCTCGGCATTTCGCCCCGCCCTTCGGGGTTCCTGTGGTCACACTTTTCGGCCCCACGCACATCGCCTGGAGCGAAACGTCCTACGAGAAAGCGATCCACCTACAACTCAACGTGGATTGCGGCCCCTGTCAACAACGCATCTGCCCACTAGGCCATCACGATTGCATGCGGCTGCTCACCCCCGATCAAGTTTTCCACACCGCAGTGCGAGTCCTCAACCGTTACCGTTTGCCCCCCTCGGCAGCATCGTGAACGCAAGCCAAAAAGCAATAGAGGATAGAAGATGGAAGCTAGAGGATAGAAAAAGCATTTGGCTATCTTCAATTTATTACTCCCAAAGGAAACTAGATGTTTTGAATAGTTCGGACTTTTATGGTATGATCGTGAGAGTGAGTGACGGGGGTTTTAGTATCCTGCTGTGTGGTGGAACGGGATCTGCAATGGATTTGCCCGATGCACGGAGTTTGTCGTCTGAAACATTGGAAATGCTGCGAAGACTAGCAGTCGCGCGGTCGTCGATTTGAACATGAGCCAGAAAGACGCCGCCACGACTTTTGGTGTTAGCGAGAATGCCGTCGGAACGTGGTGTCGGGCCTACCGCGAACGCGGCGAGGAGGCACTCAACCTGCGGCCTCAAGGTCGACCCCTGGGAACTGGCAGGCTTCTGACGCCCGCTGAGGAAAAGATTCTGCAGGCGATCATCCTAGACGCGACACCCGAAGCTTTTGATATCCCGTTCGCGACTTGGACGCGGCGGGCGGTGCAAGCATTGATTTGGAATCGCTACGGAGTCGATCTGTCTGAGCAAGGCGTTGGGAACTATCTTCATCGCTGGAAGATGACGCCGCAAAAGCCAGCGCGCCATGCGCGGGAACAAGACCCGGATGAAGTGCGGGAATTCGAAGAAGACACTCTGCCAGACGCGGAAAAGCAGGCGGATGAGGAAGACGGTCAACTGCATTTCTTGGACGAGGCGGGGATCAACTTGCACGACCAGATCGGCACCAGTTACGCCCCGATTGGGCAAACCCCCGTGCTGGACGTTCCGAAAATCCGCATTCAGCAAAACCTAATCGCCAGCGTCACTCCCGAGGGCGATTTGACATTCGATCTGTTTTCCGGAACACTGACCGCGCACAAGTTCATCGACTTTCTCGAACACCTGATTGCCTCATCCGATCGCAAAGTGTTTCTCGTGCTCGACCATCACCCCGTTCACACGGCGGGAGCGGTTGAGAAATGGGTCGACAACCACCCCGATGAAATTCAACTCGTCTGGCTGCCGCGATATAGTCCCGAGTACAACCCCGAGGAGTTTCTTCATAATGATTTGAAAGCGAGTCTCAAGAACAAACCGCTTCCCGAGGATACTTCAGGTTTTATCAACACGATCCGCAAAATCCTGAAAGAGATCGCCATTCTCCCAGAGCGGATTAAGGGCTACTTTCAACAGGCAAAAATCGAGATCGGCACTATATAATAAACAATCTATATTCGTGTGGTAGTAATAATTGACAATGACACATGCGATCTCGCACGATTCCATTGGGATCTCAAATGAGCGCCTTGGCGCTCACGGATCGCCGTAATCTTTATGGTTGTGTCACATTTATAGAGAGGAAAGCATATCCTCCATTTCCCATCCTCTATCCTCTATCCTCTATTTCCCATCCTCAATCCTCATAATTTATGGCTAGCGGGTGAATTGAAATGAAGGCCCGGAAATGAAGCTTGCCTTGGTCAAAAAACGATATTCCCTCCAGCATGGCGGGTCGGAGCGCTATTGCGTGGTGCTCGCGCAGGCTGATGGGGCTTGGGCATGAGGTCACCATCATCGGCGAACGCATCGATGAAGAATTGGCCGAGGAAGTCGCGTTCCGCAAAGTCGCCGTCAATCGCTTGACTTCTTGGACGCACAACCGTTCCTTCGCCGAGAACGCGGGACGAATCGCTGTCGAGGGCCGCTTCGATTTGGTGTATGGTCTGGGCCGGTCTTTCGGGTTGGATGCCGTCCGCGTTACCGAGCGGTTGCAATCGCATTGGGTGCAGGTCAATTATCCCGGACTCGCTAGGCGTTGGCTAGAAGGCATCAACCCCCGGCATCGCACGCTGATCGATTTGGAACGCACGATTTACCGCAGCGACAAAACCCGCCGGGTGGTCACGCAATCGCTGCTCGACCGCAAACTGGTGCAAGAGTATTACCGCATTCCCGAAGAGAAAATCCGCACGATTCACAACGGCGTGGACATCACCGCGTTTCATCCGGGCCGGCGAAAAGCCTCGGCAGAGGTCCGCGAAGAGTTCGGCCTTTCCGCCGAGGAACCCTTATTAGTCTTTGCCTCGATGGATTTTGAAGGCAAAGGCTTAAGGTCCATTTTGAAGGCGCTGGCTCAGACTCGGCATTCTGCTTTAAGGCTGATCGTGTTGGGCACGGGGCCGGAACGGCGGTTTCGCCGAATCGCCGCCGATTGCGGCGTGGGAACCCGCGTGATCTTCGCCGGTCGCCGCAGCGACATCGCCCGCTTTTACGGAGCGGGCGATTTGTTCTTATTGCCCACCGCTTACGAACCCTTTCCCAACGTGGTCTTGGAAGCGATGGCCTGCGGACTGCCCGTGATGACCACCACCTCCTCCGGCGGAGCGGACATTCTGGAAGCGGGCAAGAATGGCTATCTGATTTCCCAAGTCCATGCGGTCGGCGAAATGGTGGATTGCCTCGACCATCATTTCGAATTAACGGCATCGGCCCGCCAAGACATGGCCGCCCATTGTTGGGCCACCGCCCAGCAAATGACCATCCAAACCAATATCGCCAAAACGCTGGAAGTCTTCCAAGAGGTGCTCCATGAAAAATTTCGTGCTTGAAGATTGGGACGATGGCAAACTGATCGTCAATGCCGAGTTCGCGGCGGCGTTGCAAAAGCACGGGCTGACCACGTTCCAAGCCCTGATGGATTTTGAAGGCGGGGAAGTCGCCAAGAATCTGCTGAGCCAGCGAATTACCACGCGGTTTGAATTGCCCTTGCCCGGTGGCGGGTCGCGGGCGTTTTACATCAAACGGCACGGCCCCTCGCCGATGAAGGAATACCTGAAACCGCTGATCCGTTTGAGGCGGCCGATTCTCGGTGCGGAGAACGAATGGAACGCGATCCTGCGCTTTCACGAAATCGGCATTCCCACCATGACCCCCGTGGCTTATGGGCACGCGGGGGCATCTTCATTCCTCATGACGGCGGCGATTGAGAACTGCATCAAAGTCTCGGACTGGGTCGCAACCCAATTCCCGCGGGAACTCGCCCAACGCCCGATGGAAATCGGCGATGTGCCCGGTGAAATCCTCGCCCAATCCCATGCGCTGACAACCCGCGTGGCCGCGATTGCCCGCAAGATGCACGAGGCGGGCATGCACCATCAGGATTTTTACCTCACGCATCTATTGGTTCCCCAGCGAAACCTCGATGCGGAAATGTTCGTGATCGATCTGGGCCGCGTTCGGCAGCGACGGCATTTGCGTTCGCATTGGATCGTTAAAGACCTTGCGCAACTGCATTATTCCTCCCGCCGCTTGCCGGGCGATACTTGGGAGCGGTTTTTGCACGGGTATTTTCAGCGCTCGCTGAACTCGCAAGATGCCGCGTTCATCCGCCGCATCATCCGCAAGTCCCAATCCATCGCCCGCCACTCCCAAAAAAACCGGCTGTAGGCGCTTGCGGTTGGCCAGAGCTTGTCTCTGAAGCGAAAAACATTTGACAACCAATGCCGCTCCCGGCAGAATGTCAAGAGCAATGAATGGGGCGAACCATGCTCTATCATTGCAACATAAGCTTTCCTATCTCGTGTCTGTCCGGAAATTCATAATTGACTGAAAACAAATAAGTTTCGCCTTTTTGGTTGGGAAGAATTTGACCTTTTTCTCTATCACAGGCCAAATAAGATTCAGTGACCACTCATCCTTCTCAGGGCACGCAACTTCCCATGTCCGCTGCATTTTCCGAGCAACAACTGATCGACCGAATTCGCGCGGGAGATTCCTCGGCCTGGGAGGAACTGATTAACCGCTTCGAGGGGCGGTTATTGGCTTTCGTCAATAGTCGGTTGCGAAATCGGACTGCGAGTGAAGATGTGGTTCAAGAAACCTTCTTGGGGTTTCTGGTAAGCCTGCCGAATTACGATGACCGCACGCCTTTGGAATCGTATTTGTTTTCCATCGCCGCACACAAACTCACCGACCAAATGCGCCGCGAAGGCCGTCGGCCCACCATTCCCTTGCTGCTGCACGATGAAGAAGCCGGCCCCGAACCGGCGGGGAAAGTTCGCCCGGCCTCTAGTTTGGCGAGAAGTCGGGAACGCCGCGTGGCCGAGTGCCAAATCATCGGCCAATGCCTTCAAAACCTCATCGCCGGTTGGCGGGAGCGCGGCGAGTACGAACGGCTGAAGTGCATCGAATTGCTGTTCGTGAATGGTTTGGCGAACAAGCACGTCGCCGGGCGATTGGGCCTCACCGAACAGGCGGTCGCCAACCACAAGCATTTTGTGGTCTCCAAACTCAAAGAGGCTGCGACTGCCGCCCGCGTGCAAAACTTCGATCCCGCCGACTTCGGCCTCGGGGAATAATTCCCGCCGGAAACATTTTCGGAAGCCCTCAGGCGGCTTCGGCGTGGGGTTGCTGCGTTTCGCCCGCCGTTCGCAGGGCGTTGACGAGACGTTCAAACTCGGCATTGTTGTTGAACTCCACGCTAATCCGCCCGGTGTCTTTTCCGGTCACGCGGATTTCCACTTTGGTTCCCAAACATTCGCGGAGTTGGCCTTCCAGCGAAACGATATGGTTGGATTTTTCGGCCTGTTCCGTGGGCGCGTTGGCTTCCGCGTTTTCATCCGGTTTCTGCTCGAAGGGGATCGTGTCGGGGGCGGGTTCTTCCCGTCCCAACAGCTTCTTGACGGCGTCTTCGGTTTTGCGGACGGAAAGCGAATCTCGCTGAATCAGCTTGCACAATTCGATCTGATCTCGTTCTTCCAGCGACAACAACGAGCGGGCGTGGCCGTTGGAAATTCGGCCCGCGTTGAGCGCTTTTTTCACCGGGTCCGGCAGGCCCAACAAGCGGATAAAGTTCGAGACCGTGGAACGGTTCATGCCGAGTTGTTTCGCCAGATCGTTCGGCGTGCCGCCGAAGCGGTCTAGGTAATCTTGGAATGCTTTGGCTTTTTCCAGGTCGCCGAGATCCTTCCGCTGCACGTTTTCGACCAAAGCGACTTCGCAGACGTTTTTGTCTTCGAGTTCCAGCACCCGGCAGGGCACGGTTTCGATGCCCGCTTCTTTGGCCGCCAACCAGCGGCGTTCACCGGCGATAAGTTGATAGCCTCCGTTCTGTGGACGCACCAACAACGGCTGAAGCACGCCGTGCGTCATCATGCTTTCGGCGAGTTCTTGAATCGACTCTTTGTCGAATTCTTTTCGCGGCTGAAACGGATTGCGTTCGATCAGCTCCACCGAGATTTCATCGCTGGGCTTGATCGCCATTTCAGAATCGCCGGCAAGTTCGTTCGCTTGGGAATCGGGAACGGCTCCACCCAACAGCGCATTCAAGCCCCGCCCCAGTCGTCGCCGCATTACTCCTTTATCCTGAGCGGATTCGGGCGATTCAAAGTTCGGAGTTGCCTGTTCATCCATGTTTCGTGCCGCCTCAGTAAGGTCAACGGAATTCGTACCAGAGTGCTTAGTCGCGAGATACCTTATTCATCGCTTCCTACAACCGGAAATTTCAATAAAGGCGGCAGATTTTTTAGACTCCCCGGCGGAGAACCGCTTCTCGTACCGATTGCCGAAACCGCGCAATGCTGCCCTGTTAGTCAAACTGGTTTAACAGAGAGTTTTGGGAGGAATGAACTATTCGCGGTGTTTTCGTAGATAGAGTTGAATGGTTTGTTCTTTCTGAAAATTCGCATCGTGCAACCTTTCGGGACTATATTGGTTCAATAACACCAAATCGCTGGGCTGATAGCGAAAGGTTTTCAGCAGCTCGAATTGGTGGGCATGCGTTTGAAAGTCTCTCTGAAAATCGCCGCTGCGGCGGGCGTGCGGACCGATGGCTAACAACACCGGCAGCGGGCTTTCCCGCTCCGCGAAACTGAGATCCGCCACGGGGGCCACCAGCGAAAGTTCGTTCGCGCAAATGATAATAAAGGGCCGGTTCCGCGAAGGTGTAAATCACGGTTTGCCCATCATAGTCTGAAAGTACCTGCCGGCGAATTTGCCGAGCGACTTGTTCCATATCCGTGCGATCTTCCCAAGTCGCGAAAGCGGGGCGAACTCCCGCGAACATTTTGCCGGCCAATCCCAAGACCGCCGCCAGCCCGATCATTACCAGCAGGGCGGTTCCTTTTGTTGTCGATTGCCAACCGCGATTCCCTCGCAAGAATTCTTGGCACGATTGGGAACCTATCATCGCCGCCGCTGTAATCCAAGCAGCCATTAACCAGGGCAGCGATAAACGCGGATAAGGCGCATAAAGCGGCGTGGTCAAAAACAGCCCGATAAACCAAGCGGCAATCAGCCAATAGGCAAGATCGGACGGAGCCGAATCCGGCGATTTCGTTGTTCGCCACCACGGACAAGCCAAGGCCAACCAACCGAAACCGATGGTTCCCAAAAGCTGGCTGGTTCCCCATCCCATTCCCAGTATGGCGACGAAACCCGCCAGGCAACCAAGCCAAAGCCAATGGCGAAAGCCGGGTTCAGGCAGTGCGTTGTCCTTTCGCTCCCAGCGGGAACCCACGCCGGAAAACAGCACCATCAAAAACAGCCCCAGCCAACTCAGCGGGCCGTCGAAAAACTCATGGTTGGCGAATTGTCTCTGCCAAGAGGCCGGCCACCCGGAGATGCCCACAAGATAGCGGGCATGATTTTCCTGAACGACCCGATAGCCTCCTTCATCGCGGAGTCCCCACCACACTGGCGAAAATACGAGCAAAGCCACACCGGCAATAACGGCCAGAACGAGAAATCGCCGCCCGCAATCAAGCGGCCGCAAGCGGGGAAAAATCACCCTGGCGGAAAGCCCGGCAACGCCGATAGCCAAGGGCAGCCAACCGTTATACTTTGCACACCAAGCAAACCCCGTGCAAAGCCCGGCGAACAAAGCCACGCGAAAATTGCCTTCCGCGACCGCCCGCCAAAGAAAGTAGACGCTCGAAAGCAGCAGCAGACACAACACGGGTTCGGTCAATGCGGTCCGACTATAAATCACGTGGTAATCGCTAAACGCCGCCAGCGTTGCCGCCGCCAATCCCGCCGAGATCCCGAACCACGCGCGAACCGCCCACCAGATTATGCCGATGGTCAGCGTTCCCGCCGCGATGCCGACGAGCATGGTTCCCAAGTGCGTCGGCCCGAAAAAGATTTGCGACCATTCCAACAACCAAGGAACCAAAGGCGGGGCATACAAATGCTGGGCGGGGTAACGGAATCCTTGCTCGGCATCGAACCAAAGATTGGAAGTGTAAACCCCTTCATCGAAATGCTCGACCGCCATCCGTGGGAGAAACGCACCGCGAACCGCCAAGCCCGCGAACATCAGCAGCAACACCAATCCCCATTCCCAACGATTCGGCTTAGACCGAGGAGTTGTTGTGTGTGAGGGAGAAAGAAACTCGGCCATCGGGAAAGGGGAATTTCAGAGAGGGAAAACTTGCGAAGCGACGGGCAGGACTTGAACGAACGGTTGACCCCACTATGATACAGCAATGGCTCCGGCGTCGCGCTGGGTTCATTAAACAACGCAAAACTCATCCGCCGACTTCTTCATTCACTCCACGGAAATTCGCATTATGTCCACACCCAGTTCGTTATATGATGAGGGAACCTCGCTCAAGGATCAGGGCGATTTGGACGGGGCCATCGGCAAATGGCAGGAAATCCTCGCGATCGATCCCGATTACGTGCTGGCTCACATGGCGTTGGGCGTGCATTTGCAAAAACTGGGACGAAACGACGAAGCCATCAAGCACGCCGTCCGCGTGACCGAATTGGAACCGAACGATTCGTTTTCGTTCACCCAACTCTCGGTGGTCTACCAACGCTGCGGAAAAATTCCCGAAGCCGAAGATGCAATGGCCAAAGCCCACGCCGTGCAAACCCGGCAGTAAACCGAGCGCGGGGTTATTTCCAATCTGGTTTTTGATCGCGGGAATTCGTGGGCAATGCCTGGGCGGGAATCTCGCGATTTGCCCGCTGATAGCGCATGGGAGGCTGTTCCCAAGCCGCATCCGCATCTACATCAACCGGTTGGATTTCTGAATTTGTGTTGGCAGCGGAAATAGGACGAAACCCATCCGGCAACTCGGCTGGTTTTGAGGGAAGTTGGCTCTCCGTCTTGTCCGTCTTGAGTCCGTAGGACCAACGATCAAATTCACCCGGTTTTGAGGGGGCCGTTTCTTGCTCGGCTTGGTCTCCCTCCAGAGATTTCCAAGCCGAATCGGTCGCCGGTTTTCCCACTTGCACGCTTTGCGGTTTTGGCAGGGGCTGCGGTTCCGACTTCACGAAAGCAGGATTTTCCTTCGCTTGGTTTGCCTGGTGTTGAACCTCGCCCGGCATCGGCAGGGGATGAAATTCCCCCTCATCCAACAAGGCGGCGTTGGCTTCTTCGCTTCCTTCTTTATCGGGAGCGGTGAAGAATTCTTCTGCGGCAGCGGGGGATTGTTCCCGCGATGTTCGCAGGGGCGGTGTTTGATTTGCTTCCATTGGACTCTCGACGAAATGATTCGCCGAGGGCGTGAGAGTGTTGTCGGAACTGCCGGCTTGGTTTAGGGGAAAGGTTGGTTCGGGCGGCGGGGCGTTCTGCAAACCGAAGTCGCGGGCGGCGACATCGGCGGGTGGAGTTCGCTTCTGCATTTGAGCGAAGGCGGCGGGGTCCGGCGTGATGCGAATGTTGCAGCTCGTGCCGAATGGCCGGCCATCGGCGGTTTTGTAACGGGCATGGAGCACTAAGTCTTCCGAAGCCGGCGGAACCTGCCAAGGCATGCGGAATTGAAACCCAGACGTCAAACCGCTTTGCCAATGCTTGGCGACTTCTTCGGAGGAAAACTTCCACATGCCGAGCCTTTGGGAAGTTTCGGGGGCCGCCGGGTCGATCACCTCAAACTCCACGTCGCCGGGCAGTTTGACGGTTTCGCCGTGTTCATCTTGCGGAACAATCACGATGTTTAACAGTTCATCGCCCGGCTTGCCGTCTTGGTTCAATCCGCCGGTGAATAACTTCTGCACGTGAACTCCCGCCACGCGGAATAACGAGTCCACCTGTTCGGGAAGCAATTTCGATTTGCCGCTGTCGGCGAGTTGCACGCGGAGTGCTTCCACTTCTTTGTGAGCCAAATTCAATTCGGCATCGGCTTGGTTGAGTTGCGTGCGCATCGCATAAAGCTGGTCTTCCTGGTGGCGAAGTTGGCTTTCCAAAAGCTCAACATTGCCGCGGGAGGCGCAACCGCCGACACAGAGCAGAAAAACCGCCAAGCCGATTTGGCCGTATCTCTTCATAAGCTTGATTTATTGCAGGAAATGAGTGAACAATCCATCCTGCCTTCGCGGGAAGAAAAACCCCATGCAGGCAGAGAAATGGATTTTGGGAATCGAGTGTGAGAGAGGAAGAAGCTCGTTCGCGAAACGGAACGGCTTCGGCGCGGGAGTGATAGCCAATTCCGCCAATTGAATCAAGCGGAGTTGCCGAACACAGACAAAGCGTTCACCGGCCTATGGGCAGTCATACCTGAGTGAAGGCCGCCTCGCGTTCCCAAAATTCCCAAAGAAACATGCCCACGCAAAGCCGTGGGCATGGCACACATTTCTGGAAATGGATTTGCTTGGTAACGGGCTATTCGGCGCTCGGGTTGGGCATGTGGTCGAGAACCTTGTCGATCAGGCCGTATTCCTTGGCTTCTTCGGCCATGAGAAAATAATCGCGGTTGGTGTCTTGCTCGATTTTGTCCAGGGTTTGGCCGGTGTGTTTGAAGAGAATCTCATTCATGCGGGCTTTCACGCGGAGGACTTCCTTGGCGTGAATTTCCAAATCCGCCGCCGTGCCTTCCATACCCGCGAGGGGTTGGTGGATCATAATGCGGCTATTGGGCAACGCGCTGCGTTTGCCGGCCTGGCCTGCCGTCAGCAACACCGCCCCCATGCTGGCGGCTTGCCCGATGCAATACGTATTCACATCGCAGGTGATGTACTGCATTGTATCGTAAATGGCCATGCCGGCGGTGATTGATCCGCCCGGCGAATTGATATACATGTGGATGTCAGCTTTGTCATCCTCGAATTGCAGGAACAACATTTGCGCGACCAGGCTGTTGGCCACCGCATCGTTCACTTGGCTGCCCAAGATGATGATGCGATCTTTGAGCAGACGGCTGTAAATGTCCATCGCCCGCTCTTCGCGGCCGCTTTTTTCGATGACGTAAGGTACGAGAACCGTCATAAGATCATCTCTTTGAAAAGGCTAGCTTATAGGTTTTTAGGCGTTGGTTTTTTCTTTTTCGGGGCGGGACAAAACTTCGTCCACCAGCCCGTAATCTTTGGCTTCGTTCGCTTTGAGGTAGCGGTCGCGGTCGGTGTCGCGGGCGATGACTTCCAAGGGTTGGCCGGTGTGCTTGGCGAGCACTTCGTTCAAAGATTCCCGGGTGTCGAGGATATCGCGGGCTTGGATTTCGATATCCGAGACCTGCCCGCCGACTTGGCCGTAGGGTTGGTGAATCATCATTTTGGAATGGGGCAAGGCGTAGCGTTTGCCTTTGGCTCCGCCAGCCACGAGAATCGCCCCGCCGCTGGCGGCCAAACCAACGCAATAGGTGGCAATGTCGCATTCCAGAAACTGCATCGTATCGTAAATCGCCATTGTCGCCGTAACGGAACCGCCGGGCGAGTTGACGTACAGATGGATGTCTTGATGGCGGTTTTCCGATTGCAGGAACAGCAACTTCATCACAATCATGTTGGCGACGCCGTCGTTAATAACGCCATCCATGAAGATAATGCGGTTCTCAAGCAGCAAATCGCCGATGCCCATTTGCCGCTGGCGGGTGTAATCTCCGCGGGCGCGCTGGTTCAGCGGGGCATATTCTTGGGAACCGGCCCCTTGGGGAAACCCGGACAATTGAGGCGGATCGAACATGGAAGTTCCCTTCCTATGGAATTGGCATCGTGATTCAAAAAAGACGAGGTTGCTGCGCAATCAATGTTGGGGTGAAACTCGTCTGTGGGAATTCGTGTTCGCGGGTTTGCACAACGGAAGCTTAAGCGTCTTCCGTTTCTGACGTTTCTTCTGCGTTCTCTTCTTCGGAAGAGGCGACGGGAACGGCGGCCACGCCGCACACCGATTGGGGAATCGCCACGATTCGGTCTTCTGCTTCCTCGTCCGATTCCAACGGAACTTCTTCAAACTGAGCGTGGTCGAGAACCACATCGACGGCTTTGCGTTCGCGAATTTGGGCTTCGAGGTTTTCCATCATGCCGGAACGAACCATCTGGCCCGCACCTTCCGCGGGCTGTCACCCTGCTGCTGGCCATGATCGAGATCTCGAGGTCCAACTCTTCGTTGGAAACTTCGATGTTTTCCTTGTTGGCGATTTTGTCCAAGACGAAGTGTTCTTTCAGAGCCTGCTTCGTGTTGGAAACCGCATTCTGGCGGAGTTCGTTTTCGCGGGATTGAATTTGTTCGCGGGTGAAGCCGGCTTGCTGCATTTCCAGGATTTCCCGCCGCAGCGCGTTATCGACTTGCTTTCTGACCAAATCTTCCGGCAGATCCCAGTCTGCCGACTCGGTGATTTTTTCCAGCACTTGCTCGCGGGTGGATTGGCGTTGCTCGTAGACAACCTGCCGTTCCAGCGTTTCGTGGATTTTCTCGCGAAGTCTCTTCGACCGATTCCACGCCGATTTCTTCCAGAAAAGTCTTGGTCAATTCGGGCGGGACGTGCCGTTCGATTTCGCGAACTGTGAATTTGGCGTGAACGGTCTCGCCCCGCATTTCGAGAGATTCCGCTTCTTGGGAGACGATAAATCGGCTTCGCGGGAATCGCCCACGACGGCCCCGGCCATCAATTCGCCGAAGTTCTCCAAAACCGCATCTTGAAAACGCAGCACGGGTTTCAGTTCCACCCGCTGCCCGGTCATCCGGCGGATGGAGCGTTCGTTGAAATAAAACTCGCCGTCCAAACGCAGAAAATCGCCTTCTTGGGCAGGGCCTTCGTGCTTTTCGTAGTCGCCGAATTGGGACAAAAACCGAGCTTGGTAACGATCCACGGCTTCTTCGGTGATTTCCTTAACCGGCTTTTGAATGGTCAGCCCGGTATAGTCGGGAACCTCGAATTGCGGGCGGACTTCCACTTCAAACGAATAAGTAAAATCCCCCTCATCGGGAATCACTAGGCTTTCCACATCGATGTCCGGCTGGTTGATGGGATCCAAAACCTCGTCGGCTTCGAGTTGTTCCAGGCTGTCGAGCAGCACTTTTTGCTTGACCTGGTCGCCCATTTCCTTGCGAAACCTTTTGGCCAACAATTGGCGGGGAACATGCCCCACGCGGAACCCTTTGACCTCGGCGGAAGATTCCAACTCGACCATCACCTCGCCGAAATAGTGGTCCAGATCCTCGCGGGAGACCGTCACTTCCACGTGCTTGCGGCAGGGGCCGGTGTCTTCGATGTTCAAGTTCAAAGACAATTTGAATGCTGGTTCTTCGGCGATTTCCTCGATGGCATCTTCGGTGGAGGGGGTTTGCTCGTCGGTGCTCATGGTCGATTCCTTCAATTCAAGCGAAGGGTTTATCCGTTGGATTGTGTGTGGGCCGCAGTTTGCACCATATTAGTTGATTGCCCATTGATGGCAAAGAGTCCGGCTATCGAAAGATGCGACAAGCCGGACTCTCTGCGAATCGGGGCGACGAATACGGAGCTTCATCGTCGGAAAAAGCGGGTGAAGGGACTCGAACCCTCGACCTTCTGCATGGCAAGCAGACGCTCTACCAATTGAGCTACACCCGCGATTTGGGTTGGTTTTCATTCCGAGAATGGATTATCTCGCCTAAATCTCAGACGTCAAGCGAATCGCCGGGGGATTTTCTGCCGATTCGTTAGATTCTTTTCTCCTCGCCGCAAACGGGGAACCTTTTGGGCGGTCGCCACGGGGAGATTTGTCGCCGGTTGCCCGATGGCTACGTGAGGCATTTTCGGCACAGGGAAGCCAAAGCCTTTTGCCATCAAGCCTTGCGACGCGGGAGGAATCCGCGGGGGCTGTTCGCGTGGCAATCGGGCAACGTGCCCTTTAACGGGCCGATTCCTCTCCGCGATGGCGAGCCAAGTTTTCTTGCCGCAGCGCAAGTTATTCTCTGCCGAAACTTGCGGGAACAAAGCGGGCAGCGTTCGGGAAAAGAATCCGGCAGATTCTCCCTTTGGCATTCCGCTTGCTTTACATCCTGTCATCAACAACAAACACGACGACAACGAACAGAAACGACCACACGACCACTCGACCGCACCTTGGCAATCACCACCGATCACACACCTGGGAGACCACCGCAATGAACATCCTCAATCAACTCAAACATGATGAAGCCGGTTTTATCGTGTCTGCCGAACTGATCCTTGTTTCCACCATCGTCGTCTTGGGCTTGATTGTGGGGTTGGCCGAGGTCTCTCACGGCGTGAATCAAGAACTCGAAGATGTCGGCTCCGCGTTTGGTTCGATCAATCAAAGCTATCACTTCGCGATGAGCCACGGTCCCAAGGGTTGCATGACCGGCAGTTGCTTCACAGATTACCAAGATGCCTGCGACGGCCAATGGGACGTAACCTGCAACGGCGGCCACGCCGCCGAAAAATAATCCCCATCCCTCGCGACGAACTCACCCGCTTGCACTCTCTCTGAAAGCAGATCGCCGAGGATTGTCACCCCCTCGGCGGCTGCACACCGCAGGATTCGCGGGCCAAGGACGGCTTGCTTTCGACTCACAACAGATTCATTCCATCCTATATTGTGGAGCCCCGCCTCTGATGAACTTGCTCACCCAACTCTACAACGATGAAGCCGGTTTTATTGTGTCCGCCGAGTTGATTTTGATTTCCACGATTGTTGTATTGGGTTTAATTGTCGGCCTCGCAGAAGTCGCCCACGGGATCAATCAAGAACTGGAAGATGTGGGGGCGGCGTTCGGCAGCATCAATCAAAGCTATTATTATTGCGGATTCACGGGGCCGAAGGGTCGGCAAGTCGGCAGTTGCTTTACCGACTATCAGGATGAATGCGACAGCCAATTCGACATCAACTGCAACGGCGGCGTTAGCCAAGAATCCAACGGCGGACGCCACAACGGCGGCAATGGCTACGGCGGCAATAACAACTACTAAAAACTGATGAAGGGGAACTCTCTCCGAATAACGAGAGCCACAGCCCTCACTCATTGATCTACGAAGAATGCCAAGGGTTGGTCTCCCTTTATCCCCGGCTTTGCGATTTTCGCAAAGCCGGGGATTTTTTCGTGCGCCGCTTGGGATATGATGAAGCAAAAGGTTGACGGCAACGCAGCACATCGGCGAGTTGCAGGTTTCACGTGAAACAAGCAGCCTGGGAGATTGGCGGTGATTGCAAAAACTGGCGAGCAAAACAGGTTTCACGTGGAACGGGGAAACCCCGCAATTTCACTTTCGGCGAAACTTTTGCAGAAGCTGCGGGGTTAGATCCAGGGGAGGGCACATCTTCTTCTCTCTGATAGTCCGCCCAATTTTCGGGGCGGGGCCTGTCCGGCAAGCACCATGCACACTTCGAGGAGCAGCCTAACATGCGAACAGAAATCGGCGAATTGCGGCGGTGGAGTGTTTCGGGAGGCATCGCCTGGATGTGCTTGTGTTGGGGCATGCTTTCGGCGGCGGAGCCTGCCGCTCCCGATGTGTTGCAGACGGCGAACGCCGTCGATGCCGCCATCGAGGCTGAGTTGCAATCGTCCAAAACCCCCGTGGCCGGCTCGGCCCGCGATGAGGACTTCTTGCGAAGAGTGTCTTTCGACTTGGCCGGCACGCTGCCCACGCCCCGCGAGGTCACGTTGTTCGGTCTCGATCCCGAACCGAAAAAACGCGCGCGATTGGTCGCACGGTTGTTGAACTCGGACGACTATGCCGCGAATTGGATGCGCTATTGGCGGGACGTGGTTTTCAGCCGGGCCACCAACATGCGGGCGCAGTTCGCCCGGCCTGGGTTCGAGAGTTGGATGACCGAACAATTGAAAGAGAACGCCGGTTGGGACCAAATCGCCACCGCGATGATCACGGCCTTAGGCGACGTGAAAGAGAACGGCCAAACCGCGTTGATCTTCGTGCAAGAGGGGGATCAGGCCGAGATCGCTTCGGAAGTCTCGCGGATTTTTCTGGGCATTCAGATCCAATGTGCGAACTGCCACAACCATCCCACCGACAAATGGACCAGGGAGGATTTCCACGAACTCGCCGCGTTCTTTCCGCGAATTCGCGTGCAGCCCAAACGCGAGGGAGACCGGCTGCTGTCTTATGAAATCGCCTCGGTCACTCCCCGGCGGGGCGGCAGGTTGTTCGGCGGGCAGCAACCCAGCCCCGAACAAACCATGCGGTTCTTGGATCGCAACCGCGATGGGAAGCTCACCAAGGAAGAAGTCGCGAAAACTCCGTTGGGAAACATCTTCGAGCAAGTTCTGGCTCGCGTGGATGTCAACAAAGATAACGCTCTCAGCCTGGAGGAATTTAAGCAAATCCCCCGCCCGCCGATGGGGCCGGGACGCGGTGCGGACGAGCATTACATACCGGACTTGAACAACCCCGGTTCGCGGGGCAACCAGGTCGATCCGGTGTTCTTTCTGAATAAACAATCGCTGCCCAGAGGAAAAGCGGATCTGGATCGCCGGGAAACATTGGCCCGCTGGATGACCTCGCCTCAGAACCCTTGGTTCGCGCGAGCTTACGTCAACCGGATTTGGGGGGAATTGTTGGGGCAGGGGTTTTATTCGCCGGTCGATGACATCGGCCCGGAGCGAACGGCCCGGTTCCCTCAAGCGCTGAAGATTCTTTCCGAGGGATTCCTCGCCAGCGGGTACGATGCGAAATGGCTGCTTTCGGTGATTGCGAATACGAAAGCCTACCAACGGCAAGTCCGCCCGGTGGACCCCGCCGCTCCCGCGTTTGCCGCCGCCGCACCGACTCGGCTGCGGTCCGATCAGCTTTACACCGCGATCAACCAGGTGTTCGGGGTGCGGGAAGATGGTCCGGCTCAGCCGGCGAGCGGAACCGGCAACGTCTATTTCCGCCGCCGATCTCCGCGAGATGGGTTCAACGAGTTGTTCAAGTTCGATCCCTCCACGCCAAGGGAAGATGTGGCCGGCGATGTTCCGCAGGCGTTGTTCTTGATGAACTCGCCCCAGCTCGATTCGCTGATTCAAGCCAGCGGGCGTTCCCGGCTCAATCAGGTTTTGAAGAACTTCTCGGACGACCAAGATGCCATCGGCGAGTTATACCTGCTGGTGCTCTCTCGCGAACCCACCGCCCGCGAAATCG
Source organism: uncultured Planctomycetaceae bacterium (assembly GCA_963785505.1). GTDB lineage: Bacteria > Planctomycetota > Planctomycetia > Planctomycetales > Planctomycetaceae > CAWAVN01. The sequence goes on from CAWAVN010000001.1 coordinate 177,149, forward strand.
CCATCGGCGAAAAATACATTGCCCAAGTCAACAACCGCAGCGAAGCCTTTGAAGATCTGTTGTGGAGCCTGTTGAACTCCAGCGAGTTTCTTTCCAAACGCTAACGCCGTCCGGTTCTCGCTACGAGATTTTGGTTCCATCCCCCGCCAACATTGAGGACATCAATGCCATGACTTTCTCCATTCACGAATCGGTGCTGGCCCACCGCGACGGCTTTTCGAGGCGGCGGTTTTTGCACGGTGTGGCGGCGGGGACGCTCGCGGCGGGCGCGCTCGATCTGCGCGACCTGATGACGCTGCAAGCGGCGGAGCTCAAAAAGCAGGGCCGCTCGATGATCTTGCTGTGGATGGCCGGCGGTCCCAGCCAGTTCGAGACTTTCGACCCCAAACCCGGAACCGAGAACGGCGGCCCGACCAAGCCGATTGAGACCCAAGTTCCGGGAATTCAAATCGCCGAGGGTTGGGAACGCATGGCCGGAGTGATGAACGATGTGGCCATCATCCGCTCGATGACCAACAAAGAGGGCAGCCATCCCCGCGCGAGTTATCAACTTCATACGGGCTACGTTCCCTCCGGCAGCGTGAGGCACCCCAGCTTGGCGGCGAGCATCGCCAAGGAAATCGCCGACCCTGCCTTGGACTTGCCGCCCGTGGTCACTGTGGGAAGTCGGCAGCCTTTCGGCGGAATCGGGGCCGGTTTCTTGGGCGTGGATTACGAACCCTTCACCGTCGGCACGCCCGGCCAACTTCCCGCCAACGTGCGCATGCCAGTTGCCGAACCCCGCTTCGAACGCCGGTTGGGTTTGCTCGAAGAATTGGAAGCTGAGTACGCATCGCGCGGCGGCGGGGCGGTGGTGAAAGATCATCAGCGGCTGTATGCGAAAACGTCCAAGCTGGTGCTCAGCGAACAAACCAAAGCCTTCAACCTTGCCGATGAGCCGGCTTCTCTGGCCGACCAATATGGAAGCTCAACGTTCGGCAAAGGGTGTTTGTTGGCCCGGCGATTGGTGGAGGCCGGCGTGACGTTCGTGGAAGTCGTCTCTAACGGATGGGACACGCACCGCGACAATTTCACCGGTATCAAGCGGTTGGCTGGCGGCGTGGACCCCGGTTTCGCGACGTTGGTTTCCGATCTGAAATCTCGCGGGCAGTTAGACCGCACGCTGGTGGTATGGATGGGCGAGTTCGGCCGCACTCCCCGCGTCAATCCCCGCACGGGACGCGACCATTATCCCCGCGTGTTCAACGTGGCGATGGCGGGCGGCGGCATCAAAGGCGGGCAAGTCATTGGATCTTCCACCCCGGACGGCAGCGCAGTGCAGAACAACCCCATCACCGTGGCCGACTTGTTTTCTTCCATTTGCAAATCGCTGAAAGTCAACCCCGCCAAAGAAAACATCAGCCCCTTGGGCCGGCCCATGAAAATCGTGGACGGCGGCAAACCCATCCCCGAACTTTTCGGCTAAGGCGTTTCAAGCTGTTGGGCGACGATCGGCTTCCGCGTCCTGTTGCAGACGGAAGTTAGCCCTCGTCGGTCAGTTGGGCGCGGTGGATTTGCACCCAGTCCAGGAACCGATCACAAAGCGGGGCAAAAATTGCTCGATCAATTCCGGCGAAGGCAGGACTGGGGCCTCGGGGGAGGCCATCAGTTCATGGCACTTCTGGAAGGCTCCGACCCGGTCGGGGCCGAGATTGATTTGCTTTCCGCGAATCTCCACGTACCAGCGGCAGCGGGGCTTGCGGTAGAAAGGCTTCGGAAAGTGGGGCATTGCGAACCTCCAAGAAAAAACCTTGGAGCGGTCCAAAAGGCTCGCAGGCGCTGACCAACGCGGTCACTTCTCCGACAACCTTCTCTCACAGCAAGAACTTGTCGAGTTTCGGCCTCGACGTAAGTCGTTATCCGACAAAGTACACCCGGTAGGGCTTCGAAACCTACAACCTTCGGTTCCGAAGGCGGGCGCGGCTTAAAGCCGAAAACTCCTCAAAGTCCTGTAACTGCAAAGAGTTTACGCAAATAGAGCCACTGTTGCAAGTTGACTCAAACAGAAGCGTAAAGTAGCAAACGGTAGTAGTACCAAGGCCCTAAAATAGTACCGGTAGTACCACGTTTTTGGCGGCGAGAGAGTGGCTCGCGGCAAGTGCCGACGATATTCGCAGAGTGACGTTGCGAGGAGAATGGAGCAGCTCGGCGTCGAGCAGCACGATGCTCTTTCTAATCAGCTCACGGATCCACTAGCATAGGAGGCGGCCATGCTGGATCTCTCGAAATGCCGAAAGCCGAAGCTGCTTACGATCAAGGGCGAGGGCCTGTGGTGGGAGCTTCGGGGAGAAGCGGTCCACAAGATCATCACCCAGCGGCCTCAGCACAAGTTCGTGTCGCGGGGCGGCAGCGTGGGGCGGGCGATCACCACGCCGGATGAGCTTCGCGGTTGGCTGATGCGCACGCTGGAACGCCTGATCGAGACCCTCAACGCCCACGCCTATGTTTGCGGAACGCTGGGCATGCAGATCGAGTTCAAAGGCTGCCAACTCCCGGCCCTGCCCCCGCGTGGATCAGCTCAAACAACAAATCCCCGGCAAGTTGGGACGGTTCGCCGTTCGCTCCGGGGCCACGCTACACCTACCGGAATTGTACGAAGATGGTTCCCACGATTACGAAATCTGCGACATCCAAGGCAAAATGTGTTTCTGATCGGAGGGGTTGTATGTCGTGGAGGTCTGTGCGACTTGCGGCGGAACGGGCGCTGTTTGATTTTGTGCTCTTTGTGGTAGCATGGTTCCCAATCACGGAGGAAATCGAAATTTCCATAACCACTTTGATTGGAGCAAGCCATGTACTGTCTCAACCGATTCGTCCCGCTGCTGATTCTGGGCATTTCGGCTTTTCTTGCTGATTCGGTGGCTGCAAAGGACGTGGAAACGCTGGCGATCGACTCGCCAGCGCCTGAGCTGAACCTGCCCGGCGTGGACGGCAAAACCTATCGCTTGAAGGATTTCGCCGACGCGAAAATCCTGGTCGTGGTTTTCACCTGCAATCATTGCCCGACGGCTCAGGCTTACGAACAGCGGATTATCGACTTGCACGCCGACTACAAGGACAAGGGCGTGGCTCTGGTTTCGATTTCGCCCAATGATCCCGAGGCCGTCCGCCTGGACGAACTGGGCTATTCCGACATGGGGGATTCATTCGAGGAAATGAAGCGGCACGCGAAGCGGCGAGGCTTCAAATTCCCGTATCTCTTCGATGGGGAAACCCAGCGCGTTTCGAGCGCATTCGGAGTCCTCGCGACGCCGCACGTGTTCATTTTCGACGAGCAGCGGCGGCTCCGTTACAACGGTCGCATCGACGATTCGGACATCAAGACGCCGAAATCTCACGATGCCCGGAACGCCATCGACGATCTGCTGGCGGGGCGTCAAGTCTCGGTCCCCAAGACGCGGGTTTTCGGCTGTTCCACGAAATGGTCTGATAAGCGTGAGCTGGCCAAGAAATCGATCGAGACATGGAACGCGGAACCGGTCAAACTGGAAAAGATCAGCGCGGCAGGGCTGCGAAAGCTGGCGGAGAACAAAACCGAGAATTACCGGTTGATCAATCTCTGGTCCACGACCTGTGTTCCCTGCATCAGCGAATTGCCGGCGTTCGTCACGGTCAACCGCATGTACCGCCGCCGGCATTTTGAAATGTGCACGCTCACGACGGACTCGCCCGATCGCCAGGACGCGGCTCTCGAAGTCCTGAAGAAGAACCACGTTTCATGCATGAATTACATCTTCGACTCGGATGACCGCGACAAATTGGCGGAAGCCCTGGATCCGAAATGGGAGGGGCCGGTTCCCTACACAATCTTGATTGCTCCCGGTGGAGAAATCGTCGGGCGATGGAAGGATGAGATCGATCCGGAGGAACTCAAAGCCGAGATTTCCTCGCGGTTGGGCAAAACCTATGCGAGCCGAAAAAATTGAGCGGGGCGAGGTGATCGTCGGCTGCCGCGACCTGCGGCGGAGGTGCTATTCTGAATTGTTCCCTTGGAAATCCGATTCATGTTTTATCGAACCTGTTTTGCGATTCTTTTGACCACCAGCGTCTTGGATCCCTTCGTGGCAGTTGACGCGGCGGGAAAGCGTCCCAATATCCTCCTGATTTACACGGACGACCATTCTCACCGCACCGTGAGTTGCTACCCGGAATCCTTTCCCTGGGTCCGCACACCCAACATCGATCGGCTCGCCAAGCGAGGCGTGCGATTCACCCACGCCTACGTTGGCACCTGGTGCATGCCCTCCCGGGCCACGTTGCTGACTGGACATCATCCCTACGGCGTGCATTCCATGCGGATGGAAGGCGAATATCCGGGCAGCGCCTACGATCCCGAAAAGTGCCCCTTCTGGCCGAAAGTCTTTCGAGAGAATGGCTACGTCACGGCCCAGATCGGCAAATGGCATACCGGCACGGACAGCGGTGCCAACCGGGATTGGGATTACCAGGTCGTCTGGAACCGGCCGCGGCACCCGGAGAACTCGGGGCATTACTACGACGACCAATTGGTTGAGACGAACGGCGGCCCGACGAAACTCGTCAAGGATTATTCCACCGACAACTACACGAAATGGGCCGATGAGTTTATTCGTGGAGCGCATCGGGACGCTGAGAAACCGTGGTATCTCTGGCTCTGCTACGGTGCGGTTCACGGCCCGTTTACCCCTGCGAAGCGGCATCTTAATGCCTATCCCAACGTCAAAACTCCCATTCCGCAAGACATCTACCCGCCTCGTCCGGGTAAGCCGGAATACATGCAGCACATCGAGTATTGGGTGAAGGGTGCCGATGACCAACCGGAAATGAAGGGCGGGAGCTTCGGCGGAAAAACCGTGGAAGGCAGTCTTGGAATTCACGGCAACACGTTGAATGATTGGGTCCGGCAGTATCACCAGGGTGTGCTCGCGATCGATGAGGGAGTCGGCCGACTCGTGGACGCCCTAAAAGAAACCGGGCAACTGGAAAATACATTGGTCGTGTTTACTTCTGACCAGGGATTCGCTTGGGGTCAGCATGGTTTTTGCACGAAACTCGCCCCCTACGATGCGAATATACGTTCTCCTTTGATCGTCAGTTTTCCCGGAACGATTCCTGAGGGCAATGTGTGCCGCAGTCCCGTGGGGGGCGTCGACTTGATCCCCACATTTTTTCACGTTGCGGGAATCCAATTGCCCTGGAAAATGCACGGGCATAACCTGATGCCTCTTCTGAAGCAGCCGGGACGCGAATGGTCGCATCCCGTTTTGCTGACTTTGACCGGCCGCAGTTACGGGGCCGATACCGACAAGGTTCCCACCGATCCGGCCGTTCGAGATTTAAGCGGGATTCCGTGGTGGGCCTTTTTGGTTCAAGGCCGCTACAAATACATCCGCACCTTGGTCGAAGGAGAGATCGAAGAACTCTATGATTTGGAAAAAGACCCCGAAGAACTGACGAATCTCGCTCTGAAGCCTGAGTTTGGAAACCGCGTTGGGCAATTTCGCCAAGCTATGATCGCGGAACTTAGACGTACCGACGCCGGCATGGTCAATCACCTTCCCTCCGTGAAAAAGTGATTTCTTTCGACGAGGGATAAGAATGACCGACGCCGACCGTTTCAAACTTCTGTTCGGCCCTTGCCAAACCCTACGATTTGAATACGGAGACATTGTGTGGTGCGAATGCCGGGGTGAGGTGAAACCTGTTCCTCGATCTGGCACTTCCAACAAAAATGGAGAACTCTCCGGAAAATTCAGAATCCGCCACAGCCTTGGAAACCCCCGGAGAGTCTGGCGGCCCAAAGCAAGTGGAGGCTTCTCTATCAGCAAGTGATTGAACTGCGTCAGGAACAGATTTCCCAACGCGAGATCGCACGGCGAACGGGCCTGGACCGCGGCCTTGTGAGACGTGAAGAGAGTGGTTACACCTCTACTTGACCCTTTCCCGCAAGGGGTTTTACCGCTTTATGCTAGTTTTGACCTATAAATTTCTTGCAACTATGGGGTAGAGTCTCTCCATTTTTGAACATTTCAATGCAGGGTGGTCACAGAATTGCAACTGGAGTAGTTCGGCAGTTGGAATAGATGCTCCTCATTCCTGCTAGGGACACCGATCGGAGCACTACCCTCTGCCGACACTCTCATCATGGATTTCCTGGAAGGCAAAACCCAAGAAAAACGTCATGCTCAAATCTGCTGATTTGAGCATGACGAACCGTCAAACGGAGTCCCTTAGGCGCTCAGGAGCGAATCCAGGTCGTTCGCGAAGAGTTCATCTCTGAGATCATGCGCCTGATCCGCGGGAGGCTCAAAGAACCAATCCGTGTCTTGTCCACCAGCGAGTTGGTCTTCGTCGCCATCGTCCGTGATCGTGCCGCGCACTCCCACCGTCAGGAAGGCGTCGCCGTTCAAACGGCTGGCAGTTCCCGATCCATTGAACAGATTCCCGACTCGCTCTTCCAATGTGCGGTTGGACGCCCATTCCGCGAGCAGTTCGGACAAGGCTTTGGGTGAGTTGTCAAACGCGGTTCCGCCGGCGATCAGAATATCCTGATCCTTCCCGCCTTGAAGTTGATCGGCTCCAGAACCTCCAATCAAAATGCTTCGGCCACGGGCCGCCTGGATCTGGTCGTCTCCCGCGCTGCCCACAACGAGCAGCGGGTAGTCGATATCCCCCGCGATGCTGAAGTCATCGTCGCCGTTGCCCAGGAAGACAAGAATTGATTGCAAGTTGCCAATCGGCAATGTGACCTGATTTCCTTGGGCGTTGAGGAACTCGCCGTGGATCTTGATGCTGCCGTTGCCTTGCTGATTTACCGAAATGTGATCCGAATCGCTCGACCCCACAATTTGCAGTTCGCCGGCATCGGTGATTCGGACTCCGGTGATGAAGGCGAAAGTGGTCGCGGTGGCGGTTCCGGTGTCATCATCCCTCAGCGTGACCGTGATCTCAAACACGCCTCCCGTCAGATAGGTGTGAGTCCCGGCGAGGGAACCATTACCGCTGCCTTGGGTGATGTCCGCGGTGCTCGAAGTCCCATCGCCCCAATCAATGCTGGCGGTGTGGGTGTCGAGAGTGCCTACATCGGTAAAGGTCGCATTGATCTCCACGGTGTCACCAGGATCTTGCGATCCCACCTCCGCCGCCGTCGTGGTCAGGGATGTGATTTCGGGAACCAGATTATTGACTTGAACGCCGATGGTTTCGGTGCCTTCTCCGGTGTCATCATCATGTACGCTGACGAGGATCATATATTCATCGCTGGGCGTGCCGGTCGGATTATCATCCAGATATTGATGGCTCATCGAGAACACCCGCTCGCCATCTGTGAATTCAATCGTGCTGCTATTCCCATCACGCCAGTCAATTGTGACAGTATGCGTATCGAGCGTGCCGGGATCCTCAAAGGAACCAGTCAACGTGACGACGCCATTTTCGTCGATCGGAGTTTGATCGAGCGAGAGGTTCGTGATGTTTGGTGCGACGTTCGTGATTTCCAGCGTCGAGGTGGCCGTGTCGGTGAAGATTCCATCTCGCACTTCAACGCCGACGGTGAAGGTGCCGTCATCGCCTAGTCCCAAGGCGACCAGTTCGTCCCAACTGATGATGGGCGCCGCTCCCGTGGCATCGTCGTACTGGCCATCGTTGTCGAGGTCCCAAGCGTAGGTCAGCACATCGCCATCGGGATCGAACGTGGCCGAGGCATCGAGCAGCAAGGAGCTGCCTTCGGCAATTGTGTAGGGACCGCCGGCATCCGCCACCGGGGGATAGTTGAACTGGAAGTTGCCGATGTCAAGACCGGTGACATGCTGCCCGGTTTGAAATTGAACGCGCAGCGGGGCGGTTCCCGAATCGTTTCCCCCGAGTCCAAACGGATCAACATTCACGGTGGTCAATGTTCGCAACAACGTGCCCGCTCGGTCATAGACTTGCACGGTGTCATTCGTAAAGCCGACGAAGATTTCCCCATTAATGGAGGTGACTCCGCGTGGACTAAATCCGCTGGCAAGAGCGAAAGAAGAATTGGCTCGTCCTGTCGCAGGATCGAGGAGATAGACCGCGGTGCTGGACATGGCGATCAATTCTCCCGTGCTGGGAAGCTCGCCGAAGCCATCGTTAAATATCACGGTAGGATTCGCCGCTCGCAGATCGAGCTGGCCCACGATGGAGTGAGTGTTTGGATCCACAATCTGGGCTTCGCTGAATCCCCCACGGAAGGCATAAACCAATCCGTCCAGCACGGCCAAACCGCTATAGGTTCCCGTGGGCAGAACCGTGGAGCCTTTGAGCGCTCCATTGTCGGGATCCAGTTCAAACAGGGTGTGGTTGATCGAGTCCGCGAAGTAAATGGTTTGACCATCAAAAGCGATGCCGTTGAAGATGGAACCGGAAGGAACCGTCGGTATGAGTCGCCGAATAACGCTTCCATCTTCGGGGCTGATTTCCACAATTTCATCCGGAGATGCAAACGTATTCGTGGCGAACAGCCGGCCTGCGGGAGTTGTCGCCCGAAAGCCAGGAGAGAGAATCTCACGAACAAAATATTCGCCCGGCATCAGATTGTCGAAGGTGTAGTTGCCGTTGTCGTCCGTTGTCGTCGTGCGTTCGCCGGCATTCAGAACGCCATTGTTGTTCGCGTCCAGATAGATGGTGATGCCAACGAGGGGAGGCTCATCCTGATCGCGAAGCCCGTTTTCATTCCGATCCTCGAATTCGGTCCCGCTCAGGCTGCCTGCGATTTGCTGGTTTCCAAAGTCGAGTCCATTTCGCACCTCGGCGTTGGCCACGCTGACACGGTAAACCGCCTCGCCGCCTTCACTGCTGGCGAGAGCAAACGGATTGACATCCACCGTCGTGATCGTACGGAGCAGATTTCCATTGAGGTCGTAAACATCGATCGTGTCATTGGAAAAGTCCACATAGATTTCATTGTGGATGGAGGTCAGACCCGTGGGACCAAACCCTTGGACCAGAGGGAATTGCCGAATAGCGGTTCCCGTGGTCGGATCGACAAAGACGATCGTTCTCGATGTCGAGACCAGCAGTTCCCCGCTACTGGGAAGTTCGGCCAAACTGTTATCGAAAAACAGATTTGGATTTTGGGCCCTCAAATCGATTTCTCGGAGGACGGTTTTCGTGTCGGGATCAAATACCACGACATGATCGCTGGATAGATCGATGGCATAGACAAGTCCCTCCAGCACGGCCAAGCCGGTGTAGTTCTTGGAAGGCAAGTGGGTGGCGTCCAGAACCGCTCCCGTATCGGGATTCAGCTCGTAGAGAATGTCATCGCTGTTATTCAGCACATAGAGCACATGGCCATCAAACGCCAACCCATTGAAGGTGGAGCCATTCGGAATGGGGGTGGCAAATGAATGGATGATTGCCCCCGTGTTCGGGTCGAGTTCCACAATCCGATCCGGACTTTCAAAGGTGTCGGTGGCGAACAATCTACCTTGCGGGGTCGTGGCATGAAATCCGTCGGGCACGATTTCCCGCACGGTATAAGTCCCCGCCGGAACGACGAACACATATTCCCCATCGGCGTTCGTCTGCGTGGAGGCTTCTCCCATGTCCAACTGGCCGTTGTCATTCGCGTCGAGGTAAATCGTGACTCCCTCAAGAGGAGATTCATTTTCATCGCGAATTCCATCCCCGTCGATATCCTCGAACTTCACGCCCCGCAATTCCGCCGGGATGGCCGTGTTGCCGAAGTCCAGCCCTTCGATCACTTCGCCAGCGGCCAAGGTGACTAAATGGGCAAAGGGTTCCACATCGACAAATTCCAAGGCATCCGTCCCCACGACTTGAGACGTTGTGAGGATCACCGTGGAAGCTCCCGTATCGGGATTGATTGCGACAAAATTGCGGCCAAATCCATCGTACGAGCGGCTTAAGATCAAGTCCGCTCCATTATAGGTCATCCCGAAGCTTTGAATCGCGGGAGAGGCCGTGGCTAATAAAGTCGCGGTTCCATCAGGAGTAAAGGCGTAAAATTCATCATCGGAATTATCGAAGGCAATAATGCGGTTGTTGAGGCGATCGAACGCGACGCCGCTGGTTGCGGTCAGGGTCGTGACGCCGCTTCCCACAGGGGTCGCCTCGCCCGTCAACCGATTGTAGGTGACCAACCCAATCCGTCCATCATCGTGGGTTCCCACTCCGTAAATCGTGTCGGTTTTCGCATCGTACGCCAGACCAAATCCTACGTTCCGTCCGGTGTTTCCAATCAGAGTGGCTTGGCCTGTTGTCGGATCCAATTTCCAGAGACGATCAATCCCGGATCCGCTGATCGCATATAATTCGCCGGAATTCGTGAAGGCCAAGCCGTGGAGATCCGTCCCGGCATTGTGAGGCCCAATGACCGTGACTTCTCCCGTCGTGGCATCAATCCGAACCAATTGGTCGCGAGGCTGATCGATCGCGAAATAAAAGTCGCCTTGAGGCCCCGGAGCGGTTTGGCGAAAACCCGCCGGGACAACTTCGCGAACGATGTAACTCCCGATTGCCAACTCCTCAAACACATAATCGCCATTCGCATCGGTGCGGGTAAACGGTTCGGGATTGCCAAATCGCAGATTGTCCAACCGGCCAAACGATCCCGACAGGGTGTAAGCCGTGATGTAGGCGATGTCGGCGGTGGACCGCGTGATAGTCATGGTTTCCACATTTCCGCTCACCAGGCTGGATGTCGTATAAGTTTCGAGCAGATTTCCGGCGGCATCGAATGCCAGGAGCGTCCCGACTTGTCCAGACGTGCTGCTGGAAATAAAGTCGAGATGCACTTCCCCGACTGGCTGATCAAATTCGGCCCGAAATCGCAAACCGCTCGTCCAAAAGGGAATGCCTTCTTCGAAGAACGTGTTGGCTCCTGTTGAACTGTATTGATCGGCGTTACTTCGAACCTTGAGCGTCGTCGTCTGATTTAGAGAATTCGCCACCGACAGGGTGACGCCTTCAAAGGCATTCGTCAGATCGGTCGTGGGCGGGAAATCATCGGGTTCCGCGGTCCCCCCAAAATCGAAGATCCCATTTTGATTGAGATCAAGATAAACCGTGACCCCCGCCATCCCCGGTTCGTTGGCCTCGCGAATGCCGTCGCCGTCCAAATCGTCAAACTTCGTTCCCCGCAGTTCGCCAAAGGCCGGCTGATTGCCGAAATCGAGGCCGGTGAGGGAATCGCCCGGCAGAAGAGTCACTTGATAGGCGGGCGGGACGGCATCGCTTCCCGCCAGGCTATACGCGGGAAACGTGGTGTCAATGACCCGGATCAAACTGCCGGTTTGGGAGAACACGCGGATTTCCGGACTGCTGGTGAATCCGACATAGATTTCACCGTTGAGACTGGTCAATCCCGCATCAAAGCCGCCGTTATGGAGAAAAGAAGACGTGATTTCCCCCGTTTGCGGATCGATCAGCACCACCTGATTGGTGGTCGTGCTGGCGATGAGTTTCCCGGTGCTGGGAATTTCCCCTAAACCTGCTTGAAAAGTCACTCCAGGATTGACGGCATTGAGATCCAAGGTGTTGATGATTGCTTGGGTTTCCGGATTCACGACAAGCACATCGTTCGAGCCGGTATTCAGCACGTACACCAAGCCCTCCAGGACCGCAACTCCATCATAAGAGCCTGAGGGCAATTGAACGAAGCCGAGCACCGTCCCATCATCGGGATTCAACTCGAACAGCCGGTCATTCAAGGCATCCACGAAGTACAGGCTCTCTCCGTCGAAGGCCAATCCATGCGCACTCGTGCTGGTGTTGGTCGGGGCATTGAACTGATTGAGCGTGGCTCCCGTGTTCGGATCCAGTTCCAAGATTTGGTCGGGACTTGCAAAGACATTCATGGCAAACAGTCGCGATGGCTGGGCTGCGGGCGAGGTTTGCACATAACCGTCCGGCACAACTTCGCGGACGACATAATCCCCCGCCAGCAGACTGAGAAATTCGTAGTGGCCGTTGCCGTCGGTCACTGTCGATGTTTCGCCTTCGTCGAGAGTTCCGTTATTGTTGGTATCGAGGTAAACGGTCACTCCGCCAAGGCCGCGTTCTCCGGGATCTTGAAGGCTATTCCCATTCAGGTCTTCAAACTTGATTCCCGAGAGATCCCCGCGGGCGGGTTGATTGCCGAAGTCGAGTCCCTCGATGACTTCCCCACTTTCCAACGTCACCTCATGCGCAAAGGAGGGGAGATCCACGAACTCCAACGCCTCGGCGACAAAGCTTTCGTTAAGGGTTCTGAGATTGCGAATGGCCCCAGTGTCGGGATTGATCGCGAGCAATTGGGTTTGCGTGCTTGAGGGAAAGCGGGCTATCACAAGTTCGCAATCGACGAAACTCGCATTGACCCCTAAGCCGCCTTGGGTATGAGAAAGAATCTCTCCCGTTCCATCCGGGTTAAAGGAGTAGATCGCTCCATCGGAGAAGTTATAAACCAAAATACGGTTGTGCTCGGAATCGAACGCCACGCCACTCGTTCCCGTCAGCCCCTGAAAGCCCGTCGTCGAGCGAAACTCGCGCTGGCCCGTGGTTCGATCATAAGTGAGAAGGCCATTCGTTCCATCAGGCAACCGGCCGATGCCATAGATCGTATCCGTGGCCGAGTCATAGGCGAGGCCGAAGCCGACTTCGACGCCGGTGGGGCCAATCGGTGTCGCTTGCCCGGTGTTGGGATTGATGGACCAGAAGGTGTCATTCGATCCACTGCCGCTGATCGCGAAGAGTTCTCCCGAATTTGTGACGATCATCCCTTGGAGATCCGTGCTGATATTCAGCGGGCCGATATGGGTGACTTCTCCCGTGACCGCGTTGATTCGCAAAAGCTCCCGCGTGGAGCGAGTCACTGCGTAATAGAAATCCTCTTGCGCCCCGGGACTGGTTTGAACATAACCCTCGGGCACGACTTCGCGGACGAGATAGGTTCCCGTCGGCAGATTGGAAAAGACATAATCGCCATTGGCATCGGTCTGCGTGGAGAGTTCCCCCTCATCGAACATCTCATTGTGGTTGGCATCGAGATAAATCGTCACGCCCGAAAGTCCCCGTTCGCCGGCATCTTGCGTGCCGTTCCCGTTGAGGTCCTCGAACTTGGTTCCGTGAAGCTCTCCGACTTCGGGCTGATTGCCAAAGTCCAAATCGGAAATCGTCTCACCAGCATGAAGGGAGACCCTGTGGACGGCTTCACTTCCACTATCCCCGGCCAAACTGTAGATGGGATATGTGGTCTGAATAGTGCGCAGAAGATTTCCGTCGCGGTCAAAAACGCGGATCTGCGGACTACCGGAAAATCCTAAATAGATTTCGCCATTGAGACTCGTGACGCCAAAATCGCCTCCCCCGTTATGCTGAAACGACCCGGTCGATTGGCCCGTCATCGGATTGATGATGAGCACATCATCTGTCACGGTGGTCACGATGAGTTCCCCAGTCTCCGGCAATTCGCCAAGGGCCCCCAGAAAATCAAAACCCGGATTGACCGCGTTGAGATCCAGTGTGCGAAGAACCGTATCAGTCGCCGGATCAAACACCAGCAAGTCATCCAAGTTAAAATCCAACACATAGACCAAGCCATCCAGCGTGGCGACTCCATCGTAATTCCCGGCGGGCAGTTGAGTGGAATCGAGAATGCCGCCATCTTCGGGATTCAATTCAAAGAGCGTGTCGTTGGTGTAATCGACGAAGTAGAGCGTCTGACCGTCAAAGGCCATTCCATGACCGCCCGTATCCGCATTCGTGGGAGCATTGAATTGATTGAGGACGGTTCCCGTATTCGGGTCCACTTCAAAGATCATGTCCGGCGTTTCGAGATAATTCATTAAGAACAGGCGAGGATCCGTTGCTGCGGGAAATGTGGGTGTATATCCCTCCGGCACCACTTCGCGAACCACATAATCCCCCGCCGCCAAATCGGAGAACACGTACTCGCCGTTCTCGTCCGTCAAGCGGAACGGCTCCGCCGGGCCGGTGCCGCTAAAGTGGAGATTGTCCAGCGCAATGCTGGCCGTCGCGCTGGCGGAAGTCACCACCGCACGACGAATCCCAGATCGCATCACCGATAAGGTTTCGCTCTCGCCGATGTTCAATCCCACCGTGCGGTCGGTCGATAAATAATTTCCATTGGCGTCATAGACATCCAGTCGGGCATCGGCGTTCAGGCTGGCTCCAATCACGTCAATGCTGACGAAATCGACATCGGAATCGAAGGTGATTTCCAACTGCCAATTCGCAGCCGACCAGAGCGGGCCTAAACCTACAGGCGCGAACGTCTGGTCGCCCGTGCTCGGCAGATTCGGCGAAGTCACCGATCTCACCGATTCCACATCCCGCGGCGTATCGCCTTGGAAAGTCGCCTCGAGTGTCACGCCCGGAACGACCCGGCTGACGTTCGTTCCCGAAGTAAAATTATCCGGCTCGATTCCCGCAGGGCCTTGGTCCAACATGCCATTGTGATTGAGGTCCAGATAAACCGTGACGCCTTGCAGCGGATTTTCGTTCGCATCTCGGACTCCATTGCCGTTGAGATCCTCGAATTTCGTTCCTTGAAGCGTCCCCCCCAACTCCACATTGCCAAAGTTGAGTCCCGAAACACTCTGCCCGTCCGTCAAATTCACCCGATACAACGAAGGGTCGCCCACCCATTCCAATGATTCCATAGGCGTGGCTTCCGACAACGTGAGTTCCAAGTGTTGCTGCCCAGTCACCGGGTCAATCCCAACCAGGTTTTGGTTGTTGTTGTTCGTGACTCCAATCTGCTGGTAAACGAAGCCTTGTGCGTTGTAGGCCAAAGAGTAAAACGTTAAACCGCTCAAATCGGAAATTCGGGTGGCGTTTCCATTGGTGTCGAAGGCATAAAACTCATCATCGCCGTTGTCGAAGGCAATAATTTGCCGATTCACAGGATCAAAAGTCAGGCCGCTCGTGCCGGTCATTCCCGTGGTTCCCGGCCCGACAGGCGTGACCGAGCCATCCGTGCGATCCACGATCAATAAGCGGTTGACCGTATCGTTCGCCGTCGGTTTTCCGATGCCGTAAATCGTGTCGGTTTCCGCATCATACGCCAAGCCGAACGTCATTTCGTAACCGGTTTGTCCAAGGGATGTCAAAGCCCCGGTGGTTGGATTGATTTCGTAGATTGTGTCGGAATTAAATCCATTTAGTCCGAAAAATCGGCCATCGTTCGTGCGCACGAGACCTTGAATTTGGACGGAAAGCGTCGAACCAATGCGATTGACCTGGCCCGTGGCCCCATCAATCGAGACAAAATTCATCTGCCCGCCCGAGCCGACAATATAAGCGGAGCCATAATACGTGCCGGCATCGTTGCCTCGGGTCGTTTGCCGCAGGTCTTCGGGAACGACTTGCCGAACGACATATTCGCCGGCTTGCAAATTTTCAAACAGGTAATTCCCATTGGAGTCCGAGTTCTGGGAAATTTCACCTGGATCCAACATGCCATTGTCGTTGGCGTCCAGATAAACCGTGACGCCTGCCAAACCCATTTCGCCCGCATCCTGACTTTGATCCGCATTGAGATCCTGAAACACGACTCCACTGACTGAAGAAAGCAGTGTTCTGTCTTCGAGAAGCTCCCCTGAAGGCGAACTTGCCCGCTTTTTCCTTCTTCGCCTTTGATGCAAGGGTTCTTGCAATTTGAATTGAAGCTGTTGTTTCCAGTTGGCAAGCGCAGTCAAAAGCATGCAAAACTCCAGAGTGGGAAGTTAAGGAACTACAGCGGATTGGCCCGCAGAAAATGTCTTAGAAAATCAACCAGGAATATTTGGGGTTTGTTAGAAGGGATTTAATGAAGTGTACGAATCTAACAAAGCTAATCTTCACGAGAAACCCAAAAAGACCGATTCCTTCCCATTTTTTTCAAATCAAAAATTCGTGCACAAACGAGGTTGCATCTGGTGAGTGGCGATGTCGTTAGGAATCTACCACCGGCTTCGAATAGAAACTCATTTTTTGTGATAGGAGAATTGGAAGCTCGATGTTTGGGGTGAACTCTGAAAGCCCCTGTTTTCGATCAAGTCTTGAGCGCCGTTTCTGCCGTTAATAAACCCCACAGTTGCACGGATTTTATAGTTCAAAAGTGTGAGCGCTTCATAATCGCCCGTCTTCGCGCGTCGTTTATTCTGGGAGAATTTCCTGGGGTTTCCGATGCGGAGGTGTGGTATGGCGAGAGGGCGACGGGCGGAGCGGGAGCGGTATTGGCGGAGCGTGATTGAACGACAGCAGGCGAGTGGGCTCTCGGTGGCCGAGTTCTGCCGACGGAACGATGTGGCCGATGCCTTGTTTTATCGTTGGCGGCGGAAGTTGGCCGAATTGGATGAGCGCGAAGGGCCGTCGCAGGAGGCTCAGGAGAATGGGGGGGCCGTGGCCCAGTTTGTTCCCATCGAGATTTCCCCGCCACCGGCTGCGGAGGGTTTTGAAATCGTCCGGCCGGATGGCCTTCGGATTCTGGTGCCCGCCCGGTTTGAGGCGGACGCTCTCCGCGAACTTCTCCTTGCGATCCGGGAGGTGCCGGGATGTTGAACTTTTCTCAGCAAACGCGGGTGTTTCTGTGTTTGGATCCCGTCGATATGAGGAAGAGTTTCCGAGGTCTCTGTCAGCTCACCGAGTCGGTGCTTAAGGAGGATCCGGCGTCGGGGCATTGGTTCGTGTTTATCAACCGGCGCGGAGATCGGCTCAAGCTGCTCGTGTTTGAAGGCGATGGCTATAGCATTTACTACAAGCGTTTGGAAAGTGGACTGTTTGAGAAGCCTGCGAGTCCGGCGAACCAAACGCAGATCGAGATCGATGTCACGCAGTTGTCCTTAATTCTCCACGGCATCGACTTGAAGTCCGCCAAGAGACGCAAACGCTATCGGCAGGCCGGCTAATACGACATCGCGATGTTATGATTTTGGAACGCAACACCATTTGTGTTTGGACACAGCCTAGCGACCCCATTGACACGAGAAGGTGCAACCGAGTGCTGTCGCACGAACCATCAAGTGCTGTCGTACTAACGATTCGCAAAAATTTTTCGATTTCTGCGATTTTTCGACTGGCGCGAAGGGATCTGAGTTGGCATAATGCGTCGCATTGATTGTCAACTTCGGTCCCGCGGTTGTGATGGCCTCCGATGCCTGAGCCTGCCTTGCCCAACACGCTTGCCGAATGCCACGCCCGGATGAGGGAGATGGCGAAGGTTCATGCGGATCAGCAAGCGCTGATCGCCGAGCAGCAAACCACCATCAAACAGCAGCAAGCCACGATCGCCCAGCAACAAGTTCTCATTGAACAACAACAGGCGACGATCGAACAACAGCAAGCCACGATTGATGAGCAACAGGCGCTGTTAAAGGCTTTGCAGAAAGACGTGGCCTTATTGAAGCGATCGTTATTCGGTCATCGCCGGGAGCGGTTTGAGGATCCCAATCAACGCCTGCTGTTTGATTTTGCGGAACTCGTCGAGTCGGACAGCGAATCGCACCAAGACGCTTCGGACGAAGACGAGGAGGAAGAGAACCCCAAGCCGCGCTCGCGTCGCCGGGGTCGGGTTCGGCGGGTGATTCCCGAATGCCTGCCCCGCGTGCCGCGCTATCAAGACCTCGATGAGAACGCAATTCCCGCAGACCTCCCAGGCCAAGCGAGCCGGCGGTTTCATAAGAAAGTCGGCGCGTATCTGGAATGGCAACCGCCGCAGCTTTACGTGGTGGAAGAGTATGTCGAGGTCTTGGCGATCGACAACGAAGACGCGACCGAGACCGCGATGATCACGGCCCCGAAAGAGCCGCGGATCTTAAACAGCTTGGTGGGGCCGGCGATGCTGGCCTATTTCGCCACCAGCCGCTTCGCCACCAGCCGCTTCGCCGATCATCAACCTTACTATCGTTTGGAAGAACAGCTGCAGCGGAGCGGGGTGAGCATCGATCGCAGCACGATTTGCCGCTGGATGATTCAACTGTCGGGGACGCTGCTTCCGCTGGTGAATCGCATGCGGCAATTGGTGCTTCTGTGTGAAGCGAAGGTATCGAGCTTGTTCGGCGGGGCCGGATGGTGCGCCGGGAGATCGACGCTCGACTCGCTCAGTACGTCATCCCGCTGGCCGTCGCCGGTGACGATGATGCCCGAACTTCGTATGTGCCCGAGTTCAATGAGGCGATCTCGCCCAAGGCGATTCTCTGGCCGCAGGTACGGGCCTGCTGGGATGCCGAGCGTGTTTGTCTCGTTTCGGTCGAGCGGAAAGGTGGCTGGTTCCACGACCTTTGGTTCCCCGGCTACCTCTGGGCCGACACGGAAGGAAAGTGGCTTGTTCCGGGCATGACCTACCACGACGGCATGAGCCGGTACGAGATTCAGAATGACCGGCTGATCGCTGCCTTCGAGCAATTGCAGCAGCAAGAGAAGACGTTGGGCTGGTGGCGCTTGGCGGCACGAGCTTGCCGTTCAGCGATGAGCTACAAAAACGGTTTCCACTTGTAGGCCGGTTCTGCGATAACGAGGGGCAGGTCAATGAGAGCGGATTGTCGCCGGATCAGGTGGCGACGGCATTGGAAGGAGCGTTTGGCTGATGGAGTGGAGAGACTGGTACGACTCACTTGCCAAGCCAAGCTGGACCCCCGAGCCGTCGACCATCGGGCTGATCTGGCAGATTCTCTACCCAGTCATCCTCGTCACGTTCGGCTTCGTGTTCGTGCAGGCAATCCGCAAGAAGGTGCCGTGGAAGGTCGCTCTGCCGTTCGCCATCAACCTCGTGGCAAACCTGATCTTCACGCCGATCCAGTTCGGGCTACGGAACTTGCCGCTGGCGGCGGTGGACATCCTGGTCGTCTGGGCCACAATCATCTGGATGATCGTCGTCGATCTGGAGGCATTACCGATGGGTTGCGGTCGCGCAGGTGCCGTACTTCGTGTGGGTCTCGATTGCGACCGTGCTGCAATTGTCGATCACTTGGAGGAACTGGTAGCAATGACGGAGAGTCCATCCACGACAGGAATCCGCCTCGGCCTCTGCTGCATCTTTCTGGAACAACCGATCAAGTTCCGCAACACGACGGTCAAGGCCATCGGCGGCATGAATCGTGATGCGGCACTGGCCAAACTGTCGGGCCTGTGCATGGCCAACGCCGAGGCGTTGCTGGCATCTCTTCAATTCTGTGCCGAGAACGGTATCGGTTGCTTTCGCATCAACAGCCAAATCCTGCCGGTGAAAACGCACGCTGACTGCGGCTACGACGTGAGCGATCTTCCTGATGGCGACGAGATCGTTCGGCGTTTCAAGGCGTGCGGCGAGTTCGCCAGATCGCACGGCATCCGAACATGCTTTCATCCCGATCAATTCGTCGTGCTGAACTCTCCCCGCCCGGATGTGGTGGATCGATCCATCGAGGAACTTGAGTACCAATCTGAAGTTGCAGAGTGGGTCGGTGCCGATGTCGTGAACATCCACGGCGGCGGGGCGTATGGCGACAAAGCGGATGCCCTGAGTCGGTTCGCCGAGTCTCTGTCTCGGCTGTCAGATCGAGCCAGAAGCCGCCTGACCGTCGAAAACGATGACGTGACTTACACGCCATCTGACCTGCTGCCGATGTGTCGGTCGGAAGGCATCCCGTTGGTCTACGATGTTCACCATCATCGCTGCAATCAGGATGAATTGACGGTGGAGGAGGCGACGACACAGGCAATCTCCACTTGGAATCGAGAGCCGATGTTTCACATTTCCAGTCCGCTTGAGGGCTGGAAAGGGCCGAAGCCAAACCGCCACCACGACTTCATCAACATCGTGGACTTCCCCGAGTGCTGGCGTGATCTGTCGCTGACGGTGGAAGTGGAAGCCAAGGCCAAAGAAGTCGCCGTCCTGAAGTTGATGAAGCAATTGTCGCAGCAGTGGGTGGTGTACATTCTGCGGTGCGATGATGGCTCGCTCTACACGGGCATCACGAATGATCTGGAACGGCGAATCGAGCAGCACAACGCCGGAACTGCGTCACGTTACACTCGCAGCCGACTGCCTGTCGTCTTGGTCTATCAGGAGTCGCAACCGAATCAGAGCGTGGCGTTGAAGCGAGAACTGGCGATCAAGGCATTGTCACGGGAAGCGAAAGAAACGCTAATTCTGTCGATGAAGTGACGACTCCGACGAAAAGGCCAAATCATTTCGAGTCTTTCGTTTCGTCTTTGTTCTCGAATCCATTGCACTGGACCACCGGCTGGGGTGGGTACTTTGGGAAGCGATTGTCCGCCACAGACTCCTGGCACATTAAAAAGCGTGACCCCTTCCTAGAGACGATTTCCTTCATGTGGCGGCAGAATTCGCACAGGCTGGGGATCATTTGGACAACTTCGACTCTTCAATAGCCAGCCGAATGGCCTCGGTGACTCCGACCGGACGGATTGGGAAAACGTCGAGAGCTTTCGAGTCCCTCACTACGGTCGGATTCTTCAGCCCTTCGATTAAATGGCGACCGACTTCGTAGGTTGCGGGCGTCACAAGGGCCAGCCAGAGTCCCGATAGGTACGGCGTCAGCACCGGCACGAAGATCAGCCACCGCCGTAATTCTCGCTGCCGAGCGTACTCTCGAATCAGGTCGCCATAGGTCACGACATCCGGGCTGCCGATCTCGAAGATGCGGCTCTCGCCCTTGGTCAAATCGATCGCAGCGAGCAGGTAGGCCAGCACGTCTTGGATGGCGATGGGCTGCGTCGGCGTGGTCAGCCAGCGAGGACAAATCATGACCGGCAGACGATCCGTCAGGGATTTCATCAACTGGTACGAGAGGCTACCCGCCCCAACGACCATTCCTGCCCGGAACTCGATGGTCTCAACGCCAGAGTTACGGAGAATCTCGCCGACCTCGTGACGACTGCGCAGGTGGGGCGAGAGTTTGGGGTCGGTATCGTCGCCGAGTCCGCCGAGGTAGATGATCCGCTGAACCCCTGCTCTCTGGGCGGCATCGGCAAAGTTGGTCGCCGCCTGTCGATCTTCTTTCTCGAAGTCGTTCGACCCGGACATGAGATGCACGAGGTAGTACGCTGTCTGGACCCCCTGCAAGGCCGCATCCAGCGACGGCGGGTCCAGCACATCTCCCCGAACGATCTCCGTGGAATCCTTGACCAGCGGTCGCAGTTTGTCGGGGTTCCGAGCGAGACAGCGAAGCACTATCGGCTGTTCTTCGAGGAGTGGAATCAGCCGACCGCCGACGTAACCCGACGCTCCCGTCAGCAGAACTGTCGGTGCAGTCGAGACTTCGGAGTTGTCTGGCTCCGTGGTCGGCATTGTCGTCGGTTAAATTCTCTGTTGGGCAACGGTTTACAGTATGTCTATGATCTGGAGAGACTTATTTTATCGTTTCATGCGCCGAGGGACATGCTCGGCGGCAGATTGAGTCCTGAATGCGAACCCTGTCGTTGCATAAACCATCCTCCGAGACCCTGCGCCAATTCTTGGCTGAACAGGCTGCGCTGAATTTCAGCTATTCGGCAGTTGGGGCAACCGCCGACACGCTGCCCGCTGGGTACGTTGTGGACCGAACACGCATCGAGTTGGGTGCCGGTGAAGTAGTCTTCGAGGCTGCAAAGGCTGCTCTGCTAAGCTGGCAGCAGTTTCGACTTGGTTGGGTCGATGTTTGGTCAACGGAGACTCCGCTCGAAGTCGGTCAGGTCGTGGCGATTATGGGCCGGGCCGTGGGGCTGTGGTGGCTTAACTCGTGTCGGATTGTATACACGGTGGATGAGTCAGGGCCGATGACGAAGTCCGGCTTTGCCTACGGCACGCTGCCCGGCCACGTTGAGAGCGGCGAAGAAAGGTTCTTGATTGAATGGGATCGTGATGCCGACACGGTTTGGTACGACATTCTGGCTTTCTCCCGGCCCAACCATTTCCTGACCCGGCTCGGCTACCCGCTGGTTCGTCGAAGTCAGAAACGATTCGGTCGGGATTCGGCGGCGTCGATGTTCCGTGCCGTTAATTCAGCGTCAACGATGCCCGAAGTTTGCCAGAGTACCGATTGACAAATCACTCGAATCAAGAAGGACGGTCATGGATACCTTTGAGAATGCTACGCCGCCGCAAGAGCAGCCAGAGAAGGTTCTGGCTCAATGCTGGGAATGTGGCGAAACCAAGATGTGTTACGAACATCTCGTCTGCTGCACAGGCACTCGCTTCCACACCTGCCCGGAGTGTCGGCAGAAGATCGAAAGCAGGGCGACATGAGCGATCACGAAAAACACATGTGGCGGGCCATTGAACTGGCGGGGAACGTACCCGATCTGCCGTTCGGTGCCGTGATTGTGGATCGGGATGACGGTACGATTCTCTCGGAAGGATGGAATAAGACTTCCCTGAACCCGATGTGGCATGGCGAGGTCGATGCCATCAACACGCTGGCCGCAACGGGTGTCGGAATTGAGAAGAAGAACCTCGTTTTGTACACGACCGCCGAACCATGCCCGATGTGCCAAGCGGCGATCTTATGGAGTGGAATCGAAACGGTGGTTTTTGGCACATCCATTCGCTCTCTACAACGAATGGGTTGGCGGCAAATCGACATTCTATCCGAAGAGATCGTTCGTCGCAGTCCGGGGTGGACCTGCACGTTGATCGGCGGCGTTCTTGAACACGAGTGTGATACCCTGTTTGAACGGGCGATTTCACAACGGGATCAGCCGAAGTGATGTGCGACCGGCATTGGTTTCGCAGAATACAGTTGGATGATTGACTCTCATAACATAACTGCTTGAAAGGTTATCACAATGAAACTTACTTACACGATGGGCTGCATGGCCCTGTTGATGGGGTCGTTTGTCATGGCCGATGACACGCCGAAAGTTCTGTTCGACTTCACGGGGGCCGACGCTGCAAAGGAATGGCAGAGCGTCAATGACGGCGTGATGGGCGGCGTCTCGGAAGGGAAGTTCAAGCTCACCGACCAGAAGACGATGGAGTTCTTCGGCAACCTGTCATTAGAAAACAATGGCGGCTTTGCCTCCGTGCGGACCAAAGGGAAAAAGCTGGGACTGGAAAAAGGCGATACGGTGATCGTCAAAGTCCGTGGCGATGGGCGAGAATACATGCTGAACCTCTACCTCAACAAGCCGCTGATCGCCTTTTCGTACCGGGCCACGGTGCAAACGAAGAAAGATGAGTGGATCGAGGTCAAAGTCCCGCTCGCCAAGTTCGAGGCGACTTCGTTTGGTCGAGTGGTCAAGGACGCTGGGGCTGTGAAACCGGAAGAGGTCAACGCCATCGGCTTCATGCTGAGCGACAAGAAGGCCGGGCCATTCAAGATGGAAGTCGAGTGGATCAAGGTAGAACGGGCCGGTAAATGATCGAAATGCTTACTTCAACGTGTGCTTTTGGAAGAACTCCCACATCAGGTCGTTGGCCGAGATGCTCTTAGCCGACTTGCCGATGAAACCCACGGGTGGTTTTTGACCGGGCCATGTGTGACCGCCTTCTTCAATCACGATGAGAATGACCTCGGCCCCGTCCTTGCCACCACCGTAAGTCTTGCGGGTCACTTTCATTTCGTCGCCATCCTTCGAGATCGTTTCCGTCTTCGGCTTGTCTTCGCAGCTATTCAGCTTCACCCACGTCTGGATCGAGTCCTCGACTCCTTTCAACTTCATGAACGAAGGCGACTTCCCCTTTGCCATCTCGAACGGCACGATGTTGTCCTTCGAGCCGTGGAAATGGATGACCGGCACTGGGCGTTTCGGCTTGCTCTCTTCGATGGCGATGGTCCCGGCAACGGGAGCAACGGCGGCGATTCGGTCGGACAATTCTGCGGCCAGCCGGTAGCACATCATGCCGCCATTACTCATGCCACAGGCGTAAACCCGCTTCTCGTCCACTCTGACCACGGTAGCGAGGTCATCGAGCAACTTGCCAATGAACGCCACGTCGTCGGCCTTGCCCTCAGCCATCTTCCCGCTGAAGCCGCCAGCATTCCATGTCCGAAACGGTCCCACGCCCGTACCGCTCGGATAGACCACAATGAACCCTGAATCGTCGGACTTCTTATTCAGGCCGGAAAACCAGACCATCATCGAGCCATCCATCGCCGCACCGTGCAGGGCAAGTATCACTGGCATAGGCTTTTTCGGGTCATAGCCCTTGGGAACGTGGACAAGATAAGTCCGCTTTTGCTCGCCCATCATCAGAGTGCGAGTATGGTCGCCGGGACTGAGGGCTTCAGGTTCGGTATTGGGCAGCGATTCTGTCGTCGGACTTTCTTGGCCGAATGAAATCGGCGTCGTCAATCCGATGATTAGCAACGAGAGCAAGGATTTGGTCATCTTCATTCCTCCGGTCGGTGGTTTTCCACCGCTGCCTCGTAGACCGTCACAGCCGCCTTCGCCATCAGGTGTGTTGTGCGTCGGCCGGGCAGTAACGGCAGCTTCTTGAGGCCCATCTTCACGACGACCTCGGCAATCGCCTCTTCGACCCTCTCTTCCAGTTTATCGACGGTCTTTTGGTCCATGTCTCACTCCTGTTTGCGCACGGCGTTTGCCACCAAGACCCCAACGCCAACCAAGCAACCCAAACCGATTATGGTGTAGCCGATCCTGAATGCCATAACGTTGCTCGTCGGCTCAAATGTCGCCAAGAATCCAAAGACGCAGAATGCAGCGACAGCCAGAAGCACCAGAGAGCCAAGAATCGGCATCAAGAGTTTCATGGGTTTGTCGCCTTCGTTTCACGGGGATTCCGACACTTCTCGCTGCAATACTTCACCTTATCCCAGACCTTCTCCCACTTCTTACGCCATAAAAACGGTCTTCCGCAGACCACGCACGTTCTCTCAGGCAGGTTGGGCTTCTTGTGGGGCATGACGATTACTCGTGCGGCACTTTGATCTCAACACCGTAGCGAGGGGCGGCTTCGAGGAGCTTCTTGATGTCAACTTCGCTCGGCGGCGGTGCCGTGTCTGCGTTGTCGGCAAGTTGCGTCCCAACCTCGAAGAACATCTTCTCCAAACCGGCTGGAGCGAGTGTGATTAGCAGTCGAGCGGTCTTGTCGCTCTCATTCTTGAAGCAGTGCAGGCTGCCCACTGGCATGTTGAGGAACGTGCCTTCGCTGGCGACGAAGCGATCTTCGCCCAGTTGAAACGTCATCTCGCCTTCAAGTACGAGGAACGACTCTTCTTCTCGGCTGTGAATGTGCGGTGGGGGACCGCTGCCCGGAGGCACGATGGCCTCGAACGTGGCGTACTTGCCATCCGTCTCCTCCCCGGTGGCGAGGAAGCGATAAAGGTCGCCGACGACTCCGATCCTTCGGCCTTCGCTCGGCTTTCGTATCGTTGCTGGGTGGTTCATCGTGTGTGTCCTTCAATCCAAAAGTTGTATTCAGGTTTTTTTCAGCCGCCCGCACGCCTCCAACATCGCCTTCAGTGGCTCGGGATCGGCGAGCCGGTGATCGTTGCCGACTTCGATCAGCGTCTCAGGAGCAAGACTACCCCATAGTTGCACGGATTTTATAGTTCAAAAGTAGCAAAAGGCGGTGAAACCCCTTGCTGGAAAGCGTCAAGTAGAGGTATACCCACTCTCTTCACGCCTCATAAGGAGTTCACCGCCAGTGAGTTCTCGATCCGCCGATGTGACTCGTCCCGTAGCCTTGGTTCCTCAAGTTCGTTTTGATCCTAAAGAGAATGATAGGCTAACATCTTTTGGGGGACTCGTCATCTATCAAGTTCTGTTTGAGCGATTGAATCTCCCACAGAAACTCAAAGCCTGTTTTACCCATCTCCCTAACGCGGCCTGTTGGCCGCAACCAATGAGGTTTCTGGACAAATTGACGCCCTCCAGTCATGTTGGTGTTATCACACCGCCAACCGCTGGAGGACGCCATGAAGTTTGCTTTGAGTTTCGTGACCAAGTTCGCCCATGTGATTGTAGCCATTTTGGGCTGTTTTGATCGAGTGATTTTCAAAGGCTATTTGCCTTTTTGGGACGATAAACGCTTGAATGATTTCGTGGACTATGTCTTGAAGATGCGGCGGAAGGACTTTCTGCCCTGGCTCGAACAGCATTCCCAAATGTTGGTCCAGCATGCCCAGAAGCTGGCGGCGGAAGCGGGAAGACCTTACGAGTTTAAACAAGGCAAATTCAAAAAAGAGACGTTTATCCAGAACTTGATCCGCCAGGATAACATCACGCAAGGTTTGGTGGCCGTGTTGTGCGTGATGGAAACCTGCCGAAGCGTCACGCTGAAGCGCGGCAAAACGCGGCCTTGGCTGTCTTACAAGCGCCGACCGCAGCGCGTGCTCTACTATTATTTTCTGGACCGGGAATTCGGTTTGATGCACATCCGCTTGGAGACATGGTTCCCCTACGGGATCCAAGTTTACGTCAACGGCCACGACTGGCTGGCGCAGCAGATGCAGAAGAAGGGGTTGGGATTCGTCCAACAAGACAACGCCTTCACCTTTTTGGAAAACCCGAAAGCCGCTCAGAAAATCGCCGACCGCTTTGCCGGTCTCAATTGGCCCAAGCAGCTTTCGAAGTGGGCTCGGCGGGTGAATCCGCTGCTGACGCGCGGCGGATGGCTGAGCCACTTGGATTATTATTGGGTCACCGATCAGGCGGAATACGCCTCGGACGTTCTGTTCGCCGGCCGCAACGAGCTGCGCGAGCTTTACCCACGGCTGATCGATCACGCCGTGGTCAACTTCTCGGCCAGCGACATCCTGACGTTTCTGGGCCGGAAGCTTAACGGCAACTTTCAAGGCGAAGTGCTCACGAGTTGCCAGAAGAAGCGCCATCCGGGGGCGCGAATCAAACACCGGATGAAAGACAACTGGCTGAAGATGTACGACAAATTCGGCCTGATTCTCCGCGTGGAAACGGTGATCAACCAGCCGCGCGAGTTCCGCGTCCGCCGCGAGGGGATGCGGAAGGGCGAGCCTCAAATGGTGTGGGCTCCCATGAACAAAGGCGTCTCGAACCTGGCCGAATATCAACGGCACGCCCGAGCCGCCAATGAACGTTACCTGAATGCGCTGGCGGTGGTGGATGATCCCAGCCCGGCGTATCTCCAGGTGTCGAAGTTGACCGAATCTCAAGTTCACAAAGGCCGACGCTATGCGGGCTTCAACCCGGCGCGGCGGGACGACATCCGTCTGTTCGAGGCGGTGATGTCGGGAGATCATTTGCTCAAAGGATTCCAGAACGCGGACATTCGAGAATTGTTGTGGGGCTCGTGCCGGGACCGCGCTGAGAAAACTCGCAAAGCCAACGCCGTCACGCGGCTGTTGAAACGACTCCACGTGAGACGCCTGATCGCAAAAATCCCCCGCACCCGCCGCTGGAGAACGACGGCCCACGGCCAAAAACTGCTCGGCACAATGATTCATCTGCATTACTATGGACTACCGCTGGCCGCATAAAAACACTGCGCACCGTGCCGCAGAACTGACAAACAAAGACTCTATCACGGATCCATTTGCGCCCTCACGGTACGGGAGCAGTTTGTGAAGCGTTGTGAGCCGGAGACGGAAAGGAATTTATTATGGCGGAAAAATCCAACGGACCTGGCATATGATTATCGCCTTTCCAGCGAGACGTTCTCTTTTGCCGTCAACACAACTGCGATGCGTGCCCAGTCACCCAACAGTTGGGTTCGGGAAACCTACTTAAGCCTCCGGAAATTCCCCGCCCGATGTCGATTCGATGTCGTTGAAACTCGCAACGGATGCATCGACCGCCTGCAGTTCCTGGATCCGTTAATTCGCAGCGGTTGGTCCTTCGACAAGACACCGCTGAGGTCAAGCGACTTTGATACAAAATGGACGACGCACCAAGTCGCCAAGTCGGCAAATGAATCTTTACGGTGGACAGCCTTCTTCGAAACAGTGTATTTTGGGTTGTAATCATGTTTGACTTCTGGCGTCGTCCGCGATTTTTGCCAAAAGGGACGAGTCCCCCTATCGCAGATGATTGCCGAGTCGGGCGCGTAGGCAAGGAATAACCACCTTGGGGATTGCTCTCAATGCAGATTCGTATCGGTCGCTTGCTTATCATGCTGTTTCTCGCCACTCCCACCTTGGCGGCCTTTGCCCAGCAGCGTGACCAACCCCCGAACGTGATCCTGATGATGGCCGATGATTTGGCCTTCAGCGATCTTGCGTGTTATGGCAGCAAAAGTCTTCGCACGCCGACCTTGGACAAGCTGGCGGGTGACGGAGTTCGTCTGACCAGTTTCTATGCAGGCTGTACGATCTGCACGCTCGGCGGACCGGCGGGTGGCCAACGAGACAAACCCAAACGGCCGAAGTGGCTCAAGTAAAATCCAAAGCGGATCATTTTTGATTGATCAACATGCGAATCTTAAGTCTCAACATCTTGGCCACGATGATCGTGGTCGGAGTATCGTCCCCCATCGCAGCGAATGAGTTCGCTCTGCCCAAAGACGTGCAGGCGATTATCACCCGGCGATGTGCCGATTGTCACAGCGGCAACGCCGCCGAAGGGGATGTGCAATTTGACACTCTGGCGAGCCTCAAACTGGACGCCCGCTTGGAACTGTTGAACCAAGCTCAAGAGCAGTTGTTCTTCGGCCGGATGCCCCCGGTGGATGCCGAACAGCCAAGTCCGGCGGAGCGTGAATTGCTGTCGGGATGGCTCTCGTCAGAGTTAAAGAAGTTCGGCGCATCGAAGCTGGAGGACAAACTCCGCACGCCGGAGTACGGCAACTATGTCGATCACGACAAACTGTTTTCCGGGGAGTACGCCGACCTCAAACCGTTCACCTACGACCGCCGGTGGTTGATCAGCGAGTACATCTTCGACGCCAAGTTCAACCGCATCCTAAATCACAATCCGTCCCTTACCATCGATGGCCGGCGGCAGTCCGTCATTGGCAGCAACAATCGGCGAGTGAACCTGACCAACCCGTTCCTGCTGCCGACCAATTCCGGCGTGCGCTACTACGCCAACGAAACACTGGGCGGCGGGCATCTGCTGACGATGCTCACCAACGCGAAAGAGGCGGCCACCTACATGATGTATCTGGCCGGTCGAGACCAGCGGTACGTTCCCTCGATCAACGCCATCATGCGAATGGAGGATCAGCATAGCACAACTCTGGCTTCGCGGGAAAATTTCCTGAACACACACGTCGAACGCGTCCTCAAGGATATCTACCGAGAACAACACGAGACGTTGCTTACCAAGTTTGTCCGCGTCGAGGTTCCTGAGCCGATCCCGACTGATGGCAGTGTCAAGAAAGCCCCCTACCATGCTGCCAATCCTGGCACGGAGGAGGTCGTTCTGATCTTCCGTTCCATACGCCGCCATCAACAGGAGGGGCAAACTGACGCGGAACTCATCGAACAGTGCGAGCGCGAGTGGTTCCACCACGGCCATAACGAGCGTAAGATTCAGGCCCGCATCACGTTTCTGAACAATTACATGGAGGAGTTCCGCGGGCAAATCAAGCAACATCGTTACGAGGAAAAATACAAGCCGATCAACTTTCGTCCTCTCGCGGACGATGAGATGCAGGCCATCCGACAGACCATCCTTCAGCACCGCCGGCAGGGCGACCGTTTCAACACGATCATTGAAAAGTGCATGGCTCAGTGGGAGGCGGAGTTCGAACAGAAACGGATCGCGGCAGGCCCGCCCAGCGATGAACTCGTCGCCGCGCTGGTCGAGCAGTTGTTTACCAAAATCCTGAAGCGTTCCCCTAGCACGGAAGAAGCCAGCGAGTACGCCGCGTTGACAAATTCCTACATCCGCAGCCTCGGTAATCAGCAGGCCATCGAAAAGCTGATTCAGACGCTGATTCTTAACACCGAGTTCGTGTACCGCAGCGAGTTCGGCCAGGGCAAGTCGGACGATCACGGCCGACGGATGTTATCGCCGCGCGATGCCAGCTATGCGATCGCGTATGCCTTGGCTGACAGCAGCCCCGATGCGGAGTTGGTCAAGGCGGCGGAGGAAGGCCGGTTGAACACACGCGAAGACTATGAGCGCGAGGTTTGCCGCCTACTCGCCAAACGTGATCAGTATTATGTGATCGATGAGGCGGTCAACAAACCGAACGATATTGGCAACGTCACCAACATGCCGATTCGCGAGTTGCGGTTCTTTCGCGAATTTTTCGGCTACCCGAAGCTGCTGTCGATCTTCAAGGACAACAAACGCTTCGGGGCCAACTACGACGCAGCCAAGCAGCGGCTTGTGTCCGAGACGGATCGGCTGGTCGAGAATATCCTCGAGCAAGACCAGGATGTTTTCGGCCAGTTGCTGACGACCGACAAATTCTACGTTTTCCACACCGGCAATAACGAGGCGATGCAGGCTTCGTCTGATCGAATCCGCAGAATCTACGACTACTTCAAAGACAAAGACTGGGAGAACTTCGAGCTGGAGGATTTGGCGAAGCACAAAGACTTCATCGCCGAAGTTAAGATGCGAGGCATCGACGTCAACCGGTTGGAGAAAGACCGCCGCTACAATCCATTGCGGGCGTTCAAAACGCAGAT
This sequence comes from uncultured Planctomycetaceae bacterium, assembly GCA_963785505.1. Classification (GTDB taxonomy): domain Bacteria; phylum Planctomycetota; class Planctomycetia; order Planctomycetales; family Planctomycetaceae; genus CAWAVN01. The sequence goes on from CAWAVN010000001.1 coordinate 207,640, forward strand.
GGAGAGCTTTACGTTGAGGTTGGATAAAGGCCAAACTGCTGCTGCCCCGTACAACTCGTTTCCCGCGCACGGCATGGCCAACGCACCATCGCGGTTGGGCGGCCGACTCCAAAGCCCTGAGGTCGCCAAGTTCTTCTGCGTTGACATGGCCCACTGGGACTATCCCACGGTTCAACCAGCGAAGATCCACCATCGCAAAGGGATGCTGACCCATCCCGCGTGGTTGATTGCTCACGCCCAGAACACCGAAACCGATCCGATTCATCGCGGCAAGTGGATCCGTGAGAAACTGCTTGCCGGCACCATCCCTGATGTGCCGATCACGGTCGATGCCGTTATTCCCGAAGACCCGCACAAAACCCTCCGGCAACGGCTGGATGCCAAGACAAACAACAGTTACTGCATGAAGTGCCATCAAAAGATGAATCCGCTGGGTTTGCCGTTTGAAATGTACGATGACTTCGGCCGTTACCGCACCGAGGAGCGTTTGGAGTACCCCGAAAACCTGATTCGGAAGGTAAAGGACAAAGGATCCCCCCACGAAGATCTTCGCGACATTTACAAGACGCTGCCGGTCGACTCGCGAGGTTCCCTCGAAGGGACGGGCGATGACCGCCTTGATGGCGAAGTTGCCGACGCCCTCGATTTGATTGACCGTCTTTCTCGCAGCGAGCGTGTGCGGCAATCCATGATTCGCTATGCTTTCCGTTACTTCATGGGGCGGAACGAAATGCTATCCGATTCCAAGACCTTGATCGACGCGGATCGGGCGTACGTCGAAAGTGGCGGCAGTTTTGATGCTGTCATCGTGTCGCTATTGACTTCTGACTCATTCATCTATCGCAAACCAATCGAGCATTAACTATGGAATCCAGTCGACGACATTTTTTGCAAGCATCCGCTTTGGGGGCCGGTGCTTTGGTGCTGACTCCTTCGCTGTCTCCGCTTTCCGCCGCTTCCACCAACAAATTGGGGCCGCGCCGCTTTGTGTTTATTCGCAAGTCGAACGGCATCCGTCCGCACGAGGTCGCGCTGCCGACCTTTTCCGACGCCGAGAAGTCCCTGGACAGCAAAAAGCAGGCCATGGAAGTCGACCTGCACAAGCACGAACTACCCCAGTGGCTCCGGGGGTTGGAAGGCGAAAAGCAGCACTTGTCAATCTTGCAGGGACTGTCTTGCAAGATGAGTGAGAATGGCCACTGGTCATACTCCTCGGTGATGGGCGCATTCAAATCGGGACGCAATTCGTTGAGTGGCATCAAGCGGGCCACGATCGACTTCGCACTGGCGAAACTCTTTCCCTCGCCGTTCGGCCACGTCGAATTATCGCTGACGGGTAATTACAGCACATTCCGCACCGGGATTGTGCCAGGCTACTCCGCCCCCGCACCGCACCAACGCAACTACTGCTATGCCGATCCGCAAACCGCGTACAACGAACTCTTCAAAACGGTCACCGCCCCTGACGCAGTGGATTCGGACAACGCCATGCTCGCCTTCCTTGAGGGCGAAGAGTCCTTCAAAGCCAGTGTGCTTAAAGGCTACGAAAAGCGGAAACTCAGCAATCACATCGCCTCGCTCGAAGAGATCCAGGCCAGGAACAAGAAACTCGAGAGCCTTTCCAGTGTGCTCCAGCAGCACTTGCCCGAGATCGCCCCCGTTCACGCCGACGGCGGCCGCAACGCCACCACCCCGGAAAAGCAAAAGGCGATGACCGACATCCTAGTTGCGGCATTGGCCACTGGTCTGACGAACGTAGTGACCTACACGATCGATGAACTCTCTACGCCCATCAAAGGGATTCCCGGCAACGAAAGCGATCACATTTCGATTCACGAACTCGGCCACAACGGCGGCTACAGCGGTGTGTCGGCCGACAAAATCCGCGAAAAGATCCGCATCGGCCACATCGACCAGGTGAAGACGATCATCGACCGACTCAAGGCCATCCCGGAAGGCAAGGGCAACATGTTTGATAACACCGTCATCATGTACTTCCCGGAAAACGGTGAAGGCCACCACAGCCACGGCACCGAAGCTCCATTCATTGTCGTGGCGGGCGACAACTGCCGGCTGAACATGCTCGGACGGTACATTCGCCTGCCGTACCACGGCACGGAAGGGCATAAGACGATCGGCAACTTGTACACAACGCTGCTTAACGCCCACGGCAATCCCATCGAGCACTATGGCGATCTCGATTTGGAAATGTCGCGGAAGAAGCTGGACCAGATCGGCGCGATCCAGCAGTTGATGGGCTAGGTCGCCGCCGAGGCCGTCACTTGTAAAATTCCGGCTTGCGGGGTTTAACGCCCAACTTTTCGTAGTCGAATCCGGCTTGCCGGGGGCGATACTCGCCGACGATGTCCACGGAATTGGTGGCTTTAATGGATTCTTCCATGCTGAGCCCCCAATACACAGCGTTGACAACGAGTCGTCGCACACCGGCATTTTGAAAATCCTCGGCCGACCCCATCGTGAAGTGAAAGATTTTTGAGCGTGGCCTCGATTGCCCGTCCAAGATTTGGTCCAGGCGATGGGAAGCGGTTCCTTCTTCGGATTCGGGGGAGCGTCCGAATTGAGATTGATAAGCGGTTGCCCCAGAACCAAGGCGGTGCAATCTTCGGGAAAAGGGAATTTTTCGTTGTGGCAGCGGTAGACGTCCGATGTCCCCCAGATGTCGTCCACTCCGATCAAGATCGGGTGCGTTTTGTTTTCGGAAACGATGAGGCCACGAGTCGATTCCCGATGCCAACCTCCATGATGTCCCATGAAGGTTCCCCCTAGCAATTCGCGTAGCGAAACAGGTTTGCCGTTCTTCTCGTATTTCTCCCCACCCCAGAATCCGTGGTTGGCGGTTCGGAGCGCGATGAGCGGTTTGCCGGAATCGAAATAGTCCTGGAAGTGCTGCATCTGCTCGTCGGGAAGTTGCATGAACCGCGAGAGCCAAATCACACAGTCGGCCTGAGCCAGATACTTCAGGCCGGGGATATTGTGACGTTTCGTTTTGTCTTTGAAGGGAGCCGGCAACGTCGGATCCACCTCGCCGCGATCATTGGTTGAAAATAAAACCGTGCAGTCAAATCCGTGGTGGTGCGAAAGAATCTTCGCCAGCATGGGCATGGACTGCTCGCTGCGATACTCCTGGTCGGCGGCAATCAGAACAATGTGTTTACCTTGGCCAGAACCGTCCGTCCCCGAATAGGTCAACCACAATTCGCTCGTCGGTACCGGATGTTTGTGATCTGTGTCGGCATCGCATGGCTCGGATTTGGCGCTGGGGAAAACATGAGAAGCCAAATCGAGAACAGTGGGGTAAGGTTTCGTTTTAACATGATGGGTCGCGTAAAGGTAAGAAGAATGAATTAGACAGAGGGACGCAATTCCGGCAGGAATTCGATGGAAGCAAAGCCTCACTGAGTTTACAGGTGCCGATATTAAGGCGTCCACTCCGCGGGTGCACTGCTAGTTCCGATTAACGGGAAGACGGACACTTGCGAAACTTGGGTTCGTTTGATCAGTTGCCCTTGTTTGCGTGTTCCATTGGAATTCGTTCTACTGAATCAACATTCGAGTGCATACATCGACTTAAAAATGACGGGAACCGCTTGAAAGAGAAACACGCGGTTCGTTATCTGGAAAAAACGAGATGAAACACATCCTGCGGACCTGTCTGTTGGTGTTGGCTTGCAGCAGTTTGGCGAATGCCCAGAGCTTATCTCACCAATTAAAGAACGAGGGCCTATCCGCCCTGGCGAAAGCCGCCCGCGAGACAGGGGATGCCATTCGCGGAGCCGTGTTGCTGCCCCAGGAAAAGTTGGGATGTGCCAATTGTCATCTGGCGGGAAACAAACAACTCTTAGGTCCCGATTTGACGAAACTCGAAAAGCAAATCACGGATGAATATCTGGTGGAGTCGATTTTGACTCCCTCCAAAACGATCAAAAAAGGCTTTGAGTCCAGCACCCTTATTACGCAGGCCGGTCGCACATTCGTGGGGCGAGTCGTCGAACAAAATCCCGAAAGCGTCCTGTTGCGGGTGCGGGATGGCAAAAACCCGACCGCCGGGGGCACGCTGGTCACAATCAAACGGGATGAGATTGAAGCCATCAAGCAGAACGAGGTTTCCGCGATGCCCGAAAACCTCGCGGACCAATTAGCGAGTCGGCAGGAGTTTTTGGACCTCGTCAGATACCTGATGGAACTGGCCGCGACGGATTTTCAGAATCTCAAAAGCCCATACTCTTTGGCGGAAGGAAAACCGTTAGATGAAGCCCTTCGCGGGCGCGTGTTGATCGACCGGTTTCGCTGTGAGGCTTGCCACGATCGTTTCGATGAAATGGCAACTGTTCCCCGCAATCAAGCGCCCAACCTCGTGCGGTCGTTGAGCGGGATCGACCCCGGTTATGTGGAGCGGTTTATTGCCGACCCACATCAAGTCAAGGCGGGCACTTTGATGCCCCAAGTGATGGGCGGACTATCGAGCAAAGACCGCCAGTCCGCAGCCAAGGCGATCACGCATTACCTGCGTTCTTTAACCAAGCCCACCTCAAAAACTCTGTCCCTCGAATCGTTGCATGTTGAGCGAGGGCGCGAGTTGTTTCATTCCGTGGGATGTGTCGCCTGTCACGCCCCTCGCGATCCGAACGGGAAAGAAGTGTTGAAAGAAACGTCCATCCCCTTGGGCAATCTGACAGAAAAGTATTCGCTGTCTGGTCTGGTGGCTTTTCTCAAGAACCCGCATATGGCTCGGCCCTCCGGACGAATGCCCAACTTGGAACTAACGCATTGGGAGGCGTTGGATATTGCGGCCTATTTGTTGAACTTTTCGAAGGATTCCCCAACCACAACCCTAACGATTCCCACAAAAGCCGAATTGGTCACCCTAGGCAAAAAGCAGTTTCAGAAGTGGGGTTGTGTTCGCTGCCACCTGATCGACGGCGAGCCAACTTCCCCGGATCAGTTGGCTTTTTCACGTATGGATCCCCAGCGGGGGTGTCTTTCCAATTCGCCCGGCAAATGGCCTCGTTATCAATTCACCGATGCTCAACGGAAAGCAATTCAAGCCGCCATTCAACATCCTGCTCCAGCGACAACAACCGAACAGCGGATTACGATCCATTTGGCGACATTGAACTGTTTTGCCTGCCATCAGCGAAACGGGTTGGGCGGTGTTTCCGCTGAACGTGAGAAATACTTTCAGACCACAAACCTTAACCTTGGCCCTCAAGGGCGAATCCCACCCGCGCTGACGGGTATCGGGGCGAAACTCCAATCGAAAGCCCTCCGGGATGTGCTGGTCAATGGTCAGTCGGTCCGGCCGTACATGAAGACACGAATGCCTCAATTCGGTGCCGAGAATACCATTCCTCTCATCAGGCACTTTAAACAAACCGATCAGCTTTCCCCGGTGGAATTTGGGACGTTCCAAGATGAAAAAGCGATTCGGAATGCCGGTTGGGAGCTGGCGGGCACCGGCGGTTTGAATTGTATTGCCTGCCACACCTTTCAATTGAAACCCGCCAAAACGATGCCTGCCATTGATTTGACATTAATGGCCGACCGACTGGAAAAGACGTGGTTCCACCATTACCTCCGCAACCCGCAGCGATTCCATCCGGGAACGGTCATGCCCTCTTATTGGCCGGCGGGACAGTCGATGCGGAAAGATGTTTTGCAGGGAAAAGCGGAGCTTCAAATCGAAGCGCTGTGGCAATACCTTTTGGATGGTCGCCAAGCGCGAATGCCGCGCGGATTGATTGTCAAACCGATTGAACTCGTGGCGACGGACGAAGCCGTGATGCTCCGCCGCAGCTATCCGAATATTGGCAAACGAGGAATTGGCGTGGGCTATCCCGATGGTGTGAACTTGGCCTTCGATGCGGAACAGATGCGGCTGGGCATGATTTGGAAAGGCAAATTCGCCGACCCGGGAGGAGTCTGGCGGGGCCAGGGACACGGCACCGTCCGTCCCCTTGGCGATGACTTGCTCCGATTTGCGGAAGGCCCGGAATTAGAGAATGCCGAGAAGCCTTGGGCCGCCGATCAAGGACGACCACCCGATCATCAATTTCGCGGATACGCCTTGGACGACAAGCAACGGCCCAAGTTTCGGTACACGTTTCAAGAGATTCACGTCGAAGACTTTTTCCTGGATCTGAAAGGTCAGAACCCGAACGCTGCGGGGCTTCGTCGGGCGATCACATTCCGTGGCAAACCCCAGTCCGGAAACCTCCGGTTTTGCGCGGCGGTCGGCAAGACCATCACTCCGGTTGGAAAGAATTCCTTTCTCGTGGATGACAGACTGAAACTCAAAATCGCGAGTGACCAAACGGGGAAGGTCATCGAATCCGCTGCCGGGAAACAGCTTGTTATCCCGCTAGACCTTTCGCGTAGAAAATCAGAACTGATCTTGGAATATCATTGGTAAATGCGTCTGCCCGATTTGGTAGAAAATCCCCAGCAACCGGTAATCAGAAAAACAAACCATGCGAATACTCTGGACACTGCCACTTCTCCTCTCTCTGGGAAATGCCGTTTATGCAGAACCCTTGGGAGAGTATTGGGGAACGGCCGAGGAAGAAGCCAAATATTATAAGATTGTGGAGATCCCCTTCCCCAAGGGGATGGCCATGGAAGTGGGCAGCTTTGAGGTTCTCCCCAACAATCGGTTGGCGATCGGAACCCGGCGAGGCGATATTTATTTCGTGGACGGTGCGTTTGCTGAGAATCCTCGTCCGAGCTACCACCGCTTCGCCAGCGGGTTGGATGAAGTGTTCGGCCTTTCGTATCGGGATGGCAAGTTTTATGTCACGCAGCAAACCGAGGTGACCCGCATCAGCGACCGGAACGGAGATGGCCGGGCCGACCTTTTCGAAACACTCAGCGACCGCTGGGGGTTTAACAATTACCATGAGTTCGCCTTCGGATCGAATTTGGATTCCGAGGGCAATACGTGGGTCGCGTTGTGTCTCTCGAAATCCTATCAATCCGATGAACCGTTCCGGGGCTGGTGCGTCAAGGTCACCCCGGAAGGAAAAACGATTCCCGTTTGCAGCGGCATCCGCAGTCCCTGTGGCATCGGACCAAACGAGCATGGGGTCATGTTTTACGCGGAAAGCCAAGGGCCTTGGAATGGTTCGTGTTCGCTGAAGGTTCTTGAGCCCGGAGGATTCATGGGCCACCCGGCGAGTTTGAAATGGTATCACCTGGCCCCTGAGTTGGGCGAGAAGCCGACCGAACCCAATACGCCCTCCCGGTTGATGACGGAACGCAAACGAGTCAAGCAGCTTGTGCCTTATGCGGTCGTTTTTCCCTATATCAAGATGGGGCGGTCGATCTCGGGGTTTGTAGTCGATCGAACCGGCGGAAAATTTGGACCATTTGAAAACCAAATCTTTATCGGCGATTTCAGCCTGAGCGTGGTGATGCGAGCCACCACAGAGAAAATCAACGGGGTTTGGCAGGGGGCCTGTTATCCGTTTCGGGAAGGACTGGCGACCGGACTTCTCGCCTGCGAGTTCACACCCAACGGCGATCTCCTGGTGGGCGGAACCAATCGTGGTTGGCCCGTCCGTGGTCCCCGGCCCTACGCCTTGCAGCGACTCGATTGGACGGGGAAAATGCCTTTTGAAATCAAAGAAATCAATGCAAAACCGAAAGGCTTTCTGATCACGTTTACCAAGCCGGTGGATCGGACCAGTGCTTCCAATCCCCAATCGTATGAGCTAACGACTTACACGCACATCTATCGAGCGGCTTACGGTAGCCCGGAAGTGGATCACACAAAACGGAAGGTTGTGAAAGCTGTCGTTTCTGAGAATGCGTTGTCCGTTCAGTTAGAGATTGATGGGCTGGTGCAGGGGCATATACACGACTTCGACCTGCAAGCCGTTCGCTCCGCAACGTCCGAGCAGCTTTTGCATCCGAATGCTTACTACACCCTCAACGAGATTCCCACCGAGTAAAGCCTTCCCACTCTTCACATTTTAAGCTTCGGAATGTTTTCGATTCCAATCGGAGTTCGCGTTTCAGGGGCGCTGCGTCCACTGGATCTCAATCGATCAAGAAGCGACTTGAGTTCCCGGCGTTTGACCTCCTCGACGAAATAGAGATTCGTGGTTTCTCCGGGATCTTTTTCCAGGTCATACAATTGTCCGGGGGCATCCGGGGCCTTTTCCGGAAGTGCATATTTCCTGAGGATTCCCCGCGAATAGTCATTTCCCCCCGACCCGGTGTGGTCGAGATATTTCCACTTGCCTTGGCGGATCTGAAACTCTCCGCGAAAACTCTGAGTGAGAAGATGCGGCCGAATCGGTTGTTTTGCATCTTGCGTCCCGAACAGAACAGGCAGCAAGTCGAAGCTGTCGGTGGCGGCATCGGCGGGGAGTCTGTATCCCACCATCGAAGCGAGGGTGGCGAAGATGTCGGTGGTGCTCATCATTTGGTCGGAGACCTGCCCTTGGGGAATGCGGCTTGGCCAACGCGCGAGGAAGGGCACCCGGTGCCCGCCTTCCCAACCATCCCGCTTCATGCCCCGCCAACCTCCGGCCGCATCGTGGTTGTGGTCTTGCCGCATCCAGTCCACATGCACCGTTTCCGGGCCGTTATCGGCGTTGAAGAGAATCAATGTGTCCTCGTCGATCCCGAGTTCCTCAATCAGATCAAGAACCCGGCCCACCAAGACATCCAGTTCCCAGACGAAATCTCCGCGCGGGCCTCCCTTTGTTGCCCCGTGAAACTCCGGAGCGGGGAGCACCGGCGCATGGGCGATTTGCGTTGAAAGGACGGCAAAAAATGGTTGCTCGGAGTTGTTCTTTCGATGCTCGTCAATGAACGTGCGGAACTTTTCGTAGAAGAGGAGATCCGCCTTGGTAAACTCGTATCCGGGAGCCATCCAGCCTTCATCGTTATCCCACCGCCATTTCCCGCCGGGATTCGGCAGATTCGATCGTTTATGGCGTTGGCTGGCGGGGACGGGCACCCTGCCGTTTTCGATATAGATGTAAAGCGGATCCGTCGTCGGGCAGTTCGGCGTCACAAAGGATTCATCGAATCCGCGTCGATTGGGACCATCGACTAAGGGCGTGCTTTTTCCGTAGTCGATGAGAAGCGAGTTTTCGAAACCACCGCCGAGTCGCTTTCCGTTCTTGTCGAGCCAAGTCAGTCCCACGTGCCATTTGCCGAAGACCCCCGTCCGATAGCCTTTGGCCTTGAGCATCTCGCCCAAAGTCAGGGTGCCGGGTTTGAGATAGCTCGGCCCTCCCGGTCCCTCAAACGCCCCGCCGCCTCCACCCGTGGACCGGTAAATCTGCTGCCCGGAAAACAAACCGTATCGCGAGGGCGAACAAATTGTCGAGGGGCTATGAGCATCGGTGAAGCGAATGCCTTCCGCGGCCATTCGATCAATCCGCGGCGTTTTGTAGGCCGCCTTGGGGTTGTAGCACGACAGATCCCCGTACCCCAAATCGTCGGCATAGAGAATCACAATGTTCGGCAATTCCGCCGCAGAGCATGGGAGCAACGTCACAAGCCATGCGGAAAAAATCCAAACGAGTAAAAAGGGTGTCTTGATCATATCGGAAAACGCTGTAATAAGTTCTGGCAAGGTCTCGTTTTGTGATGGCTTAATCATTTTTCCTGCGGTCTCACATTTCAATCTCGAACCCTGGCGTTTTTCCCGAGCGACGAGCGATTGGGCCGGGGGATCTCCAATGATCTTTTCGTTTTTTGGATCCCATTGAATTTTGCGATCGACTCGGCCGGCAATACCCGCCAGATGGCAGGTCGTGAGTGCGCGATGCTGGCTATACACATCCGAGATCGGCTCTTTACGGGCCGCGACCGCTTCGAAGGAGTTGGCGACGTGGTTTGTCAACTCGCGATTCTTATAAACCGCTTCGAGAGCTCCCTCCGGAAGCGGGTGGGATGCCAAGTCTTCCACCGGTTTGCCGACCAGTTTTCCACGATTGACGAAGATGCGTCCCTTGGTCCCCTCGAACAGAATGCCGTTGTCCGTATCGTGGCGGATTGTGAGTTCCACACCATCTTCGTAGATCACCTTGATTTGGAACTTGGTAGCCGTGTTGTACCGATTGTTCACGGTCGGAAATCCGTCTTGGAAAGGCACAGGGTGTTCAAGGAAATCGTGAGGCGATGCGCTTCCGCGTCCGGGTTTTACTCCTTATCCGCTTTGACGAGTTCGACCATGGCCTTGCCCATGGCTTCGCCGACGTTCATGTAAGTTTCTGCGTTGCCGCCGTAGTGGCTGCCGGAACTGCCGCCTTTCGACAGCGGGTGGGTGTAAACGGTGGCGACGTTGCCCTTGAACTCCGGGTACTTGGTGGATCGGCCGTCGACTGCCAACATGGCGTCGAGGATCTTCCGACCGTTATCGGTGGAGCCTTTCTCAGTCTGGCCGAGCGTGGCGCAGACGAACTTCGCGTTGGGGGCATTGAAGTCTTTGCGAAGCTGCTTGATGAGATGCACGAGGTTCTTCTCGTATCGGCTGGAAAGCGCGGCACTGCGACTGTCCCGGTCGCCCTGCCACCAGAAGAATCCCGCGACTTCGTATTTCTTCGCACCAGGGTAATACGTGTCGAGTTCGGCCAACACCTTCTTCGCTCGGGCAATGTCGCCATCATACTGCATGCCGGCATACCAATTGATCTTCTTCGGCTCCGTTCCCTTCTCCCAACGCTCAGGCGATCCCTTGTAACCGGGATGAACCCAAGTCACGCCCTTGGCATCTGTAAACTCAAAGCTCTCGCTGCCCGGCGGCAGCAGGTCCCAGCCCAGGGCACGATTGCCGATGCAGCTTTTGAGGAGCATCACGGGCGCATCGATGGCATTTCCCAGATAGTGCCCCATGCCGATCTCGGGACCGATGTTTCCGCCCTTGATGGTCATCCACTCGTTGTTGAAGACTCTCATGCCGCCGGTACCGCTTCCCATCACGCGCACATTGCGGACGTCCTTGCGCTCGGTCCAATTGCCGGCATCATCGACCAGGTAGGGATACAGATCCTTTTCCTTCACCGCGTGCGAAAGCGAGCCCTCCTTATCTGCGGGACCAACCTTCCCGAAACCGAGCATGTTGGACTGCCCCAGCAAGATGTAAACCTGCACGGGCTTGCTCATGTTCGCGGGCTGGCCGTCGGGATCGGGTAACCCCGGCGAATTCTCCGCAGCACCTACACGGGGCCAGGTGAGTAGCGTCCCCACAGTAGCCAATACAGAGATCATTCGAGCAAAGCGAGTCAAGTTCATAAAGATGCTCCGAGTGATGAGAGTTGGGATTGACCACCGACGAGTGTGTGCCGAACGCTTACACAGGTGGAAAGACGCGATTGTACCAGCAGACGTATCTGCTGGAAACGGGGAACCTTTCCGGCGAATCCTAAATCACCGTGCGCGATGTATGCGCGAGTCGGCATTTCTATGACCGCGTTGGATGATTTCTGCCAAATCCGGGCCGTCAATCCAGTCCATGACCAGGAAGTATCCACCCGCGGGGGTTCGTCCCAAGCCGTGGACGCCGATGATGTTTTGATGCTGTAGCCGAGCGACGGTTCGTGCCTCCTCCAAGAATCGGCGGATGGCGTTCTGGTCGTTCAGAAACGACTTTCACAAGTATTTCACCGCGACCGGGCGATCGAGACTTCGTTGCCATGCTTGGTAGACCTTGCCCATGGCAGCCTTTTTCTTCAAAACGCCGAATGAAATCGAGCATCGGCGCATACAAAGGGAGGCCAATACCGCGAACAAAGTTCCGAACTTCTTCCCAACACGCACAATGAGTCTCTTCCTGCTCAGAATCGGTGGAAGCCCTGATCTGGCGGATTCAGACATACTGCCCGATCAAGCACGGCATGACTTCGGAGTGGGAGCACATGACTTCGTAATAATGGCTGGCCGGTTGGGTGAGGAGATAAACTTCCGAGCCGGCTTTTCCTTGAATTACAACGCCCTGGATGCCTTCGCGGACATCGTACCACACGCCGCTGTCGCGGGCGAAATCGGCGGGGATTTGCACGGGTTCTGGTGCCCATTGCGACCATTTTCCCGCTTCCAAATCCTCCCGGGGGCATTGCCAGACGCGGAACTGTTTTGGTCCGATCTGGCCCCAGGCAATCAACTGCAACTGCCCTTCCCACCACACGGGCACCAGCGGCCTGCGATCCCGCAAAAGAAACCAAACTTCGGGCGGAGCGGTTTCGCTTCGCCGGTGGCTCCGCTCGGAAAGGTTCGGAATCGCCGCCAACAGAGAATCCGGCAGCGAACGAAAGCAAAGATTGATTCCTTGAAACATCTTGTCCCTCCGATCAGAAACACATTTTGCCTTGGATGTCGCAGATTTCGTAATCGTGGGAACCATCTTCGTACAATTCCGGCAGGTACAACGTGGCCCCGGAGCGAACGGCCAACCGTCCCAACTTGCCATTGATTTGTTGTTTGAGTTGATCCACGCGGGGCAGGGTCGGGAATCGAACAGACTGAGTTGCCTGTCCTGACGGCGGGCAATGTCGCCGGCGATCAAATGCAGGTGCGTCACCGTTTCTCCCTCGCTGCCAGCCTTTTCCAAGAGGGCCAAAGCCGCCGGTTGGAGTTGGTCGGATTCCGCGGAATCCCCCAACAATCGCAGCCTCGCGGACCAGAGTTGGCCGCCTTTGAACTCGATCTGCATGCCCAGCGTTCCGCAAACTTAAGCGTGGGCGTTGAGGGTCTCGATCAGGCGTTCCAGCGTTCGCATCAGCCAACCGCGAAGCTCATGCGGCGTGGTGATCGCCCGCCCCACGCTGCCGCCCCGCGACACGAACTTGTGCTGAGGCCGCCGGGTGATCACCACGCCGCATGACTTTCGCGGTGATCGTAAAGTTCCCGCGCGGTTGGTTCGGCGGTCTGGAACTCCCGCCACTCAACGAATCGGTGCGAGTCCGTCCGTATGGCATAGCCCATGTATTCTTTGCCTTCCCAGTTGCGATAGTATTGGCTAAACGCGGCATCGTTGATCTTCACAGCCACATCCTTGAGATTGGGAACCAAGCTCGTGCCTTGGACAAAATCCGGGATGTCGATGCCCGCCAAGTCGCAGAGCGTAGGAAACAAATCCAGCAACTCGGTCAATTCCTCCGAGGATTGACCCGCTGTCTTCAAACCCGGAGCGGCAATCATTAAGGGGACACGGGTGTCGATTTCGTAATTGGTCATTTTGCCCCACCCATTGAACTCCCCCAGCTTCCATCCATGATCGCTCCACAACACGATGATTGTGTTTTCCGCCAAACCTTCCTCATCCAGAGCATCCAAGAGTTGGCCAATGAGTGCATCCACGTACGAGACGCTGGCGTAATAAGCATGCATCAATTCGCGGGCGAGTTTCTCATCGGTCCGCTTTTCATCCCACGGTTTGGGGAAGTCAATCAAATCCACGTAATGCGTCAGTTCGTAACTGCTCGACAGAGCATAAGGCGGCGTGTTGGGTGTGACTTGGCCGTCGGTCAGAACGGGAAGTTTCGCCGGGTCGTGCAGGTTCCAGTATTTCTTGGGGGCGACCCAGGGAAGGTGCGGCCGGATATAGCCCATCGCCAGAAAGAACGGTTGGCCTGTTTTGCCGAGACGCCTGAGATGTTCAATGGCCATCTGAGTCCGCGCACCATCCATGAGTTCGTCATCGTCAATTTCGGGGGCCGCCGTGCTGGGACCGCGGAGATTGTTCTTTCGCCAATCGGTGGGGGGCAGCTTTTTTTGAACGGCCCGAATGTGTTCCGCGGTGCCCTCGGGATCAGGCGATTTCAGGGGAGGCAGAGGGCGGATCGGTTCGCTCCAGGATTGCGGGTCGGGCGTGGGGTTATGAAAGATCTTTCCATGACTGACCGCCTTGTATCCGAATTTGCGAAACCATTGCGGCAGGGTGACCGCATCGGGCTGAGCTTCCCGAAAGTGGATCGGCAATGTCCAGACGCCGAGTTGATCGGGCAGCTGCCCGGTGAGTAAACTCGCTCGCGATGGATTGCAAACGGCTACTTGACAATAGGCCCGCCTGAAACGCACGCCCCGTTTCGCCAATCGGTCGAGGTTCGGCGTGACAGCGTGCGGGTCTCCGTAACAACCGATCGATGGCCGAAGATCATCCACCGCGATGAACAGCACGTTGGGATGATCCGTCTTCGCGGTTTCGTCCTCCGCCGAAAATGCATTCCCCGCGCAGAGAATTCCGATGAGCAGAACATAATTGGGGATCGTCGATTTCATCGCGGCCTCGCTTAGGATGTGAAAGGGTGCTTTCGACGATACTTCAGAATCCGGGATGGTTCAACTTCCACGCTCTGGCGGTCAGAGACGGGTCTGTCCTACCGCTTGCGAATTTTGTTCCGTGCGCTGATACTGGAATTGTTGGAATTGGTCACGGTTTTTCTGCTTCGTTGGTTGGAGATGCGTTTTCATGGACAGCAATCTGAATCGCAGGGACTTTTCGATCCAAACATCGGCCGGGGTCGCGGGCATTTTGCTGGGATCGGTCGGTTATGAACTGGCAGCCGGTCCACAGCCAAAGGAAAAGGACGCAACCGATACAGGGCTAGTTCTGTTGGGGCTGAACGCTCTTGCGCGATCGCCGGAAATGAACTACTTTTCGGACGGGCATCGCGGGGCCAGTTTGGTGGCGGCCCATCTGCTCTGTGTCGAGAACAAATTGGATGAGGCCACCCACGCGCGGATTGTGGAACTCTTCAATTTGAATTGGTCGTCCACGAAATTATGTGCCCCGTTTCCCGATGCAGAAGCGAACAAGTCCGACATCACGAAAATTGGCGATGCGCTCCGCGAAGGGGGCGAGGTGTTGAGGCAAGTCGGGCACAACGCCATTTTCGCGATGCTCGCGATCCGGGCCTTCCGTCTCCTGCCAAGTGCGGCGACGCCCGAACGAATCGACGGGGTTTGCCGGCTGATCCGGTCATTCACACCTTGGCGGGATGAAAAGCCGGACCCGAAAGTCGATCCGCCGCCGTTCGCCGAATCCCAAGCCGCCTCGCGGTTTGTCTTGAAAGAAGCCTTGGCATCGGTTGAGCGTTTTGTCGGATTTGGGCAAGGATTTGCAGGGCACATGCTGACGTTTGGGCAGGCTCTCATCGAACTGGCCGCAATGGGAGATGTCGAGTTGGCCGAGAGTTGCCGGACGGCATTTCGCAAATATGTCACGGTCACCCGGCAAGGTCCGGGACCGAAGGACCGCCGGATTCCCGATCACAAGCCGAGCCAACTTCGCCCCAAAAACAAGACATACTGGCAAAAGCGCGGCGACCACGCCGTGGGAATCGGGCATGTCTTTAAGTATCCCTACAGCTATTATGATTTGATCCGGCGAGCGAAAGATCCCGAATTAGCGCTCGCCTGGGACAAGAAAGCCTATCATCTTTTTTGAGAACGCCTCGGCGAGGCGGTTTCGGCATCCTCTGTCGCCCAGTCTTCCAACTGGGCGAACACACGGGCTTCCGCAGGACATAAAGAAAGCCCGCAACCACCGGGCGATAGGGCTGTTGATAGAAAGAGACGTCCTCGTGGAATTGCCCGCGACCTGCCAAAAACAAGCCGAAATTGTTGAAGTACTGGCCGGTTTCGAGGTGGTCGGCACCGTAAAGGGCTTTCGCGTTCTCCAGGGCTTTTCTGTAAAATTGCTCCGCCTTTTGGTAGTTTTTCCGTTCGGTGTAGAGCTTGCCCAGGCGATTGGGGGGCTGGGCATTTTGCGTCCGTGGGCTTCACCCATGATTAGGCTAACACTTCGCCGAATGTGCCGGTAATTCGATTGAAAGGATGGAACGATGAACGCAAGACTTTTCGTTTTCGCCTGGGGAATGTTCGGAGTGCTGCCTCTTCAGGTCATCTTTGCCGATGAGCTCCAGCCAGAGTTTGGGGTGACGGGGACGTTTTCCATTGTGGCGGTTGATCCGGAAACCGGCATTTGCGGAGCGGCGGTGGCCAGCAAGTATCCTGCCGTCGGCAAAGTTGTACCCTATGCGCGGGCGGGCGTGGGGGCATTCTGCACGCAGCATTGGCACCATCCGGCTTGGGGTGAAAAAGCCTTGGACCTTTTGGAGCAGGGGCACGGGTCTGAGGAGGTTTTGGGAATGTTGCTCAAAGACGATGAACGCCGCGACAAAAGACAGTTGGCCATCATCGACATCCACGGCCGGGCGGCCAATCGTAATCCGGCAGATGCCGATCCATCGGGCTTGTATTGGGGGGCGATGAGTGGCCGATTCTATGCGTGTCAAGGCAACACGCTCGCGGGACGCGAAGTGATTACCGCCATGGCGAAAGCCTACGAAGAAACCAAAGGAAGCGTGGCGGACCGACTGATGGCGGCTTTGGTGGCCGGTGACGGTGCCGGCGGCGACCATCGGGGCCGTCTGGCGGCGGGGATCCGCATCTCCAAAACGGGTGTGAAAGGTTATTGGATGGAATTGCAAGTCGAGAAAAGCGACGATGCAGTCATGGATTTGCTCAAGAAATATGCCGAGTTGAAGCACGAAGCCAAAGGCGCATGGCGCGGGGGCCAGTTGCCTTTTCAAGCTCCGTGTTCCGCACCGGAACCGCCACCAAAATCCAATTGAAAAGCCTGATGAACTGCCGGAATTTCGCTGGAATTTCAGGAAGGACTTTTATTTCTGCCACGCGTGATGAAAGGCAAAGGACCGGTTCATGAGAAGATGCTGAGGCCGATTGCGGCGGAGGTGGATTGGTCGAGGCAGAGGAAGGCGCGGTCTATACAATGGTGATTGGGTACACTTGGTTTGAGGCCCTGCTTTCGGATAAACTGAGCTACATGTGACAACCGCCGTTTCTTCCCTGAGATGACTTCCGATCAATGTCTCTGGACAATTCCCACAGAATCGCTTCGTTGGCTGCCATCCTTGTTTTGGTTGCCGTGAGTGCCTCGGCTGAGGAGATTCTGCTTCATGGGCAAATTGATGCCGCGATTGGATTTGGTGCGCCGGAGTTTGAAAAGATTGCCGCCGAGGATTGCGGTGATGCAGTCTTTGTGAGGCGCATCTTTCTTGATCTGGCAGGCCGGATTCCCACCGCTGAGCAATCCCGCGAGTTTTTGGCGGACCCCTCACCCGATAAGCGGACTCGCCTGATCGACCGATTGCTCGCTTCGCCCGAATATGCCCGCCGGATGCAATATGTGTTCGACACAATGCTTATGGAACGCCGGCCGGATAAGCACATCAAAGCCGAAGCGTGGCAAAACTATCTCCGGCAATCATTCGCGGAAAACAAACCTTGGGACCAACTCGCCCAGGAAATACTGACGGCGGACGGCAGCGACCAGAAGCTGCGGCCGGCCGCGAAGTTTTTGCTGGACCGCGAACTAAAAATCGATGATGTCACGCGGGATGTGGGGCGAATCTTTTTGGGGCGGGATCTGCAATGCGCCCAATGCCACGACCATCCGCTTATCGAAGACTATTTGCAGCGCCATTACCACGGGCTTTCCGCATTTCTCCATCGCAGCTACGTGTTCACCGATCCCAAGACCAAAGCAGCCTCAATTGGCGAAAAGGCCGAGGGCTTGGTCAAGTTTACGTCGGTATTTACCAACGAATCTGGAGAAACGCCTCCGCGACTTTTGGATCTGCGGGCAATTAACGACCCCGCCGTAGCGGGTGGTCCTTATCAAATTCAGACCGGAAAAGAATCAGCGGGGTGTGCCGTTTTATAGCCGGCGGTTGAAATTGGCCGCCGAGATGCTTGATCCCTCGAATGCGGCATTTCGGGAAAATATCGCCAACCGGATGTGGGCCATGATGATGGGCGCGGGTTCGTGGAACCGGTTGACATGTGGCACGATGCCAACCCGCCTTCCCATCCCGCGTTGATCAAGCTCTTGGCCGACAGTCTTCACGAACACGGTTATGATCTGCGATTTCTGTTGCGGGAATTGGCCTTGACGAAAACCTACCAGCGCAGCAGCCAATCCCTTCGGGGAGCCGAAGCCGTAAACGAGGATCGGTTCGCCGTGGCCTTGATCAAACCGTTGTCCCCCGAGCAACTCGCTTTGTCCATGATGCAAGCCACAGGTCTGACGACTCAAACGCTCGATAATCTCAAGGCCCAGGCTCAGAAGAAGAGTTCCTCAAAAGATTCTCCACGAGTGGACGACCCCGTTTGGCAGGAAGAGGTCTTGCATGGGGCTTTGAGAGACCATGTCAAGACGTTCGCCGATATTTTCGGCGTTCAGGGCGTGCAAACGTCGCAGTTTAATGCCTCGGCAAATCAGGCGTTATTCCTGCGAAACAGTCCCCTGCTGCAAAGCTGGCTCGCTCCGAGCGAGCAAAACTTGACGGCTCGTCTTAAAGCATTGGATGGTCCGCAGTTGGCCGAGGAGTTCTATTTTTCTGTATTTTCGCGACCTCCCGAAGCCGAGGAAGTTCAACAAATCACACAGTTTCTGGAAGACAATCAATCCAATCGCGAGGCAGCCGTTCGGCAACTCGTGTGGGCGGCATTATGCTCCACCGAGTTTCGCTTTAATCATTAGCCCTCCTCCCGCCAAAGTTTTCTCAACGTCACGAAGCGATAAGAAAGCGAAGAAACACCATGCGACGAAATCGAGGATGCCATTCGATCGACCACATTCTGGCTCGACGGCAGTTTCTGGCGGGGACGGCGGCGGGGGTGGTCGGCATGGGACTACTCAGTAGTCCCACACAAGCTCAAGAACTGAAACGCCGGCAAAAACGGATCCTGCAAGTTTTCTTGCAAGGTGGGGTGAGCCAGTTGGAATCTTGGGATCCGAAGCCCGGCACAGTGCATGGCGGGCCGTTTCAAGCGATCTCGACTTCCGTTCCAGGCATCCACATTTCCGAGTTGCTGCCTCACACCGCCCAACGCATGCATTTGCTTTCGATCGTGCGGAGCGTCAACATCAAGATTAACGACCACGAACAAGGCCGGCAGTTTATGGAAAAGGGCCGGCGAGTCGGCGAGTATCCCTATCTGGGAGCCGTGGCCTCAAAGTATCTCTCCTCATCGGATGCCGAACTGCCCGGCTACATCAACATCTCGACGCGTGGTCTGACAGACGTGGGCGGCGGGGCGGCTTTCCTCGGCGGAATACGGTCAACTCACACTCGAAGGCGTCAAGCCGCCCACAAATCTCGCCACGCCCGAAAGGCTCGACGCCGCGATTGCAACCCGCCGCGATGACCTGCGGATGCTGTTCAATCGGAAGTTTGCCCGAGGGCGATCCAAGGCGCTGACGGAAGCCTACGATGCGTCCCATCAACAGGCAATCAAACTCATGCATCGCAAGGCTCTCTTCGAGGGCGCTGCTTCGGAGAAAGACTTGGAACGCTACGGAAAGCACAATTTCGGCCGCTATTGTTTGCTGGCCCGAACGCTGTTGGAAAGTGATGTAACTTGCGTCAAAGTCACACACCACGGCTACGACTCGCACGCGGAGAATTTCAACTTTCATCTGGAACAGCTCGGCGAGTTCGATCAAACCTTTTCCATGTTACTGGATGACCTACAGGATCGGGGCCTGCTGGAAAGCACGTTGGTTTTGATTCATTCGGAATTCGGCCGCACCCCGAAAATCAACGTCCGGTATGGACGCGACCACTGGGGAACGGCCTGGTCGGTTGTCTTGGGAGGTTGTGGCATCCAGCCCGGTGCCGTGATCGGCAAAACCAACGAGACGGGAACCGCCGTCGTCGAACGCGAAGTGGATGCCCGCCATTTATTCCACACCTACTTGCAGGCGGTGGGTCTGGATTCCCTGGCCGACCACGAACTGCCCGGACGGTCGATTCCGATTGGCGACCCCTCGGCCCAACCGATCAAGGAGTTGTTGACATGAACCCCCCCAATCCCGCACCGACAACGGCCGCTGATGCTACTGTGATCGACCCAAAACAGACGCATCAAATCCGCGAGTTCAAGCATGAGACGGCACTCACAACGCTCCGCACCGATCCGGCAGGCCGGTTCGTCGCCGCGGGCGCGGAAGATCTCGATGTGCAGCTTTGGAACTTGTCCGATGGCGAGCGGCAAACCCTCAAAGGCCACAAAAGCTGGGTTCGCTGCATCGACTTTACGCCGGATGGCCAGCGAATGCTAACCGCCTGTTGGGGCGGAGAAATCCGCATTTGGGACACATCGGAAGCCGATGCCAAACTGCTCTTGAGCATTCAGGCCCATAAAGGTTCCGCGCGGTTTGTTCGCGTCAGCCCGGATGGCAACAAACTGGCCACTTGCGGAAACGATCTCTTCGTGAGGGTCTGGAACCTGGCGGATGGGCAATTGCTGCACGAATTTGCGGGGCACGATCGGCATGTGTATGGCGTGGATTTTCACCCCCAAGGAGAACATCTTGTTTCGCAAGATTTGATGGGGCAGATTCACATCTGGGATCTCAAATCTGGGAAACGAACCCGCAGCATTCATGCCGGCGTGATGACAGGTTACGACAATAAATTCGCCGCCGATATGGGCGGAGCTAGGGATCTGCAATTCCACACTGATGGCAGCCAATGGGCCAGCGCGGGCATCACCAATGTCGTCAACTCCTTCGCCGGGATCCAAGACCCCATTCTCGTGGTGTTTGACTGGGAAGCAGGCAAGATACGCCGGCAAGTGAAATCGGCAGATGCCAACCTCAAAGGCATCGCCTGGGGTGTGCGATTTCATCCTGACAACATCCTCATCGGTGCCATTGCAGATCGGAGCGGCAAAGGCGAGTTGTGGTTCTCGAAGCCCGAAGAGGAAACCCCCTTTCACATCGTCAAACTAAAAAGTGCTGCTCGCGGGTTGGATCTGCTTCCCGATAAAACCCAGTTAGCAGTGGCCCACGCCGACGGCTTTGTGCGGCTGTATTGCATGATAGCCAAAGAAACCGATGGGAAGAGTCCGAAGCAGACCAGCTAGTCCAACTTTGGCAAAATGTCGTTCGCCGGTTTTTCAAACAAACCATCTAACGATCGGTCAAGAAACAACTGTCGCATTTATTACTCCCACACGAATATAGATTGTTTATTATATAGTGCCGATCTCGATTTTGGCCTGTTGAAAGTAGCCCTTAATCCGCTCTGGGAGAATGGCGATCTCTTTCAGGATTTTGCGGATCGTGTTGATAAAACCTGAAGTATCCTCGGGAAGCGGTTTGTTCTTGAGACTCGCTTTCAAATCGTTATGAAGAAACTCCTCGGGGTTGTACTCGGATATATCGCGGCAGCTAGATAGATCGCGGCAGCCAGACGAGTTGAATTTCACCGGGGTGGTTGTCGACCCATTTCTCAACCGCTCCCGCCGTGTGAACGGGGTGATGGTCGAGCACGAGAAACACTTTGCGATCGGATGAGGCAATCAGGTGTTCGAGAAAGTCGATGAACTTGTGCGCGTTCAGTGTTCCGGAAAACAGATCGAATGTCAAATCGCCCTCGGGAGTGACGCTGGCGATTAGGTTTTGCTGAATGCGGATTTTCGGAACGTCCAGCACGGGGGTTTGCCCAATCGGGGCGTAACTGGTGCCGATCTGGTCGTGCAAGTTGATCCCCGCCTCGTCCAAGAAATGCAGTTGACCGTCTTCCTCATCCGCCTGCTTTTCCGCTTCTGGCAGAGTGTCTTCTTCGAATTCCCGCACTTCATCCGGGTCTTGTTCCCGCGCATGGCGCGCTGGCTTTTGCGGCGTCATCTTCCAGCGATGAAGATAGTTCCCAACGCCTTGCTCAGACAGATCGACTCCGTAGCGATTCCAAATCAATGCTTGCACCGCCCGCCGCGTCCAAGTCGCGAACGGGATATCAAAAGCTTCGGGTGTCGCGTCTAGGATGATCGCCTGCAGAATCTTTTCCTCAGCGGGCGTCAGAAGCCTGCCAGTTCCCAGGGGTCGACCTTGAGGCCGCAGGTTGAGTGCCTCCTCGCCGCGTTCGCGGTAGGCCCGACACCACGTTCCGACGGCATTCTCGCTAACACCAAAAGTCGTGGCGGCGTCTTTCTGGCTCATGTTCAAATCGACGACCGCGCGGACTGCTAGTCTTCGCAGCATTTCCAATGTTTCAGACGACAAACTCCGTGCATCGGGCAAATCCATTGCAGATCCCGTTCCACCACACAGCAGGATACTAAAACCCCCGTCACTCACTCTCACGATCATACCATAAAAGTCCGAACTATTCAAAACCTCTAGTTTCCTTTGGGAGTCATAGAACTTACAGCCCAGGGAGGTACTGTCTCGGCCAATGAGGAATTCCGCCATAGACCGAGTTTAAGCGCATTTCAAGACAGCGGATTGGTCGTCGGCGATCAATTTTATGGCAGTTCGTTATCGATACTCATGTGTCTCAATTGGAAAACGGGGCAAAGAGCCTGGGCGACCCGGATCGGCAGACACGCCATGATTTACGCGGAGGATCTTCTGTATCTGCTCTCCAGCGAGGGGCAAGTGATCTTGGCCGAGGCTTCCCCCTCTGCGTTCGTTCCCAGGGGCCGCTTTATGATTCCCGATTCAGTCAAAGCGCAGGGTGCATCCTCCCCGGTCATTGCCGGAGGGCGATTGTATCTGCGGGACGACAACAAACTCTTCTGTTTTGACATTCGGGAAACCGCATTGAAACAACCTCTCGCGGAGCCGAAAACCATCGTGCTGCCGGCTCCCGTGGCCCCAAAGACCGATCAACCACGCGACCGCACCTTGCGTTCGGTCTTCGTTCCTACGCCTCGGGACATCGTGGAAAAGATGCTGAAGTTGGCCGCCGTGAAGAAGACGGACATTGTATACGACCTCGGCAGCGGCGATGGACGCATTGTAATTGCTGCGGCCAAAACCTACGGCTGCAGAGCCATCGGCTACGAACTCGATCGGGAGTTGGTGGACTTGTCCCGCGTTCAGGCGGAAGCAGCGGAAGTGAAGTCGCTTGTGACCATTGAAGCCAAAGACCTCTTCACGGCCGATCTCAGAAATGCCGACGTGATCGCCGTGTATCTCTTGCCCCAGCAATTGGAAAAGCTGTTGCCCCAATTGGAAAAGCTCAAGCCCGGTGTGCGAATCGTCTCGCATCAATTCAAAATCCCCACTCTCAAAGCGGATCAGACAATCTCAATGAAATCCAAGGAAGACGGAGAAACACACACCCTCCTTCTCTGGACCACTCCCTTCAAGAAATCGCCTCCGATCAACTCCAAGGCAGATCCTAAGATTGAGCGAAGAGATCCTGAAACGCCAATCGTTCGCTAGAAAAATGGGCTGCATGGAACAAGCGACAGCAGCAACTGAAAACTCAGTCAATCCGCACTTGGTTTTCCTGTCCCGCTACCTAAACCGCAGAAGTGACTGAAGCAGCTTGCAAAGTGGTAAGAACCAAAGGGGCCACGGTCTTTCAACCGTGGAAAGCAAGGCTCCCGCC
This sequence comes from uncultured Planctomycetaceae bacterium, assembly GCA_963785505.1. Lineage (GTDB taxonomy): Bacteria > Planctomycetota > Planctomycetia > Planctomycetales > Planctomycetaceae > CAWAVN01. Next base: position 231,048 of record CAWAVN010000001.1, read on the forward strand.
GCGAAGTGATCGCTGGCGGATTTTAGCCCCTGTTTGGCTTTCCTATTGCTTTTTTTGGGTTGGGGAGGGCAAAAAACCCTTGTTTTGGCGGGTTTTTGATGCGGCGGGGTGAGAAACGTAGTGACACAATGTTGTTGACTATTTTTCAATGACACATCTTTTCTTCTTGATTATTTTTGATATGTGTCCTGATACGTTCGCATGATTAAAGTTGCTTCGTCCAATGGCCGCGTGAACGTGTATGTGCGCGTTGTCGAAGCCTACCGCGAAGGCGGCAAGGTCAAACAACGCACCGTGGCCAACTTGGGACGAAAGGATGTGCTGCTCGAAATTCTGCCAGGCCTTCGGCGGTTGCTCTTGGGCGAAGTCGCCGCCTCGCCCGGCGAAGTCGATGTGCTGGATGCCTCCACGTAGAGGCCGGTGTTGGTCGTGCGGGCTTTGTTTGAGGAGCTGGGATTGTGGACGATCTTCGATCGGTTGTTGGGCCGCGCGCGAGGTTCCGTGTCTTACACTGATTGCGCGTTCGTGCTGTTGGCCAATCGTTTGATCCACCCCAAAAGCGAACACGGCTTGGCCGCTTGGCTGGACACCGATTTTGTTTGCAAGCGCGGGTAGCGGCGGGTCGATTGGGGTCAGGCCGGAAAAAATTGGCGCGGCCGCGGCCAGAGTGCTCGCGCGGAATCATGGCTCAAGATATTACGATTGGCGATTGCAAAACGGGGCGTTCGAGTTCTTCGAGCATCCCACGCACTTGGACACATCATCCCACCGGAATGGTGATTATCGCCAATTGGATGGAAGTGGAGAGTTGCGGCCAAATGGCATTCAGTCGGACCAAATCGGTCTCGGTGGGATCGCAATCACTGGATTTGCTGCAACCAAGACTGGAACCAGCGGAAAGCCCTTTTCCTAACCGATTGTCATACAAATGGTTTACGGAATTTTCTTGCCAGATCGCTAATCCGGGATGTGTCGTCATACGCATCACGGGTTCAAATCCCGTTCTCTCCGCTTCTCTTGAACAAAACCCCGACTAGCTTAGCCAAGCGCTGTGATGGTCGGGGTTGGCTTGGAACTGGCGGGTGTTCACGAAACCCAACGAAATGCGGTCCCACCTGAAAACCAGCCGAGGTTCGGACATTGTGTTCGATACGCTGATGGCGAATTATCCCGGCCTGCTCGCGAGCGATTGGCTGGCGGGTTACTTTACTTCTGCGTCCAGAAGTCGAAGACCAGCACACCCTCCAAACGGGGACCGACGAGTTTGCCGAATTCTTATGGGCCGGGTGCGGCAGGTAAGCATCGCGGCCTTTTTCGTCAGCGAATGTCACAATGAAGCCATGCGTGAAACCGGCGGCTTTGTTTTCCACGCTGACATCGGTTCCCCATTCAAAATCTTCAATCGCCTTAATCTGCTTGGGCAAGGCGGCGAAGGCATCGACGACTTCTTGGATTTGATCTTTGGTCACATCTTTTTTGAATTTGAACAGCACTACGTGCCTGAGCTTTTTGCCGGAGTTTTCTTCGGTCATGGGTTTTCCTTCCAAGGCGGCCAGCATTTTCGCGGCCACGAATTGATTGCCGGCGGCGTTGAGATGCACGCCATCGCCGGTGAGCACGCCTTTCGCGGCGTTGTCTTTGTTGTGTTCCTTCAAATGCGAAATGAAGGCTTTGCGGAGATCCAACAGCGGAATGTGTTTTTCTTCGGCGATCTTGCGGCTGATGGCGGAATACTCTTCCAGCATCTTGTCGAACTCGTTGCTGCCATCGGGCTTTTCGCCGATGGTGCTGGGCGTGCAGAGAATCACCTTGGCCCCGGCTTGTTGAATTTGCGAGATAATCCGCTCCAAGCCGCTTTGGAAATCTTCTTTTTTCGTGCCACGGTTTCGGTTCCAATGCCAGACATCGTTGATGCCGATGTAGATCACCACAATGCTGGGCTTTTTGCTGAGCACGTCCCGTTCGAGGCGTTTTTCCAGATCGGGCACTTTATTACCGCTGATGCCCGCGCCGATGACTTCGACGGATTTGGTTTGTTCGTTTTTGGCGAGGGCATCGCGAACCAGCGTGACGTACCCGCCCGGTTTGGCTCCTTGCTGCGTGATGGAATCGCCCAAGAACACCACGCGGTCGTGGGGTTGAAGTGCCACGGGCTGGGCCTTTCCCTCTTCCGCAGCCCGCAATTCGGGGCCATTGAGGCAAGCAAAACTCCAAGCCAAAGCCAGTACGAACAACGAGCGAGAAAAACGTGTCATCATGGGGTTCCTTCGTGGCGAATAAACAGGTGGGGTGAAATGGAATCTCCGTGAGTTTCCCAGAATACTCGTGAAGTAAGCCCCCGTCGAGTCTATGGCTCCCATTCTTCCCCTCTGACCTCCGGCCGCCGACTTCCGACCTCTGACAAGTGCACCATTGCCGATTCCTCCGCGTTCGCAATAATACGAGGGATGTTCAGTTTGCCGAAGGAACCGGGCCAAGAACTGCCAGGGAGAGTCAAGGCTCTCTCAGGCGGGATTGATGCGGCCCATCTCTACTTAGGAGAAGTCGTCGATGAGGAACGTACTCGCCCTAATTTTGGCCGGGGGCAAAGGAAGCCGCTTGGAACCCTTAAGCCGTGAACGTGCCAAGCCGGCAGTTCCGTTCGGCGGGGTGTATCGCATTATTGATTTCACGCTGTCGAATTGTTTGAACAGTGGTCTCCGGCGGATTTTGGTGCTGACCCAATACAAGGCGGCGAGTTTAGACAGGCACATCAATTTGGGTTGGCGGTTTCTCTGCCGCGAATTGGATGAGTTCATCGATGTGCTTCCACCCCAACAAAGGCTGGACGAACAATGGTATCAGGGCACGGCGGATGCGGTCTATCAAAACATTTATACCATCGAGAAAAGCCGAGCCGAGCACATTATCATTCTCTCGGGCGATCACATCTATAAAATGGACTACGCCGAGTTGATTAACGATCACATTCGCTCGAACGCCGATGCGACGGTGGCCTGCCTTCCGGTGACATTGAAGGAAGGCTCTGAGTTCGGCGTGATGAACATTGATGGCAACCACCGCGTGGTAGACTTCGCCGAGAAGCCCAACCAACCGCAAAACATCCCCGGCGACCCGGATCATTGCTTGGCCTCGATGGGCGTTTACGTGTTCAAGGCGAACTTTTTGTTCGATCAACTCTGCCGAGATGCGACCTTCCCCCACAGCAAACACGATTTCGGGCGGCAACATCATTCCTTCCATCATCGACAGTTGCCACGTGCGGGCGTTTCCCTTTCGGGACAAGAACACGGGCGACACCTGCTATTGGCGGGACGTGGGCACGCTCGATGCGTATTACGAAGCCAATATGGATTTGATTTCGATCCATCCGCTTTTGAATTTGTACGACCGGAGTTGGGAACTGCGGACTTATCATCCGAACTTTCCGCCGCCGAAGTTCGTGTTTAACGACCACACGCTGAAAGAGCCGCGCGTGGGTGCGGCTCTCGATAGCATTGTGGGTTCGGGTTCGATCATTTCCGGCGGGATGGTGGAAGGCTCGGTGCTGTCTTTCGATGTGAGGGTCAACAGTTGGGCTAAGGTGGAAGATTCCATTTTATTCGAGGGCGTGGATGTGGGCCGGCACGCAAAAATCCGCCGAGCCATCATCGACAAAAACGTGCGCATCCCCGAAGGCATGGAAATCGGTTACGATGCCGACCTCGACAGCGAACGGGGTTTCACGGTCACCGAAAATGGGATTGTGGTGGTTCCCACGACCAGCGCGCTCGCCGAGTACGAAGTCCCCGTGCGCTGAACGATCAAGCGCGCCCGCCTTTTGTGAACAGGAGGAATGATGGAAAAAGTTGTTGCCTATTTGGAAGCGCATGCCGAAAAGTTTGTGGAGGATTTGAAAGCACTGCTGCGGATTCCCAGCGTGAGCGCGGATTCGGCGTACCAGAGCGATGTCCGCCGAGCGGCGGATTTCGTCAAGGCCCAACTCGAACAGGCGGGGCTGAAAACAGAAATCCACGAAACGGCGGGCAACCCGATTGTCTGCGGGCATTGGCTGGAAGCCGAGGGCCAACCCACTGCTTTGGTTTACGGGCATTACGATGTGCAACCGCCCGATCCGCTCGAAGAATGGACCACGCCGCCGTTTGAGCCGGATGTCCGCGATGGCAAGATCTTTGCGCGCGGAGCCACCGACGACAAAGGGCAAATGCTCACGCACGTCAAATCGGTCGAAGCCTGGATGAAACAGCACGGAAGGCTGCCGATTAACGTCAAGTTTGTCATCGAAGGCGAAGAAGAAGTCGGCGGCGACAATTTGGATCGCTTCCTTCAAGAACACAAAGCAGAGTTGGCTTGCGACGTGGTGGTGGTCAGCGACACCAGCCAATTCGCGCCCGGCCAACCGGCGATCACTTACGGCCTGCGGGGGAACTTCGGCTGCGAGGTGACGCTGCGCGGCCCCCAACAAGATTTACACAGCGGGATGTTCGGCGGTTCGGTCGCCAACCCCGCCAATGCGCTGGCCCGCATGATCGCCGCCTTGCACGATGCGGAAGGCCGCATCCAAGTCCCCGGATTTTACGATGATGTGCTGCCGCTCACCGATGAGGAACGCGAGCAATTCGCCAAGCTGCCATTTGATGAACGAGTTTTCTTGCAGAAGCTGGGCCTCGATGCTGCCTTCGGCGAAGCGGGCTTCACCACGCTCGAACGCCGGTGGGCCAGACCCACTTGCGACGTGAATGGGCTTTCGAGCGGATACACCGGCGAGGGGCCGAAAACCATTGTTCCCGCCAAGGCGATGGCGAAAATCAGTTGCCGACTTGTTCCCAATCAAAAGCCGGAAAAATTGCTGAAAGCTCTGCACGAATACCTCAAATCGCAGTTGCCGCCCGGTTTGCGGATGGAGTTTAAACCATTCCACGGCGGCCCCGGTTTGGTGTTCGCAACCGATAGCCCCTTCATGCAAGCCGCCCGCAAGGCGATTGAGTTCGCCTTCGGAACGCCGCCGGTGATGATTCGCGAAGGCGGTTCGATTCCCGTGGTTTCGGCCTTCCGCGAGATTTTGGGAGTCGATACACTTCTGCTGGGTTGGGGCCAAGACACCGACAATCTGCACAGCCCCAACGAACATTTTCTGCTGGCCGATTTTCAAAGAGGCATCAAAGCCAGCGCCGCCTTGTGGCAAGAACTTCAAACGGTTTAGCCGGCGGTCCAGGCAGATTGAGGAGAGAAGTTAGGGGATAGCCGAATACCATCATCTCTCCTCCATCATCTTTCCTCCATCCTCATTCCCAATACCTATTCGCGAAGATTACCAAAAATGCTGGACTTACAGTTTATTTGCGACAACAAAGACGCTGTCGCGGAGAATTGCGAAAATCGGGGCGTGACGGTGGATTTGGAGCGCCTCGTCGAACTTCGCGAGTCGCGGAACCAACTGATTGCAGAGGGCGACCAGCTTCGGCATCGGCAGAAAGAGGTCTCGAACGAAATCCCGAAAACCAAAGAGGCCGAGCCAAGAAACGCGCTCATCGCCCAGGGCAGAGAATTGCGGGAACAAATCTCCGCCAACGAGGTTCGGCAAAAAGAACTCGATGTCGAGTTGAAAAAGGAACAAGCCCGCATCCCCAACATGACGCACCCCGCCGCCCCCGTGGGACGCACCGAGGAAGACAGCAAAATCCTGCGAACGTGGGGAGAGCCGACGAAGTTCGCTTTCGAACCGCTCGACCACGTGGACTTGATGGAAAAGCACGACCTGTTGGATCTGGAAGCCGGGGGCGAGTCGCGGGGCACGGGTTTTATTTTCTCAAGAACGAAGCCGTGCTCTTGGAAACGGCTTTGGTGCAATACGCTTTGCAAAAACTCAGGTCGGCAGGCTTCACGCTGATGAGCACGCCCGACATCGCCCGCGATGAAGTCCTCGAAGGCATCGGCTTTATTCCCCGCGGCGAGGAAGCCCAGATCTACTCCATCCAAAATACCGATCTCAGCCTGGTGGCGACGGCGGAAATTACGCTGGGCGGTTCGCTCAAAGATCAGATTTTGGATCTCACCCAACTTCCGATCAAGCTCGCGGGCTTGTCGCATTGCTTCCGCACCGAAGCCGGTGCGCACGGGCGGGCCACGCGAGGAATTTACCGCGTGCATCAATTCACCAAGGTGGAAATCTTCGCCTTCACCGCGCCGGACGTGGAAGCGTCCAACGCCTTTCACGAGCAAATTGTCGCCATTGAAGAAGAGATTTTCCAAGGACTGAAAATTCCCTATCAGGTCATCGACACCGCCACCGGCGATTTGGGCGGGCCGGCTTATCGCAAGTACGATTTGGAAGCCTGGATGCCCGGACGCAAAGAATACGGCGAAGTCACCTCGGCATCCAACTGCACCGACTATCAAGCCCGCCGGTTGGGCATTCGCTGCAAATCGCCCGAACGTAAAGGCACTCAGTACGTGCATACCTTAAACGGCACGGCGGTGGCTTCCACGCGGGCGATTATCGCAGTCCTCGAAAACAATCAGCAAGCCGATGGCAGCATCCAAATTCCCGAAGTCCTCCGCCCCTGGATCGGGCAAGACCAAATCGGCTGAACGAAAACGAAACCGCATGAGCACGGATCACTTCAACCCCCTAGAGCCGAATGCTGGAACTTAGAGGAGTCGAAAAACGCTATCACGGAATTCCCGTCGTTCATGCCCTCGATTTGCGGATTGAAGCCGGCAGAACTTACGTCTTGATCGGCCCCAGCGGATGCGGCAAATCGACGTTGCTGCGGTTGATGATGGGTTTGATTTCCCCCGATGCCGGCAGCGTGCGGTTTCAGGGCCGCAATGTCAACGGCCCGGAAGTCTTGGAACTTCGCCGGCGAATGGGTTACGTCATCCAAGATGGCGGCTTATTTCCCCATTTGACGGCGTCGGAAAACGTCCTCTTGATGGCCAAACATTTGAGGTGGGAAGCAGACCGCCTTCAACGTCGGCTTGCGGAACTTCGCGAGTTGGTGCATCTGCCGGAAGATTCGCTCATCCGCTATCCCGCCCAACTCTCCGGCGGGCAAAGGCAGCGGCTGAGCCTAATGCGGGCCTTAATGCTCGAACCGGAAATTCTGTTTCTGGACGAACCCTTGGGGGCTTTGGACCCATTGATTCGGGCGGAATTGCAAAACGATCTGAAAGACATCTTCGGGCAGCTCAGGAAAACCGTGGTGCTGGTCACGCACGATTTGCACGAGGCCGCGTTCTTCAGCGATGAAATTTTGCTGCTCAAACAAGGCCGGGTGATTCAACGGGGCACAATCGACCAATTGATGAATGCCCCGGCGGATGCGTTCGTGGAACAATTTATCAGCGCCCAACGCAGCGTGCTGGAACTTGCAACTGGTAACCGCCGGGAGAATTCTTCGTGAATCCTTATCGAAACATTCTGGCTGCGCTGATGCTCCCGATAATCTGCGACGGGCTTTCCTCGGCCTATGCCCAAGAAGATCGGCTGATTCGCGTGGGTTCCAAATCGTTCACGGAAAGCGTGATCTTGGGCGAGATCCTCACGCAACTTGTTCAAAGCGCGGGGATCGAGGCGGAGCATCGCAAAGACTTAGGCGGAACGCCGGTGTTGTGGAACGCACTGAAACGGGGCGACATCGATGCCTACGTGGAATACACGGGGACTTTGCATCAAGAAACCTTCTCGGGCCGGCGGCTGGCGAATGATGCGGAACTGCGGCAGATGCTCCGCGATGAATTTCAGATCGTCATGAGCGAACCGTTGGGGCTAAACAACATGTATGCCTTGGGCATGTTGCAAACCATTGATGCTCCCCGCAACGGCATCACCCCGGAGGAATGGGAGAAGATTCGCACGATTTCGGATCTTAAAAAATACCCCGGCTTGAAATTCGGTTTCAGCAATGAATTCACCGAACGCGGCGATGGTTGGCCCGCGCTTAAGGCGGCTTACAATTTGCCGCAGCAAGACGTGCGGGGTCTGCAACACGATTTGGCGTATCGGGGATTGGAAAGCGGAGCGATCGACGTGATCGATCTGTATTCCACCGATGCCGACATCGAGTATTACCATCTGAAAGTCTTGAAGGACGACCGCAAATTTTTCCCGGATTATCAAGCGGTGATTCTCTATCGCGAAGACTTAACCGCCCGCGCTCCAAAGGCCGTGGATGCAATGCTGAAAGTGGTTGGGAAGATTGATGATGAAACCATCATTCGGCTGAACGTCGAGGCGAAGATTCAAAAAATCCCGGAACGGCAAGTGGCCAAAGATTTTCTCCGCCGGGAGTTTGGGATAACCTCAGAGATCGTGGTGAAATCGTGGATCGAACGGGTTCTCGGCTACACTTGGGAGCATTTGTTTTTGGTGGGCATTTCGGTCGGGGCAGCCGTGTTGTTGGCGATTCCTTTGGGAGTCTGGGCGGCCAAGAATGCCATTGCGGGGCAAATTGTGTTAGGCGTGACCAGCATTCTGCAAACGATTCCCTCGCTGGTGTTGTTCGTATTGCTGATTCCGTTGTTCGGCTTGGGGCAATGGCCGGCGATTTGTGCGTTGTTTCTCTATAGTTTGTTGCCCATTGTGCGGAACACCTACACGGGGCTGCAATCGATTTCGCCCTCGGTGCATGAATCCGCTTTGGCGTTGGGCTTGCCGCCCTTGGCGCGGTTATGGCAGATCGAATTGCCTTTGGCGTCGCGGTCGATTTTGGCGGGCATCAAAATCGCCGCCGTGATTAACGTGGGCACGGCGACTTTGGGCGGATTGATCGGAGCAGGTGGTTACGGCACGCCGATTTTCGCCGGCATTCGCAAAGACAGCACATCGTTGATGTTGGAAGGCGCGATTCCCGCCGCGCTGATGGCTTTGCTCGTGCAAGGTATTTTTGAATTTTCCGAGCGCTGGCTGGTTCCCGCAGGTTTGCGGATCTCCAGCGAGAATTAAACTCGCCGGAAAAACGCATTATTCCAGCGAATCATCCGAGAGCAGTCGCACGTCGCTATCGCTGTCCGGTTGCTCCACATAAAAGCGGACGTCATCATCGCCGGGATCCTCGGCATAGTCGTAGTCCACGGCGGGAAGATCCGCGGGATGCAGGCCGCTGTCGTATTCGCGAAAGTGGCCGCCTTCCGAGGAATCGAGCATTTCCGTGTGTTCGTGATGGCCGATGGGTGCTTCGCCCGGTCCCAGATGCACGCGGAATTTTGCACCGGCGAAAGCCAATTCATCGTTGGGCAGCAAGGCTCCGCGGGTCACCCGCTGGCCGTTGACTTTGGTTCCGTTCGTACTGCCCAAATCCCGAACGAAGAGCAGGCCATCGGTTTTGACAATCAGGCAATGCAGTTTGGAGACGCTGCCGCGATCAATAATCAGATCACAGAGGCCGCGTTTCCGCCCGACGAGAGTAATGTCGTTGACGATCTCGATGGGTTTTCCGCCGGTCAGTGGAATCAGTTGTGCTTGCATGCCCTGGCCGATGTGAAAGAAGAGAGTTCATTGTCCTGGGAGCATTGACGATGCCACCTTACGGTCTTCAAACGAACTGATTTTTGGCTCAATTCTGATTTCGGGTTGCTCTCCATATGTGCCAATGCCTTTTCGCCCCAAAGCGGCATCAACATTTCAGCCCAGGGCAACGCCTTGGGAAAGGCTTATTTTTCTTCTCCCAGGACTTCCTTCGGTTTCTGACTTCCAACTTCTGACGGCTGAGAGGCTTCAGTTTTCTGTGAGGCAAGATGCTCGGCTTTGAGGCTTTGGTAAATGTCGAGCACGGCTTTGGCGGGCAGGGCATACGATTCGGTTCGCCCGCCTCTCGCGATGTTCAGGCCCAAGGCTTTGCCGGAAAGCCCGATGACCGGGCCGCCACAGTCTTCGGGAGCGAGCACGGAGTCGTGCTGAATGATGGAACGAAAGCCCGCTCGGCGGATGCTCAATTCGCCGCCGAGCCGATTTTGAAAGCTGCCCCGATCGCGAAGCTGGCTCTTTTCCGTTTGGCGGTATCCCAAGGTGGCGAGGATTTCCAACTCTTTATCGTCCCGAAGCACGAAGAGTTTCAGCGAGTCGCCCGGCCGCAAATGGCCGATGCGGGACGAAAGGGATTCGCCGGTGGTGATGGTTTGATCGGCGACGCGAGTCACGATGTCTCCGACGTGCAGCCCGGCTTTGGCGGCTCCGCTGTCGCTGAAAACCTTGATGATTCGCGGGCCGGTTTTGTCTTCTTCGATGGAGATTCCCAACACGCCGCTTTCCGCGGGAATGGTGTGATCGGCCACGCTCACGATGCCCACGGAAACCGGCAACTCTTTCAAGCCCGGCGTGACGAACCACTGCCCGACTTCCGGACGCGGGCCCTCGTCCCATTCCACCACCGACAAATTCGAGGCGTCGATTTTCAATAGGGCCAAATCCGCATCGCGGTGCGTGGCGATGATTTCAGCCTTGAAGCTGCGGCCATCCAACAGTTCGCATTCCAATTTGCCGTGAAGCTCGCTGGCTTTGGTGAGGATTTCGCCATCACTGCTCATGATGGCTCCCAGCGCCGCGGGCTTGTCGTTTTGAAAAACCTGCACGATGCCCCGCTGAGATCGCGGGATCAATTCGCGAAACGCCCGCCTTGTGGTTTGCCCGCTTTTATAACGATTGGCGTTCAGCCGATCTTGCCCATCGGCCGGCGGAACCAAAAACCAACACGCCAAAACCGCGGCTAGAAGAACCCGCGGGGCTTTCCAGCCGTTTTTTTGAGGAGAGCGTTTAATCATGAATGTTCCTCCGGTCGTTCCAGCGGTTTCACAAGAATCAAGAGAACCCTGTTCCATTAAGTCCGTTCCGCGAGGCGAACCGTTTTCTTCAAGGTTTCTTCGCCCCGAAGAAATTCAAGCCGCACGCGGTCGCCCGGTTGATGGGCCTGCACGAGAGCCGCCAACGTTGCGAACCCTTTCACGGGCTTACCGTCGAAAGAGGTGATGATGTCTCCTTCTTTCAGCCCAGCTTCTGCGGCGGGCAGTTTTTCGCCGACGGAAGTGATCCGGCAGCCTTGGGGGTCATCGTCACCGCTGACGCCCAAAATCGGCCCGCCGACCAATGGGCCGGGCGAGTCGCTCCAACTTTCCGCCTTGACGAGCTTTTCCCAGTTGTCCCGATAAGCCGAGATGGGAACGTGAAAATTCCAGGCGGTCGAGGCCCCGATGCGGCTGTTGATGCCGATGACTTTGCCTTCCATGTCGAACACCGGGCCGCCGGAATCTCCGCCGACCAGCGTGCAATCGGTTTGCATGATGCTGCCGCGTTTGAGGATCACCCGTCCCAACCGCACGACGGGCGGACGAGCTTTCCGATACCCGCCGGGATGTCCCGTGGCCAAGCACCAATCGCCGATTTTCACGTTTTTCGTCTCGCCCATCGGGGCGGCGGGCCATTCGCCTTTCTCCACAATTTTGACCAGCCCGACATCCAGATCGCGATTCAGCCCCAAGGTTTCCCCTTTGATGCGTCGGCCATCGGAAAGAATAATGATCACTGGGCGTCCGCTGCGACCGATCACGTGGGCCGCCGTCAGAATTTCGCCTTTTTTGCTGACGATCACTCCGCTGCCTTGGGCGTTGCCCACTTGCAAATTGACGGTGGCGGGAATCACTTCTTTGGAGATTTTGCGGATTTGCTTTTCCATCTCGATCAGGTCGGCCACGCTCTCCGGGCTGTCTTTGTCGAAAGCCATCGGAGCAGGGTGGCGCTGGAGCGGAGACCGTAGGGCTATCGGCCCAAACCGCGGCCACGCTCAATAAACTCAGCAACATCCCCCCCAGGAAAGCTGTTTTCCAAGGCCGATGGGGTGATGCGTGCCAAGTGGTCGAGGAAACTAAAGGCGACGATGAGGACATAAACTCTTCCTTCAACACAGTCACGCTGCTTCAAATGAACGCAACACCAAGCAGAGGGAACCCTTGCGGGCTTACCCTAAGATCGTATTTTCTCGGGGCAGGCGGCCAGCCTGTTTGCCCCCTCTGGGAGGAAGTCTTTCGCGATGGACCGTTTTTCCTCCCTATCTAACATAGGCAGACTGACCTCAGTTTTGCAAGTTGTTTCTTCTAAGGGAACTAAGAATTATGCCAACTGTTCCCGCGAAACGGTCCGCAGCGAATTTAACGATTTGACGTTTTTCAGGCTTGGGAAAGTAAAAGACCGTCCCAAAAGATAGAATATCGCGAGAGCGGAAGCTCCCCGCTAAGCCTCCATCACAGTTGATGCCGATTTTTTTCCGCTCGGCATGAGCCAATACTTGCGGAAAGCGTCCCAACCTCCGGCATCAAAGCCATCCCCGGCCATCAGAGGAATCTGGCAAGACTCCCCGGTTTCCAGGGTGAAATACTCCGGCGAACCTCACTCGACACCTTCAATTTGCATTGGATCAATCTCCATGAAATTCGCTGTCCCCTTTCTCGCCGGTATTCTGCTGACTCTCCCAGCCCCTCTGCATTCTGCCGAAACCGCGCCGCCGCATCCGGTGACAAATCCCGGTTCCACCCGCATGCTTTCGGGCGGATGGCTGCCGAAGAGATCCGCATCGGCTCGACTTCAATGCACTTCCCCGCGTGCCCAGTCGGCACGTGGTCATCAGTGATGTTCGCGTGAAGGGAAGCAAGGCTGGGACGATCAAAAAATCCAAAGGCGGCGTGAACCAGCACAATTATCTCGCGCATCATCACGGCAAGTTTTGGGCGATTTGGAGCGATGGGCCGGGTGTCGAGGACCGCGTGGGGCAACGCGTGAAGTTCGCCACGAGCGAGGATGGCATAAAATGGAGTCAGCCGCAGTTTCTCACGCCCGTTCCGCCGAAGTCGGGGCCGGATTCGCCATACTATGGCACGCGGACCGACAAAGGCTATCGCTACATCGTGCGCGGGCTTTGGAGGCGCGATGGCGAACTCATTGCCCTCGCCTCTCTCGATGAAGCGGCCGGCTTTTTGGGCCGAGCCTCGAACTGCACGCCTTCCGCCTCGCCGCCGACCAAAAATCTTGGGAAGAGGCCGGCGTCGTTTTCAAAGATGCGATCAATAATTTCCCACCGCTCAAACTGCCCACCGGCGATTGGATGATGTCGCGCCGCACGCATGACTACAAGACTGTGGGCGTGCAATTCCTTGTCGGCGGCGGGAAGGCGTTGGATCAGTGGGAATCGTTCCCCGTGCTTGGCAGTGCATCGGAGTTGAAGGCCGAGGAGCCGGACTGGTGGATTCTTCCCGATAAGAATCTCGCCGCGGTCTTTCGCGATAACCGCAGAAGCGGGTTTCTTTACCGGGCTTTTTCCACCGACAATGGCCGCACTTGGAGCAAGCCGGTGAAAACAAACTTCCCCGATGCCACCTCAAAAATCAGCGGGCTGCAACTGAGCGATGGCCGCTATGTGCTCATCTCCAATCCCAACCCGAAAAAACGCGATCCGCTAACGCTTTCCCTCAGCGACGATGGTCTCGTCTTTACGAAGATGCTTTACCTCGTCGGCGGGCGTCACGTGGATTACCCCCATGTCATCGAGCACGAGGGGCATCTTTACATTGCCTTCGCCGGCGGCAAGCAATCGGTCGAACTCTTGAAAGTAAAAATAAGCGACCTGGACGCTCTGAAAAACTGAGTGGAAATGGTTTCCCATTTCAACTCGCGGAAACGAGGGGAGATCAAGTTTCCAAATGTTGCCATTCACCGGGAATGCCAACATAGGCCGCGATTCCCGTCAGCTCATCAGAGAGAGGAATTGGCGGAAGAGGTAGCGGCTGTCGTGGGGGCCGGCGGAGGCTTCGGGGTGGTATTGCACGCCGAACGCCGGGTGGTTCCGATGGCGGAAGCCCGCGACGGTGTTGTCATTGAGATTGACGTGCGTGACTTCCACGTTCGTCGGGCAGGGATTCGGCATCAATCGCGAAGCCGTGGTTTTGGCTGGTGATTTCCACCTGGCCGGTTTTGCGGTTGAGCACCGGCTGATTGGCCCCGCGATGGCCGAACTTCAGCTTGTAGATCTCTCCCCCGCAGGCCAAACCCAGCAGTTGCTGGCCCAGACAAATGCCGAAGATCGGTTTTTGTCCCAGCAAATCGCGAATGGTGCTTTATCGCGTAATCCAGGGGCCGGGGGTCGCCGGGGCCGTTTGAGAGAAACACGCCATCCGGATTCATGGGCGAGAACTTCTTCGGCGGTGGCCGTGCCCGGCACGATGGTGACTCGGCAGCCCAAGTCTTTCAGATGCCGGGGGATGTTCCACTTCATCCCGTAGTCGATGGCGACCACATGAAGGATCTGCCGGCATCGCCGGCGGTGTTGCCTGGCGGAGTGTAATGGGCCAGTTCGGATAAACCGCCGGTCCACTCGGAGGCTGCTTGCGGAATGACTTCGCGGACGAGATCCCGCCCGACCAATTCCGGGCTTTGCTTGGGCTTTTTGCAATCAGCGAGGCATCGTCCAAATCGACCGTGGACAGCACGCCCGTCATTGCCCCCTGCACGCGCAATCTGCGGACCAATGCCCGCGTGTCGATGCCTTCCAACCCGATGATGCCGTTCTCGGTGAGATATTCTTCCAAGGGATTGCGAGCAGCGAAAATTGCTGGGATGCCGGCACAATTCCCGGCAGACAAAACCTCGTAGCGAGAGTTTGCCGCTTTCGACATCTTCGGGGTTCACACCGTAATTCCCGATCAGCGGGTACGTCATCGTGACGATCTGGCCGCAGTAGGAGGGATCGGTGAGGATTTCCTGATAGCCCGTCATGCTGGTGTTGAACACCACTTCCCCGAAGACTTCGCCCGTGGCCCCAAAAGCCTGGCCGGCGAACACGGTTCCATCTGAAAGTGCAAGTTTGGCAGTCGCGGGCATGGTAAAATTGTGGAAGGCGAAAAAGGAGGTCTGGTGGAAAAGAGTGAGGCATTCTCAGAAAGAGGGGCAAAACTTTCACCGACGCCGTTTCGTATTCGTTTTGGCTTTTTCCCGCTCGGCTCTTCGTTTTTTGCCAACATTGGCGGCATAGGGCAACCAAATGGCTGCGTATCCGATGGTGGCCAGAAATCCGACTGCCTGCCCCAATTTTTCCAGGCGAACCTCATCGCGGCCGCGAATCGGATGCGAAGTCACGTACCAAATCAGCACGCCGCTGAGAATGATGATGAAAGCGGTCCAAATCCCCGAAATCACCAATAATTTTTTCACCGTCATCTCGGGTCTCTGAAATTGGTTTGAGTGCGAAGCAGCATAACACAATCGGGACAAAAAAAAGAGGCCGCCATTTATTGGCGGCCTCTCGTGAAAGTTTTTTCGCGAATGGGAAAAGGGGTTTCCCATCAATGGCTTTGCTGGTTCGGCGAATTTAGTTCTCTTGGGTGAGCACGAAATCGTCGAACGGAATTCTTCTTTGTCCGGGTCGCTGATGTTTTGGAACAATTCTTCCATAATGCGATGGAAATGCCCGGCTCGCACCGAATAGAAGTTGTGCTTGCCATCGCGGCGGGCTTCGATCAGCCCGGCCACGCGGAGCAGCGCCAAATGATGGCTAACCGCCGGTTGGCTTTGGCCGAGCTTGTCGCAAAGCGCGGTGACGTGCAATTCGTTTTCGCGGGCGAGGTAAAGCAAGATCCGCAAACGGGTTTCGTCCGAAAGCAGCTTGAAGACCTGCACCAAATCTTTTTCGAGTTGGTTGGGAAGATCGAAATTTCGCGGGCTTGTTTTGGTTTCGGCAATGGGTTCTACGACGTTTGTAATCATGGGTTCGTCTTGACCTCGTTGAGGATTGGATTCTGGGTTTACGGACCGGAACGGTTCGCTCCTAGCCGTCCGATCGGACTGGGGAAGCTCTTCCACTTTTGTACATCCTTAAAGGGTTATCGTCACAGCCAACTTAAGCGCAAGCTGAGCGGTAGGACACTCCCGCAATCGGGAATCTCAGAGGTTTTCCATTGTGGAAAGATTCCTGAGCAAAAAATGTTGGTCACTGCCTGCTGCGACACCGAGCCGAATTGTTTTTGGGTGAGTTCGCGAAAATCCCACGAAAATTGAGATGGGAAATGGGATTTTCGGCTCGTCAATTCACTCAAATAGGCAAAGGCTCATCGAGAAAGGATTTTTGGAAAAATGGGTTGCCTTTTGTTGTGATAAGATGGGAACCTCGGATAGGAGGTTGTTTGCGTATTATTACCATCCCCTAGTTCGCAGTCAACGACTTTCGTGAGAAATTGTTTCATTTGCCGCAAAGCTACAACGGTTCTTGAGTTATCAACCCCGAATATGTGAAAACGGATCGAAATGATCCATCGACATTTCTCGATTTCATCGAAATCGTCAACTTCTTCCCAAATCCCCTTTCCACTCAGTCGGGAAAAAACCGCCTCGGTGCGCACACCTTCTCCAATAAGAATACGCAGCAAGCATTTAGAATGTGGGAAAAGTGTGAGAGATTTTTTGGAAAGGGGAAATTCTCCCACGATTCGGAACCCGAACAAATCCAGGCCCTTCACACGCTATGTGGGGCGGATTGTTTGCAGGGGTTGGGCCATTCGCTGCGTTCCAGTTGAATCGTCACGTGTTCGATGGCGAATCGATCGTGCAGTTCTTTGGCGACGATTGCCAGAAACTCATCGTCGTTTTGGGCATCCGGGCGGAGAAGATGCACGGTCAAAGCGGTCTCGGAAGTGCTCATCGGCCAGATGTGCAAATCGTGGAAACCTTTGACTTCCGGCAGATTTTCCAAGTAGTTTTGCACCTGCTCCAAGTCAATGTTTTTGGGAACCGCTTGCAGCGAAAGATTGGTCGCTTCGCGGAGCAAATCCCAAGTCCCGATGAAAATCACCCCTGCCACCAAAATGCTGATCGCGGGATCGATCCAGGTCCATTTCGTGAACAGAATCGCGACTCCCGCGAGTACCACGCCCAGCGAAATTCCAGCATCGGCGGCCATGTGCAGAAACGCGCCGCGGATATTGATGTCCCCTTTGCTGCCCCGCATAAACAACAATGCCGTGGCCGTATTCACCAGCACGCCCGCCGCCGAAACCCAAATCACCGGCAGCCCGCGGACTGCGACCGGATCTTGAAAGCGATGCACGGCTTCCCAAAAAATCCCCCCGATGGCCACCAGCAAAATCAGCGAGTTGAGCATCGCCGCCATGATGGAGGAACTGCGAAACCCATAAGTATAACGGCCCTTGGGACTAAGCGAAGACAAATAACTGCCTCCCCAAGCCAACAGCAGCCCCAACACATCGCTAAGATTGTGCCCGGCATCGGCCAACAGTGCCAAAGATTCTACCCACAGCCCGGTCCCGAACTCAATCAGGATATAGACCCCGTTCAGCACAATCCCAGCGAGGAATGCCCGATTGAAGTTTTGCGGAGCATGGTGGTGATGGCCGTGATCGTGCGGCATGGCCCGTTCAATCCGAAGAGCGAAAACTTGAACAACCGGTTTCCGCCATCATCCCTCTTCGATCTTCCCGCCACAACCAAGCCCTGCCGTTCAATGCGCGGCTTTGGCCATGTCGAGCATGCGGCGGGCGCGTTCTTGTTCGCGGAGTTTTAAGTCGTACTCGGCATCGGTCAACGTCGGCAGGCTTTCAGATTTTTTGAGCAAGTCCTCGGCTTCCTTGGCGTCCACCTTATTCGCCGGGATCGCCCGGTGAGTCAGCAGCGAAACCACCGAACCCGTAATTTGCACGAACCCGCCATCAATGTAGTAAGAGCGTTCGCCGCCGGCAGCGGTCAACACCAATTCGCCGTAGCCCAAGCGACCCACCAAGGAGCGCGGCCCGGCAACACGCCGATTTGCCCATCGTACAAAGGAAACCGGAGTGCTGTGACGGATTCGTCCAGCAGCGGTTTTTCCGGCGTGACCACCACAAGTCGCAATTGATCGGCCATGTTTCGCTTACCCTCCGGCTGCCATTTTCTTGGCTTGTTCTTCGGCCTGCTCGATTGCGCCTACGTAGCGGAAGGCGGCTTCGGGAAGATGATCCCACTTGCCGTCGCAAATTTCTTCGAAGCTGCGAATCGTTTCTTCCAAAGGCGTTGTTTCACCCGGTTTCCCAGTGAACGGCTCGGCCACGATGAACGGCTGCGAAAGGAATTGCTCGATCCGCCGGGCACGATGCACAACCTGTTTATCGTCTTCGCTAAGTTCATCCACGCCCAGAATCGCGATGATGTCTTGCAGTTCCCGGTAACGCTGCAAAGTTTGCTGCACGCGGCGGGCACATAGGAAGTGCCGTTCTCCCACGTATTGCGGGTCCAGAATCCGGCTGGACGAGGCCAAGGGATCGATGGCGGGATACAGCCCGCGTTCGGCGATTTTTCGTTCCAGATAGACGAAGGCATCCAAGTGGCTGAACGCCGTCGCCGGGGCGGGGTCTGTCGGGTCATCCGCTGGGACATACACGGCTTGCACGCTGGTGATGGCCCCTTTTTGGGTCGAGGTAATTCGCTCTTGCAGTTCGCCCAACTCCGTGCCCAAAGTCGGTTGATAGCCCACTGCGGAGGGCATCCGCCCCAACAACGCGGAGACTTCCGAACCTGCCTGCGAGTAGCGGAAGATATTGTCCACGAACAACAGCGTGTCGGCTCCGGTGGCATCGCGGAACCACTCGGCCATCGTGAGTGCGGACAGTGCAACCCGCAACCGAGCGCCGGGGGGTTCGTTCATCTGGCCGAAGACCATTGCCGTCTGCTCGATCACGGAACGATCCGTCGAGCCAATTTTTGTTTCCTGCATTTCCAGCCAAAGGTCGTTGCCTTCGCGAGTCCGTTCGCCCACGCCGGCGAAGACCGCATAACCGCCGTGCGAACTGGCGATGCGGGCGATGAGTTCGGTCAAAATCACCGTCTTGCCCAAACCCGCCCCGCCGAACAGCCCGGCTTTTCCACCCCGCACAAAAGGGGTCAAAAGATCGACCACCTTGATGCCTGTTTCAAACAGTTCCGTCTTCGGGCTGAGGCTGGCGAGATCCGGGGCTTTGCGGTGAATCGGCCAACGCTCTTCACAATGGACTTCGCCCCGGCCATCAATCGGTTCGCCCAACAGGTTGAACACTCGGCCTAAAGTTTCTTTGCCGACGGGAACAGACAACGGTGCGCCGGTGTCGGTGACTTCCATCCCGCGCACCATGCCATCTGTGGTCCCCAAGGCCACGCATCGCACACGGCTGCCGCCCAAGTGCTGTTGGACTTCGCCCGTGACCTTGATGTGAACGCCCTTAACTTCGGCGTCAATCGTTAAGGCGTTATAGATGTCCGGCAGATGATCTTCGCGAAACTCGGCATCGAAAGTCGAGCCGATGATCTGCGTGATATGGCCGATGTTGGTGGAAATGTCTGTTGCCATGTGATTCAATCCGGTTTTCAGTTTTCGATGTTCAGTTTTCAGTTCTGTCTCTTGACCCTTGTCACTCGACTCTTGACCGCAACTTACTCCAAAGCAACGGCTCCGCCGATGATTTCGGAGAGTTCGTTGGTAATCTGTTGTTGACGGGCGCGGTTGTAGCGCTGGGACAGCGATGAAATCATGTCGCCCGCGTTTTCGGTGGCTCCCTTCATCGCAACCATGCGGAAAATCTGCTCGCTGACGGCGGAGTCGAGGAAGCACTTAAACAATCTGGCTTGAAAAGCGGCCGGCACGATTTCTTCCAAAATCTCTTGGGCCGAGGGCAAAAATTCGTATTCCGCTTTGACGCCTTCATCCGCCGGTTCTTCTGGTTTCTTTTCGCCGCCCAGTTCGCCCACGGGCAACAGCGTCGCGATCACCGGGGTTTGGCGGGAGGCCGATTCAAACTGCATGTAGGCCACGTCCAAGCGGTCGATTTTGTGGTCGATGTACCCGGTGACGTAGCGCTCGGCCAGTTCGTTGACTTCCCCGAAACTAGGCTTGTCTTCAAAGTGGGTGTATTTTTGGTCGACGGCTTGTTGTTGAAACTTGAGAAACGCGATCCCCCGCTTGCCGGAGATTTCGACCGAAACGTGTTTGCCCTCGGCTTCGAGTTCTTTAATTCGCCGCCCCGCCACTCGCAACACGCCGGAATTGTAGCCGCCGCAGAGGCCGCGGTTGGAAGTCAGAATCAGCACGATCGCGTTTTCTTCGGTTTCGTGCTTTTGCAGCAGCGGATGTTCGATCTCCAACACCGCTTGGGACAAATCCGCCACGATTTCGGAAATCTTTTTAGTGTAAGCCGCCGCCTCGGTGGCCCGGTCCATCGCTTTTTTGAATCTCGCGGTGGCGATGAGTTCCATCGTCCGCGTGATCTTGCGGATGTTTCGAACCGCCTTGAGGCGTTTGACAATCGCACGCGCTTTGGCCATGAGGAATTACGATTCTCGATCAAATCTGTAGGGCAGGCTCCCGCCTGCCGGAACGAATTTTGAGATGATGACGGCAGGCGGGAGCCTGCCCTACATTAGGCTTTGGCGGCTTCGCGGTCTTTTTGCAGGCGTTTTTTGAACTCGGCGAGCGCGGCTTCCAGGTCTTTCACCACGTCATCGGTCAGTTCCGGGTTGGCGACGAGTTTCTCGCGAATTGCGAATTTTTCGGTTTGAAAGTATTCGTGCAATTGCTTTTCGACCTTGGCAACATCGCTGGGCTTTGTGCCGTCGAGATAGCCTTTGCCAACCGGCTGCTTAGGGGACGTTCCGGCATAAATGCTAATGACTTGATCGGCCACGTTCATTGGGCGGTACTGCGGTTGTTTCAATAGCTCGACCATCAAATAACCCCGGTCCAACTGGGCTTGGGTTTCTTTGTCGAGGTCCGTTCCCAATTGAGCGAAGGCTTCCAAGGCACGGAAGGCGGCAAGGTCCAGCCGCAAGCTGCCGGCGATTTTCTTCATGGCCTTGGTCTGGGCGTTGCCACCCACGCGGGAGACGCTAATCCCCACGTTGACGGCGGGCCGCACGCCGGCGAAGAACAAATCCGGCTCCAGATAAATTTGGCCATCGGTAATCGAAATCACGTTGGTAGGAATGTACGCCGAGACTTCGCCTTCCAATGTTTCGATGATGGGTAGGGCCGTCATCGAACCGCCGCCCAGTTCATCGCTGAGCTTGGCCGAGCGTTCCAACAAGCGGCTATGGCAGTAAAACACGTCCCCCGGATAGGCTTCGCGTCCCGGCGGTCGCCGCATCAACAGCGACAATTGCCGATAGGCTTGGGCCTGCTTCGACAAATCATCGTAAATCACCAGCGTGTGTTTGCCTTGATACATAAAGAATTCAGCCATTGCGGCCCCGGCATAGGGGGCGATGTATTGCAGCGGGGCCGGGTCGCTGGCCGTGGCGGAGACCACGATGGTGTATGCCATCGCCCCGTGTTGGCGGAGGGTTTCCACCACGCCGGCAATGTTGGAGGCCCGCTGGCCGCTACCGACGTAAATGCAGATAACGTCCTGGCCTTTTTGGTTGATGATCGTATCCAACGCAATCGCGGTCTTGCCGGTTTTGCGGTCGCCGATGATAAGTTCCCTTTGCCCGCGGCCAATGGGAATCATCGCATCAATGGCTTTGATCCCCGTTTGCAGTGGTTGCTTGACGGGTTGCCGGCCCGCCACGCCGGGGGCAGTGTATTCTAGCGGCCGGGTTTCGGTGGCATTGATCGGGCCGTTGCCGTCCAAAGGGTTGCCCAACGGATCGACCACGCGGCCAACCAGCGCCATCTCCCACGGGCACGGAGAGCAACGCCCCCGTGGCGCGGACTTCATCGCCCTCTTGGATTTTTTTGTAATCCCCGAGGATGATGATCCCGACCGAGTTTTCTTCCAGGTTGAATACCTGCCCGCGCACGCCGCCGGGGAACTCGACCATTTCCCCCGCCATTGCGGAAGATAAGCCGTGAACGCGGGCGATGCCGTCGCCGACTTCCAATACCTTGCCGACTTCGCGGGTTTCGAGCTGACCGTGGAAATTCGCGATTTCCTCAACCAGTAACGAACCGATCTCGTTGGCGTTGAACTTCATTCTGGCTCCTTCGTCGCAAATTATCCCGGAGTTGGTTCATGCGGGTTCTCAGCGACGTATCATAAACGGTATCACCAATCTGGATGACCAAACCACCCAACAGGGATTCATCGACTTCTGGCTTCAAAATCGGCTCGAAAGACAAAGACGCCTGCAACTGCCCGCGAATTTGATCGAGCGCTTGTTCCGACAATGGTTTCGCTGAGCGGATGCCCACGGGTCTTCTGCCCGATCGGACTTCAGACTTACGCCAAGTTTGTTGCAGGATCACCGGCAGCAAATCCAGGCGCTCGTGCTGACATAATACGCGGAGAAAATTCGTGAAGAACGGTGATGCCTTGGGGGCAATCACCCGTTCGATCAGACCGAGTTTGCTTTCCCGCTTAATGAGTTTCGAGGAAAGAATCTCCACGAACTCCGGCTGCGTTTTCAGCACATCATCCACGAAGGACGTGAACTCTTCCAAGGCCCCGAAGATGCCCCCTTCCACCCCCGCTGCTTCGGCGGCGGTGAGGAAGGAGTCGGCGTAGACGTTCGCGATGGATTGCGCACTGGGATCATCCAGCACGCTTCGCACGCGAGTTTGAATTTGTTCCGGTTCCGCCATGTTGTAAGTTCTTTCTTGTCCCCTCTCCCCTTGGGGGAGAGGGTTAGGGTGAGGGGACCGATTTCAGTTCGACGTTCACTCTTTATCGAACCCCCTCATCCGGCCTTCGGCCACCTTCTCCCCCAAGGGGAGCAGGGACGTCTGCAAATGAAATTGATAATCCGCAGGCTTTAATTATTGGAAAAATGCGCCAAGGCTTCGTTGACCAAACGGTGCTGGTCATCATCTGAGAGTGCCCGTCCTAAGACGTGTTCGGTGGCTTGCACGATGCGTTGGTTTTCCAGCTCGAACAATTCGCTAATCGCCCGTTCCTTGGCGCGTTCAATTTCCTGAATCGCTTGCTGAATGCGGGTTTGAGCTTCTTGATCGGCCTCGGCCACTCGCTTAGTGCGCATCTCTTCCGCCTGGGCATTGGCCTCGGCATAGATTCCGCGCACCTTGTCCGCAGCCGCTTCGAGCATGCCCTCGTATTCGCCCCGCAGTTCCTCGGCTTTGATCCGCTCGGTTTTAGCATCCTCAATGTTTTTGCGAATGCTGTCCTCGCGATCATGCAAAGCCTTGGAAATCGGCCCGAATGCGAACCGCCAAAGCAGCAACATCAAGCCGATAAACACCAAAAACGTGTAAATCGACAAATCAGAATTGAATTCCGAAAGATCCTCGTTCGTGTTCTCGTCCGCTCCCACGTGAACGTGATGGCCGCCATCTTCCGCTGCCAACGCCGTTGCCGTCGGCAACAAACACAAGAACAAACCCAAACAGATCAAAAGAGATTTCAAGGATGCGGACACAAGTTACCCCAAGGATTCAGAAAACCCAGAACGACCTGGTTTGCTCGGCAGACTACTGTACGGGAAACTGATTTTGCGTGCTGCAAATGTAAAGGGCGTAAAACGTAAACCCTTCGATCAGAGCGGCGGCGATAATCATGGCGACTTGGGCGTTCCCCGCGATGCTGGGTTGCCGGGCCATACTTTCCAACGCGGCGCTGGCGAGTTTTCCAATGCCCATCGCCGCGCCGATCACGACCAAGCCGGCTCCAAATGCGCCGGTGAAGGAAATGGACGTTCCCGTTTGAGCAAACGCGGGCGAGGCCAAAAGCAACATGGCCAGCGTGATGGGGGCAATGCGCAGAAATTTGTTCACGAATTCTTTCTCCCTGTCAAAGTAGAGTTTGGTTGATCTGCAATTTCGTTAATGTTCGTGGGCCGCCGACCCAATGAATAAGGCCGACAACAACGTAAAGACGTAAGCCTGCAAAATGGCCACGCCAAATTCTAAAACCGTCAGGCAGGTGGCTCCCAAAATGGCAATCGTGGCGGTGAGGCCGAAAGTTTCGCTCTGAGCCTCGGCGGCGGAAACGATCATTCCCAGAATCGCCAGTAGCACCAAGTGGCCGGCCGCCATGTTGGCCAGCAAACGCACGGCCAGCACGGCATGCTTAATGAACATGCCCAAAACTTCAATCCCATAGATCATCAGCTTGAGCGGTTGTAGCATCACGGGCAAATCCATGTGCGGCACGAAACCCGACCATAGCCATTTCGGACCGAAGGCGCGAAAGCCCGCGAAAAACGTAGCCAGCAAAACGCCCACGGCCAAGGCAAAAGTTGCCCCCAATGCCGCCGTGACCGTGCCCATCCAGGGAACCAGCCCCATCAAGTTGCAGGTTAAGATGAAGAAGAAAATTGTCCACAACAGTGGAACGAACTTATCCGCATCGTGGCCGATGGATGGCTTGGCGATTTGGTCCCGCACAAAATGCAGCAACACTTCAAACAAATTCGCGAACCGGCCTTGGGTGGGGTGTTCCCGAATCATCTTTTTCTTCAGCCAAGTAAAAATCAACAACAATACTGCCGCAACGACCAATTCCAAAACCATGAACTTGGAAATCGCGAACCCGGATTCTTTTTGATAGAGCGTTTGCAACTTGCCGAACGGTTGCGGGATCAAAATCTTCCCGGCCATTTGGTGATCAAACTCGTGCAGCGCGTGTTCGGTATCCGCTTCGCTCGCTTCTGTATAGTTTTTTCCATGCAGGTGAAAATCTTCGTGGTGCAGCTTTCGTAGGAAAAAAGGTACATCTTCCAGCGATTTGTAGTGCTGCTTCCAGAGGGCTTTCGGCACCTCGAAATAGTAGGCATCTTTGATGTGGAGAATATCGCTTGCCATGCGTTAGACCACCTCAACTTGGTTTCCCGAGCGGGAAGGATTTTCTTCCCGCCCCGGCTTTGCCCCCTCGGATTGCAACGACTGAACCCAGCGGACCGCCAATACGGTTTCCACGGCCAATGTCAGCAAGAAAAACACAATCACCTGTCCGCCGAACGCGGCTTCCGCCAAACTGGGAACCGTTGAACCAATCGCCAACGCCCCGCCCAATACAATGATCATTCGGGCCAGCATGGCTCCCAATGTTGCCGAGACGGCATCTTGCGGCTTGGAAAACAAGGTCCGCACGAAAACTGCTAGTAAAGAACCCAACCAACACAAGCCCGCCGCAACCGCCGCGGCCAAGACCCCGCTTTGGCCCGCGTATTCATGTCCCCACCAAACCGAGGCCGGCAAGCAAATCGCCACCGCGACCGTCAACCAAACTCCAGCGCGAATCAGTTCGCCTGCGGAGTGAGATTGATTTGGGGGGGAAGAGTTCGTCACGACGGCACGTTTTGAGGTTTATTTTGGATGAGGAATAAATTTAGTGGTTGTTAGAAGATGGATGCTCGTCATCATTCGGAATTTTGGGGCTTCGCTCTTTCACCATGTGTAATAAGTGAAAGATACCCAAGGCGAATCCTACGCCAAACCCCGCGACCACCCAATAATTGGTTCCCCAGCGGGAATCCAACCAATCGCCTCCCAACCCCGGCAGAATCATTTCCAAAACCACCGTTGTCATCCGAGCCACCCAACCGTAGGCAATTGCCATTTGCCGGGAGTCGTTTTCGGATTGAGGCATGGCTCACTCCCCGCCATCGTTTTGAGGAGGGAAAGTGGGAAATCTGCCAGAGTTTTTGTTGAAAGGCTGATCGCTGTTCATCTTCGTGCGGCCACTCTAGCCAGACTTTCACGCGATGTCAAAGCACAGAGTTTCAGGAATTTGTTTTTCTTGAAACTGAGGGAAAAATTCTCGATTGCGAGACCGAAACTCCCTCAATCTGCTTGCGGAAATCCTTCAGAAACCGCAGCGATCAAGTGGGTGTCATCAAGCGGGATTTGGGGTGATGTCTTGTCTCAATCGGACGCTGCACTCGATTGTGTTCGACTTCCTTTCTTGACTCCCTGGGCGGGTATTTCTACAAATATCTCACTAGGGAATAATCAACTGCGATTATGTTCGGCAGTAACGTTTTCTATAACAATAGGTGTTTCTGCTTATGTGTTTTTGAAAAAAACCAAAAAGAATGGTTTTTCTTAAGTGAAACCCTACCAGCAGGTTACGTTGTTTTTTCTTGTGTGGTGGCCTTGGGTCGGCAGATTTTATTGGAGGTGTCCTGCCGGGGTTGGTACAAATTGAAGGGAATTTTCCGCAGACACGACTTTTTTTGGATTTTTTAAAAATCCGTGGTTTCCTCGGCTCCGTTTGCGTATCTAATTCATAGGGAATCCTCCGCGCTATTCACATCATGGATTCCCCACCCATTTCAATGGATTTCCTCATTTCCCAAAAACCGCCTCATCCGGCATGGGGTCGGTCACACAACTTGTCGGAGCAATTGCATCATGGCATCGGAAAAAACATTGGCCGTCCGCACCCGTAAGGAACTCGCCCAACTGGCCAAGCACAACAATGTGGAGGGCTGGCATTCCATGAAGAAAGCCGACCTGATCGTGGCGCTTAAAGATCGCCGACTCAGCCAAATCCCCAAGAAAGCGGGGATGCGGGAGCGAGTCCGCAACTTGCGCCCGCAAGAAGAAGAATCTTCCCGCACGCCGCTTCGCCGCACGCAGAACGGCTCGAAAGCGGAGTCTTCCTTGAAAGTTCCGGGGCATTCTCCGCTTCGGCTGGAAGCGAATGCTCCCTTGGGCAAAAGCGAGATGTTGCAGGCCACCGCCCAAGGATCGCATTGGATCGATGCGTCTTGGTGGCTGACTGCGGCCATTTTGGAACGCGCGGAAGCCTGTTTGGGGGCGAATTGGCATCGGGCCTTGCCGGTTCTCAAGGTTTACGAAATCCATTGCGACGATGAGACCAGCCCCACCAAATGCTGCGTGGCGAGCATTCCCATTCAGGCGGCGGTCGATCATTGGTATGTCCCCATCGCCGACCCCGCTCGCACTTATGAATTGCAACTGGGTTACGAAACCGCGAAAGGGCACTATTTTATGTTGGCTCGTTCGGCTTGCGTGAAACTCCCGCAACCGGGAACTCCCCAGGCCCGAAAATACGATCGGCAGCGCCAAAAAGCGGCATTTCCCTCGCAAACTTCGGAACCGGCCCCGCGGTTTCCCATTCGGGGTTCTTCCGCGTTTCGCTTCTCGGACGAGGTTTCCTTGGAAGTGAGCGCCGATTTAATGATCGTCGGCCAAGTGACGCCCCAAGCCGTGCTGAGTTGCCAAGATCAAAACGTCCCCGTCCGGCAAGATGGGCGGTTTGAACTCCGGCTGGCTTTGGAAGAAGGCCGGCAAGTCATTCCGTTGGAGGCCATTTCCCCCGATGGCTGCCAATCCCGCACAGTCATTTTGGCCATCGAACGCAACACAAAATCCCTCGCCCCGCAAGCCCTCAATGAATGGGAAGATTGAAGGGCCGGAGAGCCAAGGGCCAAGGGCGGAGAGCCAGAAAAAGCAGGGCGCAGGTCGTTCGGGTTGAGTGCGTTTGCTAGCCGATGATTACGGATCTGCCTAAACTGGTTGAATCAGTAAGCTTGGATTGGCTCTTTGCTTTTCAATGATTGGCTGCGATTCTATGAAAATGTTCGCTCTCGGTTTGGTGTTCTGCTTGGCGGGCGGGCAAGCCGGTTGTTTAGCTGCCGAGGATGGTGATTATTTTGAAATCCAGGTTCTCGACAAAGCCACGAAGCGCGGCGTGCCCTTGGTGGAATTGGTGACGGTCAACGATGTCCGCCACGTGACCGACAACGCGGGACGAATCGCCTACCGGGAACCCGGTCAAGCCGGGGAAACGGTCTTCTTCCACATCCATGCGCCGGGCTACCAAATTCCCAAGGATGGTTTTGGGATCTCTGGGGCACGGTTCAAAATCGAACCGGGAAAAGCCGTCCAAATTTCGCTGGAGCGCATCAACCTGGCGGAGCGCTTATATCGCTGCACCGGCCAAGGGCTTTATCGAGATTCTGTGATGCTCGGCCACGAAACACCGCTCCGCGAACCGTTGGGTGCGGGTGGAGTTCTGGGGCAAGATTCCGTGCAGCCCGCCATTTATCGCGGGCGGCTGTACTGGTTTTGGGGCGACACCAACCGGCTAAGCTATCCTTTGGGTTTGTTCCGCATGGCGGGCGCGACTTCCCAATGGCCCAACCAAGGCGGGTTGCCGCCCTCTCAGGGCATTAACTACAACTACTTCACAAAAAAAGATGGCTTCGTCCGGGCGATGGCCGAGGTGAAGAATCCCAAAGGGGCGGTGTGGATAGATGGAGTTCACGAGGTCAAAGATGAGGCGGGCCAAGTTCGGTTGGTGTGCCGCTTTCTCCGCGTTCCCGGTTTGGCCAAGCCTTACGAGCAAGGCATGATGGTCTATAACGACCAGCGGGAAATCTTCGAGGTCAAAACCCAAATCCCCGTGGAAGAGGAATGGCGGGCTTTGCAGAATCATCCGTTGCTGGTCCGCGAGGGCGAAACCGATTACTTAATGAGCGGCATTCCGTTTCCCTTCACTCGCGTTCCCGCGAAACTCTCCGCCGTGCTGGACCCAACCAAGTACGAATCCTGGTCGTGCCTAGAACCCGATGCAGACCCCGAACGTGCCGAACCCCGCCGAGATGCGGAGGGGAAATTGCTTTGGAAATGGCAGCACGGCCCGCCGGTGACTCAGAAAACGGAACGCCGCTGGCTCCAACGGAAACTCATCCGTCCCGAAGAAGCCCGCTACTCTCCCGCGGATGCCGCCGACCCCAAACACATCGTGGCGATGCACACCGGCAGCGTATATTGGAACGGCTACCGCAAGAAATATATTTTGATCGCAATTGAGCAATCCTTCGACCGCAAAAGTCCTTCGGCGTTGGGCGAGGTCTGGTATTCCGAAGCCGAATCTCCGCAAGGCCCGTTCCAGAAAGCGGTGAAAATTCTGACCCACGACAAGCAAAGTTTCTACAACCCCTGTCAACATCCGTTTTTCGATGAGGACCACGGGCGGCTGATTTATTTTGAAGGAACCTACTGCAACACCTTCACCAATTCCCCCGCCACTCCGCGATACAACTACAACCAAATCATGTACCGTTTGGATCTCGCGAATCCTAGCCTGGAAACAGCCTTTGGATCACCAGGAAAATAACGGGAAGCAACAACCCGCCAATTACCCATCGCGGCAACGCCGACACAAATCGGATTGTTTGCTGAATTGAAAAAGCCGGAAATCAAAGCCGGCCGCATCAATCCGAAATTTGGTTTTTCCTGCCGATGATGTCTTTCAAACGAATTGGGTTTTGGGGCAAGCCCAGGCGGTGGGCGATGTCGTGCATCCAGACTATTAAGCCTGTGTGCGGATGAAAGTACAATTCGTGAAGTGCCCTCTGGGTTCGGTTGCCTCCGGTGGCGTGGTATTGGTTGTTGGGGAGTTGGAAAAACGTGTGCAGTTGAAAACTGCTCGCTCCGCACAGCGCGTATTCCAAGGCCATTTGCCCCGTGGTGATATTGCCGGTGGCCGACCATTCCAAGGATTCGAGATCCCGTTGGTTGGCAAGTTCCGTTTGAAAGGCCGCCATCACGCGGAGGTTCCTCGCACTGAGATCCGGCCCGCCGAAAGCGATGCCCTTCTGGCCTTCAAACTCGCGGTCGGGATCGAATAGCCGATTTCCATAAATGAAAAACTCGGGCCGGTCTGGTCCGGGTTGATGGATCGCGCGGAGCATCTCCAACTGAAACTCATCCTCGAATAACGCATTAAAAAGTTTCAAGCCGACGGCCACAGGTTTCACAGCGCGGATCAATTTCGGCACGGTTTGCAGCCAAGAAAGTATCTGAGCCTGTTCGCTCGCCCGGTCGCTGCCGGCGAGCGTGGGGCTGAAATCTTTTTCCAAAGGCATCGGCTGGTTTTCCTCCTCCGCGTTTTGCCAGGCGGCGAGGAGTTTGGGAACCGTGTATGCGTATTCCGCCGTTTTCCAAGCGAGTTCGCTCGCGGTGGGCAGATGGAATTTGCACGAAGGCACGATTAAGGTTCCCGTGCCGGCGGCAAGTTGTCGGGCTTCGCGAATGAGTTGCAAATAGTTCTCGAACGATTGCCACCAACCCCGGCCTTTCCAACTCACGGTCCAACCCGTTTCTCCCGATGAAGCGGTGATGGGTTCCACGCGCATGCGGGCTTCGGGAATGGCCCAAGCCCGCATGCTTTGCGTGCCCGATTCATCCTGGGCGATCACCGTTTTCAACACGACAAACCCCAACCCCGCCGAAATATCTTCCGCAATCTGATGGGCCATCATCGACAATTGCCCGGAGGCTTTGCCCCAAGGATTTTTGATGGGCTGCCCCGCGTAAGTCGTGCTCACATCCACCGCATACCGCGAGAGCAAATCGTTTTCCAAGTCCGCCGGCAAACCCTGCTTGGCGAATTGATCAAAGTCCGTTTCCACGCGGTTTCGCAGTTCGCGGGAAATCCGGGGCAATTCCCGCAGTAGGGGTTGATAGGGAGGCAACGGCATCAATGATTTGTCCTGGGGATTCCCTTGGGGAAACGCTTGGTTGTCGGGGAAACTTTTCCAAAGGTTGGGGTGCGCTGGTAGATTCTGCGCTTTTGGACGTGATCGGAACCGAAGGCGTCTTATCGTACCCGCAATGGCGATTGTGGCGAGGACTAAGGGCCGATTCTCGCGATTATGGCGATGGCTCGGCATGAGAAAATCTCGCGCATTTTACGAAATCGGACCCGAGGTGGCGTTCAATCGACACGCTGGGAAAACCTTGCCGGTTGTGCCGGGGAATCGTCGCATTCAAAGTTTGACGATGGGAAAAACGTGGCTTATAGTCAACTGTGCCGCGGGAAATGGTTGCATCTGGGCAACGCATCGCGGCATTACATTCCTGCTTATCAACAAGACGTTGCCGGTTTACCTCCCAGATGTAACACCCTGTTGAACAACTTCGATTCCACCGGCCATTCTCGTTGATTTTTGAGGGGGCTTTCCATGAGACACACAACCATGATGAAACACATACTCGGACTTCTCATTGTCTTGACTTGTTGGGCCGGTCCGCAGTTTGGGCCGGGGCAGGCAGAAGTTCACGCCCAAGAAACATCGCCGCAAGTTCGCGAGACGGTGTATGCCGGGGCCGACTTGGAACGCTCGCAAAAATGGCTGGATGCGATTGAGTATTATGAAAAAGCACTCAAAACCTGGCCCGACAACAAATCGTTGCAATACGGGCTGAGGCGATCCAAAATTCACTTCGGCATCGAACGGCGTTACTCCGACAGCAGCTTTGAAAATCGACTGCTGCGGATGACGAAAACGGCGGCTTTGGACCGCTACGAACGCATCTTGGCTCAGATTCAAAGCAATTACGTGGAGCAGGTGAGTTCCACGTCTTTCGTCGCCCACGGGACCGAGAGCTTTTATCTCGCGCTTAATAATCCCAAGTTCACCGACCGCCATTTGCGGAACGTGGCTCCGGATCGTGTTCGCCGACTGCGGGTTTCATTAAGGGATGCCTATTGGAACAAGCCGGTCGCCAACCGGGCCGAAGCCCGCAAACTGATCGGCAATGTTTGCGAACTGGCTTGGAATGAAATCCGCCTGAGCAGCAGCCCGATCATCATGGAATACCTGTTCGGCGGCTGCAATGCCTTGGACGATTACAGCAGCTACCTGACCCCGGATCGCCTGAACGATCTTTACGGAAACATCGAAGGCGAGTTCGTTGGTTTGGGCATTGAAATGAAGGGCGAGGCCGGGCGGGGCATGTTGCTGGTCAACGTGCTTCCCGAAAGCCCGGCGGAAGAAGGCGGCCTGCGAAGAGGCGAATACATCGTGGCCATTGAGAACAAAAACTGCCGCGAGATGACCACCGATGAAGCCGCCAAACTTTTAAGGGGGCCGTCGGGCAGTTTTGTCAGCATTGAGGTTCTAGCGCCTGGTCAGGCGGAACCCCGCAGCGGGCGGTTCGCCCGCCGAGCGGTCCACGTCAAAAGCATTCCGGTCGCGAAAATTATCGACCAAAGGGCGGGCGTGGGTTACATCCAATTGACGGGCTTTCAAAAAACCACCGCCGCCGAGATGGATGCCGCCCTTGCCAAACTGCAAGCCCAAGGCATGAAATCTTTAATCTGGGACGTGCGGGGCAACCCCGGCGGATTACTAACAGCGGCGGTCGAAGTTTTGGATCGTTTCCTTTCCAGCGGGGTCTTGGTTTCCACCAAAGGACGGATTCAAGATCAGAATTGGAGCTACTCGGCCCGGCCCCAAGGAACCACCAACATTCCCTTGGTCCTCTTGGTGGATGGCGACTCCGCCAGCGCCAGCGAAATTGTGGCGGGAGCGATTTTGGATCATCGCCGAGGCACGGTGGTCGGTCGCCAAACTTACGGCAAATGGTCGGTGCAAAGCATCTTTCCCGAACAAGGTTCGACAGGACTGCGATTGACCACCGCCAAGTTTTATTCGCCGAACGGAAACACCTATGGCAAAATCGGCGTGAAGCCGCACATCGTCGTGGAACGCCCGGAGGGAAATGAACACATCGCCTTCTACGGCGGCAGCGACGAGGAATTGGCCCAAGACAACGATGTCCGCAAAGGGTTGGAAGTCCTGCAACGCCAAGCCTCCCGCTAACGGATTGCAATGAAAAACTGTTAAGGGGTTTGTGTGCCATGCCCACGGCTTTGCGTGGGCATGCTTTTTGATGGGAAGGTCACATCGCTCATTACGGCATGGCTACTCAAGGCAGCAGCCATGCCACGATCCCTCCACCCGGTTACAATGTTTTGCAACCGGGTGGTTTTTTGCGCGAGTCACCGCCCCCAAAAAGAGCATGACGAGGAGGAGTGCATGACCACCGAGCAGCCCGACTGGCTCGATTCGGGCGAGGGACTTCCGCCCCGGCAAACCTGGGTCTTCGCCACCGAAGTCGCCGCTGGCGGATGTTCAATTCGCACGAGAAACCGGCGAAACCTTGGCGGCAGACGTGTTGGGCGGATTGTATCGTTTGGATCGCAACGGACGCATCACCTGCGTGATGCGAGGCTTCAAACAACTTCGCCATTTGGCTTGGAGCGACACCGCCCACTTCGGGGGAGCCGTACTCGGTCCTGACCAGCTTTGCCGATTCGATCAGCAATTGCACGCCCAATGGACCATGCAGTTGCCCGGCAACATTTTGGCGATCGCAATGGACCCGTTCGGGCACTTCCTGGCGGCGGCTTTAGATTCCAGCCAAACCATGCTGATCGACAACAATAAGCGTTTGCTTTGCGAATTTTCGTCCATCCGCCCGTTGCATTTCTTGCGGTTTCTGACAATGGACCGCGATTTGATGGGAGCCGCCGATTACGGCGTCTTGCAAAGGCAGCACCTCAACGGCGAACCGGCTTGGCAAGAAAAACTGCTGAATACCGTGGGAGATTTGGCGATCACCGGCAACGGGCGGCTTTCGTATCTGGCGACGTTCAGCCACGGGATTCAAGTTTATGATGGCGAGGGATCGAACCACGCCGCCTACATCGTGAAAGGTTCGCCCAGCAGATTATCCACCAGCTTTGACGGTTTGGTGATCGTAGCCGCCACCCAGGAAAATTTTCTCTACCGCATGAATCCCCAAGGCCAACTCTACTGGGCGGCGGAGGCTCCCGAACCCATTATCCGCCTGCATTGCGATCCGCTGGGCCAAGGTTTTGTGTGCGGCTTTGCATCGGGAAGAGTCCTCCGCTTCGATTGGCCCAATTAGGACGTACTCACTCAGCGGATCCACCGTCATTGGTCAGTTTTCCGGCTTCTGAGGGCCTCCAACGTTTGCTGGAAATCTTCGGGCAATGGGGCCTCGAAAGTCATCGGTTTCCCGGTTTCCGGGTGCTGGAACGACAACCGATGCGCATGCAGGGCTTGGCGCTTGATCAAAATGCCATCCTCGGCTTCGGGAAGGCCGGGGTCTAAGTCCGAACGCTTGAGAAACGCCCTGCCGCCGTACATTCGATCCGCCACGATGGGATGCCCGATGTGCTGCACGTGGACGCGAAGTTGATGCGTCCGCCCGGTTTTGGGAAGCAACTTGACGTAGCTGAATTTACTCGCCGGCGTGGGCGTGAAGCGTTCGAGGACTTCGTAAAACGTGCTGGCCTCGCGGGCGTTGCCACCGGGTTCGCAGACCAGCATTTTCTCGCGGTGCTTTGGGTGGACCCGCACGTAAGTCTCGATAAAGTCGCTCTCGAATTGCAGATGCCGCCAGACGAGGGCGCGGTATTCCTTCTGAACTTCGCGGCGTTCAAATTGGTGCTTAAACGATGATGGACTTGGTTATCCTTGGCGACCACCAACACGCCGCTGGTGTCTTTATCCAGCCGATGCACGATGCCGGGCCTTAAGCTGCCGGCCATGTCGCTGAGACTGTCGAAATGAAACTGCAACGCCCCTGCCAGCGTGCCGCGATAATTCCCTTTGCCCGGATGCACAATCATGTCCGCCTGCTTGTTGAGCACGATCAGCGAAGCATCTTCGTAAAGCACATCGAGCGGAATGTCTTCGGCGGGCAGCGTGCTGTCGGCTCGTTCGGGCAGGCGGACGGAAATCCGGTCGTTCACCCGCAGCCGCTTTGACGGTTTGGCATCCAGCCCATTCACCAAAACTGCTTGCTCGTTGATGGCCGACTGAAACAGCGCCCGGCTGTAATTGGGGAACAGCCGGCACAGATAATGATCTAACCGCCAACCGTGGGCGCGGGCTTCGACGGTGAGTTGCACCGGCTCGGCGGACAGCAACAACTCGGACGGGGCAACAGAAATATCCTCCGGGGCATCGGTCATCTTGAAAAACTTTTAATCGGTCGATTTATTTCTGTTGATTATTCGGAGGTGTGGCCGGCGGTTTTTCCGCTTTCGCGGGCGAATTGATTTTGGGGAAATCGGGGGCTTTTTCCCCGTCGGCTTTTCCTTTGGTTCCTTTCACGACGGATTCCAATTCCTGCATCATCGAATCCTCGGTCACGGGCGGTGCGGTCGGAAATGCGGGACCGGAACCGATCGGCGGGTGACCCGTAGGTAATGCCGGATGCCCCGGCGGGAGCGAACCCGGCGAACCACCGTCTTGGGGCGTTTTCAAGTCGGCGGGGTTCGGGGCTTGCTCGCGATACCAAGCGTAAAAATCCTTGGCCCGTTCGGTCTTCAACGCGGTAATGCGGTTCTCCGCCAGCGAAGTGTAAATCGAATCGGGATAGCGTTCGAGAAATTGCTCGTAAGCCGTCACCGCATCGGCCACGCCCTTCACGTTTTCGCCGCCCTTCTCTCCGCTGACATCCACGCCGGCCAAGGTTTCCAAACAGCGGGCTAAGCCGAACAGGCGGCGTTCTTGGAGCAATTCCGACTTCGATTCGCTGAGCTTGCCGAAGGCGGCGCGGGCTTGGTTCAATTCCGAAATACTGGCTTTTCGGTTCGTGCGACTGGTGCGGATGCCTTCGCTCAAGGCGCGTTCGGCTTCCATCAACCCGGCCCATTGCCCGGCGGGATGATCGGGGAATTTCTCGGCCGTCGCTGCGAAATCCTCGATGGCTTTGGACGGATCGTTGGCGAAACTCGCGGAGAGCACTTCCTGCCAACGCTCGGCATCATTGGCGGAAGAACTGTTCAGCCACCAGAGAATCCCGCCCCCGATCAACAAGACCAAGGCCAAGGCAATTCCCGCGATTTTGGCGTAATCTTTGAGGAAAGAATCCCAAAAATCGTGGGCGTGCCGGCCCCATTTTTCGAGTTCGGTTTCTTGCAGGCGATGTCGTTCTTCGCTTTTCATGGCCACGCTCCAGCGCGTTCCGGTATCGTGTGGAAAAAATCCTTGGAAGAGCGCGAGTATAGGCTGGATCAAAAACACCGTCAAGGTGCTCGAATTAGCTTTCAGCGATCAGCTTTCAGCGGTCAGCTTTTGTTCTCCCTTCATAAATCGACAATCAACACTCGACAATCATCAATTCCGGCCTGAAAGCTGATTACTGGACACAAAACATCAAGCAGCATTGATGGAACTCGGCGGCCCGGTTAATTTGGAGGGAACCAATACATTGTATGTTCCGCAAAATCCGTTCGGGAGTCGGCCACGTGCGAGATCGGTTTGTTCTAAGCTGGGGATTGAGCTTTGCGTTTTTGCTGGGGGTTTTCGGCGATTCGTTCGCGAAGGCCGAGGAACCGTTCCCCGCGAAGATCGACCGTTTGATCGCTGCCAAGTGGGGAAAGCTCAAGCCTGCCGAAAGGTCGAACGATGCCGAGTTCGCCCGGCGGATTTTTTTGGATTTGAGCGGACGCATTCCCACCGCGAACGAAACCCGGCAATTCCTCGCGGAAACTTCGCCCGATAAGCGGGAGCGATTGATCGACCGCTTGCTCGCAAGCCCCGAATACCCCCGCCACATGCAAGAGCAGTTCCACGTACTCTTAATGGAACGCCGGGGCGACAACCCGGAATGGGCCAGGTTTCTCAGAAGTTCTTTTGAAACCAATGCCTCTTGGTCGGCGATGGTGCGGGCGATGCTGCATGCTCCCCTCGAAAACGAAACCCAGCGCGGGGCGGCCTTTTTCTTAACCGCTCGACTGACCAAAGAAGGCGCGATGGCCGAGGTTGATGTGCCAGGACTAACACGCGATGTGGGGCGATTGTTCGCGGGCGTCGATTGGCAATGCTGCCAATGCCACGACCATTTAACTATCGACCATTACAAGCAAAAAGATTTTCAGGGCTTGCATTTGTTCTTCACGAACATCGCCCCGCGAACCGATTTGAAATTCCCGGCCATCGGCGAAAAGTTGTTGAGCGAAAAACAGGATTTCATGTCGGTGTTCGATCAAATCGCCTTGAAAACCGGGCCGGTCGTACCGGGACGCGGGGAGTTGGAAATCCCCGCTTTCGCCAAGGGGGAAGAATATCTGGAACCGCCCGACCGCAAAAAACGCACGCCGGGCGTACCCAAGTTCAGCCCGCTGGCGAAACTCGCGGAGGAACTGCCAGCCGCCGACAACGCCCTTTTTCGCAAGCATTCCGCCAACCTGATGTGGTTTGTGATGATGGGCCGCGGTTTGGTGCATCCTTTGGATTTGCAGCATCCGGACAACCCGCCTTCGCATCCCGAATTGTTGGACCTTCTGGCCACGGAATGGGCCGCGAAGGAGTTCGATTTCCCATGGATCTGGCGGAACTTGGCGAGAACGGAAACCTACCAAAGAACCAGCACCCTGCCCGGCGGGGAATCCGCTCCGCCGGCAGAATCCTTCGCGGTGATGCAGGAAAAACCGCTCACGGCGGAAACGCTATTTTGGAGCATCCTCACCGCCACTGGCGAAGCGGAACGGTATCAAAGCCAAGAAAAATATCGGGGCAAAGCACTCGAACAAATCGCCGCCGAGGTCAAAGAGTTAAAGGGGCTGAAAGAGTTATTCATCAAAACCTTCGCCAATCCGCCGCGCGAACCGGAATACGAATTTGCCCCCACGGTGAAGGCCGCTCTTTTCGTCTTGAACGACAAACGGGTGCTGAAATTGTTTGAGCGCCGCGAGGGCAATTTAATCGACCGGCTCGCGAAACTCAGCGATGAAAACCAAATCGCCGAGGAATTGTTCTTGAGCGTGCTGTCTCGAGAACCGACTTCCACCGACCGCGAAACGGTGATTGCGTATCTCAAGCAAAACCCCGACCGCAGAGACATCGCGATTGGTCATCTTGCCTGGGCGTTGATGGCTTCCACGGAATTTTGCGTGAATCACTGATTTGGTCAAGAGTCGAGGGACAAGAGTCAAGAGTCAGACTGCAATTGTCCAATCACCCACTGCTTAAAAGTGAGTTTTTCTATGACAATGAACACAGCGAGATGCCGGGCTTGGGAACATCAAATTTCCCGGCGGCGGATGTTGGGGGGCTTGGCGGGAACGGCCGGGTTGGGTTTGGGGACGTTTCTCCAACCGGCGGTGGCCGAAGACATGAAAACCCGCGAAAAGCAAGTTCTGCTGCTCTGGCTGGACGGCGGGATGAGCCAATTGGAATCTTGGGATCCCAAACCCGATTCGCAATACGGCGGGCCGTTTCGCTCGATTTCCACCGCCCTGCCCGGCGTGCAAATTAGCGAGCTGATGCCCCAAATGGCCCGGCGAATGGACCGCGTTTCCCTCGTCCGCAGCATGCGCACCGAAGACCCGAACCACTCTTCGGGCATCGGCAAAATTCTGCGGGGGCATCCCAAAAATCGCGGCGTGGTGTATCCCTTCATGGGGTCGGCCATCGCCAAGTTGCTCGGTCCTTGCAAAAGCGGTTTGCCGCCTTACATCTGGATTAAACCGGGCAACGGCGGGTTTATCTCCAAGTACGCCGGTTTTTTGGGGGCGAAATACGGCGCTCTCGCCTTGGGCGACGGCAAGCCGCCGGATAACATGCTTCGCCCCGATGGGTTAAGCGATGCGGATGACTTGGCTCGCAATCGGCTGCGGAAGATGTTCAACCAACGCTATGCCGCTTCGCATCGCCCGCAGAGCAGCGAAGCCCAAAGTTACGTTTACGATGTGGCCCACAAGCTGATGAACCACGCGGAACTGTTCGATGAAACCCGGCTTCCCGAAGCCGACCGCCGGCGTTATGGAACCCACGATTTGGGCCGGCATTTGCTTTTGGGTCGGCGGTTGTTGGAAGCCGGCGTGCGGTTCGTGAAAGTCACGTCTTACGGTTGGGACACGCACGGGGACAACTTCAACGCCCACGCCAGCCGCATGCCCAAAGTCGATCAAGCCTTGTCTGCGGTGCTGGATGATCTCCAAGATCGCGGGATGATGGACAACGTGTTGGTGATCGTGATGGCCGAGTTCGGACGCACGCCCCGCATCAACGGTTCCGTGGGCCGCGATCATTGGCCGAACGCTTGGTCGTTGGCGACGGCGGGTGCAGGCATTCGTCCCGGCGTAATCGTCGGCGAAACCAACGCCCAAGGCACGGACATTCTCACGCAGCCTTACGACATCGGCTCGATGTTCCACACCTGGTTCCGCGCGTTGGGCATCAACCCGGAGACCACCCACTACGCCAACGGAACCCAACCCCTTCCCATCGCCCACGATGAGATGACCGCCATTCAGGAATTGCTGGCCTGAACCGTTATGTGATTTCCTTGGCGGTCCTAAGGTTTCGCTTGGCAGATGCAAGGCGATTGCCGGCAACCGGGGCAACCTTGGCCGTATTTCTCTTGAAAGGCCCGGTCCAAGTCGATTCCCGAAACATTGGCCAGCGTGGCCAGCCAAGCCAGCACATCCGCGAATTCCGCCGCGAGTGCGGGCGTGTCATGTTCTCGAAGCGCCGCCGAGAGTTCGCCGACTTCTTCCATCAACCACATAAAAGTTCCCTCCACGCCGCGGGCGGAATCTTTATGGGCGTACATTTTGGCAATCGCCGTTTGCACGTCCGCCAATGAGAGAGGTTGAGTGGGATCGGTCGGCATGGTTTGCGGTCGAAATCCTTGAAGGGTGTTCGGAGGCAGGCGATGACAGGGATCGCTGAGGGCGTAGGCTTGTTTCTCGAAGGGATTGTCCAGGTAGGCATCGCCCCGCCTCGCCCAAATTACCGCTGAAGATAACAAATACGCGGGCAGAAAGAACGGTCCCCAGCGTTCGCATTGGCGAACGTGAACCATTTCGTGATCTCGGCAGATCTCCAAGGCGTTTTCGTTCAAGCCGATGATAACGTGCCCCAAGGTCATCGCCATCGGGCGGATGGGCATTTTGGAAAGCGACCAGGTGACGAAACCGCCGTAAAATTCCAGCACGCGCCCCTTTCGCTGAACCCGTCCCCGCGTGAGCAAACCCAACCCGCCGACCGTCAGCCCGATCAACGTGGTCGGCAAGGACCAGACGATTCCCGCCAAAGTCAGCAGCGAATGCACGAGACAATTCCATCCTCAAAAAAACCAATGCGCGGCCAACGGGTGACGGCATCGCCCGCATTCGGTAAGATAACCCCCATCACCCTTTTCGAGTTTAGTGGTCTGTTTCCGGGCCGACAATTCTTTTCGTTCGCTTTCCCTCCGCTTTCCGAGGTTCGCCATGACGACTCCCGCCGATTTTTCCGACTCCAAAAAACTTTCCCGTAGGTCTTTGCTGCATCGCACGGCGGGCACGGCGGCGTTGTTGGGACTGCCCGCCTTGGCCTCGGGGGTTTATGCCGACGAAAAAACCGCCGAAACCCAAGCCGCCAAAGGGAAAATCAAGCAATCCATCGTGCATTGGTGCTTCGCCGAGCATTGGGACGTGGAACAAACTGCGAAAATCGCCAAGAAACTGGGCTGCCAAAGCATCGAATTGGTCGCCCCCGACACCTGGCCGATTTTGAAGAAATACGATCTGACTTGTGCCATCGCCACAATCGACATGGCTCCCGATCCTCCGTTCGTCAAGGGCTTCAACAATCCCAAGCATTGGCCCCAAGTGATGAAAGCCACCAAAGACGCGATTGACGCCGCCGCGGCCAATGGGGTGAAAAACGTGATCGCCTTCACCGGCATGGCGGATGGTCTTTCTGCCGAAGAAGGGGCCGCCAATTGCGTGAAAGGCTACAAGCAAATCATCGGCCACGCGGAGAAAAACAAGGTCAACATCTGCCTGGAAATGCTCAACACCCGCGACACCACGCACCCCATGAAGGGGCATCCCGGTTATCAAGGCAACCACACCGATTATTGCATCGACATCATCAAGAAAGTCGGCTCGCCCCGCATGAAACTGCTGTTCGACATCTACCACGTGCAAATCATGGATGGCGATGTCATCCGCCGACTCAAGCAGCACAAAGAATACATCGGCCACGTCCACACCGCAGGCAACCCCGGCCGCGCCGAACTGGACGACACCCAAGAAATCAATTACCCGCCCATCATGCGCACGCTGTTGGATCTGAATTACAAAGGCTACGTCGGCCAAGAATTCATTCCCACCCGCGACCCGCTCGCCGGATTGACGGCAGCGGTGAAACTCTGCGACGTCTGATTTTTATCGGGGCCAGGGTTCCGAGTCCGGTGGTTTGAGAGCGGTGTTTCGGCACGCTTTGGATTTTGTGCTGCGCTCGCGCAGAAATCCTCGAAATCTCGCGCCGGTGGGAATTGACATTCCCATCAAAAATCATCATTGTAAACAATTCTTCATCTATTATTATCGCAAATTTTCTCTCTGCACCATCCGGTGCAAGTTTTTCCTTTTCAAAATGAGATTAAGTCTTATGGAAACCGCATCTCCAACCCATCGGCGAAGTCGTGGGTTTACGCTGATCGAACTGCTTGTGGTCATTGCGATTATTGCGATTTTGATTGCCTTGCTACTGCCAGCCGTTCAACAGGCACGAGAGGCGGCCCGAAGATCGCAGTGCAAAAACAATCTCAAGCAACTCGGCCTCGCGTTGGCCAATTACGAGACGACGTTCCGAATTTATCCGCCCGGTCGACTGGGTTGCGACGGCATCACCAATGGCCCCTGCAACGGCAACCCCAACTACACCCGCGTGGGCATGAGTGCCTTCGTACATTTGCTGCCGGACTTGGACAACGCCCCACTTTACGAACAGTTCGATTTGAACGACATTGTCTGGGGGCCATCACCGACTTGGCAGGCCAACAATCAACTTGCGATTCAAACCCGCCCCGCCTTTCTGGTTTGCCCGTCGGATACCAGTCAGCCGTTCATCACGTCGGGAACCTACAAATACGCCACGGCAAGTTATGCCTTCGTCCACGGAACCTTGGGGCCGAGCAACGGCATCAGTGCCAATCTGAAAATCAACAATACCGGGCCGTTCAACTACAAAACCCCCTACAGGGCCGCAGACATCCTCGACGGGCTAAGCAACACAATGTTTATTGGTGAAGTCGTGGATGCCCACACCAACCTATCCACGAACATTTGGACTCAAGCCTCAAGGCACGAAAGCTGCCTGCGGACCACGGAAAATCCCATCAACACCCCTCCCGGAACGGGCATCACCACGTCCCCCTATGGGATTGCCTTGAATGGAGCTTTCGGCAGCCACCACGTGGGCGGGTCGCACTTTGTGTTCGGGGATGGGCACGTTTCCTTCCTTAGCGAAAACATCGCTTTGATCACCTACCGAGGTCTGTCCACCCGCCAAGGCTACGAGGTTGTGGGAGAATACTAACCCCGCCTTTCCGCGCGGAATTTTTTCGCGTTCAATGGGTTGGCTGCCGTGAAGCGCAGCGACCCCAGAGTTTCCCCATTCCAGGGGGGCGTCTCGCTCAACCCCGGCATCCATCGTTTTGCCCCGGATCTTTTTGCGCCTGTTTTTTGAAGATGTGCCATGATAAGTCGCGTGTTGTCTCTTATTGTTTTGACGCTTGTGGTTTCTTGCTTGGGTTGCGGGAATGGCCGCCCCGATCGGTTCCCGGTGTCCGGGCAAGTGCTGATCGATGGCAAACCGCTCGAACATGGGTTCGTGCAAATCATGCCCAAAGATGGCCGGGCCGCATCGGGGAAGATCGGCCCCGACGGCAAGTTTCAATTGACGACCTACGAGCCGAACGATGGCTGTCTGCCCGGCAAACACATCGTCACCGTGATTGCCAAGGAAGAAACCGGCCCGCACTCCCGCCGCTGGCACGCCCCCAAAAAATACATGGACCCCACCACCTCCGGCCTGACCGCCGACATCACCGAACCGACCGACTCCCTAAAAATTGAACTCACCTGGGACGGCGGTAAACCCTTTGAAGAAAAAGACGGCGGCGGCAAAGAATAACCGAGGAAGAGAAACCTCAAGAGCGTGGTCGCGCATTTTGAAAGCAAATTGGCGACGCGAGCTACCAAGGCTGAAAAGCTGGCTTGGGATTTCGCGAGGCGGTTTGCCTAAAACCAGCCTCGCTTTTGCACGGCATAGAGTTCGTAAAATTCCTCATCGGATTTGGTGAGGTAGATAATTCCCTCGATCAACCCGATGGGACTTGTCACTAGGGTTCCCAATCCGCAGGTGAGTACGCTGGTGAGCAGCATGATGATGCCGGGCGTCGTCAATCCCAAAATAAATTTATGAACCCCCAACGGACCCAGCAGAATTCCGCAAAGACCTGCCGCGATTTTATTATTGATGAACTGCTGATACTCGCGGGAATTGTAGTCGATGTCGGATCGCAGAGGCGGGGGTTGGGATGAGAACAGCCCCGGCACTTGAGCCGCCGGTTTCCAATCCGGCATGCCTTCCGTCCAAACCAAATCCGTAGGCTGCAAAATCCCATCCGTGTAGAGTTCCCGCAAATCCTGATTGGACACGGGACCGATCTTCTCGCCATCAATGCTGTAATGCCATTCTGCGGACATGCTGAGTTTCCTAAAACAGAGTCGTCGCCGAATTCGCCCTACGCGCCATTATTGCACAATCCGATCCAAAACTACAAAACATTGTGGCCTTCTGTTCGCTTCTTCTTGTTATCTTCCATGAATCACCAAGTCAGCAAGCCGCCGGCGTCATCGCCCATTTCTTCGTAGCGGCCCAGGTGATAAACGTGTTCGCGATAGCTGAGCACATCCATCACCGCCAAGGTTTGAATGCCACGGATGGTGATGAGTTGCTCCGAAATTCGCCCCGGATGCAGCAACATTTCTCCCAAAAGTTCTTCCCCGCGATTCGGCGAGAACTCCGCCTCTTCGCACCAAGTCGCGAGCACATCGGCAGAGTTCCAAAAGTTATTCAAAATCGCCCGCCAGGCGGCGTGGCGGGCTTGGGAATCTCCCGTGCCGTGCTTCGCCCAATAGCCGGCGAACTTGCGTTTGAGCAGCGGATGCGGCAAGCGTTTCCCCGGCAGCGGGGGTTCCGTTTCCGCCAAGCGAACCACTTCCTGCAAAATCGCCGGAGCGGACAATCGCCGGCGAATGCCTCGGTAATCTGCCAGATACGCCACCGCCGCCGCGCGAAGATGTTCCGCCGTCGCAAACGCCTCCGCAGGCAATCCCCGCAACTCGGCGGCCCGTTCCAGCAAGCCGTTTTGAATCAATTCTTCCAACCGCTGCATGTCCGCTTGGGCGCGTCGGCGTTGATGGCTGACTTCATCCAAAAACTCCGGCACGGGGCCTAAAAATAACAAATCGTGATCTACGGTGGCTTCGCCCAACGTGGATTGGGAACGCATCGGCAACGGCACGC
Source organism: uncultured Planctomycetaceae bacterium (assembly GCA_963785505.1). Taxonomy (GTDB): domain Bacteria; phylum Planctomycetota; class Planctomycetia; order Planctomycetales; family Planctomycetaceae; genus CAWAVN01. Next base: position 275,107 of record CAWAVN010000001.1, read on the forward strand.
CGAGGAACTCCGGGTCCACCCGCATTCTTAGCCGCGTGCTGGCATAAACCACCGGCCCGCGCAAGCGTTCGATCTTTCGCACGGCGGTGAGGAAGTGGGCTTTGGCGGCGTCTCCGCTGTCGCGGCGGGATTCCGGTCGGCGGATTTGCTGCACCGAGCGGGCAATCCAAATCAAAAAACTGCCGACCAACTTCAAGCCCAACAGAAACAAAAACCAAGGCAAGAACAACGCCCGCCCGCCGGAGAGCCAAGACCCGTACAGCGAATATAAATTGACCACCCTTTGTTCTTTGGGGCGGTCGTGCATGGGGAACGTGCCGAAGATGCGGCGGATGAGCAAGCTGCGGTCTCTTTGCAAGCGGACGAACACATCCGCACCGAAGCGCTCGCAGACTTCCCTGTCCCGTTGTTCGTCGAAATCCAAAAAATGCAACGCGGTAAACGCATTGGTGACGTAATCGCGTTCCACGATTTCTTCCGTCTCCTCGCCGACCACGTTCTTGTTCGTGTGGCCCTGCACCCAGACATCGTACTTGCGGCGTTGGCTTTCGCTGACGTGCGGGAGTTCGTTCAAAGGGATCGCGTTCTGACTGTAATCGATCAACAGGTTTGCCACGGAATGCGCGATCGATCGCGAAATAAAATTGAACCAAATGTAAGGCCCGCCGAAGATGGATTTTTGCCGCACCAAATCCAGCGAGGAAAGTTTTTTGAGATGCTTTTTCTTGATTCGGGCAGATAAGCTCAGCACTTGCCGGACTGCCGGACTGCCTAAGAGTTGGCTGGTGGATCTTGTGTCGTTGTCGTTGAAGATCGCCCCATCCATCCAATCGCGGTACAACAGCATCACGGTATCCAAGCCCCGCCAACCTTGGCCGTTGCCCGAACCCAAATGGGCCTCGACCAGCGATTGATAAACCCGCGAAAGCACCTCTCTTAGTTGTTGATCGGCAGGCATTGGGTCATCGGCGAGCATTAAAAGTCGCTCTGGCCCTAACACGCGGGTGAACAGCAATTTGGCATCGCGCTCCAAATAGCGGCTATGCACGATTTCCGTCAGCGACAAAAACTGAGCCTGTGCCGAGCGTTCGTAGAACTCGGTCGCTTCGCGGGCCACCCGTTGCAGCCACCAACCAATCAGCAAGATAAAAAAGCAGACGCTGCCGATAATCAGCACCATTGTGCCGACGTAGCGGGTGAGAAATTCTTTCAAGGGTTCCAATAGGCTGAGTTTTAAGGCGAGAACGTCTAACAGCAACAACGTCAGCAGATACATCGCCCCAAAGATCAGCGTGCGATAGGCGGGCTTGGCCGAACTTTTGACGAGCATGCTGCCCACGCGGTCCACGAACTGCGAAGGCGTGACGGTTCCGTAAAGATCGGAGAACCAAAAGTACGCATCGTGGAACTTCCGCACAAAGCGGGCCGTCCGCCGGGATGCGGCGGCGACGACATCCGCATCGCTCATGTTCGCTGTGATGCGGGGAACCAACGACGAAATGATCGGCAACCAGCGAAAGGGAACGCGGGCCAAGACGCGAACCACCCGCGCGAGTTGCGTTAAAAGTTCCGGTCCCAAACCGACCTCGGCGGCTTGCGGCGTCATCGTGGAGAGATGTTGAATCAACACTTCCGCCGCGATTTCGCGGGCGGGAGCGCGGGGGCCGATGGGCGAGATCGTTTCGCGTTCCCGGCGCTCGGCCAAGGCATCGGAAAACATCCCTAACCGGCGTTCGATGGCCAAAGTGCGTTCGGCTTCCGGCATCGCGGTTAAACTATCCCGCCAGGCTTGATGGACTTGCTCCCTCAGCCGAGCCAGACGGGCGCGATGGGCGGGCAATCGGCTGCGGGAGTTGTCCAATTCTTCGCGGGTGGGATACAGAATTACGTTCTGATTCAAGATGTGCCCGTACTGCCGAGCCAGGCGGTCGAAGCCGCGGGCCATCAAACCGAACCCGCGCAAGAATCTGGCGAACCGAAGTACCCGCGCGATGCGAATGACTTTCCCGAAGGCTCCCACTTGTCCCGCCGCCGCTCCGGGAATGAGTGTGATTAACCCAATCGGAATCGAAGGGATCAAGTCGATAAAAAAGTGTCGGCAAAACCACATCCACTTGCGGCGGACCATCGCCAGCTTGACGAAGAACTCCGTCAGAAACACAAAGCACGCGGCCCCATCGAAGAGGTACAACGCCATCTGCGTCGCGCGGAGAGCACGTAGCACTCATCGACGATAATCAGCCCGACCAAGACGGAGATCAAAACTAAGATCAACCGATCCATCCGCCTGACGAACTTCCGCCCGAATTTGCGGTACAGCCGATCTTGCAAATGGCGTTCTTGCTGCTCGGCTTCGAGTTGAAACAGTTTGCGATTCAGCCGTCGGCGGGAACTATTCCAATGCGTTTCCACGTGTTCCAAATGCCAAAGCAGATCCTCGGCGACGATTTTTAGTTGCATCGCCGCCCGGTCGCTGGGCAAACTGTCTACGCTGGTGAGCGCCAAATCGGCCCGGTCGATCAAGTCCCTCACCCAATGCCCGCGAGTTTCTTCATCGGGCGGGGTCTCTGCGATGCCTTTCAAGAATGCCTGACGCAATTCGGCTCGGCTTTCGGCGAACACCGCATGGCGAGTCGTCTTGCTGGGGTCGTGGCTTTCGGCTTCGAGTTCGTAAGCCGTCGTTTGCACGAGGGCCGTGAAACACGTCTCCGGCTGCGGATCTTCCAGAATGGGAAACAGCGAATCTTTCCACGCCCCGGCGGTGTGCTCCAAATCTTCCAACGTGAGCCGGGCCGCCGCTTCCGCAGCCTCTTCCAAGCCTAAGCGTTCGGCCAAACTTTGCACATCCTGCACATCGGCCAAAAGCGCGTTGCCATCCCGCCCGGCTCCCAACTGCCCCAGATGCCCGCCGAGTTCGATGAGATCCTGCTCGATGCCCGCCAGCGTTTCCGCCGCCTCGCGCGGATTGGATTCGGAAAGCGATTCCCGCTCCCGCCGAAACGCCAACAGCCGGCGTTCCACTTCATCAATCCGCCGCTTCAACTCGGCCTCGGTCAACGGTTCGCAGGGAATGGAAACGAGAGACATGCGGAGGCCATTGCCGGCGAGCGGGGGTGTCAGCCCCCTGGTTATGATGAGTCAAAATGAAGTGCCGAGTGCTTGTCTCGTCGACTTGGGAAATTGGCTCTCAACACGAATTGCGAGTGACCGGGTGGCTGACACCCCCGCTCGCCTTTTGACATTGGTCATTGGGACTTGGACATTGGGATTTCCCGCGCAGCGGGCTTAATACTCGTTCGCTTCCTCGGTGTCGCTTTCCAATCCCGCGAAGTTCGACTTGACGACTTGCCGCACTACGCGGTCGTCGGTTTCCTTTTTCAATTTGGCGATGGCTTCGGCAACGGGCATTGCACCCAAATCCCCGTCGATGCGGTCGCGGACGGCGACTTGTCCTTCCTCGGCTTCCTTCGGTCCCACCACCAACATATAGGGAATGAGTTCCAATTGGGCCTCGCGGATTTTGGCTTGGACTTTGGAACTTTTGGCATCGGTGGTGACGCGGAAACCCGCCTCGCGAAATTGCCGTTCGACTTGGTGGGCGTAATCCAGCGATTTATCGGACAAAGGCAGCACGCGGATTTGTTCGGGAGCCAACCACAACGGAAACGCCCCCGCAAAATGTTCGATCAACACGCCCACGAAGCGTTCCATCGAACCGAACGGAGCGCGGTGGATCATCACCGGGCGATGGGCGCGGTTGTCTTGGCCGATGTATTCCAGTTCAAACCGCTCCGGCAGGTTGTAATCGAGCTGCACGGTTCCCAACTGCCATTCCCGCCCCAAACAATCCCGGACCATAAAATCCGCTTTGGGACCATAGAACGCGGCTTCGCCTTCACAGGCTTCAAACCGCAAGCCGAAATCGGTGAGCACTTTCCGCAGCGAGGTTTCCGCCCTTTGCCAGTTTTCTTCGCTGCCGACGTACTTATCGCTGCCGGGATCTCGCAGCGAAAGTTGCACGCGGTAATCTTCCAAGCCGACGCTCTCCAACACGAACCGCACCAATTTCAAAGTGTCGAGAAACTCATCCTCGACTTGTTCCGGGGTGCAAAACAGGTGGGCATCATCTTGGGTCAGACCCCGCACGCGAAGCATCCCGTTGAGTTCGCCGGATTGTTCGTGCCGGTACACGGTCCCGAACTCCGCCAGTCGCACCGGCAAATCGCGGTAGCTTCGCGGTTGGGCCTTATACATCTGCACGTGATGCGGGCAATTCATGGGTTTCAGCAAATACCGCTCTTGCTGTTTTTCCCATTTGCGCAGCACCGCGACTTTGTCTTCTGTTGATCCGGTTTTGGGATAGTCCTTCAGATCCCCGCCGAGAACTTTCGCGGCATCGAGCAGTTCGCGTTCGTTGTCTTCGCTCAGCTTGTCTCCTTGAAGCCGGCGAATCCAGCCATCCACAAGTTGCCCGGCATCGTGGCCGAAAATTGGCGCGAACTGCGAATCGCGATAATATGGAAAATGCCCGCTGGTTTCGTAAAGTTCCACCCGCCCGATGTGCGGCGAATACACCGGTTGATACCCGCGATTTAACAGCTCCCGTTTGATAAAATCTTCCAGAATCGCCCGCACGGTCGCGCCTTTGGGCAACCACAAACACAGACCTTGGCCGACTTCTTCGGAAATCGTGAACAGCCCCAATTTCTTGCCCAACACGCGATGATCGCGTTTCTTGGCTTCGGCGAGTTGGTCGAGGTAGCGGTTCTGATCTTTCTTGTCGAACCAGGCGGTTCCGTAAAGTCTTTGCAGAGGTTTTCCCGCCGCATCGCCTTTCCAATAAGACCCCGCGACCGACAACAGTTTGAAGGCTTTGATCTTGCCCGCATTGGGAACGTGCGGACCCCGGCAGAGATCCACGAACTCGCCCTGCCGATAAAAACTCATGCTCTCGTGTTCCGCCAAGCCGGTGTGGATGTGCTCCACCTTCAGTTCTTGATCCAGGTCCGCGCAAAACTGGGCGGCCTCTTCGCGGGGCAGCGAGAACCGCTCGAACGGCTCGGCTTGGTTGATGATGTTTTTCATCTCGGCTTCGATTTTGGGGAAATCTTCCTCGCTGATCGGGGTTTCCAAATCGAAGTCGTAATAATAGCCATGCCCGCGAGTCGGACCGAACGCCAACCCCACGCCGGGATACAACCGCATCACCGCGCGAGCCATCACGTGCGCGCATGAATGCCGTAACACGCCCAGGGCTTTGTTGTCCAACTCCGCCGCCCGCTCCCCGCGATTGCTGCGGGTCAGCAACGTGAGTTTAATGGGCCGATTCGGGCCGGCGATTTCTTTCAAAGGCCGCATCGCATCGACGATGCTTCCTTCGACTTCCGCCGCGACCACCTCTTGGGCTAACCGTTCGCTAATGCTTTTGGCGATATCCAAAGCGGCGGCATCTTCGGGGTATTCTTTCCGAGTTCCATCGGGAAGTTCAATTTCCAGCATGATGTTCAAAGACTGTTCAAATAGAGGAAGAAAAGCGAATCGGTTATATCGGAGACCGCCGAACAACGTCAACCGCCTGAATCGCGAAAGACTTCTCGTCTCTGAAAGGGGTCAGCCCCCATTTTCCATGTCGAAGACCTTAACATTGATCAAAATGTTATCCTGGAACATGGGCCTGACCCCTTCAGATCTCCTAGAAAATAACTTCAACAAATGTTTGATAGGTGGCATGGCCACTGCTTTGAGTGGCCATGTCTGACTGAAACACATCGTCTTCCTAACCGAAAGCATGCCCACGCAAAGCCGTGGGCATGGCACACAAAACCTTAAAGTTATTTTCGTGGCGATCCTTAATACCTAAAAATGTCTTAATTTAAGGTTCTTGTTGTGGCGAGATTTTTGGGATTGGATGTTGGCGGGGCGAACCTCAAAATTTCGGATGGCGAAAGCCGGGCGGTGTCGGTCGCGTTTCCGCTTTGGAAATCGCCCGAATGCTTGGCAAAAACTCTGTACGACATGATGAAAGAGTTCTCGCCGCCGGATGGGTTCGCGCTTACGATGACGGGCGAGTTGGCGGATTGCTTTCAGACCAAGGCGGAGGGCGTGGATTTCATTCTTGCCGCCGTGGAACAAGCGGGGGGTTCTTTGCCGATTGCGGTTTGGCAAACGGGGGCGGAATTTGTCCCGCCGGAACGTGGCCCGCGAAATTCCTTTGTTGGTCGCCGCCGCCAATTGGCACGCCTTGGCGACCTGGTTGGGACGGATGGTTCCGATCGGGTTCAGCCTCTTAATTGATATGGGCAGCACGACGACGGACATCATCCCGATTTGGAAGGGCGTGCCCATTCCCGAAGGGCTGACCGACCGCGAACGATTGGCTTCCGGCGAGTTGGTTTACACCGGCGTTCGCCGCACGCCTTTGTGCGCGGTGGCTCGCGAGATTCCCTTCCGAGGAAAACCCTGCCCCGTGGCGGCGGAGTTCTTCGCGACCATGCAAGACGTTTATCTGATGCTGGGGAAGATCGCAGAAGATCCCCAAAACTTAGAGACTGCGAACGGAAAACCCGCCACTCACGCCGCCGCGCGAGACCGCTTGGCCCGCATGATTTGTTGCGACCGCAACGAATTTTCTGAGGAAGATGCCCAAAACATGGCGGAACATTTCGCCGCCGCACAGCAAAGGCAGATCGCATCGGCCATCGCGCAAGTTCTCTCGCAACGTGCGGAACCGTTGGCTCATCTGCTCATTTCCGGCAGCGGGAGTTTTTTGGTCGATCAACTCCGCACGGAATTGCCCGCGCTCAAAACCGTGGAAGCGGTTTCCTTGGAAAATCTCTTTCAAGCCGAAATCGCCGAAGCCGCGTGCGCGTTCGCCATCGCCCGCCTCGCCGCCGAGCGAGTGCAACTTGGTTGAGGAATTTTGTGAAACGAATCGCGGTTGCGTGCGTACAACAATCGAAATCCTATCGAATGAATTTCTTTCATTCCCAAGCCGGAGCTTGGGAACGAGGGGGAAAGTGCGAATTGCGGAACCCTTGTTGGGGCGGGAATGTCTGCCTACTATAAGCAACCAGTATGCAGACTCGACGTTCCCCCTCAACCAGAAACACAGTTCCCATGTCCCGGCGTTTTTTGAATCAACTTGGCGATGGCGATGCCGTCGATGACATTTTTCTACTCACCGATAAGCAGTTGCGAGCCAATCGCAATGCGAATTTGTATCTGCTGGCCACCATCCGGGATTGCACGGGCGTGTTGAGCGGTTTGATGTGGAACGTGACCGAAGAAACCGTGGCCCACATCAATACGGGAGATTACGTCCGCGTTCGCGGCAAGGTGCAACTCTATCAAGGCACGCTGCAAGTCATCGTCACCCACTTAAACACCGTTCCTTCCGAAGGGTTGGACCCGGCGGATTTTCATCCCCGTTCCGGCGTGGAAGTCGAACGCTTGTTGGGGCAACTTAAAGAGATGTCTGCATTCCATCGATGATCCCCCGCTCAAATCGCTGATGGAATGTTTTCTGATCGATGAGGCGTTGATGCGGCAATTCAGCCAGGCTCCCGCCGGCATCAAAGCCCATCATGCGTATCACGGCGGATTGTTGGAACACGTCGTCAACATTTTGGAAACCGCCCGGCGGATCGCGGACCTTTATCCCAAGCTCGATCTGAACATGCTGTTAGCGGGCATCTTTCTGCACGACATCGGCAAGATTCGCGAATTGGGTTACGAATCGACTTTCATCTACACCGATGAAGGTCAACTGTTGGGGCATTTGCTGATCGGAGTGGAGATCCTCAACGAAAAAGTGGCCGAGGTCGGAAAAACTGCACGGGCGAGCCGTTCCCCACCGAAACGCTGCTGCGGCTGAAGCACATGATTTTAAGCCATCATGGCCGCTTGGAATACGGCAGCGCGAAACTGCCCATGACGCCGGAAGCCATCGCCTTGCACCATCTGGACAACCTGGATGCCAAGGTTCACGAGTTCACGCGGTCGATCGAAGATGACCCCAACGCCGCCTCCAATTGGACCCCCTTCAGCAACCGCTTGGATCGAAAACTCTACAAAGGCGAAGCGAGCTTCCAAGAGTAATCAGAGGTCGGGGGCCAGAGTTGGAGGTCAGATAGTCAGGAAAGGGCTAAGAATCCAAATGTCCGATCTTGATGCCTTGGCTTCTTTTGACGACCACTTTCGGGCATCTCACTTCAGATAACCAATACCGATCCTATTAACATACTTCTCCCATGTCCCTGGCCGCTGATCCCCGGCCTCTGACCTCTGACTCCCTGATGAATCTACCAAGACCACATTCTCGAACTCCTTGCCGGGCCGGAATATCGCCCGTTGAAGGCGGTATCCGTCGCCAAGCATATGAAAATCAAAAAACGCGAGCTTGCCCAATTTCGCGAAGCGGTGGAGCGGCTGATCAACGATGGGCGGATCACGGAAAACAAGCAGGGGCGATTGAGACTCCGCGAGAGCCGCCGGCGAAATCGCGGGGCATGTTCAAGCGGATTCCTTCCGGCGGTGGGTTTGTCGTGCCTCATGGAACCGTGCCCGGATTTCGCGGCGGGGATATTTTCGTCAGTCCCGAAGATGTCCGCGATGCCCACACCGGCGATGAAGTGTTAGTGCGGTTGTCGCGGAAACGGCGTTCCGGCAGCCGGCGATGCGGGCAGATCGTCGGCATTTTGGAACGGGCCACCAACTCGTTCGTGGGCACTTATTTTGAAGAAGGCGAATGAGGGCTTCGTCCGCGTGGATGGGAATACCTTCACCGATCCCGTGTACGTCGGCGATCCCGGTGCCAAGGGGGCCATGCCCGACGACAAAGTCGTGATCGAAATGCTGCGGTTTCCCTCGCCCGTGCGGCCCGGCGAAGCGGTGCTCGACCAAGGTGCTCGGCCCGCGCGGGCAAACCGGCGTGGATACGCAGACGATCATCCACGAATACGGCTTGCCCGTGGAGTTTTCCCGAGAGGCCATGGAAGATGCCCACCGCGGCCGCCGACGATTTCGATGAAACCGCACTGGGGAACGGCTCGATTTGACGAAAGAAGTCATCGTCACCATCGACCCCGTAGATGCCCGCGATTTCGATGATGCGATTTCGCTCAAACGATCTCGCGATGGGCATTGGCATCTAGGCGTGCATATCGCCGATGTTTCGCATTTCGTGCCCGAAGGCAGCCTGCTCGATGCGGAAGCCCGGCATCGCGGGAACTAGCGTGTATCTGCCCCGCCACGTGATTCCCATGCTGCCCGAAGTCATCTCCAACGGTTTGGCCAGTTTGCAGCAGGGCAAGGTGCGGTTCACGAAAACGGTGACGATCGAGTTCACCGCCGAAGGCGTTCCCGTGCATACCGAGTTCGCGAACACGGCGATCAAAGTCAATCGCCGGTTCGCCTATGAAGAAGTGATGCCGGTCATCAAAGATCCGGAACGGCATCGCGGGAAAGTCAGTGCGAAAGTTCGGCAGCTTCTGGACGAACATGCACGACTCTGGCGATGATGCTCCGCAACCGCCGGTTCGAAGCGGGGGCGTTGGAACTGCATCTGCCGGAAGTCAAAATCGATTTCAACCCAGACGGGCGCACGTCACCGGAGCCCACGAAGCCGAACACGATGAGAGCCATCAAATCATCGAGGAGTTCATGTTGGCCGCCAACATTGCGGTTGCGGTGGAGTTGACGGACCGGGGTTTGCCGTTTTTGCGCCGGGCGCATGCCGACCCGGATTATCTCAAGCTCAAAGCCTTCGCCGAGTTCACCAAGGCGTTGGGCTATCCCCTGGAGAAATTCCAAAGCCGGCTGGATTTGCAAGTCGATCATCAACAAGGTCAAAGGCCAGCCGGCGGAACACGCCATCAACTATGCCATGCTGCGAAGCATGAAACAGGCCGAGTATTCCGAAGCCGAACTCGGGCATTATGCGTTCGCCGAGGAAAACTATTGCCACTTCACCAGCCCGATTCGCCGCTATCCCGATTTGACGGTGCATCGGTTGTTCAATGAAGTTTTGACTGCAAAAGGAAAACCCCGTGCGCCGGATCGCAGCGAACTGGCCAAGCTGGGAAAACATTGCTCCGGCACCGAACGCCGGGCGGCGGCGGCGGAACGCGAATTGACGAAAGTCAAACTGCTGACCTACATGGTCGGAACGCATCGGCGAAGACATGGAAGCGGTGATTACCGGCGTCGAGCGCTTCGGCATTTTCTGTCAGGGCGTGGAGATTCCCGTGGAAGGGCTGATCCACATAGCCGCCCTCGATCCCGGCGAGTATTTCGACCACGACCGCAACACGTTCAGTCTGGTGGGTCGGCGTACGGGCAAGACGTACCGCCTGGGGGATCGCGTTCGCGTGACCGTGGTCCACGTGGACATGGATCGCCGGGAATTGGATTTCCGCATCGCCGCCGAAAATGCCAAACCGCGTTCCAAGCCCTCCCAACGCCGCAAGAAACCGTCCCGCTAAGAAATCTTCTGGCTTTTCGCTTTAGTGGCGGCGGCTTGGGCGGCCAATTGGCGGGATCGTTCGCCGAGATACTGCGTGAGTTCGTTCAAATCGACGGGCTTGGCCAGATGGGCGTCGAAACCCGCTTGCTTCGCAATTTCGCGATCTTGCGGTTGCCCGTATCCGGTCAAAGCGACCAGATTCACGCCTGCGTTCTCCGCACGCGACCGCACCCGGCGGGCGACTTCATAACCATCAATGCCCGGCAGCCCGATGTCCACAAACGCCACGTTCGGCTGCTGGAATTCGATCATTTCCACACCGCGTTCTCCATCGCAGGCGGTCTCCACGTCGAAGCCTTGCATCTCCAACAGCATTTTCAGCATCGTACGCACGTCGGGATGATCTTCCACGATCAAAATTCGCAGCGTGTCCGTGGCGGGAATGGCTTTGGGAACAACTTCGGGTAGGGTGCTGGAAGAAATTCGCGGCAATTTCACCGTGAATCGGCTGCCTTGGCCGGAACCTTTGCTTTGAGCCGTGATCGAGCCTCCATGCAGTTCCACCAGACTTCGCACCAACGCCAGGCCGATTCCCATGCCGCCTTTCGAGCGGGAGAGGGCGGCATCCAATTGGGTGAACGGCTCGAAGATGGTTTCCAAGCGGTCGGCGGGAATTCCCAACCCTTCATCGCGAATTTGCAGAACCGCTTCGTCCTCGATCTTTCGCACCATCAACCGCACGACTGAACCGGGGTCAGAATACTTGGCGGCATTCGAGAGCAAGTTGACGAGAACCTGATGCAGCCGCACGCTGTCGCCGTCTACCAAAAGTTTTCTCGGCTGATAATCGACGACCAGATGCTGCTCCCGCGCGTGGAACAAAGCCCCCACGGCTTTGACGGCTTCCTCGATGATGACTTTCACGTCCAGCACTTCGCGATGCAATTGAATTTTGCCCTGCGAGATGCGGGTGACATCGAGCAGATCTTCCAGCAGGCGGGTCATTTGTCCGCATTGCCGGTCGATAATGTCGCGGGCCTGATCGGCGTTTTGCGGGTTGAGACTTGTGCGGCCCAAAATGGCGACGGCACTCGAAATCGCCGCCAAGGGGTTTCGCAATTCGTGCGAGAGCATGGCCAGAAACGTGTCGCGGCGGCGGATGTCTTCTTGGGATCGCTCTTCGGCGCGTTTTCTCGCGGTGATGTCGCGGAGTGTCGCCAAATAGGCCGGTTTGCTTTGCCATTCGGTGGCCACAATCCGCATTTCCGCCACGGTATGCGGTCGCCCATCTCGCAGCAGTTCAATCTCGGCGGTGTCGCCCGGAGAAAACGGAATCCCAAACTGTTGCCCCAGCAAATCCTTGCCCACGCGGTTGAGCATTTGCTGGGCGGCGGCGTTGGCAAAGCAGATGATTCCTTCCAGATTGATGACCACCACGCCATCCGCACTGCGTTCGACGATCCCGTTGAACGCGGCGTGGCACAACTCCAGCGCGCGTTCCAATTGGGCGATGTGGGCGGAATTTTCGCCGCCGGTTCGCAACCATTCCCAGGTATCCGATTCACTTCGCGAGTCGTGTGTCATCCATCCATGCCTTGTTTCGCGAGTCTGTAAAAACCTCTGGGATCTCCTCCGCAGCCTCTCGGCGAAATCCCACTCGCCCGCCCGATTATCCTTTATCTATTGAGGAAATAACCGCAATTCTTGCAGCAGGCTTTCGCCGACGACCAGGTCGCCCACCAACCGGTGTGCCGGTTTGGGGCAAAGTTTGATTAACGTGGGAGTCGCCAGCACATCCGCGCGGGCGGCTTCTTCGGGATGCTTTGCGACATCGATGATTCGCAATTGGTATCGGCCCGGCAAATGCTCTTCAAACAATTGGCTCAGGTTGTCCCGGATTTCCCGGTAATGGGGTTCCCCTTCCACGAGATAGAGTTCAAATAAAAACTCGACTCGTTTCGCAGAGGAGGCTCGTGCCTCTCCCAGATCAGTCTGCATAGCACCTCTCTCTGTCGGAAGACTCTTATGGTAGATGGTATCTCCTGCCGCGAAACCACTGCGCGACAATTCGCATCAGTGGCTCATGCCGGCAAAACCCGGCATGAGGCAATCTTGACGTTTTGCAGTGACCGCAGCGAAAAAACCTAAAAGGCCCGCGAATCGCAGTTTACGACACCAGATCCTTGGCCATTTCGCGGGCCAATTCTTCCGGATTGATGGGTTTGTGGAACCAGCGGTCGATTCCGCGCGGCCCGGTTTCCAAGCCGAGTTTCGCGGGGGAGGTTCCGCTGACCGCGAAAATTCGCAGGCCGGCCAACTCGGCTTTATGGCGGATTTTCGAGACCGCCGTGGGGCCATCGCATTCGGGCATCAGCATGTCGAGCAGAACCACGTCCGGGCGTTCGTGCGAGGTTAGATATTCGAGCGCCGCCGTGCCGTTCTCGGCGGTGACGACCTCGAAACCCACCATCGTCAAAAACCCCGCAAGCAAATGCCGTTCGTTGTCGTTGTCTTCCACGAGCAAAGCCGTCGGACGATGCCCCAACGCCTTGCCCTCAGCGGGTTGAGAGGGTTTCTCTTTCGCGGGTTGAGTGATTTCCGTGTTCAGCGCACTCAGTTCCGAAAGCAGCGTTTGCACGGTGGCTTCCGCATCATCGATCATCCCCATGTCCAATTGCCGGCGCAAAAGCTGGGCGGCGATCGAAGTGGAATTGAGGTGATTTCTGACCGCGTGGGAGGGATTGCTCGCTTGGGTTTGCTTGGCAATCGCTTTCAGTTGGGGTCGATTCTTGATCGCGAAGGTCAAGGGCATTTCCGCCAACTCTTTCTCGGCGATTTCGTGCCGCAGAATGCGAACTTCCGCCGGAGCATCCACGCCCAAACGGGCGCGGGAACCGGAGATTGAAACCACTTCCACGGTAATTCCCACTTCGGGGAAGACAATTTTTTCGTTTTCGCGGCGAGTTAGTACCAACATGTCAGGCTTCCTTTCCAGAGAGAGTCCGTTCAGGTCTCCCGTAAGAGACCGGCAACAGCAATTCGATGCAATTCTCTTGCCAAACATCGAAATTCGATGTTCGAATTGTTGGATGGGTAGGGTTTGGGATCACCCAAACCATCGACTACCCCACGACAAGTGCTCCGTTGCCCAGCGTCCTTGCTGGAAAGAGTGAGGTCGGGTTCGCCTCCTGCGAATCCGCCTTGCCTTATCAATTACGGGTTTTAGTGAAAATCTTACAATCCGGCAAGACCATTTTTGCGGATTGCCGTAAGCTCCGTGTGGGGAAAGACTTTCAATCGTGCCAACCCAATTCGGCCAAGGGAATCCCAAATTGCTGGGAGAGATTTCGCAGCTCGGCCCAGGTGGATTCGGCGAGCGGAATCCCCTCGTGCTCGCGAATCTGCAGCGTCTCGGCTTCTTTTTGACCGGGAACCAAAACTCGCTCGATTCCCTCGGCGGGCGGAGATTGGTTGAGGGTTTGCATCACCGACGACAGCCCGCGTTTGATGGTGTCGGGGTCGCCGAAACGATCCAACCGCACCGCCGCGAACACGTGGCCGATGCCTTCTTGGGCGAAGCCGTTTTTGGTTTCCGAATTGTCGCCCAAAACGCGATCCGGTTTCGGGTTTTCCCGCCAAGCCCCGGAGAGCAGCCCGGTCAAAATCCAACCTGCTAACGCCAAACCGTAGCCTTTGTGGCCGCCGTATTGGGTGGCTCCGCCCAACGGAGTCATTTTCTTGACGGCTTTGGGATCGGTCGTGGGGCGATGCTCGGCATCCAAAGCCCAATTGGCGGGAATTGCTTGGCCGAGTTCTTCCAGCATTTCCACGCGGTTCACCGGCACAACCGAAGTGGATAAATCCAAAATGAAGGGAAAGCCCGCTGAAGGGCACGCCATTGCCAAGGGGTTGGTGGACAGCATCGGCAACAACCCGCCGAACGGGACGACGGCTTTTTCCTGGCCGTGCGGAAAAAAATACCCGGTCGAGGCGAAGCCCAACATTTCGTGGGAAACGGCCATGTGGGCATAGTATCCCGCCGCCCCGAAATGCGTGGAGTTCCGCACCGTCACCAGGCCCATGCCTTGCTCGCGGGCTTTGTCGATGGCGAGGTTCATCGCCCGCACGGAAACCGACAACCCCAATCCGCCGTTCGCATTGAGTGCCGCCGTGGTCGGTGAATCTTGTTCGGTGGTCAGTGTCGCATCGGGATGAATCACGCCATCCCGCCGACCCACTCCACCGGAACTGTCGATATAATAGCGCTTCAAATTGCGGATGCCGTGGGTATCGACTCCCCGCAGGCTGGCCCAGATCAAAACATCGGTCGCAAGAATCGCATCTTCCTCGGCGATTCCCGCCGCCCGAAAGACCCGAATCGTAAACTCGCGAAGCACATCGGCAGAAATCGTTTGCATAGCGGTGAAGTATCACGAAAAAAGTCGCGCACAACAATCTTCAACACGCGGGGAAACCATTTTCTCCGGCTCATTTTTATGAATCGGCGGATTTTTGCGGGATTTTTTCATCCGGCCGGCGGTTTTTTTCGTTGAGGGGATGAGATCCCATCATTCAACCCGTTCCGCAAGCCCGGCCTGTGATTTTGGGGAAAATACCCAGCGGCATCTTGTTCAGGGGTTCTTGGGCTGGTAGGATCTGTTGTTTTGTTTCGCCGGTGCATCCACCGGAGTGAAAAAGCATTGAATCGAACGACCATCGTCTGGAGTCAACCCAGAGGATGGTTTGTTTTCGGCCCGCCATCGTTTGGGTGTTATTTACCGATTTTGTTCCCATCACCCGCCCGAATTTCCCGCAGGAGTTTTCGCAATCATGGCCAATCCGTTTTCCGTTTCGTGTCCCAATTGCGATGCCCGCTTGAAGATTCAAAATCCCCAGGCGGTAGGCAAGAAAGTTCGCTGCCCGAACTGCCAAAACCCATTCACCGTGCAGGCTCCGCGGACCGCTCCGCCCGAAGACGATTTCGGCTTGGATGATGAGTACGAAGACGACTACGACTACGATGATGCGCCTCCCAGACGATCCGCCAAGCGACCGCCGGCGTCTCGCTCCCCGCGCGGAGGCGGCAGGCGTTCCCAGGGCGGAAAAAAATCCCGCAAGAAATCCTCCAACAACAATACGAAAATTGCCTTGCTTGCCGGCGGTGCGGTGGCGGCGTTTTTGTTGTTGGTCGGCTTCGGCTTTTTGATCTACAACCTCGCTGGCGGAACCGCCGTAAACTTCGCCTGGCTGCCTCCCAATTCCCAAATTGTGGTTTCAATTGATGTGGATGAAATTTGGAATTCTTCCGTGATTCAACGCGGGCTTAACAACCCGGACACCAACTCATAGTTGCACGAGATTTCTATAGGTCAAAAATAGCAAAAGGCGGTGAAACCCCTTGCTGTAAAGCGTCAAGTAGAGGTATACCCACTCTCTTGCACGCCTCCTAAGGAGTTCACCGCCAGTGAGTTCTCGATCCGCCGATGTGACTCGTCCTGTGGCTTCGGTTCCTCAAGTTCGTTTTGATCCGAAAGAGAATGATAGACTAACATCTTTTGCGGGACTTGTCATCTATCAAGTTCTGTTTGGGCGATTGAATCTCCGACAGAAACTCAAAGCCTGTTTTACCCATCTTCCGACAAAGCGTCTGTTTCAACCGCACGTGATTGTGTTAGGACTCGTTGTACAGATTCTGATCGGCTTTCGCTGTTTACGAGACCGAGACTATTATGCGGATGACCCGTTGGTGTGTGGACTGTTGGGAGTCAAGAAGTTGCCCGATGTCTCCACGATTTCTCGCACGCTCGCAGAACTGGACGACGACCTGTGTCCAGAACTTGAGAAACCTGTCTCGTTCTCTGGTCCTCGACCGGCTTGAACAGGAATGTCTGCCACGCTTGACATTGGATTTTGATGGCTCGGTGCTCTCGACCACCCGTCATGCCGAGGGCACGGCGGTGGGCTATAACAAGAAAGAAGAAAGGCGCTCGCAGTTACTATGTTTTGTTCTGCACCGTGGCGCAGACGGGTCAGTTTCTGGATCGTCTGCATCGGCCCGGCAATGTGCATGATTCCAACGGGGCGGTGGACTTCGCTCGCCTGTGTTTTCAGACCGTGCGGCAGCGGCTTCCCAAGGCGGTGTTGGAAGCCAGAATGGATAGTGCGTTCTTCAATGAGGACTATCTCAACGAATTGGACAGGCAAGGCGTGGAGTTCACCGCTTCGGTGCCTTTTGCCCGGTTTCCCAAGCTGAAAAGCCAGATCGAACGCCGGCGGCGTTGGTGCCCGATCGATGAAACGTGGTCGTATTTCGAGGTCGATTGGAAGCCGGACTGTTGGACTCGAAAGTTCCGCATGGTGGTTCTGCGTCAAAAGAAAAAGCAACCCACGAAAGGCGAGTTGCAACTCGACTTGTTTGAACCGGTGAGCCACGAGTACGAGTACAGCATGATCGTCACAAATAAGACGACCGGCGTGTGGAACGTCCTCGAGTTTCATCATGGGCGAGGCACTCAGGAAGGAATTTTTGCGGAAGGCAAAAGCCAATGTCAGTTGGACTATATCCCCGTGCGGAAGAAGACGGGCAATCAAACGTATTGCCTGGCCGCGATGCTGGCGCACAATCTGACGAGAGAATTGCAGATGCAGGCGGAACCTCGCACAGAACCGACGACAGCGAAGCGCCGCCCGCTGTGGGTGTTTGAGTCGCTAAAGACGATTCGGCATCGTTTAGTCCGCCGGGCGGCCCGGTTGCTGTTTCCTCAAGGCCGATTCACCCTGAGCCTGAGTGCTAATGAAGCGGTCGAGCAAGATTTCGCAAAATATCTGCCGCCCAATCAGGTCTTGTAAGTCTCCCTCAGAATCACCGTGCTGTTCACAGAGTCACAGTCTGACACTCAGACAGGATCGAGGTCTGCGCAGTGTAAGATTCTCATCTACTCCTCTGTGCGAAAAAGGCCGTATTGACAGTTTGAATGGCCAGCTTTTCGTGCAACGTTTGGGCAAACTCAAATTCCAAATGGAGAAACTGGCAAAGAAATTGGAAGAAATTGGGTTTGAGCCGGGCGAGTCGCTCGATGCTATCGACTCCGTGACCTTGGGTTTTGAAAAGCCCGGCGGGGAACCGTTGGGAGTCTTTCGCAAGAAGTCGGCTTGGAATTTGGATGCCCTCAAGAAGCAGGAAAACTTGAAAGAAGACAACCACGAGGGCAAAACCTATTACCACATGCGGCGAGATGCGGTCTATTTCCCCGATGGCAAAACCCTCATCATCGGCCGCGAACAATTGGTGAAAGATGCAATCACGCGCGGGCCGAAATCGGGCGCGGCCGAAAAATTTTCGTTTCTGCCCAAAGGCCATGTCGTGATTGGTTTTCTGCCGGAGAACACCGACAAATTCAAAAATGAACTCAAACCCAACATGATGGTCAAGGCCCTGCTGGGCAAAAATGAATACTTCACCAAAATTACCGAGGCCCTTCAAGGAATTAAAGGCGGAGGGGTGGCGATCCACTTCGGCAGCGGCATGGAATTCAAAGTATTGGCGAGATGCGCGAATTCCGCCGATGCCGGCAAACTCTCGGGAGGCATCCAAGAAGGTTTGGCCGATGCCCACAAATGGCTGAACGAGAACCGCGATAAAATCAACAAAGCCCCGCCTGCGGAGAAAGAGGGTATGGAAATCGCCGAAATGGTGTTCGACACGATTTCCGCCGGCGAAAGCGGAGACTCCGCCACACTCTCCATGGAAGTCTCTTCCGCCGCGATCGACAGAATGGAATTGCTGGCCAAACAAAACCAAGGCGGGAAAGCCATGCCTCCCATGATGCCACCGATGATGCCGGGCTTCGATTTCGGCAAAATGTTCGGCAACTTTGGCGGCGGACTCGGGGGCGACGCCGCCCAGCGGAGTCGGGACAAAAACAACCTCAAGCAAATCGGCCTGGCGATGCACAACTATCACGACACGTATCGTTCGTTTCCGCCCGCGAAAGATAATCGCAACCCTCAACGGGGATCGCAACTCAGTTGGCGGGTCCACATTCTGCCCTTTATCGACCAAGCACCGCTTTACCAGCAATTTCGCCTGGATGAGCCTTGGAGCAGCCCGCACAACAGGCGATTAATCAGCCAAATGCCCGACATTTACCGCAAACCGGGTTCCAACCCTGCTCCCGGCAAAACCAATTACGTGGGAATCTCAGGCCCAGGCGGCTTGATGGAAAACGGCGGCGGCAAGCAGCTCCGCGACATCAGTGACGGCACGTCTAACACAATTATGGTGACAGAAGTCGAAGACCATGCCGCCGTCACCTGGACCCAACCGGTAGATTACCAATACAACCCCGGCAACCCCATCGGCAGTTTGGGCGGATGGAACGGCGGGTTCCACGTCCTGTTGTGCGATGGTACTGTGCGGTTCATTGCAAAAAACATCAACCCGCGGCACACTGCTGAGCTTGTTCCAATACAACGATGGCAACCGCCCTGGTTCTTTTTGAGGATTTCCGAGCCGCAGGATGGGGGTTGAGGCCCCAGACGGATTTCGTTAATGCAGTCGAGTGGCCCCGGTTCTTGAACCGGGGCCACTCGAAAATAAGGATTCATCCTTCGCGAAATGCTGATGGGATTGAAACCCATGTCTGACAAGCAACAGGGAAGTCTCTACCACCTGATTTTGGGGTTGCCCGCGGAGACCAGATCTCCCAACCATTACGAATTGCTGGGTCTCGATCACCGCACCAGCGATCCCGCCATCATCAACACCGCGGCCGCCGACCAAAACCGCAAGCTGCTGTACTGGCAGAACTCAGACCGTTACGCCGAAGTTCGCGAGTTGACTTTGGAAGTCGTCCAAGCCCGCAGCGTGTTATTGGATGAGGCTTCGCGAACTGCTTACGATCAGACTCTGGGCGAATGGGGCCTCATCTCGGAGGGGCCTTGGGTGCTCGAAGAACCGCCCCCGCCAAAAGACCCCGCCGAACCGCTTTCGGTGCGGTGTCCCGAATGCGAGGCGAGCTTCAAACTGCGAAATCGGGAACTGCTTGGCCGCAGGATGCCCTGCCCGGAATGCGGCTTTCGCTTCACCATCCGCCAGGAACCGGAAACGCTGGTGGAAGTCGTGCAACTTTACGAAGAAGATTCCGCGGGAGAAGCCGAACTGGCGGCTCTCGACAACTTCGACGAGATGGACGAACCCACGCCTCGGCCCCGATCCCGCCCACGGCCAAGGCAGCATATTCCCTCGCGACGCAAATCATCGAGGCGTTCCCAGCTTGGTTCCCAAAACCGCTGGGCTGCCGTTTTGGGCGGCGTGTTGATGAGCTTGGGGATTGTGGTGTTGGCGGGGATGTTCCTCATGCGGTCGCTGTCGGCTTCCACGGCGATTGCCGATCAATTGGCGTATCTTCCCACGGATTGCCGGGCGGTGGGGTATTATCGGATGGGGGATGTTTCCCGTTCGCCATTCTTTCAAGAACATCTTGCCCGCTCGGTTCCGTTGCGGAACTCGGTCGATCAGTTCCGCGAACGCACCGGCATGGAGTTGCAAGATTTGGAAAGCATCGCCATCGGCCTCAAAGAGAACGGCTTCACCCGCTTCCAAAGTTTGGGGATCACCAGGAACCCGCGCGGGCTTCGCTTTACGGCGGTGGTCCGGCGCGAAAGATTGGAACCGTTCGCTATTGATTGGCGAGCATTCGGAATCGGCTTCGCACAACAGCCAAACCTATCATCTGTTTTCGCCCGACACCAATTCCTCCGAGCGTTGGGCGATGTATCTGCCCGATGCCCGCACCCTGGTGTTCGGCAGCCCGGCTGAGGTCGAAGCCGCAATCGACACCAACGGGAATCCGCCCGCTTGGGAAGATCCGGACTTTCTCCAGCCGGACTATCCCATCATCACTGCCAGCGTGGGAGTTTCGCCGCAGAAGGAAAGCGGCTTCAATCTGCCCGCGGGAATGACCGCCCGGACTCAAGGTGCGGGCTTGGTGCTGTCCGGGAACGAAGTGGGCGAGGTGACTTTGCTGAAATTTGAAACCGTCAGCGAGGCCGTTCAATTCGTGAACGCCTCGGAAGAAGCCGAGCAGCAACGGCGGAATATGGGGGCGACTCCTAGGGGCTTCGGCGAGATGAACTTCACCCAACATGGCCGCACGGTGGCGGTGTCGCGGGGCCTCTTGGGTGGTAGAATGAATAGCCCGCAAGGAAACTTAGCGGCGGCCCCGCTGGCTTTGTTGGCCCGTTTGGGCAAAAATCCAAAGTCAAGCTGAAGCAACACCAACATTTCCTACGACAAAGTCACCCAATATGAACGATGATTCTTCGGGCTTCCCGGAAACTCGGTTCGATCCTTTCCCCGATCCCAACGTTTCTTCCTCCGAGGAAGAAATTCTGGAAGGCGACATTTTTGTTACGGAAGAGTCACTGACGGAATCCCCGCCCGCAAACGGTTCGAGTTTTTTGGGCGAGCCGACTTTGGAAATTCGGCATCTCAATCGGTTTTTCGGGCGGCTGAAAGCCGTGGATGACGTGACCTTCACCGCCTATCCGGGGCAGGTGATGGGCTTCATCGGCCCCAACGGTGCGGGCAAAACCACCACGATGCGAATTTTGGCCACGCTCGACGTGCCCACCGCCGGCGATGCCTTCGTTTGCGGGTATTCCGTCGTGGACGACCCCGACAAAGTGCGGGGGATTTTGGGGTTCATGCCCGACAGCTTCGGCAAATACCAGAACGTGAATGTGGTCGAATACCTCGACTTTTTCGGCAGGGCCTACGGGCTGCGGGGGGCGAAACTTAAAGATGCGTTAGAGCGCGTGTTGGTGTTTACCGAATTGCGAAAACTCGCCGAGAAACCCATCGACACGCTTTCCAAAGGCATGTCGCAACGGCTCGGTTTGGGGCGAACCCTCATTCACGATCCGCAAGTCTTAGTCCTCGATGAACCCGCCGCCGGCTTAGACCCCCGCGCCCGCGTGGAACTCCGCGAACTGATTCATCTGCTCGCCAAGGATCTCCACAAAACCGTGCTGATTAGCTCGCACATCCTCACCGAATTGGGCGAGATTTGTAACTCGGCGGTGATTATCGAAGCCGGGCAAATTCTCATCAGCGGCACGATAGACGAAATCCGCACTGTCCAACGCCGAAAAAAACGGGGCGAACAGGTTTCCTGCCCGCTGCTCTGCCGACTGATCGCCCGCGGCCCGGAGTTGGAACGCTGGCTGTGGGAACAATCGCATGTGGCCGAAGTCAAACGGGCCGACCAAGTGCTGACTTTCGAGTATGCGGGAAATGCCATCGAGCAAAGTGCGCTGCTGAAATCCATGTTGTTGGAAGGCTTCGAGGTCTTGGAATTCCACGGCAAGACCGAGAGCCTGGAAGATGCCTTCATGGCCATCACCGAAGGCATCACGCAATAGGTTTTCGGTTTTCGGTTCTGCCCTCCTCCTTTCGTGGAATCGGGATTTTCAGATGTTTCATTTCGCGATATAATGGAGGCAGATGGAGTTTTTCCGCACGCGGTTTGCGTGGCGGAATTGTCAAATTTTCACGGGGATGAGGCATGAAGTCTCGATTATCGGTCCGTGGCCGATGGGGAATTTTAGGAATGGGATCTGCAATCCTTTGCGGTTGCCTCAACCCGGCCACGACCCGGTTTCCTACGATCAGCACGCCGCCTGCTGCTGTGGAAGCCCAATCGTACCGAATTCACGATCCCTTCCCCGATGAAGAAATGGGGCCGAGTACAATGACGCGACCCAGGGCCTTCGATCAGCCCAGGGCCGAGCAGCGAAAAATTTTGGAAAGCCGAGCTTTGTTGGGGTTGGATCAGGCTCCGTTGCCTCCCAACTCTTTTAATTATCCGAACGCCGTTCGTCCGTGATTTTAGGTCGTCCATCTCGTGGTGGCCGTCCTCTTCAGGATGGAAGCCCACGGGAGAAACCCATGACCCGCATTGTCGCGGTTGCCGCTTCGCTTGCCGCTCTGATTGCGGCGGTGGTGTTCTCGGCGGATTTCTCGTCCCCGAATTCGTTGAAACGCGAGGCCGAACCTTCGGTCGAAATGAGCGGCCTGAAAGTCATCACGCCCGAAACGCAAGCAGCCATTGAGCGGGGCCTTTCTTGGTTAGCGGGCAAACAACAACCCAACGGGGCATTCGGGTCCGGGTTGATGTATAAGGGAAACGTGGCCGTCACCGCGGCTGTGCGGAATGGCATTTCTCTCCGGCGGCAACACGCCGGGGCGGGGCAAATACGGCAAGCAGGTGGAAGCCGCCGTCGAATATCTCTTGAAGAACGCGAAGTCCAACGGGTACATCATCAACGAACGATACAAATCCCAAGGGCCGATGTACGGCCACGGTTTCTCCACGCTGTTTCTCGCCGAAGTTTACGGCATGTCGCCGGATGAAAACCTGCGAAAAGTCCTGCAAAAAGCGGTGAAGCTGATTGTAGACACGCAAAACGACGAGGGCGGTTGGCGGTATCAACCGGAACCCGTGAACGCGGACATTTCGGTGACAGTCTGCCAAATGATGGCTCTTCGGGCCGCCCGGAACGCGGGCTTTCACGTCCCCAAATCGACCGTGGACCGCTGCGTGGATTACGTCAAACGCTGCCAAAACTTCGATGATGGCGGGTTTCGCTATCAGTTGGTGGGGCGAGCGAACAGCGAATTTGCCCGCTCGGCAGCGGGCGTGGTGGCCCTTTACAACGCGGGACTTTTTGAAGGCCCGGAAATCACCCGCGGCTTGGATTATTTAATGCGCTCGCTGCCGCGCGGGCAGATCTTCCGCTTTGAAAGAAATTATTTCTACGGCCATTATTACGCTGTGCAAGCCATGTGGCACGCAGGCGGAACTTATTGGGAACGCTGGTATCCCGCGATTCGCGATGAATTGCTGCACCGTCAAATCGAGGAAGGCCCTTGGCCGGATGCCTCCATCTGCAACGAATACGGAACCGCAATGGCATTGCTGGTTCTGCAAGTGCCCAACAATTACCTGCCCATCTTCCAACGATAACTCTGTTGCCAGGGGTTTTCATCATAACCCGAAGAGGTTGTGAGTTGTTGCCGTTCGGCGGTTGAGTGGGTTCCTTGTTTTGTGAATTTGCGGTCGCCCCAGCGATCAAAGGTCGGATTTTTCAGAATTGCTTTTGCCTCCTCGGTCGTCATTCGCTGACGGAAGGCGAACATCTCGTTGCTGTCGCCGAGGCGTCGCGCGTGCGGATCGCCGCTACCGGATCGCAATGATCTATGAATCATCCGGGCTAATCGGCGGTTCGCAAAATGCGGGTGAAATAGTCCAAGATGCCTTGGGCATCCACTTCGGTCAACACGTCGATGTTGGTTTGCCAGTTGGGAATGCCTCGGCGGTCGAAGACGGTCATGCCCCGCGTGAGTTCGCCGGAAGTTTCCACATCCACCGCCATCGCTTCGGGTTCAAACAATCGCGGTTGCGAGATCGCCGCCAGCGCGACCAATTCGTTCAAAGCCACGCCTTCCAGACCTAAGAATTGATGATGCGCCCGAAACGCGAAGGGCAACAGCTGCGCAAATAGTTGTCCGGTCGGCGAATCTTCGCTTGGCTTCACGCGGTCGTATTGCTCGAAGGTCAGCACCACTTGCCGGCAAATGTCCAACGGAACCAGCGTTTTTGTCGCGGGAGAACACAGCACGGTTTGGGCGGCATCGGGATCGGCGTACATGTTGAACTCGGCGGCGGCGGTCACGTCTCCGCCGCAGGACACCGCGCCGCCGAACACCACAATCCCTTTCAGAAGCTGCAAAAAATCGGGGGCGCGTTCGCAAGCGAGTTCCAGATTCGTCAAAGGCCCCAGGGTTAATAGCGTGACTTCATTCGGCTCGGAGCGGGCAATATCAACCATCAATTTGGCCGATTGGTGGCGATGGTGCAAATCGGCGACTTGATAATCCCAATCGCCCAAACCGAATTTTCCGTTGAGATCGCCCAAGGTCACCGGTTGCTTGCCGACTTCCGTGCCGAAGGTCGCAACTTGGCCTTCTGCCGAACCGACCCGCGGCCATTTCACGGGATCGAGATGTTCGACGATCGCTTGCACGTTCCGCGTGGCCGCCGGCCCGGAAACGCAACCGGCGGTCGCGGTGATTCCCAGCACATCCAACTCCGGGTCTAAAAGTGCGACGGCCAAAGCAATCGCATCCCCGATTCCGGGGTCGGTGTCAATCATGATTTTGTGGGCCAAGATCCCCTCCGGGCGGTGAAAAAACCGCCGGCAAACGGTCGCGATAAGTCCTCATCTAAACCGATTTTATGACGACCCGCCTACACCGTCAACGGGTGGGGTGACCGGCCCGATTTTCAGAAGTTCTTCGAGCCGGGACTGCAAAATTTCCTCGCCCGAAAGCCATTTTACCCCGATTTCAACCGCCCACAAAAGCACGCCATTTAGATTCGTGCGCGGAATTTTCACCAGATCTTTTTGTGTGGTGAAAATCGCCGCGGCCCCTTCCCGTTCGGCGAGTTCTCCCAAAGTTTCTAAATCCGTTATGGTGTAATGGTGATGGTCCGCAAAAGTCCGAAAGCCGGAAGCGGAAACCGAAACTCCGCAGCCCGCCAGCGTTTGCAGAAATCCATCGGGGTTGCCGATCCCGCAAAATGCGAATGCGGGTTTTGCTTTGAACGCCTCGAAAGAACAAGTCCACCCCGCTGCATTCACCAACCGCTGCGGAACAAATGCCGCTTCCGCAATCGGCAACTGCGGATGATGCCGATGTATCTCCGCCCGAATTTGTTGAAGGTGCGTTTCCGAAACTTGATCGGCCCGCGTGATGATCGCCACGTCTGCCCGCTTCAATCCCGCAAGCGGTTCCCGCAGCAATCCGCGAGGCAACACCGATCCGTAACCCCAAGGACAAGTCGCATCGATCAACACCAAGTCCAAATCTCGGCCCAAGCGGCGGTGTTGAAAACCATCATCCAAAACCAGCACCCCGGCTTGATGTGCTTTCACCGCTTGCTGTGCGGAAGCAACGCGATCTGGGTTTTGCAAATGCGGCACGCCGGGACAAAGCAAATCGAGAACCAATTTTTCATCGTTCGGCCCGCCGGCCACCGACCGATAACCCCGACTGAGAATCGCCGGTTTCGCGTCTTGATCTCGAACCCAATTCGCCAAAAATGCCACCATAGGCGTCTTGCCCGTGCCGCCGGTGGTGATGTTCCCCACACTCACCACCGGCACACCCGCCCGATGAATGCGTTTCCAATGCCCATCGAACAACCAATTACGAAACGCGACGCCCAACCAATATCCGCAGGAGAGAATCCGCAATCCCGCGCGACACAAAGCCGCAACGACACCCCGCTGATGCCCGGAAACTATTGATTTGAAGTCGGCTTCGTTCACAAGAGGTAGGGTCCGCTCGGCGGTCAATTCCGATTTGAAGGGATTCGGCAGAAAAAGTCCGCACTGCGGAGCCAACAAAGCTGAAAGAAATCACCGAGGTTCAAAACAAGTGCCGTTTCCAACCGGGTTGGAAGACTTTCATGGTGGCGGCATCGTCGCGGTCTTTCATGCCGGATTTTTGGTAGGTTTCGTGGGCCTTGGCGAGTTTGTCTCGATCAAGTTTTACACCCAAGCCGGGAGATTCGGGGATCGTCATTCGCCCGTTTTTGATCGGCAGGTTTTTGCCTTCGATAATGTCGGCATCCTCGGCGAGCCAAACGTAATGCGTATCCGCGGCATAGGCGAGCTCGGGCGTGGAAGCCAAAGCGTGAATCATCGCCGCCATTGTAATTCCCGCGTGATTGTTGCTGTGATAGCTCAAGCCCCAACCCAAACTTTCGGCAGCCTTCCCCACAGCGAGCAGCCCCGTCAATCCGCCGAACCAATAAATGTCGCCCAACACAATGTCGATCGGCTGAGTTCGCACGGCGGACCGAATGTGCCGCCAACGGCTCACGCAAGAATTGGTGGCCAACTTCAAGCCGGTTTGATTTCGCACGCTGGCCATCGCGTTTTGGCCATCCACGGGATCTTCGTAATACTCCAAAGGAAGATCATCCAAGATCTTGCCGGCATCAATCGCGGTGGGCACGGTCCAACGCCCGTTGGGATCAATCCGCAACGGCGTTTTCGGACCGAGTCGCTCGGCCAACATCTCCATTGTTTTCAGTTCTTCTTCGGGAGGCAGCACCCCGGCTTTGAGTTTCATCACCCGAAATCCCCACTTTTCGCGAAATTGGAAAGCCATCTCCGCCATGCGTTCGGCGGTGCGAACTTCGCCCCATTGATCAAGCGCACGATCCCCCTTGCCGCGCTTGTCCGCCAAACGGGAATCGGACAACACGCGGGGATCATCCGCCCGATAGCGGTAAAACAAATAAGCGGCGAACTCGACTTCCTCGCGAACCGGCCCGCCCAACAGATCGCAAACCCTAGTGTCCGTCGCTTTGCCGATGGCATCCAGGCAAGCCATTTCGATGCCTGTAAACACGCCGGGATGAAACGCGTTTAAGGGTTTCGCAAAAGCACGATAAGCGAACGCACTTTTCCCGCGTAGCAACTCGGCAGACTTTTGAAGTTGCAGCAGCGATTTGTGATTGCCGTAGGTTTCGCCGATGCCCACGATTCCCGCATCGGTTTTGAGTTCGATCACGTTCCGCAGGAAATACGGGCCATGACATCCGCTGGCCGCGAGAATCGGCGGATCGGGAAGTGCCACGGGAGTAATTTTTACCTCAATGATCCGCAACTCCCGCGCCAGCCGTGCGGACTCTGCAAACCCCGTCGCCCCCAAAGCACCACCGGCAAAAGCCAACGAACTCCACCGTAACCAATCCCGGCGGGAAATCGAACCGTTGAGTGTGCGAGCGGGCATCAAATCGGACTCCTATATATGTGGCACCAACATGCAGGATTACCCAGGTTCAATGACCTGGGCAACCCCACACAAGAGGGACAGTATCAATTCGAGGATCGGTACAGGTTTGAATAAAACCGGACAAAACTAAATGAAACCTAATGCGTGCGAAAACGGTACTTCACCGTGAGATGTCCTTCCGTTACGTTTTCGGGAATGTATTCTAACCTAGCATTGTCCTCGTAGTAGTCACGCCCTGTTTCAATATCAATTTTTCCAGGCCGTAAGTCGAACTCGCCATACGGGGTTACGAATGTTGCTTGCCCGTTGATCTGGCCAGAAATATGAACTTCCAGAGCATAAGGCCATCCTTTCTGGGAATAAATCGTGCCTGCGGATTTCTCAGAGATTTGCTCGGGAGAAATGACGTAATAAGGCCAGCGCGAGTACCAACAAATTATTAAAATCAGAATGATAATGGTGCCGGCCAATGCGAAAAATACTCGCCAGAAACTTCGCCAAGAAACTAACGCCGGCGGTTCAATATCATTATCAAATCTCATCTCAATCCTTTAGCCATTCTCTCTGGATGACTGAACCCCCTTCGCATTTCCAACCCTACAAACTACGCAAAAACGTCAACAGAGCATGGGCCTCTAGTTTGTCGAGAGGATCTTCGAGCTGATGGCGAACTTTATAGAGCACATCTTCCAGACTCTTGGCGCGGCCATCGTGAAAGAAGCGCCGGCGTTGACCCACGCCGCGCAGTGAAGGCGGATTGAACCGGTTCCGCCCTTGCTCATCCAACAAGCCGACTTCCACCGTCACCGGCGTGGTATAAGCCGGCGGAGCATGGCAATTCACGCAGCCCCGCGATTCAAAAATCTTTCGGCCTTGGGCGAGTAATTTCTGAGGAGTATTTTCCGCAGACGGTGGCGAGTCCAAACTCGTGATATAGGCGAACAAATCTTCCATGTCCCGCGCCGCAAGCTCATCGCCGTGCATCGTCGTTGTCAGGGATTTTTGCAGTTGTTCGCGCAGCAAAGCCGCGTTGCCGTCCCACCCCCAGGGTTGGGTGTCTCTTGTGCCGAGCAGCGAAGGAACTAGCTTCGGTGCACCGTAATCGCCATCGCCTAATGTGTCGACAACTAATCCCGCCGTGTGTCCCTCGGTATGACAACTATGGCAACTCAGCCAGCCATCGTGAGAGAGCCTGGCATTATAAAATAATCTTTCGCCGCGTTCCTCCGCAGAGAGTTTGGGCATAGGCCCCAACAAAATCGTTTGCGTGACCTTGCCTTCATTCAGATCGATCACCGAGAGGGAATCACTCAAGCGATTCGCAATATAGAGCACCTCGCCCGCGACCGCCATCGTAGCGGGATGGCTTTGCACGGGCACTCTTCGACTATGTCCGCGATAGCGAACCGCGACTTCCCCCACGCCGGAAAACGCGACCGCGACCAAGCCGTTTGGCCCGGTGAGCACACCGCTGGGATCGGCGGAGGCATTGCCGATGTCCCCAAAAGTATTCAGCCAACCGCCGACTTGTTTTTCCGCTTGCATCGTGGTGAGTTGCGAGACCTCTAGCACTTCAACCGTGTTGGCAACGATCCGCCCCCAATGCACGCCATCGTAACTCGCGACGGACTTATCGGGAATCTGTTGATGGGCAATCAACACGCTCTTTCCATCCTGACTGAGCGCCAGCCCGCGCACGTTATGTCCTTCAATTTGTCCGAGCTTTAATACTTTTCCATCGACCGCATCGACCAAAGCCAAGCGGTTCCCAAAAGCCTCTGCGACGAGCAACTTGTTCTCGCTTGGCAGGAATAAAACTTCCAAGGGCGCGAATGGAAGCGGAGCGATTCGAGTTTGCACGATCCCGCTCTCGGCGTTCATCCATCATCAATACCATCGCCAGATGCGCCCATTTCGCGGTCGAGAAAGATGCGATTGGCTTTTTCATCCACCGCCAACTTGAAGCCGGCAAACGGAAGTTCCGCCAACAATTTCACCACCGGCGGGCCATTGCCGAAAGAGACTTTCAAAAGTTGCTTTCGTTCATCGTCCTGCACCAGTAGGCTTTGCGAGTTGGGCAGCAAAACCATGTCGGCGATGCTGCGGGCGATTTCGTGTTCGACGATAACCTTCCCCGTGGAGCGTTCGATCACCGTGATGCTGCCGCTTTGTTGGTTTCCCACCAACAAGTTTTCGCCTAAGACAACCAGCGAGACAGGGCGTCGCAGTTGTGTTCGCAACCGGGGGGTCGATTTGTCGGCCTCGCTGCGATTGGGTTCGAGAAACAACCAAGCCGTCAAGCCGAGGAAGAAGAGTCCGCCGGAGAGTGATCGCCACATCTTAACTGCTCCCAAAAATTCGAGCGAATATCAGATGCCGTTTATTGTAGAAGGATATTTCTTCCAGCCCCACCCCGGAACGAAAATTCCCGCATGCCAAAACTCCGTTCTTAATTGACTCAAAGTGTAAACGGTGTTTTGCACTTTTTTGAAATCGACCCTAAAAACCACGGTTTTTGTAGGGGCAGGGGCCAAAGGGGCTGAGTGAAAAAAACTCGGTGCCGGATAAAATTCTTCCTGCTCTGCCCCTTTGTGCCTTTGCGCCTCAAAACGGACCGATTTCAAAAGGGGCTATAGGCCACAGCCAATTTCCATCTACAGGTGGAGTAATTGTGGCAAAACTAGGTTTCTTCCAGTCGATATAATTGCTCGCCGGCTTTGCGCACGAGCAAGATGCCTTCGTGTTCGCGGTTCGCATAGGCTTCGACATCAATCGAAGCCGGGTCGCGGTAGCCGAGGTTGATTCGCTCGCAAACTTCACGGGGGATTTGCGAAGCCAACGTGACTTGCACGCGGGGATTCTCGACCCCCTCTTCATACGTGCCTTGGCCTCGGACGTGGGTGGAATGGGCGAGCACACCCCAAGGATAGTCCTTGAATTTCTCCCACTGCTTTACAAAATAGTCGCGGACGTGATAGCCTACTTCCTCGATCAGTTTTCCATGCGTCAGCGAGATTTCCTTGAGATGCGGGGCATAGATAATCAGTTCCCCGCCATCGGCGACAACCGGCTCTAGTTTATACATACACTTGCCGGCAACCCAAACTTCATCGTACATCGGCGGAGCACACGAAAGCACGGTATGAAAGGGCTGAGGCATGCGGCGGATGTGAACCTGCCCCGAGAGTTCGGCGGCTTCGCTCCAGGCAGATTCCGGTGATCCGTAAAATAGTCCATGCAAACGGGCATTCGGGGCAACTACGAACGTAATGCACCGCCGCTCTTGGGGAATAAGCCTCACTGCCCGGTTCACGACCCGGCGAACGGGGGTGTCTTTCACGCCGATGATGCCCACATTGGTAATCAGCGCTCCCAGCCAGTGGAAAAAGTTCAATAGCTCCGGCCCGGAAATGCCGGGAAAGAAATACTTGTTCCCCCCGGAAAACCCCACCACCTCATGCGGAAACACCGGCCCCATCACTAAAAGCACATCATAATCTTGCACGCGTGAATTGATCTGCACGGGAACTTCGCGGGCCAATAGTCCTTCAGAAATCTCCCCGGTCTCGGCTTCGCTCAATGTGCCTAACGTCATCAGTTGATCGGGCTGATCCCAAGCATGATTATAGATCCCCACTTTCGCCAACTCGCCGTTGCGGCGTGCGGAAGTCAACCCTAAGAGCTGATTCAGTTGATCTTCGGGAAGCGGCGGATGCGTGCCCAACGCAACAAGCACGTCCAACTTGGCCGCCACTGGCAACAGTCGGTTCGAGAGAGCATCGAACAGCAAAGGCAACGGGGCCGTCCGCGTTTGATCGGGCACAATCAACAGCACCCGCTTGCCTGCAAAATCTTCTATGGGGATCGTAGCGGCAAACCACTCGCGAACGGCTTCATCGGTCATCAAATCCGGCAACATGTTTTCTACTCCTTATAACACGTCAAGATTCATCGCTTAAAAACGAGAATGGCTTATAGTTTGCCCAGCAGATAGTCCAGTCGGCGTTTGACGAGGCTGTCTTTCCGCGGATGGATTGCGGTTTGAGGTCAAACTTGTAACCGCAATCATCCCGCAAATAGACAATCGCGTTTAAGGCGATGAGCGTGGTAACGGGGGATTGCGATTCTTTCAAGACTTTATCCAGCGTGGGGCGAGGATCGGCAGCTTTGATAGAACCCAAAAACTCGGCAGCGCGAATGCGGACCAATAGCTCTTTATCTTCCAGCAACGGTTTGACGTTCTCCGCCAATGGAAGGGCCTTTGTTCCAAAACTGCCGCAAACAATCGCGGCCCAATAGCGTTCCCAAGGATCGCTCGCCTGCAACGCGGATTTTAATTTCGGTTCCGCATCCGCCCATTTTTCCAGGCTCAAATTCGCAATATCGACCAGTCGGGCAATTTGATTTTTGTGTTCTTTGCCGAAAATAAGCGGATGAGAGACCGCCTGCTCGACAAGCAGCGTTTCCGGGAAGAAGCTCAAATCCGGCAGTGATTTTACCCAATCCGTCAGCTCTCCGCGAAGTTTCTTCAATACCGTTTGATACTGGGGATCGCCCGCCAGATTTTTTGTTTCGTAAGGATCGGCCTCTATGTCGTAAAGGCATTCGGAATCTTTGGGAAGAAAGAATTGACTTTGAATGGGATCGAGTTTTCCTTCTCGGTATAGTGACCGCCATTCTTCATAAGCGAGCTGGATATAGCGATAGTTGTTATGGAGCGCATCGGGATAGTATGGCTGATAGTTCCGCAGGTATTTATAGCGGCCTTTTCTTAGAGAGCGGCAAAAGTCGTACTTTTCATCGAAGCGGTCCGCATAGCCGAAGGTTTCGTCTCGCTGATTGAGTTGTTCCAAAGTCACGTCCGGGCCAAGGATGGGTTTGCCGTCCATGTGTGTGGGCACTGTGATTCCCGCCAGATGCAAGAGCGTCGGGCCGAAATCTACAAAACTCACAAAGCCTTGCACGCGGCTGCCGAGGGGGAACTTGACGAGGTGCTTCCATTTGTCGGGCACGCGAACTACCAAAGGCACGTGCAGTCCGGTCTCGTAGAGATAGCCTTTGCTGCGGGGAAGCACGCCGCCGTGGTCTCCGAAGTAGAAGATGAACGTGTCTTCCAATAAGTCCTCTTCGGCGAGATCCGCCACCATCTTGCCGACAATCTCATCCACGCGCTTCATGCGGTCGAGATAACGGGCGTGGGTATAGCGAAAGAGCGGCGTATCGGGATGATAGGGAGCGAGTTGAACCGACTTGGGATCGGTCTCTAGTTTCGTTTGGTTCATTTGCTTCCTGGTGAAATGCAGCGAGCTTTCGTGCGAAATCGGATAAGACTGCATATGAAAGAACGGCGTCTGTGCATTGGGGCGGTTTTTCCAAGTGGCCTTGCGGGAAGAATCGTCCCAAGCATTCGGCTGCTTGGTGGTATTATAGTCTTCCTTAGAATTATTGGTGGTATAGTAGCCTGCTTCTCTCAAATAGCCGGAGAATAGTTTCCAGTCTTTCGGCAGCGTGACAGCCTCGATCTTGCGATGAAATTGCGTGCCGATGCGCGGGGCATAAACGCTTGTCATCAAGGTTGTTCTTGCCACGGAACACACCGGGGCGTTCGAGAAGGCCCGCTCGTAAAGGATGCCGTGTTCCGCGAGTTTTTGAATCTCAGGCGTCGCCGTGCCGCGTTCATCGAAGAGTTTGAGGTAATGCTTGGAATTGTCTTCCGAGAGCATCCACACGAAGTTCGGTCGATCCGCCGAGAGCGCGTTGGCCGCGAAAGAAAACAATAGCACAAAGCCGAGCAGAAGTTGCCGAGTCATGTCGAAGACCTCGATGATCTGGAAAGAGAAGCGTCATCAGTTGGTTGTAAGAGGCTGCTTTTACGAGCGTACAAGGTTGCTTGGCGGATTTCCATGCCGGGGCAGACGGGAAAATTGTTTCGTCACGGAAGCAAATCAAACCTGAATGCGTTAAGATTCCCGCTGCTTTTTCTTCCTTCCCTTTGATGGAGTCCTCTTCCCATGCGGTCGAGCAAAACGCTGGCAAAATTTCGTCGCAATGAAACGGTGCGTTTGTGTGCCTTGGGACATTTTATCCCTTCTTATATCCGTCACGCAGCGCATTTTGGTTTTGACTGCATTTGGCTGGATCTGGAACACCGCAACATGGATGCCCGCGAGGTGCAAAGTTTGTTGGCGTTTTTCCATTTGTACGACATTGATTGCATGCTCAGGCCGCCGACTTTGGAGAAGACTCGGCTGTATCGGTATTTGGAAGATGGGGCGACGGGGTTAATGATCCCGCACGTTTCCACGGCGGAGAAAGCCAAAATGCTGGCGGATGCGGTGAAGTTTCCTCCCATTGGAGACCGGGGCACGGATGGGGCCGGGTTAGACAGCGACTTTTATTTGCAAGGCGGCGGGGACTATACCGAACGGGCCAATGCGGAGACGTTTTTGATCGTGCAGATTGAAACTCCCGAAGCTGTGGAAAACGTCGAAGCGATTGCTGCCGTGGAAGGCGTGGATGGGATGTTTGTCGGCCCGGGAGATTTGGGGCTGCGGCTGAAACACACCACCGGTGGGCCAACGCTTGAAGAATGTTACCAGCGCGTCGCCCAAGCGGCAAAAAAGCACGGCAAAGCCTGGGGCTGCCCGGCTTCCACGAATGAAGACTTGCAAAAACGCCATGAACAGGGCGGCCGGTTGTTGGCCCACGGCGGCGAGTTCTTGGCGTTGATGCGGATGCTCGAACAGTCTGCCGCAGATTTCGATGCCATCAAAACGTAAACCCAATTGTCCAGTCGTCAATCGCAGAGACCGCCGCAATCGTCATCCGTGGGCGCGGGGTCTTGGTGTTTGATTTGGGGCATGCGTTTGATCAGTGTGACTTCGTTGCCTCGCTCGTTGAAAATCACTTGGTCCATAAACGCGCGAATCAAGAACAACCCGCGTCCGTAGGGCTTATCTATATTCGCGCGTTTGGTGGGGTCGGCCACATCCGCAGGATCGAAGCCCGGCCCTTCATCTGCGATGCAAAACCGGGCTTCCCCGATGCGAAAATCTCCCGTCACCCGAAGCAGGCGTTCGGCGTAGGGCGATTCCTGCCGGCGGAGCTTCACCAATTCGTGAAACGCGTCCCCATCGCCTTCGCGAAGGCGTGAGGAAACTTCCAGGTTTCCGTGGACGATGGCGTTAATCATGGCTTCGTCGAGGGCCACCGCGACTTGGGTGCGATTGCCGTGGGTGGTGATTCCGAAATCCTCGGCGGTGTCCACCAGATGCCCGATCAAGGCGGAGATCAAAGAGAGATCGTTTCCCTTCAGTTCGAGGTGCGTTTGCGTGTGCGTGAGGGATTCCAAAAGCCGGGCGTGCCGACGCCGGCAACCGGCCAATCCCAGCAAGCGTTCCACCGTAATCAAAAGATCGCGGGCCAACTGAGATTTGGGGACGTAACTCACCGCACCGATTCCCAAGGCTTCCACCGTGGCGCTTTCGTACTGGCCATCCATTGTGAGCAGCACGGCGGGGACTTGCGTCATCTCCAAACGCAGGTATTTCAAGAAGTGGTCTTCCGGCAGCCCGGCGGTGCTTAAATCGACCAGCACCATGTCGATCTGTTCTTGGCGGAGAATATCCTTGGCGACGGCGGCACTGGCCACGTCCAAGATTTTCCAATGCGGTTTTCCGGCCAGAAGTTTGCGGATCGATTCGCGTTCGTTGTCGGAACAGTCCACGATTAAAATTGTCGTCATCGGCTTCCAATATCCAGCGATGTTTTCAAAGCGTTCACCCGGCAGCGTCTAAATACGCTTGAAGCTCTTGAATAACATCTCCGGCGGCTTTCCGCAAATCGCCGTGTTGCGCGGCGGCTTGTTCCAAGTCGCCGTTTCGACCGTGCTGTTCAATGCTGAGGGCTACGGTGGCCAGTGTTTCCGCATCGAAATTGGCCGCCAAACCCTTCAAACTATGGGCGGCCCGTTCCACGGCTTCGGCGTGGCCTGCTTTCAAGGCGCGCGAGATGTCCTTCACAAGTTGGGGAACATCCTCCAAAAAAAACTGGGCGAGTTCCGTCACCAAAGTTTCGTTGCCACCCATCCGCGCCAGCGCGGAATCCACGTTCACGTGGGTGGGCGAGGAAACCACCGGAGGAAAATCCTCCCAACTTTCGGAAGACGATTTTTCTTCCGGGCGGCGTTTAACCGATTCCACCAACTGCACGAGCTTGGCGGCATCGATCGGCTTGGCGATGTAGGCATCCATGCCCGCAGCGAGACATCTGCGGCGATCTTCCCTGCGGGCGTGGGCCGTCATTGCCACGATGGGAATTTCCGACTGAGACGGCTTGGACAACTGCCGAATCGTTTGCGTGGCTTGCATGCCATCCATCGTCGGCATCTGCACGTCCATCAGCACCACGTCGAACCTGCCTTGCTTGACCCAATCGACCGCCTCTCTTCCGTTATTGGCGATTTGAACCAGATGGCCGCGCTTTTCGAGGATTGCTCGAATCACTTTCTGATTGGCGGGCGTGTCCTCGGCGACCAGAATCGAGAGACCTAACGGGACCGTGCGGACTTGCTCGAAAGAATCGCGACTCAGCGGCGGGCCTTTCAGCAGGGTCATTAGCGTGTCGAGCAAAACCGATTGCGAAATCGGCTTTTCGAGATAAGCCGATACGTCCAAGTTTTCGCAGCGTTGCTTGAAGGTTTGCCGATCTGCCGAAGACAACATCAGCACCAACATCGGCCCGGCGGAACCGTTCGGCTGTTGGTGGATTTGCTCGATCAGCATGAAGCCGTCCATTTCCGGCATCAAGGCATCCACGATCATCAACTGATAGGGTTGCCCGGCTTCTTCGGCTTCGCCTATTTTCTTCAAGGCGGCTTTTGCGCTGCCGACCACGGTGGGGCGAATCGACCAACCGGATAACGTCTCTGCCAAAATCACCTGGTTCGTGCGGTTGTCATCCACGACAAGCACGGGCAGGTCGATCAATTCTTCGATTCGATGCGAGAGCCGGGCATCGGGCAGAACCTCCAACGGAATGGTGAAATGAAAATTGCTTCCGCGTCCGAGTTCACTATCCACGCCAATCGTTCCGCCCATGTTCTCCACGAGTTCGCGGACAATGGCGAGACCCAACCCGCTGCCGGTTTCCACGCGCGTTGTGGAAGCATCGACTTGCGTGAAGGGCGAGAAAATTCGGTCGCGGTCGGATTTGGGAACGCCGATGCCCGTGTCTTTAACAGAAAACTCAAGCGAGACTTCGTTTCCTCGTTTCGATCCCAAGCCGACGGTGACGACGACTTCGCCTTGCTGCGTGAACTTGATCGCGTTCCCCGCAAGGTTGATGATGATTTGCCGCAACCGCATCGCATCTCCGCGGAAGGTGTTGGGAACGCGGGGGTTGATGTGGCAAACCAATTCCAGCCCTTTTTCGCTGGCCCGGAGCGAAAGCGATTTCATCGCCATGTCCAAGGTTTCCCTCAGACGAAACGGTTCGCTTTCCAACTCCATGTGCCCGGCAGTCATCCGCGAGAAATCGAGCAAATCATTGAGGAGATACAACAGCGTTTGGGCGGATTCGTGCGCGGTTGTTAAATAGTCCCGCATCACCTCGGTGAGTTCTTCGCCCAGGCTGAGCGTCAACATGCCCAAGATCGCATTCATCGGCGTGCGCAGCTCATGGCTGATGTTCGCCAAGAATTCGGTTTTTGCCTGATTGGCTTTCTCGGCTTCGCGTTTGGCCTGGCGGAGTTCGCGGTCCCGTTTTTTACGAAGCGTCACGTCCCTTTCGATGGAAGAAGAACCGATGATCCGCCCCCGCGAGTTGCGAATGGGAGAGACCGTTAATGCCACATCCACAATCGAACCGTTTTTGCAGCGCCGTTTGGTCTCGAACAATTTCAAGCGGTGCCCGGTGGCGAGCACATCGGTGACGGAAGGCTCTTCTTCTTCCATGCCCTCCGGCAGCAGCATTCGGACAGGCTCGCCCAAAACTTCCTCGGCCGCGTATCCGTAAATCTGCTCGGCCCCTTGATTCCAAGCGATGATGCGGCCCTTCAGATCTTTGCCGATGATCGCATCGTAAGAGGAGTCCACAATGGCGGCGAGGCGGGCGCGTTCCTCGATCCAAAGTTTCCGCTCGACCATGCGGCCCAACTGTTGGCGAAGATTGTTAATCACCATCAGCATCTGCGGAGCGGGGTTCATTTCCCCCCAAGCAAAGAACACCAAAACGGCGATGGTTTCTTCATCCGCCACGACAGGAAACCCGAAGGCGGACTGAAAGCCGAGTTTCGTAAACTCCGCCGGCAACAGCGGATCTTTGCCATCCAATTCCGAAGTCCAAGTCGGTTCGCCCGTGTGCCAGATCTGTCCGACGAAGCCTTCATCCCGCTTGGCTTTGATTTGAAAGCTCTCCGGGCGGATCGCGGCTAAACGATGGTCTTGAGAGGCGTGCCAAATGTTCGTCGTGCAAAGCAACCGATCCTCGCGATCAGGAACCAACGCCAACCCAATCGGCCAACCTGTGATGGAGCAAAGCGTGTCCAGACTTTTTTGCAGCGACTCGGAAAGCGAGTCTTCCATCGACGAGAGGGCCGTGGCTTGGTTTTGCAATTGCGACTCGACCAACTGCCGCGAAGAAGCCGCTTCCAGCCGGCGGCGGAACGACAAATTCCGCGCCTGGCCCAGAAAGAAACTCTTGCCGGGCAATTGCAGATGGGTGACGAAGAGGTCGATCACAATTTCTTCGCCGCATTGGTGCAGGCTCGTCAATTCCAACCGCTGATGGGGAACTTGCCCGGGAGTCGGCTCGCCCGATTTGATCTGCTCCAACCCCGCGGAGAAAGCATCCCGCAAGCGATCCGGCACGAGCAACGAGGCCACCAAGCGGCCCACGGCTTCTTCGCGAGACCAGCCGAACAACCCCGCCGCCGCGGGCGACCACTCCACAATTCGGCCTTCCAAATCCATGATGATGACGGCATCGGCCGTTTCGTCCCAACGCGTGGCTATCAAACCGGGAGGCGGATCAATCATCAAAACTCCTTTTCCCATCGAGGTCTCAAGCACACGAAAGTAAACCCGTCGCGAAGCGATGCAAGGCTCGATGGCTAAAGAAAGCCATCGAGCCTTGCGGTTCACGCATTAAGTTGTTTCTCAATTCGCCCGATTAAACGCTGACGCGCCGGCCGGAAAGCAACGAGACGATAAACAGAATGAGAAAGACGAAGAAGCAAATCTTCGCCGCCCCGTAGGCCATTCCGCCCACCAAACCAAAACCAAGCAGTCCGGCGATCAACGCGATAATCAGAAAAGTGATTGCCCAAGATAACATGTGTTCGTCCTTTCAAGTGAAGTACATAGATTGAGGGATGTTCCTCGTTTGTCCCCTGCCGTGCGTTGCAGATCGTCTAGCGACGATCTATAAGCAACAGCACGCCCGCGATAATCGCGAGAATATGAACGGCCATTGTGAGAAAAACGCTGCCGAGTCCCAACAAGGGAATCGCTCCGATTGCGATGAGCCAGATCGACAAAATGAGGATTCCCAAATTTTTTGGAATGGAAATCGATCTTTGTCTGAGGTTCATTGCCGTGTCTTTCTCACATGGATTGTTTGTCGTGTTGCGAAAGATGTTTAATGCAGGTCTCGTGCCAATGCGGCGAATTACGCACGATTCTTCCTCAAACCCCATGATTTGTAAGCCGTGGTCTTCTTCTCGAAGGAACTGCGCAGAGACCTTTGGGATTTCGATGGCCGTTCGGAGTTCACGCTGGCCAAGCACCGACCAACCGGCAGGCCGCATCGTTTTGGTGAGAACAATGTCCAGGGGTGAAAATCTTCCTGCGATGGAAATCAACGCGATAAGAAGACATTTGGCATTGATGTTGCATTCCTCTTATTTGCAGTCGGGTGGTTGCAATGCAATCGAGTGACGTTCACTCAAACAACAATCGCCCCATTAAGCATTCAGAAGGAAGAGGAGAAACTCATGAAAGGTTTTGTGATTACCGTAGTCATCATCGCGTTGGCGATGAGCGGCGGATGGGCGATGGGGTGGTTGAAGTTTTCCGATTCGGAATCGAAAGCCGCCGTCGAGGTCAACAAACCCAAAGTGGAAGCCGACACCGAAAACGCCAAGTCGGCCACGAAAAAAGCGACGAAGAAGGTTGTGGACGAAACGAAAGAAGGGGTTCATAATCTTTCCGAAGGGACCAAGAAAGCCGCCCATCAAGCCAAAGAGTCGCTCAAAAAAGGTGCAAAAAAAGTAGAGGATGAAGCGGAGGATCTCCATCAAGATCTCAAAGACAAAACGAACGAATAACCCCGCCAACAAACCAAAAACATTCCAAACGCCCGTTGCCATGCTTTTGGTCACGGGCGTTTTTTTTCGCAGCCATTCATCAAACTCGGCAATTTCCCGCCGGTTTTTATCGGGAGTTCCCCGTGGTTGCTTGCGAGTCGGCCAGGTCGATTTAAGACCAGATTTTCACAAGCGCAACCTTTCAGCGATGCCCCCAGCCCTGCCGATGTTTTCTTTCGCGGTGGATTGGGCTTGGATTCGAGCATTCGGCTCAAGACTTGGAAAACCGCCGCGCTCAAAACGGCATTTGGCACGCCGCGTGCGATAGAAGGAAATCTATGCGGAACCCCACATCAAATCGCTTGATGGCCGCTGTTTCCAGTTTCCCTCGATTCAGACAGACAAAGGAATCCCACTATGATCGGACGCATTTTTGGCTTGACGGCCATAGCATTGCTGGTCATCGCGAGCGGCTGCCAATCTCAAGCGGATAAAGTCGAACAAGCGAAAAAAGATCTCAAGAGCACTCGGCAAGATGCAAAACAACAAGTCGCGCAAGCCGAACGCGAATCGCACCAAAAAATCGCGAATGCAGAGCAAAACCTGCGGACGGCCCGCAAAATTTCCCCGGAAGAAGCGGAAAAAGCCAAACAGAACTTGGCAGACGTTAAACAGGATGCCCACGACAAAGTAAAGGAAGCCAAGGAAAACGCAAAAGAAGACACCCGGGATGCCCAAGAAAAACTGCACGAAGAACAAGCGGATCTGACCAAAACCGCCGTGAAAACCCAAAAGGATTTGACGGAAGCCCAATCGAAGCAAAAAGACGTACAGACCAAGATTGAGCAAACCGAAAAGAGCATTCAAGACAAACAAAAAGTCTTGGACGCCACTGAGAAAAAAGTGGCCGATGCCAAAGCGGCGCTGGCTAAAGCCGAGGATGCGAATCGCGATGAACGCGAAAAAGCCCTCAAACAAGCGGAAGACAACGTGGAGAGCATCACGAAACAATTGAACGATGCCCGCGATCAATTGAAAGATGAGCAAACGCAGGCCACTTCGTTGGAGAAGGACGTTTCGGACTTAAAGCAAAAGCTCAAACGGATTGAGCAAGCCAACCAAGATGCTGCGAATGAATAGATCGGGGAGTTCCTCTTCCCCCCGAAGGCCCTGGCATTTCCCCGGAGATGCCGGGGTCTTTTTGTTTGTTGGAAGGCACAGAGGGGTAAAGGCACAGAGGGGCAAAGGGGGGCAAGAAAGTTCGTGTTTTTTTCTGAACCGCGAGGAATTCCGAAACACTTTCTGATGTGTTTGAGCCACTCAAGCGAAAGCCGTTTGTCATGCTCGCCGCGCGAATGTTTTCTTCCTGAACCGCGAAGCGGCTCCAAAAGCGGCTTTGTCGAATCCTGATTGCATGAAACCTACACGGAAGGACACACAGGAAATCGTTGCCCGTCTTTCCCGGCTCGCAGACTTCGGCATCACAATTGCTTCTTAGGATGGCATGAACGTATTTTCTGATCCGAAGGAGACAACCGTGCAAAACACTTTTGCTTATCAGTGCCCCCATTGCAGCGAATCGGTGCGTATTTCCGATGATGTGCTCGGCGAGGTCGTCGATTGCCCCGTTTGCGGCAGCCCTTTCAAAGTCGATGTTCCTTCCGCCAAGCCCGTGGACCCGCATTCCGTGAATGGGGACACGCCGGAGGTTGACCGCCCCGACCGAGCCGAAGGCGAACTTCGCTGCATACACCCCGCGATGTTCCGCACGCATCCGTTCTGGTTCTTGGGATATTCGATTCTAGTTCTGTTGGGCATTGCCGCCATTGTGATGGCATTGGGGGATTCCAAGTACATCAGCTACGTCAGCGAGCGAATCCAAATTATTGTGGGGGTCGTGCTGCTTCTGATCGGCGGAGCGATGTTGTTCAAGTGGTGGCTGCATAAGATTAACACCACGCTCACCGTCACCACGAAACGCACAATTCTCCGCAAGGGCATCATCGCCAAGAACACCACGGAAGTGCAGCACGACGATGTGCGGAACATCCAAGTCCATCAGAACATGTACCAGCGGATGATCGGCGTGGGAGAGTTGGCGGTCTCCAGTTCGGGGCAAGACGATTTGGAAATCCACGCCAACGACATCCCCCAACCCGATGAAGTCGCGGAAGTCATCCGAGGCTTGCAGTAAGTTTCGCGTTCAAGCCTCCGTTTCAGACGAGTCGCGAACTCGGTCGCGAAGATTTTTGAGCCGCTCTTCATTCAGCGGCTCGTTTTGGGTCTGGTTGGCTCGGCGGACCAGCCGCGTGGCTTGTTCGCGAATCGCAGCGCGGTCTTGATCGCGTTGGGCGACGGTCATCAGTTGCTCGAAGCCTTCCATCATACGAACCGCGACCAGCAAATCTCCCGCTCCGTAATATCCGATTTGACTGAACGCGATTTCGATGATGTGGGGAATGGAAACCGGCTGGGCGATCACCCGCAATATTCCCTCCGCATCGTAGCGATACGGAGACGGCAAATCCCGCACGATCAATCGCGAGAGCGAAGCCGTCATGCGGTCGATGCAGGCCACGGCGGTAAACGGGTCGTTAATTCCCGGCGAAAGCGCCCGCACCGCGACTTCCACGAGTTCCGTCACGGCACAGCACACATCTTGCCGGGGCGTGCGGCTTCGTCCGGTGATGATGGTCGCGTTTAACGCGGCGGTCAACTTCTGCCTTTTTTCCTCATCGTCGATCTGTTTCTCAGCGTCCAACAGCTGCGCCAAGGGCGTTCCGCGAATTAAAAAATCGCCCGGCCTGTAAAGCAGTTCGATGACCAATTCGTTTTCGCGGGCGAAATCGAGCAGTCCCTCGGCATCCACGTTTTGCAGATAGCCTTCGTATGTCGCCGGCAGGGTGATGGCCGACTTTTGCTTGTCGTCCCCTCGGCTTCCCAGACCCGGTTGATCGTCTTCGTCCCCTTCGGTCTCGGTGGATCGCGGCTTACCCAAGCGTTCGGGAAACAGGCGTTGAATGGCGGAATCCAAATCCGCAGCGACCTCGGCCACCACATTTTGGGCTTGAATGGCCACCCCGATGTGATGCACGAACAAGATCATCATTACTAGGCTGATGAAGGTAAGCACGCT
This sequence comes from uncultured Planctomycetaceae bacterium, assembly GCA_963785505.1. Taxonomy (GTDB): domain Bacteria; phylum Planctomycetota; class Planctomycetia; order Planctomycetales; family Planctomycetaceae; genus CAWAVN01. Next base: position 317,882 of record CAWAVN010000001.1, read on the forward strand.
GCCCAGAAAAACTGCCAAGTGCGGAACAAAGGGCGAATCCGCATCGACGGGAATGAACCGCAAAACCACCAAGCAGTACAAGGTTGTCGAGAGAAAGGCACCCAAGGAAACCTGCGTGGTGAAATCCGTCATGGCGGTTCGCAGCAATCGCGAGCCGAATTGAGACGAGGTCAACGACAAAGTCACCATCGTCATCGAGACCACCACGCTGGACAGGGTAATCATCGCCCCGGAAAGCAGAGACAATGTGGCCCGAGCAGTGGGAGCGTTCACGATCAGCCAGGCAAACGGCCCCCGCTCGGGAATGGCAATTTGGTCGTCCACCCAGATCGTGAAAAGCCCCAACACCGTGGCAGCCAACATCATTCCCAAAGGCAGGAACCAGAAGCTGGATTTCAAGCGGTCCCAAAGTTGTAGAAGCCAAACACGCATAAAATGAAGTGCAATCTCAAAAGTTCAGAGGTTGTCTCAAAAAGTGAAATTTGGGGCGGGCGAGAGCTTCCTGCTGAGCCGCAATAATTCATGCCCGGTCGCCTTTTTCTTCCCACAATGACTGGGATGAGATCGGCGGTCTTTACAGGCCGAGGTTTTCTTTCCAGCGGGCCAATTGCTCGGCGACTTGGGTTTTGCCGCCGGACCCGTAACTTGCAGAAGGCCGCGACTGCGTTGGCGGTTCCCAAAACTTGTTGCCGACATCTGGGCCAATCTGCTCGCAGACGGCTTGCATTTCTTCCAAGGGCAGTTCGGCGAGCCGGCAGTTTTTCGCTTCGCAAGTCGCCACCAATCGGCCCACGGTTTCGTGGCCGGTTCGCATCGGTACGCCCTGCTTGATGAGGTATTCCATCAGCGCGGTGGCATCGAGAAAGCCTTCTTCCAATCGCGCTTGAATGCGTGCGGTTTGCAGTTCCGCGCCGGCGATCAACGGCGAGGCCAATTCCAAGCAGGCGGCCACGGTATCGAAGGCAGCGAACACCGCCAACTTGTCTTCTTGCAAATCGCGGTTGTAGGCCATCGGCAAACCTTTCAGCAGAATCAACAACTGCGGCACGGCGGCTTGCACGCGGGCGGCTTTGCCCCGGATCAATTCCAGCACGTCCGGGTTCCGCTTTTGCGGCATGATGGAGGACCCGGTCGTGTAGGCATCGGGCAGTTTGAGAAAACCAAACTCCGTCGAGAACCACAGAATCCATTCCTCGGCCCAACCGCTCAGATGCGTGGCGATCAAGGACAGAGCGAACGTGAACTCGACCAGATAATCGCGGTCGCTGGACACATCCAAGCTATTGGCGGCGACTTCGGCGAAGCTCAAATCGTCTGCGGTTTGCTTACGGTCGATCGGCAGCGAAGTTCCCGCCAACGCCGCCGCCCCCAAGCGGGGACACGTTCACCCGCTCGCCGGGCATCGGCCAAACGCTCGCGGTCGCGGTCGAACTTTTCGCAGTACGCCAGCCAGTAATGCCCGGCCATCACGGGCATGGCCCGTTGAAGATGCGTGTAGCCCGGCAGAATAACTTCCGCATCGCGATCCGCCCGCGAGACAAACGCCCGCTGCACATCCTGCAACAATTGATCGACCCGATCAATGGCATCGCGGACGAAGAGTTTCATGTCGGTCGCGACCTGATCGTTCCGGCTCCGCCCGGTATGCAACTTGCGGCCCACATCGCCGAGCTTGGCGATCAAGGCGCTCTCGATGTGCATGTGGATGTCTTCCAGATTCGACGCGGAATTCCATTTCGCCCGCGCTCGATTTGTCCGCCGATCTCCTCCAGAGCCGCGATAATTTGCCGGCTTTCCTCGTCGGAGATTAACCCCACGCTCGCCAACATCCTCGCATGGGCTTGCGAGCCGCGAATGTCGTAAGCCGCCAAGCGGGCATCGAAACTGATCGATTCGGTAAACCGCTCCACGCGCGGATCGGTGTCGCCTTGAAACCGTCCGCCCCAGGCTTTGCCCACAATAAAAACTCCCGCTGAGAGATCTGAGCGGAATGGCGCTAGCCACCGGTGTCTTCAAATTGGAAGAACCGGCGGCTAACGCCTTGCCGCTCAATGAGTATTCAAAGGATGCTTCGCAAAAAGACGAACTGGACGAAAAACGACGCGGCGGGACGAACCGCTGCGTCGTTTGGTGAATTTCCGCCCCATGAATCAAACGGAGCCAACTGAAAGGCGATTATTCTTTGGGAATGTCCAAGCCGCCTTTTTTCTCGGTCGAACCGGAGGCCGCCTTGGGTTCATCGGCGGGATCAAACTTCGGCAGGCTGGGCAGAGTTTTGTCAACCGGCTCGGTCTTCTTTGGTTCCGTTTTCTTCGCTTCCGGGATGACATTCTCGGTCTTCGCTTCCGGTTTCCCGTCTTCGGTCTTCGCTTCCGGTTCCACATCTTCCGGATTGATCGTTTTGGTCTTATCCGGTTCCGTTTTCTTCGGTTCATTATCATGGGAGTGCGGATTGCTCGCATGATCGTCGCTCTTGGATTTCGTCGTCTTCGACTTGGAATCCGCTTTTGAGGAGGACTTCTTGGAATCGGCACAGCCGACCAAGCCGACAATGGCAACCAGTAAACTCGCGGTGAATAATTTGTGAAACGTCTTCATAAATACCTCGGATGGAATTCTGTTCTTGTGTGTGCTAGGGAAAAACCCCGCTGGTTTTTTCCGCACGGCGTTCCTTATATTAAAGTGATTCGCAGCGGGGATTTCAACCTTGGCTGGAATCTCTCCCGGAATCGGCCCGTGAAGATTGCAGGCAGGGTTCCCATCGGCAAGCCAAGGCAGGCATCTCTTCGACCGAACCCATTTCCCCCAACGGACTGGGAATTTCTTGTTCGATGTCGGTTCCGGGGTTCGTCAAAGCGTAGATCGTGCCGAAGACAAAAGCCGCCGCGCTCGAGAGCCAAAACATCCGCTTATACCCCGTCGCGCCGCCTTGGTCGATTACCCAACCCAATACGGGAGCAGACATTGCGGAGCCTAATTCGATAAACCCCAAGGTGATCGTGGTGCCAGAACCGCGATATTCCTTGGGAAATGCGCCCGCCCCCAGAGAAACCACCGCGGGAAACAACAAGGCATGACCGAACCCGCAGGCCACGGCGGGAATCAGAAAATGCCATTCCCGCGTGACGAAAGGCAAGACCGCAAGCCCAAAACATTGCCCCGCCAAACCCAGCCAAATCATCCGATGGCGACCAATCATGCGGGTCCAAGTCGCAGTGCGCACGCGGAACACAAACGCCATCACCGCATAGGCCGTGAAGAACGTGCCCACGCCGTTGACCATCCCCAGCGAGGTCGCATAGCGGGTTAGAAACACGGTGGTGACGGTCAGAGTAATGCCCATCATAATCGCGACCAGCACCACGTTGCCGGGCCAATAGCGAAAAATCAGCCGATGAACCGCCGGCGTGCGAAACTTCCGCCGATGTACGTCCCCCCGCGTGAGCGTAACCACCAAGCAAAAGTAGAGAACCCCCAGCATCACCGTTCCGCCAAATAGCAGCAGAAACCGCGGATGGCCTTCCGAGGTGCTGCGAAAAATCCAATCACCCACTTGCGAGCCGAGGATCATCCCTACAAACCCGCTGCTGCCCAGGCTGCCGATGACTTCCGTGCGGCGACTGGCGGGAACCTGATTTTGCACGTGAACCATCGAGCAGGTAAACATTGTGGCGATGCCCGCCGCAAATCCCAAGCGGGCCAAATAAATCGGCCAACCGAGTTGGGTGATGATCAAAAAGGAACTGCCGCTAAGAATAAAGAGGACACAACCGCAAATCCAAAGCCGACGGGTTCCGTAGTTGTCGATCCCCTGCCCCAACACCAAACGGACCAAGAGTGCCCCAACAATGCCCACACTGACAATTGTGCCCGCAGTTTCTTCGCTTCCCTTCAAATAAGTGGACACGAACTCAGCAAAGCGAAACGTGAGGGAATTCGCCATCACCAGCGACACATTGGCCGCATAAGACAGCCAAAACACACGGTTATAGATAGACTGTTCGGGAAGACCGCGAAGCGGTGGAGAAAATTCGGCGGCGGGTTCCGATTCCGTGCTTGCGGTAGGCAAAACGAACGGATTCATGGCAGAAAACATTCTTTCAGTATCAGACAAAAGATCGGGCGGGCGAGTCGGGGTAGGTGTTCGGGGAAGGTCATGCTAGCCAGCTAAGGCAGCCATATCTTATGCAGTTCCCCACAAGAGGGAAAGGTAAGGATTTCAAGTGTTCTTAACGTAAATCATGTGTGCACATCAACAAAAACTCAGCAGAATTCTCGCGAATCGGTCCATCATTTGGGCGAGAAAATCGGATGTCCATTTGAGATTCCCCAAAACGCGGCGATTCCTCTCCCGCTCCGAAAAACGAGAGCTAAACTTTGAGAAAGATTCCCTGGATTTTTGATTCCGACAAGACTCTTCAGGAAAAGGTTCGTCGATGGTCGCATCAAGTTCGCGGGTGGAAGCAGAGTTCTTCGACGGCCACATTGCCGAGGCCGGAGAATTCAACCCCTTCACACCGGGAGGCTGGAACACGATTGCGCACAGGTTTTCAGAATGGTTGCCGTTGCAGAAAAAGGTCGATCTACTAGACATCGGCTGCGGAACCGGCCAGTCCAAACAAATCTACGACGGTCATCTGCGAAGCTACACGGGAATCGACCTCGCTTCCGAGGCCGTCCAGAGAGCAATGCAAGCACATCCCGAAACCAATTGGGTTCGCGGGGATGCGTGCAAGCTGCCGTTCGAGAACCAGCAGTTCGACGTCGTCGCCTTCAGCAGCGTGCTACATCACATCCCCGAAAAAGAATCGGCATTGAAAGAAGCCGCCCGCGTGTTGCGGCCCAACGGTTGGGTTTTTGCGTTCGACCCCAACGTGCTGCACCCGGCGATGGCATTGTTCCGGCATCCTCAAAGCCCATTCTATAATCCACTGGGAGTCAGCCCCAACGAACAACCGCTCTCGGCCCGCACGTTGCGGTGCGCATTCGAGAAAGCCGGCTTTGAAAGAATTCGGCAACGTGCCCAGTCCAACATTACGTATCGCGCTGTCGCTCCCCAAGGTATGAATCGGCTTCTAAAGCTGTATAATGCCTTAGATTGGACTTGGGAACGCATCGGACTAGGCCGTTGGTTCGGAAGTTTCGTTCTCACTTCCGCTACTCTTCGCGAGCCTCGCTAAACAGCAACTGCTCGAACTCTATCGAGATTGAATCCTCATAAAACCACTCGCGCAATGCCTCTTGAGTTAAGAGAAAGCGAATCGCGAGCACGCTGGGTTGATTAGGAGCCTTATCGCTGTTCAAGAGCGATGCGAAATCCTCTTTTGCGTGTACCACCGGAGAGAGCAAAAACCCAGTCTCGCCTGCTGCGGGAATATAGCGAAACTTCCGTGTCGTAGCATCCTTCCGCCGGACCTCTATAAACACCGGCGGAAGCTTATAGGCAAGAGATGCTAGTTTTCCACCCAATTTTTGGGACAATTTCACCCGGCACCATATTATGCCGGCGGTGGAATTTGGAAGTTCAATCCATCGGTTCCATTCGCCGGCGACGGGACAGAACTTCGTCGTTTGAACCAATCGGGAACTCGGCAAACGGTGCAAGAGATAATTCTGTCCCAAATCGGCTTTGAACCGATAGTTTCGCAATAATTCTCGCCAAACGAGGCCATCACAGAGAGTCGGGAAACGATCACCCAGCGGATCGACGCGGAATAGCACGTTCTGCGGTGCCCGATTCGACCGATAGTAAGCTGCGTTACGTTTCGCAAGCCAAGGAGAATACACAGAATAGCCCTGCATCACGGGGCGAGGATGAAATCGCACGTCTTCCCGCGCCAGAACCAAAGAAAGTTGATCCGGGAACACATCCATTGATCCTGTGGTAGCGGTAAGATTATTCTGGCGTTGAATCTCTTCGCACGCTTCCTGATGTCTGTCTGCCATCCAGCCATCGCCTTGAACAAAGGCTTTTGCCGCCTTCAGGTTTTGAGGGTTCTGCCAAAGCACGTGCCGCAGCGACCAAGCGGGTGTGTCGGAATACCGGAAGGGGACGACAACCGCGCTGACTAGCAGTAGACCAAAAGCGATCAGAAGGCCCGACAAGTGTCGGCGTTGAATGAGATCCCCGCGAGCGGCACTCCCCAGCACCGAGAGCAAAGCCACAAGACAGGCGGTAGAATAAAAAACTTCAATCTTCTGCGGATGAAACCGAACGAACGTAAACTTCCAAACCAGAAACAACAATAAGCAGAGAGTCAAACAGGTTATAAAATCTCCAAACCGATGCGGTCGAAATCGGCTTGGCCTGAGCAGAAACGGGATCAAGACTACTAACATCGCCGCACACCAAACACTAGCCACATCAAACGGTTGCGATTCCCAAAGGCTCATGGCAGGTTCGTAATGTTTCGCCATTTCAAAGCCGCCGACAAGATATTCCCGAAAGCCCGTCAAAGGCTGCCCGGAGAGCTGCCACAACAATACCGTGGCCGCAACCGTCATCAGCGTTCGCAAAGGAAAACGCCGCCGCAATATATCTTGAACAGAAATCGCAGCTAGCACCACAATGCTCGCCGGCACGAAAGTATATTTCGTCAACGGGAGCAAGCCCACAACGAGCAATAGTCCAGCTTGAGTAAGCCAATCCCTCCAATGCAATGCGGAACCCTGAAATAAAGATCGCTTGCGAACACTAGCACTCACATCCTGCGATTCCGAGTCGACTAATATGAGCACTAAAAACGATACCAAAAACGTCATAGCATCCAAGGCGGCGATGCGAACGGCAATCGCAGATATGACTAGCGAAGCCAACGGGTGGTTCGTCGCGTTCGTCGCCAGTCGATAGACGTGTATAAAAAAGATGCCGCTTAACGCGATCCATGCTGCGAGCATGAACGAAAAAGTCGCGGGGTGGTAGGTTGGCGTGGTCAGAAATCCGTAAGGACCGTAAGTGAAAATCACGTCGCTGCCGAATTTCCAGCCCTGGGTATAGGCTTCGTGGAGCGCATACTGCCAAGAGGGATCTCGCAATTCGGCTCCCGTCAGAAATGCGGGAACCCAAGGCGGCAGGCAGATAAAACTATAAACTAGCCCAAGGCAAAATGCGATTCCTGCCACATAAGGCTTTATAGGGCACTCCGGCTCGGCAATCTCTCGATTTGCTAAGCACCTCATCGCGCAACAACATTCGTGTGTTCGCGGTTTGCAGGCATGCTAGTGGCTTCCGGGGCATATCGGGTAACTCCTCGTTCGATGCGATCTCTTGCAAGAGTCGTTCCATCCGTAAACTGTCTAGTTCTTTTTCCAATCGCAGTACGCGAGGTTCCAGTTCATTTTGCCGGACATTCTGATGGCAAGCCGTCGCCAAGCGTTCTGCGAGCAGATCGTCCGAAATCAGAATCCGCTCGCAAAATGCTTTCAATAGCGTGCTCAGATAACGGCGGCCCATCTCTCTTAACCGCAGATTTGTATGCCCGGCGGTTCGGCCCGTCCAGCGAATGGGAATCTGCACAATAAGATACCGTCTCGACAGCGCCCCTAGCGACATCTCGAGCGTAAGATTGAAGTGACTCGAACGAAAAGGCCCGCACGAGCGAATCACATCGGTGCGGTAGGCTTTGAATGCGTTGGTCAGATCGTTGAATCGCGTCCAGAACATCCATTGCACCAAACGGTTCACCACGCGATTGACGAAAAGTTTGAAACGAGGATATCCGGTCACACGGCTGCCGGGAATAAATCGCGAGCCGAAAACGCAGTCGTATCCTTCCGCGATTTTTCGATAGTAGGCGATTACATCTTGAGGATCATCCGAGAGATCCGCCATAAAGACAACGGTCACATCTCCGGTCACCGCGTCCAATCCCGAACGCACGGCACGGCCGAATCCGCCGGGCGGAGTGCGACTGATGATGCGAATCCTCGGATCGGTCTGTTGTTCTTGCTTCAATATCTCCGCCGTGCGATCCGTGCTATTATCTTCCACGACGATAATCTCGAACGAGGAAATCTCTTCGGCCGCGTTCAATGTTTCTCGCAGCGAATCGAGACACTCTCGGATATTTTCCTCTTCGTTGTGGGCGGGAATCACGATGGAAAGTTTCATAGATGTTCCTCGTTTATGCTCTATATGCCAAACTGAGTTTAAGCTAGCAGCGATTTCAGAATGGGTTCGTGGCCGCGAATCCAATCGTGAGTCTCTGCGACAATGGATTCGACGTTCAATTGGGGCCGCCAGCCAAAATCGGTTTGGGCCTTGGAGCTATCTGTTTCGTAGATTCGCACGTCCAACGGATTTGTATTGGGGTAGGCTTCGATTGGGATTGTATTACCGGTGACTTGTTGACAAAGTGACGTTAACTCGCGGAGCGAAACGGAAAGGCCCGGCCCGCCACCCACATTATATACCTGCCCCGTCCATGCCGAAGGGGTTTGCATTTGCCGGGCGATGAGGTCGAACAGATCCCGCACGTGCAACAGATCTCGCACTTGTTTGCCGAGTCCGCCGAACCCAATATATTTCAAAGATCGCCGGAAATGATGCCGGGCGATCCATAACGCGACGACTCCCTGATCGACCTTGCCCATCTGCCACGGGCCGGTCAAGATGCCGCAACGATTGATAAGCGTGGGCATATCGCAGGAAGCTCCGTATTCCTGCACGAGCAACTCCCCCGCGAGCTTGCTGACGCCGTAAAATGATCGGCTACCCATCAAGGGAAATTGTTCGGAAACGCCGCGATCCGAGACCCCTGTGACTAAATCGCGGCCCGTCCAACGGTAGCGTGTTTCGGCTTCTTGATACTCTAGCCCATTGAGTTCTTCGATGGGATAAACACGGCTCGTGCTTAAGAACAGAAACCCAGCCTTGCGTACGCGGGCGAGTTCTAAACAATTGATTGTGCCATTAAGATTCGTATTCAGCACAAATCGCGGCGAGCCTACCGCTCCGGCTTGCACCGAAGGTTCAGCGGAACAATCGATCAAAAGTTCAAACTCCGGCACTGAGGACAAATCTTCCTCGCATCTTACGTCGCCGTGTAGGAATTTAACGCCCGCTTCGGTTAGCCGGGGAAGATTTAATTCGCTGCCGCGCCGCTTGAGGTTATCTAATACCGCAACCTGCATGCTCGGAAACTGCCGACGGAATAACACGGCAAGATTCGATCCCACAAATCCCGCTCCGCCTGTAATCAAAAGCGATTGATAGTGCATGTGCTCACTCCTATAGGGCGGATGTTTTCGCAGCCTGGTTTTGCATGGTTAAGAAATGCTCGCGGTCGTGGGAACATCAACCCTTCGCGATGTCTCGGTAATGATTTGCTCTAATGTCTCGCGCAAGGTATATTGATAGTCCCATTCTGGGTAATGCGAACGGAACTTCCTCGTGTCACTCAGATACCAGATATGATCGCCGATTCGCGGCTCATCTTTGTAAATCGTGTTCATGGGGCGACCTAGTATTTCCTCGCAAAGCGCGATCGCCTCTTGCACGGAACAGTGACTATGCCTTCCTCCGCCCGCGTTATAGACTTCGCCCGGGCGAGGGTTTTGGTGATAGTGCCAAAACATATTGACGAGATCGAAAGCATGAATGTTGTCGCGAACTTGTTTTCCCTTGTACCCCAAGATAACGAACTGTTCCCCGCTTACGGCACACTTGGCGAGATACGACAGAAACCCATGCAGCATCGCGCCGGAATGCCCAGGCCCCGTAAGACATCCACCCCGAAAACAGGCGGTGTTGATGCCGAAGTAACGCCCATATTCCTGCACGAGCACATCCGCCGCTAGTTTCGATGCCCCGAACAGCGAATGCTTCGATTGATCGACAGACATCGTTTCATCAATGCCATGTGCAAAAAACGGATGGCCCTCGTCAATTTCCCAACGGGTTTCATGTTCTACTAAGGGCAGCGAGTTCGGTCGATCCCCGTACACTTTGTTGGTTGAAGTGAAGAGGAAATTCGCACGCGGAGCGTATTTGCGGCAGGCTTCGAGCAGATGCAGCGTGCCCACGGCGTTGACCGCAAAATCGAGGTTCGGTTGGCGAGCGGCCCAATCGTGCGAGGGCTGCGCAGCGGTATGGATCACAAGTTTCAGATCGCTGCCGTAGTCTGCGAAAATTCGCTCGACCGCGATTTGGTTGCGAATGTCGATTTCGTGATGTTGATAGTGGGGAATCGTCGCTTCCAGACGTTCGCGGCTCCAGCGCGTGGAAGCCTCATCGCCGAAGTACGACTTCCGCATGTCGTTATCAATCCCAACGATTGTATATCCGCGCTCGGAGAAAAATCGCACCGATTCGGCCCCGATCAGCCCCGCCGACCCCGTAATCAATGCCGCTTTCATCTAAAGTCTTTCCATCGCGAGAACAGGTTTTGAGCAACGGCCTAAGTTGGGCAGTTCCTCCGGGCCGGTGAAGCGGAGAGGCGTTCCCTTTCGGAACAGGATTTAGGGTTTGCGCCGATGGAAACATAGGTCGCCTGCGGGAAATGTCAAATCGGAACAAGACCCTCGCACGGAGTTTTCGTTGATGTCCCTTTAATTAAGAGGAAAGCGGGGTTCGCGCTCGAGGATGATTGCCCACCTTTAGCAGCGTGTGGTCATGTAACCGTAGCCAAGAATGCCATCGCCGTGCTATAACAAGCGCGTGGATATTGCCGGTTCTAAGACTGAGGGATTGGATAAGTAACACATTTTGATAAAATCAGCATGTCCGCTATTTTCGCTCCTAATGTCAGATTGCTTAATCGCACTCACTTAATCTGTGGACACTTGTTTTATAATGGCAGAATCGCTTTGCCGTCTCGGCTGAAGCAGCGTTTTCCACACTCGACTTGTTCCATTTAAGAAAAAATATGAAATTGCTTCCCATCTCCAACAAAAACCGCTACGAGAAGCCATGATCGCGACTGAGTTTATGCCTTCTGCTTCCCGGCCGCTTCGTTTGAGGCGGCGAGGAGACGTGCGCGCATGCTTTGCAGTATGGCGACCGCAGATATTGGGGGCTGAAAGATCCGGTTTCGCTCAAATACTATCAGCTCAGAAATGAAGAATACCGCATCTATCAAATGCTTGAAGGGGCGGTGAGCTTAGAGGACATCCGCCGGCGGTTTGAGGAAGAGTTTGCCCCCAAGCGAATTAGTCTGCCGCAACTTCAATCATTCTTGGGAATGCTGCATGGCGAGGGGTTGATAATCACCGATGCCAAGGGGCAGGCGGAGGAACTATTAGAACGCCATGCCAAACGCAACCGCCGCGAGTTTTGGCAGGCGTTTGCGAACCCCTTGGCAATCAGATTTCGCGGCGTAGACCCGGAACGCTTTCTCAATTGGCTGCATCCCCGCATGAGTTGGCTGCTCTCGCCGGCTTGGGTGGTTTTGAGTTTCACGCTCATCATCGCAGCGTTGCTCTTAGTCGCGGTGCGGTTTCAGGTTGTCATGGCGCGAATGCCGGATTTTGAAGCCTTCTTCGGTTGGCGAAACGCCATCTTATTGATGGTCGTGTTTGCCATTACCAAAATCTTGCACGAACTAGGGCATGCCGTCAGTTGCCGGCATTTCGGCGGCGAATGCCACGAGCTAGGTGTGATGTTTTTAGTCTTCACGCCTTGCCTCTACGTCAACGTCTCGGATGCTTGGATGCTACCTAGCAAATGGCATCGCATCGCGATCAGCGGGGCGGGTATGTACGTGGAGATGATCTTAGCTTCTATCGCCACGTTTTTATGGTGGTTTAGCGAGCCGGGCCTGTTGAATGCCTTGTGTCTTAACGTTATGATTGTCTGTTCGGTCACGACCGTGCTTTTCAACGGCAACCCGCTATTAAGATATGATGGATATTATATACTGGCTGATTGGGTGGAAGTCCCCAATCTCCGCCAACAAGCCGGGGCACTCATCAAGCAGGCGAGCGGGCAGTTTTTTTTAGGAACCGATCTGGAAAACGAGCGAGTGCTACCCAATCGTCATCGCTTGGCATTGGCCGCCTATGCCATCGCGGCGATGATCTATCGCATCGTGGTCCTCGTTACGATATTGTGGTTTGTGTTTGAGGTCTTAAAGCCGTATCGGTTGGAGATTCTCGCCCAGATGTTGGCGGTGGCCGCGGTGGCGGGGTTAGTGATCGCTCCGGTCGTCGGAATGGTCAAATTTTTGAGGGATCCGTTAAGGATGGAAGACGTGAATTGGCCTCGGTTTTTTCTACGCGGCGGTTTTGCACTCGCGGTTCTGGTAGGAATCTCATTGATCCCGCTGCCCTATCGCGTAAAGACGGCCGCGATCATTCAACCTTTGGATGCTACCCGAATCTATATCGCGGTAGATGGCACACTCAGGGAAGCTGTTGCTCCGGGAACTGCGGTTCAAGCCGGCGACGTGTTGGGCCGCCTCCATAACTTGGATCTCGTCAATGCCGTGGTTGAAACGCAAGGGCAACTCGCCGTCCAACGGCAGAAGCTCAAAAACCTGGAAGCCATGCAACGCGAAGACCCCAAAGCCAAGGCACAAATTCCGGCGGCGGAAGAAACTCTGGCCGACCTCAAACAAAGCCTCCGCGAGCGGGAAGAAAATCAAAGCCGTTTGACGATTATTGCCCCCACGGCGGGCACGGTGCTGCCGCCGGTTTCGCTGCCCGACAACTTGCCCGAAGGCGACCTTCGCCGTTGGTCGGGTTCGCCTTTGGAGGAAAAAAACCGCGAAGCCTTCCTCGAAACCGGCACGCTGTTTTGCATGATCGGCGATGCGAAGAAGTTGGAAGCGGTCTTGGTCATCGATCAAGGGGACGTGCAATTCATTCGCAAAGGGCAACGGGTGCGGCTAAGCCTCGACGAACGGCCCGGCGAAATTTTAATGGGCGTTGTCAGGGAAGTCGCTCAGATCGATTTGAAAGTCACGCCTCGCGAACTCTTGCAGCACGAAGATTTGCCCACCCGCATGAACGACCAAGGCCGACCCGAACTGATTAGCACATCCTATCAAGCCCGCGTGGAGTTGGACCCACGCACGTATTCGCTGCTTGTAGGTAGCACGGGGTCTGCCAAGATCGAAGCCGCCCCGCAATCGCCGGCGGCCAGGCTCTCGCGGTATCTCAGCCGAACTTTTCGTTTGGATGCTTCACTCTCGAAATAATTATTCCGCGGGAGAGTGAAGTCGTGGCTTCTCTGCTATATTGTGAATTGCGGACGCTCTCAACCATTCTTATTTATTGAACCGGGTTCCATCTATGCGCTTTCGTTTTCTTATCGCCAGCTTGGTTATCTTGACGACAATCCTCCCTACGAATGCAGCCGAGAGGCCGAACATTATTTTGATGATGGCAGACGACATGGGCTATTCGGATTTGGGTTGTTACGGCGGAGAAATTAACACGCCCAACCTCAATCAACTCGCCGAAGGCGGGCTAAGGTTCACGCAGTTCTATAATACGGGCCGATGCTGCCCCACGCGGGCGAGTTTGTTATCGGGCCTGTATCCGCATCAAGCCGGCGTAGGTTGGATGATGACCGACCGGGGGTTCGACGGCTATCGCGGCGAGTTGAACAACCGCTGCGTGACCATCGCCGAAGCCTTGAAACCCGCCGGATACAGCACTTACGCGGTGGGGAAATGGCACGTCACTCAGCACGTTCAACCGGATGGCCCCAAAACCAATTGGCCCTTGCAGCGGGGGTTCGATCGGTATTATGGAACCATCACCGGGGCGGGAAGTTTTTACGATCCCGGCACGCTCACCCGCGACAACACGATGATTTCGCCCTTCGCAGACCCCGAATATCAACCCGAACAATTCTATTATACCAATGCCATTAGCGATCATGCGATTCGGTTTATTTCCGAGCATCAAAAGCAGCACGCCGACAAGCCGTTCTTTATGTACGTGGCTTATACTTGCGCTCATTGGCCGATGCACGCTCTCGAAAAAGACATCGAGAAGTATCGGGGCAAATATAGTGCGGGTTACGGAGCCTATCGCAAAGCCAGGCTCAAACGCATGCGGGAGCTAGGGCTGGTTCCCTCCGACTGGAACATGAGTCCCCGAAAAGGAAACTGGAAAAATATCGAGCACAAAGAATGGGAAGCCCGCTGCATGGAAGTTTATGCGGCAATGATCGACAACATGGATCAGAACATCGGGCGGATCGTGAAGACCTTGAAAGAAACCGATAACTACGAAAATACGCTGATTTTATTTCTTCAAGACAACGGCGGCTGCCAGGAAGGCGTGGGCCGGCGCGGAAAGGGTAATCGCCCCGCGAAGGCCACGCTGCCCGTGATTGCTCAAGATGCGATTCGCATAGCCGTAATTCCCAAGCAGAACCGCAAGGGCGTGCCGACTTTGCAGGGACCGAACGTGATGCCGGGGCCGGAAGACACCTATATCGCCTATGGCATCAATTGGGCGAACGTATCGAATACGCCATTCCGGGAATATAAGCACTTCGTTCATGAAGGCGGGATCTCTACTCCGTTGATCGCGCATTGGCCCAAAGGCATTTCGCGGATTGGCGAACTCGAACGCCAACCGGGACACCTTGTCGATCTGATGGCCACCTGCGTAGATTTGGCGGAGGCGAAATATCCCCTGGCCCGTAACGGCGAAAGAATTCAACCGATGGAAGGCGTGAGTCTAAAGCCGGCGTTCGCGGGAAAATTGCTGGATCGCAAAGAGCCTTTGTATTGGGAACACGAAGGCAACCGGGCGATCCGGGAGGGCGATTGGAAACTCGTCGCCAAAGAAAACAAGCCCTGGGAACTCTACAACATGCAGTCCGATCGCACGGAAATGCACGACCTGGCGGCTCAATTCCCGGAGTGCGCGGCTCGGATGTCCCAGCAATGGGAAGCCTACGCCAAGCGGGCGGCGGTGTTGCCCTTGGGGGCTTGGAGCGGGAAGATTAAACCCAAATAGTGATCTAAAGGCATTACGAGCGATAGATGACTACGAGGAACATTAAGGCGTCGCCTCGTCCGATGTTTTCGATGGCGTGGATTACATCTGCGCGGTAATTGGCGGAATCCCCACGTGTGAGGACCGTAGATTCTTCCGAGGAAGCCACGCGCACCCGACCTTTTTGAATCGTGAGAAACTCGCGGGTTCCTTCAAAGTGCGGTGCGCTTTTAAGGATGCCTTGGGGATGTAGCAGCACTTCGTAAAACTCCACGTCTTTTTCCAAGTGCAAAGGCGAGAGCGTGCGGATTTTGCAATCGTTGTCGCTGCGGTAGTGGAAGGCGCGGTCCTCCGCGCGGATGACTTCAATGCGGGCGCTGGCCTGGGGGAGTTCCACGAGTTCTCCCAAACTCATCTCGAAGGCTTGGGCGATGCGGCAGGTAACCGCCAGGGTGGGGTTGGCTTGCCGACGTTCGATTTGGCTGAGCATGCTGCGGCTGACTCCACTGGCCGCCGAGAGCGCATCCAGCGACCAACCCCGCTCGCCGCGAAGTTCCTTAACCCGCCGGCAGAGATGTTCGCCGACCAGATCGGTCGAACCGTCGTTTTCGGAAGAAGGAATTGGCACGAATCGATTCCAAAATATCAAACACAACGTCTTGTAAACTGGAAGTTGAGATTCTATTATAACGCACGATGATTCCAAAATCCAAGAGAGGGTGCTGAAAATGAAAGCCTTGGTCAAACGCCGGTCCGAAGTCGGGTTGTGGTTGGAGGATGTTCCCGAACCGGAAGTCGGCCTGAACGATGTGCTGATCCGCGTGGATCGCACGGGCATTTGCGGAACCGACCTGCACATCTACAAATGGGACAAATGGGCGCAGAAAAACCATTCCCGTGCCGATGGTGGTAGGGCACGAGTTCGTCGGCGAAGTTGTCGAAGTGGGCGGGAACGTGGTGGATTTTCATCCGGGGGAAATCGTCAGCGGCGAAGGCCACGTGGTTTGCGGGCGTTGCCGAAATTGCCTCGCGGGACGCCGGCATCTTTGCAAGGATACCCAAGGCGTGGGGGTGAATCGCCCCGGTGCGTTTGCGGAGTATCTTTCGCTGCCGATGACCAACGTCTGGCATCATCGCGACACCGTGGACCGCGATGTGGCGTCGATTTTCGATCCCTTCGGCAATGCCGTTCATACCGCACTTTCGTTTCCCGTGTTGGGCGAGGATGTGCTGATTACGGGAGCGGGGCCGATCGGCATTATGGCGGCGGCGGTGGTTCGCCACGCGGGAGCGCGGCACGTGGTGATTACGGACATCAATCCTTACCGCTTGGAACTCGCGAGAAAAATGGGCGTGACGCTGGCGATTGACGTGCGGGAAACACCCATCGCGGATACTGCAAAAGCAACTCGACATGCACGAAGGTTTCGACGTGGGCTTGGAAATGTCCGGCAACCCGAATGCTTTCAACGACATGCTGACTAACATGTGCCACGGCGGCAAAATCGCGATGTTGGGCATTCCCGAAGGCGAAATGTCCATCGACTGGAATTTAGTGGTGTTCAACATGCTGACGATCAAAGGCATTTACGGGCGGGAGATGTACGAGACCTGGTACAAAATGACGGTGATGCTCGAAAGCGGTTTGGACATCCGCCCGGTCATCACGCACCGCTATCACTACACCGATTTTGAAAAGGGCTTTGAAGCCATGATTTCGGGGAACTCCGGCAAAGTGATTCTAAACTGGCGCGAGTGAGATTCCAGAACCGGCAAATGATGAGGATCGCGGCGAGGGGTTATTTGGGGAGTTGATCATCATAGTTGAAGCTCTCGTAGGGATGGATCGTCGCTTTCCCCGCTTGGTCTACCTCAATTGCGCCCGTGTTCCAGACTGGCTTGGCGGCTGCTTCACCGCTGCTTACTTTGATGATCTGCCCGGTCTTTTTCCCGGCTTGATAGATCCTAACCTCTGCCTCGGATTCGTTTATCTTCTCTTTAAAGGCATGCACGTATATCTGATAGCGGCCGGGCGGAGGTGATTTCATCGTGATCGTTTCCGGGCCGAAGCCGTTGCGGTTGTCCACGTCCAACTGTGCGGGGCCGGCTTTGCGGTTGTTCTGTCCGACTCGAAGATTATTGGGGCCGTGCAAGTGCAGATCCAGGTTTTTGATCTTTTGGCCCCACAACAGCACGATGCGGATTTCACCGGGGTTGAGTATGGGAGCCAAGACCAGCTTGATCGTCGGATTGCCCTGTGGGTTGACTACTTGTTGAGTTTCGGTGTAGAAGTCCTTGGCTTCGGCCTCGATGGTGAAGTCGCGGATGGGCACGCCTTCCAAGCGGAACAAACCCTTGGCATCGCTCGTCGCCGTGATTTGGGTGCCGGGGATCTTCACTGTGGCATTCGGCAGCCCTTTTGCGTTGAGTGCGCTGATGACCTCTCCCGTGACGTTTAACCCGCTGACAAGTTTGGCGGCGGGCAACTGAGTGGGTTTGCCCGTTACAAGTTCCCCTTTCAGGCTTTGGGTTTTGTAATTCTCGGCCGAGACTTCCAAAGTGACGGGGCCGCCGGGGAGTTCCTTGAGTTCAAACATTCCGCCCTTAACCGTTTGGGCTTGGTGGTTCGTGCCGGGCAATTTGACGATGGCTCCTAGAATGGGGTCGCCGGCTAGCGAGAGAACCGTGCCTTTGGCGACGGCATCGCCCGTCAAACCGAAGCGGATCTTGGTTACTTTTTTCGATTCCAGGTCCACCTTTTCCGATTGGGGCGGATAGTCCGGGCTGCTGGCCTGGACGTTGGCTTTGCCGGGAATGGCGTTTGCCAAGCGAAACTGGCCTTTCTGGTCGGTTCGGCTGGCGAGGGTGCTGCCCTCGATGCCGATTTTCACGTTGGGAACGGGTTTGTTAGTGAGTGTGTCGTAAACTTCCCCAACGATCACCGCATCTCCGCCGAGCAAGATTTTCATGTTCGCCGGCTTGTTGGGAAGGATGTCTTGTTCGACGGTTTGCGGGTTGTAGCCGGGGGCGGTGATGTCGAGCATGACGGGGAGGGCGGGAAGTTTTTCCAAGCGGAAAACGCCATTCTTGTCGGTCTTCACCTTGACTTTCGTGCCCTTGATGGTGGCCTCTGCGTCGGCGACCGGGGCATCTTTGGCGAGATCCATCACCGTGCCGGTCAACACCGAGTTGCCGGTTAAGTTCCAGGCGACTGAATTCCCATTGCCGGGGTTCAATTTCTGAGAAAAACTCGCCGGGGAATACCCCTTGGCCGAGACTTCAATGTTCGCCGGCTTTGTCTGCCCACTCCGGAGACCACCGATTTTGAAAGAGCCTTCGGCGTCGGTTTTTCCGGTGAGGATCGTGTCGGCGATTTTCAGATCGGCTTGGGAGATGGGTTTCCCGGTCAGTCCATCGGTCAACGTTCCCTGCAACTCGGCATCGCCCATGAGTTTGATTTCTTGTTTCGATTCTTTACTTGGTTCCAGAGTGATGGTGACTTTTTCCGGTTTCATGCCGGTGGCTTTGACCGTGATGGTTGTCGGCCCGGCTTTCGCGCCTTCGACTTTGAACATTCCTGCCTCATCCGTTCGCAAGGGCTTGGGATAGGTCGAAACCTCGATCTCGGCGTTGGGGAAGGGTTTGCCCGTCGTGCCATCGATGACTGTGCCCGCTAAGGCCGCTCCGCCTTCCAACTGAGCTTCCAAGAGGGTGGGGCCGCCTGTTTCGATGAATTTGTCGTACTTCACGGTGCGGTAACCCGGTGCAGAGACGATGACCGTTACGGGGCCGACCGGAGTGCTGGGCAACGAGAACTGCCCGTCTTTATTGGTGAACGCCGAGACTCCCGCTCCTTCAATGCGCACGGTCGCACCGGGAATGGGTTTGCCGTCGCTTTTGCTCGACACGGTTCCGGCCAGAATGCCCGCCCCCAAGAGTAAAATTCGTTGCGAGTGTTCATTGACTTCGACGATCAGTTCCAGACGTTTGCCGGCAAAGCCTGGGGCAGAGAATTTGAGTTCGCCCTTGCCTGTGGGGACTTGCCGGATGACGAACACGCCTTCGCCATTCGATACGGCGGAATGCCCCGTGCCCATCAATTCGACCTTGGTCCCGGAAAGGGGCTGCTCGTTATTGGCTTGCAGCACAACCCCGGAGAGCATCCCTTGACCCGTCAAAGGCACGGTGACATCGGTCGTGTTCTCCGCCGTGAGTTCCACCTGTTGATCTTTCGCGGGAAACCCCGCCATCAAGACGTGCAGCGTTTGTCCGCCCTGAGGCAAACCTTCGATGTGAAATTTGCCATCATCGTCGGCTTGGCTTTGGATTTCCGTGCCCTCGATTTGAATTTTCGCACGCTTGAGCGGAATTTTGCTGACCCCGTCGATAATCTTGCCCGCAATCGCGGCGTTGCCTTCCAAGTGAATTTTCAGGGCCGTCTCTTCCCCAACCTTTAACGATTCGGTTTGCGATTTGGGCTGAAAACCGGCAGCCAGGATTTCCAATTTGGCGGAACCTTCCGGCAGGCGGTCGAATTGGAATTGGCCGGATTTATCGGTTTGCGTGCTGAGTTCCCATTCCGGCAGGCGAACTTCCGCGTTCGCAACGGGCTGGTTATTGCCCGCCCAGAGAATCACACCTTTGATCGCCGCACGGGGTTGCATCGACCACCAACCCCAAAAACCAGCCCCCGCCAACAGCAGAAACAGCACCGAGACAATCGCCAAGCGTTTGAGGGGATTGGGCGGAATCGGCAGCGGAGTTTTGCACTGGGGGCATTGGCCCTTCGCGAGAGCATTGTTCGCGAACAGGGTGCGGCAGTCGGGCTTGATGCAAATGGCGGCGGCATCCGCCGTGGCTTCCGTGCGTTCGCAACCCCAGATCCAAAGCAACCGCCATTTGCCTTTTTCATCGCGATATTTAAGGAAATAGCACTTGGCATCGGGTTTGGGATCTGGCCCGGTCAGTTGGGCGAGATGCTCTTTGAGGGATTTATGAACGGCCTGCTCGGCCCGCGTGCGCGGCTGTTGGGCATTGAGGCGGTTTTGCAGTTCGGCGAGTTCGCTCTTCAAGCTGCCTTTTAAGTCGGTGGGCGAAACAGGATAAACGTTCAGGCCATCCAAAACGCGCTCCCTGTTCGGAGCGAAGATACCAACTGACATTTTCTCCTTGGCGTTCTGGTTCGGCGGCCAATCGGCCCAGCCATTTGGAAATAATCCGGGCGTTCGCATTCGCGCGGTCCAATAGAGGATAGCCCGGTTCGAGCGCGATGGGGCGAAAGTCTTTGGGGGTCTTGGAGAAATCGAGACAGGCAATCCGCTCGGCCATTTGGAGCCTCTTCAAAGGTCGCTGACAAGTCTTTCGGTACAGCCAAAATCGTAACCCAACACGGAAGCGAGTCTATTTCAAAAAACATCGCCCCCGTGTCGGATTTCGAGAAATCACTGGTTCCCGCAGCTTACGAAGCATCCAATGTAACAGAAAACCGCTCGCTCGTCTGGGGAAAAATCCAAGCGGAGGAATGGAAAACTCCCTGCAAACTTGGCCGGCAATTGGTTAGAATGAAACAAATTCACATCTGACATTGCGGGATGTTGCCTTTCTTCATCGCGCGGAATTGCACTCGAATCATCACGGACTTGTGGAGCCGGAATCATGTTCAGCTTAATACAACGATGGGGCCTTCTGGCGCTTGCGCTGCAGATTTTAACGGTCGCGGCGGTCGCTCAGGAAGATCCCTTCGACGAGGTGGAGACCCCGCGCGAAGACTCAACCGCCCCCGCAAGGGAAGTTCCTGAGAAGGAGCCTCTCCCCGCCGCCGCGAAACCGCAAGATACCGCGAAAAAAATCGCGCCCGAAAGTGTGGAAGGATTAAGCCAGCGGCTGCATGCGGTGCAAACGGAAATCGCCCGGCGAAAAAAACAGCCCGCCCCTCAAATGCCGGATGACAAGGATCTGATTTTCGTGCTGGAAGATCCGCACCTCAGCCAAGGGCGTTATCATTCCAACAACGAATACGACCGCTCCTTCGTGGTGCGAATGTTGATCGCCAATCCCACAGACAAAGCCGTGGAACTCAAACGCGAAGGCATCACGCTCACTTCCGATCAAAAAACCTACAAAGCGCTCGAAAGGCTAAGCAACTACCACGATTCTTACAACATCGGCCAGAAGAGTTATTCAATCAGTTCGCTGAAAACGCCGGAAATGCTGGCGATTCCGGCGGGCAAAACGGTTTCGACCTGGGTGGTTTTCGGGGCCTTGCCTATGAATCCCGCCGTGCCCGATCTGAAACTCAATTTGACAATCGGAAAAGAAACACGCGAGATCGACGTCAATGGGTTTTGCGAAGGCTTGCTGAAAACTCGCGTCGAACGCAAAGGCCCAAAAAAATGCCTAGCCATACTGACGATTGCCGGCCAACTCGATCCGGTCAACGTAAAAAACCTGGTGGATGAATTGGATGATCTGGCCGTGACTCAAAAACTGGCCAGGGTCATTATTCGTTGGGACAAAGACGCCGATCCTGTGGAAACCCAATTGATGGATTGGCTCAAGAACTCTGCCAACCAAGCCGGTCAAATCCGCCCGGCCAATCAGAACCCGAACAACCCCTATCCGATCGTGCCTTTGAGCATTCGCGAATTGCATCTTGCGGAACAACCCCAGGACAACGCGAAGTACAATTCCTCCGAGGGGCAACCGCGAATTCACAACACCACAGGCGAAGCGGTGATTGCCGCTTTAAGAACCGCCTATCAAGCCCTGTCGGCCAACGAAATTGTGGATGATTTGCGAAATCGCGATCCCATCATCCGCTCCGCAGCGCTCATGGGCGGGGGCGGGCGATTGCCTCCCGACAAACTGCCAGTGCTGTTGGAGTTCGTCAACAGCAAAGACCGCAACTTGCAACGCGCAGCCATTTTCGCAATGCGGAACTTCGGCGAGAAGCCCGCGATTCAGACCTTGATCGACCTGGTGAAGAAGAACAAAACACCGAGTTCGACCGAAGCCGCCGAAAGTCTGGCGACCTCCCGTTTCGCCGCCGCTTCCGATGCGTTGTTGGATTTGCTGAAGACGGCGGAACCGAACGTCAAAACGAGCATCGTGCAAATTCTGGCGAAGCATCCCCGTCCGCTTTGGGCGGAAGTGATGCTCGAATACGCCTGGCATCCCGAAACGCCCATCGGCATGGCTTCGCTGCGGGCCTTGAACGGAATCGGGCATCCCGATTTGCTTGCCCTCCTCAAGCATGCTCTGGAACTCGAACCGTTCAAAGGGACGAGCATGCAAATGGAAGTGTTCGACATGTTGGCGGCCAGAAAAGATGCGGAAAGCGAAAAGATCGCCCTCGAATATACTTTGAAGCGATTAGAGACCGATCCCCCGATCGGCCAGATGTCCAACCTCATCATCCGCACGAAGGATCCGCGGGCCATCCCCTTGCTGATCCGGCAATTTCGGAGCCAAAAGCAAAACCGTTACGGAATGATCAACATGCTTGCCGGCATCGGCGATGATTCGGTCGCGAAGATGTTGGTTGCGGAATATCCCAAACTCGACAACCGCGAAAAGCGATACGCGCTGCAAGGTTTGCAGCAGTTGCATTCTGGGGAGTTCATCCGTCTGGCGTCCGAGGCGCTTTTGATTAACGATTCTTCGCTGTTAAACGCCGCCGCCCAAGGCTTGCAACAAGAAGGCAGCCCGCAAGCCGAGTGGGCTTTAATCGAAGCGATGAAGCAGGATGCGAAACATAATTATTGGCGGTACGTGTGCAATGCCTTGACGAGCTTCGCCACCCCGGAAGCCCGGCAGGCGCTGCGAGAGGCACGGGACTCGAAAAACGCCAACAAGAAAAGCGCTGCCATCAGTGCGTTGCGTTCGCTGCAACAGCGGTCGCCCGGCAGCCAGTACATCTACCAGGCGCGAAACTTCGCCAAGCAGCAAAAGTGGGATCAAGCCATTCGGTACTACGATCTGGCTCTCGAAGCGGATCCCCAATATGCCGATGCCTACGCCGGTCGGGGAATCGCTCGGCTCAATTTGAAAAAGGTCAAAGAGGCCAAGGCCGATTTCGATCAGGCGGTCAAAGCCGACCCCGAAAATTCGCAAGGCCACACGGGAATCGCGATTGTGAAAATTCTCGACGGCCACGTGAAAGAAGGCGTCGAATACGCTGAATCCTCGCGAAAACAGTTCGAGCCTTACGAGACCAACAAAGCCTTGATGCTGTATAACCTCGCCTGCGTTTACGGACGGGCGGTCGAGAAGTTGACCGCTGCCCCCGCTGATGCTGCCCGCGACAAGCAACTGAAAACCTACCGAACCAAAGCAATCGCGGAATTGAACGCAGCCATCAAAAATCACTTCGCCGACTTCGACTTAATGAAGTCGGACCCCGATTTGAAATCGCTCGCCAAACTTCCCGAGTTCCAAAAGCTCTTGCCGGACGCCGCCAAAGCCGCCAAGAAAGTCCGCCCCAACCTGGGCATCGGGCAAGCCGCAGGCGGCGGAGGCGGAATCTTCTAAAGCCGCCCGGCGATCTGTGAGCGGCAAGGGGCTAGCCGCCGGTTCTTTGTATGGATGAGCCGGCAGCTATCGCCTTGCCGCTCACTTGGGAATTTCTCGACGATCCCAAAATGCCGAAGACTGGCAGCAAATTTCCCGAGGGGAGGCTTCGGGTTCGGAATCCTCCCGGCTAGAATGGCCGCGTGTCATCCTCCCCGATTTCTCGATTTGCAAGTCGTTTTCGCAATGGAGCGGGGAGCGCTTCCCGCTGTTGTGAAATGAGCGCCCGATGGATCTTCTCGCGGAATGGTTGGAAACAAACGGCTTGATGGGCTTTGCTTCGGGAACCGTTTCCGGGCGGCGAACGAGGCGGTATCACGGGCTGCTTTTAGCGCAAACATCTGCGGGCCGCGTCATGCTGGTCAACGGTGTGGATGTTTGGCTGGAAACGCCCGCGAAAACCTTCGGGCTTTCCACGCAGGCTTATCTTCAAAACATTTTGAACCCACGGGGCGAACAGTTTTTGACGGGGTTTCAACTAGCTCCCTGGCCAACTTGGCGGTACGAAACGCCCGGCGGATACACAATCGAAAAAGAATGCTTGCTGCTGCACGAAGAATCTGTAATGATTTTGCGGTGGAGAATGCTTTCGGGAACCGGCCGGGTGCAGTTGCACGTCAAGCCGTTTTTGTCCGGGAGGGATTACCACCAGCTGCATCAGAAAAACACGGACTTTCGTTTCGAGGCCCAGGTGGATGGCGAATGCGTTTCTTGGCAGCCTTATGCAAACCTGCCCGCGATTCTCGCCCGTGCCAATGGAAATTTTACCGCAAGCCGCGAGTGGTACGAGAACTTTTATTATGCCCAAGAAGCCGAGCGCGGTTTGGATTCGCTAGAAGATTTGGCAATTGCGGGCGAGTTTCATTTTGAATTGTCTTCCCAAGAGGCCATCTTAGTCTTCGCGGCGGATGTGGGAAATTCGTTGAAGCAACTTCGCTCGGCTCAATCCGCGACGGTCTTCGCCTCCGAGGGAATGAACCGAGAACGCAGCCGCCGCGAATCGCTGGGCGATGCTCTCGATCAAGCGGCGGATGCTTATCTCGTCAAACGGGGAAGTTCGCGGACAATTATCGCGGGCTATCCCTGGTTCACCGATTGGGGCCGCGATACGTTCATCGCCCTTCGCGGGCTGTGTTTGGCGGCGGGCCGGTTGGATGCCGCCGAAGAGATTCTGTGTTCTTGGGCGGGCACGGTGTCCGAAGGCATGTTGCCCAACCGCTTTCCCGACCACGGCGAGCAGCCGGAATTCAATTCCGTGGATGCTTCGCTGTGGTACGTGATCGCGGTGGGGGAATTTGTGGAGGAATGCGAAAAGCAATCGCGGGTTTTGTCCCCCCAGACGAAAGCCGTTTTCAAGGTGGCGATCTCGCAAATCCTCACCGGCTATCGCGAAGGCACGCGGTACGAAATTCGCATGGATCAAGACGGCCTGATCGCCGCCGGCACTCCGGGCGTACAACTGACTTGGATGGATGCCAAGGTCGACGATTGGGTGGTCACCCCGCGGATCGGCAAGCCCGTGGAGATTCAAGCCCTCTGGATCAACGCCCTTGCCGTAGGATACGATTTGCTTCCCGACGGTGAAGCACTTTACGAACGGGCATTAGAATCTTTCCGTCAGCGGTTTTGGAACGAAGCTCGGCAGTGTCTTTACGATGTGATCGATTGCGATCATCAGCCCGGCCGCGTGGATGATTCCCTTCGCCCCAACCAGATTTTCGCCGTCGGCGGATTACCCTTGATGCTCTTAGATTCGGAAAAAGCCACGCTGGTTTTGAAGTCGGTGGAAGATCACCTGCGCCACGCCTTTGGGTTTGCGGTCGCTATCCCCGGAGGACTCCCACTACCGGGGCATCTACACCGGCGGCGTTTGGGACCGCGATGGAGCGTATCATCAGGGAACGGTGTGGTGTTGGCTGATCGGTCCGTTTGTGGAGGCTTGGCTGCGCATCGAAGGCAACACCGCCTCGAACCGCAAGCTCGCAAAAGAGAAATTCATCGAGCCTTTAACCGAACATCAAAAAGCCGCCGGTTTGAATCACATCTCGGAAATCGCGGATGGCAACCCGCCCCACCTGCCGCGCGGCTGCCCATTTCAAGCGTGGTCGGTCGGGGAGTATCTCCGACTCACGCGGCAAGTCCTCGCGGAGGATTGAAGAGGGACTGCGTGTTTCACGAAAGTCCCGAGAACCTAAAATTGCACAAGAATCCGGTGTAAGCCCCCTTGCCTTATTTGGATTTCTTGTCTTCTTCGACGGTGACGAGGGTTTCGCTGGGGTCTTCGGTGAGTACCAATCCGCGAAAGCGAACTTCTTGGGCGACTTTGTTGGCGTGAAGTTGCAAACCGATCGGGCCTTTTTCGCAGAGTTCGGGCTTGGGGTCGGACCAATCCGCGACGAGTTTTCCATTGATGACGTGCCGGATGCGGTTGTCGATGGCCAGGATTTCCATACGGTTCCATTCGTGTTGTTTGCCGGCTTTCTTGGCGAGGCCGTCTTTGTCGCGATAGATGCTATTGCGTCCGTAAAGATCGTAATAGCCGTAACCTGAGGGGAACATCACCAGATGGCCTTTGTAACTGAACGGGTCGCCCGACTTCTCGACCGTTTTGCCCCACAGTGCGATTCCAGAGTGCATTTCGCTTTGGACCAGCTTGGCTTCAAAGATCAAGCGGAAATTGCGATACGGCTTTTTGGTGACCAAATAAGTGCTGGCTTGGGGGGCGTTTTCTTTGGAGTTCTTGGCGACGATTTCGCCGGCTTCCACCGAGAAGTATTTTTCGGTCTGGCCTTCCCAGCCTGTCAAATTTTCCCCGTTGAACAGGCGGACGGCTTTTTCGGTTTTCGGCAGCTTCTCGATTTGCTGGTCGCTCCAATCCTCCGCCTTCGCGGAAGCGGTGGCCAGCGAGAGAATCAGCAGGCCAACGGTTTGAAACCAGCGAGGTAAGAACGAGTTGAGTTGCGCATAAGTAAACCCCCGCGAAAAAGGATGGGAAGACCGCCGACCCATTTGGCAAGGGGAACAAAGTGTTCCGACGGCGTTCGTAAGATCATGCCCCCTCGACCGGGGGATTGCAACCGAATGACCGGTTGGGGAAATCCATCGTGTTTTGCAAAGCCCGCATTCTCTCCAAGTTAAGGTTTGCCCAGAACTCCCGGCTTCGCAAAGGTTCGATTGAAGCGAATCTCCCGCTTGAACCGATAATAGAAACCATGCCGCTTTGCGCGGCGGGAAGAAGGACTGAATTTTCTTGCCCTCATGCTGACGGTGGTTCATGAGTCTTTGCGATGGATGCCATGCCGGTTGTTGCCGCTCGTTTGCCGTTCCCGTGACGGGGGGGGACATTTTGCGGATTCAACGGACGCATCAACTCAGCTTTTGGGATTTTGTCTGCCGCTGGGAAGATCCGCACGGCAACATTGCCCGCAATTACGCGCCGCATTTCCATTTTGCGGATGAACCGCAAACGCCGTTCGTGATTTGTCTGACCCACACCGCGAGCCAAAACTTTCCCGAAACGTCTAAATGCCGGTTTCTTGTCGAACACCCACCCACGCCGGAATCTCCCTTGGGAGCGGCCCATTGCGGGATTTATGAAGATCGGCCTTCGGCGTGCCGGGCGTTTCCCACCAAATTCAACGAGACCGAAGAACTGGCCGTGATTTACGATGTGCCGCCTTCGGGCCGGGCCGCGAACCAGCACCCGGCCTACAAACTCTGCGCGGGAATGGGAACCGGAGGATTTAGATAGCTTGGAATTGTTGCCGGAATTAGCGGTGGCGAAATATGAAATGCGGTTCTTCCATCAATTGGCATTGCATTGGAATCGGCAACCGCAAAGCTGGAGTTTGTTCCCCGATTTTCTGGCGTTGGTGTATTCCCACCGCATCATGCGGCAACCCGAAGAGGAACCGAACATCCTCCCCTTCCCCACATCTTCCGAACCAAGCGAGCAAGATCCGCAGGACGACTCCGCGCACCGCGTGGCCTAAGCCGGCGTGTGTGAGATTCAGCTTTGCCCGGCTTTCCAGAGGTTATAGGTGATGTGGGCCTGCCCTTGGTGATGGGGTTCGTGCCAGCATAAAACTTTGAGGATTTGGGCGAGCGTCCAACCGCGTTCTTTGAACGCTTCGGGGATGACCGCCAAATCGGCCGGCGTGAAGTGGGACAGCGTGCCCCGCAAATGTTCGCGGGATTGATCCAGCACGTTGCGAATGTCTTCCACCAACGGGATTTGATCGTCTGGCGTGCTGCCGCCGCGAAAGCGGGGAACATCACCCGCGAAATCAGGGGCCGAACCCAATAAGCGTTCGGTGGCGAACAGTTCTTCGGTAACACCGATGTGCATGAGTTGCCAGGCAATGTGAGCGCGGCCGGGACCGGGACGAAATCCCAGAACCTGTTGGGGATCGGGTTCCTTGGCGATGGCTTCCAAAATCCCCAGCGTGCGGCTGCGATTGAATTCCATCATCCCCAACGTCACATCAAATACACTCATAGAAAGCCTGCCTTGTGATTTGTCCGAAAATCCTCGTTGATCGCAAAGTGTCGATTCATTGTGCAAATTGCCGGCGGGAATTTCAAGATGAGGCTTGGGCTTGGTCTTCGAATAGGCTGAGGATGAACGGGTCGATGAGTGGCCATGTCTGCTCGAAATACCTCACACTCCCAACAGAAAGCATGCCCACGCAAAGCCGTGGGCATGGCACACAACTACTTAAAGTTATTTTCTTGGTCCACCCAAAAGGCTGAGGATGAACGGGTCGGCCAGGCTGTGGGCGATGTGGTTCACGTGCGAGAAATTGTGATCGCGGCTGTAATCGTGAGGCACGGCGACCACGAAGGCTCCTGCCGCTGCCGCCGCCCGCGAGCCGGTTTCGCTATCCTCGAAGACGAGCAATTCGGCGGCAGCGAGTTGCAAGCGCTCGGCGGCTGTTTGGTAGATTTCGGGATGCGGTTTGCCTTGGCTCACATCTTCCGCCGTCAGCGTGAACGCAAACCGATCTTGCAAGGCGAACCGCGTTAAAATGCCTTCCAGATACGCCCGCGAGGAAGAAGTCGCCACGCCTTTGGGCAAGCCGCGGGATTCCAATTCTGCCAAGAGTTCAAACAAGCCCGGCATGGGGGCGAGTTCCGTTTCGAGCCGGTCGCAATAGATGCGTTCCGATTCCGCCAGCAATTCCTCGACGGTCTCGGCAAGTTGCAATTCCGCGATCATCAACGCGAAAGATTCCCGCGCCCGCCGGCCCATCATGCGGCTTAAGAGTTCGCGGGTCATGCGGTGGCCCCGGCGTTTCAAAAGTTCATCGCCGGCTTTGTGAAAGACTTCCTCGGTGTTGAACATCAAACCATCGAGATCGAAGACCACGCCCCGAATAGTTTGGCGTTTTTCAGGCATTGGTGTTTGAATCATGCAGCATCCCACAAAAATCC
Organism: uncultured Planctomycetaceae bacterium; assembly: GCA_963785505.1. Taxonomy (GTDB): domain Bacteria; phylum Planctomycetota; class Planctomycetia; order Planctomycetales; family Planctomycetaceae; genus CAWAVN01. The sequence goes on from CAWAVN010000001.1 coordinate 346,778, forward strand.
GCGCAAAGGAAAAAAGAACGCGGTGATCGTAGTTCCCCAAGCCGACGAATTGCAAACCCCCGCCCCGCATTCTGAGCACATCACTGAGTCTAAGAATCCGATTTGGCTCCCGCTGCTGTCGCAAACATCAAACTGAGGATGGAGAATGGAAGAGCGAGGAGAGAGTTCCATACGAGCATGCCTTGGCTATCCTCGCATCGAATCGCAAATCAACTGCCAACTCACAAAAACGTGAACCCAAAATATCAGGCGGGATGAGGCCCTAATTTCGGCGTTGGATGGCTCTTTGCAGGGTTCGGTGCTTGGCGGTGCGGAATTCCCGCAGCAAAATCGTGGCATCGCGGTACCGTTTGCGGGGCGAGATTTCCAGCGTTTTTTTCAAGACCGCCACCATGTCGGGATGCACCCGTTGGCGGAGTCTCCGCGAGCCTTCCGGGGGCCAATCGAACGGCCATTCCGGCAGATGGCCCGTCAACATGCGGTAAATCACCAAGCCCAGCGAAAACACGTCCGAACGCATCGAAGGTTTGCCCATCGCCTGTTCGGGGGCCATGTAGCCCACCGTGCCCGAACCCGAACCCGCCACCGTGTGTTGGGCAACCCGGCAATGCCGAAATCTGTCAGTCGCAGGCGATTTTCGGGAAAGAGGATAAAATTCTCCGGCTTGATATCGCAGTGGATGATCCGCTGCTTATGGGCGTAAGCGACCGCTTCGATCATTTGCTCGGCCAAGTCTAAAATCGTGGCCAGAGACATCCGGCTGCGGAGGCGGTCGGCCAGCGATTTTTCGCCCAAGGGAAACACAATCACGAAATAATCGCCGATGAAACTCGCGTTTTTCAAGGGTAGGATGTTTTGGTGTTCCAGCTTGGCCGTCAGGCGGACTTCCTTGCGGAAGTTGTCGATCATTTCGCTGGAAACCACCGCCGCATGCGGGATTTTTAAGGCAACTCGCACGCCTTCGATGGTGTCCATCGCGCAGAATACGGCCCCAAACCCCCCCGTGGCCAGTCGGCGTTCGATGCGATATTTCCCCAACTTCTGGCGCGATTTCAACACCCGGCGGTTTCCTCAATCTGGTGAATCCATCTCAATTATAAGCCCACGCTGGCACACGGAAGAAGCAACAAAATCTCCCATTCTTTCAGTTTTCGGTTTTCAGCGGTCAGCGGTCAGCGGTCAGCGGTCAGCGGTCAGCGGTCAGCGGTCAGCGTGCGTTCTTCTGGCTCTCTGCTCTCTGCCTTCTTTCAAAAATCAGCAATCCACACTCGGCGATCATCAATTCCGGATCTCGACCCTTGTCTCTGGACCCTTGACCGCTTTGTTTACTTCTATCGGCTGAATCGGTTATTCTGAATTGGGTGGAGTTCCAATTTTTGTCCGGCGGCTGAAAGCTTAACCCGCCAACCATTTCGCGAAATGCGAATTTTCACGCGGGGCTGCTCGCGTGTTACCGATGTGAAAGCTAAACATGTCCGCCCAGTCTCGACCCTCCGAGGAAGAAGCACGCGAACCGGATTCGCAGGTTCGCTTGCAGAAGTTTTTGGCATCGGCGGGGTTGGGGTCTCGCAGGTATTGCGAAGAGTACATCCGTGATGGCCGGGTCAGCGTGGATGGCGAAGCCGCGACCGATTTAGGCGTGAAGGTCGATCCGAAACAGCAGATTATCAAATTGGATGGCGAACGGATCAGGCCGCAGCGAAAACGCTATTACCTGCTGAATAAGCCGCCGGGCTACGTTTGCACGAACAGCGATCCGCAGGGAAGACCCCGGGCCGTCGATTTGGTTCCGCAGGATGAAACTCGTTTGTTCACCGTGGGCCGCTTGGACGAAAACAGCCGGGGTTTGATCTTGGTCACCAACGATGGCGAACTCGCGCATTGCATGGCGCATCCCCGGTTCTCCATTCCCCGCAATTATCAGGTGCAAGTCGCGGGCAAGCCCACGCCGGAAGTTTTCCAGCAACTTCGTGATGGGGTTCACTTTGCAGATGGGAAGTTCTCGGTCAGCGGGGTGCATGCGGTGCGCACGCAGGGCAAAAGCACGATCTTGGAAATTGAACTCCATCAAGGCCGCAACCGCGAACTTCGCCGAATTTTAGCCCGTGTGGGGCATAAAGTGATGAGTTTGGAACGGGTGACTTTCGGCCCGTTGAAACTTGGTCGGCTGGGTTTGGGCAAATGCCGCCCGCTCCGCGACAACGAATTGGCAGAACTCCGCGAACTCGCCGGCGGCTCGAAAGAAGCCAAATCGCCGCGAACTCGCCGGAAAGCCGCCGGTGCAAAACGTCCCACCGGCAAACGGACAACGACAAAACGCACAACGCCAAAGTGCCCGGCGGCCAAGCGAAGCCAAAAACCCGTTTCCAAAAAAACCAAACGAAAACCACCCGCCAAACCCCGCCGAAAGTAAGAAGGATTTTTTATGAATCGGTTTCGAGACAGGCGGGGGTTCCGCTTGTTGCTTGTTTTGGGAATGATCTTGGTCGTTCCGCGAACTTCCGTGGGGGCACAAGAGCCTGCCGATTCCGCCGACGATGATGTTTTCTATCAGCACGGAGTGGTCGCGGCGGATCACCCGTTGGCCAGTCAAGCGGGCTTGGAAATGCTGCAAAAAGGGGGCAACGTGGTTGATGCCGCCGTGGCGACTTCGTTTGCGTTGTCGGTGTTAAGACCCGCAAGCTGCGGGATCGGCGGCGGGGGTTTCATGGTGATCTGGAATGCCGAAACTCAAAAAGCCGTCGCCTTGGATTACCGCGAACAAGCCCCGGCAGCCGCCACTCGGGACATGTATTTGAAGGCTCGCAAAGCCAATCCCGCCAACCCAGACCCAAGCCAACACGGAGCGCTTGCCGTCGCCGTGCCCGGCAACGTGGCCGGGTTATGTCATGCCCTGAAAAAATATGGAACCTTGGACTTAAAAACCGTACTGGCTCCCGCGATGCGGTATTGCCGCGAGGGAGTTCCCTTGGATCTTCATGCGCGCTCCACGCAACGGTCGATGCTCAGAGAGTTCAAGCAGCATCCCGCATACCGCGAACAGTACGCTGCGCTTTGGAAACTTTACCTCAACAACGGAAAGCCTTGGCCCGCAAATGCTCGGTTTCATTCTCCGTTGGGGCCGGTGTTCGAGCGAATCGCCCAGCACGGCAAGGCCGGGTTTTATGAAGGCGACGTAGGCGCGGCTTTGGTTCAATCGCTGCAAAAAGCGGGAGGAATCATCACGGCGGAGGATTTGGCTTCCATCGCCCCCAAAGAACGGGAAGTGCTGCGGGGGGAATATCTTGGCAAGCAAATTCTCACCATGCCGCCGCCTTCCAGCGGAGGCGTGGCCTTGCTGGAAATTTTGAATGTGCTGGCCGCTTGGGAGAAATCGCACCCTGCCCAACCGGGTTCCCTCAAGCAAAACAGTCCGGAGTATCTGCAACTTTTGACCGAAGCCATGAAGCACGCCTACGCGGACAGGGCGGAGTATCTGGGCGACAGCGATTTCGTGAAGGTTCCCCTTCGCCGCCTAACCAGCCGCGATTATGCCGCCGCGTTGGCGGAACGCATCAGCCTGGAACAGACCAAGCCCCTCAAAAAATACGGCCGCGTGCAACCCTTGAAAGATGCCGGCACAAGCCATTTTTCGGTGATGGATATAGCCGGCAACGCGGTGGCTTGCACCGAGACGATCAACACCACCTTCGGCAGTTTGTTCGTGGAGCCCAAATTTGGGATCGTGCTGAATAACGAAATGGACGATTTCGCCGCCATTCCCGGCGAACCGAATGCATTCGGGCTGATTCAAAGCGAAGCCAACACAGTGCAGCCTAAGAAAAAACCGCTCTCCAGCATGACGCCCACCATCGTACTGGAAGATGGCAAAGCCGTGCTGGCTTTGGGCGGATCGGGCGGGCCGCGGATTATCAGTTCCACGTTGCAGGTGCTGTTGAACGTGATGCAGTTTCAGATGTCGCCCCGCGAAGCCGTGGCACTTCCGCGAATCCACCACCAATGGCTGCCGAACGTGCTTTACGTCGAAGGCCCGTTGTTCAAAAAAGTCCAACCCGCGATGGAAGCTCACGGCCACAAAGTGGAAAAACGGAACGGCTTAGCAGTCGTGCAAGCGATTCTACGAACGCCCAAGGGTCTAAAAGCCGCCAGCGACCCTCGCAAACACGGCCGGCCCGCCGGTTATTAAAATCGTTCGATAAATAAGTGAGCGGCAAGGCGTGCTAGCCGCCGGTTCCTCGAATGGCAAGACCGGCGGCTACGCCTTGCCGCTCATTTTCATAGGATAGTTATTGTTAGAACGATGCTGTGACGCGACCTTGAAAGAAGATCGTCAGCCCGCAGTATTTGTTGGGCAACTGGTGTTCCGTTCTCCGTTTCGCTAGGATTCCGAACAGATTATCGAGATCCGCACGGGCGAATTCTTCGTTGGGGTCTCTGTCGCCCTGCGGTTTGGGCTAGCTTTTCTTCGCGACCAAAACTCAGAGAGATTTCGCTATGGTGGGAATGCCGGGGATGATGGAAATGTTTCTTTTGATGCTGTTGGGTGGGGGATCTTTCGGCGGGGGTCTGATGGGTTTGCCGCCCGGCGAGCGGGATGCGGCCCTTGTGCAATGCCCGCCCAAAGATGTGGTGTTCTACAGCGAATGGGCCGCACGCGGCGAAGGAAAACCGGGGGCCGGGGGAATTGATGGACTCGCCGCCGACCCCGAAATCCTGGCCTTCATTGCCTCCATCGACAAAGGCATTCGCGAGACTATCGCCATCAACGCGGGCGAAGGCAAGGAAAAAGTCTTCGGCGAAAATCTTCCCCCGCTGTTCAAGATTCTCTTGAATCGGCCCGGTTGTTTGTATCTGGACGTGGATGCAAAATCGGCATTGAAGCTGATGGCCGATCCGCCGGAGTTGCCGCGTTTCACGCCGTCGTTTTTCGGGTTTTCGCCCGCTTTGGACGCCACATTGGTCATCAACGGCGGCGACCAGGCCGATGCCATCGCCAAGCACGTGCAGGCGATGGTCGATCTCCTGCCGGAAGGAGATCGTGCGGAGAATTTGCAGCACCAAAAATTCCCGATCCCGCTGGAAGGCGCGAGCCTGATGCTGCATCGGCATAATGACTACTTCATTTTAGGCTGGGGCAAAGACACCGTGGATGCGGCCGTCAAAGGGCTGAAAGGCGAAAGCCAGGGTCTCAAAGACAGCCCCCGCTTTGCCGCCGGCATGGAAAAAGTGAAGCTCGAACGCATGAGCAGCGTGGCTTGGTTCGATTTGAAGAGCCTGGTCGATAAGGCCGTCAAAGGTTTGGGTCCGCAGGGCTTGGTCGTCGCGGCGGTGGTGCAACAATTGGGAGCCGAAACCACCGAATCTCTGGCGATGTGCAGCGGCGTAGTGGATGGGCAACTTCACACCAAAGGCTTTTTGAAAACCGGCGGCAAAACCGAGGGATATTTGGCGCTCGCCGCCGGTCGTGCTCTAAAGCCGGAAGATTTCCAAACCGTGCCCGCCGATGCGGATTTCCTGCTGGCTTTTACGCTCGATCTTCCCAAAATTTTGGGGACCACACGAAGACTCGTCGCCCAAGCCGGCCCCGAATCCAAGGAAAACTTCGAGAAAATCTACACCCAACTCGAAAAGGAATTGGGGCTGAGTTTTGAAGACGACCTGTTCAAAGCCTTCGGCCAAGCGTGGGTGTTGTACGATTCCCCTTCCAACGGAGGTGTCTTAATGACGGCCCCCGTGGTGGGTTTGGAAGTTCGCGACTACGAAACCGCTCAAGCCACGTTCGCGAAACTGATGAAAGTCCTCAAACTCGCCGTACCGGGGGAAATCCGTGCGGGCCGTTTCGGTCGCGGGATTTATCTCAACAAGAAAACCTTCCTGGACCACGAAATTTATTACGTCAATCCGGTGGGCATGGGACAACCGTTTGCCCCGGCGTTCACTTTGACCAAAACCCATTTGCTGGCCGCGCCGCATCCGCAGCAACTCAAGGCCCATTTAAGGTTTTTGCAATCCGAGCAAGGCCGGTTCGCGGCGAAGTTCAAGCAGAAAATTCCCCACGCCGGCGAGTTGTTCGGGGTGATTTATACCGAACCGCAATTATTCGCCCGCTATCTTACTACGATTTCGCCGATCTTGGCCACGGTGATGTTCAGCGAAATGCAAAGGCAAACACCGGGCTGGGATGCGTTTGAATTCCCATCCGCCCGCGCGATTCTTCCCTACTTGGGAACCGGCCTCTTGACCAAGGAACGCACCGAAGATGGCATTCTTTACAATAACCGCAAAGGCATGCCCATTCCGGGACTTGGCTCGTTCATCGGCATCGTGCCTTTCTCCCTCTATATGAGTTTCGACCGAGCACGGGCGATACGTGCCATGCCAGCGGGGGCGGCCCCGGCCATTCAAATCAACCAACTTTTGCCGAAACGCCCGCTGAAAATTCTTCCCCAGCAAAAAAACTTCCAAGTCACGGCTTCTTGAATGGAATGAGTGAACCGCACCCTCCAATCATGCCTGAAATGCCCGCCGATTTTTGGCCCCGCGAAGTTCTCGAAGCGAAGCAATTGGCAAGGCTTCGGGAACTCTTGGTCGAGGTTCTGCCGAGGAATCCGTTTTGGGCGGCCAAGTTTCGCGCGGCGGGGGCGGAGGTTTCCGACATCCGCACAATGGACGATTTTCGCAAGCTGCCCTTCTGCACCAAGGCGGAGCTTGTCGAAGACCAAACCGCCCATCCGCCTTACGGCACGAATTTGACGTACCCCCTCGCGGGCTATTCCCGGCTGCATCAAACTTCCGGCACAACCACCGGCCAACCCATGCGCTGGCTGGACACCCCCGCGAGTTGGCAGTGGCTAATGCACTGCTGGGCGGAAATCTTTCGACTGATCGAACTCACGCCCGAAGACCGCTTGGCGTTTCCGTTTTCGTTCGGGCCGTTCATCGGGTTTTGGGCGGCGTTCGAGGGAGCAAACCGGCTGGGAAATTTGTGCCTTTCCGGCGGCGGCATGAGCAGCCAAGCCCGCTTGAAACTTATCGAGGACAACAAAGCCACCCTCATTTGTTGCACGCCGACTTATGCCCTGCGATTGGCGGAAGTCGCTTGGGAAGAAGGCAGCGACTTGGCGGCGGGTTCGGTGCGGGGTTTGGTGGTCGCGGGCGAACCGGGCGGCAGCATTTCCGCCACGCGGGACCGCATCGAAGCCGCTTGGGGAGCCAGGGTTTACGATCATTGGGGCATGACCGAACTCGGCGCAATGGCCGTGGAACCCCACGACCGCCCCGGCGGATTGACGCTCTTGGAATCCGAGTGCATCGCCGAGATTCTGCATCCCGAAACTCTCGCCCCCGTGAACCCCGGCAGCGAAGGGGAATTGGTCATCACCAATCTGGGCCGCTGGGGTTCCCCTTTAATTCGCTACCGCACGGGGGATTTGGTCAAAGCCGCCGGCGAGGCTTCACCTTCCGGGCGAACTTGGCTGCATCTGGAAGGCGGGATTTTAGGCCGCTCGGACGACATGCTGACCATCCGGGGCAACAACGTGTTTCCATCGAGTTTGGAAGCGATCTTGCGGCAGTTCGCGGAAGTCGCCGAGTACCGCGTGGAAGTCCGCACCGCAACGGGAAATGCACCACCTCAAACTCGAAATCGAACCCGTCCCGCAAGCAGTCGAGGCCGTGGAAGATCTGCTGATCCGCATTCGCCGCACAATGAAAGACCGCTTGAATTTTCATCCCGAAGTCGTCGCGGTCCCAATGGGCAGCCTGCCGCGATTCGAACTCAAAGCCCGCCGTTTCTTCCGGCACTCGAATTAGAAACGGCGGGCCGATTTTGCAATCAATCCCCGTCGCCGCGTTCGGTTTGATCTGGTAGGATGATGGCAGGAGATGATGATGACCCTATCCGAATTAGAACGCAGTTTAGCGGGCGTGCTGAAATCCGGGCAACTGGGGATTCCGGTGGCGTTGCGGATTCACGCGAGCCTGCCGGGCTGTGGAAATGATTTGACAGATGCGCTGGGATTGTTCGGCCCGTTGATTCGGCTGGTTTCGGAAGAGGCTTCCGGCCAATTGCAAGCCATGCAGCATTCAAGCGGCAGACAGCTTTCCGTGCTGTGGACCGCTGCCAACGGGCGAACCGTGTTTCTCAGTTTGGTGTCTGTTCCTCAAGCGAAACAAAGTTTGCAAGCCTTGGTGGTGGGCAATCACGGCATCGCAAAACTCACCGGGGAAGCGGCATGGAACGAACCCGATTCCCCGTCAAAATCTGCCCTTTGGCAAGCAGAAATCCACGAAAGCCTCAACCGGGGAACTTCCATTGCGGTAGAATCGTCTTAAACAATGGGTCGGTTGATTTGTCTCACGAACTCAATTCCCATTACTCTTCAAGGAGGAATGAAATGTTTCGACTCGCGCTAACGATTGTGGCAATGTTGCTTTTCTCGGAAACCTGTTTTGCGGAACCGCCCCAAACAACCCCTGAAGTCAAACCGTCCAGTCCCGCCGCTGCAATACCAATCATTGAGGCCGAGCGCATCAAAATCACCCTTCCCCGCAAATTCTCTTCAACAGACGTGAAAATTATATCCATTCCCACAAAAATGGGTCGGCGGATTCGTCTGACAATCACCTACGGGAATAATTCAGGCCAAGCAAATCATGATCCGGCAGCCGAAAGAGGATTCAATCAATACCCAATTCACGATCATTGAAACCATGAAGGACTCATACATCTTTCACGTGACTAGCATTCTTGGCAGGCCGAGCGATGCGTGGTTGCCTTGGCCAAAAAATGCCCCCTCAAAAAACGGTTCGTCCGTCATCCCCAAAAAAGACCTGCAATAGATCCAGACCGATTCGATGGGCCGGTTCGAAAATTTCTCGCCATTGATGAACATTGCATTCAGGACCAACTCGGCATGACTACCCTGGAACTTTGGATCAAACGGCATCGGCGGCGGTTGGCGTTGGGGTTGTTTTTGCAGCGGGCGGGCGAGTGGTTGGCGGCGCTGTTGTTTTTGTTCGGGGCCTGTGTGCTGATGGCGAAATTGTTTCTGCCTCGGTTTTGGCCGGATGTGTTGTGGCTGGGTTTGTTGGCGGTTCCGCTGCTGTCGCTGGCCGCGTTTTGGGCCGGACGGGTGCGGTTTTCGCGGCTCGACGCCGTTGCGCTGTTGGATCGCCAACTGAAAGCCGGCGGCCTGATGATGTCCTTGGCGGAATTTGATGATCCCGCTTGGCACGCGAAATTGCCCCAAACGCCGGAGCTTTGGAAACGCAAACTGCCCAAACTTCGCCCGGTGCGGTTCTTTCGACTGATCGCCTGGCCGATGGTATTCGCGGTGGGGGCTTTGTTGATTCCACTCAGAAACCCGCATCCCGCGATGGGGTTTTCTCCCGCTGTGGGCAAACAGGCGACTCGACAACTGGACAACATGGTCGATTTGTTGGAAGCCTCCCGCGTGTTGGCTCCCAAAGAATCGAAAGAGCTGAAAAAAGTCATCGAACAGCTTTCGCAAGAAAGCGAACACACCCCTTTGACCAGTGAAAAATGGGAAACCATCGACCACGTGCGAAAAAAGCTGACCGAGAAACTGGCGAGCGATGAAACCACGCTGGCCGCAGCCAAAACCGCCATGCAAAAACTGCTCGATGCCAAAGGCGGGCGGCTCGATGAATTGCTTTCGGGAAAGCAGGTTGACATCGGCAAAGTCGCGGAAGTGCTGAAAACCTTGAACGACAAAGGCGCGCTGCCGGAACTTCCCGCGGGCCTTGCTCCGCAGTTCGAGCAATTGCTGAAACAGGGGCAAATGCAACTCGCCAAAGATCCCAAACTCCGGCAGCAGATGCTCGGCCAAATTCAATCGCTATTGCAAGACCGCGCACTGAATTTGCAAAACGTGCGCTCGCAGATCGATCGCGTTTTCGCCCAAATGCCCAACCAAAACAGCGGCGGATCTTCCTCGGATGGGCCACCGATGCCAACCGCCGAAACCACCACCGGCCAAGGCGGAGCAGGCCCAGCGAAATGGGGCAAGGAAACCGAGGAAAAGCAGGCGAAATTCAAGCAAGTCGTCTTGCCGCCGGGCTTTTTGGACAAGTCCACGAACCAAGTCGCTGGCATTACGCCCGGCCATGCTTCCCCCCGCATTGTTCGCCCGTCGGAAAATCTTTCCCCCGATCTGCCCACGAAATTCGACCCGGCCACGGGCAGGGAAGTGCGTTCCCGCGAACTGAACCCCCGCCATCGGGCGGTCGTCAAAAAGTATTTTCAAACAACCGAACCCGCTCCCGCCAAACCCGCCGGGGAATGATGCCCCGCTTTCTTTCATCCCTCCCCTTTGAGCGTGCAATGCAATCACCGCTGTCTTCTTCTCAATCCAACCCGGTTTTCCCGCTGGAAAGTTCTTCCTCGAACATCGCAATCCCGGATGCGTTTTCGATGGAAGAGGTCGAGCAGTTTGCGCAGCAGGGCTACGTCATTGCGCGGAATCTCGCCGAGGAATCTTCAAGGGTTGAGATGCAAAAAGTCACCCTGGAAGGTTTGGGCCGCGAGATTGGTCCCATTGAATACGAAGCCGACTTGCATTATCCCGGAGCGCCCTTATCCCGCTTGGCGGATGGCGGGCGAACCATTCGGCGGTTGAAGAACGCTGTATTCCGGCATCCGGTGTTCGGCGAGTGGTTGGCCCATTCTTCCTTGGTGAACAGGCTTAGGCAATTGGTGGGGCCGGAATTGGCCGTGCCTTTGGCGCATCACAATTGCATTATGACAAAGCAACCGGAGTTCAGCAGCGACACGGGTTGGCATCAAGACATTCGCTATTGGTCGTTCACCCGCCCGGAGTTGGTTAGCGTGTGGTTGGCTTTGGGATCCGAAACCGTGGACAACGGCTGTTTGCACCTGATCCCCGGTTCGCACCGCATGACGTTTGAACGCTCGCGTTTCGATGAAGATCTGTTTTTACGCCCCGAACTTCCCGAAAACGCCCATTTGATGGAAACCAAAATCGCGGCGGAACTGCAACCGGGCGATGTGCTGTTTTTTCATGCCCGCACCTTTCATGCGGCAAGCCGAAATTCCACGCCGAACCCCAAGTTTTCGGTGGTGTTCACAGTCAGGCCGGCGGACAACCCGCCCTTGCCCGGCACGCGCTCGGCTTCAATGCCGGAGTTGTTAATCTCTTCCTTCACGGGCGGGGAACTGCCTCAATAGGGATTTTACGCAGCCCCCGCCGAGCCATCCCCCGAAAACGCGGTTCTGAGAAACCCGAATTGCGGCGAATCGGGGAATCCGTATCATTCCCCCGGGCGATCAATCCGCGGCTGGCCAACGAAAAGAGAGGCCGAGACTCTCTCAATTGTGGGAGGGCGAGGCTCCTGCCGAGCCGATTGAAGATCGGACATAACGGCTCAGCAGGAACTTCGCCCTCCCAAGGCTTCTATTCACGATCTCAATCAGTTAATCGTCGATGTCCACGTACCATAAACCGTGGCGGAATTTGTAGTTGATTTCCAAACCGTTCCGGGGATAAATCGCCCCATAACCCACCGTGGGATAAGGAGCATAATAACCGCCATATCCGCCGTAAGTTACCGGAACCGGAGCCGCATATCCGCCGTAATATACGGGGGCCGGAGTCGCATACCACGGCGTGGAATACACAGGAGCCGCGTAGACCGGTGCCGCGTACACGGGCGCATAAACCGGAGCCGCGTAAACTCCATAACCCCCGTAATAGCCGCCGTATCCGCCGTAAACCACCGCGACTTGGGCTTGGGTTTGTTTCAGAGCGAACGAGAACACCGCCATGCCGGCCACGGCCAACAACAACACAGCGAATTTCCGACTGCACTTCATAATGTTTTGTCCTTAATGGATGGGAAGGAAATTGATACGAGTGATTCAGCTTAGGCAATATAGGATGTTTGAATGGATTTTATCAACCAGTAAACTAAAATCCAGACAAGCCCCAATTTTTTGAGGAACTCGCATTGGCGACGGGAAAGCAGAGCGAGAAAACTCCCCGTGATACCAAGTTCGCCCAACTTGCCGAACCGGCACGACCCGTGCATTCAGTTGGCAAACTCTGCGCAGATGGATTGGATGGCACAACCCGTGAAGGCGTTACGATGTTTCAGCCGATAAGTTCATGCGATTGGAACACAAACCCGCATCTTCCCATTCTGGAAATCGGCGGGCAAACTCTCTCTCGGCGGGCGAACGTGCCCCTCTTACAAATCGACCCGGAGCCTATGATCTCACCGCATGCACTTCGTCGTCGTCCTGCGATTACCTTGCCCTCCGGTCGGGAGATTTCGGCGATTCATCTCGTCGGAATTTGCGGATCGGGCATGAAATCGCTGGCGGAATTGGCCGTGGGCTTGGGTTGGCAGGTCAGCGGGTCCGACGTGCAAGCCACGTCGCCGGCCCTCAAGGCGATGATGAAACGCGGCTTGCGAATTCATCGGGGCCACCAAGACCATTTTCTGCCCGCCGAGGCCGATGTTTTGGTGCATAGCCCCGCCGTCTCGCAGGCGAACCCCGAACGGCAAATGGCCGCGCGGTTGGGCATTCCGCAGATGTCGTACAACCAAATGCTCGGCCATTTGATGCGGCAGAAGATCGGGCTTTGCATCGCCGGCACGCACGGCAAAAGCACGACCACCGCAATGACCGCCGCGATTCTCTCCCATGCCGGTTTGGAACCCTCCGCGATTATCGGGGCGGAATTGTGCGACTCGCCCGCGGGCAGCGGTTGGGCGGGCAACGGCAGCCATTTCATTGTGGAAAGCTGCGAATATCAACGCAATTTCTTGGAATATCGACCCCGATTCGCGGCGATCACCGGAATCGAGCCGGACCACTTCGATTATTACCAAACCTTCGCCGACACCAAATCCGCCTTCGCCGACTTCGCGGCGTTGGTCGAACCGGCGGGCGTGTTGGTGGTGAAGCACGATTGCCAGGCGTCGCGGGAAGCCGCCGCCTCCGCCCGTTGCGACGTGGCGACTTATTCCCGCAAACCGGGAGCCGACTGGTGGGCCGCCGACATCAAACGCACCGAGGCCGGGCTTCGCTTCCGCGTGTTTTATCACGGCTGGTACTTCTGCGAGATTTCGCTGAAAGTGCCGGGCCTGCACAACGTCGAAAACGCCTTGGTGGCGACGGCAGTCAGCCATTATGCCGGCGTAGACCCGGTGGAAATCCGCGAGAGTCTGGAACATTTTTCGGGCATTCGCCGCCGCTTTGAACGCCGGGGTTCTTGGCGGGGAATTACTTTAATCGACGATTACGCCCATCATCCGACCGCCGTGGAAACCACGCTCCGCACCGCCCGCGATTGTTACGGCAGCCGCAAAATCTGGTGCGTGTTTCAGCCGCATCAACTCACGAGGCTGAAAGCCTTGCTGCCGGAGTTCGCCGCGGCGTTTTCCCAGGCCGACCGCGTGCTGGTTTCGCCCGTGTTCGCCGCCCGGGAAGTCGCCGATGGAGAATCGGTCCACGCCGCCCAAGACCTCGCCGCCAGAATCCGCGATTGCGGAACCGCCGCCGAGTTCGGGCCTTCTCTTGACCAAATCACGGCAACATTAGACGATAACGCCCGGCCAGGAGATGTGTTAATCACTATGGGAGCGGGCGACGTAAACCGGATTCATCATGAGTTCCATCGAAGACTTCAACGAAATACTGCATCATAATAAACCGCTGGCCCCTTTGACGTGGCTTAAGCTCGGCGGGCCGGCCCAGTATTTTCTCGAACCGCGTTCCCCCAACGAACTCGTGGCGGTGATCCGCTGCTGCCACGAAAACAACATCCCCGTGCATCTCTTGGGCGGCGGATCGAACGTGCTCATCCGGGATGATGGCGTGAGCGGGGCCGTGCTGCATCTCTCGCACGAGGCATTTTCCGCCATCGCGATTGAAGGCCGGAAAGTTCACGCCGGGGCCGGGGCGCTGTTGTCCAACGTGATTTCGCAGTCGGTCAAAGCCGGCCTCGCGGGGTTGGAAAACCTCACCGGCATTCCCGGAACCATCGGCGGAGCGCTCAAGGGCAACGCCGGCGGACGCGGCGGCGACATCGGGCAGTTCGTGCATAGCGTCCGCGTGGTCACGCTCAAAGGCGAAATCTTCACCCGCACCGATGATGAGCTGTCCTTCAACTACCGCACGAGCAGCATCAACGAACTCGCCATTCTCGATGCCTCGTTCCTGCTCACCCCCGATGAGCCGGACGAGATCACCCGCCGCATGCGGACGTTGTGGATCATGAAAAAAGCCACGCAGCCGTTGTCGTTCCAATCCGCGGGCTGCATCTTCAAAAACCCCAGAGGTCTCTCCGCCGGCGCGTTGATCGAACAAGCCGGCCTCAAAGGAACCAAAGTCGGCAAAGCCTCCATCAGCGACCGCCACGCAAACTTCATCGTCACCGAAGAGGAAGCCACCTTCGAAGATGTGCATCGCCTCATCAACCTCGCCAAATCCCGCGTCACAGAACAATTCGGCGTGGAATTAGAACTAGAAATCCAGGTGTGGTAGTGAAATTGGGTGGACATCGCCCACCTGCCTTCAAATGGATCGAGCGATATAAGGAAGGCAGGCCGTGCCCATTCTCCCCAGCACCCCCGAAAATTTTGTTGCCCGTTGGAAAGAGTCCGGCGGGGGCGAGATGGCCAACTCGCAATCCTTCCTCAAAGAACTCTGCACGCTTTTAGACGTGCCCGAACCCGAACCTACCGTTCCCGCTGAACACGAAAACCGCTACGTCTTCGAGAAAGCGGTCGAGTTCAACAACGGCGATGGAACCATCAGCCAAGGCCGGGTCGATTTGTACCGCCAAGATTCTTTCGTGCTGGAGTCCAAGCAGGGCAGCGAACGCAAAGATGCCGACCAGGCCAAAGCCTTGGCCGAGAAAACCAAAAAGCAGAAACGGCGATCCGGCACGGCTCAGCGGGGAACACTGGCCTGGGATCAAGCCATGCGAAGGGCCTTCAAACAGGCCAAAGGCTATGCCGAAGCCATCCCCGGCGAATGGCCGCCGTTTCTTATCGTCTGCGACGTGGGCCATTGCTTCGATCTCTACGCCGACTTCACGCAATCCGGCAAGAACTACGTTCCCTTCCCCGATCCCAAAAATTTCCGCATCAAACTGGATCGCCTCACGGACGAAAAAGTCCGCGAACAGTTCCGCAAAATCTGGCTGACCCCAGCGGAGTTAGACCCGGCGAAAATCTCCGCCGCCGTCACGCGCATCTTGGCTGCGAAGTTGGCAGAACTCGCCAAGCAGTTGGAAGCCCGCAAGAAAAACAACGCCCCGCGAGTTCTCCGCCGAACGGGTCGCCAACTTTCTGATGCGATGCCTGTTCACGATGTTCTCCGAAGACATCGGCCTCTTGCCCGCCCACGGGTTCACCGAATCGCTCAAAAAAATTCGCTCCGCCCCCGAAAAGTTCGCCCCCATGACCGGCGAACTCTGGAAAACCATGAACACCGGCGGCTTCTCCAATTTGCTCTTGGAAAATCTGCTCCGCTTCAACGGCGGCTTGTTCGAGGACTGCGAAGCCCTGCCCTTAAACGCCGACCAATTGGAACTCCTTGATCGAAGCCGGCGAAGCCGACTGGCGGGATGTGGAACCGGCCATCTTCGGCACGCTGTTGGAACGGGCTTTGGACCCCGTCGAACGCCACAAGCTCGGCGCGCATTACACGCCCAGAGCCTACGTCGAACGCCTGGTGATGCCCACGCTGATGGAACCGCTCCGCGCGCAATGGGAAACCGCCTACGCCGCCGCCACCCTGCAAGATGAGGCCGGCAAAAAGCCCGAAGCCATCAAAACCATCCGCCAGTTCCACGAGCAGCTTTGCGAAACCCGCGTGCTCGATCCGGCTTGCGGCAGCGGGAATTTTTTGTACGTCTCGCTCGAACTGATGAAGCGGCTGGAAGGCGAAGTCTTAAACGCGCTTCGCGAGTTCGGCGAAACGCAAATCCCGTTTGCTCACCATCGACCCGCATCAGTTCTTGGGGATCGAAGTCAATCCCCGCGCGGCGGCGATTACGGATTTGGTGTTGTGGATCGGCTATTTGCAATGGCACTTCCGCACCAGAGGGCAAGGGGCCAAGCCCAGAGAGCCGGTGATCCGCAACTTCCACAACATCGAATGCCGCGATGCGGTGCTGAGCTTGGGATGCCGTGGAACAAGTCACCGATGCCGAGGGAAACCCCATCACCCGTTGGGATGGCCGCACCACCAAACCGCACCCCGTCACCGGCGAAGAAGTCCCCGACGAAACCGCCCGCGTGACAGAACTCAAATACGTCAACCCCCGAAAAGCCGAATGGCCCCAAGCGGATTACATAGTGGGCAATCCGCCGTTTGTGGGGACTCAGCAGAATGCGGATTAGCTCTCGGTGACGGGTATGTTAAAGCCCTTGCAAATGCAATTCCTCAAGTTCCGACGCAATGCTGATTATGTCATGTATTGGTGGGAGGCAGCCGCCGATTTAGCTCAGAAGTCACAAGGGATCCAATTCGGGTTTATTACTACGAACAGTATTACCCAGACCTTTAATCGTGTTGTTTTGGATCGATACATAGGAGAGGGGAAAAAACTTTCAATTCAATTTGTCGTACCTGACCACCCATGGATCGACTCTAGTGAAGGTGCAGCAGTCCGGGTAGCAATGACTGTTGCATCATTGGGAAGATTTGACGGAAAACTATTCCGTTCAGTTTCGAGAAGTGTAGCAGCAGAGGAAGACTTTGGCGTTATCGAGATTGCAAGAGGGCCTATCATCTCTGAATTAAGAGTTGGTGTGTCCACCGCTCCTGCGTTGAAACTGAAATCAAACGAGAAGACCGCATACTCGGGGTGAAATTCTATGGTGACGGGTTCATTCTGACGAAGGACCAGGTAGAAGTGCTAAAAGTGGCGGATGGTGGTAGGAGCTTGGCAAGACCATTCATTGGTGGGCGAGATCTCGTGCAAGTTCCGCGTTGTCTCTTTGCCATTGATTGTGACGGTCTTGATGAGCAAGATTTATCAAATAGAGTTCCCGCTACGTATCAACTCTTACTTGATCGAGTGAAACCAGTGCGGGCACATAATCCACGTAAGTTTAAGAGGGAACGGTGGTGGATTTTTGGCGAATCAACCCGGCGTGAACCGCTGTTAGAGGACATTGCTCGCTACGTTGCAACTCCAGAAGTTGCTAAGCACCGTTATTTTTGTTTCATCGATGCATCGACTCTATCTGAGGGGAAGGTCAGTGTAATCGCATTGCCCGATGCCTTTCATCTTGGCACTCTGTCGAGCCGCATCCATTGCTCTTGGGCGTTAGCAACAGGAGGACGGCTTGGCAAAGGCAACGATCCCGTATATGTCAAGACATCTTGTTTTGACAAATTCCCGTTCCCCGATCCCAAGGAAACTTTGCGGCAAAAGATTCGGGAGTTGGGGGAGCAGTTGGATGCTCACCGCAAACGGCAGCAGGCATTGCATCCCGATTTGACGATGACGGGCATGTATAACGTGTTGGAAAAACTGCGGGCCGGGGAAGCCTTGTCCAAGAAGGAACAAACCATTCACGAATGGGGTTTGGTTTCGGTCCTCAAGGAAATCCACGACCGCTTGGATGAAGCCGTCTGCGATGCCTACGGCTGGCCGCGAGACATCGGCGAGGAAGAGATTCTGGAAAAGCTGGTGGAACTCAACGCCGAGCGGGCCGCCGAGGAAGCCCAAGGCAAAATCCGCTACCTGCGTCCCGACTTCCAAAACCCCCAAGGCACAAAGATCAAGCCCGTGCAAAAAGATTTGGGCATCCCCGCCGAACCCGAACCCATCCAAAAGAAACCCGCCCTTAAAACCAAGAAACAACCCTGGCCGAAATCGCTCTCGGAACGCTTCCAAGCCGTGCGCGGCATGTTGGAGCAAGCCGGCGCACCGCTCTCGCCCGAAGATTGCCGCCAACGTTTCAGCCGAGCCAATGCCGCCACGATGAGCGAACTTTTAGAAACCCTGGCCGACTTAGGCCAAGCCCGCCAAACCGAAGATGGCCGCTTCGTGCTATTGTAGAAGCCGTAAGAATTGTTCGAGAAATCACTATCCTGTAAAACCGAGACGAAGTTGGCATGCTGAGGGAAAACCGAAGTGTGTCAGCTATTCTTGCGAGGAGAAGCGGATGAAACCTTCACTCAAACGGTTGAAAACCTTCATCGAGCATCCGGCAACCAAGCTAACCACGGGACTGATTTTGTTTTGTTCGGGTATTGCCTCGGTTTACACCGACATCACCAGCACCGAACACACGCTGCGGTTCGGCGTGCATCATGGCGTATTGTTTTTGGGTTTGGTTCAGATCTTGGGGAGTCTTCCCGACTTGCTCGATGGGGTGGGCAAAACCATCGATGTGGTGGAACAACGCCAAGTCGCAGAGAACAATTCGTCCTCGCCATGAATCGTTCCAGAAGATCGGGGCCACGTCCCTTGTATGAACAAGCGCAATCTATTAAATAAACATTGTTCGAGAAAGAACTGCCCTGCGAAACTGAGCGGCAAGCCGCTCACATGTTTATCGATCGGTTAATCAGTCGTTCCAGACATCTCTGTTCTCCACTTCTTGAAAGAAACACAAATGAACAAAGCCTTTCAAATGAGGCGACGCGAACTGCATTTCCTTGTGAGATGCGTGGTATTGCAAGCGACGTGGCTTTTGATGCTTACTGCCCCCGTTCGCGGGGAAGAGCCTGACCCGACGAAACCGCGCTCGGCCAACCCGCCGCAAGTCACCGGCACGCCGGGAGCGCCGGATGCCACGACGACAATCGACGGCAAACAACTACCTGGCCGCCGCCGCCCAAGTTTGGCGGGGTGATTAAAGAGAACGCGATGCAGTCGAAGCCGTGGTGGCCGCCGCGAATCGTGCCGCCCAAAAATGCGCCGAACGTGCTGCTGATTATGACGGACGATTCCGGCTACGGCGTCCCCGGCACGTTTGGCGGAGTCATCCCCACGCCCGCGCTGGATCGAATCGCCAAGAACGGGTTGCGTTACACGCAGTTTCATTCCACGGCTCTGTGTTCGCCCACGCGGGCCGCACTCCTCACCGGGCGCAACCATCACTCGGCGGGCTTCGGGGTGATCTCCGAGCAGTCCACGGGATTTCCGGGCTACAACAGCATTATTCCCAAGGATAAAGCCACCATCGGCCGCATTCTCAAGGAAAACGGTTACTCTACCTCTTGGTTCGGCAAAGACCACAACACCCCGGCGTTTCAGGCCAGCCAAATTGGGCCATTCGATCTGTGGCCGAATGGCCTGGGGTTCGAATACTTCTACGGTTTTGTCGGCGGGGATGCGAATCAATGGCAACCCAACCTATTCCGCAACACAACCCAAATCTATCCCTTCCGGGGCAAGCCGGAGGGAACGTGGAATCTCGTCACCGCGATGGCCGACGATGCGATCGGGTGGATGAATCAACTCAATCAGATTGACCCCAGCAAACCATTCTTCCTCCATTACGTGCCCGGAGCCACCCATGCTCCGCATCATCCGACAAAGGAATGGGTGGATAAAATCCACGACATGCACCTATTCGACGAAGGTTGGAACAAACTGCGGGAGACGATTTTTGCGAACCAAAAACGGCTCGGCGTGATTCCCCAAGACACAAAACTCACACCCTGGCCCAAAGACTTGCTGAAGGACTGGGACGAATGCACGCCGGAGGAGAAGAAACTATTCATCCGGCAGGTCGAAGTCTTCGCGGCCTACCAAGCTTACAACGATCACGAAATCGGCCGCGTGATTCAAGCGGTCGAGGACATGGGCAAACTTGATAACACGCTCATCATCTACATCAACGGCGACAACGGCACAAGTGCCGAGGGCACGCTGAACGGCACGCCCAACGAAGTTGCGTTTTTCAACGGCGTGAATGTCCCCGTCAAAGTGCAGATGGAAAAATACTATGCGGACTGGGGCACCGACAAAACCTACAACCACATGGCCGTGCCTTGGGCCTGGGCCTTCGACACGCCGTTTTCTTGGACCAAGCAGATTGCTTCGCATCTCGGCGGAGTGCGTCAGGGGATGTGCATCTCCTGGCCCAAGCGCATTAAAGACGTGGGAGGCATTCGCAGCCAGTTCCATCACGTGATCGACATTGTCCCCACGATCCTCGAAGCCACCGGCATCCGTGCGCCCGAATCCGTGGATGGCATCAAGCAGGCTCCCATCGAGGGGGTGAGTCTGGCATACACCTTCGACAAAGAAAACGCCGGCAAACCCTCGAAACACAAGACGCAATACTTCGAGATGTTCGGCGACCACGCCCTTTACCATGAAGGCTGGCTGCTGAGTACCAAGGTCATCCGCCCGCCTTGGGATGCGTTTGGTCCAGCCAACCCGGACCCCGTCAACAACGTCACTTGGGAACTTTACGACTTGAGCAAAGATTACTCTCAATCGAAAGACCTAGCGGCCAAGCATCCCGAAAAAGTCAAGGCGATGCAGGCCATGTTTCTTGTTGAAGCGAAGAAGTACGAGGTGCTTCCGTTGGATGCCTCGGTGGCGGCTCGTATCGTCGCTCCCAGGCCGAACATCACCGCCGGCCGCAGTGAGTTTGTCTATACCCGCCCGATGGTGGGTCTGCCGCAGGGCGATTCGCCTTTCCTCCTCAACAGCAACTACACGATCTCGGCGAACGTTGAAGTCCCCCCAAACGGCGGTGAGGGCATGATCCTGACCTCCGGCGGGCGGTTTACGGGCTACGGGTTTTACCTGCTCAAAGGCAAACCCGTGTTCCTCTGGAACCTTCTCGATTTGGAACGCATCAAGTGGGAAGGCCCCGAGACGCTCACCCCAGGAAAGCATACTGTAGAGTTCGATTTCAAATACGATGGCCTCGGCGTGGGTACGTTGGCCTTCAATAATCTGTCTGGGCTGGGACGCGGTGGAACCGGCACCCTCAAGGTGGATGGCAAGGAAGTCGCGAGTCATAAGATGGAGCGAACCATCCCCATGATTCTGCAATGGGATGAAAGTTTCGACATCGGCTCCGACACTTTGACCGGCGTGAATGATGCGGATTACAAGCCGCCCTTCACGTTCACAGGCAAACTCCACAAGCTGACCATCAAAGTGAACCGGCCAAAACTCTCGCCTGCAGACATTAAAAAGCTAGAGGCTGCCCAACGCAACAATAAAGTCAGCGAGTAGCCTTCTCCAACACATCGAAACCTGAACCCCCATGCGAGCTTGGCGTTTCCCACCGCCAAGCTCGCATTTTTCATGTTTGCCTCTGGGCGATGGTTTTTCCGTGCAAATCCACCACTCAACAGCGATTCTCCAATTGGAAACGGTGGAGATGAATTATCGAGTATGAAATCGGCGGTTGGGGTTTTGTGGCTGAGAGAATCAATCCCGCGAGGCGGGAACCCGTTTTGACCAGCCCGACGAAACCAGCGGGGCGGATGCGGATGTGTTTTGGAATGGCCTCCGGGATTTGAGGATCGCGGGCACATCCAAACGAGCACCGCCTGCCACGGTGACTCCCTTACCCCGTTCGCGGCGCACGTTGACCAACGATTCCGCCTGCTTGGGAGTGGCAACTTTGGGAACCAGGTAATGCGCGGGATCGAGAACCCAACGCATGTCCCATTTCGCTTGGGCCGCGAGTTTGTCTTCGGCAATTAAAGATGCCGCCACCGCGAGGTCGGTCAGGTTGTGCAAGTCTGCAAAGGCGGGCACGGCGGATTCCAACTTGGAAATGTGCCGCGAAAAATCCTTGGCGAATTTCTCGGCACCGGGGTTCTTGGAATCATCGCTTTGGGCGGAATCGCTGGTGCGTAGGCCAAGCCCCCGTGCGGGAATTTGGATCATTAGGCCATCCTCCGTCACCAACAACGGCGGGTAATCGGCCACGAACCAAAAGCGATTGAAGGCATGCCCGTGGCCGCTGTAATCGAGATAGCTTTTCATTCTCGGCACGGGCAAAGGATCGAGACCCAGGCTGAGGCGTTTCATCAAATAGTCCGCTTCCACGCTTACCAAGGCATAACGCGAATCGGTGGGCACGCCGAAATACTTGGCGGTTAAAGGCCCCAAGGCTTGTTTGAGCGCACGGGCGATTTGGGTTTGGTCCGCAATCCGCCGCACCAAAATCTCCCGCTGCAATTGCGCCACGCGACCCACCGCCGCGTTGTCTTGCTCCAGCGTGCAACCGAACACGCGGGAACGGCTCTGCGGGCCAAACTGCCGGAGTGCGAACACCAAGTCATCAAGCGAAATCACGGGACGGCCCGTGCGGCGGCCGCGCGGACGGGACGGATCGCTCAAATCCCAAGTTTCCGCCGAACCCATCAAGATCAGATCCGATTTTTCCGGAAGAACTTGAATGCGTTCGATTTTCACCAGCCCATCGAGATAGCGAATGCGCTCGGGAAGTTGTTGGCCGGCTTCGTGAAGTCGCCGAACTTCCTCGAACAGTTTCGGCAGCGAGATCACGACTTGTTCGGCATTCACTTTGGCATTGGGTTTCGCGGGCAGATTGTGAACGATCTGACGCGAGCGCATCACGCCCTCGGCATCAATCCGCACGCCTTGGATGGTAATTTGCCCGAAAAGAAGCCCGGCTTCCCCGCCGTGGAAAACCAACAACACGCCGGCCAGAGTGACCCAAAAGCGATGCGAGCATTTCATGGAACCACCGTGGAACACGATTTCGCTTGGAACGATTCGTGGCTTTCAAAGGAAAGGCGATTAAGGCTTCGTTGTGAATTTTAACAGTTGCTGCCCGGTTGCGGGCATGGAATCCAGGGCGTTTTTGAGTTTTCCCCATGCGACGGCCGCTTCGGCGGCGGGGGTTTTCAGTGGTTGTTTTTCCAACGGGTCTGCTTCCACATCGTAAAATCGGCCATCGCCGTAAAGTTTGTAGCGCGCATTGCGCACAAAACGGACTGGCTTTGTGCGTTCGGGTCGCGGGCAATAAAAACAATACGTCCATTCGCGGGGAGTTCCTTTTTCCCCTTTCAACTGCGGGAAGAAACTGCGGCCATCCAAGCCTTGCGGAATTTCGGAACCGGCGGCTTCCAGCACCGTGGGCAAGAAATCCGAAAAGTCCACCAGATTATTGTTGACCTGCCCCGCGGGAACTTTCCCCGGCCAATAGGCGATTAACGGTTCGCGGGTTCCGGCATCGGTGGTCATGCCTTTGCCGCCTGGGTAAGGTTTTCCGTGAAACGTGGACGTGATGGATTTATTGGTTCCATTGTCGGCGGTGAAGAGAATTAACGTGTTGTCGGCGATGCCCAACTCTTCGGTCTTTTGCACGATCTTGCCGACAAGTTTATCCATGTAGGCCACCATGTCTTCAAAGTTCTTTTGCTTCCTTTTATTCTTCTTCACTTGGCTATCGGGCGTGGGTAAAAACGGATTGTGAACCAGAATCATGGGGTAATAAACGAAAAGCGGTTTCTCGTCTTGATGATGACGATCCAGAAAATCGAGGAGGGATTTGCTGGTGATGTCTGGGCCGTAGTCCTCCGCGGGGAAGGTTTTGTTTTCGCCGTCGATGTTCAACAGCGGTTCCCAATAGCGGGAACCGAGTTTGTCCACTTGCCAAAGGCAGTAGTGATCGAAGCCCGCATCTTTGGGCCAGGTTCCTTTTTTGCGGAATTGCGCTGCGTATTGTTCGGCCCCCAGCAATTGCCACTTGCCGGCGATGGCGGTTTGATAACCCGCCTTCTGCATCATGTGGCCGATGGTTTTTTGATCGGGATTCAAAATCGAGAACGCCGAATAATTCCTCACGTTGGAAATCCCAGTCATCAGTTTGACTCGGCTGGGCGTGCAGAGCGGTTGCGAATAACAATGCGTGAATCGCATTCCGCGTTGGGCCAGGCGGTCGATGTTCGGCGTTTGATATTGCCGACTTCCATAACAACCGAAACATTCATACCCGACATCATCGGCCATAATCAGAATCACGTTGGGCCGATCCGCCGCCCGCAATGGGGTTTGAATTCCCAGAGAGAGCAAAACAAGCACGATTCCCCCTGCCTGACACAAAAAACAGCGAGCGGATTTCATCGGCCTTGCCTTTCTTGGTTGAAATGATTGTAAGTCCGTTTGGGAACGAAAATTCGGTCACGAATACACCCCGAATGGTAAATGCCAGATGTCGGATGTAGGGGTTTTACGAGAGTTTCTCACTGGAAATTGCCGAATGGCCGATGGTTAGGGAATGCGGAGAAACAGATGGTTGACCCGGCGGAAATCCGGCCTACGATTATCACAGGAATGAGATTCGATCACAGCGTATTCATTCTCACTATTTGTCATTCATTCCTCATTCACTTGCAAGCCAAGAAATCCGAACGTCAACAGACGCACATTTCGGTATCTAAGTTGGTAGCGAGCCAACGGCCCTCCACCAAACCAAAAGCAAAACCTTACCGACTGCAAAACAATGCGATTCGTCCGCATTGATTTCGGCACCATCCGTTTCTTTATTCAAGAAAGGGAGAACACACATGGTGGCCACCGCTTACGATGCGCACCCAGAACCTCTGAAACCGGATCTCCGGCGGCCAGAGGGTTATCCCCAGGGAGTCGCGCGGAGTCTTACCTATCCCGACATTCCCGCTTGGGGCTTGCTGGACCGGGCCAAGGAAGATTTTCCCGAACGCATCGCCTGCCATGCCTGCGATCGCGAACTCAGCTATTCCCAAGTCTGGCAAGATGCCTTGCGGATCGCGGGGATTCTTCAGGCCGATGGAATAAAACCCGGCGACCGCGTGGGGCTTTTGCTGCCCAACATGCCCGAATACTTAACCGCGCTCAATGGCATTTGGCTGGCGGGAGCGGCGGCGGTTGCGATCAGCCCGTTGTTGGTGGAAGAAGAAGTCGCCAGGCTGCTGAAAGCCACCGATTGCCGCACGGTGATCAGTTTGGACCTTTTGGCTCCGCCTTTGCTGGGGTACGACTTCGATCCGCATCGCACGATCTTGGCATCGCTTCGCGATCAGTTGCCGGTTTGGCAGCGTTGGGGCTATTCGCTGACGGGCATCCGCCGCACGGGACGCTGGTGGCTCACCCCGCAAAGCGGCTTGCGCTGGCTGCACGAGGAAATGGAAGACCGCGAGGCCGACTTCACTCCGGTCGAAATCGATTCCTTGGACACCCCGGCTTACATTTTGCCCACGGGCGGAACAACCGGGCAACCCAAAGCGGTTACGTTAAGCCATCGCAATTTGGTGGCCAATGCCTGGCAGCAATGGCATTGGACCACGCTTCCGCGCGGCGAAGACACTTTTATGGCGGTGCTGCCTTTCTTTCATAGTTACGGGCTTTCCGCGACGTTAATGACCGGCGTGACGATGGCGGCCACGCTGGTGATGCACCATCGTTTTCACATGCGAACGGTCGTGCGGTTGATCGAAAAACACAAGCCCACGGTGTTTCATGCCGTGCCCGCGATGCTGACCGCAATGAACGCCCGCCTGAAAACCAAACCGGCGGAACTGGAATCCATCCGCTGGGTGATTTCCGGCGGCGCACCCTTGCCGCCGAACGTCGCCACCGAATTTGCCGAACACTGCGGAGGCGCGGTGGTTGTCGAAGGTTACGGTCTGTCCGAAGCCAGTCCCGTCACGCACGTCGGGCCTTTGGATGGAACCAACAAACTCGGCACCATCGGGTTTCCGCTCCCGGACACCGAAGCCAAAATTGTGGACATCGAAACGGGAACCCGCATCCTTCCCGATGGCGAAGTCGGCGAGCTTTGGGTGCGGGGTCCGCAAGTCATGCTGGGCTATTGGCATCATCCCGATGAAACCAAAAAAGTGCTCGTGGACGGTTGGCTTAGGACCGGCGATTTGGCCCGCCGCGATGAGGCGGGCTTCTACAAAATCGTGGACCGCATGAAGGATTTGATTATCACTTCGGGCTTTAACGTGTATCCCGGCGAGGTGGAAGAGATTTTGAAGCATCACCCGGACGTGGCCGATGCTGCCATTGTGGGCCGGCCCGATCCCAAACGCGGGGAAATTGTGACGGCCTTGGTGGTCATGGAGAAGAACACCAAGTTCAACGCCTCGGACTTGGAACACTACTGCCGCGAACATCTCGCCGCCCACAAACGGCCGCGAATCTTCGAGGAAGTTGAAGGAGCCTTGCCCAGAAACTTCTTGGGCAAAGTTTTAAGAAGGCATCTGAGGGAAGTTCCCGAATCAGCGATTCAGCAAGCCGAGGAAGCTGTTCCTCCGGAAGAACCCCGCGAACCCGAACTATTGAATCATTTGCCGACGGAAATCCCTATTGATCCCGCTGGCGAACGATAAATCCCGCCCAGGGTTCGGTCGCGATGATTTCATCGGCTGAATCCCCGCGCTTATTGTTATAGGAGTCAAAATCATGGCTGCATATCCTCATCATCAGTTGAAACCGCTTGCAATAATGGAAGGCGTGCGAACGCCGCTCGCCAAAGCCTACGGAACCTTGGCCCGCGTCCCGGCGGATGAACTCGGCCGCATCGCCTTGGTCGAAGTTTTGAAGCGTTTGGACATGAAGCCCGATCAGGTCGATGAAGTGGTCTTCGGCAATGTTTCGGGGCCGGCGGAGTCTTCCAACATCGCCCGTGTGATCGCGCTCAAGGCGGGGGTTCCCCACGACCGCATTGCCCAAACCGTGAACCGCAACTGCGCTTTGGGGATGGAATCTCTCGTCTCGGCTTGGCAGGCGATTGAAGAAGGCCGTTCGCAAGTCATCGTGGCGGGTGGGACCGAAAGCATGTCGAACATCCCCTTGATCTATGGCCGCAAAATGACGGAGTTCTTCATGGAACTCGGCCGCGCGAAAACCGCTTGGCAAAAAGCGAAGGTGTTCTCGACATTTCGGCCCAGTTTTCTGAAACCCCGCGTGGGCGTGAAGCTGGGGCTGACCGATCCGGTTTCGGGACTCAACATGGGCCAAACCGCGGAGGTGCTGGCCAAAGAGTTTTCCATCAGCCGGGAAAGACAAGATCAATTCGCGATGGAAAGCCATCACAAAGCGATTGCCGCCCAGGAGCGATGTTTTCTTTCGGGCGAAATCACACCGGTCCCGGAAGCAATCACCAAAACGATGAACGTAGAAAAAGATGATGGCCCCCGTCCCGGCCAGACGTTGGAAAAACTCGCCAAGCTCAGACCAATTTTCGATAAAAACGGAACCGTCACGCCCGGCAATAGCTGCCCGTTGACGGATGGAGCCGGGGCCATCGTGGTGACTTCCGCCGAGCATGCCGGCTCTTTCAATACCGAGCCTTTAGGATACATCAAAGCCTATGCCTTCGCCGGTTGCGACCCCAAACGCATGGGGCTGGGGCCGGTCTATGCCACGAGCAAATTGCTGGAACAAACCGGACTTTCGCTGAGCGATTTTGAACTGATTGAACTCAACGAAGCCTTCGCTGCGCAGGTGCTTGCCTGCCAAGCGGCGATGGCTTCGGCGGACTTTGCCCAGAAGGAATTGGGCCGCGATCAAGCGTTGGGCGAACTGCCGATGGACAAACTCAACATCCACGGCGGGGCGATTGCCTTGGGTCATCCCGTGGGAACCACCGGCACGCGGTTGGTTATCACGCTGTTGCGGTCGTTGAAAGAACGCGGACTCAAACGCGGCTTGGCCACTTTGTGCGTGGGCGGCGGCCAAGGCGCGGCTTTTTGGTTGGAAACAACACTCGAAAACTAACCGGCGAGAGGGAGAATCCTCATGGAAAACACACCGAAAAACTTTCGCGTCGAAACCGATGCTCGCGGCGTGGCCACGGCCATTTTGGACGTGCCCGACCGCGGGATGAATGTGTTCGACCGCAGCGTGATCGAGGAATTGGAATCGCTGGTTTCCCAATGGGAACAAGCCAAAGACATCAAAGCCATTGTGTTTCAAAGCGGTAAGCCCAGCGGGTTTTTGGCCGGGGCCGACATCAACGTGATTCAATCCCTCAGCACGCCACTCGAAGCCAACGAGATGATTTTGCGGGGGCAAACCCTGATGACCCGCATCGAACAACTTCCGCAACCGACAATCGCTGTGATTCACGGCCCGTGTTTGGGCGGCGGCCTGGAATTCGCCTTGGCATGCAATTACCGCATTGCCCGCGATGATGGCTCCACCCGACTCGGGCTCCCGGAAACCCAACTGGGAGTGATTCCCGGTTGGGGCGGAACCCAGCGATTGCCCCGCGCGGTCGGCGTGGTCAAAGCCTTGGAAATGATTCTCGCCGCCAAGAAAGTCTCGGCATCGGCGGCCCAAAAAATGGGCTTGGTCCACCTGGCGGCCACGCCTAAGGATTTTGAGAAAGCCGTGAGCGCTTTCGTAGAAACTGTGATCGCGAGTCCGTCGGCAACGGAGGTGCGATGTTCTCCCCGCCAACCGTTGCTGGCGAGGCTCGTGAATAACACCCGCTTCGGGCGGTGGATGGCCTTCAAAGGAACCCGGCAAAAACTCGCCCATCAACTCGAACATTATCCCGCTTTGGAAGCCGCCGTGGAAGCCGTGGAAGCGGGATATAAAACGCCCGGTCAAGCGGGCATGGATGCGGAACGCACCGCGTTCTGCCGGGTACTGTTCTCGCCGACTTGCCGGAATCTGATCGGCTTGTTCTTTCAACGGGAAAAAGCCCGCAGTGCCGCCACTTGGGCGGGCACGGCGGAAACCGAAAAACCCGCCGCAATTGAAAAGTTGGGCATCATCGGCGGCGGGGCGATGGGGGCGGGCATCGCCCAATTGGCGGCCTATCAGGGTTTGGAAGTCGTGCTCAGGGAGATCAATCAAGAAGCCTTGGATGCCGGCATGGGCCGCATCAAAAAGCTGTTCGACGAAGCCGTCGCCAAACGCCGATTGACTGCCGAAGAGGCCGCCGCGAAATTGGCCCACGTCAAACCCACGATTGATTGGGAACCTTTGCGTCCGATGGATGCGGTGATCGAAGCCGTGGTCGAACGCGAAGACATCAAGCAGAAAGTCTTTCAAGAATTGGAAGCCCACACTTCTTCAAAAGCCGTGCTGGCGACGAACACGTCTTCGCTGTCTGTGGGACGCTTGGCGGAGTCGCGGGAACATCCCGACCGCATTGCGGGGCTGCACTTCTTCAACCCCGTGCATCGCATGGAATTGGTGGAAGTTGTCCGCACCGATTCCACAACACCTGCGGCCATTTCGCGATTGGTTCGGCTCGTGAAAAAACTCGGCAAGACCCCGATTGTGGTCGAAGACAGTCCGGGATTTGTGGTCAACCGAATTTTGTTTCCTTATCTCGCCGAGGCCGTTCGCATGGTCTGCGAAGGCGAAAGCGTGACTTGGATCGACAAAACGCTCAAACGCTTCGGCATGCCCATGGGGCCGTTGGAACTTTTGGATCAAGTGGGTTTAGACATCGGGGCACACGTGGCCGGCAGTTTGGCCGATGTGATTCCCGATCCCGGCCCGACTGCCAAACGGCTTTCGGAAATGGTGGAAGCCGGTTGGCTGGGCAAGAAATCCGGCCAAGGTTTTTACGTTTACGAGAAAGGCAAGAAAGGCAAGCCGACGGTTTGGGGCGAAACTCAGCCGACGCCGGTTCCGATCAACGCCCCGGACAGCTTTGCCACGGGCTTGTCGCTGACGGAACTGCGGTTGTTGTTACCGATCATCAACGAAGCCGCCCGCTGCTTGGAAGAACACATCGTTCGCGATGCGTGGATGATCGATCTGGCGATGGTGCTGGGCACGGGTTTCGCGCCATTTCGCGGCGGCCCTTTGCGGTTGGCCGACAGTTTGGGTATCTCCCATGTGGTAGCCGACATGCAAACGCTGCAAAAACTTCTCGGCGACCGATTCGCCCCCTGCGGCTTATTGGCCAGCCTCGATTTAGCCCAAGACAAGTTTTATTCCACCAAGACCACCGCGAAACCCAGCGACGACAACCCCAAATCAGAGCAGATGAAAGTCAAAAACTAAAATAAGCCCGTTCAATTTGAAGCGGTGGATTTCCCGCTCTTCAGCCGCGAAGCGGCGGCAGCGTTTAGCTGCGGGCGTAAGCCCGCAGAAACCCTTCGCGGTTCAGAAATCAGCCCCGAGATTTAAGAATCGGGCCACCCCAACCTGGAAGCATAAGTTCGATTTGACAACGCGAGTGATCAGGAGGCTGATGCCTTCCGCTCGCCTTAGCCTTGAGGAGAACATAATGAGTTTGCACACTTCGGACTCCCCGGAAACCACTTCGGAAAACACGCCTTCGCAACCCAAAACCCAACCCGAAGAGCGGGAAGTTTCCTTTGCGGAAACCGCGATGCGGCTGGGGAACAAAAGCGAAGATGAAGCCCGGCGCATGGGGGCGGTGGATTCCGCCGATGAACAAGTCGAACGCATGTTCGCCCCGGAATATCAAACCGTCAACAGCCCGATTCACCGCGCGGTCTGGGACCGCCAACTGCCGGTCGATTTATTCCAAGGCCACACTCCGGTTCCATCGCCGGATGTCGAACGGGTGATGACCAAATCGCTGGACATCATCCGCCGGCGAAAGCACGCCGGGCAAATTTTGGATGAGAACCGCAAAGTCTCCGAAGAGACGTTCCACGAACTCGGCGAGGCCGGTTATTGGGGGCTGTTGGTTTCGCCGGAATACGGCGGGGCGGGGGCGGCGTTCGTGAACTTCGCCAAGTTCCTCACGCGGATGGCCACGCTCGATCCCACCGTGGCGGGTTTGGCTTCGGTGCATGGCTGCATCGGGGCGGTCGATCCCGTCCGGTCTTTCGGATCCGAAGAACAAAAACAACGCTTCCTGCCCAAACTCGCCAGCGGAGAAACATTGTCCGCATTCGCCTTGACCGAACCCAATGCCGGTTCCGATCTCACCGCGCTGCGAACAACGGCTGTGTTGGATGGCGATGAATATGTCGTCAACGGCGAGAAACTATTTATCACCAACGTCCGGCCCGGTCGCACGATTGGCTTGGTCTGCCTCATCGAAGATAAGCCGGCGGTGTTGATCGTCGATTTGCCGCCGGAAGAAAACGAACACTTTCAACTGAAAAAATACGGCCTCTACGCACTGCAATACGCGCACAACTACGGGATTCTGTTTCACGATTTCCGCGTGCCCGCCGCGAACTTGTTGGAAGCCGTTCGCGGGGATGGTTTGACGATTGCCTATCACGGTTTGAACTTGGGCCGGGTCGCGCTCTGTGCGAATGCCGCCGGCACGATGCGGATGATGCTCGCCAGCATTCTGCCTTGGGCCTGGCATCGGCGAACTTACGGCGAACCCATTGCCAAAAGGGAATTGGTGCTTCGCCGCATGGGCCGCATGGCGGGGTTGATTGTCGCTGCCGATGCGATGACCGAATGGTGCGGCTCGCTATTGGATGCCGGTTTTCGCGGGGAGATGGAGTGCATCATCGCCAAGATTTTCGGCAGCGAAGCTCAGAAAGAAGCCACCATCGAACTCTTGATGAAAACGCACGGCGGGCGGGCGTTTTTGCACGGGCATTTGTTCGGCGACAATATCGGCGACTTCCTCGCCCCTTGCATTTACGAAGGCGAAGGCGAGATGCTGGGCATGGCGTTCTTCAAGTCGTTGGTTAAACATCATGGCAAGCTGTTCTTCGAGCCGATTGGCCGCACGCTCCATGCCCAGGGCATTCGCCATCCGAATTTGATGAACCCCATTCACGCTTGGAAGCTCAAAGGCCCATTGGCGAATTACGCGGGCTGGTTCGTCAAGGAACATCTTTCGCCGAAATCGCACGGCGATCTTCACGCGATGCCGAGCAATCTGCGGAAGCACGCCGAGTTTGCGATTCATCAATTGCAGCACGGGCGCTTTCGAGATTTCCGCCACAATGCGAAAATATCAACTCAAACTGGCCGACCGCCAATGCCGCATGGCCGCACTCTCGCAGAGCCTGCAAGATGCCGTCGTCATGCTCTGCACCAGTTTGTACGGTTCCCGCCAAGACGATGAATTGACGAAAGCGGCGGCAGACACCGTTTGCCAAAACCTGAAACTAAAAATCACGGGAGGCAAGCCCACGGACCGCCACTTCCGTCAAATGACCGAACTGGGTTCCGCCATCGCCGACGGCGGATTCAAAGCCCTCGCCGGCATCGAACCGGAAGAAATCCTGATGTCTTATAAAAACGAATGATCTCAGAGGCCAGGGATCAGAGGTCGGAGGCCAGGAAGAAAAGCCAGAATGACCAACTCCCAATGACCAAGGTCACTCGAAAACCGAAAGCAAATGACAACGGACCACTGACAACGGACCAATCACCATGAGTTACAGACCCATTACACTGGCACTAGGAGGCGGCGGAGCGCGAGGGATTTCGCATCTGGGCGTGATCGATGGGCTTTGCGAAGCGAAGTTTCCCATCGGCAGGGTTGTGGGCGTCAGCATCGGCAGTCTCGCCTCGGCGATGTACGCCTTCAACCCCGACATTAAAAAGACGATCGCCAAAGCCCTGGGCTATTTGCTTTCGGAATCCTTTCAAATGCACCAAGAAACGCTGTTCGGAGCGCGGCGGGATTCGGACGAAAACACGGGCGGCGTGTTCTCTTGGTATTCGCAAGTCATGAAATACTTAAGGGCCAACCGCACTTGGCATCGGGCGATCACGCGGCCTTCGCTTTTGCCTTCGGCGATTATGCTGGATGTGGTCACCAATCTGCTTCCCGATGCCGACATCTCCGAGGCGAAAATCCCGTTGAGCATCGTCGCGGTCGATTTGCACAGCGGGCATCAGGTCGTGTTGGAGCGCGGCCCGGTTCGTGATGCCGTCCGCGCCTCATCCGCGATTCCCGGCATTTTTCCGCCCGTGAAATGGGATCAAATGTTGCTGGCAGACTTGGGGACGTTTTGCTCGCTGCCGACGGTCATCGCCCAATCTTACGCGAGCGGTCCCGTAGTTGGGATCGATGTCAGTTCCCGCGTGAAACACCTCGCGAACTGCGACACCGCGCTCGACGTGCTGATGCGGATGGATGAAATTGGGGAAGCCTTGTTCCGCAAGCACGTCACGGCGGCGGCGGATTTCATCATCCGACCGGCGGTTGCCTTCACGGAATGGTTCGATTTTTCCCATCCCGAATCGCTCATCAATCGGGGACGAAAAGCCGCCCGCCAAAGCACGCCCGAACTCGCCGCGCTCTTAAAGCACAAGGTGATCAGCCCCGCTCCCAGCCTGCCCGAACGCCTCCAGGCGGAACCGTACCCGCACGATTATTCGGTTTAAGCATTTTTTCCAAACCGATGAATTGGGGCTTGCGGAGTTCGCCGCTCATGCCCAGCGAGTGCCGCAGTCGGGCATGCCTTCAATGCTGGGCCGATATAAATAGGTTTCGACCGCTTCGCGCTCGTGCGGAGTTTGGAGGAAGACTTTTGCCCGCCGATAGAGGCCGATGCCCACGCCTTCGATTTCATCCAACCGCCCGAAACATTCGGCCCGGACTTCCCACAATTCGCCTTCAATAGACAGCCCTTCGGCGGCTTCCACCAAACCCGGATAGCTCCCGCAATTGACCATGCGATACCGAGCCTGGGTTTTTGCGGTTCCCAAAAATACTTCCCCCTGAAGCGCCCCCGCCCGCGAATACCCCCGCTTCAAAGTGCCGTACACGAACAGTTTTGACATTCGGCGATTTCCGATCTCTCAAAGAAAAGCCCCACGGATCGACCGCCCATCATAACGCAAGCCACCCAAAAATCACGGAAGCCTTTAGGGGAAAGGCGAGCGGGAGGCGTAAGCCTACCGGTTACGTTGAGCGCTTCAAAATGCGAGACGATTTCCCCTGAAGGCTCTTGTTCAAACAGGTGTGGAATCCTACATTGACGGCTCTGACTTCCTGCTTCATCGACACGGAATGCGAGCATGCTGAAACATACGCTGATTCACCCAGAGATTAACGCGGTCTTGGGGCGGGCGGGGCATCATGCGAAGATCCTCATCGCGGATGGCAATTACCCGGCTTCCACGAAACGCGGGCCGAACGCGGCGTTGGTTTCGCTCAATCTCTCGCCGGGCGTAATAACTTGCCGGCAGGCTTTGGAAGCGGTGATCTCGGCGGTTCCCTTGGACGCCATCAACACAATGGGCATTCCCCCGGATGATCCTTACGCCCAAGCAGGCGAACCGCCGGTCTGGGCAGAATATCGCGAAGTCTTAGCAGCCTCGCATCTCGACCTGCCTTTGGAACCCATCGAGAAATGGGATTTTTACGAAGCGGTGTCCTCGGCAGACCACATGCTGACCATTCAAACCGCCGACCAATCGCTGTGGGCGAATCTCTTGCTGACCATCGGCTGCCGGCAAATTTCCAAGTAGCCCCGTGAAGCGGGTTAAAGTTCGATCACGAATTGCGTGGTTCCGTGGATGAACACGAAATCCTTCGCCGGGGCGACTTCGTAAAGCAGCGTGATTTCGTGGGTCTTCAACGTCCAACCCTTCAATTTGCCGCCTTGGTGTTTGGGGGCGGTGGCGGTTCCGAAAGTGAGATCGAGTTTATCGTAATCCATGCCTTTGACGTAGACCGCACTCTCGCCGAAAGCCACGCCCACGGGACGGTAAACGGTGTTCGATTCTTGCTCGGCGAGGCGGTAATCAATCGGCACGAATTGCGATTCCCGCTCGACGCGAAACCGCACCATCAGATACTGCAGGCCATCGCCGGGGCTTTGGGGCGAAGGAGAGGAGAGTTGCTGGAAAGTCTTCGCGATCGAGGCTTGCCCCGGCAAGTAGCCCGCATTGATGGGGCTGCCTACCAAAGGAGACCAAGCCACCATGCTCGGCATTTTCTCGACCGGAGGCGGGAACTTGCCCAACGGGTTGACCGGCTCGGGAACCTGCACCGCGACGGCGGAAGTCAGTTGTAATTCCAAATCGCCGGGAATTTTCGGATCGGGAAGAATTAACGTCATCGTCGTGGTGGTTCCGGCGGTCAAGGGCAGCCGAAAACTGCCGGCATCCAAGGCGATTAACTTTTTGCCTTCGTAAGATTCCCCTTCCGAATAAGTGCTGCCGGCGGTGAGGGTGGCGTTATTGCTGCTGAAATGCACGTAAATCGTGCGGCCCTTGGAGGAACCGCCCGCACCCCTGAGGGCGATGTCGTTCTTTTTCAATTCGATCGTCTCGGATTTTTGCGAGCCAAGCCCGATGGTCAACACGACCACGTCCAACGGGCTGCCGTTGATCTGCATCCGCGTGCGCGTGCTGTTAAGCAAATCTGCCGAGAACTCTTTGGCGGCGGCGTTGGGGTCGGTCATGTTGAGCTTCGCGTTGGAGGTGAGCGTGCCCCCATCGCCGGAAAGATCCGCCGTCATCTTTTGGTAATCGGGATGCAACGCGAACGACTGCGTGCCGTGCCAAAGCGTGGGGTTAGATGTTTGGGGAACCTCGAACACCAAAAAGACCAAGGGGTTTTTGAGTTCGGCTTTTTGGATGCGTTCGCCATCGTGCAAAATTTGGTCGGTGGTTCCGGGAACCAAATCGACTTGTTCGCCCACGAAATAATCCACCGAATCGTACACGCCGTTGGGCCGTCCGAAACCAATCGCGTGGGGCGTGTATTGTTTGCCTTCGATGACGATGCGATAATCTTTCGGCACGAGCTTGGCCGTTCCGTGGATGGCCCAGCGGACGAGCAGAAATTCCTTGCCCGTCGAGGGCGATTGCTGTTCGCGCAGGCTTTCATCCGGCCCGATTTGCACGCGGATGGATTCATCGGTATAGCCGCTCTCGTTCGGACTTCCCATCACCGGGGCTTTGATCGGGTCCGCTTTGGGGATCTCGGGCTTTTTGATTTTGGGCTGAGTTTTGGCGGTCTCTTCTTTCGGAGCCTCCGTTTTGCCACTGCAAGAGCAAAAACTCAATCCCAGCAGCAAAAGACTCAGGCGAATGGTTTTTGAAGTCATAGAAAAAATTTCTCCGAACAGGCGGAGTTTGCAGGGGCGATTGGAATTCCTGGGAACATTTGCGGAGGGAAAACGCTTGGCGTTTTGGTCGTTTTTATCGTAGGGCATCGGGAGTTTCTCTGCCAGTCAAATCTCGGAATGCCCAGCCGCTTTCCCGAACGCAAACTCTTCCCTGGGGTTCACAATGCGATTAGGCCGGCTGATGGTTGAGTTTCCCCGCAAGATTCATTCTGATAAGGCCATGAATCCTCCGCAAATTTCCTGCTTCACCAATAGTTATGGCCGGTTCGGCGGCGAGGCGGCGTTGGCTCATCTGCCCCAAGTCGGCATCGAATGGTTGGAACTTCCCATCCGCACCGCCGGTGCGCCCGCGTTTTTTGGCGACACACCGCTTATCACGACCGCCGCCCTGCCAGCCGATGTGGAGAGCTTATGCCAACGCATCGCAGAGGCCGGTTTGCGGGTGTCGAGTTGCAACGTCACCAGCGGCAATCCGCTCGATCCGATGGTGCTGGAAATCACGCTCAAGAAGCTGGAACTCGCCGCGAGTTTCCGGGTTGAGTTGGTCGTGGGCGGTGCGGGCGAAGCCGAGACCGCAACAGAGCGCGATCTGCTGTATCATCATTTGCAAATCCTCGGAAATCGCGCCGCAGACTTGGGATTGATTTACTGCTTCGAGACGCACCCCGGCCTTTGCCAAGACGCGGATTCGATGTTGGAACTAATGGACCGCTTGGCTCATCCGCATTTGAAATTGAATTTCGATACCGGCAATCTCTTGTACTACAATCGAGGCACTGATGTGGCCGAGGCTTTGAAACGGGTCCGAAACCACGTTCGGCACGTGCATCTGAAAGACACCAACGGCGGTTACCGCGAATGGCATTTCCCCGCTTTGGGAGCCGGCGGAGCCATCGACTTTGCCCGCATCAAACAACTTTTGGATGAAGTGAATTACGATGGCCCTTATAGTTTGGAGATTGAAGGCATTGAAGGCGAACCGGAACTTTCAGAGGCCGACTATCAAACCCGCATCGCCGCAAGTGTGGCCCACTTGAAACACTGCGGCTTTTTGAATTGAACCGAAATCGGAACCCGAAGCGTAAACGCGGGACATTCAGTAGAAATCCCTCGCTGACGCTTCAGGTTACGATGAAAAACATCTGATCGACGACAATCAACACCTCACCCAAGGAGCGATGATGCGACTTTGCCGATATGAACGGGACGGACATGTGAAAGTGGGCGTGTACTCGGAAGAGTACGTTTTGCCTTTGGAACGCTTGGCTGATGCGGCGAACGTGGCGATTTCTTCTTCCCCGGACGGCAGTTTGCTGCCGTTTTTGACGGGCGGGAAGGAACGGGAATCCATCCGGCAAATTCAAGAAGCGTTTTTGGAATTGGACCGCGAAAAACTCGCCGTGCCCTTGGCGGAGGTTTCGTTGCTGGTTCCGGTTCCCTCGCCGAGCAAGCTGCTGCTGTTGGCGGGGAATTATTCCAAGCACATCGAAGAAGGCGGGGGCAAGGCGGAGGAACGGGCGAACACGTTTCCCTACGTCTTCATGAAGCCGCCGTTGACGACGTTGACGCACCCCGGCGATCCGATCCGCATTCCGGCAGTTTCGCCCGATCACGTCGACTGGGAATTGGAACTGGGCGTGATCATCGGCAAACGATGCAAAGGGGTTACCGAAGCGGATGCGTTGAATTACGTGGCCGGGTACACGATCGTCAACGACATTTCCGACCGCAAGTTTCAAACCGAACCCCGGCCGAGCCACCCGCGAGAAAGATGGCTTCTTCGATTGGCTGCACGGCAAATGGCACGACACGTTTTGCCCGATGGGCCCTTGCGTTTTTCCCGCCGACGAACAGCCCGACCCGCAAACGCTCAAATTGACTCTCCGCGTCAACGGCGAAGTCAAACAGGATTCCTCGACGGCGGAGATGGTGTTTCCCGTGGCGGCGATCGTCGAATTCGTTTCCAGCTATGTGACTTTGGAACCGGGCGACATCATCTCCACCGGCACGCCGTCCGGCGTGGGTTTCGCCAAGGGGAAATACCTGAAAGCGGGCGACCAAATCGAAGCCGAGATCGAACACATCGGCATCCTCAAAAACCCGGTTGAATGACCGCGCCAGGCTTCCGCGATGAGCGTTTCCCCCATCATCTCCATTCAAGGCATCACCAAGCGTTTTCCCGGAGTCACGGCGACTTGAAGAAGTGAGCTTCGACATTCAACCGGGCGAAGTGCATGCGATTGTGGGGGAAAATGGAGCCGGCAAAAGCACGCTGATGAAAATTCTCTCCGGCGTGGAAACGCCCACCGAAGGCCGATTTCTGCTGCGGGGAGAGCACGCGGTGTTCCAAAGCACTCGCGATGCCGAGGCCGCCGGCGTGAGCATCATCCATCAGGAATTGAATCTGGTGGAGCAACTTTCGACGGCGGCCAACATCTTTTTAGGCCGCGAGAAAACTACGGCTTGGGGATTTCTGGACGAGCATGCGATGCTGCGGGAAACCGAGGCGTTGTTCGCGGAATTGGAATGCAGCCTTTCCGCCACCCAACCGGTGGGCGAACTTCGCGTGGGCGATCAGCAATTGGTCGAAATCGCCAAGGCGTTGTCGCGGGAGGCGGAAATTCTCATCATGGATGAACCCACCAGCGCACTGACCGAAGGCGAAGTCGAGCGGTTGTTTCGCGTGATGGCCCGCCTGCAAGAGCGGGGCGTGACGATGCTTTATATCTCGCACAAAATGGAAGAAGTTTTCCGTCTTTCCGAGCGGATTACCGTGCTGCGGGATGGCCGATTTGTGGGCACGTTTTTCCGCGAGCAAACTACGTCCCGCGAGATCACTCATCAAATGGTGGGCCGCGAGATCGAAGAGACCGTTTTGGGCCAAGGCCGACGGATGGGAAAATGCGTGTTGGAGGTCAACCGTCTCTCTCTGCCTTGGCCGGGGCACGCCCGCCAGTGGCGGCTGAAAGACATTTCGTTTTCGCTCGCAAAAGGCGAAGTGTTGGGCATCGCCGGGCTGATGGGAGCCGGGCGCACGGAACTTTTGGAAAGTTTGTTCGGCGTGAGTTCGCCACCGCCTTTGGGGGAAATTTTGGTGAATGGCCAACAGGTTCGCTTCGAGCATCCCGCCGAAGCCATGCGAAAAGGGTTGGCGTTCGTGACCGAAGACCGCAAACGGTTGGGGTTGTTCGGGCATCTTTCGGTGCGGGAAAATATCACGCTTTGCAGCTTGGCAGACGTGTTGAAGGGTGGATTGATTTCCGGCCCCCAAGAGCAAAGTGTTGCCGAGGAATCCATCGAGTTTTTGGGCATCAAAACCGATGGTACGGAATCGCCGATTGCCAGCCTGAGCGGAGGCAATCAGCAGAAGTGCATTTTGGCCCGCTGGTTGCGAACGCAGCCGGCGGTGCTGCTTTTGGATGATCCCACGCGGGGCATTGATGTGGGAGCCAAGGCGGAGCTTTATAAAATCATCGACCAGCTTTGCCGGGAAGGTTTGGGCATCCTCATCACCTCCAGCGAACTGCCGGAACTGATGATGCTCTGTGATCGGATTTTGGTTCTCTGCGAAGGCCGGCTGACGGGGGAGTTCGAGCGCGGCGAGTTCCGCGAACAAAGCCTGATGGAAGCCGCCACGAATCGCAACTAAGCATCGTTCGATCAATTACTGTCCGTTTTGCGCCGGAAGTTTTTGGGTGGCATGCTCATCGCTTTGGATGAGCATGCTTCGGCGTTCTACTTTGACAAACCCATGCTCATGCAAAGCCATAAGCGTGACACCCTTTGCTCATTTTCGCACGACAGTTATTGCTCGAACGATGCTGAACACCCCCGAAACGCGAACTTGTCCCAAGTGCAAGCGAGGGAAGTGAGTTTTTTGATCCGCCCATAAACACCGCCAGGCGTTTTCACGAAAACGCCTGGCGGTGGAAAGTTGAAAAGCGGCTGGCGATTACTTCTTCACGGTTTTGAGATCCTTCGCCATCTGCAAATAGTCGGTGGTGATGTGCAGCACTTCTTTATCGTAAGGCGTGTCTGCGAAGATCGGCGGTTCTTCGCCATTTTTGTCCTTGTCTTTGTCTTCTATCTTTATCCTTATCATCATCATTTAGCTTCTTGTCGGCGTCTTGTTCTTTCTTCAAGGCGGCTTCGTTGAGCGAGACCGATTTTGCGGTTCTTGCGTTCCAAGAACATCGCGATGCGTTTCTCGGTCTTCTGAAATTCGGGGTCGGCCGCCACCGTTTTTGGCTTTTTTGCTTGAGTGCTTTGACCCATTCCGGTTTGACCTTGCCGTAGTTGCTCATGGGCGATGGCATCGATTTTGCTGGCTTTCAAGGCGTTGTCCATGAAGGATTCGCCCAGGTCCATGTGATCCAACAGCGAAGGCAGACCACATCGGAATGCACGCCATCGTTTTGGGTGCTGTTGCCCATTGACGCGGTAGA
Organism: uncultured Planctomycetaceae bacterium; assembly: GCA_963785505.1. Lineage (GTDB taxonomy): Bacteria > Planctomycetota > Planctomycetia > Planctomycetales > Planctomycetaceae > CAWAVN01. The sequence goes on from CAWAVN010000001.1 coordinate 387,176, forward strand.
ATTGGTTGATGGTCAACTTCAAAGCTCCGCGGTCTTCGCCGGGGTTGCAGCAAGCGGAACAATCGTCGGGTGACGGGCATCACGTTTTGCACGGTGCCTTTGCCGTGGGTCGTGGTGTCGCCCACGATCAAACCGCGTCCGTAATCTTTGATGGCTCCGGCGAAGATTTCCGAAGCCGAGGCCGAAAGCCGATTGGTCAACACGACCAACGGACCGCCGTAGGCCACGCCGTTTTCCGGTCGTCATCGAGTCCTTGGTGTTGCCGTTGAGTTCTTTGACCATCACCACGGGGCCTTCGTTAATGAACAAGCCGGTGACTTCGATGGCTTCGCTGAGCGCACCGCCGCCGTTCATTCGCAGATCGACGACCACGGCATCCACGCCGCCTTGTTTTTTGAAATCGTCGAGAACTTTCGCCACATCGCGGGAGGTGCTTTTGAAGTTCTCATCGCCTTTGCGGGCGGCTTCAAAATCGCGATAGAACGAAGGGAATGTTAACGATGCCGATGCGATCAGTTAGGCCCGCCCATCCATTTGCATTGCCGGTCTCGATGATTTCGCCTTTGACTTCTGATGATTTCAACTCGATGACTTGCCGGGTGAGTTCGTAAACTTTGACCTCGTTGGGGGAGGCTTTCGGTTTGACTTGCAGGCGAACTTTGGTTCCCGCTTTGCCGCGAATCAGTTCGACCACGCGGGAGAGCTTCATTTCCACGATGTCGGTAAACTCGCCTTCGGCTTGGGCCACGCCGATGATCTTATCGCCGATTTGCAGGCGTTTGTCTTTGTCGGCGGCTCCGCCGGGCACAATTTGAGCGCACCGTGGTGTAACCGTCTTCCGACCCCAATGCCGCCCCGATGCCTTGCAGGCGAAGCTGCATTTGAATCTGGAAATCTTCGTTGGATTCCGGCGACATGAAGCTGGAATGCGGATCGAAGCAATGCGTGAGCGACGGACAAATAAGTTTCCAGCTTTTCCGCATCGTCCGTCTGGCTGAGCACGGATTCCGATGTTTCGTAGCGCTTATGCAACCGTTTTGCGGGCATCGGCGAGTTCTGTGCCGTCGAGTTTGAGAATCAGCAGATCGTACTTAATGCGTTTCCGCCAGCGGTCTTCAATTTCTTGTTCGGATTTGGCCCAGGGCAGTTTATCCGCATCGGTCACCATCGACTCATCTTTGGTGTAATCGTAGTCGGCATCGATCAGCTTCTTGGCCAATTTCATGCGGTCTTTGACGATGGCATCGTAGCGGTCATAAACGTCGAACGCGAATTTCACGTCGCCTTTCAGAATTTCATCGTCCAAGTCGTCCTTGAATTTGCTGAACTTGTCGATGTCTGCTTGCGTGAAATACAGCTTTTGCGGATCGATTTCTTCGAGGAAGCGGTTGAGCAACTGTTCGGAGACGGCATCATCGATGGGTTTTTGGCTGATGTGAAAGCGGGTAATCATGCCCGCGACCAGTTTGGTCGTCTCCGCGGCGGTATCGGGCGGGCCGGAATAGGCGTGGGCAATAAATCCGCAGGCGATAATCGCCCCCATCAAAAGTGTGAGAAACACGGCTGTGTACGTGGGAGCCTTAAGTCTCATAAGCCTGTTCCGATCCTCAGAAAAGAGTCCGCATGATGAAGATGGGTTAAAAGTCCCCAAACTAACCGAGTTTATCCGATCCCCCCAAGTGCGACAAGAGGCACTTGCCGGAGGAAAATGTGTTCAGATGAGTTTTTAGTGTGTTTTCTTCCGGGCCTCTGCCGTCCGCTCTTTTCTGGCTCTTGCCCCTTGCCCCTCGACATTTTTTCAGTGCGAAAGCAAGTCGTCGGCTTGGAATTTATTGTGTACTGAGCTTGGTTCTGAACTCTGGCATCTGATTCTCCCAATCTCCCCGCCTCCCGATCTCGCCCTCTTTCTTAGCCCCCGCTTGCATCTGGGGGCAAAAGAGTTTCTACTATTTAGACAGCGAAAAATGGAAAAAAGTTCCGCCGATTCCCCCTAGCCTTGATCTTCATCCTTCCACCAATTTTGATCCGAAAACCCGCGAGAGTGTTAATAAGCCTGTCATGTCCGACGACTTGATCTTCATGATGGGAAAGTACGAAGCGCGGATTCCCGCCGACCGCTGGTATGCTCCCAATCATTTATGGCTGAAACCCAAAGAAGCCGACGGCCAATCGCCGTTCCGCGTGGGATTCACCGCGTATTCTGTGCGGATGTTGCAAGATGTTTACTTTTTGGAATGGGCCATCGACTCCCAAACCCAAGTCAAAGAAAAGGCAAGAGATTGGCGAGATTGAAAGCTCGAAGGCGCTTTCCAGTCTTTATACGCCTTTCGCCGGAAAGCTGTTGGAGTTTAACGAGGCGCTTCTGGAAGATCCTTCCGCCATCAACGCCGACAATTACGAAGCCGGCTGGCTGTTCGAGTTGGAAACCGAAGCCGAGTTGCTTGCCCCTCAAGCGTATTTGGAACGCCTGGAAGCCGGCTGGGAAAAAGACCAACGGCTGATCAAGGGGCAAGTTCAGTAAGTCACATATCCCAAGTTTTCGGGGATGCAAAAATCATAGTCCGAAGCCTCAGCGAGGCTTTCCTTCCTTCCCTCGCTGACGCTTCGGGTTACGAGAAATTTTCGAGAGATAACAGGGCACTTATGGCAGGCAAGAAAATCAGCGTGGTGATTTCCCAACATCAAGGGAAAAACCCCGTCAAACGCAATTTGGAAGAAGAAATCGCTGCCTCGCTGATTATGGCGTCTGATGTGGATGTTTCCATCGTGCCGCACGTTTACGACATGAGCAGCGATCATACGGGGATGTTGTTTTTGCCTCGGTTCCGGGCCACGTCGTGATTTTGTCTTGGCTGTATCCCAGGGCCGCCCGCTGGATTCTCGACCGCCAAGGCGTCCGGGGGCATGAAGGTTTCACGCTCCTCAAATCAGACGAAGAAGAATTTAACGCAGAGGAAGAAGACACGCAGGAACGGGAAGGCATCGGCTCGGTCAACGTCCCCAACCGCAAAATCTACGTCTTGGATTTGCGGATCAGCCCCGATCCCCAAACCTATCTGGACGAAATCGACCGCATCGCCAAGGAATCCAGCGTGCAAACTGTGCAGCTTTTGGACTGGATCGAAGGCAGCCCGAAGAAAGAGCAACTCGACCGTTACCTCGCCCCCGAACCCGCCAGCACCGGAAACGGGCAAAATGGCAATGGGCAGAAAGCAAACGGAAACGTGATTGCAGAGCCGACGAAACGCCGTTGGTATCCCGTCATCGACTACAGCCGTTGCACCAACTGCATGGAGTGCATCGACTTTTGCCTGTTCGGCGTGTACGGCGTGGATCAGATCGACCGCATTTTGGTCGAAGAACAGGACAACTGCAAAAAAGGCTGCCCGGCGTGCAGCCGGGTTTGCCCGGAGAACGCGATTATCTTCCCCGGCCATAAAGATTCCGCAATTGCCGGAGCCGATGGCGAAGTGGCGACTTTCAAAATCGACTTGTCCAAGTTGTTCGGAGCGACCGACATCTCTCCACTGGATTTGGCGGTGGCCGAACGCGATGCGGAACTGGTCGCCGATGGCCGCGAAGCCGTGGGTATGTCCGTAGGCGTTTCCAGCAAACTCGCCCAAGACGAAGAAGATGAACTCGACGACCTCATGAACGGCCTGGACGATTTGGATCTTTAGGCGAGCGGTGGGCATCAGCCCGCTGGTTTTGTGGAATCCAAAAGAACCTTCCCATTCCACCACTTGGACCCAAGGTTTCAATTTGCTCTCTTCCCGGCTCAGGCAATGTTACGAAACCGCGAAATCGGCGCTTCTGGCCGAACGCACGCCTGCGGGGCATTGGGTGGGCGAGTTGTCCACCTCGGCCCTTTCCACGGCGACGGCGGTGATGGCGTTGCACTTGGTCCAACAGGATGAAGGCGGCGAGTTTTCCGAGTTGATCGCCCACGGCCTCAAATGGTTGGCGGAGCATCAAAACCCCGATGGCGGTTGGGGCGATACCACCAAAAGCCTGAGCAACATCTCCACCACCATGCTGGCCCGTGCGGTATTTCACGCCACGAAAACCGAAGCCCAATATCAAAGCAGCGTGGAAAAAGCCATCGCCTGGATCGACCAAGTCGGCGGCGTGCCCGCGATCATCGCCCGCTACGGCAAGGACAAAACTTTTTCCATCCCCATCCTCACGCATTGCGCGCTGGCGGGTTTGGTCCAATGGAAGGAAATCCAAGCCTTGCCCTTCGAGTTGGCCTGCCTACCGGCCAAGTTTTATAAGACGGTAAAATTGCCGGTCGTCAGCTATGCACTGCCGGCGTTGATCGCAATTGGACAAGTTCGCCATCATCACCGCAAAACTTGGAACCCGCTCACGCGGTTTTTAAGAAGGCTCGCGAAGAAACCCAGCCTGCGGGTGCTGGAAAAAATTCAACCGGAAAACGGCGGCTTTTTCGAAGCGGCCCCGCTGACGAGTTTCGTCACCATGAGCCTCGCGGGCATGGGCTTGTCGAAACATCGCGTGGCCAAAAATGGTGTGCAGTTTTTGCTCGACTCCGTCCGCCCGGATGGCAGTTGGCCGATCGACACCAATCTTTCCACCTGGACCACCACGCTGGCAGTTCACGCCTTGGGAGACGATCTGCCGGAAGAAGATCGCCCCGCGATTCGCGATTGGCTGCTCGACCAGCAATACAAAACCGTGCATCCTTACACGAACGCAGACCCCGGCGGTTGGGCTTGGACGAACCTGCCCGGCGGAGTCCCCGATGCCGATGACACGCCGGGTGCGATGCTGGCATTGATGCAATTGGAAGAAGGAGAGATGGGACAAAGCCGTTTAGATCCCAAAGTTTCCCAATCGCTCGAAAATGGCATCGGTTGGCTGTTGAAATTGCAAAATCGCGATGGTGGGTTTCCCACGTTCTGCAAAGGCTGGGGCACGTTGCCCTTCGACCGCAGTGCCCCGGACATCACCGCCCATTGCCTGCGAGCGATGATTGATTATGGCAAACGGAGGTTCGGCGTTCTCTTTGATCCGGGTTTCACAATCATGGATCGAACCAATCTCGAACCTCTCTATTTTCCAGAAGCGCACGCCGTCTTTCGTGGGTTCAAATATCTAAAGAAACAACAGCGCCAAGATGGTTCTTGGCTGCCTTTGTGGTTCGGCAATCAGCATGCCCCGCATGAGGAAAACCCCACCTACGGAACCGCGCGGGTCTTGGCGGCTTACCGCGATGCCGAACAGAAAACGAACCCCATCGCGCTCCGCGGGGTTCAATGGTTACAGGAAAACCAAAACCCCGATGGCGGTTGGGGCGGCATGAAAGGAACTCCTTCCAGCGTGGAAGAGACCGCCCTTGCCGTCGAAATTCTGCTCTCGTGGGAACCGAATGCCATGCCGACAGAGCGCGGGTTGGCTTGGTTGATGGAGCGGGTGGAACACGGGACTTATCGGGAGACCACGCCCATCGGTTTCTATTTCGCGAAATTATGGTATTTTGAGGGGCTGTATCCGCTGATTTTCACTGTCGGCTGCTTGGGACAAGCAGTGCGGACTTTGAAACCCGAAGCCCTACCTCCCCCAACTCCCGCCAACGTTTCCCCTGCCGCCGATAGAATGCCCAGCACCTGAATCCCTCGGCGAGTTGCCCTCGCGTGACTCGACCGCCGAACTTTTGAGGAGAAGCCCGTGTCCATTGCTCCGACTTCGCATCACGATTCGCCCGACATCCAGACTTCTCAAAACCTCTCGTCTTCCCGCGCTGCGAACGGGGATGATCCCGCGCCCGTGAAGCGGAAACGCCAGCGAGCCAGCACCAGCCATCTCAAAGATGTGCCCGATACTTTGGCGCTCAGGGAAGAAATCAAAGCCGCCGCCGAACGCTACGCGGAACCCTTGGACAAATCCCGGCCCTTCAATAAAGGCGAATTGGAAAGCCACGGCAGGGAACTCCTCGCCCAGATGAACTTGCCGGAAAAATATCTGGGCTTCGCGATGGTGCTGGTCGGCAACTTCTTTTGGAAGCGGCAATTCCTGGCGATGCCCTTCAACCGCCGCATGCTGTTGTTGCCCCACTGCCTGAAACACGCCGAGGGCTGCCCCGCCGATTACGATGAATTCGGCCTGGACTGCGAACGCTGCGGAGCTTGCTCAATCGCAGATTACAAAGTCAAAGCCGAGCAATTGGGCTATAAGGTGCTGGTCGCGGAAGGCTCGCCGATAGTGCTCAAGATCATCGTCTCCGGCTACATCGACGGCATTTTGGGCGTGGCTTGCTTGAACGTCTTGGAAAAAGCCATCGACAAAGTTCTCATCGCCGGCGTGCCCAGCTATGCGATTCCGCTGCACTCCGGCGATTGCAAAAACACCACGCTGGATGAATCTTGGGTGTGGGACGTGCTCGAAAAATACGAACCCCTGCCCGAGCCGCAAACTTCCAGTTACGTGCCTTTGATGCGGGCTGCCAACCAATTGTTTGAAGACCGCTTTGAAACTCTGTTACCTCGCATTCGCACCAAAACATCCGCTTCAACAGCCAGCCCATTGGGGCGCACCGAGCAAATCTCCTACGATTGGCTGGCCCACGGCGGCAAGCGGTTTCGGCCATTTATGACGCTCGCCGCTTACGATGCCCTCACCGGAGCCAAAGGGCTTTTCGCCGGTCCCGGCAGTGAGAAAGATTTGACGTATTCCGATGGAGTGGGCCGGGTGGCGATGGCGATTGAAGCCTTTCACAAAGCCTCGCTGGTTCACGATGACATCGAAGATGATGACCAATACCGCTACGGCCAGGAAACCCTGCACCGCCGGCACGATTTGGGCACGGCCATCAACGTGGGCGATCATCTTATCGGGTTGGGCTATCGGTTGGTGAGTTCCGCCCGGAACGAAATTGGAGCCGAAGCCGCCGCCGACATTCTCGACCGCATGTCCGCTGCCCACGTCAAACTCTGTGATGGCCAAGGGGCCGAGATGGCATGGCAGTCCGCCCCCCAAGCGGAACTCACGCCCTTAGATGCCCTGCAAATCTACGCTCTAAAAACCTCACCAGCTTTCGAGGCCGCACTTTATGCGGGCCTTCGCATGGCCGGCCCCACCACCGCCTACGAAGAATTTCTGCCCCAATTCGCCCGGCAAGTGGGCGTGGGTTTTCAGATCTTAAACGACCTGAAAGACTGGCGCGGCGATGCGGACAACAAACTCATCGCCGGCCAAGATGCTCTCTCGCTCCGGCCCACCGTGCTGTTGGCCTTGGCCTATCAATCCGCCAACGAAACCGACCGCCAAACCCTGCATCGCCTGTTGGAAAGCCGCGATCCCGCCGCCCAAAGAATCGCCCGGCTTCGCGAGTTGTTCGAGAAGCACAAGGTCTTCGACAAAGCCGAGGTCTTAATCGAAAAATCCCGCACCCGCGCCGAAGCCTTGGTGGAAGAAATTGAATCGGAGGAACTGCAACAACTGTTCCACTTCCTGATTGACACCGTCCTCGCCCCCGAAGACATCCCCGTTCCCAACCTCCCCCCCGACCCCGTACTAGTCCCCCTACAAATCAGCGGGAGGTAAGTTCGGTAGATCAGGCCACTGGCTGTCGGAGTCGCTCTGGGGCGGGTGTGATGTGCGAGTGCGTGCGCTCCCACGACCAGGTACTTGACTCAATGGGCATTTCACTCGGCGATGAACTCTTCGAAATCGGGGTACACTATGGATCCCTTTGGCTTTCAGGCTCGATTCCAACGCCTCATAAACGTCGAGCACCCGCTCCGCGGGCGTCAGGCCGTGATACCAGAACTCAAAGTCCGCCGCCTCGGCTTCGCTTTGGTGAACCTTTTGAATTGTCCAAATCCGCCCCAGGGCATCCTTGATTTGCCGTCGCTTGTGCATCTTGCCATTGTCCCTTGGTGATGTGAATCGTGAAAGGCCCAAAGTGAAGCAGGGTGGGCACCGCTCACTAATTGATTTCGTTTACCGTCTTGGTGGGCAGTGAGGTAGGGCCGGCTGTGCCGGCCATTGATGGGTGGACCGGCCCGTTCTCCAAAAAGGTCGGCACAGCCGGCCCTACACTTACTGCCCACCAAAAATCCCTTGGCCCCCTAATCTCAAAATCCCGCGGCATGATTGACCAACGACGAAGCGACTACACTGTCAGGTTCAACCATTCGAAGACCTGATTCGCTAAGGAGAGGGTTCCCCAGCGAACGACCGTCATGATAATGGCGAAATAGAACACCTCGAGCGGCTCCAGCTTAAACAGCCAGGCCAGCAGCCAAAGGGAGATGAGGAGTGTGAGGACATAAATGAGAACGGTGAGAAGATTGTCCTCGGAAAACAGACCAGCAAAGGAAGCCACGGCATCCGAGACGACAAACAGGGTCGTCAACTTGAGCGAGGCGGAGCCGAGCGTGCCGAACGAGGTTTTCAGAATCATCGCCCCCACGAAACAGCTCAATAGGCCGATGGGAACGAGGATAATCAATCGAATCACAATGACAAAACACGCCGTCCAAGCCCCGGCTTCTCCCGAACTCCAAAACCCCACCGCGAGATAAAACAGAAGGGAAACGGCGAGCAAACTCCAAATTGCCCAGCCCCGCTCTTGACGCTCCCTCGCCGAGAGCTGAGCGAGTTCTTCCTCCACCTCCTGCCGCCGTTTCAGTTCCGGATCGTCGCTCGCCATCGGTCATATCCTCTCTATTGGGTGGAAAATGGGTGGCCGCTTGCTGCCCGTGTGTTTCGATTCCAAACTTGATATCGGAAAAACCCCGCGAAGGCACTGGCAACAAGTTGCACGTGGCACCCAACGCCGGTAACGATTTTTAATCCAGAGACACAAGTGATTTTATAATAATATGTTGTGTCTAAATTTTACCCAATAATTCTATTTGATTTATTTAACCCATAACACTTGTTTCGCGTTAATTGAAGGCGGTGCTAAAGGCAAACTTGTGATTCTGGGTTATTTAGGTAACACAAGGTGTTGTTGACACCAAAATCGTTACTGGCGTTTAGTGGCACCCGGCGTGGCGTTAAGAAAACGTGGAATCGAAAACTGCCCCCAGTTGTGTCAATGTTGGCACGTCTGGGGGCAGGCTGCCGATACCGTCGCATCGAGATTGAGTGCCACTCGCGGCAGTCTGACCCCAGTCACCCTGCCGGGAATAATCCTATGATGACTTTTTCTTGACAGGCGACTTCCGTGCCTTAATTCTTGCTGAAGTATTTGATGATTTCGTTGTCACCTTTTTGCGAATCGCCTTCTTAGTTTTCTTTGTATTATTTTGTTTCGTCGGAGATAATTGATGCCGTGGTGCTAATCCGATCCAAAAGTCTTTTAGCTCATGTGGTAAATGTGATGCCTTAAGCGAAGCTGCCAATTGACCGGGTCGCAATTCCAAATCGAATTCGTTCTTAATCCTTGAACGCAACTCATTGACTAGCTCTTTTCCGGGCCAAACCCTAGCAATAACTTCCCAGTTACTACTATCCAATCCATCAAACCACTTATCGCTGTCTAGCTCAAGGGCATCTTCTTTGAATTTTTTATCTCCCTTCAAGTGCCGGTTTACCTCCTTTGCACTCTTCCGGCATCGCTGTCTGGCTTCTTGAAGAAGTTTCTTTCCCGAATCAATAATCATCTTTTTAGCATTTTCACTTGTAATTTTGTTCCTAAGCGCATCTGAGACCAATTCAGGGTCGATGAGATAACTTTCTAGTTCATGGCGACCAAGCAAATGGACATCCATGTCTTTTTCTGCCATTGATGACAGGAACAAATCGGCTAGGAAATCTGGCAGGCCATCTCTGTCGTGAATGAAGGTCAATTCGACAGGTCGATCCGTGAATCCAGTAAGAATGTCCGCAAGCTCCTTGTATTGCGGAAAGTTACTTTGCCCCAATGCACTCTTGACGAATGCACCACTGGCGAAAGTGAATAGCCCGGCACCAGTTAAACGGTCGATGACCTTGAACAATGCTGTGTTCTTATCCTCTAGTACAACCATACGACGTGAGGCGATGATGCGAGAAAGTGAGGAGTTATCAACTATTCCCGCAGAGGCCATCGCTGAGACAATATCAGCATTAGCCGCAAGTGGACGGATTGTCTTCCGTTTTGCTTCAACGACTATCACCTCTTCTGGGCCAGCGGTATCAATCAAATCTAGCGAATGAGTGCAAATAAAGACTTGAGCATCAAGATCAGAAGCTATTTGCCGTAAGAGGGCACCAAGGCGGCCTTGAAGCTGACTGTGTAAATGGGCGTCTGGCTCGTCAATCAGCAAAATCTGAGGTGATGTCAAATAAATATAAGTTAAAATTTGAACTAGTTGCTGAAGACCGGAACCTGCTGATACAATGTCAAGATTTGTGTCATCTCTTACATACTCAACCGTAACATACTCATCAGCTTCAGGATCAAATGCGACTCTTGAAACACTGACACCAAACAACTCCAGCAGCACATCATTAAGCTTTTGAAGGCGAGTATTATCTCGGTCATGCAATTGATGGAGGCTGCTGCGAAATATCTCTGAGTATCGACCTTGTGAAGCCAAGGAGTTACGACGAGCGAAGGAAGCAAATGGTTCATCGACTAATACACCTACCAACCCCGGTATGAAGGCCACTGACCTTTCAATATACTTGTCGTAATCTGCGGGCTGTTTGAACGCTGGCAACTCTTCGGTTGCGACATGAACTTGGCCGAATTGTTGCCGCAATAGAACTGTAAATTTTTGTTCATCCTCAAAGGTCAGCGAAATTTTGCAATGTGAACCGGCTTGTTTTTTGTACCAAAGCTCACGGTGATCCGGTGTGGGTATGAGGTCTTCTACGTTGGTCAAATAACGGCGATGAAAAACTGGCTTCGGAGGGGAACCCTCGAAGCGCACCTGGCCATTCATTAAAGAGAAAAATGCACGAATTGCATGCAAAACTGTTGTTTTCCCGGCGTTGTTAGGCCCAACTAAGATGTTGAAGTTTCCGAATTGAATATCGGTTTGGAAAAACTGCCTAAATCGGTTCAATTGCAAAGACTTTATTTTCATAGACCCAATGCTCTTTTGTATGATTAAAAAGATTCAAACGCTCATAGCCTAGCTAGAAGTTGGACCCGACTGCAGAGTTCCCGTGCATACCCTTTTCCGCGTTCCTCCGGTCGAACAAAGAATTCGTCGACGTCCAGTAAATGTATGGCAGGCTCCCGCCTGCCATTCTCTCTTGCCACGTTAATCCATTAGTTCGGTTCCATTCCGATGGCGTATTTCGGAATCGTGTGTGCAACCTGGAGTTGACGGTTTTTCACGCCATGACGTTATAAATCGGTTTGCCGGCGGCGATGGGGAGGGGGCGGTTTAGGGTGTCGTGGACTTCGGTTTCGTGGTTGATGCCCAAGAGGTGAAACATCGTGGCGGCGAGGTTGTCGGGGCTGACGGGGCTTGGTCGGGGTAGGCTCCGTGGCGGTCGCTGGCTCCGTAAATGAAACCCCGTTTCACGCCGCCGCCCGCGAGCAGAACCGTGTAACACTGCGGCCAGTGGTCGCGGCTGATGTTTTCGTTGATCTTCGGCGTGCGGCCAAATTCGCCCATCCACACCACAAGGGTTTCATCGAGCAAACCGCGTTCATCCAAATCATTCAAAAAGACCGGCAGCGTGTGTTCGGTGATCGGCAGATGCCAGGCTTTGAGGATGGGATACATCCGCGTGTTGTTGAAGCCGTGCGTGTCCCAACCGCCGCTGTCGTTTTTTTGTCCGCCGATGCCGTTGGAGAAATACACGTTCATGAACTTCACGCCGGCTTCGACGAGTCTGCGGGCTAGCAGACAGCTTTGGCCGTAGGTGGTGCGTCCGTAGGCTTCGCGAATGGCTTTCCGGTTCTTGAGAGAGTCGAAAGCTTCGCGAACTTTGGACGAGTTCAACATCGACAGCGCCCGTTCGTAGTAGGCATTCAAACCCTGAGCTTGGGCGGAGTAATCTAACAGCCGCGATTGCTGATTGATGAGTCTGCTGCATCGCTCGGCGGTTGGCGAGGCGGTCGGGATTGAAATTCCCCGGCAGGCTCAGTTGCGGGAGTTTGAAGTTTGGGTCGTTGGGGTCTTCGGTGACTAACAAGCGGATCGTGGGCTTTGCCCAGAAAACTCGCGTGCTGGCCCGGCGTGATGGCTCCATCCCGGATGACGTAAGGATAAGAAACGAACGTGGGCAGGCCGTTGGTTAGAGGGCTTAAGCGATCCACCACCGAACCGTAGGCAGGAAAGAGTTCCTGCGAATCCCTGCAGGCGGATGTCATCCACCGGCGGGGCTTTGCCGGTGAGGGCATAATACGAGGCGGAGTTGTGGTTCTTCATCGTGTGCTGCATGCTGCGAACCAGCGTGACCTTGTGCATCACCTGGGCGGTCTTGGGCAGATGCTCGCAAACCCTCAGCCCCGGCAGGCTGGAGGCAATTGTGCCGAAGTGGCTGCGAATGCCATCCGGGGCTTCGGGTTTCATGTCGAAGGTTTCGAGATGGCTCGGCCCGCCGAACTGGTACAAAAACACCACCGATTTCGCTTTCACCGGCGGAGCGGGCCGCGTTTGCTCTTGGGCGGCTTGTAAAAGGCGGGGCATCGTCAGGCCCAACATGCCCAGCCCGCCCACGGAAATCGCCCGGCGTCGGCTGAGGGAATTTTGGGATGGGTTTCGGTTTTGATCCAATGGCGGCGTTGTCATTAGAACCGGCTCGCTTTGCAGAGGGAAAGTGTTGAATCGCGTGATTTCATCATATCAAGCTCAAAACGGAAGAGAAACCGTAAACGCATTTGACTGACCCGCCAACGTGACCTAGTTTTCACTGCCAGATTCTCCTCTTGGACAAAGATCAAAGCCATGACCGACCGAAATTCAAAGCTGTCGCCGGCGGAATTTCTCGCGGAATTGAAGGGGATGAAAACCAAATCCCCCGCCGAATCCCCCGTGGAAGAAGACCAAGCCGATCCGTTTGAGGATCTGGATTTGGCGTTTGACGATTTTGAGGAACCGCCGGATTGCGAGGATTCTGCGGATTATGAGGAAGAAGGGGAAATGTCGCTCTCCGATGCCGCCGAGCGAATGCAAGCGGCGATGGACGCGATTGATACAGTCGATTCCCGCGATGGGCTGTTGGGCGAATCGCCGGACGATGTGGTGGTCGATACAACGCCCGACGTGAAGAAACCGCAACGCGACTTGGCCGAGTTGTTCGAGCGGGTGAACACGCTGTTGGGCGGCGAAGCGGCGAGTGAAGACACGTTCCGCCCCAAGGCCGTCGAATCTCTCGAACAAACGGGGTTGACGTTCGAGGAAGTCGAACGGCTGGTTTTGAAATTCCTGATGTCCAAAGGGTCTTCCACGGGTCGAAACATTTGCTCGCAAATTTGCCTGCCGTTTTTGATCGTCGATCCGATTCTCAAGCAACTCAAGCAGCAGCAACTGGTGGCATTCAAGGGAGCCGCCGAGATGGGGGACTACGAGTTCACCATCACCGAAGCCGGCCGCGACCGGGCGTATCGCTACAACCAGGAATGCACTTATTTCGGGGCGGCTCCGGTCAGTCTGCGCGAATATCTCAAGGCGATGGAAGCCCAAAGCATCGCCAAGCAGGAAGCCACCGAAGATGATCTGAAAAAAGCCTTCGCCGATCTGATCATCAATCATTCCATGCTGGATCGGTTGGGGCCGGCGGTCAATTCCGGGCGGGGCATGTTTTTGTTCGGCGAACCGGGCAACGGAAAAACCAGCATCGCGGAACGCATCACCCAATGCTTCGGCAGCACGATTTGGATTCCCCGCGCTTTGGGAATCGACGGCGACATCATTCGGCTGTACGATCCCGGCATTCACAAAGCGATTGAAGAAAGCCGGGACGAAGGGCTGTTCGATCTCTCCGGGATTGATGCCCGCTGGATTCTGATCCAACGCCCCACCGTGATTGCGGGCGGGGAATTGACGATGGCCCAACTCGAAGTCACTCAGAACCAAACCACCAAAATCTGCGAATCGCCGCTGCAACTGAAAAGCAACTGCGGCACGTTGGTGATCGACGACTTCGGCCGTCAGACGATGCCGGTGGATGAACTGCTCAACCGTTGGATCGTGCCTTTGGAAAAACGGTACGACTTTTTGAATCTGCCCAGCGGGAAGAAAATCCAAGTGCCGTTCGATCAGTTGATTATTTTCTCGACCAACCTGGAACCGAAAGACTTGGTGGATGGGGCGTTTTTGCGGCGGATTCCCTACAAGATCGAAGTGCCCGATCCCTCCAAAGAGGAATTCTTGGCGTTGTTCAAGCTGATGACCCCGCTGATGGGGTTCGAATACGACGCCGATTGCGTGGACTATCTGATCGAAAAGCACTACGAAGCCGTCAAACGCCCGTTTCGTGCCTGCCAGCCGCGCGATTTGTTGTTGCAGGTTCGCAATTTCTGCGTGTACAAGAAGCAGCCCAAAAAACTCTCGAACCAAGCCTTCGACTTCGCGGTGGAGAATTACTTCTCGGTGATGTGAGCCGGGCAATCGTCGAGTTTTTCGATCATGCGGGCGATGAGGCGGCCCAAGCGTTCGCCGCCACGACCGGCGACGGTGATGATTTTTTGAATGTCCGCCGGTTCCAAGGCATCGGGCAGGCAGAGATCCGTCACGATGGAGAACGCCACCGTCCGCAGACCGGCGTGCTTAGCGGCGATGGCTTCGGGAACGGTGGACATGCCCACCACATCGGCTCCCCATTGGCGGAGCATGCGGTACTCGGCACGGGTTTCCAAATTGGGGCCGGGAACCGCCACGAACACGCCTTTGTGGGCGGGAATGCCCAACTCCAAGGCGGTTTCGCGGGCCAACTTCACCAGAGTTTTGTCGTAGGGTTCCAGCATGTCGGGGAAGCGGGGGCCTAAATCGTCATCGTTGACTCCCCGCAAGGGATTGTCCGGCAGAAAGCTGATGTGGTCTTCGATGATGACCACATCGGCCAGATCGTATTGCGGGTTCATTCCGCCGGCCGCGTTGGTGAGGAACAACGTCTCGACGCCGAGGGCTTTCATCACGCGGATGGGAAACGTCACCTCTTCGAGCGAATAGCCTTCGTAATAATGGAAGCGGCCTTCCATCGCCACCACCGGGCGGCCTCGCAGAGTTCCGCAGGTCCATTGTCCCGCGTGGGATTCCACGGTCGAGGTGGGAAAGTGCGGAATCTCGCCGTAGGGAATTTGCAGGTCGGCTTCGATTTCCGCGGCCAAACCGCCGAGACCCGTGCCCAGAATCAAACCGATTTGCGGGGTCTTTGCCCATTTTCGGCGGAGGAATTCGCCTGCTTGGGCAATTTTTTCGGCCAAACCTTCCACAAGCTGCTTCCCTCTCCAAAAAGTGTTAGCCGCTCCGCGAACCGTGGCGAAGATCAATAATCGTCATCGTCGAAGTCGTCGTCATCATCATCCTCGTCGTCGTCATCGTCGTCCTCATCATCGAAGTCGTCCTCGTCGAGTTCATCGAATTCCTCCTCGTCGAGGTCGTCGAAATCGTCGTCTTCATCGAAATCGTCCTCATCGTCTTCATCGAGGTCATCATCGTCGAAGTCGTCTTCATCATCGAGGTCATCATCATCGTCACCATCATCCGACAGATAATCGTCGTAATCTTCATCCTCATCGAGGGCGAAGATTTCCTGCGTGGGCAAAGGTTCTAAGGCAAATGGATTCCATTCGCGATCCTGATCGGAAGGTATCCTGCGGTTCGCCAGATCGATCACTTCCGCTCTGGTCTCCTGATCCTGGTTGCTAAGAGTGACCATCTACGCATACCTCTAACGTGTTGAAGTTCCGGGGGCGGCCCCCAAATTCGCTTTTCCTAATTCCACCCTGATTATTAAAGATTCCCAGGCTTGTCAAGCGCCAAATGCTTCGGGAATTTGAGAATCTTTCCCCGGCGGAATTCGGCCTTAAGCCTTATGGGCATCACCCGTTAAATCGCGGCGGAAATCCCTCTCTCACCGGCCAATGCGACGGGCCGCGAACGTAGCAGATTGTGATTTTCTCGGTTGGCATGCACCGCCTCTTCGAGTTGTTGGGAAAACAAAACCATTTGCCTGCGATCTTGCGGCGACTTTGCCCCCTGTGTCATAATTGACTTCCCCCCAACGGTCTCGCGCAAAGCCGGCACACGGCAAGCAAGCCGATTCCATCAACCATCCATCACACCCGTAGCCATAGGCTGCCACTACTTCGCGGCTGAGGAGACAAATTCTTCCGGTCGCGAGAGGTTTTTCACTTCATGTTATCCAAGTTAATCGAGTTCTCGCTGGGCAACCGCTTTTTGGTGTTTGTCCTCATCGGATTGATGGCGATGGCCGGGTTTTATGCCGCAGTGCATCTGCCGATTGATGCCGTGCCCGACATGACCAACGTGCAGGTGCAAATCGTCACCGATGCCGGGGCGCTTTCGCCGGTGGAAGTGGAACAGTACGTCACCTATCCCGTGGAATGGGCAATGGGCGGCCTGCCAAATGTGCAGGAAGTTCGCAGTATTTCCCGGTTTGGGATTTCCGTGGTCACGGTGGTGTTTCACGAAGGAACCGATATTTATTGGGCCAGGCAGCAAGTTTTGGGACGGCTTCCGCAGGCGGTTTCCAACATTCCCCCCGGTTACGGGCAGCCGGAACTCGGCCCCTTGACCACCGCGCTGGGGGAAATTTTGCAGTTTGAGGTCCGAGGCGAAGATTACACCGCGATGGAACTGCGAACCATTCTGGATTGGGAAATCGCCCCCCGTCTCCGCGAAGTCGCCGGCGTGACCGAGATCAATACCCACGGCGGCTTTTACAAAACCTTTGAAGTCCGCCCCAATCCCGACCGCCTCACAAGTTACGGCATCTCTTTGGAAGATTTGTTCAAAAGGCTGGAAAACAACAACGTGACGGCGGGCGGCGGTTATGTCGTGCATCATGGCGAGCAGCGATTCATTCGCGGGCAAGCCCTGCTGAAAACGATCGCGGACATCGAGCAGATTGTCGTGCATTCTGATGGCAGTCAATCGCCGATTTTGCTCCGCGACGTGGCCGATGTGGCGATTGCCCCCATGACTCGCCAAGGAGCCGTCACGCGGGATGGCCGAGGCGAAGCCGTCACCGGATTGGTGATGATGCTCGTGGGAGCCAACTCGCGCGAAGTCGTGGTCAATGCCAAAGCCCGCTTGGAAAAAATCGAAGAGACCTTGCCCGAAGGCGTGACAATCGAAGTGACTTACGACCGAGCCGCGTTGATTAACCGCACGCTCTCCACGGTCTTGAAAAACCTCACCGAAGGCGGGGCGTTGGTGATTCTGGTGTTGTTGTTCATGCTGGGAAGTTTTCGGGCCGGGCTGGTGGTGGCTTTGGCGATTCCGTTGTCGATGCTGTTCGCCACCAATTTAATGTGGGCCACCGGCATCACCGCCAGCCTGATGAGTTTGGGAGCCATCGACTTCGGGTTAATCGTCGATAGTTCGGTCATTATGGTCGAGAATTGCATTCGCCGAGTCTCGGAAAATCACGCCGGAAAACCGCACGCCCAAGTCATTCGCGATGCGGCGATTGAAGTCAGAAAGCCCACGATGTTCGGCGAACTGATTATCGCGGTGGTTTACGTTCCCATCCTGGCTTTGCAAGGCACGGAAGGAAAACTCTTTCGCCCGATGGCGCTCACCGTGCTGTTCGCCTTGGCCGGTTCGCTGGTGTTGTCTCTCACGTTTCATGCCCGCCTTGGCCTCGCTGGCATTGCCCAAGCGGATGGAAGAAAAAGACGTCTGGCTGATTCGGGTCATCAAAAAAATCTACGATCCTTTGGTGACGAAGACGATCCGACATCCGCTTCAAACCGTGATTTTGTCGGTGGGAATTTTCGCGGCCAGTATTCCCGTCGGCCTTTATTTGGGGGCCGAGTTCATGCCGCGTTTGGAAGAGGGCGATTTGCTGATCGAAGCCGTGCGTTTGCCCAGCGCATCCTTGGAAGATTCGCTGGCGATGTCCACCGAAATCGAAAAGTTGATCGGCAATTTTCCCGAAGTCAAAACCGTGTTCTGCAAAACGGGCCGACCGGAAATCGCCAACGACGTGATGGGCGTGCATCAAACCGATGTATGGGTGCTTCTGAAACCCCGCGCTCAATGGCCCGAACCCAAAACCCGCAATGAATTGATCGAGGAAATGTCCGTAGTCCTCAACGAAAACGTGCCCGGCGTGGCGTTCGGCTTCACGCAGCCAATCGAAATGCGGGTGGATGAATTGGTCGCCGGCGTGAAAGCCGATGTCGCCGTGCTGCTTTATGGGCAAGATTTGAAGACGCTGAATCGGCTGGCGAAACAAATTGAAGGGGTATTGGGGAAAATTCAAGGATCGGCGGATGTCAAAGCGGATTATCAGGCCAACCTTTCCACGCTGCACATCGAACCCCGCCCCGAAGAATTGGCCAAATACGGCATCGATGCCTCGCGGGTGATGGACGTGGTCAGTTCCCTGGGCGGATACCAAGTCGGGCAAGTGTTCGAGGGCATCCGCCGGTTTCCGATTCTGGTCCGCATCCCGGCGGCTTGGCGGGAAAACACCTATCTGTTGGAACAATTGCCCGTGTTTCAAAGCGATGGCAAGTCGGTTCCGCTCAAGGAATTGGCGAAGATCTATTACGAAGAAACTCCGCCTTCTATCAACCACGAATCCAACCGCCGGCGAACTTTCGTGCAAGCCAACGTGCGCGGAAGAGATGTCGCCACCTTTGTGACCGAAGCCCAAAAACAAGTCGCCAAAGAAGTGGATTTGCCCGCGGGATACGAAATCCGCTGGGGCGGGGATTTCGAGAATCTGCAATCGGCATCGCGGCGGTTGGCGTTCATCACGCCGATTGTGCTGTTGGTGATTTTTCTTCTGCTGCACACATCCTTCGGTTCCGCCCGGCTGGCCTTGTTGATCTTCCTCGCCGTGCCGATGGCCGCCACCGGGGGCATCTTCGCCCTCGCCTTGCGAGACATGCCTTTTAGCATCTCGGCAGGAGTTGGGTTTATCGCCTTGTTCGGCGTGGCGGTATTGAACGGCCTAGTTTGGGTGAGTGCCGCCGAGGCTTTGAGACTGCAAGGCGTGGAGATTCACGAAGTCCCGCATCAGACGGCGTTGGTGCGGCTGCGTCCGGTTTTGATGACCGCGTCCGTCGCCAGCTTAGGATTTCTGCCGATGGCTCTCTCCCACGGCGATGGAGCCGAGATGCAGCGCCCGCTCGCCACGGTCGTCATCGGCGGCTTAATCACCAGCACGCTCTTAACCTCGCTCGTCGTCCCCGCCATCTACCCCTGGTTCGCCCCCAAAAGCATGCCCACACAAAACACTTGATAGCCTGTCCCATGTCAGCCTGAATTAAGAATGGCAAAATATGGAAACGACCATCCTTTCAAATCTCTAGCATTGCAAGTTAGGCAAAGCATCGGAGTTCAACATTGTGTTACTTGGCGTTTTGTCCGATAGTCACGGTGATCTTAAAAAAACTGAGCGGGCCATCACCCAACTTCATCAATCCGGTGCCGAAGCTTTGATCCATTGTGGTGATCTTTCGACACCGGAGGTTGTTTCCGTATGTTCCCGCCTCCCTTTCTGGTTTGTTTTCGGCAATCATGATTGTGACTTGGTTCCTCAACTTGAGGAGGCTGCTATAAGGCATGAGGCCGTTTGTTTGGGGTGGGGCGGGATTTGCGAGCTTGGTACTGGAAGATACGGTGTTGTTCATGGCCACCTCACCATGGACATCCAAAGAGTGGTTGGTCAAAACCCAGATCTCTTGTTTTGCGGCCATTCGCACATTGCGGGTGACGTGACGCGAGATGGGGTCCGACGTATCAATCCTGGCGCACTTTATCGGGCAAATCCTACCACTGTCGCATTGTTCAACACCAATACTAACGCCGTAATATGGTTCAACGTAGCCTAACGGCAAAGAGGCTGGGGTCAAATTGCCGAAATTCGTTTTTTTTGTGAGCAACCATCATCGGCGATTTGCCCCCAGAGGGTTGATGAGTAATTGGCAAGCTGGGGGCAGATTGTCGATTTTTGATTTCGCATCACCCCCCGATGCTGTGACCTCAGCCACCACGCCGCATGAAAAAGAATTGACAATCACGACTAACCCAGGCAGAATCTCGGAAATGATGAGGGAAGCGACCCGCTTTCAATTCGGGATCATTACAATTCACGCGACTGACGATGTAGACCCGTGGCCCGATCATTAGAATTCTCAGTAAAGGATTACACTCATGCAATCTCGAATGCTCATTTCCGTTTTAATCGGCGCGTCGTTTTGGATTGCCGACACGTTCCAGTGCAATGCACAAGAGCCACACGACAATGAACGTGGCGGATTGGTAAAACTCACTGACAGCGCCCCCTCAGTTTACAGCCGGTCTCGTATCACGATGCGAGAAGCATCGACGCAATTCCCACTCCTCCGAGGGATGAACGCGGAGAGGTTTGTTGAATTCACCAATCGTGTTGATGGCACTTTCGTCTCCTTTGGACGGGGGGCGAAATTCTATGATATTGTCCCCGAGCATATCTTCATCAAGCTTGCGGACGGCAATCTGACGGTGCGGATGGTTCCTGAAGCGGAATTCGACCCTCGTGCCGGCCAACCACTGCAAGGCGCACCGAAACGATACGGCATCAATCGGATGGTGATTGAAAGCTACTTTGTGCATTCCGAAAAAAGATTCCCGGATCAGCCCTCTCAGTGGAAGCAACTCCCGTGCGACGACACAATGCCCTCAACTGGAATGGCAAAGTAAACATAGGGCAGGCTCCCGCTTCGGAGGGCTAGGGTCAAATTGCCGAAGTTCGTTTTTTTGTCAGCAAGCGGAAGCGGCAATTTGCCCCCCAGCGGGTTGATGGGTGATTGGCAAACTGGCGGGCAGATTGGCGATTTTTGATTTCGCATCACCCCGACCCCAGCTACACAGTCGGCCCCGATACAGGAGCCACCGGGACAATCTGCGATTGATTGAGCAGCTTTTGTTCTCAATCGTGTTCCTAAGTTGAAACGCGGCGGCGGATGATCCATGTCGTGATGGCCAGTCCTGCGAATCCCACACTGATGAACCGCCAATACAGCGGGCCGAAGACCACGGTGGCGTTGAACATCATAAAGGCGAAGATCGCGTGGAGGGTCCAAAACTCTGCCGAGGATTGCGAAGCGGGGGCGAGTCGCCGCCAGCGGATTACGGTCCAAAGCCAGAACGCTGCGAAAACATAGTTGATATAAATGCCGCCGCCCCACGACCAGCCGGTGAGGTTTTGGGTTTGCTCGGCGGTTTGGCGGAGAGCCTCGGCTTGGCTCCAATGGTGAATGAATTGAAAGGCCGCCGCCACGTGCAACCAAAGTGCCGCGCAGCCGAGTGTCCAGATTCGGCGTTTCCAACAGGCGATGCGGGGGGAAGTCAAGCCGCCGATGTCGGCCAGAACTCGCAGCAGATAACACGCCACAGCCAGTTGAGCCAAGCTCCTTGTCAGCATCTCGCCCGCTTGCATTTTTGCTGAACCTTTCCCGGCATCGCCCGGTTGCCTTGCGAATCTTCGCGGAGTTGGGATGATTGCGGAATCGGCGAAGGGTTTGGCCCTTCGCACGAGATCATTCCAATCATGGAAGCATTCCAACTCACCAGGGGGCTGACACCCTCCCGCTCGCCTTTTCCCTTAGATGATGATGTGATATGACCGATCTTCACGACTTCACCCGCGAACTGCAAAGAAAAAATGATTCCAAAATTGTGCTGCTTGTGGCGGATGGTTTGGGCGGACTGCCTTTGAAGCCCGGCGGCAAGACCGAATTGGAAACCGCCAAAACCCCGCATTTGGATGAACTCGCCCGCCGGGGCGTGTTGGGTTTGAGCACCCCCGTGATTCCCGGCATCGCCCCCGGCAGCGGACCGGGGCACTTGGGATTGTTCGGCTACGACCCGATCAAATATCAAATCGGTCGCGGCGTGCTGGAGGCGCTGGGAATTGATTTCGATTTGGACTCCAAAGACGTGGCCATTCGGGGCAACTTCTGCACGCTGGATAACTCCGGCAACATCAGCGACCGCCGCGCCGGGCGGATTGCCAGCGAGATCGGCAAGAAACTCTGCGAAAAGCTGGATCAAATTCAAATTCCCGGCGTGGAAGTTTTCGTGCGTCCCGTGAAGGAATATCGGCTGGTGATCGTGCTGCGGGGCGAAGGACTCAAAGGGGACATTCACGATACCGACCCGCAAGCCACCGGCGTGCCGCCACTCGACCCGGTGGCGAAAAATGCGGAATCCCAAGCGACTGTTAAAATCATCCAAGAGTTTTTAAGGCAAGCCCGCGAGATTCTGAAAGATGCTGCCCCCGCGAATTTCCTCACGTTGCGGGGAATCGCCAAGCGGCCCGAAATCCCCACTTTCGAAGAAGTCTACGGAACCCGCCCGGCGGCGATTGCCGTCTACCCGATGTATCGCGGTTTGGCCCGACTGGTTCACATGGATGTGCTGGATGCGGGCAGCACGCTGGATGAGCAAATGACCCGCCTGGAAGCCGTCTGGAACGATTATGATTTCTTCTTCGTTCACTACAAATACACCGATTCCACCGGAGAAGATGGCAATTTCGAGGCGAAGGTTCAGCGGACGGAAGATTTGGATGCCGCCGTGCCCCGCATCACCGCTTTGAATCCCACGGTCTTGATGGTGACGGGCGACCATAGCACGCCGGCCAAATTGAAATCCCACAGTTGGCATCCGGTTCCGGTGCTGTTGGTGGCGGATACCTGCCGCTTCGACGGCAGCGAATCATTCGGAGAAAGCCAATGTTTAAGGGGCGGCTTGGGGCAGTTTGAGGCGAAATACCTAATGTCCCTCGCCTTAGCCCATGCGGGCCGGCTGGAAAAATACGGAGCGTGAGGGAGAAGAGTTCAAAAGGGAAAGACGCTGGGTCTGTCACGCTCTTTCACCCTCCCCTCAATCCGGCCAAAGAACGAGACAAGCCCGAAGGCTGAGGGAGCCTTCGGGCAGTCTGTCTCGCGACATATCAAGATCGGGAATTGATCTAACGCGTGGGAGCCGCGTCATTATCGGCCAATTCCCGGGTTGTGAAAACTTTTATTGTTGCCTGAGCAAGAAGGAAGCAATCCCGTCTTGATCTTCAGCAATTAAAACCCGAGGAAGCATTTCTTGGGGGCACAGCAGCTAGGAGCAACGTTGCAGCAGGTCGGCGCGGGAGCGCAGCAGCTGGGGGAGACGTTGCAGCAGGTCGCCGCGGGAGCGCAGCAGCTGGGAGCACAAGAAGGAGCACAAGAAGGAGCACAACTGGGGGCACAAGCCGGAGCACAGCAGCTAGGAGCAACATTGCAGCAATGAGGAGCCGGAGCACAGCAGCTCGGGGCGGTATTGCAGCAAGAAGGAGCCGGGCAGCAACAGCTCGCCGAGCTGCCTTTCAGGCAGTCGAACAAACCGGCGTTGGCATCAACCGCGCTAAAGCAACAAACCATCATTGCGGCGGACAAGGTAAACCATTTCATATCAGCGCATCTCCACGAAAAGTTTGACGAGGCGAACGTCCAGAACCATTAAAACAGCGGCAGGGTGGAAGGGGCCACCCGAAGAATAGCGTGTCTGGTTTCTTTCGTTCTTGTTGGGAAGGTGATTAACACTGCCAATGTTTTCGTCCTTTCGCGGGGGAAAGACTGACCGAAAGTGCTGCTGAACCGGGACTCCGCCAGGATGCGGTCCGCACGTGTTGATTGTGCGGATTGTGTGGGGTTCCCCTCGCCCGGCTAAGACGGGAATCCTCAAAGCCGGTCTGATGTTACGTCAATTCTTCACCCGTAAATTGCCCGAGCAGGCCCCCACGCGGAACCAAGCTGGATGGAACACGTTTTACCGATTTTCGCGGCGGCTTTGCTGCCGTTCCTTTTCCCCGTTTTGCTTGGCGCGGAGGTCCGTGCGGGGAACGACGCTGGTTGCCGCCTGGAATTGGGCGATCTTCGCGTGGTTCTGCTGGGAATCCGCCGCGATTTCCTGCTTGTTTCCTTTGGCACCGCCTCTTCAAGATCATCTCTGGTATACAGTCGCCATCTTGGGGTTGTGCCCGCCGATTTCCGTCTTAGGGGCCAAACGGCCCGGTTCCCGCGCGTGGACAGCCTTCGTGATCTTGCCCTTAATTCTCGTATTTGCCTGGCCCGCGGGGGTTGAGTGGATTCACGGAGTTCCCTCGCAACGTCTGCAATTGGAAACCCCGATGCTCTTGGGGTACAGCCTCGTCTTGCTGATGGGCTACGGCAATTATCTGGGAACCCGAAATTCCCTGCCCAGTTTGCTGGCGGCTCTGTCGCTGGGTTGGTTGGTTTGGCAGTTCGCCGAGAGTCCCCCACCCGCACAAACTCGCCAACCCATCGGTCCCACTCTATTATTCGTTTCCGCCGTGCTGATCGGAAAATTTGCCTCGGCCCGCCGTCGAGAAGCGGGTTCCGGTTGGGATCAAATCTGGCGGGATTTCCAAGAGCTTTATGGAATCGTGTGGGCCAAAAGGATCATGGACCGCGTGAACCTCGCCGCTGGGCAAGAACAGTGGTCCGCCCGCTTGGAAATCTCGGGACTTGTCTGGAACCCCGATCCCACCGCCGAGCAAACCGAGTACACAATGAAGCGGCTCGATCACACCTTCCGTTGGCTCCTCAGAAGATTCGTCGATCCCGAATGGATCGAACGCGGTAGGCGGTAGGCGGAGAGTAGAGGGTGGAGAGCCAGAAGGAACAGGAACTGAAAACTGAAAACTATTTTCCTATGCAAAACTTGCTGAAGATGCGGTCGAGAATGTCATCGGTGAAGACCGTTCCCAAAATCCGCCCCAGGTGATCGAGTGCTTGATGGAGTTCCGCTGCGATGATTTCATCTCCCGCGAAATCATCGGCTGCGGTGAGGGCTTCTTGAAGAGATTCCGCGGCGGCGATCAAACTTTCTCGGCAACGGGCGGCGGTGCTGCCAATCAATTGCCGGCCTCTGCCCGAATCTTCCGACAACCGCACCCCCATCGCAAATTTCAATTCCGCTAACCCATCCCCCGTCACCGCGCTCACGGAAATCGCAGGCTGGTTCTGTGGGCAGATGTTGGTTTCTCCCGGCAGATCGGCTTTGGTCTCGACGACAATTGTCGGCTTGCCATGCTGCCGAAGTCCCAAAAGCAGTTGGTGATTTGCCGCCGATTCCTCGGCAGTCTGGTCGCGGGCGATGCAGAACAATAACAGGTCGGCTTCGGCGGCTTGCTCCAAACGCAAAGCGTCCGCTTGCTGCATCAATTCCGTGAGTGCGGTTTCCCAACCGGCGGTGTCGATGAGTTCTACCGAGACCCCATCCCAATTCGCCTGGCTCTTCAACACATCGCGCGTCGTGCCTTTGATGGCAGAGACAATCGCTGCCTCTTCCCCCGCCAAGGCGTTGAACAAACAACTTTTGCCGGCGTTCGGCAACCCTGCAAAAACGATCCGCCATCGGCCCGTGGTTTGCATTCGCGTTTCCGCCTGTGCCACGAGACGGGCAATTGTGGCCAAGCCGGTTGTGAGCCGGGCGATCAAGTCGCCGCGTGCAACGAACTCGATGTCTTCCTCGACGAAATCCAAACCGGCTTCCAACTCGGCGAGCAAATCCAAGAGATCGCTGCGCACCGCCGCGATTTGGCCGGACAGCCCGCCGCCCAGTTGTTTGAGGGCGGTTTCCAGTTCCCGATGATCTTTGGCATCGATCACCCCCAAGACCGCTTCGGCTTCGATTAAATCCAACCGCCCCGCCAAAAACGCCCGCAACGTGAACTCGCCAGGCCGCGCAGGGCGCACCTGGTGCTGAAATAATCGAGCCAAAGCCTGTTCCAACAAAGGCGGAGAGCCAACGGCATGCAGTTCCGCAAGCGGTTGCCCGGTGTAACTCCGCCCGGTCGGCCAATACAGCACATCCACCGGCAAGCGGGAATCTTCCGTCAGCGCGAAAGACCCCGAAAATCGTTTGGCCAATTGCGAGACGGAGCTTTGCGGTAACGGAGAAATCAATCGTTCCAGCACCCTGCGGACATCGGGTCCGCTGATGCGAAGAATGCCCCGTGCCGCCGAACCCGGAGCGGAAGCCAACGCGGCCACGGTATCATCGAGCTGAAAACTCATGGCTTGTTCGCATCAAATTCGTGCGCCATCAAGTCTAAAATGTCGGGTGGGTCGACTTGTTTGCGAGGCCGCGACAAACATCAGAGTGAGGATTGAGAATGGATAGAATTGCGGATTCGTGACATTTTACAATCCTCCATCCGCCAACTTCTATCCTCAACAACGAACAACCAATCAACTTCCAAAATGCAAAAGTAGGAACCCAAAGTTTAAGGCAGAATGACACGCTAGCGGCGGGATTTGGATTGCTTGCCGCGTTTTTTCGAGGCGGAGTTTTTGGCTTTGTCCCGACCGTTCTGCGTGACGGTTTTGAACAACCCGCCGTTCGCTGAGGTTTTGGCGGCGGAACCTGAACCGCCATTGTTGAATTCGTCCGCATCGTTTTTCGCATAATCTAAGAGTTTGCGTTCGCCAATGCCCCACAAACTGGACGCGATAAAGTAGATGCACAACCCCGCTGGAACGTGATAGAACATCACGCCCATGCCGATCATCATGAAGTTCATGATTTTATGCTGCATCACGGCTTGTTCATCTTCGGGATCGGGCGAAGGCATGAACATTTTTTGCTGCAAAAGAAACAAGACCACGGTCACCAAAGGCAGCAGATTGAAAAAATGCCCCAAAAACGGCAGCCGAAACCCGCCCGGCCAGCGGAAAAGTTGATCCGGGGCGGCCAAATTCTTGACCCACAAAAACTCGGCAGCCCGCAAATCGACCGCGTGCCCTAATGCGCTATACAACCCAAAGAAGATGGGCATTTGGAACAGCACCGGCAGACAGCCGGCAAAGGGGTTGTAGCCGGTGTCGCGGAACAACTCCATTTGGGCCTGGGCGAATTTTTGCTTGTCGTCGCCGTAGCGAGCTTTCAGTTCTTTCAGCCGGGGTTGCAGTTCTTTCATCCGGGCTGCGGAAAGGGCTTGCTTTTTGGAGAGCGGAAAGAGCGCTGCCCGCACCATGATCGTCAAACCGATAATCGCCAAACCGTAGGGTAATAACAACGTGTGATGCAACACGGACAAAATCCAGAGCATGCCCTTGCTGATGACGGCGAACCAGCCGAACTCCAACACATCGCCGGCATCCATTTGATTGAGCAACGCTTGCCGTTTGGGGCCGGAATACAACACGTACTCTTGCGAGCCAGATGTCTCTTTCGGGGCCAATTCGATGGGTTTGGACGTGAATAACACGCTCAGATCGCTTTTCTGCGGATCTTCTTTATCCACGCGGATGGCTTGGGGAACGTATTGCTCGATGGTTTTCGAGGTCTCGGTCTCTGTCCCGTTGTAAAGTAGAGTCGCGAAGAATTGGCCATCCACGCCGACGTATTTGAAGGGTGCGGCCCACTCTTCGACTTTGTCGGAATCGATCGCTTTCACAAGATCTTTCGCAGTCAGCGATTTGTCCTTGATTTTGCCATCGGCGAGCGTGCCGAGTTTAATGTCGCGGAACTTGCGGGTGCTCTCGGCATCTTCCAAGGGCATTCCCACGGGGCCTTGCAATTCGTAATGGACTTCGGCTTTTTCCGCTTGAAGATTCTGAACCGTAATCGCCAGCGTGAGAAAATACCCCTCCGCCTTGGTGTCCCGCACTTCGTTTGAGCTGCTGTTTTCCAAGGGTGGGTTGAGTTTGAACTCTTTTCGGATGCGAAAAGCATGCGGGACGACGTATTCAAAAGTGACTTTGGTTTTGTCCGGTTTTTTCGGTTCAATCACTTTCCAATCGACGGCATCGAGCGGCGGGAGGCCGAGAACGCTGAGCGGTCCATCAATCTCAGGGAAAGACGTGGCGAACGTGCGGAAGGTTTTGCGTTCCCCTTCCCCCGTCTTGCCATCCACGGGATTCACCAAAGCCAACGGTTTCGCGGGGTCGTCCAGATCGCGGTAGCGTTTGTCGTTCAGCTCAATTCGCCAAACGGTAGCCCCTTTTGTGGTCAGCAGGACTTCCTGAAAATACCCGCTGTCTTCGTCCAGCGAACCCAGCACAACTTCTTTGCGGGGGTGAATTTCCGGAAATCCCTTGGCGGGTTTGGGCGGGGCGGCTTTCTCGGCGATGGCCGGCGCGTGCCCGGGGCGTTTCGCCTTGCCGGCATCGGCCGGCTTGGCTTTTTTCGCGGCTTTCGCTTTTTCGGCTTTTGCTTGCTCGGCTTCGGCGGCTTCCCGTTGTTTAACGGCTTGTTGGGCCTGCTGCATCGGGTTGACGACGAAGCTGTTCCAACTGATAAGAACCAGAGCGGAAATCAACGCAAACAGTAAAACGCGGCGGGGGGAAAAATCCATAGTTATCGACCATCTCTCAGACGGTCACCCAAAAAGTTGTCGAGGTCGGGGATGTTGTAGATTTTCTCGGCGGTTTGGCCGAAATCGTAATCGACCCGTTGGAACTTCACCACGTAGCCTTCCGCATCCGTGCCTTCAATGACGACGTAAGAAGAGCGGTTGTCGCCGTTTCGCGGTTGGCCCACCGAACCGACGTTAACCAGCACTTTTTGCTCGCCGAGCTCGTACTGCATGTCGATGTCTTCCGGGGCCAGAAAATTCAGATCTTCGGTGAACACGCCGGGGATGTGGGTGTGCCCTTGAAAGCAGTATTTTTTGACCAAACCGAAGATGCGTTCCATCTTGCGTTGGTTGTAAATGTCTTCGGGGAAGACGTATTCGTTGAGCGGGTTCCGCGGAGCCATGCACGAACAGAAAATCCCCATCGCGAAACGTGCGGGGCAGTTCGCCCAAAAATTCCCAGCGTTCTTTATTGCCTTTGGCGTCGCCGGTCTCCAGCATCTTGCGGGTCCAAAAGATAGCCCGCTCGGCTCCGGCGTTAAATCCTTCGGGATCGAACAGTGCCCCTTGGTCGTGGTTTCCCAACAGGCACATTGTCGTGTTCTCGATCACTAAATCGATGCACTCGCGGGGGTTGGGACCGTAACCGATGATGTCGCCCAGACAATATATCTCGGAAATCCCCTGGGCTTTGATGTGGGCGAGCACGGCCTGAAGCCCTTCAAGGTTTCCATGAATATCGCTAATAACGGCTTTTGAGGACAACGGGCTGCTCCCTGGAAGAGTCTTCCATCGAGGTTTTTAGGGATGGTCGGTACACAAATTCCCTGTTTTACCCCGGAGTGTAAGTTTGAAACGAGGAAAGGGTCAAGTTCAGCCCGCAAAATCCGAGGCACGTTTTTCCCGTTTTGGACAATCGCCGACCATCTGTGATTCGATGCGGCGAAGCAATTCTTAAAAAGCGGGATTTCCAATCGCCCTGAAACCCCAGATTGGCTTCCAACGGCATGAACAAAACGATTGGCATGCGATTTGGGGAAACGCTTAATTATAGGTAACTTTTTCGGTGATGCAACTTGGCAATCCGCGGATGTTGCCAAGTTGCCTCATTTCGTGAAGATTATTTCTCCCGCCGATTGTCCTGATTTTTTCGCTCGCCCGGTTTTCGATCGGGAACCAACGTCATCAGCACGAACGCCGTTCCGTAAGGTTGATGGTAGTCGTACAGCGGATAATCCCACCAGGAGCCATCTTTTTCCTGCTTCCCCAGCAACAAGGCCGCCATGTGATCGCGAAAGAATTGCTGCCGATCCGGCGGAAGTTCATCGATGCAGCGGGCGGCGTAATAATGTCCGAAATAATAAAAATACCCCGCCACCTGAAACCACGACTCGTGCGGGATCGGACGTTTTCGCCCGATGTCCAGCCAACCGTTGCGGGTGAACAAACGGTTCAACCACACGCTGAGCACTTCATCGGTAATCTCCTGATCGCCCCACAGCCTGAGTGCGAGGTTGCAGGCTTGCGAACGCCCCAAACTGCCGCCGGGGCGGTTAATCCCCCGTGCCGGCTGCCATTTCAGATATTCCCCGTACAGGTAACTAAAATCCGGCAATTGCTGCCTTTTGAGACCCGCAATGGCCCGCTGGACCATTTTTTCCGGCGGCTTGGCTCCCGTGGTTTTGGCTTCGTCCATCGCCACCAACACGGCGGCATCGACGAAACTCGTCGAACTCGCCGCGGGCCGTTTGGAACCCACGTGAAAATCGTAATAACCCCAACCGCCATCCACCGATTCGTACCGCCCCAGCAGTTCGTACTGCTCTTTGATGAGTTTCACAATCTTCGCCTGCAACGCGGGATCATCGGCGTGGCGGTGGTACATACGGGCGAAGGCTTGCAGCGAGTAACAATGTCCCCATACGTTGTACAAGGCATCGGGCGTGGCTCGGCGGAGCTTGGGCAGATTCTCCATCAGCCACGTTTCGCCTTTTTGAATCGCCTGTTGGACTTCGGGCCGATCATCGCGCGTTTGAATCAAAGCCGACACGCAAAGCGCCGTCACCGCCCCGCGAAACGCCTGATGCGCCCCCGGCACGGGCGCGTAAATGTTGAGGCCCTTGGTATTCCGAGCAGACCCCCAAGAACCGTTCTTGTTTTGATCAGCCAGCAGGAAATTCACGCCCCGTTCGACCGATTGTTCGATTTGCGAAGGTGCGGGCGCTTCGACGGGGCCGGCCTTGGGTCCGCTCAATTTCGGCCGCTCGGCTTTCGCGGGCGGCGAGGTTTCGCCGGCTTCCCCACAAAAACCCAAACCGGCCAAACCGAACACCGCCCAGCCCGTCAAGGCAACCGACATCCCTGAAATTCGCATGATAAAACTCCGTGAAGATCTTGAATGACCAATGTCCAAATCCCAATCACCAATCGGGCTGCTTTCCTACAGTCTAAAGTCTACAGGCTAAAGTCTGTTAATCTTCCTTGGGTTTTTCGATGAGGATCTTTTCGCCGTCTTTTAGGCCCTGGGTGATTTCCACTTGGCTTTTGTGTTTTCGGCCCGTGGCGACGGAGCGTTTCGTCGGTTTGCCGTCTTGGCTCGCAATATAGACGTAGGTTTTGTCCTCATCCGCTTCTTCGTGGAACACCGCTTTTTCGGGAACGGTAATCGCGTTTTTCTTTTCGTAGGACAGGAGTTTGACTTTGCAGGTCATGCCGGGAACCAGGGCCTCCGCATCTTTCAATTGAATGCTCGCCAAGGCATCGAACTTAATGGAAGCACCGGGAATCCGCGAAACGGACTCGATAAAGAGGGGCAGTTTTCGATCGGGAAACGCGGTGGGAACCGCTTCGCCCGAATGACCTCTCTGCACGTCCCTTAGTTCTTTTTCGGCGATGCTCAGCCGAACTTGCAACGGGCGAAGTTGGACAATGGTCATAAAGACTTGGTTGGGTGTCAGCGATTTGCCGGGTTCCAGTTGCTTGGCGATGCTGTCGATGCCGGTCCATTTTCCATCTTGGCAAGCTCCGTAATATACCACGCCCGCCGAGGGGGAGGTCAGGTTCAACAGTTCGCGGTCCTGTTTGAGCTTCTCCCATTTCTCGACCAACTTCTTCTGCGTGCGCACGAGTTTTTCCAAGCCGATTTCTTGCTGCTTCCGCTGCACGGGAAGAGAAACTTTCAACTTGGCCAACGCCAACTCTTCCCGCTGTGCGGCTTCGGTGAGTTGAATTTCCCGTTCTGGGATTGTTTCTTTCAACGTGCGTTCCGTGCGAACTTTGGACTGCTCCAAATACAACTCCGCCGACTCCACGCTGCGACGGGCGCGCTTCAAAATAATCTCCTCCGTCTCTTCGGTCAGATCATCCGCCTTATACATTTTTTCGAGTTGCTGAAGTTCCTCCGTGGCGTTTTCGAGTTGTCCTTCGGAACTTTTGAGCGAGTGCTTCGCCAACCGCACCGACAAAGGGCGGTCGGTTTTTAAGTATTGTTCCAAATCCCGTTGCGCGATCATCCGGGAGCGTTCGGCTTGAGCCAAATTCAAAGGCGAGATGGCTTTCAGGAACGCCAAATCTTCCTCCGCGGATTTCAGCGAGAGTTGGCCCAATTCCACAGCAAGGGCCGTCTCGCGGATTTGCTCATCCAGATCCTTGGTTTCAAACCAAACCAATTGTTCGCCCTTTTTGACTTCTGCCCCGTGGGGAACCGCTTTGATGACTTCCAACGATTTGAAGACTTCCGGCCGCAGCGAAATCGGCGTCATTTGGAAGGCTTCCAACACGCCATCCAATTCCGTTTCAATGCGGAACAATCCCGCCTTCACCGTATGGGTTTTGGCTTGGGCTTTGTCCGAGGCTTTGCTTTCCTCGGCCTTTTTTTCTTCGCCGGCTTTTGTTTCCTCTGTCTTGTCTTGAGCGTCTGCGACCGGAAACATTAAAGAACCCGCCCCAACCAAGGCAAGAACTCCCCAAAGGCCAATCAACAGCGAACGCATGCGAATCATCATTCTCTCTCCTGTAAAGTCGCGTGAATCTCTCAGCCAAAGCGTTTGGACAAATCCCGAATTGTGAAAGCCTTCCGGATACCATTCGTTCCATCTACTGTAACCTAAGCCCCCGGCAATCGGCAAACGACGTTGCCCATTCCTTCCTCAATGCTTTATCATCGGGCTAATCCAGGGACCATCTTCCCAGACTTCGCCCACGCCCAGGAGAATCCCGTGAGCAGCAGTGAAAAGAAACCCCTCGTTGATGCACCCCCGACAGCCCGGCGGAGATTCCCGCGTTGGCTCGGTTGGAGTTTCTGCGGGGCGATATTGATCGGCGGCCTTTGCATCGCGTGGGCGGTCGCCGTGGAGCCGTCCACTCCCGTTCAATCTTACGAAGTTATCAACACCTACAAGCACGACCCCGACGCCTACACCCAGGGGTTAGCCTTCGATGCCGAGGGGCAACTTTACGAAGGCACGGGCCTTCTCGGAAAATCCACCCTGCGAAAAGTGGACCTCAAAACCGGCGTGCCGGACAGCAATATCTTTTTCACGCTGAATCCGCAGTATTTCGGCGAAGGCATTGCCATCGTCGGCGACCGGATTTTTCAGCTCACCTGGAAGAACCAAGTCGCCTTTGTGTTCGACCGCCGAACCTTCAAATACCTCCAAAGTTTCCCCTACCGAGGCGAAGGTTGGGGTCTGACTTACGATGGCGAGAATCTGATTATGAGCGATGGCAGTTCCCGGTTGAGGTTTATCGACCCCAAAACCTTCCGCACCACCAATCGCTTGCGCGTCATGGATGGCCGTCGCGAGATTGCCAATCTCAACGAATTGGAATATGTCGCAGGCGAAATCTATGCCAACGTCTGGCACACCGACCGCATCGCGCGGATTTCGCCCAAGACGGGGAAAGTTCTCGGCTGGATCAATCTGGCTGGCCTGCTGAAACCGGGCGAAGTCTATCACGAAGAAGCCGTCTTAAACGGCATCGCCTATGATGCCAAGCACAAAAAACTCTACGTCACCGGCAAGAACTGGCCCAAGCTCTTCGAGATCCGCCTGAAGCCCTAACGAAGATCATAGGCCGCTTCCCCCCATCGTTCTCAGCCCCGGCTTCAGAATAGTCCCGGCTGTTCAAATTCGTGTTTCGTCCGGGTTCAATCACTAGCTAAATCCTGAATCACATAGAGACACTGAGGTAAAATATGGCTCGATTATATTGTTTGCTAGCGTGTTGGCTAGGATTCCTAAGTGCAAATAGCCTGCTCGCGGAACCGCCTGCAATGTTTCCCGCCGAGCTGGTGAAGTTCAAGCCCTATCCGCACAATCCCGTGTTCGGGCCGGGCAAACCGGGCGATTGGGACGAGGCCATTCGCGAACGCGGTTGGATTCTGAAAGACAACAATACATACCATCTCTGGTACACCGGCTATAAGACAACCGGCGAAGTCTCTATGAGGCTCGGCCACGCCACTTCGCCGGATGGTATTCAATGGAAACGCGATCCGAAAAACCCAATCTATCAAAAGCATTGGGTAGAAGACATGATGGTTGTGAAGCACATGGGCACGTTCTACATGTTCGCCGAGGGCAAACACGATCAGGCCCAGCTATTGCGTTCGGAGGATGGCATTCATTGGACCCGCCAGGGGCAACTCGACGTGCGATTGAAGAACGGCAAACCGATTGAAGCCGGCCCCTACGGCACGCCCACCGCCTATTATGAGAAGGGCGTATGGTATCTCTTCTACGAACGCGCCGACAGCGGCATCTGGCTCGCGACCTCCAAAGACATGAAGGTCTGGACCAACTTGCAAGATGACCCCGTAATCGCGCTCGGTCCCGGCAAGTACGATGCCGAGATGATCGCGGTCAATCAAGTCATTAAAGACCGGGGGCGATACTACGCCTACTATCACGGCAGCGGCAGCACCGCGAAACCCCGCTTGTGGTCTCCCGCGGTTGCGAGTTCCACGGATCTTATTCACTGGACCAAATACGAAGGCAACCCGCTCCGCAAACCCGCAGAAAACCGATCCAGCGGCATCGTCGTTCCCGTTGGCAAGCAATTCCGCTTCTACACCATGCACGGCAAAGTCGATCTCTTCCTACCCGTTGATAAAAAATGAATCATTCCCAAAACAATCTGCACGAGCATGGGCTGCACGTGATGACTAAGCCCATCGGCCCGATTTGCAATCTGGATTGCGAATACTGCTACTATCTCCATAAAGAGGAACTTTATCCTCGTGGCGAGCGGTGGCGCATGCCGGAAGAAACACTCTCGGAATA
The DNA here is from genome assembly GCA_963785505.1 of uncultured Planctomycetaceae bacterium. Classification (GTDB taxonomy): domain Bacteria; phylum Planctomycetota; class Planctomycetia; order Planctomycetales; family Planctomycetaceae; genus CAWAVN01. Next base: position 421,918 of record CAWAVN010000001.1, read on the forward strand.
TATTCGCCAATATATTGAAGTCCAATCTTCCCATTTGGAAGAAATTACGTTTGCCTGGCAAGGCGGTGAACCCACATTGCTGGGCATGGAGTTTTTCGAGCGGGTGATCGAACTCCAACAACAGTACCAACGGCCTGGTCAACAGATCGTCAATACCCTGCAAACCAACGGCGTGCTATTGGATGACCCTTGGTGCGAGTTTTTCCGCAGGCATAATTTTCTGATTGGCATTTCTATAGATGGCCCGGCGGAACTGCACGACCGCTACCGCTTCGACAAACAAGGCCGACCGAGTTTCCCCGCCGTGCTGCGAGGGCTGAAACTATTGAAAACGCACAAGGTCGATTTCAACGTGCTAGTCGTTGTCAACCGTTTGAACGCCGACTACGGCAAGCGAGTTTATAGTTATCTAAGAGACAACGGGGCCGAGTTTTTGCAGTTCATTCCCCTCGTAGAACAAGCCGGCATCGGCAGCCACGCGGAAGAGAACCTTGTCTCGTTACAACACCCTTCGGAATCCCAGACGGTTGATCCGCTTTCCCTCGTCAGTTCCCGCAGCGTAAAACCGGAGCAGTTCGGCGATTTTTTGATCGAGGTCTTCCACGAATGGATTCGCCGGGACGTGGGGCGGGTGTTCGTGCAGATTTTCGATCAAGCTCTTACAGCCTGGGTGGGTTTGGAGCCTTCGCTTTGCATCTTCCGCAAACAGTGCGGATCGGCGTTGGCAATGGAACACAACGGCGATCTTTATTGCTGCGATCATTTTGTGGAGCCGGAATATCTGCTGGGCAACATCCACGAGGAACCTATCGCAAAACTCGCAAACTCGCCCAAGCAGCAGGCATTTGCTGAAGCCAAGGAAACTTCCTTGCCCGCGTATTGTCGGCGAATGCGAGGTGCGTTTTGCCTGCAATGGGGAGTGCCCGAAAAATCGGATTCTGACCACGCCCGATGGTGAACCGGGTTTGAACTATCTCTGCGCGGGCTATCGCAAGTTTTTTAACTCTATCGACCCCTACATGAAATATATGGCCGAGGAAATCCGTCACCAACGCCCCGCCGCCAACGTGATGAGTGCCTTCAAAAATCATCGTTTCCATGACAAATCCCAATCGAGCCAAACATTAAAATCCAATCCTTGGCGGGGGGAACCTAGTCGAAACGAACCCTGCCCTTGCGGCTCCGGCAAGAAATACAAAAAGTGCTGCCTGTCGAAGTAGTTGCTAGTTGTTTTTTAATCATTTGTCTATCTGATGAAATCTATTTACTCCGGCTATTCTCCACGCCTCCCTAGCTTGATCTTTGTCTTCGCGGCATTAACGCTGGCGGTGATTCGCCTAGTCTCGGCTGAAGAGTTCCAAGCACGGCTTCGGAATGGTAATTTGGTCAGCGGCCGGTTGCGGGGAAAGTCCGCGCGGGATCTCACATTTCTTGTGGAAGGAAAACCACGTTCGCTGAATGGCATTGAGCGAATTCAGTGTCCGCCTAGTTCGCCGGTGTTAGCGAACGATCGGCCCGCGCGGGTGTTTTCTTTGCGAGGCGGAGGACAGATCACAGGGGAATTGTTGGGCTTCACTGAGAAACAAGTGACGTTAAACTTCCAAGGAAACCCCATCACACTACCAAAAGAAGCGATCTTGACTATCGGCCAACCTTTGGGCGAACAGCAAGTGTTTTATGAGGATTTTAATTCCCCTAAACTTTCATCCGCGTGGAAGAAAGCCGGCGAAGCGAATCTCGCCCGCATTGGAAAACGCGCGGCTATTCAACTCTTGCCCAGCGGGTCTCTGGCCTATTCCTTGGAAAAGCCTTTGTCAGCCGCCCGGTTCAGTGCGGCGTTTTTCGATCCCGGCCGAGATTCTTCCGTCAAATTGGAATTGCAATTCGGAGAACGACAATCCGCAACCCACCTCACAATCGTTTTGGCCTCTTCGGAAGGAACATATACGGTGGAGCATTCACCAATGTTTCGATTGACGAAACAGCCTCTTCGGCGAAATCCCGGTTGGCGAGGGTTGACGGTGCTGTTCGATGAAACCCGCTTTCAAGTGCTGATCGATTCGCATTTACTCGCCTTTGGCCGCGCTCCTCAAGTTCCGCTAGCAACCGTTCGCTTCTCTTCGCAGACCTCTCGGAATGCCGGTTCCAAGCCGCTACCGGGGTTTTGGTTGGATGATGTGCAACTCGCGAAACTCATCCCGCAAATGCAGGCTCCCCCGCCGATTTCCTTCCACCGGCAAGCCCAAGCGATTCTGGCGGATGGCGATAAAATCTTCGGCGAGGTGTCGGTTATCAATTCACAACAGATTCAACTGCAGGGAGCATTCGGCGAAACCGCGTTGCCTTGGAACCAACTGCAGCAGGTGATCTTCGCAGAATATAATGACCCGCTGCCGACAGAGAAATCTTCGCCCCAAGGTTGGCAGGCGGAAGTGACGTTCCAACGTTTCGCGGATCATCCCTATCAACCGGGAGACAATTTGAGCGTGACTCTCTTGGCAGCAGATGCCGATTCGCTTTCTTTCCACCATCCTTGGTTGGGAAATCTTATAATGTCTTGGGATCAAGTGGATGTGATTGAGCTCAAGTTTTTTGGCCGCTCTTATATACTCTGTTCCGATGCCGAGCATTTGGGGAATCAACTCAAACCGGGGTTTCGCCGTGAAAAACCTTTTGGAACCATCTGGCAAGGAAAATTCGCGTTGGAGCAAATTCCCTCCGGTTCTTCTTCCCTCCATTTGCAAGTGGCGGAATTGGAACCCGCGGGGCGCGAGACGCCGCCGGGCAGTCGGTATTTGTCGGAACTGCGGGGCGGATTCTTGGGGACGGAGATCTTCCTGAATGGGCAGTCTCTGGGCCGCTTGAACGACCGAATCCACCGCCGCAGCCTAGTGGGCTCTCCGCAATCCCTGCGGTTGCCGATTCCTGCCAACCTACTTAAAGCCGGCCGGAATACTTGGCGAATCGAACAAACCTCGCTTACTAAAAACTCGACCGAATACGATGATTGCGAACTCGGTCCGCTCGTCTTAGAAATCGAAGAAGCCGACTCCGATTGAACCAACTTGGCCGCAAGGAGAAACCGGGTGGAGTACACTTCCTCGCAGAAGGCGGTTATCATCGCCCGGTCATACTTTTCAAACCACCACCTTAATATCATCCGCACCCCAAAAAACTTCTTATGAAATTCTTGGCCACCGCGAAATTTGGATTGGAAGCGGTTGTTGCCCGCGAGCTTCGTGCGTTGGGATTCGACCAACAACGAACAGAGGATGGCCGGGTGATTTATGAAACCGACTGGCTGGGGGCTTGCCGGAGCAATCTTTGGCTCCGCTCCGCGGATCGCGTAATGTGGAAAGTGGCGGAGTTTGAAGCCCGCGATTTCGGCGTGCTATTCGATCAAACCAAAGCACTGCCTTGGGCGGAAATCCTGCCGGCCAAGGCCCAATTCCCCGTGCGCGGCCGGTCTTCCTGGTCGCAACTGCATCATGTGCCTTCTTGCCAATCCATCGTGAAGAAGGCGATTGTGGAATCCCTCAAAACCCGCCACGCCAGCGATTGGATCGAAGAAACCGGACCGGAATACGCCGTTGAAATTTCGATCATCCACGACAAGGCGGTATTAGCGATTGATACTTCAGGGCCGGGGCTTCACAAGCGAGGCTATCGCCCGGTGGGCGGGTTGTCGCCCCTTAAAGAAACCCTGGCGGCAGGACTCATTCAGCTTAGCTTTTGGAACCGCGAACGCCCGTTGATCGATCCGTTTTGCGGAGCGGGCACGCTGCCGATTGAAGCCGCATTGATCGGAAGAAACTTGGCCCCCGGATTGAACCGAACTTTCGCTGCGGAGAACTGGCCGCAAGTTGCCGAATCGCTATGGACCGAAGCCCGCAACGAAGCCCGCGATTTGGCAACCGGAGAGTTGGCATTCCCGATCATCGCCACCGACCGAGATCCCCAATCGCTCCGGCATGCCCGCCGGCATGCCAAAGCCGCCGGCGTGGAGGCGGACATTCATTTCCAGCAGCACGAGTTTCGCGAACTCTCTTCGCCAAAGAAATACGGCTGCGTGATCTCAAATCCGCCTTATGGCGAGCGTTCGGGCAACCTCGGCGAAGTGGAACAACTCTACCGCGACATGGCCCGCGTGTTCGAGCCGTTGGAGACCTGGTCGTTCTACGTGCTCACCTCGCATCCTGAATTTGAACGGCTCTATGGACAGAAAGCCGACAAACGCCGCAAGCTCTACAACGGCCGCATCGCCTGCACCTACTATCAATACTACGGCCCGCGCCCGCCTCGGAAATCCGCGGAGGATCGAGAATAGGCGATGGAGGAGAGTAAAAACCTCTATCCTCAACCGTCCATCTAGTATCCTCATACCATCCACGAACTGAGCTTAAGACTTCTCTTTAATGGCGCGTTGCAGAGCGGTTCCCATGTCGGCGGGGCTTTCGGCGACGATCACGCCGGCGGCTTCCAGGGCGGCGATTTTTTCGGCGGCGGTTCCGCTGCCGCCGGAGATGATCGCGCCCGCGTGGCCCATGCGTTTTCCAGGCGGGGCGGTCATGCCGGCGATGAAGGAAGCTACGGGTTTGGTGATGTGGTCTTTGATGTACTCGGCAGCACGGATTTCTGCGTTGCCGCCGATTTCGCCGATCATCAAAATCGCTTCGGTGTCGTCGTCTTCCTCGAACATTTGCAAGAGTTCGATAAAGGTCGTGCCGATGATCGGGTCGCCGCCAATTCCCACAGCGGTGGATTGCCCCAAGCCCACGTTGCCCAACTGCCAGGCGGCTTCGTAAGTCAGCGTGCCGCTCTTGCTGATAAGCCCCACGGGTCCGGGCTGATGGATATAGCCCGGCATAATGCCCAACTTGGCGATGCCGGGCGTAATTACGCCGGGGCAGTTCGGGCCGATCAATCTCGCCCCCGTGCCTTTGATGCAGTTCATCACCTTCACCATGTCCAACACGGGAATGCCTTCGGTGATGGCCACGATCAGTTCAATGCCTTCGTTGGCCGCCGCGATAATGGCATCGGCACAATATGGCGGCGGGACGAAAACCATCGTAGCATTGGCCCCGGTTTTGCGGCGGGCATCTTCGATGCTGTTGAAGACCGGAAAACCGTCAATTTCGGTTCCGCCCTTGCCCGGCGTAACGCCCCCGACAATCGGCGTGCCATACTCCCGGCATTTCTGGCTGTGAAACAGCCCCGCCTTGCCCGTAATTCCCTGGCAAATCACTTTGGTGTTTTTATCGACTAAGATGCTCATTGCGATGTTGGTCCGTTGTCAGTAGTCAGTTGAAAATAGTTTGTCTAGGCGAGCGGGGGGCGTAAGCCCCCTGGTTCTATCGAAGTAGAAATTGCATGTTCAACCGCGTGGCGATGTTCACGGCCCACGAATGATGAAACGCAGTCCAATGCCGACGTTCTATCAACGGGGGATGAAAGTGGTCTAGTAACATGACATGTTCAACGATTAATCATAACCCGCGATATTCCATCCTGTTATCGATTGAAACATTCCCACAATGAGGAACGTCAATCCCACGCCAAGGAATTCCCAATGAACCCACTCGCCAAATGACAAGACAAAGATAGTAAATCCCGCTAGCAGAGCTAAAAAACCTGAGCCTAATAGATAACGTCCCACCACTCGATAACTGTCGCGTTGACGTGTTTTGGCTGCTTGAATGATTGATTCTGCTTCCGAATTTACGACGGCCTCATTCGCATAGAGTCGATCACGGATCTCCCTGGTCTTTCTGCCCTCCTGAAACAGCTCTAAGGCGAGCCGAATATGTTTTTCTTTGAGTTCTTCTTCTGATAATAATACTGGAGCACCGCATCCAAGGCATTTTCCAAATGCATCATCAAAACTCACGTTGCAGCTTTTGCATTGGATGAGCATAAATCTTGCTTGCGTTTTGGCGGTTCCACGTTACCAGGAGGCTGACGCCTCCCGCTCGCCTTTTCTGGCTCTTGACTCTTGTCCCTCGACTCTTGACGCCGCTAGGCATTCAACGTGCCCACGACTTTCTTCGCGGCATCGGTCAGGTCGGTGGCGGTGATGATTTTCTTGCCGGATTCGCTCGAGCATCTTGCGGGCGATATCTACGTTGGTTCCTTCCAGTCGAACCACCAACGGCAGTTTGATGCCGATTTTGTCGTAAGCGCCGAGCAAGGCGGTCACGATGGTGTCGCACTTCATAATTCCGCCGAAGATGTTGACCAGAATCGCCTTCACGTTGTCATCGGCCAGGATGATGCGGAAGGCTTCGGTGACTTGATCGACGTTCGCTCCGCCGCCCACGTCCAGAAAATTCGCGGGTTCGCCGCCGTGGAGTTTGATGAGGTCCATCGTGCTCATCGCCAAGCCCGCTCCGTTGACCAAGCAGCCGATGTTGCCTTCCAGCTTGACGTAACTCAGCCCCGCATTGGCGGCTTGGACTTCGTTGGGTTCTTCTTCGTTCAGATCCCTTAGCTCGGCGAAGTTGGGATGGCGGAACAACGCGTTGTCGTCGAACGTCACCTTGGCATCGAGGGCGATCAGTTTTTGATCGGCGGTGACCACCAGCGGGTTGACCTCGGCCATGCTGCAATCGTTCTCGATGAAGAACTGGCAGAACTTGGGCAGAAAATCCTCGGCGGAGCGGACGGCGGCTCCATCCAAACCCAAGCGGTACGCCAACCGCCGGGCTTGAAAACCGTGCAAGCCGTAGCCGGTGTGAACGGCTTCCTGAAAGATTTTTTCCGGCGAATGATGGGCGACTTCTTCGATCTCCACCCCGCCTTCGGAAGACATGATGACCACGGGTCCGCCGGCTTCGCGGTCGACAACGACGCCCAAGTACAACTCGCGTTCGATCTTCAGCCCTTCTTCCACGAACAGCGTATGAACTTTTTTGCCTTCTTCGCCGGTTTGAATCGTCACCAGCGTGCTGCCCAACATGCGGGCGGCGTTTTCGCGGGCTTCTTCGGCGGACTTCACCAGCACCACGCCGGCTTGATCGGGGTGTTCCTTGAACCGCCCCTTGCCCCGCCCGCCGGCATGAATTTGCGACTTGACCACGGCAATCGAACCGCCTAAAGATTCAAACGCCTTGGCGGCATCCTCGGCGGTTTTGACCACAATGCCCCGAGGCACCGGCACGCCCGCCTGCTTCAGTAAACTCTTCGCTTGATACTCGTGAATTTTCATAACGGCTGACAATCCAAAGAAAACAAAGTCACAGAGAATAATCGGGGGACACGCGCTTCAATTCAATACGCTCTCAGTCAACTTGAGGCATCATAGCGGGCTTTTGGGTCAAGGATCTAGGGACATGAGTCTAGGGCGATTCAGTCAAGTGTCGAGAGACAAGGGTCAAGAGCCAGAACTGAGATCGGGCGGAGGGCAAAGAGCGGAGGGCCGGAAGAAAAAAACCGAAAACTGAAAACCAATTTTGCCTTGACCACGCCGCAGCGAAACGGTTTGATGCCTTGAGTGGAATGTATTTCGATTTCTTTCAACAGGAGTTTGAACCATGAGGAAGTTTCTGGGTTTGATGTTGGCGGGCGTTGTGTTGGCGGGGTCGGCGGGGATGGCGGTTGCCGAGGATGCGGATGAGACGGTTTACGAACTGCGGACTTACACCACTTATCCGGGACGGTTGCCCGCTTTGCACAAGCGGTTTCGTGATCACACGATGGATCTCTTCAAAAAGCATGGCATCACCAACGTGATGTATTGGACGCCGGTGGATAAAGAAGACACATTGATCTACGTCATTAAGCACGCCAGCCCGGAAGCCGCCAAGAAATCCTGGGACGGTTTTCGCAACGATCCCGCATGGAAAAAGGTCGCCAAGGAATCCGAAGCGGACGGAAAAATCGTGATGAAAGTGCAATCGGTCTACATGAAGGCCACGGATTATTCGCCCTCCGCTTCCAAGAAATAGCGGTCCCAATTCAATTGTAAGAGGATGGATGATGGAGGATTGCGGATAGATTCGTAAAGACATCGCTTTAACTAGCTTCCATCCTCTATCTTCCACTCGCTATCCTCTATTTGCCATCTGCCATCCTCTCCAGCTTGGCGACTTGGAATTTCAAAGAGAGCGGCCATGGCGGGGGAATTTGAGTTTATCGACTGGGTTCGCTCGCAAGCGAAGGTTCATCCGCGGGTGACGTTGGGCATCGGCGACGATGCCGCCGTGTTGCGGTTTCCCGAGCCGGCAGACTGCCTGGTGGCGGTGGACACTTTAATGCAAGGCGTCCACTTCAATTACCCCGAAATGTCGGCCGCACAAATTGGCCGCAAAGCCTTGGCTGTGAATCTCAGCGACATCGCCGCAATGGCCGGGAAACCTTTGGCGGCGGTGGTGGGGATGGTCTTCAATCGCCAATTGGGAAACCCCTTCGCCCGCGAACTCGAAGCCGGTTTGCTCGAACTGGCCGAGGAATTTGATGTCGCCCTCATCGGCGGCGACACCAACACTTGGGACGGCCCCTGCGTGGTGAGCATTACCATCTTGGGGGAAGCCACCGGCAGCGGTCCCGTTCGCCGGGATGGGGCGAAAGTCGGCGATTGGATTCTCGTCACCGGAAGTTTCGGCGGCAGTCTCGCGGAAAAACATTTCGCGTTTCAGCCCCGCGTCCAAGAAGCCCTGATCCTGCACGAGACCGTCAACCTGCACGCGATGATCGATGTCAGCGACGGGCTGGCGGCGGATCTGTATCACATTCTTGATGAAAGCCGAGTCGGGGCGGTGTTACATGCCGATCAAATTCCCCTCAGTGAAGCCGCTCGCTTGATGCAGAATGAGCGTTCCGCTTTGGAACACGCGCTCGGTGATGGCGAGGATTTTGAGTTGCTGTTTACGGTTTCGCCCGAAGAGGGCGAACGGCTTTTACGGCAGCCGCCGGTTTCGGTTCCCATCACAAAAATCGGCGAAATCACCCAAGCCGGGCGTTACGAGTTGATCGCCGAAGCCGGCAAAACCCAACCGCTGCAAAGAACCGGCTGGGTGCATGGGTTTTGAGAATGGGGGTGATCTGCATGAACGGCGATTACATCATCTATGTGGATGAAAGTGGCGAACCCAATCCCTCGCCAAGTGATGCGAATAACCCGATGTTCGTATTGGCTTTTTGCATTTTCAATAAGCAGGAGTATACGAAACAAATTACCCCGATGATGCAGTCATTTAAGTTTCATCACTTCGGACATGACATCGTGGTACTTCACGAACGGGAAATCAGAAAATCAATGGCCCCGTTTCAATTCTTGCAAAACGAAAACCTGAGAACTCCTTTTTTCGAGGATCTCAACCAAATTATGGATGAGTCGCCTTTTTGGATTGTCGCGGCGGCCATCCAAAAAAAAATCTCATCAACGCCTCAAACATGACGGTGGAAAACCTCTATCATCTGGCCCTTCAGATTGGACTCGAAGGCGTCCACAAAGTGTTAAAAGAGGAAGGGCAACTTGATGGGGTAACTCACATTGTGTTCGAGTCGCGGGGAAAGAAAGAAGATAAGGAACTCGAGCTGGAATTCCGCAGGATTTGTGATGGGGAGAATTCGATCCGTTCCCAATTTCCGTTTGAATTTGTGATTGCCAGCAAAATGGTCAATTCTTGCGGACTGCAATTGGCGGATTTAGTGGCCCGCCCGATTGCTAGACACTTGCTTAAGCCGGATCAACCGAACCGTGCGTTCGAGATTCCTCAAAAAGAAGTTTTGGACACCAAAAAGTGTTGAAACAGAAACTTTTTGGAGTTTACGCATCTACCCATGAAAGCGAAAACCCCCGAGTATTCCCGGGGGTTGGACGCCGACTGAAGTATTCCCAATCCACTTAATTAAAGTATCGACCGTAAGGGTCAAATAGTCAAGGGCGAAAAGTTCTGGAAACGACTTTTCGTGAAACAAACGATGAAATGACACAGCTAAAGGTTATGGAGCGAACTGGAATAACCAAATTTCCCCAGATGGGGTTTAACCAATTCCGTCATGTAACCCCTTCAGGATAATAGGTTTGTATGGATCGCCGACCCAGCGTGTGCTTAGTTATTGGACATGGGATCGAACCGCTTCGCGATAAAAAGCGAACTCCTGCGAGAGGGGATGTCTGGTGAATAGAAAACTCAATGCGGGGTTAGCGGCGGCATTCGCAGGGGGAGGGTTCGGAGTTTTCGGGGTTGGGTTCGGCGCGTGGATTTGCTCGAAGATCCCCACGGTTTGTTCCGCGAGAGCCGAGAGCGTGAAGAACTGCCGGACGTTGTTTTGCCCGGTTGTGGCGAGTTCGCGGCGGTGTGCGGAATCGAGAATCAAAGTTTCCAATGCCTCGGCGAGAGCAGCGGGATTGCCGGGCGGAACCAGTTTTCCGCCGCCCGTGGCTTCGATGAGTTCGGGAAATGCTCCGTGAGCAGGCTGCACCACGGGCACACCGTTGGCTAAGGCTTCCAGAATTGAAATCCCTTTGGGTTCGTGGTAATCGGTGGGTACCGACATCACGTCGAACGCTTGAATCAGCCGGACTTTCTCCACGTGGGAACCGGGGCTGCCCACGTACTCGAAAGCTTCCCCCAAATCGCGGGCGGCCCGTTTCAAGTTCTTGAAATACTTGGCATCCCGCGAACCCAAATAGCCGCCCGCCAAGAGCCGGGTTTGCGGATGTTTGGCGTGCAGAATGCGAAAGGCTTCCAGCAAATGATGCAAACCTTTTTCGGGGCAAATCCGAGCGAAATAGCCGATGGTGAAAGGGCCGTTCGGTTCGCGTTTGACTTGCCCATCGTGGCCTTCAAGATCGATGCCCAGCGGAATGTGGTGAAAGAGTTCGCTGGGCAGGTTAAGATACCCCGCCATGAAATCCCGATAGTAGCGGCTGTGGACGAGAAACCCATCGAAGTCTTGGGCGTTTTCATGAATTTTGGCAATGGCTCGCGAACGGTATTTGTCCGGCAAATCCTGAAGAAAAATGTCATCGCCTTGCAGCGTGCAGAAAATCTTGCCGCGGTATTCCGACTTTGAGCGTGGGCAACACGCCGGTGAGAAGTGCGTTGCTGAAACAGATCACATCCGGCTGAAGTTCGCGGGACACGAACGCCACGAGTTCGTCAATTTCCCGTTTGAGCGGTCCTTTTTCGCCGTCCAGCATGGCCAGCGTGAGCGCCTCGAGTTGGCCGGCATCGTTGCTGATGCTGAGTTTGGTCGCGAAGTTAATCACCCAAGCTGCATCCAGCCAACGCGTGAGGCTGCGGGGAATTTTCCGCCATAGCGGCAGGCGATAATCGAGATAGACGTTAATTCCGCCCAAGAACACATCGGTGGTGCTGAGGTTTTCCTCATCCACGCGGATCGGCGTGTAGGTGGGAATCAGCGTGACGCGATGCCCTTTGGCCATCAAGGCGCGTGCCCAGGTGTTGTCGTGCATGCACGATCCGCAAAACATCCCGGCTCCGCCCGCGGTGATTAAAGCAATGTGCATTCGCCAGTCCATTCGAGAGAAATCACGCTCTGGGTAGCCATTTTTCATGGCGAGTCAAAAATTGTACGATTGCGTGGTTTTGAAAATGACCAGGTGAGCGGCAAGGCGTATCCGCCGGTTTCCTCGAGTGAAAGACCGGCGGCTCCGCCGCTCAAGGCATTGGATAAATTGAATTCTAACGCGATCCCGCGAGAATGCGAATCCTCTTCGGATTTGCCTCGGCTTAAGAGATGTCTTCGCCGAGTACGAATTTTCGCGTAAAGCGTTGTAACAGGGCTTCAGTTTCTGGGGTTTCGTGAATGAGTTGGGCGAACTGATCGGGTTCGAGGCCCGCGATTTTGCGGATGTACGCGGGATAATGTTTCACGCGCGTTAACAGATCGCCGCAGTTCAATTCGGGATGGAACTGCGTGCAATAGATCGGGCGGTCGGGAAAACAATACGCTTGGTTTCGCACCCGATCGGAAGAGGCCAAACGAATCGCGGTGGGCGGGAGTCGGGTGACGACATCTTCGTGCCCCATTTGGCCGAAAAAGGTTTCGCCCAGGGGAGCGAAAAGCGGATCTTGCCGGCCCGTTTCGGTCAGCCTTAGCGAATGCGTGCCGAGTTCCGCCCGCTGCAAATCATGCACGACTTCGCCGCCCAGCGCACGGGCCATCGCCTGAAAGCCCCAACACGAAGCAAACGTAGGAACGGCCGTTTGATGCACCAATCGCAGCGAATCTAATGCCCGGTCCAACCACGCCGCCATCGCCCGCCGCCGAGTAATCACCGCTGCCACCGAGTAACACCATGTCCGCCCCGGCCAAATGACGACGTTCGAGCGTGCGGCTCAACAGATCGATAACGGAAATTCGGTCTGCACTCGTTTCCAAGGCCCGCGCGAAGCTGGCGACCTCGTGCTGCCGCATAGGATCATCCGCATTCCGCGTTTGCAGGAGAAGAAACCGAAGTGAAGACATTCCATTCCTGTTTCAAAAGATTCGGCTTGCAAATGTGAAAACACCCATCGTGGGAACGCATTCTCATCATTTTAGCATCGTTTGATAAATAAGTGAGCGGCAAGCCACTCATTTATGGTCGATTGCACTTGGGCCAGGTTCCCCGGACAATGGAAAATACGCCCTCTCTCGGCAAATCGCCTGGAGATGAGGGTGACAACCCCCTGGGAGATCCCTCAATGCGACTCGGCACGGTTTTAACCCCGCTTTCGGACGAGAACCTGCAACTGGCGGCACAGTGCGGGGTGGAAGATGTCGTCAACCGCTACCCCGGTTCCGAACTGGAGCATCTGCTGAAGATCAAGCGGCGGATTGAATCCTTCGGCATGAAGCTGTCCGTCATCGAAGGCCATTTGCCCATCGAGCTGATAAAAATCGGCCGCGACGAGGAGGGAACCGAGTTGGACGATCTGAAGATGTTAATTCGGCAGATGGGCGAAGCCGGGGTTCCGATCTTGTGTTACAACTTTATGGCGGGCACGGATTGGGTCCGCACGCAGGTGGATGCGCCCGAACGCGGGGGAGCCAAGGTAACGGGGTTTCGGCTGAGCGACGTGGAACACGCCTTGCAGTTTCCGCACGATGCCTCCGGGCCGATGCCGGTGCGCTCGGATGCCGGCATCACCGAAGCGGCGATTTGGGAAAACTTGGAGCAGTTGCTGTTGGAGTTGGTTCCCGTGGCGGAAGACGCCGGCGTGATGTTGGCGATGCATCCCGATGATCCCCCGCTGCCGGAATTTTTGGGGAACGCCCGGATTATGAATTCCGTGGAGAACTTCGAGCGGTTGGTGAATCTCGTTCCCAGCCCGAATAATGGCATTTGCTTTTGCCAAGGCACGTTCGCGGAGATGGGCGTGGACATTCCCGAGACCATCCGGCGGTTGGGTCCGCACATTCGGTACGTTCATTTTCGTGATGTGCGCGGCCATCGGGAATCGTTCGTCGAGACCTTCCACGACAACGGTCCCACCGACATGATCGCCGCCGTCAAAGCCTATCGGGAAGTGGGTTTTCAAGGCCCGATCCGCCCGGACCACGTGCCGCAATTGGTGGGCGAAGACGAGGGCGAACCCGGCTATACGATGCTCGGCCGGTTATTTGCCTACGGCTACATCCGCGCCCTCTTGCAAATGCCCTGATGCTTTTGATTGGGCGGAATAATTGTTGTTGATCGCGGGTTCTTCGGGATAAGATGGGATTTACCGATCCTTTCTTCAAATCACCCAGCGAATCGTTCGGGGCGCATCCGCACATGGTAGGAATTTTCGCATCCTCGTTGATCTTGCGATGCTTGGCCGTCGTGTTGGCGTTTCGCCTGAGTTGGAAGTATCGCCAGTATCGCTCCTGGTGGCTGATTTCGTCAGCACTGTTTTTGATGATGCTGCGCACGGCGACGAGCTTTTATCAATACCTCACCACGCCGGAAGACATTTCGCTGACGTTGCTCTCAGAATTGACGGCGTTAAACGTCTCTGTGTTGATGGTCGTGGGATTGTGGTTGTTGGAACCTTTGTTTCGCAGTCTTCAAGAAGCGGAGATTGTTTTGCGAAACCATCCCGTGGCACAAGAGGGCAGGGAATCAGAATTGATCCCAGACCGGCGAAAACCCGTCAAGCTCGCCGAGGACGATCTGAACGCCATGTACCATTCGCTGGTCGAGACGCTGCCCATGAGCATTATCCGCAAGGATGGACAAGGACGGTTCGTGTTCGTCAATTCCGCCGCTTGCGAGATGCTCGATTCCAGCCGGGACGAGTTATTGAACAAAACCGATGCGGACCTGTTTGAACCGGAGTTGGCCCAAAAGTATCACCGCGACGATCAGCGGGTGTTGGAAACGGGGAAAGCGATTGAAGATGTGGAGGAGTTTCGCGATCACACGGGGGAATTGCGGCACGTGCAGATTCTGAAAACGCCGGTGTTCGATTCGCGAAAGGCGGTCGTGGGAACACAGGTGATTTTTTGGGATGTGACTCAACGCCGCCAGGCCATCGAAGCCCTCGCCCGCAACGAAGCCATTAAGACCGCGATGTTCGAGGCCGCCTTGGAAAGCATCATCACGATTGATGGGTCCGACCGGATTCTGGAATTCAATCCGGCGGCGGCGAAGGTTTTCGGTTACGACCGCCAGGAGGCCATCGGCCAGGAAATGGGCACGCTGCTGATGCCGGAACAAGCTCGCGAACGGCATCTCACCAATTTGGCGCAGTATTTGGGCAGCGGGGAAGCCGGGTCGCTGATGTTCGGGCGTTTGGCCGTTCCCATGAAGCGGAAAGACGGCAGCCAATTCACGGCGGAACTGTCCATGCAGCCCATACCGCTCGACAATTCGACGGGGTTTACCGTGTTCTTGAGGGACATCACCGAGCGGGAACGCACGGCGATGGAACTCGCCCGCCAGCAAAAAACTATCGAACATGCCAACACCGTGTTGCAGCAGGAAGTCCAAGAACGCCGCAAGGCCGAGGAAGAAACCAAGCTGCGGAACCGCGATTTGCGAACATTGTTGTACGTGATCTCGCACGATTTGCGCGAGCCGTTACGAGCGGTTCGCAATTTCGCGAATCTCATCCGCGATAACTACGCCGACCGCTTGGATGACAAGGGACGGGATTTTCTCGACCGCATTATCCGGGCGGCGGGACGGTTGGATCGACAACTTGAAGATGTGCTGATGCTCTCCCGCGCAGCGGTTGATCGATCCCAACGAACAAGTGCCCCTGAACGAAGTCGTCGCGGATGTGCTTCGCCAATTGGAGATGCGAATTCAAGAAACGCAGGCGATCGTTCACGTAGATGCCGATTTACCCACCGTGTTGGCCGACCGCTCGTGGACAGTGCAAGCGGTGCTCAATTTGGTGGCCAACGCTTTGAAATTTACGCAGCCCGGCGGCAGGCCCGAGATTTCGATTACCGGGTTTCGTTCAGGGGATTCCGCCGACAACCGGCATGGGATGATTGTCGCCGACCGTGGCCCCGGCATTTCAATGGAACACGCCGAGCGAGTTTTCGATCTCTTTCAACGTGCGGTGGGCCGGGACGTTGAAGGAACCGGTGCAGGTTTGTCGATTGTCCGCCGCATCGCAGAACGCCACGGTGGCAAGGTGTGGTATCAACCCCGCGAAGGCGGAGGCGCAGAGTTCTGGCTGGAATTCGGCAAACCCCCGCCCCATTAAGTCGGAACCATTCCCGAAAAAGCGACAATTACAATGTGAGAACCCGTCCGTCGGCAAGTTTTATTTTCCTCGGCATTGGCTCATTATGCCAGAACCTTCTTCGCGATTGCTTAACATCTGGCTTGTGGCGGATGATCTCCGGCAACGGGGCGAACTTCGCCAAGCGTTCGCGGTGTCTCCTTACTTGCGATCGGTGAAGGAAATCGGCACGAACGAAGCCCGGGCGGCGCTTTCCGGATCTGCGACTCTCGAATCGTTTTGCCGGCCGGATTTGATGATCCTCGATCTGCCGGGTTCCCAGGCCCAGGGATTGCAAGCGAGTTTGGCTCTGCTGAAAGAGATTAAAACCCGCGCCAATCTGCGGGGCATTCCCGTGGTGCTTTTGGCGGAGGAGGGAACTCTCCGCCGCTTCCCCGCATGCCGGGAAGCCTGTTTTTGTTCCATCGTCAAAAAGCCCGCAGATCCCGAAGGGTTTCGGAAAATGGCTTACCACTTCGGCGAATACTGGGGAACGGTCGCCCGTGTTCCGGTTCGGTCGGACGATTCGCGAGGGGCCGACAACGAAGAGGCCGCCGCTCCCGCAACCGGACTGTTCGCCTCAGAGGCACAAGTCGGAATGGCTCGCCGGCCGATAGAGATTATGGTTGTGGACGACAATGGCGACGATGCGATTTTGTTTCAAGAATCGCTGTCGGCTTTGGAACAGATTCGCGTCAGCCATATGTTCGACGATCCCGAACCCGCCTTGGAATGCCTGCGGAAACAGGGCCGATTTCGTGAGGCGGCTGCTCCCGACTTGGTGGTGTTGGACATTCACATGCCGCGCCGCTCGGGGTTGCACTTGCTCGATGAAATCAAGGAGGACGATTTCTTGCGGAAGTTCCCCGTGGTGATGCTGACTGCCAGCCGCTACGAGGAAGACATTTGGGAATCCTACAGCCGCGGGGCATGCAGCTTTCTGGAAAAACCCCCCCGCTTCGAATGGTTCCGCGAACTCGCCGTTCGCTTCGCCAACTATTGGTCTTCCGTGGCCCATCTTCCAGACCGCTTTGATGATTGAAGGCATTGGCGGATGCCATTTCAGCCGACCCCATGAAGCGAGTGCTTCATCCTGCCTATCATTTCGGCTCAGGAATTTGTGCCTTGGAAGCTGACTCACGATTTGATGTGAAGTGAGCGGATCGAGGATGGCAATTTCGCGATGATTAGGAGTTCTATCCTCACTCCTCACTCCTCGCTCCTCGCTCCTCGCTCCTCACTCTGGTGTTTGCTCGCGAGTCTTTTCCAAATTCCCGTGTCTCCCAACTGGATGGCAGGACTTGGCCTGTTGAAAAGATTGTTTACGCTGATCGACCAACTTCAAATAAACTGGTGATCCAAAACCCGCCGATTCGCGTTGTCTCAAAAGAGTCGAAGACCATGTCCCTTTTGATTTTCGGAGAGACTTCGCATGAATTCCGACAACACACCCGCCCGCCCTTTTTTTCGTCGCTTGGCGATTGGCGTGGGAATCATCTGTCTGCCCCTCTCTTTGGCGTTTCTTTGGGTGACGGATGAGAAGACGCGCCTGTTTGGGATGATGTCTTGTGGCTTCGTGGCTTTCGTGATGTTCACGATTGGTTTCACCGGCCAGCAATACATTCTCCCCTTTGGACCGGTAGAAGTCATTGCTGGTGGAGGAACTGGTGCGGCAGCGCGTGTACGGCCTCGCGCTGGGCTACGAAGACCTCAACGATCACGACCAATTGCGGCAGGATCCGTTGTTGGCCCTGCTGTCCGGCAAATCCGATATCGAGGGCGCAGCGGCGGCGGCGCAAGATCGGGGCAAGGCGGCGCTGGCAAGAGCACGCTCAACCGGCTGGAGTTGACCCGGCCGAACGCCAACCAGAACGCGCTACAAGAAGATCGTTTTGGACAACAAGGCGGTGGACCGCTGCTGGTGGATCTCTATATCCAGTCGCAGCCGCGGCAACCGCAGCGCATCGTCCTGGATCTGGATGCGACTGACGATCCGGCTGCACGGCCAGCAGGAAGAGCGCTTCTTTCACGGCTACTACGGAGACTACTGCTATCTGCCGCTGTACATCTTCGTTGGCGAGCATGCTGTGCGCGCGGCTGCGGCCGTCCAACATCGATGCCTCGGCGGGGGCCTGGAAGAGGTGGAACGGATCGTGGAACAGCTGCGGCGACTGGCCGGAGGTGCAGATCGTGCTGCGCGCCGACTCGGGCTTCTGCCGGGAGGCGATCATGGCTGGTGCGAGGAAAGCGGTGGGCTACGTGTTCGGCCTGGCGAGGAACGCGCGCCTGGTGAAGAAAATCCGCAAGCCGATGCGAAGGCCAGCGGCAGTTGGAAGCAGACGGGCAAGGCCGCGCGCGTTTCCACCGAGTTCCGGTACCGGACGCGGAAGAGTGGCGCGGACGCGCCGGGTGGTGGCCAAGGCGGAGTATCTGGAGCAAGGGCGAAACCCGCGTTTCGTGGTGACTTCGCTGAGCGCCGAGCAGATGGGCGCCCGGGCTTGTACGAAGACTTCTACTGCGCCCGCGGCGAGATGGAGAACCGGATCAAGGAGCAGCAACTGGACCTGTTCGCCGACCGGACCTCGACGCGTGGATGCGCTCGAATCAGTTCCGGCTGTACTTTTCCTCGATCGCCTACTGCCTGATGCAGGCGTTGCGGCGGCTGGGGTTGGCCGGAACCGAGATGGCGAAGGCACAGTGCCCGACGATCCGGCTGAGGCTGCTGAAGATGGGCGCGCAGGTCAAGGTCACGGTGCGCAAGGTCTGGATCTCGATGGCCTCGGCCCATCCGGCGAGGGAACTGTTCGCGGCGGTCTACTGCAATCTCCAGAGACGATGCCACCGTGGTGTTGAAGCCGGAGTTCGGACCTAAGGATCACGGGAAGCAGACAGGCCCCGGCAGCGGCCCTGGCGGGAGTATCGGCAAAATCGGTTTGAAACCGTCTTCCAGCCCGCCCGGAAGCGTTCGAGGCCCCATCGCGGCCCACAAACACCCTGCTGTAACGACAATGCCGGCCAACGACCCGGAAAATCCGTTCGTCCGTCCAAATCAGTGCCAGGTGGCCGGTGTGGTGAGATATCCGGGCTAGTGCTTTGTCGCGTCCTTGCACCCAATCTCAGACTCCAGCGCCCAAGTGGGTGCCACCTACTTGCCACCTGACTCCGTCGGCTTCCATTCTCTGGCTAAACGTTGAGCTTCGGCAATCTGCCCGGCGGTCATTTCGGCAGCCACCGTCTCCCTAGTTTGAACAGCGCTCTCGTTGCCGTCAACGGCTGCGAGGTTAAGCCATTTGTGCGCCTGGACGTAGTCCTGCGGCACGCCTTGGCCGTTGTCGTACATGACCCCGAGATTGTACTGGGCGCGGGCATCGCCCTGCTCGGCGGCCAGGCGGTACCAGTTCACCGCCTCGGCGTAGTCCTGCGGCACGCCCTGGCCGTTGGCGTACATGACGCCGAGGTTGAACTGGGCGCCGGCATCGCCCTGCTCGGCGGCCAGCCGGTACCACTTCACCGCCTCGGCGTAGTCCTGCGGCACGCCCTGGCCGTTGTCGTACATGACGCCGAGGTTGAACTGGGCGCTCGGCGTCGCCCTGCTCGGCGGCCATCCGGTACCACTTCACCGCCTCGGCGTAGTCCTGCGGCACGCCCTCGCCGTTGTCGTACATGACGCCGAGGTTGAACTGGGCGTTGGCATAGCCCTGCTCGGCGGCTATCCGGTACCACTTCACCGCCTCGGCGTAGTCCTGCGGCACGCCTTGGCCGTTGGCGTACATGATGCCGAGGTTGAACTGGGCGTTGGCATCGCCCTGCTCGGCGGCTAGCCGGTACCACTTCACCGCCTCGGCGTAGTCCTGCGGCACGCCTTGGCCGTTGTCGTACATGAACGCCGAGGTTGAACTGGGCGCTCGGCATCGCCCTGCTCGGCGGCCAGCCGGTACCACTTCACCGCCTCGGCGTAGTCCTGCGGCACGCCTTGGCCGTTGGCGTACATGACGCCGAGGTGAACTGGGCGTCGGCATCGCCCTGCTCGGCGGCCAGGCGGAACCACTTCGCCGCCTCGGCGTAGTCCTGCGGCACGCCCTGGCCGTTGTCGTACATGAAGCCGAGGTTGGACTGGGCTTTGGCATCGCCCTGCTCGGCGGCCATGCGGTACCACTTCACCGCCTCGGCGTAGTCCTGCGGCACGCCTTGGCCGTTGTCGTACATGATGCCGAGGTTGAACTGGGCTTCGCATCGCCCTGCTCGGCGGCCATGCGGTACCACTTCGCCGCCTCGGCGTAGTCCTGCGGCACGCCTTGGCCGTTGTCGTACATGACGCCGAGGATGTACTGGGCTTTGGCATCGCCCTGCTCGGCGGCCATGCGGTACCACTTCGCCGCCTCGGCGTAGTCCTGCGGCACGCCGTCGCCTTGTAGTACATGACGCCGAGGATGATACTGCGCGTCGGCGTCGCCCTGCTCGGCGGCCAGCCGATACCATTTCACCGCCTCGGCGTAGTCCTGCGGCACGCCTCTGGCCGTTACTGTACATCACGCAGAGGGTTGAACTGGGCGTCGGCGTGGCCCTGCTCGGCGGCCAGCCGGTACCACTTCACCGCCTCGGCGTAGTCCTGCGGCACGCCTTCGGCCGTTGTGGTACATGTCCCCGAGTTTGAATGGGCATCGACACTACCCTGCTCCGCGGCCTTTCTGAGTTCGTCAACTGAGTCTTGGGCGCGTCCCGTGCCAGCACCAGTAGGAACATTGCGAGGAGTCTGCTGGCGTGCATCATAATAGCCATTGCCTTCTGCCAGGATCATAGCACCAGCAGGCTGGCGACGCGACGAGTATGCCGTAGGCTGCCACATCCGACGGATGCTGTCGGACGATCCCGTTGCGGGCA
>CAWAVN010000002.1:0-37520 GCA_963785505.1 uncultured Planctomycetaceae bacterium
AGGGTGCCCCCAATTGCCTGTCAATCGGGGCGGTGCAGCCGGGGGAGGTTTTTTTTGATGGTTTCCATCCTCCATCACATACCAAGAATATATTTGACAACCAACACCTCGCTCGGCAGAATGACCAAAGAGAGGGAGGGTATCAACCATCTCTTAATTTACAATTTTGACGCATTACAACTTAGTTTTTTGGGGTATCGGCAAAATGTGTATGGGGCGCTATCTTACCATCCTAGTCATAGTTTGCGGCACAATCGGCAATGCCGTAGCGCAGGATGCTTCAGTCCCAGGTCATATTAAGTTATTGCCGGGCTATCATCATAAGCATTTGCAAGGTATCGATACTCTCGTCGGAGAGATCGCGAAAAAGGATGGCCTGTCGATTAAATATGACATTGGTCGCTTGGCTGGGAATTACGCCGCCCATCAAAAGAAGAACGGCGAAGTTTTTGGTACAAAGAACAGAATGTTCATGGGCTGGCAGTTCAACTTGCATTTGCCAAAGACAAAACCCTCTATATAACCTTCCCGACGACATCAGCCAAATTTCTACGGCAAAATCAGCTCGGAAGAGGATCTTGCCGATATGCTTTTACTCGTTCTTAGTTACTCACAGCCAAAGCCAGTTAAGTAATCGGGTTGGGTGGGACGCCCTGAGGCTTTGCGTAGGGCGTTGGTTCTGCGTCGTCACCACACAGACTCTGTGACTTGGTTCGGCATTCATTCCTGAATCATAGGCAGCGTGCGATTCATTTTGATTTATACTGGGTTTATTCCCGCATACCAGCCAGCGCTGGAGCATTCCCAGTCTTCCGGACTCTCGATTAGACCTCGCCGGACTGGGTTGGGGTGGAGGAAATCCCTCATGGCCTGAAGCGTTTTCCACTCCTCGACTTTGCGGTCGTATCCGCCGCCGGGTTGCCAAAACCGCCGCCGGTTTTTCTCGCCTTCCTTCACTGTGATTTTTTCAATCCACTCGGGCGAGCTTTCTTCCAACAAAGCAATCGCTCGGCGTGCGACTTTCTCTTTGCGAACAGCAGATCCGCGATTTCCGCCGAAGCCGTGGGATCATCCGCGAGCAAGCGTTAAGGGAGGTGAAGCAGAGACGGCTGAGTCATGCGGGCTATCCTAGCAACCCCAAATCCGTGGGCTGCGTAAAGAGCATTGGAAAACTACTGTTGCCGATAGCGAGGTTGGCCGCCCCAGCCGAGTTTCTTGTGCAGCGTAGCATAGTAATTGTGGTGCGGCACGCGGGCGAGTTTGAAACTCACCGGAGCTTTGCGGATTTCGATGAGGTCGCCTTCGTAAATCGGTTGCCTTTGTTGGCCGTCGATCACCACCAAAACCCCTTCCGGCGCACCGGGTACGCGGAGGGTGTAAACGGCGTCGGCATCATCGATCAGCGGGCGGTTCGTCAACGTATGCGGGCAGATGGGCGTAATCGCGAACGCGGAAAGATCTTGCCTTAAAATCGGCCCGCCCGCCGACATACTATGCGCCGTGGAACCCACCGGGGTGCTGACGATCAGCCCATCGCAACTGTAGGTCGTTACGGGTTCCTCGTCGATTTGCAGTTCGACGTCGATCATGCGAAACGATCCGCCCGCCGTCACCGCGACTTCGTTAAGGCCCAGCCACCGAAATTCCGTGCCATCCGCGCGGCTCAACAGGCACTCGAACATTAAATGCTCGACCACGCGGTATTGCCCCGCCCGGATGCTGGGAAAACTCTCGCGAAATTCCTCTGGAGAAAGATCGGCCAAGAAACCCAAGCGGCCCAAGTTGATGCCCAAGATCGGCAACTGTCGCCGATCCAATTGATGGCAAGCCCGGAGAATCGCCCCATCCCCGCCGAGCACCACCACCAAGTCGGCGTCTAAACCATCCAAGGCCAGATCCTCGGTAACGAGAGCCGCGACCAATTCGGTATTGGGCTGCGTCTTCAGAAAGTTCGCCAACTCTCGCCAGGCATTCTGCACGCGCGGACTTTGGTCGCGGGCCAATACGATCAACCGCAAAACATCACCGGACGCCATCGCATCACCACGCATCAAAAAAACAATCGCGAGATCGCAACCCGAATTGCGAGCGTAAGCGAAATCAATCGCGGCTCCGACGATTCGGGTTGCGGTGGAAAATTGTGACAGAGAGATTTCGGAGAAGAATCTCCCGCGATCGTGCGCTATGCAAGAGCGCTCCGCAATAGGGGAGCAGTAGTCTGGAGGGATTCCGGTTTGAACCACGCAAACTCGGCGCGGCAGAGTCTCCAGGCAAGAGGGATCTCAGCCACGGTGGGAAGAATGAAGTGTGCATCTGACTGACGAAAGCCGCGATTCAGCGCCACGAGACATGCGAGGCTTCTTGGAAGAGAAGCTGCATTCCAAATGAATCTTCCTCCGCGGATTCGCCCCATTGGATTTGCACGGCCGCCGGCAGTTTGCCGCTCGCACGGATCGCATGCGAGAAATACGTCAGCTTCAATTGCCCGGCGAAGTATTCTTGGCCCGCCGGTCGCAAGCGGTTCGCTTCGCCTTCCACGCGCAAGGTCAGCTCATCAATGTCGCAACAAAAGGCTCCGGTGGAGCCGACAAAAATGGGGACTTCAATCATTCCCGCGTAATCTCCGGTCAGATGGATGCGCGCCGCTTGAAATTCCACCGTCCGAGCTAAATGATCTGTAGCGTGGAGAGTCATGTTGTTTCCTTGTCATTATAGATGCGGGGGGAACTTTTTGTCATCTTGTCCGCAGGACGTAAAGGGCATGAATCACGCCGGGGCCAAACCCCAGCAGCAATAGCCCGATGATATTCAGCCAAAATTGAAATCCTAAACCAACCTGCAAAAACACGCCCACCGGGGGCAAAAAGATGGCGGAGAGAATCCGAAAGACACCACCCCAGGCAACGTGAATCGTCAGCATGAACATCCCCTTCCCAAAGGAAACGCCGCCCGGCAGCAAAGATTCGGGACATCGGCAACACCTGAAGGAAAGCAACTTGCATGCCGTTCCTTCAGCAGGCGATTTTCGAGGAAAATGCCCTCTCAGCACGGCAAGAGTTGGCGGAAAAATAACCCGCATGGTTTGTTGCGAACCAACGGGGATTTCCTTGCCGAGAATCGGAGAAACCACGAGCAGGCGACGGAAAAACCCTCATCGTGGCCGTTTAAGCCGATGTCACGTCGCTTCGCTTGCGCAAAAAGTTTGGATGTATTCCGCACCCAAGAACAGCAAATGGCTCGCATAATAAAGCCAGAGCAGCACCGCCAAAAAAGAACCAATCGTGCCGTAGGCGCTGATGTAGTTCATCCGCATGAGCACCGCGGAAAGCACGTGGCGGCCGATTTCCCATCCGGCGGCGACCAAGATCGCTCCGCGAAACGCTTCCCGCCAACGCACGTCCACTTTGGGCAGCAGCCGATACAACAAGGTGAAGACCAGCGTGTTCAGCACCAAACTGACTCCCCACTCCGTCAAGGTACGAAGAACCGTCGGAATGGGCAGCCAATGCGAGGCGAATTCCTCAATGGCAGAGATTGTCACCCCGGCAATAAAAATCGCCAGCACCAAGATGCCCAGACCGCAAAGCATCAGAAAGGCGCGAAACCGTTCCAAAGCAATCCGTTTGATGGACTTCAGAATCCCCACGTTGTGCTCAGATTCCACGTTCCAGATGCGGTCGAAAGCCCGCTCGAATTGGGCGAACATCGCCATGCCCCCGAAGATCAAGCCGATCAAACCCAATGGGCCGTTGATAAGAGCGCCCTTTGAAATGCTGTTGAGCAGCAGTTCGATTTGTTGCCGAATCAAAGGCGATCCTTCCGCTTCGACCGAGGCGAAAATTTCTTGCCGGGCATCCGCGCCGAATTTGGTGGTTTCCAACAAAATTCCCAGGCCGGAAACCAGCACAATCAGCAAAGGCATCAGCGACAGCCCCGCGTAAAACGCCGTCGCGGCGGACATCAGACTGCCGTCATCGCGTTCAAAACGATCCCAGGTTTCTGCCAAGGGCTTCCAAATCCGGGTCTTCAAGAAATGCCACAAGGCCAACCGACTCCAAGGGGTGCGGGGTGATTTGCGAGAGCGGTGAAAAACTTCGCCGATTCACGGTGCCGCATCTTAGCAAAGGCGGCTCTCGAAGATCCATCGGGCGAACCGAGATTTGGCTATCCGGTAAGAATCCGCGCGATGGGGGTCAATCGCAGGCTGTGGTCGCAGGCAATCTTGGTGATTCCCAGCATCGGCACGGAAATCAAAATTCCTCCCACGCCCCAAACCCAGCCTCCGAAAATGATGATCAAAAACACGATCACGGGATTGAGCTTCATGGATCGCCCCAAAATCATGGGGGTGATGACGTTGCCTTCCAAGGCATTGATCGCTAAGTAAATCAACGGTCCCGCGATGGCATCCGCCGGCGTGGGCAAGTGGACGACTCCGATGAGGAACGTGACTGCGATCCCGATAAAACCACCGACAAAGGGAATGAAATTCAGCGTCGTGACCATGAGGCCCAAGAGAATCGGATCGGGCATCCCCAACAGCCCCAGCGCCGTTCCGACCACGATTCCCAGCACGATGTTGATCGCGGTTATCGTCAGCAAGTAATGAGAAATGCCAAGCTCTACGTTCCGAATCATCGTGATGAAACTGCGTTTGTCCTCAACTGAGGGCAGCAATTCCACCACGGAATTCAACGTGCGATGGCCCATCGCCAGCAGAAGATACACCAGCACGATTGTGATTAAGGCCCCCGCGCAGAAACTCATCGTGGCGTTTAGAAGATAATTTGTGAGCGAAGGCTGCTTAATCGCAACTTTGACCACGCCATCCGAATCGGACCCCCCGGCAATTTTTGTGACTTGCTCGCTCGCGGAGTCGATGGTATGCACCGGAGCGGTTAGAAAGCGAAGTTTTTCCTCGGCTTGTTTTAAGGTGGTCGGCGCGTTGGCGAACCAGAGAGTGACCGGTTCCGATAAGACGTAACTCGCAAACCCTAAAATGACGCTTGCGCCAGCACAACCACGGCGGCCGCCAAGGACTCCGGCACAATGCGAATTTTGGCGATTAACCGCACCAAGGGGGCAAGCAAAAAGTAAAGCACCACCGCCAGCGCGATCGGAAACAGAATCGCCCGAGTGAAGTAAATCGCATAAATCACCGCCAACGTGGTGAGAACGCTTAAAGCGACTCGGCCATGTTTCAGCTCGTCGAGTTGTTTTTTCAAGAGACTGGGTTCCGAGGGAACAGTTTCCTGGGCATCGGCTTCCGCAGGTTGCGACTTGCTGTTTTCGGAAACCGTTGAAGCGGAGTCCATCCCGTTCCGATTGTGAGCTGGTTTGCCAGATGAAGTCGATGAGGACACCGGATTGAACTCCTCAAAAATCCCGCTTTGAAATGACGGGCAGGTGATGGGATTTCCTAAGAACTCCCGACCCCCTGCCCGATTGAAGTGACGTTGCTTACCAAGGTTTGAGTTTCCAACCGATGATGAACCCGACTCCGAAACACCAAAGCGCAGTAGTTCCCGGATTCTGACGGGCATACGTGGAAACGTATTCGACGAAATCATCAATCGGATCGAGCGGCTCCGTGCCGGCGGGCCGAGAAGTTGGCCGACTTCGGGGCGGGACATTCGTGGAATTGAACGAGGTCGATGAAGTAGGCATAGTTAATTCTCCTTTTCTTGCGGAGTGGATAAAGGACGATTGCGCGTGTTTCGACTACAGCGGCCAGCGACGGCGATGTTTTTGGGAAATCACGTGCTTGATCCAGCGCAGATTGCTGCGGAATTCCGTTCGAGAACGCCCCAACAAACCGAGACTTTCCCGAAAGCCTTTGTAGGCGATGTAAAGCAATAGGATGGCGAACGCCAAGCCGACGGCGGCGACGATTAAAGAAGCGGCGGCGAGGCTTAACGTCGTCGCCTCCGCAAGCCACCACGACAAACCCAACAAAGCCAAGGGGCAAGCCCCGATGGCAAATCCGATACCCAAGCAAGCCAGCACGGTGGGATAATAAGACGCCTTGGCCGCATCGCGGGCATCGACCGAAAACAATTCCAACTGCAATTCGCCCAGGCTTAAAAGATCTGCACCCAGGTTTCCCAATTGAGCCGTCATGTCCGGGTCGGTTTCCGAGGCGGCTTGGCCCGTGGAATCGTTCATCTCTTCACCCACCATCCCGCCAACAGGCCCGTGAGCAGTCCCATTCCCAACGCGATCCGCGGATGCATAGTGATTTGTTCGCGCAGGCATTGTTCCCATCCTTCCAGACTCTGATCCGATTCGGGTTTTGCATTCTTCGAGGCAAACGGTTTTCCCGGCGGCGGCTCCAAGGGAGATTCCGCCTGCTGTAACAACCAAGGCTTCTGCATGGATTCACCTCTTTCTATCGGCGAGGAGGCATCGTGGCGGAGGAATAACCGGGAGCGGGCCACCCCGGTTCTTCGGCACGAGGTTCGGGTTTGCGTTCCATCAGGCCAGCCAATTGGTTGCCCAATTGCGCCATCGCCGTCTTCAACACTAGCCCGGAAATCAAACTGAATGCCGCCCCCACAAGCCCCGCTTTGGCTTCGGCTTTGGGTTTTTGCTCGACAACCAAACGATGGTTGCGGGCTAGTTTTTCGATGGTTTTGGGATCGGGTTGGTGGATTTCGACTTTTCGCGGAACCGCCAGGTAACCCACGGCAGCCGCCACGCCCACGCACGCCCACGGATAGTTGTTGACGTAATACCGCCAATCCAAAAGCGTGCGGGCGCTTTTTTCCACCTGGTCGACATCCGCGTTGAGTTCCCGCCGAATCATCGCCATCGTGCGGCGGATTTGTTGGGCGCGATCAAATTCGGGATGTTGAGTCCCCATTCCGGTTCCTCCCTCGATGTTTCCTTGTTTCATTTCATAAACCCCAAACAAGCGGAAGCATTTCCCGCGAGCTTTTGCTGGCTTCGCAGAAAACACTTCCATTGGAGGGGCAGATTAGGATCGAAAATGGTTCTTCCACGAATGAGGAACCGCCCCGCGAACGGAATCCGCGACTTTATTTCCGATGCGTTCCGCGAAAGATTCGCTCCGCGAAAAGTAATCGGTCGAACTCCCTACGAGCGAGGCCAAAACCAAGCCCGCTCCGAAGCCGACTCCCAACCCGATCAGCAAGGAACTTTTGGGGTTGTTTTCGATGTAGCCGCACATCCGGGATGAGGCACACGAAGCCGCACCTGCGACTTTGTGTTGGGCATCCCTCGCACGGTTTTTGAATTCTTGCGTATTTTGAATCATGGTTGCTCTCCCTTGTGTTGAGCGAAATGGCCGACCAACGCGGAGGCTTAGCGACGCAGTGCCAAACCCACAACCACGCCTGCAATCAGTCCGGTGCCGAACGCAATCGCCACGGATTCCGCCGGATGCCGGCTCACCGCAGTTTCCGCTTGCCGATACCCATCTTGCACCGAACCGCTCATGCGGTCGTATTGTTCGCGGGCGCGGTCGGAGACTTGGGCGAATTGCTCCTTGGCTTGCTTGGCGTATTCGCCGAGTTTTTCCGTCGCCGATGAGGCCGATTCCGAAAGGTTATGCAGCATGGAATCCAATTCTTCCTCGATCTTCTGCCGGGCTTGGCCCGTTCGTTGCTGAATTTTCCCCACGAGTTGATCCGTGCTGCCGTCCACTTCGTCGAGATCGTTGGGGCTTAATTGGCTCCAGCGTTGTTCGATTTGGCCGCGAAGTTCATTCCAATGGCCACGAAGTTCTTCACGAGTTGTCATCGGTTTGCTCCTAGTTGATATTGTGTAATGGTCCTAAAACTTCAATCGTTTCCGACCCCGAAACACAAACATCGCAACTGTCGTGCCAGACTTTCGGCAACCCGGCGAGACAATGGGCAAATGTTGCCCGAATGGGCGAAATGCCCGGCGATTTTAGGGTTTGCCTCTTTTCTCCGAGCGACAAATTCCGTTCTGGAAAATGGTAAACGCTCTGGGGAAGCAGCGGGAACGATCGGTCCGACACCAACGTGGTTTCCCATCGACCAAAGCCCAACCCGCCAGAGACGCTTCAATAGCGCTCGTAGTAGTGGACCAGAATTTGGTTGTCGAGGCGGTTGATTTCGGTCTCCACCGGCGAGATGTCTTCCGGGAGCACGAACAATGTGGGCAAGAGATCTGCCGTGAGATACTTGCAGGCCGTTTCTGAGGGCAGCGAAGCGGGCGGCGAAAAGGGGTGGTGCATTGCCAACCCGAACCCCCAAAGCCCGAAGGAAGGAACCGCCGCGTGATAAGGCCGCGTGACAAAACCCGCCGCCTGCATCGTGTGCTGAATGCACCAAAAGGATTTGCGGGCGAACAAAGGCGAAGTGCATTGAATGCCGATGGTTCCCTCGGCAGCCAAGCGTTGTTTCAGGATGCGATAGAACTGCCGGGTGTATAATTTCCCCAAAGCGAAATTGTTGGGGTCGGGGAAATCGCACGATCACCACGTCGAATTGTTCCTCCTCGCCTTCCAGCCAGATCATGGCATCTTGGTTGATGATCTTCACGCGGGGGTCCGCGAACGCCTGCCGATTGAGTTCCGCGAGCGGCGGGAAATTTTGGGACAGCGAAGTCATTGCGGGGTCCAAATCGACCAGCGTGACCGAGTTCACCTCGGCATATTTGAGGATCTCCCGCAGGCCCAATCCATCGCCGCCGCCCAGCACTAAAACCTTGCGGCGACTGCCGGCGGCTTGCATCGCGGGATGCACCAAGGCTTCGTGGTAGCGGTATTCATCGCGGCTGTCGAATTGCAGCTTGCCATTGAGCCAAAGTTGAAACTTCCCGCCGGCACTGGTCACCACGATCCGCTGATAAGGCGATTGCTCGGCATAAACCACGGGGTTAGGGTACAGCCTTTCTTCCGAAAGCGTGGTCAGCCGATCCGCCAAAAGAAAGCCCGCGAACAGTAGCAACAACACCGCGCCCGCCCGCATCCGCAGTCGCCCGGTTCTGCCTGAGAGCAATGGTTTTAGCAGCCAAGTTCCCCACAAACCGACCAGGGCATTCAACATGCCGAACAACAACGAGGTGCGGATCAATCCCATTTTCGGAAGCAAGAAAAGTGGGAACATCAACGAACCCACCAAGGCCCCGATGTAATCGAAGGTGAGCACGCGGGAGACGAGTTCTTTGAAGTCGAGGTTCTCTTTCAGAATCCGCATTAAGAGCGGCAGTTCCAAACCGACCAGCGTCCCGATGCCGAACACCATCGCATAGAGCAAAACCGAGAACCAAGTCCCTATGCGGGCATAACTCATAAATAGTAGCGGGGCGGAGATCCCGCCCAGCAATGCCACGCCGAGTTCGACTTCGATGAAGCACCTCGCCAAGGCTTTGTCGATGAAGCCCGACAACCACGCCCCCACACCCAAGCGCGGAAAGATAGATTCCAATGCAGAAGGAAAATTGCGTGACCGAATCGCCCAGAACGTAACTGGACAACGTGCCGGCCACCAATTCGTAAACCAAGCCGCAAATCGCGATCAGGAATACGTTGAGGAAAAGGGCAGGCACGTGCAGTTTGGCGTTTTGCGGGTGTTCCTCGCTTGCTTCCGCTTGGTCCCACTCGGCGGAATCTTCGACGGCGGCGGGCTGTTGCGGTTCATCGGGCGTGAGATTCATGAAGGGGTCTTGGAAGGACTACCCACGAATGGCAGCGGCCAAGATGATCGCAATTCCCAAAATCAACGATCCCATGATGATTCCCAGCGACGTGTTTTGATCTTCCTCGATTTCTTTTTGAACCGAGAACGGGGCGAGTTTGACGATCAACCAAATGCAAAACCCGAACATCACCATTCCCACCAAGGTAAAGATCACCGCCAACAGCAATTGTGGGATCGCAGTTGCTGAATGCGTTTGTGGTCTCGATGGGTGGATTGGCCATCGACTTCCTCCGCCGCCAAGAGGGGCAAAGTCGTCGCCCAAGAATAAACTGCGATTGCGAATTGACCGAGCATTATTTTCCTCCTCCATATCCGCCACCACCGCCAAAGAAGAATCCACCGCCGCCGGAACTGCGTCCGCTCGAAGAACTGGGGCTAGGAGGCGAGGAGTTCAGTTTTTTGCTCCCGGATTCCCAGCCGAAAAACGAAGTGCAGGCGTAATATCCCATCGCGAGTATGGCCAGACCCAAATAAATTTTCGTAAGCATAATTCAAAACCCCTTTGTAGGGAGAACCTCGAACGATGAGGTACTCAATACCCGATAGTAAACAGCGATTTCCGCAACTCTTATTCGGTGCTATAGGGACTATAATCGCTGTCTTGCCAACGGCGGGCGTCAAAACTGATTTGATGGATCACCACGCAGATCGGCAAAGCCATAATGCCTAGCCCCAGCCAAAATAATCGAGAAAAGTGGGGCACATCCTGCCGGACTCGACGGCGAACGAAGGGCTTGCCGCGCTGCTGTTTTTCCACTTGCTATTTAATTGCAAATGATATTTCCCGGCGGGCAGGGCGGAGAGATAAACCGTCTCGCCGGTGTAAACTCCAAAATCGGAATCGGGCACGGGCTTGTCTTTGTCATCCAGAAATAATCCCGAAACATAGACCCACTCGGTTCCATGCACATTGATGGCCATGTTGCCCCCGCCTTTGATTTCGAATGGTTCGCTGTTGAAGGCACGCAGATCGGAAGGTTGGAGCTGTTTTGTGGTGTTGCTGATGAGCCTGTTTTTGCTCGTGCCCATCACGATCAGCACCAAAAAAAACGCCGCCAAGCACATCAAACCCCAGTATTTGTAGATCTCTTTATAGGGGTACGGCTGATTGGGGGCGATGGAACGCGGCTTTCGAGATCGTTCACGCCGAAGGCTTTCTCGATTTCTTCCACAGGAACGTAGCGGTTGACGGTATAGTTAATTTCGCGGTTTTTCTTGTCGCGTTTGGAAGCGGGGGTTTTCTTCAACTCGCTGGGGTTTTGGTTGACTTCGCGGGAAAGCATGTCCGGCGGGGCGATATAATCGGCAGCATTGACCGTCTCGCCGACGTTGACTTCCCAATAAAATTCGCCGAGCACGTAATTCACCGTGCGGCTCGCCGCGATCATAAATTTGTAGCTGACGGCCTCCATAGCGGGCGCCCGCTCGGACCGGCACTCACATCGCCCGCCGGGACGGATTGCCCAAAGCTCCAATGGCCTTGGTTATTAATCAGCCAATAAAACGGATGCCGAGGTTTGTAGAGCAGATATTCGTACCAAGGATAATCGATGCCTTCGTAGGTCACCTTTCGCTGCATGAAACCGATAATGGTCAGTTCTTGCGGTTCTTCCCAATCGGTGTTGACGACTTCGGGAGCAAACATGCCTTTGGAACCCAAGGGCAAAACGGGTTCGATTTTTTTCTTCTTGAGCGCTTCCAGGAATTGCAGATTGCCGTGATCGCAAGACAACAAGGCGGCACAATACGGACACGCCACCGCGCAACGTTTGATCCGGGGCTTTCAGATCGAGCGGGCCGCCGCATTGGGGACAATTGACTTGCACCGCCGCCACGCGGCGTTCTTCCACATCGCGGGAGGCGGCCGATTCCAACCCCAGATCGCGGAGCGTGACTTCCCCGCCGGCGTAAAAAGTTTGTTTGCCGTCGCTTTCATCCAGCGTGCCGAATTTTCGTCCGCCCCCGGAAAGATCGGCAAACTCGACGACTTCACCCGGTTTGAGTGCGAACGGGATTTCCCCCTCGCCGGAAACCAGCGTGCCTTCGCCGATTTCCACGACTTTCATCACCCCCATTTTGGGAATGGAAACAGTGTCTTCCACGTCCAAATCGGCCAGGCGAGGGAATTGCGGATTCCGGCGGCAACGCTTGCTCGAAGGTTAGATAGTAACGCCCTTGAGCTTCCGCGAGCCAACCCCACCGCTTCCCGCCGCGAAACGCGACGTACCATTCATCCCAAACTCCACCTGCCGAGTGCCGAATTTGCGATCGGCCCGCTGATTTCAAAAGGAACCCCTTTGAACTTGCCCCGCAACCCGCATTTCAGCGGGGAATCTGTTTGCACTAGAATCCGCAACTTTGCCCAGGTTTTGAAGTTTTCCATCCGCGCGGCCTACCACGGAACCGCAACTCGGGCAGATGGTGACCACCGAATTGGCGACATCAAATTGAACCGGCGAGGCACAGGCGGGACAGGATGCTTGAAAACTCACAAATTTGCCCTTTTTCCCACGACTCCTTAATGGATTCGGTCCGAATTCTTCTTTTCTGGTACACTCTTCTCATAGAAGAGAGAGGGGTTAATTCCGCTTGATCAAAATCCGTTCCTTTGGGAATGGTTCCGCGTTTTTGCCCGCTTGGCACTCGGCCATTTTCGGGCGGCAGCCGCGTTTTAACTCTTTCACTTCTACCGAACCCGGCTCGAACCATTGTTCGAGAACTTCCACCAAAGCCAAGGGTTGCATTTGTTCGCCGCAGGTAAACACATCCGCAGCAAGATAACCATGTTCCGGCCAAGTGTGAAGGGCCAAATGCGATTCCGCCAAGCTGGCCACTCCGGTCACGCCTTGCGGACTGAAGGCATGCACGTGCAAGTGCAGCAACGTGGCCCCGATTTTCCGCACTCCTTCACAGATGGCGGCTGCGCACGGCTTCCGGATGATTGATCGCCGGGTTGCAATCCCAAAGCTCGATCATTAGATGCCGGCCCAATGCCTCCATCAGTGTTGGCTTTCCTCGAAAACGGGGGGGAAGTGATTCGATACTCGATAACGGAAATTCTTGAAAACGGATGACCGAAAACTTGAAAATAAATCAAATTCAGCCGATTTTTTTCCCATTCGACCGGGATTTCCCTCGATTCGCAAGCAGAAGCCGATTTTTTTTGCAACATTCGTCCAACTTTCAGAACCCATTCGTTTGGAAGTTGACGTAACCAAGGAAAAGTACGGCGAATAGCCGGAATTTGCGGATCGAGTCTGAAGCACTGGATATTCCGGTCGCGTGCAGTCGAAAAGGAAGATGGCACGTCCCTTTCGGACGATCGCAACTTCCCAACCGTGACAAGGACAGGCACGGCATGATGAAATTCTCATTCGATTACGCTCTCGCATCGACTAAGCCCTCTGCGGGGAAAAGACGCCGCCGATCCGTCTTTTCACTCGGCCCGTGGTTCGCGCGGGCGGGACTGCGCTTCCACCTTGGCGGCGTGTCTCACGATGACTGTGCAGCCGGTTTGCAGTTGGGGAGCCGATGCCTTCCCCGCTGATGTGGCGACGATTCAGCAGTCTGACAAGGCGACCATCCAACCGTTTGTGGACGCCTTAAACAATCGCGACGTGGAAACGCGGAAAACAGCCATCGAGAATCTGACATGGCTGGGCAAAGTCGCGGTTCCGGCGATTCCTTCGTTGCTGAACACTTTGCAAGATGAAGATCCCATCGTGCGGGCAATGGCAGCGCGGGCGGTTTGGGAGATTGACGGGCGATCTCAAGAATCCGTCCCCGTGCTGGTTCGATTGCTGGCCTCGCAGGAAGCCAGCCACCGCGAACTCGCGGTCTATTTTCTCGGCCCGATGGGACCGGCCGCGAAAGCCACAATTCCCGAGTTGCAGAGGACCATTCAGGATTCCGATGCCTTCGTGCGGATTCATGCGGCGGAAGCCTTGACGCAAATCGATCCTTCCTCCCCGGAACCGGTACGTGTCTTGCTGAATGCCATGCAGGCTTCGGAGGCGAAAGAACGTTCGCAGGCCGCGATGGCTTTCAGCAACGTGGACCCGATTCATGCGCAAAAAATCTTGCCCATTTTGACTTCGGCTTTGGTCGATCCCGACCCCGGCGTGCGAACCGCTGCGGAATT
The DNA here is from genome assembly GCA_963785505.1 of uncultured Planctomycetaceae bacterium. Classification (GTDB taxonomy): domain Bacteria; phylum Planctomycetota; class Planctomycetia; order Planctomycetales; family Planctomycetaceae; genus CAWAVN01. The sequence continues at coordinate 13,834 of CAWAVN010000002.1, forward strand.
GGTGCTGCCCCATTTCAACCAAGGCGTGGCTCGCTCCGAACGGGCAGCCTCGACCGCGGAACAGACGCCGCCTGCTGCCGAGAGTTTTTTGGAAGCCGTCGCGGCGAATCCTTCGTCCTTCGAGACGGCGGGCAATTCCACGCCCTTTGCCCCGCCGCAAGACACGCCAAGCCAAGCTCATCCGTTGGCCGCATTCGGAGATTTGGAACGAGCCATTGGGGAATTGTCCGACGAGAACCCCAGCGTTCGCAAGCATGCTTTGGAACGCATCGGCTGGATGGGCAAAGATGCCGAACCGGCACTCTCGGCCGTGAAGGCTCGTTTGCAAGATCGTCACCCGGAAGTTCGCGCCTATGCCGCCAAAACATTATGGGACGTGAATCAGAACTTCGCTCCCGAGGCTGTCGATACGTTGAAAGAGATGATCGATTCCACGCAACCCGGTGCGAGACCGTTGGCCGCGTTTTATCTGGGTTCCATCGGCCCCGCCGCCGCTACCGCCTTGCCCACGCTCAAACGAGCCTTGGCCCATACGGAAACCGCCGAACAATTGCAAATCGCCGAGGCCGTGGCCCGCATCAATCCGCAAGACCCGGATGCCGTCTCCGTGTTAATCGGCGGACTTCGCGATCCCGAAGGCTACGTGCGATTTCAGGCGGCGTATGCGTTGGGGGAAGTTTCGCCCGTGCATGCGAAACAAATCGTCCCCGCACTCACTGCCGCGACGGGCGACCCAACCGAGGAAGTCCAACAGGCCGCAAAACTCGCTTTGGCCAACTTCTCCCCGGATCGCATCGCCGCCACTCAAGTCGAGGAAGTTCAAGAGCTATCGGCTCCCCCGGCGGCGGAAACGCCAGAACCGCCTGCTTTGCAAGTTGCCACCACCGAAGAACAAGCGGCTTTCCCGGTGAAAGAAGCGAAGGGGGAACTCTCGGAAACTCCGGAGACCGTGCTGTTTCCGGAAACCGAAGCTCCCATGCCCGTCGTTGCTGCGAATGCCGGCGAGCCGAAAATTTGGCTTCCGTCCTCGGCGGATTCCGCACCCCTTGTGCCGCCCAAGGAAAATCGGTTGGGGTTAGGCAAAGATTACAAACCCATCACCGCCGTGAATATCAGCATCACTCCCAAACGGCAGGATGAAGAGGGCAAACTGCTGTCGCTGCCCACCAATTACGGAGCCGCTTGGTTGCAAGATCAGGGCACGCAGCAGGAACCGGGCGGAGTAGGGCGGCCTTGGCCCGTGAAAACCAAGCAATGGGCTGCTACGGGGTATTGTCATCAGCCGCTTTACTTCCAAGAAATCAACCTCGAACGCTACGGGCACAATTTCGGTCCGGTGCTGCAACCGTTCGTATCGGGGGCCGCGTTTTTCGGTCGGGTTCCTTTGTTGCCCTACATGATGGCCGCAGACCATCCCTGGGAATGTAAATACACGCTGGGACGTTATCGCTCCGGCAACGGCGTGCCCTTCCGACACACCCGCCTGCCGCACAGCACTCCCGGCACCGTGCTTGAAGCGGCAATCATCACGGGGATGGTCTTCGCGATTCAATAGGCAGCTCTCTGAAAACAGCGCAAAACCGCACCGCCCGCTGGGATTTCATTCCCTGTGGGCGGTTTTGCTTTTAAGGAAAGGCTTATTCATCCTTGGGGTAAACGGGAACGTCGATCACAATTCTTCCGCCTTCGCTGGGCTTCTTGGCCAGCAGCACGGCTTTCAGTCGCAGTGCGATTTGGTTGTGCAGCAAATGCGCCCACCATTGGGAAGGCACAAATTCCGAGAGCACCACCACCGCTGGCCCGCGTTCGGGCTCGCGCTTATCCACGCTTTCGATGTACCTTACCATCGGGCGAATGATCGAACGATAAGGCGAAGGAACCACTTGCAAAGGCACATCGGGAAACACCGTGGCCCATTGCTTTTGGAACGGTTCGGTCGATTCCGAATTCGTCTCCACCACCACGCCCGTTACATCATCCGACAGCAATTGGGCAAATCGCAACGCGGCCACCGTGCCTCTGTTCAAACCCACCACGGGCAGCAAAACTTTGTAACGCGGTCTTGTGGGCGCGGCCAGCAACTCTTCCAAGTCGCCGGGCTGAAGTTTGAGATGCTGGAACACCTCGTCATAATGCTGGTGAATCTTCCAGCACACCGCCATGATGCAGGGAATCAAGATCAAAACCATCCAAGCCCCGTGGAGAAACTTGCTTTCCACAATCGCCGCGAAAACCATCGCGGTTGCCAGGCAGCCCAAGCCGTTTAGCAGGGACCGCCAGCGCCACCCCTTGGTTTTCAGCCGATACCAATGCCGAACCATGCCGGCTTGCGAAAGCGTGAACGCCAAGAATACGCCCACGGCATACAAGGGAATCAAGGCGTGCGTTACCCCGCCGAATAGCACGACCAACCCGATCGCTGCCGCTCCCAAGACCAAAATTCCGTTAGAGAACACCAAGCGGTCTCCCCGGTTGGCAAACTGCCGGGGCAAGTAGCCGTCCTTGGCGAGAATGGAAGACAAACGGGGAAAATCGGCATAAGACGTGTTGGCTGCCAACACCAAAATCAAAGCGGTCGCCGCTTGCAAGGCATAGTAAATCGCCCCGTGGCCGAACACCTGCCTACTGACCTGCGAGACCACGCTTTCGCTTTCATTAGGTACGATGCCGAGTTGATTCGCCAGCACGGTGATTCCCAGAAACATGCTGCCGAGCAAGATCGTCATGGCGATCAGCGTTTTCCCGGCGTTCGAGGCTTCGGGTTTTTCAAAAGCGGGAATGCCGTTGCTAATGGCTTCAACCCCCGTGAGGGCCGTGCATCCTGAAGAGAAGGCCCTCAGGATCAAATAGATCGTAATCGCTTCGAAATGAGTCGCCTGGGAAGCCGTCGCTTCGACGGGGGTTAATCCTCCCCAAACCAGCGCACAAACCCGGTAGTGATCAGGCTCAAAAACAAACCCACGAAGATATAAGTCGGAATGGAAAACACCGTTCCCGATTCACGCACGCCCCGCAGATTGGCCCAAGTCATTAACGCGATGGCGGCAATGCACAATTCCACCCGCCAAGGCATGAGTTCCGGAAAGGCGGACGTGACGGCCAACACGCCCGCCGTCACGCTGACCGCGACCGTCAACACGTAATCGGTCAACAGGGCCGCCGCCGCCAGCAATCCCGGCACGATGCCCAGATTATCGTAAGCGACAATATAAGCCCCGCCGCCTTTGGGATAACCGTGAATCGTCTGATAGTACGAAGTCGCGACAATCGCCAATAGCACTGCGATGGCCGAGGCAATGGGCAGCGACAGCGACAACGCCAGAGGGCCGGCGACAATCAGCACGAAGAGAATTTCTTCCGTCGCATAAGCCACGGACGACAAGGCATCGGACGAAAACACCGCCAGCGCCTTGGCTTTGCCGAGTCGTTCGTGTTGTTCCTCGCTGGTTCTCAGCCGGTCTCCCAAGAGGAGCCGGCGGAAAAAATTGCTCATGCCTTCGCGATCTCTTTCAAAGAATTCCCAAGAAACGGCAAGAAAATCACTTCCATATCAAAGACAAAAGGCGAGCGGGAGGTCTCAGCCCCCGGTGACTTTGAATGCTCCAATCCTTGAACGAATTTTTGTGACGATCCTAGGGGACGCATCGCCCGGCAAGCAACCGTGAGCAATTCCCCGCCGGGGAAAAATTTCGCATCCTCGACCCATGATGTCGAACCGATTCGATCGCCTGCTCGACCCGAATCGAATTTGACTTTCAGGTTTCCCAGGCGAGAATGATTTGAAGATTCATCACTCCCCCATAAAAAAGGAATGCTTTCTTATGAAAATCGCCGGCGTGCAGATGGATGTGATGTTGGGTGATGTGCCGGGAAACCTGGCCCGCATTGCCGACCGATTTCAGGAAGCGACCCAAGCCGGGGCGAAGTTGGTGGTGTTTCCCGAATGCTCTCTGACCGGCTATTGCTTTCGCGATTTGGAGGAAGCCCGTCCATTCGCCCAAACAATCCCCGGCCCCGCGACCGAAAACCTCTCGGAGCTTTGCGCCCATGCCGAGGCTCTCGCGGTCTTCGGCTTGCTCGAAACAGATGGCCGGAACATCTATAACGCGGCGGTGCTTGTCGGTCCGGGCGGAGTCATCGGCTCTTACCGAAAAATCCATCTGCCGTATTTGGGGGTGGATAAATTCGTGAGTTTCGGCGACCGTCCGTTCGCGGTTCATGCCGCCGGCGAACTGAACTTGGGCATGAATATCTGCTACGATGCCGCGTTTCCCGAAGCCGCCCGCTCTCTGGCTTTGCAGGGGGCCGATTTAATCGCCTTGCCCACAAATTGGCCACCCGGAGCCGAGTGCGTCTCGGCCCATGCGATCAACACCCGCGCGATGGAAAATGGGGTGTATTTTCTGGCGGTGAACCGTGTGGGCCAGGAACGCGGGTTCGCGTTCATTGGCGGCAGCCGAATTTGCGGTCCCGATGGTTCCACGTTGGCCGGGGCGGATCACCAAGAAGAAGCGATTTTGTACGCGGACATCGACCCCGCCCGTGCGCGGCAAAAGACCGCCGTGCGAAAACCCGGCGAACACGCCATCGACCGCCTCGCCGACCGCCGCCCGGAAATGTACGGGGAACTCGTCAAACCGCATCACCTCAAAAGACCGGGAAGAGCCTAAGTTTCCTTCCACCCAATTCGCAGTTTGTTCATTTTTTCTTTGCCGCCAAAGCGTGCGGAATGGGTATCTTTTCCGTGAAGAGTTAAGACGGGATTCCCAGAAAATCATCGCGTGGAATTACCCAGAAATCTGTTCATTACTCCAGGGATCATGCGCTTTCTTCTTTTCTTCCAAGTGTGTAAACTCTCGACTATCAGAGTTGGGGAGATTCCAATTTGGTTTCCCTTTCAAAATCAAAACCATTCGGTTTTGATGTTCTGTGTCTCTTAAACACCATTTGAAGGAGCTAACATGCGAAGCAACTGCGGAAGTCGATGGGCCTCATTGTTTGCACTCGCACTCGCGACCCTGGCGGGGAATTTCAGCTTCGCGGCAGACCACCGCGATGCCCCGTTGATTATTGGAAACGAAAAACAAGACATCAACGACATCTACGCTTTTCAGTCCCCTTCCAATTCCAAGAACGTGGTGTTCATTCTCACCACGAATCCGTTCATCGGCATGTTCGCCGAAGATGGAACGCTGGACCCCAAGACGATCTATGAATTCAAGATCGACACCAACGGGGATGCGATTCAAGACCTTGCCTATACCTTCTACTTCTCCAGCCCCAATTCCTCCGGGCGGCAAAACTTCATCATGCAAAGCGGGCGTTCCACCCTGGCTCGCGGAAGAACCGAGCAAAAAGTCGCCGTCAAAGGCGGAGGCTTCGTGCAGGTTTCGATCCAAGATGATCCGTTCTTTTTCGATTCCGGCTCCGTTCCCGGAGGGAGTGGAACCTTCGGCGTGGATTCCTTTGGCGGATTCAACGTGACTTGCATCACGTTGGAGATTCCTCGCAGAAATCTCCGCACGGATAACATCGGCGTCTGGGCGATCACGGAAGTTCAAGGAAAACAAATCGACCGCGTGGGCCGACCGGGTATCAATACCGTAATCATTCCCGACAACCGATTTATGACCGACCGCAGAGATGCCTTTAATCAAGCCGAACCGGTCAACGACAAGCGAGATTTTAAGGACGACGTGATCAACGTGCTGATGACGGACCTCGGACGCAACGAAACGGATGCCACGAACTTGGCGGATCTCTTATTGCCCGACATTTTGACGATTGATACCAGCAACGCAGGGGGATTTGTTCCCGGTTTGAACGGACGAAATCTCGCGGAGGATGTGATCGACTTCGAATTGCAAGTGCTCACCGGAAATCCTATGGCCACCGATGGCGTGGATGCCAACGATGCGACTTTCAGCAACACGTTCCCCTACTTGGCTCCTCCTCAGACGCCCCCCACCTAACCGATTCGCTGAATTGCCCGTTGCGACCACCCTCATTCAGACCGTTGCGTTGTCGGCGCGGCGGTCTGTTTTTTTCCATCGGACTCTCCATCAAATCATGCAAAAAGGCGATCTTGTTATGCTCTCCCATAAACGCGCCCCCTGGGTTTTTGGCCTGATCCTCTGTCTGACAACCCAATGCCTGTTCGCACAGAGACCGAAACTTCTGGAACCGCTCGAACCGCCGCCCGAAGAACCCAATGCCCCCAAAGTGCGAATGTATACTCCGGAAGAAACGATTCGGATCTTCCAAAAAAAAGTTGCTGCCAGTCCCAAGAACACGTTTCTGCTGAGTAAATTGGGTCAAGCGTATCTATTCGCGGCCCGGCAAACCGGAAATGAAAAATACTACCTCGATGCCGAGCGGGAATTTCTCAAAGTCTTGAAACTCCAGCCCAGGTCGCCAGGAGCCCGTGCGAGTTTGGCGGCGGCCTACATGGCCCAACATAGATTCCGCGAAGCTTTGGAACTCTCGCAAGCAGTCTATAAGGAGAACTCGAAGTACACGATGGCCTTGGCGAACATCGGCGATGCCCAACTCGAATTGGGCCGCTACGAAGAAGCCGATAAATCCATCCAAGAGCTGAAGGCCAAAGCCCCCGCCGACAACCCCGAAGTCCTTGCCCGCCTCGCGAGAATCCTAGAACTCCGCGGCAACACCGAAGAAGCCGCCGCGTTGATTCAAAAGGCGCTCAAAATCGAGCAAACCAATAAGCCGCGTTCCCCGGAACTCGCTTGGTACGATTTGCGTTTGGGCGAGATTGCTTTCAATTCCAACCAGATCGACAAAGCGGATGCGCATTATCAATCCTCGCTGAAACGGCGGGAAAACTACGTTCCCGCGTTGTTGGGGCTGGGGCAAGTGCGGGCCGCGCAAGGGCGATACGACGAAGCCGCCGCCTTGTACGAACGGGCCGTCGCCCAAAAAGGCGACTTCGATTTGATTGGCGATTTGGCAGTGCTGTATTCTCTCGGCGGACACGAAGCCAAGGCAAAGGCGCTGGCGGAAAAAGCGGTCTCGCTGGTTCCGGTCGCGGCGAAAGTCGAAACCGAAGCCCGCCATCTGGCCTTGTTTTTGGCGGATCGGGAAATTCAACTCGACCTGGCTTTGGAATCCGCCCGCAAGGAATTGAAAGTCCGCCAAGACGTGTTCGCCTACGATGTGTTGGCTTGGACGCTGCTCAAATCCGGCCAAACGGAAGCCGCCTGGGAAGCCATGCAAAAAGCCTTGCGGATCGGCACCAAAGATGCCCGCATGCACTTTCACGCCGGTATGATCGCCCTCAAGTTAGGCCGAACCGCCGCCGCCCAAGAGCATCTGTCGAAATCCTTGGAAATCAACCCCCACTTCGCCTTCACCGACCCCCAACAAGCCCGCAAAACCCTCGCGGAACTGAAAGCACAATAGTTGGACATGGGTCACCTAGAAGATAACTTTCACAAATCCGTGAAGGCTGGTATGGCCACTGCTTTGAGTGGCCCTGCCGGATAAAACAATTCCGCTTCCCTATAAAACACATGCCCACGCAAAGCCGTGGGGATGGCACACCATGCAAGCGCACCTCGATTTGGCTCAACTCTCATTTCCGATTTTGATGTTGCAATTTCAAAAGAAGATTTTTGCCATCATCGTGGCGAATCCGCATCCCAAGAACCACATCGCCCATCCCTCGCATGCTTCCGCTCGATCGGGTTGGGCTTTCGCCGACCACAGAAATGCAATTCCGCCGGCACATGTAAACCCGGCGGCGAGAAATGTGCTGAATTCGAGCCTGACCCCCTTGATGAAACCCGTTCCCAGAGCCAGGCCGAGAACAATAAAGGTCAACCCATTCAGCACCGCGTTCGATTTGGCCTCAAATTCCCGCCAGCCCATTACACCTTGCCATCATAAAGGATTCTTGGTTCTGCTGAGCCGGGTTGATATAAAACCAGGCCGCCGTTTTTATCGTTGACACGCACCACGCAATCGGGGTTTCCGTTCGCGTGTTGATCCAAAATGGCTTCCAAAGCCTGCACCGCAGCCACCACTTGCCGGTCTGCGGAAAGATCGTTGTAGCTCAATCCTTGCTGCTGGCTCAGGCGGTTTTCCCGTGCGGATTTTGGGCCGCCGAATTCCACCTCGGCGACTTCGCGGGCGAAGCGCTCGATGACTTCCACACCGTAACCGCGTTGCGACCGCTGCCCCCAGGGTTCCAACAGCGGGGCATTGTAGTGGTTGTTGATCGAGTTTTTGATCTCGAACGGGGTTTTGCCTTCGACCGTGCATTCCACGCCCCGCTTGCGGCTGTGGCCATTCCAAATCCCGTTGTCGAAGCGAAACTGCACTTCCTGCTCGACGTAGCCCGGAAAATTGTCCGGCGTGACCCAAGACGTATGAATGTCGAACGCCGCCTCGCGGCCCGAATCGTATTCGTAGATCATCCGCATCTGGCAACTGTCCCAGGTCGGGCCATCGGCGGGGCCGACCAAACCCCGCTGCCCGGTGGCGGTGATGGTTTTAAGTTTCCCGCCGAAGGTAAAATCGATCAGTTTGATGTAATGCACCGCAACGTAAGTGCCGGGGTTTCGTCCGGTGATCCATTCGGAGAACTGGCTGCCGGAAATCAGTTTGGGTTCCAGCAGCGTGCAGTATCCCGTGTTGATGTGCTTCAAAACGCCATCCGCCACGAAGGTTCGCAGCTTTTTGTGGTCGGGATCGAGCAGTTTATGATACACCACTTTCGCGAGCAGGTTTTTCGACTTCGCCAACCTCACCAATTCATCGAGTTCCGCAAGCGAAAGCACCGAGGGTTTTTCCACCAACAGATGCGCCCCGGCTTCCAGAACTTTTTTCGAGGCAGCAAAGTGCCGATCATCCGGGGTGGCCACACAGGCGAAACTCAGGTCTTGCTTTAGCATCTCTTCGACGGAATTCTCGCCCGCGAAACTTGCGAAGTTGGCAATGCGGTTGTCCGCCGATTTTCGATAGGCTTCCGCCCTTTGGCCGGTCCGCGATGCCACCGCCGCAAGCGGCACGTCCACATCGCCGAAGGATCGGCTATATAAACCCTCGGCGTGAACACGCTCGAAAAATGCGCGGTAGGTTTCCTCGAAAATCATGCCCATGCCGACCATGCCCGCTTTTAACGTCGGTCGGTTTGTGGTTTCCGCATTCATCCGTCGAACTTTCTAAAAAGCTGCCTTTCGGTCGTGAAGTTCCGCATCATTCCCATACTCTACGCAGTCCTTTCCCAATTGCCAAATGAGCGCCGTTTATCCAGTGGAAAACTCTGCCGGGGCTTCATAAACTCAATCATGCGGAAAACGTGCTCGATTCTCTTTTGTCTTGTTCATCCCTTTGCCGGCGAGCAGAATTGCTCGGAAGCAAAGATTGGAAAGGAACAGCCATGAATCCATCGGAACCGCAAAAGCACCGGGTTATCATTGTGGGCGGCGGGTTCGGCGGACTCTCGGCGGCGCGGGCGCTGCGGAAAGCGCCGGTCTCGGTCACGTTGATCGACCGCCGAAACTATCATCTGTTTCAACCATTGCTGTACCAAGTGGCAACCGGGGAACTTTCGCCCGCGAACATCGCCTCGCCTTTGCGGGGCGTGCTTCGCCGGCAAAAAAACTGCCGGGTGCTGCTGGGGGAAGTCCAACACATAGATGTGGCCGCCCGGCGGATCGAACTCGCGGACGATGCGTTGGAATACGACAGTTTAATTCTCGCCACCGGCGCGACCCACAGCTATTTTGGCCGAGACGATTGGGAACCTTTCGCGCCCGGCCTGAAAACGGTGGAAGATGCAACCGAGATTCGCAAGCGAATTTTATTCGCCTTTGAAGCCGCCGAGCAAGAAACCGACCCGGCCCGCATTCACGAGTGGTTGACCTTCGTAATTGTGGGGGCCGGTCCGACGGGACTGGAACTCGCCGGGGCACTCTCCGAAATCGCCCATCACACATTGAAGAACGATTTTCGGTCTTTCAACCCCGAAGATGCCAACGTGATTCTTATCGAAGCGGGTCCGCGTCCGTTGGCGATGTATCCCGAAGCCTTGTCGCAGAAAGCCATTGCCGCCTTAAATCGGTTGCACGTCACCGTGCGATCCGGTTGCAAAGTCACCGAGATTCAAGCCGACCGGGTTTTCTTTGACGCCGGAGATCAAACGGAAGAGATTCCAACCCGCACGGTCATTTGGGCGGCGGGAGTGTCGGCTTCGCCTTTGGGAAAACAGATTGCCGAGCAAACCGAAGTCCAGGCCGACCGCGCGGGCCGCGTGCCCGTGGAAGCGGATCTTTCGCTCAAAGGGCATCCGGAAGTTTTCATCATCGGAGATTTGGCCAGCTATACGCACCAGACAGGAAAACCGCTGCCGGGTTTGGCTCCCGTCGCTATGCAGGAAGGCCGTTATGTGGCCGAGACAATCGCCAACCGCTTGCGGGGAAAACCGACCAAACCGTTTCACTTCAAAGATCGGGGCAGTATGGCGGTCATCGGGCGCTACTCGGCGGTGGGAGTGGTCGGCAAGCGAAAACTCAGCGGCTTTATCGCCTGGCTGGCCTGGCTGTTCATTCACCTCATGGAAATCACGCAATTCCGCAATCGGCTGTTGGTCTTGATGCAATGGGGTTGGACGTTTCTCACCCGTGACCGTGCCGCCCGCCTCATCACCGGCCCGGTTCCCCCGATCAAATCCCCAACCGATGAATCCCCGCATCCCGAAGAAGTGGAACATGCGAGCCATACGTAGCAAGATTTCACAGCGCAGCGATCACGGAAATAACACGGTTCCACTTTGGTTCAGAGTCTCAAGCTATGAATAAAATGAATCCCCAGGTTGATGAATATATCAGCCAAGCCAAAAAATGGCAGCAAGAAATGGAGCAATTGAGAACCATCGTTCTTAGCTGCGGGCTGACCGAAGAATTGAAGTGGCGTGCGCCCTGCTACACGTTTCAAAACCATAACATCGTGATGATCGCTGGATTCAAAGAATACTGTGCGCTGAGTTTTTTCAAAGGGGCCTTGTTAAATGATGCTCACGGTCTCCTCGTCAGACCGGGAGAGAATACGCAAGCGGGGCGGATGATTCGGTTCACCGAACTACAAGAAATTGTGGAGAGAGAACCCATCTTAAAAGCCTATATCGATGAAGCCATTGAAGTGGAAAAAGCCGGCTTGAAAGTGGATTACAAAAAGAACACGGAACTTGTATTGCCCGAAGAATTGCTAAAGACGTTCGATGAAAACCCGGCCTTTAAAACGGCTTTTGAGGCACTGACGCCCGGAAGGCAAAGGGCTTATGTTCTCTATTTTTCCGCCGCCAAACAATCGAAAACCCGGAAGTCGCGGGTTGAACAATATCTCCCGCGGATACTGGACGGAAAGGGATTCAACGATTGCACCTGCGGACTCTCCCAAAAACAGCCCTCCTGCGACGGTTCCCACAAGTCAATTCCATAAGAGTAGGGCAGGCGAGAGTCTTAAGTTTTGCCATACACTTGAGCCAGATCCGGTATCTGTGTGTTTGTGCAATTTGCGAAGTGTTTCCAATTCCCTCCCTCGCGTAGAATGCCGCGAGCGGGTACTTCTGTCTAACGACACTAAGGTTCTGCGGCGCGGGCGGCGACCTTCTTCGGCTTGATCGCGAGTTTCTGACGGCCGGTCGGGCGAACGCATGGAAACGTATGGCCATGCTCTGTTCCGCTCGGCTCGCGAGGTCCGGCCTCGCGCTTCTGTTAGTTTCGCGCTTCCGGTTAGTCGCGTGTTCCCAGGGTGTTTTCGTGTTTCAGTCTGCGGAAATCTTCCGAGGGCATTTCGTGTAATTGACGAAAAAAATCTGGGAATTTAGGGAAATTCGGAGTGGAATTTATACCGTTCAGAGAATTTGGCAATGTTCTGCGATTGCGGCGCGCTGTGTGCAATTATCGAAACGTCATCGATGGCCAATCGGTTGAAGATTGCGACACGCCTTCCAATTCGCCGCCGGAAGAAATGCCGCTTCGTGATGTTCCATTAACACGTTTACACAGGATTATCGAAATGATTAAACACTGCTTGAAACAACTCTGGCAAGATGAAGCCGGCTTCATCGTGTCCAGCGAACTCGTCTTGATCGCCACCATTTTGGTGATCGGCGTCATCGTGGGTCAATCCGCTGTGCGCGATGGGGTCGTCCAGGAATTGGCCGACGTGGCTGCCGCGATCGGCACTGTGAACCAAAGTTACTCCTTCTCGGCCGTCACCGGTCACACCTCGAGCACTGCCGGTTCGATCTTCATCGATCAAGCCGACTTCTGCGAAGTGGCTAACCCCCAAGTCACTCAAGGTGTTGCCCCGGAATGCGTGTTCGTGAACGCACCGACTACCAATGTCGCCGGTGGGTAGTCTGAATTGCTGAGTTTCAGCAAACCAGCCTTCCGAGAGCCTTGCTGCTCTCGGAAGGTTTTTCATCAAACTTGAATACATAGAATGCAACATGAACAGACCCGGTGACATCTTGCGAAGCACGGTTTTATTCATTCGCCAACTCTGGCGGGAGGAAGCCGGGGTAATTGCGGCTTCGAACTATCTGCTGTTAGTTACGATAATTGCCATCGGCGCGATTGTGGGGTTGTCGACCATTCGCAATGCCGTGGTGCAAGAACTGGGGGATGTCTCCTTGGGGCTGGAACACTTAGATCAGACATATACGGTGAGCTACACCGTGGGAACCCTGGCGGTGAATTACGGATATACGGACCCCACCAACCCGCCGAATGACACGGCAGGTAGTCCGCCGGATGGGATCGACATCAATCAGCCCGCCCAATCTGAAGGAAGCAGCGTAGGCGGTGGTGGCGGTGGAACCGGCGGGTAAGAAACCGTATGGGCACGCAAGTTGCAACACGGAAAAACCCCGAGGGAATCTCTCGGGCGAATTTATTGAGAATCCATTAAAACATTCGGGGCATTTCCCGGCCAACTTCCGGAGGAAGAACATGACGAGAGTCAGTTCGGGCACGCTTACAGTCATTGTGTTTGCCATCATCGCCGGCTTGGCGGGAGCCTATGTGGTTCGGCAACGGTTGTATCAACCCCCGCCCGCTCTGCCGGAACTGACGGCGGCGGAGGCAGACAGCATCATCATCCCCGTGGCTGCCGTCGATTTGGTGCCGGGGCAAATGCTGACGTTGAACGATGTGGCGATTTTGAGGCTCTCTCCCGAGAAGTTCGCGAAAAGCCCCTTCGTCAAACAGGCTTACATGCGCAGCAGGCGCAGATTCAGAATCGCGTGTTGAAAGAAGCCGTCAATCGCGGGGAGACGTTTTTGCCCACGGCCTTTTATCCCGATGGTGGCGGGCCGGGGATCGCAGAGCTTTTAGAAGATGGTTACCGCGCGGTAACAATTCCCATCGAACACATTTCCGCCGTGCAGGGTTTCGCCCGACCGGGATCGTTCGTGGATGTGCTGTTCCGTTCGGAAGAGAAAGAAGACCGCCCGGAAGTCACGATTACTTTGTTGGAGCGAGTTGAAGTGCTGGCGGTGAATAAAAACACGCTGTCGGAAAAAAGCGAGGAATTGAAAAACGGCGGTGCGGTGACTTTGGCCGTCACGCCGATTCAGGCCAAGGCTTTGAAGGTCGTGGAAGGCCGGGGAGAATTGTCGCTCACGCTGCGAAATCCCAAGGATCAACTGGACTTTATGCCCGTCGATTTGCACCGAGGCGAAAACGTGCGGGGCATCGCCCGAGCCGGCGAAGACCAAGCCCTGCATCGCGTCAACAAGTTCCCCGTTGCCGATCATGGCCGGGAATTGCCTTGGTGGCTGGGCATGGAACGGGTGAACCAAGGCACGGACCAGGTGAGCCTGAACGATCTACTCAACATTCCCCCCAAACCCAAGCCCGTGACGATGACGGTATACCGCGGCGGAAACAGAGAAGTCATTACGTTCAATGGGGAGTATCAGCCCGAACCGCCTGCTGCCCCGCAGATGATTCGGGTTCCCGTCGAACGGCCTTATGTCCGCGACAAATCTCCCCGTTCTGAAGATCACAAAGTCCGCACCGTTCAGTTCGACAAAATCCCCGCCACCTCAGTCACGGGCGGGTAGATCGGCAGAGACTCGGCATTTGCGTGAGCGGCAAGGCACTAGCCGCCGGTCGTTCCAGCGCATTTCAACGAAACCGGCGGCTAGTGCCTTGCCGCTCAATTATTTCACGTCAGAACTCAGTCGAGGAGAGTTTTTAGTGACTTCCATCCAATCGCGGACCCTGATGGTCGAGTCGGACGATGAAGAACCGATCATTGATGAAGTGGAGTTGCGGTTTCAGCAATTGAAAGTCGCAATCCACGAAAAGTTGGTGGATTCGCTCGATCTTTCTCTGCTGGCCCACATCGCGCAAGGCGAGTTGGAAAAAGAAGTTCGCGTGGTAGCCGAGGAAATCGTCCGCGAAGAAGCCCCGAAGCTGCCCAAGGAAATCCGCAGCCGATTGCTGGATGAACTGTTTCACGAAGTCTTCGGTTTGGGGCCTTTGGAAACCTTGATGAAAGATGATGGCATCAGCGACATCCTGGTGAATCATCCGCACGAGGTCTATCATCGAACATTCCGGGCGGTTGGAGAAGTCGGACGTGATCTTCGCCGATGATGCCCACCTGATGCGAATTATACAGCGGGTGGTCTCCCGCGTGGGCCGGCGGATCGATGAAATCAGCCCGATGGTCGATGCCCGCCTGCCCGATGGCAGCCGCGTGAACGCGTCGATTCCGCCCCTTGGCCTTGGACGGCCCGACGCTTTCGATTCGCCGGTTCGGCAAACGGCCTTTGCGGGTGGAGGACCTGACCGACAGCCATTCGATCCATGCCGACATGGTCGAGTTTCTTGCCGCCGCCGTGGAAGCCCGCGTGAGCTTTTTGATTTCCGGCGGCACGGGGGCAGGCAAAACCACGCTGCTCAACGCGCTCGACGAAGTTTATTCCCGTTGGATGAGCGGCTGATTACCGTGGAAGATTCGGCCGAGCTTCGCTTGCAGCAAAAACACGTCGTCCGCTCGAAACTCGCCCGCCCAACACCGAAGGGTCCGGGGAAGTGACCCAGCGCGACTCTGGTGCGAAACTGCCTGCGGATGCGTCCCGATCGCATCGTCATCGGCGAAGTTCGCGGTGCCGAAGCCCTCGACATGCTGCAGGCCATGAACACTGGCCACGAAGGCTCGCTCACCACCATTCACGCCAACGATGCCGCGCGACGCCTTGGCGCGTTTGGAACTGATGGTCGCGATGGCGGGCTTCGAATTGCCGATTCCCGTCGTTCGCCAATACATCGCTTCCGGGTTGTCGTTGGTCGTGCATTTGTCCCGCTTGAAAGGCGGGATTCGCCGCGTGATGCGAATTGCGGAAATCGTGGGACTTCGCGAAGGCGGGATGCAGCTCGAAGACATCTTCGGATTTGAACAAACCGGCGTGGATGATACGGGCGTGGCGCAGGGGGAATTTTTCGTCACCGGCTATCGACCTTTGTGCCTAAACCGCCTCAGGGCCGCGGGCATTCGCCTGCCGGATGAAATGTTCGACAAACGCCGCTTCGCCGTGCGTTCGTAATTCAGGCTGCGAAGGCGGTTAGCATTAGCAAAGACCAGAAGACACTTGGCATCATTCGAGAATTAATTGTCCTGCAAAGCTGAGCGGCAAGAAGCTAGCCGCCGGTTCTTTGGATCGGAAAAACCGGCGGCTAGGCCTTGCCGCTCACTTATATATCTAACGATGCGTAAACAAGCTGATCGCTAACTGCTAACAGCTAATCGCATCAGATAGACAGACGGCGAGTTGCATCATGGATCAAGGCCAAATCACACTCATTGCTTTCGGCAGCTTTTCGCTGATGTCGGTTGCCATTGGGCTGCTGCTTCGCGAGTTGCTTTCACCGCGGGCTTCCGGTGCGGGCAATTCGCTTCCGGTGGGGCGGATGAAACTCCGCAGGCGACCGAACGTGTTCGATGCTCCCAAACCGCGGGGCGTGTTTCAAAAGCTCGATCAGGCATTCGATCGGCTCGTGCTGGAAACCGATACGGGCATCACGCCGGCCGGGGCGTTTTTGTTGATCCTGACTTCGGGCCTGCTGATCGGCGGCGGGGTCTGGCTTTACAATGATGAACCGCTTTCGGGGTTGTTCGCGGGGATGCTGGGCATGGCGTTTCCCATATTCGTGATGTCGCTGCAACGCGGTAAGCGAATGCGGGACATGCAGGATCAAATGCCCCACGTCTTGGACATGCTGGCCCGAGCTTCCCGCGCGGGAAAAACGTCGGAGCAAGCCATCGAACTGGCCGGGCAAGAACTGGAAGGCCGACTGGCCCGAGAGTTTCGCATGTGCTCACAGCAGTTGGGAATGGGGCGCTCATTCAACGCAGTGATGGGCACGTTGGCCGTGCGCGTCCGCACGGTGGAAATGCGGATCCTCACGACCACGCTGATCGTGCAACGTCAAACGGGGGGGAATCTTTCGGAAACCCTGGAACGCATGGCGGGCGTGATTCGCGACCGCCTCAACGGCTACCGTCAAATGCGGGCTTCCACCGGAGCGGGCCGGGCTTCGACAATGGTCATCGCCACAATTTCCCCGTTGGCGTATCTGTTCATGTTCGTGTTTCAAAGGGAGTACCTGGAGACGCTCTTCAACGATCCTTTGGGCCAAATGCTTTTGGGCTTGGCTTTGATCCTCGAAATTATCGGTCTGATCTGGGTCGCGGTCCTACTCCGGCAAGAGTCGTAAATGATTCTCGGAAAATCTTGATTAGCCCCTCCTATGTGCAACCATTTCAGGTTTGCATTTTGGAAATCGCGAAGCGATGGCAGCACTCAGCCACGGGCGTAAGCCCGTGGAGAGCTTCGTGGCTAAAGAAACCCAACACCGGGATATAGGGGAATAGCTAGTTTTTCTCAACGGCATAGTTATCTGCATTCTTTTCTCTACCCAACACAGAAAGCCGTTTCATGGATCGGATCGACTCGATTGACGTTGCCGCGTTTCTGGGCACGATGCTGCTGGTCTATTGGTTTGGGATGACCCTCATCAATGCCCGGCGGCGAGTGCGAAATATCGCCGACATCGAAAAACCCGCCACGCTGAAACCCGCAGGCCGATTTCGTCGGGCGATGGCCGGGGCCTTGCCGCAGTCGATGGACGACCAAGACCGCATCGAAAAAGATCTGAAGCGGGCGGGCTACTACGGGATGTCGGCGTTGGTCGAATATCTCGCAGCCAGAAACACGCTGGTGATCGGGTTTATGATAATCGGCGGTGGGTTGGCGGTGGCTTCGCCTCCAAATTCTTCGCTGCCGAAATCCATCTTTCTGGGCACGGGGCTTGTAGTGGCCTTCGCCTACATTCTTCCCCGCATGTTGTTGAAGGTCCAAGCCAACCGCCGACTGCGCCGCATTGAAACCGGCCTCCCGGATGTGCTGGACTTGATTCGCATGTGCCTCACCGGCGGATTGTCGCTGCGGGATTCCCTCGAACGGGTCTCCCGGGAAATCGAACCGTTCCATCCCGATTTGGCGGTGGAATTGGAAGTCGTCCGCCGCCATGCCGAAGCCGACACGATGTCCAAGGCCCTCAAAGAATTTGCCCGCCGGATGAAAACCCCGGATGTCAGCGCGCTGGCTTCACTGGTCAGTCAAACCGAACGCCTGGGCACGCACGTCGCCCAAGCGGTGCTGGAATTCGCGGATGGCGTGCGCCGGCAACATCGGCAACGGGCCGAAGAACGCGCCAGCAAAACCAGCATTCGCATGTTGTTCCCCGTGATCTTTTGCTTGGCTCCGCCGGTATTTATCTTGCTGCTGGGTCCGCCGTCGATTCAGCTCAAGAATTTCTTAAGGGACTCCAAACGGCCCGGCGGCGTGCTCAACATGGACACCTACCGCGAAATCGACCGGACCCCGAACAACTAAACATCGTTGGATTAATCGCTGCCCTGCAAAAACGAGTGGCAAGGCGCTGGTGTTTTCTCGAATGATGCTATGTGGGACCATCTTTCGCGGCTTCGTTAAGTATCCGTGCGGTGCGTGCGATGCCGGTTTCCAGCGAATAATTCTGTTCGATCTGTTGCCGAGCGAGAGGCGTGAGCGCTTGCCATTCCGCATAATGGTTCATCGCTTCCGACATAGCCTCGGCCAACGCACGGGAGTTTTCGATGGGAACCAATCGGCCTAACTTTCCCGCCTGAAGAATCTCGCGGGGACCGCTTTGGCAATCGGCGGCAATCACGGGGACGCCGCATAACATCGCCTCGACCAAAGCATTCGGCATGCCTTCGTAGCGGGAACTTAGACAGAACAAATCCGCCGCCCGCATAAATCGCAGCGGGTTGTCCTGAAAGCCCAACAAGCGAACGTGTTTTTCCAAACCGGCCTCGCGAATTTGACGTTCCAATTCCGCCCGCAGTTCGCCCTCGCCCAAAATCCACACTTCCAACCGCGTTTGATCTTTTTCGTGAACGACAATGCGGGCGGCTTCGATCAACACATCGTAAGCTTTCGCCGGATGCAGCCTGCCGGCGGCGACAACCAAAAATCGCTTATCGTTTTTCCGAAACGAAGTGGGCAAGGGCACGTCGGCCAAAGCATCAATCTTGGCCACATCGAAAAAATTGTAGGCCGTTTGAATTTGTTCCGGCGGGATCCTGTGATAATCCATCGCCGCTGTTCGCACGCCTTCCGAGACGGCGAGAACTGCATCCGCAGACAAGTAGGCTTTCCGCAAGAGTCGGCGCTTCATCCAGCGAAAGCGTTCGGGACTGATTGCGAAGTCTCGGCCGTTGTCCGTCACAATCACCGAAACCCGCGGCGTGGGCCGAATTTTGCTCGCGGCAGCGGTGATGAGCGTCATGTGATAGGTACGGTCGTAAATGACATCGATTTCGCGTTCTTGCAACACCTTGGCCAAATCGCGAATCCGCCGCGAAAACCCGCACCGGGAAATTTGCCCACAGGTTCGGGGTGGCGGTGTTCAAAACTATGGATCGGCACATCCGCAGGAACTTCCGCAAGCAATTCCCCGGTGTCGCAATGAGATAGAGTTCCGGCGCGAATTGCCGGCGATCCAAATGCGTGAGGATGCCCAGCATTTGCCGTTCGCTGCCGCCCCCAGCCATCGTGCCGATCGCGCAGAGCACGCGAATTTTCTCTGGATTTCGGTTTTCAGGTTTCAGTTTTCGGTTTTCCTTCAAATCTCGCCATTCATCAAATCCGGCCTGAATGCTAACTCAGATTATTCGTAACCCGAAACGTAAGCGAGGGAAACTCATATCTGTGTCTCGCTTCCGCTTCGGGATACGATTAAAAACTGCATTTTAAGGATTTGACACAACTCGTTTTCAAATGATGGATTGTTGCCGGATCACATTTCGTCATGAATAATCCAAGCTGACCGCTGAAGGCTGAAAGCTAACCGCTTGATTCGAGCCACGCTTGGAACATCAACACGTTCCAAAGAAGATATTGCCAATCCCGTTGGCCGGAAAGGTGTTCTTGCCATTTTTCTCGCACGGGAGCGGGCCGCAGCCAGCCTTCGCGTTGAAGGCGGTTGGAGGAAAGCAGCTCCTCGGCCCAATCTTTTAACGGGCCGCAGAGCCATTGGCCCAAGGGAATTCCAAAGCCGATTTTTGGTCGGTTGAACAACTCCGCCGGCAACCGGCGGGCCAGAAGTTGCCTGAGCGGAAGTTTGCCGATCTCGCCCGCGAGCTTTTGTTCCAAAGGCATCGACCAGGCCCGTTCGACCACGCGGTGATCCAAAAGCGGAACGCGAACCTCCAAACCCAGCGACATACTGGCGCGATCTACCTTGCAGAGAATGTCTTCCGGCAGGTACGTCACGCCATCGTAAGCCATCATGTTTTCTTGGAACGAGTTCAAATTGCTCCAAGCAGATTCGGGATGAAAAGCCGTCTTTCGGGCATCTCCATTCACCACCACGGCGTTTCCTTCGGGCCAATGGCGATTCAAGAGGAAATACAATTCTCGATCCGTCCGCGTGACTGCGATGCGGGCGGCGAGTCCCCGTTCTGTCCGTCCGCGCAGCCAACGGTTTCTCACCAGATCGTAAAGCAAAGCCAACGGCTTGCGAACGGGGCGAGGGAACCAAGCGAGTTTGCTGCGAATGCGGTCGATGTGCCGATAACGATGATACCCACCAAACAATTCATCCCCACCATCTCCCGACAGGCAAACGATCACGTGCCGATGGGCCAATTGCGAAATCAAAAACGTGGGAATCTGGGAGGAGTCGGCGAAGGGTTCATCGTAAATTGCGGGCAATCGCGGGATTACCTCCCAGGCTTCCGCCGGGCTGACAACCTGAACCGTTTGCTTCACGCCTAACCGCCGAGCCACCTCTTGGGCGATAGGCGATTCATCGTAAGCGGCTTCGTCAAAGCCCATCGTGAAAGTCTGTAACGTATCGCCGGCTTCGGTTTTTGCAATGGCCGTGACGAGGGAAGAGTCGATCCCGCCGGACAAAAACGTGCCCACGGGCACATCTGCGACCAACCGAATGCGGATCGCATCTTGAATCCGTTCCGCCAGAGATTCCAACATCTCGGCGTGTGTTTCGCTGAGGGATTGATGCCGGGATGCTTGGGCAATTTCTTGCAGCGACCAATAACTTTCCGGATGGGCGAAGTTCGGTTCGGCCTGCGGGTTCAGCTCCAAAAGCTGGCCGGGCGAGAGTTTGCTCATGCCCCGATAAATGCAGCAGGGCGCGGGAATGTAACCGTTTTCCAAAAACAACGCCAACACGTTGCGGTCGATCTCCGGCTGAAATCGCGGATGCCGTTTGAAGGCTTTGAGTTCCGAGGCGAACAAAAAAATCGAACCCGCCCAACCGAAATACAAGGGCTTGATGCCAATGCGATCTCTGGCGAGCGTGAGCCTTCGTTCTTGCCTGTCCCAAACCGCGAAGGCAAACATGCCGTTGATTTTCCTCAGCGTTTCCCGTAGTCCCCATTGGGCGATGGATTCCAGCAAAACTTCGGTGTCGGACGATCCGCGAAACGTTCGGCCTAAACTCACTAGCAATTCGCGAAGCTCGGCATGGTTGTAGATTTCGCCGTTATAACTCAAAACCCAACGGCCATCGGCGGAGATCATCGGTTGCCGGCCTTCGGCGGAGAGATCAATGACCGAAAGCCGGCGGTGGCCCAGGCAAACGCCGCGTTCCGCATCGATCCAAAGCCCGGCGGAATCCGGTCCGCGATGCGAGAGCGAATCGCGACATGCCGGTTCCGATCCGCGCGAGTTCATCGGGAGGCGTGCTCCGCTTGAGATCAAGAAATCCCGAAATGCCGCACATCTCGCCGCCGGTTTCGCATTCGTGGTTCGGTTTCAGTCCGCGTACAATCCCGATGCCGCCAGGATTACGTTGTGCTCGGTTTTGTTTTCCGCTTGGAGTTCTGCCGCGATTTGGCCGCGATTCATCACCAAAATGCGGTCGCTCATGCCGATGAGTTCCGTCAGATCGCTCGTTATCAACAGCACAGCTTTTCCCTCGGCGGCCAGGCGGTCGATGGTGGCATGGATTTGAGATTTGGCTCCCACATCCACGCCGCGCAGTGGGTTCATCGAGCAGAATCACCGCCGGTTCGCGGGCCAGCCAACGTCCGAGCAACGCCTTTTGCTGATTGCCCCCGCTCAACGTGCCGATAGATTGATCGGCACTCGCCGCACGGACATCGTAATGTTGCAAAATCTCTGCCACGCGGGCGTTTTCCCGTCGGCGGGACAATAATCCCCAGCGGGTCAGCCGATCCGAAAACCCAATGCCGACCATCTCCCGCAGGCTGTGTTCCAGCACCAGCCCTTGTTTTTTGCGTTCTTCGGGAAGATAGACGAGGCCGCGTTTAAGCGAATCTCTGGGAGAGTTGGGTTGCCAAGGCCGGCCTTGAAGTTTCATCCCGCCGCTGTCCGCCGGGTATAATCCGTAGATCGCACGGGCCAATTCCGAGCGCCCCGCTCCGATCAATCCGCCCAACCCCAAAATTTCGCCGGCCCGCAGATTGAAAAGAAATGTCTCGGAACAATCCTTCCCGCGTCAGATGTTTGAGTTCTAACATCGGTTCGCCCACGGAAGCCGAGCGCTCGTGCGGGTAAACCTGTTCCAAAGGGCGGCCGATCATGTCGTGGATCAATTGCCCCACGCTGACCTTGGCGGTTTGATGCACGGCGATCAACTCGCCATCCCGCAGGACAGCCACGCGGTCGGTGAGCGAGGTGATTTCATCCATGCGGTGGGAGACGTAAATCATCCCCACGCCTTGCTCGCGCAATCTTCGCAAATGAAGGAACAGGCGTTGGACTTCCGGTTCGGTCAGGCTGGCGGTCGGTTCATCTAGGATTAAGAGCTTCGCATCCCGCGAAAGGGCCGAGGCGATGGCGACTTCTTGTTTTTCCGCCGCCGTCAGGCTGTCGAACAGCATTCCCGGCGGCAGATCGAGTTCAAAATTCGCCAACCGCCGGGCGGCGTTGGCGTTCAGCGATTTCCAATCCACGCTGCCCCAAGGTTTTCTGGGCCAGCGTTCGCCCATCAGCACATTCTCTGCGATGGAAAGTTGGCCGAAGTATTCCAACTCTTGATGGATTGTGGCGATCCCGGCGGCGAGCGAATCGCCGGGCGAACCAAACCGAACAGGTTTTCCCTGCCGGCGAAACACCCCGGCATCCGGTTGATGGACGCCGCTGATGAGTTTAATGAGTGTGGATTTGCCGGCTCCATTCTCGCCGATCAATCCCAGAATTTCCCCCGCGCGCAACTCCAGCGACAACGGTTTCAAAGCCGGCACACCCGCGAAAGATTTTTCAATGTGGTTTAAAGAAAACAAGTTTTCGGTTTTCAGTTCGGATTTCGGATTTCGGATTTCGGTTCTGCCTACCGCCTACCGTTATCGGATTTGCCTAATGCCTTCCTTCAAAAATCAACACTCGCCAATCATCCATTCCGACCGGATCGCTGACCGCTGAAAGCTCTCCGCGGCATGGAATCTGCATTATTATCGGTTGGGGCTTTTTCTCATTGGTTCATGTTTAGTTTTGGCAACATTGTGGCGGGAAATGTTGCGATTTGTCACCCGAAAGGAGGTGCTTCAATGAAATATCTTCGATTCAACGCACCCGACAGCAAACGAATCCCCTTGGTGATTTTGATTTTTATCGTGAGTTTTGCGGGGTCGATGTTTTCCACCGAGTCGGTCCGGGGCAGGATTGGATGTTTCAGCGCTCGTATTATAGCCACAGCCTGCCTCCGGAACATCTGGCCCGCTTTCCCCGCCCGCAACCGTTGACATCCTATCGGCATGCCTACCGAGGAACCACGCCGGGGTTTGCGGTTCGCGGCGTTTACCGTTACAACCGAATTCAAGTAGGGCAAGGCCAAAATGCGGATGTAACCATCTATCGCCAAAACTGGTTCGAGCTGGAACCGTAAAGCGGGAAGAGAGGGAGGCGGGGAGAATGGGAGATGGGGAGAGTGTTGGCTCTGAATGCTGACCGCTGAAAGCGAAATATGCACGGAACGTGGAGCGAGATTGAGTTGGCGGGCAAGCCGGCGGAGATTTACGAACCGCATCGGCCTGCTCGGAGCCTCGCGAATTTTGTTTTTGCACGGGCACGGGCAAGAACGGCTTTCGACCAATCCCATCTTCACTCAGGAGAC
>CAWAVN010000003.1:0-157415 GCA_963785505.1 uncultured Planctomycetaceae bacterium
CCGCATCTGGAACGTGGAATCTGAGCGCGACGTGGGGATTCTGAAGTCCATCAAACGGATTGCTTTGGAACGGTTTCGCGCCTTTCTGATGCTTTGCGGTCTGGGCATCTTGGTGCTGGCGATTTTTTATTGCCGGGTGACAATCTCTGCCATTGAGGAATTCGCCTCGCATTGGCTGCCCATTCCGACGGTTCTTCGTACCTTGACGGAGTGGGGAGTCAGTTTGGTGCTGAACACGCTGGTCTTCACCTTGTTGTATCGGCTGCTGCCCAAAGTGGACGTGCGTTGGCGGGAAGCGTTTCGCGGAGCGATCTTGGTCGCCGCCGGATGGGAAATCGGCCGCCACGTGCTTTCCGCGGTGCTCATGCGGATGAACTACATCAGCGCCTACGGCACGATTGGTTCTTTTTTGGCGGTGCTGCTCTGGCTTTATTATGCGAGCCATTTGCTGTTCTTGGGTGCGGAATACATCCAAACTTTTGCGCAAGCGAAGCGACGTGACATCGGCTTAAACGGCCACGATGAGGGTTTTTCCGTCGCCTGCTCGTGGTTTCTCCGATTCTCGGCAAGGAAATCCCCGTTGGTTCGCAACAAACCATGCGGGTTATTTTTCCGCCAACTCTTGCCGTGCTGAGAGGGCATTTTCCTCGAAAATCGCCTGCTGAAGGAACGGCATGCAAGTTGCTTTCCTTCAGGTGTTGCCGATGTCCCGAATCTTTGCTGCCGGGCGGCGTTTCCTTTGGGAAGGGGATGTTCATGCTGACGATTCACGTTGCCTGGGGTGGTGTCTTTCGGATTCTCTCCGCCATCTTTTTGTCCCCGGTGGGCGTGTTTTTGCAGGTTGGTTTAGGATTTCAATTTTGGCTGAATATCTCGGGCTATTGCTGCTGGGGTTTGGCCCCGGCGTGATTCATGCCCTTTACGTCCTGCGGACAAGATGACAAAAAGTTCCCCCCGCATCTATAATGACAAGGAAACAACATGACTCTCCACGCTACAGATCATTTAGCTCGGACGGTGGAATTTCAAGCGGCGCCATCCATCTGACCGGAGATTACGCGGGAATGATTGAAGTCCCCATTGTCGGCTCCACCGGAGCCTTTTGTTGCGACATTGATGAGCTGACCTTGCGCGTGGAAGGCGAAGCGAACCGCTGCGACCGGCGGGCCAAGAATACTTCGCCGGGCAATTGAAGCTGACGTATTTCTCGCATGCGATCCGTGCGAGCGGCAAACTGCCGGCGGCCGTGCAAATCCAATGGGGCGAATCCGCGGAGGAAGATTCATTTGGAATGCAGCTTCTCTTCCAAGAAGCCTCGCATGTCTCGTGGCGCTGAATCGCGGCTTTCGTCAGTCAGATGCACACTTCATTCTTCCCACCGTGGCTGAGATCCCTCTTGCCTGGAGACTTGCCGCGCCGAGTTTGCGTGGTTCAAACCGGAATCCCTCCAGACTACTGCTCCCCTATTGCGGAGCGCTCTTCATACGCACAATCGCGGGAGATTCTTCTCCGAAATCTCTCTGTCACAATTTTCCACCGCAACCCGAATCGTCGGAGCCGCGATTGATTTCGCTTACGCTCGCAATTCGGGTTGCGATCTCGCGATTGTTTTTTTGATGCGTGGTGATGCGATGGCGTCCGGTGATGTTTTGCGGTTGATCGTATTGGCCCGCGACCAAAGTCCCGCGTGCAGAATGCCTGGCGAGAGTTGGCGAACTTTCTGAAGACGCAGCCCAATACCGAATTGGTCGCGGCTCTCGTTACCGAGGATTGGCCTTGGATGGTTTAGACGCCGACTTGGTGGTGGTGCTCGGCGGGGATGGGGCGATTCTCCGGGCTTGCCATCAATTGGATCGGCGACAGTTGCCGATCTTGGGCATCAACTTGGGCCGCTTGGGTTTCTTGGCCGATCTTTCTCCAGAGGAATTTCGCGAGAGTTTTCCCAGCATCCGGGCGGGGCAATACCGCGTGGTCGAGCATTTAATGTTCGAGTGCCTGTTGAGCCGCGCGGATGGCACGGAATTTCGGTGGCTGGGCCTTAACGAAGTCGCGGTGACGGCGGGCGGATCGTTTCGCATGATCGACGTCGAACTGCAAATCGACGAGGAACCCGTAACGACCTACAGTTGCGATGGGCTGATCGTCAGCACCCCGGTGGGTTCCACGGCGCATAGTATGTCGGCGGGCGGGCCGATTTTAAGGCAAGATCTTTCCGCGTTCGCGATTACGCCCATCTGCCCGCATACGTTGACGAACCGCCCGCTGATCGATGATGCCGACGCCGTTTACACCCTCCGCGTACCCGGTGCGCCGGAAGGGGTTTTGGTGGTGATCGACGGCCAACAAAGGCAACCGATTTACGAAGGCGACCTCATCGAAATCCGCAAAGCTCCGGTGAGTTTCAAACTCGCCCGCGTGCCGCACCACAATTACTATGCTACGCTGCACAAGAAACTCGGCTGGGGCGGCCAACCTCGCTATCGGCAACAGTAGTTTTCCAATGCTCTTTACGCAGCCCACGGATTTGGGGTTGCTAGGATAGCCCGCATGAATCAGCCGTCTCTGCTTCACCTCCCTTAACGCTTGCTCGCGGATGATCCCACGGCTTCGGCGGAAATCGCGGATCTGCTGTTCGCAAAGAGAAAGTCGCACGCCGAGCGATTGCTTTGTTGGAAGAAAGCTCGCCCGAGTGGATTGAAAAAATCACAGTGAAGGAAGGCGAGAAAAACCGGCGGCGGTTTTGGCAACCCGGCGGCGGATACGACCGCAAAGTCGAGGAGTGGAAAACGCTTCAGGCCATGAGGGATTTCCTCCACCCCAACCCAGTCCGGCGAGGTCTAATCGAGAGTCCGGAAGACTGGGAATGCTCCAGCGCTGGCTGGTATGCGGGAATAAACCCAGTATAAATCAAAATGAATCGCACGCTGCCTATGATTCAGGAATGAATGCCGAACCAAGTCACAGAGTCTGTGTGGTGACGACGCAGAACCAACGCCCTACGCAAAGCCTCAGGGCGTCCCACCCAACCCGATTACTTAACTGGCTTTGGCTGTGAGTAACTAAGAACGAGTAAAAGCATATCGGCAAGATCCTCTTCCGAGCTGATTTTGCCGTAGAAATTGGCTGATGTCGTCGGGAAGGTTATATAGAGGGTTTTGTCTTTGGCAAATGCAAGTTGAACTGCCAGCCCATGAACATTCTGTTTGTACCAAAGAACTTCGCCGTTCTTCTTTTGATGGGCGGCGTAATTCCCAGCCAAGCGACCAATGTCATATTTAATCGACAGGCCATCCTTTTTCGCGATCTCTCCGACGAGAGTATCGATACCTTGCAAATGCTTATGATGATAGCCCGGCAATAACTTAATATGACCTGGGACTGAAGCATCCTGCGCTACGGCATTGCCGATTGTGCCGCAAACTATGACTAGGATGGTAAGATAGCGCCCCATACACATTTTGCCGATACCCCAAAAAACTAAGTTGTAATGCGTCAAAATTGTAAATTAAGAGATGGTTGATACCCTCCCTCTCTTTGGTCATTCTGCCGAGCGAGGTGTTGGTTGTCAAATATATTCTTGGTATGTGATGGAGGATGGAAACCATCAAAAAAAACCTCCCCCGGCTGCACCGCCCCGATTGACAGGCAATTGGGGGCACCCTGCGCAACCCTGGACCCAGCCGACTTGGAAGAATAACGGCAAAGCCAGGGCTGCGCCGCCCCGATTGACGACCAATCGTGGGACTCTGCGCGAATTTCCGTGGGTGCGGTCAGCGTTCAGCGGTGGCGTTTTTCTTGGCGGCTGGGTAGTGTCTGTCATCAGCGCTGAAACGCACATCGGGGCGCAGTTCGCGGAAGCGGGCCACGCCAGCGGCGGTGTAATTGCCTTTGATGTGCGGCGCTCTGATTTCAGCGTGAAGCTTTTTAGCTTCGGCAGCTTGGCCAGCGATTCCAGCGCGGCATCGGTGGGGGATTGGCCGGTGATGACAATACTCAACCCAATCAGCGTTGGATGCGCGGCCAACGCGGCATAGCCGGCGTCTCCGGGGCCTTGGTCGTTTGGGTACGTTAATTGCAGTTCTAATTGCTTCGCTTGGGTCACTGCTGTCAGCCGGCGCACGCCAGTCAGCTCTGACTGGAGAGGCGATCACGATTTTCTCCAGCTTGGGAAGTCCCTGTAGCACCGCGACACCTTGATCTGTCAACAGGTCACCGCTCACGTGAAGATAATTGAGTTGGTTGGCGGAGGCGAGTGGCGCGAGCGTGTGGAAGACTGGACTGTTCGGAGACCCTACATCGAGTGATGTCAGATTTGGGTTCTGTGCGATCAGTGTGGCGAAACCCACATCACAAATCTTTGTTCGATGCGATACCCAGTTTGCGAAGCTTGGTGAGCCCCTTCAGATGGCTCACGCTGGCGTCAGTCAGCAACTCACAAAAGGTGAGTTTCAGATCACCCAATTCCGTCAGTTTTCCGACCGGCTCCAGGCCGCGGTCAGTCAGCGATTTACACTCAACCAGTCTAAGAACCGTCAATTGCTGCAGTGATTCCAGGGACTGCGCCCCTTCATCACAGAATGCGTCGCCACCGATCAACAATTCTCGCAAACTGCTCACACCTTTCAAGGACGCCAGCCCGCTGCCGGTGATCGGTGTACGTGTTAGATTCAAATGGTTCAGCCATGTGCAGCCGGCGAAGCGTTTCAGATCCGCATCGGTGCAGTGGGGGCACTCGCCCAGGATCACCTTCCGCAGCCACCACTCACCCGGCGGGAGTTTGCCCTCGTGCAAGGGCACATTCAATTCCACCGTGCCGCCGACCGATAGCACCCATTCGGCGGCTTTGCGGTCGGGAGAAACTTCAGTGATGGTTGCGTTTTTCGGTGCTGCTTTTATCACCTCGACCTTGGCACGGTCTAAAGAAACTTCCGTGATGGCTGCCTTTTTCCGACCTTCTTCGATCACCTCGACTTTGGCCCCCTTTGGAACCCTGATCTCCGTCGTGCTGCCATTCTTTGTTGGTGATCTTAATGAGAATGCCCGACAGCATTACCAAGCCCAACACCCCGGCGGCGATCCAACGTGTTTTGGGCGATTTCTTTCCCTGAATCATCACAGGGATGTCGAGGGTGTCCTGCAAGGATTGGGTGCTGCTGGTGTTGCTGGCGGGCCGGCTCGAAAGAGGTTGTTCGAGAAAATCCAGCGTCTCCCCGATTTCCTGCTTTTGCAAAAACTGGCGAAGTTCCGTGTCCAGCAAGTTTTGATGGATGCTGGGGTCGGATTCGGCCAAGCGGCAGTTTTTGAGGTCGGCGATGAGTTCGGTCATGGTTTGATACCTCTCGGTGGGGTTCTTGGCGACCATGCGGCGATAGATGGAATCGAGCACGTCCGGAGCGGTGGGGCAGGCTTCCCTTAAGGCGGGAATCGGCTGCTCGCGATGGGCCAGCAGCTTTTGCACGGCCGAGTTTCCGCCGTACATGGGCCTGGCCCCCAACAGATAAAACAGCGTGCAGCCCAGGCTGTAGATGTCGGCCCGGGCATCGGCGGTGTGGGTATCCACGGCTTGCTCGGGCGACATGAAATCCAAGGTGCCCATGATGACGCCCGTGGAGGTCAACCCCTCGTCGCCGGCTGCATCTTCCTCGAACCGCGCCAGACCCATGTCCAGAATTTTGATGATTCCGTTGGGGTCCATCAGCAAATTGTGCGGTTTGATGTCGCGATGAATAATTCCCTGGGAGTGGGCGTATTCCAATCCCTGGGCCGCCTGCAACACGGCCTCTATGGCTTTCCCCACCGGCAAGGGGCCGGTGTTTTGCACGAGGGCGGCCAGGTCCACGCCATCCACGTATTCCATGATAATGTAATGCAGCCCGCGGCGTCTCGTCCGCATCGTAGGTCATCACGATGTGGGGATGCGAAAGCTTCGCGGCGGCTTCGGCTTCGCGATGGAATCGCTTGACGGCTTCGGCGTTTTTCACCGCGCCCGCGGGCAGGACTTTGATGGCGGCCTGGCGTTTCAATCTGCGGTGATACGCTTTGAAGACTTGGCCCATCCCGCCGGCCCCAATTTTGGCTTGGATCACGTAGGGGCCGAGCCTGAGTACGCTCGCCCGCCCGCGAAGAATTGTGCGGCATTGAAAGTCGGTGAGCAAATCCCGTTCGATGAGCCGCTTTGCCAAATCGCTCGCCGCAGCAAACTGCTTGGCTTGGGAATGCAGTTCATCAAGCTCAGCCTCAGGCACCAACTTATACGTCCTGAGTGCCTCAAGAAATTGTTTGGGAGAAAGTTGGCCCTGTGACGATCGGGAAGTGTTCTTTGTCATCCTGGATGGCTCCCAGTCAAGAATGTTACCCAAGGATCGTTCTGGTAAAATAGCAGAGCATTATCTGAACGAAATCACAAGTGACGAGGGTCGTAAATATACTAAGTACATTCGGATAGACGATTCCAACACGCCGAATGGTAGACTGGTCTGCGATACTCGTCTCACCCTTAAAGTCAACTTGGTTTTGGTCACGCGATGACTCCCTAGTCGTGAAAAAGCTACGGGGTTTTCCCGAGTTGCGAGAATAACCTGGAAATGCTGCCCGCGACAGGTACGGAGTTGGCACGATAGGGTGCGGACGCTATACTGGACTACTCTCTGAGTGCATTTCCATTCACTTCTACTTACTTCCTTCGAGATTGGCTCATCATGGGTTGGTCGGTTCCCCCCACTAAAAGGTCTTATGTCTGTCGAGGAAAGTATCTGCAATTCTTAAGGGAGCAACGGGGCTGGACGCAGGAGGATTTCGCGGCCAAAGCGGGATATTCGCCGAGGCTGATTCGCAAGGCGGAAAGCGGGGGCGGCATCAGCCCGGCGACGATTGAAGACTTGGCCGAGACGCTGAGCAGGCCGGAGGATCCCACTTTCCCGGAGGATCTCATCAGTGACCCGGTGGCCGCGGCGAAACTGATGTTTGCCTCTTACGATCAATACGAACGCGAGATGCTTCCCTACTGCTCCCATCTCATGGCAGAGGACATCGTGTTCTGGTGCGCCGGCGATCCCACCGAGATGCCTTTTGCGGGAAGCTATCATGGCCTGGCCGGAGTTCAGGCGTTTCTGGATGACTTTTTCGGCGTGTTTACCCGGCCCGCTCCCCGCCCTTTTTGCCCAGCGTTAAGCCTGGCGGGAAACGAAGTCGTGGCCCGCTATCGGGAAGACACCGAGATGAACGGTGTTATCGGCCCGCCGATTTGGATCGTGAACATCAGCAAGTTCCAACGCGGGAAAATCATCCGCATCGAAAACTATTTCGATACCGACACCGGACAGCGGCGCTACTTCGATTCGAAGCGGACAAAATAGAAAGTAGTAGAACGGGTTTCTCGCGGGGGATTATTTCGCGGGTTCCGTTTCTGGGAAGGTCAAGAGCATGGCGGTGATGGCCCAACTGCTGGCGGCGATGGAGACGAATTGGCCTTTCCCGTGTGGGAAGCCGCTCTCGAAGTAGGTTTGAATCGGCTTCGCGCGGGTTTCGACTTTCCAGGTTCCATCCGGCTCTTGGGTGGTCAGCAAATACTTGAGGCCGTTTCGGTAACGGGGATCGGCTACGTCGAGTCCGCCCGCTTCATGCAGCGCCACCAAGGCCGTGCCCGTGGCATAGGCATCGCTTGGCATGTCATCGGTTTGCGACCAACCGCCATCTTCGCGCTGCCGTTTGAGCAAATCCTCTGCGGCGGCTTTCCGGGATTCTTCATGGGTTCCCAAATAATTCAGCGTTCGCAGCCGATAAACGCGGTCTTCGGTGTCTTTGGGTTCGGCGGTTTCCAACCATTGGGAGACCCGTTCGCGGCGGGCGGAAATCTCTTCTTGCTGCTTTTCAGTGCCGAAATGCTCCAATCCGCGCAGGGCGACATAAGTCGAAGCAAACCGGCTCGCTCCCGTGGGCGGGCGATGGCCGGGCGGATTCCAAAAAGCGTTTCGCTTCTGGTAGTTCAAGAGAAAACTCGCGACGGCGGCGGTGGTTTCATCGGGTTTATGCTTCCCGGCTTCCAATCCCCACAGCGCCCACGCGGCGGTGTCCACGCGCCCGCCTTGGCCTCGGCCCTCGAGATACTGTTTCTTCCCGCCTTGCAAATGCTTGAGCGTTCGCTGGAGTTGGGCTTGGAAATTCTCGCGGTCGATGGCAAACCCGCGCCGCTCGGCTTCGGAGAGCATCACCAAGGGCATTGCCTGATGATGGCACGAAAAACACGCCCGCTTTTTCAGGTAGCCCGCCGAACCGGCTTCGATCGGCAAAATCCCCTTCGCGATGGCCGCCCGAAGTTCCTTCGGTTCCACATCGCCTGCGATGGCCGCCGCCTGGAAGCCTATCAGCAGCAATCCGCAGAGGATGCCGTTACCAAAATACGTTTTGAAGTCAGCCATAATCGCTCCTAAAAATTGCCAGCTATCGGGGGAGGGGCAGCGTTCATCACATCATGGAACCGGGATAAAAGCAAGCATTGTGGAAGAGCTTTGCCACAGGAGTATGTGTTTCAGGGAAGTTGGGGAGTTTTATTCCTGAACCGCGACGCGGTGGTCGCACAGAGCCACCGGCGCAGCCCGTGGATGATAAGACGATAAAATCTGGGAGCCGCGAAGCGGCGGCCGCAATTCTTCGTTTACCAGATCCTGCCCGCCCATCAAAACTGCGGTCGCCGCTTCGCGGCTCATGTTTTCAAGGGATTCGCTCACTGCGGGCTACGCCCGCAGCTAAATGCGGTCGCCGCTTCGCGGCTCAGAAAAAGCTCTATCTGCCGTGAAACACATTTCACAGAACATCTTGCAGAGAATGCGAAGGCCGAGTAAAACACGCAACCTTCGCCGATCGCAGGGACTTTCGTGCGCTCGGATTTTGTTCCCTCACCATGCCGAGCTTGGATGTTCCATCGCCTGCGACAATGGATCTGCCCCGATCTGGCCATTGATTTGGGGACCGCCAACACGCTTGTTGCCAGTTACGGCGAAGGCGTGACGCTGGATGAACCCTCGGTGGTCGCCCTGCAAAAAGGCACGCGGCGGGTGCTGGGCAAAGGAACGGCCGTGGGCAAATTGGCCAAACAAATGCTGGGCCGCACGCCGGATTCCATCACGGCGGTTCGTCCGTTGAAAGACGGGGTGATTACCGATTTTGAACTCTGCGAAGCGATGCTGCGGTATTTCATCAAGAAGGCTCGCCGCAATCGGCGGGGTTTCCGGCCGCGCGTGATTATCGCCGTGCCCGGCGGGATTACGCCGGTGGAAAAGCGGGCGGTTTTCAACAGTGCCGAACGCGCGGGAGCCGGCAGGGTGTGGCTGATTGATGAATCCAAAGCCGCCGGCATCGGTGCGGGGCTGCCGATTTCCGAACCGATGGCCAGCATGGTTTGCGACATCGGCGGCGGAACCACCGAAGTCGCGATTTTAAGTCTGGCCGACATCGCGGTGGGCCGCTCTATCCGCGTGGCGGGCGATGAATTGGACGAGGCCATCGTCGAATACGTGAAGCAACAATTCTCGCTGCGAATCGGCCAGCAAACGGCGGAACACCTCAAAATTAACATCGGCAGCGCCTATCCTTTGGAACAAGAACTAACCGCCGAGGTCAGCGGGCTGGACATCATCAGCGGGATTCCCCGCAAGGCGATTATCACCAGCGAGGAAATCCGCCAGGCATTGCGCGGGCCTTTGGAAGCGATTCTGAACTGCGTAAAAAACACGATCGAAAACTGCCAGCCCGAACTCGTCGCGGACCTGGCGGACAACGGGTTGGTCCTCACCGGCGGCGGGGTGCTCTTGCGAAACCTCGATCTATTGATGGAAGAGCAATTGGGCATTCCCGCCCGCGTCACGGATGATCCGCTGACCACGGTCGCCCGCGGCACGGCCATCTGTTTAGAACACCTCTCGCAATGGCGCGACAGCCTCGATGCGGGCGACCATGATGTATAGCGAAAATCATAGGTTACGGGAGACTTTTTTGATGGAAAAGCGGATTGGATTTGAGGGATATTAAACTATTGCCCACCTGCTCAACATGCGTGCCATTTCAATTATTCTCATCGGATGTCTCCCCATTTTTTGTGGGTGCTCAGCCCTCATCTCTCTTCAGGGATTGGACGTGGAAAGCCTAGCATCAAGGGACCAAGTTCACAGGGAATTGGGGTCACCAAAAAAGCTCGAAACGGTCAATAACAGTATTGTTGAACATTTCCAGACTCGTCGAAAACTCTCCGAACCGCACAGGGGAGTTGCTTTGCTTTTTGGCACCTCCTGTGGCGTGTTTGAAACCTGGAGCTTCCCGTATGAACTTTACCTATTGAGCAGAAGAACAATACTCGGCCAAGCGATTCACGTTAGTTATGACCCAGACGGAAAAGTCAATCGGCTCATCGTTGAAGACAACGGCGATTTTCTCTATCAGGGCGGACGGGAGATCAAGTACCCCGCTGAAATAGAAAACGACAATTCCACGCCAGATTAAAGTAAGATACCACCAAGTCATGCAATCTTCGCTGCCTGCTTCTCATTTTCGCGTGGCCATGCTTTTGGGCGTGTTGGCTTTGGGCTTGGGCTTCGTGCCGATGACCCACGTGGCCGAGTTGCGAACACATTTATTGGATGCCTTGAAGCCGGGTTTGGATGGTTTTGCTGCCTGCGATTCCCGCTGGCAAACCCTGCGAGAACAGTGGGCGTTCGAGTGGCCGCGATTTCAACCGGATGACAACCGGGAAGAAACCCAAAGGCTCACGGCGGAGTTGGAAAGCCGGCAGCAACAATCCCGGCAGTTGGAAATCGCGAATGCCCAACTTCATCGGCAGTTGGAATTGCTCGCGAAAACCGGGCCGAGTCCGTATCCCAGCAGGCCGGGCAAACCGTTGGTGGCGGTGGAGTTGTTGGAAGCCGCCGTGCTCAATCGCGAGAACGGAACCATTTGGCCGGCGGAGCGGATTCTTAACCGGGGCGGGGAAGATGGTCTTTCGGAAACCGATCTGGTTTTGGCCGGGCAATCGCCGTTGATCGATCAAGGCGAAGCAGCCCAACTGGCGGCGGGGCATCCGGTGTATGCGGGCCGTTGCGTAGTGGGAAGATTGGCCAACGTAGGCCGGGCGGTTAGCACGATTCAACGAGTGACCGATAAAAACTATCGCGGGTTCGCCCAGCTCATTCGCAAAACCGAAGCCGGGTTTGTGTTCGGAGCCGAAGGCGTGTTGGAAGGCCAAGGGCAAGCCGAATGCCGGCTGCGCTACGTCCCCGGCACTTTGCCCGTGGAAGTCGGCGACGATGTTTACACCGGCGACCACGATGGCTCGCAACCTTGCCCTATGTATTACGGTCGCGTGGTTCGGGCCGAATTAAAGCCCGGCGATCAGGAATGGACAATCTGGGTTCAACCCGCGATTTCAAAACTGGAAACCCCCACCGTGACCGTGCTGCGAACCCAACTCGATGTCGCCCGCCGATTGACGAATTGATTTGGAGCTTTCAGCTTTTGCATTCCCGGAGAGGAAATCATGCACCAATTGGGATTTGTGCTATTCACTTATGGGGCGGCGGTGTTGTTCGTGGGAGCGGGTTCGCCTTCATTCTCCGGAGTGAGAGTGCAGCCGCATTATTTGCTGTTGGTGGTGATTACTGCGGTGCTTTACTTCGATCATTGGTCCGCTTTAATATGGGCGGCAGTGGCGGGGTTGCTCAGCGATTGTCTTTCAGCGGGTCCGTTGGGGATCGAGATGGCTTGTTTCACGGCGGCGGCGTACTTCATGCAGCATCAATTGCGCAGGCATTCCTCGGCGGGGGTTTTGCGAATCACGCTGTTATGTTTCGCGGTAGCGGTGGCCGCGCTCACGCTGTCCAACACGATGCGGTTATTGATGACCCACCGCCATTTCGATCACGCGAAATTGGTGCTGCTGATTAGTTCCACCTCGGCGGCAACCGCATTGATTGTGGGCGGCTTTCGCGTCTTGCAAGCGATCTGCCGCAAACTCGTGTTGCGTTCCACCCGCCGACCGGCTTCCTCGTACTAGCCCAATCGCATGTTCAATCGCTTGACTAATGTGTTCGCGGAATCGTCGTCCGGTTCTATCGAGAATCGTTGGCGGACCGATGCCCGGCCCGCGTTGCGGTTGATGGGTTTGGCGGCGTTGATGTTATTGCCGATGCTCGCCATCGCAGCCAGGGTAGCTTACCTTCAAACATCCACGGCGGAGCAGTTCGCGAAACCGTTCGAGCAAACTTATGAAAGCCACGAATCGCTCCCTAGTCAAGATGGGCGGTTGCTTTCCGCCGATGGCCGAGTGCTGGCCACGGATCGGCAGCAGTTTACGGTCCAAGTGCATTACCGCTGGTTGGAACACCCCGCCGACCCGGCATGGTTGAGATCATTGGCGTTATCGCGGCTTACGAAAAGCGAACGCCGCAACTCCGCATTGATTACACAACAACAGCAGAAAATTCTGGCCGAGCGAAAAGCCATGTGGCAGCGGTTGGCGGCACTCACGGGGCATTCGCAGGCAGAGCTAGCCGAGGAGCGGGCGATAATTCAACATCGCGTGGAAGGCATTGTGGCCTTGGTGGAAAAACGCCGCCGACAGAAAGACACGCCTTCCCCAACTCCCGAAGTGCCCGAGAACAAACCCGCTTGGCGAACGCTTTGGGAAAAACTCGCGAAATCAATTACCACCCCCCCTGCCCGCCGGGATCGCGAACCGGTCATCATTCGAGAAGAGCAAAACTATCATCCGTTGCTAAGTGGGGTTTCGTTGGCTGCGGTGGCGGAGATTGAATCGCATCCTGCAAGATTCCCGGGCCTCAACATCGAAACCATCTCCTGGCGGGATTATCCGCAAGACAGCTTGGCCGCCCATTTAGTTGGCGTTCGCAAACCGCTCACCGCAGAAGATGCGGAAAAACGCAAGCAGCAGTTCACCCACCGCGATCCTTTGGGTTACGAACCGGGCGACCGTCTGGGGCGGATGGGTTTAGAGCGAATGTACGATCAGCATTTGCATGGGCTGAGAGGCGAACGCCGCGTGGTGCGGAATCGGCGCGGCGAGATCATTCAAACCGAAATCGTCCGCGAGCCGAAGAACGGCCACGATTTAATGTTGACCCTGAACGCCGGCCTGCAAGAACGCTTGGAACACATGCTTGATGAAACCCTGGCCGCTGCAAAGACTGAAGAAAGCAACGCGGCGAAACCGGCTTCCGCCGGGGCGAGTTTGGTGGTGTTGGACGTTCGCACGGGGGCGGTGGTCGCGGCGGTTTCCGCGCCGCGGTTTTCCTTAAAAGAACTTCTGCATCCCACACCGGCGGAATGGCAAGCCGTCACGTCCGATCCTCGCCGACCGTTTTTTCACCGGGCGATAAACATGGCGGTCGCGCCGGGTTCGGTGTTCAAGGTCATCACGGCGGTGGCCTTGTTGGAGAGCGGAAAATTCGATCCCGATGAACGCCGCCATTGCCAAGGCTTTTTGGACCGCCCGGACTCGCACCGCTGTTACACCTTCACGCATTTCGGCGTGGGGCACGGCGATTTGGATCTCAGCCAGGCCATTTGCCGATCTTGCAACGTGTATTTCTTCCAAGCCGCCCGAAAAATCGGCCCATCGCCTTTGGTGAATTGGGCCGAGCGATTCGGCATCGGCCAGCCGACGGGAATCGATCTGCCCGGCGAACCGGGCGGCAATCTTCCGCATCCGCCCGCCCAAACCGCGATGAAGACCGGCGTGTTGCAAGCGGGTTTTGAAGAGCCGAACCGCTCGCCTTGGTATCCGGGCGATACGTTGGGCTTGGCCATCGGTCAATCTCGGTTGACGACGACGCCTCTGCAAATGGCCCGCGTGATGGCGGCGATTGCCAACGAGGGATTTTTAGTCACGCCGCATTTGGTGAGCGGCTTCGGACCGGTGGCCGTCAGCGAGGAAGATTCTTCATCCCGGATTGCGATTCCCGAACCGCGACCGATTCCCGGTTTGACCGAAGGCACGCTGGCGCGGGTTCGCGAAGGATTGGAAATGGTCGTGGCTGACCCCAAGGGGACCGGTTACAAAACCGTCCGCACGTCCGCAGTAAAAATCGCGGGCAAAACCGGAACCGCCGAAGTCGGTGGGGGACTGCCCGATCATGCGTGGTTCGCGGGCTACGTTCCCGCAGGCCGTCCGAAATACGCATTCGCGGTGATCTTGGAACATGCCGGTTCCGGGGGATCAATCGCCGGCCCCGTCGCAAAACGCACCGTGGAAACCCTCTTAGAATCGGGCCTGATCGTTGGGCCATAAGGCGAGCGGGGGGTGTCAGCCCCCTGGTCATGTTGAGTGTTTCAAATGCTTAGCTTCTTTCCTCGGCGCTTCTAAATGATCCGCTGATGATCGCACGGGTCAAGCTGATTTGCCATTACGAAACGGAAGGCGAATCGCCCAAGATTGCGCGGAGTTTTTTCAACGCCCTGAGATGCCGCATGCCGGCGGCGGCAGGAGTGATGTTTAAGGCCGTGGCGACTTCGCCGTTGCCGAGGTGTTCGTAATGCCGCATGAGCAGGATGTCGCGGTCATCTTCCTCAAGCTCTGAAAGGGCGGCGAGAAAGCGTTGTTCCAATTCGCGGCGGATGTTGGCGGCGGCGGGGGTTAGCTCGCCATCGGGCAATTGGCCGCCCCAATCGAAACCGGAGGCATCCGCGTTGGGGGCCGCTTGAAGTGGATTTTCACGGTCCACGCTGCGGCGTTTCGCTCCGCGATGCCGGCGGTGCATGTCGATCATGCGGTCTTTCGCAAGCTGCCTCAGCCACAAATGGAACGGCATGTTGGGCTGCCTGATGTAATCTTCGAGCCGCCTGCTGGCTTCCCACAGCACATCCTGCACGACATCGCTGGCATCCACGCGACCGGCGATCGCGCGATCCATCCGCACGTTGACCATCTGCCTGAGCGAATCCCGATGCCTGTCCATCAAATTGTTGATCGCGACGGCATCGCCTTCCTCAGCGCGGCGGAGCAATTCTTGCGTTTCTTGAGAATCGGGCCACATAACATTCGCCGGAAAACAAAATCGGGGAAAGATGTCATCCATTTTCTACTGTCTCATAGTGTACCATGACCTCAGACCGCGTTGACATGGAAAACGATGTCGGGGACACTAAACATATCGGTTAAACTTTAAGCATTGGCGAGGAGTCAAATTCATGCCCCATACACCAAAACACGATGGCTGCCCCGAATTTCACGCAATGGCTGCTTCGAGGCGGGAGTGGTTGAAAGTCGGCACGCTCGGCACGTTGGGGCTGAGTTTGGGGCAGGTCTTAAAACTCTCCGCCCAGACCGAACCCGTCCGCCGCTCGCCGGTGAAGTCGGTCATCATCTTGCAAAAGTACGGAGCGCCCAGCCACATCGACACCTGGGACACCAAGCCCAAGGCTCCCACGGAAATTCGCGGCGAGTTCCAAACCATCAACACTTCGCTGCCGGGGTACTCACTCTCGGAACACATGCCCAAAACCGCCCGGCATCTTCACAAGATGACGGTCGTGCGTTCGTTCGGGCATCGGGTCTCGAACCATAACCCGGCGACGTACTTGATGCTCACGGGCCGAACCAGCATCACCGATGTGGTCCAAATCGGAGCCAAGCCCGACGATTGGCCCAACCCCGGCGCGGTGGTCTCGAAACTCCGGCCCAGCGATGGCAAACTGCCCGAATCCGTCATTCTCCCGCATTTGTGCTTCGATCAGGTTTATACCTGCCCCGGGCAATTCGGCGGCATGCTGGGTAAGAAGTACGATCCCTTTGTCGTCACGCAAGATCCCAATCGGCCCGATTTTTCCGTGAAGACGTTGGAACTCAGGGAAGGAATTTCCATCTCGCATCTTAACAGTCGCCGGCGATTGCTCGAACAAATCGACCGCCAACAGAGGCAAGTGGCGGATTCGGCTTCGGTGTCGGGGATGGATCAATACTACGATCGCGCGTGGTCGATGCTGACTTCGCCGGAAGCCAAAAGGGCGTTCGACATCCATCAAGAACCCGCCGAGGTTCGCGAACGCTACGGTCGCAATCAAGTCGGCCAAAGCATGCTTTTGGCCCGGCGGTTGGTGGAAGCGGGCGTGCGGTTCGTGACCTGCTACCACGGTTTGAACCCCGGCGACAATACCGGTTGGGACACGCATCGCGACAACTTCAACGGCCTGAAAAACAGGCTGCTCCCGCCGGATGAACAGGGTTTCGACGCTTTGATTACCGATCTGGAACAACGCGGGC
Source organism: uncultured Planctomycetaceae bacterium (assembly GCA_963785505.1). Classification (GTDB taxonomy): domain Bacteria; phylum Planctomycetota; class Planctomycetia; order Planctomycetales; family Planctomycetaceae; genus CAWAVN01. The sequence goes on from CAWAVN010000003.1 coordinate 16,265, forward strand.
TGTTAGATTCCACCCTGCTTGTGTGGTGCGGCGAGTTCGGCCGCAGTCCCCGCATCGGCAAGGCGGATGTGACCAAACGCATTGCCCCGGCGGGCCGGGATCATTGGCCGTTCGCGTATTCCATCGCCCTCATCGGCGGCGGCGTGAAACAAGGATTCGTGTGTGGCCAAACCGATTCCATCGGCGGTTACCCCGTCGGTCGGCCTTACAGCCCCGCCGACCTGTCGGCCACGCTGTTTTGGGCCTTGGGAATCGATCCGCAAACAGAAATCCACGACCAATTAGGCCGCCCCTTCAAACTCGCCGAAGGCCGCCCCGCCACCGAATGGTTCGCGTGAAGCTAAAGGGTTTTTCTCAATTTTCCTGCGGGTTGTTGTCCGCGTTGAGTCGCATGCGGAGGTAGCTGGCGCGGGCGACGTTTCTTTCGGCGGAGGCTAAGGATTCCTTGCGGATCTTTTGCAGATGGGCCGGTTGGGTGTGGATGAAAAGTTCGTTGATCGTGGGGATTTTTAGATCATCGATCAGGCCCAGGTTAATGCCCATCCGCACGCTGGAAAGCAGGTGCATGGTTTCCTCGGAACTGATTGTCTGCGCCCCTTTTAAGATCGCGTACGCGCGGGCGATTTGATCGTGCAGGTTTTGGCGGTTCTCGTGAACGAGCGCGTTTCGCACCCGGCGTTCGTAGGCGATGATGTTGGGAACCACGTCTTTGAGTTCCTCGATAATCGCCTCTTCGCTTTTGCCCAAGGTGACTTGGTTCGAGATTTGATAGAAATCGCCCATCGCCTGGCTGCCTTCGCCGTAAAGTCCCCGCACGGCGAGGCTGATTTTGTGGAGGGCTTGAAAGACTTTTTGAATTTCTTTGGTCATCACCAAGGCGGGCAGGTGCAGCATCACACTCACGCGGATGCCGGTTCCCACGTTGGTCGGGCAGGCGGTTAAGTAGCCCATTTGTTGGCTGAAAGCATAGGTGACCTGCTCTTCCAACAGATCGTCGATGCGGTCGATTTCGTTCCAACAATTTTCCAAAGCGAAGCCGCTGCGAAGCACTTGAATTCGCAGATGGTCTTCTTCGTTAATCATCAGGCTGACGTTTTCTTCGCTGCCGATGACGACGCTGCGCGCCCGCGGCCCTCGGCGTGTTCGCGGCTGATCAGTTGCCTTTCCACGAGGAATTGCCTGTCCATCTCTTTGAGGTCGCGGACGTTGACGTAGCCGACTTTGGTTCCCACGGGAACATCCGAGATTTTTTCCCTTAAGAGAGATTCGATTTCGGTGCGGACCGATTCATCCGCCCGATTGGGAAAGGGGAATTGGGCGAGGTTTCTGGCGAGGCGAATTCGGCTGGAGATCACGATGTCGGATTCGGGACCGCTTCCCCGCAACCATTCGCCACTGGTGGTCGTGAGGGAATCGAGATCCACAATCGCTCTCCTGGAGGATGTTGCGTGTCGTTCGGGGGGAAGGTTGGTTCAAGGAGGGACTAAAGAAAGGGCGTCGTCCGGCGGAGGTTCGCAATCCCTTGATCGATGAGGTTCTCTCCTTGAAGGTATTTTTGCGTTTCCAAACCGGACTGTAAAGCACTGCCAAAGGAAGTTCTGAAAACCGGCCCGTGAGGGACGCGTTTCAGACGGGTCGGTGGATGACTCGGCCTTCAATCATCGTTGGGGGACAGGTTTTCTTCTGATTCCAAGGATTGAATCTCATCGCGGAGGCCGGCGGCGGATTCGTAATTCTCTTGTTCGACCGCCGCGCGAAGTTGGCTGCGGAGCTTAATCAAGCGGTATTGCAACTGACTCGCCCCCGGAGCCCGTTTGGGAAATTTGCCCGCGTGCTGGGTCTCGCCGTGAATGTTCTCTAAAAGGGGCATCAGTTCCCGCTCGAAGGCAATATAATCGTGCGGGCAACCCAGGCGGCCTTGGCTGCGAAACTCGCGAAAAGTGATTCCGCAGTTGGGGCAAACGAGTTGATCGAGTTCATCAATTTCGTGCTCGCCGGCAAACTCGGCGAGTTTCTCCGGGAAACTGTCCGTGGAGGGTGACGGCTCGCTACTGGAGAGATATTCTTGGGCACAACTTTCGCAGAAATGCAGTTCTTGCACCTCGCCTTGCTCGATCTCGGTGATGTGCAAAATGGAAGGTTTCGAGCAGCGACTGCACTTTTTCATCATCCCGCCTTCCGTGTCCTCGAAGAGTTTTTGAACGAACCGATTTAATTCTAGCCGTGTCCTCTCGACTGTCAAGTTGCGGATTTTGGGAAGCGGTGCTGACGTAACTCTCAATCAAACCATAAGATAGAACCCTCTGCCTCATCGAAGTTCCCTGGGGGAGAACCGAAACGGCGGAGTGCCGAGGGCCGGAAAAAAACATGCCCACCATCTCGCCCAATCGTCGGATCGCTCTGGGCCTCTGCTCTTCGCCCTTGACACTCGACTGATACCTCACGACGTTGACACGCCCAAAAACTTGACTCAATCTCAACAAGTCCTGAAAACAAATTCACCGAAAAGACATAGGTTTCACCGCATGAAGCACACGCCCGATTTTGAAGACTTTTGCCGGCTGGCCCCCCAGGCGGATTTGGTTCCGGTGTATCGTCAACTCTTGGCGGATACGCTCACGCCGGTGACGGCGTACTGCAAATTGCAATGGGGGCCTTGCTCATTTTTGTTCGAGAGCGTGGTCGGCGGCGAAAAAGTCGGGCGCTACAGTTTTTTGGGGTCCGATCCGTTTTTACAGATCGACGCCTACGGCCGCCGAGTGGTTATCACCCAGGAGGGAAAGCAAACCGAATACGATGTGGAGGATCCTTTGGCCGAGTTGGAAGAACTGCTGAAAAAGTTTCGGGCGGTGCGCGTGCCGGGCTTGCCGCGATTTAGCGGCGGGGCGGTGGGTTATGCCGGTTACGATGTGATTCGCTACAGCGAAAATCTGCCGAACGCCCCCGCCGATGACCGCCGGCTGCCGGATTTGTCGTTTTCATTTTACGAACAGATGGTGATTTTCGATCACATCAACAAGACGATTTTGGTAGTGGCCCATGCCGACACCCATAGCGGGGATTTGCAGGAATCGTATCGAGCCGCCTGCGTTCGCGTGGATGAGATCTGCCGCCAATTGCAGCGCGGAACCACCGATTTGCAACTCACGGACATCCACCCCGCCACGCACGAGAAAAGCGAACTGCCTCGGTCTTCTTTCACGAAAGAGGAATTTGAAAAAGCGGTCGAGCATTGCCAGGAATACATCAAGGCGGGCGATATTTTTCAAGTCGTGCTCAGCCAGCGATTGGAAATGGAAACCCAAGCCCGCCCGTTGGACATTTACCGGGCTTTGCGGGTGGTTAATCCCAGCCCGTTCATGTTTTTGCTGAAAACGCCCGAAGTCAACCTCATCGGCAGTTCCCCGGAAATCATGGTGCGGGTGGAAGACGGCTTCACCACAATTCGTCCGCTGGCGGGCACGCGAAGGCGGGGATCTACGGAAGAAGAAGATCAATTCTTGGCCAAAGATCTGCTCGCAGACCCCAAAGAGCGGGCCGAACACGTGATGTTGATCGACCTCGCCCGCAACGATGTGGGGCGGGTTGCTCAGTTCGGCACGGTGGAACTCAGCGATGTGATGGTCGTCGAGCGCTACAGCCACGTGATGCACATCACTTCCAACGTCACGGGAAAACTCGTGGAAGGCAAAACCGCGTTGGATGCTCTGCGGGCGGGTTTGCCGGCGGGCACGGTGTCCGGCGCGCCCAAGGTCAGGGCCATGGAAATCATTGATGAATTGGAACCCCACCGCCGAGGCCCTTATGCCGGTGCGGTGGGTTATTTGGATTTCACGGGCAACATGGATACCTGCATTGCGCTGCGAACCTTGGTGATGATCGGCCAAACCGCCTATGTGCAAGCTGGCGCGGGCATCGTCGCTGATAGCGTGCCCGCCGCCGAGTACGAAGAAACCCTGAACAAAGCCCGCGGTTTGTTAAGGGCCATCGAAGTCGCCGAGCAACAACTCTGAGCGGGGCGGAGCGCCGGAGGCATTCATTCTTCCGCTGAGTTTCGCAAGTTTTGAACACAAAGTCGCCCAATCAACTGCGAGAATTGGCAAGACCGGCGCGATTGCGGGGCGGTCGCCGGTTTTCTTGGTGCGATCCAGAGTTTCTCTGCGCATCTTCCAACCGAAAGATATGCTTGTGCATCGCCGTGCCTGCGTATTTTTTCGGAGCCTAAACAGAAAATGCCTTCCTCGACAATCAGCCCCAGTTGTAGCACGCCCATCTGGTTGGGTCGGCAACCCATCGTCGATTCGCAAAAACGGCTAGTGGCTTACGAAGTGCTTTACCGTTCCGCCAAAACCGGATTCGCAGCCTTCGAGGATGGCAACCAAGCCACCTCGGCTGTGCTGCTCAATACGTTTGTGGAATTGGGTTTCGATCAGGTGGTGGAAGATCGCATTGCGTTTATGAATTTCACTCGCGAGTTTCTCATCGGCACATATCCGCTGCCCGAATGCCCCAAGCGTTTGGTGTTGGAAGTGCTGGAAGACATCGTTCCCGATGCGGAACTCATCCAGGGTCTCAAGCGTTTGCGGGCGGAAGGTTATAAAATCGCGTTGGACGATGTGGTCTATCACCCGGCCTTGGAACCCCTGTTGGAACTGGCCGCGATTGTGAAGGTGGAGCTTCCCCAGATTCCCCAAACGGAATGGGCGGCTCACGTCCAATTGCTTCGCAAATGGCCCGTGAAATTGCTCGCGGAAAAAATCGAAACCCAACAGGAATTCGAGCTTTGCCGAGATTTGGGCTTCGATTTGTTTCAAGGATATTTTCTGTCCAAACCCGAACTGATTGAAGGCCGAAAGCTGGATGGCAACCAAATGGCCTTGATGAAAATCTTGGCAGAGATCAATGCGCCCCAGGCCGACATCCGCGATTTGGCGGAGACAGTCGAACGCGATCCGGCTTTGTGCATCAAACTCTTACGGTACGTCAACTCCTCGCATTTCGGCGTGCGGCGGAACGTGGAATCATTAAGGCACGCCTGTGTATTGTTGGGGCTGGAAACGCTCCGCACGATCACCACGCTGCTGCTGCTTGCGGGGAATAAACACGTCCCGCAACAGGCCGCCAAAACAGCGCTTTTAAGGGCCTGGATGTGCCGAACCTTAGCCCAATATCACGAGGATGCCAACGCCCATTCGCTGTTTACCACAGGGTTGCTCTCGATGCTGGACGTGCTGATGGGGCAACCGCTCGACAATTTGATCGCAGAACTTCCCCTGGAAGAAAGCATTCGCGAGGCCCTGCTGTTGGGCATCGGGCCAACGGGGCAAATCCTTCAGGTCGCGATTGATTACGAAAAATGCGCATGGGAACAACTGACCGAATGCGGCATCAAACCCGCACTGCTTCGCACGGCTTATCTCGAATCCGTCGAGGAGGTCAAACGCGCCTGGGCCGCCTCGGCTTCCGCTTGAAGTTTCCTCGAAACTGTTTTGAAGCGGGAAACCAACGTCGGCAGCACCCCGTGCGATTTTGTTTTTCAGCGAGGAACGCCCGCAGCTGAGGGCGTTCTTAGCATCAGGAAGACCCGGCAGAAGCCGCAGTGCGAAGAATCGCGAGGCGGCGGATGAACTCGGCGGCACGGCGGCGTTTCAGACGCTTCGCGGTCGCGGCTTCCTCGGCTCGCTGCAAAAAGTCTTTGAGAACGTCGGGCGAGCGGTTCAATCTGCGGGCAATCGGTTCCAGCACGCGGTCTTCATTCGCGAAGCTGCCTTGAAGTTTCAGTTCCATCCGCAATTGAAAAAGATAGGCCCTCAGCATTCCCTGGCCATCTTTGGTTCGATAGGCGTGAACGCCCAAGGCATCGGTGTGGTCCACGATGTTCCGGCGGGGTGGTTGGGACGGTGGAAACAGCGGCCCGAAACGCCGGCTTCGCCACCAAGCGAACACCAGCCCCAGCGTGGCGAATTGAATGGTCAACGGCCGCAGGCGGGGAGTAAGCAGCACGCCGACGAGTTTGGGAATCCCCGTCGCATTCAGAGATTCATCCCAGGCGATGCGGGCCACGGGTTTCTGCGGTTGAATCGGATTCGTCGGCCGAGCCAAAACCAATGCGAACGCCAACACCGAATTGTCTTCCCAAGCCAGCGATTGGTTGGAGAACGGAAAATCGGTGGCCACCGCGATCACTCGCCCGAAACCGTGTTCTTGAACGACCGCTTGCACGGTTCCGCCGAACTCGACCAAGGGCTGGGCTTTAGGGGCTTCGATAAATCCGCCGGTTTCCCAGTAGAGATTTCCTTCTTCCACCAATGTGGTGCGGACCAAGCCGGAGTCATCGCGGTTTTCAAAAGCGTCGTCCAATTCGCTCAGCGGTTTGATGGCGAGATTCAAGGGCTTGAGCGAAAGTTTGGGATGGTCGTCGCGGGCCGCGAGCACCAACGTGCCGCCGGCTTCGACCCATTTCAAAATCGGGGCCCATTCTGCTTCGGAGGGATAGCGCTCCGGTCCCAGCAAACACAATGCGGGCGGTTCTTGCAGATTCAACCGCGCGGGAACGTCGCGGGCCGGAGTCCACGCCACTTGCTGATCCAACGCCCGAAAACTGCGGGCGACAAACAACCCGCGTTTGTCCGCCTCGTGCCGGAGCATCAGATAAAAGGCTTTTTTGCCATCCGCTTCGGTGCTGTAGGAATCGTGCGAGATGCCCGGACGCAAATTCGGAAACCAAAACTGCATCGATCCCACAACCAGAATCGCGGCGAGCCAAAGCCCATCAATCGTGAATCGTCCCAACGCTTTCACAGGCAGGTGTTTTCCAAGTGAGATTCGGAACCCAAAGGCGAGCGGGAGGCGTAAGCCTCCTGGGTTTGTGTAGTGCTTCAAAACCTGAAATCACTCGTGGGAACTGCTGCCGGCTCCGACGGGAGTGGGTTTGGAAAGTTCTTTTTCACGGTGCAGCGGGGGCAGGGCTTGCTCCAACACGCCCTTGGCCTTGGGCCACATCAGGAAGGCTTCCAGAATCATCCAAGCCTCCAAGGCCAACGTGACCGCTGCAATACTCAGCAGCACGTACCATCCTTTGCCCCAGTATTTTTGAATATCAAGCACCATCGCCCAGGCCGGCATGACCAGCATGAAAATCGTGGGCAAAACCACGAACCACACCGGCTTGTTCCGCCGCCAGAGCCAGAACGAAAGCACCAGAAACGCCAACCCCGCGAGCAATTGATTGGTGGCCCCGAACAACGGCCAGAGAATTAACCCTCCGGTTCCCAGGAACGTTCCCATCCATCCCAGACCGCCACTTAGTCCCCCGGCACGCATCGATTCCAGCGAATCGATCACTTTTTGTGGTGCGTGATCCGGCAACCATGCAGAGAACTCATCCGGCGTCATCTGCTGGGCAGCCGTTGTGATTTCCTTCTTCATTGGCTCTACCACGCTTGAGGCAGCAAAGGCGGCCGCGGAATCTGTGGTGATCTTTCCGCTCCAGGCATCCGTGAACGAGATTTGTGGAGTTGTCGCAGGCAACATCGCCAACACGAATGCCGTGGAGACCGCGAACAACGTGGCTCCGTGTTTGTTCGTCAGCCAAACCAGCGGATTGAGCGAAAGCGATTTGCCCGTTTTCCCGTGCTGAAATTCTTCATCATAACCCTCGGCGGCTTGTGCGGTGGGCGAGACGTGCGGCGCGAACGTGGCGGCCAATTCCTGCACGACGTAGCGCTGCAACCGCGTGGCGGTGTCGAGCGTCGTCCCCGCGAAACTGGCGACCAAGACCCCCATCAACGCTGTGGCCATTGTTTTGTCGATGCTCATGGATTCCAAAAAGTTCGCGCTGCCGACGACAAACGCTCCCACCGCGGTTTTGCTCAGGTTGTCCCAATTGCCGTAGAGCGTGTTCCAAAGAGCCTGGCCTTTCAGCGCTTCGCCGAAATTGTCGTGAAACTTGTCCTGCCAACCGAAGCCGATGCCCGCACCCACGGCCAGAATCACCAATACGGCCAACAGGCTTTCGGTGAGCATCGACCCGTAGCCCACGAATTGGGCATCCGTTTCGCACTTCAATTGCTTGCTGGAAGTGCCGCTGCTCACCAAGCAATGAAACCCGCTGATCGCTCCGCAGGCGATGGTGATGAATAAAAACGGCACGAAGGCCGGGGCGTTCTTCGGTGCCCATTGCACCGCCGGGGCCACGATTTGCAAAGGCTGCCCGTGCGATCCCATCACCGCCGCCACCGCCAACCCGCCGATGATCAGCGCCAAACTGCTGATGAGTTGCAGGCTGTTGATGTAGTCGCGGGGTTGCAGCAGAATCCAAACCGGCATCACGCTGGCGGCGTAACAGTACGCCAACAGCACCGCGACCCAAATCCAAATCGGCCACGCGGCCAAGGTGGAGTTGAGGTGTTGAATCCCCGTGCCAATCGCGCCGCCCGACCATTCCATGCCCGGACACGCCGCCCCAAACCAGACGGTGAGATACATCAACCCCAGGGCAATGCCTGAAGCCAACAGCAAATTTTTTCCCTTGCGATGGACGTAAACGCCGATCCAGACGGCAATCGGGATTTGCAAAAACACCGGCAAAATGGATTCGGGAAACTGCCGAAACACGTTGGCGATCACCCAGCCGAAAATTGCCAGCACCACCCACAACCCGAACAGCAATATCCCCAGAAACAAAAATCGCACGCGAGGATTAAGCAGCCGACCGGCCACCTCGCCGATGGTTTGGCCGCGATTTCTTAGGCTGACGACGAGCGCCCCGAAATCGTGAACCGCCCCAATGAAAATCGCTCCGAACACCACCCATAACAACGCGGGCAACCAGCCCCACATAATCGCGATCGCCGGCCCCACAATCGGCCCCGTGCCCGCAATGCTGGTGAAGTGATGCCCGAACACCACGCCTTTGGAAGTGGGCACGTAATCGCGGTCATCGTTCAGTTCTACGCTGGGCACAGTGGCAGTGGCATCCAACTGAAAGATTTTTCGGGACAACCAGCGGCCATAAGTATTGTAGGCCACGATATAGCCTACAAGCGCTCCGACGGCGATGAGCAACGTCACCATGTTTGCTTACTTCCACCAAATGGTTTTCGGTTTGAGGCAGCCCGAATTGTGTTCGGGTGTTGAAGAATGAATCTCCTCAAATTACCCAAGCCGGCCACCCGTTGCAACATGGCCCTGCTTCCACGGCGATTTCTCGAATGCGATTTTGTTCGGCATTCATTACCGATCTTAAGGCGTCGATTCGGTCTGTGCCGATTCCTCCGCTTTGATCAGATTGAGGAACGAGGGTTTTTGCAAGCGGTATTGCGAAGTCCAGGCTTTGTGCTGCACTAGGCAGAGAACTTTCGGTTCGACCCAAATCGCTTTCTTCAAGGGCACATCGCGTTTGACGTAGCACGACTTCTGTTTCTCCAGCGATTGCAGTTCAGACAGCACTTCAGCCCGGTTTTCTTCGGGAATGTCGGACTGCGAAAGCAGCCCCACGTAGGACAAGCGTCCTCGCGGTGCGGAAGCCAAGACCACCGAATTCAATTCCCCCGCGTCCGAGAGGGTGTAGCCGAGAATCACGCATTGAGTTTCCAAAGGCGGGGCCTCGGCCTCTTGCAAATCGCCTTCGCCCGCGAAGTCTTTCACGGCGTCGGCCAGATCTTTTTTGCTGTTGCGTTTTTTGCGGGCCTGCTTAGTAACTTCCTTAACCACGTTCGGTGCTTCGTATTTTTCAAAGCCCCAATCGTCGAATATCGAATCGAAGTCGAACCCGCCCATCACCAAAATCGCTGCAAAGATCGCGGTCAGGCCCCAAGCCATGCCGCAAAGTCGCCTCGAGCCTTCCGGCATTCTGGCGAAGGTCGGCTTCCAGATTTCCACGGGCTTCATGAAGAAATCGAACGGGCCGAATTTATCGTTTTTGCAGGAAGCGAACAGATGGGCCGACAAATGAGAAAAACTCGCGATGACAAAGCCCAAGGAAAATTCGAGCAGAGTTAATAGTGTGCGGTGTGAGGCTTTTAAGGGCAGCATGAATCGGGCGGCCGCGTTCGCCAGCAGAATCAGCATCGCTCCTCCCGCCACAAGCCACATCCAAGGGGGAATCGCTTCCAGCAGATTCGTCGGGCCTTCGTGCAGAGTTTCCCAGGCGGCCTGTTCTTCGCCGGCATTTTCTTCGACCTCCTCGGCGGATTTAAGCGTCGTGCCTCCCAGCGCGGGATAATATCCGCAAGCGGGACACCAAGACGCCCCCCCCACGGTTCCTGCGAATTGCAATGGGGACAGGCTTCGCCTTCGGCGGGGATTTGGGGTTTGGCGAGGGGAGTTGTTGTCATCGGATCACGTGGGTTCCAGTCCTAGCGAAAAAACGGCCCGAGCCACGCAGACTGCCGGGCATCGCTAAAACCATAGGGCACAATCGCAGGCCATGAGGCGGGATTTCCCCAATCCCGCAAAAAAATCATGATGAGATGAGAGATTTCGAAGGGGCCTGACCTCGTTGCTCTCCGCTGCAAAAGTCACGTGAATCTTTCAATCCACCGTTTCTTCCAAAGCGTGCCGGGGTTCGACCAATTGGAACGTCATAAACCCGCCGGCCATGATGAGCGCGGTGACGCACAGAAACACGGTTTCAAAACCCCACAAATCGACGAACCAACCCAACAGCGGCGAGAAGACAAACGGCACGGCCATTGTCAACGTCAGCGTGCTGACGTAGCGGGCATGGTGGATTTCGTCCGTGAGTTCCAGGGCGTAATTCATCAGGCAGCGAATCGTGAGCGGCGTTAAACCCAGCATCAAAAACGTCAGCCAATACCAATTTCGTCCGCCGGGAATCAGCCCGTTGGCCAAACCCAAGGCGATTAAAGGAGCAGTGGCCGCCAGAAACATGCACACCCGCAAACTCAGCCGATTGCCGAAGCGGTCTGCGAGGGATCCGGTCATCAAACTGAAAATCCCCATCCCGGCGTTTTGCGCGATCAGCCAGCCCAACAGATCCTCTTGTGTGCTGCCAAGTTGTTTTCGGCCCAAGGCTTGATAGTGCGGAAACACCATCAACGCCGTGGTGAACAGCATAGTGGCCCAAGCCAGTCGGCGAAAATCGTGATCTTCCAGGTAAGTCCGCCAGGCCCGATGAAAATAGGCCCTCAAAGGCAGCGTCTCTTTCACCAGGCCGGAATCTGGCGGTTCCTTGACCAACAGCCCGATCAAGCCGGAAATCACGAAGCCCACACCCGTGATGCCGAAGATCAAACCGAATCCGCCGCCCGGACGCTTTAACCATGCAGGCAGCAAAAACCAAGCGCACGCGATGGAGGAGACCGAACCAAACAACCCCGCGAGCGTCATCAGGCGGCCCCGGCGGTTGACTTGAATGAGTTTTCCCTGCAACGTGCTGAAAGACAGTTGGTTCATGCCCGTCATGGCAAAGAACAAAGCGTACAAAACCAAAAAGACGACCGGCAGCCAAGTGAGATGTTCGCGGTCAACCGACAGCCGGCCCAAGCCCAACCATAACGGCGAGAGAATCAGAAACGGAACCGCCATAAAAAAAGCCGTGAAGACTAAGGCCCATTTTTTGTGGGGCATGTGCTGCAAACGGTTGGCGAACAACAACGGCGGCACGCTTTGCCCCAGCCGATTGAGCACCGGCAAGCAACCCCGCAACCAACCCGCCCCGGCGATGGCATCCAAAAATGAGGGCATAATGACCGTCTCGGTCTTGAAAATCCAACCCACCCTTAAGGCAACCTGATACAAAGCCAGCACAAATAAATTCCGCGGCGCACGCCGATCAATCTCGGCGGCGCGTGCCGAGGGAATCGGTTCGGGAATCTCGATCTCGGGCAAAACGGCAGGCGAAGGAATGGGGGCGGGATTCGGGGCGGGTGAAGTCATGTCCCTCGCAAATCGTTGGAGAGAAAGCGGGCGGCAAAATCCATTCGCCCCATTATACATTCCGCGAGGGAAACTCGCAGCTAGGATGGCGAGGAAAGGCGAATCTATTCCCGGCGCATGCCTCGTGGATGTGGCTTCCAGCCCCTTATCTGCAAAGGCATCGGCAAGCCAATTTCAAGCAAGTTGCAAACATTTTCTGAGTTGCTGACCCACATCTCCTGGGCTGGAAACGTGAGTGTGCTACAAAATGTGGGGGGACTCGCAAGGACTCGGATAATTTCGAGAGAATACGTTTCCTATACGCTTGATTCTAAAAAACAAAATAGTTAAGATCCATTTTCTTCCTCTAAAACACATAACTGCCAACCTGCCCCCGTAGTCACATTTCCCTATTCCAGCCTCCTTCCAACTCCCACCCTACAAACATTTTCTTTCTTTTCCACCAAAAAATAAGTATAATACCCTCCTCAAGCTTTCCAAGTCGGCGCACGAAGCCCACTTCTCCGCAGGATGCACATTACTTCCTCTTATGTGAAATCCAGAAGACGATTTAGCGATGCGGGTCCAATTAATTAGCGAGAACGTCGATTTCAACGACCTTGAGTTTCGGCTTGCAGACAAGCCTCTTGTGCTTGGCCGCAGTGTCAGGGCCGATGTGCAAGTTGCCCATTCTCTCATCAGCCGCTTGCATTGCGAGTGGAAGCAGGTTAATGGGGAATTGGTGCTGAAGGATTTGGAATCCACCAATCAAACCATCCTCAATGGCGAACCGATTCAACAAGCCCCGTTGCAATCCGGCGACCGCGTGCTGTTGGGGGATTTGCTTTATTTCGTGGAAATCGGTGATCACCGAAGCGAAGGCCCGCTGCATCATCTGGCGGAAGATCGCACTAAAAACTGGCCAATCGAGTCGAGTTCCCCCTCCGAAGCCCCCACCACGCGGTTGGCCGTGGAGAATGTCCCCACACGCGAAAAATAACGCGGCTTTTGCGAATATGAGCTTTTCCGCGTGATGATCCGCGATCTTTTACGCCCTCGATCCCGGCCCCAAGTAAAACGCACGGTCTTTCCCTTCACAGCGAATACTTCGTGAATTTTTTCAGCCGGAGTTAGGTTCCCTTCCGTGTCCGATCCCACCGCGAAAGCCCCCACTCGAATTCTGTTGATCGAAGACAATCCCGACGATGCCGTGTTCGTCGAGGTCATGCTCGCGCAGGCGAAGGGTTTCCCCTACCATCTGGTGACTGCCGGCACTTTGGCCGAGGGGCAGCAGCGATTGGCCGAGGGCGAACTCGATTTGGTGCTGTTGGATTCTCCCTCCCCGACAGTTTCGGCCTCCAGACGCTGGAATCCACGCTCAGGCATTCGCCTAACCTACCGGTTCTGATTATGACCGGCCACGATGAAGTCGCAACCGGCGAAGAAGCCGTTCGCAAGGGTGCGCAGGATTATCTCGTCAAGGGAAAACTGACCGAAGATCTCTTGACTCGCACAATTCGGCACGCTTTGCAGCGGCATCGGGCGCAGCAAGAATTATTGAGGCGGGAAAACGACATTCGCCTGTTAACCGACCAATTGCCGGCAGTGCTTTGGACCACCGACCGCGATTTGACGATCACCTCTTCGTTGGGGGCCGGCCTCACGCGGCTGAATCTGCTGCCCAACCAGGTTGTGGGAATGACGATCGCGGAATACTTCGAGGTTCAACAAGAAAACGACACCTCGCTGCACGCCCACTTGGAAGCCATGCAAGGGCGTTCGGTGAGTTTTGAAGCCAAGCTCCGCGGCAGAACGCAGCAAGCCCACGTAGAACCGTGGCGGCCCGGCGGCGGTCCGGTGGCGGGCGTGGTCGGCGTGGCTTTGGACGTGACCGAACGCCGGCAAATCGAAGAAGAAATGCTGATCGCCCGGCACATTCAACAATCGCTACTGCCGCAACACCCCCCCGTAGTGCCGGGCTGGGACATCGCCGGCTTCGCCAAGCCCGCCGAGACGTGCAGCGGAGACTTTTTTGATTTTCTTCCCCTGCCCAACGGGCAATTGGCCGCCATCATCGGCGATGTCAGCGGGCACGGGTTCGGCCCGGCCTTGCTGACCGCTTCGGCCCATTCCTATCTGCACGCATTAACCCGCACCGAAAAAAACCTCGCCACGGTGCTCGCGGTCACGAATGAATTGCTGATCGACGATTCTCCCCCGGAACAATATCTGACCCTGTTTTTGCTCAGGCTCAATCCGCACGAGAACACCTTGGAATATGTCGGGGCAGGCCATCCTCCCGGTTACATTTTGAATTCCCAAGGCGACGTGCGGAATCAACTCGACAGCAATTGCTCGCCATTGGGTTGGTTTCGCGATACGGTTTACAATCTCTCCGAACCCATTCCGCTTCACCCCGGCGATTTGGTGTTTATGCAGACCGATGGTTTTCTCGAAGCCATGTCCCAAAACAAGGAATTTTTCCGCGATCGGGGCGTGCTGGCGTGCCTCAAGCAAAACCGCAACCTCTCCGCCAAGAAAATTTTGCAAGCCCTGTTGGAGGAAGTTCGCGGCTTCGTCGCCCCCGGCAAGCAACGCGACGACATGACGGCGGTGCTCATCAAAGTGCTTCCCGGCGATTGAGCCTAAACCCTCGCTCGGTTATCTTGGCGGATTTGGAAATCCGCAGCCATGCCCGATCCCTCCCCCACGCGCTACCCCGCCGAGCAACTTCAAGAATTCACCTCTCGCACCTTCCAACATTACGGCGTGCCGGAAGCGGAAGCCAGGCAGTCGGCGGAGATTTTAATTCTCTCGGACCTCCGGGGCATCGATTCGCATGGTGTGGCCCGGTTGGCGAGTTATGTCGGCTTGCTGAAAGATGGCCGCATTAACCCCCGGCCCCAAATGCAAATCGTGCGCGAATCTCCTTCCACCGCCACGTTGGACGGCGACAACGGTTTGGGCCTTGTCGTCGGTCCCAAAGCCAACGAAATCGCGATGCAAAAAGCCGAGGCCGTCGGCACGGGCTGGGTGGCCGTTCGCAATTCGCACCACTACGGTATCGCGGGTTACTACGTTTTGGAGGCTCTAAAGCGAGATCAAATCGGCTGGGCCATGACCAACACAAGCCGCATCACGGCCCCCACGTTTGGAGCCGACCGCATGTTGGGAACCAACCCCATCGCGATTGCGTTTCCCGGTTTTGAGGAACCGCCCATCGTGATCGACATGGCGACCACGGCGGCGGCTTACGGGAAAATTGAAATGGCCATCCGCCGCGAAAAACCAATCCCCGCAGGTTGGGCCATCAATGCCGAGGGACGGGAAACCACCAACCCCCGCGAAGTCGCCGAGGGTGGGGCGTTGTTGCCGCTCGGTTCCACTCGCGAACGCGGCGGCCACAAAGGCTATTGCCTCGCGGCGATGGTCGATTTGCTTTCCGGGCCGCTCAGCGGGGCGAATTGGGGGCCGTTCACGCCGGCTTTCACCGTTTCGCATGGCGACCCCATCCGCCAAGTGGGCATCGGTCTCGGCCATTTCTTCGGAGCCATGCAGATCGAAGCCTTCGTGGATGTCGCCGAGTTCAAACGTCAAATCGACGATTGGATTCGCACGATGCGAAACTCCCGCCCCGCCCCTGGCACCGCCGGCCCCTTAATCCCCGGCCAACCCGAACGCGAAGCCGAAGAACAAAACCGCAACCAAGGCATCCCGCTCATCCCCGCCGTGGCCAACGAACTCAAAGCACTCGCAAAAGACACAGGAATCCCCTTCACCTAAACCTCGCTGCGCTCACTTGGAGGAAGCAATCATCGAGCCGGAGAAGAAACTCCTCTTGGATGATGTAGAGTCGGCTACTTGACCGCCGACGATGGAAAATGGGCTTTGCCGTTAGGCTTCCAAGTCGGCTGGGTCTAGGGTGGCGATGTGGGGGAGGTGGCGGTAGTGGTCGTTGTAGTCTAAGCCGTAGCCGACGACGAACTCATCCGGGATTTCAAAGCCCGCGTAATCGGGTTTTAGCGGAACCACCGTGCGGGCGGTTTTCCAAAGCAGCACGCAGGTCCGCACGCTCGCGACATCCCGGTTGCGGATGTCATCGCGGATGGTTTGCAGGGTGTGGCCGGTGTCGAAGATGTCATCCACCAACAGCACGTGCCAGCCGGCGAGATCGGGAGCCAACTGATCGTTCCAGCTCAGTTCGCCCCGCGTGGTGGTAGCTCCGCGATAGCTGGAAGCCTGCAACAGCCCGACTTTCAGCCGCAGAATCCATCTGCCGGATCAGATCGGAAAGAAAAATCAGGCAGCCGGTGAGTACGCCCAAGACCAAGAGCGGCTTGTCTTGGTAATCGACTTGAATTTCTTTTCCCAGGGTTTGGACTCGCGTTTGGATGGTGGTTTCACTCAGCAAAGTCCGCATGGGGGATTTCTTTCCAAAAAATCTCGAATTGAGGGTTTTTCGCGTAACTTAACCGCGTTGATCGTCAAATCACAGTGAAGGAGAACGGTTGCCGAGGTTTTGTGTTTTTGTTCAGAGGACGAAAATTCAAGAAAACCGACAAAGAAACAAACTTTGATGCTTGACTTTCTTCCCCAAACTTCGTTCTCTTAATAGCTGTTGAAAACAGCATAACACCAAGCACGCCATTACGCGAAACAAACCGCCCGCCCCACACAACATTCCAAGCACTCACTCCTTCCTCGCCAAGAGGCCAACAAACGATGATTGTTTCTTTTCGGATGGATTGACCCGGACTGAAAACCGCAATCTGCCGTTGCCAGCGAAAAACTAAACTCAACCCCCAACACACCCCGAATTTTCACACCGATCCTCGCTGAGGCGCGGCAGGGAAAGTTCCATTTTAGGAGGCACTTTGATGGCTATGGGTTCTTCTCGTCGTGATTTTCTGCACGTTGGTTTTGCGGGTGGAATTGGGCTTTCGCTGTCCCAATTCTTGCATCTGCAACAAGCCCAGGCGGACATTAAACAATATGCTTCGAAAGAAGGCACCGCCAAAAACGTGATCTTCATTTACCTGCCGGGCGGGGCGGCCCATCAGGAAACCTGGGATCCCAAACCGTTCGCTCCGATTGAATACCGCGGGCCGATGAACTCCATCGCCACCAACGTGGATGGCGTGCGGATCAACGAAAAATTGGTCCATACGGCCAAGGTCGCCGACAAAATCACGATTTGCCGCTCGATGACGCACGGCGAAGCCGCCCACGAACGGGGCACGCACAACATGTTCACGGGTTATCGGCCCAGCCCGGCTTTGGAATTTCCCAGCATGGGCAGCGTGGTGACGCACGAATTCGGCCCCCGCAACAACCTGCCGCAATACGTCTGCATTCCCAATCAGCCCAACCAATTCGCCGGCACGGGCTATCTGAGTTCTTCGTTCGCTCCGTTCAGTTTGGGTTCCGACCCGGCCAGCGGCGGGTTCACAGTTCGCGATTTGAAATTGCCCGGCGGCGTGGATGACACCCGCTTCGCCCGCCGCCGCAAGGTGCTGGATGCCGTCAACGAATACTTCGCCAAAAAGGAAAAAGCCGATTCGCTGGATGCCGTGGATAGTTTCTATCAACGGGCCTATGCGATGGTGAGTTCGGACAAAGCCCGCGAAGCATTCAACATCAACGCCGAGACCGACAAACTCCGCGATGAATACGGCCGCAACACGGCGGGTGCGCGGATGCTGTTGGCCCGCCGATTGGTGGAAGGCGGAGCCAGGTTCGTGACTTTGACTTACGGCGGCTGGGACATGCACGACAACATTCAAGGCAGCATCGACAGGCAACTGCCGGCGTTCGATCAGGCGTTTGCCGCCTTGATTCGCGATTTGGACCAACGTGGGATTTTGAAGGAAACGCTGGTTTGCGTGGCCTCCGAATTCGGTCGCACGCCCAAAATCAACGGAACCGCCGGTCGCGACCACTGGCCGAAAGTCTTCAGCGTGGTGCTGGCCGGCGGCGGAGTCAAAGGCGGATACGTTTACGGGTCGTCCGACTGCGACCGGCAGCGAACCGGAAAACAACCCGCTGACCGTGGAAGATTGGGCCACCACGATTTACAGTTGCATCGGCATTGTGGCGGATAAAGAACTGATGGCCCCCGGCGATCGTCCGATTGAAATTGTCAACGGCGGCAAAGTCCGCAAGGATCTGCTCGCCTGATTGCGATCCCCCTTCGCCGCGACCCCGCCTTTCTTTAAGGAACGCGGGTCGCGGTCGATGTTTTCCCGCCGGTTTTCCCTCCCCGCATAAAACCCAACCCTTCGAGGTCGGTTATGAAACCCCGCTTTCTCGATTGTTCCCTTATTTTGGCCGTTATTTTCGGCGCAACGGCGAGTTCGCTTTGGGCGTCTTCGCCTGCACTTTCGCGGATTCTGCCGCGGGGAGTTCAGCGCGGTGCGGAAACCGTGCTGACTTTCAGTGGGGCCAGGTTGAACGATGCCGAGGAAATCTTCTTCTATCGGCCCGGCGTGACGGCGACGAAAATTGAGCCGGTCAATGCAAACTCGATCAAGGTGACGGTCAAAGTGGCTGCCGATTGCCGCTTGGGCGAACACGTGGCCCAGGTTCGCACGAAGTCCGGGATTTCCGAGTACCAGACGTTTTACGTCGGGGCATTGCCCGAAGTGGAAGAGAAAGAACCGAACAGTGAATTCGACACGCCGCAGCCCATCGCAATGGGGACGACGGTCGCGGGCGTGGTGCAGAATGAAGATGTGGATTACTTCGTGGTCGCCGCGAAAAAGGGGCAGCGAATTTCCGCCGAGATCGAAGCCATGCGATTGGGAACGACAATGTTCGATCCTTACGTCGCGATCTTAGATAGCAAGCGGTTTGAATTGGCGGTTTCGGACGATGCCCCGTTGGTTTATCAAGATGCAATTGCTTCGGTGCTGGCCCCGGAAGATGGCAACTATGTTATTGAAGTCCGCGAAAGTGCTTATGCGGGCAACGGCAATTGCCGGTATCGTTTGCACGTGGGGCACTTTCCTCGGCCCACGGCGGTGTATCCCGCCGGCGGCAAGGTGGGGGAAGAAGTGGAAGTCAAATTCCTGGGCGACCCGACCGGCGTCTTAACGCAGAAATTCAAACTTCCTGCCGTGGTGGAAGAAAACTACGGCCTGTTGGCAAGCGATGCCACGGGCGTGGCTACCTCGGAAAACCCGTTCCGGTTGTTCGCGCACGGCAACGTATTGGAAGTCGAGCCGAACAATGATTTCAAAACGCCCACCCCCGCCGAGTTGCCTTTGGCGTTCAACGGGATCATCGAAAAACCGGACGATGTGGATTGCTTCAAATTCGCCGCCAAGAAGGGGCAAGTTTACGAAGTGGAATGTTATGCCCGGCGAATTCGCTCGGCTCTGGATGCGGTGGTCAATCTCTACTATGCCGATGGCCGGAGCATCACCGGCAACGATGATTCCCGCGGGCCGGACAGTTACTTCCGCTTTAGCGTGCCGGCGGACGGGGAATACATTCTCCGCGTGACCGATCATTTGGGCCGAGGCGGGGCGGACTTTACCTACCGCGTGGAGTTCAGCCCCGATCGAGCCGAACTTAACTTTGGGCATTCCCCGCGTAGCCCGTTATTCGCAATCTCGGCAAACGATTTATGTTCCTAAAGGCAACCGTTTTGCGACGTTGATTTCCGCGAGCCGGCAAAACTTCGGCGGCGAATTGGTGCTGGAAGGCCAAGGGCTTCCGCAAGGCATCACGATGCACGCCCGACCCGATGCCCGCCAACATGAGCCAGATGCCCGTCGTCTTTGAAGCCGCTGCGGATGCCCCGCTGTCCGGCAAATTGGTGGACTTCACCGCGAAATTGACGGATGAGAAGCAAAACGTGCGGGGGCGGTTCACCAACTCGGCAGACATGATTGTCTCCTCCCCCGGCCAATCAATTTACTGGAAAACCGATGTCAGCCTCTTGGCGTTTGCGGTGATTGATGAATTGCCCTTCACGCTGGAAATTATGCAACCCAAAGTGCCCATCGTCCGCAACGGTTCGATGCAAATGAAAATCGTGGCCCATAAGAAAGCGGGTTGGGACGAGCAAATCAATGTGCAGTTTCCCTTCCGTCCGCCGGGAGTCGGGGTCAGCAGTTCCATTAACATTCCCAAGGGACAAACCGAGGGATTGTACCCGGTCAATGCGAACGGAAACGCCGCCTTGGGCAAATGGCCGATCTACGTGATCGGCCAGGCGAACGTGAACGGAGCCGCTTGGGTGGCTTCGCAGTTGGCCGACTTGGAAATCGCCGAACCCTACGTTCAATTCGCGATGGATCGCTCGGCGACCGAACAGGGCAAGCCCACGGAAATCTTCTGCAAGATCAGTACCAGCACGCCGTTTGAAGGCAATGCGAAAGTCAAACTATTGGGGCTGCCCAATAAAGTCAGCGCTCCCGAAATGGAGTTCAACAAAGACACGAAAGAGTTGGTTTTCAAAATCGCGACCGAACCCGCCAGTCCCGAAGGCCGCCATAAAAATGTGTTCGCCCAAGTGGTGATTACGCAAAACAACGAAGCGGTCGTGCATGCCAACGTGGGCCGGACGGAATTGCGAATCGACAAACCGCTGCCTCCGCCCAAAGAAGCCCCTAAGCCGCAGCCGAAACCCAACACTGTGGCCAAGAAGGAAGAACCCAAAAAAGAAGCCCCGCCCGCGCAGTCGTTTGACCCGGCTGGAACAATTGCGGCTGGATGCCAAGCAAAAGGCCGAAGCCGCCGGAACCAAATAATTTTCTCTCGGCGTGGGTTCTGTCCACGGATTTGACATACAACCAATTTCATCCCCAAACTGCTTGGGTGTATTGGATACACAAGGGATATTCACCATGCGAAGTTTTCAATGGTTTGCCGTAGGTTTGCTAATTATCACAGCGGGAACAGTCCAAGCCGCTGCGCCAACGCCCGCCCAACTCAACATCTACCCGGCGGATGTGCAACTCAACACGAAACAAGACAGGCAATCGCTCATCGTGCAAGCGGTTTATCCCAACGGCTTGACCGATGATGTGACCGAACAAGCCCAAATCACAGTCGCGAACCCGAAGTTGGTCAAGCTCGCTGGCACGACGCTTTATCCCATCGCCGATGGCCAAACGGAACTCACCATCGCGCACGCGGGTCTCACGCGTAAAAATTCCCGTGGCGGTCAAAGATGCTGGGGCCGAGCGTCCGATCAGTTTTCAACTCGACGTGATGCCCATTTTCATGAAAACCGGCTGCAACATGGGCAGTTGCCACGGGGCGGCACGCGGGAAAGATGGCTTTCGCCTGTCGCTGTTCGGCTTCGATCCGCAAGGCGATCATTTTCGCCTGACGCGTGAAATCAGCGGGCGGCGAATCAACTTGGCCTTGCCCCACGAAAGTTTGCTGGTGGAAAAATCGGCCGGCATTGTGCCGCACACTGGCGGCAAGAGATTCGACAAAGGCGGCGAACTCTACAACACGATGATCCGCTGGCTGGAAGCCGGTGCGCCCAACGACAAAACCGCCCCGCCGAAAGTGGTTTCCGTCGAATTGTATCCCAAAAACGCCGTTTTGAACGGCCCCGGTTCCACGCAAAAACTCACCGTGCGGGCCAAGTATTCCGATGGCACGGACCGAGACGTAACTTCGCTCGCGTATTTCATGACCAACAACGACAACTCCGCCGAGGTTTCGCAAGAGGGGATCGTCACCGCCGGGGAACGCGGCGAAGCATTTTTGATGGCTCGCTTCGAAACGCACACCGTCGGCTCGCATTTCATCGTGCTGCCCAAGGACTTGCAATTCCAATGGCCGAACGTGCCCGAAAACAACTACGTCGATACCGCTGATCAACAACAAACTCAAAAAACTGCGCATCATTCCTTCGGACATTTGCAGTGATGAAGAATTTCTAAGGCGGGCCTCGCTCGACATCATCGGTGTCTTGCCCACGGTGGAAGAATACAACAAGTTCATGGAAAACCCGGCGTCCAACAAACGCGAACAACTCGTGGATGAGCTGCTCGACCGCAAGGAATTCGTCGAGATATGGGTGATGAAGTGGGCGGAGCTTTTGCAAATTCGCACGGTCGGCCAACCGGGTCGACTACAAGTCCATGCTGCGGTACTACAACTGGCTGCAAGAACGCATTCAGAACAACGTGCCGATGGACAAAATGGTGCAGGAACTTCTTGCCGCCAACGGGGGAACCTTCGCCAATGCCGCCACCGAACTACTATCAAGCCGAGCAAGACACGCTGAAAATTTCCGAAAACGTGGCCCAGGTTTTCATGGGCATGCGGATTCAATGTGCTCAATGCCACAACCATCCCTTCGACCGCTGGACGATGGATGATTACTACAGCTTCGCGGCTTTCTTCTCGCAAATCGGTCGCAAACGCGGCGAAGACCCGCGCGAACTGATCATCTATTCAACCGAGGCAGCGGCGAAGTGAAGACACCCCGTCACCGGCGCAAGTCATGCAGCCCAAATTCCTGGGCGGAGCCGTTCCCGACGTGAAGGGCAAAGACCGCCGCGAGGTCATGGCCAAATGGTTGGCTTCGGCCGAGAACCCCTACTTCGCCACCAATTTGGCGAACATCGTTTGGGCGCACTTTTTGGCCGGGGCATCATTCACGAAGTGGACGATGTGCGGGTCTCCAACCCGCCGTCAATCCGGAACTGCTTGGATGAACTCGGCAAGAAATTCACCGACTTACAATTACGATTTCAAAAAACTGGTGCGAGACATCTGCACCTCGCGAACCTACCAACTCTCGACCGCCACCAACGAAACGAACGCCTCAGACGACGCGCAACTTCTCTCACGCGGTTCTCCGCCGGATGCGAGCCGAGAGCATGTTGGATTCGATCACCCAAGTCACCGACACCAAAAACAAATTCCAAGGGCTGCCCTTCGGCGCACGGGCCGTGCAAATCGCCAACGGCAACACGTCCACTTACTTCCTGCACCACGTTCGGTCGGGCCAGCCGCGAGACGGTTTGTTCTTGCGAAGTGAAGATGGAACCGAATCTCTCGCAAGCTCTGCACATGCTCAACGGCGACACCGCCAACAGCAAAATCCAACAGGGCAAACTGGTTCAAAATCTTTTGGCTGCCGGCAAGAAACCCAACGAAATTGTGGAAGAAATTTACATCCGCTGTCTGTCCCGCAAACCCAACGAAAAAGAACGCACCGCATTGGCGGCGGTTCTCGCGGAAGAAAAGAATCCCAAGCCGGCCTTGGAAGATGTGTTCTGGGCCATGCTCAACTCCCGCGAGTTCTTGTTCAACCACTAACAGCGAGCGTGGGGCATTAGCCCCGTGAAATTCTAAGCCGGATTTCGCTCTCTTTTTC
Organism: uncultured Planctomycetaceae bacterium; assembly: GCA_963785505.1. GTDB lineage: Bacteria > Planctomycetota > Planctomycetia > Planctomycetales > Planctomycetaceae > CAWAVN01. The sequence continues at coordinate 39,495 of CAWAVN010000003.1, forward strand.
GAAATCACGTAAACGACGGTAATTTCCAATCGCGAGTTTTCAGCCCGCTTATGCTGGCCGCTCGCATGAATCCTTTTCTCTCGATCGGCCACCCGATTCGGAGTCCCTCCCATGAAAACCCGCCGAATTCTTGTCCTAGTCTCTTCCCTCTTGGTTTCTTCTGCGCTTCACGCAGAAGATGCACCGGCGAAGATTACCTATCAAGACCATATCCAGCCCATCTTCCGCCAGCATTGTGCAACTTGCCACAATACGAACAAGAAAGTGGCCGATCTGGATTTGCTGAATTACACGTCGATGATGCAAGGCGGCGGTTCGGGAACAGTAATCGAACCCGGCGACTCCGAAAACAGTTACCTCTATATGTTGGTCACGCATGCCTCCGAACCCACAATGCCGCCCAAGCAAGATAAACTTGCGGCGGCGAAGTTGGACTTAATCCGCAAATGGATTGAAGGCGGAGCTTTGGAAAACTCCGGCAGCAAAGCCGTGATGAAAAAACCCAAGTTTGATTTGTCGCTGTCGGCCAGCCCGAGCGGGCGTCCCGAAGGTCCGCCGGCGATGCCGGAATTATTGAGCAGGCAACCCGTGGTTCATACGGAACACACCACGGCCATCACGGCTTTGGCCACCAGTCCTTGGTCGCCTTTGGTGGCGGTCAGCGGGCAAAAACAAGTCGTGCTGTATAACACCAAAACGCTCGATCTGGCCGGCGTGCTGCCTTTCCCCGAAGGCGTGCCGCAATCGTTGAAATTCAGCCAGAACGGCAGCCTGCTCTTGGCGGGCGGCGGACACGATGCCTCGCGGGGGCGGGTTGTGGTTTGGAACGTCCGCACGGGCGAGCGGGTGATTGAAGTCGGGGACGAACTCGATACCGTTCTCGCTGCCGACATCAGTTCCGATCAAACAATGGTCGCCTTGGGGGGACCGGGAAAAATCGTGCGGGTTTACTCCACGAAAACTGGCGAACTGAAATACGAACTCAAGAAACACACCGATTGGATTTATTCCATCGCGTTCAGCCCCGACGGCGTGTTATTGACCACCGGCGACCGCAACGGCGGGCTGCTGGTTTGGGAAGCCGCCACAGGCCGTGAATACCTTAGCCTCAACGGCCACAAAGCCGCGATTACAGACATCGCCTGGCGGAGCGATTCCAACATCATCGCCTCGGCCAGCGAAGATGGCAGCGTGAAACTCTGGGAAGTCAACAACGGCGGCAACATCAAATCGTGGACGGCGCACGGCGGCGGAACCGCTTCCGTCGAATTCGCCCGCGATGGCCGCCTCGTTTCCTGCGGACGCGACAAAACGACCAAACTCTGGGATCAAAACGGCAAACAACTGCGGGCCTTTCCGGCCTTCGGGGACATCGCCCTGCAAGCCACGATTTGCGATGAAACCAACCAAGTCATCGCCGGCGATTGGACCGGGGCGATTAAAGTTTGGGCCGCCGCCGATGGCAAGGACATCGGCCAAATCACTGCGAACCCATTGACTTTGGAAGACCAACTCACGAGGGCCAAACAAGCCTTGGCCGCGAAACAAGCCGAGCACAAAAAACTCGCCGATGTTTCGACGGCGGATCAAACCTCGCTCGCGAAAATACAATCTGTGCTGGCGACCGCACAAAAAACCGCCGCCGACTTGGACGGAAAAACCAAAGCCTTGCCCGCGGAAATCGCCAAAGCCAAAGCCGCCGCCGAAGCGCTTGCCAAAGAAGTTCAAGCGGCGACCGCAGAGGCCAACACCCTTGCAGGGGTTGTGCCGCCGCTCGCCGAAGCCCTGACCAAATCGCAGCAGGCCGTGGAAAAAGCCAAAGACGACAAAGCCCTGGCCCAAGCCGTGGCGTTATTGAAAGTTCAAGTCGATCAAAAGCAGGCGGCACTCGCGGCGGCGAAAAAAGCACAGACCGAAAAAACCGCGCTCATGCAGCAAAAGCAAGCCGAACAAACGGGACTCGAAAAACAACTGGCCGAAGCGAAAACCGGCTTGGACGCGGCCCAGAAGCAAGTGGCCGCGATCACGCCGACTCTGAAACCGGCCCAAGACAAAGCCGCCGCTTCCAAACAAGCCGCCGACGGCATCGCCGCCCAATTGGCTGCCTCCGGGAAAGAAGTCGCCCGGATCGAAGTGGAAATTCAAGTCAGCGCCAAGCAAAAAGCCTTGACCGTGCTCAAAACGAAAGCCGATCAACTCGCCGCGACCGCTCAACAGGCGGCGGCGGAATTGAAAAAAACCGAACAAGATCTCGCCGCTGCAAGCCAGGCCACGGTGGCAACGCAAAAACAATTGGAAGCCGCGAAAGCAAACGTCACCGCCACCCAGAAACAACTCGCCGATGCCACGAATGCCCAAACTGCGGCTAATGCCAGCCTGACCACATTGACGGCTCTGCTGCCGGCGCTGGAAACCACAGTGAAGACCGCCGAAGCCGCCGCCGCGAAATCGCCGCAAGACAAGGAAGTGGCCGCCGCCGTCACCGCGTGGAAAAACCTTATCACCCTGAAAACCCAGCACTTGGAAGCGGCCAAGAAAACCTTGACCGAAAAAACTGCCGCCGTGGAAACTGCGAAAGCTGCCGTGGCAACCGCCGAAACTGCCGTCACAAAATCCACCTCGGATTTGGTTGCCGTCCAAAAGCAAGTCGCCGATTTGACGGCGGCTTTGAAACCCGTTCAGGCCAAAGCACAAGCTGCCCAAACGGAAGCCTCGGCGGCAACAAAAGCCGTGGAAGCCGGCCAAAAAGAGCTGGAGCAACTCCGCAAGACTGCCGCTCCCCAATCCGCGGTGGTCAAAGCCGGGTAACGGTGTTGCTGGGGATCATCAGCAAAAAATGAAGGTTTTGTGGAGCATTCAACGTAACCGGGGGGCTGACACTCCCCGCTCGCCTTTGATGCTGAGGATCATTCGTTGGTCGGGATGATTTGGTGCTTGTTAAGGTACGATTCATCCACGGGGTAGTTGCGGAAGCGGATTGTGTAGTTCTGCTCGAACCAGTCTTGAATGTCCGGCACGGCGTCTTCATCGTAACTTGGGGCGACGTGCAACAGCGTGCCATCCATGTTCGCACGGATTTCGCCATCTTCCACGACGACTTCGCCCGCCCGCAAAACGTAGCGGGGGATCTCGAACATCTTTTGGTAGTCGCGGTCGTTGCGGTAAATCGTCACGTCGGCATCGGCTCCAGGGCCGAGATGCCCTTTTTGGCTTAGCCCCAAAATTCGTGCGGGCGAGGCCCGCGTGATGATCGCGATTTCGTTCAGCGTGTATTCCCGATCCAAGTCCGCCAGCGTGCAGCGCTCGCGAACTTTGGCTGGCACTTTGGCGAGCATTTCTTCCCTGAGGTTTCGGTCCATCAGCAAGGCGATGATTTCGGGATAGGCCAGGAACGAACTTCCGTTGGGGTGGTCGGTGCTCATGGCGATCCGCCAGGGATCTTGCATTAACAAATACCATTCCAGCCCGATGGCCCACTGCAAGGCGTGAACCAAGGATTTGTTTTTGTATATGATAGGCACAATCCCGCAGCCGGTTTCCATTTCGGTGTCGCCACTAAACCATTTGCGGCCCATGACTTTGTACAGAAAATAACCCAACGGCCCATCGCCGGTCATCGAAACCGTTTGTCCGAACATCACCTGCCCGACATCCACGGTGATGTTGGGATGGGCGTGAACGTATTCGACCAACGCGGGAACTTCGGAACGGAAAGTGGCTTGGTCGTCCGGGTCGCCGCCGTAACTGTGAAATTGAATATGCGTGATGTGCGCGCGTCGGCCTTCCAAGGCTTTCATGGTTTCCAGCGTGGTTTGCCAGTTGCCGGGGATTCCCAAGTTGTTGCAATGAATATGGACGGGATGCGGCAGCCCCAATTCGTTCGCGGCCTGGGCGACTCCCGCGATAATTTGCCGAGGGGTGACGCCGAAATGATCCACGCGGTCATCCAAACCGTGCGCGTTTCCGCCGGTGGATTTCCAGATTTCCACCCCGCCGGGATTGACGAGTTTGCAGGCGTAGCCTTTGGTGGCGTTCAACAGCCAGGCGACGTAATTGCGAAGCCGTTCCGGTTCGTTGGCGGCCAGTTGTTTCATCACGTAGTGGTTGTTGCCCATCAAGACGTAAAAACCTTTGTCGATGATGGGCGTATCGTGCAGTTCTTCATGGGTATGCCGAGCGGTCAGCGGAGGGACGGCGGCATCAAAGGCGGTGGTGTATCCCAGCCCCGCGTACAAATAGCCGGTGGCGAAAGTGCTGGGCACGCTGCCGCCGGTTCCCGACCGCGTGAACGCCGTGCGTTTGACGGGCTTGGCGATCCGCTTTTCGTCGGGCATCATTTTGCGGGCGGTATTGACCTTGGGTCCGGCGATATGGCAGTGCATGTCCACGCCGCCGGGCATCACGATCAAACCCTCGGCATCAATTGTTTTGTCGGGACGAATGGCGGGATCGGTAGGAGCCGCGATGATCCGTCCATCCTGCATCCACAAATCGCGAATTTCGCCTTCAATCCCATTTTGGGGATCGTAAACCACCCCCGATTTCACGCACAGCAAGGTCATCTCGGCCACTCATTTTTCATGGTTCAATTCTGATGTTTTTTTTCAGTCTAATGAACCCAAGGCCGAAAACAAATCGACGTACTCGGAAAACGGAAGTCCGGGGTTTGGGCAGATTGGGCCGCAGTGCCCGCGAGATTGAATTGGTCGAAGGCAGCCGATTGTGCTAAAGTCCCTCCATTCAGTCGATCCACGGAGGCTTTCGATGCGAAAATGTTGGAATCCGCTGGTTTTTAGATCCCTGTTGGGAACGTGCGCAGCCGGACTGTTGGGGTTCGGGTTGTTTCATCAATCGTGGATTCCCTTGGAAATTAGCACTCCCGAAACCGGCGTGTTGGTGGCCATGCCCGCGAACGCTCATCCTCCGGTCGAATTTTCTCCTTCTTCGGTTTCAGAAACCCATCCGGTTTCCAAGCAAGAAGAACCGCTTGAAGTTCCGCTTGCAAAATCAACCGAACAATCGCCGGCTTCAAACCCATCCGCCGTTCCGTTCGTGCAAACGGCGTCGCTTACGCCGAAGAAAATCCCAGCCGTCCCCAAAGTTCCGGTTCCTACTTATGCCGAGCCGAGGAAACTCGGCAAGCCAAGCGTGGCTTACCAATTGCCTCAGCCGTTTCAAATTCCCACCTCAAAAACCGGGATTCAATGGAATTTCGTGATTCCCACGGGCATCGAAGTGGAATTGTTTTTGACCGGGGCGGAACTGCATCCGGGAAACAAAGCCTTGGTCAAACGCATGATTTTGTCGTTCGATCCCACCGGAACCGCCCGGCAAAAAGATCGGCAGACGGCGGAAGCAGGTTTCGCTTCGCCGGAACCCCGCATGCCGATTCCCTCCATCGTATTGGCCGAATGGGCCACCGGCATGACGGCACGCTCTCTGCCCAAGGGCACGGCTTATCGCATTCCCGCCGGGGCGGATTTAATTTTGACCGTGGATTACGCAGCCACTGCTGTTCCCGCCGCCGATCCGTGGTCGATGGGCTTGCACCTCACCCGCTCCGCGCCGAAGCATCTTCTAGGTCGGATCGAAGTTGAAATCGCTGAACCGCAACCTTTGCAATCCCCAGCGGAACGCTCCCGCCAATCCGCAAGCTACCAACTGCCGACGGATGTGACGTTGTATTCCGTGCGTCCCGAATTTCTTCAAGGCGGAGGCCGCTTGCGGGTTTATGCCACGACTCCTTCCGGGAAAACCCTGCCTCTGCTGGAAATCGAGAATTGGGAACCGCATCGGCAAGAGCGGCATAACTTCCAGGAACCGATTTCGCTGCCCAAGGAGGCCCGGATTTTCGTGCAGACTTGGACAGACGATTCCGCAAAACGCTTCAGCGGGCCGGCGGGCTTTCGCTGCGAACTGCAAGTCGCCACCCCCAATCCCGCCCACTTGGAACCCCTGATGCGGCACAATCAAGCGGCTGGTCTCCAACCCTAATTCCGCGATTTGCTGGAACGGCCCCCGACGGGTTCATTGCGCGCGGAGGGTTTTTGTCAAACTGCGGGGAGTTTTCTGGTTGTGCAGATCAGATCGCGGGCGGAATGGCGGGGTGGGGAGAACACAATCCAGGATTCCCCTTGCGGATTCCGATGATCGTAACGAATGGATCGGTTGCGCCGATATTTCCAGAACACCGGCGCAAGTCTCGAACCCGATGACGTTGCGTTTAAGGATGGCCGGATGATGCGCACTCAAATTCACCGCTGCGAGTTTTCTGCCGGGATGCCACGGGGAGCCTTGTGCCTCGGGCTGTTTTTTTTGCTGCTTCATGGAACTTCGGGGCTATTCGCGCAAACCGCGAACCTGCCTCCTTCCCATCCCGTGCAACCGAGAAACGAAAGCCATCCGCAAAGCAGGCCGGCGAACCGGTTCGCCGATCTCAACGATCTGCAAACGGTATTCGCCCCGCCGCCGGTCGCGGAACCGCTGCCTCCGGTGATCTTGCCGGGTCACCCGCCGACTCCTCCCGAAGTCTATGCCCCGACTTTCATTCCCAGGCCGCCCCCGCAATTGCCTTTCTGCCGATATGATACTCCGTGCCCGGATGTGCGAACCGTGCCCAACATGCTGGGGGATTTCTTCGGCACGGGGACGGAATTGCTGACCATCCGCGGGCCTCAACTGCTGAATGCCTCGCCTGGAACCGCGATCGACCCGGCAAGTTTGGGGGCCGGTTCCAATAACAACTTCTTCCTGACCAGCCCCGGCAGCAGCGTGGTGGGCCGGCAAAAGGAAGCGGACAACGGCAGCCCCGTCCCGCGAGACCGCGTGTTCTTGAACTACAATTTCGCCAGCGATACTTCGCTGCAAACCGGCGGCGTGGATGTGCATCGCTTCACGCCCGGTTTCGAGCGCACGTTTTTCGATCGGATGTTTTCGGTGCAAGTCCGCCTTCCCGTGGCCGCGACGTTGAACAGCAGTTCGGTGCTTACGGGTGGGACTTCCGTCAAACACGCCGAGTTGGGCAACATGTATCTGGCTTTGAAAGGCGTGATGTACTCCTCGAATAGCGTGTTGGTCTCCGGTGGGATGGGCACATCTTTGCCCACGGCGGATAGTCTGAAGTATTTCAATGCCTCGGGCCGCGAATTGGTGCGCGTGCGAAACCAAGCGGTCCACCTGCTGCCTTATCTCGCCGGAGTTTGGACGGATGGCGGTTTCTTCGCCCAAGGCTTTGTGCAAGTGGACGTCGATCTGAACGGGAACCCGGTGCTGATCGACAACGGCTTAGGCTTGAATAACACGGGAACCTGGCACGATTCCAGTTTTATCTACGCCGACCTGGGCACGGGCTATTGGCTGACCAAAAACCGGAAAGGATGTTTAATCACCGGCATCGCCCCCACGGTGGAACTGCATTACAACAGTTCGCTCAACCCGACGGCGGTCGCGAACTCGCCTTCGTCGGGCGTTCAATTCGGGGGAAACCTCGGGAGGGTGGAGATGACGAACCTCGTGTTGGGAACCACGTTCCAATTCGCCAGCCGCAACACGCTGGCCGTGGGTTACGGCACACCCCTCGGCGGCGGCAACGATGAACAATACAACGGCGAATTGCGGGTGCTCTTCAACTGGTATTTCGGCGGCAATTGACGATAATCGCAATCTATTCTCCCAAGACAACCCACCGAGATTTTCCCAAGGATTCCCACATGCTTCACGTCATCGCCACGATTGAAATTCACCCCGGCAACCGCGATGCGTTTTTGACGGAGTTTCATCAAATCGTGCCGGCGGTATTGGCCGAAACGGGCTGCGTCGCTTATGGCCCAACGCTCGATGCCGAAAGCGATCTCTCGCAACAAACCCTCAAAGGGGAAAACGTGGTGACGATCATCGAGCAGTGGGAATCCCTGGATGCTCTCAAAGCCCATCTCACCGCCCCGCACATGCTGGCCTACCGCGAACGGGTGAAAGATCTCGTCGCCAACACCACCCTGCATCTCCTCAACCCCGCCTAAAAGTTTTCCGGCATTTAGAGGTCCACCGGCAAATCCGCCACGATCCCGTATTCGATGAGGATCTGCGGTTTTTATAGTGTTCAATCACTGAGCCGGGCAGAACGACTTTGATCGGCTGATCAATCAGTGATGCAGGGTTCGGTGATGTCCCCGAATCCGAACAAATGGGATAGATAAGCCAGTTTGCCGGCAGAGCCTGAAGGGCCCTTGTACTGTAGGCCACGCTCGGCGTACCTACCAAAGTCGCGCTTGTAATTTGAAACCAGTTGCGGATTGCGAACGAGAAAATTCACTGCGGCGTTTCGTGCCGCAGCGCGATCTGCAAAGCACATTAAAAACTCCGCGACCCGATCAATCGACATTGAGGGAATGTCCATCTGCTGAAGTTTGACAGTGAATGAATCAAGGGCTTCAAACTGAGCAAAATAAGGCAAGGCAATCCTTTCGAGTTTTGGGATTGCTTCGGTGATGGTGGATTGTCGCCTCTTTGCCTGCGCAAGATCCCAATCATACCAAGTGGCTTCCTCGCTAAGGTTGCCGATTTGGCCACCCGCCACATAGTCCATTGCTTGCAATCCGGGATAGGACATTCTCCATCGTTGTAGTTTCTTCGAGAAGACCGTTCCGTGAATCCACAACTTTACCGTGGAGCCTGCCAAATTATCGCGGCTTGATTGAAAACTGATTCGGAACGTGAACTCACCGCATTTCCGCGATATATGGGGACCGCTTTTTGCAAAACGGAAACCGCGATCTGCAAAGTGCGCGGCGATTTTAGAACACGCATCTATGTAGATTAAACGAGGAGATTCAGACATAGCTTAAATCTCCACTAGCATTGCACAACCACCACCACAAGGAAATTCCAGCATTTGCAATGACTTCCCAATCTTATGTTTGATTGTCCGACTCATTGATTGAGGATGGTTTTTGCGTCACAAACGGATAGAGGTGTTGTTTCAGAAATCCCTTCGGCACGGCTTGTTTCACGCCATAACCACTCGGCCATCGTTTATCTTCGGGAAGATAGTACGTGCCGAACAGCCGATCGAGAAACGGGAAATGGACGGCAAAATTAACGTCGATTGCTTCCCGTTCGATGCCGTGATGCCAATGGTGAAACCGCGGCGTGACAAACCAGTATTCGAGGAACCCAAAACTCGTTCGCAGATTGGAATGCACGAGAGTTGAGAAGATATAGACGGCAAATATATAGCCGTAGAGAGCCGGGTTTGAGAAACCGAGAACGTACATGGGGATGACGGTGAAGCCCCGCAAACACACGATTTCCAGCAGATGCATTCTTGAACCGGCTAGCCAGTCCATCGCCTGGGCCGAGTGATGCACGGCGTGGAACTTCCAAAGAAACGGCACGCGGTGAAACCCCCGATGCAGCCAATACTGCACTAGGTCGGTCAAGAACATAATCTCGATGAATTGCAGCACCACGGGTTGGCTGGCAACCGCCGAGCGCACTTTGGCGAGGTCGATTGTATGCAGAATCGCCATTGAGGGTGCCATCGACAGAAATGTGAGGGCTTGTACGAGCAGGCTGCTGATGAGGAGGTAGAGTAGGTCTTCCCGCCATTCAAACCGAAAGATCGGTTGATCGACCCGTTTTAGGATCCGTTCAATCGGAATGAAAATGATTCCCGTGAAAATCAGGTTCAGCAAAAACCAATCCAGACCCAAATAGATGTTGCTTTCCAGTTCAAAGCGGCTCTGGGCCTGGGAACCCCCTAAGAGTGTGGCCAGCAGGATCAGGATCATTGCGGAAAAGCCCAGCACTTTCCGTTTGCGGAGTACAACGCTGATGATTCCCAGCAAGAATCCCCCGATGAGCACAAGATGCAAAGCCAGGCGAATGAGCGCGACGTTGTAGAGTTTGCGCATCGGCCACGGTGAGGAATTGCGGGTAACGCAGGCAGAGCACTGCGCCCAAACCGATCATCGCCAACACCAGCCCCATCACCCCGCTCATCCACCCCGTTCCGAACTTGCGGTCGCCGGAATCCGAATCGTTTTCTTGAATGAGTTTCGGCATGAATAGATAGCCAATGGGTTATCCGGGAATGGAGTCTGTCTACTGCTAGAATTAGCATCCTTTATTTTGCCTGACATGAGATCAGTTATCAAGTGTTAGGTTTATTCATCATCTCGTCCCGAGATCTTGGGAATGCGATTCATTCTGGGAGAATGCAGGTTCTGAGCATTTGAGGAGGAAACTAAGCGAAACGGGCTGAGCCTCTCAGTGGCACAACAACCCCGTTTTCAATTTCCTCTGCCATTCTCGTCAATTTTCCGAGTTGCCGTGAAGCTTCTTGCGTTCTCAAACCGCAACAACGTGGGCGGGCTGGATAACGGGTTCTCGCCGGGCTGCGATCAGTTGGAATGCGGGATGACGTGCGGTCATCCCATGCTGCTGTCCCATGATTGTCAAGTCGCAAACGGATCGGATAGCATGCCAATTGGGTCCAAGTTGAAAAACTCGTCAAGGAAAGCGAATAACACGTGAAAACGCAATTCACCGTCATTATTCTGTCGTTGCTCGTTCCTGCGGTTGGAATTTGCGATCCCTTGGCGAAAGCCGGCCCCCCGAACATTCTCTTCATCATGGCCGATGATTTGGGTTGGGCGGATGTGGCATTTCACGGCGGGAACGTGCCTACTCCTCACATAGACCAATTGGCGAAAGAAGGTTTGGAACTCGCTCAACACTATGTTGCGCCGGTTTGCAGCCCAACGCGGACGGGCCTGTTGACGGGGCGATGCTGGAGCCGATTTGGTGTCACAACGCCCACCAACACATTGGCGGTTCCGATGGAGACCGTCACCTTGCCTCTCGCCCTCAGGTCTATGGGATACTCGACTTGCCTCCTCGGCAAATGGCATCTTGGCTCGCTGCCGAAATGGGGGCCGAATCATTTTGGGTTTGACCATGCCTACGGTTCGCTAGCCGGCGGCATCAGCCCGTGGAATCACCGTTACAAAAAGGGGCCGTACTCGGTCACCTGGCACCGCAACGAAAAACTGATTGAGGAAACCGGCCACGTGACGGACCTGCTCACCGAGGAAGCGGTGAAGTGGATCGAGTCGCATGGCGCTTCGCCGTTTTTTCTTTACGTTCCTTATACCGCGGTGCATTTGCCGATTAAGGAGCCGGAAAAATGGCTCGAGCAAGTTCCGACGGCAATCACCGGGGAGGTTCCCCGTCATTACGCGGCGTGCGTGATGCATCTTGACGATGCGGTCGGGCGAATTATCGCGGCTTTGGAGAAAGCCGGTCTCCGCGAGAACACCCTGCTGGTCTTCACGAGCGACAACGGCGGCAGCACCGCCGAAAACAATGATCTCAAATACCCCGACGACAATTGCCCAAACGGGAAACTGCCGGGCAACAATCTTCCGCTGCGGGGGCAAAAAGGGGACGTTTACGAAGGCGGCACGCGCGTTCCGACCCTTGTTTCGTGGCCTGGGAAGGTGAAGCCGGGCCGAGTGACGAGTCCCGTGCAGATCACCGATTGGATGCCGACATTCTGTGCGCTCGCCGGCTATCAGTCGAAACGAGATCTGAAATGGGACGGGGCGGATATTACGCAATTGCTGATGCAGCACACCCCGCTTCCGGCTCGGCCCGTTTACACGGTTGGCCCGGGGTGGCGTGCCAGATCGCTGCGATATGGCGACTGGAAATTGATCGTGCAAGGGGAAGGGGCCGGCAAGAAACTGGACCTGTTCCACCTCTCGGACGATCCGCAGGAATCGACCAACCGAGCAGAAGCCGAACCGAAGCGCGTTGCGGAAATGCTCGAAAAATTGCAGCAAGCCGCACGACGCGATCGGGACTCCGTGGTAAAATAGATTTCTTATTTGCGATCGCCGAGTTTGAGAGATCACCCCTTGAAAAGCGAGCGCAACGGCCCGGTATGATTCTGCACGTCGATATGGATGCGTTTTATGCTTCGGTCGAGGAGAGGGAGAATCCTCGCCTCGTGGGCAAACCCGTGATTGTGGGCGGTGCATCCGAAGGCCGGGGCGTGGTCGCGGCGGCGAATTATGTTGTGCGGAAGTTCGGCGTGCATAGTGCAATGCCCACCCGCATGGCCCTCCGGCTTTGTCCCGAAGCGATTGTGCTTCGCCCGCGGATGGAATATTACGCCCAGGTCTCCCGGCAGATTCGCGATGTCTTCTTCCGCTACACGCCCTTGGTTGAACCGCTCTCGTTGGATGAGGCGTTTCTTGATGTGACCGGCAGCGTGAAGTTGTTCGGCTCGGAGGCAGAAATCGCCCGGCAAATCAAACGCGACATTCTCCGGGAAACCCGCCTGGTGGCTTCCGTGGGTGTGGCTCCCAATAAGTTTTTGGCCAAGATCGCCAGCGATCTGCAAAAGCCCGATGGTTTGGTCGTCGTCGAACCGGAGCGGATTGCCGAATTTCTCGACCCCTTGCCGGTGGGCCGATTGTGGGGCATCGGCAAAGTCACCGGAAGCGTGTTCGACCGATGGGGCATCATGACTATCGGCGAACTGCGGCGACTCGATCCCAAGCGGCTCCATCAACAGTTTGGCCGGCAGGGAGAGCATTTCGCCAAACTGCGCGGGGACTCGATAGTGCCCGGTGGTTCCCGACCGAGAGGCTAAGTCGATCTCTCACGAGACGACGTTTACGGCGGACATTTCTGATCCTGAGGCGCTCTGCGCATGGTTATTGGAACTGACCGAACATGTCGGCCGGCGAATGCGGCAACAACAACGGCGGGGCCGGACCGTGAATCTCAAACTCCGCTTCGCCAACTTCCGCACGATCACCCGGGCCAAGACCTTGCCGCGCAGCACGAACGCGACCCAAGAGATTTGGCAAGCGGCGAGCGAACTGTTGATGCAAGCCCTGCTTCAGTCTCACTCGAGCATTCGATTGTTGGGCGTCGGCGTCAGCAGCTTTTCGGTGGGCGAGTACGTGCAGAAATCGCTGTTTGCGGAAGAAGGTCAGCAAAAACAACTGCAACTCGACGAAGTGACGGATGCCGTCCGGGCAAAGTTCGGCAACACGGCACTCAATCGCGGCAGCGGATTGCTCCACAACGCCCGGCACCGCCCCGAACCGAAACCGAATGAGTAAACGGGGCATCTCTGCCGACCCCGCGCGGAGAAAGTCGTGAGTGCTTTCTTTGAATTTTGAAACATCGGAAGCAGTGGCTTGCACTTCAAGACAGGGCGTCTTCGCGTGAGTGAAGACGCCGTTGTCTCACGAGTTAAGCATGAGATGACGACAAGTCGCACGACCTCCCGCTCTTGGCTCTCAGCTTCAGTCGCGATGGAAGTTTCCTGCTCACCGCCACGTCGGCGGGAGTTTCCCTTTGGCCGGTTCCTGCCACGGCTCCACTTTAAGATCCTCCTAAATGGTGAGTCGTCGCCGATTCGTTTTTCTCATCTGTCCCTGCTACGGATTCCGGCCAGCGAGTGGGTCCAGAAACTTATACAATTCCTGTGTTGCGGGATCATCCGCTTTGCCGAGATCGTTATTCAATCGGCTGTGGTTGCTGTCCCGTTTGCCATACAACCTGGCCGGAATCTCCGAGGCTTTCAGTATGCTTTCCAACCGGGACGCTTGGGCAGTCGTATCGGGATTGCCGGGGAAATAAAGAAGCAGGAAGGGCGGAATCCCTTTCCCTTTGGCCACGTGGGTCACCGCCGAAAAATCGACGTGTTTCACGGGGTCGTTTCCGAATTTTTGCCGATGGCCGAAGCGAAACATTTTCCCGCCGTAGAGAGCTTGGCGGAGTTCCGCCGTAATGATGATTTTGGGCACATCATAAGTATCGCCATCGACGGGAACACACCCTTTGAGGACATCGAAAGACACGCGTTCTTTCTTCAGGTAACGATCGTCGGTGCAAATCAATGCCGCCAGTTGAGCGCCGGCGGAATGTCCGCCCACAAAGATCCGCTGGGGATCGCCCCCGTACTTGGCAATATTCCGATGCACCCAGGCGAAGGACTTGGCGACATCGCCGATGAGATCCTCCATTTCCACTTCGGGAAGGAGTCGATAGTTCGTCGAGACGAAGACGAAACCGCGTTCGGTCAGCGCCTTGGGTTTGAGGGCGACATCGTTTTTGTTTCCCGCCTGCCATCCCCCGCCATGAATCCAGAACATCACCGGCAGGCTCTTCTCTGAGGGTTCTTCCGGCGTGTAAATGTCGAGCAGGTGGCGTTTGTGGCCATCCTCTATGTAGGGAATATCAGCCACCTTCTTCTGCGCGGCAGCTTGGTTACAAAACAGAAGAAACGGCAAAACGAAAGCAACAAGATAAGCGTTCATGGTCGAGATTCTTGTTAAGAGAGTGAAAGAAAATCAAAAGGAGAAACAGCCGAAACGCATCAGGGAAGAAACAGTGGCCCCCGCCGGCGGCCAGCAACGTTCAATTCAAATTCCGCGCCCAACAACCGCTCCGGTTGAGCGACTGGTTCGGCACGCTATTTTCGGGCACTCTGCTTACTGTGGCTGATGAAGGCCCCCAACAAAAATCCCACAAGCACGATCGCAGCCATTACCGGCATGCTCCAACCCACCAGGGGCATGAATATGCTGCCAACATTCAATGCAGCGATCACACCAATCGTCCCGTAGCCAATGATGCGGGCTAGGTTGACTTTAAACGTGCGATCAAGCACACGAATGAGCAATTGGCTGCAAATGACGCCGAGGATCGCACCGCAAACTACGTATACTCCCAGCGTGCTATCGCTTGAATTTTGCGGCGCAACCAGAAAACCGGTAAAGAGGCCAACCATTGCACCTGCCAACCACACAACACCCATTCTTGGATCATCGGTTGCGAATCCGGATTGATTTTCGCCGACGAGATCCGTCAACAGGCCACTCACGTCGCCGTAATTTGCTCCGGTGTTGGGAATAACGGCTTTGCCGCTTTCACTAACGACGGTCAGACATTCGACACCTCTATCGTTAAATTGGTAAACGGCCTTCAGGTCGCTGAAGGGACAACTGAATAAAGGTTCGACCCTTGCGAGAAACCGGCGAGGTACGTGGCACTTCAAAAAATGAATCATTTCGCGATGTGGGTCGACAATCACGGAGCCGGAGTGCAGGCCAGTAAAGTAATGGTACTCAACCGCATCCTCAGACACTTCGGGACGTTGAAGCCCGTCGAGTTGGTCCTGACCTTCTTGTTCACATCTGCGCCAAGTCAGGGCTACCCAAATCCCATAGCAGGCAAACCCGCTGAAGGTCATCAGAAGCAACGCCTTGATGACATCCATGTCACGACGCGCTCCAGGAATTACAACATTGTAGACGGCGGCCAACAATATGACGCTGCAAAGCACTAAGACGGCGATGCGATTGAACAGCGGAAAGGATGGTCGTGTTTTGCTCATCTTGTGTGGTCCGTATCGGCCTAACATGAATTCGCTTGCGCCGGGTGCCACGGGCAGCTTGCCTGCCCGTGTTCTTGATACCAGGAAGCTTTGATTCTCGCAACTCGCACTGGCAACAAGTTGCCAAGTGGCACGGCCCAGATTGTATGATTGCGATCTGTGAACGGTTTCGCTCCCATTGCCAATTGTGGGGGTTTGATGGCGACGGTGCTCAATGAAGCCGGGCTTTGCCGAGGAAGTGCTTCACCGCCAGCGTTGTTGCGGGCTGGTTCGGCTTACTTCTCCCGACCGCCCGATGCTTCACTGATGAGTTGTCGCAGATGGGCTTGTTCGGTCATCGGCTTGCCGACGGCAACGTCTTCTTCCCGAAACGTGGCCATCAAAATGTGCCGCGAACCCGTGCGGCTGAAGTCATAGATCACGTGAATCACGCCATCATCCGTTTGTTGGCCATCGGGATAGGAGACGCCCTTGCGTTCATCGAGCAGCAGACCGCCGGTCCATGTCTTTCCCTCATCACTCGATAAAAACGCCGTCAGATGCGAGCGGCCGGTGCGCTGGTCGATTCCACCGTGTTTGACGAGCAGCAGATTGCCGGACTTCAGTCGCCGCACGAAGAAGCGGGCGCTGGGATGTGCGATTGTCGAGGGTTTGAGGTCCGGCCACGTCTTGCCGCGGTCGGTTGAAATGCTCTCGCCGATGCCATATTTCGTGCGGGCCAGCAGCCAGAGCGAACCATCTTTGCGCTCGACGATAATGTGCTCGTCAAACGCGCGGACATCCTTCGGCACGTTGCAGGCTCCGCGCAGCGACCACGTTCGCCCCAGATCCTTCGAGACGATCATTCGCGCGCTGGAGTCCGTGGCTCGCCAAGTCGATGCCGGCAGCACCCACTCGCCCGTGCTGAGCACAACCGGCTTGCACATCATGATGCCATCCGTCAACCGATGCGGCCGGCTCCAATGCGGTTGTTCCTCGTCTGGGTTGTCGGTGTGCATGCACCAAACGCCCGCGACCGAACCATCATGCCCGGCGGCTTGCGACCAAAAGATAAACAGCCGCCCGGTTGGAGCCACCCAGAGTTCTGGATCAAACGCGCGGACGGGGCCGGGGCCGTCGGGGTCGATGGCCAGTACTTCGCGCCAGGAATTTCCCCCGTCGCCGCTGGTTGAAACGACGACGTAATTATTGTGATCCTCGCCCGGCGTGATGCCCGCGTACCAGTTCGCCCAGAGTCGCCCGCGCGGGGCAACAGCCAGGCTGGGAATCCCCTGAAACGCCCGATTCGTCGCCGCGTGATTCGGGAGTCTGGGAGGGCCGATGTACGCAGGCGATGCCAGAAACGGATCGGCCAACTTCAGTTTCGACAACGTGGCCTGAAGTTTCACTAGCTCGGCAGGATTCGCGGGAAGTGGCTGATCGTGAAAGGCGGGCAGCAGGTGTTCCCAAACCAGATCGAGCTGCTTCTGCATATTTCCCGTTTTTGCGGTGATGGCGATGACCGCATCTTGCTTCGGCAACACAATGCAAAACTGACCATCCTTGCCATCACCACGATAGGCGTTGTGGCGGCATTGCCAGAACTGAAATCCGTAACCCTCGCGCCAGTCGGGGTTGCGACTACTGGGAGCCATGTCATTGTTGACTTGTTTGCTAATTGCGGTTTCGATCCACGAAGCCGGCACGAGTTGCTTGCCGTTCCATTTGCCTTTTTGCAGGTAAAGCTGGCCGAACTTCGCGATGTCTTCCGTTTTGAGAGACAGCCCGTATCCGCCAATCGAAATGCCCTGCGGGCTTGTGTCCCAAGTCGGTTTTTTAATTCCTAACGGCTCGAACAACCGAGGCGTCAGATAATCGAGCACGGTCTTTCCGGTGACCTTCTGCACGATGGCCGACTGCATGTACGTTGCCGGGGTGTTGTAAAGGAACTTCGTTCCCGGCTTGGCGGGCACGGGCCACGCGAGAAACTGCTTGACCCACACACCATCTTCCGTCAGCTTGGGAAGGGAGTCGTGCCCGGTCGACATCGTCAGCAGGTCGCGGACACGCATGGCCTGCAGGTTTTCGGAAGGCTCCGCCGGAGCCTCTTCAGGAAAGAACTTCAACACGGGGTCGTCGATGTTGAGTTTCCCTTCCGCCACGGCCAGCCCGACAGCGGTCGAAGTGAAACTCTTGCTGAGTGACCAAAGAATGTGCGGCTTGTCGGCCGCTTCGGGACTCCACCAGCCTTCCGCCACCACGCGGCCGTGCCGCACGAGCATGAAGCTGTGCATCGCATCGATGTGCCGATCGGCCGCTTCCACAAACGCCCGCACCTGAGCGGATGAGACGCCCTGCGATTCGGGAGAACTTCGCGGCAGAGCGGCGGAGATTCGCAGCGTTTTCTACGCGAGTCTCACCGAAGACTTGAATTGGAATTGGCAGGATTAGCGCGGCTGCAAGAGCAACTCCGCCAAAAGAAATGTGATTCGTGCGAGAGATCATCCGTTCGGCTTTCTCATCAGGTCGGCAGTTAGAGAAGTTGTTCAACAATGCCCGACAATAAGGATCTCTCCCCCAAGAAGAGTCGGCACTCAGAAAAGTGACTTTCCCCAGGTTTGTGGTCGCGGAGCGAGATTGATTGGCGTGGCACAAATATCGGCGTTATCTTATGCGAATATCCCAGCGCGTGCTACACAACGGCATAAGGGCGAAAGAAATCCTCCAAACAAGAACTGTAACATCCTTGTAACATGACTGAAAAACGGGAACTGCGGTCTCGGCTTGCTCGTCCCAATCTGGGATAATCAATCCACCGGCGGGGAGAAGAACGCTCGTCGAAGTGATCGAATCGAAAGACCGGCGGCTGTTCGCCAAGACTCTGGTCACCCTCGCCGGAATGAAGAAGCCCAAGCCGTCGCCGTTCTGGTGGCGTTTTTTGGACGAGAACACATCTTTGCCCGCATTCGTTACATTTTGCATTTCGAGGAGGCTGCGATGTCCTGGTCACGTTCTTTGGCTGAAACGGCGGTATTGGGATTGGTGATGATGGGGGGGCTGTTGGCGTTCCTGTCACCCGCATCGAAAGCGGCGGCCGATTCCGTCGCCCCGCCGGCAACCGTAAAACCCGTAGGATCTCCTCCGGCGACTGTGCCCGGTTCCGGAGTGGTTCCACAACCGCAGGAGGATGCTCAACAACCGCAACCCCCGGATCGGAACGTGGATTTTTTGGAACGACCGGTTCGACAAACCGCCAAGCGGTCTTGGGGGCCGGAGCAAGCCGAAGGCCCACCCGACACCAATGGGGCCGGCGATATTCAAACGGCCTGGGCCTCGCAA
Organism: uncultured Planctomycetaceae bacterium; assembly: GCA_963785505.1. Taxonomy (GTDB): domain Bacteria; phylum Planctomycetota; class Planctomycetia; order Planctomycetales; family Planctomycetaceae; genus CAWAVN01. The sequence goes on from CAWAVN010000003.1 coordinate 58,231, forward strand.
TCGCAAGATGGCCAGAAGGAATGGCTGATCTGCGAATATCCCGAAGCCGTGATGCCCACCGCGGTGGTCGTGCATGAAACCTACAACCCCGGCTCGCTGGAAAAGGTGGCTGTGTTCGACGAAGACGGCAAAGAGCACATGGCCTGGATGGGCAGCGATCCCACTCCCCGCACCGCCGCCCGCGGGACTTCGGTCATCCCCATCAAGACGAAATTCAAAGTCCGGAAGGTAAAACTGTATTTCGATTCGCCTGCTGTCCCCGGTTGGAACGAAATCGACGCCGTGGCCCTCAAAGCCAAAGACAACACGCAATGGGCCGAGAAAGTCACCGCGAGCAGCACCTATGCGCAGACCCCCGTGCCGCAGCCTCCTGTGATGGTGAGGGTTCCCGCCGAGGATCTCAAACGCTTGAAAGAATTGGATCAGGAAGTCAAAACCCTCCAAAAAGAAATGCAGCGAATGCAGCAAATCGAAGCGGAGTTGAAAGAGCTGAAAGAACTCATCAAGGGGCTGAAACCGCAGGATGGGGCCTCCAAAGAGGAAAAATCGTCCGCGGCCGTTCCTCAAAAGGCCGATCCGTTGGCGGCCTATCCGCAATCCCCGGCCTTCATCGCCAACGTCGCCTGGCTTAAAGAGGTAGGCAGAAACCAAATTCGCACGTCGTGGTTTTTCGGCGGGGGTCCGAGTGTGGCAATGGTTTGCACAGCCGACTTGTCCGCATCCACCGTGGCCACAGCGCGGGAAGTTTACGACCATGCCACCCAAAATACCAAACAGCGGCAACTCAGCGAAGCTCAAGTTCTGACCCTCGGCAAGTTGATCCAAAACTTGCCGCCTTCGGCGAAGGTTCCCGACCTAGAGAATCTGATCCTCGTGAGCGTTCCGCAAGCCAACGGGCAAGCGGAAGTGTTTCTTTACGACCGCTCCCATCCGCCTGCGGCGATCCTCCGTCTCTATGATCTGACCGGAGCCTACCTGCAAACAATTCAAATGCAGTGATGTGACGGAATTCGCCGTTGAAAGGCAAACAGCTTTTTTGATGGAACCTAAATCATGCGGTTCGATTACCATTTCAACTCGATCATTCGCATTGGGGTGATGTTCGCCACAATAGTAATGGGCCTGCTGTCATCCGTCTTGGCGGAGGATGTGGATTTGCTGATCGGAGCCGATCCGCCGTTTCGGCTGCGGGTTTCGATTTTGGCCGACGGCGAGGATTGGGCTAAACATTTTCAGAAAGTGCAGGAGCGGTATCACGATTTGCTGTTTGCCCGATTGGATGCCAACGGGGATGGCCGGCTTTCGGAACTTGAAGCCCGGCGGTTGCCCGCCCCCCTGTTCCGCTTGGCAGATTCCAAAAGCGGAAACAGCAGCGAAACGCACATCGCGTTTAACTTCCTCGTCCTGGACGACGACAGCGACGGGTTCGTCAGCCCGCAGGAACTGAAAGCCTATTACGCTGCCTACGGCGACGGCCCGGTGGCGTTTGGCTCTTTGAACTTTAGAGGCCCCGGCGCAATGATGTCGCTGTTTTTGCTCTTGGACAAGAACCGGGATTTCTATCTCGATGCGGGGGAGCTTAAAGCCGCCCCAGAGTTGATGCGGCGGGACCGCGATGCCGACGGTCTGTTGTCGGCCCAGGAACTCGAACCTTCGCCGGACAACGTTGTGCCCTCCGGCGAGAATGTCGCGACTTCCGCGCCTTATCCGTTGCCGACGTTGGAGAACTACCCCATCCGTCATGAAATTCTCACTCCAGGAACCACCGCCGAGGCCAATGCCCAGTTCCGCGTGCAACTCTCCGGCGACCGATTGTCCGCGTGGAAACTCACAATCGAGAAAACGACAAAAACTTTTCAGAAGGACGCAGCCCGCATCATACTTCGGCAAGGTTTGCTTCAAGTGGAGTTTTCCGTCCGTCCGCCTTCGCTCAGGGTTTTGGAACAAACGCGGCGAGTGCTTCGCCGCGAATTTGCCACGCTTGGCGACGAAAAGCGAATCACCCAGGACGAGAACTTTCCCGCGTTTCTCAGCGAACACGCTTTGTTGATGGATGCTGATGCCGATGGGAAACTTTCGGAACGGGAATTGGAAACCTATCTGGCGGATCTCTTGCCTGCTCGCATCGCGGCGAGCAGCGGGCGGGTAATCTTTCGCAGTTCGCCCACGCTTATGGGATTGTTTGCCTATTTGGATCAAGACAACGATGGCCGGCTCTCACAGCGGGAGCTTTCCCAGTTGGGAAACATCCTTGCCGAGTTGGACGGCGGCAAAGATCAAAAACTCTCGCAGGCGGAGATCCCGTTTATCGTGCGGATCGTGTTGGAACGCGAAACGCCCAAACTGCCTTATCTCTCCCCAGAACAACAAAACGCCGGTCCGCCTTGGTTTTATCGCCTGGACCGCAACCAGGATGGCACGCTGTCCCCGGAAGAATTCCCCGGCGACAAGACCGTGTTTGAGCGGCTGGATCAAAACCGTGACCAGACCGTCACCTTGGAAGAAGCCCTCGCCGCCGATGCGCGGTTTCGCGAAGCCTCATCGAAACAGGAGAACTAACCATGCCGCGATATTTGTTGCTGTTGTTGGGCTGCGGTTGCTGGGGGCTGTCTCGCGAAAGTCAGGCTGCGGAGCCGACGGTTCCGCCCATCCAAGTCAGCCGGCAGGTTGATGAAGCCTTCGCAAAATTATGGGCCGAAGCCGACGTGAGGCCGGCGAGTCTCGCGGATGATGCGACCTTTCTGCGGCGGGTGTCGTTGGATTTGACCGGCTGCATTCCCGATGTCCGGCGGGTGCGGGAATTTCTTGCGGACCAGCGCCCCGACAAACGGCAGCGGTTGATTGAAAACCTGTTGGGCACCACCGAGCATTCCGCGCATCTCGCCCGCGTGCTGACTAATGTGATCCTCCCCGATACTGGCCTGGGCGGCCCAACCTTCGAAGGCTGGCTGTTTCGGCGGCTTCAGGAAGGGGCCTCTTGGAAGGAACTTACACTCAACCTAGTTGACCCCAACTCAGGAACCGGCCCCCTGAAAGAGCAAGGCACAGCCCTCTTGACGGGCAGTGCCGGCAACAAACCGCAAAAAGTCGCCGATGTGACCGCGCGGGTCTTTCTCGGTCTGCAAATGGGGTGTGCCGAGTGCCACGACCATCCCTTCCATCAATGGACCCGCGAGGAGTTTTGGAATTTCACGGCGTTCTTTGCCGATGTTTCCCCTCAAAATCCTATGGTGTTTGGAAGCAGAATCGTCGCTGTTGAGAGCAAAGGCGGGCCGCAGCCGATTTTGATTCCCGACACCGACAAGTTCGCCCGACCGCAGTTCCCCGGCACGAAGGAACCGCTCATGCCTACCGGCGAATCGTACCGATCCCGGCTGGCGGCATGGATGGTCGCGGCGGACAATCCCTGGTTTGCCAGAGCCGCCGTGAATCGCGCCTGGTCGCTGATGTTCGGGCGCGGCCTGGTCGAGCCGGTGGATGACCTCACCGCCGCCGATGCCGTCCTGACCAAAGAGATTTTGGATCTCTTGGCGAAGGATTTTGTCGCAAACGGCTATGATCTGAACCGGTTGTTGACCATCCTCGCCGGCACGCGGGCTTATCAGTTAGCGAGCCATGCCGAACCCTGCACCAGGGTGCGGCCGGAATTGTTTCACGTGATGGCCGTGCGAAGTTTGACCGCTGAGCAAATTTACGCGTGTTTGACCAAGGCTGTTTCGGGCCGGCGTTCCCCGGCGGGCCAACTGCCAGTAGATGCTATGGAAAAGCAGCAGTTCCTCACCAGTCTGACGGCTCCCACGCAGTCGGCCACAGAGTTTCAAGCGGGCATTCCGCAGATGCTGAGTTTGCTCAACGGCCCGTTGGTCGCCCGCATGACGGATGTGCAAAAGTGCGATCTGCTCGCGGCTCTTGAAGACGGCCCATTCTTCACCGATCAGGACCGGTTGGTGATTTTGTATCTCGCGACATTAAGCCGCAACCCTACCCAAGCCGAACGCCAAAGAGTGCGGGAATTCCTCGCCAAACGCCGTGAAACCGGCAGCCACGGCCAGGAACTCGGCGATTTGTTGTGGGTCTTGCTGAATAGTTCCGAGTTTTTGTTGAATCACTGAAGGGGAAATCCCAATCACCAAATCCCAATCACCAAGGTTTTGTTCTCCGCTGGTCTGGGCTTTCAGTTTTCGGCGAGCCGAGCCATGTCAGCGATGGGTGGCATGGCCACTGCTTTGAGTGGCCATGTCGGATCGAAACAAGTCCCCTTCCCAAGAGAAAACATGCCCACGCAAAGCCGTGGGCATGGCACACAAAACATTGAAGTTGTTTTCTTGGCAATCCTAACCCCACCTAAAAATGCATTCCAGGAGTCTTCCATGCGAACTCAACTTGTGAATCGGGCGGTGTTGTCGCGGCGGGATTTGCTCAGGTCCGTGTCGGTGGCTTCCGGGGCGGCGGGGCTTTGTGCTTGGATGCCCGCGCTCGCGGCGGCGATCGACGCGCAGCAAAAAAACCGGCATTGCATTTTGTTGTGGATGACGGGCGGACCTTCCCAAATTGATACCTTCGATCTTAAACCCAATCACCCCAACGGCGGGGAATTTCGCGAGATTGCCACCACCGTGCCGGGGCTGAGAATCAGCGAGCACCTGCCGAAACTCGCCCAGCACGCGGAACATCTCGCGATTCTCCGCGGCATGAGCACCCGCGAAGGCGACCACGGACGCGGCACGTATCTCATGCGGACGGGCCGACCGCCGGGCGGCCCGGTGGAGTTCCCCACGCTGGGTTCGCTGGTTTCCAAAGAACTCGGCCGCCACGAAAGCCCGTTGCCGCAGTTCGTAAGCATTGCCTCGGCTTCGATGTTTAATCCGCAAGCCGGCTCGCCTGGATTTTTGGGGCCGAAGTATGCTCCGCTCGTGGTTGAAACCAAGCAAGCCCCGTTTGGACCGACGGGCAATCTTCCCGAATTCGGCGTGGACAATCTGAAACCCTGCGCCGGGCGTGGGCCGCAAGCAATCCGATCAGCGTCTGGCGCTTCTCAGCGAAGTGCAAAACGATTTTCTCAAGAAACACGGCAGCCCGCTCTCCGAAGCCCACACCACCACCTTAAACCGCTCGGCGGAGTTGATGAACGGCAGTGATTCCCAGGTGTTCGATCTGTCGCAGGAACCCGCCGAGGTCCGCGAACGATACGGCCCGACGGTCTTCGGACAAGGCTGTTTGCTGGCACGCCGACTGGTTGAGAAAGGGGTTTCTTTCGTGGAAGTCACGCTGGGGAACTCGGGCTTATGGGATACGCACCAGCAAAACTTTACCACCGTCAAAACTCTGTCGGAAAGTCTGGACGCCGGCTGGAGTTCGCTGCTCGCAGACCTGAAAGACCGAGGGCTGCTCGAATCCACCACAATCCTTTGGATGGGCGAGTTCGGACGCACCCCCCGCATCAACGGCAATGCCGGCCGCGACCACTTCCCCGGCGGCATGGACCACAGTGCTCGCGGGCGGCGGCATTCAAGGCGGCCAGGCTTACGGCCAAACCAGTGCCGATGGCATGAGCGTTACCGAAGGCCAAACCGATGTGGGCGATTTGCTGGCCACGCTTTGCCGGGCGGTCGAGATCGATCCGCGAAAACAAAACCTCTCCGACATCGGCCGCCCCTTCCGCATCGCCGAAGGCCAACCCATTCATGACATCTTGGCCGCCAAGTAACCTCGGCGACAGATCCTCGCCTGCCGGATCATCTCACGGTCAATCGGATGTGATCACCGTGGGAGACTCTGTGGCAATTTTCTCGCACCTTCGAATCGCACGCTGGGATGTCTCGTAGGCCGCGGGTTGTTCTGCCTTACTAAGATTGGGCGAGAAAATTACTGTCGCATTTCTGAGTGGCACATCCCTGAGCGAAGGGCGTTGCGAACGCTTCAGAAGACCACCGCGAAATCGGATTGAGCGATGTTGCTACGCAATCAACTCGGTAATCGCCCCGCTCTGCGGTGCGCCGTTTATCGGGAGGGTCAAATCCAGATTGCCATAGTGATTGATGGAGTTGCCATAGTCTGCGCATTTGGCTTTGAGGATTGCGCTGGACCCCGAAAACTGGACCACTTGCTAAGGTAGAATCTTTGGGTTCTGCCGTAGTCCAGGAAGGGAAGTTTGATGGCAAAGAAACGGAAGCAACAATCGCCAAGCTGAGTCTTTTGACCCCATCATCTCTTTGAACTCTGCGGCGAGTCGTTCATCGCTAGGCAGCGAGCTTGTGTGTCACTTTAAGCAGCCACTTGTCGATCCCAAATCTGCCTGACTCAAAGCGCACAGTAATTGATCGAACGATGCTTTGTAATTATAGTCCAAGGCTATGCGGATGACCGAGCGATCTGATCGGGACAATCCGCGCGAAACAAGACGCATCGAAACCCAATTTTTAAGAACGATAGCAGGCATGATGGCTTTTCTTCAGAAGCGTTGGTTTTTAGTGGCCTTGGCTTTGCTGATTCCCTTGGGATTGATTGGGGGCATGCAATCGCAAGCTCCCAGTGGCCCGCCCACGAATGCCGAGCAGACTTCCTCGGAAACCAAGCCGTCTGATGTCGAAGTCCCCGTTAAAGAAGGGGTTTTGGCCCGCTTGAAGTTCTCGCAGATCATCACGGCGGTGGTGCTGTTGTTGATGGCGTTTAGTTTGGATACCCATCACTTGAAGGCGGCGGTGCGTTCGCCCGGTCCGGTTTTGTGGGCTTCGCTGGTCAACTACGGCGGGATTCCGCTGTTGGCTTGGGGGTTGTCGGGATTGCAACAAATCCGTGATTTTCAGATCGGCTTGATGATCGCCGGAACCGTGCCCTGCACGCTGGCGGCGGCTTCGGTCTGGACCCGCAAAGCCCGAGGCAACGATGCCGTCTCGCTGATGGTCACCTTGCTGACGAACACGATTTGCTTTCTCGCCACGCCGTTTTGGTTGAATCTCACGTTGGGGCACGGCGTGACGCTGAACACCGTGGACATGATCTTTCGCCTGCTGTTCGTGGTGCTGCTGCCCACTTTGGCCGGCCAGGGCTTGCGGCAGATTCCCCGCTTGGGCCAATTCGCCGCCCGCCGGAAAACGCCCATTGGCGTGGTGGCGCAGATCGCTGATTTTGGTGCTGGTGTTTCTAGCCGCATTTCGCGCGGGCAAACAACTCGGCGGCGAAGGACCGCATCCCAGTTGGGCGGCAGTCTTCTTAGTCTGGGGCAGTTGCATCGTCATTCATCTAACGGCAATGCTCGTCGGTTGGCTGGGCAGCGGAGCGATGGGTTTCTCCCGCGAGAACCGGGCCGCCATCGTATTTGCCAGCAGTCAAAAGACGCTGCCCATCGGTGTGTTAATCGCCACCGCAGCCAACATGCTAGGCAATCCCAATCTACTAGGGCCAGGCCAAGGAATTCCCTTCGCAGTGTTCCCCATGTTGATGTACCACGCTTCGCAACTTTTTATAGATACCCTAGTCGCCGACACCCTCGCCGCCCGCGCGGAAGCTTGCCCGCTGAAACAAAATGAACCCACGGATAAACACGCCGAAAGCGGGTCAAGCACTCGCACTGGCAACAAGTTGCCAGCGCACATCCCACCGCTTTGGGTCTATATACGGGATCACTGGAAGGAATCGAGGAAATTCTGTTTGCGTAGTGTTGGTGAAATAAAAAATACAACATGTTGTGGAAAATTGCTCTTGCCAAGCAAGAGAACATGTCTATTATTGAACAGTTGTAGATATTTGATGGGTTGGTTCAGCTAGGAGATTTCCAGTGGCGAAAAAGCATGACCGAATTGTGTACAGGGACGGTGATGGAAAATGGGCTAATAAGCGGGTTGGGGCTTCCAAAGCAGCGAGCAAGCATGACACACAGACGGAGGCCGTGAAAGCCGCCAAAGAAGACCTACAAAAATCTGGGGGTGGCGAAACTTGGCAGAACAAAAGGAAAGGATGGCAAGATTCGCAACAAAGATACCATTGCTCGCGGAAATGACCCGTACCCACCGAAGGATAAGGAGCACTAATAATTAAGTGCTCGTTGCCCATTTTGGCAGGTCTCGGTCTTTTCAAAATCTGAAGGAGGTATTTCTGATGAGCAAAAATGGCACGATACCTTTGGGGGCAGTTTGTCGATAAAACCTATTCTCGAAGCCACGTCGCTCCCAACAAACTGATGTTTCCAGCCACCCGCCGCGTCCCCGCACAACAACATTCAGATTTTGGGCCAAACAGATTCTCAAACTCTGGGAATAGTTGTGATTGGTTTTCCGATTGGTTCAAACAGATTTGAGGGTTCTCAGAAGAATATCACATAATGTCACTTTGGCTTCCCACTTCGAATCATGGCAAGAACCGGCATCCGGCTCTTGCAAACGTACATCAGTTCTATCCTTTAAAGATGTCACAGGGATATCGTGCTCGCTCCCCGAGATTAGTGCAAAAAGTACTCGGATCTTCCGCGGGACGATGCAATTCGATGCGTTTGCATTTTTCAAAGGCATTATTGTCCAAGGGCGGAATGACATCAGCGACACAACTCCGCTGGGTTCGAGATCGTCTTTCCGGAGAATTGGACGCGCGGCGGTAGAAACAGAAATGAGACTGGATGGAGCGGACCTCGGAGCGATCTTCCATCGACGATCGACTTGGTTCGTCCTTCAGATCATCATAGTGTCTTGCAGACAGAATAAATTAACTATTACCAACGATGAGGTTTTTCGTCGAGTGGGCAGGGTGCTTTATGGCGAACGACATAATCAGTGCGATCGATTCAGATTGGCAGGCGACTCTTTCAAAGGACGATCTCACTGAGTGGATGCTAACAGCTCTTGTCCCAATGATGGGCTATGACTATACACGAATCGATTTTGATCTGCTCGGATGGTCAATTGCTCTCTGGGATGACAACCTCAAATACGGCTGACTTCCAAAAGGAATTGGCAAATCGGAAACTACCAACTCTTGAAGACGCTTTCATCGCGAAGTACCGCATTTCTCTCACTTATTTCATCAGGCTCCTCGCAACTCTCTATATTCGTTTGTTCGTAGAATTATCTTGAACCGAACCTCAATCCACTCTTGCTTCGACGTTGTCACAGACGAAGTTTGCTCGAAATTAGACGCGAGTTCGCGAGAATGTGCCCTTGAATTGATCGCACAGACTCCAGACGAATTGGCGATCCGACTCCTGCGGACGCGTCAATCATGGGCATCGGATGTCACCCCCATCCGTGAAAACCACGCTCCTAAGACTTGCCGAAAATAGATACTGTTGCCCTGATCTCACGCTTTTCGTGAGTGCGTGTGTTGACCGCGTTCTTTCTTCTTGCTTCAGGATGCCGATCCCGAGGGTAAGTTCCGAGAACTGTTTGGGTTTCTATTTCAAGCGTATCTCAACCGACTATTAGATGATGTTGTAACTTCAACTGAATTGGCCGCGTTTACTCAAATCACCTTATTTTTCCGGAACAACGGATGAAGCTGCCGATGGCATTCTTCACTGGATTTCGACGGCGGTGATCATGGAATACAAAGCTGGCCAGTTGACAACACGACAACGATTTGCAGGTGTTCCCACTGAGTTGATGAAAGGAATTGAGTCGCTCGCAGCTCGCAACAAAAGAGCGGTATCTTTCGGTTCGCCAACACTATTGCCCGAATTTTGGGTGGGAGGAACCGCCGATCAAATCAAAACGAAATCGACCTTTCAAAATGCAATCGTATTTCCCTGTCTTGGTATGTTTTGATGAGTCATTGGGAAATTAGTTGGGCAACAAAATGGTTACAGCGCCGTTTCACAAGCACTTTGGCGGCGGAACATTGCACCTGATAATGTGGGGCCATTGATGCTTTTCACAGTCAGGGACTTCGAGAATCTGATGACTGCCGGCAATTCGGTTTCGATCGAGGAGGTTTTGATTGATTACGCGGATTTCTTGCGGGAACGCAAACAAGGATTACACCGCTAGCTTTTCGAGCTTTTTGTCTTTTCGGTTTGGAAATCGAATCGACTTCCATGCCTCGTTCACGTTTCGCAGACATCAATCATTTTTAAAGCAATTGGAACAGTCTTGGCGAGAACTGGGAGATAGTTGAGCATAATCTGAAACTGCAAATCAGGCGACGGCGGGGATGTCACTTAGCACCTGTTGTTCGGTTTGTTATAAATGTCTTGGTCAACCAGTCAATCGTACTGTCAGACAAGCTGCCGCAGGCGGCCAAAATTCAAAACCTTGGAAAACAAAGGGATTTTCACGGAAGAAAGTCATCGGCTTTTGTGAAACACATACGCGAAACGGCCGCTTTCCATCAGAGCTTGCCAAAGGGGGATGGTTGGTTTCATAATGGAAGCGGGCGGTATCAATTGAAACTGCTCTTCACATCATTCCCTTCTTGAATCCTTCACGGTTGACTTGGTTTCCATGAAAGATAACGCCGCTTCCGCGATCGACGATTCGCAGCCTTCGGAAGGCGAGCCGCGGAACTTTCGCGAGTTGGTCAACCGCGTGGTGGCTGGGGACCGCGAAGCGTTGGCTGAGTTGTTTTTGTTTTATCGGCCCCGCTTATGGCGGATTGTGCATTTCCGTTTGCATCCTAGGCTTCAGGGCCGGGTCGATGCGGATGATGTGCTGCAAGATGCGTGGCTGAAAGCGGAAAGCCGGATTAAGTATTTTCTTTCGGATGCTTCGCGGTCTTGCTTCATTTGGTTCCGCATGATTGTGACGCAGGCGTTGATTGAACTCCACCGCAGGCATTTGGGGGCGGAAAAACGCACGGCCAACCGCGAGCGTTCGATTCATGCCAACTGGGATTCGGAATCGACTTCCACTTGTTTGTCGTTTCATTTGTTGGGGAATTTGTCTTCGCCCAGCAATGCGATGATGCGGGCCGAGCAAACCCGCCAATTGGACACGGCCCTGCAAACTTTGAGCGAGTTGGACCGCGAGATTCTGGCGCTCCGGCATTTTGAAGAACTCAGTAATCACGAAGCCGCCTTGGTGTTGGGGTTGACCGAGCAAGCCGCCAGCGCCCGTTACGTGCGTGCTTTGCAGCGCCTCAAGCGGGTGATGGACACGCTGCCCGCGTTGGCCGATGGCGATTCCCGCTGATAAATCCCTGAGCAGCTTGCCGCTCGTTTTTGCAGGAGCAAAACTATGTCCGCTGAGACGCAATCCATTCCCATTGGCATTTTGACGGTTTCGGATCGGGCCAGCCGGGGCGAGTACGAAGACCGGGGCGGGCCGGCGATTCAATCGTATTTGTCGGAGGTTCTCTCTTGCGACTGGCATCCGGTGGCGAGGATCGTTTCCGATGAACGCGATTACGTGGAAGATGCCCTCAAGCAAATGTGCGATTACGACCATTGTTCGTTGGTAATTACGACGGGCGGCACGGGACCGGCGGCGAGAGACATCACTCCCGAAGCCACAATCGCGGTTTGCGAAAAGATGCTGCCCGGCTTCGGCGAACTGATGCGAAAAGTCTCTTTGGAAAAAGTGCCCACCGCGATTTTATCCCGGCAGACAGCGGGCATTCGAGGGAAGTCGTTGATCCTCAATTTGCCGGGCCAACCCAAGGCCATCGCCGAATGCCTGGATGCCGTGTTCCCGGCGATTCCCTATTGCGTGGATTTGATCGAAGGGCCGTACCTGACCACCCACGAAAGCCGCCTCGTTGCCTTTCGCCCCAAAAAGAAATGAGCCGAGATGCGACATTCCCAAGCCGAGGCGATCGATGCTTATTGGGCTGAGAGATTCGGTTGTTTGCTTGGAACATGTGCAATCTGGGGCATGCAACCCGTTGCCGCGAGGATGTGGACCCTGCCCGGATGGCCGTTTTGGAAATGCGATACGCACGTTAATTCGCGCTGCCGCCGGGCACGAAGATGTTGCTGTCCAAATGGGCGAAGTCGCAAGCCAAAGATGCACCGCGAACAGCCGAGGCGGTTTCCATGGCATTCCCCGATCAGGAATGGAAAGTCAGCCCTGCGGAAAAAGTGCTTTATCTGAACCCGGCGGAGTTTCGGCCTTTCATCAAACCTGAAGTCCGCCAACTCTCGGCGGCAGACAGCCACGATTTGACGGTGATGCACCAGGGATGTTCGCTCGCCGAGCAGCAAGCCGGCGAAGTCAACATCGATCACCCGGCCATTTTTGGAGCCTATGCGGGAAACCGATTGGCCGCGGCCGCGAGTTTGATCGATCAAGGCCAAGGCATAGCGGATGTGGGCGTGTTGGTGCATCGCGATTTTCGCGGTCAAGGTTACGGGCGGGCGGTGGTTTCAGCGTTGTCGCAGTGGGGATTGGACAACGAACGCATCGTGCAGTATTGGCGGTTGTGCGCAACACGTCGGTTCCGCCCGCATCGCGGATTCGCTGGGGTTCACGGGAATACGGCCGCTATCAAACGCTGCACTTGGGCATCGCCCCGTTTGCGTAACGCCAAGGAACTGCGGACCAAAACTCGGCATGGTGGACAAGCCGGGCCGGGGGTTATCATACTTAGGATCGTTCGTGGAACTGTCCTGCGAAAATGAGCGGCAAGGGCGGTAGCCGCCGGTTCTTCGGATGGAAAAAACCGGCGGCTAGCGCCTTGCCGCTCACATGTTTTTCGTTCTAATCCCTTGGCAATGTTATGGAAAATCTTGTGCGGCGCGAGGTGGTCGAAACCGCAAAAACGTTGGTCGTCAAGATCGGCACGAACGTGCTTTCTCAAGAGGACGGTTCGTTGGATGTGGTCCGGCTGCGGAGTTTGGCCGAACAAATTCACCGCGTTCACGAAAGCGGTCGGCGGGTGGTGATCGTCTCCAGCGGCGCGGTCGGGGCGGGCATGAGTTTGCTTTCGCTGAAGGAACGTCCCCGCGATCTGCCGCATCTCCAAGCCGCCGCCGCCACCGGGCAAGCCCATTTGATTCGGTTGTACGATGATTGCCTGCGTCCCCACGGCTACCATGCGGCCCAGATGTCTGTTGACGGGCAACGATTTCAAAACCCGTGCGCGGTATCTCAACGTCCGCAACACGCTGCATACTCTGTTCGAATACGGGGCCGTGCCGATCATCAACGAAAACGACACCGTGAGCGTGGCGGAGATGAAATTCGGCGACAACGACCAACTGGCGGCGATGGTCGACGAATTTGCTGCCCGATCCGTTGTTGATTATTCTTTCGGTGGTGGATGGACTTTACGATGCCGACCCCAATTTGCCGGAGGCCAAGCCGATCCCTTTGGTCGAACAATGGAACGATTCGCTGTTGGATCTCGCGGTGGCTTCGCGGAGTTCGCGCGGCACGGGGGGGATGCAATCGAAGTTGTCCGCCGTCCGCATGGCGACGGCCGTCGGGCGAAAACGTGATTATCGCCAACGGAACCATGCCTAACGTGCTGGATCGAATTTTAGGTGGCGAGGAAATCGGCACGCTGTTTCTGGCGGAAGGCAAAACCGTGCCGGCGTGGAAACGGTGGATTGGTTACACCGTCCGACCCAAAGGCCGACTTCTGTTGGATGAAGGGGCTTGCCGGGCGATCGCCGAACGTGGTCGGTCGCTGTTGGCCATCGGCATTACCGACGTGGAAGGCGAGTTCATCAAGGGCGAATTGGTTTCGCTCGTGGATGCGTCGGGCCAGGAAATCGCTCGCGGCCTGACCAATTACCCCGCCCGCGATCTTGGCTGCAAATTCGCGGGAAACGCACCGAAGACATCGCCTCCATTCTAGGCAGCCTGCCCTACGTGGAAGCCGTCCATCGCGACAACCTCGTGCTTTTGACGAGCATTTCCCAAGCGACGCCAAGGCCATGAGAAAGCGGGTTGCTCAGGGCCGTTTCTCTGCTGACATCCATTTAGTTCCACTCCAGTTCTGGACCGTGGTGACAGATTAGGGATTTTCCTTGGGAGCCGGAGCGGGGGCTTCCCCCGGAGCGGGCATTTGCGGTTCAACGTTCTCTAGGGAAGGTTCGGCGACGCGGGTGGCTTCGGGAGTCTGGCCGATGGCGACGTACAATTCGAATTGGGCGATGTCGTAATCGGCGGTGGCCGTAATCATCGCATTGCGGGCTTGGATCAAAAGTTTCATGCTGTCGAGGACTTCCACCGTCAGCCCGACTCCGCCTTGGGTCCGTTGCACATCTTCTTTTAATCCCCGTTCTGCATTGCCGAGCCGCCGTTCGGCGATGCTCATGGCTTCGAGCGTTTGTTCCATTCGCCCGTAGGCGGTCACCACTTCATCGCGGATCTTGGCTTGCTCGTGGTGCCAGTCGAGCGTGGCGATTTCGCGTTCACTGCGTTTTTGCCGAGTGCTCGCCAGGTTTCCCAGCCCCAAGTTGTCCAATTGCCAGTACATGATAAAGTCAACGTCGATCCGGCCTTGGACAGGGCCATAGTTGGGGCTGACAGAGACCAAGTCGGTGCGGTTCGTCGTGCCGCTGAACCCGCCGCCGCTGAACCGGACCTGCACGTTGGGAAACAGCGGTTTTGTTTTCGCTTGTCTGTACTCGTAATCGTGGCGTTGAATTTCGGAGAGGCGGGCCGCCAGTTCCGGCCGTGCCCGCTGGGCGATTTCGAGTAACGAGGGCAAAGCCTCATTGGGATCTATCAGATCGACGGTCGCGATGGCTCCTCCCGGCGTGTGCAGCCGAGTCGAAGGATCGAGGTGCAAAATCCGGGACAGGTCAGCTGCGGCGATGGCGACTTTTTCCTGAGCCCGTTCTTCTTCGAGCCGCGTCAAAAGGGCCTCGGTGCGAGCGCGGCGGGCGTCGGATTCCCGACCTCTCCCCACCTTGGCTGTCGCATCCACGATGCGGACGATCTCTCCCAATTCTGCTTCCGACTGTTGAATCGCTTTCAATTCGGCCTCGGCGGCCATCAGTTCCAGGTATTGCGTGGAGACTTCCAGGAAGACCTCGTTAATCGTGGCTCTTGATTCAAAATGGCTGGCGTTCACGTGTTGGCGGGCCGCCAAGGGCGCATACAGGGCTTCACCGAGATGAGTGTCGATCTGGATGGCAGGCAGGGCAAGCGTTTCCGCGGCCAAGGTTGCCGCACCGCCGCCAAAGTAAAACGAACGCGAATTGACGTGCCGCAATAATCCGAACGAAGTCTGCAAGACGTTGTTATGGAGGTGGAAGTTCATCCCGGCCCGCAGGTGGGGTAAAGCCAGCGCCTTGGCTCCAAGCTGTTTCGCCATCGCCGTCTGAATACCCTGCCGCGAAATCGCGATCTGCGGGTTGGCGGTTTCGGCGAGCCGAAGAGCCGTCGTCAGATCGATCAATTGCTCTTCGCCCAAGGGAATCACATTTATCGAAGCCCCCACGTTGACCGGATCGGGCTTGGAAATAATCAGCCCTTCAGACGACCTCGATGATTTGTCGGGATCGGCGGACGGAGCCGAGTCAGCGGACTTCACATCAATCCGCTTCGGTTCGCTGGGTTTCGCTTCAATCGGCTTTAAGTCGCTGGGTTTCAAGTCGAAGGGCTTCGACTCGTTGGGTTTTAAGTCGCCCGCTTTTGATTCAGGCGGTTTCTCATCGCCAATGGATGTCTCGCTCACCCTCCAAACGCCCAGGTGTTTGGAAATGGGGTGAGAGGCGGGAGGAGCCGCTGCCAGCAACAGCGGGGCCGACAATCCGAGGCACGCAACCGCAGTGCGTTTGGCCAGTTTTCGGCGGAACGAAGTGCGGCACAAGGAAGAGGTCTTCATGGGATACCATATCGTTTGTGAATGAATGGGTCGAGAGGCTCATCCGGTAGCGCGGGCCTCAACAATTTGGGGTCATCTCGGTTCGAGGAACCGGGCACGTCCGAATCGATCGCCTGAAGCCTTTGTGCTGCTTCCGTCCTGATCGAGTTCGATCCATGAACGGAAACGTCTATTGCACGCCGACGGCAAGCCGAGAGAAAAGTTCTTCGCGCCGCCGGATGGCGGTGCAACCGCTGGTTTACGATTTCTTATTTTGCAGGCGATGGCGGAGCAGCCCCTCCCTCGCCGGAAGTGCCAGCCGCTTCGGCAGGCTCGCCATCTTTGGGAACGGGTCTTGCCAGCGTGTCGGCGGGCGGTTGGCCCAACGCCACGAACAAATCGAGTTGGGCTTGGTTGTAGTTGATGATCGAATCGAGGTAATCTTGCCGAGCCTCGGCCAGCAACTTTTGGCTGCTGATCACTTCGAGCGGCAAGCCCTCGAACCCGCGAATCCGCTGCACATCTTCTTGCAAGGCTCGTCTCGCGTTCAGAACCGCTTTTTCGCTGGTCTCGATCATGGCGAATTGCGTATGCGTCCGCACGTAGGCCGTGGCGACTTCGCGGCGGACCTTGTTCAGGGTTTGCAGCTTCGCCAAGTCGGCTTGGGTCAGCTTGCTGCGGGCCGAGCGGATTTGAGCGAGATTGCCGACGCCCATGTTTTGCAGGGTCCAATAGGTGATCGCATCGAAATCGACCCGCGTGCCGAACCTGCCGAATGCCGGCTGATTGACGGGGGCCCCGAAGGCCAGTCCTTGGGTTCGGATGTCATTCGCGGCCACCGGGGGAGTGTTGCTCCCGGAAACAATGTCGGCACCACCGCCGAACGCCCCCGAACTGAACATCAGAATTACCTGGGGCGAGAAGGGAAGTAACTTCTTCATCTTCAAGTTCAACATCGCCTGCTGGATCGAAGCCTGTTGGGCGGATAATTCGGGGCGGTTGAAGGCGGCCATCGCCAACAATTCGCACACGGGGATCGGATCGGGAACAATCGGCGTGGGAATCACCGATTCATCCGCGGGAACCAGTCGCACGTCGGGATCGAGATTCAAAAGTTGCACCAAGTGAGCCGAGGCGGCTACCGAATTGAAATCGGCCAGCGTGACTTCCGTCGAGCGAAATTCTAAATTCGTCGCGGCCCGTTCGAGGTCGGCCTGTCGTCCGGCCCCGGCTTTGGCATAGCTGCGGGTCAGTTCGCGAATTCTGTCGATTTCGGCAAGCGTTCGCAAAGCCAGCACTCGCTTCCCTTCGGCTCTTAGTAGCTCCAGATAGGCCGTCGCCACTTTCCGAAGCATCTCGTTCTCCATTGCACGGCTGGCGAATTTCTGCTGTTCAACCGCCTGCCGAGAGACGAGGTATCCAAACAACCCTTCCGCCAGATTCATATTCCAGCCGACGCCGGGAATGCTCACGGTTCCGGCGGCGACGGCTCCCGCCCCCGCCCCCACAAAGAGCGAGCTGCGCTTGATTTCGAGTACGTTGCCGCTCGACTGCATCAAGGGGCCGGAGTGATAGTCGTAGTTCGTCCCAGCGCGGAGCGTGGGCAGAATCTGAGCCGCCGCCAATTGTCTTTCGGCAACCGAGGTCACAACACGCTGCCGCGCAAGCAGCAGATTTAGGTTCCGCACGCCTCCAAGCCATAAGGCACTAGGCAGGTCGATGGCGGTCGCCGGGCGTTCCCGCAAGCGTTCGAGATTCGTCTTCTCGCGCGGCATTTTTTCCGAAGCATCTTTCGTGTCGGACGATTCCATCTTTTTGGAATCCGCATCGGGCTTCGCCGACTTGGCCTCGGCTCCATCCGCCGGGCTGCCGGGGGGAGCCGCGACCGCCGGTGTGACCGTAGCACAACAACACGAGAGAGTTAACAGGGCCGTTGCGAGACGGCCTTTAGGTATTCCATGCCACATCTGGATCATCCTTGTGTTCCTCGAAATCAAAAGGGGAAAGGCGGCGGTTTCCGTCGTCGCCGTCAAAAGCGGCTATTCCGGCTTTGCGGCCGGGTTCGGTGCGGGAACCGCTTTGTCGGGTTCGTCGGGAACATCCGCCCCTTCGAGCGGCACCGGGCGGGCCAGCATGTCGGCCGGAGGGTTGCCCAGCGCCACGTAGAGTTCGAATTGTGCCTGGTTGTAGTCGGTAATCGCCCGCAGATACTCCTCGCGGGCACGGGCCAACAAATTGAGCGTGTCCATCAACTCGATGGGCAATCCCTGTTTACCCTGAACCCTCTTCTTATCTTCTGCGAAGCCCTCTTGGGCCGTGCGAATCGCTTCTTCTGCGGTGGCAATCTGCGCGAAACGGGCGTGGGTGCGGGCATAACCTCGGGCGACCTCCGCCCGGGCGGTGTCGAGTTGGGCCAGGAATTCAAAATTGGAGACGTGCAGCTTGCTTTCTGCCTCCCGAATGTCGGCTAAGTTGCCCACACCCATATTTTTCAGCATCCAATAACTGACCGCATCGAAATCGAGCCGTTCCGCATAATTCCCGAAACGCTCTTGGCCCCGGGCGAATGGCTGTGTGCCGACGGGCTGGGCGGCAAGGTTGCTTCCGCCACCTTCCCCACCGTAAGAGAAACCGAGGATGACCGTCGGCGAGAAAGGCAGCATTTTCGATCCTCGCAGCGCCAACATCGACTTTTTAATCGCCATCTGCCGCTCTTGCAGTTCCGGCCGCTGCATAATGGCCATCCCCACCAGTTCGCAGAGCGGAATCGGATCGGGAACCATCGCCATCGGCACGTAGCGATCTTCCACCGGCTGCAACCGGATGGAAGGATCGAGACTTAGCACTTCGGCAAGACTGGCCGAGGCAAGCAGCAATTGCCCTTCGGCGTGCTGCACCTGGGAGGCAAACAAGCCGGCAAGCCCTTTGGCACGATCCGCATCGGCTTGCCTGGCACCGCCTGCGTTGGCGTAGGCTTCCGTCAGCCGCACCACTTCTTGGGCGTCGGCCAGGTTTTCCGCCAGAACCGCCCTCAGCCCCGTCGTTCGCAACAAGTTGTTGTACCCCACCGCCACGCGGAGCAGAACCTGGTTCTCCACCGCTCGGCTGTGGTATTGTTGCTCGTAAATGGTGGTCTTCGCCTTGAGATTGTCGATGAACAACTGCGAGAGGTTGTTGTTCCAATAGATACCGGGAACGTTCACCGTTCCTGCGGCGATGGCAAATGCCCCCGCTCCTGCATACAGCGCACTGCGGCTTACGGAGAGAATGTTCCCGAATGACTGTTGCAGCGGGCCGGTGTGGTCGTCGTAACTAAACCCCGCGCGAAGCGATGGAAGCAAACCCGCCGCTGCAAGTTGCCGCTCGGCCACGGCTTCGATCACGCGCTGCCGGGCGATTAACATTTCGGGATTCTGCACCCCTGCCAGGTTAAGAGCCGAGCCAAGATCAATGGGCGCAATCTCGGAGCCCAGCAGATCCGATAGCTTCAGGAGGGAGCCATCCTCCAACATCACGGCCTTGACCGAAGCCTCCGCAGGCGGCGCGGCGGGAACGTCAACCGGCGATTTGTTGCCGGGCGGAGCCGGCGGATCGGCCGCCCACAAACGATCGGACGAAACGCCTCCCCAATTTGCCAGCACAACTCCCGAAAGGACGGCCACCGGAAGTCCGCGGCGCAGAACCGATCGAGCAATACCAATAGGCATTTTCTTCGACACAACATCCTCCTTGAGTGTGTCCGGGGCTGTCTGGACAGCCTTTTTGAAGGGAATGCCGATTCGCACGGCCCCCCATAATCACGAGCTTCGGTAATGTTTATCGGAACCTCCTGTCCGGCAAGTTGATAAAAAATGGCCTATCACGCATCTCCGCCAATATTTGCAGATGTGTTGTCAAGAGGAATTTCGGACTAACCAGACATTTTGTTTAGACTGCGAATGGCCAGGTCTAGTCATAACCCGAAGTGTAAGCGAGGAACCCTAATGGATTGACTCGCTTACGCTTCGGGCTACGGTTGACTGCAACAAAATGAGTCGCACTTGGATTCCAGAAGGATTGGAAGAAGCCCACAAACGAAAAACGGGGGCTTTCGCCCCCGCTCGTCTTGGTTTCCCAAAACTTGAATAGATTTTCTTGTTGATTTTTAGGCAGCCACGGTCGGTTGACGTTTGTCGCGGACCAAAAGCGAGTACAAACAGGGCACGACGAACAAGGTGGCTGGTTCAACCGCCAGCAGTCCGCCGAGAATCGCCCGTGCCAAAGGAGCGTTGGCTTCGCTCCCGTGTTCGAGGGCCAACGCGGCGGGAACCATCGCGAAGAAGGCCGCCAAGGCGGTCATCGTCACCGGACGCACGCGAAGCGAAGCCGCCTTGCGAATGGCCTCCGTGGGATTGAGTCCCCCGCCCCGCCTGAGTTCTTGGGCACAGTCGGTCATCAGCACCGCGTTCGACACGTTGATGCCGACCACGAAAATAATGCCCAACAGCGACTGCACGTTCAAAGCGGTTCCCGTGAAGTACAGCAGCGTCAACACGCCGATCAACAACAAGGGCACGGCCAGCATCACGGTCAAAGGCACAACCCACGAGCGAACCAAAGCCACCAGCAAGAAATAGATCAGCAGCGAGGCCAGAATCAGCCCGATCCCCAGGCTCTTAAACGTATCCTGCATCCGCGCGTATTCACCGCTCAACACGATCTTTGAGCCGGTCAGGGTCTTCGTTTGGTCGGGGTTGCCTTTTTCGTCCAGTTCATAAGGAGCCCAAACTGCCCCTTCCTGTTTCACGCCGAACTTCCCGACCACCTCGGCCACATCATCGGCGACGTGTCCCAAGTCGCGGCCCGAAACACCCATCGTCAGGTCAATCGTCGGTTGGATGTTGTTGTGCGTGACCTCGGTGGGAACCTCACCACGCTCAACGGTGGCAATCGACCGCAGGGGAACGGGGGTTGACTGGTTCCGCCCCGTAATCGGCACATCCAGCAACGTGTCCAGCGAGTGGATGTCTTGTTCCGGGTATTGCACGCCCACAAAGTATTGGTTGTAGCTGACCGGATCAATCCAGAAGTTCTTCTTGTTGAACGAAATGCTCGAATTGGCGGCGGCCACCACGTTCCGCATCACATCTTCCTGGTTCAGCCCCAAGTCGGCGGCCTTAGACCGATCGACGTTAATCGTGAACTGTGGATAATTCAGCCGCTGCACGATCTGAGCATCGACGATGCCGGGAACCTTCGAAACCTCCGCCTTAATCCGTTTCGCGATATTATGGGCCTGTTTCATCTTCTTCCCGGTAATCCGCACGTTCAAAGGCGTAGATTTTCCTTCATTCAACGCCCCGCGGACCATGCCGCCGGTGTCGAAGGCAAATTCCAACTGGCTGAACCTTTTGTCCTTGTGGAACGTCTCGCGGAGTTTATCGGCGTAAAACTGTGCCGAATGCTCTCGGTGTTCGCTCAATTGCACCTTAATTACCGTATCCATCGGCCCGGAGTTCGGCGTGTAGGCCGCCGACCAGTCGGCAGTCAACCCGATTTCCGAAAGCACAAGCTGCAAGTCATGCTCGTCAATCGCCTCATGGATCACATTTTCAACGTCTACGATGGCTTCCTGCGTCTTCTCGATGCGAGTTCCGCTCGGAGCGCGAACCGAAATCTGAAACGCCCCGGCATCCACTTCGGGGAAGAACTCGCGCCGTAGCAACGGCGTGAAGTAAATCACCACGCCGGCCAACAAGGCAAAACTGGCGGCAATCGTCAGAATGCGAAAGCCCATCACAATATCCAACGCGCGGATATACCTGCCGATGGCCCACTGGATGACCCCCTCCCAGGTGGCAAATGCGCGGGAGATGGGGTTCCAGTTGCGCTTCGCGGAATGCCCTTTGCCGTGTTCGTCCACATCGTGTTGTTTCAGCATCAGCGATGCAAAAGCGGGAACCAGCGACTGCGAGAGCAGGTAGGCGCAGATCATGGCAAACGCCACGGCCAACGCCATCGGACGGAACAGAAACCGCCCCATGCCGGGCATTAAGGCCAACGGAGCTAACACCAAAAACGTACAAAGCGTGGCAATCAAAGCGGGCATGGCCACTTCGCTTGTTCCTCGGAACGCGGCATTTCGCGGAGTCGCCCCCAACCCCAAATGGCGGTGCGTGTTCTCCAAGCAAATGATCGCGGTATCCACGAGCGGCCCGATCGCCAAAGCCATGCCGGCCAGTGTCATCACGTTAATCGTGTTCCCCGTGGCATAGAGGCAAATCACCGCCCCCATCACGGACAAGGGAAGCATCAAGATCGCAATGATGGTCATCCGCCATTCCCCTAAGAACAGCAGAATCACCAACGAACACAAAACCGCCCCTAAAACGCCTTCCTGGGCCAAAGCACTGATGGAGGCCCTCACGTAAACCGATTGGTCCATCACCAACTTCAAGTCGATGCCGGGCCGAGTCAACCGCGATTGCATGTCCTTGATCGATTTTTTCAGCGTGTCCACCACGTCGAGCGTACTCGATCCCAACTGGCGATACACGGGGACGTAGACTTGCTTCCGACCGTTGACTCGAACGATGTTGGTTTGAATAAAGGCGGCATCCTGGGGTTCGGCCACATCCCGGAGGAAAGAACGGTTGCCCTGCACATCGGTAAGGGGCATTTCTCCCATTCGCTCCACTAAGTCATAAAGCGAGTTGGAAGAGATGGCATAATCCGTGCCGCCCATCTTCACGCTGCCGTTAGGCAAAAACACGTTGTAGTGGTCCACTGCCTGCATCACGTCCAAAGGCGACATGCCGCGAGACTGCATTTTGATGCGGTCCAAATACAGCATCACCGCCCGCAGTTTGCCTCCGTAAACGACCGGAGCGACCGCGCCCGGGTTGCTCATCACCATCGGGCGAACTTCATAACGCCCCACATCATAGAGAATCGCTTCGGTCTGCGTTTTACTATCCAGAGCCACCAAACACACCGGCGTTGAACTCGTGGGGTCGAAAGGCAGCACCACCGGCGGCAACGTGCCCGGCGGCAAGTTGGGCAATGTCGAAAGGGCCAGCGAGTTCACCTGTGTCAATGCCCCGTTGGGGTCCACATCATCCTGGAAATAATTCCTGACGATACTGGCTCCCACGATCGACCGTGACTCTTGCCGCTTCAAACCGTTTGATTGGCCGACCCACCGCTCCATGCGGTTTGTAATATCCTTCTCGATGGCTTCGGCAGGCATCCCGCCGTAGAAAGTTAAAACTTGCACCGCCGGGCTTTTGAACACCGGCAGAATGTCGACGGGAATCATGGTGAGCGTCAGCCCGCCCATAATCAAAATGGTGAGTGCCAGCACCGTGACCGCATAGGGGTTTCGGAGGGAAGCGCGAATTAAGGCGTTCATGGCGGCGGATTACCTCTTAGAGAGAATGGAATAGGGGATGTGAGCGGACCGGCACGAGGGAGCCTCTCCGCGCCCGTCCGCCAGCCGGGGATAGGAATGGATGTGTGTGTCGGACGGGGCAAAAACCCTTCAAAAGATGATGGGCAAAGGCCATGAACGCGAAACCGATAATCGTCCTTGCTGACTGCTGCTTCCAATGCGGGATATTTGCAAGCGGATGGATCATGGCAAACGGGGGGAGATTGGGAAGTGCGTAAGACCCCGATGCGAATTCGAGCAAAATCCGCATCGGGGTACATGGATATAATTTCTTAACCTACAAGGATTTTGAAGAACGGTCAACCGCATGCTCCAGAATCCTCAACAAAATGTCATGTCGTGACGAAGGATTAGGCGAACCCCCAACCTTCTTCGGCGACCTCGTCCGTGGGGATTTCAAAGGGGTCGCCCTCATCCGGGTCCACCAGACGTCTATCGGGAACCAAAAGCGAGTACAAACAGGGCACGACAAACAAGGTGGCCGGTTCAACCGCCAGCAGTCCGCCGAGAATCGCCCGTGCCAAAGGAGCGTTGGCTTCGCTACCGTGTTCGAGGGCCAACGCGGCGGGAACCATTGCGAAGAAGGCCGCCAAGGCGGTCATCGTCACCGGACGCACGCGAAGCGAAGCCGCCTTGCGAATGGCCTCCGTGGGATTGAGTCCCTCACCCCGCCTGAGTTCCTGGGCACAGTCGGTCATCAGCACCGCGTTCGACACGTTGATGCCGACCACGAAAATAATGCCCAACAGCGACTGCACGTTCAAAGCGGTTCCCGTGAAGTACAGTAGCGTCAACACGCCGATCAGCGAGAGCGGCACGGCCAGCATCACGGTCAAAGGCACAACCCAAGAGCGAACCAAGGCCACCATCAAGAAGTAGATCAGCAGCGAGGCCAGAATCAGCCCGATTCCCAAGCTGTGGAATGTATCCTGCATCCGAGAGTATTCGCCGCTCAGCACGATCTTGGAACCGGCCAGCGTTTCTTTTGAATCGGGATCGGTCGGATCGAAAGGATCCCAGATGTCGGGGCCTTCCGATTTACCGAACTCATTGATGACATTGGAGACATCATCGGCGACGTGTCCTAAGTCGCGGCCCGAAACGCCCATGGTGAGGTCGATTGTCGGCTGAATGTTGTTGTGCGTCACCTCGGTGGGAACCTCGCCCCGCTCGACCTCGGCAATCGAACCCAGTGGAACCGGAGTCGTTTGATTCGGCCCCGTGATCGGCACGTTTCTCAGCGTTTCAATCGACTTAATGTCCTCTTCAGGATATTGCACACCCACGAAATACTGGTTATAGCTGACCGGATCGATCCAGAAGTTCTTCTTGTTGAATGAAATGCTCGAATTGGCGGCGGCCACCACGTTCCGCATCACATCTTCCTGGTTCAGTCCCATGTCGGCGGCCTTCGACCGATCGACGTTAATCGTGAACTGCGGATAATTCAGCCTTTGCGTAATCTGGGCATCGACGATACCCGGAATCGCCGAGACCTTGGCCTTGATTTTTTTGGCGATTTCGTGAGCCAACTTCATCTTCTTGCCGGTAATTCGCACGTTCAACGGCGTAGATTTTCCTTCGTTCAATGCCCCGCGGACCATGCCGCCGGTGTCGAAGGCGAATTCCAATTGGGTAAACCTTTTATTGTTGTGAAATGCCTCGCGAAGCACATCGGCATAATGCTGTGCCGAATGGTGCCGGTGTTCGCTCAATTGCACCTTAATCACCGTATCCATCGGGCCGGAGTTGGGCGTGTAGGCAGCCGACCAGTCGGCGGTCAACCCGATTTCCGAAAGCACAAGCTGCAAGTCGTGCTCATCAATGGACTTGTTGATCGCAGCTTCGACTTCCTCAATGATTTTCTCAGTGTATTCGATGCGGGTTCCGCTGGGAGCGCGAACCGAAATCTGAAACGCACCGGAATCCACTTCGGGAAAGAACTCGCGTCGCAGAATCGGCGTAAAGTAAATCAGCACGCCGACTAGCAAGGCAAAACTGGCGGCGACCGTCAGAATGCGGAAGCCCATTACGCGGTCCAGCAGCCAAACGTACTTGCGGATGGCCGACTCGATCACGCCTTCCCACTTGGCAAATGCGATCGCAATGGGATTGTGGCTCTTTTTCGGAGCAGGAGCGGGATGCCCTTCCCCATGTTTGCCCTCGCCATGTGCGCCTTCGCCATGTTCACCGTCGCCGTGTGCGTGCGGTTTGAGCATTAACGCGGCAAACGCGGGGACAAACGACCGCGATAAGACGTAAGCGCAGATCATGGCAAACGCCACCGCCAACGCCATCGGACGGAACAGAAACCGACCCATGCCGGGCATCAAGGCCAATGGAGCCAACACCAAAAACGTACAGAGCGTCGCGATCAGTTCGGGCATGGCGACTTCGCTGGCCCCATAGTAGGCGGCATCTTCGGGAGTCGCTCCCAACCCCAAATGGCGGTGTGTGTTCTCCAAACAAATAATCGCACTATCGACCATCGGCCCAATCGCCAAAGCGAGTCCGGCGAGCGTCATCACGTTGATTGTGTTGCCCGTGGCGTGGAGACAAATCACGGCTCCCATCGCGGCCAGAGGCAGCGTGAAGATCGCGATAATCGTCATCCGCCATTCGCCCAAGAACAGCAAAATCACCAGCGAACACAGCACCGCGCCCAACAAACCTTCCTGGGCCAAAGCACTGATGGAGGCCCTAACGTAAACCGATTGGTCCATCACCAACTTCAAATCGATGCCGGGCCGCGTCAACCGCGATTGCATGTCATCGACTGATTTTTTGAGGGTATCCACCACGTCCAACGTGCTCGAACCCAACTGACGATACACAGGAATATAGACTTGTTTCCGACCGTTGACACGGACGATGTTGGTTTGAATGAAGGCGGCATCCTTCGGTTTGGCGACGTCTTTGAGATACGAACGGTTGCCGGGATCGTTCGTCAAAGGCATGTCGCCCATCCGCTGCACCAGGTCGTAAAGCGAGTTGGAGGCGATCGCATAATCCGTGTCGCCCATCTTCACGCTGCCATTGGGCAAAAACACGTTGTATTGGTCCATCGCGGCCATCACGTCCAAAGGCGACATGCCGCGAGACTGCATCTTGATGCGGTCCAAATACAACATCACCGCCCGGATCTTCCCGCCGTAAACGACCGGGGCGACCGCGCCGGGATTGCTCATAATCATCGGGCGAACTTCATAACGCCCCACATCGTAGAGAATCGCTTCGGGCTGCGTTTTGCTGTCCAAAGCCACCAAACACACCGGCGTCGAACTGGTGGGGTCGAAAGGCAGCACTACCGGCGGCAATGTGCCCGGCGGCAGGTTGGGCAACGTCGAAAGGGCCAGCGAATTGACTTGCGTCAAGGCCCCGTTGGGGTCCACATCATCTTGGAAATAATTCCGGACGATGCTGGCCCCCACGATGGACCGCGACTCTTGCCGCTTCAGACCGTTCGATTGGCCGACCCACCGCTCCATGCGGTTGGTGATGTCTTTCTCGATGGCTTCGGCGGGCATCCCGCCGTAGAAAGTTAAAACTTGCACCGCCGGGCTTTTGAACACCGGCAAAATGTCAATGGGAATCATGGTGAGCGTCAGCCCGCCCATGATGAGCAGGGTGAACGCCATCACGGTCACCGCGTACGGATTACGCAGTGACGCTCGAATTAAACCATTCATAGCACCAAATTACCTATGGGAAATCGGATGGGGAATTGGGGAGGGAAGACTCAGGCAAGTGATTTATTCCGACTTGGAGTGGTCCTTTTTCTCTGTACTGCTGATTTTGGGGTCCAAGCTGTTTTTCTTGCCGTCAAAGCGGCTTTCTTTGCTATCCCCATTAATTCTGATGATCTTGCGTTGCTTGTGGTGCTTGCTGGATTTCACATCTACCTTACTCTGATCAAGGTGGATCGCTTCAACTGCCAGACCGTTGGTCACGCCGTTACCGCTATTTGCAACGACTACGTCACTGGCGGACAGGCCGGAAAGGACTTCGACGACAATCCCGTTGTCCGCACCCAGTTCAACTTCTTGTTCTTGCGCCTTGCCGTTTTTGACGACGAAAACTTTGCCGTAACCATCCACGGATTCACCGTTCAGGCAAGAGGAGGGAATTCGCACGGTGTCTTTGTTGGCCGCTTCCAGCGTAATTGAAACTCGGCCGTACATCCCGTGTTTGAGCAGGCCATCGGGATTTTCGAGATCGATTTCGACCCGCTCGGTTCGGGAGGTGGTATTCTCGGCGAAAGCAATCCGAGAGATCGTGCCCTCGAACTCCATGTTCGGCAGGGCATCGACTTCGATGAGGGCTTTATCGCCCTCATCGGCAAAGCGCACGTCGCGGTCGGGAATTTCGACAATCACCCGCATTTTGTCGGTGCGGGAGATCGTGTAAATGGGAGCGTGGGCCGAGTTGTCTCCCGTGCGGATGAACGAGCCGATGTGGTAGTTCCGCTGCGTGACCATCCCATCGTAGGGCGAGCGAATGGTCCTGAATTTGTTGAATAATTCGGCATGCGTGAGTTCGGCGCTCGCCACCGCGACTTGGGCCTGGGCTTCTCCAAGATCAGCAGTGGCTTGCGTAATCTTCGCTTCAGCCGCCGCCACTTGAGCCTTCCCCGTGAGGACTTTGGCCTTGGAGACTTCCAACCCCGCCTTGGCGGCGAGGAATTGGTCCTCCGCCTCTTCCACCAACTGCTCTTCCACGGCATTTTTTGCATACAATGCCTGCATCCGCTTGTGTTTCTTGTCATTAAAACTCAGCGTGGCCGCAGCCCGATCAACATCCGCTTCTGCTTCTTTGACGCCCGCCTCGGCCGCCTCTTTCATCGCCTTCGCCGACTTGATCGAAGCCACCATTTGATCGACCTTGGCTTTGGCCTGAGTGACTGCGGCTTGAGACCGCTTGACATCCGCTTCCAATTCCGGGGCATCAATGACGGCGATCTCTTCATCCTTCTTCACCGTATGACCGATGTCGTACTTTTGTTCCCCTAACACGCCGGAAACTTTTGAGAACAGGTCGGCCCAATCGTAGGAATGGACCGTTCCGGGTTGGACGGTCACGCGGTCTACACCGCCGGCTTCGGGGTGAATCGTCTCGACG
Source organism: uncultured Planctomycetaceae bacterium (assembly GCA_963785505.1). Classification (GTDB taxonomy): domain Bacteria; phylum Planctomycetota; class Planctomycetia; order Planctomycetales; family Planctomycetaceae; genus CAWAVN01. The sequence goes on from CAWAVN010000003.1 coordinate 86,459, forward strand.
CGGAGCAATTCGGATCCCGCGGAGGCTTCGGAGGAGGCTTCGGCGGAGTTGGGTGAGCCAACCGAACCGGAGCAACCGAAACAAAACAAGGATGTCATCAAGCCGGCACCGGCCAACTGCGACATGAACATCCACTTATTACTAGGCATCTTGCATCTCCTGTGAAGGGGAAAGAGTATTCTTATGGGACATAGCTTGGGGCATGCTCGCAAATCAAATGCGCATGCACCATTCGGGGGAGGCACATAACCTACTGTTTCATTCCCCGCTCGAATTAGCAGGGAAAGGACACGCAAGAGCGAGTTGCGATGTCGGATCGTCTTCGCACGGGCTTCGTTAAAAAAAACAGAAGACCCCAGAGGCGAAGAGCTCTAGCAGAGCATCGGCAGCACGCGGGAATGCAGAACCGAGAGTTTGGCCTGCTCATCAATAGCCGCGATCCGGGAGATCACGGAATGATTTAGCGACTGCAAGAAGGGCATCGAAGCCAATGCCTGGGCACCGAACTCGGTTTCGGATTCGCGAGTTTCTTCCGTCTCGCAAGCCAGATGTTGCCGATGTTGCTGTAAGGCATTGAGCGGTGAAGCGAGTTGCCCCGTTTCTTGCTGCGCGTGAGAAATGTTACCAGCACAAATCGAAGCAACCTGTGTTGTGGGTGTGGCATAGACCGACACGGGACACAACCACAAAGAAACCAGTGTGGCCAACATCAGGATGCGGTTCAAATGTTGCGAATTGTGCGTCATAACAAACTGGGTAACAGACAATAAGAGCTGTTATGTACGATGGTATTGGAGATACTTATGTCCAAGCCATCAAATGATTCATTGAATCGAACCCTTACTTAATACAATAGAGACAAATCCGCGTTTCGTCAACAAACTTTTGCCGGAAAATTTCGGAATCCGCGAACAAAGCAATTCACCGGCACACCCAACCCTATTTTTCTTGGAAGGTCTCCCCGAAAAATGGTATGAACTTTTGCACTAGGGCCTTACGCTTGCGGTTCGGTCATCTTGAAGGGATCCAACGCATCGTTCAGCACATCTTCGGGAAGGATTTTCTGCTCTTGGCAGAGTTCGCGAATCGTTTTTCCCGACTTGAAGGCTTCTTTCGCCAGGGCGGAGGCTTTTTCGTAGCCGATGTATGGGTTTAAACTCGTCACCATTGAAAGGCTTTTCTCGACGGCGGCTTCGCAGGCTTCCTCGTTGGCCTCTAAGTGCTTAGCGCAGAAATCTACGAAGGCCACCGTGGCCTTGGAAAGCAGGAAAATGCTTTCCAGCACGGTTTGGGCCATCATGGGCATCATAATGTTAAGCTGAAAATTCCCCCCGCTCGCGCCGGCCATCGCAATCGCGGCATCGTTGCCCATCACGCGGGCGCAGACTTGCATCATGCTCTCGCACATCACCGGGTTGACCTTGCCCGGCATGATCGAACTGCCCGGCTGCAGATCGGGAATCTTGACTTCATAAAACCCGCAACGCGGACCCGAACCCAACCAGCGAATGTTGTTGGACACATTGAACAAGGTGACGGCAATCGCCCGCAATCCGCCGTGGCTGTCCACGAGGCCATCCCGCTGGGCATTGGCTTCAAAATGGTTCGCCGCTTCCACGAAAGCGATTCCGGTTTCCTCGGCCAGAACTTTCGCAACTCGTCCGCCGAATTCGGGATGGGTGTTGATTCCCGAACCCACGGCGGTTCCGCCCACGGGAAGTTCGAGTACCGCATCCCGGGCGCGTTCGGCGCGTTCAATGGAAAGTTCAATCTGCCGGGCAAACCCGCCGAACTCTTGGCCGAGCCTTAACGGGGTTGCATCGGCCAGATGTGTGCGACCGATTTTGATCACCTTATCCCACTCTGCGGCTTTTTCGGCGAGCGTTTGCTGAAAAGTTTTCAGTGCGGGAATGAGCTTCTTGGTGATTTCCTCCGCCACCGCAACATGGATCGCGGTGGGGAAAGTGTCGTTCGTACTTTGGCCCATGTTGACGTGATCGTTGGGATGCACGGGCTTGGTCGCCTCGAATCGGTCACCCTTTAAAAGTTCAATCGCCCGGTTGGCGATGACTTCGTTGCAGTTCATGTTGCTGGATGTACCGGAGCCGGTTTGGAACACGTCAATCGGAAATTGATCGTCCCATTGGCCCTCGGCCACTTCCCGGCAGGCATTGAGCATGCCCGCGACTTGCTTGTCGTTGAGCGGATTTTTCCCCGTGCCGGTGAGTTTGCCCAGGTCGCGGTTGGCCGTTCCGCACGCGAATTTCACCAGGCCCATCGCATGAATCATCGCCGGCGGCAGGGTCATGCCGGAGATGGGAAAATTCTCGACCGCCCTTTGCGTTTGTGCTCCATAATAAGCTTGGGCAGGAACCTGCACGTCACCCATCGAATCTCGTTCAACCCGAAACTCACTCATTGATCCCTCCTGAAAAGTTGAAGACAAAAGGCCAATCTGAGCGGCAAGGCGCTAGCCGCCGGTTTTTTCCATCCAAAGCACCGGCGGCTAGCGCCTTGCCGCTCATTTGGGAAGGACAGTTATTTCTCGCACGATCTTAACGGCAACAACTTTTGAAACAAAGTCACCCAACCCAGCAATGATGCGCAAATTAGGCTTGTTCGTTTCTCTAAGATTTCCCAGCCCCCGACCTCTGGTCTCTGACCTCTGCTGAGAGTTCCACCATTTTCAGGATGTTGCCTCGCACGCCGCCGACGCCTCTGTGAAACTCCCGGTCGGGCGGGCAGATTTTCATGCGGAGACCGTTTTGCGGGGCGGAAACAATTGTGCCTTGGCGATCGATAATTTGATTCGGCAGAAACTCCAAACGGAAGCGGGAAAGCACCATCGCGAGCACGATTTGGATTTCGAGCATCGCGAAACCCGCTCCGATGCAAATTCGCGGCCCCGAACTGAAGGGCTGATACTCATAACCCGTGGGCGTGATGGTTTCCCACCGCGAGGGATCGAAGCGCTCCGGCTGCGGATAAATTTCCGGCGAATGGTGCGTGTGGTAAATGCTGGAAAGAACTTCCGTGCCCTTGGGCAAAACATATCCGCCCAGTTCGGTTTCCCGCGCAAATGCGTCCGTTCCAAGGCACGGGCGGCATCACGCGCATGCTTTCTTTGATGACCCGCTCCAACAGCGGCATTTGCTCCAACTGCGAAACCGTGGGCGGTTGGCCCTGCAATTGAGATTGAATTTCTTCGTACAAATCCGCGTGGATTTTGGGATGCTGCGAGAGCAGGAACAACGTCCACGTTAAAGCGTTGGCCGAGGTTTCGTGCCCGGCGGCGAATAGTACGGAGACGTGGCCGTTCAATTCATCCTCCGTCAAACCGCCTGCTTCATCGCGGGCTTTCAGCAGCATGGATAGCACATCGTTGCCATCCGTGCCGATGGATCGCCGGCGGGCAATAATGCCTTGGGTTCGCTCGTAAGAAAGTTGGGACACTCGCAAAAGTTTGCGATAAGGCAAGCCGGGCAGGTTAAACTTCAACACCCGCGATAAGGGATTCGAAATCAGCATCAGCGCATCTTGAACCGAACTGGTCATGGCTTCGCCTTGGGCTTCCAGGTCTTCCCCGAACAGAGCTTTGCTGGCGATGGCTTTGGCGAGGTCTTGCATTTCGCGTTGCACGTCTGGCGTTTCCCCCGGCTGCCAACGGTCGAGAGTTTGTGCGGTGAGGGCCGCCATTTCATCGCGGTAGCCGATGATGCGGGAATTGTAAAACGCGGGGGCCATTAGCTTGCGATGCCGGCGGTGTTCTTCTTCATTGACCGCGAATAACCCGGCCCCGAAGTGCATGAGACCGGCTCGGCTGGGGCGGTCATCCCCCACGGGATGCAATCGCCCGCTGAGATGAAATTTGTGATAAACTTCATGATTGGTGGCAACTTCCCGCGTCAATTCCGGCCCATAAACCAGCACGCTGCCGGGGCATTCAGGCTGGGGCGAAATCAACCGCGTGCCGCCGCCTTTGACCAATGCCGCCACCGGGCCGTATTCGCGAAACAATTCCGACCCCAGGGCAATCGAATCCGCGGCGAAGCGGAGCATCTGCCGCCAACCCGCGAACAAGCCCTTGAGCGAAGGTCCGGGAATTTCATCGGGCAAACGAGTGGCGGTCTTGGGCATCGGCTTCTCTGGGTTGGTGAGGGCATCGTAAGTTTCGTACACGATCTTAGCGCAGGCAAGTGGGGAGAACAATATCAAGCGGGTTCGCTTCTTCGCCAGGAATTTTAATGAACCCCCGGGAAGTCGCTTGATGAAATCTGGGGAGCCGATCACCATGAAGGCATCGACGAAGTTTCTCTCAAAGGTTGCAAGTGATATGGTTCCCGATATGAAGCAAAGTCTGCGGTTTTGGTTTTTTGGATTGTTTTGGATGGGGTTGGCATTCCTGGCGGGGTGTGAAAACCAAAAGTCGGAGAACGAAAAAGGCGAGAGCGTGGGAAAACCCTACGCCGGACAACGGATTGACATGGCCGTTCCCGCCGAGAGAAACCTGGCCACCGATTGGCAGTTGCCGATGAGCGAATGGAGCGTGCAGCACGGGGCCGAATGCCTGTTGCACGAATACGTTTTGCCCAAGGATGCGGTGGACTTCCCAGCGGTTCTGAAAACTGCCCCGCGGGAAACGGAATCTCCCGAAGTAATGTTCATTCCCTGGTCTGCCGTCCCGGAATTGATCGCCCAAGATGCGCTGGCGGAGATTCCCCAAGCCATTAGGCAACCGGAGCAACTCGACTGGCTGGGGTTCTTTCCCGGCTTGCGAAATCGCGTGGCCGAGGTGGCCAGAAAGCCTCGGCTCGTGCCGGTGTCTTGCCCGGTGTTGGTCTGTTACTATCGGCAAGATCTTTTGGAGAAAGCCGGTTTGTCCGCCCCCAAAACTTGGGCCGATTATCAAACCCTCTTGGAAACGCTCGCGGATTGGGCCCCCGGAATGTCGGCGGTGGAACCCTGGGGCGAACCATTCCGCGCCACGATGTTTTTAGCGCGCTCCGCCGCCGGGGCCAAACATCCCGAACAGTTTTCGTTCTGCTTTTCACTCAGCAGTGGCGAACCGATAATCGACAACCCCGGTTTCATCAGCAGCCTCAAACAAGCAAAAGCCGCGCTGGCACGCATGCCGGGCGAGGTAAAAAACTATTCTCCGGGGGACTGTCGGAAAGAGATTTTATCGGGCCGGGCCGCTTTGGCGATTGCTTACGAAACGGAGCTCGATCAAAAATTGAAGCGGGGCGAAAACTTGCAAATCGGCATTAGCCAACTTCCCGGCAGCACGCGGGTTTATAACACGGCCATCGATCAATGGGTGGAGTTCGATAAAGACACCCCGCACCGGGTCACGCTGACGGGCTTTGCGGGCTGGGCGTTCGGCGTCTCGAACAATTTAGAACCCATCGCGAACAATGCCGCCTGGGAATTGGTGCGCTACATGACTCTCGATCAATTGCCCGCCGGCTATTCGGCTTCGTTAGTCAGCCCGTGCCGCGATTCTCAAACTGGAACGCCTGCGGACTGGACCGGCAGCGAACTGACGACATCCGAAAGCTTGCAATACGTCTCCGTGGTGGCCGATGCGCTGCGAAGCGATCAACTGGTCATGGAGTTCCCCTTAATCGGGCACACCCAATTCCGCGCGGCTCTTACCCAAGGCTTGACGAAGGCGATTTCTCAAAACGGAAACGAAGAAGCAGCCCTTAAAGAAGTCGCAAAAAAATGGCGCGAAATCATCGGCGAACTAGGAAAAGAAAAAGTCGCCAAAAGCTATCAGCGCAGCCACGATTAAGCGGCACGGCCACGCTCCAAACGAAGAGATGCGGCAGTGAAATCCTAAACTCGCGTTCAATCCCAAAGGGCAACCCTCGATGAAAAATCTCGCGACGTTCGCAGTCTTGTTTTTCCTCTCGACCTCGGATATTCAGGCCGATGAACTGCTTTTCCCCAACGCGGATTTTGAATCCGGGACGCTCGCAGGATGGACCGTTGAGGGGGAAGCCTTCAAAGTTCAACCGACCAAAGGGGACAACTCCAAGGCTCGAAATCGCGAATCGGCCAACGTGCAGGGCAAATGGTGGGTCGGCGGGTACGAAAAGTATAACGGCAGCGAAGGCAAACCGGGGGCGATTGCAGGCGATCAGCTTACGGGAACTTTAACGTCTCAAGAATTTCAAATTCAACGCCCCTACATCACGTTTCGGATTGGCGGGGGCAGTCTGCCCGGCAAAGTCGGCGTGAAGTTGTTGGTCGCAGGCAAAGAGATTGAACTCGCAACCGGCATCGACAGCGAAACGATGGTCAACTTCAGTGCGGATGTGAAGAAGTATCACGGCCAACGGGCGAAGCTGCAAATCTTTGACCAAGCCGCCGGCGGATGGGGCCACATCAACGCGGATGATTTCCGAGGCACCGAGAAACCGGCCCCGGATACCACGAAAGATTTCGCGCTCACCGAGGGGATCTCAGCGGCGGGCTATCCCGACATCGGGTACGACCAACCGTTGCGGCCCCAGTTTCACTTCCTATCGAAAAAAAACTGGCTCAACGACCCCAACGGCATGGTGTTTGACGGCAAGAAGTATCACCTCTTCTTCCAGCACAATCCCCAAGGAACCCGTTGGGGGAACATGACCTGGGGGCACGCGACCAGTAACGACATGGTGCATTGGCGGCAACTCGATCACGCCTTGCTGCCTTACCGGATTGATCGTCGGGCCGGCACGATTTTTTCGGGCACGGCCGTGATCGATCACAACAACAGCCTCGGCAAACAGGTCGGTGAAACCAAGACGATGTGCGCCTTCTTTACCTTCGCCGCCAAACCCAAGTTTTATCAGGCGATGGCCTATAGCACCGATGGCGGCAGTTCGTGGACTTATTGGAACGAAGGCCGCGCGGTCGTGAAAAACCAAGGATTTGACAGCGGCGAACGCGACCCCAAAGTGTTCTGGCACGAAGCGTCCCGGCAATGGGTGATGGCGCTCTGGGTGCAGCAAAAACCCGGGCGAGTTCGCTGGTTCACTTCAAAAAATTTGGTCGATTGGAAATTCGCATCGGACCTGATGCGAGACTGGGCCTACGAGTGCATGGACGTTGTGTTTCTGCCGGTTGACGGCGATAAGCACAACATCAAATGCCTGATCTACGATGCAAGTTTCGATTACGAAATCGGCACGTTCGACGGCAAAGAATTTCATGCCGAATCCGAAACCCTCAAAAACGTTCGCGGCAACTACTATGCGGCTCAGACGTTTAATCAGGCTCCGAATCGCCGAGTCGTTCAAATTGGTTGGATGCGCGGCGGTCCCAATTCAGCGGATCTTTTCGATGTGCCGCACAACCAGCAAATGGCATTTCCCGTCGAGCTTCGGCTGAAGACCACCGCCGAGGGTCTGAGGCTATTCTGTCTGCCGATTACAGAAATTCAATCGCTCGTCAAGAAGTCGCATGAACTGGGTTCCGTCGAATTGAGCGAAGGGATAAATGCGCTGGACGGCATTGAAAATCTCGACCTTGTCGATTTGGAAGTCGTCTTTAGCCCCGGCGATGCGAAGCAAGTTGTCTTCGATCTTCCCAGAGTCTCGCTGCGATACGATGCTGAGAAACAGGTCTTGCTGCATTCGGGAATCGACGACAAAGGCGAACCTCGCGAGACCATCTGCTTAGAAAAGCTGGCTCCGCGAGGGGAAAATTACCTTGCGTTTGCTGATGGACCGCTTGACCGTAGAAGCCTATGCATTCGATGGGGCCTTCTTTGCGGCACATTACGTTCATCCGGCACACGGCCCCAAAAAACTTTCGATCCACAGCGTCGGCGGCAACGCGAAGATTCACGATTTGAAAATTCGCGAGTTAAAATCGGCCTGGAGAGAAAAGCAAAATGCCTCCGACTAATACTTGTTCGGAATTAGGAAAACAATCCCTTCCGAAGCGGCAAGCCGTCGGCTTGAGGCAAGAAAGCTTGGCTCCTTAAACGGTCCGGCGTCGTCGTCGGCCTTTGACGAAGCTGTCTACGATCATGTTGCCCAAATCGTCTGCGTTGCAGTAAGCCGCGATTCCGCCGGAGACTTGGGCCATCTGCTCCACGAAATTGACCAGCCCCAGATAGAAATAATCTTCAATGAGGGCGAAACTCGAAAGGTGAATGCCCTCGCTCGCACAGCGTTTGACTTCGCTGAGCGTGATGCGGCGGGTTTTCTCGGCGGGCGGATAAATCAGCATCACGTCCCGGCCTTCGATGTGCGCGGTGGGTTCGCCATCGGTAATGGTAATAATCTGCTTGTTCTGGGCCGGCTGGCGTTTCAAGAGTCTGCGGGCGAATTGCAGGCCCGCTTGAATGTTCGTGAAATGCTCCGGCACGAATGCGGGCGGATTATCGAGATTGATCCGCAGCCTCACGCGGGAATCGTAAATGCTCACCGGCTTGGGGGCGGAATACAACAACTCGCGCTCGGAAAGCGGCGAGGCATAAGTATAAAAGCCCGACGACCTGCAAGTAATCGCCTTGATATTTCCCCCGCACCAACGATTGCAAAGCCAAAGCCACTTTTTTGGCCTGGGCGAATTTTCCGTAGCGCATCATGCTGCCGGACATGTCCAACAGCACCACCGTGGCACAGGCGGTTTGGTATTCCGTGTCGTGAACGACCAAATCATCTTCCGTAATATGCACCGGCGACCCGCCGCCTTGCCGAACGAGCGCGTTCTTCAGCGTTTCGTGCAGATTGAGATTGGAGACCGGATCGCCGAACTCGTAGGGTTTGGATTCCTCGTGCAGGGTTTGGCCCGTGCCGCGGAATTCTGTTTCGTGCTTGCCGATTTTGTCTTTGCGGGTGATATTGAACAGTTCTTCTAGGGCTTTGTTTTCCACCCGTTTGATGCCTTTGGGCGTGACGAGAAACTTCCCGTCCTTGTCTTTCTCGACATAGCCTTGCTTGATCAGCATTTCGATCAGATCGGGATGTTCCTGTTCCCAATCCTGCATGTTCTCTAAAACATCCTCGCCGTATTGCAACATGTATTGGCTGATTTGATCGAACAATGCATCCGCCGACTGCGGCGAGAATTCCTGCGAACCGTCCCAACGGGAGTATTCAAATTGCGGCATGCTGTTCCAGATGTCAGGGGCCAGAGTTCGGAGATCAGGGATTTTCTGCGGAGGGGCCATCTTCGGCGGGAGTCGGCGAGCGGAACCACCATGCGATGATTCCGCCCAAAATCAACCCGCAGGCGGCTCCGATCAAAATGCAGTTTCGCCAGTAGAAGATCGAAGCCACTTCGGCTGTGGGTTTCCCTTCCGCGAAAGACAAGTCGATCAGGCCGCCCAACATTCCCAACCCAGCCCCGAAAAGCGTGCCGCGTTTCAGGAAAAACGAAACCGGGAACTCTGCAAGTTTTGGGGAGGGATTGTCCATGCCTCAAACCGAATAAAAAAACAGAAACGCACTTTCTATTCTAGCCGCCGCAGCGAAAGTGGCGAGGGCGTTCCATTTTTTTTTCACGCACCTTAATGCTTCTTCTGTCCCAAACTCATTCAGACTGGTCTGTTACAAAAATGTTACGGACGATGACCGAAGTTTTCAGATAGAATAGGAGAAATGAGCCCATCACGTTTCAAGCAAAGTTTTAAGGAAGGGACGAAGCATGTTTGTTCGATTGATGGTGTGCCTGATGCTCGGCGTCTTTTCTTCGACCGTTCGCGGAGCCGATGAACGGGGAGCAGCTTCGAAGAAACTGGCGTGGGGTAACATCAACGGGCAGGTGATTTTTGAAGGCGAATTGGGGGATCCTCGGCTGCAAAAGTTTTTCGAGGATCTGCCACTCACCAGACCGTTGACTCAACGAAACGCCCCACCGGGCGTGGACCCCATCATCCGCAAACGGATTCCCAATGAAAAGTTAATCATCGATGCCAAATCAAAAGGCGTGAAGAACGCATTGGTCTATCTGAAAACCCGCCCGGAACACGTCTATCCCCAAAGCCCGAAACAGCCCCCAGCCCCAGTGCAGTTGAAGTTGGCTGATGCTACCTTTACGCCCAGAGCGTTCGCACTGCAAGTTGGACAAACCCTCGTCATGACGGCGGACGAGGAAAACGGCGAAGCCACGAACTTTACTCCGACATTCACCCAAAATGAAAACTTCAATGTCCTGGTCGCCGCCTTCGGACCCGCATTCAAATGGGCTCCCACAAAGTCGGAGCAGATCCCTTCAAGCATTCAAAGCAGCATTTTTCCCACGGCGAGAGCTTTTTGCATTGTCAAGGATCATCCTTACATTGCCATAACCGATCAGAAGGGACGGTTTGAGATCAAGAACTTGCCCGTGGGAACGCACCAATTCATCGTCTGGCATGAAACCGTAGGATACATCGCCAAAAATGTCATCATTAAAATCAAACCTAACGAAACGAAACACTTGAAACCTTACGCAATCACAGTCAAGCAACTGCTGAGATAGTTCCATTTCACCAGGCCGGTTGGCTGAGTTCTTGCAACTCGGCGAGAATCCGGGCGATGAGTTGCGGCAAGCCCTCGCCCGTGGCGGAGGAAATTTTCAAAATCGGTCGCCCGTGGGTTTCTTCCAGAAACTCGGCAATGGCATCGGCATCGGGAAGTTCGCATTTGCTAACGACCAAAATCTCCGGGCGATCGCAGAGCGAGGAATCGTAAAGTTTCAATTCCTCGCGGATTTGGCGGTAATTTTCCAAGGGGTCGCTTTGATCCATCGGGTCGGGTTCGACCAGATGCACAAGCACGCGCGTGCGTTCGACGTGCTTGAGGAACTCGTGCCCCAACCCCACGCCCGCGTGTGCGCCTTCGATCAAACCGGGAATGTCTGCCACTACAAATTGATGCTCGAAACCCACTTGCACCAAACCCAGATTGGGGTACTTGGTGGTGAAGGGATAATTGGCGATCTCCGGCGTGGCATTCGAGAGCCTGCTCAGCAGAGTCGATTTCCCGGCATTGGGCATTCCGATCAAACCCACATCGGCGATGAGCTTCAATTCCAGAACCACGTTGCGTTTTTCGCCGGTCTCGCCGGGTTCGGTTTCGCGGGGGGCTTGATTGATCGAAGAAGCAAAGCGCTTGTTGCCTTTGCCGCCTTTGCCGCCTTGGGCGATCACGATGGATTCCCCGCCGGCGGTTAAATCTTTCAACAGATGACCTCGGTCGGCATCGCGGACCAGCGTGCCCGGCGGGACGAGAATCACCGCATCCTCGCCGCTGCGTCCGGTTCTTAAATCGCCTTCGCCGTGGCGTCCGCGCTCCGCTTTCCAATGTTTGTGGCCCACGATGTTCGCCAGGCTGCTGACGTTGGCATCGGCCAGAACCACCACGCTGCCGCCCCGCCCGCCGTCGCCGCCGTCGGGACCGCCGCGCGGAACGTTGGCCTCACGGCGAAAGCTCATACAGCCATCCCCGCCGTCACCGGCTTCACAATAAATCGTCACGCGATCAACAAACATGGGTTTACTGTCAAGGGTCTTAGGGCAAGTGTCAAGGGGGCGGTGGCCGATGCACGCAAAATGCAAGGTCCGAGGATCGACGCCAAATTACAAATCGGAGCCGAATAACTCGCGGGCGTTTTGCGAAGTTAAGTCGGCGGTTTCTTCGAACGTCAGCCCGCGAAGTTCCGCGAGCACGCCGGCCGTGTGTTCCACGAACGCCGGTTCGTTGCGTTTGATCTTACCCCGCTTGGGCGTCGGCACAAGATAGGGAGCATCGGTTTCAATCAACAACCGATCCGGCGGAGCCGATTTCGCGATGCCTTGGAGTTCCACGTTTTTGCGATAGGTCAGCATGCCCGAAAACGAAAGATGCAACCCCATTTCCAAGCAGGCTTCCGCCGAGACCGGATTGCCGCAAAAACTGTGCATCACACCGCGAAAAGGTTGATGTTCTGAAAACTCCCGCAGCACCGCCAATACATCCTTTTCGGCATCCCGGCAGTGGATAATAAAGGGCAATTGATACTGAAACGCCAACCGCAAATGTTCGCGGAAAAATTCGATCTGCTTGTCCAAGGGCGCGAAATCCCAATAGCGATCCAATCCCGTTTCACCGATGCCCACAACTTTCGGATGGCTCAGCAGAGATTCGATCTCCGCCATGTCTGTCGAGCCAGCCTCGGCGGCGTAATTCGGCTGAATCCCCACTACCGCAGAAACCTGCGAGTGAGCTTCCGCCAACTCCACCGCCCGCCTGCTTGTCGCAAGCGTGATTCCAATTGTGAAGATGCGAGAAACACCCGCCGATTTCGCGTTGGCAAGCACTTCATCCAAATCTGCCGCGAAAGCATCGGCATCGAGATGGGCGTGCGTATCGATTAGGCTCATAAAGAAACACGCCGAAGCGAGGATTGAGAATCGAAGAGAGAGGATTGCGCGTTTTTATTCGCATGCCATTACTATGCTCTATCCTCTAACTTCTCTCCTCACATCGAGCAATCAATCAACTTCAAAACACAAAAACGTGAACCCGAAATTACAGGCGGGATGAGGCACTAATCGGTGTTCGCTTCACGCGGAGCGGTTTTTTTCGCCAGGGCTTGCAGTTCGTGGGCGATCGTTTGCTGAACGGCTTGAATTTCCCCCACCAACCGCTTGGCTTCGGGGTCATCCTGGCACGCGGGCAAAGTACGCTCGGCTTCTTGGGCTAACTCCAATTGATCGTGAACGAGTTGATCCAACAAATACCCCAAAGCGACGTAATGTAAATCGGTGTATTCCGTGGGATAGGTTCCGAAATCAATCGTCCAATCCGCTTCGTACAGCAAATACGCGAGCCGGGCGGTTTGGGATTTCTGAATGCGGACGAGTTCATCGATCTTGTGCTGGGCTTCTTGCGTGTCTGGGTCGGACCAGGGCCAACATTCACCGACATACTGCAACAAGCTGCGTCCCAAATTGATGAGCAGCTCGTTGAGTGCGGCATACGTCGAAGCATCGGTCATGACAGCTTATTCCTGAGATTCAATAGAGACCCGGCGTGACGTTTACGACTCTTATCAACTATGTAAAGAATACCTTCGCGATGTCTTGCGCCCGTTTGCTTAGACTATCCATTAACGGGCCGAACATGCCCAAGAGAACCACGGGAATTGTAATGATGCCCACATAACACACCGAATTGAGCGGAACATCGGCAATCCTAGCCGTTTCCGGGCGCGGGTTGATAAACATCGCCTTGAGAATTTTGAGGTAATAGAACAGACTAAACACCGTGTTTAACCCGCCAACCCCCAAGACGGCCCACATCGACCAATGCACTTTCCCGGCCTGAAACAGCGAGGCGAAAACGTACCACTTGCCGAAGAATCCCCCCAAGGGAGGCAACCCCACTAGACTGAACAGGCAGATTAACATGAACACGCACAAGGCGGGGCATTGATTGATGAGGCCGTTATAGTCTTCGATTTCCTCGCTGTATATTTCATTGCGAATTAACGCCACAATGGCGAACGCGCCCAAATTCATAAACAGATAGACGCCCAGATAAAATAACAACCCGCCGATGGCTCTTTGCACTTCACTATGATAACCCGCCGCATCCGTTTCGCCGCCTTGATAGAGAAGCACCATCATCGCGGCTACGGCCATTAACATATAGCCGGCATGCGCGATGGTGGAATAGGCCAACAACCGCTTGATGTTGGTCTGGGCATAAGCGGCCAGGTTTCCAAAAGTCGCGGTGACGGCCGCCACGATTCCCAACCCAATCCCCAAAGCCAATTTGAATTGGGAAAGCACTTCGGGATCGGTTCCGCCCAGGGAAATGCAAAACCGCACCAGCAAGGCAAACGCGGCGGCTTTGGAGGCCACCGAGAGAAAACCCGCAACCTCGGCGGCGGCTCCCTCAAAGGCATCGGGACACCAAAAATGGAAGGGGAACAGCGAAAGTTTGAACGCCAACCCCACCATCACCAACGAGGCTCCAAACGCGATGATTCGCATGTTGGGATCGGCACAGGCTCGCATTGGAACCTGCCACCAACACAATCCGCGAAGCGAGTTCGGGCAGGTTGGCCGTTCCCAAAACTCCCGCCAACAGGCTGATGCCGTACAGCATCACCCCGGCGGCTCCCGCACCATACACTACATATTTCAAAGCGGCTTCGCTGCTGGCTTTTTTGCCTTTCAAAAAGCCCACCATCACATAACTGGGCACACTGGTCATTTCCACGCCGAGGAACAATATCAAAAGATGATTGGCGCTGGCCATCAACATCATCCCGATGGTCGAACCCAAGCAGCAGCGTGTAAAAGTCGGGCCCATCTTCATCGATCCGGGATGCCGCGTCAAGACGGTGAGCGCAGATTACCAAAATCACAAACAGCAACAGAAACAGTCGAAAGAACACGGTGAATTGGTCGTAAACCAATAGCCCGGTAAATAGCTCGGTGAGATGTCGATTTCGTGCCGCATAAACTGTCGCCAGGCAATGTAGAACGCGATAAAAGCGCCGCCCAAGGCGACCCAATACGGGGCGAGAGATGCGGTCGCAGTTCAGCAATCGCCAAAACAGCAAAGCCACAATGGTGGCGCACAACACCAATTCCGGCCGAAAACAACCCCAGCGAAGTTCCGCGGTGTTGGTATGCACCAATTGCTGAATGATCTGATTGGAAAGTGTTCATGGAGGATGATATTCATGAGCCGCCACGTCTAAATTTTTACGAGGCGGGATTGATACGGGCAAAGGACATGTTACGGAACTGCTTGCGGTTGCTGACGTACGGCCGCCGCCGCTTCATATCCCTTTTGAAGATTATCGACCAACAGTGCGGTGGATTCTCCATCAAGTCGAACATCAACGGGATAAACCCCCAAAACAATGGCCGAACGACCAACAAAGTCGAAGCGACCGAAATTCCCGCCCGTTGATGGGCGAAAATTTCTTCGGCGATGCGGACCTTTGTATTCCGGCCCTAAGTAAACCCGTTGAATTGCCCAGAGAATATAGCCGGCCGTCAGAATCACCCCGGAGGCCGCGATGATCGCCAGCAGCGGGAATGAAATTCCAACTGCTCAGCACCACGAAGACTTCGCCCGATGAACCCGCACAAACCGGGCAGTCCCAAACCGGCGAAGAAAATCCCCACCGCCAAACCGCCGTATAGACGGCATCAGGCCCATCAATCCGCCGAATTTGTTGAAGTCGCGGTGATGCACGCGGTCATAAATCACGCCGACCATAAAGAACATGCCGGCCGAGGAAATGCCGTGGGCCGATCATCTGGAACATCGCGCCGTTCATGCCCATGTTCCAATAGTCGCATTGCCAGACCGCGTTCGTCATTGATCTTCCAGACGGCGATGCCCAAAATCACATAGCCCATGTGGCTGACGGAACTGTAGGCCACCAGCCGTTTGAAGTCGGTTTGGGCCATGGCGGCGAAGGCTCCGTAGATAATGCTGACCGCCCCGATCAACACCAAGACGTAGGCGGCGTATTGGGCTCCGTCGGGGCAAAGCGGAAAAGCGATCCGCAAGATGCCGTAGCCGCCCATCTTCAAAACACGCCGGCCAGAATCATACTGATCGGCGTGGGGGCTTCCACGTGGGCATCGGGAACCAGGTATGGAACGGGAACGTGGGAACTTTGATCGCAAAGCCGATAAACAACAAAATGAACGCGGTCAATTTGCAGATTTTGCCGTTCGCAATTCAGATCCGGCGACCTTCCTCGGCCGCGCTGGCCATGCGGGCCAGAGTGCCGAACAGTCGAAGCTGCCATGCCCGCTGCCGAAGTAGAACATCAACATGGCGATCAACATCAACACGCCGCCGAACAGCGTGTAGAGGAAGAACTTGATCGCCGCGTATTCCTTGCGGGGGCCGCCCCAAATGCCGATCAGGAAATACATCGGCAGCAACATGACTTCCCAGAACACGTAGAACAGGAAGAAATTCTGCGAGAGAAACACACCCATCATTCCCGTTTCCAACAGCAGAAACAGAATGAGATAGCCTTTGACTTGCTTTTTGATGCTCCAAGAGGCCAACATCGCCAGCATGCAGACAAAGCCCGTCAACAGCACCAACGGCAGGCTGATCCCATCGTAGCCCAGTTTATAGTCGATGTTCCAACTGGGAATCCATTCTTTCACCACCCCTCTGGTTTCCGTGGTGACTTCCTTGCCGTCTTCGCCGGTCGTCGTCACGCTTTGCACGGGCTGCATGCCGGGATCGCTGGTATCAAACTCTGCCAACAAGCCCAAGGAGCATCCGAAGGTCAGCACGGTGGCGACCAATGTGCAATCGCGCATTTCTTCCTCGGCTTTTTTGTTGAAGAACACCAGGAATATCGCACCCAAGGTGGGGAGGAAAATTGTCAGGGTGAGCATTGTCCCGCGCGATCCCTTCTAAAAATCGACGACGATGTTTTTGAGCGGCCGCCTCAGCGAACCGATATATAAAACCTAAAAACCAATCCGCTATATCGAACAACTAAACCCAGAATGATGCCAGGAAGGGCACGAGAATCGCCAAGGCCCCGACGGCGATCAAAATGGTCAAAACGTATCTTCGCAATTGGCCGGTTTGCAGACCGCGCGAACTCGCCCCGACTGCATAGGTTTGGTCGCCCAAGAGTTGCACCATGCCATCCACGGCCCGTTCATCGAACCAACGGTTCCAGACGGAAATCTTCACGGTGCATCTCGCCAGCCAATGCAGAAAAGCATCCAAAACATTGCGGTCGATGAGAGTCATCCAACGTCCCACGATCAGGGCGGGTCGGACGAACATCGCATCGTAGACTTCATCGAATTGCCACTTCTCGACCAAAAACCGATGCACGCCGACGAACTGTTTTTTGATTTCCGCCGGGTCCACAAGTTTCGCCCCGTAGACCACATAGGCCAGAATCGCCCCCGCAAAGGCCACGATTAACGCGAACACGCCGGCTTGCTCGTGCGCCGCATGGACTTCTTCGTGTCCGGGAAGCGTCAATGGCACTCCCATAAAACCCATCGCGACTTGTTTGTGAGAAAAGGCCGGCGGTTCGCTGCCGATGATGGTTTGAAACAGCGGCCCCTCTTCTCCACCGAAGGCACACACTGCGGCGAAAAAAGCAAGCACCAATAACGGGCCTGTCATTACCCAGGGGGACTCGTGTACGTGATCGTAAATTTCTTGATCCCGCGGTTCGCCCCAAAAAGTGTAGAACCACAAGCGGAACATGTAAAAGGCCGTGATCCCGGCGGTTATCAAGGGAACTAAAAATAGCACGCTATGAATCAAATTCAAATTGGTATGGGCCAAGGCGGTCGCGATAATAGCATCTTTTGAGTGATAACCCGAAAATGCGCAATCTCCGATTTTCCCCGGAATTGCCAATCCGCAAATCGCGATCACGCCCACCAGCATCGTTAACGCGGTGATGGGCATTTTCTTTAATAGTCCGCCCATGCGGGGCATTTCTTGAACGTGATGGCAACCCACAATCACGCTTCCCGACGCGAGGAACATCAGCGATTTGAAAAACGCATGCGTGAAAAGATGAAACAAACCCGCACCCCAACCCGCCAAGCCGAGGGCCAACATCATATAGCCCAATTGGCTGATCGTGGAATACGCCAACACCCGTTTGATGTCGGTGGCGACGAGGGCAATTGTCGCTCCTAAAAACAGCGTGATGCAGCCCACGTAGGCAATGATTAACAGCACTTCCGCCGTGAACATCGGCGTGAAGCGGGCCGTCAAATAGACGCCGGCAGCCACCATCGTCGCGGAGTGAACTAACGCCGAGACCGGCGTGGGGCCTTCCATCGCATCGGGAAGCCAAGTTTGCAAGGGGAACTGAGCGCTCTTGCCGATACATCCGCCAAACACGCCCACGCCCGCCACAACCAACAACCAATAGGGAATGGTTTTTGACTGCTCGTTCTCGGCGTGCGATTCTTTTTCTTCCGCTTGTTCGCCGGCTTCCTCTTCTTCACCTGCTTCGTGATCCTGGCCGGATTGAAGTTGCACGAGCGTTTGGCCATCTTCGGTTTGTTCGACGTGCATTTTGCCGTGATGATCCGAAACCATCGCGAACAAACCCGGCTGGGCGTGCTCGGCATCTTTTTCCGCCGGCAAACCTCCAAAACTGAACGTGCCGAAGTACGTCCAAATCACCATCATCCCGATCAGAAAACCGAAGTCTCCCACGCGGTTCATGATGAAGGCTTTATTGGCGGCGGTGCTGGCGGTTTTGCGTTCAATATAGAACCCAATGAGCAGATAACTGGTCAAGCCGACCAATTCCCAGAAAATGAAGACCATCAAGATGCTGCCTGAGATCACGATCCCCAGCATCGAGAAGCTAAACAGTGACATATAGGCAAAGAAGCGATAGTACCGCCCCGGTCGATGAAAATGCCCGCCGGAACTTGTATGCACTTGATGGTCTTCGTAGTGATCGGTTAGCTCATCGCCCATATAGCCCATTGCGAAAACGTGAATGCAGGTGGCGATTAACGTCACCATCAGGAACATCGCGATGGTTAGGCTATCGATGTAGTATTCAATGCCGATCGTCAAATCGCCGAACTTGGCCAGGGTATAGAACAAGCCGTGATAGACCGGCAGTGCCGCATGTTCTTCTTGAACTTCGGCCTTGGTTTCCGCATGCTGCCCCTTCGGCATGCGATTCGTGAGGGTGGGATTCAGAAAGCGAGCCCAGTTCGAATCGTTGCCCCAAGTAATAAACGCCGCCAGGCTTAAGACGAAGGCTGTGCCGATGCAGAACACGGCGAAGCCTGCCGCTGCTTTCGATTTTGCGATCCTTTTGCCAATAGGGGGCAAAAATCTCAACGAGAAAACCCAGCAGCGGCAACAAAAAGGCCGCCAGAAGAAGATTGGGAACTAAATCCGTCGCATTGAAGGACATGAGATTCTCGTATTTCCAAATGTCGCTTGGATTCGGGTACGCTAAACAGAATCGGGGCTAACCTTTCAAACTGTCTCCGCGGTCCACATCAATGGTAAGATGGTTGTTATAAAAGTTGAGGGCAATCGCCAAGGCGACGGCGGCTTCGGCGGCGGCCAAGACGATTACGAATAACGAGACAATCTGCCCATCCAACCCTAAAGGCGTGAAATGTGCGAAGGCCACGAAATTGACGTTCGCCCCGTTTAGCACGAGTTCCACGCCCATCAACACGCCGATGCCGTTGCGTTTGGTGGCCATGCAGACCACGCCCGCCACGAATAGCATGGCTCCCACGCCCAGATATTCCGTCAATCCGACATTCATCGCATGGCCTTTTAGTTGTCGCTTGAGAGAAACGAAGGTTGATTCTAAACAGTCGGTTCCACGCGGCGTTTGGCTCTCGCCAGATAGGCCGCCCCGATCAATACGACCAACAAATGCACGGAAGCAATTTCAAAGGGCAGCAAATAACCCGTGGAAAGTACGATAGGTGTTTCCGCATCTTCTTTGTCCTCTTTCGAGGTGTGAGTCGCGGCTACTTCTTTGGAAGACTTTACCACGTAAAACCCGTCGCTCACCCGCTGGAGACCTTGGGGAGAATTGAGATCCTTGTCCGGGCGCGATCCCAACAGGCTAAAGCCCAACGGACGAATCGTGCCGCCGGTTTCCGATGTGGGAGAAAATTTCAAACCGTGTTCTTCCAGCAAGCCCAAGAGTTGTTTTCGGTCTTCAGGTTGGAGTTCATCCTTCGGCGAGAACTGGTAAACTTTCGTCCCTTCAACATCCACTAAGTGAAAGGCGACGTGCAATAGATTATCCGTCTTCTCGTCCTCGATTTTATCGTGAATCTGATTAAACCGTTCTGTTGAGATCACCACCTGCCGCAACACGGAGCGGTTCCAATCTACCGCTGTCACACCCGTAAAGCTGATGAAAAACACCGCGCCCCCGGTGGCAGCGACGGCAATCAGATTGCCGGGCGACATATTGAGTTGGTTATAAGGGCCGCTGGCGGTCAACATCACGCCGAAGATCAACAGCACCACCGTGCCGCCGACGTAAACCAGCAATTGCGTGGCGGCGACGAAATCCGCCTGCAGCAGAAAGAACAACCCCGCGACCGATCCCAGCGAGACAATCAACCAAAACGCCATCCGCACGACGCTTTGACTCACCACGACGGCAATCGCACCCAAGCAGGTGGCGGCTGCCAAAAACCAGAACAAAACCGTTCCCGCAGTCATCGGCTGGTCCTTTCCGCAGGGGATTCCGACTCGGTGGAAACCAGCGCCGTCGGTTGTTGAGTGGTTGGCTGTTGCGTGACTTCTTTCGGGGCCGCGATCACGGTTTTCGGAGCGAAATTGCCCAGGGGTTTATTCGTCACGGAGGTCCGCCCGCAAACTTCCAACAGAAACAGCGGCCAAACCGTGGCTCCCAAAAACAGAAAGCAGCTAATGGGAACCAAGTATTTCAGGCAGGTCATCATCACTTGGTCGATTCGCAAGCGGGGGAAAGTCCAACGCACCCAAATTTGCACGCAGACCAAGATAGAGGCTTTGGTGACGATGACCACCATCCCGATCAAATGAACAATATAGATGCCGGGATTAAATCCGCCCAGCATCGTCCATCCCGCTTGTTGCCGAAAGTAATCGTACTAAAGCGGTTTCAAAACCCAGGCCGGTGTTCCAGCCCCCAAGAACAAAATCGCGGCCACCATGCTGACCAAAAACATGGCGGCATACTCGGCCATGAAGAAAAACGACCACCGCATGCCGCTGTATTCGGTATGAAACCCGCCCACCAGTTCGCTTTCGGCCTCGGCCAAATCGAAGGGGGCACGCTTGCAACCCGCCGTGGCCACCGTGAAGTACACGAAGAACGCGATAAAGGTAAATGGGTTATTGAAGATCAACCAGTTGGTGAGGAAGCCTTGTTGATAGTCGCCGATCTCGGCGAGATTCAAGGAACCCACGGAAACAATCGGCACTAAACCGCAAATCGCCAGAGGGATTTCGTAGCTGACCATCTGGGCGGATTCCCGCATGCCGCCGAACAGCGACCATTTCGACCCGCTGGAATAGCCCGCGAGAATAATCCCGATGACTTCCAAGGACAAAATCGCCAGCAGCAAAAACAGGCCGATGTCCGAAGCCACCGCCACCCAAGTGCTGCTGAACGGCAGAACCATAAACGCACAAAACGCGGCGATGCAGGCCAAATAAGGGGCCATGCGAAACAGCATTCCATCCGCGGCTTGGGGAACCAGGTCTTCTTTTTGGATGAGCTTTATCCCATCGGCCAAGCCTTGCAGCCAGCCGAATTTCCCGCCCACGCGCGTCGGGCCCAAGCGGTCTTGAATCCGTCCCGAAACTTTTCGCTCGGCCCAAATAAAGACCAAGGGCACGACGGCGAAAAAGTTAATCAGCACGAAAACGTGAAACAAACCCGCAATCACAGCGGCCACGCTCGGGCTAATGTCGCCCACGAGAGGCAGACTTGTCAGTTTCGAGATGGATGCGGTCGATTCAGCAAATAGAAGATGCATGAACGGCAAACGCTCTCAGACAACGGGGAAAAAATCACAACCGGAAATCGATTGGAACCATTGCGGGCGAAGTCCATCACCCACGATTGGCTTGAACTATGCCAAATCACCCACGGGGATTCAAGTGACCCAAGTGCTAAAAATGTTTCAGGTTGCGGATCGCTGAATCGCAAGCCGGGTTTTCTCAGAATTGAGAAGCCAATCGCCCATTCGCAATTAAGGACGCTACGGAATCACGGGGGAGGCATCGCAGCCTTTTTTGACAACCAAGAGCCGAAATCATCCCAACGCGCAAAAACAGCCCAGCGGGAATCGCGGGCTGGAAACGGAATCGCGGGCGAGAACGAGAACCTCTTAGGGCAAGTCGTTAGCGTTGGTAGATGGGGAGATAGCCTTTGCCTAATTGCAAAATGGTGGCGTTAATCGCCGTGGTATAGACCGGGCCGACGCCGCCATCCAGCCAGGCTCCTTTGTTTTGGCCCGCGGTGGTTTGCGTTTTCACGAGTTGGTTGCCGATTTCCTCGAAATACTTAGGCCATAAATCTTCCATGCGATACACCACTTGGGCATAGTAATAGTGTGTGTAGTGCCAATGCCCGGAGAACTGAGCCACGGAATTCTTCGGCCAAACGTTCTTCTTGCAAAATTCCAGCATCAATTTCGCGCGGTCGGAATCGTATTCTCCGAAGCTGAACATCGCCGCCACTCCTGCCGCCGTGATCGGTGGACGGGCACCACCTCCGCGAATGCTGTATTGCACGCCTCCGGCTTGAGATCCGGTTTTGATCGTACACTTCCAAACGTATTCTTTCCCGCGTTCGATAATGTCCTTCGAAACGGGAATTCCCGCATCCCGGCAAGCGCGAAGCCCCTGAACTTGGGTTATGCAGGTCGAGCCTTCATCGAAATTATTCCCATCTTTGGCGGAGACGTAACCCCAACCTCCTTCGGGAGTTTGGGCATCCCCGCAGAACTCGACCGCTTTGGTCAGCACCCTCCGCAACTCGGCCCGGCGTTCGGCATCTTCTTCTTCCCCATAGACTTGGGACAGAAAAAGCATCGAAAATCCATGACCGTAAGTGTAGTGGTAATCGTTTTGATAGCCGATCAACCCGTTCGAGCGGGACATGCCAACCAGATAATCGACCGCCAAGCGAATCTGTTTGGCATACGGCCCGCGCGTGGTGGTGGAACCACTGGCCAGCAAAGCATTTGCGGCGAGGGCCGTCATGGCGACCCGAAATTGTCCGCCGTTGGCTTCCCAATACCCTTGGCGGTGTTGGTCGCGGGCGAGAAAATCGGTGGCGGCCTTAATCGCCTGTTCCACCTTGGGATCGATTTTCTCTGCGCGGCTGGAAGAGGGAAGTATCAACATTCCCCAAATCGCTATCGCCGTTGCCAATTCTCGCATCGTGACCGCGCTCCTAACAGAGAAAGAGAATAAGTCTCGCCCTCATGGGGCGGTTGAACCGAACGCCATCGGCAACCGAAAGGGAGACGGATTCGCGGTCAATGCCTAACGGCAATTTTCCGAAGGGGTGGAAAGATAAGGGGATTGGCAAAAGTGAGATAAGAAAAGGATGAAACCATTCGCCTCAAGCGGCTTCCATTCCGCCAATTGAGGCGAATGGTTGCGGGGTGGAATTGGTTGGGTTCCAACGCCTTCCGCCCATCCATCGGGCCGCCAATCCCTGGCACCCATGTCCGCAAAGCCCGGTAGCCAGCGGAATTTCAAATCTGCTCAAAAAGATTTCTGCACAAAAACGAGGGACGTAAAGATCCCCATTCTCGAATTGAAACAAATCGCAGTCAACGATCTAATCCGAGCAAAATTAAGGGTAAAAACTGATGTACAAAGTTGTGAGCGCTAGTGCGACTTTTGGGGGAATGTTTTGAGAAGTTGAAATTGAGAAATTGAGGTTGATTTGTGCATCACAAACCTCGAAAAACTCCCAGAGGTCACAACCGATCTCCAATGTATCACCGGAAAAGATGGGGTCAAGCATGAATTGGAGATGCCGCGAAAGATCCCGCGAGAAATGCCGCGCTAGTGCTTATTTCATAGGAGCTTGGGATTTTGAAATTATTTTTCCCTAAGTTCCCGCTGCAAGTTCCCTAGGGTATTCCAGGATGATCTCTGAGCAATTGCCGGTAAAGATCGAGATATGATTCGCAACTTGTGTCCCACGTAAACTTTTCTTTCACAAGAGTTTGCGCAGTTTTTTTTATTCTGTCACCTATTGCCGGATTTTGTAGAAGCTCTACGAGGGCCTGCACGAACGCTTCGGTATTCCGTGATGGAATGATGTATCCCGTCTCACCGGGAATCACCAATTCCGAAATCCCTTCCACCTCCGTGGATACCACCGGTGTGCCCGAGGCCAAGGCTTCCAACACGATGTTGGGCATGCCTTCCCAGCGAGAAGGCAGCACCAGCACGTCCGCCGCTTTTAAGAGTTGGGGAACATCTGCCCGCCAGCCCAGCAGATGGGCAGAGGAAGCGAGATTCTCTCGGTCGATTGCGTTTTTCAGCGCAGCTTCCAAAGGCCCTTGCCCGACGAAAACTAACTGAACAGCGGGGATTTGTTTTTGCAAGGCGGGAAAAACTTCCAACAACCAAAGCGGATCTTTTTGCGGATCGAGCCGGCCGACGCAAAGTAGAATTTTTGCATCGCGAGGCAAGGCCAAATCGGAAAGATCGGCCGGTTCCGCATTCGCGAAGCGAGGGAAGTTGACCCCGTTGGGAATGATCCGCACGCGGGAGGATTTCAGCCCGCCCCGCGTCGTGGAAAAGGTTGCCACGTCTCGGCTGACGCAGACGTGCGCATCCACCAGAAATTGCGTGAGGCGCTCTGCCCATAACCGCCGGCGCGCGCGTTTCTCGGCCACGCGAATTCCTGAAACGATAATCGGCACGCCCGCGAAACGTCCTGCGAATCGTCCGATGATGTTGGCGTGATAGAGCCAAGTTTGCAAAATCGCGGGCCGAAATTTTCGCAAGGCTTTCGCGAGCCGAAACACCACCCCGACATCCCAAGCCCAGTTGGCTCCCAAGCAAACCACGCGCACGTTCGCCTGCTCTAAAACGTCCGCCAAGGCTCCCCGCTTGGCCAAACAGAACACGACGGGTTCAAACTGGCCAGGGTCCAACCGCGTGACCAACTCGACCAACGCCCGTTCGGCCCCCCCCGGATCGAGTTCCGTGATGCAAAACGCAATGCGAATCGGGGCGGAAAACATCATCACCGGGAAAAGCGGAAGCCGAGGAAATCGCTAAAAGTCAAGGTTTAAGCCATTCTCGCGAGATTCCCAATCCCAGACAATCCCGGCAGAAGTTTTCTCTAAGGGGGAAACGTGACCTAGACTTGCTTGGGAACTTCTTTCTTCAACGAAGGCGGTGGCGGTATACCATGAGCGATGCGATAGAGACCCCCGATGTCGGCGATTTCTCGGAAGCCTGGCTTCGTGAAATGGAAAAACGACTCGAAGACCAAGAGTCCCAACTGCGCCAGCGCGCGACCGAACCGTGAAAGAGCTGACCGCCCGTTTGTCTCAGACTGTCGAAAAATTGGACCGCGTGCAGCGCGTGGGGTCCGACCGAATCGTGGTGAGCACGGCCTCGTTCCCTAAGGAAGTTGTCGAGCAGCAAACCGAATTGGTCGAAGACCTCCGGCGGGCGGTCGAAATGTGGGAGAACATGCAGATCGGCTGCGGACTGGGTCGCCTGGAAATGGAACTTTCCGACTTATCGGCCTTGTTTGAAGAACATTTCCGCCCGGAAGAACCGGAAGTTTCCGACGACTTGGAAGAGCCTCCGGTCGAGGTTTCGGACCAAGATGTTTTGCCCGCACAGGTTGCAGAACCGGCAGAAGACGCAAGGAAAGAATCGGAAGATCTTCCGGCTGCGGAATCCGAATCGCCGCTCGCCCAGGAGGAAGTCTGCCCGCTGAGACCGCCGGAGATTTTGAATCTCACCGAAGCCAACGAGAACGAGTTGCAGCGGTGCGTCGAGCAGCAAGACACCTACATCGATTATCTTTCCGCACGGTTGCAGCGCGCCGCCGAGAAAAAAACGGCCTTGGACTGGAACGAACTGGCCGGCAACCCCGAAAAGCTGAAAAATCAACTGGAATTCACTGCGGCGAAAATTCTGCAAAGCCGGCATCTCGCCGAATTTGAATTGGCACTGCAACGCACGCGGCTCAAGCGCAAAGAACGCAATCTGAAAAAAGTGTCCGAAGAACTCGATTCGATTATGCAATCTTCCGACCGTATTTGCGAAACCGGTCAAGCCAAGGAACCGCCCGGCGGTCGGCGTTGGATGCGAATGCTGGGCATGGGCAAGCCAGACTCCGAATGAGCTGCCCGCCTTTTTTAATTGCCGGCCGGGGTTTCGGCTCCGACTTGCTCGATCTGGCCGGCGGCGGGCGAGGATTGTTGCGGGAAGAGTCTGATGGTCGTGGTGGTGATTTTTTGCTGATCGAATCGCTGGCCGTCCGCCGTTTTGACTTCCATATCGACGTAGCGTTTAATCTCCGAATGCAGAGGCAAGCCGGTTTTGCGGTCGATTTCAGCAACGGCCTTTGGATCGCCCGCCGCGCACGATCACTTGCGGATCGCCGGCATTTGAGGTCTGCGGGCCGAAGGTTTTCGTGGTGGCAATCGTGCCGTCGATGTCGATTTCGGCGTATTGCGTCGGTCAATCGTTTTAGCGTGCATTGGGTGCTTAAAAAGATGGGGATCGGTTTCACCAGGCGGCGTTCGCGGGTCCAGGTTTGTTCCTGTTTGACTTCGGGATGCGGCGGCAAAAAGCCGAGACTGTCATCCACGAAATTGGCCACGCCTTCGTCGGCGGCTTCCGAAAACGCCAACAACACCCGCTGCTGCTGAGCGGGCGGGCACTTCGCGGATACATCGCTTGAGAAAATCCGCAAAACCCACGGGTTTGATGATGCGGTGATCTTTGCCGATCCAGAACGAAAATCCGTTGCCCACCAAGCCTTTATAAGGCAGGGCTTCGACGGGAAGCCGGCCGGAGGGAACGCTGGAATCGAACACGAACGTCCGCCCCGCAACATCTTGGCGATACCTAACGCGGTTGTAGACCACGCTGAGCAATTGGCTGCCGTCCGCCGCTTTTTCTTCCAGTTGCATGGTCACGGCAAGTTCCAGCGAAGAATGGCTCATCTGCTCGCCTTGCTGGGTTTTTTGAATCAAAACTTGCTCGACGGTTTTCAACAAAGGCAAGGGCTGATGCGCGGGCAAATGCAATTCCAAGCGCATCGGCGGCTTTAACGCGGCCGGTTTTGGGGGAGAGACGTTTTCCACCTCGACCAGTGGCGCAACATCCCCCGCGAGGTCTCTCAGAGATTCGGCGTCTTCCAAAGACGGATCGGCGGAAAACCACCGCGAGCCGCCGAACAATGCCAGGCAGCCCGCCAAAATCATGCCGCCGAAGATTAACCACGTTTTCATGCTCTCATCCTTGAGAAATCGGCGCGGAATCGAGACCCGTCTCCTCACGCCACGAATCGGGCGGAAGCATAACATCTCGCTCGGGAGCCGAGAAGACGGAATCCGCGACTTGGCGCGGGAGGGGGGTTGCAGCTATAATGCAAGCATCCCCAACATCATCGGCACGAAGGCGTCGAATCTTCCCGTCCCTTGCCGGCCTTAGACAGATTTCCAGAACTTATGAGTACACAATATATTGTCCGCTACGGGTTGCTGCGAACTTGGGTTCGTTCAGCGTGAAGGGCCAGCAGACGCATCGCCCGCAATACCGAAGTGATCATCCGCAGCGACCGCGGGATGGAATGGGGGCAGGTTCTTTGCCCCGCCAGCGAACGCACGAGCGAATACCTGGGCACGAATGAAACCAAAGGCCGGCTGCTTCGGGAAGCCAACGATGAAGACCGCGAGCCAATGGGACGAAGTC
This sequence comes from uncultured Planctomycetaceae bacterium, assembly GCA_963785505.1. Lineage (GTDB taxonomy): Bacteria > Planctomycetota > Planctomycetia > Planctomycetales > Planctomycetaceae > CAWAVN01. The sequence goes on from CAWAVN010000003.1 coordinate 113,875, forward strand.
CGGCGGAAAGAAAAAGAAGAATTCGAAGGAGCGTGCCGGATGATCGCCGAGCGAAAACTCCAGATGGAGTTGGTCGATGTGGAACACATCTTCGGCGGCGAGCGGATCGTGTTCTATTACCTGGCGGAAAAGCGGGTGGATTTTCGCGAGTTGGTCAAGGATCTGGCCAAGCAATTCAAAGCGCGGATTGAAATGCGGCAAATCGGCGTGCGGGATGAAGCCAAATTGCTGGCCGACTACGGCGATTGCGGCAAGCCGGTGTGCTGCAACACGCATCTGCACGAGATGCCGCCCGTCTCGATGAAGATGGCCAAGACTGCAAAAGGCCACGCTCGATCCCGCGAAAATCTCCGGGCGCTGCGGGCGGCTGAAATGCTGCCTCCGCTACGAGTACGACACCTACGAAGAATACCGCCGGGAATTGCCCCGCGTGGGGGCCACGGTGATGACCCGCCAAGGACAAGGCCGGGTGATCGCCCAAGAGATTCTCGCCCGCAAGGTATTGGTGCGTTTTGAAGACCACCGCCAAGTGATGACCGACGCCAACGAGATCGTCACGGTGATTCAAGGAACCGCAAGCTAAATGCGGCCGTCGCCGCGATTGCACGAGGGAGAGAAATGGCGAAATTCGAAAAGCCGGCCCGGAACCGGGACGTGGTGTTCGAGGAAGACTACGAGGATGACCTGGAACCGGAACTGAGCGTGAGCGTTGCCGCCCGGACCTCCGAAAAAACGGGTTTGGCGGCGTTGTGCAGCCAATTCGGCGATGCCCTCTTGGCGGGGGAGGATTTCGAATCCATGATGCGGGCCATCCTCAACCGCGCCTTCGATTTGATCCCCGCCCAACGCGGTTCGATTTGTCTTTGCGGCGAACAACCGCATCAACTTTTGCCCGTGGTGTCCCGTCGCGGACCGGCGGCGGTTCCCATCAGCATCAGCAGCAGCATCACCCAAAAAGTGCTTCAGGAAGAACGCGCGATCCTGGTGATGGATGCGGGCGAAGATTCCCTGCTGGGCATGGCCGAGAGCATCGCCGCCATGAACATCCAATCGGTGATGTGCGCTCCGATGTATCACAACGGCGTCGTGCAAGGCTTGATCTATCTGGACACCGTCACCTCGCGAAGGCGGTTTTTTGTAGGCGACAGTTCGAGGAATCCCACCTCGAACTGTTGATTGCGATTGCCGTGTTTGCGGCGGTCTGCGTGGAAAAGGCGCAACTGCTCGAACGCATCAACCAAGAGGCCGCCCAAAGGTTGCAGGTCGCCAAGCGGATTCGCGTGATGTTGGACGTCGCCAAGTCGCTGTCGTCCGAGTTGGACACCGATGTGCTCATCTCCAAGATCATGCAAAGTGCCGCGGGAACTTTTGGCCGGCCGAACGCTGTACGCTGTTTATGCTGGACCGGGAAACCGAAGAGCTTTGGACCAAGCTGGCCGATGGCGGATTTGGGAATTCGCATTCCCATGAATAAAGGCATCGCCGGCGAAGTCGCAACTTCGGGGGCCGTGCTCAACATTCCCGACGCCTATCAAGATCCGCGATTCAACCCCGAAGTGGACAAGAAATCGGGATTTCATACCCGCAACATCCTCTGCATGCCCGTGCGGAATAACGAAGGCGCCATCATCGGCGTCACACAGATGATTAACAAAGTCGGCGAAGACGCCTTTACGCCCGCCGATGAAGAAGTGCTCGAAGCCTTCTTGCGCCCAAACCGCGGTGGCCATTGAAAACGCGATGCTGTTTCAGCAAACCTTGGAAATGCGAAACTATCTGGAAGGCATCCTCAAAAGCATCACGAATTTAGTGGTCACGTTGGACAACGACGGCCGCATGGTCACCGCCAACAGGGCCGTCGAACCCTTCTTGGGCGTGAGCGAGGAGACGATGAACTCGTTGCCCTACACAAAATGGTTCGAGGGCGGCAACGCCGAATTCGTGGAAGACATCTGCCGCGTCTTGCTGCCGGGCTCCAAGCCGATCTACATTGCCGATTACGAATTGCAGCACGCGAACGAAACCATCTCCCTCAATTACAACATCGTGCCCATGTTGGATTTCGAGGAATCCCGCAAAGGAGCCGTCTTGGTTCTGGAAAACATCTCGCACCAAAAGCGGGTGATGGGCACGCTGGCTCGGCATTTGGGTTCGGGCGTCGCGCAGCAATTATTGGAAGGCGGAGAAAACCGGCTGGGCGGAGTTCGCCAGGAAGTTACGATTTTGTTTTCCGACATCCGGGGTTACACCACGCTCACCGAATCCATGGGAGCCGCCCAGACTGTGGCGATGCTGAACGACTACTTCTCCCTGATGATCGATGAAATCTTCGCTGAGGATGGTGTGCTCGACAAATACATAGGCGATGCTTTGATGGCGGTGTTCGGGGTTCCGTTTCCTTCTGCGACCGATGCCATCCACGCTTGCCGTTGCGCCCTGCGGATGTTGGATGCTTTGGACATCTTCAACGAAAGACTCCAACAGCAAGGCCGACCATCAATCTCCATCGGCATCGGCATCAACAGCGGCGAAGTCATTTCGGGAAACATCGGCTCGGAAAAACGGCTGGAATACACCTGCATCGGCGATGCGGTCAATCTCGCCTCCCGCTTGGAAGGAGCCAGCAAAACCTACGGCGTTCCCATCATTCTGCAAGAAAGCACGAAACTTGCGATCGGAAACGATTTTCTCCTCCGCGAATTGGATTGGATTCGCGTCAAAGGCAAATCGCAACCGGCGCGGATTTACGAGTTGCTCGGCTCGAAAGACCATCCCGCTTTGCCCAAGTTGCTCGATGCGCTGCCGCATTTTGAAGCTGGTTTGGAAGCCTATCGCGTGCAAAATTTCGTGGCGGCGGGCATGTATTTTCAATTGGCCCACGACATCGCCGACGACCAGCCCTCGCGGTTGTTTTCGCAGCGCTGCGAAATTTTGAACTCGAATCCCCCGGATTCCGCCTGGGACGGCGTCTGGGAAATGACGACGAAATAACCCGTCATCTCCCTCAAAAAACTACCGAGGCCGAGAGGTTACTCCGGCGCGGGTTCGACCGGCAGCGCCCAGATGCTTAACCAGCCGTTGATGGCTTTAATTCGTTCCGTTTTGAGGATCATCGTTTTGCCTTCTTGAAGTTGCAACGTCCTCCGGCGGGTGAAATGGCCATCCTCGATGGCTTGGCTGACTTTGTCGGCCATAATGCCGTTCTCGATCACGCCTCCCGCCATGCCGACCCTTTGCGCGGCGGGTTGGCCTTTGGTGAAGAGAATTTCTTCGCCCGACACCTTGAACTGCAAAGGGACCATAATATCGTGCGCGGGAATTTCGTCGCCGTTCGCGCGAATCAATGCCGTCCGCAACGTGACTTGAATTTGGTTGTTGCGAACTTGAAACCGCAAAGGCGTCGTCTTGTCGAACACGAAACGGTCTGAAGCCACTGAATCGGTCTGGACTTTTTCCGGTTTGGCTTTCAAATCCACGGTTTGTCCGGTGAGTTCTAAAATGAACTTGCTGACTTCCTCGCGGACTTCCGGTTCCGTCATCGTGCGGCCGGCCAGATTTATGCGGTCGATGACGTTGTTCAATAGGCTTTCGTGGACGTGAAAATTCGCGCCCGTGGGTTCATCGAACACCGTGGGGGCAGGGCTTCCGCCGAGTTCCGCCGCGTTGCGAATTTGGCCGCGAGTCAGAAGATGCGTGTCGGTGGTTGCCGTGTGCATCGAGGCGGGATAAAGATTTTTCTTCGACAAACGAGCATAGACGTCGTTTTCGAGTTGATCGTTGGCTTTGTCCAAAGCCTCGTTGATGCCGGTGTTCAACTCCGGCACGACGGCATCGGCCACTTTTTGACGGGCGATGGCTTCTCCATCCGGCTTCCTCGCAATCGCTTGGTTGAGAATGAAGTTGTCCAAACAGGAACCCAGCAATGGGAAACAACTGATGGGAGTTTTTGCACGATAGGGCGAGGAATTGGCTCTGACGGCGATTTCCGCAGGTTCGGGCCGAAAGCGAAACCCGTTGAAATGCGTCCGCTTGACTGCCCAAAACTGACTGTTCCCCAACACATAAACTTTGATGTGGCAGTTCTCTCCCACCGTATTCGCGTTGGTGTTCCCGAAGAGTTTCACCGCCATCAAGGCTTCTTGCGGACTCGGTATCAGATCCAAGGTCGCTTCCGTATCGGTCACTTGGTTGCCGTAGACTTGGGCTCCCATAATTGTGTCGGAAATTTGGCCGGCGTCCGTTCTTTTGTCGTGGACCATCCGCCCCATAAATTCTTCGGAGGCGAACACGTGCAGATTGTCCGCGAAGTATTGCCCCTCTAAGAAAGCGAACTCGGCAGCATTCTTCGGGTTCATCAGCACGAGCCGATCCCACGCCAGTTGCAGATCTTGGGCGTGGGTAATCAATTGCTTGCGGTCCAGAGACTCGAAAGAGAACGCCAATTGTCTGAGGGTCTCGCGAAGCGTTTTTTTCGTGGGCGGTGTTTTTTCCCAGGCTAAGATGGCCTGAATCTTCGCCGCCGATTTTTGGAACTCCCAGAACACATCGCTTCGTAGCGTGCGAAGCTGATCCGTCGAAAACCCATCACGGTCAGCCATAGCACGGAGAATCTGATCGAGGTGCTTTCGCAAATCTTCAGTCGGGGTGTTCATGTCAGACATCTCGTTCGACAACCGGCGCAGATCGAATATCTCGTGCCAAGTCGCCGCATCGGGTTCTTTCGCGAGAGCGGCTTCTAAAGTTTTCGTGGCGGCATGCAGTTCGCCGAACACCTCTTTGCGGGTCTCGGGCGAGACGGGAACAATTCCGTTCTGCAAAGCATTCAAAATACCCGTGGAGAGATCCAAATGGCGGTTCAAAGGTTCGGCCAGCGAAATTAACCGATCCCGGATCGGCAAAAAACGCGGATCGGCAATTGCCCGCCGCATCGTGGCCACGCGCTGGCGCGAGCTTGGCAATTAACTCGCGCTGGGCTTTGACGTTCAGGTCTTCAGGAAACAAATAAACCACCATCTCTTCATCCAACGCTTTGGCCCACGGTTTCCAAGAGGCCGGCAATTCGGTGGACAGAAACTGCGTGTCGATGTCCGGCGAACCGGGGTCGCCGATGATCCCATTCAAGCCTACCTCCGCCGATTCTTCTTCAGCAGCACGTGAAAGATCCGGCCAAGCAAAACTGAGCAGAACCAACCCCGACAACAGGAGAAAGGCAGAACGGCGATGAAGCATGACTGAATGTCGCTGCGTGGTGAGGTTGTGCATTCCGAATGGACTCCGCGCGTTTTCCCGTAGCCAGAGATAGAAGACGATGCCATCTTGGTTATCGTCCGCTTTTTGCTCGCTTCACTCGCCGGAAAGGCCGAATCCTTCGCGCGGAAATGAATCACAGGCAGGTTGTAAGGAATCCACCAATCGAGTCGGCGAGTTCCCTGCAATCACTATTCGGGCGCAGGGACGGGAATTGTCGGTCGAATCGATTTTTCGAGGGGATCGGACGGCAACACTTCGATGGGCGGCGGAGTGGGCGATACGAAATCGGGATGGGCGGCAGTCCAGCTTTGCCAAAACGCGGCCGGATGAGTTTTCCGCCACAGCGCCAATGCATTCCCCACGTGGCTGTAAAACGTGTAATTTTGATAGATTTCCTCATCGGATTGGCCGGTCGTGTTCTCAACCAACCAATGCGCGGCTTTGCGGATTCTTTCGCGGGGCGGGTGCAATTCCAAGGGAGCAATCGCCAGCCATTCCAAATGATGGCCGGTGGCAATCACGTCGCGGCGCGATTCATCGTGCTTGGGATGGTCCACGGCGTCTTTTCCATCAGCCCAATTGGGGGGCCAATGTCCATCGGGAAATTGTGAGACCAGGATCAGATCGCGCACGGATTTCAAATGTGCGAAAATCCGCTCGCTGGTCTCATCGGTCAGAATGTCGAACTGATGATCCAACCGCCACAACAGCATCAGAGAATAAACCCGGTGCGTGCCCACGCAAACGCCGATTTCTTTTTGCCCGCGCATCAACCGTTCCGCCAGCATGTCGAAGGTGACGGTTCGCCCCGTTTTGGTCTGCCAAGATTTGGTGGGAGGCAGCCACAACGCAAACGCCATCGTAGACCATTCGGTTTCCCTTTCGTCGGGACGAAAATCTCTGAGAGCTTCTTGCAGCACATCGTTCAGCGTGAGATTCCTCCCCGAAGGGGCATAGACTCGTTGGTCGAGTTTCACACCCGCTTCCGACAGGCAAGCCAACAAGTGATCGTGATGCACTGAAGTCTCTTGATGGCCTCCCCAGCGAATCGCCACGCCGTGCGGGCGGTCGATCAACAAGGGTTCGAGTTTGTGCGAATCGTCTTGGCCCCAAGAGGCGGCATAGCGGCTATGATCGAGCAGAAAATCCCGCATCGCCACGCCGGACAATACCAAGGGGTCGCGAAACGTGGCCGAGACCCCCCAAGCTCTTAAAGCGTGTTCGACGTAATTGGGCTTCAAGCCCTTCGCGGGAAACTTGGGGCGAATCTTCAACAGCACCTTGGCCAAATCCTCCTCGCGAATCACGCTGGGATCATCGTACAAAGGGGCAATCGTCAAGGGTTCGTTGCGTTCGATGGGGACTTCAGCAGAGAACTCTTCCGAGAGGACGGTCTCGCGAAATTGGTTTTTCGCCCGGTCGGAAAGCCCCACAAATGCCACCGCGACGGCGGAAACCACCAGCAGTTGAACGCCCAAAATCACAAACAACGAAAGACGATGACGTTTCATAAAAAGCACTCGCGGGAACGTAGATTGATATGAAGGAGAACGGCGAAACGTGCGTTTCAAATCGGGTTGCGTCTGATGAGGATCACCGCGCGGTTGTCTTCGTACTCGGTTTGCCAGGTTCCATTATTTTGTCCATCGCGCTGAAGCTGCTTGATGGCATCATTGTGCAGTTCTTTGCTCAGCACGATCACGTTGATGCCGTGCATGTCCAACACGTGCTGGTAAGAGGCGTTCAGATTCACGACGTCGAAATACTGCCGCCAAACGGCGGTGGGAATAAACTGCACGTGGGAGGCGACGTACACCGGAACCTTGGGTGGACCGGCCCAGAGCAGGTAATCTCCCCATTGATAACTATTGAAAATCAAGCCGCGGAGGCAGCGTGTTTTCGGCGGTGCGTTTTTTAAGATATTCCGTGGCTTCGATGGGCGTCAACTTTCCGACCGAATCGGAGAAATCCGCTTCGCCGCCGTGCAACACCCGCGAACCGAACGGCGTGATCGAAAAGCAAATCCAAAGCAACCCCAGACAAACGACCGTGGACAAACTCGTGCGGACCGGCGGTTCTGTTGCGGGTTGTTTCGCGCGGTCTCGCCTCAAAACTGCGCCGCCGTGCAGCACGAAATAATAGGCCGCCACCGGAGCAAACCACGACAAAAACCGCGAATAGTACAACGTCAATCCACCGAAGCCCAGCAGCAACAGCACCTCAGAACTTTTCACTCGGCGGGGCGACCAACGGTAGAGGAACATCAACACCACCCCCGCCGCTGCCATCACGGTTCCTTGGCTGGTTCGCAGCGTCAACGCATCCCATTCGACCAGCCCTCGCATGTTGGGATTCCCGGAAATGGCCAGTACCTCGGTGTAGATTTGCAATCCGTAAGGATTGAGCAAAACCGCAATCGCCGAGAGTTCCCAGAGCAGAAAATAACGCTGCGTCCGGCGGTCTCGAAAGATCGCCGTGATCCGCTTTGTGCGGCGTTCGATGTCGATGGCTCTGCCCGCAAAGAAGCCGCCCAGCAACAGCAAACCCGCCGGAAACGATCCGTGCAAATTCGCCCACAAGGCAAAAATCGCCGGGATCAATCCCCAGTAAATCGCCCGCCATTTCCGCGAAGTCAGGCAGACAAACACGGTGGTAAAACACACCCAACCCGCGAGTTGCGGGCGGATCAAGGCCGAGGGCGTCAGGAAATGGGGGGCATTCACGAACATCTGCTCCCAAGCCAGCAGCAAAAATCCGCCCAAACCCAAAACCGTGACCAGCCCGCTGCCCGACCGGCGGTAGAATCGCCAGGCAAGCATTCCCAAGCATAAGCTGATCGAGAAAGCGAACAGAAACTGCAACGCCGTCACGCCCAATGCTTGGTAGCAGGTATATCCAATAACTTGGCTGAGCCAAGCGGTATCCACAAAGGGAATGCCTTGGGACAAAGGCATCAATGGTTCGTTGCCCCAGAGAACGTTCAACCCGGATTCCCAAATCAATCGCCCATACGCCAAGTGGCCCCACACATCGGTGTGCCAAAGCGGGCGGTAGCTTAAAAAGGTAAAGAACGCCAACACCAACGCGGCCAACGCGGCGAACGATTTTGTTGCGCGAAACCACGTCGGCAAGCGGTCTTCCAAGAGGCCCACATCGGGAACCGCGGATTCCGCCGTTTGCGTTTTGCCGTCTGAATTCACGGATGCTCCTTGAGTTTCTCGCACAGCGGAGGCCGTCTCGCGCGAGGTAACAGAATCGGACGTGACCGCTGACATCATTCCTCCTCAAACCCGAATGCGGACAAGCCGCAATCTCATCAAAATCATTGTAATACAAATGCCGCGATCTTCCGCTGCGGAAATCCGCGTTTGGAAGTAGAGATGCCGGCGGTCCCGAAGGATTCCATCTCATCTCCCTTTGAGATTAGACTTTGCCCGCGAGGAGGGGGGGAACTTTCCTTCCCGAAATCGGCTCGTTGGAGAAACTCGGCGGCTTTTGCCGGTTGTGTTCATTTGGGGGAACGGGAGTTATTCCCTGCGGGCCAATAAATCCGCCAATTTCCGGCCCGTGGTGGAAAGCGGATAATCCGCAAAGTCGCCGCGAGACACCCAACGAACCGAATCTTCATGCAAGAAATCGCCCGAAACGCATCTCGCCGAAAAGCACAGCAAACGAATGCGGTAACGAGTGACGGAATGGCGAATTTCTGTGACCAACGCCCCAAGTTCCGCGTGAATTCCGGTCTGATTGTGAATGCTCGCTTCCAATCGTCTGCGAGCCGCAGTCGGCATTTGGGTTTCGCTTTCGTGCAGTACAAATCGCGGGAAGTCCCAAAGTCCCGCCCAGCGTTCTCCTTCCGCCCGGCGTCTGAGCAAATAGGCATTGTGCTGTCGCACCGCGATGCAGGCTTCCATCACATCGGTTACGGGGATGCGTTCCCGGCGATGGGGGATCTCCGTTTGCCTGCCGATCGCGAAGGCCCGGCATTCTTTTTGAAGCGGGCAGACGTCACACGCCGGCTCTTTGGGCGTGCAAACGCGAGACCCCAATTCCATCAAGGCTTGATTGATGAATCCGGGATTCGCATGCGGCAGCACATCCTCGGCGAACTGCCATAAAATGCGTTGGCCTTCCGCAGCCCGCGGATCGTTTTCGTAACCGAGCAAGCGGGAATACAGCCGGAGCGTATTCGCCTCCAAAATTGGCGCTTTCCGATCAAACGCAAATGATACGATTGCCCCTGCCGTATATCTGCCGATGCCCGCAAGCTGTTGCAGTTCGGCGACCGTCTCTGGAAACTCGCCTTTTGACGTTTCCCAAAGTTGGCGGGCGGCCTTCCAGATATTTCTGGCCCGCGAATAATACCCCAAGCCTTCCCAAAGTTTCAGCACGCGTTCTTCTTCGGCGTTCGCCAGACTTTCCAAATCGGGAAACGCCCGAAAAAACCGTTCGTAGTACGGCACGACGGCGGCCACCGTCGTTTGTTGCAGCATAATTTCGCTAATCCAAATGCGGTACGGATCTCGCGTCTCCCGCCAGGGCAAGTCGCGGGCGGATTTTTCGTACCAGATTTTCAGTTTCCGCCGCAGCCGTTGCCGGACGGCGGCGGGCATTTCATAAGTTTCCAAGTCCATCGTGCGAGCAAAACGAATCCCTGCGGTCCTGTCAAGCGTGCCGAGAATCCGCACTGCCGTTGTGTGTGTTTCAAGAAAGTTGGTGGATTTTTCGGGGCGATCATGCCAAGTGTCTTGATGTACTTTCTGGGTTTGGAAACCGCGAAGCGGTGGCCGCACGTAGCCGTCGGCTCGCGGCTCAGAAAAAACGCCAACTTACCTGAAACACGCGCAATGCCGTTGGGATATTCCTGGAACAACGCAGCCGATATACTTTCCGCGAACGTCCTAAAACTTAACGAGTTTGCCCTGCCCTTAGAAATGAAATCGCGAACCGGATCGATGGAGCGCCGCATCACAACTTATGAACAAGCGATCGAGTACCTTTATAGCCGCATCAATTATGAGCGGGTCCAGACGGGAACCTACACCACCGGCGATTTCAAGTTAGAGCGGGTTCGGCAGTTGTTGGCTCGGCTGGGAAATCCCCACGAGTCGATTCCCGCCGTTCACATCGCGGGAACCAAAGGCAAAGGAACCACCGCCGCAATGGTCGCCGGCATTTTGGAAGCAGCGGGGTATCGCGTGGGCTTGTTTACGTCGCCTCACATTTCCCGGTTCGAGGAACGCATCCAAGTCAACGGACAAATGCCCAGCCGGGCGGATCTGGTCGGACTGGTTCGGCAAGCCGCCGAAGCCGTCGAACCGATGGATCGACAGCCCGGCCAAATGGCGGTCACGTTTTTTGAACTCACGATGGCCTTGGGTTGGCTGTGGTTCCAAGCCGGAAGCGTGGATGTGGCCGTGTTGGAAGTCGGGCTTGGCGGGCGTTTGGACGCCACCAACATCTGCCGGCCCGTGGCCTGTGCAATTACCACCATCAGCCGCGATCACACGGGGTTGTTGGGAAGCACTTTGCCTCAGATTGCCGAGGAAAAGGCGGGCATCATCAAGCCCGGCATTCCCGTGGTCACGGGTGTGGAAGAGGAATCCGCCCATCGCCGCATCGCCGAAATCTGCCGCCGGCAACACGCACCCCTTTTTTCGCTCGGTCGAGAGATACACTTCACCACACCTGCGCTCGAAAATGCCGAGCCGCCGAAAACCGTTTCGGTCGAGACTCCGGTCCGACGCCATGAATCTCTTGGCGTGCCTTTGACGGGCCGGCATCAACATCGGAACGCGGCGGTCGCGGTTGGGTTGATGGATGTGCTTGTTCAACAAGGCTGGCAGATTTCCGAGGATGCCATTAGGCAAGGATTGGCCGCCACGAAATGGCCGCTACGGATTGAAGTTGTGCAAACCGCGCCCTTTGTCGTGCTGGACGTGGCCCACAATTGGGCCTCGGTCCAGGCACTTTTGGAAACGCTGAATCAGAACTTCCCCGCGAAACGCAGAATCTTAATTTTCGCCGCCAGCCGCGACAAAGATGTGGCGGGCATGTTGAGGCTGCTGCTCCCGCAGTTCGATAGTTTGATTGTCACCGAGTTTCTGGCAAACCCCCGTGCAAGCGGGATCGAAAAATTGCAGCGGCTCGTGCATTCGCTTAGTGGGCGGTTCGCGCATGCAGTAGGCACGCCCGCGCAGGCTTGGCAGCTTGCCCGGCGTATGGCCGGGCCGGACGATTTGATTTGCGGCGGGGGATCGTTTTTCATCGCGGCAGAACTGCGGGAAGTGATCGTCGGAGAACCAACGCCCCAAGAGGGATGGCTCGCCGAGAAACAACCGCTGTCTTAATTCCACCCCCTCAAGAAGGAAGTGGGGGCGCGCCAAGGTATCAGAATCGGCTCTTGTCCTGTCTGGCGACAAGCAGGCCGCCGATCCTTGCGGAGGAAAACTCAAATTCAGCGTTTGTATCAGCGGAGTCTGATGAACTCCCTCGTTCGCCTTTTGTGCTTGGATGCTGCATTTTTGCCGGGGAAAAGTTAAAACAATTCTGGAAGAGAATTGGTATCTTGTGATTGGCAAAACTCGCGGGGCGAATTGTCCGGGCGGGAATTGCGGAATCGCTTACTCGCCCGGGAAACGTAATCCATGATGAACCCGCCCGCTGCCGACCGGAATTTGTTGTTTGGGATTTTAGCGGTGCAAATGGATTTCGTGACGCAAGATGCCTTGATCCGCGCGATGAATGCCTGGGTGCTCGACAAAACCAAATCGCTGGGTTTGTTGTTGGTCGAGCAGGGGGCATTGTCGCCAGACCGCCGGACGCTGTTGGAAGCTCTGGTCGATGAACACCTCAAACAGCACAATCAAGATGTCTCGCAAAGCCTGGCGGCGGTGAGTTCGGTGACTTCCGCCTGCCAAGCGCTGGGGAAGATTCAAGATGGGGACGTGCAAGCCAGTTTGGCGGGAATCGCGAACGGCCAGAAAACGCGGTCCACGCAAGTTTCCCAAGCCGACGCCGCCGACACTCTCGCCGTGCCAATGCCCACGATGACCGTCAACGTGAAGTCGATGCCGGGCTTTCGGTATCAAATTCTCCGCCCGTATGCCAAAGGCGGATTGGGCGAAGTGTTGGTGGCCCGCGATCAGGAATTGCACCGCGAAGTGGCGCTCAAGCAAATTCAAGCCAACCGCGCGGATGATCCCGACAATCAGGTTCGGTTTTTGATGGAGGCCGAGATCACCGGCGGGTTGGAGCATCCCGGCATCGTGCCGGTTTACGGATTGGGTTATTACGAGGATGGCCGGCCTTACTATGCGATGCGATTCATTCGGGGCGATAGTCTGAAGGAAGCCATCGCCCGCTACCACCGCAAATCGCCCGAAGCAGTGGAGGACTCCGACGAGGCAAATCATCCCGCAACAGGGGGAAAGCCTGCCGGCGTGCCGGCCAAGGAGCGTTCCCTGGCGGAACGCAATCTGGAACTGCGGGGCCTGTTGGGGCGGTTTATTGATGTCTGCAATGCGATCGCTTACGCCCACAGCCGGGGAGTGCTGCATCGGGATCTCAAGCCGGGCAACATCATGCTGGGGAAATACGGCGAGACCTTGGTTGTGGATTGGGGACTGGCGAAGCCCAATTCGGTCTGCGCCGCCCCTTGATGCCTTAGAACCCCAGTTGGAGCCATCTTCCATCAACAGCAGCGCCCCGACTTTAATGGGTTCCGTCGTGGGCACGCCGCAATACATGAGTCCCGAACAAGCGGCGGGCCGGCTGAATCAATTGGGTCCGGCCAGCGACGTTTATAGCCTGGGGGCCACGTTGTATTGCCTGTTGACGGGGAAGGCTCCGTTTCATGGGCGAGACGTGGGAAGGTTGCTCAAACAGGTGCAAGACGGCGATTTCCCCACGCCCCGGCAAATCGACCGCAGGATTTCGCCTTCGCTGGAAGGCATTTGTTTGAAAGCGATGGCTTTGATTCCGGGAGACCGTTACGCCACGCCGCGGGCCTTGGCGGAAGACATCGAAAAATGGCTGGCGGATGAGCCGGTGGCCGCCTATCGGGAAACTCCCGGCGAATGGGCGCTGCGCTGGGCGAGACATCATAAGCATTGGATGGTCGCGGGAACGCTGCTGCTGGTGGTGGCGGTGATGATCCTTTCCGGCAGCACGTTTTTGGTCAATGCCGAACGCCAACGCACGCAAGATGCCTTGGCGGAAACCGAACGCTCTCGCAGCGCCACCAAGCAGGCGCTCGACAAAGCCCAAGCCTCCGAGACCGCCCGCATCGAAGCCCAAGTCAATTCCTTGTTGCAGGCCGAACCGGATTCGGTTCCCACAATTCTGCAGGCGCTTCAACCCGTGCGAAACGAAGCGTTTCCTTTGCTGAGGCGGAAACTCGCCCGCAAAGATCTGCCCGCCTCGCAAGCCATGCGGATTCAGTTGGCGCTGTTGCCCGCGCAACCGGAATTGCTCGAAGATCTTCGCCAAGAACTGCTCAAGGCCAAGCCGGAAGAGTTCGCCATGCTTCGCGAAGGGTTAAGAGATCATCAAGCGAAACTTCGCGAACCATTGTGGAAAACCTTGCAGAACGAAGATGCCGATAAGGCGGTTCGGTTTCGGGCGGCGTGCGCGCTGGCGGGGTTCGATCCGCACAATTCCCACTGGCCGAACGTCGCCGATGAAGTCGCCGGCTGGTTGGTGCATCAAAACCCCTTGGTGTTGGGAACGTGGGTGGAGATGCTCGAGCCGGTTCGCAAAACGCTCTTGCCCGCATTGACCCGGGAGTTTCGGGAAAGCCCCGCGCCGGAGATTCGCAACGTGGCCAACAACCTGGTGGGCCGCTGGGCCGCCGATCAATTGGAACTGTTGACGCAGTTGCTCAAAGATGCAAACGCCGCCCAATTCGAGGCATTGATTCCCCAACTGCGGGCGCACAAGGAACAAGCGCTGGCCCACTTTCGGGCGGCGCTTGCAGAAACTCTGGTTCCGAAATGGCCCGCGACCCCGGCAGGGCTTTCCCCGCCCGAACCTCGTTTCGCGGAGCAAATCGATCAAGCCCAAGGACTTCTGGCCGATGAGTTCGCCCTGGTGCAAACTGTGCCCTTGAAACAATTTCCAGAACTGGCCGAGGGACTGAAGCCCGCCGGCTACCGCCCGGTGCGTTATCGCCCGTATCTCTCTCGCGGGAAAATTCTGGTCGCGGCGGTTTGGCGGCGAGACGGCAAACCCTTCCGGATGGAAACATCGCTGACCAAAGAAGCCTTGTTGAAACAAAACGAAATCCACCAAAAGGCCGGGTTCGCGCCGGTGGACGTGGCAGGGTATTTGTCGTTCAAACAATCCTCCGCAGCGGAATCGTCCAACAAGAAAACCCCAAACGACAACCCCGAACGCTACGGCGCGATTTGGGTGCGCTCCGATTTGCAGACGGAAGAAGCCCGCTTGTTGTGCGGGATGGATTACGCCGGCTTCGGCAAGACTTTGGCGCAATATAAAAGGCAGTCCAATTCGTTCGGCCAGATGACGCTGCAATTGTTTCAGGCGGAAAAGGACCAACCCCGCTATAGTTCAGTGCTGCAAGTCCGCCCGAACAAGCAGGATTGGCGAAGTTTATGGGGAGCCGACCAGCAATTTTTCGAGATCACCGAAACGCCGACTTGGGTGCAAAACGAAATTTGCCTCACCCACTTAGATCAGCCCTTGGGATCGAAAAACCCCTTTCAAAAAGAACTAGCCGAAATCGCCAACGGCGACCAAGCCGCCGGATTGGGGCAAACCTACATCCGCCCCTACAAAGAGGGAATGATCGCGTTGGGAGAAGGGCGAAATGAACGGGCGGTCGAATTGCTCACGCAGGCGATCAACACGGTAAAGATTCTGCCGCAGCCTTATTATTTAAGGTCTCTGGCTTATGCCCGCCTGGGAAAAAACGCGGAGGCCAAACAGGATGGAGTCAAAGCCGGCGAAGCCCAACAGCGGGCAATTCCGCTGCTTACGGCGGAGCAAGGCCGCGATTTTACCTACTTTGAAGCGTATTCCATGTCGCTGGTCGCGGCCCACTTGGGCGAACCGAACGCGGGCGAGAAACAATTGGAAGACTTTCTGGCGGCCCACGAAAGACAGCCCGAAGCACTCTACGTCGCCGCACGGGCTTACGCTTTGATGTCGAAAGTCGTCGCCGAAAACAAACCCGGCAACGCCCCGGAATCCAAACCGGAAGATGGAAAAACCCTTGCGAAGCGCTATGGAGATCGGGCGGTCGCGATGTTGCGGTCTGCCTATCAAAACGGTTTCTCGGACACCACCGGCGCGTTATTCACCCAGCCGGATTTCGCGCCGATCCGCGATTTGCCGGCCTACCATCAATTGGTCGAAGACCAACATGCGATGCGAAGATTCGCTTTGGTTTGGCACCTGGGGAACATCGCCTATGAAAGCCGCCGCACAACGGGGACTTCTCCCCAAGAGCATTTGGCGGAATGCCGGCGGTTGTTGGCCGAAGGTTTCCGACCGGAGGCGATTTCGGTGTCCACGCCGATCTTGAACCCCGAGGGCAAACCGCTGCTCGAAGCCGAGCAGAATCCCGTGGGGATTTCGGTTTGGCAGCGCCCATTGATCGCGGAAAAAGACCGCACCCAGCACGCCCGGCAACAGGCGAACTCGGCCCTCGCGCTTTGGCGGCTCGATCCGCAGCAAAATCATTGGCCGCAAATCAAATCGGCCCTCACGCCGCGCTTCGATGCGGAGTTCATCAATCGGGCGGCCTCGATGAAACTCCCGCCCAAAGTCCTGATCGACCGGCTGCCCAGGGAAACCAACCCCTTCGCCAAACGGATCCTGCTGTTGGCCTTGGGCAATTACGAATCCGCAGAACTTTCCGTAGCGGAACGCCAAACCTTAATTCCCAGCCTTGCCGCGATTTGCCGGGATGATCCCGATGCCGGCATTCACTCGGCGGCGGAATGGCTGTTGCGAACGTGGAGTAACGAAACCGCCATCGAGACCTTGAAAAAATCGCTGATAACAAATCGCCCTCGCGAAGGAAAGAAATGGTACGTCAACGGGCAAGGCCAAACGCTGGCGGTGGTGAAAGGACCGGCTGAGTTTGAAATGGGAGCCTCGCCCACGGATGCGGACCGCCTGACCGATGAGTTGATGCACCGCGTGCGAATCGACCGTACCTTCGCCATTGCCACTACGGAAACCACGGTGTCCCAGTTTTTGGGCTTCAATCCCGATGCCGATTTTGTAAAAACCTCCAGCCCCGACATCGACGGCCCGATCATCAATGTCGATTGGTTCGATGCGGTCAGGTATTGCCGATGGCTCAGCGAGAAAGAAGGAATTCCTGAAGATCAAATGTGTTATCCCGCCCTGGAAGAGATCGGCCCCGGCATGACCATGCCCGCAAATTATCTGAAACGCACGGGCTACCGCCTGCCCACCGAAGCCGAATGGGAATTCGCCGCCCGCATGGGCCAAGATACGAGGTACACCTACGGGGATGATGCCCAATTGTTGCCCGATCGCGCTTGGATTATGAACAATGCGAACGACCGCGCCCATCGCGTGGGGTTGTTAAAACCTAACGGTCTGGGTTTGTTCGACGTGATGGGCAACGTAGGCGAATGGTGTCACGATGAATACATGCCCTATCGTTTGCCGCCGCGGGGTTTGGCAACTTGGGACATCCCTCCGCGCGAAGTCAACGGCGGGCGCGTGGGACGAGGCGGTTCCCTGTTAAGCGATGCCGCCACTTCCCGCGTCACTCGCCGCTTCAATTGGAACTCGACTCGAAAATTCACCGATGTCGGTTTCCGCATCGCCCGCACCCTGCCTCCGGCCAAATCGGAATAACCATCTCGTCAGTCAGACAATTTGGAAGAACCTGCGCAACCCCGAGCATTCTTTCCACCGCGACATGCCGATGGAACCCGCGCACTTCGCGGAGAACTTTCGGTCCTGTCTTAAGAGGGAAACGCCTTCTACGGATTTGTTGCCTAAACTTTCGCTATCGGCGCGGCTGATACTCCCTAATGAGTCTGGCGGAAGTCTCGCAGCGTTTCCTCGTCCCCTGACGTTTCCGTTTTCGCGGACATTCCATTATGACCGAGACCTCGTCCACGGATTATAAAACCATTCCCCTCTCGCAACTTCCGATGGGAACCCAACTGCGGGAACCGATTTTCGATGCGCAAAATAACGGCGGAAAAGACCTGCTGCTGTTGGCTGCGGGAAAGACATTTTCGCAAGCGGTGATGGACCAATTGGCGAAACGGGGCGTGACCGAAGTCCGCATCTCGATGCGCGAATTGCAGCGGATGCAAAAAGCGAAATCCCGCGCGGCGTTGGAATCCAACCCCGCCGCCCGGGCCGCCATCAAACGGGCCAGCCAGGAAGAAAGCCGGGATGCCATCGAGAAGTTCGGGGTCTCGGCGAACTCGCATCTCCATCAAGTCAAAAGGCACGGCGACACTGGCTATCCCCCGGAACGAGTGGCGGCTCTGGTCGAAAAGTTCGAGGAATCCAACGGCCAAGTGGCCGGCATGCTGGATGGGTTATGCAAAGGAACCCTGCCGGATGGCTCGCAGATGGTCAATGCCTCGGAAGAATCGCTGGACCGCATCGCAAACGACATGGATTTGGTCGTGGCGTTGGGGATTACTCCCGCCGAGGGCACGTATTCTTCCAAGCACAGCCTGCAAACGGGCATGCTGGCGATGGCGATCGGAACCACATTGGGCCTCAAACGCGAGCAGTTGGTGGAATTGGGCATCGGCTGCCTCGTCCACGATGCGGGCATGCGATCCGTCCCGCAAGAATTGGTTCTCGCACCCGGCAATTGAATCAGATTGAGTTTTTGGAAATCACAAAGCACCCCAGCATCACGTTTGAATTGCTGAAACACATGATGGACATCCCCACGGGAGCGCGGATGGTGGCCTATCAAATGCACGAACGCTTCAACGGTTCGGGCTATCCCCGCCAACGCCGGGGAGCGCAAATTCACGCCTTGGCCCGGATTGCGATGGTTGCGGACACGTTTGTGGCAATGGTCTCCCCGCGTCCGTATCGCCCGCCGATCTTGCCTTACAAAGTGATGGAGTTCATTCTGCATTGCACGAAGCTCGGCCACTTCGATCCCGACGTGGTCCGCGGCTTGCTGCAAACCACGGGGTTGTTTCCCGTCGGTTCTTTCGTGGCGCTCAACGATGACCGCGTGGGCCGCGTCGTGCGGGCGCATCCCGAACTCTTCAATCGCCCGGTGGTGGAAATCCAACTCCCGGAAGGCTCGGATGGGGAACCGGAAGTTCTCAACATTGCCAGCTCGCCGGATGTAGAAATCGTGCGTGCCCTGCCGATCCCGCCCAAACTTTTGAAAGCCACCCTCCAACCCGTTGTGGCCTAATAAGGAGGACGGTGACTTCTCGAACGAGCCGAAGTTTTTAACCTCTCGGTCAATTCAGTTCCACCGCTTCTTCCCAGTGTTCGTAGAGTTCTTCCAGATGCTGCCCGGCATCTTCGAAGGCTTCCATCGTTTCTTTTACCCGTTCGCCATCGCGGCAGATTTCCGGATCGGCCAGATCGGCTTGCAGGCTTTCCACCAAGTCTTCGTACTCGGCGATTTCCTTTTCCAAGTCCGACACCTTGCGGTAGGGAAATTTGCGTTTGCGTTTGGACTCTTTCTTCCGCTGCGCCGTCGGATTCCTCGTGGCGAGGCTTTTCGACAACCGCCGCGATTGCAGCCGCTTTCGGGGTTTCGGCGGGCGTTTCCGCTTTGCGGTTTTTGATGAAATTGACGTAATCCGAATAATTCCCCTCGTAATACTTCCAACCGCCGGCATCCAACACAATCACGCTGGTGGCCACGCGGTCCAGAAAATAACGGTCGTGGCTGACGAACAAAATCGTGCCCGTGTAAGTTTTCAGCGTGTCTTCCAGAGAAGATCTGGCCCATAAATCCAGGTGGTTGGTCGGTTCATCCAGAATCAAGACGTTGACATCCATCGCCGCGATGCGGGCCAGCGCGACTTTGCTGCGTTCGCCGCCGCTCATGGAACCCACTTGCTGAAACGCCTGATCGCCCCGGATGCCGAAGCGTGCCAGAATGCTCCGCAGCGTGCCCGGCGTGATGTGCGGATTGTCCGGCGGGCGGATGGCTTCGACGGCATCCAAACCGGGGTCCACGCTGCTGAGTTGCTGATCGTAATACGCGATTTTGACGTTGGTTCCCAACCGCACCTTGCCTGAATCCGCTTTGAGTTCGCCGATCAAAGTTCGCAGCAAAGTGGTTTTGCCGCTGCCGTTGGGGCCGAGAATCCCGATGCGATCCTCCCGGTTGATCCGCAACGTGAAATCGCGAAACAACGGCTCTTCGGAAAACCCCTTGGCAACGTCCACCGCATCAATCACCCAATCCCCGCTGCGGGTGGGTTCCGCAAAGCCCATCGCGAATTGCTGAAAATCCTGCAACTGCTCGACCCGGTCGAGTTTTTCCAACTTTTTCACGCGGTCGGAGGCTTGGGCGTGCTTTTGGCCGTATTTATTGCGGCGGATGAAGTCTTCGGTCTTGGCGATGAACTCCTGCTGTTTCTCGAACGTGCGATCCAAAACTTTCGCACGTTCCTCGCGCTGCAGCCAATACGCGGAGAAGTTGCCTTTGAAATCCGTCACGCGGGCTTGGTGCATTTCCAGAATCCGCGTGGTCACGCGGTCCAGAAAATAACGGTCGTGGCTGACCAAGATCACGGCTTGCTCGTTCCGCGACAACCACGATTCCAGCCATTCGGTCGCGGCGATGTCGAGATGGTTCGTGGGTTCATCCAACAACATCACGTCCGGGGCGCGTAACAATAGCCGAGCCAACAGCGCCCGGTTTTGCTGCCCGCCACTGAATTGGCACAAGGGGCGGTCGTATTCTTCCGGCGTGAACCCCAAACCGAGCAGCACCTCATCCACACGATGGTCGATGTGGTAGGCATCGTGTTTTTCCAATTCGTGCTGCAAATCGTCGTAGCGTTTATGCAACCGGGCGAGTTCTTTTTCCTCAGAGATGTTTGCCATTTCTTCGGCGAGGGCAATCGCCTGATGTTGCAGTTCGTACAAATGGGCCAAGCCGGCTTTGGCTTCTTCCAGCAGCGTGCGTGCGGGATCGAAACGGGCATCTTGTTCGAGGATCGCCAACGTGCTGCCCGCGGGTCTTTCGATGGTTCCCGTGTCCGGTTCATCCTGGCCGGCCAAAATTTTGAGGAGCGTGGTTTTACCCGTCCCATTGGGGCCGACCAAACCGATTTTTTCCCCGGCCCTGACATCGAAAGTGACATCGCGAAACACGGGGTCCACATCAAATTGACGCGAAAGCTCGCGAACGGTCAGCAGAATCATGGGCACAAAAATATGAGAATCGGGCAAACAATCAGGAACGACGGTGGGCTATCCTAGTGAATCGGCCTACAATCCCACAAGATGAGCCGCCCCCGCCAGAACAGTTGCGAACAAAGCTCCGCACCGCTAAGGTGATGCCCCGATGAAAAGAACCCAATCCTCATAATCACCGACACTTATCTGAGGAACCGAAACTCATGCCTCAAACCAAAACGCAAATCCACGTGGGACATAGCCCAGACCCCGATGATGCGTTCATGTTTCACGCCTTGGCGAACGATAAAATCGAGACCGGGCAGTACGAATTCACGCATACCCTGCAAGACATCGAAACTCTGAACCGTAGGGCTTTCAAGGCGGAATTGGAACTCACGGCGGTCAGTCTCCACGGCTATGCCTACTTGACCGAAACCTACGCCATCTGTGCTTGCGGAGCCAGCATGGGCGATCAATACGGCCCGATGGTCGTGGCCCGCGAAGCGGGTTCCATCGACGATTTGCGGGGCAAAACCATCGCAGTCCCCGGCACGCTGACCACGGCGTTTCTGACTCTGAAATTGCTGTTGGGCGATGATTTCACCCCCGTCGTCCACCCCTTCGACGAGATTTTGAACATCGTGGAATCCGGCCAAACCGATGCCGGGCTGATTATCCACGAAGGACAACTCACATTCGCCGATCAAGGGCTGAAATTGATCGTGGACATGGGCCAGTGGTGGCACGAGGAAACCGGCCTACCGTTGCCCTTGGGAGCCAACGCGATCCGCAAGGATCTGGGCCGCGAAGCAATGGAGGATGTGACCCGCTTGTTGAAACAGAGCATTCAATACGGGTTGGATCATCGCGAAGAAGCCTTGGAATATGCTTTGCAGTTCGGAAGGGATTTGGATCGCAGCAAAGCGGATGCCTTCGTGGGCATGTACGTCAACGATTGGACTTTGGATTTTGGCGAGCGAGGCCGCGAAGCGGTCGCCGTCTTGCTGCAAGCGGGCTTACGAAGCGGGAATCATTCCGCACCCCGTCAACCTTGAGTTCATCGGCTAATTCCGCCACGATGAAGTCCAGTGCTTTCCGCATGCAAGCGGAGTGCAGAGGTGGGTGGCATGGCCACTGCTTCGAGTGGGCATGTCGGAATCGGGCACATCACCTGTAAATCGCACCGCATGTCCACGCAAAGCCGTGGGCATGGCACACAAAACGCGCACCTTGTTTGCTCCATCTCCCAGAATTCCTTTCCACATTTCATCGGGAACCTTGTCATGCCCACTGCCGATTATCTCTCGCAAATGTTCGGACTCGACGGCTTGACGGCGGTTGTGATTGGCGGTACGGGCGTGTTGGGTGGAGCTTTTTCCGCCGCGTTGGGGCAAGCCGGGGCACACGTGATTGTGACCGGACGCAATGCTGAGAGTGGAAACGCCGCCGTCGATCGCATCGCAAAAACGGGCGGAAGTGCGGAATTTTTCTCGGCGGACGTGACCCAACGGGAACATTTCATGAAACTCGCCGAGCATCTGAAAACCAGCGGGCGGGAATTGCACGTGCTGGTGAACGGGGCGGGCATTAACTCCGCCACGCCGTTTTTGGAAATCGCCGATGAAGAATGGGAGCGAATCCTGAACATCAATCTTCGCAGCGTGCGGTTGGGCTGCCAAATTTTGGGCGGCTACATGTTGGAGCGGGGAACCAAAGGTTCCATCATCAACATTGCTTCCTTAAGCGGGATTACAGCATTGTCCCGCGTCTTCACCTATGCCGCGACCAAGGCGGCGGTGATTAACCTCACGCAGAATCTGGCTCGCGAATGGGCGACTTTAGGCATTCGCGTGAACGCGCTTTCGCCGGGCTTCTTTCCCGCCGAGCAAAACCGCAAAGTGCTGACGCCGGATCGGATCGAATCCATCATGCGGCACACGCCGATGAACCGTTTCGGCGAACCCGAAGAACTTGCGGGAGCCATCCTGCTGATGGCCGCCCCCAAAGCCGGTAGCTTTTTAACCGGGGCAAACCTCGTCGTAGACGGCGGTTTTAGCGGCATGACGATTTAAGTAGAAACCGGAGATCAGAGGTCGGGGGCCGGGGAGGAAAACCCGTCACGCTGCACGATTCGACTTCTCGCCTTTTGATTGCAACCCCTTAATGGCCGGATTCGAGGCGTTCCAGCATGCGGCGGGCTTTCAAGGCGGCATCGGTTTGGGGAAAGCTGCGCATTAACTCGCGGAGGCGTAGTTTGGCTTCGCCACGCTTGGGGCGGCTGCGTTTCAGGTCGGACAAGATCGCCTCGGCCTGGATTTCATCCTGTGTTTTGTCGGCATGGTCTTCCCAACTCACCGTGCCCCGGTGCGTGCCCACGTTGGGGTGGACATCGTCGGAGTCCATGTCCTCATCGTCGTAGTCCATGTCGTTCAAGTTCCCCGACACACCCAAGAACATGCCGGTTTCCGAGCGGGTAATGGACTGCCGCATCTGAATGGAATCGGACGTGCCCGGTTCGGGGCTTCCATTCCAATGGCTGGCCGCGGTTTCGAAAGCGGGTTGATCTTCGCCGTATTCCACCGTGCCTGTGTTGGGGTGGCGGGGAACCTCGGCCGTTTTGGCAGCATTGGCTGAGACTGCGGGTTGAATAAGGGTCTCGTCTTCATCCTCGATATACGGTTCTTCCACGGGGGCAAAGGGCGACGGCGGTGCGGCGGGCGGGACATGCGTAGCGGCGGGCATCGGCAAAAGCGGAACTTCGGCAGGTGTTGCCGGCTGAGCCGCCGAGGCCGTCACCCCCAACATGCGGGATTCTTGAATCCGTTCCATCAAGGTTTCGACGACTTCGATGACTTCGGGGAAGCGAATCGCGCGGCCTTCGATCACGCTGGGTTTGAAACTGACCCCCGTCCGCAGCGTGCCGTTGACGATAATTTGAAACCGATGCGATTGATAATATGCGAACAAATAAATTCCCGCGACCGCCAGCCAAGTTGTTGCATTCATCAGCTTTTGCAGAAATCCGTGGCCCATCCAAAAGCCCCCGGCCGCTCCTACGGTCAGGCAGAAAAACGCCGCCGCCAGCCAAAAAAAGCTGCGTTGGCTGTCGGCTTGAATGGAAACGCTTTGGGTAAGCGGAATGATTTCGACGGAATGCCCGTGAAGACTGCTCGTGGTTTTGCGAACTTCTTTGGCGTTGGCGGTGAGCGAAACCGTGGGGCTGAGATTCAACATCGTCAGCAAATAACCGATCAACCCGGCACGGCGGCCGCTGATTTCGATGTGAGGCGTTTCGGTTTGGGCCGGTTTGTGGTGGATCGCGAGCTTTTGCAACACCAGTTCCGTATCGCCCCATAACATATTCCTAGCGACATCTTTCAGGATCGCGAATGCGAGCCCGATTGCGACGTTGGTGACCAGAATCATTAGGGGAATAAGTATAAAATCCACCGGTTCCTACCCTCAGTTCAAACAAAACGCCAACAACCGGTTTCGATGGCTGCCATCGAATCGGGAAAATCCTTGGGAGTAATTGGCCATCCTTCCCTAAAAATGATACCGCAATTCGCGCGGAAAATTCCAAAGAATTGCAATTTTCCCGAAGAATCTTCGCATTTTTCCCGCCCTCGGCGACGATTTCGTAGACTTATTCTTTGAAAATGAGCCGGAAGGATGTTCAGCCCCAGTTCGATAAAAAACGACCGCACAGAGAATTTCCCAAGACAAATTCCCGCCGGGCCGGAACAGAGGCTGTTGGCTCATTCCTAGGCCACATTTGTGGATCGCTGGCGAGTTTGGTTGACGCCCGCCCCTTGTTGCATCCTTGTTTGCATGCGGGGGTTTTTCTTCTCAATCGGCTCAAAAGCAAAAACCCCTAAACCGTTACAGTTTAGGGGTTTGCTTTGATTTGCCCGACTAGGATTTGAACCTAGGCTAACTGAGTCAGAGTCAGTCGTGCTGCCGCTACACTATCGGGCATAAGTTGGTTTTATCAAAAAGCTTGTTGTGGCTTGCTCTCGGTACGCGATTCCTGCGCGTGTACATGCCGGATAATGAGAGGAAATTCGCTTATCGGATTGTTGTGAATGTCATTATGAAGTTATTGAATGGGGGATGGAGATTTAATTCTACCACGAGGCGGTCCGGTCGGCCAGAGAAGCCTGCTTTCGATTTTTTGATGCGGGGGGAGGGGGCATTCCGTAATAAACGGGCGTGTTCTTGACAATTAGTTTTCGCATTCTAATCTGGCATAAGAAAAGTCCCTTGTGTCAATTGAAACACCAAACCGCTCCTCGAGTGGGGTGCGACTCAAGGGGCAAACGGATTGATGGTTCGCTCATGGCATAAAAGTTGCAGGTTTTACGGATGGGCGAGGGCGTGGTCGCCCCTGCCTCGATGATCTTTCACAGGAAATAAGGAGAACTGCATGCGACAAACTTTTCTTGCACTCACTGCCGGCCTTTTACTCGCGGGGCAGGGTTTTGCTCAAAAGCCCGCAGACGATCAACCTGCCTCCAAAGCTGCCCCTCAATCGACTGCGATGTTGCCGGACTTTCTTACGAAGCTGAATCTATCCGACCAGCAAGAGCAACAGATTAAGCAAATCATTCAGAAGCACAATCAGAAGCTCGAAAAGGTCTTGGGCGAGTTTCAACAAGTGCATTGGCAAATCGTGCAATTTGAAGCCAGCCTGTCTGCCGCGAATGCCGTGATGGGGCACGAACAGAAAGGCAAACAAGAATCGCAACCGGGAAATGGGGAACCGGCTTCCAAAGAGGCGGCCTCGGATTCCAAGCAGGCCAAAAAGGCTCGCAAAGCGGATAAAGCCAAAGCCAGGCGTTCCAAGGGCAAAGCGGGAATCGACATCAACATTTTGGGGATGCGGATCGCGGTGCTTGGGCCGGATGGCGTGGTTCAAGAGATCGACATCGAGGGAAATATGCCCCGACAGGCAGCCAAGAACGAACTCGTCGCGGCCCATGCAAAAGAGCTAAAAATGCTTTGGGCGAAGGCTCACGAACTTCATGCGCAAATGGTGCGGATCGAGGCCGACCGCATGGTGGCCGTCGAGTCCCAACTGACCGAAAAACAACTCGCCCAACTCCAGAAGCATGCTCCCGTTCATGCGAGCGGTAGCAAAGCTCCTGGTCAGAAATAAACCAACTTGGACGTTCAACAACTAGAGTATGATCGAAAGGAGTAAATCCAATGAAATCTGGGATATTAAGTCTCGCCGCCTTGGCCGGTCTGTTCGTGCTGCCCGCGAGTACGCAGGCTCAAGTGGTCTCGCGATACTATGGCCGACCTTACTACACCAACACCACCAACTATAAAGGCTTGAACCAGCAGATCTACAATCAGCGGTTGCACAACATGAATGCGTTGCGCTACGGCCAAAACCATTATTTCCCCTACAACAACATCAACCACAATGCATACAACCGTGGCTATAATTATAACTCCTATAACAATGGGCTACTGCATCGGGGGTACAATCGCAGCTTAGCCCCTAATTTGTACAACAATTACAATGGGTACGGCCGATCCGGGATCTATTATAACACTCCGGGATTTGGGTTTCGGTTCTCGCTTTAGGAATGCGATCACTTTTCCACTTAACGGCCGGCGATTTTCATTGGACTCGCCGGCCGTTTTTTATGCAATCTTTCAATCCAAGTTCTGCGGGAGGATGGGCACGGGAATTGCATGGTAAGCCCTTACCCAACTTGGAGAGCGTTGCATCTGGAAAAAATCTGAGCTTGCGATAAGATTTTTACGCCGGGCACGGCAACCACTCTTCGATGTCCTTTGCGAATCAAACCCGATGCCATCACGGGGGAAAGCGTTTTCCATCCGCGATCGCCAAGCGGATTTGGTCTTTCCCACTCGGCAGTTTTCGATCGAGGATCACCGCCATGCTTCAATCGACCTCTCAAAACAATCCGGTTCCGACGAAGAAAACGAGCATCCTGCTTGTGGATGACCATCCCATTGTCCGCAAGGGTTTGATGATGCTTATCAACAGCCAACCCGACATGGAAGTTTGCGGCGAAGCCCCCGGCATGTCCGAAGCGTTGAAAATCCTATCGGCACAAACCCCGGAGTTCATCATCGCGGACATCTCTTTAGAGAACGGCAGCGGTTTAGAACTGGTGCGGGAAATTATCAAAAAGCAACCGCACGCGAAGGTGCTCGTGCATTCCCTCCACGATGAATCGCTTTATGCGGAACGGGTTCTGCGAATCGGTGCGAAGGGCTACATCAATAAAATGGAGGCCACAGATCGGATCGTGACGGCCATCCGCGAGATTCAAGCGGGGAAAATTTATTTGAGCGACAAAATGAAGGAGCATCTGCTCTGCCGATCCGTGGGCGTGCCGCTGACCCAAGACAACCAAAATCCGGTGTCGAGTTTGTCGGATCGGGAACTCGAAGTGTTTGAACTGATCGGCAAAGGGCTTTCCGTGAAAGCCATCGCCGAGAAATTGCACCTCTCGCCCAAGACGATCGAAACATACCGCGACAGCATCAAAACCAAGCTGAATTTAGACAGTTCGCGGCAGGTGGTTCAGCACGCGATTCATTGGGTGATGGAGCAAACCTAATTGCCGGGCGTTTCCGAAGATCCCTTCCCCATAATCCAGAGGTGCTGACGATTTGCGTTGATGCCGTTTCTCAAGAAAGTAAGCCGATGCCCAGCCGAATTGGAGATTATGCCCTGATTGGAGATTGCCATACGGCCGGTTTGATTGGGCGGGATGGTTCGTTGGATTGGCTGTGTTTTCCGCGCTTCGATTCCGAAGCGTGTTTTGCCGCCTTGCTCGGAACAAAAGAGCATGGCCGGTGGCTCATCGCTCCCGACACGAAAATTCGGGAAGTCCGCCGCCGCTACCAAGAGAATACGCTGATTTTGGAAACGGAATACACCACCGATTCGGGGACGGTGGCCTTGATTGATTTCATGTCTCTCTCCGGCGAAGTTTTGGACGTGGTTCGCATTGTGGAAGGACGGGGCGGCAAGGTTCCGTTGCGGTCGGAATTGATCGTTCGACTCGACACCGGGCAAACGGTTCCCTGGGTTCGCGCTGTCGAGGAGGGTATCGTCGCGGTCGCCGGTGCCGAGGCCCTGCATCTGAAAACGGATGTGCCCCAGACGGTTCGAGACTCCACGACGTTCGGTGAGTTCACGGTCTCGGAAGGGCAACGCCTTCCCTTCGTGTTAACCTTCTTTCCCTCGTACACACAAGAACCTCAGGCGATCGATCCGGAAGAAGCGCTTGCGGAAACGGGCAGGTGGTGGCGGGATTGGGCCGGTCGATGCACTTATGAAGGCCCCTATCGGGAAGCGGTCGTGCGTTCGTTGATTACCTTGAAAGCACTGACCTATCAGCCCACGGGCGGGATTATCGCCGGGCCGACGACATCGCTGCCGGCCAACATCGGTGGCGAACGCAATTGGGATTACCGTTATTGCTGGCTGAGAGATGCCACCTTGAGTCTGCATTCGCTTTTGATCGCCGGCTATCACGAAGAAGCCTGCGCCTGGCGAGATTGGCTGTTGCGGGCCGTGGGCGGCAAGCCCTCGCAGTTGCAGCCGATTTACGGCATCGCGGGCGAACGCCGCATGGTGGAATATGAAGCCGATTGGCTGCCCGGATTTCGGAATTCGCGCCCGATCCGCATCGGGAATGCCAACAGCAAGCAACTGCAATTGGATGCTTATGGCGAATTGATGGACATTTTCCACACCGCCCGCGAAAAAGGCATCCCCCCCGAACCGCATGCGTGGGACATTCAAAAACTCTTCCTCGCCGACTTGGAGGAACTTTGGGACAAGCCCGACCACGGCATTTGGGAAATCCGCGGAGACCCCCATCAATATACCTATTCCAAAATCACCGCCTGGGTCGCGATGGATCGGGGCGTGAAAGCCATCGAAAAACACGGATTGGATGGTCCGGTCGAAAAGTGGAAGTCCCTGCGGGAAAAAATCCACCGCGACGTTTGCAAAAATGGATTTAGCAAAAAACGAAACGCCTTCGTGCAAACCTACGGCGGCCATGACGTGGACGCCAGTTTGCTGAGGATTCCCTTCGTGGGCTTTTTGCCCATCGAAGACGATCGCGTGCGCGGAACCGTGGACGCCGTGCAAAAACATCTTTGCGAAAACGGATTGGTTCGCCGGTACGATCCCAAGCAATCGGCGGATACCTTTAAGTCCTTTGAAGGCAGTTTTCTGATTTGCAGTTTTTGGCTGGCCGGCTGTTTGGCGCTGATGGGCCGACGCGAGGAAGCGGTCGAGAATTATGAACGACTTTTGGATCTTCGCAACGACGTGGGCCTGCTCGCGGAAGAATACGACACCCACAGCGAACAATTCTTGGGAAACTTCCCGCAGGCGTTTTCGCACTTGGCCCTGATAAGCACCGCATTCGATCTGCTGCCGGGAGAACGGCAATAATCTGCAGTCGGGTAGTCGTTTTTTATCGTGTCCCTTGCTGACGCTTCGAGGTATGATGAAATACGACGAACCGACTCCTTTCATTGAGAGGGCGTGTGCTGCCTCGCATTCCCGCAACCTATGATTCTCTCCCGCAAGAAAGTGCGACTTTGAAACGGCATGGTCCCTGGCAAATTGTCGAGACGAAAGAAGTTTACCGCGACCCGTGGTTTCGCGTGGAACGTGATGATGTGATTCGCCCTGACGGAGAACCCGGCACTTACACCGTTGTGCATCTCAAGCCCGGCGTGTGCGTGTTGGCTTTAGATGAATACCGGCAGGTTTGCCTGACCGAGGAATTTCATTACGCCGTGGGCCGTGTCACCGTCGAAGCCGTCAGCGGAGGGATGGAACCCGGCGAAGATCCGCTCGAAACCGCGAAGCGGGAACTGCAAGAAGAACTCGGCATCACGGCGGACAATTGGCAAGAACTGGGCGTGGTCGATCCCTTCACCTCCAGCATTCTTTCTCCCGCGAAATTGTATCTGGCCCAGAACCTCGCGTTTGGTCCGCAAAATTTGGAAGGTACGGAAACCATTCGGCTCATTAAAATGCCTTTGGAGGAAGCGGTTCGCCAGGTGCTCGGCAGCGAAATCAGCCACGGCCCAAGTGCCTTGGCAATCCTCAAAACGTGGTTCGCCCTCTCAGGGAATGGCGGCGGCAATTTGCGATAATCCGCAGAGGCCAATCCAAGGAAGGCCAAATTTATGAACCGTTGGCTAATGCTCTTGGCGGATGATCCACCGCGGATTGAAATGCTCCCGACGGTAGTTCTGGCGGCGATGTTGCTGGCAAGCTGCGTAGTTTGGTGCGTGTTGCCGGCGGTGTATTTTCGACGCGCGAATGCCGAGATGCCCGCTCCACCGGAACAGACCTCGATCAGTTTCCCCGCCTTCGCGTTGGCGATATTTCTGATCGCAAGCAGCTTGCTGGCGAAGTTTCAACCCCCGGCGACACCCCCGCAAGCCGTTCAAGTCCAACAACTTCAATCCCGCTGTGTGGAAGGCTTGCTGATCTGGGGATTGCTCTTCGGTTCGTTGTTGCTGGTTCCGGGAATCTCATTCCAGAAATATGGCTTTCGGAGCGAAGGTTGGCCGAGACAACTGGGCATCGGTAGCTTAGCGTTTCTGGCGAGTTTTCTGCCGGTGTATGCGTTGCTGTGGGCGACCAATCCGTTGCGGTCGACGGAAACCCAGCACGCCTTCCTGACCTTATTGCAAACCGATTCCGGCCCCCATACGGTGTTTTGGATTGGGTTGTCCGTGGCGGTTAAGGCTCCGTTCTTGGAAGAAATGATCTACCGCGTGATCCTGCAAACATCGCTGGAGCATTGGCTGCCGGCTTCGGTCGCGATCTCTGCGACGGCGGTGGTGTTTTGCTTGGTTCACGGTTGGCCGGACATGATTCCGCTTTTGCCCTTGGCTTTAATTTTGAGCTGGGTCTATCATCGGTATCGCAGCTATCTCGCGGTGGTGGCCACGCATGCCCTGTTCAATTCCTGGATGTTCGGCTGGGCGTTGTTGGTTCCCAAACCGTAATCGCTCTTCTCAAGCCGACTCCTAGTGGTGCGTCAAGGCCAAGAATTAGGGTTGGATTGATCTGCGTATGTTGTCATACTTGTAGGCAACACGGAGGTCACTCATGCAAAAGAAGTATATCGTTCGATTGAGCGAAACGGAACGCAATCAACTGCGTCAGATAATCAAGAAGTTCAAGGGTTCGAGTCAGAAAGTGCGGCGGGCACAGATCCTGTTGAAGGCCGATGTTGAAGGCCGATGTTGACGGCCCGAATTGGACCGACGCTCGCATCGCCGAAGCTTTTAGTTGCCGGACTAAGACAGTCGAGAATATTCGCCAACGTTTAGTCGCGCGTGGCTTTCAAGAGACTCTTGACGGAAAACAACGCGACGAACCGGCGGTTCCGAAATCCTTGAACGGTGAACAGGAGGCCCAAATCATCGCCAAACGTTTGGGTGAACCGCCGCCAGGATATGCCAGTTGGTCTTTGCGTTTGTTGGCTCGGAAGGTCGTTGAGCTGGAAATTGCGGAATCTGTCTCGCATGAGACGCTGCGTAAGATGCTAAAAAAATGGCATGACGAACCGAAAGATCGAGTACTGGGTGATCCCTCCCGAGTCCAATGCGGAGTTTGCCGCCAACATGGAGGAAGTTCTCGAAACATATGAAAAGCCCTACAATCCGGCATGTTCGGTGCTATGCATGGATGAACAACCCGTGCAATTATTCAAGGAAACTCGCACCCCGATTGCTGCCACGAAGAAGCATCCCAAGCGGGTCGATTACGAATACGAGCGCGCGGGAGTGGCGAACATTTTCATGTTCGCCGAACCGCTCGCAGGATGGAGGCAGGCGATCGGCGCGAGAAAAAACTAAAGTGGATTGGGCACTGGAAATGGCCAGATTGCTAGAGGGTCGTTATGCCGATTGTGAAAAAGTGATTCTGGTTTGCGACAATCTCAACACCCATACCAAAGGCGCGTTCTATACGGCCTTTACCCCGGAGCGAGCAAGAATCTGGTTCGTCGCATTGAGTTCTGCTACATACCCAAACATGGCAGTTGGCTCAACATTGCTGAGAATGAATGAAGTTGCATTACCCGTCAATGCGTCTCGGATCAGCGATTCGGGGAGATTGAAGTCCTGCAACATGAAATTGAAGCTTGGTCAAGCGACATCAACAGCACACAGCGTGGAGTTGACTGGCAGATGAAAATCGACGACGCACGCCATAAACTGAAATCCGTCTACCCTAAAATTAGACTTTGACGCACCACTAGGATCTCGCGGGTCCGTGGTGGAGGCGTCCTTCGGGGGAAGTCCCAAGCGGTCTTGCCACGCCGAGAGTTCCTCCAACACTTGATCCACTTCGCCTCGCCAGCAGCCGATCATCCAAACGCGGTATTGGTCCCAGGCATCTTGCGATTCCTGATGCACGGCTTTGGCGGCCACAAACAGATAACTGAGGACGTGGATAAAATCCAAGATCGGCACGAAATCGGGAAAGTTTTGCTTCCAGATCGACCAGTTCCAAGGCAGCCCATCGCCCAAAAAAGCTTTCGCCTTTGCTTCGAAGAAGCGTCGTTGTTGGGCCTCGCGTTTCATCTGCCGGCCGAAGATTTTTGAGGAGGCCATGCTGGAGAGCACCGTGCGGACCAAGCGTTTCGGACGCCAATCCGCGGGTGGATGCACCGCCTCCGCTTTGTCATCCTCGCCCGGCGGATCGTCCTTTGGAACCGGAGCGGCCACCGACAAGGCTTCGGTTTCCGCGATCTTGGCCACGTGCTTCGGGTCCAGAAAACACGCGGGCGGATCGGGCTGGGGATCTTCGTCAAACGTTTTGTGCTCGGCTCGAATCAGGCAGGCGTTTTTGGTTTCATTCCAGCCTTTGCCGCTCAAAGTCACGCCGGGACCATGCCCCGGTTCGCGGGTGCGGATGCGTCCGCCGTCGCATTCCACCACGGCCAACTTGGGCACGTTTTCGGGGCGATTCGCCAACGGAAGCGGAGACTTGGGAGCATCGCGTCTTTGCGCCAACTCCACGCCCACGTCGAGAACCACCCGCTCCACGGTATTGGCCGAGGTGCAGATGTCCGCTTCGCGCAGCACGATCACCGCCCGCTGGTAGGAACGGGTTTCCGCCGCGATCACCGTCATTTTTCGCACGACCGAAGGCGTGAGTTTGCGGGCATCAAAGCCCAAGCTTTCCCGCATCGGGAAAAAAATCCCGCCGGCAGGCGGGGCAATGGCCTTTCAGTTCCTGAAGCGAAACCTCCCCATCCACGGAGGCCACGCTGCGCTGGATGGGCGATAGCCCGCACAGGCCCCCGCAACCGGGGCAACGCGCGCGGTCGGGTTGCGCACTGGCGAGTCGATTCATGTGAATTTCTTGAGCCAACCGCGAAACCATCTGCCCGACTTCGTGGGCGGCTCGTTCAATCAAAGTGTAATGGGGAATCGTGCCGCGCACGATCTTTCCTTGCTGATAATCCAACTCGACTTTGAGTTCGGCCGTCCGCCTGGAGGACTCAGAAAATTCCGCCTGGAGTTGCTGCAACCGATCGTCCATGACCACTCCTTGAAAGAAAAAGGCTTCACCAGACCACCACAACTTCCGCATCTTCCCAAAAAACGCGAATTACAGCTATTGACGTTTTCACGACCCGACCAATCCAACAAAAGCTGACATGCACCCCTTGCGCCCGGGACCAATTCAGCTTATGCGGCTGTTGTCGGTTTTGCGGGTCTTCTTACGAAGGGGTAGCCTGGACGGTGGGATAGGTAATCATCCAGCCGCTCGTCTTCGCTGAGGGCGGCGGCGCGGAGGTGCAAAATCGCTTCGGCCCCTTCGGGATTGTCCCAGAACATCTCCGTACCTTTGACGCGGAAATTGATTTGTTTGATCAAAGACTCCATCGGTGCGCTGCTGACGGGCAAGCCTTCGCGGCGGTAACGGGGATAATCCATCCGGCTTTGATTGTTGCTCAAGTAGCGGATTGCGTCTTGAAGCGGTTTGTGCGGATCGTCGTCGGGAAGTTTTTGCTCCAAAAGAACACCTTGTTTCTCACAATAGCCTCTGAGTTCCTCGATCACCAAGGCGACTTTCCCGCTCCAGCAGAGCGTGATGAACTTCACGTACGTTTTCCAGCCGTCGGCCTCCTCGGCGTGCATCGCCATCGCCGCTTGAAACACGTACTGGATCGCGTGGATGAAATCTAAAATGGGCACAAAGCTGGAAAAATACTTTTTCCACACCGACCAATTCCAATTCAAGCCGTCGCCGACAAAGGCCCGCTTGGGCGCCTCATCAAAGCGACGGCGTTCCGCTTCGCGTTTCATCATCCGGCCAAACTCATCGGACGAGGCCATGCTGCTGACCGCCGTGCGCAGAATGCGTTCGGGACCTTTATAGACCACGCGGTCCTCCCCGGTTTCTGCAGTCTCTTCCACGTGGGGCACGGGTTTTTCCGCAATGTTCGCGACCCGTTTGCTCGTGCGAAACGTGGTCGGCAGAAGCGGGCAAGGATCCTCGTTTTCGGGCTGCTCGGGGTGGGGACACATCCGTTCGAAGGAGGCGTTTTTGGTTTCTTTCCACCCGTTCTCGCCGGAGAGATGAACGCCGCGACCTCGCCCCGGTTCGCGTGTGCGAATTCGGCCGCCATCGCAAGAGGCGACGGCGATCTCGGGAACGATCACTTCTTTCCCATCCGTCCGCTGGGGAGATTCTTCCAACTCCGCCAACTCCAACCCGACCTGTTTGGCCAAACGTCGGACGGTGCTCTCGGGGACTTTCTGTTTCAGAACCCGAACCGTCGCCGTCTCCACCCGCTTATACGACCGGATCTCGGAGACCAGATGGACCACCGCTTTGGTCAACTCCGGCGTGACGTTGCGGCTATCAAAGCCCATCGCCACCCGCTGAGGGAAAAAAAGCCCGACGACAGGTCGGGCAGTCGGCCACGGTTTCGGCCAATTCGACCGGACCGCTGAGGCTCAGCACCTCCCGCTTTTTCACCCGAACCTTGCACTTCGTTTTACACCTCGGGCAAGCCGCCTGACTCTCGAAATTCGCCGCGACTTCGCGGGCCGCCCGCTGTTGGGCCTCCCGGCTCAACTCGTGTCCCAAATTCATCGCCGCGATTTCAATGATGCTGTAATGCGGCGTCCCGAGGAACACGCCCTCCTCGACTTGTTCCTCCACCATCAGTTCCGCCAACTCCAATAAAAGTTCCTTCTTCCGCTTCGCGCGCGCTTGCGTTTCGGCGTCCATGCCAGATCTCCTTCGTTCGGGTAAGGTTTACAAGACCAATCCACTCCCCGCAGTTTAACACAAAAACACCAAAATCTCCTATTGACGGTTTTCACCCCACCATCCGCCCAATAAAAGCTGAACTGGTCCCACTTGCACCTAAATTAGGGGGTCAGTGTTGACGTGCTGGTCAATGTCGTTAAAATCTGCAAACGTTTCCCATCGGGGCGTGGCTCAGCCTGGTAGAGCGCTGCGTTCGGGACGCAGAGGTCGCAAGTTCAAATCTTGTCGCCCCGACTATCTTTCGAAACAAGCCCTTTGGCCAATAGGTCAAAGGGCTTTCTCATTGTGGTGACTAGACTTACGCCATCGAGCGAGCAGTTCAAACAGACGATTTCGAGGATTCGACGTTTTGCGGCGTAGTCAGCCGTAAGCCATTTGTCCCGAAGGCTTTGCGAAAGTTCAAACGCTTTCACCGCAATGTCGATGGTTTCGTTCCGGCCACGGTCGCAAGTCTCGATTTCCAACTGCAACTCGGCGGTTCGATCACGCAGGTCTCGGTTCTTTGAAGCAAACGTGTCGGCGTCGATCTCTTCGAACATCCGCAGGTTGAGCAGGCGGTCCTGCTGGTCTCGCACCTCGATCAACTCCTGCTGTAGCGACTTCGCTCGTTCGGCAGATGAACGCTGATCCCAGTTCGTCGCCTGCCGAAGCTGCTCACGGAAGAGGTCACGGAATTCGGCGTCCTCCACTCGGAGGGTGTCAAAGATGGCAAGCATCTGGCTGTCGAGTTCGTTCTCGGTCAGGCGAATGCGGGGATGGTCGCCTTTGTGGTACTGCGTGCAGCGGTAATAGACGTAATCACGTTCGCCGCTTTTGGTCATCTTCGTCTTCCGCTCGCCGGTGATCGGGGAACCACAGTGGGCGCATTCGATCAGGTCGCTGGCATACGTCATCTGGTGCTGCTTGTAGACCTTCTGGCCGAGGAGAGTCTGCACTCGATCCCAGAGTCGTGGTTCGATGATCGGTGTGTGAGTGCCGGGGAGCCATTGCCCTCGGAATTTGATCTCACCGATGTACGCACGGTCGGTCAGGATCGTGTAGAGCTTGCTCCGTCCAAACTTGGGGGCGGACGGCAGCCAATGGATGCCTTCGTCTTCGAGCTTTCCAACCAGCGTGTCGAGCGTTTCGCTGTGATAGCCGTACAACTCGAAGATGCGACGAATCTTGGCAGCGTTCTCAGGATGAACTTGGATGATGCTGCGGCCATCGATACGGACATTCCGGTAGCCGAACGGAGGTCGGCTGGGAAACAGGCCGCTCTCGACCCGACGTTCGATGCCCTCTTTCACGTCGATGGACTGCTGCTCCGTGTAGAAACTGGCCATGCTCGCCAACATTCTTCGCTGCATTCGACCGGCAGGAGTGTTCTCTGTGGGCTGCGCCACGAAGATGAACTGAACGCCGTACTCGGATTCCAGTCGTTCCAATTCAACGTAATCAAACAGGTTTCGGGCAGCACGGTCCACCTTGTAGAAGATCAGACCATCGAGTTTGTGTGCGTTCTTCTTGGCAAACGCCATCAACTCCTTGAATGTCTTACGCTCGTCGTGGTTGGTGGCAGTTTCGGCGATTCGGAAGAGCCGGATGATTTCACCGTTGTTTCGCTCGGCGTACTGGCGCAGAGCATCGACCTGAACGTCGAGGGAGAACCCCTCACGCTCTTGTTCTCTGCTACTGACCCGAGCCGTGCGACGCTACGCCGTTCACCCCTAGAAATAGCGGGTTCGGCAGTTTTTGGAAAAGTCACTACCAGTTGAGATTCAAGGATTTCTAAAACTTCGAATTTCAGGGGAATGAGGGTGAACGGCGGAGTGCGACGTATCGTTTTTGCGGTTTCACCACCCAGCCATCCCTGAATGAAAACAGACCTCACCTTTCGATGAGGTCCATTTTCTCCGAGAAATCTCGATTGGCAACAGCGAACGGCTATCCGGCCCGAAATAGTTCTAACCGTGTCCTGTTCTCTGGGACAAGGGTTCGTCCTTCGAGTCGGAAGCCACCAAACAGGGCTGACAGGGCTGACAGGGCAAGTTGCCTCGCTCGTCGCTCCATCTTCAACCAGTCGTTTGAAAGGATGTCGAAGACCTGACCGGCGTGGCCGCAAACAGACTCGACGAGTTGCCCAATCCGTTCTTGCCGTGCCATCTGAGACCTGAGCCGCCGCTCCTGCACGTCGAACACGGCTCGCTGCTGGTCGTACAACTCATCTGGGATCGCATCTGACAAGTTTCGGCTCAAAAGTTTCTTGCGTTGAGTCTCCAGCAATGACAGGAGACGTTTCGACTCAGAGACCTGAACCTTCTCGTCCTCGAAGCGAGTCTCAAGAATCGACCGTGCCACCATCTGGACCAGCCTGCGGTTTTCGTCCGACAGATTGCCGACCGAATCGAAGATCGCTTGCAACTGCTGGTCGAGTTCTCGCTCAGGGAGTCGAATCCGTGGGTGGCCCGACCCGTTGTACCGAGAGCAGCGGTAGTAAAGCGGTTTCACGCCGATCACGACATGAATGGCAACGTGCGACTGTTCCAGAAGTCCCACTGGAACAAATCACACGGAACTGTGACAAACGGCATCACTCGGGCTATCGCTGAGATTTCTGTCCGCTCGAAAGAGATCGCCCGACAACTCGACAAGCAAATCTACCGCAAGAAGGGTTTCTCATATTGGCCTGACGAGTCACTTCCGCCGTGGAAAGTCTCGATTACTGGCACAAGCCCATATAAGAGATGAGGCACCTGCTACCGGCTTCAGTTTTCGACCTCAAAACTGGAGTAGCTCATGTCTCGTCGCACATCACCCATCGAAGTCCTTCTCCGGTTCTGGTTTGTCGCCTTTGTCCTCGTACTGTGCCCCTACGGTCTTCTCTGCCTGCTCGTCGGAGCGGTGTCACTTCCGTTTCTGGCGTTCATCGCCCTCGTGGTGACGCTCATCTATAACGGCGTCCTGT
This sequence comes from uncultured Planctomycetaceae bacterium, assembly GCA_963785505.1. Lineage (GTDB taxonomy): Bacteria > Planctomycetota > Planctomycetia > Planctomycetales > Planctomycetaceae > CAWAVN01. Next base: position 151,764 of record CAWAVN010000003.1, read on the forward strand.
GGGTTGGCAGCCAAGTCGCATTTCGGACGTTGTTCGGCGACGACGAGCAGGCGCAGCGGTTTCTTCAGGATGGCGGCGATCCGTGGTTTCATCTGTCGTGCCCACCGCCGTTTAACTGTGATTCCGAAGAGCTTCGCATCAACGGCAGCGACGAATCAGAAGTCTGGCATTGCTCTGAATGTGGCGGGCCAAACACCGATATCGAGCAACCCTGCCAACATTGTGGGTTCGGACGCTGGCACTGCGGCTTGTGTGATGCGCTGCTGGACGATCAGTTCTCGCCGTGTCCGGCTTGTGGGAATGATCCTTATGGAGAGCGAGGCACCTGCTAGGGATTTGGACCAATTCTTTTCCGTACAGCAGGAGAACCCCATGAAGCTCGATGTTACCGACTGCCAGATTCTCAGCCTTGATACCGGCGTGATTGCCTGTCCGATCACCGCCGAACAAGTGCCGGTTCTGTTTATGACCGTCCGAATCACCGGCCAGCCTGAGCCATGCAATCTGGCGATCCGCAATCCATTCCGTCTCGCTGAAGACCTTCCCACAGTTCTGGAGCGATCTTCCGTTCTGAGCGGCGGCCAGTTTGTCCCTGAACACCCGGAAGGAGACCGTCGATGAACCACAATCCAACGCCCCCAATCCTGTCGCTCGTCCAGAAAGGAAGCGACCAATTCCCTCGGTACATCATCGTCAAAGGCGATCACATCAGGAATCCGTTGTACTGGAATGCCGAGTCGGAGGAATGGCATTCCGATGAGAAAAGAGCCGCCGTGTTCGCAGATGTGAACCAATTGCTGTGGGAGCATCATGATTTGATGATGGAGGCCATTGCCGATCTCCCATGCCACAAGTACACAGTCCCTCTGTCGGTCGAACTGTACGGAGAGAAGCCTGATCTCAAGCAGTTTCGAGAATGGCTGGAGAAGGCCATTCGCATCGTGGTGAACACGCCGGAATACGGATACGGGCCTGATGGAAGTGTCGGCGTTGTCTTGGCGCACTTCGACAAGCTCAAGGAGAAAAAGCACCGAAGCGGCAACTGATGTTTCGTTTCCCTTTCACGGCAAACACGGAGGCCGGTGACGTAACCAGATCAGAAGTGCGTCAGGGCCGAAACAATGAAGACGACACCAGAACAAGCCAACGCCAAACCGAGGGCACCCGTCACGACGCCGACGTACTCCTTGTAGTAGATGCCAGAACCGACACCCATCAGTCCCGAGACAACTGCCACGAATGCGAGAAGGGCTGCGACGTACACCATGACGAACCCGATCACGACCATCAGTGGCCAACTTGCAATGGCGAGACACACCGCAGCGAGCGAAGTGACTCCGTAACGCTTCGGCGATTGGCCGAACAGCGTTTTGGTCGAAGTGTCGGTCATGGTGTCTTCCCTCCCTTCCCCAAAGCTCGCTCACCTAAGACTGCATAACCTCACCATCATACCAGAAGATCACGAATAGCGCAAATCGCTGTCCATCGCTTCGACCGCACCATTTTGTGTCAGAAAATGTGGTCGCCGTACTCTGTTATGTGTGGAGACTTCTCACATGACAAACAAACAACTTCTCACACAGGCCATTTCTGTTTTTGGTCCAAACCTTTTCGCAAGGCTGTCTCAGTCTCAGATGTGTGATGCCCTCGGACTTTTGGACCAAAAGACTATGGCTGCAAAATTGGGACTGAGCTACGAGGCATTCCGATGGCGAGTTGCCAAAGGCCAGATTCCAAAGCCAGAACTCAAGTTGGCAAAGCGTGCGTACTACAGCCAGCGGCAAGTTGAACAAATCAGTTCTGACGCTCTTGAAATCCCTTCGTCTCAGTTAAACACTTCAGGAGACAGTTTCATGGACGACGAGGATGACGAACATGGCCCGCAAGAAACATGAACCCATAATCTACGAGCGTTGGAAAGACGTTCCCAACTGCTATGCCACGAAGACTGGCTGGAAGGAACGTGGCCGAAAGGTCAACGCCGACGAACACGCAACCGCCTTCTTTGAGATCGTAGAAGAGCGAAAGCTGACGACGATTGACGCTACATCGAAGACGTACAAGCAGATCGCCTTGTTCCATCAGGACCAGACTCGCCAAGTCAATGTCTCATCACTGGATCGAGCAAAGCAACGTTTCTATCGGGTCTTCGTAAAACCGGCGAACCGGAGAAACCTCATCAAGCGGTGCAAAGGTGGTTACGTCGATGATTCGGCTGGCGAACGATACTGGGACTCAACCATCCCCGAAGAAAGCTGGCGAACAATTACTGAGTGTCTGACACTACCCCGAGTCGAAAGTCATCTGTCAGGCAGAGAAGAATATGGCATTTTCGGTGGAGAGAAGTCGTACCACCTGATTATCGATCTTGACCTTCACAAAGTACCATACGCCCTTTTCATCAGACGCCTCAAAGTCTTGCTCGACCATTTCCACGGTGACTGTCGTTGTCATTTCCAAGTGGCTGAGAAAGATGCCCGTGGCGTTCACATGATCTTGTTCTTTGGAAATCGGTCGCCACTGAAGACTCGTCGCAGGTGGTTGAAGAAAGAGTTCCAAAAGTTGGAACGCATTCACCCCGACATCTTCCTGACTGCGGACAGCATCAAGTTGCTGCCAGAAGATCAACGCAAACACATCAGGCCAGTCGAAGTCTTCCCTGATGTTTCACATGGCCATCGTCTTCCACTGGCGAAGGGTCGTCTGCTCCTGCTGGACAAGCCACTGCATCTGGTTTGGAGACGAGGAAAGCTCAGACAGGACTTGGAAGGGTATCTGGGAATGCAACTTGGTTGATGCAGACATTTGCCGAGACGCACAAAAAGTCTGGAAGAGCGAGCCATCGTACACATTTCAGGCAGCAGCTTCTCACTGGGAGAAGATCGGGTTTCAGTTGTCAGACAAGACAACGTGGGATGCCCAACGTGAACCACCACCACCAGTCGTTCCTTCAGATATCGAGATCACGTTCACCGACGAGGAGAAGCAGTTGTTGGTTGAGAAGCTCGCTTCCATTGTGTTTGGCGAAAAGCAATGGAAGAAGCCCGAGAAGCAGGAACGATTGTTTCAGGCAACTGCGTACTTCCTGCGCTTCGTTCGAGGTTGTGATCGTGAGATTCCAGAATCAGCGTTGCCCACAATTCTTGAAAGTTTCAACCTGAAATTAAAGAACCATGACAAACAGACAGCGTTTTTTCGTTGTTTGCGTGAAATTGAATGGTTGTACGTTGCCGTGGATTATGACCATCCGCAGAAAAAAGGTGGTGGTCAAACTCACAGAGCAAGACGGTATGGAATCGGGAAGGCAGTTGCGAACAAGTTCGGTGATCCTGCTCCTGTTCTTCCTTCTCCACTCCCCCCACAACAAACTGAGCTATATCCTGTCTCCCGTTTTTTGGGGGGAGACCCGAGATTGGAGGAAATCCCCAGTTTTGACGAACAGATCGAGGAATTCGGCAAAGTTCAGCCGGTTGCGATTCCTGTTGACCAAGACAAATAAACGGCGGCGTTTTTCAGGGAGTCCCATCTCTCTCAAACGAACACAGCCCTGACAAACAACGACATCAGCACGAGAAATACAACTTTTGCAACGGAGAAAACATGGCGACCTTACCAGACAGATAGAAATCTGAACCGGCGTATCTTCAGACAACGCATTTCCCACACTGATCTCAGCCCCACGGCAAAAACAAAACAAGCTGGTCACAATAAAAAGGAAACAGGCGTAGTCACTGGGGAGGCGGGGGTGGGTGCAGGTTTTGCGAGAGAAAGATGAAGAGTTGTTTGGTTACAAACTATGCAACCCACTTACTCATGTCGCAGGTGCCTGATCGTCTTCCGCTGAACGCATCAAAGAATACGGAACGTTGAACAACGTGCCGCTCGGATGCTTGCCCCGCTGCTCCAGCGACACAACTCTTGCACGAGAACTGTTGAGCATCATGATCTTGCCACGAGTCTTGTCGCCGTCACGACCGAAGACGACCAGCATTCCGACATGGGCATCAAGTCTGTTCATGTCGTACCCCAAAGGAAAAGCCAGCCCCAATCCCACAACGAGCGAAATCGAGGCTGGCCCACGGAGACTGTCCGATCAATCTTCCTGCCAAGAGAAGTAATACCTCGGGTCATGAGAAAACATAAGCGTGCCCCGCTTGCCGTCTGACTTGCGACGGCAGACGATGAAGGGAGCAAGAAAGCCTTCGACATTGTAGAGTGACTGCATCATGCTGGTCGTCATGACATCTCCGTACTTGGCGGTGGACCCCAATTGCTGGACCACATTTTGGTTAAATTAAGCTCTCGAATCCATCCCCGAAACACCTTCCGCTTGCCCCGTTCGTCTCGCCGTCGCATCGGCCTTCACACTTGCCAGGTTGATGCGACGGCGAGACGAATGGGCAACCCGTTTATTGAGCCTGAGCGGAGGTGCTTGCGATTCCCTCGCGGATGATCTAAACACGCGACCCGAAATATACCTCGGCCGGCGTGCGGTTTTCTAAAGAACTGTGGGGTCGCTCGCGCGTATAAAACTGGAAGTAATTTGAGAGCCCCTGTTCCACTTCGGACACGCTGTCGTAACTCTTCAGGTAAACCTCTTCGTATTTGACGCTCCACCACAATCGTTCCACGAACACGTTATCAAGTGCCCGACCTTTCCCATCCATACTGACTTGGATACCCGCTTGCTCCAGGCGACATGTGAAAGCCGTGGCCGTGAACTGCGCGCCTTGATCGGTATTGAAAATCTCCGGCGTGTTCCCCAGCAAGGCTTCCTCCAAAGCATCGCGGCAGAACGCGCCGTCCAACGTGTTCGAAAGCCGCCAACTGATGACATAGCGGCTGTACCAATCCAGCACGGCCACCAAGTACAAAAACCCCTGCCGCATCGGGATATAAGTGATGTCAGACGCCCAGACTTGATTCGGGCGATCCACGCGCAAACCCCTTAAAAGATAGGGATACACGCGATGTTCGTGGTTGCGCCTCGTGGTCTTGGGCTTCGGATAAATCGCTTCGATACCCAGTAACTTCATCAACCGCCTGACCCGTTTGCGGTTCACCGAATGACCTTGCGCGCCAGCCAGAGCATCATCCTCCGCGAACCAAAAAACGGCCTCTTGAGATACTGCTCATCAATCATACGCATCAGCATCAAGTTCTCCGCGCTTTCGCCGATAGGTTCCAAATAAAGGCTTGAGCGCGCCAGTCCCAACAGCTCGCACTGCCGGCGAAGACTGAGCGTTTTGTGCCCCCATTCCACCAAGTCACGCCGGGCTTCAATCGAAGAGGGCACTCTTTTTTTTAAGCCAGGCCAACTCCATTTGAAGCCGCCCAATTTGCTCATAAAGTTCCGTCTCGCGAGTCGATCCCGAGCCGGAAGCCCGAGACGCTCGGTTGGGGGCGAACACATCCGTGCGTGCTCTCGATCAACCGTTTCTTCCACTGGCCAATCATGGTGGGATGCACTGCAAATTGACTGGCCAATTCGCTCGTGGTCTTGGCCCCTTGCACGGCGGCCAACGCGACCTTGGCCTTGAACGCCGCCGAATGTTGCTTACGTTTCTTTGCCATCAAACTTCCCTTCCTGGACAACGGCAGAACCCAAAGATTCTACCTTAGCAAGTGGTCCAGTTTTCGGGGTCCAGCGCA
>CAWAVN010000004.1:0-52538 GCA_963785505.1 uncultured Planctomycetaceae bacterium
ATGCCCACCTGCTGATCGCGCCTTGGCCGGGAAACAGAAACGCAATCTTACTCACTTTTTGTCCTTTGTCCGTGGTCGGTTGTGGCTCATCTTACCTGGCCGATGATCGTTGACGTATTCCTGAGTGCGAACCACATGGAGTTGAAAACTCATGAACCCGTCAATTTGGATCGCTCTTCAAGGAATCGTTTATGGGAATCGGAAAGGAATTGCTCCATCCATTGTTTCACCGGATCGTCTGCATCAAACCACTCGTGATTGCAATTGTGCAGTTCCAATCATTTGTCCATTCTGTGACGACACAACCACCCAAAATCGCTTTACCCTGCCTGACCAATTCAAGCGATTCATTGGTTGGCAGTCCATAGAAAATACGTCGCACATTGCTTTCTCCACATTTGGGGCTTTCTCCACATTTGGGGCAATGTGATGGCTTGCGGAGTTCAGACATTGATTGCGTCCAATGCGATCTGGGCGAAGTTTGGAGTCTTGACCACGGTGTGGTTCCAACTCGGCGACGATTTAGAGTTTTCGTTTGTCAGTTCTGCGCACGGTGCGCGCGTGTTTTTATGCGGCCAGCGGTAGTCCATAGTAATGCAGATGAATCATTGTGCCGAGCAGTTTTTGGCCGTGGGCCGTCGTTCTCCAGCGGCGGGTGCGGGGGATTTTTGCGATCAGGCGTCTCACGTGGAGTCGTTTCAACAGCCGCGTGACGGCGTTGGCTTTGCGAGTTTTCTCAGCGCGGTCCCGGCACGATCCCCACAACACTTCTCGAATGTCCGCGTTCTGGAATCCTTTGAGCAAATGATCTCCCGACATCACCGCCTCGAACAGACGGATGTCGTCCCGCCGCGCCGGGTTGAAGCCCGCATAGCGTCGGCCTTTGTGAACTTGAGATTCGGTCAACTTCGACACCTGGAGATACGCCGGGCTGGGATCATCCACCACCGCCAGCGCATTCAGGTAACGTTCATTGGCGGCTCGGGCGTGCCGTTGATACTCGGCCAGGTTCGAGACGCCTTTGTTCATGGGAGCCCACACCATTTGAGGCTCGCCCTTCCGCATCCCCTCGCGGCGGACGCGGAACTCGCGCGGCTGGTTGATCACCGTTTCCACGCGGAGGATCAGGCCGAATTTGTCGTACATCTTCAGCCAGTTGTCTTTCATCCGGTGTTTGATTCGCGCCCCCGGATGGCGCTTCTTCTGGCAACTCGTGAGCACTTCGCCTTGAAAGTTGCCGTTAAGCTTCCGGCCCAGAAACGTCAGGATGTCGCTGGCCGAGAAGTTGACCACGGCGTGATCGATCAGCCGTGGGTAAAGCTCGCGCAGCTCGTTGCGGCCGGCGAACAGAACGTCCGAGGCGTATTCCGCCTGATCGGTGACCCAATAATAATCCAAGTGGCTCAGCCATCCGCCGCGCGTCAGCAGCGGATTCACCCGCCGAGCCCACTTCGAAAGCTGCTTGGGCCAATTGAGACCGGCAAAGCGGTCGGCGATTTTCTGAGCGGCTTTCGGGTTTTCCAAAAAGGTGAAGGCGTTGTCTTGTTGGACGAATCCCAACCCCTTCTTCAGCATCTGCTGCGCCAGCCAGTCGTGGCCGTTGACGTAAACTTGGATCCCGTAGGGGAACCATGTCTCCAAGCGGATGTGCATCAAACCGAATTCCCGGTCCAGAAAATAATAGTAGAGCACCCGCTGCGGTCGGCGCTTGTAAGACAGCCAAGGCCGCGTTTTGCCGCGCTTCAGAGAGACCGTTCGACAGGTTTCCATCACGCACAACACGGCCACCAAACCTTGCGTGATGTTATCCTGGCGGATCAAGTTCTGGATAAACGTCTCTTTTTTGAATTTGCCTTGTTTAAACTCGTAAGGTCTTCCCGCTTCCGCCGCCAGCTTCTGGGCATGCTGGACCAACATTTGGGAATGCTGTTCGAGCCAGGGCAGAAAGTCCTTCCGCCGCATCTTCAAGACATAGTCCACGAAATCATTCAAGCGTTTATCGTCCCAAAAAGGCAAATAGCCTTTGAAAATCACTCGATCAAAACAGCCCAAAATGGCTACAATCACATGGGCGAACTTGGTCACGAAACTCAAAGCAAACTTCATGGCGTCCTCCAGCGGTTGGCGGTGTGATAACACCAACATGACTGGAGGGCGTCAATTTGTCCAGAAACCTCATTGGTTGCGGCCAACAGGCCGCGTTAGGTGTTAGATATGGCGATTTTTGAAGCTTTTGCTCCCTTTGAGGGCGTTGGTGATCATCAATCGACGACAAGCCTGATGGTTTTCCTAAAGCCTACCGCCTAAAGTCTACAGTCTACAGTCTTCCAGTTCCGCTACGATTTGGGCGTTGATGTTTTTGTCTTTGAAAAATCTTCGTGCCTTTGAGGGCGTTGGTGATTGTGATGACATTTGAGGAGCCGTGGCAGATGATGCACACGCCGTCGATTCCCAACAGCGGATGCCGCCGGTTTCGCTGTATTGATAGCGCCTGCCGATTTCGTGGAAGGCTTTGCCGGCGGCTTCCCGTTCGCCGGCCAGTTGCGAAAGCACTTCCGCCGAGATGCTTTTCATCATGAATTCCGCCATGCCCTCGCTGACTTTCAGCACCACGTTGCCCACGAACCCTTCGCAAACCAGCACATCGGCTTCGCCTTGATAAAGCCCTCGGCCTTCGACGTTGCCGATATAGCGGTCTTTCAATTGGCTTTCGGCGAGCACGCGATGGGTTTCGCGGTAGAGGTCGTTGCCTTTGCCTTCTTCGCTGCCGATGTTCATTAAACCGATGCGGGGATTATCGATGCCCAGCACCTCCCCGCATAAATGGAACCCATCACGCCGTATTGATAAAGATGTTCCGGGCGGGCGGCGGGGTTGGCTCCCACATCCACCAAGACAGAACGGCCTTTGGTTGTCGGCAAGGCCACCGCGATGCCGGGCCGTTTGACGTTCTTCAAGAACAACCGCGTCCTTAAACCGGCGGCCACAACCGCCCCGGTGTTGCCCGCGCTGACCACGGCATCGACTTCTTTGCCGGCCATCAGTTTCCAACAGACAACAATCGAGGAATTCGGTTTCTTGCGCAGGGCTTCGGTGGGTTTTTCTTCCATGCCGACCACGCCTTCGGAGGGCACGATTTTCAGCCGTTCCCCGGAGTAACCGGACTTCGCGATGAGATCCTCAAGCACGGCCTGATCGCCGACGAGAAACACTTCCAAATCGGCATCGGCTTGGAGCGCGGTGACGCGCCCATCGATATTGGGTTGGGGAGCGTCATCGCCGCCCATGGCATCCAAGGCAATCCGCATGCGTGGTGATCCTTAAAGTGTTTCGGTCAGAGCAGTCAGGGAATCGGCAGTTCAAATGGGCGGCAATTTAGTCGAGAAATGCAAAGCCGCATAGAAATTGAAACCCCACCGGCATGTTATGTAAACCAAAAATCAACTGTCAAGGAGCCGTGCGCGAAGCCGGCCAATGGGTTTCGCTTTCAGCGACTTGGTGCGCGATGCTTATATCCTCTTTTGGTTTTGGTGAGGAATGAAACTTATCTCATCGAGTCGGGGATTTCCCGGTCAAAAAATGAGGGCGGTCTTTTTGCCATAATTTGAAAAATGTTTTGACGGTTTGATTTGGGCTGGGTATACTCAAAGCCACACATCTCCAGGACGTTGGATTCTCCAACACAGTGCTTTTCCGGCTCACATCTTGGCTTGAACGGCCCCTACGGAGTTCTCTTCCTTTCTGCTGATCTAAGGGGAATCGCGATGATGGACATGACCGAACACAACACGAACGACAATTCCCTCGCGGATTATGCGGCGTTGGAATACATTCTTTTGGGCGATCTTCGCGATTTGCTGGAAGAAGCCGAAGCGGACGAGCAGACCACGCGGTGGATCATCGCCGTGCTGGATGCCCTGTTGGAAGCGATGCCCCGCGCCATGCAACTCAAATCGGAGGGCGGGTATCTGCAATCCGTCTTCGAACAGTTTCCCAATTGGGCCGGCCTGATTGGGGATTTGGCGCAAGAGAAGCAAATGCTGTTCGAGAAGCTGGCCGAAATGCGCTCGCAAATGCACTCTCCCGATGCTTTCACCCTCTTGGCCATCGAGCTTCGCCTCGATCTGCAAGAGTGGATGACGCTCTGGACCGCCCATCTCCGCCACGAACGCCGCATCGTGCAATGCGCATTCACAATGGACGTCGGCTGCGGCGACTGAAGGCTTTGTTTCCGCAAAGAGAAGCGGAGGTGCCGGCTTCGGGGTACCGCCGGGGAATGTGAAGATTGCGCTGGCATTCCCCGATGCGAGGCGGTATTCTCAATTCACCCGTTCACAATGCACCGATTCGTCCGGCCAAAATTGCCGATTAAGAATGGCTTTGCTCAAAAAAGTCCGTGCTTTCGTGTCGGTTCCGGGGATCAAACCGCGATGAGCGGATGCCAAGGTTTGTCATACATCACTTTTGAAACTCTCATTCCGTCCAAAAGATCGGGTAGAATGGGTGGCGGCGTGTCGGCAACCTGTCCCGCAATTCGAGATTTTGCAGAGAGAAGACATCGTGGAGATCGTGCTCAAAAAATGGCTGAAACCCGGAGAAGACCCCCGCGACTTTTATGAGCTGATCGACTGTCGCCGACTGGAAACCCGGCACGAAGTTTTGCTCGATGCCATCAATCAGGCCAACGAGTTTTTCTTCCAATGCCAAGAGCACGGCGACTCCACCGCACGAAAACGCGCACGAGAATTCCAACGCCAACTCGCCGAAGCCCGCCACATTTTGGGGAACCCCGCCCGCTGGGAACAGTACGACCAGCAAGTGCGCGACCGAATCGCCTTGGACTTCGACCAATTCAGAAAGCAACAAGGCAACCTTTCGGGGGAGGAAATCAAAGATTGGCTGCAAGAACGGCAATTGGTGGCGGCCCAACAAATCGATGCGATTCTCGATGAGTTATTGCGACTGATGCCCCAAGAAGTTGCCCTGGTGGAATTCGAGGGCTACGAAGATTCCGTCGTGGAAGTCCATCAAGAGGAGACCGTGCCCACGGCCGAGATCGTCACCACGATTTCCCAAACTCATCCCCAAGTCGCCCCCGCTCCAACGCCATCCACCACGCAGCAAGTTGCGGAACTCAAGCGGAAGTTCGCGATTGTGGGCATCGACTTGGGAACCACGTTCTCGGCGATTGCCTATGTCGATCATCAAGGCAACGCCCAAGTGGTGTGCAACCCCGAAGACCAACAACGCCCCATTTTGCCCTCGGCGGTGTTTTTTGAAGAAGGCGAAGCGTTGATCGGGCAAACGGCCCTCGACAACGCCTACCTCGAACCGAACAACGTGGTGCAATTCGCCAAACGCTCGCTGGGCGAACGCAAGACGTTTGAAGTGGACGGGCAAACGCTCAGCCCGGAAACCGTCTCTGCGTTGATCCTCAAAAAACTGATTCACTTCGCCACGCCCGCGATTGGTCCCATCGACCGCGTGGTGATTACGGTTCCCGCGTTCTTCAACGAAAAACGCCGGGCTGCCACCGTGCAATGCGGCGAGATCGCCGGGCTGAAAGTCGAAGCCACGCTCAACGAACCTTCCGCCGCCTTGATCGCCTACGGTTTGCACACCGATCCGGCTTTGGAAACCGGCGATTCCCAGGGAAAACTGCCGACCAAAAACTACATCGTCTACGATTTGGGCGGGGGCACGTTCGACGTCACCGTGATGGCGGTCAGCCAAAACCGCGTGAAGGAATTGGCCACCGGAGGCAACCGCGAACTGGGCGGTCATGGATTGGGACCAGGCTTTGGTGGATTACGTCGCCGACGAGTTTCAAGCCGTGCACGGTTCAACCCCAAAGACACGTCCGAATCGCTGCAAGCGTTGATGGCGGCATGCACAAGGCGAAGATTCAACTGTCCACCCGCAAGCGAACCGTGGTGATGTGTACGCACGCCGGGCGGGCCCATCGGGTGGAGATCACGCGGGAGAAATTCGACCAACTGACCGCTGCGATGCTGGCGATGACCGAACTCACCGTGGAAACCTGCCTGCGGGATGCCGAGCCTCGATTGGGACGAGGTGGAAGATGTGCTGATGGTGGGCGGTTCGACGATGATGCCGATGGTGCAAAACATGCTCGGACGCATCGCGGGAAAACCGCCCCGTTCCGACGTCGACCCCAGCACGGTGGTCGCCCAAGGCGCGGCGATCTATGCGGGCGTGTTGGAAACCCAAGGCGCGATCCGCGGAGCCGGCGAACATCAAGGGGCCTCGGCTCCCGAAGGATCTTCCACGCGGTCTCAAACTTCCAAGCTGCCCGGACCGCGCAAGGCGCAGGCTTTGTCGTCGAGCAATTGGAACTAACACCCCAACGACGATGATTTGGAATGGTCGTCGATTTGCAATTGGTCAATTCGCACGGCGTGGGCGTTTACGCCACCAAAAAAGGCCAGCCAGTGAACGTGGTGATGATTCCCCGCAATTCGGAATTGCCCACCTCCCGCACGCAATTGTTTCGCACCACCCGCCACGATCTGCGGGAACTTCGCATCCGCGTGAGCGAAGGGGATTCCGAAGAACGCACGAGTTGCGATTTATTGGGAACCTGCGTGCTGGGGCCTTTGCCCCGCAATTTGCCCAAAGGCACGCCGGTGGAATTGCAAATCGGTTTTAGCAAAGAGGGCGGATTCAGGTCTCCTCAGACTGCCAAGGCAAACGCATCGGAGCCGAAATCGAAGCCAAGGCTTTGCTCTCGGCAGTGCAAGTGAAAGAAGAACAGAAGAAAGTCGACCGCCTCACGGCACGCCGCTAATGGAATTTCCAGAAAACACGTGTCGGTAAGGTGAGTCCAACCCTCGGCGAGAACACGGGCCATGACGACTTCTCAGAGCACGAACATTTACCAGCGGATCTTCAAACTCCCTCCCGACATCACGGAACCCGATGCCTACGAACTCTTGGGGGTTCCCCGTTTCGAGCCGGATCTTAAAAAGATCAAACATGCGCTGATGGATCGCAATTCGCTGTTGCAGCGCATCCAAAACGCCGAGAATTACGAGGACGTGAAACGCCTGGAACGCGAACTTGGCGAAGCGATGGTCTGCCTGACCAACCCGGAAACAAAAGCGGAATACGACCGCAGTCTTGCGCCGAGCGTGCCGCCGCTTTCTAACGAGACGCCACTTCCCGCCGAGCAGGCGACGCAATCCCTCGCACGTTTCGATGAGCCAACCGAGGAAGTGCCCGTTCGGCCCGATGATCCCGTTGAAGATCTGCCCGAAAAGCTCAGTTCGCCCATTCCGAACACCGGCATCAGATTGCTCCCGCCACGGCAGGCTCTGGGAAGCAAGACAACGCAAAGGACGAAAAGCATTGGGAAAAATCACAATGTAGGAAACCAGTCTGAGGGCCACTTGTTTCTGCCGGGCGAGGCTCCTTGGAAATCTCCCACGGGTTGGCTGCCCTCGTATTGGCCGCTTATTCTCGGCAGCGGAATCTGTTTGGCCTTGATTTTGGGACTTCTGATCGCGTTTTGGCCGTCTTCTTCACCGAAAAAAAACGACACCGCTCAGCCCGCCCTGAAGCAGGAATCCTTACCGAAATCGGCTCCTCTCATTCTCGTGAATTCCCAAGAAAAACCCGATATTCCCGGAGTGAAACAGAAAAACTCGCCCGAGTATGCCGCTGCGTTGCTCCTCTGGAAAGTCTTTCACGGGCAGACAGCGGATCTTCAATCGCTGATTGCCAAGAATGCCTGGGATAACACCGATGGACTGCTGCTGAAGCTGCGTTCGGGACCAGACAAGGAAACGCTCGCCAAAGCCCGAAAGCTCATGGGAGGAGTGGCGTTTGACAGCAAGAAAGAGCCGTTCGGCAGCTCTGAAACGGTGGTGTGCTTTAAAAACCGCCAAGAGAAAACCTTGAATTTGCACGTTCAAGTTAAGGATGAGAAATACTACGTCATCGTGGGACTCGAAACCAACATCGAGTAACCTCTAAAAGCCCCGCCCCGCAAGCCGCTTCGTCCCAGCCCGAGTTGTGGAAGCCATTTCGGGGCGAAAAAATCCGCAAGCTGACCCGTTTTTGTGTTGGGTCAGCCTGGTGGTTGATGTATAAATAGAAACATCAAATTTCATTCCAGGGAAACACCTTTCGGCAAGGTGAGGGATTGCTACCATTCGCGAAAGCACGGGCGATGACGAATTCTCAAAGCACGAATATCTACCATCAAATCCTTAAACTTCCCCGAAACATCACGGAACCCGATGCCTACGAATTGTTGGGCGTTCCGCGTTTTGAGCCGGATCTCAAAAAGATCAAAGGGGCGGCGATGGATCGCAATTCGCTGTTGCAGCGAATGCAAAACGCCGAGAACTATGAGGCAGTGAAACGCCTGGAACGAGAAGTCGGCGAAGCGATGGTCTGCTTGACCAATCCGGAAAAGAAAGCGGAATACGACCGCAGCCTCGTGCCGAACGCGCCTGCCGTGAAGCCTCCGCCCGTTCCACTGATTCCCGACCTTCCACCGCTTTTCGACGATCCCCCGCTTTCCGACCTTCCACCGCTTTTCGACGATCCGCCGCTTGCTGCCGAGCAGCCAACGCAGACTTTCGCACGTTTTAATGAACCCACCGTGGAAGTGGCCGTTCTCCCGGATGACCCGGTGGAAGATGTCCCCCATGCCCAGTTTGCCGCTTCCGAGCACCGGCCCCAAAATGCTCCCACCGCCGATGGCTTTGAAAAGCGAGAAAACTCAAAGCACGAAAAGTAATTCTAAGAAAAGCCAAGGCACGAAAAGCAACGCAAAAAAAAGCAAGAGGGGAGAATTGTCCGAAGGCAAGTCGTTTCTGCCGGGCGAGGCTCCTTGGGAATCGCCGAAGGGTTGGCTGCCCTCTTATTGGCCGCTCATCCTCGGCAGCGGACTCGCCCTGGTCTTAATTGTGGGACTTTTGATCGCGTTTTGGCCCTCTTCCAGGCCGGAAAAACTAGACAGCACCCAAGCCCCCGCCGACAAAACGAAAGCAGAAAAAGTCGCCGACTCCCCCCCAAATTCGCCCGCCCCAGAGAAGACCGCCGATCCCTCCCTGCTTGCGGAGCAGGAATCGCCGGAAGCGAAAAGCCCCGGCAACGTCAAATCTCTTCCCGCGCCCGGCGATTCGATTGCCCAAGACAACCGCGGCGATGTGTTCAATCGCGGCGGTGCGATCAACAATGGTGGATTTGGGGGGAATGCTTCGTCCCGCCCCAAGCGGTCACAATACACCACACCAGTCGCAAGCCCGCTCGACCCGCAACCCCCCCGCCTGGAATGGTGACAGATTCAGATCCGCCCGGCAGCGTGCCTTACAATAACGGGCCCCTCCAATCGTCGCCCAAGACTGAAACTTCACCGCTTCCCATGCCCGCCGAGAAGAACGGCTTCGCATCCCCCGGAGGCAACTCGCCTTTTAAATCGTTTCCCACCGTGCCCACGATTCCCGCCACCAACTCCAATTCTCCCTTTGCTAGGTCCAGGTCTCTATTCACAACCTCCTCGATGGCCGGCGTGGAAGAAGGCACGGCGTACTATGCCGCCAAATTGCTCATCCAGAAACTCTTGCTTGGGCAGACCGACGGGCTTGATGCGCTGATCGCCGAGAAAGCCAATAAAACATTGATGGATCTGCGAGATGGTACAAATCCGGCAGCGCTCGCCGAAGCCCAAAAGTTCCTCAGCGGGGTCAACAGGCCGCGGAGCAACAAATTGATGGGGCGCGATACGGTGTTTTATTTCCCCAACACAAATAAGGAAATCGTGGCAATTTACGTCCGCAAAATCCAGGGGAAATGGGTCGCGACCCAACTCCGCATCCTTAAAAACTAGGGACTGTCTCGAAAGTTTTTTAGGCGAGCATGTCTTCGCGGCTTTGCGTGAGAGGCTTTAACAGCTTGAGTCACGAAGAGCCGCGATTTCCGTCGAAGTCGTTGGGATCGAACGCATTCCCTTCCTCATCAAACGAATCGGCGTCGAGATGTTCGGGGGTCAAAGGTTCCAGGATTGCATACTTGCCTTCCGACCAACGGTAAAGGTCGATCTGCCGGCAGCGTTTGCTGCAAAACGGAAACCAATCCGATTCCAACGCGGCATCGGCGGCCAAATCGTTCCCGCAAATCGGGCAAGTTTGAGGGCGGATCATGAATTAAAGCTCCCGTGATTGTGGTTGACTGCCGTGCGAATTGAAACTGCCGCACCGGCACATCAAGCGAATTGGGTCCAAAGGCGTTCAAAGAGTTCGCGGTAGGGTTGGAACAGGCGTTTTTCATCGGTGATAATGAAATTCTCTTGGTTGTTTTCCGCCGCGCCGCGGGTCCAATTATAACTGCCGGTCAGCAGTTGTTCTTCATCGAACAACGCGAACTTATGGTGCATGTGATAAGGCGAATGATCGACCCGCACACTCACGCCGCCTCGTTCGAGCCGGGAAATGTCGGAACCGGGATCGAAGGCTTTTTCGTTGTCGGTGATGATCCGCACCTGAATCCCGCGATCGTGGGCATCGAGAATCGCGTTGGAGATTCGGTCATCGGTGATCGTAAACACGCACACATCCGCGGATTTTCGGGCGGCGGAGAACATCCCACCGATCCGCGCGGGGCAATTCGTGCCGGGGCTGAAATGGCTTTCCGCGCGGGTCGGATGATGCATCGCCGGGCTTTGCAGCAGCTTGACGACTTCTTCCAGCCAATCCAAAACTTCACGGGCGGCGGCATCGTTAAAACTTTCGCGGGCGACGGCGAACGCGGCATTGCGGTAAACCGCCACGTCTTGGTCGCTGGTAATCGCCTCGGCCAGCACTTTTTTCAGCGCTTTTTTTTCGCTGCGGGAAAGCCGGCGGTCTTCCAAAGTTTGCCTGAGAATGTCTTCGAGTGCTGCGGGAGTCATGGCTGCTCCTTCCAAAGGTCGGCGATGGCATCGAGCTTTTCCTCGCTCAGATAACCGTAACGATTGATCCAAACGCCATCCGCTTGGCTGTCGACGACGAGTTCGAGCCGGCGGGCGAAATCATCCGGCGGCCCGTAACCGTGGACTAACGGCGTGACCAAAGCCTTGCCGTTTACCCTTCGGCAAACCTCGGCGATTTTTTCGGCTTGAACTTCGCTGGAAATCGGATGCGGCTGATCGGGCGCGGGATAACCGTAATCGGCGAGTTGAAACTTTCGCGAATTGGCCTCTGCCGGCGTGTGAATCCCCATCAGTCGGCAGAGCGCATCGACCAGCAACCGCTCATTGAGTTGGGGGTTGTTTTCCAAAATGGGCCGGCCCCAAAACTCCACCATCTGCGACCAGTGCATGGTGTAGAGTTTCGGAGAAATCGCCTGGCAAATCTCCGCCGCCCCCGCGAAATCCAAGCCGGTGAGGTCGGTGTAGTTGGGCATGAAGGCATTCGCAGAAAGTTCCAATTCCGGGCCGCCGGCTGCGGTCAGAATCTCCCGCCAATTCGCGAGCAAGTCTAACGAAAGCTCCCGCTTGAGCCTCAGCCATTCCTGCAATTCCCCAGGCAAGCTTTTCAGTGTGAAGGAATCTTCCAGCAACTTTTCCAACCAGGCATTGGCAGCTTGCCCTTGCTGCAACGCCTGGAACAAATTGGCAACGGCTTGGCGAATGCGGGGATAAGCGAACCCGCGCCCGGCGGCCCATTGTTCGGTCATCGGCCCGAAGCCCTGAAAGCATTCGCCCAGCGTGTAACAGGGAGACTCCGGCCAATCGGGGCGAAAGCCGGAAATGCCCGGATACGCTGCCACCAAGTCTTGCACGTAGGCACGGTTGTAGGCCCGCATGGCCCCGCTCGCCAAGTTCGCGGTGTCTGCCACGCGATTCTGCGGCAACTCGCCATTGGGCAAAAGCGGGCGGTCTTCATCTCTTAACCCCGCCGGTTGGGCGGCTCCGATTTGAAAGTAAACTTTGATCCCCGCATCTCGGCAAGCCGCGATGAACTTCGCGATCATCGGCCCGTGAGAGGCCGTCAGATCGTTCGCGGCACGCGGGGCATAAGGCGAGTCTTGATAGAACTTCGCCTTCGGAACGTAACTCGGTCCGCCTCGCACCCACAGGGACGTTTTGCCGAACAACGGGCGGTCGAACACGCGCGGGCTGCTGCCGGCATCGCTAGGCGGTTGAAAGCTGCCGGTGGCTGCATCGGCGGGGGCTGTCACCGTGGGATTGGTCGCCACTGCCGTCGCTCCCACGCGAATCAAATTTGCGAGCACGGCATCCACGCCTTCGCTTAAAACGTAATCCCCTAAAACCGTAATCCCTAAAAACCGCCCCACCATGCCGATGCTCTCTTTCTAAACCGTTTAACCTTGCTGGATTTTTTCGATCTCGGCATCGAGTTGGGCCAATTCTTTTTGCAGGCGTTCCACCTCGGCGGGGTCGTCCAATTGCTGCTTGGCCCCCGCGAGGAGTTGACGAAGATGGCCCTGTTTTTTGCGGGCCGCGTCGATTTGCTTTTTCTGTTTTTTATTCAACGCCATCGGAACACTTGAATCCATAGGGTTTAGAGGAAATCAGGGCTTGTGTTGACGGAATTTGCCTGGGCCGCGATAACTCAAGATAGGTTTTGTTACTGATGCCGCGCACTTTTTGATTGATGGTTTGATGTCACCGCGACCGAACATCTTGTGGTATTGTACCGATCAACAACGCTTCGACACAATTGCCTCGCTGGGCAACCCGCACGTGCAAACGCCGACGTTAGATCGGCTGGTCTCCGAAGGCACAGCATTCACGCATGCCTATTGTCAAAGCCCAATCTGCACGCCCAGCCGGGCGAGTTTTATGACGGGCCTGTATCCCAGCCGGGTGCATAACTGCCGGAACGGCAACGAATCGTTCCCCAATCATCCGCCGTTAATCTCGCAGTTACTGGCCGATGCGGGTTACGATTGCGGGATGGTCGGCAAATTTCATCTGCAAAGTTCGGGACATCGCACGGAACCCCGCTTGGACGATGGCTACCGTTTTTGGCGGTTCAGCCATGCCCCCAGAGACGATTGGTCCCAAGGGCACGATTACGCCGATTGGGTTCGCTCCCGCGGCGGCGATTTGGATGCCCTTCGCCAAAGTGATGACCACGTGCCGCCGGAACTCCATCAAACGACTTGGACGACAGAATCTGCCCTCGAATTTATGCGCGGAGCATCGCGAGGGGCCTTGGTTTTTGACGTTGAACCCTTACGACCCGCATCCGCCGTTCATTCCGCCCAAGGTTTATGCGGACAGGTTCGACCCGAATGCGATGCCGGGGCCTTATTTCCGCGAGAGCGATTTGCGTGCCCAGGGTTGGTTGAAGGCGATTGATTTTCAGACCCCGGCCCGGCATCCCGATGAGTTCGACGCCTGCCGGCAACAGGCATTGTATTACGCGATGATCGCCCAGATCGACGATCAATTCGCCCGGTTGTTGGGCTATCTCGATCAAACCCGCCAACGCGACAACACGGTGATTGTCTTCACCAGCGACCACGGCGAAATGCTAGGCGATCACGGTTTGCTCTATAAAGGTTGCCGATTTTACGAAGGGCTAGTGCGGGTTCCCTTGATTTTTTCCTGGCAGGGACAAATCGCATCGGGCTTAAAAAGCGATGCCCTCGTGGAACTACTAGATCTCAGCGCCACGCTCTTGGAACTCGGCGGCGTCGCGGTTCCCGACTATCACCAAGGCAAAAGTCTGTTGCCGATTATGCGGGGCGATGCCGCGCCGGAACATCACCGCTCGTTCGTGCGCAGCGAATACTACGATGCTTTGGATACCTCGTTCGTGAATGGCGACTCCTCTTATGCCACGATGTATCGCAATCGGCGGTATAAGCTAGTGGTCTATCACGGCCACAATTTAGGCGAACTCTTCGACCTGGAACGCGACCCCTGGGAACATATAAACCTCTGGGACGACCCCGCCCATCAATCCCTCAAATGCAACCTACTCCAAGCCAGCTTCGACCAAAGCATGCTGCTGACGGTAGATGTCGGAACCCGGCGCATCGCCCCGATGTAAACGGTTACATTTTCTCTTTGACGCCCGTTCGGATCAGCCACCAATTGATGGGATAGCTCGTCGCGAAACCGGCCAGCATCGCAAGTTGCATCATAAACCAGAATTCGGGCATGCTCGGTTCGAGGGGGTGCTTCCAAACAGAAACGAAAATCACGAAATGGGCAATCGCCATGAACCCATACATGCCGACTTGCCAAGCGGTCAGCGAAAGCGCATCGGCTTTAATGGCCTCCACGATGCCTTTGCCCGGTGAAAGGCCGCGCATGGGAACAATCGTGAAATACTGAAAGGCCACGCCGAAACAGAAGGCGAACAAATAGTCCAGAATCCAACCCGCGAAGATCTTGCCGTCGTGGGTCGCGGGGAACAGCGTTTTCCATCCCACCCATGTCACAATCACAGGGAAAGCGATCGCCAGGAATTTGCGGCAAACATCCCCCAACATGCAACCGGCTCCGCAGTGCGAGGAACCTTTCGCCACCATCGCAGGAAAAGGCGTGAACTTCTGGCTGGGCGGATCTTCGCCCCGTTGCTTGGCCATCATCATTTTCCGTTGAGTGGCGAGGCGTCCGTATTTGAAATAACCCCAGAGCGTGAACACCGTTCCGAACAGCGCCGTAACCGGCCAAACCACGTTCATAATCCCCATCTGCTGCCGATGGCCTCGCCACAAATCCACGATAATGATCAGCGAGCAGATCGCCCCCAAAATCAGCATCAGAATCGAAAGAGTTGTGAACCATTGGGGAATCATAAGGCAGCCTCCTACGCGACTCCAATCTCAAATTATTTGGCCATTGAATGGATTGAAATCCGTGAATCCGAAATTTTTATCCAAGACAAAACCCGTTCTGCAATCGGCATGCCAAGCGCCATCAGAGCGTGTCAAACTAGGACTGCGTGGCCAAACCGGTCAGCCATTGGTCAGAGACTCCCCACTCTGAGCGTTTCTGAACCAGAACCTCCAGCCAAGTCGAGTCCGCGGGGCGGACCATTTTTAATTCATCGACCCCAATGCGAAAAACGTATCAGCCGAACCTCGAAGGCCCACACAGCGAACCTCCACTGCTTGACAGAGCACTAGGACCAAACGCTGCCCACCAGCCTGGCTCCACGGCAGTCGAACCTCGGATCAAACGCTTTGTGGCGGCGGGAGAACTGGATCATCGCGCCGCTTTGCCGGGACAAATCAGCATGAAAGGCTCCAAGCCCGGTTATCTCACGTACAACGGAGGCGGGGTCGCGTACCTCTGTGGTTCCGACAACCCGGAGGGTTTTTTCTTCCTTGGCCGGCTGAATCCCGATGGAACCCGTTCCGGGGGGCCGCAGCAACAGCTTATCAACCGCATGGCCCAAGTGGGGGTCAGCGTTTGCCACGTGTTGATGTTCCGCATGCGCCGCTGCAACATCAAGAATGAAGGGGACGACCAGATCGGAAACGAAATCGCCCTCTCCAGAAAAAGGCAGGGAACCCCAAGATAGTCTCCCTCCAATCGCCATTGCGCCTCTGGAACAGATTCTGACTTGGTTTTGGCACTTGATTGAGTAACTCCTGCCGTTTTTCATTTCACGGACTTTATGACGCAGCCCTCCTGCTTGCGAGTCCAGCGAGTTGCAATTCAGACCTTGTTTGTCTTGGTTCCGTGTTGTCGATGGGCACTTCAAACGCGGCCAAGTGCATTCAGAATTCGCCGCCGAGACCGGCCTGAGAAACTTCCATTTTTCGGTTGCTCTGCCCATTGATATTCCACTGGCATGTCAGTATGATTCCCATGAAAGCAATTCAATCTGATTGTGGTTTCCAAACGCATGAGGAGGAAACATGATGCCTCTCAACACCCCCAATACAGTCGGCCTGTCGGCGACAGTGGTCAACCCGCAACGGGCAGGGCTGAAACAACTGGCCTATCAGGAATTGAAGCGACTCATCCTTGCCGGCGAGTTGGCGGGGGGAAGTGTGCAATCCGTGCGGAAATTGGCGGCACAACTTCAAATGAGCAAGACCCCCATTCACGCCGCCATCGAACGACTTGAAGCCGAGGGGCTTGTGATGCTGGCCCCGCAACAGGGAGTCGTGATCCGGGAATTGTCGGTGCATGACATCGTAAATCATTTCGAGATTCGACAGGCGTTGGAACCCTACGTGCTCCGACGTCTCGCAGGGCAATTGAGGGAGGAGCAAATCGAGCAACTGCGACAAAATCTGGAGAAGTTGCATCAGTGCGTGGACAAGAAGGACAGCGCTGGTTTCATGCAGGTTGACGCGGCGTTTCATCAGTTGCTGTGCGACTACTTTCGGAACGATGAGATCAATCGGGTGATGCAGCAACTCCGCGACAAAGTACAGCGCGTGATCTATCGCATTGCGGAACACTTTCCAGAGCGAATGTGCCAGACCCACGCGGAACACCATGCCATCGTGGAATCGCTAGTCCGCGGAGATGGAGAGCAAGCGGCCCATTTGATGTCCGAACACCTTGAGCAAGGGCTGCGAAGGTTCTTGCCCACGAGATAATGTTCAAAAGAAACGAGGACCGCAGACAAAAACAACGAATGAAACAAGATTCAGGGATTCGCCGATGATGCACCCTCCAGCAGCCAATCCTCGTCGTTTGACGGCGATCAGGTTAACAAGCATGGTTGCTCGTCTCTTTGCAGTCTTGATGTGCCTGTTGCCGGCGTCGGCAGTCTACGGTCAGAAACGTGGGAAAGCAGGCACTCAGTCCATGCGTGCCACGCCCGATTTTGAGAAAGACATGCGACCGCTGCTGAAAGCCCACTGTGTTAAATGCCAAAGGCGCGGAAAAAGAACAAGGAGGATTCGGCGTTCTCCTTTGGCAAACCCATGCTCATGCAAAGCCATGAGCATGCAACCCAATAACTTCCTGGCTCATATCGGATACTAATTGATCAAACGATGCTAGAGAGTGGTGAAGCAATGAGATGCACGAGTAACTTTCGAGGTGTTGCGACGACGGTGTGCGGATGCGTCGTTTGGCTGGCGTTCGCGGTTTCAGTTCAGGCGGCTGATCCGGCTCCTGCGTTTTTTCGCGGTCTGAATCTGAACGGCCCGCCCGTAACAATCGATGGGAATGCGTGGGAAGGCAGCAACTCGAAACAGTTTGTTTGTAACGACAAGGCTTTTGAGAGCCAAAATGTGACGCTCGTACCGAAGACGGATGCGGAACGCGCGAAGATGATTCGCAGCAGTCGCTGGGGAGGAAACCGTGTTGAGTTGACCGAGATTCCTGCCGGGACGTTTACGGTCTTTCTGTACGTTTGGGAAGACAACAATGCCGAGACCTATTCCATCGCGGTCAATGGCCAAGCAGTCGAGGCCCGCTACAACAGTGGCAAGACGGGACATTGGGAACGGCTGGGGCCGTGGTACACGACCGCGCGTGACGGCAAGATTGTGCTCACGAGCAAGGGCGGTGCGGCGAACTTCTCCGGCATCGAATTATGGCGCGGGAAGTACGACGGGATCAGCTCGACGATCAGCAACGAGGATCTCGCGTTCTTTGAAAAGCGGATTCGACCGTTGCTGGTGCAGAAGTGTTACGAGTGCCATAGTTCAGAATCGAAAGACCTGCAAGGCGAGTTGTTGGTCGATTCGCGAGCGACACTACGGCGCGGTGGAACGCATGGTCCGGCGATTGTCCCGGGCGATCTTGAGCGGAGCCTGCTGATTGATGCGGTCCGGTATAAGAACGAAGACATGCAAATGCCGCCCGATGAAAAGCTCTCCGATGCCGAGATTGCCGATCTGGAGCAGTGGGTGAAGAGCGGTGCGCCGGACCCCCGCTTGACGCCGACGAAACACGTCGGCAAGCAGATCGATGTGGCGGCCGCGCGAAAGTTTTGGTCGCTGCGACCGATCGTCAATCCTCCCATCCCTGCGGTCAAGAACGCCGCTTGGCCCAAAACGGACATTGATCGCTTCCTCCTTGCCAAATTGGAAGCACAAGGACTCAGCCCTGCTGCCGATGCCGACAAGCGAACGCTGATTCGCCGCGCGACGTACGATCTGACCGGCCTGCCGCCCACGGTTGAAGAAGTCGCTGCATTTCTGGCGGATGAATCTGACGAGGCGTTTGCGCGCGTGGTCGATCGGCTGCTCGATTCGCCACGCTACGGAGAACGCTGGGCGCGGCTTTGGTTTGATGTGGTTCGCTATGCCGATACGGCGGGCGATAATTCGGACTACCCGATCCCGCAGATGTATCGTTATCGCGATTGGGTGATTGAGGCATTCAACCGCGATCTACCCTACGACGAGTTCGTTCGCGATCAGATTGCCGGCGATCTCCGCGAAAGCGACTCCGATGAGGCGCGATTTCAGCGGATTGTCGCCACCGGATATTTGGCCAACTCACGCCGCTTCGGATCGCGTGTCGATGATTATCCTCAGCACCTGACAATCGAAGACACCATCGACAATTTGGGGCGAACCTTTTTGGGAATGACGTTAAGTTGTGCGCGCTGTCACGATCACAAATTCGATCCGATCACCAATCGCGATTACTACGGCTTGTACGGCATCTTTAACAGCACGCGTTATCCGTGGCCGGGAATCGAACTCGACAAGCGGCAGCGCGATTTCGTTCCGCTGGTTGCTCCAGGTCGACTCGCAGAGATGAAACAGGCGCTCGTCGCTCGTGACAAGGAACAAGCGCGGCTGGATGGGCAAGTCAAGAAGCTCAAGAATGAATTGAAGAAGGCGACCGGTGCCGACAAGAAGAAAGTTGAAAAGAAACTGAAAGATGCGGAACGAATCGCGAAGGAACATGCTTCGGCTCCTCCGTTATTCGAGACCGCCTATGCCGTCGCCGAGGCGGCTTCGCGGACGGACGTTGCGATTCAGATCAAAGGCGACCCGGCGCATTTAGGCGACATCGTGCCCCGACATTTTCCCACGGTGCTTGGCGGGCAGGAACTCCCCGAAGGATCAAATGCCAGCGGTCGGCGAGAGCTTGCGGAGTGGATTGTCGCCATGAAAAACCCGCTGCCTGCGCGCGTGATGGCCAATCGCATTTGGCAGCATCACTTCGGGCGCGGCATCGTCCAAACTCCCAATGATTTCGGCAAGCAAGGGAAGCGGCCAACGCACCCGGAACTGCTCGACTATCTCGCCACGCGGTTTCGGGAAGGCGGCTGGTCAATCAAGTCGTTGCATCGCCTGATTATGTTGTCGCGCAGTTATCGCATGTCTGGCCGGCGAACTGCCGCAGCGATGGAAAAGGATCCCGCGAATGCGTGGCTTTCCGGCTTCCCGCGTCAGCGACTCGATGCCGAAGCGATCCGCGATACGCTGCTGGCTCTGGGTGGGAATCTCGATTTGTCGCCTGCCGGTGCGCATCCGTTTCCAAAGCCTGACACTTGGAACTTCACTCAACACCACCCGTTCAAGGCGGTTTACGAGAGCAACCATCGCAGTGTGTATCTGATGACACAGCGCATCCAGCGGCACCCGTTTCTCGCGATCTTCGATGGAGCCGATCCGTCAACAAGCACCGGGACGCGGATGGTTAGCACAACCCCGCTCCAGGCACTGTATCTGTTGAACAATTCCTTTGTGCATGAACAATCGCGGCTTGTCGCCGACCGCATCTTGGCTCATGACACTGACGTCGATTCGCGAGTGAAATTTGCTTACGAACTCTGCTTTGCCCGTCCCCCCGTGGCGGATGAAGTGACCGCAGCACGCGACTTCCTTGCCAAGGCGGACAAACTGTTGGGTGCCGAATCTGAGGCTTGGCAAGCCTATGTACGCACTTTGTTCCGACTCAATGAATTCGTCTATCTGGATTGAACACGACTATGAACACAAATCAATACTCCCTCCCAGTCTCCCGGCGGGCGATTCTGCGATCGCTGGTTGGCGGCTCGCTACTGATGCCGGGCTTGTTGTCCGAACTCCTGGCAGACAGCAAGGCCGCACCCGGCGATCCGCTGGCTCCCAAACAGCCACACTTCCCCGCGAAGGCCAAGCGAGTGATCTTCGTTTTCTCGAACGGCGGCGTTTCGCACATGGACTCATTCGATTTCAAGCCGGAACTGTTCAAAGCCGATGGCAAGATGATGGGAACCGGCGGCGGGCTGTCGAACCAGCAGCGCGTGTTGCTCAAGCCGCTGTGGAAATTCAAGCCGGGCGGCAAGTGCGGCACGCTGGTCAGCGACCTATTTCCACATCTGCGCGAGTGCATGGATGACGTTTGCGTCATCAAATCGTTAAACGGCAACGACAACGAGCATTACAACGCCACGCTCGGCATGCACACGGGTTCGTTCTTCTTTTCGCGGCCCAGCATCGGCTCATGGGTGAGTTACGGATTGGGGACCGAGAACCAGAACCTGCCGTCGTTCATTGCGCTCGCCCCGCAGATGCCCTACGCTGGAACGCAGATTTTCAACAACGATTTTCTGCCGGCTTATCATCAGGGAGTGCGGGTCATCGGTGGCAAGGAGCCGATCGCCAACGTCGCCCGCCGTTCGCAAAAGCGCGGTCTGCAAGAGTTGGAACTCGGTTTGGCCGATGTGTTGAACAATCGCCATTTGCAACAACGTGCCGGAGATTCCGAATTGTCGGCCCGCATCCGAAGTTTCGAAACGGCGTTCCATATGCAAACCGATGCGCCGGAAGCGTTCGATCTTGCTCAAGAGGATGATAAGACGCTTGCAATGTACGGTTTGAAACGCGGACAGAGCGAAGGATTCGGCTGGCAGTGTCTGGTCGCGAGGCGATTGGCCCAGCGCGGCGTGCGATTCATCGAACTGGTCGATGGCAGCAGCAGCAACAACTGGGACCAGCACAGCAATATGCAGGACCACGCCGGTCATGCAAAAAACATCGACCAGCCATTGGCGGGATTGCTGCGCGACCTGAAAGACCGAGGCATGTTGCATGAAACGCTGGTCGTGTGGACCACCGAGTTCGGCCGCACGCCGGGCGTGGATGGCAACAACGGTCGCGGCCATCACAGTGCCTGTTTTTCATCGTGGATGGCCGGAGGCGGTGTCAAAGGCGGAATGACGTATGGGACGACCGACGAGATCGGCGCGACGGTTGCCGAGAACGGCGTGCATGTCCACGACTTCCACGCCACGATCCTGCATCTGCTCGGCATTGACCACACGCGACTCACGTACCGTCACGGCGGGAGAGACTACCGGCTAACCGACGTTCATGGCCGTGTCGTCAAGGAAGTCCTCGCGTGAAATCTCTGCCTTGGGTCTAATACCTCTCCGGGTTGGAAGGCATAGGGGGTGTGTATGAGATAGAGATCGACGAAGTCGAGTTGGAGTTTCTTGAGACTGGCCTCGAAAGTGGGTTTGACTCGTTCGGGACGATGATTGGTATTCCAGAGTTTCGTGATAACAAACACATGTCTAACGACAATTAGTTTTCCGCACCCTGGAATTGGCCCGCATGTTTATGGAACAATCGGTCGGCGAACAAGCCGGGCACGTACCGAACGAGGCTTTGGAGTCGGGCGGCGTGGTCGCGGAGAAAGGCACAAAAACCAAAGAGGGCGCGTTGGAGACCTCCGCGGGAAAAGTCGAGTGCGAGCAACTCCGCACTCGACTCAAAGAATCGAGGCGGAACGTGAAACCACTTTGACCCCATCTCAGTATTCATCGGTTGAAACGCTTTCCTCATTTAAGACGACGCAAATGACCCCGAACTTAATGCAGCGCATCCATGATCTTGATGCCCAATTGATCGAACTCGTCAAACCGATCAACGTCCTCAAGCATCTGAATTGGCCCAATGAAATTGAGGAAACATTTCTCGAAAACTGGCGGGCAGGGCAACCGGCACTTCCCCAAGTGGAGTTGCGCGTGCCCGATTGGTCTCAAGAGGTGGCTGCGATTGATGGCCTGGCAAAACAGTGCGAGGGGGAGGAGGACATCTTGCGATTTTTGCAGCGGACGGCTTGGAGCTATGCGGAGGCGGGGCGAATGTTAATGGCTGCGGGAACGCCGGAGTTCACGCAGCGATCGATCCGCCTGTATGGGCGGCCGAACGATGTCTATCAAACCCAGTCCTTCACCGGCGTCGAGGCCGCCAGGTTCCTGCTGGAAACGACAGATCACCTCCTCAGCGGCAGATATGTCGCACCGATCACTCCCGAGCTTCCCGCAATCCAGTTCGCCGAACGGCTTCAAAAGGCAATTGATGCCTACTTTACGGAGGACAAGGTCGCGGTCGTAGTCGATGAGACTTTATCCTCAAAGGCGATTGCCGGGACGACGCGAATTCGCATTCGGAGTTCGGCGATGTTCACCGATCTCGACTTCGATCAACTCTACCACCACGAGGCGCTCATCCATACGGCGACGGCGATTAACGGCCGGCGACAGCCGAATCTCAAATCTATGGCGCTGAGCGCGCTGCGCACGACCCGAACTCAAGAAGGGCTTGCCGTTTTTGCCGAACTGGCAACGCGGTCGATTGATATTTCCCGCTTGCGGCGATTGGCGTTACGAATCCTGGCGATCAAGGCTGTTTTAGATGGTGCGGATTTCATTGAATGCTTTAAAATTTTTCTGGACGCCGGTCAGGACGAGCGCGAGGCGTATAAGTCCGCCCAGCGCATTTTTCGCGGCGGAGACGTTCGCGGTGGGATTGCATTCACAAAAGATAGTGCATATCTCAAGGGTGTGATGGAGACCCACGTTCTTATGAATCTTGCGATCCGCGACAACCAACCGCAGATTATCGAGCAATTGTTTGCAGGCCGCATGACCATGAGCGATGCCATCTTGCTTAGTCCCTATTTTGAGTCGGGTTTTCTCGATCGACCACGGTATGTTCCGCCTTGGGCGCGCGACACGCGGCGTCTGGCGGCCACACTGGCCTATTCGTCGTTTATGATGAACATCAATTTGAATTCACTGACTTTGGATCGTTTCATTCAGGCAGAAAATCGGCTGATGGAATCGGACTAAGAGACTATCACATCAGTGGGTGTTTCTGTCCCTACTCCCCTTGGGGGAGAAGATCCCCGAAGGCCGAATGAGGGGGTTCGATGACATGGCAGGTGCTGGAACGAACCTCTATTATCCTCAGATTGACACCCCGTCGTATGCCGCTTTAATATGATCTGCAACTTTCTTGAGATTTCACATCCAGCGCCCGGATCGATCCCACGAAAATTGCAATCTTCGTTCCAACCTTCTTTTCGATCCGACAGAGGATTCTTCCTTGAACGCGAAAGTCTGGCCGTACCTGGATGATTCTGGAAAACCGTTTCTCAGGCCGTCCATCACGGGGTTTCTCGATGTATTAGGATTCTCGCAACTTTCGACTGCTTCCTCGTCGCTCGTCGAATCCCAGAAACTTCTCAACCAAGTCGCCGCTTGCATCACGGATTCGCGGACTTTTGTGCGAGAAACCTTTCGAGACCAACCGATTGCCGCTCCGGGTCGCTGGGCGATTAAGTTTTTCAGCGACAACCTGGTGATTGGCTATCCCACCGACTCGCAAGAGGTTCCACCAGAGGAGGCAGCGCTGTTTGTCGTCCGCTGTGCGCAGGGTTATCAACTGCAAATGGCGCTCAATGGGTTCTTCGTTCGCGGCGCTTTGACGAGCGGACCGATCTGTCTTACCGACGAAATTATTTTCGGGTCCGCGCTTGTGGAGTGCTATCAACTGGAATCCAAAACTTCGATTGTGCCGCGAGTGATCCTCACTACCCCGCTCTATGATCTGTTGGCGAGAGCCGCAACTACCCATGGCCTTCATCAAGCCGATGCCATCTGCCAGGATATCGACGGTTGGTGGTTTGTGAATTACCTTGAGGCGGCAAAAAATCAGCAAGGGATCGACTGGGAACTCATCAAGCGCCACAAGGCCAGTGTGCTGGCCTCACTTTCCAAATTGACTCACCACAATGTGTTGCCGAAGTTCGGCTGGACTTGCCGTTATCACAACGTGTTTTGCCATTGGCATCGCGAGGAGGCGGGATATTCCGCGAATTATCGGATCGACCGCACGGACGAGGAATCTACGATCCGCCGCCTCAGTGAAACGGATCCCCCCACCAATTGAGCCGGGCGAGTTTGTAGGGGTAATCCGATCACGAGGGCAATTTCCAATGTGGTTTCTCCCGGCGGACCAAGCCTACGGATGCCAACACTCCCCGTTTAGGCACTGATCCCGTGCTGATTACGAAACTCCTGGCAGGTTTCTTCGCCGATAAAGTAATAGGTCTTGCCATTCCATTCACAGGTCGTGGCGGCGGCATACTTGGGGAATTGCACGTTGGCGATAGGATCGGTGACTTGGTAGTCCTTGAGGTAGGTCAGGTAGTGCTGGTTTTCGTGAAGGGTGAGATAGGTCTTGACGAAATCCAGAATCCGGTCATCAATCCAACTGGCAATGGCGTTCTCGTCAATCTGATCGAGCGGCATTTCCAGATGATCGGTGTTTTTGAACGGCATCAGAATGGGAAGAATTTCCAGGTCATACCGCAACACAAGATTGCGGACCTCGCTATCGGGCATTGCGGTAAGACTCATTTCGATCTTCGCGAGTTGCGATTGAAACCGGAATTTCGCCTGGCGAAGCGAGGGGGAAACGAGTGGCGTCACATTGACCTTTTGGCCAAACCGCTCTGCCAGGGCTTCCAGGCGGGGTTTCCAAATTTCGCGCAGGCGGTCGCAATGGTTGGTAAATGTTGCCATGCGTTCTTGACGCTGTTGATACTGGGTCAGCTTGTCCTGCTGAAATTGTTCGATTCGTTTTTTTG
Organism: uncultured Planctomycetaceae bacterium; assembly: GCA_963785505.1. Classification (GTDB taxonomy): domain Bacteria; phylum Planctomycetota; class Planctomycetia; order Planctomycetales; family Planctomycetaceae; genus CAWAVN01. The sequence goes on from CAWAVN010000004.1 coordinate 24,788, forward strand.
CGGTGTCGAACTCGGCATCAATGCGGTTCAGCAAGGAATTGACGTTACTCATGGTGGTCTCCTAAATGAAGGTTTGAAATGCTTTGAGCGGGCGGGATTATCCACCGGATTTCATCGCCGATGGAGTCGAGGTTTTTCCATCGGCTTGGGGAGTGGGTGATGGGGCAATTTCGTGTGTCGGAGCTTGTATTTCCGCGGGTTCCGTTTTCCGCCGGGCGGTGAGCCAGCGAATGACATAGTAAAACACCGGCGTGAAAAAGACGCCGAAGATCGTCACGCCCAACATCCCGCTGAAAACGGCAATGCCCAACGTACTGCGCATTTCCGCACCGGCTCCTTTCGCCAGCACCAAGGGAACCACGCCCAAGATGAATGCGAAGGATGTCATTAAGATCGGGCGGAGGCGAAGTTTGCCGGCATCGACGGTGGCTTCAAAGCAAGCTTTGCCTTGGTCTTCAAGCTGCTTGGCAAATTCCACAATTAAAATCGCATTTTTTGCGGCCAGTCCCACCAGCACGACCAGTCCAATCTGAACGAAGATGTTGTTGTCGAGGCTGGCCAGCATCACCCCGCACATGGCGGCCAGGATGCACATGGGCACGATGAGGATGATCGCCACCGGCAGCGACCAGCTTTCGTATTGGGCCGAAAGCACCAACAGCACGAACACCACCGCCAGCGGAAACACCAGCTTCGTCAAGAGGTCTTCGCTAGCGAGGTTTTGTTGAAGCGTCAATTCGGTCCATTCAAAACTCATCGTCGAAGGCAATTCCCGCTTCGCAAGGTCTTCCATAATCGCTACCGCCTGTCCCGAACTCACGCCGGGAATCGTCGATCCCGTCAATTCGGCGGAGGGGAAAAGTTTATAGCGGTTCACAATCGGCGGGCCGCTGGTGTCTTTCACATTAATCAATGTGCGAAGCGGCACACGTTTGCCGGTGGCACTTCGGAGTTCCAATCGCCCGATGTCTTCGGGACGCATGCGGAATTCCGGGGCGGCTTGCACGTTGACTTGCCAGTTGCGGTTCTGAAAGAAAAAGTCGTTGACGTAAGCCGAACCCAAATAGCATTGGAGCGTCGCATGAATTTCATCGAGCGACACATTCTGCGACTTGGCTTTTTCGCGGTCGATCTCGACGTAAAGTTGCGGTTGGGCCACGCTGAAGGTGGCGATCAGTCTCGCCATGCGGGGGTCGGCAGCGCCCGTTTCCGCAAGGTTCTGAACGGCCCCCTGAATGGCTCGCAATCCCGCGCCGCCGCGGTCTTCGATCTGAAGTTTGAACCCACCCGTGCTGCCCAAGCCTTCTACGGGCGGCGCACCGAAGACCGCGACTTGGGCTTCCTGATGCCGGCTGAATTTCTGCATTAGTTTCTGCATGATCGCTGGCGCGGACAGTTCCGGATTGCCCGCCCGTTCTTCAAACGGTTTGAGGATGATGAACATCCCGCCGACGTTACTGATATTGGTCGAAAGAATCGTCGAGTAGCCCGGCAAGTCGATGGTGTGGGCCACACCTTCCGTGGCGCGGGCTTCTTCGCTGAGCTTTTTGACCACGGCTTCGCTGCGATCGAGGTTGGCCCCATCGGGTAATTGGACGTTGGCGACCAAATAGCCCTTGTCCTGATCGGGAATGAATCCCTTTGGCACCGCCTTGAGTGACATATACGTCAGCCCAATCAGGCCGCCATACACCAGCAGTACGATCAAACAGAGCCTAAGAAAGATGCCGACGATTGCTCCGTAGCCTTTGATCGTCACATCGAAGACCCAGTTGAAGCCCCGGAACAAGCCGCCCAAGAGAAAATTGACGGCCCGGCTCAAAAACCATCCCACGATGATGCCCAAGCCAAAGACCGCAATTCGCAACCAAACCGGACCCACCGGCCCACCATGCCCGTGGCCTTCCGCGTGAGCGGCCTCGTAGCCCAGCACGTGAGCAATGGGAGACAAGAGGAAGGTATAGGCGATCAAGCCTGCGATGATAGCGATGCCGAGTTTGGGCAAGGCTTCCTGCTGCGTGGGACCGTGTTCGCCATGCTCGTGCGGTTTCAGCAACAGCGCACTCAAAGCGGGGCTGAGGGTCAAAGAGTTAAAAGCGGAGATGATCGTCGCCGCCGCAATGGTCAGGGCGAATTGCTTATAGAACTCGCCGCTAATGCCTGCCATAAATGCCGTCGGCACGAACACTGCGCACAGCACCAAAGCAATCGCGATCACGGGGCCGGTAACTTCTTCCATCGCCTTGCGGGTGGCATCGCGCGGGGAAAGCCCCTCGGCCAGCCAGCGCTCCACGTTCTCGACAACCACGATGGCATCATCCACCACAATTCCAATCGCGAGCACCAATCCGAACAGCGACAGATTGTTTAAGGAGAACCCCAACAGCGACATCACCGCGAATGTTCCGATCAGCGAAACCGGCACGGCGACCATGGGGATAATTGTCGCCCGCCAGTTTTGCAGAAAGACGAGCACGACGATGAATACCAGGATGAAGGCTTCAATCAGGGTGTGATACACGCTGGCGATGGATTCTTCGACGAAGACCGTCGTATCGTATTCAATACGGTATTCCACGCCTTCAGAAAATTTCCCTTTTAATTCCTCCATCTTCGCGCGGATGGCCTTGGCGGTTTCGAGGGCGTTGGAACCGGGAAGCTGGAATACTGCCAGCGTCACGGACGGTTCGCCATCCAGGTAGCTGTTTACATCGTAGTTCTTCGCGCCCAGTTCAATCCCTTTTTCTTCGGGCCGTCCCTCCTTGGCGGGGATCGTGTCGCCGACCACGTCCCGGAGATAAACCAGTTCGCCGCCTTCGCCGGTCTTGATGACGATTTCCTCAAATTGTTTCTCTTCGGTCAAGCGGCCTTGGACATTCACCGGCAACTGGAACGGGACGGCGGCATCGCCGACAAGCGGCGGTTGCCCAATTCGACCGGCGGCGACCTGCACGTTTTGCTCTTTGATCGCGCGGATCACATCCGTGGCGGTCATGCTTTTCGCGGCGAGTTTGTTGGGGTCCAGCCAAATCCGCATGCTGTAATCGCGTGGCCCCAGGAAGGACACATCCCCCACGCCTTTGATGCGGGCCAGTTCATCCTTCACGTAGAGCGTCGCGTAGTTGCTGAGATAAAGCTGGTTGTAGCGCCTGTCGGGGGAGATCAAATTCACGCACATGAGAATGCTGGGCGATTTCTTCTTGGTTGTCACGCCGATGCGTTTGACTTCCTCGGGCAGCTTGGCTTCGGCCACAGCCACGCGGTTTTGCACCAAGACCTGGGCGGTATCGAGGTTCGTTCCCAGCTCGAACGTCACGTCTAGCATCATCTGGCCGTCGTTGGTGCATTTGGACGACATGTAGAGCATCCGCTCGACGCCGTTGATTTCCAACTCAATCGGAGTCGCGACCGTCTCTGAAACGGTCACGGCATTGGCTCCCGGATAAGTCGCTGTGACCTGAACCGTGGGAGGAGCCACATCGGGATACTGCGCAATCGGCAATCCGAGCAGAGCCACGCCGCCGACGATCAAAATCACGATCGAAAGCACGGTGGCGGTGATCGGTCGATCAATGAAAATGTGAGAAATCATGAGCCATTGACTTTGTTGGTGTGAGGGCTGTTAGGACAAACGAAATCGTTCCGGGGGATTATTTGGATTCCGCGAGAACGTGGCCCTCTTCGTCCATGGGTTCCACGGGATAGTTAATTCGCGCCCGTTGCAGGCCGACGACGATGACACGATCTTTGGGAGTCAGCCCTTTGTCTTTTTCATCGACGGGAAGAATCACGCGCATGCCATCGTCCAGGATGCGACCGAGTTTCACGTCCTTGCGAATCACGATGTTTTTCTCGTTCAGGCACAAGAGATACTTCTGGTCTTGATCGCTGAGGACGGCGGTATCGGGAACGAGAATGCCTTGATACGGCTCGCTTTTCGCGACTCGGACCCGGACCCTGCCGCCGGGAAGAAAGCGGCCATCGGAATTGGCGGCATTTCCCCGAATTTCAATGCTTCCCGTATCGGGGTCGATGCGGTTGTCTGCGAAGTTCAATGTCCCCTGGTGCGGAAAGCCATTTTCGTTCTCCATGCGAAAGTCGAAGGGAATCTTCGCCTGTTCGAACGGCTTGAGTGGTTCCTTCGATTTGGTCCGCCGCTCGCGATACTCCGCGAGGGTTCGTTCATCCACTTTGAAATACACCTGGATCGGGTCGATCGCGACGATTGTGGTCAGCACCGGGTCGGCGGTTCCGACACTCACCAAGTTGCCCTTCGTCAGCATCGCCCGGCCGATTTTACCAGCAATGGGAGCCGTGATCTTTGCGAAAGTCTCATCCAATTTGCGGAGCGTGACTTCATCGGTCGCCGATTTGACTTTGGCCAGGAACGTTTTCATCGCCGCTTGCTTTTCTTCGTATTCCTGAACTGTGGCCGCCCCTTTTTCATAAAGACGCTGATAACGCTTTTCATCATTTAACGCCTGGTTGTATTGAGCTTGCGCGATGCCGAGTTGCCCTTCCGCCCGTCCGGTTTCGGCTTCAAGGGGTTGGGGGTCCAGTTCAAAGAGAGGTTTGCCCGCCGTCACAATCTCTCCATCCGAGAAATTGACCTTGATGATGTGCCCGCGCACGCGCGAGCGGACATCCACGGTCTGCGAAGCGGCAGTCCAACCGTTGTATTCTTCGTAGTCGGTCAGTTCACGAGTGACGGGGTGGGCCACCGTCACCTTGGGCGGGGGGAGTTCAGCCGCTTGCGGAGCCTCGCCGCAACCGGTTAGAACCCCGAGCAAGCCCAGGCCCAACAGAAGTGCAAGCCAGCGAGTCCCAACAGGTAATTTTGATGCAAAAGACATGATTTTATTCCAACGGAGAAACAAACTTTCGGCCGGCAAGGACTTCTCTAACGGCGAGAATCAAATCCGATGCCAACCGGCATTTGACAACATAGCCTTCCGCTCCAATTTCCAATGCGGTTCGCAGAAAATCGGCATCTTGGTGAATGGTGAGGAATACAATTCTGGCATCTGAACCGGCTTCCTTGAGCCTGCGGGCGGCTTCCAATCCATCCATCAAAGGCATCGTCACATCCAAAACCAAAACATCGGGATTGAGATTTAGGGCCGTTTCGAGAGCGGCTTTTCCGTCCGTAGCCAATCCGATAATGTCAAACTCGCCGGCAAGCATTCCCTCAATGCACTGGAGCAAGCCCGGATGGTCATCGGCCAAAACTAAACGCGCTCGCTCCATAGGAAGTGCCCTGCATCGCAAAGGGAATCCATGAACCGATGGACCCACCCAAACACGGTTGCCGGAATTCGAGCAACCGCCAATGCAGTAAAAGTTAATCCCGAAGGAGGGAGAGCGAAACTGGTAAAAGTGACAGGTTGGCCAAGGAGAATCTGACAGGCCAATGACAACTACTTTAAGAGCAGGTGTTCGTTGATGGCGTAGCGCACAAGTTCAGCGCTCGACGTGATTCCCAGTTCCTTCATAAGTGCGTACTTGTGAAATGCCACCGTGCGAGGCGTAATGCCCAGGAGTTGCGCGATTTCCTTCATCCTGTGCCCTTCCGTCAATAGCTGGAGCACTTCGCGCTGCCTGGGGCTGATTTTGTATTTCTTGTTTTCGGCTTGGGGATGAAGGCAGGCATTCATCAGGCCCTTCGCCGCCAACGGGGTGACGTAAGACCTCTCCTGCATGGCTTCTTCAATGGCTTGAAGCAATTCTGAAGCGGCCGAGTTTTTCAAAAGATAGCCCGAAGCTCCCAAGCGAAACGCTTCCACCGCGAGATCGGGGTCTTCGCTGACCGTAAGAAAAATTAGCCTGACTTCGGGCAGCGCGGATTTGATCTGGCGGGCGGCATCCAACCCATTGAGAAGCGGCATGCCGATGTCCAACACGACGACATCGGGGTGAAGCGATTTGGCCAGCGCGACAAGTTCGCGTCCATCTCCCGCCTGACCGATGATCTGGCAGTGGGATTCCAAAAGCTGCGCGAATGCCTCCCGGAGCATGCGGTGGTCATCGGCAATTAGAATGCGCGGCATCTTCATTCCCGGCCCCTCACGAACTCTTCACAAGCGACCCTGGATAGTGTAGCAGATCAGGTCTGGGATTTCTTCTGCGATTCCTGAGAATGCAGGGGGACGCGAACTCGGATTTTTGTGCCTTGAGCCGGTGCGGATTCAATTTCGATCTCGCCGCCGATGAGCCGCAGGCGCTCCTGCATGCTGATGAACCCCAGGCCGTTTTGAGTTCCAAGCAGGCTGGTGTCGAAGCCGACTCCTCCATCTTGAACTTCCAGCAAAATGTCGCCGGGTTCGGTAGATAATTCGATTTTCGCCGAATCCGCACCGCTATGTTTCAAGATATTGCGCAGCGACTCTTGCACGATGCGGTAAAGACACAAAGCCTTCTCGGAAGGAATCCCGCGGGGAACGTTCCGGGAAACGAATTGAATCTCCAAGGGATGGCTTGCAGAAATCTCTTGGCACAAGGAACGGGTCGCCGTCTCCAGCCCCAATTGCTCCAGCTTTAATGGATGCAATTCATGCGAGAGATCATGAAGCGCAGTGGACAGTTCGCGAACTTGAGCGGTCAGTTCGTCGAATTTGGCCTCCACTTCGGTGTTGGTCTGCGGCAGTTGCTGCCTCAGCATATCCAACTTGACCGCAAGCAGCGCCAGATTCTGGTTGAAATCGTCGTGGAGTTCTCGGGCCACCCGGCGGCGTTCCTGCTCTTGGGCTTCAATCAGGCAGTCTGAAAGCTGCCGAAGTTGGCTTTGGCTCGTTTGCAGATCGAAAATCGCCTGCCGCGAACGATTCTCGGCGTTTTTCAGGTGGACTCTTTGAAAGAGCAGCTGGAAAATGAGTGCGGCCTGAAAAAAAAGCAAAAAGCTCACCCCAAGCATCTGCCATTTGTAACGCTTCCAAAAGGTAGTCTTCTGAAACTCGATCAGGCTGCCGGGCGGAAGCAAGTTCAGATCAATGTTCCAGCGATTCAGTTCGCGGGCATCGAACAGATCCACCGAGCGCTTGTGTCCTCGATGCCGATGGACGCGGGACTTTCACCGGCAAGAATCCGCAGGCCGATGTTCGCCGTGTTCTCGCCCTCTTTGGAAAACGAAAACACCCGGCCCCCGACGATGCCCCGGCTCACGTAAGTATTGACGTGGCTATAAATCGGAGCGTTCGCGTGTTTGGCCAAGCTTTCCAAAACATTGGCGGGAAAGCATGCCTTTCCCGCTCCATCCTGAAACACGTGGATGTAGTAAATGATGCTCCGCGGCGGCAGGGCGGCGACCCTTTGGTTGAGGTCTTCCAGTTTAAGACCTGTGAGGTAAGTGAAGTCCAAACGGTCTCGGTAAGGTGCGAAGATCGTCTTGGCTCTTAGGGCCCATTCGAGATCCATCTTGCCCTTCCCCGCCACCACGACGACGTGTTCCAGATCGGGGTGAAGTTTCCGGGCCAAGCTCAAAGTATCTTCCAACTCAAACCGGCAGGGGATGCCGATCACGTCGGGAGGAAGGTTTCGTTTTTGGATTTCTCGCTCGTCCACCGCACAAAACACAACCGGGGCATTGGAAAAGATGTCCCGGTTCTCTCTCACAAAATCCAAAGCCGAGGAAAGCCCCGCAATCACCAAATCCACGTGCCGACCGGCGTATTTTTGCTTCAAGTAGTTTTTTTGCACGGGGAGAATGTTCTCGCGACCGGGCTTGGACATATCCAGATATTCGTTGTAGATCTCGACCGGCTGCGGGGATTTGGCGGCAAAGGTTTTGCGGATGGCCTGATCGACCTGGAAGTTCCCCGGACTGCCATCACTGTTTTGCGGATAGACCACAACGACGAGCCGGCTGTGGTCGGAAGCAGGTTCCGCTGCTTCTACGGTTTGGCGACAAAGCCCGGCGGCGCTCAGCACAAGCAGCAGGCATTTCGCTGTGTGAAGGGGAAATTGCGGAGGAAATTGCCGCATCGGGTTGCACTTCAAACTCTCAACAGCCTTCCCAAAGCGGATTGGCTCTCGATGAAGGGTTTTATGAACTGGCCTGTCGTTTTTTCCGCCGGGGAACTGTCATTTCTACCAGTCACGCGGCGTACAGCCAAGCGGTAAGATCTCTTACGACAAAGAATTTCAAAGAAACCACTTCCCAGCCCTGAAAGGGAATGAAGTGATGGCGGGCGATTTGGTTCAGGATTCCTCAATACCCCATCAAGGAGACATCAGATGATGCGGTTCTTTTTGCTGGCAGCCATTGCCACTTCCGTAACAATAACTATTGCACGATTTGTTCCCGCCCAAGGGGAACCAAAGCCCAAAGCCGAATCCAAAACCCAAAGCAAGGAAAAACAGGAAGCAATTCCTGATAAACCGACTGCCGAGTTGTCTGCGGATCAAAATGCGATCCACGACAACATCGTGGCCTTTGTGAAAGCCTACAACAAAGGCGATGCGAAAGCGATTGCCGCCTTATTTGCTAAAGAGGCCCAGATCATCACCGAGGATGGCGAAACCGTCGAAGGCCGCGAAGCCATTGCGAAGGCATTCGAGCACATCTTCACGAATTCTCCGGAAGTTCAGATGGAAGTGTTCCTGGATTCTATCCGCCTCATCGGGAACGATTTGGCTGTCGAAGTCGGGTCAACCAAGGAAACTTCCGCGCCGGGGAAACTCCAGAATATGGGCGTTACACGGTTTTGCACGTCAAACGCGACGGCAAATGGCTGATGGCGATGGCACGCGACACGGCGGGAGAACCGCCGACAAATCACGAACGCTTGGAAGTCTTGGGCTGGCTCGTGGGGGAATGGGTCGATGATGGGGGCAGTTCGGTGGTCCGTACCAAGTGCGATTGGAGTTCCAATGGCAACTTTCTGATTCAGGAGATGACGGTTCAAGCCGAAGGGCGGGATGTGATGCAAGTGAGCCAGCGGATTGGCTGGGATCCGCTCACAAAGCGAATTCGGTCCTGGGTGTTCGATAGCGAAGGAGGATTCGGCGAAGGGGTTTGGACGCGGTTGGAGAACTCGTGGGTCATTAAGTCCACCGGCGTTCGGACCGATGGAACCACGGCCTCGGCAACCAGTGTGATCGTGCCCACGGGATCCGATGGCTATGTCTGGCGGGTGCGTGACCGCATCGTGGGCGAGAAAGCCCTGCCGTCTTTGGAAGTCAAAGTCGTAAGGAAACCGCCGACTCCGGCAATCACGGAGAGCTAGATTTCTCGGTTTGAAGTTTCCCTTCACTTGACTGACCCACTTCAAGGAACCCAACCATGAAACGATTTACAACTTTCGCGATAGCAATTGGATGCCTCATTGTTTGGACTGCGAGCGACGTTTTCGCCGGTCGCGGCGGCGGAGGTGGCGGACGAGGCGGTGGCGGAGGAGTTTCTCGTGGGGGCGGCGGTGGCGGAGGAGTTTCTCGTGGGGGCGGCGGTGGCGGAGGAGTTTCTCGTGGGGGTGGCGGTGGCGGAAGCATCAATCGCACACCCTCCTTCAGTCAGCCCTCTAACAGCCGACCGAGTGTGAGTTCCCGGCCCAGCACGGGTTCGCGTCCAAGTGTGGGAACGGGAGGGCCCTCGCAGTTGCCCTCGACAGGTTCGCGGCCAAATGTCGGCACAGGGCGGCCTTCGCAATTGCCTGCCACCGGTTCTCGGCCCGGTGTTGGTACGCGACCGGAAATCGGCAGCCGACCTTCGCAGTTGCCTGCCACCGGTTCTCGGCCAAACGTCGGCACGGCGCGACCTTCGCAATTGCCTGCCACAAGTTCTCGGCCCGGCGTTGGTTCTCGGCCACCCATCGCTTCTACGCGGCCCGATGCGGGAAGGGTTGGAGCGGGAAATCGGCCTTCCAACTTGCCTGCCGCAGCCGGCGGTGCTTTGGCTGGCGTGGGAATCGCCAATCGCATCGGCGATCGACCCGCCGCGACGTTGCCGGGGCTGGGAGACGGGAGAGCCAACATCAGCCAACTGCCCGCCAATGTCCGCAGAGACCAACTGTCGAATCGGCTGAGGGGTGAAGGAGCGGTTCGAGACGGCATTGAACGTCCGGGCCAAAATGCAAACAGGGACTGGAACCAAGTTCGCAACGATTGGCAAGATCATCGCAATGATGTCCGCAACGACTGGCAAGACTATCGCGATGGGGTCCGCAACGACTGGCAGAATTACCGGGATGACCATTTCCCCTGGCATCGCGGCTGGTATTGGGGATATGCCGCAGGCAATTGGAACCGCTGGGATTATCTTTGGGATCGATACCCCGTGGCGTCGGCGGTCGGATTGACCTGGTGGGGGGCCAACTCGCTGGGTCACCGCTTCGGCTATAATAATTACTATAATCCGTATTATACGAATACCGGCAGGCTACAGCTATGCCGAGCCAATCGTGACGGAAAGCTATACCTCGGTGGAAGGCCAACCCGCCGCCGCACCGGTGGAGCCTTCGCAGGAATCCTTGGATAAGTTCACCCAGGCCCAGGCGGTGTTTTCCCAAGGCAATTATAGCGATGCGCTTAAGCTGGTCGATGAAGCCGCCGTCCAATGGCCCCGCGATCCGGTATTGCACGAGTTCCGCTCGCTGGTCCTTTTTGCACTCAAACGCTACAGCGAATCCGCGGCGGCGATCCATGCCGTCTTGGCGGTCGGTCCCGGTTGGGATTGGAAGACGCTCAGCAGCCTGTATGGCAACGCGGATGCTTATACCGCGCAGCTCCGCGATCTCGAAGCCCACAGCAAAGCAAATCCCAAAGCGGCCGATGATCGGTTCCTCTTGGGTTATCACTATTTGACGATGGGCCATATTGATGCCGCCTTGGCGGAGTTCCGCGTCGCAAGCGAACTCCAGCCGAAGGATGAAGTCTCCGCAAGCCTGATACTTTCTCTGGCCCCACGCGATGCCGAAAGCCAGGCCGCGCCCGCAGCAACACCGCCCCCCGCCGTTCCCGCAGCGGATGTGGCCGGCTCATGGGAAGCTTCCGGAACGGATTCCTCGAAGTATTCAATGACACTCACCAAGGAAGGCACATTCATTTGGAGTTTCACAAAAGGCACGCGGAAAGAAGAAGTCAAAGGCGTGTATTCGGTGGAAGGAAACGTCCTCGCGATGGAACCCGAAGCCGGCGGCGTCCTGGTCGCCGAGTTGACGTTGAAATCTCCTGGCCAGCTGCTGTTCAAGATGGTCGGCAGCGACAAGAGCGACACTGGCTTGGACTTTCAGCGGAACAACGGCTAGCGGAGTTATCTAGCATCGTTCGAGAAATAATTGTCCTGCGAAACTGAGCGGCAAGGCGTAGCCGCCGGTTTTTTGGATCGGAAAAACCGGCGGCTAGCGCCTTGCCGCTCACTTAGTTAATTGAACGATGCTTAGTATCTGGCGAGCTGGAATCTTTGCATCACTCTTCTTTTGGGGAGCCTTACCCATGTGTCGTTGGATGGCTTATTCCGGTTCGCCGATTTTGCTGGAAGACATGCTCTTTAAGCCGAAGCATTCGCTGATCGACCAGAGCATGAGTTCCAAGTCTGCGGAAACGCCGACGAACGGTGATGGCTTCGGTATCGGTTGGTATGGCTACAAAGGGAAAGCGGGTTTGTATCATAGCATCCGGCCCGCATGGAACGATTTCAACCTCCGGGATTTGGCGGCTCAAATTGAAACGTCGATTTTCCTTGCGCACGTGCGGGCCACGTCGCAGGCCACCGTGCAAGAAACGAATTGCCACCCGTTCCGTTATTGGAATTGGCTTTTCGTTCACAACGGAGAGATTTTCGAGATCGAAAGGCTCCGCCGGGATTTGCTGTTTGCCGTCGCGCCGGAATTGTTCAATCACATTCTCGGCACGACCGACTCGGAAATCATGTTCCATCTGGCTCTCACTTTCGGATTGGAATCCGATCCTCTCGCGGCGCTGGAACGGATGGCGGGATTTATCGAGCAAACCGGTAAATCGCATGGAGTGGAAGAATCGCTGTGGATGACCGTCGCCGTCTCGGATGGACAAACTCTCTGGGCGGTTCGCTATGCCAGTGACGAGGAAGCGCCCACGCTTTATCACAGCCGGGACATTGATGATGTGTATGCAGTCGACCCGGGATTAGAGAACGTGATTGGGCGGGAAACGCGGGTGATCGTTTCTGAACCCATCGGGATGTTCAGCGAGATGTGGGAAGTTGTGCCTCAAAACACTGCGATCAAAGTCGCGGGAGGGACCGTGGAAATGCAGCCCTTCGAGCCGAAAGCCGTCTAGGATTGGGAGAACATCTCAGTGAGTACCTCCGATGCTTTTCCAAGAGGGCCTCAGCTGGCCGCCATTGCAATGGCTGCCGGAATACAAGTTCGCGGAACTGAAAGCCGACCTTTTGGCAGGCATGACGCTGGCGGCTTATGCCATTCCGGTCTCTATGGGCTATGCCACATTGGCCGGTGTTTCGCCCCATCATGGAATCTATTGCTATCTGCTCGGGGGGCTTTTTTATGCGTTCCTGGGAACCTCCAAGCAATTGGCCATTGGACCGACTGCGGCGATCTCCCTGCTTGTTGGCGGAACCGTCGCGGAGATGGCCCACGGCGATCCGGCGCGCTGGATGGAAATTGCGTCCTTGTCCGCGCTTGTCGTGGCGGGAGTCTGCGGAATCGCCTGGCTTTTGCGGCTGGATGGATTGGTATGTTTCATCAGCGAGACGATTTTGCTGGGCTTCAAGGCGGGGGCTGCTTTAACAATCGCCATGACGCAACTTCCGAAACTCTTCGGAGTGCCCGGAGGCGAAGGACATTTCTTCGAGCGGGCCTGGAGGCTTGTCGTGCAAATCGGCGAGACGAACGTCACCGTGCTGGGATTGGGGCTGTTTGCGATCGCGATTCTGCTGCTAGGGGAAAAATTTTTCCCTGGTCGGCCGGTGGCTTTGTTGGTTGTGCTGCTTTCGATCGTAGCCGTTTCCTTCAGTTCGCTGAAAGAATCGGCGGTCGCGACGGTGGGGATTCTCCCAGCGGGTTTGCCGGAGTTTCATCTGCCAGCCTCAGAGCAAAAGACGTGGATGGGATTCTGCCTCTGAGCTGCGCTTGTTTTCTGCTTGCCTACATTGAGGGCATCTCGGCAGCGGCGCACGTTGGCAGCAAAGAATCAGTATTCCATCAGTCCCAGGCAGGAACTTTTGGCCCTGGGCGGAGCCAATCTTGCCGTGGCCTTCGGTCAGGGCTTTCCCGTCGCCGGGGGATTGTCACAATCCACAGTCAACGACAAAGCCGGCGCTCGCACTCCCCTAGCTTTGGTGTTTGCCTCGGCGACTCTCGCCATCTGCCTGTTGTTCTTGACGGATTTGCTCGCCAATCTGCCTACGGTCGTCTTGGCTTCAATTGTTTTGGTTGCGGTTCGAGGCTTGATTGATCTCACGGGGCTTAAACAACTCCGGCTGGTTAGCCGGTCGGAGTTTCGCATCGCGATCATCGCTCTCGTCGGCGTTTTGCTCTTAGGAATTTTGAAGGGTGTGCTCTTCGCGGCGGTTGTTTCGCTGTTAATCCTGATCGCGGGAGCCTCGCATCCCCACGTCGCGTTCTTGGGGCGGATTCCGGGTTCCAATCGTTTCTCGGATCTTGCCCGTCACCCGGACAATGAGGTGCTTCCGGGAATCCTAATTTTTCGCATCGAATCCTCGCTGTTGTACTTCAACGTAGATCACGTTCGCCGCGTGGTGTTGGAAGGAATCAAAGCCGCCTCTCACCTGAACCTCGTGATCTGTGATCTGTCTGAATCGCCGATCGTGGATGTCTCGGGAGGGAAAATGCTCTCAGAACTCTACCAGGAACTTTCCAACCTTCAGGTTCACATGCGGATCGTTTCCGCCCACGGAAATGTGCGCGACCTGCTTAGGGCTTTAGGATTGGAAGACCAAGTCGGCCACATTGGACGACGCATGTCAATCGAACAGGCCATTGCCGAGTCCCAACTCGTCCCAATCAGTGAGAAAGTCTAAAGCCTAATGACCGCGAAAAATTCCATCGGCCAAAGTTTCCCGATTGGTGCGACCGTCATGGACGGCGGCGTCAATTTCTGCCTTTTCTCACGGCATGCGACGGCAGTGGAACTCTGTCTCTTCGCCAACGCCGACGAGACGCCCTCAAAAGTTTGCAGGCTCGACCCGGTTACAAACCGGACTTATCACTATTGGCACGTGTTCGTCCCAGGCATTCAGGCGGGGCAAATTTACGGCTACCGGGTCGATGGGCCGAATAGTCCCGACATGGGGCTTTGGTTCGATTGCACCAATCTGCTCCTCGATCCTTACGGCCGGGCCGTGGTAGTTCCCAAGGCATATGATCGCGAAGCAATCGGGCGGTCGGGGGGAGACGCCGGGGTCGCAATGAAAAGCGTGGTCGTCGATCCCTTGGCTTATGATTGGGAAGGCGACAAGCCGCTTCGGTATCCCTCCGCACGGACTATTATTTATGAAATGCACGTGAAAGGCTTCACGCAGCATCCCAATTCTAATGTGAATGAGCACACCCGTGGAACCTATGCAGGGCTGATTGAAAAGATCCCGTACCTTCAAAAACTCGGCATCACCGCGGTAGAACTTTTGCCGGTGTTTCAGTTTGATCCCCAAGACTGCCCGCCCGGCAAGGTCAACTACTGGGGGTATGCGCCGATCTCGTTTTTCGCGCCGCATCAGGCTTATAGCTCTCGCCAAGATGCTTTGGGGCCGGTCGATGAGTTTCGGGACATGGTGAAGGCCCTGCACCGCGCGGGGATTGAGGTGATTTTGGATGTGGTCTTCAATCACACCGCAGAAGGCAGCCACCAGGGGCCGGCCCTTTGCTTTCGCGGCATCGACAACCCCATCTATTACATGCTGGAAGATGGCGGGGCGAAGTATGCCAACTATTCGGGATGCGGAAACACGTTCAACGCCAATCACCCCATTGTCCGCCGTTTGATCGTGGATAGCCTTCGCTATTGGGTATCCGAGATGCACGTAGATGGGTTCCGGTTCGACCTTGCCTCCATTCTTTCGCGCGATTCCAATGGGCATCCGCTACCGAAACCGCCCGTGCTTTGGGACATCGAGTCCGATCCGGTTCTCGCGGGGACGAAATTGTTTGCCGAGGCGTGGGACGCGGCGGGGCTTTATCAGGTGGGCAGTTTTATTGGCGATTCTTGGAAAGAATGGAACGGCCGCTTTCGGGATGATGTCCGCGATTTCTTCCGTGCCGTGCCGGGCTCGGTCAGACACACCGCCGACCGCATGGTGGGAAGTCCCGAAATCTATGGCCACAAAGCCCGCGAGGCCGAGCAGAGCATCAACTTCGTCACTTGCCACGACGGCTTCACGCTCAACGATCTTGTGTCTTACAACGGGAAGCACAACGAAGACAACGGCGAAGGCAACCGCGACGGCTGCGACGACAACCGGAGTTGGAACTGCGGCATCGAAGGCGAAACCGACGACCCCCAAGTCGAATTGCTTCGCAACCGGCAGGTGAAGAACTTCCTCACCGTCACGATGATGTCTTTAGGCGTGCCCATGATCCTCATGGGTGATGAGGTGCGGAAATCGCAGCGAGGCAATAACAATGCGTACTGCCAGGACAACGAACTGAGTTGGTTCGATTGGTCGCTTGTGGAAAAACATGCGGACATCCACCGCTTTGTGACACTGCTGATTTCTCGCCGACTGCTCCGCGATCCCGAGCATGAACACAACCGCGTGAGTCTGACTAATTTCATCGCCCAAGCCCAACACGCCTGGCACGGCACGAAACTTTACCAGCCCGATTGGAGCGATGACTCGCATCGTCTGGTCTTGGGGGCGGAATTGCGGAAGGAAAACCTGCTCTTCCACTTCATTTTGAATGCCCACTGGGAACCATCTGATTTTGAACTTCCCAAACTGAAGGAGGGCCAGTCCTGGCGGCGGTTTGTCGATACGGCTCTCGAAACGCCTGAAGACATTCATCCGTGGGAATCCTGTCCATTGTTCACCGGGGAAAGCTACCCGGTCCAGGCACATTCGGTCGTTTTACTTTACGCGAATGGTGTTCCCGTCTAATTTTGCCTCCATCGAGAAATCCTATGAAACGCAAAGCCTACGAAGATGAATTGAAAAAGCTCCAAACGGAGTTGTGCAAATTGCAGGATTGGATCGTTCACAAGGGACTTCGCGTGGTCGTCGTCTTCGAAGGGCGAGATGCCGCCGGCAAGGGGGGAACGATCAAGGCGATTACGGAAAGGGTAAGTCCGCGCGTGTTTCGCGTTGTCGCCTTGCCTGCGCCTTCGGACCGCGAGAAGACGCAGCTTTACGCCCAAAGATACATTCAGCATTTCCCCGCGGCGGGCGAAGTCGTGATCTTCGACCGAAGTTGGTACAACCGCGCGGGCGTGGAATACGTGATGGGCTTTTGCACGAAGGCCCAATATCAAGCTTTCGTCGAGAACTGCCCCAAATTCGAGAACCACATTACAAACGGCGGTATCATTCTCATCAAATTCTGGCTGGAAGTCGGCCAGCAAGAACAAGAGCGCCGCTTCGAGGCGCGGTTGAACGATCCGCTCAGGCGGTGGAAACTCAGCCCGATGGATCTCGAATCCTATGGCCGTTGGTATGATTATTCCCGCTCGCGGGACATGATGCTCGATGCCACGGACACGGAGGAATCCCCTTGGCACATCGTCCGCTCCGACAACAAGCGGAAAGCCCGGCTCAACTGCATTGCCCACTTGCTTTCGCAAATTCCCTATAAAGATGCGCCGCGCGAATCGATCGAGCTTCCCAAACGCTCGAAGAAGGGCAAGTTCGACGACCAGAAGACGCTCGAAGGCCGGCGATTTGTCGAGGAACAATACTAAGGAACCGAAATCATGCGAGAAGAACGTGAAGAGGATTTGCACAAAGAAGCCTCCGTGCCAAGTCGCCGGGAAAGCATCAGTTTGGCCGATGAAGAAGCGGTCAAGGATGTTCTCGTCGATACGGTCTTTGGTTTGTGGGAGGTCGTGAGCAATCTGACAAGGCTTCGTCCTTCGAAACGCGAACGCTATCGTGTAACGATCTTCGGCTCCGCCCGCGCTCAGCCTGGAAGCTACGTTTACGAGGAGGTCAAACGTGTCGCCGCCGCGTTGGCGGAGATGGGTTGCGACATCATCACCGGAGGCGGTCCGGGGTTGATGCAAGCCGCGAATGAAGGTGCAAAAGCCGCCAGCGCCCCGGAACGCCACCGCTCCGTAGGGATTCGCGTGGACTTGCCTTTCGAGCAAGAGGCCAATCCCTTTGTGGAAGAGGCATTCACTCATCAGACCTTTTTCACGCGGTTGCATCATTTCGTGCTGACATCGGATGCCTTCATTGTTGTCCCCGGTGGAATCGGCACGGTGCTTGAACTCACGATGATCTGGCAGCTCTTGCAAGTCCGCCACTTGCACGAGACGCCTTTGATTGTTGTGGGAAAGATGTGGGGAGAACTCATCGAATGGGCCGAACGCAATCTCTTGAACCCGCAACTGAATTTGGCCAACCCCGAAGATCTGGCCATTCCGCGATGCGTGGAAACCGCAGAGGAAGCGATCGCACTTCTTCTGTCGCATCAGACCCAATGGCGGCAAAGCAACCCAAACCTCGATAAATAATATGGTGAACGATTTGGCCGACACTCTTGTCGATCATTTTTCTTTACGCTGATCGCGACTCGAATTTATAGAGAGCAATGACATGAAAATCGGTATTGTTGGTGCAGGATTGGTTGGATCGACTGCAGCTTATGCGGTTGTGATGCGAGGCATCGGTCGCGAAGTGGTCTTAGTCGATAAAAACTTGCAGCGGGCGGCCGCGGAAGCCGACGACATCCGCCACGCCGTTCCGTTTGCCCACCCGTTGCAGATTTCCTCGGGAGATTACGAGGCTCTGG
Source organism: uncultured Planctomycetaceae bacterium (assembly GCA_963785505.1). Classification (GTDB taxonomy): domain Bacteria; phylum Planctomycetota; class Planctomycetia; order Planctomycetales; family Planctomycetaceae; genus CAWAVN01. The sequence goes on from CAWAVN010000004.1 coordinate 42,682, forward strand.
CGGGTTGCCGGGTGGTTGTCCTTCAGCGCGGGCGTTGGTCAAAAGCCCGGTGAAACTCGGCTTCAATTGCTCCAACGGAATGCTGCGGTGTTTCGGGATGTCGTGCCCCAGGTCTTTCACTATGCCCCGGAGGCCGTCATCGTTGTCGCGTCAAATCCCGTCGACGTAATGACGCATTTGGCGTCGGTTTATGCCAGTGACCTGGGCGTGCCCCCTGGACGAGTCTTCGGTTCGGGAACCACGCTCGACACGGCGAGATTTCGCTCGCTGCTCGGCACACATTGCGGCGTCGATTCTCAACACGTTCATGCCTATGTCGTGGGTGAGCATGGAGATTCCGAAGTACTCACCTGGTCGCTGGCGACCGTGGGCGGGATGCCTTTGGAAAGATTTGTCCGTCTTCGAGGAATCGAATTTGACGACTCCATTCGGCAAGCCATCGATCAGAAGGTCCGCAGGGCGGCCGATTCGATCATTGCGGGCAAAGGGGCGACCTATTACGGCGTCGGCAGCGCACTTGCCCGAATTATTGAAGTGGTCCTGCAGGACCAGCGGTCCATCCTCACGGTTTGCGCCCCCACTGACGTGCAGGGAATCGAGAATGTCACCGTATCTCTGCCCCGCCTCGTGGGCGGCAGCGGGGTGCAACAGACGTTTGCATTGCCCCTCAGCGAACACGAGCAATCGTTGCTGACATCGAGTGCCGGCGTGATTCGCGAGGCGTTGGACGAGTTGGGAATGCACACCATGCCCGTCCGTCCGACGAAAGAGGAATCCTGAAATCCCCCGTTTTGATGTTTAAGCCGTTCTGCGAAAGGAAAGGCACATGAATGAAATTGGGGCGAATGTCGATCCCTGGATTCCATCGTGCTTGCTGATCGTGGCGATGCTCTTGGGCTGGGGCTTGGGATGGTGGAGAGGCCGTTCGCTTCGGGGCAAGGAAGGCGTTACCGGGGGAAGCAAATTCGGCGATGCACTCATCGGGCTTTTGGGACTCCTTTTGGCGTTCACGTTTTCGATGTCGCTCGTCAAGCATGAAGGCCGCAGACAGATGTCCGTCTCGGACAGCAATTCCATCGGCGATTTCTACACTTGCATCGGCCTGTTGGAAGATCCTTTTCGCAGTCAGTTGCAGGCTCTCGTCAAAAAGTACGTCCAACATCGCATCGCAATGGCAAAGCCGACAACCGATGAAGCTTCGCTTCAAACCGCATTGGCGGACATTCGCGAAATGCATACCCAGATGCAAAACTTGGTGAAAGCGGCGGTCGATCGAGGAACGCCCGTCGTTGTGCCTTTGGTCAATACGTTCAACGGAGTCACCAGCAACCACGCCGCACGACTGGCCGCCATTAGGGACCGTTTGCCGTTGAGCATTATTTTGCTCTTGGGGTTTTCGGCTGTCCTCGCGGTTGCGGTGATGGGAAAACAGCAGTCATTGGTCAAGGAGTCCACTTCGGGGGCGACGGTGGGCTTTATCCTTTTGGTCGGCTTGGTGTTCCTCATTATCCTGGATTTGAACCAACCGCAGCGCGGGTGGATTCGCATCAGCCAGGAACCGTTGGAGTTGTTGCTGAAAAGTTTTGAATAGCCTTCCCCCGTTGTAAAGCAGACAAAAGTTCCATTAACCCTGTTCGATTTCAGGCAGCATGGCATCCCGGCGCGCCAAACCGCGGAGGAGAATCGATGAGTCATTCCCCATGTGCCCCACTTTTGTTCACGGCGTCATTGCTATTGTTTCGGGCCAAAGCTATCGTCAGAGAGAGTTCTTCCCGATGTGTGGGAGAAAGCCCATTGGCTTTGACGGCCCCACGGCGCGTTAACCTTGCCAAGGTTTTTTTTGGATGCGGGAGTCTGGGAGAACGGTTCTCCCCATCAAGGATGTTTTAGGAGCGAACGAAAATGGTGATTACGGAGCAACGCAAGATGTCAATCTATGTGGACAAGTCCTCTCGGCAATGGATCGTGCGGGATGAGGAGGGGGCGTTTTGGAGCGTCCCGGCGGATGAAGAAGGCTGGAAGCATCGCGCACCGTTTACCCCCACCGACGAAACCGAACTCGAACCGGTGCCGGGACATTATTATTACCTTCTGGGTCTGCCGCGTTGATTCGGAATGCGGCTGATATAAAAAACGAGGCCCCCAATGACGCAAGAACACGACCGTTTAGTGGAAGCCCAGACTCAGAAAACTCCGTGGAAGAAATGGGGGCCTTATCTGAGCGAAAGGCAATGGGGAACCGTCCGCGAAGACTACAGCGAAGACGGCGATGCGTGGAACTATTTCACGCACGACCAAGCCCGTTCCCGCGCCTATCGTTGGGGCGAAGATGGACTTGCAGGATTTTCTGATAGTCAGCAACGGTTGTGCTTCGCGCTGGCCCTTTGGAACGGCAAAGATCCGATTCTTAAAGAACGGCTCTTCGGTCTGACCAATAGCGAATCGAACCACGGCGAAGATGTGAAGGAGTATTACTTCTACCTCGACAGCACGCCGACGCACTCCTACATGAAGTACCTCTATAAGTACCCGCAGGCGGAGTTTCCGTATGCGGACCTCGTGGAAACCAGCCGGCATCGAGGCCGGAATGAATTGGAATATGAACTCCTCGATACCGGCGCGTTCAATAAGGATCGCTATTTCGATGTGTTCGTCGAATATGCCAAGGAATCGCCCGACGACATTCTCATTCAGATCACCGTTCACAATCGCGGACCGGCAACGGCGGAACTTCACGTTTTGCCGACCTTGTGGTTTCGCAATCAATGGTCTTGGCATGGAAAAGACGACCGTCCCCATTTGCACGATGTCTCTTCCGCATCACAAAAGATCGCCGAAGCGAATGAACCCAAATTGGGGACGTATTACCTCTATTGCGATGGCGAACCGACTCTGCTGTTTACCGAGAACGAAACCAACACGCAGCGGATTTTCGGCGTTCCCAACCGCACGCCTTTCGTGAAGGACAGCATTGACCGCTATGTCGTTCATGGCGAACTGGAGGCGGTTAATCCAGATCAGAAAGGTACGAAGGTCAGTGCTCAATATCGAATCACTGTGCCTGCCCAAGGCTCCGAGGTCGTGCGCTTACGGCTCTCTAACATTCCCCCTATTCCAAATGGCAATGGGCAGAATCGCGATTTGTTTGGAACGCGCTATCAACACTCGCTAGAGGCCCGCCGCGATGAGGCCGACGAGTTTTATCGTGCCGTCATTCCCGCCTCCTGCAATCCCGACGAAGCGAATGTGATGCGGCAAGCGCTGGCGGGAATGCTCTGGAGCAAGCAGTACTATCACTACGATGTGGACAAGTGGCTGGAAGAGCGTGGCTCCGATCCGTTCCAGGTCATCCGCAAGCAGGCTCCTCGGAACGATCACTGGCACCACATGTATAACGGCGACATCATCTCGATGCCCGACAAATGGGAGTACCCTTGGTACGCCGCTTGGGATTTGGCGTTTCACGTTGTGGCCCTGACCTTGGTCGATCCCGATTTTGGCAAAGAGCAGCTTAAGCTCATGCTCCGCGAACGCTACATGCACCCCAACGGTCAGATCCCGGCTTACGAGTGGAACTTTGGCGACGTGAATCCCCCGGTTCATGCCTGGTCCACCATTTTTACGTATCGCATTGAGAAAGGACTGAAAGGCGAAGGAGACCGCGAATGGCTCAAGAGCAGTTTCCAAAAACTGCTTCTGAACTTTACTTGGTGGGTGAATCGCAAAGATCGTTCGGGAAGAAACATCTTCGAGGGCGGTTTTCTGGGACTCGATAACATTGGCGTTTTTGACCGCAGCGCCCCATTGCCAACGGGTGGCTATTTGGAACAAGCCGACGGAACGGCCTGGATGGCCCTCTTCTGCCAAAACATGCTCGATATTGCCGCGGAACTCGCCATGACCGATCCCGATTACGTGGACATGGCGTTGAAGTTCGTCGAGCACTTTCTTTGGATTGCCTCCGCGATGGGACACATGGGCGGGGAAACGTCGATGTGGGATGAAGAGGACGGCTTCTATTACGATGTGCTCCGCCTGCCAGATGGCCGGTCGCAAAGGCTCAAGGTGCGGTCTATGGTGGGGCTATTGCCCCTTTGTGCCGCGACGGTGTTCGACGGGAAGCTTCTCGTTAAGTATCCCGAGATTGCGGAACGCTTTCGCTGGTTTCTTGAGTCCCGCCCCGAACTCTGCTCGTTGATCCACGATCCGCGAAAGCCCGGTGTCGATGGCCGGCGGTTGGCTTCGATCCTCGATGAGACGAAACTCCGCCGGGTGCTGGCCAAGATGCTCGATGAAAACGAGTTCTTAAGCCCTTATGGCATTCGCTCGCTCTCACGCTATCATGCCGAGCATCCCTTCGTTATGCAGGCGGGCGGCCAGGAATACCGCGTGGCCTATTTGCCCGCGGAGTCCGACACAGGGATGTTCGGCGGAAACTCGAACTGGCGCGGCCCAATCTGGATGCCGGTCAACAGCCTGATTCTTCGCGCCCTGCTGAATTACTACACGTATTATGGCCCCGATTTCACCGTGGAATGCCCCACGGGATCCGGGAACCAGATGAACCTGTTTGAAGTCGCCCAGGAAATCGCAAGGCGTCTGGAGAACATTTTCCTTAAAGATGCGAAAGGTCATCGGCCCGTTTTCGGTGGAGCCGAGCCGTTCCAAACCGATCCTAATTGGAAAGATTGCGTGTTGTTTTACGAGTATTTCCACGGCGACAACGGGGCGGGCTTGGGAGCAAGCCATCAGACCGGGTGGACCGGCATGATCGCCCGCAGCATGCACCTGTTTGCCACCATGACCCCCGAGGATGTCGCGGGCAGCCGGTTTGCCTACTTTACCAAGCAATCCGTTTCGGAATCGTTAGCCGCCGCGGTAGGCGAGTAACTTTCTCAAACGGTAAATGAGATGGCTTTATTTCTCATAGCCCCTTGGCAAATCGGCACGTTTTCAGGGGCAAAGGCACAGAGGGGCAAGGCCGGAAGAATTTTATTCGATCCCGAGCTTTTTCCACTCTGTCCCTTTGCCACTCTGTCCCTCCAAAAACCGTGCTTTGGGGGGCGGGCGGTTTCAAATCAGGGCAACACACCGTTTACTTTTTGAGTAACTTTTCGGAACGATCAAGCGATCTCAATCCATGAATCCTGAAGTCTTGATGAAACTCCTCACCACCGTTGGTCTTATCGCCATCATGCTGACGATGGGTTTGAAGGTGACGGTTTCGGAAGTTATGGCCTCAATGAGAAAACCTCTATATCAGGTGTTGGGCCTTTTCGTGAACTTTGTGTTGGTTCCAGCGGTCACCTTGGGGTTATTGCGGGTGTTCGATCCCCATCCGATGGTTTGCGTGGGTTTCGTGATTTTAGCGGTCTGTCCCGGTGCTCCCGTGGGACCGCCCTTCGTCTCGATTGCCAAGGGAGATGTGGCCGGCGCAGTGGGATTGATGGTATTGCTTTCGGTGTTGTCGGTCCTGCTTTCGCCCGTGTTGCTTCAGACTTTACTTTCGCAATTGCTACCCGGCGGAGAGGTCCGGGTGAATTACCGGGCCATTGTGGAGACTTTGCTCGCCGTGCAGCTTCTGCCTTTGCTCGGAGGCTTGGCGATTCACCATGCTTGGCCGACTTTGGCGCGCCGAATGGCAAAGCCTTTGGGAATGCTCGCGAATGTGTTGCTGTTGACCGCCATCGTGCTGGTGCTGATTCGCGAATTTCCGACCCTCGCATTGATCCGCCTGCGGGGTTGGGTGGGTATGCTGCTTTTAGTGGGAGCAAGCCTCGGTCTGGGGTGGGTTTGTGGTGGGTCGAGCCGGGCTGGCCGGAAAACCTTAGCCCTGACCACAGCGGCCCGAAACGCCGCCGTAGCCTTGGTGATCGTTTCCAGAAACTTCGCGGGGACTCCCGCAGCGACGGCCGTGGTGGCTTATATGCTGGTTTCCATTTTCGCAACGCTGGGAGTCGCCTTTTTCCTCGCCCGGTTCGACGAATCGACACTCGGCATTCGTGTCACACCGTGAGAGCCGGTTTCCGAATCCCCCATTCGACACTAAGGTTCGCCATTCAAAGGATTCTTATGATTCAACAATCAGATCTCACCGTAGGCACGTTGGGGGAATGCGGCTTTCCCACCCCCTTGGATTTTGATTCTCCCCATCACCCGCAGGCCACGCATTTTCGTTCCGACGCGGATCGGGTTCTGGTTCACGTCTCGATGAGGGAGGGAACCACTGGCGGCCAGCCGCTTTTCTTCGAGGTAGCCGGTCCCCGGGAGCGGATTTTTTTCGATCCCGCTCAAACCACGGCGGCGATTGTCACTTGTGGGGGACTCTCGCCTGGGTTGAACAACGTGATTCGGTCGGCGTTTTACGAACTGAACGAGAATTACGGAGTCCGCCGTGTCTTGGGGATTAAGAACGGTTACTTGGGCATGAATCCCGCAGCCCGACTCGAACCCGTGAGCCTGACGAAGGAATTTGTCGAACCGATCGACAAGTTGGGGGGAACGGTTCTCGGCACGTCGCGGGGTCCGCAAGAACCTGCCGTGATGGCCGATTTTCTCCAAGCCCGGAAGATCGACTTGTTGTTTTGTTTGGGCGGGGATGGCACGCAGTGCCGGAGCCTTTGCGCTGGATCAGGAACTAAGACGCAGGCACGCCAAGATCGCCATCGTGGGGATTCCCAAGACAATCGACAACGATGTGCCCTTTGTGCGGTTGTCGTTCGGATACACAACCGCGCTGGAGAAGGCGGAGGAAGTCGTCCGCTGTGCGCATGTTGAAGCCCGCAACGCCATCAATGGGATTGGGTTCGTCAAGTTGATGGGCCGCCATGCGGGGTTCATCGCAGCGGGGGCCTCGGTGGTCAGCCAGGAAGTCGATTTCACGTTGATTCCTGAAATCCCCTTTCCGTTGGACGGCGAAAACGGGTTCTTGTCGGCACTGGAAAGACGAATCCGCAACCGTTCCCATGCCGTCATCGTCGTCGCCGAAGGGGCGGGGCAGCATTTATTTGCCGGCGAGCCGGAGCGGAGAGACGCTTCGGGAAACCTGCTCTCTCAGGACATCGGCGAGTTCTTGCGGGAGAAGATCAAAGCGCACTTCACCCGCTGCAATCTTCCGATCGCGCGAAAATACTTCGACCCCAGTTACCTGATTCGAAGCGTCCCTGCGAATGTCTATGATCGTTTCCTCTGCAATCAGTTGGGTCGCAGCGCAGTCCATGCGGGCATGGCCGGCAAAAGCGGAGTGATGATCGGTTCAGAACACGGCCGATCGATCCACGTTCCCATTCCCACCGTGGTGAGTCAAACTAAGAAGCTCGATGTCTCGGGAGAACTTTCGCGAGGTTCTGGAGTCCACCGCACAGCCCCGCTGGTAAGTCAACTATTCGAGCAGAGAAAAGACCTTGTTCTCCCGTAACCGTTCACGGTTTTAGCCTGGGAGTAGGCTTGGTTATTGAGTTTTGCCTTGATGGATTCCAATGAGAAGGCATAAATCCCGCGATTGTTCGGCGACAATTGGGGGCCGGTACTCGACATCAGCGGGACGATGCACAAGCAGTTTCCCTTGCCGGCCCACGATCCCGCCGCCGAATCCCCGCTGGCCCGGCTGGTGTGAGACCGGCAAAACACGAACCGGCATCCTCCGCATTTTCACATTGGAAGCCGAGATCGAAACCCTAACCCAAAAATTGGCTGCGCTGCCCGATTGAGAACCTGACGAAGGGATTTTATCAGCCGGTCTTTTTTTGATTGGGTTCCGCTTGCGGTGCATCGTCGGCGGCGGGTCGGGAAGCGGACTGTTCGGTTTTGTCTTCTTTGGCGGGCGGTTGCGGGCGGAAGTAATCCATCGACTGCTTGACCACCATGCCCCGCGGCGCAAGCCTAACAAGCAGGCTGCGAATGTAATTCCCCCAACCGGCAACCCAATAGCTGCGGCGTTTCTCCAACCCTTTGAGGGCCGACTTGACGACTTGGCCGGGCGATTGGGAGCCATGTTTTTTCAGCCAGTTGGGGACGCCGGCGTAATCGAAAAACCCCGTGCGGGTGGCTCCCGGACAGAGGGCCATCACGGTCACTCCACGGTCGCGGGCTTCGGCCCAGAGGGCTTCGCTAAAGTGCATGACGTAAGTTTTGCTCGCCGCGTATGCCCCCATGTAAGCCACCGGCTGAAACCCGGCGATGGAAGCCACGTTAATGATCGCCCCGTGTTTGCGGGCCAGCATTCCCGGCAGGAAGTGGTAGGTCAAATTGGTAAGGGCGGCGATGTTGACTTGCACCATGCTGAGAATCCGCTCCGAGTCGGCGTTCTCCACATCGCCCACGACGGCAAACCCCGCGTTGTTGACCAGCAATTCCACTTCGATGTGCTTGGCCGCGATTTCGGCTTTGAGCCGCTCGATGTCCGCAGGCACGGCCAAGTCCGCACAGAGGATTTCCGTGCGCGTGCCGTGGTGGGTGTGCAAGTCGCTCGCCAACGCTTCCATCGGTTCACCGCGCCTTGCGGTGAGAATCAGGTGCATGCCGCGGGCGGCTAGTCTGCGGGCGAACTCGGCACCGATTCCGGAAGAGGCTCCGGTTATCAAGGCCCAACGCTCCGCATAGGTTTCGATCACGAACGGCCCCTCTCAAGAATTGGCGTTCCTCTGGCTGCATTCCCAATCTCGCTTGCCGGTTATCCTAGCAGAAAGCCCGCAAGAGGAAAACCAGCCCGCAAATTCGTCAAGTGATAAATTGACATGAACCCCGTGAGCGGCAAGACGCCGGCCCGGATTATTCATCGCGTTGGGAATGGAATTGCCTCCAGGCGCATTTTAGACCAACTTATTTCGCTTGTTCCTGCCCTCAGCCGCGTTGAACCTGTTAATTCGCGTCCGCCGTCTCGTAGCGGCCCCGCCCGAACCCGATCCTCCTCCCACAACTTTTCCCGCAGAACCCATACCCGAACCGAAAAGGCTCATCGAGGTGTGGAAAACCATCGAAGCAACTAAGAAAAATCACCGCCGACTTAATCAAACAACACATCCCGACATCGGCCACCAAACCAAAGCCGAGATGGGTTGAAGCATCCGAGAAGAATTTCAGAGGACTTCCAGAAAATCAGCAATCAACGGGCCGAGCAGCTTGAAAAGTACCGAGAAACCAAACCGGGAGCCTGTATTGCGACTTTCGTTCGAAGATCAACGCTGCACGATATTGCCGGCCAGGACGAAACGTATGAGTTGAGGCAAGACAATTCGACGGAAACCGGCTGGGTCATCTACCAGTCCGATCCCGTGGAGAACCTGGAAACCATCCTGACAGCGATTGCTCAAGTCTTCGCTGATCTCGTATCGCAGGCCGAGACTGAGATGGAAACATTCGAGGTCAATCCACTGAAAATTGCCGGGTGAGATCGAGAACTATGACAAATCCGCCAAAGGAAGATTGTGCGTTTGTTCAATCCAAACTCAATAGAATCCATGAACCCATGTGGCGGCTCGCTTTAGCTTGACTTTGCCCCATTCTGAGCTAGGATGAGCGTTGAACAACCAACCTTTCGATCAAACCCCCACAAACTAAGCGGGTCGCAGAAAGTTTTGTTGACACCTTTGGATTTCAATCTCCTTAAAATCCTGGCTCAAATGGTCTGTTCTGTCAAATTACTTTTGCGGAACCACTTCGCTGAGCAAAATTGCGGCAAAAGGTTTCAGAATGGGTTTCGAATTCGAATTGCGACAAAAAATCTCAGAATGGGTTTTCAAAGTCGAAAGGTTTCAGTAATCCAAACAGTAAATAGTTGTCACAAAACAACTTACAACATATTGGCATTTTGCACCCCTAGCTCAATTGGATAGAGCATCGGTCTACGGAACCGAAGG
>CAWAVN010000005.1:0-250000 GCA_963785505.1 uncultured Planctomycetaceae bacterium
ACCCCCGTCGCTCGGGACCAGTTCAGCTTTTATTGGGCGGATGGTGGGGTGAAAACCGTCAATAGGAGATTTTGGTGTTTTGTGTTAAACTGCGGGGAGTGGATTGGTATGTGAACCTTACCCGAAGAAGGAGATATGGCATGGACGCCGAAAAGCAAGCGCGGCAAAGCGGAAGAAGGAACTTTTATTGGAGTTGGCGGAACTGATGGTGGAGGAAAAAGTCGAGGAGGGCGAGTTCCTCGGGACGCCGCATTACGGCGTCATTGAAATCGCGGCGATGAAATTGGGACACGAGTTGAGCCGGGAGACCCAACAGCGGGCGGCCCGCGAAGTCGCGGCGAATTTCGAGAGTCAGGCGGCTTGCCCGAGGTGTAAAACGAAGTGCAAGGTTCGGGTGAAAAAGCGGGAGGTGCTGAGCCTCAGCGGTCCGGTCGAATTGGCCGAAACCGTGGCCGACTGCCCGACCTGTCGTCGGGTTTTTTTTCCCTCAGCGGGTGGCGATGGGCTTTGATAGCCGCAACATCACGCCGGAGTTGACCAAAGCGGTGGTCCATCTGGTCTCCGAATCCGGTCGTATAAGCGGGTGGAGACGGCGACGGTTCGGGTTCTGAAACAGAAAGTCCCCGAGAGCACCGTCCGACGTTTGGCCAAACAGGTCGGGTTGGAGTTGGCGGAGTTGGAAGAATCTCCCCAGCGGACGGATGGGAAAGAAGTGATCGTTCCCGAGATCGCCGTCGCCTCTTGCGATGGCGGCCGAATTCGCACACGCGAACCGGGGCGAGGTCGCGGCGTTCATCTCTCCGGCGAGAACGGGTGGAAAGAAACCAAAAACGCCTCCTTCGAACGGATGTGTCCCCCCCGAGCAGCCCGAAAACGAGGATCCTTGCCCGCTTCTGCCGACCACGTTTCGCACGAGCAAACGGGTCGCGAACATTGCGGAAAAACCCGTGCCCTACGTGGAAGAGACTGCAGAAACCGGGGAGGACCGCGTGGTCTATAAAGGTCCCGAACGCGTTCTGCGCACGGCGGTCAGCAGCATGGCCTCGTCCGATGAGTTTGGCCGGATGATGAAACGCGAAGCGGAACGCCGTCGCTTTGATAAGGCGCCCAAGCGGGCCTTTGTCGGCGACGGCTTGAATTGGAATTGGTCGGTGTGGAAAAAGTATTTTTCCAGCTTTGTGCCATTTTAGATTTCATCCACGCGATCCAGTACGTGTTTCAAGCGGCGATGGCGATGCACGCCGAGGAGGCCGACGGCTGGAAAACGTACGTGAAGTTCATCACGCTCTGCTGGAGCGGGAAAGTCGCCTTGGTGATCGAGGAACTCAGAGGCTATTGTGAGAAACAAGGTGTTCTTTTGGAGCAAAAACTTCCCGACGACGATCCGCACAAACCGCTTCAAGACGCAATCCGCTACTTGAGCAACAATCAAAGCCGGATGGATTATCCCCGTTACCGCCGCGAAGGCTTGCCCGTCAGCAGCGCGCCGATGGAGTCTTTGATCAAACAAATCAATTTCCGCGTCAAAGGTACGGAGATGTTCTGGGACAATCCCGAAGGGGCCGAAGCGATTTTGCACCTCCGCGCCGCCGCCCTCAGCGAAGACGAGCGGCTGGATGATTACCTATCCCACCGTCCAGGCTACCCCTTCGTAAGAAGACCCGCAAAACCGACAACAGCCGCATAAGCTGAATTGGTCCCCCGTCGCTCGGGTGGGTAAGAACCGCCAGGAAATGTCAAACCGACCGCATAAAGACACTGGCCCGGCAAGCTAAGTCGCTTGGGCATTGCCCATCAACACAAAGCGAGTTAGGCGATGGCCGCCTCGCATGACCGCTATTTTTTGACCGCCTTCTTCGTCTGGGAAACAGCTTCCACCAATGAGATTGGCGTGTTTTCCCAGGCAAGCGAACACAACTCCTTCATCTGTGGCGAAGCATCACCAGAATCAGGGGTCCAGTCCACAAGCCGTCCATCGACATCAACAGGTAACAAGCAGGACCGGAGGGAAGACAATAGCTGGAAGCGGTCCCTCCAACCCACACGTAATAGTGTGCGGTTGAATTTTTCACGAGGGCCAATCGCTGCGGCTTAGGCATCGACTGAAAATCCTCCAACCGTTTTGCGTCTTGGGGAGGTTGCAAGCCTTTGTATTGATTTTTGATAACCATCGCCTCGGCCGTGCCGATCATCAGAAGCAACCAGCAAGATGCCAATGGACTTTGCACTGCAACATTTTGCCATCGTGATCCCCAACAAAGAGTAGTGTTGGCCAACCCAGGCCCACCAAAAAAGGTTGGTTGGCACGACGAGTGCGACACCAATTCGATTGCTGTGTAGATGTTGCCCCGTATGCTCAACCAATCCACATCTCGAAGCGACGCGTTCTTCGTAATCATTCAGAAGTCGAAGTTCCGTTCAAGCATGGCTCCGTCGGGTATCCTCCGGGATGACCATCCCAATGCGACGGCGACCACGGATAAGTCACTATGAATCGAGCGGGTGCGTTTGATTCGTTTGCGCGGCAATCCCGCATGATGAACCAAGCAAAAGCACATGGAAGAAATGCGGACTCGTAGGTTGAATAGTCATTTTTTTCGTAAAATGGTCCGCTCTCAGAGTGTGAATTTATCAAGATTCTCGAATTACGAGACCCTAAGATTTTGATTTATTCGTATTGCTTCACGAAAAAATATCATTTGAAAGCCGATAGGGCTATTTCAAAATAGTGTAAACTAACTGAACAAATCGGGGTCCGAAAAATTCACACTCTGACAGCGGACCCTACACTGCTACAACACAAGGCTAGATCAGTTTTACGTTTTGTTCAAAAACGCCTGCTACAAGTTGATGGGCTGCATCCAAGCCTTCGCGGGATTCCGTTTCGGAAACCTCCCGCCCGGTATGAACGCTTTTGTTGCGTGTCTTCGCCAATCTTTTGATCGCCATCCATAACTCTTTGCCCACGATATTGTCGCCTGTTAACGCAGCGTATAGCTTTTGGACCCGTTCGTTTCCCAGGTTATAGGAAATCAGAAAGTTCGTGACTGAGCTTTCCAGTTCGGGAATGCCCTTATTCGCGAATGCCTTACTTATCGCCCGTTCCGCAATCACTTCACACGCCGTTTGCGCCACAACCACCGCAACCGAGTATTCCCTGCTGCCGTGAAAGCGTTCCGCGTTTTCAAGCAATTCCGTCCAATGATGGATACACCGTACGATTGGGCTTGTGCATATTTGAATTTGAACAGTTGAGTGAGGACGCACAGAGTAACTCGCTCCGTCTTTCCACAATTCGGACATGGAGTGCAATCCCCGCCTTCATCCGTCGCATCATACTCCGCTCCACATGGATTGCATTTGACCGACAGTGCATCCTCCCAAACTTTTCAGAGGGTCGATTTGCGGATCAAACTTGATGACCTATTCCCTTCTCAAAATGGTCTGCGACGCGGTTTACGCATTTGCCCCGTGGCATTTTTTGTATTTCTTGCCGCTGCCGCAGGGGCAGGGGTCGTTTCTGCCGACTTTTTCTTCGCGGTTTCTAATCGGTTCCACGACGAAATCCGGTTGGCCGGGCAGGCGGTCTTCTTCCGGGGCGTGGCCTTCTTGGGATTGGTGGTGGGTCACGGATTCCGCTTGGGCGTGCTGGGTGGCGGTGATTTCCCAGAGTGAGCCGACGAAGTCCGGGCTTTGTTTTTCCAGGCGGAAGATGGCCTGCGTGACCTGCTGGCCGATGCGTTCCCACATATTCGTGAAGGCTTTGCGGCCTTCGCGTTTGTATTCCACCTTGGGATCTTTTTGGGCATAGCCGACCAGGCCGATGCCCGACCTGAGATGGTCCATGAAATACAGGTGGTCTTTCCAAGATTGATCGAGCACTTCCAACACCAGCGAGCGCTCGGCCTGGCAGAGTTCGGGGCGAAAGCGTTTGTCGTATTCGGAAAGCACCCGCATACGGGTATCTTCGCGGGTTAAGGATTCGAGTTCGCTAGGATCGATTTCGGTCTCGAGTTCGCTATTCGCCCAGCGGGTGAGTTGCGGCAGCGCGGTGGGATTTTTCACGGTGTCTTCGCGGGGGTCGCGGCCGTTGCGTTCGCCGTAGGCTCGGTCGAGATAGTCATCCAGCTTGTCGGCGGCTTGGGCTTTTTGTAGATAGTCTTTGCTATATTTGGCGAGAAGCTGTTCGACATCGTGCTGGGATTTGCCTCGGAGATCATCCACGCTGATCGTGCAATGGAAACGGTCGTTGACCCACTGCACCAGCTTTTCGCGGTTGTATTTATCGGCGCTCGAGCCATCGGAGGAGAAGTTCGTCATGCCCACCGCCACGGGGAACATGATTTCCTTTTCTTCGTAATGTGCGCGAACCTCCGCGCGGATTTTTTGGTTGATTTCCGGCGGTTCCAGCCCGGCGAAGTCTTCGGGGTCCATTTCCAAGGCAAACTGATAGTTCAACCAAGCACAGAGCGACGACGAGGGGATAGTTTTCCTCTAAGAAGTCTTCAATTCCTTTGAACTCCGCCTTGTCGATTGTCTCGTGGACCCGCTGGTTGAGTTCGCGGAACAGATCGTCCCGGCCGATTTTTTTTAGTTCGCGGTCGTTGGTGTTCTGCCCCCAGTTGCGATTGACGATTTTCGAGAGCGCGAGCCAATTCCATTCGCGCTCATCTTCCACGTCTTCGGGCAGGTTTTCTTCGATGAGTTCTTGCAGCAGGTCTTCCGCTTGATGCCGGGCTTCATCGCGGAGATAGATTTCCAGTTGATCCCGCTCCATGTTGCGAATCGCCGAGGTCTCCACATCAATGCCGTAGCGTTGGGCGGCCCAAGCGCGGACTTGCTCCCAGCGGTAATCGCTTTGGAGGAACTCCGGCGTCAATTGGTCGAGTTGCTGGTCGATCATTTCCAGAATGAGTTCGCGGCAGGCGTAGCCATCCAAAATTCGCTGCCGATAAGAATAAACCCGCTTTCGCTGGTCATCCATGACTTCATCGTATTCCAACAGGTTTTTGCGGATGTCGAAGTTGCGTTCTTCGACTTTCTTTTGGGCGGCTTCGATGCGTTTGGAGACCGTGCGGCTTTCGATGGATTCGCCGTTTTGCATGCCCGCCCACTGCAGCATGTTTTTGACCCAATCGCCCGCGAAAATGCGGATTAAGTCATCTTCCAGCGAGAGGAAAAACCGGCTGCTGCCGGGGTCGCCCTGCCGGCCCGAACGCCCGCGAAGCTGCAAGTCGATGCGGCGGGATTCGTGGCGTTCCGTGCCCACAACGTGCAGCCCACCGACCGCGGCGACTTCCTTGGCCTCGGCGGCCATGCCTTCCCGCTCGGCGATGGCTTTAGTGAGGGAGTCCCATTCGGATTTGGGCACATCCAAGCGGGAATCGTAACGCTGCTTGAGTTCTTCCCAAGCCATGTTTTCCGGGTTGCCGCCGAGGATGATGTCGGTCCCGCGACCGGCCATGTTGGTGGCGATGGTGACCGCGTTCAGCCGGCCGCCTTGGGCGATGATCTCGGCTTCGCGTTCTTGATGCTTGGCGTTCAAGACGTTGTGCTTAATACCCCGGCGTTCGAGTTTGCGGCTGACGACTTCGGAATTCTCGATGGACACCGTGCCGACCAGAATCGGCCGTCCGCTCGCGTGAACTTCCACGATCTCGTTGATGACCGCGCCCCATTTCTCCTCTTCGGTGCCGAAGATTTTGTCGGGGTGTTCCAGGCGTTTCATGGGACGGTTGGTGGGCACGCTGACCACATCCAACTTATAGACCTTCCAAAACTCTTCCGCTTCGGTCATCGCGGTTCCGGTCATCCCGGCGAGTTTGTCGTAGAGTTTGAAGAAGTTCTGCAAAGTAATCGTGGCCAGCGTTTGGTTCTCCGCTTTGACTTTCACACCTTCCTTGGCTTCGACGGCTTGATGCAGCCCATCGCTCCACTGCCGGCCTTCCATCTTGCGGCCCGTGAACTCATCCACAATGATGATCGTGCCTTGTTCGACAACATAATTCACGTCCCGCTTATAGAGATGATGGGCCTTGAGGGAGTTGTCCAACAAGTGCGGCCATTCCATATTGCCGGCGGAATAAAAACTATCGCCTTCTCTTAAATAGCCATACTTCACCGCGAGTTCTTCCGCGTGATGCACGCCATCTTCGGTAAGATGGCAGGAATGCTCTTTCTCTTTGACTTCGAAATGGGCATCGCGTTTCAGCAGCCTGGCGATTTTGTCGGCCTTGGCATACTTGGCGATGTCATCGTGGGCGGGGCCGGAGATAATTAAAGGCGTGCGGGCTTCATCGATCAGGATGTTGTCGATCTCGTCCACAATCGCAAAATTCAACGGGCCTTGGGCTTGCAGTTCTTTGGTGGGCTTCATGTTGTCGCGGAGATAATCGAAGCCGAACTCGTTGTTGGTTCCGTAAGTGATGTCGCAAGCGTAAGCGATTTGGCGTTCGTGGGAATCCATGTTGGATTGAATCGCTCCCACGGTTAGCCCCAACTGGGTATGGACCGGCCCCATCCATTCCATGTCGCGAAGAGCGAGGTAATCGTTCACTGTAATGACATGGACGTGCCCCGCCAGCGCATTGAGAAATGCAGGCAGCGTGGAGACCAAGGTTTTGCCTTCCCCGGTGACCATCTCGGCAATCATCCCGCGATGCAAAATCACGCCGCCGACCATTTGCACGTCGTAATGCCGCATCTTCAGCACCCGCTTGGACGATTCGCGCACGGCAGCAAAGGCTTCGGGCAGAATGTCCTCCAAGGTTTCGCCTTTATCGAGCCGTGCGCGAAACTTGGCCGCCGACTGCTTGAGATCTTCATCGCTGAGCTTTTCGTATTCCGGTTCGAGGCTGTTAATGCGGTCCAACAGCGAACCGGGCACGACGCTGGCTTTGCCCTCTTTATCGCGGATGAAGCCGATTTGCTCGACCCGGCGTTCGTTGGAGGAGCCGAACAACCGCGTAATAAACCGTTCGACGGCGGCGGTGGATGCGTTAAACCAATCGCCGACTTTATCAATAACTTCCATTGGACCGCCTAAATTTCTGTTCCCTGAAATGGATAAGATTTGTGATCCCGACCGGATCGCTGTTTGCCATTCGCCGTGAGATTTGGAATCTTAAAGCAAGCTTCCTGCCAGATTGGCAGCGGCGTAGAATCCCCGCTCCCGAAACTCAACCCCTACCGAGCTTGGCAAAAAGTGAGGGATCGGGATAAAATGATTTCGTAAGTTGTCCCACCGTCTCAGTTTATTGATCTTGGAAAAAATGGTCAATCCCGGCCGCAAGTCGCATGGACGGCTGGTTTTGCATCATAGCCCCCTGATTGGGAGCAATATCCATGCCTTCATCTCAGGAGAAGCTCGATGAACACGAAATTCCGGTGGGTTGGGGTAATCACGGCTGTTTGTCTTTTCATTCTAAGCAGGCATTTGCAATCTCAGCAGCAAGAATCGCCGGCAACGGTGGTTCTTCCCGGCGAAACAAAGGAAACGATTCTTAAAGAGAAAATCGAGGCTTTGGACAAGACTTACCAGCAAATGGACAGTGCCTATCGAGCAGGCGTTGTCTCTATGGTGGACATTCAGCAAACTCGCTGTGAACTCGCGCTCGCAAAAGCCGAACTCGCTTCTGCGGTTGGAAAACCAAAGCAGGAAATCGAGCATCTCAGGGACGCCTTAAAATTCGCAGAGTTGTGGGTTGAGTGTGGGCAACCCATGCGCCCGGGCCCCACAATTCCCGGCTCTCCACCGATTGGGATTGCTCCCAGCAGCGATTTGACGAAAGCCATTATTCAGCGGGCAGACATCAAACTTGCACTTTTGCGGGCGAAACAGCGAACTTGCAAGTCGGGAAAACCATCCAATTGATAAGGATTCGTTTTCTCGTCTCTGTGAGAGATGCACTGTATTTTCGTCAGGAATGAATCATGGAGCAACCAACATGCCGAACATAAAATCCTTCTTTTGGCTCCTCATCAGAAAAGAATCGGCTCCCCACCGGGTTGACTGGGCCTCCCTGTTCGTGTTGGTGTTGTATGTGCTTTTGGTCGTGGTCTTGGTTTTTGGTTTCCTTGCAACAGCTTTGAGTTGGGGTTAAAGGAGCAGCTTGAATGTCCCTGTTCGGACGCGATCCCAAATATCAAGCCGACGAAGTGCCGACGCCGGCGGATTTTGCGGGCGAAGTGATTCTCAGCCCGGATACCCGCCGCGAGAATCGGCTTCCGCCGGGACAATCCCGCACGCGGAAATGGCCCGTGCTCCACGCCGGCGCTGTTCCCGATGTCTCCCGCGAAACGTGGAAGCTGGAAATCGGCGGCCTGGTAAAAAAACCTTTAAGTTTCACCTGGGGCGAATTTCAAGACTTGCCCCGCGTGCAGGTATTTTCCGATTTCCACTGCGTCACCCGCTGGTCGCGGTTGGGGAACCTTTGGGAAGGGGTGAGCGTCCAAGAAATCATGGCCAGGGCGGGCATCAGGCCCGCCGCGAAATTCGTGGTCATCACAGGATACGATGCGGGCTGGACCACAAACTTGCCCCTGGCGGATTTTCTCGCCGAAGATGCGTTATTCGTGGATCTGCACGATGGCGAACCCATCAACCCAGACCACGGCGGCCCCGTGAGATTGGTCGTTCCCCAACTTTACGCCTGGAAAAGCGCCAAATGGGTCCGCCGCGTGGAGTTGGTCGCCGAGGATCAACCCGGTTACTGGGAAAAAGCCGGCTACCACAACCAAGGCGACCCGTGGAAATCCCAGCGGTTTCAAGGAGATTAACAATTGCCCCAACAACGAGGATTTCCTCCGATCCGACAGAAGGATTTTTTGCCCGCCCCGCTGGAAAACAATTCGATCCATCGCGGACCAGAGGAAATCCAGACATTTAGGATCAGCGAAGAAATAAGTGGCAGGGGCATCTTGATCTTGCCCCTGGTCCGCGACGGGAAGCCGCAGCCACGAGAGATGCGACAGTTATTGATTCGGTATTCCTTTATGGGGAAAAGGATTTCCTTGACTAGCCCGATCCGAAAAGACTATAAGCCCCCCAGAGATTCCGCCAAACTCCTCAAGGCGATCTCGATGGCCCACCTTTTGACAAACGGCATGCACGGGACGTAGCTCAGCTTGGTAGAGCGCCTGCTTTGGGAGCAGGAGGTCGCAAGTTCAAATCTTGTCGTCCCGACTATCTTTCGAAACAAGCCCTTTGGCCAATAGGTCAAAGGGCTTTCTCATTGTGGCGACTAGACTTGCGCCATCGAGCGAGCAGTTCAAACAGACGATTTCGAGGATTCGACGTTTTGCGGCGTAGTCAGCCGTAAGCCATTTGTCCCGTAGACTTTGCGAAAGTTCAAACGCTTTCACCGCAATGTCGATGGTTTCGTGCCTGCCCCGGTCGGCCACGTCAATTTCGAGCTTCAACTCGGCCTCTCGATCACGCAGGTCACGGCTTGTCGAGGCGAACGTGTCGGCGTCGATCTCTTCCAGCATCCGCAGATTGAGCAGTTGCTTCTGTTGGTGACGCACCGAGGCAAGCTCTCCCTGTAGTTGCGCTACTTTCGACATAGCGCTGTCTTGATCCCAATTCGCCGCCTGCCGAAGCTGCTCACGGAAGAGATCACGGAATTCGGCGTCCTCCACACGCAGGCTGTCGAAGATGGCGAGCATCTGGGAGTCCATTTCGTTTTCGGTCAGTCGAATGCGGGGATGGTCGCCTTTGTGGTACTGCGTGCAGCGGTAATACACGTAATCACGTTCGCCGCTCTTGGTCATCTTCGTCTTCCGCTCGCCGGTGATTGGAGAACCGCAGTGGGCACACTCGATCAGATCGCTGGCATACGTCATCTGGTGCTGCTTGTAGACTTTCTGGCCGAGGAGGGTTTGCACACGATCCCAGAGCCGTGGTTCAATGATCGGGGTGTGCGTGCCGGGGAGCCATTGCCCTCGGAATTTGACCTCACCGATGTACGCCCGGTCGGTCAGGATCGTATAGAGCTTGCTCCGTCCAAACTTGGGGACGGACGGTAGCCAATGGATGCCCTCGTCTTCGAGCTTTCCGACCAGCGTGTCGAGCGTCTCGCTGTGATAACCGTACAACTCGAAGATGCGACGAATCTTGGCAGCGTTCTCAGGATGGACTTGGATGATGCTGCGACCGTCGATCCTGACATTCCGGTAGCCGAAAACGGCGGTGGACCCCAATTGCTGGACCACTTTTTGGTTAAATTAAGCTCTCGAATCCATCCCCGAAACACCTTCCGCTTGCCCCGTTCGTCTCGCCGTCGCATCGGCCTTCACACTTGCCAGGTTGATGCGACGGCGAGACGAATGGGGCAACCCGTTTGTTGAGCCTGAGCGGAGGTGCTTGCGATTCCCTCGCGGATGATCTAAACACGCGACCCGAAATATACCTCGGCCGGCGTGCGGTTTTCTAAAGAACTGTGGGGTCGCTCGCGCGTATAAAACTGGAAGTAATTTGAGAGCCCCTGTTCCACTTCGGACACGCTGGCGTAACTCTTCAGGTAAACCTCTTCGTATTTGACGCTCCACCACAATCGTTCCACGAACACGTTATCAAGTGCCCGACCTTTCCCATCCATACTGACTTGGATACCCGCTTGCTCCAGGCGACATGTGAAAGCCGTGGCCGTGAACTGCGCACCTTGATCGGTATTGAAAATCTCCGGCGTGTTCCCCAGCAAGGCTTCCTCCAAAGCATCGCGGCAGAACGCGCCGTCCAACGTGTTCGAGAGCCGCCAACTGATGACATAGCGGCTGTACCAATCCAGCACGGCTACCAAGTACAAAAACCCCTGCCGCATCGGGATATAGGTGATGTCAGACGCCCAGACTTGATTCGGGCGATCCACGCGCAAACCCCTTAAAAGATAGGGATACACGCGATGTTCGTGGTTGCGCCTCGTGGTCTTGGGCTTCGGGTAAATCGCTTCGATACCCAGTAACTTCATCAACCGCCTGACCCGTTTGCGGTTCACCGAATGACCTTGCGCACCCAGCCAGAGCATCATCCGCCGCGAACCAAAAAACGGCCTCTTGAGATACTGCTCATCAATCATACGCATCAGCATCAAGTTCTCCGCGCTTTCGCCGATAGGTTCCAAATAAAGGCTTAAGCGCGCCAGTCCCAACAGCTCGCACTGTCGGCGAAGACTGAGCGTTTTGTGCCCCCATTCCACCAAGTCACGCCGGGCTTCAATCGAAGAGGGCACTCTTTTTTTTAAGCCAGGCCAACTCCATTTGAAGCCGCCCAATTTGCTCATAAAGTTCCGTCTCGCGAGTCGATCCCGAGCCGGAAGCCCGAGACGCTCGGTTGGGGTCGAACACATCCGGCGCACTCTCGATCAACCGTTTCTTCCACTGGCCAATCATGGTGGGATGCACTGCAAATTGACTGGCCAATTCGCTCGTGGTCTTGGCCCCTTGCACGGCGGCCAACGCGACCTTGGCCTTGAACGCCGCCGAATGTTGCTTACGTTTCTTTGCCATCAAACTTCCCTTCCTGGACAACGGCAGAACCCAAAGATTCTACCTTAGCAAGTGGTCCAGTTTTCGGGGTCCACGCACCATTCCTGTTGACAGCACCGCATCCGTCTTCGTTTGAGCCAGCAAGGAAACACCGTGTTCCCTCTGACTCGGAAAGCGGCACATGGCGGGTAGCGCCGCTACGGAGCGAGTAGCGCTCGAAGAAAGGTGGCTTCGGAGAATCTTGCTTTACAGACCCAAAAACTGCCGCAGAATAAGATAGGGAGTAACCTCGGACCCAAAGTGGAACATGCAGCGATGATGACCCTTCGCCTATCTCTCAGCAAACCGGCACGAAGGAACTTGAAGGCCATTGGCCGAGAGTTCGACCGTTGTGCCCGTGCTTACCCCGCACTTTACCACCAGCGGATGTTGCCGTGGTCGGAGAAGGGCCGTGTCGGAATCACCTTGTCCCAGTGGGATGCGTTCCGTGGCGCAGCTTCCAACCAACTGGATGCTCAAGAATGGTCGCAGTGGCATGAACCCTCGGGTGACAGCGACTATCTCGGTCTCTGGCTTGGAGACGGCGAGGGTCTGGACGAGTTTGCAAACCTGGGCGAGTCAGTCGCAATGGTGCTGTCGCAGGAGGCTCTCGACTTTGACCCGTTCGAGTTCAATCTCGAAGTCGGTGATTGTTCAGATTGGCTCAACCGACTTCATGACTGGGCGTTCAAGCATCAAATGCCGCTGCTGCGTAGCGACATGACTCTGTGGGGGGGGTGGAGGACCATGCTCCAGAAGACTTCTACGAGTTGGCCGAACAATGGGAGACGATGGACGGCGGGACAAGCATTCCCCGGCACCCAGTCGTGTGGCGGCTGATCGACAACGTGTTCACGTCGGCGGCGACAGCGATTCGTGCCCTTTTGTGGCCAGATGCGGTGATTGCGACCAACGAACCGTGGCCGCTCTCTCCGAGTGCGTCTCTATTTCGTCACGCCGTTTCCGGCGATGGCGAAAACACGAGCCAAGAAAGGAGTTCTGTGCCAGTCTCGTCGAATGCGTTCCTCTACGACGGACTGCACTGGCGGGTACGATGTGAACTCGATGAAAAAGAGGGAGTGTTCAGAGGCTACGAAGGGCCATACCGAATCGTGTTGCTGCTTCAGAAGCCGTTTCGCTTCTTCGATTATCCAGAGTTGTCATTCAGGCCGCCTACCGAGGACAATCACGACGGAACAGGGGACGTGGACCAGAAGCCGTGGCAACAAACACGGAAAGGAGTACACGCAAGCGCCAAAGCGGACGAAGAATGGAAAACCACAACGAAGAAGTGACTTGAGGAATTGTCCCAATTGATCGAAGAGGCGGAGCAGACAGGGACTGCGAAAGACGTTGCCAAACTCCAACAAGAGAGAGAAGAAGTCAAGCGTTACAGGAGACAATACCTCAATAAGTACGGCGAGTCCCGTAAGGACTCGGATGAGTGGGAGCAGGCCCGGAAAACCGTAACGAAATCGCTTAGGGCGGCGTATCAAATTAAATTACCGGATGTTGTTAATAGTCTGGGGTGGATTTCATAGTTCCATTCGCCGTGGAATTTGTTCGGCTTGATATGGCAGGCGATAAGTTCCTCATCGGAAACCTTAATACCCTTTTCATAGACTGCATCATCGAGCCAGGCGTGGACTTCCAACCCTTCCTCCGTTTTCGTTTTGCCGATGAGTTCAACGACGACCTCGACCGATTCCAGCGGCACACCTCGCCAGTTGCGTGTGATATGACAGAACAGACGATGCTCAATCTTATTCCATTTGCTAGTTCCCGGAGGATAGTGGCAGACTTCGATAATCAGACCCGTCTCATCCGCGAACCTTTGCAGTTCCAGTTTCCAGAGGCGGTTTCGGGAGCTATTGCTGCCTCCACTATCAGCCGTAATCAACAGTCGTTTGGCCGAGTGATAGTTTGGCCTGCCGAGTTGATCCCACCAACGGCGGATTGCCGCCGCCGCAAATTCCGCCGTGTCATGGCTGATCCCCACCGAAACGGCGGCTTCGTTTTGATGAATGTCATAGACTCCATAAGGAACCGCCTTGCCTTTTTTCTTGTCGGGAAAATCATGCGTGTCCACTCGGCGTGGTTGACCCTTTGGTTCGTATGTTCGGCCCGGATTCTTCTTGTTTCCCAGGTTTTCCTTCTTCTTGGTGTCTACCGAGATCGCCGGTTCCCCGCGACGGTGACGGGCCAACACCCGCTGGTTGATATGTTCAAATTGTGCGTTTCGATCGGGATGCTGGTTGCCTTCTCGCGACTTGCGATTGGACTGCAAACTATAACCCATATTCTTCAAGAGACGGCCAACCGTGGAAGGGCTTACCTGAAAGTTTTGCTTACCAAGCTCGCTCGCCAAAGTCCGCGTACTCTTAATCGTATAACGTAAAGGATTCGTCGGTTCGCCTCGCGTGACAGGATCGATCAATTTGTCCAAGGCATCCATCAAATCCGGCTGTTGCTCTGTCGCAGGTTTCCTCCCTGCTCCCGGTCGGCGTTGCCGATTGCTAGGCAAGGGATCTTCACGACTCAGTTCCTTTATCCCATTCCGAATCGTCCGATCAGAAAGCCCCGTAGCTTCGGCGACGGCAGCGATCCCACCTCGACCCAACGAACGGGCCTCGGTCGCCGCCCAACGACGACGGGCACGCTCATCCAAATCGTGGACGAGATCGAGATACTTTGTTTGAATCCATTGAACAACATTTGCATCCGGCATGCCCGAAGCATGCTAAAAATCAGGATCTAGGGAAAGACCAATTTCGGTAATTTATTTTGACACGCCTCCTAACGATTATATCGGCTGTATCAGTTATTTCGGATTTGCCGGTTAACGAGATTAAGTCGAATTCTATGAATTGATGAGAACTGCCACATTAGCCTACCGCCGGGGGAACGGTGCGCGTAAAACTACGGCGGGACCGACATGAACTTGTTGACCTACGTCCTGGCCCAGAACCTGCAGTTGTACGGTTGCTAATACGGCCGGGCGGGACTGTTCGCGATCAAGTTTTCCAGCACCACGGCCTGCAGGCGTTGCCGGACAAGTTCTGCGACATCCATGCGGCCACGCTGCGCGGGCGGCAAAGTTGATCGGCAACGCCATCCTGAAATAATTGGTGGACCAACTAGACACTTGGGTTTTGTGACTATTGTCGCTCTGACGCCGTTGGGTAGTGTCCTAGGACACTACCACGGCGTTTCTCGTCTTGAACACTTCGCTCGCGGAACCTTGGCACCGGGAGGATTGAATTGTTCGACTGATCATCTTCGCTGGGGATAGGAGAAGAGGGTAAAGGCAAAGATAACGTGCTGTGCGAATTCAGTTTTGCTCGTCCTGAATCGAACTCCACGTCCGCGGCCACCGCATGAGCGGTTACGCAGGATCATTGCGCTTTGATTTACGGTCATCCATCCGCCGCCGAATTCCAACTTCCCAACCCCGCACCCCGGCGATAAAAAGTTCAATAGCCGTCTTGTCGCCTCATGTTCGGCGACGATTGGTTTTCCTCACTGAGGGCAACTGCGGATCATCGCGGTACTTCCGAGCCGTTTTTTCGTCCATTTGTGAACAACCCCCACCCCACCCGAATTTCCCCTTAGTGAACACCCCCTTCCAAACCCGCCTCGCGGTTGTGGGAGTATTTGGAAAAAATTGAGTTTTCCCTCCTGCCTCGCGAAATGGATTGGCACAGGACTTGCCTAATAAGCCAAATTTTAGCTTTTTACCTCCCAAGGTCGGGAGCCTCCCCCAGGAGGGGCCGCTTCAGAATCCCGATGATATAAATGTATTTGAATCAACTTCTTGCATCCTCTGTTCTCAAAATGGTCTCGGCCTAACCGGCTAGCTCTTATTATCCTGAAGAGCTTTTTTTTTCTCGCTTGACAAATCGGATGCCGATGTCTAATTTATGTAAAACAAGTACGTTTAATGCATATTTTGAGATCGGACGTCAAACATGCCGCCTTTTATCGCATCCGCCACGCCGTTAAATGTCTGTCGGGTCATAGTCGTCTCGCTGCTTCTGGGCGGCCTTTCGGACTCGGCGTCTGCTCAAATGGACTTCGAGCGGGAGCCGATTAACTACGGCAAGACGCCCACGCACGATGCAGTGGTAAAATTGCAAAGCCTGCTCGATTCCGGGAAGGGGGAACTGAATTTCGACGAGGAGCACGGCTACCTCAAATCCGTATTGCAAAGTTTAGGCATCAAACCCTCTTCGCAAGTGCTCGTGCATTCCAAAACCAGTTTTCAACTCCGGAGAATTTCTCCCCGGCATCCGCGGGCGCTCTACTTCAACGATGAGTCTTATGTCGGCTGGGTCCAAGGCGGGGATGTGATCGAAGTGATGACGACCGACCCCCAACAGGGCGAAGTGTTTTACACTCTTTCGCAAGAAAAGAGCGAGCGTCCCCAGTTCGTGCGCGATCGAGGCCAGTGCATCATTTGCCACGCTTCCTCGCGAACTCAGGCCGTGCCCGGCGGATTGGTGCGTTCGATGTTCGTCGATGCGAGCGGTCAGCCGAAGTACGGTTCCGGCACGTTCAACAGCGACCACCATAGCCCGCTCGAAAATCGCTGGGGCGGATGGTACGTGACGGGCACGCACGGCAAAATGCGGCACATGGGAAACGTCGTCTCGCAAAGTCGGCTCGACTCCGAAGAGATTGACCGCGAGGCGGGTGCGAACGTCACCGATCTTTCCGACCGCTTCAATGTCAAACCCTATCTGACCCCACATAGCGATCTCGTGGCCTTGATGGTGTTGGAACATCAACTCCAAATGCACAACTACATCACGGCGGCCAATTTTGAAAATCGCTCGGCAACTCATTCCGATGGCATTATGAATGCCGCTTTGGACCGGCCAAGCGACTATGTGAGCGATACCACCAAACGCCGGGTGGCTTCAGCCGGAGATAAACTTTTGCGCTATCTATTATTCAGCGAGGAATTCCAACTCACTTCGCCCGTGAAAGGCACGTCTGCGCTTTGCCGAAGATTTTCAAGCGCAAGGCCCGCGGGACAAAAAAGGGCGGTCTCTTCGCGATCTGGATTTGCAAACTCGGCTGCTGAAATATCCGTGCAGCTATTTGATTTATTCCCCTGCGTTCGATGGTCTGCCGCATGAAGCGAAGAACTACGTCGCGGAACGGCTTCACGAAATTCTGACGGGAAAGGATCAAAGCGAAGACTTCGCCCATCTCTCGGTGGAGGATCGGCAAGCGATTTTGGAAATCCTCACCGATACCAAACCCGGTTTATGGAAGAATTGATCAGGCCCATGCGGTGTCCGCGAAGATCCGCGCGAATGACGATTGGAAGGCTGCGGTTCATTTCGCGGGATCAAACATGCAGAGGAATCGAGATGACCAGGCGGAAGTTGAAGATTGAACTCGTGCGAGTTTACGATGCGGAGGCGATGGAGGTAGATGGTTATCGCGTTCTCGTCGATCGCCTTTGGCCGCGGGGAATCAAGAAAGCGGATCTCAAGTTCGACGTGTGGATGAAGGAGATTGCACCGAGTAACGAGTTGCGAAAGTGGTTCGGCCACGATCCCGAACGCTACGAGGAATTTGTCAAAAGGTACTTCCAGGAGTTGGCCGAGAAGGACGATTTAATCGCCGAGCTTTTAGAACAAGCCAAAAAACAACCGTTGCTGCTGCTGTTCGCCGCGAAGGATACCCAGTATAACAACGCGGTGGCATTGAAAAAATATCTGAGGGAACAAGCCAACGAAGGGAAGCCGAACGCTTGAAACGCGAAGTCATCAAGGCCGCGCTGGCGGGTACTTTCGCCACGCTGGGGTTAGCCGGTTTGATCGTGCTGGGTTCCCGCCACCTTTCGCATTTCGATGCGGCTTTGGTGGGTTATACTTTTGCCACGCTGTTTGCCATGTTCGGGCTGGCCTATCGTCATGCGATGTGGTTGCAACGTCCGCCCACAGCGGTTTACTGGAAGCGTGGCTGGCAGGTCTTTTTGAATCCCAAGCGGTGGCCGCAAAACCTGTTCATTTTGTTGAAGCGGGTCTTCGGGGTGTTCGCGCTCAATAACTTCATTTGGCGGCGAAGCACGGCACGGGGGGCGGCCCATTGGCTGATTATGTGGGGCTGCGTTTTGGCGGCGGCAATTACTTTTCCTCTCGTCTTCGGCTGGATTCACTTTGAGTCCATCGGGGCAAATTTGGAGACCTACCGGATCTTCGTGTTCGGGTTTCCCACGTTCGCCTTCGAGATTGACTCGTTTCTGGGAATGCTGATTTTTCACGGGTTGGTTTGGTCGTCGTTTCTGGTAATCCCCGGCGTGATGCTGGCCATGCTGCGGCGGATGCGCGATCGGGATGCAGCGGCAATACAGCAGTTTCAAGAAGACTTGCTGCCGCTCTTTCTGCTCTTCGCCATCAGTGCGACCGGGCTGATGCTATTGGTGAGTTACGAATGGATGCAGGGCTATGCCTATGAATTCGTTTCCCTTACGCATGCGGTGGTGGTGATTCTTACGCTGGTTTGGCTGCCGTTCGGCAAGTTCTTTCACGTGTTTCAGCGACCCGCACAGATTGGGGTGTCGTTCTATAAACAGGAAGCGGCGGAAGGCGAGCAGGCGAAATGTGCCCGCTGCGGCGAGGCGTATGCATCGCGAATGCAGATCGAAGATTTGATTCTTGTCGAACGCCAACTCGGCTATCGCTATGAAACTCCTCATGCACCGGCGGAACACTATCAATGGGTTTGTCCTCGCTGCCGCCGCTTGCTTCCCGCGCTGGTTCAGGGGCGATTGTGGCAGTCTGCCGCTTTGACTCAGAGTAATGAAGTTCAAGGAAACTAAAACCGCATGTCTCAGGAACCCGTTGCCACTTTAGAGATCATTCGTCAGTTCGGGCCGCATTTGGCGTATGCCCACGGGGACCGTCTCGATCGGGGCAGCCTGCCGGATCGACTAGTCAAAACCCATTGTTGTTTTTGCGGGCAGCAGTGCGGGATTCAACTGAAAGTAAAAGACAACGAAGTCATCGGCTTCGAGCCTTGGGAAGATTTTCCCTTCAATCGCGGGATGCTCTGCCCCAAGGGCGTCAAACGGTATTTGCAAGGCTCGCATCCCGACCGGCTGTTGCAAGCCCAGCTTCGCGACCCGGCGGCCCCCGGCGGCTTTCGTAGCATTGAATATGAAGAAGCCATCAGGCAAACGGCGGCGGGGATCGAACGAATTCAATCGCAGCATGGTCATCAGGCCATGGGCGTTTTGAGTGGAGCGAGTCTGACCACGGAAAAAACCTACCTGATGGGTAAGTTCGCGCGTGTTTGTCTGAAGACGCCCTATATCGACTATAACGGCCGGTTGTGCATGGTCAGCGCGGGGGCGGGAAACAAGAAATCGTTCGGCATCGACCGGGCCGCGAATGCCTGGTCTGACATTCCCAAAGCCGAAGTGGTTTGGATCAGCGGAGCCAATGTCGGCGAGTGTGCGCCGATCACCACCAGCTATGTTTGGGAGGCCCGCGAACGCGGAGCGAAGATCATTGTCGTTGATCCGCGAATCACGCCCATTGCCCGCACTTGCGATCTGTTTTTGCCGGTCAAACCTGGGCGGGACGCGGCTTTGTTCAACGGCATTTTGCATTTGATGATCGAACACGATTGGCTCGATCACGAGTTTATCGAACAGCATACGGTCGGTTTCGACAAACTTGCCGAGAGCGTCCAATCTTGGACGCCCGCCCGCACCGCCGAAGTCACCGGCATCGCTCAGCGCACCATCCGCCAAGCGGCCGAGTGCTGGGGCACGGCGAAGACCAGCTTTCTGATGCACGCCCGCGGAATCGAACATCATAGCCACGGCGTGCAAAACGTGTTGGGAGCCATCAACATGGTGTTGGCATCGGGGCGGATTGGTCGCGAAGGCTGCGGGTACGCGACAATCACCGGCCAAGCCAATGGCCAAGGCGGCCGCGAACATGGCCAGAAATGCGACCAACTGCCCGGAATGCGGGATCTGGCCAACCCGGAGCACCGCGCACACATCGGCAAAGTTTGGAATGTCGATCCCGAAGAACTTCCCCAACCCGGCGTGGATGCCTATGAACTTTTTCGCAAGATCGACCGAGGCGAAATTCGCGGACTATTAAGCATCTGCATTAACCCGCTCGTCTCGCTGCCGGACAACAATTTCGTCAAGCGGATGCTGGAGAAGTTGGATTTCTACGTGGCCATCGACTTCTTTCTCAATGAAACCGCCCGCCATGCCGACATCGTACTGCCCGGTTCCTTGCACGAGGAAGATGAGGGCACGGTCACGCAGATCGAAGGCCGGGTCATCAAGATCAACAAGGCGGTCAATTCGCCGGGCGAGGCGCGGGAAGATTGGAAGATCATTCAAGATATCGCCGCCGCCTTGAAGCGTCCGCAGGGTTTTACGTTTCGCGAGCCAAGGGAAATCTTTGAGGAATTACGGCGGGCAAGTGCCGGCGGAATTGCGGATTATTCGGGAATCACCTACGAGAAGATCGAACAGAACAATGGCGTGTTCTGGCCGTGCCCTTCGGACGATCACCCCGGCACGCCGCGATTGTTCGAGCCGGGTTCTTGGAATCCCATCGCCCAAGGGGCGGGGCCGTTCTATTTCCCGGATGGCAAGGCTCGCTTTCATCTTGCAGAATACAGCCCGCCCGCCGAGGAAGTGGATGAGGATTATCCGGTGATTCTGACGACGGGGCGAGTGGTCAGCCAATTTCTTTCCGGCACGCAGACGCGGCGGATTGGCCCATTGGTGGATCAATTTCCCGAACCGCTCGTCGAGATGCACCCGCAATTGGCCGAGCGTTTGGGCATTGCCGAGGGAGATTGGACGATTGTCGAAAGTCGTCGCGGTTCTTGCACGTTGCGGGCTTCGGTGGTTCGCACAATCCGCCCGGACACGGTATTCGTGGCGTATCACTGGTCCGGCCCTAAGAGTGCCAACCAATTGACGATTGCCGCCCAAGATCCGATTTCCAAGATTCCCGAATACAAAGGTCTGCGCGGTCAGGGTGCGGAAGGCCGAGAACCCTCCCGAATATGCCCAAGAGCGCGAACGCCAGCAATAGGAGAACCGCCTCGTGCCAAAACCGGAAGACAAGCATTTTTTCATCGACCCGCACCGCTGCATCGGCTGCCAAGCGTGCGTGCAGGCGTGTTCCGAATGCGATACGCACAAAGGGCATTCGATGATTCACTTGGAATACGTGGATCGGGCGACCTCAACGCAAACGGTTCCCGTGGTCTGCATGCACTGCGACTCGCCTACATGTGCCGAAGTCTGTCCGGCGGATGCAATCAAACGCACGGAAGACGGCGTGGTGCAGACCGCCCGCAAACCGCGCTGCATCGCCTGCAATAACTGCGTGTTGGCCTGCCCGTTCGGCGTGCCGAAGATGCAAGTGGAACACGAATTGATGATGAAGTGCGACATGTGCTACGACCGCACTTCGGTGGGCAAGCAACCGATGTGTGCCACGGTCTGCCCCAGCCGGGCGCTGCATTACGGAACGATGCGGGAGATTGAAGAAACTCGGCTCCGTTCGCAGCCCTTCAACCGCTTTCAGTTCGGCAATCAAGAAATTCATACGAAAGTGCAAATGATGATCCCTCGCGATGCGAGTCCCGAATTCCTTGATGTGGCTGCGGCCATGAATGATGATGCGTTCGCGAAGCCCGCGGAGTTGAACATCCTCCCAATGGAGGATCTCATGCTGGCGAACGTCTATTCGGCGAATGAGGAGCATTGAGAGATGGGCAACGAATCGAACCCAGAACATCAGACAATCCCGCCTGATAGGCAAGACTTCGATCAGCAACCGAGATGGCGATTGGATTTCCCGATCGACGTTCCGCAAGACAACTATCAGGCGCGGCGGGACTTTACCAAGTTTCTGGTGCTGACGAGTTTTGCGTTCGTCGTCGGGCAATTTTGGATCGCCTTGCAAAACCTCTGGAAACGCTCGCAGGGCACTTTGCCGAGAAAGAGGATTGCGGCTTTGGATCACATTTCCATCGGTGAAGCGATCACGTTTCGCTATCCGAGCGCGGATGATTCATGCCTGTTGATTCGTATAGACGAAAACGAGCTGATCGCTTACGCCAGCGAATGCACACATCTGCAATGCCCCGTACTGCCGAAAATTGCCAGCAGTCAGTTGCATTGTCCTTGTCACATCGGCATTTTTGATCTGGCGACGGGTCGAGCTTTGGCTGGTCCGCCACGGCGTCCATTGCCGCGGATTCGATTGGACATCAAGAACAATTTTGTTTATGCCACGGGCATCGAGGAGGACATCGCATGAAACATCGCCCGTTTTCCCGTTTCGAGCGGTCCACGATTATCACCGGCATGCTCTGCGTCGTGTTGATTTTAGTGGTGATGCAACTCTGGCTGTTGACCGCCACGATGAATGCTTTTCTCGGCGGGAATGAGGCCCTTGTTTGGCCCGCCGCTTTGGCGAGTCTCGCCTGCTTCGGACTGAATGCGGGACTGCTCTGGAATCTGTACCGGCTCGACCAATGAACCAAGAGTCAAATCGTCTCGCCTCATTACATCCCGCCTATTTTGCAATGGTGATGGCCACGGGAATCGTTTCCATTGCCGCCCATTTTTTGGGCATGCGCCTCATCGCGTTGGGATTGTTCTGGCTGAACCTAATCTTCTATCCGGCCCTCTGGCTGCTGACGGTCTTGCGAGTCGTCCGCTACCGCGCCCGCTTTCTCGCGGATCTCGCCGATCACAACCGCTCCGTGGGTTTCTTCACGGTGGTCGCGGCGACCTGTGTGTTGGGAAACCAATTCGTGATCGTCGTGTCTTCTCCGCAGATTGCAGCGGGGTTGTGGTTCTTGGGGATTGGATTGTGGGCGGTTATCACCTATGCGGTTTTCACCATTTTAATGGTCAAGCCAAACAAACCCAGTTTGGCCGAAGGCATCAACGGCGGTTGGCTGGTGGCGGTGGTGGCGGCTCAGTCGGTCTCCACGCTCGGCGGACTTTTGGCCGGGTACTTCGAAACCTCGCAAGAAGTCGTGCTGTTCTTCGCCTTGGCGATGTGGTTGGGCGGCGGAATGCTTTATATCTGGATCATCGCTTTGATCTTTTACCGCTACATGTTTTTCCCACTCGATCCCGCTCACCTCAGTCCCCCCTATTGGATCAACATGGGAGCGATGGCAATCTCCACTTTGGCGGGAACCGTGTTAATCGGCGCGGCGGAGCCTTCCCCGTTGTTGAGCGAATTGCTGCCTTTCCTTAAAGGCTTCACGCTGCTGTTTTGGTCCACCGCAACCTGCTGGATTCCGATGCTATTGATCTTGGGCCTCTGGCGGCATTTCTATTGCCGATTCCCGCTCCGCTACGATCCCTTGTACTGGGGAGCCGTGTTCCCGTTGGGAATGTATACCGTCTGCACGTATCGTCTCAGCCTCGTCACCGACACGCTCTTCCTGATGATTCTGCCGCGAGTCTTTGTGTACTTGGCCCTCGCGGCGTGGGGGGCGACCTTCTTCGGCTTGATTTCCGAGTGGGGAACTCCTGCTCGGTTTCGGCCCAAAGACCTTGGAGCCAGTAGCTCTGTTCCCCAAGCGCCGGAATGATCCTCGCCCTGGGAACGATCTCTTTCTTAGCAAACTTTTTATAAAATCGGATATATTTGTCTTGATGTATTTTCGATTCACCGATAAACTGACCACCAAAGGAGACACGAATGTCTGAAATTGAAACATTCGCAACGATTTGGGTTTCCTCAAACTAAAAAAACTCGCCATGATTAATAAAACCGGGATGTATGGAATCCGCGCGATGTTGGCCCTAGCCAAGTTGCCAAGCGAAGAATATGCGGGCGTGCCGCGCATCGCCGAATTAACGAATGTGCCCGCGAGTTACCTCAGCAAGCTCTTGCAAATTCTGGGGCGGGCGGGTTTGGTGGAATCTCAACGCGGGGTGGGCGGGGGTTTCCGCTTGGCTCGCGCGGCGCGGTCGATTTCCTTGTATGACATTGTGGAACCTTTAGAACCGATCGAGCGTTGGTCGGGTTGCTTTATGGGCAACTCGGAATGCTCCGAAGACCGGGCATGCCCCATGCACTTCCGTTGGAAGAAAGTGCAGCAAGCGTACTTGGACATGCTGCGGGAGAGTCTGCTCTCCGAATTGGCCGAGCGCGGACCACGGGCGGAAGAACAACTGAATCAATTGTGAAAAGGATAGTCTCTCAGTTTTTTGGCCCAAAACAAGACATAATGATCTTAATATTACCTCGGCACGAAAGTTAATCGAGCCGCGACCGTAAGGGAGCGGGAATTCTGCGTTTCTTCCTCGCTGGCGTACTATCTTTTGTGGCGTCATCCCAATGCCAGTCCCGGATTTCCGGGTTGTACTGAAGTCCTCAATCCACCCATTTTTTCAACGAAATGTCTGTCTACAAAAACAGGAGGAAATCATGATGCCTCACCATCGCACTTCAAAACGAATTGTTGTAGTCGGCGGCGGGATTGCGGGGCTTTCCGTGGCCGTTCGCTTGGCCCAAACGGGATTGCCTGTCACCGTCCTGGAAGCCTCCCAATTGGGGTTCGGTGCTTCGACTCGCAACCAAGGCTGGCTCTACAGCGGAGCCTGGTTTGCCCCGGACCAGCCCGAATTGGCGCAGCTCTGTTACGAGTCCTTTCTGCGCACGCTCGCTTTCTGCCCGAAGTGCGTGGAACCGAACAGCGGTTCGATGGTCTACTTGATGGCAGACCCCGAAACCGATTCCAGCCGTTGGACGCTGACCTGGGATGCAGCGGGAATTCCTTATGAAAGTCTCACGGTTGATGACGTGTTTGACAGATTTCCCGGATTGGCCATCTCTCAGGCTCGGCAGGCTTACCAATTGCCAGACCGCGCAATCCGCACGGATTTGTTGCTCGGGCATCTTGCCAAAGCTGCGGAGAAAGCCGGGGCGGAAATTCGTGTCGGCACTTCCGTGGCCCGGCTGATTCAACACGGCGAGAGCATAGAAGGCGTGGAAACAACCGCAGGCGAGGTCATACCGGCTCGCTTGGTCATCTTGGCGGGAAACGCTAAAGGCGGATCGTTGTTTCCGGGATTTGGCAGCGACGCCGTGGGATCGCAGTCGGAAGTCGCGCTGGTCGTGCTGAAGACGCACCTAGTCGCCGTGCAACCGCAAATCAGCCGTTGGCCGCTCTGCGTGGTCGATGCGGATGGCTTCAACCACGTGCCGCATCATCCGAACTCGGTCTTCGGCAGCAACCGCTGGCTTCCCGTCAGCCAAGCCGAAAACGAGAACCAGATGGCCGACGAGATTGACCATCTTTGGAATCGAATCCACCAGTTCTTTCCCGGTGTAAAACGCGAGCAACAGATGGTCAGGGAGTGGGCCGGCAACACGGTTCAAGCCATGCGCATCGATCAAATCGAACAGGGACGCGCCCCGTTGCCGACCGTCGTAGACCATGCCCGCGAAACGCCGACGGTGCAGAATCTGCTGAGCATTTTTCCGGGCCGAGCCAGCTTATGGCCTCATCTTGCCGAACAAACGCGGCAAGTTGTGCTGGAAAAATTGGAGCCGACCGAAACGCACGTCGCGGCCCCGCCTTGGGGATTGGCGAACGCGGAATGGAAGGCTCCTGATTCGATGCCGGCCTCTTCGCAAAATGTTTTGCTCTACCACTGTCAGCAATGCGGTCACGTGGCCGCTCGCGAGCCGGAACTCCCGCCGCCGGTCTGCTGTGATACCCTAATGGCGAAAGCCGCTGAAAGAACAAGCGAGTCCTCCGAGTATTTGGATTCCTAAAAAACCCGACCCTCTCTTCCCCTTTAACCAGGAAACAGAAACAGATGCTTTACAAATGCTTTGGTTTGGACTGATGGTCGTGATGGTCGGATCGTTTGCGGTCCTGGGCTATTTTGGCACGGAAATCTACCGGCAGGCTCCCCCGTTGCCCGAACGGGTGGTGACAACCCAAGGCGATCTCGTCTTCAGCGGGCAGCAAATTAAAGATGGCCAAAACGTCTGGCAGTCCATGGGCCGTCGGTTGAAAAGGTCTTAAGATGGGGAGAATAACGTGAGTTGGGGGTTGCGAAAATGTTGCGCCCTTTTCTATGAATTGGTTTGTGAAACACCCCTCATGGAAAAGGAGCGCAACGATGGCAGTATCATGGATCGAACGGACCAAGCTCTTCAAGTCTCCCCGCCGCGTCGTGGTGGGATTTCTGCTGCGAAGTCGGGAAACCTAAGCCGCCAAAAAGCGATTCTGGCAACAGCGATCTCAACAACTTCAAAAAGAACTCGAACAACTATCCAAGCAAATCGAAGCGCATCAACTGGAAATTTCTCGGTTGAATCGGCAGCTCCAAGTTCTGCAATGCGAGCGGGCCGAGGCGGTCAAAAGACCGGCCGTGCTGCCTGCCGATCCGCCGCTTGCCTATCACGGTTACGGTTCGCGCTTGATTTCTCTGGCCGTGAACTCGGCCGCGCGGTGGGTTTCGCGGGGCGGTGCGGGTGATGAAACTTTTTTGCGTGGTTAGGCAGCGCGCAGAAGCTGCCGGACTTCACCACGATCAGAACGTGGATGATGCGGGCGACCGTCGCAAGCTGGCCGAGGACACGCACGAGCTTTACTTCCGAGCGCATCCGCACGAGTCCGACCGGGAATACTTCGAGCATGTCTTCCACGAAGTCGGCAAGATTCCGGCCTGCCGTGATCTGTTCGCTGAAGGCAAGACGCCGCTGTGGGCCGTGGGTCCGAGCGGTGATGCGGCGATGAAGCTGCTGGCGTTCTGGCGAGACGTGGTTCCCGAAACAGGTGAACTCAGACGGTCATTCGAAGTCGAAGACGGCGACACTCGCTTTCTGGGCGACTTGTACCAAGACCTCTCCGAGCGTGCCCGGAAGAAGTACGCCCTGCTGCAAACGCCGGTCTTTGTGGAAGAGTTCATTCTGGATCGCACGCTCGATCCGGCCATCGACGAGTTCGGTCTCGATGAAGTGCGGATGATCGATCCGACCTGTGGTTCAGGCCACTTTCTGCTCGGTGGCTTTGCTCGGTTGTTCGACCTGTGGATCAAGCGAGAAGACAACGAAGTCGTGGCGGCGCAGAAGGCCCTCGATGGAGTCTGGGGCGTTGACATCAATCCGTTCGCCGTGGCGATTGCTCGATTCCGGTTGATCGTGGCTGCGCTGCGAGCCTGTGGGATCAAACGACTGAAGAGTGCGCCTGCATGGGGCGGTGGACCCCAATTGCTGGACCACTTTTTGGTTAAATTAAGCTCTCGAATCCATCCCCGAAACACCTTCCGCTTGCCCCGTTCGTCTCGCCGTCGCATCGGCCTTCACACTTGCCAGGTTGATGCGACGGCGAGACGAATGGGGCAACCCGTTTGTTGAGCCTGAGCGGAGGTGCTTGCGATTCCCTCGCGGATGATCTAAACACGCGACCCGAAATATACCTCGGCCGGCGTGCGGTTTTCTAAAGAACTGTGGGGTCGCTCGCGCGTATAAAACTGGAAGTAATTTGAGAGCCCCTGTTCCACTTCGGACACGCTGGCGTAACTCTTCAGGTAAACCTCTTCGTATTTGACGCTCCACCACAATCGTTCCACGAACACGTTATCAAGTGCCCGACCTTTCCCATCCATACTGACTTGGATACCCGCTTGCTCCAGGCGACATGTGAAAGCCGTGGCCGTGAACTGCGCGCCTTGATCGGTATTGAAAATCTCCGGCGTGTTCCCCAGCAAGGCTTCCTCCAAAGCATCGCGGCAGAACGCGCCGTCCAACGTGTTCGAGAGCCGCCAACTGATGACATAGCGGCTGTACCAATCCAGCACGGCTACCAAGTACAAAAACCCCTGCCGCATCGGGATATAGGTGATGTCAGACGCCCAGACTTGATTCGGGCGATCCACGCGCAAACCCCTTAAAAGATAGGGATACACGCGATGTTCGTGGTTGCCCCTCGTGGTCTTGGGCTTCGGATAAATCGCTTCGATACCCAGTAACTTCATCAACCGCCTGACCCGTTTGCGGTTCACCGAATGACCTTGCGCGCCCAGCCAGAGCATCAAGGCTGCGACTGCCGATGGCTTTCCCGAGGCGATACTTCAGCAGGAACAGAATCGGCATGACAATGATCGAGGCAATCGCCAACCCGATCCCGATGAGGCTGGTCTCCGGGGCTTCCTGCTTGCAGAGGGCGTAACCGGCATCGAGAACGACATAGCCGCCGAGGATGAAGAACGAGTAGCCGACCAAACGGACGGCTCGTCGTTCAACTTTCTCGAACTCCTCTTCGTGATCGGCAGTCGGGTCGAACTTCCAAAACCGCCATACCATGACCATGCCGGACAGCGACTCCACGAAGCTGTCGAGGCCGAAGCCCAAGAGAGCGTTGCTGCTCGACAGCGCAACCCCGAGCATCGCCACGCCCCCTTCAACGAGGTTGTAGGCGACGGTGAAGAAGGCAAGAGCAAGGGCTTTTGTTCTCGTGGACGGCATCTCGTAGGAATCATGACCGGCTGATAACTGATGAATGAGTTGTAATCGCATTCCGAGGCGGCTGAGGCAATCGACTTACCATTCCGACGCACAAGTAGCAGCTTTGGATCGAGTGAGTTCGAGTAGTCGCTCGCTTCCAACTGGCTCTTGTGCGAGCCAAGGGATGATTGCCACTCGTGCGACAGATTGTTGGACTCGCTCGATGTGTTGCCGTTCTTCGGAGGCTCGTGCAACCAACAGCGGATCGCTCGGCGAGGCCGCAGCCAAGGATGAGTTGATGACCCATGCCCACGGTTCGATCCCGGCCCGACGCAGATCGGCTTGAAGCGATTCCGCCTCCAACACGGGAGTCGTTTCCGGCAATGTTACGATCAACATTTTGGTCTGCGTGGGGTCTTGCAGCCGCATCATCGGAGTGACGACTTGGGTTCCGGGCCGCAGGTGACGGACAACATCCCGGTGATAGGAACCCGTGGCGTCGAGCAGAAGAAGCGTGTGACCCGTGGGAGCAGTGTCCACGACCACGAACTTCTCTCTCGACTCCCGCATGATCCGTGAGAACGCCTGAAAGACCGCAATCTCCTCGGTGCAAGGCGAACGCAAGTCCTCTTCCAGCAGTTTGCGCCCAGCCTCATCGAGATTCTGGCCTTTCGTCTCGATGACATGCTGGCGGTAGCGATCTCGCTCGACTTGCGGGTCGATGCGACTCACCGTCAGATTGGGGAACGAGGATTCCACCGTCATGGACAGATGGGCCGCTGGATCGGTCGTTGTCAGATGCACGGCATGACCACGGGCAGCGAGAGCGACGGCGACCGCTGCGGCTACTGTAGTTTTGCCAACCCCGCCTTTGCCCAGCACCATCACCAGTCCATGCCCATCTCCTTCAATGGCATCAATCAACTCTGCCAATGACGGCAGCGACAGAGGAACGGCTGAGCTTGCACTCTGCGGAACGGACGGGGATTCCAAGTTGTCGGCGAGCAAACCCCGCAGTGCGGCGATCCCGACCATGTTCCTTGGCTGTAGTGGAACTTGAACCATGGGCAAAGACAGCCAGCGAATCCGGCAGTGCGTGCATAGCCGCTTCTTCCCGTTTACGCAGCGCTGTCGCCAAAGGGTCACCGCTGCCGTTGTCAGGCATGACCCCATTGATGACGAGTTGCTGGTTCACGATGCCCAACGTCGCCAGTTCGTGACTGGTACGATCTGCTTCGGCCAATGAAGCCTTCTGGGGACGTGAGACGAGTACAACCGTCGTGGTGTCGCCGTTGGCCAATTCCGCCACGGCATGTGCGTACTGCTGCCGTTGTTTCTCCAAGCCTGACAGCGGACCCAAGCAGGAAGCCCCGGACTCATTGGAATCAAGGAAATTGCTCCATGCTGTCGGCAGTTGGAGCAGCCTGAGTGTGTGGCCGGTCGGGGCCGTGTCGAAGATGACGTGATCGTATTTGCCCGTCGCCACGCCATCGGTCAGCAGTCCGGTGAACTCATCAAACGCCGCTATCTCCGTGGTACAAGCCCCGGACAACTGCTCCTCCATCCCTTTGACCGTCTCCGCAGGCAACACGTCACGCACGGGACCGACGATCCGATCTCGATACGCCTGAGCCGCCGCTTCGGGGTTGATGTTCAAAGCGAACAGGCCGGTCACGCCGGGGATCGGCGTGGGTTCGTGTTCCCCAATCGTCACCCCGAAGACTTGCCCAAGATTGGAAGCCGGGTCCGTGCTGACCAGCAAGACCTTTCGGCCCTCGTCGGCCAAGTTGACTGCGGTGGCGCAAGCCAAGGAGGTTTTTCCGACTCCGCCCTTGCCGGTGAAAAACAGAAGTCGTGTCGGTTGTTTCAGAAATCGCATGACATCACTCTCGATCTATGCCTGTTCGCAACAGTCGGATGTAGAACCAGTTGGCTTCTCGCCACCACCACAGCAGCCGCTTGGGACCACTGGAAGTTCATCGAACTTGATGCCCGCCCATTCCGCCAACTGCTGCCGATTCGGGAAAACACCTCGGCTGACCACGGCATCGTTCACGACGACCACCGGCAGGCAGTCGCCGCCATGCTTCTGCAACTCTTGCCGAACAAGCTCGCTGCCTGCGAACCGGGCTGGTTGATGTGCGGGGTTGATGCGCTGGACCTGAATTCCATGACGCTCCAGCCATTGAAGATCGGCTGAAAACGCCACGAGTGCAGGGTCAACGTCCGGCCCGCACACTCCGCTGGAACAACACATCGGTTTGTCAAAGACTTGTACGGTGGTCATATTCTTCTCCACTCCACTCATTGGTTCGCTCCTTTCCCTGTGGTCAGGTAGTTTTGGATGGTTTGCTTGATCTCGTCACGGACTCGCCGGAAGACGATCATCTTCTCGTCGTCCGTTTCCGTGGCGTCGGCTGGGTCATCGAACGGCCAGTGCAGCGTCTCCTTCGCACCCAGAAACACCGGGCACGACTCTTTAGCGTTGTCA
Source organism: uncultured Planctomycetaceae bacterium (assembly GCA_963785505.1). Lineage (GTDB taxonomy): Bacteria > Planctomycetota > Planctomycetia > Planctomycetales > Planctomycetaceae > CAWAVN01. The sequence goes on from CAWAVN010000005.1 coordinate 30,511, forward strand.
CAGACCGTGACCACCAGATCGAAGGACTGGTCTCGGAATTGTTCCAGTGACTTGCTGGTGTTCTGCGAGATGTCGATGTCCACCTCCTGCATGGCCCGGATCGCCAGAGGATGTACATAGCCGGACGGCTTCGAGCCAGCCGACTCCGATTCCCACTGGCCATTTCCCAGCGATTCCCAGAGGGTCTCGGCCATCTGAGAGCGACAGGAATTGCCGGTACACAGGATCAACACACGCTTCAAATTCTTCGTCCTCATGTGACGTTACTTAATATGGCGGCATGGCCATTTCGACATGCCTCGTTCAAAAAAACTATTTCAAGGTGGCCTGACGATCCTTCACGTCCGACTGGAGGACTGATTCGATACAGGAGAAGAACCCACTGAGACAGCCGCAGGCAACTCGGTAGTAACTCAACGCACCCTCCTTGCGAACATCCACCAGCCCCACATCTTTCAGGATGGCGAGGTGCTTCGAGACCGTGGATTGGTCAGCCTCAACCTCCTCGGTCAGTTCGCTTACGCACATCTCCCTCTTTTGCAGGAGATCGAGCATCAGCAACCGACTCGGGTGCGCCATGGCTTTGGCGATCTTCGCTCGGGCTTCGTATTGTTTGCGGGTTTTCTCTTTCATGGCAATATGGCCATTATACCATTGATGTGTTTTGGGGCAAGGCCAGCTACGAGCATCTGTCTCGTGAAGATTTCTTGCGTCCTTTTCGGCGAACCTCCGTCTGTTCTTCCAGAGGCGGCTGATTGGCAGCCGTCGAAGCACGAACGAGGAGAAGTACATGAACACTCAATCCGCTGTCCAATTCGAGACCGAGAGTCGCATCCACATGGGCTTGGCCGTGAAAAATCTGGAGAAGTCCGTCGCTTTCTACATGTCCCTGCTCGGGCAGTCGCCGACCAAGACTCGGCCACGGTACGCAAAGTTCGAGGTGGCCGAGCCGCCCGTGAATCTCTCGCTGAACGAAGTCGGCGGGGAGATCGGCCCGAACAACCCAGTTGCCCATTTCGGCATTCAGGTGAAGTCGAGCGATGCCGTCCAGCACTTCGCCGACCGGCTTCAACAAGCCGGACTCGAAACGAGGATCGAGGAGAACGTGACCTGCTGCTACGCCGTGCAGGACAAAGTTTGGGTCTCCGATCCCGATGGCAACAACTGGGAGGTGTACGTCGTCCTCGACAACGAAGGTCAGCAGTACGCATCCAGCCAGTCCTCGTGCTGCTCGGGGATTCCCAGTCGGCGTCACAGCCGTACTCTTCAGCGAGGCGTGCCAGCGTCTCGCCGTCGAGATTGGCGAGCCGTGAGGCGTCCCAAGACGTGGGAACCTCAATGACGATCTGCTTCCGTCGCAGATACGTTTCTCTTTCCCATAAATCGACAAAGTGCTTTGTTGTTTGTTCTGTTGCAACAGACATGGTTCGGAATCCTTTCCGAAAGGCTCTCGCTGATCCGCATTCAGGCCAGCCACGCAGTGAGTCGCACGACGCCCTGAGTTGTCTCAGCAAGTAACTACCTTCTACGACAAATCAAAGAATGCGTCAAATCGCCGTGCGTCACCGAGTTCAACACATTTTCTGTCGCAAATCGTGGACGGCGTACTCTGATAAGTGCGGAGGTATCACATGGCAGAAGACACACTTCTCACATCCGCAATTCACGTTTTTCGGACTCAAAGTCATGCTTCACCGATTGGCAGGCCCAGCGACTCGTTGATGACGCTCTTGAAATCTTCGGACGAGAGTTAAAGACTTCAGAAGAGCAGGTTCACAAGGAGAACCAGTGTAATGGAATACGAACTCGACGACTTTGATCTCGGCATACGCCTGTCTGAGATCAACCCGGACCACTTCCAGCGATACTACGATCATTTCGTCCGATTTGCGCCGAAGAACGCTGAGACCGGCTACTACCTCAAGCATGGATACCACCGTTCGTGGTTTCAGCCCAAAACTAGAGGCCCTGAAAGGCGAACACAACATCTCTGGGAGCAGCGGGCAATCGAACTCACGGAGCGACATCTCGATCCAGACAAGTGGGAGTGGTGGAAGCAGGCGAATGGCGAACCAGACCCGCCGCCCGGCCTGCAATGGCTGGGCTTCTTCCGTGCCAGCCACACCATGTTCAATCTGATCGATTTCGACGCCAAGGATTTCATCGTGGGATGGTATGAATCAGGAAGGCAAAAGAAGCCGGTGGTAATCCCCACGGTCGAACACTTCCACAAGCTCAGGGTGATCTATGATGCGTTCCCGAACCGAGTCTGGTGTGTGTCATCGGATACGCTTGGTGTTCATGCGTGGGAGAGGCATGATCTGGACTCGTCCAAGGAGGTTCATGGTCGCCAGAAGCGTGTTTTGCAACGGATCGGCCTTGGTTCGGTCGAAGTGCATCCGATGCAAGTGGGATTCGGTTTGCCCAAAGCCATTCGACATCTCGGGGTTCAACGTCTGAGAGCGAAATCAGGCCGCTCTGTGTTTGCAGGGGGGGGCGTCATCATCATCCTTCACCTGATGATTTCGCAGCAAACACCTCTTGCAAGTCGTCCCACTCCCAATGCCCGCCGCTGTTCCTCCAGCGTAGGAAATCTGCGATCACCTCCTCGCACGCTTTGCTCACGATCAACACATCGAGAACGGAAAGAAAATCAAGGCCAACTTCACTGCCATACGGTGGGTTGGTGAGGACACGATCAGTAAAATCACATTGCGGCGAGCCTGGCTCGAACATTGAGTCAATGACCGCCTTTGCCGCTTTCTCACTTTCGAGCGTCCAGATTTCAGTTTTCTCGTTTGCGGCACTCCTCTTTAGCAGATGAACCTGGCCATCGGTTCGGTATTCCACTCCCCGCCAGACGGTTCTCTTCTCACCCCTTCTCTCGACGAGTGCGATTCCACGGTATTCAGCGACGGGGGCAAGTAAGAGCGCCCCTGATGAGTCAGTCATGATGCCGCTCCTGTTTTGAACACGACCAATTGGCTGCGGTTGTTGCCTGGTTCATGTGTGTGTACTCCTTCTGCTGAGGCCAAAAAAAACGAGAAGACCCGCACTGAAGGCGCATACTCAGCGCCTTCAGTGCGGGTCTTGTCGTTAGAACGCTATGCGACAAAACTGGGTCAGAGGCCGGGCACGTTTCCCGCTGGCTAGGCGGTTATCCTTAGTTGGGTTGCCCCCGTTCTACCTACCTGACCCGCTCCCTCTGACACGACTGCCACGCCGTGCCAGCCATTTGGGAGCCGATTGGTTTTTGGGAGCGAGTTTCCTTCGCTTCCACTGGCATTGTACGGCGGGAATCCACGGCGTAAAGGGACGATATTCGTCGCAAAGTCTTTATCTACAGTTGTTTAAGACGACTTATTCTTTAAGGTGTCGGCGTAACTGAGTGCAGCATCGTGGGTTCTGCGGCGGGTCAGACTGGTGGGGAAGTTTAAGACGACGAATAGGAGCGAGCCACTCGCCATAAGTTACTGAAGGAAAACAAGTTAGAGGGCTTCCCGAAAATACTTTAAGTCGGCGAACGTGGCGCAAGTTCTTTTTATGAAAGGACTTGTAATTGTCAGAACTTTTTTCGAGAGAGTCAGTCAAGCTACTTAAGCCCCCCGCCTTTTCGTGGGAGCCGTGCCAACTCGACCCGCAAGCGTTTTGAAAACAGAGCGTCGTTCGGAACTTGTGCGGGACGCTCACTCCTGCCCAAATTCACTCCCCAGCTAATAGCGGGGTATGAAAAACTCAATCTGGTCGGGCGTGCGCACCGGTGCCGACCCACGAGATCACACTTCTTCAATGACGAGATCGTCCATCAGGTCTGAGTCGAGGTCGTCAAGCCCCTCACCCAGCGCATCGAGGAACGGACGGAAGTGCGACTCCATCTCTCGAATGGCCTCTGCCACCTTGTCGTAGAGTCGGTCGGCATAGCGGTCGGTGTCTGACCCGGCGATCCTGCCGTCATCATCGACATGGCGAGCGTTGACCAGATCGGCGACCTCCTTCCCGTATTTGGGGCGGATCAGGTGGGGCAGGGTTTTGCGAAGGGTCTTGATGGTGTAACGAGGGAAACCTTCGACATCTCGTTCGAGCTTGGTCACGACTCCGATATGGGTTGGATCGCCGGGGCATGGCCTCCTTTGCCACCATGCTCCGATTCTCCCAGCGGGATTGCCCGTGCCGTCTCTGTACCACGACTTGCCGTTATTCTGGACGACGATACGCTCCGAGTTCAGCCGCCTGGCACGTTTGATGCCCCAGCGGACCAGCGTGGCGACCTCATCCCACAAGAGCCACTCGCCGTACTCGTGCGTCTTGGGTCGGTCGAAGATGATCCAGTTCGCCTTCTCGTCCGTCTCGGGGTGGATCGTGTAAAAGTCTTCGATCTCGACCCGACCAAACTCCGCAGGTTGCATGGCACAATTCACGCCGAGTCCGAGTACCAGCTTGCCCAGCGGTTTCAACTGGCGAGCGATGGTGGCAAGTTGTTCCGGGCTGTAGGTCATCCCGGCGATGCGTCGTGCCCGAGATTTCTTGCGGTCACTGTCGAGTCGGTTCGGTGTTCGCTTGATGCGACGGGTGCCCGGAGGGAAGGACCACTTCCAACTTGGCGATTCGTCGATAAACGTCAGAGCGGCCCAAAGTCCATCCAACATGTGCTTCGCATGAGAATGCGAAATACGCTTGCCTGTGCTGGCGCTGGTCGGACGGTTGCGCTATTTGGCCACGATCTCTTCCAGCTTGGGTTTGTCCAACTCCCACATCGCAAAATCGGACTCAGCTTTCTCCAGCCAACGGCTCCAATCGATGTAGTTTTTGGGTGAGGGAGCAAGCTCGCCATCGTCGAGACGCTTGCCTGTTTTCTCAACGTTTTTCTGGTAGGCACGCAGACCGTCGTGGAATGTACGAGTCTCGGACTCGGTTCGGTCTGGAAGCGTGCCGGTGATTCGTTCGGCCAATGCTCCGGTTAATCCCATGTGGTCCGTAGTTGCAGTGATGGTCTGCGACACGGCTGCACGAACCCGCTGATCGATCCACTCTCGAAGTTGACGTTCGCCCTGAGCAATGACTTTTGGATCGGAGGGATTGATGGCAAGACCCACGCTGCGAAGCTGCTCAAGCAGGATTGCTTCCTCGGCAGCTTGGCCGACGTTTTCGTGGGATTGCTCGGAAACCGTAAAGACGACTTGCTCTCCCTTCGCCAGCTTGAAGGCATAGGGCAGAACCCAGCCCGCCCAACGATCCATTCCATGCGTCTCTCGCTGCCGGTTGTAAAGCAGCGACAAGGCGTCCCGCCGACGTTGAGCTTCGCCTTCGCTGATGTCGTTCTTGTGGCCGACCGTGAACCGCTTGCCGCCCACCTCGGGGCGGTAATATCCCCGTCGATCCGGTTTGCAGATTTTGGTTCGGTACGTCGGCATCGGTTCACCTCTCATCGCAAGTCGCAGACGAGGGCCATTCTACCGAAATCCGACACAATCCGACACCAAATCCGACACAGAATCCGACAACCGACTCCACTCACACACCGCTGAAAATCCCTAAATCGTTGTGCTGAAATCAGTTCGGCGCATGAAAAAAGCCGCCAATAGGCGGCTTAAGTGGAGGATAGGGGACTTGAACCCCTTGACGCAACCCCTTTCGGTGCAATTGGTTTAGAGCAATCGACCATCGGGCTTGGCGCAGAATCCGGCGCACGGGATGCCGATTTGCAAAACCTAATGGAACGCTGGCCAACGCTTTCCCCGGCGGTGCGGGATGCCATCATACGGTTGGCTCTTGGCGATAGCGGCTAAAATGTGAATGACAAATCGCAACGGCTGGGAGGTCAGCCGGGGATTCCGCCTCTGAACCATTTAACCTACATTTCCCACCTACAATGAATCGCAACGGCTGGGAGGTCAGCCGGGGATTCCGCCTCTGAACCATTTAACCTACATTTCCCACCTACAATGAATCGCAACGGCTGGGAGGTCAGCCGGGGATTCCGCCTTTTCGTGGATTCATGTCTGTTTTCACAAGTCAGGGGATGGTCAGCCGGGGATTCCGCCGAATCTCTAACCGAACTTTCCCACCGAACAATGAAAAATCGCGCTAAAATGTGGCGGCAATGCAGCGCATTTTCCAACCCCACAAAACGAGCGAATCGACTTACCCACCTTTCCTACCCACCATCTCACATCGCGGAGCCTACTTTCCAAGCCGACAAAACGAGCAAATCGAGTTGACTTTCCAATTAGACAAACTGAACTTTCCATTTGAACATTTTGCAAGGATGCCCCGATGAAAACGCAATCCCGAACCAACGGCAAAACGACCGACGCAAAACCCAAAGATGGCGAATTGCAACAGAATTTGACACTTTCTCCGCCGCAAGTTGGGCGACGTTTTCTAATCCGAGGTGAACTCTTATTTTGTTTCGTTGGGCATGTATTCAGAAAAAAATGAATGATCCAGTTCGTACACAGTCACGGTTTTGGGGTTTACTCCCAGTTCCACAGCGATGAATATTTCCACAAGTTTGTCACCATCGACGAGTTCAACGGGGAGTACGCCTTCTCTCTCTGCTTCCTTCCAAGCATCCCGTGAGAATATCCCTGTTGTCATGATGATGCCCTTTTCGGCCCTTCCCATCATCGCATTGCGGAAGTCTCCCACCTTAGCCCGCGAAACTGTTCCCTTATAGCGTTTGCACTGAAAGAGAACTTTCAAACGCACAAAAGGATTGATCTCTAAGGATTCCGATTCCATCAATCCCCCCATCCCTTGGGCGTCCCGTGACTTTGATTTTCTCGAAACCAGACTTTCCGAAGAAGCAACGCACAAATGCGTTCAAATCCCTCGGGAGTCACGGACTGCAATTTTTTTAACAATCGGGCTTTGGCTTTATTTTTGTATTGATTGTCATCTTCAGTTTCGTTGAGGAAATCATTTTCATAATCAGATTCTTTGGTGTCGAGTTCAGATGAAGTCGGCGTTTCCGGCTCAGAGTCTTCGTTCTGCTTTCGAGCATCGGCGTGAATTTTGACCCACTTCAGAAAAATGTCATGTGATTGCTTATTATTTAGTGACGTTTTATAGCCCTTGGGTGTCAGAGTCCAAACGCCGCGTTTTGAACTATCAAGCAATCCTTCCCAAACCAAATACTGCCTTGCCCAATGAACTTGGTTGTAAAACCTCGTCTGACCTGACTTGAGCGTTTCTTCGAGTTTCTTGTCACTAATTCCGCAGTGTTCGATTATCCAATCTGACACTTCCCGCGGTTTCCCGGAGCCGTCCAAATCCCGAAGTGCATTAAGAGTTGGCCCCATCCATTCCACAAATGCTGACTGTTTCTTTGCCATTGGCCAAATCTCCCCGTGTTGACGACATCGGCGGAGAGATTTACCATGCAGTTGCCAAACTTCAATGGTTCTCTCTGCCTGAGAATCAAAAAGCCCGTCAGCCTTGGCTGGCGGGTTTTCACATTACCACTCAGCGACTAATTAAACCAGCCGCGGCTAGGGTAGCTCCCGAACACCGTTATCCTGAAACGACTCGCCGCGTTTTCTCTTTTCAGGACTGACCACGAATATCAGGAACGTGGCCAATGTCGCAATCAGATTTGCGTTGCCCTTCATGTGGCGGTGAACTCGAATCGGAAAATAAAAGCCGATCATGTGATACTTGCCGGTCTCGCGATGGCAAAATCTTGGAACTTTGGATCGCGTTTCAATGCTTTGACAAATACAAGGAACCGATTCCGCCTCGACTCCTAAAAGGGAAGGCGTGGAGTAAATTGAATCGTGCAGCCCATAAATTGGCCCGCCGAGAAGATCGCCACGATGAATACAAGGCCGATAACCAAACTGATAAACTCGAATATCTTTTTGAATGGGCATTTGATGAACACGGCATTTCGCGGAATGATTGTTTCGGGATGCCCGTCGAAAAAATGCTGCGGTTAGTTCAAAGTTCTCTGGATTCTTCTTCCGCTGGTGTTGAACCGTCTCAAAGCCATCAGCCGGCCACACCAATCCCTGAGAATTCCGCTACATCAAGCGATGCTCCCAAAACCGCCGACCCTGCGGACAACCAAGACCGCGAACAATTGATGGAAGTGCTTTCCATTTGGAGCGCCAGACAGAAACCTGCCCGGCTGATTGTGGAATGCCTTTGGAAGCATACTCGGCTAGTGGGTTGGGATGGCTTGCCCCAAAAGGCATTTCGGGGGGATGACCGGCCCACGAATGAAGCGGTTCACAAAGCATTGAAGCGAATTAAAGAGGCCCTTAGTAAAAACTTTGACCGTTTCAAAATCGACTTGGAAATCCTCGAATCGGAACGCCGGGTGCGGCTGGTAAAGCCCCCGGACAGTTCGGACAGTTAAAGGGACATTTCCCAAGCCAATTGTCCCGTGGGTTGTCGGCTTTCCTTCATAGACTTCGTGTGTGGTTTACATCCGAAGTTTGTGGAGGATTTTTTGATGGCCGAGAACTTACTGGAGCGCATTCCCGCATCCCGATGAAGTCAAACGGGAATTGGCCCCCCATCTGCGGGCGGTGGATCTGCTCAAACGCCTGTTGAGATTAGCGGAACTGCGCGAGCGGTTGGAGGGAAAGCAAGATCGGGAAGGGGGTGGATCGCATGAATAATCCCCCCACCAAACCCTTGCTGGACCCATTGCTGGTCAACGAAGCAACCGCCGCGAAGATGCTGAGCATCTGCCCGCGTACTATGTTTGAGCTGGCGGCGCATCAGGCGAGATTCCACACATCAAAATCGGCAAAGCAAAACGCTACGCGGTGGCCGACTTGAAAACGTGGATCGAGCAAAACAAGAAAGGGGGTGAAGCCCAATGAGCGACACCCCCAAACAAACATTCTCTCAGGGATTATATCAAGCGACGGGGCACAATCAAAAGGCAAGTTGCCCCGCCCCGAAAGAAGCGGCAAGCCCGCCCGCCCAATATCGGCCCTTCCCTGTCGAGGTATTGCCCGAACCCGTTTGCGGATTCATCAAGTCGGGAAGCAAGGCCATCGGTTGCGACCCCGCATTCATCGCCATGCCCTTGCTCTGCGTTTTGGGGGCGGCCATCGGCAATTCGCGGCGGCTGCGGGTTAAGCGCACTTGGCTCGCCCCCGCCATTATTTGGGCGGCGATTGTGGGGGAGTCAGGCACGGCGAAAAGCCCCGCGTTCAAATTGGCCCTGAAAGCCCTCCGTGAAAGGCAACAGCAAGCCATGCGGGACCAGCTTGCTGCCCAAGAGAAATACCAGATGGCCATGCTCTTGCACGAAAAGAGAATGGCCGAATGGAGGCACGACAAGAAAACGCTGAATGACCCGCCCACGCCCCCCGACCCGCCAAAACCGAAGCGGTACAGTGTGAGCGATACCACCGTGGAAGGACTCACGCCGATTCTTCGCGACAACCCCAGGGGACTTTTGTTGGAACGGGATGAACTTGCCGGCTGGCTGGGATCTTTCGACCGATACGCCAATAGCAAAAGCGGCGATTCCGCGAACTGGCTGAGCATGTTTGATGGCGAATCCATCACGATTGACCGTAAGACCGGACAACCCCGCACAATCTATGTTCCATCGGCGGCTGTCTGCATTACCGGGGGAATTCAACCCGCGATCTTGCATCGAGTTTTGGGAACCGAACATCGGGAATCGGGGCTTGCGGCCCGGTTGCTCTTGGCCAGTCCGCCGAGAAAACCCAAGCGGTGGTCGGAAGCCGAAGTTCACGAATCGGTGGAAACTGCTATCGCGGACGTGATAGGCCGATTGCATTCATTGGAAATGACGGAAGCTGATGACGGCGACCCAATGCCCGCGCTGGTGGGAATGACTCGCGATGCCAAGTCCGCATTCATCGCGTATTACGACTCCCACAATCGGGAGCAAATGGACCTGACCGGCGACTTATGCGCGGCGTGGAGTAAGCTAGAGGGTTACGCTGCCCGGTTGGCCCTGGTCATCCATCTTACCCGTTGGGCGGCGGATGACTCTGCCCTGACCGATGCCAAGATGCTGGACCTCGCCAGCATGAACGCGGCCATCACGCTGGCGACGTGGTTCAAGGGGGAAGCCTTGCGGGTTTATGCGATGCTAGCGGAATCCGAGACCGACCGCGACCAACGGCGATTGGTGGAATGGATTGCCAATCGCGGGGGAGAAGTGACGGCCCGCGATGTGCAGATGGGTTGTCGATGGTTGCGTGAAAGCGGGGCGGGAGAAGCCGCGCTGATGGAACTCGCCAAGGCTGGCTTCGGCTCTTGGAAGGATTCTCCGCCGACACCGAAAGGGGGACGGCCAACCCGCGTTTTTCATTTGTCAACAGTGTCAACGTCAACGAAACCTCTCCAAACAAGCGATTCCCGAAGTTTCGTTGATGTTGACAACATTGACACCCCCGAACCAGAAACGCAAACCGACGATGACGAATGGGGCGAAATATGTTGACCCTCCCCCAATTGCTGACCGAACTGGCCCGATTGGGCATCCAATTGAAAGCCGATGGCGACCGATTGCGATTCGCTCCCAAGGAATCCATCACGCCCGAATTGCTCGAACAACTGCGAACCCACAAGCCCGCGATCTTGGATTATCTGCGGACGGGAAAGATCGTCTTGGATGCCCAAACCGCGACCGTGGCCGATGTGCGTTTGGCTCTCGAAATTGTCAATCCGTCTCGCATCGGCGATTCCGATGCGGTACGCTCAAAAACTCAGGACACTTTTCAAGAAAGTGAAAACAACAATGGCGAGTCTCTCAACAGACAATGGCGGCGGGCGGCGGATTCTATTTCTCAGCCCTCTTGATGGCAAACGAAAGGCGATCCGGTTGGGGCGGCTGGCCAAGAAAGCGGCGGAAACGGTTTGCATTCGCGTGGAATATCTGGTCAACGCCCAAGCGATGGGAACGCCGATTGACCCCGAAACCGCCGCTTGGGTGGCAAACCTGGGAACCGACCTGCGCAACAAGCTGGCCCGCGCGGGATTGGTGGAAGCGGACCAGCGAACGCGGATGAACTTAGGGGAGTTTCTCGACCATTATTTTTCGATCCGCTCTGATGTGAAACCCGCCACGCTGACCGTTTGGGGGCAAACCCGTCGCCTTTTGGAAGATTTCTTCGGCAAGAGCAAGCCCGTTTGCAGCATCTCGCCCGGCGATGCGGAAGAATGGCGATTGTACTGCAAGGAACAAGGGTTGGCGGAAACAACACTTCGCAAGCGATGCCAATTCGCCAAGCAATTCTTTCGGTTTGCGGTCAAGAAAAGTTTCACTGAGCGGAACCCATTCGAGGAATTGAAATCCGCGAATCTCGCAAATCCGGGGCGGTATTACTTTCTGAGCCGGGATCATGCCCAAAGGGTGAACGATGCCTGCCCGAATGCGTCTTGGCGGTTATTGTTCGCTCTGGCGCGTTTTGGCGGATTGCGGACGCCGAGCGAATCGGTTTTGCTCAAATGGGTGGATGTGAATTGGGAGCAAAATCGGCTGACCATCAATAGCCCGAAAACGGAACATCATGCCGGGGGTGAATCGCGAGTGATTCCATTGTTTCCCGAATTGAAACCCTTTCTTGATGAACAATTCGAGTTGGCCGAACCGGGGGCGGTGTACGTTCTGCCGGACAACCTGCGAACCCATGCCAACCTGGGAACGTACCTGCGAAAGATTGTGCTTCGGGCGGGTCTTCAACCGTGGCCCAAACTCTGGCAAAACTTACGTTCCACACGACAAACGGAACTGAGCGAACAATTCCCCGCCCATGTGGTTTGTGCGTGGCTGGGAAATAGCGAAGCGGTGGCGAAACTGCATTACCTGCAAGTGACCGACGATCATTTCCAAAAGGCCGTGTTCAGTGTGGCGCAGAATCCGGCGCAGTACAGTACCGCGTACACTCGCATAGATTCGCAATCCCCAAAAATGCAAAAACCGCAAACCCCAGTAATGCAAGGGCTTGCGGATTCTTGCGAGTTAGTGCAATGTACAAAGGTGGAGGATAGGGGACTTGAACCCCTGACCTTCTGGCTGCCAGCCAGACGCTCTCCCAACTGAGCTAATCCCCCGAATGGTTTTGGTAGCCAAAATGGCTTTCAAAGCGGATCGTACTTTCTTCGGCGGGTGATTGCAACTTCAATGACTTTCGTCTGAGGAACTTTTCAGGAATCCCAGGCTGTTTCGCCAATCCGGGGGATTCGCTCAGAACGGGAATTTTAGCGCGGGATACGAATGTTTCAAATCAATGATCGATTCAAAGACTACGTTGAATTTTGAGCATAAAAACCTGTGGATGGCAAATCCTATCAACATTTCGTATCAACGTTTTTGCGGTCTTCGCTTTGCAGTCCCTTTGTGTCAAAACCAAATGCTACTGAGATCGCGGCTTGCCTTGGGGTTTCGGGCGGGATACGCTGGCGGGGCGATGGGATGATTCTACTGTCTTCACGCGAGGATTTTCGGCATGGGCATGGACAACACCGTTCAGAAAAAACTGCGAGTCGGTCTGATCGGGCACACGGGACGCGGAGATTACGGGCACGGGGTCGATCAGGTTTGGAAGAAGATCCCCGAAACCGAAGTCGTTGCCGTCGCCGACCCGCACCCCGGCGGATTGGCCAAAGTCGTCAAGTCGACCGGAGCGAAAACCGGGTATGCCGACTATCGGAAAATGCTCGACACGGAAAAGTTTGACATCGTGGCGGTCTGCCCGCGTTGGATCGACCAACATCATGCGATGCTGATGGCGGCGGCGGAACACGGCTGCCACGTTTACATGGAAAAGCCGTTCTGTCCCACGCTGGAACAAGCCGATGAAGTGGTGCAGGCGCTCGACTCCCGGCATTTGAAATTGGGCATTGCCCACATCGCGCATTACACGCCACAATTGGAACCGATCAAAAAGCTGATCGCGAACGGCGAGATTGGCGAGGTTCTCGAACTGCGGGCGCGGGCAAGGAAGACCGTCGCGGCGGCGGGGAAGATTTGTGGGTCTTGGGCAGCCACATGCTCGATTTGATGCGAGCGGTTCTCGGCGAAGATGCGGCCTGGTGCTTTGCCCGCGTGACGGCAAATGCCAAACCGATTACCAAAAAAGACGTGGTGGAGGGAGCGGAAGGACTCGGCCTGATCGCGGGGGATGGCGTGGATGCGATTTACGGATTCCCCAGCGGCGTGCGAGGCCATTTCGCATCACACCGCAACATGGCCGGCAAGCCTTCGCGGTTCGGCTTGATGATCTACGGTTCCCAAGGCGTGATCGAATTGCCTTCGGGATTTTTGGAAACCGCCTGGCTCTTAAAAGATTCCCATTGGGCTTCGGGAGCGACCAAATCCCAATGGCAGCCGATTTCCTCGAACGGCTTAAATCAACCCGAAACCCGCAACGACAAAGGTTACGCGGGCGGGCATCCGGCGGCGGTCAACGATTTATTGGCGGCGATCAAAACCGATCGCCAACCCGTTTGCGGAGCCAAAGACGCCCTTGCCGCCACCGAGATGATTCTGGGGATTTACGAATCGCAGCGGCAAAACGCCCCGGTTGACTTTCCCCTTGCGAACCGTAAGCATCCGCTTTCTTTGACTCGTGATCGGCAGAAAGCTTCCACTTGAATTACCCAAGCCCGCAAGCTACAACCCGTAATGGATGAACTGAAAAGACCCGGCATGTGCTCTGCTTGCTGTCCCTGTGGTGTTGGCGATTCCGCCTTTCACCAGACTTCGGCTCGAAAATCTCTGAGATCCCATGAGCGAACCCGCCGCCATGCCGAATGGCTTTTACGATGAAATGTACCATCCCGACGGCCACCCCCGGCGGAAAATCTTCGCCGAGAAATTAAAGGGGCTGACTTCGGACGATCTTCGCCAACGGCAAAGCCGGGCGGAATCGACCTTGCTGCATCGCGGCATCACGTTTGCAGTTTACGGCGATCAGGCGGGCAGCGAAAAAATTTGGCCCTTCGACGTCATCCCCCGCATCATTGATGGGGCGGAATGGCTGATGGTCGAAAACGGGCTGAAGCAACGAATCCGGGCGCTCAATTTGTTTATTGATGATGTCTACAACAAAGGGCAGATCATCAAAAACAAAATCGTGCCCGAACAGATGATCGTGACCGCGAAAACCTACCGCCCGCAATGCCTAGGCATGCGACCGGCGAAAGGCGTTTGGGCGCACGTGACCGGAACCGACTTGGTCCGCGATGCGGATGGGCAAATGTACGTTCTGGAAGACAATCTGCGCTGCCCCTCCGGCGTGTCTTACGTCTTAGAGAACCGCGAAATTATGAAGCGGATTCTGCCGGAGGTCTTTCAAGGCACGCCGGTGGCTCCCGTGGAAGACTACCCGGAATGCCTGCTGCAAACGCTGTTGGAAACCGCCCCGCCCTCGGCGGATTCCCCCACCGCCGTGGTGCTGACGCCGGGGATTTATAACTCGGCCTATTTCGAGCATTCCTTCCTCGCCCAGCAAATGGGCGTGGAGTTGGTGCAGGGTTCCGACCTCAGCGTGGAAAACGGCCGCGTGGTGATGCACACCACCAAAGGCAAAGAGCCGGTGGATGTGATCTATCGGCGAATCGACGATGATTTTCTCGATCCCCAATGTTTCCGCGAAGATTCCTGCTTGGGAGTGCCGGGTTTGATGGACGTGGTGAAAGCGGGCGGAGTCACGCTGGCCAACGCGCCGGGCACTGGCATCGCGGATGATAAGGCGCTTTACACCTACGTTCCCCAAATCATCAAATACTATCTGAATGAGGACATTATTCTGCCGAACGTGCCGACTTACATTTGTGCGGAAGAAAAAGAGAAAGACTATGTACTGTCCAACTTGGATAAACTGGTGGTCAAGCCCACCAACGAATCGGGCGGTTATGGGATTCTGATGGGTCCGCAGGCTTCCAAGGCGGAACGCGAGAAATGTGCCGAGGCCGTGAAAGCCAACCCCCGCAACTACATCGCCCAGCCGATGTTGACGCTCTCCACCGTGCCGACCATCGTGGGCGACCACACCGAACCTCGGCACGTCGATTTAAGGCCGTTCATTCTTTGCGGCGAAGACATTTACGTTCTTCCCGGCGGATTGACGCGGGTGGCATTGAAAAAAGGCTCGCTGATCGTCAACTCCTCGCAAGGCGGCGGCAGCAAAAACACCTGGGTGCTGGCCGGCGGCCAATCCCAAGCCGCCGATCAAATTGTCCCGCTGCAAAATCAGCAATCGCAATCCGCAAACGGGACGAACCAATCCCAGTCGCAATCTTCGGAGTAAGTTCAGCCCCTCGTCACCCGAAGCGCAAACGAGGAACGAATCGGTTCTCTCGCGAACGCTTCGGGTTAAGGTCGTAAAATCATTAAGAATAGAAGGGCAACGGGATGCTAAGCCGGGTTGCAGAATCCATTTATTGGATGAGCCGATACATCGAACGGGCCGAGAACGTGGCCCGCTTCATCGAGGTGAACCACAATCTCACGCTGAGTTTTCAAGGCGACTTCACCCCGCAATGGGCCCCCTTGATTTATACCACCGGCGATGAAGCGTTGTTCGAGGAACATTACGGCTCCAACAGTTACGATCAGCGGAGCGTGTTTCAGTTTTTAACCTTCGACACGCGAAACCCCAATTCGATTTTGTCCTGCCTGAACCGCGCCAGAGAAAACGCCCGCTGCGTGCGGGAAAATCTGACCACCGCGATGTGGGAAGAGATCAACAAGTTTTTCCTCCAAGTTCGCGGCGCGGCGGCAAGGCCCGTATTGAGCCAGCCCTTCGATTTTTTGAACGACATCAAACGCAGCAGCCATCTGATTGCCGGCGTCACCGACGCCACGATGTCCCAAGGCGAAGGCTGGCATTTCAGCCGCATCGGGCGGTTGCTCGAACGGGCGGACAAGACATCGCGGATTTTGGACGTGAAATACTTCATCCTCCTGCCCGACCCCAAAAACGTGGGCACGCCGATGGATGCCATTCAATGGGCGGCGCTCTTGGAATGCACCAGCGCCTTGCAGATGTACCGCAAATTTCACGGCCGAATCGTGCCGCTCAAAGTCGCAGACTTTCTGATTTTGGACAGGCTGTTTCCCCGTTCGATGCACTTTTGCATTATTCGCGTGGAAGAATCGCTGCATGCCGTCACTGGTGTGGCAGGGGGCGGGTTTAGCAATCCCGCCGAGAAACAAGTCGGCCGCTTGAAGGCCGAGTTGGATTACACCCACATCGATGATGTGATCTCCCAAGGCATGCACCAATTCATCGACCGTTTCCAAGGACAACTCAACCACGTCGGAGCGGCGATCCACGAGAGTTTTTTCCAAAGAGACCCCGCAACCGTTAGCAACCCGTAGGCTTCAATTTGCCATGTCGCCGTTCGTTCAACTTGCCGTTGCCTGTTTTCTGTTCGCATTGGGGTTGCGGCTCTCGGCGTTTTTCAGCGGGGCCGAAACGGGGTTTTATCGGGCGAGCTTTTTGCGAATCAGCATTGATGCCCAAGCGGGCGATGCCATCGCCAAGCGGTTGTTGTGGTTCGCGAGAAATCCCAGTACGTTCGTAGCCACGACTTTGGTGGGAAACAACGTCGCCAACTATCTGACCACGTTGGCAATCGGCCTGGGGACTTTCGCGATCTTCCAAACCAATGCCGAGTGGCTGGAGATTCTCGGCACGCTGCTGGCGGCTCCTTTGGTATTCATCGGCGGCGAATTGTTGCCGAAAAACCTTTACTATCGCGCCCCCTTGTTCCTGCTCCGCCGAGATGCCAATCGGCTTTTGGGTTTCTACTATTTGTTCTTGCCCGTCAGTTTCCCTTTGATTGCGATTAGCAAATTGTTCGAGAAACTCGGCGGAGGCCAAACGCAGCAATCCGGGTTGGTGCTGGGACGAAATCGTTTGGTTCAGGTGTTAAGCCAAGGGCATCACGAAGGGATTTTGACCGAAGTGCAAACCCGCTTGGTCAGGGGGGCGATGAACGTGGCCGGTCAATCGGTGCTGTCTGCGACCACGCCTTCCCATCGGGTGCTGGGGTTGATGGAAGGTGCTTCCCGCGTGGAAATTTTGGACTTCGCCCGCCGATATGGAATCACGATTGTTCCGATTCGGAAAACGGATGATGCGGCGAGTTGGTTCGGGTACGTGCGGGTCGTGGATGTGTCGGTCTCGCGGAAGCCGGTTTCGTCGTTGCTGTACCCGCTGCCTCACATCCCCGCGAGCCGGGGAAAATTGGAAGCCCTGCTGGAACTCCGCGAAAACGACATGGATTGCGGCCTGGTGGTGCAGGGTTCCCAAACGGTGGGCGTGGTGAGCGCCCACGGCTTGGTGGAACAACTTTTCCGCCCGCCCCAACTCCCCGATGGTCCGCACGCCTAGGAAGCTTGCGCCCCTCGTGAGTTCGCCGGCGAATTTGCGAGATTTCCTCGGCTTCCGAAAAGGAACGCTTTCCGCACCGTCTGCAATCGACCATAATCGAAGGATGCAAAATCTGCGGATGAAACTTTTTGGCCGTGAGGAGGCCGTTTGTGGATCTCGATTCTCGGTATGAATTGCTCGAAACCCTGGGCAGCGGCAGCTTCGCCAAAGTCTACCGCGCCCGCGATAAGGAACTCGGGCGGGAAGTGGCGATCAAAAAAATTCACGAGCAATACCTGGAAGACCCCGCCCAGTTGGAACGGTTTTGGCAGGAAGCCCAATTGCTGGCCTCGCTGAGCCATCCCAACATCGTGACGATTTACGATCTTCACCGCGAACGCGGCTGGGTGATTATGGAGCTGATGCAAACCAGCTTGTCGGAGCGCTTCGGCGATCGGCAAATGCCGATTGCTTCCGTCCGCACCACGCTGGCCCACAGTTTAAGGGCGCTCAAATATCTGCACGCAAGGGGCATCGTGCATGGGGACATCAAACCCAGCAACATGATGATCGATTCCCGCAGGCGAATCAAAATCGGGGACTTCGGCCTGGCCCGCAGGGTCAGCGACGATGAAGGCAGCCTTATCAAGGGAACCACCAAATACATGGCCCCAGAAGTGGTCTCCGAAGAATTCGGCGAGATCGGCCCACCCAGCGATTTGTATTCGCTGGGCTTTTGCGCCTACGAATTGATGTGCGGGGCAAACTTTGAAACGCTGTTTCCCGGCCTCTCCGCTTTCGGCAGAAATAAGCAAATCGCCTGGATGATGTGGCACGCCGCCCCGGACCGCCGACTGCCTCCCGTGGCCCGCGTGCTGCAAGGCGTGCCCGAAGACTTGGCGAGCGTGATTGAAAAACTGATCGAGAAACCGCAGTCCGCCCGTTACACTTCGGCGGATGCGGCGCTTTCGGACTTGAAAATCGACCTCAAACTCGTGAAGTCCGAAGACCCAGACGAAATCGCCGCCGAGGAAGATGCCGAAGACCACGCCCGCAAAAAGCGCGTGATGATCGCGGGCGGGGCGCTCGCATTCTCGCTGTTGCTCTGCTTGGTTCTGTTGTTCTTTCCCGGCTCGAAAGCCCCCGAATCCCCTAAAAAACTCGTGTGGTTGGTGAGGGAAGTTTATCCCAAGGACAACAGGATTAAGGTGGACGATCTGGATCGCACCTTCGCCAAGGAAATCCCCTTGGGCGAAGATCCCCGCATCTATCTGACCAACACCGAGAAGAACATCGTCCTCCGCGAACTCCAGCCGGGCGACCGGATCGAGATTGAAACCCAAGAGGATGGAAAAGGCGGGAAGCGTTACGTGATCACCGCATCCCGCCCGATCCAAAGCCACGGCGTGATCAAGTCGATCGACCGCGCACAGCCGAATTCTTTTGGCCATCGACGATGGAGAACACCGCGAAGACTTGGAACTCCGCGTGCCTGAAGGGGCGGAGATTTCCACTTTGGTCGCCGGCCAACCGAAAAAAGCCCACCTCCGGGACGTGAACCAGAACGATGAAGTCACCGTGACGCATCTGGACGAACTCGGCGACAAACCCGGCCGATTCGTGATGGCTTTGGAAGTCAAATCGCTCAAAGAAGGTGTGGGCTTCGTCTCGCATCTGCCGGACAAATCGCGCCGGCTCACGGTGGCTTTCGGGCATCAGCAAAACGCAAAAAAAATGACGTTGCCCGTGGCGGAGGATTGCGAAATCACATTGGCCGG
Organism: uncultured Planctomycetaceae bacterium; assembly: GCA_963785505.1. Lineage (GTDB taxonomy): Bacteria > Planctomycetota > Planctomycetia > Planctomycetales > Planctomycetaceae > CAWAVN01. Next base: position 49,610 of record CAWAVN010000005.1, read on the forward strand.
GCAGCCAGTGACTTTGGGCGATTTGCAACTGCAAGACCGCTTGCGATTTCGCTACGACACCGAATTTCACGAAATCCTCGTGCTCAGGGATCAAACCCTTTCGCAAGCCTCGATCCAAGAAGTCTGGCCGGAACGCGGGGAATTGAAAATCTCGGACAAGACCGGGAAGGAGCGCGTGCTGCAAATTCCCGCCGATTGCGAAATCACCTTGGGCGGGCAACCCGCGGCGCTCTCGGACCTCAGGGAATACGACACCGTGGACATCACTTGCCACGATTTGGACAGCAAACCCGAAGCCAGCACGGTGCTGGTCACAAGACGCATCGTCAAGGAAGACCGGGCGGCGCTATTCATTGGGATCGAAAAATACGAAGACCCGGCGTTGGCCAAACTTTCATTTCCCATCGCGAACGTGCAACTTATTCAGCAGCAATTGGTGAACCGCTACGCGTTCAATCCCGACCGCATCACCGTGCTGGCCAATCCCAACCGCGAGGAATTGCGGGAAAAAACCGAACAATTTCTCAGCGCCGTCAGTCGCGATGCGCAGGTAATTGTCTATCTTTGCGGACACGTTTACCGCGCTCCCAGCGGCCAATACCTCATTGCCGCCCGTGCGTTTCATTGGGACCAGCGCGGGGCGACCGGCACCCCGATGCAATGGCTGATCGATGCCCTAGAAAAATGCCCTTCCACCAAAAAACTGCTGCTGTTGGATACTTGCCACCCCGGACAGGGCACGGATTCGAGTTTCGAGGATTCCCCCCAAAAAGTGCTGAAGAGTCTGGCGACTCCCCCGAAAACGACGAGTGTGATCGGCAATTGCGGAGAAGGGGAACGCGGGTTTTTGCTGGATCAGGGGAAATACACCCTATTCGCTTACGAGATCGCTCGGGGATTCGGCGGACCCGCCGATGCCGACCGCGATTTGACGATCACCCCCCAAGAGTTGTTCGCGTTTCTGCAAGCGGCTTTCAAAAGTCGGAAGGACATCCCCGCCGGCAGAACCCAAACGCCGTTTTTCTTGGGTAACCCTTGAGCAAACTCACTCGTCGCGGGTGTTGTGCTCGATGTCCATTGCCACCAACAGCAACACGGCGAAGGAATAAATCAGCAAGACAGCCGTCACACCCACAATGAGTGTGACGAACCAAACATAAAGCAGTTGCGTTTTGATCTCCCCCGGCGGGGCTGCTAAAATCCTCTTGCCGAGGAAGACCAGAGCAAGCGCCAGTTCGATCACACCGAGAACGGCCAAAACCTTGAACCACAGGGAAATACTGCGGAGGACTTCATAGCGGCGGCGTTTGATGGGCCGAGAGGCTTGGGTTTGCGTCGCGGGCAATCTCGGGGCCGATTCCACAGGGTAATCCGCGAATTCCACGGGGAGGTCGGAAGGAAAGACAGGCCGCCCGCTACTGGCCAGGGCAACGGGGGGAAATTCTTGAGAGGCCGGCGGTTGTGTCGCCGCAGTGGTTTTCCGCTGGCACTCGGGGCAAAGTTTGGGTCGGGGCGGTTGGTCGGGAATCGCGAATTTTCGGCGACACCCCGGACACTGCCACTCAATCCGCGGAACAGTCATGCTACCATCACCCCATCTTCGAGGGAAGAAATCTGGTTTTTTGGGTTTCTTCGGGCCTGTTATAGTTCAAACGGGCAGGTTTGGCCATAACCCGAAACGTAAGCGAGTCAAGGTAATCGCTTGCCTCGCTTACGTTTCGGGTGACGATAAACCCATCAAAATGATCCACAACCGATTTTGCGGAAATTGCGTTTGCCACTGTTCGAGTCTGTTGCCAATTGCTAAAATTTCCCCCGAACATCAATCCACTTTTGTGCTAAAATATCCTTTTCAAAAAATATCATGGGAGCGAAATCATGGCCAAAACGGGCCGCAAACTCAAAAAAGCCAATCACGGACGCCGCCCCGCCAGCGCCAAGGCGCGAAAACTCAAACGGCGGAAAATCAAAGTCTGATCTCTTAATCTAAATACCTTCGCGAAGAAAACCGAACAATTGGATGATGCCCCTTCCCTCGGATCATGCCTCTGCGCTTGGCGAACATCATCGGGGTGGAAGGCGGCGGCACGAAAACCGTCGCCTGGATCGCATCCCTCCTGCCGGATGGCACGTTGGAGATTCTCGGGCGGGGAGCCGGTGGCCCCTCGAACATACATGCCATCGGCCTGAATCCCACGTTGGATCACATTTCGGCGGCAATTGCTCAGGCCCAAACAAACGCCGGTTTGCCGCCACAGACTGCAGATGCCGCTTGCTTGGCAATGGCTGGCGTTGATCGCCCGCAAGAAGTCAAACTCTTTACCGAATGGGCTTTCTCGCAAAACCTGGCGGCACGAATCCAAATTGTGAACGATTGTGAAGGATTACTGGCCGCCGGCACGAAAGCGGGTTGGGGCATTGCCTTGGTTGCGGGCACGGGGTCGATCACTTTTGGCCGCTCCCCACCCGGCAAAACCGCAAGAACCGGCGGTTGGGGATATTTGATGGGGGATGAAGGCAGCGCGTATACCGTGGCTCTCGCCGGTTTGAAAGCCGCGGTTCGTGCTGCGGATGGCCGCGATCCTGCCACCTTATTGCTTCCCAATTTTCTAACTCGGCTGGGATTAAACCGCGCGGACGATCTTTTGGAAGCGGTTTATCTCAGCGGGCGAGACCGCGCTTGGATTGCTTCCCTGGCGGATGTGGTCACGACAACAGCGGCGAATACCGAAGATGCGGCGGCTGAGCGAATCCTGAATTCAGCGGCGGAAGAACTCGCCCTGTTGATTGCCGCCACCGCGAAAAAACTCGAGCTGGATTCCAAACCAATCCCTGTTTGCTACACCGGCGGATTGATCTTAAATTCCCCCGCGCTTCGGCAGCGGTTAGTCGAGCAACTTAACCGGCAGGGGATTCAAGTCGAAGAATCCGTGGCCGTGGAAGATCCCGTCTGGGGCGAAATCCATCTCGCGAAGCGATTGTTGGCCGAGGAATCTCCCTCTCAATAAGCCGGCAGGTCGGCGGTTTTTTATGCCCCATGCGAGCGATCTCCACCGCGAAGTTCACCTTTGGTTTTTGCCGACCAAGACGTTTTGCGAAGAGGAATTGGCAAAGTTCAAGGCCGAGGTCTTATCGCCCGTAGAACGACTTCGCGCGGAGCGGTTCGCCTTCGCGAAAGATCGCCGAGCTTATATTGCCGCCCACGGTTTGCTTCGCTGCGTGCTTTCGGAATATCTGCCGGTGGCCCCCGCAAGTTGGACATTTGAGCGAGTTTTGCTGGGCAAACCTTGGATCGCCTCGCCTGCCGAGGGCATGGGGTTTCGGTTCAATCTTTCGCATTCGACGGGGATGGTTGCCTGTGCGGTCAGCTTGGCGGGCGAAGTGGGCGTGGATGTGGAAGCGGTCCGCGAGGGCGAACATTTGCCCTTGGCCCGCCGATTTTTCGCCCCGGAAGAAGTCTCGCAACTCGAACCCTTGCCGCCCGCAGAACGGGCGGAGGCATTCATTCGCTTTTGGACGCTGAAAGAAGCCTACATCAAAGCCCGCGGTTTGGGGTTGTCGCTGGATTTGGCCGGGTTTGCCTTTCCCGATGTTTTCGGAGAGAAAATCGAGATTCGTTTTGCCGAAGGCTTTGAAGACAATCCCGCCGATTGGCATTTCTTTCGGCACGAACCGGACGGAGATCACAAAATTGCGGTCGCGGTCCATCGACCGCCGGAAACCCAAGTCGCGTTGAAAATCTTCCCCGGCATGCCCACGGGCGGTTTTGTCCCCGACCCTCTACAATAACCCGTGAAGATGGAGGAGTCTCGGGGTACGGGGAAAAGTGGAAGGAGAACCTATGGAGTTGCGCGGCGTTCGCGTGCATAACTTGCAGGGAATTGACGTGGAGATTCCTTGGGGGAAATGGGTCGCGATCAGCGGGGTCAGCGGTTCCGGCAAAAGCAGTTTGGCTTTTGACACGCTTTACGCGGAAGGCCAACGGCGGTATCTGGAAAGTCTTTCGCCGCGCGCGAGGCAGTTTTTCGAGCAATTGCCTCTGCCCGAAGCCGAGCACATCGACCCGCTGCCCCCCGCGATTGCGGTTCCCCAAAATGCCCGCCGCTCTTCCTCCCGCGCCACCTTGGCAACCGCGACGGAGAGCGCCCATTATCTTCGGCTGTTATTCGCCAAGGTCGGCAAGATCATTTGCCCGCACTGCCGGCAGTTGGTGCAACGAAACACCCCGGAGCAGACTCTCGCAGCCATTCATGCGATTCCCGCAGGCCGAAAATTCCAAATCGCATTTCCCGCAAATCCGCACAATGAAGAGGAACCGCGTTCCCTCGCCGATTGGATCGAACGGGGCTATACGCGGGGGATCATCGACCAAACCACGGTGAATTTTCGCGCCGACAAACTTCCCGACAACGCTAAGCAAGAACACTTGCTGGTGTTGGTGGATCGGTTGACGGCGGGGCAAAGTTCCGATGAACGGGTGCAAGACAGCTTGGAACAGGCGTTTTCCGCCGGAGGAGGCCATGCCGAGGTGTGGGTGGAATCCCCGGATTCCGCAGCGGAGACGGTTTTGCTGGATGGCAAACCCTGGCGAGTGGCGAGATTTAGCGACCGCTGGATGTGCGATCATTGCCGCCGGGAGTTCGCCGAACCAGAACCGAACTTATTCAATGCGAACAGCCCCGGCGGAGCGTGTCCGAACTGTGCCGGGCGGGGAAGCGTTGCGGAGTTGAGTTTGGACCAACTCGTGCCCGATCCCAGCTTGAAATTGGCAGAGGGAGCCATCGCCTGCTTTCGCGAGCCTTTGCTTTCTTCCCAAGCCCCGGAATGGTTGCAGAAAGCCAAACTCGCGGGCATTCCCGTGGATGTGCCGTTCGCGGAATTGAAATCCTTTCAGAAAAAACGCTTGCTGGCGGGCGATGCGCAAATTGAGTTTGTCGGATTGCAGGATATGTTCGATGAACTTCAAGCACAGTCCGCCAAAACCTCTGTGCGGGTGTTTCTTGAACGATGGCTCTTGAAAACGCCTTGCCCGGCATGCGAAGGCCGGCAATTGCAGCCGAACGCCTTGGCGGTTCGCGTGAGTGAATTAAATATCGCCGAGGCCGGGGAATTATCGCTTGTTGAATTTCAAAGCTGGCTGCAATCACTGCCCGGAGTGTTGACCCCGGCAGAACGAAAACTGATGGCCGTCGTGTTGATGGAACTTACCGCCCGCATTGAATCGCTGTTGGAATTGGGCTTGGGGTATCTTTCGTTGAATCGTCCGCTGGCCACTTTATCAAGCGGGGAATCGCAGCGGGTGGCATTGGCCCGCACGGTGGGCCATCAGCTTGTGAACAGTTTATACATCTTCGATGAGCCATCCACGGGGTTGCACCCCGCCGATTGCAAACGGGTTGCCAATGTTCTCAAACGAATTCAAGCCGCCGAGAACACGATTGTGGTCGTGGAACACGAAGCCCAATTTCTCGAATGGGCCGATCATCTGATCGATTTGGGGCCGGGGCGGGGGCGGAAGGCGGGCAAGTGGTGTTTCAAGGGCCGCCCGCGAAACTTTCTTCAGAACCCAATTCGCTCACGGGGCGATTTCTTAGCGGGCAGGAAACCGTGCAGCGGCCTTTCAAACCGCAGACCATCGGTCAAGAATTTTCCGCGCTGGTTTTGCGGGGCATCAATCGTTTTCCCTTGGAAGATGTCTCGGTCGAGTTCCCTTTGAATTGCCTGTGCGTGCTTACGGGCCTCAGCGGCAGCGGGAAAACCGTGCTGCTGGAGAATCTGCTTTATCCCGCTCTCCGGCATGCGCTGGGCGAGCCGATTCCCCGTTCAGAGCGGAACGGGTTCGATTCCCTCAAGGGCGGCGAGCAAATCGAAGAAGTCGTGCTGTTGGATCAAACCCCTTTAATCGGCAACTCGCGAAGCAACCCGGCGACTTATCTCAATCTGTTCGATGAAATCCGCCGCCTGTTCGCGGACACGCCCGATGCCCAGAAACAAGGGTTTCGTCTGAAGGATTTTAGTTTCAATTCGCCTGCGGGCGGGCGGTGTCCGCATTGTGCGGGGCAGGGCACGATTGAAGTCGAGATGCAGTTTCTGGCCGATTTGCAAATGGTTTGCCCGGAATGCCAAGGAACGCGGTATCGGCGGGAAATTCTCTCCGCCCGTTACCGGGGCTTGAACATCGCGGAGGTTTTGAACCTGACCGTGGCCGAGGCGTTTCCGTTCTTCCGCACGCAGCCCAAAATTCGCAAGCGGTTGCAACGCCTCAAAGATGTGGGTTTGGATTATCTGCCCTTGGGCCAACCGACGGGCACGCTTTCGGGCGGGGAATCGCAACGCCTGAAACTGGCGGCGTTTTTGTGCGAAAGCCGACGCGCCCGGACCTTGTTTTTGTTCGATGAACCCACCAGCGGTTTGCACCCGGCGGATGTGCAAACCCTGCTGAATTGCTTCGATCATCTGTTGTCGGTCGGGCATTCGGTGATCGTGGCGGAACACAATCGGCATCTGATCGCCCAAGCCGATTGGGTAATCGACCTGGGTCCGGGCTTGGCGGAAACCGGCGGAAAAATCCTCGCCGTTGGCCCCCCGGATCAAATCGCGAAAATCAGCACCAATTTGTGATAGAATGCGTGAAAGTATTCAGTGGGAGTCCCGCCATGCCGAAAACTCTTACAGCAACAATTTACTATCCGAGATAACGAATACGGTGCGTTTGCTGTGATGTCGGTATTGGGGCACGTTCTTCGCACGTTTCCCGGCAGCATCATTTGCCTGGATGATCGCGCCTGGCGGGATTACAACTGGTTTGCGGAAGTGCAGCAGCAAACCGAAGGCAAGAAATACCCCAGAGCTATGAAAATTGCCATGCGGGACGGCATTCGCCGAGGACCGCGTTATCGTTTTCGCTTTCCAACAAAGGCGGGAGAGATTATTTTCGGTTGGGCCGGGCGCGATACGGTGGGCTTTCGCAGCGAAGAAGATTTCTCGCCCGAAATGGGAGCCAAGATCCGCACGTTTTTGGAATCTCTCCAACTGGGCACGCCGGTGATAGAGGCAGATTAGAGGAGCAACGCATGATGCAGGTTTTTGGACGGCGGTACGAAAATGGGGAACCGGTTTGCATCAGCATTCAAGGCGAACGCATTCGGGCGGTGGAACCCGCGTTTCCCACGGGCGATGCCGCCGCGTGGCCTTGGATCGCGCCGGGATTGTTCGATCTGCAAATCAACGGGCATGCGGGGACTTGGTTCAGCAAGGCGGGGTTGACGGCGGAAGATGTCATCGCCACGCTCGCCCCGCATTTTCGCTTCGGCATCACGCGGATGTGCCCCACGTTGGTCACCAATTCTTTTGAAGCCCTGGCAGCAGGGTTTCAAGCGATTGATGAAGCCTGCCGAAGGGAAACCTGGGTCGAGAAAATGGTTCCCGGCTGCCATTTGGAAGGGCCATACATTTCTGCCGAGGATGGCCCGCGCGGCGCGCATCCATTGGAACACGTGCGGCCGGCGGATTGGGAAGAATTCAGCAAACTGCAAGAGTTATCGGGCGGGCGAATTTGTTTGGTGACTTTGGCGGCGGAATCCGAAAACGCGGTGGAGTTCATTCAAAAAGCCACTAAGGCGGGAGTGGTGATTTCGTTGGGCCACACCGCCGCCACGCCGGAACAAATTTCCGCCGCCGTCGATGCCGGGGCCAGACTCAGCACGCATTTGGGCAACGGAGCGCACGGCATGATTCGCCGGCATCCGAATTATATTTGGGAACAATTGGGCGACAAACGCTTGTGGGCCAGCGTGATTAGCGACGGCCATCATCTGCCGCCCAGCGTGGTGCGCAGCATCATCGGCACGAAAGGCATGAACCGAACCATCGTGACTTGCGATGCCTCCGGCTTGGCGGGTTGTCCGCCGGGACGATACACCGAAGGCAGCTTGGACGTGGAAATTCTGGAGGATGGCCGCATCGTCATCGCCGGGCAAAGGCAAATGCTGGCCGGTTCCGGGGTCGAGACGGATACCTGCGTGGCCAATGTGATGGAATTCGCGAAACTCTCGCTGCAAGAAGCCTGCGATTTGGCGGCCAGAAACCCCGCGATTTTGCTGGGCTTCGAGGAAATCCGCCTCCGCCGAGGTTCGCGGGCAGATTTAATGCTGTTTCACCACGAAAACCCGGGCGATCCGTTGGAGATTATCGCCACGATTGCGGCGGGGGAAGTTCGTTATGGGGAGATTTGTACGCCGGTCATGTCTTGAACCTGGTAAATTCTCTGGTAGGATCATCTAATGGGCCATCCTCAATCCGTGGGGTGACATTCACACCTCACACCGACCAACCTAACCAACTTCCCATCTGGCGGATGTCAGCTATCGGCTTCCGCTTCTCGAACAATGGCATTTGGATTTTCGATGTCGTTCAAAACCATCGATCAATTGGGGCAAGCTCTCGTCCATTCCCGCTTGGCCACCGCCGAGCAAGTGGAACGGTGCCGCGCCGAATTGGGGCCGTTCTCGCAATTTCCGGAGGAATTGTTGCGGGTGATGGAGGATCATCAATACCTAACCGCGTTTCAAACGTCGAAGCTCCAGAAGGGCTCGCTGGATGGGTTGGTGTTGGGCGATTACAAGGTGATGTATCGCAACGCTTCCGGGAGTTTCGCCCGCGTATTCCGGGCGTGTTCGCTGACCGACGGCACGATGGTCGGGCTGAAGGTTCTTCGCCGGCGCTGGGCGAGCGACCCGAAAAGCGTGCAGCAATTCCACCGCGAAGCCGACCTTTGCAAGAAGCTCAGGCATCCCCACATCGTGCCGATTTTCGATGTGGGCAGCCAAGGGGAATACCACTTCTTCACGATGGAATTCGTCGAAGGCGGGAATTTGCGGGATTTCATCCAAATCCGCAAAAAATTGTCCCCCAAGGAAGCCACCCGCTGCATCTGCGAATTGGCTTTGGGGTTGGAATATGCTTTGAGCAAAGGCGTGACGCATCGCGATTTGAAACCCACCAACGTCTTGATGAGCGCCTTGGGCGTGGCGAAGTTGGTGGATTTCGGTTTGGCCGGCGATGAACAAGGCGGCGGAGCGCGGGCCTTAGAATATGCCACGATTGAAGATGCCGCCTCCGCTCCGCCGAACGATCCCCGTAGCGATCTGTTTTTTCTGGGCGGGATTTATTACGAATTGCTCACCGGCACGCCGCCTTATCCTCCGACCCGCAGCCGGGAAGAACGTTCCCGCATTTCGCGCTACGCCGGCATTCGCCCCATCCGCCGCTTGGAGCCGAACCTCCCCCGTTCGATCGAACACATTGTGGACCGGCTCTTGCAGTTGGACCCCGACCGGCGGTATCAATCGCCCGGCGAAGTCGCCGCTGACCTGCGCGAGGTTCTGCTCGAACTGGACGAAACGCCGCAGGGGGCACGTCCGCAAAACGTGGAGCCTCCGACGATCGCCAATCCCGCTGCCGCTGCCGAAATCAATTCATCCATTACCGTGATGTGCATCGAAGGCCGCCCGAAACATCAGGATGTCTTGCGGACGTACCTGACGAAGCACGGCTACCGGGTGTTAATGCTTAGCGACGTGCAACGGGGACTGAATCGGCTGGCGACCGCCCCACCCGACTGCCTGATTCTCTTCGGGGATTCCATCGGCAACGAGATCGCCGGGGCTTACGAAAAAGCCCGCTCGCAACCCACTGGCAAACCCGGCGTGATCGCGGTGTTGTCCGAGAAGCAAAAGAATCTGCAATCCGTCTTGAAAGGCAGCCCCAACGCGCGCATCCTCGTGCAGCCGATCAAAATTCGCTCTCTCCGCGAAGCCATCGACGCGGTGCTGAAACGAGAGTAGAGATCCCCAACGCGATATTCGCGGCGGATTTTTGATGGATGCCCTTTCAGCGCAAAAGATCACCCGCAACCCCAAACCGAGGCTGCGGGTGACGATGTTTTCCGCCGCCCATCAGTTGATGGAGCGCACGTCCAACTCGGCGTTAAGGACTTGCTGAATTCGGCGTTGGGAATCTAGCAAGTGCGCCCGCGAATAGTCGTCGAGTTTGACGTCTTGGTTTTTTAGCAAGGCTGCGATTTGTTGATCCAAAGTCGAAAGGTGCATGCGGGCCAGTGTGCGGGCATCTTCCGGCACGCCGTAACCCGAGACCACGAAAGCCGCCAATTCTTTGAGAACCATCCGCTGCAACTGCCGGCGAAAGCTGGAAACGTAAGGCTTGCGAGCCGTGTATTCCCCGGCGGCGGGTTTTTGCCATTCGGTGAAGACCGCCCCCACCATCAACCGGATGTGTTCGGCGAGCGTGTAGGCATCGGCATCGCCGGCGATTTTCAATTCGCTGTCGTGCAGGCGGGTCAGCGTTCTGCCGCTGAGAAGTTGGCCGAGCAACCGGCCTTGCAGCATGCCGATGGTATCGTGAATGGGATAATCCAAGCGGCTTAAACTATCCATGCCCCAATGGCTCCAACGCGAGGCCGCCAGATGGTTGAGTAAATTGGGATCGTACTTGGGCGTGCCCAAGGCGGTTTCGCTCAAAAGTTTAATGGCATCGCGTTGTTGGGCGGGCGGGATGACCGCGAACGGCGGGCGCTGTTTGGGATCGCCTTTGTGGTCGCGGTGGACTTGCACGCCGCCGGGAAATCTCGCCGCGAAAAACGCAGAACGCCAGTATTCGCTTAAGAGCAGCCCGAACGCTTGGCGGGCCCGTTGATAGCCGGCCCCTTCTTCAACCGAGCGTTCCAAAACTTTATCCATCAATTTGGACGAGAGTTCCATTTGCTTGCGGGCGAAGTTGATGGGGTTCTCGCCCAGATCGAAGCGGTTGGAAAGCGGGTCGGAATCGGTCGAGCGGGTGTCTTCATCGGTGGAATAATCCAAGCCTTGCTCGCTGCCTCGGGAAGCGATTTTTTTCAAGGCGGCGGCATCGGCGGCATCGCCGTAACCGTATTCGATGGCCCAATAATCGTAAGGACCAAGAGTCGCGGTGTAATACGGACCCTGCTTTTGCTTGTCGGCGGAGATGTTCGCGGGGGCGTAATCCATCACGCTGGCGATGGTGGCTTCCGGGGCATCAATCGGCAGTTTGTTGATGTCTTCCAACGACTTCCAAGAACTGGCCTTGAAGTTGTGCCGCAGTCCCAACGTGTGGCCGACTTCGTGCATCACAACTTCTTTAATCGCTTGATGGACGAATTTATCCGGCAGTTTGCCTTTGTCGCCGCTCGCGCCTTGGGCCATCAAAGCCGCCGCCGCGAAACCCATTTGCTGCTGCATGCCAACTCCCAAAGCGCAGCTGTGTTGCGGGAACGGCGTCTCGGAATTCCTCGCGAATTTTGGCGAAGCGGGCAATCCTTGCGGGATTTGCGAGCGAGACCGTTCCGGTTCGGACAACGGCCCTCCGCCCATCATTTGGGCGACTTCCGCCGGGGTGAAGGTTTCGTAATCGTGCTTCCAATAGCGGAGGAAACTGGCATCGAAAATGATGTCGGCATCCAAAATTTCCCCCGTGAAAGGATTCACCCGCGAAGGCCCCATTGCGAAACCGGCTTCGGCGGTGATCCAGCGGAACGTGTTGTAACGCACATCTTCGGGATCCCAGTCATCATCGTCGCGCTGCTGGCGGACTTCGATGGCGTTGTCGTAACCGAGTTTGCGAAACGCCAAGTTCCATTCCTCAATCCCCGCGCGAACGTAAGGTCTGAGATGAATCGGCACGGTCTTTTCCAAGTAGAACACAATCGGCTCTTTGGGCGGGGAGAGTTTCGCTTTTGGGTCGGCTTTTTCGAGATTCCAACGGTTAATGTGCCTAATGAAATGCTCATCTTCGTCTTGGTTGGAAAAATCCTTGGCGACCGACATAAAGTAGCCCACGCGGTCATCGGCGAGGCGGGTTTTGTAACCGTTTTCGGGCAGCTTGCTGATGCTGTAATGCACGTTGACTTGCACGCCGCGCGGATCGACGACGGTGTCGAAGTTTTGCGAACCGCTATAAACCGCGGCGACTTGCAGTTCGACATTATGCGGAAACGCCTTGACCTTGGCCCAAGTCGAGCGATCCGAAGCGAAACGATAGCCGATAGACCGCCCGATGCCTTGGTCGTCGCTCATGAAGATGGAAGTCATGTCCACCAACACCCCGCCGCCTTCGCTGGAGAGAATCGGCAGCGCGTAAAGCACGCTGTCGTTGTAGGCGAGTTTGACGGCTTCGGCTTCGGGCGTGCCCGTCTTGGCTTTGAAGCGGACGTTGCGGCGAAGAACGTGCAGCTTATCGCCGACTTTTTTGAAGGTCCAAACCGCATCGTCGCCGAAGTTCCAACTCATGCCGCCCAGCACTTGGCCGGAGCTAATGCCCTTTGCGATGGAGGTAATCACGATGTAGTTCTTGCCGAGATCCGCCGACTTGATCTGGACCAGCAGCTTTTGATCTTTTTGGAAGAGGGTGAACAGCCCCTCGATTTTTTTCATGTCTTTGGTAAGGGCTTGGAGTTTGTCCTCAGCACCGAAGGCCGAGGTTTTCAAACTGTTCAGGCCGATTCCCAAGGCCATCGCGATGATTAACCATTTCACATTTCGCATGCGGACACTCCCGGAGTTGGGGGAATTGAATTTCGCTGGCAAGAGGCCACAGGGGAAAATCCCCATGACCAAATCCCAATGACCAAGGGAAACTTCGCGGGGGGCTGGCCCCTTCCAAAAACTTCTTAGTAGAATTCTGGAGGAAGAAACCGGGCTGTCAAGGGGGTCAGGTTCTGGATTTTCCCGATTTGACGAACGGGCGGATTACTCGACGAACACGATCAGGCAGGTGATATTGTCTTTCGACCCGCCGGCTTCGGCGGCATCGACAATGACTTTGGCGGCTTCTTGGGGATCGGCTTGGGCGGAGAGGATTTCTTGGATGACGGCATCGTCGATGCCATCCGTCACGCCGTCGGAACACATCAAAAATCGGTCGCCGGACTGGGGAACAATTTCGCGCGGATCGGTTCCCGTGCCGCCTTCTTTGGTTCCCAAATAACGGTACAGCACGTTTTTATAGCGGTGGTTGGCGGCTTCTTCTTCGGAAAGCGTGCCGGCTTCCCGGAGGGCCTGCGTGAGGGAATGGTCGCGGGTGAGTTGCTCGAAGTTGCCATCGCGAAGCAAATACACCCGGCTGTCGCCCACACCGCCTATGTAAAACGTGTTTTCCACCGCGACCGCAAACACGATGGTCGTGCCCATGTTGTGGTAATCGGGTTCCAGTTTGCCCAAGGCCATGATTTCGGTATTGGCATAGCCGACGGCTTCATCGATGGCCTCGCGGATTTTTTCGCGGTCATCGTGCTTGAAGTCGATGAGTTGCTTCAGCTTCTCGGGAACCAGTTCGGTGGCCAATTGGCTGGCTTTTTCGCCGGCGGATTGCCCGCCCATGCCGTCGGCCACGATAAAAAACCTCTGCTCGGGGTCAACGTGAAGGTTGTCCTCGTTGTTCGAGCGAAAGTTGCCCGTGATGGTAACGTAACCGCAACGTGTCCGTATCATAGTCTTTACCGTTTGGGGACTTGGGACGGGAGATGCCAAATTGTCACCGGACACTTTGGATTCATCAACCCCATTCAAGCCCGCCTTTCGGGATCTTCCAAAAAATCGAAATATGTTAAAAAAACGAGTGAAGGACATAGTTATTACATTATCTCATCCGAATCGGCAAACGCAACACTCTGTATACTTTACAAACGCTTGCGGGCGAGGATTTCAGAGCGTCCCTCCTCCCAACCGGCATTCCGGCCGTTGTCAGCAAACCCGCAAAAAAATCCCCTTGGCCCCCAAAATGCTTTCAACGAGAAATTCCCGGCTGGATGGACGTTATTGACCGAGTAATTTGGGGACTTCTTCGCGGAGCAGCGCCATTTCTCGATGGCTTTCCCCCAGATACGCGATGAGTTTCAAATCGTCCCTTGTGACCGTGCCGCCGGAAAACAACCAGGCCCGAATCCGCATGAGTTTATACAACTTTACCAATTTGCGGTCGCTGACGAAAATCCGATGATCCCGCACAATGGTTTTTATCAGCCGTTGATACTCGCGGAAAACTTCCTCCGGGAAAAACACCTTGCGGTCGTTGCGATCTTCCCCTCCGCCCGCATCATGCCGTTGCCCGAATAAATACGTCATGTAACGCCCGGCTTTCAGAACATCTTCCAGTGAAGCATGCCCTTCCATCCAAGGCTTCTGGTTCAAGTTGCGATAAACCTCCGCCTGCAAACCGGCATCAATCAGTTCTGGGAAATGCTCATCCGCCACGGAGAGGCTTTCGGCTTTCAGCACGAACCGATCCTTCAACGCCGCCAACTCGCCGTGTTCGGGCACTTCGTTCGCAGCAGCGAACAACACCCGCAATCGCACGGGTTGCGGTCGGCCATCCTGATAGAATTTCTTCTCGTTGATGATCGTCAGCAGAATGTTCAAAATCGCCGAGTTCGATTTGAAGATCTCATCCAGAAACGCCAAACGGGCCGTGGGCAATTTGCCTTGTTCCCGGCGAATGTAGCGGCCTTCGCGAAGTTGATTGATGTCGATCGGCCCGACAACTTCCGACGGTTCGGTGAAGCGAGTCAGCATGTACTCGAAATAGTCTTCTTCCGGCACCCCCAAGCGCATCTTTGAACTTCAAAATCAAATCCGATTTCGCCGTGCCCGGCGGCCCCACCAGCAACAGCGGTTCCTGGGCGACGGCGGCAATCAGCATCAGATCGACCAGTTCTTGCTTCCCGACAAAAAACCGGCTCACCGAAGTCCGCAAACGATGCAACCGTTGCCGAACGTCTTCCGCTTCTTCCCGAAGCTCTCCGAAAGACCAATCTTCCTGAGACAGAAAATTTGCGTTTGCGGGTGAGTTCATGCCGTTATTTTTCGGAACCGAATGGAATGAGCGGGCCGGTATTGGGTTCTGGATTATAGGGAAATTTGTCGAAATTTGGCACGGGGCCGCGCACGGAAATCGGATGTTCCCCTCCATCGCGTTGACTGTTGGCAAGGCATTTCGAGCAAAAACACATAAACAAAAAACAGGCATTCGGCTCTCCGAGTTGGGGAACGAATGTTTTTTTTGGTTTTTCTGGCCAATTTTGCCAGAAGCCCCCCTGCTCTTTTTTAGCCGGCCTGGTAGAATTGTTTAGATAAGACTGTTCACCAACTCCCCCTTCAACAATCAATAATCCATGCAAACGGATTATCGCAAAGCCATACAAATCAACAAAAAAGCTCAATAATCCCTTTTCGACATATTCTTTTGCTCAGACTCTTGCAGGGTTCGATCAAAAACTGCGAAAAGTTTCTGCAAAACGGCTGCTTTCTGTTTGACGTTAAGTCCA
Organism: uncultured Planctomycetaceae bacterium; assembly: GCA_963785505.1. Lineage (GTDB taxonomy): Bacteria > Planctomycetota > Planctomycetia > Planctomycetales > Planctomycetaceae > CAWAVN01. The sequence continues at coordinate 64,965 of CAWAVN010000005.1, forward strand.
AAAAGCAGTTTGATATGTGTCACAACCACGGAAGGATTCCCTTGGTTCATTGATTTGATTTCACGGAGGAAGAAAGTTGATTGGGAATCTTAATTCATTTACCGTGGAGAAAGGAACGGATGAGCCAAACCACCGCCATCAAAACCCGCCTGTTGCCAACCACCGATCTGCCGAGTTACACCTTCATTCCGGGTTCAACGACGCCGCACCCTTTGCGCGATCCGCAAGGGCACAGCTACGGGCGAAATAAAACCCGCACCAGCAAAGCCTTAGACCCGGATGCCTGGGCCGACAATCGCAATTATCTGATCGCGATTGATTTTTTCAATCATGGTTATTATTGGGAAGCCCACGATGAATGGGACCGCCTTTGGCGGGCTTCCGGCCCCGATACCACGGTCGCCCGATTTCTCAAGGGGCTGGTGAAATTGGCCGCTTCGGGCGTCAAAGTTCGCGAGAAAAGCATCCACGGCGTTCGCCGGCACGCCGCTTCCGCCGGGGAAGTTTTCGCCGATGTCGCCGCCGAAGTCGGCACGGATTTTTATTGCGGGCTGGAATTCACCGTCTTGCAATTCGCCGCCGACCGTGCGGCTCAACTCAGTTATCGTCAAGACTTGCCGGATGGCCAGCCGATTCGCGTGTTTCCGTTCGTTCTGCAACCCGAACCGCTGCCGTTCTCCTAACAATCGCCATCTTCACGAAGTACGATCCGACTCCTCACAACCCGAACCATCAGCGGGAGGCTTCGTGCTCGCCCGCTGATGGTTCGGGTTTGTTTTTTGTCTGAACTCGGTTTCTCTCCCCAACAGGAACGAGAAACCCCAACCAACCGGCTAACCTCCGCCTGCGGGAAAAGCGGCTTAAACCGGCTAAATCCATCAGATGTCTTCTGCGCGAAAACCCTGGAGGTTCGAGGACTGCAGAGCCGAAGTGTGGAATGCAATCCGGCGACAATTCGTGTTGCGGATCTGGGAAAGCCGAAGTTCCTATCTTCACGAAGATCCGACTGTTTGCCCTGACCCTTTGCCGCGCTGCGGGACATAATCAAATCCCCGGCGAATGATTTGGCATGCTGATTTCCAAGATTATCAATGGATTGACCCGCCACCCGGTGACGATCGGATTGTTGCTTACGGTTTCGACCGTGCTTTCCGCCTGGGCAGCCACGCAGATGCAGTTTGATTTTGCCCCGCAATCCATTTTCGCAGGTTCGGGGGATTTAACCGCCAATGCCGAGGAGTTCAAACAAACCTTCGGCTACGACGATTCGGTCATTCAAGTCATTCTGGAAGCCACCGGCAAGCACGATATTTTGCAGCCGAAGGCTCTGGATTGGCAAGTCTCCGCCGCCCATCAATTCGACCGCCTGCCGGATGTTGTCCGCGTGGAATCGTTGGGGTCCATCACCACGCGAAAGTTCAGCCTTTCTGGGAATTTGGGCGTTGAACGGCAGTCTCTGATCGATTCCCCCGCCGATGCCGAAACCGAGATCCACGTCCGCAGCTTTCTGAATCATTCGCATTTGACGGAAGGGATTTTGGTGAGCACGGATCGCAAGGTCGCGGCGATCTTGGTGTTTTTCGATCCGAAACTGCAAACGGTCGAGCAAATGCGGTCCATCGTGGAAGAGATCTACGAAACCATCGCGAAAAACCCGCCGCCCGAGGGTTACAAAGTCTACGCGACCGGGCAAGCGGTGCTGAGGGTGGACATCGTTCGCAACCTGCAAAGCGATCAGCACACGCTGATTCCTTTGGCGGGGGTGTTGTATTTCATCGCATTGTTTTTGGCGTATCGGCGGGTTTCCGGAAGTCTGGTTCCGCTGCTCGCGGTCGGCGTGGGTCTGGCCTGGACCTTGGGACTGTTCGCAATCACCGGGCAATCGTTCAATTTAATCTCCAATGTGTTGCCTTTGTTGTTGATGGTGCTGGGAGTTTCGAATTCGGTCCACATCATCAGCCGCTATGTCGAGCAATCCCAAGAAACGCAAAACCGCCGAGAAGCCGTGGTCCTCACCATGCAGCACATGGTCGTGGCGTGTTTTTTAACCTTCCTGACTACCGTCGCCGGTTTCGCGAGTTTGGGCACGGCCCATTCCGATTTGTTGCGTTCGTTCGGTTGGCAAGCGGTGGCGGGTTTGATTTTCTTGTACTTCGCCATCGTGATTACGTTGACGACCGCATTGCCTTGGTTGGCTCCTCCGCAGGCGGAAACGCGAATCGCGGGGCGGTCGGTGGGAATCGGGCGTTGGCTCGCGGGTGTGTGCGACGTGGCGATTCGCCGGCCCAAACTCACGCTGGTTTTCACATTCGTGCTGATGGGCTTGGCTTTATTCGCCGCCCGGCAAGTGAAGATCAATTCCTACACCTTAGAAACCTATGATCCTTCGCATCCCACGCTGAAAACCATCCGGTTGGTGGAACGCCGGCTTTCCGGGTTGTTCCCCTTGGAAATCGACCTGCGGACGAACGACCCAGAGCAGTTTTATCAAGCGGATTTCGTCAGAAAACTCGCGGATGTGCAACGCTTCGCCGCCAGTCAGGAAGATGTGGTCTTTGAAAGATCGTATCTGAATCTGCACGCCGAGGTCGCACCGGACATCCGGGAATTGCTGCTGAAGAAACCCGAAACACCGTTGCCCGACCTGCAAGATGACATTCGCTACAGCCGAACTCGGCTGCACCCGGTCGCGGACGAGATTGGCTACTCGGCCTTTATGACGCCCGATCAAAAACGGGCCAGGCTGCTGCTGAAAGTTCGAGACGAAGGCACGTACCGCACGGGCGAATTGATCGATCGGCTGCAAGCGAAACTCCAGGAAACCTTCCCCGCAGACGAAGGCGTGACTTCCCGGATGACGGGCGATGCTTACGTCATCACCGTGGCCATGAACCGGCTGATTCGCGATTTGATGGTTTCGCTGCTGACCGCATCCGCCGTGATTTTTCTGATCATCGCCCTGTTGTTTCGTTCGCTTCGCGTGGGCTTGATCGCCATCCTTCCCAACACCACGCCGTTGCTGCTCACGCTAGGCTACATGGGTTGGCGGGGCTATGACATGAACACCGGCAACGTGATTGTATTCACAATCAGCCTGGGCATTGCAGTGGATGATACGATCCATCTGCTGTACCGATTCCGCGAGGAACACCACACGCAGCCGAATGCCCGAGAGGCGACTCGCAGTGCATTGCGGGGAACCGGACCGGCAATGGTTTTGACCAGCCTGTTAATCGTGGGCGGTTTGGCGGTGCTGTTGTTCTCCCAATTTGTGCCCACCCGGCGGTTTGCCGAGTTGTTGATGGTCACAATGGCCGGAGCCTTGGTGGGCGATTTGCTGCTGTTGCCCGCCTGTCTGGTGCTGTTTTCCGCGAAAGAGAAACCCGCCGGGGATCATCTCGGCGAGGGAAAGCAAAGTTCGCTTAAGGATCTGACTATCCTGCCGCAGTAGCCCCTCTTCCGCTTCATCAATATGGGCGGACGACGGGCAGTTGGGCGGCAACTTGCGGAACATGCCGCGGGGTCGGCATTTGCAACGGAGGGCGTTGCCACCGGCGTGGGTTGCTGCGCCGTGTAGGGTCGGGCCAGGTTGGGTTGAGGCATCGCCACCGGCGTTGGTCCCGGTTGCACCCGATTCGCAGGTTGAGCCATCGCCTGCATTCCCGCTTGAGGAACCGACGTTTTCGGCGGCATCCACACCGTCTGAACTTGCGGCGAGATGTTTTGGGCTTGAGCTTGAATCTGAGCCTGCGGCGGAACCGCTGCCGTGGTTGCAGCGGTGGGCAAGGGTGTCGGCGAAGCGGCCACCTGATTTTGCGGAGCCTGCCACGCCATCTGCGGGGAATTCCCCTGCATACGCTGCCTCATGGATTGCGGAATCCCGAAGGCAATTTGGCCCTGCGGCCCAGGAGTTGCCTGGGGATTCAATTGGCTCAGCCGGGTTTGGACTCCCGGTTGCCGCCAATTATTTTGGAGCGATCTTTGATAATAAGCGGCGGCGAGTTCGGGTTGTCCGCTTTTCTGGTACACATCACCCAGTTGCGCCAACGCGGTGGGATGATTGGGTTGAATCTTCAAAGCGGTTTGCAGCGATTGCGCCGCAGCGGTTTGGTTGCCTTGCTGCTGTTGGAGCCAAGCCATTTCAATATGCGGCATGGGCGAATACGATTGCGTGGCGACCCAGGTATTCAGCAGGTTGGTTGCATCGGCTTGCCGGCCTTGTTGTACCATCATTTGGGCCAACCCGTGATAACTGGGTTGATGCGCGGATCGATGTGCAATACTTGCCGGTAGACTTGCTCGGCTCCGGCTTGGTCGCCTTGCTTTTGCATCACGGTGGCAAGATTGTAGCGAAAGTCGGGATTTTCCGGCATTTCGGCGACAGCTTGCTGGAACGATTGCCGAGCCGCTACATAATTCCCTTGGCGGTAATAAGTGGAGCCTAAAGTATTTGAGGCGTGGCCGGTCATCATTTGACAACCCGCAAGAGCGGCCATCACAATGGCCAACACGATAAAATAAGTAGCCTGGGCGAAAATAAATCGCTTTGGGTACGGCATAACACCAACTCCGAGACGTTGCAGCGAGAGAATGAGGGACGAATGGAAAGGATGGGGGAATTTTCCGATGCCGAATTCTCCCGAAAATCTCGAGGAAGAGTTCTCTCGGCATTTCGAGCCAAAAACTTGAGCGAAAATTCCAATCGGGTGAGAGGGCGGAAGAATACTCAGATGCCCCGCCCGCCGCAAGACCATTTCCCGGCTGTCAAACTCGCGCCGATTGCGTACAATTCCTCATCACAAGCACGGAACCGCTTCTCAACATTTGCATAGAGCCTATTCAGCACGATGACTTCCGAAAAACAACCCCACGACCCCGGTCTCGACGATCTTCCCTCGAAACCCTCGAAGAAAGGCGAACGCAAGCCAGAACGCCCGCCCTCCAACAACGTGTTGTGGTATCTGATTATCGGCGGCGTGATCGTGGCGGCCACGATGGTTTGGATGAGCAACAACAAACGCGGGACCGAAATCAAACTCGGCGAATTCGAAGCCGGCTTAGAACCGGCATCCCCCGAAGCCACGCCGAGATTCAATAAGAACAATGTGTTCAATTTGAAATTCGGCACCAAGGAAATCACCTTCCAGGATCAACCCGAGGCCACGGTTGACCGAAAAAAAGCCCTCAAGGGAGAAGTCCCCGAACAGACGCAGAAAAGCATCAACAAATACTACATTCCCATCTTTGAAATGGGCGACGTGAAACAGAATGAGTTGACGGACAAACTCAACGCCAAGGGCATTGTCTATGGCTTCAAGGAAGGGCCGTCCGAATGGTATTCGGTGGCGTATTTGTTGTTCATTCCGTTGATGTTCGTGCTGTTCTTCATCATCCTGTTTCGCCGGATGGGCGGGGCGGGTTCGGCGATGTCTTTCGGTCGCAGCCGAGGCCGCATGCATGCCCAGGAAGATCTGGAAGTCACCTTCGACGATGTGGCCGGCATCAATGAAGCCGTCGATGAACTTCGCGAAGTCGTGGAGTTCTTGCGAACTCCCGGCAAATACCAAGCCTTGGGCGGACGGATTCCCCGCGGGGTGTTGCTGGTGGGACCGCCGGGAACCGGAAAAACGCTGCTGGCCAAAGCCGTCGCCGGCGAAGCGGGCGTGCCGTTTTATAGTTTGTCGGGTTCGGATTTCGTGGAAATGTTCGTGGGCGTGGGGGCCGCACGGGTTCGGGACATGTTCCAGCAAGCGGGCCACGCTCGCCTTCGATTATTTTTATTGATGAGTTGGACGCCCTCGGCAAAACGCGCGGCAGCGGCATGCCCGGCGGACACGATGAACGCGAACAAACCTTGAACGCCCTGTTGGTCGAGATGGACGGGTTTTCCTCCGATCAAAGCGTGATCGTGATGGGAGCCACCAACCGCCCGGAAACGCTGGATCCGGCCTTGTTGCGGCCCGGACGTTTCGACCGGCACGTTGTGGTGGATCGTCCCGACGTCAAGGGCCGCGAAGCGATTTTGAAAGTCCATGCGTCCAAAGTGAAGATGGATGATTCGGTCGATCTCCCGCGGATTGCCCGGATTTCGCCGGGCTTCGTGGGGGCGGATTTCGCCAATCTCGTCAACGAAGCCGCCCTGCTCGCCGCCCGAGCCAACAAGAATAAAGTCACGATGGTCGAATTTGAAGAAGCCATCGAACGCGTGGTCGCGGGCTTGGAAAAACAAGGCCGGGTGATTCACGAAGATGAAAAGCTCCGCGTGTCCTACCACGAATGCGGCCATGCGCTGGTCGCGTGCAGTCTGCCGCATACCGATCCCGTGCATAAAATTTCCATCATTCCCCGCGGGATGGGTTTAGGCTACACGCTGCACTTCCCCGAAGATGAACGGCAACTCGCCACCAAGACCGAACTGCAAAACAAAATCTGCTGCCTGTTGGGGGGCATTGCCGCCGAGGAAATCGTGTTTGAAGAAACCTCGACCGGAGCACAAAACGACTTGCAACGCGCCACCACGATTGCCCGCCGGATGATCACGGAATTCGGCATGAGCGAAAAACTCGGCCGCATGCACTACAGCGAATCTTCGCGAAGTTCGTTTTTGGGCGGGCAAGCGGGGCCGGGCGATGTGTTGCACAGCGAGCAAACCATCCGCGAGATCGATCTGGAAGTGAAGTCCATCATTGATGAGACCTCGAAAATCGCCGTCGAGATTCTGAGATCACGCCGCGAAGTCTTGGAACACATGGCCCGCGAACTCTTGGAATGCGAAACGATGGATGCCGAGCATCTCAAACGCATTCTGGATTCGCACAAAACCAGCCCTCAAATCAGCCCCGGCACGCACAGCAAGCACGCAGGCGGAACAGCTCGAAATCCGCCCCGTAGACTCCGATGTGGAACACCGCGAATCGGGTGGGATGAATTAAGCATTGTTCGAGAAATCACTGTCCTACGAAAATGAGCAGCAAGACGCTAGCCAGCGCCTTGCCGCTCAGGAATTTATCGAACACTGCTAGGCCGGTTTTTGAGTGGGGCGGGATGTCGTTGTCGGCGTGAGAGAGCAAATACGTCAAGTGGATTGGATAGGGATCGGCGAACGGCGATTTTTGAAGTGGTGAAACCACGCCGTTCGGCAATCCTCAATCCACAATCTATGTCTGCGGGCCGGCGTTGCGGGTTTGTTCGCTCGCGCCGGCTGCGAAGGCTTGGAAATTCTCTTGAAACAAGTGGGCGAGTTTTTTGGCCGTTTCGCGGAATTGGGTTTTGTCGTTCCAGGCGTTTTCCGGCACGAGGATTTCCGCAGGCACGTGCGGGCATTCGGTGACGACCTCGAAACCGAAGATCGGGTCGGGCGTTGTGGGGGCGGTTTTCAACTCGCCGGAGTGAATCGCATCACGATGGCCCGCGTGTAAGCCAGTTTGATGCGATTCCCCACGCCGTAAGCACCGCCGGTCCAGCCGGTGTTAATCAGCCACACATCCGCCTTGTGCTTGCGGATTTTTTCGGAGAGAAGTTCCGCGTATTTGCCGGGATGCCAAACCAAAAACGGCCCGCCGAAGCACGGCGAGAACGCGGCTTGCGGTTCGGTCACGCCCATTTCGGTTCCCGCGACCTTGGCCGTGTATCCGCTGATGAAATGGTACTCCGCCTGGGCGGGCGAGAGTTTGCTGACCGGAGGCAACACCCCAAAGGCATCGCAGGTCAAAAAGATCACATCCGAGGGGTGCCCCGACATGCAGGGGATTTTGGCGTTCTCGATATATTCGATCGGATACGAGCCTCGGGTGTTTTCGGTGATGGTCATATTGGCGAAATCGACGTGGTGGTCGGCATCGTCGTAGATCACGTTTTCCAAGACGGCCCCGTATCTGAGGGCATCGAAAATCTGCGGTTCGGCCTCGCGGGTCAGATAGATCGCCTTGGCATAACATCCGCCTTCAATGTTGAAGATGCCCTCATCGGTCCAGCAGTGTTCATCATCGCCGATCAACAGCCGATGGGGGTCTGCCGAGAGCGTGGTTTTGCCCGTGCCCGACAGTCCGAACAGCACCGAGGATCTTCCTGCCTCTTGCTTTCCGTGGCCGAGCAGTGCATGGACAGCACGCCGTTTTTGGGCATCAGGTAGTTCATCAGCGTGAAAACGGCTTTCTTCATTTCGCCGGCGTATTCGGTGCCCAGGATCACCATCTCACCGCGTTCCACGCTCAAATCCACGCTGGTTTTGGAAGTCATCCCCGTGGTGTATCGGTTGGCGGGAAACGCCCCCGCGTTAAAGATCACGCAGTCTGGCTGGCCGAAATTGTTCCAATTGTTCCCGCGTGGGGCGGATCAGCATGTTGTGCATGAACAGCGCATGATAGGGCCGGGCACAAATCACGCGGACTTTCAATTGATAATCAGGATCCCAACCTGCGAAGGCATCCACGACATAAATCGTCTCGCGGGTGTTGAGATAGTCGATGGCCCGCTCGCGGTTGATAGCGAACGTCAATTCATCCAAGGGCACGTTGACCGGACCCCACCAAATGTTGTGTTCCGAGTCGGGATGCTTGACGATCCGTTTGTCCTTGGGAGATCGCCCCGTTTTGTCGCCGGAGTAGGCGATCAGAGCACCCCGGTTGGAAATCGTGCTTTTTTTGTCCTTGCGAATCGCTTCTTCATACAGATGGGCGGGGGAAGGGTTCCGCCGCACGTCTTCCACCTCAATCCCATAAGCCGCCAAAAGATTGTCCGCCATGATTTACTGCTCCCGAAGTTTGCGAATGGACGAATGTTGCTGCCGAAACGTTGATTCATACCGCCCGGAATACAAACCTTCAAGCAAATGCCCAAAAGCGTTTCCGAACTCTCGGCATTGTAGCCTGGTTTGTGGTAGAGACTCCACGCCGGAACGCGAATGTTCATGCCAAGAATTGATAATTTCGGTTCCCCAGAAGAATTCGTGCGGAGTGGGAATGTGCTCGAATCGAGGTTATGTTCAACCGTCGGCGGAAAACTTTTTCGCAAAGACGCTGGACATCTTCCAACATCCGCTGTAAAGAACAACGTAATCGTAATAGACAACCTGACCGGCCGAGACTCTTGCACCAAACGTGGGGGAAGGGTTGGGAGGAACGGACTCCATCCGGGAATCGAAATCATCGCGAAGCCCGCCTCCGCAAAAAAACCGCCTTGTGGTTTTCCCTCCGCAATTCTTCCCACTCTCTGGTGTGCGGGTTCGGTCGGCCAATGGTGTCGGGAGATCACATTTTCCCGAATGCCGGCATTTCGTGCGCGGAAATCGGCATGCCGGAAAACCGCTGCCCGCCCCCTTCCCAAGTGAAAGAGTGCTGCCCGATGACGAAATCAATAGCTGACGATAAGTCGATCGCCGAAAAAACCGGGCAACCGATGATCGTCGCGGAGAATCTCAGCAAATTTTACGGACCGTTCGTCGCCGTGCGGGACGTGAGTTTTTCCGTGCCCAAAGGACAAGTCGCAGCGTTTTTGGGTCCGAACGGAGCCGGCAAATCCACCACGATGAAATTATTGACCGGCTTTTTGTCGCCTTCCGACGGGCGGGCGGAAATCGGCGGGTTCGCGGTCTCCACCCACCGCGAAGAAGCCGGCAAGCTCGTCGGCTACCTGCCCGAAAACGGCCCGCTCTACAACGAAATGACCCCCAAATCGCTGCTGAAATACATGGGCCGCGCCACGGGATGTCCTCGAACGATCTGGCCCACCGTCTGGAATACGTGGCCGAGAAATGTAGCCTGAAATCGGTGTGGTCCAAAACCATCGCCAAGCTCTCGCGCAGGGTTCCGCCAACGGGTCGGCATGGCCCATGCGCTGCTGCACGATCCCGAAGTCCTCATTCTGGATGAACCCACCAGCGGTTTGGATCCCAATCAAGTCCACGACGTCCGCGCTCTGATTCACAACCTGGCCAAGACCAAAACGATTTTGCTCTCGACGCACATCCTCACCGAAGTCAAAGCCGTTTGCAGCCGGGTGCTGCTGATCGACAAAGGCCGCTTGGTTTTCGATGGCCCCGTGGCAGACATGAAAGGCACAACGGAAGAAATGGAACACAAATTCCGCGAACTCACCACCTCGGCTTAATCCCGTAGGGCAGGCTCCCGCCTGCCGGATTGGTGACACAACCGCAGGGCAGACCTCCGTCTGCCATCCCCCATTCAAATCGATTTGGCAGGCAGGAGCCTGCCCTACTGCAAAGCCGGAGCCGATCTCCATGACGATGTTTTCCACGCCTTTATTATATCTCGCGATTTTACTGCCGATTGTTTACGTATTATACCTCGTGGCATCGAGCCACGTGGTGCGGGCGGTGTTCGCCCGCAACGTAATGAGCTACTTTTCGGGCATCTTGGGCTATTTGTTTATCGTGGTCTTCGTGGTCGTGGCCGCGATCATGGCGTTCGATGCGCAGTTCTTCACCGCGAATCTGGCCAACCTCGACCAACTTACGAAGACGTTCCCGCTGTTGTTGCTGTTTATCGTGCCGGCGATCACGATGACGGTCTGGTCCGAGGAACGAAAGCAAGGCACAGATGAACTGCTCTTCACGCTGCCCGCCAATGATCGCGAAATTCTGCTCGGCAAATATCTGGCCGTGGTCGCGGTGTATTCGGTGGCGTTGTTGTTTTCGACGGGTTTGTGGGGCGTGTTGGAACTCTATTCCGACCCCGGCTTAAACCTATTCTTCTGCACTTATTTGGGATATTGGTTCGCGGGAGCCGGCTTGTTGGCCGTGGGCATGTTCGCCTCGGCGCTCACGCGGAGCAGCACGGTCGCGTTCGTGTTGGGGGCGATCTTCTGCGCGGTTCCGGTGTTTCTTTCCACCACAATCGTCGGAGGCTCGGCAGAATTTTTGCGGCAAATGCTCGGCGAACGGGCCGACTCAACCGCCGTCAAAATGGGGCTTGAGTTTATCGAATCACTCACCGCCTTCAGCGTGGGCGAGCATCTGCACGAGTTCGGCTTAGGCGTGGTGCGGCTGTCGAGCGTGTTGTACTTTGAATCCATCGCCGTCTTGTTTTTGTACTTGAACTTAATTGCGATCTCCGAACGCCTTTGGAGCCGTCGGCAAAAATTGCAAATGAGCCTGCAATACGTCGTGCGGGCGGCCAGCGTGCTGGCGATTTTGGTCAGTCTGTACGTCGTGGTGACGCAGTCTTCCGGGCGGGCGGACATCGACCTCACGCCGCAAAAGTATTTCACGCTGACCGAAACCACTTTGGAAACCATCGACAACATCGAACCCGAACGCCCCATCACCATTCAGGCGTTTCTCTCGGCGGACGTCCCCACCGAATACGTCCGCACCAAACGCGAGTTGACGGGGCTGTTGCGGCAAATCGATCAGCGGGGCGGCAACCGCGTAGAAATCCGTATGATCGACACCGCCAAATACCAGCCTTCCGCCGATGAAGCCAAGTCCCTCGGCATCGAACCCCGCCGAGTCCAGATCGAACAAGACGGCAAATTCGTGACCGAAGACGTCTTCATGGGCTTGGTCATCGGCAGCAGTTACGATGAAGTGGTTGTTCCCTTCGTGGGGCGGGGCACGCCCGTGGAATTTGAACTCACGCGGGCGCTCAGAACGGTTTCCAATGCCCACCGCATGACCGTGGGCATTCTGGACACCGAAGCCCACGTGATGTCGAACGGGCAAACGCAGGAATTCCTCAGAGAGCTGCGCAAGCAATACAACGTGGAATCCGTCTCCGCTTCGAGTCCCATCGAACTCGAAAAAGAGCTGTTTCCCATTGAAGACGAGGCGATCCTCAAAGCCTTGAACGAAACCAAAAATGCCAAAGACGCGGAGGAGGACAGCGTTCCCAAATCCCTCCGCGAGTTGTTCAAAAAGAAGAAGCACACGCTTTCGGATGATCTGAAATTCACGTTCGACGCCAAGCAGAAGACATGGCAGTTGCGGGATTTGCACTCCCACCGCCGATATAAAATTCACCTCGTCAAAGCCGAAAAGAAGGAAGAACCCGCTGAAAAGGAAAAGCCGGCGAAAGAGGAGGAGGACAAAAAGAAAGCCAAGGAAGCCGAGAAGCCGAAGTATGCGGTGTTCATCGAACGCTACGATGCGTTAGTCGCGGTGATGCCCTCCACGCTGACCCAATCGCAGATGCCCAACTTTGTCGAGTACCTCAAAGCGGGCGGGCCGACGTTAATCTTCGACGATCCGCTGCCCTTCACTTTACAACCGCCCAATGCTCTGCCCGGATTGGCTCCCCGGCTGAACCTGCAACCGAGTTCTCCCTTTGGCGGCGAACCCCGTGCCGAGGGCGGCACGGCTAGATCGTTGATGAATGCTTTGAACCTGGAATGGGACAACGGCGAAATCGCCTGGGATTTGTACAACCCCTTCCCCGAATACGAAGAACACTGGGTGCAAGGACTTTACACGGTCATCGGCCAGCGCAAGGGAACTTCGGATGCGGTGAACGAGCAAAGCCCGATCACTAAAGGCATGGGCCGCATGCTGCTGTTGTACACAGGAGAAATTCAAGAAAAAACGCCCGGCAAAATGGAGTTCACGCCGCTTTTGAAATCCAGTAAAGCCCTCTCGGGCGCGTTCGCTTGGGAAGCAATTGTCCGCGAAGGCAAGCGTCGGGATCGAAACCCCATGACCGGCCAACCGATGGAGATTGAATACATCCAACAAATCCTGCCCGTGCAGGACTCTCTGCCTCCCATCGATTTGGAAGGCATCAAAGATGACAAAGAAAAAAACCGCCTCCTCAAAGGAACCCGTTTTCAGCCGGATCGCCGTGCGCACGTGTTCGCGGCACAAATTCGCGGGAAAGCCGAGAACAAAACCAACGCGGTTTACATCGCAGATGCTGACATGATTAGCGACGTTTTCTTTGAGATCCGCCGCGAGAAAACCATGAACTTGGACTTGGACAACGTGTCTTTCGTGTTGAACGCGATTGACGTGTTGGCCGGGGAAGATGCATTTTTGGAACTCCGCCGCCGTAAACCCCCGCAGCCTTCGCTGACCGAAATCGAAAAGCAAAAAGAAGGGCTGCGGGCGATTCAACGGGCCGCCGTGAACAAAACGCGCGCGGGCATCCTAGAAAAACAAGCCAAGCTACGGGAAACCAGCGAACGTCTCAAGGACGAAATGGATCGTGATCGGGGAGAATCGTTCGCAGAATCGCTGCAAAAAGCGTTCGACGCCCAAATGACTTATGACGCCGAGAAACAAAAGCTGGCCAAAGAGCAAAAGAAACTCACCGATCAGCTCGACCGAAAAATCGAAGAAGCCAAAATCGAATACGAACGCGGGGTGAAGCTCAAAGAAAACGAGATTCGCCTGAAGGCGATTGTCTTGCCCGCGATCCCCGCAATTGCAATGGGCTTGATTTTTCTCTTTATCCGGCTGGTTAGCGAACGCCTAGAAATCGCCCCCGAGCGCCGCCGCTAAATCGGTCAAGGGTCGAGAGACAAGGGTCAAGAGCCGGGAAGGGTGATCGGGCGCATTTGTTTAATTCGTTTTCTATTGCAGACAGACATTCGCCTAAAAAGCACTAGATAAAGTTCGGGATTTGTTATGAAAGAAATTGTTCGCACGTTGTTCTTCGTGGGGATCGCCTTGGCTGCGGTCGTCTTGGCTTGGTTTGTGAATGCCGGTTCGCAGCCCGTCGAGGCCGAAGCCTTCGCCAAAGTGGGAACCGAGTTCTACCCGGATTTCACCGATCCCACCAAGGCAGGGTCCATCGAGATCACCAGCTACGACAAAGCCACCAAGGATACGCAGGATTTTAAGGTGGAATTTGCACGCGGACGCTGGCGGATTCCCTCGCATCACGGCTACCCCGCCGATGCCAAGGATCGCTTGGAGAAAGCCGCGATCTCTTTGATCGGCATTACTCGCCAAGCCCTCGCCGGTCGCCGGGCCAATTCTCACGAACGCTTCGGCGTGGTCGCTCCGCCGGAAACCGATTCTCCCGCCGGGGAAGATCCGCTCGAAGGCGTGGGCCAGCGGATTACGCTGAAAGACAAAGCGGGCAACGTCCTCGCCGACTTGATCTTGGGCAAACGCGTGGTCGGCCAAGAGGATCTCTACTTCGTGCGTGCGGCGGATGAAGATGAAACCTACCGTGCGAAAGTCAATCTCAACGTCTCCACCAAGTTCGGCGATTGGGTCGAGAAAGATCTCTTGAAACTCGACCGCGACAACCTGTTGAGCATGGAAATAAAAACGGTGAAGTTTGGCCTCGCAGAAACTACTTTTGGCGTTCGGGAAGTCCTCATCGGCGAAGAGTCCCTCACAATTCATCGCAGCGAAACGGGAACCGGCTCCAAATGGCACATCGACGATTTGAACGCGAAAACCGAAGAGATTAACACCACGGGCGTCGGCAGCATTCAGGCAGGACTCGACAGTTTGGAGCTCAAAGGCGTGCGGCCCAAGCCCAAAGGTTTGACCCCCAGCCTGACTCTGGACCCCAAATTGTTCCCGAACGACAAGGATCCCAATCAGCTCCTCCCAAATTTAGCGAGGGATTTGAAAGCCAAAGGCTTTCCTCTGGCCATGCTCCGCAGCGAGGGGGCTAAAATGCAATTCGCATTGTTCGGGAAAGGCGGCGATTTCACCGCAAAAACGAACGAAGGTTTGATCTACCACATGCACTTCGGCAATGCCTTCAACGGGACCGAGAAAGACATCGAAGTCGGCAAGACCGAAGTCGCCGATGTGGAAGGCAACGAAGTCGATAAAACCGATCAACCCGCCGAACCCGAGGCGGCCGACAAATCGAAAACAACGCTCAACCGCTATTTGTTCATCCGCGTGGAGTTCGATCAATCCCTAATGGGCAAGGCCCCAGAAAAACCCGTGATGCCCGAAAAACCAGAGGGCCTCAAAGACGACGAAAAGCCCAAGCCCACCGAGAAAACCGACAACAAAACCAAAACCCCCGAAGAACTCGCCCAAGAGCAGTTGAAGCGAGACTACGAAGCGAAAATGACGCTCTACAGAAGCCAAGAAGTCGCCTACCGCGAGGACAACAAAGCCTACCAAAAGAAATTGAAGGAGGGGAAAGCCAAGGTCGATGAACTCAACAACCGCTTCGGCGAATGGTATTACGTCATCCCCGAAACCAGTTACGAGAACCTAAAATTCACCCGTGCGGACGTGGTCCAAGAAAAGAAGCAAGCAGAACCCAATCCGTCTCACCCTCCCTTCGGCGGGGGCCAGATCGACCAATCCCTGTTGAAATCGCTGCTGGACAAGGCATCCGGCGCAATGAAAACCCCGGCAAAACCGAACCCCGCCGTCGCCGACAAACCGAAACCTCAACCCGCCCAAGCCGAGAAACCGTAAACCCCAGAGGGAAAATGGAAGCCGAGGAAGGGATGTCGTTTTCTCGATCCTTCGCTGGATCGTCTATTCCTTTTGCATCAAAATGGTTTCTGGTTTGCGGATGGCGTTGAGTGCCCTCCCAAATAATTGCTCAAGTTTTCTTTTCTCGATCCCTTAGTGGACCTCGGAGGCCAAGCCGTAGTCTTCGATTTTTTTGTGCAGCGTGTTGCGGTTGATTCCCAAACGCGTGGCGGCTTTGGTTTGAGTTCCCTGGCTGATTCTTAGCACTTGGGCAATCAGTTCTTTCTCCACCATTTTGACCACGCGCTCGTAAAGTTCGCCCTCGGCGGTTTTTACATCGGTCAGCCCCAACGAAACCAGTTCGCTGCACAAGGATTCCAAGTCGCGAACTTTCGCGCGGGCTACGCGCACGGGAGCCAATCCGCGGACATGCGGGGGGAAGAGTTCCAGATTCAGTGTGTCCTCGGTTGCCAAGACGATGGCCCGTTCCACGTAATTCTGCAATTCGCGGACATTGCCCGGCCAGGGGTATTGCTTAAGTTCTTCCATCGTTTCCGCCGTGATGGCAGGAACCACCCGGCCGGCGGAACGGGCGTAATTCGCGACGAAAAACGTCACCAATTCGGGAACGTCATCCTGCCGGTCCCTAAGGGGCGGCAGATTGATGGGAATCACGTTGAGGCGGTAATACAAATCTTCCCGGAACCGCCCGGCTTCGATTTCATCCAACAAATCGCGATTGGTGGCGGCCACGATGCGGCAATCGACTTTGATCGTCTTCGTATCGCCCACTCTTTCAAATTCGTGTTCTTGCAGCACCCTTAGCAGTTTGACTTGCAGTTTATAACTGACCGAATTGATCTCATCCAAAAAAATCGTGCCGGTGTGGGCGGCTTCAAAGCGGCCCGTGCGGTTTTCGACGGCACTGGTGAAGGCCCCTTTGACGTGCCCAAAGAGTTCGCTTTCCAATAGGCTTTCGCTCAACGCCCCGCAGTTGACGCGAATGAACGGCCCAGTGGCGCGGGGGCTGAGTTCATGCACCGCCCGCGCGATCAATTCCTTGCCAGTCCCGGTCTCTCCAGTGAGCAGCACCGTGGCGGATGTGGCGGCAACCTGACGTGTGAGGCGATACACCTCGCGCATGGCGAGACTCTGTCCCACCATGCCTGCAATCAACGGCAACTCGTTGCGTGCCGATTCCGTGGACATGTTTTAATGGTTCCTCACCCGGCATGATTTTCAACAGGCAATTCAAAGCTCTGCTGAAATTGTAAGCGATTAACTGCAAAGAAGAAGTGCAGTTCTCGCGCCAAACGGAGGAATCGGCAAAGAAAATAGGGTTAAAGCCTGGATGTGTGCATAATTTGCGGGCAGTTACGCTTATTTATTATGCATTTCCAGGTGCGTTTGCTCGAAAAAGAGGCACAAAAAACTAAGTCATAGAAGTCAGCCTCACGAGGGATTTCGGGGGGGAAGGCTCCGCGCGGATCGCGCAGATTAGGCAGAAGAATTGCCGCGAAGTACGATCAGCCGGGCATCAACATTGAGCACCTGCGTTCCGTTGCTCAGAGTTGCCAGCGGTTTGTGCCAATGGGCATGGCCACGCACGACCAATACGGGCGGGTATTGCTCCAAGGTTTCGCGCACCAAGCGGGAACCGCGTTGCTTCTCGTCTCCGCAGGGGCCATCGTGCAGAATGAGCACATCCGGCCATTCACTGAAGACGGTTTCGATGGCAAGCAGATAATCCGTTTCGGTTCGGCGTTGCGCCCTCCGCGAGTTGCCGATAATGCCCCCCACACCCGCCAATTTCAAACCGTTTCGCGTGGCGAGGGTTTCATCGAGATAGCTGACGGCACGCAGCTTTTTCAGCCATTTTGGTGGTTTCGCGGAGGTTCCGAAGTTATCGTGATTGCCCACCACTCCCGCGACCCAAGCGAAATTCTCCGCGAACGCTGCCCAGACGGCAGAGACATCTCCGGACCCGCCCCGGCGATCGAGCGCGGGCAGCGTGTAAAAATCTCCCGCCAGCAGCACCCCAATTTCTCCCGCCGGCAAATCCAAAAGCGGCAAGACTTCATCCCGCAACCGCCCCGGCAGCACTTCGCCCAATAGCCTGATCGGCCCGCCTGATGAATCTTCAAAGCGTTCGCGAAATTGCAAATCCGCCGTCGCGATCATGGCCGACATACCTTCGGGCAACCGGTCAACAGTCGCGGTCAAAATCGGCAGGCGGTCTTCGTAAAAAGCTCCCGTACCTTTTCCCGCATTGAGATAAGGAATTTCCGCGATGGGATCAGGATCGATTGAAGTAATCCGCATAATTACCAAAGCGGACCCAGCGTAGCAAGAAAAGGTTCGCGATCATGCGGCCTTTTGCATGCGGGGTTTCTCGGCGGTTTCCCGCACGATTTGTTCGCAAAGGGCGGGGAACGTCATCCCAGTTTGGGCGGCGGCTTTGGGGATCAGACTGTGATCGGTCATGCCGGGAATTGTGTTGATTTCCAAGACCCAAGGGCGTTGCTGTTCGTCCAGGCGGAGATCCACGCGGGCGATTCCCGCGGTTCCGATGACTTGCCCCACGCGAATTGCGACCCGCTTCAGACCTTCCAATAACGCGAGCGGTGCTTTGGCTTCCAGATGATATTGAGTGCTGTCTTCGGTGTATTTGGCGGCGTAGTCGTAGAAGCCGCGCGGAGTTTCAATGCAAATCGGCGGCAAGGCTCGATCGTTCCAAAGCCCCACCGTCCATTCGCTGCCGGGAATGTAAGTTTCCAAGAGTCCGTATTGGTCGAGTTCAAAGCAGCGATTTAACGCGTCGGGCAATTGGCTGTCCTCGAAAACCACCGTCACCCCCAAACTGGAACCTTGCGTATCCGGTTTGACGACCAACGGAAAACCCAACGCTTTGGCTCGAACTTGCAGGAAGCTCAGGGTATCGGCCCGGTTGATGAGGATGGCATCCGGCGTGGGAACGTGGGCCATTTGCAGGCGTGTCTTGGCGGCGGATTTGCTGAAAGCGATTTTTGAAGCCGGGGCATCGCTGCCGGTATAGGGGATGCCCAAACGTTCCAGCAGCGTTTGCACTTGGCCATCTTCGCCAAACTCGCCGTGCAGAACCAGAAAAGCGACATCGCCCGGTTGCCAAACAAAGTCGGCCACCGCGATTTCTTGGGGATCGAGCCAAGCGGTTTCCCAACCGCTCGTTTGCAGTGCCGCCGTCACCGCCCGCCCGCCTTGCAGACTGACTTCGCGTTCCGGCGAATTGCCGCCCGCCAATACGACCGCGCGGGTTTTGTTCGCTGCCCTCACGATTTTCCCTCCTTGGAATTCTATCGAACCCGACATCACGGCAGGGTGGCTTTTCAGATCCCCGCTTTTCCCACGGGACGATGATCGCAGGCTTGTCTTTCCCGAAAAACGGTTCGGTTGTCAAGAGGATTGGGCACGCAAGGCCGCATTTTGCCCTTGTGATTTCGACAGGGCTGATTCAATTCGCGTGCCTATTCTTATGGCAACCTGTGCTCAGATCCGGGCACTCTTGGCAACCCCTAGGCGGCAGTGCAACTCCATTTCGCGTTGTGCGAAATTCCCATAACTCTTTTTGATAAAACGGGTTGCGGCAGGTGAGCCAAACTGGTTTTTGTTCCACGGAACAATCGGCACGCGGTTTGAAATGTCTCCTGGGCAAACTGAGTTTTGTCCTGCAAATGCCGAGAAGATTTCTGGGAAATCGGATGCCGAAATTATTGCCCTTTGCAATTGCCGTGCTGATTCTCAATCTAAGCTTGTTCACCCTCGCTGACGAATCCCTGCCGCCGGAAATTGCTTGCTGTCGTTTTCGATCCAATGGTTGGAGCATCCAAGAGACGGACAATTTTCGCATCTGCACGCTTGATCAAAATCTGAAGCTGGAAAAGCTGCCTGCGGTGTGCGAGGCTCTCAAAGCGAAGATTCAAACGATTTGGCTGGAAAACGCGAGTGAAACTTGGCAACCGCGATGCGATGTGATCGTGCATGCGACTCTAGCGGAGTATCGCCGCACGTTGGGAAACGGTGTGGGGAATTCCGTAGGTTGTGCCACGATGCGATTTGATGCCGGGCGGATTGTCAGCCGCCGCATCGACATTCGCGTCGATGCGGACAACTGGCAACACGATGCGCTTCCACACGAATTGACCCACGTGGTTTTAGCCGACCGTTTTGGAACGCGGCAACTCCCTGCGTGGATCAATGAAGGAATTGGGGTTCTCGCAGAATCAAATCCGAAGAAAAAAATTCGTGCCGGCACGTTTCGGGAGGCGCAGAAACGCGGCACGGTTTACACGGTGCCGAATTTGATCAACCTGCGAGAATACCCCAAACCGCAATTTCGGGATGCGTTTTACGTTCAGAGTGCGGCCATCGTGCAATTGTTGATCGAGCGAGAAAATCCGCAAGAATTCATGCGCTTTGCAGATTGCCTGCTCGATTCCGGCATGGACCAAGCCCTCCGCCAAGTCTTCGACCTGGATGGATTGCCCGCCCTTTCGGCGGTCGTCGAGAAATCGGACGTTGCTTCGCGATTGACCTCATCCGATTCCAAAAAAGCCAAGCGGGAATTGGTCGCTCGCGAAGAATGATGATCTAATCATCAATGAGTAACAAAGGCTTAGCGACCGCGATAGATGATGGTCGGGCAGCAGCAGGAACAAGGGTTTGAGCGATATTGAGACTGAGTGGGAGATTCAGGCACGGGTTGGATTGGCAATTCCGGCGTGGTTGTTGATGGGGTGGTTTGCGAGGGTGTTGTCGGTTCGAAGGAAAAGCTGCGGACGGTTGTGCCGCTGTCACTCGTGTTGGCAGTTCCCACGGAAGGTTGGTACGAATTGTATTGGTAGCTATTTTGATAACTATGGGATGATGGCGGCAATGTGGTGTAATTCGCTCGCGGAGCGGTATTCATTCCAGGGTGTTGTTTGCGCCAAAACCAATTTCCCCGGTCTGTGGCATCGGCGGAACCAACCGACATGGCCGCCACGGCAACGATCACACTTGCAAACGACACTTTTTTCAGAGTTGTGAACATCGTGAAACTCCCATCAAATGGACCTTCAGTCGAGAGCGCATCCGGGACTGCGAGCAACAGATCCTGAAAGCAGATGCGTTTATCAGCCGAACACCTGCGACTTGGCATTAAGCGGGATGCCGAATCTGCGTTCAGCGCGAGTTTAACTGGCGCACGGCAGATCACGGATTCAATCGCGAATACCACATTCGGAGGTTTGGGCTGTCCGAATTCGGTCTAGGATAGTATGGCAATGGTAAGATCGTCAGGCGTTCTTCCGCCTTGCCGCGATTTTCAACGTCTCTTCGAGAGATCGTGGCATGCCCGCATTTCGTCCCTGCATTTCTGGCAGATCCGGCAAAATTGGCTCTTGGTTCCAATCCGAATGGCAATCCCGTTTGCGTGAGGTTTGGAAGAGTTTGGGACGAGCAAGGCACACTCTTATTATACGCCACCACCCCCAAAAACAACAAAAATTCTTGCCGTTGTCCTTAAGAATTTCAGGTTGAATCTGTCGAGTCGCAGCACAGAAAAGCGAACCCGATCCGGCCAAGATTTCTAGCCGCGATGAAACTCCGGCCAACGTCCCCAGGCGTAGCTCCACTCCATCCACATTCGCATCAGCGACCAGAGCATTCGCATGCGGGCCAAGTGTTCGGGGTGGAGTTTTTCTTGCGCTTGCACGGAATGCCGGGCGGCCTGATCCAAACCCCACCGCTGGGCCAATTCGTGGCAGAGCGCATCGGAGGTGAGGTCGTGCTCGGCGTCTTCATCCAAAAAACCCGCACCGTGGGCGGTCACGAATAGCTCGAACACCCGCTCCCGCCAGGGAGAAACCTCTAACGGCTTTTGTTGGGCTTCGGCTTCCGCAAGCACGTGTTCGATGCGATCCACAATGTTGCACATTAAAGAAGTGGTGTCGGCCAAGGGATTGGACATAAGCAAGGGCCTCGATTGGGTCAACCGGGAGTTGTAGTTTCGCCGACTGAGTTGAGTTTTCCGTATTCGCAGTAGTCATTTCATACGATAGCGCTAAGTTGGGCTTTTCTGTTTTATCCGCGCTAGAGACCAAACTTTGCCGGCCCATTCCTCCTTGAAATGGTCCGCAAAGCGCGGATCGTTTTGTGCTATTTCTTGATCGCCCACAATGCGTCGAAAGTGCGGAGGTAGATTGTGCCGTTCGAGATTGCGGGCGAGGCGGAGATTTCTTCGTCCAAGCTGTTCTGGGCCAGCAACTCAAACTTGGGGCCGGCTTTGACGACCGAGACTTTTCCATCCCGCGATGTCAGATAAATCTTCCCATCCGCGAACACCGGCGAAGCCCGATGGCGGGTGCGGTGGGTGCGTTCTTCGTAGTGGAGTTTGCCGGTCTTGGCATCTAAGCACATCAGGTTGCCGTTCTCTCGGCAGAGATAAACCAAGCCGGCTTCGATCAAAGGGGAAGGCACGTCCGGGGTATTGCTGGGCAGGCTCCAAAGCAGGAATGGCGAATCGTCATCAATCTTCCCCCGCGCGTGGCCATCCAGCGTAAACACCGGCCCATTCTTCGCGGTGGGAACCACAACCATGCCTTCGTTCGCCACGGGGGAGGCCACGAATCTTAACGTGGGATGATAGCGCCGATTGGGGGCGTTGTGCGGGTTCAAACCCTCCAACCGCCAGCGTTCCGCACCATCTTCCAAATCATAGGCGATGGCGTAATCGCCGCCGTGCGTAATGAGGTACTGCGTTTTGCCATCATCGTAGAGCATCGGCGAAGCGTAGGAATGCTCGTTTTCCTGCGTGGCTCCGGTGATGCGTTTGGATTGCCAGACTTCTTTGCCCGTGGATTTGTCCAAGGCGATCACGCGGGCTTCTTCGGTGCTGGCTTGGCCATCCCCGTGAATCAATTGCAAGTACAACCGTTCGCCAAACAGCACCGGCGTGGAGGCCATGCCGAACTGAATCTTGAACTTTCCGTAGCGGTCTTGCAGGTTGAACTTCCACTGTTCTTTGCCTTGGAAAATTGAAGCAAGCGATGTCGCCGGTTCCCATCAGGGCCCACACGAGTTTGCCATCGGTTGCGGGCGAAGGCGAGGCCATGTTGCCTTCATCGTTTCTGTGGGCCTTGTTGCCCGATGCGACAATCGTCCGCCGCCAGCGTTCTTTGCCAGCGGTCCCCACGCACAACAGCAGCAGTTGGCCCTTGGCATCGGCGGAAGTTAGAAAGATCGAATCGCCCCAAATGCAAGGCGTGGCTCCGGCGGAACCCGGCAAAGGCAACCGCCAGGCGATGTGAGTTTTCTCGTCCCATGCCGTCGGCAGATTTTTCTCCGCCGAGACCCCATTGGAATGCGGCCCGCGCCACTGCGGCCAATTCTCGGCTTGAAGGGAATTCCACTGCGCCGGCAGCCCTAAACCGCAGGCAGCCAAAATGATGATTGTTCCGCGTTGCATGCCAGATGCCCTTTGCTCAGAAAGTCGGTGGGACTCGGCTAGCCGAGTGAAATTGGCGAGGTGAACCTACCGTAGCAAGCCCCTATGCCTCCATCAAGCATTGGCCGGGAAAAACCAGTCCTCATTCCATGAGCAGTTTTCCACCGCAGCGGCATATTTTCCAGGCCGGCGGTTTGTCATGCGATCTCGTATTGAAGAGAGAAACCAAGCCGCGGGGAACGTCACGCGATTGTAACAACCCAGGGGAACCGCCTTGCAGATCGGGTTTCCCGGATCGTATCGTTATTGGTAGCTCAGGCGAATTTTCCACGGCCCCACACAAAGGAAACACCGATGCGATCTCATCGAACCGGCAGGATGCAACAACTGATTTGGCTGGCCGCGTGCGGAATGCTGTTCGCAGGCGAGGGAACCCCACCCAGCCAAGCGGCGGAAGAATCGAAAATCGTCACGGCAATCTCGGTGTTGCCCGCAATCCCGGCGGAGATTCATCAGGCTCTACAAGACCGCGATTTCGCCAAGGCCGTGGAATTGATCGATGCCGCCCTCGCCAAGCCCAAAGCCCCGGCGGATTATCTGCTTTATCAAAAAGCCCGGGCGGAGATGGAACTTAATAAGTACGAGGAAGCCCTGGCCACGTTTCTCAAATTGGAAAAAGACCACCCGAAAAGCCGTTGGTTTTCGCGGTCAAAGTTTGGGCGGGCGGAAGTCTATCAACGGAAACGCGACTACCGCACGGCGGGGGAAATCTATCAGGCCGAAGCCAAAAGACTGTTATCCGACAACCGCCGCGATGAACTCACCGGCATCTATTTGGAGTTCGCGAACCGTTATTTCGAGGGCATCCCGGTCGCCGGCCCCACCAGCGAAAAGAAACCCGATTACCCCCTGGCTTTGACCTATTACCAAGAGAGTTTGAAACTCCGCCCCAGCTTAAAACTTCGCCAAGAAACGGAAATCAAAATCGCCCGCTGTCAACAGGAAGCGGCCCAAGCCGATCCAGCCATCGCCGCTTACGAAAAATTCTTGAGCGAGTACGCCTCCGCGAAAACCGATGATGCCCGGCGTGCTCCCGCGAAATTGGAAATCGAGGTGCGCTATCAACTTGGCAAAACGCAATTGGCGAAAGGTCAAAACGAGGAAGCCCGGCGGACTTGGCAGGATTTTCTCAGCAGCCCGCTCGCCAAGAAAGCCGACCCCGACCGCATCGCGCACATCACTTACGATCTCGCCAAGACACACGGCATTCCCAAGCCCGGTTCCGAAACCGAAATGGAACGCGGCGTGGCCGCTTTGGAAACTTTCCTCAAACAATTCCCGCAGCACAAACTCGCCGCGGAAGCCCAACTCGAAATCGCCAAAACCTACATCAATTTCCAGCGCTACGACCGGGCAATCGAACGGTTAAATTTGCTGATTAAACAGGGCAGCCCGGATGACCAGGAATCCATCGCCCAAGCCCGGCGGCTTTTGGGGGAATCGTATTTCGCCCAGAAGAAATTTACGGAAGCCATCGCCGCTTGGCGGGAATTTTTGGAGGAATATCCTTCGCATCCCACATGGTCTGCCGTACAAAGGCAGGTAATCGATGCGGAGTTTCAACGCGCCGAGGAAGCACGCTTGGAGGAAAACTACGCCGAAGCCCGCAAGTTGTGGTCTACGTTCCTCAATAAATATCCGCTCGATCAACGAGCCGAGCTGATTTTATTGCGGTTCGGCCAAATGAATCTCGCCGAGGGTTTGGCCTGCAAAAAGAAAGATCCAAACGCCAAGCCCAGTGAATGCGAAAAACATTTCGAGGCCGCCATCGCGGATTGGAAACGCCTCACGCAAAAATATCCCGGCACGGGGCATGCTTCGCAAGCCGAATACCTCATCGGCGTGACG
Organism: uncultured Planctomycetaceae bacterium; assembly: GCA_963785505.1. Taxonomy (GTDB): domain Bacteria; phylum Planctomycetota; class Planctomycetia; order Planctomycetales; family Planctomycetaceae; genus CAWAVN01. The sequence continues at coordinate 89,687 of CAWAVN010000005.1, forward strand.
CTGGAAGATCATCTGGGCCGTTTAAGCGATGCCCTGGAAGCCTACAAACTGGTGTCGGGCACATATCAGAACAATGCCAAGCAGCGAATCGCCAACTTAACCGCGAAGCAGTTGGAAGTTCTCACCGAGCGAAAATTCCTCTCGGACGAAGACCCGGAAATCGTAGTCACCACCCGCAACTTGGAAACGGTTTCGGTAAAGATTTACCGCATCGACATGGCCGATTACTTCCGCAAAATGCACCTGGCCACGGGCATCGAAACGTTGGACATCGCCCTGATCGATCCCGACAAAACTTGGGAATACAAAATCGCGGGCTACGAAAAATACCGCCGCTTCACCAACCACGTGCCGATCCCCAAAAACGGCCCCGGCGTGACGGCGGTCACGATTTCCAGCGACAAGCAAGAAGCCACCACCATGCTAATCGTTTCGGACATCGACATTATTGTGAAGACTTCGCGGAATGAACTGTTCGTGTTCGCCGAGAACCTGCGAACCCGAAAACCCGCCCCCGGCGTCAGCGTGCTAGTCAGTAACGGCGAGAAAGTTTTCGCCGAGGAAATCACCGGCGAACAAGGCATCCTGCAAAAGTCTTACGAGCAACTGAAAACCGCCGAGGATTTAAGAGTCTTCGCAATTCACGAAGGCCATGCCGCCTCCACGGTCACCGCGCTTGCGGGTTTGGAATTCGCCGTGGGGCTAAGTCCCCAGGGCTATCTTTATAGCGACCGCCCCGCGTACCGGGCAGGGGAAGTCGTGAATCTCAAAGGCATCATTCGCTGGGTGGCCGACGATCAATTCACGTTCAAGCCCGGCGAGAAATATACGCTGGACGTGTACGATTCCCGCAGCCGGGTCATCCACACCAAGCAAATTGAACTCGGCGAGTTCGGCACGTTTGCGGATCACGTTTCGCTTCCCGAAACTTCCCCGCAAGGCAATTACCGCGTGCATCTTTATCAGCCCGGCAAAACGCAATCTTACGAGATGGCGTTTCAGGTGCATCAAACCAAACTCGAACCCGTGCAAATTACGGTGGACCTGAAACAGAACATCGTCTATCGCGGCGAGAAGATCGAAGGCAAAATCACGCTAGGCTACTATTACGGCACTCCGTTGGCGGGCCGGCCGCTGCGTTATCGGCTGGCCAATGGCCGCTGGTTTGATGCCATCACCGATGCCAAGGGCCAAGTCGCTTTCGAGTTTGAAAGCACGGAGTTCAGCGAATCGGCGGCACTTGCTTTGACCGTGGTTTACGCCGAACGCAATCTGCAAACCTCGGCCACCGTGAACGTAGTGACCGAAGGTTTTGGGATTAAAGTAGACACGCTACGGAAAGTGTTTCTCGCCGGCGAACCCTTTGATGTCACGCTCAACGTCAAAGATGCGAACGGAAAACCCGTCGCCACCGAAATGAAGTTGGAAGTCTTCGAGCAAACCCGCGTGCAAAACAAAATCGGCGAACGCCTAGTCGCCACGCATCCGTTGAAGACCGAAGCCAAAACCGGCGAGATTCGCCAGAGTTTGAAGCTGGACGCCGCCGGGGTTTACATTTTAAGGGCTTCCGCGACCGACCGTTTCGGCAACCGCATCACCGGTGGGAATGCCGTCAAAATCTCCGGCGACGAAGACACCATCCGCCTGCGAATCTTCGCCGAGAAACAGCACTACCAAGTCGGCGAGGAAGCCAAGCTCACGCTGCATTGGCGGGAAAAACCGGCGCTGGCGCTGTTGACTTATGAAGGCGCGAAAATCCTGGGCTATCAGCTCGTCAATCTCAAGACCGGCGCGAACCCGATTATATTGCCGATGGATGCCAAGCTAGCTCCGAACTTTCGGCTATCGGCGGCGGTGATGCACAATCACCACTTCCACGCCACCCAAACCGATTTCCTCGTCGAGCGGGAACTACAAATCTCGCTCAAACCCAACAAAACCACGCTCGGCCCCGGCGAAGAATTGGAAGTCAACCTCACCGTCACCGACTCGCAAGGCCGCCCGGTCTCGGCGGAACTCTCGCTGGCACTCATTCAGAAAAACTTGCTGGACTATTTTGGAAACGGCCCCGCACCGATCATGGCGGTTTACACGGGAATCAGGCTGCCCGCCATGCGAGTGCAAACCAGCACGATTTTTGAATACCACCCCAAAGCCCGTGGCATCAGCGAATTGCTATTAGCCGAGGAAGAACGCCGCGAAATCCTCACCCGCGAACTCGCTGCACTGCGAGGATATCACTGACGAAGGTCTAGCCCGTACTAGCTGGAATTGCCGGTGATGGATCTTTGGGCCGCGGACTCAATCGACTTTTCAAGTGACGCGCAACAATCAGTGACCAGACAATTGATCGATCAAGCTCAAAGCGAACGCATGCACATTCTGCAAAATGAAGCCGAGGAAATTCATGGCCCTCTGTGGCAAGAAGTCGGCGGCGCTGGTGGGGTCATATCATCATACGAAAACACATTAGAGCTAGTCATTCGCCAAAGTCAAACCGTTCGGGATCCCAACTTTCAATCGGGGGGGGCAGCGATCAATGGGAGCGACCTGGTTATCCCCATTCGGCCTCAAGGGGGAATCAATGGTCCAGGATCAGGGCGAATAGACGGCGCGTTTGGCTATTCGGAACGTTTGAGTCGTGCTGCCGTTGACTTATCGCCCGAACAAATCCAAATAGAGGTCGCTGGACGCGCAAACGGCTCGTTTTGCGGCAATCAGCAGGAATCTTTGATCCTCAGGGCGATCCCCCGAAAGCAATCCAACGGCAGTATCTCAAAGAACTCTCCCAGACTGGATGGAACCATCGTGGGTCTCAACGACTTGGGCGAGATGCAGGTGGTCAATGGATTGGCTTTGGCCAAGCTGGAGGCACTCAACAAAACCGGCCTGCAAATGCTGCCGGGCATGGGGACGGCGGAAACGGGGTATTGGAACCCCGTCATCGTCACCGACAAAACCGGGAAAGCCAAAGTCACGTTTCGGCTGCCGGACCGCTCGACCGCGTGGCAGCTGCAAAGCCGGGCGGTGACGAAAGACACGCTCACCGGCGAGAGCGATTTGGAAATCATCACCAAGAAAGAACTCTTCGGCGAGATCAAAACGCCGCTGGCTTTCATGCAAGGCGACAAAGCCAACGTAATCGTGGAAGTCCACAACGCGATCATCGCCAAGGGCGAAACCATCAACGTAACCTTCAAAGCCACGCTGGGCGAAAAAACCACCCAACTACGAAAAGCGATTGTTTCCCAAGGGCCGGGCGTGGAGGAAGTTCAATTCCCCATCGCCTTGGATGCCGCCGAGAAAATCGAACTTTCGCTGTCGGTCGAAAGCGGAAAGCACAAGGATGAAACCACAATCAGCGTGCCGGTGGAACCGTTCGGCCTGCCGGTGTATGCCACCGCTGCCGGCCTCTCCGCCCAGAATACAATCGCGATGGTGGGCTTCGACAAAAACACGCCCGCCCAGAATCCGCAGATGGAAATCCTAGTGGGGCCGACCATCAACCGGGCCTTGATCGAAGCCGTGCTGGGTAGCGAAAACCTCTTATATAGAGCTTCCATCGCAATGCCGGAAAGCCGCATTGAACGTGCGGTCTCCGATGTCTTAGGCGGAACGGCGGTGCTGGCCATGCTGGGAAAAAGCCAAACCAAAGACAGCCCCGAAGCCCAAGCGTTGGCGGGCCGGGTGCAGTCGGCGATTGCATCGCTTGTTTCCAGCCAACGCGAGGATGGCGGATGGAGTTGGTCGGGCCGACCGGAAGCCAACGCCTCCGACCGCTATTTGTCCAGCCGAGCCGTTTGGGCATTGGCCGAAGCCCGCAAAGCCGGCTTTGCCGTCCCGCAAGAGACTTGGACAAAAGCCGTCGAGCAGCTGAAATCCGCCTTCACTGCCAGCCCCGCTTCCGACCGCGAAGGGCAAGCCATTTTGCTGCATGGCTTAACTACCGCAGATGCCGGCGACTTCGCGTTCGCCAATCGGCTCTATCGGGAACGCAATTCCCTAAGCCCATCCGGCTTGTTGCATCTGGCATTGGCCTTGATCCAATTGGATCGCAAATCAATGGCCGAGGATTTGTTGAAATTGGTCAAACTTCCCGTGGAAATGGGAACCGCCAACTCGCAGCAGCTCGATGCTTCCGCCGCAAGTTGCATTCCTTGGATGCAATCCAACGTGGAACTAAGAGCCTTATATTTACTGGCCTTGGAAGATGTGACTATGCCAGGGACGAATCCCGCCCAAGTCGCGAGTTGGCTGATGGCGGCCAGGCAAGGCACGCGGTGGACGCCCGAAAAAGTCAACGGCTCCAGCATCGCCGCGCCTCGCGCGTTGGTATGGCCGAGAACGGCAAACGGCGGAGAAATATCAACTCGAAATCTTCGTCAATAACCGCCGAGTGAAAGTCTTGGAAATAAAACCCGAAGAAGGCAGCCATCGCATCCGCGTGCCCGCCGAGTTTTTCAATCCCGAAAAACCGCAGAAGATCAACTTCGACATCACCGGACGCGGGCAATTCAGCTATAGCGTGGTGATGAGCGGTTTCGTCCCGGCAGACAAACTGAAAAACACCACCCAAGATTGGTACGTCAGTCGGGAGTATGAACCCGCTCCTCTGATGTTCGAGGGCCAGCCCTTGCCGCGCGGATTTAATGTTTTGACGGGCAGCTATAAAGCCTTTAAGAACCCGCTCACACAACTACCCTTAGGCGAGCGATGCGACGTGACGTTGGGTTTCGCCCGCCGCAACATCACCGGCTCGCCGGAGCAGACTTTCGATTACCTCGTCATTACCGAACCCATCCCCGCCGGCACGATGGTATTGACGGAATCACTTTCCGGGAACTATGAGCGCTACGAACTCAGCCCCGGCGCGATTACCTTCTATCTGGGCGATCAACTGCGTTCCTCGACGATCCGCTACCAACTTGTCGGTTATCTGCCGGGGAACTATCGCGGGCTGCCCACAATCGCCCGCAGTTTCTATCGGCCCGAGCGGATGGCAATTTCGGAAACCAAATCGCTAGCGATCTTAAACCGAGATGAGAAATCTCAAGATAAATACCAGCTTAGCCCCGTGGAACTTTACGAATTGGGCAAGCGGCATTTTGAGAAAGAAAACTATGCCGCAGCCGACGACCATCTTACGCGGTTGTTCCGCAACTATCGGCTGAATAGTCAAACCTATAAACAGACCGTTGAACTGCTATTTCGCACATCGCTTGAATTAAACAAGGACCAATACTTAGTTGAGTATTTCGAGATCATCAAGGAAAAATATCCCGATGTGGAAATCGACTTCGACAATATATTAAGAGTCGCTGCGGCCTATAGGGAACTCGGCGAATACGAACGCAGCTTTCTGGTTTACCGCGCCACGGTAGAAGCCCGTTTCGAGCGAGAAAGCCAAATCGCAGGCTTTTTGAAAGCCCGAAACGAGTTTTTGCACTCCTTCGCCGTGATGGAACGCCTGCTGCACGAGTACCCGGCGGAAGCCTATGTTGCCACCGCCACCTATGCGCTGGCGGGCGAAGTTTATGGCAGCGCCAAGTCTGCGGCAGCGAACGAAAAACTCAAAAAAGCGAACGTGACCCGCGTGAATTTGATCGCGGCTAACATTCAGATGTTCGATCATTTTCTTTCCACCTGGCCGAAAGACCCGGCGGCGGATGAGGCCGCGTTTTCAATGGCCAACTCTTATTTGGATCTGGAGCAATTCAAAGCCGTGATCGCCCGCTGCCGGCAGTTTGTGCTACGCTATCCCCAAAGCAAACTGAGAGATAGCTTTTGGTACATCATCGGTTATAGCCAGTTCGCTTTGGGCGAACATCAAGAAGCCCTGAAGACTTGCGAGAAAGTCGCCGAGGCCACACGCAAGGATGCCGCAACCGGGGTTGAGATGGCATCGGCCAACAAGTGGGAAGCCATCTATATCATGGGGCAGATTTATCATAGTCTGGGCGAACCGTCCAAGGCGATTGATGAATATAAAAAAGTCGAAAGCCGCTTCCCGGATGCGAATGAGGCCATCGACTTCTTCACGCGGAAGGGAATCTCGCTGCCCGAAGTTTCTACGATTCGCCCCAAAGAACCCAAGTCGGTCTCGCTCAAATACCGCAACATCAAATCCGCCCAGGTGAAAGTCTACCGCATTGACTTAATGAAGTTCGGCTTGATGCAGCGAAACCTCGACCGCATCACTGCGATTAACCTCGCAGGGATTAAACCTTATCATGAACTCACGCTGAAGCTAGGCAATGGCCGGGACTACCAAGACCGCGAGAAGCCGTTGACTTTGCCCTTGAAGGAAGAAGGGGCCTATCTTGTCGTCTGCCGGGGAGAAAATCTTTATAGCAGCGGGCTAGTGCTGATTTCGCCGTTCGAGCTGGAAGTGCAGGAAGATGCGGTCAGCGGGCGGGTAAGAGTTACGGTGAAGAACGCCGTGACCGATCAATATGCGGCGGACGTTCACGTCAAAACCATCGGCAGCGCGAACTCGCAATTTGTTTCGGGCGAAACGGATCTGCGGGGCATCTTCATCGCCGATGCCATCCAAGGCACTAGCACCGTCATTGCCAAGCACGAGCCTAACCTCTATGCTTTTTATCGCGGCCAGAAAGTGCTAGGCAGCCAAGTTCATAAGTCTCCCGTCCAGGCTCAGCCCAATGCTCCTCCCGGAACGCCCGCCGCGCAAAGCTCCGCCGAGGGCAAACCAGTCCAGCCCTTCCTCTGCCCACCCAACGGCATGCTGCTCGATAACGTGAGAGGCGAGAACTTCCGCTGCAACACCGAGCAACAGTTGAAATTTAACAACCTGATCAACAACAGCATCCAAGGCGTGAAGGCGAAGGGAGCCTATTGATCGGTAAGCAAACCCCAAGACCGGGTTTTACTTCCTGTTTTCTTGATGTTCCGCAGCATTCACACTTGGCGGGCGGCGGTTTCGAGAATGGCGATGATGGCCAATACACAACCAATTAAGAGGGCCACTAGCGGCGCTCCGGTCCAGTCGTGGACTCGATATAACAATAACCCGCCGAGTCCCGTGGTTAACGTCGCCAGATAAATCGTTAGCACGGCCCGTGATGGTTTCAGTCCCAACTCGACGAGCCGATGGGAAAAATGGCTTTTGTCGGGATGAAAAGGGCTGCGCCTTTGCATGAGGCGGATCGCGATGACGGAACAAAAATCGTACAGAGGCACGGCTAAAATACACAGGGGGGCGAGGATGACGTGCCGGCTCGACTCGGCAGCGGTTCCTTCATAATAGGTTCCCAGCATTGTGAACGATGCGAGCAATAATCCGATGAAATAGCTGCCCGAATCCCCCATGAAAATCCGGGCTGGCGGCCAGTTATGAAAAAACAAAAACCCGGCAAGTGAGCCTGTCAGCACTAAGAGCGCCCCTCCGACCAGCCAACGCGGTTCGCGAGTTCCCGTGAGCATCACCACCGCAAACAACAACGCGGCAATCAAGGCAATCCCGGAACTCAGGCCATCCATGTTGTCCAGAAAATTAAACGAGTTAATCAGCACCAAATACCAAAGAATGCTCAGCACATATCCTACGATGGGCAAAGGAGCAAACAGCGTGGCCCGCACATCCATCACAACGACCAGAAAAACGGCGACCAGAAATTGAATCAATAACCGAGGCCACCACGGCAGGTTTTTTCGATCATCGAGCAAGCCCATAATCGCGAGCAATGTTCCACTGCCTAGAATGGCCCATAATTGGCCGGACCGATAGAGAATGCCTTCCAGATGTAGAGAGATTGTTTCCGGCAACGGCAGCCACTCCGGCGGCTTTTCGAGATGGACGAGTCCATAAGCGGCCAGTTGAGCGAACGCGATGGGAACGAGTACTCCCGCCCAGATTCCCACGCCTCCGCCCAGAGGCGTGGGTTCGCGGTGGACCTTCCGGGCGGCGGGTTGGTCGAGCAGCCCCCACTTCACAGCGAGGCTTCGCATCAAGCCCGTAACAATCGCCGAAACCCCGCACGCGGGAACGAGGCAAGCCAAAAAGAAAAACCACATAAAACAACACGGCGTTTCTAGTTTGTAGGGTTCGCAGCGCGGGCTATTTTCAATATAGAGGTGTCGCTATACCTTCTGCGATAATTGTCTTCGATCCGCAGAGCGGACCCTGCAATTTATCGCTTACGCTACTCCGCGGCGGGGTCGGGGAGGAGTCTTTCCAATGTGGCCTTGGCGTTGGCTTGGGCTTGTTTCATGACACTGTCGATCTGAATTTCGATGCCGCCTTGATGTTTGCTTTCATCGGCGGCTTCCATAAAGGCGTAGATTTCCAAGGTCTCTGCTTCGCTGACCGGAGGCTTGCCGGTGCGGAAGAATTTGATGATGTCCACTAGCAATGGTTTATAGCCGTTGTATTTGCCCAAGTCGGCTTGGCCTTTCGGGCCGTTGACTTTGCCGCCGTAGCCTGCGGGTTTTTTATTTCCAGTGAATGTGCCTTTGCGTTCGCCGGTCCATTGGCCGACAACGACTGTTTTCGCCAGGCTGTCTTCGGTGCGTTGGACGGATTGGCAACCCGTGCCCATCACGGTAAACAACGCTTCCACGCCGTGGATGCCGTACCAAAACAAATCGGGATGCGTGGGTTCGATGAGGCAGGGGCTATAAGTCTCGGCGGACTTCACTTTGCCCACGGTCTTCCCATGCCGGGCGTCCTCTGCGCCGCCCATGTAACGTAATGAAGAAGCGGAAAACACGGGCGTTTTAAGCTTGCGGGCGGCCTCGAAAATCGCAATGGCATCGCTGAGTGAAGCCGCGAGAGGTTTGTCGATGAACACAGGCTTGCCGGCTTTCAAGACGGGCAGAACTTGTTCGAGATGAGGCCGGCCATCGTTGGTTTCCAAGAAGACCACATCGACCTTCTTGACAAGATCTTCGATGGAATCGACAATTTCGACGCCTTCGGCTTTCACGTCTTTTGTGTATTGAGGCACGCGGGAAGTGCTGGATTGGATGTCCGGGCTGCCTTTAGGATACGCCGCGACGATGCGGATGTTGGCGAGTTCGGCGGGTTTGTTTTCGGAGTTCAGAAGTTTGGTGAAGGCGACGACATGGGAGGTATCCAACCCGATAATGCCCGCTTTGAGTTCGCGGTTGGGATTGACTTTGACGGCTTTCTCGGCGACAGCGGCCACGCGTGGAGGATTGAGGGCCGCCAGCACTTTCGTGAGATCCAAAAATGCCACCGTGTTGTCGTAGCTTCCGGTGATGAGGATTTTGTTGTCCGGCGAGAGGGCCAGTGAAGTCACGCGGCCTTTTTGGGGTTCGATTTTGGCGAGTTCTTCGCCGTATTTGCGGTTCCAGACGATCACAAAGTTCTTGCCTTTCGCCCGTCCGCCGCCCCCGCTGATGACGGTTTCACTACCGCCCAAAAACAAGGCATCGTTGGTGGGCCTTCCGTGCCCATCAAAAAAGCCCAACGCCTTGCCGGCGAGGACATCGTAGACGTTGACTTTTTCATCGGCGGAGCAGGAAATTAAAAACCGGCCATCGGGCGAGAACGCCACGCTGTTTGCGACTTTTTCGTGTTCGGGCAAATCGAATTTTTTGGTTCCGGTGGCGATCTCCCAAACTTGCACGGGACCGGGCCTCGTCACGCGGGTTTCATCGCCCAACGCCAACGCCAAAAGCGAACCATCTGGCGAGAACGCGATGCCCATCACAGGGTATCCGGCTTTGGGGAGTTGCTTGCCGGCTTCGCCGGTCTCGGCGTTCCAAAATCGCACGATGCCATCTTCGCCCGAAGTCGCCAATGTTTTGCCATCGGGAGAATAACGTACGCACAGCACATAGCCGCTGTGGCCGTCCAAATTCAATTCGCGCCGGGCGGTGGCGACGTTCCAAACTTCGGCCCCGCGAAACCGGCCCACCGCAAGGTGTTTGCTATCGACGGAAAACGCCAACGAATGCGCGAACCCCTTGGTTTTGAGCGTTTTCGCGGCCTTTTTCGTTTTGGGGTCGATGAGTTTGATCTGATCGTAACTGCCGGCGGCGATGGTTTTGCCATCCGGCGACCAAGCCACGCTGGTGACCCAATCTTCAAAGCCCGCCACTTGGCCCAGTTTTTTGATTTCGATGCCCGCCTCTTCGGTTTTCTCGGCGGGCGGTTTAGGGGGTCGGATTTTTTCCTGGGCGTGCAAACTTGAAAGCCCGCAGAAACAGATCAAAACAATCAGACCGAATTTTAGCGCGTGCATGATGATTTCCCGCTGGAAGGAAGCAAAAACCGAGAGAAACCGATTATCGCAGGCCCCAAGCGGAATGCAAACCATGAAAGAGCATCGAGCCAAGTTCAGCCAAGGCCAAGTTCAAGACAGACATGGAGACTGCCAAGGATAGCATTTAGAGTTTTGAAGCACTCCCCGTAACCAGAGGGCTGACACCCCCCTTCGCTCGCTTTGGTCATTGGGATTTGGTCATTGGGACTTTTAGGGCACGGGGGTTTCTTGCAGAATTTGGCGGATGATCTGTTGGGCTTTGGTGCGTTGGCCTTCGTGAACCAGGCCGCCGCAGACCACGCGATGAGCCAACACGGGCACGGCAAGGTCTTTGACATCATCGGGCACGGCGTAATCGCGGCCTTTGATGAACGCCAAACTTTGCACCGCCCGGTACAACGTGATCGCGCCCCGCGTGCTCACGCCGAGTTCCAGCATCTCATGGTTTCTGGTGGCGGTGATAATGTCCATGATGTATTCGCCGATCGAATTTTCTACCGCCACCTCGCGGACTTTCGCTTGCAGCAGGCGGAGATTTTCGCCGGTCATCACGGATTTCAAGGTGTCCACCGCTTCGCCATTGCGATGGCTGGAAAGGACTTTGAGTTCCGTTTGCCGTTCGGGGTAGCCGATGCCCGTGCAAAGCATGAAGCGGTCTAATTGGTTTTCCGGCAGCGGATAGGTTCCTTCAAACTCGAACGGGTTTTGCGTGGCGATCACGAAAAATGGATGGCCGACCGGATAGGTTTTGCCCTCGACGGAGACTTGGCCTTCGCTCATGGCTTCCAACAGGGCGCTTTGGGTGCGCGGGGTGGTGCGGTTGATTTCATCGGCCAAGAGCACATCGGTGAAGATCGGCCCTTGGCGAAATTCAAACTCGCCCATGTTGGGCAGAAACAGGCTGGACCCCAAAATGTCGCTGGGCAGCATGTCCGGCGTAAATTGCAGGCGGGTGAACTTGCAGTCCAAACTTTTCGCGACGGCTTTCGCCAGCGAAGTTTTGCCGACGCCGGGGGCATCTTCGATCAACACGTGCCCGCCGCCGAACAGCGCCACCAGCGTGAGCTGAATCGGTTCCGGCTTGCCTAAGAGAACCAAGGCGATGTTTTGCTCTAAGCCGGCAATCTGCTGCGCTGTTTCACTCGACACGATAGGCTCCCGGAAGGGCAAACTGTGGAAAGTTCTTTCGCCCGATTATAGAGGAACAATTCGCATCGTCATCCGTAAGGGGCGATTCTGATTCGGGTTTTGGCCATTTCTCTCGATTTTCAACGGGACAAATGTTTTATATCCTCCACAAACAATAGAGTTTTTGGGGGAAATAGCGAGATAGCGAAAAGCTGAACCGCTTGTAACGAAATGTTCGCTCGCGCGGGTTGTGATGACCGAAACCAAGTGAACACAGCCATTTTTCACTTGAGCGAACTCCATGAGTCATGCCTTGAACAATTCTCTGATCCTCCCGCTCGTGGCGATGGCGCTGGGAATTTGCGGTTGCCAAGCGCCAGGCTCTTCGCGGATTGGCGGGTTTTCTGCCCCGCTGGAAACCAAGAGTTCGGCAGAGAAAAATCCCTCACCGATCGGGCATGCCAGGGTTCCGGCGAGCGGAGGAGAAAATCCCATTGTTCCGGTTCCCGCACCCGGACCGAACCCTTTAATCCCAATTCCCGAAGACGGGAATCTTAATCGGGGTACGAACGAGAACGCCGAATCTCCCCCCATCGTCCAGCCCGAAAACGAGCCGCGACCCCTCGAACAGATTCTGAGTGAGAGCTATCCCCGTTTGAGCGGGCCGAATGCGCTTGCTCCGTGCGACGTGTTTGCGATAGACCGGCAGGGATTGTTTCCGATGTTGGCCAGCGATGCGAAAGGGTTGCTAAATTGGCGCGACATGGGCATTTTGGGCGGAGCGCTTGGCGGAGCGCTCGCGCTGCGTCCCGACGTGGACGGCGACGTTCGCGAGTTCGTGCGGGAACACCCCAAACGCTGGGGCGGATTGACGACAGACTTGTCCTACGTAGGCAACGTGGAGTACCAAATTCCGGTCTTGTTGGGGGTGTACGGTTACAGTTTGTATTCCTCGAACGATGAACTGCACGATCTGATGAAGGCGATGCTCGAGCGCCTACACGATCACGGGCGTTTCCACGTTAGCGATCAAAGGCATCGCAAACACCGACCGCCCCAGCGACCAATTTGACCACGGGCATTATGGGTTTCCTTCGTTTCATACGTCCAGTACGTTTGCGGTGGCGGCGGTGGTGGAGGAATACGAAGGTCTCCCCGCCGCCTTGCCGGTCTATGCCTTGGCGGGCATGGTCGGTTATAGCCGGATCGACTATCAAGCCCACGATTTGTCGGATGTGCTGTTCGGAGCGGCTCTGGGTTACGTCATCGGCCATTCCGTCGCCCGCCAGCACCTTTCGCGGGATGCCAACTTTCGGCTGCTGCCGTATTCGCACCCCCTGCAACCGGCGACCGGCGTGACGCTGGAAATGCGGTTCTGAATCGCCCCCACCGGGCAAAAGATCGGCTGGGAATCTGTCGCTTCGCGGTTCCTTGTGCTACCCTGCGGGAAACCGGCGCAATTCCTCGGCGGTGCGGGACAAACTTCCCTGCAATTTTCCGCCGAGAATTCCGCGTCCCCTACCCAACTGGGAGATCAAATGCAGCCGCCCCTGATGCGGCAAAGGAATCCTCTATGCAAATCACCAAAGACAAAGTCGCAATCATCGATTACACACTCAAAAACGATGTCGGCGACGTGATCGACACCTCCGAAGGCGGCGAACCCTTGGCCTATCTTCATGGAGCCGGCAACATCATCCCCGGCTTGGAAACCGCCCTCGATGGAAAATCTGTCGGGAACGAAATTCAGGTCTCGGTCCCGCCCGAACAAGGTTACGGCATTCGCGATGAATCGCTGCTCCAACGAGTGGACCGCGACGATTTTGAGGGCATCGACGATTTGGAAGTCGGCATGTATTTTCGCGTGCCCTCAGAACAAGGCGATGCGATTATTCGCGTTGCCGAGATTAATGATGACGCCGTGACCGTAGATGGCAACCACGAACTCGCCGGCCAGACACTGCACTTCGCCGTCACCGTGAGGGAGGTCCGCGACGCCACGGAAGAGGAAAAATCCCACGGCCACGTCCACGGTGAAGGTGGACATCACCATTAAAGCGATGCCCAGAAAACTTCCTTTCGCAACTTTGCGGTCAGCCTTTTGGGAAAGATGAGATTTGCTTCATGGCGGGGATCCCTTTGACGGTGCGTGCCCATCAGGATGCGGGGTTTTTGGAAATCCGTTGGGCACGAAGATGAACCTTTGCATTTCCCCTACAAATTCTTGCGGGGGCATTGCCCGTGCGCCGAGTGCGTGGATGAGAACACCGGCATCCGCACTCTGGACGTGGCCACCATCTCCGACCAAATCCGCCCCATGCACCTTTCGTTTTCGGGGAACTACGCCCTGAAAATCCATTGGAACGATGGGCATCAAACGGGGCTTTATACTTGGGATCATTTCGAGCGGTTGTCCTCCGACTCCGCCGTCATCCGCCCGGAGTTGGAATCCCCATGACTTACGAAGTCGAACTCAAGTTTCCTCTGGCCGACAAGCAAAAACTGCTCGCCGACTTGGCGGAATTGAACGCCCGGCCCGAAGTGGAACTTTCCCAATGCGACCGCTATTTCGCCCATCCTTGCCGGGATTTTGTGCAAACGAACGAAGCATTTCGCATCAGGCAATCCGGCGACAAAACCCGGCTGACTTACAAAGGCCCGCTCTTGGATGAAGCCACCAAAACCCGCCGGGAACTAGAACTCTCGCTGGCCAATGGTCAAAAGACGGCGGAAGATATGGCCGAGATGCTCACGCTATTAGGCTTTTCGGAAGTCCGCGCGGTCCAGAAAACCCGCACGCCCTATCGTCTGTCTTGGCAAGACCGCGAAATGGAAGTCACGCTGGATCACGTCGAGGAACTGGGCTGGTTTCTGGAAATCGAAACCCTCGCCGAGGAATCCGACCGCAAACAAGCCCAAGCCGCGATTCTCTCCCTCGCGAAGCATTGGAACCTAAAAACCCCCGAACGCCGGTCTTACCTCACAATGTTGTTGGAGCATAACGGTTCTGGTTCTTGAACATCTCATGCAGAGTTCATGCGAATATAGAGGATGGCAAAAGTTCGCTATCCTCAGGGTGGCCCCGGTTGCTTGTCAACCGGGGCGGCGCAGCCGTGGGATGTTTGCCAGTAACCCACTCAAACCTCTTGTCGCTTCGCGACCCAGGTTGACGAGCAACCTTGGCCACCCCGCGAACAACGGGCAGTTTGCCAATCGTCGTCAAATTGACGACGATTTTCGCTGCCCTGAATTGCGTTCGGTGGATTCAACCTCTGAACTTAGCGGCCTATCCTAGCCGATGGCGGATGATGCACCCTCAGCGAGTTCGAAGAGGGGCCAATTGCCGGCGGAGAATGCGACCGCCGGATGTGACCGTCCTACACGACAAATCGGACGCTCGGCCGGGAATAGGGATGAAGTAGAATCGTTTTTCATGCAAATTGGAACCTTTCAGTCGCCAGCGGCGTCGAAATGCCAGACCTGTCGACACCTTGCCTGCAGTTGCATCTTCCGACAGCTTTTCATGATTCCGGAGCGGAAAAATGTATCCGCACTTCGTTTGCCAACTCGCCTGTGTTGCTGTGCTGCTGCTTGCCTCCGCAAGTGATCTATTCGCCCAAGGCGCACCGGCACCTCAGCCCATGCCATCGGCAATAGAAAGAAGCACATATCTGAAGGCGGAGTTCGCTCTTTTGGATCGGAACAAGGACGGTCAAATCTCAGAAGCCGAGTTCCAAACGAATTCCCATATCGCAATCGAGAAAGCACAGCGAGTCGCGAAGAAACTCCAGTACAAAGCCTACATGGTGTCTCAGTTCTACACGATGAACGACCGCTCCCGGAGGAAATACCCCGAGTTCTCGCAAATCGACCGAAATGCCGACGGGCTGGTCTCGTTCCATAAGGACTTCCTTGGTTTCTCGCAGCAGACATTCTCCGATTATTCCAGGTGGGACGCCGATGGTGACGGCAAGATCACGAAGTTGGAGTACATGATGTCAGAGAGAACGCATCCGCGAAAGCCGGTCCCAACGAGCCGTCGATGGAGGTTCCCCAGAAACGACTGGATGGCGAATTTGCCTTGCGCGACCGCAACAAGGATGGCAGTGTCACCTGGGAAGAACTCCTCGCGCTAAACGACTTGCTGCCACCGATCATGTACGAGGGCACCAACGCGGATGCGTCGTTCGTGCTGACAGATACCGATTCGAACGGAGCCATTTCGCGAGAGGAGTTTCTTGCAAATGCTCGCAGTTCCAACGACAAGAAGTTCCTGGTCCTAAGTCAGAAGGTATTTCGCGTACGGGATCTGAACGGCGACGAAGAACTCTCATTCTTAGAGTTCGTGAAAACCGGCGAAAATCCGGCGCGCAGTTTCGTCGCGTACGACAAAGATGGAGATGGCGTGATTCGTTTCGACGACATCAAAGGAATCCAATGGGTCGATGGGAAGAATTTGGAGAAGGACCGCGCTTACTTCACCCGCCTGGACGCAAATCAAGATGGACGTGTCACCTGGAGTGAGTATCGTAGCGTCAGCCCGCGCAGCACGTCATTTCTCTCCATCGATCATCTCAAGATCGACAACTTGATCTCGAAAAGCGAGTGGAATGCCATTGAGAAGGAGTATCGCGCCGGACAAACCGGCAAGGTGCTTCCCGCTAACGCGGCCTCAAGCTATGCGACCAATTGGTTTCCGGGAATCTTCGACCTTATCACGTTCGCCGATCTCGACACGAACAACGACGGCGTGATCTCGTGGAAGGAATTCCGCACGTTTCCGAATTAGGAATATCGCATCGAGTTCCGGCGATTCCCTGATTGGCCAAATTCCCGGCAGTCGAGCAGACATCTGAGGTTTTTTTCAAGTGGTTTTCTTCATGATTTTTCGGTTTCCAGGAATTGGAAAACGGGACCGTTTCCCTCATCAATGGCCGGCACAGCCGGCCCTACTTACTGGTTCTTGAACATCTCCCTCAGGGTGGCCCCGGTTGCTTGTCAACCGGGGCGGCGCCGCCGTGGGATGTTTGCCAGGAACCCACTCAAACATCTTGTCGCTTTGCGACCCAGGTTGACGAGCAACCTGGGCCACCCCGCGAATATAGAGGATGGCAAAAGTTCGCTATCCTCAGGGTGGCCCCGGTTGCTTGCCAACCGGGGGCGGCGTAGCCGTGGAAGGTTAGCCACTAACCCACTCAAACATTTTGTCGCTTCGCGACCCAGGTTGACGAGCAACCTGGGCCACCCCGCGACGCAGTTCCGATCAGCTACAAGCCGGAAGCTGCGATGCTACTTGAAAAGGACTTCCACCTTTCTGACAAAACACACTTACAGACGTACTCGGCCCCGGTTGCTTGCCAACCGGGGCGGCGTAGCCGTGGGAGGTTAGTTACTAACCCACTCAAACCTCTCGTCGCTTCGCGACCCAGGTTGACGAAGCAACCTGGGCCACCCCGCGGTGGTGGACTATTTCCTCTTTGCTCCTCCTCAATCTTCCATCCTCTATCCTCACTGCATATCGATCCCACAAACAACCCATCAAAAATCCGCGTTCTTGGGGGTGCGGGGGAAGGGGATTACATCGCGGATATTGGTCATGCCGGTGACGAGTTGCACTAATCGCTCCAAACCTAGTCCGAAGCCGGAGTGCGGCACGCTGCCGTAGCGGCGGAGATCGACGTACCACCAATAATCTTCCGGGTTCAGGTGGCATTCTTGCATGCGTTCCAAGAGCACGTCCAAGCGTTCCTCGCGCTGGCTGCCGCCGATGATTTCCCCCACGCGGGGCACGAGCACATCCATCGCCCGCACGGTTTTGCCGTCTTCGTTGCAGCGCATATAGAACGGTTTGATCGTGCGGGGATAGTCGAACAAGATAATCGGCCGCTTAAAGTGTTCTTCGGTGAGATAGCGTTCGTGTTCGGATTGCAAATCTTTGCCCCAGGCGACCTGGTATTCAAACTTCTTGCCGGACTTTTCCAGGAGTTCCACCGCTTCGGTATAGGGCACGCGGAGGAAATCGTTCTCGACGATGTGATGCAGCGTTTCCAGTACGGTATTATCAATTCGTTGATTGAAGAACTCCATATCTTCTTCGCAACTAGCGAGTGTTTCGCGGATCACGGTGCGGATGAAATCTTCAGCCAATTGCATGTTGTCGGAGAGTTCGTAGAAAGGCATCTCCGGTTCGATCATCCAAAACTCGGCCAGATGCCTGGTGGTGTTGGAGTTTTCCGCCCGGAAGGTGGGGCCGAAGGTATAGCAATCGCCTAGGCTGGTCGCGAAGATCTCGGCTTCGAGTTGGCCGCTGACGGTGAGCGAGGCCCGTTTGCCGAAGAAGTCTTGCGACCAATCGAGTTCGGTTTGGACTTGGGCGAGCTTGATGAGATCCAGCGTGGTGACCTGGAACATCTCGCCCGCGCCTTCGCAGTCGCTGGTGGTGATGATCGGCGAATTGATATAGAGAAACTCGCGCGATTGAAAGAACCTATGAATGGAATTCGAGATCGCATTGCGAACGCGGGCGATGGCTCCGAACGTGTTGGTGCGCGGCCTGAGGTGGGCGATCTCGCGAAGGAACTCGAAGCTGTGCCGTTTTTTTTGCAGCGGGTAGGTTTCGGCATCGGCCTTGCCCAATAGCTTGAAACTCTTGGCGTGCAATTCCACCCGCTGCCCTTTGCCGGGCGATTCTTTGAGTTCCCCGACAATCGCCAAGCTCGCTCCGGTGGTGGCGTGCTTGATCGTGCTCTTCATATCCGGGAACGGCGGAGTCGATCACAATTTGCAGATTACCCATGCAACTGCCATCATTGAGTTCGACGAAGGAAAACCCGCTTTTGGAATCCCGCCGCGTGCGCACCCAGCCGCGCACGTCAATCTCACTGCCGGGTTCGCCGTGGTTCAGTGCATGAACAATCCGAGTTCTGGTCATCGCGATTCCCTCATTCCGCTGCTTTGGGCTATATGCCAAGTTCCTGAGCCGCAAAGCGGCGGTAGCACATAGCCACGGGCGTCAGCCCGTGGACTAGGAGAAATGAAAACCTCTGGAACCGCGAAGCGGTGGCAGCACTTCCCGGTTCCAACAAATCAAGCCTGCTAGCGCCGCTTTGCGGCTCTCCAACTGTTTTGACTTCCCCCTGCGGGCTTTCGCCCGCAGCTATATGCTGCCGCCACTTCGTGGCTGAAATCCTTCTCCCGAGCCAAGCATCCTACGACAACAATCACCGATTCGCGCGTTCGATATAGGCTCCGGTGGCGACGTCAATTTTGATTTTCTCGCCCTGCGAGATAAACGCGGGAACTTGCACCTCGGCTCCGGTTTCCACGGTGGCGGCTTTGGTGACGTTGGTAGCCGTGTTCCCTTTGGCCGCCGGTTCGGTATAGGTGACTTCCAGAATGACTTGCTGCGGCGGGGTCATGTCGATGACTTGCCCGTTCCAATACAGCATTCCGCAGACATCGCCTTCCTTCAAAAATTGCATTTTGTCGGCGACGGATTCGGTGGGCAGCGTGTGTTGCTCGAAACTTTCGTTATCCATAAATGTATAGCCGGCGGCATCGCGGTAGAGATATTGTCCATCGCTGCGATGCACGTCCGCACTTTCCAGGCTGTCGCCGCTGCGGTAGGTGCGATCTAGAATCGTGCCTTTCAGCAAATTGCGGAGCTTGGTGGAATACATCGCCTGGCCTTTGCCGGGCTTGCGAAAATTGCATTCGAGAATTTCATAAGGATCGCCGTCTAAGAGAACTTTCATTCCCTTGCGAAAATCGCCGGTATTAATTTGTGGCATGGGGTGTACTCTTTTTTATAATAATGGACTTGTGTGACGTATCTGTTGTTTTAATTATTTGTCGCAGCCTTGGTGGGGAGACATTTCCGCAGAATATCAAATCTCTGGTTTCCACGGAATGGATCGCCGAGGCTTTGCCTGCGGATTTTGACCGTCCTCTGAAACAGCGCGTGCTTTCCGTGAGCGGACTGGAATCATTTTTTCGGTTTTTCGATCGGGCTTTGGGGCTTTGCTGAGGCAATTTTTCCATCTGGACACGTTTGGACAAATCTCTAAAATCCCGCTCCCCGCGAAAATGTGTCACGTTCTCGCAACAACCCTGGTGGGGTTGTCCGATTTTGAGGGGCGTTCGTTCCCAGGGATTCCCGCAACTTCCCTGAGATTGAAAACTCCTTCCGGCCGCGTGGGCCGATTATTCGGGCATGCCTCACTCTCCAACGGCTAAGAGGACCCAATCATGCCGTCCCGAATTGCGATTTCGCACTTGGTCTGCGCGCTGACCGGACTGGCGTTGACCGGATGTTATACCCCCTACCGCTATGCGCCATATAATCCTTACGGGGCAGGCGTGCCGATGTACGGCCCCCAGGGAATGCCCGTGCAGCCTCAGTTTGCTCCGCAGGGAGGCACGCCCACGCTTGTCGATCCCAATGGCTCGACCTTCGGACCGGGCAACACGGGCGGCAGTTTTAGTAGTCCGCAAATACAGCCGACTCCCGATCCTGCTGCGGGCGGCTCGTTTCCATCGACCAACAACGGCATTGGATCTCCCCCGGCCAATAACGGCGGGTTTGATCCTTCCTTGCCTTCAACCCCTGGCGGTAGCAACGGCGGCAGCAGCGGATTGGTCCCCAATGCGGGCTACGGCGATGCGAATAACTTGGTTCCCCCCGCAACGAATGGCGGCACGGGTGGCGGCTCGTTTGGGGGCGGCAACAGCACGCCCTTCGGTCCCGATGGAGCGAGCTTCCAGCAAAATCCGCCGGGCGAATCTGTCAGCCAAGTGCGATACGAGCAAGCCGCGAACCGGCAAGAACTGCAACTCACCGCCCATCAACCCGCGACGAACGAAACTTACGCCGTCGTCAACGCCTTCGCGGAAGATCCCCAGCCCTTCACAACAACCCCGCCGGCAAACAAGCCCAATCCCTACGGACACGATGCCATCGGCTACCGCTGGTTGCGGGGCCTTGTCGATTTCGATGAACGACAAAAAGCCTGGGTGCTGATCTACAATCCCAGTCCCGGCCCGCAAGATGCCTATCGAGGACAAATCACGCTTATCGACAACGGCCAATTACAAACGCTGCAAAACAACGATGTGGTCTTGGTCGAAGGCCAAGTCGATCCCGCCTTCCGCGACCCCGGCACCGGCAAACCGCAATTCCGCATCCAAAAACTCCACGGTCCCTTGGCTCCCAAGTTTTGAAGCAGGGGCCAGAGTTCAGAGGTCGGAGGCCAGGGAAGAATGAGGGGGAGATTGGAAGAAGGGGAGATTTGCTCTCTCAACACTCAACAGGAAACAACGGATCGGAATGGATGATTGTCGAGTGATGATTGCTGATTTTTGAAGGAAAGGAGAAGGCGGCATGTGGTAGGCAGAACTGAAAACCAAAAACCAAAAACTGAAAACGAAAACTGAAAACCGAACCGGAGAAATCGCCTGCTCCGGTGTTTTTTTTGCGCGGAGTTGGTATATCCGGGAAACTGCCGGGATGTTTTTCCGATTCGAGGCCCTGGGAAAATTCCTCCGCTTGCCGCCCGAATTTTACGGCTCTATAATTTCGTGGTCTTTCATCATCACCCTGAGGGAACCGTGTCCACGACATCACCCACACCCCGAATTCTTGTTTTTGGCTCTCAGGATGGAGATGATGTTCCCCTTCCGAACCGCCTGAAAACCGCTCACGAATTCGTGGTGGCAAAATCTCTGACCGAAGGATTGGAGAGCCTCAAGGAAGATCAATTCGCCGGAGTCTTGTTTTTGGGAAAGGAATTTTCCATCGCCGGGGCGCTGTTGGAAACCGGCGGCGTGTTGGAACAAATTCCCAACGCCGTGGTCTTGGTGGACATCAACCTCGACATCCTATGGTCCAACCACCAACTCAGGGAAATCACGCAAAGCAAAACCTCTCTGGTGGGGAAAGGCTTTTACGAAGCCTTCGGCACGCCGGAAATTCTCGGCCCCGATTTTTGCCCGTTTCATACCGCGTTGGGGTCCGGGCAATCGGCCCGCAGCACGCTCCGCGTGGGCGAGAAATCCTACTTCGAAGTCCACGCCAAGCCCGTCTTCAACGAAGAAGACGAGCTGCCGAATTTTCTGGTCGTCATCGTCCGGGACGTTTCGGCGGAAGTTTTGCAGCGGCAGAAACTCAATGCGATTTATCATGCGGGGTTGGAACTGGGCGATCTGGCTCCGCACGAACTTTTAGAGATGTCGGTCTCCGACCGGGTCGAGTTGCTCAAATCCAAAATCCTGCACTACACGAAAGACCTGCTCGAATTCGACATGGTGGAAGTCCGCCTCGTCGATAAACGCACCAAGCAACTCGAACCGTTGTTGGCCTTCGGCATGCAGCCCGATGCGTTGGGCCGCTTGTTATATGCCGAGGCTCAAGGCAACGGCGTCACGGGTTTTGTGGCGGCGACGGGCAAAAGCTATCTCTGCGAAGACACCGGGAACGATCCCTTATATCTGCCCGGCGCTCTCGAAGCCCGAAGTTCCCTGACCGTGCCTTTGATTCTGCACGAGGAAATCTTGGGCACGTTCAATGTGGAAAGCCCGCGGGCCGGAGCCTTCAACGAAAACGATTTGCAGTTTTTGGAGTTATTCAGCCGGGAAGTGGCGGTCGCCTTGAATACCCTGGAATTGTTGGTCGCGGAAAAAATGACCAGCGTGACCCAAAGCACCGAGCGAATTCTGCACGAAGTCGCCCACCCTGTAGATGAAATCCTCAACGATGCCGCCTGGGTTTTGGAACGCTACATCGGCCACGAACCCAACGTCTCGGAACGGCTGTTGCGAATCCTCAAACGCACCCGCGAGATTAAGCAACTGATTCAAAAAGTGGGAGAAACCATCGCCCCAGACGGCGGAAAATCCCCGCTGCCGCCGCGACCGGAACGCCCGAAACTGCGGGGCAAACGCATTTTGGTGGTGGACAGCGACGATTCCGTTCGCCGGGCCGCCCACGAATTGTTGGGCCGCTTCGGTTGCGAAGTCGAGACCGCCCACAACGGCGAAGAAGCCTGCCTGATGGTTCGCAGTTTTCCCTACGATGCCGCCATCGTGGACATTCGCCTGACCGACATGACCGGCTATGAATGCTTTCAACAACTGCGAAGCACGGCGGCGAATCTTTCTGTGATTCTGATGACCGGCTTCGGTTACGATCCCACGCATTCCATCGTCAAAGCCCGCCAAGAAGGTTTGAAGTCGGTGCTCTACAAACCCTTCCGCCTCGACCAACTGCTGACCGAAGTCGAAAACTCCGTCTGCGATGAACCCGCAGGCCATCCCGCTTCTTACGGTTCCTAATTCCAGGGCTTTCGGGATTTCTCTCTAAAGTTGTTTTGACGCGCCCGTGCCGAACGTCTATTCTTAGAAGGAGTGAAGGGGCGTTTGCTCGATGGGCAAGCGGGGAAACGTTCCTGGGAATAACCATTCCGGGTTGATATTCAACACAACTTCCCCTTTGCCGCGCAGGGCGGTCCGGTTGAGGAGTGACACCGTTGGCTCAAACAGGAACTCTCGGTAGCTTCAAACTGACCTATGTGATCGATAACCACCCGGTTGAAATCGACATGGTGGATCAGCCGGTTGTCACTTTGGGGCGGTCGCCGGATTGCAACGTGGTATTTCCCGACACGGTTCCCGGCATGTCCCGCCACCATGCGACGATCTCACAGGATGATCGCGGTTGGAAAATCATCGATGCCGGCAGCCGAAACGGCACGTTCGTGAATCACACGCCGGTGAAGCGGCAATACCTCAAAGATGGGGATCTAATTAACCTCGGCCCTTTGCCGATTTCCTTCAAGGTGATGGTTTCGCCGGGGGGAACAGAACCGCACCCGGTCGTGGCGACCACAGATGCCAGCGACATGGTGGAAATCACCGATGACACCGAAGCCGTCTCGCGTCCCAACGTCAGCCTGTCTATAAAACTTTCGGACATGAGCAAAATCGTGGGAAGCACCACTTCGATCGAAAGCGTGGGAGCTAAACTGGGAAGGATGCCCGAAGGGGCTTTCGATCTCAGCAGCGACCTGTCGGGTTCTGACACGGAAAAAAGCACGAGCGGACGTTCCTGGGGCATCACGCTGTTTAGCCAAATCGGGAAAGCCCTGCTTTCCAGTCCGGATTTGGATTCGATGCTGGGCGCGATCTTGGAACTGGTCTTTACCAACGTCCCCGCGCAGCGCGGCTTGATTTGCATGTGTACCGATTCGGGTCCGGGTCCGTTACAGCCCGTGGCCGTCAGAACCTTCGATAACCGCATTCAGCCCAAAGTAAAAATCAGCCTGAGCATCGCCAACGAAGCCATTCAATCCCAAAGCTCGCTGCTGGTGGCCGACGTGTCTGCGGATGAACGGTTTTCCGAGCAACACAGCATCAAGGCCCTGAACATCATGTCGGCCATGTGCGTGCCGCTTTACCGCGAAGGCCATGTGGACGGCGTGATTTACGTAGACACCCAAAGCCGCGAGCGGCCTTTCGAGGCCGACCATCTGGATGTGCTGACGGCGTTGTCGTTGTTCTCGGCGGTGGCCATCGAGCAAAGCCGGCTTAAGGAAGAAATAGTCGCCGAGCAAAAAAAACGCGAAAGGCTTTCCCGCTACCACTCTGCCGCCGTCGTCGATCAAATTCTGGCCCGCAGCGATTCCCAAAGTGAAGGGTTTATCGCCGAGGAACAGGAAGTCAGCGTGTTGTTTGCGGATTTGTGCGGTTTCACGGCGATGTCGGAAAATCTCCAGCCGACCGATGTGGTTCGCCTGCTCAATGCGGTGTTCGAATTGCTCAGCGAGGCCGTGTTTTACTATAAAGGCACGTTGGATAAATTCATGGGGGATGGGATGCTCGCCTTCTTCGGTGCGCCCATCAAGCAGAAAAACCACGCCGAACGCGCCGTGCGGGCGGCGATCAAGATGCAAGAAGACCTCGTTAAATACAATGCCGGCTTGCCGAAGGGTGCTCCACACATCGGCATGCGGGTGGGCATCAATTCCGGCCCCGTGGTCGTGGGAGACATCGGCAGCAAAACTCGCAAAGATTACACCGTGATCGGAGGAACGGTCAATCTGGCCAGCCGGCTGGAATCTACCGTCGCCAAGCCCGGCCAAGTAGTGCTCGGCCCCAAGACTCACGATTTGGTCAAGAGCTTTGTCAGATGCCAAAAGCTGGACCCCGTGCCGCTGAAAGGCATTGTGGCCCCCGTCACCACCTTTCTCGCCGAAGCAATTGAAGGCGGGCAGGGGACGCAAATGTTTTCTGATGAAGACGATGAATAGCCCGCCCGCTTCCGACGGGAAAAAAGCCCGTTTCCAATTCTTTCAGGCATCTGACAACTCGGCGATTTCGACCGCGCGGTGTTCTTGGGCCGAGAGATAACACGCATCGACCAAGGCCATCGTTTGCAGGTTGTCTCTTCCGCCGATTTCCGGTTCGCGGTTTTCCTCGACGGCGCACAGAAGTTGGGCCATCGTGCCCGCGAAGGCATCGGGGAACCAGACTTCCGGCCAACGCGGCTGAAACCATTGGCCGGGCTGTTTGGTCGTCGTGAAATCGAGCGTGCTGGGCGTGGGTTTAGGATAATCGGGCCAACCAATCGTGCCCCGAGCCAAGCCTTCTGTTCCCTCGACCCGCCAACGGATGCCGATGTCGGCCTCGGCTCCTTCGCGGGCGGGGCCGGTCCAGACATCATCCCAAGAAGATGCCCTTAGCCCGTTTTCGTATTCCAAAATATAAAGGCAGATGCCATCGCGATGGGCGAATTTCTTCGCGGTGCGTGGGTCGGGGCGAATGCTGGCAAAGACACGCTGGGGTGTGCCGAACCAATAGCGAAACGCATCCAAATGATGGATGCTCATAATCCGCAACGTAACCCAGCCCAGACGTTCTTGCCAGGGCATCCAATGCGGGATCGCCCGCATGTCGATGGTGGCCAACACGGGTTCGCCCAAGTCGCCGCGATCCAATAAATGCTTGCAGGCTCGGATCGATTGATCATAGCGCATGTTTTGGTTGACGGCCAAGACAATCCCCGCTTCTTCGCAAAGCCGGACGATTTCCCGGGCCTCGGCGAGATTCATGCCCAGCGGTTTTTGCGCGAAGAATTCCTTGGAGATGATCGCCGTGCTTCACCGCTTCGCGGATGACTTCCAACTGCACGTCCGGCGGGACGGCCACATCCAAAATCTCCACATTTGGATCGTTCAGCAATTGCCGATAGTTTTCGTGGACCGCAGAGATGCCATGCCGTTTTGCCACGCGTCGGGCGTTCTCCACGTTTCGCGAAGCAATCGCCACCGGGCGGAAGCCTGCGGTTTTGTAGGCCGGCAAATGGCAGTCCGCCATGATGAAGCCCGCCCCAATGCAGCCGATGCCCATGTCGCGGTTTTGCGGGAGTTCGGGCCGATAATTCAATTCCAGAGAAACCACCGAGGCATCTTGCGACATGTTTCAAATCTTTCTCGATTTTCAAAACTCAGCCGGCCGGGAAGATTTTCGCGAAACTCTCCATTTCCGACTCAAAACTCTCAACATTTGCATCATATTCGGCTTGACCTGGAAAAGGCAATCTGCGAGAACGCCGCCCTCTCACACTCTCCCTTTCACCAAATCTCTCTCAATTCATTATGGACCGAATCCTTTTGCGGGTTTGGTTGGGATCGCGATGATGTTGCGAATCACGCTGCCGCGAGCATTCTGCCTCTGTGCGCTGGTTGGGTTGATGGGCTGCGGGCACATGATGGAATCCCAAGCCATCGATCAGTTTACCCATGCGCTCTCCGAGAAAAATTACGAGCAGCTTTGCTCGGCCACATCGCAGAAATTTCGAGAGCGGGCTTTGCGGACCACGGAAGCCGTTGACGATTTCAAAATTCTCAACCTGCCCAAAGGCCAGACCAAGGTCGTGGAAGTGCAGGAATCTTCCGACACGGAAAAACTCGTGACGGTCAGCACCGGGAAGCTGAAGAAGAAACTGTTTTACCGGCTGGTGAAAGACGACGAGAAAGACGGCGAGGCGTGGGTTGTGGATGATGTTTACGTCCGCCGGCGAAAAGGCGGCGTGAAGGTCGATAAGTCCGTCGCCGAGCAAATGGATCTCTTGCTGAATGTCCGCGAGTTTTTAACGATCTGGGATCAGGGCAGCCGCGAAGAAGTCATTGGCGTGGCGACGCCGGAATTGGCGGCGGTGCTCGAAGAACTTCCGCCCATGCACTTGTCGCGGCTGTGTAAAAACGTGGTCAGCGAACACGTTCACGACACCCGCCATCATCCGCAGGCCCAACTCGACAACGACATTGCCATCGTCACGCTGCCCCGCAAAACCGGCAAGATGATTCTGTCCTATAAACTCTTGAACGGCCACTGGAAAGTCAACGATATCGCGGTGGAATCGAAGCAAGACCAGGAACACATTCCCTCGGTTCTGAAAACCGCCACCGTCGTGCGGGCGGCGGCGCAGTTTTTAGATGCTTATAATGCCGGCGATAAAGAGCGGCTGAAATCGGTGGCAAATCCCAAATTCTACGAAAGCAGCCTGTTGCCGGGCGACCTGAAGTTGGTGAGTTTGCCGGACCAATTCATTTCTAAAGGCCGATACCACGTCAAAATGGAAGGCGGGCAGGCGGACTTCGTGATCGAAGACCCCGATCAAGTCGTGAAAATCGGGCTGACCCGCGATACCACCGACGATCCGCTCAACAAGAAAACCAGTCTACCTGATCGATGATGTCACGATTTATCCCAACGCCTCTGCCGGAGGCGACGTGCAAGAAATGCGGCTGTCGATGGTGCTTACCGGGCATGGAATCTTGCAATTGTTCCGCGAATCGCTGGCCACCGGCAACTTGGCACTCTTGCGGAAGACGGCCACCCAAGACTTTAACGGCCGCGTTTGGCAACGAATTGAAAAAGAGGCCATCGCCGAGTTCACGCCGCGTTTAATGACCAATCGCGTGGAGGAAACGATTCGTTCGGAATACAATGGTTCGATTTGCAAAATCACGGTTCGCCAAATGGGCGTGCCGGTGACTTACGTTTTAAGGGACCACAAAGGCCAAGTCGCGGTCGATGACGTGCTCATCACACAATCCGAAGAAGTCGCATTGCTCGATCAAGCCGCCTCGATGAAGGAAACGATGGAATTGATGATTCCGCTCCGCATCTTCCGGGAAGCCTTGGCCAAGTCGGACATGGGCAAGCTGCAACGCAATTCCTCCGTGGATTTCAACCAGATGATCTGGAAACAAGCCGACAACGTGCCCGCCGTCGGCCAAGTGGCCGTGAAACATCTGAAAGCCCCCTTGAGCAAAGTCGAGAACTTGGCCGAGGGCAAATCGCTCATTACGCTGGGAGACGAGAATTTCGGCTGCTCGGTCATGCTGGTGACCGAACACGAGCGAAAAGTCGTGGACGACATCGTGCTTGTCGCGGGCAAGCAACCGGAACTTCGGGCGCGGCTGAAGCACAAAATGCGGGAGCAACTGGCCATGGGCGGACCGGCCGGAGAGGCCAAACCGCAAATCCAGCAAGCCGGCAGTTGGGAAGATGTTCCCTCGTCCAAACCGACTCAGCACCTCGCCGCGGAAACCGTTCACAAAGTGCAGCACGCCGATTTGCAGGAATACGCGCCGCTGCCCGCGATGCAATCTTCCCCCGTGCCCTTGCCGACGGCGGCGGTTCCTCCCGAGCGTGAAGCGACTTTAAGTGAAGCCAAGAGGGAACCAAAACCGCTGCCAGCCGCTCCTCAAAATGCGCTGCCGAAAAATGAGCCGGGAACGATCGCACCGCCTTTGTTCCCCGGCGGTGAAGCCGATTTAGAGTTCGTGCCGGAAATCAAACCGTCCGAAAATGCGTTTGACTCCCCACTCGAAACCCCGTAAGGCGAATCCGCCGTATTCAATCGGCGGTAAAAAAAACATTTCAAAGCGTGAGCGCGGCATTGGAAAGTTGCCGCGTTCACGTTTTTTTCATGTTCTCTTGCGAATTCCCCTCGGTAGAGTTTCTTGCCGGGCGGGCGCAAAGCTGCTAGAAAAACTGAGAGATCGGAAATGGGACTTTGTCCGCTGAGTTTGCCCGCTGAGTTTGCCCGCTGAGTTTGCCCGCTGAGTTTGCCGTGAGTTGCCGCTGAGTTTGTCGGAGTCGAGATGCCCGCACCTGCTGAATTGCCCGAAGCATTGGACGTGATTGCCGTCGGCGCACACCCGGATGATGTGGAAATCGGCTGCGGCGGCACATTGGCTCAACTCGTCCGCCAAGGTTATCGCGTGGGGATTGTCGATCTGACGGACGGCGAACCCACGCCGTTGAGTCCCGGTCCCCACGTGCGGTTGGAAGAAGCCCAAACCGCCGCGAGGATTTTGGGTGTGCATCACCGCGAGACGTTGCTGTTGCCCAATCGGCGGTTGTTCGATAGTTTCGAGAACCGCTTGGAACTCGCCAAAGTCTTCCGCCGGTTTCGCCCCCGCATCGTGTTGGGCATCGCCGACAAAACGCCGATGGCCTCGCCCGACCATTGGCAAGCCATGCAAATCACCGATGCCGCCGTGTTTTATTCCCGCTTAACCAAATGGGACGAACACTTCGACCATCTGCCGGTGCATACCATCGCGAAGCAAGTTTGGTATCCCTTGGGTTTTCAAAATCTGGAAGCTTTAGCCCGAAGCGGGCAGTTTGTGGTGGATGTCTCCGAGACCTTGGGCCTCAAACTCGAATCCATCCGAGCCTATCAAACGCAATTTCCCCCGGCGAAAGATCGCGTGTTTCGTTTGGTGGAAAGCCAAAGCAAACTCTTGGGAGCCAGCGCCGGCT
The DNA here is from genome assembly GCA_963785505.1 of uncultured Planctomycetaceae bacterium. Lineage (GTDB taxonomy): Bacteria > Planctomycetota > Planctomycetia > Planctomycetales > Planctomycetaceae > CAWAVN01. The sequence goes on from CAWAVN010000005.1 coordinate 118,894, forward strand.
TTGAAGCGGGAGAATTGTTTTTCAGTGCCAGCACGCTTGGCGTGCGGGATCTGGTCAAAACCATCTGCCCCACCCTAAAAGATTCACCGTCTTTCGGGGGGCTAGAAACCGATATGCTCCCACCCAAATAGCCGGCACGACAAATTCATCAACCTTTTAAGGAGCGATTGACAATGTCAGGAACGGGATACACCGTGCATACGGGATCATCCGAGGATTTCGCCTCGGGTTGGGACCGCATCTTTGGAGCCGACAAAAAGAAAGATAAAAAACCGAAACAGAAATCCAATAAAGCCAAGCCGAAAAAATCCAAGAAGAAGTAAAACTTGAGTTCGATTTCCTGATTTCACAAATTGGCGGGTTTTTCAAATTGGAGAAACTCTGCGGAGGCTGACCGACGCGGTGATGAAATCCTTCCACCCCGACCGATAAGTGGTTCTGGTCGTTTAGCTCCTGATGTTCTGATTGGAAGGAAGAACCCATGGCGGACGAACAACTGCCCTTGAATCCCGTGGAAGACTCGGACTACGAAGAAATCGCTTACGAAGAGGTGGACCGGGTGTGCGCGGCTCTCGAAGAGCTGCGAGACACCGTGGAAAGCCAAAACATCCAAGCCTATTTGGATGAAGCGATCAACAGCACTTACAGCCTGGTTTACGAAGATGAGACGGAAGAGGCAGATCAATCGATCCTGCCCTTTTCCGAGGCCGCTTAGTTTCACTTCGCGAAAATTGCGGAACAATCCCCGCAGCCCAGCCTCCGAACGGCTTATGCCTTTCGGAGGCTTTTTTTGTGTGAGAGTTCACGGCGTCAGGCCCCATTTCCCAGGATAACATATTCAGCAAAGTCATCATCTTTGAAGTGGGAAATGGGGCCTAACCCCTTACTGAATTATTTCCTGCGTCGCTTGGTCGGTTTGAGGGTTTTCGTTAAGCTGCAAATAACACACGGTGGCGGAACTTCCCCCCTTAAATCCACAGAGCGAGCGAACGGCATGGCCACGGCGGACAAACCCCAATACAAAGTCATCGGCACACGACCCATTCGCCACGATGGACTGGACAAAGTCATCGGGCGGGCCAAATATGGAGCCGACGTTCATCCTTCGGGCTTGATTTATGGGGCGATTCTCAGAAGCCCGCACGCCCACGCCCGGATTGTCGGCATCGACACGTCTAAAGCCGAAGCCCTTCCCGGCGTGCGGGCGGTTATCACCGGCCAAGAGATGCCCGAACATGGCGACCGCATTGTTGAGTTGGGCGAAGGATCCGTCAACATGCGGCATCTGGGCGACAACGTATTGGCCCGCGAGAAAGTTTTGTATAAAGGCCACCCGGTGGCGGCGGTGGCGGCGGATAACGTCCACATCGCCGAGGAAGCCATCGGCTTGATCGAAGTCCAATATGAACCGCTGCCGGCGGTGTTGGACGTTCGCGAAGCGATGAAGCCTTCCGCCCCGATTCTCAACGATGACGTGCGCACGGAATCCCTTGGTTCCCATCCCCCCCAAGCCGATTCCAAACCCACCAACGTGGCCAAGCATTTTCAGTTCGAGAAAGGCAATGTGAAGGAAGGTTTTCAGTCCGCCGACATCGTGGTGGAACGTGAATTTCAAACCGCCACGGTGCATCAAGGATATATCGAACCGCACAACGCGACCGCCAATTGGAATGCGGACGGCAAAGTTACCATCTGGATGAGCACGCAGGGCCACTTTTCCGCCCGCCAGCAAACGGCGGAACTCTTAAAGATTCCCGTCTCCGACGTGAAAGTGATTGCCATGGAAATCGGCGGCGGATTCGGCGGGAAGATTTCCGTCTATCTGCCCCCGATTGCGGCGGCTTTGTCCCGCAAAGCGGGCCGACCCGTCAAACTGGTGATGAGCCGAGCCAACGTGTTTGAAGCCACCGGCCCCACGCCCGGTTCTTACATGAAAGTCAAACTGGGAGCGACCAAAGAAGGCAAGTTGGTCGCGGGCGAAGCCTGGCTGGCGTTTGAAGCCGGGGCCTATCCCGGTTCGCCGATTGGTCCGGGCTGCATGTGCGTGTTCTCGTGTTACGACATTCCCAATGCTCGCGTGGAAGGTTTTGATGTCTGTGTCAACAAGCCCCGCACGAATGCATACCGCGCTCCGGGTTCCACGCAAGTCGCCTTCGCGACGGAATCTTTGATCGACGAAATCGCCCGGCAATTAAAGATCGACCCCGCCGATTTCCGACTAAAAAACGCGGCCCATGAAGGCGTCCGCCGCGTGGATGGCCCCGTGTTTTCCCGCGTGGGCATGATCGAAACCGTCGAAGCCATTAAAGACAGCGAACACTACAAATCTCCGCTGGAAGGCAAGTTTTGCGGGCGGGGGATTGCGACGGGGTTTTGGTTTAACGTGGGGCTGAAATCCACGGTCTCCGCGACCGTCAATCTGAATGGAACCGTTTCGCTGGTGGAAGGCTCTCCGGACATCGGCGGCACAAGGACCAGCATCGCCATGCAACTCGCGGAAACGCTGGGCATCGCGGCGGAAGATGTGACGCCCACCGTCGCCGACACCGACACGGCAGGCTACACCGATGTCACCGGCGGCAGCCGCGTGACGTTTTCCACCGGGATCGCCGCCGTCGAAGCCGCCAAAGACATTCAAAACCAAATGATCCAACGGGCGGCCTTGCTCTGGGAAGTCGAACCCTCAGAAGTTCACTATGACGATGGCCAGGTTTTGGGACCGGGCGGAAAATCGTTTTCCTTCAAAGAATTGGCCGCAAAAATCCACACCACGGGCGGGGCGATTATCGGGCGGGGAACTTCCAGCGAGGCCAACCAAAGCGGAGCCTTCGGCACACACTGCGTGGATGTGGAAGTCGATCCCGATATTGGGCAAAGTGCAAATCCTCCGCTACACTGCCGCCCAAGATGTGGGAACCGCGATCCATCCCAGTTACGTGGAAGGGCAAATTCAAGGCGGCGCGGTGCAGGGCATCGGTTGGGCGTTGAACGAAGAATACTGGTACGACAGCGAAGGAGCGATGCGAAACGCGACCTATCTCGATTATCGCATGCCCACCTGTTACGATGTGCCGATGATTGAAACCATTTTGGTGGAAGTTCCCGACCCCAACCATCCCTATGGAGTTCGCGGCGTGGGCGAAGTTCCGATTTGCCCGCCGCCCGCCGCCATCGCGAACGCCATCTTCCAAGCCGTGGGAGTTCGCGTGACGGAACTTCCCATCTCTCCGCCCAAACTCCTCGCGGCGATCTTGGCGAAACAATAACAACTAGGTTCCCCGATGCCGCGAATTTTTATTCCCCCACCGCTACGATATTTGACCGGCGAACAAGAAATCGTGGAAGTCTCGGGGCGGAATGTGCGGGAGATTATCCGCAATCTCGATCAACAATTCCCCGGCATTCAAGACCGCCTGATAGCCGAGGGGCAACTCAAACCCGAAATCTGCGTCGCGGTGGGTTCGGCGGTAAATTCCCTGGGAGTTTTGGCCCCGGTCGCGGAAGATCAAGAAGTCCACTTCCTCCCCATCATCGGTGGCGGATGATGCTTATTGGCCCGCCGCGCGGGTGGGGTCGGTGAGGGTGTTTTGCAAGGCGGCGAGTTCTTGCTGGGCTTTTAGGGCGGAAATAAATTGCACGTCCGCCGCAATCCGCCCGCGTCGGTCAACAGTTTGATCCGCGATATTTTCCAGTTGCGCGAAATCCCGGGCGTGCGATTGGGCGGTTTCTTTCGACACAAACCCTTTTAAGTCGGCGGCCTGATCGTAAACCGATTGGCGGTTCGACCAAGTGCGGGCCATGTCGAACAAGCCCGCCGTGCCTTTGCTGTGAAATTCCTGCTGGGATTGGAACATCGCCGTCAGTTCGGTCTCGGCGGTTTTCAAAGCCGTTCGCCGCGCGGATTCATCCCGGTTGAGAATCCCCAAGACGGCATCGGTTTGCGCCAACTCGAACCGGGCTTGATGCACGCGGTCGATGCGTCCCAGGCCCGACCCGCGATCCGACCAGCGTTCGACTTGATCGGCCATGTTTTTGAGTTGATCGCGATAGGCTTGGAAGGCCCCGCGATAATCTTCCGCGGTGGGATTGCGCGGCATCGCATCTAAGCCGGATCGGCGCTCCAATTGGGCGGCTTCGATCACGCTTTGAGGCGGAGCCATGCCGAGGTAGGCATCGAACGTTCTGGCTTGCAAGTGTTTTTGGGACCAATCGAGTTGCCGATCTAAAGCGGCGGTCATTGCGGACTGATCGCCCGCGAGCTGCGCCGATTCCGCTTCAACCCTTGACAACGCCGTCTGGGCCAAAGCCAAATCGCCGGCCCAACCTTCAGAAGCCGGTTGACGAAACTGTTGCAACTGCTGCACGATCCCTTGGTACCGCGAGACTTCTTGCGAACTGAGCGCCCGGCGGGTCTGACCCCCGCCCAAATCGGCCACGCTTTTTTTGAGAGTATAGGAGAGCGAAAGTTGCCGCAAATAGTCGCCCAAGGGCATTAAGCCTCGGCGAAACGTCTCGTCGCTTTTTTCCGCAAGCCGCATTGCGGTCTGACGGGTGCGGGCCAGTTGGGCTTGCTCTGCCCGCGTGAGTTTGCGGTGCAATTTGGGCGGCGGGGGCATTTCCCGCTGTCGTCCCAGCCGAGATCGAGGCGGGGCTTTGTCTTCGTAGGGAACCGGCGGGGGCGAAAAGGCCGGGTATCCCAGTTTGGCTTGCGCGAATATCGAGGCAGATTCCCCCAGTAGTAAAGCCGTCAAAACCGTTAAAACCGTCAAGTTTTGCCGAACTGAAAACGGAACTTTTCGGGGGAAGAATGCGTATGACATGAGGAATTTCCAATCGAGGAACAATCGGTCTTCTCTTGGATATACGGCAATTGAAAGCTGAGTCCTCTTTCCATTCTGCGCAATTTTGGCTCCCGTCAGCAACTCTCGCGCGGAATGCACGGGTTATCGAACCGGCGGTATCGCGGGAATGTGTGCCAATTCCCCGGAATGAACCACTTGGGAAAGCCGGCGAGAATCGACCGAAAATCAACCGGCGGCTTGGGACTTCACCACGTGGGCCAAGAGAATCAACCAAGTCGCCAAACCCACGGGAATCGCAAACGCCACCACCTGCCGGGCCGGTTTTTTGGGGGCGGCTTGCGGAGTCTCCTCCGGGGTGGGTTGTTCTCTTTTCCGCATCAGCAGAGAAAAGACCGCCGCCAACCAGACGAAGACCACGCTAATGAAGAGGACTTGAATGACCATCCGCGTGCCCAACCACACGCCGAGCGCCACCCATCAGCTTGACATCGCCTCCGCCTCCGCCGCCCACGAGCCAAAGCACGAGCAGCGTGCCGAACCCGATTAAGAATGCCCAGCCGGCATCTTCCAGTCCCGCCGGTCCGCGAAACGCGGCTTGGTAGCCAATTCCCAAAAGGAACGCGGGGACGGTGAGACGGTTGGGGATTCGCCGCAAGCGAAAATCCCAAATCATCGCCGCCAGAGTCAAGATTGCGACCGCGACCAAAGGCAACCAAAAAGCAAGCGAGGCCAACATGATTTTCCTCCAAGAAGAGTCGGCTTTCAGATCGGGCCTCGCGATGGAGTCTTCCTGCCCGCGACGTGCTGTGGCGGATTGAACCCTCGGCCCGGATTCGTTCGGGGGTTTGTGTTTAGAGAATCACGTTTTCCTCGGCGGAGCGTCCACATTCTCGCCACCACAAAGATCCCGGCGGAAACCGCCAAGAATTTGAGCAGCCAAAAAGAAAAATCTTGAAAGATGTCTTGCAACGTCTTCACCTACGGAAATCAGCCGGTTGCTCGCAATGGTCTCAAACGAAACGCCGTCTCTTTCAGTTTGATGGCAGACGAAACGCACACGGGTGATGCTCTCGGTTTGCGCCTGCGTTTCCTTGGGGAAGCAATTCGAACAATTAAGGAGAAGGGGGAGGAGTAATCGCGTTGATGGCGGCGGCCAATTGGTTCAGTTCATTAACCAAAGCTTCCCGAACGCTCGCCAAGCCCACAATCACGCCGATCCCCACAATGGTCAGCAACAACAGGTATTCCACAAAAATCGCTCCACGCCGTTTGGGCGCACGCTTCTTTTCGTTGGCCGATTTTTGAAGAAACATGGCAGGTTCCCTTAACAAAATGTTTGAATCATGGGGGGGCGTTCACACAATGAGACAGCTTCATTATGCAAGCGATGTGCCATCGGCATGCGTTATGCGGAACGGGGATTTGTCATTCTCAACATTTGACCTTTCTTTCGCGGATACCGAAGCATGCGACAACGTTTCTTGAAGTGGTTGCCCATCTGGCTTTCTCTGTTTTGCCTGGGTTTTGCAGGGTGTGGATTGAGTCACGCTGAGAAACTGCTGGGGCGTTGGTCGAACAAAGATGTTTCCATGCGTTTCCGCGAAAACGGAACCGTGCTGTACAATTCCCGGATCACAGGCTTGGTCGAGGGACGTTATCGGTTCGATCCCAAGCAACCCTCACTTGCGAACACAAAGCCGGTGAAGAATCTCACGCTTTGGCTGCCGCAACCGAAGGGAACTCAGATCGTGAATTTTGAGGTTCGACTGCTGGGAAGTGATCGTCTGCAAATCCGCCCGATCCCTCCAACATCTGCAAAAACTCGCAATCTGGATTCCACCCGAACAGTGGCCGCCGTTTTGAAGCGGGCTGCCCAGGATGAGCAAAATGCGGGCGACGCGGCGCAAGATGGTTTCGATGAGACGCCGCCTTTGGTGTCCGCCAGTCCCGGTCCCTAAAAGAAATCTCCGATTGTTCAGAATCGCAACTTCACAAACCCGTTTCGCGCAACATCTTTTGGCGGAACGGGTTTTGGTTTTTCATCGGGTCTGTCGCTGCTCGAAGTTCCTCACACATTTGCAAGATTCTTCGCGAAATCATTGTGGGTTTGGGAGGTTTTTAACCGATGTAGTAATCAGTCGGATTTTTCTTGTCATACGCATTGTGCCCGGCGGGGTTGCCGGGCGGAAACTGAATAGGGGGAGGAGCCAGCGTGGTACCTGAGATTCGAAGCGTGCTCGCAAAATCAGTGTTGGGATTGGCGGCGGCGTGTTCGGGGTCGGTCGCGTTCGGGCAGTTGCCTGTCGCTCCCGCCCCCGCCCCATTAAAGGGAACATCTGACCGCTTCAGCGCGAAGGTCATGCCCGGACGCCCCGCGCCTTCGGCAGCGATCCAGAAAAAAGTCAACGATCTCGTCGAGGAAGTCCTCGCCACCGAGGTCGAATTGGAAGTCGTCAAACGGCGGGCGAAGATCCTGCGCATGAAGCAGCCGATCTTTCGCACCGCAATTGCCGACCCCACGATTGTGGAAGTCGTGCCCTTCGGTGCTCAGGAAATCGAGTTCATCGGAAAGGAAACCGGCAGCACGACCGTCACGGTCTGGACCGGCACGGAACTCAATCCGAAACTTCTGACGGTGCTGATTACCGTCACCAAAGATGATGCCGTCGATCAGCAGCGCCGCCTGGAATACGGCGAGCTGCAAACTATGATTAACGAATTGTTTCCCAACAGCCGGGTGCAACTGATTCCCGTGGCGGACAAAGTCATCATCCGCGGCCAGGCCCGCGACGAGCAAGAAGCGGTGCAAATTCTGTCCATCGTCAAGCAGAATGCCAATCAAAACAACAACGGCTTGAACGGCGGGGGGGGAAGCACGGTTTCCGAGGGCGCAGCGTCGGAACCGTTCCCAGATGCCTCCACATTGCCTCCCAGCAATATCATCAACATGCTGGAAGTGCCCGGCGAAAAGCAGGTGATGCTCAAAGTCCGCATTGCCGAACTGAAACGCTCCGCGGTGCGATCGCTAGGGGCCGACTTCAATTTGAACATCGGCGATTTTGCCTTCAGCTCACTTTTGGGAGCCAGCGGCAACGTGCTGTTTTCCGGCACGTTCGATAAAGACAGCTTCAATCTGATGCTGAGCGCCTTGGAATCCAACGGTTCCGCAAAGATTTTGGCCGAACCGAACGTGGTGGTCTTAAGCGGCCAGACGGCGAACTTCCTCTCCGGGGGCCAATTCGCAGTGCCCACGGTCGTGGGAGTCGGCGGGGCGCAAGCCGCCACCACGCGGTTCAAAGCCTTCGGCACCTCGGTCACATTTTCGCCCACGGTGCTGGACAAAGACCGCATTCGTTTGCAGGTCTCTCCCACCTTCAGCACGATCAATCCCAACATTGCCGTCAATGGAATCTTCGGATTGGATGCCCGCCGAGTCACCACGACCGTCGATTTAAGAGAAGGCCAGACGCTGGCGATCGCGGGTTTGATCCAAGAACAACAGCGAGGCGATGTCGCCCGCTTGCCGGTGATCGGAAACATTCCGCTGTTGAACTCCATCACGTCCAACCGCCAAATCAGCCGGGACGAGACCGAATTGCTGATTCTGGTCAGCCCGGAACTTGTACATCCCTTGGAACCCGAACAAGCCCCGCCGATCTTGCCGGGCATGGAAGTTACCGAGCCGAACGACTTGGACTTTTACATCTTCGGCGACATTGAAGGCCGCCCGAATTTGGACCACCGCAGCACCGTTTGGCCGTTGTACCGCAACCGCCTGAAACGCTCCGGCGGCGTGGAAACGATTCGCTCCACCGAATCTTATTACCTTCAAGGCCAACACGGCTTTAGCAACTAACACTCAAGGTCAAGGGACAAGAGTCGAGGAACGAACCAAACCTTGACCGCTTGAAACAAAATCCGATTCCTGCCGGCCCTTGTCGCTCGACTCTTGACCTTTTGACTCAATTGATCCATCACAGAAAGGTGATTTCCATGAAGGTTTTCATTCGTCGCAAGTGGGCGGCCTGGTCCGCCGCGATCTTGGCGGGCAGCACGCTGGGATGTTCGCAGTACACAAAATTCGTGGGCATGGGCGATTTCCGTCCCCATCCGTTAGGCTCCCTGGTGGACCCGGCGTTTAAGGATCAGGAAATGAACGCCGAGGCGTCGGACTTCGTGATCTATCAACACGAATGGAACGGCGAGACGGCCTCCATGAACGATCGCGGGCTGGAACACCTCAAAAGAATCTTCGAAACGCGCCCCGTGCGTGCCGTTTCCGATCCTGATCGAACCGTCGAACATGGCAGTGGATGAGAACACGCGCTACGAGTACCCGGTCAACGGCGACCACAATTTGGACATGCAAAGGCGTCAAATCATCGTGCAGGCGCTGACGGGCATGGGCTTCGCCGAGGCGGAAGAACGCGTGTTCGTCTCGCCGGCATTGACGCCCGGCTTCCAAGGCTTCCAAGCTGAACGAGCCTACAACCGTGGCTTCAACTTTAACAACAATTTCGGCTTCGGCGGCGGTTTTGGCGGCGGCTTCGGCGGCGGCGGCTTCGGTGCCGGCTTCTAAAACTTGTCAAAACAACTTCACCATTTGGGACCAAAGGCGAGGGGCGTAAGCCATCCTGGTTTTAGGCATCGCTTCAGAACCCGAAAGGATTGTCTCGGCAATCCGAAACGGCGAACCGGCCCACCGAAAATACCAGCCCATTAGGACCAATCCCATTGAGGAAGAACGGAACCATGCGTTGTTATCCTTTGGCCTTGTTGTTGAGCCTTGCCGTCTGCGGGTGTGCCAATCCGCCGTTGTCTTCTACCGATGCGACCGCCAAGCGGCCGATCCCCAAATCCAAAGTGAGTTCCGGCATCAAGGTGGCCCGCATTCAAGAGCGGCAGGGAAACCTGCAAAAAGCCCTGCGGGTCTATCTGGATCTCTATAAAACCGATCCCAACAACGCGGAGATCTGCCATCGCTTGATGGTGGTCCATACCCGCATGGATCAACCGCAAAAAGCCGACCAATTTTTCCAACAGGCGGACAAACTTCACCCGAACGATCCGGAACTCTACACCGACTACGGCTACGCCTGTTATCTGAGGGGAGAGGTCGCCCAGGGCGAAAGTTGGCTGAAAAAAGCCCATACCCTCAACCCGGAAAATGAACGAACCACCGGCAATCTGGCGTTGGTCGTGGCTGCTCAAGGTCGGGAAGAAGAAGCCCTAGCATACTATCGGCAGTATCTGGACGATGCGGAAGCCAATGCCAACTTGGGATTCGCGCTGATTCAGCGGGGCGATTTCACCGCAGCCCGCGAACGCTATGCGAAGGCGCTCGACATCAATCCCCATCTAAAAACCGCCCAGAACGCGCTCTTGCAACTCGCCGAACTGGACCAGGCCCATAAAAAACAGCCGGGCAAAACCGCCACCGCTCGGACGGCTCCTCAAGCAAAGGCCGAAACCCGCCCAGCCATCGGCACGGCTAGCATCCGCGGTTGAAAACCTCTGTTCTCAACCGCAAAAACGAAACCAAAAAGCCCCGCACGGAAATCATTTCCCGACGGGGCGTTTTCGTTTAGGTTGGGTTAGTCCAAAGTTTTGATGAACAGGTTTTTGAATTTCAGTTCATGGCCGTGGCCTAAAAATCCGATGTGGCCCGTGGTATTGAACAGCCCCGGATGTTCCCGGCCATCGATTGTCTTCGGTTTGCCTGCTTTCTCGATGTCCGCATCGACAATCACCGTGCCGTTGAGTTTGACCGTGATGTGCGAACCGTTCGCGGTGATTTCTTCAGAGTTCCATTCGCCCAGCGGCTTGAGATGGCCGCGTTTGGCGGGAACGACGCCGTAAATCGAACCGTGGTATTGGTACGGTTTGAGTTTCGCGTAAACGGGCGCGGTGTCATCCAGAATTTGAATTTCCATGCCGTTGTAGGCTGCGTCCTTGCCGTTCTCGCAGCGGATGCCCACTCCGTTGTTGCCGCCGGCTTGCAGTTGGAATTCAAACCGGAACACAAAATTCGCATATTCTTTTTTGGTGTAGAGATTGCCTCCGCCATTTTTCGCGGAGATCAGCACGCCGTCTTTCACTTGATAGCCTTTGGTTCCGCCAATCCAACCTTCCAAATTCTTGCCATTGAATAATGCCTGAAATCCTTCCGGGGGTTGGGGGGTGTTGTCATCCGCCCGAACCGAACCCAGTGGAGCCAGAATTGCCATCGCCAAAATTGTCATGGCGGGTATAACACGTCCCTCAGCTAATTTTCGCATGTTTTTTCCTTTTGCAGAGCAGGGATTCGATGAGCCGCCGGCCCAGTCGAAATCGTAAAGAGTTCAGCCAATTGTGGTTAGAAACAAGGTCGTTCACCCAACAGCATACCCCGATGGAAGTTCTTTCCTCAAGCGTGGAGCCGCGAGGATAAAACGGGCATTTCAAACATTGACTTCAAACGCACGTTTGATACAATCGTTTGAGTGAAAGATTCCCTGCCACTTCTTTAGAGACGCTTTGCTTGTGACAAACTCAGAATCTTCACAAACCCAAACCTCCGATGAGGATACGCGCAGCCGGCTCTTGCAGGCGGCGGGGTTGGTCTTCGCGGATAAAGGCTTTCAAGGGGCGACAGTTCGCGAAATCTGTCAAGCCGCCGATGTGAACGTCGCCAGCGTGAATTACCATTTCGGCGACAAGCAGAGACTGTATATCGAGACAGTAAAGCGTGCCCATGAATTGCGAACTTTGCGAGTTCCGCTCCCTTTATGGCCGAAGGGAACGCCTGCGGAAACTAAGCTGCGGGATTTCATCCGCACGTTGCTCACGCGAATGATCGCCAGCGAAGAAGCCCCCTGGCAGCACCGGCTGATGATGCAGGAAGTGATGCAACCCAGCCAAGCCTGCCGGGAAATGGTCGAGGATTACATTCGCCCCGAATTTCAACTGTTGCTGGCAATTTTGGATGAAATCCTTCCCGAAGAGGTATCTGTTGTGCGTAGGCATCAGTTTGCCTTCAGCGTGGTCGGGCAATGTTTGTTCTACAAGATCGGCGGACAGGTCGCCCAATTGCTGGTCAGCGAAGAAGAATTCACCGAGCATTTCGGCTTGGAGGATCTGGCCGAACACATCGCCGATGTCTGTTTGGCTGCCTTGGGCGCGGGGCCGCGATTTTCTGAAATCACATCCCCCGCATTGCAGCAAGAAAACAACTAGCTTTCGGGCGGCGCGCTTCTGCCGAATTTTCCCATCACGAATCTTTTGCTTCCACCGGAACGAGAACAATGAAACATCAATTTGCGGTTGTCGGGCGGTTGCTGCCTTTGCTTGTGATTCTGGCGGGCATCGGCGGTTTCGTGGCGTTGGGAAGCCGACCGGCGGTCGAACCCAAAGATCGAGGCGATGCCGTTCTGCCCTTGGTCGAAGTCGTAACCACCCAAAAACACGAGCAAGGCTTAGACTTCAAAGTGGACGGCGTGGCGGTTCCCTATCGGGAATTGCTGCTGACCGCCAAAGTCGGCGGCTCGATTGATGTCAAAGCGGATGTCTGCAAAGCCGGGCGGTTCGTCAAAAAGAACACGGTGTTAATGGAAATCGACCCCAGGGATTTTCGCTTGGAAGTCGAACGGCTCACGCAGGAGCTTCGACAAGCCGAGGGCAATTTGAAGGAAGTCGATGTCGAGGCGACCAACACAGGGGCCATGCTGAAATTGGCGGCGAATGAATTAGAACTCCGCGAAAAAGAACTCGCCCGGTCCTTGCGGTTGTTCGGCCGGGATGTGGGCACGGATTCAGAAATCGACGCGGCCAAACGCAACAAATTGCAGGCCGAGAACAGCCAACTCACGCTGCAAAACGATGCCCGCCTGCTCGCCGCCAAACGCGAACGGCTGATTCACGCCAAAGCCTTGGTGCAATCGCAGCTCGATAAAGCCAACCTCGATTTACAGCGCACGCGAATCGTGGCCCCCGTGGATGGCGTGATCGTGAAGGACCACGTGGAAGCCGGGACTTACGTGCAAACGGGAGCCACGCTCATCACCTTCGAAGACACCTCCGCCATCGAGGTCCGCTGCAATCTTCGCATGGAAGAATTGAATTGGCTCTGGAAGCAGCGAAACCCCAACTTGGTCAAGGCCGAGCCGGAATCCGTTCAGACCGAATATCAATTTCCCACCACGGAAGCCACGGTGGTTTACGAACTGAGCGGGCAGCGGTTTACTTGGCGGGGAAATCTCTCGCGTTACGATGGCGTGGGCTTGGATGAACGCACCCGCACCGTGCCCTGCCGGGTGTTCGTGGACAATCCCCGCGCGGTGGGTTTGGAAGGTTCCGACGGCTTGGCGTCCGATTCGCCCACGGTTTCCGGTCCGCCGGCTCTGGTGCGGGGGATGTTCGTTTCCGTGCGGATTCATGCCCGTCCGAACGTCCCGTTGCTCAGGCTGCCCGAGCGGGCGATTCGACCGGGCAACGAAGTCTGGCTGGTGCGGAACGGCAAGCTCGACCGTTGCCACGTCACCGTGGCTTTGGTGACGCCGGCGGGCGTGTTGATCGATGCGTCGCGTTCGGATTTGTCTCCGGGCGATCAGGTCATCACCACGCCGATGACCGCTACGCCCAAAGCCGACGGTCTAGGCTACATCGAAGAAGGCATGCCCGTCCGCATCAAAAAGGTATCCCATCCGCAATTGTGATCCCTCCCAAGCCTTCGATTTGTCGGCAGACCAATTGTAAGCCCTCCCAAGCCGCCGACTTGTCGGCGGACCGACACCAAGGCGTCGGCTTGGGCGGAAAGACATTTGCGAACCCATGTATTGAATCTCTGACGTTCTTTCTCGCCGATCCTTAAGGCTCGTTCTTCCATGAAATCCGTCATTCGTTGGGCCGTGCAGAACACGCCCGCCATGAACACCTTGATGGTTAGCATCCTGCTGGTGGGCGGCATTTGTCTGTTCACGATGCGCAGGGAAGTCTTTCCCGAATTCGAGCTGGAAATCATCCTCGTCACCGTGCCTTATCCGGGGGCCAGCCCGTCCGAAGTGGAAGAAGGCATCTGCCAAAAGATGGAAGAAGCCGTGCGCTCCATCGACGGCATCAAGAAGCAAACCGCCATCGCCGCCGAGGGCATGGGTTCGATGGTGCTGGAACTCAATTCCGACGTGAAGGATGTGCAAAAAATCCTCAACGAGGTCCGTTCGGAAATCGACCGCATCTCCACCTTCCCCGAACGGGCCGAAGATCCCGAAGTCAAGCAGATCACCATGCGGCAGCCGGCGATTTACTTGGGCGTGATCGGCCCGGAAGAACACAGCCGGCAAGCAGAACGCTATCTGCGGGAATTGACCGAAGCGCGTACGGGATGAATTGATCGTGCTGCCCTCGGTTTCGCAAGCGGAAGTCAAAGCGGCGAAGAACTATCAGATTGATGTGGAAATTGATGAAGACACGCTCCGCGAGCATGGCCTGACATTGAGCCAGGTTTCGCAATTGATTCGCCGCAATAATCTGGAACTTCCCGCCGGGACCATCAAAACCCATTCGCAAGATGTGCTGGTCAAAGGCAAGAACAAATCGCTGACGGGCGAAGGCATTGCAGAATTGCCGGTCCTGATGCAGCCCGGCGGAACCGTGCTGACCGTGGGCGATTTGGGAACGGTGCAGGACGACTTCGATGACACCACCGCCATCACCCGCGTCAACGGGAAGCCGGCGATGGTGATCTCGATCAATCGCACAGCTAAAGAAGATCTAATTGCGATGACCAACGCCGTCAAGGATTATGCCAAAGACAAAAAGATGCCCGCCGGCTACCAACTGCTGACCTGGGGCGACCGTTCCGTGGAAGTCCGCGACCGTTTGGAACTCTTGAAGAAAAACGGCGTGCAAGGGCTGATTGCGGTGTTCCTCATGCTCGCGATTTTCTTGGAACTTCGGTTGGCGTTTTGGGTGGCGATGGGGATTCCAATTTCCATGCTCGGCGCGTGCATCGTACTCATTCTGCTGGGCCAAACGCTCAATATGCTTTCCAGTTTCGCGTTTCTGATGGCCTTGGGAATCATCGTGGATGATGCCATCGTGATCGGCGAAAACATTTATTCGCACCGCCAAATGGGCAAACCGTTTTTGAAGTCGGCGATTGATGGAGCGGTGGAGGTTTTCCCCTCGGTGGCGGCATCGGTCGCCACAACCATCATCGCCTTCATGCCTTTGATGTACGTCTCCGGCGTGATGGGGAAATTCATCGCGGTGATGCCGGTGGCGATTATCGCCATGCTGATTATCTCCCTCTTCGAGAGTTCCTTCATCCTGCCTTGCCACCTGGCCCATAGCCGCCATCGCGAAGATGCGGAACCCTTCCGGCTGATGGAAGCCGCCGGGCGGCATCGGGATGGTCTTTCGCCCGGTCTCAGGTGGACATGGGGAATAGTGGTGTTGGTGCTCGCCGGGATTTTGACGATCCTGACCGATCCGTTCCGGTACGTGTATCGGCTTTCTCGCAAAGTGAACGCGGCCACATCGCGGATGTTGGACGGCTTCGTCAACGGGTTTTATCTGCCCATTCTGCGGTGGGGATTGAATAACCCGGTGACGATTGTCGCCGGCGGCGGCGTGCTATTGCTAATGGCGGCAGGGGCGTATAATTCGGGAATGCTGCCTTTGGTCATCTTCCCCAAGTTGGATGGCAATACCGTGCAAGCGGTGGTGACTTATCCCGATGGTACGCCCAGCGCGGTCACGCAAGCCGCCGCCGAGCAATTGGAGCAAGCCGCCCGTAAAGTTCAAGCCGATTACGAAGCCAAAGGCGGGGAAAAAATCATCGAACTCACTCGTTGGACGGTGGGCGAGGTCCAGGCCCAAGCCAATCCGATGGAAACCAACTCCTCCAAAGGCGGGCACGTGGGAGCCGTGACTTTGGAATTGGTCGAATCCGCCGACCGCGAGATCACCAGTTCGCAAATCGTGTCGCGCTGGCGGAAAGCCGTCGGCGAATTTCCGGGGGTTGAAAGTCTGACCTTCGGATCCACCAACCACGGACCGGGCGGCACGCCGATTGAATTTAAGCTGCTTGCGAGAAGCGATGAAGTCGAACAACTCGAAGCCGCCGTGGAAAAGTGCAAAACTCATCTGGCGGAATACCCTGGCGTATTCGATGTCGATGACGATTCCCGCCAGGGCAAATGGGAATTTCAAATCCGCCTGAAAGAACGGGCGAAATCGCTGGGGGTGACTTTATCCGAAGTCGCCGACACCGTGAGGGCCGCGTATTACGGCGATGAAGTCATGCGGCTGCAACGCGGTCGGCACGAAGTCAAATTGATGGTTCGCTTTCCCCGCGAAGACCGCCGCTCGCTAGCCGACTTCGATCAAATCCGCGTGCGAACCGCCCAAGGCGTGGAACTTCCGTTGACCGAACTGGCCGAGGTCAAAGTCGAGCGGGGCTATTCGGAAATCAACCGCGTCGATCAAATGCGCTCGATCACAATTTCTTCCGACATCAACGAAACCCAAGGCAACGCCAGCCTGATCGTCCGCGACATGCAGAAGAAATTCATGCCCGACTTGCTGAAAGAATTTCCCGCCGTCCGCGTGCGCTGGGAAGGCCAACAAGAACAAACCGTGGAATCGATGCAAAGCCTAATTCGCGGTTCCTTCGTGGCTTTGGTGGCGATGTTCGTCTTGCTGACGATGCAATTCCGCTCTTACTTTCAACCGCTCTTAATCATGGCGGTGATTCCCTTCGGCATCGTGGGCGCAGTGGGCGGCCATCTGCTGATGGGCTTGCCGTTGACGATGTTCAGCTTCTTCGGCATCGTGGCTTTGACGGGAGTGGTGGTCAACGATTCCATTGTGTTGATCGACTTCATCAACCACCGCGTTCGCGAGGGCATGCCTTTGCAAGAAGCCCTGGTGGATGCCGGCCAAAGGCGGTTTCGCCCGGTGATGCTGACTTCCATCACCACCATCGCCGGCTTGATGCCGATTTTGTTGGAGACTTCGTTCCAAGCGCAGCTTTTGATTCCGATGGCCACCAGTTTGTGTTTCGGACTGATGCTTGCCACCGTATTGGTGCTGGTGCTGATCCCCACGTTTTACCTGATCTATTACAAAATCACGGGCCGGGCAATTCCCAAGGAAGATGCGGAAGACGTGGAACAACCGCAGCCCCAACTCGCCCACGATCACGATTTCGCTCACGCTTAAGAATCTTTCCGCCCCCAAGCCGCCGACTTCTCGGCGGACCGACACCAAGGTGTCGGCTTGGGGAAAGCAATTAAGACCCCACCAGCCAGGGCAATGGCGCACCGGCGGCGGGGAGGCGAACCAGTTCCACGGCGGTCACGTCGTGATGTGAGGCGACTTCTTTCAGCGCTTCTGCGGAGGGTTCGTTGTCCAGATTGAGCACCGCGATGGAAGGCCCGCCGGGTTTCTCGGTTTCCCGCCCCAAGGCCATATGAGCGATGTTCACGCCGTGCTTGCCGAAGACCGTGCCGATAAACCCAATCTGCCCCGGCATGTCGCGATGGCGATAGATCAACAGCAGCCCATCCAGGTAGGCATCTAAGTGGAATTGATCGAGCCGAACCAGCCGCAAAAATTCCGTGCCGAACAGCGTGCCGGCGGCGGTGAGTTCGCCTTGATCGGTCACCAGCGTGGCCGAGACCATTGTAGAAAAGTTGCCCTGATCGCTGGATTTGCTTTCATCAATTTCGATGCCCCGGTCTTGGGCGAGAATCGGGGCGTTGACGATGTTCACGTTTTCGTCGAGTGCGGATTCCAACAACCCCGCCGCGAACGCGGAAGTAATCAGCCCGGTTTTTTTGGTCGCCGCCTCGCCTCGGTATTGCAGCTTCGCCGATTTGACGTTGCCGCATTTGTTCAACTGAGCCAACAGTTGGCCGAGCCGATGGCCTAGGTTGAGATACTGTTTCATGTCCGCCATTTCCGCGCCGGAGATGGGGACCATGTTGACCGCGTGGCGGATTTCGTTTCGCAGCAAAAACCCGCTGATGATTTCCGCCGCTTCCACCGCCACCAATTCTTGGGCTTCTTCTGTTGAGGCCCCCAAATGCGGTGTGCAAAGAACCTGGGACAGCGAAGTCAACCGGCTTTTGCCGGGAGGTTCTTCCACGAACACATCGAGTGCGGCCCCGGCGATGTGGCCGGATTCAATTGCATCGGCCAAATCGTCCTCCGCGACAATTCCACCCCGGGCGCAGTTGATAATTCTGGCCCCTTTTCGCATCCGCTTCAATCGCTCGGCATTGATGAGTCCGCGCGTTTCGTCGGTCAGCGGCGTATGCACGGTGAGAAAATCGCAGCGGCCGATGAGGTCGTCCACTTCGCGGAACAATTCGATGCCCTGTTCGGCAGCGCGTTCGGCGGAAAGAAACGGATCGTAACCGATGACCTTCATTTCCAACCCCTGCGCCCGTCTGGCCACCGAAAGCCCGATGCGGCCCAAACCAACCACGGCCAGCGTTTTGCCGGAGAGTTGGGTTCCGGTGTAGTTTTTGCGGTCCCATTTCCCTTCGCGCATTCCGCCCGAGGCGGGGCCAATGTTTCGCGAGAGAGCCATCATCATCGCAATGGTGTGTTCCGCCGTGCTGGTGGTGTTGCCGGCGGGCGTGTTCATCACGACGATGCCTTCGCGCGTGGCGGCAGCGCGGTCGATGTTGTCCACGCCCACGCCCGCGCGGACCACGACTTTCAGCCGGGTTTGCCCCGCGAGAATTTCCGGCGTGAGTTTGGTGGCGCTGCGGATAATCAGGCCGTCGTATTCGCCGAGCGCCTTTTGCAATTCGTCGGGAGGCAGCGTTTCGCGCACATCCACTTTCAGCCCCTCTTGCGATTTCAAGAGGTCCACTCCCGCAGGGGAAAGGTTGTCCGTCACCATCACGCGAAAACTCATCGCAGGCTTTCTCAGAGGTCAGAGGTTGGGGCCAGGGGCCGGAAATCTAAGGATAAAATCCGCCAAGCCCAGTTGGTAATAGAAAGAACAGGGATGCCTCGAGAGTGGTTTGATTGGTGGGAGTTTTTCTCACCGGTCCACTAAAAGGGAAGGTCATCCCCATGACCAAGAGCAGAGCATATCGAACGGTGAAAATCAAGAACGTGCGGCCCGAATTGTTGGGCTGCCAACGCGAGTCGCAGCGAGTGACATTTGGTTTGGACCTGAGTAAGGAGTTCATCGTGGCCGTGCTGAGATGGGAGGCGGGCGACTTGGAGCGGGCTTGGAAGATCAAAAACCCTTTGGAGATTCGGGACTTCGTCGAGTTGGCCGCGATGCTGGTTGGGCGGCACGACGTGCGGGTGGCCTTGGAACCCACGGGGACTTAAGGCGATCCGGTTTGGCAAGCGATGGCGGAGCGGGGGATTGCGGTTTGGCGGGTCTCGCCCAAGGTGTCGCTTGATTACGCCGAGATTTACGATGGCGTGCCTTCGCAGCACGACGGCAAGGATGTGGAGATCGTAGCCGAGTTGGCGGCTTTGGGCAAGGCATCGGTTTGGGACTTCGTGCCCAACGAATGGGAAGAACGCTTGGCGCGGCGGGAGATTCATCGGGAAGAATTGATGAAGCCCTGCTCAAAATGAGCGGAGGTTGGCATGCGCATGTGCCCCAAAATCTTCCTGACTCAATGCGGACAGTAATTGATCGAACGATGCTTAATCTCCTACTTCATCAATTCTGCGTCGCTTCGGGGGGTTTCCGTTTTTTTTTCGCGGGAGATGCGGGCGAGGAACCAATAAATCACCAATAGCACGGCCATCGCGGCGGCGGCGACGAAAAAGAAACCCTGGTAGTTGGCTTTCAAGGGGTCATCCAGATGGAATCTGTGGCCCAGTTGGCCGGCCAATAAAAAACCGACCGGCATCGCCACGCCCATTGTCACGAAGGCGAACAGGTTTTGGGCGCTGGCCCGCAAATCGGGCCGGCATCGGCTGTCCACGTACAACTGAATCACAATAATCAAATACACGTGGCAGACGCCGTGCAGCGCGATCCCAAATAAAATCAACCCCATCGGAACGTCGAACGCGAACAGTGTGTAACGCACCACCCAAGCCAGCATCCCCAAGGCGAAGGTGGCTTTCATCTTGAGTTTTTTGAGGCACAAAGGTAACAAAATCAAGGCGGGAAATTCCGAGATTTGCCCGACCGTCATCACCGCCGGAACCCAGTCGGCGTGAATGCCCAGATTTTCCAACAGTCGGGGCACGGCGTAACTGTAAGCGGGAACCACCACGGCGAGCGCAAAGCTAATCGCAATCATTAGCGTGAATTGCGGATCGCGAAACATCGCCAGCGTTTCCAACGGGGCGACTTTCCCTTTGCCTTTGCCGGTTCTTAAAGGCGGCGTGGCGGGCAGCAAAACACAAAAGCTGCTGAGCATGAACGACAACACCGCAGCGATGCGAAACGAGTCCGCACTGGTCGGTTCGCCAAACCGCCTGAGCAATTTTTGATAGCGGTGAATGGCGATGTCTTGGTCGGGAAAATTCGTTCGCAGCCAAGCGAGCACGTCCGCCTGACCCAGCCAAAGCGATAAGACCAAGCCCGATGTCACCCAGCCCACCGTGCCCCAAATGCGGACCTTGCTGAACTGCGAATCGGGATCGGGCAGATGCCGAAACGAAAGCGAACTCGCCAAGGGAATCGTGGGGAAGTACGCGATGGCGTAAATCGTAATTAGTAAAATCAACACGCCGAAGTTGTCTTGCGTTTCGCGGTGAATCTCGGCGGCCAAGGGCACGCAAAGCAGCGTTAATCCGCCCACCAAATGGGCCATCGCCAGATATTTGTTGCTGGACATCCAACGGTCGCAAACCTGCCCCACCACAAACGGAGCCACCAATAACCCAATCGCCGACATCGCCATCAACTGCCCGATCTGCCGGGAGTTGACGTTGTGCTCGGTGAAGTACAAAGGCAGGTAGGTCAGGATCGCCCCAGTGATGCCCCACTGCAAGGCCCACAACACCGAAAGCCGCCAACGCAAATGCCAAGGAAGCGATTCAGACATCGGGCCATCAATCAAGCGAAGGAAATGCGGGCGTGATGGAAAAGATTACTCGTTGCCGCCCCGATTCTTGAATCGGGGTCGCGAAGCGACAAGAGGCTATGGGGAAAATCACCAATGACCAAACCCCAATCACCAAGGAAAAACATCCCCGATTCTGTTTTCTTACTCGTTCCTGGAGCCTCTTGTAAACCCAGGTTTAAGAACCTGGGCCACCCCAAAATGAGGATTTTTCCTGAATGGAATACCTATGGAGACATCAACCCCCGAATGATTTCGGCAAGTGAAAACGGTAGTCATTTCTTTGATGTTCCTTCGCCGTCCTGGCGTTCTTTGGGGTCTTCCGGCACGTTCTCGGCATAGGCATCGGCCACTTCGCCTTCGGTCACGGTCTTAATGTGGGAGTCATCTCGGAACAACAGCAAGAACAGCACCATAATCACGGCAGCCATGCCCGCGCAAAATTGCCAGATGGTTTCCCAGTTGTAGGTATGCAGCAAGACTTGGCTCTCCGTCTTATTGGCGTTGACCAACCGCTGAATGATTTGAGCGCCCAAGCCCAAGCCGATTCCCTGAGTCATCAGCACCAAAAACCCCTGGGCTTGCCCGCGAATTTCGCGCGGGGCTTTCTTATCGACGTAAATTTGTCCGGTCACGAAGAAGAAGTCGTAGCAAATGCCATGCAGCAGAATGCCGACGAGAATCATCCACTTCACGCCTTCATCCGCCGCGAGGGAGAACATTCCATATCGAATCACCCAAGCCAGCATCCCAACGAACAACATCCATTTCACGCCGAGCCGCCTGAAGAATAATGGCATCACTAACATGAAAAAGATTTCCGACATTTGCCCAAAGGACATGTTAAAAGCGGGGTCTTGAAAACCCGCGTGATTGACGAAGACTTGGGCAAAGGCGTAATAAGCCGCCAAAGGAATACAAATCAGAAGCGAACTCATCATAAAGACGAAGAAGGACCAGTTTTTCATCAAGGCGAGCGAATCCAAACCGAGAATGTCCCGCACCGAGGCTTTCTGTCCCGCTGAAGGCGGCGGCGTGTGGGGCAAAGTGAAACTGTAAACCCCCAAGGCAATTCCCGCTCCGCCGGCGATTTGAAGCGGAAGGGCTTTCTCGTCTGCGTGCAGAATCCGGCTGACCAGCACATTGGCCGCGATCCAGCCGATTGTGCCGAACACGCGAATCATCGGAAATTGTTTTTCCTGGTCGGTAATGTTATGGAACGCCAAGGTATTGGTTAAACCCAGCGTGGGCATGAAACACAACATGTGCAGCAGCAAAATCCCCACGAAGGGAAGATGGGCAGGATTGATCCAGTATTCCAAGGCTTGTTTTTGCGGATCAATGCCTTGGGCTTCCAATGTTTTTGCCATCGCCGTCCAATTCTCCACTGAGATGTCGGCCATCATCGGAGCCAGTAACAACGCCACTCCGCCTAGCAGGTGCATCGCTCCCAAAACTCGCTCGGTGGCGAAATATCGGTCGGCAATCATTCCCAAGAAAAACGGTGAAATGATGGCGGCAATCGGTCCCACCGTATAAACCCAGCCAATCGATTCCGACATCCCCAGGGCGGTCATGTAATTTCCCACCGTGACGTACCAAGATCCCCAAACGAAGAATTGGAGAAACATCATCACGGACAATCGCGGGCCAACGGCGGCGGGTTGGGGCATAGCGGATTCCTCGATTCAAAGTCGGTCATTCAAAGATGTGGGGGTTCGATGTTGCGGCCGGGATCAAGCCGGGGGAGCAGCGATTTGGTGATGATGCCGATTCCAAGTCGCGAGAGCAACCGTCACGCCTTCAATCTCGCGAAAAACTGCAATCAAGCCATCAAGAAGCCGGCACGATAACTCGCAATCCGGCGGGTTCGAGTTGGATGGTCGCGGGAGTAAAGCCAGCGGGATCGCCATCGACTTGCACGGGAACCGGGCGGTCGCATTCCACGCGAACTTTTTTCGCCTGCAGGCATTGCACAGAGGCGTGCCGCTCGTGGCGATGGCAAATCAACCTTGCAAAATGCCCCGCGAATTGGCCCAGCGACTTCGGTGAAAACAACCGCAGATCCAACAGGCCATCATTCGGGTCGGCGGATTTGGCAATTGGCAGACGAAACCCATACATCGGCACGTTGACCACAAACCCCAGCGACGCCAATCGCGGTTCGGGGTCATCATCCACGTAAAACCGCATTTCGGGAAAATCGTAATTCCGAAACGCCTGCAACATCGGGCGGACATAGGACCAATGCCTGATATAACCTTGGCGGGATTCATCTACCCGGCGAACCACGTCCGCATCGAAACCGAACCCCGCCATCAGCGTGAACCGCCTTTCTCCCACCCGGCAGAGATCGTAACTTCGCGTGTGCCCCGCCACGATCATCTCGGCCACGAAGCGGCCCGAACGGCGAATCCCCAAATACTTGGCCAACAGATTTTCCGTACCCAAAGGCAGCACGGCGATGGGAAGCTGCGGAAAGCGATTGACCACATCCCCCACCGTGCCATCCCCGCCCGCCGCCACGATGCAGCGGGGTTGATCTTCCGGGGCCAGCGGTCGCAGGCGGTCATCCAAGAGTTCGCGTTTTGAGAACAGATGCGGCCGCAAACCGTGGCGTTTGAGTCCCGCGATTAACTCCAAGAGAATTTTCGCGCGCGGCCCCGACCCTGAGCGAATGTTTCGCTGAATCGCCACCCAGGGCTGTTTCATGGCAACAGATCCCGCAGTTCCGCGAGCGTGGAAATCGTAATCGCGTTTTCCTTCCGGGAGAGTGGTTCGGCTTGGGCACGATCCAAATAGACCGCCTGAAGGCCAAACTTCATTGCGCCTGCCACATCGTTCTTCCAATCGTCTCCCACCATCAATACTTCGTCTTTTTTCACTCCCGCGATATTTACCAACGCTTCAAAAAACGCGGGGTTCGGTTTGAAACGCCCGACTTCCGAGGAAATCACCCGCTTACAAATCCCCCGCAACTCCGCGTGGCCTGCGCAAACCGCGTGCAGTCGGTGGTCGAAATTCGAGGCCAACACCAAATCGAAACCGCGTGCCGACAAGTCCCGCAGCGTGTCCGCCCCATCCGAGAAGCACCGCCAAGAATCTGCCCTGCCAAAGTGGGCGAATAGTTCCTCGAAGCAGGCTTCGCTGTCTTCTAGGTCCATCACCTTTTGCACGATCCGCCGCCATTTCTGTCGTTCTTCGCGTTCGTTGGTGGAAAGCGAAGTATCGTACTCGATTCGAAATGCCTCGCGAAACCGCAGGCGGGTTTCTTCTTCCGACACGCGGGAGCCGTGCTTTCTTCCCAGCCGTGCGTAAACCTCAGCCACGGGAGGATCAGGATAAATCAGCGTGCCCACGGCATCGAAGGCCACGCAACGAACCAAAGAGAACACGGCAACTTCCGGCCTACGCCCGCAGGGGGCGGTTGAAAAACTTAAACGCTGTTCATTTCGGCGCACGGGGGGTATCATAAATGCTTAAAGTCCCGATGAACAACCCGCCTTGTTGCACTCGTCCCAAATCGCAACCGCCTCTCCTTCCAAGTAAATTTGATGGTCGCCATGCCTCGCTTTATTCCTTTCGCAATTTTGCTTTTGGTTTTGCCCATCCGGCTTTTGCATGCGGCGGAACCCGCCGCCGACAAGGCCTCGCTGCAATTCGAGCAAAATATCCGCCCCCTCTTGGTGGCCAAATGCCTGAAATGCCACGGCGAGAAAAAACAAGAAGGCCATCTGCGCTTGGATTCGCGGGAAGCGATCCTCAAAGGCGGCGACAGCGGGCCGGCCATCGTGCCCGGCAAACCCTCCGAAAGCCTGCTGATCGAAGCCGTCAAATACGAAAGTTTCGAGATGCCCCCCACCGGGCAACTCGCCGCGAAAGACATCAGCCAATTTGAACGCTGGATCGAACACAATGCCGTCTGGCCCGCAAACGTCGGCCCACTCCGCGAAGGCTCGGTCAAACTCACCGCGGACGATAAAGCCTGGTGGGCCTTTCAACCCGTCGCTAAACCCGTTGTCCCCAATGACAAAACCGATAAGTGGTCTGCCAACCCAATCGACCATTTCGTCTTTCATCGGCTCTCGCAAAAAGGCTTAAAACCCGCCCCCCAAGCCGAGCGGTTGACTTTAATTCGACGGCTGTATTTCGATCTCATCGGGATGCCGCCCACGCCGGCGGAAATCGACGCCTTCCTGAAAGACCATTCCCCCCAGGCTTGGGAAAACCTAGTCGATAAGCTGTTGGACGATCCGCGTTACGGCGAGCATTGGGCCAGGCATTGGTTAGACGTGGTGCGCTATGCGGAGTCGGATGGGTGGAATCAGGATGCCTATCGCCCGCAGATTTGGCGCTATCGCGATTACGTGGTGCGGTCTTTCAACGAAGACAAACCCTATCCCGCTTTCGTCAAAGAGCAGCTCGCGGGCGATGAAATCCCCAGCGACGACCCGGAACGTCTGGCGGCGGTCGGCTTTTTGCGGTTGGGGATTTACGAGTACAACCAGCGCGATGCTCGCTCGCATTGGGACGACATTATGAATGAAATCACGGATGTCACCGGGGACGTGTTTTTCGGCATGGGCATGGCCTGCGCCCGCTGCCACGATCACAAATTCGATCCGCTCCTGCAACGGGATTATTTCAAGCTGCGGGCATTTTTCGAACCGATCATTTGGCGGGATGACATCCCCTATGCCACCCAATCCCAGCAAAAAGAATACGAACAGCAACGGGCCATCTGGGAAGAGAAGACCACAGAAATCCGCGCGAAGATCGATGCCCTCTTAAAACCGTATTACGACCGCAAATGGAAATCGACCGCCGACAAATTCCCGTTGGACATCCAAGCCGCGTTCTATAAACCCAAGGAGCAGCGAACCAGCTGGGACCATCAGATGGCCTATTTGGTCTCCCGCCAATTCGAAGAAGAAGGCGGCGGGCCTTTGAAGAGCATGAAGAAAGACGACAAGACAAAATATGAAGCCTTGAAAAAAGAACTCGCGGCGTTCGATGACATCAAACCCAAACCGCTCGCCGAGGTGATGACCATTACCGATTTCGCGGGTGCGACTTCGCCCACGGTGATTCCCGGCGGTTCCGAACCGCAAACCGTTCCGCCGGGGTTCCTCACCGTGTTGGGCGATGAAAAACCGGACATGCCCACGCAGTCTCAGACCACGGGCCGGCGCACCGCACTTGCGGAATGGATCGGACGGCCCGACAACCCGTTGACCACGCGGGTGATTGTCAACCGCGTATGGCAGTATCACTTCGGACAAGGCATCGTGCCGACTTCCAGCGACTTCGGCCACTTGGGACAAAAACCCACGCACCCCGAACTCTTGGATTGGCTCACCAAAACTTTCGTGGAACAAGGATGGAGTTTTAAGAAACTGCACCGGATGATTTTATTGTCTTCCACCTGGCGGCAGTCGGCCCATCATCCGCAAGCCAAGGCGTACCAACAAAAAGACCCCGGCGAAGAACTGATGTGGCGCTCGCGGGTTCGCCGATTGGATGCCGAGCAAATCCGCGATGCGATGCTCTTAGCCAGCGGAGAACTTCAATCCCAAGTCGGCGGTCCCAGTGTGGCCGACAAAACGCCCCGCCGGGCGATTTACGTCAAAAGTTTCCGCAACACCCCCGATGCCTTCCTGCACGCTTTCGACATGGCCAACGGTTTGAAAAGCGTGCCCGAACGAAACACCACCACCACGCCCACGCAATCGCTATTGATGATTAACGGCAGCTATTCCCTGGGCCGAGCCAAAAAACTGTCCGACCGCTTAAAGAAGCAAAAACTCTCCACCCCGGCAGACACGATAGAACAAGCCTTCCAAATCACCTGGGGCCGAAAACCGAATGCGGACGAATTGGAATCCGCCAGAAAATTCGTGTACGGCACCGACGACAAAATCAACGGCGATAAACTCACCGACTTCTGCCACGTGCTCTTCAACTCCAACGAGTTTTTGTACGTGGATTGAGTAGAATGGGCATCACGCACCAATGCCCAAAAACTGGTGGGCGATGCCCACCCTAGTCACTTACGTCGAACGACTTCAGGAACGAAAATCCCCAGGGTGAAAAAGCCGATTGCCCTGCCTTGTTCACGCGCAGATCGTTGTTGCGGTGCTCGGCGCGGATAGAATGGATTTGATTCCCTCTAATGGTCTTCAACCGGGAGAAATCATGTTCCGAACCGTTGTGGTTGCTCTGGCGCTGTCAGTGCCGTGTCTGGGTTCGTCGACTCGCGCTGACGAGGGAGAGGACAGAGCCGTCGCCTTTGTCCAGAAACTGGGGGGCACGGTTATCCGCGACGAAAAAACGCCGGGAAAACCTGTCGTAACCGTGAAGCTCTCCGACACGGATGTGACGGACGCGGGGTTGAAGGAACTCGCGCCCCTGAAGAACCTCACCACACTCTACCTCGGCTGCACGAAGGTGACGGACGCGGGGCTGAAGGAACTCGCACCCCTCAAGAACCTCACCACACTCGACCTCCGAGCCACGCAGGTGACGGGCGCGGGGCTGAAGGAACTCGCACCGCTCAAGAACCTCACCACCCTCTACCTCTCCAGACGGCGGTGACGGACGCGGGGCTGAAGGAACTCGCTCCGCTCAAGAACCTCACCACACTCAACCTGTACGGCACGCAGGTGACGGACGCGGGGCTGAAGGAACTGCTCCCCTCAAGAACCTCACCACGCTCGACCTCTCCTACACGAGGTGACGGACGCGGGGCTGAAGGAACTCGCTCCGCTCAAGAACCTCACCACACTCCGCCTCTTCAACACGAAGGTGACGGACGCGGGGCTGAAGGAACTCGCTCCCGCTCAAGAACCTCACCACGCTCAACCTCGACGGCACGAAGGTGACGGACGCGGGGCTGAAGGAACTCGCTCCGCTCAAGAACCTCACCACACTCGACCTCTCCTTCACGCAGGTGACGGACGCGGGGCTGAAGGAACTGGCGCCCACTCAAGAACCTCACCAGCCTCTACCTCTCAGGCACGAAGGTGACGGACGCAGGGCTGAAGGAACTCGCCCCGCTCAAGAACCTCACCACACTCAACCTGCACGTACACGAAGGTGACGGACGCGGGTCTGAAGGAACTGGCTCCCGCTCAAGAACCTCACCAGCCTCTACCTCGGAAACACGCAGGTGACGGACGCGGGGCTGAAGGAACTCGCGTCCGCTCAAGAAACCTCACCACGCTCAACACTCGGCCACACGCAGGTGACGGACGCGGGGCTGAAGGAACTCGCTCCCCTCAAGAACCTCACCACGCTCGACTTCGCTACACGCAGGTGACGGACGCGGGGTTAAAGGAACTCGCTCCGCTCAAGAACCTCACCGACCTCAGTCTCGTGTACTCGTTCGCGACGGACACGGAGTTGAAGGAACTGGCACCTCTCAGGCGCCTCACCACGCTCGAGCTTCGCGGGACAGGTGTAACGGACGCAGGGTTGAAAAAACTCGTACCTCTTAAGAACCTCATCACCCTCCACCTCGAACGCACAAAGGTGACGGACGCAGGGGTGAAAAAACTTCAGCAGATGTTGCCGAAGTGCAGAATCATGAGGTGACCGATGAGAGCTTTCAGGGGCACATGTCCTACACGCGCCAGCACGGTAGCGGACCAAACTGATGCAACTTTACTTGGCGAATGGTCCGCACTCTGGACCATTCGAGGCTTTAAGCACGCACTGGAATCATTACGAAATGTTGGTGGGCAAAGTCCACTCTTCATACTCTGGTTTCCGTGCGCAAAGATGGCGGGCAGAGCCTGCTTTACAGCTCACTCACTCCATCTTTTTTAAAGAAGAATGGGTTCCCAGAGGGTAGAATAAACAAAACCCATTTCGGCTACCGAGAACATTTCCACTAGGAACCCACGCGATGCCGTTGCGAGATCACTTTCGACCTCCGATTGATGAAGTTCATTCATGGGATGAGCTTCACGGTATGTGGCCGGCGATTATCGTTCAATCGTTGGTCAAAAGGCTTCCCGAACCCTATTTCGCCGCCCCGTCGGTACATCTGGGGACGCTTTTCGAGGTGGACGTGGGAACCTCCGGCGAATCGGCTTCGTCCTCACAAATCCACGAGAATGGCACGGGCGGCGTCTCGGTCGCGACTTACGCTCCCCCGAAACCCACCTGGACGCTGGAACCAATTTTGCCCGAACAAGACGTCTATGAAGTGAGGATTTACGATAGTCGGCGAAGTCGCAGGTTGCTCGCCGCGATTGAAATCATCAGCCCCTCGAACAAGGATCGTCCCGAATCGCGTGGAGCGTTCGTTTCCAAAGTGGCCACGCTCCTCAAGCATAACATCTCCATTTCCATTGTGGACGTTGTGAGCACAAGCCAGTTCAATCTTTATGCCGACTTGCTGGAGATGCTCGGAGCGGTCGATGCTGAGATTCGGGAGGAGCCCACGCCGATGTACGCGGTGACCATGCGGATGCGCCGGGAGCAAGAACACGAATTGATGGACAATTGGTATTTTCCGCTGGCCATTGGAGAAATGCTGCCAACGATGCCCATTTGGCTCAACAATAACTGGGCGATCCCATTCGAACTCGAAGCCACGTACGAAGAAACCTGCCAAACCCTGCGGATCCGGTGAGTGGGTGTTTTTCCAGATGGCGAATCTCCAATAATGTTGAGTAGGTCAGACGCAGTAGGTCCGGCTGTGCCGGTCTCTTGTGACACAGAGCGACACTTCATCACAAAGGCCGGCACAGCCGGCCCTACGCTACTGATGAAGTATACTTCGCGAATGGTCCGCACAACGGAGCCTACATCGCTCGTCAAGCTTGATGTGATTCGGTGTTTTGTGGGTCGTCATGAGGAGTCAATTGCGGTACGCAAAACCACGAGTACAATCTTCGCAATATGGGATAAACCTTCAAAAGTCTGCCAAGCGACACCGACGGTGCATCAAAACTGATCGTCGTATTGGCCAAGTTGACATGAGCGGCCTTTCTCCTTTGCTCCCAACACTCCGTCAAGTTCAGACTTAGAATTGAAATACTGCCATCAATCTCCAACTCTTCATGAAGTTTCTCGCACGTTGGCAAGCCAACTATCTTGGACAACATCGGCATGAAATTATTGTCATAAGTAAAACCGCTATTAGACTTTATCACATCCTTCATCAGCTTTTGAAACTTCGCAGTTTTTAACTCATTCTTTACTGATCGCAACGCGATGGAGTCGAACGATTCTTCAACCCACCCCGAAAACTCTAGGACAGCAAGTTTTGAGTAATAGATCGGCTCTTCGGGTGATAGTGTAGCCATACTATCGTTATACAGCCGATTCAGCCGTTTTAGGTCCCTTTCGATATATGTTTTGATAATCATTTCGAGAAGATTTCAATGGCTTTCTTGATGCGTGCAATAAGCTTCACCTTTGTAGTAATGGCATTCTTTAGATTCTCAAGACTAAATTCGTCGGCTTTCCTCATCTCGTTAAACTTGTCGCGGAGCTCTTGATCTTGCTTTGCTCTAAGTGTCTCAATGTTTTTGCCAACGCCGACGAACAAAGATTCATAGGTCGCTTTGCTCAACTTGGGCAACTGTTTACCCTTGCAAATCTTCTCGAAGATTACGTGCGATGTTTCATTGAAATGGGACTCCATTACTGAGAGTGTATCGTCGTCCAACGTATTTCGATTTATTGTCATGTAAGAGTTTAGAAATCGCGACAGATTGCCGTCGTATTGTTCGTATTGGTCAGAGAATGCGAAGAACCGCAACACGAATTCCTCATAAGCAAAGCGGTATGTTTCGTTTTTTTTCAAATCAAAGAGATCTGGGAATTCCTTATTCTGAACACATCGGCCAAACATCGCATTTAGGTCGCCTGAATAGATACAATTGCGAATCTCTTGATTCGTCAGCTTGTTTCCGCCTGTGTTCAGGCGGTGGAAGATTGTGAACAGATACTCCATGTGGTTCTTTTTTTTGTAATCACAACGCAAGACTGTAACCGGGATCGTCCAGTTTTCAATTCTGTCGTGAATCGACGGGTCGTGCTCTCGGATGTAGGAAACTTTCTTGCCAGCAAGTCTCTCGTCGATATCCGAAAGATTCGATAGTTTCCAATCATCTTTGGTGAGGAACATAATAATGCTCCACATTCGCTGAAGACCATCTATCACTAGTCTTTTGTTTGTGTTGTAGTCTAAGCTAATACACATACTTGGAATTGGGAGTTGTTTAGTCAGTGAGTCAATGAATCTGGTTTGAGATGCAGTTGACCAAACAACATCACGTTGGAACTCAGGTTTAATCGTAAGCTGGTAAGACTTGTACATGCGCACTAAGTCCGCGCATGATCTCAGCTCATTAAACGTTACAATGTCAGTTGGCGGCTGTTCAGATGAGTCATCTTGAGAAAGAATTTCTTGCTCTTCATTCGCTAGTTCCTCGGAATACTCAACGGTTGTCGTGACGTTCGTTTTAGCCATTGTTAAATCCAGTATTTTGAGTTCGCGATTTCGTCATTGAGGAGCAACGGCGGGGTGGCACTCTACGCCGTTCACCTAATTATCGAGGAAATGATATAAGTCTTGATGCGAATGGGACTTTTCGCGCCAATGTTGTTGTTCAACACAATTTTGGCAAGGAGGCCCTCATGTCGCATCAAGACACGGATCACGTTAGTACGAATGCCCAGGACTTACAAGCGGTCTTGGATTGGCTGGTTCCCCAACAGACCCTGGCGGACATCAGTTTCGAGACAGAGTGTTTGGACGCCATCCACGCTGATCTTCGCGGCGTTGATGTGGTGTTGGTCCGGCAAGCAGACCCTCACCAGACGCTTTGCCGAAGCCCGTAAAATCGTGGCCGAGAAACGCGACGACGATCAACCGCCGGGCAAAAGTTAACGGCTTTTTGAAACGATTGCGGCATTGGAGCCGAAGTTGATGGGACGGCTGATCGCGGAGTTTCGCCGGACCATGCAAGAAGACTGGGCGGATTTTCTCGTCGGCGATTGGATGCTGCTGGCCGGTGACGGCAGCCGCACGGCCACACCCCGCACCCGCTCCAACGAAAAACGCTTCGCCGCCAAACAGAAACCGAAGCGGAAGAATCGCAGACGCCTCATCAGAAACGACTGCAAAAGGCCAAGCAAGAAGACCAAGCAACAGACAAAAGCGATCGCGACAAGAAGGCGTCGACGCCACAGGTTTGGCTGACGGTGCTTTATCACGTGGGCTTGGGGCTGCCTTGGGATTGGCGGACGGGTCCCAGCGATTCCAGCGAGCGTGAGCACTTGCAGGAGATGGCCCAGGGCCTGCCGGAGAAGTCTTTGATCGCGATGGATGCCGGCTTTGTGGGCCATGAGTTTTTGCAAACTCTCGACCAACGGGGCGTGGCCTTTGTGGTGCGTGTGGGGGCCAATGTGCGGTTGCTTAAAGGCCTGGGATATGTTCGCCGTAACAAAGACATCGTTTACGTCTGGCCGGATGCGGCGCAGCGAAGACAGCAACCCCCGCTGGTGCTGCGCCTGCATGGCTTTTGGGGAGGGAAGGAAGAGGTGTCTCTGGTGACGAATGTGCTCGGAAAGCCGGTTGTCGTCTCGGCAAATGCGCGAGATCTACCAAGCCCGTTGGGGCGTGGAAATTTACTACCGGGATTTCAAACAAACCTTTGGCCGCGGGAAGTTGCTCAGCAAGACCGCCGACAACGCCCAGTTGGAATTGGACTGGTCGATTGCTCGGCCTCTGGGCGATTTGCCTGTACGCCACAGCCCAACACATCGCCAGCGGCGTCCCGCCCAAGCGGCGGAGCGTGGCCAATCTGTTGCACGCGTTTCGCCTGCCGATGGAGCAAGCCAAGTGCGTCCCGGACCAAGGGGAGGACCTTTTCAGCCTCGTGGCGGTCGCCGTCAAAGACAACTAACAGCGCAAAACCTCCAAAGCGAGCCGAAACCATCCCCGCAAAAAGCAGAAACACAACATCGGCCAACCGACCATCCTGACTGCCACGAAGGAACAACAAATCGTGGCAGAAAACCTAAAAACCGCTGTATAATCCAGGGTGAACGGCGTAGAGTGGCACCCCGCCGACGCTCTCACCGCGTGGGACGTCATCCGCCGGCAGATCACGGGCGTTTAGAATTTCTGCACGTTGTCTTCGTCGATTAACGAGGGCATTTCAATGCCCACGTGAGCGACTTTGTAAAGTGCTTATTCGATTATGCGAAAAAAATACGAAATTAGATGCTTGACTTTCCACTTATTCGGCGCTTGGCATTTATTTCGAAGGTTCCTTCAGAGTTTCCCCTACCTTTTTTTCAGGGGAAGCCCCTCTTGGGCTGTGTGATCTGTGCCCGTATTAATTGTGATCGCACTCGTTGCCAAATTCAGGCTGTAGGGATTTTGGCTTGCTGCCGATCTGCATTGCGACTATTGGATCTGGCTCCGCGCTAACACTCCGCGACGGGCATATTCCAGCATCCGCAAGTAACGGAGAAACGCAAGTACGGCAACTATTAAGATTACCGCCGGCAGCCCGAGCCCCACCACCAACGCGTAGGGACGCAGGTCAAACTTGAGTTTAACGATCGCCCATGGAATCGCGGCCAGAACGGCCGCCAGACCCGCAAGAATCAGGGTACCACGGGCCAGCTTGCGAATGTCGTGTCTTTCCAAATAGATCGCTATTCGACGCACAAAAAGAACAAAGAAGGGAATAGAAGCAAACGGCAGGAAGGAGGAGGCAATACCGGTCAGCCAACCTGGCAGTGTGGCGAGCATGCCGAGAGCAATTACCAGCAAATTTAAGGCATTGAGCCCAACGGAGACCAGTAAGTAGCCGGTCCCCTTAACATCGCGAGGGGCCGCAAGACACAAACAGGGTCCGGCAACGCCCAGCAAGGTTGATGTCACCACGATCGGCAACGCAAAGCGCAACTGAATCATGATCACGGCTTTGGTAAGGGCCGCACTGCCGAAACTGGCTGTCAGCGGCGACACAAGAAATGAGACGAAGTAAAGGAAGAGGACGACAATCGAGGCAAGCATCATTCCAATTCCGATTGAGACTTTTTGCAATCGCTTTTCGTCTGTTTCCATGGTCGGGTTCCTGCGAAATCTGAAGCATTTAGGGGTGATTTTCGTTTTGCCGCGGCAATGATCATACGCCTGACTCCGGCGGTGGTGCTACACCTAATCGCTCTGCAAATTCGAAATCCAATTCTGATTGCTCGGCGTTGCCCTTTCGCTCAAATAACCTGCCGCGCAGTAGGTAGGCTTCGCCATAGCTAGGTCGCAGATCGATCGCACGATTGACGTCTTGAAGGCTCTTCGACAACTCGTCGGTGGCAAGCCACGCTTGGGCACGCCGAAAGTGCGCATCAAACAATTCGGGTCGCAGCTCAATGGTCGTCGTAAAATCTTCGATCGCGTGGTTGAACTGCTTCTGGCGAAGTTTTGCTAGACCACGTAGAAAGTAGTAGTCGGCTCTTCGAGCCTCAAGTTCAATTGCCGCCGAAAGATCATGTATTGACCTTTCGTATTCGCTTTGCGCGAATAAGGCCCTGGCGCGGTCGAACCGAGCTGCGGCATTTGTCGGCTGCTTCTGAATCATCCGCGTCATTTCCTGTACGATCGCTGTTGACCGCATTGAATTGAATTCGGGATAACTGGATTCGGGGGTTTCCTCCATATCCGCTTGCTGTTGCTTCGGTGACTGCTGGACTGAGTAAAGGAGTTGACCGAATGGGATTATAAAGATGGCCGACGCCATTAATAGCATGATTGTTGTGACCGTGACTACATGGTTCCGAGCCCATTGAGTAGTGCGCTCCCAGATGCTAGGAGGGGGCGCGAGAATTGGTTGGTCGTTAAGAAACCGTCCAAGATCTTCACTCAACTCCAGCGCGGATTCATAACGGCGGTTGGAATCCTTAGCAAGGCATTTTAAGCAGATCGTATCGAGATCGCGTTCGATTTGCGAATCGAGTTGTCGAGGCGGAACGGGGTCTCGTTCCAAAACCTGCATGATTGTGTCAACCACGCTAGCTGACTGAAACGGCGGGCGTCCCGTCAGGATTGCGTAGAGAACCGCTCCGAGAGAATAGACATCCGCAGTCGCTCCAATGTCGCTCTTGCCAGCAGCCTGCTCCGGTGGCATGTAGCTCGGCGTCCCCATCACAGCACCGGTACGGGTCAGGTCACGGTCGGATTGTACCTGCTTGGCCAAGCCGAAGTCCGTGACCCGAGGTTTGCCTTCGGCATCCATCAACACATTCGCCGGCTTCAAGTCACGATGGATCACGCCCCTCTCGTGGGCGTACGTCACCGCCTCAGCCACCTTCCGCACAATCTCAGCGGCCTCTCTCGGAGGCAGCGGTCCGTCTTTCCGCGATCCGCCAAGCTTTGCCCTTCGACAAACCCCATCGAGAAGTAGTGCTGGCCCTGGTGTTCACCAATTTCGTAGATCGGTACGATGCCCGGATGATCGAGATTGGCCGCAGCTTCCGCTTCAATCTTGAAACGTTGGACCTCTTCTTCTCCGGCCAATTCGCCGGACAGGATCATCTTCAAAGCCACGATTCGGTTGAGCTTGACCTGTCGAGCTTTGAAGACGACGCCCATCCCACCGCGAGCAATCTCGTCGAGTAACTCGTACTCGCCGAAGTAGCGAACCCGATCGCCGTTCAAAATCGCTGCGACGGGCTTGTCGGTATCCGGCGGGATCGTTGGTTGCTCGGCAGAGTCCCAATGCGGATGAAACGTTTGTGTGTCGCTAGGGTTTTCAGCCTTGTCTCTGTTCAGAGTAACCAATGAGCGATGCCGAAACTGGTTGAATGCGTCCGTAACCACAGTGTGATAATTGGGGAACCGATCCTGATACCCCTGTTCGCTGGGTAATGGTGCTTCGTCGCGCCGTTGCCATAGTTCAATCTGCAGCAATTCGTACAGCAACTCTGCACGCTTCGAGGCTTTCGCGGAATCGAGATACTGCTCGATCTGAGGCTGTTCTTGCCGCCTCCATGCGGCCTCGAACTCGTCGCATCGTTCGTCGAAATTGGAATCGTTCATGCAACGGAGGAACCGAAAGGGAATTATGTTGAAGCGTTTACGACGACCAATGAGTTTATCCGAACATTTTGCGGATTTCAACGATGAATACAGCAAGCGGTTGCGTGCCGACAACGAAACTTCGCTTTTTTCTGTCGGGTCGTGACTGTCTGAAATGGAGTAGTGAATAGGATGTCCGGCAGGGAGGCGATCAGCTTGGCTTGTTTGCGGGCCGCGCCGGGCACGCCGGTGTCGAGAAAAGGTCCGAACATGGTGTCGGCTTGCCAGAGTTGGTTGGCGTACTTCATGCTGAAGGCCAGCCGTTTTTTGTTGGTGTCCTTGTCTTCGGGGGCGAGCAAGTCGTACTCGCGAATGAATCGGTAGAAGGTGGTCTGGGCGATTTGGTCGCGGCGGAGCAGCCCCTTTTCGATGCAAAAGCGGTACAACGCCGACTTGTTATACCGTTTGTTATGAAAGTGCGGCTTGGCGGCGTTGAGCGTCGGGTGGCACTCTACGCCGTTCACCCCTAGAAAAGTATTGAGGAAAATTTGATCTAAGTCTTGATGCGAATGCAGCTTTCCGCGCCAATGTTGTTGTTCAACACAAACTTGGTCAAGGAAGCCCTCATGTCGCATCAAGACACGGATCACAATAGCACGAATGCAGAAGAACTCCAAGCCAGGGCCATCGGGTTTTTCACACTGCGGTTTTTGGGTCGTGACGCCTTTTGACGTAAGTTGTTAAATACCAACGACTCGTCCCCGGTTGCTGAGACTTGGAACTTCGCTATCTTGAAAAAGGCGATTGCCCTGACTCCAAGCGGCCTTGGATTGGCTGGTGCCGGAGGAGACCTTGGAGGACATTCATTTTCGCCAGGAGAGTCTCTGGTCGCCCCGCTCTCTGATTTTCGTGGCCTTGATGTGGAGTTGGTCCGCCAAACAGACTCTCACCAAACGCTTTGCCGAAGCTTGTAAAATTCATTGCTTCGGGAAGACGGAGGATGAGCAGCCCGGCAAAAGTTATTCCGGCTTTCTGAAACGCTTGCGGCATTGGAGCGGAGAGTTAATAAAACGCCTCGTCGCGGAGTTCCAACGCGCGATGCGCGAAGAGTTGGCAGAGGGTTTTCTAGTGGAAGGCTGGCTGTTGCTTGCGGGGGATGGCAGCCGAGTGGCCACGCCGCGAACGCGATCCAACGAACAGCAATTCGCGGCCAAGAAGAAAGACCGGCGCGGCAAGAATCGCCAGACGCCTCATCAGAAACGACTTCAAAAGGCCAAGCAACGAAAGGAGAAGCAGAAGCAACAGAGCCAGGCGGATCGCGACAAGAAGGCGAGCACGCCGCAGATTTGGCTCACGATGCTCTATCACGTGGGCCTGGGCCTGCCCTGGGCTTGGCGGAGCGGAGCAAGTGATTCGAGCGAGCGAGCCCACCTGCTGGACATGGCCAAAGACCTGCCGGAGAATGCGTTGGTCACGCTGGATGCCGGGTTTGTCGGCTATGAGTTTTGGCAAACTCTCGACTCAGTCGGGCACGGCCTTCGTGGCGCGGGTGGGGGCCAACGTGCGGCTGTTAAAGAACCTCGGCTATATCCGCCGCCACAAAGACATTGTCTATGTCTGGCCCGACAAGGCGCAGAAAGATCAGCAACCCCCGCTCGCCTTGCGCTTGCATGGATTTTGTGGAGGAAAAGAGGAAGTGTATCTCGTCACGAACGTGTTGGATCCTCATCGGCTTTCTTCTGCTCAGATGCAAAAAATCTACCAAGCGCGGTGGGGCGTGGAAATTTACTATCGAGATTTCAAGCAGACCTTCGGACGCGGGAAGTTGCTCAGCAAACAAGCCGACAATGCCCAGTTGGAATTGGATTGGTCGATCCTCGGTTTGTGGGCGATGTGTTTATATGCGAGTGCTCAACACGTGGCCAACGGCGTCTCGCCCAAAAGGCGGAGCCTCGCCAATGTGTTGCATGCGTTTCGTCTGCCGATGGAACAATCCAAGTGTGTTGCTGACGAAGGGGAAGACCTATTTCACCTGCTGGAGATTGCGATCAAAGACACCTATCAACGCCATTCCTCCAAGGCGAGTCGAAACCCTCCTCGGAAAAAAACGAAGCGGGCCATCGGCAAGCCCACCATTCAAAATGCCACAAAAGAACAAAGGTTCGCAGCAGAAAACACAAAAAACGCTATATAATCAGGGTGAACGGCGTAGTGTGCCACTGGCTTTGCCAGTGCCTTGTCGCGAGCAGGGAGGGCAAGGCTTCAAGGCCGCCCAGAACCGAATCATTCCCCCAAAACCACAATGGCAGAGCCAGTGGCACACTCCTTCAAGGAACTTCACACGGATTTGACAGTGCCAACCCGCCGGACAATCACCTTGCCGCTTTGGACAAGCATGAAATTGCCAAGTCGTTGTTATCCCGCGTTTTCATCAGGGCAACGCCAACCATAGCCTGACGGATTGTTCTACCAAATCCAACTGATCCGCAGGTAAATCACCCAGTTTGCGAATGAGTTTTACAGTGGGATAGGTGCCAATGCCTTGAGAATCGAAAGCACCATCTTTTAGCCATCGAACATTAGAGGCGGTCTCAAACTGGGTGCCGCGGACGCTCGTTGTGTGCGGAATGACCGTTGTAATGGCACGTTCATCACCTGTGATTGGGACGCTGAGGACAAGGGCGGGCCGAACCTTCGCGGCGTAGCCCATGTCCACGAGCCAAACTTCACCGCGTTTCGGTATCGCCACCGGAAGCCTCCTCGGCATCATACATCGAGAATAGCTCAGCCCCGGCGATCGACAGTTCCTCGTCAGAAATTGGGCCGGCATCCGCTTCAGAAATACCGGCGAGTTCGACAATTACGGCGTAACGTTCTTCTGGGGCAAGGGCGGTGAAGGCGTTTACGAGCTGTTTGGCGTCATCGCTCATTGTGGGTTCCCGTGTATGAAGGACTCA
Source organism: uncultured Planctomycetaceae bacterium (assembly GCA_963785505.1). Classification (GTDB taxonomy): domain Bacteria; phylum Planctomycetota; class Planctomycetia; order Planctomycetales; family Planctomycetaceae; genus CAWAVN01. Next base: position 157,742 of record CAWAVN010000005.1, read on the forward strand.
ATTCTCAATTATAGCACCGTATCGTCCGCTGTCAGGTTGTGAACTTTTTCGACGGTTCCCATTTTGAAGTCGGTTGGGGTTCGCTTGGCGACTTCGGCGGCTTTTTTTGACTTGAGGGTCCGCCTCCTCGCCGGTTCCTGCAGGCTTTTCGCCTGAGGATTGAAAGATCGGCTTCGGGTTCTGGCCCGATTCCGATCCCTTTCCTTCTTATACCGAAGCCAAGCCGGCTTTTTTCCTCAAATCGAGCGTCCTTTGAAAATTATGAGCCAACGCCTGCCACAACGTCACCGCTTTCGCTTTCACTAATCCGCGGACGTTCAATTGTTTTAAGTTGCGATTGCGGCAAGTGGCGTTCGGAAATTCCGCCGTGACTCCCCGCTGGCGATAAATCTCTTGGGCGGCTTCCGTCCCCATCCGCGCCCGCCAAGTTTTCACTTCTTCGCTATCGCCTTTCACCGGCGCGAAGGGATCGATGCCTTTGGCCAACTTTTTGTCTTTTTCCATGATCGGCAGATACGTCTTGATGCCCAACTTTTCCAACGTGGTGATGTCGTCCAAACTCACGAAGCCCCCATCCGCCAAATAGTCCCGGGGGCGTGTTCCATGCCGACTTTCGATTTGCGCGACCATTGGCTGCATTTGTCCGCCATCGGTGCCGGCATTCGTCACGTCCGCGCCCACGATCACCAGCGTTTCGGCCGTGGTCGCGAACTGCACGTTGTACGCCGGGCGAAAACCGCCATCGCCCATTTTCATCTTGCGGGCTTCCGGGTCGGTCATCGAAGCCCGCGCCTTCTCGCCCGATCCTTTCTTGCGGCGTTCCATTTTGGGAACCAATGTTTCGCGTTCCTCCAAGGCTTTTTTGAGGCGATCCCGCTGCTCTTTCGCGGCGCGTTCCTTCGCCGCCTTCGCGCGGCGATCTTCGGCGGAGGCATCCTCCTCGGCTTCCTGTTTGAGTTCTTCCAAATGCCGTTCGGCCTCTTCCAAGCACTGATCCAACGTGGGCTTTCGGCGGAACGAATTCGAACCCGCCCAGGCGCGAACCCGCATCCCATCCTGGGCGATGCGCGTCAATTCGACCAAGCCTTGATGCAACAACACCGCCACGCTTTGAGTCAGTAACCCATCGAGAAACTCCGCATGATCCACGCGGAAGTCCGCCAAGGTATGGTAATTCACGGAGACCCCACCCAAGAGCCATTGATAGGGAATCTGCTCTTTGCAAAGCCGATCCAACCGCCGGGCCGAACCAATGCCATCAATGGTGGCCATCAACCACAATGCCAACAGGATTTTGGGATCGATCGGATTGCGACCCGTTGTGCCAAAAACGGCGCGAATCTTGGCGTAGAGTTCCGTCAGATCCAGCGAATCCACGTAAGCCCAAACCAAGCGGGCGGTATGATCCTCGGCCAATAATTGATCCAGCGAAAGCGGACGCCACTCCATCTGCAATCGCTCGGCCCGTTGAAATCTCGCCTGCCCCGTTTGAGTTTTCGTGCTCATGCGTCTGCTCGCTCGCCAAGAAATCCCAGTCGTCGACAACATCACCGCAGGCATTGTAAAATCGAATTCCGTCGTGCCAAGTTAAAAAATTCACAACCTGTATGCGGACCTTAGAAATACTGCCCCACCCTGATCGAAAACCAATTTGTGGAGTAATCACGATGGCAAAATGTTGCAGTGCAAAGTCCATTGGCATCTTGCTGGTGATGCTTCTGATGATCGGCACGGCCGAGGCGATGGTTATCAAAAATCAATACAAAGGCTTGCAACCTCCCCAAGACGCAAAACGGTTGGAGGATTTTCAGTCGATGCCTAAGCCGCAGCGATTGGCTCTCGTGAAAAAGTCAACCGAATCCTATTACGTGTGGGTGGGAGAGACCGCTTCCAGCTATTGTCTTCCCTCCGGTCCTGCTTGTTACCTGTTTGATGTCGATGGACGGCTTGTGGACTGGACCCCTGATTCTGGTGATGCTTCGCCACAGATGAAGGAGTTGTGTTCGCTTGCCTGGGAAAACACGCCAATCTCATTGGTGGAAGCTGTTTCCCAGACGAAGAAGGCGGTCAAAAAATAGCGGTCATGCGAGGCGGCCATCGCCTAACTCGCTTTGTGTTGATGGGCAATGCCCAAGCGACTTACTTGCCGGGCCAGTGTCTTTATGCGGTCGGTTTGACATTTCCTGGCGGTTCTTGCCCACCCGAGCGACGGTTTTTCTAAAAATCGCTCTGGTTTGAAATCCGAAGAGGCGTTACGATCCCGGCCTCTCACCTTGCGAATTGCTCCCGTTGATTGCTTTTTCATTCGAGCATCCAAATCGCGGAGCAACCGATGCGGCGGGGATCTTTCAAAATCGCTCTCACCATCCCCTGGGCGATGGTCTTAATCTGTTGCCTAGCCCTGCCAAGTTGCAGCGCAGCTACAACCAAAAGCTGCGAACCCTTGGACTTCCTTCGACACGTTGCAGGGTTGTCCTCTGCCCGTGGCTTCGATTGCGTTTTCACCCGATGGCCAAATTGCCAGTACGCATTATTCACTCTATCCTTCAGATGTCGGTGTGTCTTGCATGTCTGACGGGGGATATTTGAATCTTTGGGAGTCTTGGGCCTCTCCCTTTTCGTACCCTAAGGTGCTTAAGTTCTCAATGCGTGTGGATGGGCTGACGTTGCACAAAGTTCGGTTTCGATCCGATGGGAAACAATGCTTGGTTGCAGTCAAGAAGGGCGTTGTGGCTTGGGACATCGAGAAATCGCAACTCACACAAACGCCGCCTACTTACGTCCATACGCTTTCGCCGGATGGCCGCTTCTCGTTGCGGTTGGAATCCGATGAAAAGTGGGATTGCCTGTTGATGGAAGATCTGCAGAAGGAAAGACCCGCTGTCAAAATTTCGATCCCCGACACCCATTTGTTTGGCTGGTCAATTTCTTTCGATCACAAACTCTTGGCCATCGCGGATGATACAGACGATCAGCGCAAGAAGTTCCTCATTTGGGATCTAAGAAACAAACACTCAAAAATGTTCGTTTACTCCTCCGCTGAATAGTTGGTCATCAGACTTTTCCCAGGATGGCAAGCGGATCGCCACTTTTTCAATTGTTGATAAGGTTCGGGTCTGGAACACAATGGACGGTTCGCTCGAAAAAACGTTCGACCTGGGCGAAAGACCGGTCCGGGCGGTCGCCTTCTCTCCCGATGGCAAATTCCTGGCCGTGGGCTATGAACAACCACCATCCAAGCAAATGGGCGGAGTCGTGCTTTTCAATCTGTCCACGGGGCAAAAAGCGGTGGAGTGGGCGGAGGAAACGGCTTGGGGTGTGACGGCGGTGGCGTTTTCTCCCGATGGCACAATTCTCGCCACCGGCAACAGCGAGGGAGAAATCAATCTCTGGCGAGTTCCTAAAGATTAGATGTACTCGTCATGCCTTCGGGTTAAAGATTGCTGTATAGAGGCTCCATACCAAGATTAGCATTCCCATGATCGCCCAGAACCAGCGCCATTCGGCATCGTAGACGGCCATGCCGAATAGGAGCAGGCTCCCCAGGATTCCCCAAAGATCTTCGCGGTTCATGGACAGGTTTTCTTTCTCTTTCTATCCCATCTTGCTGCCGCGCATGGTGTCGCTGACGGCTTGGGCACTGCCGAAGGCGAACAGGCTGTCGCCCGCCATGATGACCGCCGAACCGGGCGGGGGCATCAGCTTTTCTCCGTTTTGACGGCGAATGCCGATCACCATCACGCCTTTTTCCCGCAGCGTGGTGTCCATTAAGCGTTTGCCGACCAAGGGGTGGTCGGCGGCGATTTGCACATCCGCCAATTCCAATTCGTGGCCTTTGTTGTCGGCGATTTCCAGAAAATCCTCGATGTTGGGATTCAGCATGAAGCGGGCCATTTTATTGGCTCCGGTGTGAAACGGACGCACAACCCGGGTGGCTCCGGCGCGTTCGAGTTTCAGCACGGCCTTTTCGTTGTCGGCCCGCGCGATGATTTGCAGTTGATCGGTCAACATCCGGGCGGAAAGCACGACGTAGACGTTGTCGGCATCGGTCGGCAAGACCGAGGCCAACGATTTCGCCCGCCGAATCCCCGCCCGCACCAAGGTTTCATCATCGGTGGCATCGCCTAGAACGTAAAGCCAATTCGATTCCCCGCAAATCTCGGCCATACGGCCCTCGTCGCGGTCCACCACCACGAAAGGCTGCCGGCGTTCGTGAAGTTGCGAGGCGATAATCCCGCCCATGCGTCCCAAACCGCAGACGATAAAATGCTGCGAGAGTTTTTGAATTTGGTGTTCCATGCGTCTTCGTTCCAACAGACCTTGCAGACGGGCATTGACGATCCATTGCCCCAACAACGAGGCACTATAAGTGAACACGCCCAACCCGAACACGAGATAGACGATAATAAAAATCCGCCCGGTTCTTCCCAGTTCAACCGTTTCGCCGTAGCCCACGGTGGTCAGCGTGATGACCGCCATGTAAAGGCAATCGACCCAATCGCCATCCGTGATGAGTTTTAACCCTACCGTTCCCGCCACGGTCAGACCGACCAACAGCAATAGAACCGTCACCAAATGCCGCCAAGGCCGACCGTCATGGGGCAAGGGCGAGAGGGAATGGTTTTCGTAAGTAGGGGGAACTCGCGGCGACAGCGGGAAAATCCTCGAAAAGTAGCTACAGATCGACGGGTGATGGAGTTTAAGGTTCTCGGCGTCCGCTCAGCAAGAGACGAGTGAGCCAACTGATGGGTAAATCCGCTTGCAGCACGGGTTCGGGGCGGTGAATTTGGGACAGCACGTTTTCGGCGGCGAGATAACCGCTGCGAACGGCTCCTTCCATCGTGGCGGGCCAACCGGTTTGCGTCCAATCACCCGCGAATTGCAAGTTCTCGATCGGCGATTGCTGCGGTGGTCGCAAGGCATCCGATCCCGCCGTCACCGAAAATACCGCCCGGTGCTCCGTCACCACCCGCCCGGATTCCAACCGGGCTTGGGCGGTCTCGGGCCAAATCTCGGTCAGGTCTCTGACGACTTCTTCGATAATCTCCGCTTGGGATTTGCCCGCCAATTCCCGGCTGGCACTAATCACGACTTGATAATAAAAGGAATCGCTCGGGGAACCGTTGCCGAGCAGCAGCGTGCGGTTGAACATCCACTGCGACAAGCGTCCGATCAACACCGCATGCGGCAAATCGGTGATCGGGCGGTCGAACCACAAATGCACGCTGGAAATCGGTGCGGATTCCAATTCCGCCACGCCCGCCAACTGGGGATGATTTTGAAGTTCCGCGGGCAAGAGACTCAACACCCGATGATGGGGAACCGCCAAGATAAAATGCTTGGCGGAAAGAACTTCCCCATCGCGAAGCGTCACACTGGCCGCTCGGTTTTCCTGCACATCGATCCGGTCCACGCCGGTTTTCAAGCGGACTTTGACGCCATGTTCTCTTAGCCAATTTTGCAAAGGCGGGCCGTAAAGTTCTTCCAAGGGCACGGTGGGGATTTGCACTTCCCAACCGTGTTTATGGGCCAGAAATCCATCGAAAAAAACTTTGCGGGCGTGAAAGGTGTCGATGCGATCCAGCGTTTCGCTCAACGCGCTGACCAACACCACCAGCCAAAACGATTCCACCACGTTCGGGCCTTGCCCTTGCTCGGCCAACCACCGAGAGAACGGTTGCGCCGACGGCCCGGATGCCTTCAACTTCACCAAAGCCTTCAACCCGCGCTGCAATTGTTTGAGATCCTCGCGGGAAAGATAACTCAACCGCCGAAACGCCGGGAACAAATGCAACGGGGCCGGCAGCCAACCGGAGGCGGAAAACCGATTGATTTTTCGGTCTGCCCCCACGAAATACAGCGTTTTTTCGGTTCGCAACAAATCGGCGACGCCCACGGTCTCGCAGAAGTCGCGGAAGTTGGTGCAGCAACCCATGCTGACGTGTTGGCAGTTGTCGATGGTGGTTCCCGTGGTTTGATCGGTGAAGGAACTCACCCTGCCGCCCAAACGCGGACGAGCTTCCAGCAACGTGACGGAAAGTTTCCGCTTCGCCAAGGCCACGCTCGCCGCCAACCCCGCCAATCCCCCGCCGATCACGATGACTTCTTCCGCCATGCCAATCCTAGTTTCAATGTTTTCCGCAAAATCTTGCCGTAAAGTGTGGGCCGATTGTAGAAACCCCCAGCCCATCGGCGTATTCTGAAGCGTGATTACCACCGCTCCCTCACGGTCGCGGCTCGTCACATTTCATTTCGCTCAAGGCCCCATTGTTAGGTTTTCCATCACGAAGTAGCCGGGCCGGATCATGCCGAGGTTACTGTAGGTTTCGTGGGCGGCGATGTTTTCGAGTTCGACGTACAGCCTCAGCCCGACAACATCGGGGGCAGTTTGGGCTTCAGACTCAAGGTGTTGATAGAGCCTGCGAAACACGCCTTTTCTTCGATAAGCCGCCGCGACATAGACGCTTTGCAGCCACCAGATGTCACCATTGCGCCAATCGCTCCATTCGCGGGTGTGCATCAACTGGCCGATGATTTCTTCGTTGTGGACCGCCACGAAATACCGCCCCTTCTTCGGATCGGAAAGCAGCGCCTCCACGCCTTGCCTTAAAACATCGCGGTTCAGTTGTTTGTTCTCCGATTCGCTCGCCAGGCGGATGTTGTATTCCACGATAAATTCCAAATCGCCGGGAACCGCAGCGCGAATCTCCATCGGCAATTCTCGGCTGTCGGGGGAACTTGACACGATGTTCGTACGCTCGCTTTCCAAAGGGGTTCGTTGGGTTTTATCAATTCAGGTTTTGCAATCGTTCACACAAGGCGGTGTGGCGGGTTTGGGTTTCGTTACGGGTCACCGCGATTTCCAAGGCCCGCTTTGAACCCACGAGAATTACCAGTTGCTTGCCGCGCGTGATGCCCGTGTAAAGCAGATTTCGGCGGAGCATCAGAAAATGTTGCGTATGCAACGGGATAATCACGCAAGGATACTCGCTGCCTTGGCTTTTATGAATCGTCAGCACGTAGGCCAGGGCCAATTCATCCAGCGAGTTAAAATCGTAAGCGACCGTTTTTCCTTCAAACCGAACACTGAGTTCCTGTTCCAAGGCATCAATTTTTTCCACCATGCCCAAATCGCCGTTGAAGACTTCCCTTTGATAATTGTTCTCCGTTTGCATCACGCGATCTCCCACGCGAAAGGTGGTTCCAAACCGGCTGATTTCCTTTTGATGGAGTTTCGGATTGAGCGCATTCTGCAAAACCTGATTGAGTTGCCGACGCCCAAGGAAGAACCGTTCATCGGCGTGAGGACTTGCACATCGGCCACGGAATCGAGGCCAAAGCGTTTGGGGATGCGGTCTTGGACGAGTTTGACGATCATCCGTTCGATGGATTCCGGCGTCTCGCATTCGCTGAAATAGAAGTCGGTCAACCCCTTGGCAGAGGATTCCAAGTCGGGGAGCATGCCTTCATTGATCGCATGGGCGGCGGCGATGATGCGGCTGGATTGGGCTTGGCGGAAAATTTCCGTCAGCCGGGCCACCGTAATTTGCCGCGAGCGAATCAAATCTCCCAACACGCAGCCCGGCCCCACGGATGGCAGTTGATCGACATCGCCCACCAGCACCACGGCGGCGTTGGCGGGAAGGGCCTCGAAAAACTGCCGAGCCAAAAGCACATCCACCATCGAACATTCATCCAACACGAACACATCGCCCGCAAGCGGGCTAGCCGGGCCGCGTTTGAAGCCGCCCATCGCGGGGTCGAACTCCAACAAGCGGTGAATGGTCTTCGCAGGCCGCTGCGTGGTTTCCGTCAAGCGTTTGGCGGCCCTTCCCGTGGGGGCGGCGAAAACGCAGCGGAGTTCCTTGGCTTCAAACACTTCCAGCAAACTGCGAACCAACGTGGTTTTGCCCACGCCCGGGCCGCCGGTGATAATCACCAACCGCTCCCGGCAGGCGGCGCGGATTGCTGCCTGCTGACCGGGAGCCAATTCGATGTCGAGTTTTTGTTGAACCCAAGCGATGGCGGCTTCCACGTCAATTTCCGGCAAAGGATGGCCCGGCCGATTCAACAACTCCCCCACCGATTCCGCCAACTGAACTTCCGCCCGATAAAGCTTGGATAGAAACAGCCACGCCTCCTCTTCGTGCGGTTCGCGGATCAAACTTTCCTCGGCGATTTCCGCTGCGACGGCGGCTTCCAGAATCGCACGATCAATCGAAACCAACAACTCCGCCTGGGCGAGAACGTGATCTTCGGGATACCCGCAGTGCCCTTGTTTGTAAGTGGCTTCTTGCAAAACGTAGCGCACTGCGGCACGGGCACGGTGCGGCGAATTGGGATCAAGCCCCAAACTTTTGGCGAGTTCATCCGCCGACTGAAACCCGATTCCGCGAATATCATCGGCGAGTTGGTACGGGTTGGCTTTGACAATTTCAATCGCCCGTTCGCCATAAATTCGATAAATGCGGTTGGCCCTCGCGGAACCGATGCCGTACTGATGCAGAAACAGCATGATTTCGCGAACGTGCTTTTGTTCCCGCCAACTTTCGCGGATTTTCTTGAGCTTCTCTGCCCCGATGCCCCGCAGATGCAACAGCATTTCCGGGTAATTTTCGATGATGTCCAGCGTGCGTTCTTTATAGAGCGCGACGATGCGGGCGGCGAGTTTGGGGCCGACACTTCTGACCGCTCCCGATGCCAAGTACCGCTCGATGCCTTCCGCCGTCGCGGGGTGGGTGGTCGCGATGGACTCGGCTCGGAACTGCCGCCCGTGGTCGCGGTCTATCGTCCAGCGGCCTTCCGCTTTCAGATGTTCGCCGGCGGCGACCATCATCACGTTCCCCACCACGGTAACAGGTACGGCCACCCCGCGAACGGCGACCCGCAGCACCGCGAACCCGTTGTCCGGGTTGTGAAACGTGACTCGCTCGATCAAACCGTTCAGGGTTTCCATCAGTCTGTGTTTCAAGAAAGTAGGTGATGGTTTCCGTTGTTCTCTTGCCCACGAATTCAGGGCTTCGGGAATCGCGAACCGATGGCAGCATTTAGCCGTCGGCGTAAGCCGACGGTAGGATTCTTCGCGGTAATAAACCACATTCTTGCCAGATAGCTTTAAATTCGATTCCTACATCAACATTCAAAAATCATCACTCGACACTCATCAATCCGTTTTTGGTTGCGGCTGTGCCGCGCTGCGTCTGTTTGCATTTTCCCTTTCCCCTTTGCGATAAATTTCTTTGCATGGGGGGAGGGAATGTTTTTGCTTTGGGATTGCTGGTGATGCTTACTGTTGCAAACCTTTGGTGAGTTCCATGAAGGCGGTTTCCAGGTTGACTTCTTCTTCCCGGAACAGCGACAACCGAAAGCCGGCTTCGATCAGCATTGTGGGCAGAAAGCTGTAATCTTCGGTGTCTTTTTGCAGGGTGACGTGGATCATCGGGCCTTTCATCGCCACCGAGGCCACGCCTTCGTACTGTTCGATCAGGGCGGCGGCTTTTTCGGGGTTCTCTGTCACGCCGACGTATAACAGCAGCGCTTCGCGGGCCTTCCGCATCACGTCTTGCACATAGTCATCCGACGATGCAGAACGCCTTTTTCGATCATGCCCACCCGCGTGCAGACATCGGCCAATTCGGGAAGAATGTGGCTGGAGACGATCACGGTTTTGTCGAGTTCACCCAACCGCTTAAGCAAGTTGCGGATTTCAATGCGCGCCCGGGGATCGAGGCCGCTGGCGGGTTCATCCAACAGCAGCACTTGCGGTTCGTGCAACAGCACGCGGGCCAAACCGATGCGCTGCGTTTGCCCCCGCGACAACTGGCTGGCATAGGCATCGCGTTTGAAGCTCATATCGACCAGTTCCAGTTTTTCCTCGCAGATCGCCCGGCGTTTGTGGGGAGCGATGCGGTAGGCGGATGCGAAAAATTCGAGATACTCGATCACCGTCATGTCATCGTACACGCCGAAGAAGTCGGGCATGTAACCCACGAGCCGGCGGATTTCCTGCGGATTGCGGTAGATCGATTGCCCGCAAACGTAGGCTTCGCCGTAATCGGGATTGAGCAGCGTGGCGATCATCCGCATCGTCGTGGTTTTGCCCGACCCGTTGGGGCCGATGAACCCAAACACGTCGCCTTCCTTTAGGTTCAAGTCGATTTCATTGACAGCGATCAGGTCGCCGTATTTTTTCGTGAGCTTGCGTGTTTCAATCACCGGAGGATCTCAATGGTTAGGATTTTCGAGAATGAATTGTCCTGCGAAACGTGAGCGGCAGGGCGCTAGCCGCCGGTTCTTCGGATCGAAAAAAACCGGCGGCTATCGCCTTGCCGCTCACTGATTTCTCGAACGAGAGTTCATAGTCTGTGCGGTCTTTTCAATCGTCTTTTTTGAGTTTCAAAGGTGGTGCTTCGACGTGGTTTTCCTCGACGGGCAGCACGATGCGGATGAACGTGGCTGTTTGGCTGTTTGCGGGTTCGTGGTCGGGAATTTGCAAACTTGTGGTGGAAAGATCCAGCCTGCCGTAAAGGATCGCCCGCTTCAAGCCCAACCGGCCGGATAAATCCATCTCGCGGAGCGCGTAATTGTCTAAGCCGGTGTATTGCTTTCCGCCGACTTGCCGATGGAACGTCAGCGTGCGGACAATGTCCCCCAAGGGGTCGGCATTGTTCTCGGCGAGCGGATCGTAGGTTTGTTGCTCCGAGCGGATCGCATTTGCATCGCCGCTGTTTTCGCCGGTTCGCTGGAATTGTTTTGCCACCGCACGGGTTAAATAGCCGCTGATCTCCCGCTGTTTAATCCTTTGCCATTTCTCATCGTTTCGCGGCCATTCGATTTCGGGGGGCAAGGGGTCGGCTTCGCCGGTGTCGAGGTTGGGTCGCGGCAAAAACACGCGCGTGTCGTAAGCGAGAAACCAATCGGTGATGGGCACGGGAAAATGATGCCGAATCGTGCCCCGCAATTGCCCCGGACGCGGGCTGGTCAGTTTGCCTTCCACCCAGACCCGGCCTTGCCCGCACCATTCGGCCTCGATCGATTTCGCTCCCCAAATCGAAATCGGCAAGTTTTCAATCCGCTGAGCTTGAGGAGCGAACCGATAAATCGGCGGCGACAGCGACTGCCCGCCTTCGCGATACATTCCGCCGAACACCGTTTCGGGAATCCCGAAGAAGGACATCCTTGCTTGGGGCGCACCGCTCGTTGCCGTGGAAAAGGACTGGAACGTGCCTTCCGGTTCCAAGGTGACTTGGTAGCGGCGGGTTTCCGGGCTGTAGAGGCTCGCCCAAGATCGCGACCGCGTGGTTTCGGTGGCGGCATCGTAATCGAGGATGTTCAACTGGCTGGTCAACAATTTGTCGCCGTTATGGGAACGCGAGAGCGAAACCCCAATCACGGCGGCAATCGCGACCCACGCGGGAAATGTCAGCCAAGTCAACCGAGGCCGCTTCAGCAATCGGTTCACCAGGAAATAATCCAAGGGGCCGATCACCAACAGATAAATCGCCATTAAACCGATGATCGCCCAAGTGGAAAGCCGATGGACCGGGCGGAAAGTTTGCAAAGCCGTGTGCATCTGCGTGGCGAACTCGCTGATCCCGCTGTAGGCCAGGCGGTTGTTCGCGGATTTCGATTGGCTGCGCGTGGGCTGCTTCGCGTCCCAAAGCAATTTTCGCATCGCCCGAGGCAGCGAAGGCCACGACTTGACCGGCTCTTCGCTTAGGCTCAAACCGAGCAAAGTCACCGTGCCAAAACCGTAAGGCGAACGCACGATCAAAGGCCCGCTGAGTACGGAAAGCATCGCTTCGGCGTTTTTTCCCGGCTCGATCTTCACGCCGACCACCGGGTTTTGCAGATCGATGGAAATCGAAGCCGCGTTCTTCCCCGCGAAGCTTTCCAGCGCGTCGAGGCGCTTGAACGTCGTCGTTCCAGTCAAGCGAAACGGCTGCTCCGCTTCGGCGACTTCTGCGGACAACCAGCGAGCCAACGGGCTTTGTTGGTAGCTCTCCCAATCCCGGCCCACGGAAAGAATTAAATGCCCCCCCAACGTGACCCAGGTTTTCAAAGCCTCGGCTTGCCGGGCATCCATTGCGTATTGGCCGGAAATCACCAAGGTGTCCAACGCTTCCAAACCGGCGGCATTGATGTAAGCGGCTTCCTGCCCGGCGGCTGATGCGACGATTAACTCCGACGCATCTTTCAACGCCGCCACGCGAATGGGAATTCGGCTTTCCGATGTCTCTTCTTCGTCGGTTTCGCCGGGGGAACGCGATTCCTCGTTCAGCCCGCCGGGATCTCCCAAAGTTCCCACCATCAGCACCGAATGCGGAAGCGCTCGCTGCACCAACTGGGCGGCGGGATCTTCGCCGGCGACGACGGGAACCGTCCATTGTTCATCGCCCATCATCGGTTTGACAGTCAAGCTCGGCTTGAGCGCGGTTTCCAAACGGCCCGGTTGAAACAGCATCGTCAGCCGATGCGTTCCCGCTGAAGGCAGATCAAACTGATCCGTCCAAACCGCGCGATTGCCTTCGGGGTCGGCGGTTTCCACGTCCAGTTCCAATCGGCAAGCCCGCTCGGTTTCGACGCGCACGGTCAACGGCGTCCATTGGCCGACTTTGAACCGCCCTTCAAAACCTACCCGTTCCAGCGTGGCGGAGGTCACGGGAGACTCTGCGGCCCAAGCCGATTGCCCGAACCCCATCCCAATTGCCAAGATCGCGAAAAACCAAGGATGCCTAAACAAAATCTTCCCCAAACGAATCGTAATGGAAGGAACGCCGAATAAATGGAAAGGCCAAATCCTGACGGGAACTTGCCCGCGATTCAAGCATGATCCACCGGATACGACAGAATTTCACGAACCGCCGCAGATCCTTCCAGATTAGGCCAACCCGCTGCCTGAACGGAAGCGCAAGAAGCCAAAACCCAGAAAAAAGCCCCAGATTCCCCGCCGCTTCCCGCTGTCGTTGTGGAAAACCACATCCCCACGCCAATCTTGGCGATGGAATTGCTACAATGAAACATCGAGTTCACTCAAATCATCCAAGGAGAATCATCGTGCCAAAAAAGGTGGCAACCCCTGTTCAGGCCAATCTCTTTGAGCAGGAACCGCTGGGAAAGCGACTGCAACCGGACGCGGATGCGGAAGTAAGTGAAATCTATCGGCATCCTCACGGTTTGTTGTTCCAAGGCGACAGCCTGAAGTGGTTGAAAACCTTGGAAAGCCAGACCGTTGATTTGATCTTCGCCGATCCTCCCTACAACATCAATAAGGCGGACTGGGACAAGTTTGAGAGCCAAGAAAGGTACATAGACTGGTCTATGCAATGGATTCGGGAATCTCATCGCGTTCTAAAAAAACGGGGACATTATATGTCTGAGGGTTTTCTGAAATTCTCGCCGATATAAAGCATCCATCCATGAGGTATTTCCGATCATGCAAATGGTTGGTCTGGTATTACAAAAACAAAGCCAATTTAGGCAACGATTGGGGCCGTTCCCATGAAAGCATCCTCCACTTGCGCAAACAGAAGCCTCAAACTTTTAACGTAGATGATGTGAGAATTCCCTACGGAAGGCATACGCTAAAATATCCCGCCATCCCCAAGCTGAGACGAGCCAATATGGAAATGGAGGGAAACGAAAAGATGTCTGGACGCCGCATCCCCAAGAGGCGAAACCGCGGGACGTGATCGAAGTGCCAACCACTTGCAATGGGATGGGAGAAAAAACGCCGCATCCCACGCAAAAACCCGAAGAGTTAGTGAGGAAATTCGTGCTGGCTTCCTCGAATGCCGGTGATCTCGTGGTCGATCCGTTTTCCGGATCGGGAACCAGCTTGGTCGTCGCGGAACAATTGGGGAGACGGTGGGCGGGATGCGAAACTCAGCCGAACTATAATGACTGGGCAATTGACCGCTTAGAGCACATCATCCGAAAATCCAAGGAAGAATGGATATTATTCGACCGGGAAAACGATGAACGAAGGGATTCCATTCGGTGAGCATTCAAAAACTCGTGGCTTTCGCGTGTGACAAGGAGCATTACGCGAGCATCGACAACTATTGCAACTTTGCAAAAACCTATTTGGAGTTTATTAAGAGCAATCTTCAAGCCGTCATCGTTTCTAGGAACGAACATCATTATCAATTCTTCCAATATCAGCGGGATGGTACGTTCAACGTGACAAGGCCGATCAACTCCCAATTGATGTATTCGTTGGAGGAGTTCGAAGTCGTTCTTGTCGAATTCCAATCAATTCTTACCAACATCAAAAACGAGGCACTCGACAATCCCCCAAACCGCGAGATTCTCAATCGAATCATATATACAGCACAACAGTGCATCGGAGCAACCCTCGATGCCTTACCCGCGAAGAAGTCAAATACTGCCAGAAAAATCAACGGGGATCTCTTTGAAAGATTCATCAGACCAATCATCAATGAAGTCGGAGTGGACGTTACCCACGGAGTGGTGTCCGTTCCCGTGACGATTGATGGTGAGATCGCATTTACTATGAACTATCAACACGACTTGATTATAAAATCAGATGCGGATGTGCGTGCCATCGGTTCCGTGAAAACATCCAGCAAAGATCGACTCGGTAAAATGTTTGTGGACAAATTTCTCTATAACCGATTGACCAACTGAAACACTCCCCATTTCGCCATCTTTTTGAACGATGTTCAACGAAAAGGCAAAGAGGGGAAATATAGTATCAGCGCAACCTTTCTTCCGGGTCACTTTCGGGGCTATACAATCAAACTCAATCCGCTGGAAGGCGTGTACTATTTCGATATTCGCCCAAACATGCAATCTGAACATATACTGAAGGACCACATCAAAACCTTTGACGCTTTTCTCTTTGATGATATGTGGAATTTTATTGCATAAATTGAGTGTTTTTCCGGCCTTGCATTTTGGGTTCCAGTTTTTGTGTTTTGAACGTTGATTCATTATTCGATGCGATGATTGAAGTTGGAGGATCGAAAAATCGGGATGAGACGAAATTCTCTCCTCGATCTTCCATTCTCAATCCTCACTTTTCAGTTTGAGGCAACAGAGTGACGAACTCGATCTCTTAAACTTGGTGAAGCAATAGGGGAATGTTTATGGCGGTTCATCACGTGGTTTTGATTCCCGGCGACGGCATTGGTCCCGAAGTGACAGAGGCCGTGCAAAAAGTTCTGGCAGCGGCGGAAGCGCCCGTCGAATGGTTGCCCTATCAAGCGGGCATTGTGGCGCTTGAAGCGGGCGATGATGTGCTGCCGGAATCCACTTTGAATGCCATTCGCGAACATGGCGTGGCATTGAAAGGCCCCTGCACGACTCCCGTGGGCGAGGGGTTTTCTTCGGTCAACGTGCTGCTGCGGAAAAAGCTCGAATTGTACGCCGCGGTGCGTCCGGTCCTCAGTTTGGAAGGCGTGCCGACGCGGTTCGAAAACGTCGATCTAATTATTCTCCGCGAAAACACCGAAGGGCTTTACAGCGGTGTGGAAAACCACGTCACCGACGGCGTGGTGATGACTATGAAAGTCGCTTCGGAAAAAGCCTGCTCGCGAATTGCGAAATGGGCGTTCGAGTTCGCCGCCCGAAGAGGGCGGAAAAAGATCACGGTGTTCCACAAGGCGAACATCATGAAGCTGACCGATGGACTGTTCCTAAAATGCGCGCGGGCCGCCCACGATGCCGCACATACCGCGGTGGAATATCAAGAAGTCATCATTGACGCCGGGTGCATGAAACTGGTGCAAGACCCCAGCCAATTTGATGTGCTGCTATTGGAAAATTTGTACGGGGACGTGGTCAGCGATTTGTGCGCCGGTTTGGTGGGCGGTTTAGGCGTGGTTCCGGGAGCGAACATCGGGGAAGAACAGGCCGTGTTTGAAGCCGTGCATGGATCGGCTCCCGACATCGCCGGCAAAGGCTTGGCAAACCCATTGGCCTTGTTGATGTCTGCCGAGATGATGTTGGATCACTTGGCGCTCACGCGGCACGATCCCGTTTGCCGGGAAGCGGCCCGGCGAATTCATCAGGGTTATCAATCCGCTTTGAAAGCAGGCGAGAAGACCCGCGACTTGGGTGGGCGACTCGATACGCTCGCCTTCGCCGATGCCGTGATCGCCCGGCTTCCCCAATGAAAAAACCCGCCTGGCGTTTACACGCTTGGCGGGTCTTAGAGGTGTTCGCTTTGCGATTTCAATTTTAATGGCGGAAGCCACGATTGCCGAAGTGGGATCCGCGATAAACGGGAGCCACATTGCGGTAATTCACTCGCGGGGCAATCACCGCAGGTTGGCAGCCATAACCGATGCGATTGGGAACGTACCCGTGATTCCAATTGTTGCCCAGATAGGCGGTGCGGTTGTAATTGTTGTAATTATTGTAACCGCGATTGTAACCGCGATTGTAACCATAACCCGAATTAAAGCCGTAATTGCCGGTTCCGATGGAAAGATTAAAACCGGCATCGGCGGGCGCGGGGGCCGCCAATCCCATTCCACCCACGATCAATCCGGCACACGCGATAAGTAATGCAGTCTTTTTCATTTCAAAGTCCTTTCAAAAGAATGTCTTTCGTGAACCCTTAGGGCAAGTTGTTGTCCTGGGTGTATTTCGTTTTCAGGCCCGATGCCTTTTCACATTCAGCAAATGACATTCTGCCGCGAACACCCGACAGGCTTTTCCAGCGAATCGCGATTTTTTTCCGGGGCGGTTTGCCCTAGACCGTCACAATTCCTTCCGATTGGGAAAACCAGAGGCATCTTGCGAGGTTTGCAAGTTCCCGAGAGCAACGGGCCTGCATCTGGGAATCGCGGGGGATTTCTGACAATCGTCGATGGCCTGTTCCCGGTCGAGGGTGTAGGATCTCTGAAAGACCATTTTATTTCGCCGACCTTCAACAACGGATCACCATGTCATCTACGGAAACCCCTCCCGATTCCCCCGGTTCGCAAGAAAGCGAATCCGAATTGATTTCCCGCGCACAGCTTGCCGTCAGCCAATGCAATTGGGTCGTCGGGGAGTGCGCGGCCCGTTGGACCCAGCGTCACGCCAAAGGCCGCACCGATGCCGACTTCGGCCTGCTCGTCGGCTTAAGCGGAGATCAGGTCTATCAACGCCGGCGGGTTTGGGAAACCTTCGGCGACGTGCGCGCGGATTATCCCACCTTGAAATGGTCTCATTTCTACATCAGCTTGACTTGGGACGATGCCCCGGAATGCCTGCAATGGGCCGAGGAAAACCAGGCCACCGTTGCAGAACTGAAAATGTGGCGGCGCACGCTGCACGGCGGCGAGGCGAACGACGATTCCCCACCCGATCCGTGGGGAGGCGATCCTAACGTCAGCTTTGTGCCGACAACCCCCGTGCCGGTTCGTGACGTGGATGAATCGACCGGCGATCCCTCCGAACGTCCACGCGGCCAAGGCGAAGACCGTGCCGAGAAGGAACCCAACGAAGTCGCATATTCCCCGTATCGCAGCAATGCCGGTTCCGCGCCGGAATCTGCTTCGCCGTCCAAAGGTTCGAGCGAAGCGCCCGATGACCGCGATGCGGAACAACTTATCAAACGCATCACCACCACACTGGAACGCATCAACAAAGCGCTCAGTTCCCAAGTGCTAGAGAGCCTGGATGAAGTTCCCGAATCTTTAAGCAAACGATTTCAGGTGGCGGTCGAAAATCTGCACGCCAAAGTCAGCCGGCAAGTTTCATAACCTCGCGGCGTTCGATGCAAGACGTTTCCCGCAGCGTTGGCCAAACGGCTTCCAATTGCCCATAATGGTTCTCATCACCTGGGTCTTTCGCTATTGAGTTCAGGAACCGCCCGATGGAACAGCATCCGCAGCAGCGTCCGATTCCCCGCATCTCCACTCCGCCGAATTGGTGGTTGTTGTTCGCTTTGGTTTTCGTGGTGGGGTTGTTGGTCTGGCAAACGTATCGGTTGTCTCATCAATCGCCGCTTAACGATCCCAACGCCAAAGCGCGGCCGATTACCCCGCGCGGGGAATTGTGGTCCGATGAACAAGCCCAAATCGACTTGTACAACGCCACCCACGAATCCGTGGTTCACGTCACGAGTTTGCGGGTTCGCACTAACGATCGGTTTCGCATGCCCAGCCAAGAGCAAGGCACGGGCAGCGGGTTTATCTGGGATGCTGAGGGGCACGTCGTCACGAATTACCACGTCATCCAAGATGCCCAAGCCTTCCGCGTGACGCTGCACGACAATTCGGTCTGGGATGCCCGCTTGGTCGGCGGCGACCCGGACAAAGATTTGGCGGTCCTCAAAATCGATGCCTCCAAAGATGTGATGAAAGCCATTCCCGTGGGGGAATCCCAGCATCTGCAAGTGGGGCAAAAAGTGTTCGCGATCGGCAACCCCTTCGGTTTGGATCAAACGCTGACGACAGGCGTCATCAGCGGTTTGGGTCGCGAGATTCAATCGGTCACAAAAAAAACAATCTTCGACGTGATCCAGACCGATGCCGCGATCAATCCCGGCAATTCCGGCGGGCCGCTGTTGGACACCGCCGGCCGGCTCATCGGCGTGAATACCGCAATCTATAGCCCTTCGGGTGCTTACGCGGGCATCGGTTTTGCGGTTCCGGTCGATACCGTCAACCAAGTCGTGCCGGAGATCATCCGCAAGGGCAAAGTCGAACGTCCGGGGTTGGGGATCATCATTTGGGAAGACCGAATTATGGCGCAACTTCGCTTGCAAGATGTGATCCCACGCCGGGGTGTTTTGATTCGCGAATTGCTGCCCGGCGGAGCCGCCGACAAAGCGGGCCTCAAAATCACCAGCAACGAAGGGCTGGGCGATTTAATTATCGGCATCGACAAAACCGAGATCCAAAACTCGAACGATTTGTTTCGGGCTTTGGAACAACTGCAAGTCGGCTCCCAGGTCAAAGTGTCGATTCTCAGAAACGGCAGCGTGCAGGAAATCGACCTCACCCTGCAAGCCCTGCCCGGCTTGTAAGCACACCCCGAGATCCGGCCCTTTTCCTAGCGGCCAATCGCGTTTCGCGCGCTCCCCATTTGCCTGTCGCGGAAATCCTCGCTGGAGATTTCCGGAATTCAAACACTTGCCTTACTGGTCATTTGAATAATATAATAATCGGAACAAACAAATCATACGGGGTTTGAAATGAGCACGATCACCGCCTCCACAATTCCTTCGGGCCAGCACTTCTTGCTACGGGGCATGAGTTGGGATTTTTACGAGCACCTTCTCAAAGAATTGGGCGATGGTCCGATCCGGGTGACTTACGATCGAGGAGATCTGGAACTCATGTCGCCTTCCTATCGACACGAAAACTATTCCCGCTTGCTGGGTCTGTTGGTGCAGGTTCTCGCGGAAGAAGCGGGAACCCCAATGATATGGGCCGGTTCGACCACCTTTCGCCGGGAATCGCTGGAACGCGGATTGGAACCCGACGAGTGTTTTTACCTGGCAAACGTTTCGCAAATTCTGGGGAAGGAAGAACTCAATCTGGAGATCGATCCTCCGCCCGATTTGGCAATTGAAATTGATGTCACCAATCGCTCCGTGGATCGCCTGCCTATCTACGCGGAACTGGGCGTGCCGGAAGTTTGGCGATTCGACGGTCGGCAACTTCTGGCCTATCACCGAAATCCCTCAGGCGAGTACGGCGAGGCTGGGACAAACAGCGTGGCCTTTCCAGGGATTCCCCTCGCGGGGATGGTCGAGTTTTTGCAGCGATCAAGGGAAGTGGATGCGGCCAGTTTATCGCGGGAGTTTCGCGCATGGGCAGGGCAATTCGTATCGCGGGGGCAGGAATGAAGGTGGTGCTCGCGGAAAAACCTTCGGTCGCGCGGGATTTGGCGGGCTATTTGCGGGCCAATGCTCGCAATGAAGGCTATTTCGAGGGCAACGGGTATCAGGTCACTTGGTCTTACGGGCATCTTGTCGGATTGAAAGACCCGGAAGAATACGATCCCACTTGGAAAACCTGGCGGCTCGAAACCTTGCCCATCGTGCCGATGTCTTTCGAATTGAAAACCTTGACCGAACGTGGCGGCAAGCAGCAATTCGACGTGATTCGTCGGTTGTTTCGGCAAGCGGATGAAATCATCGGAGCCACCGATGCCGGCCGCGAAGGCGAATTGATCTTTCGCTACATTCTGAGCCTCTCGGGTTGCGAACGCCAAGGAAAACCCATCTCCCGCGTGTGGCTGAGTTCATTAACCCCGCAAGCCATCGGGCAGGCGTTCGGGCAACTTCGCCCCGCCGGCGATTACGAAAATCTTTACGCCGCTGCCCGATGCCGCAGCGAAGCCGACTGGATTGTGGGTCTGAATGCCACGCGAAACTACACCGTGCGCTTCGGCGGTTTCGGGCAGTTGTGGAGTGCGGGCCGCGTGCAAACTCCGGTGCTGTCACTGTTGGTGGACCGCGACGACGAAATCCGCACGTTTCGGTCGGAACCGTTTTGGGAACTTCTCACCAAATACCGCGAAGTGATTTTTCGCTTCGCGGGGGATCGTTTCTCCAAACAAGCCGAGGCCCAAACGGTTTTCAACCAAGTCAACGGGCAGCCTTTTTTCATTCGGGACATTCAGCAGAAAGAAGAACGGCTGTTTCCACCTCGGCTTTATGATTTGACCGAACTGCAACGCGACATGAACCGCCGCTACGGAACCTCGGCGGCGGAGACGCTCAAAATTGCCCAGGCCCTTTACGAGCATAAACTCATTACCTATCCCCGCACCGATTCGCGTTATCTTCCCACGGATCTCAAACCGGAAATCCCCAAAATTCTAAAAAAACTCCACGACCAAAAACCCGCGGAGATTGATGCCTTGAATCTGGATCGCCTGCCGTTTTCGGCGAGCATCATCAACGACAAAAAAGTGACCGACCACCATGCAATCATTCCCACAGGCAGCGTGTCCGAGAAGTTGTCGTTTCGCGAGCAGCAAGTCTTCGATGCGGTGCTCGTCCGCCTGATCGCCGTGTTTTATCCCATTTGCTTGAAGGAAGTCACCACAGTCTTCGGGGACAGCGCGAAGGTTCCCTTTCGGGCGAGCGGCCAACGGGTGACACAACCGGGTTGGACGGCACTCTATCCCCGCAAAGAGAAGTCCACACCCAAACAAAAAACCGGCGAAGCGGAAGACGAAAGCCAAGAGGAAACACAAGACTTGCCGAGTTTCGAGCAAGGCGAGACCGGCCCGCACGAACCGTTTGTTCGCGAAGGCAAAACCAAACCGCCGCCGCACTTCACGGAAAACACGCTCCTGGGTGCGATGGAAACCGCCGGCAAATTGGTGGATGATGAGGCTTTGAAAGAAGCCCTCAAAGAACGCGGTTTGGGCACGCCGGCGACGCGGGCTTCGATCATCGAAACCCTCTTGAAACGCGGTTACATCGCCCGGCAAAAGAAAAACTTGCTGGCCACCGATGCCGGTCGCTATTTGATGGCGGTGATTCAAGATGCCAACTTAAAATCCGCCGAACTCACCGGCGATTGGGAAGCCAAACTTCGGCAAATCGAAGCCGGGCGATTGCCGGCGGACGATTTCATGCGGGAGATTGCAGCCTTCACAAAAAATATCGTCCACCCGGAACCGCAGCTCCTGGATGAAACCCGCTGGGGAAATTGCCCCCGCTGCGGAAAACCCATCATCGAAGGCAAAAAAGGCTACGGTTGCTCCGGTTGGAAGCGGGGTTGCCCGTTCGTGCTGTGGCGGGAATTTCGCGGACAGCAATTGATGCCCCCGCAAATTCGCACGCTGCTACAACGCGGTGCGATCTTGGAACCCATCCTCATTAACCAGATTCCCATGCTGCTTACGCTGACGAAAACCGGCGCGGTCGCGGAAGTCCTTATCCCCCCCAAAGAAAACCGAAGCAAACGCACCGGGCGAAAAAACGGATCGCAGGCATCAAACGGAGGCCCCCCCAAAGTTCTCGGCCAATGTCCGCTTTGTGAGAAGGATGTGGTCGAGCAGCCCAAATCTTACAGTTGCAGTGCTTGGCGGGAAGGTTGCCAATTTGCGATCTGGAAAACCATCGCCGGCAAGCGCATCGGTTTGACGATCGCGAAAACGCTGCTGAAAAAAGGCGAGACTTCCAAACTGAAAGGCTTCCAATCCAAAGCCGGCAAGCCCTTTGAAGCCAAGCTAAAACTCGAATCCGGCGAAGTCCGCTTCGCATTCGAGGATTAACAAGGCGGGCAATCTTCCTCCAGAGTTTCGGATGGGGAAGACGCCCACCCGCGATCACAAAACGTCATTTTAGGGGATGAATACAAACTCGGGCGAGTTCAAAAGCGCCCAGAGCAGGTCTTCGTAGCGCATTCGCCAATTGGGTTCCAAGCGGGGGGATGGCGGGTCGCCGCGTTTGACCGCTGCTTGCAATTCGATTTGCACTCGGTTGGATTCCTCGCTGAGATGATTCGACCACGAGACGCCCGGATTCCGCAAGCGGGGGATTTTGAGTTCTTCCGGCGTGGCCTTGCGAACCCGCCCCGCATAGCCGGCCTGCAAAAGCTCGCGGAAGGTGGCCCGTTCTTCCGGGGTGGCGGGCCGCGTGTAGGTTCGCTGGATGACCCGCTCGATCAGCGTCTCCAAAGGCAACGATTCGACGGCCAATTTTGTGAAGCCGCTGTCTTCCGAGCAGCGGGTGAATCGCCGGCCCAACACGCCGTTGGCCAGGACCGCCGGTTGCAGCACGGTGGGAGATTCATCGCGAACGGTAAGCGGATCTTGCCGAGAGGCCCGCCAGCCGAACGATTCCAGCACATCCAAAAACCCTTGCGCCCGGGGCAGCGAAAGGCTGGGGCGGTCGCGTTCGTTCGAGAGCGAAGTAAATTCCCACGCCCGCCGGGGATGCCCCAAATTGAGGGAGGAAGTAAACACCCGCGAGCCATCGGCGTCGATGTTCAATTCCCCCGCGCAAAATCCTTGCCACAGGCGCTGAACAGCGAATCCACCACTTGTTCCGCCGTCATCTTTCGCCTTAGCGGGCCGGCGAACAACGCCTCTTCTTCCTCGTTGCCCATGCTGGGAATGGCGACCCGCTGATAAACGTGCGAAGTCAAAATCAAACGGGCGACGTGCTTCAAATCGTAACCGCTGCCGATAAGTTCCCGCGACAAATACGCCAACAATTCGGGATGCGAAGGAGCGGCCTCTTCCCAATCATCCACGGGTTCCACCAAGCCCCTGCCGAGATAGCGTTTCCAAAGGCGATTGACAATTACCTGGGCGAAGCGTTCGTTTTGAGGCGACGTGACCAA
This sequence comes from uncultured Planctomycetaceae bacterium, assembly GCA_963785505.1. Classification (GTDB taxonomy): domain Bacteria; phylum Planctomycetota; class Planctomycetia; order Planctomycetales; family Planctomycetaceae; genus CAWAVN01. Next base: position 181,012 of record CAWAVN010000005.1, read on the forward strand.
CGCTGCCAGTTGCTCGCGGGAGTCGGCGGAGTTGGAAATAAACCCCGTAGGCAAATCGGGGGAAACCAACTCGGCGAACGGCCATTCGGGATCGAGTTTCTGGCCGGGTTTCAGGGTCACGGCAATTATCAGCGACTTCGTGCCGCCGGGCAGCAAGCTCGAAGGAGGCACGGCCTGCGGACCGCGTTTAAGCATCGCGGCGACCTGAAACAAATCCGACTGCAAAAAATCGTGAAACGGCGCATCGTGGCAGCGGGCGCACTTCATTTCCAATCCCAAAAACGCCTGCCCGATAATGTGGGCCTTGGCGGCCATCGGCACATCGTTTTGGGTCGCCATTTCGAAACCGCCGGGTCCGCCGTAATACGAACTGCCTTCCATGCGAATTAGCTCGGCGGCGAAGCGGTCGAAGGGTTTGTTGTCCAAAAACGATTCGTGAATCCACCAGCGAAACGGCCCCGTGTTGTTCAAGGTGGGATTGACGATGTTGGGATTCTCGGCCAATACATCCTGCCAATAACCGACCCAATGATCCGCCCAACCCGGATTCGCCAACAGCCGATCAATGTAACGCTCCCGGCGGCCTTGGGGTTTGTCGGCGAAGAAGGTTTCAATTTGCGCCGGCGTGGGGACGGTTCCGATGACGTCCAAAGTCACTCGCCGCAGAAACGCCCAATCCTCCACCAACTTCGCGGGCGATTTCTTGGCGGCTTCGAGGCGATGGTTGATAAAGCGATCGACCGCATTGAACGCGGCAGCCTTATCTTTGAGATCGGGAATTGTGATGGCGGGTTTTTGGTCGAGCAGTTTTCGGGCGAGTCGATGCCTTTCGTTCCAGAACTCGGTTTCCGTTTTGCCCGCGATTTGCCGGCGTTCGGAATTCAGATCGCGTTGAGACAATTGATCTTGCTGACGGAACGCGAAAAACTCTTCATCGGTGATCGCATACCGCCAAGCGGGTTGCGGACTGAGAATGCGAAACAGGCCGTCTTCACCTTCCAGGCTGACCGAAGTCTCGCCGAGTTCGGGCCGTTTTTTCTTGCCGCCCAGAAAAAGTTCCAACCGCAGCCGATGCGGTTTGCCATCGCCGGGAATCTGAACGACTTTTTCATTATCGCCCACGGCCAACGGGCGAATGGTGTTGTTCTTGATGACTTCTACGTGCCGAATTTTTCCGTGGGCACTGCCGTCGATGGTGTGGAAAGGCGATTCCAAAATCAGCTTTTCATCCAAAAACAACCGCGCCCCGTTGCGGGCACGCAACAGCAATCGGCAATCGCGGTTGGGCAGCGTAATCATTCCCGTCGCCCGGACTGCGAACGGGTTTGTGCGGTCCACTGGCACGCCGTGTGCGTTGTATTTTTTGGGGACGGCAAGAAACGCAAAAGCCGGCGCGACGTAAAAATCCATTGCGGGCGGCGGGGGAAAGTTCCACGATCTTTGATCGGGAATGCCTTCCAGAATTTCCACCAGCAAGGCATTGGGGGGAAGTTCCCGCTTCGCGAGAAACGATTCCGTGGGCCGTTCCCAAAACCGGCGGGCGATTTGCTTTGCGGAGAGAATTTTGCGATAGATCGCGATCTCATCCAAATCCCCGGCGAAGGTGCCTGACCGGGAACCGCCCATCGAAGAGCCGATCCAAAGTTCATCGCGGTCCACCACGGGAGCATCCGCCGTCGCCCCGCCGTAATCCCAAGTTCCCGAAACCTCTCGGCCATCCAGATAGCCTTTGATGCTGTTCGGGTTGCCGAATTTGTAACTCACCGCCACGTGATGCCAACCGCTGGCGGGCACGAAACCGATGTCTGAATTCCAACGGTGATAATCATCCCGCACGCCGCTGCGGTTTTTTGCATTGCGGAACAGAAAACTCAACCGGGCCGTGCCGCCGACGCCCCGCAGACGGCAGCGCGTAGTTCTGATTGTCTTTGGCAAAGCCTTTGTTATTCGTGCGGCCTTTGCCCACAATATAGATCTGTTGATCCTCTCCCACGCGAACGGGATTGACCCAGGCTTCCAGCGTGATCGCATCGTCTTTGTCAAATTCCAAGCTGCGGTTTTCATCCGCATCGGCCACGCGCAGAAACGATCCATTCCCGGAAAAACGGGCCGCACGATTGTCTCGTCCAAATCCCGGAAATCGTGGCGAACGCGGACCCGGCGTTTCAAGCGAAACCTTTCCTGCAACACGGGCCTCCAAACCGGATTGATCGCTCGCGTTTGGAACGGTTGGTGCTTGGCCGGAATCAAACCGCCAATAGGCCGCGGGGCGGTCGGCTAAAATCAAATCCGCATAGCGCGAAGCCCGCGATTCCGCCACCGCGGGTTCCGAGGCTTCGAGGGAAAAACAGGGCTGCCCAGAAAACAGACAGATCAGCAAAAACAGCCGGAGGAAGGCAGAGGAGGGAAAACTAGGCATGTCACCACTTGACGGCAGGTTGAAGGGGAGAGAATCGAAAGGCAGTGCGGGCGAATATTCTGCCCAGCCCTATTGAAACATGCCCTAGACAAGAGGTCAAGTTGGCCGCCGTGCTGCGAATGCGGGGAAATGGGCTTTCCTGAAAAGCAGTTGAGGAATCGCGGGCGGCGTGGTATCGTCAACCGGCAGATCTTGAAATCTCAAACTGTAAATGGAAATAGTCTTTTTCTCAGCATTCCCTATGAAATCAACACGTTTTTAGCGGCATAGGCACAAAGGGGCAAAGCCGGAAGTATTTTCTCTGAGACCGAGATTTTTCCACTTTGTCCCTTTGCCCCATGCCCCTCCAAAAAACCGTAGTTTTTAGGGACGGTTTCAAAAAAGTGCAAAACTCCGTTTACACGTTGAGTTAAAATGCGTATCCCTTCCGATTGCGAGCGAAATATGTCCGACGAGGAACCTCCCCAAAAGCCCGGCTTTCATCCCTCCGGCGATCCGCCGCCTCAAAGCCAGGAGATTCGCCATTCCCAAATCAGCGCGTTGGTTCCCAAAAGCGTGGCGCGGGGCGTGTTCAGCACGGGGGCGGTGGTGCTGCAAGGGGCGCACGAATTCATTATTGATTTTTTGCTGCGGATGACGATGCCCCATCAGGTAGCGGCCCGCGTGGTGATGACGCCCGCCGTCTTGGGCCGATTCATCGGAGCCTTACGGGAAAACCTGGGAAATTTTCAGCGGACATTTCAACACGAAGCTCCACCCGGCATCACTCAGATCGACACGGCCCACGTTCCCCTGCAAAGCGGCCCCGTCACCGCTCCGGCGGGAGGCGAGGGCAAAGGCGGATCGGCTTCGCCCGCTTCATCGGATCAGGCGGGGCAACAACCCGGTCAAGAATCTACGACACTCAACCAAAATTCCGTGCAAGATCTTTACGATCAATTGAAGATGGCGGATGAGATGCTCTCCGGAACTTATGCCAACGCCGTGATGATCGGCCACACCGCCACCGAGTTTTCGTTCGATTTTATCACCACGTTTTTTCCGCGCTCGGCGGTTTCCTCGCGGGTTTACATGTCTGCCGGCAACGTGCCCCGCTTTTTGAGTTCGATCGCGCACGCCTTCGAGCAATTTCAAAAGAAAGTCGGCCAACAGCAACAGCCCCCCAGACCTTCGCCTCCGGAATCCCCCGATCCCCAACCTCCGCCATCCCACCCGGAAAACGAGGACTAAAAAAACCGACTTGGATTTTTTTTCCCAATAAGAGAAAAAACTTTGACTTTTGGACGCGGGCTTTGGTATCTTTTCCATAGAACACATTTTCGCATTCCATCAAAGATGGATTGTTACTTTCCTTTGCAAGAGGAGTCTGCCAATGCAGGATCCGCCGTACCACATTCGGTGAGGAACGGGTGACGATCTTTTCCTCACCAACAATCCGCCCATCTTTCGTCGACGAACCCTTCACCCGGCTTCTTAATCAAGAAGCCGGGTCTTTTTATATCAGCGTTTAGCGATTTGCTTTTAGCAGTTAGCTTTTATTCTTCAAACGGGCAGGTTTGGCCAAAACCGAAGCATAAGCGAGGAACTCTAACTGCTTGCCTCGCTTACGCTTCGGGTTGCAATTCCCTACGGCAACAATTAGACATTTTTGCCCGCGAGAAGGATAGTCATTCTTTCCGGGCAAACCGCGAGTGCAAGAGCCTAAAAGCTAATCGCTAACAGCTAACGGACAAACGAAAAATGCCTTCGATTCAGATTGCCAACGCGGCGGGTTTTTGGGGGGATTGGTTGGAAGCTCCCCAGCGAACCGTGGAATCAGCCAAGGTCGATTATCTCACCTTGGAATACCTCGCGGAATTGACGCTCTCCGTGTTGGCCCATCAACGATCCCGCAACCCGGATGCGGGGTTCGTCACCGATTTTCCCTTGGTCTTAGGCGGTTTGATTCCCAGCCTGATTTCGCAACCGGCGCTCAAAATCATTACCAACGCCGGCGGGATGAATCCTGAAAGCTGCGCCCGCGAAACGGCGCGGCAGTTGAACGAAAAGGGATTGCCCGATGTCTCCATCGGCGTGGTCACAGGGGATGATCTGCTTGCGCGATTTGCGGAATTGAACGCTGCGGGCGAGGCGTTTCATCACATGGAAACCGGCGAACCCATGGGGCCGCGGCGCTGAATCTCGTCAGCGTGAATGCGTACTTGGGGGCGGCGGGAATCGTGGAAGCGCTGAATCAAGAGGCAAGAATCGTTATCACCGGACGCTGTGCCGATGCTTCATTGACCGTGGGACCGGCGGTGCGGGAATTCGGTTGGTCTTGGCAAGATTGGGACCATTTGGCTGCTGCCAGCGTGGCGGGCCATTTGATCGAATGCGGTGCCCAAGCCACGGGCGGGATGTTTTCCGCTTGGACCGATTTGATTCCGCTGGCCAACGTGGGCTACCCTATTGCAGGAACTCACCGAAACCGGCGAAGTGGTCCTCACCAAACCCGCCGAAACGGAGGGCGAAGTCAGCGTGGCCACGCTTTCGGAACAGTTGATCTACGAAATCGGCGACCCCGCACACTACCTCACGCCCGATGTCGATGCCGACTTCTCGCAAGTCCGCTTAACCCAACTCGCCAAGAGATCGCGTGCGGGTTGCAGGAGCCAAAGGACTGCCCGCGCCGGAGCGGTTGAAAGTCTCGGCGGCGTATCGCGATGGTTACGCGGTCTCGACAATGCTCGTGGTCTGCGGCAGACATGCCGAGCAAAAAGCCCGCTTCTGCGGGGAGATGATTCTAAAGCGTTGGAAGTTGGCGGGTTGTACTCCGCAACAGGCCCATATCGAAATTCTCGGAGCGGGCGATTCGCTGCCGGGCATCTGGCCGCGAGATTCCCAGCCTCTCGGCGAAGTCGTGCTCAGGGTCTCGGCCCGCGATCCGCAGCGGGAAACTCTGGATCGCTTGGTGAGAGACATGGCCCCTTTGGTCACGTCCGGCCCGCCCGGAGTGACGGGCTACACCGGCCCCCGCGCAAACCTTACCCCGTATTGGCTTTCTGGCCCACGACAATTGACCGCGAACTTGTCGCCCCCGAAATCACCGTGAAATCCGCCCAGGAGTGGCCGGCATGATGAACCCGACTCCCACCGCAACCATTCGTTTAGGCGACATCGCCCATGCTCGTTCCGGCGACAAAGGCAACCACGCCAACGTGGGCGTGATCGCCTATAATCAAGCCGGTTTCGATTATTTGGGCTTGGTGCTGACGGAACTTCGGGTCGCGGAATTTTTTCTGCCTTTGCGTCCCCAATCGGTGGAACGCTTTCCGCTCGCGGGCATTCACGCCTACAACTTTCTGTTGAGGGATGTGCTCGCCGGCGGAGCCAGCGGTTCTTTGCGAATCGACAGCCAAGGCAAGACCCTGGCTTTGGCCCTTCTGGAAATGACCCTTCCCCGCCCCGATAATCTAAAAGACATGCGGCCCACGGAAGATTGATGACTGGCACATTATGGTTCTTCGGTCTTCGGTTTGGCTGCCTCGGGAAGTGGCGGCGGCGTTTTGCCCGCCATCAACGCCTTCGCCGAATCGATGTTGTAGTCATATAAGATTTCGGTTTTTGTGGGTTTTGCCTGCAGAGGAACCGACAGCATGGTTTCGAGATTGCCGCAGGCAGTGAGCAACTCATTTTTGGGGCCGGCATGTGTCCCGACGACCTCTTCCCTCAGCTCTGAAATTAAGGCTTTAACGGCAGGCAAAAACTCTTTTTTGAATTGATTGAACTCGGCAGGAGGGGCTTTTTTGGTTCGCAGTTGTTTGTAGCCATCGCCGATTTGCGTGATCGGATCGAGGTATCCCTCTGCGCCCTTGCCGAACGGCCAGGGCACGTATTTGAAGATCAGCACCAGCGCCAACACGGCCAAGACGCCCATGACCTTGGGATTTTCTTTGAGCTTCTCAGTGAGACCGGAAAACCGTTCCCCCATTGAAGGGCCTTGGACTTTGGTTTTGGCAGCGACCGGCTTCTTGGCGGCCTGCTCGCGGGCGAGGGCGGCAATCCGAGCCTGATATTCCGCCGCCCTGTTCGATGTTTCAACGGGCGGGGCAACCGACTCCTCGACGATGGGCTTGGTCTCGGCCGGTGTTTCCGGTTCGGGAGGAACCTCCTCGGCAAGCCACTCGTGAAGATCCTCCGGCTTGGACTCGGCCTTCGGTTTGGCAGCCGATGGCGATTTGGCGGGTGGCTGAAATTCGGCGTTTGTTTTCCCGGTCCGAACGGGTCGAGGCCGTCGATTCGTCCGGGAGGGGGACTTTTTCTTTGGGGGCCGAGTGGACGAAGTTTTCCGACTCGAGAGCATCGCATTCGACATCTCAAAATCATCCTCATCCAAAATCGACTGTTGCGAAACGGACATCCTCACCGAGGACTCGTGGGCCGGTGCGGAATGATATTCGGGTAACAGCCCGGCAATCGTGCGGGCCGGCTGCCATTCGCTTTCATCCATCCGCCGGACCTCATCGTTCAAACCGATTTCTCCCTTGCGGGCCATGATGGAGAGATCGGCCCAGGTCATCGGGCCGAGCTGCTGACCCATTGTCCGAAAGAACCACTGCTCCTCTTCCTCGGCTGCCGAAATCGGCGAGCCATACGCATCCGTCGGTCTCGACGATTCGCCCGAGGCTGGGGGTTTGACGAACTGAATGCCCACACCACCCGGCCGGGTTTCCGCTTCCCGCTCTTCAACCGGCGAGCCGTAGGCATCCACGCGGGCGGTTGTTCCGGACGTTGTTGTGGGAGCAGCGGACACCTGAATACCCAAATCGTCCAGATCGCTCAACTCGCGTTCGGTTTCGCTGTCGGCCAGTTGGATGCTCTGAAAATCCAAATCGTCGATTTCCTCGATGGCTTGGGATTCCACGAGCCGATGCTTGGGAAATAACTGCGGAACCGTGCCGCACTGCGACCCATTCTTTCCACTCCGCAGACCGCACGCGATCCTGCGGGGAAAGCTGATTTTTCAGGGCCATCTCTTGCAATCGCTCAAACGAAATCGGTCCGTGTTCTTCGCCAAACGCTTTATAAAACCATTCATCTTGCATAGCAAAACCGAGGGTTGAAACCTTATTTCAAAGGAAAAATGGAAGCGTTTCCCATTCAGGATTCACCTGCCCAGGCATGTTAGAAACGAAATATGTAGTTGTTGTGAACAAAAAGTGAATACGCGAAGAATTCGATTCGCCGCTAAGGCCAATCATGCCGGTTATGCGGGGAGAGAATCTTGCTTGGGAACTCCCCAGGAATAGTGAGCGCTTAGGAAAGAGTGTAAACTAGGGCCATGAGCGAATCTTTTCTCGATGTGTCTCTCACCCACGGGGTGATGCGGGTTGTGCTTGATCGCCCGCGAAAACGCAATGCCCTCACGCGGGAGTTGATCCGCCAATTGCAAGTTCAGGTCGAACGGGCTGCGAACGAGGAAAGCGTGCGGCTGCTTGTGCTGGCCGCGAATGGATCCGCGTTTTGTGCCGGGATGGATTTGGCCGAGATGCAAGACCGGGCCTCCCAACCTGATGCCCAAGAGTTATGGCGGGAGGATACCCAAGCCTATCGGGATTTGTTGGTGTCGCTCGTCACCATCCCCAAACCCACGTTGGCGATAGTCCAGGGGCCAGCTTTCGCGGGCGGGATGGGCTTGGCGATGGCGTGCGATTTGGTGTTGGCCACCGAAGCCGCTGCGTTCGGTTTGCCCGAACCCAAGCGGGGCATCACCGCCGCCGTGGTCGCGCCGTTGGTCTGCTATCGTGCGGGCCTCAGCACGGCTTCGTATTTGCTCTTATCGGGAAAGAACCTGACCGCCCCGGAAAGCCTAGAGCGTGGCTTATGTCATCAAGTGTTTGCTGCCGAGGAACTGGCAACTGCCGAGGCGGAATGGTGTCAATCGGTTCTCACCGGAGCACCCGCCGCCCTCGCCGCCACCAAAGCTCATTTGCTGGCGACCGTCGGGAAAGATCTCATCGCCCAATTAGACGCCGGCATGCAGGTTTCTGCCCAGGCAAGAGAAACCCCCGACGCCCGCGAAGGTCTCGCCGCGTTCTTGGAGAAACGGCAGCCGAAGTGGTTCCCGGCGAGCCAATGAATTGGATTGGACTCACTCGATGAAAAAGCACCGCCACATTGATCCAGAGTACGAACGTTGGTTCCAAAACTATCCGAAATTCCCAGGCGTCGCGAAGTGCGTGGAATTGCTCAAGCAAACCAATGTCACGGGGGCTTGGGTTGACATCATCTGTTGGCAACTCGAAGAACACGCGGCGGAAAATTTGGGCGAACTCACAATCGCCCTCCATGCGGAGGAAAGCGCCGCTATTCGCTCAATTTTGATGCAAGCATTGGAAAAAGCCGCCTTGCCGGAGTCGCTGCCATTGTGGGCAGAGTTTCTCCAATCCCCAAACATTGGCGAGCAGCAATACGCCGTGCGAGCCTTGCAGGCGATCAATACAAAGGAAGCCCGCCGGTTGCTTTGGGAAGCCCGGCAAATCAATTCCTAAACCCCCTGGCGTTCTGACCTCTGGCCTCCGATCCCCGGCCTCTGATACTACGTCCACTCGCGGATGGGTTGGCCTTCGATGAGGCGGACGGGGCGGCCATCGGGGGATTGCACCACCAGATCGGTGGGGATGCCCAGCTTGGTGTAAACCGTGGCGGCGATGTCTTCGCTGTAGTATTCGTTTTTGATCGGGCGGCCGCCTTCTTCATCGGTTTCGCCCAGCACCGCGCCGCCGGGAATGCCGGCCCCGGCCATCACCGCGAAGCCCGCGCTGGCCCAGTGATCGCGGCCGCTGGCGGAGTTGATCTTCGGCGTGCGGCCGAAATCGGTCAGCCATAATACCAGCGTGCTATCGAGCATGCCTTGCTGTTCCAAGTCGGTCAACAGTTCGGGCAGAGCTTGATCGACCGGCGGAATGCGGCTGCTTTTCAGGGACTTGAAGTTATTCGTGTGCGTGTCCCATCCGCCATCGGTCACGGTCACAAACCGCACGCCGGATTGAATCAACCGCCGAGCCAGCAAACAGCTTTGGCCGAAACGGTTCCGCCCGTAGCGGTCGCGGAGCTTTCCATCCTCGGAATCAATCTCGAACGCCCTTTTGGTTTCGGGGGCGGTAATCATGTTGAGGGCGGCTTTGTAATGTTCATCCAACGCCTCGAACGCGGCGGGCTGCAAATCGGTCTCGCGCTGCAAATCATCGACAACCTTCAGCATCTTCCGGCGGTGTTCTACGCGGTCCATTGTAATGCCTTTGGGCGGCGTGATGTCTCTGACGCTAAAGTTTTTCGCGTTGGGGTCGGCCAGCATGCCGAAGGGATTGTGTTCCAAACCCAACACGCCCGCCGAGCCGCCGCCGAAACGATTATCGACCTGATCGCCCAATTGCACGAAGGGCGGCATGGCCGATTTGAAACCGTGATGATAACTCACCACTGAACCGTAAGTCGGGTACGCGACTGCCGGGTTGAACCGCCTCCCGGACATCACCCATTGATCGGCGGAACCGTGGCTGCCGTTCTTGGGATTCCAACTTCTTAAGAGGGCGAAGCGTTTGAGTTCGCGGGCCATGTTGGGCACGATTTCGGTGAACTTCACGCCGGGGATCGCGGTGTCGATCACGCCGAACTCGCCCTTCACGCTGGCGGGAGCGTTCGGCTTGGGATCGAAGGTATCGTGATGGCTGGTTCCGCCCCGCGTCCAAATCAAAATGCAATTGGTCTCGCTGGCGGGCGTTGGTGCGGCTTGCGCTTTCCGTGCGGCCAAAAGCGCGGGCAAAGAAAGCCCCAAACCGCCGAGGCCCCGACTTGCAGAAAACTGCGGCGGGAAACACCTTCACAAGTGGAATCCAATTGCGGCCAAAAATTCAGCATCGTGAAACGCTCCTCACAGAAGACCTCTGGGCGAGATCAAGGCGGGGTGAGTGGGGAAATTATGGGTGGGTGTCGTGTCTGGTTTTGTTATGAAGTTAAAGTCTATCAGAAACGCCAAACAAATCAACACTTCGGAATATGTCGTTTGGGGAATTGACCGAGTGCTCGATCATCGAAAAACGGAGAACCCCTGAGAGAACATCGGCCATTCCCTATTGCAACGAGAGATTTTGATGCGTTTGAACTAGAGGGATTATGTTCTTAACAGCTTTCAAGCATGCAAACGATCCGACCCAAAAACTCCCGCCGGAAAGGCGAACTCTAATTGGCAGCAGAATTGCGATTCGGGTGGGTGGCCCACCAGATGGCGTACATCAGCAAAAATTGCAGCGGCAGTCGGGCGTAGAGGGTCCACAAAGGAAAACCCTGGGCGGTAAATGGTTCGGGGTGCATCGCCATTTCAATGTTCGCGGGAAACACCGCCAACAGCAAAGCCATTAACCCATAGCCGGCCCAAACGCGAAGGCGGGGGATCGCTAAACCCACGCCTCCCAGAATTTCAAAAACTCCGCTGACATAAACCAGTTCTCGATGAGCCGGCAAATAAGCGGGCACGATGGATGCGAACAACTCCACGTGAGTAAAGTGCCAGATGCCCGTGCCCACGAACATCGCGGCGAAGAACCAACACACAATCGGTTTCACGTTCCCTCTTTCCGTAGATTGAGTGCGTGGGAAAATCCGCTAACTTTTGCCCCAGCGTTGGGAAAGATCTTGGGCGATGCCCAATTGATCGCAAATGCGGGCGACCACGAAATCGACCAGATCGTGAATGCTGATCGGGTTGTGATAAAAGCCCGGCATCGCAGGAAGAATCACCGCCCCGGCATCGGCCAGGCGTTTCATGTTTTCCAATTGAATGCTGCCCAGCGGCGTTTCTCTGGGCACGACGATCAGCTTGCGGCGTTCTTTCAGATGCACGTCTGCCGCCCGATGAATCAGATTCGAGGAAATCCCGTTGGCCAAACTCGCCAGCGTGCCCATCGAGCAGGGACAGATGACCATGCCCGCCGTCAGAAACGAACCGCTGGCAATCCCCGCCGAGAAATCGCGGTAGTGATGATAAACCAATTCGCCCGGCGTGAGATCGCTTTCGCTGAAAACCGAACTCAGCACATTGCTATCGACGTTTCCCGCCCGTAAGGAAGCCAGCTTGCTGTCCGCCGCCAAATCCGCATCGGTGGGCGTTAAGAGCGATTTATCAAAATTGTCCAGATCAAAGTCGAGATCCAACTCGTGTTTGAAGACCTCGGTCGCAGCGGGACTCATCGTCAACCGCACGTTGCAACCGGCGGACAAAAGCACTTCCAACAAGCGCACGGCATAAATCGAACCGCTCGCCCCCGTAATCGCCAACACAATCTCATTCATGGTTTTCAGTTTTCGGTTATCAGTCTTGAATTGCTCGTGCGATTTTACGAAACCAACTCTTCCCGTCTCCCAATCTCCCCGCCTCCCAATCTTTCTTCGCCGGCCTCTGGCCCCCGACCTCTGCCCTCTGCGAGCGGTTTGGTCCCCCAGTACATGGTGGCGACGCCGAAGGTCAGCGGCTTCCAAGTGACGTGTTCCAAACCGGCGGCCTGCATTAAATCGGCGAGGGCTTTGCCGTGCGGAAATTCGGAAACCGACTGCGGCAGATAGTTGTAGGCCGATTGACGATTGCGGGACAACAACTGCCCGATGCGAGGCAGGACGTGGCGAAAATACCAGCGGTAAAATCCGCCGAAGACGCGATTTTGCGGCATGGAAAATTCCAGCACCAACACCGTTCCGCCGGGCTTGCAAACGCGGACCATCTCGGCCAAGCCTCGTTCGGTGTTCGTCACGTTTCGCAAACCGAAGGCCACGGAGACGATTTGAAATTCATTTTCCGCGAACGGCAAGCGTTGAGTGTCGGCTTCGACGAAGCTGAGCGGAGCGGCAGCGGAGTGTTCTTTGGGAGTGAATTTCGCCCGTGCGAGTTTGAGCATTTCCTGCGTGAAATCGCTGCCAACCACCCTCGCCCGCCCTTTGGCTTTTTTCCAGTAGGCAATCGCCAAATCGCCCGTACCCGTGCAAACGTCTAAGATCGGGCCATCGCCCGGCGGTACCGCGCGCACGGCCCGCCAACGCCAATAAAAATCCGTGCCGCCGGACAGAAAGTGATTCAGAAAATCGTAGCGGGGCGAGATTTCCCCGAACATCTCTTGAATGCGTTTTTCCGACTTGTCAACCGTCACATGTTGTTCCATGAGATTCTGATTCGCGAATGGGAATTACGAATCGCCCCCGAACATTTTGGGCAAGGCTCCGATGGAGCGGACTTGGCCGGTTTCGCTGGGAACGGGGATGGCTTTGATGAGCCGGTCGATGATGTCATCCGGTTTGATGCCCTCGGCCTCGGCATTGAAATTCGTGATGATTCGATGCCTCAAGACGGGCTTGGCCACCGCGCGGATGTCTTCCGTGCTTGCGTAGGTTCGGCCTTGCAGAATCGCGCGGGCTTTGGCTCCCCGCACTAAATACTGGCTCGCCCGCGGGCCGGCTCCCCAACTGATGAACTGCTCGATAAAGTCCGGCACGTTGCCTTTTTCTCTCCGGGTCAGCCGGGAAAATTGCATCGCGTAACGGATCACGTGGTCGGCCACGGGCACGCGGCGGACCACGTGTTGCAGGGCCTGCACATCATCGTGGGACAAGACTTCCGAAATGCTATGTTCGATATCCGCCGTGGTCTGCCGAACGATTTGAAACTCTTCCTCTTCATCGGGGTAGTCCACCAGAATCTCGAACATAAAGCGGTCGAGTTGGGCTTCGGGTAAAGGGTAGGTTCCTTCTTGCTCGATGGGGTTTTGCGTGGCCAACACGAAAAACAAATCGGGCAGCTTGTGCCGTTTGCCCCCCGCCGTCACTTGATGTTCTTGCATCGCTTCCAAGAGCGCAGCTTGGGTTTTGGGCGGGGTGCGGTTGATTTCATCGGCCAACACCACGTTGGCGAATATCGGGCCTTCCAGAAAACGAAATTCTCGCGCGCCGGTCGATTTGTCTTCCTGAATGACTTCCGTGCCGGTGATGTCGGCGGGCATTAAATCGGGCGTAAATTGAATCCGGTTGAAGGACAGGCTCATCGCATCGGCGAGCGTGCGGACCATCAAAGTTTTCGCGAGTCCCGGCACGCCGACCAACAGGCAATGCCCGCCGGATAAGAGGGAGATCATCAATTCTTCGATCACCGCTTGCTGGCCCACGATGACTTTGCCGAGTTCGGTCCTCATTTTGCGGTAGCCGTCCGCCAAGCGCTCGACCGCTGCCAAATCGTTCTCGGCGGCAGATTCGGGGGCGTTCATATTCTGCTCGTTCACGAAGCGGACTCCTTCTTACTCGGCCAGGTTGCGGACGAATTGGTTGGCTTCATCCAAGAGAATGATTTTTGGGGAAAGGGGATTGGCGGAGAGTTCAAAGCCCATAATCAGAATTTCCTCGCCTTTCCCAATCAGATGGGCGGCGGCTCCGTTCATGCCGATGATCCCCGTGCCCGCTTCCCCAGTGATGACGTAAGTTTCCAACCTGGCTCCCGAAGTGTTGCTGACGACCAACACTTTTTCGCCCGGCTCTAAACCCACGCGCTCCATCAAGCCCGCATCAATCGTGATGCTGCCCACGTAATTCACATCCGCCTGCGTCACGCGGGCTTTGTGTATCTTGGACGACAAAAACCACTTCATCGGGAAAACTCTACCATTACCAAACATTCCGCGAAAAGCCTTTGGGGTTTAACGGCTTCGCGTGATTTTTTCGGAAAAAAAGATGCGCTCATCTCAAGCAGTTTTGAGGATCCCCAAGCGTTGGAGTTTCTCCCGGCACTCGTCCCGTTCGCGGGAGCGTTTGAGGGGCCGCCAAGATTCCTCTTGCGATTCCAGATACAAACTTTCCTCGAACGGGGGAGAAACGGATTCCCGTTCGGCGGCGGACATCAACCGGGCGATGACCTCGCGATCCATCCGCGTCAAAAACACGCCGCCCAAACGGTAATCTTCAAAGGCTTCCCACACGATAGGGAACAACGGCTTGATGATCTCTTCGCCGATGGCGGTGGAGTAATCGCGGATTTCCTGTTGAGCGTGGGCATCCATCCGCAGGCTTAAAAAGTGCAGCAGGTTGTGCAGGTCGATTTTCCAATAGGCTTCGGTGTAAGTCGAAAGCGGCAAGTCTTTGCGGGCTTGTTCGCGGGCGATGCCGGCTTCGATCCGCTCCAAATACACCTTGCGGGCTTGGTCCTGCAGTTCCCGTTCGGATTGTGTGAATGCCTCTCCCACTTCGGCGGGCAACGGGGCTGCGCTGCCTTGCCGATTGCTGTCGGCTTGCGTTCGCCATTCCGCCGGCAGTGTGGTTTGGGCGGCATCAATTGCCAGGGAATAGCGGGTGCTATATTCGTTGACCGAAGCCGTGCGATGCCTGATCCACTGCCGCCAACAATCCATCGGCACGCGGACGAGAAATTTGATTTCCGCCATTTCAAAAGGAGTGGTGTGGCGGTGTCTGAGCAAATAGCGGATTAAGGTGCGGTCGTCCGAAACCTGCCGCGTGCCTGCGCCATAACTCACGCGGGCCGCCTGGACGATGGAAGCATCTTCCCCCATCACATCCACCAGACAGACAAAGCCATCGTTCAAGACCGGAAACTTTTTCCAGCGAAGTTCCTCGATCAACTCCGCGCGCGACATGCCGACTCCTTGCCCATTTTCAAAATGCGTGATTCGTAAAATCCCCAACAAAACCTGTCGCCTCAAAACCGGGAAAGATTTCCCTCCGGTCGGCGGGTGATTGTGGAGCATCGGGGAGAGAAACTCAAGACAGCACGCCGCTGCCTTGGCAAGTTTGGCAGGCTTCGATGACCGAGAGGCCGATGTATTGTCCGCTGCCGTGGCAATCGGGGCAAGGATCTTGTTTTTCCTCGGTGACGACCACAAATTCCAAATGGCCGTCGCGGCAGGCGGAGGGGTCGATCCAAATGTCTTTCGCGGGCACGCGTCGCTCGCGCGTGCGGTATAACAAGCGACGGACCGCCTCCCCTTGGGAACGCCCCACTTGAATTTCATCGGGTAGTCCATCGAACCACGCGGTCCACAAGCCGCCCGCGTCCCGCTCGGCAATGATGCGATTCATGGCCTTTTTTCTCCCTTTCCATTCCCGATTATACCGATTCCGCGGCCGAGGAAAATCACCGGACTGGAGATTTTTTCCCCAACAGACAAGAAACCTTAACAGGATCCCTTTGACGCTTCGTGGATCGGCGGCGGAATAAAATCGCAAAAATCCTCGATTCACCGATTGCCCAGCGTTGACAAACCGAAGCCGCGAGGACAAAATGATGAGATTGAGTCTCAATTTCAATTTCCTGAGCGGTAGCCAGCCACCTAACCGGCAGCCAGCCATGCTTTGGTTTCGAGGAGTTCTTCTCAAAGTGAGAAGATCCTCTCTCCATCGTGGTTTTTTGCTGTCGGAGGTTTTATGCGCCGGTCCACGCCTGTCTCTCCCGCCTGGTCGTCCCGCCCTGGATTTACCCTGATCGAATTGTTGGTGGTGATTGCGATTATCGCCATCTTAATCGCGTTGTTGTTGCCCGCCGTGCAGCAGGCCCGCGAAGCCGCCCGCCGGACTTCCTGCAAAAATAATTTGAAGCAAATCGCATTGGCTACGCACAACCTTGAAGAAACCTACAAACAACTGCCTTATGCGACCCGCGACCGGGAAGCAGGAGGCACCGCCGACACTTGGGCCACCGGCCACATTCAGATTCTGCCGTACATCGAAGGGGATGCCCTTGCCAGCCGTTGGGATGCGAAACAACCCCGCAACAGCACGG
This sequence comes from uncultured Planctomycetaceae bacterium, assembly GCA_963785505.1. GTDB lineage: Bacteria > Planctomycetota > Planctomycetia > Planctomycetales > Planctomycetaceae > CAWAVN01. The sequence goes on from CAWAVN010000005.1 coordinate 197,235, forward strand.
TCGATACCGATGGAGACGGCTGGACCAACGCCCAATTGCAACAGCAACAGATTCCGACTTTGCTGTGCCCCACAATGGTGCTTCCTCCGGGGCAACTTCCGGAAAACCGTGCCCCGGCCAGTTATTTGTGGAGCGCGGGAACTTACGATCCCACGCTGTTGCATTATGCGATTTATTACGGAGTGCCGGAACCCGCTTACAATGGGATGATCGTTCCGATCAAGACCGTGGTTCCTTCCACCGGAGCCAGCCCGAACAATCGCAAAGCGACGAAGATGCGGGACGTGACGGATGGCTTGTCTAATACCTTTTTGCTGGGGGAGACGGACTTTTCGCCCCAAGGCACGGCCTCCACCGACATCGCTTGCATCTGGGCTTACGGCTATCTTTATGCGTGGGGCACAACCTTCAGCGGGCTGGACCGCCACAATTGGACCACATCCGTGTATGGCGGGTTTCGCAGCCAGCACGTGGGCGGCGTGAATTTTGCGATGGGAGATGGTTCGGTTCGCTTTGTTTCGGCAAATCTTAGCTCGATCATTTATCAAGGCTTGGCAACCCGTGCGGGCGGCGAAGTGATTTCCGATTTCTAATGCTGCTTTATCCGCTTCAAAGTTGCCGCTGGAGAGATTGAATGAACCACTTGCCGCGAATTGGATTTCTGATTGCCTTGTTACTCTTTGCGGGCTGTGGCAAAGCGGAACCTGCGAAGGCCGGGAATGCGACGGGTCCGCTTTCGGTCGAAGAATGGAAAGTCTTGCCCATCTCTGAAAAATACGATGAAATGAGTTTTACCCGGCTTAAGCAAAATCGCAAAGAATTGCAAACGCGAGCCGGGTGGGACAAATTTATGAAAGAAGTGGTTGTTCCCGAACGAAAGAAAGACATCCCCGGCACGCCGGGCCAAAAATAGCTGTCGGCGATGAAAGCCGGCTTGTCGGGAAGCCTAAAAGAACAGCAGTCGCATCGGTGGGGGAGGGGTTTTTCTCCCATCAAATTCCTCTGCCCGCCGATGCTCTTTTTCTTGCCATCCCCCGCGTTTTGTTTTTAAGAAAGCATGCCATGAAACGATTTTGCTGTGTTGCTGTTTTTGTTCTGTTGTCATTTTGCACGATGCCCCGCCCCGCTCAGGCCCATTTCATTTGGTTGGCCACTGGCGAGAATGGGCATTTGAACGTATACTTCGGCGAGTCGGCGGAACCCGATGATCCCGATCTCTTAAAACACGCGAAAGATGCCCAAGTTTGGCAGGTCTCCCGAAAGGGCGAGCCGCAAAAGTTGGAACTCACACTCAACAAAGAATCTTTGCGGGCGAAATTAGAAGGCCGAGCCGCGAGAAATGCCGTGTTCGTTGCCAAGCACGATTTCGGCGTGATCGAACGGGGCGGCAAAGCGTTTTTGCTTCGCTATTACGCCAAGACCGGCCCTGCCGCCAACCGCCGAAGTTGGCAAATCAACACCGGCAAGCAATTGGCATTGGATCTCATCCCCGAACAAAAAGAGGGACAAATCGCGGTTCTGGTGCAATGGCAAGGCAAACCTGCCAAGGGAGCCGAATACATCGTGGCTCGTCCCGGCAAAGGCGATGTGGAAGGCACGACGGATGAAACCGGCAAGTTTACGTTTAAGCCGGGCGAAGCCGGTTTGCATTCGATTCGCGTGAAACTCGTGGAAGACAAATCCGGCAAGCACGAAGGCAAAGATTACGCGGAAATCCGCAATTACGTCACGCTCGCGTTGCCCGTGGGCGAAAGCCAGCCCGTTTCCTCACCTAAGGTTGCCAAAGTGGAAAGCCCGTTTGCCGATCTTCCCGAATTGGTCACCAGCTTCGGCGGAGCCATCGCCGATGGCCGGCTATACGTTTACGGCGGACACACCGGACACGCCCATGCCTACTCCAACAAAGAGCAAGGCCACGTGCTCAGGCGGTTGAAGTTGGACGGCAAATCGCAGTGGGAAGCGGTGATCGAAGGCCCGCATTTGCAAGGCTTGGCTTTGGTGGCCCATGACGGAAACATCTATCGCATCGGCGGGTTCTCCGCCAAGAATGCCGAGGGCGAAGAACACGATTTGTGGTCGACCGCCTCGGTGGCCAAGTTCGATCCCAAGACCGAGAAATGGCAAGACCTGCCGCCACTCCCCGAACCGCGATCTTCGTTCGATGCCGCCGTTTTGAACGATGCGATTTACGTCATCGGCGGTTGGCAGCTTCAAGGCGAAGGTGATACCAAATGGCACAAAACTGCATGGAAGTTGGACCTCTCCAAAACCAATCCTCAATGGGAACCGCTGCCTAACCCGCCCTTCCAACGCCGGGCGCTTTCGGTGGCTGCTTATGACGGCAAAATCTATGCCATCGGCGGGATGCAGGAAGAGGGCGGACCGACTACCCGCGTGGATGTGTTCGATCCGCAAACCCAGAAATGGTCTGAAGGAGGCAACCTTCAAGGCGACGACCATGACCGGCTTCGGCAGTTCCGCTTTCGCCGCCGGCGGGCAGCTTTACGCGAGCACCATCAAAGGCAACTTGCAAAGACTCAACAAGGCCGGCGACAAGTGGGAAATCGTGCAGGAAACGCCCACCGCCCGCTTCTTCCACCGCATGTTGCCTTTGGATAAAAACCGCCTGCTAATGGTCGGCGGAGCCAGCATGGAAAGCGGCAAATTCGCGAAACTGGAAATCCTCAAACCGCAATCCAAACCGGAGAAGAATTAGCCAGAAGAAGAATAGCCTGCATGATAAATCTTTCTCTCTTGTAAAGGGAACGACTCGTTAAAGACGTTCGGGATGCTTGCGCCGTTTGATGTGGTCTTCCCACAAAGGCTCTGCTTCCTGAATCGCGAAGCCATGGCAGCATTTAGCCGTCGGGGGTGAGCCGACGATAAGAATCTTCGCGGCTAAAAACCGGCGTTCGCTTACGGCGAGAGCGGGTTTTTGATGGGGAATTGTTGCAGTTGAATACCCACCGCTTGGGGGTTGGGTTTGAGCGAACCCAGCACCGAAGTCAACGCCGACGAGAGCGGCGGAGATGTCGCTTTGGCGGCGGCGGCTTTTACCTCGCGGACTTGATCGGAAGTCAATAACAACCCGTGGCGTTGAATGTGAAATGCCAATTGAATCGCGGCCAATTCGCGGAGCGGTTCTTCTTGAGCAATGCTGACCACAACGCCTTCCAAGCGTTGCTGGGCGGTTTTCGTGGGGATTCCTCCCAAAGCCACCAAGGCATTTTGGGCCAGGTTCGGGTTTTCGACGGAGCCGCCCAAAGCGGTTTCTGCCGAGGCCAGATCGAAGATTTTCGTCCGCCGAGTGCGGGCGATGTGGGCCAACCAATACGCTCCCGCCGAGGCTTGGGCAGCCCGCTCTGCTTCGCTTAATGGTTTGGCAGACATCCTCTCCAAAATTGGCTCCACCTGATTGCGGAAAAAATCCAGCGTGAAGGATTCTTTGATAAACCCCGTCAGCGGGGTGCGGTCGATCAGCTTCTTGACGTTCGCCTCGGCCCAATCGGGACCGTAAATCAAAATCGGCACGTTCGCGGTGCGGGCATCGGTCCGAAAATTCGCCAAAGTCTGCGAGAGCGTCCACTCTGTCACGTTGGCTTGAATCGCGATTAGTTCCACATCGTTTCGTTTCACGGCGGCTTGGAAACCGGCTTGCCCCGTGAGCATCGTGATTGGCTGCCCGCGATAGCCCAATTGTTGGAATAAGCCCGCCACGGTATTCGCCCGTCCGCTATTGGAGTCGATCACCAACACCGCCGGTCCGCCGCTATTGCCCAAGGCCCGCGTAAGCACATCCACCACGCGCTCGGCTCCGGGGAAGTCGCGGTTGGGATCGAGTTGCATGATCGTCACCGCCGCCGCGAATTGCACGCGGAGATTGGGATAATTCAAGGCTGCCAATAAAGGCGAGCGGTCCGCGTTGAAGCCGAAAAGTTGCGTGCGGGTGGCGATTTGTGCCAAGACCTGCAGCGCCGCCACGGCGGCAGGGACGTTTCCATTTTGCATGGAGAGGGTCAGCGTTTGCGCAACCGCATCGGCTCCGCTGGCGAGCACAACTGAAAAGCGGTGTTCGGTCCCGTGGGCAGCGGGGCATTCCAGCCGATGTGATCCATCACCTCGGCCAAGACAAACCCCAGAAACAGAGCTTGGGTTTCTTGGTCGTTGGGAGATAAGATCAAGGCATCTCGCGTCAAGAGCGAACCCCGATAAAGCGAAGCCGACCGGGGCGACATTTCCACCGGGGCCACGGTTTGAGTTTGCGGATTCCAAGTCCAAATTTTGACGGTAGTTTGGTCATCTTTGAGGAACCAAGGGTATTCGTTGCGAAAATGCTGAAGCGCCACTTTTTTGATTTGGGCGACCGCTCCGTAAGGCGAGACCTGGAAGTTTCGCCGGCCTTCGGGTTTGAGGATTCGCGAAAGCGCGTTGCGGGCGGCTTCGCTGGTGGCGGGAGATTCGTTTGGACCGAACGCGGGACGCCATAAATAAGGAACCACGTTTTCCGCGCCCAGATGCCCTAGGGCTTCGATTGCCGCGCCGCGAATCCCTTCGTTGGGGCTTTCCAAGGCCCCCAACAACGGCGGAACCACGGGCTGCCCCATTTGCACCAACGCAGATATCAACACGCTTTTTTCGGTGTTATTGGCGGTGGCCAAACTTTTGAGCATTTGCGGAACCACCACGGTCCCGCCGCTTCGCAGCGTTTCCAACGCCACCGCCCGTTCGCGGGGTCCGCCGGAAAGATCGCTGATGAGTTTGTTGATTTGCTGCGGGTCGGCCCCGCGTTTGCGGAAGGCGGCGTTCACCCGATCGAGCAGTGTTTTGGATTCCGGGCGAAGACCGGGGTCGTTCGCCAATCGCAAGAACACCGCCGGCCCGGATTTGTCGCGCAGCTTCAGCAAAGCCGCCTCATCGGGATTGCTCGCCAAGAATTGCTTCAAATACCGCTTGGCCAGATTGGGCCGACCGAGACGCTGCATCAGCGAAGCCGCCTTAAAGGCATCTTCGGGAGATTCCGGTTCCGTCAACAGCGGAGATTCTTCCGCCACCGGGGCGGCATCGGGCTGTTGAGCCCCCGTGAACCCCGCCAAGAACACAAGGCCCAGAAGAATCATCATCATCGTGCGAAAAGGCCACGAGATGTTCAGCATTCGTTCAACTCCCGTGGGGAATTTGGAAGGCACACGGCCAATTCATTGCAGCCATTGAAGGAAATCAAGCGGTAACTTTGGAGCTGCGAAAGGAAACTGTGGCCGTGAAATAAGAGGTCTCTCAGCCATTTTATGGTAGAGTGCCCGCGCACCAAAGTACAACGGATTCTTCCCAATTTCCCGATTTTCGCCCGTTTACCGCGAGGAAATGCCGTTTGCAAAGACGGCGTTTTCCGTCACCACACAATCCAAATACACATCGTGTGTTTCGGTGGGAACGGCAGGCACGATTTGACTTGCGAACGCCAAGCCGATTTTCGGAACCTGCGGGCGAATTTTGCCCAACAACCGATCGTAAAACCCATGCCCGTGTCCCAATCGCCCTCCGCGGCGATCAAAAGCCACCCCCGGCACAATGAGCAAATCCAATTCTTCGGGAGCAACCCGCCGATGGGGAATATCCCTTAATGCCGGGTCGGGTTCCAAAATCCCAAACCGCCCCGGCAGAAGCTCATCCGCATGCGTGAGCCGAAAGAGTTCCAACTCCCGCCCCGCGCAATATGGAACCACCAAGGTTTTGCCGGCTTCCAACACGAGAGGCAACGCCCAGCGGGTGCGGACTTCGCTGCGTACGTCCACGTAAAACAGCACCGTACGGGCCGTTCGATATTCCGCCAACGAAAATAGATGATCTAAGATGGTTCGCGAAACGGTTTCCTTGTCCGGTTGGTTGTTCCGCAAAGAGAGTATCTCAGTTCGCAATCGGCGTTTTTGGGCGGCTAGGTTCTCGTGGGAATCGGACATCATTTTTCGCAAACAAAGTCGAAGGAAACACAAACTCTGATGCTACCATTGAAGCGGCTTCGCGTTATACTGGGATTTTCTCCGAATTGGGTTTTTCCGTTCAACCCTGTTTTTGATCGATGGAACATCGCAATGGCGAATCTCAGCAAATACGATCCGCGTTTGGAATCCCTAGTGATGGAAACCCGCACCGCTTGGGATCCCAGCATCGGCGAATTGAGCGAGGCAGATCGACACTGGTTGTCCTCTTCTTTGCATCAACATCCACAATTGGCCTCCAAAGTTCAATACGAACGCTCGCACACGGGCTTCGCGCGGGAAATCACCGTGACGGCGGCGGACATCGAACGCCTTTACCAAGAACGCCTGAGTTCCTAACAACGGTCCTCTCCGGTTCCCGCTGGCATCCGTTATGTGCTGTCAGCGCTTCGCGGTTCAGGAAATGCGGAATCCAAAAACATTTCGTGCCATTCCTCGAAGCATAATAGCGACCAAAGCCGATAGCTGTGGTCCCAGCGTCCGGTTTGGTGCTCCTCGACCAGTTGCCGCACCGCTTCCGGGCGAAAATATCCGCGTTCCAGGGACTTGGAGTTCAAAAGTTTTTCGTGCAGCAGTGGTTTCAATTCGTGGCGGAACCAGGAATTCAACGGCACGCCGAACCCCATTTTGGGGCGTTTTTGGATCGCAGGCGGCAATAAATCCGCAAAAGTTTCCAGCAAAATCTGTTTGCCCCGTCCGTGGTGCATTTTGAGTTCCAAAGGCATTCTCGCCGCCAACTCGGCCACGCGATGATCCAAAAACGGGCTGCGGCACTCCAAACCCACCGCCATCCCGGCCACGTCTACCTTGGTGAGAATATCGCAGGGCAAATACGTCAACACATCCGCGCAGGTTGTGCGAGTCACAAAATCGCGGTTCGGGCAGGCGGCGTATGCCTGCATTAAAAACGAAGAGGCGTTTACCTCGCCCAATTCCTGATGAAAATTTCCGGTGTACAGCGAATTTCGTCTCTCTTCATCGAAAATGGAGATCCAAGCCAAGTACCGTTTTTCGGGCGGTTGACCCAAAGCCCCCAATAACCGCTTCAATCGTCGGCGAAACGATTTTTGCCGAACCGAGGCCGGGATTTTTTGCCAGAGTTTCCACGTCAAAAGTTTTTTCAACAACCCGGGCAAGCGGTCGAATCGGCTGCCGACGGCCACCGCGCGGTAACGGTCGTAACCTGCGAACAACTCATCCCCGCCATCTCCCGAAAGCGCCACGGTGACGTGCCGTTTGGTCATTTCGGCAAGATACATGGTAGGAATCGCGGAACTGTCGGCGAAGGGTTCATCGTAATGCCAAATCAGCCGGGGCAGAATTTTAAGGGCTTCGGGCTGAACCAAGGCTTCGTGGTGTTCGGTTCCCAAATGAGCCGCCGCCTGCCGGGCGAAAGACCGCTCGTCGAATTGAGCCACGGGAAAGCCGATGGAAAACGTATGCACGCGGCGCTCGGAGAGTTGCTGCATCAAGCCGGCGATGATTGTGGAATCCACGCCTCCCGATAAAAACGCCCCCAAAGGCACGTCGCTTCGCATGCGGAGCGAAACCGCTTCGGTCAGCGTTTGCCGAAGTTCCCGCCGCCAACGCTCCACCGGCCACGGGGATTCCCGAACGGCGGTGTTGTTGTCCGGCGCGAACACATCTTCGTAAGGCGGCTGCCAATAGCGCTGAACGTGCAGTTTGCCGTTTTCGTAAACCGCCCAACTCGCGGGGGGCAACTTGCAATAACCCTGCAACATGCACAGCGGATAGGGCACGTATTGATAGAGCAAATACGCATCCAGCGCCTGCGGATTGAGACTTCGCGGCGCACCCGGAATTTGCAGCAGTGCTTTCAGTTCGCTGGCGAACAAAAATCGCTCGGTCTCTTGCCGATAGAACAACGGCTTCTGGCCGAGCCTGTCCCGCGCGAGGAACAACCGCCGATGCCGCTGGTCCCAAATCGCGAAGGCGAACATGCCCCTTAGATGCGAAACGCAATCGGTTCCGTATTGTTCATAAAGATGCACGATGGTTTCGGTGTCGCTGTCGGTCTGAAACCGATGCCCTTGCGATTCCAAAAGCGGCCGCAGTTCGCGGTAGTTGTAGATTTCTCCGTTGAAGGCAATCCAAACCGTGCCGTCTTCGTTGGACAACGGCTGCCCGCCGCTTTTCAGGTCGATGATGGATAACCGCCGATGCCCCAAGGCCGCTCCCGGCTCTTGGGAATTGTCTTGCCGGGGGCTGAAATAAAAACCCTCGGCATCGGGTCCGCGATGGGCGAGCACCGCGACCATGCGGGCCAAGACCGATTCTTGCAACGGGGGGCCGTTCGCGGTCCAGGCGGCTCCGGTGATTCCGCACATCGTTCAACCCGCCGCTTCCAAGTAAAGTTTGCGGTACGATTCGACCATCGTTTCCAAATCGAAATGCGTTCGCATGCGTTCGCGACCGGCTTCTCGCAAACGACGGGCCAAGTCGGCATCGGCCAGAATGCGGTCGGTAAATTGCGAAAATGCGGGGCAGTCGCCTACGGGAACCAGAAACCCGGTTTCGCCATCGACCACCAATTCGCGGTTGGCGGGAATGTCGCTGGCGACCACGGGCACGCCGGCGGACATGGCTTCCATAAGACTGTTGGATTGCCCCTCGAAATCGCTGGCGAGCCAAGCCACGTCAAACGCCCGCATCAGTTCGGGCACGTTTTCCTTATGGCCCACAAACCGCACGAGATGATCGCAGCTCATGTGTTGAGCGAGTTTCATCATGTCCACGCGGTCGGGGCCATCGCCGATGATGACGAGATACACCCGGTTCGTCAGTTGCTGCAAAAGTTGCAGGCTCCAAATCAAATCGATGCCCCGCTTCTGCGGAGCCAACCGGCCCGCGTAACCCACGACTTGCGCATCGGGCGGGATGTCCCACTCCTTCAAAATCGTGTTTTTTCGTTCGGGAGACAGCGGGGCTTCCTCGCAAAGTTCGACGCCGTTGGGAATCACCGCGATGCGTTCTTCGGGAAAACCTTGCTCGCGATAAAACGCCGCCACGCTTTGCGAGTTGGCAACCAGCCGATGGGTCCGCGGGATCAGTTTTCGGTCCAGCTTCAATTGCCAACTTTGCTTCCAAGAATCCACGCAGCGCTCGGAAATGATAACCCGCGGCCGTTCTCGGTTTCCCACCGCCAACCGCCCATAAGCATTGGCGGCGAACAACCAAGTATGCACGATGTCCGGTTGCCGGCTTTTGATGATTTTTCGCAGCCGAAAGAACGCCACGGGATCGAACTTCATCCGCTTGTGCAGCACGGTGACGGGAATGCCCTGTTCGCGCAGCAGGGATTCGTAAGGCCCGCCGCGGGTGAGGCAGACGACTTGAACTTCAAATTCCTCGCGCGGAAGCCTCGTCGCCAACAGGCTGAATTGTTTTTCCGCTCCCGAACGATCCAGCGTGGGGATTATCAACAGCAGTTTTATCACGAAACCATCATCACCCCGGAAAATCCATGCAAACACCCCAGCGGAGAATCATCGGCAACCCCCCGCCAATTTGCAATGACCCCCACCCTGGATTTCGCAAGAAGCCGCTTCTGGGGTGTGAAAAAATGAAATTCGCCATAGCGATTTCGTCTTTCTATTTGCAACGAAACCGCTAGAATGTTAAGTGTTAGCTACATTTAGGCGGTCCCGTCTGGATGTGCTAAAAACCCTGGAACCACGCCAAATGGTCCCAGGGTAATATAGAAACGCGGAAGGCAGGGGTTACGATCCCATCCGGTACAAACCGGCCCTCTCCGGCGGGTTATAAATCCGCTGTGGCCCCAAACCACGAGGCTACCTTCCAGACAAAAGACTGAGACTTGGGGCGGAATCGAACCGCAAACGGAAACCGTGCTAGGGAGCCGGGGGAACCATCCCCAACCCAAGTCTCGTAAAAGTCGCCTTGCCCGGCGAGGTGTTGGTCACCAAACCTCACCTCCGCCGGACTTCTCTTCATTGCCCCGCCAATCGGCAACCAAGTCAACGGGGCTCTCTTCTCTTCTGGCCATTCCATACCCCCTTTTCTCTAAAGGTCCGCCCATTGTAGGCGGCACTTCCCGGAAGTCAACGGGTAATCTTGTCACTATCTGATAAAAATCGGGGAAAATCTTGATTTATCAATATCTTATCAGGCTGATGTTGTTGACGTGGACGGAATTGCGAGTACGATATATTAGATGGGTCCGTGTGTTACTCTGACGTGAGGTTCCGTGAATGATTGAAACCCCAAAATCCAAAAAGAAGCGTGTCCGAAGTCCATCATATCCGTCAGTGAACTTGGAACAGTGCCTTGAAAAAGTGGAAGTGATTTATAAGGCAGAAGACAGGCACCACGTTCCACTTGAGGCATTGGCCCAACATTTGGGCTACAAACCAAACAATAGCGTGTTTCAAGGCTATATCTCTGCACTAAAACAGTTCGGTCTTCTCGATGAAGAAGGCGCAAGGGATTCTCGCCGGTTCAAGCTTACAAATTTAGCCCTTGATTTAGTTACATACACTGCGGACCACCCAAAGTGGATCAGGGCCGTTCAAGATGTTGCACTCAAACCAAAAATCCATAAAGAATTATGGGAAAAATACGAGCAAAAACTCCCAAAAGAAGATATATCTATTCGCATTTATTTGATTCGTGAGCGCGAAGACGGACTATTCAACAAAGATTATGTTGATAGTTTTATCAACCAATTTCGACAAACTCTCAGGTTTGCAAAGTTGACTTTACCTGATAAAAATGGGGAAGAATCCGATGGAGCAGTACCACTTAATGTTGGTGATTTTGTTCAATGGATAAATCAAGGAGTTGAACAGTTTTCTGCACCAAAGGAAATCGCTGGTTTAAGTGAAGATAGCGAATGGGCTTTTCTTGTAGGAGAAGACTCTGGTGTACCCGTGAAAGAACTCACGGTTGTTAATCCTCCAAAAACAGATGGTAACCCGACTATTGTGGGTGATCATCCAACCCCTCCACCAAATCCGTTCTCGCTTCTGCCCGCCCGCGATCCGGTGTCGACCATCGGTGATCACGTCCGGAATCCGGGACCACCTGAACGATTAAAGTCGACTGGTCCGTTTATTATTTTTCCACTATCTGGTGGAAAGACTTTCGAGCTTCGGTTGAGTGCTCCAATTTCTAAAAAAGATTTTGAACGTCTAAAAACGCTAATCGAGCTATCTGAGGATTCTCTCATTGAAGAAGCCTAATAGAAGGAAGGCGCTTTTGGCGGGTTTCAACTTTCGTGCCAAACGGCAAAAACCCGATTTCAAACGCGGACACTACCCAAAAAAACTCGCGCTGCCTTGGGTTTGTTTTCCGCGTACAATCCGGCCGGATTGATCTTTGAGAAACTCCACGGAAAGGATTTTCAGATGGGTTTGTTTCGCGGCAAGGATGGGTTGAAGAGCGGCGTGCAAGTTTTGAATCAGACGGCGGAGAAGGCGATGGAGCGGGAATCGCTCGCCGAGAAGGCCGACCCGCGTTTGGCGGTGTTTTGTGCGGGCGAGGGGCCGGAGGTGTTTCGCTCGGTCTGCCATCGGCACGAAATTTGGCGGGAAGATCCGTTCGATGTGCCCACCATCCACGAAGAAGCCCGCGATGTTTTTGCGAGGCTCTTGAATCAGGCCACCACGCCACCGGGGAATTCCCGCCGGGCGAACGCTGTTAATTTTGGGCGAATCCGGGGCGGGCAAAACGCACTTGATGCGAGTCTTCCGCAACCACGTTCATTCCCGCCGATTGGGGTATTGCGGCTATCTGCAAATGACCTCCGCGACCGATGACTACGGCCGATACGTGCTGAGCAATTTGATCGATTCGCTGGATCAACCGTATTACGAACCGCATTCGGAGGGCAGCGGGCTGATGTGCCTGTCCGATGCCTTGGTGGAAATCCCCTCTTCGGTACTCAAGAAGGAAAAAGAATCGCTCCGCGAAGATCGGTTTGAAGAGAAGCAACTTGCGAAATTCATCGCCCATCTTGCCGACCAGATTATCGAGGATGAACGCTACGCCGGCTGCGACGTGCATTTGGTGCAGGCGCTGTTGTATTTGCAACGAGACGAGCCGCGGATCAAAAGCCGAGTGTTGAGTTATTTACGGTGCGAAGATTTGTCGGACGGCGACCGGGCGGTATTGGGCGGGATGGTTCCCCGCACCGACCCGGAACGCACCATCGAAACTTTGGGCCGGCTGATGGGGGCTTTGCAAGGCGTGTCGCTGGTGGTTTGCGTGGATCAGTTGGAAGACATGGCCCATCTCGACCGCGATGCCGAGCGCTTCCGGCGAGCCGTCGGCACGGTCTGTGCGTTGGCCGAGCGCGTGCCTTCTTCGCTGTTCGTGATTTCCTGCTTGGAGGATTTGTACCCGCCGCTGAAACGCAGCCTCACGCGGTCATTCATCGACCGCCTGGAACGCGACCCGGAACCGTTGAAACTCCGCAGCCAAAGACCCTGGGAAGAGATCGTGGGTTTGGTCGGCCAGCGATTGCGGTTCTTGTACGAATCCGCCGATGTGGATTTCGACGAAAGCGACCCCACCTATCCGATCCCTAAGGAAGCCTTGGAACAGATCACCAATATCCGCACGCGGGACGTGCTGGATTGGTGCAGAACTTATAAGAACCGCATGGTGGATGGTTTGGAAGTTGCCGCCGTCAGCGGTCAGGATTCCGCAGCGGGCACACCTGCCGGCGGCTTCGTTTTCCGGGGATTTGGGCGAGCAGATTATTCATCTCACGCAGCTTTGGAACGATTGCCTGGCGGATCATCGCCAACCGCCGCCGGATGAAGATGACCGCTTGGCGACGCTGTTAAGTTGGTCGGTTTCGCACATCAGCCGGGAGGTAGACACCGGGCATCGGTTCCTCGCCAAGGATGAAGAAGGCAAATGTTCGGTCAAGGTGCAAGGCGACTCGGGCCGCTTGGAAACTTTGAAAATCGGTATCTGTAACAAAAGCCCGTTGGGTGGTGCGCTCAGCCGGCAGGTGGAACAGATCCAATCTTGGGCGGGCGATGAGATTCCGATCCTGGTCCGCTCCACCGATTTCCCCGACAACCCGAAAACCAAAATCGCCCAACAAATCGCCGCCGTGGTTGCGGTGGGCGGCAGGCGGGTGGTTGTCGAGGATTCCGATTGGCGGGCCATGCGGGCCATGCAAACTTTCTTGGTCGAGTACGAACAAGAAGCGGGTTTCGCGGATTGGCTGCAAACCGAACGCCCGCTGGCGCAGCTCAAATCGCTCCGCGCGGTCTTGGATTTGGATGCGCTCACCGTGCTGCCTTCCGCCGCCGATGCCCATCGGCAATCCCGGCTCGCGCAAGAACAAGCCGCCCCGGTTTCCGAACCCGGCGAAGAAGCCGCCGCCGATTGGCAAGCCGCCGATCAAATTCCCATCGGCACGTCGCATCGCGGACGAATCGCCCCCGTGGGCGTGACGACGAACGAACTCACGCAGCACGTGGCCTTGTTGGGCGGTTCGGGCAGCGGCAAAACCACGGTGGCTTTGAACCTGATCGAACGCTTGCTGTTGGAAGGCATTCCCGCCGTGCTGGTGGATCGCAAAGGCGATTTGTGCGGGTACGCCAAGAACGATTTTTGGAACCAAAACGCCGCCAACGAAGCCGCCTCAGAGCGAAAGCAAAGACTGCGGGAATCGGTCGATGTCGCGGTTTACACGCCGGGCAATCCACAAGGCCGGGGTTTGTCGATTCCCCTCGTTCCCGAAGGTTTAAGCGAACTGTCTTCGTTCGACCGCGAACTGGTCGCGAATTATTCCGCCTCGGCTTTGGGGAACATGATGGGCTACACCCGCAAGCAAGCGGATGTGGCTTCCATCGGGATTCTCTCGCACGCGATTCAACTGCTTGGCCGTGCGCGGTTCCGGCAAGGTTTTGACTTTGCAGGGCCTGATCGAAATGGTGCATCGGGGCGATCCCGAATTGGTCAATGCGGTGGGCCGGTTGAATCCCAAAACTTTCGACAAGCTGGTGCAAGATTTGTCCACGCTGCAACTCAGCCGAGCCAGAACGCTGTCCACGGAGGATGAATCTCTCGATGTGGATGTCCTTTTGGGAACCGGCCACCATGCCCAACAAGGGCGGACGAAACTTTCGGTCATCAGCACCAAGTTTTTGGGCGACCGTTTGGACATTGAGTTTTGGATGTCGCAGTTTTTGATGGCCGTCAAACGCTGGGGCGATCAAAACCCCTCGCCCGATTTGCAAGCGGTGTTTTTGTTCGATGAGGCCGACTTCTACTTACCCGCCCAAAGCAAACCCTCGACCAAAGGCCCGATGGAAGACCTATTGAAACGCGCCCGCTCTGCGGGAATTGGGTTGCTTCTGGCCACGCAAAGCCCCGGCGATTTCGATTACAAATGCCGGGACAACATCCGCACTTGGCTGGTGGGCAAAATCAAAGAACCGACCGCGATCCGCAAAATGAAGCCCATGCTCAGCGAATGCAAAGATGATGTTTCGCTGCGGTTGCCCGCCCAAAAAACCGGCGAGTTCCATTTGCTCCGCGACGGCGAAGCGGTTGCCTTCCAAGCCGACCGCTCGCTGCTGCTCACGGAACAACTCGCCGAGGAAGAAATTCTCACCCTGGCTAATCGTGCCGGGTAAACTAAAATGGAATCGACTTTCACTAAGGATTTCGAGGCATCAGATGGTTCACGTTTCTGCCTTCATACTCCAATCTCTAAATCAAATAATTGTGTTGTCCGTTTTGGTATTTGTCCTACTTGACTTTTGATATGTGCATCGATGTAAAGAGGGATGTAGGGGAAACCCATCGCAAACTTCATAGAATCGAATTTATTTATACTCGAAATCATGAACCCTTAGTATGTTGGACCTTTGTTGGAGATGACCCACTTGATTTTGTCGTTGTTTCCTATTCACTCCACACATTGAATGCAAGTTGCTGGGGATGTGATTGAACCCCCGGCATATCATTTAGGTGTGGCTCAATTAAATCAGCAATCCACATTTCATCTCAGAAGGCAGATTGGACTGGCCTCACTTGCCGCGGAGCAAAACATGGTTTCCGAACAAACCGCCGACATGGCCCGCCGGGCTAAACAATTCTATGAAGCACAATTGCGAACCCAACTGGAAGCAAATCATCGGAATGCTTTTGTTGCGATTGAGCCAGATTCCGGGGATTATTTCCTTGGGAAAACTCTCAGCGAGGCTATTCAGGCTTCCCGCATCGCGCACCCCGACCGCTTGGTTTTCGCTGTCCGCGTGGGCCACGGAAGCGCCGTGACCATCGGAGTCTTGAATCCATGAACGGGTCCATCGATGAATTCGGTCGGGCGCTGTTCCACTCCGAATTTGCGCGAATTTGAAGGCGGAACCGACAACAATCACGGCTTGGATTGACACGGCATTCAATGGCGAACTGGTGTTGCCGAGACGACTGATCGAAGCCGCCGGATTGGTGCAGTCGGCGGGCATCGAAGCCACGCTCGCCGATGGGCGTGTCGTGATGTTGGAATCGTTTTCGTGCTTATTGGAATTGTTTGATGAAGAGGTTCCCGTGGAAGCCATAGCCAATGAGGGCGAGTTCCCCTTGCTCGGCATTGGGTTGCTGGTCGGTCATCGTTTGGTTATCGACTACACGAACCTTAGCGTGACCATCGAGTAATGGTAGGATTCGCTGTGCGGACCAAACTCCGGCATGTTCTGTCATAATGGCCCCCCAATTTCATTTGCCATGCCGCCGTTCAACTTGCCGTTGTCTGTTTTGTGTTCGCGTTGGCGTTGCGGTTGTCTGCGTTTTTCAGCGGAGCGAAACAGGGTTTTATCTGGCGAGCTTTTTACGAATTGGAGAATCGAGATGGCCCCATTCCTTTTGGGATGCATATTAGTCATGGCACCGCCTGCCGCCGATGCGGGTTCGAGACCGTCTACTTTTGCACCGCCGTATGCGGAGGAAAATATCCTCGCAGAGATTCTTCTGAATGAATTAAAAAGCTCAAATGCTGAGTGCAGGGAAAAAGCCGCATCAACATTCGAGGCGATGGCAAAGGCGAATCAACCTGCCTCCGTAGAGATTAAACGGGACTCCGGCCAGACTGAATCGAAGCACATCGCTACAGATCCCTTGCTCAGAGTAGCGATTCCGCGATTGCTCCGACTCCTTGCCGATCAGCAACAATCTTGGGAGACACGAATCACGGCCGTTGTGGTCTGTCTTGAGGTTGTGCCTCCGCAACAATTATTGCCACATTTGATCCCGCTGATGAAAGAGAAAGAATTGCTCATTCGGCAGGCTTCGATAGCCGCGGCTGGAGTTGTGTTCCAATCGATCCCTGAAGAAGACAAACAGGTGCGAGAGACTTGCAAGCTGCTCCTTAAGGTTCTCGAGAACAAAAAGGAGTCGCTTGAATGCCGATTTGCCGCGGCGGGAGCGATTGGGTTGGTGGAAATTTACAGAGAAGAAACAACCCAATCTTTTATGCGAGTGATCGAAGACAAAAACGACGATGTTCAATTTCGCCTGTTGTTGTCCGGAGGTCTGCAACTTACGACCCCACCCGCGCAAGGCGAATTCGGTCGTATCCCGATTGTGCAAACTTTACTGTGATCCCCAAGAGATGATGCCAGTTCGTGTGGTGTGCCCTTTTGCGATCCTATTGCTTTCAGGAAAAGTCACCGCCGTGGAACAGCATGATATCGATGCCCTCCTAAAAGTCTCCGTGAATCAGAATGAACAAAAATCCATTCGAGAATCTGCTCTGAGCATAATGAAAACCCTCAATCCGTTTCCTCGACCCAAAAAACTCTAACCTCCCGCAGAGAATCGCTCGCCGTCCAAGCGGACCGCTCGCTGCTGCTCACGGAACAACTCGCCGAGGAAGAAATCCTCACACTGGCCAAACAGGCGGGGTGATCGTATTGTATTGTAATCGAGTGCGGACCAAACTCGACCATCCCTTTCTTTTGAAAATGGTCCGCACTTCGGATGCGATGACTGATCTCAGCCACAACTGAGTTTTTTGTTATAAAATTTGTTTGCAAAAGGAGTTATCTCTTAATTAGATTCTTATGAGGCATCAGCCCCCGCTCGCTGTTTGTCTCTCTGTTGAAGTATTTTTTGAACTCTCCCTTCTGAACTTTCCACCTTGAGTTTTCCACTTCATGACCATCCAAATCGCACTGCACCATCAAACGAAATACACTTACGACCGCCCGATCAATTTGGGGCCTCAGGTCGTTCGATTGCGGCCCGCGCCGCATTGCCGGACGCCGATTTTAAGTTATTCCCTCAAGATTTTGCCCGAAAATCATTTCCTAAATTGGCAGCAAGACCCGCACGGCAATTATCTAGCCCGCTTGGTCTTTCTCGAAAAAACCCGCGAGTTTTGCGTGGATGTGGACGTGATCGCCGAGATGACGGTCATCAATCCCTTCGATTTTTTCATCGAAGACTCGGCGGAAGAATACCCGTTCGCCTACGAAGAAGATTTGATCTACGACCTGCGGCCTTTCTTGCGAACCGAAGCGTGGGGGCCGAAATTTCAAGAATACTTAAACGCCGTGGATAAAACTCCCAGGCGGACGATATTCTTTTTGGTGGACCTCAACCAGAAGTTGCAAAAAGACATCGGTTATCTGATCCGCATGGAACCCGGCGTGCAATCGCCGGAAGAAACCTTGGCGAAGCGTTCGGGTTCTTGCCGGGATTCTAGTTGGTTGTTGGTGCAGCTTTGCCGGCATTTGGGCATCGCCGCGCGGTTTGTTTCCGGGTATTTGGTGCAACTGACGGCAGACGTGAAATCGCTGGATGGGCCATCAGGCCCCGAAAACGACTTCACCGATTTGCACGCCTGGGTGGAAGTCTATTTGCCGGGCGCGGGCTGGGTGGGATTGGATCCCACTTCGGGATTATTCGCCAGCGAAGGGCACATTCCGTTGGCTTGCACACCGCACCCGATGACCGCCGCCCCCATCGCCGGCGGCGTGGAGAAATGCGAAACCGAATTCCATTTTGAAATGTCCATCAAAAGGTTTCACGAAGATCCCCGCGTGACGAAACCTTATACCGAAGATCAATGGGAAAAAATCCAGGCCGTAGGCCACGCGGTGGATGAACGGTTGAAAGCGGGCGACGTGCGGCTGACGATGGGAGGGGAACCCACTTTCGTTTCCATCGACGACATGGATGGCGAAGAATGGAACATCGCCGCCGTCGGCCCCACGAAAAAATTGTTGGCTTCCAATTTATTGTTTCGGCTGGCGGATCGGTTTGCTCCCGGCGGGTTGTTGCATTACGGGCAGGGGAAATGGTATCCCGGCGAATCGCTGCCGCGCTGGGCGCTCAGTTGTTTTTGGCGAACGGACGGCGAACCGTTATGGAATAATTTCGATCTCATTGCGAAGGAAGAAGTCGAATACAAGCACACCCCGGACGATGCCCACACATTCACCCGCCAACTGGCGAGTGAATTGGACGTAGACCCGAAATGGATCGTCACCGCGTATGAAGATGTTTGGCATTTTCTGCAAGAAGAGCAGAGGTTGCCGGTGCATGTCGATCCCAGCCAATGGGATTTGAAAGATGGCGAAGAACGCCGGCGGTTGGCGCACGTGATCGAACGCGGGATGGATACGCCGGTGGGCTGCATGTTGCCGATCCGTCATCAATGGTGGCAAGCCAAGCCGCGTTGGATCAGCGGGCCTTGGCCGATTCGTTCCGAGAAATTGTTTCTAATCCCCGGCGACTCGCCGATGGGGCTGCGGCTGCCTTTGGATCACTTATTCAAATCCTCCGGGGAAGATCGCCCTTGGTTTTTCGACCGCGATCCATTCGCTCCGCGTTTGGAACTTCCCAGCCGAGCCGAGTTGGCCAACTCACTCACCCCGGAAACCCGCCCCGTGGGCCAATTGCGGAAAGCAAAGCCCGAAGAGTCCGCAAGCGAGACGAGCGAAGAAGATCGCGATTACGGGCCGGGGGATATGGTGCGCACGGCGTTGTGCGTGGAACCGCGAAATGGCCGGTTGCACGTCTTTATGCCGCCGGTCGAACGCTTGGAAGATTATCTGCATCTGATCGCCAAGATCGAGCAAGCCGCCGAAGCCTTGGAGATGCCGGTGGTGATTGAAGGCTATATGCCGCCCAAGGATGAAAGGTTGCAGCTCATCAAAGTCACGCCCGATCCCGGCGTAATTGAAGTCAACGTGCAGCCCGCCGGCAATTGGAAGGAATTGGTCGCGATCACCACGGGGATTTACGAAGATGCCCATTACTCGCGGCTGGGGACGGAAAAATTTCAACTCGACGGTCGGCACACCGGCACGGGCGGGGGCAACCATTTGGTGCTGGGCGGACGCACGCCCGCCGACAGCCCGTTTCTCCGCCGACCGGATTTGCTGCGGAGTTTGATCGCGTATTGGGTGAATCATCCATCGCTTTCGTATGTGTTTTCGGGAATGTTCATCGGCCCGACCAGCCAAGCCCCGCGCGTGGATGAAGGCCGCCGGGATGCGGTTTACGAACTCAAAATTGCGATGGAGCAAATCCCCGAACACGGCCCCGTGCCGCCTTGGTTGGTGGACCGCATCTTCCGGCATTTGCTGGTCGATTTGACGGGCAACACGCACCGGGCGGAATTTTGCATCGACAAGTTGTATTCCCCGGATTCCAGCACGGGCCGCTTGGGGCTGGTGGAATTCCGCGCCTTCGAGATGCCGCCGCACGCGCGAATGTCGCTCACGCAGCAGTTGTTGGTCCGCGCGATGGTGGCCCGGTTTTGGGAGCAGCCTTACCGCGAGGAACTTATCAATTGGGGAACTTCGCTGCACGATAAGTTCATGCTGCCTCACTTTTTGATGGAAGATTTTCGGGATGTGCTGGGCGGGATTCGCTCGGCGGGCTTCGATTTCGATTTGGCCTGGTTCCTGCCGCACTTTGAATTTCGCTGCCCTGTGATCGGCAAAATGAACGAGAAAGGCATGGATCTTACGCTCCGGCAGGCGGTGGAACCCTGGTACGTTTTGGGCGAAGAACCGGCGGGCGGAGCCACGGCGAGATTCGTGGATTCCTCGGTCGAACGTTTGGAAGTCAAAATCCAAGGGCTGAACAGCGAGCGGTATTCCATTCTCTGCAACGGCAGGGAAGTTCCGCTGGCTCCCACCGGCATCGAAGGGGAATACGTGGCGGGCGTGCGTTATCGGGCCTGGCAACCGCCGAGTTGCTTGCATCCCACGATCCCCATGGATACGCCGTTGACGTTCGACTTGGTGGACCGTTGGAATCATCGCTCGGTGGGAGGCTGCAAATACCACATAGACCACCCAGGCGGACTCAATCCCGCCCAATTTCCCGTAAATGCGTTGGAGGCGGAAAGTCGCAGGGCTTCCCGTTTCTTCAAAATGGGTCATACTGGGGGAACGGTTCAGGTGAGTTCCGAACCTGTCAATCCCGAATTTCCGCTGACCCTCGATCTCCGCCGCCATCGCCACCATCTATGAGCACCACCCAGATTCCCGAAGCCGGCAGCATCGGAGAAAATCTATTAAGACAATACGCGGCCCCCGATGGCGTTTACGATGAAATGCTGTCTCAACCGGGGCAATTGCGAACCCATTGGCAGGGCATGGTGCGCTCGCTGATGCGTGTGCAAACGCAAGAACTGTCCCGCCGTTGGCAATTGGCGGATCGGCTGATTCACGAAAACGGCGTAACGTACAACGTCTACGGGCAATCGAACGACAAACCCCGGCCTTGGGAATTGGACGTGGTTCCCGTGGTGTACTCTGCGGGCGAATGGCATGCGATTTCCGAAGGATTAAAGCAGCGGGTGCGGTTGCTGAATTTGATTCTGGCGGATTTGTACGGTCCTCGAAACCTGCTGGCCCAAGGGCATCTTCCGCCGGAAGCCGTGTTTGGCCATCCGCGTTATTTATTGCCTTTTCACGAGATACCGCCAGCGGGTGGAAAGCACGTTCATCTTTACGCCGCCGAGATCGCCCGCTCTCCTGATGGCCGCTGGTGGGTGATGGCTGACCGCGCGGAATCTCCTTCCGGGGCCGGTTATGCCGTGGAAAACCGGATCGTCTCTTCCCGGACCTGGCCGCATCTCATTCAAGATTGCCGCGTGCAAAGGTTGGCTTCGTTTTTCATGGCGTTGCAGGAAAACCTGCACGAGTCAGCCCGGCATCATCAAGAAAACCCGCGGATCGTGCTGCTCACGCAGGGGCCGAAGCATCCGTATTATTTCGAGGATGCGTTTCTGGCTCGGTACTTGGGATATACGCTGGTCGAAGGCGGGGATTTGGCGGTAAGGAACGATCAGGTCGCTTTGAAAACGCTGGGCGGATTGCTGCCGGTGGATGTAATCTACCGCCGCATTCCCGATGCCGATTGCGACCCCTTGGAACTAGGCGGAACCTCGCCGCACGGCATTCCGGGCTTGTTGCAGGCGGCACGGGCGGGGCAGGTCTCCGTGGTGAACGGGTTCGGCAGCGGGTTGGTCGAAACGCCTTTGTTCATGGCGTATCTGCCGGCACTCTGCCAAACGCTGCTGGGCGAGCCGCTTAAAATGCCTTCGATTGCCTCATGGTGGTGCCGGAATCCCGATTCGTTGAAATATGTGCTGGCACATTTGGATGAATTGGTCATCAAGCCGGCCTACGTGCAAAGCGGTCGGCAGGAAATCGTGGTCGATCAACTGACGAAAGCCGAACGCGAAGATTGGATTGCCCGGCTGAAAGCCGAGCCGAAGAAGTACGTGGCCCAAGAAAAAATTCTGAGGTCTTCCGCGCCTTCGTTTCGCGAGGGCCGTTTGCAACCAGGCCACGTCGCCGTGCGAACTTATACGGTGGCGACCCGCGATTCTTACGAGGTGATGCCGGGCGGTTTGATTCGCGTGGCTTCCAGCGCGAAACCGTTAGAACTTTCCATCGCCGCCGGTGAATGCAGCAAAGATGCGTGGGTGCTTTCGGACGGTCCGGTGAAAGCGGTCAGCTTGCTGAGTTCCACCGAGCAAGTGTTGGGGCTGAGCCGATCCGGCGCGGAACTCCCCAGCCGCGTGGCCGACCATTTGTATTGGCTGGGAAGGAATCTGGAACGCGCCGACAGCGCGGCCCGCTTGCTAAGGGCTTTGCTCGATCGCTTGGCGGTCGAATCGAAATTGGATGGCGTGACCGAAGTCCCCCCCTTGATGCGAGTCTTAGCGGGCCGGGGTTTGATCGCGCCGGACTTCGCGGTCGAAAGCCTCAAAGTCTCGCTGCCTGCGGTCGATGATGCCTTGCTCTCGGCGGTGTTTGAAGAAGAAGAGTCTTTAAGTCTTAGGGCCACGCTGCGGGAACTCCATCGGCAAGCCTCGGTGGTGCGGGACCGGATTTCGCTCGACACTTGGCGGATCATCAACCGTTTGGCCACCGAGTTTCTGCGGAATGTCCCGCCGAAAGACATGGATTTCGGCGACGCCTTAGCCAGTTTGGATCGCTTGCTGTTCGAGTTGGCGGCTTGCAACGGGTTGGTGTCGGACGCGATGACGCGCGGGCAGGCTTGGCGGTTTTTGGACTTCGGCCGCCGCATCGAACGCGGGCAGCAGATGGTCAACCTATTAAGGTACACGCTGTTGCACTGGGATGAAGACAATGTCAATGTGCTGCAAGCCGTGTTGGACATCGCCGACAGTGCGATGACGTACCGTTCGCGGTATCTGGCCCGTTTGCAGCCGGCTCCGGTGTTGGATTTGCTGCTCACCGATGAAACCAACCCCCGAGCGATCGCGTTTCAATTGGTCGTCTTGTTCGATCACGTCAACCACTTGCCCCGCGAAGAATCTCTGCCCCTGCGAACCGCCGACCAACGCACAATCATGTCCACGTTGCACGCCGTGCAAATGGCGGATGTGCAGCAATTGGTGAAGCCTCCCCACAACCGCAAGTCGGCGTTGGAAAAGCTGCTCAACCACGTGGAAGATGGCCTCAACAAACTTTCCGATCAGGTCTCGCGAAAGTATCTGATCCACGCCGGCGCACCGCGGCAAATGCAGGAACAACTCGAGTTCAAGTGAACGGCAAGTCGCTCGCCGCCGGTTCTTGAGTTCAAGTGCCGGTTTGCAGTTGCCGGAGTTCACGAGGCAAAGGAAAAGTGACGTGCTCTTCGCGAATCACCGCTTCCCGCACGCTGGCTTGATGGTGTTCGATCAGGTAATCCACGCACTCTTGCACAACGACTTCGGGGGCGCTGGCTCCCGCTGTGATGAGTACGGTTTGAACCCCACCCAACCAGCTTGGGTTTAGCTCTTCGACGCCATCAATCAGATAGGCGGGTTTCCCGAAGGTCTTGCCGATCTCCTGTAGCCGGCGGCTATTGGAACTATTCTGGCTGCCCATCACGATCACCAAATCGGCTTCTTGAGCCAATTGGGCGACGGCATCTTGCCTGTTGGTGGTGGCGTAGCAAATGTCTTCTTTGGGCGGGGCGATGATGTGCGGGAACTTGGCTTTCAAAGCCTCGATCACCGCATTGGCTTCGCCCACGCTCAAAGTGGTTTGGGTGAGATACGCCAGTTTGTCATCGGAACCGAAGGGCAAGGAATTGACTTCAGCGGGGGTTTCGACCAGCGTGATGCTCTTCGGAGCCTCGCCCATTGTGCCGATGACTTCATCGTGCCCTTCGTGCCCGATCAGAATGATGTTGTAACCATCGCGGGCAAAGCGAATCGCTTCCAAATGCACTTTGGTCACCAACGGGCAAGTGGCATCAATGGTTTGCAACTTGCGGGATCGGGCCAGTGCGCGAACTTCCGGCGAGACCCCGTGCGCACTGTAAAGCAGGATGGAACCCACGGGGATTTCCTCGATGGAATCTACGAAGGTCACCCCCTGTTGGGTAAACCGATCCACCACGTATTTGTTATGCACGATTTCGTGATAGACGAACACGTTCGAGCCGAACATGCGGATGGTTTCATCCAGGCAATCAATGGCCATGTTGACCCCCGCACAAAACCCGCGCGGATTGGCTAACAGAATCTCCATGAAGGTTTCTCTTTCCTCGGGAATGATATTTCTATGAGCGACTAAGGATGGAAACTTTTATTTCCTGTGTCAGTGTAAATTGTCGCGGCAAGAGCCGGTTGTGATCTCTTTACGCCGAAGGCGTAACATTCCAAAGCCCAGGGTTTGCGGCGCAGCCGCGCCACCTTGGGAACACTGCTTTCGATGGTTGGTCATTCGGCGGTTAGCCATTCTGGCTCTCCACTCTCCGCTCGCCGCTCTCTGCCTTTCCGGGCGTCCGCCAATGTCTGCCGGTTTTTTTGAGGAGTTGTTCGGAAGCCTTCGGCCCCCAACTGCCGGCGGCGTAAGGTTGGGGCTGAAACTCAGGTTGTTCCCAATGCTCCAACACCGGGGTCAGAAATCGCCAGGCGGTTTCCAATTCATCGTTCCGCGTGAACAGCGTGGAATCCCCCCGCAGGGCTTCCAACAGCAAACGCTCGTAAGCCTCCGGCAGGCAGCGTTGAAACGCGGAGGCGTAGGCGAAATCCATTGTAACGGGTTCGATTTGATACTGCATGCCGGGGCGTTTCGTGCAGAATTGCAGCGTGATCGCTTCCTTCGGTTGAATGCGAAACACCAGCGTGTTCGGGCGGGCTTGCACGAGATCGCAAATGTCGCCTTCGCATTCCACGGTGGTGAAAAGATGCTTGGGCGGCTGTTTGAATTGCACCGCGATTTCTGTGACGCGGGCGGGCATGCGTTTGCCGGTCCGCAGATAAAACGGCACACCGGCCCAGCGCCAATTTTCGATGCGGACATCCATCGCCACGAAAGTTTCCCGGCGAGAATCACGAGCCACGCGGTCTTCCTCGCGGTAAGCAATCGCCTGCTCTCCATCAACGGTTCCCGCCCCGTATTGCCCCGCGATGGCCCAATGGTCCATGTTGGGATCTCCCGGAGCCAAGGCTTCGAGAACTTTCTTCTTTTCATCCCGAATGAACTGCCCGTTGAACAACGCCGGCGGTTCCATCGCGATCAGGCAGAGAAGTTGCAGAACGTGGTTTTGCAGCACGTCCCTGAGTGCCCCGGCTTTGTCGTAATAGGCCCCGCGGCCGGCTTCGATGCCTTGAGATTCCGCCACGCTGATTTGCACGTGATCGACGTGATTGCGGTTGAACAATGGCTCGAAAATCGCGTTTCCAAAACGGAACAGCAAAATGTTCTGAACGGTTTCTTTGCCCAAATAATGGTCGATGCGGTAGATTTGGCTTTCATCGAGCATCTCGCCCAAATCTTGGGCCAATTGTTCGGCGGAAGCCAAATCGCGGCCAAACGGTTTTTCGATCACTACCCTGAGCCAGCGGTCTTGATGCGGCGGGGGAATCATCTCCGCATGGTGCAGCCCCTTCACGGTGGGCAGAAACAGCGAAGGAGCCGTCGCCAAGTACGCCAACCGCCGATGTTGAGGGTTGCGAGTTTCTTCGAGCGATTCCAATTGTTCCCGCAGCGCGTTGAAGTCATCGGGATGGGTCAGGTCGGCCTCGCGATAGAACAGCCGTTGGGCAAACTTTTGCCAATCGTCCGAACTGGGGGTGTCGCATTGGCTGGATTTTTTGATGGCCTCCAACATTTCTTGGCGAAAGCCATCATCCGTTTTATCCCGCCGAGCCACGCCCATGATGGGGGCTTCATCCGAAAGATACCCGTTCTTCCAGAGCGCATAAAGTGCGGGCATTAACTTCCGCGCGGTCAGATCCCCGGATGCTCCGAAAATGATAATTGTCGCCGTCTTTTTGGGGCCGGCATAAGCCGCCGGCGGCGGTGTCTTTTGGGCAGAATCCATTTTGCAATCAATCCGTTTTCGGTTGTCATGGGGCGAGCGGGGGGCATCAGCCCCCCGGTTACTTCGTATGTTCTAAAAGACGCCGAATCAAGAGCAATCCCGGCAAAACGCAAACTCTTTCAAGCACCTGTGTCTAACCGGGGGGCTGACACCCCCCGCTCGCCTCGCCGATCTTAGGAACTCGCAGTGATTCGCCCGCTTTCGGGGCTGGAAGCCGTGGCGTAAAGTTTTTTGGGAATTCGTCCCGCTTGAGCGGCCAACCTACCGGCTCGACATGCGAGTTTCATGGCCTCGGCCATCAGGCGGGCTTCTTTGGCTCCGGCGATGCCCGTGTTCAATAACACCCCGTCGCAGCCGAGTTCCATCGCGATGGCCACATCGCTGGCCGTTCCCACGCCGGCATCCACAATGACGGGATAAGTCGGATCGTTCTCTTTCAGGTATTCCAAGCAGATGCGAATGTTGTTGGGATTGAGAATCCCTTGCCCGCTGCCGATGGGGCTGCCCGCCGGCATCACGGAAGTCGCCCCGGCTTGTTTCAATCGGCGAGCGGTGATCGGGTCGTCCGTGGTGTAACACAGCACCTGAAAGCCCTCCGCCACCAGTTGTTCCGTGGCTTCCAACGTGGCGATGGGATCGGGCAGGAGGGTTTTCGTGTCGCCCAGAACTTCCAGCTTGACCCAATCGGCTCCGGGGTTTTCTAAGCCGGAAAGAATCTCGCGACCCAAGCGGGCCACGCGCACGGCGTCCTCGGCGGAAAAACAACCCGCCGTGTTCGGCAGAATTGTGTATCGCGAAAGGTCGATGAAATCCAATATGTTTCGGCCCTGGGCATCGACCAAGCGTTCCCGCCGCACCGCGACGGTGATCACGTCCGCCCCGCTGATTTCCAGGCATTCCCGCATCAATTCGTAAGTCGCGTACTTGCCCGTGCCCACGATCAACCGCGAAGAAAAAGCGTGCGTGCCCAATTGCAACAAAGCGGCATCGGTGGAAATCATATCAGTCGGCATAATTTTCAGTTTTCAGCCAATATCGGTCACTCATTTACTTTCTTGAAACACACACGCCAAGCTCGGCAATGGAAACGCAGTCGTTTGCCTTCCCGTAGCCTAAAGTCGATAGCCTAACTACTTGCCAAGGTTTGGCCGATGGCGAAGATGGCTTCGGTGTCGAGCAGGCGGTCGTTGGCTTCAAACAAGCTTTTCAGGGCGGCTTTGTGGATTTTCATTTTTGTCCCGCCCACCCCAATGGCTCCGTAACAAATAAGGCCGTGGCGTTCGGTGGCCTTGTCGGTGATTTCCAGTCCGCCCAAACCCGTGGGAGGGACGGCATTCAAGTCGATCGCAACTTTTAACTTCGTCGCCAGCTTGAGGTCGGCGGCGCTCAACAATTCCGCCCCGGCAGCACCGGCGGCGATGACGAGCGAAACCGTTTCCGTGGCAATGCGTTTGCCGACTTCACTTTGCATCTCGCAAGGCTGCGAGCTTGGCTTCCGGCAGATGCCGTTTGATGGCTTCGCACGTTTTGCGGCGCGCTTTAAAGTTCGCGAACCCAAATTGACGTGCGCCCCCGCGGCGGCTAAAAGTTGCGCCGCCCGTTGGCCGACCGGACCCGTTCCGCCGGCCACCAAAGCATGCAGCCCATTCAGTTCCAGATGTTTCCCGGCGGCAAGCACGGCAGCGGCGGCGGTGGTGTTGGAACCGTTGGAATCCATCATCACCGACAACCGCATCGGGCCGAAAAACACTTCGCTCACCCGCTTCAGCAAATCTTCGCCCGCCGAAACCCGGCTGCCGCCGATGAACACCGCCGTCGATTTCAGATCCTTCGGCCCGCGGGTGAACATCCCGCCGTGGATCAACGCTTCCACGGTTTCGGGAGTCACGCCGCTGTAGCTGAAAACCTCGTCCACACCCGCATCCACCGCGACCACGCGATCAAACGTGCTCGGCTGGGGATCGGTATCGAGTTGGAACAGAATGGTTTTCATCGGTCCGTTGTTATTTGTCCTTGGTCCGTTGAAATCTGTCCTCGGTCCGTTGCCGCTTTCTTTCCCAAGGACAACGGACCACTGACAAAGGAGAAATACTCTAAACCCCGGAGAACGGGTGTTTGGCATCGGCTTTTTTGGCACTGACTTCTTCGACGGCGGGTTCGTTTTTCAAGGCCCGTTCGATCGAAAGTTTGGTGGCTTCGTAGTTGTATTCGAAAATCTTTTTGTCGTCGGCCGCTTCCCAGTGAATGAACACGCCGCAAACGATGCACAGTTTCTCGGCCTGATCTTTGGGAATCGTGCCTTCATCGACGGCATCGGCCACGGCTTTGGCGACGGCATATTGGGCCGGGCCGAACATTTGCACGGCTTGGCGGGCACCGGCAATTGTGACTTTGGTAATCATCACCGTGGAGGGTTTGACCGCCAAGTTCGGGGCCAGCACGGCGAGCAGATTGCTGTGGCCTTTGCTTTGGTTGGCCAGGGCATTCGCGAACGCCATGCCCGCCGGGCCGTTCTTGTCCCCAATGATTAAATCGATGTGGGCGACTTCATTGCCTTCGCCGACCAAGGCTTCTCCAACGTGAAACGTCATTGCCGCGTTCTCCCTTTCCTAGCTACGATGAGCGAGTGATCCGAATGCAGACAAATTCCCTGGGGGAACCCATTCTCTTCGGAACCTAAGTTGACAAACCAAAACTTGTTTTGAACGATCGGCTTTTCATAACACGTTGGATACCAAAATTCCAGCGACAACGGTTTCCGAAAGAGATTTCGCAGACGATGAAGAGACCCCCAGCGAACGCCGATGCCTTGGACGTGCTGATTCTGGGGGCCAGTGCGCGGGCGGCGGTTCAGTCGGCAGCGCGGGCGGGCCGGCGGGTTTGGGCGGTGGATTTTTTCGGCGATGAAGACCTCCGGGAATCCGCATTCCAATCTCGGCGGATCGAAACGTATCGCGAATTGCCCGCGGTGCTTTCCGCTTGGCCAAATATGCCCTGGTTGGCAACCGGAGCTTTGGAAAACCATCCGCAACTCATCGAATCCTTATCGAAAAGCAAGCCCCATTGGGGAAACCCGGCGGAGGTCGTGCGGGCCGTTCGCAATCCGCGCCGCTTGGCAAAATCGCTGGTCGAAGCCGGGTTGCCCACTTTGGAAATCTGGCCCGAAAATAAACCGCCTCCCGCCGATGGCCGATGGATGCTCAAACCCCGCCGAAGCGCGGGCGGCCAAGGCATTTTCGTTTGGGACAAAGCCGCCGAGCAATCGGCGGAAAATCTATCCACGCTGGGCAAACCGCATCTGTTTCAACAACGGGCGGAAGGCGAAGCGGTCTCGGCGGTGTTTCTCTCGGAAGGAAACCGCACGTTCTTTATCGGAACATCGCGGCTGTTTTCGGCGAACCTGCCCGGTGCGCGGTTCGGTTACGGCGGGGCGGTGGGGCCAATCGTTTTATCCCCAGTTTTGGAAAGCCAATTTTTGCGGATCGGGGAAGTCGTCGGACGGAGGTTTGCCTTGCGGGGTTTGTGGGGCATGGATTTTCTTCACGATGGAACTCGCTTGTGGCCGACCGAAGTCAATCCCCGTTATACCGCGACCGTGGAACTCTACGAACACGCCTACAACACGGGCTTGTTGCCGGTGCATCAACACGCCTGTGAAAGTTGGCAACCGCTTGCCCATGAAACGCAACATTTGGGCATCATGCCTTGGCAAGACAAACCGGCGAAGCCTCTCTGCATCGGGAAGAAAGTAATCTACGCAGACCGCGACATACGAATTCCGCCTTGGGGAGCATGGGCTGCGAAGCGGGATGCGCTCTTGCCAAGCCTGCCCATTCTGGCCGACCGCCCGCCCGCGGGGGAGATCATCGCACGCGGTTTTCCCATCTGTTCCCTCTTCGCGGCAGGTCCAACCGAACGCGAATGCCAACAGGAATTGAACCACCAACTGCAAGCCTTAGAAACCCATTGGAACGCAATCTGAAAAAGAATCTCACGCAAAGCCGCGTTCGAGGCAAAGTAATCCTGGGAGGATGGGAAGGCTGCCGGTACAATGGAAAAGGAAAACCGTTGGCGTTCTTGCAAGGAGTCTCTGATGCGAAATCGCGGATGTTCGGTAATCTTATCATTTCTGGTCTGTGTCGGGGTGTTGAATCGGCCCGTGGCGGTTCAATCGGCGGAAATCTCGGCGAAGCAGGTGCTGCAATCCATCGAGTTGGGCAAAGCCTATTTGGTGCGGGCACAAAACGACGATGGCTCTTGGTCAGTCACTGTGGAAGGCCGCGCTCCCGCCCGGTTTCAAGTCGGAGTCACCAGTTTGGTACTGTTGGCGTTGCTCAATTCGGGCATGAAAACTGGCGAAGTCACCGTGCAAAATGGCTTGAAATATCTGCGAAAAGTCCACGAACCGCAACCCGATTGGACTTACGAAATCGCCTTAATGGCAATGGCTTTGGAAGCAGCGGACGACGGCAAACGCGATTTCGTGCGGATTCAGCAATTGGCCGCCAAGTTGGAAGCCTCCCAAAACACAAAGGGCGATCATCGCGGTTCGTGGGGCTACACGGCTTCGGGGGAACTCCGCGCACAGTGGGAAGGCGACCGCAGCAACGCCCAATATGCGATTCTGGGCTTGCACGCGGCGGCATCGGCGGGAGTCGCCATCAAACGCAGCACTTGGGAACGCGCCCGGCAGCATTGGCTCGACAACCAAAAATCCGATGGCGGTTGGAACTACACCACCAATTCCAGGTTCGAGAATCAAAAACCCACCGGCAGCATGACCGCCGCCGGGATTGCCTCGTTGGTGATTTGCGAATCCCATTTGCACGACCCTTCCCAAGATGAAACCCCCGATGGCGAACCGCTCTGCTGCCGCATGCAGCCTGACAACAAACCCTTGGAAAAAGCCTTGGCCTGGATGGGCCGCCATGCCGGCGTGGGCAACAACCCCGGCAATTCGGAACGGATTTTGTACTACGCCTACGGAGTCGAACGCGCCGGTCGCTTAAGCGCCCGGAGGTTTTTCGGAACTCAAGACTGGTATCGCGAATGGGCCAGATATTTAGTCGCCACGCAAAACAAAATCCAAAAGATCGGGGCTTGGGAAGGGCTGGGAGCCTACGAAAAAGACCCGGTCATCGGAACCAGTTTCGCATTATTGTTTCTCTCCAAAGGGCTTTCGCCGGTGTTGGTGCAAAAGCTGATGTACGGCGAACCCAAAAATGCCCAGCAAGTCAAAACTGATGATTGGAACCGCCACCCCAGCGATGTTCGCCGACTGACCGAACACATCAGCACGCTGCCCAAATGGCCCAAGCTAGTTACCTGGCAGGTGCTGAATTTAAATCAGGCGCTCGATAATTTTAAGCGGAACCAAAACACCAAAACGGCCAATCCTCTTGCGGAAATCCGCCAAGCGCCGATCCTCTATATCAGCGGCGACAAAGCCCATCAATTCAGCGACCAAGAGGCGTTGCTACTAAGAGCCTATATCGACCAAGGCGGATTTATTCTGGGCATGGCTGGTTGCCCGGACAACGGCGATGCCTTCGAGCAATCTTTCCGCAAGCTCATCACGCAAATGTATCCCAAAGGCGAAGGCACGCTTCAGCCTTTGACCAAAGACCATCTCGTGTTCCGCAGCGAATATCCATTGAACCCCGCCGACTTCCATTTGCACGGCGTGGATGTGGGTTGCCGAACTGCGATTATGTTTTCCGCCGACGATTTGGGCTGCCTGTGGGACATGTACGAAACGCCCAAACCCGAAGGCCGTTCGGACAAACTCGCCCGCCACATCGAACGCGACACCCGCATGGGTGTGAACATCGTGGCCTATGCCACCGGTCGCGAACCGCCCAATAAGTTGGAAGCCGATGATGCCCCCGTCAGCGCCGGCGAACAAGACCGCATCGAACGCGGGTTTCTGCAAATCGCCAAACTGAAGCACACCGGCGGTTGGGACGTGGCTCCAAGGGCACTCAAAAACCTGTTGATGGGCCTCAACGAAAAAGTTGGCGAGATGGCGACCACTAAAGATAAAGTCCTTGATGCCGCCGACCCGAACATCTATAAATACCCGCTAGTTTACATGCACGGACGCACGGCGTTTCAGATCTCGGACAAAGGCGTGAACAGTTTAAGAGAGCATCTGAATCGCGGCGGGGTGTTGTTCGCCGATGCCTGCTGCGGAGCAAAACCTTTCGACAATAGTTTCCGCAAACTAGTGAAAAACCTCTATCCCGATGCCGAGTTCAAACGCATTCCGATCACGCACGAAATTTTCTCGGACAAGGTGTTCTATAATCTCTCCACAGTCAAGCGGCGGGTTCCCGAGATCATCGACCCCAACGAACCGTTGGCAATTTCAGAAAAATCGGTGGAGCCATATTTGGAAGGCGTCGAAATTGATGGCCGCTATGTGGTGATCTATAGCAAGTACGACATCAGTTGCGCCTTGGAACGTCAAACCTCCGCCGCCTGCGCGGGATATATCCCCGAAGATGCCCTCCGCATCGCGATCAACGTGGTGATGTATGCGTTGCTGCAAAACGCAAGCTATATCGAGACGCTCAAAGCGAAATCTCCGATATAACGTTGCTCCTGAAATGAGTGAGCGGCAAAGCGCTAGCCGCCGGTGCCTTCAACTGAAGAACCGGCGGCTAGCGCTTTGCCGCTCAATTCTGTAGGACCGTTATTTCTTAGCGAGGTAGAGTCGCAACCAAAAACGGATTGGTTACTTTTTGAAGCGAGAAACCAAGGTGAGATATTACCCAGAAGGGGTTACACAATGTGATTCGTGTAACCCCTTCGGGGTAAATGCAGATTTTCCTTCACGTTCCCAGGGTAGCGCGGCTGCGCCGCTGACCCTGGGCTTTGGAATGTAACGCCTTCGGCGTAAAGACATCCCGATTCGCTATTGCCGCGAAACATTACGCAAGAATCAAAAGCATTCAGCCTTAGTAACACGGAAAATGCTTAGTAAGTCGAGGGCGCTTCGGTTTCCATTGGAGATTCTTTGGAGAGCATCACGCGGACTCTTCCGCGCGAGATTACGTCGATGACTTTCACTTGGTATCCCCGCCAATGACAAGCATCGCCCACGGCGGGCAGATGTTCAAATTCTTCGTGCATCATGCCTACGACAGTCACGAAATCTTCTTCGTCGGGATCGTATTCCATACCCAGCCGCTTGCATAAATAGCGAAGCGTGGTAATACCTTCCACATGGTATTTTCCCGGACTGACTTCCAGCACGGGTTCGCGCTCCAACAATCGCCGCGCCCGGCTAGGCTGTGCTAATAGCACGGTATCGAGAATGTCTTCTGCGAGGACAATGCCGATCGTCTCGCCATATTCATTCACCACCGCCCCCATGCCCGCATATTGTTCGCGCAATAGCTGCAAGGTATAGGCCAAGTTTGCACACCAGGGCACGCAGGGAACCGCTTCGGCGGCTTCATCGAGTTGATGTTCGGGAAGATGGCTGAAACTCGCCAACGAGACCGCCCCTTGAATTTCATCCGCATCTTCGCCTTGAATCGCAACATAGTCGCCCGGCGGCACTTCGCCATGAAATGCAGAGAGACTTAAAGGCGAGGGAGCGGAAAAATAAGTGCCCCGCGGACGCATGACTTCTTCCACGGGAATCTCGGACAGATCCAAGATGTTATGCAGCAACAACCGTTCTTGTCTGATGATCTCTTCGCTGAGCTTCGAGGCTTCCACGGCCCGTTCCAAATCCTCGGCGTCTAAATAGGGTTCTTGACGAATGTGCGGCCAAAACGTGCGGCGGGCCACGCGGGTTAACCGGGCTAGCATGGGAAGAATCGGATCAAGCACGCGCACGGAAGCGGCCAAAGGAAAACTGACCGTTCTTGCTAAAGAGCGGCGAAAAACGACCGCGAAACTTTTGGGCAATACTTCACCCAAAAGTATAATCCCGAATACACTCACCACGCCGAATGCACCCGCCGCCGTGCGATCCCCGGCATCGGCCAATTGATGGGCGACAATAATGCTCAGCGCAAAATAGGTTAGGTTGATAATCAGGTTCCAAAACAACACCGCCGTCAGCAGCCTGTCCGGTTCGCTCAAGAGTTGGGCAACAATCCGTTCGCGAGTCCGGCCCGTGCGGAAGGTGCGGAGTTCATCGTGCGAGAGATAAAACAACGCGGTCTCGCTCGATGAAAAAAAACCAGAAGCCAGCACCAAGAGCGCACATGGCAATCATCCAATGCGCCTGCGACTCCATCACGATTAAGAATTCGCTCATCCTAGTTTCCGAGCTAGCTTTCCCTCTTGTGACGAAATCCATTCCGCATCGCCGGTTTCGGCGGCATTAACCTTGATCGAGCGTCGTCCGGCCTAAAGCCATGTCGAATTCGCTCATCGCGGGCACGAGCATCGCGATCACGGGGAAACCATAGGCCGTGGCAATTACCAGGCAGACTCCTAGCGAACTGCCCAGCAAAAAAGACGTGATGGCATAAAACGTCAAAAACGGCAGCGTGAATGCGGAGATCGTCAAAGCCACCGAGGGAATCTTGTGGCGAAGCGATGAATAAAGCGCGATGCTTCCCACGCCGATGAACACGATAAAACTTTGAAACTGCAATACAAAGGAGGAACTCGCTTCTACAAGCAGCATCATAAAGATAAAAATGCCGATGAACAAGAAAAAGATCGTGCCCAAACTATTCGCGATTGCCGAGCGGGAATTGTCGAAACTCAACCCCGAATGCAAACCCAAGCGCGGCCACGAAACTTACTAAGACGGAGGAAACTAATAATCAGATAGGTCATATGTTCCGGGAGTGATATATCCGCGATAGGCGAACCAGCCGATCAGGGCCAAGGGAACGACCACAAGCTCTTTGGTGTTATAGAGTACGCCGCCGAGTTTGCCAAAGACGAATTCCTGCTGCGGAAATGTCGGTGACTAGCAAGAGTTCCAATGTTTTGCCATCGCGTTCGTTGGTTAACGAAGTCACGGCTTGGGCGTTGATAAGCATTAAACTGAGAATTGCTCAGCGCGATAAATGCGAACGCAGGCGGGGAGAACATGCCTAAAATTTTCTCTGCGCTGCCAGATCGGCGGCGTTCGTGCCGATGAGCGAAGACAGCACGAACCCCGCCAACACCAAATACGCCAGCTTAATGACGATCATCTTACGGCCATAAGCCCTCGTGCGAATTTCCCGCCAGAACACGGGGTTGGCCCAGACGTTTCGCGAGGCGGCTTTGCGGGTTTTGGTCTTATCCGCTTGAGATTCGGTTTGAAGATAGATGAACCGCGAAGGATTCCAGACCCGCAGCCGAGCAATGGTCATCAGGTTTAAGACAACCCCCAACCCCAACATCGCCAGTACCGGCCCTAAGGCGGAAACTTGAACCGGCCCCAATTCCGTATATTGCTGAGCGGGCTGAGAATGGAAAACAACGTCTGATAGGGGTCGAAAATGCGAAAGCCAATTCCCCAGGGCGGAACCGCTGCCCGCGAGGAAGACGGCGATGTTGATCACGCCCCAAAACAGCACCATTCCCAACACGCCCACCGCGAGGGTTTGAAAGGTTTTTTCCCGCCAAAACGCGACCAAGGCCCCCCAACTTCCGGCGGCGAACGCGGAGGCGATGCACAAGGCGATCGCCCAAAGAATTTGGCTCAACGTCACGCCGCCAAAGGCATGCACCAAAATAAATGCCGGCACAGCGAAATCAATCAGCACGCCCACGTTCAAAAGGCTGGCCCAAAGTTTTCCCAAGACCATTTCGCGGTCTTGCATGTCTGTCATCAGCAACAAAATCAGCGTGCGGCGGTCTTTTTCTTGGGCGATGTTGCCCGCGGTAAACAGCAACGCAAAAAACAGCACCAACGAAAGTTGCACGAAGGAAAACATCTGAAACACAAGCTGTCCAAAGCGGGCCATCGCTCCCACGCTGCGAATCTTGCTGCCAACCGAACGTGACTTGAGCGGCGGTGTACATCAGCACGAGAAACGCCGCAATATAACCCGACCGCAAGCAAAAAATGCCGCAGTTGCCGGGGCGTGGTCAGGGCTTCGCGGTGAAAAATCGGACCCGCAAACACGGGGACCTCCTAGGCAGGAAATCAAATTTATATCATTCGATTCAAAGACAGAAACGGATTATAGAGGCAGTTCCCAGCGCTCGCCAGTGGCGAAAGATTGCCGTCATTATTCCATTTCCCTTGCCGTTCGTCGGGAAACGCCTTTCAGCCAAGAGATGAAATCTGCGAAGATCGTTTCTCGGCGGGGTTCAAATTCGAGGGTGTGCTGGGCTTGGGCGTACTCTCGCAACACGAGATGCGAAGTTCCCAACTCGTTCAAATACCGCCGGGTGGCGGGGTTGTCGATGATTTGATCTCCGCCCGCCAACATCACCAGCGCGGGTTGCCGGATGAGTTCAGGAATGCGGTTGACCTCGGCATCCAACGCCACGCTGGTTTGCAGGAAAGCAACCGTCACTTCGTGCAACGCCAAGGGGTCGTTTTTGATAAAGTCTTGCCAGCCGGGATCGGCGGTGAACTGGGCGGGATCTTCCAAGGGAATCCGCACCAGTTTTCGCTCGGCTCCAAGTGCCATACCCAATTTGAGCAGTCGGCGTTGATGCCATTTGGGGCGCACGCGGGCACGTAAGCCGGGATATAACAGGGCTAAACCATCCACGAATTTCGGGCGGCGGGCGGCGGTGACGGCAGCGAGTTTTCCGCCCCAACTCAGGCCCAACAAAATCACGGGCGCGGCGGGTGCGGTGATTTCCCGTTCCCAACAGACTTCTTCCAAAACTTGGGTGACATCGTGAACTAGCCGGTCGGGATGCTGGGCGTGGCCGCGATCTTCCGCGTTCAGTCCCGATCCCCGCCGATCCAAAAACCATACCTCATAACCGGCTTCGCACATTCGCCTGCTGGAATAATCGTACCAGCCGGAATGGCTTTGAATGCCGTGCAACGCGATGATGTAGCCCCGCGGCATCGCCTGGGGAACCCAATGCCGATACTGCAAACGGTAACCATCGGAAGCCACATACTGGCCGATTTGTGGGGCGGGGTTTGGCTCGGCCATTTTATTCGGTCATGGAGTCCAGCACGCGGGAGAAGGCTCCGTAGGCTCCTTCGTGAAACAACACGAACCGCACGAGGGCCGGTTGCTGCTGCTCCAACAGAAAATCCCGCACTGCCGAGAGCGAATCCTCGGCGGCCAAGTCGAAGGGATACCGGTAAACTCCCGTGCTAATTGCGGGAAAGGCGATGGATTCGCATTGATGTTCCCCCGCCAACTCCAGACAGCGAACGTAAGCGGATTTCAGCAGATTGCGTTCGCCTTTGTTCCCGCCGTTCCACCAAGGGCCGACGGCATGAAACACGTATTTCGCCCGCAAGTTTCCGGCGGAAGTCGCCACTGCCGACCCCGTGGGGCAGCCCGCCGGATAGAGTTCGTTCGTTTCCCGCATCAACGAAGGCCCGCCCGCCCGATGAATCGCTCCATCCACGCCTCCGCCGCCGGCCAGTTTTTGGTTGGCGGCATTCACAATCGCATCCACGCTTTGTTCCGTGATGTCGCCAATCACCAACTCCAACCGGCACACGCCAAACTGCACTTTCATCGTCGCTTTCCCTTCTGAACGCTGATCAAATTGGGTGAGAGACTTTCTAAAGCTCAAACTCCTCTTCCACGCGGGGGTTGCTTGGGGTGAAACAGGTTTCTCGCCCAGGGTTTGCAGGTGTTCCGTCAAGTCGCGGGAGATGCGGAGGTGTTTGACCAATTCCGTTTCCTGAGTGGTTTCTTTGCCATCGCCATCCACCACCAATTTCGCATGCTGAATCGTTAAGAAGTCGGAATCTTCGCATTGGGGGCAGGTATGAATCACGGCTTTCAAGCAATCCGCCGGGTTCGCGCCGCGCGCGTGCAGTTGATCCAGAACTTCGTAGCGTTCTTCTTCCAGATCGGCTTGCAATTTCAGCGGGTCGGCCAAGGGGAAGCGGGCGACGTCTTTTGCCTTCTTCGTCCAGGTGTTGCATTGGTCGCAATAGGGGGTGTCGTTGGCGGTGGAGACGACGATCGACAAAATCACCACGCACAAGGCTTCCGCGGTCCAAAACGCATACAAGGCCCAGCCCTTGGGTGTCCAAGACTTCAGCGACCAAATGCCCTCATCCGCGAAGAATTTCAAGTTATGGTAAATCTGAAGCGGATTCCAGGCTAAAATTGGCACGGGTATGCCCCGTTGCCGCCAGTACAAAAAGATGTAAAACACCCAGGCCAAGTATAAAGCCAGAATCCCAATCGCCGACCCCATCAACATGATAAATCCCGGATTGCGGACCTTGCCCAGTCTTGCTCCCAGATTGACTGCAAACCCGACGCCGGCTCCAAAAGCCAGCACGGCAAAGCCGGTCAACCAGACCGAAGGGCTGTAGAAGTTCGCCAAGGCGTAAAGCGCACCCAAGACAGCGGCGGCAACGGCTCCGAAGAGCTGCATCAAAATCGTGCCCACAAAGGGCACGGCTCCCGAAGGTTTGTAGTAGCGTTCGGCCAGGGTTTCCATGAGGTTGCACTCCAGAGAGAGGCAGAAGGTTTTAGAAGATTGTCGCGAACGGCGAAAAGGCCATTATTCTAACCAAGTTGCGCGGGGAATTCTTGGAACATTTCCCAGATTTCTCGCAACGGCAAACCGATCACGTTAGTGATGCTGCCTGTGAGTTCCGAAACGAAAACGCTGCCGGCGGCTTGGATGCCGTAACCGCCCGCCTTGCCGCGCGGTTCTTCGCTGTCGAGATACCATGCCAACAGTTCCTCCTTCGCAGGAAAAAACGTGACTTCCGAGACAACAGTCCGTTCGCATTGTTGGCCGGCCAGACTCGCCAGACAAACTGCCGTCGCCGCCTTATGGGTTTTGCCGAACAGGTAATTCTCAAACCAAAACCGCACGGTTTCTCGCCAAGCGGGTTCCGGCGGTTGACCCAGCGCGATATGACGGTTGCCGGCTTGGGCGACGATCACGGTATCCGCCGCAAGAACGTAAGTTTGCTCTTGAGAAAATTTCCCCCGGCATTGCCGCAACACATCGTCGCATTTCTCGCGGGCGATTTCCCTTAAACGGTTTTCGATTTCGGTCCAAGCATCCAGACCGGCAAAACCTTGTTCCTCCGCAGAGCGAGGAGGGCAAACGGTGATCTGATCTTCCGTCAAAAGCTGCCGCAACAGCGCCAACCGCCGAGGAGACCGCGAACCCAAGACGACGTGGAACTCTGAGAAATTCATGCAAATCCTTCTCTACTCAAACCGGAAAAGTGTTAAGCAGGATTGACAGGATCAAAAACCATCCCTTCCGGCCATTCTGTTCATCCT
Source organism: uncultured Planctomycetaceae bacterium (assembly GCA_963785505.1). GTDB lineage: Bacteria > Planctomycetota > Planctomycetia > Planctomycetales > Planctomycetaceae > CAWAVN01. Next base: position 236,425 of record CAWAVN010000005.1, read on the forward strand.
GTCTGAAATCGAAACGGATCGTGGCAACATTTGCGGGTTTCGGTTTGTCATCTGGTGGTTGGCATTCTACCATGCGGGTTGGTGAAGTTTCTCGGTGAAGAAGGTGGTTTTTATGAACGATTTTCTGGCGGAGGCAATGCAGTTTGCCCTCAAAGGTGAAGATGTCCCCGCCGAGGCCATGCAATCCGCAATCGAGCCAGGTCATGCGCGGGGAAGCCGATGAGCGAGTGCTGGCGGCACTGCTCACGGCACTACGGATCAAAGGGGAAGCGGTTTCAGAAATCGTGGGAGCCGCCCGCGCGATGATCGCCTGCGCCACGCGAATCCCGACCACGCGCCGGGGTTTGCTGGATACCTGCGGCACGGGCGGGGATAAGCTGCACACCTTCAACATCAGCACGGCGGCAGCTTTGGTGGCGGCTTCGTCGGGCGTGCCGGTCGCTAAGCACGGAAACCGCAGTGTTTCCAGTTCCAGCGGTTCCGCGGATGTGCTCGAAGCCTTGGGCATCAACGTCCGGCTGACTCCCGAAGAAGTCGGCCGCTGCGTGGATGATTTGGGAATCGGGTTTTGTTTCGCACCGTTGTTTCACGGGTCGATGAAACACGCGATGCCCGTCCGCAAAGTGCTGGGCTTTCGCACGTTGTTCAATCTGCTGGGGCCATTGACCAACCCCGCCGGGGCGGATTTCCAATTGGTGGGGGTCTCTACAGTTTCGGCGGCCAGGAAAGTCGCCGGGGCGTTGGCCGAATTGGGCCGCAAGCGTGCCCTGGTCGTTTGCGGCGCGGGGCATCTCGATGAAGTCAGCCTGTGGGGAGAGACCACCGTCTTCCGCGTGGAAGGCAACTCGCTCATTCAAGAAGTTTGGACGCCTTTATTCTTTGGGGCTGCCGGAATGCCGAGTGGAAGATTTGCAAGTGCATTCCGCCGAGGAAAGCGCCGCGGTCATCGGGCAAATCCTTCAAGGAAAAACCGGGCCTGCCAGGGACATTGTGATCGCCAATGCCGCCGCCGCTTTGTTGGCGGCGGGAAAGAGCAAATCGTTGGAAGAAGGCGTAGAACTTGCCCGCGACGCCATTGATGAAGGCCGTTCGGCCAAGTTGCTCGAAGAATTGAAAATTGTGACGAACTCTTCAGCCACCCCTTAAATCGAAAGCGAATAAGGATTGCCGATGTCGGATTTTGAAACCGTGGCCCAGGTGGGAGACATTCCCTTGGGCGAAGGCCGATGTTTTCCCGTCAACGGGCGGATGGTGGGCGTGTTTCATCTCGCCGAAGGTTATAAAGCCATCAACGACACCTGCCCGCACATGGGGGCCTCGCTTTCGACGGGTTACGTGGAAAACGATGCCGTCACCTGCCCTTGGCATGCCTGGCGGTTCTGCGTGAGCGATGGCGTTTGGCTGGACAACCCCCGCGTGAAAACCGACAGCTACGAAGTCCGCGTGGTCGGCGAGGAAATTCAAGTCCACGTGCCCGACCCCGAACCACGAACCCCGCAAACGTGAGATTGATCGAATTTTTCCCCAATAATCTTCTCAACGAAAGATGCTTTTCTTCATGCGGCACGATGATCGACAACCTTTAGATTTGCGGCCCATTACGGTTCAGCGGGGATTTACGCGGGCCGCGCCCGGCAGCGTGCTGATTCAAGCGGGACGAACCACCATTCTTTGCACCGCGAGCGTGGAGGAATCGGTTCCGCCTTGGAAAGCTGCATGCCGAAAACCCCACGCGGATGGGTCGACGGCGGAATACAACATGCTGCCCGGCAGCACTTCGCCGCGAAAACGCCGCGACCGCGCACAAGTGGATGGCCGAACCACGGAAATTCAACGCCTGATCGGCCGCAGTTTGCGGGCCGTCGTCGATTTTGAAGCCCTGGGACCGCGAACCATCACGATCGATTGCGACGTGCTGGAAGCCGATGGCGGCACGCGGACTTTAAGCATCACCGGCGGGTTCATCGCCTTGGCCGATGCCTTGGCCACCATCCGAAACCGCATTGCCCGCAGATCGGCCGCGTGCTCTTGGACAGCGTGGCGGCCGTCAGCGTGGGGATTGTGGATGGCCGCGTGCTTTGCGATTTGGATTACTCCGAAGATGTCCGGGCCGAGGTAGATACGAACATCGTGATGACCGGACGCGGGCAATTCGTGGAAGTCCAAGGCACGGCGGAACGGGGCACTTTCGACGGCGAGCAACTCACCGCGCAACTCGCCGCCGCCCGGAGGGGCATCGAACAACTGACGGCCCTGCAACGGGAAACTTTAGGGAAAAATTGGCCTCTGGACTCAGTTTGAAAAAATTGCTAGCATCCCCGCCCCCACACCGCTGGGGGATGCCCGGAGTCTCTTCATCAGCCGGCGGAGTCGGCCTGGGAATGTTTTGTTTCTCAAACTGTCGGCGCAAAATACAATCGTGGTAAAAAAGTCCGGCACGAGCCGTCTTGTCCGCTCTGGATGATAGCGAAGAGCAAGTGCCGGAAAATGCACGATCAAAAGGCTAATAGCTAATTGCTAAAGCTAATCGCTTCAGTTTGAGTTTGTTTTGGTTCTCACCGAATGGAGTTTGTCGTGAGAATGTGTTTTCTCGTTCGCTTCGCTTCGGCTTTGGTGGCCGGGCTGATGCTGTTGTCCCTGCCTTCCGCCCACGCAATCGAGGCCGTTAAGGGCAAAAAATACTTTCTCACCAAACGCCACGGACCGTGGATGATTATGGTGGCCAGCTTCAAACAGCCGCCGCCGGAACGGCGTTCCGACAAAGGGTTGACTCCCGAACAAGCCGCGGACGAACTGGTTTACGAACTGCGAAAACAAGGCATTCCGGCGTACACATATTCGCAGAAGGAGGTCCGCGAAGAGGTGGAGACCACCGATGCCCTGGACCGCAAGCGCAAACGTCAATTCATCGCCAACCAGCAAAACTATTGCGTGCTCGCGGGAAATTACGACAGCAACGAGGAAACCACCAAAGGCGGCAAACTCGCCAAAGATACCCTGGCCTGGATCGAAGACAACTTCAAGCCGGAATTCCTCATGGAGCTCAATCCTAACTTCGAGCGGGCGAAGGCGGCGGAGAGATCCCCGCTCCGCCAACTCAAAAGCGGCGGCGTTTGGCAATTGACACCGAACAAGCTGAAAAAAGACAAAGATGGCAAATTCGTCGCCCGTCCGCTGGCGGGGGCATTCCTCACGCTGAATCCGCTGTTGACCGCCGAAGAAGTGCAGGCCCGCAAACGCGATCCGCTATTGGTGAAACTCAATGCCGGCAATGAATTGTCGCTTTACAACAACCCTCGCAAATACACGCTGGTCGTGGCTTCGTTTTACGGCAAATCGTCGAAAGCCCAAGTCGGAATGATGGGGCTGGCCAACTTCCGCGATGCCCAGAAAACTTTCAAGGTGGGGGAAGCCTTGGACGAAGCCGCCCAAGATGCCTGGGAACTCGCCACGCTGCTCCGGCGGGGGAATTTCGTCGTGAGTGCCGACCCGGCAACACGAGTCAACGGCCAACCCCGAAAACTTCCCGGCGGGTTGTCACCGCTGCCTCCCGGACAGACCCGCTTTGAATCCTGGATTTGGCACGACCGCTTCAAATCGGTGGTCACAGTGGGGTCGTTCGATCGCGTGGATGATCCCCGCATCGCCCAATTTCAAGCCGCCTTCGGAGCGAAAGTCAAAGAACACGCCCAAACCAAAAAACCCTTTTTGGCCGCCGAGCAATTGACGGTTCCGGCGATCCTCAAAGGCAACCAACTCCCCGAGAAATCCTGGATTTTCGATCCCAAACCGCAACTCGTGGAAGTCCCCTGGGTCAACCAATAACCCTCGGCAAAAAATCCACAACGGCCTTGCTGAGCTTGAGTCCCGGCGATTCATCGGGACTCCGCAGGTTGATTAAGCGATTCACGCGGTTGCGCTGAGATTCTCCAAGAGTTTCCGCAATCTCTCGGCAACGGTGGCTTTGCACGTCACCGACCACAATTTCTGTTGGCATCCCCGCCTTCCCGGCAAAACCGGCAGACGACGGCCCACGCCCGCAATGTCGGCGGGTCTGGTCGATACGCTTTGGGATTTTGAGCGGTTGTTTGATGCCGTGACGCAACACGCGGAAGACCAAAGGCAGCATGCCAGAATGCAACGGTTGATTGAGCGGTTTGGTTCAACGTAAAATAAAAGAGCCACCAACGGGAATTGGTGGCTCAGTGATTCTTCTCTGGCCGAGAGAACCATGCAGATTGCTACTTGCATGAGTACACCTCTCGGCCATTTTACGTCAAGAGGCCGCGCTATGCCGAGCAGGAAAGACTTCTGGAAATACGCCGAGGTTTGGTTTTTGTCCGCAGAGAAATGGGTAGGAAAAATTGTTAGTATTTCTAGGTTTAATGCTTGGATTCCTGGTGACATTTGTTGCGGCGAATGTTGTAGGCGAGCAGCAAGGATGGAATGTGTGGCTGAGAAATCTTGGCACATTTGGAGTAGCCATATTCATGTTTTTAATTTCCACTTGCCTTGAGATGTACCACAAAGGTGGTCAAGCCGGAGCAGGATTGATGGACCGGCTTGAACGGCCAACCTTCCGATCCGTGAAGGAAGAACTGCAAGAGCTTCTTCATCGACACCGAGACAGGGAATTTGGAGCGGGCGATTACGAAACCATTAAAGGCTGGGAGAAGGAGATTGAAAAAGTTATTCGAGAGAAAATTAGTGGTTTTGAAGCCAGCCAGTTTCGCGATAAATGCTGTAATTGGGATGAAGGGATGAAATTTCAGCATTACGGCAGTCGCGTGCTTCGCACAAAACAATACGTCGAAAAACTCATTGACCGCCTAAAACCCGAAGATATTGATGGACGGAAAGAGTGAATCGCAAATTATTTTCCGGGAAATTCAAATTAGGACACTACCCCATCTGGGGAAACTGCATCTTTCTTATAAACTAAGTGTCCGGTTGGTGGGGTTGGTTGGGTTTCGGCTGCGCGGGGGTGGTTTGGGGGGCGGTTGGGGAAGTTGTGGGGGAGGTTGCCGGTTGCGGGGTAGTTGGGGGGCGAGGGGTTCCGGTAACTTTATTCTGAGTCTAGGGTTACGTTGCAAAAATGCAACGGAAGTTTTCCGCGGATTACTTGACCAAGGGCGGGCATGGTGTAGAGTTTCGGTGTTCCCGACGCTTAACACAAAACTCATTTCCTCGGCAATCGCTTGCTGAACATGAACTTTCATCTACTTGTCTTGGCCGAGCATTTGTTAGGATTGTAACAGATGGAAACGATGGTTTTCCCCGCAAAATTCGATCCTGCCCACGCGATTCTTTCCGGTCCGTTTTAGAGGAAGCGGCCCGGCGAAGCTCACCAGCAAGCGTGGGATTTGCGATCCGGCCAATCGGCCCTGCGGGAAACCCATCGCCGACGTTTGTTGCCCCAAACCGGCAACACGACACGACAAAAAATCCCTGCCCCGATTATTGCACCGTTTGAACGAACTTTGGGAGATGCTGGTGGCCTTGGGCTTTGGAAATTCCTCTTCATCCTTTCCTGCCGACTTCAAAGAGCAGGTGCGTTCGCGAACCGATCTGGTCGCGTTGGTGGGCGAATCGGTGGCACTCACGCCCAAAGGTCCGCACGATTACGTTGGCCTTTGCCCCTTTCACGATGACCACAACCCTTCCTTTCACGTCTATCCCGACAGGCAAGCCTACCGCTGCTGGGTCTGCGATGAAGGCGGAGATTGTTTCTCCTACGTGATGAAGTTGGAAAAGCTCGGTTTTCGCGAAAGCCTCGAACAACTCGCGGAACGGGCCGGCCTGGAAATGCCGAAAGGTTCCGGGGGCAAAAAACCGGAAGAGAAAAACCGCCAAACAAAACTGTTGGAAATCATCGCTTGGGCGGAACAGCGAATGCACCAGTGTTTGCTCTCGGAAAAAGTAGCCGAGCGGGCCAGGCTGTATGTCAAAGACCGGGGCATTTCGTTGGAGATGATCAAAACATTTCGGCTGGGTTTTCATCCCGACAACTGGACTTGGCTGTTGGATCAGGCGGCGGGTTTAAGGTATTCCGCCGCAAGATCTCTTCCAAGCTCGCTTGGTGAGGGAACGCAAAACGAACGGATATTACGATGATTTCGTAGATCGCTTGATGTTCCCTATTCGCGACCAACGGGGGCGACCCGTGGCGTTTGGGGGACGCATCTTGCCCGATTCCCCGCGCAGCGACGCTCCCAAATACATTAACAGCCCCGAAAGCGAACTCTTCACCAAAAGCCGGCTGCTTTACGGTTTCGAGCAAGCCCGAGAGACAATCCGCAAAAGCGAAACCGTGGTGGTGATGGAAGGCAATACCGACGTGATTTTGGCCCATCAGCACGGCTTGACGAACGCCGTCGCCACGCTGGGAACCGCACTCACGGAAACGCACGTGGGCCTTTTGAAACGCTTTGCCCGCAAAGTGGTGTTGGTGTTCGACGGCGATGAAGCCGGGCAAAAAGCCACGGGCCGAGCCATCGATAAGTTTTTGGCGCAGGAAGTCGATCTCCGAATCCTCACGCTGCCGGAGGGACTCGACCCGGCAGACTATCTGACAAAACACGGCTTGGAAAGTTTTCAACACTTAGTGGACGAAGCCACGGAAGCCTGGGATCACAAACTGCAAATGGCGGCGGCAGAGTTTGGGGTCGATTCGCTCGATTCCCGCCAACGGGTGCTGGATTTGATGCTCGATTTGATGATTCGCACGCCCAACTTCGCGGGCAGTTCGCGAGAAACGCTGCTGCTCAGCAGGTTGTCCGGCCGGCTGCTGATTGATGAACGGGCCGTCCGTAAGCGGTTAGAGAACAAACGAAAAAGCGGGCAAAACCCGCCGATGGCGACCAAACCCGTTTCCGAGTTGGAAGCGCCCCGAGCGGGCGTTCGATCCGAAAAATCCAGGGGATTCCGTGGAAGCGGAGGTCTTGGAAATTTTGCTGACCGAACCGCAATTGGTGGAAACCTTGCAAGTTCGCATCGGCCCCGCCTTGTTGCACAATCCGATTTTGCAAGGGCTGTTGCAATTGGCGTTCGACCTTTGGGAACGCGATGAACTACCGAGTTTCGAGCGCATAATGGCCGAGTTGGAAGACCCGAAACTCAAAAGAGCTTTGATGCGGATTGATGACTTCGCAAAACAGAAAAAAATTGCCCAGAAGTTAATCGCCGAAAATTCCATCGGCGAAACGGAGGGCAAAATTGAATATCTGGAAGAAGTGGTTCGGCGTTTGCTTCTCCAAAACGAGAGGCAACAGTTTGAATCGCTGAAGGGAAGTCTGGTGCAAGCACCAGAGAAACCTTCTGCCACGGACGGCCCCACGCCGGCGGGGAAGCTCAACCAAGAGCATCTCCGTTATTTGTTGGAAGCGCAGAAGTTTCACGCCAAGCGGGCGAATTCCTAATTCCCTCTTCACGTGGTTCGGCCAGGGAAGCCGAGCCGAGGCCGTTCTTTTTTCTCGATTTGACATTTTTTCAAAACCCGGCGAAACGCCCGGCGGAAAACGGTCAATTCTCTAAAACAGCCGCGTGCGAGAGCCATACCGACTTTGGGGAGGTCTGAAGAGTGCATCGACTTGACGAAAGCCTAAATCAGTTAATCGACACGGGAAAAGAGCAAGGTTTTCTGACCTTCTCCCAAGTCAATGCCTATCTTCCGAACGAGGCATTGAACCCGGAAAAGCTGGATAATCTGGTGATGTGCCTGGAAGAACTGGGCATGGAAATTATCACCGACAAGCAAGCCGGCTTTCCCGACCCGAATCCCAAAAAACCCCGCACCCGCAGAAGCAAGGCGATTTCGGATGAGGAAAGTTCCCGCCGAATTGATGACCCCGTGCGGATGTACCTCACCCAAATGGGCGAGATTCCGCTCTTAACCCGCGAGCAAGAAATCGCGCTGGCCAAGAAGATCGAAATCACCCGCAAACGCTTTCGCCGGCAACTCTTGGAAAGCGATTACGCGATGAAGCAAGCCGTGGACATTCTTACCAGAGTCCACCACGGCGATTTGCCTTTCGACCGCACGATTAAAGTTTCCGTGACCGAAGGCTTGGAGAAAGAACAAATTCTGGGGCGGATGAAGCACAACCTGGGCACCTTGGAAGTGCTTCGCGAACGCAACCAAGCCGACTTCGCCACGATGATGTCGCCCCATGCGACCAAGGAAGAACAAGAAGCCGCCGCCCAGACCTTGGCCGTTCGCCGGCGGAAAATGGTCACGCTGGTGGAAGAACTCAGCCTGCGGACCCAACGCTTGCAACCGGCGATGAAAAAGCTGGAACAAATCGCGATTCGCATGGTGGAATTGGAACGCCAAATCTACAGCCTGCGGAAACTGAAGTCGGCCAAAGATGAACGGGCCAACTTGCAAACCGAACTCCGCGATTTGATGAACCTCACCCTGGAAACGCCGCAGTCCTTAAAAACTCGCGTGGAGATGATCGAACAGCGGTTCGGCGGCTACGAACAAGCCATGCGGGAACTCTCCGGCGGCAACCTGCGGTTGGTGGTTTCCATCGCCAAGAAATACCGCAACCGGGGCCTCAGCTTTTTGGATTTGATTCAAGAAGGCAACACGGGTTTAATGCGGGCGGTGGATAAATACGAATACCGCCGGGGCTATAAGTTCTCGACCTATGCGACATGGTGGATTCGCCAAGCCATTACCCGCGCGATCGCCGATCAAGCCCGCACGATTCGGATTCCGGTCCACATGATCGAAACCATGTCCAAGTTGCGGAAAGTCAGCAAGAAGCTGCTGCAAGAAATCGGCCGCGAACCGACCATCGAAGAAACCGCCGAAGCCGCCGGCGTTTCGCTGGAAGAAACCCGCCGGGTGCTGAAAATCTCCCGCCATCCGATCAGTTTAGATCGGCCCGTGGGCGAAAGCGAAGACAGCTACTTCGGGGATTTCATCGAAGATGATGCCACCGAAAGCCCGGTCTCGGCAGCCACGCAAGAAATGCTCAAAGACAAGATCGACGTGGTCTTAAAAACCCTGACCTACCGCGAACGGGAAATCATCAAACTGCGGTACGGCTTAGGCGATGGCTACACTTACACCCTGGAAGAAGTGGGCCGAATTTTCAAAGTCACCCGCGAACGGGTGAGGCAGATCGAAGCCAAAGCCGTCCGCAAACTGCAACACCCTGTAAGAAGCAAACAGCTCAAAGGTTTCCTGGACGGCCTGATGGCCGGAGCCGCCAACTGATTTTTCGGCTGCAGGCTTGTAGGCTTTAGGAAAGGCGAGCGTGGGGCATAAGCCGGTCATCGGACCGGCTTTTTTGATGAGCTATACTCACTTCTTAAACAACGGTGGCCACGGCGTCTGAAGATCAGCCGACTTTGACGATTTCGTTTCCGAATAACGTGCGCACGTTATTCGGAATGATTCTGAATAAACACTAGTTCGCCCATACAGTCGCACTTAGGGAGCGGCAGGGATAGGGGTAAGGGAGTCCGGCACAACCGGACTTCCTTACCCCTATCCCCGCCGAATGATTCCCCAAAACCGCACTGGCAGAGCCAGTGGCAGACAAGATCATCCTGCCGCCAGTGCTACCCCGCCGTCTCCTCTTCCTACTCAACTGGCCGACGGGTAGCCGACCGGAGCCTACGGGTCAGGACTGTCCCGGTTGGCCTCTTCGCCGGCGGCGGGCAGCGCCGGCGAACACGGCCCCGATGCCTAACAGGGCCAGGGACGAAGGCTCCGGGACGGCGGCGGGTGCCGCAGGCGAGGGGAGATACGCCAGCCCGACAAGACTGGCCACTCCGACGCCGCCAATCAGGCTAACAGTGCCCGTGCTCGTGTCGATGGAGAACAAAGAGGAAGGTCCGCTATTAAGCTCTTGGGTCGTGAAGATCGTGCTGGAGAACAGTGTACCGCCATCGCCGAATTGCAGACCGGTATAGAGGGCCTCGGTTCCGGGGTTTCCAGATAGCACCAAGGAGGTGAGGACAGAACCGCTTGACTTGTCGAGCGTCACCAGATCGTGTCCGCCGCCTGATACGCTTTCCAGCGAATACAGCGTCCCATCAGTGCAAAGGCCAGCCCGGCCATATTCGACAAGCTACCGGGCGTCCCGATGTCGGTCACCACGCCGGTCGTGGTGTCGATCGTCGCCAACTGGTAGGGGCCGCCGGTGTAAACACTCCCGTCGAACCCGTACATCGTATTTGTGGCGCTGTCGAACGCAAGGGACGTGATCACATGAAAGGCACCCGCCGAATCCTTGATGTCGGCGACCACGGTCGCCGCCCCCGTATTCCGGTCCAGACTCAGCAACTTCGAGTCAAATAAAGGGGTTCCGAACAGCTTGCCGTTGCTGTCAAAAGCCAACCCATGGATGAGGTTTTGTGCAAGGCTTCCGCGGGGATTCCATGATGAGGAGCCAATATGGGTAAACCCGGCTGTGGCGGTGTCGACCGTGATCAAAGCAGTGTAATTGTCTGCCGTGCTTGTGGCTGGGTTGCTGTCGTCCTGCAGAGTACTCCCATACATCATCCCCGCCTGGGCGGATTTCGCCGAAACGGCCACCGCCGCCACACAAACTGCCACCAGTCGAGTCCATTGCATGATTTTCGTCATTTTCAACTCTTTCTGAAGGATTGTTGCCACACAAGCTGCCACCGGTCGAGTCGACGATGTGCTCTACTAGGGTCAATCGGGAAATCCCCTGGGTTTCTGCCAAAAATCTTCAGATTTCTTCCCTTGTCCATTTTGCCCAGCCTCGCGATGGGGTAAAATGCTAAGGTCGAGCCCTGCCATCGGGTGAGGTCGATGCAGGGAACTCCGGCGGCCTGTACCAGGTGTTCTGAAATGACCACAGCTCCTTCACTCTCCCGGCTGATCCACGGACTGGACCGTGGCGATGAACATGCCGCGACGGAACTCTTCACGCTCTACGGCCGCAGGCTGGCCGCGCTTGCACGCAAGCGGCTCGGTCCGCTGTTGAGAGGGAAAGTCGACCCCGAAGACATCCTGCAGTCGGTCTTCCGGAGTTTCTTTTGCCGCCGGCGGGAGCAGAAACTGGAAATCGAAAGCTGGGAAGGGCTGTGGGGGATCCTCGCCGTGATGACGGTCCGTAAATGCGGGGATCAGTGCGACCGCTACCTGGCGGCCTGCCGGGACGTGCGTCGGGAATCACGTTCGAGTGCCGCGTCGGGGTCGTGGATCAAGAAGTTACGCTGCAAGCGTTCACATGGCCCCGTCGAAGTCGTAGTACTCGCGGAACTGGTCGAGCAGATATTGGCTCAGCTTCCTGAGGAGCATAGTGAGATCGCAGCCCTGTTTCTGGAGGGATATTCAGTAGCGGAGATCAGTGAGCGGGTGCATTATTCCGAGCGGACGGTCTGGCGGACGATTCACGCATCCGCCGGCGATTGCTCGCAGAGTTGTTGGATGACCCGAGGGGAAAAAAGTAAGCAGGCAGAATAAGGAGGTCAGATGGCGGAAGGGATTAGTTGTTTGTGACCCGTTTGCGGGTGTCGGTCGACGATCAACCTTTGACCCACCGGCCTGGAGCAAGACAGCATGACGATGTCCCCATTCCCCAGTTCATTTGGCGACGCGGACCGGATTACGAGAATGGAACGGATCCTGTGCCGCTTCGATCGCGCCTGGTGGGAAGGAAAGCGGCCACGGTTGGAAGCATTCGTGGCTGAGACATTCAAAGGAGAGAAAGCATCGGACCCCAGGCTGATTGCCGAGCTGATTCAGATCGACATGGAATACCGCTGCAAGGCGGGCGAAACCGTGTCTGTTGAGGATTATCTCTCGCGGTTCCCGCTTCTGAGTGATTGCGACGACCTCGTTGGCGAATTGAAAGCGACGTTGGAGGAGCAGGAACGCGGTCAACGACAGGATCGTCAGCAGACGCCGGGAGAGGGTCCGATCGGCCTTTATTCAGAGGTCGGCCCGGGGCCGTCGAATCGTGGGGAGGAGGGTCGCCACGTGATCTGGTCCGCCGCGGGTGCTGGGGAAGTTTCGGTTACAGTGCGGCTCGGCCGGGGAGCTTTCGGCACGGTCTATGAGGCTTTCGATACAGAGTTAGGCCGTCCTGTCGCCTTAAAAGTCCCGCACGTGCCCGCATCGAGGGACGGTGAAGGAGCGGAACGATTCCTGCGTGAAGCCAAAAGCCTGTCCAAACTGTCGCATCCGCAAATTGTTACGCTCTACGAGGTTGGCAGGCAAGAGGATCTGTGTTATCTGGTCAGCGAATATATCGACGGTGAACCGCTGAGCGACAGCCTTTCCCGGCAGCGGCCGACTTCCCGAGAGGCGGCGATGCTGGTCGGGGAGGTCGCCGAGGCTCTCGCTTATGCCCATTCAAAATGTGTGATCCATCGTGATATTAAGCCGTCCAACTTGATTATCGACCGAAACGGCCGGCCTCATCTGACGGACTTTGGCCTGGCCCGCGACCTCGACGAACAAAGCTGTCTGACGCGAACGGGAGACGTGTTCGGCACCCCCGCTTATATGTCTCCGGAGCAGGCCCGCGGCGAACGTACGGCCGTCGACGAGCGCAGCGACGTTTATAGCCTGGGCGTCGTGCTGTATGAACTGCTCACGGGCGAGGTTCCCTTCCTCGGCAGTTCGCGGACCCTCTTGCTGCAACTATTGTACGAAGAGCCCGAGCCTCCGCGGCGATTGAACGGCAACGTGCCGCGAGATCTGGAAACGATTTGTCTCAAAGCGATCCAGAAAATTCCCGCCGAGCGGTATCAGAGTGCGGCGAAGTTCGCCGCCGACCTCGAACGATTTCTCGATGGAAAGAGCATTCGGGTGCGCCCTGCTTCGCTAGGCCGCAAGGTGTGGCGCTGGTGCCGCTGCAAACCGGTTATTGGCGGATCAATCGCGGCGCTGGTCCTCTTATTGCTGATGGTTCAGGTGGTCGTTTCCCAGCATTGGCAGCGGGAGGTAGCGCTCCGGGCACCTGTCCAGTCGCAACTCAGGGAGATTTCCCGGCAGCGCGAGGTGAAAGACATCACGGCGGTGTCTAAGATGCTCGGGGATGTGTCGCGCCTGATTTCGGACCCCGACATGAGTTCCCGGAAGTTGGCCGAAGTGAATGAACGGATTGCTATGCTCTCGGCGCGCGGTTGGAAGGTTTTGTCCAGGGACGGGCCCAGAACCCGCAGGTCCAACGGGAGGTGGCGAATGCGAATCTCGTGATGGGAACGATCGCCGGCCGTGCCGGACGGTGGGACCAGGCCGTCGAGAAATACCGGCGCGTGCGAAATTCACCAGCGATTACGCGAAACGAATGGAGGACCACCAGCCGACACGGGTCTCGCTAAGGCTTGTTATCTTCTCGGGGCGGGATTGGAGTCCGTCGGCAAGCCAGGCGAAGCAGTGCTCGCATTCGATCGCAGTCGGCAACTGTATCAACTCGCCTACGAGGAAAACCCGTCAGACCTGGTGCTTGCCGGACGGCTGGCAACAGCATGCGAGCGAATGGGTAAAGTCTTGATGAGAGCCGGCCAATATGAAAGAGCCGGAGCAATATATGAGCAGGCGCTCGATGTACTGAGAGCATTTTGGGGGCGAGATTCTGCC
>CAWAVN010000005.1:252500-391762 GCA_963785505.1 uncultured Planctomycetaceae bacterium
GGTATATTAGCGGCGGGAATCGCAGAGTCAACGGTGCGATGGAAAAAAACGAATCTTTCGTCCAAGATTTTCTTTCCGTAGAAGAACTCGCCGATTTTCCCCCGTGTTTTCAGGGGTTCCCGGCGTTTGGGATGTCCGATTTTTTCTTGAGGACAGATGGCCAATTTGAAAAATGCGGCTGTTTGCTCCGGAGGGAAGTTCTGGGTATCTTGGGAGAGGCGATGCAATTTGCCCGACTCTTGGATTCACGATGCGAAAGGGTGCAGATGCGATTTTCTTGTTTGATGCTGGTTTGGCTTGCCGGGGTTTTGTTGCCGATGGCCGCCCGTGCGGAGTTTCCTCAAGCGGAGGCTGGCAAATCCAGGGTGCTGATTTTGGGGGATTCGATTTCGATTGGGTACACCCCCGAAGTGCAAGCGCTGTTGAAAGACGAAGCCTTCGTCGCGCGGCCGATGGGGAAAAACAAGCGGGCCGAGAATTGTGCGGGCACGAACAACGGCATCAAACACATCGACCGCTGGCTCAAAATGGATGGCTCGAACTGGGATGTGGTTCACTTCAATTTCGGCCTGCACGATTTGAAGCACGTCGATGCCAAAAGCGGGCAAAACTCAAACGATCCCCAAGACCCGGAACAAGCACCGCCGGCGGTCTACGAAAAGCAGCTTCGCGAGATCGTGAAGAAGTTGAAAGCCACGAAAGCCAAGCTGATTTTCGCGACGACGACTCCCGTGCCCGCAGGCGACTTGAAACCCTACCGCAACCCGGCCGATGTGGAGAAATACAACGCGATTGCCAAGAAAATTATGGAGGAAAACGGTGTGGCGATTGATGATCTTTACGCTTTCGCGAATCCCCGGTTGAAAGAAATTCAACGGTCCGAGAACGTGCATTTCACGCCAGCGGGTTCCAAATTGCTCGCGAAAGAAGTCGTCAAATCCATTCGGCTGGCCTTGAACACCCCCGCTTCTTCACTCAAAAAGTAAGCGGGCGGAACCGCGCGGCCGGGCATTCCAAATCCTTTGGAAAATCTGAGGGAATTCGCCTATCGGTGCTTTGGGGTTTTTGTTATCTTTTTTTCACCTCATCGCGTTGGGCAACCAACTCTCTGAGATCACATCACTCATTCTTTTCTCAACCATCACCTAAAACAATTTTGTGGGAACGCGCACGGCGCGTGCCGATTTCGTGGTATGATTGGGCGATTCATTGCGGGGAACGCCCACTGAAATGATCATCCGGCAAGGAGGCCACTGTGACTTTCGGAAACACTCAACAGCAGGATCTTAAAGTTCAGATTCGCTGGCTCATTCGGCGGGACATGGCGGAAGTGTTGGAAATCGAACGCACCAGCTTCGAGTTCGCCTGGACCGAGGAAGATTTTTTGTGCTGTCTCCGGCAGCGAAACTGCATCGGCATGGTGGCCGAGGCAGCGGGCGAAATTGTGGGGTTCATGATTTATGAACTCCACAAAGACAAGCTCCGCATTCTGAATTTCGCGGTCGGAAATCCCGTTCGCCGCCAAGGCGTCGGGGAGCAAATGGTTCGGCGGTTGATCGACAAACTCTCGCAACAACGCCGCAAGGAAATTGTGCTTGATGTGCGGGAAAGCAACCTGTCGGCTCAGTTGTTCTTTCGCACGCAAGGGTTTAAGGCGGTCGGCGTGCTCAGAAACTATTACGAAGACACGACCGAAGATGCGTACAGCATGCTGTATCTCTTGAATCCGCAAGATGACATCTACTCACCTTTCGCACCCAAAAACCGCATTTCCGAATACGATGCCGCCTAGAGTTTGCAGCCGCACGGGGAATCCGTGAACGCTCTTTTCAACCCGGTTCTTCGCTTGCCTTGAAGAACCGGGTTTATTGCGCGGCATCGCGTGGAAAATCGTTCGATGATTTCAGGCGTAAGGCAGTTCGTCCAAGGACAATTCCGTCGCGAAGGGGGCGGCGATGCAATGGAGAAACTTGCCGCCGCTTTGATAGATCCCCGCCCGCGTGAAGCGGCACCAACTCAGTCGCAAGAGGATCGCGTCCCAAGGATTTTCCTCGAAGGCAAAAGACACAATCGCGCACGGCACGGTAGCGGGTCCAGATGCGTGAACGAAAAGCCGTTGGGGGAAATGTCGCGGCCCGACACGATTTTATGAACGCCCGCCGGACGATTCGCGTCTTCGTCCCAAGGCGTGAGAACCGCCGGGCGCTCGTAATGAATGCGTTGCCAGCGGCGTTGTTCGGCGACTGCCAAAGGGGAATGCCACGAAGCCACCACTTGATTTACGATCCGCGAGATTTCGCTGAGCCTCAGCAAGGGATTATCGCCGGGACGGGAATTTCGAGCGGATGGGGAGGAAGGCGGAAGGAGTTCGCGGGCGGCAGCATTTGGCATCGGCAACAATTCCCTCTACGAAAAACACAATGAAGCGGATCTGGGTGCGAAACTTCGTCGAGAGAGGGGCACGCGACGTTCCCAGCAAACTTAGCTCACCCTTCGCAAGCCGTCAAATACAAATTGCGAAAGCGCGTCAGGCATTTTCGTCTATCAGAGTTTGGCGGACTTCCATCAGGGCGAATCCCAAGAGATTCAACCCTTTCCAGGCTTCAGGATTTTCGGCGCGGGCATCGTGGGCCGTTAAACCGATGCCCCAAACGCGATCGCGCGGGCTGGCTTCGACCAGAATCCGTTGGCCGGTTTTGAGAAGAAACTCCGCAAGCAGCGGGTTTTGCTGGAACTTCGCGAAATTGCCGCGAACCACAATCCGGCTGCGTTCCGCTTCCCATTTTGTTTCCTCGAAGCCTCGGACTTTTCGGCCAAGCTTTTTGGCTTCCCCCGGATGGCCGCTCTCGATGATTCTTTCCCGCATTTCCGCATCGCCGAACAGTCTCGCCTTCTCGGCCATCATATAATGCTCGGCGGTTTTGTAGGCAACACAATCGACCTCAAAGGGAAAGTTTTCCCACCATTGGCTGAAGCAAGTCTTCGTCATTTCCCCGTCTTTTTGCGGTTGATGCCCCCAGAAGAACAACCATTTCGGCTAAAAACCTTCGGCCATCGCGGCAAGCAGCGAGTCGAGATCTCGAATAGTTCCGGTCATGATCCTCCCCAAACCAAGCAAACAAAGCCAGTCATTTTCCAGCGACTTTCGTGAAGTACAGACGAGATTCATTTTCCACCGATTTGCACGGGGGGTTGGGTTGGCCCGGTGATGCGTGCCAGTTCCGAGCGGTAGCATTGCAGTTCATAGTGCATTTCGAGTTGCGTGGCGAGTTTAACGGCATGTTGCAAGCGGCGGATGGCCCGGCGTCGGCGTCCTCGGAGCCAATCAAATCGGGCCTGAACGAAGAGGACGCGAGGTTGTCCCACCGGGTGCATTCGCGAGAAGGAACGCAACGCCTTGATCGCGCGGCGCAGCACTGAGGGAGGCATTCCGGTTTCTTAAATGCTGAAGCTCCCAAGCGGACAATTCCACTTCAACCCAACCCACTAATCCGCTCAGCATATAGTAAGAGATCGGCTGAGAAGCCGTGAAAATTTCGACGAGGGTCTTCACGGCGAGAAGTGCAGCCTCCGTTTGTCCGATCCGCCATTTGGCCTGCGCCAAAAGCCCCCAGGCCCAAACGAGATCGGCTCGGAGGATTCTATCGCGGCGAGACGGATCGGCGCGAGAACTTTCTCTAAAGTCTCGGCCATGCCGGCAATCCGGTCGCCGCTTTGCGAAGTCTCGGCTAAAATTGCTTCCAATTGCAAGCAGAGTCCCCACGCCTGCTCCTGGGCGATACCGCGCTGCTCCCCCCACTGCGTGATTTGCAGCCCAATTTCCCGGCTCTCGGCAAAACGGCCTTGAAAGCTCATGGTGTTCCCCAGCGTCGACATGCTCTCGGCTCGTCGCCGATTGTCTCCCAACTGATTTGCGGTTTCGATGGCGGTCTTCAAGGCTCGTTCCGCCTGCCTCCACTTGCCCACGGAGACGCTGGACATGCCGAACAACTGATTGACCCAGGCCGAGGAGACGGGGTCTTCGAGTTGAGCCGCGATTACTTGCGCCGCGTTTCAATTGGGTGCGGGCTTTTTCGTGCTGTGCGAGAATGTCCCAAATGACCGCGGTATTCGCACAACCCCGGGCGAGTTCCGGCGTTAGCCCGGTTCTTTCGGCGGCTTCGATTCCCGTAAAAACCGCATGCAGGCAAGGCAGTTTTTCGTTGTTGAGATAGTGAGCCTCTGCGAGGCGTTCATAGGCTCGCGCTGCCTCCAAATCGGCATCGCGGCCGGGGATCGGGCGAGGTGCGGGGGGAGGGGAAGTCCACCGTTGCCTTGCGATGCGAAAGGCCGTTTGCAGCAATTGCAGCCACTTCCAACGGGGCACGGGGCGACGGAGCAGCGTTAAGCATTGCGCAGGAATGCGCGATGCACTCCTGAAAATATCCAAGGGCATAGTAGGCTTCGGCGAGTTGGCGTTCCCAGCGGGCGCGGCGAAAGGGATCGGGGTTCTTCCCGTCTTTCTCGCTGATGCGAATCGCTTCGGAAAAACATTTCACGGCTTCTTCATTTGCATAATTGAGCAGAGCCTGCTCGCCCGCGCACTCCAGCGCATTTACAGCCATGTCGTCAATTTGCGTTTGGCACCAATGGTGCGCAGATCACCGACAGATACGGAGCGAGGCTTTCGGCATAGGTCGACTCGTACCATTCGGCGATGGCGCGATGCAGCCGGCGGCGGTGGTCGGACAGCATTAAATCGTAGGCCACTTCCCGCGCGATGGCATGCTTGAACGCAAAGTGTTGAGTGGCTTCGTCCCATTCCCGTTGAATCAGGTCCGCGTTTTGAGCATTGGAAATGTGCATCGAGAGATGCGAACGCTCCGCCAAGATCGGATACACTTCGCACAGCGTGGAAAATCCGAACTGTTGGCCGATGACGCTGGCGACTTTCAGCGTGAGTTGCGGACCGGGGGCAAGACGGTCGATGCGACTAATCACCACGCCCTGAACGGAATCCGGCAAACCCACATCGCTCAAGGTGCCTGTGTCCGTCACCACAGAGCAGCGGTTTCCGCGAATGGCAATCTGATCGGATTCGAGCAACGCGGCCGCCAACTGCTCGGTGAAGAACGGATTTCCTTCCGCCTTGTTCCGCACGAAGCGCGCAATCTCCGGGGACATTTCCGCGACCCGGAACTTCTCGCGCAGTAGCGCGAAGGTTTCTTCTTCCGTCAATGCCGAGAGTTTGATCGAAAACGTGGTCTTGCGGCCCAGCAGTTCGCGGTATTCGACGTGTTCGCTCGGCATGGGCCGGGTTGTCGCGACGATGAGTAGAGGCGAAACTTCGTGAACGATCCGCCGGAACAGCGCCCAAGAGGTGGAATCCAACCAGTGCAGATCTTCCAGCACAATGACTAACGGGTTCAGCCGGCCAGATGATTCAAGACCAGCGTCAGGATTTCGCGCGTGTTGTCGCCAGGCTTTCTCCGCCCATCTGAGGAAGTTTCAAATCCGGGGCGAATTCCTCAATCAGGACGGCGTTCAGCAGGGGGAGAACTGCATCGTAGGGCAGGTGGGTGTTCTCGGTTGTCACGATTTGGCGAATCCAATGTTCGGTGTCCGGGTCCGTGCCGTCCAAATTGCGCACCATTTGAAAGATCGTCCGCCAGGCGAAATACGGAGTGTTCGATTCCATCGCTTCTGCCCGGCCTTGCAGAATCGTCACGCGGGCTTGGTTCGCGATCCGCAGAAATTCCCCGATCAGCCGGGATTTGCCGATGCCCGGTTCTCCCTCGACAACAACCGCGCTGCTTTGGCCCAGCCCGTTCAAATCTTGCAGGCAGTTTTGAAAGGTCTGAATTTCCCGTCCTCGTCCGACGAATTGCGATTCCAAGCGGCAGAAATCTTCACTCGCCGTTCCTTTGGCAAGTGGACAATAAACCGCAATCTGCCGCGACATGCCTTTGACGCGGATCGGCGTTTGAGGTTGAAACGTCAGAAAGTCGCCCGCATCTTTGCGGGTCGCTTCATCGCAAAGCACGCCATTGTCGGCGGCGGTCATCAAGCGGGCGGCGAGGTTGACCGTATCGCCGATCAACGTGTATTCGCGACGAATCGGGCTGCCGACGATTCCACAATAAACCCGCCCCGTGGCCACTCCGACCGAGCAGCTCCAGCCCAGATTCTGCATTTCGGATTGAAATTCCCAATGCAGCCAATGCACCCCGCGCCGCATCGTCTTCGTGCGCCAAAGGGGGGAGGCCGAACGCGGCGAGCAAGGCAACGCCCTTCTCATCGACGCTTAACTTGTTCACGCTGCCTTCATAGCGATACAACGCCTGCTGAAGGGCCAACATCGCGGCTTGTGCCGAGGGCAATGGCGTGCGATCGTGCAGATCCGGCAGGCGGGCAAAGAGAATTGTCACCCGGCGGAGTTCCCCCAACCATTCCGTCTGCTTGGCCTCGAGACGACTGAGAATCGCATGGGGAACGTAACCCTTCAGCAAGTTCAATTGTTCTCTCGGCAGATGCGGACGCCGAAGCGGAACAGGATTGGCCGGGTCCATCATGGAGATCACGTTGACTGCCCAGATCGAGCTTCGCAAACCGTCGCCGGTTTCTTCCACCATCGCCCACGCGGTCGAAGTCAAGACGACTTCGCCCGGTTCCGTGTCGGGAATTGCGAGCCCACCTGCTGAAGGGGTTCCCCGACAGCCACAAAGACGCTGCGGGAAAGAACGCCGCCCAGGCACATTAATCTCAATTCCCCCGCGCTGATGACAGTCCTGAGTGAAAACGCAGCCGACTCTCCCGCGCCGGGCCGGTTTTGCCGGTCTTGAAACTCAAGGGCGCAGCAAGAGGCGTTCCGCACGGCGGCGGCCAATTGCTCGTCGGAACCGTCGCAGGTCCAGACGGCCAACATGGCGTCCCCTGCGAAACTGAGAACGTCGCCTCCCCAATCGCTGATGTGCTCGATCAAGCGACCGAAGTAAGTATTTAAGACCTCCGTCAGCCTTTCCGCTCCCGTGGCTTGGCAGCGGGCAAATTCTTCCGCCAAAACCGTGAAGCCGGAGATGTCGGCAAATAAAACCGCAGCGGACAAGGTTTCGGAACTCGGCAACGAGATCGCGTTTCCCTCGCCCTCCAAACGATCGAGGAGCAATTTGGGAAGATAGGTGTCGATGGAATTGGAAAGATCGGTGGAGTCGGACATCAACCTGTCTCACCCGCAAAAACGATGACAGCCCGAGCGTCGGCAAAATAAGAAGCCAAGTTTACCACGGTCCGTGAACGATCTGTACGAACAATTATGAACGAAATCCAAGACAAATACAGAGGCCCACAAAAAATCGCATTCCGTGGGCAATCCTCCGTAGAACCCGCAAATCGACTTGGGAATGGCGGATCGGCGGCGATTTCAGACGTTCGACCGCACCAATCAGGCGACTTGGGCGAAATCGGCAAAGCGGTGCAGCCGAAGGCTCGGCCCTCATCTCAAGACGGTTGGCATCCGATGGCTATAACAGAAGGTAAGACCCTATTAACCCCTATAAAAAGCCGAACTATGAAAATCGCACTCGCAGACTCGGGCCTCTCCAAGTCGGTTCTTCCCCTAGCACTTCTGGCCGCACTGTTGACGGCCAACTCGGCGAGTGCTCAACTCGGCACGATTTTTTCGGGGGCCGGCCCGGTCAACCGTTCGTTCGGCGGTGTGGCGGTGGCCGCGCCTTTAAGTCCGGCGGGGCGCTTTACTGGAACCCGGCCACGCTGTCCGGCTTTAAGCGGACCGAGTTGGAAGCGGGGGCTTCGCTGCTTTTCCCGCATACCGAAACGCGGTCGCAAATTGCAGGCAATTCGCTGGGGGCCGGAATCCCGCCCATCTCGCTTTCGGGAAGCACGCAAAGCGATTCCGTGCATTCGCGTTGCCGATGATCGGCTTTGTGATGCAGCCGGAAAATTCTGCCTTCAGCTTTGGGATGGGGGTCTTTGCCGTCGCGGGATTCGGCGTGAACTATGCGGGGCAAACCACAAACTTTCCCCTCACCCCGCCCCCGCCCGCCGGTTTGGGTTTCGGCCCGATCTTTTCGCAGTTTCAAGTTTTGCAAATCGCGCCGGCCTTGTCTTATCGGATCACCGATCGGCTTTCCATCG
The DNA here is from genome assembly GCA_963785505.1 of uncultured Planctomycetaceae bacterium. Lineage (GTDB taxonomy): Bacteria > Planctomycetota > Planctomycetia > Planctomycetales > Planctomycetaceae > CAWAVN01. The sequence goes on from CAWAVN010000005.1 coordinate 260,634, forward strand.
GAGGCGGGCCCACGCTGAACATGGCCTCTTTGCAAGCCTCGCCCGGCATTTTATCGCCCCCGGACGATGCCAACGGCAACGGCTTCGCCAGCTATCCCGGAGCTACTCATTCGGAAACGACGTGGGGCGGCGGGTTCAATGCCGGGATTTACTATCAAGCAGATACCTGGTCCCTAGGTGCTTCGTACAAAAGCACGCAATGGTTCGACGATTTTCGTTTCAACTCCTCGGATGAACTCGGCCGTCCCCGCAAGCTGAATGCCCCATTGCAACTGCCTTCCATTGTGTCCATCGGAACCGCATACACCGGCTTAGAGCGATTCACCTTCGGAGCCGACCTCAGATACATAGACTATGCCAACGTGCAAACTCTGGGAGACAAAGGATTCACCGCCAACGGAGCGGTTTTGGGAGCGGGTTGGAGAAGTATTTTCGCGCTTGCGCTCGGCTCGCAGTACCAACTAAACTCGGCGGTCTCGCTTCGGTTGGGCTACACCTGGAACGGCAACCCGATTCCCGATAAACAGTCCTTCGTCAACACGGCTTCCCCCGTTCTCATTCAGAACACGATCTACACCGGAGCCACTTGGAACATCTCCGACAATGTCGCGTTGTCGGCCAGCTATGCGCACGGGTTTGAAAACTCCATCCGGGGGCCGCTCGTCACCCCCGCCGGAAGTGTGCCCTATGCAACGGTCACCAACCTGACCTCGGCCGATCTCGCCATGTTCGCCGTCAGCGTGAAATTAGGCGGCTGCGGAAGATAACGGCGGAAGGGTTAGGCATCGCCCACCAAATCTCGTTGGGCGGGCGAGACCAGTTCGGCGGCGAAGTTCCGCGAGAAAACCCCGGTTGTCTTGGGGGCGACAACCGGGGTTTTTATTTATGGAAAACCGTTTCGCGAAACGGGTTAGTAAAGGTCGGCGTCTCCGCCGCCTTTGTGGTCGTCTTTTTTGGGTTTCTCGGCGATCAACGCATCGCTGGTGAGCAGCAAGGTCGAAACGCTGGCCGAGTTTTGAAGTGCCGTGCGGGTGACTTTGGTGGGGTCGATAATCCCCGATTTCACCAAGTCTTCAAACTTGTCGGTCGCGGCGTTGTAGCCGTAGTTGGGGTTGTCGGCTTTTTCCAAAACCTTTTCGCAAATCACGCTGCCGTCTTTGCCGGCATTGTTGGCGATTTGCGTGACGGGGGCACGGCAAGCGCGGACGATAATTTCGTAGCCGGTCTTCTCATCGTGCGAAAGCCCTTTGGGTTTCAGGGAAGCGGAAGCCCGCAGCAACGCGACGCCGCCACCGGGCAGAATGCCTTCTTCCGTCGCAGCGCGAACGGCGTGCAGGGCATCTTCCACGCGGGCTTTCTTTTCCTTCATTTCGCTTTCGGTGGCGGCTCCCACGTTGAGTTGGGCCACCCCGCCGGAGAGTTTCGCGATGCGTTCTTCCAGCTTTTCTGTCGTAGTCGCTGCTGGAGTTTTCCAGTTCGCGGCGGATTTGCTCGGTGCGGGACTTGATGTCCTTGGTGCTGCCGGAGCCTTCGATGATCGTGGTGTTGTCTTTGTCGATCACGATTTTCTTGGCTTGGCCCAAATCGCTGAGTTGGATGTTGTCCAACTTCACGCCCAGGTCTTCAAAGATCGCCGTGCCGCCTACCATAATCGCGATGTCTTGCAGCATGGCTTTGCGGCGGTCGCCGTAACCGGGGGCTTTGACGGCCACGCTTTTGAAGGTTCCCCGCAGCTTGTTGATTACCAACGTCGCCAGGGCTTCGCCTTCCACGTCTTCGGCAATGATAAGCAGGGGGCGGCCTGAGTTGGCCACTTTTTCCAAGACCGGAACCAAGTCGCGGATGTTGGAGATTTTCTTTTCGTGAACGAGCACGTAGGCATCATCAAACTCACAGGTCATGCTTTGCGGCTCAGTAACGAAGTAGGGCGAGAGATAGCCCCGGTCGAACTGCATGCCTTCTTTTTGCTCGACATCGGTTTCGAGGCCCTTGCCTTCTTCGACGGTAATCACGCCGTCTTTGCCGACTTGTTCCATCGCATCGGCCAGCTTTTCACCGATTTCGCTGTCGCCGTTGGCCGCGACCGTGCCGACTTGGGCGATGGCTTTTTTATCCCGGCAGTGGAATCGCCATGTCCTTCAGCTTTTTGGTGATGTCTTCCACGGCTTTGTCCATGCCGCGCTTCATTTCGATGGGGCTAACCCCGGCGACGACGGCTTTCAAGCCTTCGTTGTAAATGGCTTCGGCCATGATGGTGGCAGTGGTGGTTCCATCGCCGGCCACGTCCGAAGTTTTGCTGGCGACTTCGCGAACCATGCGAGCGCCCATGTCTTCGAACTTATCGGGCAGTTCGATTTCACGGGCCACGGTCACGCCGTCTTTGGTGACGGTCGGCGAGCCGAAAGATTTTTCGAGAATCACGTTTCGGCCACGGGGGCCGAGCGTAACGCGGACGGCTCTGGCGAGTTTGCTCACGCCGCGCCGCATAGCTTCTTGGGCTTCTTGATCGAAGGCAATCATTTTTGCCATGTTGGAAGAACTCCTCAAAGAGTGTTATTTGTCAGTTGATATTTGAAATTTGTTTTTGCGATTGGGTGGCACTGGCAACAAATTTGTAGGGTGGGCATTGCCCACCAACTTTTTGCAATCCCACCAACTTTTTTCAACTGTTCCCAAGCCATGATGGTGGGCGATGCCCACCCTACAGAATCAATAAGTGGCGAGGATGTCGCTTTCGCGGAGCAGCAGATATTTCTCATCGGCGATTTCGATTTCTTCGCCGCCGTAGGGCGAGAAAATCACGCGGTCGCCTTGTTTCACTGTCAGCGGAATTTTCGTGCCATCGTTTTTGACGTGGCCATCGCCGACGGCAATCACTTTGCCGCGTTGGGGTTTGTCCTGAGCGGAATCCGGCAGCACGATGCCGCCCGCCGTGGTGCTTTCGGCTTCGGCACGCTTCACAACCACGCGTTCCCCCAGGGGAACAATTTTGGTGGCCGTTTTTGTCGCGGTTTTCGCCATTCAAGTCTCCTCGCTGAATCTGTTAATCGCAATTTGCCAAGGGGTGTTTAATAGATGCACGCTGCCCCCAAATTTTGGGGTGCAAACAGAAGCAGCAAGAATTGCGCCAAACAATCAATTTGAATTAAGATCATTCTATAACGCAGGTTGCGTAAAATGGAACATCGCAAAGCCGCCTGCCAAAACTTGATGAATTGGAAACTCACCCAGAAGGACTCTGCCAATATGGCAGGGGGGTTTGCTGACGACAGGGGATTCCTGCACTACTTGAGATTGGTTCGCAGAGGAATCAATGACCACAGGCGGTTGTCGCGTAAATACAACCCCAGCCAAGCCAGCACGCCAAAGCCGATTTGAAGAAAAAAGGGATCGCCCACCCGCCAGTGCGTGCAAATCGCTCCGCCCAGGTAGCCGGTCAAAAGAATCGCCCCCAACGTCGCGGTCTGAGGAATGGCGTAAATCACCGCGCAAGTGAGTTCCAAAATCGCCAAGGGCAATGCCATCTCAGCCGGCAGTCCCAGATGTTGGAAACCTTTATCAAGTTCCTCTCCACCCTGGAATTTTCCGACCGCACTTATCGTGAAAGTCAAAAAGATCAATCCCGAGATGATCCGCCCGACCCAAACGAGGATCGGGTTTGAAGTCGAGGGGATTGTTTTCGCATCCGTTGCCATAAATGTGATCCTTGATTAAGAGAGCAAACTCTGCATTTCTTCCGGCGTGAAGCGGTTTTTCAGTCTTGCCCCCAATTGGCTTACGATTCTGGCGGCGGCGTGGCTGGCGAGGTGGCCGGATTGTTTCCAGCTTAAGCCGTTGGTGATGCCGTACAAACATGCCGGCGGCATACATGTCGCCCGCGCCGGTGGTGTCGATGGCGTTGACGCTCACGCCTTCGATCGGGAATCACGTTGCCTTCGTGCATTAAAATCGAACCGTTTTCGCCCAACGTCATCGCCACGTTATCGGCGTGCTTGTGAATCTCGCGGGCACATTCGATCGGATCTCGGCAGGTCGTCAAGCGGCGGGCTTCTTCCAGATTGCAGAACAACAAATCCACCGGGCCTTCGATCAGTTCCCAAAACTCATCGCGGAAATGCTCGATCAAAAACGGATCGGACACGGTGAACGCGACTTTCACGCCGTTGGCTTTGGCGAGTTCGATGGCTTTGAGAGCCGCCTGTTTGGTGGTCCGTGCCGGTGAAGAGATAACCCTCGGCATACACGTACTTGGCCTGTTTGATTTCGTCCTCGTCGATGTCTTCCGGGCCGAAATCGCGGCGGAGACGCCCAAGTGCGTCAGCATCGTGCGTTGGGCATCGGGCGTGATGAGCACCACGCACGTTCCACTGCCGCCTCAGATGGGTTCGACTTCGATGGTAACGCCCATTTGCCGCATGTCTTTCAGGAAGAACTCGCCGATTTCATCGCGGCCGACTTTGCCGGCATAGGCGGCTGTTCCCGCCGAAGTCCGCAATGCCCATAATCGTGTTCGCCGCCGACCCGCCGGCACAACGGGTGACTTCCACGCCGTCGAGCGGCTTGAGCACTTTGATTTGCATGTCTTCATCCACCAAAGTCATCATGCCCTTGGCGAAGCCCAGACTTTCGAGCATCTGATCGGGGATTTGGGCCTGAATATCCACCAAGGCGTTGCCCACGCCGTAAACGTCGTATGTCATGAAGTTATGTTCCTCTGCAATCGGAGTAATTCGTACCAGCGCGATTGTGGCGACCGAGAACAACCGATGCAAGGCGACGCCGCCCCCGTGATTTTCGCCCCTAGCCCGGATTATTCGTGAAGGTTTGAAAGATTGAGCCCCCTCATACGTCTAAAGTTTGTGTTGTTCTGAACTTTGGACGTGACGCGGAGGCTCCTCATGAGTTTACAAACTGTTGAGACGAATCGCTTCTCTTTTTTCTCGAAAAAGCCCGTGGTGGTGGAGACAACACCACTCCGATTGACCAGTGATGCGGGTCTGTTGCCCTTTCGAGAACTGGATCATCAGTTGGGATTCACGGCGGGGTTCAACCAGGCGCTGCGGGATTCCCGGCGGTCCGCATCTATCACACATTCCACTTTGGAAATGGGTGCGCTGCGCGTGTTCGGCATCTTGGCGGGCTATCCCGATCAAAATGATCATGACACCTTACGCTTCGATCCCGTGTTTCAATTGATCGCGGACCGCGTCCCCGGCGAAGACCCGTTGGCCAGCCAGCCCACGCTCTCCCGCTTTGAAAATGCGATCACGCCGGGCGATTTGTTTCGACTGAGAAGCACGTTGATCGATCAGTTCATCGCCTCGTTCGAGGAACCGCCGAGTCGATTGCTCTTCGATCTGGATGCCTTTGATGATCCGGCCCACGGGCAACAACAACTCTCGTTGTTTCATGGATTTTATCGGCAGTCTCAATACTTGCCGTTGGCGATCACTTCGGCGGAGACCGACTTGGTCGTCTCGATCAGCCTGCGGCATGGCACGGCGAAAGCGTGTTTGGGGGCGGATGCGGACCTCAAGTTTTTGGTGCATCGCCTGCGCGGCGTGGCCGGATGTGGTCATCGAAGTCCGAGCCGATAGCGGGTTCGGCCAACCGGAAATGTACGCGGTGTGCGAGGAGTTGAGATTGATCTACACCTTGGGCTATCAAATGAACTCGGTGATCAAACAACGCACCGCAGACCTCTTGGAACAAGCGGTTTCGCAGCACGAAGTGCAGGTGGCGGCACTCCAAGAACGCGGCGAGTTGGTCACGCACGAGAACACCAAGGTGCGATGGTTTACGGGGTTTTGGTATCGCGCGGGAACGTGGGACCGAGCGCGTTATGTGGTGGTCAAAGTCGAAGGGCACCTGCAAGGAACCAACCGCCGAGCGGTGGTCACGAACCGAGCGGGTGCGGAAGTTTTGCCGCAGGGAGTTTATGACGAATACGTGCAGCGCGGGGAAAGCGAGAACCGTCACAAGGAATTGAAAGTCTCGTTGGACGCCGACCGTTTGAGCGACCACCGCGTGCTGGCCAATGCCTTTCGATTGTGTTTGCATGTGCTGGCTTACCACCTGTTGGTGCGGATGCGGCAGCGCGTGGCCGACCCTCCCGAAGTGCCCGGCGGGTTGGATCGCGAGGCGATGCCGAAGCCGGACCGAAAGCGTTACGACAACCAGCGTCGCCGCAGTGATCCCTTGGGGGAAGGCCACGCGGAAACTTGGCGGACCCGCGTGATCAAAGTCGCCGCGGAGGTGGTGATCCCGCTCGACACATTCGCATCCGTCTTCCCGCACACTGGCCGCACCTGCCGCATTTCTTGAACGTGATGCAGACCGTTCTCGCCACTGCTCCTGGCTGATGTCCTAAGTTCCGTCCCGCTGCCAGAACCCGTCCGCCGCACAAAAAAATCTGGGAGGGGACCGGTCTGGACCTCGCTCAACCAATCGCTCGAAAAGCCAACCGACGATCGAAATCGAAACACTCACGAATAATGCGGGCTAGAGGAAGAGTGCCGTTGGAAAGCAGAAAAATCAATCGGCCCGCGGGATGGAGGCTGACTGGGAATGCGAAGTGTCGGCCGTTTGCTCCAAGGGGGAGATTTGCAAATGGCAACCCTGCTGGTTGTTGTTGGAGAAGACCACTTGAAACTTATGGGATTTCCAGCAAAATGCTCCCTCGCCTCCATAAGGCGAGACGGAATCCGGCCGATGCGTATTGCACAGCACCGCCAATCTTGCCAGCACCGTGCGGAAGACCGAGAGGGGAAGCGGGACAGAACCTGATTCCGAGAGATTTAAGGGAAGACATTGAAAACGGCATTGCCCATCCTGCCAGTCCAATCGCATCCCTTGCGACTGCAACACGGAAAGCAATTCCTCGACCAACTCCACCGCGTTTCGTGGTCCATCGGCCAGAACTTCCTCTACCTGTTTTAAGGATGATGGTTCTTTACTCATAGTTGTTGAATCCATTTGGGAAAACTCAGCCAAGCAGCGGAGAGTTCTTCCATCCCGGCACCGGGATCGAATTGAATCAACCCCTGTTGAATGGGAAACCAATCACTTTCCGCCAATCGAACAATTTCTTCGGGCACGTCCACCCGAAGGAGAACGGGGCCATGTTCATGGGGATATAGCTTGGCTTTCGACACGGCGTATTCTTCGGGACTTCCATAATTGTATGGTCCCCCATCGACGTACATGGAAAAACTTTCGTCCGTTGATTGCGTTCCCGGTTCTTGAAACCCCCAATTGGGGGGATGAAGAAGTAGGTGCTCGGCCCGATCACGGGTTGTGCCGTGAACCAAGATCATCGGGTTGAAATTTCCTGATTCGCCACGCCACGGTTTGAACGAAATAATGCCGAGGATGCACTGTGATTTTACCTTGGATGACTAAAGCGGGTCAACAACATAAAATCTCGCTTGACCGTTATGCCAAAGCAGCGTAGCGTAAGTTGTACGGTCCAATCTGAGATGGGGCCTCTAGTTCGGTCCTGCCAACGTCTCTTGTGATTGTGTAAATATCCCTTTTGAGAGGCCATCACTTTGTCGCCGATGTTTCAAAAACTCGGAATCGACCGCCTGAGCTACGAAGAGCGGTTGAAGCTTATCAGCGAAATCTGGGAGAGTCTCGACCCAATCGGTCAAATGGAAATCCCCGAAAGCCATCGGCAGGAACTCGAACGCCGGCTTGCGAATGCCGATGCCGACGCCTCGGCAGGTAAGCCTTGGGAAGCAGTGCGGATGCGACTGCGAGAGGTAAAATGACTTTCCCCTTGATTATTCGTCTCGAAGCGTAGCGTCTGCTTTGCCCGCTGACATATAAAGTGAATCCACTTTTGGTGGGCGATGCTCACCCGGCACAATTGGGGAAAGGATTCCCGGAAACATGGCTTGGCTTTTGAATTTGATTTATGGATTGCTGCTGCTCGTGCTCTCGCCGGTGTTGTTGTATCGCGTGGTAGTCTTGGGCAAGTACCGGGCGGGTTGGGCGGAAAAATTGTTGGGACGGCTGCCTCAGCGGGATTCCGAGAAGTTTTGCATCTGGTTTCATGCCGTCAGCGTGGGGGAAGTTCCTGCAACTGCAAACCGTGGTGCAGGAACTTCAAAAAGCCCAGCCGAGTTGGGAAATCTGGATCAGCACCACCACCCACACCGGGCATGACGGTCGCGCGGGAAAAATTCCCAGAACAGACGGTCTGTTATTTTCCGCTGGATTTCTCTGGAACCGTTAGGACCGCCATCAAACGGGTTCGGCCGGCGATGATCGTGCTGGTCGAACTCGAACTCTGGCCCAATTTCATCCGGGCCGCGAGTGCGGCGAACGTGCCGTTGGTGCTCATCAATGGCCGCATCAGCAAAAAGAGTTTTCGAGGCTATCGGCGGATTCGCTTGCTGATGCGAAACCTGCTTCGCCGATTCGATCGGCTTGCGGTTCAGAGTGAAACCTACGGCCAAAGGTTGATCGAACTGGGAGCCAAGCCGGAATCCATCGCCGTCACCGGGTCGATCAAATTCGATGGAGTTCGCCCCGAACGCGACAACCCCGCCACCAATGAAATCCGCCGTTCTTTTGGATTATCGACCGAAGAACGCATCCTCATCGCGGGCAGCACGCAAGATCCCGAAGAAACCTACGCCTTAAATGCCTATCACTCTCTGAAAGCGGAGTTCCCCAACCTGCGGTTGATTCTTGTCCCGCGCCACAAAGAGCGGTTTGAAGAAGTCGCCCGCCTAGTGCAACAGCGCGGCTTCCCATTGCTGCGACGGTCTCAACTGAAGCAGGGGTCAGAGGCCGGAGGTCAGAGGCTGAAAAAAACAGAGGGGGAGACGGGAAGAAAGGGAGAAGGTGAGAATCCGAGGGTAGACATCGAAGAAGAAAAACCGAAAACTGAAAACCGAAAACTGAAAACCGAAAACCCTGTTTTGTTGTTAGATACCTTGGGCGAACTTTCCGCGTGTTGGGGCTTGGCGGAAATTGCCTTCGTGGGCGGAAGCCTGACCAATCGCGGCGGGCAGAACATGATCGAACCTTCCGCTTACGGAGCGGGCGTGCTGTTCGGGCCGAACACGTGCAATTTTCGCGATGTCGTGGAGATGCTGCTCAATCACGAGGCCGCCAAAGTGGTCGCCAATGCGGAAGAACTCACCGCCGCCATTCGGGATTGGCTTCAACATCCTGAAGAAGCCGCCGCCTTCGGCAGCCGCGCTCAACAACTGGTGCTGTCCCAACAAGGAGCCACGCGGAAAACCGTGGAACTGCTTGAAAGCATCGCGGAAGCAAATCCCATTCGCAAAGCGTCCAGTACCGCCTGACGCGGCAAATTTACGATCCCGTCGGGTCGATTTCGGTGTCGGAGAGCATGCGAAAATACTCCCGGCTGTAAAACTCTTCCGCCGCGAGCAGGTGGTTCAAATACTCCTGCGAGGGTTTCAAGTTCGGGGCGGTCTTATCGGGCCGGGCTTGATAGGCAAAGCATTCCACAACCTCCCACTCGGTTCGCACCGCGACGGGAATGCGGACGTAATGTTCGGGGTGGCGTTCAGAGGCATCCAACCGCGGCAAGTCTTCCGGGATGAGTTCGTAAAGCACACCCTCAACCACGCCGGCGGAATGCGGGCAGAGATTCGCGAAACCCACGCCCGCCGGAACCCCCGGCTTGAGCGATTTCTTGTTGAACCGCAAGCAATAATCCGCCAGCATCGCTGGTTGCCGAGACCGAAAGCGCACGCCTTTGACTTCCATCACGGCGGGGTTGCAATTCGATCCATAGGCAAAATACAGCACGGCAACGTTTTCCGGGCAAATCCAAAACGAGGCCCGTAGCAAAATTTGATCCTAACCCTCCCCGAACTCGGCGGCAACGGCAGTTGCGGGAAAAGAAGCTCTTTGGAGTGCGCCTTGGCGGGCCAATTCGCGGGTTTGACGAAAACCGGGCGGACGAAGGATTTTACCTCCCGGCGGATTTTCTGCCCGCGAGTTCTTGAACAATCCCGCCCCGCGCGAGAGAATAAAAGCTCATCCAAGCGATTGTCCTTCGTTCTTTGGGCCGCAATCACTTTTACATCAAGACTTCCCAACAGGCACGGGCCATTTCCTCTCCTCTTTCTTTTCCTCCGAATGTTTGCCCGTGTGGAAGCGATGTTCGTTTTCTTCTTTCCAAACTCAAACCGTCGCATTCGGCGCGATTTGGCCTCACAACCGAAATCGCCGCCGGTTTTTCCCTTTCCGCGAATAAACTCGCCCGGACAGGCACGACTGACTTCTGACTTTTTCCTTTGGGAGCAAAACAAATGGCTGGCGATTGGCTGCAAAAACTGGTCGATGATGGCGTGATTAGCCAGGAGCAACTCGAAGAAGCCGATGCAATGGCGCGAAGCACGGAACCACCGTGGATGATGTGCTCGTCAAAATGGGCTACGCCGACCAAGAAGTTGTCGCGGCGGCCAAGGCGTCGGGCTTCGGCTACACCGCGATTAACTTGGACGAAATGGAAATCCCCGCCAACGTGATCGGGATGATTCCCGAGTCGATGGCCCGCGAAAACACGGTGATCCCGCTGGAATACGAAGGGGGAACGTTAAAAGTCGCCTTTCACGATCCGATGGCTTTCGACGTGCTGGATAAAGTTCGCTTTATGGTGAACAAAGACATAGAAATGGTCGTGGCTCCTAAGCTGTCGATTCAACGCTGTATTGATAGGCACTATGGACAGGACGAAACGGAATCCGTGGATTCGATGATCGCGGAGTTCACCGATACGCAAATCGACGTGACCGAAATCGAAGTCGGCAGCGGAGCGGTGGAAGAAAACGAAAACGCCCCGGTAATCAAATTGGTCAACTTGGTGATCGATGAAGCCGTCAAAATGCGGGCCAGCGACATTCACATCGAACCGTTCGAGGATCGGGTGCGGATTCGCTATCGCATCGATGGCCGCCTCGTCGAACGGGACACCCCGCCCCGCCGCTTGCTCGCCGCGATTGTCTCCCGCGTGAAAATTATGGCGCGGATCGACATCGCCGAGAAACGCCGTCCGCAAGACGGTCGGATTAAAACCCGCGTTGGGTCGCAAGACTTCGATTTGCGGGTGAGTATTCTTCCGACCAATCATGGACAAGCGATCGTGATGCGGATTTTGGACCGCAACAACATCAAAGTCGGGATTCGCAACCTGGGGTTCAGTGAACAAAATTACAAAACGTTCCAAAACATCATTCGCCGGCCCAACGGGATTTTTTTGGTGACCGGACCAACAGGCAGCGGCAAGACCACAACTTTGTACAGTGCCTTGGGAGAATTGAATCGACCTGATCGAAAGATCATTACGGCGGAAGACCCGGTGGAGTATTATTTGCCGGGGATCAACCAAGTGGAAGTGCGTTCAGAAATTGGTTTTACTTTCGCTCGGATCATTCGGGCCATGTTGCGGCAGGCCCCCAACGTGATTCTGGTGGGGGAAATCCGCGATTTGGAAACGGCAGACATGGCAATTCAGGCATCCCTAACCGGACACTTGGTTTTCAGTACGCTTCACACCAACGATGCGCCCGGTTCTATTACACGTTTGATTGATATGAATGTACAGCCTTTCCTCGTGGCGAGTTCGGTGATGGCCGTGATGGCCCAACGATTGGTGCGCGTGATTTGCCCCAAATGCAAAGAATCTTACAAGCCCGATGCGAGCGAATTGCAACACTTCAACATAACACCCGAACAGGCTGCCGAGGCCACATTCGCCCGTGGGAAGGGCTGCAATCATTGCCAGCATTCGGGCTATCGCGGACGCAAAGCGGTGTTTGAATTGATGACCATGAACTCCGCACTTCGCGAAATGACTTTCAAAGGCGAACCGACTCAAGCCATCCGCCGACAAGCAAGGCTGTTTGGAATGAAAACCCTGGTTGATGATGCGAAAGACAAGGCCCTGCAAGGAATTACGACGTTGGCCGAAGTCTACAAGCTCGAATCCAGCCGCGATTGATCTCCCTTCATCCCGGCTTGGAACGTGCTGAGACCTTTAGAGGAATGGAAAAGTCGGCCGGCATGAAATTGTTCCCGATTTTCAGCGTACAAAGTTGATGCAACCCTTTTTGAGTCGAGCACTTCCTAGAGCCGTCACTTTCGATGTGTTGCATTTTGCAACAGTTTGAACTCGAAAAGGAGAAGCCGCCAAAATGGGGGATATCAACGCAACTTTCACACAGGGCGTTGAATCCTCTTACGCGAAACGGCAGAATTTCATTTGACAAGATTCCGTGCCGTTTTCTGTTTTTTTTGAAATTTGTTCTTGGCACGCGCCATAATTCCACAACTTTCAAGGAACGACACCCCATGCCCTCCATTCAAATCGACAAATTGCTGGAAACCGTCGTCCGGGAAAGAGTCAGCGATTTGCACATCACCTGCTATCAACCGCCCGTGGTGCGGATGGGCGGGCGGATGGTGCGGCTGGAAACCAAATCGTTGGAGCCCGACGATTGCATGTCGTTGATGAAGAGCATCACGCCGGAACGGAATCAGCAAGAACTGCAGGAGGTGGGCGGGACGGACTTCGGGTTCGCCTTCGGAGAAAAGCCCGGTTTCGGGTGGCGGTGTTCAAGCAGCGCGGCTATAATCGGCATGGTGTTGCGGCGGATTCCGAACGAGTTTTTAACGTTTGAACAATTGGGGTTGCCGCCGATTATGCGGGAACTGATCAACGTCCGCGCGGGTTGTTTTTGGTGACCGGCCCGACGGGTAGCGGCAAGACGACCAGTTTGGCCAGCATGATCAACTGCATGAATCGACACCATGGACCACCACATCATCACGATGGAAGACCCGATCGAGTATTACCACGAGCACAAGAAATGCACGATCAATCAGCGGGAAATCGGCGTGGATGTGCCGGACTTTCCCGGAAGCGTTGCGGCGGGCGTTGCGGATGGATCCCGACGTGATTCTCGTCGGCGAAATGCGGGACTTGGAAACGATCTCCGCGGCGATTACCGCGGCGGAAACCGGGCACGTGGTGTTCGGAACGCTGCACACGACCGGGGCCCAAGGAACGGTCGACCGGATCATCGACGTGTTTCCCACCAGCCAACAAGAACAAATTCGCACGCAGTTGTCGGTGGCGATCATCGGGATTCTGAGCCAGGCATTGTTGCCCAGAAAGCCCAAGGGATTGGTGGCCGCCTACGAAATGCTGGTGGTCACGCCGGCCATCGCCAACCTGATTCGCGAAGCCAAAACCTACCGCATTAACTCGTCGATTCAGACCGGGCAAGAAGTACGGCATGCAATTGCTGGACGATGCCATCTGTTCAATCTGTGGAAAGACGGTTTGTGCGAAGAAAAAGACGTCATGTACAAGTCCAACAATCCCGGCGAATTGAAAGGCGAAATCGAACTGGCCAAAAGGGATTGTTCGAGGAGGAGACGGGGAAGAAGAAGATGATGATGACGAGTGGACGATGAATAGTAGGAAGTAGGATGGGCATCGCCACCGGACTCACAAAAGAGTAACCGACATACGACGTTCAGAAATATCGGGCCGATTCTAAGGTCCGATGGGCTGTTCAGCGTTTATCCAATCCTGGGGAAGTCTGCCGGGTCGCGACGCGTGATCTCAATTATTAGAAATCGAGTCGATGGCCGCCCGACGATTGGGACAAATTCTGGTCGATCTCGGATATCTCACCGAAGATCAGCTGTGGGACGTGCTCGAAGAGCAAAAACAAAGCCCGGGCGAAATCATCGGCCAGGTGGCGATCCGTATGGGCTTGGTCACCGAAGAGCAAGTCACCGAAGCGTTCGCCGAGCAGTGGGGCATGCACGGTCGTCAACCTGCGCGGAAACCAACATTCCCGCCAAGGTGCTGGAATTGGTCCCGGAAACGATGGCCAGATCTACAAAATCATGCCGGTCTCGCTGAACGACGACGTCCTGACGGTGGCCATGGCCGACCCGCAAAACGTGGCGGCCTGGACGATTTGCGAAACTTTCTGGGTTACGACGTGCGGGGCGCGGTTTCGAATCTCGCCGGACGTCGAAGACGGCGATCAAACCGATACTACGCCGACAAACAAGACAGCATCGAAGATGTCATCGGCGAGTTGGAGGAAGACTACGAAGAAGCCACCGGCGGGCGGCGGTTTCGACCTCGGCGTCGGTGGAGGAATCGGCCAGACGCCGGCCCGATCCGCAAGTTGCTGAACATGGTGATGCTGCTGGCGATTAAAGACCAGGCCAGCGACATCCACTTCGAACCCTTTGAAGACGAATTCAAAATTCGCGTGCGGGCCGATGGCGTGCTTGTATGAAATGGTGCCGCCGCCGCGGCACTTGGCCAACGCGATTGTCTCGCGGATCAAGGTCATGGCCGAGTTGGACATCGCCGAACGGCGCCTGCCGCAGGACGGCCGGATCGAATTGAACGTCGGGGGGCAACCCGGTCGACTTGCGGGTCAGCGTGCTGCCGACGATGTTCGGCGAAGTCGGTCGTCATGCGGGTTCTGGACCGCACGGTGGTGCAACTGGACCTGAACAAAATCGGCATGGACGCGGGCACGCTGACGCAAATTCCGCGAGATGCATCAAGGCGCCCAACGGCATTGTGCTGGTCACCGGCCCGACGGGAAGCGGCAAAACCACCACGCTGTATTCGCGCCTTGAACGAACTCAACGACATCGAAACCAAAATCATCACCACCGAAGACCCGATCGAATACGACATCGACGGCATTGATTCAGGTGCCGGTCAATCCCGACATCGATGTGACGTTCGCCACCGTGCTGCGGGCGATTCTTGCGGCACGATCCGGACGAGATTCTCGTGGGCGAAATTCGCGACTACGAAACGGCGGAAATCGCCGTTCAAAGCGCGCTGACCGGCCACTTGGTGTTCAGCACGCTGCACACCAACGATGCGCCGCCAGCCGATCACCCGGCTGCGCGACATGGGCGTGCCGCCGTTTTTGATCACCGCCACGGTCGAAGCGATGCTCGCCCAACGGCTGGTCCGGCAGGATTTGCACCGAATGCCGCACCGAATTCGAGCCCAGCGACGAACTTGCTGATGGAACTGCAGCTCCCGATCGAGCAAGCCCGGAAATACAAGTTTTATTACGGCAAAGGCTGCGCCCGCTGCAACAACGCCGGCTACAAAGGCCGCTGCGGACTGTACGAGCTATTGATCATGACCGATGAAATCCGCGACATGATTTCCAGCAATGCCAACGTGGACGAGATTCGCAACTACGCCCGCACGCCAAGGCATGACCACCTGCGCGAAGCCGGGCTGAAATTGATTTTCGACGGCGTCACCACGATCGACGAAGTCGTCCGCGAAACCATCATGGAAGATGTGGATTGAAAAGGCGGAGAGCCGGACAAATCCTGGATTTCAGCCGCGAAGCGGCAGCAGCAAATTACTATTCGCACGAACTTACAACACAACGTATACAAATTCCCTTCCTAGTTTGGCGGAGAGATTCGAATGCCAGAATTTCAATACGAGGCGATGGACAACACGGGCCTGGAGATCAAAGACACGATCGAAGCCCCGTCCGAGGCGGAAGCCCAGCAGAAGATCCGCGAGAAAGGGCTTCTTCGTCACCAAGATCCGAAGACGGGCCAAGCAAAAGAAAACGAAAAAAGCCGCCGAGCAAAAAGCCGGCGGCGACAAAAAGAAGGCGCGGTTTTCCTTCGGCGGCGTGAAACCCAAAAAACTCTGTACGTTCACCCGGCAGCTCTCCACGCTGCAGGATGCCGGCCTGCCGATTCTGCGCTAGCCTGCGAATTCTGGAAGGCCAGGCCAAACCCGGCCCGCTCAAAAACACGCTGATCGATGTGATCGAAGATATCGAAGTCGGGAACACGCTGTCCGAAGCGATGGCCAAACAGCCCAAGGCGTTCGACAACCTGTACGTCAACATGGTCAAAGCCGGGGAGGCCGGCGGGGCTTTGGAAATCATTCTGCAGCGTCTGGCCGAGTTCAAGGAACGTGCCCAAAGCCTGAAACGCAAAGTGCAAGGGGCCATGATTTATCCCGTGCGCGGTGATCACCGTCGCCACGCTGATCGTGGGCTTCATCATGTACTGCATCATTCCCAAGTTCAAAAAGATCTTCGACGACTTCGGCACGGAACTGCCCGGCATCACCAAAATGCTCATCAACATGAGCGATATGGTCGTGAGCTATTTCTACTTGGGCCCGGCGATTCCGTTCGGGCTTTACATTATGATCAAGATCATCAAGAAGAACAAGAACGGGGCGTTCGTGATCGACTGGCTCTCGTTGCGAATCCCGTTATTGGGGAAGATCTCTGCAAAAGACCATCACCGCCCGCGTCTGCCGAACGTTGGGCACGCTGATTGCCTCCGGGGTGCCGATTTTGGAAGCGCTTGATCATCGCCCGCGACACGGCGGGAAATGCGGTGTTCCGCAGGGCGTTCGATCAAATCTACGCGGCCATTCGCGAAGGGGAATCGATGGCGGTGCCTCTCAAGGAAACCCGCATCGTGGACGACATGGTCGTCAACATGGTGGACGTGGGCGAAGAGACCGGGGCACTGGACGACATGCTCTATAAAGTCGCCGACGTCTACGACGAAGAAGTCGCCGTCTTGGTCGAAGGTTTGATCAGCATGCTCGAACCGTTGATGGTCGTGGTGCTCGGTTTGATCGTCGGCTTCATCGTGATCGCCTTGTTCATGCCCTTGATCAAACTCCTCAACGATTTGTCGTAACCCGGCGAACGTCAAAATCTCAAAGGACTTCTGCCCGGCAGGAAGGATAACTAAAAGCATGACCAGAAATCGCAAACAATCTTCCTCGCAAAACGCCCGAAACCGGCGGCGGGGATTTACGATGATCGAGTTGGCGATCACGGTGAGCATTATCGCGCTCTTGGTGGGGATTTTGCTGCCGGTGCTGGCCTCGGTGCGGAACAAAGCCCGCGTTGCGGAAGTCAAAAAAGAAATCGGCGATTTAAGTTCCGCACTCGAATTGTTCAAGGACAAGTACGGAACCTACCCGCCCAGCCGCATCACGCTCTATAACAATACAACGAGCGCCAATTGGCAAACTAACGATCCTTATGGCTATGCCGCCATTCGTAAACTTTGGCCCAAGTTCAACTTCAACACGGCTGGCGGCTTTCCTTTCTCTCCGCTTCGCAGACTTCGGTGACCTTGGATGGAGCCGAGTGTCTGGTGTTTTTCCTGGGCGGGATGCGGAACACGGCGACTACCCCGGCGATGTTCCTTGGTTTTTCGAGCAACCCGGCATTGCCGTTCCTGCAAAACGCCGCCTCGACTTCACGAGTCCGTCCGTTTTTCCCATTTCAACTGAACCGCCTGACAGATACCGATGGCGATGGTTTCTCGGAATACCTCGACCCGCTGCCCGCACAACAGAACCCTTATCTCTATTTAATGGGCTATACCCCCGCGACGTACAAGCCCCTCTATAGTGGGAGTTACAGCAATAGCGATCCCACTTCGCGATTGACCTCGATCTATACCCAAAGCGCCACCAAGGCATGGAACCCCAACACATATCAAGTCATCTCGCCCGGACAGGATGGCAACTATGGTTCCGGCGGACTATACAGCCCCAACGGCAGCAGCCTCAGCGAAGCCGATAACGACAACATCACCAACTTCAACACCGGCGGCACGCTAGGCAACTAAATCGCAGGGCAGGCCGGAGTTTGAGATACTTAAATCACAATGCTTGCAGAATGAATCCAATGGAAAACTATCCCCCGCGACAGAATGATCGCCCCCCGAAAAGGAGTGACTCCGCGATGCGTCCTACCCCCCAAAAATCCCATTCCCGCCGAGCAGGGTTTACGCTCGTGGAAATCCTGATGGCGATTTCGATTATCGCTTTGCTGATCGGGCTGTTGTTGCCCGCGATCAATGCCTCCCGGCGAAACGTCCGCATCGGCCAAGTCCAAACGGACATCACCGCCCTCAGCAATGCGCTCTCGGATTTCAAGGCCACCTACGGCGATTACCCGCCCAGCCAGATCACCATCTATAACACGACCGCCGGTTGGACTAGTGATAATGCCAGTCGCATCATCATTCGCCGGTTCTGGCCGCAATTTAATTTCTCCGTCTCAGGCGGGGCGAGTTTGACGGCCCCGATCACGCTCACGGGATCGGAATGTCTGGTGTTCTTCTTGGGAGGCGTGCAAGATTCAAGCAGAACACTTTCCGGCTTCTCCAAAAATGCTTCCCGCCCGTTTGCTCCCCCCACAGGCACCGGCCCGCGAACGAAACCTTTTTTGAGTTCAAACCCAATCGGCTCAAGGATCTTGACACGCGACGGCGTGTACGAATACCTCGATCCCATTCCCTCGCAATCGCAGCCTTATCTTTACTTTAGCTCTTACGATGGCAGCGGCTACAACCAAAGTGACAACGCGGACAAAGGCTACCTCAGCTTCTATATGCAAAGCGCCAACACGGCTTGGAAACCCAAATCGTTTCAGATTATCTCGCCCGGTTTCGACAACGCTTACACGAACCTGACCAGCTTTCCTAGCCCTTGTCCTAACCCCGGAACAGGCGGCATCTACGACACGAGTACGGCGGATGCCGATTTAGTCGGCTCTCGTAATGCCGAGCGCGACAACATCACCAACTTCAAAAGCGGCACCTTGGCCGATTGACAATATATAGAGTTTCGTGAGCGGCAAGACGCTAGCCGCCGGTTCCGAAACCCCCAGATTTGAAAAACCGGCGGCTAGCAATCTGTAGGTTCCGCTTCGCGGTTCAGCAAAACACAACACGCGATGGAACGTCACACAAACCCCGCTCACTATTCCCCGTTGGGATACACAGGCATGAAACGCTCTTTGTTCATCCACCCAAAAAAACCTCGGCAGGCGTTGCCTTGGGGGTTCACGATGCTGGAATTGCTCGTGGTGATCGGGATTATCATTTTCCTAATGGGCATTTTAATTACCGTGGTCTCCGGCGCACTGACCTCCGCCCGCGAAGCCGCCACCAAAACCACCATCAAAAAAATCGATGGCCTCTTGGCCCAACGCATGCAAGCCTTCAACACGGCGATGGAAGCCCTGAATAAAAGTAAGGTCAGCCCGATTACGTCACCAAAGCCAAGCCCTGGCAAACCGGTTCCCCGCCGCGTTAACCCGATTTCGCTGCCTCTCCACCTCTCAATTAGCGGCTGGGTATTTGCCCCGCGCAAAGATACTGGGTCAAAAAGCGATGTTTCGCTGGGCTTCCCACAAACCCTGAACGAGATTTTGGCAACCAGCGGACCCAATTCCCTCACGGCTCCCAATGTGCCCACGACATATATTCCTGCAAATAACAACCCCATCACGGAAAGTTCCGAAGCCTTGTATTGGTTTTTAACCTCGGCCAAATCCTTCGGACAAGCGGCGGTGGATGAAGATGCCTTCACATCCAGCGAAGTGGCCGACACCGATGGCGATGGCCTCAAGGAATTCATTGATGGCTGGGGCCGGCCATTAAGATTTTACCGTTGGCCCACCCGGCTGATTCGCCCCGCCAACCCCGCGAACACTCAGCAAACGTGGAACAAAACCAATGGAACCTACGGCATTCCCGTCGTCGGCAACAACCCTTCGCTGCCCGTGTATTCCTACTTCGGCAAAACCGGATACGATGCCGGCTACTTCTTCGGCAGCCTGCCCGGCAGTAGCGACCAAATAAAAGACCCGGATGATCCCTTGCTGGTGCTTTTGGGAGCCACTTGGACTTATAGCGATGGCACGAACAAACAGCAGATGACGCCCGCGATTTTCGAGGCGGGCGTTGCGCAAGGGGGCTATGGCCTGCACACGCCGGAAACCTGGTCGCTGCCGTTGATTGTCTCTGCCGGTAAAGATGACGTTTTGGGCCTATACGAACCATACGACACCGCGAATTACGGACACCTGGCCCAGCCCGATTCCACTACCCTCGACGGCATGCTGGACGACATCTCTAACAGAAGATTAGCTCCATGATCGGAAAGAGAAAACATCCCCGCAGACCGCGATGGCCCGGGGTTCCTCCGCAAAACACCGCCTGGCCGGGCGGGTTTACGCTGGTGGAATTGTTGGTGGTCATCGGCATATCTGATCGTGCTGACGGTGATGACGTTAAGCCTCGTCAACGTCACGCAGGATGAAGACCGCGTCCGCGCGGGAGCCGCCCAAGTGCAATCCTATTTGGAAGGCGCGCGCGACCGGGCGATTCATGCCCGCGAACCGCGCGGCGTGCGATTCTTGCCCGACACCAAAACCAAAACGTCTCGACCAGCATGGTCTATATCGGCATGCAGGATCCCTACGGCGAAGGCGACACCCTCACACTCTCACGCGCTCCGAATGCCGTCTCCGATTCGGTCACATCCAATGGGCGTTTGGTGGCCTGGATTAACCTCGTCGATCGCGGGCTGCTCTCCACCGGGGCTCCGATCTATCTGGGGACCGATCCGCAACAAATCAACCAATTCTTCACGCTCAATATCGCCACCAACTCGCAGTACCCCAGCCCCGGGCAGGCAAAGTATTTGTTTTATTTGACGAAGTCTTACCCCAAAGGGGCGAACCCCGCCCCCAGCGGATACTCAATCCCAAACTTGTATTATCAGATTCTTTTGAACCCCACCGTTTTGCCCAATCAAGAACCCCGCCAACTACCGCGCGGCGTGGTGATCGACTTGAACAACAGCAATCGCCCCGCCAGTTGGGGTTCGCCGGGGAATTACGGCACGATGGACGTGTTGTTCTCTCCCAACGGCACGGTGACCGGGCTGACGGCTTCGGCGGGGGTCATCAATCTTGTCGTGGCCGATCAAGTGGACGTGGATTTGGGCCTAGCTCCGGGAGTTTCCACCAAGCAGGGCAACGAACGCATTGTCTCGCTCAGAACGCAAACCGGCAACATCGGCGTGCATAACGTCGATCCCACCGATGTGGACGGCACACCCGGTCCCGACGATTATCTTCGCTTCTCAGCCTTAGGGGAGACGGCCAAATGAAACGTATCCGTACTGTCTTACCTCCCCAACAAAACCCCCGCGGCGGAACCACGCTGACCGAAGTCTTGATGGCCTTGTTGTGCATGGGCATCGGCGTGGTCGCGGTGGCGTCCTTGTTCCCGATTGCCTTGCTAAGATCTGCGCAAGCCACACAACTCACGACTGCCACAATTCTAAGATTCAACGCTGAAACCACGATTGATCTTTATAATGGTTACGACACGACTCTGCCCTACAACTCAAATAATAATCGGAATTTGATCTATAACCCCGATCTGGGAACGACTAGCGACACGGGTATAGGCGACCAGAATAATACCGGCTACTTGATCGACCCCTTGGGCGCGATGATCGTGCGAACGGATCAGGGAAGACCCATCGCCCAAACCGATAAGGTGGGAATGCTTTCTCGCTACGATGCCATGGGAGTCTTCAATCTACAGCGAAATATAGGAAAGCGCGGCAACTGGTTGCTTTGCCGGATAGTTGGCAGAACTGGGACTTGGTTCCCACCAGCAACACAAACACTTCGGTCACGCTGAAAAAAAATGTCCCCCAAGATGTGGTTACGATTCTGAACGATAATCAGGCGTTTCCCAATAACTTCCAAAAAGTGCGCGTGATGTTGTTTAGCCAAGGCGGGCTAGTGAGCCAAACCGGACTAGTGAGCGAAACCCGTTTGCTGGCGCTTCCGTCCCAAGTCAGCGGGAACACAATCAGTTGGACGAGGCCATTGCCCAACAACAACAAGTATTATCCGCTCACCTCCATGAGTCCCAATCCCAATCCGGGAGCGATTACACAAGTCCGCATTCAAGTTCAAGAGCAGCGTTATACTTGGCTGTTGACTGTGCGGAACTACACTTCCGATCTGAAGGTTCCGCAGGCGTTGGTGGATGTGGTGATCTTCTTCAACCGCTCGCCTTCGATCCAAGATGAAACGCCTTACACGCTGACGGCTGCCGGCAACTCGCAAACCTACTCGATCTCGTTCACCGGCAAGGCCCCCTACGTGAAGAAAGGCGGGTTTATGTTGGATACCCAGACGGGAACCTGGCATCGCATTCAAAAAGTGGTCGAGGCCACGGGTTCCCGCACGATTCACGTTGGAACGCAACCTGCCGGCGGGAACTTTCAATCGCCGGCCATCCGGCGGTCTTCATGAAGGGCGTTGTGCAAGTTTATCCCTTAGGACTCAAATGATGTTCACATCCCATAAACCCATTGCCCGATTTCACCGAAACTCTTTGGGGTTCACGTTGGTGGAAATGATGGTCGCCACCGGGTTGGTGGTGCTGATGATGTTGATGTTCGCGGCAAATCTTTCAGACCTCTGCCGGGCTGGTTAGCACGCAAAAGGCCACGGCACATCTCGATCAGGACGTGCGCACGATGACGATCCTCTTGCGGGGCGACATCAAGCAGCGGACGTTCCGCGATGTGATTCCTTTTCGACCGGGGGATGATACCTCGAAGTTTCCCACGGCGATGGCACGCCGCAAAGGTTTTTTCAGCATCTCGGAAAACGATCCCAACAACAACAACGATGATGTGCTGCACTTGACGATTAACGTCAATCAGCCGGACATCACCAATGGAAGTCCCCAGTTGCTGTTATCGGGCAAAGCGGCAATGCTCAGACGGCCGGTCGCAGCGGGTGGCCCCAAGGATACCGACATCGACACCGCCCTTGAACGCAATAATTATTTCTTCGGCAGCCCCGCCACGAATACCCAACCTGCCCAACCCTCCAATCTGAATCAGCCGGAATCCGATGATGGGCAAACCACCATCAATAACACGGGAAGTTCCCCCTATGCGGAGGTCTGCTGGTTTTTGAGGAACGGGGTTTTATATCGCCGCATGCTGCTGATTCGCAGCCCTTACGTGAACCCCGTCGGCACATCCAACCAGCCCCAGGATGCATCTCAAAACGACTTCGTTCCGGGGAATTATTCCACGTTTAACCTTCCTCCGAATCCGGATTTCAACGGAATCACCTGGCAGGATGCCGTCGGCAGGTTTTGGTACGACTTCGATTATTCCGCCTATAACGACTGGAAAGGAAACGGCTTACTTTTCCACGATGCGCAAATTCGCTTTCCAATGAGACCGGGGGCGGAAAACCCACGCTGGTGTCCTATCCGGTCGCGGTGGAAGCAAGTTTGGGGATTCCCTGTTTGCGGTTCGGTAACTCGCTGCGACGCGCGACCGATGCGACGAACATGGCCGTGCCTCCCCGCGAGTTTTTAGATCCCTAGCAATCCGGCGACTTTCATCGGGCGATTTACGCTGCAAGAAACGGCCCACTCGAAATTTACTTACCCCAGCCAAAGCCCGGATCGGGCGGACCCTTTCAGACGACGACCACGCTGAGTTTGGGGACGGACGGCTTGGTTTCCTACTACTCCGGCGAAACCGGGCGACGCGGGGAAGACATTGTGATGGCCAACGTGCATTCCTTCGACATTCAGGTTTGGGACGATAAGCTGGCCCAATTTGTCAACCTCAATAACGGAGGTGGAGGCGACTACGGCGGCCCACCATCAGGTCGCGTTTCCCGTGGGGGGGTATACGGTACCACGGGAAACCGCTACGACACTTGGCATCCCAATAAGAACATGCCGGCCCCGCCTTACCGTCCCGTGGGGACACAGAAGGACAGCAATGGCCAGCCCATTGATCCCGGTCTGGGTTCCGTGAATGAGATCCCCCTGCGGGCCATTCGAATTCACATTCGGTTTTACGACCCCGGCAGCACGCAAACCCGCGATCTGACGTTCACCTATTCGCTGAACTAAGAAATTCCACCAAATAAATCCGAAAAGGCTGTTGAATCTGGCGGCCTTTGACGTTTCCCCTTACCAGATGGAACATTTTGTTGCCCGCCGCCGAATTGGGCCTCGGCGGATAGGCAATCCACGGGAGTTCTTCGCCATGAAACGCTTCGCAAAATTATCCCCTCCTTCGCGCCCGACAATGTGGGCGAAAACTCCGCCGCGGCGAGGCTCCACGATTGTCGTGGTGATCGCCTTGCTGTTGGCGCTGACGTTCTTGGGGCTGGTGGGTTATAGCATCGGCACGCAGGAATTCAGCAATGCCACCTATTTTTCCGATTCCGCGGGCGATACCAGCGCCAGCGATGGCGGCAGTTTCGGGATCTCCAGCGATTCCCTCTTCGATTGGAGCTTGCGGCAAATCATTCTGGGAACCTACCAAGATAGCGAACGCCAAAGCGCGCTGCACGGCGGGCATTTGTCGCTGTTGCCCACGATGTACGGCATCAATGCCGTGCCCTACGATGGCGAAGGCACGCATCTGGCCTGGGCGGCGGGCAATAACATTATCGTGGATCAGAATTACGATGGAGCCGCCGATGCGACTTCAGCCGCGCTGCTGGAACTCAACCGCGCTCCGTATTCGGGCGGACCGGGGGCGGCGATCACCAATCAAGCCCAGGGGACCGGCTACCCCGCCCCGGATGTGGGCTATAACTATTGGGACATCAACAGCCCGTATTTGGCCTATAACAGTACCCAGCACGTCATCAATAGCACCGGGCTAACCACGACGATGCGAATCCCTTCCTTTCACCGCCCGCAGTATCTTCGCGCCACGGGGGTTCCGGCCAATCAATGGTACAGCAGCAATCAAACGACCCGCCGCGTGCTCAGGCCGCACCAAGAACACCGCGCAGTGGATACCAATGGCGTGGTCACGAACACCCGCCGCTTCATCAGTAATGCCTATCCCGACAACCGAACCGGCGTGCCCGCCTCCGATTTACTGAGTTCGTTTCCCTTCATGGCCAACACGGCCGACACGACCACGCCGACCAAAGACGACGTGAACGATGGGATTTGGGATCCCAATCCTTTGGGAGTGGGCAATTCTTTCACGAATGCGGGGAGAGTCAGTTACGATGCCGACCCCGATAACGATGGCTACAAAGAAGCGATTTGGATGGACTTAGGCTACCCCGTGCAGATTCGCGAAAACCCGGACGGCACGGTCACGAAGTTCGTGCCCATGTTCGCCGTTACGATTTACGATGCCGATGCGTTGTTCAACCTGAATGCCCACGGCAACTTAGCCGGGATCAGCAGTTTCCAGAACACTTTCGGGCAGTTCGGCCCCACGGGTGCGGGATCGGACGGCACTTACTACACGGCGGACGATCAAGTCGATCTGCGCTTTGCTTCGCAATCCAACCAAGGCGTGTCGCCTTCGGAAGTCAACCCGCAATGGGGGATGTTGGCCCCCACTTCGGAAGGCTCAACCACACAACATCAACGCTTCTTTAATCACGCGCCCGCGAACCAAATTGAACTCTCCAACATGGAATGGTGGTTTTTGTTGAAGGGGCGGGCCGACTTGGACGCCAGTTCCAACATCGACAAGCTCTATCCCGGACTCTACGGCGAATCTACGCAACTCAACACGGCGATGTCCAATAGCTTACCGCTTTTCAGCTATCCCAAGCCCGGTTCCAGCTTCAATAATTATCCCCGCCCCGGCCTGTTTAACATCCCGCTCAATCTGCAAACGGACGACAACCAAAACGCGCTCTTGGGTGGGCGGTATCAGCGCGGGTGGCAATTACGGCTTCCCCGCCATTTCGTACTTCCCCAACAACATGCTGTTCCCCGCCTGGGAGCAACCCTTGGATTTGTACGGCAGCGGACGCTACACCAAGCCTCTGCAGGGTAGCAATCCCAGTTTCGTCCCGGCAAGGTATCTGGCCAACAATGGGTCAGGCCAACACAAATGGCCCGCCTATTGGGGTTATCAGCACAATGCCCAGATTGGTTTGTATTCAAATCCCGGCACGCAGTTTTTGTTGCAAGCGAACAGCACCCGTTACGATGTGGATGAACCCGCAGAAACCATCTTGGAACCCGAATACGTCCGCAGCGATTTGGATTCGACGTTCGGCGCGGGCGAAAACGCGACCTTGCATTTGCCGCAAGCCGATCAGGATCTCTTGGGCTTAAGTGGGCGGGCGCAGGATTTGGCCCCCATCAATTTTAACGGCACGAACATTGCCGCCGTCGAAGCCCGCCGCAGAATGTACACCACCACCAGTTGGGATCTGAAATCCTTCACCGCGACGAGCTACCAAACCACGACGACCCCGCCGGTGTCTGCCCGAGCGTGGGAAACCTCGACCAACTACGTCCAATTGCAATCGGCCTTGCGGCCGGCGCTTCAACAATTGCTGTATCGGCAATATGCCGGAACCAATGTGACCGCCTCGCAAGCCAGCGTGGCCCGCAGGCTGAGTCCCAATCAGCTTTGCGTGATCGAGAACGGCACGGGCAACGTGGTCTTCCGCCCGCTCACGCCGCATCCCGATGCCAACGGCCCTTACGGCCAATTGGGATCAAGCCCGGTCAACCAAAATCTAATCGGCGTGCTAAGTCCCAATTCCACCCCCGCCAACATTAAGTCTGCCGCCGACCAAGAATACTTCGCTCGCCGAGACCGGCAACAACTCTGCCGAGACATCTACACGCTAATGTATTTGTACTGCGGCGGAAACGACAACCTCAACTATGCGAAGAACAATCCCTACGTATTAGACACCGATGGCGACAACATCCCCGATGCCCTGAAAGACATGGCCCAATTCGCGGTGAATCTGGTGGACCGCATGGACCCAGACAACGTCGTCACGATGTTCGAGTTCGACATCAATCTGGCCGATGGCTGGAACTTGGACGATGACCCGTACACCAATTCCTTAAACTCTCCGACCAAAGCTTCGCTCATTACGGATGTCGCCAACGTCGGATCGGCGACTGGCGAACGGGCGGTGGTTTACGGCGTGGAAGAGCAAGAACTGGCTTTGAACGAAGCCCAGATCATCTTCGCCAAGCGCGTGCTCGATCCCGCCAGCAACCCCGTCAACCACGCCGGCACCGAATACAACGATACGATGAACCGCGACTTCACCTTCATCGAACTGGAAAACGTAAGCCCCCGCAGCATCAGTTTCCAAAACGAAAACTGGCAAATTGCGGTCAAGCCGCCGGTGACCACCACCACGACGATGGGCAGCACCCCGTCACCGGAGCTGAACGCCGGATGACGTTTACCAACCAGCATCCCGGCATCACCAATTGGGGAGCCAATTCGATCTATACCGTGGGAACCGCGGGTGACAACCAAAACATGGGCACGCCCGCCGGAACTACCGTCTTGGACAGCGAATTCCGCGTGAACCGCAATTACAAGAACACCGCGGGAGCAGGCGATCCCAACGAAGACACCCACCCGGAAACCGGCTCGCCGCGCTACGAACGGATTTCCCCGCGATTCGGCTTGCAGATGGATTTGATTACCGGCAACCAGAACCAATTTCGCATCTTTGAAGCCCCCGGCATCGGTTCGGGACAACAAGGCGATGGCCCGCCGGTCGGAGGCGTGGATAAAGGCGGCGATTTGCTGCATCTCCAGCTTACCGACCTGGACGACATTTCCGAAACCGACGACCACGGGCAAGGCAATACGTTCCCCATTGAAATCGAACTTCGCCGCCGGGCGAATCCCCTGCGAGGCCCCGTCACCCCGCGCACCACCGCCAACCAGACCCAACACGAAAGCGAATCGCAAGACAACCCCTGGATTGTCGTCGATCAGATGACCGTCACGATGGACGTGTTCTCGCTGAAAGATCTAGACAATTTCATGAACATTCGCAACCAGTTGGCGACAATGAAGACGAATGAACGCCGCGATCCCTTGATCCGTCAAAACTCGAACCTGCCAACCAACTTAACACCCCTGGCTTTCGTGCAAACCATTACGGGTTCCCAAATGGGCGAGTGGCAGAACAACAGCTTGGGTTTGCCCAACATTTTAGGCAACCCCAACCACATTCCGCCGGGGGCCACTTACACGGCTTACAACCAATACCAACCGCACTTCAACCGGCCTTACGGTTCGGCGATGGAACTGATGGCCGTGCCGATTTACGGCCCCGGCGACACGACCAAGTTTTTAGCCCAAAGCGATCTTGGCCTCCCTAACCAATTCGTGGTGGCGGCGGATAAGTTCAAGAACCCGGTTGCCCCGAATATGGCCCAACCGGAAACCGGCAACCGCTGGTATCGGCTGTTCGAGTTCCTCGAAGTCCCCGACCGCTCGCATCAGCATCCCCAAATGACCGGGGCAGGCACCCCGATGCGGCCGGGCTACGTCACCAACCTGGGCAATCGGCTCGGCACTCCCGGCCAGACCCTGAGTCCCGAAACCTTCTACCGCCGACCGGGACGCATCCAACTCAATACGCTGCGAAACCCGGAAGTCCTGGGCGGCCTGCTGGATGATTTTGAAGTCGCTCGGCTCAATCTGGTCAACCCCACCGTGCATTTGCCCGATCAAACCCTCAGCAGCAACCGGGATTGGTGGGTGCAGTTCGTGCAGGCTCGCGACGGCATCGACCCCATTTCGGGAGCCATCCTGCCGGGCTTGCCCAGCTCGAAACCCTTCCGTCCCATGAGTTACTCCGCCGAAGGCGTGAACAGCCTGCAAAGCACGATTCTGCGAACTTTGCCCTTGGACAGCGGCGCGAGCAAACCGCGAACGCTCTTCGAGCTGGGCAACCAAAACCAACAAGTGGACCATTCCGTGAAGTACCGCATGCTGGAAAAAGTCAGCAACAACTCCACCACCAGAAGCAACGTGTTCTTAATCTTCGTGCAGGTCGACTTTTTCCAAGCGGTGAACGTCACCGATTCGGGCACGGGGCAGATGGTGGTTCGCGTGGGGGCCAAATTGTCTGATTCGCCGGGCTATCGCAGCTTCTTCGTGGTAGACCGCTCGAAATCGAAGTATCTGCTGAACCAGCAACAGCAAGATTTCCCGCAATCCTTCACCGACCAAGTGGATGGCCAAACCAAGTTCAATTACAGCTTCAACCAGGATTTCGATTACCACCAACTCATCCTGCACCGGCAAACGATCAACTAAGCGGTGACACAAAAGAGAGTCCTCGTCACCCGAAGCGTAAGCGAGGGATTCACCGGACCGGCCTCGCTGACGCTTCGAGTGATAATTTTGCAATGCTTTGAGAAAAATCGGGGGAATTATGCAGATTCCTCGAACAAATTGGTATTTTTTGGTAAGATGAAAGGAGAGTTCCTTGAAAAGTTTCTGCTTCTTGTAGAACATTTTCCGTAGTGGACCGAAATCACGCGAATTTCCATCGACGCGAGCGGCGTCTTTCCGCTCTATCTCCGAGAGTCGCAATCACATCCCAGGGCCAACGTTTTGCGACGGTTGCAAACGCCCCCTTTATCGTGGGCCGTTGTTTTGTCCGGTGTCGGAAGCAAAACTCCCGTACGTAAACAATCACTCACCACCCGCTCTTTATTTAGCCAGCCGAGGATTATCATGCAAACACGTCGCAAACACTCACAAGAAAAAGGGACGCGGAAGGGATTCACGCTGATTGAATTGTTGGTGGTGATTTCGATTATCGCCACCTTAATTTCACTCATCACCCCCGCCGTGCAATCCGCCCGTGCCGCCGCCCGCCGCACGCAATGTTTAAACAACCTAAAGAATATCGCGTTGGCCTTCAAAGGCTTCGCAGCATCCCACAACACGCAGTTTCCCTACTTGTCTGATCCCGTAGGAACAGACTCGGCAGCCTATGTCAACACAAGCATCGATTCGAACGCGGAATCCATTTCGGTTTGGCCCGTGCGAATCCTCGATTATTTGGATTCCGCCGCCATTCAAAAAGTCAGCAAGAGCCCAAGCCCAAAGTTACGATACTGCGGCCGGCAATACGTCGGTCGCGTCATTCGCGAACCCCAGTGTTGCCACGGTCTCTTTGAAGTTTTTCCAGTGCCCGGATGATCAAAACAACCTCGGGGTGAACTACGGGCTGAGTTACGTGGTGAACGGAGGTTTGTAACTCGGGCAGGTTTAACCGGAAATGCCCTCACGCAATATAATGCTGTTACGGGAGCTTCAGCAACTACGGCAACGCAGGGCTATCAGTTGGGGGTGATCTACAATAAACTCCCCTCGACACTGGGAGACCGCCCGGTGACGGAAGATTACCTCAACCAAGGCGATGGAACCCAATACACCATGCTGCTCGCCGAGAATACCAGCACGACGCGTCGTTTCGACGGCCTCGTCACAACGGGCAGCGGCACGACTTCCATTCCAACGACTCTTGCCTTTGGTGTGAATGTGGCCGAATTTGACGCCGTCAACCGTCGTTAGTTCGGCTAGCGGCATCCCGCCAATTAATGTGGCTGGCGTGAGTTCTGTCACTTCTTTGGGAGCTTCTAAACCCAATTACATCAAGACTTCAGGGGGGGCAAGTTACGGGACCGTCATCGAACCATAACGATCTGATTCACTGTGCATTCTGCGATGGCCGGGCCACAACGATCAATCAGTCGATTGATGCCCGGGTTTATCTGCGGCTGATTACCTCGAATGGAACCAACTTCAATAACAGCCCAATCGCTGGTGAAGGCGTTTTGAACCCCGGCGATCTCTAAGATCTGGTTTGAAAGCCTTGCCCACAACACAAAGCGGTCGTCCGAAAATCCGGACGACCGCTTTTTTACATCAAGAAGATCCGCCCGTTGCCGGCAGGGATCATTTGGGTTGGCACGCAAATCGCCCGCAGCACCGGCGAGGAAAGACAAAAGCTTTCCCCTCGCGGGTGCTGCGGGCGAAATTGTTGTCAAGTGAGCGGCTTGCCGCTCAATTTTTTATGACCGTCAATTATCGAACGAGCTACGGTAAAATCAGGCTTCGGCTTTTTGGGATTTGACCAATTTCGACAGCCGGGATTTGGTGCGGGCGGCGGCATTGGCGTGGATCAAATTCTTGGCCGCCGCCTGATCGAGCCGCTTCACCGCCAGCCGAAACGCGGTTTCCGCCGCTTGCGGATCGCCCGCCGCTGCCGCGAGCCGGCATTTTTTAATTACCGTGCGCAAAGCGGTGCGTTGCGAACGGTTTTGCAGACGGCGGGCCTGATTTTGGCGAAGGGCTTTTTTGGCGCTGGTGGTATTGGGCATGGCTTCGTAATAATTCTGGAAAACGCGGTTTGGAAAAAAGGTGTTAGCTGAGTTTGGGAGAGATCTTCCTCCCAAACCGGCAGTGTAACTTCCGCCTCGGCGATTTGCCAGCGTCTGCCAAGAGGAAAATTTTCGCTGGGCAACTATTCGGCGGGCGGGGTCCAATCGGCGGGGTCTTTGCGGCGGGTTGTGGGCCATAAACCACCGATCACCAAAAAGACTGCCGCTAGTCCGCAGCCGCCGGCAAACCAATCGCCGAATTTGACGTACAAACTTCGGCGGTTATCCAAAGGCACATCTTGAACCAAGACCGCGTTCAGTTGCTTGTGATAGGCTCCGGTTTGGGGGTCTTTCATCGAATCTCGGCCTTGGCCGTCGCCATCGAAGAACAGATTCGGTTCCACAACCTGGCCATCGCCATTGATGAAGGCCGAGATTCCCGTATTCACCGCCCTCAGCACGGGCACGCGGCATTCCACCGCCCGGAATTGGGCCGTGATTAAATGCTGGTCGAGTTCGCTCGAACCGTGGAACCAGCCATCGTTGGTCAGGTTGACCAGGCAATCGACGGGTTGCTGTTTGTTGTCGGCGGCTTTGACGATGCCCCGCACCAACTGTGGCACGGTGTCTTCGTAGCAAATCACCGGGGCGAACCGGCATTGGCCCAATGGAAAAATCGAGGCAGCCTTGCCGGCGGAGATACCGAAGCCTTCGGAGAAGGGCGTCAAAGATCTTAACCAGGGCAGTTCGTCGCGGAGCGGAATGTATTCGCCGAAGATCACACGGTGCATTTTGTCGTAACGTCCGGTGAGGCCAAGGCTTTGCTCGACAAACGCCGCCGAGTTGTAATGTTCGATGCCGTGCTGATCTGCGACGTGGGCTTCCACGCCGATGATCAGGGCGGCCCCGGATTTTTCGCTGAGTCGTCCTAAGTCGAGTTCGGCTTCGTGGTTTCGCCAGACTTCGGGTGGCACGCCGGGAGCCATCCGCAGCAGTTCTTTGTCGGACAGAGCTTGATCCGCCGTCATAATGTCGTTGACGTACATGGTCTCCGGCCAGACGATCAAATCGGGGCGCTGCCCCAACGTCACGGCTTGCGTGGTGAGAGTATCGTGCCGTTTGATAATCCGCTCGGCTTGGCCGGGGTCGTGTTTGAGACTGGTGGGAAAGTTGCCTTGGATCAAAGCCACGCGCGGGCCGGGTTGAAAATCCGCCTGGCTGCGGCGGACAACTCCATAACCCAGCACGGCGGAAAAGAGGAGGGTCGCCGCCAGAACCGGCACAAAAGGCCGACGGCTGACGGGAAGGGAATCGCCGTTGGTTTGCTGCGGCGGCAACAACCGCAAGCGGGCGAAGGTTTTTAAGGGAACCAGACCTGCCAGCGCCGCCGCCGACATCGCGACCAGAAAGCTCACGCCGTAAGCTCCGGTCAGATCGCTGATTTGAATGAGTTCCACAAACCGATACTGCGTGTGGCCCAGGTAATACCAGGAAAAGCCCGTCAACAGGTACGCTCTGACGTATTCCAAGCCCACCCAAACCACAGGAACCGCGAGCACCAAGGGAACCCGAAAGCGATGCACCGCCACGCGGGCCAACCAGACGAACGCGGGGAAGTAGCACGCGGCATAAACGGAAAGCGCCCCCCAGGCAATGTACATCGAAGGGTCACCTAACCGCATCCATTGCAGGGCGGGCACGAAGAAGGCCAACCCGCCGGCGTAGACTGCCAGATACATTCCGCGCGTGCGTTCGGGGATGCGGATGAGGAGCAAGAGCGGAACCAACGCGACCCACGCCAAGGGGCCGAAATCCAAAGGCGTGAAACTCGCCCACAACAACCCCGCCGATAAAATCGAGACCGCCCAAGCCCCCTGTGCCGGGGCACGCAAATGCGTCGAGCGGGCGGCTTCGATGATTTGCTCCACGGTCAAATCCCCGGAACGAGGTTTGGGCGAGGCAGCGGAAGTCTTCGCAGTGGAAGCCGCCGGGTTCGGCGAAGAGGCAGGCATGAGTTCAGTCGGCATGGGTTCGTCCATCCTTGGACCAATGGAAACAGAGCGGAAAGCAGTTGGTTGAATTGTCGGTTTACCAGGGGATTACGTCAATCCACGTTCCCGAGTCGTAGCTGGTTTCGCCTTCGGGGAACACGGCCATTCCATTGGCATGAATCGTGGCTCTGAGATCGGAGGAACCCATCCAGGGAACCAAACTCACGCAATTCACATCGTGTGAATAGTCCAAATAGGCCGGATGATAGACCGGGCGGTCGCTGCGATTGTAAAAATCTTCCGTCAGTTGCATCCCCATCCGGTCGGGAGAAAGCGATCCCCACCCCAACAGCCGGCGAATGATCGGGCGGACGAAGAGTTCAAAACAGACCATGCTGCTGACGGGATTTCCCGGCAGCCCAAAGACCAAGCCACGGGAATCGCGGGTTTCCTTCACCCCAAACCAGACGGGCTTGCCGGGCTTGACGTTGACGTGATGAAAAATCTCGCGCACGCCCGCATTGGCGAGTTCGGCGGGAACCAAATCCTTTGTGCCCGCCGAGACCCCTCCGGAGAGAACGAGCAAATCGCATTGCAAGCCGGCTTGGATTTTCTCGGCGAGATGGGGCCGCTCATCGCGGGCAATGCCGAGACGTTCCGCAAGTCCGCCCGCCCTTTGGATTTGTGCCGCGAGCATGGTTTCGTTGGAGTTGCGAATCTGCCCCGGTTTGGGAGTCTCCGCGATGGGAACCAGTTCATCGCCCGTAGCCAAAACTGCCACGCGAGGCCGCCGAGCCACCGGGATTTCCGCCTTGCCCAATTCCGCCAAAACCCCGATTTCCTGCGGTCGCAACTCTCGGCCTTGATGAAGCACGATCTCGCCCGCTTTCATCGTTGCCCCCCGCCGCAGAATGCTTTCGCCGGGTTCGATATTGGAAATCGCGAACCGCAAGCGGGAATGGCCTTCCTCGAAAATCGCATCTTCCACGCGAACGACGGCATCGGCTCCTTGGGGAATCGGCGCACCCGTCATAATTTGCGAAGCCGTTCCCTCGTTCACATTTTTTGTGGGAACCTGACCGGCGGTGATGACTTCCTGAATGGTGAGTTCCGCCCCCGGTTTGACATCCTCGCTTCGCACCGCGAAACCGTCCATCAGCGATTTATCGAAAGGCGGCGAGTCGATCTCGCTCAAAACATCCACCGCCAACACCCGCCCCAAAGTTTGATCCAACGCCAACCGTTCGTTGGGAAACGGCAGCATCTCGGCGGCCTGGGCCAAACATAATTCCAATGCTTCACGCACGCTAATCATTCAATCGCCTTGTGTTTCAGACGGAATCGGTCCGCCGCATTTCTCGCGAGGTCTTATGAAGCAGGTGTTTGGTTTTGTGCTTCGGGTTCTTGCATGCGGACCAGCAAATAGTTTTCGACTTTATCCTTTCCGAAGTGGACCAGCACGGGGGCTTGGTCTTGGGTGAGGTTATAAAGCCCGGTTTCCGCGATAATGTCTTCGCTCTCGCCGATGCGGAAGGCGACCCTTTGCGTTTGCTTATCGACTTTCCCTTGAATGGTCTGGGTCTCATCGGTCTGGCTATTGTAGAGAGTTCCGCTGATGACGCCTTGCTTATCGACCGCGAGTTGCACCACCCGGCTGGGATTCACGTCTTTCTCGTTGGCGGAGACCGCGAACGTGCCCAAGGGCATCCATTGGGCGGCTTCGGCGGCTTCTTCGTTGGCCGGCGGTGCGACAGTGGCGAGGGCCGCAGCGCTTTCGGCGAACTCATCCGCCGTTGCCACGGGCTGGTTGTTGACATAAACCGAGTTGTCTTGATAGACCACGTTTCCGCCCGTGCCGTAGTCGTAGTAAACCGGCTGCGTCCACACGCCGGCGGGGGCGGTCCAAGTAAACCAATTCGTGAGGGCGGCGAAGGTGGGCACGGTCCACCAATAACTATAAGGATAGCGGTTGAACGCATAGCCGTAATGCCAACCGCCCCAACCGTGCCGATGGTTCAGCCACCAACTTTGGTTGAACCACCCGCGATTGACGTAATTCCCCCAATGGCTGCGCACGCCATTTCCCCAGCCGTTCCAATACGCGGTGCGGCGGGGATTGCGAGTTTGCCAGTTGCCCAGCCCACCGAGCTGCGATTGCCAACGGTTGTTGATGCCGGTCAAACGGGTGTTGTTGATGTTGGCCCAACTGGGGCGGTTGTTGATGACTTTATTCCCCACGTTGACGTTGCCGACGTTGACCGTCCGATGATTGCCCCCCGCATTGATGCGGTTGCCGATGTTTGATCCATTTACACGGTTGCCGATGTCGTTGCCGCCGGCGTTGATGCGGTTGCCGATGTTGGGCCGGTTGACTCCCGGTTGATTGATGATGGTTCCGGGGCGTGTGTTGGGCTTCAACGGGCGATCCATTCCCAAGAAGTCACCCACGTTTCCCGGCGATGGACGGGAAATGCCGGGGCGATTGTTGCCGATGTTGGGCAAGTTGGGCCGGGAACCACCTAAGTTCGGCACGTTGGGGCGAGTTCTTCCCGGCAACGTGTTGGGGCGGTTGTCGATCACCTGCGGCCGCGTCGAGGGTTTGAACCCCCCGCTCGGCTGGTAAGGCTTGAAAGCCCCGCTCGGCTGGAAGGATCGGGAACCGGAAGATGAAGGCCGGCTGATGTTGGGCCGATTGAGTTGAGGCCGGGACTGCCCGCGCGAACCGCCCAAGTTGGGCATGCTTGGGCGGGCTTGCATCTGCGGTCGAGAAAACCCGCCGCCTGCACGCGCTCCTCCAAACGAGCCGCCGCCTGCCCGCGCTCCTCCAAACGAGCCGCCGCCGCGACCCCCGCCGCCGCCGCGAAACCCCCAGCCGTATCCGTCTTGGCAGATCAAAAGCATCGCCAGCACGCCGATGGTTTTTAGGGTTTTTGTCTTCATGGTATTTCTCCTCGCCCGTTTTGTGGGCGTGATGGTCTGTTTGGGTTATGGCGTTTTTTTGGGCTTCACCGATTGGGGGGCATTCGGCCCGAACGGTGTGATGTTGCCGCCTTCTTCCGCTGCCGTTCTCAGCATGGTGACGGCTTCGCTGGTCGGTTGGGGCACGCCGCCGATGGAATGCCCGATCAATTGAAGTTGCAACTTGTCGTTGTTGACTTCCGTCAGCACGTAAGTCCCGGAAGCGGCTCTTCCATCCGCCAACGTCTGGGCGGATTTAATCAGCCAATCTTTGCCGTTCTTCGACCAAATCCCTTCGCCGAAAGCGCCATCGGAATTGAATGTCCAAGAGCGAACGTGCTTGGCACGGGGATCCCAACCGATGACTTGCGTGCCTTGCTGAGCGATGCCTGTTTCGGTTTGGATAGAATAAGATCGCACCAAAAAGGCTTTGCCGGGCGACCAGCGAAACGCGGACTCCACGCGGGCGTTTTCCGTTTCCTCCGTCCAGCGGCCGATGAGCCATTCCAATTGTTTCAGGGCATCGTAGGCAGTTTCCGGTTGGGGAACCGCCGACTCTTCCAACGAATGGATTTGCCAACCGTGCTGGCGGTTTCCGGGATCAACGAGGATTGCCGAGAACTCGGCCTGTTGGGGATCTTCGCCGGGGCTAGTCATCACGGTTTGCCCTTCGACTTTAGCCACATTGTCGGTGATGAACTTCACCCGGTCTACCGTGGCGGACAACCGCAAGCCGGGCTGCTCGGTGAAACTTTTTTTCAAATCCGCCCGCATCGCAGTTTTGCCTTCCACGCGCTCGCGGGTGGTTTTATCGAAGTAGGAACAGTCCGTGGCCCAGGCGGAAGCGACTTTGTCCAAATCCTTCGCGTTGAAGGCTTGGGCGTAGGAACTCAGCATCGCTTTGACGGCAGCGGTACGGTCCTCCTTTTTCGGCTCGGTCTCTTGCCCCATCACCATCGACGAGCCGGCGAACATCAATACGGTCCAAAGAACACGGGGTTTGAACATGGCGCAACCTAGATTGTTTGATTGAGGCATTCCAAGAATTGTTTGGGTTAGCATAGCAAAATATCCAGAAGATCGACTGCCCTACTCCCAAAGATTTCTCGCGATTCAGCCATCGCGACAATTGGAAAAGATATTGCACGAGGGGATCGAATTACGTTGCGGGAACGGATTCTTTCTCCGGAAACGGGGGTTCCAGGATTTCCGCCGCGGGTTCCGGTGGGTCGGGTTTGGTCTTGCCATCCAATAGGCAGGCCACGTTGACATCGCCCAAGACGTTGATGGTCGTTCGGCAGCGGTCGAGAAACCAATCCACCGTCAGCAGCAACGCGATGTACTCGATCGGCAAGCCGACCGCCGTGAAGACCAGCGTCATGGTGACCAATCCCGCTTCGGGGATTCCCGCCGCTCCGATGGAGGCGATGATCGACGTAAGAACCACAATCAATTGCTGGCCGACGGTGAGTTCATGCCCCAGCATCTGGGCAATGAACAAGGCGGCCATCGCTTCGTAAAGGGCCGTGCCGTCGTTGTTGAAGTTCGCCCCGACAAGCGCCCCCATGCTGGCGGATTCTTCGCGAACTCCGACATTGTCGTTCAGGCAGGCATAGGTCACGGGCATAGTGGCGGTTGAACTGTCCGTGGAAAAAGCCATCACCAAAGCATCCCGCGTGCCCCGGAGAACGTTTATCGGTTTCACCCAAGAAAACCAACGGATGCGGCCCAAGTACCAAAGGGATTGCAGCGACAACGCCACAAGCACCGCCAGAATGAACGCCCCCATTGCGAAAAAGGGAGCGAAGCCTTCGGTTCCTACAACTTTCGCTACAATCGCGAACACGCCCAAAGGAACCAATTGGATGATCCAATGCAGGACCACCAACAGCATTTCATAAGCCAGCTCGACGAAATCCTGCACGTTGCCTAGAGGTTTGTCTTTGACTCTCCGCAATGCCACGCCGAAGGCCACGGCGATCACGATGACCCCGATAATATTCTGATGATCGCCCAGCGGTCCCAGAATGCTCTTGGGAACGTTGCGAACCAGCAACCCGACCGGCGAAGGTCCGTTGGAAGCGGCTTCTGTTTCCGAACCCGTCGGCGGCTCGAATTTGTGCCAACTTCCGGGACGCATCACGTTCGCAACCGTCAGCCCGATCACGATGGCGACCGTCGTATTGAGCAACAAAAGCCCGGCCAACCGCTTGGCCGTTTTGCCTTGGATTTCGGTGGTCATCAGCACGTGAGTCACCGCGATCAGAATTAAAGGCGGTGCCAGCGCCCCCAGCAATTGCAAGATCACCTTGCTGGGGATCTCGAAAAAGAGGGCGCGGTTTCCCAACAACAACCCGGTTACCAGTCCCAAGGCCATCGCCACCACGATCCGCAAATACAGCGGAATCGCATTCCAACGCTGCCAAATGTTTGGGCGGGAATTCTCGGTTGCGGCGGCCATCTTGGGAAGTTTCCGCAAAAGGAGGAGTTTATCCGAAAGGCTTTAACCGAAAGAGGAAACGGTCGCCAGCGGGAGTTGGATCACTCAAATTCTCAAAGAATGGCCGCCGTTTTTGTGGGCATAGCTCAAGCGCCAGAATGAGAGGAGAACGGCAACATTCCGGCCCTTGACTTAATCACGGTGACTTGAGCGAAGTCAGATAGGCAATTAAGTCGGCCATCGCTTGAATGTCGATGGTTTTTTCCAAGCCCTCGGGCATCAGCGAACGGCCGGAGTTTTTCAGTTCTTCAATGTCCACGCGAAGTACCACGCGGTCGGGTTTGTTCTCACCCTGCCTGAGCGTGATGCTGGTCGCAGTCTCGGCGGCGATCAGCCCCGAAAACACCTGTCCTTGCTTGGTCGCCACGACGTATTCGGTGAACTCGGGATTGAGTTCGCGGTTGGGATCGAGCACGTTGAGCAAAATCGTCTCCGGGCCGCGATTTTTCATCGCCGCCAAATTCGGGCCGATTTCCCGGCCTTGGTTTTCCAGCCGATGGCAGGCGGTGCAATTCTTTTGGAACACTTGCCTTCCGGTTTCCCATCGGCCTGCCAATTCCAACGAATTGCGGTATTTTTTTACCACATCACTCCGCCGGCCCACGTTGCGATCTTTGAAGAGTTTCTCGGCCATCGCTTTGACTTTTGCGTCCCGACTCTCGGCCAGTAACTTCAATTGGGGCAGGGAAAGATGCGAAGCGGGAATGCGGCCCTTCAAGGCGGCTTCTAATAAATTCTGAGTCCAAGCGAGCCGCGTCAGGAGTACGTTCAACGCTTCGCTTCGCAAATCCGGGCTGTACCGCGACCACGGGGCAAGTAGCACCTCGGCCACTTGGGGATCATTAAATTGCCCCAGTGCCGAAATCACCGCCGACTGCACGACCTTGGGTTGTTGGTAATCCAACAACGGCAACAGATAGTCTTTCTCGGCGGCGAAATCGCTTAACGCCAAAGTGCGGATGGCTTCGGCCCGTGTCTTCGCGGGAAGGGTGGCATCGCCGGCTTTTTGGCGGGATTTTTCGATCAACGAAGCGATCAACTCGCCGGCTTTGGTTCCCGTGGAAATCACGCCCTTCAGTTGCGATTGCGATTTGGAAAGCCCCGCCGCCAAACTTTGCACGATGGAAGTCGCCCGGCTTTGCGAGATGGCGGAGAGCTTGTCGATGGATTTCAAAACGTGGGCCACATCATCTTGCCTGCCACTGCGACCGATCAACGTGGCCAACTCTTGCAGGAAGGCGGCCCCTTTCATTCCCTTGGCAAAGTCGGCATCAGCGGCCAAGAGAGAAAAGACTTCGCCCGCGTTTTCGCTCAGGGAACTTAACACGGCCCATTCCATCCAGCGGTTGCCGGCGTCGCGTTTCATCAAACCCGCGAGCGCATCGGCCACTTTGGGAGATTGCACATCCCCCAGAGTGAAGGCCAATTGATAACGCACCTCTGGGTCCGCATCATCCACCAATTCACACAGGCGTTTGCGGATGGCGGGCGATTTCAGCGTGCCGCGTTCCGAAAGCCTGACCGCATGCCGGCGGACTTGCGGATGCGAGTCGAGCAAGCCTTGCAGAACTTGCGATTCTTCCAAAGCGTTTTGCCCCGCGAGTGCGTACATCGCATGCATACGGCCTTGGGGTGTAGTGGCTTTCTCGACAAGTTCGATTAGCGGTGCAATCGCGCTGTGGTCTTGGCGTTCATATAGCAATCTCGAAGCGGTTTCGCGTTGCCAAGAGTTGGGATGATTCAATAGTGCCGTCAACTCTTTTGTGGAGGCTTTGCTGAGTTTTTGCGGTAAGGGTTGCTGAAAATTCTCCGGCAGCACGCGGTACAAGCGGCCTCGGTCGCGACCGCTGGTCAAGTCCAAATGCCGTTTGATCTCCGGCGGCAGACTGTTGGGGTGTTCGATGACTTCCCGATACATGTCGAGGATGTGCAGCGTGCCATCCGGGGCATTTGCGAACTGCACGGGGCGAAACCAGATGTCCGTCGATGCGATGAACTCGCGGTGGTCGTCCATGCGGCGGGCGATGGGTTCCAATCCGTTCCATTCGATTTTTTTGCGGTGAATGATGTTGCTGCCCACGTCTCCGATGATGGCCAAGCCCGCGTATTGTTCGGGCCACGCATTGCCGCGATAAATCGTGACGCCGGTGGAGCCGGTGAAATATCCCGCCGCCCTGCCGCCACCTTCCACGGGGCCGCGCACCAACCCCGCCACGCGCAGCCGGGTTCGGACGAGTCGCCAGGGTTCGACTTGGCTTTTGCGGTAGACCTCGGCTTGGGGGCCATCCGCGGCGATGCTGACCCGCACGCGGGGAACCGCCAAGAACGGATTGCGGGCCAGATAACGCTCCTCGATCATCACCGCTTGCACGTGGTCGCTGTTGGAGCACACGAACTTGTGCCCCCACTCATCGAAATCCATCCCGTGCTGCGCCCCGCCGCTTTCGGGGCGGAGATCGAGCGTTTTGGGATCGAAAGAAAAATCTCGCCCGTTGAGATTAACGGCGGTGCTTTTCGGTTGATCGGGCCGCGTGATACTGCCGCCGGAACTGCTGGTGGCTCCGTGAATGCGATTGTCCAAACCCCAGCGAAAGCTATTGAGCAGCCCTTGCACGTTGCCTCGACCAAAGCCGGTGAAGACAGTTTTTTTGAAGTCGGCTTTGCCGTCGCCGGTGGTGTCTTTCAGGTAGTAAATGTCGGGAGCCGCCGCCACGAACACGCCGCCGTCGTAACAAATAATCGCCGTCGGCCAAGAAAGCTGTTCCGCGAACACGTGCGTCTGATCGAAATGGCCGTCGCCGTCGGTGTCTTCCAAAATGGAAACCCGGCCCAAAAGATCGCCCGCTTGTTCGGAGTAGCCGCGCATCTCGACCACAAACAACCGGCCATCCTCATCGAAAGCCATCGCCACCGGATCGACCACCAAAGGCTCGGCGGCGGTTTGATCGAGCTTAAACCCCGGCAGCGTCTCAAACGTGGCTAACGCATCTTTCGGAGACTTGGGCGGAATCCTGGGCAATTCCGAACTAAAATCTTTGCCATCCACGGGAGTAAATTTCAGTGCGCGGTCGATGAAGGCGTAGGCTTCGTTGCGGGTGGGCGTGGGGAAGTCGTGTTCGCAATCGGGGTAGCGAATCACCAATTGGTTTTCCGCGCCGAGCAACTTGTAAACTTCGCGGGCCTTGGGTTCAGTCTTTCGCACGCCGGCCACATCGAAATTGGCATCGTGCAAAGGCGAGCAGGAAAAAAACGGACGCGGAGCCATCGCCGCGATCACTTCGTAAAAATCGAAGGGGACTTTGTTGGGGTTAAGTTCGTATTTGGTTTTCAACAAAGGCATGTAACGGTCGCTGGTCCAGCCCGCGATTTTTCCGCCGTAATAATCGTGAAAGGGCGTCCAACCGCAGCTAGAGACAATGACTTTCAAACGGGGATCGAATGCCGCCGCGAACAGCGAATTGTGCCCGCCGAGCGAATGCCCAATCACGCCGATGCGGTCGGGATCGACTTCCTCGCGGGAGATCAAATAATCCACGCAGCGGATATGGTTGAAGATGCCCTTCATCGTGCCGGAGACGTAATGATCGGCCTGAAAATCGTAGTCTTTCTGATCGCCGAACGAAGGATAATCGGGGCAGAGCACCACATAACCGCGCTTGGCGAGTTCCAACCCATATTCGCGGTTGGCTTTGCCGTCGCCGACGACAATTCCTTTGCCCAAAGCCCCCGTGGGATGCAAAGCCAACATCGCGGGCCGGCGTTCGTTTTTTCCGCGCGAGGCTGGCAGAAACAAATATGCCGTGATGCGGTCTTGGCCCTCGGCCGAAAACGAAATCGTCTGCCGTTCAAAGCCGTTGCCTTGTTGGCGGTCCAAGACTTTCCCATCGAAAGCCGGCACACGGGAGCGTGCGGGCAAAGGCCCCATGGCTTTTTGCATCCCAGCCAAAATTTGTTCGCGGCGTTTCGCCCAATCCTTGGCGGTTTTGACTGGCTTTAAGTCGCCGTTCGCATCTTGATAGACCATCAAATCGGCATGCTTCATTTCAGCCGCCTCCGTGCGAAAACCAAGAAGAACCGAGACCGAAATCAACGCGGCGAAAGGAAAAAATCGACGGGAACGGGCCTGCATGAGATTCTGCTCTCCGCTGGGGTTTTCGTGGAACGTGAAGGAGGCAAACAAGGCGAATCATCACTTTACGATAACGCCCCGCCGGGAACTGTCAACTTTCCGCCGCCGTAACGTGTTTTCAAGCCTTGAGTTACCCGGCTGGCAATCTGATCTTTTGGCATTCCTGCGGGCGTGATATGGTTCGCGGCACTCACATTTCTTTTTGACTCTCACAAAACCAGGTCGTTTTTTTCCTGAGCCGCGAAGCGGCAGCAGCATTTAGCCACGGGCGTCAGCCCGTGGAGAAGAGGCAAGAAAAAAGCCGGGAGCCGCGAAGCGGCGGCAGCAATTCAGCGATCATCCGTTTCTCCTAAAATTGGGAAGACTGCTAGCGCCGCTTCGCGGCTCCAAACGGTTTTTTGTCGATTCCAACCGTCG
This sequence comes from uncultured Planctomycetaceae bacterium, assembly GCA_963785505.1. Classification (GTDB taxonomy): domain Bacteria; phylum Planctomycetota; class Planctomycetia; order Planctomycetales; family Planctomycetaceae; genus CAWAVN01. The sequence continues at coordinate 303,703 of CAWAVN010000005.1, forward strand.
GCTTACGCCGACGGCTAAATGCTGCCACCGCTTCGCGGTTTATGAAACTCTGAAAATCGCCTCAAAATCTTTGGCAAGATCGCAACCGATCATTCCACCAACTTCCGTGAAACCCACACTCACTTACCGAACTTCATTTTTTATTGCATGTACGGCTTGCCTGTGGGCGGGTTCGGGATGCGGAGCTTTGTTGCTGCGGGAAGATCCGCCGCCGACTTGGAAAGCGGATGTTCTCCAAGAATCCGCCGCCGCCTTGAACGCCGTGCATTGGCAACCCCGCGGGGAGTGGTCGCCGACTCGCGAATGGGAAACCCGCGAGCGAAACCGCCCCTCGGCTTTGTCGATGCGCTGGCGATATGCTTCCCATGCTTGGCGGGACGTGCTTGTGGATTGGCAAGACCGCCTGGCCCTGCGAGCGGAATTCACTCCGAGGGATTTGAATGAACAAGACATGCTGGCGGAATTGGCTCAAGCCGACAATCTCGCCGGTTGGAACGCTGCGATTCTGTTGGCCCAACAAAACCCCCAGCGGGCGAAAGCATTCGAGCCGATCCTGTATCGATTGGCCACGCAACCACCGCGTTACGTTTTGTCGCAGGTTCCGCTCGAACCGGAAACCGAATCGTTATCTCTCCTCCAAAAAGCCGCGAAACTTTGGCGGAAACCCTCGGCAAGCCCGCCGCGGGAATCTCAGCAAATTTCGCTCGCCATGCAAGCCGCGGCGGCGGAGGCGTGGTGCTTGGTGCTGTCGAATCAAAAGACGGATCAAATTGAGGCAATGGCCCCCGCCGGAAGAGCGTTGTTGGAATTCGATCTGCCCGAAGAAGTGCGGGGCGAATTGTTCCGGGGCATCGCTCGGCGAGTTCCGCCAGCCAACGTGCCGGGCTTGGATCATGCCTTGCCGCAACAAAGGGGCAGCCGACCCAACTCGCCGACACTTCGTCAAGCCGCCGTCGATGCCTGCGTGCTTTACGCGCTTTGGAACCGAGAAGCATTGACCGCAGCCGAGGCAGAAACCGGCAAGCAAGCTTTTCCTTGGCCTGCCACGTTGTTGGATTGGCAATGGGAACCCGATGCCTATTTTGAAACAGATTCCGTGGTGCGGCGGCGGTTCGCGTATTGGCTGGTGCTGACGAGGCATCCCAACGCGGCCAAGGTTCTGGAATCGCATTTGACCGACCGGGAATTTAGCGTCCGGGACGATGCCCTGGTGCATTTGGGTTGGCTGAAAACGCCGGAAGCCATGAAGACCCTGCAAAAACACGCCCGCCGACCGGAACCGCGTGTGCGGGCGATGGCCGTCAAGGGCTTGGCTCATTGGGGCGTGCCCACGCTCGTGCCGTTTTTGGGTGATGATTCCCACGAAGTTCGCCTGTCGGTGGCCGAGGAATTGGGACGCTTTCCCACGCTCGAAGCAGCCAGAGAATTGCAAAATTTGCAAGCCGACCCCAGCCGGGAAGTGGAAAAAGCCGCCCTGGCCTCCACTCGCAGTTGGCCGGATGGCTTGGCGATTCCCATGCTGTTGCATGGGATGGAACATGCCTCGCTGCAAACCCGCCGCGAGTGCTTTCGCGAACTTCGCCGCCGCACCGAACTCAAAGCCACGTTCCCCATCGCAGCGGGACCGGAGGTTCGCAGGGAAGCCGTTAAACGCCTCATCCGCGATTGGAACCTGCCCGCGAATTTGGAACTCCCCGAAGTCGCCCCGAAGGCAGATGCGAAAGTCAATCGGCTGCGAGTCGAAGAACTTCGTTTGTATTTGATGGATGTCATCAATCCCGAATTTTCGCAAAACTCGGCCCGGCATCAATTGGCTTTGAAAGCGCTGAAAGAATCCGCCGCCGAAGATGTTCCCGCCATCGAAACCTTCCTCCTCGAACAACCCGCAACACCAGAGAGGGAAGTCATTCTTCATAATGTGCTGCCCGCGCTCAGCCCCGCGCACGCGGCCTTGCGGAAAATGCAGTCGGCGGAAGTTCGGCAGCGGCGGATTGCGGCGGATGAACTTTACGCCATCGCGGAACGGCAATCGTTAAGCCCACTTGCGGTTCACGAATTGGGGCAAATCCTCGAAGCGGAAAACGATGGGCTAGTTTGGCGATCGGCATTACACGCCATTCTACCCGATGACAACGCCGAAACCGCCCAAATCATCGCCTGGGCGGCGAATCATCCCGATGCCGGCATCCGGCAATTGGCTTGCGAGTTCGCCACGCGTCACAAGCGGCCCGAATTCGCGAATTGGCTGTTGCCTTTGATTCGCGATCCCCAACAAACCGTGCAACTGCCGGCGATTGAAGCGGCGGGATGGTGCGGCAACCGGATTGTGATCGAAGGCTTGCCCGCCGCTAACGAGAAAGAATCGCTGCCGGGCCTAAGGGCGTTGCTGACCGATCCCGATTCGCGGGTCTCCCTCGCCGCCGCGATTGCGATGAGCCGCTTGGGCGATCCCTTAGGACACGATGAATTGATCCGCCTTAGCCATCATTCGGACGACCGAATTCGCTTGCAGGTCATCGCTGCGATGGGCGATTCCCGTCAAACCCGTTTCGTAGAAACCCTGATCGGCATGGGTTGGACCGCCCGCAACGATTTGGTGAAACGGGAAGTTTTGAACAGCCTCGATCAATTAGTTCCGAGGGAAAAACACCCTCCCGCACTTGCAAAGGCCACCGAAACCGATGATAAGATCAAAGTCTGGGCCGAGTGGGGAAACCCAAACCAAAATCGCCCCTAATGCGGCTGGGCCGCGTTTTCAGTTTTCAGTTCCGGCTCTCGCTAATTGACGTTCAAAAATCAGAAATCAACACTCGACAATCATCAATTCCGACCAGACTCTTTTCTGACTTACCGAATTGGACCCGATCCATGACCGACATCCGCGATGCGTTTCAATTCGTTTGGCACGACAACGTGCTGGTAATCGCCACCGCCGGCAACGTGGAATCCGTGCGTTGGGATCTGATCGAGCAGGCGGCGGAGATCATCATGCAGCCCTTGATGGAACAAGACGTGCCGATGGTCGTGTTCGATTTGTCGGACGTGAATTACTTCGGCTCGGTCTTTTTGCAATTGCTGCTGCGATGCCATACGGTCATCAAACGGCACGGCGGGGAATTGGTGCTCGCCGGCGTGAGTTCCGCCGCCGCCGAATTGTTGCGAGTCACGGCCCTCGACACGCTCTGGGCAATCTACGACACCCGCGACGAAGCCATCGATGCTCTGGATGGATAAGGCAGCGCAACCGGATCGGTCGAGCTTCGTTATCACCCAGCCGACAAGTGCCGCATGGCTCGGGTGAGGAGTTCCGCATCGGCGGCAATCAACACGGCCGTCGCGTGTTTTACGGGTTGACCGCCGAGAGCTAATTGGGGACGTTCGCAGCAACCGCGTTTCTTGGGGAAGAGATGCAGACAACGCCCACCACCATTTGCGCCGGAATCCGCCGAAGTGGCCGGGCAGCGCAAGTGCAGCCAAGCCCCGGCTTCCTCGGCAGCCAACAGCGAACGAAATCCCAAACTCAAACGGCCCATCGTCCAACGGGCATTCACATCTTGCAGCGGGCGAAGTGTTGGGGTTCCCTCGCGGTCTCGATACCACATCGCATCAATGCCCAACGGACCGAAATACCCCAACCCCTGCGCCCGTTCCGCCACGATTTGTCCAATCTCTTCGGCCCGCGACCAATCGAGTTCGGGTTTGCGAATCAGATCAAACCGGCTGCCCCGATACCCGCCCGCATCATCCGTGAACAACGGCGTGATTCCCAAGCAACAGGGATCGCCTTGCCCCAAGGGCGGGACTTCAAACTGCAAGCCGGCTTCTTCAATCGCTGTGACCCAGGGTTCCAAGAATAAGACTTGGCCGAGCCGAAATCGTTTGCTCGCCCAAGTTTTTTGGTTTTCCCCAATAGTTGGCCCTCGGCCCAGCAAGCGTTCGCGGGCAGACATCCCGAATTCGCTTTTGATGACCCACAGCTCTTCGCCCGCGAACGATTTTAACGCAGCGGCCCATTGCTCGATGGAAGCGACTTGCACCGTTTGATCGAGACCCGCATGGAGTTCGGTTTCCAAAGCAAACGAAAACCGCCGAGAGTTCAACGCGATAACGGCATCCAACGGCGGCGGGTTTCCCGTTAAGTGTTGCCGGTCGGCCCAATTCGCGATCTCGGCGGACCAACCCCACGGGCAACAGCAAAGCGGAGTTATCTCGCCAAGTTCCCCCAACTCGGCCAAGCGGGAAACCCAATGAACTTTGGGGAAGCCTTCCGCTTCCATCTCGGCGGGAAAATCCGCATCGGGAGCGGCGGGCATCCAAACCGCATCGTGATCTTGGGCGATCCCCAACCAAGCCGATGCCAACTCCACCGCAACCCGCTTGGTCGAACTCAGACCGAGAGACTGGAGGCGCTCGGCCAGTTGATGTTCAAACTCAAAATTGCCCACGAACAAACGCTTCATCAGTCCGCCATTTTACCCAGTCTTATGGTGATACTGTTCTATCCCGCCGCCGTCTTGCCTTGATACAATTCTATGGATCGCCAAGAAAATCACTTCAAGGTTTTGTGTGCCATGCCTACGGCTTTGCGTGGGCATGCTTTCGGTTGGGAAGATAATGCGATTCGATCAGACATGGCCACTCAAAGCAGTGGCCATGCCACCCATCACCCATTTGTGGAAGTGATTTTCTAGGCGATCCTGTGTATTCAGCCCCTCTGGTTTCTCCGCCCACCAACCCGACTATTTTGTCTTGAGTTCTGATTCTCCCCAACTTCCCAAAACTTCGCCGCGAGCGAGCCGTCGTGTTCGGCGGGTGGTCGTCCACTTCTTGCGGGCGGCGTTGTTCGGGGCGATTGTGCTTTTGATTCACTGGCAATCTCGGAAACTCTCGCATCCTGTGGGCGAAAAGTCCACCGCCGAATTGACGTTGGCCCAAGTGCGGACGGCTCTTCCCGCTGCCGCCGGTTTGGCTCCGCCTTCCTCGCAGCCCGGCCAGGATATTTTGGATGACCAAGGCAAACTCTTGGGCTTTGCTTTGCAAACCTCGCCGGAGTCGGATGGAATCATCGGCTTTTCCGGGCCGACAAACGTGCTGTTGGTTTTCGATACCCAGCAACGGCTATTGGTCGCAAAAATTCTCGCCAGCGAGGACACCCGCGAACACGTTGAAGCCGTGAAAGCGGACCCCCGATTTTTCGCATCGTTCCCAGGCCATTCTTGGGAAGAACTCGCCCAGGGGAGCGTCAAGGTCGATGCCGTTTCGGGAGCCACGTTGACCAGCCTGGCGATTTGGGAATCCATTCTGCATCACCTGGGGGGCGAAAAACCAGGATCGCTGCGATTCCCGGAACCGCTAACACCGCAGGAAGTCAAACCATTATTCCCAGAAGCGTGGACATTGGGAGATCATAGCGAAACTACAGGCGTGCGGTCGGTTTTCTCGCGAAACGGCAAGTTATTGGGGTTTGTGCTTTGCACTTCCCCCGCCGCCGATGGTTTGATCGGTTACCAAGGACCGACGGAATCTCTCATCGGTTTTGACGATCAGCGCCAATGCCTGGGCGTGATGATCCGAAAATCCTACGACAACCAAGAATACGTCAACTACGTCCGCGAGGATGAATACTTTCCATCACTCTTTCAGGGGATGAACCTCAACCAGTTTGCAAAGATGGACTTGAAAGCCCTCGGCGTGGAAGGCGTTTCGGGAGCCACCATGACCAGCCTGGCCGTCGCGGAGGGATTGAAGCAAGCCGCCGCCGAGGCTCTGCGTTCAAAGGAAACAAAGCCGGCTCCAAAAACATCGGCCTTCCGATTGTCGTTTCGCGATGGGGGAACTTTGCTGGTGTTGACTGCGGGGTTGCTGATCGGCTTCACCAATTTGCGGGGCCGAAAGTGGGTGAGGGTTCCCTTTCAAATTGTATTGATCGGCTATTTGGGGTTCATCAATGGCGACTTGGTTTCGCAGGCGTTGCTCGTCGGTTGGGCAAAGCATGGGCTTCCCTGGCAGTCGGCCACGGGTTTGGTGTGCTTAAGCGGGGCAGCGGTGATCTTGCCGATTTTCAGCAAGCACAACACGTACTGCCATCAACTTTGCCCGCATGGGGCCGTGCAACAATTGCTGCGAAACCGCCTGCCTTGGCAACTGCGTTTGCCGAAGTTGCTGGCCAAGCTGCTTTCGGTGCTTCCCGCGATTTTGTTGGGGTTGGTGGTCGCGGTTCCGCTAATGGCGTTGCCGTTTAGTCTCGTGAACTTGGAACCCTTCGATGCCTACGTCTTTCGCTTGGCGGGAACCGCAACGCTGGCGATTTTCTTCGTCGGTTTAATCGCATCGCTGTTCGTGCCGATGGCTTACTGCAAATTCGGCTGCCCCACGGGGGCCTTGTTGAACTACTTGCGGTTTCACGGCCAGAGCGACCGCTTGGGCCTTCAGGATGCCGTGGCCGTTGGACTTCTGGCAATGGCCCTGCTAATGTTCGCAACAACGTAAAAAAAGAGAAGGGAATGCATTCCAGGGCCGGGTTTTGTCGTCGCTTGATTGATCGCGTATGAATTGGCTGTTGTTGTGCCGTATGCTGGGTTTGTTGGGCATGCTTGTGGGCGGCTCGATGTGCTTCAGCCTGCCTTGGGCGTTCCCGGCGTGCGGGCAAACGCCGGCCTTTGAAGTTCAAGGCTTTTGGGGCTTGATCGCCTCGATGGCTTGCAGCCTGATTTTGGGAGGCGGCTTGTTTTTCGCGGGCCGAAAAATTCCGCAGGGCATTTTGCGGAAGGAAGCCTTAGCGATTGTCGGGCTGGGCTGGATCTTCGCCGGGCTGTTGGGCGGCTTGCCGTTTTTGTTCTCCGGCACGATGCGGTCCGAAGGCGTCCCCATGACCGTGGCCGATGCGATGTTCGAATCGGTTTCGGGCTTCACCACCACGGGGGCTTCGGTACTTACACAACTTGAAGCCCCACACAAGGAATCCGAATCCGCCGAAACTCATTCCCCGCTGCGTCTTATTCTGGCGGTGCTTCACGCATTGGCTGGGCGGGATGGGAATTATCGTGCTGTTTGTGGCCGTGCTGGGGCAACTGGGCGCCGGCGGGAAAGCCCTGATGCGCAGGGAAGTCCCCGGCCCCATCAACGAAGCCGTCCGCCCCCGCGTTCGCGAAACCGCCTTGGTGATGTGGGCGATCTACGTGGGCATCAGCGGCATTCTTACGATCCTCCTTTTGCTGGAAGGTCTCTCGCTTTTCGATGCCCTCTGCCACACCTTCGGCGCGATGGCCACGGGCGGATTCAGCACGTTCAACCAAAGCGTGGGCCACTTTCATAGCGAACTGATCGAAGCCACACTGATTGTCTTTATGATCATCGCCGGCACGAATTTTTCCCTCTATTACCTTGTCTTGACCAAACACCGCGATGCCAAAGTTTCGCTACTCTCCCGCTTCAAGCCGATGTTGACCGATCCCGAATTTTGCACCTATCTCGCGATTTTGCTAGGGGCCACGCTGTTGTTGATGGCCAATCTTCGGCTGACGGGAATCTATGACACGCTGAGCCAATCGCTAAGGCATGCGAGTTTCACCGTCGTATCCATTATGACCACCACGGGCTTCGGCACGGAGAACTTTCACACGTGGAGCGAGTTCGCTAAGGGGCTGCTATTACTTTTGATGTTCATCGGCGGCTGCGCGGGTTCGACGGGCGGTGGCGTGAAAGTCATTCGGCTCATGTTGTTTCTCAAAATCATTCGCCTGGAAATCGAGCAAGCCTTCCGCCCGAACGTGGTCCGCCCGCTAAAAATTTTCAACACAAGGGTCGATAGTTCGCTTCGCCACAACGTCGTGGTCTATTTTAGTTTGGTGCTCTTTATCTTCATTAGTAGTTGGATGATTCTGGCCGCCATCGAACCGGATACTCAATGGACCGCTCGCGAAGGGCATCCGCCCTCCGAAAAACTACTCGACTGCGCCAGCGCCGTTGCAGCAACGTTGAACAACATCGGACCTGGCCTGGGAGTCCTCGGCCCCCACAGTAACTACGCTGGCTTCTCGCCCCAAGGCAAAGTCCTGCTTGACGTTATTGATGCTCTTAGGCCGACTCGAATTATTCGCGGTGCTCGTACTAATGATCCCCTCCTTCTGGCGAACCTATTGATTGCATTTCGTTTGCTACTTCAATAGTCAAACCGTAAGCGCAAAATCCGATCATGCTAAAAATGCCATCCGGTGCGGTTGTTTCTGCTCCGTCTGTTAGCATTTAGCGATTCGCTTTTAGTTAGCGAAGACCAAACACCAGAAATCGCACGAAAAAATGGCTAACAGCTAATCGCTTATCATTTGATCTCAATAAAAATCTGAATAAATTATCGAAGACAGCACCGAGACCGCCTTAAAATTCGGGCGGGCGATTGAAACGGCGTTTGTATTTGGAGAGAATCAAAACACAATTGCCGATTGACTTCAGGTTTTGAGGAATGCTATGTCTGTTCACGTTCCAATCGAGCGCGTGGTGAATCTGTTGGAACCCGCGGCCAATCAAATTCTCAATATGTCCGTGGCGGAAGCGGTCGAGATTGTGGGTTCCGGGGATGTCGGGCAAATTCGCGGAATCGATGGGCACTTCGCTTTATTGCATAAGCAAGGGCAACGCATTCGCATGGCGCGCTCGCTGGGACGGCCTATGCGTTACTTTCTGGCCAAACGCAGCGAAGGCCCGTGCCTTGTCGTGGCCGAGCGAATTGATGAAATCCAAACCTTTCTGAATAGCGAAGGCTTAGGCGGGCAGTTTCATCCTTCTTACACCCGCATGGTTCCGGCGCATCACCTGATCGAACTGCAATTGATCGGCTGCCCGGACCCCAACCCCCAATTGACGCGATTTTTCGCACCGCAAACAAACCAGCTATCCACCGATCTCACGGAAATCGGCGAAGCCTACATCGGGCAACTTGCCCAAGAATGCGAACGCTGGCTGGATGAGATCGCCCGCCGCGAACCAATCGGCGTGTTGTTTTCCGGCGGGATCGACAGCGGTTCGCTGCTTTTGGTGCTGCAACATTTATTGCTCGCACGGGGCGAGGCTCCTACGCGGCTTAAGGCATTCACACTCTCCGTGAATGGCCAAGGACCGGATGCCGAACAGGCCGTAGATTTTCTCAATCGGTTGGGGCTGGGCATGCTGTTGGAAGTCATCGACGTGCCGGCGGAGTCGATTGATTTTCGTGAAGCGGTGCGCGTGATCGAAGATTATAAGGCTCTCGACGTGCAAGCCGCCGCGATGATTTATGCCCTCTGCCGGGGGATTCGCGAACGCTATCCCGATTGGACCCGCTTGGCCGATGGCGATGGCGGGGATGAGAACCTCAAAGATTACCCCATCGAAGACAATCCCGAACTCACGATCCGCAGCGTGCTCAACAATTTGATGCTATACCAGGAAGGTTGGGGCGTGGAGGCGATCAAGCATTCGCTGACCTATTCCGGCGGGCAAAGCCGAGGGCACGTTCGCAGTTGGGCCCCCGCGAGACAATTGGGGTTTCAAGGCTTCAGCCCGTATGCGCTGCCCAACGTGATCGAAGTCGCCGAGGGCATTCCGTTCATTGAATTGACGGATTGGGACCACGAACGGCTCTATTCCTTAAAGGGCGAAGTCGTCGCGCGCGGCGTGAAAGCGGTCACGGGTTGGGAGATGCCCGTGTTTCCCAAGCGGCGGTTTCAGCACGGCGTCGCGAAGGATGCGGAGTTTCAGCGTTTGTTTCCCGCCGATGAATCCTCCTACCGTCAAGCGTTTGCCGAACTGTATGCGTGAACTTCCGCCGCCCATTGCCGATGCCCAGATTCTTTCGCGGCGGCCTTCGCGAAACGCGGTCAATCCAAAGCGGCCCTATTCGTTTTTGGTGGAACCGGAATGCAACGCCCACGGGCAAATCGCGGATGTGGCGACGTTGTTTTTGACGAATCGCGAATGTCCGTATCGTTGTCTGATGTGCGATCTTTGGAAGAACACGCTGACCGAATCGGTCGCGGTCGGCGACATCCCGGAACAAATTCGTTGGGCGCTCACGCAACTGCCCGCCGCGGGGGAAATCAAACTCTATAACAGCGGAAATTTTTTCGACCGCAAAGCGATCCCCGCTGAAGATTACCCCGCGATTGCCGATTTGGTGCGGGGGTTTGAAACGGTGATCGTGGAGAACCATCCTCACCTGTGCGGGGAAGCGTGTCTGCGGTTTCGGGACATGATCGCGCCTGCAAAATTGGAAATCGCCTTGGGATTGGAGACGTGCCATCCGGGCTTGCTAAAACTGTTGAACAAACGCATGACGTTGGAAGATTACGACCGGGCAACAGAGTTTTTAGTGGGCAATGAAATCTTTGTGCGCACGTTTTTGCTGTTGAAGCCGCCGTTCTTAGAGGAAGCCGAAGGAGTGGAATGGGCCATGCGTTCGCTGGATTATGCGTTTGATCGGGGGGCGGGTTGTTGTGCGATCATCCCCACGCGGGCGGGCAATGGGACGATGGAGTTTCTGAAGCGCGAGGGGAATTTTTCACCGCCAACGGGCCGGTCGTTGGAACAGGTCTTGGAACGCGGCTTGGCCAAAGAACGCGGCAGAGTCTTCGTGGATCTTTGGGATGCTGAGCCGTTTTTCGCGTGTGCTTCTTGCAAAGCCCAACGCATCGCCCGCTTGCGGGAAATGAATCTCTGCCAGCGAGTCTTGCCTGAGGTCGATTGCCCTTGGTGTCCACAATGAGCGGTTACGATGTGGTGATTTTGGGATCGGGATTTGGGGGGAGTCTCTCGGCGGCGATTTTGGCTAAGGCGGGATGGAAGGTGGCGGTGGTGGATCGCCTTCGGCATCCGCGATTTGCGATTGGCGAATCCTCCACGCCGTCTGCGGATTTGATTCTACACGATCTGGCAAAGCGGCATCATCTGCCGGAACTCTTGCCGCTCGCCCGCTTCGGCAGTTGGCGGGAAACTTATCCGCATCTGCTCTGCGGTTGCAAGCGGGGCTTCAGTTATTTTTGGCATGGGGAAGATGGCGGGTTCCAGCCCTCGGCAGATCATCGGCAAGAACTTTTTGTGGCGGCCAATGCTTCCCGCGAAGCGGCGGACACCCAATGGTATCGGCCCGATGTGGATCAATTTTTCGCGGACGTGGCCAGAAACCATTCCGCCGATGTGTTTGAAGAAACAGAAATCACCACAATTGAACATCCCAAGCCGCATGCTTGGACTTTGGTACTGGATCAACGGGGAACGATAAGGCCACTGAAAACGGAGTTTGTGATCGATGCCACCGCAGCGGCGGGGGTTTTAATGCGGTCTATGAATCTTAAAGAGGAGACCGCGAGTCTCGAAACAAATTCCTCGGCGGTTTACGGGCATTGGCAGGGCTTGCCTTCGTTCCAAGACTGGCTGGCGGACAACGGGGCGGCAACCGCAGACCATCCCTTTCCCTGCGACGATTCTGCGATTCATCATCTGTTCCCCGATGGCTGGACTTGGCAACTGCGATTTGAGAACGGTCTGACGAGCGTGGGATCCGTGTTTTCTCCTAGCATTTCGAGGGATTGCGGGATGACTTCGGAGCAATTGCTGACGCGGAATCGCCCTGCATTAAGAGAGATGTTGGCCGCCGCGAAACCGGCGGAGTTTCCGGGCCGACTTTTTCGCACGGGCCGCCTGCAAAGGCTTTGGAACAGCGGCGCGGGCTGCGATTGGGCGGCATTGCCCGCCACGATCGGCTTTATCGATCCGCTACACAGCACGGGCATTGCGCACACGCTTTATGGAATCGAACGACTCTGCGAGATTCTTTTGCACCAATCCGGCGAAGAAAAAACGCGGGCTTTGGAAGAATATTCCGCACAAACCATCCGGGAGTTGCGGCTAATCGACCTTTTGGTTTCTGGCTGCTATTGGGGTTTGCGGGATTTTCGGTTGTTCACCACCTGGACCATGTTATATTTCGCGGCGGCAACTTGCTTCGAAAAGAACAGGCTGGATGATCCTGGCCGCGAGGCCGGGTTTCTGTTGGCCAATGATGCCGAGTTTGGAACGCGGGTTTGCAAGCTCTCTCGAAGTTTTCGGGAACTGGGAAAACCAGCCGGTCGAATCGCGGAAGGACGAATCGACGAATTTCAAGAGCAAGCCAAAGCCTCGATGGCTCCCTACAATCGCGTGGGGCTGTTCGCGGCGGATGTGGCCAACATGTATCGCTACACCGCTGCCGAGAAACACTAAGAATCGTTCGATAAATTCCTGAGCGGCTCGGCCGGAAGATTCGTGAAGGTTTGAAAGGCACTTGACGCTCCTAACCCTTGCGGTGTTTACGATCCGTTCATTGGATGAGAAGACGGCCTCGCCGCGTTACGGAATCATGATTCCCACGGCGTTGAGCAATTTGGTGATTGCGAGCAAAGGCAGGCCGGTGATCGCGGTGTGATCTTCCGTCTCGATCCGCTCGAACAGCGAGATCCCCAAGGCTTCGATTTTGTAGGAACCCGCACAATCCCAGGGTTCATCGGCTTGGACGTAGCGCATCGCGGCGGCTCGATCGATGGGTCGCATCCATAAGCGGGTTTCATCCACGTGGGTTTGCAGATTTCCTTTGTGACAAACCGCCACCGCCGTGAAGAGCCGATGCGACTTTCCGGCGAGATGCAGCAATTGTTCCACCGCATTTTCCGGCGTGAGGGGTTTCCCCAGAATGTTATCCCGAAAAGACACCAACTGATCGCCCCCGATCACCACGGCTTGCGGGTGTGTTCTTGCGAGGCCCTGGGCTTTTTCCCTCGCCAGTCGCAAAGCCAATTCGCGCGGATTATGCTCCCGCTGCTTGAATGCCTCCTCATCGACACCCGGCGGAAGGCATTCAAAAGGAATTCGCAACCGTTCGAGTTGAGCTTTTCGATAAGGCGACGTGCTGGCCAAGATCAACCGAGGCAATACGGGATTCGGTTCCATCAAACATTCTCGAAAGGGAAGGAACGTGTAAAGTGAGAACGGCGATCCCATTTTTTCCGGCGTTTGGGTTCCAGCGGGTCAAACCGTTCCTGCCAGATCGAGGCCGGCAATTGGGAATCCTCCGCTCTCCCCCTTGAAATTCGCCAAGACTTCGCGATTCGCCAAGACGATTTATACACCGTGGACTGCGGAAAGTCTCCCGCTTTTGGATTCTCCCGCGGGCTGCTGTCGGTTTTTTCCAGACCGATCTTGAGGAGAATTTGGAATTTTTGTAAGAAGCCGTTTCTCATCCATTCTGAAATTCACTCGCCGTCATTTTTGCCTTCGTTGCGGAATCTCACTTTCGCGCAAGGTCTGCGAGTGATCTAGTTTCCCATTCCCATGTCGCTTGCGAATCTCATTCAGTATTCACCGGGTTCGCTGAGCGGATCGAGGAGGTTTTCGATGATGCGTTTATTCCTGTTCGGGTGGAGCGCGGCTTTGTTGATGCTCACCCCCGCCTGGGCGCAGATCCGAAAATTCCCTTACCAGGGGTTGATCGAATCCGATGCCGCCTATGCCCGCAGCGGGCCGGGCAATCAGTTTTATCCCACCGCCAAGTTGAAGCGGGGCACGCGAATCACAGTGCATCGGCACGATCCCGGCGGTTGGTACATGATCGCCCCTTTGCCTGAAAGTTTTAGTTGGGTGCGTTCCGAATACGTGCAGAAGTCGGCGGCGAATCGGGGCATCATCACCGAAAACAATGTCGTCATTCGCGTGGGCAGCAGTTTCGGCGATGAAACCCGCGAAGTCGAGCAAGTTCGGCTTTCCAAAAACGATCAGGTGGCCATTCTGGAAGAGAAAACACTTTCCACGCCCGCCGGGCCGGTGAAGCATTTGAAAATTTCCCCACCGACGGGCGAATACCGTTGGGTTTCCGGGAAGTACGTTACGCCGGTGAATCAGATCGTGAAGACCCAGCAGGATCAAAACCCGTTCGCGGTTCCTTCGCAAGTGAAGCAAGCCCCGCCCCTGGAAGCGAAGAACTCCGTCGCGAATACCAACGTGTCGGAATCCACGCGCAACAAGCCGGTGGCAGGCGAAGCGATTCACCGCGTCGGTCCCGATCCCGTTGTGCTTTCCACGCAGCGCGGGCGTTTGGAGGATTTGGACTCGCAATTCCGCACGATGGTCAACGGCCGCACCCAGGATTGGAGCTTCGACCCCTTGGAGAAAGGCTACCGTCAATTGCAGCAAGAAGCCGCCCTACCTGCGTTGGCCAGCCAAATCGACTTGCGGATGGCAGCGATCACTAAATACCGCAAAATCAAAACCGAATACGATGAACTGGTGAAGATCACCACGGAAACTCGGCAGCGGGATGCGCAACTGATGTCGATTCAAAAAGAGAAACCGACCCCAGTGCCGGTCCCTGAACAAACCGGGCCGTTGGTTCCCCAACCCGATCCGTTTGCCCAAATGCCGGAGAGCGGTTCCGGCCCCGTGAAACTGCCCGGCGTGGAACCCATCGAACAGCAACCCACCCTGGTTCCGCAAAGAAAACCGCTGCCTGCTCCGCCCGCCGCCCCTCAGCAAAATCCGCAGCCCGCGCCCAAATTTGATGGAGCGGGCATCGTGCAACGGGCTGCCGCCGCCGGAACCGGCACGCCGGCTTATGTTTTAATCACCCCGCAAGGGCGGGTGTTGGCCTACTTGCAACCGACCAACGGATTGAATCTGGAACCCTACATCGGCAAAGCAATGGGGATATACGGCCAGCGGGCCTACCACCCGGAACTGCGGATCGACTCCATCGCCGTCCGCTCCCTCACCCCCGTCCGCTTGGCTCCGTGATGACTGAAAGGAAAATCATCCGACCCTTTTCGCCCAGGCAGATGGGATCGCGTTCAAGTCAAACCGCTTGACATTGGCAAATTGCCCGCTTAGCTTGAATTGCAGGTTCGGTCATTTACCAGACTCGCTTTTCCCACACGTTCGACAATCGCAGTCGAGAGAACCGGCGAACGCTTTCCCGTTCACGGATGATTGTGCCCTGTGCCATTTCACCGAAGAAAACATAGGCGTGAAGGATCGGAACAATGGCCCTTAGATCGCTGGTGACGGGCGGGGCGGGATTTATCGGCAGCCATCTGGCCGATGAACTGATCCGGCTTGGACACGAGGTCGTCGTGCTGGATGATCTGAGCGGGGGCTTCATCGAGCACGTCAACCCTGGCGCTTGGTTTATTCAAGGCTCGGTGGTCGATGAAACTCTCATTCAAGAACTGTTTCAAGAGCAAAGATTCGATTACGTTTTTCATCTGGCGGCCTACGCCGCCGAGGGACTGAGCCATTTTATTCGCCGGTTCAATTACACGAATAATGTCCTCGGCAGCATGAATTTGATTAACGCGGCGGTGACTCACGAGGTGAAATGTTTCGTGTTCGCATCCAGCATCGCGGTTTATGGAGAAACCCCGCCGCCGATGAAAGAGGAGCAAACCCCGCAGCCGATCGATCCTTATGGAATTGCCAAGTTTGCCGTGGAGTTGGATTTGAAAGCGGCGGCCCGCACGTTCGGTTTGAAGAGCATCATCTTTCGCCCGCACAATGTTTACGGACCGAGGCAAAACACGGGCGACCGCTACCGCAACGTAATCGGCATTTTCATGAACCAGGCGCTTCGGGGGCATCCGTTGACGATTTTTGGCGATGGCCGGCAGACCCGCGCTTTCACCGAAATCTCGGATGTTGCCCCGATCATGGCGCGTGCGGTCGAGATTCCCGAGGCATACGGCCAGACATTTAACATCGGTGCGGACAAGCCCGCTTCGGTGCTCGACTTGGCGAATCGCGTGCAGCAATCCCTGGGAGTTTGGCCGGGCGTGGTTCATCTCGATCCCAGGGAAGAAGTCGTACATGCGTTCGCCGACCACGGAAAAGCGAACCGCCTGCTGGGTTACGCGCCGCGAATGGAGTTGGATCAAGGACTGCTTCGCATGGCGGAATGGGTTCGCGAAACGGGAACGAGACAATCAATCCCCTTCGATGACATCGAGATCCAAAAGAATCTTCCGCCCTCCTGGCAACTGCCCTCCTAAGCAAACGGCACATCCGCCGATCAAGTTTGCGGTTTGGCTCTGTCCAAGGCTTCGGCGAGGAATTTCTCTAAACGCGGAAAATGCGTTTCGATGGAGTATTGCTCGGCTACTTTCCTTCTGGCTTTCTTTCCCACTAAGCGCCTGAGTTCGCCGCCTTCCAGGAGTTGATGTAACATCTCTTCCCAGTCTTCTTCGGTGGCGGCCAGAAAACTATCTTCGCCGTGCTGAACGATGTCGGCGTTGACGCCCACGGGAGAAGCCACGCCCGGAATGCCGATGGCCATGTACTGAATAAGTTTCAGGCCGCATTTGTATTTGTTCCATTCCTCCTCGGCGAACAGCGGCATAATCCCCACATCGAACCGGCGGAGTTCCTCGACCTCCGTGGCCCCTTGCCAACGCACGAAACGCACATTCACGCCGGTTAGGTCAATGTCTTTCAGCGGCCCATCCTCCGGGGCAATCAACCGCAGTTCAAATTCCCGCCGCTTCGCCAATTTTCTGAGCGCACCCGCCACGACTTTGAGATAATTCAAATTCCCCGTAGTCCCCATCCAGCCGATGATCGGCCGTTTTAAGTCCGCAGCCCCGTAATCTTTTTCGGGGTAGGCACTCATTTCCACGCAGGTGGGGATTAAAACCGTCTGCGGATTCGCTGGAGCGATTTTCTCGACCAAATAGGGATTGCCCGCGATCACCAGATCACTCATTTCCAGCAGGCGGTCGAACTTTTCGGGATACCTGAGGAAGACGGCATCATCCAGATCCAGCACGAACACTGGAACCAGTCCCCGGAACTTGGCTTCCCAATTCCAGGCGGGGTGGTCGAAGAGTTCCCGATCAATGAAGGCGATGTCGTAACGTCCGAACCGGCAGCGGAGCAGATGAAAAAACCGCACCAGTTTTTTCAGCAATTGGCTGGGCCGAAACCCCAGCCAGGGAAAGAAATCGTACTTTTGCGGAAAGCTGGAGGCGACCGCTACGCGATGCCCGCGTGCGCGGAAGTGAGACACGTAAGGCAGCACCCGAAACCGTGCCGAGGGCACGCGATCCCCCGAATGCAGGAACATGATTTTCAAAGAACGCTGCCTATCTTTTTCAGCGGCCTGGTAAGACGGAGTCGCGACCTGATCTGTTTTGCAAAAGCTACTGCTTCTGAAACAACAATTCGGAGAGGTCGTCCCGTTCTTCGTAGGGGCGGTATTTGTAGTACCAGGTGTCCCAGTTCTTTTTCACTTTCGTTTGCCAGTCTTTGAGAGCGGCTGCTTTGTCTTTGTCCGAAGCATTGCCGGGCAGATCTTGATAAGGGGATTCGGGAAGCCCGAAGCCCAACGGCTTGCGGCTGAGGATGCACAGCGCATTTCTGGCCTCGACCCTTACATCCACGTCGTTGTCGTCCAACGCGGCGATCAACAAATGGGCGATGCCCATGTCTTCGGTGCGGCCCAGCGCCAAATGGCGGTGCGGCGAACTTCTACGTTGGGATGCTTCGCGAGTTTGATGAGCCGTTTTTTTTGCTTAATCAACTCTTCCCGGTCGCCCAAGATCACTTTCTCGATCAGCGTGGCTTGCGTGTCGGCAATGTTCACGTCCTCGACTTTTTCCAACTCCGCCAGCAATTGATCGATCGGCCCCAAATCTTTCTTCGTTTCGACTTTGCCGTTTTTCATAACCGCCTGATTGAGGTCGTCCGGCAAGCCCCGTCCGCCGGCCAAAAGCCCAGTACCCAGGGGATCGAGAGTTCGATTCAGGGCTTTGGCGGTGGTTCGCAGCAGAAACAACATGGCCAAAGAGGTGGTGGCAAATTCCCTCGCCTGAGAGTTCCAGGCTCCGTTCGGCTGTTGGGTTCTCATCAGTTGGGCCGCGCCTTCGCGAAACCAATCGTGCCCGGCGATGGTCTTGACATCCAACAGAGCCGCCATGCGTTCTACCGTATAGAGATAATAAGGCCCCTTATGGCCAGTGGACGTGATTTCGTTCGTCACGGTGAAACGGGTTCCCAACCAACCGGCCGACCGTTTGGCGGCGGCGTAAATCGCGGAGCTACTGGCGGTGGGCTTATAATTGGATTTGCTCTTGCCGCCCGATTCCACGGAATCCAAATCTACGGTTTCCAACACGCCGAATTTCTTAGTGTCGGCTTTGGCCGATTCGGGGCGGTCAACTTTATCGTTGGGATAAAGATGCAGCCGCGTGAGCATCAGGCCGCTTACGGCCGCCGCCGCCATCGCGTGCGTGGGGACGAGATCCCGTTGGGGCTGGGGTCCGTATGGATGATAGGTGAACCCGCCGCCATTCGACTGCGCTTTGATAAACCAATTGGCGGCTTTGTCGTAGACCTCTGCGGGAACGTGAATTCCCGATCGCTCCGCCGCCCAAAAGCCCAACAGCGCGTATTGGCATTGGCTGGTATCGCCGCCCATCCAGTCATGCACGTAATCCCAAGCCCCGTTGGCATTTTGCTGCCTGATGAGCCAATTCACGATGTTTTGCATTTCTGTTTGATATTTGCCGTGGCCTGCCGCTTCGAGCAGCATCAGTTCCACGCCCGCCGCATAAACCTCGTGCGATCCCGGATTGTAATTGGTTCCGCTCGCCCGCTTGAGCACTTCGTTGACCACTTTCGCAACGACGGCACTCGTAGGGCTATCGCCGGCTTTAATCAGGGCATAGGCCGCCAAGCTACTTTCGCCCGAACCCCCTCCGCCCCCGCCGTCCTGCGATTTGCTCAATTGCGCCCGAAGAAAAGCCGCCCCCTTGTTCACGCTGTCCCGGACAGTGGCCTGCGTGACCTGCTGAGCCAACCCCAGCGTTCCATCAGCCAGCACGGACAATGCGATTGCGAGCGAGAGAAATCGGAAAACCATCTGGCTGGCACTCCCGGAATTGGAGAGAGGCGATTGAGTTGAGAAGAGTCTACGTTGTGACGGGTAAACTCAGTTCGATCATACAATGGCACTTTGCCGAGTGTCAAACTCCCGGCGGGATGCGGGGACTTCGTTGACGAGCGATCCCGATTGAAAAAAAGCATCGCTGCGAAGAATGGGATTCTTCGCAGCGATGCCTGGGGAGAGCGGAATTATTTTCGACGATGGGGACTTAAACGATGCCGTAGGCGATCATGGCATCGGCGACTTTCACGAAGCCGGCGATGTTGGCTCCTTGAACGTAGTTGACGTAGCCGTTGCCGTCCGAACCGTATTCCACGCATTTTTGGTGGATTTCTTTCATAATGGTTTTTAGTCGGCCATCGACTTCTTCCCGGCTCCAACTGATGCGGAGCGAGTTTTGACTTTGTTCCAAGCCCGAAACCGCCACTCCGCCGGCATTGGCGGCTTTGGCGGGACCGTACAGGATTTTGGCGTGCAAAAACTGATGGGCTCCCGCGAGTTCGGTGGGCATGTTGGCCCCTTCGCACACGGCTTTCACGCCGTTTTTCAAAAGCGTTTTTGCTTCGGCTTCATCGAGTTCGTTCTGCGTGGCACACGGGAACGCCACATCGCAGGGAACCGACCAAGGCCGCCGGCCTTCGTGGAACGTCGCCTTGGAGTATTTCTCCGTATATTCTTGAATGCGCCCGCGGCGATTTTCTTTCAGATCGCGGATGAAGGCGAGTTTGTCGTCATCGATGCCGTCGGGATCGTGGATGAACCCGCCGGAGTCGGACATGGTAACGACTTTCCCGCCGAGTTCGGTCGCTTTTTGAACGGTGTATGTCGCCACGTTGCCCGAACCGGAGACCGTGCAAATTTTATCTTTCAGCGAATCGCCGATGTGGTTGAACATGTTTTCGCAGTAGTAAACGCAGCCGTAGCCGGTGGCTTCAGTGCGAACCAAACTGCCGCCGAAGGCCAGACCTTTGCCGGTGAGGATGCCTGTGAAGCGGTTCTCCAGGCGTTTGTATTGGCCGAACATATAACTGATTTCGCGTCCGCCCACGCCGATGTCGCCGGCGGGGATGTCAGTGTCTTCGCCGATGTGGCGGTGAAGTTCGATCATCATCGATTGGCAAAACCGCATCACCTCGCGATCACTTTTGCCTTTGGGGTTGAAGTTCGAGCCGCCTTTGCCGCCACCCATCGGCAGCCCGGTCAGGCTGTTCTTGAAAGTTTGCTCGAAGCCCAGGAATTTGAGGATGCTTTGGTTGACCGAGGGATGAAACCGCAACCCGCCTTTGTACGGGCCGATGGAGTTGTTGAACTGCACCCGCCAAGCCCGGTTGGCCCGAATGTTGCCTTCATCATCTTCCCAGCTCACGCGGAAGATAATGATGCGGTCGGGTTCGGTCATGCGTTCCAGAATTTGATTTTCCTTGTACTTGGGATTCTTCATAATAAAGGGCATCAAGGTTTCGGTCACTTCGCGGACGGCTTGATGAAATTCCGTCTCGCCGGGATTTCGCCGTTCCAGTCCATGCATGAACTGTTCGATTTCGCTTTGCATCTGTTCCGTCGCCGACATCAGACTTCTCCTTGGTTACGTTAAGAATCTGGGACACAAACCGCCCCGGAAGCATACCGCAAAACATGGATGTTTGCGATTATTCCAAGGGAGAATTCCGATTTTCCCGACCTTTCGCAAGAGAATGTCCCTAACAAAAGCATCGCAAGGCGACAGCGAAGGAACTCGGCAGTTTTTTTCGGAGAACAGGAATTGGATTCAAGTTTTACGGGTGAATAGCGTTGGAGAAATCACTGCTTGCCGCTCACTTATTTCTCGAACGATGCTAACTGATCCAGCGGTTGATGACGTTTCCGCCGACATCGGTCAGGCGGAAATCGCGGCCTTGGAAGCGGTGCGTCAGCCTCAGATGATCGAGGCCGAACCGATTGAGCATTGTGGCGTGCATGTCGTTGATGTGGACGGGATCTTTTGTGGGAGCCCAACCAATTTCATCCGTCTCGCCGTAAGTTTGCCCGCCTTTGATTCCGCCGCCGGCCATTAAAATGCTGAACGCAAACGGATGATGGTCGCGGCCCGTGTTGACATCTCGGCCTCCGCGATTTTCGCCCAATGGCGTGCGTCCGAACTCCGCACCCCAGACCACCAAAGTTTCATCCAACAGCCCACGTTCCTTCAAGTCTTTAATGAGGGCCGCAATGGGTTGGTCGGCCATGCCGGCGTTGTAGGTCAGTTCTTTATCCAAATTGGAATGATGATCCCAACTGGCGTGGATGATGTTGATAAACCGCACTCCGCGCTCGACCATGCGCCGGGCGAGCAAACAATTTTTGGCGAAGGTTTGATAGGTGTCGGAACCCCCGCTGCCCCGCGCTCCGAAGGAAGGCGTTTCGCGATTGACGCCGTAGGCATCTAAGGTGGCTTTGGTTTCACCGGCAAGATCGATCAGTTCCGGGGCGGCGGTTTGCATGCGGAAGGCCAATTCGTAACTGGCGATGCGGCTGGCGATTTCTGGATCTCGGGTGTTCTTAAAGTGGGACTGATTCACGTCGCGGAGCACGTCCAAACCTTTGCGTTGGAGTTCCGGCGGCAGTCCATCGGGGTTGCCGAGGTTCAAAACCGGATCGCCCTGATTGCGAAACCGCACGCCCGCATAAACCGAAGGCAAGAACCCGCTTTGCCAAAGCGTGGCTCCGCCCGAAGACCCGCGACCGGCGGTCAGCACAACATAGCCCGGCAGATTTTGCGATTCACTGCCCAGCCCGTAAGCTAGCCAGGATCCCATGCAGGGCAGGCCGAACGCGCCGCGTCCGCATTGCATCAGCAGTTGGCCGGGGTGGTGGTTGAATTGATCGGTGTGCATGCTGCGAACCAACAGCAAATCGTCGGCGACCGTGCCCATCTGGGGGAGCATATCGGAAAGCTCCATCCCGCATTCGCCGTGCTTTTTGAAGGTCCGCTTAGAGCCTAGCAGCGTGGCGGTTTCTTTCTGGATGAACGCGAATCGCACGTTTTTTAGCAGCGACTCCGGCAGTTTTTGGCCGTTCATCTCGTTGAGTTTGGGCTTGGGATCGAATAGATCAATCTGACTGGCGCACCCGCCATAAAGATAAAAATGCACGCCTTGGCCTTGGGTTTGAAATGCGGTTGCTTGGGAGCCAAAGGATTGATGGCCGGGGCAGTTTCCGCACCCATCGCGGAGCCGGTGGACAACACGCCATCTTGGGCGAGCATGGCCCCCAAGCCCATCATGCCTAGCCCGCTGGCGGTGCTGGTCAGAAAATCGCGGCGCGTGTTCGCGGCGAGAGAGCTATTGAGAGATGATGGCATTGATGAAATCCTCAAGGTCAATCGTTCCACTTGTCGGCTTCGGCCAATAACAAGGCCAGGGGCAATTCAAAACCGGGCAAGAGTGGGGTGTGATAGGTTTCCGTCTCGGCAACGATGCGGGTTTGAAACCCCTCTGTTGCGGGGGCATAAACGGTCATAGTGCGAACGAAGCGATCGATGATCCAATACTCTTTAACGCCTGCCTCTATATATTCATCGCGTTTGGTTTCGTAGTCGCGAATCCAGTTCCGCCGGCCCGCCGAAACGAACTCGACCGCAATTGTGGGCACATCCTCGCGAGGATTCGGCCGCCGGCCCAACCCCGCCCAAATCACCCGGTCGGGTTGCCGGCGGCTATTCTCCAGATGAATGTATCGTTCGAACAAAGTTTGATCGAGTGCCGAACCTTTGGGATGCTGATGCTTATAATGATTTAATAAGTATCCCAAAAAATCATTCGGCCCGGCTTGACCTTCCAACGGGATCGGATTCACAACCAAGACTCCATTGACCAATTCATATCGATACAATTCATCATAGTCGTCGATGGCATCGAACTCGGCGGTCGTCAAGCGGATTCCGGCGGAGTCCCAACCGATGGCCGGCAAGGTGTGAATCGTCGTGTGTAGTGGGATTTCCGTGGTGCTCATAGGATTCTCCTGGAAACATTATTCCCGCGTGATGAACTCGTCCATGTTCATCATGATTCTTAATGTCGCCATCCAAGCGGCGGCTTCGGAGGGGGCCACGTTCTGGGGGGCTTCGCCGCCGCCCAAGAGTTTTTTCGCGGCTTCGGTTTGAGTTTTATAATAACTGCGGCCGGCATCGAGCAGTTCTTGGTAGGCTTTTATTTCCTCGGCGGTCGGCGGGCGGGCGACGCAAAGGCGGAAGGCGCGGGTCAATCTGGCGGCATCATCGGGGTGTTGCTCGCTGAGCACGCGGCGGGAAAGCGCTTGGGCCGATTCCACGAACACGTTGTTGTTCAATGTGGTCAAGGCCATCAACGGCGTGTTGGAAGTCGCACGCTTGACGATGCTGGTGTTAGAGTCCGGGCAATCGAAAGTCATCAAGTTGGGATAAGGCGAAGTGCGTTTGAAGAACGTGTACAAGCCCCGGCGATATTGGTCCACTCCCGTGCTGGTCTTCCACTTGAAATTGTTCGCATAACTCAAGGCGGCGACATCGGCGGGCAGGGGCGGAAATACGCTGGGGCCGCCCACTTTGTCGGAAAGCAACCCCGATGCTTCTAGGAAGATGTCCCGAATGATTTCGGCCTCGACGCGAAAGCGGTTCTGCCGGTGCAGCAGTTCGTTCAAAGGATCGACTTCCGCCAACTCCGGGCGATGCCGGGAGGACTGCCGATACGTCGCGGACATCACGATATAGCGAATCAATGCCTTGCGGCTATAGCCTAGTTCGCGGTATTTGTTAGCCAGATGATCGAGTAGTTCGGGATGCTTGGAGGCTTCGCCCCTTGTGCCGAAATCGTTCATTGTGGCCACCAAACCTTGGCCGAACAGATGCTGCCAAACTTGGTTGACTAAAACCCTTCCGGTCAGCGGGTTGGCGGGGTGCATCAGCCAATTGGCGAGGTCCAAGCGGTCGGGCGGTTGATTGGGGTTTCGCGAAGACAAGGGCGGCAGGACGGCGGGCGTGTCGGCTTGGACTTCCCCCTGCGGTTGCAGAAAATCCCCCCGCCTTAAAATGTGCGTGGTTCGCGGCGAGTTCGTGCGCTCGACGAGCACGTGCGCATTCATGTTGGGACTTTGCGGGGCACGTTTTTCCAATTGCGTGAGTTGCAGTTTGAGTGTGCGAGACTGGGCATCTAAAGAGGCGTAATAGCTCAACAGCGATTCGGCTTGGGCTTTGGTTCTCTGCGGGGCCGCGATGGCGAGAATGTCGCGAATTTCCTTTGGCACGCCCAACCCTGGAAGCGTACCCGTGCGAGCCAGCAGTTTGAATCGCCCGATGGTGTGCTGTCCGCCGTAGTGTTGATCGAGTTCGATTTTCAGAAAGGTTTCCGCCGCCGTGGTTTTGGTGGGTTCCTTTGAAGTGAAGATTGCCCAATGCGATTTGCCCATCTCCGGCGAGATGGCCCAACCCCGCTTGGATTTGGGTTCGCTTGCAACAGCCAGCGAAGCGGCAAAACCTTTCTGAGAGAAATCCGCCGTGGCCGATGCCAACGGCAGTCGCTGCGGTTTGGGGAAGCCTTGGGATTCATCTGCGAACACGCGCAGTTCGCTTAACACGAAGTTCCCATGCGCCACCCGGCCCGGTCCCTTGCCCGGCAGGCGGTTGTCTGCGAACACGTCCAATCGCACGCCGGTGAGCTGGTTCGCGGGAACTTTGGCGAGAACGGTATAGAGATCGACGTCGGGATTCTTGCCAGTGACAAGATACGAGCCATCTTCCTGGCGGTCGATTTTGGCCGAAGAGGCGGTTTTGGCTTCGAGGACTTCCAACTCGTGAAACGCCACCGTGGATTTGGATTCGCCCGCGAGTTTTTCCTTCAGGCGGGCTTCCCATTCCGGCAAGGTTTTCGAGAGTTCCTTCAGGCGGGCGTCGAGTTTGGCTTTTTGCTCATCCATCAACTTATCGTGAATCGCCTTTCGGGTTTCGTAAGTTTCGACGGCCTCCTCGCTGATGGGCACACTGGCGTCGGTTTCATCGGCGTTATTGAAGAACGCAAACAGTTGATAGTATTCCGCCTGCGAGAGCGGATCGAATTTGTGCGAATGGCATTGGGCGCAGCCCACAGTCAACCCCAGCCAAACCGTGCCGGTGGTGTTGGTGCGATCGACCACGGCTTCCACGCGGAATTCTTCCTTGTCGGTTCCGCCTTCGGTGTTGGTCAAAGTCTGCCGATGAAACGCCGTCGCCAGTTTTTGCATCTCGGTGGCATGGGGCAAAAGATCGCCGGCCAATTGTTCGCGGGTGAACTGATCGAAAGGCATGTCCGCGTTAATGGCTTCGATCACCCAATCGCGGTATCGCCAGGCGTTGGGGCGGGGGCGGTCTTTTTCGTAGCCGTCCGAATCCGCGTAGCGGGCTTTGTCGAGCCAATGCCTGCCCCATCGCTCGCCGAAATGCGGGGAGTTCAACAGCCGATCCACCAAATTCGCATAGGCTTCGGGAGAGGAATCTTTCGCGAAGGCATCCGCTTCTTCCGGCGTGGGTGGCAGCCCCAACAAATCGTAACACAGCCGTTTAATCAGCACGTAGCGGTCCGCTTCCGGCGAGGGCGTTAGCCCTTCTTTTTCCAAGCGGGCCAGCACGAAGCGGTCGATGTCGTTTCGCGGCCATTGGGCGTTTTTGACGGTGGGCGACGGGGGATTTTTAATCGGCTGAAACGACCAATGGTTAGATTTTACCACCAACTTCGCGCCGTCATCCGGCCATTTGGCCCCCTGGTCGATCCAGTGTTTGAGGATCGCGATTTGCGCCGGCGAGAGCGGTTGGTTTCCTTCCTCGGCAGGCGGCATTCGCAGAGATTCATCGGCCTCTGAAACTCGTTGATAGATTTCGCTGTCGGCACTTTTTCCCGCCGAGAGCAACGGCCCGCTATCTCCGCCCCGCAAAGCAGTCGCCCGATGATCCAACCGCAACCCGCCTTCTTGTTTGTCCGGCCCGTGGCATTTTTGGCAGTGGGTTTTGAGAATCGGCCCAATGTCCCGTGCGAAATCCACACTCTCTTCCGAAGCAGTTTCGGTCTTAGCCGACTTGGCGGTATCCGGCTTGATGTTCTCCGCCGCGAACGCCGCGTTCCAAAGCCAACCCAAACCCCCGGCCATCGCGACGAGGCCGAGCAAAATCCTGAGCGAATGGGGGACACGTTGAGTTCGCATTCACAACTCCCTGAGTGCAAAAAACACATCGAGCAAGGAAGGATTTCGAGGCGGGCGGGTTCCTCTTAGTGTGCGGGATGTGTCGTGCAAATTCAACCGCTGCGCGTCCCGTTCCCACCAAGCCACGCAAGATTTCGACGCTTCGAAAACCAAGGCGAGCGGGAGGCGTGAGCCTCCTGGTTGAGTTGAAAAATTCAAATCTTCCCCATAATACAACCGATGCCAACGCAGGGAATCTCGCGAGCTTCCCTCTTAATCACAACGGAGTTGGCTTTGGTGATGGACCACCAAGGAAGTAAGTCAAGCGTTTGAGCAACTCAAAATAACCAGGGGGCTGACGCCCCCCGCTCGCCTTTTTCAGGGTGTTTTTTTGCGGTCGGGTTCGGCGAGGGCTTCGAAATAGCGGCGGGCCAAGTCTTCGTACTTGGGCAGATATTTGTCGCTGCCAAGGTTCAGCAATTTATCCCGAACCGAGGGCGGCAAGTGGCCCCAGACTTCGTTCAACATTTCGCGCGGGGGGGAGGTTCGTTTTGCCATTTTGAGCCTTGCGTTGATCATCAGTGGAGTCGGCGGGGTTTTGGTTTTCTTGCTGCGGCTTTTGCTGTTGTTCTTTTTCTTGGGGAGCCTCTTGAGGTTTTTGTTTCGGGGCTTGTTGTTGGGGCATGGGTTTTTGGTTTTGAAGTTTCTGCTGCTGTTGCTCTTGGGGCGATTGCGGCTGGCCGGACTGCGGCGAGGGCGGTTTGTTTTGGTTATTCTTCGCCAAGTCGATCAGCTTTTGCAGATTGGCCACCACGTCCTTTTGAATCTCGCGGGTTTCCTTGCCGGTGTTGTCTGCTTGAATGCGTTCCTGAGCGGATCGCATGCCGGTGATCGCTTCTTCAAACGGATTTTTTGTGACATCGGTCAGGCCGGGATCTTTTTTAGCCTCCCCTTTGAAGAGTTCTTGATCGACACCAACATTCGGTTGAACCAGCGGTTTTTCGGGCGGGGTTTTGGTTTCGGGATCTTTTTTCTGGAGTGCGACTTGCGCGGGATACCCGAAGCTGCGCGAAGTTCGCCCCTCGAATTCCAAGCGCGGACGATTTGCTTCCGCTTTGGGTTTTTCGGTTTTGGGGGTTTTTTGGGTTTCGGCAATAAGTTGTCGAGATCCAAATCTTGCTTGAGTTGGTCTTCCAACGAAGGCTGTTTTTTTTCTTTGGTTCCGGTTTTTTGGGTTCCGGTTTTTTCTCTGGGGCGGCGGGTTTTTCGGCCTCGGTTTTTTTGGGTTCGGCGGTTTGGAATGCCTCCGCGAATTGGGCGGTGAGGTTCCGCGTAAGGTCCGCCAGCAAACCCTGCTCTCCCGCGAGCAGGTCCAGTTCTTGACGTTGATCGTCCGTGAGTTTGCCCGCTTCTTGATGAATGCGATCCAAGTCTTCGGTTCGGCGGATAAGATCTTCTTGCAGCGTTTTCAACATTTTGAGTTGGGCCAATTGCGGAATGCCATCGTTTTGCGGGCCGGCTTTGGCGGGGCCGTTTTCTCCCCCGCCGCCCGCTTCCGGTTTTTCGTCGTCGGCTTTCTTTTTGTCGGGTTCCAAGGCGGAAATCAAATCCACGAAGCGGTTTTTGGCGGCGGTCTCGCGGGCGATGGTTTCCCCATCGGTCAAGCGGTCTCCCAAACGCCCGGCGGCCCGCTCCATTTCGCGGGCGGCCCCCTTGAGAGCCAACGCGAAGACCTCGGCGGTTTGGACGATCTCCACCAAACGCTCGGTTTCGCCCCTGAGGTTTTTTTGAACCTCCGCCAAATCGCGGAGCGATTTCAACTGAGCGCGGCTCCAATTTCCCCGCTCGCGTCGAAGGGCTTCCAAGCGGTTCGTTTCTTCGATCACGCTTTGCTCGCGGGCGATCATGCTTTTCAGTTCATCGGCGATGCGTTCCAGCATCTCGCGGGCGAGTTGTTCTTGGACCTTTTGTTCTTCGCGGGCCAGTTCGCGCTCGGCCTGTTCCAGATCATCCAAAATTTCCTGCTGCTCGTCCTCGGCATTTTCGGGCTGATTTTCTTGCAAAAGTTGCTCGGCCTGCTCCATACGATTCGCGGCCCGGCGGAGCGAACCGCCCGAATTTTGAGCTTGCAGTCTGCGCAGCCGACGGGAGAGGCTTGCCACTTCGCGGCGGATTTGCTCTTGCTCTTGGCGAAGTCTTTCAAGCTGTCTTTCTTTCTCGGCTTTATCGACATTTTTTTTGAGTTCTTCCTGCCTTTTGCGTAGTTCTTCCAATTCTTGGCGAGCTTTTTTCAGCTTTTTGACGAGAGTCTCGGTATCGGACACGCTGCGATTTTTGAGGATGTCCGCAAGTTCGGTCAGGTCCGCCAGGGCTTCGTTTTGTTGGCCGGCGGCTTCGCCGATTTGGTTTTTGGCGATCTGGTTGGCGGCTTCTTGCAGATTGCCGGCGACGGCTTGCTCCCTGAGATGCTCGCCCGCATCGGTCAGAATCTCCGCCGCCTGCGGGCTGGTGTTTTGCAGTTCGCGGGTGATGTCTTCAAAGTTCTTGCCGAGGTCGCCGACGCGTTGCGATTGCTTGCGTTGGCGGTCGGCGAGGCGGGCCAAGTCGGCCTGCTGTTGCGGGGTGAGATCGTTGGGGCGTTTGCCAAAAGTCTGCTTGCCGGCTTCACCCGTGTCGCGGTTGATTTGTTCTTGGTTCCCGATCAGATCGCGAACTTCGCCAGTCAGATCACGGTGATGCCGCCATTCGGAAAGCTGCGCCACCATCTCGCTTAAAGAATCCAACACGGCCTGCTGATGGCCTTCGGCCCGGTCGAGGGCGGATTGCTCATCGCGGGCGGTGGTTTTATCGGTTTTCGGTTTTTCTGGTTCGCCCTCTTCGGGAGTCAGCCCCTGTTTGGTTTGGGCGAGTTTGCGGGCGTTGGTCAGTTCTTGTTCAATGGTCGGCAGATGGTCTTCTTGCAAAATGCCGATCTCGCCGGCAATACCTTTCAGACGGGCTTCCATTTCCGGATCTTCGATTTTGTTGTGCTTTAATTCTTCCACCAATTCCCCGGTGTGGGCCATCAAGCCTTGCGTGGGGTGCGACAAGCGGGAGTTGATTTGCCTTTGTTCAATCTCCAACCGTTTCAGCAGATCAATGTCTTCCAATCGCAACTGCCCGGCCTTTTTGAGTTGGATTTTCAACTGCCCGATTTGATCGTGGGTTTGGGTTTGCATTTTGAGGGCAATGCTAAGTTCTTCGATCAAACCGCCTTGTTGAAACGCGAGTTCCGCCGACTTTTCCTGGGGCGAGACAATCATCAATTTGCGTTCGATGCTCCGCCCGACGTGTTCGCCATCTAAGTCGCAATCGTCCAAAGCTTCCGCGTGAAACGTAATTTGTTGACCGGGTTTAAGGTGAAGCTCCGCAAGCTCCCATTCGTATTCGACCCGATGTTGCAGCGGACGATCTTCGCCGGCGTATAACCCGATGGAAGTCATTGGCGTGTTGGGATCATCGCCGACTTTGTACCGCAAACGGATTTCTTTCAGCCCCAAATCATCTTTCGCGCCGACAATCAGCGGAACCATCGCAGTGGGGGTTACGTTCTTGTCGCGGGGCGGTTCATCGATCCACACATCCGGAACCAAGTCGGCGGTTCCGCGAACTTCGTAACGCGGAGGGTTGGCGTTCTCGAAACCTTGGAGATCCTTCAAATCGAACCACCAAGAATAAACCCCTGGCTCGGCGATGACAAAATCCGCTTCCAACTGCCGGCCGTTGTTCGAGAGCGGCACGCGAACCGGCGGAAGATCTTTCACCCGCAACCTGGCCGATTGCAAAGGCTTATTGGTCTCGGCTTTCAAATGCACCCGCGTACCTACCAAACCGCGCACGTGCCCCACGCCCGCGGGCAATGTTTCCTTCGGGCGACCGGAATACTTAGGCGGGGTCAAAGTAATTTGCAGCGATTTGATTTCCGGCGGTGGGACGACTTCCAACCGCTGCCAAGGCATCTCGTGGTCATCCCCGCCGACCGCGCGGAAAGACATCGGACGTTTGGCCGCCAGAAAACTCGCCACGCAAACTTCGCGGGGGGTTCCCTTGCCATCGCTGAGCGTGGTGCGGCGGAGCGTTTCCGCGATGACTTCCTCATCGTCGAACTTGTATTCCATGCGGACATCATCCGGCAGCCGGCCTTTTTGATCTTCCACGTAGACTTCCCAGGTATCGCCTTCCGCCAATCGCAAAGGTTCGGCGCGGTCATATTTCAGCGGCTGAAATTTTTCATCGACCAAACGCAACTCGTTGGTTTTCGGCCACGGGCGATTGGCGAAGGGGAACACCAACCGATAAAGCGCGGTCGCGGCGGCGGCTTGATTGCAGCCCGCGATCAAAGCCGACAACAGACAAATTCCCACCGCAGCCATCGCCACTTTGCGAACCCGGCGGGTTTCCACGATGTCGGAAAGATTTACCCGCTCGACTTGCCGAACCGTTTGCTCGACGACTTGCTTTTGCATCTGGGGCGAACCCAAATGCGGGTCGTTGTCGGTGGCTAAAAATTGCACCGTGCTGGCGAGGCTGTCGTTAAAGCCGGGGTAGCGTTTTTCGATCCGAAGTGCAATGTCCACATCGCTAATTTGCCGATGCAGCGGGCGGAACAACAACCGCCAAGCAATCCAACCGCCGGCCGCCAAAATGCCCAGGCCCAAAATCAGCCGCACCCCGGCATCCTCCAGCCGCAGCGACCAATCGAGCAAACCCGCCATCAGCGTGGCCCCAAATACCACCGCCACTAGCCAACTCAGCCCATAAAGCCAAGTCATCTGCTTCAGCCGATGCCGCAAATATGCCAACCGATCTCGCAAAGTTTCCGGCATGGTTTTCTCCAGGGGACAGGGATCAGAGGCCGGAGGCCAGGGGAAAGTAACCGTAATGCAGTGGCGATGTAGTCCATGACGCTCGCTTTACAACTACGGCGGACTATCGATTATCATTCCCTTGAACCTTCTTCTTCGTCTTGCGTCCGGCTTTCTTTAGTTTACTAACGTGCTTGAGTCCTTCGAGTCTACGTTTCGCTTCCTCCGCAAGATGCGGCGCAGTGTACACATACTCGATAACTGCTCGAGCAAGATCGTCTAAGATCGGGATTTCGTTTTCAGTCAACTCTCCCAGAGTTGCGTGAGCGCCAACATTTCGCAGATGTCGCAAGCCATCTGCGACACCAACGAGTTTTTCGGGAATCTCATTTTTCTTCGCAAGGTCCGCAAGCTGTTTGTGAAGCGTGTCACCTTCGGCCTCTCGGTCTTCGCAGACCATTTCGAGTACTCGACCCAGTAAAACAGCAAATGAGTTGGCATCGATGTTTTTTACCTTGTGAGCCGCTTCAAATGCCCGTCTGATGTGGTCGGGTAGTCCAAGCGGCTTTCTGCTATCAGCGGGGTATAGGGTGTCAAAGTTAACATCATCTTCCGGGTCCTACAAAGCCTCGTGCCAGTAGTACCGACGAAGCATTATTTGCTGACACGCGGGGCAAAGAACTAACTCATATACCCACCTTCCTCCCAGGACATACCACTCTGTCGGTTTCCGTAGTCGTTGCTTGTGAGTATTTATGCACGATTTCCATCGGTGCTCGATTGTTGCAATGCTCACAAACACGTTGCTCGGTAAATCTCTTAGTGTCCATAAGACGCAGCCTCGATAGGGGAGGTCTTGGCGTACCATTGCGAAATCTCCCACAATTGTTCTTGAGCTTGAGAGGTGAGAATGAGCTGAAAGCTCATGGCAAGTCCTAGCGAACCGTTTGGTCAAACCTGTCGGCGGATTTCGGCATCCACGTCTTCCAGCGTGTGAACTCGTCCCGCTTCAACTTCCGCGATTCCCCGTATGATCGCGTTCACGCGGGGTGGCCCAGGTTGCTTGTCAACCTGGGTTGCGCAGCGACAAGAGGTTATGCTGGATGGAATACATCAAGAACAACCTCCCACGGCTGCGCCGCCCCGATTGACAAGCAATCGGGGCCAGTACGTCTGTAAGTGTGTTTTGTCAGAAAGGTGGAAGTCCTTTTCAAGTAGACGCGCTCCGGCTTGTAGCTGATCGGAACTGCGTCGCCGCGAGGCGGGGTGGAGAGTACCGGGAGGCGAATGGCTAGTCCGCAACGAAAGTGAACTCGATTCGGCTGGGTGTTTTGACGAGTCTGCTGGCTAGGGACGAAGTCTAAACCTGGTTGTCGTGCAGAAGGCTCCCGACCGGACAGGTCTGCCAGGGGGCCGCAACCGGGCTGCCGATCACGCTGAGGGGTCGCGTGCAAAAGCGATGATCGGAGAACACCAAGTGGTTGGAGGCGGAATGGCCGGAAGGCGAAACACATGACGCAGAGAGACCTGCCGGGTTTCAGATTCGGTTCATTGGAACCCAGCCCGGCAGGAGTCAGAGGAGTCATAGTAGCGAGGAAACCCGGTAATGCGGGTGGAGCGAAGGACTCCAGGAAAAGGGATGTCGAATGACCAAACGTTCGGAAGACCAATCGGCGACAGTGCCGCTGGCTCAACAAGCCGAAGCGATCCGCTCCCGTTGGAGATGGGTTAAACCGTGCGCTTGGACCGTTCGCATGTTGGAGGCTCTCGAACAGGGAGTGGAAGGAGGAAAATGGTTTCGGCTGTTTGACAAGGTGTTTTCGGAACGGAACCTGTGGGCCGCGTTCCAACAGGTCGCGCGAAACGATGGGGCGGCGGGCGTGGATCACGTGACGGTCTCGGATTTCGAGCGTCAATTGCCGGATTCGATCTGGGAATTGTCGGATCGGATCAAGACCGGAGCGTTCGTGCCTCAAGCGATCCGTCGCGTTCAG
Organism: uncultured Planctomycetaceae bacterium; assembly: GCA_963785505.1. Lineage (GTDB taxonomy): Bacteria > Planctomycetota > Planctomycetia > Planctomycetales > Planctomycetaceae > CAWAVN01. The sequence continues at coordinate 336,636 of CAWAVN010000005.1, forward strand.
ATTCCTAAGCCGGGATCGCGAGAAACTCGCCCGTTGGGGATTCCCACGGTGCGGGATCGCGTGGTTCAGGCGGCGATTGTGAACGTGATCGAACCCATTTTCGAGCGGGACTTCGCGGAACAAAGTTACGGGTTTCGTCCGGGGCGCGGCTGTAAGGATGCGCTCAGACGAGTCGATCAACTTTTGCAGGCCGGGTACGTCCACGTGGTGGATGCCGACTTGAAAAGTTACTTCGACACGATTCCTCACGAACGTCTGATGAATCGCTTGAAGGAAAAGATCGCCGATGGCCCCGTGCTGTCGTTGATCGAATCGTTCCTGAAGGCGAAAGTCTTGAACGGCTTGGAGGAATGGACGCCCGCTGCCGGTGCTCCGCAAGGCGCGGTGCTTAGCCCGCTGCTCTCGAACGTGTATTTGGACCCGCTGGATCATCTGCTGGCCGCTGCCGGTTATCAGATGGTGCGTTACGCGGACGACTTTGTGATCTTGTGCCGAACGAGCGAAGCCGCAAAAGCCGCTTTGGGACTCGTGCGGAATTGGGTTGCGGAAAACGAACTCGAACTGCACCCCGCTAAGACGCGACTCGTGGATGTTCGCGAGGAAGGATTTGATTTTCTGGGTTATCGTTTCGCCAACACCCGCAAGGGGATTCGCCATTGGGCGAGCGAAAAGAGCATGCGGAAGCTCAAAGACACCCTGCGAGCGAAAACGAAGCGGACGAATGGGAACTCGCTGAAGTTCGTGATCGCCGGCGTCAATCGAACGCTTCGCGGTTGGTTCGCGTATTTCCAGCACAGCCGTCCGTGGGTCTTCGCGTTGCTGGACCGCTTCACACGGCAACGCTTGCGTGCGATCTTGAAGAAACGCCAGAAACGTCGAGGCTGTGCCAAAGGATGGGACTACCATCGTTGGAAGAATTCCTTTTTCGTCGAGCATGGGTTGTTCAATCTGAAAACCGCCCATGCCTCGGCCTGCCAATCCTCACTGAGGTGAACCCTTAACCGGAGAGCCGTGTGCGGGAGATCCGCACGCACGGTTCGGAGGGAAGGGAGTCCGGCACAACCGGACTTCCTTACCCCTATCCCTGCGTATCAATGTTTCTATGCACCAATATACATCCTGCATTAAATCTCCTATTTGTTCTTATCTAGCTCAACCAATGTGATCTTTATAGAAGTTGTAGCGGACTATACTTACTCACGAAAGTTCAATCTCGTCGGGTATGATTTCCTTCTGAGCATGATGCCGAATTGCGAGGATTTCAATGCGGTCTTCAGATACGCGGAACAACGCGCGATGCGTGATCCGTTTGCCGCTCCCGGACCTCAAAGGGGAGCTGAAAGCTCATGGCAAGTCCTAGCGAACCGTTTGGTCAAACCGTCGGCGGATTTCGGCATCCACGTCTTCCAGCGTGTGAACTCGTCCCGCTTCAACTTCCGCGATTCCCCGTTTGATCGCGTTCACGCTCTCCAATCTGTCGGACTCCATCCGCCACAACCGCAGGAGTTCTTCGATCGTCAATTCGGTTTCGCCGTTTTTGACTTTTTCCGAAGCGAAACGGTGAAAATCTTCGAGTTGTTCTGCAGAAATCGCCACCGACAATCCTCCGAATATATACGTTCTCATTTAATTCTATCGAGCAGACTCCCGCCTGTCATCACGAAGAATATGACGTGTTCAAGCCGGCAGGCGACGACTCAATAAAACCAGGAGGCTGACGCCTCCCGCTCGCCTAATTTAGTCCAGGAATAAGACAGAAGATGTTCTTGTATGGCTGGCATGCTCAACCTCTTGTTCGACACCAAGGCTTCGCGAGACCTCTAACAGAAAAGGCCGCAGTGGTGTCTCGTCAATCATCCAATACACGGGACGATAGGCGTCCCCCGCCGATCCGGCGAAACTTGCCTCGATTTTGTCGCCGGTATGCTTCTTCCAACTCGCCACGAGAAAGTAACTACCGACATAGGTCAGAGTCATCCAAACCGGTAAAATCACCACAAAGGAAAAGTAAACTCTTTTGATGAGAACGGGATGGATTCTCTGAAACATAATCTTCCTCCGTTTCGCCGATTGAACCACACCATAAAACCAGGAGGCTGACGCCTCCCGCTCGCCTTTTCCAAAAACAACGGACAACGGACCAAGAACAACGGACCAATTCCATCATACCAGCCGCAGGCGTTTTCTCCACAGCCATTCCGTGGAGAGCAACAATGCGAACAGCACTAATAATTCAGGACGATTCCACAGCGAGATTGGTTCCTGAGTTTCCAAGGGAACCGGTTGGCCGGGGGGGATAATTGCGGGCAGATCCTCGGCTTCTTCCAAGGGGATCAAACGGCCTCGAGTGGTTTCCGTGGTTTGGGCGAGTTCGGCTCGGTCCATGCTGCGCTTGGCGAGTTCCCGGCTTTGGGATTCCACCACGAAATCCTCCGCGGGCGGGGCTTCCTGAAAGCCCGGTTTGACCACCCACGCATGATAAGTTCCCTCGGCGGCGCGGGGCATTTGTCCTTCAAACACGGCGGAATCTTGCGGCAACCGCGTGAGCTTGACCGCTTGCTGCGTGTCGCCCCGGCGTTCGACCATCACGCTCACGCCGTCTTTTTCCACGGGAACCAAAAATTCATCCAAAAACCGCAGCCTTAGGTTGACGGTGTCGCCCCGCTGATAGATTTCGCGGTCGGCAGTGAGTTTCGCCCCCCGGTCTTTGCCCAGCATTTGCGAGCGGGTGAGATAGCGAATCGCCTGAATCCAATAGCGGCCATAGTAAATGTCGCCCCGGCGAAACCGCCACCGCCAGAGTTCATCGGTGGCGTGAAACATCACCTTGCCCGCACCGTAACGGTGCATGCAAATCACGGGCAGTTTGCCGTCGGGACCGCTTCTGATGGGATGCTCCACAAAACTCACCGCGCCGGGTTTGAGTTGCGGAGCCTCGAACAGCCAATACAAAGGCGGGAGCTGCTTCCAAATTCTGAGGCTGTCGGTTTCGGAATCGGCGAAGCGAAAAATGGAACTGCTTTTGCGGCCTTCCAGCGTGAGTTGCGGCGAAAAGGGTTCGGTAATTGCGAGGTCCGCCGGCGGGGCTTTGGCTCCGCTGAGTTCCACGGGCAACAGCGATTCCAAAGGCGTGTCGCGGTAAGCCAAGGGGTTGAACTGCCGGCCCGCGACCATAATCAAACCGCCCCCATCATCCCGCACGAACTTCAGGATGTTGTCGAACACCACCGGGCTGAGATACGCCGGGTTCACGTCTCCGAGAATAATCACATCGTATTTCTTGCGGGAAAGCCCATCGCCTTTTTCGGTCAGTTGCACGGGGAAATGTTCGAGCGCGGTTTCATCTTCTTGGGCGTATTCGAGATCGGCATCTTGCAGCACGACATCCAACTTCAACGTGCTATTGCCTTCGCGAAGCGCTTCCCGTTCCAAGAGATGCTTGAGATAACGAAACTCGTAGCGGGGCACGGAATCTGCGAGCAGCACGCGGATGGGATCTTGGCTGACCGTGACCAATTGCGGCAGCGTGATGTTGTTGTTGGGATCGGTTTCCTCGGCATCCACGGGGATTTCCAGCACGTATTCGAACTCGCCTTTTTCCGGCGGAGCGTAAGAAACTTCCACGCTGATCGCATCGCCATCCTCGCCGGCTTTGATGGTTTGCTCGGCAAGAATTTTGTTCGAGCCTTTTTGCTTTAAGCGAATGGTAATGTCTCGACCTTTATAGCCGTAGGTTTTCAGCTTGGCGGTGAACGCCAGCGGATCGTTGACGAAGGCGAAATCCTCGGCCAGTAAACCGTAAATCTGCAAATCGCGGGTGGGTTCTTCGCTGCCCAAGGCGACCGCGTAAATCGGTACCAATTTATTGCGCGCCGCTTGGGCCACGGTGCTGAGTTTCTCCGCATCGCTCGTGCTGGTGATGCCATCGCTTAAAAGAATGATCGCCGACGGCGGCGTGCCGCGAAGGTCGTCCAGCACTTTTTGCACGGCGGGACCGGGGCGGGTCAGTTCGCCCTCGGCCTTCAATCCGCTTAAGACGGGCAGCAGCTTGTCCACATCGGCGGGCCTTAAGAGTTCCGTTTGATCGCCCACCGAGAGGGGAGCCGCACTGTCTGCGAAGCGGTAAATTCGCAGTTTGTGGCGGACCAAAAGTTTTTTGAGGAACGCCCCATCGTTTTGCAACAGCAGACTTTTCGCGAGATGAAACCGCGTGGGTTCGCGAAACTTTCCCGCTTTCAACAACCGCTTCACGGCATCGTCGGTTTTCGGTTCGCGGTATTGATCCTCGAAATTCATGCTTTCCGAATCGTCCCACAGCACCACAACCACGGGCAGCCCGGTGCGGTCTACGGAAAGTTTGAGTTCCGAAAGAAAGAACAGCACCATCGCCACGACCGACAGCCGCAGCAAGATCAACCCCAAACGAGTTTTCCAAGGTAGCGCTTGGGCATCCCGCGAATAGATGAAGACGACGTAAGCGCCTAAGGCCAACAGCAACAGCAGCGCGCCCCAAGCGGGCAGCCAAGCCGGCCACGGGGTTCGCCACAAATAAGTCCACGCGGTCCCCTGTCCGGGGTCCGAAGGCGGCACGCCCAAATACCATTCCAGAAATCGTTTCAGCGTGAGCATGAGCACTGCTTGGCGTTGTTATCGGTTTTCGGGCGTGCGTTCGATCCTCGTTCCCCGCTTGGGGCCATCGGGGCATTATAAGGGATCGGTAGCCCATTTCGGCAGGGAAATCGCAAATCGGAACGGCACTTCCTTCCAAATCCGCCCAGAAAGTTCCCCCCAGCGCAACGTCAAAAGCATCAGCGAGAATATTTTGCTCGCTGATGCTACGGATGCCGATTTTCGGATTGTCCACGACTTGGATCGTGGCTTATTCGAGGCTGAAATCTCTTTGGGACGGCAAGTTGTATTGAGGAAAGAACGGGAATGGAGAGTTCCGGTAATGCCATCGCGGGGAATCTCTGGGGAAAAGGATTTCAACATCGTTCCCCAAGAGCACCGGACGTTGACCGCGAACATCCACCGGCATGCTTTCGATCGGCAGCCGATGCATCGTTTGCGGGGCTACGGGTTCTTTGATTGTCTGCCGGCCGGACCAATTCTCTTCCCCGCTCACGGCCAAGGCGTGTGTGTCTTGGGGCGAAAGAAGTTGCGGCGGGCTGGCCACCAAAACCATCACCAAGCAAACCGCAGCCACCGCCAAGGCGGGAACCCAACCGTTGAAGCGGTCGGTTTGCGGGGCGGGCAACTTAGCCAGCCGCGTGGACAGCGAAGGCCAGAGGCTGTTTTCCACCGCCTGCTGCGAAGCGGCATCAGCCTCATCCCGCAGGGGGCAGTCATCGACCAGCCGCAGCAAGTCTTGCATTTCCGCCAAATAAGCCCGGCACTCCGGGCATGATTCCAAGTGGTGTTGGAGTCCCAGGTGGTTTGTCTCATCCAGGTCGTCTCCGGCCCAAAGAGCAATTTCCGATTGTGCGCGCCTGCAATTCATGTCGGGATTCTATCCGATAAAAACGGTCATCAGAAAACAAAAATCGGTTCGGGGATCATGACTTAGTTATAGTCACTCTGATCCGAGTCGGCCTCGGAACGATTCAAACTCAGCGAGCTGGGAATCGACGATTCGCCGAGCCGGGCGATCCACAGGGTTTTGAATTGCTTCCGTGCTTCCGCGAGTCTCCAACGAATGGTGGCTTCCTTGCGATTCATAATCGCGGCGATTTCGGAAGTCGTGAAATTTTCCAAATCCCTTAGAATCAGCACCGAACGGTAAGTCTCCGGCAACTGATCCATCACCGCGCGAACTTCTTGGCTTAAATCCAATTGCTCGCGGGGATCGGGCGTTGCGGGATCGGGCGGATTGGCTTGGGGGGCCTCGCTAAACAGCGACCACCGGCCTCGGCGTTTCCGCTTCCGCAAATAATCCAGTGTCAGATTCACCCCGATCCGAAACAGCCAAGGCCCGAACCGCCGGGAGGTATCGAACTGATCCAACCGCCGATAGACGCGAAAGAAAGTTTCCTGAGCCAAATCGCGGGCTTGCTCGACATCCGGGACAAACCGCAAAATGACGCGAATCAATCTTCGCTCGTAACGGGTGACCAATTCCCCAAACGCATCGCGATCTCCGCGGCGGGCGTCTTCCACCAGCCGCGCATCCCCGACCGACCGGCGATCCGGTTGGGGAACGTGTTCCCTCATCCCGCTTGCCGAATCTTTCAGAGATTTGGTTGAAAGTTGTTGCACCATGTGTTCCTCGGTCATCTGAGCTTGCTCAATTTTACTACGTTGGAAGTTACTTGTCTGTTGGAGTTTTGCCCGCGTTTTTCGATTTTCCCATCTTTTCTCCAATAAATAACAATGCAGAAACCGCGCCAAACGCCGCCAATTTGATTAGCGAGCTAAGTGTTTCTCAGGTTTTCGATGGATTTCATTCCGTAAAGCCATTGATTAAAATAAGTTATGCAAAACGAATATTTCTAAGCCGGTAGATGGAGTTTCCTCCGCAGGAACAGATGGGCGATCTGCCAAATTGACAGCCATGCTTGCAAAAAATCCCGCGCAGCTCCCGCGGAGGCGACGGTTTTCCTTAAAAATGGGGACTTGGCCTAACTCGGAACCTTGTCGGATGTTCGGGCGAAAAAAAATCTGAAATTTCTCTACTTGCTTTGTGGGAATTCCGTCGATACCATTCTGCTCTTCAAGGTTTCGATGAACCGCGTTTGTGTCGGTCTCATCACCCCGCCATCTCCCCAAGACGGAAGACGACCGCCGAGGATGGAAGTGGAACCGGGGTTCAAATTGGTCTGGCTTTCGAGCTGGGAGGGTTTATGAGTTGGAACGAGGCAAACATTTACTCATCGATTGTCGTAACGTCCCTTTGGACGTTTGTCTGAACGATGCCGCAATGCTGGATGCAATGGCGCGAGGTGCCCGGAAAGCGGGGGCCAACGTCATTTCGCAAGTCCGCTATCATTTCGGCCACAATTCTCCCCCAGGCTTCACGGCCGTCGTGGTTCTCGATGAGAGCCACTGCTCGGCCCACTGCTATGCCGATCTGGGAATGATTGCTCTCGACGTCTTCACCTGTGGCTCCACCGACCCGAACGATGTATTGGCTTACATCCGGGAATCCGTCGATCTGGGAGACGTTTCGATTCGCCAAGTGCCCCGCTTTGTGGATGGGGTCGAGTTCGAACGCGACTGGGAAGCACCCGTCGCCACGCTGACGTAACCGCCGTCCGCATTCTCTGCGGATTTCAAAACCTGTCTTGGCTTGATTGGGCGTTCTGCGTACACTCCGCGCCAAGAAACCGGTTGCATAAATCCGCGGGAATTCCGCAATCTTGGGATACTTCGGCTGCCGGGTTCAATCAACAGATTGCACTCGGCAGTCTGCATTTAATCCCAGGAAGGAATCCGTGATGAAATGCCGAACGGGTCTTCCGGTCCTTTTGTTGGCTGTCTTGTTGGGATGCACCCCGGACAAAAAGAAAGAAAATCCCGAGATCGATCGGCTTTGGCGGGCCGGGTACGGATACAACAACCCCAATCCCCAAAAAAAAGAAGGCAAGCCGCCGATGGATTTCGACGGGTCCGTTCATCAATAAGGCAGCACCTGCGGTGAACGCGACTGAGGAAGCACGCATTCATTCAACCCATGGAGGGGAGCACGTCCGATGAAATCGATCCGGGGAAAACAGGCTCTGATTACCGGGGCCGCCTCCGGCATTGGCAAAGCCCTTGCCCTTGCCTTGGCCCGCGAAGGGGCCGACTTATTTTTGCTTGATGTGGATGAGGCAGGACTCGCCGAAGTCGTCGCCGAAGTCGCCGCCCTCAAAGTCCGCGCTTTGGGCCACACCTGCGACCTGACCGACCCCTTAGCGATCTCGGCGGCGGTCGCGGATGTGCTTGCGCGCTGGGGGCACGTGGACATCCTCATCAACAACGCGGGCGTGGCTTTCTACGGGCCGACTCATAAAATGACCGCCGAGCAATGGGATTGGCTGCTCGCAATCAATCTGCATGCGCCGATTCAACTCACGCGGGAACTTCTGCCCGTATTGATGGAACGCCCCGAAGCCCACGTGCTCAACGTGTGCAGCATCGCGGGTTTGGTCGCCGGCGGACGCTTCGCCGCCTATCACGTCAGCAAGTTCGGCCTCGTGGGATTCAGCGAAGCCCTCCGCGCGGAATACGGACGCAAAGGCATCGGCGTGACGGCTCTTTGTCCGGGACCGGTCCGCACCAAACTTTATCAATCGGCCCAAAGCGGAAAGGGATCGTCCAAACCCGTTCCCGAACCGCCCCGCTGGATCTGCACCACGGAAACCAAAGTCGCCGAGAAAGCCATCAAAGCCATCCGCAAAAACCATCGCCTCGTGCTCTTAACCCCCCTCGCGCACCTGCTCTATCAAACCAAACGCTTCGCCCCCTGGCTGTTGGATCTCTTAAACCAAATGGGCCGCAAAAAGAAGAAGCTTATCCAAGCCATCGCCCCACAGTCCAGCACGCCGGACACCAAACCCACAACCAAACGGGCCGCCTAATAATCTCCCAACACAGCAGGGCAGGTTCCCCTTAACCGCAGAGGATTCCCGGAATGAAATTGCACAACTGGCGAATCATTTCGGGAGGGATCATTCTTCTCTGCGGCTGCACGACGCTCATCAATCGCTATTGCCTCTACCCCCATTACGCCCCTGAAGCCATTGAGCAGGCGAGCAGCGAGGTAAGCCCTCCTGGTAAACTCGATCCCACTCAAGCGAGATCCGTCCACATTTATTTCCCTTATGCTTTTCGCCCTCAAATTACAGAGGCACATTTCACAACGGAGCAAGATCCCGAAAACCCTTCGCTGAGCCGCGAGGTCTACAGCTTGGATGGCCGAAACTATAAATCGCTCCAAGCCCTGGTGGATGAGTTGGACAGAAGACGCCCGCAGTTGATGGAAGCCGGGATTTTTTGCCCTTCCTCAGCAGGTAAGCGCCTTGGGCAAGAAGAACTGCAGGGAAACCGCATCATCTATGAATACTGCCGGGATCACGACATTGATTTATTCACCAACTTTCCACTAAACCTGCCTTCCCTCGACAACCTATCGAACGTTTATTGGACCCTGCAATCCACCCAAACGAAATATGTGTTACCGGCCGCGACCTTCTTCCAACACTCCTCTCGCTATCCAGCTCCGCTTCATCCGAACATTCCCCGGATCTTTATCTCTGGCGAGTCGGGTTCCGAGGGCAGTTCCCAAAGCCGAGTTCTCTACACGCTGGAGGAAAAATCGTACGATTCTCTGGAAGCAATCCGCATAGAATTGGAACGAAGGAATCCGTCTGTCGCAGAGACGGGAATCTGGTATTCCACCCGGAATTCCTGTCCGCCAGAGGCGGCGAGCGGAACCGATCAATTCTTCAAGAACTATTGTCTTCACAACGACATTGATTTGTTTGAGGGAATGGAGCGAGATCTCGATTCCACTCCCGACAGCCCGTTTGTTACTTGGTGGCGGATAGGTTCCAGCAAAACGAAATACCAATTGCCGGAAGAGCCGAGAAAGCGCCGCAAACGCAGCCGAGTTCAAGAACCAATGGCGGACCGGCTTCTTAAAGCCATCCCTCCCTCGGAATCAAACAACAAATAGCTCCCGCTCGCCTTTTCTTGCCCTCCGCTCCCCGGCTATTTTTACGACCGTGCTGACTACTTCCTGGCGGGTTATCCCGAATCGGCATCGTTGGATGACACGCTAAGCAAAAACCTGTCCGTGGCCGCTTGCAGACCTTTGACTTTCACGCGGTAGGTGAGTTTCGCATCGGGAGCTTACACGTCCGCCGCATCGAAGCGGATCAGCGATTCTTCGACTTTCGCGCACACGGCGGCGAGCAACAGTCGGCCTTCGCGGATAGCTTTCAGCTTTTGCTCTTCCCTCACAAATCAAAAATCATCAATCGACAATCATCAATTCCCTAAATCCCGTAGGCAGTTGAAGCTGATAGCTGATTGCTGATTGCTGAGATCAGTCCCACCACAAATACAACCGCCGTTCTCGCCGCAGGTAATGGGCCAAGTCCTGCGTGGTTTGGTCTTCTGTCGCGTGGTCCATCCAATCCTCGATGGTGTCCATGGCTTGAACGTTCATTTCTTCCAAGGCGGGAAACGCCGATTCATCCAGCGTCTCTCTGTTTTCCGGCACGGGCAGCACGATGCCTTGATCGAGCGTGTCTGGGCAGAAGTCGTAAACTTCTTCGGCGAATTCCTCCACGTTGATGGGCAGCGTGTTGAACCGCAGTTCCACCCAATCGAAGCCCGCGCCCACGACTGCCAACTCGCACCGCCCGGACCACTCCGCGATCCGCTTGAGGATGTCCCCCGTGCCCAGGTCGTAATTGCTGCCATTGGTTCCCCGCACCCAAAACAAGGGATCGGGGGATTCCGCCTGGAAGAACACGATTAGCGATTCCTTGTCGTAATCGTTCTCTGCCTTCAGCACACCCTCGCCGAACAGGTACGAGAACTCCTTCACATCGGTCGCGGTGACCAAGGTCTGGCAGCCATGCCTTTCGAGTTGGGGCCTCAAGGCGGCGGCGAGATCCACGGCCCCGGCTTCGGGAACCAAAATGGACTGCACTTCCAGCTTGAGCAGCATACGATTCGGTTCCACGTCCGAAACCACCCGCCCCGGAAACGCTGCGGCATTGAAGCCCGAGCGCTCAGCCTCGGTGCGGACATAAACCGCGCCAACGTCAGAGGCAAAAGAGCCGAGGGAACCGCAGACTTAATCGCCGACCGCGCCGCCTGAGAAAGATTCGCCGTTTCCATGTTTTTCAACCATGCTTTATAAAAATCCTTCGATCACCGTGCTTCCCATTATGGCGATTTCTGTCGCGGGATGCCAAACTTTCCTTAGGCAAATTGAAAACGGCTCCCGCCGATGAACCTCAATCGACTTTCTCGATCCAAATTGCGATCTTCAAACTTCCCACGGCCGCTTGTTTCACGTCGGGTGGGATTTCCGTTGATGGCTCGATGCTGTCTGCGAGGGTTTCCGCTTTGATATAGTCCGACCACTCGGCGATGGCGGTTCGCAGTTCGCGATCATCCGCACAATAGAAAATCGTGATGCGGTCTTGGATTTCCAGGTTGGCTTCTTTTCGCAGTTGCTGAACTTGCCGAACGAAATCGCGGGCCATGCCTTCGCATTGCAGTTCCGGCGTCAGCGTGGTCGAGAGCGCAATCTGAATGCCCTTTTCACCCGCCGTCACCCAGTCGGCGGCTTGCTCGACTTCCACCAACACATCGTCCGGCGACAGCGTGAGTTCCTCGCCCCCCAAACTCAGCGTGATGGATTCGCCTTTCCGCAGCGGAGCCAAAGTCGCGGCATCCACGTTCGGCAAATGTTGTTTGATGGTTCCCAACAGCTTGCCGTATTTCGGCCCCAGGGTTTTTAGGTTCGGCTTGTAGCGGTAATGCACCAAATCATCCAGGTTGTCGCGGGCGGTCAAGCGTTTGACGTTGAGTTCATCCTTGATCACATCCGACAGCGATTCGATCGCCTCGGCCAATGCCGGATCATCGCAGGCAAATTGCAGCTCCGCGAGCGGTTGCCGAACCCGAAGGCTGTTGTTTTCCCGCAGTTTGTGCGCCATGATTGACCACCATTTGCGCGGTGGCCGTTCGCTGGTTTAAGAGCGGTGTTGATTTCCTCGCGCGTTGGGTTGGGGGTAATCGCACAGATGCACGCTTTCCGGGGCGGACTGGTCCCGACTTCGCGACGAGGTTTTGATACATCCGCTCGGCCAGGAACGGAATCAACGGCGCGAGCAGTTTCGTCAGCGTGACCAACACTTCGTGCAGCGTTTGATACGCGGCCAGTTTGTCGCGGTCGCCCGCATCTTGCGAACGCCAGAACCGGCGGCGATTGCGGCGGATGTACCAGTTCGACAGATCATCCATGAACTCCGCGATCGCTCGCGCAGACTTGCGGCGTCGAACTCCTGCAACTCCGTTCGCGCGTTTTCGATCAAGCACTTGCAGGTTGGACAGAATCCAGCGATCGATCTCCGGTCGATCGGCGAGCGGCACCCTGGCGGTTTTGGGATCGAATTCGTCGAGCCGGGCGTAGTTCACGAAGAACGCATACGTGTTCCACAGCGGGATCAAAATCTGCCGCCGGATTTCATCGGCCGGGCCGCTGGTGACTTTGCAGGTCGGCACCCTCTTTGGTTTGCGTGATCGGGCCGTCGGGCGTTTCCAGCGTGACCGGTTCTTCGGGATGCCGCAGTGCCGAACCGCAGATCGATCGCCGGGTTCTGGGCGAGGTACATCCAGCGCAGCGTATCGACGCCGAGTTGCTCGGCCGCTTCCTCAAACCAGATCGCGGTGCCGTCCGATTTGTGCATCGGCTTGCCCTCTTCATCCATCACCAGCCGATGGCCCAGCAGCGTCTTGAACGGGCGTTTCTCGCAGGGATTGTCCGGTCTCGTCGTAGCGCATCATCGTGGACATCGCCAGCAGCGAATAGAACCAGTTGCGGAACTGGCCCGGAAAACATTCGGTGACCAAATCCGCCGGGTACCATTTTTGCCATTCTTCGCGGTTGGTGTTGTAGTTCATCGTCGAGAACGGCACGATCCCCGCATCCAGCCAGGGATTGCCCACGTCGGGGATCCGCGAGCATCACGTTGCCGGTTTTGGCGTTTTGATTTTCACTTTGTCGATCCACGGCCGGTGCGGCGTGTGGCCTTCAAATTCGTCCCAGCCTTCGACCGCCCGTTCCTTCAGTTCCGCCAGCGAGCCGATGACTTCGAAGTCGCCGGTTTCCTCGATCGATCCAGATCGGCAGCGCCAGTCCCCAGAAGCGTTTTTTGGAGATCATCCAGTCCCGCATGTTGGTCAGCCATTCGAGTTCGCGGTTCTTGGCCGTCGATGCTTTCGGGCAGCCAGCGGATGTCTTCGGTGACCTCTTTGATCTCCTCCCGCCAATCCATGTTGATGAACCACTCGTCGACGAGCCGAAACACCAATTCATCGCCCGTCCGCCAGCAGTGCGGATAGATGTGCGGATAGTCTTCGACCGCCACCAGCAGATGTTTCTCCTTGAGTTTTTCAAACACCAGGTCCGCCGTGTCCGGATCGATGGCTTCGCGGCCGGTGAAGTCGCCGAAGCCTTCGACGAACGTGCCGTCTTCGCCGAGCGGGGCGATGCCGACGATGCCATGTTCTGCCCGAGTTTGTGGTCGACGTCGCCGCAACCGGGCGCGATGTGCACGATGCCCGTTCCCTCGCCGGCGACGACGTGCGGATTGCCTTTGGAATCCCGGCCGCCATCGATCGACGCGATGGCAATTGACGCCCGATTCGATCATGCGAGTTGACTCGTCTTCGACCGGGCAACTCCGCCGGGTTGTTGCTGGGCGGGCAGATCATCGAACGGGCCGTCGTATTCCCAGCCGACCATCTCGGCCCCTTTGAGTTCGCCTATCGACTTCGAAGCCGCCCTGCTCTTTGAAGATCTGGGCGAGCGTTTTCAGCTTGGGCATCCTCGGGCCATTCCCATTCCGGCCGGCCGAAGCCTTCTTTGAATTCCCTTTCCAGGCGCTTGAAGTCGAGGTTGTCTTTGGCGAAGTAATAGATCGCCCCATCCCGTTTGCGTTTGGAGTTTGACGTAATCCAAATCCGGATTGACCGCCGCCGCGACGTTGCTGGTGAGCGTCCAGGGGGTCGTCGTCCAGACGAGCAGATATTCGTTCTCTGCCCTTGCCCTTGTCACTCGACCCTTGCTACAACGGAAACCGCACGAAGACCGATTTGTGCACCGTCAGCTTTGCGGCCGTCGGCGACTTCCATCTGGCTGTAGGCGCTGCCGCCGCGGCCGGACCAGGGCATCACATCGTGGCCGCGATAGATTTTGCCGCGCTCGAAGCATTTTTCAGAAACGTCCAGATCGTTTCGTTGTTCTCGGTCGAGAACGTGAAGTAACTGCCGCCCCATTCGGGGTTGCCCAGTCGGGCCACGAGTTGATGGGCCGGACCCGTTTCCGCTTGCCGTTGGCGGGGGTAGCGTGATGGGAGTTTCCGTGCCGACGGCTTCGGCGAGTTTGCGGAGTTCATCCGGATTGTCCCAGTCCATCCAGAAGCCGAGCCGGATGGATTGTTCGGTCTGCCGGGCCGCGAATTTCAGCACGCGCTGTTTGCAGGCATTGACGAAGTTGTCGATGCCGTGTTCCAGGATGGCGTTTTTGGTGGTGAAGCCCAGTTCTTTTTCGACTTCGACTTCGACCCACAAGCCCTTGGCAGTCGAACCCGTTTTGATAGCGGAGTTCGTGCCCGGTCATCGCGAAGAAGCGCTGGTAGGCATCTTTGAACGTCCGGCCCCAGGCGTGGTGCACGCCCATCGGGTTGTTGGCGGTAATCGGGCCATCCAGAAAACTCCACTTGGGCTTGCCCGCGTTTTTTTGCGGAGCTTTTGGAAGATGTCTGCTGCGGTCCAAAACTTGAGAACTTGGTGTTCTCCGCGGATAAAATCCGCCTCGGCGACTTTTTCAAACATGATAAGTTGGCGTTCCGTTGTGTTTTTTCGGTTGCGGTGAAGCGATGGGCGATCCACAAAATGCGGACGAGGTATTTTAGGATCTGACGTGCCGAATGGAAGCCTGCCCCTTGCCTTTCGAGACGATCCACACCGCATCCGTGAAACAAACGCCACGATGGTGGCCGTTTTCGGGATCGAGTATAGTCTGAAGGTTTTGCCGCCACAAACACGCGATTTGAAGCGGGTGCGAATTGTCCCTTCCCGAACCTTCCGCCGCCAAAACGTCCGTTTCCCTGCGATCGGTTTCGCTGGTCTCGGCGTTCTCGGTGGGGCAACTTGTCGTTTTATTTTTGCTGCACGTGTTCCTCGCGAAAATCTTCGGGGCTTCCCCGGAATTGGACGTCTATCTGGCAGTGCTTGCCATTCCGTTGCTGTTAAGTTCGGTGCTTTCCGGTTCGCTCGGTTCCGTGATTATTCCGCTGTCTCACAAACTGAAAGCCTCCCAAGGCGAAGCCGCGATGATGCTGTTCCTCAACCGCTTGGGTTGGTGCTTGCTGGCCGTCTCGTCCGGCTTGGCCTGTTTGCTGTTTCTGGCGGCGGGGGCGGTAATGCGGTGGCTTTATGCCGACTTCTCTGGCCCGCAACTTCAATTGGGCATTGAATTATTACGGATCGTGGGTTGGCTGATTCCCTTGAATACGATGACCAGTTTTCTGTTCAGCGTGTTTCATACCCAGGGCCGATTTCTACGGCCCGCCGCTTCGGGATTGATCGGCCCCGCGATCACGGTGGCGATGGTGGCGGGGATTCCGCACGCGGGGATTCATCACCTCGCCTGGGCGATTTTGATGGGCGGCATCGCGGGAGTCATCATGCTGCTGCCGGGCTTTCCGCGCGCGAAAACTAAGACCATTGTGCCGCTTAAGCCGGTCTATCGGCAGTTCGGCTTGCTGCTGGCTCCGTTGGTGTTCGGGGCGGCGTTCTTTCGCTTGGACCCCATCGTGGACCGCCATCTCGCGGTGTCGGCGGCTTTGAGCGAAGGCAGCATCTCGCATTTGAATTATGCTTCGCGGCTGATTACTTCCGTGACATTGGCGGCAACCGGCGGATTGGCGGTGGTGGTGTTCCCGGCGATGGCTCGTCATCGGGCGGCGGGCGAGGAAGAACAATACGTTTCCGAACTCGCGCACGCTTGGCGGTTTTTGTGCGTGGTCTTAATCCCCATGATCGGCGGCATTCTCTGCTATAGCCGAACTTTGGTCGCCTGGTTGCTGGAGCGCGGAGCATTTTCCCCCGCCGACACCCAAGTGGTCGCGGGGTTGATGTGCCTCTACGCCAGCTTGATTTTGACGGCGGGCATCGGCGAAGTCGCCACGCAGGCTTTTTATTCCCAAGGCGATACCCGCACGCCGACCTTGCTCGCGATCTTGGGTTTTTGTGCGGGCGTGCTGATGAAATTTCTCTTGGTGGCAAAATTCAAAGTGCAAGGCTTGGCTTTGATTACCTCGGCGACTTCTCTGTTGAATGCAACGATGATGTTGATCGGGCTTCGCCTTAAAGTGCAGGGAGCCTTGTTCGCCGATCTGGGAAAAACCCTGGCCCGCACAATTTTTTGCAGCACGCTGGCCTTGGGGTCGGTTTGGTTCCTGCTCGCCGAGGCCCACGGTTGGCGGGTTCCCACGGGCATCGCGGGGGCGATTCTCTGCTACATCGGTTTGCAATGGCTGTTTCGCGATGAGTTCATCGTCCGCATCCTCCGCGGATTCCTGCGGTTTTAAGCGGGAAAAAGGCGAACGGGAAACATCGGCCCGCAGGTTGTGCTGAGTGGTTCAACGCCTAAAAACTCAAGCGATTTTCTGGAAAAATTTCCGGGCTGGAAATCTCGGCGACGGCTTCGCTAAAATTTCTGTTGAAAGAGATAAAATCCCGTTGTTCAGTCAGCCGGAGGGCATTGCCATGCCGTGGACCACCATCGGAGTTTGGGGAATCGCGGCGGTTGTCGCCGGTTTGCTGGCTTGGAAACCGTTCAGGCGGTGGCAGGCCAAACGCGAAGTCCGCGAGGCCCTCGGAAAATTTCGCATTCAACGCGAACAACTCGAAGCCCGCTTCTTCGACATGGCCCGTTCCCAAGGAAAGCCGCGCAGGGCTGCGGTGGGTCGATTGCGATTGGCAAACCGAAGTCAGCTTCGCGCGGGATTTGCACTCCGGCTTGCTGACGGCTTTCGTCGCGGTCAACATCTACTTTGAAGCGATTGAAGGCGGAGACATGGAAGGCATCGAACACGTCGAGACCGTCCGCGATGCGGCGGCGTTGTTCCACTATCAGCATGGCCGCTGGGGAACCGGCGGGCGTCCGCTGTTCAACATGAACCCCCAAGATGCCGTCGCCAGATTCCAAGGCCAATTCGAGCCGATCTCTCCCGATTCTTAAGAAACCGCGAAGTTTTTCATGCGTCCGAACATCTTGTGGATCTGCACCGATCAGCAGCGGTTCGACACGATTGCCGCCTTGGGCAATTCAACCATCCGCACGCCCCACATCGACCAACTTCTGGCCGAGGGCGTGGCCTTTACCCATGCGTATGCCCAAAGTCCGGTTTGCACGCCAAGCCGGGCGGCGATGCTGACGGGCCGCTATCCCCGCACCACCGGTTGCCGGCAAAACGGCCAACAAATGCCGGCGGAAGAACGGCTCGTCACCCGCATTCTGGCCGATTGCGGTTACGTTTGCGGGCTGGCGGGAAAATTGCATCTTAGCTCTTGTGCGAACGGCCGCGTGGAACAGCGGATTGATGATGGCTACCAAGTCTTCCATTGGAGCCATCACCCCCAACCCGATTGGCCGGAAAACGCCTACACTCAATGGCTGGCCCAACACGGGAAAACTTGGGAAGAACTTTACACCGGCGAGGAAACGCGGTTCACCAAACGGGGCATTCCGGCGGAGTTTCATCAAACCACTTGGTGCGGCGAAATGGCCTGCGATTTTCTTCGCCAACAAGCAGGCGGCGAAAATCCTTGGCTGTTTAGCGTGAATTTTTACGCCCCGCATCATCCATTCGATCCGCCGGGCGAATTTCTGGACCGCTACAACCCCGCCGAGATGCCATTGCCGAAATCTCGGCCCAACGAACTGGACAACAAGCCCAAGTTTCAACGGCTCGACCACGTTTGGGCACACAACTCGCCGGGCTATTATCCAACGGGCGAGATGACTCCCGAGGAAGCCCGCCAAGTCATCGCGGCTTATTATGCGATGATCGAGCACATCGATGACCAAGTGGGCCGCATGCTAAAAGTTCTGGATGAGACCGGGCAAAGGGAGAACACGCTGGTAATCTTCATGTCGGACCACGGCGAGATGTTGGGCGATCACGGGTTATTGTTGAAAGGACCGCATTTTTATGAAGAAGCCGTCCGCGTGCCTTTGGTGCTTCGATGGCCGAACCATTTTCGGGAAGGGCTAAAAGCGGAGGGTTTGGTGGAACTGATCGACCTGGCTCCCACGCTTTTGGAGTGCGCGGAACTGCCGGAAGAACCCCGCATGCAGGGGCGATCCCTCAAAAAGGTGCTGACCGGCGATGCCGACCCGGCCAACTTTCGTGAGTACGTTTATAGCGAATATCTCAATGCATGGACGCACCCCGATGCCTACGCCACGATGGTCCGCACCCGCGATGAGAAAATCGTGGTTTACCACGGCAGCGAACCGGGCGAGTTGTACGATCTTTCCGCCGACCCGGACGAGTTCAAAAACCTCTGGGACGACAAAAGTCAAATCGAGCGAAAAGCCCGCCTGCTAAAAACCGCTTGCGACGCCATCGCCTTCACCGCCGATCCGCACCCGCCGCGTTTGGGACCGTTTTAGAGTCACTAAGCAGTTGGCGATAATGCCCGCGGGCGGTGAGCAAGGCTTTCAGATTCGCCGCCCGATTGGTTTGGGCGAGTTGAGAAAATTCCAGGTCGAACGCGAGCGGCGAAAGTTTTCCGGCTCGCAAGAGCGCTTCGATTTCGCGATCGATGCGGGCGAGTGTTTCGTGATGGGAATGTTCCTCGTTCATCAGACCGACCTGGATCAATCACCAGAAAACTTCCGTTTTTGAAGCATTTCACAAAACCGGGGGGCTGACGCCCCCCGCTCGCCTTTTCGTTAGGATCGTTTCGGAAATAACTTCAACAAAGTAGGTGAAGGGTGGCATGGCCACTGCTTTGAGTGGCCATGTCGAACCCAGACACGCGACCAATCCTTCAAACCGCATGCCCACGCAAAGCCGTGGGCATGGCACACAAAACTTCCAATTAGGCCCCGTCGACTTTGGTGACGAACACGGTGTCCACGGCGGAGAGGCCGCCGTAGTAGCGGACTTTCACCCGCATCACCACATCGCGTTCAAAGGCGGCGGGGCTGTCGCCACGTTGCAGGAAGGTTTGGATCGGCCAGATTTCCGTCCACACAAACTGCTTGGCGAAGTCGCCCAAATACCAATCGTTGGCCGCCTGCCCGCCTTGCTCATCAATGAAAGGCGAACTCAAAACTTCCACCAGCCCCTTCACCGGGTTCGCGACTTGGGTTTGATAGTCGCCGTTGGTGATGCTCACCTCGGTCGAGTTCACAATGCTGAGTGCCGTGCCCCTCAAATTTTCCGGGACGAGAATCTGCCGGGCCGGGCGCGACCATAGGACGGGGCGTGCCGTCGATGCGGTCGTCCAAAACTTCCGTCGCCCGGTAGTGCAGCACTTCTTCGAGGTCGGTCCAATCCACCAAGGGCACGGCAGCATTGAAACCCGTGGAAGTCGTGTTGCCCGAACCCGACCCAATTCCGGTTGGAACCATCGGAGTTGTAAAGCGTCTCGCCCGATCCGCTCGGCCGATAAACGTACTTGCCCGCCGAGGCATCCGCATCGGTCACGGCCCGCACAATCGTGCGTTCGCGTTCCTGACGCAGATAATAGCCCAATGCCCTGGCCCTTCTGTTGATCTCGCCCGTCTGGTCAAAAACGATTAGCTCTTCGTTGATGGACAGAACTCGGCCTTGCTTGGTCTCTTCGGTGGTGACGTATTTTTCCTCGAAGCTTGATTCCTCGTAAGGATGCCCTTCGGGAACTTCCGTGGGGCCGGCCAGCGCTTTGAAGCCCGCAATCTTTTGCCCGCGAAGCCGGCTGGGCATGATGGAAACCAGGCGATCTCCAATGAAGCCGGTGGTATCTTCGTAGCCCGCGATGACTTGCCGGCCAATCAATTCGCCGGTGACGACTTGGAACAAATTCGTGCCCACACCGGGGTTGGATTCTTGAAGCGCCGCCGAGACGGGACCGAGCGGTTGGCGAAGTTCGTTCATCTGCCGCAAGCGAGGCAGCACGCCGCAGGCATCGGCGAGTTCGTGATAACTAAAATCGTCGCCGGTGAGTTTTCCTTCATTCAGCAGGCTGCAGA
Organism: uncultured Planctomycetaceae bacterium; assembly: GCA_963785505.1. Lineage (GTDB taxonomy): Bacteria > Planctomycetota > Planctomycetia > Planctomycetales > Planctomycetaceae > CAWAVN01. The sequence goes on from CAWAVN010000005.1 coordinate 356,611, forward strand.
CGCGGTGATAAAATCCTTCGGGGCCGAGCGATTCCATCAACGAGGCGAGAGATTGTCGAGACATAGTGTGCTCCTTGAGTGAAGTGGAATATTGAAAGGGAAATGAGTGAGGATAGAAGACAGAGGATTGAGGAGAGATCTTGTTTTCTCCATCCTCTAACTTCTACCCTCGATCCTCAGTTCCGCAGCTCTAGCTTCTGCAATGAACTTCTAACCCAAGTTGGCGTTGACATTGGCGGAACCGGGATGAAATGCCGTGGCGAAACTCATGCGAAGCATGGTCGCGGCGGCGGCTTTGTACTCGGCGGCATAGGCGATGCCGGCCGCAGGGATGGCGGCTTCGAGTTGTTGGTTCATCAGAGTCGAGGAATCTTCATCAGGGCCGAGCGTGTCCCCGATTTCATAAGTGGCGGAGTTCACGTCGAATTCGTAAATCGAAAAGGGACTGAAGTCGATGGAGAGATCATCCGTGTCACCGGCGGCCGATTGCTGATGGGCCACGCCCAAGAACACCGCCGCGAACCCGCCTTGTGTGGTTTCCAAATCGGTGTCCCAAGTGAAATCCCCCGCCGGTTTCACGTCATCGGTGTCGAGGAACACCAGATCCCCCGCCTCGATGACCGTGCCGCTGTCCACGCGGAGTTTGTGAAGCTGAACTTGCCCGCTGCGAAATCGAAGATGGTTCGACATGCTTTGCCTTTCCAAGGAAGTAAAAAGAACGAGAAATTTGGCGAGCGGGGGTGTCAGCCCCCCGGTTTCGTTGAATGGTTCACAGGCTTCGCTGTTTGTTTGGAGCGTTCAACAACCCGAATCAACGCCGGCGGATGGCGGCGATGAGTTGTTCATCCGTCAGAGACAACTTGGAATGGTTGGGGTCGCCCAACCGGGCTTGGCTGCGGGGAGCAAACGCAACACGCGAAAACGATTCCAATAGCCTTTGGCGCTCTTCGATCAGCGCTTGCCGATCTTCCCGCGAGGGAGCGGCCAACAATTGCCCGCGGAAGAAGTCCGTCACCGCAGAAACGGGAAGCAGGCTTTGATCCAGCAACTCATCCACTTCCCGCACTGCCCGCAGTTGGCCGAGTTCGGTTTTCAAGCGGGCGATCTGTGCGAGCAGCGTTTCGCGTTCGCTGGTCAGCCAAGCGAGATTGGCGGCGAGAGAATTCCCTTCGCCGTTGGGCCGATGTTGCTCTTGAAAAGATTTCGTCGTGGCGGGAAACACGACGGCATCCACGCTGACAACTTGGTGAATCTTCTCCACCACGGAACCGTCGGGATTCTTCTCGGCAAGAATTACGTGGCTCATCCCAACCGCCGGCCCGTTGGATTCGGCCAAGGCCAAGAACGTGCACCGGCTTCGGTGTCGATCACGCGAATGTCGCCGCGAACTCTGCCTGCTTCGTAACGCACGTTGATGACCGAACCCACCAAGTCCCGTGTGCTGCGTTGGTGCGGCTGAGCGCGGGAGGGGGCGTGGTCCAAGAAGACGGGCTTGTTTTCGTACAAAGGCAAGCCGTCGATCAATGCTTGCTCGGCGTAGCGGTAGCCATTCTGGGATTCCTTTCCCGTGAGTGCAACGTTTTTCACGAGGCGGTTTTCCCGGTCGATCCGGGCCTCCCCGGTGTTCCAGTCTTTGACGTGTTCGGTGAGCGATTGACAGACAACCTGATCGGGTGCGGGCATCGAGGGCACTCCTGCAAAGGGAAAAGAAAGTTCTCTCACCCTATGCGAGTTATTTGCGCCACAAGCCCGATTTTCGCGCCCGGCGGTTGGCCTGACCCTAGAAAATCAGACCATTGCCAGCACCCGGAACCGCTGATTGTTCGTTCCGCCGGCGGGCTGGGATTTCTTCATCAGGTTTTGAAGTTCCTCCGGCGGCAAGCGGCGAAAGTCGATGTTCGCCTGAGCCAACATGTCTAATAGTTCAAATCCCAGATCGCTTTCGCAGATCACCGATTCCAATTGCCGATGGCTTGTATTCCGTGTGTCACGCATGGTGTTTTTCTCCTTAAGTACCTAGCGAGGCTTCGCTTCAAACCAAGGTGTCGCTCACCCGAGAAATGGCGGAGTGCGGAGGGCCGGAAAAATGAGCAATTCGCAGATCATTCCGGCACGCCGCTGATCGCTCACGTCGTTTCCACATGGAAAAATCCGGCTCAAATGCGACAGGTTCTGAAAATAAAACTTTCGTTCGAGTCCGATCCCCTGCAATCGAAGTCTCCGCCCCAATCGCAACCCGCGTACCGGATGGCGGTTTGGAGCTTGATGTCAAAATTACAAACGAATTGAAGCGGTTACCGAAGCGAACCTGGGGGAATCTTGGGCGGCCATTTTGTCGTTTTGACAATCCGCACCGCGCGAAGGAACGTGTCGCGAGGTTGATACAATTGCCATCAAATCGAAGTCATGCGAAAATGGCTTTGGGCCAAGAGCAGAGAGCCAAGGACGGAGAGCCGGAAAAAATGCAGAACATTTTCTCAAGATCGAAATGGTTGAATGCTATGAAATCCTCCTCACAACGAATTTCCCCGCGACGGGGAATCGGGCTTTTAGAAGTGATTATTTGCGTGGGCTGCCTGCTGTTGCTGTTGGCGCTGTTTCTGCCTTGGCTGCTGACCGCGCGGGATGCTTCGCGGGAGCAAATTTGTCTCGACCGCGCCAATAAACTCACCAAGGCCGTGCTGGCTTATGCAGACACCCACGATGAGCATTTGCCCTACCTCGTCGAGGAAAATATGGGTTGGCCTTTGGCGATTGCGCCGTTTTTGGACCTGCCCGATGCCGCGCAAGAAGGCAAGATGCTGCCCTTGGAGAAACTGAAATCGCTATCCGTGCCGCAGTTTGCCTGCCCGGATGATCCCCGTTTGCAAGACCAGAAAGGCGCGTTGTCTTATGCGATGAACGGGGGCTACGGATTGTTTCCGGTCGAGGAAAAAACCGGAGCGGTCAGCGAGACCGGCACGCATTCGGCGGCCATTGATTTGGACGGCGATGGCGAAGTTTCGGCGCAAGGAATGGGCCATCAACTATGCCACCGGCGTGTGTTGGCGACCCGACACGCGAACCGGCGACGAAAAATTTCACACCTCGCTGCCTTGGATTTCTGCGGGCGATGGCATCGAATTCACGCTGCTGATGGCGGAAAACCTCAATGCGGGCAATTGGCTCTCGCAAAACACGATGGACTTGGCCTTTGTGATCGGAAGGGACCAATTAAAATTTGCCGATGGCCCCGATAGCAAAGCCCCCTTAAAGTTGCAGTCTGCCGATCTGGGGCCGTTTGCGATCAATGCCAACCAAGGCACGCTTCCCGGCCATTCTCCCGCGCCGAGTTCGCGGCACGGCGAGTACGCCAATGTGATGTACTGCGATGGCCACGGCGGCCCATTGTCGGCGAAAATCGATCCTTTGGTTTACGCAAGAATACTGACGCCCCACGGCACGGAATACGGCCAAGCGGGCGATCTTGCCCTTCCCGCCGTCGAGAAATAAATCCGTGCGCAACACCCCTCTTGATGCAGTTGGCAGAAGCGGATAACTTTCGGCGATCTTTCGTTGAGTGTTCCCCTTTCATGGAACCGATTCCGCCTGCCCATGCTGTTGTTTTTCCGCTGTTTTCTGCTGGCGTGGTCTGCCGTTTGCCTTGCCGGATGCCGGCATCCCGGTCGGCAGAACGCGCCCGGCGGCTTGCGAGCAAGCGGTGGCGGAGTGGCGGAAGGAATTGGTTCCCGGCGTGGCCGCTCCGCGGGCTTTGTCGTATCTGTTGGCCAACGGTTTCGATTGCCAAGTCACGCGGGATGAGCAATCCCAGGTGGAAAGAATTATCGCGACCCCGCCGGCGGTTTCGCGGGTGGCTGCGGGAATCGAAAAAGATCAGCAGATCGATCTGGCTATTCGGGAAGATGTCATTCAAACCGTCCGCCTCACCCCGCTTTCGTTCCGCTGATTTGGCGTGTTAAGGAGTCAGGCCCCCTTTTCCAGGACATCTTTTCATCGAAGCCAGGTCTTTTTGATGGAAAATGGGGCCTGACCCCTTTGAGCCGGTTCCCGGAAAAGCCGAATTTTGAAATTCCCCCCGCTTGCGAGCCGGCAGCGAACTGGTTAATCTCCAGAAACTGCGCGGCGTGCGTTTTCGTTTTTCGGAAGCTCTTCCCGCCGGTCATAAAGACGTAAAGTTAATCCTTGTAAGCAGTTCCTGTTTTTGTTCCTGCGAGTCTTCGATTCGACGGGCAAGCGGCAGAACGGATGCAGACTTCTCAACCTTATCGAGATCGTATTGTCATTACCGGCATCGGTCTTACGGCTCCCAATGGGAATAATCTGACGGAGTTCCGCGAAGCCTTGCTGGCGGGACGATCCGGCGTAGTTCCCTATGAAACCCGGTATGTGGGTCAGGTTCTGGCCGGCGTGTGCAATTTCGACGAACTCCGCTACCAAAACCGCAAAGAAGTTCGCCGCGGCACGCGGGCGGGATCCATCGGCGTGTATTGTGCCAACGAAGCGGTCCGCGATGCCGGTTTCGGATTGGGAAACGGTCCCCAGGGACCGCGTGGGGGTTTACGTCGGCATCACGGAGCACGGCAACGTCGAAACCGAAAACGAAATCTACGAGATTTCGCAATTCGACTACGACACCAAAGTTTGGTCGCACCACCACAATCCCCGCACCGTGGCGAATAACCCCGCGGGCGAAATCACCCTCAGCATGGGGATCACCGGGCCGCATTTGACCATCGGGGCCGCTTGTGCCGCCGGGAACGCCGGGTTTATCCAAGGGGTGCAGATGTTGCGGTTGCGAGAAGTGGACTTGGCGATTGCGGGCGGGGTTTCCGAGAGCATTCATACATTCGGGATTTTTGCCAGCTTTCCAAGCCAAGGGGCCTTGGCCCGGCACGAAGATCCCGCCCAGGCCTGCCGGCCGTTTGACCGGGACCGCAACGGGATTGTGGTCTCCGAAGGCGGTGCGCTTTGCACGCTGGAACGCCTTCCCGACGCCTTGGCCCGCGGGGCGACGATTTACGGCGAAATCGTGGGCTATGCGATGAACTCTGACGCCCCCGATTTCGTGCTGCCCCATCATCGGCCGGCAAGCGGAGTGCATTCGAGTTGGCGCTCGAACGGGCCGAACTAAAACCGGGCGACATCGACATCGTCAGCAGCCATGCCACCGCCACCGAGCAAGGCGACATGGAAGAAGGTCTGGCCCTGCACGAAGTTTTCGGCGGCGACACCAAAGCGGCCATCAACAACACCAAGAGTTTCATCGGGCACGCAATGGGGGCCGCCGGGGCTTTGGAACTGTTGGGAAATCTGCCCTCGTTTCACGATGGCATCGCCCACGCTACAATCAATGTGGATAATTTGGACCCCAAATGTGCGTTGACCAACATTGTCGCCAATAATCCCCGCAAACTCGGCAAAGTGAGGTATATTTTGAATAACTCCTTCGGGATGTTGGGCATCAATTCGGTGTTGATCCTTAAAAAATACGAAGACGATTAAAAAAATAGGGTGGGCAGTGCCCAGCCTACAAATTCACTCAAAATACTGAACGCAAAATACGCTGGAGCCGTTGAATGAATTCGGGACAAATCAGGCAGGTGATTCTAGACATCTTAGACCCGCATCGCCCCGGACGAAGATCTGACCGAACTGGAAGACCAAGCCCCGTTCCGCGAGCAAATGGAACTGGACAGCATGGATTTCTTAGACATCGTGATGGAATTGCGGAAACAATACCGCGTGCAAATCCCCGAAGAAGATTACGCACATCTGGCGAGCATGGATTCGACCGTGGATTACCTGACTCCCAAACTCAAAGACATCGAAAGCCACGTTTAAGCATCGGGAGATCAGTGAGCGGCAAGACGTGAGCCGCCGGTGCTTCGAATGGAAAACACCGGCGGCTCACGGTATGCCGCTCACTTTTTGAGAACCATGATTTCTCGAACGGTGCTTAGCGGCCGATAGGTCGGCGACCGGGGCCGGGCTGCTTTCCATCGCCCAGATCTTTTCGCATCTCTTCGGCGTGCTTTTTGAGCTGCGCGACCACATCGGGATGCTTGTCGGCCACGTTGGTGGTTTCTCCCACATCGTTTTGCAGATCAAACAACGAAAGGGGGATTTCCTTTCGTTGATCTTTTCCGGGCAGACCACCGGAACCGGGAATCGGGGAATTGTAGGTTTGCGGAAACATGAGTTTCCATTTCCCTTTGCGCACCGCCATCAGCCGATGGCCTCCATCGTAGTGGTAAAAGACTTCGTGCGGAGATTTCGCGCCCGGCTTGCCGAACATCAAGGCGGAGATGTCCCGGCCATCAATCGGTTGTTTGGGCAACGGGGCTTTCGCGAGATCCGCGAACGTGGGCAGCAAATCCATCGTTCCGGCGACTTCCCGGCACACGGTTTTTGGGGGGATTTTGCCCGGCCAACGCATCAGGCAGGGCACGCGAAACCCGCCTTCAAAGTTGGTCCCTTTGCCTTCTCGAAAAGGCTTCGCGGAACCAGCGTGATCGCCGTAGGACAACCAAGGGCCATTGTCAGAAGTAAATACGAGGCAGGTGTTGTCATCCAATCCCTGCTGCTTGAGCGTCTCCAGAATTTGCCCCACGCCCCAATCGATCTCGCTGAGAACGTCGCCGAACAACCCCCGCTCGGTTTTGTCTTTGTACTTCGCGGAAACGAACAACGGCACGTGCGGTTGCGGGCTGGGCAAATAGAGAAAGAACGGTTTTTCGCGGTTGGCTTTGATGAACTTCACCGCCCGGTTGAATAAGCGGGTGGTCAGTTGCACTTGATCTTCCGGCATAATTTGGGGATTGATGATTTTCAAGCCTTCGTACAAAGGCAAATGCGGCCACCGCTTCAGGCGGTCTTCCATTGCCAAGTGCCGGACGCCCGGATGAAACGGCCACATGTCGTTGGAATAGGGAATCCCGAAATACTCGTCGAAACCTTGGCTCGGCGGAAGGAATTTGGGCAGATGTCCCAAGTGCCATTTGCCATAGCAGGCGGTGGCGTAGCCTTTCTGCTTCAAAACTTCGGCGATGGTCATTTCGTCGGGGTTCAGCCCGGTTGTGGATTTGGGGCCGAAGTTCCCGCCGATGCCCACCCGCGTGGGAATGCAGCCCGTCATCAATGCCGCCCGCGAAGGCGTGCAGAAGGAACGGCCCACGTAAAAATCGGTGAACTTCATTCCCTCGGCGGCCATGCGGTTGAGGTTCGGCGTCTCGTAGCCTTCCGCGCCGAACGGGCCGATGTCCGCGTAGCCCATGTCATCGCAGAAAATCACGATGAAGTTCGGCGGATGGGATTCCCTCCCGGCATCTTCCGCCATTGCTTGCGAAGTTAAAACGGCTAGACACAAAAACGAAAGGATCGCGATAAGGCTGCGTTTCATGGAATTTTCTTTCATGTATTTGGCAGGGGTCAGGCCCCATCACGGAATGGACTCCGGTCAGACTTCGGGCAAGGGGGCCGTGGCATCGCCGAATTTGGGGAGGTTCACGCCCATCTTATTCATCAGGCTGAGATACAAGCCGGCACATCTGGCGGTCGGGGTTGTCCAGATAGTTCAGGTTTTGCCCGCCTTTTATTTGCCCACCTCCGCCGCCGAGCAGCACCACGGGAAGTTGGGTCGCATCGTGATGGCCGGTCATCATGCTGGAACACAGCATAATCATCGAATTATCCAAAGCGGTCCGCTCGCCTTCTTGGATCGCATCCAACCGCCGGGCGATGTAGGCCATTTGCTCTAAAAAGAACTGATTGACTTTCAACCAATCCTCGGTGTCGTTGTGGGACAGCAGATGGTGAATCATGTAATCCACGCCCAGATGCGGAAACCTCAGCGTGCCGTGGTCGTTGTTCAATTTGAGCGTGCAAATTCGCGTGGTATCGGTTTGAAAGGCCAAGACCAGAATGTCGCTCATCAGCCGCATGTGTTCGACAATGTCCTGCGGGTAACCATCTTTCGGACGCGGCAGATTGGGTTTGGCAAGCGTGGGACGCCAACCTTGCAGTTCCCCCCGTTGGCCCGCCCGTTCGATGCGATGTTCCACTTCCCTTACTGAATTGAGGTATTCATCCAACTTCTGCCGATCTTGCCGACTGATGCCGCGGCGGACATCTTTGGCATCGGCGAGGATGGCATCCAAAACGCTTTGATCGCCCCGTTCCGCCGAGTCTTTGAACAACTGATCGAACGCCAAGGCGGGGTAAACTTCCAATGGCGTAGGCGTGGTGGAACTGCTCCAAGAAATGTGCGAGCTGTAGAGCATCGAATAATTTTTGTGAACCGTGGGATTAGATTTCTCGCAACCCAAGACCAGGCTGGGCAGCTTAGTTTGCCGGCCGATTTTTTGAGCGATGACCTGATCGACGCTCGTGCCACTGCGAATCGTGCCGCCGGAGGAAAGCGGCGCTCCCGAAAGCAGGTTTCCGGTTTGGGAACTGTGAATGTTGCCTTTGAGAGCCTCGGCGTTATACAGCCCGCGAATAAAGACCATGCGGTCGCGGAAATCATCGAGCGGCTTCAAGACCTTGCCCAACTCCATTGCCGGCCCTTGCCCTTTGGCCCACCATTCCTGTTTGTGGTATCCGCAGCCCGAAAACAAAATCGCCATCCGCACGGGGGCTTGGTTTTCGGTTTGGCGAGGTTTGGATTCGCCGCCCCACACCCGCAGCGATTCCATCCAAGGCAAGGCCATGCTCACGCCTAAGCCGCGTAACATTGTTCTTCGAGAAAGTCGATCACCATTCATGGCTGTTCTTTCGGTTTAAGGGACGTTCCATTTTCAAAAATCATGCGAATCGCGGATGGGCCAAGGCAAACAAACCAATGGGTTTTACTTGCCGGGTGGATTACTCCGGCTCTTAGCTCTCTGCCCTTGGCTCTCCGCCGGTTGGCTTCCACGGATGTTGCGAAACTGGGGGCTGGCGACGATTGTTTCCACCGCAATGCGAAAGCGAAAATCGTTGGCTTTGAGCTTCGCTTGCATCTCGCTTAGCAGCGGTTCATCCGAAAGCTGTAACTCCCGGCCCAACGCATAACCCAAGAGCTTGCGGCAAAATTGGCGAACTACGTCAGCTTGGCGTTCGGTCGCAAGGTATTCTCGCAAACCGTGAATGCCTTGAATACTTTTCCCGCCGGGCAACGTGGTTTTGGTATCCGCTTTTTGGGGTCTTAGTCTGCCGAGCGCGTCAAACTGTTCGAGCGCGAAACCGTAAGGATCGATCCTTAAATGGCACTTCGCGCAGGCGGCGTCGGCACTGTGGCGTTCAATTAACTGCCTGGCCGTCAACCCTGCGGGCACGGCTTCGGGAAGTTGCGGGACATTGGCCGGCGGGCGCGGCAAACGCTCGCCCAGCAGGGTTTCGTAAATCCAATTCCCCCGCAAAATCGGGCTAGTGCGAGAAGCCCCGGATTGACTGGCCAAGACCGTCGCCATGCCCAACAATCCGCCTCGGCCTTTGGCTTTGATGCCCTCGACCCGCCGCCAGCTTTTGCCTTTGATGCCCTCAATTCCATAATGCTTGGCTAGGGCTTCATTCAAGAAGGTATGGTCGGCTTCTAAAATGTCCAGAACCGAGCCATCATTTTGAATCATGTCCTCGAAGAACCGCACGGTTTCTTCATACATTTCGTGCCGCATGGCGGCGAACTCGGGATAGAGTTTTTCGTTCTTGTCATCGTTCTGATCGAAGTCGCGGACGTGCAGCCATTGGCAGGCAAACTGAATTGCCAACCGGCGGGTTTTTGCGTTTTTGAGCATCCGACGGGTTTCCGCCAGAAGTGTTTTTTCATCTCGCAATTGGCCGGCCTCTGCCAACCGGCGGAGAGGGGCATCCGGGGCTGAGGACCAAAGGAAATAACTCAGCCGCGTGGCGAGTTCCAAATCGGAAACCGGAGCCGGTTTTTTTTCCGGTCCCGGTTGTTCGAGCTTATAGAGGAACGCGGGCGAAGTCAGCACGCGGGCTAAGAGCAGATGCAGGGCCTCTTCGTGGGGGATCTCGTTTTGCCGCAGGCTGCGATAAAACGCTTTCAGCTTCTCGGTTTCCGACTGGCTTAACGGACGCCGCCAAGCCCGGTTCGCGAATTGCAGCACGCCTTGAAGTTGCATGGGTTCCGCTGCGATCATTCGCTTGCGAAAGGTTTCGGCCCGGTCTTTGATCGGGCCGCGCATGGAAGCGAAGCCATCCACCAAATCGGGCCGGTCTTGGGTGGCGAAGGCGGAGATTTGTTCGAGCGCCACCACGGTTTTCAATGGTTCTTGGCTGATGTAGAACAATTCCAGCCAGAGCCGATCGAGTTTTTGCGTTTGTTTTTCATCGAGCATCAACCGCTGAAGATGGCCATCTTCGCGGTAGAACAACGTCAAGGTCACCACTTCATCCACAGGCACAATTCGCGCGTAGCAAAGCGCGGGCGGGAACAGTTCGCGAAACGCTTTCAAAGCGGTCTCCACCCGTGCGCGGGATGGGCTGTTCTTGGGAAGCAAAATCGGGGCGGTGAGCGATGCCGCGTTCGGCTCTGGCTTCGCGGTAGCCGCCTGGACTTGCACGCTGCCTTTGTTGCCGCCTTCTTCGTGAAGGACCGCCGTGGCAAGGAACTCCCCGCCTGTGACCAAAGCGGCGGGCAAGCGAATTTCGAGAACTTTCGGGGCTTGAAAACACAAATCCCTCGCCGCCAGATGAGAACCATTGGGATGCTTGCCGAACTGCCGGGGATCAAGCCCATATCGGCTCGATGGATTTTCTTTGAGGGTTCGTCCGACGGCCAACCAATCCAAAGGCCCTCGCCAATTCAAAAGTTGCCCATGCAGTTTTTGATCGGCTTCGGTCAACTGTGTTCGATCGGTTTCGCTCAACACGGCTTGAACCGCCGCCGTCTGTTTTTCAAGATCTTTCGGATCTTTTTTGGTGAGAATGCTCGCCCGCCAATGGGCGAGAGCCGAGTTGGCGGGAATCGCCGATTTCACGTCTGTTTGGTTGGCGAGCGCACCAAAATGCCAAATGTCTCGATGGCCGAGCGAATCGGGCAGCGGGTTGCCGCTGAGGATGTTGTCCACCACATCCGAGGCTAAGTTCCAGACTCGTTTTTCGCCGGCGGTTTCCAAGAGTTTGAGTTCGATGTGCGTGGTGTCGCAGCTATGATTGTTGTCGCGGGCGTTCACGATGAGAAAAATCACGTCGCCTTGCTCGACCGCGATTTCTTCTTTCGGTTGAATTCGCTGCCGACCGCCATTATCGAACTGCCCGCTTGCGAAAACTTTTCGCCCGGATTCCGAAAGCCGTTCCACCCGCCAAGCGGCCCCGTTGCCGCATTTGTTGTCGGCATCCGCGACGAGTCCTTCCACCCGCACGTTTCCCGCAATGGGGCTGCGCCAACAGACAAAGGATTCTTGCACGGGAGAGGGGTGCATCACCACGCTATGCGCGGGGATGGTCAGCGTGAGAAAGGTGATGGGCCGATCGGAGCGGTTGGTCAACATCGAAGGAGTTTCCGCCAAGCCCCATCCGTTGATGGCTTCGTAGCCTTGAACTTTTTCGTGTTTTTGCGTGAAACGGCCTTTGATGCCGCGCGGGAAACGGTGGCCGAGATCGGCGAGCTTTGCCCAGCGGGCAAGCAACTCGGGATTGAGTTTTCTGGCTCCGGCAAGTGTTTCCAGGGATTGCTTGGAATCCAAGAGATCAAGCACGGCTTTAAGATATTGGCTGGTGCGGGGAACTTCCGTTTGAATGGCTCGCTCGATTTTCCCGGCCAGCGTTTGCACGTCGCAAAGCAGAATCGGCGGCCTTGCCGGGGCGGATTTGTCGGCGGGGAATTCGATCCGGGGCCGCTGCCAAAGCACAAAATCCCCCTCGTTGCCATCGCCCAAGTCGCCGGCCGAGAGATAAATCGTGACCTCGTTCCCCCCCGGCGGATTTGCGAGCGGGACGCGAAATTCCTTCCGGTCGGCGAGGGGCGAGACCGCTTCCATCCAGATGGCAGAACTTCCCTGCCTGCCGATGTGCCCGACCGTGTTAAACTTCCAGAAAGTTTTTTGGGCCTTGGTGATTTCGCCGATGAGATTCGGGACATCCTCGGCCTTGGCTTGTTGCCATTTTGAGCGGAAGGAATCCAACAAGACCGAGGGTTCGCTTGGCTTATTTTTCGTCAGCGACTCCCAAAGGATGCCCAAATACTTGGCGTTCAAAGATCGTTCCTTGGCCAGGCTTCGGATGGTTTTTTTTCCGCTTTGCAGGGCATCGCGTTCGGCGATGGTGGCGGCGAGATAAGGTTTCAGCGGCAAGAGGCCGCCTTGGTTGGTGTTGAACCGAATGCCTTGCAGGTCGATGGGCATTCCCGCGCCATCCTCGGTGAATTGGCGGTAGAACTCTTGAATCTCCGCCAGCAACGCATCGGTCCGGTCTCGCGGCGTGGTATGGGGTGAGAAGCGAATGCCATCCGGCAGCAGCACCAAATGCTCGGCGACTTTTTTGCCGGCGTTCAAGTATTTTTGCAGCAAAGCCGGCGACATGCCTTGCCCGCTGCCGGTGTTCGTAAAGCCTTCGCCCGCGGCGGCATCCACGGGAAATTCGCGGGTGGGATCGAGAGTTTCCACGCCCATCAAATCGCGAATTGTGTAAGTGTACTCGGCATTGCTTAACCGCCTGAGCAACACCGGTCCCGGATCGCCAGCGGAAGATTGGGCTTCTTTCGTCAAAAACTCGCGGACCCAGGTTTGGAGTTTCGCGAGTTCCAGATCGCTGGGTTTTTGGGCATCTTTGGGCGGCATTTGCCCGCTGTCCAACATCCGCCGGACTTTGACCCAGGTTTTGCTGTCTTTGCGGAGATCGGCGATTGAGCCGAACGCCGCCAAGTCAATATCCGCTTCTGTCACGTCTTTGGCATGGCAATCGAAGCAATACTTTTTCAGCAAAGGCTGAATGCCAGTTTGAAACTCCTGCCCCGCATCAGCAGCAGATAAAGCTCGCGGAAAGACGATTCCCACAATCTGAGAGACAAAACACAACCCCAGAAAAATGGGTGACAAACTTGACAACACGAAAGTTCATACGGCTAATCACCAACCCTCCATTCCGTAACCAATCCCGATTGAAAAAGAGAACGGGATTTCTGGGACTACGGGCGAAATTTGCATTTCAGCCTCCCCATCTCCCGTTCTTTCTATCTCTCTAACTCAATCTGCCGGGGTGAGACACACGACTTCGCCGTTGATGTTCGCGACAAACAGCTTGCCGTTGGCGGCGGCGAGGCCGTCCCACACGGGCAAAGCTCCCAGCGTCAATTCACCCAATGTTTTGCCATCATCGACCGAGACCGCCAGCAGTTTCGCCCCGCGCTCGCCGTTGAGCGAAGCATCTTGATTGGCAAGGGCTTCTTGAATCCGCGGGTCGCCCGCGCAGCCGTTCAAAGGCGGCTTCTTCATCCAGCACGTCCGGCGGGCCGATGATGAACAGCGTTTTGCCGGTGAGTGCGATGGCTTGCACGATCATCGGCACATCGCGGTTCCAATAGCGAACCACCAAACTGCCGGAGATCGGCTTGCTCTTGTTGCCGCCGCCTTTGCCCACGGCGGCTTGGCCGGTGAATTTCAAACCCTGGGCGATTTTGCCTTCGATAGCAGTAGCCCCTGCAATCGTTCCATCGTTCTTATTGCCGGAGGCATCTTTCGCCCCGCCTTTGTCGAATGAATATGCCAACACCATAGCGGCGGATTTCACGGCGGCATCGGGTTTGGCGAAGCGCTGGGCGACTTCCTCCGCCGTGAGAGCCGTGTGATAGATGCGAACTTCGTCGATCATCCCCGCGAACGGCAGCGGGCCTTTGTAATCGCCGACCGCGCTGCCTTCGTCCGCACCGATTTCAGTGGCTTGTTTCGGCTCGCCGGGAATCAGATTGTCCACCGTGCCGCTGGCGGCGAGTTTGCCATCCACGTAGAGTTTGAGCTTTTTATCCTCGCTCAACGTGCCGACCAAATGCACCCACTTTTTGACGCTTCGCTTCTCGGCCTGAGCACTAAACAGCTTGCTGGCTGAACGCACCACGAAAGCCGGCTTGCCTTGTTGCAAAATTAAAGCATAACCAGCTTGCGGGCCGCCGCGGGCGAGAACCACGCCGGCGGGGCGTTCGGAATTGACCCAGGCTTCCACAGTGATCGCTTTGCCCGTGGGATCGAGGCTGGGCGAGTTGGCAATTCGCACCACCGAACCCGAAGCCCCCGCCGGGTTTCCGTTGTTGCCGCCTTTGCCTCGGCGGATGGCGGGAGTCACCGGCGGCGTGGGCGGAACTTTGCTGGTGGCGAACAGTTGATGCTCCATCGTGCTGGTCCACTTTAAGTATTCGGGCTTGCGTCCGAAACCGTAGACGTTCGCATCATCGAAAGTCAGCAATCGCCCTGCGGGGGCGAACTTACCGGCTTGATAATATCCATTGTGCCCGCCGGCGAAACTGCGGCCATACACCCAATAAGAGCGATGGAAATACGTGCCGTCCAAAAAGCCCGTGGGCGAAAACAGATGCACGCCTTCGCCGGTTTGCGTGCCGCCCTGCTTGGCGGCATCGCCCGAATGCGGTCCCAAATCTTCGCGTTGGCCTTTGAGGTCGAAACGCTGCGAACGCATGTAAACGTGGTTCTCATCGCTGGAAAGTATGTCCGCCAGTCCCGTGGGCATTTGCAGGGTTTGCAGGCGGACTTGAATGTTCTCGCCGGTGACCGGGTCGCGGTCGTCGATGGAGATTTCCGCGAGCTTCTCACCCGTTTTGGCGTTGAGCTGGAACAACTTCAGGCCGCCGTCCAAATAGTTGGACCGCCCCGCGATGAACCAGGCCACGCCGTCTTTCACCAAGATCGTGCCATGCACGGGCCAGACCGATTCCAGTTGCTCGAACGAAAACAGCCGGCGGTCTTCGGGAGCCCCCCGGTACCGCCAAATCAACTCGCCGGTGTCCGCCTTGAGGCAATACGCCCAACCATCGGCAGAACCGAACAACGCTCGGCCTTCGTAAATTGTGGGCGGAGAATCGATCCGCCCGCCCGCCGTGAAACTCCACACGGGTTCGCCGGTTTTTTCATCCAAGGCGTGCAGCGTGTGCGCGTTGACTTGGGCGACGTAGAGTTTTCCATCGGCGATGGAAACCGCGCTCAACCGCCCGCCGAGCTTCGTTGTCCAACCCGGCTTGAGCGTGGCGGAAACCGGCGCGGCGAGGTGGCTGCTGCGGGAACCATCGTGCCGATAGGTCGGCCAATCGCCTTCGCCTGCATTGCTCGCCGGAGGATGCGATGGAAAATGGGGGCTGACGAGATCCGCTCGCCGGTTTGTGGCTTCGTAAGCGGGGCCGCGTTCCAGGCGGTTTTCTTCGGTGACGTTTTGAGGAGGCTTTCGCGAAGCCGTCGCCGGAGCCAACGCATTGAAGCCGAACAGCTTGGCTTCGGGATAGCAAAAGCAATCGTGCGGCGGGGTGTATAAGAGGCCGTTGGCGGGCATCACGCCGTAGAGACATCCGCCTCTCACCCAGTGGTTGATCTCCCAACTTTTCTTTTTGAAATCGACGAACTCCACGCCCGTTCGCGAGGACATGAAGAAGTTGTCGGTCGCCTTGGCGATGTAGCAGCGATGATGGAACCAATAGGTGTTGACCTCATTCGGGAACTCGACTTTGACTTCGCCCGTCTTCGGGTTTCTGCCGGTGAGCGTGCCCGTGTCGCCGGTGCTGGTGGTGGGCGCATTCCAAACCAAGCCGCCCGCAACCAGCAAATCTTCCGGGGATTGATAACCCGATTGGGCGTGCGGAGCGGTCCACAGCGTTTCGCCGTTCTTGGAAGAGAACGCGTGCATGTTATGGTCGCCGCCCGCGAACAACACCACGCCTTGATACAGAATCAGCCGGGGGCCGAAGTTGGTGGTCACGTTGGCCTTGTTTTTGACGGGCGAAGAAGACCAAACCTCATCGCCGGTTTTGCGGTCCAGGCAGACGACTTTTTCGCCATCGTGATAGACCACGTGCTTGGCATCCGCCGTCAGCGACAAGGGGGCGGCGACGGTTTTCTTGCTCCACAAGGTTTTGCCGGTCTCGGCGTTGACGGCCATGACCTCGCGGGGTTTTTTATTCCAATGAAATTCCGTGCCTTCGCGAACCCGCTTTTGATCGCCAGTGTTGAACGCGGGTTTGAAGTCGGCGAGTTCGTTCTTTTCGCGGTTGACCAACAGAAACAAATCCCCGCCCGATTCGATGAGTTCTTCCGTCGTACCGGTTTGGGCGTAGGTTTTGATTTCCTCTCCCGTGGCGGCATCCAGCACGCTGGTGGGTTCTTCCAAACCCAGCGTGATGTAAACTCGGTCTCCCGATGCGACCAAACGCCGGGCAAGTTGCGTGGGGCCGCTTTTCAGCGGATACAAATGCGGATGCCAGGTCTTCAAAGGCTTCTTCCAAAGCACCACACCGTTGAAGGCATCGCGGGCAATCAGCGTCCATTTGGGCGGGAGTTCAATCGAAGTCCGCGAGCCTTCATCCATCACGTAGATAATGCGTCCCCTCGCCGAAACCAGCGCACTTAAGCTGGCCATGCGGTCGTGATGGCGGGACCAACGCGGACTGCCCAACCACTGCAAATGCTTGGGCGGGCCGACTTGTTCATCGTGGGCGACGGCATTCCCGCCGGAATCGTGCAGGTAATGCGTCCATTCATCAATGTTCGTCGGCCAGGGTTTGACGGTCTTCTTCCATTCGCCATCGGTCAGGACGTAAGCCACGCCGCGCGGAGCCAGAACCCGCATCACTTCGCTCATGGGGATGCCTGCCAAATCCTCGGCCACGACCAGATTGACCAACTGATCGATGTAAGGCAGCCGTTGACCTTGCAGAGTCTCCACCGCGACTTCGCCGTAGATGCCTTTCTTGCGCAGGTTTTTGCGGGTGGCTAGGACTTGGGCGGGATCGCGGGACAAACCGTGAACTTGAAATCGCTCGTTGACTTTGAGCGCCGCGGTCAGTTCGCCATCGCCGCAGCCCAAATGCACGATAAATCCGCCTTGAACGCCGGTGGCTTCAAGAATGGATTTCGCCGAAGGCGTTTCTGCCCGTGCAAATCCCAAAGCCGAGAACAACAACAGCCCGGCAATGCCAGCCCGCACGCGAAGAGAGTTCCAGACCGTGATCGACATGCCGAGACTCCAAATCAGGAGATGGGGAAATGGGAAGACCTCCATTATGACCGCTCGGCTTGTCACTGCAAGCATCGGCTACACCATCGCATCTTGATAGACGAAAATCGCGATTTCTTCGTTGGGGCCTTCAAACTGGTCCAATTCGTAACGATGCTTGCCGATGCGGGACATCAAAACGGTTTTGCGAAGCGAAGGCAACACATTGGCTTCCTCCTCCGCATCATCAATAATCACCCCGTTCAGCCGGATTTCTTGCGGCACGAATCGGGCTTCCAATTCCACGCCATCCCAAAGCCCGCCGCGAAACACCAATTTCATCGCCATGTTCCTTTCCCAAATCGAAGTCTGCACGAGGAAGATTCCCGGCGATTCACCCGCCCGAAAAACCCGCCTCACTATATCCGAGTGGTTCGGAAAAACTCAATCTTTTCTTGGGGACCGTTGGGATTTCTCTGGGGAAGATTTTCCGCTCCCGTCATGCTTGTTCTTGCGGAATGAGCAAGCATAATGGAAAGCATACTTCCCCAGCCACATTTCCCAAGAGGTTTTTCGATGGCCTGCAAATCTTTGGTTCGGCTCGCATTGACGTTGAGTTTACTGTTTGCGATTCTTTCCCCGCTCTCGGCTCAGGACCAACCCAAACGGCCCAATATCTTATGGATCGTCTCGGAAGACAACTCCACCTACCTCGGTTGTTACGGTTGTGCCGATGCCCATACGCCCCGGCTCGATCAATTGGCCGCCGAGGGCATCCTTTACGAAAACGCCTTCGCCAATGTGCCGGTTTGCGCTCCTAACCGCTGCACGCTCATCACCGGCATGTATGCCAGTTCGCTGGGTTGTCAGCACATGCGGAGCAAAAATTTCGTCCCCCCCAAAAGCGTGCCTTTCTATTCCCAATATCTGAAAGATGCCGGCTATTTCTGCACCAATCATTCCAAGACCGATTACAACCTCAGCCCGTATCAAAACTCCGCCTGGAACGAAATGACAAAAGGCGATTACCACGACCGCAAGCCCGGCCAACCGTTTTTCGCGGTTTACAATTTAGGGGTCAGCCACGAAAGCTCGCTACACAACAAAGAGCCAGTTAAAAAACTCTTGAATGCCAAGGTCGAGATTCCGCCTTATCATCCCGACTTGCCGGAAATCCGCGCGGACTGGGCGATGTATCATCAGATCCTTACCAAGATGGATGCCGAGGTCGGCCAGATTCTGGACCGCTTGGAAAAAGATGGCCTTGCGGATGACACCATCGTGTTTTACTACGCCGATCACGGGGGGATTCTCACGCGGTCCAAACGCTTTCTGTACGACACCGGCGTCCGCGTGCCGATGATTATCCGCTTCGGCAAGAACTTCGCCGACCTTGCCCCGCAAAAAGCCGGCACGCGCACGGATCGCCTAGTCAGCTTTGTCGACTTCGCCCCTTCGCTGCTCAGCTTGGCGGGGATTCCCGTGCCCAAACACTTCCAGGGCGAAGCCTTTTTGGGCAAGCAAACCGCGAAACCCAGGGAATACGTTTACGTTCTCCGCGGGCGGATGGATGAGCGCTACGATTTCTCGCGGGGCGTGCGGGACAAGAATTTCAAGTACATTCGTAATTACAACCCGCACCGCATTTACGGGCAGCATTTGAATTATCTGTGGAAGATGGCCACCACCAATGCCTGGGAAGCCGCCTACAAAGCCGGGAAATGTGAAGGCCCGCAGCGGTTCTTCTGGGAACCCAAACCCCCGGAAGAACTTTACGACACTCAAGCCGACCCGTGGGAAGTCAAAAACCTCGCTGGGGATGCAAAATACGCCAAGGACTTGGACCGCATGCGAAAAGCCAACCGCGCGCATTTGCTGGCGATCCGGGATTCGGGTTTCATTCCCGAAGGCGAGATGGTCAAAGAAGCCGCAGGCTCTTCGATTTATGCACTGGTTCGCGACGAGAAGCGGTATCCGCTCAAGAGGATTCTGCCGCTCGTCGAACTCGCCACCGGTAACACGGAGCAACTCGATATGTTTCAACTGATACTCCCCGAACTTTTGATGGATGAAAGCCCCATCGTCCGCTACTGGGCGGCGACGGGGGCGGTGATCTTAGGGAAGAAAGCCGTGAAAGATCCCCAGGTGAAGCCGCTCTTGGAAAAACGGCTGAAGGATGAATCCGCTGATGTGCAAATCGCCGCCGCCGAGGCGTTGGCGAATCTGGGCGAAACCCAATTAGCCGTCAAGCATCTGGCAGGTTTGCTTGCGGACGACAACCAATGGGTCGCGCTCTGCGCGGCCAACGTGTTGGAAGTCATCGGCGAATCCGCCCGCGCCGCATTGCCCGCCCTAGAAAAAGCCGCCAAGCAGAACAAACACGACTACGTCAAACGCGCCGCAGAACACACCGTCGAAGTTTTGAAAGGCTCGTAAGACCGGCACCCACTGTTTCTTCAAAGTGTTCGCTTTCCTGCCGGATCACGTCAGGTTGGCTTGGTTGTTAGACTGTCGTCGGAGCTTTCGATGTTGTCAAATCTGGATTCAATCCGTAGCTTATTTGGTAAAATGAAGGAAAGGAGGACTCGATCCCAGTCACACGCTCAAGTACGGTTACTTTTTCTTCAACTCTGATCCAACACCCCTGCGTGAAGCGGCCACTTGGCTGAAGGACCGCGACTATGCGATTGAGGATCTGAGCTGCCGGAGCGACGGAACTTGGGTGTTGTATCTCGTGAAAATCGAGCAGCACACACCAGAATCCCTTCACAAGCGAAATCAAGCGATGAACAATCTCGCTCAAGAGTTTGGGATCGAACTTTATGATGGGTGGGACGTAGGCCCCATTTAGGACAACCCTTGGGTTGGCACACTACTTCGAGGAACATAACTAAGCCAAACCAAGCGCAGGGTGGCCCAGGTTCTTGAACCTGGGTCGCGCAGCGACAAGAGGCTGTTCGTTATATGAATATAGAGATTGAAAGAACGGATTGTTACAGGGTTTGAATTTTTTGCTTCTACAATCAATAAGAGGATTCCAAAATGCCTCTTGCGACTCCGTCACCCAGGTTGCAAGCAACCTGGGTGACGGAGTCACAAGAGGTTTGGGGATAGCATAGATGTTGTGGCAACCTCCCACGGCTGCACCGGCCCCGGTTGGCAAGCAACCGAGGCACTACTCACGCGTAGCGGGCGGAGAAAAGATCAACACATCGAATCTCCCTCCCAATGATTATACCCATTAGTTTATGTAGGGCAGGCACAATCGGCGGGGTGGCGGGGGCGAGCTTACGCTTCCAATGCAGGGAAAATATGCGAAGGCTGGGGCCGTGAGCGCGGCAGAAAACCTCCACACGGCCCCAGTTTTTGACTGCTGAAGGTGGGTGGTTTACGAATCAAGGCTCAGCCACCCCTCGTTCTTTCGGTTTGGCTGATGGTGTTCATCCTCTCAAAGCGATGTAGAGTCCGATGTGCGGACCATTCCGAACGCCGGAACTCTCGATTCAGCTTGCCGTAAAGCATAAACGATTTCATTCCACGATTTCCAAGGCCACCGTGTCCCAGAGTCCACCGGGTTTGGTCGAATCTTGGGGGGCGAAATGGATTTCAATGCGTAAATCGTTCGTGGGAAGCAAGAACTCGCCGATGCCGAGGCGAAGCGGGAGTTCGCTTTTCTCGGTTGTTTGGCCCAAGTCTCTTTCGTTCAACACGATTTTCGCCTTGCCGCCGATGCCCTCGCAGACCAAATTCACTTGGGTGTTCGGCTCCAAGTTGGTGGGGGCATGGAACGTCCGCTGAAACCGCACCCTTCCGCCCGCCTCGCCGAAAATCTCCCGCCAATCCCGGGGCAGCGAAACTCGCCCGGTGCGCGGAACGTGGTCGGATTCGGTCAGCCATTCGTACCGCCAAGGGCCGCGAAGACGAATGCGATGCACGCTCATGGGGATTGTTCCAGCAGGGAAACCAACAATGGGGAGACATCATCGTAAGCCGTGGTTGCCGGCGAACCCGCCGCGTGCAGATAACGTGCCTGTCGGGGGTCTTCGGTCAAGGCGATGATGCTGGAAGACACCGTACCCCAACCGCGCCGGCAGGGAATGCAGACCGCATCGCCGGCGGTGTCTTCGCCGAGGCCGCAAATCGTTTTGGCCCGTTCGATCCAATCGTCCAAACTGGGATCGCCGCGCTGAAAGTTTTCGATCAACCCTCGCACGCGGGCAATCCGTTTGTCGTCTGGATCGTTCCAATCCCGATTGGTCACCGCGTGTGGCCCCGGCAAGAGTGGTTGAAATGTCCGCTCTTCTTCGGCGGCATCGATTCGGCCCCGTTCCGCTGAGATCATCATCAGGTTGAAGCCCGCGAACTTCTCGGCATGCCATTGCCGATCCCATTCCGTAACCGCCCTTTCCCACGTCCCTTGCTCCAAAAGTTCCCGGCACAACATTCCCCGCGATTTGGGATTTACGGGTTTTTTCTTATGCGGGCGATTGGTCACGGCGACCAAAAGCCCTGCGCGGTTCACGCCCAGCCAAGTGCCGCCCGCTTTTTCGTCCCTTCCGCCTAGCCAACGGCCTTGGGGCAAGGCAGAATCTACAATCGCCGGTGAAGTGCTGGGCCGCTCTGGAGATTCCTCCCGGTTGGCGAACACAAACACCGGGCAACCCGGAATGGTTCGATAAAGAATGGCGAACAGGCACATCCAAATTGCCTTCAAAAGTTTCGAACATGGCCTACGGTGCAATTGGCATTCGCACAGAATCCCTACAATTCCTTAATCCTCGATGGCCTTCGTAGTCAATCCGGCATGCGAAGTAAATCCTAAGATCACACGCTTCCGGGGGGAATCCCGCTAGTCTCGCAAATCGGAACAAGATATACTCCACATAGTAATTCCTGAAAATCACTTAGGATAAACCGCTAAACATAACGGCAGTTTGTCACTCAAAAAATCAACTTGGCCCTAAGTTGCCCGCAATTTTCTCCCGCGTTTGGCCTCGGCACGGTTGATTGGGATGGACAGGAAGTGCAAAATGCCGAAAATTCTCTCGGCAACGGCTTTCCCACATTTTGAATCCTCTACCGGATTGTAGAGTTATGGCACATACGTCTCCACATTTTTCTCCTCAAAATCTCGCCTCGCCGCCTCAGGAAGAGGACCGGGAGCCGCTGCAAGTGGCGGTCGCCGAGAAATTGCAACCCGCTTCTGCCCGAAACGGCCGATCCCAAGCCATGCCGAACGGATCGAAAAAAACCGCTGCCAAAAGCGTGGAAAAGCTGTTTAAGCCCAGCCCTCGCACACAGTCGTTAATGGGCATCCAGATTGTGGGCACGGGGGCGTATCTGCCGGAAACCATTGTCAGCAACCAAGAACTGGAACAACGTTACGGGTTTGAACCCGGTTGGATCGAACCCCGCACGGGAATTCTGAACCGCCGGCACGCCGCTCCCGGCGAAGCCACCAGCCAAATGTGCAGTCAGGCTGCCCGCCGGGCGATTCAAGCCGCCAATGTGAACAAAAACGAGATTGATCTGGTCGTGGTGGGCACATTCACGCCGGATTTCCATTGCCCCTCAACCGCTTGCTTGGTTCAAGAAGAACTTAAGCTCGATGCCCCCGCGATGGACGTGCAAGCCGCCTGTTCGGGTTTCATTTATGCTCTGGTGACGGCAGCCCAATACGTGGCGACCGGCAACAGCAAAATGGCCTTGGTCATCGGCGGAGACACCAACACGCGAATCGTCGATCAGCACGACCAACGCACCGGGCCATTGTTCGGCGATGGCGCAGGGGCCGTGCTTTTAACTCAAGGCTCGAAACAGCAAGGGCTGTTGTGCTATCAAATGGGAGCCGATGGCAGCGGTGGCCCGCTTCTGCAAATTCCCTGCGGGGGAACGGCTTCCCCGTCGCAAATC
Source organism: uncultured Planctomycetaceae bacterium (assembly GCA_963785505.1). Classification (GTDB taxonomy): domain Bacteria; phylum Planctomycetota; class Planctomycetia; order Planctomycetales; family Planctomycetaceae; genus CAWAVN01. The sequence goes on from CAWAVN010000005.1 coordinate 379,672, forward strand.
GAAGACGTAAACAACGGCGATCTTTTTCTGCAAATGGATGGCCGGGCGGTGTTCAAATGGGCCGTTCAAGCCTTGACCGAAACCATCGCCTTGATGCTGAAAAAAACCGGCCTCTCCGCCGAAGATGTGGCCTGCTATTTAATCCATCAAGCCAACATCCGCATCATTAACCACGCCATGCAGCACTTGGGAATCCCTGCCGAACGGGTTTACAACAACCTTCAGCAATACGGGAACACCTCCGGAGGTTCGATCCCCATCGCGTTGGATGAAGCCTGGAAAGCCAACCGTTTTCAAGCGGACGATACACTGCTGCTTTCCGGCTTTGGCGCAGGACTCACCTGGGGAACCGCCCTCTTTCGCTGGTAAACTGAGCGCTTCGCCTATTCCCCGTCGAGTATGGCGATGACCAAGCATTGCCTCAGGAGGCTTGCTTCGGCAACGAATGCTTTCAAGTGGTCCGTTTGCTGGGCGATGCGTCTCGAATTCCTCCGCTTGTTCGAGGGTCCAATCCTCGACCAAATCTTCCTCCGAAGCGGGAAAACTCGCATGGGCTTCCCGCTCGGCATGTTGAAAGTCCGTCTCGACAGAAATTCGCTCCAAAATGGCTGAGACCAAACTTTGGTGGTTGAACCGCTGTTGCAGTTCCCATTCATCCAAAGCCTCAAAGCCGCGTTGAGGGACCGCACTTCAGAGACGTGAAGCAACCGAGGCGGATCGCTTGCGAGTTGGGGAACGCGTAATTCCTCCCCTCCGCTTAACAGAAAGCTCGCGCCGTCTTCGGTTTCCCTGCCGGATAAAATCAAATGCACGGCTCGCCCGGCATCCCGCAGGTCGCACAAAGGCAACCCGGCGAAAAGCATCCGCCCCAGCACCCGCGCGGATCGGCTCGAAACTCTTCCAAGTCTTCTTCGCGAATCGCAAAAACGCGGCAATCAATGGTCATGCTCTCATCCCGAAGTTTCTCACACTCACTCGCCGCGCAACGCGCCCCGGAAAGCATAGCTCAGAAAGAGCCTGGCGGTTGAGAAAATTCGGAATCTGCCTCTACAAAATCCACAAAACGGCTATTTTGCCGGCAGGAATTGCACGGCATCCAGGATGACGTAGCCATTGGTGTCCGCGTTGGAAATCGCGACTTTGGCCGCTCCATCAAACTCAAACGTGCCCACGCTTTGAGTAAGACCATCGTGTTCGGGTTTTTGCTTTTGATTAAGGATTACCCGCGTCGTTTCGCCTTTGTGTTGAATCTCCACGGGGACGTTAGTTGCGCGATTGGTACTGGCGGAATACGCAATCCGCACTTCATAGCGGCCCGGTTTCAGCTTGGCTACAAACTCGGCGGACATGCGGCCTTTATTCTCGTTGCCATCGTGGCGATAGCCGGCATCGACATATTTCCCCACCGTACTACTAGAACCCCAATCGCCGTTTAGCTTGGCTTGTTTGTCATCGATTACCGTTCCCTCGAGCTTGCGTGCCGAAACGCTCGAAGGGTGCGACGATTCCAAAATTTGCCCATCCTTCAATAGTTGCGTTTTGAGCGTCTTATAGTCCAAATCCTGCACGGGGATTCCTTCATCGAGTGAAAGCATGGCCGCGGTGGCGGCAGATTGGCCTAAGATCATAAACACCGGCTCCATGCGAATCGAACCGAACGCGATGTGGCTGGACGAGAGACACACGGGAACCAATAAGTTTTGACATTCGGATTTCTTGGGGACTAGCGAACCATAGGCGATTTCATAAGGCCGGGGAGTATGCACGCCGATGTCGCCTTCGTTCTGAACTCGGCCATCGGGAGTCACGTATCTTTGCGCGTTGTGGGCATCCATTGTATAGGATCCCATGCCCACGGAATCCGGCGTCTCGCGGGTGTCGAGGCAATCCTGCTCGGTCATCACGTACTCGCCGATCATCCGCCGGGCTTCGCGAACGTAGATCTGATGCGGCCAATAACCGTTGTCCTTAAATTCATCCTTGGCCAATCCCCAAGCCGCTGTCTTAGTTCGCACATCTTTGGGCACGCGGGGATCGTTCGCGAGGAAATACATTAGACCTTGTTGGTAGGTTCGATGTTCCTCAAGAATTTCCCGGCGGCGTTCGTAGGTCGCATCGGGATAGTCGTAATTATAGCCGATGTTATCCGTGCTGAACGGGCCGTGGTTGTTGGTGTCGGTCTTATGATTGGGAATCGGATCGAACTTGTGAAACGTCTCCCGCCAGCCCGCATCGAAGACTCGCAATAGGAGTTCATACTGTTTGGGATCGTAGTTTTTCGGCTTGGGGAACGGCAGGCGGTTGGGGTCGTGATCGGTCAAACACATGCGATAGCAATAGGCTTGAATTTTATCGTCGGCCTGGCCTTTTTCTCCCGGAGGTTTCGCCTGAATGCGTGCTAGCAATCCGCTAGTCGGATCGCCGGGGACAATGTAAGGATCGACCGGCTTTTTGAAATAGTGCGCATGATGCAGTGTGCCGAATTGAATGCCGTTCCATTTCTCCTTATAGACCGAATTGGCTTCCCGACCGACGTGATAGCTCACTCCCGCCGCTGCCATCAGATCGCCTTCGTAGGTCGCGTCGATAAACATTTTTCCGCGATAGCTTTTCCCGGAGAGCATGTGAATCGCCTTGATCCGCGGCCCTGCTTTTTCCACACCCTGGCCGGGTTTTCGGTCAAGCCATTCATCGCGATCCACGGGGATGTTATATTCGCGAACATATTCTTCATAGACGGCTTCCGCGACGTGCGGTTCGAAGATCCACATTGTTCGCTGCGTGCCATCAATCGCGGGCGTGCCTTGGCCTTTGTTGCCGTAGTCTTCCCGCTTTTGCCAAACCCAAGCGGCGTCGGTTTGATAGATCTGCCAGACGCGGTGATAGAAGTCTCGGCTGAGTCCGCCGATGACGGCTTTGTTGCCGGTATCGGTGAAGCCTAGCCCGCCGCTCGATAGTCCGCCCAGATGGGTTTCCGGGCAGACGATAATCGCCGACTTGCCCATCGTTTTCGCTTGCACGGCAGCGATGACACCCGCACACGTTCCGCCATAAACGACAAGATCGTATTCCGCCGGCGCAGCGGCAGCGGCCTTTCCTTGCGCCTGCGCCGGAAGCGTTGCAGCGAGGACAAATACAAGTAGCAATGCGAGTCGTTTCAGAGGATATACAACGCAAAACATAAAGCCGGCTTTCTGATGGTTGTGTTTGTAGATGTTCAAAGATACTTCAAAAGCAATTTCCAGCGTATTCGGCTTGCTCCAAAAACGCCAGCCAAGGGCCGTTTTTGCTTTTGTGGGGATGGTCACTCACAATTCCGTTCGTGATTTCGGGGTTCTTGGTTAATTTGGCCGGGGAACGGCGGTTGGTGTTTGGAAGGGGGATTTTTGGTTCTTTCCCCTCGATTTAGATTCCTCCGTCTTGCTTGTCAGGTGTATTATGCCGATGTTGTCTCCGCCGAATTGCGGGCCGGTCGCGAAGATTCGGTTCGTTCCCCATGCTCTGTTTTTGCGTTCCGATGGAGGCGCACAAATCGAACGCTTGAAACCGTCTGAAGGCGGCGAAGAGAACAGTTCTTTCCAGCCCGTCGTCGGTGAAGCGGGCCTTTCACCCATCGGTAAGTTGTGCGCAAAAGCGACTTTCGCGGGCAGAAGAACGCTATTTGTTCCTGCGGATGAATTACGAAAAGTTCGCGGCGGCGGGGGCGAGGGGAAAACAGCGGGAACGGCATCTGGCCCAAGCCACGCGGTTTCGCAATCGCATTTTGATGGGGAATTTTCGACTGTTGGTGTCCACCGCGAGCCAATTCGCCACGCCTGCCGTGCGCACCGAGGAGTTAGTTTCCGAAGGCGTGGTTCCGCTGTTGAACGCCGTGGAATTGTTCGACGTTTCGCGGGGTTGGGCATTCGGAACCTATGCGACCCACGCGCTGCGAAACCATTTTCGGCGGAGCGGCCAACGTCGGCAGCGAAAACAGCGGTTCGCGGCTTCGCGGGGGGATTTGTTGTTGGCCGAACTGCCGGATGAAGGGACTTCCGCCGAAAAGCAAATCGACTTGGCCCGCCGAAACGTCTGTGTCGCCCGGCAATGTTTGGCAGAGTTGCCTGCGACCGACCAGATGATTTTGCGAACCCGTTTCGGTTTTGACGATCCGGCTTCACCCCGGCTGCGATCTTATGCCGAGGTCGGGCAAGTGGTGGGCCTCAGCAAGGAACGGGTCCGCGTACGGGCGCATCGTGCTTTGGAATTGCTTCGGGAAATCGTCCAACAACGAAAGTGGGAATTCCCCGAACTCGAAGCGGTGAATCTTCGCGCGTAATGGTTTTCCTAGGGATCGGTTCGCACTATTCCGCGGTGATGCCGCCGGCGGTGATGCGGATTTGGTCGGGCAAAATTTGCAGGCCCACGTAGACGGCATCTAAAACTTCCAGCATTTCTTCCAAACGCATCAGGCGTTTTTCGGCTTCTTTGCGGGGCAAACCGTGGAAGGCGACGGCTTGATCCAAGAGAAACTTTTGGTGCTTCTCCAGAAATGCGCGGATGGCCTGCCAACTGATGAAGACAACTTGGCCTTCCGGCGGGTTTTGTCGATGAGACCACAAGCGAAACACCGCGTTGGCGGTGAGTTTCGGTTCGGCGGGCGAAAGAAACTCCACGATGATTTTGGGCGAACTGGCGAAAACGAGATACTCTTGCGAAAGGCAATACGACGGGCGGTAAGGGCCGATGGATTCCAACCACCAGACCGTTCCGCCGGCTTGCGATGCGGATTTGAGCAGGGCGGGGCGATTCGGCGTTTTGGAGTTTTGCGTGGCGGCCAAGAAATTGAAGCCCGTGCTGAGCGCGTTTTCGAGCGCCTTGCGGAGAGGAATTGCATTTTCGTGTTTGGGGATGGGGGGGAGTTCAATGGCCAATAAGCCTTCAACGGGCACGGCATCTTGAACCAGCGGATCGCGGGGCACGAAATACATGCCCCAATTGGAACGAAGCTTGGGCAGCACATCCTCGAAAAGATCCAAACCCAACAACAACCCCCGCCCGATCTGCCGAGCGGTCTGCCATTGCCGGCGGTTCGGCTCGCTGATCTCGGCGGTGATGATTTGGTCGATGCCGGCCAAATCTTGCTTTCCCGCAAACACCAAAAACGCACGGGCGGGAACCTGGTCTAAAAATCGGGGGAAGCCGCGGGTTTTTTCGACCAAATGCTGCCAGCGTTCCGGCAGGTTTTGGGGATCGTAATGCAGCACCACATCGACGGCCACGCCTTGGCGAGTGTGAAGCCCCGCCGCGACCGTTTGGCAGCGGTTCCAAAGACTGACCGCGAATTGCTCCGCCTTCGATTGGTTTTCCTCGTATTCCCAGCCGGTTTTCCAGGCGCGTGGCGCAAAATACAGTGTGGCCCAGCACTCGACGGGCAGCGAACTTTTGGCGGTTCGGTAATTTTCGCTTTCGCGTAACGCGGGCGTATTTTCTTGTTTGAGGCTTCGTTTGATTAACTTTTGGATCGCGGCTTCATTGTCGGAGACCGCGAAAATCGGCCCCTTGACGAAATAAAATTGCGGACGGCCTTGAACCGCTTTGCCATTGTTTTCCGTGCGCTTCCGATAGTTGACCTTGGAAAACGTCCGCACTTCCAGTTTCACGCGGTCGTCTCGGTTCCAAGCGGTCAAAGCTCTGCCCAAAGATTCCCCATCGACTGCCCGCAACAACAGCACCCCCGCCGGTCGGCCTGACTCGCGGGGATAGACAACGAACACCACCTTTTGGCCGAACAGATCCATTGTGAATTGCCCCAGCGGTTGGCCGGTTCGGTTTTCCACGACTTTTTGAATCTCGGCCAACTTGCGGAACTCGCGGCTTTGCTTCCAAGCGGCATAGAAGGGCAATTTTTCCAAACGCTCGAACAATTCCGAATGTTCGAACTGCGGAAACTGCCGGCTGAGATCGGTAATTTCCACGCACAACCCCGCATCGGCTCCCACGAGTTCCAGCAACTCGCCGTGAGCCGGCGGGTCATCCGCCCGCGCTATGGAACGATTCGCCAACGGCGAGACGCAAACCAGAAAAGCGAGTGAAACGAGGCAAAGGCGATTTGGCATGGCAAGCAACTTCTAGCAAGAACCCGGCGAAGATTCAGAAAAGCAGCATTCGAGAATCGGTGAATCAAAGGCTCGGCGGATCGTTGGGGAGGGCTTCAAATAGAAAACCCATCGCTTGGCCGACATCGTGGCCGATGGGTTTGAAGCCCGTTTCGATTTCCTCCACCCACCCTTTCGAGGGTTGGGGTTTTATTATCGGTTTGGCTGATTCGACGGCGGGTTGGGGTGGCGGCACGAAGACCATCGCGCTGGCGAAGGAATCGGCGGCATCGTCGGCCAAGACTCGATACGCCGAACCCGCATTTCGAGCCAAGGTTTGCCAATCCGCCGATTCGTCATTTTCAATGGTTTTTGGGCCATCCGTTTTCTCGGCAGCGGGTTCATTGTTTGTAGTGGAAACGGGCTGAGTGGCAGGCAAATCCTCATCAGTGGGGGGAACGAACAGGAAAGAAAGACCGATCAGCCCCGCGACCGCCAAGACCGTGGCCAAGGCGAAAAAAGATCGCCCCGCCGGCTTGTGGCGAGTTGCCGATTTGTCGGGCGAAGCAGCGGCGGATGCGGGATGGATTGCGGACTGCTCTTCCCGCCAACGAGCGAGCACGGCATCGGCGAGATTCACTTGGGGAAGTTGGTCTTTCCATACGGGCAGAACCCGGTCCAAGATCGCGAACTCGTTCCAGAGTTTTCGGCAATCCGGGCAGGCGTTGGCGTGCGCGCGGAGTTCCCGCCAAACCGCCGATTCCGCATCCGACTCCTCGTCGAACGCATCCCCCGGCGAATTATGATTTTCCACCGCGCCCAGCAGGTGGTCTTCAAACTTCGTGCAATTCCAATCGGGCATCGGGCACGACTCCTCGTTTTTGTAGAACCTCGGCCAACTCCCGCCTGGCCCGGTGCAACCAGGTCTTTACCGTGCCGGGCGGGCGGTCCAAAACTTCGCTGACTTCCGTCAGGCTCAATTCCTGTTGATGGAACAAAATAATGCAAATCCGGTATTCTTCCCGGAGTTGCTCCAAAGCCAATTGCAACTCTTCCCCGAGTGCCTCGGATTCCTCGTGCGTATCCAGAGTGGCCTCGTTATTCAGGAACTCGGTGGTGGCAGGTCGGCGATTGCGTTTCACGAGCGCGGTCCGGCAACGATTGGCGGCGATGGTCAACAACCACGGTTTGAAGGGACGCGATGCATCCCAAGTGTGCAAGCTGCGAAACGTGCGCACAAACACATCTTGAGCGACATCCTCGGCATCTTCCCGGTGTCCCAACATCCGAAAACACAACCCGAACACCGAGCCTTGAAACCGCTCCACCAGATGGCGCATGCTCGCTTCCTCGCCGCCTAGGCAGCGTTCCACAAGTCTCGCATCATCCTCGGCCACAAGCACCTCGCCCTCGGAAGCCGCGTTCTCGGCCCAAAACACCTCTTCTGAACTCGGTGTTTCTCTTGATCTTACCCCGATGCAAGCGGAGAAGTTTCAGGTCGCTGAACCCAGCCGAAACATTCCCCATCCATCCCCCGCCCGCATCCATCAATTTTTGTGAATTACACGATCCCGCGACTAGATCAGGATCTGCAAAACGGCTCAGGATCTGCAAAAAATATCAGAGTAAACATTCGGCGACTTTTTTGAAGCATTCGCAGGTTTGATTCATTTTGCTGCAAATGTGTGTTCGATTTTGCAAAAAATGTATAAGTGTCGTCAAAATTTGGTCAAACCGAGGAAATCTTAGGCAAATGCGTGACATTTTTTTGGAGAAAACGTCTCTGAATCTGGGCAGAGAACAGGTTAAGTTTCGCCCGCTTCCCCGGAAAACTCTTGCGGGGTACGAAGTCTGGACCGAGCGGAAAATGAGAGGAATCAGAGATTTTCGTTCAATTTGCAAAAAAGTGAAAGTTGTGTCGTAAGAATCGTTCAATTGGCCATTCCCATAGTAGAAATGAAGCAACTTATGAAAACAGCACGACTTAAACACAAACGAACACACATCAACGGAAATTTATTTGGAAAAAATCGTTCGTATGCGAACTTTTTTCTTCACTGAGCGTCAGTATCTTGCGTATGACCTTATAGAAATGTGAAATGCGGGTCTTTCCAAGAAGGACTCTCAGACGAAATCAGACTGCGGGAGGTTCTCACAAGAATTTTGCAGCATTTGCCAAGCAAACCTTGCGAGCAGCGAACGGCATTGTAATTGCTTCCTAAAACTCCCGCATCCCTTGGGAGACTCGGAGGCAACATAAGAGGAGATGATTATGTCGCGTTATGCCCATCCATCCATGAAAAAACTCACCGACCGGCAACTGCGGTTTGCTCCGCGAGAAGTGCGGCTGCGGCAAATCGAAAAGGCAGAAAGCCTGCTCGAAGATTTGGCCGCCGAGGAAAACTACCACTACCGAGACATTTGTGAACACATCACGTCCTTTCGCCCGGACATGGAATCGGACGTGGTGATTAGCGGCGAAGAAATTGTGCATGACCTGCGCTGTTTCGTGGAAGATCTTTCCGACAGTGCCGACATCCCCATCGAAGCCGTTGCAGAGCAGGTGTTTACCGTCAAAAACCTGAGCGAACGCTACAACGTCTCCACCAAAACCGTGGACCGTTGGCGGGATCGCGGTTTGGTCAGCCGGCGGTTTAAGATCGGCAACCGCAAACGGGTCGGGTTTTTGAAATCTTCCGTAGACCGTTTCGTGGAACGGCATTCCGATGAAATCCACCGGGGCAGCAAATTCAGCCAGCTTTCGGAAGTCGAGCGCGAAGCCATTATTCGCCGTGCTCGGCGGATGGCGCGGTACGGCGGTTGCCCGGCGGAAATCAGCCGGCGGCTCGCAAGAAAGCTCGGTAGGTCCGTAGAAGCAATTCGTTACACACTAAAGAATTACGATCAAGAGCACCCCGAAGCGGCGGTGTTCCCTTTGGCCTCCGTTCCCATGACCGATGAACTTCGCAGCGAAATCTTCCGCAGCTACCGGCGAGGCGTGCCGGTGGATGTGTTGGCCAATCGCTATTGCCGAACCAAATCCAGCGTGTACCGCATCGTGTCGGAAGTCCGCGCCCAACGCCTGTTGGAACAGCCCATCGACTTCATGGACAGCGAAGAATTTCACATCGGGGAGGCGGATGGTCTCATTTTGACCACGCCGCCGGATAGCAAACCAGTCAGCACCACCCGCGTGCCGCCGGGCTTGCCGCCTTATTTGGCGAGTTTGTATTCGATTCCGCTATTGACCAAAAGAAGAAGTCTATTACTTCCGCAAGATGAATTTCCTGAAATTCCAAGCGGCGGAACTGCGGGAAACGATCGACCCGTTGCGGCCCAAAACCCGCGACATGAACCAGATCGAAGAATACCTCGATAAAGCCGTCGAGATCAAAAACTTCCTGATTCGCAGCAACCTGCGGCTGGTGGTTTCCATCGCCAAACGGCACATCAAACCCACGAGCAACTTCTTCGAGATGGTCAGCGATGGCAATATGTCGCTGATTCGGGCCATCGAAAAGTTCGACTACAGCAAGGGCAACAAGTTTTCAACTTATGCCTCTTGGGCGATTATGAAGAACTTCGCCCGCTCGATCCCGGCGGAACATACCAGGCTCGACCGATTCCGTACGGGCAAGGATGAAGTGTTCATGCAATCGACCGACAACCGCGACAATCCGTTCCAGCAAGAGCTGAATAACAAAAAGCAGCACCAAGCCCTGATGGGGATTTTGGAGCAACTCGACGACCGCGAAAAGAACATCATTCTTTATCGCTACGGCCTGATCCAAGGCACGGAACCCCAAACCTTGGAACAAGTCGGAACCAAGTTCGGCGTCACCAAGGAACGCATTCGCCAACTCGAAGCCCGGGCTGAAGAAAGCCCGCAAAATCGCCCAAGAAGCCGGACTCGACATCCCCGGCATTTAGGTCCAATCGGGACTGGGCAGCCCGCTTTCATAGATGACCCCGACGGTTGATCCCATTGACCCGTCGGGGTTTTTTGGTGCGCAGGAAGTAAGTATACTTGCCTTGGTTCGATATGATGCAAAAGTGAAATCTCGGCTTGGTTTTTCGCCCCGAAGGGCAGCCAAACCAGTATTTTAGTGGGCGATGCCCACACGACATTCTGGTGAAAGGTTCGCGAGCTTCTGACAAGTATTCACGCCATTCGCGGCTGGATCTTGTGGATGATGGAACCGGTGTCTGGAAACGGAATCCGCAGACACCGAAGAACGGGAATACAATCGATTGGGAACTTATCAATTTGGGGAATGCACCATGGGGGTGCATTCCCTGCTTTGTGATTGGTATGAAATGTGTACAATGGGGTTGTCTCTGAAATCGTTGGGATTTTAGGAACCTGGGAAATTTGCGGAGGATTGGTCATGGAGGATCGGCTACGAAGACGGATTTCAGAGATGGCGACTCAGATGGCCATTGAAGAAAAAGAAAAACTTGGGGCGGCGGAGACCTTCGTTGATCTGGAGCGATTGGCGGTCGAAATCGGGGATGAACTGACGCGGCATTTGACCGGGTCGGTGTTGTCCTCGCGGGCCGAGGAGGCCACCAGGTGCGCGGTTCATGAGTGTCCCACCTGCGGGAAAGCGTGTGCGGTTGAAGACGCCGAACCGTTGATCCTCAAGGGGATGCGCGGAGACATCGAATACTGCGAACCCAAGTATCATTGCTCCCGCTGTCGGCGGGATTTTTTTCCCGGTGGCGAAGGCACTTCAGCGGCCGCCTCGTGAAGGGGTCACGCCTTTGGTGCTGGAAAAGATCGTCTGGGCGGGCGCAACCTGGGGAGTTATTCGCAAGCGGCGGCTGCGATCGAGATGCTTTCGGAAATCACGGTGGCTCCCAAACAAGTGCAGCGGATGACCAGCCAGATCGGCGCGGACGACGTGGAACATCGTCGGCAGCAAGTCGAGCAACACGTTTTGCGTCCCTTGATGGAGCGAACCACGGCCCCGCCGGAAGCCAAGCCCCTCGAGTTGGCCGTCGTGATGATGGATGGCGGACGGTTCCAGCGTCGCGATCATTTTCGCGACCGGAAAGCGGCTTCCCCACCACCCTTCCCCGCCGTTCTAAAAGAGACCTCGTCCAAGACGACTCATTGGCGGGAAGACAAGGTCGGCATCGTGCTTTCAATGCAAAGCCCCATCCACGCGAGCGATCCGGCTCCCGAATTTCCTGAATGGCTGGTGGGGGCCGAAGTCGTGGCCGACATCGCAAAACTTGCGGCCCGCGAAGAGGAAGAAGCCTGCCAGACCGAGGTCGATTCCCTTTTCTTGCGCCCGAAGAGGACGTCTCCGGCGACTGGAAAGACCTCGCTCCCCAGCTGCTCTCGCGGGATGTCATCGCCAGCAGCGAGAGTGCAGATGCCTTCGGCGCACATCTGGAATGGAAGGCTTGGGAGTTAGGCATTCACGCGGCAGAGCGGCAAGCGTTCGTGGCCGATGGACTGGCCGTGAATTGGACGATTCACAAACAACATTTCAGCCAGATGACCGGGATTCTCGACCTGATGCACGCCCTCAGCTACGCCTGGCGCCGCCGCCGGACTCGACGATCCGCAAGCCTACCGCCGCTATGCAACCTGGATCTGGCAAGGCCGAGTGCAGCAGGTGATCGACGAACTCCGGGACCATCAACAACAAATGGGCCTTCCCGCATCAGGCACACCGGCGAGCGACCCCCGCGAACGCCTTCAACGAGCGATCACCTACTATACCAATCACGCGCATCTGATGAAGTATCCCGAGTATCGCCAAGCGGGCCTGCCGCTGACCAGCAGCTTGATGGAATCGACCATTAAACAAATGAACGCCCGCGTGAAAGGAACCGAAAAATTCTGGAAGAAGACGAGCGGAGAAGCCGTGCTCCAACTCCGCGCCGATTCCCTCAGCGACTCCCAGCCACTCCAAGAGTTCTGGGCTCACTGGCGAACTCAACAAACAGGCAGCAACACCTACCGAAAGCTCGCCACCTAACTCGACAATCCAGGGAATGCA
>CAWAVN010000006.1:0-24422 GCA_963785505.1 uncultured Planctomycetaceae bacterium
AAGCAATACGTAGTGTTCTGTCCTCTACTCGTTACGACTACGTATTGCTCGTTCCACGGAATCCAACAGCGGGTAGGGCATCAGGTCGGCTTCATCGGTTTGGCCGGCTTCCGCGGGGCGAAGTTCCGCGGTGGGTTGTTGCACGTTGATGGCATTCAGCGCGGGCAACGGCCCGAAGCCTGCGGGGCCGGTGGTTTCCATCCAGTCGCAGCCACGTTCGCAAAAAGGCTTTGTCGATGCCCGCGATCGGGACTGAGTCCGCCGGCGGTGTCGCCATCCATCGTGGCATAACCCACGGCGGCTTCGGAACGGTTGCTCGTCGCCAACAGCAAAGCCCCGCGAATGTTGGCCAGCATCCACACGCTCGGGGCCCGCACGCGGGCTTGAATGTTTTGCAGAGCGATGTCATCCGTGCCCCACGTCAATTCGCGGCCAAGCGACTTGGAAACCGTGGCGATGTATTGATTGACGATCGGGTCCACATCGAATTCATAATGTCGGCTGCCAATGGCCTCCGCGAGTTGCCGGGCGGCATTGCGGGTCACATCTCCGCTGTTGGCGGTGGATTGATAGACCGTCGTCAACAACTCCTCCACCAATTCGCGCGGGGTTTCGGCATTGTCGAGATGCGGAGATGTAGCCCAGCTTTTTCAGAAACCCTTCGCGGCCCAAATCGGCGGTGGCCATTTCGACCATCAAAGCGACCAAGGTGGAGACCGCCGCCGAGTCTGCCCCGCCGCTGAGCGAAACCACAAATCCCCGCGAATGGCTTTTTCGCAGATAATCGAACAGCGCCAACGCCATCGCCCGGCTGAATTCTTCCTCTTTGCGGTGGAGGCCCGTCTCCCAAACTTTGGGCGGCGCGTCGGTGGGTTCCGGCAGAAAGTCCGGCGAATCTTTGGGGTCCAGGCGTTGGATTTCGACGGCGGGAAATTCAAATTCGAAATCCACGCAGGCCGTGTTGGGATTGGATCAGGTTCGGCACGAAAACTGGTGATGCGGGTGTGGTTCATGCGGGTCAAATCGACATCGACCACCGCCGTCGTGAGATGCACATCGTGAAAACGAAAACCTCGGCCCCGCCGCGAGCAGCATTCCCGGCAGAAGCGATCAACGCCCCGCCATCGTAAATCGCCCGGCCCGCTTCGTTGCCCAAGAGATTGGCGTAGATATAACTCACGCCGAATGCCCGCGAACCTTCCAGCACAAACCGCTTGCGGATTTCCATTTTGGCGAAGGCGAAATGGCTGGCCGAGGGATTGAGGATCATGTCCATCCCCGACAACGGCCAACTGGCTGCCGGGCCGGTTGGCGACCCAGGCATCTTCGCAAATTTCAAAGCCGATCTTCACTCCGTTGCCCGCCTGGTCGATGCACTGAAAATGCAAATCGCCCAGCGGATACAGTTGGCCGTCCATCCGCAATTCGCTCTGCACGCCCAGAGGCCACGGTTTGAACCAGCGGGGTTCGTAGTGAATGCCATCGCCCGCCAGAAAGCGTTTGGCGGTGAAGCCCGCGAATTTTCCATCGCACGCCAAGCACGCCGCGTTATAAACGCCATCTTGATGAAACACCGGCAGGCCGAACGAAACCGCGATGCCCCGCGTTTCTTCGACGCAGTTCGTTCAGCACGTTCCACGAAGTTCGCCAGACGCCGGGGGAATGAAATTCATCCTCGCAGCCGTAGCCCGAAATGCACAACTCCGGCAGGCACAAAATCCCCACGCCTAAGGCTTTGGCCTGGGCGATGGCTTCGCGGATGTGCGCGGCATTTTGCCGCCAAGCCATCGGCGTTTGATTGAGCACCGCCGCCCCCACTTTAATCAATCGCATGAGCGTTTCTTTCTTGAGTCTTTACTTATAGGAACTCATTCGTCAGGTTCGATTGTAACGGGTTTCGCGGCGTTGGCGAGTTGCCCTCGCTCAGGCCACGCGAGTAAGATGTCACCTCGCTTTGCCCCAACGCCTTGCGATCCACTGCCCGCCCAATGTTCCCGCCTTTGCTCCTCGTCAGGAAGATTTGTGAACGATCCCGTGCCTCTCCCGGTGGAGTCCGAAATTAAAATTCCCGATGCCTCGGCGGCGTTTTGGTCGGACCTGTCTCTCATTAGCGTGGCGGTGATTTGGGGCATCAACATCCCGATTATGAAGACCGGCCTCGATCAGTTGAACATTTTTGTGTTCAACGCGATTCGCTTGACGGTTTCCGCAAGCACATTGGTGGTTTTCGCGAGGCGGGAATTCGCCGAGGGCCTGTTGCCGAAAAGCGGAATCTCTTGGAAGCAAGTGCTGATTTTCGCGATGATGTCTTCCGGGTTTTATCAACTCTTGTTTTTGCTGGGCATTTCCCGCACGACTTCGGGCAACACGGCGCTCATCATGGCCACCGTGCCGATGTGGACGGCACTCTTGGCCCGCGTGTTCCTTCACGAAACCATCCAACGCTTGGCGTGGATGGGGCTTGCCATCGCTTTGGTTGGCACAATCATCGTGGCGGTGCAAACCGGAAACGTCTCGGCGGGAAGGGATCATCTGTGGGGCAATCTATTTATGCTTCTGGCCGCGTTGGTTTGGTCGGGGGGAACCGTGTATAGCCGGCCTTTGCTGCAAAACATTTCCCCGCTGAGGCTTTCCGCGTTGGCCTCGGTCGCTGTGCTGCCCGTGCATCTGGCGGCGGCTTGGGGACTGGGACACTATCAAGCCGGCCTGCCCGAATTGCAATCCCTCAATATCTGGCTGATTCTGTTGTATTCCGGCATTTTGTCATCCGGGTTGGCTTTGCCGTTGTGGAACGTGGGCGTTCGTCACGCCGGGGCCGCCCATGCGGCGATCATTCAAAATTTAATTCCCCTCGTCGCGATTGTGGCAGCTTGGCTCAGCCGCGGCGAAACGGCGACCTCGGCCCAACTCTTGGGGGGAACTTTGATCTTGGGGGGCCTGGTCATCATGCGCTTGGGCCGCAAAGGACCACCAAGAAAATAACATGACTGACGCATAGCGTTCTCATTTGTTAGTCTATTTGATTTTGATTCACATCCTTTGTTTTCCACCAAACGATAGACTCACCATGCCCGATTTGCCTTTGGACCAACTCGTTCCCGGCGATTGCATCGAAGGGATGCGATCGCTGCCGGCGGAGTGCGTGGATTTGGCCTTCGCCGATCCGCCTTTCAACATCGGTTACGAATACGACCATTACCACGATGAACTCGAAGCCGAGGACTACCTTCGCTGGTCCGAAAATTGGCTGGGCGAGGTGCATCGCCTGCTGAAACCGGACGGCACGTTTTGGCTGGCCATCGGCGATGAATTCGCGGCGGAATTGAAAGTCCTGATGCAAAGGCAACTGGGTTTTGTCTGCCGAAGTTGGGTGATTTGGTATTACACCTTCGGCGTGAATTGCAAATACAAATTCAGCCGTTCGCACGTGCATTTGTTTTACATGGTGAAAGACCGCGAGCGGTTCACGTTCAATTCGGACGACCCGTTAGTTCGCGTGCCCTCGGCTCGGCAATTGGTCTACGGCGACAAACGGGCCAACCCCAAAGGCCGACTGCCGGATGACACTTGGATTCTCCGCCCGCAAGATTGCCCGGAAAGTTTTGGGCCCCACGAAGACACCTGGTACATCCCCCGCGTGAATGGAACCTTCAAAGAACGCAAGGGCTGGCACGGGTGTCAAATGCCGGAACAAGTTTTGGGGCGAATCATTCGGGCGTGTTCGCGGGAGGGTGAATTGGTACTCGATCCCTTCGCAGGCAGCGGAACCACGTTAGCTGTCGCCAAGAAATTAGATCGGCGGTTTTTGGGCTTTGAACTCTCGCCCGAGTACGCCGAGCAAGTCTGCCAACGTTTGCGCGAAACCCAAAAGGGCCAAGCCTTGGATGGGGCCGAGAATCCATTGTCCAGCGTTCCGCAAACCAAAGATGGGAAAAAGCTGGAAGACCGCAATAAAGCCGCCCAACCCCGCCCCATCAAACACAAAAGCCAAAGCGACCAACGCAATTTGTGGGAATCGTAAGCCTGCCAGAGGTCGTGTTGAATTTTGCCCCCGGCAACTTGCGGCAAGTGTTGCATTTTGCTGCGGATGCTCCCCCTTCCCGAAAAACCGTCAAAACCCATCCGTTTACCACAAGTCATTCTCAAATAAAGACTTGTGATTTCTAACCAAATAAGTTCCCCGTTTGGCACGAGACCTGCCTTACAGATCTGGCAGAAGTCGAAACGATCAAGCTGGCCCGCATTGATCGCGAAGTCTTCCAATTAAAGCGTTCTGAAACGTGTGCGGTTTCAGGACGCTTTTTTTATGCGCCGAGTTTTTCGGAACGATGTTGCAATTTGCTTAAATCTGGTTCACAGCAAGTGTTGCATTTTGCTGCGAAATCGCAACATCGGATTTTTATTCCCCAGATAAAGCAAATCACGCAAATCATTACTACAAAGGAGCTTGCGATATTGAGTTTTGTGAAACCCTGGTTTGGCACGGAATCTGCTTTCTACTTAGGGTAACGGAGTGGTGGCAGAAGCTGGCCCGCATCTGTCATCATTCCAATAAAAAAAGGCGTTCCGAAACGTGTGCGGTTTCGGGACGCTTTTTTTATGCGCCGAAGGCCGGGTTTGTTTCATTCGGCCCGGGGACTCCATAAACTGAGGAGAAACCTCGCTTCCCTTTGTTTGCTCCGAAAGCCCTAATTTCATGACCGAATCTTCTTCGTGGATCATCAATGCCACGGCGGCCAACTTTCAAGAAGAAGTGGTCGACCGCTCGATGAAATCCCCCGTGATCGTGGATTTCTGGGCACCGTGGTGCCAGCCCTGCCAGATTTTGGGGCCGGTGTTGGAAAAACTCATCACCGAAGCCAAGGGCAAATTGCTGCTGGCCAAGGTGAACATTGATGAGGAGCAAGAACTCGCCGGGGCGTTCGGCGTGCAATCGATCCCCTCGGTGTTCGCGGTTTTTGAAGGCCAATTGGCCGACCAATTTCAAGGCTTGCTGCCCGAACCCGAATTGCGGGAATGGCTGAGCAAGTTGATGCCTTCCCCGTTGGAAGAACTCCTCAACCGGGGCGAGGAATTGGAAGCGAACGACCCGGTTTCCGCCGAGCAATGCTACCGCGAAGCGATGCAAAGCGAACCCGCCAACGATGCGATTCGCATTCGGCTGGCCAGAGTTTTGTTGACCCAAAGCCGAGACGACGAAGCCCGGCAGATCATCGCCGAATTGGAAAGCCGAGGCTATCTGGAAGATGAGGCCAAGCAGATCAAATCGCAACTCGACATCCGCGAAGCCGCCGCCGAGACGGGCGGCGTGGAAGAAGCCCGTGCCGCCGTGGACGCAAACCCGTCGGATTTGTCGCTGAAGATCAAACTCGCGGATACGTTGGCGGTTTCCCGCAAGTTTGAAGAAGCCTTGGATCTCTGCCTAGAAGTCATCCAAACCGACCGCGATGGCTTAGGCCAAGAAGCCAAGACCACAATGCTGAAAATTTTCGACCTGATTGGGCCGACATCGGCCATCGTCAGCACCTACCGCCGAAAACTTGCCACCGCGATCTATTGAGAACTGATTATTGTTCGCCGGCATCCGGGGCGGTTAGGCGCTTCCAGAATTTCGCGCTGGATTGCCTGCGGGTTTGGTATTTTTTGAGGTACTCGCGGTAAGCCGGCGTGTCGGGGGCGGTCTGGTCCGGTTCGTAGGGATATTGTTTCATGCCGCGAAAAGGCAACGGCTCGACGGTTTCTCCGTGGATCGTATTCACATCGGCATCT
The DNA here is from genome assembly GCA_963785505.1 of uncultured Planctomycetaceae bacterium. GTDB lineage: Bacteria > Planctomycetota > Planctomycetia > Planctomycetales > Planctomycetaceae > CAWAVN01. The sequence continues at coordinate 5,770 of CAWAVN010000006.1, forward strand.
TTATCCCAGCCGACGTTGTGCAGCACGAAGGTTCGCGTCCAACCGTTTTTGGGCGGAGGCGGAGCCTGAAAACGCAGCGTGATTTCATCGCCCGCCGCCAACACTGCGAGGCGGTCATCTTCCGTTTGCAGCAACTCGGCCACATCGCCGAAGCGGGTGAAGTTTCCCAGCATGGGCGGCCATTCGGAGGCGGTGGAAACGCGGCTGTACTCGTAGCGATCCGGCCCGTTTTTCGGATGCGGACTGAAATACGAGAAGCCCCGGTAATGCAAATCCGCCGCGATGAGTTTCAACGATTGTGGCTTCAGGGGCAAATCGGGTTCATTCACGGTGAAGAACACGGCATCCCAAGCGATTTCCATGCTGGTGGCAATCCGCAGGCGATAATCGCTCCCCGCGAATAGCTCGGCAGGCACGTCCACCGCGATGGTTTTCGTTTTGCCGCCGGGAAATCCAATCGAGGAAATCGCTTCCCGCCATTCGCCTTGGGCATTGGGAACCAATAAAAACGGCGGGCGAGGCAGCGAGACGTTCGGGTTCTGGCCGATGCCCACGTTCAGCGATGTATCGGTGGGGAACATCCAACCCGTGAGAAACAGCGTGATGGTTTTCGGCTGCTGTAACTCGCCCAAATCGAGTTCGAGGAAATGTTCTTCCGTCAAACCCTGCTTGATCCGGCGGTCGTAGGCTTTGAGATAATCTTCATCCCGGCTCGCGATTTTATTTAGCACGTCCCGCCCTGTTTGATCGCGGGCGGCCATGGGCACTCGGCGATGCTCGGCGGTGCGAATCCGGGGCTTGGCGATTTCCGCCGGGCCGACTTTCTCGTTGGTGTAAACTTCCACGCCTGTCGGGTGATCGACCGCGATGAGTTCCACCAAATCGAAATACGCCGCCTCCCAAAGTTCTTCCGTGATCTGGATTTGATATTCTCCATTTCGAGGTTTTAATTGGTCGCCCGAGATCCGCAGGTATTCCCATTCCCTCGATGGGGCCAACACGTTCTCGGCGAACTGCAAACCGAGCGGAGCCGCCCAAAGCAAATCGGTCGCGAAGGCAAACCGCTCGCCGTTCCAGGTGTAAAGATACGGGCAAGATCCTTTCAGGTGTTGCTCTTCGCAAATCAGGCTGTTGGGGGCGGGCTGAATGATGTTGCTGGGAATGCCGTTGGTCCAAAGCACGCGGACCAAATCCGGCTGCTCTTGTTGCCCCAAGCCGAAATGCGTGATCCCGCCCGTGACGGTCATCGCCTGATACCTTGCCCCGGCTTTCAGTTCCAGCAAACTGCCGATGCCCTGCATGTTGCAGCGTTGGGCCTCCTTGTCGGTTTGATCGGCTCGCAGGGCAATCTCGATCCAATGGTTCGCGTTCCCGCCTTCGTTCACATAGAGATCGAGACCCTTTTCGTGAAAGAACAACAAATCCAAATCGCCATCGCCGTCCAAATCGCCCGCATCGCAACCTTTCGGCGGGGGCTGGTCGCTGGGGAGAAGATCTTTCGTCTCGAACTCACCGGCGGGCAGACCGTGAAACACCGTAATCCCGGTGGAATTCCAACCCACGAAATCCATCAGGCCATCGTTGTCGTAATCGCAGGTTTTGAGTCCATCCGCTTTTAGATCGCCGATGCTTTGGGTTCCGCGAAATCGCACCACGCCCGCAGTGGGGGTATTTGTCGTATAAAGCGATAGCCCCCTTTCGCCGGCGGCAAGAAGATCCCAGGAAGCGTTGCCATCCGCATCGACCAGCGCCGCCGATTGAACCGGGCCGAGTTCCTCGAAGGCTTGCCAGCGGAAGCGCCCGTGGTGCAGGTTTTCCAACCAACCCGCCTTGCCGTCTTTTCCCCCCGCCAAGACCAAGTCCATTGTGACGTTGCGGTCCCAATCCACGGGGATGATCATACCGGGCTGAAACTCCGCCGGCGGCAATGCCGAGCGATGGGTGATCTCATCAAAAGTTTCCGGCCCCAGATTGTTATCGCGATTGATCCATAACGAAATCCCGGAACCGCCGGAGGCCACCAGATCCAAATCGCCATCTTGATCCAAGTCCGCAAACGCTGCCGAGACAATCCGGGTTTTCCCCGCGAAGGCTTCGGTTTGGGGAACGATTTCCAGCGTGCGGGTTTTTGTTTGGGGATCGAAGATGTTTTTCAAAATCACCAAGCCCGCCTCGCCGAACACGCACACGTCGGGATCGGCATCGAGGCAGGTTTTGTGCGTATCTTCGGTTGCTTTTCCCAGCGGATTGACTTGAAGAAACTTGGTGGGGGCTTCGCGAAAATCTCGGTCCAAGTCGGCAGCGATGGCTCCCCGCATCCCGGCGGGAACGGCGACGGCGGCGAGTTGCTTCCACTGGCCTTGGGCATCTCGGCCATGAACTTCCACCCCGGCATCTCGCACGATCAGCACGTCCAACCGCCCATCCAAATCAAAATCTACGAATTGGGCTTGGCGAACATCGCTTATTGGTGGGAGTTGAAAAGAGTCCTCCCTTTGAAAACTTACCGAAATTGCAGGCGGCGTTTCGCGAGCCGGCAGATAAACCGCATCATAAAACTTTGGACTGAAATCTCGCACGACGTATTCCAACTCGTGCGGTTTGATGCGGTAGAGATCCCTTTGCGTGGCCGTCTCCGGGCGAAGCACGTTGTTGAGATACTGCACGTTCCGGCTGACTTGGTTCCAATCGGGCGGTTGTTTGTTGTTGAGGTGAAGCGCTTCGGAAGCCCGATCGAGATACTCCAAAATATCGCCCCGGTTCCGCCTTTGAATGCCTTCTGCGAATGGGGCCGCCAGTTCACGGGCATGAACGAGGGTTTCCGCAATTTCCGCTTGCTTGAGTTTAGCTTGCTGAAGCAGCACGTCCAACAGCAAATACAGATTGTCCGGCCGCAGCGCATAGGCCCGTTTGAGCGCTTCCTGAGCCTGAATTTGCCGAATGGGATCTTGCGAGACCCTTGCCGCCAGAAAGACTTCCACCCAGGCGGCGGGATTCTTGGGATCGAGCTGGGCCGCTTTGGTGTAGGCTTCCAAGCGGGTGGTTTCATCGTCCGTATATTCCGCCAACCGGCCCGCCAATAAATACACGATGGCGGTTTCGCCCTCGGTTTGTTTCAAGCGGGACAACGCGGCTTGCGTTTGTTTGAGCGCTTGGGCGTATCGGTCGGGGTCGGCGGCCTTGCTGATGGATTTAAGCGTCAATAAGCGAGAAATCAAAAGATTGCGGGCGGGCAGCAGTTCGCCGGGGCATTCGGTCTGCAATTGTTCCAACAACGGATCGCATTTGGGGAATTGTTCGTTTTCGAGGTAAGCCACGGCGAGATTTTTGCGGTCCAACAACCGCCGGGTATCTTCCGGCCAAACCCGATAGCGATACCAACTCCACACCGCCCCCGCGACGACCGCCGCCAAAAGCAGCAGCGCCCCCAACCAAAAAATCCAACGGCGGGAAGTGGTCGAAGAAACGGAGGGAAGCGGATCTGTGGTCATGGCAGACTCGTGCTGGATGCGTTTGGCGTGGCTGGGACTTTTGGAAGGCGAACTTTCGCGGGAACGGAAAGCACGGGTCGGCCTGTCGAGAGGGCTGCTTCCACGATGTCCGCCGCCCGGTTCAATCCGCCGCCCCTCTTGATGGCCATCTGCATTTCGCGGGCACGATGCCGAAACGATTCGACTTCCAGCACGGTTTTCACCGCAACTTCCAGCCGATCTTGCGAAAGTTTTTTGAGGGGCACGACCAAGCCGGTTTCCGTCCACGCCACACGGGCAGCGACGGCGGGTTGGTCGTTGGTCACGGGCAGACACACCAAAGGCACGCCTTGGCTTAAAGATTCCATTGTGGTGTTCATTCCCGCGTGGGTGATGGTCAAAGCCGCCCGCTTCAGGATTTCCAATTGCGGAGCGAATCCCACCACGATGGCCGATGCCGGCACGTTTTGCAACGCTCCCGACTGGCCGCCGCCGATCGACAATACCAATTGGGCCTCCAAATCGCGGCAGGCATCGACGATGTTTTGAAACACCCACCCCAAGCGATTTTGCAGCGTTCCCAAAGAAGCGTAGATTAGAGGTTGCCCGGTCAGTTTCTCAAAAGGGAACGGCACGTCCGCCCGGCTTTCGGGCGTGTGCAAAGGTCCGACGTAATGAAACGAAGCCGGCAACTCTCGGCGGGGAAAATCAAATTCCTGCGGAATCTGTGCCAACTGCGCCAAGCGGGAAAAGGCATCGTTGAGCGTGCGATACGCCGGCAAATTCCAACTTCGGCGTTGGCGATTCACAAATCCCGTGACCGACCGGATCGCCCGGCGGAATAAATAATGCCCCACGCGATTTCGATTCCGGGCCGGCCAAGTGTCCCGGTAAGACCAGGGAGAAACCGCCGGGGGAATCGCGGCTTCGGTATTCACCATCAACGCACACGCCAGCGAGACGAAAGGCAACTCAAATCGATCCGCGACACTCGCGCCGGGTATGCTGGTTTGATCGACCACCAGCCCATCCAAACCCAGATCGCGGACGACATCGGGCAGGTCTCTGAGGAAAACTTCCGCCGAGTTTTGAAAGCGTTCCACCGTGAAGCGAAACGCTTTGTGTCCCTGCAATTTGCCGAGTTCTTCCGTGGATTGCTTCCAAGCCCCTTGCGGAAATTTGCGTTCGCCAATTGGAACGTAATCCAAACCCGCGCTGAGGGCGTGGGCTTCGCCATCGCGAAAGCCGATATACGTCACCCGATGCCCGCGCAAAGACAATTCCCGACCCAGCGCGCAGGTGGGGTTTAAGTGGCCGCTCATTTCCGGGCAGATCAAACCAATTCGAGCCATCTGTTGCCTTACGCGGATTATTTATGAAGTGGATATTCAGAAACGTGCCGGCGAATCTCAAATGTTAGATCGTCCCTTTCCCGATCACAACCGGGAGGCTTCCCGCCGAAGGCGCGTTTCCCCTCGCCTGCAATTGGTTTGCGAATTTGTTAAACTTCGGGTGATTGTTGAAACCCCAATTTTACGATTTCACCCAGCTTCCTGGGCGGTTGGCAATTCCTGGGAAGCCCGAGCGGGCAACTTTAATGCGGGAGATTGAAATGCAAAGTGTTAAATACAACGTGTCGCGGATGAACTGCTGGGGACTTTGGGCCGGCCTGTTGGGATTCCTTTTGACTTTTCAGGCGGTTGCAGAGGATAAACCGGAAAAACCCACGGCAAAAATCCAACACTCCGCCGCCGAGAAAGCCGCGATGGCCGAGATCCGCAAACGTGGCGGACATGTGATGGAGTTGGCCCAAACCGATCCGCATTTGGAAGTCGCCTATCATCTAACCGATGGAAAGGTCGGAGACGATGCCCTCAAACCTTTGGCGAACATGCCTTTGTTGGTTGCTTTGAACCTGCGGGGGACGGAAATCACCGATGCCGGGCTGGCGGATTTGAAAGCCGTCAAATCACTGAAACGCCTGCACCTGGAAAAAACCCACATCACCGATGAAGGTTTGACACAACTGGCGGGCTTGGAAAACTTGGAGTATCTCAATCTTTATGGAACCGCCATCTCCGATGCGGGTTTGAAACATCTGGAAGGATTGAAGAACCTCAGAAAGCTCTATCTTTGGGAAACCAAGGTCACCGATGCCGGCGTGGCCGGCTTAAAGCAAAAGCTGCCGGAGTTGGTCATCGTTCAGGGGCTTAGCCTCACCCCGCCACCGGAAAAGAAAGAAGAACCCAAGAAAGAAGAGCCGAAGAAAGAGAAACCCAAAGCCAAAAAGCCCACACCAAAGAAGGAAGAACCCAAAAAGGAAGAACCCAAAAAGGAAGAACCCAAAAAGGAAGAACCCAAAAAGGAAGAACCCAAAAAGGAAGAACCCAAAAAGGAAGAACCCAAAAAGGAAGAACCCAAAAAGGAAGAACCCAAAAAGCCGGCATAATCAGGGTTTCGGGCTTATTGTGTTGCGGGGGCGGTTTCGCTTTCGGGCGCGGCGGGGAGATAATCTCGGCCGCGTCGGGCATTGACGGTAATCAGCAACAGCGCCAATCCCGTCAAACAAATGCCGAACCAAAAGGGAAATGTGGCATTCGTCGAGAACAGCGAAAAACACAAGCCGTGACCGAGCATGCGGGCCAAGGCTCCCAAACTTTGGCTGACACCTAAAATTTGTCCTTGATGGCTGGGATCGCAACGGCGGGAAATCAGCGATTGCAACGGGGCGGGAATAAATGCGAACCCGGTGGCGATAACCAGCATGCCCGCGATAATCGCAGCCAGGGAATGCGTATGCACGCCGACAATCATTGAGAGGAAGCCCACCATCGACGTGAGCGCGCCGCCGGTCGCCAGATTGGCTTCGGATGTGCGCTTCGCCATCCCGCGAACTCCCCCTTGAGCCAGCGCGTGGATAAATCCCAATAACGCGAAGAACAACACCACTTCTTGCAGGGTGTATCCAAAGCCGCCCTTTGCAGGGACGGCTTCAAACAAGAAGGGCAGCACGGCCTCGAAATTTGCGAACGAAAGCACGGCCACGAACGAAGTCAGCAACAAAGCCCCCACCGTGGGATACGCCAACACGGCCCGAAAACCCGCCCAATCGAAAAGTTTGCGATCCGAGGCAAAATTGCCTTCCCGGCGAGATTCCGGCAATTTGAAGAACGCGAACAAAAACGCAGACCCCGAAAGCAACGAGGCCACATAACCCGGCCAAGGGCTGAGTTTTTCCTCCCCCGGAATCAAAGCCACCGCCGCCAGCAGCGGGCCGAAGGTAAAACCCAACCCGAACGCGGCCCCAATCAAAGCCATGCCTTTGGTGCGATTTTCCTGCGTGGTGACATCCGCAATGTAGGCTTGGGCGGTGGAGATTGTGGCCCCGGAAACTCCCGCGCCAATGCGGCTGATAAACATCCAAGCCAGACTTCCCGCCGCCGTCGCGTATCCGAAGACCGCATAAAACACGGTCGAGCCGGCTAAGCCCACAAGCAGCACGGGTCGGCGGCCAATCCGATCCGACACTCGCCCCCATAAGGGGGAACACAAAAACTGCATCGCCGAAAAACTGATCAGCAGAAGTCCGATCCAAAGCCCTTTGGGTTCATCGCGGATAAGGTGCTTGGCGTAAATCCCCACCAAGGGAATTACCATCCCGAACCCCAACAGATCAATGAACACCGCGAGGAACACGGCGAATAACGACCCCCGCGAGGCCGAGGAAGCGGCAGAGCGATCCATGAATGACAACTTTTAAGAAAAGAACCCGATGGAATTCCACGGACATCGTAAGATGTGCTCGCGGAAACCCGGAGGTTAGCGGATCGCCTAATTCGCTTGCAATGCGAAGGAAGGTTTTCACATGGCCTCTGAACTTTTGCTTCTGATTGAATTTTCCATCGGGTTCTCCTTATGATAGGCAATGTGCTTTGGGGTGGCCGATTGTGGACAATCACCCTCTTCCAAACCCGTTTGCTCTCAGACGGGAATTTCAGTCCCTTTTAAGGGAAGGAACAAACCTATGAAACCTATCATCGTGTTGGCTCTGGCGTTGCTGGTGCTCCCATTCTCCGGGTGCTCTTCGAAGAATGAGGAGGGCGGCGCGAACGCTGCGGCGGGCACGAATAACCCAGCCCCCGCGAACACTCCAACCGCCATGAATGATGGGGGGACTCCCGGAGGCGGGGAAAACGCGATGGAAACCGATCCGATGATGGCCGGGCACGGATCATCAGATGCCCCCGCGGGCGAGCCGACGGTCGATGATGGAAACATGCCCGAGGGAGCCACGGTGGCGGATGCGGGTTCTCAAAATCGTCAATACTTCAATGAAGGCGCGGGCGAAAATGGCGGCGGGGCAAACACCCCCGCAGTGGCCGGGCACGGAAATGCAAACGCTGGAAATGGCGGCGGGGCGAATACCCCCGCAGCCGCCGGGCACGGAAATGCAAACGCTGGAAATGGCGGCGGGGCAAACACCCCCGCAGCCGCCGGGCACGGAAATGCAAACGCTGGAAATAACGGCGGGGCGAATACCCCCGCAGCCGCCGGGCACGGAGATGCGAATCCGCCGAAATCGAAACCCAAATCCAACGGACCGGCGGCTGAAGGCCACGGCGATGGTGGTGGAGAAGGATTTGTGCCGGTGGAACAACCCATGCCTCAGCCTCAACCCGCCGGAGAAGGAGGATTTCCCAGAGAAACCGATCCTGCCTTGAACAACATGCCGACGGGCGCAAACGCCACACCGGAAGCAAACCCGATGGAAGGAAATCCCGGCGGTGAAGGAATCCCCCCCGGTGGAGAAGGAATCCCCCCCGGCGGTGAAGGAAATCCCGGTGGTGAAGGAAATCCCGGTGGTGAAGGAAACCCCGGAGGGCAGCCAGGTCAAAATACGAAAACCGCCGCAGACATTCTCGGCAAAGGGAAAGAAAAAACCCCGGAATACGCCATCGTCAGCCTGATATTGAAAATCGCCAATGGAGACACGACCGGCTACGATTCGCTGATTGCGACCACCGCGAGGGGGACGCTCAAAGATCTTCGCTCGGGGGGCGGCGGCGACGTGAAAAAATCCGTTGCGGAACTGAAGGATACCATCGGGCAAGTTAAGCGCGGGCCTCCTTCCCGGGGCGTGGGCCAAGACACCGTGATGAGCTTCCGCAACGACCACGACAAGGTCTTGTTTTTCTACGCTCGAAAAACAGGGCCTTCATCGAATCGGGTCTACATGGTGAATGAGATTCGCGTCCGCGACGCCGTGACTTACGGTAAGCGCAGCACCAAACCGCAAAAATAATCGGCGGTTGTTCGCGGCAAACCCTTCACACCACCGGGCGAGTCTTCGATGGAACTCGCCCGGTTTTTTCTTTGGCGACGTCGATCCGCTCCCTCATTTTTTGGTGGAACTCTTTTTGATTTTCGCCCAATGTTCCTGGGCTTGCTCGGCATATTTCGAGTTGCGGAATTTGTTGCTGACCTCGGCGTAGGTTTTTAACGCCTGTTCGAGGTCGCCGAGTTCTTCATCGCAAAACCCCGCATGAAGCAAGGCCGGGGCTTGCCAGGCGGGAAAGGCCGGATAGTTGTAATAGACCTTCAGGTAGTTCGCTTGGGCCTGCTTCCAGTCTTTTTGAAGCCAATAGGTTTCCCCGATCATCAGTTGGCTTTTTGCAGCGGTTTCCGTTCCTTTGGAAGCCGGGTCTGCCAAGCATCTTTCAAAGGCGGCGCGGGCCTCGGCAAATTTCGCCTGATTATTGTAGCAGCGGCCCAAAATTTCTTCGGCTTCGTACAGCTTGTCGCTTTTCGGGTTCCAGGCTTTGAAGGCCGCAACCGTGGCTTTTACTTTCTCGTATTGCTTTTGCCGGACTTGGCATTCGGCCAGAAGCACCCAAGTTCTGGGAAACCAACGGGCCTCGGCCACGGCGGGGTCATCCTTCAATTCGGTGAGTTGCGTGAGCAGCGGTTCGGCCTCGGCGAATTTCTCGGTGTTGGTCAAGGCTTCCGCGCGGCGAAAGGTGATCGTCGGCCGATACCGGCTTTTGTCGAAGGCTTTAAGAAATCCCTCCGTCTGTTTGATGAGCGGATCCCAGGACCGCTGCTCGGTGAGGATTTCAACGAGTTGAAACGCCGCCCGTTCTTTGACTTCCGCATCCGACTTGGGATCGGCTGCAAGTTCTTGAAAGGCTTTCTTGGCCTCCAAAAGTTTCCCGCCGATGAAATCGCTTTCCGCGAGACTCAAACGGGCATTGTCCACCAACGGGCTACCGGGGGTTTTCTTGACCAACGTCCGAAAGACTTCGTCCGAGCGTTCAAAGCGTTCCGCTTTCAGGTTCATCAAAGCCCACTCGTCCAGAAGTTTATCCATGTCCTTGGCGTGGGGAAACTTGGCCAGCACGACTTCATAAGCCACATCGGCCACTTCCGGTTGTTTGAGGGCCGAGCGCGTGCGCGCGGCTTGCACGCCCGCAAGAAAGGCGAACTGTCCGGGGCGTTTTTCCTCATCCCCCGCCTTGGCCGGTTCGCGGGGCGCGAATTTCTCGAAGGTTTCTTGGTATGTCTTCGAGGCGGCTTTCAGGTCGCCCCCATCTTCCAATGCCCGCCCCTGCATGTAGGCGGCTTCGGCGGCTTGGTTGGCATCTTCGGGAAATGCCTCGGCAAGCCGACCGAAATCGGTGGCGGCTTCCAAGAACTTTTGGTTTTGGTATTCGGTCCAAGCCAAGCCCGACAACGCCTGCCGATAGTAAGCCGACTTCGTCCCCAGCTTCACAATCAAATCGTATAACTCCGCCGCCCAGCTCCAATCTTTTTGATCGTAAGCCTGCTCCGCGATTTGGTAAGCGCGTTCGGGCAGCAGTGGGCTTTGGGGGAATTTTTCTTTCAGAGTAATCAGATCTTGCTTGGCGGCGGGTTTTTGTTTCATGCGGGCATAAGCCAGCGCGCGACCCGCGAGAGCCAAATCGGCTTCTTCGCCATTGGGGGCCAATTCGAGATAGGCGGTCAATTGCTCCACCGCTTTTTCATCTTGCTTGAGCACCAGATGACTGAGGCTTGCCACCACCAACCCGCTGAGGAACTCGGAACCCGCCCCGGTCTTTTTGACTTCCTCGATTACCGGAGCCATGACCTTCACAACCTCCGCATGTTTTTCCAGCTTTTGCAGCGTGCGGCCCAAGTGAAACCGGGCCATCAGTTGCGTGGCGGGAACTTGGCTTTTCTCGATCACGTTTTGCAGCAGCCGCTCGGCTTCCTCGAAGCGGTCTTTTCCGCCTTGAACGTACAATAACCTGGCTTTCAGCATTTCGTGATGCAGCAGCAGTTGGCTCTTGGGAAACTTGATGGGGAACAAATTGATGATCCGCTCGGCTTCATCCAACCGCGTGAGGCGTTCATCATCCGTGGGGGCTTGCCGAGCGAAAAACAATGCGGCTTCCCCGGCGAGTTGCAGGCTGTCTTCCACGAATTCGCTTTTGGGCCAATCGGCAACGACTTTCAAAAAGCGGTCCCTGGCCGTCGCGTAATCCTTTGCGCGAACGCGCAGATCTCCCCATTGATACAGAATATTGTCTTCCAGCTCACCGGCGTCTCCCGAATCCAACGCGGCCTTCAAAACCTCCGCCGCCTTTTGAAATTCTCCCAAGGATTTGAAAGACACGCCCTTCCAATAGTTGGCTAGAATCTTTTGGCGTTTGTCCAAAGCGGCTTTGTCGAATTGCGAGATGGCTTTGCGATAATCGCCCGTTTGATACCACGCATAGCCGGCGTTCATGCGGGCCGTGGGAACCAGGTCGCTTTGGGGGAATTTTTCCTCGATGGCCTGATATTCCTCAGCGGCGCTGGGGAATTTTTGGGCTTCAAAATCAATCGCGGCCAGATTTAACAGAGCTTTGTCCGCCTGGGGATTGCCTTCATCGGCGGAGAGCGTTTTATAGATCGCAGCGGCTAAGGCGGGCTGCTTGAGATCTTCGTAAGCCTTGGCCAATCCGAACTGCACATCGTTCGCCAAACGCCCCTTGGGATAACGGGCCTCGGCGATTTTGTAGGTCTTCACCGCCTCGGCGGGTTTCTTCAAGTAAAGCTGAGTTTCCCCCAAAAATGGCAACGCCCATTCGGCCAGATCGTTCTTGGAATGCTTTTCGAGGAAGGCTTGAAATTCTTTCTCGGCAGCCGGCAAGTCGTTCAGCAGGTAGCTCGATTCCGCCACGCGGTACATGGCCACGGGCAGGTTTTTGTTCTTGGGATAATCGCGGACGAAATCCCGCCAGACGGGCCGGGCGGTTTTGTAATCGCGAAGGTTCGTCAAAGCCAACCCGCGATATAAACGGGCCGTGGGAACCTTCGGGCTGTCGGGCGATTGCTCGGCGAACTTTTTGAAGGCCGCTTCCGCTTGCTGCCAGCGTTCCTGCCGATACGCGCCGACTGCGAAGTTGTAAACGTCCATTGCGTCGTCGGCGGCCCGCAATGACGGGGGCGGAAAACACGATGCAGCCAAAAGAAAAGCCACGGCCACGCAGCGAAAACCGGATCGCGGGATTCGATCTCTCATCAAACTCTCCATCACTTTCCACCAAAATGCGAACGCGCCGGGAACCGCCCCCCGTTGGTTTTCCTTCCGGGGTGGCCGCCTTTTCCCCAATCATCCTACGATTTTCGCGGGGAAATCGGCAAGGGCGGTCTGCCGGCGGTGGCGTTTCACAAAATCTTTAGGCAGGTTTGACGTGCGGATCGCCGGCTTCCACGACGAACGAAGCCCGCTGGGAAATTTTCCCGCCGGGCTTCTGCACATCGCTGACCACCACGTAATCGCTGGTCCAAGTTTCCGGAGTGACCCGGCAGCGAACGTAACCCCGCTCGCGATTGTAAAACTTCAAGCAGGGGTTGTCGGAAAGCATTTTGTCGTGGTCTCCGGGGCGATCGACGCCGTTCCCGCCGGTGCTGATCGAAGTGCCCACAAATTCGGTCGCGATCACCGGAGTTTCCGGGTTGCGGTCATCGACCCTGAGTTCGTTCACCCAATTGGAATGAATGTCCCCCGTGAGCACCACCGGGTTGGGCACGCGGCGTTCCTCCATAAACTGCACCAGCCGCATCCGCTCGGCGGCATAGCCCGGCCATTGATCCATCGAATACACGGGCGGATGATCCCCTTTGGCAAAGCCCACTAAGCCCATCATCACCTGCTGGGCGAGAATATTCCAAGTCGATTGCGAGGTTATCAACGAGCGCTCGAGCCAGCCTCTTTGCTTTGCGCCCAACAAGGTACTGTTGGGATTGAGGGCCTCGGCGTTGAGGGGCGATTTTTTGTCGCCGTTGGGTTGATCGGTGCGGTATTGGCGGGTGTCCAATACCAAAAACTCGGCCAACTTCCCGAAAGATGCCTTGCGGTAAAGCCGCATGTCCGGCCCGGAAGGCAGTGAGCGATGCCTGAGCGGCATCATTTCGTAATACGCTTGATAGGCATTGACCCGTCGAAGAAGCAACTCGACCGGATCGACGTTGATTTCCTCGGAAATATCGCCTGCGTAGTTGTTGTCGACTTCGTGATCGTCCCAAGTCACAAACCACGGGCAGCGCAGCGTGCATTCCCTGAAGCAGCGGATCGAGCCGGTATTGCGAATAGCGAATGCGGTAGTCGCCCAGCGATTGCACTTCATTCCCCAGATGCGTGCGGACCTTCCCATTTTTCCCCGCCTCGTATTCGTAGATGTAATCGCCCAAATGGACCACCAAATCGAGATCGTCTTTCGCCATCTGTTCGTAAGCCGTGAACCAGCCTTGCTCGTAATTCTGGCAAGAGGCGAAGGCGAATTTGAGTTCTTGGGGAGAAGCAGACGGTGCGGGAAGCGTGCGGGTTCGGCCCACGGGACTGACCGCATCGCCCGCGCGAAAGCGATACCAATACCAGCGATCCGGTTTGAGCTGGTTCAGTTCGACGTGGACGGAATGCCCCAACTGCGGCGTGGCGAGGGCCAAGCCCGAAGCCACGATTTTTTTCATGGCCTCATCTTCGGAAACTTCCCAGGCGACTTCCACGGCCCGGCTCGGCATTCCTCCGTAGGGTTCCAAGGGTTTCGGAGCCAGCCGCGTCCACAACACCATGCCTCGATGGTCGGGGTCGCCCGAAGCCACTCCCAGCGCAAACGGATCGGCAGGGAATGAAAGCGTGTTTTCCGCAGAGGCGGAGCGCCCCAAAAACGGGACCGACGACAAGGCGGCTCCGTAGGCCAAAAATAAACGCCGACTCATGCCGCCTTCAAATCGAGCCGCATCTCTGAGATTCAATAAATCGCTCATCGAGGAAGATCCTTACGGTTGGAGAAAGTACGCATAACCGATCTTCCAGTCTAACGAGATTCTGTGAAGAGAAAATGAAGCTCCGCAAAATGAGCGAGCGCAGTTTTGCCATTTGCCCGAAAAAGAAAAAAACCGAACCGGGCCATTGTCCGGTTCGGCTGATTTCGTTCGTTCGGGTCTTAGTGCGTTACGAAAGCACCGAGTCCAGGGAATCGCTGTTGGCGAAAAACACGTCGAGGTCGGCATTGGGCAGACGGCGTTTTCCCGTGGTGAGGGAGTCGGCCATCAGGCTTTCAGGATGTTCCAAAACGCCAATGTCGTCTGCTCCCAATTGATGGCCCAGTTCGTGCAGCACGACGGTTAGCAAATCGACCCGCCCGATCGCCGCGGTGGACACGGCATTCAGGTTGGCGTCGAACTCGGAATCATCCAGCGGGGTGGAATCGATGAAGAAACCGGCCCCGGAAGCATTCACATCGATCAGCACGGTTCCCGGCAGCGAAAGTCCCAACACGCCTCGGGGCAAATCGGTGACTACAAAATGGACCGTGGACAAGGCATCAATCGTGGCCTGGGAAGCGCCTTCCGAGGCCAAGCGAACGAGGGCGGCATCGGCAATCGAATCGAGCTGAGACTGCGTGAGCGGGGCGGCATCTCCTGCTGTGGGTCCGCCGCCGAACAGCAGAGGCGGCTCGGTCATGGCCGGGGTCGTGCCGCCGCTGACGAAAATGCCTCCGGTAAAGCTCGGAGCGAACACGTTCATGTCGGCGATCTTGGTGGCTATTCCATTGGCCGCACTGAAGATTCGGAGGTTGGGTCCGCCGCCCGGACCGGCTCCGGTGATGATGTCGTCGATTCCATCATTGTCCGGCCCTTGGGTGCTGCCGACAGTCACCCCGCCCGTGAAACCAATCGCGTAGGCGAAGAAGTCGACCAAAACGGAACCATCCGCGCCGCTATAGACTTTCACGTTGGGACCGCCGTCGGCCCCGGCTCCGGTGATGATGTCGGCCCGTCCATCGCCGTCGATGTCACCCGATGCAACGTAGACGCCCCCGGTGAAGTTCACGGAATAGGGGAAGAAATTCCCCAAGGGGCCGCCGATGTCCACCGGAGTTGTCGTGACCTGCATCATGGAGCCGTCGAAGACGCGGACGTTGGGACCGCCGCCGGGGCCGGCTCCAGTGATGATGTCGGGGGTTCCATCGCCGGTGATGTCACCCGTAGCGACCCGCACCCCGCCTGTGAAGCCGGTGGGATAGGGGAAGAAGTCTTGCATCACCGTCGTGCCATCCGCCCCGCTGATGACGATCACGTTGGGACCGCCGCCGGCATCGGCTCCGATCACGAAGTCGGCCATGTGATCCCCATCGAAGTCCGCCGCCGCGATGTAAATTCCGCCCATGAAACCGGGAAAGACGATGAAATTGTAGAGCTGCGAGGTGAAATTGTCCGAGCCGTCGAACACGATCACGTTCGCACCACCGCCGGGACCGGCTCCAGTGATGAGGTCTAAAGTTCCATCCCCGTTGACATCCGCGACCGCCGTGCGAACCCCGCCCATGAAGCCGGGATAGGGCGTCACGGTGGCCAGAAGCGTTCCTGTTTGGGCATCGAACACCTTAACGTCGGTTTGGCGGGGTCCGCCGCCGGCGATGGACAAGCGAATTTGAGCCTCGACGGCTCCAATGTCGGTCTGAGCGCCAATCGTGCGGGGGAAACCATTTCCCCGTTGGTCAAACTCGTTGAAACCGGGATTGCTGCCCTTATTGATCGCGGGACTGCCCGGCAAGATGAGATGGGTGAGCGTTGGGCCGCCGTTGTCCGCCAATGCACCAAGCAAGGCATCTAAAGGCGTTGCCGCCGTGCCGATTTGGTTGCCTTGGTTTCCAGTGGTGATGCCCGTCAAGGTGTCGCCTACGCCGATCAGGTTGAATTGGCTGTCGGTGTTTAGTGGTCCATCCACATCGTCGGGGGTGGTGGTGTCCGTTTTGAAGTTGCCGGCGACAATCGTGCTTTCCAAATACACGTCGCTCAGAGCATCGTTGAAAAGCCCGCCGCCGCTTCCCGAGGTCGCGAGGTTATTGGTGATGGTGGAGTTCTCGATGTCCCCACTGCTCCCCCCGCTGATGGAAATGCCGCCCCCATTGCTTAGGGCGGTGTTTCCGCTGAGGGTGGATTGGTACACGAACAATGTTCCTTCGGACAAAATCCCCCCGCCCTGATTGTTGGCGGAGTTGCCCGAGAGGGTGGAGTCTTCGACGGTGAGGGAATCCTGATTGAAGATCCCGCCGCCGTTGCCGCCGGCAGTGCTTCCCGTCGCGACGTTTCCACTAATTGTGGACATTTTCACTTCGGCCGATCCATTGGTTTTATTGAAGATTCCGCCGCCATTTCCCTGCGCACCATTGGCGGTGTTGTTGGAAATCGTGGAGCTGTAGACGGAGAGGATCCCACCGGAGTTAAAGAATCCCGCCCCCGCCGTTGCTGGCAGAAGCCCCGCTGGCGATGTTGCCGTCGATCACGGGGTTTGCGGTGGGAATCGCGATCGGCTCGCCGAAGATGAAATCATCCATGACCACCAAATCGGTCCCCGCGCCATCGTTGATGCCCGCCCCTAAAGCCGAGTTCCCCGTGGTGATGCGAACTTGGGCAATAATGGGATCGAGGAAGGACACCCCGGTAAACGATTGGCTGCCATCGCCGGGAGTTGCCAACACGTTCCTTGTCGCAAGGAGGTTGCCATCCTTATCGAAGAACTCCAACTTCGTGGTATTCGCCAGGTCCACATCGGTAAACACCGCGCCAAAGCCGGTGACGGTTGCCGGGGTGTTCGTGCCCGGCACGAAGAAGTTGACCACGGTCACGTTGCTGCCGATCGGCGTGAACAGCCGCTCGGCACTGAAGGTGGAGAAATCCGTGCTGTAAGTGTTGTTGATGTTGTCGAATCGCACGCCATTCATGCTCGCAGCAGTGGCGCTAACCTGGAACCCCGTGCCGGGCGTGGTAAATTCCACCCCGCGAGCGCGTCCCGAAGTCGGGGCATTGAAGAAGTCACCCGGAAAAGCATTGGGAGCAGAAACGCTATCGGGCACACCGTCCCAATTGATTTGCCGATAACCATCCCCTACCGAACCGGGGTTGTTGTCGTTGAGGGTTCCCAAGCTATTGCGGAAATCATCCACTGTGCTTTGGATGTCGCCGGACATGGTCCCAGTCGCTTCATTTATAAAGGGGTCGGTACTGCCCGAAGGGGTGTCGTTCCCGACGGTCAGCGTGCCGTCGGCGGAATTCCATAACCCGCCGCCTTCGTTGGCGGCAGAGTTTCCGCTGACCGTGCCCCCCGAGATCTGCACGGTTCCCCCGCCGGTAATGTGCAACCCGCCGCCGTTGCCGGGGCCGGAACCCATTCCGGTGGCCACGTTATTATCGAGCGTGACGTTGGTGAGCAGCGTGTTCGTCCCGTCGGCAACTTCGATTCCGCCGCCGGCCCGGTTGGCGGAGTTGGCGGTGATCGAACTGTTCAGAACCTCCAGGATGCCGTCGGCATCGTTAAAGATCCCGCCGCCGGAACCTGCCGCTCCATTGGCGAGGTTGCCGGAAATGCTGCTTCCCGTGCCGCTGGTATCCGCGGCGATGAAGACTTGGCCTCCATTGTTGAAGACTCCGCCCCCGCCGTTAGTGGACGATGCTCCGCTGGCGGTGTTGCCGGAAATGGTGGTTCCCGCAATGAACATCATCCCGCCCGCATCGTTCCACAACCCGCCGCCTTCGCTGGCGGCGGAGTTCCCCGTGACCATGCTGTCGGTGATGCTGAAGGTGCTGCTCCCGTCACCGACTAAATCGGTCACGTGCACGCCGCCCCCATTGCCGGGCGAACTGCCGGCAGTGTTATCGGAGAGGGTCGCCCCGGTAATGCTGACGATTGAATCTCGACGCGCCACCGTCCGTATTGACTTCGATCCCGCCACCTGCACGAACGGCGGAATTGGCAGTGATTGTGGCATCGGTGATGGTCAGCGTGCCGCCGGAGTTCAAGATTCCGCCCCCGCTGCCTGCCGCTCCATCGGCCACGTTACTCCCGATGGTCACGGCAGTTTCCCCGTCGCTTTGAATGGTAACGGTTCCGCCGTTGTTGAAGATCCCGCCGCCCCCATTGGTGGATGATGCTCCGCTGGCGGTGTTGCCGGAGAGGCCCGTTCCGTTGACGGTCAATATGCCGCCTTCATCGTTCCAGATTCCGCCGCCTTCGCTGGCGGCGGAGTTCTGATCGATGGAACCGCCCGTGATGGTGACGGTGCTGGCTTCGTCGCCGGCAAGATCGGTGACGTGAATCCCGCCGCCGTTACCGGGCGAGTTGCCGACGACGTTGGAAGAGATCGTCACATCGGTCAGCGTCACATTGGCATTCCGTCCGCTGCTGGTCGTGGTTTCGATGGCCCCGCCCGCCCGATTGGCGGCGTTGCCTTCGATTACGGCTCCGGTGGCATTGAGCGTGCCGCCATTGTTGAGAATCCCGCCCCCGCTGCCGGCACTTCCGCCGGCGACGTTGGCGAGAACAAGCGTTTGGGAGGCATCGCTGGTGAGCGTGACGATGCCGCCGGCGTTGTAAATCCCGCCGCCGCCTTGATCGGCTGAGTCTCCGCCGGCGGTGTTATCCAGGATCAGCGTGCCGTCGATGTTTAAGGTTCCACGGAGATCGTTCCAAAGCCCGCCGCCCTAGCGCGCTGTTGCCGATGACTTGACTATTGGTGATTGTCACCATGGTTGTGGCCGTGTCCAGATCCATCGCAGAGCCATCGTCGTATCCAGGCCGCCTCCACCGCCATTGGATGTGTTTTGCACTATATTTTCGGAGATCCTGGTGTTGTCGATCGTGACCGGTGGCGT
>CAWAVN010000007.1:0-344605 GCA_963785505.1 uncultured Planctomycetaceae bacterium
ATGCTCAAAGCAAGCCAAGCCAAATTGGGGGCGGACGATCCCAAGACGTTGCGTTGTCAATCCGACCTCGCGCTCTGCTATATGAAAACCGACCGATTCCCCGAAGCGATCTCCCTCATTGAACAGACTTTCAAGGCACACCAAGCCAAACTGGGGCCGGACGATCCCAAGACGCTCGAGAGCCAGAACTACCTCGCCATGTGTTACGAGAAAACCGGGCGTCTCGCCGAAGCCATCCCCCTCCTTGAACAGACTTTCAAGGCACGCCAAGCCAAACTGGGGCCGGATGATCCCGATACGCTCGAGAGCCAGGGCTACCTCGCCTATCTCTACTCAATAGACGGTCGGTTCGCTGAAGCGATTCCGCTGTTTGAGCAGGTTTTCGAAGTCGCGGAAAGCCAAGCTGGGGCCGGACGATCTTAAGACGCTCGAGAGCCAGAACTACCTTGCCATCTGTTACGAGAAAACCGGTCGGCTCTCCGAAGCGATTCCCTCTTCGAGCAAACTCTCCAGGCACGGAAAGCCAAACTCGGGCCGGACGATCCCAAGACGCTCAAGAGCCAGAACGACCTCGCCATCAGTTACGGGGAAGCCGGCCGGTTCGCCGAAGCGCTCTCCCTGTTTGAGCAAACCTTCAAGGCTCGGAAAGCCAAACTGGGGCCGGACCATCCCGATACGCTCGACAGTCTGAAAAACGTGGCAATGGCTTTCGGCAAAGCCGGGCGGTTCGCCGAAGCACTCCCCCTGTTTGAGCAGACCCTCAAAACACAAAAAGCCAAACTGGGGCCGGACGATCCGGCGACACTCGAGAGCCAGTCCAACCTCGCCAACTGTTATGGGAGTACCGGGCGGCTTGACGAAGCAATCCCCCTCTTTGAACAGACCTTCAAAGCACGCATGGCCAAACTCGGGCCGGACCATCCCGATACGTTCAAAAGTCAGGCTGGCCTTGGCTTCGCCTACATGAAAGCCGGGCAGTTCGCCAAAGCACTCCCCTGTTTGAGCAGACCCTCAAGGCGCACACGGCCAAACTGGGGCCGGACCATCCCGATACGCTCAAGAATCAGACAAATCTGGCCATTTGTTACATAAAGGCGCACGCTTCGCCGACGCGATTTCTCTCTTTAAGAAGACCTTTGAAGCACGCAAAGCCAAACTGGGGCCGGACCACACCGATACGCTCCAAAGTCTGCACAACTTGGCAAAGGCTTATGAGGAAGCCGACTGTTTCGCCGAAGCGATTTCTTTCTTTCGAACAGACTCTCAAGACACGCAAAGCCTAACTCGGGCCGGACCATCCCGACACGCTCGAGAGCCAGGTTGACCTCGCCTACGTTTACAAGAAAGCCGGGCGGCTCGCGGACGCGATTTCTCTCTATGAGCAGACCCTCAAGGCACAAAAAGTCAAGCTGGGACCGAACCACCCCGAGACGCTCAGCATCCTGAAAAAACTCGCCTACGCTTACGGGGAAACCGATCGGCACGCCGACGCGATTCCCCTCTATAAGCAGATCCTCAAGGCCCGCACAGCCAAACTGGGGGCGGAGCATCCCGATACGCTCAAGACCCAGACGAACCTCGCCATCTGTTATGCGAAAGCCGAACGGCTCGCCGATGCGACTCAACTCGCGGAACAAATCATCGAGGCACAAAAGGCCAAACTGGGAGCGGATCATCCCGTGACATTGGGCACTCAGGCCACCCTCGCCATCTGTACGGGAAAGCCGGGCGTCGCGATGAAGAGATCGCGCTAAAGGAACAGACCCTCAAGGCACAACAGGCCAAGTTGGGAGCGGATCATCCCGAAACGCTGCGAGTCAGACCAACCTCGCCTCCGCTTACGCGGATGCCGGGCGGTTCGACAAGGGGATTCCCCTTTTTGAACAGACACTCAAGGCACAAAGATTCGAGTTGGGGCCGGACCATCCCGAAACGCTGACCTGCCAGGCCAACCTCGCCTATGCTTACAGGAAAGCCGGGCGACTTGCCGAAGCGATTCCCCTCCACGAGCAGACGCTGAAAGCACGCCAAGCCAAATTGGGGCCGGACCATCCCGATACGCTTTACAGCCAGGCCAACCTCGCCTTCGCCTACTCATTGGCCGGGCGGTTCCCGGAAGCAATCCCACTCGATCAGCAGACGCTGAAAGCACGCCAAGCCAAATTGGGGCCTGACGATCCCAAGACGCTTCAGTCTCAGGCCAACCTTGCCCACGACTACCAGGGAGCCGGGCGGTTCGCCGACGCGATTTCGCTCTATGAGCAGACCTTCAAAACCCAAAAAGCCAAACTGGGGCCGGACGACCCCTCTACGCTGGCCACCCAAAACTGCCTGGCCTATGCCTACTCATCAGCCGGGCGTTCACCGAAGCGATTCCCCTGCACGAGCAGACCCTTAAAGCCCAAAAAGCCAAATTGGGGCCGGACCATCCCGAGACACTCCACAGTCGGCCAATCTTATCCACGCCTACACATCCGCCGGGCGGTTCGCCGAAGCAATCCCCCTGTTTGAGCAGACCCTCCAGGCACAAAAAGCCAAACTGGGGCCGGACGATCCCGAGACTCTCAGAGAGCCAGACCATTCTCGCCTATGCTTACGAGAGTGCGGGCCGCCTCTCCGAAGCGATTCCTCTTTACGAGCAGGCCGTTCGAGACCAGAAAAGCCAAACTGGGGCCGGGCCATCCCGAGACGCTTAAGAGCCTGGGTCGCCTGGCCTGTGCCTACGGGAAGGCCGGCCGGATTGCCGATGCGATCACGCTCAGCAAGCAGACCATCAAAGCACGCAAAGCCAGACACGAAGCGGGCTTCCCCGATCTGCCGGCTGGCAAAGCCAACCGCACAAGCGCTTATGAGAAAGCCGGACAGGTCGCCGAAGCGATCAAGTTAAAGGAGCAGACCTTCAAGACACAGCAAGCCGAACTGGGACCGGACCATCCCCTGACGCTGAGCAGCCAGGAAGTTCTTGCGATGGCCTACATCAACAGCGGACGAGGACGCGAAGCGATTCCGCATTGCGAACACTGCTTTGAATTCCTCAAGCAGCAACTTGGCATTCGCAATGCCTCTTCATTGCAGGCACTGCAAAATCTTGTGAAAGCCTATTTGCTGGCCGATCGCGCTCAAGAGGCGGCTGCGATTCTGGAACAAACCCTGCCGACTTTGGATCAATTTGCGAGCAGAAGGCAGAGGGCGGAACAAACGCTGCCGATTTTGGATCAATCTGCAGAGAGCGCTGGGCGTATGCACAACTTAGCATTTTGTGGGGAGATTCGCTCCGACGAATGGGAGACTACGAGAAAGCGGCTCCGATCCTTTTGGGCGGGTTTCACGATTTGGTTCATCGGCAGGCAATCTTTCCTGAAGCGATCCATGAGCGTTGTTTGCGGGAAGCGGTGGAGAAGCTGGTTCGGCTTTATACCGCATGGAAAAAACCGGCGGCTGCGCTGGCGTGGCGAAACGAGATGGCGAAGTACGGCGGCCCTGCGGTGGCCGAACCCCGCGGGGGCTTTGTGCCGTTGGATGTCCCTGCTTCCCAAAAACCCGCCGTCGCGGAAAAACCGTGATCTCTGCGGGGCAAGAACTATTTCGGTTTTTTGAAGCCCGCCACAGAAACAGCCGGCTTGCGCCGGGCACGTCTTTTGCTCGCCTTTTCTCGCAAAGGCTGAAGTTGGTTGCGAGACGATCTTTTATTCTGGCTCTCCGCTCTTGGCTCTTCGACCTAACCGCAAAGGAAAACGGGATGATCGCGAAACGATCGTCTTGTGGGAGATAAGAGAATCAGCAAAGCAACCACAAATTTGCCCGAGGTGCCGGAGATTCTTCATGAGTTCCCCCATCGCTATCCCAAAAAGCATCTTCACCTGCCCCTTACGCCGACGGCTACGTGCCTCCACCGCTTCGCGGTTCAGGAACAAATCATTGGCGCGGGAACTATGACAACCGCTTTCGTTTGAGAGTCTCAAACACATCAGAAATTGATTCGCAACTCCAAGCGGTGGCCGACGGTAGGGATACTTCGCGGCTCAAAAAAAGACCAACTTTCGTAAAACACACAAGATCCTGCCTCCCCATCCGCCGAAATTTTGAAATTCTCGATAACTGCGAATCACGTTTGCGGAATCGGTAGGTTGGCTTCGTCGAAGATGGCACCGAAACCGGGGGCATCGCCGAGCGTGATGTGGCCGTTTTCGATGGGCGGTTGGCCTTGGACCCAAGTCATCCAAGGTCTTCCCGATTCCGCGAGCGGGTGGGCGGAAAGCCCCGCGAGGGCGTGCAAGCCCCAAAGTTCTCCACCGCGATGCGGACAGACCTCCAACCCAAAGTCGGCAGCCATTTGGTAGATTTTGACCATTTCGGTCATCCCGCCGCACCAGCAAATGTCGGGCTGCAACACGCGATGCCGGCGATTTTCGATCCAAGGGCGAAAGCCATCTGCGGTAAATTCGTGTTCGCCGCCGGCAATCGGAATCGGCGATGCCTCCGCAAGTCGGTCGTAACCGGCGAGGTCGTTGACGGGCAGCGGTTCTTCAATCCAACGCAGATGAAAAGGCTCCAACTCTTTCGCAGCGGCAACGGTGCTTTCCAAATCCCAGCCCATCCAGCAGTCGATCATCAGATCCCGCTCGGACCCGATGGCCGCCCGCGCGTCGTTGCACCCGTTCGAGAACGTCCGCCACACGGATGGCGGGGTCCACCGGCGGAATGTGCAATTTGAAGGCGCGATGCGACTCGGCGGATTCCGGCGGGATGTCGTCCCAAACGGTAACGTAGGTGGGAATTGGTTCGCCGACTCGTCCGCCCAATAGCTCGGCGACGGGTTTTCGCTGCAATTTGCCGCGCAGATCCCACAAGGCCAAATCCAACCCGGAGAGCGCCATGATGGCCAAGCCCTTTTGACCGAAAGGCATTGAGGCAGCGTACATTTCTGCCCACAACGATTCGACCTTTTCGGGCGAACGGCCGATCAACAGGTCCCGCAACACCGTGCGGACCACGTGCAAACCCGCCAAACCTCCGCCGCCAACTCCGTAGCCGCGTAAGCCCAGATCGGTTTCGACTGCGACCAAAATTTGCCCCATGCTGGTTCGCCAGTCGGGGGAGAATTCGCCGCAATGGGTTGGACGGCACGCACGTCGGTAATCTTCACGTCGGAAACCCTTTCTTGAATGCGCGTGTTGGCGATGGCGTTTTCCTTGGAAATGGTGCGCCCGATTATAACAAAGGCCATCGCAAAGCGGGTTTTGCGGATTTCACCGAACGCGACCAAAGCGTGGGTTTTACTTCTCGTGCCATTAGGAATGGCCCGATTATAGGGTTTCCAAAACCCAGGGAATTTCGTGCTGGCAGTTTGAAGAGAAACCTGCGAAGCTGAGATGAGTCCGCCGCCGATGTCAACTGGTGGAACACTGCGGAATTTCGGAAAACTTTGCCGCGCTCGTAGGGATTCCTCATTGCATCATTCACGATTTGCAGGCGAGCAGGATGGGTCGCGTGGGATTTGCGGAATTTCTGCGAACTCTCGTGATTCCCTGTTGAGAGTTTGGCTTTTGTCAAGGTAGGATTGAAGTGTACCCCCTCCGCCTTCCCTTGTGGGAAGAGGTTGCAGGTCGGTTTGGATTGGTTCGATTTGTTTCAGGGCGAGAAAAATTCGATGTCACAGTGCCCCCATTGTCAACACGATCTGTCTCCGGAAGCCGCTCAATCGGGTGAATGCCCCGCGTGCGGCCACTCATGGGAAATCCCACATTCGGAATCTGCGGATGCGCCCGATCCGGGCGGTTCTCCCGATGACGATCTTGCCGCCGATGCCGGGTCGCTTCCCCAAGCGATTTCTGGGCTTGGTTGGCCCGGAACGGGGTTGTCTTCCTCGTCCGAACCGGAAACTTGGGACGTGGACGACAACGCGTTGACCTACGAAGCCTCCGAGATGCTGTCCGACGAGGACTCCTCCGGGAATCTTGCCCCCAAACCCTTGAACTTAGAAGAAGAAGACATCGTGCGGATGTCCGTCTATTGGGGCGGCGTGGACGATGAAATCCCCTCCGGCATGACGGTCAAATCGCGAGACAACGATGAGATCGACGGGGACCAAGCCACCTTGGACGTGGCGGCACTACAAAAAGCCCAAGAGGTCGAGGAATTCGAGGCGGCTGACCCAGGCAAGACGTATGACGCTGTCGTTAAGGGACCGGGGGAACCCGACGAACAAGGGCTGAGCAGCGTCAGCGAGACCTTTATTTCAGATGAATTCCCCCTGCCAAACCTGATGGCTCGTCCGAAGCAGACGAAGAATCGGTCAATCGCGACTCTTTGTCTGAAGCATACTCTTCGTCGCAGGAGTCGGACGAGGCCAAACCGCACGACACACCCGACGATGGCTCTGGGGGAAGCAGCTACGATCAAACCTTCGTGGCGAATGACAGCGGTTCCGGAGAGCAAGATTCAAGCGATCTCGGCGATGCCGCGTTGAAAACAACGCCACTCGGCGGAGAGGAAGGCTGGGGGGACAAAAAGAGGGCAAAACCCTCACCGCCGAAGAAGCCGCAAACAGCCCCAAAACCACGGAAGATTCATCGTGGGCCGATATGAACGATGCCGGCGACAGCAACGACAAAACGATGATCTCGGAGGTTCATTCCGAAGCGGGAGGCACGGATTCGGGCAGCAGTGAGGGAGCCGGACGCACGGATGCGATGGGGTCTGCAGAGATATCCGGAGCCCAAGCCGCCCAAGGCAGCGGGCTGATGATTCAGCAACGCAAACTGCAAGACGAATCGGAAGCCGACAGCCACCAAGCCGATTACCAGATTATCAGCGTCTTGGGCGAAGGCGGGATGGGGAAAGTCTTCAACGCCCGGCAAACATCGATCGACCGCATGGTGGCGGTGAAGATGCTGAAGGCCAAAGCCTCTTCGAGCCGGAAACGCGATCAGCACACGAAATTCCTCGCGGAAGCCGTGGTCACGGGGGAACTCGACCACCCGAACATCGTGCCGATTTACGATGTGGGCCGCGATCAGCACGATGCCTTGTTTTATTCGATGAAAAACGTCACGGGCAATCCCTGGTTGGACACGATCCACCAGAAGTCGGCCCACGACAACTTGGAAATCTTGATGAGCGTCGCCGACGCCGTGGCCTTCGCCCATGCAAGGGGCGTGGTTCACCGCGACCTCAAGCCCGAAAATGTGATGCTCGGCGAGTTCGGCGAAGTCTTGGTGATGGACTGGGGGTTGGCCATGCCGACCGACAAGTTCAGCAAGCAACGCAGCATTGTTCGCAGCAGCAGCATGGGGGGCACGCCGGCCTACATGGCCCCGGAAATGGCGACCGGCCCTATCACCAAAATCGGGCCGCATAGCGATATTTATCTTCTCGGCGCGATTCTTTTTGAAATCGTGACGGGCCGGCCTCCGCATCGCGGTAAAAACGCGATGAAATGCCTGATGTCCGCGGCAAGAAACAAAATCGTGCCGACCGAACACACCGGCGAGCTGATCGAAATTGCGTACAAGGCGATGTCGACCGATTTCAAAGACCGCTACAAAAGCGTGCAGGAATTTCAGGCGGCGGTTCGCACGTACTTGGCGCATTCGGAAAGCATCACGATGGCCGCCGTCGCGGAAGAGGATCTCGAACGCGCCGAAGAAAGCGACAATTACGAAGCCTACGCTAAGGCGCGGTTCGGTTTTGAAGAAGCCCTCAAACTTTGGTCGGGCAACAAACGCGCGCACACCAGTTTGGGAGCCGCCCGTTTGGCCTATGCCCGCTGTGCGATGACCAAAGGCGACTACGATTTGGCCTCTTCGCTTTTGGACCCCAAAGATGCGGCCCACGAGAAGCTCAAAGCAGACATTGCCAAAGCCAGCGACGAACGCGACGCCCGTCAAAAACGGCTGGTGGCCGCCAAACGCGCGGGCCTGGCGCTGATCGCCGCATTGTTCGTGGTGGTCAGCGGGGCCGCGTTCTGGATCAACAACGAAAAGACCGCCGCCGTGGAAGCCGAAAAAGTGGCGGTGAATGAACGGGCCGCCGCCGTGGAAGCCAAGGGAAAGGCAGAAATCGCGGAACAAAAGGCAATTGATGCCAAAAACATCGAAGCGGGTCTCAGAAAAGCCGCTGAAGATGCCTTAAAGCGAGAGCAAGTCGCATTGGAGCAAGAGGCCAAAGCCCGAGAGAACGAGAAGCACCAGCGTGAACTGGCGGATCAACGCCGGGAAAAAGCCGTGGCCCAGGAAATGGTCGCCCGCCTGAATGAGATCATGGCGGATGAACAGCGGGTCATCGCGGCTGAGCAGCGGGACAAAGCCGAAAAAGCCGTGATTGCCGAAACAAAGGCCAAAGAGGATGAAGCGAAACAACGCGAACTGGCGGAAGAACAAAAGCGGTTGGCGGTTCAACGCCGGCAAGAAGCCGTGGCCCAGGAAATGGTCGCCCGCCTGAATGCGATCATGGCGGAAGAGCAAGCCGTCATCGCGGCTGAGCAGCGGGACATCGCAGCGGAGCAGCGGGACAAAGCCGAAAAAGCCGTGATTGCCGAAACAAAGGCCAAAGAAGACGAAGCGAAACAACGCGAAGTGGCGGAAGAACGTCGCAAAGAAGCGGAAGAACAAAAGCGGTTGGCGGATCAACGCCGGAAAGAAGCGGTGGTGCAGCAAATTATTGCCAGCCTCAACGCGATCATCGCGGATGAGCAGCGCGTCATTGCAGATGAGCAGCGGGCCATCGCGGATGAGCAGCGGGACAAAGCCGAAAAAGCCGTGATTGCCGAAACAAAGGCCAAAGAAAAGGAAACGCAACAACGCGAACTGGCAGAAGCTCGCCGCAAAGAAGCGGTCGAACAACGGCGGTTGGCGGATCAACGCCGGGAAAAAGCCGTGGCCCAGGAAATGGTCGCCCGCCTCAACGAGATCATGGCGGATGAGCAGCGGGTCATCGCGGATGAGCAGCGGATCAGAGCCGAAATTGCCGTGATTGCCGAGACCGAAGCGAAAATCAAAGAACAGCGCGAAGCCTACGTTTCCAAGGTGGGCTTGGCGGCGGCCAAGATCGAAGAGAACTCTTTCGAGTCTGCCAAAAAACTGCTCGAGGGAACGAATCCCCGCTTCCGCAATTGGGAATGGGGCTATCTGAGGCATTTGTGCGACGTGGCCGAGAAAAAATCCGTCGGCAGTCAACCGCTGGAAACCGTGGCATTGATCGGGGACGGGCAAAAGTTTGTCATCGCCGGTCAAAACGGCTTGGTTGAAATCTGCAATGGGTACGACGCCAAATCCAGCGTGAAACTGCCGTTCTCCGAGAAACTCACCATTTACGATGCCGCAGTTTCCCCGGACGGCAAGCTGCTCGCCTTAGCCACCGATGACCAGTCGCAGGGCTACGTCAAACTTTGGGATCTCGAAAACAAACAACCGGTGGCCCGCAACTTCGGTCTGCCGAATTCCAGCGCCGATTCCGATGAAGATTACAAGAAAAAGCACGAAAGCAGCCACATGGAGGCCGTGGTCAGCGTGCAGTTCTCGCAGAATGGCAGGAATCTGCTGACTGCATCGCTGGATGAAAGTGCCCGGGTCTGGGACGTGGCCACCGGCAAGCAATTGGCGAGGTTGTTTGGGACCAACACGCCGGGCCATGCCGGGGTCGTTTGGGATGCGGCATTCTGTCCGAACTTCAAGCAAGACGCCGAGGGCAATCTTATCGAAGAAAACGGCCGGCTTATACCGATCCCCGCAACCCAAATCGTGACCGTCGGCAATGACGGCAAGGCGGTGATTTGGTCAGACCCCACCGGCGGTTGGCGGGATGAGAGTAAAATCAAGCAGTTGCCCCCGTTTCTTGGGCATCAAGCCCCGATTTACACGGTGGCTTGCTCGCCGGATGGCCGATTCCTCGCGAGCGGAGACCGCAATCATCGCGTGTTGGTCTGGCGGCCAGAAGACATTCCGCAGATTTCTTCGAAGCGGATTTACGAAATGCACATCAAAGGCGAGCCAATTCCGCAAACCCCGTTCCGCGAATTGCAGGGCCACAATGGGCCAATCCGCTCGGTGGCCTTCGGCAGGACCGAGAAAGCCGATTCCCGCGATCTGGTTCTGGTAACCGGAGCGGATGACAACCTCGTCAAAGTTTGGAACGTGGACCGGGAAAGCCCGGCAGAAACCGTGACCGCCATGAAAACCTTCCGGGGACACAGCGGATACGTCCGCGATTGCGTCTTCAACCCCCAAGGAACTTGGATCCTTTCCGTCAGCCACGATAAAACCGCCAGACGCTGGAGCCTGGACAAAGATGCGAAAACCGAAATCTACCTGGTCAACGGGTCGCCGCTGGATGGGCATCGAGGCAGCGTGGATGCCGTCGGGTTTTCCTTCACGGAGCAGGGCAATAAAATTGTCACCGCCAGTCGCGACAGCACAGCGCGAATTTACGACTTGAACAAAACCAACAACCATCTGAAGCCGGAACTTACCATTGCCGAAGGACACAACAATCAGATCCCCACCGGAGTGTACTTTGACGATGGCAAACAATTGGCAACGGCCGCTTTAGACCAAACCACCCGCATTTGGGACGTGGTGGCCGGCATCGAAAAAAGAACGCTGAACAATACCGGCCCCGGGGGAGCGGTCGCCGTGTCTCCGCAAGCGGCTCAAGGCCGATGGATTCTCACCGGAAGTGAAAACCCGGATAAAGAGAACCTTCCCTGGCAGGCGAAACTCTGGGATTTGAATGATCGCAACAAACCGCCGATCGTGTTCGGGGCGCACTCCGCGGAAGTCACCGCTGCGGCCTTTTCCGACAGCCTTGATGGTTCGGGCAGACTGCTGTTCGCCACCGCCGATGCCAATGGCGGATGCAGTTTATGGCGTTGGAGGCCGGGAACGGCTCGGCCCGAAGAACAGAAAATCAGACGCTTCAATAATCGCTACGCCCACAGCGACCGCATCGTCGGACTGCGATTTTTGCCCGGCGGACAACGGCTTTTGAGTGCCAGCTACGACAAAGCCGTGAGCCAATGGGACACCACAACAGGAACCGCCGTGGCCAACTGGCAACTCACGCATCCCGAGGGAGTCAGTTCCTTGGACTTAAGTGCCGATGGACGTCGGTTGGTGACGACCTGTGTCGATGGAATCGTCAGGGTTTGGGACGTTCAAAATCCGAAATCTCCACGGAAACTCCGCCCCGAAGGCCGTGTGCTCACGCTGATCGCCAACTTGGGCAATCAACTTTCCAAGAAGGATGCCCCCGCCGAAACCTTGCAGCGGGCTTGGAAGCTGATTAACCCCCATGCCGATTTTCAGGAATTCATCCAAAGGGGCGGTTGGCAGCAAGGCGTCAGGGTGTTGGAGTCGCAAATCCCAGACCAGTTGGCGGACCAACTCGACCAGCCGCCCCACGAATTGGCTGGGCAACTGGCCGATTTGTTTACCGGCGTCTCGGCGGATGACCTTTTGTTGCCTTCCACCAATTCCGCCGCAATCTCGCCCGATGGCCGCTTCGTTCTCGCCACAAACCGGGTTGACCGCATGGTTCACGGCTGGCGGCTTCCCGACGACTCGGCATCCGGGGGGACATCGTTGGCGAGGTTCGATGTGAACGACGGTTTGGAAGTATCGTCCGTCGCCTTTTCTCCCGCGAGTGCGCAACCCGTTTTTGCGGTGCTCGGTTTTAGCGACGCCCGTCAATGGCCATTGGATGCCGCGAAAGCCATTCCCATCGGCAAGACCCCGACGATCACTTTGACGGCGCAAGGCGAAGTCGCCTCGGCGGCGTTCTCTCCGGGTGGCGAGTTCCTCGTGACGGGAGCACGCGACAATGCCGCCCGCGTCTGGAACGTAAAAACCGGGCAGGGCATGGTCAAACTGCAAGCTGTCCATGGCGGCCCCGTCAACGCCGCGGTTTGGGCTTCGCATGGCATCCCAGGCGATGCTTCGGGCAAGTACCTGTTGACCGTCAGCAACAGGAACGCCGCGAATGACGAAACCGTCGTCTTGTGGAAGCTGACCCCGAATGGCCGCGAAAGTTTCCAGGCCGAACACGTCCGCAGTTTCAAAGGGCACACCGGCGACGTGCTGGATGCTGCGTTCTCTCCCGATGGCAGCCGGGTGGTCACGGTCTCGCAGGATCAGACCATTCGCTTGTGGAACACGGCCACTGCGCAGGAAATCGCCTGTTCGGAACCGCAAGGAGATGCGGTGCTTTGCGTGGCCTTCGGGGAAGATGGACAGCGAATCTTGACCGGCTCCGCGAACAACAAAGCCGTGCTTTGGAAAATGGAAGAGACCGAGGGCCAAGTCCGCCTGAAAGCCAAACTGCTGTTGGAAGGGCATTCGGCCAAAGTCACGGATGTGGCGTTCTCTCCGCTGGAAGATCTGAACGGCGACGGCAAGCAGAGCGGAAACGAGGAATCCGGCCTGCGGGCCGTGACCGCCAGTGCCGACAACACGGTGATCGTGTGGGACACCCGCATTCCCGGTTATTCGCCGCTGCCGATTCCGCCGGCGACGGAAGTTCTCACGCTGAAACGCCACACCCGTCCTGTCAATTCCGTGCGGTTTTCCCCCGATGGCCGTTACCTCCTCACCGGCAGTGAAGACTACCGCGCGATCCTTTGGGCGACGGAAAATTGGATGCCCGAAAAGCAGGAAGAATTGCAAAAGCCACAATACGAAGACAAAAAACTGGTCGGCTCCGCCGATAACAAACCGAACTAACCCAGCTTGCCTGAGAGGTCCGTATAATACCCCAACCCGCCGGCTTGCCGGCAAACCAACGCCAAGGCGTCGGCTTGGGGAAGAAATCCCAAAACCGGGCTTCCCTTTCCGTAGGGGGAGTGGCGCGCTAAAATCGGTTGTGCGGCGTTATCTTCAATCGAAAAGGAGCGTGGTCTCTTGGCGGGTGAACAACGGGATTTCGACGAGTTTTTGACCAAGTTCAAAAAGCACCACGACCTGATGGTCGAGGAATTGCACAAGGTCATCATCGGGCAAGAAATCGTCATCGAACAGATCCTCTCGGCGATTTTCACCGGCGGGCATTGCCTATTGGTGGGCGTTCCCGGCTTGGCGAAAACTCTGATCGTCAGCACCATCGCCCAAATTCTGGACGTATCGTTTCGGCGAATTCAATTCACGCCGGATCTCATGCCTTCGGATATCACCGGAACCAACGTACTGGAAGAAACCGATGAAGGCCGACGCGAGTTTCGCTTCGTGCAAGGGCCGGTCTTCACCAACGTGCTGCTGGCGGATGAAATCAACCGCACCCCGCCCAAAACGCAGGCGGCTTTGTTGCAGGCGATGCAGGAACGCGAAGTCACGGCGGGACAAACGACCTATCCTTTGCCCGAACCGTTTTTCGTGATCGCCACGCAAAACCCCATCGAGCAAGAGGGAACCTACCCTTTGCCCGAAGCCCAATTAGACCGCTTCATGTTCAACGTGAAAGTGGATTATCCCAATCTGGACGAAGAAGAAGCCGTGCTCTCGGCGACGACCAAAGGCGAAAAGCCCGAAGTTCGCAAAGTGCTTTCCGCGAAGTCGATCACCTATTTGCAGCGGCAAATCAGCCAGATTGAAGCCACCCCGTTGACAATCAATTACGTGGCCCGTTTGGTTCGTGCCACAAGGCCCGCGGATGCCGCGCACCGAAGTTCGTCCAAGACGTGGTGGACTGGGGAGCCGGCCCCCGCGCGGGTCAATATCTGATTGCGGGCGGAAAAGCCGTGGCCGCGATGGATGGCCGCCCCAGCGTTTCGCTGGAAGACATCCGCCGCGTGGCGATCCCCGTGCTGCGGCATCGGATTTCCACGAACTTCCAAGCCCAAGCCGAGGGCTTGACGACGGAAGACATCATCAACCGCCTGGTTCAGGAAGTTCCCGAACCCAACATTCCCAAATACCAGAAATAGGCGTTCGTCAAAACCCGCGCTTTCGGGCCAACCCGCGATTCCGATTTCTAAACTTATGATCAGTATTCCACGGAATTGGCGAAAGTCGAGGAAATCTTCGGGAAAAAGGCGAAACTTCCTCAGAATTCCTGGGGTTTAGATCCCTTAACCGGAGCTGGTGGTTCAGCTCGGGATTGGTTTCACACTCGCCCCATATGCTAGCGGGCGAACTGGCTCCCCCATTTGTTTAGGAGAAAAAAATGCGTTTATTTCTGGCAGGACTGGCAGTGGCGGCTTTGTTGATTCCCCTGGATGCGTTCGCTCAACAACCCGGCCAACCCGGCCAAGGCGGTCGCGGCGGACGGGGCGGCCAACGAGGAGGTTTTGGCGGCGGATTCGGCGGTGGCAATCCCATCATGACGGCATTGGACACCGACAAAGACGGCGAACTCTCCGCAGAGGAAATCAGTGCCGCGACCAAGTCCTTGAAAACCTTGGATAAAAACAACGACGGCAAAATCGACCGCGCCGAACAACGGCCCGATTTCGTGACCCCCCTCATCGCCCGCATGATGGAACGCGACACCAACAAAGACAAAAAACTTAGCAAGTCCGAAGTCGATGATCGCACCGCGGATCGCTTCGGCGACATGGACGGCAAACAAAGACGGCTATCTCGACGAAGCCGAACTCAAAAAGTATTACACCGAACGCTTCAGCAACTTCGGTGGTGGTCGCGGCGGTCAACCGGGACAAGGCGGACGTCAGCGTGGAAACAATAACGGCGGCAATAATAACAATGGCGGCAACCGTCCCGCGCGGCCGAACGTCGAACTCTAAACAACGCTTTTCCAGGCAGGTCTTCCAAATGGAGTGAGATTACGGGGACGCATCGGCCAGACAGCGCTGTGGGCAATCGGGTTGTCCGCAGTTTGCCTCCTTCGTCGTGCCGTGCGTCCCCGTATTGATTTTGACCGACACCCAGAAACTACACGGATACCCTTAATATCACCTGAAAAACCCCCGTCCGTCAAGGAGTTGGGCCGCGAATTGTGGGAGCAGCCCGAATTTTCCGCAAAATCATCGAGCGGTAAGGCAGCAGTCGCCGGTTTTTCCTTTTCGGAACCGGCGGCTACTGCCTTACCGCTGTTTTTTGTAAACAGGGATTTCTTGGCCGAGGTTTAACTCTTTGTACTGCTTCCCATCACATGGGGTGACGCATCCCGTTCGTCTTTTCTGACTTCTTCTCGGAACTTGGCTTGTCGAAATCCGTTTGGAGAACTACGTTTCGGTATGGTCGCCCGCAAGCGGCAATGGGGGCGTGGCAGTTTTTCGTCCGCCGCCCCGCATGACGCTCTCTTTTCGGCCCGAACCGATCCCTCCATTTTGACAGCCTTTCCCTTGAAGAATGATCCCATGACACACGCTTGGCACGATGTAACCCCCGGCGAAGAAGCCCCCAAAATTTTCAGCAGCGTCATCGAAATTCCCCGCGGTTCCAACGTGAAGTACGAATTGGACAAAGAAACCGGGCTGCTGCGGCTGGATCGAATTCTGTATTCCGCCGTGCATTACCCAGCGAGTTATGGATTCATTCCGCAAACTCTGGCCGAGGATGATGACCCGCTTGATGTGTTGGTGCTCTGCCAAGAAAAAGTCTATCCGCTGACGTTGGTGCAATCGCGGGCCATCGGGCTGATGACAATGGTAGACAGCGGTAAGAAAGACCACAAAATCCTCGCGGTGGCGGTTAACGACCCCGAATACAACGATTTTCAAGATGCCCACGAACTCCCGCAACATCGGCTGACCATGCTGAGGCGATTCTTTCAGGACTACAAGCAACTGGAAGGCAAAACTGTGGAAGTCGATGATTTCCTGCCCGCCGAACAAGCCTGGCCGGTAATCGAAGATGCCCTGCAGCGCTACAGTTCCCAACGCCGCCGCGGCTTCCACCACAACAAGTAGCCTCGCCCGGCGCAAGAGGTCTCTTTGACGGGGTGGCTGCGGTTGCCGGGCTAAACCCTGCGACTTGCGGGGGAATTCGTTAGAATGGCCTCGAACGTGGGCACGACGAAAACCGCAGCGAGGGACATCGGGTGAAGCAACGAATGTTAAGCGGGCTGATCGCGGGGGGAATCTGCCTGGGAGTGTTTGCGCCGCTGTTCGCGGCGGAGAAAACGACCACTCCCGCTGCGCCGTCCGGCATTCCCACCGCGCCGCCGCGCGTTTCGGAGGCTTATCCGCCCAACCCGTTCGGCTTTTTTCGCGGGCACGGGCCGCCGGAATTGCTCGAACATCCGCGCGCGATTGGGTTTGTATTTCGAATCCTTCATCATGCTTGTCGTGGGCGTGGTGTTCTTGCTTTGGGTTCGCACTTCGTATTGGGTCAGCCGGGATAGTTCGGTGCTTAGGCTTTCCAGCCCGATTTGGAATCTGACGATGCTCGTCGGCGGAGGCTCGGCTTTCTGTCGGTGATGTTCTTCCCGCGCTACTACGGGTTGTTGCCGCTGTTCGCGTTTTACGGGCTGCCGCTTTATGCCTACGTGCGATTTCGGAACTCCCGCGTGGCGGAGTTTTCCAAAGTGATGACCCGCCGGCATTTGGTGGCGATGGCGTTCCGGCAGCTTTCCTGGCTGGGGATTCGCGTGCAGATGCCGGGCTTTCAGGAAGCGGCCATCGGCGGAACGAATCTTCGCTTTTTGGGGAAGTCGGACGACCGCACGCAGGGAGTCAGCGAGACCATTTCCCGCCAAGCCGAGAACTCGCCCGAATTACCTCGCCGCCAAGGATCTGATTTTGCGGGCCGTCCGCCGGCGAAGCAGCGACATTCATCTGGAACCCAAAGAAGGCGAATTGGCCGTGCGGTTTCGGATTGATGGGATTATCGTCGCCCGATGGATCTTTCGAGATGGCCCAAGGGCGGAACCTGATCAATATCTTCAAAATTCTCTGTGCGTTGGACATCACCGAACGCCGGCGGGCGCAGGATGGCAGTTTTCGGGCCGAAGTGGCCAACCGCGAACTCGATTTCCGCGTGGCCACGCAATGCGACCCAGTTGGGCGAAAAACTGACGATCCGCGTTCTCGATCCCGAAAACTCCGTGCGCGAGTTGGAGGAATTGGGCCTTCGCAAGAGCGTGTACGACCAGATTCGCGAAGTCATCCGCAAACCGCACGGGTTGGTATTGGTGGCCGGTCCCGCCGGTTCGGGAAAATCTACCACCCTGCACGCGGCTTTGAACGATCTGGACACCGAGCAGCAAAACGTGATCGCGATTGAAGACCCGGTGGAATACCGCATGGAGTCCATCACGCAAATCGAAATTCGCACTAGCCGAAGGCCAAACTTTTGTGGAAGCCCTCGAAACGTGCTGCGGCAGGATCCCGATGTGCTGATGGTCGGCGAAATTCGGGATGGCGAAACGGCGCAAGTCGTTTGCCAGGCGGCCCACACGGGGCATTTCGTATTCTCCACCTTGCACGCGAACGACAGCATTGCCGCCTTGCTTCGCATGCTGGAATTGGGAGCCGAACCGTCTTTGCTGGCGGACACCCTCTCGTTGGTGCTGGCACAAAGACTCGTGAGGCGGCTTTGCCCAAAATGCCGGGAAGAGTTTCAGCCGAAACCCGAAGAACTCGTTCAAGCCGGCCTGCCCGCCGAAGGCGTGAACGTCTTATATCGCGCAGGAACCGGGGCCAAAACAAAAAAATGCCCCGCCTGCCGAGGCACGGGCTATTACGGGCAAGTCGGCGTGTTCGAAGTGTTGGCGATGACCGAAGAACTCCGCGATTCTCTTGGAAAACCCGACGCCCATTCCGCTACGCCTGGCCGCCCGCAATCACGGCTTATTGACCCTCCGCGAAGAGGGCCTGCGTTTGGTCGCGCGGGGAATCACCTCGCTCGAAGAACTCACCCGCGTGGTGGGCTAGATGTCTACGGGGCTTGGCTTTTCAGTTGCTCGACGAGTTTTTGAAAATCGCCTTCGGTGGCGAAGTCGCCGTCGCCCGTGCTCCAAGTTTGGCCGTTGTCATTTCCCGAAACCGTCACGCGAACGGTGCGGCCCTTGGGAAAATTGAAGTACACCCAGTAGCCTGCCTTCCAACCAGCCGGCCATTGAACTGTGAGGGGACTCGCGATAAGCGGGGAACAAACTTTCCAGCTTCCCAATCGTTTCGGGATCGACAACGCTGAGAACCGAGGTTTGGCAATTCCCTGCTTGGAGTGCATGGCTTGTTTCACGATCAAGACGCCCAGCGGGGATTCCGTCGCATTCTTCTTCGTGCCCACCAACAAACCGACGATGCCAATCCCCATCAACAGGCAGGGAACGATCACGAAAAATGTTTTGCGCACGCAGAGACTCCGAACGGCAACAGTTTGGGGCGGAGGCAGACTTTTTTACTAGACCCCGCCGAGGTGCGTTTTCTTAGGCGGGGTCGTCGGAAACCACCAATCCCTTAGCTGCGGAGGCGGGGACGTTAAAATCCTTGGTGGTATCTTCTTGGGGCAGATCCACATCTTCACGATAAGCATTGAAAATCGGTTTTCCCATTTCTCCGGGGCTGGTTCCCGTGCCGTCGAAGCCTTGGATCAGCACTTGATGCTTCCCGCCGATCACGCCTGCGCCCTTGCGGGTGTCGTATTCGCCGTTGGTAATTTGGGCACTTCCGGCGGGGCCGTTTTGGGTCTCAAAATAAATCGTGCCGGCCGGGATCGGTTTTCCATCGAAGCTCACTTTGCCGGCGACTTGATAGCGTTTCGGCCCGGTCTCTGCGGAACCGCAACCCGCAAACACCAAGGCCAGCAGCACAAAGCATGATCCCATCCGCATAATGTCAACTCCTATTCGTAAGCAAAGACGGGCAAGACGATTGCGTCCGGCCCGTGGGAAGATGTTTTAAGAAAGGAAAAACTAATCGACGGTACTCGGCTCGCCGCCATTCATGCTGGCAGTGGACAAATAAACGACCAAGGACACGTTCTGGGACACGAACTTCACGGAACCGTCGCCCATCAGGAACTGCGCCCCGCCGACGTGATTGCTGCCCATTGAAATGTCGTTGAAGTTATTCGAGCCGTTGTAGGGCGTGGTGTTGATCCCAAAGACCACGTTTTTACTGCCGCCGCTGGCTGTGCCGGCGATGCCCCGATACCATCGGCGATAGCCGATCATCGGCTGATTCGAGGTGGATTTGACGTTGGAAATCTCGCCCACCAGGAACGTGTTGGACATGCCGTCCAGCACGTCTTTCGGTCCGTTTTTCGAGTTTCTGCCAAGAATTCCGTTTTGTGCATAGCCCCCATGCGCCGCCGTCGCCGGAACCGTGCATTCGTTGGCACTGCTATTCCCGGAGCACAGGTAAGTGTAAAGTCCGCCCGGCGCGACTTTCGGCCCCATAATGCCGTAGTAATGGGTGGTCTGAATCGTGGTGTCGGCTGTGTACCCATTTACGTTGATTTGAGAGGCACTCGGACAGAGAATCGGGGGAAGCTGGACTGCACCCAGGACGTTTGTGTAGGCAGCATTGCCATAGCCAACGACGCTGAAATTGAGCAGGTTGTATAAGGGAGCCTGATCGATTTGCGGGAGAATGGCAACGTGAAAACTCAACTGGGCCCCGTTGTCTGAAACTTCCCGGCGGGAACTGTTTGTTGATCTCCAGGTAGTTGTGCAGTGCCAGCCCGAGTTGCTTCAGATTGTTCTTGCACTGCGAGCGGCGGGCCGCTTCCCGCGCTTGCTGCACCGCCGGCAGCAACAACGCAATCAAAATCGCGATGATGGCGATGACCACCAATAATTCGATCAATGTAAATCCTCGGTGCAACACGTACAGCCATACCACTTCTCCAGGGAAAAAAGGGAACTAGGAATTCAAAATATCTTGAAATGGAATCAAATCAAGAAGCAAGCCGACTTGCAGAATCGGCGGCTAGGCAACATTCTCGCAAATAAGGAGAAGGCCGTTCATTGGCGGGGGGAAAAGAGGCGTTGGTGGGATCTTTTACTCGCTCGCTTAGCCTAACTGATAGGAATTAAACACATTGAGAGGGGAAAAGATTCGATATTTTTCACGGGAACAGCAATTTCTCCTCATAATTGCCTTGCCAATCCGAGAAAAAGTGATCGCACGAATAGAATGCGAAACTTGCCGGTTGAGTTGTAATGGGGGATTTTTAGCAAGCTATCAACAAACAACTCGCAATGGAAGGGAGGCGAGAACTTTGCCGTCAGATGCGGTCTAAGCTGTCAGCCCAGCGGGCGATCTCCTCGATGATTTCTTGAGGCGGGTATTTGTCTTTCAGATCTTTAACTGTGCGGCTTGAGACGGGGAATTTGAGCTTTCGCAACGCCTTGACCGATGCCTCCACCTGGGCTTTAAGGGCATCGCCATCGCCTACGACCAAATCGAGTTGTTGGCGGAAATCGGGATCGTTCTCGCCGGGCGGACCCACCAGCGGCGAACCCACCGCAGCCAAACCCCGGAACAAATCGCGGTGCTTGAACAACAACGGAAACGCCAAACGGCCTCCGTTGGAATAGGTGTGCAGAAAAATTCGGCTGTCGGCGATGCGGTATTTTTCTTTGAAGTCTTCAACCAAGGCTTTCAGAATCTCGGCTTCGTTGGGCGTCCAGCCGCTGATTTTTTGAGCCTTGGGACCAACTAAGATCAAGCCCTGCTGCTGGGCGATGGGTTTCCAGGCTTTGAGGATTTCTTCTTCCATTGTGTCGCCGCCGGGATGAATCCAAACCATCAGCCCATAGTGGTAGTCGGGGTTGTAATCTTCCGGGACGTAGGCCCAATAGTTGGTTTCGCTGTCGGGAACTTGGGCATCGTAGCGGCCGGTCTTGGGGGCTTCCTTTTTGTTTTCGGGAGGCTTGCCCGGCGGGATCGCGGCAGAGCGAAGTTCCGCCAGCACGTCATCGGGAATCGAAACCAATTCCACCTCGGCGGTTTTTTCCTTCTCCCCGCGACGATAAACCAAAGTCGCTTTTTCGCCCGGCCTCACGCGGCTGACTTTATCGGTCAGATCCCCCGCATCCGCCACGGCTTCGTCGTTGAACTTGATGACCCGGTCGCGGGTTTCCAGCCCGGCTTTGGCGGCGGGGCTTTCGGGATAAACGAAGCGCACGCCCACGCCGGCGGTTTTCTCGCCCGCCGCTTCGCGAATCGGTAAGATTCCCAAAAAGCCCGATTCGTAAGGCGTGAGTTCCTCCACGAGCTTGATGGTTTTTGTGAAAGGTTTGTCGTCGCGTTTGGCGGTGAGTGCGACTTCTTCCCCCGCGTATTTGTTGCCCAGCGCGTGCTTCACATCCGCCTGGCGAACAATGGCATGGTCATCGACTTTGACGATCACGTCGCCCGCTTTCAAGCCGGCTTCGGCGGCGGGCGAATTGATTCGGACGCGGTCTATCACGGCTTCGCCCCCCAATTGCCCCCCCGCTTTGAAACTGATGCCCAGCAATCCCGACTTCAAATCTTCGCCGGCTTTCAGGCGTTTCAAGACGCGGTGGATGTCTTCCATCGGAATCGCAAACCCGATTCCGCCATCGTACCATTCCACGCCGGAAAGCTCCCCGCCGCCCCGCGTGGAGAGCGGAACCAAGACGCCCATGACTTCGCCTTTGATGTTGACCAAAGGCCCGCCGTAGTTCACAGGGGAGACCTTGGCATCGGTCTGAATCGCCCGGCCCCAAACGCGGTCTTTGGCACTCACGATGCCCACGGAAACACTGGGCAGCGAGTTGTCGTAAGTGCGTCCCATCGCCAATGACCATTGGCCGACTTTGATGGAATCCTTCGGAGCGGCCTGGGCGGGGGTCAGATTCCTTGGCATCAATTTTTAAGAGCGTCAGCATCTTGGAATGATCGGTCGCGACCACCGTGGCCGCCAGCGGTCGGCCATCGGCAAGTTTGACCACAATCGAAGAAGGCTTGGACGCGAAGTTGAACGAACTGGAAACGATGTAGCCATCTTCCGAGACGATTACCCCGGTGGTCGGGCCATCGCCGACCAACACCTTCCCAATGCGGTCGAGACCGCCCACGGTTTCAATTCGCACAATGGAAGGCTCGACCAAAGCCGCCGCCTGCTTGAAGGCTTGCTCCTCCAAAGCATCCAACTTCGCATCCTGAGCATTTAGCGTGCTTGAAAAAACGAACATCGCCAAGGCGAGGAATAGTTGTTCTTTGCATTTGCAATCTTCCAACTTAGTTTTCAGTTTTCGGTTTTCGGTTCCGCCTACCGCCTACTTCTTCTTGACGGGAACCGGGGTTTCTACGGAGACCAGTTTATTATTTCGGCGGACGATCAAGCGAAGTGTGTCGCCGGCTTCTAAGAGGCCGAGTTCTTTTTGCAGGACTTTGTTGGACTGAATCAGTTCATCGTTGACGAACAGAATCAAATCATCCGGTTTGAGGCCCAGCTTTTGGGCGGCGGAACCGGGTTGGACGGATTCGATATAGGCCGGCGTTCGATAAACCACATCGGGCATTAACACGATGCCGAAATCCAAAGGGCGGTAACGGTTGGGGTTCTCGTCCTCATCGGGTTTCTTTTCTTTTTCGATATAGTTGCCCGTGATAATTTGCCGAATGACTTCCTTGAGTTCGGTGACGGGGATGGCATAGTTGACCCAGGTGTTCGATTGGGCGTTTCGCAGTTCTTTGCCGATTACGCCTAAGAGTTTGCCGTCGCGGGTGGTGATCACGCCGCCCGCTGCGCCGGGGTTGTTGGTGATGGCATCGACAATATAAACCGGGCCATCGTAGGGGACTTCAAACGCCCCGCGGCGGGCGTCCAACTTGGTTTTGGCGGCGATCACGCCGTGCAGCACCGAGACCGGCTCATCGCCGGTGGCGACTTTGAACATGTTGCTGAACCCCAAAATCCGCGTGCCCACGCCGGCTTCGCCTAAATCGCTGAGGTCGAAATGCGGCAGTTCGCCGTTGACGTTTTGCAGTTTCAAAACCGCCACGTCGAGTTGCGGTTCCGCCCCGAGCAACTTGGCCGGATAACGCCGGCCATCGTTCAAAACCACGGCGACTTCATCGGCATCGAGCACGTGGTTCCAAACGGTGACGACGTGGCCTTCGGCGGAAATCAAAAAGCCCGTGCCGTAGCCTTCCAGGTTCTTCAAGCCCCCGGCCCCATAGATTTTGACCATCCGCCGGAACGCCCAAGAGATGGTGTCTTCCTTGGGATCATCCGCGGGATCGGCTGCCGGCAGAGATTGCGAGAAAAGCCCGATCATCAAAAAAGCCAGGCAGCAGGTTGTTATTTTTCGTTTCATTGGAAGACTCTCCCACCCAAAGCGAGCGGTTGTGATTTTTGTAGGGCAGGCTCCCGCCTGTCATTTTGCGATTCCATTGA
This sequence comes from uncultured Planctomycetaceae bacterium, assembly GCA_963785505.1. Lineage (GTDB taxonomy): Bacteria > Planctomycetota > Planctomycetia > Planctomycetales > Planctomycetaceae > CAWAVN01. The sequence continues at coordinate 23,268 of CAWAVN010000007.1, forward strand.
GTTTCGGCAGGCAGGAGCCTGCCCTACGGGGTTGATTTATTTCGCGGGTTCGAGGTCGGCCTTCGTGATTTCCAACGTGCCGAACTCGTTGTCTCGCCGAACGGACGGTAAACGGCGTGGGCAGTTTACGGCCGCCTTCAAATTCTTTCCAGCCGCCGAAACGGATTTCACATTCATCTTCGTTCTCGGCGATGCGAGTATCGAAGCCCAACAGCTTTTTGGTTTCGGGTTGAAAATACCAACGGCTTTCCACATTGGTTTGCACGGCTACAATTACATCGACTTTTTCCCCCACCCCATCCAAAGGTTCGCTGCCGAGATAGTAAAGCTCGGTAAAGGAATCGCGACGGCAAAGCATGCGGTGCAGATGGCCCAAAGCGGTCAATAAGCCCCCGCTTTTGGGCGGCAGATCGTCAAAATCGCTGGCGGTGACGGAAAGATCTTGAACGTAATCTTTGCCGGCCAATTTGAAATCGACCTTGTCGGCGGTAATTTTAGCGGTGAACTCTTCGCCTTTTGCGGTCTGACCCGAAAGCGTCCACAGCCCGTTCGCCTGCGAAAAATCGCCCAGGTCTTTCATGGTTTTCAGCGTGCGGTCTTGCTCGACTTTGTTGAAGTAGTAATTCGCGTAGGCCGCCGTGCCCGCCGTGTCCTTCTTCACCAGCATGTGCTTGTATTTATCGGGAAGCGTGGGTTTGGGCTTGCCGATGATTTTCGGAATCGGCAGCTTGGGTTGTTTTTTGTCGGGCTTGCCTTCGGGGTTTTCCTTGGGCGGTTCTTCTTTATTTGCGGCGAATTCCGACTTTTTGTGCAACCCCCTGAGCCGGGGATAGATCGTATGTTTCTGCCCGTCCCGGCGGTAAACCAAGGGCACTTTCCAGCCCTTGGGATAAATCCCCAACACGTTCTTGAACTGATTCACGCTGCGAATCGAACGGCCCGCGAACGAGACCAATTCATCATCCACCCTTAACCCCCGGCGGTAGGCTTCGGACTCTTCCAAGATATTGCCGATGATAACAGCTCCATCATTTCGCCCGGTGACGGTCGCCCCGAACGTGGCATGATCGACAATCCGCCCGCTTTTGAGGTGATCCATAAAGTGTTTGATTTGGTTGATGGAGATCGCATAGCCGGCCCCGGAATTGACCCGCCCGCGTTTCTCGAAGGAACCTCGGCCGTTGATGCCGACGAGTTCGCCGTCCATGTTGAACAGCGGCCCGCCGGAGTTGCCGGGGTTGATGGACGTGTCGGTTTGAATGCAGTCGGTGTATTCCAAAAGTCGTGCCGGCGGGGTATTGATAGCGATGCACGCCGCTGATGATTCCGAACGTCAAGGTGGGACGAAAATCGGTCGCGAGCAGAAACGGGTTGCCCATTGCGAAGGACCAATCGCCGGCCTGGAGTTTATCGCTATCGCCTAGAGGCGCGGTGGGGAAATCTTCGCGGCCCAGGAGTTTGACCATCGCCACGTCGCCGGTGGGGTCGATGCCGACGACCACGCCATCGTAGAGTTTGCCATCGTTCAGGCCGCACTGCATATAGTCGCCGGACCCCTTGGTGACGTGGAAGTTGGTCAAGACGTAGCCATCTTTGGAGATCAGCACACCGGATCCGCCGCCACCTCCGCCGGGACCGAAAATGGCCACCACGGCGGGGGCGACTTTCGCCACAACTTCCACCCGCTTTTCCTGGGCCTTTAACACAGCGGGGTCCACCGCCCAAACGGGCGTGGTTCCCCAAAGAAAGCATGCCCAACAATGGGAACAGTGTGCTATAGGAAATTGATTTCATCATCCCGATTCCTTCACGGTTTTCACGGATTCATTCTTCAAAGGACAGCGGACCCATTTCACTTGATGAGCTTGGCATCTGCGAGGTCTAAGTGGTCGCCGACGCCCAGATCATCTTCGCGGGTGAGGTCCACGAGGATTTCCAAGACCACGACGCCGGTCACGTCCAAATCGACTTTTCGCGGTTCATCGCCGGCACGCACGAGGGTTTCCAACAGCGGCTTGCCGTCCCCGGAAATCGTGATTTTGACATCGCCCAGCCCGCGTTGGGCTACGAAATTGTCGATGCCCATCATCGCTTGAAAACGGCGCATCTCTTTGCTGAGGCGATAGGCCAATTCGGTTTTGGGATGGATGCACAGCCCGCGGGCGTAAACGGTCTTCCCCAGTTGCAGCGGTTTTCCGCTGAAGTTTTTATTGATCTTGACGCTGTAATAATCCTTGTCGATGTCGGAAATCGGCTCGTTCGCAAAGTAAAACGGCAGTTCGGTGTTGTTCTTGCGGGGCTTGATGTCGGAGAGATATTTGACTTTGCCCAGGCTGAAATCGAGGATTGCCGAATTTGTCCGCCGGCAACGTGATTTTCGCGCCCGAGATGAGTTCCCCCTGAAACGCCTCGCCGTTCCAGCTTAAAGATTTGAGTTCCACGGAATCTTGGTTGCCCAGCACCGCCCGGCAGATCGGCAGTTCCTTGGGCAATTTGCGGTTGCCGTAGACCACGCCGTAAAGTTTGGCGGCTCGGGCCACATTCACGCTGTTTCCCCCAAGTAAGAATTGCACGTTATCGTCCGTGATTGGGCCGACGACTCCTTTCAGATGATCGAGCAGTTCGCCTTTGCGAATCACCAATATGTCGCTGTTTTCACGACGGCTGGTCAGTTCCGACCATGCCTCGGCGACGGCGTTGGCGGGGGGAGCCAAACGAATGCTGGCCACGAAGTCGGCGGGGATCTCCAATTTGCCCAAGGTGGCGTGTTCCAGGGAAAACGTTTTCTCGGTGGAAGTCACTTTCCGGCAATGCAAGACGCTGCCATCTGTGAAAAGCACCTCGCTGGCAGCGGGATCCACGGTCTCGCTTTTGGCGGGCAGACGCAATTCGAGCACATCACTTAACGCGAGTTTCTGTTCCTTGCCTTCTTCGCTGAAAGTTAGTTCGCCCTTGGCCAAGGCGGTCAATTCGGCTTTGTGTTCGCTGCCGGAAAACGTGGAAACTTCGACCGGAACCCCTGCCAAGACGGCGGCTGTCATCAGCGTGGATACAATGCCCATGCGTTTGCCTCTTCAATGACTTATCAATTTTGCGGACTGAAATACATAGGAGTGAGGATCGAGAATGGAAAATGGAGGATTGAAAAATTGCCTATCCTCGATTCGCCATCCTCCATCCTCGCCTCATCGGGAAATCGCGCGAAAGTAAAAAACCATCGCGGCTACTTATTGCGGCCCGTGGCCAAGTCGTAGGTGGCTTGCTGGATGCGGGATTGTCGGCCCGCCAGGCGTTGCAATTGTTCCAGCACATCCGCCTTGAGGGCTTGTTCGCCATCGGGGTTTTCGATCATGCGCCCGAATTGCTTGGTCATGCGGTTGACCCGTAATTGCAGTGAACGCAACATTTTCAGTTCCGCCAAAATGTCGACCAATGGCGGATCGGCCGGTTGGCCATTCTTGGGGGGCTGTTTCTTTTTCTTTTTGTCCTTGAGTTTTTCCAGTTCCTTCTTCAAGGCTTCAATCGCCTCGGCCAAGGCTTCGATGATGTCGCGTTCGATGGCTTGCGTGATCTCGCCGACGTGGTTTTCGTCCAGCCGGCGGGCGACGGTCAGCATGTCTTCGCGAAGTTGCTCGACCGCTTCGGGGAAGGCCACCGAAGAGCCTTCTTCCTTGAGCAGCGTCAGCGCTTTTTGGGCCTCGGCGGCGATGTCGTTTTCATCCCTGGAAAGTTGCTGAGATTGCTGCGTGTGGCGAGCCACCCAGGCGGCGGCATCAATGCGGGCCAAATCGGTCGTGCCTTGATAGACCAGTTTTTGCATGGCCAGCATTTTTTGGAAGCGGGCTTCCAAGGCCAACAGCAGCAGTTCGCGTTCTTCATCGCGAAGTTGGCGGAGAATTTCTTCCAGTTTTTCCTTGACGACAAGCAACTTCTTGATGGCTTCATCTTGGGCCTTGGAAGCGTTGTCGTGGTTTTTCTTTTTCAGTTCTTCGATCGCGCGTTCCATTTCATCGCGGGCTTTTTCGAGTTCTTCCCGCCCCGGCGTGCGTTTGTTGCGGTTGTCCGCCTGAGTGTCATCGGGCTTGTTTTCATCCGGTTTGCTCTCGCCGGGTTTCTTTTCTCCCGGTTTACTTTGACCGGGTTTGCTTTGCCCAGGCTTACTTTGACCGGGTTTGCTCTCTCCGGGTTTGCTTTCACCCGGTTTGCTTTCACCCGGTTTGCTTTCTCCCGGTTTGCTTTCACCCGGTTTGCTTTCACCCGGTTTGCTCTCTCCGGGTTTTTTCTCGCCCGGCTTGCTTTCCCCTGGTTTTTTCTCGCCCGGCTTGCTATCGCCCGGTTTTTTCTCACCCGGCTTGCTTTCACCGGGCTTGCTCTCGCCGGGTTTGCTCTCGCCGGGTTTGCTCTCGCCGGGCTTGCTTTCACCGGGTTTGCCGGCGTTTTTGGCGGCGTCTTGGGCGTCGATTTTGTTTTCGAGATCCTTGGTTTCCTTGGCGACTTTGGCTTGGGCATCGGCCAAGCGGTCGGCATTCTCGCCGCGTTCGGTTTTGGCGCGAAGGTCTTTTTCCTTGCCAATAAGTTTGTCAACGTTTTTCAGCAGATCCTTGATGCGGGCTTGCTCGGCCCGATTCTCATCGAGAATCCCATCGCTTCGCAGCAACCGCAACAAAGCCTGCATGTCGGCCAGCACGCTGTCCTGGCGTTCGGTGGCAGCTCCAAATTGTTCGTTTTCCAGCAATTGCACCACACGGTTCATCTGGTCGGAGACGCGGGTTTCTTTGCTCTTGCGGATCACCCGCAGCACAATGTCCGCCTTGGCGGGGTCGGTCTTGCGGAGGTAGTCGGCCATTTTTTGCAGCGTGTGGTCGAACTGCCGATACCGAGCCGACATCTCGCTTTGGCGAATCAAAGCCGATTTTTCCGCAGCGGCTTTAGTCTCCGCATCGGTGGGCGGTTTGGCGGTTGCGGCGTTCTCGGCGGAAGGAGCCGAGTCCTGCGTCCAGCCCAAGAGCGGAAAGACTCCCAAGCAGACGATTAACAGGGTCGAGAGAATTCGAAGCCGGCGGGTGCGTGACATGTTTCGCGCTCCTCCAAAAGGTGACGATGCGGCGTGAGAGAAAAAACGAACGGCGAGGGAAAGCCGGGGTCCGTTTTGTCTCTCTATGAGTTGTCGAGGGTTCCCGGTTTCCCGTCAAGAGAGATCGGTCAATCGAGCAATTTGAGTTTATTAAGTTGATCCAGCCCTTCTTTATTGGCTTGTTGCTTGGCGGCTTCGGTGCCTTGGATGATGTTTTTCAGGTTTTCTGTCATCGCGTGGATGCCGATCATCAGATCGATCTTTTCCGCGACACTTTTCATATTCACAAGCATATCTCGCGTGGCCTGAAGACTTTGCCCTACAGATTCGCCGGCATTCTTCCCGGAGGAATGGATGTTGCGGAATCGTTCCAACGTTCCCTGCACTCTGGGAAAATCGTTATCGTCGATTCGCTTGAGCGAGTCGATAATGTCTTCATGCAGGGTCGCATCCACGGTGACCATGCCGTTGTTGTTCAGTTCTGCAATGATTTCGCGGAACGAGAGTTCCACCGCGCGGGTTTCGCTTTGGTTCTTGCCGACTTGTTGCAGCGAACGGGTGGAAGTCGCGGTGATGCTTTTGAAGGAGTCTTCCTGCTCCGCGTTGAGATTGGGATTCTTTTGTTTCAACGCCATTAAAGCGGCGGTGAGTTCCTGAGCTTTTTGGAGGTCGGCCTCGACGCCTTCCACTTCGGTGATAATCTGCTGAAATCTGCTGGCCAACCCCAATTCCTTCTGGTACAAAATCGCCAGCAATTCATCCTGGCTGACCACTTTGAAAAGGAATTCCGGCTTGGGCTTTTTGCGGATGATATGCGGCCCGTTGATGTTGTCGCCATCTTCGGTATACACCGTGAGGACTAAAACGTCCCCCGGACGAACGCCGCGCGGGCCGGATTCATCTTGGAACAGAATTTTGCTGACGTCGAACCGCTCGAAATCTTCATCATCGGCAGTATCCGGCGTGCCTTGGGTTTGTTTGAGCTGGTATGCCTTGGGTTCGTTTTCCAGCGGGTGTTCCAAATTCGACGGGAACCCAAGTCGGCCCAGTGAGGATTTGGCCGCTTTCGGTGGTAATTTGATACTCGAACCGGGCCTTGGCCACGCCGTAGTCATCGGTGATTGTGCCCCGCACGGGAATCCGCGCATGCGGCGTGATGAACTCCCCGATGCCCACGCATTCCAAGTTTTGTTCGGGCGGCTGATCGACAATTCCGTTGACCGTGAGTTGAACCGGGTCTGTGCTGAGCACGTCATCGGTGTCTTCCAAGAAAATTCGCAGCACCGAATTGGAAGGCAAAGGAACATAGGCCAAAGGCGTGGCCACCCACTCGGCCATCTCGGCGGCTTGCAGGAAGGGATTCAGCATCGGGCCGCCCGGAAGCGGAAAGCCGGGCGGGGAAAGCCGCTGTTGAGCATCGGTGGCGAGTTTCACCGGCAGATTGAAATTCTTTTCGCCGGGCTTTAACACCTTCTCGGCGAACCCTTTCGCAAGCGGCAGTTCCAGCATGGGAACCCCATCGGGGGCAAGCAATTCAAACTTGGCGGTGGGTTTTTGAGCTTCGCCGGCTTTGTTCCCAGGCGGGGTCTTCACCGTCAGCCGAAAATTTTGGCCTTCGACTCTCAGCCCCACCAGTGGTTTGTTGGCGGTGGCCTGCATGAGGATTTCCGTTTCCATCGGCTCGGCAATCTGCGAACCATCCACCAGCTTCACGTTCGTGGGCGTCTTGCCCTTTTCGGGTTTGAACTCGGGATTGAGGCCCGTGTAATCGGGGTACTTGCAATTAAGAAACATTTGGCTGATGTTGGGAGGATCGACAATCTCCACGCGGAACAGTTTGCGGTTGATGTAGTCGTTCCCGCGAATCGTGAAGGTCATGCCATCGATCAAATTGGGAACCGTCTGGCGAAATTGCCTGTCGCCGGTTTTGCTCATGCTGAGCTTGGCTCCGCCGCGATCGTTTTCCAGTTCGTAATCCCATTCAACTTCTTCGGGGACGACCCATTCTTTGCCATCCGATTCTTTGGCGGTGGGGATCGTGACGGAAAGTGTGAAATCTTCGCCGCGCGGATGTTTGTAGACGATTTTTCCCTCGACTTCGCGGAAGGGTTTCACCCGTTCGTCGGCGGGAGAAATCACGTGCGGAACCAGCAGGGTTTCGCGGTCCCAATATTCATCCTGCAAGCCGAAGAAGGCTTTGACCCAATAGCCCATCGCCCGTTCGTTCAACACGCCGAAGCCCACGATGGAAGCGATAAACACCACCGCCATCAGCATCGCGTATCGCAGAGGGCGTTTGGCGAACACGTCGCTGACTTCCAGCCTCCGGGTGGCTTCGGTCACATCGGTAATCGTGCGGTTTAACAGCGTGGTGGTGAAGAAGGTTTCGTGGCCGGTCGCGGAGTCCGCTGCTTCCACGGCGGTAATCAGGCGGTCGTCCAATTCGGGAAACCGCCGTTCCAGCACCAAGGCCAAGGCTTTCGTCCGCAGGTTTTTCAAGAGCCTTTGCACAAGCCAAACCATCAGGCAGCCGGCGATAAAAGCAATCGCGGCCACATCAATCAGCATGCGGAACCAGATGGGCAATTCCAGATTGCTGACTTTGAAATACGCCCAGTTGACTGCCAGCGTGATCCAGAACACCGCGCCCAAAGCCGCGATCACCCAAGCCGTGCCTTCCAGGAAGACGTAGGTGCGAATCTTCGCGCGCAGCCTCGCCAGCACGCTTTCGATTTCCGGGCGAATGATAGTCGGGTTAGCGGCCATGATGATTCTCGATTCGATGCTTACTCGATAATAAGATGACGCACGAACAATGCCTCAAGTTCCCGTTTTCACGGCTTCCGAATTCTTCGTCCAATCTTTCCACGGGCTATGTGCGGCCGCTGCTTCGCGGCTAAAACCACAAAACCACTCTCTTCCTACAGTCTCAAGCCTAAAGTCTACGGTCTTTCCTTATGCCAACTTTAACAGTTTGCGGGTCAGCCATTCGACCGAAAGCACTGCGACCAAAGCGTATAAGACCCAAGCGCGATCCCAAAGGGTTTCAATCTGCTGATCGACCGGCACGATTTTGTGTTTGTCTGTCAGCAACGCGGGAAGTTCTTTGGCGGCTTCTTCGATGGGGAAATAGCGGCCACCCGTTTGCCGGGCCAAATCCCCCAACTTGGCGACGGCTTGTTCGGTATTCGCATCTTCCAAACCGGGGAAGGTCACCTGCACGGATTCTTCGCGGTAGCTTTCGGTGCCGGGGATCGGCAACCGCAGCGTATACCAACCGAGTTCCTTGGCCAGAAAATCGCCCGCGTATTCGCCGGGCCGATTGGCTTCGGGATATAACAGGGGTTCCGGGAAGACTTCGTTGCCTTCCGGGTCGAACAGATGCAGCTTGACGGATTCCTGTTGCGTGGGTTGGAAGCCGGCATCCAAAACCTCGGCTTCCAAACGGACGGTGGTTCCCAGTTTGACTTCCTTCTCGACCGCCAAATTGACGGGGCTGCGGCCTTTGGTGCGTCGGCCTTCGCCGGCTTCGCGGATGAGCTTGGTCCACAATCGTTCGTGATACGTATTCGAGAGCGCTCTGAGCCTCCAAGTTTCGCCGCTGCCCAGATAAAGCGACTTGCCCGACCCATACGATTGCGAAGCCAGCAAGATCGGTTTTTCCCCGGCTTCGATGGCTTTGCTGTCATCGAGATTGGCGTAAACCGTGGTTCCGGCTTTGGCTCCCGCGGTGGGATAGCAACGGTAAATCCCTTCAAATTCTTCGCTCCACAAGTCGCGGTTGTCGGCAGGATTGTCTGCGATTTGCAAAAACTCGGCGGCGCGGCCGGCATCGGTGAGTACGATGCGGTTGGCTTGGTCGAATTTCGCGTCCAAGTTCAAAAAATCGAAACTGTGCGGATTCAAAAATACGGGATACAGCGTGGCGATGGGTTCCAGATTTCCCGGATCATCGCTGACTCGGGCCAAATCGTGGGTATAGACATCGCCCGCCACGAAAATCACCCCGCCGGAAAACTCGCCCACCCAACGCTTCAGCAACTTCAGCGAATTGGGCTGCAAGTCAACAAGCGAATTCCAATCGGGATCGAAAAACACAACCACATCGTAGCCTTTTTCGTCGCTGTCGCCTTCGGGTGGGCCGTTGAGTTCTTCCATCGTGGCGGGGAATTCGTTGACCAATTCCACGCTTTGGCTGACGGCATCGAACGTGGCGGGATCGACGGTTTGCAAAAACGCCTTGGCCCGGAAAGAGGGATTTCGCGAGACGATGTTGCACAGAAAACGATAATCCCGCATCGGTCCGCCGGCCACCAACAGCACGCGGGTGCGTTTGTTGCTGACGGTCACGTTCGCTGTTTTTACGTTATCGTCCAGCTTGAGTTCGTGCGTGGTGTCGAGCAAGTTGGCCTCGACGGTAAACCTTAGCTTGGCGGGGTCGTCAAACGCCAACTCGAAAGGCGATTCGAGTTTGACCGTCATGCCATCTTTGGCCAACGTCACCGTTTTGCGTCCCACTTCGCGGGCGGTCGAGAGCGAACCGGATTCGTCGTATTGCTCTTTCAGAATGACCTCGGCTTGTTTGCCTTCCAGGTTTTGGCCGAGCAACCGCACGTTGATGTCGAACTTGTCTTTGGTGTGAACTTCGGTGGGGGCTTCCAGGCTGGCAATTCGAAGATTCGGTTGCGACTTGGTGCTGCCCACGCCCACGGTAAAGATTTTGAGGTTCGCCCCTTTGCGGCCGCCGGCATCTTTGGCGGTTTGGATGATGTTGGGATAGCCGGCCCCGGCATTCAGATCACCGTCGGTGAGCAGCACCACGCCCGAAACCGTATCGCCCCGAAATTCCCGCAGCAGTTCCAACACCGAATCACCCAGGCGGGTTTCCTGGTCGGCGGGTTTCAAGCGAGTCAGCCATTCTTCCGTCGTGGGTTTCGCGGGCGGTTTATACGTCTCGCCTTTTTTCAGGGCGGCTTTTTTTCGTTCATCCAAGCGTTTTTGGTAGTCCGGGTCGCTTTGGGAATCCAAGTCTTCCGGGCCTTCTTCCAGCTTGCTGCCGAAGAAAAAGAACTTGACTTGATGCGTTTCGCGGAGCTTGTCCAGCAAGTCCGAATCGCCCATCAGTTTGGCGATGGCTTGGGCGCGGGTCTCGCGTTCGCCGGTGGAAGAAGTTCCCGCGGCATCCAGATCTTGGGCGGCAAAGCGCATGGAAAGCGATTTGTCCATCAAAATCGCCAACCGCGAAGGCCGGTATTGGTTTTCTTGCGTGCGGATGTGCGGATTGAAGAAAATCACCGCCAAGCCCGCGACCACGGCCAACCGCAGCAGCATCAGCCAGCCGCGCCAAAACCAGTGCATGGCCCGCGTATCGCGAAGATACATCCAGACGATGTAGCCGACCAAGATAGCCGCGATCCCGACCACCAAAAGCCAACCTTCGAAGGTTTTGGGCAGATCGTATTGCAGCTTCCGCGTGGTGGTCGAGGCACTTTCCTCGGCGGCCCAGATCACGAAGGAAGAGGGGAATAATTGATTCGGCATGAAGCTCATGCGGCGGCTTCCACGGTTTCGGGATGGTAACTTAACCGATAGGCCATCGCCTGCTCGGCCACTAACAAGAACAGTAAGAGATACATCAGATATTTGCGAACTTCCTGGCCGGGGTCGGTTCCGGCGGTGAGAAAGTCGGTCTCGCCGAAGGCATGAATCGCCAAGCGGGATTCCTCGCCCAGATGCTCTTGTATTTGCGCATCGGTCGCGATGGCCATGTGGCCTTCCGTGGGCGAAACATTGGCGGCGAACTCCCCTTTGCTGGGCAAGTCGTTGCCTTTCCGATTGTTTTTGGGCGTGACGATGTAACGGTAGATCCCCGGACTGTCGATATGGTCGAACTCGCCCAGCCAGAGGTCGGTGTTTTCGGTTCCATCTGCCAATTTCGGATGCTGCATAGTGGATTCCGGTTCGCTGGAATCGGGGCATTGCCATTTCAGCTTCGAATCGTAATCCAAGGCGGAAAACGGCTTCTCGAAGCGATCGCCGATTTCGTAAACGTGCCGTTCTTCATCCGGCTTGGCGACGTATTGTTGGATGTTTTGCATCAGCGGCAGAATCAACGCGCCGATTTCGATTAAGTTGTTCCAAGGCGGTCCGATGGAAGTCAGGAACGTCATCACCCGGCCTTTGCCGAAGCGGTGATCGAACACAATCGGCTCGCCTTCGCGGGTGTAACCCACGGTCGTAATGCCATCTTTCCGCTTCGCATCATCTTTCACCCATTCCTTGGCGACCGGCAGAAATTCTGTCATCATAAAGGCGGAAATGAGGGGATTTAACTTGCTGAACGTCACGTTAAAAATGGGGTGGGACACGAAGTTCCAGTCCGGTGTTTTAATGGTCGGGTCTGGCGACATCGTGGCGGTTGTGTTGTCCAACAACACGGGAAACAAGGCTTGTTCGTTTTCGGGGCGAGCCAAAACGCCTTCTTTGTCGGGTTCCAATTTGGACATTTTATTGTAGGCTTCCACGTTGACTTTCTCGCCCAAAAACCACACCAAACCGCCGCCCCTGCGAACGTAGTCTTCCAATAAAGGCAGAGCCTTGGCAGGAATCTCCGGCACGTTCAGCATGTAGATCGAGCGAATCTGATTCACCCCGGTCTGTTCCAGTTCTTTGTCGAGGAAATCGGCTTGCACGACGTTGGTGGCAATCCCCGTGAGGGCCGGGTCATTCATCAGCGCGTTTTTCAGCCCTTTTAGGGAGGGATTTGCCGCTTCGGAAGTCTCCGCCGTCACGATTAATACGTGGTTTTGCTTGGGGATGTCGATGGACAGAAAGCGGGCGTTGTCCGCCGAAAGCGAATCTTCTTCCAACTCGATCCGCACTCGATGCAGCCCTTCGTTTTTGAAGGTGATGTCTTTGGGACGGACGAGTTCCTTGCCGGGTTCGATTTCGTCGAACGTCACGCTCAAAGGAAGTTTATCGCCGTCTTGCACTAACGTCACGCTGATGTTCTTCGCCGCTTGAGTGCCGAAGTTCGTGACCCCGATTCGCAACCGCACCGGCACGCCGGCGGCCACGGAATGCAAATCCCCTTCCAACGTGGTGATGCCCAAGTTGGGCAAAGGCTGCTCGACGCAACGGACCAGGTTGATGGAGATGCCATCTTCTTCGAGTTGGGAAATCGTTTCGCCCAAGGCTTCTTTGCCTTGCCAATCGTTCTTGCGAAAATCGGAAAACACGTGCAAGTGTTTGATCGTGGCTTCGTGCTTTCTTAAATGTTTGCCGGCGGCTTCCAAGCCGGCTTGCAAATCGGGCCGTTTGTTAGAGGCTTTGAGGGTTTCCGGGTCGAGCTTGTCTTGCAGATCTTTGACCAACTCCTCGCTGACATCCACGTCCGCAAACAGAAAATCGTTGGGTTTGGACAACAACACCAACGAGAAGGTTTGGGTTTGCGGGCGTTTGGCTCCGGCTTTGGCCAAAGTGAGAATCACTTTCTTGGCTTCTTCAAAGGCGGTGGTGTTGCCCCAGCGGTTTTGCATGGAAGCCGAATCATCCAGCACGACCAGATGGTGGGCTTTGCCTTCCCCGCCGAACACGGTGAGACGCGGGTCCAAAATCAAGCGGGCGATCAACGCCAAAAGCGCCAGCACGATCAAAATTCGCAGCAGCAAAAGCAGCAATTGTTCGAGCAGCAGCCGCCGGCGATTTCGCTGTTGGGCTTGCAGCAGAAATTCCATCGCCGCAAACCGCACCTTGCGAAACCGCATGCGATTGATGAGGTGAATAATAATCGGCGAAGCCACCAGCGCCGCCGCCGTTCCAAAAGTCGCGATGGAACTATCGAGGAAAAATTGCGAAAAGCCCATATGTGGTGATTACTGCTCTTGGCATAGTAAGGGGATTGACAATAAATGACCAAGGACCAAATCCCAATGACCAATTCAATTACTTTGGCTTGGTCGTCTTTGGTTGTTCTTCCTGCGCAGACGATGGATCGCTGCGAATATCAATGTCAGTTCGTTGGCTTCTTTCCAAAGTTCGCGGGCGGGTTGTCTTCGTTCGGGGTCGGCGACGGCGACCATGCGGAGCCAGTGTTTCGTTTCCTTTGCTTCCCGTTTACACAAACTAATGCGATAGCAAAATCCTTCTTCGTGCCCGCTTCGTCGGCTTCGCCATAATTCGCTCCGACGCTGGTCGCCGCCCGAACCAATTGGCTGACTAGCGGCGAGTTGACGGCATTTAATTGATGGCTTGGCAAAAGCGGATCAAATTTTCTCCAAAGCAAGCCGTCCGTTCCGTCAAATCAAAATTGGGAGCACGACCATTGCCATCCGGTTCGCCGCCCATGACTGCTCCAATCAAAACCCTTCATGGAGGACATTATTGCCGAATGGCGATGGCACGCTCATTAAAAAATTGGTCATTGGGATTTGGACATTGGTCATTTAATTGCGGACGGTTTGCCGCATGCCCAGGCGGTGGTTTAAGTAGTGGGCGAGGGCGGCGTCGAGGTGTTCGCTGGTGCGGATGGTTTGATAGTCGATCAGGTTTTTGCGCATGGACCGCGGATCTCTTCCAGAAATTCCTTCATGGCGGCTTGATAGCCGTTCCGCAGCGCCCGCGGGTCGCAGACCAGATCGCCCATCTCCTCCATGCCCATAAACTTGGTGGTTCCCGCGTAGTTGAAATCGAGTTCCTCATCGTCCAGAATGTGCATCATCATCACATCGTGCCCGCGATGCCGGAGCAGTTTCAAACCTTTGAACAGAGGCTCTCCGGGCGGCGAACAAATCGGAAATCAAAATCACCATCCCCTTTTGATTTTTTTCCTCGGCCACGTACTTCAGGACATCGTACATGTCCGTTTTCTTTTGCGGGCTTTCCGCATCGAGCGCCGCCAAGAGGGCGAGCAAGTGGTTTTGCTTGCTGCGCGGCGGAACGACTTTGCGAATGCCTTCATCGAAGGCCACCAGACTGACGGCATCCTGCTGTTTGAGCAGCAAATACGCCAATGCCGCCGCGACGGTGCAGCCGTATTCGTATTTGTTCATGCCCTTTTTTTCGAGCCGAACAGCATCGATTCGCTGACGTCCACCACCAGCGTGGTCCGCAGGTTGGTGTCTTCCTCGAACAGTTTGAGGTAGTACTTGTCGGTTTTGGACCAGACTTTCCAGTCGATGCGGCGGACATCGTCACCGGGCGCGTATTCGCGGTGCTGCACGAACTCGATCGATTGGCCGAAATACGGGCTGCGGTGGATACCCGTGATAAACCCTTCCACGATGTGCCGGGCGCGAATTCCAGCCGACCGATGCGCGAAATCTCCTCAGGCTGCAAAAATCTTCTGTAGTCTTGGGTCACTCGTCAGTTCACCTTCCTTGGAGGGAGTTTCTTCAATTAGCCGTTCGATCACGCGGTCGGGGGTAATGCCTTCGCTCTCGGCGGCGAAGTTGGCCACGATCCGATGCCGCAACACCGGCTTGGCCAAGTTCGGCAATGTCTTCCGTGGAAACGTGTCCGCGGCCGCTCAGCAGCGCCCGGGCTTTGCCGCCCAACAGCAGATATTGCACGGCCCGCGGGCCGGCTCCCCAACTCAGCCATTCGTTGATGAAGTCCGGCGCACCGGGGCGATTGACCCGCGTTTGCCGCACAATGGCCAACGCATATTCGATAACGTGATCGGTCACCGGAACTTGCCGGACGAGCTTTTGCAGCTCGATGATTTCTTCGCCGTTCAGCACGGGTTTGATATCATCGGCTTGCAGAGTCGTCGTTTGCTTGGCGATCTGCTTTTCTTCCTCGAAACTGGGATAATCCACAATCACCTTGAACATGAAGCGGTCTTGCTGGGCTTCCGGCAGCGCGTAGGTTCCTTCCTGTTCGATCGGGTTTTGCGTGGCCAACACGAAAAACGGATCGGACAAGAATGTGCCGGGTCTGGCCCACGGTGACTTGCCGTTCCTGCATGGCTTCCAAAAGGGCCGCCTGCGTTTTGGGCGGGGTGCGGTTGATTTCATCCGCCAGAATCACGTTATGGAACAAAGGCCCTTGAATAAAACGAAACTCGCGATTGCCGGTGTCGCGGTTTTCCTGCAACACGTCCGTGCCGGTGATGTCGGCGGGCATTAAGTCCGGGGTGAACTGAATCCGCGCGAAGTTCATCGACAAACATCGCGACAACGTGCTAATCATCAACGTTTTCGCCAGGCCCGGCACACCTTCCAACAGGCAGTGGCCCCGGCTGAACAAGGCGATCAGCAATTGATCCACCACGTCGCTTTGCCCCACGATCACTTTCGACATTTGCTCGCGAATTTGATCGTAGGCTTTGTTCAAACGGGCAATGGATTCTTGCACGGTTTGCGAATCCATTTGGGGTTGATCTGTCATCGGCGGCGTAATCCTTCCAAAATGGGCGCGGGAAAGTAAAAATCGGGGTTTTATTCAATTTACGGATGGGGAAAAATTCCCGGAATGTTCCATTGCAGCACATTAAGTGCCCAGATGCAATTCGTGGGAATCCCGGAAACTTGGGGATTTTCCCATCAAGGAAGGACGAACCACCAGCGAATTTCTCACCAACATTTCTGCAAAACCCCGTCCCTCTCTATAACCCGCTCTATTTTCCCCACAAAAGAGGCGAAGTTTCAAGCGAAAGGGCGAAGCATTTTCTTGAGAAGTCGAGGCTCTCGCCGAGCCGCAAACCATTGGAAGATTTCAAGTTAAAGCGGATTGGCGGGAGCCTCGCCCTCCCGGTGCGATTCTTGAACTTGCTCCATGATAGGAAGTTGGGTTCTCGCGGCAGTTAAAAACGCATCTAATTCCGCTGTCAGGGTTTCCGTCAATTCCGGCTCTTGGGAAGCGACATCGTGCCAATCCCAAGGATCATCCGGTTTCATAAACAAAAGCTGACGGTGTTCCACCATTTTTTTTGGGTCGCGGCAGCGGACGAAATGGAAATCCCGCTTCCGCATGGCTTCCCAAGCCGTGTTGCTGCCGTAGGTTAAGGATTTTCGCCCCGGTAATTCCTCGCCGTGCATCATTGGCAAAAAACTTTTTCCTTCGTTTTTTTCGCTGGGGTTTAATGCAAAAAAATCGAGCAGGGTTGCCGGGAGATCCGGCGATTGCGTCAATTCCGCCCGCCGTTCTCCGCCGGGATGTTCCGCATCAAACACAATCAAAGGCAGATGCACATATTCCTCGGCCCATGTGCTTTCGCAACCCGGCGATGGCGGGCGTTCCCCCAAGGGCATCCCCCGCGCCGCCGTGATGAGAAACAACACCCGCCGCTGCTGCCTTTGGGCCTGCACGCCTTCCCAAAGCGGTTGAATCGCATCGTCGATAAGCTCTAGCTGCGATTCGACTTCCGCCGATTCCGCTTCTGCATTTGGCGAACCGTTCCACACCGATCGGCCCGCTTTCAACCACAGCAATTGCGGTGTCTCCGGTTTCGATGCCCCATCGCTGAGCACCTGCAAACCCTGCCCGATCAGTTGCGGAAATTCCTCCAAAACGGTCAGCGGGACTTCCTCGGGAAGCGGAACCTCTTTGCAGGCTGCCTCATCAGTCAGCCAGTGGGTTTCGATGTTTCCTGCGGCCAGAACTCTCGGCAGGGAAGGCATTTCCGAAAGCAAAGCCGATTCCGCGCGGGGAAAGTGATAACAACCCGACCACCAGGCGTGTCCCAAAGGCATCGGCGAGAAATCTTCGCCAAAATGTTGATCGAACACCACCGATTCCGCCGCGATCCGATTTAAGCAAGGCGTTTTTGCGGAAGGGTTTCCGTAACAACCCAACAGCCGGAGCGGAAATTGATCGAAGGACAACACAAGAGCAAGCATCGACTCACTTTAGCCGCTAAAATGCAGAGCAGAAAGCCTGGGCCAAATCAAGAAGACCGGCGACCACGTTCGCGGATGCGATGCAAGCCCGGTTTATAGGGTTGGGGAACCTGTTTTAATGCGGCCTCCATGGTCTCCCACGAATCCTCATCAATGGACTCATAAACCCGGTCGATTTCTTCCGAGTCCATCGTAGCACACTGCACGGCAACGGGGTAGAAATCGTCCCAGTGCAGTTGTGCTTCATCGTTGCCGGGCTGATAGACGGCAATCGTTGCCATGTCATCGCCCACTTGATATGGCCCATCATACATGCGGCTCAAGGGATGCTTTAACACCTTCACCACCGGATACGAAACGCCGCCTTTGCTGAGATCGGTATAAACGGCGATCAATGGAGGGTGGAGCGAAACGACTTTTCCCGGATTGATGCAGCCCCCGACGAAGTGCATCCGCGTGCGAAACCACCAGACCCATAGCGAGAAGGCAGCGAGGGCTGTCGGAATCCAAAAGACCCAGTGCAGCTTATCGCCTAAAGTGAAAAAGACGAATGCACTTCCGGCAAACGTGGTTGGCCAAAGCGGAAAACATTGAAGATAGCGTCCCCAGTTGACCTCCAGTCGTCCGGGATTCGAAGCCGCCGATTCCGTGAACTCTTGATGAAACTTCAAGCGTTCATCCATCTCTTTTCGTCGCCGCCGATTTGTCATGCCCTTTGTCCGTTGCTCTGTCTGAATGCATTTTTGAACACAACTCTAAACTAACCGGAACAAGGGAACCAAACAAGAGTCTCTTACTGAGTAAACGCTCCGGCACTTTTGGGAGGGATTTCAAAAGGGGAACATCTTTGAAGTTGAGAGTCACCGGCCCGTTTTCGCGCGGGGCCGTTATTCCAAATCCTGCAATTCCACGAACGGTCGGCGGAGTTCCAGGCAGGCGAAGCCGGCGAGTTCGTAATCTCGGCAGACTTTAGGCCGCCATTCGTAATGTTTGCAACTCCGGGTTTCCGCATCGTACCACAGGCACTGGGTTTGCGATTCCTGCCCGCGAAACAGGCCCGCGAAATGATTGTCGATTTCCTCGATCAGACATTCGGGCAACCCCGGTGGCCGGAAGGGGTGATAATCTTTCCAAACCTCGCGGGATTGATACGACAACACCGGCGAACCGATCCCCTGGCAACACAAACCGCAGCCTTCGCAGGATTCCGGCTTAAGTTCTTCAAACCGCCGTTCGGGATTTGTCATGCGTTCGCTATCCTCCCAAGTCGCGGCGGAAATCCTCGAACGCAGTTTGCAAGTCGCTCATTTCTATACGGACGCTTTCCACCATCCCGCGAAGTTCGCGGTTCTCGGCCCGCAGGTCTTCGAGTTCGGTTTCCAGTTCGGTGAGTCTTGACAACCCGCCTCCCTCCAAACTCCCGGCGGAATGCGTTGCCGTCACGTGGGGGGCGGAACGCGGGGCGGGTTCGTCGGTTTCGGGGCTGGTGTTTTTTTCCAGCAGCATGTTTTCTTTGGGGCGATAAAGATTGTGATCGACTTCCGTGCCTCGGCGTTCCAGATCGCCCGTGGTTTGCAACAACCCCTGTTCCAGCATGCCGGTAAGTTCATCGCGGAGTTGCTCTAAGGAATCCACCGAAACCATGCGGCTCACGCGGGTTCGCAATTCGCCCAGGCGTTGCCTGCCGCGAAGCATCAATTCAGTCAGGATCGCGAGTTGGGGTTCCGACAGCGTGAAGCGATGCCGGGCATAATGCCGAAACCGCGAAGTCCGCCCGGAGTCGGTATGCACTTCGCCCACCAATCCCAAATCGCGGAGTTGATCGAGCGTATCGAGAACTTGGGATTCCTCGTATTCCACCACGGGGGCGCGGTTGCTTTTTTGATTGCAGCCCGCCGTGAGGGCTTTGGGGGTCAGCGGGTATTGATCGGGCGTGGTGAAGGCTTTTTCCAAAAGCACGCCCAACACCCGGCGTTGCTGCCGAGTGAGTTCGGTGATCGCAGGAGCATTTTCGGGAGGGGGTTCGGTCAACATGGAAGCACACTTTCCATCGGAGGGGACAGCCAAAAATCGGCGATCAAATTCGGTCCATCAAAAAGCGGCGCTTAGTTTGCAAAACGACCAATTCCCCCGTCAAGCCCATGACGATCAAGAAAATCTTCCCTCTTCCCGCGTTCCCAAGCTCCGCTTGGGAACGCATTGGTCGCCAGGCTCTACCCGGCAGCGCCAGCGATCAGCCGCCCGCGTCGGTCTCCTCGAAATTGCGAAGCGGAGCTTCGCGGGAGGGCGTTCCCAAGCAGGAGCTTGGGAACGAGGAGGAGAACATAGCAGGCCGGCACAGCCGGCCATACTTGCTACGGTGCATTGCATTGTTATTCCGATTCCTTGATTCTGCGTACGATCGCAAACAGTGATTCGACTGCTCCCTCGCCCGGGCCGAATGGATCCATTTCATCGTCATGTTCATCAGGATCCAGCAACGGTGAACCGTCAAGGCGCGAAAAGATCTATGGGAGCATCAAGAAATTCATGTTTCACTCCAATCTTTGGCCCAGATGAGGATTCGATGATACACCATTTGCAGTCGTGCCGCTCGACAAGCTCTCGCCCCAGTGCGAGCGGTGCTGCGGTCTTAAGAACTTCCCCACAATCGGGGCTATGGCGATCAGATCCCTCGTAATATGCAAACCGGCACAAATCCCATTCGAATCCGGGTTTCGTGGGCCAGCATCTGAAATGCTCTCGAAGTTGTGCGAGCTTCGAGTCAATTGCCTCCAATTCGGTTTCTGTTGGCTCTCTTGTCACATATGCACCTGTGTCGGGATAACTTGTGTTTAGAAGATGTAGGGACGGCTCCGCCGGCCTTTTGGTTTCCCGAATGCCATCCATCTTAACTTCGCACGCCGGCACAGCCGGCCCTAAATATACTTTAATAATCCCAAATGAAGTCGAGGAACCACCCAAGATGACCGAAATCGAGAACACCTGGACGAGGATTCGTTCTTGGTACGAAGCCAATGTCAAAGTACCACCCTATCCAAACTACTTTGATTGGGGATCTCCTGCGAGTGATGAGGACATCGAAGCCTTGGAGGAGAAGATCATGTGCAAGCTCCCCAGCGATATTCGAGAAACGTACCGGACGTTCAATGGTGACAACAAGATGTGGGTATTGCCAGGAGGTTACCTCATGGACTTGACTGAGGTGTCCATGACCTGGAATATGTTCAAGGAACCAGTTGATGACGGTCTCTTCGACGACTCAGACGCCAGTCCACATGGACCCATAAAACAGAGATGGTGGAATCCAAAGTGGATTCCAGTTCTTCACAACGGCGGTGGTGACTACCATTGCGTAGACATGGATCCCGCCGGCGATGGTGTGATCGGCCAGTTTATCAAGTTCCAGCATGAGACAGGGCCATCGCACGTTCTTGCTCCGAGCTTCGGCGTTTTCTTAACCACGTTTGCCGATGACTTGGCGAGTGGCAAGTATGAGTTTGATATGGTGCAGGGGTCCGTCCGGTCAGTTGCGGAATAAAGGTTTTCATTAGAGGGATTCTAGTCTAGTGCTTTGCCTCGTTCCCAAGCTCCGCTTGGGAACGCATTGGTCGCCAGGCTCTGCCTGGCAGCGCCGAGTGATTCACGCGCCCGTGTCGGCCTCCGCGAGATTGCGAAGCGGAGCTTCGCGGGAGGGCATTCCCAAGCGGGAGTTTGGGAACGAGGGGCAATTGTTATCTGGCGCAAAAAAAAGTCTCCCCATTCATTCGGTTGGATGAACGGGGAGCAGTTGCGTATTGCCGGGGGGAATGAAAGCTGGGATGAACTCCGAAATCAACACGCGATAACAACGTTAGTGATTTTAACACGTTCCGCACGGGAATTTCAAGTGTTTTTTGACGATTTATTCTTCTTCCTCGCGGAGTTTTGCGAGCACGGAATAATCTTCCAGCGTGGTGGTGTCGCCCACGCTTTCGCGGCCGGCGGCGATGTCGCGGAGCAGCCGCCGCATGATTTTTCCGCTGCGGGTTTTGGGAACCGCCGCCGCGAAACGGATGATGTCCGGCGTGGCGATGGCTCCAATTTGCTTGCGGACGTGCTGGATGAGTTCTTCTTTGAGTTCCTCGGTGGTTCTCTTCGGATTTCAACGTCACGAAACAGCAAATGCCTTCGCCTTTGAGTTCGTGCGGGAAACCCACCACCGCCGCCTCGGCCACTTTGGGATGCGAGACCAGCGCGCTTTCGACTTCCATCGTGCTCAGCCGATGGCCGGAAACGTTGAGCACATCATCCACGCGGCCCATGACCCAATAATAGCCATCCTCATCGCGGCGGGCTCCATCGCCGGCGAAATAACAGCCTTCGATTTCGCTGAAATACGTGGCAAGAAACCGCTCGTGATCGCCGTACAACGTGCGGAGCATGTGCGGCCAAGGTTGCCGCATCACCAGCAAACCGCCGGCGTTGTCCGGCAGGCTTTCGCCATCTGCGTGACGATGTCGGGCACAACGCCGGGCAAAGGTTTCGTGCAACTGCCGGGTTTGGTGGCGGTGATGCCCGGCAGCGGGGAAATCATGATCCCGCCGGTTTCCGTTTGCCACCAGGTATCGACAATCGGGCATTGCTCGCGGCCGATCACGCGATGATACCACATCCAGGCTTCGGGATTGATCGGTTCGCCCACCGTGCCCAATAATCTCAGGCTGGAGAGATCGTATTTGTTCGGCCAATCTTCGCCCCATTTGACGAAGGCCCGAATCGCGGTCGGTGCGGTGTAGAAAATGTTGGCGTGGTACTTCTCCACGATTTCCCAAAACCGGCCTTCGTTGGGCCAATTGGGAGCCCCTTCATACATCATCGTCGTCGCGCCGTTGGCCAATGGGCCGTAGACAATATAACTATGCCCGGTGACCCACCCGATGTCGGCGGTACACCAATAGGTGTCTTCTTCTTTCAGATCGAAGACCCACTTGGTGGTCATCATTGTGCCCAAGAGATAGCCCGCCGTGGTGTGCAGCACGCCTTTGGGTTTGCCCGTGCTGCCGGAGGTATAAAGGATGAACAGCGGATGTTCGGAATCCAGTTCCACCGGGTCGCAATCGGAAGAGGCTTCGGCCATTAAGTCGTGCCACCAGAAATCGCGGTCGGGTTGCATGGTGACATCGCCGCCCGTGCGTTTCACGACCACGACTTTTTCGACCGAGGCCGACTGGGCCATGCTTTCATCGACGTTGGCTTTCAAGGGAACTTCTTTGCCCCGCCGCCAACCGCAATCGGCGGTGACGACCAACTTCGATTGGGCATCGTGATTGCGGTCCGAAATCGCCGAGGCGCTGAAACCGCCGAAGATGATCGAATGCGTGGCTCCGATGCGGGCGCAGGCGAGCATCGCGATTGCGAGTTCGGGAATCATGGGCATGTACAGCGTCACGCGGTCGCCGGTTTCCACGCCCAGGGTTTTCAGCACGTTGGCGAACTTGCAAACTTCGCGGTGCAAATCTTGGTAGGTCAACACGCGGGAGTCGCCGGGTTCGCCTTCCCAAATGATGGCGGCTTTGTTCTTCCGCCAAGTCGTCAAATGCCTGTCCACGCATTGGTAACACGCATTGATCTTGCCGCCCAGAAACCATTTGGTTTCCGGCATACGGCCTTCCATCACTTGGTCGAATTTCTTAAACCAAGAAAGGTTTTCTTCCGCCAGTTCGCCCCAAAACTCCGCCGGCTTATCTTTCGCCCGCTGCCACATCTCTTGGTATTCTTTTTCGCTAGAGATGTTGGCCTTCGCTGTAAACTCCGCCGAGGGCGGAAACTTGCGGGCTTCGTGCAGAACGTTTTCAATGTGACCGCTGCCGGATGTCATCGCTGCTTTCTCCTGAGGCACATTCGGAAAAGAAACCACCATTCCCCCGCAATTGGCCCGCCGAAATTGTGGGAAGCGAATTGCACGAACTGAGATGTTTCCATCGAAGGGAATCGCGAGTTTAGACCTAGCCCGCAAGAGTGTCAACGCGGGGGAAACCGGATGGAACTGCTCGAAACTTGTCGGAGGGATCAAACGAAACTCGACTGATGAATCAAATGGCTTTAGAATATCTTTAAGATCAAATATCAATTTGAGGTGAGCGATGACAAATTTGGCTTCCGAACTTCAATTTCCCGCCGAACCGCCCCCGCTTCGTGTGGACGAAGGGGGGGCGGTCCGCGTGGGCAAGACTCGGATCAGCCTCGATTTGGTGGTCGAGCAGTATGAGAACGGCATGCTGCCGGAAGACATGGTTCGCGCCTACGACACCTTGGAGTTGGCCGATGTTCATGCCGTCATTGCCTATTATCTTCGCCATCGTGACGAAGTTTGTGTGTACCTAAAGCGCCGAGAAAACGAAGCCGAGTCGCTGCGGAGGAAGATCGAAGCCGAACGCCCCTGTGTTTCGCGGGAAGAATTGCTAACTCGGCAAAGTGCCGGGGAGAAGGAGAATGCTCAGACTGGCCAGTGACGCCGACGTTCACGGCGAGATCGTTCGCGGCCTTCACCGTCGCCAGCCTGAGATCGACTTAGTCCGCGTACAGGATGCTTTGCCTGATGGCACTCACGATCCCGAGGTTCTCGCCTGGGCTGCGGAAGAGAATCGTATTCTCATTACCAATGACCGCAACACAATGCTTGGTTTCGCTTACGAACGCATCCAGGCAGGTCTGGCAGTTCCCGGTCTCATCGCCACCATCAAGAATCAATCCATTGGCTCGGCCATTGCAGAACACATGTCAGAGGAAGAATTCAAGAACCAAGTAGTCGTCTTTCTGCCATTAAAGGGATAATGGCGGCGTGTTATCTGTTAGCATGGTTCAAGAAATGCCTGACCGGCAAGTCCTCATTTTTGGAGGACCGTTATTTCTCGAACAATGCTTAGCCGAGTTTTTCCAACGCTTGTTTTAACGGCTCGCCTTGTTGGGGGTTGACCATTTGGACGTAGGCGACCATGCCTGCGATCCAGGCGGGGAAGTTGGGGTGGCCTTCGCGGTTTTGGTTTTCCAGGCCCTCAAATTGGGTGCGGTGCAAAATGGCTCTTAAGCGGCGGACGAGTTTGCGGGGCACGCCGGGCCGTTGGTTGACGACAATTCCCGTCACCCTCTGGGCGGTATGGGGGCGCTGCACGCGGGTTTTCTTTTCGTTGAGGCGAAAGCCTTCTTCCTGGGCGATGTGGCGAATCTTCGCGAGAAGCCAACCGATTTTTCCCGCGACTTCGCCGCCGCCGGAAAATGTCAGGTCATCCGCATAGCGGGTGTATTGTCCGCCGAGTTTTTCCGCGAGGCCGGTCAAGCGCCGATCCATTTTCCAGGAGACGAGGTTACTGATCGCGGGGCTGGTCGAGGCTCCTTGCGGCAGCGAACGCGGGCCGATGGCGACGTGGTATCTCACGCCGGATAACAGCACCGAACGGCGAGGGCATTCGGTGCAGAGCAGCGCCAAAATCGTGGCGACGGCGGGCGAGTAACCCACGCGGCGGAAAAAACCCATCACGCGGGGAAAGGTGATGGAAGGAAAAAAGTCTTCCAAATCGCAATTGAGAACCGCCGGCTGATTGGTGTGGATTCTCGCCCCGGTGACGGTGCTTCGGCCCGCGACGAAACCATGGGCGGCAGGATGTACGGGAATCTTCGCGAGGATGTTCGCCAAAATCCACCGCTGGCAAGCCTCCATTTCGCGATGGGGTTTGGCCAATTCGCGGAGGCCGCCGCTTTTTTTGGGCACGCTGAAACGAACGTAATGCGTGCGGGAACTCGCCACGTTATGGAAGGCCAACCATCTTAAACGCGGGATCGAAAGTTCCAACACGTTCGCCAAATCCGCAGGAGCGGCCAACACGGGCAAGTGGAATTTTTGCAATTCTTCGACGTTCGCCCGCCGGTCGGCCAAGCCTTTCGATACGCCCCGCCCCAAGAAAAAGATGTCTGTCTCGCGGCGGTGGGCGATCTCGGCTTCGCGTTGGCGTTTTCGCTCGGCGGCCTCGGCTTGTTTCTGTTTTTTGTGCTCCGCCTTTTCGCGTTCGGTTTGCTTGACGACTTGTTGACCGAGGTAGATCGCGTGCTCCATTTGGGGACGAACGGCATCCATCTCCGCCCCGATTTCGTGAATCTCCGCCAACTCTTCCGGGGTGAGAAAACCGTGCGTGACCATTGCCCGGTCGATCAGTTTTGTGCGGGGATCATCCGCCGGCGGAATTACATCCTGCCGGCCAAACCAAGGGTTGGTCCACCAAGGCTCCAATTGGTCGGCTTGGCCGTGCAACTCTTCTTTTGAAATGGGTGTGTATTGCCCGACATCGTAGGCTTCCGGCGGAACCGTTCCCACGGGGGCGGATGGAACCACAGGCGATGTTTCTTGGGGTTTCGCGGACGGTTCGGCGGGCCAATTGCTATTCGGAGCCAAATGCGGTTCGCGCGGTGGATACTTTCGGCTCGGTGCGGGTTTTTCAAAGAGTTTGGCAAGCGACGAACAAAACCAATTCCAAAAATTCATCGTGTCGGCTCATCTTTGCTGATGCTTCGGGTTACGATTCTTTAAGAAAAACCGCCGACCAACTGACTTCCGCGGCGGACCAAGGTCGTTCACTCAGGCTCCCCGACGTGCTATCGCGGGGGAAAGCCTGGGCTTGTTGTGGCCCACGCGATAGCACGTCGGGGAGCCACACGAACAACGGCCTTGGGGAAGCATAGCTGGGCAATCTCAACCACGGCGGATCGCCGTAGTAAATTGGTCTCAGTTGGCCGACGGGGTTTTCGAAATGAAAATTCCTTCCAGGTTCTGTGCGATGAAAGTTTTGCAGCATGTGAACGGGATTTTAGCGAGGTCTGCCCAGAAAATCTTCCCACCGGCAGACTTTAAGGCGAAACTAGCTCGAAGGCTTCTAAGAGTTTGTCCAAGGCGGATCGACCGTGTTCCGCGGCGACAATGGCGGACATGCGGACTTCGCTGGTGTTAATCAGTTGCACGTTGATTCCCGCCTGCGAAAGCGCGCGAAACGCACGTTCGCCGACGCCGGTGTGGCTTCTTAATCCAATGCCCATAATGGACAACTTGGCGATGTCGCGGTCGAAACTGAGTTCCGCACCCTCCCATTCCTCCAGCACTTCCCTTGTGAGCAGCAGGCATTGGTCCAAATCGTTCCTGGGCACGGTGAAGGATAAACTGGTGCGCCCGCTGGCCTGGGTTACGTTTTGCACAATCATGTCCACCATCATCCCGCCTTCTGCCACCGCCGTGAAAATCGCCGCCGCCACGCCGGGAACATCGGGCAGGTTGGTCAAAGTCACGCGGGATTGGGCGGCATCCAACTCCACTTCGCTGACGACAATATCTTCCATCGAAGCCAAGCCCGCCACCACTTCGCGTTCCAATTCTTCGCGGGCTTCGTGGGAATCTTCGTGTTTGCCTCGGCTTTGAAAGCCCACGTTCGGCTGGCTTTGCTGGGGTTCGTGGAGTTTGAAGCCCTCGTGAACGGCATTCACGGCGGCTTCGCATTGGCTGCGGTCCACCAACACGGAAATTTTGATTTCGCTGGTCGTCACCATGCCGATGTTAATGCCCGCCTCGGCCAAGACGGAAAACATCTGCGCCGCCACGCCGGTGTGGGTTTTCATGCCGATGCCCACGGCGGAAACTTTGGAGACGTTGGTTCCGTGCCGCACCGTGCCGGACCCCAATTGCTTGACCGCATTTTCGGCGGCGGTGAGGGCATCGGCGAGTTCGCTTTCGGGCACGGTGAAAGTGACTTCCGCGCGTCCGCCTTGGCCGACATCCTGCACAACCATGTCGATGGGGATTTTTCGCTGGGCCATTTCGGTGAAGATCAAACTCATCACGCCGGGGCGGTCGGGAATCTCGCACAGCGAAACGCGGGCTTCGTTCCGCACCAACGCCACGCCGGTGACCACGGGCGGCTTGGCCAGGGAATGCAAAGCGATCAGCGTGCCTTCGCCCTCGGAATACGCAGGCCGCACCCGCAAAGGTACGCGGTATTTTTTAGCGAACTCGATCGAGCGGGAGTGCATCACGCCGGCCCCCAAACTGGCGAGTTCCAGCATTTCATCGTAGGTGATGTGGTCGATCTTGCGGGCGGTTTTGACGAGCCGGGGATCGGTGGTGAACACGCCTTCCACATCGGTGTAGATTTCGCATTCCTCGGCTTCCAAGACAGCCGCCAACGCCGCCGCCGTGGAATCGCTGCCGCCGCGTCCCAGCGTGGTGATGTTGAGGTTTTCATCCACGCCCTGAAACCCGCAGGCGATGACAATTTTCCCCGCATCGAGCGCGGCCCGCATGCGTTCGGTCGCAATGTGCCTGATGCGGGCTTTGGTATGGGAAGAATCCGTCACGATCCCAATTTGCCCGCCCGTGAAGCTCACCGCTTCCACGCCCAAGGTTTGCACGGCCATTGCGGTGAGCGCGACGGATTCCTGTTCCCCCGTAGATAAAAGCATGTCCATTTCGCGGGGCGGCGGAGCGGAGGTGATTTCCTGAGCCAGCGAAACCAATTCATCGGTTTTCTTGCCCCGGCGCTGACGACCACCAACACCTGATGGCCCGCTTGCATTTTCCGCACCGCACGGGCGGCGGCGGCTTTGATTTTGGTGGCATCCGCCACGCTGGTTCCACCAAATTTCTGCACGATCACGGACACGGTTTTCAACCTGCTTGCTGGGAATCTAAAATGAGTTTTGGGTGATTCTACGCAATCGGACCAAGATAATAAACTTGTCAAGCCTGCGAAAAGGATCTCGGCCAGGCAAACCCCGCCTAATTTGCCCGATGCGAGCATTCGCGCCCATTTAACACCCAGAAACGGCAAAACCGACCGGATTGATGCGAAAATCGTTGACATTCCCACCCGCACCCACCAGAGTATAAGCGGGATGGTTCCGTCAACATCATCGGTGAACCGGATTTCAAGAAAGTGAAACCATGCGCAAAATTTCCTGCCTCGCAATACTTCTTACTTATTCGTTCTCTTTTTTGACGGCTTCCGCCGCGCCCCCGGCTCCGGCGGAAAAAGGCATTGCCGGCGATGGGCCGGAAGTGACTCAGATCGAAACGAAAAAACCCGCCCCCATGTCGGCGGATAAAAAAGAAGAATCCGCCCCCAAACCGTTGCAACAACAAATCGCGGATTTGGAAATCGCGCTCAAAGCGCTCCGCGAA
This sequence comes from uncultured Planctomycetaceae bacterium, assembly GCA_963785505.1. GTDB lineage: Bacteria > Planctomycetota > Planctomycetia > Planctomycetales > Planctomycetaceae > CAWAVN01. The sequence continues at coordinate 51,379 of CAWAVN010000007.1, forward strand.
TCGCAAAAGGAAATCGAGCATCTCCAAGGGAACATTACGATTTTGAAAGCCGAGAACACCGGCCTTGCCACCCGTTTGAAAACCGTGGAAGACGACAAAACCACGCTGGCCAATCGCGTCAAACGCTTGGAAGCCGACAACCTCACCTTGCAAGAAGACATGCGGAAAGTCGTCGATAAACTGGCCGATCTGAACCAGGACACCGCCAAACGGCAATTCACCGCCAAGCCCGCATTCGTGCATTCGGCGGTGCGGTTTTACAACCATGAAGGCAATCCCCTCCGCATGAACGTCAACGGCGTCTGGCACACGTTGAAACCCGGCGAAAACGACATCTGGGTGGCCTACGGCCCCGTCCACATCTACCGCTACACCGGAGCCGAGCCGAAACTGTTCTGGGACTGGAAACCCTACAAAAACGGCTACCTGATGGAATTCGACGTCGGCCAACCCGCCCAAAAATAATTTTGGCGAGCGGGAGTTTGATGATTGTCGAGTGATGATTGTTGAAGGCCGAAGTAAAACCCTTCAATTATCAATCAACCTGGCTGATAAGCCGCTAACTCCGATCTTCTCTGATCCCTGTCCTCCGGCCTCTGATCTCTGCGAAGAACTCTGAAATTCCCCCTGCAGACTTTTCCCGTCGGGCGTGCGCGGGTAAAACTAAGAGGCCATTGAAAACGGATTGACCCCCCTGAAAACCGCCTCAACTAAAGCCACGCCTTATGCACGATTTTGATTTTCAAGCCCCCGCCACGCTGGATGCCGCCCTCGCCGTGTTGGCGGAGCAAAACGGCAACGCCCGCCCGCTCGCGGGGGGAACCGATTTGATCGATCAGGTTCGCATGGGCCGCTGGAAGCCGAATCTCGTCGTCGATCTCAAAAAAATTCCCGAACTTAACGCGCTCACCGTGGATGCCAATGGGCTACGGTTGGGAGCTGCGGTTCCGTGCTATCGAATTTACGGCGAGCCGGAGATCGTCAAAAACTACGCGGCCCTCGCGGATAGTTGCCACATCATCGGCGGGATTCAAATTCAAAGCCGGGCCAGCGTGGGCGGGAACTTGTGCAACTCCGGTCCCGCCGCCGACTCCACGCCCAGCTTAATTGCTTTGAATGCCACCTGTATTTTGGCAAGCCAAGCCGGAACCCGCGAAGTCCCCGTGGAAGAGTTTTGCACGGGTCCGGGCAAAAACGTGTTGAAGCCGGGCGAGATTCTGTTGGAACTCCGCTTTCCCGCTCCCAAGCCGAACAGCGGTTCGCACTATCGGCGGTTTATTCCCCGCAATGAAATGGACATCGCCGTGGTCGGAGTGGGAGCCTGGGTCGAATTGGACGCCGCCGGCGAAACAATTCTTGCGGCCCGCATCGCTTTGGGAGCAGTCGCCCCCACGCCGTTATTCGCCCAAAAAGCCGGCGAGTTGTTGGCCGGGCAAAAGATCTCGGACGAACTGCTGGCGAAAGCCGCCCAAGCCGCGCGGGAATTGGTCAACCCCATCACCGACATGCGCGGCACGAAAGAATACCGCCAACACGTCACCGGCGTGTTGACTGAGCGCGTCCTCAAAGCCGCCATCGCCCGCGCCCATGGGGAAGAGTTCCACTACCAACCGGGCCGCTGACTGCGAGAATGACCAATGACCAAGCCTCAATGACCAAGGGGAAAGCAGAAACCCGTTGGCCACTCGAACACATCAAATACGGAAGAAACTCACATGGCGAAAAAACGTGTTGTCTCGACAACCATCAACGGCGATGCGGTCGAATTTCTCTGCGAACCTCGGCAATCTTTGCTGGAAATCCTCAGGGATAGTCTGGATCTCACCGGAACCAAGGAAGGCTGCTCCAACGGCAACTGCGGAGCCTGCACCGTATTGATGAACGGCCGCCCGGTCGTCAGTTGCTTGGTGTTGGCGATGGAAGCCGAAGGCGCGGAGATCCGCACGATTGAAGGCATTGCCTGCAACGGCCACCTCGATGAAGTGCAGCAAGCCTTCCTGGAAGGGGCGGCCTTGCAATGCGGGATCTGCACGCCGGGCTTCATCGTGCAAACCGAAGCGCTCTTGGAATCCAACCCCGACCCCAGTGAAGATGAGATTCGCTTTTATCTCTCCAACAATCTCTGCCGTTGCACCGGCTACGATAAAATCGTCAGGGCCGTGCAAGACGCCGCCGAAAAACGCCTGGCAAAAACATAAGCAGGCGAGCGGGCGGATGTCAGCCCACCGGTTACGTTGAATGCTTCAAAACCTTTGAGAGAATCTACCATGCGGGTGTTGGGAATTTTGCTCGTGCTGGCCGGCATGATGATTGGCTGCCAAGAGAAATCGGCTTCAGAGAAAAGTGGCTCCTCCAAAAGCAACGAAGTCGCCGCCAACCGCCCTGAAGTTCCGCAGCCGATGGAACCCGCCGTCAAATCATTGGCTCCCCCGACGAAAACCGAAATCGAAGCCGGTTGGATTCGGCTGTTCGATGGCAAATCTCTGTTCGGCTGGGAAGCCAACGATGCCGGCGAAAAAGAGGCCGTCAATTGGCGGGTCGATAACGGGATCATCACGGCGGACACGGGGAAACCCGGCCTGCTTTTGACTTGGGTTCCCTTCGCCGATTATCAATTCCGCTGCGAATACCGCTTGGCCGAGAACGGCAACAGCGGCGTGTTTTTGCGAACGGCTCCCAAACCCACAAACCCGGCGGTCGATTGTTACGAACTCAACTTCTGTGAAAATCACGAAGCCTTCCCCACCGCAAGTTTGGTGGCCCGCAAGAAAGTTCCCAAGCCGCTGTTAAGGGACAACCAATGGATCGTGGTCGAGGTCACGGTTCAAGGGCCGAACATTAAAGCCAAGTTCAACGGCGAGCCGGTTTTGGATTTCACGGATGAATCCAAAAACCTACTTCTGAATGGACGGATCGGACTGCAAAAGAATGCGGGCAAAATCGAGTTCCGCCGCATCGCCCTCAAACCCTTGGGGACCGAGCCGATTTTCAATGGCAAAGACCTCAGCGGTTGGCGCATCGTGCCGGGGTCGAAAAGCCAATTCAAAGTGGAAGACGGCACGATTCACGTCACCAACGGCTTGGGCTTTTTGGAAACCGAAAAGACCTGGGGCGATTTCGTGCTTGAAGCCCAGGCTATCACGCAGGGAACGGGTTCCAATAGCGGGATCTTTTTTCGCGGGCTGCCTGGCGAGGAAGGGCAATCCATCAACGGTTACGAACTGCAAGTTCAGAACGCCGTGAACCCCAAAGATCCCAAACGGTTCGTGGGCGACCGCAGCGGGGGCATCTTCCGCCGCAGCGATCCTCGCCAAGCCCTCGGCAAGGATGGCGAATGGTTGAATCTTACGCTGGTGGCATCCGGTCCGCGCTTCGCGACTTGGGTGAATGGCGAGCCGATGGTCGCCTGGGAAGATGACCGCAAACCGGATGAGAACCCGCGAAAAGGGCTAAGGCTGAAAGCCGGCCACATCAGCTTGCAAGGCCACGATGAAACCACCGATGTTGGGTATCGAAATCTCAAACTGGCCCCGCTGCCCAAACCCGCCGACGAAAAACCGGCTTCTTAAACTTGCCTGATTATCAACGAGAAATCAAACGTCCCAAGGAGATCCCCATCATGCGACTTTTTCAATGCTTGACGATTTTGAGTTTGCTGTTGGGGTTCTCGGATTCCACCCAGGCTGCCAAGCCCAATTTGGTGTTCATTATGCTGGATGATGCCGGCTACGGGGATTTTTCCTGTTACGGGCAGACCAAGTTTCAAACTCCGAACATCGATCGCCTGGCCGAGCAGGGCATGAAGTTCACGCAGCATTACTCCGGCTGCACGGTCTGCGCCCCCACGCGGTGCGTGTTGATGACCGGCTATCACACCGGGCACTGCTTCATTCGGGGAAACAAAGAAGCCAAACCCGAAGGCCAACAACCGATCCCCGCCGAGACCGTCACTCTGCCTGAACTCTTGAAAAAAGCCGGCTATGCCACCGGGGCCTTCGGCAAATGGGGGCTGGGTTCGCCGGGTTCTGAAGGCGACCCGGTTCGGCAGGGGTTCGATGAATTCTTCGGCTACAATTGCCAACGCGAAGCCCACAACTATTACACCGATCATCTTTGGCATAACTTGGAAAAAGTTGAACTCGACGGAAAAACCTATTCGCACGGCTTGATTATGGATCAGGCGTTGAACTTCATTAAAGACCACCAGAAGGGGCCGTTCTTCTGTTATTTGCCGATCACCATTCCACATGCCGCGATGCACTCGCCGGAGAAATACGTCGCCCCGTTCCGCAAGAAGTTTCCAGAGTTCGAGAACAAAATCGGCAAGTATGCCGGCACAAACGTCAAAAACCCCATCGCCGCTTTTGCGGGCATGATGACGCATGCGGATGAAGATGTGGGCCGACTGCTCATGCTCCTCAAAGATTTGCACATCGACGACAACACGCTGGTGATGCTGACTTCCGACAACGGCCCACACAAAGAAGGCGGGCACGACCCCGTGTTCTTCGATAGCAACGGCCCGTTTCGGGGTTTCAAGCGGGATGTGTACGAAGGCGGCATTCGCAATGCGTTGTTGGCCCGCTGGCCGGGCAAAATCGAACCCGGCAGCACATCCGATTTGATCTCCGCCCATTGGGACATTCTGCCCACGTTTTGCCAACTCGCGGGCGTAACTCCGCCCGCAGACATCGATGGGATTTCCCTCGTCCCCACGCTGTTGGGTGAACCGGAAAAACAAAAGCACCACGAGTTTTTGTATTGGGAGTTCCACGAGCAAGGCGGAAAGCGGGCGGTGCGTTTCGGCCCCTGGAAAGCCCTGCAACTCAACCTGCAAAAAAAAGCAGACGGCCCAATTGAACTCTATAACCTCGACAGCGACCCCGGCGAAACGAAAAACCTCGCCGCCGATCATCCCGATTTAATCGCCAAGGCCAAAAAGATGTTCGCCCAATCGCATACCCCCTCGGAACTCTGGCCCATCCGCTCCCTCGGCGAAGGCAAGGCTAAGCGGTGAAATCGCTTTATGTCGGCTGGCTCAGGCTCTTGAACCTGAGCCACGAAGTCGCAAGAGGCCAGCCTGAAAACCATTGACGATTGTCGAATCCCGGTTGCTGATGCCTAAAATCAAACCCATCAACAATTCAATTTCAACAATCGGCAATTTGATAAAGTAGAAGTTTTTTGTCGCTTCGCGACCCAGGTTCAAGAACCTAGGGCAGCCCGTGAAGGCAAGACCAAACGGTGAAAGCGATTTACACGTTCGGCGTCTTCATTGGCGGCAGCGCGGGTTTCGGCGCGGGCGGCAAGTTGGGCGGTGTCGCGGATGATCGTCATACAGTAAGATTCCAAATCCAGGCTGTTGTCTTCCAAATCGAATGGATCCTCGGTTTCCACGCTGGCCTCTTCGATGCCGAAAAACCCAACCGCCACCGCCGCCACGAACACAGGCGTCCACCAGCCATGATCCCGGCAGAGCGCGATCGGCAAGGTGGCGATGTAAACGAAAATCAATTGTTTAATCATCGAGGCATACACGAAAGGCAGCGGGGTTTTCTGAATCTTCTCGCAACCGCCCTGGGCATTCACCAGCACGGCCAACAACTCCTCCAAATGCCTGACATCCAAGGCTGACAAATAGCCTTCCCTTTGGCGGGAGGCGATCCAATCCGAAATTGCTAAGGCAACGGCAGTGGGCGGATTGCCGAACTGCTCCGCATCCTCAAACACATGCGCCGGCAGATAATTCAGCGTCTCGTCGAGGTCGCGGTCGTTGCGTTGGCTTTGCTTTAAGCAGAGAACATAACCGGCCACCAAATTCGCCAGTTCTTTTGCCCGCGGCGCATAGACGGCGGCATAGCGAACCAAGCTGCGGGTGTTATTGATAATCATCCCCCAATGCGAACGCCCTTCCCAATAACGGTTGTTCGAGGCGTTCATGCGAAACACGATCAAGAACCCCAACACCGACCCCAAAAACGTATGAATCGTGGTGTCGAGGCCCGTCAAATCGTTGAGGTCGATCCAACCCAGCGAGATTTCCTCATAATAGATCCAGACGATGAAGATGCTCCACAACGTCATCTCGGACACTCGGCCCACGACTTGGGGCAAGATCGTGCCGCGATACGAAAACGCCGTTTTCCACCAACTGTTGCGATCGTATTCGATCATAACTTGCCCGTCGCAATTTATTTTCTTGGCGATCCCAAGAAATTTACGTCAAGGAATTTGTGTGGCATGCCCACGGCTTTGTGTGGGCATGCTTACTGTTTGGAAGGCCACATTTTGGAAGGCCACATTGTTCGCTCAGACATGGCCACTCAAAGCCGTGGCCATGCCACCCCTCACCTATTTGATGAAGTGAATTTCTATGCGAGCCTTAGCGCGGTTCATCGTTGTTTTCGGGGCGGCCTTCGAGATAGAACCAATTGTGAATCGGCTTTAAGATGTTTTGCACTTCCGCCAAGAGTTGCTGATCCAAAGGTCTTGCCGCCCAATCCACCCATTGGGCGACGCGGTTCGGGTTGGCCGAACCCGTGACGCAGGTGGCAAAACTGGGGTTGGCGATGGAAAACTGCAGCGCAAGCTGGGCGATGTCCACGCCTTGGGCTTGGCAAAACTCGGCGGCTTGTTTGGCGATGGCTCGCACATCGGGCGGGGCTTTGTGCCAAGGGGGCAACGGGGACTGGGTGAGCAGCCGGGCCGAGAACGGGGCGGCATTCATCAGGCCCACGCCTTTCTCTTCGCAAATCGGCACCAGTTCCAAGGCCATTTCGTTTTGAAGGGTGTAGTGGTTATAGGTCAAGAGCACGTCGATTTCGGTTTGGGCGAGAATCGTTTGAAACATCTTCATCGGGTAGCCGCTGATGCCGATGAACCGCACCTTGCCTTTTTCGACTTGCTTTCGGAGCGCGGGCAGCGTCTCTTCCACGATTTGGGCCAAATCCACGAACTCGATGTCGTGGCAGAGGGCGATGTCGAGATAGTCAACCTTCATGCGTTCCAGCGAAACGTCGATGCTCTCTTCCACCCGCTTGGCAGAGAAATCGAAATGCTGCGGCGCATAGCGGCCGAGTTTCGTGCCCAGGTAATACTTTTCGCGGGGGATTTCCGGCAGGACTTGGCCTAAGAGAACTTCGCTCATCCCGCGGCCGTAATAGGGAGAGGTGTCGATGAAATTCATCCCGCTGTCGATGGCGACCTGAACGCTTCTGAGGGCTTCGGCGAGATCGACGTTGCGAAATTCCGCTCCCAGGGAAGAAGCTCCGTAGGAAAGCACGGTCAAATTGAGTTTGGTTTTGCCCAGCGCTCGGGTTTCCATATTTGTTGCTCTCCGGTGTTTGGCGATTGGGGAATCTGCCCGATTGTGGCGGATCGGTTCCCAATTTGCCACCGGGGGAAGCCTTTCCCGCGATTTTCAGAGGAACGCGAGAATCCCCGATTCCGGGCGAGACTTTTGGGTGAGAGGGGCGGTTAATCAAACACACCAACATATATTGCTTTTAGGTGATGGTTGACAATTCTTGTTGAGATGTTCTAATCAAGTTTACCGTCTCTTCACGTTAACTCGTCACGAGTTCATCCGTTTTTCTTCTAAAACGGTATTAGTAGTGGGCTTTTTTCCTTTCTCTTTTTCATTCAGAAAGAGGTTCCCATGACATGTCGTCCCAAACCCCGTGGATTCACGCTTATCGAACTTTTGGTGGTGATTGCCATCATTGCGATTTTGATTGCCCTGTTGCTGCCCGCGGTGCAGCAAGCCCGGGAAGCCGCCCGCCGCTCGACTTGCAAAAACAACCTCAAGCAAATCGGCCTGGCCCTGCACAACTATCACGACATCTACACGGAATTTCCGATCAATTATTCCTCGAACGGCAATGGTGCCAACGGACAAAGCACAAGCTGGATGGTCGGCATTCTGCCCCAAATCGACCAGGCTCCCTTGTTCCAGCAGATCAACCCTTCCTATGGCTACAAAAACGATCCCCGGGGCACCGCCCAACCCAGCAACTCTTGGGTTTCCCTCCAACCGATGAAGGCTTACCGCTGCCCTTCCGACACCAGTTCCCCCGATCCCATGCCCAGCCGTTCGGATGGAGGCGGAACACGGGCGATCACCAGTTACAAAGGTTGCGCCGCGGCAAACTGGGAATGGGGCACTTGGCAGAATAAAGCCGCCCCCTCACAATCCTACCGAGACCGCTGGAGCCATAACCAAGGTCACGGGTTGGATCGCGGCAACGGCCTGTTGTTTCGCGGTTGGGGCTGGCCCTATTCCACGAAGATGCGGGACGTGACGGATGGAACCTCCAACACCTTCGCCGCCGGTGAAGCGATCGCGGCGTATTCCCAATGGAATTGGTGGTTTTATTCCAATGCGGTCACCGCAACCTGCTCGATTCCTTTGAATGCCCCCGCCGTCTGCGCAAATGCGGCCGGCCTGAGCATGGACCAAGGGCTTCGCGCTTGTGCGAATGATTGGAATAACAACTATTCCTTCAAAAGCATGCACGTCGGCGGCGGGCAATTCTGCATGGTGGATGGTTCCGTGAAATTCGTCTCGCAGAACATCAGCCTAATTATTTACCAAAACGTCGCCACCATTCAGAACGGCGAAGTCCCCGCAACCATTGATTAACGGGCCTGATTTAGCCGAGGGAACAGTTCGCTTTGCCGAAGGGTTCGGCGAACTTACCTTAAAAGCGCGAAGCGTGGTCCCGGCTTTTTTCAATCGAATTTACCACTCGATCAATTTGTGAATGGATGAGACATAATGCACCGACTCACAAAATATCTGCTGCTTTTGTTGTGCTGCTGGGGATGCTTAGGCTGTTCGGGAGGCGGGGACGAAGTGGAAACGGCCCCGCTCAACGGCGAGGTCAAAATGGAGAACGGCGATCCCGTCGCCGGCGCGACCGTGGTGTTCTACCCCGAAGCCGGGCCTTCCGTGGTGGCCAAGACCGATGATGCGGGAAAATTCACCGCTCAAGTTCCCTTGGGCGAATGCAAAGTCGCCGTAGTCGCCAATGCCTCGACAAGTTCGGATGACATGTCGCCCGAAAGTCTCGCCGCCCAGAAGAAAGAAGAGGCCAAAAAAGCCAAAATCAAACCCAGCTTTGCCTCGCCCGGCTCTTCGGGACTGACGGTAACCGTCAAACCCAAGCAAGAAGAAATCGTGCGTTTTGTCGTGAACTGAGTTTCCCTGCCGCATGGATTCCCACGAAGAGGGACACCCTCTTCGTGGGAATTCTCCATTGGCAAGGCATCTAACTCCTGGAGCGGATTTTCTCGGCAATCCTACTTGCTGGGTTTCTCGTCGCTGGCGGCTTTGTGGGGTGATGAATCGGGAACGAGGGGCGAAGTTTTCATCGGCTCGGCTACCGCCTCCTCGACATTCCCCAAAGTCTGCCGCAAAAACGCCTTTGTGGCATGTTCCGCCGAAGCCCGCCGGAAGGCTTCAATCAAAAAGACTTTCCAGGTCTTTCTTTAACATTTGGCGGTCGTCGGCGTTGGGGACGTTTTCCGAAAGCTGCAATCCCTGGGCTTGATGTTCCCCGGCTTTCGCGGGATTGCCTCGGAGCAACTCCGCTCTCGCCAATGCCTCGTAAGCGTATCCCAGCAAAAAGGGATCGTCTAAGGGAGTTTTCTCCAGACAGATCGCGCAAATTTGCCCGCATTGTTTTCTTCGCCCAACAGGGCATAAATCCGCGCAAGTTGCCAATAGCCGATGGACAGGTTTTTCTCGCAACAGTCCGCACGTTGCGACCAATGCCACAGCGAGGCATGGGCCAATTGAATCATTTGCTCGTTTTCGTCGGATGTTCTGACCGGCTTGTCGATCAGATCCCATGCACCGTTAAAACAATGCGTGGAAAAATGCTGGTGAACCTCTTCGAGATGGAAAGCAGGTTTCGACATGGTTTGCCTCTCACTTGCGACGGCCGGTTCCGGTGGGTTAAGACGGCGTTTAGAACGCACTCTCGCGAAGCTCAGTTTCGCAGAGTGTTGACGAGATAACCAACGCATTTCAGTGCGATATATCCCCCCGCCGAATTTAGGGGGAAGCAAGTTCATTCTATGTATTCCCGGAAGCCCTCCAAGGGCGCATTGAATTTGGGAGCCATCCAAAAGTCGCGATCCTTCGCCGACCCCGGTTGGGCGGGTCAACGCGTCGGCTGATGGCAAGATTCCCATGCAGACCGCTCGGTTCGCATTCCTTCACATATCATAGCACCGATGGAACCCCGGCAGAAAAATGGATCAAACCGAAGCCTCTGTTTCTTTCCACACCTTAACGATTCAAGATTCAGCGACGTGCGGGCACGCCAACGATTCCGGGTGAACCTTTTTCAAAATCGCGTGTCGCCCCAGGAGGTGATTTGCAGGATGAGTTGAAATGATTTGAAGTTTTCCATCGACTTGGAGGAGCAATGACGTATCCCATTCGCAAAATCGCGGCGGAAGAACACGAACGCTTCTTGAAAACTCTCTCGGTTCCGTTCGGCATGGACCCCACGCCGGGAATGAACGCCCGCTTTCAGATTGCCATGGAACAAGCCGAACTCTCTGCCGCCTTCGATGGCGAGCGGATGGTTTCCACGTTCGGATCGTACCATCTGAATCTCACCGTGCCCGGCGGCCAAGTGCCGACTGCGGGAACCACCTTGGTCACCGTGCTGCCCACCCATCGCCGGCAGGGGATTTTACGATCCCACATGGTCAGGCACTTCCAAGAAGCCTACGCACAGGGGCAATCGCTTGCGGCGTTGTGGGCCTCGGAAAGCCACATCTACGGGCGATTCGGTTACGGCCCCGCCACCGAAGCCGCCCGCATCACAATCCAAAAACCTCATGCCGGATTATGGCCGGCAACAGACATCCACGGCAGCATGCAGTTACTGGAAGCCGAGGAAGCCCTCGCGGCCTTCCCGGCCATCTATGATGCCATTGTCCCCACCCGGCCTGGGATGTTCGAGCGATCTCGGGCTTGGTGGAAAATTCGCAATCTTGCCGACCCGGAAGAACTCCGCCGGGGAGCGACTTCGCATCGCAGGGTGCTGCATCAACGGGAGGGCCAAGCCGTGGGCTATGCGATTTATCGCACGCTCAGCGATTTCAGAAACCATGCCACCGAACTCCAATTGATCGAATTGATCGGGCAAGATCCCCGGCGGAACGGGCGCTTTGGCAGTATTTGTTCGGAGTGGATTTGGTGACCACGATCTCGCACTGGAACCTGGCCGTGGATGATCCGCTGCTTTGGTGGGTGGAACAACCCCGCGAGTTGAACCGAAAACTCGGCGATGCGATTTGGGTTCGTCCCGTGAACGTGGTTGAAGCGTTGAACCGCCGATGCTACTCGGCGACCGGGCGATTGGTGTTTCGCTTTCGCGATGAACTCTGCCCCTGGAACGAAGGCACATTCGCGTTGACGGCGAACATCGAAGGCCAAGGCCGATGCGAGAAAACCGAATCCGAACCGGAATTGGAACTCACCCCGTTCGCATTGGGTGCGGTGTATCTGGGCGGACATCGCCTGCGAGTTTTGGCGAAAGCCGGTCTCGTCACCGGCACGCCCCAAGCCATTCAACTTGCCGATGCCCTGTTCTCCTGGGACCAAGCGCCTTGGTGCCAAGAGATTTTCTAAAGCCCGCCTTAAAGTTTAAATCAATCTTCCTCGTCGGGAACGTCGATGCGATACAGCAGCCGACCGCAGGCGCGGCAGAACACGAACTTGCCTACGTTCACGTTCACCACGTCCTGAGGCGAAAGTTTGGTGAAGCACGCCGAGCAAGACCGGCTTTCCAAAACCGCCAGGGCATCGGCTCCGTGGTTTTTCACCAAGCGGCGGTAACGCTCCAAAATCTCGCCGGGCAACTGGCGCTCGGCCACGTCCAAGCGACCGCTTAAATCCTCCGCCTTGACGGTCAAACCCGGTTCCTCGGCGGCGATTTCGGTGCGGGCTTTTTCCAGTTCCGTTTTCGTGCCTGCAATTCCTGTTTGACGGTTTGAATCGCCATTTGCTGTTGATCCACCCGTTCCAGCGTTTCCAGGATTTCCATTTCCAAGACTTCTTTGGCAGCATTGTCGGCGGCGATTTGACGGCGGAGCGTGTCGTATTCCACGTTTGTCGTCGCCGCGTTCAGCTTGGCCTGCAAATCGTTGATCTTGCCTTCTTTGGCCTGAAGCGTAGAGTTTTTTTCCTTGGCCGAGAGTTTGAGATCGGTCAGTTTGTTCTTGGCGGTTTCGAGTTCTTGCGTTTTCTTTTCGACCAGTTGTTCTGCGCGTGAATGCGTTTCGGTCCGCGTTCCAGCTTTTCTTGAACATCCCTGAGTTGAATGTTCAACTCGTGGATTTGTTTAAGACCGCGGGCGGCCTGACTCATCAATTCGTTCCCCCAAAAGAACTTGCTGCCCCCAATCAACCCACCCGGATGAGATGTGCAGCGGAAAATCTCCCACCCCGGCGTTTCCCCTTAAGCCATTCTAAGCCCCCCGCCGCAAAAATACACCCATGTTTGTGATTTGTCGGCAGCCCGTGGAAATTTGCCCGTGGTTTTTGGGAACGAGAGAGCCGCCCACCGCAACGAGATTTGGTGGGCGATGCCCCCCTTATGGTATCCCCACAGTGGGTTTGAGCGGTCGCGGTTGTGGGGAGGGGGATTTCATTCCTTCCTACTCGCAACGTCCGCGCCAAGACCGATCCAGCGCGCGAAATCATTTCGCTGGGCTTCGGCTCGGCTGGCTCATCGTCGTCACCACGCCCTTCCCGTTGATCTAGGCGTGCCACACAGACCGAAACAGTGTTGCAGGCCACGCTCCCCCCGAAAACCCAATTTGCAAAAGTTCGGTGATTCGTGGGATGTTGCATCGGGGTTCACGGCTGCAGGACGGATGTGTGGCTGGGGTCAGATTGTCGGGGAGTGATGCGAACTCAAGGTAAAGCCTCATCGACAATCTGCCCCCAGTTCCCCAATCGCACATCAACCCGTTGGGGGCAAATTGCCGCTTCAACTTACTAGCAACCGAACTCCGGCAATTTGACCCCAGCCACCCTGTGGACCCTACTCGGCTGATGACAGTCCTCATTCGGATGGCACACCTAAAACGAAGACGATTAGGCAGATGACAGTCAGCAAAGCGAACCTCACCAATCGCACGGGACGCTTTGCAAGATTCCTCTTCATATTCCAGGCAACCAACAAGGCCACTAGGCATTGGAGCGCATAAAACAGGGCAAATGCACGCGACGCATAGGCAATGATTTGTTTCACATTCGTTTGCCATGTCAGCATCAATGTAACAATGAGAATCAACAAGTAGGCAAAGCGCTTGGGAGCCCGATTCTGCGTAATGTCCTCAATCAGCCCGCCTGCTCCTTCGTTGTCGGCAACCGCAGCCTAAACTGGCTCCCAATGGCCGTGATCGAAATACAAATTGGGAGAACTACCGCCACTGGTTTCGTCAAGGCAACAATGGCCGTTACATCGTTTCCCAAGCCGTCGTGAAATAACACCGTAACCAAACCGATAAAAGCCAGGTAGATGACCGACGATATTAACTGAGCAAATCGCATCGTGGAAATTCGCGTTTCAGGAGTATGGTCTTCGCCCAAATAACGCGATGTTTCAAAACCCTGCACAATAATCAGTAGTCCCAACAGGACGCGAAAATCATGATAGTTTATAGTTGACGAAACATTCGGCAACGCCCATTTCGCCGAGAATACCAACGAGGCGTTGTAAACCGCCAACGCGACCAGCATGGCCGCGATCATTCCCAAGTTGAGCGCAACGGCATATTTTTCCACACTTTCCAGCATTTCTAAGCCGCGCCACATTCCCACGCCGCCAATGAGTACCAGTAAGACCGATGTGATGCCCGCGGTCAAATGACTGCCTGAAACTCCCAAGGCATTTGCCAAGAAGGCGGCCAGCAGTTGCAAGTAATACGTCACCGAAATGAAGTAAGCCCCCGCTAGGACAATTCTCGCGAGAAAGGCTATTGACTGGGCGGCCCCTCTTTCTTCTTCGATCGGTTCAAAGTATTGAATGTTAAACCGAATGGCATCCCCGACGCCATACGCAAGAACCAACAGGAACCCCATGCAGAAGATCGACAAATTTCCCACCGAGCCGCCTAGAAGCAGGAGCGCTCACTAGAAATCCGCTTCCCATGATGGATGCAAGTGGAGTGACCGTGGCCTTCCACCCGGATGATTGAGCCAAGCGGGCTGAGAACGCAAAATAGCCCGCCAGGCTGATGCCCACCACCACCACAATCCCGCTCAACACCATCAATTACGACCTTCTGCACAGCGAATCGATTCACACGCAAAAAAATCAGGTTCATCGCAGTTTACATCTTCCCGCACGAGACGGGGTGGCTGGGGTCAGATTGTCGGGGTGTGATGCGAAAATCAAAGTAAGGCATTATCGACAATCTGCCCCCAGTTCCCCAATCACACATCAACCCGCTGGGGGCAAATTGCCGCTTCAATTTACTCACAAAAAAACGAACTCCGGCAATTTGACCCCAGCCACCCTGCCGCCCAAAACAAATCGGCGCAAACTCGCCGGCGGCGAATTCCACGACAGCCACATCACCACAGCCAATTCACCGGCTTCCAAGTCAATAGTTCTCACCGATTGGCCGAAGTGCCCCAAATCCCGCTTCGGCAAGCGAGCCGAGGAAAGCTTGAGGCGATTTTTGTTGGTCGAGCCTTCAAGAACCAAAAACCACCTCGGCAAGCGAGCCGAGGAAAAACTTTACTGAGCACCACTGGCCTCCGAATCGCCCCCAAACGCCACTCCACACATTAGCCCCAAAGTTTTCAAAAATTTCTGTAAAACTCCCAACTCCAACCCCCTCAAGCCATTGGATTCATACCCCAATTCCTTAAACGTCTTGGTTGACACTCACGAAACGTCTTAGTTGACACTCACGAAACGTCTTGAGTACTCCCTGACCCGTCTGGCCAGCACTCCTTAAACGTCTTGGTGAGCACCACCGACACAGAGATTCGAAATCAACTCCCTAACGAACAACACAAACCCATTGACCGCAAGCACAAGCCCCTATAGCTCAATTGGCAGAGCAACTGACTCTTAATCAGTAGGTTCTTGGTTCAAGTCCAAGTGGGGGCACTATGATACGAAAGGACTTACGTCGATTCGGAAAGATGGCCAAAACCCAGGATTCAACAAGGATTCAACAAACGGACGGGATTCAACGAAAAAACCCTCGGCCAGCAATCGCCGGTCGAGAGGGGTGCATGTCAGAGGGTTGGGGTGCATGTCAAACCGTCTCTCGCAGCGGGGTGTATCGTCGTGCGGGCAGTCCGCCTTGCCGCCGAACCGCGTTCAAGGCGTGGCCGCATCGCCCGCGATTGCATTCAAGCAGAAATTGCCCGTGCAATCGGGGGTGGCGTCTTGCGATTTCCCGCACGGCTTGCGTGCGGGTCATGCCGCCCGCCATCTTCGTTTTAATCTTGGCATCGAAACGGGCTTTCGCGGATTTCTGTTTTTGCTTCATTGTGGTGTCTTTCTGTGTGAAAATGGAGGAGAGATTAAACCCCGCCCCGCGCGGCTATGGCCCGCGACGGCGCTCACCACGCGAGACGGGAAGAAATTTTTGCTAGTCGCCCGCTAGCAACGTCGGCGGGTTGCGTCGCAGGTCAAACAATTCGGGCCGTTGCTCGGCCAGCTTGCGAATCTTGCCTCCGCCGGTTATTCCCGCCTCCATCGCGAGTTTGTGCTGCCGCTCAGCATGGGCCTTGAGTTCCTCGAGACAGGTTTCTTCCAAGTCGATTTCTTCCAAAAACGCTTGATATGCCGCGCGTGCATCCAAGAGTTTTTGGTGCAACCCCGGCAGGTCATCGTGTTGCGATTGCAGTTCCCGAACTTCGGCAATCAACCGCCGGTCAGATGCGATAATGCCGGAGTCAATCCCCAGCGCTAGGCAACCTCTAGCAGTTGCTCGGCCTCTTGTCGGGTTGGCGATTCCATTCCAATCAATCGCCGATAACAGCCCCACGCATCGGCTATATCGTCGCGTTCGGATTGTGCTTCCTCGCGCTCTCGTTGCCTTGCCAGGGCAACCACGTCAATCTGCTCAGCCACGGCCACGCCGCCGCCATCAAGTTCGTCAGTTTGTCTTTTTGATTTTGCCATCTTAAAATCCTTGCTATATATTACCTTGGCAATGAAGTTTCTCATGTCAGCAGCCAGAAGCGTACTGTGTATCGGGATGCAAGAAATAGCTCATGACGTGAGTTCGCCAGTGGACTAATCGTTGCAGAAAACTTTGGATTCTCTGCCGCAGTTCCTTCTGATTGCTGGGAAGTCCATTGACGTAAACATTCCCTTTGAGATCGTTGTTGAGGTATTCGTCGGCATTCAACTCGGGAGATCGTCGAGGCATCAGCACCATCTCAATTTGGTCCTCATGTTTACTCAGCCACTGCCAAACTTTCTTGGCGTCATGAGCCCTGAGTCGATCCACGATCAAGTAAATCTTTCCGGGAACGCTCCGCACCAAACGCTGGAGAAAGACTAAGAACAAATCGGCATTCATGGTTCTAGCATAGGTCATAAAGCGAACGCTCCCTTCGTTGCTGATCGCACTGATCCCATTCATCGTGATGTGAGGATCAGGAACTTCCAGCTTGGCCCGTTCCCCTTTGCGAGCGTAACCATAACCGGGATAGGCATCGGCGGCGACTCCGGTTTCATCACCCCAGAAGATTGTCGCTCCTTCCTTTTGAGCCTTCTTTTCCAGGTCCGGATAGGTTTTCTCCAACCAGTCGTTGACCTCTTGAGAGTCCTGATTCCGGTGATGGCGGCAGGGTTTCTTACAGGTATAGCCCCAGCGTTTGAGGTATTCACCCACAGTCCGGATCGGCATCCCAATTCCGATTTCCTTGCGAATCAACTGCTGCACCGCCCGGCGATTCCACAACGGGGCGGCGATTTTGAAGTCTTCGGGAGTGTTGTGGTCGATCAGTTCTTGCAGATGAGTTTCCTGTTCGGGGGAGAGAGTCCGTCCCGAACCGGAAGGTCGTCCCGTGCGGTCGCCCGGCAAGCCATCCAGGCCCTCGGCACAGTAGGCCGACCACCAACGACTGATGGTTTCCGTGGCCACGCCGAGCAGTTCGGCAAGGTCTTTTTGACTAAAGCCCAATTGACAGCCCCAGATCGCTCTCAGACGGAGAGCCTCCAAAACGTCGTCAGAAAGTGAGCGAGCATCAGGTAAAGAGATTGGCATGATGAAATCCTCCTTGTGGCCTTCCTCTCTCTATTGTACGACAGTGAGGCGAAATAGACTAGATGCCGAACTTTCTTGCCAAGGTAATAAGTGATGATCGCATTGCCACAAATGACACAACCGAAGCCACATCGCTGTCTGACCTCCCGACGCACGTTTTCTCCAATGGTCCTGCTGAGGCCATATTTGTTGCGACCCTGTTTCGATTTCGCCATTTTTCAGCTCTTTACCACCACCTCAACCGGACATTATTGCAATAATGGGCGGTTCCCACCGTACGATTGATTTACACCATCTTCTTGCAAATCGCGGCGGCCATTTCTTGGGTTCCGACGGCTGTGGGGTCGTTGCGGTCGGGTTTCAGGTCGTAGGTGACGTCTTTGCCTTCGGCGATGACTTCCGCGACGGCGTTTTCCAGTTTGTCGGCGGCTTCGTGTTCGCCTAGGTGGTCCAACATCATCTTGCCGGAGAGAATCAGCGCGACCGGGTTGACCTTGTTTTGGCCTTTGTATTTGGGGGCGCTGCCGTGCGTGGCTTCGAACATGGCGGCATCGGGGCCGATGTTGGCTCCCGGAGCGACGCCCAATCCGCCGACGAGGCCCGCGCACAGGTCGCTGAAGATGTCGCCGTAAAGGTTTGAGGTGACGATCACATCATATAGTTCCGGCTTTTGCACGAGCTGCATGCACATGTTGTCGATCAGGCGTTCGACGTATTCGATTTTGCCTTGAGTGTCGGTGACTTTGCCGGCGAGTTCGGGATCGGGCTAGACGCCTTGGGCGAGATCGGGCCACTCGAATTTGGCTTTATAGGCCAAGGCGACGGCGCGGGTCTCATCGTACCAGAGGCCATCGGTGAACTTCATGATGTTGGCTTTGCAAACCGAAGCCACCGTCTTCCGCCCGTTTTGCACGGCATAGTCGAAGGCATATTTCGCGATCGCCCGCGTGCCTTCCACGGACATCGGCTTGATGCTGATGCCCGTGGTCTTGAGGTCGGTGGTGATCTTCTTGCCCGTGGCGGCCTCGTTGATGGTTTGGATCAGCTTGGCGGTTTTCTCTTCGCCGGCTTTGAACTCCACGCCCGCATAAAGGTCTTCGGTGTTTTCGCGGATCAGCACCAGATCGACGGGGACGTGTTCGAAAAACGTCCGCACGCCTTTGTATTGTTTGCACGGGCGGACGCAGGCATAAAGGCCAAGTTCCTGGCGAAGATGCACGTTGACGCTGCGAAAGCCCTTGCCGATGGGCGTGGTGATCGGGGCTTTGATGGTGACATCGTTTTTGCGGATGGATTCCATCACGCTTTCGGGAACGCCGCCCTTGGCTTCGATGACTTCGATCCCGCAATCCTGCACGTCCCAATCGATGTTCACGCCGGTGGCATCTATGCACTTCTTGGTGGCTTCGGCAATTTCCGGTCCAACGCCATCGCCGAGAAGCAAGGTCACTTTATACATGGGAAAACTCACCTAGAATTGGAGGAAAAAAATCGTCGCCAACGCTCCGCGACGGTAGCACATCGAACCTGCCAATTCAAGCAATGCCGTTTCGTAGAGCAGCGGCTTGCGGCCCGTGGAATCCTTCGCCAAACACTGGCATTGGTGATGAACTTTGCCCCACGATCAGACGGGGTTTCGGGATTTCTGGGGAATAAAACTCCGCCGCGGCGCATCCCACAATATGGGTTTGCTCATCCTCGCGCTAACGGAGGCCGGTCATGTTGTCGTTCAGTTTTTCATTTGCTCGCATTGCTTTGTTGGTCGGTCTGGTTTGGGGGACAATGGGCTGCGGGGTTGGGGAGGGGGAGCGGGAAAACCGCACGCCGGAGTTTTCCCCGGATGGCAAAGCGGTCGGCTTTCAGCACGGGCGAGATGGGCTTTTCGTGTGGGATGAAGAAAGCGGGCGGGCGGAGCAGATCTATCTGCCGTCAAAGGAAGTCATCGCCGTTAGCACGCCGCTTTGGTCGCCCGATGGAGAACGGTTGGTGTTCGCCACGGCTTTTCTCGACCCCGCAAAATCTTCCGGCCAATCCGAAACGGCAGCTCCCGTTCCCGATGCCGCATGGGACGCCAACCCCTCGGGTCGGCAGTTTCCAGAATCTCCCGCCTTTTACGATTGCTGGCTTTGCGAACGCGGGCCGGATCGCAAAATAAGTCCGCCCCGCAAGTTGTTTCAGGCCGAAACCAACCACGTGGGCATGGTGGCCGCCAATTTTGCGGTGCGTTGGCATCCGGCGGGCGACCGCTTGCTGTTCATCGACCGCAGCCAAGGCGATTCCCAGCAAGTGCGGGAGTTCGATTTGAAAAATTCCCGCTCGCAGTCGGCGGTTCCGTTTGAGGCAAAAAACCTGCTGTTCGATTGGACCCCCGGCGGCGAGCGTTTGGTTTGCGTGCTGCAAGATTCCAAAACTCCCGAACGCAACGGCATTTGGATCGGTCGGCCCGGCGAATCGCGATGGTGGCAGGTTCCGTTTTCCAACCATACCGTTAGGAAAAGCGGGGGCGACCCGTTATCGCGGTTGCGGCGGCTTCGCCCGGTTTGGTCGCGGGATGGAAAGCAGTTTGCCTTCGTCGCCCCGCCATCGCGAGAAGACCGCGAGGCTTCTTCCACCAAGGTGCTGCACCTCGGCGAATGGGAAACGCAAACCACGCGGGAATTGTACCGCGTGCGGGGAAGCCTTCGCGATTTGCATTGGTCGCCGGATGGCAAGAGCATCGGCTATTTACTGGGCACGGAAGAATTGAAAAAACTGCGGGGCATGAGGCTTTCCCTTCAGATTTCCGATTGTCTTATGGTTCAGAAGGTTTCCGAATCGTCGCCGGTTCCGGTGACACTGCGGCCCGTGCGGAATTTTGCGGGCTGGAACAACGAAGGAACTTCGCTGGCGTATACTGTTCCAGATCCTTATGGACCCAAGGCCGAGCCTTGCTGGGCTTTTTTGCTGTTGCCCATTGAAGCCGCCCGCGACCGCGTGGTGATCGCGGATGCCGCCGGTCTGCACGCGGAGCGAGATGTCTTCACCGGCATGCGGGCCAATTTTCTGAATTGGTCTCCCCAACGGGAAAAACTTGCACTCTGGGCCACGTTCTCGCCTTCACATGCGGTGTTGCCTTTGAGCAATTTGGGGCTTCGTCCGGGTGATCCCGCCGCGATTTTGAACGTGCAAACCGGCGAGATGAATTGGATGCCGATCAACACTTACGAGAAAGTGCAGATCGGGCATTCGGCTCTGCAACGAAAGAACTACGCCGAAGCCCGCCGCTGGTACGAAGAAGCCCAGGCGGAGTTCGCAGCCCGCGAGAAGGGAAAAAAAACGTCGGCCCCAAGGGAATTGTTCGGCCCGGAGCGGTTCGAGATGTTTCACGCATACTGCTTGGAAAAGCTGGGAGAAACAGAAGCCGCCCGCAAAAAACGGCGAGAGTTTTTCGCGCTCACGGCATTTGAGGCGGAAACGAACGCGGGCGATCTTCAAACCTTGGCCCCGTTGATTGCCGAGTCCCACGCCATCGCCCGGCAATTATATCTCGCCCAAATCTTTCTCAGCCTGAACGCAGTGGAAGATGGCTTGGCCTTCTTCGCGGAAGAACCCCAAGTCCTGCCGGGGCTGGTTTCCGCGAAAGCGCTGGCCCACGAACAATTCGCGGCGAAGGTGGCCCAGGCGCAATTGCTGCTCAACGTGGAACGCTGGGACGAGTTCGCCCGCCTGGCCACGAAAGAACTGGTGCCGATGTTATTGAAGCGAAATCTTTCAAGCTGCGATTCCCGCTCCATCGTGGAATTGAGTTCGCAAGCTCCCGCGATTTCCGCCGGCGGATATTGTCTGCTGCCGTTGATGGCCGAGGACTTTACGAATCAGCTTTCTACGGAGACCATCGAGGAACTTATCCCCGCTTGGGAAGCCTTCCGTTTGCAAACCGAAAGCCAGGTCGCTTTACTTTGGATCGACCGTTTTCTGCAATTGGCATATCAACGAATGTCATTGGACGAAGCAGCCCAAGCCGCCCGAAAGCGGTACGAATCCAACCCGCAGAAGTCCAAGTACGAATTTGAAGCTGCGTTCCAATCGGACCTGTTTGACATCCGCAAACAACTGCAACTTTGGGATGCCTTGAAATCGCTTTGATATAGGTCAACGCCTTGCGGTTGACTCTTGTCGCTTGCTGCGGGACTGCCTATCATCTCGGCATGCCACATTCCGTTGTCGTTCATTGGTTGCCTGCGATGTTCTCCCCGACCGATTTGAGGGGCGGGATCGCAGTCGTGATTGATGTTCTCAGAGCCTCCACAACCATCACCCAAGCCCTATTTGCCGGGGCGGAGGCGGTGATTCCCTGCGGCGAAGTGGCCGAGGCAGAAAACCAAACTGCGAACCTGCCGGCGGGTTCTTTTCTCTTGGGGGGCGAGCGCGGCGGGGTGAAGATCGACGGTTTCGATCTGGGCAACTCGCCGCGAGAATACACTCCCGAACAGCTGCAGGGGCGAACGGTGGTTTTCACGACCACCAACGGAACCAAAGCCCTCAACCGCTGCCGAGAGGCGGAACGCATTGTGATCGGCAGTTTCGCGAATCTGGATGCGGTGGCCAAAGCGGTCAGCAAAACCGGGTTGCCCGTGCATCTGGTTTGTGCGGGCACGGATGGGGAAATGTCTGCGGAAGATGTACTGTGCGCTGGGGCATTGGTGGCGGATTTTCAGATTTTGCGGGGGCGAAAAATCCTCAGCGAGAACGATGCCAACCGCATGGCGTTCGAGTTGTATGCCCCGCGTGCAAGAGAGGAAAGCCTGTTGGCAGAAGCTCTTCGCGAAAGCACCGGCGGCCGCAATTTGATCGCCTTGGGTTACGAAGCCGACATCGAATGGGCCGCGAACCGCAACCGCTTCGAAGTTGTCCCCGAATACCACCGCGAAACGGGCCGCATCGAAATCACGTAATCGGCCAAAAAACCAAACCAATCAACAACGAAAATCATCAATCAAGGAAGGCATTATGGACAACACGATGGAAAAAATTGTGAGCCTCTGCAAACGGCGGGGGTTTATTTTTCAGTCTTCCGAGATCTACGGCGGGATTCAGGGGTTTTGGGATTACGGCCCTTTGGGAACCGAACTGAAGCGCAACGTCCGCGAGGCGTGGTATCGCGAGATGGTCACCAACCACGATGAAATCTCCACCCCGCCGGGCGCACCGCAGCCGTTCCAAATGGTGGGCATCGAGACTTCGCAAATCATGCACCCGCAGGTCTGGAAAGTCTCTGGCCATTACGATTTGTTCCACGACTTCATGGTGGATTGCAAAGAATGCAAGGCCCGCTTTCGAGCGGATCACGTCGGCACGAGCGAATGCCCTTTGAAACCCAGCAAGCATCCCGGCGAGTTCGATAAGTGTAAACTCACCGAGCCGCGCAAATTCAACTTGATGCTGAAAACCGTCCTCGGGGCATTGTCGACCGAAGAAGAAGGGGCCGCGTTTTTCCGGCCCGAAACCGCGCAGGGCATGTTCGTGAATTTCAAGAACGTGCTGGATAGCAGCCGGGTGAAAATTCCGTTCGGCATCGCCCAAATTGGCAAGAGCTTTCGCAACGAAATCACGCCCCGCAACTTCACCTTTCGTTCCCGCGAGTTCGAGCAGATGGAAATGGAGTTCTTCTGCCATCCCGACGAATCCCGGCAATGGTACGAATACTGGCGGGACCGCCGCTATCAATGGTACGTGAACCTGGGCATCACCGGCCAAAATTTGATTCTTCGCGACCACGCCCAAGAAGAACTCGCTCATTATTCGGTGGGCACGGCGGACATCGAATATGCGTTTCCGTTTTTGAACCCCGGCGAGTACGGCGAACTCGAAGGCGTGGCCCACCGGGGCGATTTTGATTTGCGTTCGCATCAGCACGGCAAGCTGAAGCGCGAAGGGGAGGAATTGGTCGTGGAAACCGATGCCGAGGGCAAGCCGAAGTATCGCGGCAGCGGCAAGGATTTGACCTATTTCGACGACCAAACCCGCGAACGCTTCGCTCCACACGTGATCGAACCCGCCGCCGGTGCGGACCGGGCCACGTTGGCGTTTCTCTGCGAAGCCTACACCGAGGACCAACAACCCGACGACAAAGGCCAAATGCAAGAACGCTTGGTGATGAAGTTGCACCCCAAGTTGGCCCCGATTAAGGCGGCGGTATTTCCGCTCATCAAGAAAGCCGGCATGCCGGAGAAAGCCGCCGACGTTTACCGCGAACTCAAAGCCGCGGGCATCGCCGCCGCGTATTCGCAGCAAGGCGCGATCGGCCGGCGGTATCGGCAGCACGACGAAATCGGCACGCCTTTCTGCATCACGGTGGACGGCGACACAATGGAAGACGGTTCCGTCACCATCCGCGACCGCGACACGTTAGCCCAAGAACGCATCCCGATTGAAAAAGTCGTGCAAGAAGTGCAACAAAGATTGCAGGGGTAATGGCCAACGCGAACCGGCGGGAAGGACTCTCAGGTGCCGATCTCCAAAATCTGTCCGGGCCGAGTGATTTGCGGTTATCCGAAACGCAGTTCCACATCGGTGATTTCGTAACCGTGCATGGGGACGTTGACGGCATCGGTTTCGATGGCGAGGGTGTTTAACTTGTTGCCTTGGAAATCTTGCGTGCGGGCGGAAGTCGGCGGGCGGAAGCAGCGGAGTTTTACATCCCGTGGTCGGCCTTCGGTTTCCGCGAGACGGACGACAAACCCGAAAGACTCCTCTTCTGAGGAATCCCGCTGGGGATGCGTGCCTCGAATGCTGAGGATTTGCACGTTCTTCGCGGTTTGATGAAAGAACCAACCCGTGGGGCCGCTTTGCGGCGGGCCGGTTTGGGTGGGAATTAGGATCGCGGGAGTCATTGCTTCGCGGGCAGAAACCAAGGGGTAACTCTGGTCGATGGCAATGTCGAAGCGAAAATGCCGTTTCGTCTCGCCCGCCGTAATTAATAGCGTATCCAACATCCGCATGCCGGTTTTGCGATGGAAAGGCAAACCGTGAAACAGCAGCGTAGTCCGCAGTTCGCCTTCGGCGATTTCGAGATAATCCGGGCTGTCGAAACGCTCCCCGCGAATGCCGAAAGCGAAATCCTGCACCGACCGCGTGAGCGCTGCGGTGCTGTCGTTCCAGGCGAATCGTAGGGCGTAGTAATTCGTCCAAGGGTCGGCTTCGGGCACTTTGTGGAGGTTCAATTCCAACTCGACTTCCACCACCGGACGATACCGCCAAACGCGGGTGATTTGTTTGTACTCGGCCAGAATAAAACCAGCATTCTGATCGATGATTTCCCCCCGGCTGACGATCTCCCCCAACATCGGGCCGGGCGAAGTGACTTCCATCGACCGGCATTGCATTTCGGAATAAAACGATTGCACCATTTCGCGTTCGCCCTCTTCCGAGGCGGGGCCGACGGGTATGCTTCTCTCGTGCGGGAAGCGGTAGCCTAACTGCTGGCTAAGTCGATTCGGGCTGCGGCCATGATTTTTGATCCGTCCGATCCCGCCCGTGGCTTCGTTGAGGAATACCTCGAAAAACTCGTTCCGCAACGTGAAACCCTCCGCCAAGGGCGGTTCGCCTTTTTTGGCGGTGGGAACCTTGGCTTGGCCATCTTTCGGCAGCCACAAAAACCCGGAACCGGGGATCTCCGCCACGACCGCTCGGCAATGGTCATCAAATTGCACCCCTTTGATGCCGTTGCCTAAAGGCGGCGGAGATTGCAATTGCGGAAGTTCCACGGCGGCCATTCGGGTATGGGCCAGCGGATTCACGAGCAAAATGCCCGCTTGCGAACCGGCCCCCGCCATCACCACCGCCGCGATTTCCTGCTTGAGTTTGCGATTCAAATTCTTCCAGCGCGGCCTCGGCTTTGGGAATCGCCGGCTTGCGAAGGCTGGATTCTTCGCAGTCTGGGCCGGCGGATTCGGCGGTGTGTTCGATGGCATCCAAACGGGCTTGATCCACGGGCCGGCTCAACAAAATCTTTGCCATCGCGGCGGACCACTGGGCGGATTCCAACCGCCGCCGTCGCAGGAAATAATCGGACCAACGGCTGATGGGGTTGGCTTCTTGCCGGGCGGCCGCTTGAATGAAGAACGGCGGAAAGTATTCCTTCTGATCGAACGCGGACAGCCTGCCGGGGTCATCGGTGTTCTCGATAAAATCATCCAACGTGATGAACCGGCCCAAGACCGGGGCATAACGACTCATGCGGATCAAATCTTCAAACCAGGGTGCTTTGACTTCCGGCCAACGGGCAAAGACCACGGCGGCGACTTGATCGCGTTCCATCGACTCCGCCACGTGCTGGGCCAGTTTGAGATAACTGCTTCCGCCTTCCGCCGTTAATGGAAAGCGTCCCAAGGCGTCGATGAGGGTTTGATCGGCTCCTTCCCAGCGGAGTTTGCATTCATCTTCATCGGGGTAAAGGCCATCATCCATCACCAGATGCAAAGCGGAGTGGTAGCCGAATTTCGTGAGCACTTGCGGAAGTTGCGTGGACAACCCGAACCTCCGGCGGCCCCAACATTTCGGCAGGCGGCTAAACAGTTTTTGATACGCCCGTTGGCCTTCCGCGAATTGCCAAAGCACGGCATTGATGGGCAGCATCGGCAGCGGGGCATCTTCCCATTCGCCGCCCACGAGATTCAAACGGCCCGCCTCCCAAGCCTGGCAAATGGCAGCGGTAATTTCGGGGGATTTCTCGTCGATTTCCTGAAACTCCGCCGCCGTCGCCAACAGATTGACGGGTTTTTCCGCGGCCAGCATTTTCAGCAGCGGCTCGCGTTGTTCTTCGGCGAGGCGGGGAATCAGCAGGCACAAATCGACGATGTAACACTCCACGGGGTAAAAACGTTCGCGAGCTTCCAAAAGGCATTCGAAGGCGGTTTTCAAATGGGTACGGGCGGTTTCCAAGTCGCCGGCAATCGCCGCCTCCGCCGCCAGCAGGCTTTCGCGTTCGAGTTGGGCTTCATCGAGATTACTGTAATAGTGCATGTGCCTGGTCAAAAGTTCCACATGCAAATAGCAGGTTCCCAAGGCGAGAAAATCCGCGACGATGTCCGCATCGAGATCCTGTTCGGGTTCCAAGGGAGCCAACGCAGCCGCAAGCATTTCCTTGCGGTGCTCCAAGCCGGAAACCACGACAGCGCCTTGCTTTTCGGCGAAACCGACCCAACCGCCGGGCAGCCATTCGTCGCAAGCGGTGGGTACGAGAATCAGCCGATTTTCCAAAGACTCCGGCGGGGAGTCCGCGCGATCCCAACGCGGCAAGGATTTGGCCTGATTCAACAACAGCGGATGCCAAACCACAGCGAACGCATTCAGCAAACTCGCAGCGGGTTTGTCTTGAAGTTCCGTGGGGAAATCTTCCAAGCTGTGGCAGGGGATTAGCGTAACCAGATCGGTGTAAGTCATGTTTGTGAAATACTTTGGAGAGATTATTAAAATTGGGGGATGATTTTATTCGCCCAACGCTCTAAAATGAAATGTGAAGCATCCGCATGGGAATATCGTGCGGGTTTTTGGGGAACCAATTTCTTGAATTCAACGTCTCATTTTCCCCTCGGAGACAGTTTTTTTTCAATCCCTTCAAAAAAATCCCCGGTTTTCGCGCGATCACCAACGTCGGCTGCATATTAACCGTAGAGACTTTTGAAGGGAAAAGCGATTCGGTTTCCCTTCAATCCCTTTTCATGCCCACCAAAAGTTGGGAACTTGGAACGGAAGCCCCACGCGGGGGCCTTTTTTAGTTGACTTTTGCAAAACTTCCCTGTTAGCTTAGGGTTAGGAAAAGTTGACCTTTCGCATTCTGCGAACATCTAAAAAATCACATCGTAGCGAGCATCCCCCATCTCGCGGGGTTCGCATTCTTGAAATTATAAGGCAAACACGTTTCTTGCATCTTGGCGGATGCGAGAATCATGCTGGCGTTTTTCTGTGGAGAAGACAACACAATGGCGGAAAATCAAGCAGTATGGGGAGTGGAAATTGGCCAGGCTGGACTGAAAGCCGTGCGGTTAAGGTACGCCGAAGCTGCCGAGCAAGTGCTGGCGGTGGCGTTCGATTACATCCCGCATCCGAAAATTTTAAGCCAGCCCGATGCCGTGCCCGCCGAGTTGGTCTCGCAAGCCCTGACCACGTTTTTGGGCCGCAACGAACTCAAAGGCGACAAAATCATCATTAGCGTGCCGGGGCAAACGGCACTCGCGCGGTTTATTCAACTTCCCCCGGTTCCGGCGGCCAAGGTTCCGGAAATCGTCAAATTCGAAGCTCGCCAGCAAATCCCGTTCGCCTTGGAAGATGTGATTTGGGATTACCAAGTGCTTTCGGTCGGCAGTGAAGAATCCGACTTCATGCTGGATGCCGAGGTCGGCCTGTTCGCGATGAAACGGGAACAGGTGATGGAGCAACTCAATCCTTTCACCGCCGCCAAGGTGGAAGTCGATCAAATTCAGATCGCCCCCTTGGGTTTGTACAACGTGTTGTACTACGACCAAATGGGCATTCGCATCGGCGATGAAGAGCAAAACAAGGAAGAGCATTACATTATGCTCGACATGGGGGCGGACAACACCACGCTGGTCGTCACCAACGGCTCGAAGATTTGGATTCGCAACGTCCCCGTGGGCGGCAACCACTTCACGCGGGCCTTGACCAAAGACATGAAACTGACCTTCGCCAAGGCCGAGCATCTGAAATGCAACGCTACCAAGTCGCCGGACCCCCGCGCGGTCTTCAAGGCATTGCAGCCGGTGTTTAACGATTACGTTTCAGAAATTCAGCGGTCGATCGGGTATTTTTCCAGCGTGAACCGCAGCGCGAAGATCAAAAAGCTGATCGGCGTGGGCAACGGCTTCAAGCTGGCCGGGCTGCAAAAGTTCTTGCAGCAAAACCTCACGCAGTTCGAGGTGGAACGCCTTTCCAGCTACAAAGGGCTGGTGGGAGACAACGTCCTCAACGCGGCCTTGTTCGAGGAAAACCTGCTCACGTTTGCGGTTCCTTACGGCTTGGCGTTGCAAGGGTTGAAACTCACCAAGGTGAAAACCAGCCTGTTGCCGCCGGAGATCCTCACCGCCCGCAAAATCCGCCAGAAAAAACCGTGGGCCACGGTGACGGCGGCGGCTTTGCTGCTGGGCGTTTCGATTTCCGCCGTGGGTTATACCCAAGTGGAAAAATCCGTCAACGAAGAGCGGTTCGGGCCGGCGGAAACGGCAGTCAAAAATTTTGGGTCCAAAGTCTCGGGATTCAAGACCGACTACGAAGGCAAGATCGGTAAGCACGATGAGATCATCAAAACCGGCCGCGTGCTGATCGACCAACTCAACGCGCGGGAAAATTGGCTGGAAGTCTACAAGGCGATCAACGAATGCCTGCCCCGCGATAAAGTCGCCGATGTGAACGAAGAAGACGTGGAACTGCGGGAACGCATTAAGCTGCAAACCATCACCGCCGTAAAAATGGACGACCTGTCTCTGGGCTGGTACGCGACTTTGCAGGAAAGCCAGGCCGGTTCGATGGCGGAAGAAGACAAGAAACCGCCGGTCGGGGAAGGCTTTCTGTTCACTCTGAAAGGGATGCACTACCACCACAACGAAAAAAAACCTCTCCTCGAAGTGGGGGGGTTTTACGTCAAGAACACGCTGCTGAAAAACCTGAAACAGTGGATTTCGCCGAGCGGGCATGGGGTGCGGAAAATTGGGATCACGCATGCCGTGCTGATTCGCGACTCCGACAAGCCCACGGAGTTTTGGTACTCGGCGGACCCTCGCGAACAAGCCTTGTTGAATGGTCAAAGCCCAAATGGGATGGGAGGCATGGGCGGAGAGGGCGGCGAAGGATTTCCCATGCCCACCATGCCGATGCCTAATCCCATGGGGACCGGAGCTGCGGACAAGCCCCCTGTCGGCCGAAAAATCCATCGAACCGATTTCGAGATTCAGTTCGTTTGGCAGCCGGTTCCCAAAGAGGAACGGGAAGTCAACGACATCATCATGTGCTTCGTGGCCCCTTACGCCCTGACTCCCAATTCTCCGGAGAATGAGAAGCTCCAACCGAATCTAGAAGTGCCGTTCGATCAGATTCAACAAGCCGTCAATCAGCGGAACGAACAGATCGCCAAAGAAATTGAGAAAGAGAATCAGCAAATTGAAATGGAGAACAAGCGGCTTGCTCCTGGGGTTCCGAAAAGACAACCCCTACCCACGCCTGAACCTTTGAAAGTGACTCAGGAACAGTACGATGCCTTCAAGAAGCGTTTTCTCGTCAAAGGCACAAAAGAGACCAGCCCGGCCAGCATCGCAGGCAGTGCCCTGCCGGCGGGGGTGCTCCAATGGAGGGGGGTGCAAACTAACCCCGCCGATGGGGTCAGTCACTCTTTCCAAACCGATTTTTGAGACCCACCGCTTTCTTTCCAATCGCCAATTCGGGAACTTGTCATGGATAAATTACAGCCTCTCATCAAGCACAAATTTTGGATTATCGCCGGCCTGGTTTTGCTGGTTCCCTTCATCGGCTGGTGGATCAACACCAGTTCCAAGGCGGCTTACATCCAACAACGCTGGGACACCCTGGCTGGCTTGACAGTCACGGGCGGCAGCAACACGCCCAACGAGAAATACATTGAGGGCATCGAGAATGTGAACAAAGTTCTGGACAAACGCCAGAAAGCACTGGATACCCGCCTGTACGAATCGCAAAAAAATTTGCACACTTGGCCGAAACACATGGCCGACCGCATGGAAGGCAAACAGTTTGGCGATCCGCTCGATGATACCGTGCGGCGGATTTATCGCGGATACTATCAGGGGGAAGTCGAAGAGCTGCTCCGCGACATCCCGCAGTATCAATTCAATAACATCACCCTCGAAGAAACCGGCTTGGTGGACATTGTTGACGTCGCTAAACTTCCTTTCGTCCCTGAGGGAACCTGGAAAGACAACCCGCCGACTTCAGAAGTCGCGTGGAATACCGAAGAAGATATTTGGTTGACCCGCGCGATTCTGGAAGCCGTCAAAAAAGTCAACAAAGATGCCGGGGCCACCAAAATTAGCGATGCCCCCATTCGGATGATCTTCACGATCCAACTCCGCGGCGGCTCGCGCGGCGAAGCGGGGGCACCCGCGGGCGGAACCCCCGCCGAAAGTGCGGAGCCTGGCGGTAGTGGAGGCATGATGGCCACGCTGAACACGAGCAGCACTTCGGAAGCCCCAGACATGGGCGGCGGGGAAGGCATGTACGGCAACACGGGAAGCAGCATCGCCTTCGATGCAAACCTCAAGGTCGATCTCGATTCCGTCCTCGGTCCCGCCGGCAGCGCAAGCGGCGCAGGCGGTGGGTCAGGCACGGAGATGGCACTGCCGCCGGCCGCCCCCGGCGGCAGCGGTGGCGTGGCCACGCAAGAGGCACGCCGTTACGTCGATGATGACCCCAAATTGCCCTACAAAACGCGCGGCTTCTACATCGAAGTCTTGATGCTGCACGATAAGTTGCCCGACTTTCAAGCCGCCTTGGTGAGCATGCCTTGGCCTACCGAATTGTTGATGATCCACCAAGTCTCGAACAAAAATGACGACATCAAAGCCGTCGTCGTCGACAAATCCAAGCCCAACCGCCCGCCGGTGGGCGGCGGAGGATATGGTGCTGGCAGCATGATGGAAGGCGGAATGCCCAGCCGGTTTGTCGGCGGTGGCGGAAGTTTCGGACCGATGGGCATGGGCGCGGCAAGATTCGGCGGTGGCGGGGGAAGATTCGGCGGTGGCGGAACGTTTGGCGGTGAGAGTGGTGGACGGGGCGGCTACGGCGGCGCACCCGGACAAAATCAAGGCGGATTTCCTATGGATGGCATGGGAGGCAACGGCAGCACTCAAAAAGTCAAGGAATTTACTTGGGAAAAGGCGATGAAGGATTTTTATCTCACCAAAGTCGGCATCGCCGGACTGATGACGATCTACCGCTCCCCGCAAGAAATGGCCGCCACGGGCGGGACCACAGAGCAAACCCAACCCGCTCCAGAAACCCAACCCGACCCCAGTGCCCCCATGAACCCCAATGGAACGGCCCCTCTCCAACCCGGTCAAGAAACCCCCATGCCCGGAACAGGAACCGAACCCAAACCGATGGAAACCCCTATGCCGGGTGCGAAAACGGGGACCGAACCCAAACCGATGGAAACCCCCATGCCGGATGCGAAAACGGGGACCGAACCCAAACCAATGGAAACCCCCATGCCGGGAACGAAAGCGGGAACCGAACCCAAACCGATGAAACCGCCTGCGGCTGAGAGCAAAACTCCGATGCCGAAACCGCCGGAACAATTGCCTCCTTCGCAGAAAACTCCCGCAGCGGGAGAACCCAAACCCGCCGCACAAGAACCGCCCAAACCCAAACCGGCGGTTCCGAAAAACTGAAACGCATTACGCTGTTCCTGCGCAGAACCCATAACACCCATCGAAGACCACCCAAACATTCTTAGAGACGGAGTCGGTCATGAAATTTTCCGTGGATCGTTTGAAGAACATGGATTGGAAGCAATTTGCCGTGA
Source organism: uncultured Planctomycetaceae bacterium (assembly GCA_963785505.1). Taxonomy (GTDB): domain Bacteria; phylum Planctomycetota; class Planctomycetia; order Planctomycetales; family Planctomycetaceae; genus CAWAVN01. Next base: position 83,194 of record CAWAVN010000007.1, read on the forward strand.
ACCACGGCGAGAAAATCGCCCTTTCGGTTGTCGGCCTCCTCGTGCTTTTGATCGTCACCAAAGGAACTCGCTGGGAGACGTTTCAAGAGAAACAGCCGGAGAAATTGCTCTCCGACGTGGAAGAGCAAGCCAAACTTCTCGCCGCCGGACAATGGCCCGAAGAAGACCGGAAGAAATACACGGACAGGTACAACGTCAACACCGTGTACGACAACACCTATTCGGTGGTGAAAGCCGATGCGTTTAAGTATCCCCCCGGCCACCCGATGATTTGGCCGCTGCATCGCCGGCAAGAACCGATCGAGGAACCCGTTTGGCTGGCGGTGCAAGATCTGATCGCCACGCCGGGACGTTTTATTTTGGAACTCCCCCCGCCGGGTCAAGAAGCCGTCTTGGACGGAGCGCTGGCACAGATCGAAAAAGATAAAACCGGGCCATTGACTAAAGCTGAGGCCATCAAGAGACAGTTCGCGGCCACCAATCCCCAAGCGGGCGGCCAATACGGACCGGGGGGAAATATGGATGCGCCCGTGGGGCCGGCGGCCGAAATGGCAGCTTACCCAGGCGGCGGTGAGGGCGGGATGATGTATCCCGGAGGCGAAGGGGGCACGATGGGCGCGCAGATTAATGCGCGGGGCGTGCGATACATCGCGGTTCGCGGCGTCTTTCCCTTCCGCGAGCAAGCAGAAAAAATTATGAAGGCCCGCCACAACCCCATGGAAAACAACCCCAGAGATTTGCTTCAGATCGACAATTTTGAAATCCAACGCCAGAAAGCCAAACCCGGCCCCAATCCTTGGAGTAATGCGGACGAAGACTGGACCAAGCTCGATGTCAACGTGGGCCTGGAACTCCTCAGGGAAGCCGCCGACTACGCCGAGGAGATCGTGGATTACAACAACACCTGGTACACCATCACCAGTCCGCTGCCCAAACGGCTGGTGGGGTATTGGACCAACCCTTACGTTGGGCATCCCCCTCAAATCAAGACCATGAACCAGGCGCAGATGGAACTTCGCCGGATGCTGAACGACCAACTGGTCCGCATGGAAAAAGCTGCCGCCGCGGAGAGCCAGAAAGGCGTGGGAGGATTTGCAGCCGCCCAGCGAAACTTGTTCGGCCTGCAAAGCCAAGTTATGGGCGACAACACGCAGCGAGGCATGCTAATGAACGGCATGACGAAAATGATGAATACCGAAAACGATCAAAACTTCACCATGCCGGGCGAAGTGGGCATGATGTTGAATTCCGGCACGGAACTCCCGGAATACGTGCTGTTTCGCTATTTCGACTACGATGTCAAACCCGGCGAAGCCTATCGCTACCGCGTGCGGCTGAGATTGCGCAATCCGAACTTCAACGAATTGGCCGACAATCTGGTGGCCGAAAACGTGGGTATCGGCGAGTACCGCGAGACCCCTTGGTCCGCTCCCAGTCCGATTCCCACTCAGGACCAGATTCTCCCGGATGATGCGAATTTCTTCGTAGGCGATGTGCTCGCCGCCCGAGGCCGGCATGAAGCCAAAGCCAAAATCGACCTGTTTGAATGGCTTCCCGAAATCGGCACGACGGCCAATAAGAAGGTGGAAGTTCAGATCGGTCAAATCATCGGCCAGAAGGAAACGCCCATGAAGGAGGTGAAAAAGAAAAAGGATAAAGACAAGAACATGGCGGACCCGTACAACATGGCAGAGGTCATGGGGGCGGATGGCATGGAGGTGGAAGCTGCACCCGAGCTTGAGGCAGAGGATCCGACTTTGCTCGTGGAAATTCTGCGTCCCTACCAAAGCTTAAAAGAAGAACCTATGGCATTGTACACGAAAGATGCGGTCGTGGATTTGGCCCCGCCGCCGGTCTCACAACCCCGCCGAGGCTTTCATGCCGAGTTGAACGTGAAGGAATTGAAACCTTTAAGCCAAGTCTTGATCGTCAACGAGTTTGGTGAACTCGAAAATCGCAACCCCATCTCTCAAAGAGATCAGTACGTGACGGCCAAGATGTACCTCCGCTACGAGCACGAGCCTTGGGAATATCTCCGGGAGCCGGAAGAATCGGAGGATGACATGGGCATGTATCCCGACGAAATGGGCGGAGGAGGGGCCGCGAGCTTAATCGAAGCGGGTTCCAGCAAAAGCAAATCGAAAAGTAAGAAGAGTAAAAAGAAAGCTCCAGCCCGAAGCCGCAGCGGAGCCAACCCGCTGCGACGTAACCGCAGCGGTACCATGTGTGGGCCATAAGGGCGGAAAACCCCGTTCTCCCAAAAGTCCCAGGCCGTCAACCCTCCGGTTGGCGGCCTGGTTGCGTGTGTGCCCGGCACGTTGCGGCCCGTCTTGATTCAAAACCGGCCGCTCCACTCTTTGGGTCCGGGACAAGAAACCCGCGAAATGCTTACTCGGTTTCCTCGGCTTTTGTGCAGCGGCCGATTTGGCGGATGGCTTGCCTGAGGCGTTGGCTGTTTTCCACGACGGCCAACCTTAGATAGCCTTCGCCTTCTTCGCCGAAACCTCGCCCCGGACTGACCGCCACCCCGCCTTCATCCAAGAGCTTCAAAGCGAAATCGATGGAACCCATCTGGGCGAACGGTTCGGGAATTTTGGCCCATACAAACATGCTGGCCTTGGGGGGAGTGATTTCCCAACCCAGCCGATTCAAACCATCGCAAAGCACGTCTCGGCGTTGTTGATATTCCGCCGCCACGCTTTCGACGGCGGCTCCGCAGTGCCTCATCGCCACAATGGCCGCGATTTGCACGGGCTGGAAAATCCCGTAATCGTAGTATCCTTTGATGGTGGCCAAGGCCCGAACCATCTCCGCATTGCCCGCGCAAAACCCAATGCGCCAGCCGGCCATGCTGTAGCCTTTGCTCATCGTGGTGAACTCCACGCCCACGTCGAAGCACCCCGGCACCGAGAGAAAACTGGGGGCCTTGTAACCATCGAAGCAGATGTCGGCATAGGCAAAATCGCTGATGACCAGAAACTCGTACTTCTTGGCGAGCCGCACCAACTCGACGTAAAAATCCTGCTCGACCGTGGTCGTGGTGGGGTTATGCGGGAAGTTGACGATCACCAACTTGGGCCGGGGAAACAAATGCTCGCAAGTGTAGGCCACGTTCTCTAAAAATTTGTCGGGCTGTTGCACGTCTAAAGTGATGACGTTGCCCGCCGCCAGCATCACCGCATAAACGTGGACCGGAAAAGAAGGAGCCGGCACGATGGCAGTGTCTCCCGGCCCCATCAACGCCAGGATAAGATGGCTGAAACCTTCTTTGGAACCGATGCAGGCGATAATTTCGTTGGCCGGTTCGAGTCTGACGCCGTACAGCTTGAAATACCGGGCCGCGACTTCCCGCTTGAGATTCGCCACGCCATCGGAAACCGAGTAACGGTGGTTGCGGGGATCTTCCAAGGCTTCGGCGAGTTTTTCGCGAATTAACGGGTCCGGCGGATCGGTGGGATTGCCCATGCCCAAATCGATCACATCCACGCCCGCCACCCGCTTTTGGTATTTGAGCTTGTTGATCTTCCCGAACATGTAAGGCGGCAACCGCTTCACGCGCTCGGCCACGGGAATGGTGAACGGGTTATCCTCGAATGGAACTTCAGACTCGCTGCGCATAAAAAGATCGCCAAACAAAAAATGAAAAAACGCCACAAGGAACCAGCCCAGAGAATTTTCTCTTTCGCGGGGGGATTGTCAATGGCGCTCGGATTCATCCTGTTTGGGGGAGGCTTGAATTTGGCCGATGAACGAGGCGTGCCTGCGGGAAAGTTTGCGGAGTTTTTCCAACAGCATGGCCCGCAAATCGGGACGTGAGTCGGCGAGGTTCACGGTCTCGCCGGGATCGTTTTTCAGGTCGAACACAAAATACGTTCCCGTGGGCCGGTCGAAAATTAGTTTATGCTCGAAATGCGAGATCACGCCTAACGTATCGTAATGCGTGCAGAGAATCATGTCGCGGTTGCGATATGTTGCGGGGTTTACATCTTTGCAACCATTCAGTAGTGGAACCAGACTTCGGCATGTCATGGGGTATTCGGGCGTCGGGTTCGCGTGCCGAAGCCCCGCCAATTCCGCCAAAGTGGGCACGATGTCGATTTGCAAAACGGGTTCCCGCGAAACCTGCCCGCCGGGCAAGCCGGGGACTTTAATCATCATCGGCACGTGCAGACTTTGCTCGTAAAGATGCGAGACGTAATACATGTGCTCGTGCTCGAACCATTGGCAACCGTGGTCGCTGACAATCACCACAATCGTATTGTCGTAAAGATGCTTCTGTTTCAACTTGTTCAAGATCCTGCCGATTTGGGCATCCACGCGGGTGATGGTTTGCACGTAGCGGTTGTATTTGTCGTAAGTTCCCCCGCCGGGCAGTTTGGCATCAGCTTCATAGATCTCCAAGCCGTGGGGAAAGCCCAATTCGGCGGCCCGCTTGTCGGAAGTGCGTTCCCAGGGAAAATGCGAATCGGACATGTGTTCGCAGAAGAAAAACCGTTCGCCGGGTTTCAGGCTGTCCAGAAATTCCACGATCCGCTTGGCCCGTTTGTCGCCCCGCCAGATGTCCCACTCTTTTTCCTCGGCGGTGACGGAGGAATTGTAATCATCGCCCGCTTGCCAAGCCGTGGCCTCGTGTTGCTTCAGTTCTTCCGGCACGAACAAATCGTAATAGGGGGACGTATCGGCGTGGCAGTAGCGGTTGATGCCGCCCAGTTTCAGAATTTTATAGAGGTTGCTATAGCGGGAATAGCGATCTCCAAACCCGGAGCCGGCGTGCATTTCGTGGACTCGCAAAAACCGCCCGCAAGCGACCGCGAACCAACCATCCCAAGTGCTGGGGTAATAGCAGCGGGCCTCGGTAAACAGCGTGCCTTCACGGGCAATGGAATCCATATATGGCGTGGCGACGAGACCATTCGGCAGGTGGCGTTGTCCATAAGCCGAGATCACGCGGCAGCCACGCCTTCCAGAAAAAAGATGGCCACGTTGGGGAAGTTTTTGGCCTTTTCGGGATCGGCAATCTCGAAGCGATCGATCGGAACCGGCACGATTTGCGGGGCGAGCAATCCGCCGGCTTGCACGTTGGGGTCGGAATCGTCTGGGTCGGCTCCGTGCAGAACCGAGGCATAGCCGTCGCGGTCCGCATCGAACAGCCAATGCAGAAAGCGGATGTCAAATTTGTGCCGGCTGTTGAACTCGACCGCCCTTGCGAACACGTTTTCCGAAACCCGGCTCCAACCCCAAAACGGCCAACTGGCCACCGTCAACGTGCCAACGGCCAGCACCACCACGCTGATGCGAAGCATCATTCCCAAACCGCGCGAGAGTCCGCTGCGGGCAGAAGAAGAATCGGCCGCCCCGAAAACCTGCCGATGCAGACCTCGAACCGCTTGCGAACCGGCCAGATACACCCAGCACGCCGCCAAGAGAGACATCAAAATCTGCAAGCAGGGAAACAAGCCCGAACCGAGCATGTCCCGCCAATCGTCGAAGTCGAATAGGTCGTCCGCTTTCTGAAAAACCCAAGTCAAGACGCCCACCATCAAGGCGGTCAGTACCATCAATCCGCCCGCGCCGAACCTGGGACGGAAACCGCTTGAGGCAGAAAAACCGCAACACGGGATAAAGCGGAAACAGCAGGAAATTCCAGAACGCCATTTCCGAGCGGCGCGGTAGCCAAGGGGATCGGTGGAAAAGCCTGGCCCGGACGGCGGCGAATTCAAAGTCGTGCTTCATCAGCAAGCCGCTCGCCATCAACAAAGGCATTAACCCCGCCGAGATAAACCCCAACGAGACCGCGGGCAGAATCCAACCGTCGTTGGCGATGATTTCCGGTAGAATTTTGACTTCCCAAGGCACGGTCAAAGCGGCCGACCAAAACGCGGCCAACACCAACGCCTGCCGACGACAATCGGTCGCGGTAAAAAACGACGGTTTCTTCTGTTCGCCACGGGAGAGGAATTTCAAAGCCAAGTAAGCCGCGCAGCCTCCCAAGGCGGCCAAAGTCGCGAAGAGCAGGGAAGTGGAATAAAACAGCCAATTTGCCTGCTCGATTTCGCCCGCTCGGAAAAACGGACGATAATCGTAGCCGCCGTTTTGCCCGCTTTGAAAAAACTTGGCGTGCTCGCGGAACGCATACACCGCGACCGAAGCGCAGCCCAGCAAATAAATCACGCTGATTCGCACGGCAGCGTGTTCCAGTTCGGGGTTGCGGGGAACTTCGGGCAAATCGGGTCGGCGGGTTTCGCGGGCCATCCAATCCGACAGCGACCACGCCGCGGAACACCCAAACAGCAGAGTCAGCCAATCGAGGAAACCCACAGGTTGGATGTCCACTCCCAAACCGGCTTCGGTCTGCCCGAATCGACAGGCAAACAAGCCCAGCCCCCACGTGAAAATGCAGCGGACCAACAGCGAAAGTGGAAACTGGCGGTTTTCCCGGCGAGCGGAAAAGCCCCCCAGCAATAAAAACAGACCCACCACCGAACCCGTTCCCAACATGGTCCACATCAGCCAGGGATAGTTTAGGTCCAACTGATGCAGCAGAGGCACATCGTCGAACTCGAAAGTTTGCGCAATCCCGGAAGTTTTGATTCCGCGAAACCCAATCATCACGGCCAAAGCCAGCAAATTGGCCAGCCAAAACCAACTGATGAACGCCCAAACGGAGAGTCGGCGGGAAAGATTCCCCCAAAAATTCAAAAAAAGAGAAAACATGGCCAAAACGCGATCTCCGCTGAAAACCTGCCGCCCGTTTTGCTGCCAAATTGGCGAAAACTAGGCGAATTATTCATTAAGGATAGGTGAATCCCCTGGGAGTAGGAATCCTAGCGGGCGGAGAAAATTCCCGAAAAAATCCAAAAAAGTTCTCCCGCATGGGAATAAATCCTAAAGACCGCGCCTCTCAGGTGTGATGACCGCTCCGCTGTTGGGGCGGCACCTCGGCTAATGTGGCCGAGGCCGTAAATGGAAGACCGAGTTCAATATCTCGAGAGGAACTCCCCCATGAAGAAGTTTGCTGCTTTGTTGATGGTTCTGTCCGCCTGCGTGTTCACCGTCGGCTGCAACGCCAAATCCGGCTCCACCAAATCCGAATCCGTCAAATCGAAAACCGAACCCGTCGACCCCGCACCGGCCCCGACTCCCGAACCCAAAACCAAAACCGCTGGCGAAGAACCCGCTCCCGAATAATTTCGGCAGGGTTGAGTTCGCGCATCGTTTGCTGAACTTCTTAATCGAAGCGAAACCGCGCGGGCATCCCGATTCATAAAGAGCCTTCCGAATGCAATTTCGGAAGGCTCTTTCTTGTTTTAGCGAGACTGGCTATGCGTTATTAACCGGGAATCGCCAAGCCAGCCTTTCCATTTGATGGGCTTAGCTCGCGGTGCTTTTGAGGGCGGGCTTTGGTTTTTGCGGGAGTTGTTTTTTGGCTTCTTCAACGATTTCGCGGTACAGCTCGGCGGTTTCTGCGACCATGCGTTCCACGTTGAATTCCTCCCGCACCAACTCGCGGCCTTTCAGGCCCAAATTGCGGGCGCGGAGGGGATCGTCCAGCAATTCCAAAATGCGTTCCGCCAAGCGGGCACTGTTGGAAGGCGGCACGACGAGGCCGGTTTCGTTGTCGCTGACCACGCTGTAAACGCCGCCCACGCCGGTTGCAATCACGGGGATGCCCCGTCCCATCGCATCCAGCATGATTGTGCCCAAACCTTGCCTTAACGAAGGCAGGCAGAAGATGTCGATGGCCTCCAACGCGGTCGAGAAATCGTGAAGATTGGGCACGAACGTCACGGATTCCACGATGTTCAACTCGCGGACCAACCGCCTGAGGTTTTGCTCTTCCGGCCCCGCGCCCGCGATCAGAAATTGCACGTTGGGATGCGAGGCCAACACCCGTTGGGCGGCCCCCAAGAAAAAGGGCAACCCTTTGACGGCTTCCAAAGGCCCTGCCGTCCCAACCACCGGCAGCCTGTCGGGAGAAAGCACGGGGCTAAGTTCCGAATCGGAAGGTACATCCACCCCGGCATGAATCACCGTGATCGATTCCGGCGGAAGATGCGCTTGCAGCATCAGTTCCGACTTCACCGATTGGCTGACCGCCAACACGCGGCGGCCATAAAGGCGGTCCAATCGCAGCTTTTCGCGGGGGGACAAATAATCGTGAACCGTGACGATATAAGGAATCTCCAACGCACGGGCCAGCCAAGCACCCAGGCTTTGCATACGCCGCGATTGCACGTGGAGCAGGTCGGGACGTTGCCTTTCCAATTCCTGCCGAATCATTCCTAAGACGACCCGCCCCCAAATGGGAACGCGAATGTGCGGGTAAACGCGAATCGGCAGGGTTTCGCGAATCGGAGCGGGAATGAGGTCGGCATTGGGGCAAATTATGCCCGGCTCAATGCCGAACTCCTCCAAATGCCGCACCAATCGCAGCGTGTACGCGCCACGAGCCGCGAACTTCAAAGCGGTCCGAAAGCAAAACGACTTTTAACGGCTTAACGGCCATAAGAAAGAACGTTCAAAAACAAAGCCCGCACAGAGACCCCAGCCCGAAGCGCGAGTGAGGATTTGAACTGCGATTTCTAATCCTGTAAGGCTTTGGGTTTGGAGAGGATTTCATTCACCAAAATCGCCTGCTGAATGCTTTTGCGATCTCGAAACAGGTTGACGAGGGGAACGGTCGAGGGTTTTTGGGCGGAACCTCCCAATGTGGGCAAGGCCACCATTTCACCGGCGGTGCGGGGATCGTCGAGGTCCAAGATCGCTTGCGCTCTCCCACGTTCGAGGCCAAATGATGGCTGGCCAATGTTTCCCCCACGTGCGATTGCACTTGCGTTGTGAAGGAACTTAAACGCCCGCGAGTCGTGGGACGCGGCGATTCGGGCAACGGAGGCGGCGAGGGACGCGAATGTCTGCGGGGCGGTTCCGGCGGGAGCGCTTCCAAGACCACATCTTCTTGGGGAATTTTTTGGCCGCGAACTTCTTGCAGAAACATGTCGATTTCGCTTTTCACCCGCTGACCTTTGGGACGCGGAGGACGCGGCCGATTGGGTGGAGCCGCCTGCGGATTGTTTTGGCTGTTGGCCAAGTTCACCAGCCAACCCACCACCGTAAACACCAAGACCAACAAGCCCACGACGGCCCCGGCATCCGCGAACAAAGGCGGGGGAATCAGGTTCGGCATAGGGCGTGCTCCATAAACGGATGGGGACGGCGATCTTCATTCATATTGCATTGTAACTTAAAGCCGAGGTAAGAGCCAATTGGTCATTCCGGAAAATCGGCAGCCTGCTTGCTTGGTGGGAGGCAAAAAACCATCGGCATAACCGTTTCCCTTTCGGCGGGAAATCTCTTCCGCAGAGAATTCGCCATTTTTTTGGCCCGCTTTTCCCGTTAGGATGGGATTTAACGTCTAGGAATCGTACACATTCCGCGAGCAAACGTCCGCTTACCATTCGGTTTCCTCCCTCAAAATTCTTCGTTGAATGCCGGCCTTTCCCGATCAAAAGTGAAATGTTTGCCGCTTCATCGGCGCGGGATTCTCCGTTTCGATTCCGCGCATTCAATTGTGAAGGGTCTGATGGTTGATGCGAGGCGAAATTGATATAACTTGGGAGCTTGCTCCGACAAAACAAGGCCCCTTCTGATTTGCTGATCCGCAAAAATCGGTACGCATGGAAATTATCGTCGCTTGCCCTAATTGCAATTATAAGCTGCATCTTCCCAGCCGCGAACTTTTGGGTCGCCGGGGAAAGTGTCCGGAGTGCGAACACAAATTCGTGATGCAAGAGTCTGAAACCGTTTCGCCTCCCGAACCCCAACCGACGCCTGCCCCAAAAAATAATTCCGAGCCAAAAGCTCAGCCGGCGAAGCCGTTAAATGACGAGATAAAAACCGTGATCGCCTCCGATGCAACGCACGGCGATTTTCCGGCTGTGGAAGCGGAAATCCCTCGTGATCCCGGCTTCGCGTCTGAGGGAGGCAAATCGAGCCAAATCCGAGGCCCCGCCGCGCTGAATGCGGCTCCCGGCGATTCCGCCCTGGTTCCCGAAGGTATTTGGGACGACATTGAAGCCCATCCCCCGATGGGAAGCAGCGGGACCGGTTCGCAGCGGTCCGGGGTTTTCGATGTGGTCGCCCGCTGTCCGAATTGCCATGCGGGCGTGAGTTTTCAGCAGGACGAGGAATTGCGGGATTTTTTATGCCAGAATTGCAAGCGGTGGTTCAGTTTGATCGATCCGGCTTCGCCGTCCGAAGCCATCGTCATGCCGCGCCAAGTGGGTGCGTACTTTCTCCACAAATATCCCCGCATTGGGATCGGACCTTTCGGCAGCACGTATCGGGCAAAAGACGGGCAATCGCACGATTTAATTGCCATTAAAGTCGCGCGGGGCGATCAAGTTTCGGAACGGGAACGCAAATCGTTTTTGGCCACCTTGAGCCTGGTGATGCAACTCAAGCATCCCAACATCGCCACTCTCAGGGAATTGGATTATGCGGATGGACGGGTTTATCTCGTCAGTAGTTACATCAATGGAATCGATCTCTCCGACTATCTCCTCGGATTGAAGGAGCAGAAATTCACCGCCCGCGAATCTGCCAGTTTGTGCGCTCTGGTGGCCAGCGTACTCCATCATGGGCATAAATTCAGCGTGGTGCATGGAAACTTAAAGCCTTCCAACATCCGCTTGGATGGCGACCGAAAACCCTACCTGATCGACTATGGGCTGAGCCAGCGCGAAAATGCCGTTCTCATCACGGACGATGGGCGGATTGTGGGGACGGGGGCATACTTGGCCCCCGAACAACTTCCCGGAAGCCGCCGCGATCCGGACGCGCAAACCGATGTGTTTGCCTTGGGTGTGATTTTTTATGAATTGCTGACGGGCCGCAGGCCGTTCCTCGGCCAAGGAGCGGAGTTGTTTCAGCAAATCGCCCAAGGCCATCCTGCCGGCCCGCGTTCGGTGGAAGCCTCGGTCCCCAAAGACCTGGACACGATTTGCATGAAGTGTCTCGAAGTCAATCCCCGCGACCGCTATCAATCCGCGATGGATGTGTATAAGGAACTTCGACTTTTTCTGGAAGATAAGCCGATTCAAACCAAACCCCCCGGCCCGTTCGCACGCTTGGCCCGTTGGTTCAGTCGCCACCGAATTTTGTCCGGCTTGCTGTTGACGTTCTTTCTTCTCGCGCTGTTGGGGACCGGTTTTGTCTGCTGGCGAACCTGGCAAAGCAGCGGGGTTTCTTAATAGCGGTTCCCGGAAGTCGAGAACGGGTTTGTTCTTGCCGGCTTGCCCATCTCGAAGCAAGTGGCGTTCGCAGAGATTTTTGTTGCGGAATCGCATCAACCGCCGCCTCCCGCGTTTCATTTCCGAAACGGTTCTCGGCAGGCGTTTTGTCGGGCCGACCGGCTTTCTTTTCCATTAGTAAAGTAGGCAGCGAAACTTACGGCAGCCCACTCGCGAAAATGGCATCGCGAGCGTTGTCTTGGCGCGGGCTTTGCGACTTCCTCTTAAGGTCGGTTCAACGTTTCGTTCGTTGAACAATTCGTACAATCCAGCGGACAGACTCAGGGGCAGAATGAGTATGGCATCTCGCAAAAAACAACGCATGAAAATCAACCGTGTTCAAAACGTCGCCGTGATGGACATGGGAGCCATCGAAATCTGGGATGGGGCGGACCTGGCCTTGCTGCGGGAAACCCTGCATCGGCTGGTGGACGTGGAAAAACATTCCGCCATCGGTGTGAACATGGCTTACGTCAAATACGTGCCCAGCGGGTTTTTCGGCATGCTTTACGATTGCCACGAACGGGGAATCGAGATCTTTTTGTATGCCCCGCAACCCAACGTGGCCAACATGCTTTGGTTTCGGCAGTTCTTCGATCACGCCCAAGCCGGCGGCTTTCAACTGCACAGCGAACCGAAACTTGAACTGCTCGCCGAAGACAACACCGACTGGACCGATGAAAGCGTCTGGGAAGAACTGGAACAACCCTCGCATTATATGATGAGCGATCTTCAATTTTAGAGGGGCAGAGGGGCAAGGGGCAAAGGGACTAGAAACAAAGCGGCCGGGCACGGGTTGGCGTGCCGGGCCGCTTTTTTTTGATGGCCAATAAAAGCAGTTCCAGGATTTGTGTGCCATGCCCACGGCTTTGTGTTTGAGCAGACATGGCCACTCAAAGCAGTGGCCATGCCACCCTCCGATTTTTGTTTCAAGGTTCCGTTCTTCGCGGAAACGGCGAAAAGGCACTCTCGACAAATCCCGCCGAATTGGGATAATTCCCGCACGGACAGCGTTTGCCGAGTTCGAGAGTTTTCTCCTTCAGCGAAGATCCTTTTATGGCCCGTTCCAAAGATGAACACCAAAAGAAAATCATTTCCCGCTATTACGAAAACCGGGGCGACATCGATGCCCAACGGCTGAGCGAGTTGGTCACGAATTTGTATCTGACCGAATCCGCCAAGAAGCTGGAAAAGCATTGGATTACCGCCGGGGAAATCATGGAACGGCTGAAAGTTCCGCCCACCCGAATCGAACACGTGATGAAGCAGCGCGACCCCGCCATCCTCGCGGAAGTCGTCCAAGACCTGCAATCCGGCAAGATCCCCTAATCGGGATAGCGCGGACTTGGGCCAAAGTCAGGGAATGATCTAATGATTTTTTAACGCAAAGGGCCGCAAAGAATGAGATGAAAAGTCATTGGTTTGATGACATTTTGCATCGTCAAGTTATGGTTTTTAGATCTTGAATCGTTTTTTCCTCTTTGCGTTTTCCCTTTGCGTCTTTGCGTTAAATGCCTTTTCTGTTGGGGATTTTGGCGATTGTGTGCCTTGCTCACCGCTTGGCATAGGCATGTTTTCTGCTGGCTCTTGACTCTTGTCACTCGGCTCTTGACTAATCTTTCACCTTCCGCCATTGGTCTTCCAGGCGTTTGGCGGAGACCGTGATGCCCGTGCCCAGTTTTTGGGCGAACAGGGAAACGCGAAGTTCTTCCACCATCCAACGATAATGGATCAGTTGCGGATCGTAGATTTCCCGTTCGCGGTGTTCCTCGGCTCGGAAGAAATATCGCTCCCAAAGCCGGGCAATGATTGCCTGGTTTTCGCGGTCTCGCGCCAAGCCGCCGGCGGTGAGTTTATCGAGCCGAAACTTCATCGCCCGCAAATAGCGGGGATACTGCCACAGCCAAGGCCAAGGCGTGTTCGCGAGAAAACCTGCTTCCACCAAATAATCCAGTTGCTCGCGAAGATCGTGTTTCGCGTATTCGTGGGCGGGAAGAAATTTGCCTTCCAAAGGCACTTGGATCGCGTGGTAGTTTTCCAAGAGCGGTTTGACCAACTGCCCCACTTCCTGCACCGCCACGCTGATGCGGTTCTTGGCGAGTTTCAGCAGGCTTTCAAACTCGGCTTGCTTGCGGGGGATTTTGTTTTCGGGATAGATCGCCCGGTCGGCGATGCACTCGGCGAGTTGCTCTCGAAAACCATTCGTCCCGCCGGGCAAAGTCGCGGCGTTCAGTAAAAGCTGCGTGAGGCCGGGCAGATAATCGACTTGCGTTTTCAGTTGTTTCTTTTGCTTCAAAATGAATAACTTTCGGACTCCCAAGCGAATCAAGGCGGCAGCTTTTTCGGGCGTGTCGGCGAGTTGCAGCGACACCGTTTCCCCGCGATCGATCAAAGTCGGATAGCCCTTGAGAATTACGCCGCCCCGGTTGACTTGAATTTGCAAAGGCAGGTCGCCGAAGTTCCATTCGGTGAGGTCCGGGCGGTTCCAAGTGCGATCATCTATCGCTGCGAAACCGGCGGAGGCTTCCGAACCGAGTTCTCCCCGCAGCACGCCCAAATCCCTGCCGGCGGCAACAGCATCGCCGGTTTGATCGACGACTTTCACGTTCATCCGCAAATGCGAAGGCAACCGAGTCGCATCAAATGCCGATGCGGGAATCGGTTCGCCCGCGATGCGGCTGAGAACTTTGGCGACCTCCGCCGTCATGTCGCCTTGGCCGAATTTCAGAACTTTCAGCACCTCTTTCGCGGTATCGGGAGCCGGCACGAAACACCGCCTCAGATCCTTGGGAAGCGATTTAATCAGAGCCGTGATTTTCTCCTGCAAAAGTCCTGGAACCAGCCAGCCCAGGCGATGCGGGTCGAGTTGGTTCACGCCTTCCTTGGGCACAACCAGCGTGATGCCATCTGCTTCGGAACCCGGCTCCAGATGATATTCCAAAGGCAATCGCATGCGGTCGATGGTCAACGCATTGGGGAAATCGTCATCGGCCAAATCCTCGCTGCCTGCCTTGAGCAGATCGGACTTGCTCATAAACAGCAATCGCGGTTGTTCGCGGCTAGCGTCTTTCCAAAACTTCTCCAGCGTGCGCACGTCCCAAACCTCGGCGGGCAGGCGTCGTTCGTAAAAGTCGTAACGGGCTTCCTCCCCCAACAGCAGATCCCGGCGGCGGGACTTGGCTTCTACCTGGGCCACTTCTTCCACGAGTTTTTGGTTGTGATGGAAGAACTCCAAACGCGTTTCCATTTCGCCTTCGACCAAGCCGTGCTGAATGAACAACTCCCGCGACTTGACGGGATCAATCGGCCCGTCGCGCACCTGCCGGCGGGGTACGATGACGAGGCCAAACAGCATCACTTTTTCGTAAGCCATTACCGAGCCGCTTTCCGCATCCCAATGCGGTTCACTGTGCGTTTTTTTGATGAGATGCCCAGCCAAGGGTTCGATGAGGCTGGGATTCAGCTTGGCTGCCGTGCGCAGATAGCGTCGGCTGGTTTCCACCAACTCCGCCGCGAAGACCCACTTGGGTTTTTTCACGAACACGCCGGACCCCGGCCAGAGTTGAAACTTCGTCCCGCCTGCCCCGGTGTATTCGTAAGTCTCTCCCCGAAAGGCGATGTTGGAAAGCAGCCCCGTCAAGAGCGCCCGGTGAATGGCTTCTTTATCGTCCCGGCGCTTCTGAATTTTGAAGCCCGCTTCTTCCACCAACCGCAACAATTGCTGATAAATGTCCGCCCATTCCCGCAGCCTATTGTAAGACAGAAAATGTTGTTGGCAGGCTTTTCGCAGTCGGCTGCGGGAAACGTCGCCTCGCAGTTTGTGGTAGAAATCCCAGAGCTTGAGGTAACTGAGAAAATCGGAATCCTCGTGTTGGAACGGTTCGTGGGCTTTATCGGCGGCTTGTTGTTTTTCGATTGGCCGTTCGCGGGTCTTGCAACTCCAACGCGGAGGCGATGATAAGCACTTCGTGCAAACAGCTTTCCGTTTGGCCCGCAAGAATCATCCGCCCGATGCGGGGGTCGGCGGGCAATTTGCTGAGTTGCCGTCCCGTTTCGGTGAGTTGTTCTTTTTCATCCAAGGCTCCCAATTCGAACAGCGTTTTATAGCCATCACGAATCACCGCAGATTTGGGTGGATCGAGAAACGGGAAATCTTCCAGGTTTCCCAGGTCGAGCGAAATCGTTTGCAGAATCACCGAGGCCAAGTTCGTGCGTTGGATCTCGGGCGGCGTGAAGCGGTCGCGGGATTGGTAATCTTCCTCGGAATACAACCGCACGCACACGCCCGGACCGATGCGGCCGCAACGGCCTTGGCGTTGGTCGGCGGAGGCTTGCGAGATGGGTTCAATCGGCAGCCTTTGCACTTGGGAGCGGGCGGAATAGCGGCTGATGCGGGCGGTTCCGGTGTCGATGACATAACGAATGCCCGGCACGGTCAGCGAGGATTCCGCCACGTTGGTGGCCATCACAATCCGCCGCCATTTCGACGTTTGGAACACGCGGTTTTGTTCCTTCGTGGAAAGCCTGCCGTAAAGCGGAAGGATTTCCGTCATTCGTCCCGCCCCATCGCCGGGGATTTTATGGCCGCGTAAAGTTTGGGCGGCTTCGCGGATGTCGCGCTCGGTGGGCAGAAAGATCAGCAGATCGCCCACGGGCGTTTCGCGGGCGAGTTCATCCACCGCTGCTTTCAGGCATTGCATCGGATCGGGTTCGGTGTCGTCTTCCGGGTCTTCCGAGATCAACGGGCGATAACGGGTTTCCACGGGATAGGCTCGGCCCGAAACTTCCAACACCGGAGCCGGGCCGTTACTGGAGGCAAAATGCTCGCTGAAGCGGGCGGCATCAATCGTCGCGGAGGTGATAATCAACCGCAAATCCCGCCGCCTGGGCAACAGGCGTTTGATGTAGCCCAACAGAAAATCGATGTTCAAAGAACGCTCGTGGGCTTCATCAATGATGATCGTGTCGTACTGGTTCAAAAATCGGTCGTGCCCCGATTCCGCCAAGAGAATGCCATCCGTCATCAGCTTGACGTAAGTGCCGGGCTTGGTGGCATCGGTGAAGCGAATCTTAAATCCCACCTGCTGACCGAGCGGAACCCTGAGTTCCTCGGCGATGCGGGTGGAGACGGCACGGGCGGCGATACGGCGAGGTTGGGTATGGCCGATCATGCCATCGATCCCGCGACCGATTTCCAGGCAAATTTTCGGCAGTTGCGTGGATTTCCCCGACCCCGTTTCCCCGCAAACCACGATGACTTGATGTTCCCGAATCGCCGCCGCGATTTCTTCCCGCTTGGCGGTGATGGGCAATTCCGGGTCGTAGGCGATTTGGGGAACGCCATTCTTGCGAACCGTTCGCAGCTTGACCGATTGCTCGACTTCTTTGGTGAGCCGAGACAGATTTCGGTCGAACGGTTTGCCGGCTTTTTGGGCTTCTTTGATGTTCTTCAGCCGCCGGCGCAGCCGATGCCTTTCCGCCCCCATCGCGTGGCGGATGTCGCGTTCGAGTTGGGAGAGCAGCGAAACCGATTCCGGCATGTTTTTGGGAGAAGGGGCAAAGGGGCAGAGTGAGGAGACCGACCGCATTGTAACTTCAAGGATCGGTGAGAACATCCATGAATCGAGTCTCCGCTGACTTTTCGGTGTTTAATGGAATTCCTCAATCCGAGCTGCGCGGAATTCGGGTATTCCATTTCAATCCGCCCGGCAAATCTTCGTTGGCATATTCAATGTGAATCACTCGGCGGTGGGAAGGGGATTTTGCCTTGGAGGAAGCATGCAAAATCAGCGGACACATCACAACCATCCCACCCTCTGCCGTGCAACAGACGATTTCGGGAACGTTTTGTTTCCAACGGTCCAACTCCTCATCCAGCCAACCCCCGCGATGGGAACCAGGGATGACCCGCAACGGACCATTCTCGGGGCCGCAATCGTCCAAATGGATTCGCACCGCGACCATGCGGGAGAGAATCTCCGGCGGCGGTTGAACTTGCCAAACGCCGGCTTTTTGCCCCCACGCCAGAAAGCCGGGAACCGCAATTTTCTCGGCCACGGATATGACGCTATCTTGATGCCAACCCAATGTCCAATTCGCATCGGGGACTTTATCGAAGAACACCGCCCGCGTGGCAAATGCGGTTTCACCTAACAGCGGTGAAACAAACTGATGGATCTCCGCTCTGGCCGCGATTTCTCGAACCGCCGGTGAAATCTCCAGCAGGTTCCGCACGCCGTAAATGCTCCGCTTGCGGCGGACTTCTTCGCCCTCCGGAATGTTCCCGATGGCCGACCTCAGTTCTTCGATGGCATCGCGATTCAAAATCTTGGGAACCACCGCAATTCCTGTTTCGCGAAAATGCCGGGCGTAATCGTTTGGGTTGAGGGGAAGCTGAAACAACATGGGGAGAGACAAATCCAAGTCCCATTCAAAATGTTTTCGTAGGCGGTTTGTGCCAAGTTTTCGCGAACTTTTCCAAAAATCAACACCCCGCGATCATTATTCGGCCGCGCGGAATTTGGCGTGGCAGTCGGTGCAGGCTTGGGTGGCGAAAGCCAGATGCTTTTGAATGCCCGCCTTGTCTTTGGCTTTGAAAGACGCGGCCAAGTCGGTCATCCCGTGCTGAAAATCGGTTGCGTATTTTTTCCAATCAGGATCATCTTCTTGCTCGGCCATCGCCAACGTGAGCATCGCAATCGTCAAGGCGTGCCTGCTGTCGGCGGCGGGGTTTCGCGAACGCCGGGCGGCCCGGCGAAGTTGGCTGTTGCGGCTATTGATGACGTGCATCATGTCTTCGCTGCTGATGAGATCCTTCCAAGCCACGGGTTTGGCTGCGGTTTTGGGGGCTTCGCCTTGGGCGGCGGCGCGAATGTTTTGAATGGCTTTCATCGCCGAGGGATAATCTTTGCCGCCCGCAAGCTTTAGGGCGGCATCCCGCAAGGCCAGCGGAGCCAATTTCTGCGATTTGGCTTGGGGATGTTCCGCGATGGCTTGCCCCAACACCGCCAACACGCCGGCGGCGCGGCGGATGTCATCCACGTTCTCTTTATAAGTTGCCGGCGATGCGGTCCATTTTCCGAGAGATTCGATTTGCTCGTCGGCCTCCATTTTCAAATCGTCGATGGGGGCTTTTTTCAGTTCTTCGGGAGGTTTGGCGAACACGGGAATCAAAAGCCCCGCACACAACAAAAACAAGCACGCGGGCAAGATGGGCAATCGCTGCATGAAAATCGCTCCTAATCCAATGGAAGGCCGCTCGGAAAGAGTTTGGAGATAACGCCAAGCACAAAGTACCCAACCTCACGCGGCTATTTCAAGCTTTCCAGCGAGTCGGCTTCCAAGGCCAGCAATTGTTTTTTGAAGGCTACGCCTCTTGGAGCCGAGAACCCGCCCAGGTGTCCGGAAGAACCCACGACTCGGTGGCAAGGAATCACCAATGGAACCCGGTTTTGAGCCATCACGCTGCCCACGGCACGGGCGGCTTTGGGCGAACCCGCCCGCGCGGCTAACTGTCCATAACTTAAAGTCTTTCCATAAGGGACTTTCCGCAATTCCCGCACCACTCGTTTTTGAAACGCGGTCAATCGGGACAAATCGATCTCGATTTCCGAAAAATCGGTGATTTCCCCCGCCCCGTAAGATTCCAACAGCAATCGCAGAGGAGGATTCCAGTCGCATTCAGTGAATTGCTCCCAATTATCCACGGAAATTCGCTGCCAAACTTCGTTGGCGGAGGAATGTCCAAACACCAATTGCTCGACGACATTTTCTTTGCCCACCAGCCCCATCCAGCCGATTTCCGTAGAAAACACCGAGACATCCGGCACGGACGTTGCTTCAAAGCCTCCGGCAGCTTCAGAAATTTGCCCCGCTAAAGAAACCCCGCTTTGACCCATGATTTCTTCTCCTATAGAATGTGAATGAATGTGATGAGTGATGGAAATCCAAGTTTCATCATGGCGGATGCCGACCTGAATAACACAGTAACATCCGTGCCTAGGGATTGGGCATTCCTGTCCGACTTGGCACGCGCGGAGGAAGCTCGTCTTTTGAACTCTCGTTCATTGTGGCGGTGTTTCAGCGAAAAACAATCCCGATTCCTTTGCGCCGAATGAAAGGTTTTCTGATATGAACAGCTACGGCTCTTTGGCGGATGATTTTTACGTCAACATGAACCTCAACACAGAGATGAAATTGCCGGAGGGCCGGGAAACCATTCTCAGTTTTTTTGAGCGGATGCAAAAAACTTACCCCAGCATGCGAAATTTTTATACCCGCGACAGCGGGGATTTCGTGTTGGAAGAAGACAAAGATCAGGGGCAGCACCGCTGGATTTCGTTGGAGCCGCGCTGCATCTGCAGCGGTTTTGTGAACCCTTCCGACACCGAAACCGCCTTTCAACAGCACGCGATGGTGCTGCAACTCGTGCCCTACATGTTATCGGTCAGCCCGTTGGATTGCGAAGCACTCGATTACATGATGGGCTTCGATTTCTGTTATCGGGGCAATCACGATGCCCTGGTTGCCGAAGCCTTGGGCACGGGGTCGGCGTTTGAGGGCGTGCTGGAAATCCCCGGCTCGCAAACGCTGTCTTTCAAACCGTCCCTCACCTTGGCCTTGGATGAAGACTGCCGGCAATGGGCCAGATTGATGGTGGAAACTCGCTCCACACCTTACCAAGTCAAGCGGGGCGACTATCCCGAAGACCAGATCAGCGTGTATTTCACCATCCGGCAATACGGCAGCTTAGATCCGGGAGCCTCTTACGAAGATGAACTCAGCCGGCTTCGCATTCGCTGCGAAGATTTGCTCGACGATTTCGTGATCGATCAAGTCCTCCGCCCATTGGCCCAGGCGATCTCCACAAAGTGAAGGAGGCGTTCGTTAGATAAGTAAGCGGCAAGGCGCTAGCCGCCGGTTTTGTCGATTCAAAGAGCCGGCGGCTTTCCCAGGACTGTTATTACTCGAACGATGCTGGGTTTTGGAATCAAACGCCTTCGGCGTAAAGACATCAAACTCAGTTTTGGGCTTTCAAAGCGGCTAGGCGGTGGAGCGTGCGGAGATACATTCGCCCGTTGGCCACGGCGGGCGTGGCATGGCTTTCTTCGCCTAAATCATTCTCTCCCAACAATTCATACTTGGGCGAGGCCGCCAGCACAAAACATTTGCCTTGCTTGCTCATGATGTAGATTTTGCCGTCCACCAACACGGTCGAGCCGTAATAATCGCCGCCCACGCGTTTGGTCCACACGTTCTTGCCGGTTTTGAGTTCCATGCAACTCACCACGCCGTTGTCGTCCCAAAGATAAACGTGATCTTGATGAATCACCGAGGTGGGCACGTAGGGCAAAGTTTTCTCGCGTTTGTAGACGATGCGGGGTTCGCCGGCGGCTTCATCGGCATCCGGGTTGACGGCGATCAATAATTTGCCCACGCCTCCCCCCCGCAGGAAGCGAGAATTAACCCATCCGCGGCGATGGGAGAAGCCACCGTTCTGAGCGGAAATTCCCCAGTCATCCAATTCATTTGGCCCGTGTAGGGATCGAGGCTGGTGACGCCCATCGCCCCGCTCACGCAAATCAACTGCGGCTTTTTTCCTTCCTTTTGATAAATCATAGGGGTGGAATATGACGTTTTCCGCACGTTCCTGAGCGTACTCCACACGGTTTTGCCGGTTTTCGCATCGAGAGCGATGATGGAACTCGGCCCCATTTGGTCGTTGGCGACAATCACCATGCCATCGAACAACACCGGCGAAACCCCTTGCCCGTGCTGGCTGATGAACGGCCCCAAATTCCGCCGCCAAACCAAGTGGCCCTCATAATCCCAGGCGGAGAGGGTGTAATGTTCATCATCGGCGAAAGCCACGTAAACTCGTTCGCCATCGGTGGCGGGCGTGCTGGAAGCCCAACTGCCCAAGATGTGCTTATGGCTGCGGCTGTATCCTACCTTGGTGGACCAGATTTGTTCGCCGGTTGTGGCATTCAGGCAAGACAAATAGCGAACCGCCCCTTCGTCCAAGGCGGAAGTCACGAACAAGCGTTCGCCATAGATCACGGGGGAAGAATGGCCTTCACCGGGCAGTTCGACGTCCCAATCGTAATCGCCGGGACTCCAAGTTGCGGGAATCCCCTTTTGCCCGCTGGTTCCGTTGCCGTTGTCCCCGCGGAACCGCGTCCAATTCTCGGCCTGAACCGAGGACAAGCCAGGCAAGAAAACCGCACGGCGGGCAGACACAAACCGCGAAAGTTTGCAAAGCGAGTTGTGGGCATGGAAACCAATCTTTCGTATGATAAGGCGGGACGTAATTGGGGAGAACCTGAAAAGTTCTCTCAAAACATTAGCATGCAAAAAGCGAACTCCCAGTGCAAGCGTAGGCTGGGCATTGTTCCACAGGTAGTTCGTTAGGGGGAATTCAGTTTTCGGGGTGGCCCCGGTTCAAGAACCTGGGCCACCCGACGGACGATCTTTAGAAACTCGCAACCACAACTTTTTCCAGACTCATGGGCGGTGATGCCGAACGATTCAACCCTCTCTTCTGAAAACTGGGACCGCCCGGCGTATTTGCTGATCCGGGATGGCTCGTCCTGGCGGGATGTGTTCCGCCTGATGCCCGGCAAGGTCACCACCATCGGGCGAGCACCGACGAACCGCATCGTGCTTTCCGATGAGGTGTGCAGCCGCAACCATTGCGAGATTTTTCAGAACGGCCCGCATTGGACGCTCCGCGACCTCAACAGCCGCAACGGCACATTGGTCTCCGGCGAGCAGGTCGAGTCCGATTGGGAATTGGAAGACGGCGAAATCGTGCAGATCGGCGATTGCGAAATCGGATTCACGTTCGACATCTCCAAGCCGTTTCAGCCGTTCGTCGAAAGCACTCAGCAAGAATATCTGGACCGCATCAACGACACCGCAACCGATATTTCCATCCAATCGCCCGGAAACGAAGGCGGATCGAGTGCGGAGATCATCCACCGCACGCAGAAATCGCGGTTCCGCGAAGCCCCCGCGGATGAATTGGTCGGACGCGAACACATCAGCCTGGAACTCGCCAGCCTGTACCGCCTGGCTTTGGAAATGGGCGATGCCGCCAATTCCCGGGAGCTGGCTCGCGGTTGGTGCTTTCGGGATTGTTCGAGGCGACGCCGGCAGACATCGGGGCAATTCTGTTTTGCCCGAACCCAGCACCGGCACGCCCTCGCCGGATCAGCTCTATCAAGCCGTTTACCGGGCCGACACCGATTCCAGTTACGAGCAGGTTTCCGAGTATCTTTCCAAGATCGTCATGGAACGCCGCGAAGCCGTGCTCGCCAAAGACATTATGGACGACTCCAAACTCGCCAACCGCGAGAGCCTGGATGAAATCCGCGTGCAAAGCGTGATTTGTGCGCCGATCCGCGCCAACGAAACGCTGCACGGCGTGGTGCATTTGTATTCGACCGATCCCGCGCATCCGCTTTGACCGGATGATTTGGAATTCACGCTCGCAGTGGCCGACCAAATGGCGGTGGTGCTGCAACATTTTATCGAAAGGGAATCTCTGGCCGATGGCTTGGCCCGGGCCACGAATGAGAACAAAACCCTCCGCCGACAATTGGAACTCGACGGCGAATTGGTCGGGGAAAGCCGGCCTGTCCAGCAACTGCGGGAAACCATCCGCCGCATCGCCCCCACCGATGCCACCGCCTTAATTCGCGGGCGAAAGCGGCGTGGGGAAGGAACTGGTCGCCCGCGCGATTCATTTCAACAGCGCCCGCCGCGAGAACCCCTTCGTGACGATGAACTGTGCGGCTCTCAGCGAAAGCCTGTTGGAAAGCGAACTCTTCGGCCACGAGAAAGGCTCCTTCACCGGAGCCACCGCCCGCAAACCGGGCAAGTTCGAGCAAGCCCACAGAGGCACGCTGTTCCTTGATGAAGTCGGCGAAATGAGCCAAGCCATCCAAGCCAAATTCTTAAGGGTGCTGGAAGGGCATCCGTTCGAGCGCGTCGGCGGGAGCACGCCGATTTCCGTCAACGTCCGCGTGGTCTCCGCAACCAACCGCGACTTGGAAGAAGCCGTCAACAAGGGCACGTTTCGCAAAGATCTTGTACTTCCGGCTGCACGTTGTGGAACTCCATCGTCGTCCCTTTGCGCGAACGGCGGGCGGACATTCCGCTGCTGGCGAATTATTTCCTGGAACGCTCCGCCCAAAAAACCAACCGCTCCATCACGAACTTCAGCCGGGGAGCTTTGGAATCTTTGCTGCATTACAATTGGCCTGGCAACGTTCGCGAATTGCAGAACGTGGTCGAACGCTCGGTGATTCTCTGCCAAGGCAAGGAAGTCACGGCGGCGGACATTCAGCTTTCCACCTTGCGGGCCGAAAAAGATGAACGGCTCGACATGACCACCCCCGCCGGCTACAGATCCATCAGTCTGGAAGTCTTAGAGAAGGAACACATTCTGGCCACCTTAGATTGGACCGACTGGAACAAATCCAAAGCCGCCCAAATTCTGGGCATCGAGCGTTCCACGCTGGATCGCAAACTCAAACGCTACCGCATGCGCCGACCCCGTCCCCCCCGCCCTACAGAATAAAGGCCAGAGGCCAGAAATTCAGAGGTCGGAGATCAGGGAAGAAAGAGACGCAGCTTCGCGGCTTCCGTTCAAATTCTTTGCGGAGGAATGTATAATCCACTTTCGATTTGATCTTATTGTCACAAGGAACGGATTTGATGAAGTTGCCGAAAACCCCCGTGCGTTTCCTGTTGTTGTGCCTGGTTTTGGCGTTGGTGTTCTTGATCGGAAGTTGGCGGGAATCCAATCCGCAAACCCGCGCGGCTGAACCTCAAAAACCGAATGCCGACAGCAAAGTGGAACCGAAGCCGGTCGATTTTGGCCGCGAAATCCGTCCGCTCTTGGCCAAGCGCTGCTTTCATTGCCACGGCCCCGATAAAGCCGAGTCCAGCCTGCGTCTGAACAGCCAAGAATCGGCCTTCGCCGAAACGGACTCGGGCATGTACGCCATCGTCCCCGGCAAACCAGGCGAAAGCGAACTCATCGCCCGCATCAGCGAAACCGATGAATCTCTGCGAATGCCTCCCGAAGGCAAACCGCTGTCCCCGGAACAAATCCAAACCATGAAGCGTTGGATCGCATCGGGCGCAAAATGGGAAACCCATTGGGCCTTTCAACCCATGCAAAACCCCGCACCGCCTCAAGTCAAAAATAAAAGTTGGCCCGCAAACCCGATTGATGCCTTTATCTTGCATCGGCTGGAACTAAACGGCCTGAAACCCCGCCGCCCGCCGATAAAGTGGCGCTGGTTCGCCGGGTCTATTACGACCTGATCGGACTGCCGCCCACGCCCGCGCAAGTCGATGCCTTTTTGAATGACAACTCCCCAGATGCTTACGAAAAACTGATCGATGAGTTGCTAGAATCTCCCCACTACGGCGAACAATGGGGGCGGCATTGGTTGGATTTGGTGCGTATCGCCGAGACCAATAGTTTCGAGCGCGACGGCGACAAACCCAACGCTTGGCGCTACCGAGATTACGTCATCCGATCTTTCAACAACGATAAACCTTACGATCAATTTCTCCGCGAGCAACTCGCCGGCGATGAATTGCCCGAAGTCACTCCCGAATCCATCATCGCCACCGGCTACTATCGGCTGGGGCTATGGGACGATGAACCCGCCGACCCGCTGCTGGCGGTCTATAACGAGTTCGACGACATCATCACAACCACCTCGCAAGTGTTTTTGGGAATTACCGTCAACTGTGCCCGCTGCCACGATCATAAAATTGATCCCGATTCCGCAGGCCGACTACTACTCCATGTTGGCGTTCTTTCACGAACTCACGCCTTACGGCACAAGGGGCAACCAACAAAGCAACAATCAAACCGACATCACCCCGCCCGAAGTGGCCGCCCAATATCAAGCCCTCGATAAACAAATGCACGAACTCTCGATCCCCATGCGGGAGATCGAACAAGCGGGCATCGTGAAGATGCCGGGGGAAGATCAACGCAAAACTGAAGGCCGGCAACGGGAAAGAATCCTCAAAAGACAGCTCCGCCAATATCTAAACGCTGACCAATGGACCCAATATACCGCCCTCAAAGCACAGCAAGGCAGGCTGGAGGCGGACTATAAAAAACTTCCGCCCCGCGAAGCCGCCCTTAGCGTGGCCAAGGTGCATCCCCAACCGCCGGAAACTTTCATCTTACAGCGGGGCAACCCCACCTCAAAAGGCGAGCGCGTGGAACCGCGATTCCCCGCGATCTTCTCTTCGCCCAAACCCATCATCCCAGAACGAAAAGCAGGGGCGCATTCTTCCGGCAGACGATTGGTGCTCGCCAATTGGATCGCTTCGCCCGAGAATCTGCTCACCGCCCGCGTAATGGCCAACCGCATCTGGCAGTATCATTTCGGACGGGGCATCGTGCGGTCGGCGAATAATTTCGGGCAACTCGGCGACTTGCCCACGCATCCGCTGTTGTTGGATTGGCTGGCAAGGCAGCTTATCGCGGGCGGTTGGAAACTCAAACCGATGCACAAGCTAATCATGATGTCCCACGCTTACCGCATGTCTTCTCAAAGCAACAAAGCAGCGCTCGCGAAAGACCCGGCCAACAATTTGTTTTGGCGGTTCGACATCCGCCGACTTTCCGCCGAGGAAATTCGCGATTCAATCCACGCGGTCACGGGGGTTCTTAATCCGAAAATGCACGGCCCGGGGATTTATCCCACAATCTCCCAAGAAGTGCTCGCCGGGCAATCGAACCCCGGAGCCGGTTGGGGCCATAGTTCTGCCGAGGAACAAGCCCGCCGCAGCGTTTATATCCACGTCAAGCGTTCGCTCGTCACGCCACTGTTGGAGAATTTCGATGGAGCCGACACCGATGGCAGTTGCCCGGTGCGGTTCAGCACGACGCAGCCCACACAAGCCTTGGCGATGCTCAACGGCGATTTCGCGAACGCCCAAGCCACGATCTTTGCCGACCGCTTACGCAAAGAAGCCGGCGAGAACGTCCCGGACCAAATCGCCCTCGCCATCCGTTTAACCACCAGCCGCCAAGCCACCGCAGAGGACATCAGCCGCGGCCAAGCGCTGATGAAAAAACTCCAACAAAAGCACGGCATCTCTTCCAAAGACGCCTTGAAATACTTCTGCCTCTTCGCCCTCAACACGAATGAATTCTTCTACCTGGATTAACCCGCTAGCGATCAAGCAGCTTGGGCGGGTAGCAAGGACATGGATTTGAGAGATTAAAGAAATTGGAAGAAGTCATGTTCACACGCTTTCAAACTTCATCAGCGGCTCATCTCTTTAACCCGCGGTCCATAAAAATTCCACCCGAAACTCAGAGTGAGTTTTTTCGTGGCACGGGTGAGAGGTTTCTTGTGCGCTCGGCGGTGCGTATGAACGCGAAGAGGAGCACCTGCGCAGCCGACTTCTTCAGTTCGCCGCCGATTTGAGCGTATGCTTCAGGAACCCGATCTTAACAGCCTGCCCGGCGTGGAAGCGTATCTTGTTGACTTGCGTGCCCTGATTGAGTTTCTTGAATCCGTGAATGAAAACACGGTCTGCCTTTACTCTTATGAACGCACACCTTCGATCGATTATCTTCTTGATGTTTTCGCCGAGGGCTTCGGTGCGAATGATTGGGCGTCGAGGAACTTGGGAATCGAGGAGAGAAAGGCCGTAAGGCGTTGCTGTCCGTTTTGAAGAAGAAAAAAGACAAACGTAAGATCATGTCGGCGGTTTCCATGCTGCTGATTCTTTTCCGGGATGAGCAGACAAAAGCGGCCGTTCAGAAATTCATCGACACTTGCGAAACGGACATAGGCAAAGAGGCATCCCTGCTGCTGGCCGCTTATACCGCCAAGTAACCAAAAATTGTAGGGGGTCGTTCGGAGGCTGGCTAGGGTGAGCTATGTGTTCGCAGCATACGTCAGAGATTCAAGCCGGAGATCGCTTTGCCTTCGGGGAAAATTGGTGGCGATTTTTGGCGGTGCTGGACGATGGCCGGATTCTTCAGGCGGAACAATCGCTCAGCGAGATGCTCAAATCGGAACATTTTCAGGGAAAGCGATTTCTCGATATTGGGTCTGGTAGCGGATTGTTCAGCCTTGCGGCCAGGAGGCTGGGCGCTTTAGTCCATTCTTTCGACTATGACCCTCAGTCGGTCGCCTGCACTCAAGAGTTGAAGCGCCGCTATTTTCCCGATGATCCGCATTGGACTGTGGAACAAGGTTCCATCCTCGACACGGCGTACCTCGCAACTCTGGGAAAATGGGACATCGTCTATTCGTGGGGAGTTCTGCACCACACGGGAGATATGTCGCGGGCACTTGTGAACGTGTCAAGCCTCGTCGGTGACGGGGGCCGGCTGTTTATCGCCATCTACAACCATCAAGGGGCGCGCCAGTCAATTTTGGTTGAAAGTCAAAAGGACATACAATCGGCTGCCGCGCTGTCTTCGCTGGCTCATCTTGTGGCCGGCGGCAGTAAGGCTTTGGGGGCCGACGACATCTCGTGATTTCGTCGCAGGAAGACCCTTTCACACTTGGCGGAATTACTCGAAAGCCAGCATGCGCGGCATGTCGCCTTGGCGAGATGTGGTGGATTGGGTGGGCGGGCTTCCCTGCGAGATGGCAACGCCTGAGCAGATCTTCTGCATTTATCGAGATCGCGGATTCCGGCTTGAGGAACTCAAGACTTGCGCGGGCGGACACGGCTGCAACGAGTTCGTGTTTCAGAAAGTCTAACCCCGTAACATTCACCGTGCAGCCCCATTGGATTCCACTCATTTCAACAAGGCTCAATCCCGGTTCCGGGTTGAGTTTGAACCACAAAAAGCGAGCGGGGAGCTTTCGCCCTCCGCTCGCTTTTTGTCTTAAAGTTGGCAGTGATTTTCTTGGCCACGCTTAGTTAAAGAACGGACTCGCCGAGGAACCGAACGTGTTCGCAGGCGCGGGGCGATAGGCGTTTATGCGATTCGCGTTGTAGGTCGAGCGAACCGCATACGGGTTGTAGTGCGCTGAAGGCGAATAGTTCCTCAAAGCGGGTTGGCGAGAGTTCACCCCGGAGGAATTCGGCAGGGAACATTGCCCGTTGGCACAATTCCCCAAACGGCATTGCCCGTTGGCACAATTCGCCGGACTGCATTGCCCGTTGGCACAATTCCTCAAGCTGCATTGGCCGTTGGCACAATTCGCTTGGCCGTAATTCGGACCGGCATAGTTCGTCTGGGGGGAATTGGGGACGAAACTCTGCGCGGCGGGATTCGAGAAAGTCGATGGCGGGTAGTAATCGGCGGCGTCCAAATTCGAGATGCTGGTCACTGCCAACACGGCCGCACAAAGCCGCGATGAGCTTTTTCATGATGTTCTTCCTTTCAAGGATTTTTTACGTTTCGAGAAAACTCGGTTCCGTGGCGTGCTCTGTCATCATTTTGAATGGCACGCCAGAACTGCTGTGGCAGATATGCAACACCCGTGCCAAAGCCTCGAAAAGAACATCCTCTCAAAAAGACCGATTATCGGAGTTCCTCCAGGCTGAAAGCAAAATCTCGAAGGTATATAGAGTCTCCCTCCAAATAACTGTTTTCAATTTGAGTTGAAAAGCCTACAAATGAATCAAATCAACTCTAATCGCAAAACACTTTTGATCCAAAGTATTGAAAACAACGCCGTGTTTTGGTTGTAGATTTGTGGAAAAAAATTCAAAGCCCAATTGTCGCCCAAAAAAGATATATTTCCATAAACACAATGAAAATAATAGATTACGAAAAAACAATTCGGATGATATTTCTCTTGACACGGCTTTGGCACGGTCCCTGCATTACTCGATGTCAACATGAGTCGAACGGTCAAACACAAACTGCAAACGACCTTTGACTCTTACCACTTCACTTTGCGGGTTATCCCGCTTATCACTCTCGAAAGGGATTCGAAGATGCTCGTCCTTACTCGCAAACAATCGGAAATGATTCAAATTGGCGACGACATTGTTATCAAAGTGATTAGAACCGGCAAAAGCACGGTCAAAATCGGCATCGAAGCCCCTGCCAACGTGCGGGTCTTACGGGCAGAACTTTGCGATGATGGCCACCAAGTCTCCAAACCCAGCCTGGCAGACTTGTCCGGCAGGATGGATCTGGGCCTGAAAATGGCCGCTTATTCGGACCAATATCCCCATGTCGTCTAACCGCTTTTGCCGGTCAACGTCGGGGGCAAACGATGGCTCGATGCCATCGAAAAAACGAAGCAAAAACAGAAGTAGGAAGCACAGACAAATAATCATCATCCTCGGCCTTGGGCATCATTGGGATGTTTAAGAGGAGGTTCGCAAGAACGCGAAACTCGGGGTGATGTTTCTCGCTGTGACGGAGGAATTGGGACAGGTTTCCGCAGGGAAAACGCGGACCGCCCGATTGCTAACCGACACGCGAAAGGACGTGTAATGATGTTGTGCAATACGACAACCAACAACAAACGTGGGGAAAACAATCGGCTCTCTTTCGTGGTCAAAATGGGATTCGCTCTCGCGACCGCGATGGGAACTTTTCTGATGATCGGCAACGTAGCGAACGCTCAATCCAGCGATTACTACAACCAAAACAGCTATCAGAACAACTATCAATCCAACCGCGCGATCGACTACGACGGCGGCTTCAATTCTAATGTCGGCACTTTCCAAGCAGACTATGCGAACCCCGCCGACTACCCGGCTCCGCCCGCGAACTCTAATCGCCCGAACTATGGTGATTACCAGGCTCCGCCCGTCAATTATAATCAGCCGGCATACGGCGATTATCAGGCTCCGCCGGCCAATAACAATCAGCCCGCATACGGGGATTTCCAGGGGGACCGTTACTCGCCGAACCCTACTTATGGTTCGCCGTCTCAGAATCGGTCAAGCCGAAATCAATATCAAGGCCGACGCGCTCGGATGAATCGCCCGCTCGGTGCGGATGTGCCGAACTCCGGCAACTATAACAACTCGACCAACTACACCACCCGCCGGGTTCCTCTGCCGGATTTGAATGATCGCGGTTTGGATCAGGCTTCTTATCGTCAAGCTCCAAAAGACATTCGCTACCGCGACAACTACGATTCTTACCAATCGTCCGTGCCGCGAGGCGATAACTCGCCGCAATATAACTTGCCACAATTGCCGATGCCGAACACTCGGTTGAACGGCAATAGCTATCCGAACGACTATCGCAACGGAAACGGCAACTACAACTACAACGCCAACTATGCTCCTAGCAACAACAACCTAAACGACTATCCGCCGCCTCGGCCCGCAATTCAGCCCAATCAGGTTCTGCCCAAGGAAGAATTGCCCTTAGCCCAGCAAATTCAAGATCACCTGACGTACCGATACGGCAACCCGGTCGTGCAGAGATTCCTCTATAACGTATCGCCCGAACAAACGTTGAATCTGTACCGCGAAGCCTCGCAACTTATCGACACTCGGCACTTAGAACCGACGACTTACCAAGTTCGCACTCAGCGAGCGGCTGAAAACTTGATGGCGGGATTGCAAAACCGCGAGTTTCTCGCCGCCAACCGCATCTCGCCGTCGCCCGCCCAAGTGCAAACCTTCAATGGAGCCGCGAACCAACTGATTCAAAGCCGTCCCGTGAATAGCGAAGCCGACGCCGTGCAAATGATCTATGCGATGTCGAACTTGGCCTATAAAGATGTCGGCATCCGCCCGACCACGGTCGTCTTGGAGTTTGTCTACGGATCGGTGGAAACTTTGGATAAATACTCGGCCTTCCTGCCCGAAGAAACCACGAAGCAACCCTCGGCCAGTGCTTTGGATAGCAGCGTGGTGGGAATCGGAGTGGAAATCAAACCTGCCGATCAAGGCGTGGAAGTTTTGAAAGTTCTGAAAGGCGGACCGGCCCAAACCGGAGGATTGCAAGCCGGCGACATTATCGTGGGCATCAACGGCAAACCTCTTCGGGGCCAAAGTTTGGATTATGCCGTCGATCTGATCGGCGGACCGGTAGGAAGCCCGATTTACTTAAGCGTTCTGCGTAACGGTCGGCAACTCAGCCCGATCACCCTCACCCGCCAAGAAGTTCAAATTCTGAGCATCTCGGACGTGAAAATGATGGGACAAAACCGCGATGTCGGTTACGTCAAACTCGACCAATTCGCCAAAACCTCTAGTGATGAAATGGACAAAGCCTTGTGGAGCCTGCAACGCTCCGGGATGAAATCCTTGGTGATCGACCTTCGCGGCAACCCCGGCGGTTTGCTGACCACGGCGATCGCGTTGTCCAACAAGTTTGTGCCCTCCGGGACGATTGTCTCGACCCGTGGCCGGAACCCCGAAGACAACTCGACGGAAAAAGCCACCGCCACCCAAACTTGGAAAGTGCCCTTGGTGGTCTTGGTGGATGGAAACAGTGCTTCTGCCAGCGAAATCTTCGCGGCGGCCATTCAAGAAAACGGTCGCGGAGTGATCGTGGGAAGAAAATCTTACGGCAAAGGCACGGTGCAAACGCACTTCCCGCTGAAATCGGTTCCGGGCAACCTGAAACTGACGACCGCGAAGTTTTACTCGCCCAAAGGACGCCAAATGGCCGGAGCCGGTGTCACCCCGGATGTGAAGGTGGCCGCCACAAGTTACGCGGGCACGCCGACCGATTCCGACCATGACGTGCAAGTGGCAGTCGAAGTCGCAGAAAACGGAAGAGCGAGCAACTATCTGGCCTCGACCCCGCAACCCAGCTACTCGCCCGGACGCTAGAAACGAAAGACAACCCGCATCATCCCAGGAAAGTCGGTGATTAACACACTCCCCCTTTTGAAGGGATGATCTTAAGCCCCGTAGCCGTGGAGCCAAGTTCCACGGCTACAGGGTTTTTCGTGATGGGGGTCAATCAAGAAATCCCTGAACCTCTTGGCGTTCAGATTTTTACTCGCCGAAAATGTTTGTCGTCTGGTTTCTCAGGCTGCAAAAGTTAAAATGAAAGCAGCGGGCAAGACGACTTTGGATTTTTGCGAAGGGATGGGTTGATGTCATCGGGGAAACTTTTGCTATTGCTTGCGACAATGATGGGCCTCGGTATAAGCAGCTTGGTCTACGCGGAGGAACCGGCGGTTGCCGAGAAACCTTCCCTGGCCCCCAAAGAGTTTTTCGCATTGCGGGCGGGAGATCGGTTTCGGGTGCGGGAAGACATTCCCTATGCTGCGCCCGGCGGTGTCGAATTGCTTTTGGATGCCTACGTTCCCAAGTTGGAAGGACCGTTGCCCGCCGTTCTAGTCGTGCATGGCGGCGCGTGGCGAAGCGGCAGCAAAAGGCAGCTTGGCAAGTATGCCCGCGACCTCGCCGCGCGGGGCTTCGTCACATTCGCGATCAACTACCGGCTCTCGCCCAAATACAAATTTCCCGCCCAGTTTGAAGACTGCGAAGCCGCGCTGAAATGGATTCGGCTCAACGCGGAGGAATACAAAGTCGATCCCGCCCGCATCGGCGCGATGGGCTACTCGGCGGGTGGGCATTTGGTGGCATTGATGGGCGTGAAAGGAAAACCCGGCGATCCCCAGCATCCCGAAACCGACACCCGTTTGGCCGTCGTGTGTGCGGGCGGTGCGCCCTGCGATTTTCGCGATGTTAAGCCGAACGATTGGGGCTTGGCGTTTTGGTTGGGCGGAACTCCCAAGCAAGTTCCTCAGCAGTACAAGAACGCTTCGCCGATGGCCTTCATCACCAAAGCCACTCCGCCGATGTTCTTCTATAACGGAACCTTCGATGTGCTGGTCAAATTTCGGCAAGCCAAGGCGATGTCGTCGGCTTTGAAAGCGGCAGGGGTGGAATCGCAATTCGTTCCGTTGGAAGGCATGGGCCACATTTTCACTGCCGTCCATCCGCCGACCATAGAAAAAGCCTACGACTTTCTCGCCGAGCATCTCAAAGCCGAAACGCCTTGAGGAATCGCAGAAAACCTGCCAACCGCGAAAAACGCTAAGGCGGTTTCAGCCGCTTCAAGCCATCTTTTTGGCGAAGCACTTTCGGCTGCTGGGGCATCCTGTCGATACCGGAAGAGAATCGAACTTCCGCCGAAAGGATCTTCCATGCTCCATGCTCTCCGTTCTCGCTTCCCGTTGTTGTGTTTGACCGTGGTTTTGTTCTCGGCACAGCCTGCGTTTGCCACGGATTTGACGGGAACCTGGAGCGGCCATTGGAAGAGCCACACCAACGGGCACGAAGGCCCGATGAAGGCCCGCTTCCGCGCGATCAATGCTTCGCAATACCGGGTGCGGTTCAGCGGACGTTTCTTCACGATCATCCCGTTTTGCTATACCGAAACGATGAACGTGGTCTGCGATGATGGCCAAACGGTGGAGCTAACCGCCAGTTCCAACCTGGGTTGTTTATTCGGCACTTTCCATTGCCGCGCCGCCGCGAATCAATGCTATTTCAACGCCAACTATTCGGCATCAAGCGATCAAGGCCACTTCGCCCTCAGCCGAACCGGAAATTAGCCCGTATGATTCGTAGCCCGAAGCCCAAGCGAGAGAACCCCATCTCAGTTCCTCGCTTGCGCTTTGGGCTAGAATGAGCCTGGATTGATTGCTAACGGTTTTGCCCGCCATGCGGCAGATGCGGAAGCCACGCCGGCGGAAAACTGTCCGCGCACGATGAAAAAACCGTCAGCGGGCCGTGCCGGGTTCTTCGTATCATGCATGTTATTCCTCCTATTTGGGCTGAATTAGCCGCAAATAAAGCAGTTTGCGGATAAGCCAAGGTATGCTGGCATAAATGTTGCACGCGTATTTGGTTTAAGCGGTCAGGCCCCATTTTCGAGGACAACTTTCCGTCAACAGAGAGATTTTAGGGATGGAAAATGGGGCCTGACCCCGTTGCCCCTTCAAGATGCGTTATCATCAAAGAATCGACCAACCCGGACGAATACAAATTTCAATGGACCAAGCCCAAAGGACAAACTCAAACATGTTGCGATTTTCGGGAAGACTTCTCCTCGTGGCGGCCCTTCTCGCCTTGGCGAACGTGGCTCGCGTTCAAGCGGCGGATGACGCAGAACCCGCCCGCAAGGAGGCAGTGAAAAAAGGGATCGACTATCTCAAATCCTCGCAGGCGGATGATGGCAGTTGGACCACCAACAAAACCGTGGGCATCACGGGAATCGTCGTGAATGCCTTGTTGGATTCGGGCGTGCCCAAGACCGACCCTGCCGTGCAAAAAGCTCTAAAACATCTGGAAGGCTACGTTCAAGAGGATGGCGGAATCTATATCCCCAAAAGCACGCACCGCAACTACGAAACCTGCATTTCGCTCATGGCCTTTAGCGCCGCCGACAAACAGAAATATGCGAGCATCATCAAACACGCCGAGAAGTTTTTAAGGGAACTGCAATGGGATGAAGGCGAAAACAAGGAACCTTCCGACACGTTTTACGGCGGAGCGGGTTACGGCGGCAGCAGTCGGCCGGATCTCTCCAACACCCAGTTTTTGCTCGAAGCCTTAAAATCCACGGGAGCCAAAGAAGATGACCCGGCCTTCAAAAAGGCCCTGGTCTTTGTCTCCCGGACGCAAAACCTGGAAACCGAACACAACACCACACCTTTTGCCGCCAAAGTCAATGATGGCGGTTTTTATTACAGCCCGGCGGCGGGCGGTTCCTCGCAAGCAGGCAAAACCCCGGATGGCGGGTTAAGATCTTATGGTTCAATGACTTACGCTGGCCTGAAAAGCATGATTTACGCCGGCCTGAAACCGGACGATCCCCGCGTGAAAGCCGCGATGACTTGGATCACCAAATTCTACACCCTCAAAGAAAACCCCGGTTTGGGCCAACAGGGGTTGTACTATTACTATCAAACCTTCGGCAAAACGCTGTCGGTGCTGGGCAAACCGACCTTCACCGATGCCCAAGGCAAAACCCACAACTGGCGCAACGATTTGACGAAGCAACTCGTCGAACTGCAACACGACAACGGCAGTTGGGTGAACAAAGCCGACCGCTGGTACGAAGGGGATCCCAACTTAGTGACCGCGTACAGCCTGATGAGCCTCAGCTATTGCAAACCCGCCGAGAAATAACCGTTTCTAAAAATGCCCATTCGCAGATGCTCGCGGAACCCCTGGCCGGATTCCGTGAGCATTTTCCGTTCAGGTGCATGCCGGAGCTGCAATGGATGGAAGCATTGCGGAAGCCGGCGGGAACGATCATACTTTCAAATCACATGGACGCCGGCCCGCCTTACTCCTTCCTTCAAACCATTCATGTACCAAATTGACGTCGCCGACACGCAAGACTGCATGGAGATCGAAGAAGATTTTCTCATTCAAGTGGCGTTTGGGGTCTTGGCGGAGGAGCAAGTCGCTGCCGCGGAGATTAGCGTGGCTTTGGTCGATAACCCAGCGATCCACGACATCAATCGGCAGTATCTAGGCCACGATTACCCCACGGACGTGATTAGCTTTCTGCTGGAATGCGAACCGGCGGATACCGAATCGCGCTCGGAAAAACCCGCCACGCTGCGCGGGAAGGGCAAACGGTTGGAGGGCGAAGTGATCCTCAGCACGGAAACCGCCTGCCAAGAAGCAAAAAATTACGGTTGGAGTCCCAAGGAAGAAGTTGTATTATATCTGATCCACGGGTTACTGCATCTCGTGGGATACGATGATCTTTCTAACGCGGAGCAATCTGTGATGCGCCGCGCGAGCGGGCGATGTTGGCACTTTTCCACATCACGCCTCCTCAACAACCGGCGGCCTCCCCAAGCGAGAACCCGCTTTCTCGCCCGACCCCTTCCGAAGCCGAAGCTGGGGAAGACCCCGAGAGGTCTTCCGCCTCTTCCCGGACTCAATCGAGGAGAGCGGAATCTTGATTCCCTGGCTCCTCCCGGCGGCGACCGGGCTGCTGTTGCTGGCAACTTGGTTTTGCGGACTTTCAAAATACGCCCTGCGGGATTTTTCCCGCAACCGCATCAACGAACTCTGCAAAAATCGGGGCGTCGATCACCGCTTCGGGGACATCCTCGATCAACACGCCCAAGCCCTGCTGGCGGTGGAATTGCTGTTCTGCCTGGCATTCAGCGGACTGTTGGGGATCATTTTCACCCAAACCGAAGCCTGGGCGTTGCTGGACCAAAACCCGTTGGGTTGGCTGCCCTTTTTGGGGCAATTGTTGGGGATCGCGGCGTTTCTCGTTGCGTGGACGATCATCATCCCCCGCACTTGGGCGCGGGTCGCAGGCGAATCGTTTCTGGTCAGAACCTGGCCGTTGATTCGCCTCTTGCGGAAAGCAGCCTCGCCTTTCCTCAAAATCGCGGGAAAGTTCGATCAGCTTTCCCATCGCGTGGCGGGCGTGCCCGAACCCGCCACCGGCACGCTGCCCAACCTGACCCAAGAAATTCTTTCCGTGGTCGATGAAGGCCAACGCGAAGGCATTATCGAACCCCAAGCCCGCACGATGATTCACCGCGTGATGGAATTGCAGCAGGAAGATGTGGCTTCCATTATGACGCCCCGCACCGAAATGCATGTCTTGCAAGAAGAAACGCCCCTGGAAAACGCCCGCAATGAACTTTTGGAAGGCGGGCATTCGCGGGTTCCCGTGGTCGGCGAAACTACCGATGACATCATCGGGATTCTCTACGCCAAGGATTTATTGCGGCACATTCACAACACCAACGGGCACGCCGTCAGTCTGAAAGACATTGTCCGCGAAGCGATTTACGTCCCGGAAACCACCGGCATCGACAAACTACTCGAACGCATGAAACGCGAACACATTCACATCGCGATTGTGATCGATGAATACTCCGGCGTGGCGGGTTTGGTCACGCTGGAAGACATCCTCGAAGAAATCGTCGGCGAAATCACCGATGAATACGACCCCGAAGAGGAAGAAGACATCCACCAAATCTCCGAGGACGTGATCGAAGTCGATGCCCGCGTTCATGTGGATGAATTGAACGAACAATTCCCGTTCGACCTGCCCGAAGATGGCGACTTCGAAACCGTCGGCGGGTTTGTGTTCACTCAATTGGGGCGGGTTCCCAAGAACCGCGAAAGTTTTCATTGGCGGAATCTCAGGTTCACGGTGCTCACTGTGGGCAAACGAAAGATCCACAAAATCCGCATCGAAATCGACCGCACCGTCGCCACCACCGCTACCGAGGAAGTTTAGAGCCGTTCGAGAAATCATTGTCTGATAGTCGCCTTTCGCGGAGCGAAAGGCGACTATTATTCATCGAATGGCTGGGTGGCACCCTACGCCGTTCACCCCTAGAAATAGCGGGTTCGGCAGTTTTTGGAAAAGTCACTACCAGTTGAGATTCAAGGATTTCTAAAACTATCGAATTTCAAGGGGAAATGAGGGTGAACGGCGTAGGGTGGCACCCTACGCCGTTTCCAGCATGCCGCAGCGCTTCAAATTCGTCGGCAGACCACAGCGCGGGTTTTGCCTTGAATCCGCGCGAAGACCAGCACGGCTTTTCCGGTTCCGTTCAGCGGCAGTTTTCTCCGCACGGCTTCCGCTTGAATCGGAATGTGCCGGCATTTGATCTCCACCTCGCCCACGGGAGCCTCCCGAAAAAAGTTGCGGATCGCCCGATCGTTGTTGGGCAGCTCCGCCAAGACTTCAAAGCCCCGCACAAAAGGCGATTCGCGGTAGACTTCCGAAGTCAGATATTCTTCCGCATCATCCAAGCGGGTGAGGGAAGTTGCCTCAGCCAAGAGATTCACCAAGCCCGCACGCACTACGGACGGATCGGGATCGTACAAAAACTTGCCCAACGGGCCGATGTCGCAGAGGGCATCCAAGGGGTGGCCCGATAGGGTTTCGTTCGCGGGCAGCACGGTGGCCCGCCAGGTTCCCGGTTCGGCCAATTCGCCGAACCAAACGGTGGCTTCTTTGCATTCTCCATGCAGGCTGATGAGTTCCAGTTCCGCTTCGGGAAATTTTCCGAGAAAATTTGCGGCGGGGCTAAGTTTAATCGCGCCGCCGGGCACGGTTTCCATCACGGTTTTCAGGAAAGGCAAACCGGGTTGGCCCTCTTCGATTCGCAAAGACCTTCCCCGTCCCGAGGCCCGCCGATCCGGGTCCAGATGGATCCGCTGGGGCCGCTCGGTGGAAGTACCCAAGATCTGTTCCACATCGGCGGTTTGAGTTTGCACGCGGTCTTCGACGCCATAAACCTCCGCGTTCCAACAGATGCGCAGGCAGGCGGCGGGGTTCCGGTCGATGGCCAACACTTCGCCACGCGCGGCAAGAGCGATGCTGTCTCCTCCGATTCCGGCACACAAATCCCAAACCGGACCCGAAAACCGTTTCGCTTTGTGGCGGGCCACGATTTCCGCCGTGGCTTGTTCCAAGCCTTGGCGGTCGAACCACATTCGATCGGCCCGCGAAAATTTGTCTTTCGCGCGTTCGCGGAGTTCCTGAAGTCCAAACGCGGCCCGCACGATTTCTTCGGGAAACTCTTCCCTTAACTGTCTTTGTTTTTGCAGTTCGGTCCCTTGGACTTCCTCTAGCCGCCGAAAGACCAAGGCGGATTCCCGCAGTTGCAGCAAGCGTTGCACTTCATCATTCACGGGCAACTCGATTTTTGGAACCCCGGCTCATTCCCGGAAATCGCGGGCGGTTTCTTTACGGGGCGGAGAGTTTATCGAGGTCGGGTTTTACGATCACCAACCGCTTTTCGGGATAGGTGTTGACGACGCTGCCAAAATCAATCGCGGTTACGAATTTGTCGAAATTGAAGAGCGGGCCGAAGACAATGAAAGTATCTCCATCGCGGGTGTTCATGGATGTGGTTTCAAAGGTGCCTTTCATTTGGTCGACGGACTTTACGGCTTCGCGGATGCGATCACGAATGATTCTGAAACGTGGGTCTCTTGGGTTCGACCAGCCTTTGAGTCGAATCACGGCGGTTTTGTCTCCCCAGCGTCTGGAGACGGGGGTTTCGGCAGGCAGCGCATCTTCCGGCGTGACGGTCTGATTGCCTGCGGTGTTTCCGCCCGGAGGAGAATTGCGAAAGGGCGGTCGCCCAGGGGCATTCGAAGACGGGTTAGAAGCTTGATTTTGCTGGATTCTCGCTACCGTTGCCTCATGTTTTTCGCGGGCCTTGGCGTGAAATTCCTCCTGCTTTTTCGCCTTCTCTTCCATTTGCTGCTTGGTTTCCGCGGCGGCAACCGTCCGCAATTTGGCTTCCGTCTTAAGCATGGGGAATTTGAGGATCTCGATCACATCGCGTTGCTTGCTCAATTGCGTAACTCGATCGCGAATGCGTTTATTGGCTTCTTTGAGGGGCTCATTGTACTTTTCTTTGAGGGCTAGTTTTTCTTCTTTGGTGATGGGATCGGATTCTTCGAGTTTTAGCCTTTGTTCGTTCAACCTTTCCATCCGCTCGCCGACCTCTTCAATTTTGGGGACAGCGAGTTGGGCCGAGGCGGCATCGTTTACATCGGCCAGGATGTCTTCCATATCTTCAAGCGCCGCCAAGATGCCTTTGGGAATGCTTTCGTGGGATGGGCTGAAGAGTGCGATCATCGCCCAAATCAGCCCGCCGACCACTAACAGACCCCCGCCGCCGGCAATCCCGATCAGCAGCCAATTGGGACCGGAAGATTTTTTCCGCTTTTTGCCGCCCTTGTTTTTGGAGTTGCGCGGGGGTTGCCGAGCGTGGGGACGATCCGCCACGGCGCGGGCGCGGCGGGGGTTCGTCGAAATCGTCTTCGTCGCGAACCTCGAACGTCTCGCCGCACTCTTTACAGGGAAGACGTTTGCCCGCGTATTTTTCGTTGAGGGAATACTTCTTTCCACAAGAATCGCAGGTGGCCTGAATACTCATAATCGCGGTTCCCAAACGAAATTGAACCAAGTGAACTCGTGTTGATTTTACTGGAAATTCCAGGTCGAAAACAGTCAAAACCCCAGGAAATTCCGGCGTGGTTGACCCCGCCCGGCGAACTGCGGACAATAGCGGCTTTCCTACCCCATAACTCGCTTGCCCAAGCTTTTTGCATGAGCGTTTTTCGTCCCGATATTGACCGATTGGCCGGTTACGTTCCCGGCCAGCAACCCCAGGAATCGGGCTGGGTCAAACTGAACACCAACGAAAATCCCTATCCGCCTTCGCCCCAAGTCGTGGCCGCAATTGAAGCCGCCGCCCACGGGCGGTTGAACATCTACCCAGACCCCTTGGCCCGCAACTTTTGTGAACGGGCGGCGGACGTGTTCGACTTAGAACCCGATTGGATCTTGCCCGCCAACGGCAGCGACGAAAACCTGACGATCATCACTCGTTCGTTTGCGGATGCCCACGATCTCGTCGCTTATCCATACCCCAGTTACGTGCTCTACGAAACGCTGGCCGAAATCCAGGGAGCCAACTGCGAGCGGATGCTGTTGAGGCCGGATTGGTCGTGGGACATCAAAGCTGCGACCGAAATTGCGGAGCGGGCGAAGTTGGTTTTCATCCCCAACCCGAATTCGCCTTCGGGCAACCGTTGGAGCGATGCGGACATTCTCGCCTTGGTTCCCCCCGCCGGCGTGTTGGTTTTAGATGAAGCCTACGGCGATTTTTGCGATCAACCCCATCGGGCGGAGTTGCTGCGGTCGAACCACGAAGCCGCCAAGCGAATTATTATCACCCGCACGTTTAGCAAGTCTTACAGTTTGGCGGGCGTGCGGTTCGGCTTCGCGATGGCTCATCCCGATTTGATCGCCGGGATGCGGAAAGTCAAAGACAGCTATAATTGCGACACGCTTTCCCTGGCGGCGGCGGGGGCGGCGTTGGCGGATCAAGCCTGGATGCAGGCCAACGTCGCGAAAATCCAACACACCCGCCGACGGCTGACCGAAGAGCTGCAAAAGCTGGGGTTTGATGTCGTCGAAAGCCAAGCCAATTTCGTGTGGGCCACGCATGCGGAGATCCCGCACGCGGAGATTTTCGAGGAACTCAAAAAGCAAAAAGTGCTAATCCGCTACATGAATTTCCCGCACGTTCCCGCCGAGAGCAATAGATGCCAAGATGGGCTGCGAATCACCGTGGGAACCGATGCAGAAACCGACACCTGCCTAAAACACCTGGGCGAAATCACATCGGCTTTG
Organism: uncultured Planctomycetaceae bacterium; assembly: GCA_963785505.1. Lineage (GTDB taxonomy): Bacteria > Planctomycetota > Planctomycetia > Planctomycetales > Planctomycetaceae > CAWAVN01. The sequence continues at coordinate 124,591 of CAWAVN010000007.1, forward strand.
AGGAGCTAACGTCGCTGAGATGGCAATGGCCGATTCATAGTAAGATGAGGATAAAGATTGATCATGGCACGCACGGCTTTGATTCAGCGGGAAACCGCCGAGACGAAAATTCATCTGGAACTCGAATTGGACGGCTCCGGGCAGGCGAACGTCCACACCGGCGTGGGCTTTTTTGACCACATGCTGACGCTGCTGGCGAAGCATGCCCTGTTCGATTTGACGATCCAAGCCGATGGCGATTTAGAAGTCGATCAACATCATACCGTGGAAGATGTGGGCATCTGCTTGGGCAAAGCCTTGCTGGAAGCCGTCGGCGACAAACGGGGTTTAACCCGCTACGGCTCGATGACGCTGCCGATGGAAGAAACGCTGGTCACGTCGGCTTTGGATTTCAGCGGGCGGATGTGGTTCATTTACTGCGTGGAATTCCCCACGGAAAAGATCGGGCAATTCGATTCGGAATTGGTGCGCGAGTTCTGGCAAGCGGTTTCCAGCAATGCGCTGCTGAATTTGCATGTGGTGCTGCATCATGGGCAAAACAGCCATCACATTTCCGAGGCGATCTTCAAAGCCACCGCCCGGCGCTGAAGCAAGCGGTAACAATTGATCCCCGCCAACCCGGCATCCCGTCCTCCAAAGGCACTCTGTAAATCTTTTGTGAGCGGCAAGACACTCGCCGCCGGTTCTTCAAAATCGGAAAACCGGCGGCGAGTGTCTTGCCGTTCATTTGAGGCCAGAATGAAATTTGCTCAGGCCAAGTCGCGGTCTTCAAAGAGGATGAAAGCCAGCAGGATCGCGGCGGAACAATACGTCGCACAATAAAGGGCCGATAGCCCAAGATACTGCGGCGGAATAATCCGCCCGGTCGCAACCACGGCTTGGGTGTTGAAGATTTCCAGCGAAGGCAAAAGCGTGGCGATGGTTTGGGCCATGAACTTCACCGGCTCTAACTTCTGAAACACCGTTCTGACCAATACCGGCGTGAGGTGGCCGATGACGAAGATCGTCATGCAGGTCACGATGTTGACCACCATCGGTAAGCGGGTGGAAATTGCCACGCTGACGGCGGTCATAATGGTGACTTCCAAGAAGATCAGCACCAAGCCCGGCAGAATTTGCACCACGGAGGCCAATTTTTCGGAATCGGTAACTGTGGGGCCGCCTTCGCGGGCATCGTAGCCGACTTTATAGTAAACCAACAGCAGGAATGCGATCATCATCGGGATCATCAAAAACTGCACGCCGTTAAGAATCCCCAGAAATTTGCCCGTCACAAACTGCCGGCGGTTAATGGGTTTGGAAAGCAGCGTCATCGCGGTTTTGCCTTCGATTTCCTCCGCAATACTCGTGCTGGAAGTCCATATTCCTAGAAACATCCCGCAAAATAAAATGATCGCCAGCCCGCAGTCCTTCAGCATTTTGACGTCTTCGCCCAGCGAGAAGAACGGCAGCACCGTGTTCACGATCAGCAGCACCAACCCGATGCCCAACAGCAGAAAAAACACCGGCTGGCGGATGGCTTCTTTGGTCGTGGCGCGGGCGATAATGCCCATTTGGGTTCCGTAGCAGATCAAGAACAACGCGAGGATCATAAACCCGACAACGCCGAACGTAATCAGCCAACCCAGCGGAATCGGGGCTTTGAAGAGTTCTTGCACCGCAGCGCGAAAATCAGTCATGGAAGTCAATCTCCTCGAACGTCAACCGGCAGAACAAATGGAAAACCGGAAAGAGGGAATCGAAACTCTCTCCGCAAGAATAATTTGCTGGAACTTCTAATGTAACCGAGCGCTTCCCCGGAAGGAAAGCGACGGGAACACAATTCGGAAAATCGGCCCAGAAACGGCAGCGGGTTTTCATTTTTGCCGGTGTTTCAGATTGGATCGGGCGGCTTTAAGAGCGTTCGATCAGTACGACCGTGGTGTCATCGTGCCGGCCTCGGCTTTCCGTGAACACGCTCGACTCGGCGAACAGAGCTTCCAAAGCGGATTCAAGCGGTCGGTCTTTCTGTTCTCGCAAGGTTTGCATCGCGCCGAGCAGCCCGAATTCCCGATGGCCTTCGCGGGATTCGGGAAAGGCTTCGGTCAGGCCGTCGCTGTAAATCAGAAGTCGGCTTTGGGGAGGAAGTTGACAAGATTGGGCTTGATAGGTTTCCTCATCTCGAATCCCGATCGGCAGGCCGCCCACTTCCAAACGGCCCACCGTGCGAACAGTGTTGGACTTCATGTCTTGCAGCACGGGCAACGGGTGGCCCGCCGAGGTCCAATGAAACTCGTGCCGTTTCGCATCCAGCACCCCGTAAAGCAGCGTAATGAATCCGCCGGTGTCGCCTAAGATGCTCTGCTTGCAGAGTCGGCGGTTGATTTCCCCCACGAACCAGGCGGGGTCGGGTCGGGCAGCGTTGGGGAAGAGTCTCTGATTCATCTGCTGCATGAACTGCTGCGGATCGCGGTAGCGCTGATCGTGAATCATCCGCGCCAAAGCCTGCATAATCATGATGGACATGCAAGCTCTCATGCCGTGCCCGGAGGCATCGCCGACGACGATGATCAGCGTCTCTGCATCGATGCGAAGCACATCGTAATAATCCCCGCCCGCGAGAACCACGGGATGCCCGCCGAACATTTGGATTTGCGAGGATTCGTAACGGGCCTCGATTCGGTAGCCTGGAAGAGATTGGATTTCCGGGGGGATCATCGCTTCTTGCAGTTTGCGGACGGAGTCTACTTCGTCCCTTAAAAATTTGGCGATCTGCCGTTCACGTTCCGCGCACGCCTTTGACCACGTTGACCAAAGTCAGCCGCAGCAAAAACAGGAAATCCTTGTTGGTGTCGCGGATGAAATAATGCTGCATCCCGTTGGTCATAAAACGGGCCATCTCGTACACGTCCGTATTGCGGCAGGCTCCCACCAACGGGCAATCGGGGTGTTTCTCGCGCAGTTTGAGGCAAACCCGAAACGCCTCTTCGGTGTCGGGCAGCGTGGTGCTCAGCAAAATGATGTCCCAAGGGTCTTCGCCGTCAGCCAAAGCCAGAAGTTCCTCGGCGGAGTTCGCCGCGAAGATTTGGTTGTCGTCTACACTTAAATAAAGCGTGATAAGTTGGGTTTCTTGGGAATCATCCCAACCGACCAAAATCCGCATCGCGAGCAGTGCCCCATTGTGTTGGCCCGAAAAATCGCGGGAAACCGAGCGTTTCCCGTTTCCTTTAAGATAACGAAAAACGCCCCCCAGAAGAGCAGCAACTTTCGGAAATCCGCAGCCCTCCCAGAGATTTTGCCCGATAATATCCGGAAAAACCGCTTGGGAATTAAATCTGGCGCGAAGCTGGAGCGAAAGTTCGCTAGTTCTGATCTCATTACGCCGAAGGCGTTGGATTCCAAAGCCCAGGGTAAAGCGGCGCAGCCGCGCGACCCTGGGAGGGTGAAAGAAAATTCGCATTTACTCCGAGGGATGCCGCATGGATTTCTGTCCGTTCTGGACCGAGATTTCTTGGTATTGGGGGTTGAAACCCGACATTTATTGATGCGGCGTCCCTCGCGGTAAAACCCAAATTTCGCTCAATGACGCGGACTTTGGTTTCCGACTTCAAAAATCAAAATTCATCAATCGGCACTCATCAATCCGCGTTTGGTTGCAACTCTGCCGCAATACTTCAAGTTCGTGATTGGCGCGGAGGAGACGACAACCCGGGATTTGTCGCGAATTGTCAGGCTTGCGTGCCGGCGTCTTCCGGGCGGTGTTCTTCGTCCATGCGCGGCCAAGCCAGGACGAATTGGCAGCCTTCGCCGAGCTTGCTTTGGACGGTGATTTCGCCGCCGTGCTCGCGGAGAATCTTTTGGCTGACCGCCAAGCCCAAGCCCGTGCCGCGTGCGCCTTTGGTGGACTCGAACACGTTGAAGATTTTTTTGAGTTGCTCTTCCGCGATGCCCGGCCCGTTGTCGGTGATGACCACCAAGGCGTTATCGCCCGTGGCATCGTAACCCGTTTGCACGCGGACGGCGGCATGCGGAGAACCTTCCACGGCATCGAGCGCATTGAGCACGATGTTCAACACCGCCCGGTGAATGCCCTCGGCATCAAACAGAATTTCGGGCAAATCGGGAGACAGGCCGGCTTCCAAATGAATCTGGGTCTCATCCGCCCGTGCCTGCATCAGCTCGCAGACATCGCCCACGGTGGCATTCAGATCCGAGATTTGCAAATCGGGCTGCCGTTCTTTGCTGAACGTCAGCATGTCCATCACCAGATGATAAATCCGGTTCTGGTTTTTTTCCACGATGTTCCAGCCCCGGCGGACCACATCTTCTTTGTGGTCCTTCAATCCCATGTCGATCAGATAACTGCCGCCTCGCACGCCTTGCAGAATGTTTTTGATGTGATGGCTGAGCATCGCGATGGTTTGGCCCATCGCCCCTAACCGCTCGGCTTTCAAGAGGGCTTGTTGATAATGCTGATTTTCCACGGCCATTGCCGATTGGCGTCCCACGGCCACCAACAACCGCAATTGGTCTTCGGTGAAGTGCCCGGTTTCGCGGTCGATCAGGAGGTGGTTGTTGGGCGTGGTGATGTCCACATAGACCACGCCGATCGTATCGAACCGCCCCTGCATGGGCACGCACATCGCCTCGCGGATGCCGGCTTGCACGATGCTTTCCCCGCGTTCAAATCGGCGGTCTTGGCTGGCGTCGGAAGTTCGCACGCCTTGCCCGCGGCGGAGAACGTAATCGACAATGGTTCGCGAAACGGGCATTTTGCCGGCTTCATCGGTTCCGTGCCGATAGCACAATGCGTGCGGAACCAACTTTTGCCCCGTGGTCGGGTCGTTCAGCAGAATGCAACCCCGGTCGGCTCCCACGGCATCGATCGTCAGCTCCAAAATTCGCTTCAACAGTTGATCTTGAGAAAGCGGTGGGGCTGACGGCTTCCTCGGAAATGCGATACAGCGTTTTGAGGTTGGCGAGGCTGCCCGCCAAATGCGATCCATCATTCTCCGGCGATTCTTTCAGCAGCGCTTCGCCATCGTGCGAGATTTCCCCGATGATGCTGGATCGATCGTCGGGATGCTGCTGCTGCAATTCGATCCGCTCGGCCACGAAGAGAGACTCATCCTCAGTCTTGGCGGGAAAACAAGAGCACGGTGCGGCCGATTTGGATTTGATCGCCGTTCTCTAAAACTTGTGCCGGCGAATTTGCTTGCCATTGACGAAGGTTCCGTTGGAACTGCGTTTGTCCAACAGAACGTAGGCGCCGTTTTCTGCTTGGATTTCCGCGTGCAGACGGGAGACTTCGGTATCGAGAATGCGGATTTCGTTCCGCGCGCCGCGGCCGAGGCTCTGCGGCGAATCTTGGATTTCAAAGCGGGAACCTTGGTCCACCCCTCGAACTACCAGCAGCGTCGCCTTATCCACGACTGGAATTGCTCCCTCGACAAATGAAACGGCTCGACGGAATTTTCGACTCGACCGCCATCATATCACGCGGTTTTGGGACTGGCGAGCGTCTTATTCGTTTGTAGGTTTGAGGAGTGGACTCACTCGGCGTTGGATTTTTGCGCGAGGTGGATTGTCATGCGGGACACGTCCAAAGTGGTGATAATCTTCCACGCGGGAGGCAACGTGAACTCCGCTTCCTGCGGGGTGCGAAAGACCAAGAGCGCCTCGGGGGAACTCACCTCCTCCTTGGTCAATCGCTCCAGAGATTTGTACAACGAATCGCCGGGCTTAATGTAGGGAACCAGACGATAAGGCGGATCGAAGAAAATGACGTCGTAGGGCAAGAAAGTCGGCACGCCTTTGGGACGATACGAACACCGCATCACGTCCGCCCGCCAACACAGGGTTTCGGACTCCACCCCCAAATTGGCCACGTTGGTCTGCAACAATTCGTGGGCTTTGTGATCGGATTCCACAAAGACCACACTTTTCGCCCCTCGGCTGAGGGCTTCCAAACCCAGCGTACCCGTGCCCGCGAACACATCCGCCACACGGGCGTCTACAAGATCGTTGGTCAATCGCTCGAACAGAATTTCCTTCACGCGGTCGGTGATCGGCCGCGTGACCATTCCGGGGTTGGTCAGCAAAGTTCGACGACGAAAACGTCCGGCAACAATCCGCACGCGGTTTAACCTTTTCCCTGTTCTTTCTGCCAACGACGGATAATCTCTTGAGCGCGGTCCCGGACCGATTGGAGTGTGTTTTCCGAAGAGGCAGAGGCCGCATCCGCTGGAGAGGAGACCGGCGAGGAAATGTCAATCGTGGTGTCGTTCCCGGATTCTTCGATGTCACCCCCCTCGGAAAGCCAAGCCGCGATCAAATCGTCCCCCGTCGATTTTTCCTCGGCAGGTTTCGGCTTGGGGGAAGGGGAATCTGCCGAACCACCAGGTTCCGGGGCGGAGACCGATTTGGCATCGGAGATCAAAAACGTCATCGGTCCCACTCGCAGCATGTCCCCCGGCTTGAGTTGCATTTCTTGGTCAGCAGCACATCGTTCACGAAAGTTCCATTTCGACTGCCCAGATCCTTGGCGTGAAGGCCGCCGGGTTTGTGTTTCAAGCGGCAGTGGTGTTTGCTCACGTCGCCGGAAGCAATCCGAATTTTGCAGCTTTCGTGACGACCGATGATGCAGTCGTTCCCCGCAAGATCAATTTTCTTGCCTTGATGTTTGCCGGTCTGAATGATGAGTTCTGTCATAAACGGGTTCCCCATGTGCGAGGGGGGCCAAGTGATAAGGAAGAGACCCGGAGACCTTTGGGATTGCTTAGGGGGATTTACCTATATCATGCCGCAGAGTGGCCGCCACGACAACTCTACCGAGAACGGATTTATGATTCCCACGAAGAAATCGTCAAGTCCAAAACTGAGTGATACCCTTTGATGATGCTTGAAACCGCTTGTGGGTCGCGCGGAGACAGACGATTCAGCGTGGATTGAAGCCCGCTGCCCAGTTACGATGAGATAGAACTTATCTCCATTTTATCAGATGAAGACATCGTTCACGAACCAAAACTTGGAATCTATGAAAAATCCCCTCGGTTCCTAAAGAGGATGGAGTTGCCTTTGATGCCGCCTGCTTTTTTTCCTCCTCGGCCCGCTTTCGTATGGCCGGCGATTTTGTGCCTGAGCCTGTTTTTTTCGGCGGAGCAATCTGCGTTTGCTCAAAGGGAGAAGACATTCCCCGTGCGAACCACGGTCGCTTTGGATACGAATACCGAAGTCGTCAAACGGCTGGCGACCGTTGAAGACCACGTGAAGGAACGCCAATGGGCGCAGGCCATTTTGATTTTGCAGCAGGTCGCGGCGGATCACGGCGATGCGATGGTCGCGGTTTCGTCGCGGCGGTTATTGAACGTGACGACTTATTGCAACTCGGTGCTGGCAAATTTCCCGCCCGCAGGTTTGGCCATCTACCGCGAAAAGTACGATGCCCAAGCCAAGCAATGGCTGGAGACCGGCCTCGCCACGCGAAACCGGGCGCTGTTGGAGAAAATCTTGCGGCAAGCCTTCATCAGCAGTTCCGGCGACGATGCCTTGTATTGGCTGGGGGAATGGGATTGGGACCGAGGAAATTATCCCGCCGCCCGCGACGATTGGCGGCAACTCCTCAAATTGCCGAACCCGCCCGATGCCGGGCAACCGCAAAGCGTGCTGCGTTATCCCGATTCTTCTTTCTCACAGGCTTCGATTGTCGCCCGCATCGCCTTAAGCCACATCATGGAAGGCGATGCGGAACTCGCGAAAAACTGGATGGCGTATCTTGCCGAGCAACACCCGGAAGCCCGCGGCGACTTGGCCGGGCAAACCGGCCTGTTCACGAAGATTTTAGCAGAGGTTCTTCAGGAATCCCAAAATTGGCAATATCCGTCCCCCCAAGCAGACATGCCGACGTTCGCAGGAAATCCGCAACGGAATTATCGCCATCCCAAGTCCCCGGAAGTGGGCGGCGTGCAATGGGAACTCCCGCTGCCCGCGCACAAGTTCGACCCCGTCTCGCCCAGCCGTCGGAAGTCGGAACCCTCGCTAAGTTACTTCCCCGCCACGGTGGGGAACGCGATTTATTTCTGCGACCCTTACCGGATTTATGCGTTGGATTTGCTCACGGGGTTGCCCCGTTGGCCGCGTTCGGCGGAAGATAACCCCGCAGAACGGCGAGACCTCGACCGAGCGGTGATTTACGAAACCCCGCTGAAATTTCCGGGCCGGGAAAACTTCCGCATCGGCGTGCCCCGCTTTACGTTGACGGCCTGCGAAAATCGTTTATACGCCCGCATGGGGTCGCCCATCACCGGCCAAGTCGCCACGCAAAGCAGTTCCGATGACAGCCATCTGGTTTGCTTGGATCTGGCCAAGGAAGGCAAACTTGTTTGGAGCGTCGAACCGAGCGATGTGCTTGCCGGTGCGAAGCTCGAAGCCAAACGCCAATGGGCTTTCGAGGGTTCGCCGATTGTCAACGGCGGGCGAGTGTTCGTGGCGCTTCAGGCAATGCCATCCGCAAACGGAAGCCTTGGTGGCCTGTCTCGATGCGGAGACGGGCAAACCCCAATGGACTCGCCGCGTGGCTTCCACTTTGGCGGGCGTGGCCGAACAGCAGAATTTCATCTCGCATCTGTTGCTGACTTTGGGCGAGAATATGGTGTTCTACATTCCGGAGTTCGGCGTGGTCACCGCGTTAAACGCCGCCGATGGCCGCTTGCTTTGGGCGGTGACTTATCCGTCCATTCCTCCGAAAGCATCGCCGATTCTCGAAGAGCCGCGAAAGCAAGGTTTGACGCCCGGCGTGTTTCACCAAGGCGTGCTTTACGCCGCCCCCACCGATTCCGAATCGATCTTGGCGATCTCCGCCAAAACGGGCGTGGTGCTTTGGGAACGCAGTATCCCGATTCATAAAGAACAAATTCGCCATGTGTTGGGCGTGGTGAAAAATCGGCTTGTGCTTAGCGGGAACAACTTGTGGATTCTGAATGCGACCACGGGAGCCATCCTCTCCCCCGCCCAGGTTCCGCCGGGATTCGATCCCGAATTCGATGGCTACGGTCGCGGGATTCTCGCGGGCGATTCCATCTTTTGGCCCACGAGGGCTACAATTGAAATTCGCAATTTTTCCGGCAGACGCACGAAACAACCCGAACCCCATCCCGGCGGAAACTTGGCCATTGCCGGGGATTTTCTGTTAGTCGCCGAACCCCGACGCTTGGTCGCCTACAGCAATTTCGCCCAGGTCCGAAAAAAGCAAAAAGAGCTGATTTCCCAAAACCCCGCCGCCGCGATGCCTCGTTGGCGGTTGGCTCAGGTGGAAGAATCCGCCGGTGAATTTCAAAAAGCCCTTCTGCTTTACGAAGAAGCCATCGCGAAGGCGACGCCCGCGGACATCCTCGCCGGCCAATCGCTGAAAACTCTCGCGAGCGAAAACCGGTTCCGATTGCTGCTCCGTTTGGGCAACAAGGCAATGGCCGATCAAAGTTCCAAACAGGCTGTTGCACATTTTCGGGAAGCGGTCGCCGGTTCGCCAAATCCGCTTTCACGGGCTTCGGCCCTCAAACTTTTGGGAACCGCTCAAGTTCAAGCCAATCAATTCACCGAGGCCGTGCAAACCTTCCAAACGATTCTTAATAACCCGGCTCTTGCCGAAACGCCGACGAAAGACAAGGCCGAACCCTTAGGACAATTCGCCCAAGCCCAAATTGCGAATCTGATTCGCAAACACGGCCGTCGCCGAGTCTATGCCGATTTCGACCGCCTAGCCGCCGATAAAATCGCGGCCCATTTGAAAGACCGGGATTTGGAAGGCGTGGAACACGTACTCCAACAATATCCCAATGCCTTGGTCTCTGCCGAAACCAAGCATCAATTGGCCCGGCTGAAAAATGAGCAAGGCGACTTCCGACAGGCCGTTCTGATCTGGCGGCAACTCTTGAAGGAACCCACCGCGGCGGAAACTCAGCGAGCCGTGCTTTGGGAATTGGCTTCGACTTTAGAACGGCAAGGCGATCTGCGTCCTGCCCGCGAAATTTGGCGGCAACTGGCGCGGGAATTTCCCTCGGCCTTATTGCCCACCGAAGAAGGCGAACAACTCGCGAAGGAATTTGTGGAGCAGCATTTGCAAACGATGGGCTATCGGCAGTTGGAGCGATCTGCTCCCGCGTTGCCTTTGTTTCGCCGCTGGGAACGCAATCTGAAACCGGGATCGCAAGTGGTGGTTCCCCAAGGACAACCGCCCGGCCCCTTGAAGGCATGCGTGCTGATCGATGACCGGGGGTTGATTTGCGTGGACACATCGCGAGGCGAGATCCGTTGGCGGAAGCCGTTGAACAACCCCGTGATTTGGGCAAGTTACGGGCCGACAGACCTGCTGCTGGGCACGAAAAATTTGCTCTTGGCCGTCGCTTTGGAAACCGGCCAAACCCTTTGGCAAGTTCCCTTGAACGATCCCGATGAACCCGCACCGACGGTGCGGAAATTTCAACTCGTGGCCGATCAGGTGTTGGTTTTGCGAAGCAATCAATGCGGCAGCTTTGAAATCCACACAGGCCGACCGATTTGGAACTTTGCCCCCTTAGGCCGCTTAGGCAATATTTGGCGGGCCGATGCGGATTTCACGCTCGTGCAAACCGAAAACCCACTGAGAGTGTTCGTGCTCGAAACCAAGACCGGCAAGCAACTTTCCGAGCATCGCCCTAAGGAACCTTGGACTTCGCCACCCGTTCCCATACAGAGCGAACACGCCGGCAACCGAGGTTTCGTGGCGGCAATGACCAACCAACAAATCCACGCCTTCGCCGCTTACGATCCCCAAGCCGATCCGAAATGGATTTACGAAGGCCCCGCTTCATTCGCCAACTCGCCGCCGGCGTTTTGGTCGCACGGCACCGGCTTGCTGATGCAGATGGACGGCGACACGCTCATCAAACTTGCTGCGGACAGCGGGCAAACCCTGTGGTTCAAACCGCTGTCCGTGTTCCCATTCCCCGCCGCCGCGAACGGCATCATTCTGGATGCCCCGCGAATTTACGCAGCCGAGAACCAAACTCTGCATTGCTGGAACCTCAAAGATGGCCGCGAACTTTGGAAGCAACCGCTTCCCCCTGCCGAGGTGTGGACCTTGAAAAAAAGCGGACAGTTTTTAATGGCCGCGCCCTGGCATGCGAAATCCGCGCAGTCGCAGGCGATTATTGTTCGAGCGAAGACCGGCGAACCCATCCAGCAATTGCACGTTCCGCCGGAAGTCCACGAACTGGAGTTCCGCCCCGAAGGCGTGTTGGTCGTCGCCAAAGACAAACTTTGGGGCTGGCCAAGCCAAAGCAATCCGTCCGCCGAGGAATAGCCCGGAAACTGGCCCAGCCCAGTGGAAATTCCCGCAGGTTTCCCATCGCCCGGCACGGTTGATAAGATTCAATTTCCTTCGTGAGATTCCATCGCGAACGATGGGTGATTCAAAAAATCATTGAGAGGACGTTATGACACAGAAAAAATCCCATCGCATTTCAACCGCTTTGTGGGTTGGGGCGATGCTGTTTTGGGCCGGTTCGTTTGCGGAAGCGGCTTCCACCGAAGAACTGCTGCAAACCATCAAGAATGTGGACCGCCAAGGGCAAGGCAATGTGGCCGCCGCCCGGCGCTGCGCGAACTGACCGAACAAAACGCGGAGGTTCTGCCCGCGATTCTGAACGCCTTTGACGGGGCGAGTCCTTTGGCCATCAACTGGCTGCGGAGCGGGTTTGAAACCATCGCCGACCGCCAAATCAAAGGGCAAAAACCTTTGCCCATAAAAGAATTGAAAGCCTTCATCCAAAACGTGAAGCAGAACCGCAACGCCCGGCGGTTGGCATTTGAATGGCTGCAAAAAGTGCAACCGCAAACGGCGGAAACGATGATCCCCGGCTTTTTGCAAGACCCCAGCGCGGAACTCCGCCGGGAAGCCGTGGCCAAGTTGCTGAAAGAAGCTCAGGCAATCAATGCCGAGAACACCCCGAACCTCGCGATTGCCCTCTATAAAAAAGCCCTCAAGGGCGCGGTGGATGATGACCAAGTGAAGCAAATCGTGGAACCATTGCGGAAGCTCAAAGTGGAAGTCGATCTTCCCAAACATTTCGGCTTTCTGACCGAATGGCAGATGATCGGCCCCTTTGAAAATCGCGGCAAAGTGGGTTTCAAGGCGGTCTATCCGCCGGAACAAAAGATTGACCTCCAGGCGGCTTACCCGACGAAATTTGATGCCGGTTATGAAGCCGAGACCGTGAAGTGGCAGCCTTTCCAAACGGAGGACAATTACGGCTTGGTCAACATCCAAAAGGACATCAAAAACTACAAAGGTTCCTGCATGTTCGCCTTGGCGACGTTTTCCAGCGACAAAGATCAAACCGTGGAACTGCGGCTGGGCACGCCCAATGCTTGGAAGTTGTGGGTCAACGGGGAACTGCTTTTCGCCCGCGAGGAATATCATCGCGGAGCCAAACTCGATCAATACCGCGTACCCGCGAAACTCAAAGCCGGCGAGAATTTGATCTTGTTCAAGATCTGCCAAAACGAACAGACCGAAGATTGGGCGCAGCGCGTATCAATTTCAACTTCGCATCTGCGACCCCGCCGGCAGCGCGATCTTGCCCGCGAAGCCAGTTGGACATTGAAGATATTTGGAAAGCGAGAAGATAGAGAATAGAGGATCGCCCGCTCATTCCATCCTCCATCTTCTATTCTCGCTGCTCGTAGTTTCTTGCTTTCTCCGCTTTGAAAAATTCTCACTCAAGGGGAACTTGTTGTGAAATCTGTTTTGCTTTCGTTATGTGTGATTGGACTTTTGGGAACCTCAACTTTTGCGGATTGGCGGCAGTTTCGGGGCAATGACGTGAATGGCCGGGCCGAGAAACAACCCGCCCCCGAATCGCTGGGGGACATCGCCTGGAAAACCGCTCTTCCCGGCAGAGGATTGTCGGGGCCGATTGTGGTGGGCGATCAGGTGATCGTGACCAGCAGCAGCGGGGTCGATCAAAACCGCCTGCACGTGCAATCGTTCGATGCCAAGACCGGCGAGGAAGAATGGCATCGGCAATTCTGGGCCACGGGCCGGACGATGTGCCACAACAAAATGTGCGTCGCCACGCCCACACCAGCCAGCGACGGCAAACGCATCTTCGCGTTTTATTCCTCGAACGATGTGATCTGCCTGGATCTGGCGGGCAATTTGTTGTGGTATCGCGGGCTGACCTTCGATTACCCCAACGCCAGCAACAGCCTGGGCATGGCCTCTTCGCCGGTTGTCGTGGGCGACACGCTGGTGGTGCAAGTCGAAAGTGATGCCGAGGCATTTGCCGTCGGCTTGAATACGCAAAACGGTTTGGAACGCTGGAAGATCGACCGCCCCCGCCGGGCCAACTGGACTTCCCCGGTGATTTTCCCAGGCACGGCAGACCAACCGCAATCCGTGTTGTTGCAATCTTCCGCCGGTCTGCAAGCCGTCGATCCCCAAACGGGCAAAGAAATCTGGAACTACACCGAAGGAGCGTCCACGATTCCTTCCTCGGTGGTTTCGGGAAAGATGGTGTTCGTGCCCTCGCATGGGATCACGGCGCTGCGGCCCAATCCCGAAAGCGAATCCCCGGAGATGGTCTGGCAGGCGGGCAATCTCTCGCCGGGCACGGCCAGCCCCTTCGTTTATGATGGCAAAATCTTTACCACGAACCGCAGCGGAGCCTTAACCTGCGCCGATGCCAAAGATGGCAAAAAATTGTGGCAGCTTCGGTTGAAAGGCTCGCCCAGCGCCTCGCCCGTGGGGATCGGAAATCGAATCTATTTCTTTAGCGAATCCGGCTTTGCCGAAGCTGTGGAAGCGGGCGAGAAACGCGGGGAAATCGTGGATCAGCACGATTTCAAGGAAACCATTTTATGCACTCCCGCCGCGTCGGATGGGGCCATCTACGTGCGATCCGATCAACACCTCTACAAAATCGGCACGAAGGAATAACCCCGCGAGTTCGCCGGGTATCTTAGGAAACGGGGAGGATGCTTGTCGGCTTATATCGCTTTGGAGAACGTGGAGAAGACCTACGGAACCACGATCAAAACTTACGCGCCTCGCTCGGCTTCGTTGGAAGTCGAGCGGGGCGAGTTCGTGGTGATTCTGGGGCCGAGCGGTTCCGGCAAGACCACGCTTCTGAACATTCTGGGCGGTTTGGATCACGCCGGCAGCGGTGCAGTGCGCGTGGGCGGTTTGGATCTTTCCAGGCTCAACGCCCGCGGGCTGGCCAAGTATCGCCGGGAAACTGTGGGCTTTGTGTTTCAGTTTTTCAATCTCGTGCCCAGCCTGACCGCGCGAGAGAACGTCGAGTTCGCCGCCGAGTTGCACCCCGGTTCCGTCTCGGTGGAAGAAGCCTTAGATTCCGTCGGGCTGAAAGAATTGGGCGACAGGTTTCCTTCGGAACTCTCCGGCGGCCAACAACAAAGGGTGGCCATCGCCCGCGCGTTGGCCAAAGACCCGGCGATTATGCTCTGCGATGAACCCACGGGGTCGGTCGATCAAGAAACAGGAAAGCAAATCGTGGAACTGCTGCGGAACACCGCCGGTCGCGGCTGTGCGCTGCTGGTGGTCACGCACAATAATGCCTTGGCCCGCGTCGCCGACCGCGTGATTGAATTGAAAGATGGCCGAATTCGTTCCAACGAACGAAACGCGAATCCCCTCCCGGCAGCCGAACTCACCTGGTAAGGATCGGCGATGCTCGTCCGCAAATTACGACGTGAGTTATGGTCGCAGCGGGGCCAGATTCTGGCGATCACGATTGCGTTGGCGATTGCCGTGTGTTGTTTCGTGGCCAGCCGAAACAGTTATTTGGATCTTCGCGAGAGTTACGAATCGATCCAAGCAGACCTGCATTTGGCCGATTGGACCTTGAGCGTAAGCGAGGTGGATTCCGCAGTGCTCGAGCGAGTCCAACATTTGAAAGGCGTGCAGGCGGCGGAAGATCGCACAGTGGTCGGCCTGCCGTTGGTGGTTCCCGAAGGCCGGTTGACTTCAGATGAAACCGGTGCGCGTGCGGTTGGAGGGCCGGTTCATCACGCTCCCGCCGGGGCATCCGCCGGGAATCGACCGCTTGTTGATCGCCGAGGGAGCCTATCCGCAAGCGCCGAACGAGGTGCTCGTTGAAAAGCACTTCGCGGAATATCAGCATCTCAAGCCGGGCGACACGCTGGAATTGGAGATCCCCGGCGCACCGCAAAACGTGGCCTTAAAAGTTTCGGGCATTGCGATCAGCGCGGAGTATCTTTGGGTCAGCCGCAACGAATTGGACATCATGCCTTCGCCTGCGAGTTTCGGCGTGCTTTGGATTGATCGCGAAGCCTTAAGGGAATATCGCATGCGTCCGGGGGTGGCGGCGGGTTTTCGCAGGTTGCTCGGCGGAGGCGGAAATAACAAGCCCCAACCGAACGTGACGATCCCATCCCGCCGCGAGGTCTTAATTCGCGTGGCGGATGGATTTGAACCCAAGGCCGTGCTGAACGAAGTGGTCGATGCGCTCGGCCGGCAGACCTTGCTGACAACCACCGCCCGCGATGAGTTACCGCAAACCGAAATCCTCCGCACGGATTTGAAGAGCCTAAGGGGGTTCTCGATCTTTTTCCCCGCCTTGTTTTTGATCGTGGGCGGTTCGGTGATCGCGGTCTCGTTGTCTCGCGTGATCGATTCGCAACGCAGTATCGTGGGCACGATGTTGGCCTTCGGAGTGCCCCGGTTTCGCATCTTGCTGCATTATCTGTCTTTTAGTTTGGTCGTGGGGATTCTGGGCACATTAAGTGGAACCCTGGCCGGCGTGGCGGTGGGAACTTATCTGACCCGTGCTTATGCCGAAGTCGCCAACGTGCCCCGATTGACGTTCGCTTTGCATGAATCTCTGCTGGGTTTGGGGGTTTTGTTCGGGTTGTCGGCGGCGATCTTCGCGGGGTTGTTTCCCGCTTGGCGGGCGGCTTCGTTGTATCCCGCCCAAGCCATGTGCCCGCCCGCTCCGGTGATGGGGCGCGGCGTGTTGTGGCTCCGCCGATTGAGCAGCGGGCTGTCTTTGCCCGTGCGGTTGGCGATTCGCAATCTTCCGCGTCGGCCCGGTCGAAGTTTGGCCTCGGTCGCGGGCGTGGCGGCGGCGTTGGTTTTGGTTTTGGCGGGGGCGGGCGTGGTGGATGGTCTGAATCGGACCGTGGACGTGCTTTTGACCGGAGCTTGGCAATTCGATTTGCGCGTGGATTTCTTCGAGCCAGACAGCGAAAACAATCTGCAATCCACCCTCAAACAGACGGCAGGCATCGAGCGGATGGAGTTTTTGTTTTCCCAACCCGCACGAATCCATGCCGGCGAAATTCAGTTGGAAACCGTGGTGGAAGGCATTTCCCCCGATAGCAAACTCTTAAAGCCTATGAATGCCGAGGGCAATGTCATCCGCCCGAAACAAGGCGTGGTGCTTCCCGAAGCCTTGGCCCGGCAACTGAAGGTCAAAGTCGGCGACACGGTGCAGATTCATCCACTTCCCCAAGGAAATGAAATCCGCCTGAAAATTGACGGTGTGACCACGGGCCTCGGAGCCGAGGTATTTATGCAGCTCAAAGCAGCCCAAAAAAACTTTGCGAGTTCGGGGCAGGTCAACAGCGTGCTGATTCAGACAAATTCGCCCGCCTGGAAAGTTCGCCAGTCCCTGCAAATGCTGCCCGAAGTCGCCCGCGTGCAGGATGTGCAAGAACTTCGCGAGCAGATTACCACGCTGATGGATTTCAATTACTTGTTGGTCGGCTGCATGTTGGCCTTCAGCGCGATTTTGGGAATCGCGATTCTCTTCACCACCAGCACGTTGAACGTCTGGGAAAGACGCCGCGAGTTGGCCACCATGCGAACTCTGGGTTTGCCCTTCCGGCGGATCGCGGGCATGATGACTTTCGAACACAGTCTGTTGGGGCTGGCGGGAATCGCGGTGGGAATTCCCTTCGGCATTTGGGCGATGCGGGCTGCCTTGAATCTTTACGAAAACGACTTTCTCACCTTGCCCTTGGTCTTAAAACCGGCCACGTTCGCGTTGGCCATCGGCAATATCTTGCTGGTTCTGCTATTGGCCCAATGGCCGGCCTTGCGTACGGTCGCAAAACAAAACCTCGCCGACACCGTGCGAGAACGCGAACAAGGATGAGACCATTCCACTTCTTGAAGAGAAAACCGGATGCCGTTTTATGAAACGCATTTTGATTGTGGGTGGGGGATCGATTGGCGAACGGCATCTCAGGTGCTTTCAACGCACCGGGCGGGCGGAGGTCTCGCTTTGCGAAATCCGCCAGGAACTCCGCGAACAACTGGCCGAGCGTTATGCGCCGCAGCAAACTTTTGCTTCCGTGGAAAAATCGCTCACCGATGACTGGGATGCCGCCGTGATTTGCACGCCCGCGAATTGGCACGTCCCATTGGCGAAGCAGTTTGCCGAACGCGGCATTGGCGTATTGATTGAAAAACCGCTCAGCACCAATTTGGAGGGAATCGAAAATTTGATCGCATCGGTCGAATCGCAAAACCTCCCTGCGGCGGTGGCTTACGTGCTTCGGCAACATCCCGCGTTGGTCGCAATGAAACGGGCGGTGGATGACCGGCGTTTCGGTCGGCCCGTACAAATCGTGATGACCGGCGGGCAATGCTTTCCGTTCTATCGGCCCGCCTATCGGGAGACCTATTATACCAAGCACGAAACCGGCGGCGGGGCGATTCAAGATGCCCTCACGCACACGCTGAACGCGGCGGAGTGTCTGGCAGGCCCCATCACCAAACTGATTGCCGACGCCGAACATTGCCTCTTGCCGGGCGTGGATGTGGAAGACACCGTCCACGTGCTGACTCGGCACGGTGCGCTGATGGGTTCATTCAGTTTAAACCAACATCAGCCCGCGAACGAATCCACGTTGACCATTATCTGCGAACGGGGCATGCTGCGGTGGGAAAGCCATCGCAATCGTTGGCTCAGTTGCGACAAGCCCGACAGCCCGTGGACGGTGGAAGAAGAATTTTCGATTGCACGCGACGATCTCTTTATCTCGCAGGCGAATGCGTTTTTGGATCAAGTGGAGAATATCCAGGGATCGGCGTGTTCTTTGGCGGAAGGCTTGCAAACGCTGCGGGTCAATTTGGCGGCGCTTCAATCGTTGAAAATCGCAAGAATGGATCACCCTATGAGCGAACCCACGCTGGCCGAGTTGTTCGATCTCACGGGCCGAGTCGCTTTAATCACTGGCGGTTCCGGGCATTTGGGGCAGTCGCTTTCGCGGGCCTTAGCGGAAGCCGGGGCAAGCGTGATCGTGGCAAGCCGCGATTTGGCACGGGCGAAGCAAACGGCGGACGGTTTGCCTTCGCCCGGCGGCGCGGCACACCATGCGGTGGTGATCGATCAGCTTGATGAGGCTTCGATTCAACAAGGGTTTGCGGATGCCGTAAGTGCCGAGGGCCAAGTCGATTTGCTAGTAAATAACGGCCAACAAGGCCATGCGTTGGATTTGACCAACATCACGGCGGAGGCTTTCAACCGCGATCTGCAAAACGCCACGGGGTATTTTTTGCTGGCCCGCTGTTTGCGGGATCATCTGGTCGGCAGGCAGGCATCCGGGGCGATTGTGATGGTGGGTTCGATGTACGGCGTGGTGGGTTCCTATCCCGATGCCTACGAAGACATTTGCACCGCCAGCCCGGTGCAATATCACGCCTTGAAGGGCGGGATCGTGCAGATGACTCGGCATCTGGCGGTGTATTGGGCGGGGGACAACATTCGCGTGAATTGTTTAAGCCCCGGCCCGTTTCCCTCCGAGAAAGCCCCGCCGGAAATGGTCGCACGCCTCAAAACGAAAAGCCCCTTGAGACGCATGGGCGAACCGCACGAACTCAAAGGGGCACTGTTGTTGCTGCTCAGTGATGCTGGCAGCTACATCACCGGGCAAAACTTGCTTGTGGATGGCGGCTGGACCGCGTGGTAAAGTTTAGCACTTGCGATTTCCTCAAGCGGACAAATCACTCGGCATCGGTTTTGGGGCGTTCGGGACGGCGTTCGGGGGGCGCATCGCCTTCGCGGCGGGGCGGACGGCGCTTCCCCTCGGCGGGGCGGCGAATCTTGACGGCCTTCGGGCGGACCGTCGGGACGGGGGCCGCGCGGACCTCCGGGACCGAATCCCGGCGGGGCGGGCATTTCTTCCGGGGTGAGTTTGCCATCTTTGTTGCGATCCATTTTTAGCAACACCGCCGAAGCGTTTTTGATTTCCTTCTCGGAAATCACGCCATCGCGGTCGGTGTCGAACAACCGCATCAGCGGATGCCCCATCGGGCGGCCATCGCGCGGGCCGCGGCCATCGGGCCGGTCTCCATCACGGCGGCGTTCGCCTGCGGGCCGGTCGCCCTCGCGCGGTGCTCGCCCTTCGGGACGGTCTCCATCGCGGCGGCGTTCGCCTGCGGGCCGGTCGCCCTCGCGCGGTCGATCGCGTTCTTGCGTTTGGGCGATTGCCGCCGAGAGTGCGCACACCGCACCAATTCCCAAAACCCAGCTCATCGTTTGTCGAACCATTTCTGTGTCCTTCTTCAAAAGTGGGAATCGAAATTCGCCCAGAGGCGAACAACAAGAAATCTTCACCAACGGTAACGGCAAGATTGGCCGGTTGGCTCGGAATGGGCCGAGAGGGAAGTTATAGTGCGGAAAGGAAATGTTATTCTAACCATCCGGCGATCAAGAATACCAGAAAGAGTTTTTCCATGCCTAAATCGTTCGCAATGATGTTGGCCGTCGGTTGCTTGAATTGGGGGCTTTCCTGTTCGCAGTCGGCGGAAAGACCCGCAACCGCTCCGGCGGAGAAGATCGACATTTCCGCAACCGATTGGCCGTGGTGGCGGGGACCAAACCGCGATGGACTGGCCGACCCCGATCAATCACCCCCGCTCGCCTGGAGCGAAACCGAAAACGTGCTTTGGAAAATCGCGATTCCCGGTCGCGGGCATAGTTCGCCCATCGTCGTGGGAGACCAAGTCTTCCTCACCACGGCAGATGAAGCACGCGGCGTGCAATCGGTGATTTGCATTCACCGCGAGACCGGCAAGCAGGCATGGGAAACCATCGTCCATCGCGGCGGGATAATGAAAGGCAATAAAAAAGCCTCGCAAGCCTCGTCCTCTCCGGCCTGCGACGGCAAGCGGGTGTTCGTCAATTTCCTCAACGATGGAGCCGTTTACACCACAGCGCTCAACCGCGAAGGCCGTCAACTTTGGCAAACCAAAATTAGCGATTATGTGATTCATCAAGGCTACGGTTCCTCCCCGGCGGTGTCCGGTTCGCTGGTGTTTGTGTCGGCGGACAACAAAGGCGGTGGCGCAATCGCGGGGTTGGATCGGGTCTCAGGCGACGTGATTTGGAAAACTTCTCGCCCGAAGAAGCCGAATTATGCTTCGCCGATTCTGTTGAAAGCCGACGGCCGCGAGCAGTTGGTATTCACCGGCTGCGATTTGGTGACGAGTTTTGAACCCCAGACCGGCAAACGGCTTTGGGAAGTTCCGGGGTCCACCACCGAATGCGTGACCTCGACCGTGACCGCCGGCAATTTGATTTTCACGAGCGGCGGGTATCCTACAAACCACGTTTCCGCCGTCAAGGCCGATGGATCGGGCGAAATCGTGTGGAAGAACAACGTCCGGGTTTACGTGCCTTCCATGATCGCCCGCGACGGCTTTTTGTATGCCGTGACCGACAACGGCGTGGCCACCTGCTGGAAAGCCGCCACCGGCAAGCTGATTTGGCAGCATCGTTTGGGCGGTACGTTCACCGCCTCGCCGGTTTTGGTGGGCGATTTGTTGTTCGCCACCAATGAAACCGGAACCACCTTCATCGGGAAAATCAGCGAGACCGGCCTGGAAGAAATCGCCGAGAATAAGTTGGGAGATGAAGTGTATTCCACCCCCACAATTTGCGGCAGCCGAATTTACATGCGGCTCGCAAAACGGATCGAAGGCAAACGCCAAGAAATGCTATATTGCCTCGCCAAGAAATGACACCTTAGAATCGACTACCTTACGGACAAAAGGCGAGCGGGGGGCGTCAGCCCCCTGGTTATGTTGAGAGCTTCAAAACCTTGACTTTTTTGGAACTCAAAACGCACGACTATCCTTGAGCCAAGTTTAACTTGGGTGGGGATATTGTTTCACGGATGCAAGTTTTGTTTTTGAGAGGGAGTTTTTCTAATGCCGATGAATCCGGTTTCCGTGCGTGGGATGGCTTGCGGGAAGGGGCAACCGTTGTTGGTAATTGCCGGCCCCTGCGTGATCGAAAGCGAAGAACTGATAATGGAAGTCTCTCGGCGGTTGGCCGAGATGGCGGCCGAGGCGGGGGTGAACTTGGTGTTCAAATCCAGCTTCGACAAAGCCAACCGCACGAGTTTGCAGAGCTATCGCGGGCCGGGTTTGGAACGCGGTTTGGAGATTCTCGCCAAGGCCAAACACGCCACCGGGTTGCCCGTGACCACCGACGTTCACGAACCCTATCAATGCGCACCGGCGGCTGAGGTTTGCGACGTGCTGCAAATCCCGGCGTTTTTGGCTCGGCAGACGGATCTTCTGCAAGCCGCCGCTGAGGCCACCGCTCCTCGGCAGGGGGTCATCAACGTGAAGAAGCCGCAGTTCGTTTCCCCGGAAGACATGGTTCACGTCATCCGCAAATGCGAGGAAGCCGGCAACCCCAACGTGATGCTGACCGAACGGGGCACGACGTTCGGTTATGGGCGGTTGGTCAACGACATGCGGTCGATTCCTGTAATGCAATCGCTGGGGGTTCCTGTGGTTTACGATGCCACGCACAGCGTGCAATTGCCCGGCGGCAGCACCACGGGCGGCCAACGCGAAATGGTTCCCTATTTGGCGCGGGCGGCAGTGGCCACGGGCTGCGATGCTGTGTTCTTCGAGACCCACCCCCACCCGGACGCAGCCAAAAGCGATGGGCCGAATATGGTCCCCTTGGAGGAAGTTCCCCGGTTGCTGAAACAATTGATCGGCCTCAGAACCCTGGTCAACCCGTGGCTGACCTGAGAAGATGAGGGTAAGCATCGTTCGAGAAATAACGATCCAGTGAAAATGAGCGGCAAGGCGCTAGCCGCCGGTTTTGCCGACCTGAAGAACCGGCGGCTTACGCCTTGCCACTCAATTATTTCTCGAACGATGTCAAGATTCTTCTTTCTCATTTTTTCCATTAGTTAAGGTGTGTCATGTTTGTGGATTTCTGGAAAGGCCGGACCGTGCGCCGGCTTTCTTGGTTTCTTCTGTTGGGAATTGTGCTGGGGCTGTTGGGCAGCGGCGGGTGTTCGTCGGATTCCTCAACGAGCGGCACGCCGGCGGGCAAGGGAAAACGCTCGCCGACGGCAGGACGGGATTTGCTCAACCCCGCGATTGCAATGATGCAGCCCGATCACCTGGGAATTGATGCCAACCCCAGCCAACCCGCCGGCTTGCTCAATCAATGGCGGAACGTCCAACGCGAACTCGACGAGAAAGACCGCCTGAGCGATCCGCTTTCCGCAGACACGCGAAAACGTTTGGAAGCTGATCTTTCCGCCGAGGCCGTCAAAAAAGCCGAGCGCGACACGTTCACTCAGGAAGATGCCAAGCACGTTCGCACTTCCATGCTGATGAAAGACATCGTGGATCACGTCGCCAAGGGCGTGGATGGGGAACTCAACCGCGCCCAAGTCGCGTTCGATTACGTCTCCCGGAACGTGCAATTGGTCTCGGACGAAAAAGCCCTTCCGCTCTCGCCTTACGAAATCATGGTCTTCGGCCAAGGCACGGCGGCGGATCGGGCTTGGATTTTCGCCGAGTTGTTAAGGCAACTCAATCAAGATGCCGTCATCGTGAAGCCCGACTCCGGCGACTCTTCGGAATCCGCAGCGTGGTTCGTGGGGGCCGTCGCGAATGAAAAAATTTACTTGTACGATCCCCTGCGTTCCACGCCGGTTCCCACGAATCTGCAAGCGAAGGTCGAAGACATTCTCCCCGCCACGCTCGACGATCTTGCGAAGCCTGCCGTCTTCGAGCGGTTGACGGGCGGCGAGAAAACCACGCTTTCCCCGCAGTTGTTCGCGAAAGTCCGCCTGGAACTGATTGGCAGTTCCTTCCTGTGGTCGCCGCGGATGGCGAATTTGCAGGGACAGCTAACGGGGAACGATGCGGTGGTGATTTCTCAAAAACTCGCCGGAAAGCCGAAGGACTCGGCTTCGATTCTCAACCGCCTGCTTTCGCTGCCGCATTCCCGCTGGAACCCGAACCAGGTTCGCCTTTGGAGCCATCCCGAAACCCGCTTGGAACAATACGAAGCGATCGGCCCGATGAGCGAGCAATGGAAACCGTTCGAGGCTCCGCAGATGATGAAGCTCGATCCGGACACGAGGGAAATGGTCCTTGGCAGGTTTTCCAAACTGCAACTGCGAACCCGCACCGAACAATTATTGGGCGAAGACAAGATGGCCATTCAAGGGTATTTGCGAGTTCAACTGGCCTATCGAAATCTGGCATCGCAAGTGCCCGGCGAGACGCGGACGCTGTATGCCGATGCCGCCGAGGATGCGATGTTCTGGACCGGCGTCTGTCAGATGGAACGGGATGAGTTCGCCGATGCCGCCCGAAAATTCGCCAGCTACATTAAACAATACGAGCGATTCACGAGCAGCAGGCACGGCGACCACTGCCGGATTCTCTTGGCCCGGTGTGCGATTCAACTCGGACAAACTTCTCAGGCCGCCAAGGCATTGAAACCTCTGCAGCCGGCTTCGGCGGAATATGCCACGGCAAGATTCTTGCGGCACGCTATGGGAAATGTCGAGGAAGCAACGTCCGAGTCCGAGCCGGTGAATTCTTCGCCCCTCGTTCCCGGTTCACCACCCCACAAACCCGCCGTTGCCGAGAAACCCGCGAGGTAGAATTTCCGGAAAAATCCGCTCTGGGATCGTGTGTTTCACGAACTTTCTTGAAACTCACCAGCCACCGGCAAACCCCCTTCCATCCCGCGCTTGTGAGCAGATTGGTCAGTTGCTACCGTTGAGGGGAGAGTGATTTTGCAGGCGAAGCATTCCCGGCAGATGTGAAGGGGTCAGGCCCCATTTTCCCTCTCAACAACCCGGATGTGATGAAAATGTTGCCCCGGAAAATGGGGCCTGACCCCATCAGCGATTTTCAGGAAAGAGGACATGCCCCAACCCGACCTTAAGGCCCAAACGCATTCCACCACGATTTTAACGGTCAGGCATCGAGGAAAAGTGGCCATCGGCGGCGATGGCCAAGTAACTTACAACAACACGATCCTCAAAGGCGACACCCGCAAAATTCGCTGGATGTTGGACAAAAGCGTGCTGACGGGCTTCGCCGGGTCCACGGCGGATGCCTTCGCCTTGATGGAACGCTTTGAAGCCAAGGCCAAAGATTATCCCGGCAACATCGTCAGGGCCGCGACCGAACTCGCCCGCGATTGGCGTACCGACCGGGCGCTCAGGCGGTTGGAAGCCTTGATGATCGTGGTCAACGCCGATTACAGTTTGCTCATCACCGGGCAAGGTGACGTGGTGCAGCCCGCCGACGGCGTGGTGGGGATCGGCTCTGGGGGGAATTTCGCGATGGCCGCCGCCCGGGCGCTGCTCAAGCATTCGGATTTGCCCGCCGACGAAATCGTGCGGGAATCGCTGTTGATCGCCTCGGGCATTGACGTGTTTACCAACGACAACCTCATCGTGGAGGAACTCCCGTGCGCGAAATGACTCCCCGCCAAATCGTGGCAGAATTGGATAAGCACATCGTCGGCCAAAATGCCGCCAAACGGGCGGTGGCCATTGCTCTGAGGAATCGCTTTCGCTGGCAGCAACTGCCGGAGGACATCCGCAAGGAAGTCACCCCGAAAAACATTATTATGATCGGCCCGACCGGCGTGGGCAAAACGGAAATTACCCGCCGTCTCGCGGGCCTGACGAAAGCTCCCTTTGTTAAAGTCGAAGCCAGCAAGTACACCGAAGTCGGTTATTACGGCAGAGACGTGGAAAGCATCATCCGCGAAGTGGTGGATGCGGCCATCAATTTGGTCACCACCGAACAAAGAAAGAAAGTCGAACTCAAAGCCAAAGAAGCCGTGGAAGAACGCTTGTTGGATTTATTGGTTCCGCCGCCGGAATGGCATCCGTCCGAAGCCGACTCCCACGAAGAAAACCAAAAACGCCACGCCCGCACCCGCGAGAAATTTCGCGAGAAACTGAAGAAAGGCGAGTTGGAAGATTCGCTGGTGGAACTTTCCATCGAGCATAGCCAAGCCCCTTTGCAGGTCTTCTCCAATATGGGCATGGAGCAGATGGATTTGGACCTCCAAGGCATGTTCGAGAAGATGATGCCCAAACAGCAAAAAGATCGCAAGCTGCCGGTGAAGGAAGCCCGCAAGGTCTTGATCGACCAGGAAGTGGAAGCCTTGATGGACAAGGATGCGATTCAGGAAGAAGCCGTCAAGCTCGCCCAAGACCACGGGATGATTTTCGTGGATGAGATCGACAAGATTTGCGGTTCGGAAGAAGGTTCCCGCAATGCCGATGTCAGCCGGCAAGGCGTGCAACGCGATCTGTTGCCCATTGTGGAAGGCACGACCGTGCAAACCCGCCACGGCCCGGTGCGAACCGATCACATGCTGTTCATCGCCGCCGGCGCGTTTCACCGCTCGAAGCCTTCGGATTTGATGCCCGAACTGCAAGGGCGGTTTCCGATCCGCGTGGAATTGCAGGATCTCACCCGCGACGATTTCGTGCGGATTCTGACCGAACCGTCGGCTTCGCTGACCAAGCAATATCAAGCCCTGCTCGCGACCGATGGCGTGAAGTTGACGTTCACCGAAGATGGCATCGGCGCATTGGCCGACATCGCCTATCAAGTTAATCAAACCACGCAAAACATCGGAGCCAGAAGGCTGTACACGATCTTGGAACGCCTGCTGGAAAGTGCCAGTTTTGAAGCCCCGGCCAAATCGCTGAAAAAACTAACCGTCGATGCGGCCTACGTGCGAGAGCAACTCCAACTCATCACCGAAGATGAAGACCTCAGCAAGTTTATTCTCTAAGAACTAAGGCGAGCGGGAGGTGTCAGCCCCCAATTCTTTGCGGACGTTTTGAAGCATTCGACAAAACCGGGAGGCTGACGTCTCCCGCTCGCCTGACCCTGCAAAACTCAATTCATCCTCTTTGAATGTGGAGTTACCCTCATGTCGGAAACCGCTTTCCAATCTTGTCCCCGGTGTGGCGAGACTTTGCAGGCCGGCTTCGCTCACAAATCGCTTGGACTCTCTTTCGTCGCCCCGGACAAGCTGCAACATTTCATTTTTCTTGATGAGGATGTCGCCAAGGCAGGATTTAGCAAGCTCCTCCCCTCGGTCGCGGCTTTTTTCCCCTCTTATCTGTGCCGGTCTTGCGAGCTTTACATCATTGACTACAGCCACACTTTGAACCGCGCTCAAGCGACAAACGCGGCTGAATCCATGCTCTCTGAAGCCTAGTTGGTATTTCTTCGCAAGAGCAGGCACGACTTTGGTCATTGGGGTTTGGTCATTGGGATTTTGACTTGATGATTTGGTTGAATGGGTTGATCTTCGCGGTCCTGATCGCCGGGCACACCGAAGTGCAGGTGATGCTCTTAAACCGCGTGCATTCGCAAAGGCTGCAAAGAAATGTCTTGAGGCATTTCGAGCATCTGCACGAATTGCTGATCCTGCTGTTCCCCGTACTCTTGGTCTGGTTCGCGGGGTTTCGCGGGCCGCGTTTGCTGGTCGGCGGAACGTGGGGGAACGTCGGCCTCGATTGGCGAATCTGCTTTGGCATCTGCGGCTTAGGGTTTCTGTCCCAAATGTGCTGTGCGGTTCGCTGGCAAAGACGGCGAAAACCCGGCGTGTTGACTCAAGAACAATCGCGAGAGATCGACGTTGCCAAACGGTTGGGAGAAAAACCCGTCGGGAATGGTTTCTTGGGAAGGCTTGCCCGTTTGCCGGGGAATGAGGTGTTCCGCGTGGAGTTCGCCCAGAAGCAATTCCATCTGCCCGCCCTGCCCGCCGCTTGGGATGGGCTGACGATTTTATTGTTGACCGACTGGCATTTGTTCGGCACTCCCGACGAGCGGTTCTACCAAGAAGTGGTTCGCGAGTTAGAAGACCTTTCGCCGGATTTGATTTGCTTCACCGGCGATTTGATGGACAACATGAACTGCCTGGGTTGGCTGCCCGGCTTGTTCGGTTCGCTGAAATCCCCTTTGGGCCAGTTCTTCATTCTGGGCAATCACGATTGGCTGTTGAACCCGCCCGCGATTCGCCGGGTGATGGAAGAACTCGGTTGGCAGGATGTGGCCAGCCGGGCCATCACGATTGAACATCGCGGTTTGCCTTTGGTCATCGGGGGCACGGAACGGCCTTGGATGGGGCAACATCCCGATTGGGAAGCCGAGCCGGAAGTTGGTTTTCGCTTGCTGCTCTCGCACACGCCCGATCATTTCGCGTGGGCCAAATCGCAGGGGGTGGATTTGATGCTTTCCGGGCACAATCACGGCGGGCAAATTATTTTGCCGATCATCGGGCCGATGTACACCCCCAGTCGTTTCGGGGTGAGTTATTCGGCGGGGAGTTGGTACGAAGAGGGCACGCTGCTTTACGTCTCGCGGGGTTTGGCGGGCGGGCATCCGCTGCGTTACAATTGCCTGCCGGAAGTCACGATGCTCACGCTGCGCACGACCGATCCCCAGCCGCCGGGATTTCGGACCGCCGACAAGTCGGCGGCTTGGGCTTAGTGTCAACTATTCGGCGGGGAGCCATTGGGTGCTTCCCCATCGGCCGGATAACGGGCCAAAATTTCGTGGGGGCCGAACTGGGCTTTGTAGGCCATCGAGCGGCACTCGGCGATCCAATAGCCCAAGTACAAATGCCTTCTGCCGGTTTGCCGGGCGTATTCGATTTCCTTCTGCACCGTGAATGTGCCGGGGCTTAACGAACGCCATAAGGGGTCGTGATAGAAATACACGCTGGACAAGGCATCGGGCAGAACATCCACCAAGCCCACGCCGATCAAGCGGTTTTCGCGATAATAGCGAAACTCCTTCGCGAACGGCCAATCTCCCGCGAGGAAGGCTTCGGCGTAGGATTCCGAGTTGGTGCGGCTGTCCCGCCAACCGCTGCGAACGTGCATGTCCGCGTGCCAAGCGTTATACAGCCGAACGTGTTCCCCGGTTACACGGGCGGGGCCGACTTCCAACCGCACGTCCGCGTTTTTCTTCATCGCCCGGCGTTGGCTTTTGCTGGGATGAAAGGCATTCACATCCACGCGAAGGCTGCGGCATTTCACGCACTGCGGGCAGGCGGGGCGAAAGAAATTCCGGCCATGCCTTCGCCAACCACGCGAAAGCATCTCCTCGAACGCCCGTTCGCTGACGTGCGCCAGCCCCCGATACTCCAAAGAGGATTGCTCCCAGGGTAGATAAGAGCAGCCCCCCAAAGGCGCTTGAAAGCGAAACAATTCCAACACGTCAACAGGTTCAGTCATCGGTCGAGGCATCCGTAGCGGGTTCCGGCATCAGACCCAGATCTTCGGCACTTCCCTGCATGGCCAGGATACAGAAATTGATGTGCTCATTCAGTTCTACGCCGAAATCTTCGGCTCCGCTGAAAATGTCCTCGCGTTTGACGGCGGCGGCAAAGTTCAGGCTTTTCATTTTCTTTCGCACGCTTTTGGCGGAAAGCCCTTCCAACCGCCTGGGCCGCACCAAAGCGCAGGCCGTGATAAACCCGCATAACTCATCGCAGGCATAAAGGGCTTTGTCCAAGACCGAAACGCGGGGGCAATCGGGCAGGTAATCCGCATGGGATTTGATGGCGTAAATGATTTCTTCCGCGTAGCCCCGCTCTTTCAAAATCTCCGAGCCTTTGAGCGGATGGTTCGGCGGATCGGGCCAGCGTTCGTAATCGAAATCGTGCAACAAGCCCACCGTG
This sequence comes from uncultured Planctomycetaceae bacterium, assembly GCA_963785505.1. GTDB lineage: Bacteria > Planctomycetota > Planctomycetia > Planctomycetales > Planctomycetaceae > CAWAVN01. Next base: position 153,597 of record CAWAVN010000007.1, read on the forward strand.
CCCCATTTGTCTTCGTCTTCACCCAGTTTTCGGGCATAAGCCCGCATGGCCGATTCCACGGCCAGCATGTGCTTGATGAGACTTTCACTCTTCGTATGTTCCCGCATCAAGGCCAGGTCTTCCACGCGACTCACTTGGAGGCTCCATTTTTCCAGGTGAGCGGAGGACATCAGTCCTCCGCTCACTCGCAAGGAGATTTGAATTTGAAGATTCTCAGAGTTTAACACAATGGCGGGGTTTTGAATCCATTAAATCACCAAGGCGGCCACCTTGCGGCGACCGGGACCAAGGCACACTTTCGCATCCTCGCGGCTTCCGCTATAAACGGGGCGATGTGTTGTGTTTGACCCTTGGATTTTGAGCGAAACGGTTCTTCATGTCAGCCGACCGGCCTCCGTTGGTGGTGGGGGTTCCCCGCGAAACCTTTCCGAACGAACGCCGCGTGGCCGTGGTTCCTGCGACGGCCAAGATTTTACAAAAAGCGGGTTTGGAAGTTCTGCTGGAAACCGATGCGGGCCGGGCCGCCGGTTTTCCCGACGAAATTTACGAACACCAAAACGTGAGGATCGCCTCCAGCCGGGAAGTGTTCGAGTCCGCCGACATCTTGCTGTGCGTGCGAGCGGGCGGGGCCAACCCCGAAGCGGGCGAAGCCGACATTCCTTTGCTAAGAAACGGCCAAATTCTGATTGCGATGTGCGATCCGCTTTCCGATCCGAAACCCATAAAAGCCATCGCCGAGCGCGGAGTGATGATGTTCGCGTTGGAACTTCTGCCCCGCATCACTCGTGCCCAAAGCATGGATGTGCTGTCTTCGATGGCGACGGTGGCGGGTTATAAATCCGTGCTGTTGGCCGCCGACACCCTGCCGCGAATGTTCCCCATGATGATGACCGCCGCCGGAACCGTGGCCCCCGCAAAAGTGTTCATCGTGGGAGCCGGGGTCGCGGGGCTGCAAGCCATCGCGACAGCCAAACGCTTGGGCGGCGTGGTGAAGGCTTACGACGTTCGCCCGGCAGTCAAAGAGCAAGTCGAAAGTCTGGGCGGGAAGTTCGTCGAGTTCCAACTCGAAACCGAAACTTCCGAAGCCCAAGGCGGCTATGCCAAGGCGATGGGCGAGGAATTTTACATCCGCCAGCGGGAGATGATGACCCGCGTGGTCGCGGAAAGCGATGTGGTCATCACCACCGCCGCCGTGCCCGGCAAGAAAGCGCCGATTCTGGTGACCAAGGCGATGGTTCGCGGAATGCGGCCCGGTTCGATCGTCGTCGATCTCGCCGCTGAACGCGGAGGCAATTGCGAACTCACGAAGCTCAATCAAACCGTGATCGAGAAAGACGTGACGATTCTCGGCCCCGGCAATTTGCCTTCCACCATCCCTTACCATGCCAGCGAAATGTACGCCAAAAACATCGCCACCTTTTTAACGCATCTGATTAAAACCGGCCTCTGCGATGAACACAAAATGCACGCGGAAATCGAAGATGAAATCCTTAAGGACACCCTCATCACCCGTGGCGGCCAAGTGATTCACCCCCGCGTGCGGGAACTGCTGGGCCTGGAGAAGCAATAGAGAATAATGACCAAACCCCAATGACCAAACGGATGGGTGACCGGGGTTGAGCGAGCCCCCCGGATCGAACTGGAACTGAAAACTGAAAACTGAAAACTGAAAACTGAAAACTGAAAACTGAAAACCTATGCTTAATACCTTGTTGTTCTTCGCGGAAACCCCGGTGGTCGATGATGGCCGCCGCTGGATGTTGTTGTTGACGGTGTTTGTGCTGGCGGTGTTCGTGGGCATTCGAGATCATCGTCAAAATCCCGCCTACGCTGCACACGCCATTGATGTCTGGCTCGAATGCGATCTCGGGGATCACGCTGATCGGGGCGTTGTTGTCGCTCAAATCCGCCACCCCACGCTCGCCAAAGTGCTGGGCTGCCTGGCCGTGATCTTCGCCACCATGAACGTGGTCGGCGGGTTTTTGGTCACGCACCGCATGCTGGGATGTTCCGCAAACGAAATAGGCTGAAGGCTTTAGACCGTGATTTTAGGTAGAAAAATCGACGGCCTACAGTTCAAATCTTCCTACGTGACGCTACCGCATGCTTGGGAATATTTCGCTAAAGCGCTAAAAGTAAGCCTACAGCACGTAAAAGGATCGACACGTGACGCCCGCTTTGACCGACTTTGCCTATCTCGTCGCGGCTGTGCTGTTTATCTTGGGCCTCAAAGGGCTGACCCATCCGCGAACGGCCGTGCGGGGAAATCTGTTCGGCGCCTTGGGCATGCTCGTCGCCGTCGTGGTGACCTTATTGGATACTCGGTTTTGACTTCACGTTGATCGGCGTCGGGTTGGCCGTGGGCACATCATCGGCGTGGTCATGGCCGTGCGGATTCAGATGACCGCGATGCCGCAACTTGGTGGCGTTGTTCAACGGGTTCGGCGGGGTGGCGTCGGTGTTGGTCGCCGGGGCTTATTTGTATGCCGCCAAAGACCTGGCCATCCGAAACCATGCGACACCCTCATCGCCACGGCGGCATCGGGGTTGATCGGAGCGGTCACGTTCTCCGGCAGTCTGGTTGCGTTCGGCAAACTGCAAGAACTCAAGTTCGTCAAAGACATTCGGTTCCCCGGCCAGCAAGTTCTCAATCTGATCTTGGCGTTGGCGTCCTTGGGGTTGGCGGGGTGGTTGGTCGATCTCGCCGGGGAATGCGAATACTGGCGTATTGGCTGATGTCGCTGGTCGCCTCGGCTGTTGGGCGTGTTTTTGGTGATCTCGATTGGCGGGGCCGACATGCCGGTGGTGATCGCGTTGCTCAATTCGTATTCGGGATTGGCGGCCGCCGCCACGGGTTTCGTGCTGGGAAACAACGTGCTGATTGTCGCCGGCAGTTTGGTGGGGGCATCGGGGGTGATCCTCACGCAGATCATGTGCGTGGCGATGAACCGTTCCCTGCCCGCCGTGTTGTTCGGCACGCTGCAAGCCGGAACCAGCGTGCAATCGGCGGATGAAGTTTACACGAACGTCAAATCGACCTCGGCGGATGAAGTCGCGATGATGCTGGAAATCGCTCAACGGGTCGTGATTGTGCCGGGCTACGGGATGGCCGTTGCCCAGGCGCAACACGCGGTGCGCGATTTGACGAACCTGCTGCTTGGAACGCGATGTGGAGGTGGAGTTCGGGATTCATCCCGTCGCGGGCCGCATGCCGGGACACATGAATGTGCTGCTGGCCGAGGCGGACATCGACTACGACCGCCTGAAGGAAATGGATGACATCAACCCCACAATGGATCAGGCGGACGTGTGCATTGTGGTGGGGGCAAACGATGTGGTGAACCCCGTCGCTCGCACCGATCCGCAACAGCCCGATTGCGGGCATGCCGATTATCGATGTGGACAAGGCCCGCACGGTGGTGGTGATCAAACGGAGCCTCAGCCCCGGCTTCGCGGGCATTCCCAATCCGTTGTTCTCCGCCGACAACACGCTGATGCTCTTCGGCGATGGCCGGCAAGCCATCGTCGACATCACCAAAGCCTTGGAAGAAGCGTGAACAATAAGGGGACTTAGCCCAAGCCGCCGACTTGTCGGCGGTTCGACACCAAGGTGTCGGCTTGGGGGAGCAATGGATTTTCATCTGGCGGATGTTCTTGAAAATACCCCACCAAAACGTCCGCCAACTTTTTGATGGCCCGGTCGCTCAGTTCGGGATACATCGGCAGATAAACCATCTTTTCGAGCATCTCCCTCGCGGCGATAGGTTCCCGTGCGGGGGAAGCGGCAGGTTTTTCGACGACCCGCATGCTCTCGCCCTGCGTGGCATCAAAACCGGCTTTGTCGAGGGTCGCAATCAATTCTTGAGGATGGTCGGCCCAAACCGGAAACACCCAAAAATGATGATAACCCGCCTTACTTCCCGGACAGAACACTCCAGGCGGTAATCGCTCCAACAGCCGCCTGCCGAGTTGTTGTTGCCTTTCGAGGCGTAAGGGCTGGGGGTGCGAAAGCCGTCTGGCCAACATCGCCAACAGTGGAACCGAAGGCTGCTTGCGGAATCGGGCGATGTCCTCGGTTCCCGCAAACCCGCGCACCGCACGGTTGAGCATTTCGTTGCGATTGATCCCCAACCCCCGGCAGATGCACACGAACAAACCGAAGCAAACGGAAGTCGAAAGCAGTTTCAGGCCGCCGTATTTCAGCAACCGCTTAAGATAGTGGCCCCCAGGTTGCCGGGGATAAGCCGCTTGGCATTCTTTCAGCCGCTGACATAGGTTTGCATCGCGGAGCAAAAGCACGCCGCCGCCCAACGCGGTCTGAGTTTTGATAGTTCCGAAGCTAAATAGCGAGACATCCGCCTGGGGATGACCGGCGAACATCGGCCCGGCATAGGCTTGGCGCAATCTTCCAAAAACAGCAAACCGTGTTCGCGGGCGAGGGCGATGTGCGGATCGAGGTCCGCCCGGCTGCCGAACAAATGGGCGATCAGCACGATTTTGCTGCGGGGCGTGATGGCTTGGCGGAGCGTCTCCTGCGTGGGGACTGCCAAAGCCGGATCGAGTTCCAAAGGCACGGGAACCAATCCGTGGGCCTGGGCGATCTCGGCCATGTCGGGAATCGTGATCGCCGACATCAACACTTCACTGCCTGCGGGCAAATCCAACTCCGCCAGCAGCAAATCCCATCCGCTGCGAACCGAAAGGCAAACCAATGCCGACTTCTCGCTTGTCGGCCAAGCCCGTGCGACGGCTTCTTCCCACACCACGGGATCGCGGCGAAAGAGCACCGTGAATACTCCCGCCGCCAGATCGCGAAAGCCCACGTCAATTCGTTTTCGACACCACATGATGGGATTTCGGTTTTCAGTTTTCGGTAGGACAGGATGTTTTGCATTGGGCAGGCTTCCCCTACGGTTACTCTTGCGAATAGGAAGCGGATCGAGATGCCTTCGTAAGAATCGAGCGAGCCGGTATTGGGAATCCGTTTTTTGCGAATCGCAAAACCATCATAATGAAACGGCTGGGCAAATGCCCAATTCCACAGAAGTTTCCCCGCGAAAAGCCGCAGAAGAAGGGCGCGGCTGGGAAGATCCTTGCGGTTGCGAAAATTCGCTGGCTTGAATCTCTGGCTCAAGGCGGAGTAAACTGAAATCTCATCACGGTGGAATCCGTTCCTCCCTCCGCTTGGCCGTTCTCATTTCACAAATCCCCCCGCCAGGAGTGCCGTACATGTCCCATCCATCGCGTCGGGAATTTTTGGAACGTTCGATGTTTGCCACCGCGGCGGCGGTCGCGGCGGGATCGGGCCTTCCTTTAATTCAAGCTCAGGAAAAACAATCTGCCAGCCCGAACGAAAAGTTGAAGGTGGCGGTGCTGGGCGTTCGCAGCCGGGGTCAAACGCATTTGGATGCCTACAAAAAACGGGCCGACACCGAAGTCGCGATCATCGCGGACGTGGATGAAGTCATCGGGCAGAAGGCGGCGGAGGATCTCGAAAAAGCCACCGGCAAGCGCCCGCTGTACGTCAAAGACATGCGGAAGGCGTTCGACGACAAATCCATAGACATCGTGAGCATCGCCACCCCCAACCATTGGCATGCCTTGGCCACGGTTTGGGCCGTGCAAGCGGGCAAAGACGTTTACGTGGAAAAGCCCGTCAGCCATACCGTCACCGAAGGCCGCCGCTCTGTGCAGGCGGCCCGCAAATACAACAAAATCGTGCAGACCGGAACCCAATGCCGATCCACCGCCGCCACCAAAGCGCCGTGGAATACGTGCAATCCGGCCAGATCGGCGAGGTCAAACTCGCGCGGGGTCTGTGCTACAAACGGCGGGATTCCATCGGCCCGCGCGGGATGTACGAAGTCCCGCAATCTGTCGATTACAACCTCTGGATTGGCCCCGCCAAAATGTTGCCCCTCACCCGGCCCAAGCTGCATTACGATTGGCATTGGCAATGGAACACCGGCAACGGCGACTTGGGCAACCAGGGCATCCACCAAATGGACATCTGCCGCTGGGGGTTGGGAGTCTCCGGCATCGGCCAAGCGGTGCTCGGTTACGGCGGGCGGTTCGGCTACGAAGATGCCGGCGAAACCGCCAACACGCAGGTTTGCATCTATAACTATGGCGACAAGGAAATCATCTTTGAAGTCCGCGGGCTGCCCACGGGGAACCTCCGCGGCGCTCAGGTGGGCGTGATCTTCTACGGAACCAAAGGCTACGTCGTGATGACCAGCTACACCGATGGAGCCGCCTTCAATTTGGATGGCAACCTCACCAAGAAATTCAGCGGGGATGGAGACCACTTCGGCAACTTTATATCCGCCGTCCGCAGCCGCAATCCCGAAGATCTCGCCGCCGACATCCAAGAAGGCCACGATTCCAGCGCGCTCTGCCACCTGGGCAACCTTTCGATGAACCTAGGCGATTTGCTCACGGGGGCCGAGGTCAAAGAACGGCTAGAAGGCAATCGCGAATCGGTGGAAACCTTCGAGCGGTTCTCGGAACACCTCAGCAAGAACAACGTCGACTTGAGCAAAACCAAAGTCCGCCTGGGCAAGCAATTGAAGCTCGACCCGCGAAAAGAAGAGATCATCGGCGAATTCGCGGCACAAGCCAACCCCCACCTCACCCGCGAATACCGCAAAGATTTTACGTTGCCCAGCGAAGCGCAATTGTAAAATTGTAAAGTAGCGGTCAGCATTCGCAGAGCGGACTTTGCACTGCTCAGGGTTTGGGTTCCGGTGATGTTTGTGTTGCCGGTTCCACGACCCCGCCGTTCCATTCGATTTGGCATTTGGGCAGGGCCTGTTGCAGTTTTTCGACTCCCGCGGCGGTGAATTTCGTCTTTTCGATCCCCAGGATCTTGAGGGATTTCATTGTTGCCAAGTGGTCGACAGACTTGTCGGTGAGTTTCGTGTTTTCCAGGTGCAACTTTTCGAGGCTTTTGAGCTTCGTCAATTGCGCGATGCCATCGTCGGTGATCGCAGCACAACCCGAAAGCCAAAGTTGCGCAAGTTTCGGGTGCGGGCTGAGCGTTTTCAATGCGTCATCCGTGATTTTCGTGCCGGCGAGATTCAAAGTATCCAGCTGTTCCATTTTTACAAGTTCCCGAATCCCCGCATCCGTGATGGGCGTATCGTAAAGATAGAGACCCTTGAATTTGGACTGGGAAAGAATTTTGAGTTCGGCATCGGTAATCTCCGACGAATGCAACATCAGCCCCCACGCGTTTTTCAGGTTCAGCAAGCGTTTCAAATCCTCGTCACGAAATTCTGGCTTTTCCATCAATAGCACGGTAACGATAGTAAAGGGTGCTTGAGGTAAGCTCTGTCCAAACTCGAAGCGGACGGAGGCATTGGGTGCATCGTTCATGGCGACGTCGACCTTGCCTCCGATCGAGAGCACCCATTCGGCCACCTCGCGGTCGAAAGCATCCGGTTCCACCACGCCGCCGTTCCATTCGATTTTGCAATGGGGCAAGGCCTTGTGGAACTCGTCGACGCCTTTGCCCGTCACTTTCGTTTCTGGCAGTCCGATGTACTGCAACGATTGCATCCCAGCAAAGATCGCGAGGTCTTCGTCCGTCACATTGTTGCCGCGCATGGCGAGTTGTTTCAGCTTTGGCAATTGAGCGATGGCGCGGAATGCCGGGCCGCCGATGGGTGTGCTTCCTATTTCCAAATAAATGAGGTTCTTTAGCTTGACAATTTTCGCCACGCCCGCGTCCGTGATGTTCGTCCCCACCAGTCGAAGGCTCGTCAGCGATGGGAGCTCGACGATGACCTCCAACGAACGATCCGTGATCTTCGTTTTGTGCAGCCCAAGGGTGCCTAATTGCAGGCAGGACTTCAAAAATTCAACACCCTTATCCGAGATGTTCGTAAAACTCAATTCGATGTGATACAGATTGGGAAATGCCTGGATTGGGTCCAAATCGCCGTCTTTGACCGTCTCACTTTTGTAGAACGAAACGGCGCGAACGGCGAACAGTTTGGCGGGGAACGGTTTGTCGGGCGGGATTTCAAGATAGCCGCCTTCTCCCAGGCCGTTTTTCTCGCTGAGCAACATCACTGTCAACGTGGCTCCCTTCTTGCGGAGTTCCTCGGCCGCCTGCCGAACCGGATCGGCTCCGATCAGCTTGTAATCGATGAACACTCGGCAATAGGGATTCTTTTCGTGAAACCGAGCCACGTCCGCTTCGGTGACTTGGGCTTGAGAAGAGAGATGCAATCGGCGGATGTGTTTGACTTGGGCCAGTTCCAGGAAGCGGGATTTCGTCATCGGTCCCCCCAGGATCAAATGGCGAAGCTGAGCCAGCCGTTGGAAACCGTCTAACCCTTCCGAAACCAACTTTGTTCGAGTTAAGCAGAGCCCGTTCAGGTGTGGCAGATCGGCAAGGTGCCGTAAACCCGCATCTGTGACTTGGGTTCCGTGGAGATTGATCGTATCGAGGCTCCGCAATTTCGCCAGATGGACCAGGCCGGCATCCGTGATGTTCGTGTTATGCAGTGAAATCCGCAATACGGAATCCAACGGGCTCAATTCTTCGAGCACATCATCGGTGATCCCGTCCAAATCGCTATAGGAGACGACTTCGACATGAATCTCGCCCGGCGGCAAGTCCTCGAGCCGCTCAACGTGGAGTTGTTTGAAGTCCGCCGGGTCGTCTATAAACACCTGTACCGTGCCGCCGCGTCGCAAAACCGCCGCGGCAACCCGCCGCTCGGCATCGGCTGCGTTTGCCACGGTCACGCCGTCCCCAGCGTTGGGAAACGTCAACGCGTATTTTCCAGTCGGCGATTTCGCGCTGTTCGGCATCGGCGCGACAACCCCACCGTCCCACACGATCCGGCATTTGGGGAGAAGTCGCTGCAGTTTGACGATCCCATTTGCCGTGACTGTTGTCTTAGTGAGTCTCAGTTCCTCAAGATGTTTCAACTCCTGAAGCTGGCCGATTCCCTCGTCGCTGACCTGCGTTTCGTGCAAATTCAAGTATGTCAGGCTCTTTACGTTCTTGATATGAGCGAGATCCTTATCAATGACTTGACTGGGCTTGAATCCCAGGTTTAATGTTTGAAGTCTGGGAAGGAATTTGAGAGAGGCGAAACCTTGCCCCGTAATATGCGTGCCTCCCAAGCTGAGCCATTCCAGATTTTTTAGGTTCGTCAAGTGCGACAAACCTAAGCCCTTTAGCTGCGTAAAGTGAAGATCGAGTTTTGCCAAGTTCGGCAGATTAGTTAAATGTTCAAGCCCTTTGTCGGTGATACCCGAATAGGCAAGATTCAATTCCGTCAGATGTTGTAGCCCATTAAGATGCAATAGGTCATCATCGTTCACCACGGATTGGAAATACGATAGATTCCGCTTTTTGACTTTGTAGTTATTCTGTAGATCGACCAAGACGAGTTTGAAAGGTGATTTGGGGAGCATCGAAGAGCCCGTAACGGTTTGTCGCTGTTGGGGCGTTTCCACAATCACACGTCCGTTCAGCGATAAAACCCATTCGGCTGCGTCGCGGTCTCGTTGAGTCTTCGGCAACCGGGCATCGGCGAGTTCTTTGAGGGTGACTGTGACTGTGGTTTTCCCGCCGCGGGTGAGTTGGAATTTTTTTGTGGTCAGTTTGATGCCATCTTTTTCCAGGACTTCGATTTGGCCGGCAAGGGCAGTGAGGGTGAACTCGCGGTCTTTGGTTTTGTCCTTAATGACGGTTCCGTTCTGGATGATGCTGACTTCGATGTTGGGATCATCGATTTCGATGGCCAGTTCACCTTGGTTGGTGGCGAAGCGGATGATTGTGCCCGCGTAGAGATAAACCAACGGAGCCAAAAGCAACAACAAGCCGGCGGCGATGAGGGCCGGTTTGCGGCGGGCGGGTTTCGGGAGATAAACCGTGGGAGCCGTGGACGGTATCGCCCAACTGGCGGTGCTGCGGCCCAGGCTGGGCGTGCTGGTCGTCGTTTTGGCTTCTTCCAACAGCGGAGCTAGATCGGCGTTGCCCGCGAAGGGGGCGAGGGCTGCCGCGACTTCGCCCGGCTCGGCGTAGCGGAGATCTTTCTCCTTGGCAAGCATTTTTTCGAGAACCTTCGCCAAATCATCGGGCACATCGGGTCTTTGTTCCCGGATGTCGGGCAAAGGTTGGTTGGCCAGAGCGTGCAGCTTTTGAATGATGCTTTGCTGCTCTGGGTTGTAAAACGGCACGTGGCCCGTCAGCAAGGTAAACAGCGTCGCCCCCAGGCTGTAAACGTCCGCGCGGGTATCCGCGCCTTTACTGCTGCCCGCCTGTTCGGGGGCCATGTAATCCAACGTGCCCATAATTTGGTTGTCCGTGGTGAGTTCGGTTTCTGCCTGCCCGGAATCATCGGCTAGACGGGCCAAGCCCAGATCCAGAACTTTGACGACTGGCGGCCCGAACTCTTGCCGAGCCAGCATCAAATTCGCCGGCTTGATGTCGCGGTGGACCATCCCGCTTTGATGGGCCGCCTGCAAACCCAAGGCGGCCTGGCGAACCAATTCACACGCGATCGGCACCGGGAGTTTTCCGTGCCGCTTCAACAGGCGGGACAGGTCGATGCCATCCATGTATTCCATCACCAGATAATGCGACCCCTCCGCTTCTCCGGCATCCAAGGCACGCACCAAATGCGGGTGCTCGATTTTACCGACGGCTTTCATTTCGCGGCTGAAACGGGCGATGGCATCGGCTTTTTTCAGATGTTCTTCGGGCAGCACTTTGAGGGCCACGATTTTATCCAGCTTGGTATGCAGCGCTTTGTAAACCGCCCCCATGCCTCCCTCGCCGAGCTTGCCCAGAATTTGATATTGGCCCAACACCTGATTGAGTTTTAAGTCGGAATTGCCATCCGCGGCGAGGCGGGGTTGAGTGTCGGCAGGCCGGCTCGCCAGGGTTTGAACTTTCTCGACGGCCTTTCGGCAGGCGGATTCGGCTTCGTGGGGATCTTCGGATGCGGGGTCTTTCAAATCGTTGGCCAAGGTTTCCAGCTCCTTATGCAAGTTGCAGACGGTTGCATCGTGGGTAGCTTGGGGGTTGTCTTCCAAGTCCAACAATTGCTGTTCGATGGGGTCTTGGTCGGGAGTGCTTGGCTCGTCGTTCATGGGAATTATCTTTCCAAAACGCGGAGGCGAACGTGCTTAAAATCAATCCGAAGGATCGCGAAGGGCCGAAAAAACAAGGTGATATTGTTTTGGGGAAAGAATTCTCCCCGCGAATGGCGGTTGCCGATAGATAAGATGCGCGGGCGTTACGTGATTTTTTCAGAATAGCTTAAATTAAGCCGTCGAGTTCTTCGCGGAGGCGGCGAAGCACGCGGAATCTGGCTTGTCGAACGGCGTTGGCCGTCATGCCGAGTTCTGCCGCAACTTCTTGATAGACCTGATGTTCCAGTGTGGTTTTCTCGAAAATCTTCCAGGTAGTTTCCGAGAAATCGCCCCGCACCCATTCCAAAGCCCTCCGGAGGATTCGCCGCCTGCCAGCCTCGGCATCCGGTTCTTCGGCGGGAAAATTGAGATCGGGAAGTTGGGCCAACATCTGCCGGGCATCGCTGCCGCCCATCGGCAATGCTCTGTTTCGAGCTTGGCGGAAATGCAGCCGAATTTGGTTGATGGTGATCGTCCAGAGCCAACCGCGAAAACTGCCCGCGTGCTGCCCGTTCTGAAATTGCCCAATGTTCTGCCAGACCGCACGAAACACTTCTTGCGTGCAGTCGGCGGCATCGCTTTCTTGCAGCCCTGCTCTCCGGGACCAGCCATACACAATCGGCCCGTACAAAGTGCTCAACCGCTGCCACGCGAGGGCTTCCATCTTCCGCACTCGTTTGAGCAAACTGACCGAAGTGGAAAACTGATTCACGACAAGCAAACCCCGAATCTGACACCCCTCACGCGAGCACGCCATCCCTTCCCAGCCATTGTAGCAATAGTCGAGTCCGTTGCACGGTTCGAATCGAACGATTCATGCAGCGGTCTCAAAATGGTTCGCCGAGTGGATTGGATGTTGCGGTTCCGGCCATCACTGCGACTTTAAAATTCAGCGTGGTGATCAGCATCCACGACACGTCCGTGCCGTCGTCGGGACCGTTCACTTCTTGAACCAGCACCATGTTGTGTGTGATGATGGGCTCGCCGCTCCGGTGATTGGGCGGTTTCACCTGAACTTGGATGGCGCGGATTTCCAGCGTCGCCAGCCGGGCTTCACGCTGGGGCGTTTCGTGCAGTTCAATCTGATGTCGCGTGCGCAGCGGCGAGACCTGCACCTGATCGAACACCTTGTGCCACGTGCGCGACTGACCTACCGGTTGCGCTCCGGCGTGCTGCGATTCTCATGCACGAATCACATAGTCCGCTCGAGTCAAACCTCGGCAACGGCCTGTTGGGCATCCACAAAAATGTCATAAATGTCGGCTTCACTGTCCGCGAGACTCACGACCTGCGTGTCGGGACATTCCGCCGCCAGTTGGCAGGCATTGCGGTAGCCTTCCAGCCAGCGAAAACTTTCTTTCTCTTCAATGGGCGTGCGGGTTCTGCGTTTGCGTTTTTCGTTTTTATCTTCCTCAAGCGATTCGGGGGTGCGGTAGAAATTCTTGGTGCCGACAACACCCAAGGGCACGCGATCGGGCGTCAGCGACAGTTGCACATGATGATAAAAGCCGAACTGTTCTGTGGTACTCAGGCAGCGGGCATCCTTTGGCGGATGAGCCGAATAATCGAGAACCGTCGTGTCCTGGGCAATCAGAACCACCGACTCGGCCCGCATGCGTTCCGCCGTCGCCTGACGATGAGGCTTGAGAATTTTTTCCGGCGTGACGTTCCGGTTGTCCAACAGACGATAGGCGGCCTGCGTGTCGCCCCAGCCCTCGACGGCACCATCACGCTGGCCTGTGGATCCTTCGACAAGGCTTCGATCACTTTCAAACTCCTGGCATTCAAGCGTTGGTCGCCCAAGTCCACTCCTTGCAATTCCGCCGCAATTCCCGTATCCATTCCATTCGTCTCCTGCAAAATTGGCAGTCCAAAAACACCCTCATCCCAGGCACTGCGACCGGGGGCGCAAAAGGATCTTTGCGATTTGTGATTGAAGTTGCGGCAAGTCGATGTCCTCGATTTGCCGGATCTCGCGAGACAATAAACGCGCGGTCGCAGTCTTGAGCGATTCGAGCGCCAATCGCTCTTCCTCGCCCGGCGGGGCTTTCTCTTGGGACCAGTCTTCGACGAGGAAAGCAAAGTCCTGCACGATGCCTTGATACATTTGGGCGGCCCGGTCGGTATTGCCCAGACGTTCGTGGCAATCCGCATTGGCGAGCATCGCCGGCCCCACCATGTGATGGTAGTGGGCGCAAACCGCCAGCGTGGCCCTGGCCCACAACGCGCTGGCCTTTTCCTCGCGCTCCAGCCAACCGGCGTTTTGGAAATGGAGCGTCAACGTCTGAGCGAGATTTCCATAACCCGCCCCGTTCATCCACACGAGAGCGGAAATCGGATGGGCGGGGTAACCGTTCGCCTGCTGTCGGACAAGCTCGATTTCTCGTTCGAGATGCCGCAGCGCATTGAAAACCATCAGATTGTTCGCATCCCGATTCTGTTTGGAAGCGAGGTTGAGTTTCAAAACGGCTTCCACTTCCGAGCGGATGGCGTCGAACTCAAGCAGAGAATCGGCTTTGTCCAAGGGACCGCCGAAGAATGAACGAATCTGTTTCCACATCGGGCAGGCTTTCCTCGTTGCCGCATCTGTAGCAGTCCCAACAGCATTATTAGTGTGGACCGAATCATGTTGCGCGTCACGGCCCATACATAAAAGACTTATAGCGCCGGAATTCCGTCCCGCTAGGCCAAACCCTAAAAAATCACCACCGCAAAGGGTTATGAATCATTCCGGCTGAGTTCGAAAATCGCGAACCGCGTTGCAATCGTCATGGGGCCGAATGCAATTGAATGTGGTCCGCTTCGACGGTGTAACGCAGTTGGGCTTTTTGAAGCAGCTCTTCCAGAATCTGCCCGACGGTGGTGTCTTTCAGTCGCAGGGAAACCGGCCGGTTCCAAAGTTCCGCGTTGTTTGCGGGCAGATCCGCATCTCGGCGAATCGGCACGCCGCAGAGTTCTTCCACTTGGTACAGCAACTCGTGAAAGGGGGCATTTTTGACTTGCTCGAACTTTACGATTTTCACCGCCAACGCGGCGGGAACGTCCACCGGCTTGGGAGGTTTGGGTTGCGGTTTTTTGGGCGGCAAAACCTGGGCGGGCGGTTTCATTTTCTGGGGGGCGACTTGTTGGGGCGGAATTTGTACGACCATCGGCGGTTCGGGGGGATGCGATTTTTGCGGCGACGGCACGAGGCCGGGTTTTTCGGGCGGAGCTTCCTCGGTTGGCCAACCATCGGCCATGGCCGCCATGCCCCGCACGATGGCCGGGTCGGTGTTCTTCGATAAAAACCGCACGCTGCCATCGGCCATCAAGACCGACATCCCCGCATTTTCCCCCGTGCCGAATCCATCCGGGCCTTGAAAATAGGGTTCTTGAGTGAAAGCCCGCATGCTAGGATTCCCGCCGGCGGCCCACGAACCTAATTGATTGCTCACGCCGGCGACCATCATCGTATTGGCTTGGCCATCTTTGATGTCCTCAACGCGGGTAATGCGATTGACCCCGAAAATTCCCGCCCGGGGATGATTCACCGGCAAGCCGGGGGCATCGCTGCCGATGCCCGCCACTCCGACGAAATGCGTGCAAGGATAGCGATCTGTGCCCACTTTTTGGGGCAGCAGCGGATTCAAAAACGGCTCCCGCTGTTGGCGGACGAAACGATCGTTCAAGGGATCGTTCCACGGCTGATCCCATTGGGGTTCGGCAATCTTCCCGCCCGCCGTTTGCACGAAGACCTCGGCCAGCCAACTAAAGCGGTCTTTCACGGGCTGATTGCCTTGGGCGACCGTTCCTTGGGGAAAATGCCCCTGCCTGTCCACGTAGTTTTGAATGCTGCCGCCCAACTCAGTCAGTCGTTGTCTTACCACGTCGCCTTTTGGGTTGGGGAAATTGGGGGCAGGGATGGCTTCCGGCAACGGCGATTCTTCGAGGGGAGAAACCTTCGGCGACGGGTCTTGATCGGAGAATTCCGCGACTTGTTGGGCAGCATCATCACTCTCGGAAGCCTTGCCCTGAGGCCACGCCATAATTAGCAGGATCACACCGACGCATCCCGCCACGACCCAAGCAATGCCCACGGGCGAGAACAGAACCTCCGGCACGCCGGAAAACCGTTCGCCCAAGGAAAACAGCGGTTTCCGCGCAGGTTGCGGCGATTTTGCAGCCTCCCCATTTTTGCCGGCGGGGCTTTTTTTCAAAGAGGCCGGCTTTTTCTTCGGCTTTTTCGCGAAGCGGGACTTTTTTTGTTTAGCGGGCTTGGCGGCGGAATCCGCAAGCGCGGCCTCGGCTTTGCGGGCGATGGGTTCTTGGTCGCGATTGAGGGTGACTTCAATGTGTTCCCCGCATTCCGGGCATTCCACGTCCCGTTCCACGAAGGCTCGATCCCGAATCCGCAGCGGGGAAGAGCAATAAGGGCAAGGGAAAGTCGCAGGGTTCATGCCGGTCTGTTTTGCTTAATAGTGTAAGCGGATTTCCGGGGAAGATTGGCACCAAACTTCCAGTGCATTCACAGGGATTTCATTATATCCCCATGCAGTACGGTTTGCACATGGGATTCCTTTTTCGATTCCTCCACTCCGCGAGAATCTGCGAAATCCGCGAAATCTGCGTTTCCATTTCCAAACGCAGATTTCACGGATTTCCGCAGAGGAAAGACAATTCGCGGTCGAAAAAATCCCCGCAAACTCTGCCGAGGGCATTGCCAACTGAGGGCAAATTGTTATATTTTGTGCTTCAGCTTGAATCGTCGAGATCCAATTTCATCACTTTCCTGAAATCAGCGGCACAAAACGCATGGCCTCAAAATCCAAAATTGAAAAGATGAAGCGGAACGCGAAACTCGTGGAAAAATACGCCGCGAGACGCGAACAACTGAAAAAAGAAGGCGATTACGCCGCGCTGGCTAAGCTGCCGCGAAATTCCTCCGCCACGCGATTGCGTCGCATCTGCAAACTGACGGGCCGGCGCGCGGGTACTACCGCAAATTCCAAGTCTCGCGAATCATGCTCCGCGACATGGCCTTGGACGGCCTCATCCCCGGCATGAAAAAAGCCAGTTGGTAATCCACGAAAAGTTAATCTGAGGAAAAGAGCCGAACCGAAATGTTCGGCTCTTTCGCTATGGGGCTGACTTTCAAACTCCCCTCATCCTGCTCGTTGCGCTTCTCTGCACGTTTTCCCCATCAAGCGGAGCGCTTGCACGGTGGGGGTGGGTTGCCTAAACTTGCGGTTTGTTTTTCCCTTCATCAATTCTTCGCCGTGCGCCCAAGATGAAGCAGATAGCCGTTTTGGGATCGACGGGTTCCATTGGAACCAGTTGCCTGGATGTCGTTCGATCTCTGGATCAGAGGTTGTCGGTCTATGCGATGACGGCCCATCGGAATGGGAAACTTTTGGCGGAACAAGCCGGAGATCTTTTCCCCGCGATTTGCCGTTCTCAGTGATCGGGAAGCCGCTGCAACTTGCGAAGGCCGTGGTTTTCCCCAAAAAACCGAATTATTGCGGGGAGCAGAGGCGATTGAGCAGGTCGCCTCGCTGCCGGAAGTGGACGTGGTCGTTTCCGGGATTGTGGGGGCGGCGGGTTTGCGGGGGACTTGGGCAGCGGTCGAGGCAGGAAAAACCGTGGCCATCGCCAATAAGGAAACCTTGGTGATGGCTGGCCCGTTGGTGATGGAAAAAGCCGCCCAAACCGGGGCGACTTTGATCCCCGTGGATAGTGAACACAGCGCGGTCTTTCAAGCCCTGCAAGCGGGGCAAAACCGGGAAGTTCGCCGCGTGGTTTTGACGGCCAGCGGCGGCCCGTTTCGGGGCTGGACGCGAGAAAAAATGCGAAATGTGACTCCCGAAATGGCTTTGGACCACCCAACGTGGACCATGGGGCCCAAAATCACCATCGACTCGGCCACAATGCTGAACAAAGCCTTGGAAATCATCGAGGCCAAATGGCTGTTCGGCTTGGAGGCGGACCAAATCGAAGTTGTGGTGCATCCGCAATCGGTGATTCATTCTTTTGTGGAATTCGTGGATGGTTCGGTAATTGCCCAGTTGTCTCCGCCCGACATGAAGCTACCAATTCAATATGCGCTCACTTGGCCGGAACGAGTCGAAGGGACCAGCCCCAAAGTGGATTGGACCCAATCCCATGCCTGGGAGCTTTCGCCACCTGACCTAGACGCCTTTCCCGGTTTGGAGTTAGGATTTGAAGTGGCCCGCCGGGGCGGAAGCAGCGGTGCGGTGTTGAATGCCTCGAAAGAGGTGGCCGTCGATCGGTTTTTGAATCGCGAAATATCTTTTACTGACATTCCCCGCGCGTGCAAGGCGGTTTTGGAAGCCCATGAGTTCGATCCATCGCCAACTTTGTCGGATTTAATCCGGCTGGATGGATGGGCTCGAAAGGAGACAACCCGGTGGCAAGCCTGACTTGGAAAATTTTGGCCTCTTCGTTGTGCGCGGTTCCGCTGTTCGCCGCCTCGATGGGCGAGTATTTGAGCATGGGGATCAACATTCTCTGGGTCGCCGTCGGCCTGGGGTTGGTGATTTTCTTCCACGAACTCGGCCATTTCGCCGTCGCCAAGTGGTGCGACGTGAACGTGGAGCGGTTCAGCATCGGCTTCGGGCCGATTTTGTGGAGCTTCAAACGGGGCGAAACCGAGTACGCACTCTCGCTGATTCCCTTCGGGGGATACGTCAAAATGCTCGGCCAAGACGACATGGACGCCACGCAGATGACCAACGAAGAAATCGCCCAAGATCCCAGGTCGTACTCGGCCAAAAGCGTGCCGCAGCGAATGGCGATTATTTCCGCCGGCGTGATTATGAACATCATCACCGGGATGCTGTTTTTTGCGATTGCGTTTAACATCGGCGTGGAAACTCCGCCTGCAGTGATCGGCGGAACTCAACCGGGATCGCCCGCTTGGCAAGCCGGCCTGGATTACGGCGACCGCATCACCCAAATCAACGACCGCGAAGTCGATTCCTTCTCGGACATCATGCGGGGCGTGGCTTTAACTTCCGGCACGTTGACCGTCGAAGGCGATTACCGGGATGGAGGAAAATTTAAGGATGACATCATTCCCGATGGTTCGGGAACGCGGCGAATTATCGGCGCGGCCCCCATGCGGGATTCGCTCAAAATCATCAGCCCCAAAGATCCCAAAATCGCGCTCTTTCAGCCGAATTCTTCCGCCGGCAAACTTCCGGAAGGCAAGGGATTTCAAGCGGGGGACATCATCAAAAAGGCGGGCATTCACGGCCAGAACCCCCAAGAGTTTGACTATTACCCCGATCTCGAACGCTGGTTCGGGAACGCGGACGTGCGAAAAGCGAAGGTGGATTTTTACGTCGAACGGGATGGGGAATTGCTCTCCGAACCCATCACCGCTCCCGCCCACGCATTTTCGCCGGTTGGGTTTGAGGATGGACATCAGCAAGATTACCGCGATTGCGGATCGTTCGCCGGCGAAATTGGCGGGCTTTCAGGTGGGCGATAAAATCACCCACGTGGATGGCAAAGCGATGGGAACCGAAATGGACCCCTTGATGCTGCCGGATTATTTCTATTCCCGCCGAGCGGGCGGCGAATTGGAAACCGTGGAAGTCGCCGGCCAACCCGAAAACGATGTGGTCGTCACCGTCGCCCGCCGGCAGGAAGAAGGCGAAGACAAAGTCGTGACGCTCCGGGTCAAACCGGGGGATCGGCCCGGTTGGACTTATTTGGCCTTCGGGCCGGACGTTCCGTTGGATGTGCCTTCCATCGGTTTGGCCTACCACATGATTCCCTCATTCATCCTGAATGTGGAACCCGAATCGCCCGCGGCCAAAGCCGGCATCAAAAAAGGAGAACGGCTCAACAAAATTGAGTTTCTCCCCTTGCCGGATGGGGAAGGCGACATGCTGGGAATCGCCAAATACGAAATCCGCTTTGATGATAAAGGCGAAACCAAACAGAACTGGCTGGCCAAATTGCTGTGGCCTGCCGAGAAACGGGAAGTCAAACAGAATTGGGCATTCGCGTTCCGCATAATGCAAATGACGCCCGGGCGAGACGTGAAGTTGACCGTCATCAACGACAAGGATGAATCGCGGGAAGTCACAATTACTCCCCAAGAAGTTCCCGATTGGTTTTTGCCGGACAATCGCGGGATTCGTCTGGAACCGATGTTGGAACTCCAAGTCGCCCCGAATTTCCTCGCCGCGATCGGCATGGGAGTCGAACACACGAAGGATTCCGCCTCCGACATTTACCTCACGCTGCGGAACTTGTTCGGCGGCAGCATTTCCCCCAAGGAACTGCACGGGCCGGTGGGAATTGCCAAGGTGGCCTATCGCATCGCCTAGAACGGCTTGCCGGAATTGTTGCTGTTTTTGGGCTTTTTAAGCGTGAACCTCGCCGTGCTGAACTTCTTGCCCATTCCGGTTTTGGACGGCGGGCACATGGTGTTTCTGATCTGGGAAGGCGTGACCCGCAGCAAACCCAGCGAGCGCGTGCTTTGGGCGGCTCAGGCGTTGGGCTTTTTGTTCGTGGTGGCGTTGATGCTTTTCGTGCTGTTCCTCGACATCTTCGTGCATGGGCACGTGAATTGATGGCTTCGATGTGGGATTGGCAGTCGAATCGTTCGAATTCCCCCTTGTGGATTTGGATCGACCAACACCCCCTGCTGTTCTGGTGGCTGGCAGTATTATCGGGTTTGACGTTTCTGATCAGCCTGATTCTGGTTCCCGTCATTATCGCTCGTCTACCAAGAGATTATTTCCTCAGAGAGCGACCGCCGATGGCGGACGAGTTTCAGGATCATCATCCTGTCGTTCGCTGGCTGCTTTTGATCGGAAAAAACCTGCTCGGCATCCTGCTCGTTCTCGGTGGGATCGCGATGTCGGTCCCCGCCATTCCGGGGCAAGGCATCCTAACCATTCTCATCGGCCTGATGCTGCTGAATTTTCCCGGCAAACGCCGGTTGGAGCGTTGGATTTTCAAATGCGCCGCGGTGGAAAAGATGGTGAACTGGATTCGCAAAAAACGCGGCCGGGAACCGGTATTCTTTCCAAAAGAAGATTCCCAACCCTCCGACGCCGTCGCCACCTCTCCCAAACAGCAAACATGAATCTTCGATCCCGGTCAATTTTTCAACGCAAAGGAAACGACTTTAAGGCCGCAAAGAAAACCCGAAGCAGAGAATGGAATTCCGTGAAACGAAGTTTTACCCCTTTTTTGGATTGCAGCTCTGCCGCGCTGCGGCTTCACTTTGCGATTCATGGCTTTTCCGGCTGAATGAAATTCGTAACTCCATCCGATTTCAGATTCTCGATTTTGGGATTTGCGGGTTTCCGGGCTGGTTTTGCATTTTTTCCCTCGCGGGAACGAATAAAATACGGTAAGAAATCTAAACGTAATCTCTTGAGATCCTTTTCAACGGGCGGAATCCATGACCATTTCGGTGGATGATTATTTCAAAACCCGCAAAGCGGATCGCAAAAAAGAGACGCGGTATCTTGCGGTCATCAACAAGGACAACTGCACCTCCTGCAATGCGTGCGCTACGCAATGTCCGGTGGATTGCATTTACGAAGTCGTCAACCCGAATCCCTCGGAAAGTTTCCACCAGGTGGACACCTCACGGTGCATCGGCTGCCAGTTGTGCTACCGCATCCCCACGGAAAGCAACGAGCATTACAACTTGGAAATCTGCCCGTGGAACGCGATCGACATGCTTCACAACCCCAACGTGAAGCCCGAAGAATTGGTCTTGGTTCCCTATTATCAAGGCGCGGACGCCGATGCGCTGCCTTGGGAAAAGTTGGAGGAGTACGGTTACCAGTTTTTCCTCGATGGCACGGTGTTTCTGCCGGCCAAGGAAGACCAACTGCACGAGATCTTGGATCACATCGAGAAGGCGGAATGGTATTAGGACGATGACCAAACGTGGCGCTCGTGATCAAGAGACTGCCCGCAACGAAGATTTCGTCCGTTATCAAGCCACCCCCCAAGGCCGCGACATGTTCGATGTGGTCTACGAAGAATACCAGCGGATGTTTTTGGATTAGATTCGATCCAGAAGTTTTTGATACCCGAGGAATTCATTCTTCCAATCTCCATAGACGCCCGAAAGTCCGCATTCGGCGCATTCGCAGCCGAGGTAAAACCAGCGAACGTCATTGCTGCCTTCATAAAGCGCCACGCCGGCCATGATCTCGAATTGGTCTCCCTCGCAAGTGCATTCCACAGGGCAGACTTCATCAACTTCATCGAGATAGTCGTCGCTGTCTCCGATTCCATGTTCGTCAGAGCAGGAATGGCAGATCCGAACTGCCACGCCTGCATCCTCGTTCATCAGAACATTAAAGATCGCTGCTCCACAAGCAGCACACTTTGGAATGGCGAAATGCTCCGCGACGTATCCATTTTTTCGGCTATAGTCGATGATTTGAGATTTCAACCGCGACTCATTCATGTTTTCCCTCTACGAATCTGAACGACTGGATGGCACGAGTGCTACACCGATTCCGGCAGCCGGAATTTGGTTTGGCATTGAGGGCAGCGGGCTTTGCGGCCCAGCAGAGCGATGTGGGTGGAATCGATCTTCAACGGGAAATCGCACTCCGGGCACGGCACGATCAGCACAGCAACTTCGACTTTCTCCGGCAGAAGCGGCGAGGCATCGACGGTGTCCGGCAACTCGGCGGCGGCCACTTTCGCAGGGATTTCGGCAACCACCGGGGGAACCGCTTTGGCGGGGGACTGTGGTTTCGGGGGACTTTTTTTCGCATCAGCCGGTTGTTCTTCCGATTGGCTTTGCCTGTGCCGGAATGCTGCTTCGGCAAGTTCCGCGATTTCCCGCGAAGTCTTCTTTGAATAACCGTACTTTTCCGTAAAGTGTGCATACACTTGCAACGATTCCGCGCTCGAGAGCGCGGGGATCGTTTTGCGCTTCGGCGGATCGGTCGATGAACTCGGTTAAAGGGCTGTCGGCGGAGGCCGGCGGATTTTTGGGAACATATTCTGCCGTGGGCGGTAGCTGATCTTCGGTCGGCGGGACATTGGGAGCCAATTCCTCCCGCGTAAGGATCTCCGCAGCCGATGCGTTGGTTTGCGGCTTGGAGGGTGTAGCCGCCTCGCTGTCGGAGTCCTGCGGAGGTTTCGCAAGTTCCAAAGCGCGGACGACTTGCGGAATGATCGCTTCGAGTTGCGCAGCGGAATAATTGTAACTCTCCTGCAAAACTTCGCGAATTGCCTGCACGGGATCTGCCGAGAGTTCGCGAACGGGCTTCTTGGGCGGCGGGGTTTTGGGGGATGGTTTTTCTTCTGCCGTTGGTTCGTATTGTGCCCCGGCAAGTTTGGCTCTGTCGGCCAATTTCCGGGCCTCTTCGGGGGAATAGCCGTACTTTTGCGTGAAGAGTTTTTCAATCGGGTCTGCGGTCAATTTCCCATCGGAGCCATCGGCTTCGGTCGCGGCGGATGTTAGGTTCTCCTCGCCGATGTCTCCCGCTTCTCTCGGTGGAACGGCAACCTTCGTTTTCGTTATCAGGGCATAGGCTTCGATTTCGCGGACGGCGAAGGGAAAAACGTGTTCTCGATAGAGTTTCGTCCGCTCCAAATCGCAGCGATGCACCACGAGTTCATCGGCCAGGCTCGTGCATTGCGTGACGACTTCCCCGGAAGGGGCAATGATCGCGGAACGCCCAATCTGATGGATGCCTTCCTGCAAACCCGCTTTGGCCACGCCGATCACAAAGCAACCGTTCTGATAGGCCCCGGCCTGCATGGAAAGCAAACTGTGAAAGTTGGTGAGGTGATCTAGTTCCGGGTGATCGGGATGATCGGCGACGGTGTTGTATCCCACGAGGATGATCTCTGCCCCTTGCAAAGCCAAGACGCGGTAGGTTTCCGGCCAGCGGCGGTCGTTGCCCAGGCACGTGCCGATCACGCCGCCGAAGGCCCGCCAGGCGCGAAAGCCCAGGTTGCCGGTATCGAAATAGCGTCTCTCATAAGAGCGGTGGGGATTTTCTCCTTCTTTTGTAACGAGGCCGGCAAGATGGATTTTGCGATACTTGCCGATCAGCCCCCCATCGGGGCCGACCAAAATGCCGGCGTTGTAATGCCGGGTTTCGCCGTTGGACTCGGCGAGTTCGGCATACCCCAAATGAAACCCAATGCCCAAAGTCTTGGCTTCATCGAACAGCGCGCGTGTCTCCGGGCCGGGCATTTCGCGTTCGAACCATTGGTCGCGGGCGGAGAGATCTTCTTCCCACCAGCGGGGGAAAAACGGGGTCAGAGCACATTCGGTGAATACCACCAGATCGCAACCCCGCCGTTTGGCTTCCCGCATCATTTCCAACAACCGAGCCACCACAGCGGCCCGGTTTTCGTTCCGACCGACCGGACCCATTTGTGCCGCTCCCACGGTGATGAATCTTGCCATCGCGTTTGTTTCGCTTTCCTCTTGAGAGACTGGCCCATCAGGCGATCATTCAAACCGCGACTATAACACATTTCCAAGTGCCGCCGCTTCGCGGCTCCAAACGGCTTTTGTCGAATCCTAGCGTCGGCTTACTCCGACGGCTATCTGCTGCCATCGCTTCGCGATTCCCAAAATCCCGGACCGGGGTCAAAATAACAACAAAACCCACACGGACTTTAATGACACACACGGCATTTCCTCTTTTCCTCACTTGGTAGAGCAGACGCAGCCGAAATTAGGGAAGCCGGATGCTCGAAATGATAGCGCATATCGGAACGGGTGAGATCGAAAATTTCAAGCCGGGGGCTGGCGGCGATCTTGCCCGCTGTGTCATAATCGTCTTCCCTCAGCAGTGTGGCACGAAGCCGGCAAAAACCAAGCCAACCGCTTCAATAAAAGACTGCCATCATCGCGCTTTGAAAGAAAGCACGCCCACGCAACGCCGCGGAGATGGCGCACAAATCCTAGAGCTTATTTTCTTGGCGATCTCATGCAATACGATTTCTTTTCCCCGCGGCAGATTACGTTCGGTTGGGGTCGCCGATCCGAAGCCGGGCAACTCGCAGCGGAATTGGGTCGGCGGGCGTTTTTGGTTTGCGGATCGAAAACCCTGAAGCAGCACGGAACCGTGGGCGAGATCGTCCAATCCTTGCAGGCGGCGAATGTGGACGTGGTGGAAATCGCGACGCTCTCTCGCGAACCGGAAGTCGCGGATGTCGATGATGCGGTGAAGCGGGTCAAAGAACATCAACCGCAAAAGGGCGATTTTGTGTTAGGGATCGGCGGCGGGTCGGCAATGGATTTGGCCAAAGCCGTCGCCGCAATGGCGACAAATGGGCAAGGCGATTCCGTCCAAGATTTTTTGGAAGGCGTGGGCCAGGGACTGACGATTGACCAAGAACCTTTGCCTTTGATGGTGCTGCCCACCACGGCGGGCACGGGTTCGGAAGCCACCAAGAACGCGGTGATTTCCTCTTACGATCCGCCCTTCAAAAAAAGTTTAAGGTCTTCACGAATGGTCCCCAGTGCGGTGCTGGTCGATCCCGAATTGACCGTCAGCGTACCGAAAAAGACCACGGCCTACACAGGCATGGATGCGATTACGCAATTGATCGAAAGCTATCTCTCCCGCCGAGCCAAACCGATTCCGCAGGCTCTCTGTTTATCGGGTTTGCAAAATGCGGTTCCCGCGCTGATGGCCGCCGTGCGAGATGGCGGGGACAAAGCCGCCCGCGAAACGATGTCGCACGCGGCGTTGCTGTCGGGGTTGGCTTTGGCGAACTCCGGCTTGGGCATGGCCCACGGAGTCGCGGCCGCCTTGGGCGTGCATTGCCGGGTTCCGCACGGTTTGGCCTGTGCCGTGATGCTGCCCACGGCCATGCGAATCAATGCCTTAGTCTGCCGAGATCTTCTGCCCGCGCTCGCATTCGCGCTCACGGGAAAACCCCTGACCGATGCGAATGATGCCAAAGAGGTTTGCGTGGAAACCATCGAATCGCTGGCAGAGCAAATTGGGATTCCCCGCAAACTTTCGGAAATCGGCGTCAGCTTCGAGCAAATCCCCGCCTTGGTGAAAAGCTCGCGAGGCAACAGTATGAGCGGCAACCCCCGCGAACTTTCCGATCTGGAACTCCAAACTTTGTTGGAGGAAATCCTGTGATTCTGGCGGCGGGACTCACCCCGGCTTGGCAGCAGATTCTTTCGTTCGATCAATTCAGGCCGGGCGAAGTCAACCGGGCGGCGAGCGTGACCGGGTGCGCTTCGGGGAAAGTCATTAACGTGGGCTTGGCTTTGCATTTCTTGGGGGCAAAATCGCAAACGCTTTCGGTGATCGGCGGGCGAACCGGCGCTGCGATTCGCGAAGAGTTTTCCTCAAAAAGCATCCCCGCCCGTTGGATTGAATCGGCAACTCCCACGCGAACGTGTACCACGATTTTGGATGCGGAATCTCAGCAAACGACCGAGTTGGTGGAAAACTCCGCCCCGATTTCCGCAGGCGACCTCGCGCGGTTTCGCGAGGCGTTTCGAGAAGAAGCCGCCCATGCCGAGTGGGTCGTGCTATCGGGTTCGCTGCCGGACAATCTTCCCGTCACGCTTTATCGAGAATTGATGCAAGACTGCCCCGGCCAGGTGATTTTGGACGTTCGCGGCGCGGAACTTGAAGAGGCATTGAAGGCGGGGCCTTTTCTGGTGAAGCCCAATCGTGCCGAATTGGCCCGCACGGTGGGGCAGGAACTTCACACCGAAGAAGATACGCGGCAAGCGATGCGAGAACTCAATGCCCAAGGAGCCGAGTGGGTGGTCATCACGCACGGAGCTGAGGCCGTTTTGGCATCGAGTTCTTCGCAATGCTTTCGGTTGCGGCCTCCGCAAGTCCGCGTGGTGAATCCCATCGCGTGCGGCGACTGTTTCGCCGCCGGTTTGGCGTGGGGGTTTTCCCAAAGGCTTTCCGCATTGGAATGCCTTCGTTTGGGGATGGCGGCAGCGGCGGAGAATCTGAGCGAACTCTTGCCCGCCCGGCTGAATCCGGAACAAGTCCGAAAAATCGCGGACTCGGTTCGCTCGGAAGTTCTCTCCGGTTAAGATGAGGAAATGCGATCTCACCAATCATTCTCGATGTTCCCTATCCTCGCGTCGGCAACTTTTGCAAGCGGGCAGCGTGGGGTTGTTCGGCCTGAACTTGCCCCGTTTGCTGGCGGGCCAAGAAACTTCTCGGTCCGAATCGCCGCGTAAAGGCCGGGCGAAGGCTTGCATTTTATTGTTCATGTGGGGCGGGCCGGCCCATCAGGATACTTGGGATCTGAAGCCCGAAGCCCCTGCGGAAGTGCGGGGAGAATTCAAACCCATTTCCACCAAGACGCCGGGGATCTTCATCGGGGAGCATTTTCCGCTGCTGTCCGAGCGCACCAAGGATTTGGCCATCGTGCGGTCGATGACGCACGGCGATGTCAACCACACCACCTCCACGCATTATTTGCTCACCGGGCAACCGCCGCCGCCGGGCGGAGATTTACGGGGTGATTGGCCGCACATCGGCGCGGTCTTGGCCAAGTTGGGGGCCGGCAAGCCGCCTTTGCCTCCGTTTGTTTCCATGCGGCCCAAGTTGGAAAACACCGTTCCGCGTTTCGTGGAAGAAAGCCACGGCCAATTCGCCGGCTGGCTGGGGCAGCAATTCGATCCTTTAACCATTGATGCCAACCCCGCCCTGGCCGATTACCGCGTGGGGGATTTCGTGCTGCAACCGGAACTCAGCATCCAACGCCTGGACCGCCGCGAGCAGCTTCTGAAAGATTTGGAACGGCAACTGCAAAACGTGGGCGAGCAAAATTCCCCTCGCGCAATGAGCGCCCACTATCAACGAGCTTTCGATTTGTTGAACTCGGCCGTGGGCCGGCAAGCGTTCGATCTCACGCAAGAATCCCCGCAAATCCGCCAGCGATACGGGCAGAATCCGCACGGGCAATCGGTGCTGCAAGCCCGAAGATTGATCGAGCGGGGCGTGCCTTTGGTCACAGTCTTCTGGCCCAACGACGGCATCAAAAACGTGTCGGTGTATTGGGACACGCATTCGCGGAACTTCGTCGATTTGAAAGACCGCCTGATGCCCGTGGCCGATCAAGCCTTTTCGGCGCTCTTGGATGATCTCAAACAACGCGGTTTGCTGGAGGACACATTGGTGGTTTGGACCGGCGAATTTGGCCGCACGCCCAAGATCGGCCAGCGAAACAGCGATGCCGGTGCGGGAAAAGATGGCCGCGACCATTGGCCCAACTGTTTCACCAGCGTACTCGCGGGCGGAGGAATCGCCGGCGGCCAAGTTTACGGATCTTCCGACCGGCACGCGGCTTATCCCGCCAGCGATGCCGTCCGCCCCGTGGATCTGGTGGCCACGATCTATCACCTCTTAGGCGTGGATCGCGAATTGACCCTCAAAGATGCCCAAGGCCGCCCGCTCGTGATCTGCCCCGGCCAACCACTCACTCGCTTAATTTCCGGCAGCGTCTGATTTTGCAAGCCCATCATAAAGGACAACGCAGCCTGGTAACTTGCCGGGTCGGCGAGCTATCGAAACACACTCCATCGAAGAGCTACGATGACTGGCCGTTACTTCAGAGACGTTCGCAACCGATTTGCTCCTAATTGATCTCACCCAATCCGTACTCGTAGTGAATAATCCCGGCTAGGAAAATCAATGGAATTGGATGACCAGGTTTGCCTGTGCTTTCACGTCTCGAAGCGGAAAGTGCTGAACTACATTCGCATCCATCACCCCCGCGTGCCCAGCCAACTTGCGGATTGCGGCGGAGCGGGCACGGGGTGCGGTTGGTGCATTCCCTTTTTGAAGCGCTACTACGAACAAGCCCAAGCAGGCACGGAAAACTTGGACGATGGCCTGCTCTCGGCGGAGGAATACGCCCTGATGCGGGGCGATTACATCCAAGCGGGGAAAGGCACGCCGCCCCCCGGCGCGACTCCGCCCCCCAACCGAGACCCCGCCGATTGAAAACCCACCGCCGGGAAATGTTCAGGAAGCATTTTCTGCAGCGCGGTCCTCCGGGGTGGAGCGTTGTCGATTCACGAAGGGCGTCCGCAACATGCCCCACAAGGTTTGCCAAGCGGGTTCGGGGAACTCTTTCAAACCGAACACAATGCTTTTCACATCCGCCCGCATGCGAAAACTTCCCGCGAGTTTGTCCCATACGGAAAGCACCACGGAAAAATTCGAGTCCGTTTCCCGGCGTTGGTTCGAGTGATGCAGTTTGTGCATGTTCGGCGTCACGATGATCCAACGCAGCGGGCGGTCGAATCGTCCCAGGCCGATGTTCGCATGATGAAATTGCGTGGCGGCGATGACCAATATGTCATAGATCACAAGATTCCAAATCTCCCATCCCAACAGCGGAATCAAACCCAATCTCAACAGAGATGAGCCGAGATGCTCGCCCAAGTGAAACCGCGTGGCCGTGGTGACATCCATGTTCGGATCAGTGTGGTGCATGCGATGAAACCGCCAAAGCAGCGGGATCGCATGATTGGCCCGATGCCAAACATACATCCAAAAATCGAGCAGCACCAACGCCAACACGAACCGGGCCGTTTGGGGAAGTGCGAGAGAGTTCAACAACCCCAGTTTGTTGCCTGTGGTCCATTCCGCCACCGCCGCGATCAGCGCTCCGAACATCAGGCCCAACACGACGGTGTTGAACACCGCAATCGCCAGATTGTAAAAGGCGTGCCGAAACCGCCCCGTTTGCCCGCCGAAGAAAGGCCGCCAAGATTCCCAGCACCAGAACACAGCCAATAGCAGCACCGGAACAATTCGCTTGGCGAGCAACGCATCTTCCACTTCGATCATCCTTCCGCCGCGATCCAATCCACGATCCGCCAATCTAGCCAACGCCGATCGGGGTCTGCTCCCTGCCTGCCGATGAAGCCCAAATGCCCGCCACCCTCGGCAACGTGCAGATGCACGCGGGAACTCATGGCGAGATTCTGAAACGAAGCCGGCGGAATCATCGGGTCGTCCGCCGCCGCGATAATGAGCGTGGGAATCTTAATCCGAGGCAAAAACGGGCCGGAACTCGAGCGGGCATAGTAATCCTCCACCGAAGCAAACCCGCCCGCGGGGGCGGTGTAAAGATCATCGAACGTGCGTAGCGTGCGGGGAAGTTTGCCGGAGTGCCCGTTGTTCGCCGGCAGGCTGCGGTTGTTTTCCTGCAAATGCTGAAGCAGGCACCCCGTCAGATGACGATTATAAAACCGATTGGCTGGCCGTTCCATCCAATCCGCGCAGGCCGACAAATCCACCGGCGGCGTGAGCGCGGCGGCTTTGTCCAATTGTCGAGGCAATTGATCGGCGAGTTCGCCCAAGGCTTTCAAAACCACGTTGCCGCTGAGCGAAAACCCCACGACCGCCAAAGCAGAATCGGGACAGAGTTCCGCCAGAAACCGAACCGCCGCCAGCACATCTTCAGACCGCCCCGCATGAAACGGATGCCGAGCCAAACCGACCCCCGCTCCCCAACCGCGATGATCTAAGCGAAAAGTTCGCACGCCCAAAGCATTCAGCTTGGCCGCCGTCCGCGCCAAATAACCGCTTAAATGGCTGCCCGCCAAACCGGGCATCAAAAGCACGGCCCGCTCTCCGGGCTTCCAAGCGGGCGGGCAATCCTCGTGCAGCACGATGATGTCGCCATCGTCCAACGTCAACCGCTGCGGCTCCGCGAGATATTCCGCTTTCCCCGGCCAATAATACCCCGCCAAAGTCTGAGCATGCCCGCCGGGAACCAACGGATGCGGACGAAACCGAGGCAACGAAAACGAATCCATCACCCCACCTTCCCTTTCCGAACCTCGGCCAGCCGGGGCATGACTTCTCTCCAAATGAACTCGATCATTCAAAACGGCCACCCGAAGTTGACATTTTCGATCACACCCCATAAATACGATTAGGAATCGTAGCATAACATACCCGGAGGGGTGGCAGAGTGGCCGATTGCACCGGTCTTGAAAACCGGAGTCCTCGCAAGGGGACCGGGGGTTCGAATCCCCCCTCCTCCGCTGTTGACATTCGTTGTCTATCGACGCCACTGAGCGATAAGTGGCGTCGATTTCTCGTTTTA
This sequence comes from uncultured Planctomycetaceae bacterium, assembly GCA_963785505.1. GTDB lineage: Bacteria > Planctomycetota > Planctomycetia > Planctomycetales > Planctomycetaceae > CAWAVN01. The sequence goes on from CAWAVN010000007.1 coordinate 183,834, forward strand.
TGACTTCGCCATCACGCCCTTCATCTGCCGGGTCAAACAGGATCACATCATCCACCCGATGGGGCGGGATGCGGCTTCGGCGTGCCGTGCAGGGACAACACACAATCCCGTCGCGGCCCTCACGGTCGCGTGGAATACAATAGCGTGAGGGGCCGGCTTCACGAGCGGTTGTTAGACGAACTGTCTCAGCGCAGCCTTTTAGGTCAGAACGAAGAGGAATCGGCCGCGGCGGTCAGTGAGTTCGTCGAGCGAGTTCTCGCGGAAGAAGACCTGGCGCTGAATGAAATCGAACGGCGGAAATTGGGCGAGGATTTGCAGGAGGAAACCACTTGCGACATCTGTCACAAGTGGCCATTTGATGGAAGCGGCGGGACACTTGGCCTTGGTCGTATATCAGATCAGAAATATGGACCACAAACTCTTATTACAAAAAAACTTGTGTCAATGTAGCCAAAACCCAACAGCCACGTCGTCACTCCTCTTATCCGACCCAAACATCACCAGCTATCGACCCGTTCTGGTGTATGTACCGGGTTAGCTGAAGGGGGAATATAGAGGCACCAATTTCTCGGTCGTGACAATGGCACGCGGTGTGTTTCAGCTACTTTTTGCAAATTTCCCGCAATTGTGCAAGTGGGCAACCAACGGCCATGTGCTTTCATCAGTTCACTTTGTTTAGGGGTTGGAGGGAATCGTCCTTCCGGCAAGCTCTGAGGATGCGCGGTCTATTTGATGTTGCAGATGATCCTCTGATAACCAACCAGTGGCGGTGTTCCGTCGTCCGTCACCTCAAGAATGATATGAACCTGCTTTCCGAGTTCGGTGGGTGCCACGAAACTGGCCCCGTCCGCCGAATCGCTTCCCTTGATGGTGACGGAGGTCGCAACGGAATCCGCTTCGGAATACTGCCACCATTGAAACGTCAGTTTGTCGCCGTCGGGATCAATCGCGGCGGTGGCGAGTTTCACCGTTTCTCCCGGCTTTACCTCGCGCGTCAGCGGGCCGTCCACTTTGGCGATGGGCGCGTGATTGGCTTCTTTGAAATTCTTCACGCACCAGTCGCCTCGTGCTGCAAAGTTATTTTGAATCGCACCGATCCAACGCCATTGCGGTTTGAGGTAGGCAATCAAGTTTGCATCGTTGGGGATTTCTTTCTTCAATCGTTGGCGGCCCCAGGCTGAGTTCGTAAACCAGCGGCCTGCGGGATATTGGTAGCCGGGTTCCGTCACGGGATCGAGCCATGTGTTTTCGCGGACCCTGGCAAAACGCCCGCCCCAACCACCCCAGCCTGGCGATTCATCACTGCGGAGGCCGTTTGGGATGTTGTAGAGAAATGCCGGTGAATCCCCCTCGGATCGAAAGTCGCCGTCGCTGAATCCTTTTTCGCGCTTCGTATGAGCTTTATACAAGGAACACAGCGGGCCGTGGTTCTCCAGAATGTTGGCCTTCATCCATGAGCCGACCAAATACGCCTGTTGGTCAGCCGGGATGTACTTTTTCCAGTGGTAGAACAGGGCGATGAACTGATCGGAGATGATGGTCTCGATGCCATATTTGCCCCAGTGCGGGCGGATGTATTTCTGGTAGGTCTCATCCTGTTCCCAAATGAAATAGAAGCGGATTCTCTTCGACACCTCGGCCATCTTTTCCGGGTGGTGTTCCTCAATCGTCTTCAGTGCCCGTGCAATGGTGCTGGTCCCGCCCCACGCCTGAATCCAGATGGGACGTGGGTCCGACTCATCCAGCAAGACTTCAACAATCCGCTTGGAACCTGCGGTGACTTCGTCCATTTCCCCTTCGGCCTTCACGTTGCCGAGCAGGGTATGGGCCTGAAGGAACTCGGGCGTGGGATAGCGCGGGTCGTGCTTAACGAGGTTTGGATAGACTTTGGCATAAGCCTTCAAATAGGGCTGGATCCAGTCGTCTCCGGCCCACTTGTGCCCCTGCCAGTGGTACTGCGAACTGGATGTGATGATCCCCTCGATGTCGAACTCGTTCGCGTAAAGTAGGAACCGGACCATTGAACATTCATCATCGATTTCGCCATCAGTCGTGACAATCACGCGTGGTTTGTTCGATGCCATCAGCCAATCTTCTTGGCCGAGTGCCATCGTGGACAATAGTAAGAGGAGCAGCCGAATGTTTATGCCGTGATGCGGATTACTTTCCATGTGCCTTCTCCAACGAATTGATGTTGTTTTCCGGCTTCGTATAGTCTACGAACTCAGTCGGATCGGTCCCGTTGAGATATTCTTCGACGTTGGTGTATCCATCACCGTCTTTGTCCGAAGAATTGTCATCCGCCTTGTTCGCATCCAATCCGTATTTCTTTTCCCAGTCATCGGGCATCCCATCCCCGTCCGAATCCTGTGGTGCCTCCGCAGATTGCAGTTTCGGCCAGCCACCAACGTCCTCCGGCGTGGTGATGATTCCGTTTTTGCCGTGAGTCGCGGTGGCATTTGCGGACTTCTTCCGTGATGCGGGCATCGATCGAATCACGCTTTGGCAATGAGCAGCCAGCATATTCAAGAACTGCCAAATATGCGTCGTTTGGGGATTGCTGATGAATGGGTATTGCTTTCCACGGTGCCGCCAGCTTTTTGAAGGTCTTGCCGTCCACGCCCAGCCAGTTGTCAGTGGTGACTTCGGGAAAACCATCGACAAAGTTTTCAGTCACATACCAACTGCCGTAATCGCCTTCCCCACGGGACGAAGGACTTGCAATACAGTCTTTCACGTCGCTACGCGTGGCGGGACCAGGTTTGTAGTAGTTGGCGATCATGTTGATTGTGGAGAACTCGATTGGTGGTTTTCGCCGATCACCGACTTGGTGTGCTTCGCCGCCGTAGCAGCTTTCATAGCCCCAGTTGAACACCACGTTATTCCGGTAATCATTGTACCCACAACCCGATGCCCAGCGGGGATTACGACTGTCGTTGTGAGCAATCAGGTTGTGATGATAAGTGCCGTGATGGTTTCCCCAGATACCGCCAAAACGATGCGACCCGTCTTCCTTGGCGCAGGCTTCGGTAATCATGCACCATTGAATCGTGACGTTTTCATTGTGGTACAGAGAGAACACCTCATCGCTGCTCCAACTGGCCGAGACATGGTCCACAATGATGTTTTTTCGATACCTTCCGCCGAGCGCGTCGCCATCGTGGTCAGTTCTTACCCGGAGATAGCGAATGACGACATCATTGGCGTCGATGCCAAGATTGCCTTTGATCGCAATTCCATCTCCGGGAGCGGTTTGCCCGGCAATGGTGATGAAATCATTTTTGATTTTCACGTCACCCTCGATTGTGCCAGACACCTTGAAGACGACAATTCGTGGCCCCTTCGCATCACAGGCCGCTTGAAGGCTGCCCGGACCAGTCGCATTGAGATTGGTCACGGCAATCACCTTGCCGCCTCGGCCTCCAGGAGTCACCGAACCGTATCCCTCCGCGCCGGAAATGCAGGGACGTTGGAGGGTTTGGTTTCGTCGCCGGTCGCGTTGGAAAGCAGGCCCATCATCGGTCCGGCAAGCGTCAGCAAGACGATCAAGGTCGTTGTGAGTTTCATTTCTTTTCCTTTCTGTAATGTTTTGCCTGTCTTCAGTAAGTCGTGCCTTGGTGACAGCGAGGCGCGATCCGAGTCTTGAATCAGATTATCCGTAAAAACACCGCAAGTCTCCCTGTCAATCAGGAAATACTCACGGTATTCTAAGGTGATGGAGCAATTTGACAGCACGCGGCCCGAGTTCTCGCCCTACGGGTTCACCTGTGAACTGTGGACCCGGCACGTATGCCTCGACCGGACCGGCACAACGAAATCGAAATCAATTTACTCCAAAAGGGGTTCGCTGACCTCTCTGCTCTGTGGACACCTGACCAGAATTGAGGCCGAAAAACTTGCTGTCTAACGACAATTAGTTTTCCTGTTCCTGTTGCCTCAACGGAAGATGTTACCGAAATCTGGCACAGTCAATACCCAGGAAGAAATGGAGCTGCGAGGCTGGTTTTGCAATCTTCGGTCCTCTGCCGCACGATCTATTTCGTTTTCCGTTGGCAAGTGGTGCGCCATCCCAGGCTCAACTCCGAATTGCCGAATCGATCCAGCAAGGCAAAGCCAAGCACCCGCATAACCCTCCCTGGCTTTGAACACCGGAGCTTATGCCTCCAAAATCCCGGGGGGTTGGGGGCTGGCCCCCAAGAAGTTCCTGGCACCCACTCCAATTTCGGTAACATTTCATTGAGGCAACCACTTCGACAAAGTAGCGCTTTTATTGAGGCAACGCGAGACCAGAAACCAAACGGAAAACTCGTCGCCAGCGCGGGCGTTTCCTTGGGATAGATGCCGCGACAGGAGGGTGTCACGGTCCAACGAAATCGGCTGGTGGACCAACCGGATACCCGCGCCAAACTGACAACAGCCGCCGAATTCGATTCCCCGAAAGAATTCTCCCCCTGGTCCCGGACGGACAAGAAGAAGGATTCCAGCGACAGTCCCCAAACCGGCCAGGGCCAACGGTTCGTGATCGTCAAGGAGATGCGACTGCAATCGCCCTCGCTCACCGGCGACTCTGCAAACTCGAACTCGGCTTTCAACCCTTTAACAGCCAACCACGGCCAAATGGTTCCCAGCAACAACACCAGCAACACACCGCCAAACACAACCCAGGCAATGGGTTTGAGGAACAGGGCAAAAAAAGTGCGATCAAGGCAACCAGGAGCAGGCACCCCGCAGGATGCTTCATCCAATAGACAAACCGGTTCACCCCAGGGCACAAGTCGTAAGTCAACAATTGCAGAAACCGAAAAGGCCGAGAACGATTGGCACAAGTCATGGATCTGCCATATATACATAACAGAAATAAATGCATACAGATTGTAATAGTGTCGTTGTTGCGATGGCAACAGCAAGCTGTCAAGTCCAGGGCGTGAAGTTTTTGCAAAGACATGCCGTGGCTCTCGATGACTGGGCCGCGACGGGAGCCTGGAATCAGCACGAAGAGTGGCATTGCGGGCGATTTTGGTGGGCCGCTCAGTTTCGCAGGACAGTTATTTCCCGAATGACACGAAACCTATTCGCGGGGGAGTGCTGCGGTCACGGCGTTTTTGGCCGCGGTGAATGGATCTTCGGGAAACTCAGTAAGATCCAATCGGGGCAGCAAGGGCAGATCCTCGAAGGCCAGCTTTTGATCGGTGGGCGTTCCCAGCCAGAATAAGAGCTTTGGCTGATCAACCCTTTCGGGCGACCAAAGCTCTGCGCGGAGATTCGCAAAGTCGGCGGACAACTCCTCGGCGAGTTTCTGCCGATCTGTCAACGTGCCGCCCGCAATTCCGATGGACAGCGGTTTTTGCAAGAGACGCTCGCGAAGTTCTCGGATTGTCGAGCGTTTGAGGGGATGCTGCACTTCCGGGGCGATCTCGGTGAGAGGATCGAGTACGAACCGCCGATACCAACAACCGGGATGAGGCAACAGCAAGCGGGGGTGCGAAAGCACTTCCTCACCGAACAGCAGCAAATCCAGATCGAGTGTTCGCGGCCCCCAATGTTTTTTGCGTTTGCGTCCGTGGCGGGTTTCCAGAGTTTGCAGAATATCCAGCAATTCCAGCGGGGTGCATTCAGCTTCTAATTCGGCTGCCGCGTTGAGATAGGGTTCGCCGGCTTCTTCGCCCATCGGCAGGCTGCGATAGCACGCACTGCTCCGCCTAACCCGCACCTGGGGAACCGCATTCAGCTCATCCAGCGCGAATCGAAACGTCTCCTCGACGGTTCCCAAATTCCCGCCCAAAGCGATGAAACTTCGCAAACGCTCAAGCTCCTTCCGCGCGAACCGCCGCTTCAAATTCGACTTAAAAACCGGCGGCGGTTAGTTTGGTTTTAATTCCGCCCCACATTCCACCGGATGACCCGCCTACGGAAGAAATCGCGGCGATGCAGCTCACGATAATCATGGCCAACATCACGGCGTATTCCACGGCGGTCGTGGCGTCTTCATCTCGAAGAAAATTCCGAATTGCTTTCATAACCTCGCTCTCCTAAAGGATTTGTTGCCTTGAAAATTGGAAAGGAGCATTGAGGGATCACCACGACAAACGACCGGGACAGGCCGCGAACATATTAAGGATAGGCGACAAATCGCGGTCAGTCAAAATCCCAGCACGGAAATTGTGGCTTCCAGGTCGCATCGGGCATCGCTATACTGATTGTAAGGGCGGATGGCGAACCATCCGCAATTTCTGGGGATTTCCCCCAAGTTCTTGTTGCAAAGGATACCTCTATATGGCCAAAGAAGAGGCCATTCAAGTGGAAGGAAACGTTACCGAAGCCTTGGCGAACACCCAATTTCGCGTGGAACTGGACAACGGGCACGAAGTGATGGCCCACGTCGCCGGCAAAATGCGGAAACACTTCATTCGGATCGTGCCCGGCGACCGCGTGATCGTGGAAGTCTCGCCCTACGATTTGAACCGGGGACGCATTGTGTACCGCGAACGCTAGCCAACCGAACTCGCTGCCCCGTTGCCCGGACTTCGCTCTGAAAACCGCTTGGGACTCCCATGCCCGATGAACCCGCCCGCGAGACCGCTGCGGACTCCTCGCCCGCGATGCCGTTTGTCCAATTGTTCACAGATGGAGCCTGCCAAGGCAACCCCGGTCCCGGCGGTTGGGGTTACATTCTGCGCATCCCGCGACGGGAACGGAAAAAGAAGCCTCCGGCGGGGAAAAGCACACCACGAACAATCAAATGGAAATGCAAGCCGTGATCGCGGGCTTGCAATCGCTGAAGAAAGCGCTCCCGCGTGGAAGTCATCACCGACAGCACCTATGTCGCCAAGGGCTGCCGGGAATGGATGCCCAATTGGAAAAGCCAACAACTGGCGGAGGCCGGAAAAAGGAACCTGGAAACCCGTGAAAAACGTGGAACTTTGGCAAAGGCTCGATGAATTGCTTTCCGGGCACGAGGTGAAATTCAAGCTCGTCAAAGGCCACGCGGGCCATCCCGAAAACGAACGCTGCGATGAACTCGCCGTCGCCGCCGCCACCCAATTCCGACAGGGCAAAACGCAACCCGCCGAGGAATAGCCGCCGGTTGTGTCATGCGCGGAGAACTCGAAGAATTTCCCCTGCTGGCGGGAAACTTTCGGCGATCGGTGGTATTCTGAATCGAAACCCACCCGCTTTTCCCTTTCATTTAGGAGAGAACCATCATGCGATCGATTTCCCGTCGCGATTTATTGAAAACGTCCGCGACCACCACGGCGGCTTTGGCAATGGGGGTCGCCCCTGCCTTCGCCGCGCAAAAATCCGAAAAAGAAGAAGTCCGTCTGGCCATCATCGGAACCGGCGGACGGGGCGGACAACATATTCAAGGGTTCTCCAAAGCCAAGGGAGCCAAAATCGTAGCCCTCTGCGATGCCGATGAAGCTCACGTCAACCAACGGGCCGATCAGTTGGAAAAGAAACAGGGCGGCAAGATCGAGCGATTCAACGATTACCGCAAACTGCTGGAACAAGACGAGATCGATGCCGTCACCATCGCCGCCCCCAACCACTGGCATGCGTTGATGACGATTCATGCCTGCCAAGCGGGCAAACACGTTTATACCGAAAAGCCGGTTTGCCATAACATTTGGGAAGGCCGCAAGATGGTCGAAGCGATGCAAAAACATCGCCGCATTGTGGCGGCAGGTTTTCAGAACCGCTCTGACGTGGGCCTGCTGAAAGCGATGCCTTTGATTCACGATGGAACCTTCGGAGCGATCAAACAAGCCCGCGGGCTTTGCTATCGCAGGCGGGGCAGCATCGGCAAACGCGACACCCCGCTGACTCCCCCCAAAAGCGTGAATTACGATCTCTGGTTGGGGCCGGCGGAGGACATTCCCATCATGCGGCCCAATTTGCATTACGATTGGCATTGGGTGTTCAACACCGGCAACGGCGACATGGGCAACCAAGGCCCGCACGAAATGGACCTGCTGCGTTGGGCTTTGGGCGATCCCCAGCATCCGGGCCGCGTGATGAGTTTCGGCGGACGCTTCGCCTGGAACGATGCCGGCAACACGCCGAACATGCAGTGTGCCCTCTTCGATTTCGGCAACGGCGTTCCCGTGATTTTTGAAGTCCGCAATCTCTATCAGAAAGAAAACCCCAACGTGGGAGCCTACAAACGCGGACCGGGCGTGGGCATTATTATCACCTGCGAAAACGGCGAGTTTCGCGGCGGCCGCGGCGGCGGATCGTTCTACGACAACAAAGGCAAGGAAGTCAAAAAATTCAAAGGCGATTCCGGGGATACGCACATGCAGAACTTCATCGACGCTCTGCAAGCCGGCAATGGTGACAGCCTGAGGTCGCCCTTGGAAAGCGCATTTTATTCCTCGTGCATGTCGCATCTGGCGAACATTTCGGTCCGCTCCGGCCAAGATGCCGACGACCGCGAACTCGCCGCCGCTTTGGAGAATCGCCCGCAAGCCGAGGAATGCTTTAAGCGGTTCGCGGCGCAATTGGCCTCGTGGTCGGTGGACACCAAAAAGACGCCTTGGCATCTAGGCCCCGAACTAACATTCGACGGCAAGAAGGAACAGTTCACGGCGGGCGAAAACCTAGCCCAAGCCAACTCCCTCATCCGCCGAAAAGACCGCAAACCGCACATCGTCCCGGAAACCGTGTAACGCACGCAAGAAAAGGCGAGCGGAGGGCGTAAGTCCTCCGGTTGCGTCGAATGTTTCAACAACTTTAACCAACAGACCCAAAAAAACCGCTTCTCCTTGGGAAAGGAGAAGCGGTTTTGTGCTTTCGGTTTCACCAAGTGCTAGGCTTGGATTTGGTTCCAGAGCGTTTGGGAACCGAGTTGGGATTGCGTGAGTTCGGAGAACACGTCGTCCAATGCGGCCGTTTCAGCCGGGTCGGCGACCTGATTCGTGGAACGGCCGATCTCGGAGACGATCGGCTGATGCGCTTTGGAGGAACTTTGCGAATCGGCAGATTTGGCCGGAGAAGCAATTGCCACGCCGGTTGTTGCTGCCGCCGTGTTTGTGCTTGGCACGCTCGCGGTGGAGATCGTCGGCAGATAGAACGCGGCTTGTCCGCCAGGGGCCGCTACCAAGTTTTGCGGTTGAGACGAGGCTGGGGCGGAAGCGGGCGATTGGGGGACTCCGCTTTCGGGCAGTCGGCGAATGCCGATTCCCAGCGAGTCGGTCATCAGTTCGTGCGGATAAACTGCCGGGTTCAAATCGACTCCGCCCATGATGTGGGTCAGCTCATGCATGACCACCGTCAATAGGTCCACGCCGCCCGCTGCTGCGCCGCCGGTGGCTTGAAGCTCATCGCCGGCGGTCGGCGTGAACTCGGCATCATCGTAAGGCGTGGAATCCACGAACCAACCGTAACCGGCGGCATTGTCGTCGATGAGGACCACGTTCGAGGCCGCTTGGCCGAGTTCGCCGTCCAAGGCCGCCACGCGAACTTGGGTGGTCGCGAGCACGCTGGTATCCCAACCCGCCGCCGTCAACCGCGTCACCGCCGCATCCACGATGGGTTGCAATTCCCCCGTAGTCAATGCGGTTCCGGATTCATTCTGAGCAGCCCCCGTCACCAAGAGCGGCTGCGCGGGCAGCGAACCGTGAAGGGCGACATCGATCCCATTGACCGCCCAAGGGTAACTGCCCGAGAAATCGGACAATGTGACGTGCAAGATTCCGCTTGCATCGGTTGTGACGCTATCGACCTCCACCGTGGTAAATGTGCCCCCAGCGGTTCCCGCAGAGTGATTGGAAGCCGATGTCCCTCCCGTACCCGTTCCCCCACTCACGGAGACGTTTAGCGGAGGACGGGAAAAGATGACCGTGCCCGTGTAAACGCGGATGTCGTAAGTCTGGTTCGCCGAGGCTTGGATCTCAAACGTCTGCGCGGTGCTGGAGGTGGCTCCATCTTGATCTAGGTTTTGGGCCGACGTCCCCGTGGACGTGGCGTAATTAAAACCGTAAGGCGTACTGGTTTGCCAACCGTAGCCGGAAGTCGCATTAAACAGTTGGCTGTTTTGCACTCCGGTGAAACCGCTCTGAGTGGGCGAGGAGCCACTGTTAAAGTCATATCGGAACTGCGTCGGTCCCGTGTAAGCCACGGTCGCGTTGCCTACAGCGGCCCCGCTGACTTCCTCAACGGTCAAGGTCGCATTGGCTGCCGCCGAGGGCCTTTGGACACCGATAGTGATGTCGGAACCCGTCCCCAGAATTTGAATGCCGGCGTAGTTGGAATCGACATCGGCAACGGGGTTCCCTCCCACGGTGACAATCGTACCTGCCGTGGTGGAGATCGTGTACTCCTTACCGGATGCCGTCCCGCTGACGGTGAAAGTATCCACGGTGGTTCCATCGGCGGTCAGCGATCCACCCGGAGGTGTGATGTTTAGCTGCGTAACCGGGCTTTGCCGGAACGAGATCGCATTCACGACCCAAGAGGAACTGCCGGCATCGTCAAACGTCAAAGCGATCTGACCGTTCATATCCGTATGGACCGTGAAGGTGCGGGTGACGTATTGGCCTCCGGCGGCGTCCACATCCCCATCCACCACGGTTCCGTTGGCGGCGATTCGCATGTCGTTGTGGGTGAAGAGGTTGCCCATTGTGACCGTGACTTGATAATCACCCGCCGCCAAATCGACTTTGAATGTGCGTGCATTGGCGGCCCCGGCTAAGCCTTGTTGACCATCCCGCAGCAGGTCGATGTTGGTGGGGCCGGAAATGGCGTAGTTGAACGAATAAGGCGGAGCCTGGCCGTCCCAACCGTAGCCTTGCCCGGTGGAGTAGAGGGCCGTCGTCGGCGAGATGCCGGTGTAACCCGTTTGGGTGGGCGAAGCACTATTGTTGAAGTCGAACAGCACCGCCGTCGGCGCAGATAGGTGACGACCGCGTCGCTGTCGCCTTCGGCAGAACCGTCGATGGCCGCGGCCTTGAAGGTCGGGGTGCCTCCGGTGCTCGGTCGGATCACGTCAAAGCTGAACGCGCCGGCTAAAACCTCGACTTGCACGCCCTGATAGGTGGAACTGAGATCATCGGCGGGGTCGATGGTGCCCAGGCTTGTCGAGATCGTCAGCAGCGTGTGATCGGCCACTCCCGCCGCAGTGCCGGTCACGTGGTCCACGCTCGAACCATCCGCCTCCAAGCTACCCAGACTGGAGGTGAAACTCACGGGTTTCACTTGGTCGGTCTTGCGGACTTCCAGCCCGTTGACGGACCAGTAGGGATTGATGGCGTCCGTGTCTTCGAACTTCAGATCCAACAGGCCGTTGGCTCCGATGGTGACGTTGAACGTGCCCACGTAATACTCGCCGGCAGCCGTGCTGATATTCATCAGTTCGACCGTGCCGTTAGCGGAAACTTGTATGTGATCTCGAGAGGAAACCGTATTGCCGAGCGTGACGTTGACGGTATAGGTTTCGCCCCGCTGAAGTTCCATGCGGAACGTGCCAGGCCCGGTTTGACTTTGTTGGCCATCCTCGCGGAGTTTCGCTTGCGGGCCGGTTTGGCGCCGTAATCGAAGCCGTATTGCGGCGGAGTCGTCCAGCCGTAACCCGTGCCCAGGGCGTAAGTGTCCGTGAGCAGCACGCCCACGTAACCCGTGGTGTCTACTCCACTCCCGTTCGGGAAACCGGCTACGGGATCTTGCGTGGGCGAAGAACCGCTGTTGAAGTCGAACCGCCTGACGGCGGGGGCCGTAAAATCGACCGCCAATAAACCCGTCTGATCGCCGGAGACTTCGGCCATCTGGAAGTAACCCGTGCCGCGACCCGCCGGATGACGATACGTGAACATCGCCACTCCGTTGCCATCCGCCTGAACTTGGATACCCGCAGTGTTCGGGTCCATATCGACGGAAGTGATCTCGATGGGCTGGTTGGGGAACTCGTCGGGATCGCCATCCGAATCCAACGCCCCCGACACCGTCACCAACGCATTGGGGGTGACGTTATAAATCGGAACCGTGGATAGGGTCACGCCGTCGGCGACTTGCGGATCTTGGTTGGGAGAGCCGATGGTCAACAGGCTCGCCGGGCGGAGTTCCAAACCGCTCAAGACCCAGTGCGAAGTGCCTGTGCCGGCGAAGGTCAAATCCAGCGAGCCGTCCTTAACCTGCACTGCGAAAGTATCCGTCTGGTAGTTGCCGCCTGTGTTGCCGACGTTGCTCAGCAGAATCTGGCCATTGTCCTGATTGCTGATTTGAATGCCATCGTGCGCCTGAACGCCGCCGACCTGCACCGAAACCAAATACCAGCCATCGGCCACATCCGCCCGGAAGGTGCGTTGGCCCGCCATGCCCGCATCGCCTTCAACGCCATCTCGCAGCACTTGCTGCAAAGGCCCGTTGCTGAGGGGAGGCGAGTAACTGAAACTATATTGCGGAGCCTGGCCGACCCAACCGAAGTCGGACCCCATCGTCCCCGTGCCGTACAGCCTCCCCGGAACCACGCTGGTGTAACCGCTTTCGGTGGTCACCACACCAGGCCCGTCAAAATCGTACTTTTCGCTGCTTGTGCCCAAGGGCAACAAAGGCAGGCTTTCGATGTTGCGGAAGTTGATGCCTTTGTAATCGCCCGGGTCCGAATTGGGCGGATCTTGCGTGACGACTTGGAAGTCGCCGTTGCCGTCCACGAAGACCGTCGTGCCGATGATTTGCAGCACGTTACCGAGGGGATTGAGAATGATTTGATCGCCACGAATTTGCGGCGCATCGCCCGGTCCCGGGCCGAATCCCGGAGGGCCGCCGTCCAAGGTGATCGTGGTGGTGAAGGACGGCTCCACGCCCGGATTCGCATCGCCGACAGTCGTGGAGCCGGTGAAGGTGTCGCCCACAGGACCGCCGTTGCCTCGGACCGTCAAGAACTCCAGCGAGCCGGCATAGTTGACAGTCTCATCCGCATAACCGCCCGAAGTCGTCGCCTGCACGGTTCCACCGTTTTGGCCGTCGATGTTGAAGGTCTCATCGACGTCCGTGCCTTCCAAGGTGGCTTGATCGGAGCCGCTTGCACCGCTGTCGTTGATAGACACCGCATCGGCTCCGCCGTTCAACAGGCCGTAATACACATGGTATGTATCATCGCCACCCTTGCCGTCCAACGATAGGCCATCCGCCGTGTCTCCCGCGCCGGGGTTGACGGTAATCACATCACCATCCGGCCCGCCGGTGACAAAGATGTTCCCGGAAGTTTCGGCGGCATCCAGCGTGCCCAACAGATCGATAATCGCTCCGCCCGAGTCCATGTCGCCCGCATCCCCGGAGAGGTGGATTTGACTACCCGCCTGCACCGTGGAACCATTCACAAGTTTCAAATTATCGCTGGATTGCAGGTTGACATTATTCCCGGCGGAAACCGTCACCCCCGTTTCAACCGTGAGAGATTGATCGCCCGGCCCCGGCAAGGTAATGAGAGTCGCATCAACTCCGGCAGTCACGTTCTGGGTGACATCCACTGAGCCTGCGTTGTGGATCAAGACGGAGCCGGTGTTGGAAGTCACGCCCGTTCCGCCGATCGTCAAGTTGCCTTGGTTGTCCAGCGTGAAATCGCTGTCCGAGGAACCTTCCAAGTTGGAGACGGCAGTCCGCAAGGCATCTCCCGGCGTGCCGACCATACCACCCGGGCCGTTGGCCGTCAGCGTGGCGGTGTCGGCGGTGATGTTGGCCGTCACAGCGAGCGTGCTCATGGCCGTGAGTTTCACATTGTCGTAATTCGTTTGAGTGCCGACCGAACCCAAGCGAATTTCCAAGGCTTGCCCCAATTGTGCGGGGGCCGCTCCCGTAATGAAGTTCAGGCTGGCCGTCACGAACTGCCCGTTCACGGTGGGGAAATCGGTTTGATCCACCTGAGCCAACAACACGCCGCCGGCATACAAGCCGACCGTATATCCGGGAGAAGGTGCGTCCAGACGGCTGCCAATATCCACGCTGAGATGATAGGACGTATTAGCCGTCAAATTGTCGCCGAGTATCTGGCTGATCGTGCCCCCGTTCGAGTAGGCCACGTTACTGCCATCAGTCGCTTGTGGACCGGAATACTGCGCCGCCCCGGCATTGTAGGTGCCCGCTGAACCCCCGGTGATGGTCCAACCGGAAATCGAGCCGACAAACCCGCCATCGGGGAGCACATTGTCTTCGAAGGAGGGATTCTGCACGACCGGCATGGGGATGGGAGGAGGCAGGGGGAGGCCCGAAAGAATGCTGCCGCTCAGCGAATTGGCCGTCACGTGGCCGCCTGCGGAGATCAATTGCGAAAGCACAATGTCATCGGTGGCGTTCGCGTGAATCGCCCCACCGTGGGCATTCACCAGCGAACCGTCGGCCATCAGAATTCCGCCGCCGCCCGTGCCGTCATCATCCGCAGTCAGCGACACGGCTGCCGGGCCGCCTTCGGTGTCGATCTTGCCATTCATGTTGAAGTTAATGTCGTTGCCGGCATTGACGGTTACGGTTCCGCCGGCACTGAGCACGGCCGCATTGATGTTGAGGTCGGTTTTGCCAATGATGGCGATGGGATCGAGCAGAATGTTCCCCCCGCCCGTGGTATTGCTGTTGCTGTTGGAGTCAATCGTATCGCCGACGGTGAGACTGCCACCGGTGACGTTGATTTCAATGTCGCCGCCGGTGGTGCTCACGCCAATGATGCCGCTAACGTCCGTATTGCGAATCGGGCTGGCGACGTTGCCGATTTCCAAATCGCCTGTGTTGCTGATAAACACGCCCCCGGCGTTCGTCCCATCTCCGACTTGGGCGACCAAGTTTTGCACGGCGGTGTTGATCGGCGTTCCCGACACACCGGCCCCGCCATCGGCGATTAAGGCCAAATCATCGGCAGTCACAACGCCGCCGCCGTCCTGAATGTCGCCTTTCTTGCTGGTCAGCACCACATCGCCCTGGGTTCCGGCATTGATGTTGCCGACAAACAGCGTCTGAGTGAACCCGCCGATGCCGGCTTGAAGGTCAATATCGTTCGTGTCGCTGTCCGTCTGGCTTTGAACCGAATCCGCATGAATGTCGCCGTGGGCGGTCACCAGAATGCTGCTGTCGGTGGCCGAACCGGTCGTGCCGCTCGTGATGCTGGTAAGGGTCACATCGTTCTCTTCGCCGAATCGTGTGAACGTGCCGGAGGAAGAGGTGATCGTGTCCACGTCGGTGCCGAGCACGATCCCGTTGGTGGTCGCGGTTGCGAACAGGTTGGCGGCCGTGACGTTTACCGCCCCGCCGCCATTGCCGTCCAAAATCGCACTGGCCGCTTTCAGCGTGGCATCATTGTCAGCCTGCACGGTGTCGATGGTCAAGTTGCCCACCGTCGTTTCGATGTCGGCTGAACCGCCACCGGCCACCACGTTGGTGACGATCGTATTGCCGGCGGAATCGACGGTGACGTTGCCGTTCGCGGTTGTCACATTGGTCAGCGTCACGCCATCGGTTTCTTGGATGTCCACGTCACCCGTGCCGCTCACGCTGGCATTGTCAATCGTGGTCACGGTTGTGTTGAGTTGGATTCCCGTGACGGCGGCAGCGTCCAAAACGTTCGCACTCAACGTGCCCGTGCCGGTGATGTCGGCGGAAGTCGCCTCCAGATTTGCATCGCCGGTGGTCGTCACGCTTTGCGAGAAAGCAATGCTTCCCGCCGTCACGTTCAGCTTCTCGGACCCCAAACCAATCGCAGTCCCGCCTTGGAATGTGACCGAATCGTTCGTTCCTGCGTTGATTTCGAGCGAATCGGTCGGCTTGTCGAAAGTGGTGACTTCCCCTTGCCCGGAATCGGCGGTCAAGGTGCCGTCGCCGTTATCCACCACCGTGATGCCTTCCGCCGCCGCGTTGTTGTAGTTCAGAATCACATCGGTGGAACTGATCGTCGAGGTGATCGGTTCCAAGCCCATGTAAGCGATTACCTGCGTGCCATCGTAAGACACAAAGCCATCGTTCAGATTGGTGTAGTCGAACTGCACTATCCCCGCCGTGCCGCCGAGGATTTCCAAGCGGTCGCCCGGCCCATCTTCGCCGCCATCCCCGCCGTTATAGATGATGCCGTCTGTAGGCGCGAACACGCCGGCGAAATTGTTGTTGATTTGCAGCAAATCATCCCCGGCGTTCCCGTTGAAAGTCAGCATGGTGATGCCTGCAAACCCGACCACGGGGCCAATGTCCTCGTTCGGGCCGCCGGGATCGCGGATCAGTTGGAACGTACCACTGTCGGCACTGGTCGCATTGATGATCAGCTCGTCATCGTCATCGGAACCGTTGATCGGGAGATTCCCGCCGACATTCGTGCTCTCGAAGTTGCTGTAATTGATGTCGGCCTTGGTGTCGGTGGTGATCGTCGCCGCCCCGAAATTAAACCCATTCACGCCGTCGCTGAGATAATTCAGCGTATCGCCGGGCGTGGCGGGGGCGATCGGGTCGCCGCCATCGAGGGTGATGAACGTGTTCTGATCGGCGGCCACGTTGACAGTATCGCTGCCGCCGAGCGTGTTGACGTTCAGGTCCGCCACACCGGTATAATCAATCGGCTGCAACTGCCCCAGCACTTCGAAATTGCCGGGAATCACAATCCCCGGACTCGGTCCACTGATCGAACCCCCGTGGATGGTCACGGTGTTCTCGTTGTCATTTGTATTCAAAGTCACCGAGCCGATGTCGGCGAGCGTGCCGCCTGAAGTATTTCCCGTAATCGTATTGTCGTTGAGGTTCAGCGTGGTGATGCCGGCGATGCTCAAGCCTGCGGAACCGCCCGTAATGGAGTTGTTCTCAATCGTCAACGGGCCTGAATAGATGTTGGGATCGACCTCAATTCCTGTGCCGCTGCCGGTGAAATTGTTGCCGCTGATGCCAATATCGGCGCTTCCCACCGCTCCCGGCACCCCGGCATCAAAAATGCCGACCGCGTAATGACTGGCCCCAGTGATCACGTTATCGGAAACGGTCGCGTGATTGGTTCCATAAAAATACACACCGCGACCGTGGTTATCGACTTCGTTCCCGGAGAAGGTAATGTCTTGAAACTGATTTGAGGTGGAGACATTGCTAATCCCCAAGGCCCAGGAGTTTTCTACAAAGGACGTATTGGTGAACTTGTTGTCTTGAACCAGAGCGCCGTCGAATGTCTCTCCGGCGGTGTAGTTGTCGGCATAGATGTCGCTGCCGCTGTTGGCTCCCGGTTGGGTGTTGTCGCGAAACAAGTTTTGTTCGATGATGGCCGGGTTGGCCGCATTGTCGTTGGCGAGAAACAGCCCGGTCACATTGTTTTGCACGATATTGTTGAGGAAATGCGTCCCTTCCGTGCCGGGCTGGAGATAAACCGCGGCTCCAGACAAGTTGACGTTGGTTTGGTCTTGGATCGTAAACCCATCGATCACGGCGTTGTCAGCGGAGACCGTGAAAGACGTTGACCGCGTGGCTCCGGTCTGGGCACCGCGAACCACCGATTCCATCGCTCCGGGCCGCCCCGTGCGGGCATCCACTCCGTGCTGTGCCCCCAACAGGCTAACCGTTTTATTGACCAGCACGTTTTCCTCATACGTGCCCGCCCCCACGTTGACGGTGCTGTTGCCCATACCGTCGGGAGTCACCAAGCCGATGGCTTCGTTAATTCGCCCGCCGGCTTGCGTTTGCGCAAGTTGGCTGGTGACGGTGAGATTTGAAAAATCCCCCTGGAAGCCGTAGGTTCCGCGGCCGGGAGTGGTTTCCACGTCGGTATCGGTCCCCGTGGTGAGCAGCGGGGTGATGTCGAAGTTCGCGGACGCAGGGCCGGCGATGTCTGGCCCGCCGCCCGGATCGGTCGCCGTGCCGCCAAACTCGACGGGGATCGAAGCCGCGCCGTAAGGCGGCTCCATGCTGTTGTCGGTGGTAATGATCGGATCGCTGGTCCCAAACCAGTTGCCGCTAAAATCTTTAAGGTTGGTGGTGCCGGGAGCCGGCAAGGCACCGCCCGCCTGGCGGTCCACGATCTGTCCGTACCAGTTGTCTGAGATGTTGTTGTTGTTGAAGTGACTGTTGGCAGCGGTTTGGACAGGAGAATTGCTTCCGCTACTGGCATCCAGGAACAAAACGCCCACGGTGCGGTTTCCGGTGATCGCGTTCTCTTCGACCGTGAGATCGTCGGTCTGATTGCGGAAAATCAAGCCGGTGTGGTTGTTGGTGATGACGTTGTTGTGGATCGAGTGCCCGTTGCTGTTGTTGATGTCGATCCCGGTGCGGTTGCCCGTGATGAGGTTGTCGTGCAGATTCAAGCCGGTAATCGCCTGGCCTTGCACGGCGACGCCCGCCGAGTTGAGATTCGGATTGGTCCAGTCGGCTGGGTTGTTGCCTTCGCGGGTGATTTCAAAGCCTGCCACCGTGATGTCGCTGGCACCGATGCGCACCGTGGCCCCATCGCCACCGATCGCGCCGCTGATGATGCTGGAACCCGGCCCGGCCCCTTGCAAGGTCACCCCCGCCTTGTTGACGAGGACATCTTCCACATAAGTCCCGGCTGCCACGTCCACCATGCCGCCGGCATCGACCAGATTGATCCCTTCCTGAATCCTTTCGGTTGTTCCGATTTGCGCGCCCAATGCGGTCACGCCCAGAGTAGAGAAATCGCCTTGGAAGCCGTCCGTGGGATCACCGCCGACATCGGTGCCGCTCTCGAGGTAGGGCGTGAAGTCTACGATGCCGCTGGTGAGGGCCAGAATGGCATTGTCGTCCGTCGTACCCCAATAGTTGCCGGAGGCAGCGAACGCGGGATCGGCTCCGGCGGTGGCCGCCATCGTGTCATCGTTGAATGCAGAGACGGCTACGGTATTCCCGCTCAGGTCATTGTTGAAGGCAGCGTTGGTCGAGAAGTTGGCCGCATTTGCTGCTGTGTAGTCCGCCTGGATTCCGGTTCCATTGCCCGTCAGGAAATTGTTTTGGACGACTACGTTAGAGACGCTGGAATCTAGATAAAGCCCCTTTTGGCTGAAACCCGTCACCGCGTTTCCGCTCACCGTGGCTCCGTTCAACTCTTGCAAGTAAATGCCATCCGCGCTCTGTGCAGCAGTTCCCGTGATGGTGTTTCCCGTGATGGCCACGCCGTCAGAACCGCTAAACATCAAAATGGTGGTGGACTCCGTGCCCGTCCCGTCATAGCCGATGCCCGAGATCGTGTTTCCAGAAATCGTGCCGGTCGTACTGCCAACGAACACAATCCCGTTCTGGGCGATCGCCGTGGTGGAACCTGCCCCCGTAATCGCGCTGTCCAAAATCTGGGCATTCAACGCGCCACCCCCACTCGCGCGGAGATCGATGCCGTTCTTTTGGAAGTCGTCGATTTGGCTGTTTCCAATAATCAGCGAGCGGCTGCCGGTATCGACCAGTCCGCGAATGCCCCAGCCGTGCTGCGCACCGGTGATGACCCCGCCCACGCCTCCATCGCGAATTCCCGTGACGTGGACGCTGCCAATCGTGCCGCCCGCATTATAGAGGCCGATGCCCGCGAAGCCGGTATTGGCACTTCCGTTTCCAAGTCCATCCACCGTCAAATTCTGAACCGTCACATCCGCATTCTTGATACCCAAAATCGGCTGAATCTCTTGGGAGGAGTTCGTGAAGTTAGGATCGAGACCAACCACACTCGCCGGAGCCTGAATTACCGTGCTGCCGGCACCGGCCCCGATCAGCGACAGATCCTTGCCAATCGTAACTTGCTCAACAAAAGTCCCGGCTGCCACGTTCACGGTATCGCCCGCCGTGGCGGCATCGATTCCGCGCTGAATGCTGCCGCTGTCTTGGGTGACGTAGACATTTCCCGCGCGAACACTGACGAAACCTTTGCCCGCTTCATCGGTGGCATGATGGATGTCGTCTTCGATGGCGAAAAGTTGGGCCAGGTCGGCCGTGTTGGAATCGACGCCGTCAAAAGTATTGCCGCCCGTCAAATCGAGCGTACCCGCCCCATCCTGATAGATCGACTGGGTATTGTTCGTGAAAGTGTTTCCATGGATGTCGATTGGCAAGCCGGAGATGTCTCCGCCGGCTCGGAACGAAACGCCTTCGTAGGAATTTTCAAAGATGTTGCCCGTGATCGTCACGGGATCTGTAGACAAAGGATTGTAAAACCGCACGCCGGCCCCGTAGGTTGCGACGGTTCCCGGAAGCGGGTTCGTCACGTTATCAAACGTGTTACCCGTAATAGATAAATTGCCGGTATGGTTTGCGACCAGCACTCCATAGTAGGTGATGTTCGAGAATTGGTTGTCGGAGACCGTTCCGGTGACATCGCTTAAATTGAGAGCGGCGGTGTCCACGCCGCTCCAAACATTATTTGTGATGTTCACGGAAGCACGGTTCGTCTCGTCAGCCCCAATCTGGATTGTATCTTCCGAGCCGAAATCGCCGCCCGTGAAGCGGTTGTCATTCACCGTTAAGATCGGATGGTCAAAATACATCCCGTGGGAACCGATGTTATTGAAAACGTTTTTCTCAAGATCCACCGAATTGCCGGAGTAATAATCGTTGACGGGGCTGCTCGTGCCATCGAATTCCAGGCCCTCAATTTTGACCGTGAGATTCGGTGCATTGAGCAGAAAGACGGTCCCGAGACCATTCGGATCATCCGTACCCGCGGTGGTGATGATGGCCTCGCTTGAGCGAGATCCGGTATTGGGACTGATGTTGAGATTCGGCCCCGAAATGGTGATGGATTTGGTAAGAATGATGCTTTGATCCGATTCCATGAACGTCCCAGCCGCCACGTCGATGGTGTCCGAGGGATCGCTGCTTCCGTTGGCGGCATCGACGGCATCTTTAATGCTCGCAAAGGCATCGACACCGAAGGTCAAATTCGCCACCGGTCCGGCGGGATGCGTGGCAGCCGTATCCCACGTTACCTTATCGCCGGCGTCCAAACCCGCGCCGCCTTGGTTATTCGTAATGACGTAATCGGCGGCATTATCCACATAGAAGGTCGATAGCAGCGTGCGGTCTTCTAGGCGTTCCGATTGGCCCACGAGGTGCGGGGCTTGGATGCGGAAAGGAGAACGGCGGGATGTTCGACGCCGGCGGTTGGAACGGAGCGAACGAACGCGAAACAGATCGGTCAACCAACTGGTGAGCAGCATGTGTGAGTTCCTCTAAGCGGTGTGAATAAGAGAGCGTGCTTCTAAGTGTGTCGGGTTTGGGTTGGGAATGCTGGGAGAGAGAGTTCGACTCATCCCCAACCGCATGTCGGGTTCATGGCAACACAGCGTCGACTCATTGGGGAAAGGGCCGATTCGCAATTGAGGACGCGTTCGGGCCGATCAAACAGATTGCCCAGAAGATTGGCGGAGGAATAGCAGGGGGAGCAGCATGCTCAAGCATTAATGGTAACCCTTGGCGACTATTCAGGTGATTGACTAAAAAGATACATCCGCAATCCCTACGATCCCTACAGAAAGTACACCCAATTTAACCGAATGTAAAGAACTTGGATTATTTATTTTTCCTAATCCTCCAAATCTGGCCAGTTTCTTGGTGGGGTTGGAGCCGGACTTTTGGGGGGATGACCCCCGGAAAAATTTTTTGCGGGTTGCAGGTAATTTGCCGAGTTCGCGGTGACGGCCGTCTGTTTCGGGTAGAAAGTCCGCGCGAAGGCGGATTCCCCGTTGCCCGAAGGTTTCCAAGGAAACTGGCCTCAACAAAGCGCGGTCTCTTGGTGCTCGGATTGGGGAAGGGAGCGTGTTTCAACCTTCAGAGCGGGTTCGCGGCGGAAGATTGGCTTTGAACTGAGCAAGCTTAACAACGCCCAAAGAGTGTAAAACTGATAGGACAGCAGGGTAAGGGACTCTATCGGTTCGGCAAATTGGCCTCGATAGCCCTGCGCATGCTGGGGAAGCGAAGGCCGACTGGCCACTGCGGAGGCGGAAACCGTCCCCAGCAAAGGTCGCCAGAACAGCAGCGGGGTCAGCCAAACGGAGGCCACCACGAAAAACAGCAGAACTCGCATGGCCGGGCCAGTGCGGGGGCGGGACTTTTCGTCGCCGAACAACAGCAGCAGCGGCAGGGTGAGCAGCAGAAAATAATGGCCCCAGGCAATGGGGGACAAGAGAATCATCGCGACCAGAAACGCCGCATAGGCCCGGTCACATTCCCGCCGCGTTTTGGCCGTCCAGGCCCATCGGCCAATCACCGCAAGCAGCAGCAAATCCGTGAATGCGATGCCCAAAGTTTTGGCGAGGGGTGAGAAGAAGAACGGTTCGACCCGATAAGTCGGCACACCGAAGAGCCTTTCCCAAAACGCGACAATGGACACGTTCCCCCATTCGTTGACGTAGGGGCCAAGCTGGTGAATCGGGCCTTGGAGATAATCCGCGAAGCCGGCAGGCCCCAACACTGCTACGGTGAGAAGGAAGAGGACCAGGCCCCAACCCAGAATCGCGGCCACGGTTTTCCATTGCCTGCGGGCGGCGAAATAGAAGATGAGAAGTGCCGGGAAAAGTTTTAAGCCAGAGGCCAAAGCAATGCAAAAACCCGTCCAGCCGATCCGACCATGCCGATCCGCAACCCACCCGCCAACCAAACACAACAGCAAAACGGCATTGAGTTGCCCTTGATTCAACGTCTGCCGAAACGGATCGCAGATCAAGAGCATCGCGGCCAGCAGCAAAAACTGGGCGAAGCTCCAATTGATCCGGCACTCGCGGAAAATCAGCCCCAAACTTGCCCCAAACGCGGCCAGGCTGAACAAATTCCAGATCAAATGGGCCTGGGGATAAGGAAACCACGCGAGCGGAAGGGCCGGCAAAATCGCGGTGGGCGGATGCGTGTTGTATTCCTCGTGAAACTGAAAGCGATGGGGATCGATGCCGAGATCCCGCTCGAGAGTTTCGCGATGATTCGCATAAACGGGCGTGCCGAAACGCCAGTTGCGGGCGGAGTTCCATTCCTTGTAAAAATCCATCACGGCCCCCTCTGGGGGTTTCAGGGACGAGAAAAATCCACGTCCGAACATCGCGAACAGGCCGCTGGCGATCAGCACCATCAACACGCGGGCGATGGAGAGTGAGGTTTTCGTTTCCGGGCAGGAATTTTGTTCGTGGTTCATGCTGTTCAGACAATCGGAAATCGGTGTTTTGCGGCATTCCGCGACTTCCATGCGAACGGCGTCACCCGCGAGAGACTAGCATACGATGTGCCAATCGTTTCATTCCGCATAAATGGGAGTTTTCGGGAATTGCCTTGGCGATGCCGGGGGTTTCTTCCCGCGATTGGTGTCGGATTTGCAAAGATCCCGCGAGGACGCGACTGCCCATTGTTTGATTTTGAAGGAACTTACGCTTGGCCCGATACCCGAAAACTCAGCATTTCCTGGCGGCGGGGATGCTGGCTTGTTTTGCTTTGGTAGCTTGTTCGCAGCTTGTACTTCAGCCGAAGGGCCTGCTGGTGGGGCCGCAGTCTGGAGGCCGGAACGATCTGACGGAATTTTTTTTGGCCTGCCGGTCATTCCCGCGAGAAGTCTTGAATCGGGAGGGAGCGGTTCCGCTTTGGAATCCCTATTTGCTGGAAGGCTCTCCCTGGCTGGGCAATCCGCAAAGCGGCCTGTTCTATCCGCCGAATTGGGCTTACCTGTTGTTTGAAGGGCCTTGGCTGGCGGGTTGGATGCTGGTGTTGCATCTTTGGTGGGGAGGGTTCGGCGTCTATTTTCTGACCCGTCGATTGGGGTGCGGTTGGTCGGCGGGTCTTGTGGGCGGGTGCGCGTATTTGACCGCCCCGTATTTGCTGGCCCAAACGGGCGAAGGACATTACAACCAAATCTGCCTGATCGCCTGGATTCCCTGGGCCTTCTTGGTGTTTGAACGACTTCGCTCGGGCAATGAAAACGCCTGGCCTCGGCTTTCCCTCGTGTTGGCCTGCTGCTTTTTCTGCGGGCATGCCCAAGAGTTTTATTACCTGGTCTTGTTCCTCAGTGTGCTGGTTTTGCTGGAAATCTGCGTTCCCGAACGCCCGCTGCCCGGCATGCGTCGCAAGTTGATTGCATGCTGGCTGGGCTTGGGAATGTTGACCGTGGGGTTGGTCGCCGCCGACTTGCTGCCGCAGTTTTTGTGCTCGAAACAAGCGGTGCGTTCCGGCGGGTTGTCTCTGGAACAAGCCGGGGTGATTTCCTTGGATGCCCGCAGTTTTCGGCAATTGTGGGAACCCTTTGCGTTCGGTGGGCCGGAAAATTATCGCGGTCCCGGTTCGTTTTTTTGGGAGACTTTTTTTCACTTCGGCTGGGCCGCCTTGGCGCTCGCGGTTTGGGGAATTCTTTCGGACCTGCGGAACCGCGGGGTTTGGCGGTACGTGCTGGTCGGAGTCATCGGCGGCGTGATTGCCTTCGGGAACTCTACGCCGATTTACGGATGGCTGTTTCATGCCGTGCCGGGGTTTGCGTTATTTCGCTCTCCGGGGCGGGGGCTGTTTTTTACTTCGTTCACGGTCGCGGTTTTGGCGGCGATGGGCACGCGGCATCTGCTGGAAAATCGGCGGAGAATGCTTGCGGGCATCGGCATTGTGGCGATTCTCGCAGTAATGGGGGGCGAAACCTTCCACATCGCCTCCCGCGTGTTGGCCGTGGTCCCCGAGGAATCGCTTCGCAGGGAAGGGCCGCTTTCCGAGTTTCTCAGCCGGCATGCCGATGGGCAAAGGGTCTTGGTCCATCAAGATTTATTGACCGACCGGGAAGCCTGGTCGCAAAGAATTCGCAAGGTGCATGGCTACGATCCCGTGCCTTTAACTCGGACGGCGATTTTGTTCGATGCGTTGGTTCCCGAACAAAGTCCCGAGGGAGAAATCGTGGGGCTGATTCCTGCGGACCCCCGGCGGTTTCGCCCGAATGTCGTTGAGCTTTTGGGCGTGAAATACGCCGTGATTCCAGGAACGGCAACGCCTGCGATTCCCGGTTGGAAAACCGTGCAAATCGGCCAAATCCCGCCAGACGTGACATTGGCCGGCGAAGAAGCGGTGAGGCTGCCTTATCAAATTTTGGAAAAGAACGCGGTCTTTCCCAGAGCTTACGTGCTGGGAAAGACGCGGGTTTTGAATGGGGACTCGAAATGGTCCGCACAACTCGCCACCGTGCAGCCCAGGGAAGAAGTTTTGGTTGACCGGGACGTGCTGCCCGCGGGAAAAAGGCAACCGTTTCGCGAAGCGGCAATTCGGGAGTATTCGCCCAACCGCGTGGTGATCGAAGCCGAGTTGACGCAGCCGGGCTATCTCGTGCTGACGGACACCTTCGTAGCGGGTTGGTCGGCCACGGTGGATGGAAACCGCACGCCAATCGTGCCTGCGAACGTTGCGTTTCGCGGGATTCCGTTGCTGAAGGGAACCCATCGCGTGGAATTGACCTACTCCCCGCCCGGCTTCAAAATCGGTGCGGGGATTTCCGTAGTTTCCCTGTTAATCGCCTGCGCCCTGATTGCGCGTGGGCTATTCAAAACGGATGAGCCGCCAAACGAATCTGTCTAATCACCCGGTTTCGCGGCGGTGGCCAAGGATTGGCGTTCGGATCGCAATTGCGGGGCGTGGTCCGGCAGCAAGGGGGGAAACACCGATTCCGGGCCGGCGAACACAAAGAATCGGCAGCAGAGGAAATTGAAGACCATGCCCGCCAGCACGCCAATCGCGGCGGCTTCCAGCGGATGGGCGGCGAAATGAGCGGCCTCTTTCACCAACCCCACCCGCGTGATCCAATTGAAAATGCCTCCGACCAAACAACTCGCACAAAACGCGACGTATTGCCGAAGCCAAGGTCTGCGCGGCGTATTGCGAAAGGTGATCGTGCGATTGAGGACGTAATTCCAACTCATCGCGCCCCAGATCGCAAACCCGCCCGCCGTGCCCACGGAGAGGAATTGCATCAACAGATAAAACAGCACCAGATCAATGCCGAAGCCCGACAACCCCACGCAGCCGAACAGCACCAGCCAAGCGGGATCTTTCCAGCGAAACGCGTACAACCGTTTGAGATGCCTGAGATAATTGAGCTGCTCTTTGAGGTTGAGTTTGCTTTCACCGTGCTTGCGGTTGTGGAACTGGATCGGTACTTCTGCGACGTTTTGGCAGCGGCATTTGACGATCAATTCCAAAGCGATTTTGAATCCCACGGGGTCGAGTTCTTCGGCGGATTCAAAAGTTTCCCTGCGGATGGCGAAGAAGCCGGCCATCGGATCGCTGATGCGGGTCAACGGGCGGGCCAACCAAGTCGCCACGCGGGAATTGATTTGCCGCAGCAGTCCCCAATCTTCATCGGTTCCGCCGCCGGGAGTGTATCGGCTGCCGATCACGAAATCCGTTTCGTTTTCGTGACCCTCGGCGAGCGCGGTAAAGTTCGGGAATCATTTCCGGCGGGTGGGACAAGTCCGCATCCATGCAGAGGAAGATTCGCCCCGTCGCCGCCCGCATCCCCGCCATCACCGCCGAGGACAAACCGCGTTCGGTTTTCCGCACGATCAATCGCAGTGGAAACCTCTTCGACAACTCCGCACAGTCGGCCACAGTCTCATCCGGGCTGTTGTCATCCACGACGAGGATTTCCGCCGCGATTCCTGCGTTCCGCGTGGCGGCATCTATTCGGGAAACCAACTCCGTCAAGTTGGCGGCTTCGCAATAAGTCGGAACGACCACGGACAAGTCGGGAGTCAAAATCTCACCCATTTCAATGGCTAAAAGGAGGTGACAACAAACGCTAGCGCAAACGTTTGGAATCGCTAACGCTTGCAGACCGAATCGTTTTCAAATCGCTCCGCAGGCAAAAAATCCCCAGCGGACAATTGGCAAACGAAGCGATCCTTGGCAATTTTATCAATTGTGCCTATTTTTTTCTTGCGAAGAGTTTGGGCCACGGAACATGATGGGAACGCGGTTCGTGTTTCCTTGCTGCAACAACGTGCCACCCCTGGGAATCCCTCGTGTATCCCAGCGCAGTTCGGCCCGCCATTTGCCAAGAGGGGAAATTGCGATTGACGATTTGTTTTCGGCCTCCCGCATCTTGTTGAATCCTTCCTGAAAAGTGATCCCTATTGTTTAAGGAAGCCACGATTTGATGGACAACCACTGTGTGTTACTGACGAGTGATTCCGATTTATTCGAGCGGCTCAGGCGTTTCTTTCGGGAAGCCTCCAAGTTCCGCTTTCTCAGGTCGAGGACAGCGAAGCTGCTATTCAGCAGATTTCGGGCCAATCGGCTCCTGCGATTGTTCTCGATCTTCGTGGAGAAGCCCCTCTCCGGGAAGCCGCCGCCTTTCTGGGCGAAGTCATTGCCGGCCGCTTGCCCGCCGTCAACGTCATCAGCGTTGATGATGGAGGCGCTGCCGATTTCGGTGGCCGCTTATGCGGATCTGCTTTCCCAAGAGCGGCTGAAAACAAAGCAGCGCTGGGAAGAATCGGAGGAAATCATTGAATCGTTAGAACGGATTTTGAACTCCCGCCGCGCTCAGCCCGTGCCCCGCCGTTTCGTGGCGGAGGCGGAGGAAGTCGGCATTCGCACGTTCACGCCCGCTTTGTTTCCGGTCTTGGAAAACCTGCTAAGGGTGGCTCATCGCGATGTGACGCTGTTGATTATCGGTTCCACGGGAACGGGCAAAACCACGCTGGCGAAATTCATCCACAACCGCTCTCCCCGTCGCGAACGGCCATTCCAGACGCTGGCTTGCGGCGCACTACCGGCGGACTTGATCGAAAGCGAACTCTTCGGCCACGCCCGCGGCGCGTTCACGGGGGCGGATCGCAATAAGATCGGCCGCTTCCAAGCCGCCGGCAGCGGGACGTTGCTGCTCGACGAAATCGATGTCCTCGATCCCAAGCAACAAGCCAAGTTGCTCCGCGTGATCGAGACGGGCGAATACGAAATGGTCGGCTCCACCGAAACCCGGCTTTCCGAAGCCCGCTTGGTGGTGGCATCGAACGTGAATCTGGAAGAACTCACGGAAAGCGCCAAGTTCCGGGCAGATTTGTATTATCGGCTGAACGTGCTGGAATTTCCGCTGCCCTGCCTCAAAGATCGCCCGCTCGACATCGTGCCCTTGGCGATGGACTTCGTCGCGGAGTTCGCCGAGAAGCACGAAATCGCGATTCGCTCGGTCCACAGTGACTTTTTGGAAGCCCTGAAAACTTACCCTTGGCCGGGCAACATTCGCGAACTGAAAAACCACATCCGCCGGGCGGTGCTGTTTTGCGAAGGCGAGCAGTTGACGGTGAACGATCTTTCGCCGGCGATTCTGCGGGCACAGTTTTTCGAGCCGGGCGAACCCGAGCGAGCGAACTCCGCACGGGGCGGTTGGACGCTCTCCGACCGCGTGGCCCAAAGTGAAAAGGAAATGCTGCAAGAAGCCCTGCGAGCACACGACAACAACCGCACCGCGACGGCCAAGGCACTGGGTTTAAGCCGCGTGGGACTCTATAAAAAACTCCGCCGCCTGGGCATCCTCAAATCCCAACCCGCCAAAGCGACATAGACTCCCCAACCAAAAATAGGCGAGCGGGGGGCGTAAGCCTCCCGCTCATTTTGAATGCTTCAGAACACCTCGGATTTCTTGATCCTCACTTCGTGGAAGCACCGGCCTGGGCGGGAATTTGATGCACTAAATAGTTCCCGGATTGATAGATGAGCGGATAACCCCACGGATAGGGCCGACGTTTAATTCCCGCTTTTTTCAAAGCGGTTTGATACTCCGCCGAAAACAGCTTGCGGTAGAGCAGGGAGGGGAGTTGCGCGGTGGCCACATCGGTGACGATGAACCGATGCGGAGTTTGGGCGATTTCTGCAAGAATCTGATTGCGGCGGCCGGGAAAGTAGATCATCAGTTCTTGGACGTAAACGAAGCGCGTGGGCGGCAGCAAATCCAGGCGATTGTAAAGCGATACCAAATCGCTTTGATAACAGCACACATCCCGCGAACCCGGATGTTGTTCTTCGAGAAATCGGACTACGTTTTCCAGATCTTGCCATTTAGGGCTGATGAGTACGGCCAGTTTCTCGAACAGGGCCGCGCGGTCTTGGGGATGAAAGCATTCTTGCCAAGCGTTCCAGGCGCTTGCGGGTTGCCAAGGGGGAAGCGATTACCGCGAGCGCGAGAAATCCAATCACCGTGGCTCGAATGGGGCACTCGTCAAATCGCGGAACCACGGAACCTGCCACGACCCAAATCGCGAGCAAGATCGGCGGGGAATGAACGTAATCGAACAGATGCTGCAACAAAAAGGCTTGGACGAGCCAACCCAAATAGCAAGCGGCAAGAATTGCCCGCATCGCGGCGAGGCGATCCAGATTATGATCGCGAACTGCTGTTGCAATGGAGCGGAGCGAAATCCAAACCGCCGGGACGTGCAGGAAAATCCAAGGCGACATTCGCCAAGCCATCCCCAAAAAGCGGGGGAGCGTCCAATTGGCTTTGCCCGCCGCGAAATACTGGGGGTTCCAATTCGAGACCGTTTCCCAAAACGGTTGCCAGCATTGGTGGTGAATCATCCAACCCACGCCCAGGCCGCCCACAATTAGCCCGCCTAGAAGCAACCCCGCGAAATCGTAAACCACGCGAAACCCCGGACGAGCCATCAGATTGGCCACGATCCAAACCAAGGCGGCGGCGATTAAAACGTGGGGCTTCAACCACACGCCGATTCCCCAGAGCAATCCTTCCGCCAAGGCAGAAGTGAAGAGGGCGGCACGGGTCGGGCTTTGTTCAAACTGCCGGAAAACGAGGTGTTGCCTGATGGAAATGGCGGCGAGAACCGGCAGCAACAACCAACCGTCCCGTTGTGTATGACACCATTCCGACTGCGATACGTAAAAGCCAAAACAAACGGCCATCAGCCAAATGCGACTCGCCGCCGACCAACCCACCGCCCGAAACCATCGGCTGACGAAGAACATCACGCCGGCGAACACCAGCAAATCAAACCCCCGCAGGGCTTCGGTGGATGGCCCCGCGATTTGGCGGACCAACGATTGAATCCACACCACGCCGGGCAGGTTGGGTTCCAACACATCGCGGTAAAGCACGCCGCCTTTTGCGATGAGGCGAACTTGCAGGTCGTACATTTGGGCATCGTTGGTCAGGGGCATCCGCAAGAACTGCGGAATGGCATACGTGGCGAGCAAAAGCAGCCCGCACGCCGCGGCGAGGCTTCCCCGTTGTCCCAACTTGACGGTAGCCACCCCGTTCAATCCCATTGCATCAACTCTCTAAAATACCGCGAATCTTGCCCAGTATTGGTCAGGAATTCACCTCAGGTTTTGGAACATTCCAAGTTACCAGGGGCTTACGCCCCCGCTCGCCTTTGATCGCAAATGCGGTACTAAAAGTCATGGCGACCCTTGCGGGAATCGGAATGCGAACTCCGTGCCACAAATTGTAACACATTCGCTGCCGGGGTTTTCCCGGTATGGAACGGCGATTGCTACCTTATGGGTTTCTCTCTTATTGGGAAGCCTGGATATGCCTCAATCTCGCCGCAATTCGCGATCACTTTATCAAGCCGCCGTGTCGCTTGTGCTTCCGGTATTTAATGAAGTTCAAGTGTTGGAACAATTGACGGCGGCGTTGCAGGAGGTCATGGCCGATTTTCCCTGCCGATCCGAGATCCTGTTTATCAACGATGGCTCCACGGATGGCAGCGGGCAAGTTTTGGATGATTTGGCCGATCGGCAAGAGAACGTGCGGGTCGTGCATTTCTCGCGGAACTTCGGGCATCAAGCCGCGTTACAGGCGGGGTTGACGTATGCCACGGGCGATGCGGTGATCGTGATGGATCCGGATTGCCAAGACGATCCTATAGCCATCGGCGTGTTTCTGGATCTTTGGGTTCGCGGTTACGATGTGGTTTACGCCATCCGCACCGGCGCAAAGAAAACCCTGTGAAGAAGTTAATGTTCTCGGCGTTTTATCGCGTGCTGAATTTTGTGTCGCAGACGCCGATCCCTAAAGATGCGGGGAACTTCGGGCTGATCGACCGGCGGATTGTGGGCGAACTTTCCCGCGTGTCCGACACAGACCGTTATTTTCCCGGCCTGCGGAGTTGGGTCGGGTATCGGCAAATCGGCGTGGAAGTCGAACGGTTGCCCCGCCACGATGACAACCCCCGCGTTTCCTTTTTCGGATTGTGCCGGCTGGCCAAGACCGCGATTTTCTCCTTCTCCCGCGTGCCTTTGACGATGTTCTACCTCATCGCTTTGGTGTCTTGGCTGGTTTGCCTGGGGCTGACGGTTTTCACGCTGTATCAAAAACTCATCGTGCATGAAGCCACGCCCGGTTGGGCCTCCAGTTTGATGACCGCTTCCTTCTTTGGGTGCTCAATTCGTTGGGAGTCGCCATTTTAGGGGAATACGTGGTGCGAATTTACGATCAAGTTCGCGGCAGACCGCAGTTCCTCGTGGATCGGGCCACCAACTTTCCCGCACCCGGCGAAGACTTAAAAACGTCGCATTCCGAGTTTTCCTCTCGCGATTCTTCCCGCGGCCATTTTGAAGAAACCGAAGCCGTCCCCAGCATCGGTTCCTAACTCTCGCCCGATTGCCATTTCTTATCTCCTTCGGATTCGCCAGAGACATTCATGTCGCAATTGATTGAACAACCCATCGCGGTAACGGAAGACACCAAAGATCCGGGCTTGGAATCCGCGAACTTTTGGCAGCAGCGCTTCGCGGATTTTTGGAATTGGAAGGGCAAGCATTTCGCCTTCATTCTCGTATTTGCCTTGTTCTTCATGTTCAACAATTACATGCGGATGTTTTTTTCAGACATCTGGGGCCACGTGGCTTACGGGAATTGGATTTTGGATCATCGGGCGTTGCCCACCGATGATCCGTTTGTCGCGTTGGCCGAAGGCATGCCCGTCAAATGCACCGCTTGGCTAAGCCAAATTCTGTTGGCGTCGGCGGGAAGATTGGGTGGACCGGAAGCGTATTCCGCCTTGTTCGCCGTCTCGATCACGCTGACCTATCTGGTGCTGGCCCGCGTGGTTTTTCTGCAAACGGGCCGCTTGGGGATTGCCGCAGCCGGGGCGTTTTTGGCGTGGGGCATCAATTTCGGCCGGCATGCGGTGATTCGCCCGGAGATGTTCGGCGGATTGTGCTTCGCGATTTTGTTGTGGCTGGTCGTGAGGTCCGATCCGGGCCGCACTCGCCAACCGGGCGAGACCGATTGCGAACTCTCGGCCTGGGACAAGCTGTTATTGTGGGCCGGCGTTCCTGCCTTGTTCTTGTTGTGGGCCAATTTGCACGGTTCGTTCATCGTGGGGTTCGCGGTATTGGGAGGCTATGCGCTCGGTCGCGGCATCGAAACTCTTTGGCGGGAACGCAGGCTCTCGGCTCTCTTCGCGGATGCCCATTTTCGCCGGCTGGTCTGGTTGACCGAACTCGCGGTGCTGGCCACGCTCGCGAATCCTTACGGCTTGGATCTTCTGCTGCACACGGTGATGTTTCCCTCGAACCCCAACCTCAAAGACATTCTGGAATGGTACACGTTGGAGATGGTTTCGCTGGAGGGCATCGCGATGGGGTGTTCTTGGGTGATGTTGTTGGTTCTGCTTCGCCATAGCCGATTGCGGGTGGCCGTTTCAGATGTGATTCTGTTGGCGATTTTTACCTTGGCCGTCTGCTTGCGGGTTCGCATGATCGCTTGGTACGGCGCGGTGTGGATGTTGGTCGTGGCTCCGCATTTGAAAGATGTCTGGGACCAACTCACTGCGACCCCCTTCGCCAACATTTGTCGGAAATTCCAAAAGCTTGCCGACTACGAATCCTCGCGATTTGCCATGTTCGGCTTGTTGGTCATCTGGTTGGCGTTCGCGTTTTCTCCGGCGAGTTTCTTGCTGTTGGGAGGAACACCCGCGCTCGGGACATGCAATACCATCGGCAGACTCCGTTGGAATTGACCGATTACCTCAAACAGCATCCGCCCCAAGGGCAGATCTTCAATCCGCAATGGTGGGGCGATTGGCTGGTGTTAGAGGGGCCGCCCGATTTGCAGGTGATGATGACCACCAACGTGGTCCACGTCGTTCCGCCCAAAGTTTGGAAGGATTATCTCGCGATCTCCAACGGGTTCTCCGGCTGGGAAGCCCGTTTGGCAAAGTACCGCATTAATACCCTTGTGGTTCACAAGGAGCTTGAACCCAATTTATCCCGCGCCTTAGGCAGCAGGCGGCCTGGAAAATCGTGTACGAGGATGATCTGGGTTTGGTCGCCGTCCGCAAGTCGGCGATCCCTGCCGATAAAGACCCCCCGCAAGAATCGGAAGACACGGCGGATCTCAACAAAAGAAATTCTGAAGCATTCCACCTAACCAGGGGGCTGACACCCTCCGTACTTGGAAACTCTTTTGACGTGCTGAAATCGGAGAATATCGTGTCTTGGAAAATTATCGGGTTTTGTGGAGCGCAGTTTGTATTGTTGGCGGCGTTGTTGGGCGCGGCGGGTTGGCGATACGAAGAGATTACTTCGGTGCAAACTCTGCCGGAACCCGCGACCGAACCCGTCCGCGTGCGCCCGCTTTACAATGAGCCGGAGATAATTTCCGATGCGCAACTTCAGCGCGTGCTCGAAAAATTGAAGCCGCGTTTAAGGGGCGGGAATCCGGCGATCAATCAGGTCGATCATGCGCTGAGGTTTTGGGGCGTGGAAGCCGTGTTCGCCGACCCGGACTGTCTTTCCGGCCAGGAGATGCGAGAAATTTTGCTGGATCATCGCCGATTTTCCCAAGCCTGGGGGCCGAAGACCAAACCGTTTTTGGTTCCCGACGTGCGCGGCGGGGTTGCGCTACGCACGAGGGAAGGAAACGCCACCGCAAGCCACGTCGATCACACGCTCGCCGGTCTCGCCGAGGTGGGCACGCCTTTGGATTATCCCGTCATCGCCCCGGAAGGCGAATACCAATTGCGAGCCGTGCTGGAATCTTCGCTGCGGGAATTCACGCTGAACCAGGTGGAATACGAATGGTCTACGCTGGCTTTTTTGCATTACTTGCCCCACGTCAAAAGTTGGCAGAGTACCGAAGGCCAGGAAATCACTTGGGACCGTTTGGCCGGGCGATTGATGAGGCAACGTCTGGCTCAAGGCGTGTGCTTTGGAAACCATCGTCTGCACGCTTTGGTGATGTTGTTGCGCGTGGATGAGACGCACGGACTGCTGTCGGCGGAAATGCGGTCTCGCGTGATTGTCTATCTGCAAGATGCCACCGCCCGCCTCATCGCCAATCAGCACGAAGAAGGCTATTGGTCGGCGGATTGGCCCGGCGTGGAAGCCGATGGCCCGCAACCCGAATATGCCCCCAGCCCTTTGGGACCGCAAGCCCGCCACATCTTGGCGACCGGGCATGCGTTGGAATGGTGGGCCTTTGCCCCAGCGGAAGTTTTGCCCCCCTTGAAAGTCCGCATCCGTGCGGCAGGGTGGTTGGTGAAGACGATTGATGATCTCACCCCTCAGCAAGTCCAACGCTATTACACGTATCTTTCCCACGCGGGCCGAGCGCTCTCCCTTTGGCGGGGGCATTTTCCCGCCGAGGTTTTCCGTCCCGGTTTGAAACTCTCCAAATAACGCCCGCAACCCGTTTTCGCGATCCGCGCGAGAGAACTAATGACAGAAACAGAAACCACGCCCAATCATCAACGGCCTTCGCGATGGCCGCGGGTTTTGATCTTGGCGATCATCGTGTTGGGCGGATTGCTGCGCTATCAAATGTTGGAAGCGTTTTATTTGGATTTCGACGAGTCCATGCACTTTCAAGCGGCGAAAGAGCCGGACCTAGCCTCTGCTTATGAAGGCAGCAAACTTTACACGCATCCGCCCTTGATTTTTTTGTTCTATCATTATTGGATCAAACTCGGCACGTCCGAAGCGTTTTTGCGGATTCCCTCGTTGGTGTTCGGCGTGCTCTCGCTGGGGCTGGGCTATCTTTGGCTTCACGAGTGGGCCGGTCGCCGAGCGGGAATCGTGGGTTTGGTGCTTTTGGCTTTCAGTCCGCCGATGATTCGCATCTCCAGCGTGATGAGAAGCTACACCCTGCTGATGTGTTTCTTTTTCGGGGCATTGTACTTTGCGGCCCGGCTGTTGAAAAAACCTTCGGCAGGTTCCGCCCTCGGAATGACGGCTTGCCTCGCCGCTGCCAACTTCACCCATTACAGTGCAGCGTGGTTTACGCTCGTGTTGGGAATCGCGGTGCTTGTCCCGGTTTTGGCTCGACAGATTCCCCTCAAAGTTGCGGCGATTTGGGCGAGCGGCCAAGTGTTAATTCTCGCGATCTGCGGATTTTTTTACGTCAGCCACGTTGCCAAATTCGTGCAGAGCGCAACGCGAGACAATCTCTGGGAAGACTGGCTTCGCGACGTTCACGGAACGCCCGGCCTGGGTTTGACGGTCAAAATGATCGCCATAAAAACCTTGCAGTTCTTGGGGTTTGTGTTCGGGAACTTTTATTTTCTGATTCCCTTGGCGATGGTTGGGGCCTGTTGGTTGCTTGTGCGGAAAGCCCGCGAGGAAAAACTGCCCCGCTCGCTGTTAGCCAGCCGATTGGTTTTGATACTGCTGCCTTTGGTCGTCGCGAACGTGCTGCTTTGCCGGTTGATCTATCCGTTGGGACCGACGCGGCATTCCGTATGGTTGGTTCCCTTCGTGGTGGCGGCGGCGGCGATGTGTTTGGCCCATTCCTTTCTGCCTGGCCGTCGCATCCCCGCGGTCTTGGCAACGCTGCTGCTGGGATTCTGGGCGATCACGCATGCCGTGCTTCCGATCGCGCGGTTCGAGACGCCGATGACAATTGCCAATGTCGAAGAGACCGTTGCCGTCTTCAAGGATAGGATCCCCCAAACGGACGTGGTGATTGTGGATGATGCCACGCGGAACGTGCTGGACTATTACCTAGGCCGGGCGGAACGAAACCCGCCCAAAAACCTGGCCCACGGATATACCGAATATGCGATCGGCGGTTATCGCGATGGTTTCGCTGCCGAAGTTTTTCATCAATCAAAACAACGTCCGTGCGAATTGGTGCGAGTTCTTGGATTGCACGGGAACCGCCTCGCGTTCGCGGTTTTGGCTGGTCTATCTGGGCTATGACGAGAAAGAGGCGTTTTCGCTCCAGCGGATCAGCCCACTGTTGCCAAAGGTCAAATCCTACCAGCGCTGGTCGGTCAGCACGAATGAAATCCTGCGACTCGATTCGCCGTTAAGCTGCCCCAAAGCCCAACCGAAAACCGCAATCGCCATGCAATAACCCCGGTTTCATCTCATGCTTTTCCGTGATGCCCTTCCATGAACACGCCAGCCGCCAAGATTTTAATTCTGATCGTCGCCTACGAAGCGGAGCGGCATCTGGCGGAGGTGTTCGCGCGGATTCCCCGCGAGTTGTTCAATCGCGAAGATCTCCACTTTCTTTGCCTGGATGATGCCTCGACCGATGCCGGCCCCGATTCTTTAAGAGCTTGGGCGATAGAACACGAAATCGACAATCTCACCGTGCTGAAAAACGCCCGCAATCAAGGATACGGCGGCAATCAAAAGTTGGGCTACCGAATCGCGATTGATGGAGGTTTCGATTTCGTGATTCTGCTGCACGGAGATGGCCAATACGCCCCGGAAGAATTGCCGAACTTCATCGAGGCATGGAACCGCACCCAAGCGGACGTGGTTTTGGGATCGCGAATGCACTCCACGGCCAGCGCGCGGCGGGGCGGCATGCCGCTCTATAAAATCGCGGGCAACCGCGTGCTCAGCAAATTTCAAAATTGGATCACGGGATGGAAGCTGCAAGAATATCACACGGGCTATCGGGCTTATAGCACGGCGTTTCTGCAAAAGATTCCCTTCGAAGTCAACTCAAACCATTTCCATTTCGACACCGAAATTCTGCTGCAAGCGGCCTACGTTGATGCAAGGGTTGTCGAAATTCCCATTCCCACGTTTTACGGAAATGAAGTTTGCCGCGTGCCCGGATTTCGCTACGCTTGGAACGTCGTGCTTTCGACGCTCCAGTTCAAAATGCATCGCATGGGGATGCTGTGCTCTTTGAAGTTTCGGCATTTGGAGAACGGACGTTATCGGGACAAGACGCCCGGCGAATACACCTCGCACACGCTGGCGGTTAAAATCGTGGAGCGAGAACGGGCCGAGCGGGTGTTGGACATCGGCTGCGGTCCCGGCCACGTCGCCCAAAAATGCGAGCAGTTGGGCTGCCGGGTGACGGGGATTGATGCCCACCCGCCGCAAGCGGGCACGATGACGGAATTTCGCCGGGCGAATCTCGATGCCGACCCGCTGCCGCAAAATCCGTTCGACTTCGATCTGATGCTGCTGTTGGACGTGATCGAACATTTAAGCGATCCCGAATCGTTTTTGATCGCGATTCGCAACAATCATTTCCAAGATGCCGAGCGAGACCGCCCCACGCGATTGGTGTTGTCCACACCGAACGTGGCCTTCGCGGGGATTCGCTTCAACCTGCTGTTTGGCCGTTTCAATTACGCCGAACGCGGGATTTTGGACATCACGCACAAACGGCTTTTCACCAAGAAAACCTTGCTCACGCTGCTGGAAGATTGCGGTTACGATGTTGAT
Organism: uncultured Planctomycetaceae bacterium; assembly: GCA_963785505.1. GTDB lineage: Bacteria > Planctomycetota > Planctomycetia > Planctomycetales > Planctomycetaceae > CAWAVN01. Next base: position 221,370 of record CAWAVN010000007.1, read on the forward strand.
CGCGTGCATGCCTTGGGACCGCCTTTTGAAGCCGTCTTGGGCGGGCGGATGGGGAAATGGCTGGGGTTCCTCAGCACGCTGTCGGCGAGAATTTGGCCGTCACTGTTCGCCTTTCAATTTCTGGTGGAATGCCGACCGCGGCCCGGCGTGCGTTCGCTATTGCGAGATGCGGACTTCATTCACGGCCTACCCTTGGATGTTTTCGAGACCGCCGAAGATGCCGCCGACTTGGTAGCGAACACCCCCCGATGAGCGCCCGGAAACACCCACTCCCAAGTGGTTCTTGAAACAGACATCACAAAAAAGCCCGGCCGCTTTTGAGGTGGCCGGGCGAAGTGTTTCAGGTTTGGCAAAATCTGTTAGCGTTCTACGATGGATTGCGTGGGGGCTTCCAACGATTTGAGGAAGAACACCACTTGTCTTTGTTCTTCCGGTTTGAGCGAGAAGAAATGTGTGGCGGATCGCATGCCTTCGCCGCCGTGCATTGCAATGGCTTCTTCCAACGTTTTCGCCCGGCCATCGTGCAGATACGGAGCCGAATCCCTAATGCCCCACAACGGCGGGGTTCGCCATTCCAACAGCGTGGCCCCGGTGATGTTCTTGATGTCTTCTTTGGGTTGTTCGGCCAAACCTCCCAAGAAGCCGGCGTCTTGCTGAATCGGTTTGGTCAACTCGGCAATCGGCGGGACGGGGCTGCCATCATCGCCGCCGGGAGAATCCGGCAGAAACACGCCGTAGCTGCCGGTGTCGCCCAACTCCGGTCCCAGATCATGTACGAGCAAATCGCTATAAATGCCCTTCGCTTCGCCCAAATTTTCGGTATGGCAAGCCGCACAGCCGACTTTCGCGAATAAGGCTTTGCCTTCCGCGAGATATTTTTGCTCTACGGGATGGGCCGCTTTGCGCATTTGCGGAGCGGGCAAATTCTTGAGGTAATCGACCAGCATATCGCATTCTTGTTTCGTCAAATCGTAGCCCACGGGTTTGTAGGCCGGCTTGTTGGGATCGCCCGATTGCGGATGTTCGGGAACGTGCAAACCCAACTCCACCGCACAGGCGGTGACGGTAAAATCCCTCAGCGTGGCTTTTTGGGCCTTCCAACCGAAGCGGCCAATTTTGCCATCCGGCAAGCGGGCGACCCGGCCCGAAATTTCGGGAAAATCTTTGTACGTTTTCTTGGCCGCGGCTTCCAAGACTTTATCGGGAACGGCATCGATCAAGCCCGTGCCGAACAATGCCGAGGCATTCCGCTGTGATTGGGCCACCGCAAAATGCCCGCGCTGGTTGGCCGAGGAAAGTACCACCGGACGCACGCGGGATTTTACCTGTTGCAATTGATTCCGCCCGCGTTGCAGGTTCAACTGCACTGAGTGAACGTGACCCTCGACGGCTTCCTCTTCACCTGCCGCACTATCGCGTTCTGACTTCACCGCTTCGATTCTGGTTTCCATGACCATGTCGGCTTCCATGGCCCTGGGAGCCGTCATCTCGAAATCCATCCCGATCCTATCTTCCGACGTCAGCAAGCCCGATTTCCAATTTTCGTAATTGTCGTTCATGCCGAAGTGATGGATCACCACGCTGGATGCCGTGCGGAAACCGGGGTGGATTTTCGCGGCTTCTTCCACCAATTGGCTGCGTTGTTTTTGCAACTCTTCCTTGGTGGGTTCGCGGGGCGGCTGAGGGGGTTGGTTGTTCAAACCTAGAATAGAACGAAACAGCGTTTCCCCCACGCCTTGTCTTGGCCGCATGTTTTGCCTGATGGGCATGTTGAACGTGGCCGAGACGATGTTCACGTTTTTGCTGCCCGCTCCGCCGCCGCCGGGTCCGCCTTGGTTATGGCAGGCGACGCAAGAACTATCGTTGAACACCGGCCCCAAACCATCGCCACCGTGGCTGCGGGGATCGTTGGGAATCCATTCCCGCATGAAAATTTCCCTCCCGGAGACCGCCTGTTTTGCGACGGGGGAGTTCCCGCTTTTTTCCGCGGCATGAACTCCAACGGACAAGGCAAGCAGCAAGCCCGCCGTGATTTGAGCGCCCATTCTTAGGCACTTCGTTTTCCCGATCTGATTCAACTTCGACATGGGAAACTCCATTTGAAAGGAAAAGAGGGAAGGGAACTTTCGTTTCGTTCTCTCTATAGTACCGCTTCCAAATCAAAAAGGTAACAAAAAAACTTCCGCCCGGTTGGGAAAGCGGGCGAAACCGAAACCGGATCGCCTCTTCACGGCTACTCGTTTTTGCCTGGTTGCGTTGAGTTCTCCGTCGCTTTGACTGGTTTTAAGTGAATTTTGCCGCCTTCGACTTCCACTTGAAACTCGTCGCCCTCGTGGGGTTCCAATTCGCTCGCCTTTTGTTTGACATCCGATTTCAGGCTGGGTTGCCATTTCAGTTTGGACGGCTGACACAAGGTGTGCTCTCGGGAATAGCGCGGGGCAGCTCATAACTTCGGCCGGCGATTTGATAGTCGAAGGGGGTTTCTGTGTGGTTGACCACGCGGAATTCGATCTTGTCCGCTTTAGGCCGACCGAAGTCTTGGACCGCATAAAACACGCCGGTGGTTTGACTCTGCGCCACCGCCACCCCGATTTCGGTCACGTTGGGTTCGAGCATGTTCCGGCGATGGGGGGGCGATTTTTTCCAGCCCTCCATAAAAGCATTCGCAAGTTTTTGCGTCGTGAATCCTGTGGTCTTGAAATCGTAGGCAATGTTTTCCTCCACAATGCAAAAATGGTAACCCTGAGCCGTAACCCGTGCGGACGGGCCTCGACCATCGGCCCGATGCCCGTACTGATCCGTCTTGGCCATGTATTGGGCGAAGTCCGTGGCGGTGGTCCGCAGGATGGAGTTCACTTTCACGGGCTTGCGCTTTTCCGCCTGGCGAAACTGATTGGTCTGCTTAACGATCATGGTCGCCACTTCTGTTAAGTCGGGAGTTGCGACGGGATCGAACGGCCCCAATTCCGAAGCTGTTAAATGTTCGACCGCATGATGCTCGGACGTTTGCCCGCAGAGGAACGAGGGAGCCAAGAGAAAACTTCCCAGTAGAGAACAGCAGGAGAACATGCGATGGTTCATGGAAGAACTCTCCAAAGAAAACGAAAAGCAACATCCGCTGTGCAGATCAGCCGCAGAACGGTCCCTACGAATGCTTCAAGTGGTTCAACTCCATTAGAAAATCATTCATGGTTGACTTCAACCCGTATTTCCGGCACGATCATTTGCTGTCTCGGATCGCTCGATTCAACCAGTCATTTTGAGGGGAGAACCCTGATGCCGTCGGCCTTTATTCCTCGAAGACTTTGGTTTGCGGTTGCCGTGATCGGCCTCTTTATGGGGTGGAACCACCGGAATTGTCTGCCCGCGGCGGAGGTTCCCGTGGATGCGGACGTGCTGTTGAAAAACGGCACGATTGTAGATGGCTCGGGCAAAGCCGGCGTTCCGGGAGACGTGGCCATCAAGGGGGATAAGATCATCGGCGTGGGGCAGTTCGCGGTGGGCACAGCGGCGCTCACATTGGACTGTCGAGGGCTGGTGATCTCGCCGGGGTTTATCGACCTGCACAACCATAGCGATTCGCAAGTCATCGACCCGCAAATTTCGGGATTGGTGAATTACCTGACCCAAGGCTGCACCACGATTGTCACTGGCAACTGCGGGTTCGGTCCGGTGGACGTGGCGGAGTTCCATAAAAAGCTGACCCAAGCCGGCGTGGGAACCAACGTGGCCCACCTGTTGGCGCACGGTTCGCTGCGAAGCCAAGTCATGGGAACCGCGTTGTGCGCTCCGACTACAGCAGAACTCCAAGAGATGAAGGAACTGGCCGACAAGGCGATGAAGGATGGGGCTTGGGGGATGTCCACGGGCTTGATCTACGTTCCCGGAACCTACGCCGAGACCGAGGAACTGATCGCGATTGCCAAAGTCATTTCGGAACATCAAGGCATCTATGCCAGCCACATTCGCAACGAAGGCACGAACTTGTTGGCGGCAGTCGATGAAGCAATTCGCATTGGCCGAGAAGCCGAGTTGCCGGTGCATATTTCGCATTTCAAATCGTCGGGGCGGGATGCGTGGGGTTTGGTTCGCCGGGCCGTGCAGCAAGTGGAATCCGCCCGCGAACAAGGGCAAATTGTCACTGCCGACCAATACCCCTACATCGCTTCCAGCACCTCTTTAGATGCCACGATTCTGCCGACTTGGGCGCTTGCCGGCGGACGAAAAGCCTTGATAAAGCGCTTGGACGATCCCAAGCTCTCGGCACGGATCGAAACCGCCATCGCCCGCAACTTAGAGAAGCGGGACGGCGGGGCTTCCATCCGCATCGCCCGCTACGCACCCCGGCAAGATTGGGTGGGGAAGAATCTGGCCCAGATCGCCGAATCGGAACAAAAAACTCCCACAGCCATCGGTGTGGAAATCGCCCGGAAGGGCGGGGCGGCGATCGTGAATTTCAGCATGGATGAAGCCGACGTTCGGCACGTGATGCAAGTCCCTTGGGTGGCGACGGCTTCGGATGGGCGAAGTTATCTGCCCGGTGCCGACCGCCCGCACCCGCGAAACTACGGAACCTTCACGCGGAAGATCGGCCATTACGCGGTGGGGGAAAAAGTTCTGCCCCTCGAAGCCGCCGTTCGCAGCGCGACTTCGCTTCCCGCCGAGATTTTGGGCCTTTCAGATCGCGGAATGTTAGCCATCGGCAAAGCCGCTGACATCGTGGTGTTCGACCCCGCGAAAATTCGCGACACCGCTACTTTCGACGACCCGCATCAGTATTCGCAAGGCATCCGCTACGTCTTCGTCAACGGCCAACCCGCAATTTATCGAGGCATCCCGACCGGAGCACGTGCCGGCAAAGCCCTTGTGCATTCGCCCAAACACAAGTAATCCCGCGTACTATTGGATCACCCTTGTTTGACGGGGGAGATGGCTCGTCTGAGGGCTTTGGCCATGATGTCCAGCGGTGCGGGTTGGCCGGTGAAGTGCTCGAATTGTGCCGCCGCCTGCCGGGTGAACATCTCCAAGCCGGAAATGGCGAGGCAATCGCGTTCGCGGGCTTGTTTGAGCAGCAAGGTGTTTTCCGGCGTGTAAACGGTGTCGAAGACCACCATCCCTTTGCAAAACCACGAATCTTTGAACGGCGTGTCATCCACGTTGGGGTGCATGCCCACCGGCGTGCAATTGATTAAAATATCGGCGTATCCCGAAGCCCGGTGATCCCACATGCAGAATTGACAGCCCAGATCGGCGGCCAATTCTTTGGCCCGATCCACCTTGCGATTGGTGATCGTCAACAAGACCCCCGCTTTGACCAGCGCCCAGCCGATCGCGCGGGCGGCTCCGCCGGCTCCCAACAGCATCACTTTTTTGCCTCTGAGCGAAGGCGATTCCTCCCCCCGGTCGGCCAGCCCTTTCTCCAAACTGCCGAGCGCGGCTTCGTAGTCGGTGTTGGCCGCCCGCCAGCGGCCGTTTTTGTCGCGAAACAACGTATTGGCCGCCCCGATTTCCTTAACCTCTTCATCTAGCACCTCGGCCATTTCCATCACGCCTTCTTTGTGGGGGATCGTCACGCTGTACCCGCGAATGTCCAACCATTCCAAGGCTTTCAGCGATTCCTTCAACCGCCGTTTGAAGATCCGAATCGGCAAATACACGCAATTCATCCCCATCCCCGCGAACGCCGCGTTGTGAATCACCGGACTCAGGCTATGGGCCACCGGGTCGCCTAAGACGCCGAAGACTTGGGTCTCGGCGTTGATCTGGTCGTAGTGGTAGATGTTCTTCATCTCCGCGAACGACAATTGCCCGGGGGCCATCTCGCGGTCTTTGCTAAACGTCGCATAGGTGAAAGGTGCACCGAATTTCCCGCACAGCACGCGGCTGGGCTGCCCCAACTCGCCCATGCAAAACCCAACCGTGGGAACTTTCGCCTGCGAGACCAATTTCAGCATCCGCAGCATGTCTTCGGTGGAATTGGCCATCGTCACGATTTTGACAATGTCCGGATCGAGCTTGGCCAGGCGTTCGTGAATTTTCTCCAAATCGTGCGGGGTCTCGTCGAAGTTGTGATGGCTGATGATCCTTTTAGTTTGGCCGTAACGCGGCACTTTGCCGGCGATGTCATCTTCCAGATCGATGTACTCCACGCCGGAGACGATGCCCGTGCGAAGGATCGTCATGCGTTGCTCTTCATCGCCCCGCCAACGTCCGCGATCTTGCTTTCGCCGGCACGTCAAAACACATGGGGTGGGCCGGTCCGGCAATCAGACGGCCCACGTCCGGCATCCGCGAGAGCCAATCTACGCGCAGCTCGACCAATTCCGCCCCTTGCTCCGCCAAATGTTTGTGCTCGGCCACCACCATTTTGTGCCGAGTCCGCCCAATACTCACGCAAATCATAAGAGAAAAACATCAAAGGAAGGAAAACAGGAGAAACGCTCCGTTATCGTCGCAAGTTTCCCCCGCCGCATCAATTCCCGTATCCTCGCTGGCGGGCGTTTTTTGGCAAAGAACTTAAGAGAGGGCCTGACGAAATCAGACCCATCGCCGGGGGAAACGTGTTCGAGAACCTGCGACTGTTTCGCGGGTTGATTATTTCCGGGAAGCAACGAACCATTTTTTCGCCAACGGATCTTCGGTGAAAAATGCAAGCAGCAACCCGGCCACTTTGTTGCGCCCGGCTTGGGAGGGATGGGTTCCATCCGGGCCGAGTTCCTCGCGTCTCCAAGTCAGGCCATCGCTTTTGCGGGGCGTGGTTCCATCGGCCCAGAGATAAGGCCCCCACAACAACAACGGAGCCTTGGCGGATTTGGACGAACCGTTTGCCGCTTGGTAACTCAACGCTTCTTCTCCTTGAATCTGGTCTTGAATCAGCCAGCGCACGGGAAAGGCGGATTCGTAGGCGAATGGTTCGGGGTTAAGCCGGTTGCCGGAGTAGCCGCCGTAGATGCGGCTGGATAAATAAGCGATTTGCAGGTTGGGGAATTTGGCTTTGGCATTTTGGATTACGGCGAGCGTATCTTTTTGCAGCTTCCGTCCGTGGGTCTCCAAATCTCCGCTCGGGGCTTTGTTCGCGAGTTTGATCCAAGCCACTTGGACTTGCCGGGGAGAAATGCCGGCCCGTTCCAGACGTCGGGCGGCTTCCGCCCACGTGGGGGCCAGCGGGTCCACCCATTCCGCCATCGCTTGCCCGCCTTGGGCGCAATCCACAATGATTAATCGCGGCGATTTGCGGGGATCGCGGTCGGCGATTTGTTTGAAGCGGGAAAACTCTTGCGTCGCGTTCGACATGCTGATGGAGACCAACGCGATGCGGCCATTGGGATCGGGTTCGCCGGCGGCGTTTAACGGTTGAATTTTCGCCGACTCCTGCTCGGCGGCTTGCCGATGCGAAAGAGGCGGTTGGTTGGAACCTTTCCCATAAAGCCCGCCCTCTTGTTGCAGATAGCGATCCGTCGCGGACATCTCGTTCAGCGGTTTGAATCCGGTTTTCTCGCCGGGCTTCAAAGTTCTGGAATCGGCCCCTCGGGGTTTATTGCCCTTTTGGTTTCCTCGCCGGGCGTCCATCGCGCGTTCGAGGTAGGCTTCTTCGGAAGCCGAAAGGGTTTCGCCACTTTTTTTCTTGCGCAGCAACTGCCGGGCGCGGTTGAAATCAATGGCATCCTGCTTGCCCGCTTGCGGTTTGCTCTGGGCATTGGAACCGGGTTTGGCTCTCGTTTGGGGAACCTCATCCGCGACAATCATCGACCCCAAAAGCAACGCCGCCAACGGAAATGCCAACCGATGTTTCGCAGACATAACGCCTCTCCCATGTGAGATGAACGGCTCAGAAGGCCAGCACGGTCCGTAACGCGAGTTGTGGGGAATGTGCTGGAGAGATAAGGGCGATTCTACCCCGGATACCCCAGGTCAACCAGAATGCGGCAAAAAAACCAAGGACTATCAAAAAGCTGCGATTCGGCAGGGGTTTCACCCTTCTTTCCCCGCCGCAATCGAGAAGAGACGGATCGAAAGAATATGTGGCCGGGGCAGACATTGACAATTCCCGCCATCTGAAATACAGTCCGCATCCTCCTCTCTTCTCTCAATTTCATTGCGTTTCCATCGAGATCAATCCTGCCGTGCGGTTCGCATGGCAAGCGGTTTTGTGCGCGATTCTTCCTCTAACCTTTAGAACTACTCATATACCGAGGCGAAGCCTCCACCCAATCGAAATTCATACTCGATCCGGCGAAGTGCGAAGGGCTAAGATCAGAACGCCGGAAAAATACGGAACATGTTTTATGCAACCAGGGGATCATTCTGGCACTCCGCTCTCCGCCCTTGGCTCGCTGCCCATCTCAACCTTAACAACTTCAGAAAACAAAATATCTTATGCCGGTTTGTGATTCTCCCCATCATCGCCAACCGTGGAAAACGGGATGGTTGTGGGTGGTGCTGGTCTTTTGGCCGGCTCTGCTCGCGCCGTGCGCCAGCGTTTTCGGGGGGGAACCGGGCGAGATGGCGGAGACAGATTCGCTTTGGTCCGTCGATTTTCCCAAAGTGGAAAGGCGGATCTCCTGGGGCTGGCCGAAGTTTCTGTCTCCTCATTGGCCGGGAAGCCGCTTGGAAGAAGAGCCTCCCGCAATCGAGGTGATGCCTTGCACATCGAGTTTGGGGAAACCTTTCGGAGCGCTCGATTGGCTCAGCTATCGCCGAGATGCCGCCCCGACTTTGCTATCGGCGAAGCCTCCGACGTTGCAAACCGGCAGGGATGGCCTAAACTCCTCGTGGTTTCCCGATTTTTTGTCTCCTTTCGATGATCCGCCGGCTACCGATTATGACGTGATCTTGGTGCGGGGCGGTTCTCCGACGTTGTTCGGCAGCACGGGACGCATTCGCGGCGAGATCGGGGACAAATTCAGCGATGCCCGACGCATTCGCGGGCAGTTGGTGCTCAGCCTGGTTGCCAACCGCGTGGGGATTGACACCAGCGTGAATTCTTGGCACGACAAGCGGCCCGCTCCTCGGGGGTTGGGCAACTTTTGGACGGGCGACTTCAATGTTGTGTACAGCATGGGGTCGCAGTATATGGCCATGCGAGGCGGTGGGGGAACCGCTTGGGTCCACAATAAAAACCTAGATTTGGGCTATAACGTGACTTACGGGGCAGACTTGTTTTTGAGCCGGCCCTTTTTGGTTTCCGCCGAGGTCGATTGGGGCAAAATCAACCAGCAGAAGCTGTTCCATTGGCGGGGAACCGTTGGGGTTCAGCTTTGGATGTTCGAGCTTTATGTGGGTTACGATTCCTACCGCTGGGATTATATTCACTTCTCCGGCCCTGTCGCTGGTGCCGGGATGTGGTTTTGAACCGCGACCCCTTCCGTGCCAAACCGGAGAAATGCTGTTCGCGCGGGTTCCCAGGAGAGAACTCGCGAAAATGTGCAGAACACGCTCCGCTGCGACTTGACGACCCGCCAAAGGAAGTTAAAATTTCGCCAACCGGGGCCGTAGCTCAATTGGTTAGAGCACCGGACTGTCGATCCGGAGGTTGCGGGTTCAAGTCCCGTCGGCCTCGCTCCACGTCAGATGGTGACAGACACTGACAATCCCTCTTAAACCCTTGCTTCGGCAAGGGTTTTTGCATTGGGGCTTCCCATAATTCGGCCCTGGACATGTTGCCAGAGGTTGCCACCTTCTGACAGCCAATGTCATTAGGAAGTGCAACCCTAGATGCAACCACATTTTCTGGATCGAACGGAACGTCACCTTTCTCCATCCCTCTCGCAGGAAGCGGCAGGGGTGGCAGAGCCTGCAAAGCATGACCGAGTTTATTCTCGTCCAGGTGCGTGTAACTGCTCATGGTCAGATTGATGAATGAGTGCCGAGCCAATTCCTGAGCCACCTTGGGATGAACGCCTGCGTTGGCTAAGTTGCAGATGAATTGGTGCCTCAAAGCGTGGAAGCCAAAATAGCGGTCTTCCGAAAATTTCGTTCATTCAGAGACCGGCGTTTCCGCCGGTTGTTACGTTTGTCTGGCTGATTTACGTTTGTCTGGCTGATTGTTGTTTGGCTTGAATCAGGGTTTCCAAGAGGTCATACAGATTGCGTTCAATGCGTTCGCCTAATACGAAGCGGTGGTTGCTGGGGAAATTTGCTGGTGTGTTGGCAAGACCACAAAATCAAATCGTAGGTCTTGGTAATCACCACCAGTTCTTCGGCTGGCTTCATGCACTTACTCAATAGCTTTATGCTATGTGTACATTTGATTTATACGATTTTCAAATTCGACCGCCTACGGCGGGAAGAGGTAAAGGGGTAAGAGTGTTCAGTTGTAAGTTCTGGAGGGGCGGAAACCGTTAGCTGTTGTTCCGGTAGTCCGGCTGATTGCCGTTACGGTAGGCGGAACGGACGTTCGATGCTTGATAGTCGAACGAGCCGCCCCGCAACACCCGGCGTGTACTAATGTTTATTTTGCCCGTATTCGTCGGCATCCAAAACGGCGGAACTTGCCCGACGTATTGTAGCTCACATAAGCGTCTTGGCACCATTCTAACGCATTGCCCTGCATATCGAATAGACCAAAATCATTCGGTTTCAAACTCGCCACGGGCCAGGTCCGGTTTTCGCCAGTTGGCCAAATACCAAGCATATTCGGGCAGCAAGTCTTCGTCAGACCATAATACCGGCTGGTCACCGTTCCCGCCCGGCAAGCAAATTCCCATTCCGCTTCCGTGGGCAACCGATAGCCCGTCAATTCCCAAAACTTATCTTTGGCTTGCATCCCCTCGGCAAACTCCCCTTTCTCGTTCGGCTTCGTAGCACCATTGATCTTTCGGAATCCCCTCCTGCTCACTCAACCAATTGCAATACTGGGCCGCTTCAAACCAAGTCATCGCCGATCATCGGAGAGTCATCCGTGCGAATGTAAGGTTTGCAATTGAGCTTGATCGGCTGACCAGACGCCCCGATTGGCCTTAGAAAACGCCCGCCATTGTGCCTTGGTGACTTCATTCGTCGAAATCGCTATCCGCCGTCCGATTTGTCGCTTGTGCTGAACTTCATCTGGAGAACGATCCGGTTCGGACTCTGGCGAACCCATCAGAAATTCCCCAGCCTCCAAAATCACAAACGTCTGCCCTTGCGTGTTGATGTACCACTCTCGTTTGTCATCTTTGCTTGGCTCGCAGTTGCTCCTCGTTTTGCTGGAGTTCTTTGTCGATGGACGGCAATCCGCTCGCCTTGCCCCCATTGACGCAGTACCCATTCCGCAGCGCCATGAATCCCCGCATCGGGATGCGTGCGGTACACGTCCAACAGCTTGGCCACGAATGCCGACCGCTTGTCAGGCGGCAAATTGGTCGCATCGAACTCGCCCAAACACAACAGCAACGCCCGCTGGATGCTCACATCGGTTTCGTTCTCATAGCGACTCAAAATCGTCTGGGGATCGCCGCCCCGTGGACTGAGCCAATGGATGAGGTAACTCCGCACACGGGGATCAGGGCTGTGTTTTAACAGCGGCCACACCAAATCGGCCTGACCCAAACGCAACAGCAACACAGCGGCATTCGCTTGACGTTGGGCGAGGATTTCCTTCTCGTCTTCGCTGGCATCCTCGGCAGGTTGTTTTGTGATCTCGGATGCAGCCAGTGGGATGGCTTGTTCCCGATGCTCGCTCAGTTTGCCATAGATCACCCGAAATTGCGGCTCGGTCGCATCCGCCAAGAGGTCAAACAACTGGGCGGGATCATCGCTCAGGTAATCCGCCAGCGTATCCGTGGCAAACGAACGCACCTGCTCGCCCTGCTTGGGATCTTTGTAGATCACCGTCAGCGGATCAATCAGGTGGTCTTGCACCGGACGCAAAGCCTCTCGCCAAGGGGCCAAATCCGCTGGACCCACCCGCACCAAATGCGAGGCCAGAAACTCGACGAAGTTCTCATCCTTCCACTGGTCCTGCTGAGGATCAAAACTTGCCAACGCACACGCCGCTTGAAATCGCCGGGCGGCTTCCTGCTTGGGGTCCAAGGCAATGGGCCAGTAGCTCTTTGCCAACGCTTGCTTATGATCCGCCAGCAAGTCCCGAACGGGAGCGAACTGCACCGGCGACACATTCAAAAGACGCTCGCCCAGAAAACCCAGCACCGAGTCATCCACCGGCAACAGAGCCAAACCGGCATGAAGTTTGGCATTCGAGTGGGTAGCCGATTTCGCAAAGGCGGTCTTCAATTCCGGGTTCGCCCATTGGCGATAGTCCTTGAGATCATCAATCACAGATTTCACTTGAGACGTATCGGCTTTCAAAAGGCCATCCACCAACCGAGAGGCTTCCGCCTCATTTTGTTCCGCTTGCTTTTGCTTCCGAATCCGATCTTGTTCCGCCAGCACCGTGTTGCGAATGCTCACCCCGCCAAACACCAACAACAGCAACAAGACCACGGCTATCCCAGAACGAAGCCCATGTTGCCACCGAGCTTGCCGCATCATCTTCCGTCTGCGGGGGCGTCCATTTCTTTTTGTCCGTCAGCGTGCGAATCCTGAGCCATTCCCACAACGAGGGCAAATGCCGATTCTCCGGTTTGGCATTCCACAAGGCCGAGCGTTCCGCCAACCGCAATTCGGCCCGGCCTTTTTTGGTTTCCCGTCTGTTTGCGGGTCAGCCATTCTCGCAAGGAGGGAACCAAGATAATCGTGCGTCAGTTGGTAGTATTTGGTGTTGGGATCGCTGTCGGAGTCCGATTCAAACCCTGCGGGATCGGTGGGCGTAATCAGCCGCAGTTCGCCATCCAGAATCCGAAGCAGTTCCTCAAACTCTTTGGGCCGATTCTTGTAACCCGATGCTTCCAACAACTCGGCATGGGACCGCATGTGGCCTTTGATGTCGCTGCCGACTTCGGGCAGCAAACATTTCAAAACCTCACGGGCTGCTGCTTGATGTTGACGATGTTTGGGGTTGGCGGTGCGGGCCGCGAAAGGTTTCTTCCAGAAAATTGACGCCGATGCCTTCGGTTCCGCCGACTTCTTCCAGTGTGTGCGGGAGTCCAAGGTTTGCCTTTGACCATTTCGGCAAACAGAGCCAACCGCACGGAGACGACTTTGCCATCTTGAGCCAAACCCTCCGCCACGGCAGCTAACAAAGGCTTTTTCTTCATCCGAGAGTTTTCCCGTTTGAGCAGGCAGTTTCCCAAAGGCTTGCCCAAAATTGATGAGGACTTTTTCGGCATGATCCACATCGAACAAATCGACGGTGGCAAAGTTGTGACCTTGAAGAATTGGAATATCCAAGGCATCCATGAAACGAGCTGCCGCCATCGCAAAATCATCCCGCACCATGACCACGGCTTGCAAATTGCTCCCCATCGCATTGCCGCAGAGCATTGACCAATTCGGTGTCTTGCTCCGCTTCGATGAGCGTGCAACCATTGCTCGAATTGGTCCAACACGATCACGACTTTTCGAGCCGCATCACGCCGCAGCCGCATGAAGGTTTCCACCAAATCCAGATCATCCGGCAAATCCGGCAAGTTGTTTTCGCAAGCCCCGCAAAATGCGAGTTTCGGTTTCATCGGGAGTGGCTTCGACATAAATCGCCATCACATCCTTCGACAACCGAGGCAACAACCCCGCTTTGACCAACGACGATTTCCCGCACCCCGATGGCCCATAGATCAACCCCACGGCAAAGGTCTTGTCGGGATCGGTTTCTTCCATCCGAGATTTCCAAAAGGCAATGCTTTCCGGCAAACCTTCCCGATTGCGAGGACCGGGCAACAGGTCCAGAAAGAAATCGGCATCCTCGGCATCAAACGACCGCAGCCCTTTGGGAACAATTTGCAGTTCTTTGTGTTCCTGCTGCGGGTGATTGATTCCAATGCAGCAAATCATCGGCCAAGTCGGCCGCCGTGGCATAGCGATCCGAAGCTCGCTTGGCCAAGGCTTTCAGACAAATGCGTTCCAATTCGGCAGGAATGCGAGGCATCCCGTTCCCGTGGCGGTTGGGGTTCGGTGGTCGAAATCTGCACCATCAATTCATAAGACGAACTGCCCCGAAACGGTCGCTTGCCCGTCAGCAGTTCGTAAAACACGATCCCCACGCTGAAAATATCGCTGCGACCATCCAACCGATGCCCTTCCCCACGGGCTTGTTCGGGACTCATGTAAGCCGGTGTGCCTGCCATGCTGCCGCTTTTGAGATAATCTTCCTCTTTGATGGCCAATCCGAAGTCAGCCACATACGGCGTGTGGGTGGCTTCTTCGATCAAAATATTGGCGGGTTTGATGTCCCGGTGGATCAGCCGTTTTTGATGGGCATGATGCAGAGCTTGAGCCACAACGGCCAGCAATTTGGCGGCTTCATCGGGGGCAGGCCGATTCTGCTCGATCAGTTCTTTGAGGTCGCTGCCTTCGATGAATTTGGAGACGACATACACCGCCCCATCCTCACTGCGGCCCATGTCATAGACCGGCACGATATGGGGATGATCCAAACTCGCCACCATGCGGGCTTCCGCCAAATACAACTCCGGCATCTTCGGCAGATTGAAACCGTTCCGGTTTGGGAACTTTGATGGCGACTTGCCGTTCGAGTTCCTCATCAAACGCCAACAAAACCCGCCCAAAAGCCCCTTCGCCCAAAACTCGCAAAATGCGATAACGGCCAATTCGTTGATCAATTTGGGTGGAGTCGAACGTTTGCGGTGGCGGCAAGGCTCGGTTCTTGCTGGCTCGTCTCCGAATCCGACAATTTCTTGCCGAAGCGTGTCGCTGATGTCCGGAAACCGGGAAAGAAATTCTTCGACGCTGGGTGAAGTGTTCCCATTCTGCCGAGCCTGAAACTCGCCCACCGCCAATTCCACTTTGCAATCCGAATCCGCCGCCAAATCGGGAAGCCGAGCCAGATAATCTTCGACCTTCAGCGGCTGGTCGGTTTTCCAGCGGTGTTGTTGATCGCACTCGCAAGACAGCAAGTTTTGCTTCCTGTTCGCAGATCAGGGTGCTGTTCCAAGAAGGCAAACACATCGGGCGGGGAGTTGTCGCCGTTCCAGAGGGCTTGGAACTTCTCGGCAAGTGTTTGCGGCATGATTGCTTTCAATGACTCTTTAAGGAGAGGCCTTTGAACAATCTCGATTATGGAAGGACTGAACAAGTAAATCAACTTTTTTGGGGAAATTCCCCACCGTTGTTCTTTCTCGCTCCTCGTCGTCCCGGCTGCTTGAATCCGGGGCGGACCCGCACATTCAATTCAGCATTGACACGAATAATCACCATCTGTTTCGGGGAGCCTATTTCATCGACTATGTGGGCGGCAACTATGTTTGGTCGAATGCGGATTGGCTCGAACGCGAACGGAACTATCAAGCGCATGCCAACTATCAAATCGGCGTGATGTGGTTCCTGACTCATAGCGAGCGCATTCCGGAACCCTCTCGCAGCGAACTGCGAAAATGGGGGCTTCCGAGAGATGAATACCAAGACACCGGCGGCTGGACGCATCAACTTTATATTCGCGAAGGCCGGGGGATGGTCAGCGACTATGTGATGACAGAGGCCAACTGCCAAGACCGGGAAGTTCCCAAAGATTCCGTAGGCTTGGCATCTTAGAATATGGACTCCCATCATTGCCAGATGACGGTCGTGGATGGGGCCGTTCGCAATGAAGGCAACCTCGAGATTTCATTTGCTGAACTTTCGCAACTTTCTCGCTCACTATGCAGCGAGGTATAGGTAGTTTTCAAGGGATTCGACTAATTCGCTCATGTTTGCGCGGTTTGTGCGACATGCTGTTAATGGTTTGGCGGATTATCAGGCGTCTTAAGAAACGGAACATATGGCGAAACGACCATTCACTTTCCCAAGGGCCCAATTCCTGCCGGGCGGCTTCTGCTTCGGGCAGTTTGCGGCCTTCGCTGAGATACCACAGCATCACCAGAGTTTGGGACAGCCAGACCCAAGGGGCCAACTTTTGGATGCTCGCCTGGCACCAATCTTGAGGCTGCTCGATCTCCATGACTTGCTTGCTACTTTTGAACAAAGTTTCAATCGTGTTCCTCAGCGCAGTATGTTCGCACCACCCAACTTGCATCGGCGTCCAGGTCCGTCGTATAGAGACACATGTCGTCATAGCCCTTGTCCAGAGGGCGGCACAGTACGACTTGAATCACGCGCGGGCCGAACACCTTGGGCCAGGTCGCTTGAAAGCAGCAAACGTTGAACCGCCGCGTTTCCCCGTAGGCGTAAACTTCGATCAGTTTCCATTGCCAGAGACTCTTCGGCGAGCGGGTGCGATCCACTTTTTTGAAGGCCTCGCACGGAGAAGGCAACCGCTCTCCCAGTTTGCGGTTGGGGCCGCGTTGCCCCTTTTTGCGGGGAGGAATCTCCGGGCTGTGAATCGCTGCATCGCTGCGCATCAGGCCGACGTACTTAATGCGTTTGTTCAATTTTCCCAGCAGTTTTTTCGCGGAAAACCCGCCGTCGCCCACCAAAGTGATCTGCCGATCGGGAAACCATTTTTCAATGTCTTTCAGCATTCGGCGGGCCAAGGTCGGTTCGCCCACCTTCTTCTTGCCATCATCCAGCATGGCGTGAATCGGCAGGCAGAAGCTTCGCTTGACGCCGGGAATCTGAACCACTCGATGACCACCCACTTGTTTCCAAGCGCCGTGGCCACGCGTTTTTTGGTGGAGCGGACCGGATCGTGAAACCAACCGATGCCGAACACGTGCCTCCCCGACTTATGCAGCAGCGTCCCATCCACCGCCAACAACAACTCGCCCGTGGGATTGAGTTCCGTCACGACTTGGACTGCGATGCGGCAGGCCAAGGTCTTCACGGTCCAAGCCGAGCGGCTGAAGAAATTGTAAAACCGGTCGAACGGATGCCGCCGGTGGCGATCGGTACGCTCTCCCAGAATCCCCTCAAAGATTTGAAACTCGGTATGCCGACCCAAGCACATCACCCAGCCGAGAAAAATTTGCGCGTGAGTCAAAAACGTGGGCATGGTGAAAATTGGCGTCAGGGCTTGAAACAAATTCGTCAGAGAGGGTATTAAAGACCACATGCGGGAGCCTCCTTGTGCGATGTGCATTTTGGTGAATACACATTCCACAAGGAGCCCCGCTGCTTTATGAATTGACCTCAAAATTGCGAAAGTTCAGTAAAGCGAAAGCCAAGCATAGCCCTGCTCCAGTACGACCGAAGCCCGCTTCGCATTGACAAGTGCCGCGATCTCAAGGGGAATCTGAAAGTTGCTAGGCTGGGGAGTTGCGATTTGATAGGCGATCATCAGGGACAAGGGATTGATGCTGAGAACCATCAAAGCCGTGGGAATTTCCAAAAGCTCCCCGAAGGCCGAATCCTCATCCCCAATCTGGAACTCCCATTGCTCAACCAAATCGAACGCCAAGTCTGATTCACGTCGTGAAGTATTCATGGGAATGCTCCGGAAATCGAATTGAAGGGGGACTTATTCTTCCACGGGATTGAGCCGTAGATAATCCAAAGCGAACATGTAGCCTTTGGCCGCTTTGGGATTCGCGCCGGCGATTTGCACGGTCAGCGAATGCTTGCCGGGTTTGAGTTCTAATTGGGGAAAAGTCAACACGCCGGTGGTGATGACTTTCGGGCTGTAAAGATCGATGGGTTGGCCCAAGGGTTTTTCGTCCAGCGACAATTGCACGATGCCGTAATCGCGGGCGCAGGTCAGCACGATTTCCAAATCCACGTTGCCGGCTTGCTCGGGCAGTTCAATCGTGAGCTTATCGCCCGGTTTTGCGCCGGTCCACCAGAGTTGCGAGTTTCCGCTCCAATGATCCGTGTCGAAGCGGGACATATCTTGAGCCGACGCTTTGCCCGCCGAGGTTCGAGCTTTGAGGGTTTCACCTTCCAGAGCACCCGGCACGCGGTTCGTCGCGGCTTCGATCTTCGCTTTCGGACCTCGTAATGCTTTGGCTCCTTTGAGCGAAGGCAAACCTTCGCCTTTATAGATCTGGGGTTGGGCTTTGAGCCAGGCGGCTTGATCCACCTTCGTTTTTTTGTGCAACAGAACGTGCGCGCCTTTCATGCCGCCGACGACGATGTCGGGCAGTCCGTCTTGGTTGAGGTCCGCGATGGATATTTGCCGGCCAATTCCCGCTTCGCCATCCGCTTTATACGGAACCCAATCCACGCCGTCTTTCCCGCGCACCAAACGGAACCAATACACCACTGCGCCGGCGTCCCACATCGGGCTTTGCTTGTGATGGGAGTAATAGGTTTTTCCGGTGATGATGTCTTTCAAGCCATCGCCGTCGATGTCGGCCAGATTTAGCGAATGCAACTCGCTGAACACCACGCCGTAGCGGTTTTTCGGAAGGATGCGACCCCATGATGGGATGTTCGCGAAACGTTGCTTCGCCATTCTTGGGAATTTGCTCGTACCAACTCAGGCCGAAATCGTGGGCGGCTTGGCTGGTGATGATGTCGTTGTCGCCATCGCCATCCACATCGTAAGCGTACATTTCCGCGCCGCCGTAGGCATTGCTGAAAGATGCCTCGTGCGAAATCCAGCGGGAGGTTTCGGGGTCTGTTGGGGGTTGCTCGAACCAGCCTTTGGAATGAATCACATCCGGCTTGCCATCGCCGTTGACATCCCCCACGCCCAAACCATGCCCGAAACGGGCGGCGGTGATTTTTTCGGAGATGGGATGGAACTTCCAAGTCTCGAAGGGTTTCTCCCAATTCACGGTGACAAAACCGAAAAAGCCCTCCCTTGTGCAAACCAATTCGGGTTTTTCATCCCCCGTCAAGTTGGTGAATTGCGGGGATTCGTTGGAGACCCAATCGAAAACTTCGTGCTTGGGCCAATGTTTCGCCAAGCCGGCTTTTTGGGGATTTTCGTAAACGTAAGCCGGCGTGCCGGGGAATCCCACCGTGAACACATCGTTCCAGCCATCGCCGTTGAAATCGTAGACCCAAGAGAAAAAGTTGTTGGAGTAGCCGTCGCGATTTTGCGGCACGGGTTTGTAGATTTCGTGTTTCTCGGTGAAGTTCGGCCCTTCAAACCAATAGGGACCGTAAACCACGTCGGGCCGGCCATCGCGGTTGATGTCGCCTGCGTTGGCTCCTTCCGAATAATAGGTATCCGTCAGTTGCTTGCGCTCGAACGTATCCAGCAGTTTGTCATCCGCCTCGAGAACCGAAGGCCAAACATTCGAGAAAAGCAGCAATGGAAGTAGAGAGATTCCCCAATAACGCATAATTCGCCCCTTGTGAAAGTAACTGAAAACGCCATTTCGCCCATTGTGATGCAAACCTGTCTGCTTGACCACAAAGCAGATCAAAAATCCCGCGAAAACCGGAAAACGGCCACCTTGGGAAATTTCAATTAGGCACTCTTAACCCAGGTCTCTGGAAGAAGCTTTACCAAGGAGACACGGAAGCCACGGAGAAATCCAGAGAAGAAAAACCGTGTCTCCACAGTGTTTCCTTTGCGGAAAAATATGCTTTCTCCTGGGTTTTCTCCGAGTCTCCGTGGTCACCCCCTGCTTCGTTGGGCTTCTCGCGCTCGGTTTTTTTGCGGGCTTTCTGAAACTTATCTGGACAGCCCTGAAAAAATTCACTAAACAGCGGCCCTCTCACACATCTCTCACTCACTTCACTCTTTCACAATCAACCCCGCGTGTTCGCCTTTCCATTGCGGAATCGGTCCGTGGGTTGATGGAGCCATTTCAATGCCGGCGGCAGGGACAGTCGGTTGGGGCGCGGTCATTGCGCACAATCGGGGGCTGATATTCCCCGTACTCATCGTGGCTTCGGTGCTGATTTTGGTCGCACCGTTGCCGCCGGTGATGCTCGACCTGTTGCTGGCCTGTAACGTGACCGTGGCCGTGGTGATTTTGCTGACCACGATTTACGTCGCCCGTCCCTTGGAATTTAGCGTGTTCCCCACAATTCTCTTGGGCACGACGCTGGTGCGGTTGGTATTGAACGTGGCCTCCACGCGGTTGATTTTGACCGGAGCCAAAGACTACGGAACCCGTGCGGCAGGCGGGGTGATCGAAGCCTTCGGACAGTTTGTTTCGGGCGATAACATTGTTGTCGGACTGATTATCTTTATCATTTTGATCGTGATTCAGTTCGTGGTTATCACCAAGGGAGCCACGCGGATCAGCGAAGTCACCGCTCGCTTCGCCTTGGATGGAATGCCCGGCAAGCAAATGGCGATTGATGCCGACCTCAACGCCGGGCTGATTACGCAAGAAGTCGCCAAGCACCGCCGCGAGGAAATCACCGAGCAGGCCGATTTTTACGGGGCGATGGATGGGGCCAGCAAATTCGTGCGGGGCGATGCGGTTGCGGGCATTATCATCACGGTGATTAACATTGTTGGCGGGTTGTACGTCGGCATGGTCGAGCACGGCATGGGTTTCGGCGAAGCCGTCAAAGTTTTCACCACGCTGACCATTGGCGATGGATTGGTCTCGCAAGTGCCGGGCTTTTTGATTTCGTTGGCCGCCGGCTTAATCGTCACGCGGACTTCAATGGACAGCGACCTGCCCCGCCAAGTGCTGAGCCAACTTTTCGGCCACCCGGAAGCCATGCTGCTCTCATCGGGCTTTTTGATTCTGCTTGCCACCACGGGATTGCCCGCCTTGCCTTTGTTGGCCTTGAGTGCGGCTTGCGGGGCGACGGGTTGGAATCTGCTTCGCTCCCGCAAGGCGAATACGGTTCACGAAGAACGGCAAGTTCAAGAACAAGCCGCCGCTCAGAGAAAAGAAGAAGACCGCCCCGAAAACAACTTGCAAATTGATCTGTTGGAACTCGATCTCACCGAAAACCTGGTTTGCTTGGTCGATCCCAACAGCGGCGGGGAATTGATCGAACGCATTGTCGAAGCCCGGCATGGGTTGGCTTACGAGTTGGGCATTATCATGCCCAACGTGCGCATCCGCGACAATGCGGGCTTGGGCTTTAACACCTATCAAATCAAAGTTCGGGGCGTGCCCGTCTTGCGGAACCAACTGATTCCCAAGGGCTTTCAGGCCATGAACAAAGGCGCGGCAACGGGCCACGTTCCCGGTTGGGAATCCGTGGAACCTTTGAACGGGGCCACGGTGCTTTGGATCGAACCGCGGGACGTGGAACGCGCCCGGCTACTGGGATACGAAGTCATCGACCCAGCCACGGTGCTCACCACGCACATCATGGCGATGGTCCGGCAGCATGCGGATGAATTGCTGACTCGCGAACAAGTTCACGTTTTGCTGGACAACCTCAAGAAGGTCGCCCCGAAAACGGTCGAAGAACTGGTTCCCGAACAACTCAAGGTCGCGCAGGTCCATCAGGTGTTGTGCAACTTGCTTCGCGAGGAAGTGCCGATTCGCGATTTGGAATCCATCTTGACCTCTTTGGGCAATTACGCCTCCCGCACCCAGAATTTGGAACTGCTGACCGAATACGCCCGCATGGCGTTGATGCGAACCATCTGCCAACAATACCGCGATGATGAAGGCGTGCTGCATGCGATCACGCTGGACCCGATCATCGAAAACATGTTTGATTCCAGCCGCAACAAAGGCGAAGTCATCGACCTGAATTTGCACGTCTCGCCTCAGATTGTCGAGCGATTTCTGCAAACGCTGGAAAAACATTTGCAAGCCCTGCTGATTCGCGGATACAAGCCCGTCGTGGTTTGCAGCCCTTTGATTCGCAAGGGGTTGAAAACGATGACGGAAGACCGCCTGCCCAAACTGGCGGTGCTGAGCACCAATGAAATCACCCGCGACACGCAATTGGAATCGCTGGGACAAGTCGGCAAGGATGAACTAATTCCTGTTGCCGCCGCCGCAGGTTCGCAAGCCTAATCCCAGGAACCCAGTCCACGGAATTTAATACGATGACAACACAAACCGCCGACCCGATTACCGATGTGAAAACTTTCCGCGCCGAATCCATGCGGGAAGCGATTCAGATCGTCAAAGACACGATGGGACCGGATGCGGTGATCTTGCACACGCGGCAAATTCCCGGCAAGCGGTTATTGCCTTGGCATGCCGTGCCCGATGAAGTCGAGATCACGGCGGGCATCGGCATCAACGTTCCGTCTCATCGCCCCGGTTCGCGCAGCAATTATTCCGCCCAGCCGAGAGTCCGCACCGCCCAACCCCAAGAGTTGCCCGCCCATCTCGCGCAAGCAAGCCAAGGCGGTGTGACGTTGGAGCTTTCCCAATCGCCCCGCCGGGAACTCGCAGAGCCAATGAATCCCCGGCAACTGCATCGGGCAGATCAAGCCGGTGGAAGCAGGGTGGCCGAACTCTCTCTCGCGGAATTGGCAAAGCAAATCGAATCCATCCAACACCTGCTGAATCAAATGGGCCTTAAAAGCGAAACCTCGGCGGAACCGGCCGCCCGCGCTGCCGAGGAACGACCGGGCACGCTGGCGGATCTCTATCAAAATTTGCTGGAAAGAGACGTTCCGGCAGAGATTGCCAAAAGCCTGATCGATCGACTCCATGCGGATTGCAACTCTGCGGATCTCGGAAATCCCGCCGCCACCAAAGCCATGCTGACGGGGTTGATCGAGCAAGACGTTTCCACCAGCGGGCCGATTCAGGTTTGTAAGGGAGAACGCAAAGTCGTGGCCTTGGTGGGAGCCACCGGCGTGGGCAAGACCACCACGATTGCCAAGCTCGCGGCGAATTTCAGGCTTAGGGATCAAGTCAAAATGGGCTTGGTGACGGTGGACACTTACCGCATCGCCGCCGTGGAACAGCTTCGCACTTACGCGGAGATTATCGATCTTCCCATGAAAGTCGTCACCAACCCTTTGGAGATGCGCCGGGCGCTCGATGATTTGGCCGGGTTGGATTTGGTGTTGATCGACACCGCCGGCCGCAGTCCGCGGGATGAATTGCAGATTCAAGAACTCAAGCGGTTGCTGATGGAAGCCCGTGTGGATGAAGTGCATCTTGTGCTCAGTCTGACATCCAGCCTTCGCAGTCTGTTGGCTTCCGTCCAAAAATTCGCGACCGCGAATGCCTCGCGGTTGATTTTGACCAAATTGGACGAAGCCGCCGGCTTAGGGAACTTGCTCGCGCTCTCGCGTGACGTGAGTTTGCCTATCAGTTATTTGACGATGGGCCAAGATGTGCCCAACGACATCGAACCTGCCCGCCCCGAACGCATCGCCCGCTTAATCCTGGGCAATGATGAACTACCAAAGTAGGGTCGGCTCCCGCCTGCCGAAATAATCTTCATCTTTTCCACCTTCTTCATTCTTATCACTTCCCCCGCCATGCACGACCAAGCCAACGCCTTACGCGGACTGATGGAACATCGCAGCAAAACCGCCTCGCAAATCGGTGCGGGTTCGGCGGGGCATTCCCACGTGTTGACCGTGACTAGCGGAAAAGGCGGCGTGGGCAAAAGCAACGTGGCACTCAATTTGGCCATCTCGCTGGCTCAAGCGAAGCAATCGGTGTTGTTGATGGATGTGAATTGGGGAATCGGCAACAGCGAACTCCTTTGCGGACTTAATAGTCAATGGAATGTTTCGCACGTTCTCGAAGGAGCCAAGCGGTTGGAAGAAATTCTCATCGAAGGGCCAAACGGAATGACGATGCTTCCGGGCGCGGGAAGTTTGGCAGAACGCCGCGAGAACCCCGAAGCCGTGGAAATCTTCTTCCAACAACTAGCCGAGTTAAAAAGGCGGTTTCGGTTTGTGATCGTAGACCTCGGCACGGGGATTCATCGCGAACTGGGATGGTTCCTTGCCAATTCGGATCGCGTGCAGATTGTGACTTCGGCGGAACCGACATCGCTCGCCGAGGCTTACGCCACCATCAAATCCCTTGCGAATGGCAACTCCGGCGATTGGGAAATTCTGGTTAATCAGGCGGCCTCGGCAAACCAGGCGGAGAACGTGTATCAGCGATTGCAGCAAACCACGCGGGTTTTCCTGAAACGAGAACTCGCTTGGGGCGGTTGGGTTCCCCAAGATTCCCACGTCGCCAACGCGGTCGCAATTCGCCGGCCTTATGTGTTGGAATTCCCGCATTGCCCGGCCACGGCAGCGATCAAGCAAATGGCCCGCCGACTTATCAACCAGACCCAGGAACCCAAGAATCAATCGTCGGATTTTCAGGAAACCCGATCTTATTCCGCCGCCAGGGAAGCACGCATCCCGCTCGCGGTTCCTTGACGTCTTTAATGCTTTTGCAATCGACACGAGCGGGCAGAATGGGCGGACTTTGCCGATTTTTCAAAACGAAACGATCACGCAAGAAACTCTTCATTTGCAGGATGTAAGATGACGATAAAAAAAGTGAAGCCGGTCGGCTTCCAGGCAACGCTTTGGATTACGAATCGCTGGGCCAACCGAGAAGAGTTCGCGAAGGAGCCAAACAGGTGGCAATGGCGTTCGGTCCTCGGCTATCCCTAATTGTGTTTTCCATCGAGACAATCGCGGGATTGCTGCGGGGCAACCCATTTGAAGAAACCATTCAAGCGGCTTTGATCATTAGCGGAATTTTCTGGGGACTGGGTTTGTTACTGGGAGAATTGGCTCGGCAAGTTGTTGAAGAACTCGTGCGAGCACAAATCGAAAATCCCTTAACCGATCCGCAACACAAAACTCCATCATCCACTGACAAATAACTGCCGAACCAGGCTGGACGGCTTTAACACCTAGGGAGGGGTTGTATGGCTACCAGGGTCAGCGAAGACGTGACGGAAACTTGGAAAGTCTATAAGCAAGATCAGACCAACCAAGATTTGCGAAATCGCCTGATTGAACGCTTTTTGCCTTTGGTCCGCTATAACGCGGAAAAGGTGTGGGCCAAGCTGCCCGAAGGCGTGGATCTGAACGACTTAATTTCCGCAGGCGTATTCGGCCTGATGGATGCGATCGACGCATTCGATCTGGAACGCGGCGTGAAGTTCGAGACGTACTGCGTCCCGCGGATTCGCGGAGCCATGCTGGATGAACTGCGCACAATGGACTGGGTT
Organism: uncultured Planctomycetaceae bacterium; assembly: GCA_963785505.1. Lineage (GTDB taxonomy): Bacteria > Planctomycetota > Planctomycetia > Planctomycetales > Planctomycetaceae > CAWAVN01. The sequence goes on from CAWAVN010000007.1 coordinate 246,336, forward strand.
CCCCGTCTCGTTCGCAGCAAAGCCAGCAAGCTGGAAGCCGCCCGGAAACAGGTCGAGGCGGAAGTCGGCAGGCCGCCCACCGATTACGAAATCGCCGCCAAGATGAAGTTGCCGCAGGAAGAGTTCGACAAGCTCAAAACTGAAGCCAGCGCGGTCAATCTCGTGAGCCTGAATAAGAAATGGTACGAGACCGACAGCTACAAAGACGTCCGGGAAGTTGACATTCTCGAAGATTCCAAGGGAGAAGATCCCACGCTCGGCATCCAAAAACGCGATGTGATGCGGTTGGTCACCAAAGGCTTGAACCGCAACGAGCGGCTGATCATCATTCTCTACTATTACGAAGAACTCACCATGAAGGAAATCGGCAGCACGCTGGGCTTGTCCGAATCTCGCGTCAGCCAAATGCACTCCAGCATCGTGGCCCGCCTGAAAGACCAACTCCGCCAACGCCGACCGGAATTCAGCTAAACCGGCACGGTTTCCCATCGCCGCGAAAACCCCTGGCCTTCAATCGGAAGACCAGGGGTTTTTGCGTGGCGAAACAGCAATGGCTCGCTTTTGATTTCAGGTTGATGAGAACATTGAGTTTCTTCCTGGCTTTCCGCCCGGAAAAAGCATTGGCCTCTCGAGATCAACCCGAAATCCCAATTGAGCCTCCGGCGATGATGCACTGAATTAGACTTGTCTCAATCTGCCGATTCGTTCATGCTCGGAGACCCTGGAAAATATCATCGGATCCTTTGAGGTTCCCATTATTTATGCCCCTGCATCTCGCCTGGCGAAATTTGTTGCATCATCCCATGCGGACCACGGTCGCGTTATTGGGCGTGGCCTTCGCGGTGACGTTGATTTTCCTGCAATTGGGTTTTCTGGGTTCCGTGCGGACTACGGCTTCGCTGATTTACGATGCGCTCGATTTCGACTTGGTGATTCGCTCGCCGGAGTATCTGTACTTCGCCGATGCGCGGGATTTCCCCATCTCGCGGATGCAGCAGATTCAATCGCTGCCGGAAGTCCGTTCCACCGTGCCGTTTTATGTCGGGGTGAATGAATGGACGCATCCCCGCGAGGAAATCCGGCGGGCAATTCTGACGATGGGCGTGCCGCCCGGCAAACGGGTCTTCAAAGATCCCAAGCTGCACGAGATTTCCCAAGCTCTGAGAATCCCCACCGACGTGCTGATCGACACCCGCTCGCGGAAAGAGTTCGGCCCCAAAAACCAACGCCAATTTTCCCAAGAGGACATCGGCGTGGAAACGGATATTGGAACTTATCGCGTGAGGATCATCGGCACGTTTACCTTGGGTTCGGGATTCGCCGCCGATGGAGCGGTGCTGATGACCGACCGGGGTTTCGCGCGAGTTCAACCCGTGCAACCCATCACCAAGCCGAGCTTGGGTTTGGTGAAATTGAAGCCCGGCGCGGATCGGGACAAAGTGATCGAAGAGCTAAAGCGACTTTCCGGGGAAGTGCGGGATTTTGACATTTGCACGCCCGAGCAACTGGTGGCCGAGGAAACTCGCCTTTGGGTCAGCGACACGCCGATCGGCATTATTTTTCAAAGCGGCGTTTGGCTGGCTTGCGTGGTGGGATTGGTGATCGTCTATCAAGTGCTTTCCAGCGATGTGGCGGCGCACCTTCGCGAATACGCCACCTTGAAGGCGATGGGCTACGGCAACCGTTTTTTGGCTGCCGTCATCGTTTCGCAAGCCGTGATTTTATCGGTCGTGGGCTACGTACCCGGCCTGCTGATTGCCTTGGCGTTGTATTGGCTCACCCAGCGTTACGCGGGGATTCCGATCAAGATGGATTCCTTTCGCTTGCTGCTCGTCTTGGGGTTGTCCGTGGGATTCTGCGTGCTCTCGGGACTCGGAGCCTTATGGAAACTCCGCCAAGCCGAACCCGCCGATTTGTTCTAAATTCGGGTCGAAAAGAGCTTCATCCTCAATCTTCCAAGCGGGAGATGAACCTTAAGAAATCGATTTCCAACGTGTCCAAGTCGTTTCCGAAGGCGGTTTTGAAATCTCTGAGCCGTTCCTCTTTGGGGTAGTCTTTCATCGGATCGCGCGAGGCGATGGTTTTCAGATATTTCGCGTACTTTGAGGGACGGGTTTCGATCAGATAAAAACTCAAAGCCCACGCCTGGGCGTAGGCATCCAGAGTGGCGGTTTGAAACATCCCATCATCGGCCAGAAAAGCCGCCAACGATTTGGGCTTTCTCCGGGATTGGGCGAAGTTTCGGAACCAGACGTAGCGATCTTTGTTGATTCGCCCGAATGCCTTTCCTCTTTGGCCGGCGGAGTCCCTGATGCCGGGCGATTCAAACACGGTCGCCAAACCTTCCACGATCCACTTGGGGTTCTTGCCAATCCGCGCATGCAGGCCAATGTTGAAGGCCGCTTGATGCGTGGCTTCGTGAACGATGGTGTCCGCCAAACTCGCTTGAATGGAAGCCGCGATCAATGCAGAATTTTCGCCCGTCGAGAACGCGGTTTTCTTGTTCGCGGGGTCGAACAATGCCACGCGGTTCGAAGATCTAAAGTAATAGCCCATCAAGTCGCGAGAGGCCGTGAAGCCATCGGCCTTGCAGTAATCCTCAAAGCTCTTACGGTCGGGAAATACGATGGCGACCAAGGGGAACTCCGGCGGGGCGCTGCGAAAGCCGCGCACGGAAAAATAATGGTGGAACTCGCGGTAGATTTCATCGAATAAGCGGGCATATTCCCCGGCTTTTTGCCGGGGAGCGCAGACCAAATAATGCCCGCTGCCCGCGACTTCAAATTCTTGCCCGAACTCCCGCCTTAACGCATCGCGGACCTCGGCGGAAGACAGAGGCTGAAACTGCGGGGAAATCCGCTGGAAACTTTTGATGTCTTTGACCGGCAGTTGGTTGAGTTTGCCTTCGCGGGTCATCAGCCAAGCGTTGGCTTCATCCATCGCGACCAGTTTTCCTCGCTGGGTTTTCGTTTCGAGTTGAAGCTCCAAATACGCCGGCGGATCGGCGACTGCCTCCCAAGATAGCCCGAAAATCATCCACCCCACGGCCAGCAAACCCGCACCCCAACGCATCGGCATTCCCCATCATTCAAGCGGTGACTATCAAATGTTCTCATTAAAAGCATAGGTCATCAAACCTGCGGCGCTGGGAAAGTTGTTGCGTTTCCGGCGAATCTATCAAAAAAACCTTGGGAGACAATTCGTCTTTCGGTTACAATGCGCCCGTGATTTTTTCGCAAACTTTTGAGAGGTTGCATGCGATGCGTTCCACGGAAGATTCCCCCATTTGCTTGGGTCGGCGGGCGTTTTTGAAGGATGGGGCCTTGCTGCTCTTGGGAGCGGGTTTGGGAGTTTCGGGTTCTTCCAAGCTGTTCGCGGAGGATTCACTGCCAAAACTCAGGGCGGGCCTGATTACCGATTTGCATTATGCGGACAAAGCCCCCGCCGGCACGCGGCACTATCGGGAATCGCTCGCCAAGCTCGCGGAAGCCGCCCGGCAATTTGAACGCGACCGCCCGGATTTCGTAGTGGAACTGGGTGATTTGATCGATGCCGCCGATTCGGTGGATACGGAACGGCAATACCTCAAACGCATCAACCGGGAATTCGTCGCCTTGCCGGGCAAGAAGCACTACGTCTTGGGTAACCATTGCGTGCAAACGCTGACCAAGCCGGAATTTTTAGAGGCCGTCGAGCGGAAGAAATCTTACTATTCCTTCGATGCTTCAGGATTCCATTTCATCGTGTTGGATGCCTGTTTTCGCGGCGATGGAAAACCTTATGGCCGCAAAAATTTTCAATGGACCGATGCCAATGTGCCTGCGGTTGAGCTCGAATGGCTGGCCGGCGACTTGAAAACCGCGAAAGGCAAGACGGTGGTCTTCGCCCATCAACGTTTGGACGTGGAAAACAATCATGGCGTGAAAAACGCGAAGGCCGTCCGCAAGGTGTTGGAAGATTCGGGCAAAGTCTTGGCGGTGTTCCAAGGGCACAGCCATCAGAACGATTACAAAGAAATCGCGGGCATTCACTACTGTGTGTTGGTCGCGATGGTGGAAGGTGCGGGCCTGAAAAACAACGCTTACTCGCTGCTGGACCTTTCTGCCGATGGCAGCATCCGCCTCACGGGATTTCAAAAACAAAAACCCTATGCTTGGAAGTAAACGCTTTTTCGCATTTCGATCTCTTCAACTTAAGGAGTCGCTCATGTTCAAGGTAATTTTCAGTTTGTTATTGGTCTGCACCACGCTGGCCGCCGCCGATGACAACTCCAAAGCCGGGAAATCTTCGCAGGCCGAGGCCATCCAACAACGGCGGCAAGCAGAGCAGGCCCTGAAAGCCGTTGAGATAGAACGCCAGAGAGCAGAGCAGGCCCTGAAAGCCATTGAGGTAGAACGCCAAATATCCTTGGCCGCACAGGATGAAGCCCAACGACAACAAGCATTCGCCGAACGGGTGCGAAAGGTTGCAGAACAAGAACGGGCGAAAGCACTCAAGCAAGCCGAACTGGCCAAAGCCGCCCAGAAAGCGGAAGCCATTGCCAAAGAACAGGCCGAAATCGCTTTACAGGCTGAGACAAAGCAGTGCCAGATTGCCGTGAAATCACTCGCCAAAGCCGAAGAGAGGGCCAATGCGGAAGCCTTTGCTAAAGGAGAGGTTCTCGCCGCTTTACAGGCTGAGAAAAAGCAGCGCCAGATTGCGGAACGGCAAACCCAAGAAACGCTTGAGGTGCTGGGTGCCGAAACCGCCGCCCGCAAGCAAGCGGAAGCCGCTTTGGAAGCTCTGAAAAGAGCCACGCAAAGCGCACAAGGCGCAAAACAAACCAAGAAGCGCGGCCGCAAAGGACGAAAAGCCAATGTCGCGGAACTCGCCCAACATCTGGAAATTCTCGCCAAGCAAATGGCAAAAATGCAGGCGGAATTGAACGGATTGAAGACACAGGTTCAAAACGATTCAACCGAAAAAGCCAACCGCCCCCGAACATTCAAATAAGCCTTGCGAAGTCGGTTCGTTTCCCTCTCGCTGGAAACGGAGTCTCGCTCTCGGTAGGATCAATCGCATGGGGCGATTTCTAATTCCTATCGAGTGGGTGACCGAAGATGCAGCGGGTTGATTTTCGTGGGGCGACGGTTGCGGTTGTGGTCGGTTTGGCGATCGCGGGAATGGGCCAAGCCGGGGAAGTTGCCACCATTGCGGGCAACGGCAAGGCGGAATACACCGGCGACGGCGGGCCGGCGACAATGGCGGGCGTGGGTGGACCTTTCGGTCTTTCCCAGGGGCCGGATGGAGCCATTTACATCTGCGAAACCACCAACCACATCATCCGCCGTTGGGATCCGAAAACCGCAACACTTTCCACGGTGGCGGGCAGCGGGAAAAAAGGCTACGCCGGCGATGGCGGGCCGGCTTTATCTGCGAAGCTCAACGAACCTTATGAAATTCGGTTCGATGACCGGGGGAATCTGTTCTTCGTCGAAATGCAAAACCATCTGGTTCGCAAGGTCGATGGCCAAACCGGGCGGATTTCCACGGTGGCTGGCAGTGGCAAGCCAGGCTTTTCCGGCGATGGCGGGCCGGCGATTAAAGCCATGTTGAACCGTCCGCATTCCATCGCCTTGGACAAAGCCGGCAACCTTTATATTTGCGACATCGGCAACCACCGTATTCGCCGGGTGAACTTAAAAACCGGCCTGATCGAAACCTTCGCGGGCACGGGCGAACGAAAACCCACGCCCGATGGAGCGAAAATTTCCGGCACGCCGCTCAACGGCCCCCGCGCCTTGGATTACGATCCCAAAACCAACGAACTCTTTCTGGCTCTCCGCGAAGGCAACGCGGTCTATCGGTTGAATCTAAAAGCCGGCACGCTGCATCACGTCGCGGGGACCGGCAAAAAAGGTTACGCGGGCGATGGCGGGCCGGCGAAAACGGCGCTGCTTTCGGGACCGAAGGGCGTGGCGATGGGTCCGATGGGCGACATCTACCTAGCCGACACCGAAAGCCATACGATTCGCGTGATCCGCCGGGAGTCGGGCTTGATCGAAACTCTGGTGGGCGACGGCAAAAAAGGCGATGGCCCCGATGGCGATCCTCGCCGCTGCCGCATGGACCGCCCGCACGGTGTGTTTGTGGATCGGGCCGGCACGGTTTATATTGGGGATAGCATCAACAACAAAGTCCGCAAATTCACTTCCCGGTAGAGGCCGATGCCAGAGCAACTGCAGGATTTTTTAAAACGAGTTCGCGACGTTTGGTCGCCGGTGCGCGAGTTCGGCAGGCTTTGGCTGGCTTTGATTTGCTTGGGCGGGTTCCTCATTTTGATTGGCGGCCCTTGGATTTTGGGCCTGCTCACAAAAATCTTCGGCCCCGCCGCCGCCAGACCCCGCCCGGTCATCGGCTTGGATGCAATTCTCACACTGCCCTTTACGATTTACTTTTGGATTCAAGAGCGAAAACTCGCCGAGGACAACCGACTGTGTGCCCAATGCGGTGAGCTTTATCCCCAAACCGATTCCGCCTGCCCGCATTGCGGCTGCGCGAACCCCGAAGAGACACCCACCAACGAAAAACCCCCAGGCGACAAAGTCGCTTCGCCAAAGCCATAAGGATTGTGAAAACATTAACTGGCCTTTTGATCTGATTGGGAGCCATGCTCATGGCTTTGCACGAGCATGCTCAATCAAAGCATTGAGCATGGCACACGCCGCATAATTGATTGTTTGCGATATCATAAATCATTGATCGCCCCACTTCCTGAGGAGAGATTCCATGCGATTTTGTGTTGTTGTTTTGAGTTGGCTCGGATTGCTGGGCGGAATCGCCGTGGCCGGGGATGAGGCGTGGGAACGGCAAAACCTGGATGGAGCGTTTCGCTCTGAAGGCGTGGCGGCAGCGGACGTCAATCACGACGGAAAAATCGATGTGCTTGCGGGCGATGTGTGGTACGAAGCCCCCGATTGGAAAATGCACGAAATCAGAAAGCCCGGCAAATTCGTGGCCGGCGCAAGGTTATAGCACCAGCTTCGCGAATTGGGCTTACGACATCAACGGCGACGGCTGGGACGATTTCATTCTGATCGGCTTCCCCGGCGACCCGTTCTATTGGTACGAAAACCCGCAAAACAAACCCGGCCATTGGAAAGAACATCTGATCTGGCACTCTGCCTGCAACGAAACGCCGATATTCACCGACCTGACCGGGGATGGCAAACCGGAATTGATCCTCGGCTCGCAGCCGGAATCCCAACTGGGTTATTTGCCGCTTCCCACTCCCGAAAAAGCCGCGCGAGAAATGGACGTTCGAGCCGATTGCCGAAAAAGGCGATCCCGCCAAGAACGGAACCTTCAAGTATTACCACGGCTTAGGCGTGGGGGACATGAACCGGGATGGCCGGCAGGATGTGGTCATTCCGCACGGTTATTGGGAACAGCCTTCTCATCTTAGCGAGGGGCCTTGGAAATTCCACCCAATGAATCTGGGAAAACCGGGAACCGACAGGCCGCTGCCCGCCGCCAACATCTATCGTGGATGACTTGGATTTGGATGGCGACCAAGACATCATTATGAGTTCCGCCCATGCCTATGGCGTATGGTGGTTCGAGAACACCGGCTATAAGTTCGCCTATCATTTGATCGATGAATCCTACTCGCAAACCCACGCGATGGAGTACGTGGACATCAACGGCGATGGAACCAAAGACATCATCACCGGCAAACGCTTCTTCGCCCACAACGGCCACGACCCCGGTGGCAAAGAACCCGTGGTGATGTATTGGTACGAAATCAAAAAGACCAAAGGCAAGCCGCCCGAATTTCTTGCCCACGAAATTGTAGCCGGCAAAGACACCGGCATCGGCACGCAGTTTTTGGTGAAAGACATCAATAACGACAAACGCCCGGACATTGTGCTGTCCAACAAAAAAGGCGTAAACGTCCTCTTGCAAAAACCGCCGAAACCGTGAGAAGAGCAGATTGAAAGGAGATGGACATGACAGTCACTGTTGCGGAACTTTGCGAACGCGATAAAGTCACGATCCCCAAACTCGCCGAGCAATCGGGGTTAGACCCCGATCGGGTGACGGCGATTGTAATGGGCCGTTGGACCCCCAGCCCCCAAGAGCGAACCCAAATCGCCCAGGTGTTCGGCGTGGACAAGCAGGAAATCGCCTGGGGCCACAAAACTCCGATCCAACACATCTACGGCACTGGCCCCAGTTGAGCAGAGGTCGGCAGAAGGCGAGCGGCCGGTGTTAGCCGGCTGGTTCCTCGCGAATTATCAGCGACTCGCAATAGATGAGGAACCCGCCCGGTATGAAACGGCTTCTGCTTTTGGTTCTCTTGATCGTTTGTGGGCAGGCGCTGCCTTGCCCGGCGGCGGAGTCCGCAAAGGAACCCGCCGCGATGGCAACCCCCAACGGGTTGGCTCCCATTGATTGGGGAATTATCGTCGTCTATGCGCTGGGCACGATCGGCTTGGGCTGGTACTACGGCCGCAAGCAGGAAACCACGCAGGAATACTTCACCGGCACGGGCCACATGAACCCGTTGCTGATCGGAGTCTCGCTGTTCGCCACGCTGTTAAGCACGATTTCCTATATGTCCATGCCCGGCGAATCGCTGGGCAAAGGGCCGGGCTATATGGCCAGCTATATGGCGCTGCCCTTCGTGTTCATCGTGGTGGCTTACGGATTGCTGCCGATTTACATGAGGCAGCGAGTCACCAGTGCTTACGAATTGCTGGAAGCGAAACTCGGTTTGGGCATCCGCATGCTGGGGGCCACGCTGTTCATTGTGCTGCGGTTGGCTTGGATGGCCCTCTTGATCTTCCTAACCGCCAAAGCCCTCTCGATCATGATGGGCCTCACGAAAGATGCCATCCCCTGGATCGCCTGCGTGACCGGATTGGTCGCGGTGATCTACACTTCCATCGGCGGATTAAGGGCCGTGGTCATCACTGACTTGATGCAAAGTATTTTGCTGTATGGCGGCGCACTGCTCGTCTTAGGAACCATCACTTACGATCTGGGCGGCTTCGGTTGGGTTCCGACCCAATGGAACCCCAATTGGGACAAGCAGCCTTTCTTCAGCACCGATCCTTCCACCCGAGTCACGATCTTCGGGTCCATGTTGACCTATTTCGTCTGGAACGTCTGCACCTCAGGTGGGGATCAAGTTTCTGTGCAGCGCTTCATGTCCACATCGGATTTGAAATCCGCCCGCCGAGCCGTCGCCACACAATTTCTGGTGACGGCTGTCGTGGTCATCACCTTGGGGTTGGTGGGGTTCGCGATGTTGGGCTACTTCGAAGCCCACCGCGACCGCATTCCCTACAAAGCCCAAACCGAGGATGAAATCGCCGCCGGCCTGCCCCCCGAAAAAATGTCGCTGAAAGGCGATGCCGACAACATTTTCCCGCGATTTATCGCCTACGATTTGCCCGTGGGGATTTCGGGATTGGTGGTGGCGGCGATGTTCGCGGCGGCGATGTCCAGCATCGACTCAGGCGTGAACTCCATCACGGCGGTGGTGGTGACCGATTGGCTCGACCGTTTCGGCCGCTCTCCCAAAACCGAACGCGGCCACATCCGTTTGGCGCGGTGTCTGGCCTTCAGCATCGGAGCATTTGTAGTGCTGACGAGTTCCTTAATGGATCGCGTCCCCGGCAACTTCACGGAGGTCACTCAAAAAACCTCCAACCTGCTGACCACGCCGATTTTCGGTCTGTTCTTCTTCGCTTTGTTCGTGCCGTTCGCCAGCCCCAAAGGCGTGTGGATCGGCACAGTCTGCGGCACAATCACGGCGGTGGTGGTGGGCTTTTCCGGCCCGTTGGTGGTGATGCTTTCCGAACATCACGGCGTCGATCCCGCCCGCTTCGGTGTGGAACTGATGACCGAAGAAAAGAAAATCGACGGCAAACCCGTGGAGCAAGTGGTCACCGCCGTCCGCGAACGGAACCCGGAAACAAAGGAGACAAAACTGGTCCCCCGCGATCCGATCAGCTTCCAGTGGATCGCCCCCGCCGCGATTACGATGAACATCATCACCGGCTGCCTCGGTAGTTTGCTATTCCCCAAAAAAGCAGCATAGGGTTCGCTGTGCAGACCATCCAATAAGCAAATATACCCGATCAAAATGGTCCGCACAGCGAACCCTACTCTGTTCGCGGAAAGGTTTAGGCGAAGGGGATTCCTGTGTCTTTTGCGAGTGCTTTGAGTTCGTTGGCCACGGCGGGGATGCCTTGGTTGCGGTTTGATTCCTCGGCTTCGCGTTCGGGTTGGCCGGGGATTAAGGGGCTGACGGTGCCGGGGGCCAGGGCTGGCGCTAACTTTATAGGGTGTTTTGGCAAGATGGGTGGCCTTACCGATTCGCTGGAATCTATTACACCTTCCGTGTGGACTTTTTGTTTTTCGCAAGGAGGAGAAACATGGTGGAGCCGACTCGGATCCGTGTTGAGGAGATTATTCCGTATTTTGAATCTCTGGAAGACCCACGCTCCGAGATCAATCAGCGGCATCCGTTGGAGAGTGTGTTAGTGATTTCCTTTTGGCCGTGTTCCCTCGCCAAGGGGCCGACCGCTATCGCGGCTTGGGCCAACGACAAGAAAAGTTTCTTGCTTGCCTTGTTGCCGTTGCCCAACGGCATTCCCCAAAAAGATGTTTATCGTCGCGTGCTTCGGCTTTGAAGCCCGAGGCGTTCCAAGCGTGTTTTGCCAACTGGTTGACTTCGTTTCGGGCCCATGCGGCGGAGGCGAGCGAGGTCGAGCAGCCTGTGTTTGCGGTGGATGGCAAAACCCTGAGGCGGAGCCACGATCGCAATAAGGGTTTAGGGGCGTTGCATTCGGTGAGTGTTTGGGCGACGGACTATGGCCTGACATTAGGCCAAGTGGCCACAGAGGAAAAGTCCAACGAAATCACGGCGATCCCCGAGCTTTTAAGGCTTGTGGACATCCAAGGCGCGATCATTACGATCGATGCGATGGGGACGCAGAAAGCGATTGCCAAGCAAATTGTCGAGGCCAAGGCGGACTATCTGCTCGCCTTAAAAGGGAATCAAGACACGATCCATCAAGGCGTGATCTCCTATGTGGACGAACAACTGAACGATCAATTTCCGAAAGGCGGAGGGGGAGCATCATACCACGACGGAGAAAGGCCATGGGCGGGAGGAAACTCGAACCTATATCCAAATGCCCGCTCCGAAAAGTTTGCCGGGTTTTGGTCTTTGGAAAGGTTTGCAGACGATTGGCCTCGTGATCAGCTTTTGCCTTCGCGATGGAAAAGAAACGAGCGAGACGCGTTACTATCTCAGCAGTTTGCCGATCGGGTGTCCAACCAATTTGCCCACGCGGTTCGGAGCCATTGGGGCATCGAAAACACTTGCCACTGGAGTTTAGATATGACCTATCGCGAAGACGAGTCTCGGATTCGCGATGCCAATCTGCGGGAAAATTTTGCCTGGTTGAATCGCTTCACACTTTCCCTCTTGAAGCAACATCCCAGCAAGGAGAGCCTCGCCATGAAGAGAAATCACTGTGCTTGGAGCGAATCGATTCTTAATGGAAGTCCTTACTGGGAAAGCTATTTAGTACGCGCTGGCCCTGCCTTTCAAGATCGATCCTTGCGTGGGGGCAGTGACGGGCCCGCCGTTGACCTTGTCAGACGTCAAGACTTGTCCGCATTGTGGCCAAACGGTCTGGACCCCCATCGAGCGGACCCCATGCCCCGCGTTTCCGGAACGTCTTCGTCTGCCGATTTCTATTTTGGATACTTCCTAAATAATGCCCGGCTGATCTGTTTTCATTCCCCCTAATTCTCGGCTCCTGCCCGTGGCGGTTCTCCGTCCGCGCCGAGACCGGTTGCCCTCCCGCACTTCGACGATTTTGTCGGCCCGCGAGCAGCCCTTCCCTCCGATTACCGGCAGCGGGCATTCCCTCCGCGTGGTTCCGTTTCGGTTGCTTGGCCCCGTGGCCTGCCGTAAGATCTTTTGGGGCCGAGCGATCCCTCAAACAAACCCCATAGTCGCCGCAAAGCGGTTCAGTTTAACGGGATTCTATCCAAACTGCCCGTTGAACCGCTTCGGCAATTCGTGAGCGTGATAACAGGGCAGTTCGGATAGAATCCTTTACATCATACTTCTTCCCGTCGATTGTGCACCTTTCTTCCCGAAGTGATAGAATTCCTTTCCGCCTAACTCAATTCTCAGATTGGCACGATGAATCCCTTTACGCCTTCTTCACCTTCAACCGATCCGCCGGAACCCGCAGCGGAAAGTCCCAAACCGCCTTGGTGGAGACGGACATTGAAATTCCTCGCGTATCGGCTGGTGTTTTGGTACGTCGTGGTCTGCCTGATCGTGATGTGTTTTCAACGCATGTTGATTTATCACCCGCAGCCCGCGGAGAAAATCACCGCGTCCGAATCCCCGCTGCCTGCGGGTTTCGTGAATGATTTTACTTATGAAACCGAAGAGGGTTTGACGCTGCGGGGTTGGCATTTGTCGCGGACCGGGAACGCTTCCGCATCGCTGAAAAACTGCCGCCGGCTGGTGCTGTTCTTTCATGGCAATGCGGGCGACCGGCGGGGGCGGATCGATTACGCTCAGATTTTCAGCGGAGCCGGGGCGGATGTGCTTTTGGTGGATTACCGAGGCTACGCGGACAACCCAGGCTCTCCCAATGAAACTGGATTGGCCGAAGATGCCCGCGCGGCTTGGAAGTACGCAACCGAAACCTGCGGAGTGAAACCCGAGCGCATCGTGTTGTTCGGCGAATCGCTGGGCGGAGGCGTGGCGGTGCGGTTGGCTCAGGAAGTTTGCCAAGCGGGCACGCCGCCGGCAGCGATTGTTTTAAGGTCTACGTTCTCTTCGCTCGCGGATGCCGCCCGCCACCATTACCCTTGGCTTCCCGTGCGGTGGTTGTTGTGGGATCGTTATCCCTCAAACGAGCGAATCGGCGATGTGACTTGTCCCGTGCTGATTTTGCATGGCACGGAAGACAACATCGTGCCTTACGAGTTGGGCGAAAAACTCTACAACGCCGCCCGCGCAAATCCACCACTGGTATCCCCAAGCGATTCATCAGCTTGAAGGGAGCCGGCCACAACGGGGTGTTGTCCAGCCGGCAAAAAGAGTTCATCCAAGCCATCGACGAGTTCTTCGCAGAACTCTCGGACAACACTCTGCCAAACTAAGAAGTTGCTCAGAAGTTTTCCTCATCACTCGAAGATGTTGTGATCTTATAGGGTTTGGCCTCGCGAGACGGAATTCCTGGCGCTCTAAGTCTTTTATGAATCCTCAAACCTCACAAACAAGGCTTCCGCTCCGGTGAAGCGGAATCAAATTGCGTTTCGATCGGCCTCGCCAAACCAGCGCATGCGCACCGTCATCACTTCGGCGGGGTGATCTCAAGGGTTTGTGTTGCGAGTGACAGACGACGGCACGATGGGCCATTCCATCGGGGCGAAAACAAGAAACATTCTGCCCCATGATAGCGACCCGCTCCCGCAAAACCACCAATCCGCGAAGTGAAACCCGCGATTGGGGTTATTGTTTCGACAACGGGGTAAACTCGCGCCGAAGAGTTCCAATTTCTTCTCCGGTTCTTTCTCGGCCTCTTTTTCTTTCTCGGATTTTTTGCCGGGGAACAAAGCATCCATGCGGACATCTTCGTAATTGGGTTTGTGCATGTGTTGAACCGGCAGGGGAACGGCGGCGAGTTTTTCCAGATGGTCCCGGCAGAAGTCTTGGCCGCGAATGGTCCAAATCGCGACCAGGCTTTCCAACAGCAATTCGCGGGAAGGTGTGCCTTGCCCCCGGCGAATTTGCTTGACCAACATAGGCACGGCGGGGCGGTTCGTTTCTTTGCCCAAGAGCGTGGCGAGTTGGTCGAACTCGGCATCATCCAACTGCCGAACCGCATTGCCTAAAGAACCCACCAATTCAAACAACAGTGAATCTTTAGGAAGCATCTCGTTCATTTCGTAGCGGAATTGTTCGGGTGCAAGTTTTTGAAGCCCGGTCTCGGCGAACTTTTTGCCCCAGGGTTTGTGCAACTTGCCGAACACCCGGCTGGCGTACCAGCAAGTCAGCGGGCCGACTTCCGCCGCTTCCGCCAAGTGGTCAAGATTCCCCATCGCCTCACCGATTCTTCCGGAGCACAACAACGCCAAATTCCAGCCCACGCGAGCCGGTCCCGATTCCGCCGGCACAAGCAACCCATGCAAACTAAACGCCATGTGCGCCAATTGCCGCCCCAACCCAAAGGGGATAATCTTCTCCAAACCGAAGGAATTCAGCTTTTTCCTAGTCGAAATGGGCAGATCGAAATCTGAAGAATGTTTCGTTTGGGCCTGATGTTCGATCCATAAGCGATCCAATGGTTGAAGGGCATCCAAATGCAGCAGTTTGACGAACGCACCAATGGGAAGGTCCTCTTGCTCGGTGATTTCGCGGTATTTCTCCACCTCACCCAATACGAATTCCAGTACGCTGCTGATCGGACGCTGCGGATGGTAAGCGGGCGAAAAGTCTTTTGTTTCTCGATCCAAATGCGTTAGCAACCGCTGGAATGCTCCCTCTTGAAAGTAGACGATTGTTGAAGATTCACCTTCCAAGGCGGGAAAGATCTGCTCTTTCAGGGAAGGAATTTTTTCGAGGGCTGCTCCGGCTCCATCTCCAATCACTCGGCCAGTCTTGGCATCCAGTTTAAGAACGTGATTTTTGCTTTCCTCGAAGGAAACAACATTTTGATCTCGCTGGATTTTCTTGTCGGGATTTCGACCCGAACCCACGAGATCCGCGGGAAGAATTTTGATTCCATAGGAGACGGGACTTTCCCACTTGGCATTCGTGATGCCGAAGGCCACATTCAGCCCTCTTTCCAGCACCCATTTGTGCGGATCTTCTTTCGAGTGACGATAACGAAAAGTCTGGAATCCCCGAAATTGGCCGGCAACGCCTTTGCACTTCAAATCGAGTTGCCGATGCCAAGAGACCAACCGCGTTTGATCCCGGTTGTGAATAAACGTGTAGTGCAGTGGAGGATGCGGCGCGGGCGGCGTCGCTTCAAAATCGACTACTAATCCCTCATCGCGAGGCGACGAAATGATCATCACCCGGGGCTTCCATGCCGATTCGTTGGCCGACATCAACATCACCGAATCGCCTTGGCCGCCTTGGCTCCAGTTGGTCATCCACGCGGCAGCCTTGGCGAGCAACTCGTCCTGCTCCGGGTGTTTTAGCTCTCCTAAGTACGGCCCGTGGGGTTGTTCCACCACGCACACGATCAAATCCGAAGGAAGCCCCGGAGCGATGGTGGGCAGCACGAGGATTTCGGATTCCAAAAAGCAATTCGACTCTTGGAGCTTTTGTTCCCAAATCTGCTTCTGGCGATAGTCCACCGGCATGCCCGGTTTAATCTTCAGATAATCCAGGATCTCCTCACGGACGTGGTGCTGAATTCCCGTGATCGTGATTTCGCCGAGGGTGGCTTTGGGGCCGGTGTCTTTGACGTGAATCCACAACTCGGCTTGGCCGTTGTCTGCGGGCTTCAATTCCACCTCGAATTCCGGGAAGAAAAACCCCTGGGCTTGAAAACCAGCTTCGATGGCTTCCGTATAAATCTTGCTCGGCTGGCTGAAGAAATTCGCAATCGCATCGGCTTTCCACAGCGTGGGCTTAGAGGTCTTTTTCGCTTGCCCATCTTTGTCCTTCTCGGCAGGCTTCGTCAGCGGGGTTTTATAGATGTCTTTATCGGTGAGATACAGTTTCATCGTTGCCGCATCAATTTTGGCGGGGCCGTCGCAATGGATTTCGCCGTTCCGGTATTGCCGGCCTTCTTCAATGGTGACGTGGATTTTTTCCTGCTCCACCTCTGCCGAAACCTTTGGGCTGGGAAATCCGCTTTTCAAATAGCCATCGGTCAGCCGTCGTTCCAGGACTTTGAGATACTCTTCCAACTTCGCCTGAGCACTGCCGGCGAGGGTCATGTCAAAATCTTTTGCGAGGGCTTCCTTGAGTTCGGCTTCGGGGAAAGTTTTCAAGCCTTGAAACACCAATGCTTGAGGCCGGCCCAATTTGCCGACCAGGCGGGCAGAGAGATTTTCGCTCGCAGATTGAACGGGAACATCTTCGGTCCAACTCGATTGAGGGAACACCAACACGCAAAGGCAGAAAACGGCGGGGCGAATCATCCGTGATGGTCTCGCAAAAAGAGGAGCGGGCGGGCGATATTCCTTTATCCATCAACCGTTGCCGATTTTGCGGCAAACGCCCAGGCCGGTCAAGACCGATTCAATCGGCGGCGATGGGTTCGGGAATTTGGTCCGGCAGGCTGGAAAGCACGGGAGCGTCCAGCGAAGCCGAGTTCGGGCGAACCGCCATCGTGCGGACCGACATTTCCTCGGCGACGGCGACTCCTTCGGGCAGCTGTGCCAACAGAATCAACGCCAAGCCGCGACCCACCGCCGACAAACCGAAGACCCACAAATACGCCGCGAACGTGCCGCCCATCGCCGCCAAAATCGCCGCCCCTAACAGCGAACCCAAAACCCAGGCGGAGGTGTTCAGCAAGTTATAAACCGTGAGCAAACTGGTGCGTTCTTCCTCGGCGATGGATTCAAAAAACAGCAGGAAAAACGCCAATTCGTAAGCCGCCCAAGCCACGCCCCCGGCCATCTGCACGAACAACAGCCAGACGAAATTCTGCGAGACCACCCAACTGAAACTCATGGGAAGAATACCCCATCCGCCAATCCAAAGCAGTTTTCTGGCCCCCATTTGCTGGGCGACTTTTCCCCAAACGGGGAATGCGAACATCTTGACCAAAAACGCGACCGAGATCACTCCTACGAATTGGCCGTAACTAAAATTCAGTTTGCGGAACATGAAGGGTGTGAAGAACGGCCCCGACATTTGCACAGCCGCCTGCACGCACACCAGATAAACCAGCAACTGCCCGCCGCTCGTGCCCTTCAAATGCGAGAATAATTCCCGCAGGGGAATCTGTCGCATCTGCCGGGGCACGGGAATGGGTTCGCTTTGACGGGATAGCATCCACGCGGAGACCAATCGGCACAGCCCGGCGACGGCGAACAGCACCGCGTAAACCTCTAGCACACGCTCGGGATTCCCCGCCGCTTGCAACGCGATTCCGCCGATCAAAAACCCGCCGAACACCGCTGCCTGCTGCGAACGGGTGCGGAGAGAGAAAAACCGGGACCGCACCACGGGCGGGACAATCGTGCCGATCCAGGTATTCCAAGCCGGTCCGGTGGCAAGCCCGGCGGCCCAATAGAGCGTGGCCACCGCTAATATCGCCGGCCCGCTGATCTCGCCCTCAACCGCCGCCAAAATCAGTGGAAGAAACGCCAACGCTTGCACGGCGGCACAACCGACCACCCAGCGTTTGTGCGACCGCAGCTTGCGAATCGCCCAGGGCGAAATCATCTGCATGATTCCGCCGCCCACCAAAGGCACGCTGCCCAACAAGCCGGCCATCAATTCGCCCAAACCCACGGCCAAGGCGAAAGTCGTCAGATAGGTTTCCCCCAAGCCCACCATCACGCCATAAGCGGTGGCATCGCCCATGCTGGCCCGAAGATCCCGGCGCAGCAGCGTAGGATCTTTAGAGACAGATGGGGACGAAAGCATGTTGCGAGCGAGCCAATTCACGGCGGTGGCACAAACGGATGGTGACGGCGGGAGGAAGGTTTGATCGAGGCGGGGATGGTATCAAGTATGGCAATTCGCCGAAAGAGAATTCCATCAAAACCAAATTCTAAAAGCAGCGCCCGGCAGAGGAAAGACCCAAAACCCCGCCCGCAAGGATTTTCCGGTAAGCGGAATCGCGGCACTTACCGGTGCCGATTCCAGGCCAGCATCAGCGGCGTGGCGGGAATCGGCAAAATCGCTGCCAGAGAATACAAATAGAACAGGGTACGTTCCTCCGCATCTGCCACCGGCACAACAAGCGCGAAGCCGGCCAGGGCGACCGCCAAGACCAGAATCAGAAACAGGGTTTCCGAGGTCATAAATTCTGCCCGCCGGGCCGACACCGTGAAATCGACCAGCGCCAAGGGAATCAAAATTGCGGGCAGCCAAGCTCCGAAACGAAAGAAAAATTCCTGCCCTCCCCGGGGAACCACGAACAGCACGAACACCCTGTAGATCACCGGCAAGCCAATTAGCAGAAAGATGCCCACTATCATCACTTTTTCCCGGCCCGACCACCCCAGCACCGCCATCCAACTCAGCCCGATCCAAGACAACAAAAATGAAAAGGCCAGCCAGAGTGGAATCTCCGCAATGCCGTTGTGCGTTCGCCGAGCTTCCGCCAGCAACTCCGCCGGGCTGGTTTTTAGAAAGAACCCGGTACCGCAGACAACCACCGCCGCCACCAAAATCGCCCATGCCGTCAGCGTGCTTTTGAGAGCATTCCAAAGCAGGCTATGGGACAACTGCCTTGTCGTCACCGGGCGAGTGGAAAGAAAGGGCATCAAACTGAACCGCACCAGATGCCGCACGTCCAACCCCAACGCCACTCCGATCAGCGTGCAGATCATCATGGGGATAAATAAACTCATGGCTCTGATCGATTCCAAATCCGGCCCATTCCGAAACAGTTCCTTCCGTGCGAGAAAAGTTGCCAGCCCCATCAACAAAGCCAACCAAATCGCCCCGCCCGCCGAGTAAAGTTTGCCCCGCTGCCAGAAAAACCAGTTCAATGCCTGCGGAACCTCGCCAAGTCTCGGCACGCGGCTGCCAATGAACGGATCGGTGACATCGTAAGGTTCCTTGGCAGCCGGGTTCCCGGAGGTCTCATGCCGGGCGATCGACAAACCCCGCAAACCAAGTAACATAGCGGCCACCGAGGCCGTCAACATGGTCGCCCCTTCTTCAACCGTGGGCAGCGTCCATAATTGCAACGGCTTGTCGAAGCCTTCCGGGTAAAAACGCCGCATAAACCACCACCCCGCGGCGGCGATTACCAGCATGGAGGCGATGAATTTGGGCAGCGACATACTCAATAAATTCCAGTTGAGGCACTGAGCGATCAGCATGAAAGTGATGAGGAACAGCGTGGCGCGAACAGAGGCCATTCCGCTCCGAACAGAAAGCGGTAAGACAGGAGAATCAGCACGTTGGTTCCCGCTACGGTGACCGCGCCCGTCGCCATCAGCCAGCCCGCCATTGCCCGCGTAGAAATCGGGCGGGCATATAAATGCGGATAAATTTGCCATTGAATCAATAGCGTAAGCAGCGGCAAAAACCCCAACGCCAACTGTTGGTACATGATGAAATTTCTGGAAGCTGAAGCTGTATCGAAAGAGATATATTGCCCTTTCAACCAGGCGACACCCATAATGGTCCACGGCAGTCCGATGAGGACCAAGACGAGCATGCTCCAGAAAAAGCAAAGCCGGCGGAGATATTCGCGGGTCAGCACCGCATAAAGATGGATCATTCCGCAGCCTCCCCCGCTTTGGCGTGGACGACGAAAATTTCTTCTAGCGTGGGTTTGCTTTCTTCCACGATCTCGCCCTTTTGGGCAGACACATTCTGAAGAAACGCTTCCCTATCACCGTGGCAATACACCGTCCACTCGTGCCCTTCGCCCACGCTTTCCAGCACGCCTGGCATCGCGGGCATCTGTTTTTTGGGTTCTTCAAAACGCACCGTGAAGCGGTCGTGGGATTCCAACAGGTTTTCCAACGAATCGCATAACACCAAGCGGCCTTCGTGCAACATCGCGATGCGGTCCGAAACCCGTTGCACTTCATCGAGCAAATGCGAGGAAAACAAAATCGTCCGCCCTTCTTCCGAGACGGTGCGGATGATCGCAGTGATGATTTCCCTCCGCACAATCGGGTCCAGCCCGGAGGAAGGTTCATCCAACAGCAGCAAGGGAGGCCGATGCGCCAACGCCTGCAACAACAAAATTCTGGCCCGCTGCCCCCGCGAGAGCGAATTGACTTTCTGCCCCGCCGCCAGTTCAAACATCTCCCGCAGTTCTTCGGCGAACTTGTCGTCCCAGTGGGCGTAAAACGGTTTCGCGAAGGCCATCAATTGGGCCACGGTCATCCAATTGGGCATCTCGCGATCTTCCGAAAGATACCCGATTCGCCCCAACACCGAGACGGGGTCAGCCACCGGACTTTTGCCGAACACCAGCACGCTGCCCCTCTGAGCTTGAAACAGCCCCAGCAGATGTTTGATGAGCGTGGTTTTCCCCGCCCCGTTCTCTCCCACCAGCCCGAACACGCTGCCGGTGGGGATTTGAAGACTCACATCAGCCAGCGCGATCTTCTTCCCAAAACTGCGATGGAGACCCTGCACGTCCACGATGATGTCGCTGCTCACGTTTGGTCCTCCTGCGGGTGGTTGTTTGCCGGGCGGTATTTCAGTTCCCGCTGCTTCAGCATGTTAATCAGCACGTCCAATCCCACGTTCAACTGATGGGCCTCCGTCAGCAAGGCATCGAGGCGTTCGTTAAGGATGCGGTTCTTTTCCTTGCGGGAAAGCGGAGAACCCCCTTCCGCCACAAACACGCCCGACCCCCGCCGAGTCTGCACGATGCCCGCGGATTCCAATTCCCGATAAGCCCGCGCCACGGTGTTGGGGTTGATCCTTAACTGCTCGGCCAGCTTGCGAACCGAAGGCAGTTTTTCCTCCGCTTCCAACCGCCCGGAGGCAACCAGAAACTTCACCTGGTTCGCAACCTGCTGGTAATAAGGCGTGCCATCGGCTTCATTGACGTGAATCTGCATCTCGCGGCTCCGGTAAAACTGTATTGACACAGTAATACAGTTTTCTCGGCGCGTCAACGGCCGATCTCGACATTTTCAGAAAAAAAGATCGCACCGGCATTTGAAACACAAAGAGGAGCGGCAAGACGAAAGCCGCCGGTTCTTCGCATGGAAAAACCGGCGGCTTTCGTCTTGCCGCACATAATCGCGGAACGGAAATTTCTCAAAGGATGCCTATTAAAAAGTCCCCTATAACCCGATGTTTAATGCTTGGAGATCATCGGGCACGAAGCGGCCGTCTTTTCTTAAGAGTTGGTCATCGAAGTAGATTTCCCCGCCGCCGAAGGCCGGGGTTTGGATCAGCACCAGATCCCAATGCACGCGGCTTTTGTTGCCATTGTCGGCTTCATCGTAGGCATTGCCCGGCGTAAGATGAAACGAACCGCCGATCTTTTCATCGAACAGAGTATCCAACATCGGTTGCTTGACCGCATTGTTGCAACCGATCGACCACTCGCCGATATAGCGAGCGCCTTCGTCGGAATCCAAAATCGCGTTCAGGCGTTCGGGTTCGTTTCGGCAGTCGGCTTTGACGATTTTGCCGTTCTCGAACTCAAACGTAATCCCCTCGAACACCGCCCCTTGATACCGCGAGGGCGTGTTATAGCTGATCTTGCCGTTGATGCTAGTTCGCACAGGGGCCGTGAAAACTTCCCCATCGGGAATGTTGCAATCGCCCGCGCAGGGAACCACGGGAATGCCCTGGATGGAGAATGATCAAATCCGTGCCGGGAGCGATAATTCGCACTTTGTCGGCGGCTTCCATGCGTTTTTTTAGCGGCTCTAAATTCTTGGCCATCGCGGCATAGTCGGTCGTGCAGACATTGAAGTAGAAATCCTCGAAGGCTTCGCTGCTCATGTTGGCCGCCTGAGCCATCGAATCCGTCGGATACCTGAGCACCACCCAGCGGGTTTTCGGCACGCGAATCTTAATATGCACCG
The DNA here is from genome assembly GCA_963785505.1 of uncultured Planctomycetaceae bacterium. Classification (GTDB taxonomy): domain Bacteria; phylum Planctomycetota; class Planctomycetia; order Planctomycetales; family Planctomycetaceae; genus CAWAVN01. The sequence goes on from CAWAVN010000007.1 coordinate 268,080, forward strand.
GCTGCCACCAATGCTCTTGATAGAGATCCATCTGCCCCGGCGGAACATCGGCGAACTCGTTGCTATTGTGCGCCCCGCGAATGCCGATATAGGCATCCATCTGCTCCATCCGGCCCGCTTCATATTCGCCGATGAGCTTCATCCCCGCTTCCGTCCCCGTCTTATAGAGGCTGCGCAGAATTGCATTCGATTTATAGCTCACCACCGGCAGCGCCCGCGCTCGGCAGCAATCTCCACCAATCGGCAAACCAGACGCCGGCTCCGGCAAATCGAACGCTTCAATCAAAACCTTCTGCCCCGCCTTTAATCGGCAGCTATGGTCAATCAAAGTTTTCGCAAGCGTGGTAATTCTTGGATCATTCATCTTGTGATCGTTTCCGTAGTAGGTAAAACATGCGGATAGAGAATGCAGGGTAGAGAATAGAATACTTGTGGGTTCCAGACAATCCTCCACCTCCGATCCGCTATCCTCAACTCCAATTCGCGGCTAGGCGATGATGGGGAAGATCGGTTCGACTTCTTCCACGCCGACTAGCTTTTGATCTAGTCCACCATAAAAGTAGGACAGATGGTTGGGATCGAGGCCCATTTGATGGAGGATCGTGGCGTGCAGGCGTTTGACGTGCAGCGGGTTTTCCACGGCGACGGAACCGAGTTCATCGGTCGTGCCGTAAGAGGTTCCGCCTTTGATGCCGCCGCCGGCCATCCACATCGTGAAGCCGTAGGCGTTGTGATCGCGGCCCGTGCCTTGGGCGTACTCGGCGGTGGGTTGCCTGCCGAACTCGCCGCCCCACACAATCAGCGTAGAATCCAATAGCCCGCGATCTTTCAAATCTTTAATGAGGGCCGCGATGGGTTGATCGGTGCGGCCGGCGTGATAGTTGTGGTTCTTTTCCAAATCGCCGTGGGCGTCCCAGTTGGCATCGTTGTGGTTGCCGCCGGAATATAGTTGAATGAACCGCACGCCGCGTTCCACCAGCCGCCGGGCCATCAGACATCGCTTGCCGAAGTCCAAAGTATTGGGGTTGTCCAAGCCATATAGCTTTTGGGTGGCTTCGGTTTCTTGGGCGAGGTCCACGGCTTCCGGGGCGTGCTGCTGCATTTTATAGGCGAGTTCGTAACTGGAAATCCGCGCGGCCAGATCGGTGTTGTCCACCCGCTTCGCCAGATGGGCGGCATTGGCTTCGTTCAGGGAATCCAAAAGATCCCGTTGCATTTCGCGGCTCATGCCTTGGGGCCGATTGAGATTCAAAATCGGCGCACCTTGGGAACGAACCACGCTGCCTTGATAGGTCGCGGGCATATAGCCCGATGACCAGTTTTTGGCTCCGCTAATCGGCCCGCCGGTGGGATCGAGCATCACCACAAATCCGGGCAGATTTTCGTTCACCGACCCCAAACCATAATTGACCCAAGACCCCAAGCACGGGCTGCCGGAGAGGATCTTACCGGAGTTCATCATCAACATCGCCGACCCGTGGATGGGAGAGTCGGCGGTCATTGAATGCAGGAACGAAATGTCATCCACGCACCCCGCCAGATGCGGAAACAAATCGCTGACCCATTTCCCGCTCTCGCCGTACTGTTTGAACTTCCATTTGGGTTCGACAATCCGCCCCTGATTGCGATGCCCGCCGCGTCCGAAGGTTTTGACTTCGACGGTCTTGCCATCCATGCCGATCATATCGGGCTTATAGTCGAACGTATCGACATGGCTCGGCCCGCCGTACATAAACAGAAAGATAATGCTCTTCGCCTTCGCCGCAAAATGCGGCTGCTTGGGAGCCAACGGATTCTGATAGGCCCGAAACCCCATCCGCCGCAAGAGTTTGCGAGCCAAAAAACCCCTCCCGCCCCAACAACCCCGCCAAGGGCCACCCCAGCAAACCCGCCCCCCGCTTCCCAAAGAAACTCCCGCCGCGTGCGACCACAGAAAGAGTGAGTTGCATGATTTTTGCGTTGATTCGTCATAATCGTCTTCTCCAATTTAGGCCCGGCTGTGCCGCCCTTGATGTGTAATGTACAATCTGAATAAGGCCATTTACCATCAAACCAAAGAAACCCAGTGAAAGTCCGGATACCATTATGGCGAGAATTGTACGAAATCAAGGCTTCGATGGCCGAACGTTCCTTTTAGAAGAGGAGTGGCTGACCTATTGTCGCCGTAAGCCGGTACGGTACATCCGAAAACAAAAAGAAAGCGAATGTAGTATTTGTGGAAAGTCGGACACTCCCGGCAATTCGCTACAGAACGCACATATCATCAGCTTCGATATCGGCGTGATCGATTTGGCTTTGACGCCAGACTTTCTCGACTCCGACGCGAACATTATAACTGCCCATCGCAATTCTTGTAACAGAGCGGCTGAATTGAACCTGCCCGGGGCGATGGCACGTCTCCGCTCGCTCGGAATAGAAGACTTGCCACCCTTCCTGCCAGAACATATCCGTGCTTTGTGGCGTGAAGAAACTGCCGAATGACATATTGAATATTGACTTTTTCGTCAAAATGCATTTGGGGCCGGCGGGCGATGCGACTGGGCAACAGTCGATCTACTTCTCGGTTTTCTTATTTGGTTTGCCGGCGGGTTTGTTGCGGTTGGCTTTTTGTTTGGCTCGGGCTTTGTCGGGATCTTGGTCGGGAAGTTGATAGAGTTCGCGAAGCCGGGCGAGTTCGGTTTTTAGTTCTTTGACGATCTCGGCGGAATTTTCCGCGTCGATGATGTTTCGCATCTCTTTGGGGTCTTGTTTCAGATCGTACAGCTCGAACTCGCCTTCGTTATAGAAGTTAATGAGTTTATAGCGGTCGGTCCGCACGCCGTAATGCCGGCGGACGCTGTGTGCTCCGGGGAATTCGTAATAGTGATAGTAAAAACTTTTTCGCCAATCATCCGGCGTGTGGCCTTTGAGCAACGGGACCAGGCTTTGGCCCTGCATGTCTTTTGGAACTTCAGCACCGGCGATGTCCAAGAAGGTTTCTGCAAAATCGACGTTGGAAACTAGGTTGTCATTCACGGAACCGGGTTTGGTGACGCCGGGCCATTTGACCAAAAGCGGCATGCGGAGCGATTCTTCGTACATAAACCGTTTGTCGAACCAGCCGTGATCGCCTAGGAAAAACCCTTGATCGGAAGAATAGATCACCACCGTGTTTTCCGCGAGGCCCGCTTGCTCTAAATAGTCGAGAACTCGGCCTACGTTGTCATCTACCGCCGCCACGCAGCGCAGATAGTCTTTCATATAGCGTTGATATTTCCAATGCACGAGATCTTTCCCCGTGAGGTTGGCTTTTTTGAAGGCTTCGTTCTTCGGGCCGTAGGCGGCGTTCCAGGGGATGAGTTGTTCCGGCGTGAGTCCGCGGGGGGATGAGTTTTAGATCGTTGGGGGTTAAGGCTTTGGCGACTTCCATTTTCTGGGAGTGGGCGGCGGTTCCGCGGGTTTCATAATCGTCGAAGAGGTTGTCCGGTTCGGGAAGAGTCACATCATCGTACATTGTAAGGTGCTTGGCATCGGGTTGCCAATTGCGATGCGGGGCCTTGTGTTGGCACATTAACATAAACGGTTTGTCTTGGTCCCTTTGGTTTTTGAGCCAATCGAGCGCCAAATCGGTGATAATGTCCGTGGTATAGCCCACGTGTTTGGTTCGCTGGCCGTTTTTCAGCATGGGCGGGTTATAGTAAGGGCCTTGGCCGATGAGAACTTCGGAATAGTCGAACCCCGTGGGGGTGGTGGCAAGATGCCATTTGCCCACGATTGCAGTCTGATAGCCGACTTTTCGCAGCAGCTTGGGAAAGGTCTGTTGCGAACCGTCGAACTTGTCGCCGTTTTGAAGGAAGCCGTTGAGGTGGCTATATTTTCCGGTCTGAATGACCGCCCGGCTGGGTCCGCATAGCGAATTGGTGGCGAAACAATTCTGGAACCGCATGCCACCCTGGGCGATGCGGTCGAGATTGGGCGTCTGATTGATTTTCGAGCCGTAACAACTCATGGCATGGGCGGCGTGGTCATCGGTGAAGAGGAACAGCACATTGGGCCTTTTCGCATCGGCGGCGAACGTTTGAACCGGCCAAGTGGCCAGCCCGATCAGCAAAAGCACGATTGCTTTAAGCCAATGGGCTTGTTTGCAGGCGATTTGTTGCGGTTTCCTCATGGGAGCGATCCTCTTTTTAATAGCCCAGGTGTTGAACGTGTGCGGAGATCCGTGCATTTATCTTGGCGAGAGTCGGGTTCTCGTGCAACCCAAAGGGTGGGTTTATTGAACGTGCGTTGCCGCCGCACTAGACTTGGGTTTTGCAATTATGTTTTGATGGATGGAAGTTTCGACTTGATGCCTAGACCGCTCGTGCTGATTAATGTCGTTGGCCTGACTCCCGAAATGCTGGGGCCGAACACGCCGCATTTGGAACGCTTGGCGAAAGAAGGGTTTGCCCGCCCGATGGGAACGGTGCTGCCGGCGGTGACTTGTTCGGCCCAAACCACAATGCTCACCGGCTTATTGCCCCGCGAACATGGCATTGTCGCCAACGGTTGGTATTTTCGCGATTTGGCCGAGGTGATGTTTTGGCGGCAATCGAATCGTTTGGTTCACGGCGAGCGGATTTGGCAAGCGGGCCGCGCGCGGGATGCGGCCTATACCACCGCCAAAATGTTTTGGTGGTACAATATGTATGCCGATGTGGAATGGTCGGTTACGCCTCGGCCTAGTTATCCGGCGGATGGCCGCAAGGTGTTCGATTCTTATAGCCAACCGCCGGAACTCCGGCATCAGTTGCAGGAAAAGTTCGGCGTGTTTCCGCTGTTGAAGTTTTGGGGGCCGGGGGCGGACATCGCGAGTTCGCGATGGATCGCCGAGGCCAGCGTGGAGGTGTTCCAGCAATATCATCCGAGTTTGATGTTGGTCTATCTGCCGCATCTGGACTATAACCTGCAACGGCTTGGCCCGCACGATCCCCGCATTGCGGAAGATGTTCGGCTCGTGGATGCCGAGGCGGGCAAACTTATCGACGCCGCCCGTGCCGAGGGGGCGGAAGTTGTGGTGGTTTCGGAATACGCGATTACTCAGGCCAACTTGCCGGTGCATATCAATCGCGTATTGAGAGAGGCGGGCTATCTTACCGCCCGCTTGGAACCGTTGGGTTGGGAAACTTTGGATGCGGGGGCCTCGCGGGCGTTCGCGGTGGCGGATCATCAAATCGCCCATGTCTACGTACGACGATGCGAAAGACGTTTCCGCCGTGACCGAGTTATTGAAAAAGACGGCGGGCATTGATCGGGTGTTGGATGAACAAGGCAAACGTGAGTTCGGCTTGGATCATCCGCGTTCCGGCGAGTTGGTTGCAGTGGCGGCAGCGGGGGCTTGGTTCACCTATTATTTTTGGTTGGATGACAACTTGGCCCCGGACTTCGCCCGCACAGTGGACATCCACCGCAAGCCCGGCTACGACCCGGTGGAATTGCTAGTCGATCCGAACCATTCGATTCCCCAAGCTGCGGATTGCCCGGCGGTTGGCTCAGAAACTGTTGGGCTTTCGGTATTACATGGATGTGATTTCGCTAGATGCCCGTTTGATCCAAGGCACGCACGGGCGATTGCCCACGCCCGGCCGCGAAGAGAGCGAAAGCCCTGTGTTTATTTCTTCATCGAAAAAAATCGAACGCGACGGGATCCCTATGACCGCCATCAAATCAATGATTTTAGATTTGCAATTTTGACGTGCGGATTTACCTCTATAAAATCCAGCCCAAGGCTTTGAGAGCTTTATAGATTTGTTCGTAGGCTCCCCAGAGGCCGGCCATTAGTAGACCGATGCACGAAACGATCAATGCGGCGTCCCAAACTTTGGAGGGTTTTAATCGCGGGTCGGTTCTGGTGTGCCTGAGATAGAGTGCTCCAAAACCGATCAAAGGCAGCATCGTGGCCTGCATGAAGCCGGCGATGAGGACGGCGGTTACGGGGTTTACCCCGCCCCAAAATGAAATCAGGCAGAGTAGGGGAATCAAGAGGCTGAAACACGTGATCGCCCGTTCGTGCGAGCGTTGGTTGTTGTGGTCCATGAAGCCGTAGATCTTCAATCCATCGGTCCACATGCGGGCATTGCCTGCCGTCGCGACTAGGAACGTGGAATATAACACTGCCACCGCACCGATGAGAAATAGCCAGCGGGCGTACTCGCCGAAGACCGGGACGTAAGCCGTTGCCAATGTGCTGACCATTCGCATGCCATCCGGGTCGCGGCCTTCGTTGTGAAGCACGGCCACGCCCATCAAGAAAAATGCCAAGGTCGCGGTGGTGTAGACGAGCATTGAAAGAAACGCATCCACGTGCATCACTCGCATCCACCCCCGCGCACGCTTAGCCCAGGCTTCTTCTTGAGTCCGAACGCCGGTGAATTTCGCGTAGCCTTTCTCCAAACACCAATAAGGATATGTAATGAGTTCCGAAGCCCCCACGCCGATAATCCCGAACGCAGCCAAAGCCGTCGCCAAGGGATTGATGTTCCCAATCGCCCGCGGGAAACCGAACGAAAGCCCCTTGATGAACTGATCGGGCGAGATGTGGAACGGCTTGGAGGCTTGCAGCGATAACACGTTGCCCACCGTGATGAATGTGAACGAGACCACTAGCACGAGCGATACGTTTTGAATCAAACCGTAGCGTCCGCGAAATAGCAAAGACATTGTCAATAGCGTGACCAACGCCGCCCAGTATTTGTCATCCAGTGTACCCGGTTCTAGAAGTTGTCGGATGTTCTCTTGCTTTTGATCGACTGCGATCACGGCTTTGGTTGCCCGGTAGTTGTCCTGATCCAACTCCTTCAGTTGATCGCCTAAAACTTCATGGCCGCGAATCAACCGCGTGCGGGCTTCGGCGGGCATTTCTTTCAATAGTTTCTGCCGTTCGTCTTCCGAAGAACCTGCTTTAACTGGTGCGGCTTCCGCATCCTTCAAGGCGCTCTGGTTGATTTCGCGAAGATGTTCGCTGCCCCGCGGTCGCAGCAGTTCCAACTTGGCTTGTTTGGCCTTTAGTTTTTTTTGGGTCCAGGCCCATTCTGGGGAAAGTTCTTCTGGGAAAGGCGAGTTTCCGCCGGCTTTCTGCCATTGGTCGTAGCCTCGACATCCCAATCCGAAACCAGCACATCGTTCCATTTGAGATACTGCTCGATTTCCGTTTGAGAGGGAACCGCGATGGCAGAGGCATAATCGCCCGAGAGCGGAATCGCCAACGCCAACGCCTGCCCCACCCCGCCGACGATGCCGCCCAACTGAGCCACGCCGGAAAGCATCATCAGCAGCCAGAACCAGATAATGTAGTTCACGCGAAGTCGCGGACCGGGCACGCGGTCGAGAGCTGAGAGCGTGGTTTCCCCGTGCGTGATCGTATAGCGGCCTAGTTCAATTTGCACGAAAACTTTAATCAGGCAGCCGATGATAATCAGCCACAACAGCGAGATGCCGGCTTGAGCGCCGGTCTTGGTGGTCGCGATCAATTCGCCCGAGCCTACAATGCTGCCCGCGATAATCAATCCCGGCCCGACTTGCTTCAAGATGCCCCAAAAATCGCACGGCGGATCAATCACGCCGCCCCCGGCAGCCGGATCTTGCGGGGGGGAAGCGTATCGTGCTCGTTGGGCAAACTCATCGGCGGCGCATCCGGGGCGAAGGGGCAGACTGATCGCGAAAGGACTGTGCTAATCGGACCTGCCGTTATAACCGCACGCAACTTTTGGGGTCAAGGGTTGGTCAAGGGTTGGTCAAGGGTCAAGGGTCAAGGGTCAAGAGCCAGAATGGGAGCGATTGGGCGACACGCCCAGACTAACGGGATAGGCGTGGTTTCACATTTCTTCCTACCCTTCGCTGCACTCAGGAACGCGCCATCCAACTTTTTGGTCAAGAGGTCGAGGGACAAGAGCCAGAAGAAAAGCTGGCCAGAATGGGAACGGGGGGATTGTAAACTCCTCTCTGACCGACCCTTGACCCTTGACCAAAAAAATCCGGGGAGTGCGGTTCATGAACCGCACTCCCCGGGATTTTTGGAATCGGCAAACCTGCGCGAAAATTTTTCTCGCGGGAAAAGCCGATTCGAGATGATTCAGGTTACGAGAGTTTACGGGTCGATCGAATCCACCGAGGACAGATTGGATTGCTGTTCCTTGCGGATCGCTTCGTAAACTTCTTCTCGATGCACCGTGACTTCTTTGGGGGCATCGATCCCCAAACGGACTTTATCGCCTCGGATCTCAATCACCATCACGGTGATTTGATCGCCGATAATAATTCGTTCGTCCTTTTTGCGGCTGAGTACTAACATCGCCATTCCCTGCTTTGTAGAGGTGTAATGAACATATTCGACAACTAAACCAAGTCTACCGCACAAATCAACGCCGTGCAGGAAGAATCTCGAAAAAAACATTTCCCGTCGCACCCCGCTGTAGCGAATGCACCACCCGTGCGGGTCGCTCAGGGCGATTCGTTGCAAAAAGAAAGCGGGAAGCGATTTTTCGGTTCATCTTCCTTCGCTGAAAAAAATCAAGGGGCGATTGCGGTTTGGCTTAGCCGCCAGTTGAAGCCCGCGGCCTCGAATTTATCGCGGGAACGGGCGATGGTTTCATAAAGCCGGCGGGCCATCTGCTTCTTTTGACTGCTTTTCGCAATGCTGTAAGGCTGCACGGCTTTGGCGGCGGGGGAATCGACCGGGATGATGCGGATTTTATCCTGCTCGGCTTGGCAATCGGTTTTATAGGCCAAGGTGGCATCCGCCGCAGGCGTAGCATCCGCTGAAATCGCAATCACGCTGGGAACCAACATCGCCGAGGACGGCGTTTGCGTCACGATGTTTTTCTTGACCGAATCCCACAAACCTTCCGTCTTGAGCAAATGCTGCGTCAGCACGCCGATGGTGCATTGCCGGGGTTCTCCCAACGTAACCCGCAAACCGGGCTTCGCCAGGTCTTTCAACGATTCCACTTTCCCCGGATTGCTTTTGGGAACGGCGATGACAATATCGGTGTCGGAGATGTTTACGCCCCGTCCGAACCAATCTTGCACCTGATCGAGGTAATACACGTCGCAGGCCATAAAGATATCGGGAAAGCCCCCCTTGGTGTTTTGATCTTTGATGCCCTTCATCGTACTCGTCAGAATCCCGCAACCGTTATAAGTGGTCGTGACCTGCACGCCTTCGCGAAGTTCAAATTCGCGAACGATGGGTGCCAGCGCCCGCTGATTGACCGCGCCGGCGAAAAACGTGAGTTTCGGCTGTTCTTCCCACACGTCGCCTTCAAAGATTTCGTAGCCCGATTTCTCAAAAGTTTTAAGTCCCTTGTCTTTCGCCCCGGCATATCGGGCGAACTTTAACGCCTCGGTGGGATGTTCCGAACCGGCGACCACTCCAATCACAATGTCGCCCTTTCCCGCATCCAGTTCCGGGGTTTGAATCGCGGTAAGCTGCGGATATTGCGCCGCCGTCGCATCCCAAACAATCGCCGCATCCACGCTGCCGATTTTCACCGCGTTGGCAATTTCAGGAACTGTGGGCAGAAACGCGCCCGTCTCTTTGACTTGTTTTTCCAGTTTCTCCCACTGCCCGCTGGCGACAAGCAGTTTTTTGGTTTTCTTGCCGATGGCCGCCTGTTCGGGGTTGCCCAAGGCGGTGCGAACGTCTTTCTTCAGCAAATCGTCGATGCCATGGATGCCTTTCTCATTGGCTTTCGAGACCAAGATCACGGGCCGCTGTTTCGCAAGGGGAATTGCTTCCCGAACCAAGTCATTCTCTTTTGCGGTCTTGATGTAACTCTCATCGGCGGCCAAATACAAATCGCCGGGCTGATGAATCTTCAGTTTACTCAGCAGCGTGCCGGAACCTTCAAATTGAAAGTTGATCTTCACCCCGTATTCTTCTTCGTATTGCTTGGCAATCGGCTCCATCGCCGGGCGAATGCCGGCGGCGCAGAGTACGGTCAGTTCTTTGGCTTCTGACCCGGGAGCGGAACTTCCTCGGTCTGCCATGCTGTAGAGCATCCACCCCAACAGCACCAACACCACCGCAGAGGCTCCCACCCAAACCACTAAGCCGTTAAGGGCCATCGGACGTTTAGTCAGCATGAAGAATTTCCCAGAGACAATGACAAAAAAAAAGATACATCCATCGTAACCTCCACGCGGCAAACTACAACCGCGACGCCTCCGATCTTCAAAACCTTAATCTTAAGACACTGAACGCACATCCGCATAGAAGCCGGGATGTCTGTGAATCTGAGAGGTGCGGGCAGAGACCGATTCCGGTATGTTAAAGCGCAATGTCTGTTGTTTTTTTGGTGGAGCTAACTCATGACCCGCTGCTTTTTCACGATGCATTCCCCGCAATTGACCAAGCAAATTCTCGCTTGGACTTGCTTGATTCCCCTGCTCATGTCCTCGGCAATGGCGGACAAATCGCAGCCAAACGTGGTTCTGATTATGACCGACAACCACGGGGCATGGACGCTGGGATGCTACGGCAATCGGGACATTCGCACGCCCTGCATCGACCGTCTTGCCGCTGAGGGCACGTTGTTTACGCGGGCGTTCGCATCCAACCCCGTGTGTTCCCCCACCAGGGCCACGTTTCTCACCGGGTTGATTCCTTCGCAGCATGGCGTTCACAGCTATCTAACCGCCGGGCGTTTGCAGATCGGCCCGCAAGCCCGTTGCACGCTGGATCAAATCACTTCGCTTCCGGAGGTTCTCAAGCAGGCCGGCTATGCGTGCGGACTTGTCGGCAAATGGCATCTGGGCGACAACCTGCATCCGCAAGAAGGCTTCGATGACTACTGGATTACAATGCCCGCCGGCCACACAACGACGTTCTATAACGCCCAAATCATCGAGCAGGAAAAAATTCGCCAAGAGCCAAAGTACCTCACGGAATTCTGGACCGACCATGCCGTAAATTTTATTGAACAACAAGCGAAGAAAGAAAAACCGTTCTTTCTATTCCTCGCCTATAACGGCCCCTATTCGCTCGGTAGGCTACTATTGAAGGAAGGCCAAAACCGCCACGCCGCCTACTATGCGGACAAAGAACTGCCTTCGTTTCCCAGGGAACCCGCTCACCCCTGGCAATATAACAACCGGGACTATATCAATAACCCCACTTCTATTCGCCGCGTGGCTACCGAAGTCAGCGGCGTCGATGATGGGGTGGGCCGGGTGATGGAAACCCTCAAACAACACCACCTCGATGAAAACACGCTCGTTGTTTTTGTGGCCGATCAAGGTTGGGTAGGCGGCCAAGGCGGGTTCTTCGGCATGGGCGATCACACAAGGCCCACCACGGCGCGCGACGGCATGATGCACATTCCCATGATTTGGCATCACCCCCATCATATCGCAGCCAACCATAAGTCGGACCTGATGGTCACTAACTATGACTTCATGCCCAGCCTGCTAAGCTATTTGAAGCTAGGCGATAAAATGCCCGCGAAACCCCAGTCGCCGGGCCGCGATTTTTCTCCCGTACTCACGGGAAAAACAATCGAGCGATGGGACAACAAGATCTTCTACGAGTTTGAAAACCTCCGCTGCATCCGCACGGACGATTGGAAATATATTCACCGGCAACCCAATGGCCCGCATGAACTCTATGATCTGAAAAACGATCCCGCAGAGTTCAATAACCTCGCGAATGCCCCACAGCAAGCCGGCAAGCGAAAGGAACTCAAATCCCAATTGGATGAATTCTACAATCGCTATGCCGAACCGAAATATAACCTTTGGAAAAACGGAGGATCACAAGCCCGCCTCTTCGCGGGAGTTAGTGAAGAAACCCTGGCACTTCCCGCCCATGAACCGCCGCCGATGCCGAAAGATTTCAAACCGCCAAAAATTCATCTGCCCGCCGGTTATGAATCCGAACTAGTCGCCGGCCCTCCGTTAGTCACGCATCCGACAATGGGATGTTTTGATGATCGCGGTCGGTTGTTCATTTGCAACAATGCGGGCGTGAATCTCAGCAACACGGAACTCGAACAACAGTTGCCCAATACCATTCGCATGCTGGAAGACACAGATCGCGATGGCCGCTTCGATCGCTCGACGGTCTTCGCCGATAAAATGACCTACCCTATGGGAGCCGCCTGGCATAATGGGGCGTTGTATGTGGCCTCGCCTCCCTATATTTGGCGGTTGGAAGATACAAACGATGATGGCGTGGCCGACAAACGCGAGATCTTAGTCAGCCAATTCGGCTATAACGGAAACGCGGCGAGTATTCACGGTTGTTTCGCCGGACCCGATGGCCGCATGTATTGGTGCGATGGCTACCACGGGCACGAGTTTCGCGATCAAAAGGGAAAAGTGACCAGCCAACGCGAAGGCTCCTATATCTTCTCTTGCCGGACCGATGGTTCGGACGTGAGAATTCATTGCGGCGGCGGGATGGATAATCCCGTCGAAGTGGATTTTACGAAGGAAGGCGAAATGCTCGGCACGGTCAATATCCTCTATACCCGCCCGCGCGTGGATTGTTTCGTGCATTGGCTATACGGCGGGGCCTATCCGCATCGCGAACGGGTATTGAAGGAACTGAAAACCACGGGGGATTTGCTCGGCCCGGTGCATCGGTTCGGACACGTCGCCACGTCGGGAACGACCAGATACAAGAGCGGCGTGCTGGATCATCGCTGGCGGGACAACTACTTCGCCACGTTCTTTAATGCCGGCAAAGTCGTTCGCCTAGACCTCGCGCGCGAAGGATCTTCTTTCCAAGCCACGCAGCGCGAGTTTCTTTCAAGTGATTCCCGCGATTTTCATCCCACGGACGTGCTGGAAGATGCGGATGGCAGTTTGCTAGTGATAGACACCGGCGGTTGGTTTTATAGGGGTTGCCCCACTTCGCAACATGCCAAGCCGGAAATCTTAGGAGGAATCTACCGCATTCGCCGCCGAGGTATGACTCCACTCATCGATCCGTGGGGTCTGGAAATTGACTGGGCGAAACTGAACGATGAAGAACTTGCAAGACACTTGAACGATAGCCGCTTTCAAGTTCGCGAGCATTCGATTAACGAGTGTGTCCGGCGTGCGGAGACAATCGTGCCGGTCTTAACACGCATCATCAAAACCCGCGACAGCCGCGAACGCCTGGGAGCAATCTGGGCCTTGACCCGCATGTTGGGGGAGCGAAAACAGCCGAAGCCTGCCATCCAAAACGCGATTCGACTCGCATTGAATGACCGCGAGGCTTCCATGCGTCTTGCCGCAACGAGAAGCCTGGCGACCTATAGCGACTCTGGGGCTTTTGATAAGCTGAGCGACCTTCTTAACACCGATGAGCCGAGCATTCGCCGAGAATCTGCCAAGGCTCTGGGCAGGTTAGGCAATCCGAAAGCCATTCCCGCTTTGCTGCGCGGCTTGTCGCGGAAGATTGACCGATCCGAAGAGCACGCCCTGCTCTATGCTTTAATCGAGCTAGGTCAACCCAATGCCCTACTGATCGGCTTGCAAGATCCTTCGCCGGCGGTCAAGCGCGGGACGATTATTGCTATGGAGCAAATCGATCCCTTGCGATTGCAAATTCAGCAACTAGAGCCATTACTAGATGCCGAGGACTTCGCCTTGCGCCGGGCGGTTTTGAAAATCTATCAACAACATGCCGCGAGCAACGAGTGGGCGGATTCCGCCGCCGGTCACCTTCGCCAATGGTTAAATGATGAGACGCTCGCAACAAAACGCGACGAGACGATTCAAGAATTATTAGTCGCTTTTGCAGGACAGCCATCGGTGGCGGAAGTAATTGGCGAGACGTTAAATCGTCAAAAAGTCTCAAAGAAAATCCGCGATACGATTCTCGCCGCCATCGCGGGGGGAAACAAACTTCCGCTACACGAGAGTTGGCTGGCTCCTTTGAGTGATGGTCTAAAGTCGAACGATGAAGAGCTTCTTCGAAAAACTCTCGCAGCAGTTTCGGCTTTGGATACGACCCGCTTCCGCGAATCTCTCCAAAAAATTGAAAATGATGACACGCGCAGCGTGCTGTTGCGCGTGTTAGCAACAGAGGCGGCTTCCGGGAGGGATAACCGCTTAAATCATGCCGCCTTCGCCATGCTGCTCGATCTGATTCGGAAAGGCGGGGAGTCTAAGGAACTCGGGCGGGCGGTGCAATTGATCGGCACCGCCAACCTGACTCAAGAGCAATTGTTGCTCCTAGCCCCCATCATAAAACAAGCCGGGTCGGTGGAAATCCGCAGTTTGCTTCCTCCTTATCAACGCAATCAAAATCCAGAAGTGGTCACGGCATTTTTGAATGCGATGGAGCAAAGCCGTTCGCTAATGAGCGTGCCTCCCGTCGAATTGTCGGAGATTATCAAACGGTATCCCGCGCAATTTCGTGAGCGGGCCAATGCGCTCTTAGACCGCTTAAAACGCGAAGAGCAGCAACGTCTTACTCGGCTCGATCAATTGTTGCCGAAACTCAAACGAGGCGATGCCGACCGAGGCCGCGCGTTGTTCTTCGCCGAGAAATCCAAATGTGCAACGTGCCATCGCATACTCGACAAAGGCGGCAGAATTGGTCCGGATTTGAGCACCATCGGCTCCAATCGCTCTGCGGCGGATCTTTTGGAATCCATCGTATTTCCTTCGGCGACGCTGGTTCGGGACTATCAACCGTATTCGATTCTTACGACAGCAGGCCAAACGCTGACCGGTTTAATCATTCGTGATACGGGGGATGAGATTTTCGTCCAACAGCAAATCGGCGAACCGATTCGCGTGGCCCGCAAAGAGATTGAGACACTTTTGCCCAGCACGGTTTCCATCATGCCGAACGGCTTGGATAAATCGCTGGCCGAGGAAGAACTCGCGGATATAGTGGCCTATTTGCAAAGCCTGAAAGCGAAGCGGGAAGAATAGCATCTCTACTCGCAATCTGAGTGTGTTTATGTTTCGGATTGTAGAAAGACTTGCCGGGGCAATAATTCTTGCGTTTTCGGATCGAACTCGGCCAGTGCCGCGAGTTCTTCGGCTTCGGTAAGAATTGCGATTCGTTTATTAGGGTCGGGAACTAGAGCATCCGTCACGAGAATGCGTTGCCCTTGTTTCAAGCGTTCGCATTCGGCGTGGCTCGCGCGATAGCTAGGCAAATCCAGAACGGCGAGTCGCGGGGAAAGTAGTAAGGATCTTATGCTGTCGGAGTCGAGTTCCTCTAACTCTATCGACAGAGAGAGCTCAAATGGACCGATGCGGGTGCGAACGAGATTTGTCATCACGGCCCCGCAGCCCAGCAACTGACCCAAGTCGCGACCGATAGAGCGAATGTAAGTCCCCGATCCGCATTCAATTTCCATTTCTAAGTTCGGCCACGCATAAGATAAGACTTCGATCCGATGAACGTGGACGGTTTTGGGAGCAATCACAACTTCCTTGCCCGCGCGGGCCAATTCGTAGGCTCGCTTTCCTTCAATGTGTACTGCTGAGAATTGAGGCGGAACCTGCTCGATCCGCCCCAGGAACCTCGGCAAGGCCGATTCAATCTTCGTTCGCGGGGCCTCCACGGCATTAGGAACATCTACGACCTGGCCGGTGATGTCATCCGTATCGCTTTGACAACCCAGCCGAAACTGTCCGCGATAGACCTTTCGCTGTTTCTGCACCATCGAGATCAACCGCGTGGCGGAACCCACGCAGACGACTAGCACGCCCGTTGCAAGCGGGTCTAGCGTGCCCGCGTGCCCCGCCTTGGCCGGTTTGACCAGATGCTGCACGCGATCCACAACTTTCCGTGAAGTAAGGCCCGCGGGTTTATTGATGTTCAATATGCCGAGCATAGTTCCATGTGGATTTTAGATGATGTTGTGAAATGGGCCGTTTAGGGTTTCTGGAATAGATAGTGGGCGACTAGCCATTCTTCGCCGTCGGCATAGCCGAAGAGTTCGGCACAGGCCATGAAGAAAATTCGCCACCGCATGTACCATTTCTCGGCTTCGTCTCGATAGGTTTCCGCGAAGAGGGGTTTTAGGGTATCGCGGCGGGCATCCATTTTGGCGAGCCAGGCGTTGGAAGTTCGTTCGTAATGCTTGCCGTTCCAGAACCAACGTTGAGAGAGTTGAAGGGGTTGCGGGCAACTTAAGAGCCAATCGGCGCTGGGCATTATCCCGCCGGAAAAGAAATGCCGGCCCATCCAGTTTGCAGCTCCTTCGGTTTCAAACAAGTAGGCCAAAGTGCGATGGCAAAATATATGTACGAAGAGTTTGCCGTCGGGTTTGAGCCAATCGGAAATCCGCCGCATGAGTTCGCCGTGGTTTCTCATGTGTTCGAACATTTCCACTGAAACCACGCGGTCGAATTGTTGATCGGGCTGAAAGTCGTTCATATCCGCCGTGATGATTCGCACGTTATTCAGTCCGCGTTTTTGGGCGGCAGCTTCGATCGATTGGCGTTGGCCGTGCGAATTGGAGACGGCGGTGATGAAACTTTGCGGATAATGCTCGGCCATCCATAAGGTGAGAGAACCCCATCCGCAGCCTAGTTCCAAGATGTGCTGCCCCTCTTGAAGCTCCGCACGGGCCGCTGTCGTCGCGAGAGCGAGATCCTCGGCTTGGTCGAGTGTATTGGTGTGTTGGTCCCAGTAACAACAACTATATTTTAAGCGATGGCCTAGCACTTGACAGAAGAATCTCGCGGGGACTTCGTAATGTTGCTCGTTGGCTTTGTCGGTGAAGACGGCCAGATTGCTATGTCTCGCTTCTTCGCGGAGACTTTGTAGGCGTGTTTCTTGAGTTTCCGCTCCGCCGCGCGAGGCATCTTGTAGGCGGGCTTTTAATAGTCGGCGGATGCCATACGCGCACGAATCCATCTGGAACCTTGCCGCCTTCAACCAACTTCATCGCTTTTGCGAGAAATCCTTCGCTCATACCGTGCTAGTCTTTCTAGTTTGCTGAGGTACTATGGGTTTTGATGGGAGTTGAGTCCGCGTTGGGTGAGGAGGTAGACCGCGAAGCTGGCGAGCCAGTGGCCTCCTGCGTAATGTGCGCCGGTGACGGCGGCGAGACCTACACGGGCATGTAATAATGCGGTGGCCAACAATGTTTCGCGGCGGGGATCGTTTGAGGGCAATCCGTGGGCGATGCCTTTTAGCATCCAAGCCCGGCTAAGGTTTAATCCATCCCAATGGGCGAGCTTGCCGTCGCTGGGGTCGATCACTTTCAGGGGGAGGAGCAAGTCTTGGGGGTCGGCTTGAGTTAACCCCGGCCAAAACGCGGTCAGCCATTCGCCAAATTCCTGGGGGCGCATCACTCGGCGGAGCAGGTCGGCTTCGGCGAGTGCGGGGGAAAGAAAATCGTGCCCGGAGGGTTCGTAAGCGAGCGGGGCTTCTTTGTCGTTCGCATGGAACATCAATGCCCGCTCGGTGATGAGTTTTCCCATCACTGCGTTTTGGGTTTCGCCGGCCCAGTCGAAAACGAGGCCCATCGCGAATGCGGTTTGGCTGTGTTCGCCCGAGCGGATGGGATGCGTGAGCTTCGGTAGCCAATCGTGGAAGCGTTCCGCCGCCAGAGTTTCCAAGGGTTCTAGCCGATTCGACCAGGTTTGGGCATCGGGGGCGTTCCATTGCCGAGATTCCATTGCAAGTTGCAAGAGCCAAGCCAAGCCGTAAGGTCGTTCAAATCCCTTGCGGTTTGGGCAACTTAGATATTTGAGTTCTCCCGCAATGCGGGTTTCGGTGAAATGATCGTTCAGAACCTCGCGGGCTTCCGTCGCCCAGGCGGCATCGGGAAAAGTTTTGAGCAATCGCAGCAGCGTCCAATGCCCATGCACGGCGGAATGCCAATCGAAGCAGCCGAAAAACACGGGGGTCAACTCGCGGGGCGGGAGCGCATCGCGATCATCGTTCAGCAGATGTAAAATGTGATTGGGATATTCGCGGTTCACACAATCCAGAGCCAAGCGGGCGAAGCGGTGGGCGAGTGTGGGGGTGAGGGAAAGAAGATCGGCGGCCATGAATTCGGGTGAAGTTTTGTGAAATGAACGGGGCGAGGAATCGAAAGCTACTTGATTGGGGACATTTATCGGGTACATTCTAGGAAGTTCCTGCTTTTCAACCAGCACGGAGAACGAAGTTTGTCGAAACATCCGCGGAGTTCCTTTGATTTGGGGTTGGCTTCTTTCCTTTCCCATTTGCCGAATCTCACGATTACCAAGGAATTTGTGATTGGCCGAATTGATTGCCCAAAGACAGGATTCTTCCCAAATCCTGCGACTGATTCTCCCAGAGGGCCAAGTGGTGCGATTGGGACGCGGCCCCACGCCGGAGTCGGGCATCTTGGGTTGGCTGATTCCTTGGGATCGGCTGATCTCGCGGAACCATGCGGATGTGGTTTTTCAAAACGGCCGGCTGCACGTTCGGCGGCTGCCGGAAGCCAGGAATCCGATCTACAAAACCGAGGTCGAACAGGCGCCTCAATTTGAACTTCTCGCTGGGGAAGATTTTCGGATCGGCTCGACTTATTTCCGCTTCGATGCGCCAGAGGTTCTTATCAACAGTTGGCCCGATGAACCGCCGGAAGAGATGGATCGCACCTCCATCGACCAGAAAATCTATACTGTGGACGAGTTGCGGGCTACGGAGTTCGGCAACGCGACCGATCGGATGGAGGTTTTCGCCAAGCTGCCCAAGGTGTTGTCGAAATCGCGAAACGATGCCGAGTTCGCTTCGCAGTTGGTGGCATTGTTATTGCCGACGATTCCCTTGGGCCAAGCCGCCGCCGTGCTCCGCTGCCAGACTCGCTCCGGCCCGGACGATCTGGAGTTCGATTTGGTTCGCAGCGTGTTGCGGGATGGGAAAAAAGAGTTCCGCCCCAGTCGGCGGTTGGTGTACCCTGCCCTGGAAGAAGGAACCAGCCGGATTCACATGTGGAACAAGTTTTCGGGCAGCAAGTCGGCGGCTCCGCTTTCCGAGGATGAAGAGGAGGAGGCGACCAACTCGCTGAATTTAGAATGGGCGATTTGCGTGCCCGTGCCCGACAAACGACGCCGTGAGTGGTGTCTGTACGTCACGGGGCGGTTGGCTCAAGATGGCTACGTGCTGCAAGATTTGGAAGAATTGAAGCCCGATGTGCGCTTCATCGAACTCATGGCCCAATTCGTGGGGGCGACGCGGCAAGTGCGGATGTTGCAGCAGCAACAGGGATTGTTGGGGCATTTCTTCTCGCCCAACGTGGTGGATTGGCTGAACGAATCGCACGATCCCCAGGTGCTTGCGCCGCGGCAGTGCGAGATTACCGTGCTGGTTTGCGACCTCCGAGGGTTCTCTCGCCGAGCCGAACAGGCCCGGCACAAACTTCAGCAACTCTTGTCCCACGTCAGCGAAGCCTTGGGCGTGATGACGCGAAGCATTTTCCAGCACGATGGCGTGGTGGGGGATTATCAAGGAGATTCGGCTTTGGGCTTTTGGGGTTGGCCGATCGACACGACCGCCGGTCCGTTGCCCGCCTGCCGGGCCGCCTTGATGATTCAAGAGGAATTCCGTAAGGCCCGCAAAGAAGGAACCGGCCCCTTGGCTGATTTGCGAATCGGGATCGGCATCGCGCACGGGCTGGCATTGGTGGGGAAAATCGGGAGCGAACAGCACGCGAAAGTCGGAGCCTTCGGGCCTGTGGTGGAGCGCGGCTCGCGATTGGAGAGCCTGACCAAAATCTTGCGGGCTTCGATTATTCTGGATGAAGCCGCTGCCTTGTTCGCGCGGGACCATCTTTCCCCCCAAGACGGCCGGTTAAGATATTTGGGCCGCGTGCAGATTCCCGGCGTCGAAACCCCGCTGTCGATTTCGGAACTGCTGCCCGCCGCCGATCAGGACGGCACGCTTACGGATGAGCACATCTGGGAATACGAAGCCGCCGTCAAGGCGTTGACCGCCGGCGATTGGTCGAGTGCCATCAAACTTCTCGACCGTTTGCCCCCCGAAGATCGGGCCAAGGATTTTTTGATGATGTTCATCGCGTTGAACGATCACGAACCGCCCCCCAACTGGAACGGCATCATCACTCTGCCGGCTTATTAGAGAATGGATGGATACCTACCCGACGGAGTCAACATACCAGCGAAAGAGAGTGCGGAAGGCGGGGGAGAACTCTTCGGGTCGGGCTTCTATCATGCGGGTGATTTCGCCGAGATCGTAATACGCACCGCTTTCGATTTCTTCCGGGTCGAACGTGGGCGGATCATCGGTCTCGGCTCGGTACAGGACCGTGTGTTCGTAGGCGGTTTCGGTCGAGGCGGGGAATTTATGAAGAAAAGTTAAAGGCGAAACCAGCCCGATTTCTTCTTGCATCTCTCTCGGAGCGCACCCGTCGTAAGTTTCGCCGGCACTTAAATGGCCCGCTGCCGAGGACGTGTAACACAGCGGGTATTCATCCTTCGTGGCGGATCGGAGCTGGATTAGCAATTGCCCTTTCGCGTTGAACACGAAAATATGCACCGCCCGATGCAGCAGCTTTCGGGCATGGACTTGCGAACGTGGAGCCTGCCCGATCACCCGGTCGCACTCATCCACAACATCGAAAATTTCTTCCGGCATGGCTTATACTGTAGAACACAAACTGGGAACAATCGGATCGACTCTCATTTAACATAACCAGGCGGCTTACACCTCCCGCTCGCCTTTTTTCTTAAAATATGAACGGTTTTTCTCTATGTTTCTGATGGAAACCCAAGCCGGTTCCGGGGCTGGGAACATGGCGGTGGATGAAGCGCTTTTGGAAGCGGCCCGGTTGACCGGCCTTGTTTCGCTGCGGTTTTATCGTTGGCGCGAACCCACGCTTTCGTTGGGTTATTTTCAGAAGCAATTGCCCGCCGGGTTGCCTGCCGATCTTTTGAAGTTGCCTTGCGTGCGGCGGCTTTCCGGCGGGGGGGCGATTTTGCATCATCACGAATGGACCTATTCTTGCAGCTTGCCGTCCTCACATCGTTTGGCAAGCGAACCTCTCAGGCTTTATGAATTGGTCCATCGAGAGATTGTTGACTTTTTGAGCGAGCAAGACATCTCCGCCAACTTTCGCGGGCAAACGTGTTCGGGTTGCTCGGAGCAACCGTTTTTGTGTTTCGGGCGGGAAGATCCCAGAGACCTTGTGCTGGGGCAACATAAAATTGTGGGCAGCGCCCAGCGGCGTCGGCGCGGAGCGATCTTACAGCATGGGAGTATCCTGCTCAAGCGTTCGCCCTTCGCGGACATCTACCCCGGTCTTTGTGATCTTTCCACAACAAACCTTTCCAGCCCCGATAGGCTTTTTCCGCTCGCCCGGAAAATCGCGCGGTTGATCTTTGGATCCCATGAAGAACCGATGAGAGCCGAACTGCCCGATCAACTCGCCGAGCATGCCGAATTGTTGGAACAAGAAAAATACCAGCAGTTGGCTTGGCGGTGAATTCGGCTTTCAGCGGTCGGCCTGTTTTCTTTCTCCCCTCCGCCTACTGCCTACCCCAAAAAATTGCCCACGCATCACGCGGCGACGGGCAATTCTTCGGCGACCCGTCGGGGGAGATGCACCAAAAACGTGCTGCCTTGGCCCGGGCCTTCGCTTTTGGCTTCGATCGTACCGCCGTGATCGCCGATGATTCGCTGGCTGATAGACATGCCCAGCCCCGTGCCTTTGCCGTCTCTCTTTGGGTGTAGAACGGTTCAAACAGGTTTTCGATGGTGTCCGAGGACATTCCGCAGCCATCATCCTGGAACACGAGCAGCACTTGGTCCATCTCTTCGCAAAGCGAGATCTTCAGCGTACCTTTTTCGTTCATGGATTCCAGCGCGTTGGCCACCAGATTCAGCACGACCTGTTTGATTTCGGGGCCGTTGACTTCGGCGTAACACGGGCGTTCCTGCCGGAAGGTGATTTTTCGGTTCTGGAATTTGCTCATGTGTTGCACCATCGCCATCACCTCGCGGACGATTTGAGCCAGATCGAACCGGCTGCGAGTGATGTCCTGTCCCGCGCGAAATCGAGCAGTTTCCGCGTGATTTGCTGGCAGCGTTCGGCTTCGGATTGAATCAAATTGAGATACGAATTCACGATTTCGCGGTCGGCTTCGGGAGCCTGGGCAAGAAGTTCGCCCATGCGAGTTTGCAGCGACTCGCCCGCCATGCCCATTGCCTGCAAGGGGTTGTTGATTTCGTGCGCCACGCCCGCCGCGAGAAACCCGATGCCCGCTAGGCGTTCGGACCTGACGAGTTGCTTGCTGCGTTCGCGAACCTTGCGGTCCAAGTCGCGGGTGTGCGCCTGAAAGCGTTCCGTCATTTTGTTGAAGGATTCGGCCAACTCGCCCATTTCATCATCGGAATGGAGTTGCAGCCGATATTCAAAATCGCCCAAAGCCACGCGCGAAGCGCCCTGGTGCAGTTTTCGCAGCGGAGCGAAAATCCACAGATAGCCGTAACGCACCAAGCCCAAAAACAATAGCACCACAATCGTGCTGGCCAGGCAGACCATCACGAATCGCGAGCGGTAAACGCCCCGCGCTTTGACCAGCGTGTTATTCAAGCCGTCTTGGTAATCTGGAATGCGTTGAGCCAGCGATTCCATTTTCCCCAACTGGCGCAGCATTTGGTGCGAATTTTCGGCCCGGCGAGGCAAATCTGTCAGCAGTTCTTGCAGCCTGTTCAGTTCGAAGAGTCCGCGGTCCACATCATCCAACATCGCCAAGGTCACCGGACGCTGGCGGACGGCGGTTTCGCTGGGGGGGAGTTTGTCCAGTCGGCGGCGAAATTCGGAAACCCGAACCTGGGCATCGGCCAACCGCTGCTGAAATGCCGCTTGTTGATACCTGGCCCCATCCGGGGTTTCGGGAACATCGAACAACAACGGATCGAACAACATTCCGATGGCATCGGAAAGTTCCGCCCTTCGCGGCGCACTGTTGATGCTGAAATCCAGATCGTTGATGGCATTGCGGTAGGACATCAGGCCGGAGATGCCGCTCAGCGAGAGCGTGACGAGCATCACCAGCACGAGGGCCAGCCCGAAAATCATTTTGCGCCGGATTGTCCGGGTGAATAGCAAGGCGACCTCCCTGTCGGCCCAAGCCCGCAAAAACCAAACCGTTTCGTGAACGAACGGTAAATTGAGAATGTGGGGAATTTTAACAGGTTAAAACCGGATCTGGCAAGACCATCTGTTTTGTGAAAGGAGAGGCCGATCCTCTCGAATAGGAACTGGACATTTTTATTCAGTCTTGACTTGAGAACGTGAGTTTTCGTTGTTTGAGCCAGTCGGCGGCGCGATCGGGCCAAGTATGGATGTGCGACCCCTTTACGGGCCGCATGCCGTAACCGTGCCCGCCTGTTTCATAGATGTGCAGTTCGCAGGGCAGACCAAGTTTTTTCATCGCAGTATAGAAGTAAACGCTGCCGAGCGAAGTCGCGTGATCGTTGTGGGCATGAATCAAGAGCGTGGGCGGGGTATCTTTGGTCACGGGAACCGCTTCGATCAACCCGCCGGCTTTTTCATCCGCGATTCGCCAAGGATAAACCAGAATGCAAAAGTCGGGCCGACAAGACAACTTATCCACCTCATCTTTGGCGGCATAATCTCTTTTGGAAAAGCGCGTGGCCACTAAAGCCGCCGCTTGCCCGCCGGCGGAAAACCCCATCACGCCGATCTGCATGTCTTTCTTCTCAAATTCTTTCGCCCACTTTCTGACCAAACTCACCGCCCGCTGTCCATCTTGCACGGGCCGAAGCCACATCGGGTCATCGCCCGTTCCGGTTTTGGGTTTGGTGCGGTAATGCACGACGAACGCCGTAATTCCCAAACCGTTAAGCCATTCGGCGACTTCCGAACCTTCCTTGTCCGCCACGACGTAGTTGTATCCGCCGCCCGGAAAGATCAAAACGGCGGTGTCGCATTTTTTCTCGGCCGGCGGGTTGAACACATAGAGTTGCGGTTTCGTGATGCCGGTAATTCGCGTTGCGGGTGGATTTTCATCGGCGCGGCGAGGCAAGGTTTTCCCGGTATTCGCAGAGGTTTCCCCCGGAGCTTTTCCCGGCCAAATCTCCAGGATCTGATTCGGATCCCGAGCGAAAATCGGGTTCGCGAGCAGTCCACAAAACACGCCGAAGATAAGCATCGGAATTTGCAAAGGGTTGTTCTGTTTCACGTTCAAATGTCCTAACGCACGAATTGGTCCACGTAGTCTGCGCCCAAGCCCACTTCGGCGAAATGTCGGCGGCACATTTCGATTTTGACGTGAACATCATCGAAGCCGCTGGGCTTGCCGGCTTCATCCAAATAAATCAAAGCACCGCAAACGTGGAACAGCGTAATCATTTCTTCCACGTGTTCATCGACCACCAGCGTATGCACTTCGCCGGGCGGCTCAAAAACGTACATGCCTTCGCGGGCGATCCAATCGTGTTCTAAATACCGCCATTCGCCCTTCAAAACGTAGCCATGCACCGGCGCGGGGTGGCGATGCCGACTGAGAATTCCCGCCCGCCGGACTTTCAGCAGGTTGACCCATTCCCCGTTCACGCGGTTGAGCAGCAGCGGGCGAAACCAGACGTTTTTTGCCTGAGGAACCCACAAGCGGTCATCCTCCGGCAAGGCCGGGATCGCCAAATCCGCCGCCGCATGCGTGAGAGAGTTTTTTGAAGAAGAAGTAGATTTCGCCGCGGTCATAAAGTCCGTTGCCTGAAATAAGAAAATGCCATTTAGGAGCGGCGCTGCAAGTCTCGCAAGGCGGCTTGTGCCCGCACGCGGTTTAAGTTGTTCGGATCGCTTTTCGCTTTGTCTTTCAGCACCACTTCGCTTTTCCGGCCTCCGACTTTCCCCAGAATCTGGTACGCCTGTTCGCGGACGCGAGTTTCGGGGTAATCGACCAACTTTAACACCGGTTCTTCCGCGACGCTTCCCATTTTCTTGAGTGCCGTGGCCGCCGCGTACATGTCGCTTGAATCGGTCAAGCGTTTGGCCACGGCTGCTGCTGCGTTTTTTCCGCCGATGTTTCCCAAGGCTCCTATCGCATAGGTGCGGTGCAATTGCGAAAATCCGCCGGCCATCTCGATCAAGATCCCCGCCCGATCTTCCGTGCCCCAAACTCCGAATACCGCAATAGCGGCGTTTTGTAGCGAGGAATTGGAATCTTTCAAATAGGGTTCGCTCGCATCTAGCACGGCCTTGCGGGATTTCTCTTCCGGGGGCATTTTTTTGATTGTGTTGAATGCGGTTAATTTTTTGAGGAAATTCGACTGTGGATCGCGAAGCGTTGCCAGAAGTTGATCGAGCGATTCCACCGGCGGGGCCACGGAGGCCATCCGCGCCCGCTCTTGCGATCTTTTCGCGGCTTCCGACAGATTGTTGTTGATGCCGGCAAGTTCCGCATCCGTCAACCGTTGGCAGAACACGTCGACGGGTACTCGGCTCACGGTCCCATCGTCCGAACGGACCTGCAACAACATTTGGTAATGAATCTGTTCGGGCAGCGATTTGCTGCGGTCGAAGCGAATCTCGCCTTTGCCGGACATGCGGTAATACGGGTGTTCGACATTGTCCACCGTGCGGAACTCGTACACTTTTTTGATAATCTGCATTCCCGGCGTCGTTTCGCCCAATTCGTATTCGGAGAGTTCCACCGCCAGATAAACCTGGGCGACTTCCGCAGAACTGCTCGGGGCGTAGGGACTGCCGGGACGGGAAGGACCGCCGGGACGGGAAGGAATGCCGCGCGGAGATCGGCCATAGCGCGAACGGGGAACCCCGCTAAACCGCGTATAGGGATTGGCACGGGACTCCTGCTGCTTGATTCGGGTAATGGTCGTCAACTGCTGGGTGCCCCAAGTGGCTTTGCCGTCAGGCGAAATCGGTTCGATGGCCAACAATGACAGCGGTCCCAAACCGTAAGGCAGGCTTTGCTTTGTTCCCTCGGCATGCAGGATCTGCCCGGCCTGATCGACCAAAAGTTTGCCGCTTTCGGATTTCGACGATGAGGAACTCCCCGTGATCGCGCGGCCATCCCGGCTCGCGATTGCGTGCTGTAACGGCTGAAATGTTTCAGCACCAGGCTTTCTTTGGCCGCCGAGCCGAGGGTGACTTTTAAATAGGCGACGGCAGGCGTGACTCTCTTGGCGAGATTCGGGCCGTCCAAGGCTTGGGCCGCACCATTTCTCAAGGGGGACACGCCGTTCTTCCGCAACATGTCGTCCACGTCGCTGGCGGGAATCGCCAACCCGACTTCGGCGATGTCCGACCCAAAATAACCGGCGCTGGCCACGCCGATGGCTTCCCCGCGATCATTCACCAACGGGCCGCCGCTGTTGCCGGGGTTCATACTGGCATCGACTTGAATCATGCGGCCTTTCTTGCGGTCGATAAACCCGGCGACGCTTCCCTGCGTGACTTTCACGCTGGTTCCCAATACGTCCGACAACGGATAACCCACCAGCCGAACTTGCTGGGCGAGTTCGACCCGCGAAGAATCTCCCAAAGGCAGCACGGGCAGATTGCGGGCGGAAATTTGAATCAACGCCAAATCCCGTTGCGGGTTGGATTCCACCACGCGGGCCGCGTAGGTTTGGCTGCCCAAGTCCACTTCGATTTTCGTCCCGCCTTCCACCACGTGGGCACAGGTCATTATGTAGCCGTTGGCATTGACGACAAACCCCGTACCCGTGGCCATGCCGCCTGCTTGCTGGTCTTCATCAAGTTTCCGCGTCATCGCGGGATCTGGGCCGATGACTTGATAGGTGGACAGCCCTCGAATCTCCTCAATCCGATCACCGACTTCCGCTTTGATCGTGGTGCGGTAGGCGAATTGCGGATTGGCGTTCCAACCGTATTTCAGGCGATTGTCGGCATGGGCTGCCGCGTTGGCATTTCCCGCCGGAGCAGGAATCACGCCGTCCGGACCGGGCTTCAGCGTGGGAGAAGCGTTCCCGCCGGCAAACGCTGCCGGGGCCGATTGCGTGTTGGAAGTCGGCGTGGGCGATACGTTCGGCTCAAATTGCTGCGCGGGGTTGTCGGTCGCGTTCGCATTCGAGGCGTCGGCGAGCGTTTCCGTTTTCTCCGTCGAGCCGGAATCTTTCTTGCCGGAATTGACGAAGAAGATCACTCCTAAAATCAGCCCCAACAAGCCGATGCTTCCACCGATCAGTCCGAACCACATCCCGGCGGAACTGCCCTCCGAAGACTTCGCTTTCTTGCGTCCCGCTTGAAACCTCCGCGGGGCCGCGCTCGGTTGTTGCCGAGAAACCGGCGCGGCCCGCTCGCTGCGACTTCGACGGGGGGCGGGGCGTCTGGGACGCTCGTCCTCATCGTATTCTTCCCGGGCGGGAGGGTTGCGCGGGCGGGAAGGCCGGCGAAGGGGAATCGTCGCCCCGCATTTCGGGCAAGTGATGTTCTCGCGGTCGGGTAAGCCGTCTCGAAATCGAATTCGCGTCTCGCAAGTCGGGCATGGAAGGTGGATTTCTGACATGAAATCATTCCAATGATACTGGGAGAACGTGCATCAAGAAGGGTTTTAAGAATCTATCATTCTAAACAGAGAATCGCGATCTGGACAGGAGTGACAGTTTGTTTCCGCAAAAAAAATCAGATTGAGAAATCCGGGGTCTGGTGAGGGCGAGCGGATTCCTCCGCGGGCGGAAAGCGGCTACACTATGACGTTGGACTGAATTTTATCGAGGAAACCCTAAGAAAATGGCCGTTCCCAAAGTCGTCATCGTGGGCCGACCCAACGTGGGCAAAAGTTCTTTGCTCAATTGGCTCGCGCAAAAAACATTTCCGTCGTGGACCCCACAGCCGGCGTGACCCGCGACCGCGTGACCCATCTGCTCAACGAGGGAGAGCGCTATTTTGAACTCGTGGACACCGGCGGGATGGGAGTCGAAGACGTCGACAACCTCACCGACGACATCGAACGGCAAATTCAAATCGGCATTGATGAAGCCGACTTGGTGCTGTTCGTTGTGGATGGCCAAGCCGGCGTCACCGCGTTGGATACAGTCGTTGGCGAGCGGCTGCGTTCGGTGGAAACGCCCAAGCTGTTGGTGGTCAACAAATGCGATTCCACCCGGACCGATGCCGAGATCTTCGAGTTCCACAAACTGACCGAGGCCCCGGTCGTCGTCACCAGCGTGAAGGGAAACCGCAACCGCAAAGAGTTGATGCAAGCGGTCTTGAAAAACCTGCCGCCCGCCGAACTCGGCGAAGCCGATGATGGCCGGCAACTCGCAGCAGACCCGGAACTGAAACTCGCGATTGTGGGCCGGCGGAACGCGGGCAAAAGCACGTTCATCAATTCGCTGGCCGAGGAAGACCGCGTGATCGTCAGCGAAGTCGCGGGAACCACCAGGGATTCCGTCGATGTGCGGTTTGACGTGGACGGCAAATCGCTGATCGCGATCGACACCCCCGGCGTCCGCAAACGAAAAAGCCTGGCCAACGACATCGAATTTTACGGTTTGGTCCGGGCCAAGCGAAGCATCCGCCGAGCCGATGTGGTGTTTATGTTTTTCGATGCCCAAGACACGATCTCGAACGTGGACAAGCAATTGGTGGGCGAAATTCAAGAACACTACAAGCCTTGCGTGTTCGTGGTCAACAAGTGGGACTTGGCTTTGGAAGCCGGGATGACCGCCGAGAAATGGTCGGAGTATCTATTTCGCACTTTCAGTTCGATGCGGCATGTTCCCATCGCGTTCGTCACCGCCAAAGACAGCCGCAACATTCGCAAAGTGGTGAACCTGGCGCAGGCGATTTTCAAGCAGGCTCGCCAGCGGGTTTCGACGGGAAAGCTCAACAAAGTCATGCGGGCGGCCCTCGAAGCCAACGCACCGCCGCACCGAAAAAACCGCCGGCCCAAAATTCTGTTCGCCACGCAAGTCGCCACCGCCCCGCCCACCATCGTGCTGAAATGCAACGATGCCAAGCTGTTCGATGAATCGTGGAAGCGGTATTTGTTAGGCGTGTTTCGCGAGCAGTTGCCCTTCCACGAAGTGCCCATCAAATTGTACTTCCGCGCCCGCGTGAAAGAAGATGCCGAATCGAAAGCGGAACGCGAAGCGAACGAAGTTCCCAATTCCCGCAAGGCTTAACCGAACCGACGGCCTGCATGGAATATCCAAGCGGAATAAGACTGGCAAGTTGAATTCTGGGGACGCAGCATCATCCGCGATACTCTGCGACCTCTGCGTTTTATTTCCAAACGCAGAGGTCGCAGATTTGCGCAGAGGCGGAGTATGTCTCCTCAGCCTTGTCTGACTCAGGCAACTCCACACGCATGATTCGGATTTTTTTTGGGACATT
This sequence comes from uncultured Planctomycetaceae bacterium, assembly GCA_963785505.1. GTDB lineage: Bacteria > Planctomycetota > Planctomycetia > Planctomycetales > Planctomycetaceae > CAWAVN01. Next base: position 297,344 of record CAWAVN010000007.1, read on the forward strand.
ATTCTGTTGACAGCTTCGTTTTTCTTGCTACGATAAAACCAAAACTAAGAAACCAAAACTTGCCGGCTCTCCAGCGGAATGATTTTACGAAGGAGTAACTTATGGCCCGTCCGCGATCTAAAGAATTGACCGAGCGGGAGCTCGAGGTGATGCACGTTTTCTGGTCGGGAAAGCCTCACAAAACCTGGACCATCGCCGATATTCGCGATGCGCTCGAAGCCTCAGGCAGAGACTTGGCCTACACCACGGTGGCCACCTTGGTGCGAATTCTGACCGAGAAAGATTTCCTCGCCCAAACCAACGCCGAACGCCCCTTTCACTATCGCAGCCTGCGTTCTTTCGAGGATGTCTCGCAAACGCTGTTGGGCGACCTGATCGAAAAGGTGTTCGGCGGCTCGCGGGAAAAATTGCTGCTGCGGTTGGTCGATCAAAAGAAATTGTCGAAGCGGGAACGCTTGGTCTTGGAAGCCATTTTGCGGGAGAATTCCTAATGCACGCAATCGGCATGGTCCTGATCTGGACCGCGATTCAAGTCACGGTAATTTTCACGCTGCTCGCGATTTTGCTCCGCATCGCCGGCAAAAGCGATCCCCTTTGGCGGGGCAAAATTCTGCTCGCGGGAATCGTCTCGGCCCTGTTGGCATCGGTTTGCTCGCTGAGTCCTTGGCCTTGTTGGCCCGATTATTGGCCGGACGACAAACCCCAAACCGCCGGGGCGGAAACTTCGGCATCCGCACCGCTCGCAGAATCTTCTCCGTTGGCCGCTTCCCAATCCTCGGAAGAAACGCCCGCTTTTCCGTCGGCGAACAATGCGGAAGAAACGAAATCCGCGTGGGCCGCGGGTTGGGCGGCATTTCTCGATCGCATCAAAAACCCTCGCACCATTCCGCCTGCTAACCAACCTTCCGCCGAACCGGCAAATCCCGATTTCACGGCGGCAGCATGGATTGCTTTGGCGATGTTATCGGCATGGGCTTGGGGTTGTTGCGGTTGATTGGCGGCATCTGGCTCTTGCGAAGGGAAGTCGCCCGCAGCCGAGTGCTTCAACATGAACGCATCAACGCGGTGATTCAAAAAATTGTCGGCTCGGCTTCGTCTCGTCCCATTGAAGTTCGCGTGACTGGCAAACTGCGATCCGCCGCGACCACGGGGATTTTTCGCCCCGTGATTCTGCTGCCCTGCATGCTGGGAAACTTGGAGCGAAGAAGAACTTCACGCGGTCTTGGCTCACGAGGTCAACCACGTTTTGCGAAAAGATTGCCTGACGGCATTGTGTGCGGAACTCGCGCGGGTGCTGCATTTCTATCACCCGTTAATGCACTGGCTGGCGAACCGTTTGCGGTTGGAGCAAGAACTCGCCGCCGATGCCCAAGCCGCCCGTTTTTTGGGCGGACAAAAACGCTATCTCTGCATTCTGGCCGAGATGGCTTTGAACGAATCTTCGTTTGCCACCGCGTGGCCGGCCCGCGCATTTCTTCCGTCCCATCGCACGTTTATGAGGAGAATTGAAATGCTGAAGAACAACCATCCTTTAGACCGCCGCCCTTCGCGGAGCAGCCGATTCGCCGCGATGGCGTGCCTGGTCTTGGCCACGATTTTCGCTTTGGGTCTTCGCGACCGAGACCGCACCGCCGCCGCGCCAGGATTCCCCCGCCGTGGGCCAAGCGGCCGATGATGAGAAGCCCACTCCCATCCCAATCGTGAATCTCGATGAAAGAGCGGCAAACGCCAAGCCGAGAGACACCGTTTCCGCTGACTTATGCTCCCGACGATGCGATTGCCATTTTTGGAGTTCGGCCCAAGGAACTTCTCGCCCAGCCCAACTTAAAACCGCTGGCGGAGGTGATTCTGAAAGAGGAACACACGGCCAAACCGCTGGGGATTCCGCTCGCGGAAATCGAGCAAATCGTGTTGAGCTTCGGCGGCGCCGGACAACCCACGGAACGACGCGGAATTGATCGCCGCCATGATCCGCACGTCCGGGAAGTTGAATCTCGAATCGCTGAAAGCCGAACTTACGCCGAATGCCGAAACGGGTTTTTACGGCGGGCAGTTGTATCTTTGGCAGGCCGGGAAACATGGCTCCGCGTTTTGGCTGGCCGATGAGCACACGCTGATCGTCTCCAAGACGGAAGCCGGACTCAAACGGGCGATTGATGCCAGAAACCTTGCCGCCAACCGCGAAAACCGCCTCCCCGCTTGGCAAGTGGTCGCCAACCAAACAGTCGCAGGCTATGCAAACATGGGCAGATTGCGAAGGCTGATGATGGAATCCGATCCCAATGCAGTTCCATATGGAATACAGCTCACACCGCGGGATGCTTTCCAACGCTCGCTGGGACTGAACCCGATGTTCGGTCCGTTGGGCAGCGATGTGGAAACCGTGGTGGGCAGCGTGGGTTTCTGGCAAGGCATGGTAGCGACTCTCATAGCCACGTCCAAGACTCCCGCCGCCGCCACCAAAGTCAAAGCGACCTTGGATGCCATGATGGTGCTGGGCCGCAACATGATCGAGCAAAACCAACTCATGGTCGGCCAACTTCCCGCGAAAGAACGGCAGATGATCGGCACGATGCTCTCGTTGAGCCAGGCGGTGCTCGAAAACAATGAAGATCGAACGCAGCGAAACCAAAGTCACCATGCAGGCGAAACTGCCGGAGGACACGGTCAAGCAGATCACGGCTGCGACTACTCCCGGCGATTGTTGCCGCCCAAGATGCCGCCCGCATTGCCGAGACGATGAATGACCTTAAGCAAATCGGGCTGGCGATGCACAACTATCACGATGTGAATAAGCATTTCCCCGCCCCAGTCATCATGGGGCCGGACGGCAAAACTCCCCATAGTTGGCGGGTCGCGATTCTGCCCTATCTCGACCAACAGGAGTTATACAAGCAATACAACCTCAACGAGCCTTGGGACAGCCCGCACAATAAAAAGCTGCTTAAAAAATCCCCGCCATCTATCGGCACCCCTTGGACAAGCCGGATTCCACCAACACCAGCTATTTCGCGCTGACCGGCAAGAACACGCTGATGGGCGATACCACGCTGAGGAGCGATAAAGAAATGAATGAAGGCGAGCCAGGAGCCGCGGGCGAGCTTTCGGTGCGGAAGGTCCGCCGCCGTTGAGCGATAAAAAACGCAACCTGAGGATTGCGGACGTTACGGATGGCATGAGCAACACGCTGATGATCGTGGAAGCCAAACGCGAGATTCCTTGGACCAAACCCGAAGACATCCCCTACCCGGAGGACCGATCCCAAGCCCCGCCGAAATTGGGCGGCTGGTTTAAGGAAGGCTTTCTCGCCGTGATGGGGGATGGTTCCGTCCATTTATTCAAAAGCACGATCAGCAAAACCACCTTGCAACACTTGATCGAACGCAACGACGGCCACGTGATCCGCTCCGAAGATTTGGGCGAGCAACCCCGGCGAACTTCCACCAAAAGGCCCCCAACCGTGATATTCGCCTTCGTTTGACGAAGAGCGATCGGTCTGCCCCCGGTTCGGCGATTCCCAATTCGGCCCCGAGAGAGTGATTCGGAGGGGGCACAGAAGCCGATCCCGATCTCTTTTGCCCGGAGTGGCGCAGTTGCGCCACTCCGGGCTTGGGTTCGGCGATTTCTCAAACGATGTTTAATCGTTGCGGAGTTTCATGTTGGCTTCGGCGAGTTTGGCGCGGATTTCGTTGAGCGAAGTCACGCCGAAGTTGCGGACGCCGAGAAGTTCATCCGCCGTTCGCGAGACCAATTCGCCTAAGCCCGTAATTCCCAACCGCGAAAGACATTTGCGGGCACGCACTGAAAGGTTCAAATCGGTGACGGGCGCATTCCAACATCGCCCGTTCTTGGGGCGACAAATCTTGCGGCTGGTAGCTGGGCGTCGAGGGTTTGGAAGGCCGGGCGAATTGGCCGATGCCTAACCCCCGCGTGGTCAGCATTTCTTGAATTTCCTTCAGCGAGGTTTCGCCGAAGTTCTTGCCCGCGAGCAATTCATCTTCGGAAATCCGCGTCAGATCGCCCAGCGATTCGATGCCCGCCCGTTCCAGGCAATTGCGGCTGCGGGCCGAGAGTTCGAAGTCGGTAATCGGCACGCTCATCACTTGGTCGAGTTCCCTTTGCCGGCGGACGGCTTCTTCGTCGTAATACATGTCGCTCGAGGCTTCGATGTCTTTCAAATACAGTTGCGCCCGTTCGTGATTGGGGTCCACGCTGAGAACTTGCCGAAAGCAATAAGCGGCGGCGATGTAGTTTTCGTTGTCTTCGTAAAGCAGGCCCAAATTGATCAACGCCCCAAAAAGTACGGTGGCCGCGAAAGGCTTTGCTCGTACAGTTTGATGGCTTCTTCATCGTTGCCGAGCAGATTGTTTTCGTTGGCGAGCCGATAAAGGGCTTCGGTGTGATGCGGGTCCATGTCCACCGCCCGCTCGAAATGTTCGATGGCCCCGAACAAATCTCCGCGGTCGTCTCGTAGGCAACCCATCTGGAAGGAGTATTCCGCCCGCGTGACGCCGTCGCGTCCGGTGGATTTCAAGACGGCTTCGGCTTCATCCCAATCCCCGGCTTGCCGAATGGCTCCCGCTTTGAACAGAGCGCAGGTGACTTTGTCGTAACCGTTCGCGGCGGCTTGGGTGTAGGCTTCGGCGGCTTCGGGATATTCGGCGAGATTGAACAAGGCCCGTCCCCGATAAAAAGCCGCCATCGGGTTTTTCGGCAAATCGGCAAGAACCAAAGCGGCTTGGCGATGTTGCCCCAGCAAATAGGAGACCACGCCCAGCACCAACTGATCCCGCTCGGAAGCCAACCCGCCTTTGCGCTTGGCGGACAATTCCCCCAAGCATTGGCGGACTTCCGTCAAATGCGGGCCGGGGATGATGTTTTGAACTTCCTCGAGATCGTCCCCGCCGAAGCCGGGTTTTTCCAAGAGCAATTCCCGAATTTTCGGTGCATCGGGAGTGGGAATCGTATGAGTCGTCACAGTGTAGCCTCCGAGACAGTCCGGCTGGTTAAAAATACTTGGCCCAGTGCGATTTTGGCTTGATCTTGATGGGCCAATACCTTTTCGCCCCGATGGGGCATCAACATTTCAGCCCAAGGCAACGCCCTGGGAAAGGTGTTCGACCGCAATTTCAAGCCCTGAAAGGGCGTAACAATACTTTCGGGCGGAAAACCAGGAAGAAATTCATTGTTCTCATCAACTTGAAATCAAACGAGAGCCACATTCTTTAGGTTTCGGGATTTCGTCTTGGCCGTCAACTCGGGATCAGCAAACGGTTTTCATCGAGAAGTGGAATGCAGGCCGCATCTTGAAATTGGACAGCGGGTTATTCGTGGGAAGAGTTCCGCAAAAAGCACTTCTAGGGAAATTGAGGAGAGGTGCGAATTCCGGCATGGAACCTCAATATATCAGGGTACGAAATCTCCACGCAAGATTTTCCGCGCGGGCAAACGGGTATTATTGCCCGCCTGGGGCAATCTTGCAAGCATCGGCCTAACGAATAAAGGCAAGATCTGGGCATTTCCGACAGCGCGGAAGTTGAAAAATCCCACGATTCCTGATAGGAAATCGGGCAGGCCCGAATCTCAAACCCATTTTATGAGCGGTTGAATAGCCCATGCAGAAACCAACGGTCGCGATTTTAGGGGCGAGCCAAAATCGCCAAAAATTCGGCAATAAATCGGTTCGCGCCATTTGGACCGGGGGTACGAGGTTTATCCCATCAACCCCACCGCCGAGGAAATTGAAGGACTCAAAGCCTATCCCCGCTTGGCGGATCTGCCCATCGACACCATGGACCGCGTGAGCGTCTACCTGCCCCCGGCGATTGGTTTAACGGTATTGGAGGATGTGCAAGCCCTTCACCCCCAAGAAGTTTGGTTCAACCCCGGCAGCGAAAGCGAAGCGGTTCTGACTCGTGCGGGCGAGTTGGGTTTGAACGCCATCGCCGCATGCAGCATCGTCAACCTGGGCGTCACGCCGGCAGACTATCCCGATTCTTAATTCTTCGAGTCATCACTCCTCTGTTCAAAAAGAACCCATTCCCACCACGCCATCTTCTGCGGGGGGAAATTGCAGGATTGCAGGTTGTTTGATGTCCCACGCCACGGCGGGTTTGGACAGAACCGCCGCTTGGTCGATCTCCCGCAGCATGAGGCGGATTTGCGACCATCGCTCGTGCCAATCTTCGGCAAACCCTTTCCTCTGCGGGGTTTGCGGGGATTCTATCGGCGAATCCCAAGATTCTTTCAAGCGGTCTAATCGCTTCCGCAACTCGTGAAACCGCCGACAAACCGCACCCTTTGACGATGACATGCAACACTCCATCAATCGGGAAAATGCCCAGGCCGAACTCCCCTCTGTCAAATCGAATCGGATGGATAAGATGGGTAACTTGAGGATCATGGAATCTTTGAAGGCGAGATTGCAAATTGCCCCGGCAAGACCCGCACAATGAATCCAAAGAGCGGAGGGCTAAGCGCGGAGGGCTGAGAGCCGAAAAAATCCCGAATACGTTTCACGCAACCTACACATCGCTCTGGCGTTTCCCCACGGACAACGGACCAAGGACAACTGGCCACATTTCAATCGCTTCATCTTGACAGGATAGACGTTTTGACGAAGATGCGGCGGCTTGTTTTTGGCTTGGCTTGAAACTTCGCCCGTGCATGGATGCAAGGATCGTCGATGACCACTTCCTCCGCTGTTCCCTCATCTGGTGCGACATCGTCTGATGCTCCGCCGCGGCCCGATCCTGAAAATCGGGATTCCAGCGCGAACACGGAGTTCCACCAAGCGGCGGCTTTGGAAATCGAACGGTTGGCGGGTTCCAACGTGCCGGAAAATCAGTTCTTCGAGCGGTTTCTGCAACGCACGGCGGAATGCGCATCGGCAGTGGCCGGGGCGGTTTGGATGCTCGACCCGCAAGGCCGAATCGGTGCGATGAGCGATCTCGCACTGGATGTTCTCGGTTGGGACGGGGATGCGGACAAGCAACGCCAAAACATGGCTTTGTTGGTCGAAGTACTGCAAGCGGGCCAGGCGGCGATTCACGTTCCCGGCGAGAGCGGGCAAGACGCAACTTCCCAGCCCGCACGTGGTGCTGTTGGTGCCGATTCCGTTTCGCGAACAGACCGTGGGCGTGGTGCAATTATTTTTGCCCGTCGATTCTCCGCCCGAATTTCGTTTGGAGCATTTGCAATTCACCGAGGAAATGGCCGCCTTCGCCACGCGGTATCTCAATTGGCGAGATGAAGCCACTTCGCCCGAAAATCATCTGGAATTTTGGAACCGCTTCGAGCAGTTCGCGGTGGCTTTGCACCGCAGTTTGCATCCCCGCGAAGTCGCGGGTACGGCGGTCAACGATGGCCGACAGCTGCTGGGTTGCGACCGCGTGAGCCTGGCGGTTCGGCGAGGGTCGCGGGCGGCAATTCTTTCCATCAGCGGGCAAGACCGGGTGAAAAAACGCTCGAATCTAGTGCGGATGATGCGGCTGCTTTCCACGCGAATTTTGAGGGCCGGCAAAGCCGGTGACTTATGCGGGCAGCCTGCAAGATGTTCCGCCGCCTTTGGAAAAAATCCTCACCGAATACATCAAAGAAAGCGGTTCGCGGATGGTGCATTTGGTTCCCTTGAAGGAACCGCCGCCATTCATGCCGCCCAAAAAAGGTTCGCGAAAGCCAACCAAACCCCCGCGAACCTTGGGCGTGTTGGTCATCGAAAAAACCGAAGAAAGCTGGCTCACGCCGTTGTTGGCCGAGCGCTCTGAAATGCTCGCCCACCATGTCGCCGCCGCTTTGCACAATGCGAACACGCATCAGGAAATTTTTCTGCTCCCGTTTTGGCAATGGCTGGGCCGAGGCTGCGGGTTGTTTCAAGGGCGAACTTTCTTGAAATTCCTAGGCGTGATGATTTTGCTGATCGGCATGGTCGCCGGGCTGATGCTAGTTCCCGCCCCTTACCGCGTGGTCGGCAAAGGCAAATTCATGCCCGTCAAACAACAAGAAATTTTCGCCCCTTGGGATGGCGAGGTCGTCGAACTTTACGTTCAAAGCGGGCAGCAAATCAAAGCCGGCCAACCGCTGGTGAAACTGCAAAACGTGGACATCGAAGCAGAACTGCTCGACTCCCAAAACCAATGGCAAGAAAAACGCCAACTGCTGAAAACCTTGGAAACCTCCATCCGGGCGGCCAATACCCAATTCCATCACGAGGAAGAAATTCGCCTCAGAGGCCGCTACGCGCAAACGCAAATCGAAATGCAGGGCTTCCAAGCCCGCATTGCAAGACTCGAACGGCAAATCGCCGCCCTTACCGTCAAAGCCCCTTTCGCGGGAACCGTGGCCACGTTTCAGTTGAAACAACTCTTGTCCCATCGGCCCGTGGCCAAGGGCGAACGACTTATGGAAATTATGGATGAAGCCGGCGATTGGCATTTGGAACTCGATGTTCCCGAAAACCGCCTGGGCCATTTGCTGGAAGCCCAATTGAAATCCGCCTCGCCGGAATTGACCGTGGATTTCGTGTTGGCCACCCGCCCGGAGGATTCTTTCCAAGGCACATTAAAAGCGACCGCCTCCCGCACGGATGTTTCCGTCGAAGAAGGTTCCATCGTCAAAGTCCAAGTCGCCGTGGACAAATCGGAATTGCCCAATTGCCGAATCGGGGCCGAGGTCGAAGGCAAAATCCGCTGCGGCGACAAAAGTTTGTTCTACGTGCTGTTCGGGGATGTGGTCGAATTCGTCCAACGCCGCGTTTGGTAACGGCCAGCCCAAGAACCCGGCATGTTCCAGCGGCGGGAAGCGAACAAATCTTCCCGCCAGACTCTTGACGAACGGTGTTTCAGATCCGTAGACTGCGATTTTGATTTTCCGATACATTTCTGGTCGGCCCATTAGTGTAACCGATAAAACATCGCTTTCTTGATTCAACACCCCGCCAATGCACCTGCGAAATGTAGAAATCTTTTGCGAAGTGGTCTCGTTGCGCAGCTTCTCCAAGGCGGCGGAAGTGCATCACGTTTCGCAATCTTCTGCCAGCCAAGCGGTGCATCAGTTGGAAAAACGGCTGGAAACGCAATTGATCGACCGCTCGAAACGCCCGTTTGAACTCACCGCCGCCGGGAAAATCTATTACGAAGGCTGCCGGGATCTACTGGAGGGATTTCGGCAAATCGAAGATCAAGTTCGTGAAGCAAAAGACCAAGTCACAGGCCGGGTCCGCGTGGCAGCGATTTACTCGGTGGGCTTGTTACAAATGGATGCCTACGTCAAACAATTCGAGGAGCGCTACCCCGAAACGGAATTGCAATTGGACTATCTGCACCCCGAAGGCGTTTACGATCGCGTGCTTCAGGATGCGGCGGACATGGGGTTGGTTTCGTTTCCCAAAGACGGCGGCGAAATCGGCTGCATTCCTTGGTTGGAACAGGAAATGGTGCTTGTCGTCCCGCCGAATCATCGGTGGGCTGGACAAACCTGGCTCCCCGTGACCACGATGAACGGCGAAAAGTTCGTGGGCTTCACCACGGAACTGACCATTCGCCGCCAAATTGACCGTTGGCTGAAACAAGCGAAGGTTTCAGTGCATGTCGTACATGAGTTTGACAACATCGAGAACATCAAACGGGCCGTGGAAATCGCCGCCGGGATCGCCTTGCTGCCCGCGCCCACCGTCCGCCGCGAACAAGAAAGCGGCACGCTTTGGAGCATTCGATTGTCCTTGGATTCAGAGCCTCCTCAGAGACCGCTTTGGTCGCGTCCCTTGGGGATTGTTCATAAACGCCACAAAACGCTTAGCACGGCTGCGAACAAGTTCGTCGAACTGTTGCACGAAGAGCCGGACACTCTTCCGGTCATGTCCCCCGCCGCGGAAAAACTCCAATCTCCGGGACATCTCTCCCGACACCAAGCCGTCTCCTGAATTGAGTTCGAGACGATAACCCCCCGGCATGAGGCCCCCCAAAAAAATTCTTTCTTCCCGTGAAAACCCGCGGGGAAACCAGCCGGGTTCCGGCCTGACTCCAATCCGTTTGATGAGTGTCTGAAGCAGAAGCGAGACCGCCTTATGACCCAAAATCTCCCTCAACCAATTCGCCCCGCACAACTTCGCGCAGGGACCGGCGGGCGGGTTGCCCTCGGCTTATGGTTTATATGATCCGGCCAACGAAAAAGACAGTTGCGGGGTGGGCTTCGTTGCACACATTAAAGGGAAGAAATCGCGGCAGATCATCGACGATGCCGACCGCATCCTCTGCCACATGGTCCACAGAGGCGCTTGCGGATGCGAACCAAACACCGGCGATGGAGCCGGCATCCTCACCGCGCTTCCGCATGAGTTTCTCGCCAAGGTTGCGAAGCAAGATTTGGGCATCGAACTCCCCGAACCCGGCCGTTACGGAGCCGGCGTAGTCTTCCTTCCCACGAATGAAGCCGAACGCAACCAATGCAAGCAAACGGTCGAGCAAATCATTAAAGAGCAAGGGCAAATCTGCCTCGGCTGGCGACCGCTGCCCACCGATCGCGAGACAGCCAACATCGGACCATCTGCCCGCAACTGCGAACCGGCGATGGAACAACTTTTCATCCAAGCCGGCGATGGATTCGATCAAGAAGCCCTCGAACGCCAACTCTATCTGATCCTCAAACGATCCAGCCGGGAACTCCGCGAGAAAAGTAAACTCCCGGAAGCCTTGATGTTCTACTATTGCTCGCTGTCCACCAACGTCATCATCTACAAAGGCATGCTCACGCCGGCCCAGGTTATGCCCTACTTTAAGGACTTGCAAGATCCTAGCTATACAAGCCATCTCGCGATGGTTCACTCGCGATTTTCCACCAATACATTTCCCAGTTGGGACCGCGCACAACCCTGCCGGTTTATGGCTCATAACGGCGAGATTAACACGCTCCGAGGCAACGCGAACTGGCTGACCGGCCGGCAAGGCGTGATGAAAAGCGAACTCTTCGGCGAGGATCTCGATAAGCTATTTCCAATTATCGAACCGCACTGCTCGGACTCCGGCAATTTCGACAACGCGCTGGAACTCTTGCTCCACACCGGTCGCAGCCTGCCGGAAGCCGTGATGATGATGATTCCCGAAGCCTGGCAAAATCATCAATCGATCTCGGAGAAAAAACGGGCGTTTTACGAATATCATTCCGCCCTCCAAGAACCCTGGGACGGCCCCGCTTCGATTTCATTCACCGATGGCAACTATATCGGCGCGGTGCTGGATCGCAACGGTTTGCGTCCCAGCAGATTCTATGTCACGCACGACGATAAAGTCATCATGGCGAGTGAAGTCGGCGTCCTCGACGTTCCTCCAGAGTCCATCAAAATCAAAGGCCGACTACAACCCGGCAAAATGTTTTTGGTCAACTTTCAGGAAGGCCGAATTATTACCGATGAAGAACTGAAAGAGTCCGTGGCTTCCAAAAGACCTTATGCCGATTGGCTCAACAATCAAAGGCTCAGGTTGGAAGAACTTCCGCGCACCCAAGTCCCCGCCGCCTATCAGACGGAAGACCTGCTCAGCCGAATGCAAGCCTTCGGCTATACCGTGGAAACCCTGCAATTCATGCTGATGCCGTTGATCCACGTCGAAAAAGATCCCATCGGCTCGATGGGGGACGATGCGGCCTTGGCATGTCTCAGCGATCAGCCGCGCATGCTCTACGATTATTTTAAGCAACTCTTCGCCCAGGTCACGAACCCCGCCATCGATTCGATCCGCGAAGACGTGATTATGTCGTTGGAATGCTATATCGGCCCCGAAGGCAACTTGCTGGAGACCACCGAGGCACAATGCCATCGGCTGCTAGTCCCACATCCGATTCTAACCAATGAAGAACTCACCGCGATCAAGACGCTGAACTATCGCGGATGGAAAACCAAAACGATCGACATCACCTGGCCCCGCGGAAGGAAACGATGGCCTAAAGCTCGCACTCGATCGGATTTGTCAAGAAGCCTCGCAAGCGATCGCAGAGAGTTATAGTCTCATCGTGCTTTCCGACCGAGGCGCGAGCCACGACCGCGTAGCAATGAGTTCGCTGCTCGCTTGCGGAACGGTGCATCATCACCTCGTCCGCCAACGGGAACGAACCCGGTTGGGCATCGTGCTGGAATCCGGGGAAGCTAGGGAAGTGCATCATCATTGCTTGCTCATCGGCTATGGTGCGGATGCGATCAACCCCTATCTCGCCTTTGAAGCACTGGCCCAAGCCCGGAGAGACGGCATCCTTGCGGACAAATGGTCCGAGGAAAAAATCGTCGCCTCCTACCGCAAAGGCGTCGCCAATGGCATGCTGAAAGTCATGGCCAAAATGGGCATCTCGACTTTGCAAAGTTATAAGGGCGCGAAATTTTCGAAGCCGTGGGCCTGAATAAAGACGTGATTAAGACCGCCTTCCGAGGAACGGCGAGCCGCATTAAAGGCGTGGGCTTGGATCTGCTTGCTGAGGAACTCCTGCGCCGTCATGCGCTGGGCTATCCCGAGCGGGATCAAAATCGCCTGCCGGTGCTGCCGAACCAAGGGCAGATTCACTATCGAAAGACCGGCGAGAAGCACGCTTGGAATCCGCATACCATCGCCGAAATTCAAGCCGCCGCCCGTAACGGCGACAAGAACGCCTATAAACGGTTTTCCGCGCTTGTCAACGAGCAAGCCAACCGCGATTGCACGCTACGGGGGATGCTGGAATTAAAACCTGGCCATCCGATTCCGCTTGAAGATGTCGAACCCGCCGCCGCAATCGTCAAACGGTTTTGCACGGGGGCGATGAGTTTCGGCTCCATTTCCGCCGAAGCCCACGAATCGCTTGCCATCGCCATGAACCGACTAGGCGGAAAAAGCAACACCGGCGAAGGCGGCGAGGACTATAAACGATTCATACCCCTAGATAACGGGGATTCCAAGCGGTCGGCGATTAAGCAAGTTGCATCCGGCCGCTTCGGAGTGACGAGCTACTATTTAACCAATGCCGATGAACTACAAATAAAGATCTCGCAAGGAGCCAAGCCCGGCGAAGGCGGCGAGTTGCCCGGTCATAAGGTGGACCGAAACATCGCGAGTATCCGGCATTCCACGCCGGGGGTGGGACTAATTAGTCCCCCGCCGCATCACGACATTTATTCGATCGAAGACCTAGCCCAACTCATCTTCGATTTGAAGAACGCCAACCCCGGCGCGCGAATTAGCGTCAAGCTGGTCTCTGAAGTCGGCGTGGGCACAATCGCGGCGGGCGTCGCCAAGGGCCATGCGGATAATATCCTCATCTCCGGTTGTGAGGGTGGCACGGGGGCATCTCCCTTAACTAGCATCAAGCACGCCGGTTTGCCTTGGGAACTAGGGATTAGTGAAACCCACCAAACTCTGGTGATGAATAATCTTCGCAGTCGAGTGCGCTTGCAAACGGATGGGCAACTTAAGAATGGACGCGATGTGGTCATTGCCTGCTTGCTAGGGGCAGAGGAGTTTGGGTTTGCGACGGCTCCGTTGATTACATTGGGGTGCATTATGATGCGGAAATGCCATCTCAATACGTGCCCCGTCGGCATTGCCACGCAAGATCCCGAGCTTCGCAAGAAGTTTACCGGCCAACCCGAACACGTTGTCAACTATCTATTTATGGTGGCTGAAGAAACTCGCGAGATCATGGCGGAACTGGGTTTTCCCTCGATCAATGACATGGTAGGCCGCGTGGATCAACTGGAGACCAGCCAGGCCATTCAACACTGGAAGGCTAAAGGTCTCGATCTCTCGCCGATTCTTTCGCCCGCCAAATCCGCCTATGAAGATGCAGAGGTCTATTGTACGAAGTCTCAAAATCACGGGTTGGAAGAAGTCCTCGATAATCTGCTGATCGAAAAAGCCTGGATCGCAATTACCGAGGGTTCGCCTGTGCGTTTTGAGATGAGGATCCAAAACATCGACCGCGCGTTCGGCACGATGTTAAGCCATCAAATCTCCAAGCGATGGAACTGCGCAAGGTCTGCCGGAAGATACAATTCACATTGATGTTAAGGGGTCCGCCGGGCAAAGCCTGGCGGCGTGGCTGGCTCCCGGCGTGACGATTGAACTGGAAGGCGATGCCAACGACTATGTGGGCAAAGGGCTTTCCGGAGGGAAGATTATTATCTATCCGCCCGAGTCTTCGACCTTCAACGCGGAAGACAATATCTTGATCGGCAACGTCGCGCTTTATGGAGCGATTCAAGGCGAAGCCTATTTTCGAGGCATGGCGGCGGAGTGCTTCTGCGTGCGGAACTCCGGTGCGAAAGCCGTGATTGAAGGCGTAGGCGATCATGGGTGCGAATATATGACCGGCGGCCGAGCCGTCATCTTAGGCCCCACGGGACGAAACTTCGCCGCCGGCATGTCCGGGGGAATTGCATACGTCCACGATCCTTATGATCGACTGCTAATGAATCTTAACATCGAAATGGTGGAACTCGAGCCGATGGAGAATCCGGCGGACATCGCGGAACTTAAACAAATGATCGAGAACCATTTGAAATATACGGGTTCTATAGTGGCCGAGGCGATTCTTGGGGATTGGGAACTCTCGCTATCGCAGTTCGTCAAGGTTATGCCGAAAGACTATAAACGGGCCTTAAAGGAAATGGCCGTCGAAGTCGGTGCGAGTTCTTAGATATATCAAATTGTAGGGTCCGCAGTAAAAGATGAATTTGTTGTGGAGTGATTTGATCTCCATGATCGACAGGAAGTTTTCATTCAGAGAGTTGTCTTGGTTTTTAGCCGCGAAGCGGCGGCAGCGTATAGCCTTGGGCGTAAGCCCAAGGAATCGAAGATGCACCAACCGAAAGCCGCGAAGCGGCGGCAGCAATTCACGTTTCAGAAGATAATGTTGCTAGCGCCGCTTCGCGGCTCTAACACGCTTTTGTTGAATTGGACCGTCGGCTCACGCCGACGGCTATATGCTGCCACCGCTTCGCGGTTCAAGAAATAGACATTTTAGGGTGAGCAATTATGGGTAAGCCGACTGGTTTCAAAGAGTACGCAAGACAAACGCCCGGCGAGCGCGATCCCAATTTGCGAATCCTCGACTGGAATGAATTCCACGATCACATGCCCACGGAGGAACTAAGGGAACAAGGCGCACGCTGCATGGATTGCGGGGTTCCGTTTTGTCATACCGGGGATCTGATGGCCAACATGGCATCGGGGTGTCCGGTCAACAATCTGATCCCCGAATGGAACGATCTGGTCTACCGCAACCAATGGCGGGAAGCCATCGACCGTTTGCATAAGACCAACAACTTTCCGGAGTTCACCGGCAGAGTGTGCCCCGCTCCTTGCGAGGGGTCTTGCGTTTTGGGAATTATCGAGCCTGCGGTCACGATTAAGAACATCGAATGCGCAATCGTCGATAAGGCGTTTGACGAGGGCTGGATCAAACCCATGCCGCCCAAAACCCGCACGGGGAAAAGCGTGGCCGTGGTGGGTTCGGGACCGGCGGGATTGGCGTGTGCGGCGCAGCTCAACCAAGCGGGCCATGCCGTGACTGTGTTCGAGCGCTCGGACCGCATCGGCGGTTTGCTGATGTACGGCATCCCCAACATGAAGCTGGAAAAATGGATCGTGGAACGCCGGGTCGATTTGCTCACCCAAGAAGGCGTGAAGTTCGTCCCCAACACCGAAATCGGCAAAGACATCACATCGAAACAACTTAAGGCTGACTTTGATGCCATCGTGCTTTGCACCGGAGCCACCCGCCCGCGCGATCTGAAAATTCCGGGGCGGGAGTTGGATGGCGTTCATTTCGCAATGGAGTTTTTGCACGCCAACACGAAAAGCCTGCTCGACAGCCGCTTGGAAAATGGCGAGTACATCAATGCGAAGGACAAGCACGTAATCGTGATCGGCGGTGGCGACACCGGCAACGATTGCTTAGGGACTTCGATGCGGCACGGCTGCAAATCGCTGACGAATTTCGAGATCGTTCCGCGTCCTGCGGAAAACAGGCCCAGTAATAATCCTTGGCCGCAGTGGCCGCGAATTTTTCGGGTCGATTACGGCCACGCGGAAGCCTCCGCGAAGTTCGGAGACGACCCCCGCCAATTTTGTATTGAGACCTTGGAATTTATAGGCGACGACAAAGGCCGATTGAAGGCCCTCAAAACCTGCGAGGTGGATTGGAACCACGTCACCGAAGGCGGGCCGCCGTTCTCGCGGATCCCCGGCACGGAAAAAATCTGGGACGCCGATTTGGTGTTTTTGGCCCTGGGCTTTTTGGGGCCGGAAACGGTGATCTCCGAGCAGTTGGGAATCGAGCAGGACATTCGCACCAACTTCAAAGCCGAGTTTGAAAACTATCACACCAGCCTGGAAGGCGTTTTCGCCGCGGGCGATTGCCGGCGTGGTCAAAGTCTAATTGTGTGGGCCATCAACGAAGGCCGAGGCGCAGCCCGCGAATGCGACCGCTGGCTGATGGGCAGCACCCAGCTTCCCTAGGCGATGGGCATTAAGCATCATTCGAGAAATAACTGTCCTGCAAAATTGAGCGGCAAGGCGCTAGCCCTTGCCGCTCAATTCTTTATCGAACGGTTATTATCGTCGGCGTCGGTACCGTTGAAGGGTTTGGGCGGCTTGCGAAACTTTGGTTTCTGATGTAGCGAAGGGCGGGGCTTCGATTGTTTCCGCTTTGATCGTTTCCGCTTGGGCGAAAGGCGGGGCTTCGAGTTCAGTTGGCTTCGATTCCAGGCGGGTTTGGTGCATCGTGGGTTGGGGTTGGTCTTTGATTTCTTGCGTCAAGTACGACACGAACCGCGAACTGGCCCGGTTGATAATCACCACCCGGCTGGCGGATTTCGGTTGATTCAACGGCCTAACAATGCAAATCACTTCCGCTTCGCCGGGATGTTTCAAACCCGCGGGCAACCCCAATTCGCCGCCCTTGGCCACGGCGGTTTTTACGGGAGGAGCCACCCGGCTCGCAGCGGAAGCGGCGGAGGTTTCCGCTGCCGCGTTGGCAATTGCGGGAGAACTGGGCAGCGAGTCGGCGGGAATCAAAGCGGTCAGATTTTGTTCTTTCAGCACCTTGTGAATCACCGGCAACCCGGCATATAAACCGCGTTTGTCGCGGTGGTCGGCGGCCACGCACACACCGACGACTTTGCCTTCGGCGTTGAACAACCCGCCACCGGAACGACCTTGCAACGGTTCGCCGGTGCATTCGATGTTGTCCGGCCCCAAATACCGATTGAGAGCGGTGACGTACAAATCTTCGCGGGAAGGATGTTCGCCGCCGCCGCAACCGATGCTGTAAACACCCTGCCTTGCGCGGACTTCTTGCGACGTTCCCGCCAAGGGGGAAGCCGGCAACGGGGAATTGGTGGCTATGGTCAACAACCCCACGTCGCCTTCCAAATCGTAGCCGAGAGTTTTGCCGACGAAGGTTTCCGTCTCTGTGCCCGTAAACACGTCGATCTCGATTTTGGCGTTGGGTTCCAGATCGCGAAAAATGTGGCCGCAGGTCAAAATCACCGTGCGTCCGGGTCGGCTATCAATCATCGTGCCCGATCCGTAATTCGCGCCGGCCTGGTTGGTAATTCGCACCCGCACGCTGGAAGCCAACGGGTTTTCTTCGACCGAAACGGGCGGGCGTTTTTCTTCCTGATCGAGCTTGGCCCGAATCACCGGCGGTTGATTCGGCGGATCGTTTTGGGCCGAGGTTTTCTCTCCGAACGGAAAGACAAAACTCGGCATGTTTCGAGCGGGGGTTTTCGTTGGAGGTTCCTCGTTGACCGCGACCCGCACGTTTCGGGAAGCATTGGCCCCCGCCACGCTGCGGGGGTCGGGGTTTCGAATCACCGAAGGCTTTGGATCGTGGGGAATCTGTGCGAGCAGCCGTTTCAGTTGGCCTTCGGAAGTCATTCCCACGACTCGCGTGCGTTCCTTGCCATCCACAACCAGAATGAACGTGGGCATTTTCGTGACGTTATAGCGTTCTGCCAGACTGCGTTCTTGGTCCACATCGACTTTCCGCACGGGATAGCCTTGGCGTTCCAACCGCGAGACAATGGGGCTCATCTGTTGGCAAGGGCCGCACCAAGTCGCCGAGAAATCCAACAGCACGCCCCGCGAAGCCGGTTGCGCCGGCGGCGGCGAGGGAGAGAATCAGTAAGGGCAAGGTCGTCATGGGTCAACTCCGAGAGAAGGGATGGATGGCCGGGCGGATGTTTCGGGCGGGGAACCGAAACAGAAATCGCGAACGTTAAAGACGGGGTTCGCGACCGGACACGGCACGGGGAGCAGGGACGAGAACGGCACGCACGGGAAGCGGGGAAAACCCGCCGGCATGCAAAAGAAAGGCAACCATCCGACGGAAAGACAATTCGCCGCCGGCGTTCCTCACGGAAGAAGAGGTCCCCAACTCGACCAGGCGACCCAAAATAGAGAAGAGTCGCGCATCGCATCGCCGCCGAACAGGCAACGTGCGCATCCAAGTGAGCAGCATTCAGGCCTCCATGCCCGTGTGAGATCACAATTCGATTGTAAAGACTGCCAAGGAAATTGTAGGTGACAATCCGCGTGCCGTTCTTCCGCAAATCCTTTGCAGAAAGCCCGAAATGGATCGCAACCCTTCCGAGTGACAGTAAAGGGAATGAACCGAAACCAATCCTTAGCAGTTTCTATGCCGTAATCGGCGGAAAAAGTTGCCTCTCGCGGGGTGGCCGGTGGATTTTTTGGTTTCCCAGCCCCGAAATCGGGCAAATCCCGGCGGGTCTGTGTACTTTCTTCTCGCGGGAGGACTATAATCAAAAAAGGGGAAAGAATCGGATTGTCTTTTCCCACTCTACAAAAAGCCGCCTGGTCTAAGTATTTCCTGCAAATCCTTAAACCAAAATTGCAATCTCGCTTCCAACCTCAATGTGGACAATCCGGCATGGAGGACGAATTGTCGCTACCCCACCACCATCCGAACATTCGCGATTTCCCTGCGAAGTGTTCTCGCCAAACATAATTGCCGCAGAGACTTCGCGCTCACATTGCCTGCGGATTCTGTTGTCTTTCCTTATTACTCTTCATAAAAATCTTCGCCCATGCTAATGCGTTCATTCCACTGGCTTCCACCGGATAAGCGAAATCGGCGAAACCTTTCGCGATGGTTGCCGGGCACATTGTTGCTGATGTTGGTTTTAGGGTGCGGCGAACCGGCCCAAATTCAGGAATACACGATTCCCAAATCGACCGAAAAAAACCAAAAAGCCCAAGAACGGCCGATGATGGCCGCGCCAAGTCGGCTCCGGGCCGATTTGTGATGCCCACGTTCGATGCCCCTCAAGAATGGCAGCAGGTTCCCAACAAACCGCTGAGCCTGGCCACTTACCAAGTCAGCCAAGGCGACCAAGAAGCCTTCTTGACGATCATCCCGCTGAGCCTGCTGACCGATGCCATGCTGCTGCCCAACGTGAATCGCTGGCGGGGGCAAGTCGGCTTGCCGCCGATGCGTCCCGATGATTTGGTGAATTCCGTGGACCAAATCCCCGTCGAGAACGAGAAAATCCCCTACATCAAAGTGGTCGGAGACGAAGCGAATCCCAAACCGAAAGCCATGTTGGTGGCTTGGTTCAACCAAGGCGGGCGCACGTGGTACTTCAAACTCTTCGGCGATGCCCCGGTCACGCTCCAAGAAGAAGCCCGCTTCAAAACCTTCGTTCAATCCGTCCGATTTTCCCCCGAACAGGAAGCCGGCGATGAGTAAGCGCTCCCAACCCGAAAACCAAAATCGCACCGCCTCGACCGAGGACACCTTCCACGCCGAGGATTCCGCCTGGGAACCCACCGCCAAGGCGCTCAAAGACGCGCTGATGGCTTTCGCCTCGCTGAGGCTCACCGTGGCCTTGCTGGCGATGGCGATTTTCATCGTGCTGGCCGGAACCTTGGGCCAGGTCCATCGCGACATTTGGGACGTGACCCGCGATTACTTTCGCATGGATTTCACTTCCAACAATCCGATGGCCACGACGTTCACGCTCTTCGGCAAAGAGAGAATCGTCCCTTCCCCGATGACGTGGATCGATTTAAGCATCTTCTTTCCGCCCTCGTTCTCGGCGGACAACGTGCCGCCCGACCTGAGCAAAATGACTTCCCCCGCCAGAATTCTCTCTTCGCTGATCTTGGGGTTCGGATGGGCGGCGTTGGTCTGGCTGTTTCCCTTAAAGGACAAAAAGCTGCAATTCGCCGCGTTCGCCTCCGTGGGGGTGACGTTCACAATGCTCTCCGCCGGGATGCACGGCTTCTGGTTCCCCAAAGGCTGGACCATCGGCGCGGTGATGGCGGTCAACCTGCTCGCGGCCCATTTAATTCGCTTTAAGATTCAATCCAAAGGCGCAAGGCTTTGGGGCGGCGTAGGAGTGATCGCCTTGGGCCTCTTGGCGATCATCGGCGTGATCCAAAGCGGTTCCAACAAAGAAGGCGTGCTCAAAGAAAATTTCTTGGGGTCGATCGAACTGGATTGGAGCACGATCTGGGTACTCTTTGAACTCACTCTAGGAATCGTGCTGGTGCTGGGAATCTACGGCTATATTTCCCTCTGGCGGCGGACGCTCCGACAACCGAGTTCTTCCGAACGCTCGGCCACCGTGACCATGCGGCGGGTGGCAGGCTTCGGCAATTTGCTGCTGGCCGGGCTGCTGATTTACTTCATCCAAGGCGGCAGCGACACGCAATTGAACGATTCGGGCATGCGGATTCTGTGGCAGTTGCTCAAAGCGACGGCAGCGGGGCTGGTGTTCTTGGCGGGTTGCGTATTGGTGTTCCGCAAACGGGCCGGCGTTGTGGTATTGCACTCCGGCGTGGCGCTCATCATGCTCAGCGAACTCTTGGTGGGCGTAGCAGCAGTCGAAACGCAAATGCAAATCGTCGAAGGCGAATCTTCCAATTTCGTGCAAGACATCCGCGAAGTTGAAATCGCGGTCACCGACCCCAACCAACCGGACATTGACCGAGTTGTGTCGATCCCCCAACGCATGCTCAAAGAAGGCAATCTCATCCGGGATGACCGCCTGCCGGTCAACATCCGCGTGGATGCGTATTATCGCAATTCCCAACTCGATGATGTCAAACCGGATGAGAAAAATCCCGCGACCCTGGGCTTTGGCGATCCCAAGTCCCGCTCCGCCACGATTGCCCGCCCCGTTCAAGGCAGCACCGGAACCGACACCGGCGGCAAAGTCGATCAGGCTTCCGCCTACGTCACGTTGTTCTCGAAAGATGACAACGGCGACAACGACCGCAATCTGGGCACAATGCTGTTGAGCCAATGGTTCATGAACCGGAATCTCCAAGCCCTCGATCAGGAATTTGAAGCCAGACTCCAAACCCTACCTCATTTCCCTCCGATTCAAACGAACCTACAAACCCTACACGATCACCTTGAACAAGGCGAATCGGGAGAACTACGAGGGCACCGCCACCGCAAGAGATTACCGTTCCATCATCGACTTGAAAGATGAAAGCCGACACGAAGACCGCAAAGACGTTCACATTTGGATGAACAACCCGCTGCGTTTCGCAGGAGAGACGTTTTATCAATCCGGCCTCAACGAAATTAGCCCCGGCGTGGACATGACCATTTTGCAAGTCGTCACCAACGACGGCTGGATGATTCCGTATGTAGCCTGCATGATCGTCGCCGTGGGCATGCTGGCCCATTTCATGATCGCCTTGCTCAGATTCCTCAACCGAGATGCGAAATCGGCCACCTCGGCGGAGAACCAGCCATTGGCCTGGGACGAGCGGCACGGTCCCCAAATGCTAAACCCGGACGAGCGCTTTGAAACCCCGCCCCAAAGGGCTTGGCTCACGCCGGCCATTTCCATCGGCTTGGTGGTGATTTTGGGCGGGTATCTCGCCGGCAAGGCGGTTCCTCCCAAACCGAGCGAGGAAGGTTTCAATCTTTACCGAGCCGGTCAAATCCCGGTCAACTACGAAGGGCGGGTGAAGCCTCTGGACACGCTCGGCGCAACTCGCTGCGGATCATGTCCAACAAGCAACAGTTTGTCGATGCCGACGGAAATGAGCAGCCGGCGATTCGCTGGTTGATGGATCTGATCGTCAATAACGAAGCTTCGGGCAAAAACCGGGTCTTCCGCATCGATTATCAGCCCTTGCTCGATGCGCTCGGCCTCACTCGGCGGGAAGGCCATTTATACTCTTTCGATGAAATCGTCGAGAAGCAAAAAGTGTTCAAGGATCAGGTCGAGCGCGCCATGTCCATGCTTCCCAAAGATCGGGACACCTACCAGAAAAAAGTCATCGAGTTGGCAGAGAAGGTCTCACTCCGAAGCGAACTGGAAAAGGCGTTCGCCAATCTCAAAGTCGATGAAAAAGATGCTTACCTGGATTTACTCGTCGCCTTTCCTGCTCACGTAGACATTTTAAGCAGCCACATCAGAGACCAGCATCAGCAGAAGGGCCGCCCCCTCATGGCTTCCCAAGCCACGGGCGATTGGGAACTGTTGATTACCATCACGCTACGGAATGAGTTCGTGAAACTGGCCGCCCGACACAAGGCAAAAACGACGGCGGAACTCGCCCATGCCATTGTGAAGGATTTTGCCGGGCCGTTGGCCGCCATCGTGATGGAGCGCGAGCGGATTCGCATGAAGCAGAATGCGAAACAAAACCATCAGACTTTCGCGGATGCCGCCAAGGATGCCGCCGAGAAGACCCGCGACCCGAACCTCAAAGCCGTCTACGAAGTGCTCGCGAAATCCAATCCTCGAGACGAGGATTTTGAATTGGCGGCCAAACTTCCCCAGCCCGTGTTTAAGAAACTCTCTATTCAAGAGGCGGAAGAGTTTCTTCCGGTAGTCATCGGGCGAATCCCCCGGCCGATTTTGAGCGAGATGCTGACGGCCGCTCGAAAACGAACTCTCGAATTGGAGGCCCAAGACCAAACGGCAACCCGCAGCCTGTTGATGCTCGAAGCCCTGGCCGAGGGGATGATCGACAAGTTGCTGGAAGGAAGGCCGCTCTCAACATTCTCTGCGGAAACTCCTTATGAAGACATTTTCACCGCGTACAAGGAAGGCGGCGCGGACGCCTTCAATCAGGCCATTGATGCCGATCTGGCGGCTTTCGCGACGAACCCGCCGGAAGACCACGGCAAACCCGTGAGCGTGGACCGGCTTGCATTCGAGTCCTTCTTCAATAACGCGGCTCCGTTTTACTATCTGGCGGTGGTGTATCTCATCGCGGGATTGCTGGCGGCTTCTTCCTGGCTGGCTTGCTTCCGACCGCTCAACCGGGCCACGTTCTGGCTGTTGTGCTTCGCCTTGATCGTGCATACGGCGGCACTCGCCGGGCGGATTTACATTTCCGGAAAGCCGCCGGTAACCACGCTCTATTCTTCCGCGATTTTCATCGGCTGGGGATGCGTGGTCATCGGCTTGTTGTTAGAGCGGTTTTACGACATCGGCCTGGGAAACGTGGTCGCGGCGGTCGCGGGCTTCCTCACCTTGGGAGTCGCCCATCTCTTGACCACCGAAGTCGCAAGTTTCCGAGGCGATACCTTCCCCGTGTTGCTCGCCGTGCTGGACACCCAATTTTGGCTGGCCACGCATGTGGTTTGCATCTCGATGGGTTACGCCACCACCTTTGTGGCGGGTTCCTTAGGAGTGGCCTATATTTTGGGCGGGATGTTTACGCCGCTTTTGACCGCTGACCGCCGGAAAGACTTGCTGCGGATGATCTACGGCACGTTGTGCTTCGCGATCTTTTTCAGCTTCGTGGGCACGGTTCTCGGCGGTTTGTGGGCGGATGATTCTTGGGGCCGCTTCTGGGGTTGGGACACCAAAGAAAACGGGGCGCTCATCATCGTCTTGTGGAACGCTTTGGTGCTGCATGCCCGCTGGGGAGGCATCGTCAAAGACCGCGGTTTGGCCGCCTTGGTGGTCGCGGGGAACATCTGCGTCAGTTGGTCTTGGTTCGGCGTGAACGAACTCGGCATCGGCCTGCATTCCTACGGCTTCACCGAAGGTGTGCTGCCCAAACTGGCGCTGTTCTGCGTCAGCCAAATGCTCATCATCGGCCTGGGCTTATTGCCCAAGGAATACTGGTGGAGCCACATCGCCGAACAAAGCGAGGCCAAAGCGTGAACCGTTGATTGCCGACAGTGATCGCCCTGGGATTTCGTAGTAGCCTCTCACGGTGTCAGGGAGTGAGGATGGAAGATCGAGGATTGATAAGGTAAGTAACATCATCAACTCTCCTCAATTCCCCACCTTCCATCCTCACCGGCATTCGTGGGGACGCATTGACTGATCGAACACTCCACCTCTCTATTCAATAGCAAGCTGGGACATGGACCCGCGTTTCATTCGCAACTTTTCAATCATCGCCCACATCGACCACGGCAAAAGCACGCTGGCCGATCAATTGCTGCTGAAAGCCGGGGCGATTACCGAACGGGAATTTCGCGAGCAGATTCTCGATGATTTGGACATCGAACGCGAGCGGGGGATTACCGTCAAAGCCCGCACCGTGGCGATATACCACAAGCACCAAGGCCAAACTTACGAACTCAATCTGATCGACACGCCCGGCCACGTCGATTTTCATTACGAGGTCTCCCGCAGCCTCGCCGCTTGCGAAGGGGCTTTGCTATTGGTCGATGCCTTTCAAGGCGTGCAAGCCCAAACCGTGGCCAACGCCTACGCCGCGATTGGAGCCGACCTAGCAATTATTCCCGTGGTCAATAAGATCGATCTTCCCGTCACGCGGATCGAAGAAGTTCTGGAAGAAGTCGAAACCGTACTCGGACTAGACCCTTACGAAGCCCTCCGCATTAGTGCCAAACAGGGCATCGGCATCGAGGAAGTCTTCCAGGCGATTATCGAGCGCATCCCCCCGCCCAGCGGCAAACCGGAATCCCCGCTCAGGGCGTTGGTGTTCGATAGCAAATACGATGGCTACCGCGGCGTGATGACCTATATCCGCGTGATCGAAGGCACGATCAACGTGGGCCAAAAAATTAAATTCATGCGGAACGGAACCAGCCACGATGTGATCGAGATCGGCCAATTCCGCCCGCAAATGGTGAAGTGCAAATCGCTCGGTCCCGGCCAAGTGGGTTATATTCTCACGGGGTTAAAAGACTTAAGCGCGGTCCACGTGGGAGACACGGTTTCCGATCCCGCCAATCCCGCCGCCTCGGCGCTTCCGGGCTATCAACTGCCGCAGCAAATGGTGTTCTGCGGAATGTATCCCATCGATGCCACCGACTTTGAAAAGCTCCGCGAGGAACTGCAAAAGCTAGGCATGAACGATGCGAGCTTTTCGTTCGTTCCCGAAACCAGCGATGCGTTAGGCTTCGGGTTTCGCTGCGGATTCTTGGGCATGCTGCACATGGAGATCATCCAGCAAAGGCTCGAACGCGAACAAGACATCGACCTGATCCAAACCGCCCCCAACGTGACCTATCAAATCCTCACCAGGCCGGGCGAAATCCTTACGATTGACAATCCTCAGGACGTGCCCGATGCCGGCCAAATCGAAGAGTTCCGCGAACCGCTCGCGCGGGTGAATTTCATCCTCCCGGTGGAAAACATCGGCCCGATTATGCAGCTTTGCGAAGACCGCCGAGGCACCTATAAAAGCACCGAATACTTAGGGACAACCCGCGCAGCTAGTTTACGAACTGCCCTTGGGCGAAATCGTGTACGACATGTACGACAAGCTCAAAAGCATCACGCGGGGCTACGGCACGATGGATTACGAAGTCATCGGCTTTCGCCCGGCGGACCTGGTGAAGATGGACATCCTCGTCAAAGGCAATCGCGTGGATGCACTCTCCACCATCGTGCATCGTTCCAACGCCGACAAACGCGGCAGAGCCTTGGTCAAACGCTTGAAAGACGAGATCTCCAAGCACATGTTCGAGATCCCGCTGCAAGCCGCGATCGGGTCGAGAGTCATCGCCCGCGAAACGATTTCCGCCATGCGAAAAAACGTGACCGCCAAATGCTACGGCGGCGACATCACCCGCAAGCGAAAACTCTGGGCCAAACAAAAAGAAGGCAAAAAGCGGATGAAACAATTCGGCCAAGTCGAAATCCCCCAAAAAGCCTTCCTCTCCGTGCTAGAAGCCAGCAAGGACGATTAGAGCGTGAGGAGGGATTTGACAACAAGTCAGCAAGGGGTGTGAGGAGCGATTTGACAACAAGCCAGCAAGGGGTGGCTGGGGTCAGATTGTCGGGACTGGTGTGAGATCAAAATTAAGACATCATCGACAATCTGCCCCCAGCTTGACGATCACAAATCAACCCGCTGGGGGCAAATTGCCGATGCCGCTTGCTCGCAAATAAACGAATTTCGGCAATTTGACCCCAGCCACCCTGTCGAGACGAGAGATTGGGCGGTTCGACGCGACCGCCATTAGAGTTCATCGAATCTGCGTTAGAGTCTTTTATTATTGATGAATCGGCATTGCTGGGGGAGGAGGTTGGCTCTGGGATTTTCCTGCGACATGTGCAACTCGGAGAACAACGACCAACCGGGATTCACATGTTTCACCCGCAGAGCAAATGCCTGTTCACGGTTGAGTCCTACGATTCCGAAAACAAGCGCCGTTCCGTCGCTCTTTCCCTAAAATCGTCTCTATTTGAGTCCGCGACGGACAAACAATGGAATACCTTCAAACTAAAGGTGCATGAACTGTTCCCCTACTTTCAACCCGCCAAGGGGGGCAGTGGTCCACAGCGACGCGAGATTCCGTTCTTTGTCAGTCCGGCAATTGATGACTGGGACACGAAACGCGAGCAAGTTTCTCAAAAACTGGCCAATCTCATGCAAGCTATAGATCCTCCAGCGAAGTAGCGTCCGTTGTGCGGACCGTTCCGGGGATTATCTTTCGTGGCATGGCCCCGATTGCTTATCAATCGGGGCGGTGCAGCCGGGGGAGGTTGGTTATTGGTGGCCAATGGAAGGGGCGAGCCGTTACAATCGAAGAAAAGTGGACTCTCCATAAATCTTGTTGAAGAGCCAATCGAGGCAACGCTCGACGCGAACGGTCATTTAAGACTAACCCACCGCCCACATCTGCCACCCGGCCCCGTGCAGGTGATGATCCGTGTCGCCGTAGCGGGAAACGCACGCCGCGGGTTGGCGGGAGCCTGCCCCACACCTAATCTCTGGCTTCTGGAAATGGTTCGCGTTCATCGCCTAGCATAAACCCCGCCTCTTCCCAGCGGAAAGCCGGGCGATAGCCTAAAATTCGCTCGGCTTTGGACAAATCCCAACGGCGAACGGCACTGTCTCCTACCAATGTGATGATTTCAAAACCGATGTTCGGGGCGGTTAAGGCGAGGCTGTACGCGCGGGCGAGTTCGGAAAATGCAATCCATTGCGGGCGCAGCTTGCGGGTTTTCAATGCGGGATCTTCGGCATCCACCGGCTTGGCGATTCTGAGGCAAACGATGGACAGCCCCCATTCTTTCGCCGCTTGTTCGCAAAGCACTTCCGCCAAGAGTTTGGTAGTGGCATAAGTGCCTTCGGGTTTGGCCGGGGCATCGGAGGCGACCCATTCTCCCGGCGGATAGCCGAAGACCACCATAATGCTCGAAGTCTGCACCACCCGCTTCACACCCGCTTTCGCGGCGGCGGCCAGCACGTTCCAAGTGCCTTTGACATTGACATCAAAGCGAATTTGGTTGAAGGCCACATCCTCGTAATCGCCTTCAAACCCCGACGCAATTGCCAAGTGAACCACGGCTTCCATGCCTTCCATCGCCGTCTGCACTTGTTGCGGGTCGGTCACATCCAACGGCACAAAGCGGGGATCATCCAACGGTTGCACGTCCCCCAACCGCAATTCGTGTTCGGTTTCCAGAGCTTTGACAAGCCGCCGACCCACCGTGCCGCCCGCTCCGGTGATTAAAACTCGCATTCTGAGAAATCCCCAATCCGAATGACCAAATCCCAATCTCCAATGACCAAGTCAAACCGACCGTGATCTTACAACAAGAGTGCCTTCAAGACTGTTTGCAACGTGTCAATGTCTTCATTGATCGTCGCGTGTTTGGCCTTTTCAAGCAACTCGGTTTGACGATTGGTGAAGGGGATCGATTGATCGCGGGCGGGCGGTTGGGGAATTAAATGTTCGATGAGTTTTTCCGCGAGGTCTTCCACGCCTTCGCCGGTGCGGGAGGAAACCCGGAAGGCTTCGGCGGGCAGATCTTGGCGGATGATCGGCAGGTCGCATTTGTGGGCGATGAGGAGGGCTTTTGGAAATTCTTCGCGAAGTTGGCGGTCAATCTCGGTGGGCGTTTGGCTGACATCCATCAACAGGATTTGACAATCCGCCGACCGCAAGCGGTTTTTAGCGCGTGCGATGCCCTCGGCTTCCAGGGGCTCGGCTTCTTCTCTGAGGCCGGCGGTGTCGGCGAAACGAATCGGCCAACCCGCGAACGCCGTCTCCGCCGTCACCACGTCCCTTGTCGTGCCCGGTTGATCGAACACAATCGAGCGGGCATATCCCACCAGGGCATTGATAAGGCTCGACTTCCCCACGTTCGGCGGACCGCCCAATACGACTTCCCAAGGCGCGGTCAGATGCCTGCCAAACTTCGCCCACGCCAATAATTTTTCAAGGCGTTGACATCAGAGCCGTTCCATGCTTTGCCAAATCTTGCAAATCGCGGATGGCTTGCGGGAAGAGTTCGCGTTGCTTCAGCAAAATTTCCGCCGTCCGCATGGTGGTGGCTTGGGAGATGGATTCCGTCCACTCCCGAGAAAACTTGCCCTCGGTGCGTTCCAACATCTCGGGCCAAGATTCTTTGAGGCAGCCCTGGGTTTTTAGATCGGATTGAATCCGAGCGGCGGCGGCATCTCCACCGTGGCAGTGAATTTCGGTCACATCCTGAGCAACCCGGCAAAGCACTACATCTTCGGGAATTTCGTGGCCCCATTGCCCGAAGACCACGCGGTTGAGGGTTTGTTCGGTCAAAGCTTTCCCGTTGGCCGCCGTGAAAAACGCGGCCAAAGTTTGGGCAGAGCCTTCAAACCGCAACGTGGCGACCGCCCCGCGACCGCGCGGCGTGAGCAAGCGTGATTGTGGGCGGGGCCATTCACAGGGACCAGCCATCGGGGATAACGGCATCTTTTTTGACCACGATCAC
Organism: uncultured Planctomycetaceae bacterium; assembly: GCA_963785505.1. Taxonomy (GTDB): domain Bacteria; phylum Planctomycetota; class Planctomycetia; order Planctomycetales; family Planctomycetaceae; genus CAWAVN01. Next base: position 326,490 of record CAWAVN010000007.1, read on the forward strand.
GCCATCGCGAATCACGACAGAATCCCCGAAGTCCGCATTTTCGATGGAGGGATCATTCCGGCGAATCGTCACGTTTTTGCCGATGCGGCAATTCTTGTCGATGATCGCTCCCTCGATTTGGGTTCCCTCGCCGATTCCAATGGGCGGAAGATCGCCGGATGGGGCATCTTCGTAACGGTCGGCTCCCATCAGAATCGAATTTTTGATGCGCGTGTTCTTGCCGATGCGATACCGCACCCCGATCAAACTGTGTTCGATGACGGCCCCTTCATCAATTTCGCAGCCATCGGCGATCAGGCTGCCTTTGATGTTGGCCCCTTCCACACGGGTGGGCGGCAGAAAGCGGGCGTGCGTATAAATCGGCGCGTTGGCATCCGCGAACCTAAACGGCGGATTCTTGCCGGCCAGTTCCAAGTTGGCATCGTAAAACGCCTTAATCGTGCCGATGTCTTCCCAATACCCATCGAACAAATGCGTATAAACCCGGCGGGTGCGGATGGAAAGCGGGAAGACCTCCTTGCCGAAGTCGGTGTAATCCGACCCGCGCAAAAGTTCGACCAGCGTGTTTTTGTTGAACAGATAAATCCCCATGCTCGCCAAGCAATCGCGGCCATTGGCTTTGATGCCCCGCGCTTCGATCCAAGCCGGATCGGTGCGGACCAGATCGAGTTCTTCTTTCGTTTTGGGCTTTTCCAGAAAACCCTTCACGCGGCCCGTGTCATCCAACCGCATAATGCCGAAGGCTTGGGCCTGGTCGGAAGTGATCGGCACGGCGGCGATGGTCACATCCGCTTTGGATTCCTGATGCGTTTTCAGCATCTCGCTGAAATCCATGCGGTAAAGCTGGTCGCCGGAGAGAATTAAAACGTAATCCACGCCGTCTTGTTCCAGATAACGCAAGTGCTTGCGGACGGCATCGGCGGTGCCTTGATACCAGTCGGCCCCTTCCATTGTTTGCTGGGCGGCAAGGATTTCGACGAACCCGCCCTCGAAGCGGTCGAACTTATAAGTCTGCCTGATGTGCCGATGCAAACTCACCGAATTGAACTGCGTGAGCAGATAAATCCGGTTGATGTGGCTGTTTAAGCAGTTCGAGATGGGAATATCGATCAGGCGATATTTCCCGGCCAAGGGCACGGCGGGTTTGGAACGATATTCCGTCAACGGATAAAGACGGGTTCCTTTTCCTCCGCCGAGGATGAAACTGGTCACGTTGCGCATAGGATCGGCGTGGGGGTTGAAAGAGAAACGAATTGAAAAACAATAAGGAAACGGGTTAATCACCAACCTACCGAGAATCACCCTGTGCTGCAACACCCAAGGCGGGAGGCTTTAGACTTTAGGCCGGAGGATTGATGCGTTGGCCATCTATTTTTCCTGAGTCAATTTTTCCTCTCAACTCGCAACCTTCGACTCTCAACTCTTCGCAGAGTTGAATCCTTGCCCCCTTGGACATCACAATAGGAAAAGTTTGGCCGGGAGAGTTCGCCTTTGCGATTGGACCCGGTCGAGAATCTCGATTCACCACAGCAGGGAGATTGATTGATGTTGTTTCCATTGGCCGTGCGCGGCAGGTTGGTTCAGGCGGTGATGTTGGCGGCGTTCCTCGCGATGTCGGCGGGACCGGCATCTGCCGAGGAAGAAGGAAAGTGGGAAACCATTTTCGATGGCAAAACGCTGGATGGTTGGGACGGCAATCCCGATTTTTGGAGCGTCGAAGAAGGGGCCATCACCGGACAGACCACGGCGGAAAAACCCCTCAAAAGCAATACGTTTATCATCTGGAAGAAGGGCAAAGTCGGCGATTTTGAATTGACTTTGGACTACAAAATCATCAACGGCAACTCCGGCATTCAATACCGCAGCTTTGAAGTCCCCAAAAACAAATGGGTCATCGGCGGCTATCAGGCAGACTTCGAAGCCGGCAAAACCTATTCGGGAATTCTCTACGGAGAACGCTTTCGCGGCATCCTCTGCAAGCGCGGCGAGAAAACCGAACTCGTCCGCGAGAACGGCAAGTTCCAAGTCAAGAACGTAGGCAGCCTAGGCGACTCGGCGGCCATTCAAGCCAAGATCAAACACGAAGATTGGAACACTTACCGCATTGTCGCCAAGGGCTTTCACTTCCAACATTTCATCAACGATGTGCCCACCGCCGACTGCATCGACAACGACAAAAAAGAACGCCGAGCCGATGGCGTACTCGCCTTGCAACTGCACGTCGGCGGCCCGATGAAAGTGCAGTTCAAGAACATCAAGCTGAAACGGACCAACACCGAAAACGCCAAACCCACCGCCGAATGCAATGCCGAAGAACCTGCCGCCAAGCAAAGCGAGGTGAAAAAAGTCGTGTTGATCGCAGGCCCCAAAAGCCACGGTTATGGAGCGCACGAGCACAAAGCCGGCTGCATGCTACTCGCGGAAGCTTTGAACGACAGCGGGTTGCCGATTAAGGCGGAGGTCGTCACCGGCGGTTGGCCCAAGGATGAATCCATTTTGGACGATGCCGACAGCATCGTGATTTATGCCGATGGCGGCGGCGGGCATCCCTTCAATTCGCATCTGGAAAAACTCAACGAACTGATGAAAAAAGGCACGGGCCTGGTTTGCATTCACTACGGCGTGGAAGTCCCCAAAGGAGCCTCCGGCGATGCCTTCCTCGCTTGGACCGGCGGATATTTCGAGGCCGGTTGGTCGGTCAACCCGCATTGGGATGCCGATTACAACAAACTGCCCAGCCATGCCATCACGCGGGGCGTGAAGCCCTTTAAGATCAACGATGAATGGTACTACCACATGCGGTTTCGCGATGCGTTGGCCGGCGTGACTCCGATTCTCTCCGACCTGCCGCCCGCTTCCACGCTGAACCGCCCGGATGGCCCGCACAGCGGCAACCCCGCCGTCCGCAAAGCCGTCGCCGACGGCCAAACGCCAACACATGGCCTGGGCGACAGAACGCGAAGACGGCGGCCGCGGGTTCGGTTTCACCGGCGGGCATTTTCATTGGAACTGGGGCAACGACCAATTCCGCAAGTTAATGCTCAACGCCATCGCCTGGACCGCCCACGTCGAAGTTCCCAAGCACGGTGTGCCTTCCAAAATCTCTCTCTGCCCAAGACCTGATGAAAAACCAAGATGAAGACCCGCCCGGCAATTTCAACCCGGAACGCACCCAAAAGATGATCGAAGAATGGAATCACCAAAAATCCCCAAGTTCCAAGGACCAATAAAAAGGCGAGCGGGAGGCATAAGCCTCCCGGTTATTTGCCCTTAGAAACAACCCCTCATTTCGGGCAGCCGTTTTCCCCAACGGCCGCCCAATTTTTTTGGGTTTTCCGCGAAAAAACCATTGGCGGGCCGCGTACAATAAAAGCCGCCCCATTTCATCAACCTCGGCAATTTTGGTGGGCCGATGGACTACAAATACATCAAAAATCGCGGTGCTCTTGCGGATTGGAATACTTCCCATCCGCAATCCCCATTAAAAATCGCCGACTTCACGCCTCGGCTGACCCACACGAGCCAATCTCTCTTGGCATGAAGTCAGACGGTTGTTGCGGGAACCGGACCCGAAAGCATTGGCCTTAATCCCCCGCACGCTGGCGGAGATTCACACATTTTTCCGCTAGTTGACGATGGCGAGAATCTCACCATTGCCACCACCAAACGGAAGACTTAATCCTCAAAGACCAATTGCGAGTCGTACTTCGGCACGAAACATCTTCTTTGTCCCAGCTTCGACCACTGCCATTCAACAGGCGATTGAGACGCACTATCCAAAAGAAGAAACGGAATCGGTGGACTCAATGATTTGTGAGTTCACCGATACCCAGATCGATTATACTGAGGACATGGCCGCGACTTCACAGCTTGGCATGCGGGCCAAGCTCGGGCGAGGAATCACTGAGTTCAAAAAAGGCGCAAGTGTTCCATCGCTACTCAGCGATTATGCCGGTCGCGGAATGTAATATCTCCGAGAATTTGGAAGGTCACAGCATGTTTTCTTACGTTGTCGAAGAAGGCCAACGGGTGTTGATGCGGCGGGCCGATGGCAGCATGGAAATTCTTGTCGGCCCCGTGAAAGTCTTTCGCTTTCGCAAAGTCTTTCGGCCCATGCAGCATTACGTGGCCCATCCCGGCGAGTTTTTGATCGTCCGCTATCGCGATGGCCGGCAAGAACATCTGCCCGGCCCCACCGAATTGTGGTTCGATCCCCGCGTGCATCAGGAAATCACCCGCGAAGATGCCCTGCAAATTGCGGCTCGCGAAGCCGTCGTGGTTTACAGCCGACCGGAAGAAGGTTCGGAAGAAATCAGCCGCCGCATCGTGCATGGCCCCGCGTTGTTCGTGCCGGAACCCGGCGAGTGGCTGCACACGTTTTCTTGGCACGGTTCCAAGGGCGGTTCTCAGGGGATGGAGAAAACCGCCAACTCGCTGACCTTCCAAAAACTCTGGCTGATGCCCGACCAGATGTATCACGACATTCAAGATGTCCGCACCGCCGATGATGCCGTCTTAACCATTCGCCTGATGATCTTCTTCGAACTATTAGACATCGAAAAGATGCTGGAAACCACGCACGATCCGATTGGCGATTTCGTGAATGCGGCCACGTCCGATGTGGTGGGTTTCACCGGTCAGCACGATTTTGAATCCTTCAAGCACAACACCAACCTGTTGAACGAACTGGACGCCTACAAGCAACTCACCAACCGCGCGAACCAGTGCGGGTATCGGATTAACAAGGTGGTTTATCGCGGTTACGGTGCGCCGGAATCGCTGCAACTGATGCACAACCAGGCGATTGAAGCCCGCACGCGGCTGCAACTCGAACGGGCTAACGAACAGCAAGCCCAAGACTTGGAGAACTACAAGCTCGATTGCCAACTCACCCGCGCCGGCAAACGCCGTAGCGAGCAAACCGCCGAGGTTGAACACGATCTGACTCTGACCCAAATAAAACAAGCCGCCGAACGCCAAGAAAAAAACGCCCGGCACGAGATGGTTCTTCAGCAACGCCAAAGAGACCAAGAGCAACAAATCGAGATCCGCACCCGCCAACATCACCAAGAGCGGGAACAACTCGATGCCCTACGAAACCTGGGCGTGGATCTCACGGCTTACCTCACCCAATCCCGTGCCGACCGCGTGATTGAACTTCGTGGCGGAGGCGCGGGAACCCACGTCCATCTCGATCAAACTCCCAGCGAGAACAATCCTCTTAAACGCGGCGGATCGCCGCAGAATGGTTCTTAGGCGGGTCGGCTTTCATTCTTTCGCCGTTTCCAGGGGAAGGACTCTAATTTCGAACTGCTCGGTGAAGTGTTGCTGCCATTTCTGGAAGAGTTCTTCGTTTTGCCGGTAGACCAGTTCGTTTACGGTTTGTATCGCGGGGCTGTCCGCGACTTGGCTGAGGAAGGATTCTTCGAGGCTCTCTAAGAATTCCCTTGGCCGTATTGGCGGTCGAGCAGTTTGCCGATGAAAAACACCGTGGCATCCGCATTGACTAACACGCCGACTTCGCCGACTTTGTCGAACTCGTGGAAGGCGGCTTCCATGAATTTCTCGCCCGCTTTGGGAATTTTGTTCACTTTCCCCAAACGCACGCCGGTTTGCTGGGTCGGGGGTTGCATCCACTGAAAGGCGAACGCGGGGGTGAAGAGAATTTTCGGTCCATCCGCCTTGCCGGTGACGGTGGTTTGCTTCAGTTCTTCCATCGCAGCGATAAGATCTTTATCTGGGGTACCTTTCGGCTGTTTGGCCTGAAAGGCTTTCAAAGCATCCCGAATGGCAATCGCCCGTTTCTCGGCGATCGCGCGGCTTGTTGGATTTTCCAGGCATCGATCACCGCTTGGCGTCGGTCCTTTTCGAGTTTCCCCCATTCGGGTGATTTGGGGGGCAGATCTTCGATCTTCCAGTAGACGTAGCGGGTATCGATTTCTTTCGGAACAATCACTTGAGTGGGGCGGTACAAGTCTTCGGGGTTGCTGGCCTCAAAGGCTAAATACACGACGCATGCTCCGCCAGGTCGAACCGAGGCCCGCAGTTGCCCCGGCAAGGGATTGCTGTGTATGTCTACTTCCACCGCCTGCCCGACTTTGGCGGCGGTCATTTCTTTGGGCGTCCAGGCGGAGGCGGGAACGGTGTATTCCAAGCCTTCTTTTTTGGCGAAGGCTTTCAGCTCATCCGAAATTTCCTGAGGGGTTTTGTGGTTTTTGCCCACGGCTTGATAGGCTGAACTCAACTCATTCATCTTCGCCAAGGCTTGGGTGATTCGTTTGTCGTTTATCTCGCGGGCTTTTTCATGAACGTCGAAAATCAAATCCCGTTTGACTTTGTCTTTGGCTCGATCGAATGGAAGCAACTCCGGCTTTTCGGCCCAGGCGGGAACATGGCTTTCGCGTTTGGGCTTTTGAGCCACCGCCGGTCCGCCGGGTGTTCGCGGATTGGGAATCGGGTTTTCTTCCAACGGGCGAGAAAAGGCGGGGTTGGGATAATCGTTCTTGTGCTTCTCGTAATAGGCGGCGATCTCTTTCTCGGTGGGCTGATAATCGGGAAGACGGGCCGTGACATAGGCCAGCTTAATTCGGCGAGGCACGGCGAATGCCGGTTCGGGCGTCATCAATTCCACGGGTTCAGTCCAGCCTTCGGTGCGGGTGATGCGGCCCCTTGCCGTTGGCGCGAGGTTTTTGTACCGATCGTAAAATGTGGTCAGCTCGACATCGGTGGGTTCCGCGATTTGATCGACGAAGGCCGAGACCGGAATCTTCGCGAATTCCATGTCTTGCCGAACCGTCGCCCGCTGGAAGAAATCCCACTGTTGTTCCGGCGGGGTCATCGGCGCGGGTAGGCCAATAACTCGTATTGGTGGGCTTTGATGTGATACCGCAGGATCTCGAACAATTCCGCTTCACTGAGGTGCAGTTCTTTCCGCAGGTCGGTGAATTGTTCGCGGGAAAGTTGGCCGTTCGAGGCTTTTGTGAGATACTCCGTGACGGCCAAGTTGGAAACGCGAATCCCGATCTCGTCGGCTTGCTTGGACATCACCCACTCGCGCACGGTGGCCTCGCGGGCAACTTCCATCGGTTCTTGCAGCGGGGCAAATCGGAAATGCCGAAAACCGATGTCCCAAATCCTTTGATTCTGCTCAATTTGAGGCAAACTTCGGCTGAGGATGAGATTCATGAACATTTGCCGCTGTTCCGGAGGAAACCTAGCAATGTCCCGCATTTGGCTGGCGAGTATGGCTTGCGCATCGGGCCTTTCCCCAAAACCCATCCGATAAATCTTATAAATGAACTGATTGGCATTCCGCCGCTGTTCGATCATCGTATGCAGCTTGGCTTCCGAAATCTCACCTAGCGTTGTTTTCGCCGCGGGAGCCGGCTTGAAAAACGCGGGAACCACCATCGAGATCACCACCAAACCCACCATCGCCCCGGCGATTGCGTACCAACCCCCTTTGCCCGAAGGTTGGCCGAGCAAATAGAAAATCGCCCCGAAGGCCAACATGCCCAATAAAATGGGAAGATGTTCCGGCCGCAGAAATTGGGACAGCGTGAAGGCAAACATGCACAACACCACCAGCCCGGCGGTCAAAATCGTTCCGTGCTTCCGAAAAATCCCAAACGGTGATCGCATTCCGTTGTTCCTTCGTCTCGGTGAATACCGGGTTTTATTACTGCCCAAGTCTCAGGGGGGTTGAGGGACCATCCCTTGACAGAACTTGGAAAAATGATTTAAGCAGGACAGCGCCAACACGTGCCGCCGAGAAAGAAAACAGAACCCCGATGACCCAACTTTCGCGGGAGAGATGGAAAAAATCCCGCGATGAAAATAAGAATGAGGGCGTGGTTTGCTCGACTTCTCCGCTTCGCGCATTGTAGCTTGACCCCGCAGGCTCGCAAGTCCAACGCCCTTGGTCTCGCGCGAAAATCGCAGCCGAGCAAAGCCATCGCGGGGTGTTTGGGCGGCGAACTTCCTGAATCTGCCCTTGACAAACCCCTCTCCCGATTGCCACTGTCTTCCCAATGGGCCGATTCGCGGCAATGCGAACGAAACCCAAACACAGCACCCGAAAACCCAACGGCGGCGCGAAAGACGCCGCCCGATTTCCACCCGGAGGAACCGAGTTCGTGGCTAACAAGAAATGGAAAGCCCTCGTCATCGTCGAATCTCCCAAAAAAGCCGACAAAATCAGCGGCTATTTGGGGAGCGATTATAAAGTCGTCGCCAGCGTGGGCCACGTTCGCGATTTGCCCGCCAAAGCCGATGAAATCCCCGAAGAATACAAAGGCCAAGATTGGGTCAAACGCCACGGCGTGAACGTGAAAGAAGGTTTTCAACCTTTGTACGTCGTCTCGCCGGAGAAAAAGAAAATCGTCAAAGAGATCAAAGCCGCCCTCAAAGAAGCCTCGGAACTCATCATCGCGACGGACGAAGACCGCGAAGGGGAAAGCATCGGCTGGCATTTAGTGCAGCTTTTGGAACCCAAAGTCCCCGTCCATCGCATGGTGTTTTCCGAAATCACCAAAGATGCGATCCTGAATGCGATCCAACATCCCCGCGATCTCGATGAAGATTTGGTGCAGGCCCAGGAAACCCGCCGGGTGGTCGATCGCTTGTTCGGTTACGAACTCAGCCCGCTGTTGTGGCGGAAAATCAAACCCAAACTCTCGGCGGGCCGCGTGCAATCGGTCGCGGTGCGGTTGTTGGTCCAGCGCGAACTGGAACGCCTGGCCTTCCACAGCGGAACCTATTGGGATTTGAAGGCCCAACTCGCTCCCGAAAGCCAATCCCCTTTCGAGGCCATGCTTTACACGCTCGGCGGGAAGCGAATCGCCAGCGGGAAAGACTTCGACGAACACACCGGCAAAATCCAAGACGGCGTGGACGTGTTGCTTCTGGCCGAAACAGAAGCCAAGGAACTGCAAGCAAGTCTTCGCGAGAAACCGTGGGTTGTTTTGAAGATCGAAGACCGCAGCCAAACCCGCAAACCCGCCCCGCCGTTCACCACCAGTTCGCTGCAAATGGAAGCCAACCGCAAGCTGAACATGACCACCCGCCAAACCATGCAGGTGGCTCAAAGGCTTTACGAAAACGGGACCATCACCTACATGCGGACCGACAGCGTCAACCTTTCGCAGGAAGCCTTGGATGCGGCCCGCAATTGTGTGCGGTCTCGCTATGGCGAAGATTACCTCAGCCCCGGCCCGCGCCAATACACCAACAAAGCCAAGAACGCCCAGGAAGCCCACGAAGCCATCCGCCCCGCCGGCACCGAAATGCTGCCCGCCAAGGAATTGGGCCTCAGCGGGGATGAGTTCAAACTTTACGAACTGATTTGGAAGCGCACCGTGGCCACGCAAATGGCCGAAGCCCGTTTGACCTTCCAAACCGTGACCATTAAAGCCGAGGATACCGAGTTCCGCGCCAGCGGCCGGCACGTCGATTTTCCCGGCTTCTTCCGAGCCTACGTGGAAGGCACGGATGATCCCGAAGCCGCGCTCGACGATCAAGAATCCGCCCTGCCGCCGCTCAAAGAAAATCAGGTTCTCAACTGTGCCGAGCTAGAGGCCCTCAGCCACGAAACCAAACCGCCTGCTAGGTTCACAGAAGCCTCGCTTGTCGGCAAGTTGGAAGAAGAAGGCATCGGCCGGCCGAGCACGTATTCCAGCATCATCGGAACCGTGCAAGATCGGGGCTATGTCCGCAAGAATGGCAGCCAATTGGTTCCCACGTTCACCGCGATGGCCGTGACCCGGCTTTTGGAAAACTATTTTCCGAATCTCGTCGATTACAATTTCACCGCCCGCATGGAACAAACCCTGGACGACATCGCCACCGGCGAAGCCGAACGCTTGCCTTATCTGGAAAAGTTTTATTCCGGCGAGGAAGGTTTGGAAAAACAGATCGAGCAAAAGATCGAAATCATCGACCCCCGCGACGCCTGCACGCTGAACTTGGACGGCTTGAAATATAGCGTCCGCGTGGGCAAGTGGGGGCCTTATTTCGAGCAAGCCAACGGCGAGGAAAAAGTCACCGCGTCCATCCCCGAAGACATGGCCCCGGCAGACCTCAGCAACGCCTATGCCGACACGCAGTTTCAACTCAAACTGCAAGAACCCAAATCGCTAGGCCAACATCCCGAAGAAGATTTGCCGATCTATATCAAAGCCGGCCCTTATGGACCTTACGTGCAATTAGGCGACCCCACCGAAGAAAAACCCAAGCCCAAGCGGGTGGGTCTCACCAAAGCCCAAGACCCGGACACGCTAACCTTTGAGCAGGCCGTCGAACTATTAAGCCTGCCCAAACGGTTGGGGCATCATCCCGAAACGACTAAAGTCGTCAAAGTCGGCGTGGGCATGTATGGCCCCTATATATTGCACGACAAAACCTACGGCAACTTCGACAAGAAAACGCACACTTACGAGTTCGAAGGCAAGACTTATGATGTCTTGAACATCACCCTCGATGCCGCCGTGGACATGCTTAAGCACACCAAAAAACGAGCCGCCCCCACGCCGATTCGTGAACTGGGGGTTCATCCCGAAGACAACGAACCCATCGGCATTTTTGAAGGCCGCTACGGACCCTACGTCAAACACAAAAAGATCAACGCCACGCTCCCTAAGGATAAAGAAATCGAAAAGATCACTTTGGAGGAAGCCTTAACCCTCCTCGAAGAAAAAGCCGCCAAAGGCGGCGGCAAGAAAAAGAAATCCACCAAGAAAAAAACCGCCCCCGCCAAAAAGAAAACCACAAAAAAGAAAACCACCAAGAAAAAACAAGCCGGCTGATTCCGTTTGGAAGAAATTAACGATACACCTTGCAGGATGATTCTGGGGAGACCAGGGACGGCGTAGGTTTGGACTCACAGTTTATTCGGAGCAAGATGATGTGGTTTTTAAAAGTCTTGTGTTTCCTGCTTTTTTTGTGGGGATGTTCTGGGAACCAGACTGCTTCTGACAAGAAAGGACGAGAAAAAACCGCGGGCACGAATACCCCAAACTCAGAGGCGGGCGAGTCGGCTCCCCTTCTTTCCGAGAAAGAAATCGAAGAGACCCGCAATCAAATTCGGGAACTACTTCCTCAAGCGGCTGGGATTTCCATTGAGGATTATATTGTGTTAGCCAATTCTCCCACACCGCCGGCTATCACCAGTTTGGAAAATCAGCCCCTTTCACTCGTACTGATGGGACTCTCACCGGTGAACTTGGATGCCTCCCCCAAAGCTCTCAATCAGGAGATCCGAAGTCTTGAAAATTCCCCCCCCACTCCGAGAAATCTGTTGGAAGCTATGTTGGAGACGCGAGATAAAGGCTATGCGACGATGCTTCAACCCAAAGGGATCACGGAAATCACGTGCGAAATTCGAGGGGGAGAGGTTCAGGGGACGATCTCGTTTCGGTTGAAGGATTTGCTTCAGGGGCTAGTCAAGTATTCCGCACAAAAGGGGAATCAGGGTTGGCAAATCACCGAGTTTCACCTTCCCGCTTGGGATGCCCATACAAAGTTGAAGGAAGGGAGATGGACCGCATCGGGAGCCGGGCTTTTCCCAAGGATTGATTTGAAAAGACCTCAAGCGGACTTTTTATTAGCTCGTTCGAAGGGTGTGAGTCGCGTGCCGGTGTTCATTGGAGTCCAACGCGAACCGGATGGAAAAACTTGGCGATGTATTGATTTGCCTCGAAAATCAACCCGCTACACTGGATCAGTTAAAAACGCATTTGAAAAAGCAGATCATATCCTCTCAGACGGCCCAAGGCTTGCCTGCTGAGGTGATTCTCCACGCTGATCGTGACACCCCCGCGACAACATTCTTTCCGTATTGAGTTTGGCTCGTGAAGTGGGCTATCATCGGGTCCGCTTGGTGGCGGAGAGCGAGGTTTGGGATGATCCAGCGTTTCAGGGCCCATCGTGTTCGTTAAGCATGCCTCGGGGCGAACTCCCAATCGTGATTTCGCCCAAAACACCTATGGAAAATGACGATTTAGCAAGCATCAACTTTCAAGTTCACTTAGTAGCCGCACAACTAGACGGCAGCTTGGGAAATCTGGTATCCAATCAAGCTCCGTTGGGCGTTGGCAAGGCGGCCTTTAAGCGATTGCGCTCGAAGGTGGCCGAGGCCATGGGATTTCCGGAATGGAAAGCCATTGTTTGAAGATCTCGCCATCGATATCCAAGTCGACCCGAACTTGCATTACCAGCATCTCGTGAATACCGTGACGCTTGTGCGGGCCAGTATGATCCTGATAAGAAGCAACAAATTCGCTATGCAAACTCAATTCGCTTGTTCACATCCCAAGAGTCAAATTGATTCAGCAATTGTCAGGGAAAACCACCAAGAAAAAACAAGCGGGCTAGGAAAATCAACAGGAGGTTAGAATGTCTCGTTTGCCAATCGCCATTCTTTTGTGCATACTATGTCGCGAAAGTATATTCGCACAAACCTCAACGTATGTTGAAGGCGGCACGAAACACATTGTCTCGTGGAATGATTGGGTTGGAAAAGTTGTGACTGTGGATGGGTTGGCATGGGGAGCTTACGATAAAGGTCTCGGACAGCATTTGATTCTGCCTTCGGGCCGAGTTTACATTCAAGATGTGGATTACCTGAAACACGACTTGAACGGACGCTTGTTGCGGGTTTCCGGCTACCTGAGAAAATCCCGTGTGAAAAAAGCACCGTCCAAAGCCCAAGGCTATTCCAAGCCGTTCGATTACTTTTCCATTGAGACGTTTGCGGTCGAGAGGATTGAGCAAATTCAGCACGATCAATTGCTGCCCTCTCCTTTCGACTGGATTGTTCTGGGCGGCAAGACGGAAGACGCACTTCGCTCCTTAAACCGGCTGAAATATCAAAAAGTTGCGCTCTCACTGACTCCCAAAGCTGGTTCAACACCTCACGCTTACCACGTGTCCGATGCCGAGACTTTGTTTTTCTACGATTCGGGAGGCCGCATCACATCAATCGGACGGATCAAGTTGAACGATCCCCGCAAACGAATCGACGATGAAGGGATTCCCGTCAAAGCGTACCGACTCTTGCCCAAAAAATCAGACCTGCCGCCACCTCAATAATCATTGAGAATACTCTAAAGCTATGTATTACCCACTCAACTAGGACTCTCACTCATGACACACACCCCCGGATTGTCTGCCGATCAACTTACGGCGCTTACGAAGTATGACACCCCCACTGTTTGCAATGTGATTGAGCTTTGGAACATTCGCCCTCGGAATTTGGGGTATATGAACCACTCGATTAAGGCGTGTTTTCCGAAGATGCCGCCGATGGTGGGTTATGCTTGCACGACCACCTTTCGCAGCATGGCTCCGCCGCGCGGCGGGGATGTCTATGCGGACATGGCAAAGCAGGTGGAAGCCTTCGCGGAATTGCCCGGCCCCGCCGTGGTGGTGTTTCAGGATTTGGATGATCCCGTCGCCGCCGCGACCTTCGGCGAAGTGATGTGTACCACCTATAAAACTTTCGGAGCCAAGGGGCTAATTACCTCAGGCACCGGCAGGGATTTGGATCAGGTCGAAGCCATCGGCTTTCCGGTCTTCACGAATGGCACAACTTGTGCCCACGGCTACTGCCACATGATTCAGGTGCAAATTCCCGTGACGGTCGGCGGGATTGTGGTTTATCCCGGCGAATTGCTGCACGGCGACTTGAATGGAGTGACCACCATTCCCCACGAAATCGCTGCGGAAGTTCCCGATGCCTGCAAGGAACTGATGGCCGCCGAGGACATCGTGCTGAACTATCTCAAAGCGGGCAACCCCACGCCCCAAGGTTTTAGCGAAGCCCGCAAAGCCTGCGGAGCCGAAATCCAAGCCCTGGGCAAACGCCTTCGCGGGGAGAAGTAGCCAGTCTCTCAAAAATCTTGCGGGGCGATTGATCCGGCGGGGGCGGTTTTGCGTTATCTGGGAAGTTGGCCGCTTTCTGCGAGGTTGCGTGTCGGGGATGGACCTCTTATCGTGTGCGGTCTGGAAACTCCGGTCGGGGAGGGTTACATTAGGTCCACCATTCGCGAACCCTTCCCATCTTTCGTTGAGCAAGACGCCTAAAAAAGGGATAGCCCATGTCGATTGAAGGTTCTACACCGCCTGCCAATACTGCCAGTCCTGCGGAACAAGAGGCTCCCAAGAGCATTTATCTCATCAGTTACCCGAAGATCGTGTTCATGTATCCTTCGCTGATTGCCGCGATTGTGGCGGGGGTCATTATTGGGGTTCGCGGAAACGATGGGGCCGACGGAGTCAGCCAACTGGTGAGTTTGGCTTTTCTGGGTCTGTTTTGTGCGAATTTGGTGGTGCTGTCGTTCGATTTTCCCCGCACGACTTCGCTGACGTTTTTCTTCATCGGGGTGGCGGTTTTCATGGGTTTTTGGCTGTTTTCCACCGCCAACCCCAATTTTTTGCCGTTTATGAGCGACACCATCAAAGCGCTCAGGCCGTTTGCCAACGCAAAGTTTTATGGAATTCTGGCTGTGGTGCTGATGCTGATCTACATCGCGGTGGCGGTCAGCGTGCAGTTCGATTACTGGGAAGTTCGCCCCAACGAATTGCTGCACCACCACGGCGTGATGAGCGACATGAAGCGTTTTCCCACTTTGAACATGAACGTCGAGAAGGAAATCAACGATTTGTTCGAGTATTTATTGCTGCGGTCGGGCCGGCTGATTTTGCACCCCCGAGGCGAAAGCCGGGCGGTCGTATTGGAGAACGTGTTCTTCATCAACAAGAAGGAACAGCAGATTACCAAGCTGCTCAGTTACCAACAGGTACGCACGGACAACAGTTGAAATTAGTCGAGTTTCCCGGCGCTCAGGGAATTTGCTAGAATCATGCTTTGGAATTCCTCAAGGGGAGTTGGTCGCCGGGCCGTTCCATTACGCTAAATCCATCGCAAGCATCGCGGTTTTCACGCGCCCGGTTTCCCAGGAAGCCGGGCGTTTTTTGTCCCCTGCATTCAAATCTAATCCCAGGAGAGATGTCGGCAATCGGTCCGACATGTGTGAAGTTTGCATCGAGTGGTGTTGATTTTCTTCCTTCGGAAATGGTTCTCTTGAATCGCATGCAAGACAGCGATCGCTGGATTTGGCCGTTTGAGCTGATGGATAAAATCGGCGAAGGCGGAATGGGAGTCGTCTATCGGGCGCGCTACGTCGTGAACGATAAGATGTTCGCCGTCAAACTCTTGCCCGGCGACGTGACCGACGAGACCACGCTGGCGCGGTTTCAACGGGAATTGGAAATTCTCAAGAAACTTAAGCATCCCCACATCGTTCGCTGCTTCGGGGGCGAGTGTAAAGATAAGCGGCAATTCTATGCGATGGAGTTGGTGGAAGGCGGAACGCTGGACACCCTACTCGCCGGTCGCGGGCGGTTGGCTTGGGAATTGGTCGTCGAATACGGCATGCAAATGTGCGATGCGCTGGCCTATTCCCACAAGCACGGCATCGTGCATCGGGATCTCAAGCCGGGCAACTTCCTGATTACCAGCACCGGGCGGTTGAAGTTGGCCGATTTCGGCTTGGCCAGCGTGGCGGCGTCGCGGCGAATTACCGCCGAGGGCCGCACGATGGGAACCTACCAGTACATGGCCCCCGAACAAATTCGCGGCAAGGAAATTACGCCTCAGACCGATTTGTATTCGCTGGGCTGCGTGTTTTTCGAGTTGCTTTCCGGGCAGGCTCCGTTTGAAGGTGAGACCGCCGCCGAGATTCTGCACCAGCACATTAAATCGCTTCCGCCTCGCGTGGGGCAACTCGCTACCGATTGCCCCGCCGGTCTGGAACAATTGATTAACGATTTGCTCCAAAAAGAACCCGCCGCCCGGCCAACCGACGCACAAACGGTGGCCCGGCGTTTGCGGGCGATCACGCAGACCATTATCGTCAAGCAGAATTTGCGCCCGTTCGAACAGGCCGCACCCGAGTCTTCGTCGGCGGAATTGACCGATACCAAATCGGCCCCCACGATTCTTCAGACCACGCCCGATCATTCAGCCCGCGCATTGCGCTGGGTTTGGCCGACGGTTATCTTAATTGTCGCGGCGTTGTTGATCGTGATTTTCAGTTTGATGAGTCAACGTTCCCCCGCCGAGTCTGCCGCCGAGAAACTCTGGATCGCCGCGTTCCACGAAAATAACTTTCCCGTGCAAATTGCCGCCGCCAAAGCACTGGGGGAATTGGGGCAGACCTCCCAGGTCGCCGCCAACCAATTGCTGGACTATTTGGAAAGGCCCGCCCCGAAAGCAGACATGCAACTGCTCGAAGCCGTGGTCTCGGCGACGGGAGAAGCCGGGTATCATGCCAAACCCGCCTTCGGCACTCTGCAAAAACTCGAGCAAACCCATTCCGAACCGCCCATTCGCTCGGCGGCGGCTCAAGCGATAACAAAACTCAAAACCGCCCGAGCGCCCGGCAGGTCAATCTGGTATTACCTGAATGTCCTCACCGCGCTGACTGCAGCGGCCGCAGCGGCTTGGCTTTATTGGAAAACGCCCGCATGATGGCTCGGCGTCCTCGTAATCCCCCGGGGCCATGCCGCAAAACCAATCTACCCCGATTGAGGAAAGTCTCCGTGATCGAGTTGGACGCCCGGGAAGGGGGAATCGTAGACTACTCAACCCGTAAATGGTGGTAACGGATTTCTCGACGACTGAATCCCTTCATCGCTTGTTTGTCGGGACAAAGGGGCAGGGGGCAAAGGGGCAAGAATTTTTCCGGTTTCCAAACTTTGCCCCTCGACCACTTTACCCCTCTGCCCCTAAAATCCGTGGGCAAAGCGGTTTTATTATCAATGCTTGAAGACACACTATTAACAATTTGAGTAGACTACGTACAAATCAACCGCCTAGAATCTCCCCTTCTTAACAAAAGAAAATCGGTATGTCGGACTTGGATTGTTTGGTCGTGGATCATCAACCGCAACTCGAAAACGGCACGCTGTTGTTGGCCTTCAGCGGTTGGATGGACGGCGGAGACGTGTCCACCGGAACCGTGCGAAAACTGGTGGAACTCGTGGACGCCGAGTTCGTCGCCGAGATCGACCCCGAATCGTTCTACATCTACAACTTTCCCGGCCCGATGGAAGTTGCAGCCATGTTTCGGCCCCACATCGAAATCGAAGAAGGTCTCGTCAAATCGCTGGAAATGCCTTCCAACACGTTCTTTTGCTCCGAGTCGGCCAACTTGCTGCTGTTCGTCGGGGATGAACCCAACCTCCGCTGGCAAACCTTCGGCCAATGCGTGCTGGAATTCGCCCGGCGAAGCGGTGTGACCCAAATTTTATTTGTGGGTTCGTTTGGCGGAATGGTCCCCCACACAAGAGAACCCCGCCTCTATGTCACTTGCTCGGATGAGCAATTCCTCTCCCACATGAAACCCTACGGCATCCGCCGCAGTGCCTATTCCGGTCCGGGATCGTTCACCAGTTACCTCTTGACGCAAGCCCCTGATTGGGATCTCACGATGGCTTCGCTCGCTGTGGAGATTCCCGGCTATCTCGAAGGCCCGAACTTGACCTGCCTGGAAGCCGTCGCCCGCCGATTGTCGCACATCCTCAAACTCTCGTTGGATTTGGATTCCTTCCGCGCCGCCAGCACGCGCTGGGAATTGGAAGTCTCTCAACAAATCGAGAACAACGAAGAACTGGCCGAGCGCGTCAGGCAATTGGAAGAAGAATACGACAACGAACTTTTGGAAAACAGTGAATAAAGCCCGGTTTTTCCCCGAACCCACCACCTCAGCCGCTTGTCCGAGTCTTCGCACAGCGACTTGGGTTCCCAATTCCTTGCTCTGCCGATTCACCCCCAAACGGGAAGAAACGCTGCGGAACTTCGCCAATCCACGGGGCGAAAAGCCTTGGCAAATCAACCCCAAACCGAATCAGAGCCAAATTCAAATCGCAGCCTTCCATAATTCAAAACCAAATCCACCCAGCCCAATCCTTCACATCCTCCGAGTATCCTGCGACAACATCGCACCATAACTTGACGATCCGCTACCGAAAAGACTATAAACCCTCAAAAGCCGAGGCATTTCTCGCAAAAACAAACACACACGGGACGTGGCGCAGCCTGGTAGTGCGCTTGACTG
>CAWAVN010000008.1:0-400010 GCA_963785505.1 uncultured Planctomycetaceae bacterium
TTGAAAACGTCTTTCAAGTCACAAAAGAGAGATAGGGTCAGGCGATGAGCCAGCGATGCGATGTTTGCGGGAAATCCGCCCAGGTCGGCAATAGTAAAGAAGAACGGGGAAAACCCAAATACTTGGGGGGCAACGGTCGCAAGACCACCGGCATCACCCGGCGGAAATTCAAGCCCAACTTGCAAAAAATCCGCGTGCAAGACGGCGACAACGCCTGCACCAAAAAGGTCTGCACGCAGTGCATTCGCAGCGGACGCATTCAAAAAGCCGTGGTGAAGGCTCCATTCACGCTTCCGAAATCTTCCTAAAGACCGTCCGCTAATGCCCGACTCGCAACCCGCTTCGCAAATTCTTTTGCGCGAGGAAGCGCGGAAGGTGGCCAAACTCGCTCGGCTGAAATTGACCGATGATGAGTTGGAATTGCTCACCGCACAGTTGGGGCAGATTTTAGAGTACGTTCACGTTTTGGACCGGCTCGACACCGACGCACGTGGAACCAATGGCCCACGCTGTCGCCGTGGCGAACGTATTTCGGGATGATGTTCCCGTGGAGTCGCTACCCCGCGAAGCCGCCCTCTCGAACGCTCCCAAAACCGATGGCCAATCGTTTCTGGTTCCACCCATCTTAAACGCCGGATAATCCGCGAAATGGGTGGGGGGACGTTGCTTCAGAGTTTCTTGTCTTGGCGGTGCTTAATCGGAATGCCCTTGCAACCAAGTGTCGGCGACGTTCAGGGTTTCAGCATCTCGGTTGTGTTTGAGGCCGCGCAGGCGAGCTTGGTTTCGCTGATGGGCCAGCTCCATGTAGAATAGCCCAGTTTCCAGGTCGCGGGGGCAAGGCGGGGCTTCGGTACTCATCAACCGAGAGAAGACGCAGCTCGAGAGGAACAATTCCGTGGCCGACATCGCCGAGGCGGGCTTGCACGAGTTGCCGATTCAAAATGCCTTCGCGGTGTTTGATGAGCGCCCATTGGCAAGCGGATGCGAACGTGGCGATTTGCTTCGCCAAGCGGTTGCCGGCTTGATTGCACGATTCCGGATCGAATCGGCCACGCGGGACTTTGGCTTTGCGATGCCAAAGCGTCCAGGCTTTCCAGGGTTTCTTGGTGAGGCTCTCCAAGTGCTTGCCGACGTTTCTGAGGCCGTACATCGCGATGAAGCTGCGGAGCACATCGTTGGCTCCTTCGCCGATGAGATTCAGCCGGGCATCCCGCATCATGCGTTCAAACGGTTGATCGGTGAAGAAGCCCGCTCCGCCCCAAATTTGCAGGCAGTCGTTGACGATCCGCCACAGCGCATCGCTGGCGAAGACTTTCAGCATCGCGGTTTCCAGCATGTAATCCTCGGCACCGCTGTCGATCAGAGCCGCCGTGTGATAGGTGGCGGATTCCATCGCGAAAGTGTCGGCGGCGGCGAGGGCGATTTTTTCCTTGACCAGTTCAAACTCGCCCAGCGTTTGGCCGAACTGCCGGCGGGAGTTGGCCCGTTCGATCATTTGTTGCACGCAGAACTTCGCGGCTCCCGTGCAACTGGCTCCGAAAGTGGTTCGTCCGAAGTCCAGCACGGTCAGCGCGAGCTTCAAACCTTTGCCGATTTGTCCGAGGATGTTTTCTTTGGGCACGAACATATTGTTGAAGGCCAGCCTCGCGGTGGCGGTTCCGCGAATGCCGACTTTGGGCATGCGGGCTTCGAGGACTTCAAAGCCTTCCATGTCGGGCGTGACCAGAAACGCGGTGATTTTGCCGTCGGGTTCTTTTTCATCCGGCGTGCGGGCCATCACGGTGAGCACGCCCGCGATGCCGCCGTTGGTGATGTAGCGTTTCTCGCCGTTCAGAACATAGCCCGTGCCATCGGGCGTGGGTTCCGCGCGGGTTTGCACGTTGGAGGCATCGGAACCGGCTTCGGGTTCGGTGAGGGCGAAGGCGGCGAGTTGTTCGCCCGTGGCGACGGGCTTCATCCAGCGGGCTTTTTGTTCGTCGGTTCCGAAGAGTTCCAACGCCCGAAGGCCGATCGAATGATGGGCGTTGACGAACACCGCCGTCGAACCGCAGCGGGCACCGATTTCTTCCATCACCCGGCAATAGTTCTGCTGCGAAAAGCCCCGGCCCCCGATATTCCGGAGCGACCGCCATGCCCAACACACCGAGTTTCGCCAGGCCATCAATCACCGATTGGCGGAATGTCCGCGTCGCGGTCGATTTGGGCCGGGTCTAGGTGTTCTTCGAAAAACGCCCGCACTTCCGCGACCGCCTCATCGCCGATTTTTCGCTCGGCTTCCGGGAGCACGGGATAGGGCAAAATGGATTCCGTCGCGAAACTTGCCGAAGAACAACTCCTTCGCAAAGCCCGCCTTCTGCGGGCCGGAAAACAACAATTCCTCGGCTTGTTCGATTTGCTTTTGTTGAAGTTCGGTCATCGTGGTCATCGAAAATCCTCCCGGTTTCCTACAAAGAGATTGCCCTAAGAGAATCATACCGTATTTGGCGATTCTGGGCGGGAACTTCTTCGCAATTAGTTCCGTAAGTCGTTGTTTTTATTGATGTTACCACGATTTGCACGTTCCCCGCACGACAGAGACACCCTGCAAGTTTTCCACCAAAAAGGCAGATCTCTGAGCCTAGGCATGCTGGGGTTTGACGGCAAAACTTCGTATGGTGAGGGTGGTTCGGTTTTGCCAACGTTCTCCTGGAAAGAATCTCAATGAGTGATCCCAAGCAGCCGCCTTCTGAAACTCCCGCCAAGTTGCGGGTATGGATGCGGCGGGCGGTGGAGGCGGGGGCCTCCGATTTGCATTTGGTTCCCGGCTATCCGCCCGTGCTGCGGGTGCATGGCCTTTTGGAACCCATCGAAGAACAACCGCTGGCGGGTGGCGACACCGATGACCTGTTCCGCGGGATTTGCCCGGCGGAAATGCGGGCCGCTTTCGACTCCGCGACGGATTTGGATTTTTCTTACGAACTAAAGGAAAACGGGATCTCGGCCAGGTTTCGCGTGAACGTGTTTCTTGCGAGCGGGCATCCGGGGCGTGCTTCCGTTTGATCCCGCCGAAGATTCCCGATTTTGCTTGGGCCGAGTTCTCTCCGCAATTGGCCGAGCGGTTGGCGTATTTGCGGGATGGATTGGTGATCGTCACCGGCCCCACTGGTTCGGGCAAGACGACCACGCTGGCCATGATTGTGGAACTATTGAACCAAGAAGGCGGGCGGCGGATTCTTACCGTCGAACAGCCCGTGGAATACGTGTTTTCGCGTTCGCTGCATTCCATCATCACCCAGCGCGAAGTGGGAACCGATGTGCGGACTTTCGCGGATGGGTTGAAGTACGGCCTGCGTCAAGATCCCGATGTGATTCTCGTGGGCGAGATTCGCGATCGCGAAACGGCACAGATGGCGCTCTCCGCCGCCGAGACCGGGCATCTGGTCTTCACCACTCTGCACACCAGAGACGCCAAGGGCATGGTCACGCGATTTGCCGACCTGTTCCCGCAAGATGTGCAGAAAGACATTCGCGGGCAACTTGCGATGAGCCTGCGGGCCGTCGTCAGCCAACGCTTATTGCCGGATGTGGAACCCGGACGCAAACGGCATTTGGCCGTGGAAGTCTTATGGAACAACCATCCGATTGCCAACGCGATTCGCACGGGCAAGGTGGAGAGCATCGACAACTATCTGCTCACCCGCCGAGATGAGGGGATGGTGAGTTTCGATGAATCGGTCAGGCGGTTGTATGAAGATGACAAAATCACCCGCGCCACCGCCGAGCAAAACCTCACCGACCCCACCGCGTTAGATTATTAACGGGCGAGCGAACTTGCAGAAAATGACCAATGACCAATTTCAATAAGTGAGTCATTGGCTTATGGAATTTTACTGGAGAGAGATTTTCATGCTTCCAATTCGCGTTTTGGTATTGATTGGTTGGCTGGTTTCGTTCTCGGTTTTGCAAGCGGAAGATCGGGGACAGCCTTGGCAAAGGCATGCGATCGATCGCTCTTCGCGCGGGGCCGATGGCGTGCGGTTGGCGGATGTCAACGGCGATAAACTCTTAGACATCGCCACCGGTTGGGAAGAAGGCGGACGGATTCAGGGTTTATCTCAACCCCGGCCCGAAGAAAGCCAAAACCGCCATGGCCCGCCGTCACCGTGGGGCAAGTCACTTCGCCCGAAGATGCCGTGTTCGCCGATGTGGATGGCGATGGAGCGGTGGATGTCATCAGCAGTTGCGAAGGCCGCGAACGCACGGTGTTCATCCATTGGGCTCCGCCGGACAAAGATCAATATCTGATTCCCACATGCTTGGCAGACCGAAGCCATCCCCGTTTCCGAAAAAGCGCAAAGTTGGATGTTCTGCCTGCCGTTGCAAGTCGATGGCAAACACGGCTTGGATTTGGTGGCCGGTTCCAAAGGCAGCAACGCGGAAGTGGGTTGGTTCGAAGCCGCCGCCAATCCCCGCGACTTGCATCAATGGCAATGGCATCCGATTTACAAAGCCGGCTGGATTATGACGCTGCTCGATCGAGACTTGGATGGCGATGGCGACCAGGATTTAATCATCACCGACCGCAAGGGACCGAATCGCGGTTGCTATTGGCTGGAAAACCCCGGCCCCGGTCCCAAGCAAAAACAAGCCTGGCCGGTGCATTCCATCGGCGGAAAAAACCAAGAGGTGATGTTCTTGGCGGCGGGAGACGTGGATCAAGATGGACGGGAAGACTTGGCCGTGGCGGTGAAGGATGGGGCGGTCTTGGTGTTCCGCCGCACGCAGAAAAACCCGCGAAATGGGAAACTTTCGCGGTTCCCATGCCTGGCGAAACGGGCACGAGGCAAAGGCGTGGCCATCGCGGATGTGGATCGGCGATGGCCAAAACGATCTGGTCATCACCTGCGAACACGCCGGCAAGAAGACCGGCACGTTTTGGCTTTCGCGGGAGAAAGGGGGTTCCCTGGCAGAGGCCAAATGGACGGCTCACGAGATCAGCGGCCAAACCGAAGGCGTGAAATACGATTTGGTCGAAATGATCGACCTGGACGGCGACGGCGACTTGGATGCCCTGACCTGCGAGGAACGCGACAACCTCGGCGTGATTTGGTACGAAAACCCTGCCCGGTAAGCGAGCACATGGCATCTTGGTTTTCGCGGGTTTGGCCGGAATCTGCGATGGCGAGATCGATCAGGAGTTCTGGCCTTTGGTTCATGCAAGGGCAATCGCCGCGCAAAAAATCTCACACCAAGCCGCAAAATCCTTTGCGGCTTGGTGTGAGATGGCTTTCTTTGGACACTACGACGAGAGCCGTTTGTGGCTTTCGAGGTACGCGATGACTTCTTGGGCCAACTCATCAATGCTCTTGGTGTTGGAATCTAAAACTAATTCGGGTTTTTCGGGGGCTTCGTAAGGGGCATCGATCCCCGTGAAACCTTTGATCTCGCCGGCGCGGGCTTTTTTGTAGAGGCCCTTGGGGTCGCGGGCTTCGCAGGTTTCCAAGGAGGCATCGACGAGGATTTCAATGAACTCGCCCGGCACCTAAAAGTTCGCGAACCAAATCGCGGTCGGCTTTGTAGGGAGAAATAAACGCCGTGCAGGTAATAATACCCGCGCTGGAAAACAGCTTGGCGACTTCGCCGATGCGGCGGATGTTTTCGGTGCGGTCTTCGGCTGAGAAGCCCAGGTTTTTGTTGAGGCCCATGCGGATGTTGTCGCCATCCAAAACGAAGCTGCGTTTGCCCTGCGAGTGCAAAATGTGATCGACAGTGTTCGCGACGGTGCTTTTGCCGCATCCGCTGAGTCCCGTGAACCATAGCACGCTGCCTGGGTGGCCGTTCAGTTTTTCGCGTTCGGCTTTGGAAACGTGGTGTTCGTGCCAGGTGACGTTTGTTGCTTTTTGTGCGGACATCGAGAAAATCTCTCCTGCGAAGAATGACGGAACGGCCCAATATGGTGAACCTGCGGCGGGCGTTGCCGTCCAATGAATAAAAAAACCGGGAATCCCCCACGGAAAGGGTGCTTGCAAGTTCGAGCGTTAGCGCAGATACTAGGCAAACCCGCCGAATGTGGGAAGCCTGCGTTCAGGATTTCTCCGCGTGCTTTTTTCGCGGAAGAATGCCCGCGTTATCCCCATTCTCGATTCATCAGCGAAGGACATTGAAAGTGAGTGAACAGCCGCTCGAACCGGATTTTGAAAAGTCGCCTCTGATTCCCGTGATCGCCCAAGATGCGGTCGGCGGAGACGTGTTGATGCTAGCCTACATGAACCGCGACGCCTGGAACGAAACTCTGGCGACCGGAAAAGTCTGCTATTACAGCCGCAGCCGGGACAAACTTTGGCGAAAAGGCGAAGAATCCGGCAACGTGCAGCACGTGAAAGCGATCTTTTTCGATTGCGACCGCGACACGCTGTTGATTAAAGTCGAGCAAGTCGGAGGGGCGGCGTGCCACGAAGGCTACAAAAGCTGCTTCTTCCGCCAAATCGACCCGGCGACCAAAGCCGTCCGCATCATCGGCGAACCCGTGTTCGATCCCAAAGCGGTTTACAACAAAAAGTAGCATGGGCATCGCCCACCAGAATTCAAGTAGGATTCATGAGCGGCAAGGCGCTAGCCGCCGGTCTGAGCGAAATTCAATATTCAAAACCGGCGGCTAGCGCCTTGCCGCTCATTCAATAAGAAAGCACCATGTCTGAAACGGAAAATACAGAACCGCGGCGGTTGCGGTTGGGGATTCCCGCCGGGAGTTTGCAGGAGGCCACCGCCGAGTTGTTTCGCCGGGCGGGGTACAACATCAAATTTTCGTCCCGGTCTTATTATCCCGACATCGACGATGATGAGATCGAATGCCTGCTGATTCGCGCCCAGGAAATGGCCCGCTACGTCGAGGAAGGCATTTTGGATGCGGGCATCACCGGGCACGATTGGGTGCTGGAAACCCAAGCGGACGTGCATGAAATTTGCGAGTTGTTGTTCTCGAAAGTCAGCCGGCGGCCCGTCCGCTGGGTGCTGTGCGTGCCGGAGGATTCGCCCATCAAAACGGTGGAAGACCTGAAGGCAAACGCATTGCGACCGAAGCCGTCGGTTTGACCACGCGGTTTCTGGCGAAGCATAACGTGACCGCGAAAGTGGAGTTTTCTTGGGGGGCGACGGAAGTCAAGCCGCCGCGTTTGGCGGATGCGATCGTGGAAGTCACCGAGACCGGCAATTCGCTGCGGGCGAACAATTTGCGGATTGTGGCCGAGGTGATCCAAAGCACGACCCGCTTCATCGCCAACAAAAAATCCTACGAGGATCTCTGGATTCGCGAGAAGTTGGACAACATCGCCTTGATGCTGGGATCGTGTTTGGCCGCCGAGGGCAAAGTCGGGCTGATGATGAACGTCCGCCGGGACAATCTGGGCGAAGTTCTGGCTCAACTTGCCCGCGCTGCAATCGCCCACGGTCTCTTCGCTGTCCGATCCCGATTGGGTGGACGTGAACGCGATTGTTTCGGAGAAATTCGTGCGCACGATCATCCCCAAACTCAAAGCCGCCGGCGCACGGGGCATCGTGGAATACACGATCAACAAAATCATCGATTAACGGATGGCTTTAGAAATCGATGGCCAAGCGGGTTCCCAGGGACCAGAAGTCGCCGTCGCTGTAGCCGCCCACGGGCTTGCGACCGGTGATGTTTCCGTTCACCAGATTGACTTGCAGGCGGGAATGGGAAGTCCACCACCAATTGAGTCCGAACGTCACGTCTCGGCCCAAGCCGCCTTGGATGTCTTGGCTGTTGAGATCGAGGTAAGACATCCGCATTAAGACCTGCCAGGCTCCCCAACCGGAGGAAGTTCCTCCCCTGAGGCGATCCACGAGGAAGAAATTTTCAAAGGGTTTCATGCGTTTGAGCGTGCCGGTTTTGCGGTCGATGGGAGTGTGTTCTCCGGTCAGATAATACCCCACGTAGAAGTACCCGCCGCTGAAGTTCACGTTCGGCCCCGTGCCGCGCGTGGTGTTGTCCCTTTGCAGCGAACTGAATTGCTGCTCGGCGACGAATTGAAACGCCCCGTAGTTGAACATGGCTTCCAAGGCCGGCGATTTCGTACCAGGTTGCGCCGGCGATTCGCCCGGTATCCAACCATTGATTGGTCGATTTTTCTTCGCTGCGGGCGCGAAAGCGGGCTTCGTTGACGTTGGAATCCAAGGGCGAGGCATCTCCATCGGGATGAGCCAACTCGCCGGCGACGGCCCAATGAAAATACCCGCGCCCGCCGGAAGATTCATCGTACCAGGGAACGCTCGCCAGACGAAAATTGCCGCTCATCTGCTTGGCATCGCCGACGTAAGTGCCCGTGTCTCGAAGTGTCGTTCAGCAGAAAAAGCCCGTAGGTCAGGTTATATTTCAAATCGTCGGTGTGCGTGTAAGCGGCCGCCCCAATGCGACGGAGATTGGGGTTGAAGGCATCCACGTCAATCGGGCGTTCCAAGAACGGCATATACAGGCTGCTGTTCAAGGCCGCCAATCCCAAGGGAACTTTTTGATTGCCGAATTGGACCGAATGATTTCCAGGCAATTCGGAAAACCCGATGTAAACATCTTTGTATGTCGGGCTGTTGGGATTGGCGAAGTCGAGTTGGAAACGGTAGTACATGTTCTCGAAGACCTGCCCCTGGGTATCCAAGCGGATGCGGCGGAAGAAAACGTGGTCTTCGGGATCGACCCCACTCAAGGGATTCTCGAAATAGCCGATGCCGGGAGAATCGTTGAGAAAACTCAACGTATCGAACTGAATCCGTCCATTGAACGACATTGTGGGACTTTTCGCGGCCTCGGCTTTTTTTGCGGCTTCTGAATCCTGGAAACTTTTCCAACCCTTCTCCAAAATGCCCAGGCGTTCGGCAACGTCTTCGGTTTTTTTCTGCGGGCTTTTTTCGTTGTCCATTTTGGCTTCTTCCATGACCACTGGCTGACTGGAATTCTCCCGTAGCCCAGCGGGCGGAATGGGCGTGGGACCGGCTTCCAATTCCTGCAACCGGGCCTCGGCAGATTGCAGACGTTCCTGCAGCGCACGCAGTTGCCGTTCCAGATCATCCCGGTTGGATGCGGGCAATTGAGCCATCGCCGGGGCAAGCCATCCCAGCAGAACCAGACCGCCCCAAATGATCGTTTGTCTGATTCTCAACAGGCGAGACTCATCCTGGGATGCAATCAACACGGTGAGCTTTCAAAAAAAGTTCGTTGCTTTCTAAGCCTGCTCCTCCCGGTCATTCTCATCGTTTCTCAAGCTGTAAATGATGTGTCTTCAGGCATTCATAATCAAACCGCTTTCCTCACGGTTTTTAGGGGCAGAGGGGCAAAGTGGGTGAGGGCAAAGTTTGAAAACCAGAATAATTCTTGCCCCTTTGCCCCCCGCCCCTACAAACAAGACACGAAGCGATTCAGTTGTCGAGAAATCTGTTACCACCATCTAAAGTTTGAGTCTTTACTCTCCGCAATCGGCATAATCGGTACAATCGGTGCATTTTATTTCCGATTTTTTTAGGAATCACCGTCGTGTTGACTCAATTATTCAGAATGAATGAAAGTTCATAATTGCAAAATGGCGGAAAATCGGCACAAAGTTGAGATTTCGCGCACGACGTAAGTGGGAATCTTAAAGGGGATTAGGGACGGGAACCCAATTTTTTCCAAAAAACTCGCACAACCGTTAAAGATTGCCCAAACTGACCGCCGATGACTAATCCTGGTATGAAAACTCTCGTCACGGACCGTTCTCTCCCCCAGGATTCAAGCATGATCCCCAATTCCTGCCGCTATCTCGGCCTGCTGATGTTGCTGGCAACCGGATGTACTTATAACCCGGTCCGCTACGATCCCGTTTCCGGATTTCACTGCGGTGGAGGCGTAGGCGTGCTTTGTGGCGGGCCGCTCGACCCGTGGATGCTGCACTGCTGCCAAGACTGCGGTTCTTGCGGGCCTTGCAATTGTGCCCCGGTGAGCTGCCCGGCTCCAATTTGTCCACCAGCTTGCCCGGCTCCCATTTGCCCGGCTCCGGTTTGTGCGCCAATGTGCCCGGCTCCGGCCTGTCCGCCTCCCTGTTACCCGGCTCCGGTCTGTCCGGCTCCCATTTGCCCGACGCCGGGTTGTCCGCCAGGCGGTTCGGTCATTCCCGGCGGAGTTTCGCCGATGAGTTCACAACCGAGTTGGCCGAGCTGCCCCCACCATGCCGATGCCCGCCGGCCAACCCCTCAGCCCGCAAAGTTTCATGCCGGCCCCGGCTTCCACTTATGCCGTCCCGCAAAGTTATGGAGCAGCTCCGACTCCCACTTATGCCGCCCCACACAATTTCGTGCCGGCTCCGGCTTCCAATGGAGCGGCCCCGTGTGCTTCTTGCGGTTCTTCACCGTCGGCGAGCGTGCCCGGTTATCCGCAAACTCCGGCAACACCTTATCCTAACGTGAGCAACTACCCTCAACTGTTTCAGGGACAGGCGATGAATCCGCCGCCGGCTCCTCCCGCCCAAACACAGCCTGTCGATCCCTTTCAAATGCCCACGCCGGTGGCGGAAGGCGAACTCCCGCCCGGTTCCAGCCCGATGCCTCCCGACTATCGAAACATGGAACCCCCGGCCGGCCAACCAATGCCCATGAACGCCACCCCGATGAACCCCATGCCGATGCCGCAAGCCACCCCCATGAACGGGCAACCTCCGGGGACAACCCATGCCGATGCCGATGGGCGGGCAAGCCAACCATACGTCTTATCCGCAGATGATGCCCCCCGGCGTGCAACAACCGGGCATGGTTCCTTCCGGCGCGGTGCAATACGATTCCCGCCGCCAACAATGGACGCAGCTTCGCCTTTAAGATGCCTGCCCGGAGTTGCTTTTCCCCCGCTATCGCGATGTAATGCGGAAACCGTTGACCCGAGAGAAGTTTAGGGTTCCTCCTGGGTCAATCGTTTCCGAAGACACCTTTCATGCGGGGATTTTGACGATGCGACACACGGTTCCGGTCGGGTTGATTCTTTGTTTTGTCTCGATGGGCGTTTTGCAGGCTGCCGACCCCTCCTCGCCGTTCGCCAAATGGGACAAGGCGATTGCCGCGTTCGAGGCACAAGACCAGAAATCCCCGCCGCGTGAAGGGGCGGTGTTGTTCGTGGGCAGTTCCAGCATTCGGAAGTGGGATCAGCAAAAATCCTTCCCGCAGTATGCCACCATCAACCGGGGGTTCGGGGGTTCCGAAATTGCCGACTCCGTGCATTTCGCCGATCGCATTATCGTGAAATATCACCCCAAAGCGATCGTGTTTTACGCGGGCGACAACGACATCGCCCACAAGAAATCCCCGGAAAAAGTCGCCGAGGATTTCCGCGATTTGACGAAAATCCTTCACGAAAAATTGCCGAAAACCAAGCTGATTTTCGTGGCGATTAAACCCAGCCTGGCCCGCTGGAAATTGGCGGACACCATTCAAAATGCGAACCGGCTCATCCAAGCCCAATGTGAAAAGGATAAGCAGTTGGTGTTCGTGGACGTGTTCCCGGCCATGCTCGGCGACGATGGCCGCCCCCGCCCGGAACTCTTCGTCAAAGATGGTCTGCACATGACCGACAAAGGCTACGCGGTCTGGACCAAGCTCATCCTCCCGCATCTGCCGAAACCCCAAGTGGGCAACTAGGCCCCGCGAAAGTTTTTCGAGCCGGCGGCGGTGGAAAACGGATTGAACATGCTCCAACGGTATCTGCTGCTTTGGCTCACGCTGTTGTGTTGGCTCGCGCTCGATCTGGCCCGATTGGGTGGCGGGATTCGATCCGTTCGCGGTCACGAAGCCCTATCTGGGGTGGATGATTAGCGTCACGATGTTCGCCATCGGCTGCCTGCTGCCCCGCGATGAGATCGCCCAAGTCCTCCGGCGCTGGCCGACCGTCTTGGGCGGGACGGCGGTGCAATACGCCGCGATGCCGCTGATTGCTTGGAGCCTGGGGCATCTTGCCGGGTTGTCCGGAGATTGGATGCTGGGCATTATTCTCGTGGGCTGCGTGCCGGGGGCGATGGCCTCCAACGTGCTGACTTTGGCCTCGCGGGGCAACGTGAGTTATTCCGTCAGCCTGACCACAACCGCCACGCTGCTTTCGCCCGTGGTGGTTCCGGCAGTTCTGTATCTGATGTTAAACCAAACCGGCATCGACGCCTTAAGCATTGCCCGGCAAGCATTCAACAGTTTGTTGTTTCAAGTCTTTCTGCCGGTGGTGCTCGGACATTTGTTGGCCAGAAACGTCCCCATGATTGAACAATGGAGTAGCCGTTGGGCTTCCACAATCGCAAATTTGGTGATCTTGTGGATCATCGCGGTCGTGGTGAATGACAATCACCAAGATCTTAACAAAGCCCTGAACGGCAGCGACCTAAAATTGGCGGGCGTGCTATTGGGAATCAATCTGCTCGGTTATGCCGCCGGGTTCGCGGGCGGGCGGATGATGCACCTTCCCGAAACCCACCGCCGAGCGCTCATTTTGGAAGTTGGCATGCAAAACGCGGGCTTGGGATCGACGTTGGCTTCGCAACTCTTTCCCAAAGCCCCCGCGGTGGCATTGCCCGCCGCCCTCTATACGTTCGGCTGCATGATGACGGGAACCATGCTGGCCCACTATTGGTCCCGCCGCGAGTTGCGTGAAGATTCAAACGATCTCAAAACGCAAACAACCCTTCACAACTGATTTCGGCGATGGGCTTTCGGTCGCTGGGCATTTCTCGTTCCCTCAGTTCTTCGGGCAGGCTGTCCACGTCGCCGGGGTGTCCCACCGCGATCATGGCTTCCACTTCGTAGTCTTCGGGCACGTTCAAATCCGCGCGGGCCTTCGCACGATTAAAACCCGCCATGCCATGCACGACCAACTTCATCGCGGCTCCCTGCAGGGCGAAGTTTTCAAAAGCGGCCCCGGAATCGAACGTATGCACGGGGTTGGGCTTGCCGTTGCGCTCGAAGACTTTATGAGAAATCACCACGCACAACACGCCTGCGTGCGCGCACCATGTTTGGTTGGCCTCCATCAACAACTCGAAAAAGATCGGCCAGTTCGGCGTGTCGCGATGGGCGTACAAAAACCGCCACTCTTGTTCGTTGTAGGTTGAGGGAGCCCAACGCGCGGCTTCCAAGAGTCTATGCAGATCCTGCGCGGCCAGGGCTTCCCCCGTCATCGCCCGAGGCGACCAACGCTTAAGGAACAAGGATTCAATCGGATGCTCGGCTTGACGAGAAGCCAACGGATCGGGAAGAGAACTCATGTTTCACGGGCCTCCACGTTTCAAAGCGAAAAAATTCACACACGGCGATGATGCTGTTCGCATCATAGTTGTTTGAACCCGAAAGGCAAGATTTGACCCAAAGCACCGCCGCCGGAAGCGCTGCTTATCCTGATTGCGGTCCTCGCAAGAAATCCGCACTCCGGGGCGTTTGCCGGTGCATGAAAGACCCAATCCGAAATGAAAAAACTGAGATTTTGGAAAGAGGCGCTCGCGAACACGCTCCAAATGCAGGGCTTAAAACGGGATCGAGCAATGCGGGCGGACGAATCCATTTCTCGAAATGATTTTGGCACGCAGTTTGCCATTGAGTTAGGGCGAGCTTTCTTCAAAAGCGCTTTGCCTTATATCCTGCCTGGGAGTTTCGCTTCGTCATCATGTAAGCCACACCATTCCCCATGCCGCCATCGGCACCCGCCCAGACTCCCTCCCCTGACATTGATTTCCTCCTTCGCAAACTCCCCCTTCCAATGAAGTGATGTGAGCCTCTCTGCAGCATCTTTCCTGGGAAGGGTGCGCCCGCTAGCAAGAGGTAAATTGTTTACCGATGGTCCGTTATTTAGTGATTCATTAACCCGTAGAAAGGAAGATTGTTACCCCATGCCGCATCCCTCAAAACACTCTTATTCATCCCGTGGTTTCACGTTGATTGAACTACTCGTCGTGATTGCCATTATTGCCATCTTAATTGCCTTACTACTCCCAGCCGTTCAACAAGCGAGAGAAGCTGCCCGGCGTTCAACGTGCAAAAATAGTTTGAAACAACTAGGCATCGGAATGCACAACTATCACGAAACCCATAAGTCTTTTCCTTATGGAAATCTGAACTCTGGAAGCTATCACAATCGCGATACTTGGATGCAACAACTATTGCCGTTTATAGATCAGCAGCCTATGTATACTCAGTATTCGGCATGGCAAGGGGCGTGGGTCATGGATACGCCGGTGGCGATCAAAGACAACATCGTCCCGATCCTCATGTGTGCTTCCGATCCGGCGGGACCGGCTTTCGGCGGAGGCGGCGGACTGCGTTCTGGGGGATATGGTTTTCAAGGGAACTATGTGATGTGTACGGGAAAACAAGAAATCAATCCCAATGGCGATCTGGGCGGATTGTTCCATCAATACTCCAGCACGAAGATGCGAGACATCATCGATGGTAGTTCCAATACAATCATGGGAAGCGAAGTGATTATTCGCACGGGAACCGGCTCGAGTTGGGGAGCGGGCGGCGGCTATTGGGGCGGCGGGGCGGGCGGCGGTTACGGCTTCACAACGATTGAACCGCCTAACACCTCGCTGCCGGATCAAATCTACTCCTGCAAAAGCACAACTTTCCCTCGATCGCCTTGCACGGCCTTAACCACTTATGCTCGAACGCGAATCTATGCCCGCAGCTATCATGTAGGCGGCGTGCAAGTGCTTCTGGGCGATGCCTCCGTCCGCTTCGTCTCGCAAAACATCGACCTTACCACGTATCAAAACCTAGGTTCTCGAGCCGGGGGTGAAGTCATTTCCGTGTTCTAGTAGCCATGCGAGTTCCTAGTCCATTTGAGACGACAGAATAGCACACTCATCCATGCCATCAATCACTTCAAGAGTTTCTGGAAAGTTATTCATGCACACACAAAATCCTCATAGAAGGTTCTATGATTGGGGGCATCTGGCGAAAGCCGTGCTTCTCAGTTCTTGTTTCGCGTGTTTCGGGTGCGGGGCCGAAAATCCCGGCCCCGAAATGATGTCGGTTTCGGGAATGGTGGCCTGGAAGGGGCAACCGCTCTCTGAAGGGGAGATCGTGTTGAAACCGACGGATGGCCTCGGTCATAGTCAAGCCGGGAAAATAGTAGATGGGGAGTTTACGCTGCAAGCGACACCCGGTTCGAAAATCGTTCTCATCACCGCGTACCGAGAACTTCCAGGCAAATTCAGCGAAGACAATCCCGGCGAGAAAGTCCCGTTAAGGGAGCAATATCTTCCCAAACAATTCAACCAAGAAAGCAAGCTCAAAACGGAAATTAAACCGGGGTCCGATAACGATCTGTTGTTTCAACTTCAATAAATGTCGAAACGGCAAGCGAGAACTCGGTCGTAACTTGCATGAGATCCCTTTCGACCTTAAGACATCTTCAAAAGGCACGAGTTTATGTGGAACATGAAACCAACGGATGGGAACGACACGAAATTTATTCCACTTCGCCTCTTAAACAGCGTGGTGGATAGCGTCAAAATCGCTATGTCGCTCGGGGTGACTTT
Organism: uncultured Planctomycetaceae bacterium; assembly: GCA_963785505.1. GTDB lineage: Bacteria > Planctomycetota > Planctomycetia > Planctomycetales > Planctomycetaceae > CAWAVN01. The sequence continues at coordinate 15,525 of CAWAVN010000008.1, forward strand.
CCTCATACTCGCCGGGGCTGTCCTCTTCCCGCTTCTTTGGGAGGACATCCCGCGAGAAAAGGCCGCCGAGAAACCGTCGGCACTGGTCGAACCTGTTTATGGAATCCAAATTAGCGAAGAGAATCATGCGATTCTCGTGAAAACCCGCCGAAACATTTTCATTCGCGATTTGTACTCGGGTGAGCTGATTCATCGGATCACTATGCCCGAGGATGTCCCGTGCATCGCGAACTGGGTTCCGCATTCTCAAAGGATCCTCGTGGGAGGCATCGATGGCCGACTTTTGGTTCTCGAAGGACTCGAAAGCCCCCAAATCATCTTTTCTTCGCACGGCCACAAATCGGAAATCCGTTCCCTAGCCATTTCGCCTGCGGGAACCCAAGCCGTCACCGCAAGTATCGATGGGCTTTGTCTTTGGGATCTCGAGCGCAGGCAACTGGTGTTACAGGTTCCAATGGATGGCGTTTGTCCGAATTCGCTGCGGTTCTCGCCCGATGGAACGCGATTGTTCGCGGGATGCGAAGATGGAAGCGTGCGGATTATTCGCGTGGATGACCTTTACCTGCTGCATCACTATCGCCAGGAATCCGCGAACGTCACCGATGCCGAGCTGATCGAAAACGGTCAAAAACTACTCGTAGGAAACCTAGACGGCAATCTCTTCACTCTGGATTCCGCCACGGGGCAAAAGGGACGCAGTTTCTTCGTGTGCGAATTGTACCTTCTCGGCATGGCGATCTCGCCCGATCGAGAACTCGTTGCCTTTACGGATTGGTCAAAGCAAATCCACATCTATTCGCTGAAAACATTCAAGAAATTGGCGAGCCTGAAAGGCCGCGAGAATGCGTTTTCTTGTCTTCAATTCTCTCGGGCCGAGCCTTGGTTGTACTCGGGCAGTTACGATGGAACCGTGCGAATCTGGGATTTGAACTCGTTCGCGGAAATCGCTTGCTATCCAGGCAGCTTGCCGATGCCAGACGAGTAATCGGCCTGCACGGGCGAGCTAGGTTTTCAGGCCGTAGTCTTTGATTTTGCGGTACAGCGTGCGTTCGCCGATGCCTAGCAAACTGGCGGCTTCCTCGCGTTTACCTTCCGTGAGTTCCAGTGCCCGTTCGATGTAAAACCGCTCGACGTCCGACAGCGGGCGACCGACCAAAGCATCGGCCCCGGCGGGGACTTCCGGCGGTTGCCCGTTGGAAGCATTGTTGGCAAACGTGGCGATTTCCGGCGGGAGATCGTCCACGTCTAACATACCATCGTAATCCAGCACCAGCATGGCTTCCACGGTGTTTCGCAGTTCACGGATGTTGCCCGGCCAATCGTAAAGCGCCATCGCTTGCCGGGCCGCTTTGGAAACGCCCGAGACTTCCTTGCCGTGCCGTTCGGACAGCTCTTTCAGGAAGTGATCCAGCAGCAACGCGATGTCGCCCCGGCGTTCTCTTAGAGGCGGCAGATGAATCGTGATCACCTTCAACCGATGATACAGGTCGATCCGAAAGCGTTTGGCGGCGACCAGTTCTTGCAAGTCGGCATTGGTGGCCGCGACGAGGCGGACGTTGACGGCGATTTCATCGTTGGAACCCAGCCGCGTGATTTTGCGTTCTTCCAATACGCGGAGCAATTTGATCTGCGTGTCAATCGGCATTTCGCCGACTTCATCCAAAAACAACGTGCCGCCGTTGGCGTGCTCGAATTTGCCGATCGCGTTTGGTTTGTGCTCCGGTGAAAGCCCCGGCTTCGTGGCCGAAGAGTTCGCTTTCTAAAATGCTTTCGGGGATCGCGGAAATGTTGATCGGCACAAAGGGCTTGTTTTTTCGCGGGCTATTTTGATGCAGCGCCCTGGCGACCAATTCCTTGCCCGTGCCGTTCTCTCCCGTGATGAGCACCGAGGCTTCCGTGGGGGCGACATGCTTCAAAATGTCGATCACTTTTTGCATCTGCGGGCTGATGCCGATGACGCCCTCGAACCCGAATTTCTCATCGAGTTGCCGGCGGAGTTCCGCGTTGCGGCGGATGAGCCTTAAACGGTCGGAGGCTTTTTCCACCGCCGTCCTCAGCTCGTTGATGTCCAACGGTTTGGTGAGGTAGGTGTTGGCTCCGTGCTGCATCGCGGTGACGGCGGAATGAATCGAACCGTGCCCGGTTAGCACGATGACCTCGGCATCGGGAAGTTCCTCGCGGGTGCGGGCCAGGATTTGCAAACCGTCCAGATCGTCCATTTTCAGATCGGTGATCACTACATCGTAGTTGTCGCTCTCAATCAGCTTGGCTCCGCTTTCGCCGGAGTTGGCAACGGTGCAATCGCTGCCCACCCGCGCGAGACAATCCGCGACGGTCTCGGCGTGGGCTTCATCATCATCAATGATGAGAATCCGAATCGGAATGGACGAAAGATCGCCCTTGTCGTTTTTCTTGGCTGCCATCCGTCTGTGAAGAGCGGCGAAAACGTGCTAGTCGTTTTAACCATCGCAAATTAGAAACGCCAGAATGATTGTCGGCTCTTGAATGTTTTAACGCAAACGCCGCCAATTTAGCATCGTCCCAGAACGATGTCAACAAGCCCCGCAAGGTGAATCATACCCAGGAGACAGTGCGACGGTCAAAGGGGCTTTTCATTCGCGTTTCGGGCTTGGTGTTCGGCTGCGGGGGGCAGGGTGATGGTTTTGAAGCGGGTGCCGCGTCCGTGTTCGCTTTCGCAGGTGATCTTGCCGCGGTGGGCTTCCACGATTTTTTTCACAGTGGGCAGTCCCAAACCGCTGCCGTTGGAACGCGTCGAGAAAAACGCCTGGAACATGCGGGACCGCGTGCGTTCATCCATCCCGCACCATTGTCGATGAACTCCAAGCAGACTCCTTGGGAGTCCGCGATAGGTTTGCAATTCCAGCAAGCCCCCTTCGGGCATGGCTTGCTGGGCGTTCAAGGCCAAATTGAGCAGCACTTGCCGCATCAGGGATTCATCGACTTCCACGAAGGGCAAGTCGGAGGCTAAGTGCGGGCTGATTTCGATGCCGTGGTCTTCCGCTTGCGGTTGATAAAATGTGATGAACTCGCGGACCAACTCGTTAAGATCCCGCGGCTCGCATTGCAGTTCCCCCAGGCGGGCGAATTGCAAAAAGGCTTCCAGAATCTGATTGAGATTGCGGCACTCGCGTTGCAGCGTGTTGATCTTCTGCAAAAACCGGCGGTCCCTGGGCGAGCTTTCGGGCGAATCGATCCAATTCCTCTGCCATCAATTCCAAATTCAGACTGATGGTCGAAAGCGGGTTTTTGATCTCGTGGGCCAACCCGCCGGCGAGCGCGGCGATCTTCGGCGGTTTGAGCCTGCAGCCGCTGCCGTTCCTCGTTCCCAAGCGGAGCATCATCAGCCATCGGCCTGCGATCCCAACGTGAATGCCAACGCATTTGTTCTGTTTATGTAGCGCCGGCATCGATGGACGGATCGCTGCAATTCTACGTGTCCGTGGTTATGTCGATCGCTTGTTTTTCCTTCGCGACTCTGCGCAAGGGTTCGATCAACTCCTGCGTATATTCTTCCATCAATTGCTCGTCCCCTAAGCCGTCCAAGACAGAAGCAGAAGCCTCAGCCTCTTGCAGGAGTTCCAATACCTGCTGCGGCGAGTGGATGCTGTACATCGCGTAGTAGCTCGGCTCATCTTCCTCATAGGGGTTCGTGTTTTCGGCAGCCTGCCGATCATACGAGGGATGCCGGAAAGGCCGACCGCCAAATGCCTGAAATTCGGGCATGTCTTTGTTTTCCGTGCCTGTCATCTTGTAAAAGGTTCCACCGGGGTGAGGCTTGCTTCTTTTTTTATCAATTTCGTACCGACCCCGCATAAGATCAATCAGATTAAAGTATACGCAGTCGTTTACTTGTTTGGTTTGCAAACCTCCGGTTTTGATTTTGCCGTGGATGATGGCGTCTAAAAGACTATCGATGGCTTCACAGTCCTCAACCGATTTGCCCCCGTACCAATCTTCGGACGTGAAAAACTGAGCGAGAGCGGCGGGCAGAGCGGCTTTGGCTTTGGGAAACGTCGAAAGACACGTGTCCCGATGCGATTCCAAATAATTCGCCGCCGCTTCCGATAGTTTCGTTGCGGGCGGCGACAGCAACTCGTTGAAATTGTCCCAGTTGAACGCAGAAATGAAGTAGCCCGCCATCTGGAAAGCCCTTTGTTACTCGTGGGTTTTCGGCTCGCACAATTACTTTAGGTAGCGAACTCGCAGGCAACTCTGTGAATCCAACTAAGGGAAAGATCAATCATCCTCGTCGTCGTCATCGTCATCAAAACCGGCATCATCATCATCGTTTTCGCCGCCGCCTTGTTCGGCGAGCACGGCTTTGCGGGAGAGTTTCACGCGGTTTTGCTCATCGACGGCGATGACTTTGACTTCCATCTTGTCGCCCGGCTTGCAGATGTCGGTGACGGATTTGACGAAGCCTTCGGACAGTTCGCTGATGTGGCACAGGCCATCTTTGCCGGGGGCGATTTCGATGAACGCCCCGAAATCCTTGACCGAACTGACGGTTCCCATGTAAACGCGTCCGACTTTGATTTCTTCGGTCATGGCTTCGATCGTGGCGACGGCGGCGGCGACGGAATCGGCGTTCGCGCCGGAAATGGTGACGGTGCCGTCATCGTCGATGTCGATGTTGGCTCCGGAAGATTCCTGCAAGGCCCGGATGGTTTTGCCGCCGGGACCGATCAGCAGGCCGATCTTTTCGGGATCGATTTTGATCTGCTGCAAGCGCGGGGCGAAGCGGGAGATTTCCGCGCGGGGACGGCGAATGCTGGTGAGCATTCTTTTCAACAGGGCGATGCGGGCATCGCGGGCTTGGGTCAACGTTTCGCGAATGATCTTTTCGTTGATCCCATCGATTTTCAGGTCGAGCTGAATCCCGGTGATGCCTTTTTGGGTTCCGGCGACTTTGAAGTCCATGTCGCCGTGGTGGTCTTCATCGCCCATGATGTCGGTCAGCAGGATGTATTTGTCGTCGGACTCTTTCACGATGCCGATGGAGATTCCCGCCACGGGTTGCGAGATGGGCACGCCGGCATCCATCAGCGAGAGCGTGGCACTGCAGACGCTGGCCATCGAACTGCTGCCGTTGGATTCCAGAATGTCGGAAATGACCCGCATCGTGTAGGGAAATTTTTTGTCGGAGGCAGCACGGGTTCGACCGATCTTTGGGCCAACATGCCGTGGCCGATTTCCCGCCGGCCCGGTCCGCGAATCGGGCGAACTTCCCCGACCGAGAATGAAGGGAAGTAATAGTGCAGCATGAAGCGTTCGGAAGTTTCCTCGAACAGCCCATCGCTGCGCTGTTGGTCGCGGGAGGTTCCCAGGGTGACGGTCGCCAGCGATTGGGTTTCACCCCGCGTAAACACCGCCGAACCATGCACCCGAGGCAGCACGGTGGCTTCGCAAGAAACATCCCGCAAATCCTGCGGGGTGCGGCCATCCAAGCGTTTGCCTTCGATAATCAAATCTCGAATGACCTGATGCTCGACTTGGTAGAAGGCTTCTTTCAACTCGGCTTGGGAATGCCCTTCGGACGTGGTTTCCGCGCCTTCGGGGAAGAGTTTTTCGATGAACTCCGCCTTCAAGTCGGCGGCAGCTTGATGGCGTTCGGCTTTTTTATCGCTTTGTTTCGCTTGACGAAGTTGTCCATAAGCATCGCGGCGGAGCATTTCCAGGAAAGGGTGTTCCGTCGGGGGCGTGAACTCGAACGCTTCCACGCCGGCTTTTTTGCGAAGTTCTACCTGCATTTCGCAGAGGGATTGAATGGGTTTGTGAGCGAACATAATCGCATCGACCATTTCGGCTTCGGGAATTTGCTTGCCGAAGCCTTCGATCATCAGCACCGAATCTTCGCTGCCGGCGACCACCAAATCGAGATCGCTGGTTTTGAGTTGCTCGCTGGTGGGCATGAGGATCAGGTTGCCATCGATCAGCCCCACCCTTACGCCGGCAATCGGTCCTTGGAAGGGAACCGGCGAAATCATCAAGGCGGCGGAGGCCCCGGTGATCGTCAACACGTCCGGGTCGTTCTGGCCATCCACGGCCATCACGTTGGCCTGAATTTGCAACTCATCCTTGTAGCCTTTGGGAAACAACGGCCTCAAAGGGCGATCGGTCAGACGGGCCGTTAGAATTTCCTTGGTGGTGGGCCGGCCTTCCCGTTTGAGGAACCCGCCCGCAAATCGTCCCGCTGCCGCCAGGCGTTCGCGATAATCCACCTGAAGCGGGAAAGAAATCAATTCCCGGCCGGGCCGGTCCGCTTTGGGCCGCCACGAAAAGCACGGTTTCGTCGTATTGGACGATGACGGCTCCGCTGGCTTGTTTGGCCCATTCTCCCGTTGTCAGACTAAATTTCCGGCCCCCGATTTCCCGTTCGACTTGTACTTTCACGATATGTTCCTACCTTGGTTGATACGGCCTAACCAATAAAAAACTTTTGCGGCACAAATCAAACTTGGCGCAAACAATCAACTCCCCTCGGCGGTCGCTTCCCGTGCCGAAGAGATTTTTAAGTTGAACTTAAGGTTTTCAACAAACTTGCAAGTGGCATCCGCTCGCGAACTCTATTCCAGTACGGAGAACGCCAAAGCGATAAGCTCAAATTATGAAACATTCAACATCAACAGGGGGCTTACGCTCCCCGCTCGCCTTTTTTATCCCTTGTGTTGAAGGCATTTCCTCGACATTACTTATCGGCGGATGCCTAAGCGTTTGATGATTTCGCGATAGCGTTCCGGGGTGTTGTTGTTCAGATAGTTCAGCAAACGCCGACGACGGCTGACGAGCATCAGCAAGCCGCGCGTGCTGGCATGGTCCTTACTGTGTAGCTTGAGGTGCTCGGTCAGGTTGTTGATCCGTTCGCTCAGCACCGCGATTTGCACTTCGGAAGACCCGGTGTCTCCTTCGGCCTTTTGAAACTCTTTCATCAACTCGTGTTTGCGTTCTTGCGTGATCGACATGCTGCGTTCGGACTCCGTGGTTATTGCTGAAAAACGCCCCGGTTCCTCAGCCATCTTGATGAGTGCCCCAAGGGGTGAGGCTTTGTAAGCTATTTGGAATGTCGCCGATTTTGGAGATTACTCTAACAAGGCTTGCGGAATATGCAACGTTCCCGCACCGGCGAACAGCGGCAATTCGGCATTTTTTTGGTCTGAGAACGCTACACCTTACCGAAGATGGTTTTTCCCGTGGAGCGAAGGTGGTCGCACGCTTGGGCCATGCGGGCGGCCACGCCTTCTTCGGCCTTTTTGAGATAACTGCGGGGATCGTAGGCTTTTTTGTTGCCGATTTCGCCGTCGATTTTCAGCACGCCATCGTAATTCTTGAAGATGTGTTCCGCCACAGGCCGGGTGAAAGCGTATTGGGTATCCGTGTCGATGTTCATTTTTACCACGCCGTAATCCAGCGTTTCACGGATTTCTTCGACCGGCGTCCCGGAACCGCCGTGGAATACCAAATCGAACTCGGCGTCTTGGCCATGCTTGGCGATCACGGCTTCTTGGCCTTTCTTCAAGATGTCCGGGCGGAGTTTCACCGCACCGGGTTTGTAGTGACCATGCACGTTGCCGAAGGTCGCCGCGAACATGTATCGCCCCAATCCGTGCAGGGCATCATAAACCGCGAGCATGTCTTCGGGGGTGGTGTAGAGTTTGTCCGCCGGCTGATCGGAATGATCGACGCCATCTTCCTCGCCGCCGACCACGCCGGCTTCCACTTCCAGAATGATTTCGTTCGCCGCGCACAGTTTCAGAAGTTCTTTGGAAAGGACGATGTTTTCGGCGAGCGGCAGTTCCGAAGCATCCAACATGTGCGATTGGAACAAATTCGCACGGCCCGCTTCCCGGCGGCGGGCGGTTTCGGCGATGAGGGGTTTCAGGAATTTATCGACTTTCCCCGGTTGGCAGTGGTCGGTGTGCAACCCGACCAACACGTTGTAGCGTTCGGCCAATTGATGCACCGCATCGGCGAGCACAATCGCCCCCAACACCATGTCTTTCGGAATCAGCCCGGAGGCAAATTCCCCGCCTCCCGTGGAAATCTGAATGATCCCATCCGATTTCTGATCGGCAAAGGCTTTCAATGCTCCGTTAATGGTGGCCAGAGAGGTTACGTTCATCGCGGGGTAGGCATAACTTCCTGCTTGGGCGGCATCCAACATGGCGGCATATTGTGCAGGTGTGGCAACAGGCATGATTTTTCCAGAAAGATAGTAAGCTGATCTCGGTCTATGAAAAGAGGGTTTAGGATTGCCAAGCGCAATCGCCCCCCACAAGGGTCTGGGTAAGATGGAATTCAGAACTCAAACTGGATGCGATTAGCTTTTTGCGGTTAGCTTTTTGCCATTTTATGTGCTTTTTTTGCCTTTTGTTCTTCGCTAAATGCTAATCGCTAAAAGCTAACAGCCGGAGCATAAAATGATGCGTGTGCCAGCATTTTAGCCAAGAATCGCATTTCCGCTTATCGTCTGAGTTCATAACAAGATTGCCCCCCGGCTTCAAGAGTCGCGCGGTTCGCCTGGTGGGTTGTAGCGGTTGTGAGGATTATGAGACGCCGCAAGAGACGGCAAAATCCCTTTCGCCGCAACAATCGGCCCTGTTCACGGGATCTCCGGGAGAAACCCCGATTTGCTTGCGAGGCGGAATCGGGCTGGTCCGATTGTGATTGATGGATCGTCTTGACCCGTTTCAACAATTGCCGGTCTTCACCGGATTTGTCCCGCAAGAAGGCTTTCTCGCGGGATGCCGCGAGGGCCAATTGAAAGGAAGCTCCTACATGGATGTATTCAAACGATGGATCGCTTTAGTGCCGATGGCGTTGATGCTGTCGGTTGGCCTGTCCGGTTGTAAAACCGGAATGAACCATTGGTCTTGCCATCAGACGAGTTGCGCGAGCACTTGCTCGAACGCAAATAACGGCTGCGTAAATTCGCATTTCGCAAGCTGCCTCAGCAAGGGCTGTTCGTGCGGTGCGAACGCGAACGGTTCGTGCGGTGCGAACGGTAACGGATGTGCGTGCGGTGCGAACGGTAACGGATGTGCGTGTGGTTCAGGCAAGAGTTGCCTGTCCTCGTGTCTTTCGAAATCGGCAGGCAAGATTCACTGTGGCAGCATGGGCTGCAAAACGGGATGCACTTCGGGATGCGGAGTGACTCTTCAAAATCCGCAGGCCATCAAGTGTCCCTACGAATCGGAACCGAGTCGCCAATCCGCAAGCCCCGAAACAAGAAGCCCAACCCGTCAAGCCGGTTCCCGCCGAGAAAGCGGAACCTTGCCGAAACCCATGCCGAAACCGATTCCCGATGCCCGAGCGGAAGATTTTCCGTTGCCTCCCGGACCTGCCGCAGAAGCCGAAACGACGCAAAACGCCGAGACCCCCGTTTTGCGAGTTTCCCAAACCCGTGTCGTCTCTGTGAACTCGGCCCGGGAAAATCGTTTGAACGCTTCGGCACAAGAATTGCAAAGTTCGTATTCCCAAGCCTGGAACGATGCGATGGGACTGCCGACGATCATTTCCCCATCCTCCATTCCGTCTTATCGCTAAATTGAGCGTGCGGATCTTTCCACCGAAAGACCGCGCATCGTCCGCGACCGCTTGACCCCATCGCTGTGCCTTTTTTGGCCAACGATGGGTTTTTCGTTTGGCCGGCCATCCCTCGAAATCGTATCCATTCCCGCGGGCGGTTTGCCGGGCGGCATCGAATTTCCCCCGCGGCTTTGATAGAGTAAAATCCTCAAAAAACCCGCTCGAAATTCTCCCGCTTGAGGATTGCCTCCGTTGAGTTTTTGCAAATCTGCGAACGTGTTTTGGTGTGGCTTCTGGCTTGTTGCCGGTTCGTTGGCGGCCCCGGTTTGGGCGGCGGAAGATACGCCGCCTGCCTGGACGGTGGAAGTCACGTTCTCGCCCAAAGTCCACAAAGAACCTTATACCGGGCGAGTGTATTTATTTTTCAGCCGCCAGGCGCAGGCTCCGCGTCAGGGGCCGAATTGGTTTCGGCCGGAACCGTTTCTCTCCCGCGAAGTGAAAGATTGGAAGCCGGGTCAAGTGCTGACGTTTTCAAATACGTCCCTCGACAAGACTCTGGTTTATCCGCGAGTTCGGCAAGCTCGATTTGTCCGGCGAGCGCGTGCAGGCGGTGGCCCGATTCAATCCGTTCGACCGCAACGTGGGGACCGGCACGGGGAATGGGTTTAGCGCGGCTGAAGAAATTTCCGCCAAATCTCCGCTTCGCTTGGTGATCGACCAAATCGTGCCTGCTCGCGAATTTCACGAAACTCGTTGGGCCAAAGAACTCACGGTGCATTCCAAACTTCTCAGCAATTTCTATAACCGCGACGTGGACATGAAAGCCGCCGTGCGCTTGCCCGCCAGTTATTACGATGAACCCCAAAGGCGGTATCCGGTGATCTTCGAGATTCCCGGTTTTGGCGGCACGCACTTCTCGGGCAGCAGCGATCAACCCGTCAAAGAAAACAACCAAGACGGCGTGGAGTTTATTCGGGTGTTGCTCGATCCCAGTTGCCCGTTGGGACATCACGTGTTTGCCGACTCGGCCAACAACGGCCCCGTGGGCGAAGCGTTGATTTCGGAATTGATCCCCGCCCTCGACAAACAATACCGCACCATCGCCGAACCGTCCGCCCGGTTTTTGAAGGGGCATTCTTCCGGTGGTTGGAGCAGCCTTTGGTTGCAGGTGGCCTATCCCGATTTCTTCGGCGGAACCTGGAGCACCGCCCCCGACCCGGTGGATTTTCGCGACTTTCAGCGGATCAATCTCTACCAACCGGGCGAAAACATGTACCGCGATGCCGAGGGCAAAGACCGCCCGCTGGCGAGAGTCGGCGGGCAGGTGATCTTGAAGTATCGCGATTTCGACCACATGGAAACCGTGCTCGGCCCCGGCGGTCAACTGCATAGTTTTGAAGCGGTGTTCAGCCCGCGTGGAAAAGATCGCAAGCCGCTGTTGGTCTGGAACCGCGAAACCGGCGAAGTCAACACCGCCATCGCCAAGACCTGGGAGAAGTACGACATCCGTTTGATCCTCGAACGCAACTGGAAAACGCTCGGCCCCAAACTTCAAGGCAAGCTGCACGTCTTCATGGGCGATCAAGATACGTTCTATCTGGAAGGCGCGACGAAGTTGTTGAAGGCATCCCTGGAAAAACTCCCCGGCGATGCCATCGTCGAAATCCACAAGGGCAAAGACCATGGCAGCCTGATGTCCACCCAACTCCGCGACCGCATCCGCCGAGAAATGACCGCCGCCTTTTTGAAACACCATCGGGTGAAGTGATTGTTGGGCGAAAGAGGAGACCGCATCTCGATGGAGAGTCTACCCCGTCGGCCCCGGTATTTGACGGCCACCGAAACTGTATTCAGTTGCATTTTGTACGCCGGCGTCGGGTATCTCGTGGCTGGTTGGATGGGTTTGGGCTGCGGGATTGTCCTGCTGTTGGTGCTGATGGGCAGGCAGATTTGGCTGTCGTCACAGTCGGAGGCGGATTAGTTCAAGCCCGAAATTGTTGGTGAAAGGAGGAATCTTTATGAGCGACGCGAAAACGATTTCTGCCGATGTGGGCACGCGGTTGTTGTTCGAGAACGACCGCGTGCGCGTGTGGGATTTGCAATTGGAACCGGGCGAATCCACGGGGTTGCATCGGCACGAAACGGATTTTCTCTATATCGTCATCGGCGATGGCGAACTGCAAACGGTGTTTGCCGATGGCACGAGCGATCCGCCGCGAACCATGCTGGATGGCGAGGTCAGATTTCGCGAAGTCAACGGGGAGTCCGTCCACGATGCGGTCAACACCGGCCAAGGCCCGTGGCGAAACATCGTCGTAGAACTCAAAGATCCCCGCCCGGCAAATAGCGAATAGAAATCCGAAATTGGAAATCCGAGATTGGAAATGCAAAGGCATTGAAAGCAGGGGCAATTTCGAAAGAGCCGACAAAAAGAGGCCGCAAAGAGTTCGGATTACGGGAGCCAAACAGTGCATGAAGAAAAAACGCTTCCTCGATCGAATGGCCGTTGGGATTGCCGGTTTGCTACGGGCTAGGGGTTCTCTTCTGACTGGGAATGGCCGTGATTGGGGGGCGAACCCTTGGGTGAAATGCTCATTTCGGTATTCGGGCGACGAAGTAATTCGGCCGCACTCATTGTCGGAGTGCATTTACTTCCCGGCCATACTCATCGCTGGTTCTGCACTGTTATTTGCGAGTATTAGTTGGTTGCTGAATTCCAGCAGCAAGAGAAGTGATCCGCGGCAACTTTCTTTGCGTTAAATCTTCTGATGAAATGGATGGAGCGCTTTTATGGGGCGGGGTCAATTTGGATTGCTGTTGATTGCGGGGGGGCAGACGCATCAGGAGAATTATGCGCGGGCGTTCCAAGCCGATCCGCGCTGCCGAGTGGTGGGACTGACGGATGAAGCCGGGGTTTCCCAAAGGCGGCGGGAACTCAATCAGCGGTTGGCTCAAGAATTGGATGTGCCTTGGCTGCCGGATTTCGATGAAGCGATTCGGCGGGAGGATGTCGATCTGGTCAGCGTTTGCGCCGAACCCGAACGCCGGGCGAACTTGGCGATTCGCTGCGCGGAGGCGGGCAAACACATTTATCTGGACAAGCCGCTGGCGAGGACTTCAACAGAAGCCCGCTTGTTGGTGGAAGCCGTGCAAAAAGCCGGGGTTTTGAGCCAGGTTTTCAGTTTGGTTCGCATGCCGATGGCCCAACGGGCGAAGCAAATTGTGGCATCGGGCGAACTCGGCGAACTGATCGGGCTGCATTGCGAATTGCTGTTCGCCAAGGGGATCGCGGGGACGGCGGATTTGTCCAAACCTCGCCAAGAAAAAGCCGAGGCCGAGCGGTTTTCGTTTTTGGACTCCAAACGCGAATTGTATTGCGTGGGTTGGTATCCGTTGATTTTGTTTCAATGGCTCACGGGTAAACGATTCACCCGCGTGGCGGGGACGACCGCGAATTATTTCTTCGCGGAGCATCAAAAAAACGAAGTCGAAGATTTTTCCTGTCTGATGCTGGGCATGGAGCAAAACGTCGAAGCCACGATAACCGTGGGCGCAGCGGTTGGTCGAGCCATCCCTCGCATGGGGTGCATCAACTGCATCTGGTGGGAACCGAAGGCTGCCTGACATTGGATGCCTACGAACCCCGCTTTGAAGTCTACACCGATGCCCCAGCGTGGAAGCAGCCCGAAACGCCGCACCCCGAAGACCCGATGGGGTTTTGGTCCAGCACGCAAACGGAAGGCGGAGTGAAACCCAAAACTGCCTGGGTTCCGGTCGATCCTGTTTGCGCTGCGGATGCGGCTTGCTTCCTGGATTGCTTGGAGCAGAATCGGGAAAGCGATGTGCCGGTCTCGATGGGGGCCGAGGCGGTGGATGCGATTCTCACAGGCTACCGCGCTGCCGCCACCGGAAAAACTGTGAACTTGGGAAAGTAAGCCTCTTCACACGCTACCAATTGCGGCCGTAGTTTTGCGGGGCTTGTTGCTGCAAGGAGGGGTTGTATTTGGGCGGGTTCTCTCCGCCAAGGTTGTTCTGCCCCATCATGGGGGCTTGGTCCATCTGCCGGGTGTCGTATTGTTCGCGGGTGTAGGCCGGCCAGTTTTGTTGGCTAGGGTTAAACGTCGTGGGTAAGGGTTCTCGTGGAGCAGGACCGCTGCTCATCATGCCCGCGCTGGCGCGAGCGCCCGTTGTGCTTCATTCAACTGAGCATTTTGCGCGGCCCGCATTTGCTCGTAAGGATCTTGCGACCATCCGTTCGGCCCGGCTTGATTTTGCCCACCGAACTCGGCGGGACGGTTTTCCGGTTGCAGGGTTTGGTTCTGCGGACCGCCGGCGAGTTGTCCCCATCCGGGTGGAGAATCGAGCGACTGTGCCGCCGAGCTGTCCCCATAACCATTGAGACCATGTACACCAGGCTGCGGATATTTCGCACCATTCCTAGAATTCGTTCCGGGCAGCGACCGCACGGCGGGCATCGGTCCCGGTTGCTGCGAAGAGGAATCCCACGCATCATCCACGGGGGGGAATATGGCCCCCGGACCCGCTGCCATCCCGATTTCCGCAGCGCGGCGGGCGGCGGACGGCAATGAAGACGGCACGGCGGCGTTCGGCGGATAGCCGGACTCCGCTGGATTGTAGCCCGCTTGTTGAACGGGCGGCGTTTCCGGCACGTATTGCGGCCAGTGCTGAGGCGGCGTATTCCATTGGGGAGCCTCGGCCCGTTGTTCGGCGATCTGCGATGAGTTGGCATTCGGTTGGCCGGCGTTCATCGGGCGGGCGTTCGGAACCCGTCCGATTTCCCTCGGCGTGGGCTGTTGTGAATACGAGGAAGCATCCGCCATCATGCCCGCGTTTTGGTTTCTCCCGCGCTGCAGACGGGCATTGTTGTCGATGGACCTGAACGCATCGTTAATCCGCCCATCGGGAACGTCCCGCGGAGGGCCGAAACCTCGCTGCGGTGGAAGTTGCGGCGGGTAAGTGGCCGGCGATTGCGGGATCCCCGCCAGTTGATCGGCAACGCCGGCCTGCGGGCGAAGACCGCTTTTCTGTTCGCGTTCGGCGATGCTTCGCAAACGGGCTTCGGCCATCTTTCGCTGAAGTTCATCCAACCCGTGGGGGATCTCCTCCGTGGATTGCTTGGAAGCCAGTTCCTGGGGCGGCATTTTCTCGGCAGGCATTCCGCCGGTCGAATTGGGGAACAATTGGGCAAACGCCCGCCGGGCTTGGCGAGGCTCCATTGCGGTCAGCAAAATTTTCTCGGCCTTGGCGGGATCGTACAACAGAGCCAGATTTTCCTTGACGTGGGAATGCTGGGGACTGATCCGCAATGCCCGCTTCAGATAGCGTTCGCTCTCGGCGGCGCGGCCTTGCAGAAAATAGGAATACCCCACATCGTTCAGCACATCCGCATCGTTGGGGGTTTCGCGAAGGGCCATTTGATAATGCGTTTCGGCGGCGGCGAAATCTCCCGCGCGGTCGGCGAGAATCGCCAAGCGGTGATGCGCTTCCGCCTTATAAGGTTGTTCGGCCAGCACTTGCTCGTAATACAGTTTGGCTTCGGGAAGGCGGCCGTGGGCATCGGCTTCGTATCCGCGTTCGAGCAATCGCTGAACCATCATCGCAGAGCCGTCAGACTTTTCCGGCGAGTGCAAATCATTCCCACGCGAGCGAGCTTCCGCAAATTCCGCTGCCATCGAAGAATGGCCGCGACCGCTTTCCCGTCCCGAAGAATCTTCGCCGGCCCGCGAATATCGGGATTCCAGCGAATCCCGATCCCCAAACCGGGCCAGGCGATCCATCGAATTTTGACAACCCAACGCGGCGAACAGGCAACCGCAAGACACCCAGCGGAAAAGGCTTTGGTTCATGGCGAATTGGTCTCCCGGCCATCATGCCGAGGTCCGGCATCACGGCAAATTCCCCCATCCTTCACGCATCCAGGGCGCGGGAATCGGGGCAAGGAATTGTGGAAATGGAGATTTTCGAGTGTGAGAGAGAAGAGTAGGGAAATCTAACGCACCGCCGGTTTTCTGTCGAGACGAAATTCTGCAATGTTTGCAGCGCGGGCGATTTCTGGATACGATAAATTCCACAGACAAATTTGAACGAGGCTTCCTTTGCGTAAACGTCCCCAAACTCAACATCAGGGCCAAGCAAACCGCACAGGAGTTTCCACCCTGGATTATGCGCTGGTTCTTGGCGTGGTGATGCCCTTGGCTGTCATCGTTGTGCCCACCAGCATTCGCATGGTTCGGGCGGTTTACGAGATGGTTGTCATCATGATCGCATGGCCGTTTTTGTAATTTCCACAAACTGTAAAATGCCGAGTCCGTTTCTGGGTTCCAAACTTTCTCCTGGAAGCCTGCGCGGTTGTGGCCTCATAATGAATGATTGAAGACACGTCGTTGAGAGTTTGAATCTATTCCACGTCCCGAACCGGGAGAAAATCATGTCGTTGCGAAACATCATCAAGCGCTTGCACCGGGATGAACGGGGCGTGGTCAGCTTGGAAACCGTGCTCATTATCGCCGCCGTTGCGCTGCCGGTGCTCATCATCATCATCAAATTCGGCTGGCCGAAGATCAAAAGCTACTTCGACACCGGCATGAACCAACTCGAACGCGAAACCAACAACTCCATCCAAGGCAACTGATTTTTCAGAAGTCGGAGGAGGAATTGCCCGGCGGCCATAAGTTTTCTGCAAGCCGCGAATGTGGCGTCAATTCACATTGTCGAGAAGTTGCAAACGGCGTGGCGAATGCCGAAGGATGTGTTGATTTCTCTCGGTCTGCATAGCTGTAGCACGCCCAAACCAACGGGAAGGGCGTGGTGTCGATGCAGAACCACACCCTTCGCAAAGCCTCAAAGCGTGCCACCCAACCCGAGAGTTGGTTTAGTTTAGCACACCGTCCACCGACGAGGGCAAGAATTGTTCTGGGGTCATCTTCATTGCACCAGTTGCGGGTATCGCACAGAGGATTTCATGTGCGGACCCCACTGGGAGAGTTGGTCTCATGGAGTTTTGATCCAAAACGTGCAGTCGATGGAACTCCGGGTTTTCTGGATTCCTCCAGAGAGTACAGCCGAGCGAAACAGGTTTCAAACGGAGAACGGTGAAGAGCGGGCCTTCGAGACATATACTGAGGTTGCCGTGGCTAAAGAACTTCAAGCGAGTGAGAGGTGCGTCGAAGTGGGTGAGTTCATGGGCGAAGATCGCATCACCGCAGTTCCCTGCCCGGATTGCCAACGAATGTTATGCTGGCAGTTGATTGGGATTTCGTGAAGTTGTGGTAGGGCAGGCTCCCGTCCTACAAAAACGAAATACAGGGGACTTCCTTTGGCGAATCACAAATCAGATCACAACGCCGAACAAACTCAGCCGAAAGTGGTTGGGATGAGTCGCTCGGAGATTGCGGAGTCTTTCCGGGCGATGGTGAAATCGCTACATTGTCCAAGTTGCGACGCAAGTTTCACGGATTGCGCTCTCGAATGGGGCAATCATTGGCGAGCACGTCGCGCCTGTCATCTCCGGCAACGGGGTCTGGTCGAGCGAGACGGTCCTTACAAAATCAAGTGCGAGCTGTGCGGGCATCGTTCATGGCTCAACTATTTTGCCAAGTCAGTTCAGAGTGCATCCGATGAGCCGAATAGGTTCCCTGTGCGGACCAATTTTGAATCCGCTGATGTTGCAAATGGTCCGCATGGTGGACCCTAAAATTACTGATTAGTCTGCGAAACAAACGGATCGTGGTTCGGAGGAGATGCCGATGGCAACACAGCCCCCGCCGATGTTCGGTTGGGAGGTTCTCGCGGCGGGCCAGGCCGGGCCTGGTCCGCGAAGTCGGCATGGATTGGCTTACGACCGGCTCGCGAAAGCCACCGTCTTGTTTGGCGGCATCGTCTGGAATCCTTACCGTTTGAAATCCGATACCTGGGAATTGCACGGCGAGGAATGGACGCGGATCAGAACCATGTGGAGGAAGCCGCCGGCCAGGCACCGTGGGGCAATGGTCTATCTTAATAGTCGCCACGAATCGCTTCTATTCGGCGGCCAGGCAAAAAACGGCGTTTTCCTCGGTGACACGTGGACCTACGCGGAGAAGCGTTGGAAGCGGTTGCGGGTCGGCGGCCCCTCGCCGCGTTGCGGGCATTCCCTCGCATTTGACGAAAAGGTCGGAGCCGCAGTTCTCTTCGGCGGGATTCGCCCCGACGACCGGCCATTGGGCGACACGTGGCTGTTTGATGGAGACTTGTGGACGAAGGTGCCCGGAAAAGGCCCTCCGGCGAGGCGGTACGCGGCCTTCGCTTATGACCCCGGTTTCAGGGGTTGTCTGCTCCACGGCGGCGCGAAAGACGACAATGGCCGGCGAACGTTCGGGGACGCTTGGTTGTTCCAGCACGGGACTTGGAAGCCGCTCTGGAAGAATTTCGATACCGAGCCACGCGATGACCACGGGCTTGGGTATCATCGAGGAGCCAAGCGTCTGGTCATGCTTGAAGGGCTGTCAGGGGAGAGGGGAATTCTTACTCGGGAAGAGGAAGGTTGGAGGATGGCGCGGGCAAATCCGCTACATCCTCGTCACCAGTGTTCGCCGCTGGTATGGAATGAGGATCTCCGTGGCTTGCTACTGCATGGCGGGGAGGCTCGCCACGGAGGCCCCCAGTTCGATAAAACGCTCCTGCTCCGAATGCTTCCAGACTCGTAACAATCCGAATAGGGTCCGCCGTGCGGACCAATTTTGGATCCGCTTATGTTGCAAATGGTCCTCTAAAACTCAGTTTGTGAGTGTATCCAGCATGTCAAATGCCACGATGAAAATAAGTGTCGCTCTCTCCCTATTTTTGCTCACTAATCATATTGCTCGCTGCGAAGAGGCTGCTTTTCAAGAAGTTCGCCGCTACGATGCGGCCGACGCCGTGCAAGCCGTCGCGGTGGATGCAAAGCATTTTTACGCCATCGCCAATACCAGCATTTCGAAGTGCGATAAAGACGGAACACGCCTTAAACGCTGGACGGCCAATAAGGATTTTCCCTTATCCCATCTCAATTCCGGGATTGTGCGTGAAGGAAAGCTGTACTGCGCCCATTCCAATTCTCCCCATTTTCCCGAAACCAGTTCGATTGAGATTTGGGATGCCGGGACTTTGGAACACATCAGTTCGCACAGCCTGGGCATCTATGAAGGATCGCTGACGTGGATCGATTGGAAAGACGATTCGTGGTGGGCGGTCTTCGCTCATTATTCGGGCAAGGCCAACAAAGATTCGCTTGGACGGGATAATCGTTGGACTACGTTGGTCTGCTTTGATGCGAAATGGCATCGGCAGGCAGGGTGGGTGTTTCCCTCGGAAGTGCTCAAACGATTCGATCCCAATAGCTGTTCGGGGGGACTTTGGGGACCGGACGGAGCCTTATATTGCACCGGCCATGACCGGCCCGAGATTTACCGCCTGGAACTTCCCAAAGCCGGCTCCACGCTGCGGTTGACCAACACCTTCTCGGCCCCAATCACCGGGCAGGGCATCGCATGGGACGTTGAATCCAAGCACCTCTACGGCATCGACCGCAAACACCGTCAGGTCGTGGTCTCCCGCCGGCGGGCTCCGCGATAAATCACCACTTGGCAGAGACAAAAGCATCGGCCAACGCCAACCAATCAATGGGAACCCTCGTGCGACATCCAACGAATAACAGAACTTTTGCAAAAGGGGTCGTTCCCTATTATGCTGCATCGCGGGCCTCTTTTTTTAACAAAGTTTGCCGAAGGGCGGATCAATGGATGGTTTGATCGACTCGGTTATCGCCTATCTTCGGGAACATTGGATCGAATTACTCGTTGCCGCTTTGTCCGCAATGGCCGGCTGGTTCTTCGGCAAACGGCGAGCCTGCGCGGAGTGGCGTCGCCGGGAATTCTACGACCGGCTGAACATCTCTTTAAGCAGCCTCGTGGAGGGAAAACTGCTGATTCGCACGTTGATCGAGAAACGCTGCGAAGAGGTCTTCTTGAATCACGTCGCATCCGAGACCGTCATCAATGCGGCTCGTCGGACCACTGAAGCGGATCCCTTCCTGCACCTCCCCGATGATGACTATTGGTACTACCTCAACGCCGTGTTGAATGAAGTCTCCGAGAAATTCTCCGAGGGCACGATTCGGCGAGACATCCGCGGCGAGGGAAATAGCGAGCGGTATGCAATCTGCCTCACCAGCGAGGCCGCCGGCAAGGTGCGCACGCGAAAAGTTTGCGCAATGGTGGTGAAGGTCTCGCTGCTCGATGCTTTGTCGTCTTCGCCGCTTCAAGTCGAGAATCCTGCGCACACAACTGGCGAACTCAAAGGCGGGTCGCCGGAACTGCAAATCGCGCTGGAAAGCCCCACGCACACAACCCGCTTGGACACGCTCCGGCTAATGGCCATCGCCCGCAAGACCCACCCGCAACGCTTCATCGAAGTCGAGATCTGCGTGTAATGGAGTCTGCTCTTGAAGAGCCTCCGCGAGATCGCCTGATGTGAGCGGACCGACCCACGCCCAATTTCGCCCGCTCGCAAATCCTCGAACTTGCCCCAATGGGTTTCGCGGGATGGGTCTGGTTTGCTACTTTGTTATGTCGGGATTTTAGTTGTGGTTCTCAAGTTGCCGAGGGTGTCGGCTTTTGATCGAGGAATGTGTTCTGATGCGAAAATTGCTGTTCTTGTTCGCAATGTGTGCGCTTTGCACGAGTCTCTTGGCCGATGAGCCTGCCGAGAAAAAAGGCGATAAGAAAAAGGAAAAGCCGATTCGGGCCTTGTTGGTGACGGGCGGCTGCTGCCACGATTACGCCCGGCAGAAATTGATTCTGACCAAAGGCATCTCTGCAAGGGCCAACGTGGAATGGACCATCATCCAACAAGGCGGCACGACGACCAACACCAAAATCCCGCTTTACGAAGATCCGCATTGGGCCGATGGGTTCGACATTGTGGTGCATAACGAATGCTTCGCGAACGTGCCCGACCCCGAATGGGTGGAACGCATCCTCAAACCGCACCGCGAAGGCGTGCCCGCGATTTTGATTCACTGCGCGATGCACTGCTACCGCACGGGAACCGACAAATGGTTCGAGTTTGTGGGCATGCAATCGCCGAGGCACGGGTGCAGTATTCCTACACCGTCGAGAACATGAAGCCCGATCATCCCATTATGGAAGGCTTCGGGCCGAGGTTCGTCACGCCGAAAGGCGAGTTGTATTACTCCATCAAACTTTGGCCGACCGCGACGGTCTTAGGCCAAGCGAAAAGGCAGCCGGACAACCAACCGCAAACCTGCATCTGGACCAACGAGTACGGCAAAGCCCGCGTGTTCTGCACCACCATCGGCCACCACAACGAAACGATGGCCGAACCCGCTTATCTCGATCTCATCACGCGGGGAATGCTTTGGGCTGTAAAGAAAGATGCCAAAACCCACTTCACGCCCAGCACGCAAAAGGTGGATGAAGAAATCAAGGCGCGCATCAATGCGCCGGTTTCCTCATCCAAAAAAACTTCGCAACTTCCGCAGAAGTGTTGCGGGGACGGCAACCTTGTGACCGCTCGGCCCGCCAAAGCTAGCAGCGAGGAACGCGGCAAAAACAACTTCGCCAAGAACGCCGTGGATGGCGATTTGGGAACTCGCTGGTGCGCAGCGAATCCTTCCACCGGGCACACTTGGCAAGTGGAACTCGCGGAACCGGCGGATGTGCGGAACGTGCGGATTCATTGGGAAGCCGGCAACGCCGCCTATCGGTATAAGATTGATGCCTCCCCCGACGGCAAAACTTGGCACACGATTGTCGATCAATCTCAAAACAAAAAAGTCGCCAAGATCACGCCGCACGAAGTCAAGGCCCCGGACACCAAACATTTGCGGGTGACGTTTTTGGGAACGAACACCGGCGGCTGGGGCAGCTTTTGGGAGTTTGAAGCCTACACGGGCGATCTGCCGGAACTCCCCAAAGAACTGACCAGCGAAGCCGGAAACGCCTCTTCCGCCGGCCTTGCAGACGTGCAGGGTCCGCCGGGCTTCGACGTCAAAATGTTCGGCCAACCGCCCGAAGTCAGTTATCCCGTCTGCCTCACCGCTGCGGCGACGGGCGAAGTATTTGTCGGCGTGGATGAACAAGGCTCGCTCGGCAAGGAAGCCGGGACGCGGAAAAATTCTGCGGCTGATCGACAAAGATGGCGACGGACAGGCGGAACTCATCAACGAGTTCGCCAAGATCGACCATCCGCGCGGCTTGATCTACGATGAAGGCACGCTCTGGGTTTTGCATCCGCCGTTTCTCAGCGTGCTGCACGATGACAACCGCGATGGCAAAAGCGACCGCCAAGACACGCTCATCACAGGGATCAGCACCGATCAAATCGACAAACGCGGAGCCGACCACACCACCAACGGCATCCGCATGGGAATTGATGGTTGGATCGATATTGCCGTCGGCGATTTCGGTTTTATCCAAGCCAAGGGAACCGATGGCAGAACGCTCACCATCGCGGCGGCGGGATCGTGCGGGTTCGGCCCGATGGAAGCGACATGGAACTTTTCTCTGAAGGGCAGCGGAACATCTACGATGTCTCGATTGATCCCTATCTCAACATCTTCACCCGCGACAATACCAACGATGGCGGCGGTTGGGACATCAGAGTCAGCCACGTGATGCAGTCGGCCAATTACGGTTATCCTTCGCTCTATCGAAACTTCACCGAAGAAATCATGCCGCCCTTGGGAGATTACGGCGGCGGATCGGGTTGCGGGTCGATGTATCTCTACAACCGGAGTTGGCCGAAAGGCTTCGGCGACACGCTTTACACTTGCGATTGGGGCCGCAGCGAAGTCTACCGCCACAACCTGCCGGAGCAGCCGCCCACTTTCGGCCCCGATCAGGAAGTCTTTCTAAAAATCCCCCGTCCCACCGATATGGATGTGGATGGCAGCGGGCGAATGTACGTCAGCAGTTGGAAGAACGGTAATTTCAACTACACCGGCCCCAACGTGGGGTTTGTGGCCCAGATCGTGCCCGCCAACTTTCTGCCCAAACCTTTCCCCAACTTGGGCGAGAAAACCAGCGGGGAACTCGTGGGTTATCTCGCGTTGCCTAATGCGGTTTACCAACTCCACAGCCAACGCGAAATTTTGCGTCGTGGCAGAGATGAAAACACCACCAAACTTTTGCGGAATTTGGCTGCCGATGACAAAGCACCCACCACCGGGCGAATCGCGGCGATCTTTACGCTCAAACAATTGGACAAGGCCAATGCCAACCCGCTGCTTGTAGAACTCGCCCAACATGCCAAGGTTCGCGAGTTCGCTTTGAAAGCGATGACCGACCGCAAAAGCGAATTGGCCAACGTGCCGACCGAACCCTTCGTGAAAGCCCTCAAAGATGAAAACCCCTGGGTTCGTGCCAAGCGGTGATTAGCTTGGGCCGTTTGGGAAGGCCCGAAGTCGCCGAGCAAATTCTTCCGCTCACCGTCCGCGATACAAAGATCAACCCGCCCCCACGAAAACGCCGTTGTGGAACCAACCCGACCGGGGGCGAGTCCTCCCGCATTTGGCGGTGCAAGCGCTGGTGGCACTTCATGCCGATCAAGCCTGCCTGAAAGCCTTGAACGGCCCGTACCGCGAGGGAGCATTATGGGCTTTGCGTTCCCTACATACCCCGGCGGCGGTGAGTGGTTTATTTCGACAATTCAGCAAGTCCTACAAACCCGCTAAACGCTTGGAAATTCTGACCGCCTTGATGCGGCTCTATCACCGCGAAGGCGAATACAAAAAAGGCTGGTGGGGCACGCGGCCGGACACCACGGGGCCTTATTACGATCGGCAAACCTGGTCCGAAAGCGGGCGCATTGCCGATGCCTTGAAAGTCGCGATCTCGGAAGCCGATAAACCGCTGTCGGAAAAAATCCAACAGGAATTGGCCCGGCATCACGTTTCCATTGCCGGCCTACCGAGCGTGTTGGCGGAGAATAAACCCGGCGAACCGGAAACGCCCGTCGAAATCCCCAAGGTGGATAAAAACAATCCCAATCTCATTGCGAATCTGGCTTACGAAGAAGTCTTGAAGCGGCGCTTGAGACCGAAGGCCATCCCGAAAAAGGGCAGGCGTTGTTTCGTCGGCAGTCGTGCATTGCCTGCCACACTTACATCAATGGCCAAAGCCCCAAAGGGCCGCATTTGGTGGACATCGGCAAGCGTTACAAGAAGGCCGAGCTTGTGGAATCTCTGCTCAAACCCAGCCAGAAAATCGCCCAGGGGTTCGACACGTATTCCTTCCTCACCAGCGAGGGCTTGGTGCTGACGGGCTTCGTGGTCAGCGAAAGTGCAGAGACGTTGACGATTCGGGAAGCCAACGGGCTTTCCAAAGAAATCCCGCAGAACGACATTGAAGAACGCATCAAACGCGAACTCTCGATGATGCCCCAAGGCATCGTGAATAACCTCACCCCCGAAGAACTCGCCGACCTAATCGCGTATTTGCAATCGCTGAAGTAACCGGTCGCGGGAGGCATCGCGCAAACCGGCGGTCGTCGACGAGAGGAATCGAGGAGAGAAGATGGCGGATTGAGGATGGCTGAGTGTGCGTTACAACAATCAAAATCTTCTAATCTTATGCACATTTTCACGGCACGAGAGGCTTGCGATGTCTTTACGCCGAACACATTACATTCCACAGGCCAGGGGATGTAAACAAACGGCGTTTCCTCTTTTGAAGAGACACCGTTTGGATAGTGGCGGTTCGCGATTTGACAAGTCCGGCTTGGCGGGATTTTGGGAATTCCCCGTGGTTTGTGACTACCTCGCACCGGGCATGCACTTCTGGGGAAATCCGCGAAATCTGCGATAGAAAATTGAAACGCAGAGTTCGCAGCTTATCGCGGACAAAACCTTTGCGGTCCGAAGCCCGCCATTGAACGTTATCACCTTTGAAAATGAAGGATTTCCATTATGCTGCCAGGCATTAAATTGTTCGACCTCAGCGGAAAATCGGCGATTGTGACGGGGGGTTCCAAGGGACTGGGGGCCGCGATGGCCGCCGGGTTGGCTTCCGCCGGGGCGGATCTCTTACTTGCCAGCCGAAACGAAGCAGAAGCCGTCACCACTGCGAAAGAGATCTCACAAGATTACGGCCGGAAAGCCATCGGCATCCGTGCGGACGTGACTTCCCCCGACGATGTGGCCGCGATGACCGAGAGGGCGTTGGCCGAGTTCGGCAAGATCGACATTCTCATCAACAACGCGGGCGTGAACGTGCGCGGGCCGATCGAAGAAGTCTCGTTTGAAGATTTCAAGAAAGTGCAAGACATTAACGTGAATGGCGTTTGGCTGTGTTCGCGGGCGATTGTGCCGCACATGAAAGCCGCCAAGTACGGGCGAATTATCAACCTGGCCAGCACGTTGGGTGTAGTGGGTTTGTCCAATCGCACCCCTTATGCTTCCAGCAAAGGGGCCGTGGTGCAGATGACGCGGGCCTTGGGGTTGGAGTTGGCCCCGTTCAACATCACCTGCAACGCGATTTGTCCGGGGCCGTTTCTGACCCCGATGAACGAACCCATCGCCAATGATGAGCAGACGAAGAAATTCATCTTGGGCGCGGTCGCGTTGGAGCGCTGGGGCCGCATGGAAGAAATTCAAGGGGCCGCCATTTTTCTGGCCGGCGATGCGTCCAGCTACATGACCGGCAGCCTCGTCACTGTGGATGGCGGTTGGACCGCCCGCTGAATTCTCGGCATCGCAGTTGCCCCGCGATGCGGAACCCTTTAGGATGAATTGTGAAAGCGGGCGGCAGGTTTGGCCAATCGAGGATTCCCACACAGGAGATGCGGCATGCTCCCTCGCAATTTCTCACTCATTCTCTTAGGCGGCTTTGTTTTGTTGGCCGGTCCATCGCAAGCGGTCTTCGCCCAAGTGGCGGTTCAGCAACCCGTGTTCGAAGCGACCTCCGTCAATACCACGGTTTCCGTGCCCGACCGTGGCCGCATTCATTTGGGCAGCATCGGCCAGGCCAGGGAATCCCGCACGACTTTCGGCCCGCTTCGCTCGGGAACCAACATCGGTTTGGACCGCCAACACACCGGAGTCAGCGTGGGCGTTTACGTTCACGATTTTGAAGCGATGGACCAATATCTACTCAACCAAGGAACGACCTCCTCGCCTGCGGGAAGTTCCCATCTCTCAGGGAATGCCGGGCACGCTTGGAACCAATTGCAAGCAAGGCACAGCGGACTTCCCAGCACGGCTCAGATCGCTCCGCAGCCCGCCGCCAAATCGGAGAAATACTGGCGGTTGGGACAACAAGCCGAGCGTGAAGGCAAACGTTCCGTGGCCAAGCTGTATTATCGAATCGCCGGCAAGTACGGTTCGGAAGCGGCGAAAACTCGGCTCGTTCAATGGGATGCTTCCGAGTCGTCTGCAACCGGGCTGGCGGCTTCTGCCCGTTAAATTTAAGCCGCGTTGCGGGAATCCGCCTCTTCCGGCAGCAAGCGGTGCCTTAGACGGACTTTGGCGTAGCGTTCTCCTTGGGCATCGTAAAAATAGATCATGTTATGATCCGCAGCCCAAATTGCCCCCAGTCGCACGCTGCGTGGCCCCTGCAACGAGAACTGCAATCCGCAATTGCGGCCTCGACGGACAAGCTGCATTTCGCTCATCGCGAACTGATCCGCAAGCAGGTTCTCTTTTCGGCACAGCGTTTGATGCACATACGCACGCAGGTCATCCAATGACCGGATCTCCTCCAACGATTCACACATAAGAGCCTCGTCGAATTGGGGTGGGGACACTTTCTCGTCGCGGCGATCCGCGGACTCCCCCTTCCATCGGCGGCAAGATGCGGGCACTTTCACGCCGAGACCGTTCCCGTTGCGAATCCTCCCAACGGGCAAGTCGGAGTATTCGGCAAAGTCTGCCAGGAAAAGCCCGCATTCTTTGCTCAAAAGCCTGCGGTTTCAGCCAAAACGCGAATCCACTTGAGGGAAAAGCCGAAAATCGGTGCAGGGAAAGCGAGAAGACTCTGCTCTGCCGGAATCATCGGCAAGCATTCGGTGAGTTAGCAAACGGTGTTTACTTTTTCTGGATCGACGTGTCCTCGTAATGAATCGTGGTTCCATCGATTAAGCCGCTTTGATTCGTTGGGGGGGAAACGAACTCTTGAATTTTCAGGCCAATGGCATCATCGATTTCCACGGTTTCCATTTCGGGGTCGAACTCGGCGGAATCCTCGTTGATTTTCAGGTAAACGATCCCCGTGTCTACGCGCTCGAAGCCGGCAGATTCCAGCACCGCGAGCGCTCCGGGATTGGTTTCGGAGGCATGGGCTTCTACGCGGGTGACCATCTCATCCCGCATCCGGCGGCAGACTTCGATCAACAGCGCTGGCCGAACCCCTGCATTCGCTGATCTTCTTCCACGCGCAAATCGGTCAACCCGATCACGCGTTCCTGCCATTTGTCCAGATACAGAATCCAAACCCAGCACTGTGACCTCGGCCAAGGATTCGCCTCGCTCTTTGGGAACGAGTTGAAAACGGACCGAATCCAAACGCCCAAAGCGCGTGATCCACCACCAAGACATCTCGCCTCTTTGGTGCGCGATGACCAACTGCATTTTCCGGCGAATGGCGACCAACCGCATGTTGGTCGGGTCGCTTTGCTGCGAAATGTCCCGTTGATAAATGGCGTGCCGCTCGAAGGGTTCGTAATTCAGGGCTTTGAAAAACGGTTCGGCGTCGGGGTCGCTGGCGAGAAAACCCGAAGGCTGGCTGCCGCCGTACATCCCAAAGTAGAACGGGTCGAGCGGTTCGGCGGGGCCGGCGAAGATGTTTGTGGCTCCCCGGCTTTTCAGGTAGTCCTCGGCGCGGGACACCAATTCCCGGGCGATGCCTTTTCTACGGTAGGCGGGATGAACCATCAAAGCGGAAATTACGCCGGATTCCAACAGCAACCCGGTTTCGGTGTCGTTCGTGCCAAACCCGGCGTGAACCATCCCCACGACGGCTTCGTCTTCGTCGATTGCGAGAATAAACCCTTGCGGCTCGAAATACGGCTGCGCAAAATTCAACGTCTCGAAAGCGTCGCAACGAAGCCCGCCGGCGGCACCGCGACCGAGAGAACAATCCCGCCAAAGTTTAGCCAAATGGGGGGGGTCGGTATTACGAAAGTGGCGATACTGGATCACAAGGCCGCTTCAGTCTTGCAACAAGGGGATGGGGATTTGTCGGGCGCGGAATGTCTCTCGCCTCACCGACGCAATCAAAAACCTTTCAGACACGATACTGGAAATCCATCAAGTGAGCTAGTGTCGGTCCGCGAAAAGCCGATTTTTGCACCGGAAAACTCCGATCAGACCGGATTTGCTAAGCATGCTAACGATCGGGATTCCCCGTCGCAAGCCGCCACCAATTGGATTATCATGGAAGGCCGGACACGTATTTTTTCGAGGACTTTGCAATGAGCCGGCACGAATTGACTTCCGCCCAATTACTGGGCTATGTGGATGAAATTTTGCCCGTCGAGCTGATGACCGCCATCGAGACGGCCTTGCGAAACTCTGAGGCACTGCGACGCGAAGTCGCTCAACTCATGCGGCGACGCGATGCCGGCGAACATTCGGTCGGCCAAATCTGGCAGCGGCTGCGGCTGAGTTGCCCCTCGCGCGGGGAACTCGGCAGTTATCTGCTTAATGCCTTGCCCGATGAGGAAATGGAATACATCGGCTTCCATCTGCAAACTGTCGGCTGCCGATATTGTGCGGCGAACCTAGACGATTTGCGGGAATCTTCACAGACCGCCGGCGATTCCCAACAGCGCCGCAAGCGATTTTTCCAATCCTCCGCCGGCTTCCTCCCGCGTGCGGGGGAATAAATCTCCAGTGCTTCCCGGGTCGTTTACTCTTTTTTGGCTTGCTCGAAAAGGTTTTTCGGCAGGGTTTCGGGCCAGGGGCCGGTGAGTTTGATGTTGCGTAACCGGGCCTCGGTTTTGTCGGCATAGTGGAACAATCCGAAAATCGTGCCTTGGGGAAGCACCGCGATTTCCTCATCGAGCACCAGCGCATCGTTCACGCGAATTTGCAGCCGGTTTTTCTCGAGGTGCAGCGAGGCGCGGTTCCACGCGGCTTCCCTTAAGGGCAGTTCGAGCGGGTTTTCGGGATGGATCGGGGCTTCGTAATCCTTGGGCAATTTCCAAGGGCCGCGGGGTTGGGTCATCCAATGGCGATGCACGCCTTGGGGATGAAGCAAGTAAGCGGTGCGTCCGATGGCGGGATGCACCTCCGTTTTGCCCGCTGCGTAATAGAACTCGTAAGACAGCGTTTCCCCATCGCCCAACGGGCGTTCGTAGCGAATCACGCTTTGGCCTTTCCGGACCTTCGCCCCTGGCCCTGAAGCTTTTCCGCTGATGAGTTCGCCCTTCTTGTTGATGGTCCAGGCCAGATTGGCCAATTGGCCGGGCTTTCGCGGTTCGATACTTGCTGACCCTCGTGACCTGGGGTTTCTGCGGGTCGTGATTGACGTTCGCCGTGGGCATCTGCTGATTGTAGTAGTGGCCCGACCAATCGCGGAGCGAATCGTCCGGCAACAGATTGACCTCGCGGAGAACTTGCGGCTCCCCCGTGAAACGAAGATTTCGCGCACCCGTCGGTGAGTGGTCGCCCCGCGAATGCAAGGCAATCCAGGGCATTCCTTTTCGCCTTGGTTCCTTGTAAATCGGTTTTCCATTGATGAGATACGTCAGCGTGTCTCCCTCAAAGCGAAACGCATGCAGGTTCCATTCGCCTTTCTTAATCACCGATGTCTCGCACCGCACCCAGTCTCGGTCGGCGGGGGCAGCAACATCGACGGCGCTCGCGTAGGCGTTCGATCCGAAACGCAGGCCGCCTACCAACACAGAAGATTCGCTCCATTCCCCATCGGAGAGTTCCACCTGAAATTCAAAATTTCCCGCGAGCGGGTAGCGGAACGAAAAGCGGTCGTGGCGGATTCCGCAGAGCTTGTACAATTGACTTTTGCCATCCGTGAGCCAGATTGGCGGCGTCAAGCCCTGGGCATATTCCGCCGCCGGTGCGGAACTCGAAGCCAGCCAATGCAGCAGTGGCTCGGCGGGACTCAGTTTCGCTTCCTCCGACCATCCCCGTTCGTAGCGGTAGCGCGAAACCCAGGCGCATGATGTAGCGTCGGCTCTGCGGGCGGGCGTGCCTTTCAAAATGGCTTGCGATTGTTCGCGCCTGGTCCGCGCGATCTGATGTTTGTGCCAGAATCGTGGCAAGCTGCATGGCGGGCAGGGGCAGCGCGGTCTTGACTTCATTCCCTTCGGGGAAAGTGGCTTCCATCCGTTTGGCGATCTCGCTCAAGAGTTCTACGGGAACGGACTCCCCGGCGACAGCCAAAGCGATGCCCAACGCCTCGGCGGAACCGCCGCGTTTTTGCTGATGGGCTTCCCTGAGCCGCTTCAAAAGATCCTCGGTCTGGTTGGTCTCTGCCGCGAGTTTCGCCAGCGCGTACCAGTTCGAGACAATCGGAAAAGCCTTCGAGGCGACCGGCGAGAACTTGGGATATTTCCCGCCCGTCTCTTCGGGAATCCAAGCGGGCAATGGCTGACGGGAAACCACGGAAGCCAGCACGGGCAGCGGTCCATCGCCAGCGAAACTCCACTCGGCCAGCACGCCGTACATTCGCTTGTGGTCTTTCATGTTTTCGATTCGCTGCAGGATCGTCCCTCCCACCAGATCGTTCGAGTTGTCCAAACCCATCTCGAACAGACTTTGCCGCATCTGGGCGAAGGCTAGGGCCTGTTTGATTTGCGCGTTCAAGGCCCATAACCGAGCCACGTTGTTGAGTTGGCTAATTCGGCGAGTTAGCCCGGAGGTTCCCGAATAGCGTTGGTTATCGTGCTCGTTGATTTCGAGATAATCGTTGACTGCCGTCAATCCCAAGGCAACCTGTTTGTTGCGAATCGCCGCGCGGGCCAAGACAAAAGAGAACGTGTCGAAGGGTGCGACTTCTTGGTACTTCTGCGTGGGTTTGTTTTGGCCCACGAAGGCAATCCCGATTCGCAAAACTTCCTTGCGGCACGCCTCATCATCGAGCGCGGGCAGCAGGGCTTGCAGCACGGCTTCTTTGGGCAAGGCGTTCAAACCCGCGGGATCGACTTTCGCGTAATGCTTCGCCGCTTCCTCGCTTTGCTCGTTCCGCAATAAAGCCAAGCCCGCCAATAAATGCGAGGCGGGATCGTCGTTCGTGAGCTTGGCAAGAAGTTGATCGGTGGTTTTCGTATTTTTCGCCCGCCGCGAGAGCCGGTTGTAAACACTATCGGCCGCCAGATTATTGTTGGGCTGAACGACGACCGGAATGCAAAGCGGATTGAGATGGGTTCCGTTTTTGCCGAAGACAATTTTCATCATCGCGTCGCAAACTTTTTTGGGGGCGACTTTGTTCGCCCGCCAAACATCATCCAATTCCAGCAATCTTTGCGCCAAGCGGACTGCCGCCGGATCGAGTTCCGTGGTCACGACCGTGGAAGAAGAAATCGTGCTGCGATTCCCCCCCGTGGAAAGCAGCGAGCCGAGGCTGTTGGCCTTCGGCTTTAGATCGGTGGTGATGGGAGTTTTCTCGGGTGCTCCGGCGGCAGCGGCGGCGGCTTCGCAGGAGAGCAAGGGCATCTGCGATTGGGCGGCGGCTTGGGCTAGGTCCAAGAGCATCAATTGGCTTTGCGGATCGGCCAACAAGGTTCGCCAAAGCGTTTTGGCGGTCTCCGGTTCTTTGCGGTCGATGGCCTGCTTGCCCAATTCCGCAAAGAGCAGCATGCGATCCGCCCAAGACCAATCTTTAAGCTTTTGCGTGGCGATGGAACCTGCCAGTTCGCGATCTTCTAAATCAGCAGATTGCCCCAAATAAATCACGCCCAGCATCAACGCCTGCCGGCGAAAACCGGGATTATCCAGCGTTTCAGCCTCGGCCTTCGTCACCGCCTGCCACGTTGGCAGCAGATCGCGGAGCGGTTTTTTGTCTTGGCCGACATTCGCAGCAACCGCATGAGCCAAGGCGAGCGAATCATCCTGCGGGCGTTTTTCGCGGAGGGTTTTCAGTTGCGCGATTAACGTTTTGAGCTTGACCTCAAGTTTGGGTTTGTTGCGGGCCTCTGCGAGCATTTCGATCCAAAGCGATTCGATTCCACCTGCCGTGAAGGGCCGCTCGCCCACGGTGATCGCCAAATCCACGGCATGCGGGCCGGCGGTTTCGCCATCGATCATCGATTCCACCGTCGCCAATCCGCCCTGTTTGCGGACTTGGTTCAACAGATTGTCCCGCTGTTTGAGGAATTGTTCCTTAAGACCCTCCCCCCGGCTATACTGGCCGGCTTTCTCGAACAGCGACATGTCGAAGTTGCGTGCCAACCGCAGGCCATCGGCGGGATATTCGAGATCCTTAAAAAACGTCATCAGCGAATTCGTTTGGTTAATCTTCTGGTAGGCTTCGTAGTCAGCGTTGTTAGGATACCGGTTGGGGTGTTTCTCCATTTCCTGGAGGGAAGTCAGCAGCAATTCGCGGGCTTCGGCTCGCTTGCCCAGATCCTTCAAGAGAGAACAAGCCCGGCCGGCCAAGGTGTATTGGAACCCCGAACTGCTGCTCTGATAGATTTCCGCAGCATGGTTCTTCAAAGACAGCCGATACATTTTCAAGGCCAGGTCTTGCATGGGTTCATGCTTGTCGATCAGGCTGCCGATCAGCCAGAACACGGTGTAACCCGGCGCGGGTTGGGTTTTCTCGTCCAACAAAGGTTCCAACAACGGCTTGGCTTGTTCGTATTGTTTTCTTGCGACCAGCAGCGTGCCCAGCCAAGCCTTGCCTTCGTACCAATCTTCGTGCTCTTTCAGGGTTTTCCGAATCTGATCTTCCAGAAGCTGGGCTTGTTTTTCATCGGTTGCGATGGTTTCGACAAAATTCATGGCTGCGTTTTTGTGCCGGCCATCGCCGCTCGTGGAATAGCTGCTGAACAAAGCGGACCAATCTCCCATGCTTTCCAGCGAAGCGCGGATCATGTAGTCCCTTACCTCGGCGACCACTTCGGGATCTTTCAGCGTGGTTTGGCTGTAACTCAGGATTTGATTGATTCCCTGCATCGCGTTGCCGGTGGAAGACGGTTGTTTCAGCATCGCGAAAAACAAAGTCTTGAACTTTTCTACTTGCTTGTCATCTCGGGAAAGCTCTCGGCATAAATAGGCCACGCGGTAGTCGCGAAACCGCTGCACGCCCACGTCCAGAATTAAGTCCGCCAATTCGCCCAGCCGCTTCTTTTGCTGGAAAGGCCGGATGATTTCGTAATAGTCGTTGCCAAAAAGATCCGGTTTGCGGCGGAGGACTTTCAAGTAGGCGTCGCAGGCTTCATCCAGCTTCCCGGCGGAGGCCAATTGCTTGGCGGCTTGTTCCAACGCATTGAGGCTTTGCAAGTCGCCCACAAGCGTCTCGCCGAGCAGTTTTTGGGCCTTGGCCGATTGCCCCGCAGAGACGTACATTTCCGCGAGCTCTCCGCGAATCCGCTGCGATTTCGGGGAGCGTTTCAGGCGTTCCTCGGTGGATTGAATCAGGGAAGTCAGCCGGCCCACGCTGGCCAAAGTTTGCAAAGCCGAGCGGCGGCGGGCTTCGATAAGCGTAGTGGAATTCGAGGATTGCCGGCGGCTGGGTTGGCTGCGCCTTAACAGTTCGACGGCGACTTCGGCGGCTTGTTCCTTATCGCCTTGGGCCGCGAAGTAGGTCATCAGCGAATTGAGTTGCTCGGTATTGCTGCCGCCGCGCGAGCGCATGCGGCGGACCAAATCGGCAGCCAGTTCGTGCATTTCCAGCGAGCGCATCAGCTTGGCGAGTTCGATTTGGGTGTCGGTGTCTAGCCGGACTCCAAACAACCGCTTCGCCGCTTGGCGGGCGCGGTCTTTGTCGCCGATGGCCGCCGCCAAGCGGGCGGCGGCGAACTCGCGGACGCCCATCGTGTTCTGATCGTAAACCGTCAGCCCATCGATGACTTTCAACGCCTGCCGTTTTTGTCCCTGCCGCAAGAGCAAATCGACCCACATCAACCGCAATTCCGGTTCTTCGTTTTGGGCTTCGTTCTCGGCAAGCTTTACCGCTTCGGAAAGAAGTGGAATCGCCTGCCCGGTTTTTTCGTTCCATTGCAGCACCGACCCCGCGACCACTTTCCGCAGAATCCGCAAACGCGGGTCGGCATTTTTGCCATCGGTTTGCAATTGCTCGGCCCAATTCGGGGTTTGCGCTTTCAATATCTCGTTGAGCGTCCACAACGACTTAAAGAATTCATCATCCGGCCCAATCCCTTGGGGCGGGAAGGAAATGGTAATCCGTTCGTAATTTTGGTTTCTAATCCTGTAGGTGTTGCGGGGTTGGCCCAAACTGCTGAGGCGGAGGGAACTTCTTCGCTTGACCGGCTTGGCGGCTTCCTCGGCCAGCATTGCTTCCAACAAAGTCATCACCCGTTTGCGATACAAGGCATCTTGGGGGCCTTTGGTCAGTTTTTTGTCGATCCGATCTTCCGAGATGAACATCGACAGACAAGAGGCATTGAGACCAGACCGATACCGCGTTTTGACGATGGGATCTTGCGGATTGTCTCTTATGAGTTCCAGGAACGCCCATAACTGCTCATCATCGCCTCGATTGCAAACCATCGTGATCAGAGAAACAACTTGCTTCATGTCTTTTTTCCGCAGTGCTTCCGCGATGTAATCCTTCGTGTGTTGTTCTATATCGACTTCATGCCCGGCGATTCGCATTTCGCTATCGTAGATCATCGGCCAACTGAAATCGCTGTACCAACCAGAGGCGATGTTGCCGGAGTCGGCTTGGGAGGCATGGTCTTTGATCCAAGCCAGTTTCTCTTCCGAAAGCGGGCTGAGTGACCCGCCGCTGTTCCCGCGCATCGAGAGGCTCTGCCGATTAGCAAGCAAACTCATCAACCCCATAGAACCCGCCTGGGGATCGAGTTCCACCAGTTTCCATAACGGCCCCCAATTCGCGGGCTTTTGATAATTGAGCGAGAGCGAAGAATCCATATTGCCGACCGTGTTGACCATCTCGTACCATTCCCAAATATCATCGGCGGTGGCTCCTTCGGCCTTGGCTTTCTTGGCGGCGGCCTCCAGGCGTGTTTTCAGATTGGCTTGATCTTCTTTCAG
Source organism: uncultured Planctomycetaceae bacterium (assembly GCA_963785505.1). GTDB lineage: Bacteria > Planctomycetota > Planctomycetia > Planctomycetales > Planctomycetaceae > CAWAVN01. The sequence goes on from CAWAVN010000008.1 coordinate 50,266, forward strand.
CACGACCCACAACGCCATCAGTTTCGCATGCCCGAAATCCATCGGTTTGGGCAACGTCGTGTACCCGCCGCTATTGCGATAGCGTTCATCCAAAATTCGATAGAGGTCGTAAAGGTTTTGGGACCGCATAAACTTCAAGGGCGGCTGAGTGTAGGTTTGGCCGCCTCGGGTGACTGTGGTTTGATAGGGTTTCCCGCCCACCGGAAGCGCGGTGTCTTCAATGTTCAAAGCGCGGAACGCGTTCGCGGTTTTCGCGGCTTTTTCCCATTGGCCCTCGGCAGCCTGCAACACCATCAATTGCAACAGGGTTTCCCAATCGCGGGGATCGTTGGATAGAACTTTTTCCACCAGCCGAATCGCCACCTTCATCTCGCCCGCCGCGAACAAACGGTTGAGATTGCGGGTGGTTTGCGCAGGATCGCCGGCTTGTTCGCTCAGGCGGAACCACAACACCTCGGCTTCATCGACCGCGCCGATGTCGAGCAGCAGCGATGCCAATTTCGCTTCGGTCTGCCGACCGGGAGCCAAACGCAACAATTGCCTTTGCAGTTCCACGGCTGCTTCCGCTTCCCCGGCTTTTTCGGCCAAAGCCACCAGCCGATCCAGCAGCAGCGTATCGCGGCCTTGTTCCCGCAATAATCCTTCCAATGCTTCGCGAGCCAAGCCCAAATCGCCGGCTTGTTCGTAAGCGGTGGCGACCAGATCGATCGTGGCCCGGCGGTCGCCGGATTCCCGTCCGCGAATTTCCAAGCGGGACACCAATTGATCCAAGCGGTTGGAACGCAAATACAAATCGGTCAGGCTGCGGACCACGGCCCGGCGGTTGTCTAACTCGCGGGAGGAATCGAGCATTTGCCAATACAGTTCAATCGCCTGCTCGGTTTTGAAATCTTCCGCCAATTGGCTGGCCAAAAGTTGTTGGGCTTCGCTGCTGCGGGGATTGATCCGCAGGCAACGGCGGTAGGTGTCGAGGCGCTCGTCCACGCGGCCGATTTGCCCGCAAAGATCGGCGTAGAACCGAAAACTATCCAGAGATCCGCCGCCGCCCGCCAACAAAAGTTTGCCGGTGGCGATGGCCTGTTCCGCTTGCCCGATTCGCAAGTAAAGCGAAGCCAACCGCTGCAAATGGCCCGAGCGAAATCGGCGGTCGGTGTCGGCCAACATCCGCCGTTTTTCGATGGCTTCCTGCAAGCGCCCGGCGGATTCGTACATCCGCGCGGCCACGTCCAACGTCTCGATGGAATCCCCCGCAAGCTGCACGGCTTTCTCGATGGCTTCCAGCGAGTCGCGGGTTTGGCCGGTGGCATCGCAGAGAATCGCCAACCGCCGCCACGCTTCGCCATCGTCTTGTCGGTCGCTTCCGCTTTTTTGCGGGCTTGGGTGATGCGGTCTTCCAATTGCCCGGCGTCTTGATAGGTTTTGACTCTGGGCCGAAAACACTTTGTCGCGGTCATCCACGGTATCGGTTTGTTCGCCCGCCAATTCCAATTGTTGCGAGGGCTTGGTCGAACGCCTTTTCATCGCGGAGCCATTCGGCGTAACGCAGGCGTTCGGTGATGGTGGGGTTCATCTCGCAGGCTTTGGCGAGAGTTTCAACGCCTCTTTCGGTTCCTCGAATTGATGCAGCACCTCGGCCAGCCGAACCAGATTTTCCCGCGTCCGCAAATCGCCTGCCGCGATGCTCCGCCAAACCGGCAAGGCTTCTTCATGCCGGTCTAAGCGGTGCAGATATTCGCCCAGATATTCCTTGTACTGCGGTTCTTTCGGAGCCAGTTGGATGGCTTTTTGATAACCGGCGATGGCTTGTTCTTTGAGTTCCGCCCCGCGATAAAGGTCGGCCACTTGGGATTGGATGACGGCATCGTCCGGGCGGGCATCGGCCAGGCGTTTCCAAATCGTTGCGGCCTCGGTTTTGCGTTCGTCCTTGGGCGTTTTGGGATCTTCCAGCACAATTTGACCCCACCGCACGAGATGATCGGGGTTCTTGGGTTCCATCTCGGCGAGTTTTTCGTACTCTGCCGCCGCTTCCGCGTATTGTTGCTCGGCGATGTAAGTATCGATCATCGCCAATCGGGGGGCACGGTCGGAAGGAGAACGCTCGATGGCTTTCTCCAACCATTTGAGGGATTCCGGGCCTCGGCCTTGGATGGAAAGCGTTCTCGCCAATCGCAGAATCGCCCCCACATCATCGGGATGATCGCCGATCCATTTTTCGTAATACTCGGCCAAGCCCGGCGTAATCGCCCGAATCCAGAAAGGCATTTTCGATGCGCCGGCGGGCCTCGGCATACAAATAACTGCCCGGGCGCAAGGCGGGTAAGCAGCGCATTCCAGATCCTGCGTGGCTTGTGTTTTCTGCCCCAACTGCACGCGAAGATCGGCGGCTCTGAGTGCAAACACAATCCGGTCGTTGGGCGATTTGGCAGTCCTTGGCGAGGTCATCATAGCGTTTGAGGGCATTGGCCGAATCGCCTTCATCGGCCAAGACGCGGGCGATGCGTTGCCTTACGCCATCATCGCCGGGAAAGCTGTCTTCCAATTGCTTCCAGATTTTCATCGCCTCTTCGGTTTTGCCCGGCCCGTTGATAAAGCCTGCCCAATTGCGTGGCGATGTTCAGAAAATCGTGGCGGGGCGGTTTCAAGTCGATGGCCCTTTGCATGGCTTGGGTGGCATCGTCGTTCTTGCCGAGCAGCAACAACGCCTGACCGTGATGATACGCTGCGAAGGATTGTCTTTCAGAGCACGCCTCGGCTTTCGCGAGGGCCTCTGCCGCCGCGGCTTCTTCGCCGCTTTGCAAGTTGCAGAAGTCCGATGACCATCCAATGATTGCCGGCGGTTTTTTCGTCGCCGGCTTTCGCGGCTTGATCGGCTTTGTTCCCAAGTCTTTTAGCAGTTCGCCCAAGTTTCCGCGAGCGACGTGAAAGCCAAATACCCGATCGAGTGCGGTCCCGGTGAGTGGGTCTTCGCAGCAGCAATTGCAGAAAGCGTTCCGCCGCGATTTGTTCCCGTTTTTCTTCTCGCGAAAGCGGGGCCTCTTGTGCCCTGAGAGGTTTGTCCGGCAAGATTGCCCAGATCGAAAACATCCAACAAGCAGAGAACGCGAACCGTGAGGGGAAAGCTAGCCAATCGCATGAATCGGTCTCCCGAGATGGCGGGTGAGTGGACCTTAACCAGCGTTCTCGATATGATCGTACATAAGACATTCTGTCTGAACAGCCCCCACCCCATCGGCCCATTTTCGGACCGATTGTTCAGGGATTGATTTTACGATTATCACATCCATTTCCCTGGCGGATTGCCCATGAATGATTCGGCCCATGAACTTCAGGCGGATGTGCAACGTTTCAAGAGGATTTGCTCGCATGCGGGAGGAAGTCGGGCCGGGTGATCGTCGGGCAACGGAGATTGTGGATGGCGTGTTGTTCGCATTAATCGCGGGCGGGCACGTGCTGCTGGAAGGTGTGCCGGGACTTGGGAAAAACGCTGTTGGTGCGAACGCTGGCGAATGTGCTGCACGCGAAGTTTTCGCGGATTCAATTCACGCCCGATTTGATGCCCGCCGATTTGATCGGCACGAACGTGCTGGTGGAAACGCCCGATGGCGGGCGGGAGTTTCGCTTCGACAAAGGCCCGTTGTTCGCGAACATCGTGCTGGCCGATGAAATCAACCGGGCCACGCCCAAAACGCAATCGGCGTTGTTGGAAGCCATGCAGGAACACAGCGTGACTGTGGCGGGCGTGACGCGGCGGCTGGAAGGCATCTTCTTCGTCCTGGCCACGCAAAACCCGTTGGAGATGGAAGGAACCTATCCGCTGCCCGAAGCCCAACTCGACCGATTTTTGTTCAAGCTGCTCGTGAAATTTCCCAGCAGCGGCGAGATGGAATCCATCCTGGACCGCACCACCGAAACCGAAACGCCTGCGGCCAGCCCGTTGTTTGAACCGGGACAAATCCTCGCCATGTCGAAACTCGCCCGGCGGATTCCCATTGCCGACGATGTGCGGCAATATCGCGATTCGCGTGGTGATGAGCACGCACCCCGATCAGGAAACCGCCGGCCCGACTGGTGCGGCAGTTCGTGCGTTACGGTTCCAGCCCGCGCGGGCGCAGGCGATGATTCTTTCCGCGAAAATCAACGCGATTCTGGATGGCCGCTATCACGTCGCCAAGGAGGATATCCGCCAAGTGGCGATTGCCCTGTTTACGGCATCGCGTGCTATTGAACTTTGAAGGGCAAGCCGAGGCCATCTCCACGGATGCGATTCTCGCGGATGTGCTCGATCACGCCTCGAAAAAGCTGGCCGTCAGCGTTTAATGGGCCGGTTCCATTAAAGATTGGGATCGCCTAAAAAATAACTCCAATAAATCGGTGTAGGGTGGCATGGCCACTGCTTCGAGTGGCCATGTCTGATCGAAACACATCATCTTCCCAACAGAAAGCATGCCTACACAAAGCCGTGGGCATGGCACACTAAGCCTTGAAGTGATTCTCTTGCCGATCCTTGGAAGGCCGATGCGATGTTGCTTGAACCCGAATTTTTGTCTCGGCTGGAATATCTGTCGCTGATTTCGCGGCGGGTGTTTCGCGGGCAGTTGTTGGCTCAAAGCGGACCAGGCAATTGGGTGGCGGGATTGAATTCGCCGACCATCGCGAGTATTCGCCCGGCGACGATTTGAGTTACGTCGATTGGCAAATCTACGCCCGCCACGGGGATGTGCTGTTGAAGCGGTTCAGGAAGAAGAGGATTTGCACATTTACATTTTGCTGGATGTTTCGCCCAGCATGAACATGGGCCGGCCCAGCAAATTCGATTATGCCCGCCAGATCGCCGCCGCGATGGGTTACATTGCCTTGGCCGATTTGGATCGCGTTTCCATGTTGGCGTATGCCGATGCCGTTCGCACTTGGCAACCGCTCACACGGGGGAAAGATCAGGTGTTGGGTGTGTTGCGATTTTTAGATCGGCTTGAACCCGGCGGCAGCGCACCGATCTCGCCGCCGTCGCCCGCACCTTGATGCACCGGGCTCCGCGAACGGGGTTGGTGTCTTATCATCTCCGATCTTTACGATCAGGAAGGCTTTCGCCGCGGGCGTGGATTTATTGAGACAGCGGCGGTTTGAACCGCATCTGATTCAGATTCACACCCCGGAAGAAGCCACCCCCAATCTCTTGGGAGAGATCGAATTGGAGGACATTGAAACTGGCGAGCAGCGGAAAGTAATCATCACCGAACGCCGTTTGCGGGAGTACCGGGAACGCTTCGCGGAGTTTCTGAAAACCATCGCGGTCTATTGCCGAAACTACGGATTAAGCTGCACGCATTCCACGACCGATGTGCCCTTCGACCAATTCATTTTGCGGATGATGCGTATGGCGGGGGTGGCTTCGTGATGGGTTTAGAATACGCCAATCTCGCACGCATCTGGTGGGCCTTGCTGGCGGTTCCCATCATTGTGTTGTTCATTTTGCGGGTGCGATTGCGTCGCCGGCAGGTGGCGACGTTGTTGTTTTGGGATCAGTTGTTGCAAAGAGCATCCGCCCCGTGCGTGGTGGCGGCGGCTGCGGAACTTAGTCGCTTTGCTGTTGCAACTCGCATTTTTGGCGTTGTTGGTGGGAGCGTTGGTCGATCCGCTTTGGGCTTGGCAGAAAAACGATGCCCGGCGGATTGTGTACGTGGTGGACAACTCCGCGAGCATGTCCGCCCGCGATGAAGGCGAAATCGCAAACCCGGCTGGAAACGGGTCCAGAGCCGCATTGCAAGGTATGATCGAATCACTTCGACAGGAAGATACCGCCGCGATTGTGACCGCGGGCGGGATTGCCCCAAGTCGCGATCGGCACGACGGGCGACGTGCGGATGCTGGCCGATGCGGCCGGGCAAATGTCCGCGACCGATAACCCCACCCAATTGGCGGAAGCCGTCGAACTCGCCAGGCGGTTATTGGGCCGGGAAGGCAAGCAGGAAATCATCGTCCTAACCGATGGCGCCGACGCGGCCTCGGCAAAACCTTTGGAAAAGCCGACGTGACGGTGTACGGCTTCGGGCAAAAAACCGGGCGAACGTGGGCATCACCTCGTTCCAAGTTCGCCGCAATCTGGCGGACGTGACGAGTTATCAAGTGATGATCGAAGTCACCAACTTCGGCGAGGAAACAGCCCAATGCCGTTTGGATTTGGAGTTGGAAGGCAACATCGTGGATGTGATTCCGCTGACCCTCGAACCGGGCAAACCTTGGCGGGACACGCTGGATCACATTTCCCCCAATGGCGGGCGGTTGGTCGCGAAGTTGGATTTGGATGATGCGCTTGCGGCGGACAACCAAGCCGTCGCCGTGTTGCCGGGTCAGGATCCGATTCCCGTGTTTTTGGTGACGCCGGGCAGTTTGTTTTTGCGGAGCGTGTTCGAGTCCATCCCCAACGTGGCCTTGACGATCTCCGACCTCGCTGCCCGAAAAACTCAAATTGCCTGCCGACGACAATTCTGGTGGTTCATAAGACAAAATTGGACCGAGTGCCCCAAGGGCGGGTGTTGGTGATCGATCCCCAAAGCGACAGCGATTTGTGGAAATCGGCGAAGATGTTGCCGAGCCGATCATCGTCAAGCAAGCGGCGGATTCGCCCTTCATGGCCCACGTGCGATTGCAGAACGTGATCTTTCCCGGTGCGAAGTGAATTGCGGTTTTCGCGAAAGGCGGATCCCTTGCTGGAAAGCCCCAGCGAGACTTCGCTTTACACCCGTTTGCCTCGCCCGGAAGGCGATGTGTTAGTGCTTTCGGTCAAGTTTGGCGGATGGCGATTTGCCGCTGCGGATTGCGTTTCCCGTGATGATGAAAAACGCGATGGAATCGTTCCTGGGCGGCAAAGGCGAACTGCGCCCCGCAATGGCCACGGGACAGACCACGTCATGCCTGACGGGCAACAACCAAAAACCGATTCACGGATGACTCGAGACGGACTAAGACGGAGGATCAAAAATCCAAACCAAACCAAGAGGAAGAAAGGCCGGCATCGTTGCTTTTGCGATCCCCACGGGCAATTAGAAACGCTTTCTTCCCGCGAAAAAGCGGGTCAACGCGGGCCGTTCGATGAGGTGGGGATCTGGTGGGCCGGACCGGAAGGATTCCGCAAACCGGAAGAATCCGCGACTGAGGAATGAAACCATCATCCCCATCGCCGTGAATCTGGCCAACCCGACGGAAAGCGACTTCGGCCCCGTGCCGAGTTGGCAAGTCCGCCGGAAATCTCCGGCGGTGTGGGGCGGACATTCGATGTGGTTCTACCTCACCCTGGGAGCGACCGTGGGAATTTGTCTCGAATGGATTTTGCATCAACGGCGAATCGTGGCCTGAAACTCAAAACGTGAGCGGTATCCAACATGTCAACTTATGCTCTGGAACTCACTCGCCCGATTTGGCTCCTTACACTGGGGCTGTTGGCGGTGGTGGTTTGGTTTCACTATCGCAGCCTGAGCGATTTCTCGCTTTGGCAACGGCGGATGTTCGCTGGCTGTGCGGTCGTTGATTGTGGTTCTCTTGGCGTTCGCCCTCGCGGGGCTTGCGCTGCGAAGTCCCACCAAACAGCGGACGCTGCTGGTCGCCATCGATCAAAGCGAAAGCTTAGGCGAAGAGGCCCAAAAGAAAGCGAAAGACGTCATCGAGGAACTGCAAGAATCCGCCGGAGATGTCCAACGTGCAGTTTGTGCGGTTCGCGAAGTCTCCTTCGACTCCCGTGGATAATCCCCGGACGAATGGACCGACAGAAATCGAGAAAGATCAGCGACTGGGGAGTGATCTCTCGGCGGCGATTCGCGTGGCGGCGGCATCCATCCCGCCGGATCAAGTGCCGGATATTTTGCTCCTGACCGATGGCAACCAAACCCAGGGCGATGCCCTATCGGCCGCCGCTCGGAATGGGTGTCCGGTGCACATCATTCCTTTGCCCACGCGGGATGATCCCGAAGTGCAACTCAGCGATGTGATCGTCCCCGCTCAGGTCCGTCAGGGGGAGCCGTTCTTCGTGGAAGTCGTGGTGCAGTCCAATCGCGAGACCCCGCCAAAGTGGATGTGTTTCGCGATGATGTGCGGTCGAGTCCAACAAGGAAGGCACGACGTTTCCATTGAAAAAGGGCGAGAACCGGTTTCGCATCCGGCAGACAATCGAGGACAAACGCCAAGTCGATTTTGCCGTTCAAGTCCGCAGCGAAAAAGACACGCTGTTGGACAACAACGAAGCCCGGGGCTTGGTGTTTGCCGCCGGGAAACCTTCGGTCTTGGTGATCGATCAAGAACCCGAACAAGCCGATTCCTTCCGTTGGGCCATGCAGGAGCAAGACTTGCAAGTGGAAGTCCGTCCGCCTCAAGGGTTGCCCACCGACTTGGCCGAGTTGCAAAAGTACGATTGCCTGATTCTCTCCAACATTCCCGCGACGGCGATGACGCTCCACCAAATGGACATCATCCGCACCTACGTGGAAGACTTGGGCGGCGGGTTCATTATGACGGGCGGCGATCAGGCGTTCGGTTTGGGCGGCTATTACAAGACCACGCTGGAAACGATTTTGCCCGTCCGCAGCAACTTTCGAGAAGGAACGTGAAAAGCCCAGCCTGGCGATGGTGTTGGTGATCGACAAATCCGGCTCGATGGGCGGGCAGAAAATCGAACTGGCCAAAGATGCCGCCAAGGGGGCCGTGGAACTTTTGGGGCCGCGAGATCAGATCGGCGTGATCGCGTTCGATGGTTCCAGCAATTGGGTCAGCGAGCTGCACGCGGCTTCGGACAAAGACTACGTCATCGACCGCATCGCCACCATCGAAGCCAGCGGCGGCACGAGCATCTATCCCGGCGATGTCCGATGCCTACGAGGCATTGCTTGTCGGCCTCGGCCAAACTCAAGCACGTGATTCTGCTTGACCGATGGCCAAAGCGAACCGGGCGATTTTGAAGGCTTGGCCGGCGACATGGCGGCGGCCCGGATGACGGTCAGCACGGTGGCAGTCGGAGCAAGGGGCCGACCAAACGCTCTTGGAACGCATTTCCGAAATTGGTGGCGGGCGGTATTACTTCTGCGATGACCCCAACGCGGTTCCGCAAATTTTCGCCAAGGAAACCGTCGAAGCCAGCAAGTCGGCCATCAACGAATTGCCTTTCGTGCCGCAAGTGGTTCGGCCCACGGCAGTGCTTTCGGGGTTGGACATGGAGAACGCCCCGTTTCTGCTGGGTTACGTGGTGACTCGTCCCAAGCCGACCAGCGAATTCATTCTGGCCAGCGAATCCGGCGAACCGTTGCTGTCTTGGTGGCGGTACGGTTTGGGGATGAGCGTGGCTTTCACTTCCGACATCAGCCCGCGTTGGGCGAACGAATGGCTGGCCTGGCCGGGCTTCGGTCCGTTCTGGGCGCAGGTCATCCGTCACGCGATGCGAAAATCGAGTGCCAGCGGCGCGTTCGTCACCGTGGAACGAATCGGGCAACTGGCCCGCGTGACGTTGGATGCCGTCGATCCTTTGGGGAATTTCGTCAACAGTCCGCCGAGACCCAACTCAACTTGATCGGCCCGCAAATGGAAACTCGAAAAGTTAAAACTTCGGCAAGTCGCACCCGGGCGATACGAAACCGAATTTGCCATGGAAACGCGAGGAGCCTATTTGATGGAGCTCCAGCAAAAAACCAGCACAGGCGAAATCCGCATGCGACAGAACCGGGCGTTGGTCGTGGGCTATCCCGATGAATTGAGACTAAAGCCCACGAACGAAACCCTGCTTCGCGAAATCGCCGAGGTCAGCGGCGGGAGTTACAACCCTTCTCTCAAAGCGTTATTCGACCCCAGCGACCGCACGGTGCAAAGCCGATTGCCTTTTTGGCCTTATTTATTGATGGGGGCCTTGGGGCTGTTCGTGTTCGACGTGTTTTTAAGGCGGATCGATCTCTCCGCCCAACAGTTTTGGCCACGAAAATCCCCATCAAACCGCGAAACACAAACCGTAGCCTGATGGCAAAATCAAATGAAAAAATGGGAATTTGCTTTCATAATTCTCAAAATAGTTGTATAGTAGCCCTTGAAATTTGAGCCACAAATCGCCCGAGGAATAACGCCATGCTCGCGGAAATCAAACGTCGCCTTTTGGGCGTTCATCGTCGGCAACGGTTGATGCGTTCGCTGAACTGGTTTATCTCCGGCTTGTTTTGCGGGGCCGTTCTCGCTGTGGTCTTCGCCGTGCTTTGGCGAACTGGTTCCGGTTTGGCTTGGTGGATGCCTTTGGCAGCCATTGGGAGCTGCGGCGTTATCGCGAGTTTGCTGAGTTTCGCGATGCCCATGCCTTGGCAGCAATCGGCGGCCCGTGTGGATTCGCATTATCAATTGAAAGACCGTTCCATCACCGCTTTGGAATTCGCCGGGAACGATCGCGGCGATCCGCTTCGGAAACTCCAAGTCGCCGATGCCATGCAGCGGTTGGACGGGATCGATCCCCGTCAAGTTGTACCTTGGCGGAAACCGCGCTGGCTGTTTGCCACGCTGGGCACGGGCATCGCAGTGGCGGTGATTATGCTATGGCCGATTTCGCAACCGGTGTCGGCGAGCATCTCGCGGGAAACCCGGCAATTGCTGGAAGAACAAGCCGCCCACCTCGATGAAACCATGCTGAAAGATCTCCGTGAGTTGGCCAAGGAGAAAGATGAAGAACAAATCGACGACCTTGTGAAGGAATTGGAAGAGTTGGTTGAAGAACTTCGCGACCCCTCCGTGGATGAGCGCGAAGCCTTGGCGAAACTTTCGATGATGCAGCAATCCATCACCGCCACGATGGCAGCGTTCAATTTGGAGCAGGTCGATTCGGCGATGCTGTCATTGGCGAATTCGGTGGAGTCCGCCGAAGCCATGCAGCCTCTTGCCGCCGATTTGCGAAACAAAGAATACGAAGAAGCCGCCGACAAGTTGGAGCAGTTGGACCCCAAAAGACTTTCCAATAAAGAAAAGCGAACCGTTGCGGGCAACTTGAAAAAACTTTCGGACAATTTGGCGAAAGCCAAGCAAGGCCAAATGAGTGCTGCCACCCAACAAATGGCCGAGGCCCTGGAAAAGAAGAACGACTCGAAATGCCAAGGAGCCGCCTGCAAATTGGCCGGGCTGTGCCGCAAGCAATCTTTGTGTAAGTCGATCTGCCAATGCTTGGGGAACCAGTTGAATTGCCTCAGCCTTTGCAAAAGCCAATGCAACAAAAACGGCTGCAAGGGAACTGCCAAAAGCGACAGTCCCAGCACGAATTGGGGCACGGGCCAAACCAACAAACCGCTGGGCGAACTCGCCACCAAGATCGATTCCCACCGCGAACAACTGGATGTCACCGGAAACCAAGGCGATGGCCCCAGTGAACGGGAAATCCTCAGCACGACCGAAGCCAAGCAATTGGCTGCCCGCGGCTACAAAGAACGCTACAAGAATTTCCGCAAACAAGCCGAAGCCGTGCTGGACAGCGAACCCTTGCCCCTCGGCCATCGGCAAACGGTTCGGCAATACTTCGAGAACATCCGCCCCAATCCATCCGATACGGAGTAAGTTTTCGAGGCAATTCCTTCTCGTAAATCCCGTCTAGGTCGATCATTAGCGAATCTTGCACGTTTTTTGAAGAAAAAAAACAGAATATACGCTGAATTCCCTTGCGGACAATGCCGATGGCTAGGTATGTTCTTTCCAACTCATTTATGAGGCCGATCACCGTCTATCAACTCGTTTTGAGTTTTGGGCGGTTGTTCTTTGTCAATTTGATGTCTTGCACCATTCGAGTCGAGGAGAAAGGGACCGGGTATGAACACCGCCATGGCCACTGCGAACCCCATTGAAGAACCAAGCGACGTAGACCCCATCGATGAAATGCGTCTCCGCACGTGGGCACGCAAAAACTACACCCCCAGCTCCAAACGCCCTAGCGATTGGCATCCCATCATTCTCGATGAGATGGGAAAAAAGGACCGGGAAGAATTGTAAACATCGCCTGGGAATACTCGGAGCAGTATTCTTCTCACCCGCTAAAACCGCCCGACATGATTACGGGCGGTTTTTTTATGCGCGGAGGGCGGAAAGCCAATCATCACCGAAATCCGTTTTACGTTCGTTGCGGGATGAAGTTACGGAGATACGTCAGGCTTTGCCTGAGCGCGGCCAGGCGGGATTCCAGCGAACCTTCAAACGCACGGTCTTCCACTTCCACGCACACGGGGCCTTGGTATCCGGTGTCTCCCAAAACCGAGACGTACTTGCCCCACTGAACTTCGCCTAAGCCCGGCAGTTTGGGGGCGTGGTATTCCAACGGGTTGGCCAGAATGCCCACCTCGTTCAGCCTGCGATAATCCACGCGCACGTCTTTCGCGTGCGCGTGGTGAATGCGGTCGGCGAATTCCCATAGCGGGGCAAGATAATCCATCTGTTGCCAAACCAGATGCGAAGGATCATAGTTCAAACCGAAGTTGGGGCTGGGGATCTCAGCGAACATTCGCCGCCAAACCGCCGGGCTGATGGCCAGATTTTTCCCGCCCGGCCATTCATCCCGCGTGAAGAACATGGGGCAGTTTTCGATGCCCACGTTCACGCCTTGGTCTTCGGCGAACTCAATCAGAGGCCGCCAGGTTTCCAAGAAGCGGGGCCAATTGTCTTCGATGGATTTGGTCCAATCTCTGCCGATGAAGGTATTCATCTGCCCGATGCCGAGTTTTGCGGAAGCCTGGATGACTTTGCGGATGTGCTCCACGGCTTTGGCGGCTTCTGCTTCATCGGGCGAGAGGGGATTGGGGTAGTAACCCAAACCGCTGATGCGCACGCCGGTTTCTTGGGTGAGGGCGCGAATTTCTTCCACCCTTTCCGCAGGCAAATCGTCCGCATCGATATGCGTCACGCCTGCATAGCGGCGTTCGGCTTTTCCCTGGGGCCAGCACATGACTTCCACGCAGTCGTAAGTTAAGCGGGCGGCGGTTTCCAAGACTTCCCGCAGCGACAACTCCGGAAGAATGGCGGACACGAAACCGAGTTTCATTGGAAAAACTCCTCGAACACCAAAGCGAATTGTGTGATGGGAATGGGAATTTCCCGACCGTAACCGGCGTTTTCGGGATCGTCAAGCAATCCCCGCACGAGTTTGCGGAACCAGATCACGCCCCGATCTCAGATTTTCCCCCTGAACTTCTTATTGTGCGTGATGTTTCTATTTTTCTCGTTTACCCTTTACAGCCTATTTTCTCTCGTTAACATATGCTGCAGTGGCTCCTGGATGCTTAACAGCTTGTTTACGGAAAGGGAAAGTAATGAATCGATTTTTTCATGTGGCGGCGTTGGCGTTGGCTCTTGGCGTTCCCAGCATCGGCAATGCGGGGTGTTGCGGTCAGCAGACTTACTATTCGGGTTATTCCTACGGCGGAAATTGTGGTTCCTCTTGCGGAACGTCGTACTGCGGCCAACAGTATTACTCGGGCCAACAGTATTACTCGGGCCAACAGTATTCCTCGAATTGTGGCCAACAGTATTATTCCAACTGTGGCCAGCAGTATTATTCCAACTGTGGCCAGCAGTATTATTCCAACTGCGGCCAGCAGATGTATTATTCCAACTGCGGCCAAATGACGTATTCCCACTACGGCCACGGAATGCCTTGTCAAGCGTGCCAACCCGCTGGATCCGGCAAAGCCCAAAGCTATGACGGCGATATGAAAAAAGAAGACAAAGCCCCCGCCGAAAAACTGCCCACCCCGGCAGAATCCAAGCCGGAACCCGGAGCTGAAGAGAAAAAAGCGGAAGACAAAGTGCCGGCCCCCGATGCCGAAGAGAAAAAACCTGAACCCAAAGCGCCGGAACCCAAAGCCGAAGAGAAAAAAGCGGAAGCCAAGTAAACCAATGGCGAAAGCATTTCACTTTCTGGCTTTTTAGGCAGAGCGAAAATCCAAGCGGAATCGGGGGGAACCTTTCCTCCGGTTCCGTTTTTGTATAACGTGATTATTAAAGACCATGTTGATTTCCAGCGCTAAACCTCATCCAAATTGGGGAGGGCTTGGTTCGCTGGGTGTTGTTTCCCTTTTAGCAATTCGAGAAGACCGACATGCGGATGCCTCTGATGACGACAAAACTCCTTTCGGCCGGATTGGGCTGCGTTTTGCTGGGAGTTCTCGGCCTGGTTTGTGGGAACGAGTATTTCGATTCTCCCGTCTGGGCAACGAATGAGACCCCCAGTTCCCAAACGGAGTGCCCGGCTTCCTCGCCCAAGGAAGAACTCCCGCAGGATTTGCAGTTCATCTCCACCTTGGCGAATGCGAACCAGGCGACTCCTTCCCTAAAAATGCAACCGCACCAACGGATCGCTTTCGTGGGCAATTCGCTGGCGGAGCGGATGAACTTGACCGGCCATTTTGAAACCCTGCTGCAATCCCGCTATGCGAAGTTGGAACTCAAACTTCGCAATTTCGGTTGGCCGGCGGATGAAGTCGGCAATCAGCAGCGTCCCAACAATTACACCACATTGGACAACCCGTTGGACGTGTTCGCGCCGGATACTTTCTTGTGCTTCTTCGGCTTTAACGAATCCTTCCAGGGAAAAGACAACCTGATCTATTTCAAGCAGCGCTACAATCAATACCTCGACCAACAGACGGCGAAATTCACGCACGAAGGAAACGCCCCGCAGTTCGTGTTGATTTCTCCCGTGGCTTTTGAAGCATCGGCAAATCCTTGGCAGCCCACGGGAGTTCAAGAAAACGCCAACCTCAAACTCTACGCCGCCGCCATTGCGGAAATCGCCCGGGATCGCAACCTGCCCTTTGTCGATCTCTTCACGCCCACCGAACCCGTCTTCGCCGAAAAACCGGGGCTGCAATACACCATCGACGGCGTGCATCTCAATGCCCAAGGTGATTTGCTGATGGCCCGCCTGTTGGATGAAGCCCTGTTCGAGAGCAGCAACCCAGCCAAAGTCGGCAGCAAGAAATACGAACAACTGCGGGCGGCGGTCAACGAAAAATCGTGGGTTCACTTCAACGATTATCGTATGCTCAACGGCTGGTACGTTTACGGAGGCCGGCGAACTTACGACACCGAAACCTTCCCGCTGGAATACAAAAAGATCCGCAAAATGACCGCCGTGAGGGATCGCTATGTTTGGGACATCGCCCAAGGCAAACCCGTCCCCGACAAGCCGGATGATGCGGAAACCGGCAAGCTCATCGTTCCGCCCACCGGCGTGGGCCGGCATTTTCCCAGAGCCGAACCCAAAGAACTTCGCTACCTCACCCCGGAAGAGTGCATCGCCACCATGAAGATCCCGGAAGGGTTTGAAGTTCGGCCCTTTGCCTCCGAGCGGGAATTTCCCGTGCTGGCCAATCCCTGCCAACTCAACTTCGACAACAAAGGCCGGCTCTGGGCCGCGTGCATGCCCAACTATCCGCAATGGCGTCCGGGCGATCCCCGCCCCAACGACCGCCTGCTGATTTTTGAAGATGCCGACAAAGACGGCAAAGCCGACAAAGTCAAAGTCTTCTACGATAAACTCATCTGCCCGACCGGGTTCGAGTTTTGGAACGGCGGCGTGTTGGTCGTCGATGAACCCAGGATTTTATTCCTGAAAGACACCGACGGCGACGACAAAGCCGACGAGGTCACGCAGCTAATCGACGGCATCGCCACCGATGACACCCACCACACGATGGGGGCTTGGGAATGGTCGCACGGCGGTTTGCTGCACATGCTGGAAGGCGTTTCGCTTTCGACCACGCTGGAAACTCCGTGGGGGCCATTCCGCAATCGCAACACGGCGGGCTGTTACGTTCTCGATCCCCGCTCGCTCAAAATCCGCCGCTTTCAGACGCCCGGTTATGGAAACCCTTGGTGTTTCGTGTTCGATTATTGGGGCAACGGCATTGTGGGCGATGGAACCAACGCCAAACAGCATTGGGCCAGCGCTTTGTCCGGGGCGAACCCCGAAACCCGCCGCACGCTCAACCCCATCTTCAATAACGAAAGCATGCGTCCCGCCGTCGGCAACGATTTTCTTATTTCCCGCCAATTGCCGGACGAGATGCAGGGCCAATTCATTTATGCCTGCGTCATCAACATGAACGGCATGCCCCGTTTCGAGATCAAAGATGAAGACAATACGGCGGGCTTCACGGGCAAACGCATCGCCGATCTTTTGATGTCCACCGACAAAACCTTTCGCCCGGTCGATCCGCAAATCGGGCCGGATGGAGCGATCTGGTTCGGCGATTGGTGCAACGCCTTGATTGGGCACATGCAGTATTCCCAGCGAGATCCCAACCGCGACAAAAAGCACGGCCGCATCTACCGCATGGTTTACACGAAGAAGCCATTGTTGGAACCCGTGACGCAATTCGGCGTTTCGATCCCGGAACTTTTGGATCAACTGAAAGCCTACGAGCCGCGCACCCGCTACCGTGCCCGCCGGGAACTCCGCGACCGCGACCGAGTGCGCGTGTTGGCGGAAATTGACACTTGGTTAAAGACCTTAGATCCCCAAGAAAGCAAATACGAACACAACGCTTGCGAAGCGTTATGGATCGAAGAAAGTTTTCACGGGATCGACGAGAAACTGCTGAGGCGGTTGCTGAACGCGAAGGATTTTCATGCCCGCGCCGCTGCCGTTCACGTTCTTAGCAACGAACTCGCTTTGGGCGGAACCACGTTGCGGACAATGGATTCCCAAGCCGACAGCCGCACGGTTTTGGTCGGTCTTTTAACGCAGGCGATTGCAGATCCGCATCCCCGCGTGCGTTTGGAAGCCGTTCGCGGCGCGAGTTTTCTGAACTCGCCGGAAGGGGCAAGAATCGCGCTCTGCGCGATCGAACTTCCCATGGATTATTGGCTCGAGTACACCTTGGAACATACGCTGTTGGCGCTGCGGCCTTATTGGCTCAAAAGCCACGTCAAAGGCGAATTACTGACCGATGTCCCGCCCGATCAACAGGCATATTTTCAAAAATTCCTCAAGTCGTTAGGCCCCAGCATGAAGGCCATCCCGTTTCTGCAAGTGCTTGCAGGAGAGGGCAAACCTAAAGCCCACGAAGCAGCGGTTCAGTCGCTCGCGGCTCTTAAGGGAAACGCACGAAACGGGCGGCTCGTGTTTCATCGCGTGTGTTCGGTTTGCCATCGGCTGGAGAATGAAGGCATCAACTTCGGGCCGGATTTGACGAAGATTAGCAGTCGGGCCAAACCGAAAGATCTGCGTTCCTACATCATCAATTCCATCGTCTATCCCAACAAAGACATCGCCAAGGAATACCAGACCCTGCGCGTGCTGACGGTGCAGGGAAAGATCGTGGAAGGCTTTGTCGAAGCCCAAACCAAAGCAGCCGTCACCTTAAGAATCGCCGGGGGAAAGATTTTGACGATCCCCGAAGCAGACATCGAAGAACGCATCATCAGCAAAGTCAGTTCCATGCCGGAGGGCCTCGCGTTCTCCATCGCCCCGGCAGAACTGTTAGACATTGTGGAATACCTCACCCAGCTCAACAAAGGCCGATAGCGAAACGCGACCGCGATTTCCTCCAAGGAAAGGGCTGAATTCCGAACAATGATTCCAACACTTCAAGGCTCAATTCGATTTCATGTTGATGCGAATGATGCGTTTTTTTCAGGTTTTCCGCCCCATCGGGGCGAAAAGGCAATGGCAATCCGAGGTCAACCCGAAACTGCAATTCAGCCAACTTCAATATCCAGTGTGCGTGCTTTGCGTGAGTTGGCTTTTGGGGCAGTATGACGAAAACAGTACATCAAAGGAGGCGGTCGCTTGCGAAGTTGCCGGTCGAACATTGCCAAGAGATTCCTTCAACAATGGCTCTTGAGTTTGCCGTTGCTCTTGATGCTTGGCATTCCCGCGCGGCTCTCTGCCGAGTCGCCCCGCGAGCGGTTCGATCAAATCATCGCTCCCATTTTCGCAGGGCATTGTTTGGAGTGCCATAACGGAACCGAGCGTGAAGGCAAATTGAATCTCAGCCGCGCCCAAACTGCGATGGCCGGCGGGGAAAGTGGTGTTGCCATCGTGCCCGGTCGGCCCGACAAAAGTTATCTCTGGGAGCGAATTCGCCAGGATGAGATGCCCCCCAAGCATCCGCTTTCGGACAAAGAGAAAAACCTGTTGCGGCAATGGATTCAAGAAGGAGCCACGTGGGGAACCGATCCGATCGATCCCTTCCGCTTCACCACAAACAAACGCGCAGGCTATGATTGGTGGGCGCTGCAAGCGTTGAGAACTCCGACTCCCCCCAGGGCAACCGATGCGGGTTCGCGAGAGTTTGTCCGCAATCCGATTGATGAATTTATTCTTGCGGGCCAAGCGGCGAATCGTCTCTCCCCTTCGCCGGAAGCAGACCGCCGCACGCTGATTCGCCGGTTATCTTTCGACTTGCTCGGCTTGCCGCCCACGCAGGAAGAGATCGGGGAGTTTGTGAAGGATTCCAAGCCGGCGGCTTACGAACGTTTGGTGGATCGGCTTTTGGCTTCCCCCACTTATGGAGAGCGTTGGGCCAGGCATTGGTTGGATCTGGCTCGTTTCGGCGAGAGCCAAGGTTTTGAACGCGACCGGTTGAGAACCAACTCTTGGCGTTACCGGGATTGGCTTGTGGATGCGTTTAATGCGGATTTTCCGTTCGATGATTTTGCGCGAAGGCAAATCGCCGGGGATGTACTGTTCCCCAATCAACCCCAAGCTACGATTGCCACCGGATTTTTGGTGGCGGGGCCGTTCGATGAAGTCGGCCAAAACCAGCAAAGCGCCGCGATGAAAGCCGTGGTTCGGCAAGATGAAATGGAAGACATCGTGAGCGTGGTGGGCCAGACGTTTTTGGGGCTGACCATCAACTGTGCCCGCTGCCACGATCACAAATTCGATCCCATTACGCAGAAAGAGTATTATCAATTCGTGTCGGCTTTGGCGGGGGTTCGGCACGGTCAACCGAAAATCGTTCAAGGCGAACTGGCCGCCGTCGCTAAACAATCCATCGCCGGCCTGTCCGCCCGCATCGCCGATTTGGAAGCCGAGCGAAAACGGATCGAAACCCCCGTGCGGTTGCAAATTCTCGCGGAACGCAAACCGGCTAAACTTCAACCGCCGCCCACGCCTTATGCTCGTTGGGAATTCGCCGGCGACATGAAAGACAGCCTGGGCCATCTCGACGCTTCGCCTCGCGGCAAGGCCCGCGTGGAAAACGGTGCGCTGCTTTTGGATGGCAAATCGTTCGCGGCGACGGAACCTCTGAAGAAGGATTTCACGGAAAAAACTTTGGAAGCCTGGGTCACGGTGTCCGCTTTGGATCAACGGGGGGGCGGGGTTCTTAGCCTGCAAACCCCGGAGGGCGGGGTGTTCGATGCCCTGGTTTTCGGCGAGCGAACACAAGGGCATTGGCTGGCCGGCAGCAACAATTTCGCCCGCACGCAAGACTTCGCCGGCGAAGCGGAAACGCTTGCCGGCTCCAAGCCCGTTCACATCGCCATCACTTACGCCAAAAACGGCACAATTGCGGGCTATCGCAACGGTCGGCCTTATGGGAAACCTTACAAAAGCCAAGGGCCGGTTCGATTTTCGGCGGGGCAATCACAGATTCTTTTTGGATTGAGGCATTCTCCGCCGGGCGGAAATAAGTATTTCACCGGCAGCATCGACCGGGCGGCGATTTACGATCGCGCACTCTCGGCCGCCGAAGTTGCGGCCTCGGCAGGAGTCTTAAATAATACGGTTAGCGAAGCGGAAATCGCTTCTCGCTTGTCGCCCGCCCAGCAAAGCCGACTGGCCGCCATTCAATTTGAAATCGACGAGCGGAAATCGCAGCAAGATCGATTTCGCGAGGCGACGGTTTATGCGGTTCAGCCCAGGCAACCGGAACCCACGCATCTGTCTGGCGCGAGGCAACACCAACCAACCCTTGGACATCGTTCCGGCAGGCGGAATTGCTGCGCTCAAATCTGTCGAGGCGGACTTCGGCTTAGACCCCGATGCCCCGGAAGCCGAGCGCCGCAAAAAACTCGCCGCCTGGATCACCGCCCGCGAAAACCCGCTGTTCGCGCGGGTGATCGTCAATCGGCTCTGGCATTATCATTTCGGCGTGGGATTGGTCGAGACCCCCAACGATTTCGGATTCAACGGCGGCAGGCCCACCCATCCCGAACTTCTCGATTGGCTGGCGGGCGAACTCATACGCAACGATTGGAGTTTGAAAGCCATCCATCGGTTGATTTTAACCTCCGCCACTTATCGGCAATCGTCGCGATTCGATGAAGCCAAATCGCGAGTTGATGCGGGCAACCGTTATTTGTGGCGGATGACGCCCCGCCGGTTGGAAGCCGAGGCCCTACGCGATGCAATTTTGAAAGTTTCCGGCGAACTTAACCCTAGCATGAAAGGCCCCGGCTTTCAGGACTTTCGCACCTTCACCAGAAATTCGCAGTTTTACGAAATGCTCGATCCGGTGGGTTGGGCGTTTCAGCGGCGCAGTTTGTACCGCACTTGGGTCCGTTCGGGTCGCAGCGGTTTCTTGGATGTGTTCGACTGCCCAGATCCCTCGCGAAAGCCCCGCGTCGAGCCATCACCACCACGCCGTTGCAGGCGTTGTCTTTGATGAATCATTCGTTCTCGCTGCGGATGGCCGACCGACTCGCGGAACGGATTCGCGCCGAAGCCGGTTCCCAACCCGCCCCCCAAGTTCGCTTGGCCTATCAATGGACATTAAGCCGCCAACCGCGCGAAGACGAATTGACCGCGTGCGTGCCGTTCCTCGAAAAACACGGCATTGAGCACGCCTGTGCCGGGTCTTGTTCAACAGCAACGAGTTTTTGTACGTGGATTAGGCACATCGGAGAATGACCCCTTGGAGCATGCCATGCAACAACTTCGCAACCCCACGCGGCGGGAGTTTTTTTCGTGGGCCAAAACGGGAATCGGCGGGGCGGCGTTGGTCTCGCTATGGATGCGGGATGGCGTGCTCAAAGCCGATGCCGTTCCCGGCGAAGCCGACGATCCCCCGCCCCATCTGCCCGCCAAAGCCAAGCGGGTGATTCACGTCACCGCTTGCGGCGGCATGAGCCAGGTGGACACCTTCGACTACAAACCCCAGTTGGAAAAACTCCACGGCAAATCCCTGAACGCCGACAAAAAGCCCGATGTCTTCTTCGGCAAAATCGGCCTCTTGCGAAAGAGCGATTGGGCCTTCAAACAACGGGGCAACAGCGGGCTTTGGATTTCGGAACTGTTCCCGCATTTGGCCGAAGTCGCGGATGATTTGACGTTCATTCGCTCGATGTTCGCGGAAACTTCGAACCACACGCCCGCCACGTTTCAGGAAAGCACCGGCTTTCGCCTGAACGGTTTTCCGGTGATGGGGGCTTGGTTGTCTTACGGATTGGGCAGCGAATCGGACGATCTGCCGTCCTTCGTGGTGATTCCCGATGCCCGCGGCGTTCCCGCCGGCGGCTCCATCAATTGGACGAATGGATTTCTGCCCGCCAAGCATCAGGGGGTCATCATCAAAAGCCAAGGCGAACCGATTGAAGATCTGTTTCCCGCGAAGCCGATGGCCGGCGAAACGGAATCGGCCAGCCGGGAGCTTGTTGGCCCGCTTGAATGCGGCCCATTTTCAAGAACGGGGCGATGATGTGCTGATGGCGCGGATGAAAAGTTACGAGCTGTCCGCCCGCATGCAGCTTGCCGTCCCCAAAGCCGCCAACTTGGATGGAGAGACCAAGGCCACGCACGAACTTTACGGCCTAGCCAACCCGGACACCGCCGATTTTGGCCGAAGCTGTTTGCTGGCCCGGCGGTTGTTAGAGCGCGGCGTGCGGTTCGTGCAATTGTTTTCCGGCGGTGCGTTCGGTTCGCCTCGCATCAATTGGGACGGCCACGAAGACATGCGGCGAAACCACGGACGCGAAGCCGGTCGCATCGATCGCCCGCTCGCGGGACTGCTGAAGCGATCTTAGGCAGCGGGGCATGTTGGAAGATACGTTGGTGCTATTCACCAGCGAGTTCGGACGCACGCCCTTCACGCAATCGAACGGCAACACCTTGGGCACGGGACGGGATCACAACCAAGAAGGCTTTACGGTCTGGATGGCCGGAGCCGGTTTGAAGCCCGGCTATCGCCTACGGCAACACCGATGAAGTCGGCTTCCGCGCCGAGGAAAACCGCGTGCATTGGAACGATTTCCACGCCACCGTTTTAAGGTTATTGGGCATCGATCATCGACGGTTGACCTACTACCACAACGGCATCCGCCGCCGACTGACCAACGTCGCCGGGGAAGTCATCGCAGGAGTGCTGCAATAATCCCATTTTGCGGAGGGGTGGCTGGGGCTTTGATTCGTAAACCACCCACATTCAGCAGTCAAAGACTGGGGCCGTGTGCGCGTTTTCTGCCGCGCTCACGGCCCCAGCCTTCGCATATTTTCACTGCATTGGAGCGTAAGCTCGCCCCAGCCACCCCACCACCCCGCCGAGAATGTCGGCCACAACGACCAGAGTTGACGACGGGGCTGCCATGCGGACACCTCAGGGCGGATCAAAGTTCCAGGGCGGATGAAGGATCCCGGTTGAGCAATCGGCATGCCGGCCGCAGCGCGGGGTTGGTTATCGGGGATGGTCGGAGTGAGTAGGGGGCACCGCCCATCCTACGAAAGCAACCCCTCGATTGGTTTGCCGTGTTCGACGAGATAACGCGGGCGGCCGGCGCGGTCGGGGATGGCGGTGTTATCTGGCATCAATCCCCAAGTGATGATAAATCGTGGCGGCGACATCTTCGGGGCTGAGGGGTTTGTCGATGACGTAGGCTCCTTTGTCGTCGGAGGCCCCGATGGCTTGGCCCATTTTGAACCCGCCGCCGCCCATCAGCACGCTAAAGGCGTGGCCCCAGTGATCGCGGCCGGCGGCATAATTCATTTTGGGCGTGCGCCCGAACTCGCCCATGCCGACGACCAAGGTTTTTTCGTAAAGGCCCCGGTCGATCAGATCGCGGATTAAGGCGGCGATCGCGCGGTCGGTGGGGGGAATCAAAAGTTTCCCGCCGACTTCCGTGGGATGCCGATTCGCCGTGCCGTGATGGTCCCAGGGTTGCGTGTTGACGGTGACGAACGTCACCCCGCGTTCCACCAACCGCCGGGCCAATAATGCCGATTGCCCGAACGTGTGCCGGCCGTATTGGTCGCGGAGTTTTTTCGGTTCTTTGGAAATGTCGAAGGCATCGCGAACCGGCTTGCTGCTGAGCAAATCGAAAGCCGCCTGTTGATGGGCGCTCATGTTTCGCAGGTCTTGGTCGGCTTGTCGCTGGAGATGGTCGATGGATCTTCCACAACTCCCGGCGGTGTTCCAAGCGGGAGAACGTCAAACCCGATGCCAGCGAAAGATCCCGCACGCGAAAATCGGCCTCGTTGGGATCGGAATTGACCACAAAGGGATTCGCCGCCCCGCCCAAGTACGCCGCGTAATGAAAGATGTTGTCCGTGCCGCCGCGAAGATGGGGGACGGCGGCATAGGCGGGCATGCCGGGGATGTTCGGCCCCTTCAGATGGGCGGTCGCGGAACCCAAGGCGGGCCGGCGTTGGATTTTGTTGTCCGGCTTGTTGAAGTCCGGGCCTTCAAAGCCGGTGAGCATCCAATGGTTGCCTTTGGTGTGGTCGCCCGTGCCGTGATGGACGCTGCGAAGAATCGCGAGTTTGTCGGCGATTTTGGCTTGTTCGGGCACATTTCGCTGAATTGCATGCCGGGCACGTTCGTGGAGATCGCCCCGAACGGCCCGCGAAATTGGCGAAACGGCATCGGGCTTGGGATCCCAGGTTTCATGATGGCCCGGTCCGCCGCTCATCCAAATTAAAATCACGCTGGTTTCAGATCGGCGAGTTTCCGGCCGTGGCCGCTTGCGTTTTTAGGGCCAGAAAATCCGCGAGAGACAATCCGCCCAACCCCAACATGCCGGCTTGTACGAAACTCCGGCGGGTCAAGCCTTCGCAATCGGTCGAGGCATCTCCGGTGACTTTCCACATCATGGCTGTTCCCCATTCGGCAAGAAAATACAATCCACGCATCAGTATATCCCCAAACGTATTTGGAGAGAAGCGGGGGAAAACCTCGCCCCGAAAATCGCCTAGGCTTGATCGTGGAAGGCGGGGACTCCATGATGGAATTTCGACACCGATCGAGAAACGCGACTCTTCCACTCACGACAGCCGAGAGAACGACACGATGAAAAACAGATGGGGAATTGGACTTGCGGCGGCTTTGGTGGCCGTGGCCGCGCTGACTGGGATGTGGCAAAGAGAGTTCCAGTGGGAAGCTGCGGATCGCGATGCTTCCCAAACTCAAAACCATCGCCTACTTCGAGGCTTGCCATCAAGGAGCCAAAGAGGCCGCCGAGGAATTGGGCGTGGAACTGATCTACGATGGCCCTGCCCAAAACAGCGGGTCGGAGCAGCATAAAATTATGGAAACCTGGACCCGTCAGCGCGTGGATGCGATTTGCGTGGCTCCCAACGAACCCAAAGCGGTTCCGCGATTCATCGAAAAAGCCCAAAAGGCGGGGATTCCCGTCATCACCTGGGACAGCGATGCCGCCGTGGATGGCGAGAGTGCCGAAAGCAAAAGGCGGCTGATGGTCAACCAAATTGATGATACCGTTCTCGCTTACGCGTTGATGGATGACATCGCCCGGCAGATGGGCGAGGAAGGCGAATGGCTGGTGGTCATCGCCAGCCTGACGGCGGCCAACCTCAACAACTGGAAGAACATCGCCATCGCCCGGCAAAAAGAAAAATACCCCAAGATGACACTGATCGATCCGCCGATCATCACCAACGAGGACGAGAACCAGGCCATCGCCAAAGTTCGCTCGATTTTGACGAGCAATGCCAAGATCAAAGGGATTATCGCGTTCGATTCCAATTCGCTGCCCGGGAACCGCCGAGGCGATCAAGCAAGCGAACAAGTCCGGGCAAATCGCGCTGACGGGCTGTTCCTCGCCGGACAAAATGCGGCCCTTCCTCAAAGCGGGCGTGTTGGAAAGTTGTTATCTGTGGGATCCCCGCGAACTCGGCAACCTCACCGTGCGGGTGGCCGTCGCGGTTGCACAAGGTCAGGAGATTAAACCCGGCGTCAAGTTACCGGGCTACGACAAAGAACTGCGGTTCAGCAAAACCGACCCCACCACAATCATCATGGCCGACCCGATCCGGTTCACCAAAGAGAACATCGACGAATACCCGTGGGGCTTTTGAACATTTTCCTGCGGAGAAATCGCCACTAAAAATGCGGCCGGGTCGCTGCCGGGAAAAACTCTCGCTACGATCATACTTTCTTAACGCTGCGCGATTTAAGCTGCCTTTTTCACACCGAAACCTTTCCTCTTGGAGTTGCCCGTATGCGTCGTTTGGTGAGTTTGACTGTTCCGGTTCTCGTGTTGGGGTTGTTCGCCGTTCGTTGGGCGAACTCGCAAAATCAAGAGGGCTCCTCAGCGGACACCCCGCCCACAGCCAAAGGAATTGTGTTTCACGATGCCAACGGCAACAAGCAATACGACCAAGGCGAAAAACTTTTGGCGGGCATGCGGGTTTCCAATGGCCGCGAGATTGTGAAGACCGACGACCAAGGCCGATATGAACTGCCCGTGGATGAGGATACGATTTTATTCGTCATCAAACCGCGCGGTTGGCGGACGCCGTTGTCCGAAGACAAACTGCCCCGCTTCTATTACGTCCACAAGCCCAACGGTTCGCCGCCTTCCCGATTTGCCGGCGTGGCTCCCACGGGGCCTTTGCCCGCGTCGGTGGATTTCCCGCTGTATCCGCAAAAAGAGCCGGACGCTTTCAAAGCGTTGATGTTCGGCGACCCGCAGCCCCGCAATCAAAAAGAAGTGGATTACATCGCCCACGATGTCGTCGAGGATTTCATCGGCACCGATGCTTCCTTCGGCGTGACTTTGGGAGACATCGCGTTCAACGATCTCTCGGTGCTCGAACCGCAAGCCAAGATGATCGCTTTGTTGGGCATCCCCTGGTACAACATCATCGGCAACCACGACATGAATTTCGAGGCCAAGAACGATCGCCAAAGCGATGAAACCTTCGAGCG
Source organism: uncultured Planctomycetaceae bacterium (assembly GCA_963785505.1). GTDB lineage: Bacteria > Planctomycetota > Planctomycetia > Planctomycetales > Planctomycetaceae > CAWAVN01. Next base: position 76,362 of record CAWAVN010000008.1, read on the forward strand.
AGTCTTCGGCCCCAGTTATTATTCCTTCGATTACGGCCCCGTGCATTTCTTGGCTTTGGACGATGTGGAATGGCTGGTGACGGAAAACGGCGAAGGCCATTACGAAGGCGGGCTGGGCAAAGAGCAGATGGATTTCATCAAACGCGATCTGGCGATGATTCCCGAAGATCAGCTTGTGGTGTTGATGATGCACATTCCCCTCGTGGATGTGAACGACCGCCATGGAACTTTACCGCTTGATCGAAAAACGCCCGTTCTGCATGTCGATCTCGGCCCATCGGCACGTGCATCAGCATCACTACATCACCCGCGCGGATGGCTGGCGGGGAGCGAAACCGCACCATCATGTCGTCAACGTAACGGTCTGCGGAAGTTGGTGGGAAGGCGCACCCGATGAGCGGAACATCCCCCACGCCACAATGGCCGATGGTGCGCCCAACGGGTATTCGATCCTCAATTTTGATGGGCACGAATACACGCTGGATTTTTTCGCGGCGAGCCGATCGAAGGATTACCAGATGCAAATTCACGCCGAGGAGGAAGTCCCCGCGAATCGCGTGGACGAAGCCGTGGTTCATGCCAACGTGTTTAATGGATCGGAAAAAACCCGCGTGGAAATGCGGCTGGGCGAAAACGGCGAATGGACCCCGATGCAACTCGCCCGCGAAGCCGATCCCACTTACAAAAAGGCTTTTGAAGCGGAAAAAGCCTTGGGCAAAGTGCCTTGGAAAAACATGCCCAAGCCCGCCAATTCCATGCACCTTTGGAAAGCCAATCTTTCCGGGGATTATCCCACCGGAACCTATTGGCTGCACGTCCGAGCCACTCAAGAGGATGGCAAAGTGCTGGAAAGCCAACGAATCATCCGCATCGGAGAACCGCAAGACGTTCCCGCTGTCCCGTAAGGTGAGTTAACTCTCTCAAATGATAAGACTAAAAGGCATGCACACTCAGTATTTTCTTCTCTGGTGGTTAGCCATTAGCATTTAGCGAAGACATCTGTTCCATAAAAATGGCTAAAAGCCAAATGCTAATCGCTAATAGTTTGAGTTACTCATCTTTCGTAAATGGATGGGCGGGGGGAACGGCTCGGCCGATGGTGTTTTCCGTGCGGAACATAATCGGGGAATCGTCTTGCTCTCCCGAAGGATTTGCCCGCACGGGCAGCAAAGGTTGTTGCTGTTGGACGACGTTTAATGGCCGGCGGTTTTGCGGGGGTTTCAAATCGGGAAGATTGAGAGTCACGCAATGCACCGCCCCGCCCATGCGAATGAGTTGGGTGCAATCGATGCCGCGAACGTCCCAACCCGGCAGCAGTCGGCGGAAAGTCGCGGCAGCCTCTCGCTGCATCCGGCGTCCACACCTTTGTAAGTGGGCATCATGACAAACCCGTTGAAGTACAACACGTTCGTGAAGGAACGCCAAAGATCTTCTTCGGCGCGGGCATGGGAATTCGTTCGACGTGCAACAAACCGTTCGGCGTGCGAACTTGCGACAAGGTTTTTGCGTTGCGATCCAGCACAGCGGCGTTTACGGGGTCTGCGAGGGGATTCATGCGGCCAACCACCACGGTTTGCGGGGAAGTAAACGTCGCGAACATGTCCACGTGACCGGTGGGTTCTCCGACCAAAGGTTCCAAAACGGCCACTTCCCGGCATTGAAAAATGTTCTTGCACAACGGGGTGATTTGAGTATCTTCGTAGCCGCGAATTACGTTGTCGGCCACGGTTTTGCTGGTGGTCAAGCATAAACCCGCCCCGTTGGAAAGCAGGTTGCCGCCTTCAATGGTTAAAAGCGAGCGCACGCATTTCGCCCCGATCGCCGAGGCCAAGACGGGCGGGATGTTGTCATCTTGCGGGCGGTCGCCATCGTCGTAATCGCTATCCACGAAATGGGCCGAGCCATCCGCGTTTCGCACCACAACGGGGCCGAAATCTCGCGCCCAAATCGTATCCACGGGGGCTTCTAAAAACCGCACCCGCTTGACATCAATGCGGGCCATGCGAAAGGCGGTTTCGGCGTGTTCGCGTTCTTCCGCCGAATTGACCAACACAATTACCGTCGCTTTTTTCGCGGCCAATTCGGCGATTTCCAACAGCGTGCCCAGGATCGGCAGTTCCTCCGATTTCCAACTCAGCACCACCGCGGCTTGGCGTTCAAACTCGCCGGGAATTCCCACGCGAGTGGCTTGAACCGGGCGCATTTGCAGGCCGAGTGTGCGGCCCATCTTCCGCCCGAACAACGGACTTTGAACCTCCGGCGAGAAGCCACAACAGCCCGCAGGCGAAAACTTGCCAAAAGCGTTTTGATGCCAAGAATTGCGACATTCGTTTCCCCGCAAACGGGTTTGAGACGTGAAAGCGAGCAGTCAAACTCAGAATCAAACCCTGGAGAGCAAAAACGGTTCCTCACAATCCGCGAAAATTCCCCGGCAGAGAATTTCAGGTGATCTTCCGCTGACAAGTCGGCGGCTTGGTTTTCGGGATGGGAGGGATTTTGCAGTCTTACGGAAAATGCCGAGGCCCGTCAATTGCGGGTTTCCAGGCGAGGCTTGCGGATGTGGAACACAATCGGGGCGGAGGCTTGGTTGCCGGCTCCTTTGGCAACGGCATCAATCAGGCGGGTGGATTCAGGAACCCAATCCGCCGCCGTCAGGAAAATTTGCCGCTGGGTTTCGCCTTCACGGATGAGTACGCCGCTGAGTCCGATGTTGTCCACGATCACCCCGTGCGGCAGGTTGTCCACATCGAATTTGAGTTCCCCCTTGAAGCCATTGCGTTCGATGGCGAGCATCGCGGTCATCGTGTCGCCAGGGGCGAGGGTTAATTCATTCGATGGACCGGCAGTCGGGGCGGCTTGGGAATCGGGGGTTAAATACACCAGCACTTTGGGTTTCTCGCCCAGTTTGATGTGCCCCAAATTGCCCACGTTGTGCGTGAGGGGTTTGCCCTGAACCGTCGCCGTGGCCGAGATGCGAACTTGGTCCCAAACCTTTTTGTCAACAGACTTTGCGTCTGGGCTGGCGTGAATCACGCCCTCGGCTTCCAGATGGCCGGCTTCGACGACAATCGGCGAAGAGACCAAATAGCCCGAAGGCACGTTTTTAATATCGACCCGCACGGGTCCGTCGAAATTATCGATTCGCTCTAAATTGACTTTCAAGCGTTGGCCGCTGCCTGCGGGAATCGTGGCGTTCTTGCCGCCCAGCGTGATGCGAAAATCGGGATTCAACGGGCGGATATTGAGTGAATAACGAAAATCCTTGCCACCGAAGCCGCGCACGTCGCTGACCCGCAGCAAGTATTTTCCCGTTTTGGGGGCGGTAAAGGTCAAACGCGAATCGGTCCCCAATTTGCGGTCGGCATCATCATCGTTGGAGTAATACACCGGAAAAACCGGCAAGCCGTTGTCGATCAACTTCGCGGCGGGGGCGTAAGGCTCCACGATGTAAACCGGCTCTCCCAAGGCGTGAATCGTCCCGCTGGTATCGAAATACAACTTCCGATTGCCCTGGCTTTTGTAGAACAGAAACGCGGAATCCGGCCCCTGAGGCATGCGGAACAGTTTCGTGACCTCGCCGCCCATGTACATGATACTGGTTGAGCTGCATTTCCTCCCAATTGTTGACGCGAACCTGATCCTGGCGTGGAGTCGATCGGGCGAAAGGTGATGTAAGAATCCCGCACCGCCCGTAATTATCAAGCGCTCCACGGGCCGTGCCATCGGGATGCAGACACATCAATCGCGGTGTCCGCCGGGGATTTGATCGGGCGGCATCGGTTTCGATGATCCACGTTTCCCCCTGCTTGGCTGTGGAATCGAAAAAAATCGTGCATCCTGCGATTGGCCTGCTGTGGGGTTCAGCACGCCCGCCGCGCTGCCCGGCACGCTGAGCGAAACCGCGTTCTCGGGGAGTGTCGTTGGGTTCGGTTTCCGTGGATTTGAGCGACGGCGGCCAATGGGTTCCGAGACCGGAAAGTTGAAAGCGGTTCCCGCGTGATCGGCTTGGCCGAAAGCTCCGCCCGCGGAGTTCGGTTTCCAACGGAATGGTGGTGAGCGAACCATCCATGCGACCGATAAACAATCGAGAATTGTCCGCCGAGACCGCCAAAGCGCACAGCCCAATCGGATTGGTTTTTGAGTCGTCTTTCTGCTGCGTGAAGGATTTGGTTTCCCAAGCTTGATGGTGAGGTCTTGGCTGGAGGAAATCAGTCGGCGGTCATCGGGAGAAAACACCAGCCGCAAAATCGGGGCTTCGTGGGCGAACCGGGTATATAGCAGGCGATTGGTGCCCGCTTTGCCGGTGCGGGCTGATTCTCCAAACGCGAATGCGGTTGTCCACGCCACCCGCCGCCAGATTTGCCATCCCCGCGAAAGGCGACGGCGTATTGTTCTTTTTCGGGTTCGCGTGAAGGTTTCCAAGCGTTCGCCGGTTTCGCACATTCCAGAGTTTCACGGTGCGGTCGCCGCTGGCCATGGCGAGGATTTTGCCTTGGGGATGAAACGCCAAGTCGAACACCGGGCCGTTGTGGCCGGTCAGTTCGCGAATGCGTTTTCCGGTTTTGAGATTCCAGAGCAGGATCTTCTGATCGTAACTGCCCGTGGCGAGAGTTTGTCCATCGGGACTGATCGCGACGGCATAAAGTTGGTCGCCATGCCCCCGCCATCGGGTTTGACGTTTCCAAGTCTCGGTCCGCCAAATGCGTGACTTCCCCAAACAGCCCGGCTTCGCCGGCGGCGACGATCAACTATTTGCCATCCGGGCAGAAAACCCAAATCATTGATGTGCCCGGTGTGTCCCTTCAAAATGTGCGACGGGTTTTTGGTCCTTGCCCGCCAGAATTTCGACTTCGCCGTACCGACCGACCGCCAACCATTCGGCCATCCGGCGAAGTCGCCAAAGCATTCACCGGTTTGCGAACGAGGGCAGTGGGTTGATTTTGGGCGTGACGAGGGTTGCGGCGAGGTTTTCCCCATTTTGGGACCAATCTGCCCCGGCTTTCAGCCAACTCGTCAGCAGTGCCGAGTTCTTTCGGTCGGGGCGTTCGCTGCCTTCGGGCGGCATCGCGGGTTCGGCTTTCCCGGTGAGGACCAACAACAATCCGGCTTTTCGCGGGTTCGCCCAAATCCAGGCCTTTCCCGTTTTCTCCGCCTCGCAAGAAACCGGCGTAGGAATGCAGCGTCAAACCGCCTTCGCGGTCCTCGGAGATTATGGCAGCCCACACAATACTTGTGAAAGATCGGAGCGACTTCGGCAAAACCCGGAGCTTTCGCTGCCTCGGCATTTGCAAAACTCCCCGCGAACAACATACTAAAAATTATTCCACGTGCAAACATGGCTTGCCATCTCCGAATGCGACCCCGTCACAAATCAATTGAAGATTGGTTCTCTTCCGTGTTCCATTATGGCGGATTGGATCGAAAGTCGCCACGATGCCGGAATTGACAGAATTTCGACAATTCCCTATGGTCCCGCCCAATCTCGAAAAATACGATGCCTTTCGCCGACATTTTCCCCAGCCAACCGAACTCTCTCACAAAATCGGTTGATTGGGAAAAGTCAATTCCTCACCACTTGCAATTGTTTCCCCTCGGTTCCGGCAGCCTCTGCGCGGAGAAGCGAAGTTATGTCGATTTCCCGCCTAACGGATTTCTCAATTCGTCTGCCTTTCACTCGTTTGCTATTGGCGGTCGCGGCGGCGGGATCGGGTTGCAGCGTGCCCGAAGCATATCGAGCCGACAATCTGCCCGAAAACCTCCTGCGCTCCCAGTCGAGAGCATCGGCAAAGCGAGGCACTTTCCCAGTTCGCGGCCTGCATCGACCCCAGCGATTTGATTGGCGCGGGCGATGTGATCGAAGTCTGCATCGCCGCCGGTTTGACGAGGGAAGACACTGTGACCTTTCCCGCCCGCGTGGATGATGCCGGCAACGTGACTTTGCCCGCCATCGGGCAGGTTGCGGTCGCGGGCTTGGTGTTGAGGGAAGCGGAAAACACAATTGCGGCCTCTGCGATCGGGCAAGGCCAATACCGCAATCCCCTCGTTACCGTCACCATGAAAACCAAGCATTCCCATCGCGTGACGCTGTTGGGAGCCGTGCGAAATCCAGGGGTTTATGTACTGCCTGTCCAATCCTGCGATGTGCTCTCCTCGATTGCGACGGCGGGGGGATTTACCGAAGACGCTGGCAGCGACGTGGAAATCCGCAAACCGGGAAAGGCTAATTTATCTCCCCCCGCCGTGGTCTTCCCCGACAACAACCAGGTTCGCCTGTCCAATTGGGAGAATCGGCCTCCGGGCAAACGGTGCAAATCCATCTGGCTTCCGCTGAAGCGGGGGAACCGGAAGACTACGCACTGCCCGATGGAGCCATCGTGATGGTCGACCGCCGCAATTCCGAGTTCTTTCAGGTTCTGGGATTGGTCAACTGCCCGAATCTTTACGAACTTCCCGTAAATCAGGATCTGAGAGTTTTGGATGCCATCGCGGTGGCCGAAGGCGTGTCCGTGCCCGTGGCCGATAGAGTCCAGATCATCCGCCGCGTACCCGGCGAATCGACCTCGGCAACAATCGAAGTCAGCATCAAAGAAGCCATGCGGAACGAAAACGAAAACCTCCGCATCGCAGCGGGGAGACATTCTGATCGTAAAACCCAGCCAGAACACGTTTCTGTGGGACACCTTTCGCAACGTGCATTGGGTGATCGAGCCCGCAACAATTGTAAGTTCAAACGGTAAGCAGCAGATCGCAGCGCGGCAGAGCCGCAACCAAAAACGGATTGATGAGTGTCGAGTGATGATTTTTGAATGTTGAAGTAGGAAATCGAAGTCAGCGCCATTGAGCCTGAAATGGGTTTTTACGCCGAAGGCGTTACATGTAATGCCTTCGGTGTAAAGAGATTACAACCATCTCTTGCGGAAAAAATCTTCTCAGGAAACAAACTTATTATCGTTTGCAGTGCAGCGCAAGGAAATTCAAGAGGGGAGAGGCGTTTAGCAATCAGCTTTTTGTGTAATCATTGCCGGTTTTAAGCTGAAAGCTGATTGCTGAAAGCTGACCGCTTTATAAACCAGCGGGGGCGGCGAATTTTGTCGGGAACCGAGGTCGCCCAAGGAAAGCAACGTGTCACCAACCCAGACCAACGCCCAGCAAAATCCCCTCGCATCGCGATTCCTGCGGCGCAAGGCGGCCGGCTGCTGCGCATGGTTTGGGTCAGAAAGAAACTGCTGGCGGCCGGCATGCTGGCATGTGCATTTCTCGGCGGAGTGTATTACTTCTCGACCCCGCTCATCGGGGAGGGCGAGGCTCCCGCCGAGGCGGTCGCAATTGCGATGTCTGACGTTCCTGCCCTTCCGAAAATCCAGCTTTCGGGGCAAAATTTGACCGAGGAAAAGACAGACCTCGAACGGCAATTGCGGGTGAAAGAAACGGAACTCGCCGCTTTAACCTGCCCGCCCGCATCCCTGTTCGCGGTGGCCGATCCTCAGCTTCTTTCGGAGCGAGTACAAAGTTTGAACCGGGCATTCTGGGAGGCAGAAAAACTTCGTCTGGAAGCCGAGACAGGTTTGGCATTTCTCGAACGAGCCGTGCGCGATGGCGAAGACTTAGGCCAACCCGTTCGGGAAACCCATGCCGGCTTGAAGCAAGAAAGCCCCGGAGAGGAAACGGGACCAAATCAACGAGAATTGTATTTGCTGAATTCCGCCCATCAGCGGTTGATTGAATCGCAGGCGGCTCTCGATCAATTGCTGGTTCAATACGGACCCGCCCATGCCCGCGTGTTGGAAATGAAATCGCGAATCCGCCTCACACAAGCATGGCTGCAAAACCGCCAAGAACTGCCCGCCGATGCCGTCCGGCAAGCCGGCAGCCAAAACAACGCTCCGCAATGGATTCAAGCAGCCCGGCAAAAAGTCCGCAAGGCCGAGGCACGCGAAAATTCGCTTCTTGCCCAATCGGAGAGCGAGCAAACCGCGCTCTGGGAACTCAACGAGCAAAGCCTGCAACGGGAAATCCTCGCCCACGACCTTAAGCGGATGCGGACAAAACACGAACTTCTGCTGAAACGCATCTATTCATTGAACCAAGCCCAGAAACAGCGGAACACCCTGGTTTCGGCTTCGCGGGTTGGGCGAGAGACGCAGCCCTCGCGTCCCGGCCTGATCTTCGCGGTTTCGCAGTTAATCGGCGTCATCGCGGGTTTGGGGCTGATTTGTGCCGTCGAGTTCCGGGAGGATCGGCTGCAAACTCCGCAGGATTCTGAAGCGGCGACTAGAAGCCCCCGTTTTGGCCAGCCTCGGCGAGTTGAAGCCGACCGGAAGAACAGGGATTGATGCAATTCCCACCTGGGTCGACCCGGACACCCCGGAAACGCGGGCCTTTCGCGTTTTGGTGGCGGCCATCGAAGGTTCTCCGCAACCCACGCATCGGCTGGCGATTACAAGCGCCGAGGCTCAGGATGGAAAAACCACCGTGGCGGCGAACTTGGCCATCGCCTTCGCCCAAACGGGCAAAAAAACGCTGCTGATTGATGCGGACCTCAGGCAAGCGGGACTCACCTCGCTGTTGGAACTCGCGGGGCCGCGCGACTGTCGAGCATGCTTGGCGAACAGCGTTCGCTCGCCAAAAGTGCGACAGACAATTTGATTTCCATGCCCCAACCGGGTTTAGACGTCATGCCCTCCGGCCCCTTGCCCGCCAACTCCGGCGAACGATTGGCAGGCCCGCGTTTGGCGGAATTCCTCGGTTGGGCCGAGACGAATTACGATCAAATCCTCTTGGACTCCCCTTCGCTGCTTTCCGGGACCGATTTCCCCAGCATCGGCCAATTGGTAGAGGGGGCGTTGTTGGTCATCGGCCCGAACAACAATCGCGGCAAACAACTGTTAAAGTCGGCAGAAATCTTGAACGCCACGAACGCCGCATTTTGGGGAATCGTGGCCAATCGGCTCACATCAAAACCCGAGCCGAGCGATTTTGAGACCCTTCCCGCCTTCGATCCCTGGCAGTAGGCGGTAGGCAGAGCTGACTGCTAAGCTGACCGCTGAAAGCTGAAAGCTGAAACAGGGTTGGCGATTGCCGGGGGACTGCCTAGAATCAATCTCATCATCACCTTGTCGCACAACAGGAACGCTTGCCCATGAATCCCGCATCGCCCGCGACTCAAAATCCGCAGAAGGCCAGCAGCCAAGTTCCCGATAACTTCGGGACGATTCGGCGAATTTGGCCGTCGGTTCGTCCCCGAAACGTTGATGCACGCGCTGGAAGAACTCACCGATCAATACGCGAAAGCCAAACCGGACCCGGCATTCCAAGCGGAACTCGCCGAGCTGCTAAAGAACTACGTCGGCAGGCCCAGTCCGCTGTATTTCGCCCAGCGATTGACCGAAGCATTGCGGCGGGGCGCAGATCTATCTGAAGCGGGAAGACCTGAACCACACCGGCGCCCACAAAATCAACAACAGTCTCGGGCAGGCGCTGCTGACCATGCGGATGGGCAAAAAGCGGGTCATCGCCGAGACCGGCGCCGGCCAACACGGCGTGGCCACCGCGACGGCTTGTGCCCGCTTTGGATTGCCCTGCGTGGTCTACATGGGCGAGGAAGACATTCGGCGGCAACGGCTGAACGTGTTCAACATGCAAACGATGGGAGCCGAGGTCCGCCCGGTCACGACCGGCTCGCGAACTTTGCGGGATGCCATCAACGAAGCCATGCGGGACTGGATGGCTTCCGTGGAAACCACGCATTACATCATCGGTTCGGTCGTGGGTCCGCATCCCTTTCCCGATGATGGTGCGGGATTTTCAATCGGTCATCGGCCGCGAAACCCGCACGCAATGCCTCGAACAGAACCGGCACGATTGCCGGATGAAGTCGTGGCCTGCGTGGGCGGCGGTTCCAACTCGGCCGGCATGTTTTATCCGTTTGTGGAGGATGACGGCGTCAAACTCACCGGCGTGGAACCCGGCGGTCGCGGGCCGGAACCCGGCGATCATGCCGCCACACTCTGTTACGGAGCCAAAGGCGTGCTGCACGGCAGTTACAGCTACGTGCTGCAGGATGAAGACGGCCAAACTCGCGATGTGCATTCCATTTCCGCCGGGTTGGATTACCCCGGCGTGGGCCCGGAACACAGCTATTGGAAAGACACCGGCCGCGTCGAGTACGTCAATGTCTCCGACGAAGAAGCTTTGGATGCCTTTCAAAAACTCGCCACGTTGGAAGGCATTCTGCCGGCGGTGGAAAGCTCCCACGCCATCGCCCAAGTGCTTAAAACCGCCGGCGGACGTGCTGCCGGACGAGATCGTCGTGATTTGCCTGTCCGGTCGCGGAGACAAAGACGTCAACGAAGTCGCCCGCCTCTTAGGCCGAAAAATTTAACCTTGGCCGCCGAACATTTTTACATTCCCAGCGCGAATCCCCCATGAGCACCAACGTGTCTTCCTCTCGAATTGCTCAAACATTTGCGGACCTCAAAGCCGCCGGTCGCATGGCGTTTATGCCGTTTATCACGGCGGGCGATCCCGATTTGGAGCTGACGAAAGCCGCGATCCACGAATTGGCCCGCCAAGGCGTGAATCTGATCGAAGTCGGCTTTCCCTACAGCGACCCCATCGCCGATGGCCCGGTGATTCAGGCTTCTTATACCAGAGCCTTGGACAAAAAAATCCGCGTGGCGGAGATCTTTAAGGCCATCGGCGAATTGAAAAATGCCGACCCGCCGCTGCCGCCTTTGGTGGGCATGGTGGCGTATTCGATCGTGTTTCGCTGCGGCGTGGAATCGTTTTTGACACAAGCCGCCGATGCCGGGTTTTCGGGTTTGATTATCCCCGATTTGCCCGGCGATGAAGCCGAAGACTTCGCCCGGCAGGTGAAAAACACGGCTTGGATTTGATTGAGCTCATCGCCCCCACCACGCCCCAACTCCGGGCAGAACGAATTTTAGCCGCCGCGACTGGGTTTGTGTACTGCATTTCGGTGGCAGGCACGACGGGGGTTCGCCGGGAACTTCCTGCCGAGTTGAAAGCACAACTTCACTGGCTGCGCGGCAAGACCGAACTTCCTTTGGCCGTGGGTTTTGGGATTAGTCATCCCGATCAGGTGGAGGTGCTGCGAGGATCGGCGGATGGCGTGATTGTGGGTTCGGCGTTGGTCAAACACTTCGCCGCCATCAGCGAGGGAACCCAAACCCGCGAACAGGCCCTCAAATCCCTCGGCGAGTTCGCCGCCGCGATGGTCGCCAAAACTTCCCAGCCCGGCTAGTTTTCCCCGCCGGCCAAGTTCGCTCTTGCTCGAATTTGCCGGCTGTGTTAGCACTCGTCCCTTTAGATTTCCCACGAAACTCAATCGCGGTCTTTCTAATCGGGATTTTTTTGATGGAAACAACTTCCCCCTTGCCGACCACATCCGCGTTTCGCCGCGGCGGTTTGATCTTGTTGGGACTTTTTCCTTGTCTGGTGTCTTTAGGGTTTCATTTCGCAGTGGCAAATCCGACGGCCACCGTAACCGCCCCGGAGCGGCCCGCGTTGGCGTTCGATCAATACGCGGTGAACCTGGGGCCGATCCGACCGAAGGGTTTGGTCAAAGCGAAGTTTCGCTTCACGAATCGCAGCGACCGGATCGTGAAAATCACCAATTTGAAACCCAGTTGCGGGTGCTTGCAGCCTCGCTTAGACAAGCGGGAGTACGCGCCGGGAGAATCCGGGCAGTTTTCCGTGCAAGTCGCGACCGCCGGCGAAATGCCCGGCCCAAGGCATTACACGATTGCCTTGGAATATCTCGACCCCTCACCTCAAAGCGTCCTCTTAACCTTTCGCCTGGAACTTCCATCCCGGCAACTTTATATCGAGCCTCGTGCGATTCTGGTCTACCAGTTGGGAGAAGAACCCGTCAGTAAGACTGTCGTGGTGACCGACAATCGGCCTGTCCCAGCCACGGTGACAGGCATCGAGACCCGCGGCGATTTTATCGAGGCCGAACTTTTGGAACCCGACACCGACACCAAAGGCGTGCAAATCACGCGGATCGAAGTCACGATCAAAAGCGTGCCGGCGGGTACACACAACACATATTTGAAGGTCCGCACGGATGATCCCCAATTCCCAGTGCTCAACGTCCCGATTCGCGTGGTTCGCCAGCCGCCGCTGAAGAATGGTCGGAGTTCCGTCCGGGAAGACCGCCCCGCAACCAAGGCTGCGCACGGCAGTTCGTAGCGAGCCTCTCTCTCTGCGGAACCGAAAACACTCGCCCCGCCTCCCTTTCGATGAGGCGGGTTTTTTGTAGAATCATTGAAGACTATTGGCTAAACACTGAGTGGCAAGGCGCTAGCCGCCGGTTCTTCGGTTGGAAAAAACCGGCGGCTAGCGCCTTGCCGCTCACAGGAAACTTCATCAATTGGAACCACAACATGAGTGCAGAACAACGGGCGAAAGATTTGGGACTGGAATTTCCCAGCCTGCCGGCGGGGTACTTGAATTTGTGCATTCGCACGGGCAACCTGCTGATGACCTCCGGCCATACCAGCGACAGCAAAGGCGTGCTCGGCAAGAATCTTTCCGTCGAACAAGGTTACGAAGCCGCCAAGGATTGTGCGATTAAAATTTTGCGTTCGGTCCACAACGTCCACGGCACGCTGGATGGGTTGCGGGTGATTAAACTGTTGGGCTGCGTGTATTCGGCCCCGGATTTTACGGACCAGCATTTGGTCGTCAACGGGGCATCCGATCTGTTGCACGAAATTTTTGGCAAAGAAGGCGATGGCTACCACGCCCGCAGCGCTCTCGGTTTTGCCGCCCTGCCCACCGGAGCCGCCGTCGAAATTGAAGCCATCTTCGAGATCAAATAATTTCTCCCCCTGGGGCGGCCCGCGATTCTCCGATGTGAAGTGCAATCGACATGCGAGTGACTTTGGACTACGGCAAGACGGGGTTGGAAGTCGAGTTGCCGGATGCCAACGTGGTCGGGCCTTTGGAAATCCGTCCGGTCAAACCGCTGGTCGATCCTGCCTCTGATCTGGAAAAAGTGCTGGCCGATCCGATTGGTTCCGCCGGCTTGTTTCAATTGGCCCAGGGCAAAAAATCCGCCTGCATTTTAATTTGCGACGTGACCCGCCCCGTGCCGAACGAATTATTGCTGACCGGGATTTTGGCCACGCTGGAAAAAGCGGGCGTGCCCCGCGCGGGGATTTTGATTCTGATTGCCACCGGCCTGCACCGCCCGAACGTGGGCGAGGAAATCGCAGAACTGGTGGGGCCTCAGATCGCCCGGAACTACCGCATCGAGAACCACGATGGCAAAGATTTGTCGTCTCATCGCTACTTGGGGCAATCGCCCAATGATGTGCCGGTCTGGATTGATGAGCGCTATCTCTCCGCCGAATTAAAAATCGCCACCGGCCTGATTGAACCGCACATGATGGCGGGTTATTCCGGCGGACGAAAGTTGATTTGCCCCGGAATCGCGGGGATTGAGACGATCCGCGAATGGCACAGCCCCCGGTTTTTGGAACATCCCCGCGCCGATTGCGGGCTGCTGGAAGGCAACCCCGTACACGAGGAAAACACCGCGATTGCCCGCATGGCCGGCTGCGATTTTATCGTGAACGTCACGCTGGATAAAAACCGCCAAATTACATCCGTAGTGGCCGGCGAGATGGAGCAGGCGTTTGAAGCCGGCGTGATTTTCGCCGAGCACGTGTTGCTGGCCGAAGTTCCTTTCGCTTGCGAGATTGTGGTGACCAGCAGCGCGGGCTATCCGTTGGATGCTACGTTTTATCAATCGGTCAAAGGCTTGACCGGGGTCTTGCCTATCGTCAAAGAAGGCGGCACAATCATCATCGCGGCCCGCATTGACGAAGGCATCGGCAGCCCAGAGTTCGTGCAATTGTTCGAGGAGCATGCCAGCCTCAACGAATTCATGCAGCAGATTATCGACCCGGAATACTTCGTGATGGATCAATGGCAATTGGAAGAATTGGCCAAAGTTCGCCGCAAGGCCGAGGTGATTTACGTCAGCGAAGGTTTGCCCGCGGAAATGTTCCGCAAGTTGTTCGTGGATTCCGCCCCCACCGTGGAAGAAGCGGTGAAACGGGCACTGGCAAAACACACAACGGATGCCAAAATCGCCGTCGTCCCCAAAGGCCCTTACGTTTTGACGCAACTCCAAGAGACCGGATAAACGCGAGCGTCGCGTGAAATTTTTCATCATCATTAGACAACGAGGATCGCAACGATGAGAAGACTGTTAAGTGTTTGTGCCGCCCTGCTGATCGGGCAATTGGCGTTTTCGCCCGGTCTGCGTGCGGAACTGAAACTGCCCGCGATGTTTACGGATGGGGCCGTGTTGCAACAAGGCATGCCCGTGCCGGTTTGGGGTTGGGCCGATGCGAATGCGGAAGTGAAAGTTTCGTTCGCCGGGCAATCCAAAGCCGCCACCGCCGATGCCGACGGCAAATGGTCGGTCAAGTTGGACAAACTCAAAGCCAACAAAACCGGGGCGGAACTCAGCGTGAGCGCGGGCGGCGAATCGCTGGCGGTGAAAGATGTGCTCGTCGGGGAAGTCTGGTTTTGCTCCGGGCAATCCAACATGGAAATGGCTGTCGCCGGCTCGGTCAAACCCGCCGAAGTCAAGCCGGATGAACTGGCGATGATTCGGCACATCAAAGTTCCGCATGTCCGCGCGAGCAAACCCGCTGCGGATTTCAAAGGCGAATGGAAAGTCTGCAACAAGCAAAACGTGGGCGGATTCACGGCGGCGGGATTTTACTTCGCCACGCAAATCCAAAAAGAACTCGACGTGCCCGTGGGGTTAATCGGCTGCAACTGGGGCGGCACGCGAATCGAACCGTGGATTCCGCCCGTTGGTTTCGAGAAGGTGGATGAACTCAATGTGAAATCCCTCAAAGACACCTCCAGCATGTACAACGGCATGGTGGCGGCGGTCGAGCCTTATGCGATTCGCGGAGCGCTTTGGTATCAAGGAGAATCCAACGGCGGCGAAGGCGAAAGTTATTTTCAAAAAATGCGAGCCTTAATCGCCGGTTGGCGGGCCACCTGGAAGGAAGGCGATTTTCCGTTTTACTTCGTGCAACTCGCGAATTTTCAGAAGCCCAATCCCAACCCGGCGGGCGGCGACGGCTGGGCCAAGTTGCGGGATGCCCAACTCAAAGCCATGCTGGAAATCCCCAAGACCGGGATGGCTTGTATTATCGACATCGGCGAGGCGAAAGACATCCACCCCAAAAACAAATTCGACGTGGGCAAACGCTTGGCCTTGTGGGCTTTGGCTAAAGATTATGATGTGAAGAACTTGGTTTACAGCGGCCCCATTTTCAAGAGCATGCAAGTCGAAGGCGACAAAATCGAATTGAGTTTCGACCACGTGGGCAGCGGTTTGATGGCCGCCAAGAAAACCGAAGCCCAAAGCGTCGAGGCCCCCAAACCCGCTGAAACTTTGGAAGGTTTCGCAATTGCCGGGAAAGACAAAAAATGGGTCTGGGCCACCGCGAAAATCGAAGGCGACAAAGTCGTGGTTTCCTCGCCCGAAGTCAAAGATCCCGTGGCCGTCCGCTATGGGTTCTCGATGAACCCCGACAAGGTGAATCTCTACAACAAAGAAGGCTTGCCCGCCAGCCCGTTCCGCACGGATGCCTGGTAAAAGTTGCCGGGAAAATCCATCACAAATTTGCCTGCCATGCCCACGGCTTCCTCACGAAGCCGTGGGCATGTTTTCGTTGCGAAGCGAATTTCAACGAACCGCGTAACCGGATCGGACCGGCGGACAATATCTCTTAGGAGCGACGGTTTGACTTTACACGAATAGGCGCTCCTTGATACGTTGCAGGAGAGAGAATTTCACTCGCCAAGCATCCGAAACGGGAGCAAGAAGCATGTTGGTTCGTTCCACAGATGACAATCACCGCCGACTTTTGCACGGAACGCGGGCGGTTTTGAGTTTTTTAGGCCTTTTGGGTCTGCTGTTCGCCTCGGCAGCTCAGGCGCAAATGCCCACCACAATGCTCTCTTCCGTGTTTCCCCCCAGCGGGCAAATCGGGACCGAAACCGAAGTGAAAATCACTGGGGAAAACCTGGATGAAACGTCCGGCTTGCAGTTTTCGCATCCGGGGATCACGGCGGCTCCCAAAATGAGCCAACCGGACGAGTTCTCGAAAACCCCCGCACCGATAGAGGACCAGTTCACCGTCAAAATCGCCGGCAACGTGCCACCGGGGATTTACGAAGTCCGCAGCGTGGGCCGGTATGGGATCTCCAACCCCCGTGCGTTCGTGGTGG
The DNA here is from genome assembly GCA_963785505.1 of uncultured Planctomycetaceae bacterium. GTDB lineage: Bacteria > Planctomycetota > Planctomycetia > Planctomycetales > Planctomycetaceae > CAWAVN01. The sequence goes on from CAWAVN010000008.1 coordinate 92,652, forward strand.
ATGATCTCAAACAAATCCCCCGCGAAGGTCTGCCCGATTCCCGCGAGAAAGCCATGCCCGTGGCTCTGGGCAGCACCGTGATCGCCCAAATGACCGCCCAGCGCAAGGAGTATTACAAAGTCGATCTGCAAAAAGACGATCGCGTGCTGATCGATTGTTGGGGCGAGCGGATCGATTCGCGGATTGACCCCGTGATTACGCTTTACGATCCCAACGGGCGCATGGTCCGCCGGGCAAGACAGGCCGACCCGCGGGATTCCATGATTCAATGGAAAGCTGCCGTCGCCGGTCCGCACATCGTGGCCGTGTACGATTTCACCTATCAAGGCGGAGCCGATTACGCTTATCGGTTGTCGTTCCGCAAGGCTCCCTACGTCGATTTCGTATTTCCGCCCGTGGGTCAACCGGGGTCTAACAATCAATACACGGTTTACGGCCGCAACCTGCCCGGCGGTCAACCGGCGGACGGTTTGAAAGTCCGGGGCATTCCTCTGGAGAAAATCACCGTCAACATCGCCTTGCCCAACGATCCCCAAAGTTTGAACCGCCTGCCGATGACCAATGCGGTGGATTCTTACCAGGCTTCCACCAGCGGGTTTGCCTATCGGGTGAAAGGGCCGGATGGGCTTTCCAACGCGGTCACGGTCCACTATGCCGAGGCTCCGATCATCCTCGAACAAGAGCCGGCCAACAATCAGCAGGCCACCCCGCAAAAAGTGCCCGTGCCCTGCGAATACGTCGGCCAATTTTATCCCGAGCGCGACCGCGATTGGGTTGCCTTCGATGCCAAGAAAGATGAAGTTTATTGGATCAACGTGTTCTCGCAGCGTTTGGGCACATTTGCCGACCCCGTGCTGATGATCGAAAAAGTCACCAAAGATGCCAAGGGCAACGAGCAAGTCAAGATGATTACCAAGCTGGATGATGCCCCCTACACTTCGCCGGGCAACAATCAGCCGGACATCGTCAGTCTGAAAACCGATGATCCCAAATACCGTTTGCAAGCCGATGAGGATGCCACATATCGCATCCGTCTGAACGATCTCTACAACAACCCCGCCAAAGATCCGCGCTTGGTTTATCGGCTGGTGATCCAAAAGGAAAACCCCGATTTTCAACTCGTGGCCTACGTCGAACCCGAGAAAGACAACCGCAACCAATTGAACCCCACCGCGTGTGTTCTTCGCCGGGGCGGCACGCAGGCGGTGAAGTTGAACCTCAACCGGCAATACGGGTTTGAAGGCGATGTGACCGTGACGGTGGAAGGTCTGCCGGCGGGAGTGACCTGTCCCGGCGCCGCAGTTCAGCGGCAAGGTGGAAGAGGGTTGGCTGGTCTTCGAAGCCGCCGAGAACGCCGCCGATTGGGCCGGTCCGATTCGCGTGGTCGGCAAGGCGACTCAAGACGGCAAAACCATCGAACGCGAAGCCCGCTACGGCACGCTACTTTGGCCGGTCGCTCAAAACATGCCCATCTCATCCCGGCTCGCGCGGAACATCACGCTGGCTGTCGTCACCGCCGAAACCGCTCCCGTGGTTCTCAAAGCCGGCGATGGCAAAGTCATCGAAACGTCCCTAGGGGCGAAGGTGGAAATCCCCTTCCAAGTCACCAAAAGAGAAGCTATCAAAGGCGACCTGAAAGTCTCCGCCGTCGATTTGCCCAAGGACATCAACCGCAAGGATGAAACAATTAAAGATAAGGGCAAGATGGAACTCTATCTGCGTTCCACGAACGTTCCCTTGGGCACTTATTCGTTTTATTTCCAAGGCACGTCCAAGTTCAGCTACAAACGGAATGCCGATGCCGTCAACAAAGCCAAGGAAGAGCAAAAGCGGGCGGGCGAACTCAAGAAGAAATACGATGAAGAACTGAAAGCCGCCCAAGCGAAAGCCGCCCAAGCTACGAAAGACAGCCAAACCGCCGCCAACGAATTGAAGACTGCCCAACAAAGCACCGAAGCCGCCAAGAAATCCGCGGAGGAAATCGCCAAACAAGCCGCGACAGCGGAACAAAATCTCCAGGCCGCCAAAAAAGCCGCCGAGGCCGCCAAAGACGACAAACCCAAAGCCGAAGCCGCCCAAAAAGCCGAGAAAGAACTGGCAGACCTCAAACAAAAAGCCGCCGAAGCCGACAACAAAAAAGCCGAGGCCGAGAAAACCTTGAAAGCCGCTGAGGAAAAAAATCAAGCGGCAGCCAAAGCCAAGCAAGCCGCCGATGCGCTGGCGAAAACCGCGACCGACATGCAAAAGAAAGCGGATGCCTTCGTGAAGAAGATCGACAACGAATTCAAGAACGTCACCAAGCTCAACAAAACCGCCGACATCAATTTGTACGTCGTCTCTTCACCAGTCGTGATGCGGGTGCATGCCCATCCGCTTAAAGTCACCGCCCCCAGCACGCTCGGCAAATTGCAGCCCGAAAAAACGCTGGAACTGCCCGTGTCCATCGAACGCCTTTACGGCTTCGATGACAAAGTCGATGTCGAACTCGATCTGCCCCAAGGCATCAAAGGCATCAGCGTGGACAAAGCCGCCATCGACAAAGGCAAGAAAGATGCCAAGCTCACGCTCAAAGCCGGCAAAGACCTGACACCCGGCAACCACGCCGCCACGCTTCGGCTGCGTCTCCGCTTCAACAACGTCTCGCTGGTTGTCGAGCAACCCCTCACCATCGAAGCCGAAGCCCCCAAAGAAGTCGCCGGCAAATAAACGGGTTTTGCAAAAGGCGAGCGGAGCGTGTCAGCCCTCCGGTTATGCGGAATGGTGACGGCTTTCCAACGCAGATGCAGAAGTTTCTTCGCGCAAATCGGCGGGGAGCGCATCCTTGATGTGCTTAATCACTAAGCCAAGCAACAAACCGATGCCCGCGCCGACTCCGTAATACCAAACCGTTTCCCACACCCGCTCTTCATGGCTTCCTCCTCTGACCAAAGGGTCGAAAACAAGTCCCACGATGGAACCAACAAGAGCCAACACGCAGGGCCAACGGCACCCCGTCGCCCCTCCAATGAAAAAAAAGACATAAAATGAGAGGACGAGCCCCGATGCGCAGAAAGGTAATATGCCACAATCGGCCAGCCGATCAGCACGGGAAGACACGCCCATTGAGCGCGCGTCATGGCGAAGAAACTTTTTGGGGGTTCTTTCATTTCAAGCGCCAAAAAATCTTGAGTGAAGTCTTCAATCCGCCTTGGGCGCAATGCTCTTGGCGTCTTTACCGGATTCCACAAGGGTCCAAGTCATGCTGCACCGCCTTGGGATTCGTTGTTTTTCCGGCGGTCTTTTTCGTAGCTGTAGGTCACAACGCCGAAGGGAACCTGCGGATTGGTTCGCGTCTCGGTTGTGAAAACCACGCTTTCCGATTTGCTTTCTCCGTGGAAGCCCTCGCACTTCCATTTGTCGTTTTTGGTTTCGATGGTTTTTACGGGCAGCTTGGTGATCTGCTTCAATGGGGCATGAAAGAACTCATCCATGCTTTGGATTGCCTGCCCACCCGCAGCTTTCAAATCGAGTTCTTTCAACATGTCGGCGGACCTTCCCCGGTAGGCTTTCAACACGTGCTCGCAGGGGTTTTTCCCTTGGACGAGATCGGCTTCGGGAATCAGCAGTTTGAAGATTTCCTTGAGTTTCCCTTTGAGGCTCCCTTTGAGGCCCATGGTAGTTTCAAAACTCAGGTCCGTTTCCAGTTCGATCCAACGGCATTGTTGATTGTCCATCATCTTTCGCCCGACCGAGCGGAGAATCTGGGTTCCTTTGACGGTCGTCGTCACCTTGCCTTCGGCATTTGTGCCAGTTCCTTCGATCTCGAATTTCGCCCAGGCTCCATCTGCGGGGAGTTGAGAAATCAACCCATCCGCCCACGCGATTCCCGGCAGACACAGCAGAAGTACCATTGCAGAAAATGTGGCAAACGCGCGCATGCTTCTCACTCCCAGAATTTAGAATGGTGAAGGATTCCCAGAGAGGGGATTTCATTGTAAGGTGAAGTTTTGCGTTTCGCACCTCGTTTACTTTTGTTTTTGGAATTCCGTATGGCCGAACTCCCCATCAATCCGCTGGAAATGCTTCGCCCCCGGCGGAAAATTCGCGGGCTTTCCGCGATTTTGTTGCCTTTCTTAGAGAACGGCGACGTGGATTGGCCCAGCTTTCGCGGGCACTTAGAACGTACTGCGAACAGCGGGACTCACTCCGGCGGTCAACATGGATACCGGCTACGTGCATCTCTTGAATGATGACACCCGCCGGCAGGTGCTGGTGGCCACGCGGGAAACTCTCGCGGGCGGGCCGTTCGTGGCGGGGGCTTTCGTCAAGGATCGCCCCGGCGATGCCTTTTCGTCGGTGGGTTATCAACGGCAGATGGAGGCGATTGGGGAGTTCGGCGGCACGCCGGTGATCTTTCAATCCTTCGGCCTCATCGAACAACCAGGGCCGGAGATCGTCGCGAGTTATCAGCAATTGGCGAAGGGCTGCGACCAATTCATTGGCTTTGAACTCACGCGGGATCTGGCTCCGTTCGGCAAAGTGTACGACCTGGAAACCTACGCGGGGATGATGGCCATTCCCCAGTGCATCGGGGCAAAGCATTCTTCATTTCACCGCGAACCGGAATGGCAACGCTTAAAACTCCGCGATGCGAAGCGGCCCGATTTTCTCGTGTTCACGGGCAACGATTTCGGCATCGACATGGTGATGTACGGCAGCGATTATTTATTGGGTCTGAGCACTTTCGCCCCCGATTTGTTCGCCCGACGCGATGCGTATTGGGAAGCCGGCGACCCCGCGTTTTACGAACTCAACGACCTGCTGCAATATCTGGGCTTCTTCGCATTTCGTTCGCCGGGACCGGGCTACAAACACTCCGCAGCCCAATTCCTGAAACTCCGCGGCTGGCTGACCACTCACCGCACCCACCCGGAAAGCCCCGCCCGCCCGGAAACCGACATTCCCATCCTGAAGGAACTCGCCACGCGCTTGGGAATCCTCAAGGAATAGAGCCGAAACCGGAAACGTCTCCTTTCCGCTTTGACCGAATGATGGACCACCCCCGCACTCACCTCCCCCTAAGCAACTTGACGAAAAACCGACAACTTCCAATCTTGACAAGAACCAACCCACAAAAGCCAAAACAAACCCCGTCCCGCACTCCCGCACCCGTGAATTAGGCTCGCCGACAAGTCGGCGGCTTGGGCTTGGTGTCGGACTCTTGGATTGCTACCCTCCGTGTCGGAGATTTTCGAACCGAGACTTGAGAGCATTCAAGTCACCGGGGGCGGACACCCCCCCCCGCTCGCCTTTTTCTTTTGAGTTAATTTGAGATAATCCGTTATGTCTTTTCCGCCCGTCGAAGAACAATTGGCCGTGATCCGCCGAGGCATTGAGAAAATCGTGCCCGAAGAAGAACTCGCCGGCAAACTGAAACACAGCCGCGAGACCGGCACGCCTTTGCGGATCAAATACGGCATCGACCCCACGGCGGCGGATGTGCATTTGGGGCATACCGTGCCCTTGCGGAAAATGCGACAGTTTCAGGAATTGGGGCATCAGGCGGTGATCATCATCGGCAACTACACTGCGATGGTGGGCGACCCCAGCGGACGGGATGAAGCCCGGCAGAAAAAGTTCTCCGAAGCAGAAGTCGATGCCAACGCCCGCGATTATCTGGCCCAAGTCGGCAAAGTTGTGGATCTCTCCACAGCCGAGGTCCACCGTAACGGCGATTGGTTCGGCAAGATGTCCTTCGCCGACATCCTCAATCTTTGCGGCAAGGTAACAGTGGCCCAACTTTTAACCCGCGACGATTTCGCCAAGCGAATGAAAGCCGAGACGCCGATTTATCTGCACGAATGCCTGTATCCCATCATGCAGGCTTGGGATTCGGTGAAAATCCGCGCGGACGTGGAACTAGGCGGAACCGAGCAGCTTTACAGTTTCATGCTGGCACGGGCACTGCAAAAAGATCAAAACCTGCCGCAACAAATCGGCGTGATGTCCCCAATTCTGGTGGGCTTGGATGGCGTCAAACGCATGGGCAAAAGCCTGGGGAATTACGTCGGCATCAGCGAACCAGCTTACGAAATGATGAAGAAGTTCATGCAAATCCCCGATGCACTGCTTCCCATGTATTTTGAACTGCTGACGAACAAACCGCTGGCGGAAATCGAACAGCTTCTGGCGGGGCATCCGAAAGCGGCGAAAGTCAACATGGCCAAAACTATCATCCGGGAATACCACGATGAAACTTCCGCAAACGAGGCTTACGACCGCTGGGAGCGCGAAATCGGGCAGGGTGGTTTGCCCGCCGAGATTCCCACCAAAACGCTTTCCCGCCAGGAATTGACGGAAGGTCAAATTCCGGCGGCGATTTTGTTCAAGCTGACAGAACTCTGCAAAACATCGAGCGATGCCAAGCGGTTGATTCAGCAAGGCGGTGCCGCCGTCGGAGAGGAAAAAACAAAACTCGATCCGACTACCGACAAGATTGAAGTCACGGATGGAATGCTGTTATGGGCCGGCAAAAAACGCTTCTGCCGCGTACAATTAGTGGATTGAGAACGGGGTCAAGGGTCGAGAGACAAGGGTCAAGAGCCAGATGCGGAATAAAAATTTCTTCTGGCCCTTGACCTTCGCTACCGTAGCCCGGCCGCTTGCAGAAGTTTGTCCGTTTCGGTGTAGGCTTCCGCGACCCAGGCTTCGATTTGATCGGGGTCGGGCGAATACTCCAATTCAATCGAAATCGCCCCGTCCAGATCGAGTTCCTTAATCTCTTTCAGATAAGGCAGAAAATCGACCACGCCGCGACCGGGCGGCAGGTCGCCGTGGACTTTGCCGTCACAGTCGGAAATGTGAACGTGTATCGCCTTGCCCGCAAGCTTTTTGAGTTCCGCCGCCGGCACGCCCGCGAGTTGCAAATGCGAGATGTCAATGTTCGCCCGCAGCGCAGGGTGATCGACTTCATCAATAAACCGCGACATGCTGTCCACATCGTTGAGCAGCGATAAGGGGAACGGTTCCAATTCCAAGGCGATTTGCAGATTGAGATCCTCGGCGTACTCGGCCAGAAGTCGGCAGTTCTCCACGCCGGTCCGCCATTGCTCTTCGGGCGGAATGACTTCGCGGTTCCAAATGTATTCGCCCAACACCAACAGCACGTTCTTGGCGTCGAACTCGTAGGCCAGATCGAGGTATTCCTGCACGCGGTCCAAGTGAAACCTTTGCACGCTGGGGTTGAAGTCGATCAAGCCCACCGCCACGCAGCACAGGGAAACAATCGGCAGATCCTGCCGCCGGCATTCCTCGCGAATCAGGCAGCGTTCTTGCACATCAATGTCCAAGGGGTCGGTGAAGATGTCGATGGAATCGAACCCCAGTTCCTTCGTTTTGCGAATCCCCCAAGCCGTGTCTTTGCCCGCTTGTGCCCAAGCGGAGTTAATCAATCCCAGTTGCATCTCAGCTTCCTCTCTCTTTCCCAATTGACGGTCTTAATCTTACTCTTCATCTTAATCTGAATAATGGGAGCCGTGTAGCCCACGCAAAGCCATTGGGCCGGCTACCTCTTGCCCGGCGGTTCCAGCATGTCCCATAATGGGACCATGAACGATGGCAAAATTACAATCAATCGACCGCTGGTGGGCCTGATCGCTTTGGCATGCCTGGGCCTTTCCTTGGGATTGTGGTTCAAGGGTTCCGTCGAACCCGATGACGACATGGTGATGGGAGGCGGTGCGGGAGCTGCGTTTTTTCGCGTGGGACTTTTAATGTCCGCCTTGTGGTTGGCGTTGCCCGGCAAAGGCCGCGAAGCCGCCTGGGCCAAGGTCACGCCCGGCACGTTCGTTGGCCTTTTGCTCGCAGTTTACGCCGTCGTGAGGCTGAAATGGATGGCCATTCCCATCTTGGCGGCTTTCGGGCTGCTGGCCTTAATCCTCAAACCCCGCACCAAATACCGCCCACCCAGAAATTAAAAAATCGCGGAGGGCGGAGAGCCAGCAAGATACGGGAACACCTTCCACCCAATGATTGAATCACTCTGGCTCTCCGCTCTCGGCCAGCGTGAGGCGGAAACGGGTTTTGTCATTTTGCCGGTCCCAAGTCAGCGTGCCGGCGTGTTCCAAGGCCACCTGATGAGCCAACGCCAACCCGAACCCCACACCTTCAGGTTTGCCCGTGATGAATAAATCGAAAATCTGTTCGCCCAGTTCTGCCGGCGGACCGGGGCCGGTGTCGATGACTTCAAACACAATGCAGTCGGGCGTGCAAATTCCCTTGATCCATACGATGCCGCCATTTCCCGCCGCTTCAATCGCATTGAGCACCAGATTTAAGACGGCGGTGCGAACTCGTTCGGAATCCGGAACAAACACGTTCTCCGCCGTGCTATTTTGCTCGAACACAATCTCCGCCCTCAATTGCACGCCCGCATGATCGCAAACCGGCCCGACCAGCATCGAAATCTCATCCACCAAGGCTTTGACTTCCCGGCGAATCGGCGTGCGTTTCTCCGGCTTGCCGACCGAAAGCAACCCCCGAATTTGCTCTTCGGTAAGTTCCAGTTGCCGAAGCGCCACGTTCAAGCTGCCATCGTCCTCGGCCGCTTGGCAGCGGCGGGAGTGAATTTGCACGGCCATCCGCGCTCCCGTAATCGCGTTTCGCAACTGATGGGCCAAGCCGCCCGCCAATTGACCGAGCAATCGCGTTTGCTCGGTTCGGCGGATGGTTTCCCGCATCTCCAAGAGTTGGCGGCTCATCAAATTCACGCTGCGAGAGAGATCTTGCAGTTCATCGTTTTTGGATTCCAAGGGCAGTTGATGAAAATCCCCTTCCGCAATCGCCGCGACTTGGGCTTTCATTTTGTTGATGCGGCGGCTGATTCGATCCGCCAACCAGGCCGAGACCACCACCATCAACCCCAGCGTGATTCCCCCGACAACCAAAGGGGGAAGAATCGCATCCGAGCGGGCTTGCTGCCAGCGGGCTTCCGGGTAAAGTACCAACAAAGCACTCGCCCGCGAGTTGGGATTGAGCGGCGTGATGACGGAAGCGAAATACCGCCGGCCTCCCAATGTCGTCACAGATTTTTTGGAGAGCGATTCCACCCTCCCGCGCTGCTCGATGCCCGATAACGGATCGGGCGAAAACGATTCTTCCGGCAACGTGGTCGCCAGCAGTTTGCCCTCGGCGTCGAACGCGGCGAACTCGGCTCCCGACAATCCCCGCATTTGTTTGAGCACATTAGACGAAAAGGGAAAGCGAGATTGCCCCAAGGTGTCGATCACGCGGTTGAGTTGTTCCAGCGTGATGGCTGTACTGCGTTTTGCGGCCAGCCAAGCCGAGGAAATCGAAGTCACCGCGACGGCGACCAAAAGCATCGTCCCAAAGGGCACAAGCCATTGGTATCGAATCGACCACCACATCAAAATCCTCTCCGTCGGAACGGCGAACCCCAGGCTTACCCGAACAAATCCATGATCGGCTTGCCTGTTGTTAGGGAGCGCGAAATGCCGCTGGCATCCTGTGGATCGTTGATGGGAATGTCGAGGGCGTGGTAGATGGTCGCGGCGAGTTCCTCGGGGCGGACCGGGTTGCTGATGGGATACTCGCCCAACTTATTGGTTTTGCCATACACGTTCCCCCCGGCGATGCCCGCACCGGCCAGGATCGCGGAGAAACACTTGGGCCAGTGCTGGCGTCCGGGGGGATCCTGTTTGAGAACATACGGTGTGCGGCCGAACTCGCCGGTCACAACAACCAGCGTGCTTTCCAACAGGCCGCGTTCGCTCAGGTCGGAGAACAGCCCGGCAAGCGCTTGATCCAAGCGAGGCAAACAAAACCCCATGCCGTAAGAGCCGGTTCCGAAGGCATTCCCCATCCCCATGTTTCCGCCGTGCATGTCCCAACTGCTGCTGGGAGGGCCATTTTTGTCGTGTTCGGCCTGTCCCGTCCAACCGTTGACGGTGACGAAACGCACGCCGGATTCCACCATGCGTCGGGCGAGCAACAGATTTTGTCCCAGCGGATGCCGCCCATAGCGCTCGCGAACTTTGACAGGCTCCTGACTCAGATCAAATGCCTGCCGGCCTTCGTTTCGGGTCAACGCATCGTAGGTCTTTTCGCGCAGGTCCGACCAGTCTTTCACTTGTTGGTCCCGATCCAGCCGGGTCGATTCCAGCCGGCGAAGCAGCGACTTGCGATATTCGAATCGTTTCTCGTCGTAAGAGTCGTAAATCTCCGGCGGCTTGAAGTCGGCCATCGCCGGGTGGTTGCTTGCCGAGCCGACAAACACGGGCGCATACGCCGAGCCAAGATAGCCGCCGATGCCAATGTTGGGGGCGCAAAAGACGGGCGGTCCCACGCATTTGATGAGCCACGCATTGGACACGAAATTGCGCGTGCTGGGTTTGTGTTTGGCCACGAACGAGCCGAGGTAGGGGGCTTCGTTCGGCATGCCCTGCTGCACGCGCTTCTCCGATTGGCCGCTGAGCAGATTGTGCATCGCGTCAAAGTGATTGCTGATCGCCCCCGGATGCGACATGGAATTGATGAGCGTGAAGTGATCGGTCAATTTTGCCAACTGCGTGTGCATCTCGTTGATGCGCATGCCCGGCACTTTGGTGGAGATCGGCTCGTAGGGGCCGCGATAATCCAATGGGGCGTTGGGCTTCATGTCCCAGGTGTCAACGTGACTCGGCCCGCCGCAGAGCAAAACAAAGATGCAAGACTTGTCCGAGGCGACGGCTTTGCCCGAGGCATCGACCTTGTCGGCCCCCATCACCATTCCCGGCATGCCGAGACTCAACGTGCCCAAACCGCTCGCGATCAGGGCTTGCCGTCGGTTCAATTGGAAATCGTTCATGCAAAACCCCACGTGCAAATTGATGGGTCGACCGAGGATACTTATGCCGAACCAGATAGCCGGGTCGAATGGGGCTGTTGGAAGTTGAATCAACCATGCACAATCCCACCCGGTTGTTCCGAGTGTTCCAGCGAATAAGATCCTATCCGATTCGCCTCGGTGAATCCATGATCTAAGGGCAGGAACATATCGTCTCGCGTTTTGACTTCGCACCGAGTCTCCTCTTTCAAAGGCCGATCTGGTGGATTGACCGGCTTCCTGCGCGGAAGGTCGCCGATTTGAAATCGTTTCGCTAGACTAACAAACTTCGTTGCTCAACATCGGCTTCTTGCGTGCTGAATTTCTGATACGCCGTACTATAACCGGATAAACTTTGGAGTCCCCCATGAATCGTCCCCTGCGACATTTGATTTTACTGTGTTCCGTATGGTCTCTGCTGACGGCTCGATCCTTCGCGGCAGAGAATCCGAATCGGCAGGTCCAGGCGGGTGTTCCGCAGGGAAAACTCTCGTCCGGGCAGTTCAAAGAAAGTCAGATATTCCCCGGCACGGTGCGAGACTACAGCGTCTACGTGCCGGCTCAATATGACCCTGAGAAACCCGCCGCTTTGATGGTGTTCATGGATGGAAGCGGTTATGCGAACCCCAAAGGATCGTTCCGAGTTCCTGTGGTGTTCGACAACCTGATTCATCAAAAAGCGATGCCTGTTACGATTGCCGTGTTCGTGAATCCCGGAACGGTTCCCGCGACAGTTAAGGGGGCCAACGCACGCAGCAATCGCTCGTTTGAATACGACTCGCCGGGGGACCGATACGCAAACTTTCTAGTGGATGAGTTCTTGCCCGTCGCGCTCAAAGGGCTGAACGTCTCGAAAAGCCCCGCCGACCGAGCGGTCTGTGGAATCTCTTCTGGTGGAATTTGTGCATTCACGGCGGCGTGGGAGAAGCCGGAACAGTTCGGCAAAGTGTTGAGCCACATCGGCAGTTTCACCAACATTCGCGGCGGCTGGCTCTATCCCGGACTCGTTCGCAAGACAAAAGACAAACCGAAGCCCATCAAGGTCTATCTGCAAGATGGCCGGGAAGACTTGAACAATCTGCACGGCAACTGGCCTTTGGCCAATCAAGATTTGGCGGCGGCACTTCAGTTTGCGGGCTACAGGCATAAGTTGGTAATGACGGACGGAGGACACAGCAGCAAGTGGGGCGGCGAAATCCTCCCGGAGGCTTTGAAATGGTTGTGGGACGAAAACGCAGAATCCACCATAATCCCCATCGTCAACACCAAACCCAAGTGGGTGCCGCATCCCGATGCGGTGGCTCAGGACGATGTGCCCAAAGGCACAGTCGAAAAGATGAAACCGTGGGAATCCACCATTTTTCCCGGCACGATTCGCGACTGGTCCATCTACGTGCCCGCTCAATATAAGGCCGACCAACCTGCGGCATTGATGGTGTTTCAGGATGGCGAAGGCATGCGAAACGTCAACGGCCGCTGGCGGGTTCCTATCGTATTCGACAACCTGATTGCACGCGGAGACATGCCGCCCACGATTGCCGTCTTCCTCAATCCGGGCCACGACAAATCGAAGCCGCGTCGCAACGGCAAGCATTCCAACCGAGGCTTCGAGTACGACAGCCTGGGCGATCGCTACGTGCGATTTCTGCTGGAAGAAATCATTCCCGAAGTTCGCAAGAAATACAACCTCTCTGATGATCCCGCGATGCACGCCATCGGCGGTTCGAGTTCCGGTGCGATTTGCGCATTCACCGCCGCCTGGGAACGGACGGATTTTTTCCGCAAGGTGTATTCCAGCGTGGGAAGTTTCACCAATCTGCGGGGCGGCAACATCTATCCGTCCCTCGTGCGCAAGACCGAACCCAAGCCCATTCGCATGTATATGGCCGACACCAGCGGCGATGTCGATAACGCCTTTGGAAGTTGGCCGTGGTCCAATCGGCAAATGGCGTCTGCTTTGAAATATATGGGCAATGACATTCGCTTCGACTTCGCCGAAGGCTATGCCCACAACGCCGACTTTGGCGGTTCCCGATTTCCCGATGCCATGAAGTGGCTGTGGCGGAAGGAATCGCCTACTCCTGAAATTGATACCCGCGGCGATCTCGGCGGCGACCTAACACTCTTAAACCTATTGATCCCCGGCGAATCGTGGGAACTGGTCGCGGACAATCTCGGTTTCGCCGATGCTCTCTGTGCGGACGACCAAGGCAATCTGTATTTTTGCGACATGAGAGCACCGGCGGTATTCCGCATCAATGCTGCGGATGGCACAAAATCCGTGATCGCCAAAGAATCGGTCAGCGGTTTGGAATTCAGCCCCGACGGTTCGCAGTTGTACGCCTGCCAGGGATCGAAGAAGCGGGTGATCGCGATTGACGTGAAGAGCGGCGAAGTCAAGACGGTGGCGGAAGGAGTCAAACCCAACGACCTAGCCGTCACCCGCGACGGCTTCATTCTCATCACCGAAACCGGAGCGAAGCAAGTGACTTGCATCGACCCGAAATCCGGCAAAGTTACCCCCGTCGATACGGGCATCAGCAAACCGAATGGGATCGCTCTTTCCAACGATGGAGGAACCTTGGCGGTTTCCGACTTCGGCGGAACGCATACTTGGATGTTCCGAGTCAACGCGGAAGGGAAACTGGACGCCAAAATGCCCACGATGCCGATGCGATTGCCCATCAATCCGAAAGGGGAATTCCGCTTCAACGAACCACCGCCCTATGTGGCTGTGTCCCGAGGTGACGGCATGGCCGTTGACAACGCGGGCCGCTACTACGTGACCAGCGAACTTGGAGTCCAAGTCTTCGACCCCACCGGACGCCCGTGCGGGGTTCTGCCCAAAGTCGATCAGGACCAACCGCTGACGAGCTGCATCCTAGCCGGCAGCGATCACAGCACGCTATACATCGCGCACGGCAAGAAACTCTACCGGCGAAAACTGACCGTCAAAAAACCAAAACGCTAAAGCCTCCAGCCTAGCGCAAGTAAAAACCAAACGCCGTGTCTCACTCCGTAGCTCTGTTCCCAAGCGTGCCGGCAAGGATTGAGCCGACGCCGGCGGATGGTTTATGGTATCGGAAGACGTTTCACCGAATCTTCGCGAAAGGAAGAACTCGACATGTCGCAATTCACACGCCGTCGCTTCTTGGGGATGTCGCTCGCGGGGATGGGAACCGCCGCCTTGGGTTGGCCCTTGTCCGGCCAAAGTCTTCAGGCTGCCCAAGCCGATCCCCAGAAAGAATCCAGCTTCGATTCACTGTTTTTGACTTGGCGGCAAGATCCGACCACGACCATCCTCATCCAATGGGTAGGAGCGGCCTCTTCCCCGTCGGCCATCAATTATCGTCCGCAGGATGGCAAAATTTGGCAAGCGGCGAAGTTGACGACCAAACCCTTTCCCGGCACGGATCTGAAAGTTTATCGCTGCGAAATCACGGGGCTGAATCCCGGTACGGATTACCAATTTCAAATTGACGGCTCTTCGCGGGAGTATCGGTTTCGCACGATGCCCGCCAAGGCGACCAAGGAGTTTACCTTCATCAGCGGGGGAGATGCCGGGACCGGGAAGGCGGCGGTGAACTCGAACCTGATGGCGGCCCGTCAAGATCCCTACTTCGTCCTGATGGGAGGCGATTTGGCTTACGACAACGGGCGGTCGCCGAAAACTTTTCTGCAGTTCCTGAAAAATTATCACGCGGGGATGGTCGATTCCCAGGGGCGATTGATCCCCTTGGTGGCCTGCCTGGGAAACCACGAAGTCGATGGAGGTTACAAAGGCGGACGAGCAAAAGCTGGGAGTTTTCTGTCCCTATTCGATGGATTCTACCCAGAGACCAGCTATGGTGTTTTGGACTTCGGCGATTATCTCAGCCTGGTGCTGTTGGATTCCGGGCATCTCTCGCCCATCGCCGGCGCGCAAACCGATTGGTTGCAGAAAACTCTGTCCGCACGCGAAGACCATCCGCACGTTTTCGCGGTTAACCACGTGCCTTGTTATCCTTCGTACCGAAATCCCTGGGGCAAGGATGGAAAGGGGGGAACCGGAGCGGACCAACGCAAGCACTGGTCTCCGCTGTTTGAACGCCACAAAGTGAATCTCGTGCTGGAACACCACGATCACACCTTCAAGCGATCCCATCCGCTGACAGATGGAATGGTCGATCCCCAGCATGGGGTGTTGTATCTGGGCGATGGTTCTTGGGGCAAGATCTGCGCTCCCAAATCGCCGGAAGAACGTCCTTACCTCGCCAAGGTCAGCGAAAGTTATCACGTCACCATGCACCGCTTGGAAGGCGAACGCCGCTTTCACGTCGCCCTCACCGATTCGGGAAGAATCGCCGATGTCGCCACCACCCTCAGCAACCGTGCCGCCAAATAAACCGTGATTCGCCGCTTCCCAAAACGGTCTGGCGGAACTCACACTATCAACTTGGATTTCCAAACTTCGGAGGTGATGCGTGTCGAAAACTTGGATTCTTGGTGTGCCGCTTGTTGGTGTGATGGGTCTCGCGGCTTTCACGTTTTCCGGAATCGCGCCGCAAGCTTCAAAACCGCAAGAGAACAATCGGCAGCAATCGCTCAGCGACTTTGGTGCCGTGGGCGATGGCAAGTCGGACGACACCCTGGCGATTCAAAAGGCGGTGGATTCCGGTCTGGGAAGCATCCGCTTTGAAAAGGGGGTCTACCGCATCACAAAACCGATCGAGATCGACTTGGACAAGGTGGGGTACACCTCGATCAATGGGGATGGGACGGCACGCATTGTGATGGCCGGACTCGGACCGGCCCTGCGATTTACCGGCACCCACGCGGGGACCGCCTCGCCTCCCTCTGTGAAAGCGAACGTGTGGGACCGCCAGCGAACTCCTTTGGTGGATGGAATCGAAATCGTGGGCGATCACCCCGAAGCCTGCGGCATCGAAGCCCGTGGAACCATGCAATTGACGCTCACACGCCTCGTCGTGCGGGAAGCACTCCACGGAGTGCATCTGACAGGCCGAAATCGGAACGTGATTCTGTCCGAATGCCATCTCTACAATAACAGAGGAATCGGCGTGTTCTTGGATCAGCTCAATTTGCATCAAATCAACATCGCCAATTGCCACATCAGCTATAACAAGGGCGGCGGCGTGGTTGTCCGTCAAAGCGAAGTCCGCAACTTGCAAATCGGCACTTGCGACATCGAGGGCAACATGGGCGGTCCCGATGCGGAACCCACCGCCAACGTGTTATTGGATTCCACGGGCACGTCCATTGGCGAAGTGGCCATCGTGGGCTGCACCCTGCAACATTCCCATGAATCGCCCGGTTCGGCGAACATCCGCATCAATGGGGAATCGGCCAAAGTGCGGCTTCACCGAAGAACTTCGCCATGGGAACATCACGATTGCCGATAACGTGCTGTCCGATGTGCAGGTCAACATCGAACTTCGCAACACGCGCGGCGTGACGATCACCGGAAACACGCTTTGGAAAGGTTTCACGCAGAACCTGTTGGTGGATGGCTGCCAAAACGTGATCGTGGCGAACAACGTGTTCGACCGGAATCCTGCGCTATCATTATGGGGATGGTTCCGAAGCCAAGTTAGGGCTGGTTTTCACCCATTCCAGCGACTGCTCGATTGCCGGCAATCACATTCACGGCCTAGGCGATCAACCCGCCGCCATACTTCTCAGAAAATGCCGGCGGATGAACATCACCGGATGCAGCATTCTGAACTTTGGCCAGTGCGGATTGTGGCTTGATGAAGTCACAACCAGCCGGGTTTCCGATTGCCTGATCCACACCGACCAACCGATAGAGGGCAGCGTTTCCTTGCGGGCAACGGGCAGCCGAGGCAATATGATCGTGGAGAACCTGCTAGGCAACCCGCCCAACGTCAACGAGAGTGTGGGAGAAGTCAAAGGCAACTATCTGGCGGAGGACAAACCAAACGCTCTACCACTTCAAATGAAGTAGTGTGGGCATTGCCCATTATATTTTGTTGTGGCGACAGGGTGGCTGGGGTCAGGTTGTCGCAGACGGCCTTGAATCCCTAATGACCGTGATCGACAACCTGCCCCCAGAATTTCCGCCCGAGGTTCTCGCAAGATGGGCCGACATCGGAAATCATGGCACGAAGCGGGCCACGCCCATGAGTTGACATTTTCGTGCTACCGCAGGTTTCCGTTTTTGGGAGCCGACCGAACATGCCAATGGCTGTGCGAATCGATTGAATCGGCGAAGCAAAGCCGGTCCTTTTTGCTATGGGCCTACGTGTTCATGCCCGATCACGTTCATCTGCTGATCTTTCCCCAAGATGACGAAGCGGACATGGGGAGAATACTGGAAGCCATCAAAGCCCCCGTGGGCCTGAAAGCGATTGCCTATCTGGCCGACAATGCCCCACACTGGCTTCCCCGCATCACAAGGAAGCGCGGCAAAAAGCGTGAACGCCTCTTCTGGCAATCCGGCGGAGGCTATGATCGAAACGTCGTCGAGGCAAAGACTTTGTTGTCCATGATCGATTACATCCATGCAAATCCCGTGAGGAAGCAATTCGTGGAACGTCCCCGCGATTGGAAATGGTCGAGTGCGGCATGGTATGATGACCTCTCGCCGAGTCCATTGGCTGTGGACCCGATTCCTTCCGATTGGCTCGCTTGATGATCGCCCGTCTGGGGGCAGGTTGTCGATCATACGGAACTAGATGTCAAAGCCCTCTTCGACAACCTGACCCCAGCCACCCACTCGTAATGACAGATGTGAACGGTAAACTCGAAACTAATAAAACCAACAAGGTGTTGTTATGTCTCATTTTCTATTGAGTGCCGAGCAAAAAACGGCTTTTGCGCGGGATGGGTTTTTTATTGCGGAGGGATTGTTGGAGGCCGAGGAAGTTTCGCTATTGGGGAAGATTGCCCGCGCGGACCGGGAGATGACCGAGAACCGCGCCAGCCGGGCGGATGGGGAAGGCGGGGCCGTGGAACTTGTGGTGCGGAACGAACTTCCTGCGGACAGCATCTATGGAGCCATCGTGCGGAGCCAGCGGATTGTGCGGACGATGGAAACTTTGTTTGCCGATGAGGTTTACCACTATCATCATAAAATGATCTGTAAAGAGCCGCGCGTGGGCGGGGCGTGGGCTTGGCATCAGGATTACGGCTACTGGTACGACAATGGCTGCTTGTTCCCTGACATGGGCAGTTGCATGATCGCCGTGGACCGGGCCACCAAAGACAACGGCTGCCTGCAAGTGCTTTCCGGTTCGCACCGCATCGGGCGCATAGACCACGGCAAAGTCGGCGAACAAACCGGAGCCAACCCCGAACGGGTCGAAGTCGCCCGCGAGCGGTTGGAACTGGTTCACGTCGAACTCGCCCCCGGCTCGGCGGTGTTCTTTCATGCGAATTTGTTGCATCGCAGCGATCAGAACAAAAGCGACAACCCCCGCTGGGCTTTCATCTGCTGCTATAACACCAAGCACAACGACCCCTACAAAGAAAGCCGGCATCCCCGCTATTCGCCGTTGGAAGTCTGGGAAGATGCCCGCCTGAAAGAAGTCGGCGAACAACACTGGACCGCAATGCAAGCGATGACATAGGGGAAAAATCAAGAGTAAAACCGTTCCTTATACAACCAAATTCTTCGGTGCGAAAATGGCTGCTTTCACGGTATACAAAATCGATGAAGACTGGCAAACCGTTGTCTATCTTTACATGAATTGCAAGTATGTTCTCAACGACGGGATCTTGTTGACGACTCTACAAACGAGATCGTGGTGCCGAACTTGCCGTACCGTGGTGGCGGGTGAAGTTGTGCCTTCGCTGCAAGAGATTGAAGAAGAAATTCGCCGATGGACCGATCCGAACGATGAGATCCACAAGCGTTTTCCCCGTGTGATAATCGAAGAAGCGATATCAGAGTTTCAATTGCTAATGCAATGGCTTCCCACGCGAATTTCCGATCCGCGATGTCTTGAATGTCAATCGACGGACATGGTGGAAATCAGCGGGCATAATTTTGTTGATCCGGTTTCGGGAACGAGAATCCGATTTTTATCCGCGGGGCACATCGCAAAGGGAGTTGAAACACGGCGTCGGCTCACCCCGGAAGGGTTGCTTATTGAAAAAACGGTCGAGAAGGGATTATTCGATATTTGACTGGGTTTGCGGTGCATCACAACGCATCGGCGATCCAAGCGGTGACTTGGTTTTCACCACGGAGAGACGGGGGACACAGTACGGCCAAACCGCAACCAAAAAAGTCTCTCGGCCACGGATTGAACACAAATGAAACATGGATCGGAACGAGGATTCCCGCAGCGGCACAATAGTTCCCATCCACACTGAAAACGTGATCTCTGACCCTTTTGGGCGAACTTGGAACTCAGTTTGATCCGTGTTTCATCCGTGGCTAACATTTCGCAAGAAACAAATACTTTCACCGTTACTAGCACGGGGAAAGGCAGAGAAAAACATGTATTTCCTCGGTGATTGTGCTGCGGGAAAAAGATCGCTTTCTTCGTGGTTGCCCCTTTTTTAGCTGCGGCTGTGCCGCGCGACGTTCATCTCCTTTCAGAAAAGTGACCGCCATGCCCAAACTTTTTTCTTCTCGCCGAACTCTTTGCCTTGTGTTGTTGTTGAGTTTGCCGGCTTTAGAAAGTCGGGCGGGGGAGTTGAAGGAGGAACTGCTGCCGCGATTGAAGTCGCATCGCGGCAAGGTGGCGGTGGCGGTGAAACATCTGACCCAAGGCGAGCGGTTTGACTTTCAATCCGAAGAGCCGATGCCCACCGCCAGCTTGATAAAACTGCCGGTGTTGATTGAAGCCTACCAACAAGTCGAGGCCGGAAAACTCGATTTGCACGCCAAGATCACGCTCAAAGAAGAGGACAAAGTGCCGGGTTCGGGAATCCTCACCACGCATTTTTCCAGCGGGTTGCAATTGTCGCTCAAGGATGCGATTCGCTTGATGATCGCCTATTCCGACAACACCGCCACGAATTTGGTGCTCGATCAGGTTGGCATGAAATCCACCAACGCGGCGATGGAAAAGCTGGGCTTCGCCAACACGAAAATTCACGCCAAGGTCTTTCGCCGGGATACCTCTATTGACAAAGAGCGCAGCCAAAAATTCGGCTTGGGCAGCACGACCGCCAAAGAAATGGTTTCGCTGTTAGAACTGCTTCAGCAAGGCAAGTTGGCCAACGAAGAACATACCAAAGAAATGTTGAAGCATCTGGAAAACTGCCAAGACACCGCCCGCTTTCCGCGATTTTTGCCCCAGGGAACCAAGGTCGCCCACAAGACGGGTTCGGTCTCGCGGGTGCGCACCGATGCGGGGATTATCTTCACGACTTCCGGCCCGATTGCCCTCTGCGTTTTGACCGATGAAAACAAAGACCAACGCTGGGTGGATGACAACGCCGGCAGCCGACTGTGTGCCGATGTCGCGAAAATCGTGTTCGATCATTTCCAACCCAAACGCGAGTTGGCCGGCACGTTCACCAAAGAATTAAAACTCGGCGATGCCGGGCCTTTGGTTGAAGATTTGCAGCGGACGATCAACGCCCGGCTGAATCCCAATCCGAAAATCGCCGTGGATGGGGAGTTCGGCGGCGAAACGCAATCGGCGGTCGAAGCGTTTCAGAAGCAAAAAGAATTAAAAGTCAACGGCATCGTGGCTACGGAAACTTGGAAAGCCTTGGGGCCGTTGGTCACCACCGATCCGCCCGTGCCGAACCCGGAGGTTATCAATGCGGCGGAACTTCCCGTGACCGAAGCCGACCCCCTGACCGGGCCGCCTTTGGTGACTTGCAAAGCCTGGGCGATTGCGGATGCCAAAACGGGCAAACTTTTAAGGGGCCATCAAGCGGAAAAACCCTTGGATTTCGCCAGCACGACAAAAATTATGACGGCCTACCTCGTGCTGCAACTCGCCGAGAAACAACCCGAAGTTTTGGCTGAGGAAGTCGTGTTTTCCGAACGGGCCGACAAAACCGGCGGCTCCACATCCGCTGTTCGCGCGGGCGAACGCCTGACGGTTCGCGAATTGCTTTACGGGTTGCTGTTGCCCTCCGGCAACGATGCCTCCATCGCCTTGGCCGAACATTTCGGGCAGCGATTGGCGGTGGAAAAATCTGATTCCGGCGATCCGCTCAAACAGTTCGTGGCACGCATGAACCTCACTGCGAAAGAATTGGGCATGCAGCACACCACCTACAAAAACCCGCACGGACTCACTGCCAAAGGCCATCACAGCACGGCTCTGGATTTGACCAAACTGGCCCACGTGGCGATTCAACTTCCCAAATTTCAACACTACGTCAACACCCGGCAGCACGGTTCGACATTGACCGGACCGGGCGGCTATCGGCGAAACATCGTCTGGAAAAACACCAACCAACTCTTGGGCATCGAGGGATTTCACGGCGTCAAAACCGGAACCACCACTTCGGCAGGAGCCTGCCTGGTGTCTTGGGGAGACCACGGCGAGCAATCGGTGATCGTGGTGGTGTTGGGTTCCACCTCCGGCGATGCCCGCTATGTCGATACCCGCAACCTCTTCCGCTGGTGGTGGCGCGAAGGCGGCAAAAAATAAGAAACCTACTCAACGGGATTTCGTTCAAACGAAACTTCGTTTGAGGAGGGTTTCTTTGGCCCACGAGGCACAGCCGAGCACGCCCGCATCATCGCCCAACTCGGCGGTGACGACTTTGAACGAATCGCGATAACAGGGCATCACGAAATCTCGGGCGGCTTTCTCGGCGGTTTCTTGAATCAGCTTGGGCATGGCTTCCACCAAGCCGCCGCCGAGGACGATCACGTCCGGGGCCAAAAGATGCACGAACCCCCCGATGGCCGTGCCGATGTGTTCCGCCGCCTGGCGGATGATTGTTTCGACGACTTTGTCGCCGGCTTTGACCGAATCGGCCAGCGTGCCTGAGCGGATCTCGGCAAGGTTGGCACCGGCTTCCTTGAAGAGATAAGGAGCCTGCCCGCGCAAGGCGGCTTGCGCAGGCTCCGGCGATGGAAAGCCGGCTGCCGAGGGCTTCCAAAGATCCCCGATGGCCTCCACTGGAAAGCGGCCCGTCGGGCATGACTTGGATGTGTCCGACTTCCATGCACGACAGCCTGCGGCCCCGCAAAATTCGGCCCTCGTAAACGCAACCGCCGCCGATGCCCGTACCGGGAAACAGGCCGAACAAACAATGGGCCGACTTCCCCGCACCGAAACGGTACTCGCCGAACACGCCGGCATCCACATCGTTTAAGACCACGGCGGGGAAGGGGAATTTTTTCTCTAAGACTTCGCGGATTTTGGCATTTTTCCAGCCGAGGTTGGGGGCTTCCAGCATCACGCCTTTTTCCAGATCCAACGGTCCCGGACAACCGATGCCGAGGCCGGCAATTTGCTCCGGCTTCAGATCGGCTTTTTGCAGCGTTTCCTCAATGGTCTGGACGATGCGATCCATCCCGGCAGCCATGCCGTCTTGCCCTTTGGTTTTTCGGCGTTTCTGGGCGATGAGTTGAAATTCCTCATCGTACAGGGAACACAACATCTTAGTTCCGCCCAGATCGTAGCCAATCCAATAGGTTTTCGGAGGCGCATCGCTCATGCGGGTTCCCTGTATGTGACGAAGGTTTACCCGAAGCGCAAGCGAGCAGAACCCCGCGCGGGGTTCCCTCGCTTGCGCTTCAGGCTTCTTGTGGAAGGAAACGGAAGGCGTTCCTTCCACTTCTCCAACTCTCAACCGAAAACTCTCGACTATTTCGCGGCGGCGAAGCGTTTGCTGACTTCGTCCCAATTCACCACGTTCCAAAACGCGGCCACGTAATCGGGCCGGCGGTTTTGGTAGTGCAAATAATAGGCGTGTTCCCAAACGTCCAGACCGAGAATCGGGGTGCGGCCTTCCGAAAGCGGGGAATCTTGATTGGGCGTGCTTTCCAACACTAAAGCCCCATTATCGACTGACAGCCAAGCCCAACCGCTGCCGAACCGCGTGGCGGCCGCTTTGCCAAACTCGGTTTTGAAGTTGTCGAAACTGCCGAACTTGGCGGTAATCGCATCGCCCAATTCGCCGCCGGGCGTGCCGCCGCCCTTGGGGGAAAGAATCGTCCAAAACAACGAATGGTTGGCGTGTCCGCCGCCGTTGTTGCGGACGGCTCCGCGAATGTCTTCCGGCACGGAGGCGAGTCCGGCCACCAATTGTTCGATGGTTTTCGCTTCCAGTTCCGGTTTGCCAGCGATGGCGTTGTTCACGTTGTTGATGTAAGCCTGATGGTGCTTGGTGTGATGGATTTCCATCGTCCTGGCGTCGATGTGCGGTTCTAAGGCATCGTAAGCATAGGGCAGTTCGGGGAGAGAATAAGCCACGGGGAAGCTCCTTTTTCAATGGTCGTCAGAGGCAAAAACATCGGCCGATTCCAGCCCGGCCAAAGCGGGTTCACGTTGAACCTGCTCTCGCCGTATTCTAGGCGATTGGAACGCATCCACAACCGACTTCCCCCTGAAATTTGCCAGGGACATTTTCCGGGAGGTTTTGACCGGCAAGGCGATTCGATCTCCAAGCAGATTATTTTGCTATTTTTGAAAAACGCTCGAATCTTTTATTCAAACCGCCGGGTTTGATCTGTTGCAGCAACCTCGTGATTGTGGAAGAAAGGCAACTCGGCAAATGAAAGCAGGGTTGGCGAGCGGAAACCGATCAAAGCCCAAACTCGCCAACCCATTCCTAACCTCGGTGATCGCATTGTGCCGCCGAAGTCGGTCTTTTTATTGTATTCTCGCTTCATCTCAGCACAACCCACACTGCGCTGTGGATGGGAAAAGAACTGTGATTTGGGAATCACCCATTAAACCGACCAAGACAATTTGCAGTTCGGGCCGTTTCTTTATGTCGAGACAACAGGGCCTGCGTTGGATTCAGATTATCCCACGGTGGTTGGGTGCGTTTTTTCCCGTTCGTATTCTTTAAGGAGAACCCAGAATGAAACAGCAACTTCGGCGCGGATTTACTTTGATCGAACTTCTTGTGGTGATTGCGATTATCGCCATCTTAATCGCCTTGTTGTTGCCCGCGGTGCAACAAGCCCGCGAAGCCGCCAGGAGAAGTCAATGCAAAAACAACCTCAAACAATTGGGCTTGGCCCTGCATAACTACCACGAGACCCACCAACAATTTCCTCCCGGCCTCATCAATCCCGGCGACATGGGAACGAACGCAGCGACTGACGGGATTACGTTCGCTTTGAACCACACCGGATTCACGATGTTGCTACCCTTCATCGACCAAAATCCGCTTTATCAGGCGTTCGATTTCAACAATGCTTCCGGCCCGTCGCTCCGTGCCTCTGGGCCTCCCGTACAAGGGAATCCCACGGTGAATTTGCTGCCAACGCAAACTTCCTTGGCCGCGTTTAACTGCCCGAGTGAGCCAATCATCGGCCCCGCCCCCACCGTGGCCTCCGCAGAATACGCCGCAACGCTTCCCGCCACGACGAACTATGTCTTCGCAGCCGGCTACTATGGCGAAAACTACCGGATCTATCGCGCGTATCAGGCTTCTACCGTAACACTCCAAACGGGCTTGGTCGTGTTGCGAAGCGGAATGTTCGGCAACAACGGGTCCGCCCGCATGGCGGACATTACAGATGGATCGAGCAACTCGATCGCCATGGGCGAAGTTCGTCTCGACAAATCGAATACCAGTTACCGGCCTGTCTGGGGCCAAGGCCGCCACGTGGGCGTCTATGGGCTTGTCCTCCCGGATGCAACGGTGGGTTCGCAATATAATTGCCGATACCGAATCAATGCCCACAACGATTGCGACACCACAAATGTTGGCAAGCCTTTTGCCTGGACCTGGTCCAGTAATCATGCGGGCGGCGCACAGTTTTTGATGGGCGATGGCCGGGTCGAGTTTATAAGCGACAACATCGATTGGAACACTTTCTGCTTCCTAAACTTCATCCGCGATTCGCAAGTGGTCGGCAGTTTCTAAGGCGGCGGATTCACCGGGCCAGCTCCACAAAACGGCCCGGATTTTTTATGTGGTTGCTGCGGTGTTTGATGCTCCGCGCGTGTCGTTTTGTGCTAAAAAGGAATGAAGATGTCTCGAAATTCTAAGAATGCTTATGATGTGTAGTTTGCTGGGAATGTTGATTCTCTACGGGTGCGGGGGAAACTACGACCCTGTGAAAAGCCCGGGAGTAGGAAATGATGCTCCTCCCAAGTCGGATGGGAATACGAATACAAAACCCTAAAAATCCCCTTGCATTTACGCCTCGTCCTGCCCATCGCAGGGCGAGGCGTTTGCGTTGTGTCTGACGGCGAAACGGCTTTTAGGAATCGGGCTTTTCTGGAACAGATTCCCTACTTCGCCAACGTCACGTCGCAGACTTTGGCGGCGTGACGCAGGGCGAGGACCGGATCGTTCCATGTCGGAATGAACTCTTGGGCGACGTAGCCTTCGTAGCCGGTTGCCAAAATCGCCCGCATCACGGCGGGGTAATTGATCTCTTGGGTTTCATCCAATTCCCCCCGGCCGGGGTTGCCAGCGGTGTGGTAATGGGCGATGACATCTTTATATTGCCCGATTCGCCGGATCACGTCGCCGTTCATAATCTGCACGTGATAAATGTCGAACAGCAATTTCATGCGGGGGGAATCGACCCGGCGAATTAACTCCACGCAGAAATCCACATCATCGCCGAAATATCCGGGATGCCCCTTCATGGGATGCGAATTGTCCCGCGAGTTCAGATGCTCCAAACACAGGTTGATCTTCTTTTCCTCGGCATGCTCGATCACCGCCTGCCAGCAATCCACGCAATTCTTGGCGGCGGCTTTGTCGGTGATGCCTTTCTCCCGCATCCCGGTGAAGGTAATCACGTTCGGGCAATCGACCGCCTTAGCCAGATCAATGGCTTGTTTTAATTTCTCGATGCACTGCGGATGGTTCTCGCGGGTGAACGGCCCCGTTTTGAAGCCGTGACTTCCGACCAACGAAATTTTCAGCCCCAACTTGCGCACGGCGGGATAATCTTTGGCGGAAATCCCCTCAATGGCTTCCAAACCGATTTCTTTGCCATGCCGGGCCAGAGTTTCCGCCGGCATCGGGTTGAAGCACCAGCCCATCACCGATTGCCGAATTTTCCCCTCGGTAATGTGGTCTTTGCTGGAAATGTCCGCACGCGGCAATTGAGCCGATGCCGATTGCGTGGCGGCCAATAATCCGGCAGCCCCATTGCGGCCAATGCTTCCCGGCGGGTTGGATTCATGTCGAGTTCCTCGATGAAATTGAAGGGTTGAAGAGTTCAGTTTGCCGCGCCGGGAGCGGTTGGTCAATTCTCGCTCGACAATGAAAGCAATTTGGCAAAGCGGAAAAACCGCTAAAATCCATTCAATCTTCGCTGTCTGCCCGGTCGATACTGAAGAAAGCGGTAAGTTTTTGGATGATTTCCTGCCGTGACTTCACCTGGGAACAGAGTCGATCCCGCACTCGGCCGCAAAGCGGCTTCAAAGGAGAGCCTAACGATGAGTAAACTGCTGGGAAGTCTGGGACTATGTTTGATGCTGGGGTCGGTCCAACAACTTGCAGCCCAAGATCCCTTTATGATTCCGCGTTATGAACCCGAGGGCGGAGAAGAAACGGCTTCTTTTTTTCAGGGGGCCCCAGCGGGCCAAACCGAGCCAACCGGCCCGATTATTCAAACACTTCCTGCGACCAAAGCGAAGCCGATGTACAATCACGCGCCGCTGAATAGTCGCACGCAGAATGCCCAAGTTCGTAAGGTTCGCACGCCGGCCCAAAACTACATTTACCAGCGGGCAGTTTTCCAAGCCAAGCAACGCAACCGGCGAATCGAATTACGCAAATGGCGTGGGGAGTCTTTGCTGCGTCCCAGCAATCGCCCGGATCATTCGTGGTTTTTAGGCCACCACGTCCCAGTGTATTATCCAGTGTATTAAGCGAATGATCGCAGAAATTATAGGCACAGCCCGACGGTCAAAAACCGCCGGGCTGTTTTTATGATCCGGCGGAATGGAACACTGGGGTTAAAGAACTTTTCTGGGACGGCGATGTTTTCGTGCAGATTTTCGGGGGCGGACGCGGAAATCTTCATCGGCAACTCGCGATGCGGATCCCTCGTAGCGACCCTGTTCATACCAGGGTGTCGGAAACCACATTAAATAGCCGCAGTCGGGACAGGGCGCATCGCCGGGAGGGCGAGATGGTTCAATGCGAACCGCGTGCCCGCAAACCGGGCAAATGTTGTCTTCCCCTTCGGGGGTGCGAGAAGAGGGTTTCATCGTTTGCGACTCCAAAACACTCATCGAGAATCTAAGTGCGAGCATCAACAGCCGCAGGGATGCGTTGTTGCAAGAAAGCTTCCAAACCGTCCGGGTCATCGGTGCCGATCCGCAGCCTGCGGCCATTGTGGAAATAGACATCCACGCAATCGAAGCCCCAGATGTTCCAGGTGATCCCGCCTTTGGGGCTGAAGTGAATGCCCCAGCCATCCAAAATCGTGGTGCGGCTGTGCTGGGCTCTTTGAATGTTCGCATACACCACCCGCCGGCGAAACAGTGGAATCGGTCCAAATCGTATGCTGATCGATTCGCCTTCATCGCGGACGGTGAGTTCCCGAAAGCAAAACGCGAGCAGCAATACCAGCGTTCCCGTGACCGCCAAGATGACTTGAGCCGCCATGACAGTGACAAATCCTGCCGATACAATCTGCCCCAAGCCCACGGCAGAAGAAGCCAAAACAACGGAGCGGTTTGAGTGTGTTCGTATTGCATGGTCCATCTGGACTGAGATATTCAGCATACTCCATGTAGCGGCTTACAGCACGTTGCGGACCTTCGTAAGGAACTCGCGGTTGGAGGGGAACATGTCCAGCTTGCGGGTCAGTTGCTCCATGGCTTCCACGGGGCTTAACGAGATCAAACTTCGGCGAAGCAGCGTGATGGTGTCCAGGGTTTCCTTGTCGAAGAGCAATTCTTCGCGGCGGGTTCCCGAACGGGTGATGTCGAGGGCCGGCCAAATTCGGCGGTCGGCCAGATCCCGGCTCAGCACCAATTCCATGTTGCCCGTGCCTTTGAACTCTTGAAAGATGACTTCATCCATGCGGCTGCCGGTGTCGATCAGGGCGGTGGCGGCCACGGTCAGCGAGCCGCCTTCTTCAAACCGGCGGGCCGTGCCGAACAGTTTTTTGGGAATGTCGATGCCCGGATGTCCAGGCCGCCGGTGGCGGTTCGGCCCGAATTGCCCACCCATTTGTTGAAGGCGCGGGCCGTGCGGGTGATGCTGTCGAGCAGAATGAAGACTTCGCCGCCGGCTTCCGCGATGCGTTTGCCGCGCTCGATGATGAGTTGGCTGAGGCGAACGTGGCTTTCCACGTCGCGATCCATCGAAGAGGCGATGACTTCGCCTTTGACGTTTCGCGTCATTTCGGTGACTTCTTCCGGGCGTTCATCGATCAAAAGCACCATCAGGTGCATTTCGGGATGATTCACGCTGACGGCGTGGGCGATGTCGTGCAACAGCATGGTTTTGCCGGTCCGCGGCGGGGCGACAATCAGCGCCCGTTGTCCCTTGCCGATGGGCGTGAGCAGATCCATCACCCGCATGGTCACGGGCCGAGTGCCGGTTTCCAGGCGGATTTGCTCGTGCGGGTTGGTGGCGGTGAGTTCGTCGAAGTGCTTGATTTCTTGGAAGGCTTCCAGCGAGCGGCCATCCACGGTTTCGATGTTTTTCAGTCTCGGACCTTGCCCGCGCGTGCCGGGACCGACTTCGCCGCGAATCAAAATGCCTTCGCGAAGGCGGTATTTTTCGATCACCGAACTCGACACGAAAGCATCGCTGTCTTGGGCGGTGTAGTTTTTCGCGGGGTCGCGAAGAAAGCCGTAACCTTTGGGATGAAGTTCCAAAACCCCTTGGATGGTTCCCGTGATTTCCTCGCCGTTGTATTCGGCAGAACGGGGACGCTGCGACGAAGATTGCCGACGGGATTGATTGTGGCCCCCGGATTGATTGCGGCCACCGGATTGGTTGCGGTTTTGATTGCGTCCGCCCGATTGGCTGCGATTTTGATTGCGGCCCCCGGATGGAGTTGATCCTTGACCTTGGCCGTCTCCGCCGCCTTTGTTGCGTCGTCGTCGTCTTCTTCGGCGACGGCCGGTGGTATTGTCGTCCCCTCCTCCCTCATCGGAGTTTCGCGGAGACTCCTGAGAGCGGGATGGTCCGGATTCGTGGTGACGGGGTTCTCGCGGATCGTCGCCGGAGACTTCCTCGAAGTTCCAGTTTTCCAAGTCGGGAAAGGGGAGTTTTTGGGTTTGGCTTTTCACGGGAGTTGTTGATTCCTGTTCTTCAGAGTTTTCGTTGTTTTTCGCGTTTTCCGAGTCGGCGAGTTTCCGTTTTCGCGCCGGGCGGCGTTTGGGGGGAGCCTCGGCGGCGGCTTCCTCCTGCGAGACGGTTTCCGCCTCGGGAGTGGATTGCTCTTCGACGGGGTCAGCTTTTCGCCGGCGGGTTTTACGGATGGGTTTTTTCTCGACCGGCTCATCATCGGTCAGGTCTTCGCCAAAAACGGAATCCAATTCTTGTTCCTCCACCTGTTCGGGGTCGTGTTTCTTCGGACGGGATCGCGTGGTCCGTTTGGTGCGTTTCGGGGCAGAATTTGCGGTGGAAGTTGAGCTTTTGGCAGCCATAGACCGTTTCCGTACCTCGTTCCGTAGGGACAATGAATTCAAGGGAAATAAGTTTGTGTGTGAATGCTAAAAATCAGGGAAGCAGTGGTGTGCCGACCGAACCGCCAAACAGGGCGATTCGCGCTCAACCGGCCCGAAAAACATTGCGCGATTTAGGGAATGATTGCCGTGGCGAGATTCAGATCGCGTCTTGGTTTACGAACTCTCGCCGAAAAGTTATTCCTTCCTACGTGGAGAGGGGAACTTAACTCTCAATTCAACCACGACATTTGCGTAAACCCCATGGTTTATTGTGGTTGAGCCATCAATTGGCCACGTGTCATCCGCCTGGGATGATTGCGAAACTCGCCGTCAGTTAGGAATCCAATAGTGTGGGATAGCACCCATAGTGAGTGGTTGCAGTTTGATAAACGCAACCCGAACCAATCCTGGGGTTTGAAGTTGGGTGTGAGTACCCGTGTCGCACCGGGAGAGGCGCTTCACAGAGTTTACCCGATTGAAACCCCAAAGTTTTTGAAACCCACGTGCCTGAGGTGGAGTTTCAGTTTTTCCTTGATGGCGAAGTGGGGAGAGGTCGATCGTGTTGAACAACTCTGCCCATGAAAGGGAAATGGATTTTCCGGCTTTCACATCATCGAGGGAATGAGCCAACCCGCAAGTTATTGCTGTTCCGTGGAAGGGAACGAAAGATTGTCGAAACGGATTCTGCTCGAAGCTCCTTAATCATAACATTTTATCGAATTGTGTCAATTCCGATCTGTACCCTTTCCTTGCATTTTGTCGACTTTCCTGCCGGGAACTAGGAATTCGGCCGGCGGAGGGGTAGGCTGGTGAAATCGGGAAGAATGAATCGCGGGGCAAATTTCCCCATTCTTGCCGGCCTTTTTTGCAAATGGATTCGCACGGAGAGCACGGAGGAGAACCGCAGTGTAATCGCACTCCGGTCCTCCACAGCCTTTCTCCGTGCCCTCCGTTTTCCTAAGTGGATTTGATTTTTCGGGAGTCTTTTTTCATGCCGATTCGCCATTATTTTTCGCCCCGTCTGAACCGCTTGGCTTTTGTCCTATTATTGTTCCTGCTGATGCCTGTCGGTTTAACCGAGGCCGAAGAAGGGCGATTGACGGGGTTTCATCGGCAATCGTTCTTTATCGAAAATGCGACCGTTATTGTCCGCCCCGGCGAGAAAATCGAAGGGGCCGGCGTGGTGATTCAAAACGGAGTGATTCAAGCCGTGGGCAAAAACGCGAAAGCTCCGCCCGATGCAGAAATCATTCCCGGCCAAGGGCTGTTCGTTTACGCCGCCTTTTTGGATGCGGCGGGAACTCAACTCTTGGATACCGAACACAAACCTAAACCGGCAGCGGGACGCAAACGAGACGTCACCCGCTACGTGCTCGCTGCCACTCGCCCCGACAACCGCAAAGGAATGACGCCGGAATACCAAGCCGCGGAGAATCTGAAACTCGATTCCGACAAGCTCGAACAACTGCGAAAAGCCGGTTTCGCTGCAGTCCACGTATTGCCGGAGGATGGCTTGGCCTGCGGGCAAGGCGGTTTGGTCTCTACCGGCGGGCAAACGCCGAGAGATTCCGTGATACAGGCAAGCACTTTCGATGCGTTTTGCATCAAGGCGTTAGGCGGCCAAACATACCCCGCCACGTTGATGGGAGGCACCGCCCATTTGCGGCAGGCGTTTTTAGATGCCCGGCATTATGAGGAACATTGGCGGCTGTTTCGCGATTCTCAAACCGCGATCTCCCGCCCGCCGGTCGATCCCGTTTTGCAAACCCTGCACGATGTTTTGGCAGGCAAACGGCGTTCGGTGTTTCTGGCGACAAACCGAGACGACATCCATCGCGCTTTGGATTTCTCCGAGGAACACCACCTCAAACCCATTCTTTGGGGCGGCAGCGAAGCGCATCTTTGTCTGGACCGCTTGGCGAAAAATCACACCGATTTGATTTTGCAACTCAACTTGGGCGAGAGACCCAAAATCGAATGGCCGACCGAGAGCAAAAAACTCGCCGCCGATGCGAAAGACCCGCTTCGCCTGCAAGAAGACCGCTTGGCCCAATGGCTGCAGCGCGTGCGGGGGTTTGCGGAAATCCAAAACCGCGGCCTGCGGTTCGGCTTGACTTCCCGCGAGTTGAAAACCCAAGCCGACGTGCTGGCGAACGTCAGAACGCTGATTCAAGAAGGTCTCCCGCGAGATGCGGCCCTGGCCGCCTTGACCACAAATCCCGCCGGCATTTTGGGCGTGGAAGATCAAATGGGAACCTTGGAAGTCGGCAAACTCGGCAGCGTGGTCGTAATGACCAAACCCTTCGATGATGAGAAGACCAAAGTGCGGTATCTCTTCGTGGATGGCGGGCACTTTGAATACAACAAAGACGAAAAATCCGCCGCCGACAAACCCGAAAATGTGAAACCGGCCATCGCAGACAGCCCGTTAATTGGCGATTGGAAACTCGCGATCCAAACCCAAGCCAAACCCACTTCCGCCACCTTGAAGCTCAATCGAGAAGGCAAAAAACTCGGCGGCACGTTTCGCAGTTCCCAAGGCAACGGCAGCGTGACAGTGGGCAAAATCGAGGGAACCCGCATTGAGTTCACCGTCAAATTCG
Organism: uncultured Planctomycetaceae bacterium; assembly: GCA_963785505.1. Lineage (GTDB taxonomy): Bacteria > Planctomycetota > Planctomycetia > Planctomycetales > Planctomycetaceae > CAWAVN01. Next base: position 124,838 of record CAWAVN010000008.1, read on the forward strand.
GCACGCCCGCGAATGCCGCCGTCGAGTTTGCCTTCACCGGCGAGAGGAAGAACAATCAGCTTTCCGGCGAGATGAAATTGCCCTTCGGCGGCAGTTCGAAATGGACCGCCGTCCGCGCAAACTCTCCGCTGGAAAAACCGGCGAAACCCGCCGTCGCCGGGCGCTATCCGCAACACGAACTGCCCACCGAATTGGACTCCGACCGCACGTCTCGGCCATTCCAGACCAACGGGAACGTGTTGGTGCAAAACGCGACGATCCTCACCGGCGAGGGCGAGACTTTGGAAGGAGCTTCGATTTTAATTCGTCACGGCAAAATCGCCGCGATGGGAAAGCATCTGACACCCGATGCCGGGATGCGCGTGATTGATGCCACGGGGCGCTTCGTCATGCCGGGGATTATCGACACTCACAGCCACATAATGATTACCGCCGGCATCAACGAAGCCACGCAATCCCTCGTGCCGGAAGTGCGGATTAAAGATGTCATCAACACGCACGATGTTTCCGAGTATCGCGCGTTGGCCGGCGGCGTGACGGCAGCCCGCCTCTTGCACGGATCGGCGGATGTCATCGGCGGGCAGGATGCGGTCGTCAAGCTCAAGCACGGCAAGACCGCCAAAGAACACATTCTCTTTGATGCCCCGCAAGGCGTGAAATTCGCGCTCGGCGAAAACGTGAAGTACCGCACCACGCGGTTTCCCAATACTCGGCTCGGCGTGGAAGCCACGCTCAATCGGGCCTTTATGGAAGCGCTCGATTACCGCCGCAAATGGAACGAATTCGAGCGAGATACTTCCAAAAAATCCCTACTGCCGCCCCGCCGCGATTTGCGATTGGAAGCCTTGGCGGACATCGTGAACCACAAGAAATTTATCCACTCGCATTGTTATCGGGCAGATGAAATCTTGATGCTGCTTCGCGTGGCGGATGAGTTGGGCATTCGCGTGTGGTCGCTGCAACACGTGTTGGAAGGCTACAAAATCGCCCCCGAAATCGCGGCCCACAAAGCCAGTTGCAGCACGTTCGCGGATTGGTGGGCTTATAAAGTGGAAGCTTACGATGCCACGCCTTATAACGCCGCGCTGTTGAACGAAGCCGGCGTGAACATCGTCATCAAAAGCGATGATGCGGAACTGATTCGGCATCTTTATCACGAAGCCGCCAAGACGGTTCGCTACGGCAATATGCCGCTGGAAGATGCGATCAAAACCATCACGCTACACCCCGCGCGGGAGTTGGGGTTGTCCGAACGGATGGGTTCTTTGGAAGTCGGCAAAGACGGCGATCTCGCGATTTACAACGGGCATCCGCTGAGCGCTTTTTCGCGCTGCGAGATGACGATGATCGAAGGCGAAGTTTATTTCGACCGCGCCCATGCGCCTACGGCGATGTCTCCGGCAGGCATCGCCCGTTCCGCCAAGCCGCCGGTGTTGAAGTTCGCTTCGCAGGAAGCCCGCAACCGCGATTTGGATTTGACCGTGGTAAAACATGGCCGCTATGCCCTCACCGGCGCGACGTTGTATCCCGTGGATGGCCCGATCATTCCCCACGGCACTCTGCTCATTGAAGAGGGCCGCATCACGGGGCTTGGCAAAGATCTGAGCATTCCCTCCGGCAGCCAAGTCATCGACTGTGCCGGGATGCACGTGGCTCCCGGTTTTATTGATGCCGGCACGCAGTTGGGTTTGGTCGAAATCGGCAAAGTCAACGAGACCCACGACTATGCAGAAGGCGGGGAATTTCAACCCGACTTACGGGCCGGCGTGGGTCTGAACGTGGATTCGGAATTGATCCCCGTGGCGCGTTCCGGCGGGATCACTTCAATTCTGATTCGCCCCCAAGGCGGGGTGATTGCCGGGCAAACTTCCATCGCCCAACTCAGTGGTTGGACCGCACCCGAAATGGTGCAAAATTACGAAGCCGGCCTGCAAATCATTTGGCCCGGAGACAAGAAAAAGCAAACCGAACTCAGTGAGTTTCTGGAAGAAGCCCGCGTTTACGACCGCCTGCAATCGTCAGCCGAAAAGCAAAATCGCCAAGGCCCGATTATCGATCCGCGTTTGGAAGCGCTCCGGCCTTACATCAACCGCGAGAAGCCGGTGTTCGTGGAAGCCGACAGCCGCAAAGCCATCGCGGAAGCCTTATTGTTTGCCGAGAAGGAAAAGCTCAAGCTCATCATCACCGGCGGAACCGATGCTTGGAAGCTGGCGAAAGAACTGAAAAAACGAGATACGCCGGTGATCGTCGGCCCGGTGATGCGTTCGCCCCTGTCGAGTTCCGATCCTTCCGATGCGCCTTACGCCAATGCCGGGCGGTTGTTTGAAGCCGGCGTGAAATTTTGCATTCGTTCGGACAATGCCTCGAACAGCCGCAACGCCCCGTTTGAAGCCGCGATGGCCGTGGCTTTGGGCTTGCCCGTCGAACAAGGCTTGCGGGCGGTCACGCTTTCGGCGGCGGAGATTTTGGGGATCGAAAACCAAGTCGGTTCCTTAACCCCCACAAAAACCGCGAACCTGGTGATTTTGGATGGCGGCCCCTTGCAGCAGACATCGAACATTAAAGGCGTGTTCATCGCGGGTAAACCCTTCGCCCCCGACAGCCGCCAAATCCGCTTCTATAAACGCTATCGCCAACGCCTGTTGGAAAAGAACCCGGCGGCAAAGCCAACCCACGCCGGGGGAGAATGAGAGATCGGGCTTCCGACCGCCTTGGGCTAATCACGGTGAAAAGTTTTGTTTCCTGCGCAAATTTCCGTCGGCCGACTTTCGTGAAATACACATCGGCTTCGGAGAGTTGCGAATCAATTTCTGATGTGTTTGAGACTCTCAAACGAAAGCGGTTGTCATGGTTCCCGCGCCAATGATTTGTTCCTGAACCGCGAAGCGGTGGAAGCACGTAGCCGTCGGGGTAAGCCGACGGATCGAATCTTCGTGGCTGAAAACCAAGAAATATTTCTCGGCGAATTCTCAACATTCATCATGCGGGTCGAATTCGTCAACAATAAATTCATCCATCCGAGAAGCAGCGGTTGCTTGTCAAGCCGATGAAGCGTTTGGTTTATCAATGTGTTTCGGGAGATGAATGCGGGAAGGTGGGAGCCGCGAGCGGCTTTGCCCGCCTTGCGATTGCGGGATTGACCTTAGTGGGGATTGCGTTTGGGGTTCTGCCGTTTTCGGAGTCGGCAGATTGCGAATGAGCCAATTGACCGGAAAAATCGGCACGCGAGATGCGACGGTTTTATTCGCCGCATGATGATCGCCACCGAAGCCAGCGAACTCGGCAGGGAATGGCCGAGGGTTGAGAGAGACCCCGTGAGGATGGACCTCCTCACCGTGGCTTTTATGTTTCGGTTTTAAGACGTGCCGTTAACATTTCCATCATCGGCATTCAGCCCGAGAAGCGCGGCCTGTTGTTTCGCCGTGGGCATCGCCGGCGGATTCCGCTCACGAAGAAAACTTTTCGTGCTTGCCCGCTAGGGGTTAAACCGCATTTGCGCCGGGATCTTTTCTATTGCCGCGCGGGTTTTTTTCTTTCGGCACACTCTCTGCTTTGGTGTTGTTGCAAGAACGCAACCAACCGTCAAGGGTTGCATTCACGCCAAGGCAGCCTTCTTGGCGGCCCGTTTGAACAATCTCTCGTTGGCCAACGAGTGGTTTGGCAAGTGCATCTTTCACGCCCTGCCAAAGCGAACTGAATGGGTACATCGTTCAGTTCATACGATTAAGGCAAAGCCGTCGTGTACCACGGACTTGCTAAACCTAGCTCTCTGGAGGCAGAAGATATATTCTCTCTCCGAAACACTCTCTCAAATCATCATTTTTACGGAACTCGCAACATGTTAAATCAACTCTGGAAGGATGAAGCCGGTTTCATCGTTTCCGCCGAACTAGTTCTCGTGGCCACCATTCTGGTCATTGGGATGATTGTGGGCCTCAGTGAAGTCCAACACGCGGTCAACGGCGAACTGAACGATGTGGGCGAAGCGATCGGCAGACTGAATCAAAGCTACTGTTTTAGTGGTTTTATGAAGCGAAAGAGTTTTGGCGGCGGGGGCCACGGGGGTTGTGCCGCCTTCACAGCCGGCTCAACATTTATAGATCACCTTGATGACTGCGATAATAACGAGTGCTCCATTTCTTGTTATGGGTCGCAGCCGGAAATCTCCAAAGGTGGCGGAGGTGGCGGTGGTGGCCATTACTAAGCGATGATAGTTTGTGAGTCTCATAGGGGCTCTCCCTGCCCTGCGAGAATATGGGGTTCTCGCAGGGCTTTTGTCTGCGCTCTTTTTATATTCTACGATGGAAACCGGCGGATGATTCCGCTTGATCTGTAAACCAGGAGAGCATACGCAGTCGGGTCGGCTGATTCGCTTCACCAACGTCCAAGAAATCGTGGAGCGGGAAGCCATCTTGAAAGTCTATATAGTTGAAGCTATCGACGTGGAAAAATCCGGCTTGAAAGGGGACTATAAACAGAGCACGAAACTTGTATTGCCCGAAGAATTGCTAAAGACATTCGCTGAAAGCCCTGCCTTCAAAACCGCATTTGATGCAGTGACGCCGGGACCGCAACGGGCTTACGTTCTGTATCTTTCCGCAGCCAAACAATCGAAATGCCGAAGTCGCGGGTTGAACAATACATCCCGCGAATTCTCGATGGAAAGGGTTCAACGATCGCACCTGTGGACTCTCCCAAAAACAGCCCGCCTACGACGGTTCGCACAAGTCTATTCTATGAGAAGATAAACGAGGCGTCGGCATAGTACGTTTTCACGCCTACTAAAAAGCGGCGAGGCGGGTGTCGGCGTCGCCGAAGGTTGCTTGCTTCACGCCCATGCGATCCATGATGGAGAGATAGAGGCTGCACAGTCGGCGGTTCTCGTCGCCGCGATGTAGATAGTCCAACACGCGGCCGGTTTCGACGGTTCCGCCTAGGTTGCCGACGGTTAATACGGGAACTTTTTTGCTGTCGTGGGCTTTGCCCGACCACATGTTGTTCACGAACAATAGCAGCGAATTGTCCAGCACTGTGCGGCCTTCGCCTTCCGGCATGGATTTTAGCTTCCCGGCCAGATAGGCCAGTTGCTCGCAATAGAACGCGGAAATCCGTTCGTACTCGGCTTCGGTATCTTTATGCGAAGCGTGATGATGGGAAATTCGCACGTTCAAAAACGGATAGACCAACCCCGAAATGTCCCGGCACATCAGCAGGCTGGCGATGCGGGTTTTGTCGGTCTGAAATGCCAACGCGATGATGTCGCACATCAGCTTGACGTGTTCGCGAATGTCTTCCGGCATGCCGTTGTCCGGGCGCTTCATCGCAAAAACCGGCCCTTTGTCGCGGGCCTTTTCCTCGGCTCGGCCCTTCAACGCCCGCATCCGTTCGACTCGCTTTTCCACCTCGCGCACGCTGCCTAGGTATTCATCAATCTTCAAGCGGTCTTCGCGGCTGACCTGGCGATTGAGCGAGTTGGCGTGTTCCTTGACGCGGTCGAGAATGCTCTGCGTGCGTCGGCTGCCTTGGTTGTCGAACAGGCTATCGAATGCCAACGAGGGATAGACTTCCATCGGCACGGGGGCCGTGACATTCCGCCAAGAAATGTGCGAACTATAGGCCATCGAAAAATTGGTTTCGTGGTAGCCGGTGACGGGTTGCTCGCAGCCTAAGACAATGCTGGATTGCACGGTGTCTTCTTCAAAATGTTTCGCGAGGACTTGATCGACCGAGACCCCGCCTTTGAGCACGGCCCCTTTTTGCAGCGAGACGCCCGAAAGAATGTTGCCGGTCTGTCCGGGATGAATGCCCACGCCGGTGGCATTCTGATTGAACAACCCGGAGATGACGTTGACTTGTTCCTTGAGCGGTTCCAAAGGTTTCAAACAGTTGCCGAACTGCATCTGCTTGCCGGCCCCTTTGGCATACCATTCGGTCTGATGCACGCCGTTGCCCATGAACAACGCCGCGAATCGCTGCGGAGCTTTGGCCGAGGTTCCGCGGCCCCACACGGGCAGAGATTCCAACCAAGGCAAGCACATCGCCACGCCGCTGCCCTTCAAAAATAAGCGACGACTGACCGCAGTTTTCAGAATTCGTCATGTGATTTGCCTTCGGTCTGAATGAACTGCCGTTTTGATTTTTTGAACGAGGAAATTGTACCATATAGATTAAGGCGGCCTCAATTGGAGGGTTTCTTTCCCGGCGTTCGCGGGCGTTTGTTGCGGAATTGCGGACTGGTCACAATGACTTCGATCAGGCTGCTGAACCGGCCTTCGTGCTTGGCCAGGGATTGCCGCATGCGGGCGATGATCGGCTCATCGGACAACAACAATCCGCGGCCCAATCCGTAAACCAAGAGCTTGCGGCAAAGGTTGTCTTCGAATTGGTCCCGGCGATGGGTGCGCAGATATTTTTGCAGCCCCGCTAAACCCTGGGCTGTTGTGCCATCGGGAAAGATCGTGCCGGCATCCACCGGCTTGCCGCCCAAATCTCGCGAACGGCGTTCGCCCAAGGGGCCGTAACCCTCGAAGACCAACCCGGCGAAATCGAACTTGGCGTGGCAAGTCGCGCAACTTTTGTTCTCGCGGTGCTTCTCTAAAACTTCCCGCAGCGTGAGGCTGCCCAAGTCGGCTTCATCTTGCGGGAGTTCCGGCACGTTCGCCGGCGGGGCGGGAATGCGTTCGCCCAGCACGTTCTTCACAACCCAATACCCGCGCTTGACCGGGCTGGTTCTGAGGCCCGGCGAGCTTTTCGTCAGAAAGACCGACATCGGCAAGAGTCCGCCCCGGCCGTAATCGCGGGCATTTTCGACCTTTAGCCAACCCTCGGCATCGGCTTTGTCCGCCGAGTAGGGGATCTGGTAATGCTCCGCGAGGTTTTGGTCGATGAAGGTGTGATTCGCTTCCAACAATTCCCGCACTGCACCATCCCTGTGAATCAAATCGTGAATGAAGCGGATGGGTTCTTGGAACATTGACTCGCGGAGTTCATCGGTGAATTGCGGGAACTTCGTGCGATCGACGCCGACGTGGTTTTCAAACTGCCTGAAGTCCAGCCAGTTCCCCGCAAACTCAATCGCCAGCGCGCGGGCACGGTCGTCTTTCAGCATTCTTTGGACTTGCTTTTGCAGCACGGCGGGTTTTTGAAGTTCATCGGTTTGGGCGAGCCGCATCAGTTCTTGATCCGGCATGCTGGACCAGAGGAAATAACTCAGCCGATTCGCCAAAGCAAAGCTCGACAAGCGGGTACTGTCTTCCGCGTGGTCCGCGAAATCGACGCGGTAACAAAAGAAAGGCGAGACCAAAATGCTGGTGACCACATCGCGAATCGCGTCTTCGTGGCTGAGTTCGCTTGCTTCGCGAAGGCTGCGGTAAAATTGCAGCAGATCGTCGCTTTCTTGCTTGGTCAACGGACGCCGCCACGCCTTGGCCGCGAATTTTAAGAGAGCTTGCCGATGGATCGGTTCTGCTTTGGCCCGCGAGAGTTCGTAGGCTTGAATTCGTTTCGATTGCTCGATGAAGTAACGGGAAATCTCGGCAAGGGCTTCTTCTTCGAGACCCCGCTCTTTGACCGCCGCCACGTAGAGTTTGGCGAATTTCTCCATTGTGGCGGGCGAAGTCACTTTGCGATCTTCGGCGCGGGCGAAATCGAACTCGGCTGCGGTAATCACGTCGCGGCCCTCGGCGCGCTCGAAGTAAAGATAGTCCTGAAACTGCCGGACCGGAACGTCGGTCACGAAATCCAACTCACGCCACATTTGATCGAGTTTGGCATTCTCCGCATCGGAAAGCAGCAGGTCGCAAAGCGGAGCATCATCGCGGTAATAGCCGACTTGCAAATGAAAGCCCGCTCCCAACAACCGCCCCTTGTTTTGTTTTTTGAAGGGCAGGTTCATCCGCCCGCGTTCCATCAAGAGGAAACGGTCGGGAAACACGTCACAAAAGCGTTCGATGGCTTGCTTGAGATCCGGGTCTTGCTTTTCTTTCTCGGACAGCGTTCCCCGCCGGCGGTGTTCCGCGATCAAACGGTTCCTCCAAAAAATGGCTGGCTGCGTAGAGGGGTTGAGTTGGCGAATCATCTCCAAGGGAAAGGAAAATTGCCGCTGGTTTCGCTCCTCGATGATCCAATCGCGAATGACCCGGCATTCTTCAAGCGGAAGCGCAGCCGACTGGTTCACCGGCGCGGGGACGGCCTGCCATAACGCGCACAATTTCGCGATGGGGGCTTGAGGGTTCTTGTCTTCTTCCAAGAGGTTCCAAAGCGTGACGAGATACTTAGGGCTGACGCCGCGCGAAGTCGCCGCTTCGGCGAGCGTCAACTCTTTTTCGCCTCGGGCTTCGCGGTGTTTGAACTGCCACGCGGCGAGGAGGAACTCGGCGTAATCGGTGTTTTGTTTCCGATAGAAATCGACAATTCGGCGGACGGCGAATTTATCCCGGTCGGAATAAATCATCGCTGGGTGCGGGGCGAAATCGAAACCCGTGGGCAGCAGAACCAAATGATCGGCCACTTTTCTCGCGGCGGCGAGATATTTATTGAATAAAGCAGGCGACATGCTCAGCGATTCACCGGAGTTCGCGAAGCCCGCTTGATTGGCCGGGTCTACGGGAAATTCTCGCGTCGGGCGGATGTCCACGCCGGTCAAATCGCGAATCGTGTAATCGTATTCGGGGTTGCTCAGCCGGCGGGCCAACACGGGGCCGGGGTCGCCCGCATGTTGTTCGGCTTCGTAAGCCCTTACGTTTTCAATCCACTTTACAATAGCTTCCCTGAGTTTGCGGGCGGGCTGTTTTTCCGCATCTTCCGGCGGCATTTCCCCAGCTTTGAGGCGTTCCAGCACCAAGGACCAATGCGGCAAATCGGCCTCGACTTTTTCGAGGCTTTGGAAGGGACTCAGATCGAGTTTGGCTTCTTGCAGGGTTTTGCCGTGACAGGCCAGGCAATAAGTTTTCAGAAAGGGAGCCACGGAATCCTGAAATTCCCGCGCGAGGGTATTTCGCGTTGGGGGTTTCCCCTGGCCGGAAGAAGTGCCGATGACCCCAATCAAAATCGCAGCCAAAATACGGGAGAAACGTCGCCGTGTTGTCATCAATGCCCTCGAAACCTGAAACGAAAATCAACGGCGGTTGATCTGAAAATGGCAAGCGATTGCCCAGGATTTCCACCGCCGAAAGCGATTCGTTTCATTCTGCGCGAATCTCACGCGACTTGCCAGCGTTCGCGGATTCGCCAGGGGACATCAAGGATCGGCTATTTCGCCGGGATTCCGACCGAGGGACGGCCGATGACTCGCCCGGTGGACCCATCGAGCCGGGGAAAGCGACTGCGGCAGAAAAGTCTTACCCACAACGGAGCGCGTCGCACACTGGGATTGTCGGTGTGGGTGACGTGCATTTGACCGTTCTGCGAGACCAAAACGAGCGTGCCTCTTTTACTGGACTCGCGAACCGTGAGATAGTGTTCCACGAGGTCGGTAGTATCCGTCGTGGTGGGATTTTGCGGATCGGCGGGGCGACTTGGCTGGATTTCCGTGTAGATGACGCAATCGCCGCGGGAAAACCTGCTCATGCTTTTGGTGCTCCTTTTTCGGTCGAGAGATTTTCGCAGGACTGCCCCGCGTGAAATCCTCTTCTGTTAAAGGATCACGTTTTGCCGACTCATCCGGCAGAGATTTTCTTCCCACCGATTTTCGTGTCGGATTCCCCGCGATTTTGGTTTTTCGATTCTTCGGAAAATGACCGCCAGGGAAATGAGTGAGCGGCATCCATGAAGAAGCCCCTGTCAAGATCGGGAGCGAGAAAAAAAACGGGAGTTTCCATGCATCCATTCGGCATCACCCGTTTTCGCGGGGCGCCATTAGACATAATACGGTTACCCCCATTCAAGGCCACGACATCGCAATGCGTCATGCCACTCATCGGGGTGAAACCTGAATCCCGTCCTCGATCTCAACCTGGAATCATTGTTCGTGGATACTGCCTTCGTTCATACTATACTGAATGTTGCTTGGTGAAACAGAGTCGGGCTTTGCTGGGGAGCAATCCGACGAGGGATAGCCAAGTCCGGGTGAAAGGCCCTGGGGCTCCGCGTTTGGAGCCCCAATTTCTTCTGGCCCTTTTGCTTGGCAATGCCTCAGAAAACCCCCTCTCGATCGTCGATTTCGTTTGCTTTTCATCACGCCGAGGTCGTGGGGTTGGTGACTGGTTTCCGGCCCCTTGAAACTGGGGCGAAAACGAAGCATCAAAACACTGGCTTGGCGAACTCTTTGGGATCGAGTTTTTTAAGAAATTCGACCTCCTTCACCTTCAATTCCATGAACTTCTTCCCAAAGCGATAGATGGTCAGCGTTTGGAATCGCGGCATCCCATCCTTCTTGCGGTAGTCTCCGAAAACCGTCCCATTAACCCTCTTTCCGCCCATGCTCCACTCGCGTTTGACGAGCAGACCGCCGGCGAAATCGAAGTACAGTTTCACGTCTCGGTGATCCTTCGACTTGACGAGCACGCCAATTGCGGGCTTGCCTTCCACGTCGATCTTTTCCAGCAAGGAGAGTTCAATCCCTTTCTTATCGAGGAAGTCCAAGCGATCCAGGCCCTCGGCATATTTCTGTTCTTTTACCTCTGTCAAAGCTGCCTTGTCCGTGTCGAACACCCGACCGTTCATCTGAATCCAGGCTTGATCACCATCAACAATTTGGATGATTTCCTGTTTCCTGCCCAGGATCTCGTATTGCATGCTGGATTTGTATTTGTCGGGCATCTGCCAGCAGTTCTCAATCATCACGGAAGTATCGGGAAGATCCGCCACCATCATTTTTCCTTCGGTCTTGATTCGCATGATGCGGAGTTTGGCGAGTTTTTCCGCCCCGCCATGCGCCTCGATCGCCTTTTCAACGACCGCCCGCGCCGCATCATCGGCAATCGCCGAGGAACAAAGAAACCAGCCCGCCGCAAGAAACAAACACAGAAAACGGAGTGGGGACATCTCCCCTCCTTTCGCTTCTAAAACAAGCCAACCCGAACCGGCAGATTAGCGAACAACCAAAAAAACAGAGAACCCGCTATCTGTCGGCCAGACGGTTGAGGATGCGGATGGTTCCCCCGGTGACGCCCAAGAAAATAATTGGGACTGCGGCAAGGCAGAAAACCATGCCGGCAAGCCCGCCGATCAACGTGTTCATTAGCCATAACGCTCCCATAAAGGTTCCCAGGATCAATCCCAATCCCAGCGTGACAGCCAACGTACCACCATATCCGTAGGCCAACGCCTTCCAGATCCGCTGCTTCCGCGGTGGAACTTGACGTTTTGGTTTGGGCTTGCTGGGAGCGAATTTGTCCTTCACCTTCCCCGCAACGTAACCGCCGACGATTGGGATCACGAAATCGCCAATTTCTTCGATAAATTTTTCGGTCACACCCTCGCCCGCAGTTTTGGGTTCCTCGTCGCTGGAGATCGCCGCATACGCGGCAAGTGTTGCAATTGTGCCGACTCCCAGGCAGGCAAGCACGACATAGATGAAAATATCCACAGTGATTTTGGTCCTCTCCGCTATCGCATGAACAAGCCAACCCGAACCGCTGGAAAAGCGTAACGTGTTGAAAGACTGTTCGTTGGGCCGAGCGATTTATTAACCGTTGTGCGGAAATGCGAACGACTGGAGGAATCCGCACTCTTTGCAAGCATAGGTGACCACCTTCCGCCGCTCTTTGCCGGCCAACTTGATCCCGCCGTGCAAGGCGGAGACCGGTGTGGGGTCGCCGGCAATCCATTCCATCTGCTCGGCGACCTCCACGGCGGGGTTTTTGTGGTTCACGTCGCGGAGAAAACCGGCTTCCATCGCCCCTTGGCACAACGGGCAAATTTGGGCTTCGCTAGACATTCATAACCACCTCGAAGTTTGCATGAAGGAAGAATTTTGGGACACCCAACCCTCAGGCTAACCGGAATTTACCCGCCAAGAAAGCAAAAACTCGTAAAAACGCTCATTCCGGTGCTTGCGCAAATTGTACGCCGATTTTTTTGCCAGCGGGGGAAATCGTTACTCACTCAGCGCGGCAGCGCGGCGGGCGAGGTGTTGGCGGACCAACGGGAGTTTGGATTTGACGATCAATTTCAGCGCCCGGGTTTTGTCTTCTCCCACCAACGGTTCGATGCCGTACCAGATCATCAAAGGCAGATTCGCATCTTGGGCATCTTCCGCATGGGCGAGCAAAGCGCCCGCGAGATCCCAACGCTGGTTCAATGGCAAACGCTGCAAGGCCGAGGCCAAAAACAAGCGCACGATAGGGGAATCATCCGACTTGGCCGCCGCCACCAATTTTTCCAAAAAGTTGGCCGAAATGTTTTCATCTTCCAAACTCAATTGAATCGCCCAACCGCGCAGATAGGGTTCCGGGTCGGAAAGCAATCTGGCGGCCAGGTCTTTCCCGATTCCCTTGGCTGAATGGTGTGCAAAGTCCACAACAACCGCAAACGGTTTTGCTTGCCGGTGGCATGATCGAATTCCCCTGCCACGTTTTGCACGAATGCTTCCGTCAACTGCCCGGACGCGGCCCGTTCTTGCAACAACCGCCGGGCATGCCTGGCATGAAAAGCGTTGGGATGCCGGTGCAGTTTCAGCAATTCTTCGTTGCTTAATTTGGCCAGATTCACTTGGACGGTTTTGGTTTCGCCGTGGGTGATTTTATAGATCCGTCCGTTTTCGCGGTGGATGTCTTGGTAATCGTGGCATTCGCCGATGTCGGCCCAATCGGTCATATAGACCCCGCCATCGGGGCCGTATTTCAGTTCCAGCCCGCGAAACCAGGGGTCGGCGACTTTGAGAAAATCGGGAGCGCGTGCCGACTTGTACCCGGAACCGTGGACGTTCAGAATGTCCGAATTGACCCGCTTGCCGTGGAGGTTGCAAGTGAAAAGCCGCCCGCGATATTCGGCGGGCCAATTGTCGCCTTGATAGATCATGCAGCCCACGTGGGCGTGTCCGCCGCCGGGGGCATCGTGAATGCCTTCCCCGCCGCGCGAGCTTTGCCATTCTCCTCCGCCCCAATGCAGATAGTCTGCCGGGCTAGTCATCAACTGATAAACGTTGGGGTTCAGATCCTGCCCGTACATCCGCGTGAAATGCCCGCCGGGGATCGCGTGAAACAAATGCTTAATCACGCAGTTGGTGATGAAGAACTGCCCGTTCGCGTCGTAATCCAAGCCCCACGGGTTGGTTGTGCCGTGCATCACGACTTCAAAGTTTTTGGTGACGGGGTGAATTTTCCAGACGCCGCAATTCATGGGCGTGCGTTGGTCATCGGGCGTGCCGGGCTTGCCGATCCGCGAGTTTGAGAGAATCCCGTTGCAGCCGTAAAGCCAACCGTCCGGCCCCCAAGTCAATCCGTTAAATGCGTTGTGCTTGGCTTCGAGCGACCAGCCATCCAGCAAAATTTCCGGCGGGCCATCGGGTTTGTCATCCGCGTTTTGATCGGGCACGAAAATTAAATTCGGCGTGGAACACAACCACACGCCGCCGAAACCCAAGGCAATTCCCGTTAGATTGCTGCCTCGGTCCCAGAAGATGGTTTTCTTGTCGAAGCGGCCATCGCCGTCTTGGTCTTCAAAAATCGAAACGCGGTCTTGTCCCGTTTGGGGATCTTTTTGCCAAGCGGGATAGGAAAGGCATTCCACGACCCAGAGCCGCCCGCGATCATCCAGGGTGAAGGCGATGGGCTGCACGACATCCGGTTCCGCCGCGAACGCCCGGGCTTGGAACCCTTCCGGGAGTTGCATCTCGCGTGCGACTTGTTCCGCCGGCAGCGGCCTTGGCGGATCTTCGCCAAGAACGGGCCAACACACGCCGAGCAAACAGCAAAACCAGACTGAGCCGAAACGAATCATAAGAAGCACCTTTAGCATCCACGGGGAAAACGGAGCCGTTTAGTGTGATCCCGCCGAGATTCAAAGTCAACTTTCCAACGGCCAGCGGTCGTGTGTGACTCACGAAAGTAGGCGTTTTTTTCTGAGCCGCGAAGCGGCGGCAGCAATTCAGCGATCATTGGTTCCCACATAAGTGGAAAAACTGCTGGCCCTGCTTCGCGGCTTCCTACGTTTTTTGAACTTGAACCGTCGGCTCCCGCCGACAGCGACTTGTTGCCACCGGCTCGCGGTTTCCGAAACCGCATGCGCAAAAAAGCGCTCTGTTCAGAGCGCCTTAAGTCTGCGGTCTAAAACCCAAAGCCTATTTCACGTCCCACCACCAACGGCCTGCGGGAAGTTGCGGGGCGTGTTGCCGCATGTTGTCCAAGCGGGAGGATTCGCGGTAGGTTTTGCCGTCTTTCAACAAGGCGACCATATCGCCCCGGACGCCACCCGCGACTTGCGTGATGATGTCTTTGCCGTTGTAGACTTTGTGGTTGACGACGGACATCAGGGTTTTGATGGGCTCGAATTTTGCGGTTTGAAATTCGCCGCCCGAGGCGAATACGCCGTAACCGCGTTCGGTGTTCGCCAGCAGATGTTCTTGGTTCATCAAGGCGGCGACCAGGGAAAGATCGAAGATGTTTTTCAAGTCGGCGAAGACCAGATCCCGTTGGGCCAACTCGCCGTAGTGCTGCGTGAAGTTCTGGGCGAAGAGGCGGTTGGTGGGGTTGGCCTGGCCGGTGTGAATCCGTTGACCATCTTTTTCGATCAGCTCGTTTTCGCAGAGACATTGCACCGAGGGGCCTTGAATTTCAAAGACCGTGCGGCTGGGGCTGTGGAGGATGGCATCGTACTTCATCGTCATCCACCAGCGAAGTGCATCCAGCTTGGGGGGATTTTGCTGGATGCTTTGCGGGGTGAGCAAATCAAAATAACTGGGAATGTTCGGGCCGGCATCCAGTTTGTCGATGCCGATGAGTTTCATGCGGTAGTCGGCTTCGAGAATCACGCGGGCCACGCGGGAATCTTCGGGGACTCCATTGAAGACGGCATCTTGCATGCCGAGTTCTTCTTGGCATTTTTTCGCGAAGTTTCGCACGCCGGCTCCGGGCGACAAGGGGCCGCGGGCATTCGAGCGGTCCACGAAGGCGGAAAGTTTTTTGAGACCTTCTTGGCGTGGTACGATCAGGCAGCCGAACAACTTATTTCCCGTGGGCGAGAAAACCCGCATCGCGGTCACAAGGTCGTCGAGTTGCAGCGTGGGCAATCCGCCGGAAACCCCCACGGGAATGCCGGCTTGGTTGTATTGCCAACCCTCGGCAGGGCCGGCGATCATAATTTCATGGGTTTCGGGATCGACAAACACGAATTTCACCGCCGAGAGGCCGGCGAGATTTTTCATGGTGGTCAAAACGGGCTGGCCGAGTTCCAAGCGGCGGGCGATCTCGGCTTCCAAACGGGTGAGGGACACCACTCGCATCCCGCTTTTTTTGGCCATGTCTTGGTTGAGATCCGCCTGCCGGGCTTTGATGCCCATGTCTTCCAGGCGGCCTTGGTAATCCTGTTGGGAGAGCATCGCCAATTGGCCGTTGGGATCGACTCTTACGCCCGTGTTGTAAGGCATCATCGTGCCGCCGGTTCCATCCATCATCTGCCAAGGGCCATCGGTTTCCATCATCAGCATCATCATCAACGGCATGAAGTTGGCTTGCGAGCCGCCCCCGGCCAGAGCATTTTGTTGGGCATGATCGCCGCGGGCTTTGTCCCGCAATTGGGGGACGGGAATCCGCCTGATGGCTTTGACGGCTCCATCAAATTCGCCGGCTTGCAGTTGAGAATCGACGACAACTCGCATCAGTGTGGCCCGTTGGCGAACATCCGCGATTTTTTGGGCCACATCCATCGCCAAGCCGAACTCGCCCGCATCGGCATGAGCCTTCACGCGATCCGCCGGGGTTTCCACCGGGGTTTGCGGGACGGGGTTTGCATTCTCAATCGCTGGAGGGGCAAGATTTTCCGCAATCACCAGCGCGGCCGCCGCCGGCTGGGGGTTCGCCGCTTCTTGGGGAAGGGAGGGGAGACTCGCCGGTGCCGGTTTCGGCGAACGGGGATTGACTTGGGCGGAAATTTTCACCGGCCCGGCAGTTGCTCGAACAGGAGGCTTTTGGGGTGAATCAACCGCCCAGAACAACACCGCTAACACCAACCCGAACGCCGCAACTGCTGCGCTCACCGCCACAGCGGTATTCCCGCGATGGGCTTTTCGAGTAAACCCCGACCCGTTTCGCTGCCCGTGCGCCATGATCCTCTCCCAAAAACTGAACCGAAAAGTGACAGTCCACAATAAATAGAACGCAGCCGGTTCGGAAAATCGTTCAAGAATTCACATTTTTTCCGGCCAACGAATCGGAAAACACCGATTCCGCGAAGTTTCCCATGAACTTCGCTTAATACTAGCATCCTCTTCCGCCAAGGCAGCGTCAAGCACTTTCTGGGTTTTCAGTTTTCGGTTTTCCAAATCTCTCCTTCTCCCTGGCTCCCACGCTGTCTTCCCCGGCCTCTGCGCCGTCGTTTGCCACGGGAAGCCGACTTGGTTACATTAAAAAAGATTGATGTTTCTGGATTTTTGTGGCGAATTGTCGAGAGGGTAGAGGCATGAGTTTTCCACGTCGTGATTTTTTGAAGACCAGCGCGGCTTTGGCGGCGGGCGGGCTTTGGCCCCAGTTCGCGTTCTCTGCATCGCCCAACGGCAAACTGCGAACGGCCCACATCGGCGTGGGGGGAATGGGCGGATCGGATTTGCGCTCGATTTCTTCCCACAAAATGGTCGAAGTCGCCGCCCTGTGCGACGTGGATGCCAAACGCTTAGAAGAAGCCCACAAAAAACATCCGCAGGCGAAAACCTTTCGTGATTTTCGCGAAATGTTTGCCGAGATGCCCGATTCCATCGATGCCGTGGTCGTTTCCACGCCGGACCACACCCATGCCCCGGCGGCGATGACGGCTCTCAATCACGATAAACCCGTGTACTGCCAAAAACCGTTGACGCATGAAATCTACGAAGCCAGGCAACTTCGCCTGGCCGCCGAGAAAAAAACCTTGCCTACGCAAATGGGCATTCAAGTCCATTCCAGTTCGACCTACCGCCGGGCGGTAGAGATGATTCAATCCGGCGTAATCGGAAAAGTCCGGCAGGTGCATGCGTGGTCCTACAAGAATTGGGGCTACGATGGCGGCCCCTTCAAAAACACCGCCATGCCGCCGGAATCTCTGGCGTGGAATCTCTGGCTGGGAACCGCCGAGAAACGTCCCTACGTGCCGGGGGTTTATCATCCCGCTCAATGGCGAAAGTTGATCGACTTTGGAACCGGCACGCTGGGCGACATGGGAGTTCACATCTTCGATACCCCTTACGCGGCCCTTGAACTGACCGCCCCCCAATGGGCCAAAACCACTTGCCGAAAACCCACGGGCGTAGGCCATCCCGAACGGAACATCGTGCAATACGAATTCCCCGGCACGAAACACACCACCGACTCGCTGATTTGGACCTGGTACGATGGCACTTATGCCCCGCCTTCGAGCGAAGAAGTCGGCATGGCCGCCGGCACGAAGTTGCCCAGCCAAGGTTCGTTGTTCATCGGGGAAGAAGGCCAAATGCTGCTGCCGCACGCTACCGAAGCCCAATTATTCCCCAGAGAAAAGTTCAAGGATTACAAGCCGCCTCGGGTTTCCAACAACAACCACTATCATCAATGGGTGGATGCCTGTTTGGGCCAAGGCGAAACCAGCGCGAGTTTCAGTTACGGCGGCCCATTGACCGAAGCCCTTCTGTTGGGCGTGGTGGCCAATCGCTTCCCCGAACAAAAGTTGATGTGGAACGCGGACAAACTGCAAGTCACCAACCTGCCGGAAGCAAACGCGCTGATTAAACGCGATTACCGCAAGGACTTTCAGGTGGCAGGATTATGAGTGGTCCTTTGCCCGTTGAAATGTGTGTTTGGTCCACATGATCCATGACTGAATGACCAAACTGCAAACCAGCGGGCCGGAATTGAGGATTGCCGCGTGGGTGATGCACATGGAGACGTTTGCTGATGCCGGCTGACAAGGAATCTGAGTGGGCCGGCATTCTTTCGTAAGATGTGGGGATCTCAACCCCGCAATCCGATCCGCTGGCCGATTCCGCTTTTCAGAGCATTTCTTGGTGCATTAGCCAATGACATTCGACTTCTTTAGAAAAGAAGTCGAATGTCTAATTTGCAAGCAGCCATTCCGGCTAATCCCCAACAGCGACTCATCCGTTTACGAAAACGCATTTTGAAAACCGGCCGCTGAGAACCAGGGCGAGCGAACTCGCGGAAGTAGACAGGCCGAACAGATTCATTACCAAATGTTGTTGCAGGTCCGTTCGGACGATGGGACCGTGAGCCGAGTACCCGACGAACTGCTCCCCCAACCGCTGTCGTAATCGTACTTCGTGACGAAATTTCCGTTCTTGTAGGAGGCGACCCCGCCGAACGCTTCGGACACCCCGGCCGAGTATACAGTCCCGTCTGGCGTCACCCCGATACCGCACACGTTGACCGGCACCGACTGGTGCCCGGCCTCGGTAGCGAACGAGTTGGCAAGCCAGGAATGGACAACCTTCCCCGGCAGGTTGTCCCCCGGTTGCATGTCGTCCGCCCGTACACTCGCGGCGACATCAAGGCAAAGGATTGTCAAAATGCTTGCGGAAATCAGGAGGATTCGGCGACGATTAAACATAAAACACCTCTGGTATATCGCCTGGCCAGCAGCGTTTCGAGAGTGCGAACGAGGCGGCAAGTTATTTATTGTGATACACGGACGAATTCATCATCGTATGAAAAAACTCTTCCCTCATGCGTTGTGCGATTGTGCCGGCTTTCGGGACCGTGATCGCAGACTTGCCATACGTCTCCGCCTGGGTTATGCAGTGGCGATCGAAGAGATCATAGACCCATGCGCCATCGCCCCACTGGTTCGACTTTCCGAGGTCGCTTTTGGCATAATTCCGGAGAAGGTCGCCTAGGGCGTTGGCGGGGAGTTTCTCAAACGACTTCGGCTCCCAATCGCTCACTTCCTTCCAGAAGTATCCCGCGCCCAGTTCACGAATCGGAAATGCTTCATCGCGATCTGCCAAGCCCAGCCGTCGCTTCCGTTGTACGCGCCGCCATCGACCTGAAAGACGATCACCTTGTCTGCGATGGATGAGTCGGTGAGGTATGCAGTCGCGATGGTCGTGCATGAGCCTCCGCAGAAGATGAGCAGCGGCTTTTCGACGCTCGCCTTCCGCGCCTGGGCGACGATCAGGTCACTGCCGGGGGACGGGACGTGTTTCGTATCTTCGACCAAGCCACTTGCCGGCTTGCGCAGGGCTTCCTTCGCCCCCAGGACGGGGTTCGGAATGTTCTTCAGCCCGCTCACTCTCGCCGCCCTCAGCAACTTGTCGCAATCCTTGACCTGATCTTCCAACTTGTGGGCATACCCCGTCTCCCATCCGAAGGTGCAACGGGTGATTATGTTGCCGCGCAGGTCGCACTTGCCGAGGCTGGCCTTGGCCCAAATGTAGGCGGAGTCGGGGATATCGGTCCACCAGTCGTTGTCGTATAGGACCGGATTGTCCGGGGACACCCCCTCGATGATCACCTGCTTTTCACTGACCTTATACTTGGGAGGAACTGCCGCGCTGCTGGCGATGAACAGGAACATAGCCAGTATGGCTCCTGACATCAGTGCGGACCCCTCGAATAGATGGGTTTTCATGCTGAATCTCCTGAGTAATACGCGTCTCGGCCCGAACTCGTGTCGCCAACCAGGAGGAAGTGCCGCCCAAAGCTGAGGTGCTCCTTCATAAGGCGGACCGCCTCGTCGGTCCGCCTTTCTAGGATCGCGTTGGCGACGGCCGCGTGCTCTTCGTAGCTCTTTTGCAGGCGACCAGGCGACAATCGATTGACGTGCAACACGGAGCGATGCAATTTGTCAAAACATCGCTCTAACCAAACCATCAATTCGCGATTCTCGAGCAATTTGGCCAGCAAACGGTGGAACGCGAGGTCCAATTGCGTTGCCGCCAGTGCGGCCTCAGACTTGGCGGCCAGTCGTTGCTGTCGAAGATTGGATTCTAACTCTTCCCGTATCGAATTCGTCGATGAACTGCGGGCCAATTGTGCGACAATAAATGGCTCGACCGCCGCTCGAACATCGAAAAGCTCCGCAATTTCCCGCGCCGATAACTCGCGGACAAGGATGCCCTTCTGTGGCGAAACGGTGACCAGTCCCTGCGCTTCGAGGTTTTCGAGCGCAGCGCGTATGGGCGTTTTGCTCATCTCCAGCCGAAATGCGAGCTGCCGCTCGGACAGTGCCGAGCGGGACGTGATGTCGCCCGTCTGAATCAATGCTTTGAGCTCTTGATAGGCTCGCTCTTTCAGAAGCACCCGTGTGGCCGATAATCGCGCAACGGGCGCGAGCGAATTTATGGAAGGAGGAGGGTCTTGGGACATGGCACCACTCGCGGCAAGGAAGCCCAATGGGCCGAGCTTTAAACTCGGTGAGATTTTACTGAGATCTCGGTGAGATGTCAATAGGCGCGGTCGAGCATACGCAGCTTCACACTGGCGTCTCATGCGGACAAACAGGCCAGAAAAAGTTCAATAGCCGTCCTGGTGTTCCGAGTTGATAGCCGAAACGAACTGAGCCTGAGCAAGCGCGCCAGATTCTTCTCGCTTCCAAGGATCGATGACTTTTGGTTGCAGAATCTCATTCCGTGGCTCTTGGAAGCGGATGAGGGAATGCAATTTGTCAAGAAGTTTCGGAATGAGTGAGGCGTTTTCGGGACGAGCAGACCCGCAACATCGAACACGTCGATCAGTCTCAGTTGCAACCGATCGGGGAAGCAGTTCATGGGAAGTTGCAGTCAGACGATAAGGCGAGAGTGGCAGCTTACCTCAATCGAGTACGCACCATCCTCGAATCTGATCGAGCCGAGCAGTTTGAACGCCTGATTGACGACTGCTTTGAACTCGTGACACGAGGGAAAGCGTCCTCGACCGCCTGACTCACAGATTGCGTAATTATTTGACGATAGTTGTCATGCGTAGCCTCATTGTTTGAGTCCGACTGTCCAAGCGGAACCAGGGAGGTCTGGAAGAAGCTGAAGCTGGTGGCGGGAGCCGATCCTCGGCGATGGGAGTTCGAGAAGATGTTCGGAAAAGACGCCAGCAGGTGGCATCTCCGTTTCGACGAGCTTCTACGAATGCTCGAAATGAGGCCCACGGAGGACGCCGAGACGCTCCTTCAACAGTTCAAGGTTCAACAGCCTGCGGAACATGAGGTGTTGCTCGACGATCATGGCTTCTGGTGGTTGTCCAAATATCTGGACTCACATAAGCCGACTCCATTTTGTCAATCAAAACACATAAGCAAATGCTGTTTTGCCAATGGCTCTTCGGACACTATTCATTGACAAAACCGTTGACACCACAATCATTGCCAAAGCGCATAAAGAAACTCCTTGCCGCAAATGCTTATGCAGCAAAGAGTTTTAATGCGCAAGAGAGGACTTGAACCTCCACGGGGTGTAACCCCCACTAGGCCCTCAACCTAGCGCGTCTGCCAATTCCGCCACTTGCGTGAGGGAATTTGAATGGGTGAAGTATAGCAATCCGTTGGGCGACTTCAACCCCGGCGGGGCATCCAATGCGTGCCGAGTTTCTTCCGTGGGAGTGGGCAAGAAATTCGCGGCGGTCTAAAATGGCGTGCATTCTGCGGGCAATCGTTTTATGATTGCCACCAATCATCGTGTGGATGGTTTGTGATGAACGATAACGGTTAAGGAAAACAATGACGGATTCCCCTATTCCATTGCGTCGAAATCCCTCGCGGGCGGTTCGGATCGGTTCGGTAACCATCGGCGAGGGACACCCCGTCGCCGTGCAATCCATGACGGCCACGAAAACGCCGGACGTAGAAGCCACGCTGCGGCAGATCGAACAGCTTGTCGAAGCCGGGGCGGATGTGGTCCGCGTGGCGGTCGATAGCCGCAAAGACGCCGAGGCTCTGATCGAAATTCGCGGGCGGACGAAGGCCAATCTTTCGGTCGATTTGCAGGAGAATTACCGCCTGGCCGAAGTGGTGGCTCCCTACGTGGACAAACTGCGGTACAACCCCGGACATCTCTACCATCACGAGCGGGAAAAACCTTGGCAAGACAAGGTGCGCTATCTGGCGGATGTCGCGGGCGAACACGATTGCGCGATGCGGGTGGGCGTGAATTGCGGTTCGGTCGATCCCGAAAAGAAAGACAAATACGCCCCCGAAGATTCCATCTCCCCCATGCTGGAAAGTGCTTGGGACCATTGCGAGTTTTTGGATTCCCTCGGCTTCGAGCGGTTTTGCGTGTCGCTGAAAGATTCCGATCCGCGAAAAGTCGTCGAAGTCAACCGGCGATTCGCCGCGGAACGCCCGGACGTGCCTTTGCATTTGGGAGTCACCGAAGCCGGGATGCCGCCGGATGGGGTCATCAAAACCCGCATGGCGTTCGAGCAACTCATCGGCCAGGGAATCGGCGATACGATTCGGGTTTCGCTGACCGTGCCGAACGACAGAAAATTCGAGGAAATCGAAGCGGGCCGGCAGATTTTGAAAGACATCGCGGCGGGCCGGGTGCGGACGGTCGTGGATTTCGGCCTGAACACGATGAACATTATTAGTTGCCCAAGTTGTTCGCGGGTCGAGAACGAAGCCTTCGTCGATTTGGCCCAAGACGTGAAAGAAATGACGGCTTATGCGAAAGAGCATGCGATTACGATTGCCGTGATGGGCTGCCGGGTGAACGGGCCGGGGGAAACGGATGATGCCGACCTCGGTTTGTGGTGCGCTCCGAATTTCGTGAACTTGAAGCGCGGCGAGGAATCGCTGGGGGCTTACGCTTACGATGAGATTCTTCCCCGTTTGAAAGCGGAGTTGGATGCGTTGATTGCCCGCCGCAGTTCCGTCGCCGCTTCTTAGAATCGTCATTCTTGCATTGCAGATTCTGCAATTTGCGGAGCCGATGGGCTGCGGATTATTCCGTCGCCGAAAACTTGCAAAATAACTACCGTTTCCTAAAGGCTTTATTGGAAAGAGGTTAACCACAATCGCAGCCGGGGATTTTCTGAAAAATCTTCGGGAACCGCCAATCGGCCTCAAGTTTGCATGAAGGTTTTCGCGTTCGGCAAGGATGTCGAATCGACGGCGATTCCCCCCTCCAATCGGGCGGAACCGTCTCCTGCAACTTGAGGGAGCGAAGACCCATGCGGATGAGCAAGGATGCTCGGCTGAAACGCTTTTGCTTTTCATTGATGATCTTGGTCGCAACCGCCGCGTTTTCGCAGGCGGCGACCATTCGCACTACGAATTTCATCGTGACGGCTCCCACCGCCGAAATCGCCCAGAAATGCGGCAAGACGGCGGAATTCTACCGCAAAGCCTTGGCGGAAGAATGGCTGGGAAAAGAAATGAAGCCCTGGTTCAAGCCCTGCACTTTGTCCGTCAAAGTCGGCCAAATTGGAGCGGGCGGGGCCACCACGTTCGCGTTCGATCGCGGCGAAGTCTTTGGTTGGCGGATGAACGTGCAAGGCAGCTTAGAACGCATTCTGGACAGCGTGATTCCGCACGAAGTCAGCCATACGATTTTCGCCTGCCATTTCCGCCGCCCGCTGCCGCGCTGGGCCGATGAAGGGGCTGCCACGCTGATCGAACACGAATCGGAACGCCGTCGGCAATCCATGCTGCTGAAACAAGTTTGGAGCACGCCCCGGCGGATTCCGCTCACGAAATTGCTCTCGATCAAAGAATACCCCCGCGACATGCAAAGCGTATTGACGTTGTATGCCGAAGGATATTCGCTGGCGGATTTTCTCGTGCAAGCCGGTGGAAAGAAACGCTATCTGGACTTTTTGGAAACCGCCCACCGCGATGGCTGGGACCGCGCCATCGCCGAGCATTACCGCTTGAAAAACGTGAATGATTTGGAATCCCGCTGGAACAATTGGGTGATGGCGGGCAGTCCGGAATTGAACATTCCCAAGGACAGCCAATTGGCGGCCAACGAAAGCCAACCGGCCCGCGAAACCAAAACCGCGTCTGCCGAGTTTGAACGCCCGGTGATTCGCGGTCAATCGCCGGAAGTAACCCCTGCTCCGCCGGAAGAACGGGTGGCTGCCGCTCCGCAACCGGAACCCAAACCCACGATTCCCTTGCCCCAAACCCGCGAAGTCCGCGAGGAATCGCCTGGTTGGCGACGGATGCGGGAACAATTGAAAGATATTCCAGAAGATTTTGTAAATCCTGCCCACGATCCGGCCAGGCAAATCGAGTCTTCCCCCACCGAAACCACCCAAGCGGAAGTCGCTGCCTCAAAAGACAATCCCGCATTTCCGCCCGCTAACGCGGCAGCTTCTTCCCCCGCATCGAATGAACCCGCCTTCCGATTTGAACTCAACGAATCTTCGTATTCTCCCGGAGGGCAGCCTTCCCGGTAACGGTCGCTCCCCCATTGGTCCGGCTTCCCCCGCAACCAGACCAATCGCGACCCGGCAACTCTCGGCCAAGCATCCGAACGTCCCTTCTCTCCCTAGCGGACCGGATGGTCGAGCTTCCCCGCCGACCGGTTGACTGTTCCTCCCCCCTCCGACGAGCCGCCGTTTCCCCCACGGCGGCTCGTCTTTTTCGTTTTTTGGAGCGAAAATTCAAATCGTCGCAGCATGGTAGCCCAGGCATCGGTAATCTGCCCAGCTTCTGCCCCTCGCTCGGTTCGCGATTCAAAAACGATTGCCGCTTTGGGTGGTGAAGTAGCGTAAGGCAGGAGCCTGCCCTTATAATATCCCCGACATCCTCCCACCCCATTTAGGAACCCTGCCATGAATCATTCCAAAAACTGTGAAGGCACGAGCCGCCGCGATTGTTTGAAGCTGGGGTTGGGAACCATTCTGGGCGGGGGCATGCTGGATTTATTGCGGCTCCAAGGGCGGGCGGGGGAAACGGCTGCGCCGATTGAAGCCAAAGCGAAAAGCTGCATTTTGGTTTGGCTGGACGGCGGGCCGACGCATTACGAAACCTTCGATCCCAAGCCCGATGCCCCCAAGGAAATTCGCGGCGAGTTCGCGCCGATTTCCACCCGCATTCCCGGCGTGCAGTTTTCCGAGCATCTGAAAAAACTGGCAAACCAGGCGGATGAGTTCGCCGTCGTGCGTTCGATTCGGCACAACCAAGGCAACCACGGGGCGGGCAATCACTATATGATGACCGGCGCTCCGCCGCGAATTCCCGTGGGCTGCGGAGCCTTCGTCAGCTTTCATCCCAGTTTGGGTTCCACCACCGCTTGGGCCAGAGGCACCACGGGCGGATTGCCCGCGTACTTTTCCATCCCCAGCATGTCGCGCTCCGGCGGGCCGAATTTCCTCGGCGCGAAATACGCCCCGTTCGTGGTGCCGGACGATCCCAACCGCAGCAGTTTTCGCGTTCGCGACGTGGCCTTGCCTTCGCAGTTGACTTCCAGCCGATTTGAAAGCCGCACCGATTTGCGAAAGTTGGTCGATCAATTGGAACGCCTTGAAAACCCCGCCGCCGGCGATCCGGTGTTGGCGTTGGACGATTATTACCGCCAAGGCTACAACCTCATCAATTCGCCCGAGGCCCAAAAAGCGTTCGACATTCACAGCGAAAAAGACAGTCTCCGCGAAACTTACGGGCGCAATTCTTTCGGCCAACGGGCGCTGTTGGCTCGGCGACTCGTGGAAGCCGGCGTGCCGTTCATCACGCTTTACGAAGGCGGTTGGGATCATCACGTCGATCTGTTCGATTCCTGCAAAAAGCGCTTGCCCACGCTCGATCAAACCCTGGCCGCACTCTTGACCGATTTGAAAGAGCGGGGCTTGTTAGATTCCACGCTGCTGGTGGTGTTGGGCGAGTTCGGGCGCACGCCGAAGATTAATGACCGGGGCGGACGCGACCATTGGTCGAATGCGATGTCGGTGATGATGGCCGGGGCCGGCATCCCCGGCGGCACGATTGTGGGAGCCACCGACCGGGGCGGATACTCGGCGGTCGATAACGTGAAAAGCCCGGAAAACTTCGCCTCCACAATTTATCGCAAACTCGGCATCGACCCCGACCAAATGCTCTACACCCCGCAAGGCCGACCTACGCACCTCGTCAGCGACCCCACCCCGATCACGGAAATCTGTTGAGGGCTTCAAAGGCGAGCGGAGGGTGTCAGCCCCCTGGGTATGTCGAATGGTTCAAACGTTTAATTCATTGGACAGGATTTTCAGGATGAGAAACCAGAAGTCCTTTTTGTCGGTCAGTTTTTTTTCTTTCTCTTGAAGTTCCCCATGAAAATCGTTGGCGATCTTTGCCATTCTGAGAGAGCGGTCTTTTTTATGCCGATGCGGGTCTTGTTTCTCACGGCGTGCTTGTTCGTTGTTGATCCGGGTTGGATTTCTGCCGCGAAACCTGCGGTTACGGGGCTGTTTCCCGCCGGCGGACAGATTGGGCAAACGGTTGAAGTGGAAGTCCTCGGCAAACTCGGTTCGGCTCCGGTCGAAGTCTGGTGCGACCGCGAAGAGGTTTCTGCCAAGCCCACCAAAGACGGCAAGAAACTTCAAGTGGCCATTTCTCAAAATGCCGCTCCGGGGATATGTTGGCTGAGAGTTTGGAACGTGGAAGGCGTCTCGTCACCCAGGCCGTTTCTCGTGGGCCGATTGCCGGAAGTCTTGGAAAAAGAACCCAACGATTCGCTTGAGCAAGCCCAAACAGTGGACTCAGCGGGCTGCGTGGTGAATGGGAAACTTCACAAGTCCGGCGAGTTGGACACCTTTAAGGTGCTGCTCAAACAAGGCCAAACCCTGGTCGCGGATGTGCTGGCGAACCAGGTGTTAAATTCGCCTATGGATGCCGTTTTGCAAATCGCCTCCGACACAGGTTTTCCCTTGGCTCAAGCCGATGATTCGCCCCGCTTCGATCCCCGCTTGGCTTTCACCGCCCCGAAGGATGGCACATATTTCGTGCGGGTGTTCGCCTTTCCCGCGACTCCCAACAGTAGCATTCGCTACGCGGGCGGCGCGGATTATGTTTATCGGCTGACACTCACCACCGGCCCTTATGCCCGCTTCACGCTGCCTTTGTCTTCCACAAATGGCGAGACCTCGTTGCAACTCAAAGGCTGGAACATTCCCGACGATGCCCCGCCGCTCAAGCTGCCCGCCGACAGCGAAGATTTAACGCCGTTGATTCCTTTCCCGGCGGTAGTTCCCCTCGAAGTGTCCGCGTGGGATCATGCCAGCTTTTTGGAATCCAACTCCAAGCCGACCACCTATGCGGCCCCGTTCTCGATCACCGGTACGATTGCGGAGGCGGATGAAACGGACCGCTACCGAATCGCGGCCAAGAAGGGGGATTCTTTGCTCGTGCAAATCAAATCGGCGGCGCTGGGGTTTCCGCTCGATCCGGTGCTCGAAATCCAAGATGCCCAAGGAAAATCGCTGAAAGTCGTGGACGACAAATCTCGCGGCGAGGCCGATGCGGAATATGCCTGGAAAGTTCCCGCCGATGGGGAATATCAAATTCTGGTCAGCGACCGCTTTGGGCATGGCGGTTGGGATTATGCGTATCTCTTGACGGTGGAGACGCCCAAGCCGGAGTTCAGTTTGTCGGTAGCCGCGGATGCGTTTGCGCTCACAAAAGACAAAGCATTAGAGATTCCGGTGAACGTCGCCAAGAGCAACGGGTTTGCCGAGAAGACCGAAGTAGACATCACGGGATTGCCCGCAGGTTTTACCGTGGAAACCGGCAAAACGGAAGCGGGAAAAGAGTCTCGCAGCGGAAGACGCCGGGGAAGATCCCGCAGTCAAAACGCCGAGACCATCAAACTCAAGATCACGGCCAAAGGCGATCAACCATTTCACGGTCCCGTGTGGATTACCGCGAAAGACGGCGGAAAAACAATTTCTGCCAACACGCCCACGGCCAATCTTTCCGCCCAGGCGAAGCACGTGTGGATCACCTATCAGCCGAAAAAGTAAGCCGACTTTTCGCGGCTCTCGTTGGGCGGCGATTTATTCAAGCGGCTGATTTGATCGTCGGTTGCTTGTCTATAGACCCCGGCGTGGCAGAGCTTTCGATTTGGGTCTCTTTATATTCGCTCTCGTTCTGCTGAAAGAGCAGACTGAGCAGAACGCCGTTCTTCCGATAACGGACTTCGAGCGGATAAGGCCGATGGTGATAGAAAATTTCGTTGTCCAATCCGAGATTGGGGTTATAAAAACGGTCGGTTTCCAGTTCGGCTTTCCACCGGGTTTTCAGGCGGTTTTCGTATTCCACCTCGCTCGCCTTGGGCGTTTTGCGAGATTTGGATTCGTAATGATAGGCTTTTACCAGCGGGTTATATAGACACCGATAGCCGACTTTTTGTAGCCTAATCCATAAATCCACATCATTAAAACTCGTGGGGAAAGTTTCCGCATCGAATCCGCCCACCGCTTCAAATGCGGACTTC
This sequence comes from uncultured Planctomycetaceae bacterium, assembly GCA_963785505.1. Classification (GTDB taxonomy): domain Bacteria; phylum Planctomycetota; class Planctomycetia; order Planctomycetales; family Planctomycetaceae; genus CAWAVN01. The sequence goes on from CAWAVN010000008.1 coordinate 153,297, forward strand.
CGCATCAATAGCAATGCGGCGGTTGCTCCGCTGAATTCGTTGAGCAAACAAGCCCGGCCTAAGTAGCCGGGGTCATCATCTGCGACGAAGCGATGAGCATGGCCGGCGAGTCCGCTGATGCCTAGTAAGATGCCGCCGTGCTGCATCGTGCCATCCGGGTAAAGCAACTTCGCCCCAACTCCTGCAATGGATGGATCGATCTGAACCGTGCCGATGAGGCTTTCCAGCCAACTATCGGAAATGATCTCTATATCGTTGTTCATAAACACAATATATTCCGACTCGCAAGATGCGACGGCGAGATTATTCATGTCGGAATGATTGAAAGGTTTGTCATAAACGAGCGTTCGCAATCGGCCGGCGGCTTCTTCCGATTTCAGAAAAGCCAGCACTTGGGGATCATCCGATTGGTTGTCGATCACCACGATTTCATAATGAGGATAGCGGGTCTTTCGATGGATGGAAGAGAGGCACTTTTGTAGATCGCCTAGTCCGTTTTTCGTGGGGATAATTAGGGAAACATGCGGATGGCTTTGGGGGACGAAGGCGATTTCAAACATCGAAGCACAATGCGGGGAAGACTTGACGCTTGCGGAGATGCCCCGCCTGGCGAGGGCTTCAGCGACGGCTTTTTGTCCCGCGAGGGCTGCCTGGGGTTTGATGCCCACATCCGCCGCCGTCGAAGTTTCAATCGCCCGCCATTTATAGAGTATGCGGGGGATATGCACGACTTGATCGCGAGCCGTTTTTTCTGCAAGCCTTAAGGCGAGATCGTGATCTTGCGCGCTTTCAAAGCCTTGCCGCATTCCACCCACGCTTTGAATCAAGTCGGCGGCATAGACGCTGAAATGGCAAGTATACATTGCGGCCAATAAGAACTCCGGCGAATAAGCGGGCTTCATGTGCAGGTTCAAACATTTGCCATCCGGGCGGATAATCGCTTCATCGGAATAGAACCACTTGGCGTTCGGGTGTTCGTTATGGCCGGCGACAACCCAAGTCAGCGCATCGGGGGTGAGTTCATCATCGTGATCTAAAAAACCGATGAACTCCCCTTTCGCCCCTTGAATCCCTGCGTTGGTCGAACCGGAGATGTTCAAGTTTTTTTCGAGCGGTAGGAAGCGAATCCGCGGGTCGCGAAGGCTCCAGCGGGTCATCAGATCGGTCAACGCAGGTTGGTTGGAGCAATCATCGACTAGCAAGACTTCCCAGTTTTGATAGTGCTGCTTGGCCACGGAACTCAGGCAGAGATCCAACCATTTGGGATCGACCTGATAGACCGGAACTACTAGGGAAATCAGCGGATGATTTTCTAAGGCGTGATGGACGATCTCGGCTTGGGCCTTCGTCAATTGGGCGGAGAGCGGAATATTGTAAGAACTCGATCGAGAGACTTGATAGAGATACAACTTAAACTGCCGAGCCAACCCGCTGATGCCGTTCGATCGGAACAGCTCCCAACAGCGGCGCATCGCCGTGAACGGGGCTTGCCGCCAACCGCCTTTTCGTTTGGAGAAATGATGAACCGCCTGGGCCAAAACCAGCATTCGTCGCGGCGTTTTCAGAAGGAACCGAACTCCCCGGCCCGAAAAAGTCCGCCACGCGGGGCGCGTGTTGTGCCGAGATGGTTCTGCAGATTGGTTTGTGGGAGTTTGTTTGGTGAACTCGTTCATCCGTACCGCTTTCCTGCTTGAGGTGATCGCGGGCTTATACAGCGGCAGGAATCGAGGGTCAAGAGGATTGCAAGCGAAATCTGAACAAAAGACCAAACAGGCATCGCTTCGGCGGGCGGCGGGTTGCGGAACTCTACGGTTTGAGATGGGCGGGGATTTGGGGGGTTGCGCCGGGTTGGGAACACACGAAGGCCGCAATTTTGCAGGCCCGTTCGTTGATGGTGCTCAAGTCGTCCTCATTCAACAGTCCCATCGCCAATGCGGCCGTGAAGGAGTCGCCCGCACCCACGGTGTCTGCCACCGTGGTTGGGATGCCGGGAAACTCGCTGACTTCCTCGGCTCGGCAAAGCACGGCCCCTTGGGTTCCTCGCGTCAAAGCGATCAGGCGGAGCGGGAATCTCTTGCAGAGGGCTTGCATGATCTCAATGTCGGAACCGGACAGCCCGCTTAATTTGGCCAGGATGGGAAGTTCATCATCGTTGAGTTTCAACACATTGGCGAGTTTTAACGATTCCAGAATGATCTCATCGGAATAAAACGGCGGGCGAAGGTTGATGTCGAAGATGCGAAACGCCGAGGCGGGGGTGGCGGCCACGAATTGCCGGATTGCTTGGCGGGAGATCTCGCTGCGTTGCCCCAAGGTTCCAAAACACACCGCCGCGGTTTGGCCGGCCAAAGTTTCCAAGTCGGCGGACCATTCCAGGTGATCCCAAGCCGTGTTCTTGGCAAACTCGTAGCTTGCTTTGCCGGCTTCGTCCAATTTCACATTGACGGTTCCCGTGGGGAACTCCGATTGCCTCACGTGTGAGGTTTCGACGTGCTTTTCTTCGAGGGCCTCAAGCGCTTTGGTTCCCAAATCATCCCGCCCTACGGCAGAGACCATCCAGGCGTTCGCATCCAATTGAGCGGCATGGCAGGCGAAGTTCGCCGGCGCACCGCCAAAACGCGGGCCATCGGGAAATACGTCCCACAAAATTTCGCCCAACCCGACCACCGTTTCTCCTCGATTCATGGATTCCTCCTTTATGGGACCACCAAGAAAATCCGCTAAGTTTTAAGCACTCAGCATAACCGGGGGCTTACGTCCCCCGCTCGCCTTTACGTCCGATGTTGAAACGATTTTCTTGGCGATCTTTGATTTCAATTTACGTTGTGCCGGTCGGTTTGACGAGGCCGAGTTGGTCGGCTTCGAATTTAGTAAGCGGGCGGGCGACTTCCAATTTCTGGTTCGCGGTAAGATCTACGGTTTCGGGATCGGCTTTTGTGTTTTCGGGCCGCCAAAGATCGACGATGGGCCGCGTGTACGTTTCACCGGTGGAACGAATCACCTTTCCCACTCGCCCATCGTTCATTACAACGTAACTGGTGATGGGAAACAGCGACACGGTTTTCAACAATCCCCGCACCACTTTGGAGTCTAGCAGCCCTTCTTTGGCTTGCTTGATGATGTGTTCCATCGCTTGATAGGGCATCAGTCCGGGGCGGTGCGGGCGCGGCGAAACCAAGGCGACGAACACATCGGCCACCATTGCGATGCGGGACAGCGGATAGATTTGAGCCGCCGTCCTCTGGCGAGGGTAGCCGGTTCCGTTCATGCGTTCGTGCATTTGAAAGACGATCATTCGCGCTCCGTTGGGAACCTTGGCGATCCGGCTCACTTTGTCGAAGGCGAAGCGGGGGTGCTTGGTGATTTCCAAGCGGTCGTAGCCGGACAGCCCGCCGCGTTTGTCCCAGGCTTTGCGGTCGATCATCATCATTCCGGAATCGTGCAAAAGGCAGCCGATTCCCAAGTCGGTCAGTTGGGCATGGGTCAGTCCCATTGTCGTGCCGATGGAAGTGGCCAGCATCATAGTTTGCAGGCTGTGTCGGTAGGGATATTTGTCGTTCCGGTCTCCCATCCCCAATGAAACGAAGAGGTCCAAATCGTTGGTCAGTTTGGTGACGTTGCCGGAAGACACACTGTCTGCGATGTCGGTATCCTTGGCGTTTCCGCTGGAAAGCACCTCGAAAAAATCCCCGATTTGGTCCAGGCTTTGATCGTAATTGTCTATGAACCGCCGGGTGGTTTCGGCATCGTAAGTCACCGCTCCGTGCTGCTTGACCGCGTGGAGATGCGAGTTGGCGGTGATGCCTTCGGGCAATTCGCCGTTGCCGGCCTCGGCTTGGTTCCCGAAGGCCCGCATTTGCTGAAGGTCTGCTTTGGCCACGCGAATCGCGGTGATGCCGCGGGCTTGGAGTTTTCGCAGCAACTCTCCGGTGATGCTTGCGCCGCCGGAGACGAGCAACACATCCTGGTCGCCCCGGTCATCATAGACTGGGCATTCCAAGGTGGCCCCGACTTCCAACGCCTCTAAAGGCACGGATTGAAATTGTTGCTGGTCCGTTGTGGGCATGTTCGTTTCCTGTCCGCGCAGAAGGGAGTCTGTCTGTCAATTGTTCGCCCCCAGATTCGAGGCGCGGTTTCCCCATCAAATCGCCTGGATCGAACAAGAAAACTCAAGTGTTCGATGGAAGTTTACTTTATGTTTTTTCGATAGGCGGTCAACAGCGACCTTTGTTTCAGCAATTCGGGCCGAGTGTTTTCGATCCGGGTTTCCCCAGCGAATGTTGTACATTTCGCGGTTACTTTTCTTCATTTTTGGAAAGCCATAAGACGGCGGTTCCGTCGCGGCTGCCGGTGAGTGCGTGGCGGCCATCGTCCGAGAAGCGGGCCGAGGTCACATCTTGTGTGTGTCCGCGGAGGGTGAGCAGTTCTTTGCCGGTGTCTGCATCCCAAATGATGGCGGTGTCGTCGCGGCTGCCGGTGATGATTCGCCGCCCGTTTGGCGAGAACCCGCCCGAAACCACCGAGGCCGAATGCCCTTTCAAGATCCACTGCGGTTCGGCGGTCCAAACAGAGTTTCCGTTCGGATCTTCGCTTTGCCTCAACCGCCAAACGCGGGCGGTGTTGTCGTCGCTGGTGGTGAGGATTCGCTCGCCGTCTTTCGAGAATTCCGCCGATTTGACGGCCCAGCCGTGCCCTTGAATGCTAAGAAGTTGCCGGCCCGTTTTGGCGTCCCAAATGCGGGCGGTGAGATCATCGGACGTGGTGAGCACCAGGCGTTCATCGCTGGAGAACACCGCCGAGTTCACCCGTTTCTCGTGGCCGCGCAACACCAGTTCGGGCAAGCCGCTTTGTAGATTCCAAAGCACGGCGGTTCCATCATCGCTGGCAGTCAGCACTTGGCGGCCATCGGGTGAGAAGACGGCGTGGTTGATGTCATCTGTGTGTTGCCCGTGCAGTTTGAGTTCGGCCAGTCCGGTTTGGACATTCCAAATTCTCGCGGTGTGATCCCATCCCGCCGTGACTAGCCATTGGCCATCCCGCGAAAATTCCGCCGAGGCTACGGCCCCGTGCGGGTTGAAGCTCATGCGTTCGTTTTGGGTTTGCAGATCCCACAAGCGAACATCGTTGCCCGCCACGGTGAGTAATCCATGATTGTCTGGCGAGAACGTGGCCGACCACAGCGAATCGGTTTCGGAAGTCAGTTGGAAGAAAGGCCGGGTTTGATGCTTGCCTTGTGGGAGCGTCCATTCGCGGTGCGTGTCCAGATGCCAAACGCGGATTCGGCCTTCCACGCTGCTGAGACCCAAGGCCAATTTGCCATCCGGCGAGACATCGACGGTGTGAACATCGTCGCCTCGATGCAAGATAGTTTCTTGTTCGTGGGTTTGCAGGTTCCATAGCCTGACGGTTTTGTCGTCGCAACTGGTGACTAGCTTTTTCCCGCCGGGTAGCACAGCCAGCGAAGTCACATCGTCGGGATGTTTGAGAGCGTGATCGCGAAGTTCCTTGCCCGTGGCCACGTCCCATTGGCCGACCGAGGTATCTCGGCTGGCCCGTGAGGAGTGTTCGCGATCCATCCGGCAGAAATGCGGCAGAGGTGATCGCCCCCGAATGCCCTTCCATGCCGATGCCCAATCTTGCCGGTAGATCGATCCCACAAACGGCCGCGCCCTCGGACATCGCCGGTGTAAATCCAACGGCTATCCGGCGAGACCGCCACCGCCGTGATTTCGCGGTGATGATCGTTTAAGACCCAGAGCGGTTTCGGAGAGCGGTGAATCGTTGCCGGCGGCGAGCATTTCTTTCAAGGTCCAAACCTTGGCGGTGTCATCATCGCTGCCGGTGACTAGGAATTGGCCATCCGGCGATACGGCGAGTGCGGCGTTACGCCCGGTGTGATCGATCCGGGCAACTTCCGTGCCGTGGGCCACGTTCCACACGCGAACCGTATTATCGAATGCCGCCGTGAACAACCACCGGCCATCCGGCGAGAAGATCGCCCGCATCGAAAGAAAGCTATGGCCTTCGGCAAAGGTTTTGAGTTGCAGCCCATCGGTGGCGGCCCACAACTTTGCGGTGCGGTCGCGGCTGGCGGTGGCGACGTGCCGACCGTCCCGCGAGACCGCCGCGCTCAACACGGCATCGCCGTGGCCCTTCAACACGTGCCCGCCCAACACGCGGGTTTCCTCGTAACCGCCCAGGTTCCACAAGCGAACTTGCTGATCGTGGCTGGCCGAAAGCGCCCATCGGCCATCGGGCGACAATGTGCAGTCAGCAATCCAACCATCGTGGCCGCGCAGGGTTTCGAGGGAGCGTTTGGTTTCCACGTTCCAAAGTTTCAGCGTATTGTCGTCCGACCCGCTGAGCAGCCGCATGCCATCGGCGGAAAATTCGAAGCGAGCGCACGCCGGAGGTATGGCCATCCATCGCGGTGAAGACCGGCTTTTGATCCTGCTTGCCTTGGGCCAACAATTCCAAATCGGTCCAGGGTTGTTCTTCGGGTTTCCAAATCAGCACGCGATGATCGAACCCGCCGCTGGCGATGGTTTGGCCATCGGGCGAGAACTCGGCGGCGAACACCGGGCCGCGATGGCCGGTGAAGTCGGCGATTTTCTTGCCGGTCTTCACCTCGTAGACGTTGGCGGTTCCATCGTGGCTGGCGGTGACGAGGCGGGTTTCATCCGGGGAAAACGAAGCCGACCACACCCACCAAAAATGTCCCTCAAATTTTTGAAGTTCCTTGCCGGTTTTAACGTCCCAAAGTCGGGCAGTGTTGTCGTAGGACGTGGTGATCAGCCTTTGGCCATCTTTGGTGAATTTCGTACTCAGCACAGCATCGGTATGGCCGTAAAACGATTTGATCGGCTGGCCGGTTTCGGCATTCCAGAGACGGATGAAGCCCGAAGAATCGTTGCTGCCGGTGACGATCATTTTTCCATCCGGCGAAAAAGCCGCCGCGTGAACGTATTGGCCTTGATGTTTCAAACTAAGAATTTCCTCGCCGGTTTTTAGATCCCAAACCCTTGCGTGGCCGTCCCAAGCGGTTGAGACGAACTTAATGCCATCCGGCGAAAACGCGACGGATTCGGCGGGGGCGGTCATTTTCCAATTGCGTTCGCTTTGATGGCAGAGGTGCATCAGCCTGGCCCATTCCCAGCCGCGCAAATCCTGATCGCCCGCTTGGGGAAGACATTCCTCCAAAAGTCGCCGGGCGGTGTCGAAGGCGTTTTCATCAATTTTGGCGGCGGCCAATTGAATGCGGGCCACATACGCTTCGTAGGCTTCGGCTTGCCGAGCGGAGACCGCTTCGGTCTCCGCGCGTTGGGCATCGAGCTTGGCTTTTTCTTCCAACTTGCGAGCGGCATCGGCGGCTTGGCGGGCGGCTTCGGCTTTGCTTTTTTGTTCGACGGCATCATCGCGGGCGGCTTCGGCTTTTTTTCGTTCCTCGTTCCGCCTGCCGTTTTTCGTATTGGGCCAAGCCGGTTTGTTTTTGGGCGATGCCTCGCTGCTGTTCGGCAACCTCGGCTTGATGCTCCGCGATCTCGCGTTGTCCATCGGCTTCTTTGCGGGCTTCGTTTATCACGAACGCTGCGATTGAAGCCCCGATGACCATCAACGTGCCCAAAGCCGCCGCCAGCCGTTTGGTGCGGCGAAGGCGTTGTTGACGGACTTGGCGTTCGAGTTGGGCCGCCAAAATTTTGCGGTAAAGCTCGGCATGTTCGGGGTTGTCCGCTTCCAACAACGAAAGCCCCAAATCGTAATCGCCTTTTTGATGGGCGCACTCGGCATAGGTGAAGCGGGCGGCGGCGAGACCTTCTTCCGCCGCCGAGTTTTCGGCCCACAACAACAACGCTTCACGGAATGCCGCCAGCGCCTGGGCGAACAATTCGTAATTTTGTTTTTCGTGGGCTTCTTCCAATTCCTGCAAGGCCCGGTCCGAAAGCCGAGTGCTTTCCGAATGCGATTGATACTGCCGAATGGCCGCTTGAAATTCCGGCACGTTGGCGTAACGGTCTTCGGGTTCGGTTTCCATCGCACGGTAGGCGATCTCGATCAATTCGCCGGTCTTGTCCGTGCGCCGAATGACGTTTTGGGCGACATTGACGAGGCAATCCATCACGCTTTTGCCGCCGTGCGGGGCTTTGCCGGTGATGATCTCGAACAGAATCGCCCCCAACAAATACACGTCGCTCGTCACGTGGATCAGTCCGGGTTTGCCGGCGGCCATTTCCGGGGCCATGTAAGCGGGCGTGCCCCCGCCATCGGCGGATTTGGCGATCGCCCGGGGTTTGCGGAAATCCGGCAGAAGTTGAGCAAGGCCCCAATCCATCACCAAAACTTCGCCGTATCCGCCGAGCATCACGTTTTCGGGTTTGAGATCGCAATGCACCACGCCGCGCGAATGCCCAAAGGCAACGGCATCGGCGACGCGAAGCAAAATCTCCACGTTCTCGGCCTGGGATTTTCCGCGGATCACATCTTTCCAAGGCGTGCCCTCGACTTGCTTCATGGAATAGAACAGCGCACCGGCTTCATCGGTTCCCAGATCGTAAATCGGCACGATGTTCGGGTGGTCGAGTTCCCCGGTGACGACGGCTTCGGAGACGAAATTCCGCCTTTGCTTCTCGGTGACCGCAGCGGTCTTAATCATCTTCACCGCCACGTGGCGATCAATCGCGGCTTGGCGGGCTTTATAGACCACGCCCATTCCGCCTTGGCCGAGCTTTTCGAGCAGTTCGTAATCCGAATTGCCCACGGGTTTTGCGGGATTGTGCGACAGCGAACGCGGGCGAATCGACAAAGACCGGCTGCCGCTCGTACTCTCGTCCAGCACTTCGGTCCCGTCGTCGGCTTCGGTCCCGTCGTCGGCTTCGGTTTCGGGGGCGTAAGTGAATTGCTCGCTGGGGTCTTCCTCCGTTTGTTGTCCGCCCGGAAGAATTGTTTGCAGCCGGCTAAGGCTCGCCCCATTTCCGGCTTCGGATTCCGAAAAATCTTCCGGCAGCGTATTCCCTTTGCCTGCGGACTCCGATTTCCATTTCATCGTGAGGCTGACATCTGCCGATGCTTCCTCTTGCTCCCAAATGTCGGCCAGTTTCTCGCGTTGGCTGTTTTTATCGCCCCAATTCGGAAGCAGCGTTTGCCCAATTTGATCGACGGCATCGTCCAACACATCGAGCGCCTTCTGTCCGACCGCTTGGCCGTTCGAGCCTTTTGGCATCGGCTCTGTGGGATGTTCGCGCTCCTCGGAGATGGGCTTTCCACAGCACGCGCAAACGCCGTCCCAGGTGAAATTTTCTTGCACGGAAGTCGTGGCCGATGCGTTCGAATTCGTCGGCGATGATTCGCAATGCGGGCAAGTCAACATGAGAAGAAATCCTTGATCCGTGGAAATAATTCGAGTGTGATGGAAATTCTCACGGGCATTGTTTCATGGTTCGGCGGCGGAAGCGCGGGGATGGACTTTTGAGGAAACGTTCCATCATTTGGTCCACTTCGGCGGAATAGGTTTCTTGTGAGGCGCGGAGTTTCCAGGCCCCGATGGCTGCGAACCAAGCCCCCGCTGCGATGGGCGTCCAATCGTCGGCGGGCATCGCGGGCGGGATTTCGGTTTCCAAGATCAATTCGGCCCGTTCTTTGTCATCGGGGATTTTGTTGCTGATGGGAAGATTCTTCGCGTTGGGATCTTGCGGAGGTTCGGCAACTTCGCCGGCGGGCTTGAATTCGCCGGGATCGGGATTCAGCCGATGGTTGACCACCCGCACCTTGACCACCGCCTGACGAACAACGGCTTGTTCGTGCGATTGTCCGCCGCGTTTGAAATACACCACGTAATCCCCATTGGGCAAGGTTTTTAAAAACGTCATAAACTTCGCGTAATCTTCGCTGAGTTCCTCCGGCAAACGGGCAGTTTGGCCGGGGCCATCGCTGCCGAGCTTGCGAACGTAAATCCCCGTGCTTTCGGAAGACCGCCGGCCTTGCTCTTCGGTTTGTTCCTGGCGGTTGGCGGCATCATCCCCGACCGCGCGGGCTCCGTTCGCCGCCGCGACCGGCGAACCGGACGACTGGTTTCCGGTTGGAGATGTATTCGTTTGAATGATGCCGACCCCGCCGTGGGGACCGGCGGGCGGGGCTTGGTGTTCGGGAGCCTTCGCCAACTGGGGCGGTTCGGGAGGCGGCCCCGACAATGGTCCCAGAATGAAAACGGCCTGCGTTTGCATGAAGTGGGGCGGCGGCATCATCGAAGGCGGCGGGCCGTCCGGCATGGGCAGACGAACAAACTTCAACGGTTGCCCGGTCAGAGCGAAACGCAGATCGGACGGGTCGTCGGGCAACAGCGGACCGCCGGGACCGCCGAACACGCCGGGTTGGTCGGTTTTTTCAATCGAGCTAGCAATCACGGCGATCTGGAAAGTCGGGGGCGCGGCGGCGTCGATCACAAACGACAAATTGGGGACATCCTGCGGCAGGATGAAATACGTTCCCGGATCGAGCGCCGATTGTTGGCCCACTGAAGGAACCACGCCTTGGGGCACGCCTTGCAAAATCACCAAGCCAGGTATTTCCGAACCATCCGTATCCGTCAAAACCACGTCGATGTTGACCGGCGCGGGAAGGCCGGGCAGATAGTTCACGGGGTTCGGCGAGAGATACAACTGGGGGGCATCGGCAACGGGCGCGACATCAATCGGCACGATTTGCGGTTCATTTTCTCCCTGACCCCGCCCTCCTGAGATGGCATATTGGAACGTGACGTAATCCGTCCCGCTGAAATTCACCGGCGGGACGTAAGCCAACAAATCCAACGCGAGATTCACATCCTGGGCCTCGCCGCTGAAGTAAAGCGTGCTGCTTCCATTCGGGGTGGTGGAATCGAAGGTGATTCCTTGGGGATCGAGCAGGATCAACGCCCCGCCTTTCGCCGAGGAAAGTTGCACATCGACGAAATCTTGCGGACTGGTATTGTCCGCCGTGAACAACGGCAGCAAGATCGACTGATCTTCATAAGTGGGAACCTCTCCCAGATACAACGTCACAAAGCCGGGATTGCTGGTCGAGATTTCATCGCTGGCATAGTAGACGAAAAAATCTGTGGTGTTGCCGTTCAGTTCGCTGGGCGGGGTGTAAAAAAAACTTCCATCCGAAGACAATTCCACCCAGCCGCCCAAGGCTGTCTGAAAGGAACCGGACTCGGCGTAAATGTAATCCTCCGGCAGGGTGCTGAAATCGTTGGACAGCACGCCCGCTTCCGGCGAGAAGTACACCCCGGACGCCAAAGGGTCCGCGAAATACTGGTCATCCTCTGCAATCACGCCGCTGAGGTTTTGTGGAACTCCATCAGGGGGAGCCACGAAAATGGGCACGTACTCATAGTATTCCTCTGGCGGGGGCCCTTGGCCCGGCGGTGGATTTTGGCCGGGTGGCGGCGGCGGCCCACCCACAAAAGCATCGAAATACAAATCAGCCTGGCCGCTAAAACCTAGCGAATCGTATTGCAGGGATTGCAATGCGTGGTTGACATCTTGGGCCGTGCCCTCGAAGGAAATGTCGTTCTCGCCGTTGTTTCCATAAGTGAACGTAATCCCGGTCGTATCCAAAAGCGTCAGCGAGGCCCCTTGCGGGGAATACAGGGAGACATCTGCAATGTCGGTGGGCACTTCGTATTCCACACCGAAAATTGGCAGCGAGGTGGGTTGATCGAAGGGAACCGGAACCCCGCCCGCGAACAGCGTCACGTCTGTCGGGTTGCTGGAGTCGGTTCCATTGGTGGCGGTATATAAGAAATGATCGACGAATGGCTGCCCCGGATTCGCAGGCGGCGTGTAATCGAAAGATCCATCGGCATACACATCCACCGTGCCGCCTTTGTCTGTGGCGATGAATTCCTCCTCCACTTCTAAAGGCGGCCCCGTGCCCGTTTGAGAATCGTTGGACACCAAACCCAGTTGGCCCGGAACGTAAAGCGAAGAGGATGGATCGGACACAAAATAGGCATCCGGGACGGCGTTAACGACCGTTCCCGCGCCGCCGCCTCCCGTGCCATTCAGCACCCGCCGGTCTTCCAATCGGCACAGAAAAAGCAGCACCTCTTCGCTCCGGCGCGCATCCGCCCGTTTCGCTCGGCGTTTTGTGAATCGAGCCTGAATCCAATTCATCCAACTCATGCCATCATCGCTTTCCACTCAATGCGCATTGTTCCCAGCCCGACTTCAGTCACCGGATCTCAAGGGCGAGGAATCCGGGAAGATTCTCAGTCAACGGTACGCCACAAAACGCAGGCAAGATGCCGAAGGGCAACACCGCGGCGAATTTTTCCCCCGCCGCCGCCCGTCGATTCCGCAAAACCCGCGCGCGGAGAATCGCGATTTTCCCCGCCAAACCCAGATTCATGCGTTCGCCATTCCGACGAAACCGATTCGCCGGGTCAAATCGCTTGATCCGACCAAGGACAGAATCCGTTTCCCTCAATCCATCGAATCTCTATCGTCAATGCGTTATGATCGGTGGTTTCCATTTTTCTTGAACCGTTGAATCGACGATTTACTCAACATGCCTGAATCCACGCAGCAATCTTCCTCCGTTCCCGCAAGCCCCGCAGATTCCCCCGGCGGGCGGTTGGAACTGGAACCGATGGACCCGCAATTGACGACCATCCAACCCGGCGGCGGGGTGATTATCCATCTGGAACAGTTTTGGGGCCGATTCCGTAGGGCCTATCTCAAAACCTTTCGGCGGGGTTACGTCCAACGCATGGCAGAACTTCGACAAGGCGAGCGAAACCCTTGCCCGCATGAAGTGCTCGACCCTCGCGACCTGAAATTTCATCAAAACCAGCCCGGCGGCTATTTCTGGAAACCCGAAGATGATCCCTTCACCTGGCGGAACAATCTGCCCTTTGCCCGCGTTGGTTTGGCGGAACTGTTTGTGTTTTCGGCCTTGTTCTTCGGCGGAGCGGGCGGGTTGGCGTGGCTCACGATCCGGCAAGGTTGGACGGATTTTCCCGCCCGAGCCGCGTGGTTGGGTGTGGCGACGCTGACGGTCATCGGGATCTTAATTGTGTGGTTTTTCCGTAATCCTCGCCGGAAGATTCCCCAAGGCCAAGGCGTGGTGGTTTCGCCGGCGGATGGCAAAGTCGTTTTAATCGAGGAATTGGCATACGACGATTTTGTAGGCGGTCCTGCCGTTCAAATCGGGATTTTTCTTTCGATATTTAACGTCCACATCAACCGACGCCCATCGCCTCCCGCGTGATTGGGCTAAAGTACAGAAAAGGCAAATACCTGAACGCCCTCCGGCCAGAATCCGCCAAAGAAAACGAACAACTCGCGGTCAGGATCGAAGGCACAACCGCCCCTTATCGCAAAATGATCGTCCGGCAAATCACCGGAGCTATCGCCCGCCGCATCGTCTGCTGGTTGAAACCCGGCGATGATCTGACCAAAGGCGAACAATTCGGCATGATTAAACTCGGCTCCCGCACAGAACTGGTCTTCCCCAAAGAACCCGGCCTAAGCATCAAGACGAAAATCGGCGAAAACGTAAAAGCGGGGAGTTCGATTTTGGCGGAATATGAAATGTGAAATTGGCTCGTTGTTGTTTGTCCGTTGCAAAAGGCGAGCGGTGGGCGTCAGCCTTATAATTATTAAATTCAGGATTTGGGTGGCCCCGATTCTTGAATCGGGGTCGCGCAGCGACAAGAGGCAACCAAAAAATGACCAATGACAAAGCCCCAATGACCAAAGGGGAAAAATAACTTGTATTCTAGGTCCAGATCGATGGCACATTTAATCCAAGACAAATGCCGGGACAGCCGCTTGTAAACCCAGATTCAAGAATCTGGGCCACCCCAAAATGATGATTTCCTTGATGGTCCTTTGATCGGGGATTGAGATGGCTGCCGGTGAAGTGGTTCGTGCGATTGGGGCCATTGCCGTTTGCGGTGGTTTTGCCGTGGAAGTGATCGCGATGATCGGAATGTCCATTCGTCCTATCCGCCGAGTTTACCGTTTAAGATCACTCTGGAAATTGCAATCCATCGGTGCTCTCCTTTGGTTTGCTGGCGTTGTCTTTCTGACGTTGCATCACTTGTTCTGATTGCGATTGTTCCCGGCCCGCCGAGAAAGAAAAATGAAATAAACCGCGTGATAAACTCCCTGGAAAAACGCCCCAGAAAGAACTGTCACAGAATTATGTTAAGTTTTTGAACCGCTCAACGTAGCCGGGGGGCTGACGCCCCCCGCTCGCCTTTTTCCCTGGCCTCCGACCCCTGAACTCTGGTCCCTGAACCATGCCGCCTAAAGAAAAAATGTTTGCCGTTCTGCCCACGTTGTTGACGTTGGGCAATGCCACTTGCGGGTTCGGGGCGATTACGTTCGCCGCCAAGTTGGGGCCGACGCCCACCGGCAACTTGGGCGGCAACGAACTTTTGATCGCCGGGCTGTTGATTTATCTGGCCATGCTGTTCGATGCCTTCGACGGCAGTGCGGCCCGCTTGATGAACCAGACTAGCGACTTCGGGGCGCAACTCGACAGCTTGTGCGATGCGATCAGCTTCGGCGTGGCCCCGGCGTATCTCATGCTGCAAATCATGGTGCATTCCTTCGGCCCGAACGTGTCTCCGCCCTTCAATTATCATCCGCGATTGCTCTGGATGATCGCGGTGTTGTTCGTGCTGTGCGCAATTTTGCGATTGGCCCGCTTCAACGTGGAAACCGATGAAGACGATTCGCACGAGTTTTTCAGCGGCCTGCCCTCGCCGGCGGCGGCAGGCGTGGTGGCTTCGTTTCCCATCGGCATGCACGGCCTGAAAGATCTAATGACCGTCTCCGACAGCGTGGACGTTTCCCACACCATCGGCTTTTGGGTGCTGCCCATCATCAAATTGTCTTTGCCTTTAATCACATTGGCGGTGGCGATGTTGATGGTCTCCCGCGTGCGTTACATCCACGTCTTCAATCAACTGTTTCGCGGCCAAAAAAGCCGCCGGCACATCATTCAATTGGTGATGACGGTGGTGATTATTGTCACCGCGCACGAGTTGGCGTTGCCCGTCATCTTTTGCTATTTCGCCTTCGCCGCCCCCGTGGCTTGGCTGTGGCACGAAATCACGCGCGGGAGACTTGGCAAACAAGCCCAGGCTTGACATAATCGGACAATGGAGCAACCTCCCTATCCCCACCCGATTATTGTCGTGCTCTCCCTTCATGTTCACCGGCCTCGTTGAAGACCAAGGCATTGTTTTCCGCATCGAACCTCAAACCGCCGGCATTTTGTTGGGGATTGATGTGGCCGGCACGCTGCTGGAGTCCGGGGCCGATGGTTCTGCTTCTTCCCCCACAAAAATCGGCGATAGCATTGCCATCAACGGTTGCTGCCTGACCGTGGTGGAAATCGCGGGGAACCGCTGGACGTTTCAAGCCGGAACCGAAACACTTTCCAAAACCGGCTTGGGAAAATTTTCTATTGGCGAGCGCGTGAATTTGGAACGTTCGCTCCTCGTCGGTGCTCGCTTGGGCGGCCACATCGTGCAAGGCCACGTGGATGGTGTTGGAACCGTGGCCGAGATCTCCAAAGAAGGCAGCGAACAAGAACCCTGGGTCCGCATGGTGTTTCAAGTTCCCCAAAACCTCGCCAGGCAGATGGTCTCCAAAGGCTCGGTCGCGGTGGATGGCGTGAGTTTAACATTGGTCGATGTAGAGAAAACCATTTTCAGCGTGGCATTGATCCCGCATACGTTGGAAGTCACCACATTAGGCCAAAAGAAAGTAGGCGATGCGGTCAACATCGAAACGGATATTCTCGGCAAGTACGTGCAAAAACTCATGACCGGCGAGCGTGGGGCGTCAGCCCCATGAGGATTTGGGGATTATGATTAAGAGTAAGATACTTGGATGAGAGACGCTGAACGGCAAACGCGGACTCGGTTGATGGACCTGTTCGAGGAACATGGTTTTCACCCCAATACGCGCCTCGGTCAGAATTTTCTGATCGATCTGAACATCATTGATTACATCGTCGATCAGGCGAAACTCGAACCGCACGATTTGGTGCTGGAAATCGGCGCGGGCACGGGCGGGATGACGGCGTTTCTCGCTCAGGCCGCCGGGCAAGTCATCGCGGTGGAAGTCGATGCCCACATGCACCAACTGGCCGCTAAGGTGACGGAAAGTTACGACAACGTCACCGTGCTGAATTGCGATGCCCTCAAAAACAAAAACCACTTCGCGCCCGAAGTCTTGAATCTTATCGAACAAAAATTGGCGAGAGAAGAAATTCGCGGATTGAAGCTCATTAGCAATCTGCCGTACAGCATCGCCACGCCGGTGGTTTCCAATTTGGTGGCAACGGATTTGCCTTGGGAACGCATGGTCGTCACGATTCAGTTGGAACTCGGCCAACGCATGGTCGCCAAGCCCAGCCGCAATCATTACGGTTCGCTTTCGGTGTGGCTGCAATCGCAATGCCGGGTGAAGTTGTTGAAACGCTTGCCGCCCACGGTGTTTTGGCCGCGTCCGAAAGTCAATTCCGCCGTGGTGCAACTGATGCCGGACACTTACGGGCGGGCGGCGATTGCGGATCGGCCTTTTTTTCAAGATTTTTTAAGGCGGTTGTTCCACCTGCGGAGAAAATTTCTCAGTAGCGTGTTGGTGGGCATGTATCGCAAGCAGTTGGAGAAAGTGGAAGTGGACCGCATTCTGGCGGAGATGAATTTCAGCGAAACCGCCCGCGCCGAAGAAGAACCGCCGGCAAGACTCGTCGAACTCGCCAACCGCTTGCACGCGAAAATGATTTCAGGCGAGCGTGGGGTGTCAGCCCCATGAGCACATGGAACCTTGACCCCCCCCTGATTTTAATAGCACAACAATCGTCACGAATTTTTTCATCGACGTATTCATGGGGCTGATGCCCCACGCTCGCCAGGAGAGTTCCCATGCAAGATTTTATCGCCTACCGTGGATTGACGTTTGACGATGTGCTTTTGGAACCGGCTTACAGCGAAGTCATGCCGGGCGAGGTGAACATCGATTCGCGGGTCACGCGGAACATCCCGCTGAACGTGCCCATTATTTCCAGCCCGATGGACACCGTCACCGAAAGCGACATGGCGATCGCGATGGCGCAAGAAGGCGGGCTGGGAATCATCCATAAAAACATGAGCATCGACCGGCAGGCATCGGAAGTGGTGCGGGTCAAACGCAGCGAGCACGGGGTGATTGTCGATCCCGTCACGCTGCCGCCGGATGCCACCGTGGGCGAAGCGGCCCGCATTATGGATGAGCGAAATATCGGAGGCGTGCCGATTACGCAAAATGGGAAACTGAAGGGAATTTTAACTCGCCGCGATCTGCGGTTTTTGGAATCTCGGGAAACTCGCATCTCGGAAGTGATGACGAAGGACAATCTCGTCACCGCCAGCGAGGATACGGACCTAAAAACGGCCCAAAAGATGCTTCTGGAAAATAAAGTCGAGAAACTGCTGCTGGTTGACGACTCATATCAATTGAAGGGATTGATCACGATTAAGGACATCGACAAGAACCTTCGCTTTCCCTTGGCATGCAAAGATTCCCGCGGGCGATTGCGGGCGGGTGCTGCGGTGGGGGTTCACGATTACGAACGGGTGGCCAAGCTGATTGAAGCCGGGGCGGACGTGCTGACGGTGGATTCGGCCCACGGGCATTCCAAGAATGTGATGGAAACGGTTCGCGAGATCAAACGGCAATGGCCGATTGAAGTCATTGCTGGGAACGTCGCGACCACCGAAGGAGCCATGGACCTGATGAACGCGGGGGCGGATGCGATTAAAGTCGGGATTGGTCCGGGGTCGATTTGTACGACTCGGATCATTTCCGGCGTAGGCGTGCCGCAACTTTCCGCGATTTATCACACTGCCAAGGCGCTTTCGGGCAGCGGGGTGCCTTTGATCGCCGACGGCGGCATTCGCTATTCGGGCGACATGGTGAAGGCGTTGGCTGCCGGGGCGCACACGGTCATGCTGGGGGGCTTGCTCGCCGGTTTGGACGAAAGCCCGGGCGAACGGATTTTGTTTCAAGGACGCAGTTTCAAACGCTACCGAGGCATGGGTTCGCTGGGCGCGATGGTCCAAGGCTCGAGCGAACGCTATCGCCAATCGGTTGTGGAAGAAGAACCAGGGGGCGCTCCAAATTGGTGCCGGAGGGGGTCGAAGGACGCGTCCCCTATAAAGGCCCGTTGAGTGCTTTGTTATATCAATTAACAGGCGGACTCAGGGCCGGGATGGGCTATTTGGGGGCCGGCACGGTAGCCGATCTTCGCGCGAATGCCCGGTTCATCCAAATTTCACCCGCATCGGTTAGGGAGAACCACCCGCATGACATTTCGATCACGCAGGAAGCACCCAATTATTCCGCCGAGCATTCCCCGCTCGACGCGGTTTAACTTCCTTGTTTTGTTTGCCGCCCTCACCTTGCCGGGTTGCGGGATCATCCAAGATCTGGCCCCGGTTTCCGCTGGGGCGGGGTATCCGGGAGACCCGCCGCCGTCGGCTTTCCCGCAGACTTCTCGCTTTGCGGACATCGGCTTGGCGAAGTTTTTTAGGAAACCTGCGACCACCCCGGTTGTCCCTTTGCCTCCACCGCCGGCTCCTGTGGAATTGATTCCCGTGGCCGAATTACAAAGTACCGCAAGCGACTCGGAGCAGGCGGAAGCTGAGATTACAACATGCCGGCCGGTCAAAACGGGCGTGCAACTGGTGCAAAACCGCGTCGGTCGCGGGTACGCCGATGAGAATAGCACCGTGGCCCGCTCGCCGGTGAACGATCCCAGCAAATTGAAGCGGATCACCGAAATCCAACCCTTCCACAGTTACGAACCCGACCCCCTCGTGCGGGCCAAAGATCCTTGCAAAAACCTTTGCCCCAGGCCGGACGGCGCTCCATGCCAAAACCTGCCCGGTCAAACGCCGATGATGTGCCCCGATGAAGTCGTGCTCAGCAATGCGGCCTATCCTCCGCGGCAATTCGGGGAAAAGGTGATGACCTGGGAAGCCTCGAACATTCACTATAACCCGCTGTATTTTCAAGATGTCGGCTTGGAACGCTACGGGCACAGCTACCCGTTTTTTGTGCAGCCCTTCGCTTCCATCGCCAAGTTTAGCGTGCAGTTGGTCGGGTTGCCCTATCAAATGGCCATCGATCCGGTCTGCAAGAAGATGTACCCGCTGGGCTACTATCGACCGGGCGAATGTGCTCCGAAGCTGATTTATCAAATTCCCTGGAACACCCGCGCGGCCATCACGCAAGCCGGTGTGACCACGGGCTTGATCTACTTGTTCCCATAAGCGGTAACCGATTCAAAGCCGAAAATGAAACGGCCCGGATCGCGAGTTCGTCTCGCGTTCCGGGTCTTTTGTTTTGATGATCCCTCGCGAAGGCGGAAGTTATTCCAGCGTCATCCGCGCGCTGACTTGGAACACGCGCTGGCCGAGGGAGATTCCGTAAAGGCTTAGCCAATCGGGCACGGGATGGCCATAACCCCTGGGGTTGTTGGAATCCACCAAGGGAAAGCACAACGTCACGCGGATTTCATTGCTGGCGGGTGAATTGCCCGAAGGCGTGCAGGTGAAACCCGACGGGAAATTGACGTTGGTTCCCCGCGTGATGGTTTTTAGGGTTCCACCTTCGTAGCGCTCGATCACAATTTGCGCATTCGCCCGGTACGTGTTGTCCGTGAAGCCGTTGGCGGAATCGGCGATCTCCAAAGAATGGATGGCCAAATAACGGTTGACGATTTGCACAACCGCATCAGAAATGTCGTTGTCGGTCCCAGATTGGTTCAACGGATAGTTGGGCGGGTAAAGTTCCGCGCCGCGGCGGGTTCCTTCGATGAGCGCCGCGTGTCCGAATTGAAGCGCGAGCGCTAAAAAACCGAACTCGAAAATCGCGATGAACGCGATAAACACAATCGGGGCGACCACGATGAACTCCAGTGTCACCGATCCCGATCTTTTAGAGAGGTTTTGGCGTGTTGTCGTTCGCAGCCGCACGGGAAAGGCATTCGTGTTGGTTGTGAAGGCGATGGATTAATCTTTTTGAAAAGCCATCTGCCGTAAGAGCAATCGACGTGCCGAGAATCGCCCGAATTTCCGGGAAGAATGGTACGGGCTTTGCTTTTCTGAGTGTGAGCGAAACTTACCTTCCTCCCGTATTTCCATTCGGCCCCGCCATGCAACGCCGTCGCCTTCCTTCAAAACCAGAAACCCGCAATGTTCGGGGCGTGGTGACGTTGGAACTGCTGGTGCTGTTCCCGATTTTGGTGATTTTGCTGCTGGCCGTTCTAGAATTCGGCTTGATAATGGCCGCCGCGAAGCACGTCGCGTTTGCCGGCCGCTTGGGAGCCAAATTCGCCGCCGAATCGCTGGATGTGAGCAGCGCCAATTCCCCCTCGGCAACCGTGAACGTCAAAACGCAGGTGGATCAATATCTGATAACTGCCGGTTACACCAATTCCTGCCAAGTGATTCTGGAACATAACGTCTCGGGCCAGTCCAAGCCCTCGCAGCCCAATCCCTTGACGGCGAATTGCCCTTGCACTCCGGTGATCGGGGGGAACCCCTCGCTGCCCGCCGGTTCCAATTTCGGATCGGTACGGGTGACGGTCTGCCTTCCCATGACGAATAACGTCCCCAATGTCTTAAACACGTTTGGGTTCGACATTTCCGGGAAGAGCATTCGGGAATCGGTGGTTTGGATTTACGAGCATTAGTTGACCTTTCCTTCATCAAAGCCAATCTCGTAGGGCAGGCTCCCGCCTGCCGAATTGAATAGAGACAAGCTCATCTTCTTGAAGATGGCAGGCGGGAGCCTGCCCTACTTTTTACTACTTTTTACCGATCAAAGCCAACCATGCAGTGTTCTCGCAGGTTTTCATTCCCAAGAACCCGCTTGCCGAAACGTCGGCGTGGGGCGGTGATGATTTGGTTCATCGTGGCTATGCCCGTGCTGTTGACTTTGTTGTGTGTGGTCTTGGAAGTTTCCAATTTGTATCTAGCCCGCACAGAGCTTACCAACGCCTTGGAAGCCGCCGCCCAAGCAGGCGTGAAGAATTGGGCTCAGAATTTCACTTCGACAGGGGGGGACACGAATAACGCGCGAATGGTGGCTAATACTTACGCAAAGGCGAACACCATCAATGGGGTTCCGGTGGACTTGACGACTCTCGACCCCGCTCTGAATTATAGTAGCGGGCAGGCTTGCAACCAAAACGCCTGCGGCAGTGGAGTTTTCGTGTTTGGGGCAGTAACGGGATCCACCCCGAAGTTTACGTTCAATTGTTGCAGTATCCCCCAGTCTTGCGGCGTGGGTACGGTGCTGTTCGATGCGACCAGTCAAGGAAACTTGAACAGTGGAAACAACAATGATTGGGGCATTCGATTTCAGAATCAAGCGTTCGTGCCGGCGAGTTTGTTGATAAGCGAAATCACGATTACCCTCACGGGGGGAACCACGTTTGACCCCAGCTCATTTGCTCTCGCCGATAACAACCCTCCTTTCAAAGTCGTCGATAGTTCCTCGAATGTTGCCCCCGATATTTTCGGATTGGATCCCGGTCAGATTTCGGTCTCTTTTCAATCTGGAAACACCGTGTTGAAATTCACTTTTTCTTCGATGGGAGCGGATCTGGGCTTTGAAAAGGGGGATCGCTTTCGTTTTGGTGTCCCTGTGAATCAAGGGACGTCACAAATTAGTGGCGACGAAATCGGCCAACCCGGGACCGCGGCACTTGTTAGGGTCACGTTTTCCAATTCCGCCACCGCGACCGGTTCCTTCGTGGACACCCAAAATGGTGGCAAAATTGGCCCTCCTCCTCCAGATGCCCCATGCGCCAAGATAGGTATCTATGATGCCGCTCACCAATCGCTTTCGGTCTTCCCTCGTCCAAACCTCATTCCCGACTTGCCCTGCGCACCCACATCAGCGCCCAAAAATGATGGACAGTCATTCGTTCAAGTGTCTGCGGGCGGAGGGGGTGGATTTCAAAACGCCTTCGCCGTCAGGGCGCAGGCAACCTATCCGGTTCAAAGTCTTTGCCACCGACTATTTGGGCTTTCGGTCGGTCCATTTAAGGTCACCGCCAACGCTGATGCAGTTTATAGTTGTGGCACCCCATACCCAAGGCTCTATCACCTGGAACAATCCAACTTTACGTGCAACGTCAATTGCCCGTGAAGCCCGAATTGCTGCCGTGGGTTTGCGCTGAATTGGCTTAGGTGTGTCCGGCGGTTCCCACTTCGGGGGTGGATTCCGCATCCTCCGGGTTCGGTTCTTCGGGCGGTGTTGGGGGTTTTCGGCGGAGGGAACTTGCCAACGGCAGTTCATCCAGCGACCTCAAGCCGAACAGTTCCAGAAACTTTTTCGTGGTGTCGTAAAGATAAGGCCGACCGAGGGAATCCTCCTCGCCGCAAATGCGAACTAGGCCGCGTTCCATCAGTTGTTTGAGCATCTCCGCACACTGCACGCCGCGGATGGCCTCGATATCTGCCCGCGTAATCGGCTGTTGATAGGCCACAATCGTCAAAGTTTCCATCGCGGGGGAGGAGAGTTTCAATTCGTTTTGGCGTTGATGGAGTTTATCC
Source organism: uncultured Planctomycetaceae bacterium (assembly GCA_963785505.1). Lineage (GTDB taxonomy): Bacteria > Planctomycetota > Planctomycetia > Planctomycetales > Planctomycetaceae > CAWAVN01. The sequence goes on from CAWAVN010000008.1 coordinate 175,906, forward strand.
AACCACGGCGCGAAGGGCGGCCGGGTGAGCAGTTGGTATCCCGTCGCCACCCGCTCGATGCGAAACGGGGAAGCGTCCGCATCGTAAAAGGCATTTAGCTCTTCGAGCAGTCGGCGGGCTTCGGCGGCCTCGGCCAAAGTGGCCGCTTGCACCATTTTGCGAATCAAAAGCGCTCCATCCGCCACGAACAACAAAGCTTCCAAGCGGGCCATTTTCTCACTGCGAACTCCGGGGGAATTTGAAGTTCCCGGCGAGCGCAGGGGTTGATCGGGTTTTCGGCAGCGAAACGCCCAGGCCCAACCGCAGTCTTGATGCGATTCCTGCGAACGCAATTCCCCAAGCGAACGGTTCCCGCCGAGGGTTTGCAGATCGAAGGCTTCCCATTCCATGTTGCCCCCACTTTGTTGCGGTGTTCGAGTCGGTGAATCCCGGGCTCAATTCGCGCTGGCCGTTTGGCGGATTGTCGAGCTTTCGAGTTGGGCGAGCACTTTTTGCACGGCTTCCAACGGGTCGGCGGCCTCGGCTTCAAACAGGCGATTGATGCGGGGATTACCCGGCGGCGTGTAGGTGCAGCGGAAGAGAAACTGCTGCCCCGCCGGGTCCGGCTGCAAGTAATACTCTTTGATTCCGAAGGCTTTAAGCCGTTCGCGGGCGGATTGCCAAGTCAGGGCCGGGGAGGAATTCAAAGCGTTCGCAACCGCTTTGGCCGTCGGCTTTCGTTCCACGGAAGACCCGGGAGCCTTGGGAGTTTCGCTTTCAAAGAACAAGGTTTGGCTCGGATTGATTTCGCCGGGGTCCGGGGTGGTTTTGGGTTCCGGCTTGGGATCTTCGAAGGCGGTGTCTTCCACAGAGACGCCGGCGGCTTCCGCAGATTCAAACGGATTTCGGGAAGCCGGTTTTTCTGACGGTTGAGCGAATTCTGCGGCAAAGGGGCCGCGAAGCCGGCGGGGGCATCTTTCAACGTCCAGCCTTCCAAAGAGTTCGGCGGAAGCGAGTTTGTCGCGTTCGCGGCAGCAGCCGTTCTAAGGGGTGCGCCCGCATGAGCGACATCGAACTTTTCAAAAGGATCGGTCCAAGCCTCGTCCCGCGAAACCACCAAAGAAGCATTGTGAAGTTGCGGATTTTGGCCGGCAACTTTGGGGCTGTTTGCGGGCAGTTTGAGATCGACGGCGGCCTCTTTGACCAGCGGAGCAAACAAATCCTCCACGGAATGTTGGGCCGTGTGGGATTGCCCCACGTTGGTTCCCAACAATAAGGGGTTGGCCAAATCGGGCACGGGGAGGCCCTCGTTTTTTGCTTTGGCCGCCACCCAAGGAACGCCGAAATTCGCCAGAAACGGAACCGCCAACAACGGCAGAAACATCAACAGACTGGCCATTAGGCCCTGAGATTGAGAACGCATGCGCGGGGAACCTCCATGCTCGACCGCAAATTGATGGAATCATCGAGGGAACTCACGGCGATTTTTGTGTGATTTTGCCCGTGGATTCCCGCGAATTTTACCGAAGATGCACGTCGCGTGCCAAGCCGGCGGCATTTCAAAAGTCGCCGGCGGTTTGGCATCGCGTATGCTTCAAAAGAGTCGGTTCAGCGGCCATTCCGCGTTCGTCCCGTTGACAAGAGACTTTTCCCGCTGAGCGAGGAAGCTCGGCCCTGGGAATGATGTAATTCTTACAGCAGATTTTGCAATCTGCACCCGAACGAAAGGAGTGATCTGATGCGGAAAGTATTCTGCTTCCATTTGCGAAAATCGGTTCTGGCCGGTTTCCCGATTTTGATGATGTTTTCCGGTTCCTTCCCGGCGATGGCACAAGAGCCGAACTTCAATCCGCCACAAACTGCAAAACCCCAAGCAGCAGCGGCCAATCATCCGTTGACCAACGTGTTGCGATTGGCCAAAGAAAGCCGCGACCGCTTGAAAACCGTGCAAAATTATCAATGCCGATTCGTCCAACGGGATTGGGTGCGGGGGAAAGTCTACGTTCATTCGGCCTCAGTGAAATTCCGCAAGAAACCTTTCAGCGTTTACATGCGGTTCGACAAACCCAACGAAGGCCGCGAAGCGCTTTACGTCGCCGGGCAGAACGGCGGGAAGTTGCTGGCTCACGAATCCGGTTTGTTGGCCCTCGCGGGAACCGTGGCCTTGCTTCCCAACAGCCCGCAGGCGATGTCCGAAAGCCGGCATTCCATCGCGGAATTCGGGTTGGAAAATCTCGTCGATCGGGCGATCACCCAATGGGAGCAAGAAGCCCGCTTCGCCGGCAGCGAAACCGAGACCAAATTCTATCCCAAAGCCAAGCTGCACACGATGGAATGCCAAGTCATCGAAACTCATCATCCAGTCAGACGAAAGCAGTTTCCCTTTTACATGACGCGGCTGTTCCTCGACAAAACCACGCTTTTCCAGTGCGGTTGGAGCAATACGGCTTTCCGAGCAAAGCCGGCGAGGCTCCCCCGCTGATCGAGGAATACACGATTTACCAAGTCCAAACGAACCAAGAATTTACGGATCGGGATTTCGACCCCAAAAACCCGAACTATCAGTTTTAATCAGCGGGGATTTCCCCCAGGGACAGGCGTGTCCATCGCAGAGACACCATTCACCCCGCGATTGGGGATGAGTACAATTCCCCTAAGCCGTTTGGATGAATTGGATGTCTAATCACCCGCGCTTGAGGGAATTGCGCGGCGGAGGATTTGCGAATGACGAGCGACCCGACCCCTTTGCCTTTGCCCGAAGAAACCTTGCCCGAAGAATCTCCTCCGCGAGAACTCGAGGTGGTGGAAGCTCCCGATGCCTTGCGATTGCTGTTGGCTTTGGAGCGGAAAGATGGCCGCCGCATCGGCGTGGTTCCCACGATGGGGGCTTTGCACGAAGGGCATCGCAGTCTCATCAAAACCGCCCGCGCGGAATGCGATGTGGTGGTGGTGACGATTTTCGTCAACCCTCGGCAATTTGGGCCGCACGAAGATTTCGACCGCTATCCGCCGCCCTTGGGAAGATGACCTCGATTGCTGCCGGGAATTAGAGGTCGATCTGGTGTTTCACCCCACAAAAGACATGTTATATCCTCCCGGCTTCGATACCGTGGTCGAAGTGGGCCAGCTCTCCACGATTTGGGAAGGAGCGAAAAGGCCGGGGCATTTTCCGGCGTGACAACTGTCGTGCTGAAATTGTTAAACATCGTGGAAGCCGACATCGCATTTTTCGGCATGAAAGACTACCAGCAGCAGGCCATCATTCGCCGCATGTGCAAAGATTTGCACGTGCCCACGGAGATTCGGGCCTGTCCCACCGTGCGAGATGACCACGGACTGGCGCTCAGCAGCCGCAATCAATATCTGTCCGCTGAGGAAAAAGTCTCGGCCCGCGCGCTGTGGAAATGCGTTTCTTTGGCGAGCGAACGATTGTTGGCGGGCAAACGCGATCTTGATAACATTCGCGAGGAAATGCGGAGATTGCTGGAAGCCACAAACCAAGTGAATTTGGATTATGCGACCATTGCCGACCCCGACACCTTGGCCGAGCTTTCGGAACCGCAATCCCGCATGGTTGCCTTGGTGGCGGCTCACGTGGGCAACACCCGGCTGATCGACAGCCTGCGAATCGAACTGCCCAAACCGCAACCGCCGGCTTAATCGCTCCGGGCTTCTTGCATCCCTTCTTCTGAAAAGCTATTAACCGGCCATCACTTTCCCTCCTGCAATTCACGCTGACTCTCCCGGAACGGAGTTCTTCCTTTATGCGGCAAACACTTCTGCGAATTCCTTTGGATGCCGATTGGTGGCTGGGTTTCGGCAGTCTGCCGGGGTTTGGTTTCGGTCTGGTGCTTCTGCTGTGGGCGTTGTTCGGCGGAGCGTGGCTTTATCGGAACCGGCAGAATTTGCAGCTTGGCAACTTGCTGGTTCCCGGCATGTTTTGGGTGTTGATGGCATTCGTAATCGTCAATGTGCCCCATTGGGTCCAGCGCGGTCCGCGGGCAATGATCGCCACGCAATCGGCGATCATCGAACAACAGGTCAAGAACCCGCAATTGGTGGAACACTTCATCGCGCGAGGCCAAGCTTATGAAGCGGTTTACGAATACGGCCTCGCCGCCGACGATTTTCGAGCCGCGATTGAGCTGGCTCCGAAGCAAGATACCGGTTATCTCCCGTTGGCGTGGCTTTACGCCACCTGCCCCGATGCTGAGTTTCGCGATGGGAAGAAGTCGCTCTCATTGGCCCAAACTGCATTTAAGAATGCCCATCCCAAAACGGCGAACCATTGGGATACGCTGGCGGCGGCTTATGCGGAAGCAGGCGATTATCCCGCCGCCGAAAAAGCCGGCCAAAACGCGGCGGAGTTGGCGGCGATTTCTCGCGATCCGCTGATTCGCGGCAGGCTGCCCGACATCCGCGACCGCTTGGAAGAATATCGCAATCAGCAACCTCATCTCGAACCCCGCTTCTCGCAGACCTTTCCGCAATCGCTGCCGATTCGCGGTTACGGGTTTCTGATGTTTTTAGGCTTCATCGCGGGGGAATTCTAGCGACCCGTTTGGCAAGGCGAGTGGGGATTTCCGCCGAGGTGATTTGGGACTTGGGAATCTGGTCGTTGTTCGGCGGCATCGTCGGGGCGAGACTGTTTTACCTCGTGCAATATCGCGAACGGGTCTTCGGGGGAAGAACGGGCTTCGATTTGTTGATGGCCCCGTTCGAGTTGCAAGAAGGCGGCTTGGTTTTGTTGGGCGGATTGCTGTTTAGCGCGGCCGTCTTCTTCGGGTACTGTTATTATCGCAAACTCAAGCCGTTGTTGATGGCCGACATCGCCGTTCCCGCGTTCTTCATGGGTTTGACATTCGGCCGCCTGGGCTGCTTGATGAATGGCTGCTGCTACGGGGACCGCTGCGAACTGCCTTGGGCCATTCGCTTTCCGCTGGGCAGCGTGCCCGACATGGCCTTGGTGCTGCAGGGTTTTCTGACCCCGGAAAGCCTCTACAGCTTGCCGCTGCATCCTTCGCAAATCTACAGTTCCTTAAATGCCTTGGTGCTGGCGTTTTTGACGGCGACATATTTCCGCTACCGCAACCGCGATGGCGCGGTGTTGGCAATGGGCATGTTGACGTACCCGATTACGCGGTTCACCATCGAATATCTTCGCGGCGACGAGATGGGGCAATTCGGCACCAGCTTCACGATTTCCCAATGGGTGAGCTTGGGCCTCTTCAGTTCGGGTTTGATCTTTCTATTTTGGCTGACCCGGAGACCCCGGCAAATCACCCCGGCTACGGAGTTCGTTTCCCCCCAACAAAACCCCAGCCCGCAACAACCCGCAAACGCCGCCACGACCTAACCCGTCCAGACCGCCGATGTGGCACACAAGAGGGTTTTGCCTTTCGGCGATTCTGGGTAACGGGGATTTGGAAATTCTTTCGGCAACATGGTGACTGGCTGTTAGACATCGCGTAAGATGACAAGATAACCCGTGAGCTTCTCCCGCTGAGTTCGTCTTAAGAAAGAGCGCTCGCGAACGTCTTTTTTTCTCAACGTGCCCTCGCAATTATGGTCAATGGTTCACCATCTCCCAAAAGCGAACTCGAAAGCCGGGAGGGGGAATTCCTGCAAACCGGGCCAAGTGCGGCAAATCACGGGAACTCCGACCCGGACAATCACGTCTTAAGCTCCGATGCCGTGAATAATGATGACCAACAACTCATCCAAGACTGTTTGGCTGGCCGAAAAGAAGCGTTCGGCGAGTTGGTGATGCGTTATCAAGATCGGTTGTTTCATACGCTGCTCTGCGTGACGGGGGCGGCGGACCAAGCCCAAGACGTGGCTCAAGATGCATTTATTCATGCCTTTGCGAAGTTGTCTACTTTTCGCGGCGAATCGGCGTTTTATTCGTGGTTGTTTCGCATCGCGATGAACTCCGCCGTCAGCCGCAAGCGACGCGAGCGCCGGATGTCTGCTTCACTCGATGCCGCCCGTGAAAACGCCGGGCACGAACCCACGGATGTGAATCCCAGTTCGCAGCCATCCTATGCGATGGAGGTTTCCGAACGGCAGGCAATGGTTCGGGCTGCTCTGGCGGAGTTGTCGGAAGAATACCGCACGGTTCTGGTTTTGAAGGAGATGGAAGACCTACATTACGAGGAGATCGCCGAAATCGTGGGCTGTCCCATCGGGACGGTCCGCAGCCGAATCCATCGCGCGCGGAGCGAACTCCGCGAAAAACTGGCCATCCTGCTTAAGGGAGAATTTCCTTAACGCCCAATCGAACGAATTTTGCCGTCGAACTTTGTCTTTCCGCACACGATGACTCCACCCAGACCCAACGATGAGGTTTCCGCGTTCTTCGATGGGGAGCTTTCCCCCTCCGAGCACGAATCGGTGACCCTTCAACTTTCTCGATCTGTCGCCGCCCAAACCGAATTGATGGAAATTCGGCGATTGTCGGAAGCATTGCGCACTCTGCCCGCCGAACCCTTGCCGCTGGATTTTCACGCGGGGGTGATGAACCGCATTCTTCCCTCTGATCCTCCCCCCACGCCGGCGGATTCCGGCGGGTTTTCCCAAGGGATTTTCCTATCGCTTAAGTGTCTGACGGCGGTGGCGGCTTTAGTTTTGATCGCATTTTGGATTCCCTCGTTTTGGCCATCCTCGCAACCGACAAACTCACCCGCCGAAATCGCGGCCAATTCTTCTCCAGCCACGGGTTTCGAGGAGGCCAAAAAAGCAAGCCCCGGTGAAACGTCATCGGCCCAGCGGCCCCGCCGAGTGCTTTTGGGGTCTGAAGGGGAAATGCTCGCCGAAAACCAAAATCGCCGCGCAGTCGCTCAAAGCGAGAAACCTCCCCAAGCCCCGCCCAACGATGCGCAGCAACCCCGCATTGCAGCCGCCATGCTGGCCGATGCGTTTTCCGCTCACGACAAAAACGCCCCCAACAGTATCCCCTTGGAAAAAGAGATTCTGCAATGGGCGAATGCGGGTGCGGATCGGGTGGTGCTTGTGGAAATCACCGCCGACGATCCCCAACAAACATTGGCGGAACTGCAAAAATTGCTGGCCCAAAACTCGGTTCCTCCCGCCAAACTTCCCGCCGCAAATTTTGAAATGAACGAACGCAAACGGGCCGAGAACGAATGGCCGTTCGGTCTGTACGTGCAATCCTCCGCTCGGGAAGTATCCTCCGCGCTGGGCAAACTTCGCGCAACACGTCCCGCGGTCCAAATTCAATCGCGAACTGCCTTGGCCGTCACGGACGTTCCCAACTCGGAACAAACGGAAGACCGCGATCTTCAGCGAAAGTCCGCCGTGCGGTTTCGGCAATCCTTGGCCCAATCTCTGCAAAAATATCAGGCGGGACAAGCCGGCTTTGGCGGAGCTTCCCAATCCGCCCGCGAGACGCCGAGTTCAGATCAAGTCGGCGAACAAACACCGGCCATTCCCCAGGCGGCCGCACCGAATTTGAACCATTTCAATCGGTCGATTGACTTAAAAGCGGCTGCCAAACCCGGTGGTGCTGCTACAGAAAAATCCTTCCAAATGATCGTGCCGACTTCCAACCAAACGGGGGCCAAGAAAAACTTGGCCGCTTCTCCGCCGCCGAAGGATCAAAAACAGGAACGCGGCCAAGCTAAGCAGGTTGAGGCGATGCCGTCAGCCGAGATCGCCGAAGCGAAAGCCGCCCAAGCCCCGATTCGCTTGATGTTCATCTTCCAACAACGCCCCGCCCAGCCGGCAAAGTAACCGGCATCTTCCGGCTTAGGGCAGAGGCAGCGCGGGCGGAACCCACGAGAAATAGTACATCGCCCGGGGCACTAAGGCATCCAGCGCGGCTTGGTGTTTTTGCTCCGGGGCTTGGGCTTTCCCCAAACCGAGCAACGCCTCCCAGAGCGTGACCGGCGATTCGTAAACCACCACGCGGACTTCCTCCAAACCCAATTGTTCCTTTAACTGATCGAGGGCTTCTTCCTCGAAACCGATTTCATCCACCAATCCCTTTTCGATGGCTTGAGTCGCCGTGAAAATCTGCCCGGTTGCCAGGTTGGTTTTTTCCTCGTCCTTGGCTTTTGCGGTCACCAACTCCAACGTGTTGGCGACGAGGTCGGGGTCATTAGTCGGCGCGGGGCCGGTTTTTTTGCGAACGGTCAGTTGGGTGCGGTTCTCATCAATCACATTCAGGAAACTCGCGTAAGATTCATTCAAAATCTCTCCCCAAACCGCCCGTTCCGCCTTGGTCAGTTCGCGGAAAGGACTGAGTGCATCTTTGAATTGGCCGGTTTTCAAGGGGGCGGATTTGATGTTCCAATTCTCCGCCAATCCGCTGATGTCGTAGCGGGGGATAATCACCCCGATGGAACCCGTCCAGGTGGTCGGTTCGACGAAGATTTTGCCTTCCGGCCCCGCACCCATCGCCACGTAATATCCGCCCGAAGCCGCCAGGCGTTTCATCGCCACGAAAATCGGCTTTTTGTTCTCCTGCCTTAGCTTTTTCAATCGGTGGTAAATCTCGTGGCTGTCCGCCACCAACCCGCCGGGGCTGTCGATCTTCAACAACACGCCTTTGACGGCATCATCTTTGCCGGCCTGATCGATTTGGTCCAAGATCCGCTCGGTCATGGGCGGCATAATTGTGCCTTCCACGCGAATGATGGCGATTTTGTCCTTCGCAAACGCATCCCCCGAATGAAACGATTCGGTGGCTTTGTTATCGGAAGAAAAATAGGTTTGGTACTTCCCATATAACCAAAGGTTCGCCAAGAACGAGAACATCAGCAGGAAGAAGAGGACGAACAAAATCCCCAGGCGGCGTTTGCGCGGAGGGTTCGCCGCAACGTGTTTTGGGGAAATCGGTTCCATCGGCTGCGCGGGTTGAGAGGGGGTTTGACTCATCTTGAAATGCGTATCCTGGGTAGTGTGGTAAGGCTTGGGTGTTTTTGCCGTCTGTGCGTGTCCCGCCGCCGGGAATGCGTTCAAAAAACTGCTTCGCGATCAAATCGGGCCGGCATCACGACGATAAGAGGAATGTTTGAAGCAATTCAGCGCACGTTTTTCGATTATTCCAGTTGCCCGAATCAAACGCAATCTCGACATGGAATCGGAAAGAGGGCGGCGAATCGTCGTGGGGAATTTCACATCGCTCGGAAGCGTTTTCAAGAGAGGCCGGACATGAAACGTTCGATCATGCACAAAGCGGGGACGGCGTTACTTTCCACCGCGACGGGTCTTTGCTTTTTGTCCGCCGAGGCCGCGTTCGGGCAAGATGCGAACTCCTCTGCGAACGAAATGCAACGCCGGATGGCCGATTTGTACGCCCGCGAAGGCAAAGCCTTGCCCAACCCCCAAACCCCGTTCGTTCCCATGGCCCCGGCGGCTCCGCAACCGATTCACGTTGCGGCCCCTCAACCTGTTTTCGTGCCGACCTGTGCGATGCCCTACTCGAATCAACAAACGGCCGCTCAACCGCAACAGCCCAAGCCCGCCGCATTGAAAGCCCAGAAACTTCAGGCCCTCGGTCAAGCAGAGGCTGCGCCCCCCGTCAATCCTTTTCCAGTCTTCGAACATCCCTTTATGGACTCCAATCCGTCGCAAGGCAATTCGCCTGAAGTGATAGACATTCCCGGCCCGCCCGTGCTGAATCCGTTCAAGGAACCCTCAGCCGGAACGCCGGTGACCACGGCGAATGCTGCGGAAGCCGAATCGCAAAGCCGGCCACAATTTTCCCCGCATCCTCTCAGCGATCCGGCCCCGCCGGTTCCCGCGATCACGCCGGGACGATCGGTGCAAACCTCTCACCAAGAAAGCCCGGCGACATCGGCAACAAAGGGAAGTTTGCAAAACCCCTTTGTGCGAGTGGTTTCTGTGACCCAGTTGAGCGAAGCAGAAACTCAACGACAAGCCCCAGCAATGCCGGCCCCGGTGGTCGTGCCGAATTTTGCGATTCCCCGCTCTGGTTATCAAGCATCCGCTGAATCCCAACGCTCAACACCCGTGGCAGCAACGGAGGGGAGCGTGGATAACCCCTTTGTGCAATCGGCTTCTGCTTCTCCAGTGGACAATGAGACTCAAGCCGGTCCGCTCGCCAAACGTCATCCGCTCGCCGATTCCACCGAGTCGAGTTTCGAGATGCCGGTCTCGGCCCAACCGGCAACCCCAGCAGAAACGCCCAAGGGAGAAGCGGTTTTGACTCCGCCGCTCACCACGTCCGCCAAAAACGCGAATGCTGCCGGCTCAGAGCCGTTTGAAGCCGCACCGAAGCTGGAAGCAATCGTCAAAAAGCCCGCGGCATTAGGCAACCCCTTCGCAAATCCGCCGAAACGGGAGCAGAACGAATCGTTGCAGAAACCCCAGCCCGCCTCCGGTGCGCCCCAGGTCGCGATGCCCTCAATCGCAGCATTTCGATCGGGGCAAATCAAACACCAGACTCAAGAAGTGAAAGTTGGTTTGGATGGCTGTTGTCCCGTAACTCTTCGCAATGCCCGTCGGCTGATGCAAGGCAACGCGGAGTACGTCAGCGGGTGGAACGGAACGCTTTACCGGCTGGCTTCTGCCGAGGCCAAGCAACAATTCGAGTCTCACCCCGAACTTTATGCTCCGGTCCAAGCCGGTTCGGACGTGATCTTGACCGCTTATCAAGGCCATGCCGTGACTGGCTCGCTGGAACACGCCGCTTGGTATCGCAGCCGGTTGTATTTGTTCCAAAACGATGGCACGCTAAAAGCCTTCACGGCCAACCCGACGAAGTACGTGCAAAACCAATAAGCCGACTTGCCGGATGATTCTTTAATGATCGGGTTGATCGCGGAGGGGGATTTCCCCTTCCCGATCAACCCGATTATTCATCGCGACCACTCCATCGCAGGCGTTACTTGGACTTCAAATCGAAGTCGAACGTCTGCGATTGGTTCGGTTCCACGGTTTTTTTGAGTTCGGAATTCTTATTGTATTTCGCCGGAACCAGCTCCTTGGGCTTGGCCGCTGTGGGTTGCGATTCATCCCCGCCTTCTTCTTCGGGGCGCTTCTTCTTCCATACCTTCTCCCAGCGAGGCCGTCGTGCTGATCCGCACGGTTTTTTCGCCCGGCGTGACTCCCGACATTTGGGAATCGAATTGCAGCGTGTATTTCCCTTCGGCGTTCGTTTTGCCGGCGGAGTATTGCCCCTCCTTGTCTTCGAAGATCACGACGGCATCGGGCAAGGGTTTGCCATCGAGCATCACCGTACCGGACACGCTGACCAATCCCACGGATTCATAATCGGCTTGCGGCGAGGTGCTGCATCCGGCAAATAGGCCGCAAACCACGGCGGCCACGAACAAATAAAGCTGACTTTTCATGCGTGACATATCTCCAAGATTGAGACAGATTATCGAAAAAACGCGGTCTACGAGCGTCGGAAAGTGGTTCTTGGCGGAAGCCTAGAAATCGCCGAGGACTTCTCCCCCCTGCGGGAGCCGAGACCTTGAGAGATGACTTGGCTGATATTCTCGGAAATGAAGCGGACAGAACCGTCACCCAAGGCAAATTGCACCCGCCGATGTGGTAGCTTCCAAAAGACATTTCCATGATCGTGCCGTGGGTGGCGGGATTGAGCCGGCTATTGATCTTCGGCCCCAAGGATCCTAAGCCTTCGCTATATTCGGTTCCGCCCTTCCCGCCGGGATTCCAGCCGCCGGTCGAAGGCGATCCCGTGTGCCAGTAATCCATTTGCTGGCCGTCTTTCACATAGGTGTCCGTATAAGATTCTCCGATCATCACCGTGTTGCTCATGCCGTCGCTGACCGAGGCAAACCGCGTGCTGCTGCATCCGTAGAACATGCCGTTCAAGGGGAACTGTTCTAGGGCTTTGGCTCCGGTCGGCGCGGAAGACGGGATCGTGCTGACATCATCCGAATAGATATTGGAACCAGCGCAAGCACGGTAGCTTGTCGCGGCCCGATGTGGAATGCCGTTGTTGTCTCGCTGCGGTTCCATCGCCATGCTGGGGCAAACGAAAACCGAATACAACGTGCCGCAGGCGGCGGTATTGGGCGACCCGGCCGCATTCCAATTGCCCGGGCCGCTTTCTTGCCAAATCAGCTTGCTGTAGACCCCGTTTTGTTCGATCTGGGGCAGAATCATGGCGGACCACAAGGTTTCCCGCGCATCGAATCCGAAGGGAAACACGCCGTGCGTTTCTGCATAATTGTGCAGCACAAACCGATGTTCTTCATGTTATTCTTGCAGCTCGACCGCCTGGCCGCTTCCCGCGCTTGCTGCACCGCCGGCAACAGCAAAGCAATTAAAATGGCAATAATTGCGATCACCACCAACAATTCAATCAACGTGAACCCGATTCGCTTCCTGGAACTCTGTCGCGTAGACATCAAACCATTACCCTCAATAAAGACTCGAACAAAAACTCCCACTGTTTGGGAATGACTTCTCTTGTTGCGGTCATTGTAGAAAGGCAAATTCGAGATGCTATCCAAATCGCATGAGGATGCGGTTAAGAATTGATGAGGGGCTTTCCCTTGCATTATGCGCGTTGTTTCCCGGCATTCGTTCACATACTCTAACTTGGGAAAGTTCGTTCAGGAGCCAATGGCTTGGCGGGCGCAGCCGGCGGCTCCGATGTAGCCGGCTTCCGAACCCAGCGAAGCAAAATCGATCAGAGTTTTCGCAGCGGGAATCGGAAATGCCCGCAGGCGGACTTCTTCGCGCACCCGCTCCAGAAACCGCCGACCCAGCGGAGTTTCATGCCGGCCGAACGTCATCGCCCCGCCGATGAGGAACATCGTGGGGTTCACCGCGTGCATGATGGAGACCGTGCCGATGCCCAGATAACGGGCGGTGTCCATCACCAATTCCTCGGCCAATTCATCGCCGTGCTCGGCGGCATTGCCGATGACCAAAGGCGTGAGTTCCACGCCTTTTTCATGCAGGGCAAGCAAACTGGATTTCCGCCCGGCGGCCAGGGCTTCCCGGCAGCGGGCCATTAGCGATTTGGCACTGGCGTAGGCTTCCAACGTGCCGTATTGCCCGGTGGCACAGGTGCGGGTTCCATCCATGTCGATGATGATGTGCCCGCATTCCGACCCGCAGGAATGCTCGCCTTGGATAATCATGTCGTTCACGATAATCCCGCTGCCTATGCCCGTGCCCAGCGTCCAAAACACCAAGCTGGGAACATCGCGGGCGGCTCCGACCCAATACTCGCCATACGCCGCGGCGGAGGCGTCGTTTTGTAAAATGGCGGGCCTGTCGAATTGGTCGGCCACCAATTGCCGGATGGGAAGATCGTCCCAACCGGGCAGATTGTGCGGATGCAATAACATCCCCAAGGGAATGTCCATCGTGCCGGGCGTTGCCACGCCGATGGCGGCGATTTCATCCCAGCCCACGCCGCTAGTCGAGACGGCATCATCGGCCACACGGTAAATGTTTCGCATCCCGTGTTCCGGCCCTTTGTCGGCTTGGGTGGGACGGCTCACGCTGGAACGCGAATGCCCGCCGTGATCGACCACGCCCGCTTTAACGTTCGTGCCGCCTAAGTCGATCCCCAAAAAATACCGCCCGGAAGTCGATTTGCCTGTCATCGTTCGCCCATCCTCTAGGATTTTTGAGAACGCCCATCACGCCTCTGAGCAATGAGTATAGGCCGCAAACCGGAACCGATGCAATCAGCCGCCCGGTCTCGCTTTCGAGAAATCCACTGCCTTTCCAAGCTTCCGACTTCAAATAAAAAGCCCAGGCCGCAGTTCTTTCATGGAACCGCGGCCTGGGAAAAAGCGAATGTTCTTCGATTGGGATGATCCGACCGTCTTATTTGAGTTGGCCGGCTTCAATCATCAGCAGTTTGCCGGGGGTCATTTTGTCGGCATCTTGATTTTTGTTGTTCTCGTCGTCTTTCTCCGGGATGGCCGTGCCGAAGACCGCCACGTACAAGTTGCCTTCTTTGTCGAAGGCCAATGCGGTGGGCTTATCGAGCTTGGCCAATTTCTTGGCGGTGACTTTGTCGCCTTCGATGTTCAACTCGAACAAGCCGCCGTCTTCGGGTTTCGCCCAGGCGAAATCGGTGCAGTACCATTTCTTCGTCTTGGGGCTGTAGGCCAAGCCGGCGATGTCGCTGAGGCCGGTTTCCCATTTCTTTTCGGCTTTGGGTTCTTTGGGATTGAAGGTTTTGGGATCGTAAATCGTCAGCAGGCTGTCGCCCGGCGTGCCGACTTCGCCCATTTGACCGACGACCAATGTTTTGTTGTCCGGCGAGACCGCGATGGGAACCGGGGCATCCACATTGGTGGCAATTTTGGTGGCAATGTAGGGCGTCAGCGGGGTGGCTTTGCCGTCTTTGATGGAGAACTTAGAAATCCAACCTTTGGTGTCATCGCCGTTGCAGGTGACGTAGACCACGCCATCCAACACCGCCACGCCGTAGTAGTTGCCTTCGCCTTTGACGGATTCCTCCGAAGCGCCGATCGGGCCGGTGGTGTAAACGGCGTCGGTTTCTTTCTGCGGTTTGCCGGAATGTTTTTCGGCGATTTTGTAAACGCGAACCAATTCTTCGGCGTCCGGTCGGCTGCCATCGCCCACGACGAGGTGTTCATCATCCAAGAAGGCCACGCCCAACGCGCTGATGTTGTATTTGGGGCCTTTTCCATAAACGTCCGTGGGGAAGCCGGTGACTTCCAGCGGGCATTTCAGCGGCAACTCGCCGGGAATAAATCGATGGATGCCATCGTGGCTGGCGATAAAAACGTGCCCGGTTTTGGGGTGAATCGCCAATCCGCTGGGGTTATCCAGGTTGATGACCATCTCTTTCAGTTCCAGCGCAGGTTCTTCGGCCTTCTTGTCTTCGGGTTTTTTGTCTTCCGGTTTTGCTTCGGGTTTTTTCTCTTCGGTTTTGACTTCCGGCTTTTTCTCTTCGGTTTTTGCTTCCGGCTTTTTCTCTTCGGCTTTTTTGTCTTCAGCGGGTTTGGCTTCGGTTTTCGCTTCCGGCTTTTCGGCTTCGGTTTTGGCGGCTTCTTGAGCGATCAAGCCGGCGGGAACCAGACAAAGCAACGCAATCAAGCCGGGCAGCATTTTCAGTGAAGAACGTGGCTGTAACATGGGGCATCTCTTTCTTCGTGACACAAGGGAATTCAAGAGGAGGGAATGATGGTGATGGAGAGCATTCCCGCTCGCAACAATCCTACTGAGCGAAATCCTACCGGAACGCGCCAGGCTCGCAATCCACCGCCGCCTGCTATTGGGGGAGTTTGGGGGCTTTGTGCTCGGGATAGCTTTCGCTGGAGAGGCCCTCTTCCATAAACGTCACCAAATCTTTTTTATCTTGATCGCTGAGTTTCAACGGGAAGATTTCCTCATCCAGCCATTCGTTGGGGACGCCGCCTTTAGCGTAATGTTCGACAACGTCTGCTAAGGTTTTCAGGCTGCCATCGTGCATGTAGGGCGCGGTGCGGGCAATCTCGCGGAGCGTGGGCGTTTTGAAACTGCCCCGGTCGCCCCCCAACCCGCTGATGGCTTCGCGGCCTGTGTCGTGGTCTTTTTTGTCCATGCCCACACCGACGTTGTGAAACGCCTGATCGCTGAAATTCGGACCCGAATGGCAGGCGGTGCAGTGGGCTTTTCCAAAAAACAATTTTCGTCCCCGCTCGGCGGAGGTGGAAAGTGCATCTTTTTGGCCGGCCTTAAAGCGGTCGTAAGGCGCAGTCTCCGGAAAGAATCGTGCGCTCGTAGGCGGCTACCGCCTTGGCGATTCCCTCGGAAGACACATCCGTTTTGAAAACGTCCTGAAACTCCTTTTTGTAGCCTGGAATCTTATTGAGCTTGGCCACGACTTCCTTTAAGTCCATCTTCATCTCGATGGGATTTTGGATCGGCCCCAACGCCTGGTCTTCCAGCGAACTCGCCCGGCCATCCCAGAAATGCAGCTTGGTATAAGCCGAATTGATGATGCTCGGAGCGCTGCGGCCGCCTTTTTGGCCGCCCACGCCGGTGGCGACGGCTTCTCCGTTGCTCCAACCCTTGGCGGGGTCGTGGCAACTCGCGCACGAGATGGTGTCATCCGCCGAGAGCCGTTTGTCGAAGAACAATTGCTTTCCCAATTGAACCTTGGTTTCTGCGTGAGGATTGTCTTGGGGATACTTGATTTCCGGCAAACCGGCGGGCAGGGAAATCGCCTCGTCCGCTGGTTTCTCGCCGTCTTGAGCCCAAACCAACAAGCCGCCGAAAACCAGAAAACCAACTGCGAGAAAGCCTCGCGGGTGAAAATGTTTGAAACCAAAGTTTCGCATAGGGTTGTGTCCTCTCATCAGGGTGTCTGGTGTGTATAGAGCCTTTATTTGTTACTTCTGCGCGACGTGCTCACATTTTTTCATCGGTCTGGTCCCCTCTCCCCTTGGGGGAGGGTGAGGGGGCCGAATTCAGTTCGATATCCACTCCTTATCGAACCCCTCATCCGGCCTTCGGCCACCATCTCCCCCAAAGGGGAGAAGGGGCATATCCATACGTTTTGGTTGCGGCCAAGGGAAAATACGAAGTGTCTGCCAATTTCGGGCGCTGTTTGTTCTTTCCTTATTGTTAGAGGAGTTGTCTGCAAACGGCAAGTCAGCGGCCCAACAATCGCCCTAGGAATTTTGAGGGGAAGTTTCCCTTCAAGAATGACGACTCGATGGCGATATGGTACAAAGGAATCTGCATCAGGATTGTTTCGGGTGAGGTTCCTTGCACCCGCAATCCGCATCGGTTTCACTCGGCGTCTGTTCTTTTCTCATTCGAGACGGGCTGTTTATGATCGATCTGTCGGAAACCCAATTTCACAAAGTTTTTCTCGTGGAAGCCAAGGGCGATGCGTTAATTGTCTCTCCCACGGGCGAGGCTTTTGAATTTCGCCATTCCCTAGTCATTAGTGAGATGAATACAATTCTGGAAATGTTGGAGGAGCCTGAAGTCGGCCAGCTTGTGATCGATCTGTACCGCGAAGAGTATTACGGGTCCGTCATCATCGGGGCGATCAACAGCATGTTCGGCAAAGTCGCCGAACGCGGCGGAAAGGCGGCCACGTGCAATGCCTCGGAAGAAATGCAAAACGTCATTAAAATTATGCAATTAACGGACCGATGGCCCAATTACCCCACGCGGCGAAAAGCCCTGAAAGCTTTGAAAGCCTAACGCCATCTGTCTTGCCGAACAACGGATCGGACCGGCTGTGTTTTTGATTCTCCTCCTGCTGTTGACCGTAGTGCCATTGGTCGAATTGATGATCCTGATCCGGCTGTATCATGCCACGGATCTCATCACCACCTTGGCTGTTGTGATTGTCACCGGCATTGTGGGGGCGGCTTTGGCACGTCGGCAGGGTTGGGAAACTTGGCGGCGGATTCAAACCCAACTCAGCCAAGGCAAACCGCCCACGACCGAGCTTTTGGATGGGTTGATGATCGTGATCGCGGGGGCATTGCTCATCACACCGGGAATTTTGACCGACCTGGCGGGGTTTTCATTGTTGATTCCCCCCGTCAGGACTTTGCTGCGGGGTTGGTTGGCCCGCCGATTGGTTCCGCCGGGAATGATGCAGTTTCATTCCTTCACCACGTCCCATTTTGGCCAGAATCACCGCCCGAACGAAAACGAGATCGAAGCCGAGTACACCGTCGAGCAAGGCCATACGGGAAACCAAGACCACCGCTTGCCCAAGTCGTCGGATTGAGACGGCATCGCAAAACATGAACCAACGGGTGCAGAACCATGACCGATGAATTTCGCGAACCGGACGTAAACCGGCAAATTGGCGAGTTGATGGACCGCATCCGAGAACTGCGCGGGCAATGCCGGTATCGTTCTTCTTCGCGGGTCAGCCGGGAACTCAAACGCTTCGCCAAGGCCGAGAAGCAAGTCGTGCCTTATCTGCACGCGAATTTCTATCTGATGAACGATGCCCAATCGCTGATGGACGTGGAAACCGGCATCGCGGCGGCGGTGGATTCCATCGCCTATCTGGAAAGTGAAGACAAAGCCCGCAAGCTGCAACCCGAACTGCCCGAAGACCATTACCATCACACCGTCGATTGGATGTCTTCTTGCGCTTACGACAATCTGGCCAAGCATACCGCCGAGAAAGAAGGTTACAACTCGGACGGCGTTCACGATTGCATTAACGAGGGAATTCTGGTTTGCCGCCGCACGGGCAAGTTGGAGTGTGTGACTTGCTTCCGCGAATACGCGACCGAAGTGTACCGGGCTGCCGACGATGTGGACATGGCTTTGCATTATGCCCGCATGGTGGCGGGCAACCCCGCGCCGGATTCCGATAAAGATCGCCGCTGGGTGGGGGCGAAACACACCGCCGAGTTGTTGCTGCTGAACGGGCAACTAGCCGCCTCGCGGGAAGCGGCGATCGAGGCATTGCTATTGTCTGAGACGTATCATTCGGTGTTGCAAGCCCAGTTGGAATCCGCGGGGTTGCTCTCGATGATTTTGGCGCTGGAAGATCGCGCGGAAGATTTCCCCGCGCTCGCCCAGGAATGCGGCGTCGATCCGGCCGACTTTCCCGAAATCGAAGCCGATGAATATCCGTTTTTGGAATTCCAAAAAGCCATGCAGCAAGCGACAATGGCCTGTTGCCGAGGCGATTACGAATCCGCCATCGGCCATCTGGCAGATTGGGACCGCCGGTTGCTGTCGCAGAAATGTTTGTCGCATTGGTTTGAAGTGCGTTTGCGGTTGATCGCGATTCACAAATTGGCGGGCCTGGAAGACAAAGCCGCCGCACTCATCAAGCAACTGACTCCCAAAGCCCAGGCGGCTAGGGATTGGCTGACGATTCGCCGGCTGAAAGTGCTGGTTTCAGGGGAAGTCAAACTCAATCCGTTGGCTACGCCGGCTTCGTTTTCCACGGGCCTCTTCGCCGAGCACCCTGCCGATGGAGACGGGCGGGCCACCCAGCCGATCGTTGCGGATGCTCCTTCCGTTCAACCGACCGCAGCCGATCCCGGCATGAAACCGGAGGATGAAGAAACCCCGCTCAAGGCGACGCTCGATCAATATGTCGAGAAGTTGCAGCAAGCCGGAGGCGAGGAAGAAGCCTGCCGCGCGGTGCAACGGGCGATGCTGGCTTTCAAGGCGGCGGACGTGACGCATCACCGCGATGCGGCCCGGCTAATTCACATGGCGCACGTGTTTAGCAGCCTGAGCGAAAACGCCGCCGACGTTTGGGACTGGTCGCAACAATTCCTGCGGAAATTCCCGCAAGAT
Organism: uncultured Planctomycetaceae bacterium; assembly: GCA_963785505.1. Taxonomy (GTDB): domain Bacteria; phylum Planctomycetota; class Planctomycetia; order Planctomycetales; family Planctomycetaceae; genus CAWAVN01. The sequence continues at coordinate 195,121 of CAWAVN010000008.1, forward strand.
GCCGTGGTTCTCAACGTGGTGGCCGACTTGGGGGACACCGCCCGCGAGACAACCGACGATGACCCCGACGACATCGCTACCGTCGATCAGTTGGAACGCATGCTGCGGGAATCGCTCGATCTGGACCCCAACCACGCGGGCAATTTTGCGCGGGCGGGGGCCTTCTTTTTGCAGCACGGCGAGATGGGCGAAGCCGAACGCTGTTACGCCCGCAGTTTTCGTTTGGACCGTTCCCGTAGCGATGTCGCCTTGCGACTGGCCGACCTCTACAACGAAACCGACCGCGCCCGCGATGGGCTGGCGGTGCTCGATTTGTGTCTTCGCGAAGGCTGCGAAGATCCCGCCGTCTATTGGCAGGCGGGGCAAATTGCCTTCGAGCAGGAAAAATACGATTGGGTGCTAACCTACTACCACCGCTTAGAAGAAGTTTGGCCCGACAAGCCTTGGGTTCCCTTCTTTTCGGCCTGGGCTTTGATGGAAACCCGCAAGCTCGATGAAGCCCTGAAAGCCTTGGAATCGGAAGCTCTCAGAAACGCCGAATGCCGTTACCACGTGGATGCCCTCAGAGCCTGCGTTTACGGAACGGAAGGCAAGCACGACTTGGATCGCTTGCGGAAGGAATTGCGAAAAGTGCTCGCTCAGAAATTGTCCGAAGTGGATGCGCTTTCGCAAAGGGATCTCACGCGGTTGTTCCACAAACTCACCGCCGCCGTCTTGTGTCTGCCCGAAGAGGATCCCACTCGGCAGGCGTTTCAGGTTTTATCGCTGCAAACGGGGTTGGCCTCGGAAATGTTGTTCGAGCCGCACCGCGAGGAAGAACCCGACGAAGAAGGCATCAACTACTACGTGGTGCTGATCCGCCAACCGTTGGATGAAAACTGGGCCGAGCATCCGGGCTGTTTAAGCGGCCAAGAGCAATGGCCCGCTTACGTTTGCCCGTGGGGCGTGTTGGCGCGGGATGAGGAAGAAGCCGAGCAATGGGCGCGAAAATGGCAATCGCAATGCTACCCGTTGGAAATGGAAGTCCTCGACGTGCAACTGCAAAACGAAGGCTACCGCGATTCACCCGGCATCGTCTGGCAAGGCGCATCAACCCCCGTTTTTGCCGATGGATGAAGACGACGACTTTGAAGATGAGCTGGACGATGACCTAGAAGGTTTGTGAGTTTTCAGCTTTACTTCATCAATCAAAAATCATCACTCGGCAATCATCAATTCCGGCTCGATGGTTTTGCATCAGCGATTCGGTTATCACGAGTCCAAATCTCCCAATCTCCCAATTCAGCGGCCGACGTTGCTGCCGTTGCCGGACTTTTTGACGGGAGCGGCGTGGAAGCGAAAATGGTTTTCGCCCAAAGCCGCCGCGAGTTCCGCACGCAGTTCGGCGTTGCATGCCACGCGCATCGAATTGGGGACTTGCATCACGTAACGCAAGCGGCGGTCGGGGGCGGCTTCATCCGGGGTCTCGACCAACAGAATCACATCCGCCAGTCCGGGATGCCGATTCAAAATGTCCCGCACGCGGATCATGTCTTTCTCATCGTGCAGGCCGTTTTGGAACTTAATCGCCAAGCGGTCGGTGAAAGTTTTCTCGGCTTCATCCAGCGTCATGATTTGATTGACGATCAAATTCGGTTCGCGTCCGCGGCGATCCACGCGGCCTTTTAAGAAGCAAATCGCATCGGGCTCGACTAAATGCCCAAGGCGAGCGAATTCTTCCGGCCATAAAATGCAGCGCACCATCCCGTGCGGATCTTCAAAATCGAAATTCACGTAACGCGTGTTGCCGTTGCGGCTGGGCTTTTTGGTCTGAGCCTTTTTGACCGATGACACCATTCCCGCCAGCGAAACTTCCGCCCGGTCTTCCAAGTCGATGAGTTCCGAAGTCACGTGGCTGGCGAACCGGGCGAGTTTCTCGGCGTGTTCGGTCAAGGGATGCGAGGTGAGATAAAACCCCAGCACCTCTCGTTCGGAGACCAGTTTTTGGGCATGCGTCCAATCGGGGGCTTCGGGCAGCGATAGAACCTCATCTTGGCTGCCGCCGTCTTCGCCGCCATCATCTCCGAACAGGCTTTTTTGCCCCCGGGCTTTGTCCCGTTGCTTCGCGGAAGCCGATTGCACGGACCGTTCCACAGCCGCTGCATGCTGCGCCCGGTTCGGCCCCAAGGAATCCAAGGCCCCGGCTTTAATCAGAATTTCCAACGCCGACTTGGTGAGGGCTTTGGGATCGACCCGTTCGGTCAGATCGAAAATGTTTTTGAAGGGGCCGTTCTCCAACCGCTCGGAGACCAACGCATTCACCGCATGCTCGCCCACGCCTTTGACGGCTCCCAACCCGAAAGTCAACTTCTCACCCGCAACCGCGAACTCGACTTCGGATGAATTAACATCCGGCGGAAGCACGGCGAGCTTCATCCGCCGGCAGTCATCCACGTGTTCGGCAATCCGCGTGGAATCCTCCATCCCGCAAGACAACAAAGCCGCCATAAATTCCCGCGGATAGTGCGCCTTCAAATAAGCCGTCTGATAAGCCACCGCCCCGTAGGCGGTCGAATGTGATTTATTGAAGCCATAACCCGCGAATTTTTCGATGAGTTCGAATAGCTCGATCGCGATCTTTTCATCGATGCCGTTTTGCTTGGCTCCTTCGACGTATTGCTCGCGAAACTCGGCGATGGTTTTCAGCTTCTTCTTGCTGATGGCTTTGATGCAGCGGTACGCGGCGGGGAGTTCGATGTTGCCCACGCGGTTTAAGATCCGCATGACTTGCTCTTGGTAGACCATTACGCCGTTGGTCTCGGCGAGGACTTCATCCACAACGGGATGAATTTTTCGCGGCTGTTGCAGGCCGTGCTTGACGTTGACGTACTCCATCACCATCCCGCCTTCCAAAGGGCCGGGACGATAAAGGGCGCTGGTGGCGATGATGTCTTCAAAGCGGTCGGGCCGCATCTTGGTCAACAGATCCCGCATCCCGCCGGATTCCAACTGAAAGATGCCCTTGGTCTCGCCGCGCTGCAAGAGCGCGAAAGTTTCCTTGTCGTCCAAAGGGAATTTGAGCGGATCGAGTTTTTTCCCGCCGTAGCGTTCCACGTTCAAGACGGCTTTATCGAGAATGGTGAGATTTCTAAGACCGAGAAAATCCATTTTCAAAAGGCCGACCATCTCCACCGTGGGGCCGTCCCATTGGGTGATGATGTCTTCCTTGCCGGTGATGCGCTGCAGCGGAATGAAATTCGAGATCGGTTGATCGGCCACTACCACGCCCGCCGCGTGCGTGCCGGCACTTCTCGCCAAGCCTTCCAGCGCACGGCAATGTCGATCAGTTCCTTAATCTGCGGATCGTTGTCGTAGGCTTCTTTCAGGTCGGGGGTTTCTTCGACCGCTTTTTGCAGTTTGATGTTTAACGTATCGGGGATCATCTTGGCGATTTCGTTCACGCGCGGCAAAGGCACGGAAAGTGCCCGGCCCACATCCCGCACCACCATCTTGGCTTTCAGCGTGCCGAACGTGCCGATCTGTGCCACGTTCTGCACACCGTATTTTTCCTTGGTGTAATCGATGACCAACTGCCGACGGTCGCGGCAAAAGTCGATGTCGATATCCGGCGGCTCGGTGCGGCTGGGATCGAGAAACCGCTCGAACAACAAATCGTATTCCAAGGGGCAAACGTGGCTGAGACCCAACACGTAAGCCACAATTGCCCCGCATGCCGAGCCGCGGGCGGAACAGGGAATCTTGTGCTTCTCGGCGAATTTGACGAAGTCCGCCACGATCAGAAAATAACTCGCGTAGCCCATCTGTTCGATCACGCTCAGTTCGTAATCCAAGCGTTCGCGGTGGATGTCTAAGATGCCCTCCTCGCCGTACCGCCAGAGCATGCCTTGTTCGCAGATCTCGCGAAGATAGGCGATGTCGGTTTTGCCTTCCGGCGGATGAAACACCGGATAATGCCTTTGGGTGAGATCCAAGTCGATGTCCACCCGGTCGGCGATTTCTTGCGAGCGGGCGACCGCATCATCCAAGCCGGGGAAGGCATCGTACATTTGCTCGGGCGAACGCACGAAAAACTGATCCACGTCCATTCGCATCCGCTTGGCATCGCTGCGAACCGTGCGGGTGTTGACGCACAACAGCACATCGTGGGCGGCGGCATCTTCCTGGCAAAGATAATGCGAATCGTTGGTCGCCACCAAAGGCAGCCCGACTTTGTTCGCCAGATCGACCGTGCCTTCCAAGCAAGTCCGCTGAATGTCCAAGCCGGAGTTTTGAATCTCCAAGTAAAAGCGGTCGCCGAAGATTTTATCGAACCAATGAATCAGCGATTTCGATTCTTCCCACTTCTCCGCCAGAATCAAATTGGAAAGTTCGCTGGAAGCGCAGCCGGACAGGCAAATCAGTCCCGCGTTGTGTTCTTCCAAAAGCTGTTTGTCGATGCGGGGCTTGTAATAAAAGCCTTCCAAATAAGCGACGGAGGCCATGCGAATCAGATTGCGAAAACCGGTTTCGTTCATCGCCAACAGCGTGAGGTGAAAGCTGGCTTCTTTCATCCGGCTGGCGCTTCTATCGGTACGGCGACCTGGGGCGATGTAGGCTTCGTAACCGATAATCGGCTTCACATCGTTGGCTTTGCAGGTGGTGTAGAATTTCGATTGCGCCGTACAGATTGCCGTGATCGGTGATGGCGGCGGCGTTCATTCCCATCTCTTTGGTCTTCTTGACCAAATCGGGAATGCGGTTGGCTCCATCGAGCAAACTGAAATGGCTATGGCAATGCAAATGCACGAACGGACGGTCGGTAGACATGCAAAATCCCAAACGGGTTTGAAGAGTACAAGGCGTGAACCGCCATTGTAACAGACCGACCGAAGCCCACAAATCGGTGGTTGCGGAATATCGAGAAATCCGCGACCGATGCCTATGCGCTCCAATTCATGCCATGCAATCGGCACAGTTTCCTTGGCCACAGAAGAAAACCAGTGCAGCCGTCACGCAATCCAAAAGGGGGAACCACGGAGGGCACAGTGCGGCCAAGCCGCCGCCTTTCCGACTTCAACATTCAAAAATCATCACTCGGCACTCATCAATCCATTTTTGGTTGCGAGTCTTTCGAGAGAGGTTTTCCGGCTCTTTGCCGTGGGCGATTTTTAATGAAAGTACGGAAGGTCGGCTTGACCGATTGTGAGGTGGGGAAGGTTCAGGTTTTGGAGTTCTTGAATCACCTGATCCCGAAACGCGGCTTTGATGTGAATCGCAATCACCGCGACTTCGGTATCGAGCTTGCGGTACTCTTTGAGGAACATTTCCGGCGTGAGATGCTGGGAAACTCTCGCGAGCCATTCCATCGAATTGGGAAAACTGGCTTCTAAGTACACGGCTTTCAGTTTGGGATTTTGATTCGCCAACTCCCAAATTCGCTCGGTGGGTCCGCTGTCGGAACCGAAGACGACGGCGGAGTGGTCATCCTCCACAATGAACCCCAACGTGGGCACGATGTGATCGACCGCGACGGCGGTGATCGTCAAATTGCCCACGCGTAGTTGGTCGCCGTCCTCGATGGGTTTCAATTCCAAAAATGGGGTTTCAATTTCGCCCAATTGGATGAAGTCGGGCCAAACGCGGTGGTTGAACACATCGCGCTTCAGGCAGTCGATTGTCGAGGCATTGCCGAAGATGGTGGGGCAATCCGGCCCTGGAACAAACACGTTTTCGAGAAACAAAGGCAGCGAGGCAATGTGGTCGATGTGCGAGTGCGACAAAAAGATGTGCTTGACGTCCCGCTGCACGGAGAGCGGCCACGCGAAACCGAGACACCCCGCATCAATCGCGACGACATCGTTGATGACGTATGAAATCGCGAATTGCTGCGACACCCGGCCACCGACGGATGATCCAAGGATATTGATTTTCACGGGCGGTAGGTACTTTCTCGTCAAGCTGCGAAAGGCGTCCTCCGGGACGTGAGTTCATGTCACGGGCCGACCGTGTCGTATGGAATGAGGGAAAAATGGCCTGCCGTTCTTTTTGTCAACTCCATCATATACGGAAGCATCAGCTTGGGGCTACAGGTTTTCTCGCCGAGGGTTGAGGTTGCGGTTTTGTCGATTCTTTTCCAAGGCTTTTGAAAGTGTGTGCCGATTTGACGGGAGTTCCTCTTCTTGTATATCGGATTGTTATTTGGTGAGCAACGAGAAAACTCCGTCCCAACGAGGAGGCGGGGCATAGTTGTGAATCGCAATCATCAAGACCAGAAAATGTTTGCAGGGATCTTCCGAAGGCAACGAATGGAGGAGATGTTTCGCTTGGTTCCAATCGCCCTGCGAGATCAACTCGACGGCCCCTTCAAAATCGGCGAGGTGCTGGTCGCTGATGGTGGGATTTTCTTCCGCCGGCAGCAGCAATTCGTAGATCGTGGTGGCTTGTTCCATGCCTTTCGGGCGGAATTGGCCGAGTTTTCGGCAGCGGCCTTCGGAACGCGGCAGGTTTTTTTTGACGTATTCCGCGGCGGCGGCATCTAACAGAAGCCCCACTTTCACTTGCTTGGCCATGCTTTTCAAGCGTGCCCCTAAATTCACGACGTGCCCGAACACGCCCATTTTGCATTGGTCTTCCGGGCCGATCTTTCCCGCCATGCCCGGCCCGTGCGCGATCCCGCATATTAGCCGAGCCTCGTTCAGAACAGGCTCCCTCAGTTGCCTGCGGCGCAGGGCGAGCGCCGCCCGGCAGGCGGGCAAGGAGCCATCGCTGGTGGGAACGGGCCAACCCCAAAACGCCATGCACGCATCGCCTTGAAAATCCGCCATTACGCCGTCGTGCGAGAAAATTTCTTCGCTCATCACGCGGAAATTTCGCTCCACGGTTTTGGACAGTGTCGAGAGTTCCATCGAACCGGCTTTACGGGCACCGGCGGTTCCACGAAACTGGCAGAACAGCACGGAAATGTCGCTGTCCGCGCGGCCGCAACACAGAGTCGCCGCCCACATTGGCCAGATGGTCCCGGATGGCGGGAGAAAAAAACTGTTTGAGGCCCTCTTTGCGGTTCTCCAAAAGCCTTAAGTCCCGGAGTGCTCCGATGAACTGGGCCAACAACTCGACGAACCGAAGTTCCTCGCGGAGTTCTTCCTGCCCTCGGAGAACCGGCATGCTCACGCAATCCAAATACCCCGACATATAAAGACACCAGCCCCAAGTGGCTTCTTGTGCGATCGGCACGCAAAAGGTCCAATCGAACATGCCGGAGTTTGTGTACAAGTTCTCCTGCTTGCGGGCCATCGGGGGATCGGCGGAATTCCAAAGGTGAATCATTCCTTCTTGGCGCTGCAAACATTCCCGCACGATCGTGCGGCTGATTTGAAAGTTGCTCATCGCCGATTCCCGGCCATCCCAGCAGAGCATCCGCAAATGGCTGGGGGTTCCCGATTGCACGCCCATCAAGTGCAGCACGGCCACGGTATCTACGCGCGGCAAAGTTTCCAAGACCATGCTCACCACGCATCGCGCGAAATCCTCATCGGTGGTGGAACTCGCGATGGTTTCGGGCAGGCGGGACAAGACTTCCAGCCAACGGCTCGGCGTCTGGAACGTTCCCTGGGTAAGCGAGAGCGTTTCCAAGCCGGCGTTCGGAGGCGGCCAAGCCGGATCGGCCGTCGCCGATTGCGGCTCGAACCGAAACGTGGATTTCCCGATTTTGAACTCCTCCCCCAACCTCATTTCAAATTCGGGGCATTCGCGGCCGCGATAATAAATCGCGTTTCGGCCCGAATCCAACTTCTGCACCTGCAGGGTTTCGCCTCGGCAACGCAGTTGGGCATGTCGGCGGGAGATTAACAGATCCCAAGGCACGGGCAGATCGGCCCGTTCGCCCCGGCCCAATACCAGCATCCTTCGGTCTTCCAAGGGAAGGCGAAGGTATTGCGAATCGTGGGTTCCCTGAACGACCAACTCGGCCATGAGCTTCCCAGAACTTGACGATCTTTAAGATGGATTTTGCGGAGGAACTGCAAGCGGCTTGACGTGTGTTGGTATTTTATCCCAAAACCCAAACGGGAAAACTCTGAGGCGGAAAAAAACGGTTTGGGCGGAAAATTATTTCTTCCCCAAGGCCCGTTGCTCGGCGAAGAAATCCCTTAGAATTTGCCGGCATTCCGCTTGCAACACGCCCGCCGTCACTAGCGACTGATGGTTCAAGCGGGGATCGGCGGTAATCTGGTACAACGAATGGCAGGCTCCGGCTTTGGGATCTTCGGTCGCATAAACTACGCGGGGAACGCGGGCTTGCACTATGGCCCCCGCGCACATCGGGCAGGGTTCCAGCGTGACGTAAAGCGTGCAATCGATCAGCCGCCAAGACCCTAAACTTTCCGCCGCCTGTGTGAGCGCGATCATCTCGGCATGGGCCGTGGGATCGTTCAGGGTTTCGCGTTGGTTAAAGGCTTCGGCGACGATCCGGCTTCCCTGAACGATCACCGCTCCCACGGGAACTTCCCCGGCTTCGTAAGCCTGAAGCGCCTGATCGAACGCCAACCGCATCCAATGCTCATCGGGAATTAAAGTTTCGTCAAACGGCAAAGTCATGGTGGAAAGGTTTTAGGCTGTAGGAAGAAGGCAAGCGGGGGGCGTCAGCCCAGTGGTTCTCTCGAATGCTCCAACACGAAGATTTGCAATGCATCCGCTCGCCAATTTACCAGGCGAAGGCTTGTTGGGCGAGCAGTTCGTAGGCTTCCACGTATTTGCCGCGGGTTTGCCCGATGATGTGTTCCGGCATCGTGGGCGGCGGGCTGTTTTTGTCCCAGCCCGTGCTTTCCAGCCAATCGCGGACAAACTGTTTGTCGAAACTGCGTTGGCTGCGTCCGGGTTCATAATCGTCGGCGGGCCAAAACCGGGAACTGTCCGGCGTGAGCACTTCATCAATCAACAAAATTTCCTCGCCCAACAGGCCGAACTCGAATTTCGTATCGGCCAGAATGATGCCCCGCGTGCGGGCGTATTCGGCAGCGTCGGCATAGATTTGCAGGCTGAGTTCTCGCAGTCGTGCGGCCAATTCGGAACCGATGCGGGCGGCCATCTCTTCGAAGGGAATGTTGATGTCGTGCCCGGCCTCCGCTTTGGTCGCGGGCGTGAAAATCGGTGCGGAAAGTCGCGCGCTTTCCACTAAACCGCCCGGCAACTTGAGGCCGCACACGGTTTGGCGATCGCGGTATTCTTTCCAGCCCGATCCCGCCAAATAACCCCGCACCACGCATTCAATGGGCACGACCTGGGTTTTTTTGACCACCATGCTCCGCCCGGCGAGCGATTCCATGTCCACGCCTGCGGGCAAAGGCAGGTCGCTGGGATCGAGGCTTAGCACATGATTCGCGACCGGTAACCGTGTGAACCACATCCGGCTAAGTTGTGTCAACACGCGGCCCTTATCGGGAATCCCATTGGGCAGCACCCAATCGAACGCACTGATGCGGTCGGTGGCGATAAACAGCAGCCGATCCCCAAAATCGTAAATGTCGCGAACTTTGCCCCGGCGAACGGTTTGGTTCGGCAACGAAGTTTCCAACAAAGCGGTGGTAGTCATGGGGTTCTAAGTCTAAGAACAATTGGGTGGCATGGCCACAGCTTTGAGTGGCCATGTTGAGCCGGAACAAGTCATCTTCCCAACGGAAGGCATGCCCACGCAAAGCCGTGGGCATGGCACACAAATCCCTGAAGTGATTTTCTTGTCGGTCCAGAGTGGGCAGGTTGGAGAATCTTTCCCTTGAGCATGGAGTGAACAGTTTTGAGTTTATCAGGGCGGAGGTTCTTGAACAACGATTCGGACGGAACTACACTAGACTGCAAGAATTTGCATCGTGGGAATTTTGACAATCCGCCAGGCGGATCGGGGATGGGAATGGGCGTCATGCGGTTTGTGGTCTATCCAAAAAATCTGCTGGAAGACTGGCCCGAGTTACAAAGGGCGTACGTCAGCGGGTTTGATGGACGGGTCTTCCCCACGCGAATCGAAGTCGAGGACAACGTGATCGCCTGTCGGCGGACCGCAGCCGACAGCGGCAAGGTCCATATCGCTTTACCCATCGAAGGCTTCGGCCGCCCCAGCGTCAGCACTTCTTCACTCCCGGAACGCGAAGCCCCGTTTTTGCTGGCCGTCGAATTGGCACGAGGCCGCATCTCGCAACTTCGCGATCAACTGGCGGCTTGGGAAATGGCCGGCATGGCCGTGCCCGCCGAGTATTGGACGCTGCACAAAGAAGCCCACGTACTTTTCGCCGATGCCTCCTCCAAACAACACCGCGCGGAGGAAGCCAGCCAGACTGCTTGGAAAGCGCTCGAGATCGCCTTTCAAGCCTCGAAACTGCTTTCCGAATCTTACACCGCCCAGCGGTTGGCGGTTCGCCGCAAGCGTTCCGCCCGTTTGCCGGCGGCGTTGGGTTGCAATCTGGGCCGCACGGTTCTGGACGAAGACACAGGCCCCACGTTTTGCGACGCCTTCACGGCGGTAAGGATTCCCATCGAATGGAAGCACATCGAACCGCAAGAAGGCGAATACGCTTGGGAAATTCACGACCAACAAATCGACTGGGCCCAAGAACAAAAATTGCTGATGTCCGCCGGCCCCTTGTTCGGATCTTTCGCCCGATGGTTTGCCCCAATGGCTTTGGCAATGGGAACACGATTTTCTCAACTTGCAAAGTTTCGTCTGCGATTTCGTGGAAACCGCCGTCGCCCGTTACGCGGGAATCATCCGAAATTGGGAAGTCTCCGCCCGCGTGAACAGCGGCGGAGCCTTGGCCCTCAGCGAAGAACACCGCCTCTCGCTTGTCGCCGCGCACCTTGGAAGTCGTCCGCCAAGTCGATGATGAACTCAAACTCACCGTCCGCATCGATCAGCCCTGGGGGGCTTACCAGGCCCGCGGACAGCATCGGCTTTCGCCTTTGCATTTTATTGATGCCCTGCTTCGCTCCGGCGTGGGGTTGTACGGCGTCAATCTGGAAATCGCCGTCGGTTACACGCCCCGGGGCACTGCTCCGCGAGATTTGTTGGATTTCTCCCGCTTGATCGATCTTTGGAGTTGCTTGGGGATTCCTTTGGAAGTCACGCTGGCTTATCCTTCCAGCCCGCTGCCCGATCCCCAGGCCAAGACGGACTTGGAAGTGGACACGCCCCAGTGGAAAGAGGGCTGGAACGAAGACGCCCAAGCCGCCTGGGTCGATGCTTATCTGCCCATGCTGATGGCCAAGCAAGTCGTGGTCGGGATTTATTGGACGCATTTTTCCGATGCCGTGCCCCACCAATTTCCGCACGCCGGCTTGCTGCGGGCGGATGGGACCGCCAAGCCCGCTTTGGAAAACTTCATCAAATACCGCCGAGAATACTGGCAGCCCGAAATCGAACTTTTATGATGCAGAATCCGCTCCCTTTGTTCGCCGATCATTCCCGGTCTTATCACGCGAACAAATTCGTGTACCCCGTGCTTTCCCGCAGAAGCCGGGGAATTTCGATCGGGGTGAATCTCAACCCGGACAAAGTTTGCAACTTCGATTGCATTTATTGCCAAGTGGACCGCCGCAGCGAAGCCGAGACGCGATTCGTGGAACTCGACCGCTTGCTGGCGGAATTGGACCACATGTTAAGGTTCGTTTCCAGCGGCGAACTTTATCGGGACGAGAAATTCGCCCACGTTCCCTTATCGCTTCGCCGGTTGAACGACATTGCGTTCTCGGGCGATGGCGAACCGACGACGTTTCGCAACTTCGATGAACTCATGCAAGCCGTGGCCGACCTCAAACAAAGCCTGAACTTGCCCGAAGTCAAAATGGTGCTGATTACCAATGCCAGCATGTTTCACCGGCCTGCGGTCCAAGCGGGCTTGGAGATCCTCGACCGCAACCACGGCGAAATCTGGGCCAAGCTGGACGCCGGCAGCGAGGCGTATTATCAACTCGTGGAACGCACCAAAATCCCGTTTTCGCAAGTGCTTACCAACATTGTCTCCGCCGCCCAAATCCGGCCGTTGGTAATCCAAACCCTCTTTATGCAGATTGATGGTCAACCGCCCGCCGAGGCGGAAATCGCGGCTTACATCGACCGCCTGAATGAAATCACCGCCCAAGGAGGGGAATTGAAACTCATTCAGATTTATACCATCGCCCGCCCGCCCGCCGAATCTTTCGTCGCCCCGCTAACTGATGAGGAAGTCGATGCCATCGCCCGGCAAGTCGCCGAGAAAACCCGCCTCAACGTGGAACGCTACCACGGCCACACAGTTTAATTTTGGATCGCCCAACAGAGAAAAGCCGAGCGGGGCGCATAAGCCCCCTGGTGATTCTGAATGCTTCAAAAGCTGTAATCGCTTTGCTTTCCTCGTGCTCAATTTCTGCTGGTGAACGAGGGCAAGAAAAAGAGCGGCAAGGCGTGGGAGGGAATTCCCGATGGGGGGAATTTCGACAGCGTCACCGTTGCAAAAATGCCACAGCTTCCGGCGAAATTCCCCTAGATTTCCACAGCAGGACTGTTTGGCACGGCGTTTGATGGGAAGGCTTCCCTCAACAATCCACCGCCGGCCCACTACTGGAGGAAATGAAACATGAAGTGGACGAGAAACTTCCTGTTCCTGGGAAAGATTGCCACCGTCCTGTTGTTCGCGGGTGGGGGACGGTTTCCGTTGGGAATTTTTATGGCGGTCTGGCTTTGCCTGTTGCTTTGCGTCTTGGAACCAATCGCCGTGAATTGATTTTCTTTTGCGGTCAGAGGGGATCGCGGCTGAAGGTCATAATCGTGATGTCATCGTTTTGCGACCACCCGTTCGCGTGGCGGCGAACATCGGCGAGCAAGGCTTTGCCCAATTCCTCCGCGTTGGGCGTGTTCTGTTTGACGAACTCGACCACGCGCTCTTTGGTGTAGAGTTCGCCCGCGGGATTCATGGCTTCATCGACGCCATCGGTAATGATGACCACGGTTTCCCCCGGTTCGATGGTTCGCGAGACCACCTCATACGGGTAATCTTCCAGAATCCCCACGGGAAGGCCCACGGACTCATCGTCGAACTGGTCGACGCTGCCATCCGCTTTGCGGATCAAAGGCGACATGTGCCCGGCGTTCGCCAAAGTCATTTGGTGGGTTTTCAGGTCGATGATGACTAGCACGTAAGTCACGAAGCGGCCTTCCACCATGTTGGCACACATGTGATTGTTGATCGCGGTGATCGCCTGGCCCACATCGTGGAGAAACGCCATCGTGTTCTGCACGCAACTGGCAATCCGCGACATAATTAAAGCCCCCGGAACACCTTTGCCCGCGACATCCCCGAACGACAAGCAGATCTTGTCGTCGCCGAGCATCATCGCATCGTAGTAATCCCCGCCCACGGCTTGGGCGGAATCGTAAGAGGCGAAAAAATGGTAGCCGGGCACGGAGGGCAAGGCTTCGGGCAACAGCGCGCATTTGGACTTTGCGGGCAATTTCCATTTCGCTGTCCTGCTTGAGTTTCGCCAGATGCGATTCCAGCAAGCGGGCGTTTTCAAATTTGAGCGCGGCTTCGCTGGCGACCGCCATCAGCAGATCGAGATCGGTGGGGTTGAATTGCTGAAAAGGGTTTTGCGTGTCCACGCTGATAATCCCGATCACGTCGCCCTCTAAGCCCAACAAGGGAACGCACATCATGGAATGGATGCTCAGGTCGGCAATGGATTCGCTGCCTTGAAATTCTTGGGCGGCATCGGCAGAGACAATCCCGGTTTTCTCCTCCAGCACTTTTTTCAAGATTGTGCGGCTGAGTTTCACCGTCGCATCCTCGCTCGCTCGGCGGTGTTGCTGATGTGCGGGAACGAGCCGATCCGTCGCGGGGTCTCGAATCAGCACGCTGCCCCGATCCGCATGCGGGAAGATGTCGAACAGCACGTTGAGAATCATCGGCAACAACGCGCAGGGGATTGACGCTTTGCGCCATCGCCCGGTTGATTTTCAAAATGCCTTTCAGCTTGGCTTCCGGTTGAGATTCGAGCAGTCCGAAAGCCGAGTCGTTCGGCAGAGAACCGACGATGTTTTCCGTCAGTTCGCCTTCATCCTCCGTCACGTCCAAGTGGAAGACCGGCATCACGGGGGCGGTGTCGTTGGGGTTAAGCGACGGAGCACCCCGACCGAACACAGGGGACAAAGCGGGAATGTCCACCGTGCTGGCGTGGCCCACGTTTTGAGATTCGTACCGCAACAGCATCGGCCCCAGCTTGATGCGGTCGTCGGGCCGAAGCTCCGTCAACTCTGTGATCCGCTGCCCGTTCAGAAACGTGCCGTTCCCGCTGCCCAGGTCTTCCACAAAATGCCTGCCGTTCTTGGCGATAACGCGCGCATGCCGGCGAGAGACCATGTTGGACGGCAATTGAATCGTGCAATCGGGATGCCGGCCCAGCACGGTTTCCACCGTCGTCAAATCGTAAGGGGTCGCTTCGCCGCCTTGAAGCAAAACCAACTTGGACATGGTTCCCTCTTTCGACTGTTTCCCCAGACTGGAAATGACGGCACCTCGCCGTCAAGAAAATCCCTCCACGCTTTCGTTCATTTCCCGCGGGCCGGGAAAATTGTTTCCACGTTCCCCCTCAGCACCAACCGACCCAGTTCCAAGGCCCGCTGTTCCGACCAGCCCAGAGACTGGACGAAATCCGTAGCCAACACCTTCGCCAACACCCGGCGGTACATGGAAAACTTGGGCAACGCAAACTCCAATTTATACATGTCGCTATAATAACCGATTTGCTTGGTTTTGGGCACGGCTTGCAAGCGGCTGCGGCAATCGGTTTCGATATAGGCCGGGATATTGGAATACCACCAATGCCCGTTCGTGACCACGTTGGGAAAAATCCAACTGTAACTGACCAATTCTTGATTGCTGGTCTCGGCCAGCACCGAAATCGGAAACGTGACTTGCGGAAAGGCATTGAACAATTCGCGGTACAAGATCAGCGAGCAGCGGGAATCGAACAGGTCTTGGCCTTGAAACACCCCCGCCTCGTAAACCCGGCGGTTCACGCCGATCATCAAATCGAAAGGCAAACGGTATTCCGCACACATCTCCGCCAGGGTCCAAAACACGAAACAGCTCGCCGTTTGTTGTTCGTCCCCGCTGAGATCCCGGCCTTTCAGCAGGCTTTGCAGCACGGGTTCCATCGCGGAACGCGCGACTTTCGCCGGTGCGAAATCCGGCGGCAGCGAAATCGCGCAGGCCCTGCGCCCGCGAAGTGAAATGCGCGAACAACTTGCCGAGGGCCGACACCAGCGAAGCGGCATCTTTCACTTCCCCCCGGATGCCGATGCCAGCCGCTGGCGAACATCCGCTTTGGCCAGATGAAACACCAAATCATCGGTCCGCAAACACGGGATGTACCGCTGGGTGTCGAAGCCTTCCAAGGGATCGTCAAAATCGTTGGTGAGAAAAATCTGCTCCAATTTGCTTTGTTTCAGAACTTGATCTTCCCAATCCGGCTCGGCCATTTTTTTGGCCGCGTTATCGTACAGGTTTTCCCAATTCTCCGGCGTGATGCGGTCTTCAGTGAATCCGAAAAATGTCTCGGCACATCTCGATGAGCCAACTGACCTGAATCGTGTTGTCCAGCCGATCCAGATGCGCGACCAAACGCCCGACTTTTTCCTTTGGGTCTAAGCCCGGTTCTTCGATTCGGGATTTCTCCAAACCGGCGGAGTGGGCCAATTCGGTGTAATAATGGTAGCCCATAATGTCCGCCAACGTGGTCGAAGCGGGCTGATGCGGGTCGATGTGCGTGTGCGGATCGATCAACACCAATTGTTCGAGTTCGCCCAGCAGCCGGTTACGCAAATTGTCGGACATGATGTTCGGGATTTCCTCAGGGGGTGCTTCAAGAATGATTGAGCGAGTACAAAAAATCAGCCGCCAACAAATCAGTTTGGCGGCTGATGGAAAAGAGTTCAAGCGAAAAAATCACGGAAGGGTCACACTTTAATCGATTGAAGTTTTTTGGCCGAACCGATCAATGATGACTTCGCTTGGCTGAAGACTTACGGTTTTTCAGAGTTTACTTCTTGAAGAGGGCCGGGGAAAGTTCCACGTCGCCCCATTTGTTGTCGCCGGGTTTGACGTGAATGTTCGCGCGGCCGACTTCCCAAGTTTGCGGTTTGCCGGAAAGCGTGGCCTGTTTGACGTAGCCCGGCTTTTCGTGCCAAACGCGGAGGGTCCATTCGCCGATGGGCAGGTTTTTGAGTTCAAATTTTCCGTGTTCGTCGCTGACCGCCACATAAGGATGATCTTTGAGGATGATATAGCCGATCATCCAGGCGTGAATCGGGCAAGTGACTTTCGCGGGCAGCTTTTCGGGCAGCGGCAGTTTTTTTTCGATGGTTTGGCCGGTGGGCACGTTTTCGTTGAAGGGGTCGTTTTTGAAGAAAAACACCGCCGTGTTGTGGTTGATTTTGTCTTCGTTGCCGATCACCAAAGTTTGCGTGGTTCGCAGGATGCAAACGTGGGGATCGAATTGGCATTTCGCGTTGTCCAGGCGGACTTTGTCTTGGGCCGTTTTTTCGTAAGCCGGATGTACCCGAATCGGAACCTCGGCGTCTTTCGGTTCCAACCACAACACCACGTTTTTCAACCCCCGTGTTTTGGGGTCCACAATCAATTCTTGATCGAGCGGTTTCAGCGGGCTGCAATACGCGATGTCTTTATTGAGTTCCAAAACTTCGCGTTTGGGCGGATCGCCCGCATAAATAAATCGCCCGCTGAGATTCCCCCAAGCGGAATTTTTCTCGGCGGCGGACGGTTCCTCGGCGAAGAGTGGGTTCAGCGAAAAAACCAACACAAACCAAACCGGGTAACTTAAGCGTACTCGCAAAAATGTGTGCATCTTTTGGCCAACTTGGGTAAGACCTTGGTCGCCCGCCTGCCATTTTCGCAGACAGGACGGGGCGATTGAAAACTGAATGGTTTTTCTCAAACTACTGGTAAGTAGGGACTTAAGGATTACAGCGGCGGTTTGGCATTGAAATTGCCTTCCTCAAAGTCGAGAAAACTTTTGAATCGAATGAAAAACACCCGGCCTTGGGTCGTATGTCCGAATAGCCAGTTGTCATTCATTCAGATTCACGGAGGGAAATGAAATCATGTTACCAATGCTGTTCGATCCCGAAATGTTGCAAATCTACGCGTTCTCAATCCTCAGCGGAGCGATGTTCTTTTATGTGGCCACCCGCGAACCACACGTTTAAGCTGCGTACTTTGCGGGGTCATTTTTTGAGGGAAACGCAAACCAATTCTTTGTCGTTCCGCGCGAAGATGCAGTGATCGGCAAAGGCGGGATGCGACCAAACCACGGATCTCCCAAAGGCTTCGCCGGTGGGTTCCAACACGTGAAAGCGGCTGATTTCCTGGTAACCATCCCGGCTTAAATCCGCCACGATGAGATCTCCCGTCTCACTAAACAGAAAAAACTTCCCACTGGGTTGGTGTTTCACCACAAACGCCGTTCCGTGTCCCGCCGGTCTGTCACCACCTGTGGTGGGCTTGAAAGTTTCCCACAAACGCTTGCCGGTTTTCAAATCTACCCCGCGAAAAATTCCCGATCGGCAATCCGCCCCGTACATTGTGCCCTCTTCAATGAAGGGCGTAGAGTTCGCGGCATACAAGGCGATTTTGGTATTTCCCTTCCAAACAATCTCCGCTTTCGGTTCCTGGCTGTCGAGTTCCATCAGCGCCCCCACATTGCCGATTCCACTGGCAAATAGATAATTGCCTGCTTGGCGGGGAGCCATAATCGCCATCTCGAAATCCGGTTTCAAGGGCAGCGACCAATACACTTCGCCGTTTTGCGGATTGAGGCTGCTGATTTTGTCGGCATCCCAAATCAAGAGTTGCCGAGTTTTTGCGGCTTCGATCAGAGTTGGCGGCGCATAACCCGGAGCGCTGGCGGAAATCGCCCGCCAAAGTTCCTTGCCGGTGTCTTTATTGAACGCAACCGCCACGCTGCCTTTGCCGCCGATGATGCAAATCAGCTTGTCATCCACCACCAAAGGATGGCCGGCATAGCCCCAAATCGGGGTCTTGGTGTTGTAGTCCTTATTAAAATCTTTCGACCAAATTTCCCTTCCGGTCTTGGCATCTAAACAGAACAAATTGCCCTCGGCCCCCAAAACGTAAACTTTGCCGGCGGCCACAGTGGGCGTGGCTCGCGGTCCTGCCGGGTAGGATATTTTGTAAGTACAGGGGAATTCGTGCTTCCAAACTTCCGAACCATCCGAGGCTTTCACGCATAGCACGCGCTCTTTGCCTTTCAGATCCGCCCGCTTGCCGGGGTTGTTGAAGGCATCGCCCGATTCCTTCACGAAATCGCTTAAATAAACCAACCCATCCGCAACCGCCGGACCGGCATATCCACCGCCCACGGGAATCCGCCATTTAACTTCCAAGCCCGCCGCGGGAAATTCGGTGAGAATTTCCGTTTCCCGCCAAATGCTGTCGCGGTTCGGTCCCATCCATTGCGGCCAATCCTCCGCGAAGCTGGGGGAAACACACAGGCAGAAAATCACGAATTGGGCCACTCGCGAAAAATAAGAAAGATCCATTCTTGAATTCCAAGCGTTCAATGGTTGAGATGAGAGAAAAGACGAACCGTCTAAAACCAAACGGCTGCTTAACGAGTATAACCATTCAGAGCCTTATCGCACGAGGCTATCGACCGAAGGGGGACCAGAACAATCCCCAACGGACCACCGACAAAGAACAAATTTCATTTTTTCGTGAACAATTTCGCGAGTCGGGCGGATCATTATTTGTAGTGCTTTCCCGTCATTCGACTTTTCCCCGCTATGGAGACGCTGCAACATGGGCCGGCGTTCGATGGTCCGTTTTTGGATTTTCTTCCCATTCATTTGGGGCTGCGGATTGAGTTTTCTTCCCCTGGGATGGGGGCAAGAAGCCGTTCCGGCGGAATTTGAACCCGCTCCGAAAACGCTGGTTCGTTCCGGGCTGCCGGTGTGGTCGTTGGCGGTCTCGCCGGATGAGAAATTGTCTGCCAATGGCAACGAAGCCGGCCAAATTCTGCTTCGCGACCTGATCGCCAAACAAACCCGGCAAGTTTTGACCGGCCACGCGGGCATTGTCTCGGCGGTGGCATTTTCTCCCACGGGAGACTACCTGGCCTCGGCAGGCGTGGATGGCCAAGTTCGGCTCTGGCATTTGGCATCGGGACGGTTGCAATTCACGCTCACCGGGCACGAAAACTGGATCACCAGCTTACAATTCTCGCCCGATGGAAAAACTTTGGCCTCGGCGGGTTACGACAAAACCATTCGCCTCTGGAACGTGGAAGCCGGGGTGGAATCGGCTGTCTTCACGGGTTCACTCGGCACGGTGCGATCTCTCGCGTTTTCTCCAGAGGGGAACACCCTGGTTTCCGTGGGGGATGACGGCAAAATTCGCTTTTGGAACCTGAAAACCGGCCAGATGGAAACGCCGCTCCCCGACCAAACCGAGGGCTTGCAGGCGGTTGCGTTCTCGCCGGATGGCAAAAAACTACTCACCATGCCGGAACGAGGCAACATCCAACTTTGGAATTTGGAAACCAAAAAAGTCGAGAAATCGTTCTCCGACAAGTTTCCGAGCGAAACCGATCCCAGTCATCAAGTCGCGTTGTTCTCTCCCGATGGGTTGTCGATCATCGTGGGTACGCGGGGCGGATGGGCTAAAATTTGGTCGGTCAAAACCGGAGAACCGCTGCAATCTCTGAACGGCCACGATGATGTTCTCACCGGCTTGGCGATCTTGGCGGATGGCAAAACGCTTTACACAGGCGGGCTGGATGGAAAAATCCAAGTTTGGCCCGCGCTGTTGCCTTTGGAAGCCCCGCTGGGCAAACTTGCGATTGCCGCCGGCGATGTATGGGCGTTGTCGCTCTCGCCGGATGGCAAAACCCTGGCAGTGGGCGGCAAAGGGGGCTTCGTCGAACTCTGGGATCTCACCACGGGGCAGCGGCAACGCACGCTGGAAGGCTTTGAGGCCACCGTAGACTGCCTGGCGTATTCCGCCGATGGAAAACTCATCGCCGCCGCCGGTTGGCGGGAGAAAACCATTCAGGTTTGGCGGGTGGAAACGGGCGAGGTTTTTCAGACAATTGCCGGGCAGGATAAAGTGCGTTCGCTGGCGATTTCTCCCGATGGCCGGCAGTTGGTGGTGGGTTATCAAATCCGTGTCGAATCCTGAAATCTTTTCTTTGCAGGATGGCAAATCGCTGCGGTCGCTGAACGGCCACAACCTCTCGGTGTACGATGTGGCCTTTTCTCCCGATGGCTCGAAGATCGCTTCGTGCAGCGGAGAATGGAAGGAGCGAAAACCGGGCCGGGTCATCATTCACGATGCCTTGGACGGAACGACGTTGGCTCAGTTCGACAACCACACCCACGCGGTGCGCTCGCTGGCTTTCACGCCGGATGGTTCGCAGCTCAGTTCGCTCTCGCAAGATGGCGTGCTGAAAATTTATGAGGTGCGAGGGCTAAGGGAATCGGCCACGCTGAAAAACGGATTGGACGCCCGCCCGCTGGCTTGTTCTTCCGATGGGAAGTTCCTCGCGGTGGGCCTGCAAAACGGAAACATCAATTTGTGGAACCGGGAACGCCGGGAGATTGCCCGCCGGCTTCAAGGAACCGATGATGTCTTTTCACTGGCCTTCAGTCGGGATGGCAGTTTGCTGTTCGCCGCCGATGGCAACGAGTTCGTGCAAATCTGGAAATTATCCGCTGGCGAGAACAGCCTCGCCCGCAGCGTGGAATCTTGGCTGCCCCGTTCTTCCCAAGCCAAACCCCAGGAGAAACCGTGACAACATTTCCTCAAACCGCAGTAGTCGGGTGGGCATCGCCCACCAATCGGTTCCGTGGTCTCAAACATTGGCTCAAATCTTGGTGGGCCATGCCCACCCTACTTCTGCTTGGCTGGCTCTTCTTCTCCCCTCAAGCGAATGCGGATCAGGCCGCAATTGCCGAGAAGCCCCGCGATCCGGTCACGGCATTGGCGGCATTGATTGATCGGCATTTGAACGAGCGGTTGGAGGAAGAAAACATCACCCCGGCCCCGCTCGCGGACGATGCCGAGTATCTTCGGCGGGTGTATTTGGATCTCGTGGGGCGGATTCCCTCGGTCGGCGAAGCCCGCACGTTCCTGAACGACACCTCGCCCGACAAACGCCGTCGGCTGGTGGAACAGTTGCTGGACGATGCCGGCTACGTCACCCACTTCGCCACCGTCTGGCGGGAGGTGCTGCTGCCCGAAACCAAAACCGATTTTGGAACCCGCTTTCAAATCCCCGGTTTTGAAGCCTGGCTGCGGCAAAAACTCACCGAAAACACGCCTTACGATCAAGTGGTTTATGAACTATTGACCGCCCAAGTCGATGGGCAGCAAGTCGGCCCGGCCGCGTTTTATACCGCGAAAGAAATCAAACCCGAAAACCTGGCCGCTGGCGTTTCGCGGATGTTTTTGGGCGTCCGCCTTGAATGCGCCCAATGCCACAACCATCCCTTCGACCACTGGCAGCAAAAAGAGTTCTGGTCTTTCGCGGCGTTCTTCGCGGGTTTGGAACGCAGCAACGGAGGCGTCCAATCCTCCAACAAAATTCGCGAGTTCTTCACCCGCCGAACTTTGATGATTCCCGACACCGACACTATCGCCTATCCCGCCTATTTGGATGGCGGCAAACCTCGCATGGAGTTGGGCGATAGTTCCCGCGATGCGTTGGCCAAATGGGTGACTGCGAAAGACAACCCCTACTTCGCGCGGATGGCCGTCAACCGCTTGTGGAACCATTTCTTCGGGCGGGGCTTCGTTTCGCCGGTGGATGATTTCAGCGAGAACAACCCGGCTTCGCACCCCGAACTGTTGAACGCACTGGCCCGCGAAATGGTGGCCCAAAAGTTCGACATGAAAGTCTTCATCGAAGCCATCGCCATCAGCCGGGCTTACCAACGCGCCGGCACGGGCGGTTCGGATTCCCAGCCTTACCACTTCGCCCGCATGTCGGTGAAGGGGCTTTCGGGCGAGCAAATTTTCGCCAGCCTTTCCCAAGCCACGGGCCGGCAGATCGAGTTCAACCCCCGCGAATCTTACAATCTCAGCTTTCAACAAAATTCGCCCAAGGCCCGTTTGCTCGAACGCTTCGCCGATGAAAACCCCAACCCGCTGGAACGCCAAACCTCGGTCTTGCAAGCCCTGGCCTTAATGAACGGCGAACTCATCACCCAGGCCACCCAACTCGCAGGCAGCAACACGTTGGCCGCCGTCGCGGAGTTCCCCAGTCTCTCCGCCGAAGACCAAGTGGAAACTTTATTCCTGGCAACCTTAACCCGCAAACCCAACCCAGCAGAACAAAGCCGCTTCGCGAATTACGTCCAAACCGGCGGCCCAAAACACGACCCCAAACAAGCCCTGGCCGATGTATTCTGGGTGCTGTTGAACACGAGCGAATTCTTATTCAATCATTAATGTGAGAGTCGAGGGTCGAGAGACAAGAGTTAAGGGCCGAAAAATGTAGTTCACATCAATGGGTTGAGAATCAAAATCACACAACAAAAGAGGGAGAACACTAATTACCACTAATCTTCGCTAATAAAGACACTAGCAAATGATTAGTGGTAATTAGTGAAGATTAGTGTTTCTGAAAATCTTCATATCTTATTACTACATAGCATTATAGGATTTGATTCCATGCCTAAATCTTTATGGGGTGAAAGCCTCCTGGTTAGTCTATATTGTATTTAGCAAGGTCTAATTGTGAGAAGCTATTTCCTCTTTACAGGGGCGTTTATATCGCTTGCTCTCACTGCGGCATTTGTGTTGCCTGCGATGCAAACGGCGAAATGGGTTGGCTCTCACGAACTGGACGTTCATGTTGTGGTTTTAGATGCTTCAGAACTCACGCCGGTTCCAAATGCAAGGGTGGAAGTCTTGGAAGGTTCGCATTCCCCACTCGAAGGCCCGCAACTTACCTTCAATGATTTTCAAATTTGCGAGCATGGCAAATTGGTGACAAATGACTCGGGCCAGCTGGAATTTCGTCATCGGTTCAAGGCGGCAGGTTCATCGGACATCTTTGAACAGTCCGGTTCCGTGGATACAGGAAAAGTCTGGCTCCGCGTGACCGCAGAAGGTTATTGCACCACCTACATGCCCGTGGATCGGCAAAGCATGCGGACTCGCAACATTAAAGAGGACAGCCCGATTATCGTTACAATTCCCGTGGGAAAAATGACCCCGCGAACTCTCAATAACGACAAAGAGAAAACAACGGACCATTAAAAGCCCTCTGGCTCTTGACCCTTGTCTCTCGACTCTTGACCAAGGAAAAACCCATGTCCCAATTTCATGAAAACAAACTGAGCCGGCGCGAGTGGTTGAAGATGTCGGCGGCGGGGGTGGCGGTGGGCACAACGTCGGGCTGGCTCGAAACCCTGGCGGCGGACGCCGCGAAGAACAAGGAACGCAAAGGCGCTTGCATTCTGCTGTGGATGACCGGCGGACCCAGCCAAACAGACACCTTCGACATGAAGCCCGATCACGCCAACGGCGGGGAGTTCAAGCCGATTGAAACTTCGGTTCCCGGCATTCAAATCAGCGAACATCTGCCGAACCTCGCCAAGCAAATGCAGCACGTGGTGCCGATTCGCTCGATGCAATCTAAAGAAGGCGACCACGAACGGGCCACGTTTTATCTGCGCACCGGCTATCGTCCGCAAGGTCCGGTGCATTATCCCACGCTGGGTTCGCTCATCAGCCGCGAGTTGGGCAATGACAAAGCCGATTTGCCCAACTTCGTCAGCGTTTCGCCGTTTCGCGTATTTAGCCCGGCAGCTTATGCCCCAGGCTTTTTAGGGCCTCAATATGCTCCGGTGGTGATTGGCGAATACCGCTTCGGCCAACAGGCGGGGAAAGATTACGAAAAGAGCCTTCAAGTCGCGAACATGCAACGGCCCGGAGACGTCGATGCCGCCCAAGCCGATGCCCGCTTGTCTTTGCTGGCCGAGATGGAAACCGGCTTCGGAAACGCCCGGCCCGGTTTGATCACGCAAAGCCATCAGACCGCTTACCAACAAGCCGTCCGCATGATGCGTTCCGATGCCGTCAAAGCCTTCGAGTTGGATGAAGAACCCGCCAAACTCCGCGATGAATACGGCCGCAACCAATTCGGGCAATCGTGCTTGCTCGCCCGGCGGTTGGTGGAACGCGGCGTGCCTTTCGTGGAAGTTTCGCTCAACAGCGTAGATGGCCGGCAGGGTTTCGGTTGGGACACGCACGGCGACAATTTCAATCAGGTCAAAGCCCTCTCCGGCGTGTTGGACCCCGGTTGGGCCACGCTCATCAAAGACCTGAAAGACCGGGGATTGCTTGGCTTCCACCACAATTCTATGGATGGGCGAATTCGGGCGCACGCCCAACATCAACTTCAACAAAGGCCGCGACCATTTCCCGGCGGCTTGGTCCACCGTGATCGCGGGCGGCGGCATCAAAGGCGGGCAAGTCGTGGGCAAAACCAACGCATCAGGGATGTCCGTCCAAGACCGCCCGGTCAGCGTGCCCGATTTATTGGCCACGGTCGTTCGTTCGTTGGGGATCGATCCCATGAAGCAAAACATGTCCAACGTGGGCCGCCCGATTCGCATTGCCGACCCCGAAGCCAAACCCATTCAAGAGATTCTCGCCTGAGCAGAGGTCAGGGCCGGAGGTCGGAGGTCAGGAAAATGCAGAGTTCACAAAAGGGAATCGTTGCATGAATGGTGTTTCTCCCCAGCCGATTGATGAAGGCCGAAGTTCAAGCCCTTCAATAATCAAAAATCATCAATCAGCAATCGGCAATCGCCAGGCTCTGTTATCGCTATTGAGCCTGCTGCTGGTTTTTTTGCTGATAACGGCCCGCGTCCACGCGGAAGAGGCCCGTAGCAAACAGACGGTAATCTTCATGCAAGACAAAGGGCCGGTGGTGATGGAGTTTGAACTGACCGTGGGCGGTTTGGCGTTTGGCGAGGTTTGGCGAACCGGTTTAAGGGAGAGGCTGCAAAAGTTGGACAAAGACGGCGATGGATTTCTTTCGCGGAACGAAACCGATCCACCAGCCCAACCCAAACCGCGCGCGAAACCCAATGGGCCGGCGATCGCTCAAAAAGCCACCGACAAGAAACCGAAGAAGCCAAGCACGCCGCCGCTGTTGCAAATGGCCAATCTTTGGGATGCCGATGCCGAGCCGCGCGATGGCAAACTCAGCCTGGACGAGTTGGCTTGGTTTTTATCCCGGCGGGGGCAGGGGCCGTTTCAAACCGTAGCTTCCCCGAAAACCGGGGCAATGCTCGGTCCGCGCACGGTCGCGGCCAATGGTTCGGGCCAACGGCTGTGGAATTGGTTGGATCGAGACCACAACACGCAGCTCTCGCCCGCAGAACTCCGCGAGGCCGGCAGCACGCTCCGAAAGTACGATCTGGACGCGGATGAAACCATTAGCCTCAACGAATTGCAAGCCGGGGTGAATCCGTTTTTCTCGGCCAACCGTAACAATCAAAATACGGAAACCCCGTTCTTCGCCGTGATGCCGGGGCAATCCGCCACGCCCCTCATTCGCCGTTTGATCGGCCGCTATGCCAAATTGAACGAACCGAAAAAAACCAAAAATGCAAAAGCCACCGCACCGCGTGGGCTGCGGGTGGAGACCCTCAAAATCCCGCAGGATCAACTCGCCCGCTTCGACCGCGACGGCAATGGTTGGTTGGATGAGTTTGAACTTCGGGATTACCTGAAAAACCCGATCCCGATGGTTTGCATTCAGGTCAAACTTCCCGGCCATGAAAAAGGCGAAGCCCAAATCACCGGCACGAGCAGCGGGGAAAATTCTTCCGTGGTGGTGAAGAAGTCCGCCGTCGGCACGGTCAGCATTATGGTGGGGGAAATGCAAATCGAAATCGAAGCCGGCGGGGCCGGACCCGAATCGTGGCTGCAAATGTTAAAAGAGCAATTCAAACAAATCGACGGCGACAACAACGGCTACTTAGAGCAAAACGAAGCCAACCGCAATGTATTTTTCCGCACCCACTTCCAAGAATACGATGCGGATGATGATGGCAAACTCTACCCGGAAGAATGGCAACCGCCCGTCACAGCCGCACTCAGAATGGCCGCCACGAAAACCCGCATGGTGGTGGAAGATGCAGGCCAGGATGTGTTCACGGTGCTGGACGCCGACCGCAACATGAAGATCAGCCCCAGAGAATGGCGAGCCGTCGCCGACCGGATGTCGGTGTGGGACAAAAACGACAGCGGTTCGTTGGACACCGGCGAAATCCCGCACGTTTATCGGTTGACCTCCGGTCCCGGCTTGCCCGATTTGTCGGGCCTGGTGAACACGCAAAACGGCACGCCGCAAAACTCAAAGGAGCAGTTGGTCAAAGGCCCCAAGTGGTTTCAGGCGATGGACAAAAACGGCGACGGCGACGTATCCGCCCGCGAATTTTTGGGCAAACCCGAACTCTTCCCGCGATCGACCGAGACCAAGACACCCTCATCGACCCCCAAGAAGCCACAAGGTTCTCGGAATGAAATTTTTTCATCCGTTGTATTTATTCGGCGATAATCCACGAAATCTGCGTTTCATTTTCTGAACGCAGATTTCGCGGATTATCGCAGAGGCAGATCGCTGAGCATACCGAGACGGTTTCTGATTGGTTCATCACATTAGCGCGTTTTATCGCACTATAAATGGAAAACAGAATTTAGGAGAACGCAGCTATGTCTGGGAGTTGGTCGAAATGGGGTTGGGGTTTGATCGTGTTGGCCGCGAGTACGGGGGCGGCTTGGGAAATTTTTGCGGACCGTGCGGAAGACCCGGCGGAGAATCCGCAAAAACCTTCGGTGGCCGTCGAAACTTTGCTGCCCGCCGATACCGTGCTTTACGTCCGGCACGATGGCACGAAACAACATGCCGCCGCCTGGGAACACACCGCCGCTCACGAAGCGCTCTCGGCGGCAAGGACGGATGAACTGCTCGAAAAATTGGTGACGTTTCTCAAGCAACAAGCGCCCGGCACGTTCGATTCCCGCGTGGAAGGGCTGGCTCGGCATCTTTCCGCTTACGGCGGGTCGCTGGCGATTTCGATTCCCAAGGGCCTGCCCCTGCCGCGGGCCACGCTGGTGCTGCATCATGCGGCCAAACACGTCGATTTGCTTTCCGAAGGCGTGCCGCTGCTGGCCGAGAACGGCATCAAGACCGAAACCAAAGACATCGAAGGCCGGGAAGTTCACTTGGCTCATCTTTCAAAAACCCCCGCGATGGATTTGGCCTGGTGGGCCGAGGGCGGGCATCTGGTGATTGCTGTCGGCGTCGATCCCGTGGAACACGTTTTGGCCATCGCGAACGGCAAGAACGCGAACATCACTCGGCATCGGCTGTGGGCGAAAGAGGCCGCCGATAAAAACCGCACCATCAGTTCCACGGCTTGGGTCGATGCCAAATCGCTTCGCGAAAAAGTCAAGAGTTTTCCGATTCCCATTCCCGAAGGCCGCCCTTTGTTCATCGGCGATGCCTTGGAACTCCTGGGTTTGCACAATCTGGATGACGTGGTCTTCAAAGGCGGCTACGAAGGCAAAGCCCTGTGGTCGGAAACCGATCTTCACATCACCGGCAAGCGAACCGGGCTGCTTTCGCTATTGGATGGCAAAGAGATTTCCTTCGAGGACTTGCCGCCGTTGCCTTTGCACGTCAACAGTTTTTTTGCCGCCTCGATGAACCCCGCCGCCGCTTATGAAACCGTTAGGCGGACGATTCGCGAAGCCGCGGCTTACGGTCCCAAGGAAGCCGCTTTGCAAGTGGATCGCGTGATCGACACGCTGCCCAATTTTTTGGGTTTCGATCCCAAAACCGACATTCTGGATGCGCTGGGTTCTTTGGTGGTGGTCTGCGACGATCCCGACCAAGGTTTTCTGGGCACGGGTGGCACGTTGATCGTGCAAGTGAAAGATGCCAAGAAATTGCGGCAAACTTTCGAGAACATCATCAACAAGCTCAACAGCCTGTCCCCGAACGAAGAGATCGCCAAAATTCATAAAGCGACCAAGCAGGGCCGCGAGATTTGGAACGTGGAACTCGGGCAAACGGTGCAGGGTTTGGGGATCGGCATTACGGACGATTGGATGGTCATCGCGTTGGTTCCGCAGCCCGTGGAAGCGTTTTACCTCCGCGTGGACGGCAAACTGCCCAAGTGGTCGAAATCGCAATTGAAAGAAGAAGGCGCGCCCATCCTTCCAGAAAAATTCACCACGCTGGCGGTGTCGAACCCGCGCATGATTTATCACAGCTTGCTGAAACTGGCTCCCTTGGGGATGGCGACTTTGGTGGCTTCGTTGAAGGGGGAAGGCACGTTGCCCCGCAAAGCGAATCTGCCCTGGCTGCTTTCCGATCTGCCGCCGGCGGAATTGGTCGTCGGCCCGTTGTTTCCCAACGTCCGCAGCATGAGTTTGACCGAGGAAGGCGTGCGGTGGACCTCGTATGCTTCGCTGCCTTCGCTGCCGGTGCTCGGCGGACCCGGCGGCGGGAATGGGGCATTGGCTGCTTCGGTGGTCACGGCGTTGTTGCTGCCCGCGATCCAACAATCCCGCGTGGCCGCCAAACGCAGCCAATCCAAAAACAACCTCAAGCAATTGGGGTTGGCAATGCACAACTACCACGACACGTACAAATCATTCCCGGCGGGCACGCTGCCCAACGAAAAACTCAAACCGGACGAACGCCTGAGCTTTCTTGGTCGAGTTGTTGCCGTTCGTCGAGCAAGCCGCGCTCTGTATAAAAAGATCGACAAGGAAGCCGGTTGGCAAGAGAAAGACATTCGGCCCATCATGGAAACCCGCGTGCCGGTGTTCATCAACCCCGGCGTGAATCCCGATGCTGAAAAGATGACCGCCAAAGCCGATTCGAAAGAGAAGAAAAAGCCCAAAGACAATTACGCCCCCACGCATTACGTCGGCTTGGCGGGGGTCGGCAAAGATGCCCCGCTGTTGCCCATCACCAGCAACCGGGCAGGCGTGTTTGGCTACAATCGCAAAACTCGGATTCGGGACATCACCGATGGAACCTCCAACACGATTATGATCGGCGAAGCCTCCAAAGATTACGGAGAATGGGGAGCCGGCGGAACAGCGACCATCCGCTCGCTGACCAAGAAACCGTACATCAACGGCCCGGATGGCATCGGCGGCCCCTTCCCCGGCGGTTGCCATTTCCTGATGGGTGATGGTTCCGTGCGCTTCGTTTCCGAAAAGATTGATCCCAAGACGCTGGAAGCCCTGACCACCATCCGCGGCGGCGAAGTCGTCGGGGACTTCTAACTCGAAGTAGAGTATGCTCCTCCCCGCAGGGGGTTCGATTCGTTGTGATGGCGTTGGCGAACTCTTATTGAAGCAAAACGGCTTCGATGGTAAGGCCGGGGCCGAAAGCCAATGCCACCGTGGGCCTGGGGGCGTTGGCTTGCATGAGTTCATTCAGGATGAACAACACCGTTGGCGAGGACATGTTCCCGCAGCGGGAAAGAATCTCGCGAGAAGGTTTTATTTGTTCCGCATCCAGATCCAAGGCTTCCCCGCAGGCCGAAAGAATTCGCGGGCCTCCCGGATGAATCGCCCAGGATCCCACCTCGTTGAGGCTCAGTCCCTGCGATGCCAACCATGCGGACAACCAACCCTTCAGCGATTCGCGGATCATGTCCGGCACGCAGGAAGAGAGCGTCATATCGAAACCGTGATCGCCAATTTGCCAACTCATCGCATCTTCCGAATCCGGCAAGACCAGCGAACCGTTGGCGATGACTTTCCACGCGGGGGCAGGTTGGGAATCGCGGGAACTGCCGACAACCGCCGCCGCCCCATCGGCGAAGAGTGCGTTGGCCACGATGCGGTCGGGTTGCCAACCGTATTGGTGATGCAGAGTGCATAACTCCACCGCGACCATCAGCACAGAGGCATCGGGGTCGCTATCCGCGAAAGCCCTCGCGAGCCGCAGCCCATTCAGCGCTCCGTGACATCCCATGAACCCCACGTGGCTGCGCGCCGTCGAAGCCGGCAACCCCAATTCGCGAATCAGCTGCAAATCCACGCCGGGCCTTGAAAGCCCGTGCAAGAGACCGTCACCAAATGCGTGATTTGCGAAGGGTTCAGGCCCGAATTCTCCAAGGCATCCGCCGCCGCCCGCATTGCGAGTTCGCCGGCGTGCCGGGCATAACGCTCCATGCGGGCGGAAGTCGTCGGCCCGCAGTCTTCTTCGTTTTCCGCCGGCGGATAAAACGACTGAGTCAGGTTCTCATCGGAAAGCGGACTTGCCGGAGCCGAGAGCACGGCGGAGGGGATTTCCGCACCGTGCTCTTGCTTTTCGCTCGACGAATTCTCTGAAATCAAAGCCGATTCGCTAATCGGTTCCAACAAAACGCTGTGCCTGCGTTTCACGCCCGTGCGGCGATAAAGCACGGGCAGCAGTCGGCGTTGCTCGTCGGTGTGGGTCGAAAATTGCTTGGCAACTTCCATCGCCGTGGTTTGCGAAAGGGAATGCCAAGGCACCGCCGTGCCCAGGCCCAGAATATGAAAACTCATGCGAAATCCCATTCGGTTGGGGCCAGGGGTTGATTCAGTTTATTCGCGAGGAATTGCGGCAATCGGGGGGCAAAACTCATCAGGCCGACCGCAGCGGAAGCCAAGCCAGGTCGGCGCAGCAGCCACGCCAGACCTCGGCAGCAATTTTGCCGGTGGCGGATGATTTGCCGATGGCAGAGTTGCCAATCGCGTTCGGCTTGCGGGGACGCTTGATGGAGGACTCGCGCTGCGAACGCCGGGACCGCGAACCCGGTGCTCAAAGCCCAGGTAATGCCTTCGCCGGTAAACGGTTCGACATAGCCCGCCGCATCGCCAACGAGAAAAACCCGGTCCGCCGCAACCGAAGAAGACCGCCGAGTGAGCGGAAGCGTGCCTTGCCAATCGGCTTCAAAAATTTCCGGGACCGCAGGCAACCGGGCTTCTTGCAGGATCTGCGAAACCAACTCGGCAGGGCTGAGGCCAGAACGCATCGCGTGTTGGTCCACCGAAGCCGCCAAATGCAATTGCCCATTTTTTAAGCGAACCGCTCCCACGTATCCCGACTTTCCCACGGCCATGTGGACGCTGCCGAAATCAAAGCCGGTTGTTGCCGAGGCAAAAGTCGCCGCCAATCCCATCCGCGAGTTCCGGCGGATGCGGTCGGCAAACTCCGGGCAGGATCGCAAACTCGGATGGCCCAATCCATCGGCTGCGATGACCACCGAAGTTTCAAGATTCACAGGGTCGCCCTGCGATCCCACGAGTTCAATGCGGCGTAGATCAAGCTCTTCAATTTCCGGTTTGGGGCAAACCGTGGCGGTGACTTGCGGCAGGAATTGCACGCCCTCAGCAATGGCGGATTTGACTAAGGCTTCATCCAAATCCGCCCGCGAAATTGCGACTCCGCCCGGCAACGACAACCGCAGAGAACGCGACTTCAGCAAGAGATTCACGCCCGAAAGGGGTTGGCCTTCCAAAGCCGCGATTTGCTCAGACAGTCCCGCGCGATCTAAGAGGGATAACGCCCTTCGGCTGAGACAAGAGCCGCAAACCTTGCTGCGCGGAAAGGCTTTGCGATCCACCAACAGGGTGTGGAATTGCCGTTGAGCCAAACCCCGCGCCGCCAAGGAACCCGCTGGACCCGCGCCGATCACGATGGCATCCCAGCGTTCGCGGGCGGCTTGTTCCAGCACAATAGTTGCCGATGCCGTCAAACGGGCTTCCTCCAAGATAACAAAAAACGTTGCGGCCAATGATGATGGATTCTCGCGCCGGACAGCCCGGCTTCCAGGGCGAGTTTTTTGATTTCTTCACTGGAGAACGCCGCCCGCACGGACAACGGGCCATCGGTATGCACAATGGGAGACCGCGTGAGCAAACGGCAACCGATGACCGCCAAAGCGTATCCCAACCGCGTGCGGCGGAGATCGTTCACCAGCACCATCCGTTTCGAGGCCGCGGCCATCCGCCGCAAGAGTTGCTTGGCATCTTCCCGGCTGAGGTGGTGGAAAAACAGCGAGCACATGATGACGTCATAGTCGCGGGGCAAGTCTTCCTGCAAGACATCCAAGCGGAAAAAACGGACGGGGTTTTCTTCGGCGGCGGATTGGGATTGCCTGGAATAATCCACGGCGACCGGGTTGATGTCGCAGCCTTCCATCTGAATCGGCAAGTTCTCCAAGCGAGCGCGGCGGGCAATTTCGCGAGTTACATCGCCTCCGCCGCAGGCGATGTCCAGCACCCGCAACGGGCGGTCTTTTGCGGCTTCTAATCCCAATGCCCGAATGGTCGGCCAGACGATGGCGGCACTTCGGCTCCAGCGATTCACCCGACCCAATGCGCGGAGTGCCGCGCGGTGTTTGGCCGGAGCGAGGGCCGGATCATCCATCAATTCCGGTTGGCAATCTCGCTCTGAAAGTTTGGGCATGGAAACCGCATCACCGAGAAGAAAAAGGCCGCGAGCCGGATAAATCAAGCCGGTTTTTGGGCGATGAAACAGCCGTATTGCATCGCCCCGGTTTCATAAGCCTGACGGATTGTGGCGAAGCGGTCAAGGAACATCACGGTGTCTTGGTCGATGACTTTCGCCAGCCAGCGCACACCAGTTCGGCGCACGCGGCGCTCGCATATTTCCCACGTCCGCGCGACGCGGGCGGTCCAGTCGTGCCAATCTGTGATGGACAAACCGGCGGACCGCATCCATTGCTGATAGTCTTCCGCCGTCCCCAACGAGGGGCAAAAAAATCCCTCGCAGACATCAAAAACCTGTTGGCGTTTTTGTTCGGTCTCTAAAGATTCCCCCGCCAGCCAAGCGCAAATCGCCATCCGTCCGCCGGGCCGCAACCACCCGGCCGCCTTTTGAAAGAAAGCCTGCTTATCAAACAGATGTTCGGTACATTCGATACTCCACACCACATCGAACGCTTCCGGGGGAAACTCGATTTGCTCGGCATCGGCATGCAGAAACTTCGTCTGGGATTTCACCCCGCCCACAAACGCCGAAGTCGCCGCCCAACGGCGTTGAAAAGGACTGATCGTCACGCCCGTGGCTTGGCATTTTCGCCGGCGGGCCAAAAGGATCGAAGACCCGCCCATTCCGCAGCCCACATCGAGCAAGGTTTCCCCGCCCTGAATCCCGGCCAGATCGGCCATGGTTTCGGTGAGTTGAATTTGAGCCGCCCGGCACGATTCGCTTCCGTTCCAAAGCCCGTGATGAATGTGCTTTCCCCACAACACTCGGTAAAATAGCGTAGACAAATCATAATGGCCGCGAATCACGTGCTTCTCGACCGAGGGGCATTCCAGCATAAAAATCCCTTAAAACGCCAAAGTCCAGTCGCGATTTTGCCTTTTAACGGGCTAAGCATAAATACTAAGTTTGCGGTCGTCAATCTGAAACGGCGGACGGACGGGATTCCGTTTTTTTGCCGATGAACGCCAACCGGAGGGAATTGAATGCCGGAATTTGAATTGGTCAGTGAATTTCAGCCCGCGGGCGATCAGCCGCAGGCGATTGATTCTTTGGTGCGGGGGCTGCGCGAAGACAAAAAAAGCCAAGTCCTCTTGGGTGTGACCGGCAGCGGCAAAACCTTCACGATGGCCAACGTCATCGCCCAAGTGCGAAAACCCACGCTGGTGCTTTCGCACAACAAAACGCTGGCGGCACAACTCTATTCCGAGTTTCGCGAGTTCTTCCCCAATAACGCGGTCGCGTATTTCGTCAGCTATTACGATTATTACCAACCCGAAGCCTACATCCCGCAAAGGGACATCTACATCGAAAAAGATGCCTCCATCAACGAGGAAATCGACCGCCTGCGATTGCTGGCAACCAGCGCGCTGGTTAGCCGGCGGGATGTGATCGTGATTGCCAGCGTGAGCTGCATTTACGGCTTGGGATCGCCCAAGGATTATTTGGAGATGATGATTCCGCTCCAAGTCGGCGGAGAAATCGACCGCGATGCGCTGCTGTTGAAACTGATCGACATTCAATACGACCGCAACGACATCGAACTTTCACGCGGGAAATTTCGCGTGCGGGGCGATGTCGTCGAAGTCTGGCCGGCCTATGAAGAGTTTGCCTTCCGCATCGAACTCTGGGGCGATGAAATCGAAAACTTGGCGATCGTCAATCCCTTGACCGGCGAAGAAAGCAGCCGGCTGCCGGATATTTACATCTATCCCGCCAAGCATTTCGTGCTGCCGCAGTCCCGCATTGAAACCGCCTGCGAGCAAATTCAAACCGAACTGGAAGAGCGCTTGGAACTCTTCCGCAAGCAAGGCAAATTGTTGGAAGCCCAGCGCCTGGCCGCTCGCACGCGGTACGATGTGGAACTGCTGAAAGAAGCGGGGTTTTGTCCCGGCATCGAAAACTACAGCCGGGCGCTTTCGGATCGCCTCGTCGGCCAACCGCCTTACACGCTGTTGGACTTCTTCCCGAAAGATTCGCTGACCATCGTGGATGAATCCCACGCGACCGTGCCCCAAGTTCGGGCGATGTTCGCGGGCGACAATTCCCGCAAGACGACATTGGTGGAACACGGATTTCGGTTGCCGATGGCGCTCGACAACCGCCCTTTGAAATTCGAGGAATGGGACATCCGCCGCGGGCAAACGATTTTCGTTTCCGCCACGCCCAGCGATTGGGAGTTGGAGCAATCCGAAGGCGAAATCGTCGAGCAACTGATTCGTCCCACCGGCTTGGTGGACCCTTTGATTCACGTCATCCCCGCGCGGGGGCAGGTTCCGCATTTATTGGATCAAATTCGCAAGCGGGCCGAAGTCGGCGAGCGAACCCTCGTCACCACGCTGACCAAACGCCTGGCCGAGGATTTAACCAGCTACTGCCAAGAAGAAGGCATCCGCTGCCAATGGCTGCATTCGGAATTGGATGCCTTGGAACGCATCGCGATTTTGAAGGAGTTAAGGGAAGGAAAGTTCGATGCCGTGATCGGCGTGAATTTGCTTAGGGAAGGTTTGGACTTGCCGGAGGTTTCCTTGGTAGCGATTTTAGATGCCGACAAAGAAGGCTTTTTGCGGAGCGAAACGAGTTTGATTCAAACCATCGGGCGTTCCGCCCGCAACGTGAATGCCGAGGTGATTTTGTACGCCGATTCCATCACCAACAGCATGCAGCGGGCGATGGAAGAAACCAGCCGCCGCCGGCAGTTGCAGATGGCGTACAACAAAGAGCACGGGATCACGCCGGAGACGATTCGCAAAGCCATCCGCAAGGGGATCGAAGAAGAAATTAAAGCCCATCAAATCGAACGCGATGCCAGCGGCATGAAAAGCGAATCGCAATACGTCACGCAAGAGTTGTTGAACGAACTCGAGGCGGAGATGCTGCAAGCCGCGCAGAATTTGGAATTTGAACGGGCCGCCCAATTGCGGGACCGCATTCAGGAATTGGCGCAAAAGATGGGTGAAGCCATTGATACAAAGGATTCCAAAACCGGACGGCGGAAACCCCAAAAAGCCCGCGAGAAAAACCGACGCCGCAAAAAAGGCCAACGCATCCCGAAACCCGAACGCCCGTGAGGCTTGCCGAATACCGCTAAGGAAATCATTTCAAGATTTTGATTTTGAAGCGCTCAACACAACCAGGGCTTATGCGGGCGGAAAACCAGGAAGAAACTTATTGTCCTCATCAACTTGAAATCAACATAGAGCCAGAGCTAATAGGTTTTACGATTTGAAGTATTGCTTAAAAGCAACCATAGTTTGGGCGGCGGCGGCATTGGAATCTGGAAACGGCAAGGCTTCGGCGGAGGCATAGCCCTCGTAGCCGGTTTCTCGAAGCGCTTTCGCAATCGGCGTGAAATCTAAGTGGCCTCGTCCTGCCGGCTTGCGGTTGGAATCCACAAAATGCACGTGCCCGATAGAACCCGCTCCCGCGCGAATCGCATCCGCGACGTTGACTTCTTCAATGTTCATGTGGAACAAATCCGCCAAGAGCTTGACGTTCTTCGTCGAGAGCGAATCGAGCAGATTCACGCCTGCTTCCACGGTGGTGACGAGGTTGGTTTCGTAGCGGTTCAAGGGTTCGTAGATCAGGGGTACGTTTTGCGATTCCGCATATTGCCCCAATTCGTTCAATGCCTCGGCCAATAAATTGAGCGCTGCATCGCGGGAAATTTTCTTTGCCCCATTTGCCTTGCATGGAACCGATGATCGCCGGTGCGCCGTAGGGAGCGCCGAAATCGATGATTCGCCGAATGAAATCCTTGGCCGAGGTTCGCTGTGCGGGGTTGGGGTCGGTCAGGTTCAAACCGTGAATCACCATGCCCGCTCCGGTTCCCACGGCGGCAACTTGGAGTGAGTGCTGTTTCAGCAATGCCTGAAGCGATGGGGCATCCACCGCAGCAGGCGAGGGAGCGAAAATCTCGATGGCATCAAAACCCAACTCCGCCGCTGTTTTGCAGGCGGCAGGAAGGTCGTCCCAAAACACGAACGGCCCCCCTTGGGCTTCTTTGACTAGGCTGACAGTCACTGCGGATCGAATCATAGTCTTCATGCTTTCTGTGTGGTTCGCTTTTCCTACCGGTTTTGCGGGTTTGTAGAGTTTGACCGATTACTCCCCGCGGAACATCACTGCTTGAACCCCCTAGGCTTACCGGCATTCTATAGGCAAACCGAAAAAATCACAGCCAGGGAGCAGATCCGGCACTCTTGGTGACAAGGCTTTGGCGGAGGGCCAAGTTTGCGCGAACGCAGTCGGTCCCGAATGCTGTAAGAATTCCCGGCAGCGGGAGCTTTCGTCCAACTCCCTCGCTGGTTTTTCGCCTTGATTGCAAGGAGTTTTCAAGGTTTCCCCGCGATGCCTGGGCGTTGATTGGTGACCCGTGGAGTGGGGAAATTCCTCATTCCATTTCGGGGTTTCCGCTTATGCAAATCAGTGTGGTTGCCCCGGTTGCTCCGTGAGTCTTGGTGCTTTGCGGCGATTGGAAAAATTGCGAAGAATTTGCGGATTTTTTTAGGAATCGAATTGCGTTCAGTCTACGCCGCCCGTTATATTTTTCTCAAAGGGATTAGTCAAAGTTGTTCTCCCAATTTCTCCATTCTATTTGCACGGCAAGCGGGGAGGAATTGCGATTTCTCGAACAATACCTTTGCCAATTATTCACTCCATCATATCTCGGCATCGCCAAGGAAAGGAGGAGTATCACGCTTTAGCGCATCACCGCAATCGGCTGGAAGTTCGCACAGGCAAGAAGAGTTTATTCGTTGAAGGGGGAGGGAACAGTGGGTCCCGCTCCATGACGTCACATTCTTTGAGTAAGAAAGATCGATCCTATGTTGAAACGCTGCCTCGCATTTATTTTCCCGTTGGCCATGATGGCTTCGGCTGTCCAAGCGAATCCTTGCGGCAACTGTGCCGCGAATTGTGCCCCGGCCTCGTGTTACACGACGTGCTACCAAGAATGCACCCACACCGTGATGGTGCCGGAATGGGTGACGGAAACCCGCACCGTGAACGTGACCGAATACAAGCAGGAACAACGCGAACGGACCTATACCGTTTGCAAGCAGGTTCCTCACGTTGAAGAAAAAACGGAAACTTACACCGTTTGCAAGATGGAGCAACGGACTCGCGAAGAAAAATACACCGTTTGCGAAATGGAGCAACGGACTCGCGAAGAAAAATACACCGTCTGCGAAATGGAACAACGGACTCGCGAAGAAAAATACACCGTCTGCGAAATGGAACAACGGACTCGCGAAGAAAAATACACCGTCTGCAAACCCGTGTGGACGGAAACGGATCAAACCTACACGGTGATGGTTCCCCACACCGAAGAACGCACCGGAACCCGTTGCGTGAGCAAACCGGTTTGGGAAGAAAAAGATCAGACCTACTGCGTGATGGTTCCCCACACTGAAGAACGCAAAGGAACCCGCATGGTCAGCCAGTGCGTGCAAGAAACGCACCACCGCACTGTTTGTTGCGACCAAGGCCAATGGGAAGAACGCACCCATACAATCCCGGCCAACCCCTGCAATCCGTGTTGCAATCCCTGCCCGACGACCTGCACCTACAAGGTTTGGGTTCCCAACATCGTGCAAACGCAAGTGCCTTACACCGTGAATAAAATGATTTGCGTTCCCGAGGAATACACCTACAAGGTGACCGTCTGTAAACCAGAACAACACACCCGCAAGGTGAAAGTTTGCCATCACGTTCAAGAACAAGTTCCTTACACCTACCATGTGACGGTCTGCAAACCCGAGACCAGAACCTGCAAAGTGAAGCACTGCTCTTGGATGAAAGAAGAAAAGACCCGCACCGTCAACTACTGCGTGGCCGTGCCCGTCGAAAAGACCCGCACCGTCAACTACTGCGTGGCCGTGCCCGTCGAAAAGACCCGCACCGTCAACTACTGCGTGGCCGTGCCCGTCGAAAAGACCCGCACCGTCAACTACTGTGTGGCCGTGCCCGTCGAAAAGACCCGCAAATACAACGTGACCCATTACGAAACCGTGAAGGAAGACAAGAAAGAAACCTATACGGTTTGCGTTCCGGTTCAAGTTCAGAAGGAAATCCAAGTTCAAGTCTGCCACATGGTTTGTAAGACTATTACCACGCAAGTGCCCGTGCATTGCTGTGCCCCGTGCCAATCGTGCTGCAACTCCGGCGGTCACGCTCCCGCTCAAAGTGGCTGTTCGACCTGTGGCAACTAATTCGCCCAAACCAAGTGTGAAGTATTCCTGTGCGGCTCACCCGTGCGTTAGTGCGGCGTGATGTACCGTCGAAGCTCCCTGTCTTTCGAGGCAGGGAGCTTTTGCCATTTTTGGCCAGGTTTTCCTTGCCAAAGGGCGGGCACGTCGAGAAGGCCGCAGGCGATTTTCCCTCACGCTTAAAATTTTGGTTCTTAGCTTGTATTATGAACCGATCATGGCGAATCCTCTTCCACTGTTGTGCGTTTTGATGTTGGCCGGTCCTGCGGATGAGGCCGTGCTGAATCGTCCCATCCCCGCCAGGCTGACCGGAGAGCAATTTGCCAAAGCGTTGGAAAAGAACCTCAGCGGCGATTGGCACCATTTGGATTTGCGGACGTTTCTCAAGCAATTGGCCGACGAGAACCAAACCGCCGTGCTGTTGGATCGCGGGATCGACCCCAACCAAGCGTTGGATTTGGAACTCAATTTTCAACCGCTCGCGGCGGGGTTTCAGGCGGCGGCAAAAACCGCCGGAGCGGAATTTTGCATTCTGGGAAACGTGGTGTATTTCGGTCCGGCGAACCGCGCTCTCAAACTGCGGACGCTCGAACAAATCCGGGCGGCGGAACTCTCGGCCATCAAGACCCGTTTGCCGAAAGGCCGGGCTTTGGAGCTTGCCCGCAGCCAAACCGTGCATTGGAACGACCTGGACGAACCCCGGCAGTTTGTTGTCGCTGTGGCCGCTAAGGCGGGAGTGAAAATCGTCAACCCGGAAGCGGTTCCGCACGATCTTTGGGCCACGGCCACGCTGCCAAAAGCCACGATGACCGAAGCGCTTTCGTTGATCTTGATTCAGTTCGATTTCACCTTTACTTGGAACGCGGATGCCTCGGAAATCCGTTTGGTTCCCGTGCCGCAAATCATCACAGTCGAAAAAGCCTATCTGCCCGCCGGAGCACCTTCGAAGCGGGCGTCTCGCGCGGTATGGGAACACTTTCTGAATACGGCGGCCAAAACCATCGAGCGGCAACTGCCCGGCGCAAGCTGCCGCGTGGATGCGGCAAACCACCGCGTGCTTTTAAGTGCCACGTTGGAGCAGCACGAATCGCTGTCGGGAACGAATCGCAACTCTTTCCAAGGTAAACCGGCAGCCGGCAAACCACTGCCGATTCGCAGGCGGCAGTTCACGTTCCGCGTCGAGAACGTGCCCGCCATCGATCTGTTCAAAAAGCTCGAAGAATCGGGCATCGAAATCCAGTACGACCCGGCCCAACTGGCCGCGAAAAAGATCGACCTCAATGCCTTCATCAAACTTGACGTAAAACAAGCCACCGGCGAAGAATTCTTCAAGGCGCTTTGCGATCCCTTGGGGTTGAAGTTTACCATCGACCAAAACGTCACGGTGACGCTCACCCCCAAATAGGCTGTAGACTTTAGGCTGTAGGAAAGTGTCAGCCTTCTGGTCACTTTGAATCGTTAAAAGATAAGTTCATTTTGGCGACCTATATTTTCACGGACATCTTCACGAGGTTTTTCATCATGCAGCGAGTTGGATTGGCGATTTTGTTCGCGGGGATTTTGTGGCCCGCCCTTGGGTTTTCCGCCGAGGCCACGCCGGTCGCGAACATCAAATCGATGAAGGGGTTTCAGGTCGAACGGCTTTATAACGTCCCCGAAAAAACCCAAGGCTCTTGGGTCAACCTCACGATGGACCCCAAAGGCCGGTTGATTGTCTCCGATCAATACGGCAAGCTGCACCGCGTCACACTGCCGCCTTTGGGCACGGCGGAGGGGTTAAGCGTCGAGCCGATCCAAGCCGACATCGGCGAAGCCCAAGGATTGCTGTGGGCCTTCGATAGCCTCTATGTGATGGTTAATGCCGGCGGCAAATACAAAAGCGGCTTATACCGCGTTCGCGATACCAATGGCGATGACCGACTCGATTCCGTCGAAACCCTTCGCTTATTGGACGGCAATTCCGAACACGGTCCGCATGCCGTGGTGCTTGCGCCGGACGGCAAATCGTTGTACGTCGTTTGCGGCGACAAGACACGGCTGACGAAATTCAGTTCTTCCCGCGTGCCGGAAGTTTGGGATGAAGACCTGATGTTGCCCCGCGTGTACGGCAGGGGCTTTATGAAAGGCACGCCCGCCCCGGGCGGATGGATTAGCAAAGTCGATCCCGACGGCAAGAATTGGGAACTGATTTCGGTCGGCTTTCGCAACGAATACGATGCTGCCTTCAACTTGAACGGCGATCTTTTCACCTACGATGCCGACATGGAATGGGACATGAATACGCCTTGGTATCGCCCCACGCGAATTTGCCAGGCGGTCAGCGGGGGGGAATTTGGCTGGAGGAACGGCGGCGGCAAATGGCCCGCGTACTATCCCGATAGTGTGCCCGCCGTGTTGGACATCGGCCCCGGTTCGCCCACGGGCGTCTGCTTCGGCTACAAAGCCAAATTCCCGGCGAAATATCAGCAAGCGATGTTCTGCTGCGATTGGAGCTACGGCAAACTATACGCCGTTCATCTCGAACCCAGCGGAGCCTCTTATCAAGGTAAGGCGGAAGAATTCGTCACCGGCGTGCCTTTGCCTTTGACCGATGTGGTCATCAATCCCCAAGATGGGGCGATGTATTTTGCGATCGGCGGCAGGAAAACCACATCGGGGCTTTACCGCGTGACGTACACGGGCGACGAATCGACCCAAGCCGTCACCGAGTTTTCCTTCCCCGATGAAGCCACCAAAAATGCCCACGCCAAACGCCGCGAATTGGAAGCCATGCACAAACGGCTTTCAGAAAAAGCCATCGACAATATATGGCCCTCGCTCAGCAGCCCGGACCGCGCGATCCGTTATGCCGCGCGGGTCGCGTTGGAACATCAAGACGTCTCTTGGTGGCAAGACCGAGCCTTAACCGATCCCAACCCAAGGACGGTCGTCACCTCTCTGATCGCTTTGGCGAGAGTCGGCAAGCAACCGGGACTTCAGACCCGCGTGTTAGGGGCGCTCAATCGCTTGGATTGGAAATCGCTGAACGAGTCTGAAAAAATTGCACTCTTAAGGGCTTACGAATTGGCTTTGTTGCGGTTGGGACAGGTCAGCGAAGACAACCGCCAAGCCTTGATCGAACGTCTCGATCCGTGGTTTCCCGCCAATGGGGAACCCTTAAATGCGGAACTCTGTCAAATTCTGGTCTATCTGCAATCGCCCCAGGTCGCAGCCAAAGGCATGAAACTGCTCGCAAATGCCCCCACGCAGGAAGAGCAAATCAACTATGCCAAATCGCTGCGGATGTTGAAGACCGGCTGGACGAAGCCGTTGCGAGAGGACTATTTCCGCTGGTTCCACAAAGCGATGAACTACCGAGGCGGAGCAAGTTTTAGCCTGTTCGTTCAAGACATTCAAAAGGGAGCCATCGCCAACTTGACCAAGGCGGAAAAGAAAGAACTCAAACCGCTATTCGAGCTGAAACCCAACGGCACGAACGTCGTGAGCAACTCTCCGCCGCGAAAG
This sequence comes from uncultured Planctomycetaceae bacterium, assembly GCA_963785505.1. Classification (GTDB taxonomy): domain Bacteria; phylum Planctomycetota; class Planctomycetia; order Planctomycetales; family Planctomycetaceae; genus CAWAVN01. The sequence continues at coordinate 237,396 of CAWAVN010000008.1, forward strand.
TTGGTCAAGGAGTGGAAGCTGAAGGAATTGGAACCCGTGGTCAAAGCGGGGCTGAAAGGCCGCGATTTTCAAAGAGGCCGCAAACTCTTCGGCGAGGCCAAGTGTTTTGCCTGCCATCGCTTCGACAATCAAGGGGGAGCCATCGGCCCGGATCTCACCGCGCTGGCCGGCAGGTTTAACGTCCACGATTTGTTGGAATCGGTCGTTGATCCCAGCAAGGTCATTAGCGATCAATACGCCGCCATCACCATCGCCACCACTGACGGAGAAGTGGTCACGGGGCGAATCATGAACCTGCATGGCGAAAACCTCATCATTAACACCAACATGCTCGACCCCAACGCCCAAGTCTCGGTCAAGCAAGGCGACATCGAGGCTATCAAACCCGCCACCAAATCCATGATGCCCGAAGGTCTGTTAAACACCTTCAAGAAAGAAGAAATCCTCGACTTGATGGCCTACCTGCTCTCCCGCGGCAACTCGAACGATGCAATGTTCAAATAGCCCGTCGGAGGATTGGTGGTCAAAGCGGTTTATCGCATGTGAGAGTCTATCCGGAAATGTTTCTCTTATTTTTCAGCTTACGCCGCCGTGCGGTAGTTGAACTTGGCGTTGCGTTTGTTGGGAGCGAGTTTTCTGAGCATTACGTGGATATGGCTGATCTGAATCATCGAGGCGCTCGAATCGGGGCGTCGTTCATAGTCTTTGCTGTTCCGGCGACAACGTCCGTGCCAGGCGTTCGATCGTTCGACGACCCAGCGGATCCTCACGGGTTGAAATCCTATTGCATCTTCGGGTGGGCGATTGACTTCCATTTTCCATTGAGGGCGGTCTTGCTTCAACCAGGCCTCAAGTTTCTTGTTGTGATATTTGTTGTCGCCGAAGATCGTTTCCAATCGGGGGAAGTCCTCTTGGGACATCTGCGCCAGCACTTCGGGAGCAGCCGTCCCATCATCAACGTTCGCTCCAGTAATCAGCACAACGATGAGCAGCCCCAGGGTGTCCACAACCAAATGACGCTTGCGCCCTTGATTTTCTTGCCGCCGTCATAGCCGCGCTCGTCGCCACCCACTTCCGTGCTCTTCACCGATTGGCTGTCGATACAAGCGGCGCTGGGCGTAGGTTCCCGTCCTTCTTGGACGCGAATTTGAGTCCGCAATTCTGCAATGATCTTCGTCAAGGTTCCGTCATCCCGCCACTTTGCGAAGTAATCATAAACGCTGCTTTTGGGCAGCAGGTCGTGTGGAAGCATGTCCCATTGGCAACCCGTGCGGTTGAGATACAAAATCGTGTTGAGGACTTCTCGCATCGAGATTGTCCGCGGCCTTCCTCCCCAGCGATTTTTGGGGCCGGGGATCAGCGGTTCAACAAGGGCCCATTGTTCGTCGGTCAAATCGGTGGGATAGTTTTTTCGAACACTCGCGACTTGAGACATGCCAGCACTCCTTTGTGGTCAATGAAAAACGGAATGCGACAAGTCTCGAAAAAATCGGCACTTATGGATAGATCAGTTTCCGGATAGACTCTGAGTGACTACAGACTAAAACCCATCCCCATAAACACAATGAAGGTGACTATATGCACTCCACGAAATTCCGGCTGGTGTTCTTGGGGCTATCGCTCGTTACTTTGGGCATGAACTCGACAAAGGCCGAGGAAGACGCGAAATTCAGCCCCGCACAACAAGCCGCCATTCAAAGCGTGGAACAAAATCAAGCCGCGATCTTGGAAACGAATCGCAAAATCTGGGAATTCGCAGAAGTCGGTTTGCAGGAACGCCAATCGGCGGACTTAATAAAAGCGCAATTGAAGCGGGCGGGGTTTCAGATCAAGTCGGGGTTGGCGAATATGCCAACGGCATTCGTGGCGGAATACGGTTCGGGAAAACCCATTATCGGCATCCTCGCCGAATACGATGCCCTGCCCGGCATGTCGCAAAAAACGTCGCCCGTTCGCGAACCATTCACCGAAGGCAAACCCGGCCACGCCTGCGGGCACAGCGGATTAGGCTCCGGCGCACTGGGAGCTGCGCTCGCGGTTAAAGACGTGATGGAACAACAAAAACTGCCCGGCACAATCAGGCTATACGGAACCCCTGCCGAGGAAACCGTGATCGGCAAAGTTTATATGACCTTGGCCGGCGTGTTTGACGATTTGGACGTTTGCCTGCACTGGCATCCTTCGACCAACAACCAACCCTGGGCGGGAAGTTCCAAAGCGGTGATCTCCGCTAAGTTCACTTTTCACGGGCTTTCCGCGCACGCGGCGGGCAGTCCCGAAAGCGGCAAAAGCGCCCTGGATGCCGTCGAACTGATGAACGTAGGCGTGAACTATATGCGGGAGCACGTCAAAGAAGATGCCCGGCTGCATTACGTCATCACCAACGGCGGCGGCGCGCCGAACGTCGTGCCCGCCGAAGCCACGGTCTGGTATTTTGTCAGGGCCGATTCCCACGAAGATGTGGAGCGATATTTCGATTGGATCAAAGACATCGCCCAAGGGGCGGCACTCATGACCCGCACCAAAATGTCGCTCGCCATCGACACCGATTGCCACGAGATCATTACCAACAACACCTTGTCCGAACTGTTCTATCGAAACTTAAAAACCATTGGACCGCCGAAATTCAGCGAAGAAGACCGCGCCTTCGCCCGCCGTTTACAGCAACCGCTCATCGAGCAGTTCGGCAGCAAATTTCCGTTGGCGATCGAGGAATCCGTAAAAACCGTCGCCGAATCCAACCAACCCAGCAAAGGCTCCACCGATGTGGGCGACATCAGTTGGCACGTGCCCACCGGCGGAATGCGGACGGCGTGTTTCGCGGCGGATAGTCCCGGCCATAGTTGGCAAAACGTGGCCGCAATCGCTTCGCCTTTGGGCGAAAAAGGCATCGTCTATGCCGCGAAAGTTCTCGCGGTAACGGCCATTGAACTCTTGGAATCCCCCGACACCGTCGCCGCCGCCCAACGCGAATGGAAAGACCGCATCAAAAACCGCAAATACACCACGCGAATTCCCAAAGGCCAAAAACCACCCAAACAAATTCGCTAGTTGGCCCGTTGGTTTTGTGATGGAGCGAAAACGATCGCGTTCGGTACTAATGATTTGTGACGGCCAAGAATGCGGGTTGAACCGGGAGGGCGAAGCACCTGCTGAGCCGCCAAAACTAGCTCTTGCGCGATGCGGGCGAACTCTGGATTTTTTCCCCGCTTCCAGATAAATCCATCTAATAGATAGTGCGTCCATTGCGGAACGGCCAGCAGGGGAACGAGCAGAAACTTCCAACCCTCGGCTCGATAAGAATCGCCGAACAACCAGCCCCGCTGCTGCCAAATCGTGCGATCCCACATCAATTCCTCGAAGTAGGCCAACAGCCAGATCGTCCCCAAAAACATTACTAGCATTCGCCAAGAGGAATGCCTAACGGCGAGCGGGCGGTTCTCTCGCATTTGCCAATACCAATAGACCAATGCCATATATGGCACGCCGTGAATAATCACGTTGGTCACGGTGAAGGCATAGTCCGAATTGAAAGTAATAATCCCCACGTACCAACACACCGCCGTGGTCGCGACGACGATGTCCTTGCCGGGGTTCCCCCGCCCGTGCCGCCAACGCCGGGCGGCAACAAAGAGATAGAGAGCCATCACGCCCCAATAGATCGGCGCGAGAACGTCCGCCACGGTTTCGGGAAGTCCCGCGAGAAAATCTTGCGGCAAAAACCATTCAAAACCCCTGGGCAAATGGCCGTGCCAATAGATGAGGGGATACAACGTGGCCAAATAAATCGCGGCGGTGTCTAGTCGCCGTCCCCAAAGTTCGCGTTCTTGGGCCTTGGCTCGATAGAGCGCAACCCAACCGTATTGTTGCCTGATAAAGTGGAACACCGCCAAATAGGCCAGCACCCGCCAAAACACTTGGCCGCCCAGAGCATATAAAGCTAAGCCGACAAGAAAGGCCAACAACGGCACACCGAAATATAACCCCGGTCGGCGGGCGAGTTCCGCACGATCGAAATACACCCGAAATCCCGTGGCGTAAACGTGGGCGACATCGATCAATAATATCATCGAGACCCAAGCCCAACCAGGCGTGTCCCGGTGCAGAATCCCCATCGCCCCGCCCACTGCCAACAGCGTTAACGAAAGCAGGGCGCTTCCTAAAAACACTCCCAAATCAACCCTCGCCGAGAACAACCACGGAAAACCCGCGGGGTTGTTTCGCGAAGAAGAATCGGCAATCGTGGACATAGTTCAAACGGCAATCGTTGAGGCTCGATAAGACAGTGGCTTATTTGATTTGATGCAGCAAGGCCCGTGCTTGTGGATTGTCGGGTTCTCGCTTCAGCAAGGTTTCCAAGATTTTTCTTGCTTCGGAGAGTTGTTTTTCATGAACGTAGACTCTGGCAAGCCCAAGCTCCGTTTCAGTCGTCGCGGGCGCGAGTTGCAATGCAACCCGATATTCTTGAATCGCCTTCTTATAGGAATCTAACCCTTCATAAGCCCGGCCTAGCATCCGGTGCGTTTCGGCATCCATCACATCAATATATAACGTCTGAAGGCTATAATTTTTCGCGGCCTGATAGTCTTGATCTTTCATGGCAAGTTGCGCGAGTTTTTTGGGATAGCCGGCATTGTCGATTTCTTGCGTGGTGAGTTTTTGAAGCGCGGACTTCAAGGCGGCTTCATCATCCGTTCGCAACGCCACCGCCGCCAAGCCTTTGAGCCACGTGGAAGAGTGAGGAAACGCTTTCCGGCCCCGGGCATATAACTCGCGAGCTTCGGCATACTTTTTCTGGGCGAGCTTTAATTTCGCCAAGAGTTCCAGCACGTTCTGATCCGGCGGAACCGTCAGCGCTTCTTCTAGGTATTTCACGGCGCTCTTCGCGTCTCGGTCGCGAACCGCGAGTGCAGCCAATGCGACGGCGGCATGTGCTTCGGTTTTGTCCAGAGCAATCGCCTTCTCGGCAAGCTTTTGGGCTTCGTCCCATTTGTGAGCCGCCAAAAGCGCAGCGGCGTATCTGCCGATTGCCGCCGCACTATCCGGTTTGGTTCGAGCAGCTTTTTCGAGTTCCGCCAGCGTTTTCGGCTCTTCGGGAACTCCGCCTTGAATTTCCTTGACTAAATGATCGAGATAATCATGATACCCCTTCTCAAAAGTTTCTACATCCACGCCGAACACTTTAGGAATCGCCTGCTTGGTGGATTCATTAAGGCGGTAGGCAGCGAGCATTTTGGGGATCGTGTCTTTGCCGTAAACCTCAATCATATATTTCGCATACAGCCGGCTTTGACAATACGCGAATTGCCAATCTTCCGGCGACTTAGGCCGCACGAAGCCATCGTTCAAATCGTCCAGACTTCTAATGTCTCCCTTGGGCACGCGGGCTAATAGCAACTTGTTCCAAACTTCGGGGCCGTTGCCGCCCTCTGCGGTGACGGCAAGGGCTTCGGTGAACCAATGCGGAATGTTGAACTTGGTTTGTTGCAGCGTAATGATGTGGACGAACTCATGTTTCATCACCCGCGCCCAATTGAACGGCTTTTCCGCCGCCGTGGGCGAGGCCAAGGCCACCATCACGCCCGTGGAAGCCCCAACCGTTTGAATCCAAGGCAAGCCCACCATCCGCGCGCTAAACCATTGATGGGCCGAGAGTCCCTTGGCCTGGTTATAGATCTCGAAATGCGTTCGGTGAGGCGGTTCATAGCCGAATTGCTGGGTGAGTTCGGGATAGATTTCCTCCAGATACTCGGCCATATATTGGCCGAGCACTTTATCGAGTTCGGAATCCACGCGAATCACAAAGTGTTCGGTTGAAATCGTTTCATAGCCATCGAGCAGTTTCAAAACTTTCCGCATGTTGCTCACGCGGACGTGGAACGGATCGGCTTTGAAGGCATCATCCAAGAGTTTGGCGGCTTCTTCGGTTTTTCCCACGCGCATATAGAGCATGCCGAGCGAAGTTTTCGGCGCGGAAAGCTGCGGCATGGATTGAATGGCTTTCTCGAAAACCATCTCCGCCAGTTCGTATTTCCGCCGCGAGTCGAGTGCTTCCCCCAGAATCGCCAGAAAATAGCCCGGATGCGGATTGCGTTGAGCCAGGGCAATGACGAGTTTTGTGAACTCATCCGGGTTCTTGGGTTGGTATTCCTCAATCGTCGTGAGGTTGGCTAGTAAGGCTTTTAGTTGTTCGGCACTGGGGGGGCCATCGCGGAAAATTAACACAGCCGCTTGCCTAGCGAGCGTGCGTTGTTCGTGCGGGTTGACTTCCAGCGCGGTTTTCAAAACTTCCATCGCTTTGGAAAACTGGCCGGCGGCGATAGAGACATCCGCTTTGAGCCAACAGGCCGGGATATGTTTCGGGTTGATTTTCAATGCTTGATCGGCATAGTCCTCTGCCTGTTCCATATCGTGCTTTTGAGAAGCCGCGTTTCCTAGTGAGACAAGCACATCGGCAGCGCGGGGGTTGATCGCCAGCGCCCGGTTGAGTTCGGGAATCGCTTGAGCGCGGTTGTATTTATCCAGCAACAAATCGCCCGCAATATAATGCGCCTGCCAATAGATCGCATCGGCTTTGAGCATGTCCGGGCAGAGCGTATTGATTACGAACTTCAAGATTTGCGAAGAGCCTTTCCAACGGGCATATTGCAAAGATCCCTGCGCGATGAGTTCCAGCGTTTCCGCATCCGTGGGCTGAATGCGGTTATAATACCGCACGAACCACACATAGTTTTGTAGTGCTTTTTCTATCTGCCCGGTTTCGGCATAGAGATCCGCTAGCACTAAATGGGCGCGCGGATGCTCGCCGTCGAGTTTCAAAACCCGGTCGAGGATTTTCTTGGTTTCTTCATAGCGGCCTTGGCGAAAATTGACTTCCGCCAGTCGGGCTAAAAGATCGGAGTTTTGGGGATTCGTTTTCGCGGCGGTTTCGAGCTGCCCCGTCAGTTTTTCCCATTCGCCTTTGGCCTCTTGAACGCGGCTTAACTCAATCGCCAATTTTGCGGGATCGACTTCTCTTTTTGCGAGCCGGGTTAAGGCTTCCTCGGCCTCTGCGTAACGGCCTTTTTGGCGATGAACGTAGGCATCAGAAAACGGGTCCGCCTCCTCGGCGGCCACGGGGACCGCTAGCTGAGGAAGCAGCAGGATCAAAGCTAGGTGAAGTTTCATGCGAAACCCTTTCTCACGATGGATTCACGCGATGGATACTGTATCTCTCCAATTGACGTTATCTCATCGGGAGGCTTTGTTCAATTGGCGGCACGGGGTTTTCTGAACGGGAAGCGAGACTACATCGCCAGCGAATTGCGAGTTGAGGGCATCCTGGGCATAATTTGAAGAGATTTTATTACATCTCTGCCGCCACTTTCCAAACCTTGAAAGAATCGCCATGAGGAATCCCGCGAGAATCGCTGTTGGGTTTTGTTTGTTGAGTTTGCTCGTTCCCTTTTCGCTTCTCGCCGATGAACGCGACAAGCGGTTGGATTTTTATTTTATTGATGTGGAAGGCGGGGCGGCGACTTTGATTGTCACGCCTCAGGGGGAATCCTTGTTGATCGATTCGGGCTATCCCGACAACAATGGCCGCGACCGAGACCGCATTCTGAAAGTCGCCCGCGACGTGGCCAAAAGGAAGCAATTGGATCACGCCGCCGTCACGCATTGGCATTTGGATCATTACGGCAATCACGCGGCGCTTTCGAGCGAGATCAAAATTCGCAACTTTTGGGATCGCGGCATTCCCGCCGAGTTGGCTGAAGACCAAAAATTTCGGGACCGAATTTTTGCATACCGGGCGGCGGCGCAGAATCAATCCAAGACCTTGAAAGCCGGCGACATGTTGCCTTTGAAGTCCGGCGAGACGCCGTTGTCGGTGAAGATTGTGACCGCGAGCCGGGAGGTAATTCCCAACGAAGGCAAACCGAATCCGTTCGCGAAATTGCATCAACCGCGTCCGCGGGATGCTTCGGACAATGCCGCCAGCGTGAGTTTTTTGTTGAAGTTTGGGGACTTCAAATTTCTTTGCTGCGGCGATTTGACTTGGAACGTGGAAGCCAAGCTGATGTTGCCCAACAACCCCTTGGGCCAAGTGGATTTGTTTATGGTCACGCATCACGGTTTGCCCGCCAGCAATAACCCCGTGTTGGTGCGGGCGATTGATCCGGTGGTGGCGGTGATGTGCAACGGCCCCACCAAAGGCGGGCATGCGGACACGATTGCCACCCTGAGACAATGCGAATCGCTGAAAGATCTCTATCAATTGCACCGCAACGTGAAACTGAAAGCCGATGAGCAAACCCCGAAAGAGTTTATCGCCAACGGCGGGCAGACCGCCGGTTGCCAAGGAACGTGGGTCAAAGCCTCGGTCGCCCCGGACGGCAAAAGCTACACCGTGCAAATCGGCCCGGACGGCAAAACGCGAACTTATCGGGTGAGGTAACGATGCCGGCTTGAATGGTTTTCGCGGGGCGAATTAGCGGTTAAAGTCCGTGCGTTCGCTCCGCAAACCGGTGGCTTCTTCGAATTGTGCGATGGTTTCTTTGAGCGTGTCTTCGCAATTCCCCTGCCAGGCGAGTACGCGTTTGTTGGATTGCGTGAGAAACCACAATCGATATCGCCCACCCAGCCAAGGAAACAGCCAATCAAACACCCAGAAAGAGAGCCACATCCACGCGCCGATGAGAAAGACCCATAAGATGCCGACCGGCTCTTCAATGTCTACGCCGAGCGCATCAATCCGCTTCAACCGCCATTTATGAACTTTAAGAGGCACGAACCCGATGAAGAATTGTTGCTCGTAGCGGTCCTCGCGAAGCCAGGCCACGCGGTAACTGCCGAGCATCAGAGTCCACAAAAGCAGACCGCCTGCTTTGGCCGGCCAGCTTACGGTTGAGATGGCCAAGGGCAAAAGGGCCACCGCGAGGATGCTCGCCCGCAAACGCACGCGCGGATGGGGTTTGAGTTGGTAATCCATAGCTGGGACAACGCAGCATTCCCCCAGATGGTTCACAGATTTTTGCGGGCAATTCCAACTTTTTTCCCGCGATTGCGCCGGCGTTGACTTGTTGCGAGCGCCTCATTTGGCGTTTTTGGCGAGCAGTGGGGCGATCACGGGCAGCGGGACGAAATTTCTGAGCAGGCGGTCGCCTTCATCGCCTCCCATCTGGGCGATTTGCTTGATGAGCGTGCTGGAAATGTGCGTGTATTTTTCGTTGGACATGAGGAACACGGTTTCCAACTCCGGCGCAAGGACGTGATTGGCGAGGGACATCGTGAACTCGGTCTCGATGTCGGTCAAGGTGCTGCATGCCCCGCAGCATGACCTTGGCTTGGCATTCACGAACGAAGCGGACGGTCAAACCCGAAAAGGTTTTTACTTCCACGTTTTGATGATCGGCGAATACGTCTTGCATGAGGTTCAAGCGTTCTTCGGGGGAAAACAGCGGCATTTTTTCGGGGTTGATGCCGATGCCCACGGTCAGTTTCTCAAAAATGCCGGCCCCGCGGAGGATGATGTCCACGTGCCCCAAGGTCACGGGATCGAAACTGCCCACGTACACCGCATGTTTGGGATTCAGGATTGTCATTCAAAATCGCTCGCCGGTTGGGGAAATGGATTTCCAATTTTTTCATCCTGCCAGTTTGGCAGACTCGCTGAAGTTCAGAATCACGGGGGCCGGCTGTCAAACTGACAGTCGCCCTGAACACATCTCAAGTTTTTTTCATGGCAAGATAAACCCATTAAGTTGTTATTTCAAAATGGGTTATGATCAGAAACCCTTTCAAGATCCTCAAAAAATCTGTTGCGGCACGTTGTTTGCTCCTCTGTTCTTAAAAGAAGCAGAGAATCCCATTGGGGCCTCTCTTGAGGGGGAGCGATTCAGCATGCCGGTTTTTCGTTGGGGACATTCTTGGAACACGTTTCGCGATCTGGAACGCGAGGTGGATCGTCTGCTGCAAGGCGTGACATTGGCCTTTCCGGGCGTGCGGTTGGGGCAACCTTACCCCGCGATGAATTTGTACGAAGGCTCCGATGAGTTTCTGCTGATGGCGGAGTTGCCGGGGGTGCGTTCCGAGGATCTCGAATTGACGATAGCCGCTGGAATGCTGACAATCAAAGGCAGCCGGGAGGATTCGCCCAAAATTCCTGAAGAACGCTTTCGCCGGGGCGAACGCTTTCGCGGTTCCTGGCAGCGAACAATCCCCATTCCCGAACACGTCAAGCACGAAGAACTCTCGGCGGGAATTCAACAACGGTATTCTGAAAATCCATCTGCCCAAGGCCGAAGAAACGCAAGCACGGCAAATTCCCGTCGTGGAGGGCAACGAGTCATGAGCGAAAACACCCCCACCAACTCAAAAGAAGAGCCGACAGAAACGGAATCGCGGAACGAATTGGTTCCGCAAACCGAACGCGGGGACGATTCGATTTACTCGCGGGCGGAAGCCTCGGAACGCTTGTTGTTCAAACCGCCGATCGACATTTACGAAACCGAAGTGGGCTTGGTGCTGCTCGCGGATTTGCCCGGCGTCGCTTTAGACACGCTGGAACTGCAAGTGCAGAATAATAAGCTCACGCTGTTCGGGCGGGTGAAACCTTCTGTGGCCGAGGATGCGGAACTCCGGCATTGCGAGTACCATGAAGGAGATTTTCTGCGGTCCTTCATCCTTAGCGAAGAAGTCGATTACGACCGCGTGAAAGCCACGCTGAACAACGGCGTCTTAAAAGTGGTGTTGCCCAAAGCCCAAAAAGCGGAACCTCGCCGCATTCAAGTGCAGACCGATTGAACGAATTTCCTCTCCATGTAAATAATGTGTCATCAAGCATTCATCACAAAACCGCTTTCCTCGCGGAATTTTAGGGGCAGAGGGGAAAAGTGGGAGAGGGACACAGTTAGAAAACCGGAAAATTTTTTCCCCCTCTGCCCCTTTGTCCCTACCAACAAGCCGCGAAGTGGTTCCGTTTTCGAGATATTTGTTGCTACAATTGACATTGAGAGAGTTTACACATCAGGAGCGAGACCATGAACGAACACGACACGAAAGCCGAAGGCCCGTTGGCTTCCTCTTTGGAACGCATGCGGCAAGAACTCGACCGCTGGATCGACTCCGCCCGTTCGCAAGGCGGGAAGGCGCTCGACGTGTTCGGGCTGCGGGGCGAACACAAAGTTGTTCCCCGGCTGGATTTGATCGAGACCGAAGACGACATCCGCGTGGTGATGGACCTGCCCGGCGTGGACCCGAATTTGATTCAGGTTTCGATCATCGGCAACATGCTCACCATAAAAGGCCACAAACCGCCCACGCCGACGCAGGCCGAGCATACGGTCCATCTCAACGAGCGCACGCAAGGCGATTTTGAACGCTCGGTTCCCATGCCCACGCCGGTCAATACGGAAGACATTTCCGCCGAATCCAAAAACGGCGTGCTGACCGTACTTTTGATGAAATCCGCCGGAGCCAAATCCCGGCAGATTCCCGTCAAAACCGGCACGGAAAGCGAAGCCTACGCCGAAAATTAAATCCCAGAAGGCGAGCGGGAGACGTCAGCCTCCCGGTTCTGTATTTGGAAGGGGGGCGTTCAATCTAAGGGCCGGTCCCATACGGCGGGCAACGTCTTTGATGTGGAACCGTAGGTTTGGGAAACGACGAACCCGCTGGCCTGCGACACGTAGAAAATGCGGCCGTTGGAAACCACCGCGCCGAGACATTCACGCGAGTCGATCGCCGGGCCGGTCGAAACCAACTTGCCGGCGGCGCTGAGGTCGATCATGTCCATGTTGGCCCCCAAGACGTAAGGTTCCGAGAGCGTAAACCGGCAGCAAGCATAATTGGTTTGAATCCCGGCGTAGACTTTGCCCGTCTTGCGGTCGTAGATGTTTCCTTTGCCGCGAAGCGCGTTGGAGAAGATAAATTTCTCGCCGACGCTGACGACGTTTAACGCCGAAGTCACCGCATCGGACTTCCAGATTAGCGAGCCGTCTTTCGCATCGAGGCACCAGACGAAGCGATCCTCGGTGCCTTCTTCCGCTCGATTGTTGCCGCCGATATAGATGCGGCCATCGCGGGAACTGAGCGTACATTTTGAAGTCACAAAGTAGTCGGTGGTCGACCAAATCACCTTGCCGGTCGCCGGATCGAGGCAGGCCGTTAAGCCGTTGTTTTCCGCCGGCAGCCCGCGTCGTCTTTTGAGGCTGGCCGAGTAGCCGAAAAACACCGAGTAATAAAACTTCCCGTCATGCACGCAGATTCCGCAGTCGTTCCCGCCACGGCCGTACTTGGAAAAATCCTTCTCCCAAACGATCTTGCCGGTCTTCAAATCCCAGGCCCAGACGTGCGGGGTGTGGTCCTTGGGATAGTAGGGGTTGTCGTTCGAGTAGATCCAACTCATGACTTCCTTGCCGTTTTGATCGATGGGTGTTCCGCCGAACGTAAAGTATCGCTCCGAACCTTGGGCGGCATACTCACCAGTTCCCGATGCATAAATGGCGATGTTGCCGTGAACCACGGGAGGAAACTGACGGCTCCAACTGGGAGAGCCAGTGAAGGGCGATTCCCACAACAACCGGCCCGTCGCCGCGTCGAGGCAGCGCATCATCGAGCGTTTGATGCCGGCCTGCGGCACGAGCAGTTTTCCGTCGATGTAAAGCGGCGAGGTGAACGACAAATAAACGTCGGGCCAATGGCGTCGCCATAACAGCCGCCCGGTGTCTTGTTCCACGGCGAGAATTTGGCCTTCGGCCGTGTGCAGATACATGCGACCGCCGCCGCAAACCGGCAAGTGCTTGATGGTTCCTTCCAACCGCCTGGCCCATCGCATCCGCAGCGGTGGTTTCAAGCCTTGATTGTTCGAGTTCGAGCCGCCGAAATCGCCGTAGTTTGTGTACCAGTCGAACTTCTCTGCCGCCAACGGCCCCGTGAGCGGGCTGCGAATTTTGGAGATTCCCAGATCCTTCGCGGGCAGTTCCGCTTTACCGTCCGGGCCGAGAATGTAGAGATAACCATCTTCACAGCCCGCGTAGACTCGCCCGTCGGCAACGGCCACGGGCGAGGTGATGGGCGAGTGCGAACGCCGTTGCGAAAGACCACTTCTTCTTCCCATCAATCGCAACGACGTGCAGTTTGCCATCCAGCCCGCCGTAGATGACATGGTTGGCGGCAATCACCGGCGGGCTGATCGAAGCCGGCGAATCGAGAACCACGGGCCGGTCTTCGCCTAAAGTGTGCCGGCATAATCCGACGCCGTGTTCCGGCCTCACGCGGTAAACATCTTTCCCACGAATGCTGACCGCCGCAAAACTCAACAGCCCCGGCAAGCGAATTGACGTTTCGCTTCCGGGGACGAAATCGGTTTTGACGTTGTTGCCATCCAATCGCAGGATCTCCACTCGGCCCGCGTTGTCGCGGCGATGCCATTGAACGTAGACGTTGCCCGCCTCGTCGGCGCTCTGACCGAATGTGGCCGGATACTCGGAACCCGCATATTGGGGAATCACGCCGACGGCTCTGAGTTTGGGGACATCACCGGCATCATCCAGGAAAATCGTTCGCCCGCCCGCCGGCATGACGACCGTCTTGCCGACAAGGCAAATGTCTCGCGAGCAAACGAAATGCTCTCGCCAGGTGACGCGATCTTTCTTAAACGCCAGCCAATCCGCGCCGCTCCATCGATCTCCTTGGAATCCAATGACCTCCTTCACAAAATCCCAAGTCCACACGATGTCGCCGTCTGGCTCGAGCGCGTAAACCCGCGCGCCCAGCGTGGCGAAGTACACACGATTTGTGCCGACGGCGGGCGCGGAAAATATCGGTTCCCGGCAATCGATTTCCTTGATGACTTCGCCGTTATTGCAATCGAGAACGTAGTAATACCCTGCCGTTGTCCCCACGTGGAGAAACTCACCGACCACGGCGGGGGCCGCGACGTTGTTGCAGTTGCCGGTTCCGCCCTTGGTCGCGAATCGCCAAAGCACGCCGCCGGTCTCAGCATCAATCGCGAACACAACGCCGGCCCCATCCATCGCGTAGACTTTTCCACGGCTCACCACCGGCGACGCATAAATGCCATCGGTCAACGGAACCGCAGCAATCAGGCCCAATGGAGTTTGCAGGGACACATCAGGAGCATTTCCCGAACGGGCGGCATTCCCTTGAAGTTGCGGCCAATCACTGCCTGCGGACACGCTCGCCGTCAACGCCACGCAGGAACAAACGAGAAACGAATTGATGGGGCGCATGGCATCTCCGGTGATGTGGATTGCTTGAAAAGCCGGAATCCCCTGCTTTATTTGGATTCCGATTTGGGGATGTAGTTCAGCGTGTAGTAGCCGATGTTGTGCAAGAGCGGCAAACCGGCTTGGGAGCGGATGCCTTCCATGTGCAGTTCGTGGACGTGGCCTTCTTGAAGTCCTTCCACAATCAGCCGGGCGGACTTGCCATCCTCGGCGACGCGGACGGATTTGATGCTCGCCTCGGTGTGATCGACTTCCGGGCTGCCGTAGCTTGCCTGGTAGATGTAGCAGTAGGTTTGCATTTGATAGGAGGCCGGGTTCTCGGCAGTGGCTTTGTCCACAGGCTGGGTGAAGGTGAGTTCAAAACCATCGGGCTTGGCCCGCATTTCTTGGACTTCAAACGGTGTTTTGCCGGTCCAGACCAGGCGTTCCAAAGCGAAGGGTTTGCGGCCTCGCGATCCCCAACCGCGATTGGTTCCGCCGACGAGCAGCGAACCATCGTGGGCAAACTTCAAGGCCAAATTCCCGGAACCGCCGCCTTCGCGAAGCATAAAACACGCCCCTTGATAATGGCCTTGGATTTTTTCGAGGAAGCAGCGCATCACCGTGCTGTAGCTTTGGTCGGTGACCATCATTTGCCCTTCGAAGGGGCCGAATTTCCCTTTGGTGAGGTCGCAGGCGATTCCCGCCGCCGACTTGCCCATTTTGTCGTAGGGAAAGAGCACGGCGGGCGGTTCGTACTCGGGGATTTTTTTGGCTTCGGTCATAATTCGGCTGCCGCTTTTGGGATCTTGGGGTTTTTCGCCCAAGTGCTTTTTGACTTCGGGCAAATCGTACCAACGGTTGCCCGCGGGATGCCCTTGAAAGGAACCCGGCCTCAGCCATTTCAGGCTGCACGTGCCATTCCAGGGGCCTTGGTTGTCGGTGTAAAACACGTCGCCATCGGCATTGAAGCCAATCCCGCCGGGCGAGCGAATCCCGCTGCAAGTAGGGATCACGTTGCCTTCCTTGTCGATTCGCAAGCACCAGCCCCGGTACTTGGAATGGCTGTCGAAAGAACCCGTCAAGCACAGCACGACCCAGGCATGGCCGTTTTTATCGAAGGGCGAACCGAAAGCATATTCGTGGTAGTCGCCGTTGATCTCCCAACCGTCGCTGATGGTCTCCACGATGTCGGCTTTGCCATCGTGGTTGGTGTCTTTCAGGCGGGACAATTCGCCCCGCTGCGTGGCGTACAACCAACCGTCTTTATCGAGCGAAAGGCCCAAAACTTCGTGCAAACCGCCGGCGAACTTGGTGAATTTCACATCCTTCGGCGGATTGGCGAACGCGCCTTCGATGAAATAAATGTCGCCCCGCCTGCTGGAGACGGCGATCTTTTCCCCGGGCAGTTCCTCGATCCCGCCGACTTCCAAGACAATGCCCTTAGGAATGGGAATGTCGATCCAGCGGTAATAATCGGCTTCGGTGGAAAAATCCGCCGCGGTGATGGAATTCTGCGAACACAAAGCTCCCCCAAGAAACAGCACAAAGAGGGAATCGCGAATGATCTGGTGCATTAAAAATCTTTCTGGTCGAGGGTTCGCTTGCGGATTTTTCATAATGGACGGGCATTTCTCAAGCATTGGCTTGCCGATGTTTTCTGGGGATTATTTGGTGGAAGTCTTGGGATCGCGGGGGGCGAGTTTGAGGGTGTTGGGGTTCACATCCACGGGCAAGCCTTCTTCGGGAATGGGCAGATCCAGCGACCACAAAATGGCTTGGGCCATCAGTCGGCGGTATTCCGGGTGCTGCCAATTTTCGTGGTAGTGCCCGCCGCTGAATCCGCAAGACCGCCCGCCATCGGGTCGCTGCCAAGCCCAGGCGACGGTTTGGGGCTGGGCTTCGCCTTTCACGGAGACTTTGATGAGCGGGCTAAACGAAGCGGGCGTTTGCGATTTGGCGAATTTGAGGCGGTAGTAAAATTCCTCGCGAACTTCAATGGGCCGGATGCCGCGCAGCACGGGATGTTCGGGCGTTGCGAGTTGCAGCGTGGTCGTGAAAAATTTGTATTTGCGATCGGGACCGCCGTGACATCCGCCGAACAAGGCCACGTAATCTTCGATGAACTTGGCCTCTTTGCAGCCCATGCCCCAATGCAGGCAGACCAACCCGCCGCCCCGCTCCGCCAAGCGTTGGAACGCCTTCAGCCGTTTGGGGTCCGCTCCGATCCACTTAGCCCCTTCCGATAAAAACACCACCGCGCCGTCGGCTCCGTCCAGCAACTCCGGGCCATCGGTCCAAGGATTATCGGCTGGGACGATGATCGTTTGCAGACCGGGAACTTTTTGCAGGCAAGCGGCCATCACATTCGCGCCGGCGGCATATTCGTGCGTGGACCAAGGATGCCCATCCGGTTTCTGCGACAACAACAGCACCCGCTTGATCTTTTTGACGGCAGGTTTTTGCATTGGTGCGCCCGGTTGGCTCCAAGCGAAAGAATCTCCGGCGAAAATCGCCGCGATCAGGAAAAGAACGCTCATCCAAGTTTGTCTTTTACCGGGTTTTAACATGGAAGGTTTTTCCGAGAAGGCCAAGGAAAGAAAGCCAAACAATGGGGCGATGCCGGTTTTTTTGCAATTTTTGGCATAATTCGAGGAATTTTGCACGAAATCTCGCTGAAATCCCCACTCATAATAATAGGCGGAACTTTTTCGATCAAACGAGGTGGTGCTTCCACCCGCGTCGCGAGGTAAGAAAACATGGTTCAAGACACCCCCCCTTCCAATGGAAACTCGGAAGAACCCAAGCATTTGCGGCTCACGCTGCGAACGCTGTTGGCCTATTTGGATGATGTGCTGGAACCCGCGCAAGCTCGGGAAATCGGCACGAAAATTCAGGAAACGCAATACGCTTCGCAATTGGTTGAGCGAATCCAGGATGTGCTCAGGCGACGGCGGATCGAAGCCCCCGAACTGACCGGACCGGCCGCGGGACTCGACCCCAACACGGTCGCGGAATACTTGGACAACACGCTGCCGGTCAAATCCATTGCGGACGTGGAACGGGTGTGCTTGGAATCCGATACGCATTTGGCCGAGGTGGCCGCCTGCCATCAGATTCTAACGTTGGTGTTAGGCGGACCGATTCACGTCAGCGCCGACAGCCGCGCGCGATTGCACGCTCTGATTCCCTCCGCCTTGGCCCATCAAACTCAGCCCGAGCACGCCGCATCCCCCGCTTCTGCGGGTTCCTCCAAGTCCCCAGAATCTTCATCGTCAAAAACGCAAAAGTCCTCCAAACTGGCCCAAGAATCGGCGGCTTCGGCCTCTGTGGCTAAGTCAACAATCGCGGGCGATGAAGTTCAGCCTTCCCCGAATGGGAACCTCGCCGAAGCCGCAGCGGGAACTTCCCGGCTGGCTGGAAGAATGCCCGATTTCCCCCAAACCAAACCGCTTTGGAAACGGGCCTTGGTTCCCACGTGCATCGGCTTGGTATTGCTGATTTGGGTGGGTTCGCTGATTTACGATCCCTCTCTGGCCGGCAGCGGTCCCAAGGAATTGGCTCAGTCCGATCAAAAGTCAACCCCCCCGGCAAAGACGGAACAGAAACCGGCTGGCAAAACCCAACCCCCCGAGAAGACGAAAGTGACCCCTGCCGAGACCAAACCCAAACCGGAGATCCCTGCGGAGGGAAAAACGCCGGAAGAGAAAAAACCGAGCCAGGAAGTGGTCTCCACCGATTCGGCTGGGAACAACGCCACCCCCAAACCTGCCGAAGTCCCAGAGAAAACCGGGCCGGTTCGCGCCCGTGCCTTCGCAACAACCCCCCCCCGCCGCCACGGTGGAACCAACCGTCCCTCAGGCTCCCGCCGTGAATGTGCTTTACACGAGCAAAGATGCCAACCCCATCACTAAGGGCATGCTGCTGCATTACGATGCCGAGCAAAAAGAATGGGGCACGCTGCCTTATCGCAGCCGAGTGATTGCCGGCGAGCAATTGGCTTGCCCACAACCGTTGGATGCCGTGTTCTCGATCGCCAAGACCGATTGCGAGGTGACGTTCTTCGGCGGCACGTTGGCCCGGTTCGTGGCCCCTAAACTGCCGTCGGCCTTCGCCTTAAATCTCAGCCAGGGACGGGTGCTCTTCGTGCGCGGCGATGAGGGGGAAGACCGCATCGCGTTCGATGTGATCGTAGGCAAAGACGTGCTGCACCTGGAATTGGCCGATCTCAACACTCGCTGCGGCTTGGAGATTATTCCCCGCCTGCCCGATCAAGTCGAGCAAAGCCGCGCCCCCAATTGGTACGAAGGGAAACTCTGGGTCGATTCCGGGCATGTGCAAGTGACCGACGGCTTGGGGGGAAAACAGCTTTTAGCCGCCAAACAATCTTTGAACGTCACACCCCATCAGGCTCCCGATGGTTCGGTCGCGGGCGCTCAACCGCCGACGGTCGGAGTCGATCCGGGCGTAGCCGATCAACCGCCGATGGTGATGATCGAACAAATCATGCCCGATTGGCTGAACCCCATGAGCCGCAGTTTCACGAGCCTGATGAAGAAATACATGGGGGACATTTACGAAGCCTTTCAAGAGGCCGATGCGGAGTCGGACGTGACCACCGTCTTGCTGCCCTTGGCGAAGGACGACAAAACGCCGCCGATGGTGGCCGTGATGGCCGCCAAAACCTTGGCGATGACCGGCTGCCTAAGGGACGTGGCCGACTTGCTGTCTCGAAGCGAATCCACGCCGGAGGACATCCGCTTGGCCACCATCGAAAGCACAAGGCGTTGGCTGGCGCTCCATCCCGACAAACGGGACGGGCAGCGGTTCCGCGATGCCTTGGGCCAGCATTTCACCAAGGAAGACGCCACCAAAATCTACCGCTTGCTGTGGGGTTATCGCAAAAGCGATCTGAAGGTAAATACCGAAGCAGTCAAACTGGTGGATTACCTCATGGAAGACAACATCACCGTGCGCACCTTGGCGTTTTTACAACTGAAAGAATTGACCGGCCAAACCAACAACTACCGCCCTTTGGATTCGGCCACGCAGCGCAGCCCTTCCGTCAAACGCTGGCGGGATGATGCCCGCTCCGGGAAACTCTTCGACTGACAGGGAGCTTTCAGCGGTCAGCTTTCAGCGATGGGTGGCATGGCCACTGCTTTGAGTGGCCATGCCTGATCGAAACACATCATCTTTCCAACAGAAAGCATGCCCACGCAAAGCCGTGGGCATGGCACACAAAACCTCGAAGTAATTTTCTTGGCCATTCTGAGCCGAAGAAATCTCCCCTTCTCCCGACCTCCCAATCTCCCCCTCTTTCTTCCCTGGCCTCTGATTCCCGACCCCTGGCCGCTGAAAATCAGATCGGCTCCGGTTGGAAGGGTTGTTTGCCCGCCATCATCCGGCACATGAGGATGCCCAACTCGTACAGCAGGCACAACGGAATCATCATCAGCATCATGCTCGCCGGGTCTGAAGGAGTCAGGAGCATCGAGAGAATCGCGATCACCAAAATCGCCATCCGGCGTTGGGCTTGGTAGGTCTTGACTTCAAAAACCGTGATGCGTTCGAGGAACAACATCACCAAGGGCAATTGAAAACTGATCCCGAACATCACCGGCAGCATGATCGCAAAGCTGATCCATTCCGACAGCCGAATTTGCGGCGCGGTGTCCAGCATTTTGTTGAAGCTCAACAGGAATTGCAGCACGAAGGGAAACACGGCGAAGAAACAAAATACCGCCCCCGTTAAGAACAAAATCGTGCTGATGGGAAGAAAGATGTAAACGTATTTCTTCTCGTGCGGATATAGCCCCGCCGCCACGAACATCCAAATCTGATAGAACAACCACGGAGCCGAAAGCACCAACCCCGCCACCACCGAGACTTTAATGTAAGTCATAAAGGCTTCTTCGACGGTGAGCGTGATGGGTTGCAGCCCCATTTCGCGTGCTTTTTTGAACTGGGCGAACTCCTCGGCCCAAATCGTCATCCCGATTTTTCGGCCCTCATCCGCAGGCGGCTTGGGGTAGCTTTTCCTATCGGCTTCGTGGAGTGCCTGGGCTAAATCGTGAACCTGAAATTCCACGTAAACGCCTTGGGCAATTTCCTTCTCGGTTTCGCCGAGGGCTTTCTTTTTGGCTTTCGCCTCGGCTTCTTTTTTGGCTTCGGGGTTAGAACCGAAAAACTCGCGGAAATAGTCTTTCCAGTTGCGGTCTTCGAGTTTGGTTTCCTCCTCGCCTTCCTTGTAATCGATGATGCCTCGGCTTTGCAGGGCGTTGTCGATGGGCCGGCGAATAATGGCAATCAGCTTGTCGCCCACAAACAACATCAACACCACGCCGAGGGCCAGACCGATCAGCCCTTTCCAAAGGCGAACCCGCAATTCTTCGAGGTGTTCCCCGAAGCTCATTGTGCTATCGTCGAACAGATCTTTTTGCGAGGGGCTTGGCATGGATGGTTCTCCGCCTGGGTTTGAGTGGAAAGGGAGAGCCAATCAATTCCATCGAATCTCGGACCCAAAGATCAAAGCGAGAAACATGGGGAGTTGGGGAGGGAGGTTTTTTGCAGGGAAAAATGGCAAGACCCGCGAACCCGCTCCAACGGCACTGTGGATGGACGTTGATTGGTGAAGACCACTCAAGTTGCCCGCGGGAGTGCAGGAGGTTCGAGCCGGGAAACCCCATTGTAATTCGCCTCCGATCCGTGTCAACTTAGCAGTTCATGGGTTTCGATTCTTACACGATTCTTCCTTTAACTGGGGTTGGCATGAAATTCGACCCGATCCGTTCCGAACCGCCTCTGGTGCGGGTTCCCGGCGGGTGGGCGGTGCGCGAGTTTCGCCTCGGCATTCGCGAATTGGTGATTTGGATTCCCGCCGAACCGGATGCGTTTTTGGAAGATCCAGCATCGCTGGCGGCTCACGGACCCTCAGCAGATCGGCCCGAACGCAGCGATGTTCCGTTTTGGCAGTATTTATGGCCCGCCGCCGAAACAATGGCCCGTTTGGTTTTCGCGCACGATTGGCAGAAGGAAAATTTAGCGCAGGGGCAAACTTTAAGGGCGCTCGAATTGGGGGCGGGCCTGGGCTTGGTGGGTCTGGCCGGATTGGCGGCGGGAGTATCCGTCACGTTCAGCGATTATCAAACCCCCGCCCTGGAAGCCATCGCCTACAATGCCCGCTTGAACGGCTTCACCAACTTGGAAACCCAATCGCTGGATTGGAACGCGCCGCCAACGGAACACTATCCCATCATTTTGGGCAGCGACGTGATTTACGAGCGGGCAATTCATCGACCGATTTTGCACGTGCTGGATCGCATGCTGGCTCCCGGCGGCGTGGCTTGGCTGGGCGATCCGGGCCGCTCGGCTCTGCCGTTCTTCCTCGAAGAAGCTCAAAGCCGAGGCTACAAGGTGGAAATCCGAAATGGGCAGGGAGAAATTCTGCCTGCGGCCATTATCGGCGAATTCCAACTCGCCATCTTGCGGGCCGACTGAGAATTAGACCACGGGTTCGGGTTCGGGGAGTTCGGCGGAGAACGGACCGCAGGCGATGCGTTGATCGAGCCATTGGGAGATCATCCCGGCGGTGATCGGCCAATCGGGTTCGTTCAAAAGTTCGTGCAGATGCCCAGGGAAACTCCGAAACGCCTTGTCCGGGCTGGGAACCCGCCTTAGCCAAAGTTCGGGGGCTTGAGGGTCCACAATTTCATCGGCCCCGGCTTGTAGGATCAGCAGAGGCATCTCGACTTCGCCGGCGGCTTTCCAGGCCGATTGCAAACCGGCCCGCATCGCAAAAAACCATCTCGCGGTAACCGAGCGGTGCATCAAAGCATCGTTAAGACGCCGAGCCAGAGCTTCCGGGCAACGGGTGATGCTGCGGGGATCGACCGGCGTTTGAAACCTGCGCCCGCGGAGCCAAGACCGAAAGCACGCGCCCGAGCACCACTTTCCGGCGGGGAATTGCGACTTTCACCCGCAACAACGGAGAGACCAGCACCAAACCGGCGACGCGATTGGGGAACAATTGCGCGTGCCTAATTGCGATCAAACCGCCCATGCTGTGTCCCAAAATTGCGGTGGATCGGGGAGCCAATTCGAAATGTTCGCGGATCAACTCCAAATCCTGCGCGTATTGCCGAAAAGATTTGATGTGAGTTCGCACGCCGCTGGAACGCCCGTGCCCGCGATGGTCGCCCACAATTACGTTCCAACCTTGTTCCGCGAAGAACTCGGCGACGTGTTCGTAACGCGCCCCGTGTTCAGAAGCTCCGTGGACAATCAGCAGCGTGCGTTCCGCCGCATCCTTTCGCGATTCATACCTCCTCACAAACAGCCGTTGTTTGTCCGGCGTGGGGATTTCGGTTTCGCGATAGTAGTTGACCATCGGCACCTCGAAATTGCGGATGTCGGTTCCGATTTCCCCACGTCAGCAGAAAGGTCGTGTTCGATGAGGAAGAACTGATCGTAACGGCAGAAAGGAAGCATTCGGCCGGTTAGGGAAATCGTGCCGGCCAACGTTCCTCAACCCATTATCGGAGCCGATGGGCCTCGATTCGAGGGGGAAAGTTCCGAGATTCGCCAAAGTCCGAAAAAGGGAACTCGCGAGACCCAATGATGCCGGATGTGCCGAGGCGTGATTGCAAATTCCTGGTCGAAAAAGACTTACGCATTCCATTTCACGGCGGGCTTGGAAAACATTGCAGAGTTTTGAGGGATATGGACGACACTCCAAAATGACCGGGATTTTCCCCGTGAACTCGCCGGGGAAACCATTTGTTATTTTTGAAAAAATCACGGGAACGCATAAGTTCCGATTGAACTCTTAGTAGGAAACTGTCAAACTAACCATTACGACGATTTGATCGTGAAGTTGTCTGCGCGGATTGCATTCTCCCCCACAATCCACCACACCATCGACACAACGGGCCGCTGTTGTCGCAGGACGGAAGGCCGGTGTTGCCTGCCAGCTTCCTTCCCTGTTAGATAATTGTTGAAGCCGCTTTTAAGGAGCTTCCCGTGAGTTCTGGTTCTTGGAACAACTCTAATAAATACGATGCACTCGCTGAAGACGCCGGCCCCTTCGCCGGCATGGGGGAGACGCCGCCTTGGATTATTAGCTGCATCGTGCATGTGGCATTGCTGTTCATCCTCTATCAATTGACGATCACGACGTTCGGCCAACGCGACCCCGTGATCGACAGCGCGCTGACCGAAGAACTGGAAATCATCCCGGAAGATTTTAAGTTCGACCCAACGATGCAAGATCACTTGGGCAGCGACAGCCAATTGAACGTGGTCAGCCCGTCCAAAGCCGCCGCCACCGAAGCGGGAAACGATCCGCAAAAAGACGTGGAACGGGTCATTGAAAACGAAGTGCTCACCGTGCAAAAGCCGGTGACGGATGACATCCCCAAGCCCAACGAAGCCGACTATCTGCAATCCGTCAACACCACGGGGGCCACGGAATACACCGGCGGTGTGGAAGGCTCGCTCGACCGCTTGACCTACGAAATCGCCCATTCGCTGAAAGAGCGCAAAACCTTGGTGGTCTGGCTGTTCGATGCCTCGCTTTCGTTGAAAGAACGCCGCGAAGCGATCGCCAAACGCTTTGAAAACGTGTACGCCCAGTTGGATCAATTGGAAGTCACCAGCGACCGCGCCTTGAAAACTGCCGTCGCCAGTTACGGGCTACAAACCACGCTGATTACGCCCGACCCCGTCGATGATGTCAAGGAAGTCATTAAAGCGGTGCAGGCCATCAAGCCGGATAATTCCGGCAAGGAAAACGTGTTCACCGCCGTGCAAACCGTGACCAATAAATGGAAGACCTACCGCACCGCGATGCACCGCAACTTAATGATTGTACTGGTCACGGACGAGCGGGGCGATGATTTCGACATTATGGAGATGGTGATTAAAGATGTGAGCCGCTTGGGGATTCGCGTGTATTGCGTGGGCAACGCCGCCCCGTTTGGCCGCGAAAAAGGCTACGTCTCTTGGAAGTACGAAGATGGCTCGACGGAAGAACTTCCCGTGGATGCCGGCCCGGAAACGCTGATGCCGGAACGCTTGAAGTTGGATTTCTGGGGCACTTCGGGGCGGGATTTCGAACGCATGTCCGCCGGGATGGGGCCTTGGGCTTTGACTCGCTTGTGTGCCGAGACCAACGGGTTGTATCTTGTCGCCGCCGAAAGCGTGCGACGGCCCGCAGTTCGATCCCGCCATCATGCGGGAATACGCGCCCGATTACCGCCGGGCCAGTGAGTATGAACAAGGACTGAGAGAGAACATGGCCAAACGAGTTTTGGTCAAGCTCGCCACCGAGATGAATCTGGATAGCGAGCGGTACAAAATGATTTCGCCTCAATTGAGATTCAAGGCCGATAACGACAACATTCTCCGCAAGGAAATCACCGAAGCCCAAAAACCCGCCGCCGTGTTCGGCACCGCTTTACAAGTGCTGTTGGCCCAGTTGGAAATCGGCGAGAAAGACCGCGAAAAACTCACCTCGCCCCGTTGGCGGGCCAGTTACGATCTGGCAATGGGCCGGGTGTCGGCTTTGCGGGCGCGGACCTACGGTTACAACATCGTCCTCGCGGAAATGAAATCGACCCCCAAAACTTTCCAAAAGCCCGGCAGCAATCGCTGGCGGCTTGTGCCTTCCAAAGAAATCGCCGGCGGACCCAGCGTGCGTAAAATCGCCAAGAAAGCCGAAGAATATCTCACCCGCGTGGTGGATGAGCACACGGGAACCCCTTGGGCCATGCTTGCCGGACGCGAGTTGGGGGCTCCGATGGGTTGGGAATGGCAGGAATACCGCGATGCCTCCACCGCAGGCATGAAAAAGCCCGGCAATGCAAATCCAAACCTGTTACAATTGGCAGACGATGCCAAGAAAAAAGCTGCGCAAAAGAAGATGGCCGCCCAAAAGACACGGGTGAAACCCAACCTCTAAACCGCCGGCAAGCATCGGCAACACGCAAATTCTTCACGCCCCTGACCGATGTTTCCGGCCCGGGGCGATTTGCATTCCCTGCAACGCAAACCCGCCGGGACGTTTGAGACTCGCCTGCCTTGGCGATACAATTTAACTAACCCGGATTATTCATAAGGAAATCCGATCCGGCACATTCCATGATTGGGAAATGAGTCGTGTGTCAAAGACTTAAAATGCAGTCTGTCATCGTACCCCGAAGCGTAAGCGAGGGTCTGACAATGGTTTCCCTCGCTTACGCTTCGGGTGACAAATAATCCGGACTCGGTTTTTTTCAAATCCTTTCTCTTGCTTCGATCTCCGCACGTTCCTCCGGGAGAGCATTGTCACATGGCATCCCCTATCAACCGTTCCACTTTCTCCAGCCTGGCGTGTCGATCGTTGTGCATGCCCTCATTTTGGGAGCGATGTGGTACATCAAAAACGAGATCATCCGGGAGGAACCGGAATTGGCAGTGCAATCGGTCATGAAAGAGGCCGAACGCATCCCGGAGGAAATCACTCAAAAGCTGACCGAGGAAACCGAAGTCTCCCAAAACATGAACACCCTCGCCGGCGGATCGGTGACCGGGAACATCGGTTCGACCTCGCAGCCCACCGTCAAAAAAGTCAACTTTACCGAATCCGACCTGGTGAACTCCGACTTGAGATTTAACTCCCAAGTCTCCATGCCCGGCGATTCGGATTTGGGGAAGGATTTGGGCGAGGGCGAAGTCTCCGGCGAAATCGGTGCGGTGGTCGCAGGCTACGGCCCCGCGATGCACCGCCTGACGCAGGAAATCCTCCGCATGATGCGGGAGCAGAAAGTCATGGTGGTTTGGCTGTTCGATCAATCCGACAGCATGAAAGATGACCACAAGGAAATCGCCGAGCAGTTCCACAAAGTCTACGAGGAATTGGGCATCGCCCAGAACAAGGATGAGAAGCTGAAAACACGCATTCGCGATCAGATTCTGCAAACCATGATTATGGCCTACGGCCAAGGCATTTTGCCGATGCTGAAAGAGCCGACCGCCGACGTCAAACTCATCACCGAAGCCATTACGAAAATCCCCATTGACGAGAGCGGCAAGGAAAACATGTGTTCGGCCATTCAAACGGTGGTGAACCTGTACGCTCAACGGGTGCAGCGAGACAAACGCCGGTTGGTGATCGTGGTGGTTTCGGATGAATCGGGCGATGATGGGCAAGAGGTCGAAGCTACGATTCAAGCCGTCACCCGCATCAAGCCGGTGGCTCCGGTTTATATTCTGGGCCGCGAATCGGTGTTCGGGTATCCTTATGCCCGCGTCAAATGGCAAGATCCCAAGTATAAACTCTGGCATTGGTTGCGGATCGACCGTGGCCCGGAAACCGCCTACCCCGAATGCCTGCAATGGGATGGCCTGCATAACCGCTGGGACGTGTTCAATTCGGGGTTCGGACCTTACGAGCAAGTTCGCATCGCCCGGGAATCCGGGGGAATTTTCTTCATTCTTCCCGGCGAGGAAGAAGATCTTTCCGGGGCCGGGGCCAATCAACAGCGGGAATTTGAATTCCTCAGCATGCGGAAATATACGCCGCTGCTACTGCCCCGCAACGCGTATGCGGCTGCCGTTGGGAAGAGCAAGTTCCGCACCGCGATCTGGGACGTAATCGTCTCCTTGAACCCCAGCAAGCATCAATTTCTTCCCATATTCAATCCCGAGTTAAACATCCGCGAGCACTGGTATCCTCTGGCGGCGGCGGAATTTCGCCAAGTCGGTCAGAAGGAAGTTTTCAAAGCCGCGGGAGCCATGCTCATCCTGAACCGAGCCATCGACTCGTTGGAGAAAATCAAGCCGGAACGCGCTTCGGAAAGTTCCGACCGTTGGCGGGCGAACTACGATCTGATTCACGCCCAGTGCATTGCCTACCGGGTGCGGCTGTTTCAATTCCTATTGGCGATGGACGACCACGCCAACAACATGCCCAAGCCCACAAAGCCCGATACCAACCGTTGGAACGTGGGCCGCACCCCCAAGATGATCGTCCCCGACGAGAAACAATTCGAGCGGTTGAAAACAACCTTCAACATCAAGATGACGCGGGAGCGATACCTGGCTTACGTCAAAGCCGAGGAAGACCGGGCCGTCGCGGTCTACCGGGAAGTTTTGAAGAATCACCCCGACACGCCTTGGGCGGATCGGGCCAATTACGAACTGAGGCAAGGCTTCGGGATGCACTTCGTAGAAGCCTTCCGCGACCCCAACTACGACCGCCCCAACATCAAACTGCCCAAACCGTAACCGCTTCCGCCTTCTTTCAGCAGGAGCTTCAATTCAGGTTGAGGATGGAGAATGGAAGGTAGAAAAAACGGGTGAGGGCACCTGCTTCCCATCCTCGTTCATCTATCCTCCATCCTCAGCAGTGCTTTAATCAAGCACAATCCTCCTGGAAACAGCCGGCTTGTTGGGAATCTCAACCCTTCTTTTCGACGAGCCAGATGTTTCTCAGTCGAACCGGGTTGCCGTGGTCTTGAATGTAAATCGGGCCGGGGTCTGGGCCTTCTTTGACGGGGGCCGCGCGGGTGGCGTGGGGAACTTCCACATCATCCTGGATCAAGACGCCGTTGTGCCGGGCGGTGATGCGGGCATTCGCGGTTTTCTTGCCGTCATCGTCAAACGTTGCCGGAGTGAAGTCGATGTCGTAGGTCTGCCAGGCCAAAGGGGGATAACACATATTGACCTTGGGGGCGCTGACCTCGTAAATTCCGCCGCATTCGTTATTTTTGCCTTCGAGTCCGAAGGAATCCAGAATTTGCACTTCGTAGCGGCCTTGCATGTAAACGCCGCTGTTGCTGCGTCCTTGGCCGCGCGCCTCCGGCATGTAGGACAACTGGAATTCCATGTGCAGCTTGAAGGCTTTGAATTTCTGCTTGCTGGTCACACCTTGTTCGAGCAGCCCATTTTGGTGAGTTTCCCGCCTTGGAATTTGTCCGCCGAGGTTCCATCGAACAACACCACCGCCCCTTTGGGAGGCTTTTCGCCGAGGGTTTTGCTTTTGCGGACGACTTTTTTCAGCGTGCCCACGGTTTTGCCGACAGCTTGAATTGTGAGCGTGCCGTCGGGCTTTAAGAGGCCCGTCATGCCTTTGGCTCCAAAGCGAACGACTTTGGGCTTCAAGAGCGCTGGGGTTTTGTCCTTGGTTTCCTCGGTGTTCTCGGTCGGTTTGGGGGCGATGAGACTGGGCTGCGGTTGCTGCAGTTGGCCTTCGGCTTCGATTCTTGTTTCTCCGTTCCAACCATCGCCGGGCAATCCGCCGGGATAGCCCACCGCGCGAAACTTGTCTTTGCCCAAAGCAATGATTTGCACGCCGACTTTTTCGGCCCCATCCGGGACGACCACCGTGCCCGCGTACTCGCCTTGCAGAACAAAATCCTCGCTGGGCAACTTGAGTTTTGGGGCAGCAGTTTTTGGAGGGTCGGCGGCGGAACTCATCGCGGCGGATAGGCAGCAAACGGCCAGGCTGTAGGCGGGTAGATGATGCAGTTTCATAGGAACCTCTCTCTTATGGGGGGGGTGAAGCGGAGCGAACAAAAGCCCTCAGCCATTGTGCAGCGGAAAACCTTGAGAATCAACCGGACTTGCGTGTTCATATCGTCAGAGTTTTCGTGAATCCCTCTTTTGTTTTTCGGCGGATTTTGCTAAAGATTTCGCACATCGCGTGATGTGCCGTTGGGATTTTGGGGCCTCCGGGTCAATTCTTCCGGCGGAAAAGGAGTTCTGCCCACGGATGATCCAACCGGGGAGTAATCCCGTGCCGAAACGCAACCGCTGTTTGTGTCAATCGCGATTGATGATTTGGCTCTCCGGCTCGGTCATTCAACTGAAGCGCAGAGGCTTGGCCGTGCGCCGATTTTTTCTCGCTCTTGGCAGGGGCTTCGCTTGGCTGCTGGGCCTGGCAGCGAGTTTTCTGCGTTGGCTGGTGGGACCTGCCCAAACTGATGGTTCGCCGGCTGTGGACCAGTCTGTTCTGGCCGGTGGAAGAGACCCCGCCACCCTGCGCACCAATCGCCAATTTGGAAAAACTGACCAACCCCCCATTCGCTTCTCCGGGACGCTGGGAACGATTCCAACGCTGGGCGGCATGTTCGGCGTGCGGGCTGGGCAAAACCGCGCGGGTTTCGGGCATTCAAGTTCGGCGGGCTGGGTTTCGCGCTCAGCGGGCTTTTCAAAAACGCACGGCTTGGACATTCGCCACCGTCACCGGGTCGCTCGGTGTGGTGCTGATGATTTTGCTGCAATTGATGTATTCCTTCCAAACGCTGGGAGCCAAGAATCGTCCCGATCTCAACGCGACTGCAGAGGCCGAAGAACTGCCGAAAACGCGA
Source organism: uncultured Planctomycetaceae bacterium (assembly GCA_963785505.1). Classification (GTDB taxonomy): domain Bacteria; phylum Planctomycetota; class Planctomycetia; order Planctomycetales; family Planctomycetaceae; genus CAWAVN01. The sequence continues at coordinate 266,956 of CAWAVN010000008.1, forward strand.
ATTGATCCCGGCTTTCCCCAAAGTCGCGAGGCCCAGCCCAACGCAAGCGAGTTCATTCAATTCGATCCGAACGCCCCGGCACAACCCGACCCGTTTGCGGTTCCAGTCCAAGTCGTTCCGCAGCAGGAATTTGCTCCGCCGAGCATTCCCGTGGAGACGCAACCGCTTGCACCACGGGAAAACGTGCCGCCTGTGGAAGAAATCGTCGCCAAGCCGCTGCCCCAACCGCCCGGCAAGGAAGCGGCATTTGTCGATCCGTTGGATAATCTGCCGCCCTTCAATCCCGGCCCCGTGGAACCCGTGCCGAATCCCCCGGCGGAATTTCCCTCCGTGCCGATGAATGCCGCACCGCCCACGAAATCTCCGCATGGGCAGTTTCGTCCCTTCAATCCCGCCCGCTTGGACCCGCAACCCGGCCAGCCGATGAATAATCCGCCACCTGAATCGGCCCCTGCCTTTCCAATCCCAAATCCGCCGCCGAAATCGCCGAACGGGTTTGTCGATCCCTTGGACAACTTGCCGCCGACCACCCCCAGAATGCCGCAACCGCCGCCGGAGTTTCCACCTGTTCCAGAAGTTCCACTGATGGAAAATCCCCCGCCGAAATCGCCGAATGGGTTCGTCGATCCTTTGGACAACTTGCCGCCGACCAGCCCCAGAATGCCGCAACCCCCGCCGGATTTTCCACCCGTTCCAGAAGTTCCACTGATGGAAAATCCCCCGCCGAAATCGCCGAATGGGTTTGTCGATCCTTTGGACAACTTGCCGCCCTCCAATCCCCTGCCGAGGCCATCGCAACCCGTGGCGAATCCGCCGAGGGTTTCCGAAGCAAACTCGGTGGAATTGGGGATCGGCATCGTGCGGTTGCCCAAAGATGAGGAGGAACGCTTTGTGTTGCAGTCCGGTTCCGCATTTCGCCGGCAGAAACTCTCGCGGGAAGTTCGGCTGGATGCTTGGGACAGGCATTTGGAACAACAACGCCAATCGCCATTGCCTCCGAAACCTTATTGGGACCGGCTTTCGCTTGAAGACCGCCGAAAGCTGGAGCAGGATTTGCTTTCCCCGCCCTCGCACAAACACGTATGACCTTGGTCCGCAGCAATCCCAAGCGGATTTGAACGTGGGCCTCGAAAAACGCCTGCCGCCCCAGACCACGGCGGATGCGCCAATGCGGTACGAGATCCTCGTGGAAAATCGTGGACGCGAGATGATTGAATCCATCGAAGTGGATGAAGCCGTGCCCCCCACGCAGCAATTGATCGAGGTTTCTCCTCCGGGTTCTTTCGAGCGGAATTTGCTCCGCTGGCGATTGCGGGACGTTCGGCCCGGCGAGACGCCCGCCGCCTGTCGGTGGAAGTTCTGCCCTCGGAAACCGGAACCATCGAAACCACAACTTCGGTTCGCCCCAGCACGCGGGTGGGTTCGCAGACTCTCGTGGCGGAAGCCGACGGCATCACCGCAGAGGCCGAAGTTCGCGAAACGCCGCTGAGGTTAAGGCGGATGGGTTACAAGACGATCTCGCTCCAAGAAACCGTGCTATTTACGAACTACGTGCAAAACCTCACCCAATCCACGCAAAGGGACGTGAAAATCGTGGAGCAAGTTCCCCAGGGGTTCAAAGTCGTTCGCGTGGAGGAACAGGGAGTTTTCGACCGGCGAAGCGGCACGATCACTTGGAATTTGGCCGCGTTGCCGCCCGGCGAAACCGCAAAACTCAGCGTACAATTGCAGGCGGAAAGCACGGGCGAGTTGCTGTCGCACGTGAAAGGTTCGACCCGTACGGGCAAAGCCCTGCCGATTCTCGCCCGCGTTCGCGTGAATCGCCTCGAAACGAATCGGGTTCCGCTTCCGCAGGAATGTTGCCGCCGATGACATCGCCCGGCGGATCGCGTATGCTTCAAAGATGTGATTCACTCGTGATTTTCCCCTTGTGATTGACCCGGAACATGTCGAGTCGGAACGAAATTCTCAAAGCCGTCAGACGGCATTTGGTGGAAGCGGTGGACTTGCCCGATTTGGAGCAGGCATGGATCGAATACCCCGATCCTGCCGCTCAATTCGCGGAAGTCTTGGCCTCGGTGGGCGGGCGGTGCGTGAGGGCCGCCAATCGCGAACAGGCGAATCTCGAGTTGGCGGGGGTGGCGGCTTATGCCGAGGCGAAGAAAATTGTCTCTCAGGTCGCGGGCGTGGGTTCGGGGAACGTCGATTTGGAAGCCATCGCCGATCCGCACGATTTGGAAGATGTCGATTTCGCCGTGCTGCCCGGCGAGTTTGCCGTGGCGGAGAACGCCGCGATTTGGGTGACCGATGCGGGCCTGAAACATCGGGTGGCGTATTTTCTTTCGCAGCATTTGGCGTTGGTCGTTCCCGCCAATCAGGTGCTGCACAACATGCACCAAGCGTATGCCAGACTTTTGGAGCCTTCCCCAGGCGAAGGTTCGCCGCCCTTTACTCACGCGGGTTTTGGGACGTTTATCTCCGGCCCTTCGAAGACGGCAGACATCGAACAATCGTTAGTGATCGGAGCGCACGGGGCACGCTCGTTGACGGTAATTTTGCTGGAAGAATGACACCAAGCCATCACACAGGTTACTGGGTGGTTCTCGGACAGCTTTTGGCCGGAGCTTATTCGGGGTGTGCGGCCTTCCTTGAGAAATGGCCACTCGCGATTGAATCTCTCAAGAGCCGCTTCGGGTGTAGCCCACACCCCGAAGTCCATCAGCTTGCCCCGGATTTTTTTGACCCGCTGGCCAACCGCATGAGCGAACAACGGGAACCCCGGAGAGGGCTTTTCTGGTTAGGTGGGGTTCGCGGGGCGGGATTCGTTGCGTTTCTTGGGTGATGTGCTACGATGATCCACGGCTTCACCACCAAGGCGAAAGGATAGGTGTTGTCGGCCTCAACCATCTCAAGCGGTTGGGGCCATTTCATTGCCCTGTCCAGTTTCTTGCGGGTGTTGTCAAAGGGGTAGCATGAAAAACAAGCCGACAAGAAAAACAGCCACAAACCCAACGCAATAAAGACTTTGCCCCGATAGCTCAGTTGGATAGAGCACGGGATTTCTAATCCCGCGGTCGTAGGTTCGAATCCTACTCGGGGTGCTTTGGAATATGGCTCCATTTGGAGTATTGGTGGAGGGAGATATGGAGTGGGGAGGACGCCGGGAATTGTGCCGGGTTCTCACCGGGGATCACTTGCATCTGGAGGGGTTGTTGAATGAGCCGGAAGTTTCTTCCGGGGATTTTCCCGTCTCGGCGGTGATGTTGGTGCATGGGACCGGAGATTCGTTTTATTCCGGCGGCGTGCTCGAAGAGTTTTCCCGAATGGTCGTGGAGCGCGGGATTGCCGTGCTGCGAATCAATACCCGCGGGCACGATGTGGTGACTCGCATCGCGGTACGGGATCGCTCGGTTTGGGGCGGGGCGGCTTACGAGACGATCTCCGACTGCCGGCAAGACCTGGCGGCTTGGATCGGGTTTCTGAAAGAGCGCGGGCATCGGCAGATTGGTCTGGTGGGGCACAGCATGGGGGCGGTCAAGGCGATTTATGCGCAAGGGCACGATTGGCACGAAGAAGTCCGATGTGTGGTGGGAATTTCGCCGCCCCGGTTTTGTCATCAGCGATTGATCTCGCATCCCCTCGCTCAGCCGTTTCGCGAGGATTTTCATCGGGCGGAAAAGTTGGTCTCCCAAGGGCAAGGCGATCAATTGTTGTCGGTTCGGCAACCTTTGCCTTTGCTGTTGACGGCGGCGGGCTTTCTGGCGAAATACGGGCCAACGGACGAATACGACTTCCTTAAACCGCTGCCCAAGTTGGGTTGCCCCGGGTTGATTTTGCTGGGATCGGAAAGCGTGCGGACATCGCCCGCGTTTGCCGGTGTGCCGGAGGATGTGGTACAACTTATCACCGAGCAGCCGAACTTGCCGCTTGCGTTTGAGCTAATTGACGGTGCGAACACGGGTTACTCCACCTGCTTGGGCGAACCCTTCCGCCGCTCGGAACGCTGGCTGGAATCCTTGGCAAAATCGGATCGCTAAAGAAATTCGTTCCGGTTTTGGAGCATTCGAAGTCACCAGGGGAGCTTACGCCCCCCGCTCGCCTTTTTATCTCAGAGTCGCATTATGTCAAAAATGGGTTTGGTTTTGTGGGGCGCGTGTTTGCTTTCGTTGGGGATTGCGGTTTCTCATGCTGAGGAAGCCGCGGAACCCAGCCAGCCGAACGTGTTCGATCTTCCGGGGATTCAAGCGCAGCAGGCGTTGGCCCATCGGCAAGTGACGGCGTTGATTGCCGAGAAGGACTATGCCAAAGCCGAGGAATTGTTGAAAGCCGCCGTCAAAAGGATTCCGCACGATAAGGCCGCCCATTACAACTTGGCATGCGTGTCGGCTCGGCAAAAGAAGACCGAGGAAGCCTTTGCCCATCTGCAAAAAGCCGTGGATTGGGGTTGGCGGGATCGCGGGCAACTGGCCAAAGATGACGACTTGGAAAGTCTCAGGGACGACAAACGCTTTGCCGAGATCCTAAAAGCCGCCGAGGCTCCGCCGTTCGCGAAGAAATCCGCTTGGAGGTTTACGATCTTGCCCGCCGAGCCGAAAGACGGGCAGGTTGTCGTCAGCGAAGAATGCACGGGCTTCGATGCGGGTTTGGGGTTGTTTCGCGCTTTCTTTCGTCCGCCGGTGTTCGAGAAGGATTTGCCCATTGTGAAGAACTTTGGGGAGGCGGGAAAGTTGTTGGAAACGTGGGCCAAGGAAAAAACGGCGGCGGGAAATCAAGGGGATTTTTACGACAACCACGATAGCGACCATTCCAACATGAACTTTAAGGCATTTCCGCAATTGACGCGGATTGAGTTTTCCGAAGCCGCCCAAAAGCGCGGGTTGCATCACGGCTTGCAGCAACGGTTTTTGTATAACGCGGCGACCATCGGCAACTCTTCCACGGCTTTGGTGAATGGACCGCAATGGCGATGCCAAGGACGCTTCGCGCTCACGCGGGCGGGCGGTCCGCAATTGGCGGCTTTGCATTACCTCAACAATCATTTGTACTTTTACCCGGAGCACCGCGACCACGATCCGGGGCATAACGGCAAAGATGGCGGGGGCTACGGCGATGTCTTTCCCGCGAATACGCCTTATTTCATCATCTCGCAAGGCTCCTCGGGGTCGGATCGGGTTTTCATGGATGCCGTCGCCGCAACCTTGGCCGCGTTTCGGCCCGAAGTCAAAGCGGAACTCAAGAAGACCGGGCTGTTAATGCCCACCGTGCAAATGATTTTCCGCATGAGCAACAAACAAGTCGCGAAGCCGGAAGATTACCTGACCGGAAAAGCCCATCCCCCGGTATTTGAGGGCGGGCAGTTAGATGCGGTGAAGATGGTGAAAATGGCCCACGGCATCAAGCCGGATTCTCTTCCACCACTCTGCCTGATTGAAGTTGTGGAAGAAGAGGAAGGCCGGGTGGGGCGGGATTATTTCGATATAGGCCCCCGCGAAAAATTGTTCGACACGGCGTGCGCGGTGGCGCGAATCGTCAAATCGTCGAAGTATCAAAGGCGGATGGTGCTTTCCGCCGAGAAAAGCCGCGACGCCAAACAAAAACCGTTGACCTACCATTGGAAAGTGCTTCGAGGGGATGCGGAGCGAATCCAAATCAAACCGTTGAACGAAGCCGGCTCGAAAGTCGAGCTGCTCGTGCCTTACCATTCCAGGCAGGCGATCGGGGAAGGAAGTTCAATGGAATCCAACCGGGTGGACATCGGCGTTTTCGTCCACAACGGCGATTACTATTCCCCGCCTGCGTTTGTGAGTTTGTTTTCGCTCGACAACGAACTGCGAACTTACGATGACAAGCAACGGATTCAAAGCGTCGATTATCTGGCGGAATCGGTGCGGGGCAATTACGTCGATCCGTTTCTCGATTTCCCCAAAGATTGGCGGGATGAATACCATTACGATGCCGAGGGAACCCTGATGGGTTGGACGAGAACGCGGGCCGATTCGACGGAAGAATTCACGGCGGAAGGCCAGTTGATTTTAGAGCCGGCCGAAAACGGCCACCCCGCCAAAACGGCGAAAGTCCGCTACGTTCCCGAACGAAAACCCAACGGCCGATTTTTGCTCAAGCAAGAAACTGTGGAGTAAGCAACACCGTTTCTCGCATAGGTCTTATTTCAGCATCACATCTTCCAGCGTGAGTTGAATCGGCAAGATGGGATTGCCTTTTATGGTGTACGTGGAATCGGTTATCGGATCACTCGCCAATTCCTCAGCGGATGCCGCCAAGCGAGAGTGGCCGGTTTGAGTGAATAGCTCGGCGGTGCGTCGGGCATGTTTCATCACACCATCGCGATTGTCTTCGCGGGCTTTGACTCCCGCTGCCGCCAAGCGGATGAGGGCTTTCAAGAAGTCGGCCAGTTTTCCCCGCCGACCGCAAGCCAGCCATAAGCCCTCCCAAACTTCATGGGCTTCCCAATAATAACCGTGGTTGAACAAATCCACGCCGTGCCGAAAGTGTGCGTTGCTGCCCAAGGCTGCGGCATCCGGGGCGGGAAGGGGTTCTTCGATCACGCCGAACCGATGGCCCTGGGGATGCGAAACCGGATGCGGATGCCTGCCCGAAATAAACGCATAAGGCGGAAAAGGAATTTCGGGAGCGTAGCGGGCGGGGAGTTCATGCGAGGGCATTGGTTTTCAGTTTTCAGTTTTCAGTTTTCAGTTTTCAGTTTTCAGTTTTCAGTCTGTCTTCTTCTGGCTCTCCGCTCTCCGCCTACTGCCTACTGCCTACCGCATTGGGGAATTGCAAGCGGTAGTGCAAGGCGTTGCGGGCGATTTCTTCGGCGGAGAGTGCTCGGCTGTAAATTGCGATGCCGGCCAATTCGCCTTTCCATTCCCGTTCGCCGTTCCATTCATCGCCGAACAACAAATGTTGCGGCTTCCAAGTTTTGAACGTGCCTTGCGGATGGTTGGCGAGTGGGAGTTCTTTTCCATCCAGATAACACCGGAGCCGATTGGCGGCATACGTCACCGCGACGTGATGCGGTTGGTGATCGGGAATGGCGAACAGCGGGAGTTCGTGTTTCCGTTCGCCCCCGGCCGCTTGAAAAGTCAACAGCCTTAACACGCATTGATTGCCTTCCTGAGCCAGCGTGAAATTCCAAGCGTGCGAACTGGTGGAAAACGTGATCCATCTGGCGGGGCCGGTTTGCGAAAGCTCCGCCGTTTGAAAGCTGGCTTCCACGGTGAGTGCGTTCGATTTCCGGCAAGCCGCGAGCAACTTTGTGGCAGTTTGTTTTTCCGCCAAAAAAGCCCCGCCGCGAAAAACCATCCGCCCGTTTTCAAAATTCGCTTTCTTTCTGGGCCTGAGAATGCTGGGGGATCGATTTGGACCTTCGGCGAAGATCTGCACGCCTGCGTTGGGCGAGCGGGACTGGGTTGCGTTCGGCGAGAGCAGAAAAACCAAAGCCTGGGTGTTAAAAGGCCAATCGCAGGGGGAAACGCGAAGCGCTTTTTTATCAGCCACCGCCTGATGCCCGGCGGGGACTTCCACGGGCGGTTCTGTTTGATGAAGTTTGGACTGCACCGCGACTAAGCCTTCGATGACTTCCACGCGGCTTTGTTCCGCCTCCACCCGGAGAATCAAGCGGGTTCCTAAAACTTGGGCTTCGACCAGCGGGGTTTCCAGAATCATGGGACGACCGGGCGGTTGCGGTTGCACATCTGCCGCCAATGTTCCTTCGCTGAGAAAAAGTTCTTTGCTTCGCCCGGCGGTCAAGAGTCCCGGCAAATGGGCGGTTCCCGGCAGGAAGACCACTTGGCTGCCGGCGGAAATCGTCACCCGCGAACGATCGCGGAACGTCAATTTCAACTGGGCATTTTCCTTGGCGCGAATTTCATCGCCGGGCAAAATCGGCATTCCCTCGGCGGCGACGATTCCCACTTCATCGCGGTAGATCAAAACCATGCCGGCAACTTCATCGACCTCGGCAATTTTGCGGGCGGCGGCGGTGTATTCCAACCTCAACAATCCCGCCGCGAAAAGCAGCAAGCCCGCCATCACCGCAGAAAACTTCAGCCACGGATGAGAACTGGAACCGCTGGGTGGCGGGGAAACCACAGGCGGGGCGAGTTTTCGCGGAACGGCAGATCCGTTGCCCGCCGGGCGGGAAGCGTGGCCGTTGGATTCGGTCCGATCCGGCAGATGCAGGGCATAAGTTTCGGAGGAGGAAGGGAGAGAGGGTTTGCCGTTTTCTTTGGCGGGAACTTGTGTTTCCGCGCGAAGCCGCTGCTCGAATTTTTCCACGAAGTCTTTGCGGTCCATCGCGTACTGCTGCGCGAGGACTTCATCTAAAATCAAATGGTCTTTCAGCCGCTCGGCCAGATGCGGGTCTCTGCGAAGGGCCTCTAAGAGCAGGGAAAATTCCTCATCGGAGAGGCTTTCCCGGTTCTCCAAAAAACGGGCGAGAATGGGTTCGAGGGGAGTTGAGTCGCTCATGGGTGCCTCGCCAATTTCCGCGCGATGCAATCCCGCAAGCCGGCCCGAATGCGATGCAAAGCGATCCGCACGGCTTCGGCGGTGCTTTGGGTTTGCTCTGCAATGGAATCGGAAGTGTATTCCTGGGCGTAGCGCAGATTTAGCATCTCTCGTCGTTCCGGCGGCAGCTTGGAGAGGCAATCTTCCAAGGCCGCGCTGTGGGCATCTTGACTCAACGTGCGTTCCAGGCTGGTGGTGGTATTCGCGAGAATTTCCGCCAAGGCATGCCGGTGCAACCGGCCCCGGCGGGCGACTTTTCGCAGATGATTGAGGCAGACGTTTTTCGCAATCCCCTTCACCCAAAATTCGGGGGGGACATCCTCCGGGATTTTTTCCAGATTGCGATACAACTGCAGATAGGTTTCTTGAGCCAAATCGTCAACATCGGATGGGGAGATCCCCATTCCCGCAATGAACGCGCGCACCCGGGCTTGTGTTTGCCACAAGATGTCCTCGAAATTTCGGGTGCCGGGGGAATCGCTCATGTTGCGGATGTTCTTATTGATGGATGGTCGCGACGGTCCGATCATGTTACAGGATTTCTCCCAAATTCAAAAACGCCGCGACAATGGGGTTTTCGGTTTTGCGAACCGGAATCTCCCGATCTCCCCGTCTCCCCCGCTGTCTTCCGCTGGCCTCCGACCTCTGGCCGCTGACCTTTGCCTACCGCCTCCCTTCATTTTACGCTGTCCGGCAAAATCGTCGAGTCCACCTTCTCCGGCGCGGAGTGGAATGCCCGCTGCCGATGCACTACGCTGAAAGCAGGGGGTGTGAAAGATTTTTTCTTCGTTGGACCTGTTGGAATCGTATGAAACGCTTGGGGTCGATCATTGCATGCTTGGGCGTCGGGTTGGCTTTGACCGGGCTGTTCTGGGAAGGGTTTTGGCGCGGCGAAGGATTGATCGGCGGCGATCTCTACACCTATTTTTTTCCCCAAAAAGTCTATTATGCGGAACACCTCAAAGCCGGCGAATTTCCGCTTTGGAATAATCTGGTCGGCAACGGCTACCCCTTGGTGGCGGAAAGCCAAACCGGGGCGTTCTACCCGCCCAATTATGCAGCCTACCAATTCTGGAACGTCAATACCGCCTATAACTTGCTGCAACTCGCACATTACATCATCGCGTTTGCCTTTTGCGTGGGGTTGGGGCGGGCGTTCGGATTTTCCGCTTTGGCCTCGGCATTGGTGGGAATTGTGTTCGTTTACGGTTGGTTCCCCGCTCGTCTGAGCTTGGAATGGGCGATTCTCACCGGAGCCTGGATGCCGGCGGCATTGTGGTGCGAGGAGAAATTTCTTTCCACGGGATGTCTTAAATTCGCGCTGGGCCTCGCGATTGTGTTGGCACTGCAGATGCTGCCGGGACATTTCCATCTGGCCTTCATCACGCAGGTTTTGGTGCTGACCTATGCCGTTGGGCGAATTTGGATTTCCCGGCCTGATCCGCAAAATCCCGTCGATGCCACCGATCGGCCTCGCGTCAAAAGCTGGCGATTCGGCGGAGTTTGTTTGGCGATGCTGTTGGGGTTCGGATTGGCAGCGGTGCAGTTGGTTCCCACTTGGGAATTGAAAACTCTGAGCCAACGCTCTGCCGTGGGAAAACGTTACGAACCCGGTTACGGGGCGATTCCTCCCCGATACCTCACCCAGATCGTGGCTCCGTTTTTGTGGTACGGCACACGGGCCGAATTGAACGCCTGGCTTCCGCCCGGTTCTCCGCCCACCAACCCAGTGGAAGCCCATTTGTACTTCGGCTTGATCCCCGTCGCCTTGGGATTGTACGGCGTTTTTACGGGTGCGTTTTGGCGGGATCGGCGGTTGCTGTTCTTGGCGGGGTTGGGAATCTTAACGATGATTTATGCCACCGGCTGGTTATTGCCTTTGACGAAATACCTGCCCGGCTTTCATTATTTTCGCGGCGTGGGGCGTTGGGGTTTGATCACCACCTTGACCGTGGCGCTTTTAAGCGGAGCCGCTTTAGATGCCTGGCGTTCCCGCAGGCGGTTTCAAGGGTTCGCCACCGTGCTTGCCTTGGGAATGATTGCCTTAACCGTAGCCGATTTGCGAATTGTGCGGGGCTTGGTGGGCGATGCGATTTTTGTCGAGCATCCCCCCGTGTTGCAACGGGACGAAAGCCCCATCCGCGACGAGTTGCGGAAGTATCCTGCTCCCGTGCGGTTGTTCTGCCGAGGCGCGAATCTTCCTACGTTGTTGGGGGTGGCTTCCACGCCGGTGTATTTGGGCATTGGCCCGGATGCGTATTTCGATCCCCAAACCAAGATGCCGGAGCCGTTGCCTTTCGAGGAACCCGCCACCCCGGAGCAAATCGACTGGCTGAGGCGTGCGGGCGTGACGCACGTTTTGAGTTTTTCCGCCTTGGACGAACGGGCTTGGCCGGTGGAGTTGGTTTGGTCGGGCTACGATCCGTTTCTCGGCCGGGCTTGGGCGCGGGGACCGGACGAGCCGTTTTTTCTTTACGAACTGAAAGGAACCCGCGGGCGGGTGGCTTGGCGGGAACCCGCACTGCAAGCACCCGCACCGGAAATCCAAGAACTCACCGCCGACCGCGTGGTGATTCGGGCGGATTCCGCCTGGGGAGGCTCTTTGATTCTTACCGATTTGGCCTATCCCGGTTGGGAAGTCGCAGTGGATGGCAAGCCTTTTCACTGGGAGCCATTTGAAGTTGCGTATCGCAGCGTGGAACTTTCGCCCGGCTCGCACGCCATCGAATGGAATTTCCGCCCACAATCGCAACGGTGGGGTTATTGGATCACCGCCATCTCGTGCGTGTTGCTGATGGCAATTCCCCTCACCATTTTTCTCGCAAAGAAACCCAAAGAACCGAACCCATGAAAATTAGCCCGAAGCGCAAGCGAGGAAGGAAAGCGACCCCCTCGCCCGCGCTTCGGGCTAGCCGAGCATCTTTTGGAAACTATTGCAGTTCTTCGACTTTTTGCAGAATGGCTTTGCTGTCTTCGGCGGCTTTGACTTTGGTGTTTTTCATTGCAATTTTGCCGCTGCGATCCACGACAAACGTCCAACGCTGGGCGGAACCGCCACGGGTGAGGGTTTCTTTCTTGCCGTCGATTTCGCGTTCGATGGATTTTTTGCCCTTGGCGAAAGGCACGCCGAATTTGCCCGCGACTTTGCCGTTTTCATCCGCGAGCAGCGTGAAGTTAAGGTTCTCTGCCTTTTTGAACAATTGATGATTGTGGACCGAATCGCCGCTCACCCCGACGACAACCACATCTTTCGATTCCAGTTTCTTCATGTCGTCGCGAAATCCGCAGGCTTGTTTCGTGCAACCGCCGGTCATGTCGGCGGGGTAGAAATAGACCACTAAAATTTTCTTGCCCACCACGTCCGAGGATTTCCAAGTCTTGCCTTGATCGTCCATCGCTTGAAACATGGGGGCGGCATCACCGACTTTCAGATCGGCTTTTTTTTCTGCCGCCCGCGCCGAAACGCACATCAATCCCAACACCGCCAACACGCCCACTTTTTGAATTTTGCCCATCGAAGTCGTCTCCTGAAAAAGTTGAAGAGGTTCTCTCACAATCGGAACGGATACATCAATGTCCCAGAATATGACCGGGTTCGCGCGGCGTCAATGATTCCGCGCCACAAACAGTCAACGGTTGCGGCTTGCCGTTCGGGGATTTCTTTAACGAGGATTCGCCGCCCGCTCGATTTTTGGGGCAGGGGCTTGGTAGACTTTAATATAAGGAAAGCCTGATCCACCCGCCGCCGGAATTTCCACGGGGTTTGTTGCATGCGATTGAGTCTCTTCACCGTTTGGGTTCGTTTTACATTTCTCGCGATGGCAATTGTTCTCGCGAACGGCAATGGATTTGCAGAGGATAAAGTGGACTTCAACCGGGACATCCGCCCGTTGTTGTCGAACACCTGCTACCAATGCCACGGCCCGGATGACAAAGCCCGCGAAGCCGGTTTAAGGTTCGACGAGCAGAAAAACGCGCTAGCGGTTTTGGAAAGTGGCGGACGGGCGATTGTGCCCGGCGACAAAAAACAAAGCCTGCTGTTTCAGCGAATTACCGCGACCGATCCCGCCGAACGCATGCCGCCGGAAGACAGCGGGAAGAAATTATCCGCGAAAGACATCGACCTCATCGGGCGATGGATCGAACAAGGAGCCGAATGGCGGGGGCATTGGGCGTTCATTCCTCCCCAAGAACCCAAGCCGCCCGAAACCCGTTGGCCGGAGCGGGTCAAAAATCCCATTGACCAATTTGTGTTCGCGAGATTGGAGAAGGAAAATTTGCAGCCCGCGAAAGAAGCCGGGAAAACCGCGCTGGTTCGCCGGGTGACGTTCGATCTCACCGGCTTACCGCCGACCTTAAAAGAAATCGACGATTTTCTCGCCGACCAATCTCCCGATGCTTACGAAAAAGTGGTGGACCGGTTATTGCGTTCGCCGCGTTATGGCGAACATCTCGCCCGGTATTGGCTGGATGCCGCCCGCTACGGCGACACGCACGGCTTGCATTTAGACAACGAGCGCTCGCTATGGCCTTACCGCGAATGGGTGATCGACGCCTTCAACAACAATAAGCCCTTCGATGAATTCACGCTCGAACAAGTGGCGGGCGACTTGCTGCCTCAGGCGACGTTGGATCAAAAAATCGCCACGGGTTTTAATCGCTGCAACGTGACGACGAGCGAAGGCGGTTCCATCGACGAGGAATACCACGTCCGCTACGCGATTGACCGCACGGAAACCACGGCCACGGTTTGGATGGGGCTGACCGTAGGCTGCGCGGTGTGTCACGATCACAAGTTCGATCCGATTACGCAGCGCGAGTTTTATAGTTTGTACGCCTACTTCAACAACACCGCCGATGCCGCGATGGATGGCAATGCCCTGTTGCCTCCGCCTGTGATTAAGGTGGCCACTGAAGAAGATTTGATCCGCGAAAAGGCTTTGCAAAACCGGATCACCGAATTGCAAGCAAAGATCAAAACCCTTGCCGCCGGGGTGGACTATCGAGAACCGGAATCGACTGCCACATCATCCAATGAACCCCGCGAGTTTGTTTGGATCGAAGATGAACTTCCGCCGGGCGCACAACCGGCGGGCAGCGAAGGTGCGCAAAAAAGTTGGCAGTTTGTGACCGCTCCCCAAGCGCCGTGCAGAGCGGAAGCAAATCGAGCAAGCGAACTTCCAAAGGCTTAACGCAGCACTTCTTCACCAATGCCGACCCCGGTTTGAAAGTCGGCCCAGGCGACCGATTGTTTGCCTATGTCTGGCTGGACCCCAAAAACCCGCCGCGAGAAATCATGCTGCAATTCAACAACGGCAGTTGGGAACACCGCGCCGTTTGGGGCGAAGACGTGATTCCCTGGGGCACGGCCAAGTCACCTAGCCGCCATTCAGCAGGCCAACTTCCCGAATTGGGCAAATGGGTTCGCGTGGAAGTCGCCGCCGCCGAGGTGGGTTTGAAACCCGGAGACGTGATCAACGGCTGGGCCTTTACCCAGCACGATGGCACGGTGTATTGGGATCATGCGGGCATCATCACGCAGACCCCACAACAAGGGCAAGGTTTTCAATCGCTGTCGGCGTGGGAAGCGGCTCAGAAGAAGATCAAGAAAAACAAATTGCCCGCCGAGGTCCAAGCCGTCCTCAAAATCAAATCCGACCAGCGCAGCCCAGAACAACAGCAAACCCTGAAAAATTATTTCATCGAACACGCGCACCAAGACAGCCAACCGCTGTTCGCCCCGCTGAGGAAAGACATCGCCAAGACCGAAACCGAATTGGCGGCACTCCGCAAAGCGATTGCCAGCACGATGATTATGGCCGAAGATTCCAATAAGCGGGAAACTTTCGTGCTGACGCGCGGGCAATACGATCAGCCCGATAAATCGCAAAAAGTCGAACCGGGCGTGCCCGCGATTCTGCCGGCGCTTCCCCAAGAAGCCCCCAAAAATCGCCTGGCCTTGGCGCGTTGGTTGGTTCGTCCCGATCATCCGCTGACGGCCCGCGTGGCGGTGAATCGGTATTGGCAGCATTACTTCGGCACGGGACTGGTGAAGACGGCCGAAGACTTCGGCTCGCAAGGCGAATGGCCATCCCATCCCGAACTCTTGGATTGGCTCGCGACCGAGTTCATCCAAAGCGGTTGGAACGTGAAACACATGCAAAAACTAATGGTGATGTCTGCCGCCTATCGGCAAGATGCGCAGGTTTCGCCCGCCGCGTTCGCCCGCGATCCCGAAAATCGGCTGCTCGCGCGGGGGCCGCGATTTCGGCTGGATGCAGAAATGATCCGCGATAACGCACTGGCGATCAGCGGGTTGTTGGTCGAGAAAATCGGCGGCAAAAGCGTGAAGCCCTATCAACCCTTGGGCCTCTGGAAAGCCGTGGGCTATACCAACAGCAACACCGCGAATTTCCGTCAAGACGCAGGCAATGCCTTGTATCGCCGCAGCGTTTACACGTTTTGGAAACGCACCTCGCCGCCGCCCACGATGAGCACGTTCGATGCCCCCAGTCGCGAAGCATGCACGGTTCGCAGGGCCAGAACTAACACGCCGCTGCAAGCCTTGGTCTTGATGAACGACGTTCAATACGTGGAAGCCGCCCGCCATTTGGGCGAACGCCTAATGGCCGAAGGCGGGAAGACTAGCGAAGAGAAAATCGCGTTCGGATTCCGCCTCGCCACCGCCCGCCCGCCTTCCGAACGAGAACGACAGGTTCTGGAAAAACTCTACAAAGAACAACTCGCGGAATACCAGAAAAACCCAGAAGCCGCGCTGAAACTGATTCAAGTGGGAGATTCGCCCCGCAATGAAAAACTCGATCCCGCCGAACTCGCCGCCTGGAGCATGATCGGCAGCCTGCTATTGAACTTAGATGAAACCGTCACCAAAGGCTGACTTTTGAAGCGATTAGCTTTTAGCAGTTAGCGATTAGCTCTGAGGACAAAAGGCGAGCGGGGGGCGTCAGCCCCCTGGTTACGGTGAATGCTCCAAACCCTAAAATTATTTTCTTTAAGGCTCGATCCATGTTGACACCTAATGATCCGCAACTGCTTTCTACCCGCCGGCATTTTTTTGGGCGGGCGGCCACGGGGATTGGAACCGCCGCTTTGGCATCGCTGGTCAATCCCAATCTCTTCGCTGCTCCGACGGCGGGGAAATCTTTGGAGGGAAGGAATGGAATTCTTGGCACCACGCATTTCAAGCCGACGGCCAAGCGGGTGATTTACTTGTTCATGTCCGGCGCGCCTTCGCAGTTGGACATGTACGACTACAAACCCAAGATGCAAGATCTGTTCGATAAAGACTTGCCCGAATCGATCAGGCAAGGCCAACGGCTGACCACAATGACCTCGAAGCAAAAGCGGTTTCCCGTGGCTCCGTCCACGTTTCAATTCGCCCGGCATGGGAAAAGCGGGGCGTGGGTCAGCGAACTTTTGCCCTACACCGCCCAATGCGTGGATGACATGGCGATCATTAAATCGGTGCATACCGAGGCCATCAACCACGACCCGGCGATTACCTACATTCAAACCGGCGCGCAACTTCCCGGCAGGCCCAGTTTGGGGGCGTGGATGTCTTACGGCTTAGGGCAAGACAACAAAAATCTGCCCGCGTTCGTGGTTTTGCATTCCACTTGGAGTTCCCGCCGGGCCGCCCAGGCGCTTTATTCGCGGTTATGGGGCAGCGGGTTTTTGCCTTCGAAACATCAAGGCGTGAGTCTAAGATCCACGGGCGATCCGGTGTTGTATCTTTCCGATCCGCCCGGCGTGACCGGCGGCAATCGGCGGAAAATGCTCGATGCCCTCAATCAACTCAACCAGCAACAATACGAAGCCGTCGGCGATCCCGAAATTATGACGCGAATCGCCCAGTATGAAATGGCCTACCGCATGCAATCCTCCGTGCCGGAACTGATGGATCTATCCGGCGAGACCAAAGCCACTTTGGATCTCTACGGGCCGGACGTACAAACCCCCGGCACGTTTGCGGCGAATTGCCTGTTGGCGCGGCGGTTGGCGGAAAGGGATGTGCCCTTCGTGCAGATTTTTATTCGCGGATGGGATCAGCACGGCAACCTGCCGGGCGACATCCGCCGGCAATGCGGGGATGTCGACCAACCCTCGGCGGCATTGCTGACCGACTTAAAACAGCGGGGATTGTTGGATGATACGCTGGTGATTTGGGGAGGGGAGTTCGGGCGAACAATTTACTGCCAAGGCAAGCTGACAAAGACCAATTACGGACGCGACCACCATCCGCGTTGTTTCACGGTCTGGATGGCCGGCGGCGGCGTGAAAGGCGGGCAGGTTTATGGGGAAACGGACGATTTCAGCTATAACATCACCGAAAACCCCGTTCACATTCACGATTTGAACGCGACGATTCTGCATTGCTTAGGGATCGATCACGAACGGCTGACGTACCGTTTTCAAGGACGAGATTTCCGCCTAACCGATGTGCATGGCCAAGTCGTCAAAGACATTCTCGCCTAAAGGAATATGCGAATTTCTCTTCCACATACCCAGGGTGGCGCGGCTGCGCCGCTGACCCTGGTCTGTGGAATGGAACGCCTGCGGCGAAAAGAGAGAAGAACCGTCCGCTAAATCCGTTAATAGGGAGCCACCGCAGGAGCGCCGGTGGCGCAATCGCACGCCGGAGCCGCGACCGTTCCCGGCAACGATGCAGTCGCATAGGATGGTTGAACGTAAGCCTGCGAATACGCCGGATAACCGCCGTAATTCGATCCGCAAGGCCCGCAAGGAGGGGGAGCACATCCGCCACCATATCCGCCGCCGCCAAAAATGGGGCAAACGTGATGACAGCACCCGGAGCCGATAATCATCAATCCAAGAAGTGACAACGTAGCTAGAAGACGTTTCATCGTCTGTTCCTCGCTAGGAAAAAGGGAGGCGAAAGGGGTCAGTAGAATACAAATTTCAAAAAAATCCACAAGACCAACTTTTTTCTCTCAAGTTTTTTGATTTCCAGTGAATGGCTGAACCTGCATTAAGATGGCCTTTTATGCCGGTCTGCCCCGTTCCGGCTGCGAGGAACTTGGCCATTCCTCGCCGTGGAAGCTCCCCATCTTCTGGCTCGAGTTGCTAGAATTGCTGTTGAAAACGAATTCTGAAATCGAAGTGAAGCGAACGAATTGTGCCGATTCGGCCTCTTGGCGAAAGATCGCACACTGAACATAAATTGAAACCCGATTCTGGAGAAGCTATGGTTTTTTTTCCCTCGCTCGAAGAAACCGTCCTGGGAACCGCTGCCGATTTGGCGGCGGGCAAACGGACTTGCGTCGATGTACTCAACCGATGTTTGCAGAATATCGACAGTCGCGAAGCCGCCGTACGGGCGTGGGTGTTCGTGGATCGCGAGGGAGGCGCTCGAAACCGCGAAAGCGCGAGATGCCGAACTCCAGGCAGGAAAATCTCGCGGGCCGCTGCATGGGATTCCCGTGGGCATCAAAGACATCATCGACGTGGCCGGTTGGCCCACGGCGGCGGGATCGAAATTAAAAGCGAACGACATCGCCGAAAAAGATGCGCCCGTGGTCAGCCGCCTGAAAACAGCGGGCGCGGTGATTCTGGGCAAAACCGTGACCACGCAATTCGCCAGCTTCGATCCGCCCATCACGCGAAACCCTTGGAACCAGCACCGCACGCCCGGCGGATCTTCCAGCGGTTCGGCGGCGGCAGTTGCGGCGGGCATGTGCTTGGCGGCACTCGGTTCGCAAACGGGCGGTTCCATCACCCGACCGGCGGCGTTCTGCGGCATCGCGGGATTGAAACCCACTTTCGGCAGTGTGTCGTCGGCAGGCATTGTCCCGCTTTCGGCTCCGCTGGATCATCCCGGAACGTTGGCCCGCACCGTTCGCGACACCGCCGCGATTTATGCGGCCATCGCCGACTTCGCGGAAGATTCCCCCGCCTTCCCCGCCGCTTGGAAAACGTTACTCGAAGAATCTCATTTTCCCGCTCCCAAGTTGGCGGAGTTGGGCGGAATGTTTCAGGAAGAAGCCGATGCCGACATGCTGCACTGCTTGATGAACTCCATGGAACAATGGATCAACGGCGGCGCGTTCGTGGAGTCCCTCCCGCTGCCGGAAGAATTCAACGACGTGCTGCCCGCCCATCGAATTTTGATGGCCAAAGGGGCGGCGAACTATCACCAAGCACGCTTCGCAAAACATCCCGACGATTACCAGCCCGCCATCCGCCGCCTGATCGAAGAAGGTTTAGAGGTCTCGGAAACCGATTGGCAAAACGCTTTGAAGTTTCAACAATCAAGCCGCGAGAAGATGTTGTCGCTGTTCGAGGAAGTTGACGTGCTGATTACGCCCGCCTCCGTGGGGGCGGCTCCCGACGCCGACACGACCGGCAACCCGGTGATGAACTCCCCCTGGAGTTTCCTAGGCTTCCCCACCCTCACGTTTCCGATGGGGCTTTCCGAAGAAGAACTGCCCTTGGGCGTGCAACTCATCGGCAAGCCGGGCGAAGAACTTGCCCTTTACCAAGCCGGCATCTGGTGTGAATCCATTTTGCACAGATCTTGAGCTTGCTTATAATTCTATTCCCGAAGCCGTTCTCTCTACCCGCTTTGCGGTCAGGACGTCCCTCTTCACTTCCCGGTGACAACGAAGCGGAGGAAGAAGGTGTCGCCGGGATGGAAGTTGCCGACGCCGGAGCGGTAGGTGAGATCGCGGGCGAAGATATAGCCGGCTTCGAACGACTGATTGCTCTCGCCGGGCTGATAGTTATGAAAGCCGAGCACCGCGCGGTAGTCGTTGTAGGTCACGACATCCGCGCGGTCGGTGTTGGCCCGTTCGATCGCCCACTGCCCGCCGCCAATTTGGCCGGAGAGCGAGAGCCAGTGTTCGGAGTCCTTATTCGCCTCGACCTGCCAGGCGATGCGCGGTTCGGGGAACAAGGCTTCGATGCGGACGCGATCGTCGGGACGGAAAATCAGCCCCACGACGGGCAAAGGCGGCAAGTTGTCGCGGGCGAAGTATTTGACTCCCATCGCCCCGCTGACTGTGCCCGTCCAATCGTGGAACACCACGGCATGCGCGGGGAACCGCCAGCCGTCGCGGACGCTGTCTCGGAAGTCCGTATAAACCCCGCCCTTCCCCGCCAGACTTGCGGACCAGCCCGGCATGAGCTGGCCATTCCAATTCAGGCCCCAGTTGAGATCATAAAGCTTCGAGGGCAGATCGGTTTGCACGGGGCCATTGAGAAAATGCAGCCCATAGCCGAAGCCCGAGGAAACCCCGCCCCAGTTTTCCCAAGCCATCGCCGCCCCTCCGGTTATGCTGAACATCCCAAAGCGGTCGCGATGCCCCGGCATCCACTCCATCGTTCCCGAACCAGGCCACCAGCGGCTCGTGGAAAAATCCATCGGCTTTGGCGTGACCGAGAGAGTGCCCTGCCCGTTCTGAATCTCAATCTGGTTGGAAGAACTCTCCCCCTGCTGCACCGGTCTGGTCACGTCTCCACCGGGAATATCGAGTTGCGGCATTACAAGGGGTTCGACTTTTCCCCCCGTCAGCGGCGTCGGCTCAATGACTGGCGAACGACCGGCATTTGGGGGAGCGAGAATCCGTCAAAGGCTCCGGTAACGCATCTTCCGCAGGGACCGGCGGCAGAAAACTCGGACCCTGGCCGAGATTTTCCCCGTCCGCCGCGATCGCGCAAACCGCCCGCCAAAGCAGTAGCCATGCCGCCAAAGTGATGAGCACACAGAGCCTCACCCCAAAGCCTCCCTGCCATTTTGGACATAGTGTTAAGACTGATTGTCCAGAATAAAAACGTTCACATAGCGAATTTTCGCGGCAGAAGTCAAGAGGAACCGAGTGGAATCACAACGCAAGAAGTAATCTCCCATTCTCCCGATTTCCCATTCTTCCCTGCTTGTTGCATCACGCCTCGTGGTGACTTTGAAGAGCACGGTCCATCCATCGCGAAGGGCGATCTTGCGGACATCCAAACGCTTGGCCCGGCGGGATATCGCATTAAGAAGAACCAAGTTCGCTCAACATCTTTTGGACGGTGGCGATCAGTTCGGATTCGGGCACGTTGCTTTGCTCGCCGGCTTTAAGATTTTTGATCTGCCACGTGCCGGCGGCGAATTCTTCTTCGCCCGCGATTAACGCCAGCAAAAATCCTTTGCGGTCGGCGTATTGAAGTTGCTTGCCCATGCGGCGGGCTTCGGGGAAGACTTCCGCCGCCAAACCCGCCGCCCGCAACAAGCGCCCGATTCGCAAATAATCTCCCGCGCGGTTGGCATCGAACACGGTCACCAAAATCGGTGCGGGGGTCTTGGCGGTGCTGAGCATTTTCAATTCTTCCATCGCCGCCAAGAGACGATCCAACCCCAAACTCGCCCCGATGCCGGGCAGTTTTTGCTTGGTGAATAACTCGGCGAGATTATCGTACCTGCCGCCGGAACACACGCTGCCGATGCCGGGCAATTCGCCCAAAAAGGTTTCGTAAATCGTGCCGGTGTAATAATCGAGTCCGCGGGCAATCGACACATCCAAAGCCAAGCGTGCGGACGAAATCCCCGCGGTTCGGCAGGCGGCAAACAACTCTTTCAAATGGGCCACGCCCCGCGAACCGGCTTCGTTGCCGGAAAGCATGCCGTCCAACTCGGCAAGAATATCGTCCGGTTGGCCTTTGAGGGCCGCGAATTTCAGCACATCATCCGCTTGCCTGGAAGTTGCCCCCACGGCTTCCATCATCTCCGTTTTGACGGCCTCCGCTCCCACTTTGGGAAGTTTATCGAGTGCTCTTAAAATCCCCGTGGTCTGTGCGGTCAGTCCCAGTTGATCCAACAAGCCATTTAAGACCAAACGGTTATTGATGCGAATGGTGAACGAGGAAAACCCGATGCGGTCCATCAAGTCGTGAATGACCATCAGAGTTTCGATGTCCGCGAGGTTGGAGTCGGTGCCGATGGTGTCGAAGTCGCATTGCATGAACTCGCGATAGCGCCCGCGCTGCGGGCGTTCGCCCCGCCAAACCGTGCCCACGTGATACCGCTTGAACGGCGTGCCGATCTCGTTGAAATGCTGGGCGGCATAACGCGCCAAGGGCACAGTTAAGTCGAACCGCAACGCCACATCCCGCTTGCCTTGGTCTTGGAAGCGGAAAAGTTGCTTGTCGGATTCCTCGCCGCCTTTGCCCAGCAGGATTTCGGCGTATTCCAAAGCGGGCGTATCAATCGGGCTGAACCCGTAACTGCGATACACCGCACGGGCGGTGTCGATCAACATTTCGCGGGCCATCATCTGGTCCGGCAAATGATCGCGAAAACCGCTTAACGTGCGGGGCGTAATCAAAGATTGTTTACTCACGGTGTTCTATTAAAATCATTCAAAAGAGGATTTAACGCAAAAACCGCCAAGCGAAGATGCAAAGAGATTGCTGGTCCATTCAAAAAATGAGCTTTTCAGTTCAACCGCCTAATCAAACGGCTAGAACAAAAAGGAACTTCGCAAACTCGTAATCTTGTTCATCTTGTCGATCCCGTCAACAAACCATTTCCGCGATAATCTGCGTTTAAGAAGTTTTAACGCAGATTTCGCGGATTACCGTAGAGGCAGACAATCTTGGCGTGTTCTTTTGGCGGTCTTTGCGTTGAAAATGAGTTTACGAGAGGACAGGCAATTGTTGGTTTGGGTTCGCGGGGTCGCGTTTTTTGGGAGGCAGCACGGCTTCGGCGTATTCCCAGATTTGGTCTGCCGACTCGAACAGTTTGTCGTAGCAGGCATCGTTGTCGTATTCGCAATTTTCCGTGGTGTAAGACCGGCAAATTGAAGGGCGGTCTTGATAGAATCCCGCAACGGTTGTCTTCCTGCAAATGCTCGCAGTCGGCGAAGACCATTAAATACCAGGTCTCATCTTCCACGAAGATCGAAACGTGCCCGTGAAACATGTACCAGCGGATGTGGTCGAAATCGTCCCAAGTCGTGGGCGTTTCGATCGGCAGGGCGAAATATCGGCAGCACTTGCCCGTGCAATAAGAGCAAAGCACTTCATCGGGTTTTAAGTCTTCCCGCCGAAATTTGGGCTTGGGCATGGGGAGTTTCCTTGGATGGTCTCAAACTCAGCCGAATCATTGTAGTAACTGCCTTCTCCCTTGGCGAGCGGGGCGGACAGACCTCGTTTTCTCTGCCCTCCGGCATGGCGAAAACGGAAAACCATTGATGAGTGTCGATTGATGAGTTGTGATTTTTGAAGGGTTTTACTTCGGCATTCATCAAGCATCAATCGGCAATCATCAATCGCATTCTCGGTTTCTGAGGCTTATAATCCTTTCCAACTCCGCATTCCCCAAAATTCGAATTGCCAGGTCCGATGGAATCTTCTTCGTCCCGCGAAACGCAATCGCCACCCAAACGCACTGCCGGTCGGAACCCGTTTTTTCCGATGGTTTTGTTTTCCACAGCGGTGTTTATCATCACAATTTTGGCGATGGTGGCCTCGATTTTTAGCGATCCCCGCGCGCCTGTGGCCAAGTTTTTGGATGCCAACGCCGGGCGATTGATTCTCGCCGAGGTCATCGTCACATTGGTCGTGGGTTTTTGCGCTTTGGCGGTGGATCGCTTGCAAACCCGCCGGGAAAGGTCCGCCGCTCAAAAATCCGATCCCCCCTTGCCGACTGCCGAAAATTCCCCACAATCTTGAAAAAACTAATGGGTATGTTTCGTATAGTGAAATGGAATCTCCTTGATCTTCCCCTTCTCAGGAAACCACATCATGACTGCGAAAATTCTAGCGGAAATCGACCGGCTGCGAGATGAACTCAATCGGCACAACTATTTGTATTACGTCGAAGCCAAGCCGGAGATCACCGACTTGGATTTCGACAAACTGCTGAAAGCATTGGAAAAACTCGAAGCCGAGCATCCCGAATACGATTCGCCGGACAGCCCCTCGCACAAAGTCGGCGGCGAAGCGATTTCCGCGTTTGCGAACGTCGCACACCGCCAGCCGATGTTGTCCATCGACAATGTTTACGATGAAGCCGCATTATTGGAATTCGACAAGCGGGTTCGCAAGGGGCTGAAAGACAAGCCGGTGAAGTACACCGTGGAATACAAAATCGACGGGGTGGCGATTTCTTTGATTTACGAAAACGGTTCGCTGGTTCGCGGCGTTACCCGGGGCGATGGGAAAAAAGGCGATGACATCACCCACAACGTCCGCACGATTCGCGGCGTGCCTTTGAAGCTGATGGGCAAAAAACTTCCCAGCGTTTTGGAAATTCGCGGTGAAGGTTACATCAGCAATTCGGACTTCGCCCATTTAAGAGCCGAGCAGGAAAAACGCGGCGACGAGCTTTATAAAAACCCGCGCAACACCGCCGCCGGTGGGCTGAAATTGTTGGACCCGAAACAGTGCGCTTCCCGCAAACTTCGTTTTCTAGCCCACGGAATTGGCTATGCGGAAGGTTCTGCGTTTGGTTCGCATTTGGAATATCTGTCCGCCATTGCCAAGATGGGAGTGCCCGCGACGCCGGGTGTGAAAGCCTTCGAGACGATGGAAGCCGCCCGCGATTATGCGCACGAGTTGGGCGAGGAAATCGCGGGACTGGATTTTGAAGTGGATGGAATTGTGATTAAGGTCAACGAATTCGCTCAGCGCGAGGCTTTGGGAAGCACATCGAAAAGTCCGCGCTGGGTCATCGCCTACAAATGGGAAAAATACGAAGACGTCACCCGCATTAACCACATCACCGTGCAAGTGGGAACCTCCGGCACGCTCACTCCCGTGGCGGAGTTGGAACCCATCGAAATCGCGGGAACCACGGTCTCCCGCGCGAGCCTGCACAACAAAGTTCAGATCGAAACTTTGGGCGTCCGAATCGGCGATTGGGTGGTGGTCGAGAAAGCGGGCAAAATCATCCCGCACGTCGTTCGCGTGGAAGAACACCTGAGAGATGGCACGCAGAAAAAATTCCGCTTCCCCACCAAATGCCCAGTCTGCAAAGGCGAAGTTCTCCAAGACGAAGGAGGCGTTTTCATCCGCTGCATCAACCCGATGTGCCCCGGCCAAAGAAGAGGCACGCTTCGCAAATTCGCCTCGCGCGGGGCAATGGACATCGAAGGCTTGGGCGAAAAACTCGTCGAGCAACTGATGGACGCCGAGCTTTTGGAAACCCTGCCGGACATCTACCGCCTGAAAGATCGCAAGGACGAGATTCTCGCCTTGGAACGCATGGGCCAAAAATCCGTGGACAATTTGCTGGAAGGCGTGGAGAAATCTAAAACACGCGACCTGTGGCGATTGCTCGTCGGCCTCAACGTGCCGCACGTCGGCACGGGGACTTCCCAAATTTTGGAAACCGAGTTCGGCACGATGGATGAAATTATGAAGCAATCGGAAGAAGATTTAATCGCCGTCGAGGAAATTGGCCCGATCATCGCCAAGTCGATCCATAAGTTTTTCCATTCGGATACCGGGCGGCAATTGGTGGAAGACTTGCGGAGTTTCGGCCTGAACTTCGGCACGCCTTTGTCCCAAAAACCCAAGTCCGACACCGCCGGTAAACTGGGCGGCAAAACGGTGGTCGTCACCGGAACCTTGGAAACTCTGGGCCGCGATGAAGCCAAGGAATTGATCCGCAAGCACGGCGGCAAATCTGCGGGCAGCGTCTCGAAAAAAACCGATTATGTCGTTGCCGGCGAAAAAGCCGGCAGCAAGCTCACCAAAGCCCAAGACCTGGGCGTGCCGGTGTTGACGGAACAAGAATTCCTCACCATGTTGAAAGGATCGTAATTCCGTTTTCCTTTGGCATCAGCGCTTCGAGTCGAATTCCTGCGCGGTCCTTGCTGGCAGAGGTTCGAGAGGCAGACTAAACTGGAAGAAACGCGATTTCATCCAAGTCGAGAGGAAACCATGAACCGTATCAATGGGTTGAGAAATTGGATCAAGTCGGCGGGTTTGTTGCCGGCCGTATTGATTTTGATGGGCCTGCAAACCACCGTGTCTGCCGAACCCTCACCCACCAAGCGGAACTTTGTGTTCTTTCTGGTGGATGATCTGGGGTGGGCGGATGTGGGTTGTTTCGGCAGCAAATTTCACGAAACGCCCAACATAGATGCTTTGTGCGCTTTGGGGATGAAATTCCCCCAAGGCTACGCGGCGTGTCCGGTGTGTTCGCCCACGCGGGCCAGCATTATGACGGGCCGGCATCCCGTGCGGGTGGACATCACCGATTGGATTCCCGGCCAAAACGCCGGCCGTTATCAAGATGCCAAGTTTCAGCAGATCAACGATCGCGACAACTTGGCCTTGGAAGAACTGACGATTGCCGAGGCCCTCAAACGGCACGGGTATCAAACCTTCTTCGCGGGGAAATGGCATCTGGGCGATAGAAGCCATTGGCCGACCGACCAGGGGTTTGACATCAACATCGGCGGTTGCGAAAAAGGTTCGCCGCCCGGCGGATATTATGCCCCGTGGACCAATCCCAACCTGATCGCCAATCACAAAGATGAATACATCACCGAACGGCTGACCGAAGAATCTTTGAAGTTTCTGGACACCCGCAAAACCGAGCAGCCGTTTTTGCTGTATCTGTCTTACTACAATGTGCATACTCCGATCACTCCGTACCGCAAACGAATTGCGCACTACAAAACCAAGGCTGAAAAGCAATTCGCCGATGCGACTCCGGTGAAAAAAGAGCACGAAGGCCAATCGCGGATGAGGCAGGATAACCCGCAATATGCTTCAATGGTCGCCGCCGTCGATGACAGCGTGGGCCAAGTTCTAAAAAAGTTGGATGACCTGAAGTTGACCGAAAATACGGCCGTGTTTTTCTTTTCGGACAATGGCGGGCTTTGCACGACCAATAAGATGGGGCCAACTTCCAATTTGCCGTTGCGATCCGGCAAGGGTTGGCTTTACGAAGGCGGCGTCAGGGAGCCGACAATCATCCGTGTGCCGGGCATTACCAAGCCGGGCAGTGTCTGCGAAACGCCTGTTGTCAGCATGGATTTCTTCCCCACGATTCTGCAACTCGCCGGTTTGCCGTTGCTTCCCGATCGCCATAAGGATGGCGTCAGTTTACTGCCGTTGCTCGAAGGCGAGAAACTTCCCGAGCGGACATTCTATTGGCATTATCCGCACTATCACGGCTCGACTTGGAAACCCGGTGCTTCCATTCGTGAAGGGGATTGGAAGCTGATCGAGTTCTACCACTACGGCAAAGTGGAACTTTACAACCTCAAAAACGATCCCGGCGAACAAACCGATCTTAGCCAAGCCCAACCGGAAAAAACTCAAGAACTGCGCGAGAAACTGGCTGCCTGGCAGAAGCAACTCAATGCCAAAATGCCCGTGCCGATTCAAAAGTAACCCGCGGTTTGCCGTTAAACCAATGCTGGGAAGATTCTCATCATATACCGCCACGGAATGGAGACTGTTATGTCGAAATCCGAATCGAAACGTCAAAAGCGATTGGCCAAACAAAAGGCCAAACGAAACGAAAAACATCAAGTACTCAACCGGGCGAAAAGCATGGGCTTGGCGGAACGCTTGGCAGGGTATGAAGCGGCCCCGGTTGTCGATTGTCTCATCAACACAGCCTTTGAAGAAAATGGCATGGCCAGTCTGCTGATTAGCCGCCGGGCGGAATCGGGCGAAGTCGCATTTTTCGTGTTTCTGGTGGATACCTATTGTCTCGGCGTCAAAGATTGCTTCGGTAAAATTACGACACCCGCCGAGTATCGGAAGCAACTCGAACGATTCCGCAAACAGGGCGTGCGTTCGCTTGATCCGCCTTCGGCTCGAAGATTGATTGAAGATGCGGTCGCCTATGCCGACTCCTTCGGCCTGCCGCCGCACCCGGACTTCCGCAAAATGCGTCCGATTTTGAACGGCATCAACCCCGAACAGGCTCGGGAAATCTTCCCAATGGGAAAAGACGGCAAACCATTATACATACCCGGACCGGGCCAATCCGCTGCCGAATCTCGCCGGATCATGACGATTCTGGAATCCCATGTCGGCAGGGGTGCCTATCATTTCAAGTTTCCGATACCCACTGCGGACGGGCTGGATCTTGATGATCGCATTAAGGCCATTGGGCCGGATGAATACGATGATGACGAATGAATGAGCTTGCCCTGTACGATTACGAACTGCCGGAATCTCTCATCGCGGCTCATCCGCTTAAGAACCGCACGGATTCGCGGATGCTGGTGGTGGATCGCGAAACGGGAAGACTGTCCCATCACCACGCACGGGATTTGCCGAGCTTTCTGAAAGCCGAGGATTGCCTGGTGCTGAACGATACCAAAGTTCTGCCCGCGCGGTTGTTTGGTGTTCGCTCGCAAACGGGCGGAAAGTGGGAAGGGCTGTTCTTGGGCACGGATTCCCTGGGGCATTGGAAACTCATCGGCCAAACGCGCGGCCGATTACAAGCGGGCGAGCAAATTGAGATTCTACCGGCTGCGGCCAAATCCCAGCCGGCGGAAACGTCCAAACTAACTTTGACGTTGTTATCCCGGAATGAAGCAGGTGTCTGGTTGGCAGAGCCGGAACCGAATGGAGATGCGATGGAATTGCTCGATCATTTCGGGACCATGCCTTTGCCGCCTTACATCAAACGCCCGGTGGCCGATGCGGAGGATTTTGACCGCTACCAAACCACGTATGCCCGCCATCCGGGCGCGGTGGCCGCGCCCACGGCGGGTTTGCATCTCACACCGGAACTGCTTGGCCAATGTGCCGAGGCCAGCATAAGGCAGGCGTTTGTCACGCTGCACGTGGGAGTGGGAACCTTTCGGCCCATCGCGGCGGATCGGCTCGACGATCATCCCATGCACTCGGAATGGTGCGAGTTATCGCCCGCGGCATGCCATACAATTCAAGAATCGAAACTCAAAAAAGGCCGCGTGGTCGCCGTGGGCACAACGAGTGTGCACACTTTGGAATCCGCTTCGCAGAGCGGCGTTCTCACACCGTTTCGCGGAGAGACGAATTTGTTTATTCGCCCCGGCCATGTTTTTCGCTCGGTGGATGTGTTATTTACGAACTTTCACCTTCCCAAATCCACGCTGTTGGTGTTGGTTTCCACCTTCGCGGGCAGGGAACTGATTCAACAAGCCTACCAGGAAGCGATTCGGGAAGGATATCGGTTTTATAGTTACGGCGATGCAATGTTGATTCTCTAAATCATGCCGCCGATTGCCTTGAGTGAAAGCAGATCATGTTCCGATTTTTGATGGGAGTTGCTAAGTTCGCGCTTTCCGCTTGGGTGGGGGCGGCCTCGTTGTTTGTGGTGACCAGCATTCAGGAAGTCCGCGCTCCCGAATTGGATTCCTTCGTGCGGGATGTCTTGGTCACGATTCGATTCCCCACGTATTATGCCTTTGGTTTCACGTTGGTGGGATTGGCTTTTGTGGCCGCGTTTTTTGCGGGTTGTTCGGCCCACTCGACCCGCCGCCGGTGCTTCGCAATCGCGGGAATCGTCTTCCTCGCTTTGCTGATGATGGTGGCGGACTATGTGTGGGTTTATCAAACCCTGCTCAAGATGATTACGCCGCCGGGCCAAAGTCGGCCTGCGGAATTTCTTACCTATCACACGGCCTCGAAATGGTTGAACCTGGCTTCGCTTTCGTTTTGCCTGCTGGCGGCGATCATTCCCTGCGGGCCAAAGTTTGACAATCCGCCAAAGAACTAATTGAAGGGGTCTGGCCCCATTTTCCATATCAATGACCATGCTGGGTTGAAATGTGGTTCTGGAAATTGGGGCCAGACCCCATAACCCGAATGATGGGTTTCGTCATTCGCTGATTTTGCGGAAGGCGTTGTAGCGGAGGTATTCCCAATGCTTGTAGGCTTCGGAAGACCTGACGACTTCCGCATGTGAGCCGACGGCTTCCACCTTGCCGCGATGCAGCAACACCACAAGGTCTGTTCGGCGGACGGTCGAAAGCCGTTTGGGCAGGAAGATTGTCGTGCGGCCTTTGGTCATGCGGCTGTAGGTGTCGTCCAGCATGGTTTTGGTGTCGTTGTCCAAGGCTTCGCTGGGTTCTTCGACGATCATCAACGCGGGGTTTCTTAGAATGGCGCGGGCCAGCCCCAAGCGGAATCCTTGCCCGACGTCCAACGTTTCGCCGTGTTCGCCGAGCATGGTTTCATAACCCTGCGGAAGATCTAAAATGAACTTGTTGGCGTGGGCTTGCTTGGCGGCGGCGGTGGCATCTTGCATCGGGTATTCGTTGCGTCCGCAGGCGATGTTTTCGCGAACGGTTCCCGTGAAAAACGGGTCGGCGGCTCCCACGAAAATCGTTTCCGCCCGCAAAGATTCCAACGTCACCCAGGCGATGTCTTCGCCGTCAAACAGCACGCGGCCTTTTTGCGGTTCGATGAATCTCGGCAGCAAATAAGCCAAGCCGCGGGGTTCCATTTCGTCCAGAGAAACGATAGACACCGAACTGCCCGCCGCGATGCGAAGATCGAGAGCCATCCAACACAACCCGGCGATTGGGCAGACGATAATGGATTCCATCGAACGTCAGCATTTTCGAAAGCGGTTGCAGAAATTTGGCTCCGACGGCTTGGCCGACGGTGGGGATTTTATCCAAGTAGCGATAAATTCGGTCGGCGGCAATGCCGGCATCTTCGCGAATCGCGGTGAGCTGCCACAATTCTTCCAAGGGTTTGTACATCCACACGAAGATGCTCATTAAGACGAGCCCGCCGAGAAGTTCGGTCCGCCCGCTTGCAGGATTTTCATGCCGACCAACCCCACCACGATGCTGACGCAGAAAGTCACCGCACCTCGGCTGATCCAGCGAGAAACGCGCTCGCTGCGTTGGATGGTGGAAACATCATCGCGAAGTCTGTCCAGGTTGCTTTGGAATTGTTCCAGCTCGAATTTCTCCATGTTGTAGCCTCGGACGAGGCGGGTTTTTTGTAGAGATTCCGAGAGCCGGCGGAGTTCGACTCTCCGCGCGAGATTGCGTGAGTTTCGTCACATCTTCCGTGCGGATCTTTTGTTTGTGGACCAGATACCAGCAAAACGCCAAGGGGATCAGGCATTGCAGCGTCACCAGCCAATTGATGCTCATGGCGAGCACCAACAGCATCAGCAACGTGAAGGGATGCTCGCTGGTTCGGCGGACCCAACGGGAAACCCCATCGCGAACGCGGTCCACATCCGTGCGGAAGAGTTGCAGAACTTGGGCGGACTCGGTGTCTTCCAAATCCCCCGGCCCTAATCGCAGGCGTTGCTGATGAATCATCTTCCGCAGCTTCATCGCCAGGTCCAAGCCGACTTGGTTGCTCATTCGCCGGGCGAGCGAGGCCCATAAACTGCGAAGCAAGCCAATAAGAGCACCCACGAATTACCAGCGCGACTAACGCGGAGGAATTGGACTGCAACATGCGGATGTTTCGGAACAGGTAGGCAAAGGCAGGCCCCCAATAATTGTCCCGGTCGTTCCAAGCCGTCGGCAAGAGGCCCGCATCGCGATAAACCACTTCTTGATGGATCTCGGTCGGCGAAAACTTTTCCGCCAAATCTTCGCCCAAGAACTCTTCAACGGCTTCTTTCTCGCCAAGAGGAACCCGCAACTCCCCGCGTATCCAAGAGGTCGGCAATGAAATATGCCACGAACAGCGTGGCCGCCAACAGGATGGTGGCACAGGTCGACCAAATGATCGCGGACCGCGCGTAGCCTTGGAAAAGTTCCTTGGTGGGAAAAACCCGGTCGAATGCGGATTGAAGTGGATTGGGCACGGGGCCGCTGCTCATGAACGAAGTTTTGTCCTCCGTGGCGGCACATCAAACAGCCGACCTTAGCGAACGTCCCCCGTGACGTTCATCGAGTCGGCTGTTACAACTTTTATCGGGCGGTCAAATTGGCCGAGCTAAGCCAAGGTTTGAAGCCGGGAATCCCAACCGCCCCGATGGAAAATTCTCTCGCGATTTGATTGTATTCTAAGCGATCGCCGAGGCAGATGACAGATGCCGTTTTCAATTTCTGCCGATTCCCCCGCCGAACACTTGTGCGTTGCAACTTCGACTAAGGCGATTACCCTAAAGACAGCCCTGATTCCCCCTAGCCCAAACACGCGGCGGCTTTATGCCCAATCATGTTTCCTACCTTCATTCTCTGCTGGATGCGGCGTGGTATTTTCTCGATCCGTGGCCGTTCGCTTTGATGATGTTGGGCACGGCTTTGGGGATTGTCGTGGGGGCGATTCCGGGGCTGACGGGGGCCATGCTCATCGCGCTCACGCTGCCTTTGACGTTCACTATGGATAGCCCGGCGGCGATGGTGCTGTTGGTGTCCATGTACGTCGGCTCGATCAGCGGCGGGTTGATTACCGCCACGCTGCTGCGGATGCCCGGCACGCCGGCTTCGATTATGACGACGCTGGACGGTTATCCGCTGGCTCAAAAGGGGCAACCCGGACGGGCTTTAGGCTTGGGAATGATGGCCTCGTTCATGGGCGGGTTGATCTCTTGGTTCTTTTTGGTGCTTCTCGCGAAACCGATGGCCGGGTTTGCCGTCAAATTGGGGCCGTTCGAGTTTTTCTCGCTGGTGCTTAATGGCCTTGGTGTTGATCGCCGCCGTTTCCGGCGATTCGCTGCTGAAAGGTTTGCTGTCCGGTTTTTTTGGTATCGTGGCCACGCTGCCGGGCGTCAACCCCGTTACCGGCGAATTGCGGATGACTTTTGGGCTGCAAGAACTGGACGATGGACTCAAACTGCTGCCCGTGCTGATCGGCATTTTCGCCCTCAGCCAGATTTTAAGGGACATCATCGAAATCGACCGCGTGGCCGCGACCGTGCGGGATTTCCACCGCCGGGATCTGGATCCGCGGGCGGGACTGGTGCAAGTCATCTGGGCAACATGCTCAGGTCTTCGCTGATCGGCACTTGGGTGGGAATCTTGCCGGGCATCGGGGCGAACATCGGTTCGGTGTTGGCGTATGCCGCCGCCCGCAATTTGTCGAAGCACCCCGAAGAATTCGGCGAGGGAGCCGAGGCGGGCATTATCGCTTCCGAAGCCGCCAACAATGCCACCATCGGCGGAGCGTTGATTCCGCTGGTCGCGCTCGGCATCCCCGGCAGCGTGATCGATGCCATTTTGCTGGGCGCACTGGTTCTGCACGGCTTGCAACCGGGGCCGTTGTTGTTTCGCGATCATCCCGAAATCGTCTGCACGATCATCGTGACCATGCTGGTGGCCAATGCCTTTATGCTGTTGTTTATGATGGCTTCAGTGCGCTGGCTGGCGAGATTGGTGGAAGTGCCGCGCGGGTATTTGCTGCCCGTGATTTTGGTGTTTTGCGTGGTGGGATCTTACGCTTTGGCCAATCGCACGTTCGATGTGTGGGTCATGCTGGCGTTCGGAGCTGTCGGTTTTGCCTTGGAAAACGCAAAAATCCCGCTGGCCCCCTTCGTGATCGGTTTTGTGCTGGCCCCCGAAGCCGAGAAAAACCTCGGCAAGGGCCTCATCACCTCCGGCGGCAGCTTTTGGCCGATCGTGACCCGCCCGATTTCCGCCGTGTTCTTCTTCCTCGCCATTGCCATGTTCTGCTGGCCGCTGTGGCAGCGCTGGCGCAAAGGTCAAGAGTCGAGGGACAAGAGTCAAGAGCCAGAAGGCAAAGAAAGTCAACGCAAGACATCCTGAGCTGGTTTCAGGTTGTGCGATGGTTAAACATCAGCTTGCTTGTCTCGGAGCCATTCAATCATTAACTCTGGTAGGGTTATTTGAAGCGGTGTAAAAATGTAACGCCACTCTTCGCCATTGCCGGGGTCAAACTCCCACATTTGCGCATTGGGTTTACTACAGTCAACGCAGAGATAAACTGTGCAACCTCCATAAATGCAAGGAAAAAGGTTTGGATGTGGAGACGGTGGGTTTCCTGGCAGCATTGTCGGCAAGATTTGGTGAGCTAACTCCCATTGGTTTAAAGCGGTGCGCCCCAAATCATCCGTTGCGCCGCCGACAAGTCCCAATAGGCCGTAACTTGGCCCGAATCCTCCATTGCCAACGTCCAGATAAAGGCTTCGGAGAAATGGCGGAAGTTGAAAACCAATTGTCCTCTCGGCTTCAAGGACAGCACTGAGCGCGGCAGGCGGGAAGGGCTTGATTCCCATTGAAGTGCCAAGAAATGCGCCAACTGAGGGCGAGGAGCGAATTGCCACAGCTACTTCTTGGATCAGCGATTCATACATCCTGCACCGTATAATTTGTTTTTAGCTTCGTAGGGTCGGTGGAGCGCTGCGTAACCCGCCGCTTGAGATGACGCGCCACTTAGTAGGTTACGCAGTGCTTCAACCACCCTACAACTGAATCTCCCCTCGATCCACTAATCGCGGCAACTGTCGAACAACGCCGTGGACAAGTAGCGTTCGCCGGAGTCGGGCAGGATGACCACGATGGTTTTGCCTTCGCTTTCGGGGCGGGCGGCGACTTTCAGGGCGGCGGCCATCGCGGCCCCGGAACTGATGCCGCAGGTGATGCCTTCTTCCTGGGCCAAACGTGGAGCCATTGCGAAGGATTCCTCATCGGTGACTTGCACGACTTCATCCACCAGGGACATGTCGAGAATGTCGGGGATGAAGCCGGCTCCGATGCCTTGAATCTTGTGCTTGCCCGGCGAACCGCCCGACAGCACGGGGCTGTTGACGGGTTCGACCGCGATGGATTTCAGCGGGTGGCCTTTTTCTTTTTTGAGATAGCGGGACACGCCGGTGATGGTTCCGCCCGTGCCCACGCCCGAAACCAAAATGTCAACCTGGCCTTCGGTGTCGTTCCAGATTTCCGGGCCGGTGGTCTTGAAGTGGATTTCGGGATTGGCCGGGTTTTTGAACTGCTGCGGGAGGAAGTATTCGGGATTGGCGGCGAGTGCTTCCGCCTTGGAGATCGCGCCTTTCATGCCTTCCGCGCCGGGGGTGAGAATCAATTCCGCCCCGAAGGATTTCAGCATCATCCGCCGTTCGATGGACATGGTATCGGGCATGGTCAAGGTCAGATGATAACCCCTGGCCGCACAAACGTAGGCCAAGGCGATGCCCGTGTTGCCGCTGGTGGGTTCGACGACTTTCATGCCGGGTTTGAGTTTGCCGGTTTTCTCGGCGTCCCAAATCATGGCGGCTCCGATGCGGCACTTCACGCTGTAGGCGGGATTTCGGCCTTCGGTTTTCGCGAGCACGCGGGCTTTCAGCCCCTTGCTCAGGTGATTGATTTGCACCAACGGGGTGCGGCCAATGGATTCCGAATTGTCTTTGAAAACCGGCATCGGGGTGACTCCTTCCCAAGCAACAAAACACAAACTCCGCAGGCCAATCCCACGGCGACAGATTCAATCGGGACTATAAATCATCCCCGATCCCGCAACAACCCTGCCAACGCAGCCTGGTCAGAGGGAAGGTAAAACGAATTCTCCGGTCCGGCTTTGGTTTCACAAGAGTGACTCGGACCGCATTCCATTGCCACTAGATGAGTTTTCGTTCCCGCTGCGCCAACAACCGTTCCAGCTCCTGAGGCTCGGCCGGCTTTGTGAGGTGGTGATCGAAACCGGCTTCTTTGGTCCGCCTTTTATCTTCGTCCTGCCCCCAACCCGACAAGGCCACGAGCATCATGTTCTGGCCCCAGGCTTGTTGGCGAATGTGCCGGGCTGCGTCGTAGCCGTTCATTTTCGGCATGCCCAAATCCATCAGCACCAATTCCGGGAGAAAATCCTCCGCCACTGCAATTGCCTCTTCGCCGTTATATGCGGTCCGAACTTCATTGCCGAGCGTTTTGATAATCATGCCCAACAATTTCACCGCAGCTAGGTTGTCGTCCACCACCAGCACCCGCCGTCCGAATTCCTTCGTTTTTTTCCGGCCATTGGAAATCGACGGCATCGCGGGCTTGGGCGCTTCCACGAGAATCGGCAGGCGCACGGTAAATTCGCTGCCTTTCATTGGGCCTTCGCTGTTCACTTCGACCTGGCCGCCGTGCATCTCGACCAAGGATTTCACCAAGGTCAGTCCAATGCCCAGTCCCGCGTTGGGAGTTCCCTGGGTCGACTCGATTTGCTCGAACATTTCAAAGATGCGTTCCACCATGTTTTCTGGAATGCCGATGCCATTGTTTTTGACCGCAATCAAAACGTCGCTTCCTTCCTGCTCGGCTTTGAGCGCGATGCAGCCTCCGTGGGTGGTGTATTTGGCGGCATTGTTGAGCAGGTTGGAGAAGACCTGGGCCAAGCGGTGCGGGTCGGCGTGGAGGTGGATGCGAGGATCGACCTTCGCGACGTTCAGTTTGTGCCCGGACTCTTGAATGAGCGGGCCGGAGGCTTCCAGCGCGCTCTGCAAGACCTCCGCGAGATTGACCCGCTGTTTCCGCAGTTCGAGTTTGCCCCGCGTGATGCGGGAAACGTCCAGCAGATCATCGACCAAGGTGACAAGTTGCTGAGTCTGCCGTTCCATCGTGAAGCGAATCTCTTCCATCGTCTCCGGCTGATCCATCGAGAACTTCATCAGTTCCAATCCCAAGCGAATCGGAGCGAGGGGATTGCGGAGTTCGTGGGCCAGCATGGCCAGAAACTCATCCTTGCGGCGGTCCGCCTCGCGCACGGCTTCTTCTGCCCGGCGCAAATCCGAAATATCGTTATGAATCTTGGCAATCCCGACGGGCGCACCTTTTTCGTCCTGGTAGAGAATCCAATGCGTGGCGACGATTAACTCGGTTCCGTCCCGATGATGGTGGACCACTTCGCCTTCCCATTGTCCCCGACCCAGCAATTCCGCTTCAATCTCTTCCAAGGAACGGCGGAATTTCGTCTTCAAAAGGGCGTGCAAATCTTGATCGACGGCTTCGGCGGCCGTCCAACCGAACATTTGCCCGGCTCCTTCGGTCCACTCCGTCACGCGGCCGCAAACATCGCAAAACACGATGTGCGCCAAGCTGAGCGCCCGCGATTGATCCTGCAATCTCTGCGCGTGCTGGCGGGTGACCTTGCGAATTCGCCGGCGGTATTGGCCCGCTAAACCCATCGACGTGACAATGGTGGCGATTATGCTAAAGGCAACGAACTCCTGGGCCGTAAGGCTCCAAGCTTTGCCCTCGGAGAAGCGGGACAAGACCAAGACCAGCGGACTGATTAAAAGGGCCGGCCCCAGCCCGCCCATCCAGGCACAGAAGAGAATGACCCCCATTGTAATGATCCCGCCCACGGGACGCGGGAGAGAAAATTGCTGGATGAGTAAGATCAAGCCGGCGACGGTTCCCAACACGAGAAAATAACGCAGAAGTTCGGCGCGCATCCCCGCCCCGGCAGGGCGCGGCCTGTTTCGCTGCGGTTTCATCGAGTTTGGGAGATCGGATCAAACAATGATGCCTCGGTCAAAAATCCCCAACGGTGAGATAATCATTGCGGGAGAACAACCGCTGCCAAATGCGATAATCGGCTCCCCCGTGCGCGCTGTCGAAGGGGTCGGAGGATTGATAGGCACGCGAACTCGTGTCGATTGACTCACTAATATATCGCACGCTGCCATCGCTGAGACCAAAGTGAGCCCCACCGGGATGCAGGCTGCTGAAACTCTCCCGCTGCTCATCTTGAGTGGCGGACCGTCCCGGATTCATTTTACCACCGCCCACGCGCACCAAAGTAAGCGTACAACAGGCCGTTCCCGGCAGGGGAGGGTCGAAATGTCCGTACAAAGTGGGATCCCAGGGAAAATTATAATGCGTGACTTCCCCCACGAGAATCGTATTCGTGAGGCCATCGGTAATATCGCGAAATCGGCGGGCGGAATCGCGGCCCAAAACACCGTTCGTCAAAGAGTCGTCCATCGCCAAAGAAGGCACTTGAAAGCTGAAGCCGAACGAACCCCCGTTGCCGCAATAGTTCGACGTGGCGAGTCGCTCCGGCCGATAGGCGAGTCCCGAGGGCGGGACCGACTCCAGACGGGTGGCATCGCTCGGGCATTGGAACACGGGGATGGGAGTCGCCAACATGCCGGCATTCACGGGATCTCGCATGCTGAGTGCGAAATTAAAACGGTTGTAAATGCTCGTCTGGTCGATAAAGGGGAGAATCGATGCCGACCAACCCCAGCCCGGCCCGTAAGCCGACTTATTGGCGCAATTCGCAGCCCGGCAAAAGTATTGCCCCGAGGGAAAAATCCCATGCGCCCGTGATAATTGTGCAATGCCAGCGTAATCTGCTTGAGATGGTTTTTGCATTGGGCGCGGCGGGCCGCCTCGCGGGCTTGCTGCACCGCCGGCAGCAACAAGGCGATGACGATCGCGATAATCGCAATCACCACCAGCAATTCGATCAGCGTGAATCCGTAGCGTCTTCGTGCCTTGAAATGCATTCTCTACCTCTCATTCGGGCCTGCATCGAGAGAGAATCATTCTTATCACCGGCTACCATCCTTGGGTACCGAATCGTCGAAACGTGAATCAAAATCCGTGGGGTTGTCATCATGGCAATTCCCCTAAATAACACCGGGCTTTCCAGCCCGCAATGGGATTAAATCTTATGTACTGATGGCCTTATTTCAGAGGCGGCTCTTGCCGCGCAAAAGCTCCCCAACTCGTCGCTGGGCGAAGCAGATTCCCTACAGATTCCAGCGGATAAGCACAAAGCTGGCACATCTGAAATTCGGACGCTACGATGCGGGAGAGGAAAAGATCATTGTTTGAGCCGGGAGATAAGAGAGAACATGGCCGTGCCGAGGGTTTGCGTGCTTCGAGCACCAGGGACGAATTGCGACTTGGAAACCGCTTTCGCGTTTGAAACCAGCGGAGCCACCGCCGAGCGCGTGCATCTGATGCGGTTGTTCGAGTCGCCCGGCTCGCTGGCGAATTATCAGGTGTTGTGCATTCCGGGCGGGTTTAGTTACGGGGACGACATCGGGGCGGGCGTGATTTTTTCCCGGCAACTCAGCGGGCAACTGGAAGAAACGCTGGGCGAATTTTTGCAGCGAGACACCTTGATTTTGGGGATTTGCAACGGGTTTCAGGTGTTGTTGAAATCCGGGATTCTGCCCGATGGAACCGCAACCTGGCCCGCGAAAGGCGAACCACCCGCCACCTTAACTTGGAACGACAACGGCAAATACACCGCGATTTGGGTTCGGCTGAAAGTCGCCGCCCCGCAAAACGTGTTCTTGCGGGGCCTGGAGGAATTGGAACTGCCCATCGCCCACGCCGAGGGCAAATTCCTCGTCCGCGACTCCTCGCTGATCGAAGATTGGCAAGTCAACTCGCAAATCGCGTTGCAGTACGCGGCTTCCCATCCGAACGGCAGACAAGATCCGGGCAACGAAATTCTGCCCTATCCCGAAAACCCGAACGGTTCCATCGCGAACATCGCGGGTTTAAGCGATCCCACCGGCCGTGTCTTGGGCCTGATGCCGCACCCCGAACGCTTTCTGCACCGCACCCAACATCCCCAATGGACCCGCCGAGAATTCCCCCCGTAGGCAGCGGCCAAAAACTCTTCCAAAACGCCGTGGATTATTTTGTTTAAGAGCCAAGAAACCTGGGGAGAACCAATACGAAAGCGTGGCGGTCTGTTTTCTCGCGATAGAAAAACTTCAAAAAACGTTGACTCGAAAATATTCCGTTGACTCGAAGGTTAAACTGTTGACACCAGGACAAATTGTGCGATAATTGTAGCTACGTCGGTACGATTAATTTAGGTTTACACCCCTCTGGAAAGTGCGCGGAAACGCCGCGAGTCGAAAGACCAGGAGGGGTTATTTTTTGCGCTATTCTGGCCAAAGCAGCGACTGTATCTGCTTCCCTATTAAAAGGTTGCAATAATTAACCGCTCTTTGTTCTCCAGAAAAACTTTGCCCAATGCAACTCACCAATACATCAGCCAGTTGCAGGAGATCATTTGAACGAGAACGATGAAATGCCACCCGTTTGATCCCACTCGGATTGGATTTTCTTACAGTTCTTTGAACAGTTGTGCGGATCTGGGTTTGGGATTTTTTTTCCGCCAAAATCATCAAACACGAGAGTGGCATCTTTCAGACAATTCGTGAGCAATTCTCCTAATCGCTCAACTGTTTGCAGCCTTAAACTCAACCGCTTCGCAAAATCTCTTTCGTTCAAACGCTGCTTATCCACCATGACAGCCACATACTGAAACTCGCAATTGCGAAGGAAGTTCAGCAGAACTTTTCGAGTCTTATCAGATTCCCGATTGTAGTGAAATTCTTTATCCTTCCGAAAACCCAGATCCTGGCGAATCGCGGGCACCAGTTTTTGTGTCTGCTCTGCAATATCGCCAGACTGGAAAATCATTGCCGCAAAACATAAGTGATTTGACGAACCATCACCAAACTTAAATCCATCGTCCCCAGATTCGTCAATGTAAACCCACACATCTATCTTCCCACAAGAGATTTGGCCTCCACCAATGTTGTGGACGAAGGTTTATAAGTGGTCCTGCTAAAAGGCAAACATCAAGAGCCGGTTTCTTCTCGGTCGGCGATGCCTAAAGCCTGCATGCGGCGGTAGAGTTTTGGGCGGGTGAGGCCCAATAGATCGGCGGCTTTCTTTTTGTTGTCGCGGGCTTGCTCTAATGCCAATTCGATCTGCTCGCGTTCGATTTGTTCCAGATACGCTTCCAGCGGGCGGGTGTGCGGGTCGATTTTCGGGCCGACGGCTTGGGCATCCCGGCCCATGCGGAACCGGAACGGCAAATCCTGCTTTTCAATCACCACGCCTGGGCTGGCGATGCGGGCTTCTTCGAGAGTGATGGCAAGCTCATCCAAGTTGCCGGGCCAATTGTATTCGCGAAGTTCTTTCCAAGCCTCTTCGCCGAAGCCCTCGAATTGCTTCTCGGCTCCTACGTTCAACCGCTCCAAAAACGCCTGGGCCAAGAGTTCAAAATCCTGCGGGCGATTTCGCAAAGGCGGCAGCGAGATTCTTAAGGGCGTGATCAGATAGAAAAAGTCCGCCCGCATCGCCTCGGACTGCACCAGCGATTCCAGGTTTTCCACACTCCCGGCGATGAGCCGAAGTTGCAGGCCGGTTTCGATTTCAGCCAACGTACTGACGACAAATTCCTGCACGTCGCGGGGCATGGAGTCCACGTTCTGCAAATACACCGTGCCGGGATAATCGTTCGGCAACGAGGATTGTTCTTCTTCATCACGAATAGATCGAAACACCCGCCGCAGCGTGCGTTTCAAATCGATCGGCAGCATCTTGGCACAATCCAAAGGCACGAAGGCCCCGCCGCGAAAGTGGCTCTCCTGCGGGAAACCACCCGAGGATGCATGATGGATCACGCGGGCGATGTGTTCCTTCCCCGTACCCTGCTCGCCTTCCAGCACCAAAGCCGACTTGCCCAGAATGGCCAATTGCACTTGCCTGAGCACGCGAAGCATCGGCTCGCTATGCGCGACAATCGTGCTGATGCCAAAGCGGTTTCTCAATGCCGCCCGCAGCGAAGTGAGTTCCGCGTGCAAACGTTGGGCAGGCGGAGCAGAAGTGATCGCCGGGGTTTTTTCGATTTCGGAAATGAGCACCAACACGCAATCGACCTGGCCGGTTTCATCCAACAGAGGCAGATGCCGAATTTGTCGGGCGAGCGGATTGCCCGATTGGGTCGGCAAAAACGCGGGGGCTTCCATCATTTTTCCCTCGAACGCCAAC
This sequence comes from uncultured Planctomycetaceae bacterium, assembly GCA_963785505.1. GTDB lineage: Bacteria > Planctomycetota > Planctomycetia > Planctomycetales > Planctomycetaceae > CAWAVN01. The sequence goes on from CAWAVN010000008.1 coordinate 308,142, forward strand.
GGCGGCGGGCACAAACTTCCCAACAAGGCCCTCACGGTTTGCGGGTCGCCTTCGGTGGTGTATTCGCAAAGCGACCCGACGACCAAACCCGCATCCCACCCCGTGAGTTCTTCAAAACCCCGATTGAAGAACAGCACTTTTCGATCCTTGCCGATGAGCGCCACCGGCGTCGCCACGGCGGACAGCCTGCTGTTCAATCGCGTATGAAGTCGAGATTTCGCCATTCGTGCATGGTCAAGAGTCGAGAGACAAGGGTCAAGGGCCAGAAGGTCAAGAGTCGAGAGACAAGGGCCAGTTGAGAACCGAGCGCAATGGAGAGCACAACCAATTCCTGTCTGGCTCTTGACCCTTGTCCCTCGACTCTTGACGCAACGCGCAGCGTTGCCTGAGATCAGCGTTGCACGCGGCCGCTGCCTGTGCCTTGCATGAGGCTTTCGATTTCTTCGCGGGTGACGTAATTGAAATCCCCTTTGATGCTGTGCTTCAAACAACTGGCGGCGACGGCGTATCGCAGAGCTTGGGGAAACTCGGCGAGTTCTGGGGTGTTCATCGCGAAGATCAACGCGCCTGCGAAAGAATCGCCCGCTCCCACGCGGTCTACGATGTTGCGGATTTCGTAAGGAGCGTAAATTCCCTTGGCATTGGTGGGGGCGAAATGCGATTGCCCGCAACCGGCCTCGTAATACATCGCTCCCCAATTGTTGTGGCTGGCGGACAGGCTTTCGCGGAGCGTAATCGCCACGCCTTGCACGTTGGGGAACTCCGCCACGATTCGCCGGGCGACTTGTTCGTAAGCGACGGCTGTGAGTTCGCCGGCCTCCACATTGGTTTCTTCGGCGCGAATCCCCAAGGCGAGGTCGGCATCTTCTTCGTTGGCGATGATGAAATCGACAAAGGGCATCAAACTCCGCATGGTTTCGCGGGCCAATTCCACGGGGGACGTGCCGGGCTGCCAACGCCAGAGTTTTTTGCGGAAGTTCAAATCGCAAGATATTTTAAGGCCCCGTTGGCGGGCGTTTTCCAAGGCCATTCGCGTGGCTTTGGCCGCCCGTTCGCTGAGCGCCGGCGTGATGCCCGTGACGTGCAGCCAATCGGCCCCGGCAAATGCAGCGGCCCAATCGTAATGTTCGGGATCGGCAACCGCGATGGCGGCTCCTTCGCGGTCGTAAGTCACCGTGCCCGCGCGCTGGTTGGCTCCGGTTTCCACGAAGTAAATCCCAAACCGCCCCTGCGAGGAGCGAAGCACCAAATCATCGCAGACGCCGAGTTTTCGCAGTTCTCGCACGAAGGCATCGGTGATGGGGTTATCGGGCAGCACGGTGAGGAAGGCGGAATGTCCGCCTTGAATCGCCACCGAAACCGCCACGTTCAGTTCCCCGCCGCCGAACGTCGCCTCCAAACCGCCCGGCAGATTCTGGGCCAGCCGTAAAAATTCCGGCGGAGCCAATCGCAGCATCACTTCGCCAAAGGTGACGATGTTCATTACGCGGTCTTTCCTACTTTAAATCACTTAGAATACAACTTCAACAAATCCGTAAAGGGTGGCATGGCCACTGCCTTGAGTGGCCATGTCTGATCGAAACACGTCTGCGTCTCCACAGAAAGCATGCCCACGCAAAGCCGTGGGCATGGCACACAAATTCGGAAACTTATTTTCTTGGCGATTCTTGGTCAAACATTTTTTGAATGGTTTCGCGGTTGACGGGTTTGATCACGCCGCGTTCGGTGATAATCGCGGCGATCAACTCGGCGGGGGTGACGTCGAACGCGGGGTTGTAAACGTCGATGCCTGCCGGGGCGGTTTGCCGGCCCAAGCCGTGGGTGATTTCGTTGGCGTCTCTTTCTTCAATCGGGATTTGTGCGCCCTCGGCAATCGCGAAATCGAACGTGGAAGATGGGGCCGCCACGTAAAACGGAATGCCGTGCGCTTTCGCCAGCAGGGCGACGGAGTACGTGCCGATTTTGTTGGCGGCGTCTCCATTGGCGGCGATGCGGTCCGCCCCCGTGATCACCGCCTGCACTTTTTTCTGCTTCATCACCCAACCGGCCATCGAATCGCAAATCAGCGTGACGGGGACGTTTCGCTGCTGAAGTTCCCAAGTCGTCAATCTGGCCCCTTGCAATAGCGGGCGGGTTTCATCGGCATAGACGCGAATCTGTTTCCCCTGGGCGGCAGCCGCGAACAAAACCGCAAGAGCCGTGCCGTCACCCGCCGTCGCCAAGCCTCCGGCATTGCAGTGGGTGAGTACGCCTTGGCCGGCTTGCAAAAGTTCCGCTCCGTGCCTGCCGATGGCCGCGCACATCTCGCGGTCTTCGCGTTCGATGGCTTGGGCTTCGGCTAGAAGTTTTTCGGTCATCGCTTTTGGAGAAAGTTCCGCGTTCGCCGCCGCGCAGGCTTGGATGCGGTCGAGCGCCCAAAACAAATTCACCGCCGTCGGGCGGCTGGTCGCAAGATAGTCGGCCACTTCCTTCAAGCGCCGATCGAAGGCCGTTCTTTCTTCCGGCAATTCCTTTCGCACGCCGAGCACCACGCCGTAAGCCGCCGCCACTCCGATGGCGGGCGCTCCGCGGACTCGCAGAGAGCGAATGGCTTCCCAAACTTGCTCGACGGTTTCCAATTCGATTTCGACCAACTCCACCGGCAATCGGGTTTGATCGATCATCCGCAAGCGGCCCTGCACATCGCCCAACCATGCGAGCGTGGCGGGAGCTTGATTGGGCAAGTGGTCTTTCTCAGTCATGGTTTGTTTCCGCTTCCATTCGGTAATCCCAGGCAGTACAGATATTCTTGGCGGGAACCGTCTCCGGTTTTCGCGGTGCGGAGGTAAATCCGATTGCCGCAAATGGCCGGGGTAGGGAATCCTTCGTTTCCGAGTTTGTTCTTGGCAATCAATTCAAACTTCTGGGGGTTAGCCTTGAAGACAAGAGTGGTTCCATCCTCAATGGTTTGATAGATCGTCTCTCCCACACGCACGGGCGAAGAGGACACCGGACCCTGTAGCCGTTCTTGCCACATCAATTGCCCATCGCTCGCCCGCAGGCAGATCCCAATCCCCCGATCGGTCACGGCGTAGACGTAGCCATCGTGAACGATCATCGATTGCTCGTAACACTTCTGTCGATTCTTCCAGACCACTTTGCCGGAGCCGTCGGCTTTCACGCAAATCGTTTCTGCTTTCGGGTAACCGCCGCTCGCGATCACAAGATCCCCGCTCCAAACCATCGTGCCGCAGGTGGCCATTGTGGTGCCTGGGGCCGACCATAACGGCTTGCCGGTTTTCGGATCGTAAGAAGCCACCAACTCGCAGCCGCTCATCAGCAGTTGATCTCTGCCGGCGACGTTTGCCACCACGGGGGAAGAAAAACTGTACCGCTTAGGACGTGCAGTTCTCCAAACCTGCCGGCCCGTTTCGCGGTTGTAGGCGACCAGGCAACCCCCTTGCTCGACATCGGCGGCGATGATGACCAGCGAATCATACAGCAAAGGCGAGGGGGCGTATCCGTACTCGTAGATTTGGGGATGATATGCCCCGACAATTTTTTCCCAAACCGGTTTGCCCTCGAGATTGAGAACCGTCAGCGTGATTTGGTTATTGTGATGAAACGCGACGAACACCAGCTTTCCATCGCAGGCCACGGTCGGGGTGGCTTGGCTGTTTTTGGGGTGCGTTTTGGGAAACCCGCCTTGGCTGATGTCGGTTTTCCAGAGGGTTTTGCCGCTTTCGCGATCGAGTGCCATCACGCTTTGCACCTGGCGGCGCTCATCGGCGGTGGCGAGAAAAATCCGTTTTCCCACAATCGTCGGCGAAGAATGCCCGCGCCCCGGCAGAGGCACTTTCCAAAGCACGTTCTTGGTTTCCGACCATTCGGCGGGAACCGATTGGCCCGCCTCCGCGACGCCATCGCCATTCGGCCCGCGCCACCAGGGCCAATCTCCGGGAGCGGAAGGCAGAGCGGGAAATCCCCAAGCCGAGGAACCGCACGCTGCCAACGAAACCAGCAATATCAAGGCAAAGCGGATCATAAGTCTCTTCTTTGAATAAGGTTCCAATTTGACAGGACGAGCACGCATCCTGGAGTGGTATATTATCCTGTCAATCCGGTGCAATCACAATGGATTCAAAACCGAGAGGTTCATGCAAAAAAGCTGCCGGGGAGGATGCCCGGCAGCTTCTATGGAATGGGACTCGCCCGTTACACGCGGTTGGCGTCGGGGACTTCAAAGCCGGTGCGGTTTTTGTCTTTCAGCAGCACGTTGGCGGCTTCGGCATGTTCTCCGGTGCAGCGTTCGGTTTGGGGATCGAACGTGAGCCACGGGCCGACGGTGTATTCCGCCCCGTTTTCGGGGATGCCCACGCCACCCGCCATAATTTCGTGCAACCGCATGAAGTGTTCGTGGGCGTTTTTGTTGTCGCCGAATTTGCCGGCTTTGGCATTGAAGGGAACTTTCTCGCCGAGGCGGTAAGAGTTATTCATCAGATGGCCCAGCACGCAGCCGTAATGGGCATCATGTACGTTGCCGTTGGCCATGCTGGGATCGTTCGCGCGAACGGCGGCGATGAAGGCTCCCCAGTTTCCGCCCGGCGTGACTTTGCCCTTCGGCGACTTTCAGAGGTTCGCCTTCGGTGCTGCCCTTGGGGTAGTAAACGAAATCGCGGTCGGCGTTTTTGCCGGGAACAATTTTCCCGCCATCTTCAAAATAGTATTCGTTGAGGACTTGCTGCTTATAGCCTTTGTAGTTCACGTTTCTGACGTTGAAGAACACCTGTTGGCCGTTGGGATACTCGGCAAGGCCGAACATGGTGTTCGGGGTTTGGCCTTGGTCGTCCCATTGAAATCGCCCGCCAATTGCCATCGCGCGGACGGGATGGGTTTGATCGGTGTCGATCGCCCAACGGGCCACATCGAGTTGGTGCGTGCCTTGGTTGTTGAGTTCGCCGTTGCCGGTCTTCCAGAACCAATGCCAGTTGTAATGCACGAAATTTCCATGATACTGGTCGATGTTCGCCGGGCCGCGCCACATGTTCCAATCGAGATTGGCTGGCGGAGCGGTCACGGGTTTGAAGCCGATGCTGCCCCGCTTTTTGCAGGCGTAACCGTAGGAGATTTTCAGCTTGCCGAATTTCCCGGCTTGGATGGCTTCGTGCAGGCCGGCGATGTTGGCATCGCTGCGGCGTTGCGTGCCGTGCTGAATCACCACGCCGTATTTCTTTTGGGCTTCGACGGCGACGCGGCCTTCGCCGACATCGTGGCTCATCGGTTTTTCAACGTAAACGTGCTTGCCGGCTTGGGCGGCCCAAATCGTAATCAGCGAATGCCAATGGTTGGGGGTGGCGATGGAAATGGCATCCACGTTTTTATCGTCCAAGGCCCGGCGAATGTCGTTGATGCCTTCGGTTTCGTATTTGCCATCCGTCTTTTTTTGCACGCTTTTCAAAGCGCGGGCCAGTACGTTTTGATCCACATCGGCCAGGTAAACCAGTTCCACGTTGTCTTGCCCGAGCCAACCGCCGATGTGGGCACCGCCTCGACCGTTCAACCCCGCCACCGCAATTCGCACGCGGTCGTTGGCCCCTTTGATGTTCCCCGAAGCCCTGGTTCCCGTAAGCAGTAAACCTGCCCCGGCGGCGGCAGTGGACGATTGCAAAAACTGGCGGCGCGAAACTCGACTCATGACAAACTCTCTCCGAAAAATGGTGTAGGTTTACGGTCTGGGTAGAGTTTATCTTAATCGTAGCGGAAGAATGTTTACACCTTGATGGAAGACTTTCCCGAAAAAAACTCAAGCCGGAAAACGCTCGATCAGAAGCATCTCATTTCCAATCGGCCCGCAACGATCGGCCGGGATACGGGGCTTTCAGGTTTTCTTTGGGGATTGCATTCTCCACAATCACCAAGCCGTTGACGATCACGGTTTCCATGCCTAGGCAATACCGATGCGGGTCTGACATCGTGGCTTGGTCGGCGATGGTTTCGGGATTGAAGACGACGAGATCCGCCATTGCGTTTTCCGCGATCAGACCCCGATCCTTGAGACCGAACCGGGCCGCAGCGCGCCGCTTAACTTATGCACGGCTTCTTCCAGTGAAAACAGTTTCGCATCCCGCACCAGCGGGCCGAGCAATCGCCCGGCGGAACCGTATTGACGCGGGTGAATCATGCTCTCCGGTTGATAGATGCCATCGGTTCCCATCATATAGAGATCGTGCTGCAATAGCGGATGAACTAGCCGGTCATCGCCTTCGCGGAACACCAACAGCACGGCCAGGCGTTCTTCGTGCAGCAAATTTGTGAGGGCCTCCACTTCGGAAAGACCCGATTCGGCAATGTAGTCGCTGACGAGTTTCCCCTGATGAATGCTGTTCTCTTTGCTGCCCACCCAGGCGATGTGAATGCGATCCAAAGGCAAGCGGTGAAGTCTTAGCCCTTCGAGGAATCGACTGGCCATCGCCGGGTCGCGAAGTTTGGAGGCGGCGGCCAGCGGGCCATCCGCCCAAGCATCGTAAGGCATCAGGTAACTCAGCATCGTAGAACCCGGCTGATACGGGTAAACGTCGAACGAAAAATCCACTTCGTGCCGGGCTTCTTTGTCGATGTAGTCCAGAATTTCATCCACCGCCGAGGCCGCGACGGCTTTTAGGTGCGAGATGTGAACTTTCACGCCGGATCGGCGACCGATTTCGACGGCTTCTTTGATGCCCCGCATCACGCCGGTTTTATAGCGGATGTGCGTGGCATAAAGTCCGCCGAACTCCGCCACGACTTCGCAGACTTCCGCCAACTCGTCCGTGCTGGAAAAGCATTGCACGATGTAATCCAAGCCAGTGGACAGCCCGACGGCCCCTTGTTCCATGCCTTGGCGAACGACGGATTTGATCTGCCGCATCTGAAAATCATCCACGCCGCCGCGAGCGAATCCGCAAGCCAGGCTGCGCACGTTGGCGTAGGGCACATGCATCGCTGCGTTCTGCACGTTCCGCCCGGAAAGGCAATTCAGAAAATCCTCGATACTTTCCCAGCCTTCGTAATCGCCAAGTTGCAAACCATCCAAGGCTTTCAGATAGAAGATCCATTCCTTAGCGGTTTGTGGGTTCACCGGGGCGTAGGAAATGCCATCCAGGCCGATGATTTCCGTGGTGAAGCCTTGCAGGGTTTTCGAGGGGAGATGCGATTCTTTCAGCAGCCAACCATCCATGTGGGTATGTACATCAATGAAACCCGGAGCCACCACCAAGCCCGTGGCATCAATCCGTTTGCTTGCAGTGGCGGAAGACAAATCGCCAATCGCGGCGATGCGGTCTCCGTTGATGCCCACATCCGCCCGCCGGCGTGCGGCTTTGGTTCCATCAATCACACTGCCGCCCGCGATCAACAAATCAAATGACAACAGCGTTTCTCCTTCACTTCGGGGAGCGGATTTCGATTTTGGCCTTCGCCGTTTGGGCTTTCGCCGTTTCCTGCCAGAGTTCTTGCGAGAGTTCGTTGAAGACCACGGCTCGGACATCTTCCAGGCTTAACTCGCCGGGCTTTCGTTCCGTCACGGTAATTAAGTGCAGGCCGAAAGGCGAGCGAACCGGTTCGCTGATTTCGTCTTCTTTCAAAGCGAACGCGGCATCGCTGACGGCGGCGGGGAGTTTGCCGCGATAAGAAATCCAGCCCGTGTCTCCGCCCGAGGTTTTGCTGGGGGCTTCGGAATGCTTCGCGGCGGCATCGGCGAAGGAAATTCGTTTGGCTGCGATTTCCGCTTTCAGATCCCGCAAGGTTTTCTCGGCCGCGCGGGTATTTGCTTCCTCCGCATCGCGGGGCAGTTTAAGAAAAATCTGCCGCACGCGCACCTCGCTGCCGTCGAATTGCGCCCGATGGTTTTCAAAGTATTGCCGCAACTTTTGATTCGTGACCAAAAGCCTGAGATAAGATTTCCACATCAAAGGCAACGCGAGTTCTGCTTTGAGCGCTTCGGACGAGATGCCCAATTTGGCGAGCAGCTTGTCGGGGTCTTCCCCGCCGTCGCGGATGACTTTCATCGCGAAGGCGAGTTGCTCGTCGAGTTCGGTTTGGCTCGGCTTGACTTTGCGGGAATCCAGAAAATCCCGCATCACGCGCCGTTCGATCAGGATTTGCAGAAACCGATGTTTCACCTGGTCCCGCTGATCCGAAGGAACTCTTCGCGAGAGCAGCAAATAATCCAGATCGCCTTGGGTGATGTTCTTGCCGTTCACCACCGCCAACACGGTCTCGGAAGCCGGAGTTTGGCCGATGGCTAACGGCGCGGAAATCCAGAGCGTGGCCAGACAAAAAATCCCCGCGACGAAATTCCCTCTACTCGGCATGATTTTACGTCCTCGCTGTTGATCTGATGATTCTTCACCCGGCCATTTCATCATAATCTTCGCTTGCCCTTGGGGAAATGCCGCTCAGCGGGGGTTGCCGATGGTGCGGCTGCGGCGGGCGACGGGCATCCAATCGGTTTCGGATTCGTCCCGTTCGTGCGGGCGATGCGAATGCCCCCCATGTGCTCTCATGTGCCGTTTGGGGATCAGACGTTCCAAGCGGCGTTCCAATTCCCAAGCGGTCTGGGCGGAAGTTTTTCGTTCCGCTTGGATTTTCAAGATCTGCGAGAGTTTGAAGCATGTGAAACTTAAGCAAATCCCCGCGATGGTCAATCCGCTCGCCCAGATCATCAGAGAGGCGGGGGCGGATTGCCCCGCGAATAGCCCGGCCAGAAATCCTAGCAAAAGCAGATGAAAAGGCGGGCCGGCACTTCGCCATTGGACGGGCACTGGATTTTGGTGTTCGATGCGAGCGAGGGTGGGCATGGGATTCTCCAAGGGATGTTGCGAAATCTCCACAAAGTTCATAGATCAAAAACCCCCTGCGGTCAAAACCCCGTTGCCGATCCGCCGCAAACACGCGATGATTTCCTAAAATGCCACGCGGTTGTATCAATCAGGAAGGCGGAGGGCCAGAATGTTTCGCCCATCGCGGGTTAAGTCGTCCATCCCAAGTATTGGGGAAACGAAAATCATCACCCGAATAAAGGAAGGCATTCGTGTTTTTATCGCGGAGCGTGAAAAGGCCGGCTTATGGCTGGCGGAAGTTGGTGAACCGCGTGCTTCGGCAAGAGAAGTCTTTCCAAAAGCTGGACGATGCCGAACTCCGCAAACACAGCCTGAGTTTGGCCTATCGAACCCGCAGCGGGGAAGCGCTGGAAAAATTGTTGACCGCCGCCTTTGCCTTGGTCCGCGAAGCCTCCCGAAGGCAATTGGGAATGCAGCATTTTCCCGTGCAATTGTTGGGGGGCGTGACGCTGCACTTCGGCGGCGTGGCGGAAATGCAAACCGGCGAAGGCAAAACCTTGACGGCCTCGCTGCCGTTGTATCTCAACGCACTGGCCGGACACGGAGCCGCACTTGGCGACCGCGAACGATTATTTGGCCCGCCGGGATGCGGAATTGCTGAGGCCGGTTTACGAATCGTTGGGCCTGAGCGTGGGGATCATTCAAACCAACATGCCCCGCGCGGACAGGCAACAGGCTTATGCTTGCGACATCACCTACGGAACTGCGAAGGAGTTCGGGTTCGATTTTTTGAAAGACCGCCTGTTGGAACGCCGGCTGGCCGATGGCGACCGCGATCTTCTGGGGCCAATGCTGGGACAGCACCAGAACTTAGGGGCGATGGATCGACCGCTGCGACGCCGGCTTTGGTTTGCCTTGGTGGATGAAGCCGACAGCGTGCTGATTGATGATGCCCGGACTCCGTTAATCCTGAGTGCCGTGCCCACTCGAAAATCTGAAAGCCGTGGAAGCGGGTTTTATTTGGGCCGCCGAGGCCGCGAATCGGTTCGAGGAAGACCGCCATTTTCGCTTGGACCCCGAACACCGCAATGTCCGTTTGACGGTGGAAGGCCGGCGTTTGATGCGTTCGCTGCCCAAACCTTCCCTCATGCAACCTTTGGGGCAAGTGGATCTCTACGAATACGTGGAGCGGGCGATTCAGGTGAATCGCGATTACCAACGGGATCAAAAATACATCGTGAAAGATGGCGAGATTGTGATTGTCGATGAGAGCACGGGCCGCTTGGCCGAAGGCCGCAAATGGCGGGATGGCGTGCATCAGGCCGTGGAAGCCAAGGAAGGTTTGCCGATCACCCTGGCCACCACAAATTCCGCCCAAATCACGGTGCAGCAATTTTTCCGCTTGTATCATCGGCTGGCGGGAATGACGGGCACGGCGGTCTCGGCGGCTCGCGAACTGAAACAAATCTACGACCTGGCCGTGGTGCCGATTCCCACCCATCGCCCCTGCCTCCGCGCAGCAATGGCCCGATCAAGTTTTTCCCACGCTGGAAGACAAATGGCACGCCATCGCCGAGGCGACGCGAGAAATGCAGCTCTCAGGCCGGCCCGTTTTGATCGGCACGCGGTCGATTGATAAATCGGAATCGCTGGCAAAACATTTTGAGGCAGCGGGGATTGAGTTTTCAATTCTGCACGCCCGGCACTTGGAGGCGGAAGCCAAAATTATCGCCGAGGCCGGCCAACCCGGACAAGTGACCATCGCCACCAACATGGCGGGCCGGGGAACCGACATTGAACTCAGCCAAGGCGTGCCGGAGTTGGGCGGGCTGCATCTCATTTGCACGGAACTGCACGACTCCGCCCGCATCGACCGCCAATTGATCGGACGCTGCGCCCGGCAGGGAGACCCCGGCAGTTTCGTCCGCATGCTGTCTTGGGAAGATAATGTGCTGAAAACCGGCTTCGGCGACGAACCCGCCAAGCAACTTCGGCAAACCGCTGCAACCAGTTCCACAAAATCGGCCGTGAAACTCTTCGAGAAAGCCCAGCAAGTCGTCGAACGAAAACACGCCCACGGCAGAAAGCTGCTGCTATTTCACATCAAACGCCGAACAGAACTCCAACAGCGAATGGGCCTCAATCCCTACTTGGACACGCCCGAATAAGATCAGCCCCGCGATTCCATGTGTTGATTCCCCAGAGTGCCAACCCTAGAATCCCTGCAAGCACCCAACAACTATTCTCCTTTTATCCTTTCACTCAAAGAATGCGAATGACGGACGGGAACTCTCCATTGACGACTGCCGAAACCCTTGCCGCTGAGTCGGCGGAGCATCCCGGCATGGATTTGCCCCGCATCGAACGGGCGGTGCGCGAGATTCTCTTCGCAATCGGCGAAGACCCAGACCGCTCCAGCCTCCGCGAAACCCCCGCCCGCGTGGCCCGCATGTACGCGGAATTGTTTTCCGGTCTGCACACTCAACCCGGTCGGCATCTGCAAAAAGTCTTCGAGGAAAACTACGATGAATTGGTGCTGGTGCGGGACATCTCCTTCAACAGCACGTGCGAACATCATTTGTTGCCCTTTATGGGGGTGGCTCACGTGGGCTACTTGCCCAAAGGCCGGGTGACGGGCTTAAGCAAATTGGCCCGCGTGGTGGAAGAAATCTCCCGCCGACCGCAGGTTCAGGAACGCATGACCCACCAAATCGCCGACTTGGTCGATGAAGAATTAGACGCCAAAGGCGTGATCGTGGTCTTGGAAGCCACCCACACCTGCATGACGATTCGCGGGATCAGAAAACCCGGCAGCCTAACCGTGACCAGTGCCGTGCGCGGGCTGCTCAAGTCGAATCAATCCAGCCGGGCGGAAGCGATGGCCTTGATCTATGGAAAATCGTAGGGAAACGGGGCTTTTATGATTGCCCAGTTCGCGCTGCGGTTGATGTTCGGCATGAGTTTGATGTGGAGCCTGATGCCTCGCCGGCAAGTCTCGGTGGGTTTCTTCCGCATTCAAATGTTGATTGTGATGGGCTTGGGCGTGTTGGCCGCGTTGACGTTCGGCGAGTTAAGCCAAACCCCGGAGGCCGTGCCGATTTTGTCGGCATCTCTCGGCCAACCGCTTTGTGTTGTGCTGGCGGCGATGGGTTTTTTGGGGTCGGCGTTTTGGACGTTGGGAAACCGACGCCTCGGCACGTTTTTTGTGTTGATGATTTTCGTGCTGTCGGGAGTTTTGTTGACGGGTTCCACTGTCACCGATTGGGGCAGCCAACGCGATTGGCTTTCGGCTTCGGCGGAAATCGCGACCTCGGCCACTTTGGGCGGCGCGATGACGGGTATGCTGCTCGGCCATTGGTATTTAACTTCGCCCACGATGTCGATTGAACCGTTGAGTTCGCTCAATCGCCTGTTCGGGTTTGCGGTCGGCCTGCGGTTAGTGGTTTCGGTCATCGCCCTAGCCTGCGGACATGCCTTGCTGGAAAACAGCACGCATCTTCTTTGGCTGAGCCTGCGCTGGCTGGCGGGGATTTTAGGGCCTTTGGTGTTAGTGGTGATGGTCTCAAAAATCCTCCGCTACAAAAACACACAGTCGGCCACGGGCGTGTTGTTCGTGGGGGTGATTTTGACGTTCATCGGCGAACTTTCCGCCACCCTGCTCGCCCGCGAATTGCATCTGCCTTTCTAAAAACTCGAGCCGTCAACATTCGGAGCGGACCATTTATGATATGTGAATCAAATTGGTCCGCACAGCGGCCTCTACAACTCTTGTATTCGCCACCCGCATGCCGCAGTGAAGTGGCGCAGGCTCCCGCCTGCCGGATTGAAAACGTCATCCCCTTGATGCCGGTCGATTGAAGTGTGCCCTACGAAACTGAATGCTACCCATTCACCGCGGGCGGCTTTTTTAGTTTGTCCGGGTTGGCGGCGTAGTTGATGGATTGGAAGCCCGCTGCGCGGCAGGCGTCATCTACGCGAATCACATCGCCGGCGGGAACGCGGCCTTCGATGTCGAGAATGATCGGGCTATCGGCGGAGAGTTCGGCCAGTGTTTTGAGATCAGCTTCCAATGGCTCGAAGCGGGTGAACTCGCGGCCGTTCATTTCCACAATCGTCCGGCCGGCGGTTTTGTCCCACTTAAGTTTCAACCAGACTTCCGTCACCCAAGTCGGTTTGGTTTCCAAGGGTTTGGCCTCCGTGGTCGCCACGTTGCCGGTGGAGAGATCCACGGACATCAGCGATTCCGCCATCCGCCCCACCGAAGCGCACACGAAAAAAATCAGCAGCAAAAACACGACATCAATCATCGGCGTCATCGCCTGATCGAACCGTGTTTCGCGTTCGTGCTCGAAACTTGGAACTCGCATGGAACCTGCTACTTGTCTTTCAAAAATACCGCGAACTTAAACACCACGCCCGCGCAGGCGCACGCCAGCATGATGGGTTCGATGACTTCAAACGGAACCGTTTTGTCGGCCCGCACGTGGACTTCAAAGCGATCCTTTTGCTCGATTTTGCCCGCCAGAATGAGCTGGTCGATTTGGGCGTGGTCCACACCGTCGCCTCGAACTTTCAGCGAACGATCCGCTTGAATCGTGACGACCAAAGGCAACGCCAAAGGGTTCTTGTCCTCTTCTTGGGTGGCTTCGGCCAGATCGACCGCTTCCGCGTGTTCGCTGCGGACGAAATGGCTCGCGACCAGAAAGAAGATAATCAACAGGAACACCACATCAATCATCGGCGTGATGTTGAACTGCAAACCGCCTTTGCGTTCTCGCGTGGGAATTTTCATGGCGATTGAGGGACTTTATTCTTGGAAGTTGTTGCCGTTGGAATCGGCAGAGGGCAAAGAGCGGAGGGCGGAGAGCCAGAATGAGCCACAACTTGCATGAAACGTGTTCCGTTTTTTTCTGCCTCTCCGCTCTTTGCCCTCTGCTCTCTGCCTTCTCGCAATTCACGATTCTGCTGCGAGAGTCATTGTGGTACGTTGGCCGACTTGGTTTCGGCGGGGCGTTTTCTTGGCCGGCGGCGGCTTTCTTTCGGAGGATGAGGTTCCGCCGGTAGTCCGCGAAAACGTGCTCGGCCAGCAGCGAAGACTCGGCGACCAATTCATCAATTCGATTGCGGAACATCGCAAAAGCCCCAAGCACGGAACGGCAACCATCAAACCCAACAGCGTGGTGACCAAGGCCGTCGAGATTTTGGGAGCCAATTCGGAAACCTGCGGATTGGCCGAAAGTTGAAACGTGTGGAACGCCTGGATCATGCCCCACACGGTTCCCATCAATCCTAACATCGGGGCCAACGTGCCGATCACATTCAGAAATTCGATCTTGCGAAACAGCCGGGCGGCTTGTTCGGTGGCAGCATCTTCCATCGCTTTTTCGACGGCGGCGTAATCCAACTCGGCCTCGTTGATGCCGTTTGCCAAAACGTGGCTTAAAAAGCTGGGGTGCTGCCGGCAGACTTCCTCGGCTTCGCGAAATTGATTTTGCAAGACCAGCTTGTGAACTTCCTCGGCCAACCCGTCCGGCATTAAGGCGGAGCGGCGAATGCTTAAGAGGTGTTCCACGATCAACGCCACCATCGCCACGCTGAGCGCAATGATAATCATGCCCACCATGCCGCCCGCGCAAAACAGCGAACGCAAATCCAAATCTTGCGGCTTGGCTGGGGCGGCATCGGGGTTCTCTGTTGAAGTCGCCTGAGCCGAGGATGGCCCCGCCGATTCCGCCCGCGTGGGAACCGAAGCAAAGACCAACACCGCAACCGCCATCAGCCAACACATCTTCCAACCAAATCGATAAGACTGAGCAAGCATGGAAATCCTAAGGCGCGGAAGGAGTGCGGGGGGCGGGGTTGGTTTCGGTTTCGAGGGATTGAAGCATCTGGGCGGCCTCTTGGGCGCGGGAACTTTGTTTGTAACGCACGAGGATCTCGCGATAAAGCGCCAATGCCTCATCGCGTTGACCGATGGCGTTCAAAGCATCGGCGGCGTTCAGGCAGGCCGATGCGGAAAGTTGATAATCGGAATCGTAAACCAAGGGAACCCACAGCAAGGCGACGGCGGCCCGATCGTATTGGCGGCGTTGCCGGCGGCCTTCACCCAACAAATAATACGGCCCGCCGCGCAACTCCGCCGGGATGTTGCGAATCGTGTCTTGCCAACCGCCCAGCGTGATGTTGTCGATTTTGCGATCCGGCAATTCCAGCCGCCAAAGTTGGGCGATGGCCAAATAGCGAACCCGCGGATCGGGATGGGAACGCAGTTGTTGCAGGTCCAACTTGGCCGAGCTTTGATATTTGGCATCGAACAGCAACGCCGAGGCGGCCAATAACTTGGCGGCGGGCGAGGCTTTGTTCATCCACTGCATGGCCGCATTTTTGAGCTGCGGATCGGGAGCGGCGGTCATCCACAACAGCGGAATGTTTTTGAAGTAATGCGTGGTAGAATCGCTGGCGTAGATCATCAAAAACCGCGCACCGGCTTGGGCGTAATTGTTTTGACGAAGGGCCGATTTCACCAGCATCGCCAAAATGTCCCGGCGGACCCAATCGCGGGAATCTTGCCCCAAGGCTTCTTCAAAAAGGCGGATGGCTTCTTTGGTGTCGCCGGCGGCGAATTTCTCCAGAGCCTCGGTGTGCTTTCGGGTTTGCGAGGTCTCGATGGAAATGACTTGGGAAGAAGGTTTGATCGTCACCGGCCCATCATCGCGAACGCGGTAGCGAATGTGCTCGCCGGTGTGATCCAAGATGGTGCATAAAATCCGCACGCGGCTGCCGTCTTCTTCCTTCAATAACGTCAGCTTATCCCGCACAGATTGCCCGCAGACAAGCGAGGGAACCAAACCCCACATCAGCAGGCATCCGAAAGTAGTCCAGCGGGAAGTTCGCACGAGTGTTAAGCCTTAATGGCGGGGTAAAAGCTCTACAGTTTTTCGATGTTGATGTATGTGTAAGACCCGCCGTTTTGGCTGGCCAAGGTTCTTAAAAACACCGTCGAAGGAAGTTTCAGATCGGGACCGGTTCCGAACTGGACGCAATGCACGTGGGTTTTGCCTTGCTTGTTCCACTCGGTCTTGATTTTGGAAAGCTGCTTGGGGGACAGGCCCTCTTCCGCATCGGTGAGGAAGAAAATTACATCCGGCTTATATTGAAAGGCCGCCAAAAGGGCGGGTTGATGGTTCGTGCCGCTATCGGCGCGAAAGCCGTTGATGTATTGCGTGGCGAGCGTGAGGTTGGGTCCGATGGCGCGGTACAAAGGAGGGGGTTCCGAGCGGTCGTTCCGCAGCCGCATCACCACCGGCGCGTCCGTGTACGAGATGATTTGAAACTGTTGTTTCTGGCCGAGTCCGTTGATGCTTTGTTTCAACTTCGCTTGGGCGAATTCGAGGGCGTTGTTGGTTCCCATGCTGCTGGAAGTGTCGATCACGTAGACCACGGTTTGGGCCTCGGTCGTATGGCCCATGAAGCTCACGTTGCCGGGGCCTTGCCCTGGGGCCGGCGGCGGAGAGCGAACCGAGCCGTTGGGCGTCACCAGGGCTTTAGAAGGCAATGGCAGCCCGCCGGGCGCGGGGGTGGATCGGCTTTGCCCAATGACCGCATGCGGGGCAATGTCCGGCAAGTCGATCAATTCCGCCGCCGGGGCTTCCGCCGCCGGGGAAGTTTTTGCTGCCGCAGCGCCAGCCTGAGCGGATTGCGGTTCTTCGGGCTGGGCATCGTCGGTTTCTTTCGGTGGCGTTTGCGTCTCGCTCGGTTGTTTGACGTAAATTCCCACTTCGCGAAACTCGCCGGAGTCCGACCCGGTTCCAATTTGCCCATCGCCGCAACTGGGAAGGCCGGATGTGATCAAAAATACGATCACCCCGGCATGCAGCATCCCCGAAATCATCCAGCCGGGCACGGCGTTGAATGATGCGGGACGAGCCGCCTCGTGCTCGGGGCGGCTTTCCTCAAGCGAAGGTTTGGGGGTGGAAGAAGAAGCAGACATGCGGCCTTGTTTGCTGGAAGAAAGGCGGGGAACATCACAGATTGTCCCTTATAGCAAGTCTAGGCAGCGACAGAGATTGAGTCAAGATGAGCAAATTGCGCTCTGCGGGGCGGGATGGATGCGGGGCAAGTTCAAGCGGCACGTTTGCGTTGTTGCGGGTGGTGTTGTTCGTACCAAGCGACGGTTTCGCGAAGGCCGGTTTCAAAGTCGGTTTGAGCCGACCACCCCAGCAGTTCGCGAGCGCGGGAGGTGTCCAAACAGCGGCGGGGTTGGCCATCGGGTTTTGAAGAATCCCAGGCGATTTGGCCGGAGAAGTTCGTGTGCTTGGCAATCAGTTCCACCAGATTCCGAATGCTAATCTCGCGGCCCGTGCCCAGATTCACCGGAAGCGGCGAGTCCATCACCTCGGCAGCTTTGAGAATGCCTTCGGCGGCATCTTCGACGTACAAAAACTCGCGCGAGGCGTTGCCGGTTCCCCAACAAGTCATTTGGGAATCCTGCCGATCGCGGGCTTCCACGCATTTGCGAATGAGTGCCGGGATGACGTGGGACGATTGCGGATCGAAATTGTCGCCCGGGCCGTATAAATTCACGGGAACCACCACCGCGCTGTTGAGGCCGTATTCTTTTTGGTAGGCGTCCAGCATCACGAACAGGGCTTTTTTCGCCACGCCGTAGGGCGCGTTGGTTTCTTCCGGGTAGCCGTTCCAAAGGTCTTCTTCGCGAAAGGGAACCGGGGTGAATTTGGGATAAGCGCACACCGTGCCCGCCTGCACGAATTTTTTCACGCCATTCAGGCGGGCGTGTTCGATGAGATGCAAACCCATCGCCATGTTCTTGTAGAAGAACCGGCCGGGATGTTCGCAGTTCGCTCCGATGCCCCCCACCTCGGCGGCAAGATGAATCACGACTTCCGGTCGAAAGTCCGCGTACATCCAATGCACGCTTTCTTCCGCACTCAGGTCGTAATCGTGATGGTTCGGCACGCAAAGATCCCGGCAGCCCCGCTCTTGCAGCTTTCGGCAGACCACTCGGCCCAAAAACCCGCTTCCGCCGGTCACCACCACGCGCGTGTTCGTCCAGGCAATCATAAGATTTAGTTTTCGACGAAGGGAAAGAATAATCGGAAAAAACTAGCCCGCGTGACGCAAACCGGGGCGGGTTGCTTGGGCGACGCGTTGCAGGTCGGCTTCGACCATCAATCGGACCAATTCGGAAAACCCCACGCGGGGTTGCCAACCCAGTTGTTCGCAGGCTTTCGAGGCATCGGCGGACAGGCAAGACACCGCGCTCGGGCGGAGAAATTGCGAATCGGAAACCACGTAATCTTCCGCCCGCAAACCCACGTGCGAAAATGCGGCTTCCACGAACTCCCGCACCGAATGCGCATGGCCCGTGGCCAAA
Source organism: uncultured Planctomycetaceae bacterium (assembly GCA_963785505.1). Taxonomy (GTDB): domain Bacteria; phylum Planctomycetota; class Planctomycetia; order Planctomycetales; family Planctomycetaceae; genus CAWAVN01. Next base: position 326,334 of record CAWAVN010000008.1, read on the forward strand.
ACATAATCGCCCGGCTGCTCTTGTTGCAGCATCAGCCACATGCCCAAAACGTAATCGCCGGCGTAACCCCAATCGCGTTGGGCGTCCAAGGCTCCCAACGTCAATTGAGTTTGCAAGCCGTGCGCGATTCTCGCCACGGCCAGGCTGATTTTTCGCGTGACGAAAGACTCCGGTCGGCGGGGCGATTCGTGATTGAATAGAATCCCATTCGAAGCATAAAGCCCGAAAGACTCGCGATGATTGACCACGCTCGCATGGGCAAACGCCTTGGCGATTCCATAAGGATTTTGGGGATTGAGAGCCGATTGTTCCGTGTGCGGTCCCTGAAGATTCGGGCCAAAGATCTCCGCGCTGGACGCATGAAAAAACCGAATCGCATGGCCGACGGAATCTTGACAATGGCGGACGGCTTCTAACAACCGCAACGTGCCCATCGCGTTGATGTCCGCCGTGGCCAGCGGATCGTCAAAACTGGCTCGCACGCTGGATTGAGCGGCGAGATGATAAACTTCGTGCGGCCCAATCGCGGTGACTAACGCATTCAGCGGAGCCGTCTGATTCAAGTTCGCGACGTGGTAGTGCAGCTTGGCGGATGTTTGCAGAGCCTCCGCAGGCGGAGCGCGGAGGATTCCGTGAACCTCGTAGCCTTTTCTCAACAGCAACTCGCTTAAGTAACTGCCATCCTGCCCCGAGATGCCCGTGATGATCGCGGTTCGTTCGCCCATGATCCGATTCCATTCGCGAATGCAATTCCATTTGCCCGATCGACCAAACCATTTCCCGTTTGAAGGAGGGTGGTCTATCCGGTTCGCAAGGTTCGGTCAAGGCGTTTTGGGCGATTACTGTGGATGAGTCAACCCAATTTTTTCTTGGGGCCGGGTTTGGGCAAGTCCAAAGGGAAGCCGTCGGGGCCGAAGTTGATGGTCGCTCCATCCATGCCCGAACTTTCGGTGACGCCGGCTTTGTTTTTGGTCGGGCCGGCGTTATGAAGCGGGAAGCCGTCCGGACCGAACTGGATGGTCATGCCGCTGGAAGCCGAGGCAACTTCGGAGAGTTTCTGCCCGCGCGGGGGGAGTTCTTCTTTGGTGTCCTCTTCTCTGGCGGGCGGCTTGGGTTCGGTTTTTTTCGGCAGCACGGGTTTGGGCGGCGCAGGATTTGGACTGGGCTTGTTCCGCCAAGGGTTTCGCGGGGGATTTCGCCGGTACGGGGGCGGGAGCCAATTCGAGATTTCCGAGATCGAAACCGGGTTTGCCCAGTTGGCCGCTGACGAAACGGTCGATCCGCTGCAATTCCGCCAGGAAACGATTTTGCACGTGGATTTCCGTCGAGATGTCTTCCAAGACATTTTCGTAGCTGGATTTGTCCTTCACCCTTCCCAGCCGCTGCTGCAAGAAGGATTCCACGGACTGTAATTCCCGCAAACCGGGGGCCGACCGGGATAAGTCGGCATGCAGCTCTTCCAATAGTTTTTCGTATAAGGCGGCGTCCATGAGATGAATCTTCTCCCAAACACGTGTTGGAGGACAATGGAGGATTTTGGAGTTGTCGTGGTTTTCAGCTGGGTTTTATCTGATGGGTAAAACTTTCCCTCTTTCAAGATAACCTTTTCTGTTGAAAACGGAAACGATTTTTCCCCGAAGAAAGCGATTCTCCCAAAAACCAAACGAGAGGGTTGCCGGTTCCTGCGAAATGCCTGCAAATTCTCTAGTCACCGCAACCGGATGGGGCCGGGGTTTTGGATGGTCTCGGCTTTGGTGGAGGCTCCGGGCATTTCGCGATGTTTGAAGGTTTTGTTCTTTTTGGAGGAAGTCACGTATTTCCCGTTTTCGAGTCGGGGCGGCGGATCGCGGTCGGGTGTGGGGTCGGACGGAATCGAATCGCCGGTTTGCTTGGTCCACTGGGTCAAAACGCCGCTCAATGTCTGCTTCACATCCGCAAACTTTTCGTTCTCGGCCAGATTATGGAGTTGATCGGGATCGTTCGCAACTTGGTAAAGTTCTTCTCTCGGGCAGGGGTTGGCGAACAGCAATTGCTGCACGGGCGTGGTCAGGCCGGCGGCTTGGGCATTCCAAAGTTCTTCGCCCGCAGCGAACCCATAGGCTTCCGAGCAGAGATTTTGTTGATTGGGAAAGTTGTTTTTGATGTAGAGAAAATCTTTGGTGCGCACCATGCGCTCGTGGTTTTTATGAACGTGCCAATTGTGTTCCGCGAACACCACGTCCCTGATGCTGCCTTGGGGATTTTGGAATAACGGGGCCATGCTCACGCCTTGCACGCTGTTGGCCTGGGGAACCTGGGCAAGTTCCAGAATGGTGGGGGCGATGTCGATGCTGCTGACCAAACTCTCGCAAACGGCGGGCTGCTGAATTTTTTGGGGATAGTGCAGCACCAATGGCGTGCGGATGCCATCGTTGTAGAGCCGGGTTTTGCAGCGAGGAAAAGGCCGCCCATTGTCGGCCATCACGATAATCAGCGTTTCATCCAAAACGCCTTGCGATTTGAGTTCCGCCGCCACCTCGCCCACGTAATGATCGAAGCGGCTGATCTCGTGATAGTATTTGGCCAGATCGTTTTGCGTGGGTTCGCTATCGACCAGATACGCAGGCACGATGGCATCTTTGGCTTGATATTTGGGAGCTTTGTCGTTCAATTGCCAACCGCGGTGGGCATCGGTCGAGGCAAACCAAAAGAAGAACGGCTTGTCCTTGGGCCGGTTTTGAATGACCTCGACCCAATCTTCCTCTTTGCCCGGACCTTTGCCTGGGGAAATCAAATCGAAAGCCCGGTCTTTGTTGCCGAACATGTGGTTCTTGCCGGAGAGAGCCGTGTAGTAGCCGGCTTTCCGCAGAAGTTCGGGGAAGCGGATTTGCGAATCGGGCAGGCGGGTGTGCAGTTCGGGAGCACCCGTGTTGTGGGGGTAGCGGCCGGTGATGATGCTGCATCGGCTGGGGCTGCAACTGCTAATGGTCAGAAACGCATTCGTGAACCGCAAACCCTCCGCCGCCAGCTTGTCGATGTTCGGCGTCTTGACGTTGGGATGCCCGTAACATCCCAAATCTTCATCCGAGACATCATCGGCGATCAGCAAAATCGCATTCGGGCGCGATCCGGTTTCGCACATTGCGACAGGCAGCCGAAAACCAACGCCGGCGACAAAAATCAATCCCAGCAAAATCCAAGGGAATCGCAACATAAGAATCGGCATCCGAAGAAGGGGAAATGGGTTCCCAATAATTTTGCGGAATCTGCCCGCCCTCCGCAATCGACTCCATAAAAAATGTAGTTTTCGGTTAATTCGTCGGTGGGGCTGCGGTTTTTGCCACATGGCCCTTACTCAACCCGCTTCACCAAAGGATGGAAAGATGACCGACGTTTCTCTCAAAACCGCGTATGACGATCTGCTCGCCGAGGCCACGACTTTGGCGGGGGGCTTGACCGATTTGTCTCAACGGGCGACGGTCTATCACCATCTTTACCGAGCCTCCGAAGGCAACCACGTGTTTCCCTTGATTGCCGCCCACGGGGCGCTTTGGGCGGGCGGGTATTTTCGCTTTGCTTTGAAGCTGGGCAAAACGCTGTCGTGGCAGTATGCTTGGAACCCCGGTCTGAGGCGAAGGCGGTTGGAACAACTCAACCGCTTCGCCGATGCCTTCCGCAACGTCAACCGCCAAGTTTGCGTAGATACTTACGTCGGCTTTCATCTTTCGGCCCGTTATGGAGAACACGCCGAGATCCGCGATTACGTTCCCGCCAATTTGCTGGCGGCTTACCGCATGCTGCACGAGGCTCGGCAAGCGAACGCCCCGCTGACCGATGCCCAGAAGAAGACAGTGTTCGAAGCCCATTTTCTGTACGAGCAACAAACCATCGTGGGCGAGACCGTGCGAAATGCGGTGGCGGAATTCGATTGGGCCTTGGTGCGGTTTTTGGCATTGCGTCCCCCGGTGCGATTCGCGTATTTCCCCAACGCCAGAAGGGTTTGGTTCCGCAACTTTGCCGATCAAACCGAACGAATCGCGAACGGGTTTGCCGCCTTCGACATGGGAGCCGGCGTGGGATGGAACCGCGTGGAACGGGCCTTGGCCGAGTATCAAACTTTGCCCGCCGCATTTTTCGCCGGCCCCGTGGAGTATTTTCAAACCCTCCGCCGGCATTTGCTCACCGCTTCGTAAACTTGGCTCGATCAATCTCTAAGCGGCAAGTCGCGAACCGCCGGTTCTTCGGAATGAAAAAACCGGCGGTTCTTGCTTTGCCGTTCATTTTTGCAGGGCGATGAGTTCACGAAAGAGACAAAATGGTGAATTTTGCAAGCGAATTGTTCAATTTACCGAGAGCCGTCTTGACCCGATTTCGGGCTTTCGTTATCTATCCCCCCCGCCTATCTCGACGCACATCGCGTGCGGTTCGTAATTTCGATTTTTCCGCAGGTTTTCCAATCGGCACGGGGCCGTTTGGGGCCGGCATCATTTCCCCGCGTGTCATGTCTCCTTTGTGTTTGACGCTGAAAATCACGCATGATTTTGGGCGGAACGTTTTGGACATTGTGACGACGCAGCATGGACGTTGAAGTCAACAATGCGTCATGAGACCTGGAGGAGGAACCTACCGTTGGGCAAGACAATCGGACTTTTCGCTTGTGCGACCGTGGTTGCGGCGTCGGTTTGGTGGGTTAGTTCCCAGCAAAGCGGCCAAGCCGTATTGGCTCAAACCGAACCGGCACCGGGCGTCACGGGACCGCCAGGATTTGGAGGTCCGCCCTCGGGAGGCGATCCCCGGGTGCAAGCCGCCAACATGGCCCGCATCAACGATCTGATGCGAAGGGCCGTGCAAATGGAACGGCAAGGCAACCGCAATGCGGCCATCCGGTTCGCGATTTCTGCCGATGCCGTGGTCCGCACTTACCGCGTGCCGCTGAATCCCGAAGCGGAATCTCCCGCCCAGTTTGTCGCCCGCCTGCAAGGGCGGCCGGTTCCCTCCCAGAAACCGAAGGCTCAGCCGGTGATGCCTGCGGGCAATCCGTTCGTGGCAAGTCCTCAAAATCCTCCCCCCGTTCGCGATGCGCGGCCCACGCCAACCGTGCCCGGTGCAGATTCTCCCGCCAAACGGGAAGCCAAAGCCGTTTTAGCCCAGGCCCGCCAAGCCTTTGACGCCGGCGAGTTGGGCACGGCCCGCGCCTTGGCTTTGGAAGCCCAAAAGATGGATGCCGCGTGGGTGTTGTTTGAAGAAAGCCCCGAGCAATTGCTGGCCGACATCGAACGAAAAACCAACACCACCACCTTCAGCGCTAGCCCGTTCCCCACCGAGACCTCGGAATCGCAGCCGGTGGCGGGGAATCCGTTCGCTCCCTCCAACCCCAAAGCGGAAGATTCCAATCCCTTTGCACCGAAGACAGCGGCGGATACGGGTAATCCCTTCACAACGGCCCAGCAGCCTGCCGCAGCAGTCAATCAAAACGAAATCAACAAAAAGCAAGCCAACCACTTGATGGATCAGGCCAAGCACGACGCCCAAAATCGACAATTTGCAGCGGCCCGGCAAAAGCTGCAAGAGGCCGAGGGACTGAATGTGATCTACACCATCTCCGACGAACGGCCCGAATTGGTGTTGGAAGATCTCAACCGCATGGAATCCGAAACCGCCACTTTGGCTGGTCAACAGCCGGGCACTCCGCTGAACCCGGCGGATGCGGCCAAACGGGGCCAAGCGCAAAAACTCCTCGAACAAGCCCGCGCGGACATTCGCGGTGCGCAATACGAAGCCGCCCAAGCCAAGCTCGATCAAGTCCGCCAATTGAACGCCGAATACGAACAGTTCGATGATACGCCGGAGCTGGTTGCAGAATTGCTCAAGAAGTTTCAACAGCCGGTCGAAACAGAAGCCGCGCCGCGTTTCCCGGATTTCCCCGCTCCGGTCCAAGCCGTGACAAGCCAGGAAACCAAGTCTCCCAATCTTCCGCCCGTTCCCGGACCCGTTCAGGAAACGGACCCCGTAAAACCCCAATCCAACCCATTCGCCACGCTTCCTGCGACCGAGACTCCCCGCTTGGCGGCACCGGGTTTGGCCGAAGATGAGGGCACGTTCGACATCGCTAAGAAGGTCGCCGCCGCTCCCAAACCGGCAAATAACATAGTGCATCCCTCGGGCGTGGTCGCCACGGAACTTTTCGACCGGGGCCTCAAACACTTTCACGAAGGCGAGTACGAAGAAGCCTACGCGGCCTTCTTAAAGTGCTATCGCACGGGCCAGCACATGGACCCGTACCGCGCGCAATCCCTGCAAGACATGCTGCAAACCTTGCGTCCGATGATCGCCAAGAATAACGCCGGCAAAATCCAACAGGTGAAAAACGAAACCGAGGGCAAAGAACGCCGCGTCGGTCCGGGCACGGACAACGATTTCCAACCCGGCAAAGCCGTCGATCTCGCGAAAAAAGAGCAAGCGGTGAAGTACGAAAAACTGCGCTCGGAAACCTTGAATGCGATCTTCCAGGCCGACCGCATGAAAGAGAAAAAACCGACGGAAGCTTTGGAACTCATCGACCGCACTTTGGCCAACGTCAGCGATGCGGATCTGACTGAAAAGCAACTCACCCCGCTGGTTCGGCAACTGAAAGTCGCCCGCAGCGAAATCGAAGCCTCGAAAAACTTAAAGGCTCCACTTTTGGCCTTGGAAGCCAGAAACAAAGAAGTCAAAGCCCTGATTAAGAAAGAGCGCCAGAAAAAAGTCCGCGTGGAACAAGAAATGGCCGACATGGTCGAAGAGTTCAACACGTTCTTCAAGCAAAGGCGGTACGCGGAAGCGGAAGTCGTCGCCAAGAAGGCCAAGGAACTCGATCCCGAAAATCCGGTCACGGTCACCATGTTTTGGAAAGCCCGCTTCGCCCGCCGCATTGCCCGCAACGAGGAACTCGTCGACGCGAAAGAAGACGGCTTCATCCGGCAGTTGGACAACGTGGAGTGGGCCGCGGTTCCCTTCGATGATTCCAAGCCTTACCAGCTCCCCAAGAATTGGGCTGAACTGTCCAAAAAGCGGGCCGGTCGCTACGGCGCGGACAACCGCATCCGAACCGAGAAAGAAAAACAGATCGAAAAAAGCCTCTCGCGGCCGATCTCGCTGCACTTCACCAATGCGCCGCTGAACGAGGTCATCAAGCACATCGCGACCTCCGCCGGGATCGACGTGGTCGTGGACAATGTCGGTCTGGGGGAAGAAGGCGTTCCCCCGGATCAAGAGATCTCGATCGACGTGAACGGCATCATGCTCTCCAGCGCTTTGAACCTGATGCTGAAACCGATGCGGCTGGCTTACATGATTCAGGATGAAGTCCTCAAAGTCACCAGCCAAGTTCGCGAACAGGGCAAATTGGACGTGGTGACCTACCCGGTCGCCGACTTGGTGATTGCGATTCCCAACTTCAGACCTTCGGACGGTTACTTAATACCGAGCAGCGGCGCGGCGAACTACAGCGGCGCGGCGAGCTACAGCGTGCCGGCGGGCGGTCTGAAACCCGTGGGCGGACAGCAATTTCCCCCTGCCAACCTCGGCAACGCCTCAAACCACCAGAACGATCCCTGGGCGATTCCCGGCTTGGAATCCAGCTTCACCGGCAAGGATTCGGGAGTCGATTTCGATACGCTCTCCGAACTGATTGTTTCCACCATCGAACCCGAAACTTGGGCGGAATCCGGCGGTGGCGGTTCGGTCCGACCTTACGAAACCACATTGAGCCTGGTCATTCGTCAAACCCAAAAAGTCCACGAGGAAATCCGCGACCTGCTCGAACAGCTTCGCCGCATGCAAGACTTGCAGGTCACGATTGAAGTCCGCTTCATCACCGTGGCCGACCGCTTCTTCGAGCAGATCGGCATCGACTTCGACTTCAACGTGCCAGACAACGTGGAAGGCGACACCCTCGGTGCGACACCCCCTGCCTTCGGAGCCCCACTCGGGGGCAACCAAGCCGGCAATGGCGGTAATGCCGGCATCCAAGCCCAAGTCGGCGTGGCCGGAATCGGAGGCGGCCCCGGCTCCCGAAATGCGATGATTATGGGCGTGCCCGCGCAAATCCCCGGCGGCGGAGGCGGCATGGTCGGATTCGGCGGGATCGGCGGTGTCGCCGGCGGAAATGCGGGCGGAGTTGCCGGCGGAAATGCGGGCGGAGTCGCCGGCGGAAATGCCGGGGGTGCGGCAGGTGCGGCAGGCGGGGCTGCCGGCGGGGCGGGCTTCTTTTTGCAGCCGAATACGAACCTCAACTTGCCCTCTTTGGATAACTGGCCCAAGAACGGAACGATCGTGGGCTTGCAGCAACCCGGGCAGTTCACGCCGAATTTGGACGTGGCCTTCCGACAAGGTTCCTTCGACTTGGGCGCACCAGACTTCGGCGGCTTCAACCCCGATGCCGGGGTGCAGGTCGGAATGGCAATTCTCTCGGACATCGAAGCCTTCTTCTTCGTGCGGGCGGCCCAAGCCGACAAACGGACCAACATTATGTTCGCCCCCAAAGTCACTCTGTACAACGGTCAATCGGCCACCGTGCAAGACAATACGCAACGACCGTTTGTGACCAGCTTGGTTCCCACAGTGGGCTTCTTCTCGGTGGGGTTCACCCCGCAGATCACGGTGATCCCGGAAGGGGTAACGTTGACCGTGTCGGCGGTGATCTCGGCCGACCGACGATTCGTCCGGCTGACCGTAATCCCGTTCTTCTCCAACATCACCGACGTGTTCACCTTCACCTTCCAAGGCGGCGGTGGCGGCGGCGGGGCTGCCGGCCAAGGCGGTGGGGCGGCCGGTCAAGGCGGTGGTATCGCCGGCGGTCAAGGTGGAGCCAATGGGGCGGCCAACAACGGCGTGCAAGGTCAAGGCGGCTTTAACCCGATTGGGGGTGCCGGCGGGATCGGCGGCGGTCCCAACCCCTTCAATATGCTCGCCTTGGGAGTCCCCACCCAAATGGGCAGCAGCGGCCAAGTTGGCTTCGGCGGAATCGGCGGAATCGGCGGCGGCGGCAACCGCGGCGGCAACGGCGGCGGGGCATCGACCGGAACCACCACGCTCCAACAGCCCGTAGTCGAGGTCGTCAGCGTCACCACCACCGTCAGCGTGCCCGACGGCGGAACCGTCCTTCTGGGCGGAATCAAAAGGCTCCGCGAAGGCCGCAACATGGCCGGCGTGCCGATCCTCAATAAAATCCCCTACGTTAGCCGGTTGTTCAAGAACACCGGGGTCGGTCGGGAAACCGAAAGCCTGATGCTGATGGTCACGCCGCGAATCATCATTCAAGAGGAAGAAGAAGAGTTGCTCGGACTCTAAAGTCTTCCCCTCAAAGAAAACCCAAAACCCCAGGCCGCGTTTGGAACCCCAAACGCGGCCTTTTTCATTGTGGCATGGGCGTCTCGCCCATGAGGCGGGTTTTGATGACACTCCACGCCCCTGAGCGAAATATGCTACCTCAAAATCGGCAGGATTTCGGCTTGCAGCTCGCCGCCGGTAACGTGGACGCCGGCGGCCTCGTCGATCAACACGTTCACTTCGCTGCGGACGCCGAACTCCGGCAGATAAATCCCCGGCTCGATCGAAAAGCAGGTGTTTCGCATCACTTGGCGGTCTTCGTGGGTTTCCAGGTTGTCCATGTTCGCCCCGTTGCCGTGGGTCTCGCGGCCAATGCTATGCCCCAGCCGATGCACGAAGGCATACCCGTAACCGGCTTGGTCAATCACTTCGCGGGCGGCTTGATCGACCTGCCAACCTTGCAGCGCTTCCCCGGAAGCCATCGCCGTTCGCACGCGCTCGATACCGGCATCGCGGGCGGCCGCCACGATTTTGAAAATCTGATTGAACTTGTCGGGAACCGTTTCTCCCACGAAACCCATGCGGGTTAAATCGCTGTAAATGCCGTCCGGTTGGGAAAGTTTGGCCCACAGGTCGATCAACACCAAATCCCCTTGGCGAATCGTCGTGTTCTCGCCCGTGCCGGTTTCGTAATGAGGCAACCCGCTATTGGGACCGACACCCACAATCGGCGGATGATAGGTTTCCATGCCGTGCTCGGCGAAATGCTGCATGATTTCCCGCCGCACCGCCGATTCTTCGACTTCACCGTGTTGCCCGATCTGCTCCGCGATGAACCGCCAAGCCCGTTGGTAGGCCGTGTTGGTATGCACGGCGGCATCCAGATGCAGCTTTTGTTGCAACGGAGACAGCGTGGCCTCGAAGCGTTGAATCAAATTCCCCGAAGATCCCACCTCTGCCCCGAAGCCGCGAACCAGTTCGACCGTGCCCGCATCCACGCGGGAGACGTAAGGGTTGGCGTTATTGGGCGAATACTCCATCGCCAACTTCCCGCAGCCGGCGACCATCTGTTGCACGCCCGCTGCCAACTCTTGCCATCTGAGGTAAATCGTTTTCTCGCCGGGCAGATGATCGAGCGCATCGGATTCAATTCGATGCACCAATTTGCGGGGTTCGCCCTCGGCGGGGATGAAATAAAAATACCGCCGGGAACCGACGGCATCCGGGTTCATCCCCAACACTCTTTGAGCCAAGACGTTGCTGCCGCGAAAATCGTAAAGCAACCAGCCGTCGAACCCAAACTCTTTCAAAGCCAAGCGCACCGCCGCGAGATCCAACATGAAACATAATCCTTGCTGCAAATTCTAGGTGGGAAATCGTCTTTTTATATGAGCGGCAAGGCGCTAGCCGCTGGTATTGATTACGAAACCGGCGGCTACGCGCCCTTGCCGCTTACGAATGGGTTATCGCGGGAGCATCGCGCGTTCGCAACGCTCGACCGTTTTGGGGTCCAGCTTGCGGAGGGTTTCCAGATGTTTTTTTGCTTTAAGAACATGGGGCAAAAGGTCGCCGGTTTTGGGCTTGTCCAACGTGCAGGCAATCATGTAGCGGATCACCGCCTGGCGAACCGCGATGGCTCCCAAAGGATTGCCGGGGTCGCCTTTTTTGTAGATTTCCATCAAACGGTCTTGAACGCTCCAATCTTTCCAGCGGGCCAAATCGGCAATCGCAAAGTCGGCGACTTCTGGGCGGTCCAACAGCAACCGCACGGCAGCCCGCATGCGGTCTTTGGCAATCACGCCCTGCCCGTACTGCCACAAAAACCGAAACGCGGACATCACCGCATGCACGTCCGCAATGGGCTTTGGGGATTTTTGATTTTGGATTCCTCCAAAACCCGCATCCCCTTGTCGCCGGTCAAAAGCAAATATCCGCCGATGATGCCATCAATTCCCAGGCGGGTTTTGTCGGCATCATCCAGGATTTTGGCTTCGAGGAGTTCCGCATCGCCGGGGTCGCCGCAGAGACCGAGCATCAAACCGTAAAGCCCCAACCGCGAAGCCAACGTATCGGGATTTTCGATCCATTTCCGCAGCTTCTCCCGCGAGAAGGCATCTTTGATGAGCACCAAATCATCGTAATTCGCCGCCGTGAATTCGCCGTAGGCATCGTTGGCCAAGAGTGGGTCGGGGTATTCCAGAAATCTGAGGAAATACCTTAGCCGTTTGCCTTTGGGAGATTCGGGAACCGGAGCCTGCTTGACGTAATAAAACCCGATCTCGCTGATGGGCTGGGGCGTTTCCCAAACCAGAACCTTGGCATCGCGGCCTTGGGTTTTGCCCAACAGCAAAAACAAATTCCCCGCTTGCCCCGCAACTTCTTGGGGGATGTTTAGCGTTGCCCCTTTGGTTAACGTCTCGCGAAAATTTTTCAGCAGCGATACGATTTCAAACGTGGTGGCGGCTTGGTTTTCGGTTTTGCTCGCGGTGGTTTTTACCCAACTCGCCAAAGCCACGGCATCGGCCCCGGCGACTTGTTCGCTGAGCGTCTCCCCCGCCGGCGGACAAAACGGACACATCGCCCAAGCGGCGTTTTGCCCGCCGAGAACAGCGGCAATCAAAATTCCAAAAAGCAATCGCATGGCGGAAACATTTACTGTATGTAGAAAAAAAAGCGTTCGGCTTGTTTGACGGTGTCCGGGTCTTGTTCGCGGAGCGTGCCTAGGTGTTTTTTGGCAGTGATGGCGTGCTTGTCGGTGAGGTTGAGCTGTTTGTCGTCCGGGCTGTTTTTGCTGCAAACCAGCATGTACTGCACGATGGCCCGCTTGATTCTGGGGTTGTCGTACTCTTTTTGATCATAAAGTTTCATCAAGCGGTCTTGGACAGTCCAATCTTTCCAGCGGGCTAAGTCTCTAATCGCGATGTCCGCCAGTTCCGGGCAGTCCAAGAGCATTTCCATCGATTTTTTCAGCCGACCTTTCTTAATCCTGTCCCCGTACTCCCAGGCGAATCGCAAAGCTTGCATGGCGGAATAGATTTCATACAACTCCTGATTTAGTCCGACTTTCAGCTTGGTGTTCTCCAGTAGTTTCAGACCTGCTTCCCCTTTGAGCAAGAGGTAACCGCCCATGATGCCACTGATTCCCAGCCGAATGTCATTGGCTTTCACCGGTTGCTTGATGAGATCCTCCAAGAATTGGGCATCTGCTTTGTTGCCGCAAAGTCCGAGGATTTCCCCGTAAAGACCCAAGCGAACCTTGCTGGTGTTTTTATCCGCCACCAATTGGCGAAACCTGTCCCGGGGGAGTTTCTTGGATATTTTTTTGATTTCCTCAAACGGGATCTTCCCGATTTCTTGGTAGGCATCTTCCGCAATCTGGTCTTCGGGATGCTCAAGATACGTGAAGTAGAAATCCATTCGCCTTTCCAAAGGAAGATTCGGGCTTGGGATCGCTTTCAAATAAGCGAGAGTCGTCTTGGTGACGGGAATGGGCTTCCCCCAGACCAGACCGTTGGCTTTGTCTTCCATCAGCAATGCCAGGTCGCCGGGTTTCCGAGCCCGGTAGCCATCCAAGATGATTTCAGGCGTGTTGGAAAATGTAGATTGAGAGTCTTTGAATATCTTCACAACTTTGTAGGTTGTGCGATCCTTTGAATTCGCATCATTGGAAACACGTTTCTGAGAGGAAACCCATTCCACTAAGATGTTTGGATCGGCATCGGCAACTTTCTCGCTGATCGTCAACGTGGGGTAGCAGATAAACCCATTCGGAACCTGAGCCGCGACGTGGCGTTCACCGGCAAGGCACACCAACAGCAAACAGAGCAGGTTTGAGGCTCGCATTTTTCAGGACTCACTGGATGTAGAAAAAGCGTTCGGCTTGTTTGACGGTGTCCGGGTCTTGTTTACGGAGCGTGCCCAGGTGTTTTTTGGCGGTGGCGGCGTGCTCATCGGTGGGGTTGAGCTGTTTGTCGTCCGGGCTGTTTTTGCTGCAAACCAGCATGTATTTGACGATGGCCCGTTTGATGGTGGGGTTGTCGTAGCCTTTTTTGTCGTAGAGCTTCATCAGCTTGTCTTGGATGCTCCAATCTTTCCAGCGGGACAGATCGGTAATCACGATGTCCGCCAGTTCCGGGCGGTCCAAAAGGATTCGCATTGATTGTTTCAGCCGATCTTTCTTGATGTTCTCGCCATACCGCCAGGAAAATCGCACGGCCTGCATCGCGGCGTAGGTTTCGCTGAAGGGCACTTTCACGCCGGGCTTGAAGAACGTGTCTTCCAGGGTTTTCAAGCCGTCTTCGCCTTTCAGCAGCAGATAGCCAGCCATGATGCCGTCGATTCCCAAGCGGAAATCATCGGTTTGCTGGGTAATGCGGGCTTTCATCAGCTTGGCATCGTCTTCGTTGCCGCTGAGGCCGAGCATCAACCCGTAAAGCCCCAAGCGGGTGACGGCGGTTTTGGGATTGGAAACCCATTTGCGGATTCGCTCGCGGGGGAATTTGTCGCGGAGTTTTTTGATCTCCACGAACGGGGCGTTGGCGAACTCGCCGAAGGCATCGTTGGCCACCAAATCATCGGGGAATTCCAGATAATCCAGATAGAATTCCAGGCGTTTGGTAAGGGGTTTTTTGGGGCCGGGGGCTTGGGATAGGTAATTAAAACTCGCCTGGGTCACATCGATCGGGGAACCCCATTCCAGGCTGGTGGCTTGCAGGCCGAACAGCATTGCCAAGTCGCCGGGCTTGCCGGGGCGGTATTCGGGCAGCACGATTTCGCCCTTCTTTTTCAGGGTTCCGCCCATGTTTTTGACGACTTCCGCGACTTCATACGTCGTCTTGGCAAAGCGGGCGGGCGTGCCGGTTGCTTCGTCTTTGGATTTGGCTTTCACGGTGGAAACCCATTTGACCAAGGCGACGACATCCGCCTGATCGAGCTGCTCGGAAAGCGTTAAAGAGACGGCTCCGCAATACTCGCAAGCCGGCGCGTTCGCGGCCCAAAACAGGGGCAAGCCGAACAGAACAGCGAGCAAAGTCAATCGGGCGGTTCGCATGGGTCTTCTCCTCAAAAAATGGCCCGCGCAAGTTCGCGGGATGTCGCGCGGTTTGGCGGATTGGGGAGGGCGAAGCTCCTGCTGAGCCGCTGTAATGCAAAAACTATCAATGGGTTATGGCTCGGCGGGAGCCTCGCCCTCCCGATTGCCGAGCTTGCGTGTTCGTGAACTAGCGGGAACGGCTGGTGATGACGGCGGCATCGCGAATTTCGTAAAGCCGGAACAAAACGGTTTCATCCGGGTCCGGCGGTACAATGTGAAACGTGCCTACCACATCGAACGGGCGATTGGGCAAATAATCGGTCGTCGTGCCTTCCCGCATGGCGACTTTAATCAGATCGTAAACCTTGGGATTGCGGCCAAAACAACAAATTTGGTTGTCCTTGGCCAACACAAAACTCCGCAAGCCCGTTTCTTGGTACGCGGGGTACATAAACCCCCGAATCCGCACTTTTTGGCCATCGAGGTTTTCCAGCCAACCGGGCAGGTACTCGGTCGCATCCAAAGGCACGGGGTCCATATTGAGAACTTTGAGCAGGTCGATGTCATCGTAAGACACCCGTAGCGAGCCTTCGCGGTCGGCCTTGGAAAACGTCTTGTTGGGAACCAGGAGCTTGATTTCGCGAACCGGCGGTTTGGCCGCCACTTGGGTTTTATTGGCTGCCGCTTTTTGGTAACTCGCTTGGGCGATGGCGGGTTGGTCGATTTTCTCGGCCACGGCGGGCGGCGGGTTTTTCTCGCCACTCGCTTTGACCGTTGATTTCTCGCCGGAGTTTGTCAGATCGGAGTAGGTTTGATAACTCCCCACATCCTCTTTTTTTTTGCACCCCATGCAGAAAACCAAAGGGACGCTTAGCGCCAAACATCCTTGCAGAACCGTTGAGTATTTCATAAATTGCGGGGTTCCTTTCCGTGTAAGTCCACCCTCGTCACCCAAAGCCGCAAAACGCAGCTCTTCATTCCTCAAGCAGGCGGGTTAAAAGACGGTTTTGGCTTTGGCGACGTGCTTGGCTTCCATGACGTAAACGGCTTGGCCATCGGGGGGGTTGGGGTTGGCCCTTAGCACGCCGGCGACCGCCACCAATCCCGAAACGTAACTAAATTGTTGGCCGGGTTCCAAGCGCACGAAAATCATGTCGTAGGGGGCCGGGTTGCCGCCGAAGCAGCATTTTCCATTATCTTTCAACAAAATGAAACTGGATTCGTAACTCGCCGATTGCCAAATGTACCCTTTGAGGAACACCGGTTGATCGACAAAGGGTTTGACGTCGGGGTGAATCGCCCGGCGGCCTTTCTCCACCACGAATTGTTTCTCCGCGATTTCCGTGGGAAAGTTGACCCGTGTGTAACCCGGAGGCAATTCGGATTGATAGTCCGAAATCATCCAATAACTCCCTATCGCCAGGAACCCTGCCGACAGCAGCCCGCCGATCATGGCCATTGTCGTGCCGCTCAGCCGACCCTGTGAGGCCCGGATTTGCAAATAACTGGCGATGCTGACCAAAATCCCCACCGCCGCCAAGAGCAATCCGAACAGCCCCATCAGCGCAGAAAACGCCGAAATCCCCAAAAACAAGGCCACCGGAGCCGAAATCGGCATGGGGCGGTATTCCAATTCGTAGGCGTCTTGATTGAGCGAAGCCGAGGTCAATTGCGGTTCGTCCCGCGGGGCCGTTTTCTCGGCGGGAGTTTGGGGGAGTTGTTCCGGCAGTGTGCTTTGCGACATGGTTCAAGCGTTCCTTTGAAGACACGATTGCGGTGAAGAAAGAAGAGAAAGTCACCTCAAAAGATGCTTCTATCATAACATCGCCCGGCCAGGTTTCCATCCCTCCTCTCTTATTCACCTACGTTTCTTCCCCCAATCGCGTTGGTTTTTCCTCAATCGGCCAGGGTGCGGGCGACATCGGTGCGGTAGGCGGTCATGCCGGGGATGAAGCCCACCAGCGAAGCCAACACGACCATGCCGGGCAATAACACGTATTCCACCGGATGAAAGGCCCAAGGGTTGACGATCATCCCCGTCGAGGCTTCGACATAAGGAGCCGCCGCGAAAATCATCGCGTGTCCGCAAAGTCCGCCGAGAATTCCTCCTCCGAAACACAGCAAAATCGATTCGGTCAAAATGATCGCAAACACCGTGCGGCGTTGTGCGCCTAAAGCCCGCATAATCGCGATTTCTTTTTTGCGGTCGGACATCGAATTGTAAATGCTGACGAAAATGCTGATCCCCGACACGACAATCACCAAACCCGTCATAAACAGCAAAGCGTTTTTGACCTTGCCAACCAGCAAGTCCATTAAACTCCGCATCACCTGAATCGGATTGACCGCTTGTGCCCGATGACCTTTTTTCATTTTGCCCGCAAACTGGGGCGCGGCCACGTCGCCTTTCGTGTTCACGAAAATCGCGGTGACTTCCTTTTGGGCAAGCGGGGTGGAATGTGCGGATAATTTGGCTTCCGGGTCCGTCACGTCGGGCATGTCGCTGCCGAAAAATTCGCGTTCGCGTTCCTCGGCATCGGCCAAGGGAGTTTCGTGACCGGCAATCGCATAGAACCCGCTGAGGTGGATAAACACCGTGCGGTCGTTGGCGGTTCCGGTTTCTTGGAGGATGCTGACCACCCGAAATTTTTCGTTGTGAACGTGCCCGCCGTTGTCCGCCCCGCCATGCACCAACTTAAATTTGGCGGCCTCGTCTTTCGGAAGTTTTGGGGTCATCAATCGTCCAACCGTTGGCTTCCGCCACGCGGGAACCGATGATGGCATCGAAACCATCTTTGAAGCCGCCGCCTTTCATCTTAAATTGCTTGCCGGGGGCGTAAGGCAAATCGAAGTATTCCCGCGTGGTTCCCACCAGGGGAAAGCCGCCTTCTTGGGTGGTGTCGCCCATTGCGATAGGCACGGCATCTTTCACGAGGGGATGTTTTTGTTTGAGGTACAGATAATACCGATAAGGCAAATTCGCGGGCGGGTTGCCGATGCGGTACACCGTGCTGAGCACCAATTGAATGTCGCTGCCTTGCCGGCCCACGACCAATTCATAACCGATGGTGCGTTGCTGGAAAGAGTCGTCAATCACGCTGTAGGCAATAAGCACGCCGACCATCATCATCACGCCCAAAGCCACGCTCAAGCCGGTGAGCGAAGAAGCCAACAACCGCTGGCGAATGCTTTTGAGGGCAATTGTGACCACGTTCATCCGCGGGCCTCCTCATCCGAAAATGCGTTGCTTTCGCCGACCGCCGCCAAACTCTGCCGGGCGGCTTTGTTGAAATCCTGCAATTTTTCGATCCGCTCGAATTGGTTGGCGACCTCGGGAGCGTGCGTGACCATCAACAAAGCCACGTTTTGTTCCCGGCAGGCTTCGCGAATGAGGTTCAAGATCAATTCCTGATTGGCCACGTCCACGTTGGCGGTCGGTTCATCGGCCAACAACAAAGCGGGTTTGTTGGCGAGCGCCCGGGCCACGGCGACCCGTTGCTGTTCCCCCACCGACAAATGGCCGGGGCGATGCGAAAGCCGATGTCCCAAGCCCACCAGTTTTAGCAACTCCTCGGCTCGACCGGGTTCGGCTTTCTTGCCGGAGAAGCTCATTCCCAACAGCACGTTTTCCAACGCGGTAAACGCGGGCAGAAGATTAAACGTCTGAAACACAAACCCGATCCGCTCGGCCCGCAAACGGTCGCGGTGCATTTCGGGCAATTGGGTGACATCAATGCCATCTACAATCACCTTGCCGCTGTCTGGCGTGCTGATCCCGGCGATCACGTTGAGCAGCGTGGTCTTTCCACCGCCCGAGGATCCCACCAACACCACTTGCTCGCCGCTGCGCATTTCAAAGCGGTCGATATTCAGCACCTCGAACGAACGCCCGTCCGGTTCGCGGTAGGTTTTGACGACCCGCTCCAACACCAAAAACATGTAAACTCCCCACAAGAATAACGAGGACGAACGAAAACCCTCATCTTGACGCATCTTTCCAACCCATGCAATCCCCGGCCAAACCACAAGGGGCACATCTGTTTGTTAGTGGGAAACCGCGAGCTAATTCGCTTGGCAAGGCGATGGCGGGCGTGGTACGATTTTCGATTATGACAATTCCAGCAGAATGCGAGTATTGCGGGCATCGTTACCGAATCCAAGATCGGTTCGCGGGCGAGCAACTTCCCTGCAAACACTGCGGGGAGTATTTCGTCGTGCCGACCTCCTCGCGCGGTCCGGGGAGTCGGACGAATCGGCGATCAGCGCGCGGGTCCGCTTCTTCGGGCAATCCGCCCTGGGTCACCGTCGCCCTAATTGCCGGGGTTGTCATCGGCTGCGGATTGCTGTTGTGGTCGCTGGCTTCAAAAAGTTCGGACGCCAAAAACGATCCGAAGCAAAACCCGAACAACCCCCAAGCGGAAGTTGCGGGCGATGGCAGCGAGTTGTTTCCCGTGGCTAGCGTTCCATTGCCGAATTTCCCGCAGCAACTTCCGCCGCCTGTCCAAAAAGTTTCCGGGGCCAGCGTGTATTTCGTGGATTTGAAACGCACGCCCGGCAACGGTTCTGCGCCCGGCAGCCAAATGGCGATGCGGATTTATTTGCCCGCAGGCGAACATGCCGCCCGTTCGCTGGGCTGCGTCTTAGTCGCGCCGGCAGGATCGAATTTGTTGCGAGGCAATCCAATGGATGCCGATGACTACCACAAGGAAACTCTACCCTACGTCAACGCGGGTTACGCGGTGGTGTTTTATTCCATCGACGGCATCTTGGATGATCCCGACAACGCCACCGGCTTTGCCATGTCCCACGCCTACACCGAGTTCAAGGCGGCCCAAGCGGGGGTGGTCAATGGCCGCAACGCTTTGGAGTTCGTCTTGGCCAAACTGCCAGCCGTCGATCCCGCGCGGATTTATTCCGCCGGGCACAGTTCGGCGGGCGTGCTGTCTTTGTTGTTGGCCGAGCACGAACCGCGTATCGCAGGGGCCATCGCCTATGCCCCCGCGAGCGATGTGGAATTGCGGCTGCGGGAAGCAGCAGAGAATCGGGAAATCCAAATCCTGATGCCCGGCATCAAGCCTTTCCTCAAGCAAAGCTCGCCCAAGACCCACGCCCAAGATCTCAAATGCCCGGTGTTCTTGTTTCATGCCCTCGATGATTCCAACGAACCCATCGCCACCACAAAAGCCTTTGCCGCCCAACTGCAATCGCAGGGGAAAACGCCCACCTTCAAAACCTCTCGCACCGGAAACCATTACAATTCGATGATTCAAACCGGCATTCCGTTGGCCATCACTTGGCTGAAACAACTGCCGACCGAACAAGGCAAAACCTACCCCGCCCCCCCATCGGAAGCAACGGCGAAGAATCCTCCGCCCAAAACAAACCCCGTTCCGAGGTTCCAACCGCCACCGTTTCGCCCGCCTTCCTTCCCGCCGCGAATGCCCCGGCCCTCTTCCGGCCAGAGGATTATGGTCTTCAAATTGCAGTCTTACATGGGAACGGGGGATGCCGTCCAAACCGCCCAGCAAGTTTTAAGGCGATATCCGTTCTGCGATGCAAACTCGGTGCAGGTCGATTTTGCCGCGAAGGAAGTCATCATCAACGTGCGCGGCGTCAGCATCAACAGCGGCCCGGTCAAATCCGCCTTACAGCAAGCCGGCTTCCAACTCGGCGGCGTGTCCATCAAATTCCAAAGCCCGTAAACTGGTGATCTTTCCCAAGGAAGGGTTTTGGGTGATTTCATTTCTCCGTGGATCGCGAACTCACTTTGCGGCTGCGCTGGCCCAGCATGAAATCGTACAATTGCCGGGCGGCAGGCTCCCATTTTCCGGCGTGGGCTTTTTGGATGATGGAATCCAAAGAGGCTGCGGCCGCGTCTGAGATTCGGCCCTTGGATTTGTAGTCTTTCAATCGTCGTTCGCACTCGTTTAATCGGCTCAGGTCGCGTGAAGTTAATGCTGTGAACAATGCATCCACCGTGTTGAAAACCTGCTCGTCGGCATGGTTAAGTTGCGGAGACCGCCAAGGCGACCAGATCAGAACTGCCACGGCAGCCAATCCCAGAATGCCGCCGCCGAAGGCCAACCCGCGGCGGGAATGGTGCGGTTCATTCGCCACTCACCACCTCCCCGCCGTTGCGCGTGGATAAGGCCACCCAAACGTTGCTGTCGATGAACGCCGAGTTAAAACGAACGGAGCCATCACCCATGAGCACGTTGCAGCCGGGGCCGTGTTCGCCCCACATTTCATCCGTATGCCCGAACGGGTTGTTCGGGGCGTGAATGATGATTTCCGGGTGGTCATGCACGTCCGGCCCGCTGTGGCAGCCGACCAAATCCGTGGCGGCATTGTTTTCCGATGGCCAAGCCCGGAGATCCATCCGTGGAATCACACCCGCCCCCGGAACCACGCCGACCCAGGTGTTGTTGCTGAGATAGGAACTGCGTTCGCCGATGAAAATTGTCTGGGAAAGTCCATCCGTCACGTCCCGAATGCGAGTATGCGAGTTGGGATAGAACGGCCCGTTTATCACGCAATCGGGCGCACCGTTGCTGAGGGGTTCGGGGATGTCGAAATTGAAGCAATAGGCGGGATCGCGTCCCCAAGGTTGATTGATGCCCGCATTCGTAACGTAATGCGAATGGGCGAAGAAGATCTTGCTGCCGTTGGATCGCTGCATGTCGGTTCCGGTGTTCCCCGCCCCGGTGACCGTGCTGCCGGGAACCGGCGATTGCACGTTGAACCCCAAACTTCCCCCGCTCGCGGAAGGGCAGAGAAAAACTTGCACGGGCGTGGCCGCCGGCTGGGCATTCGCAATCGACCAGCACGCCAAGTTGAAATTGAACTGATAATAGAGCGGCGATTGATCGAGTTCGGGCAGCAGCATCGCTCCCCAGCCAAAACCGGATGGGCCGACTTGGATGCCATCGGGGTAACTCACGCCATCCATCGAACCGCCGGCGTAGGGGTTCACGATGCAGGAAGGCGGAAAGAGACCGTGCGTGCCCTCGTAATTGTGCAGGGCCAAGCCGATCTGCTTGAGATTGTTCTTGCACTGCGACCTTCGAGCGGCTTCGCGCGATTGCTGGACGGCAGGCAACAACAGCGAAATCAAAATCCCGATGATGGCAATAACCACTAACAGTTCGATCAAAGTAAACCCGCGCGGGCTGGGACGGCGGTCTCGCGACCGTTTTACGTCTCTGGGATTCATGTCGATCTCGTAGCGTAGGGAGAGATTTTTGTGGAAAGCTACAAATAAAATCTATCAAATAAAAAAATAATATCAATATGGGCAAAAAAATAATTTTGATTGACAAAACTTTTGTTAGGGAACCTTAGATTTGCGGTTTGTTTGCTGCGGGGGTTATACTCCAATCGTGGCATCTGTTGGTGTTGATGGGTGCGGAACTCGCTGTTCTTTATCGTCGAGCGCGGAATTGATGCAACGCTGTTTTTTGTTCCTGCTGATATTGGCCCTTGGTTCGCAGTCTCTGAATGCAGGAAAACCGAGCAAAACCGTTTCGCCAAAACCTATGGTGGATTTTGCCCGCGAGATTCAGCCGGTGTTGGAAGCCCGCTGTTTGTCTTGCCACGGACCGGACAAACAGGAAAGCAGTTTTCGCGTGGATGTTCGCGAGACGCTGCGGAAAGGCGGGGATTCGGAAACGCCCGCCGTCGTGCCGGGGCAGAGTTCAAAAAGCGAGCTGATCGCACGCATCACCGCTGCGGACCCCGGCAGCCTGATGCCCCCCGAAGGCAAACCGCTGACCGAAGCCGAGATCGCCTCGTTGAAATCGTGGATCGATGCGGGGGCGGCGATGCCCGACCGATTCGAGCAAGTCAAACGCACCCAGACCGAGCATTGGTCGTTTCAACCCGTGCGAACGGTGAAGATTCCCGCGAGCGAAAACGAATGGGCCGCGAACCCGATTGATGCTTTCGTGCTGCGAAAACTTCAAGCGGCGGGACTTCAACCCGCCCGAATGGCGGAGCGGCGGACGTTGATTCGCCGGGTCACGTTCGATCTCACCGGTCTGCCGCCCACGCCCGAAGAAATCGCGAGCTTCTTGGAAGATCAATCGCCCCAGGCTTATGAAACATTGGTGGATCGCTTGCTGGCATCGCCGGCTTATGGCGAACGGTGGGGCCGGCATTGGTTGGATGTCGTCCGCTACGCCGACAGCAACGGACTCGATGAAAACGTCGCCCACGGCAACGCTTGGCGGTATCGCGATTATGTCGTGGCTTCGTTCAATGCGGACAAGCCCTATGCTTTGTTCGTCAAAGAGCAACTCGCGGGGGATTTGCTGCCCGCAGAAGATTTGGCCGTGCGGAATCAGCGGCTTGTCGCCACCGGGTTTTTGTCGCTGGGGCCGAAAGTGCTGGCCGAGGTCGATGAGACCAAAATGGAAATGGACATTGTGGACGAGCAGATCGACACTTTCGGCAAGGCGTTTTTGGGGCTGACCTTCGGCTGCGCCCGCTGCCACGATCACAAATTTGATCCGATCACGCACGAAGATTATTACGCTTTGGCGGGAATCTTCAAAAGCACGCACACAATGGATTCCTTCACTAAGATTGCCAAATGGCACGAGTATGAAATCGCGAGCCGTCAAGAACAACAGCAAAAAGAAAGTTTCGATCGGCAAATCAAAACCAAGTCGGAAGAAGTGAATGAGTTTATTCAAGCCGCCAATGCCGCGGTGTTGGCGAGCAAGGAAAATGGGGCCAAACTTCCCGCCAAACCCGAAACGCAATATCCCGCAGAAACCAAAGCTCAACTCAAGAAATTGCGGGAAGAATTGGCGAGTCTGGAACAGGACGCCCCTTTGCTGCCCACGACGATGGGGGTTTCCGATGGCAAGCCGGGCGATGTGCCGATTCATCTGCGGGGCAGCCATCTTTCCTTGGGGAAAATCGTGCATCGGCAGGTTCCCCGCGTGTTAAGGCTTTCCGATCAAAAGCAGATTCCCCCCGATCACAGCGGGCGATTGGAACTCGCCGATTGGCTGGCGAACCCCAAACATCCTTTGACCGCACGGGTAATCGTCAACCGGGTTTGGCGCTGGCATTTCGGCAAGGGGTTGGTGGATTCCACCGACAACTTCGGCGAACTCGGTTCGGACCCTTCGCACCCCGAACTTCTGGATTGGTTGGCGGGGCGGTTGATTGAATCGGGCTGGTCGCTGAAATCCCTGCATCGGTTGATCGCGACCTCGAACACCTATCGGCAAAGTTCCCAAGCCGATGCCGAAACTTCCGCCAAAGCCGGCGTGAGCGATCCCGAAAATCGGCTGCTGTGGCGGGCCAACATCAAGCGATTGGAAGCGGAAGCCATTCGCGATTCGCTGTTGTCGGTCTCCGGGGGGTTGGATCGCCGCATGGGCGGTTCGCTGCTCAACACGGAAAACCGCAAGCACGTATTCGATCACACGTCCAAAGACAACACTCGCTACGATTTCCCCCGCCGCAGCGTGTATTTGCCCATCGTGCGGAACCATTTGTACGATCTGTTTCAACTGTTCGACTACACAAATGCCAGCATGGTCAACGGCAACCGGGCCACGAGCACCGTTGCCCCGCAGGCATTATTTATGATGAATGCCGATCTGGTCACAGATTCCGCCCAGGCATTGGCCGCGCGAGTGCTCGAACACACGAACGATGAAGCTGAGCGAATCCGCCGCGTGTATCAACAATCCTTAGGCCGCCTGCCCACCATAAAAGAAACCCAGCGTGCCCAAACTTTCCTCACCAGCTTTCGGCAAAGCATCGCCGGCGAAGAACCATCAGACTCAACCCAGGCAGAACAGCAAGCCTGGACCGGGCTTTGCCAAGTCCTGCTGGTCTCCAACGAGTTCATTTCCATCCGCTGACAAGGAAACCACAACTTAGTATCGTTCGATAAATAACGGATCGGCAAGGCGCGAGCCGCCGGTTTTTTCCATCCGAAGAACCGGCGGCTCGCGCCTTGCCGCTCAGATGGAAAATGGGGCCAGTCCCCTTTCCAAAGTTCTCCATCCCAAGCCACAAGGACGCAGCCACGATGAAAGCGGCATTTATCTCGAAAACGGGTTCGCCGGACGTAATTCAATTCGGCGACTTGCCGGACCCCGAACCGGGACCGATGGAAGTTTTGGTTAAGGTGAAAGCGGTGGCGGTGAATCCCATCGACACCTACATTCGCGGCGGAGCTATCAAGCTGGAATTGCCGAACCCCTACATTCTAGGTTGCGATCTGGCGGGAGTTGTGGAACGCTGCGGAGCGGAGGTTTCCACGCTGAACGTGGGCGACCGCGTGTGGGGCAGCAACCAAGGATTGTTCGGCAGGCAGGGCACGTTCGCCGAGCACGCCGCGATTGATGAAAAATGGCTCTATCCCATTCCCGAAGGCCACGATGACAAAGCCGCCGTCGCCGGGGCATTGGTGGGAATCACCGCCCATTTGGGTTTGTTCCTGCACGC
The DNA here is from genome assembly GCA_963785505.1 of uncultured Planctomycetaceae bacterium. Lineage (GTDB taxonomy): Bacteria > Planctomycetota > Planctomycetia > Planctomycetales > Planctomycetaceae > CAWAVN01. The sequence continues at coordinate 351,124 of CAWAVN010000008.1, forward strand.
CGATTTGAAAGGCGGGGAAGTGGTGTTCGTCAACGGAGGCACGGGCGGGGTGGGATCTTCCGTGGTGCAATTGGCGAAATCGGTGGGAGCACACGTGATCGCCACCGTGGGCAGCGAAGCAAAAAAATCTCTCTGCGAAAGTTGGGGGGCGGATTTGGTATTGGATTACCATTCCGACACGTTGGACCAAGACATTCGCCAATTCGCGGAACCCTTGGGCGGCATCCACGTCTGGTTTGAAACCCAACGCGAACCGACGTTCGACCGCACGATAAGCCACATGGCCAAACGCGGACGAATCGTCTTGATGGCCGGTCGCGAAGCCCGTCCCGAATTTCCTGTGGGGCCGTTTTACGTCAACGATTTAAGGCTGTTGGGTTTTGCGATGTTCAACGCGACTCCCGAAGAACAACGCACCGCAGCCGCCACGATCAACGTACTCACCGAAAACAACGGCTGGAACCCCAACATCGGCAAGGTGTTCCCCCTCAAAGAAGCCGCCGCCGCTCATCAACTGCAAGAAGACAACACGCTTAACAAAACCGGCACTTTGGATGGCAAAATCGTCTTAGAGGTGTGAAACATGAAAACCTAAGACACTGAACAGGCGTGGATCTTACGCCGTTTCCTCTGCCGGTTCTGGGTTTGGATCTTGCTTGAAGGACAGCCAGAATAAGAGGCCCGCGCCGGCCATGATGGCCATGTCGGCGACATTGAAGATGCCCGTGCGAACCGGGCCGAAGCCCACGTTGAGAAAATCCGTGACGAGGCCGTTTTGGGTCGTGCGGTCGATCAGGTTGCCCAGGCCGCCGGAAAGCAATAATCCCAAGGCGATGAACTGGGGCTGGTGCATTTTCCAATTCGCAATCAGGATACCGCCGATCACCAGCAAAAACCCGGCATTCACGGCGGTCAGCAGCCAAAAGCGAGCATCGGGCGAAAGATTGCCGCCCAATCCCAAAAACGCACCGGGGTTCTCGGCGTATTGAATGCGGAACGTATCGCGGGCCATTGAAATTGTGCGTGAGCGGTCCAACGTGTTTTCCGCCCACCATTTGGTGGCCTGATCGACCCCCACGCTGAAGATCAAAATCGCCGCCAACAACATGGCCCGGGCGCTGCGCGTGGGAACGTAAGCCGTGGGCGAAGGCGGTCTGGGGAAAATCAAAGTGGCTTCCGTCATCGGATCGAACCTGAGTTTTGGGAAAAGGAAATCTGCCGGTTGGTATTATAGCATTAGTTGCGCGAAAATCTTGGGGTGGTTCGGGTGGCTTGGGGATATTCTGCCGGGGTCTCTTTGACGCCCGTGCTGGGGTTTAATGCTCCGCTGACGCCGATGAGTTCCGGGTGGCGGGCGATTCGGTCGCTGAAGATGCGCACGTCCCTTAGAATGGGGTCCAGGTTTTTCAAGAGCATCGCCAGCGAAACCGCCGAGTTATTGAGGTTTTGATACAATTCGGGATTGGAGGCCAATTGTTGAATCGAGCCGTCTTCCTTTACGGCCAGATCCACGAACGTTCGCATCTGTCCGGAAATCGCATCTAAGTTGGCGACGGTGCTGTCCAGACGGGTGACGATGGAAGTGCTTCGCGTGGCGAGCGGGCCGGTCACCCCGTTCAGATTGGCGAGATTCTGATCCGCCTTCACAACTGCCAGCTGCACGGTGTGAATCACCTGCCGGGTTTCTTCCACCATCTGAGGCAGGGCTTCCATTGTCTTCTTCATGTTGATTTGCATTTGCGGATCGCCCAAAACCACGTTGGCATTTCCCAGGGCTTTTTGGGCGAGAGTCATCGTTTTCGTGAACTCATCCAGCGAAGCCACGCTGCGTTCGATGACTTGATCCAAATTCCCCCGATTGGTTTCCATCAAACCGTTGAGGTTTTGGGCCAGCTTATTCCATTCCGCTCCCGTGGCCTGAAATGCGACCAGGGTTTGGTTGACGTTCTTTTCCATTTCCGCGACGAGTTGCATGGGATCTTTCGGCGTTTTGCCTTCGACCTTTGCGCCGGATTCCAAAAACCGCGGGCTTTTGCCCGGCGTGAATTCAATGGTGGCATCTCCCAAAATCGAACGCTCCAACCCCGGACGAGCATCTTGCCTCAAATGAACATCGTTATTGATGCGGGCAATCAGAATCACGCCGCCGTCGTATTTGTCGAACACCACGTCGTGAATTTTGCCGATGGCCACGCCGTTGCGGCGCACAGGCGTGCCGGCAAACACACCGGGAGCGGAATCGAAATGCAGCAGCAGCGAATACTGCGGTTCCAGCATCTCGCCCAATTGGCCGAAATGGAACACCATCACGCCGGTGGCCACCACCGCCAAGATGACGAACAACCCCACGCGAAATTGCAGTTGCCGTTCGGACATGGTTATTGCCCTTTATGATTGAGAAGCTGTCAGCTTTCAGCATTCAGCCTTGATTTACAAACTGATTTTTCCGAATCGAATCGACCCACTCTGCCGGTTTCTGACCTCTGACTTATGGCCTCTGACCTCTGACCTCTGACCTCTGCTTTATCCGATGGCGAGTTCTTCCAGGCGTTCGCCGGCTTCGCCTCTGACGAATTGGGCGACTTTGGGATCGGAGGTGGAAAACGCTTCTTCCACCGTGCCTTCAAATACGATTTGCGGAGCGTCCATCGGCAACCGCGAAACCGGATAGAACATCACGATGCGATCCGCGACTTTTTGCACCGTCCGCATGTCGTGGGTCACGACGATGCTGCTCACCGCGCGTTGAGACCGCACGCGGAGAATCAACTCGTTAATCACATCGCTCATAATCGGGTCCAAGCCGGTGGTCGGTTCATCGTAAAGCATCACGTCCGGCGCAAGCGCCAATGCGCGGGCCAAGCCCACGCGTTTTTTCATTCCGCCGGACAGCTCGGCGGGCTTTTTGCGGGCCACGGATTCCGGCAAGCCCACTTCCCTTAAGCGATTGCAAACGATGTCGCGAATCTCCTGTTCGGGCAGCTTGGTATTCTGGCGAAGCCCGAAGGCCACGTTTTCAAAAATGCTTAAACTATCGAACAAGGCCGCCCCTTGAAACAAATAACCGATCTTCAGACGGTCGTGGTTGAGTTCCCGTTCATCGCGGCTTTTGATGGCTCGGCCGTGCCACAAAACTTCACCGGCGGAGGGTTCTAAAAGGGCCATCATCAGTTTCATCGTCACGCTTTTGCCGCAACCGCTCTCGCCGATGAGCACCAAGGTTTCTCCCGGAACAAGGCTCAGCGAGACATCGCGCAGCACCTTGTGCGCGCCGAATTTGCGGCTGACGTGCCGAAGTTCAATCACCGGCGGTTGCGAAGAAAGACTCAGACATAAACGGCAGCCGAATCCTCCCTAATTAACGTTTAGCAGTTAGCTTTTCGCGGTTAGCCCGGATTTTTTCGCAACCCGCAGCGTAAGCGAGGGAAACGCTTATCAAACGCTCGCTTATGCTTCGGGTTCCGAGGATAAACTTGTGACATTCTCTTCTCTCTAAGCTAATCGCTACTCCCCCATGATTGTGGGACCATGAGGCCCGTTCCTCTTTATCGTTTGGAAATTTACATCGCGGCCAAAGTCACCGTGCCGGGCCAGATCAGATAGTACAAAGTATTGAAGAACACGTTGCTGAAGAAATCTAAGATTAAAATTATCACGAACGAAGACACGAAGGCTTCGGTGGCCGCCCGTCCCACGCCTTCGGCTCCCGCTCCGCAATGAAAGCCCCGATGACAGCCGATCAAAGCGATCGCGGCTCCGAACAATACGCTTTTCAGCAGCCCGCAAAGCACATCGTAAGCCGCGACGTAACTTGTCGCATGATGCCAATAATGAAAGTTGTTGATCCCCAAAACTTCGACGCTTAAAAACCAGCCGCCGAAAATCCCGACGGCATCGGCCAAGGCGGTCAGCATGGGAATCAATAGGAAGCAGGACAGAAACCGGGGAACCACCAAATAATGAATCGGATTGGCCCCCAATGCGCGGAGCGCATCGATTTGCTCGGTCACTCGCATTGTGCCCAACTCCGCAGCCATCGAACTGCCCACGCGGCCGGCCAACATCGTCGCCGCCAACACGGGACCGAGTTCCTTCACCAGCGACACGTTAATCACCGCACCCAGGCGGCTTTCCATCCTCATCGACTTGAACTGACTGTAAGTCTGCACGGACAAAACCATGCCGATGAACAACCCCGTAATCAGCACCACCGGCAGGCTTTGCACGCCGATGGCATACATATTGGAGATCAAGACGGAACTTCGCTGCCTGCGGGCGAAAATCCAACGCACCATCCGTAGGCCGAACAGCGACAAATCCCCCACCGCCGAAACGCCGGCGATGGTTGTTCGTCCAATGCCATGAATGATTCCGCCCCGCGAGGGCGTAGTCAGCCCATCAAGCATGCGTTGCCCAATGTCCTCAACAAAGATGGTTCAGGGAATCGGGCGGAGGGTACTGGATTTTGAAAAACGGAGCGAGACCAGTTCCCCGTCAAAGGGCGCAAGAAGGGAGGACCGGATGAGATTCGCGCGAAAATGGCGAAGAGATGGGAAATGCAGACGCCCGGCGGGTTTGCGCCGGGCGTTGGTGAGGATGTTGTGCGGATGAGGTTGCGTTACCAACCGATGTTAATGCCGCCTAAACCACTGTAAACTTGAACGGCCCCGCCGGCACGTCCATAGCCCACGTTGACTCCCCCGCCAGGATAGCGAACATTCACGCCGCTCCCTCCGTAACCGTATCCCCCGTAACCGCCATAGCCGTAGCCCCCATAATAAGGATAGGAGAGGGCGGGCGAACGGAACCCGTATCCCGTGGTGACACGGGGATGCGAGTAATGATATTGCGTCGCGCGATTGTAAAACCCCGGCCCGCTGTATTGAGAGTAACCGGGGTTAGCGGCGTATCCACCATAGCCTCCGTAGCCGTAGCCTCCGAAGTTTCCATAGCCTTGATAAGCCTCTGCGACGTTGGACACTGCGAACGCCAACAGGGCCGCCCCGAACAACCCGACACATTTCCATTGCGGTTTCATGGTCAACTCCTCCCAGAAGGTGATTCCACAAATCCCGCCGACTTGTGAGATCACGGATAATTGGACTCACCTAATTAGACGCCGTGGGCGGGTGAGTTTCAAGTCCCAAGCTAATCCGGCACAGAGCGGAGGGCGGAGAGCCGGAATGCACCGCCAATCACAAAAAAATGTGTTCTGTATTTTTCCGGCCCTCAGCTCTTTGCCCTCCGCACTCCGCCCGTTCGTGAATTCCGATTCGTATCATGCTTAATGCCTATTGAGGGTTGACAATGGCCCTAGCGTTGAGAACAATTCCCTCCTGAGAGCAATCAGCGGAAGTCACGCCGGAATCAAACTTTATCGAAATCTTGGGCTTTCAGGTTTCAAAGATCATTAGCCGTTTGGAGAAACACGCATGAGTGGGCCGATTGTCCGCACGGGGGCCACCCCCGAATTTTGGGAGAACTGGGACCGCATTTTTGGCGACAAAGCCAAAGAAGATGCGGGCAAAAAGAAATCTTCGGGCACGAAAAAGTCGGCCAAGAAAGCCGCAAAAAAAGCCCCCGCCGCCCAAGCAAAACCCGCCCCCAAATCCAAAAAGAAAGCCGCGAAGAAAAAGAACTGAGTTCATCGGGGCGGCGTTTTTGTTCGCTCCCAGGTTTCGCGCGATCGGTCCCTCGTTTCTTCCCGGAACGCGGGATTTTCTTTTGCCTTGCGAACACGACACTTAGCCCATGGCCAATTCTTCGGACAACCCGCCCGCTGTAGAACGTCCCCCGCTCGCCAAACCGTGGGCGGCGTGGTCCGCGGTCTTTGCGAGTTTGCTTCTGTTCTCGGCGGTGCGTTCCCCCGTGCCGGGCGTCAACGAACCGCATTATCTCTGCAAAGCCAAACATTATTGGAACCCGAATTGGTGTGCGGGGGATTTCTTTTTGGATTCCTCCAATACGCACTTGGTGTTCTATCAGACCGTGGGCATTTTGACCCGCGAATTCACGTTGGCACAAACCGCTTGGTTGGGCCGGTTGGCCGCTTTGGGTTTGCTGGCGTGGGGTTGGGTCCGCTGGATTCCGCATTTAACTCCCGGACGATGGACCAGCCTGTGGGCGATGTGGTTGTTCTTGGCCTTGGCCGCCGCCGGAAATTGGTCCGGCGAATGGATCATCGGCGGCGTGGAGGCCAAGGTCTTCGCCTACGGCTGGGGATTCTGGGCGATGGCGGCTTGGTTCGACGGGCGAATCAAATCGGCTGCGCTGCTCGCCGGCTTGGCGGTGAGTTTTCACCCCGTGGTGGGCGGATGGATGGCGATCTCGGCGGCATTCGCGGGCATCATCACTCGCTTGGCCTTCCACGCAAACCGAGCGGCAATCGATTTCATTCGGCACAGCGGGAATCGCGGCGGGGATTTTTGTCTTGGCCTGTCTGCCGGGAGTTTGGCCGGCGCTGGGTCTTCTCGGCGATGGAAATTTAAGGCAGGCCAAGATTGTGACGTGGATTCAAACCTTTAACCGTCTGCAACATCACTTGGACCCGATGACGTTTTCGCAGGCCAATTATGTCGCTTACGGATTGATGGCCGCCGTGTGGCTGCTCATGCGGTATCGGCTCAAGTGGGGAACCGCCGAGCGTTGGTTCGCCTGGTTCGTGGCGGGGTCGATGGGAATTGCTTTGACGGGCGTGGGCTTAGGCTACGGGGATCGGCCCATCGAGTCTTTGAAGCAAATCACTTGGCAATATCGGCTCTTAAAGTTTTATCCGTTTCGTTTGGCAGATGTGATGCTGCCGATTGCTGCGGCGATCACCGTGGCGGGGCTGGCAGCGTTTGGGCTTCAGAATGGCCTGGCAAATTTGTGGGGAAGTTCTCGCAAAGCCTGCCTGAGATGTTGGTTGATCTTTGCTTGTTTTTTTGGGTTTTCGTTAGCGGCTCCGGCGGTGGACCGCAACCCCAGCCGGATGTCGGAAGAGCAACTGGGCGATTGGTTGGACGTCTGCCGCTGGATTCGCGAAGAAACCCCGACCGACTCAATGGTCTGGACGCCCCGCAATAGTTGGGCGTTCAAATGGTATGCTCAGCGGGCAGAATACGTTTCGCGAAAAGATTGCCCGCAAGATGCCGAGGGCATCATCGAATGGAATCGGCGAATGCAAAACAATGACGTGATCCAAGCCTTCCGAGAACAACCGCACTTGAATTACGTGATCTTAAATAAAGGCAAGCTGACGCTTAAACCGGTCTACAAAAATGCGACCTATCGCATTTACGATCTTCGGGTTTCTCGCGGGAATAAGCACGCTTAGCATCGTTAGAGAGTTAACCGTCCTGCGAAACTGAGCGGCAAGTCGCTCACCTAGTTCTCGAACGATGCTCAAAACAGATCGGCGGGTTCCAGGGCGAGGATTCTGCGAATCGCGATGCAGCCCGAACTTACGCACATCGCCAGCGTGAGAACGTAAATGGAAAGCACGCGGGAAGTCGTGAGTTCCATCAACAGGCCCGTCCAACGCGAGAGCACTTGAAAAATCACCTCGCTAATCAAAAGTCCCGGCAGAAAGCCCAAGATCGATAAATACACCGATTTGCCCAGCACGATGCCGATGAAATAGCGAGTCGAATAGCCCATCGCCTTCAACGTAGCGAACTCCGCTTGATGGTCGTTGATGTTCGAGAAAATGATCTGATAGCAAATCACAATCCCCACGATAAACCCTAGCACCACGCCGAGTAAGAAGATGAATCCCACGGGCGTGCTATTGGCCCAATAGTCCATTTCCCGCTGCATATAGTAAGACTTCGTCTCGATAAGCACATCGCGGGGAAGTTGCGAGTTGAGTTCTTGGCAAACTTGTTGGGGATCGGCGTGTTCCTTGAGATGCACTAGCCCCAAATCCACGTGGGAAAGCGGATCGCGGCCTCGGCCCCGATAGGCAAAAAACCGCGCGAAGTTTTTCGTCGTCATTATCAGCGTGCCATCGTTGGCGAAGTCGGTCCCTAAGGAAAAAGTGCCCACAAGATGAACTTGCTTCCTCGCCAGTTCCGTGGGAATTGGGGCAAGCTCATCAGGGTGGTCCAGCGGGAGATGATACTCCTTCTGCTTGCTTTTGCTGTCGATGATCGCGGTCATCGGGCTTCTTAATTTAAGGGCATTCCCTTGGACGCCGGGGATTCGGCACAAGTCTTTTTCCACATCGAAGGCCAACACGCGAATGGGATAGCTAGGGTAGCCGATGCGTTTCAAGTTGCTTCCCCCGACTTCCACGTAAACGGGATAGGCGGTTTCCACCTGCGGGTGGGCCTTGGCTTGAATCAACCGCCGCACGTCAAACCGATGCGGCGACTCGAAAAGATACTTCGCGTTGCTGCGAATCACCAGATCGGCTTTTAGGTCGCGAATGACGTAAATCGTGCTATCGAACAGCGCATGTTGAAACCCGCGTTCCACAAACATCAACACCACGGCGAACGTAATCCCCGCGACGGCGGTCAACAGCCGGCGATAGTTGTGCGTTAGGTTTTTCCACGCCAAGGGCACGCGAGAAGACCGCTTCATGCGAATCGCTTTGCTAGGTTGTGACGATCCCCCTCAAAACAAGAGGGCAACATCACGTTATTATAGCTCGCTGAACAGACTTTGCGATGCGGAAAACCAAGCCGCTTAATACTCCAACGTCACGACGCGTCCGGGGATTAACCGGACGGTTCTTACCTTCCAGTCCTTGTTTTCGACGTTTCTATATCCCGCCTTGACGTGATAAATGTGCGGAATGCCCGGAATTAACGGTTTATCCGACTTGAAGATCCACACGCCGTCTTTCCGTTGAAATCCCTCCATGTCGGCCAATCCGTCGATCTCGATTTCGGTAAAGCCCGGTGCCGTGATTTGAATAATCGCCGTGCGGGGATGTTCATCCTTGGGAATCGGCCAAGAGGTTCTTAAATAGGTTCGGCCCAGCGTGCCCGGCGGCGGCAAAACAAAATAGCCGGGCCTCCCGGTCGGGGCCGATGGCGTGGCGGGAGCAGATGGCGAATCATCGCCCCAACTGTCGGGGGAAACGGGAATTTGGTTCGGGTTCCTCACTTGCATTTCCCTCGGCATCGTCAGGGAGGGCGACTGATAAACTTGTCCCGGCGGAACCCCGGCGGAACTGTTTTGACAGTCGGGACAATCCCCCCACGCGGCGGGCAACCCCGCGATCAGCAAGCTTCCCATCCCCGCGGAACCCATCACCAATTGACGAAAATTTGTCAGCATTGTCCACATGTTGGATTCCTCCTTCGCGTATTTTGAAATCCCGGTCGGCCAGGACCGGACGAAACTCTCCGCCAAAAACTTATCACGGCGATTGGCCGAAGCGGAGAGATTCTCGCTTCCGCCCGCGATTTCCGCCTGGGACTTTCGCGGTCGAAACGCTCTCGCAATATAGGCAATTTGAAGGCCCGCGAATCTGCGGCGCGTTTCGATTTCGCCCGCTCGGTTGGCCGGTTATATTGGGATAAAATTTTGTCCCAGCAAAAACAGCCCTAAATCGCCGAGATCAATCACCCATGCGGATTTGCCGAATCGCTTTCCTGTTCTCCATCGCAACGTGTCTCGCCTGGGCGGGGTTGGCTCAACAACCCTCGGCCAATCGAAGCGACAAACCAGCGGCAAACCGCTTGGACCCGCTGGTGGATTTGCTTTTGGAAATTCCCGAACCCAGCGTGCAGTTGGATGTGCTGAAAGGCATCGAACAAGCGATCAAAGGCCAACGCGATTTGCCCCGGCCCGCAAAATGGTCCCAAGCCTCCAAACTATTGGCCCAAAGTCCCAACGCGGACGTTCGCCGCCTGGCGCAATCGCTGTCGTTAATCTTCGGCGATCCCCAAGCCATGCAGGCATTGCGAACTATCATTCAAAATGAAAATGCTCCGCTCTTCAGATCGGCAATCCGCCATCGCCGGGCTAGCCCAAGTTCGCGATCCGAAACTTCTGCCGATCCTGCAAAAACTGATCGCCCGGCCCGAACTCGCCGAAGCCGCACTCCAAGGCTTGGCCGCTTACGATTCCCCCCAAACGCCCGAAATCATCCTTAACTATTATGCGAAATTCACACCGGCGGCACGGCAAACGGCGCTTTACACGCTGGCGTCTCGGCCCGCTTATGCCCAAGCCATGCTCGCCGCCGTGGAAACGCACAAAATCCCCTCGAAAGAACTTTCGACGACGTTAGTTCGGCAAGTCGCGGCTTTCGAGAATCCCCAACTCAACGCGAAACTTCGCAAAGTCTGGGGCGATTTTCGTCCGACTTCCGCCGACAAATCTCGCCAAGTCCGCGCCCTCAAATCCAAGTTGACGGAAGCCGCCTTGAAGAAGGCCGACCCTAAGCATGGCCGCTTGGTCTTCGCGAAAACGTGCGCGGGTTGCCACGTGCTGTTCGAGGAAGGCCGCTTGGTCGGCCCGAACCTGACGGGATCGCAGCGGAACAATTTGGATTACGTTTTGGAAAACGTATTCGATCCCAGCGCGGTGGTGGGCCGGGCTTATCGACTGACGACCATCGCCACAACCGATGGCCGCGTGCTGACGGGCGTGGTCGCGGAAGAAGCGGCGGAATCGTTGCTGCTCAAAACGCCCAAGGAAGATGTGCTGTTGGCCAAGAACGAAATCGAAGCCCGCCGCCAATCGATGTTGTCGATGATGCCAGAAGGTTTATTCGAGAAACTAACGGAAACAGAAATTCGCGACCTCATCCGCTACCTCGCCTCCCCAACCCAAGTCCCCCTGCCCGCGAGCGAGAAGGAATGAGCATGGGGGTTCGAGGTAGTTTTACCGAGATCACGCCGGACATATTTGAGCAGATGGTCCGCGGAGAAGAACCCAAAATCCCAGAAGGCAAATGGCATTCTATAGATAAGGATTGGTTCGACTTTCATTCTATATTTAGCAAGAAAGGCTATCCGCTCAATCTCGTCATCACTGGCGATCATCTTCACCCCCAAAGCCAGCAGACTCTCGATGCATTCTGCGCTGGGGGGTATGATTGGTATTTTGGTCTCGCATCGCCGCAGTTGGTGGATGAAGCCGACAAAGCACTACAAGAACTTTCAATTGCAGAGCTGAAGATCTGGTATGATGACCAAGAGTGTGGCGGTTATGATTGCAGCTTTTACTTCCTTGCAGAGTTGAAATCTGCATATGCAAGCGCAGCAGAGCATGGCAATGCACTGATGATAATGGTGTGCTGAGCAATATAGCGGAGCATTTTGATCCCGTTCATTCGCTTCCTGAATTGCCCTTAAAGAGAACCCTGCTACGCTATTTTGCGCAGCTGCAAGGTAATCACAAATTTTGCCCTCATTCCCTCAGAATCTCTCACGAGATCGCTTATGAACGCACCAAAGCGGCTTGGCCTGCTCTTCATGGCCGTGCTTGGAAGCATTTCCCTCGTCGTCGGCCTCAAAAGCGGTGCTGAGTCGTGCGGATTCGCTTCCCGCAGCGTCCGCGCCCAAGGTGTTGTGATCCGGCACGATCAAGGAGTGGTGATGCGGGATGGGAAAGTTGTTGAGGGGCCAACCAAACAAACGGCTTATCGTCCGGTGGTGTCTTACACCGTCAACAGCAAGTCTTACGAGATTTTCGGCCCCGTGCGTGGCCGAAGAACATGGGATTGGCCAAAGGTTTCGCCCATCGGCAGTTCGGTCAGCATACTTTACGACCCGGATCGGCCGGCAGAGGCGTTAGTTGAATCATTCGAACTGCAATGGGGCGAAGCCGCATTGTTTAGCTTTCTAGGCTTGGTTTTTCTTCCCTTGGGAATTGCTCTATTGTGGCGGAGACGCAACCCGCCCGTCGGTGAGCCAAATCGGGGCTAGCTGCATAGCGGTCCGCTGGCCGGACCCATCCCTTTCAACATGCAAAAAGTGCCTATTTTCAGGCGTATTTCGGGTTTTTGAACGTCATGGAGATCGAATTTCTTGCCAATTGCCTCAAAAACACCTTAATTTCAAGGGATTTGCATGTTGAAAGCGGTGGCTGGCCGGACCCTACGGCTGAAAGCTGACCGCTGAGAGCTTCCTTACAAACTCCGCAGGAATGCGAGGAGATCGGCGCGTTTTTTATCGCTGAGTTGGTGGGCATCGCCGTGGTGGAATTTTTCTATCACCTCCCCTAGGCTTTTGGCACGGGCATCGTGGAAGAACTCCTGGCGTTGGCTGACTCCCCTTAACGAGGGCGGGTTGAACTCTGTTGTTCCGAGTTCATCTTTCAGGCCCACATCATAGGTCGCGGAGCTTGTATAAGTTGGCGGTTGATGGCAGTCGGCACAGCCTTGGCTATTGAAGACTTGTTGCCCGCGTGCGACGGCGGATGCATCGGTTGTGCCTCGCATGCGGTCCAAAGCAGGGGCCGGCTCGATGGTTTTGAGATAGGCTTCCAAAGCCTTGAGTTCCGCGGGGCTTGGCGGTTCGCCTTGCATGGTGTGTTGGATCGAAGATTGGATTTGCCGGCGGAGAGTTTTGGCTTCGGCATTCCAGGCCCAAGGCCCCGTTTCCGCCACGCCGCCCAACGGCAGGATGCGTTTGGGGGCACCATACGAAAGATCGCTGAGGTTGTCGTTGCGGTAGCCCGTGGTGTGTCCATCGGTGTGGCAACTGTGGCAGCTATACCAGCCATCCAGCGAGAACTTGGCATCGTAAAACAAGCGTTCGCCTTGGTCGTGTTGAGTGAGCGACGGCGTGGCTCCCAGCGAAAGATGCCCCGCGATCCGCCATTGGTTCAGATCGAAAATCGTGAGCGAATCCGCGAAAGTATTGGCCACCAAAAGCCGCTTGCCATCGGGATGCAGCAGCATGGCCGTGGAGCGGGCTTGGGCGTTGAAGCGTTCAAAGGGTTGAATGTCCGTCCGCCTGATCGCAATCTCTCCCACGCCCGACAGCGAGACGACGGTTTGTCCGCCGGGCAGCACGCGGACATCGTAAGGATCGCCGGTCGCATCGCTGGGATGGCCGAGCGGTTCCGTGCGAAACAGATCTCCGTTTGGTTCGGGCTTTTCATTGAGGGAAAGCAGTTCTTCCAGGGATTGGGAACGCAGCACGTTCTGCATCAAATCGCCCCAGAAGATGGGGGTGTGCATTGTCTTGGCCGAGGCGTTTAACACTTGTTGGGCCAGCAGGAGATCTTTGCCATCCCGGCTGAGAGCCAAGCCGCGGATGTTGTGGCCCGCGATTTCTTTCACGCACAGCACCCGCGCAGTTGCGGGGTCGAGCACTGCCAATCGTCCGCCGAAAGCATCCGCGACGATCAACTTTTTTCCGCCGTTCAACCAGAGCATTTTTCGGGCGCGAAAGGCAGATCGACGACGGCTTCGGTCTTCAAGCGGGTTTCCTCCAGTCGAAACAACGTGACCCGCCGCGACCACAAGGACGACACCGCCCCCCTTTCTCCGGTTTCATCGACGGAGATGCCGACCGGATTTTTTGCGACGGCCAACCGTTGCCGAATTTGAATCCCTTTTTCGCTCGGTTCCAAGAGCAGCAGTTGATGGGCTTTTTCATCGACGGCGGCCAGCAGGCGTCCGTTTTGCAGCACCGCCAAATCGGCGAGTTTTTGGCCCACGGGAATTTCCGCGAAAACTTCCAGCGGGTCCACCGTCAATATGGTGACCGAAGCGCTTTTTTGGTTGGCGAGGTAAATGCGTTCCCCCGCGTGAACCATCGCAATCGGCTGTCGCCAATGTGGTTTTTGCGGGGCTTTGAACGGAGAGGAGTCCTCCGCGTGAATCGAGGAAACCAACACCCACAGCACGCAGGCGATTCTCAGGCGAATCCCGTTTTTCATTTCCAAACCTTTCCAGTGGGAACTCAGTGCATCCCGTTTGCGGTTTGAATCATTCTAGCATTTGCCGCCGGAAACATCTGCCTGCGAGCAAATGCAATCTTGCTTATCGCTTGGCGGGAAAACGATTTCGCGAAAGTTTCTTCGATTCCGGCAAATCCCAATCAAAGTCTGGGAATCGTCCTTGAATTGGACAAAGCCCTATCAGCGCAAGGCGAGCGTGCCGCAGAGCTTGTTCAAATGGAGATGCTGAGAGGAAAGATTCGTTTGATCGGGGCAAATGTCTCTTCCCTGATTGCCGAATGTTCCGATTGTGAGAGGTGTGCCGCGAAAAAGGGGCGGTGGGTGAATGAAGGATTGTTTCCCAAAAAACACATTGTCAGTGATGATGTGGAAGCGCACAGGTTTCCGATGATCTGCATAACGCCGTTTCTTCCATATCCCTCCGTTGGAACGATATTTCATGAAATCACTGATTTCCCTTGCGATGCTCTGTTGGGGGTGGCTTTCCGTTGCCACCCCTTGTTTTTCGCAGAGTGAGTACGATCGTTGCCTTTCGTCCGCTTGTGCATCCGGCGAGATCCCTTGCGTTTACCAGTGCCAAGAACCCGAACTGCGTTTCAAGTTCGGAATTCCGATCTGGCTTCCCGAACAGCATGGCCTGGTGGCCGTTCGAGGCCGAAGTGCCCCGGTCAACATCAGCACGCGCGACGATTTCAAGTTGCTCGATGACTTAGGCAGCGTGTTTGCGGGCCGTTTGGACGTGAATTACGGCCGGTGGGGAGTTTTCGCGGATGGGCTTTTTTATAACGTCAACGTGACCCAGGGCATTCTCCCCCGGATCGATTTGACGACCGGCTTCAGCCAAGCGATTGTGGATTTTGCCGGAACGTACAACGTGAAACAGCTTATCAATCAAACCCCGTGGACCCAAAATTGGGACGCCTTGATCCTGGTCGGCGGGCGATATAACCTGCTGGATGCCAACCAAATCACCATCACCGGGCCACGGGGAAGAAGCATTAGCCGCTCGGGCAAACAGGACTGGGTCGATCCCATTATCGGCGGCCAAATTTTTGCCCCTGTGACCGAAGATTTGCGACTTTCCTTCCGTGGAGACATCGGCGGGTTCGGGATCGGCTCCGCCTCCCAGTTTACTTGGAACATAGAAGCCTTGGCCGAATTTCGATGCTCGGATTGCCTGCAACTCAAGATGGGATACCGGCTGTTGGACATCGACCAACGCCAAGGCAGCGGCGACAATCTCTTTCGGTACGACGTTCAACTCAGAGGTCCAATCGCCCGGATTGTGTTGAATTTTTAGGCGAGATTGTTGAACTGCCGGGCATCAGAAATTAGGGTGGGCATTGTCCGCCTGACTTTCATTGTTTTCAGGAACCGAGTGCGATGGCTGTTCGATTTGCTGGAATTGGAATTTTGCTTTGCGGGTGGATGCTCGGTTGCGGGGCTTCTAACGCCAAGCCGGTCGCCGGGCCGGCTTCAAGGCCGCTTGTGCGAGAGGCGTCCGCCAAGAGCAAAATCGCGGAGAAACTCCCCGCGTTGCCGCCGGCTCCCGAACCGGACAAAACCATTTATGCGAAGTCGTTCATCAACAAACCCGCGCCGAAATTCCTTGTGGAAGAATGGCTGACCGAAGAGCCTTCGCGAAAAGGGAAAATGGTGCTGATCGACTTTTGGGCCACCTGGTGCGGGCCGTGTTTGCAGGCCATCCCCGAACTCAATCGGTTTCAACGCACGTTCCCAGATCGGCTGGTTGTCATTGGAATCAGCGACGAAACTGCGGATGAAGTCAGGGCGCACAAGGGCGCGAAAATCCACTACGCGGTGGCGATCGATCCCAAGCAGCGAATGTATGATGAACTGAAAATTCGCGGAATCCCGCACATGATTCTGATCGATCCCTTGGGCATTGTGCGCTGGGAAGGCTTTCCGTTCCTCAAAGGGCACGAACTGACCGAGGAAGTCCTCGACGATTTGCTAGACACCTATGTGCCTTAGTTTTTCGGGCCGGCGGATTGTTCGCGGATCATCACCCCCGCACGGTGGACGTAGATGGCTCCGCTGTAAACCGTGATCGCGACGGCAGCCCACAGCAACCCATCGCGAACCGAAACGACCCAATCCGCCTGAGCGCGGAACTCCGGGCTGAGAGACAACAAACTCGCGGTGACGGCGGCGCATTGCAGCACCATTTTGAGTTTGCCGCTCATCGTGGCGGAGAAATCCATGCCGTGCTGTTCCAAAAACCCGCGCAAGCTGGTGACGAACATTTCCCGCCCGATCACAATCACCACCATCCAAGCCGTCACCCCGGAAGTAACTTGGCCCAGCAAAAACACGAAGGCTCCGCAGATGATGAGCTTATCGGCGAAGGGGTCCATAATCCGGCCCAGCGTGGTGACCAAACCGTAGCGGCGGGCGATGTAGCCATCGAGGAAATCGGTGGAAGCCGCCAGCAAAAACACCCCCGCCGCCGTGCGCCAATATCCATCAATATCGATCAGCCAAAACAAGACCACCGCCAAAACCAACCGGCTGATGGTGATGAGGTTGGGGGTGTTGAAGGCTCCGCTCATCAGCGGAGCCAATGGCTTGGCCGTCTCCGGCGAATTCCGTTCGGTGACCGACATGGCAATTCCTTTTGGGGGTATTCGATTCCCGGTTCGCGACCGAACCCTTCAAGGCGGAAAAGCGGGAAGTCCGTTTTCGCGAAAGGGCACGATGAGGCGGAGTTCTTTCTCCGCATCATAAACCGGCGGATCATCCGGCGGTAGGCATCGCAAATTTCTTCGGCCCCAAACTGCAACGGAAGTTTCGGTCTGGCGTCAATTGGAGTATGGTAATTCCAGGAATGGTGGGCCGATCCGCAATCCACCCAAAACCACTCGTTGCGATTATTACCTGCCGGAGGAAATCCCGTGAGCACTCTGAAATGTTGTCGTTGGTCTTTCATCTTGCTGATCTTCTTGGCGGCCAGTCAAACCATGACGGCCTGCGCGAGACGCCTTTTCCGCTCTCGGCCAAGCGGATTTTGTTTCTGGGAGATTCGATCACCCATGCGGGCGGGTACGTGGCTTGGATTGAAACCCAACTTCGCTTGCAGGGCGTGAAGCCAATGCCTGAGATCATCAACCTGGGCCTGTCGAGTGAAACTCTCAGCGGTCTTTCGGAAGCGGGCCATCCTTTCCCTAGGCCGGATGTGCATGAGCGATTGGACCGGGCGTTGGCGAAGATCAAGCCGGATGTTGTCGTCGCCTGTTACGGGATGAACGATGGCATCTATCACCCTTTCAGCGAGGAGCGGTTTCGGGCGTATCAGGAGGGTGTCAAGCGGCTAATTCAAAAAGTTCATGCGAGCCGGAGCTAAGTTGATTTTGATGACGCCGCCGCCGTTCGATCCGGTTCCGGTAAAAGGCAAACTGAAACCTGCCGGGGCTGATCAGTACGCCTACTTCGCGATGTACGAAGATTATGACGATGTGCTTTCGCGGTATGCGAAGTGGATCATGCAGCAGAAGGACCGCGTGGAAATGGTGATCGACTTGCACGGGCCTTTCATGGAGTATTTGAAAGCCAAGCGAAAAGGCGAACCCAAATTCACGCTTTCGGGCGATGGCATCCACCCGAACGCGGAGGGACATCGGCTGTTGGGTGAAACCATTTTGCGGGCTTGGGGAGTGCCCTCGACGACCGAACCCGATCCTCAATTGTTGAAGCTGGTCTCGCAACGAACAAAGTTGCTGCACGATGCCTGGCTGAGCGAAGTCGGGCACAAACGCCCCGGCGTCAAACCCGGCCTGCCGATGAAGGAAGCCCAAGACAAAGCCAAGAGCCTGGAAACCCAAATCAAAGCCTTGGTCGCGAAAGCCCAAGAGCCGACGCCTCCCACCGGCCCACGGCGGGCGGAACTGTGTACCAGGTGCATTATCCCGCTTCGCTCAAGGAAGGCGAATTGCAACTGTCGGTCGATTATTTTCTGTGGGTTCCCGAAAACGTTGAAAAGTTGCGCGGCGTGATAGTGCATCAGCACGGTTGCGGTCGCGGCGCATCGCTGGGCGGACTCACCGCTGCGGAGGATCTGCATTGGCAAGCCTTGGCCGAAAAATGGGATTGGCGCCGTTGGGATCATCTTACGAGCCGCGCGAAGGCATCAACTGCCGTTTGTGGTGCGATGCTCGCAACGGGTCGGATGCAAAGTTTCTCGGTGCGCTGTCTCATTTCGCGGAAGCGACCGGACGGCCCGAAGTCAAAACCGTGCCTTGGTGTTTGTGGGGACATTCCGGCGGCGGATTTTGGGCGAGTCTGATGCAGGTCAAGCACCCCGCACGAATCGTCGCCATCTGGCTGCGTTCGGGCACGGCTTACGAGTATTGGACGAAGGGCGAAATCGAAGCTCCGGTCATTCCCCCTGCCGCTTACAGTATTCCCGTGATGGCAAACTCAGGCATCAAAGAGAAAGATGACAAGCGATTTCACCGGGCTTGGGATGGATTAAAGGCGATGCAGGCTGCCTACCAAAAGCAGGGGGCGTTCTTCGAGTTCGCCGCCGATCCCCGCACCGCGCACGAGTGCGGCGACTCGCGTTACTTGGCGATTCCTTTCTTCGATTTTTGGCTCGCCCATCGCCTACCGACTCCGCAGAGTAAAACACAAACCCTGCGGCCCGTCGATGAGCAAGCGTTAGCGGATTGGAAAGAAGACATGGCCGGCAAGTTGGCAGAATACGAACGCACGGGCAGCGTGGAGGATCGAACCCCGCCGCCGGCCCCCACAAAAGTCGCGGTGAAACGGAACGAGGATGGCAGCCTCAGTGTGACTTGGAATGCGAAGGCCGACCTGGAAAGCGGGATTCGCGGCTTTCTGATCGAACGCGATGGAAAGCCGATCGCCCAAGTGCCCGAAAAGCCCGTTGGCCGGTTCGGCAGGCCGTTGTTTCAAACCATGTCTTACCACGACACGCCCGAAGCTCCGTTGCCCGCGATGCGATTTCAAGATCGAACCCCATCCCCCCAAGGCACGCCCACCTACGGCGTGCGTACGGTCAACAGCGTGGGGTTGAAATCGGAAGCTAACCACAGTCGCTGAATCGCGGCGAAACTCAACAACCAACTCAGCCCCTCAATCGTTCTCGGCCGCTTCCCCCGATTGGGAACCGCCGGTTTCAATCCGTTCGATTTCCGCTTCCGTGAGTTCGTACAGTTGGTAAACCATGCGGTCGATTTCGCGGTCGGTTGCTTCCACCTGTTGTTCAAGGCTTTTCCGTTGTCGGTCGGTTTTGACATCGACAAGCCTGCGGTTGAGTGCTGTGATTTGTTTGACCAAATCAACAAGCCGAGCATGTCTTGAAGCATCATCCGCCTTCGCGAAGTCAACTTGGCAAATCGGCGAGCGACTGAAAACATTGCCATTGATTTCCAACCCTACGCCCCGCCGCTTCGCATAATGCTGATACCACTTCCAAAGCAAACGGGAGTTCAAAATGCCTGTGAGATAGTGGAGATCCGCTTTGGTCTGAGGATCGGCCACGAATACGTTTGTGCTAAAAGAAACATAAGCCGGCGTAAGTGCGCAGACAAAACTCGGCCGCGCGCCCATTTGGATTGAGATGATCTTTTCCGATTGCCAGAGTTGCTCATCACGGGGCCAGTGGAGATGCCACCAAGAATTCGACCCTTTTTGCGTTTCTCGGCGAGCCTCCATAATCGGCCTGAATCGCTCAAGATGCTTCTTGAGAACTGGGTAGGGTTCAATGTCGGGGCACGTTCGCTTGGAAGAGTAGATCAATGAAAGGGAGGGTCTCTTTGCCAAATAATAGCGGCCCAAATCACACAAATCGAAATAATCTTTCAGCAGCTTTTGTTCGTGCGGCGGCAATTGTAACTTTTCAACTTCATCCTGGTTGAGAGCGAAAACCCCTTCCCCGATCTTCCAACGGTTTCCGAATCGCTCATTTGTTTTTTTGTTGATGGAGGATGGGTTCTCAGCAATGCCTTGACGGACAACCCCAAACCGGTCCAATCGGGGATGTGCTTCTAGCTTTTTGAGCAGATCAACCGCAGGCAGTTGCAGATCCACTTTTCCGCCGATGAAGAGTTGCTTTTGCGTTTTGTGTATGGCCCTCACCGGGGCAGAACCTGTTACAAATGCTTCTGCGGTAATTTCATCTTGAGGCAGCACGGTTTTAATGAGCGTGCCGGTTTCATTCGCTCCTTTGGTCAGCCGAAAAATCATGTGTTGCCCAGAGACTTTTTTGAATACTTTCAACTTTGCAAAAAAGAAAATCTCATCGATGTGGGCATCTTCAGTCATCGCCTTCATTAGCTTTTCAGCCCCCGTTCCAGAAGTCCAATACGCATTCACGATGAAGGATAATGCCGCGCAGTGTTTCAAGAGATATAGGGCACGATGGACGAAGTAGTACCAAAGGTCCATGCGCGGGGAACGGAACTCCATACCAAAGGGAGTGGATGCAATTTCATCCATCAAATGTTTGTAGTCCAATTCTCTTCGGTAAGGCGGGTTCCCGATGATGCAATCGAAGCCGCCGGATCGCATGATTTCGGGGAACTCGGCTTGCCAGTCGAAGGCGTTGATTCTGAGATGTTCTTCCTCATCGAACAAACGGAATTGCTTGCCTTGGTAGAAATCGGGGCCGATCAAACTGTTGCCGCATTTGACGTTGGCGGCGAGATCGGGCAATGCCCGTTCGTGGTACAGTTTCAATTGGTTGTCTAAAGTTTCTTGGTTCTCGCCTTCCAAGACTTTCAGCAACAGCGAAAGTTTGGTGACTTCCACAGCTTGCGGGTCGATGTCCACGCCGAAAATGTGGTCGAGCAAAATCCGCTTGCGTTCGGCAGTCGTCAACCGCCATTGGCCTTTTTGCGTTTGATGGATGCGGCCTTTATGCTTTGCGGGGCCGTTCGCAACGTACCAATCCTTGTACCAGTCGATGAGGAATTGATAAGCCCCGATCAAGAACGCACCGCTCCCGCAGGCGGGATCAAGCACTGTGAGGGGCAGCCGATTTTTCGCGGGTTTCCAAGTCTGGGTGCGGGCCGCGATGTCTGCGGGCGTTTTGCCGGCCAACATTTTCCCCACCGTGTTTTCCACGATGTAATCCACAATATAGGCGGGCGTGTAAAATACTCCGCCGGTTTTTTTGACTTCGGGCTTGTCCTCGATTTTGGTCTGATGGCTTTTGGTCAGCCGAATGACTTTGCCCAAGAACTGTTCGTAAACCTGGCCTAAGATGTCCGCCGGCAACACGGAAAATTCGTAGAGGCTTTCCGGGTAGTAAAGCCGGCGGATGATGTCCTTCAACACCTTGTCATCCACCTTGAGCGTTAAGGTCCAATTGTCGGGCGTTTCGGGGCGGGTTTTCTCTTTGGTGAAATGGAACAAGCCGGAGTTGTAGCGGTCTTCGGCTTGGCGAAAGAGTTTGGTGAGTTCGGCGTAAATTCCCGCTTTGCCGGCGAGCGATTTCAGCTTGCCGTAAGGTTCCATCCCCCGGTCTTCGCAGATCCGCAGAAAGATGATGCGGTCGATAGTCTTCTGCACCGCGAAGTTTAATTCCCGAGGGGACAATTCACGGTTTCTTAAGGCCAGCACGCGGGCGAGATCGGCACGCCATTGTCCAATCTCTTTCAAGAATACATCATCGACTTCGTCTGGAATTTCCGCCACCGCGGCCATGCGATTTCCCCCGAATGGCGTTTGTCGTTTCGTTCGGTATGAGGACGGACGACGAGAACCGGCCCCGATTTGCTCGGCAATGCTTAGCCGCGGCGGATGGCGTCCATGGGCATCATTCGCATGGCCCAAATCGCCGGATAAAGCCCGCCTAAGATGCCCAGGCTGATCGCGAAAGCCACGCTGAACGTCAATAACTCCGGGCCGGCGTAAAGTTCGACACGGGTGGGCCAGCGCCAATTCACGACCAGCGTGCCGACCCAGCCCAACAGGCTGCCCAAGACTCCGCCGCCCAAACCGATCAGCGCACTTTCAAACGTAATCAGCTTGAGCACATCCATCTTCGACCAGCCGTTGGCTTTGAGAATCCCCAGTTCGATGATGCGTTCGCTGACGCTCATCAGCATCGTATTCACAATGCTGAGAACCGCGATGGTCACGCCGATGCCCGTAAGCACCATCAGAAGAATGTCCAGATCCTGGGTGAATTTGTCGAACTGCTTGCCCCACTCCTGAGCCGTGCGGACTTCGATGGGCATGTCTTTTTCCACTTTCGAGCATCGGATTGATTTCGACCGGCTCTTGCGCGGGTGATTCGGTTTTGTTTTCCTTTGGGGCAACCGTTTTCGCGGGGGAAGGATTCGGCTGCGGCTTGTCGGTGGATTTCAACCAGCGGTCGAACAGCGTGGCCAGAATTTTCAGAGGATTCCCGCCCGGTTCGATGCCCAGCCCTAAACCGGAGGGCGTCCACACGGGCAGTTTACGGTCGCGGAACACGTCTTTAATTCGCTCGACGAGTTTCGCCTTGTCTACGCCGGGTTTTTGTTCGATGTAAAAACTGGTGACGGAATCTTCCGGGAAGCCCGTCATCCGGCGGACTTGCTCGATGTCCAGAACCACCGCCACGTCCAACAGCAACGAGCCGGTTTCGTAAATTCCCACGATGTGATGCGTGAACTCGTTGATGATCAGTTCATCGTCCACACCCACGAGGTATTCTTCCGCAATTTGTTTGCTGATGAGGCAATTTCGCGTGCCCACATCCTGCAAATTCAAATGCCGGCCTTGCTGAATGGTTTTCCCATAAACGTCTTTATCGAGCTTGAGGCTGTTCTTAATGTCGAAGCCGAACCAAAACCTCGGCGGGCTGAGAATCATTTTGCCGTTGATGACGTTAATTCTCTGCCAGACTTCGGACATCACCACGGAAACCCCCTTCACCGCCCGAATCTCTTGGCCCCAAGAGGCGGGGAGTTTCGAGAACAGCGGAATCGGTGCGCCGGGCTGCATGGCGGCCAAACCGGGAATCTGCCCGAACGTGCGGTCCAATTGCTGATCCAGCCCGTGGGCCACGGAAAACAAGCACACCATCCCCATAATCGCCACCGTCAGCCCCAACAGGGACAACAGCGTTCGCATGGGTCGGCTGAACAAATTGCGAATGGCGAACTTCAACATGCGGTTAAGGCACTCTTCTAAAAGGAAATCTTCGGTTCGGGCGGTTTACGTCCCGATTGTAGGCGGTCGTTGAAAAAACTGGCATCCAAGGGCGCTAGATTTCCGAAAACCCGCCGCCGGCAGAAGAAGATTGACGAACGAACGTTCAAGCGAGACAATGGCTTTGGATTCACTGCCCCTGACATCTTCCTTAGGAAAGCAGATTTATGGACATTGCCCAGATTGGGAATTGGCTGCAAGTGAATTGGTGGTGGATTCAGCCCTTGTTGGTGGGGTTGTGTTTGGGCGGTTCGCTGGGGATTTGGGCGTACCGCGAATTGTGGTACGGGTTATCGACCTTTTTTTCCAGCCCCGTAGAAACCCGGTCGGCCTTCCGCGCGTTGACGCAATGGCTGGCGAGTTTGCTGATGTTGGCCCGTTCGGGCCTCGTGGTAGCCTTGATTTTGACTTGGCCTTGGGTGTGGCGAAATCAGACGACCGAATCCCATCGTTGGATTGCAGTGGGAATCGCGATAGGGGTGTGGATTTTGCCGCGATTGGTGTTCGCGTTCGGTAGCGCCAAAAAGCCCGCCCCGCCCAAGTTTTTCAAGCAACCGTTTCGCTGGGCCTATTACCGTTCCGTGCAAACGCCCGATTCGCTGGTGACGGGTTGGGCGGACCTCTTTTTCGGCGCCTTGCTGCACGCGGGTTTGGCGATCATTTGGTACGAATATCACCACCTCGAAGCCGCCGCCTCTTGGTGGAGGGCGGCGGCGATTCCGGCTTCGGTCGGCTTGATCCTGTTGCTGACCATCATCAGTGTTTTGATCCACCCCATGCCCACCGCACATCACACCGAAGCAACCGGCAATTGAACCGGACAAAGAATCTCGCGAGATTCCACGCCGACTTAAAAAAATCCTCGCGTTCGGCACGGGATTGGCTCTGGGTTTCGGCGATTGAACGCAATTCACCTCTATTTGTGCCGAGATGTCGCCGAATATCAACACGAAACTTCGCCCGATCCGCAAAGTCTTCGCAGGTTCCTTCCCTTGGATAGTCTACCCTTAGTAGGCGAACGAACCAACGCGACCCCAAACCGATTTTACCGAGGATTGCGGCCATTATTTCTTTGCAACATTTGGCCGTTGCGCGGATAATTCACTGAAGAAATTACAAGCACAAAACCGCAGGGACCGGGCGGGGTCTGACATTCACACGACAACTTGGGAGGAACAACAACGATGAAATGTTTTTTGGCCGTGATTGCCACAGTGGCGATCACATTAACGTTTTCCGCTACGAATGCGGAGGCAAATTACTGCGGAGCGGCCAGCTATCAATGCTGCCCGACCACGGCCTGCCAGCCGACCGCGTGCTACACATCTTGCCGGGTGCAACGCAAAACCTGCTACCGCACGGTTTACGAGACCTGCTACCAACCAGAGCAGTACACGGTCAACAAGACGGTGTACGAGACTGTCTACGAAAACCAGCAAAAAACCTGCTACCGCAACGTCACCGAAACCCAATTCCGCGATGAACCTTACACGGTCCGCCGCCCGGTGATGGAAACCAGTTGCCGGGAAGAAAGCTATCAAGTGCAACGTCCGGTTTGGGAAACCTGCTACAAGGAATGCAATTACACGACCTGCAAACCTGTCTGGCAAACCTGCCAACGCGAATGCCGCCGCACGGTGATGAAGCCGGTTTGGCAAACTTGCGAGCGCGAATGCCGTCGCACGGTGATGCGGCCCGTGACCGAGACGATCAATCAAACCCGCTGCTACACGGTGATGCGACCCGTGACGACGTACCGCACCGTCAGCGAAGATCAAGGTTGTTGGGGCACGCAAAAAGTTTGCATTCCCGGCCCCGTGCTGCCCCGCTTGGTTTTGGACCCCTGCTGCGGTCCCAGGCTTTGCATGGTGCGATGCCCCGGTGTGACGACCTGCCGTCGAGTTTGGCAACCGAACATCGTTTGCCGAAAAATCCCCTGCACGACTTACTGTCCGCAAGTGGTTCGTCAGCAATGCCCGGTGCAAGTTTGCCGATACGTTCCCGAAGTGGTGGTCGAAAAAATCCCCTATCGCACTTGCCGAATGGTGAGTGAAGAAATCGTGGAACAAGTGCCAGTGCGCACTTGCCGATGGGTTCGGGAAACCCACACCCAGCGCATGCCCATTCGCACTTGCCGGATGGTCTGCGAGACCCTCACCCGCAAAATCCCCGTGCAAACTTGCCGGTGGGTGCAAGAAACTTGCTCACGCAAGGTAGCTTTCTGTGTGACCAAGCGCGTGCCTTACACCGTGACCGAGCGGGTCTCTCATTGCGTGGCCAAGCAAGTTCCCGTGTGCTGCACGCGAATGGTCGCCAAATGCACTCCCCGCCAAGTGGCTTACGAAGTCTGCGAGATGGTTCCCGTCACCGTTTGCCCGACGGCTTGCGGAACGCCCGCTTGCAGCAATTGTGCCACGGGAGATTCCGGGGCCGGCTCATCGGGTTCCAATCCGACGTTCCAAGATACGAACCGCCCCGCGCCGGTTCCCGAACAGGAACGCGCCCCCAATACCAACCCCACCCCCGATGTGTGATCGCTTTCATTTTAGGCGATAACCGAGAGCGTGCCCTTCCCAAAGGCACGCTCTTTTTTATTTGATCGAACGCAGAAAATCTTCGGACGGAATCCACGGGGTTTTCAGGTTTCCCAGCATGGATTGAAAAGCCGGAGCAATTGTCTAAGATAATGCGGGAAATCAACCGCATTGGATGGAGAATGTCCATCAATCGAAGTTCCCGCCGAAGCTCTCCTGCCCCGCCAACCGAACAATAAATGCGGTCGGTCTCGCCTTTTCGATAATCCAAGCCCCACCGGGGTAAACCCTTTCCAATGTGCTTCTCAATCGAGTGGAGCTGAACGTGACCGACAACATTGATGCCCTCGTTTCCGCCGCCAAAGACCGCTTAAACTCTCACGTCAAAGAGATGGTCAAATGGCATTTCCATCCCGACACTGGTTGCCCGTTTTGGTTAGAAAACGCCAAAAAATACGATTTCAACCCGTTGACCGATGTCACCTGCTTCGAGGATCTCAAAAAATTCCCGCTGTTCGAGGATGAATCGCTGCGAGGCGGCCCCGTGCAGCGTTGGCTTCCCAAGGGCCTAGAAGGCAAACCGCTTTACGTTTTCGAGACCGGCGGAACCACGGGCATTCCCAAATCCCGGCTGGTGATGGATGATTTCCGCATCGACTACGAAATGTTTTCAGACACGCTGCCCGAAGAATCCTTCCCCAAAGGCAGCGACTGGCTGATGTTGGGGCCATCCGGCCCACGACGATTGCGCTTGGCGGTGGAGCATCTCGCCCAATATCGGGGCGGGATTTCCTTCTGCGTCGACTTGGACCCCCGCTGGGTGGTCAAACTTTTGAAAAAAGGCAAAATCGCCGAGGTCAAAGAATACAGCGACCACGTGATCGATCAGGCGATCACGATTTTATCCGCCGGGCACAACGTGCAGTGCATGTTTACCACGCCCAAACTGCTGGAAGCCCTGGCGATGCGGTTGATCGACAACGGTTCCAGCATCGAAGAAGCCGGCATCAAAGGCATCTTCTGCGGCGGGACCGAGTTCACTCCGCAATGGTATCGCTTTGCCAGGGAAGAACTTTTGGGGCCGAACGTCTACATCACGCCGACCTACGGCAACACGCTGATGGGCCTCGCCTGCGGGAAACCGTTCGACAAGGCGGACAACTACAAAATCACCTACTATGCCCCGCAACCGAGGGCGGTGATTGAAGTCGTGAGTTTCGACGACCACACCCAAGTCGTCGATTACGGCGAAACCGGCCGCGTGAAACTCTACACGCTGACCCAAGAACTCTTCATCCCCGGCTTCATGGAACGCGACGAAGGCGAACGCGAAAAGCCGCACGAAAAATACCCCTGGGACGGCGTCTCAGGCGTCCGCCCCTTCCACGAAATCGCCAGCGCCACCACAGTCGGCGTCTATTGAAATTGGAGATTTGAAATTAGAGATTGGTCCGTAGTCTGGGGTGGAGTGCAACACGTGACGCGGACTCTTTTCGAGAATCTCGAGGTTTACAAGTTGGCGGAGAAACAATCGCATGCCGTATTCGCGATCTCGTTTTTCGATGAGGACTCCAACATCTGCGCTGAGATCGCCGCCCTTCAACACTGAGATGGTCTTCTCACCCCAGAACAGGTCCAACAACTCAAACCAATCGTCGAGGAACTAGGTCCACGGTTAAACGCTTACCTCAGTGCGATAGGCCGAACAAAAGAGAATCCTTAATCGTTACAAAAGCAAATATCCAAGGACCAATTTCAAATCTCAAATTTCCACTGACAAAGGAAAATCACATGTTAGAAATACCTGCCATTCGTTGGGGCAAGCCTTACGAGAGCGTGGAGAAAAAAGATGTCGTTCATTTTGAAACCGGCGAGACGCTTGGCCACGGTGCATCAGGCCAACGGCGGGATTGTCAAAATGGATATGCGCAAAGGCCAAAAGGCACGCGACATTCTCCGGCAATTCAAAATCTCCGACCTGATCGAAATGTGCAAAAAGGCGGCGGAACTCTATCAGTTCGGCAACCTGCCTTTGGGCGACGGCATGCAAAACCCGGATGAGTTTTGCAACATGCAATCGGCCACCACCGGCCTGCCCGAGCACATGTGCCGGTTCAATATGTCCAAAAACGCCTTCGTCCTTAAGCCACATGGGCGAGATTCTCGAAGCCCTCACGCGCGGTTTGCCTTTGGACATTCTCAGCCAAGGCTACGGCATGGAGGACCGGGGAATTATGGTCAGTTACCAGGCCAACGCTCCGGTGTGTGGCTGGGTGCTGCCTTCCAATTCGCCCGGCGTGCATACGCTGTGGATGCCCGTGATCCCGCTGCAAATCGGACTGGTCTTAAAACCCGGCCCGCAAGAACCCTGGACGCCTTACCGCATGTACGAAGCCTTCGCTCAAGCCGGCGTGCCTCGCGAAGTGATTTCCATTTATCCCGGCGAAGGCGATGTGCGGGGCGGCGGTGTTGGAAACTTGCGACCGGGCGATGATCTTCGGCGGAACCGCAACCGTGGAACGCTATCACGGCAATCCCAAAGTCCAAGCCCACGGGCCGGGATTTTCCAAGATCGTGCTGGGCGAAGACAAGGTCGACGATTGGGAAAAGTATCTCGACCTGATGGCCGACAGCGTGTACGTCAACAGCGGGCGGAGTTGCATCAGTTGTTCCGGGATTTGGGTTCCCAGGCACGGTGCGGAAATCGCCGATGCCTTGGCCAAAAGGTTGGGGCCGATTCAGCCCAAACCCATGAACGACCCGGAATCCGGCTTGGCCGCCTTCACGCTGCCGGGAGCCGCCGAAGCGATGAACAACATGATCGAAGAGGGCATCAAATCGCCCGCCGTCACCGAAGTCACGGCAAAATATCGCGGCGGCGACCGTTTGGTGAAACACGAACGCTGCGATTATTTGCGGCCCACGATTTTGCACGTCACCGACCCGGATGATCCCTTCGCCAACACGGAGTTTATGTTCCCGTTCGCTTCGGTCGTCGATTGCCCGCAGGATCAATTCCTCAAAAAATGCGGCTACACCTTGGTGGGCAGCGCGATCACCGATGACCCCGAAATTCTCGCCGGCAACTTTTGGATGCCACCAACATCGACCGCCTAAACATCGGCGAAGTAAAAACCATCCAACTCAATTGGCTGCAACCGCACGAAGGCAACATCATCGACTTCCTGTTCCGAGGCCGCGCCTTCCAAAACAGCCCGCCCCCCGCCCATTAAGAATCCTTCTCATTTGGGAGGGCGAGGCTCCCACCGAGCCGAAAAGACACTTGGCATCTTTTTTTGTTTTGTTATGGTGGCTCAGTAGGAGCTTCACCCCACGAACTTCAACCATACGGGCCAGTTTGTTAGCTGGTAGTTTCGTGTCGTCTGAAATCGGCAAGGACACATGTAGTTCTTTTTCAAGGAGTTCTAAAATGGCAATTCACCATGCAAAGCCTGGCCAAGTGATCGACCTGCAAGTTCAAAGTGAGACTCCGACGGATTCGAGCACGCACACTCTTGTGAAAACCGACCGACTAGAGGTCATCTGTCTGGTGATCCCTACCGGCAAGGAAATTCCCATGCATAAAGTGCCCGGCGAGATCACGGTACACTGCCTGGAAGGCCGAGTCGACTTCACGGCCGGCGGCGTGACTCAGGAATTGAAAGCGGGACAAATGCTCTACCTCGCCGGCAACGAGCCGCATTCGCTTTGCGGAGTTGAGAGCGCATCGGTCCTCGTGACGATCCTGCTCCACCACAAAGGCGAGTGATGATGCGGTTGCACACCCGGTCTAAAGGAAAGCTTAAAGCACACACAAACCATTTGAAATCGGAGCACCTCGCCGGATGAAATTCGAGCCGAAAGGATTCTACCGATGCGCATTCAAAGAAAAACCCTGCTTGTATTTGCGTTGCCTTTCGTCTGCCTGTTTGCCGCCGCTTACGTTCAATGGGCCATTGTCGGTTTGCCTTCGTTGCCTCCGGCTCCCACGGACAACGCCGAGACCGCGACGACGCCTATCGGCTTTCCGGCTTGGCTGCGAATTACACATTACGTCAATTTTTTGTTCCTTGTATTGCTCGTCCGCAGCGGGCTTCAGATTCTGGCAGACCATCCTCGACTGTATTGGAACGTGCATTGCACCCCCAATTCGGAATGGCTCCGACTGACCTCGGCTAAAGTGCCGACCGATCGGGTTTGGACGGCCAAGGACGAATCCCGCTCTCTTTCCCCCATCATCGGCTTGCCCGGCTACCGGCACACCATCGGCATGGCCCGGCATTGGCACTTCCTCAGTGTTCTATTCTGGGTGGGCAACGGTTTAATCTTCGTGGTTTTGCTGTTCGCCACAGAGCAGTGGAAGCGGCTCGTGCCAGATTCCTGGCAGGTGATCCCCGATGCCTGGATCGTCTTCGTCCACTATGCGACCTTTCACATGCCGCCGGAGCCGAACGGTTTTTATCACTACAACGCGCTTCAGCAATTGGCGTACTTCGGCGTGGTTTTCATTCTGACTCCCCTGGCCATCTTTAGCGGTCCCTCGATGTCGCCGGCTTTTACAAACCGTTTCAAATGGTATCCCAAGCTGCCCGGCAACCGGCAAATCGGGCGGTCGATGCACTTCCTTGTGATGTGCGCCTTCGTGGTCTTCACCATCATTCACGTGTCCTTGGTGGCCATGACCGGATTGGTCCGCAATATGAATCACATCGTCATAGGCAGCGATGAAGTCGGCATGATCGGCCTGTATCTGGGCCTCCTTGGGCTGGGGGTGGTAGTAGGCGTGAATGCGATGGCCAACTGGTTGGCATGGCGGAAGCCCCGGCTGGTGCAGCACATTGCCAAAGCGGTTGTCACCCCGGTGATGGGGTTTCTGTTGGATCGCCCGTCCCCGGTGGCTGAATTTGGCCGCGAAGACATTTCACCGTTCTTCTGGCCGAATGGCAAAATGCCCTCGGGCGAAAAGTGGCTGGCAATGGCCGACAACCACTTCCAGGATTACCGTTTGAAAGTGTTCGGCCTGGTGGCGAATCCCGCCGAGTTGTCGCTGGAGGACTTGCGGGCGATGGGAACGAAATCGCAAATCACGTTGCAACATTGCATTCAAGGTTGGTCGGGAATCGCCGAATGGAGTGGGTTGCCGTTGGGGGAACTCATCAAGTTGGTGCAACCGCAATCTAAAGTCGGGCGAGTCGTCTTCCACTCCTTCGGCGATGGCGTCGAGTTCACCACCGGGGAATCCAATGGCCGCTATTACGACAGCCTCTCACTGGCCACGGCCCTGCACACCCACACTTTGCTGGCTTACGAGATGAACGGCGAACCGCTGTCCCGTTTGCACGGTGCGCCATTGCGGTTGCGGATCGAGAGCCAACTTGGATTCAAGATGGTTAAGTGGATCGAGTCGATTGAGTTTGTCGAAAACCTAAAAGATGTCGGCTTAGGCGAAGGCGGCTATGCCGAAGACTACGAATACTTCGGCGAACTAGCGAACATCTGAAAGTGCGGACAAACACACCTTGGGCGAATAGCATCGAGTCCCTACGTTTGCTGGCAGAAACTGCTTGCCTCTTCGGTTCCGTTCGGGGATAATTGACTTGGAGGATCTTATGGAAATCAGCCACGCACAACTTGAGAAAGCCGAGAACGGTCAAGCCGTGGAGATTGCGGAAAACGGCACGGAATTCGTGCTGATTCGCCGAGATCTGTTCGAGCGTTTGAAACGGATCATCGGATACGATGATGGCGAATTGACGCCGGAGGAGATGGCCCGCCCGGCTTGGGAAGCCGGCAAAAGCATCGGTTGGGATGACCCGGAAATGAACGCTTACAACAATTACAAAAAGCATCGCCAATGAAGTATGTGCCCGCCCTGTTCCAATTCCGGCTGGCGGGAGATTGCCGGAGGGGGCTATTTTTCCTTGTTGGGGCCGCGGCCGAATTGTTGTTCGATCAATTTGCGATACTCGGCGAGCGGCGGAAGTCCTCTTTCGCGCGGAGTTTATCCACGTTTTCGACATCTTCAATCGGGCGAGGCTGCCATTTGCCTTCGATGGATAGAAATTGCGTGCCGTAGATTTGCTTCTTTCCCTCGCTCAGCAGCACGCGGTCGGTCAGATAGGCCAGATCGGATTGAGAGACCTCACCTTTCGGCAGTTTGAGCATGAGATCCAGACACCGGCGCTGAAACTTCGCATCGGCATCGGCGTGCTGCACCAAAAGCCAGGCCGCTTTTGCCCCATCCTTTCCCACCAAGGAGATCGTCGGCCAGCCGTGTTTCTCGACGATGCTTTTCAGCCATTTCGTATTGGCTTCATCAACCTGTTTCATCTCGGCAGCGGCTTTCTGGAATTCCGCCATCTGTTCCTGACTCGGCCCAGGTTTCTCGCCCACGCCGCTCGCCCCGTGCCGCTTCATCCACTCCATCAAGACCTCGCGAACTTCTTGATCCTGCTTCTCGCGGTGAAGAAACTCCGCCCGCAGCTTAGGTGCCTTCACAGAGGCCGGCGGAGATTTGTCCTCGGCGTGGGTGAGGGCAACCAATCTGCTAAAGCAAACCACGAAGAAAAGAACCATCCGCATCATCGCAACTCCCTTCGCCTCACTTGTTTCACCGCGTGATTGACTTGGCTCGACTCAGACCGCTTGTTTCAAATCATCCTACCCAATCCCCCCTTTGGTCAAGTTTCGCAGGGCAGACTTGAAATTCTACGATCTTAAAACCCCACGCGATCCCGCGGGAATTTTTGGATCGGGGTTAACGGCGCGGGCCGCAAGTTGTAGGCTATGGGAAGATTGCTGTTGCCCGCTAACGGATGAGGGGCTGCAATTTTTTTCTCTCGGTTTTACGTCTTGGCCGAGACTCGTTTGTTTTTGAGGAGCACACACCCGACACAATGTCTAGACACCGAATCCAATTTCCGCCCCAAGAAAGCACAGACCTGCACCAAGATGAGGTTTATTTCTATCTGATTGAAGAAGGAGACCGAAAAACCAAGCTGCGGTTTCACGACTACAATCAAATTTACCTCCGCCCCGAACTTTACGAGCAGCTTTTTTACGACCGGCTGAAATGTGTTTCGCCGAAAAAAGTCGGCGAGATTCTGCATCAGACGCTGGCCGGCGGAGATAAACCACCTTCCGAATTGCGCGTGCTGGATTTGGGGGCGGGCAATGGAATGATGGGCGAAGTCCTTAAATCGCACGGCGTAGCCCGGTTAGTGGGCGTGGACATCATCCCCGAAGCCAAGGAAGCCGCCTACCGCGACCGCCCCTTGGTTTACGATGAATACTACGTTGCGGACTTTACCGACCTTAAACCGAAGGTCGAGGAAGAACTCGCCGATTGGTCGTTCGACTGTTTAACTTCAGTGGCGGCTTTGGGGTTTGGGGACATCCCGCCGCGGGCCTTTTTCCAGCGCTTCAATTCATTCAAAGCGGCGGGTGGGTGGCCTTTAACATCAAGGAAACCTTTCTGGACAAATCCGATGACTCCGGTTTCTCGCGATTCATTCGCGAGTTGATCTTC
This sequence comes from uncultured Planctomycetaceae bacterium, assembly GCA_963785505.1. Taxonomy (GTDB): domain Bacteria; phylum Planctomycetota; class Planctomycetia; order Planctomycetales; family Planctomycetaceae; genus CAWAVN01. The sequence continues at coordinate 384,220 of CAWAVN010000008.1, forward strand.
TCCGAATATCTGGAACTTTACCATCTGGAAAAATATCGGCATCGGCTTTCGATGGAAGGGCATCCGCTGTTTTACTTCGCGCTCGTCGCGCAAAAGACCGCCGACATCCCGGAAGACTTTTTAGAGCGTTTTGAAATCGATCCGTGAACCAAAACCTGTTCTCTTGGGCCGACGACGATGCCGAGGCTTTGCTGGGAAATCCCGCGCGGTTTCCCAACGAAGTCATTCGGGCCTCCGCCGGCACGGGAAAGACATTTCAACTTTCCAACCGCTACATCGCCTTGGCCCAGGCTTGCGACCGGCCCGATGAAATCTTAGCGGCCACCTTCGCCAGAAAAGCCGCCGGCGAAATTTTGGATCGGGTAGTGCTGCGTTTGGCCGAGGCCGCGACCGATCCCAAAAAACTCACGGAACTCGCCCAACTCCTCGCCGAACAAAATCCAAATTCCGCCTTCGATGCCGGGGCTTGCCTCGATCTGTTGGTGAAAGTCATTCGCAATCTGCACCGCCTGCGAATCAGTACGTTGGATAGTTTCTTCGTGCAAATCGCGGGCGGCTTCGGGCTGGAATTGGGGTTGCCGCCGGGTTGGTCCATTGTGGATGAAGTCACCGATCAACGCTTAAGATCGCTGGCGATTCAAGAGGTGTTGGCCGAGGGCAAAGTCTCGGAATTGTTGACGCTGCTGCATCTTTTGAACAAAGGCGACGTGACCCGCGCGGTCAGCGAGCAAATTCGCCGCACCGCGAACGGTCTTTACAATCTCTATCTGGAAACCACGCCCGAAGTCGCGAACGAGGAAATGCCGCCTTGTTGGCAGTCCATCCGGCGGTATAAAAAGCTGGAAGACGAGGAATGGGAACTCGCGCTGGCTTCGCTGGCGATGCTGCAATTCCCAAACAACAAACGCTTTCAAACCGCCTGTCGCAAGGGATTTGGAAGCCGCCTCGGAAAGCGATTGGGAAAAGCTGGTGAATGGGGGTTTCGTCAAACTCTTTTTGGAAGGCAAACACACCTACTACAACAAGCCCGTGCCTTCGGAACTGGAAGCGGTTTACGCGCCGGTCATCGAACACGTGAAAGCCCAACTCGTCAACCGCATTGCCGACCAAACGGAAGCAACTTGGAAATTGCTGGACCGCTTTCATCGGGCATATCAGCAATTGAAAAACGATCAGCGGGCGTTTCGCTTTCAAGACATCACGCAGATGTTGGCCTCTGCGATGCAAGAGATGAACCAAGGCCAATTGGCATTTCGCTTGGATGCCGGCGTGGGGCATTTGTTGTTGGATGAGTTTCAAGACACTTCGCTGCTGCAGTGGACGGTGCTCGAACCGTTCGCGAAAAGCTCAGCGAGCGAACCCCGGTCTTCGTTCTTTTGCGTGGGCGACGTGAAGCAGGCGATTTACGGTTGGCGGGGCGGGGTGGCGGATTTGTTCGCATCGCTCGATCGGCAATTGGAAAACCTGACCGAACGCGAACTCACCCGAAGCTACCGTTCCAGCCAAATTGTGATCGATGTTGTGAACGAAGTTTTCGGCAAGCTGAGCGAAAACACCCTGATGCCCAAGTTGCCGGGCGTGGCCGAGGTTTGGCGGAAGCGGTTTCAAACGCATTCCACCGCCGAGATTTTCCCGGCTACTGCGTGCTGCGAACTGCGAAACTCGCCGAGGAAGATGAAAGCCAACAAGTCGAAACTCTCAAGTTCGCCGCCGCCGAGGTGGCAAGGCTGCATCGGGAATCGCCGGGGGCATCCATCGGCATTGTGGTGCGGAAGAACCAAGCCGTCGCCCGCATGATTTACGAACTCAGGCAGACTCACAAAATCGAAGCCAGCGAAGAAGGCGGCAACCCGCTGTTGGATTCCGCCGCCGTGCAACTGGTGCTTTCGTTGCTCGCGATTGCCGATCATCCCGGCGACACCATCGCCCGCTTTCACGTCGCCAATTCCGCTTTGGGGAACATCGTGGGCTTCACCGAATATGCCGATGACTCGGCAGCCCGGCGGTTGTCGGCGGAAATTCGCCATTCGTTGTTGGCACGAGGATACGGGGCGGCAATCGCGAATTGGGTGCGGGAACTCACCCCGTTTTGCAACCCACGCGAACTTACCCGGTTGCGGCAATTGGTCAGCCTGGCTTACCGCTACGAAGACCAAGCCACGGAACAGGCCGACGATTTTATCGAAATGGTTTCTGTCACCAAAATCGAAGATCCTTCCTCGGCGGATGTGCGGGTGATGAACATCCACCAATCCAAGGGTTTGCAGTTCGACATCGTGGTGCTGCCCGAATTGGATGGGCAACTGAGCGGATTGACGCCGACGGTCGTCGTGGGCCGAACTTCGCCCACGTCGCCCATTGAATCGGTCTTTCGTTACGTCCCCCAAAGCGTGCTGCCGCTGCTGCCCGAGCGGTTCCGAGAGATGCTGGACGTTCGCAATCAACAACTCCAGAACGAAAACCTGTGCCTGTTGTACGTGGCGATGACACGGGCGGTGCATGCCCTGCATCTGATTGTGGCCCCCAGTCGCGAGAACGAAAGATCGTTGCCCAAAACATACGCCGGTTTGTTGCGAGCGGGCTTGCACGAAGGAAAATTATTGAACCCTGCCGACAAAATGTTGTACGAGCACGGCGACCCCGATTGGTTTGCCAAAATGTCTTCGCCAGCTAAAGAAACCCCGACAGAACCCGCTGAACCCAAACCGCTGCGGATTCATCTGCGGTCCTCAGACAAGCCGCGCAGCCGCTGGTTAGAACGCCAAGCTCCGTCCGATTTGGAAGGTGGGCGCGGCGTGAATTTGAGCCAACACTTTCACGAAAACTCGCTGCTCGCCCGCACGCGCGGCTCGTTGTGGCATGCTTGGCTGGAACATGTGGATTGGTTGGATGATCCGCAATCCGCCTTGCCCGATGAATCAAAACTCAAACGGCTCGCGGGTCAGTTTTTGCATCCCCGCTTAAAACTCGAGGAAGAAATCGCCCGCTTCCGGCAAGCGATCAAGCAACCGGCAATTCGGACGGCGATTTCGCGGGCACAATATGGCCCGATGGAGTTGGAACTCCATCACGAATACCCCTTCGCCCATCGGCAAAACCAGATTCTCACGCAGGGCATCATCGACCGCTTGGTGTTGCTGAAAGCAAACGGAGAAACGGTCGCGGCGGACGTGCTGGACTTCAAAACTGATCACTTGCCGAAACACGACCCGGAAGCATTCCATCAACGCGGCCAATTCTACGAACCGCAATTAGAAGCCTATCGCGAGGCGATTCAGCAAGCGTTTTCGCTCAACCGATCCGCCGTCTCCGCCCGCTTGCTATTCTTGGATGCGGGCAAAGAATGGCGGCTTAAAAATTAGCGGTGGCGATGGCATCTTGGACGGTCAGGCTGCCTTCGTAGATTGCCCGCCCGATGATGGCTCCGATCAGTTTGGGATGTTCCCGGCTGGTTTCCGCGAGGCGACGGACATCTTCCAAGCGACTTACGCCGCCGCTGGCAATCACGGGGAAACCCAGCCGGGTCAGTTCCACCATGTCCGAAATCGTGGCCTCATCCACTCCTTGCATCATGCCGTCGTTGGCGATGTTGGTGTAGATCAAGGCGGCGAGATTCAAGCCGGCATAAGAGCGGGCCAAGTCGATGGCCGAGGTTTGCGAGACTTCCAACCAACCGCCGGTGGCCACTTTGGAATCGCGGGCATCCAAACCCAAGGCGATGCGCCGGGAAAACGGGCCGTCATTTCGCGGAACCAATCGGGCTGTTTGAGGGCCTGGGTTCCCACGATGGCCCGGTCCAAACCGACTTTTTCCAGCACGGTTTCGAGCGCGGTTTCTGTCCGCAGACCGCCCCCCAATTGGCAGGGAATGGCCACGGCTCGGGCGATGGCCTCAATGACTTTCAGATTCACGGGCTGCCCCGCTTTGGCTCCATCCAAATCGACCAAATGCAAGCGTTCGGCTCCCTGATCCACCCAGCGTTTGGCCATCTCGACGGGATCATCGCCGAACACGGTTTCTTGGGCGTAATCCCCTTGGCGAAGCCTAACGCATTGCCCGCCGCGAATGTCAATCGCCGGTAAAATTTGCATGGAGAACACTTTGGTTAATGGTGATGAATCTTCGAATCATTTTCATTTTGTTTCGCTTGTGTGAGCGGCAATCACAACTCGGCGAAGTTGGTGAGTAGTTTCAGGCCCAGGCGCTGGCTTTTTTCGGGATGGAATTGCGTGGCGAACAGGTTGTCTCGGGCGATCACTGAAACGAACGGTTGCCCGTGCGTGGTGCGAGCGGCGACGACCGATTCTTCTTGGGGAACCACATGATAACTATGCACGAAGTAAAAGTGCGATTTGGCGGGAATGTCTTTGAGGATCGCCGGGGTTCCGACGATTTCCAGTTCATTCCAACCCATGTGGGGAATTTTGAGGCCGGGCTGATCTTTCAGGCGGACGACTTCCCCCGGAACCACGCCCAAGCCTTCCCATTCGCCATCTTCGTAGCTGATGTCGAACAACAATTGCATGCCCAGGCAAATTCCCAAAAACGGTTTGCCCAAGGCGATGTGATCGCAAACCGGTTGGGCCATCTGCTTGGTTTTGAGTTCGCGCATGGCATCGCGGAAAGCGCCCACGCCGGGGAGCACCAATTTCTCGGCCCGGGCGATTTCCGCGGGCGATTGCGAAATCTCCGCCGGGATGCCCAGCTTCTGAAACGCTTTTTGCACGCTCCGCAAGTTGCCCATGCCGTAATCAACAATCGTAATCATCCGCGAGACAATCAAACTGGGTAAAGGATTGGGATTTCCAATGCGCCATCGCCACAACAAGAGAGAGAGAGAGAGGCCAAAGAAATGCCGCTAACTGCTTCCGTAGAATCCGCCAAAATCTCTCCGGGTGGTGTGATAGTGGTGAAAGATGACATATTGTTGTTCGACGATTTCTTCAACGATCTGACGATTGACCGTTTCAATGGAGGGATCTAGAAGAGTCCCTTCGCCCCATTGGATAAGGGCGTTACCAACGATCCGCGATAGTGCATCAATAAGTTTTGATCTTTGATTCTCACCATGCTGAGGCCGCGTTGCAGAATATTCGTGAGCTGGTGTGCCAACTATCCCAACTAAGTATTCTCGCAACCTGCACTCACTCACACCAAGGGAATAACAGCGAGGCGAGAAAAGATAAAGGATGGACGCAATGACTTCATCTGTGGGAAAGTCAGCATCAGAACGGCACCAAACATCAACGCATTCCATCAACAGACAATTCGACAACCGAACCCGCTCTTGCCAGATATTATCCTCAAACGTGGACCGGGTCCGATATTGCAGTGTCATGAGAATTAAGACCTCGCGTTACATTCAGTGGTTCATTCGTTCTTTTCTTCAAATAGGACACGGTGGAGTTCGTTGAGTTCGGCGGCGGGGAATTTTTGGACTTTGCGGTCGTAGGTTAGCAAACCGTTGATCTCGCCTTCCACATCGGTGGTTTGCGTGTAGATGCCGCCCGCGATGCCTTGGGATTTCAGTTCCTGCAACATTTCCAGGGATTTTCGGTAGCGGGCTTTGTATTCCTCCAGCGTTTTGGGAAGGCCGCCGTAACCCCAATTGCGGCGACTGTTGTCGTAAAGATGCCCCATGACCGGCCAACCGTGCCCGCCGAATTCCCCCACGACATCGACGAACCCACCAAAGCGTTGGGGATCGAAGGGAAATGCCGGGTTGGGATAGCTGTGCTGATCGGCCACGTCGCCCGTCGGCCAAAAATTGCCTCCGCTGGCGATGTTGACCAAGCGGCTGGGATCGCGTTTTTCGATCCACTTGCCGACTTCCAGGGTGCGGTGTTGGCCCCAGGCTTCGTTGAAGGGAACCCACGCCACGATGGAGGGATGACTTTCCAAATTGTCCACCATCGCTTCAAATTCCTTCATAAACTCTTCGTGGTCTTTGTCGCTCCATTGCGCATCTTCGGGGTTGGGAGCCATGCGGGTCCAAGGCGGATTGGTTCCCCCGCTGACTTGATCCTGCCAAAGCATCATGCCCAGTTTGTCGCATTGATAGTAATACCTGCGCGGCTCGACTTTGATGTGCTTGCGGATCATGTTGAAACCTGCCGCCTTCAGGTATTTGATGTCGAACGCCATCCCCGCATCGGAAGGCGGGGTGAGCAAACCATCCGGCCACCAGCCTTGATCCAACGGCCCCCAATGAAACAGCATCTTGCCGTTGAGCGTGAATCGCAAATGGCCTTGGGCATCTTGAGTTTTGCCCACGGAACGAATTCCCGCGTAGGAATCGACTCCATCCAATGCCGCGGCGTCATTATCGAGCAGGGAGACTTCCAAATCGTAGAGATGCGGATGGCCGGGCGACCAGAGTTTGGCGTTTTTGATGGTGAGCGTGGTTCCCTTCGCATCGCCGGTCGCTTCGCCCACGGGTTTGCCTTCTTCCAACGCGACCACGCGAAGTTTTTCGCCCGCGTGGGCCGGTCCCGTCAACACGGGGCGGACGGTGATGGAGCCGGTTTTGGCATCGGTGCTGATTTTGAGTTTTTCGATCCGCCTTTGCGGAACTTCTTCCAGCCAAACGGTTTGCCAGATTCCGGAAACCCTCGTGTACCAGATGCCTCGCGGATCGAGGGTTTGCTTGCCGCGAAGCTGCGCCCCGCCGGTGGCATCTTCCACCCTGACGACGAGATGATTTTTGCCCGGTTTGAGGGCTTTCGCGACATCGAACTGAAACGGCGTGTTGCCTCCCTGATGACTGCCCACTTCTTTGTCGTTCAGCCAAACCCGGCATGCGTAATCTACGGCTTCAAAGTTCAACAGCATGTTGAGGTCGGCACTGGGTTTCAGGTCGAACTCGCGGTGATACCACAGGGCTTCTTCCGGGGCGAGCAGCCTTTGCACGCCGGAAAGTTTGGACTCCAAGCAGAACGGAACCAGAATTTTTCCGGTCCATTGGGCGGGTTGTTTGGCATCCTGCGAAGTCACCGCGTAATCCCATTGGCCGTTGAGGTTGGTCCAATTCTCGCGGACCATTTGCGGGCGGGGATATTCCCGCCAGGCATTGGCCGGGGTGACTTTCTCGCCCCATTCGGTAATGAGTTCCGATTGAAACGGCTTGGTCGGGCGTTTGGGTTTGGGCAGTTTGGTCACGTTGTCGGCATCCACAATGTGAACATCGATAAATTGCCCGCCTCCCGTTTGCCGGCAATGCACGGCCAACAGATTCTTACCCGTCTTCAAAGATTTTTGAGCCTCGGCTTTCAAGGGGACAACGTGATATTCGGTGCTGAAACCCTTGAAGGTTCCCACGTTTTGGCCGTTGATGAACACCTCGGCATCTTCATCGTGGTGAATCAACAAGGCGGGTTTCGCGGGCAGGCTTTTGAGATCCACCGTTCTTCGCAGCCAGATGTTTGGGGTGCTCCAATCCGTGGCGACCCGCGCTCCCGGCGTGTCGGACGTGCCGAACCCGCCGTAGCCTTCTTGCCAGCGCTGATCGTTAAAATCGGACTTTTGCCAGCCCTCGGCGGGTTTGCGTTTGAGATATTTCCAGGGGCCATCAAATTCCGGTTCGGCGGCGCGGCCCACCTCGACGGCACTCAGACAAGCGATTCCCAAAGCCAACCAGAACAATAGACGAAGGCGATCGAGACGAAGCATGGGATTCTTTCCTGATGGGAACTGAGCGAGCGGTGAAAATGTGGGGGCCGATGGGTTGCCTCGATTCTAACCAGAGCATACCCCCGATGGCCACGCGATGGGAGCCAACGGACCGCTTTCTGCAAGCCGGGTTCGTAAAAACTACAAAATCCGGGGGAAATCTGAAATGGAACCGCTGGTTCCGAAGCGAAAACACGCGGCTTCCAGGGGAATTCCCGACGGAATCAAAAACCTCATCGCGATTGGTCCGGGGGTTGCTTAGGAACTCTCCCGTGTAATGAAGGTCCGGAATTTCGGGCAGTCAACGCTTCAAGAAACAGGAGGATTCAACATGGCGAAATGGCGTTATTTACTATGGTTGGTGGCGGGGATTTTGGGGATCACGGCCCCGCGACTGCTGGCGGAGACCGTGGACCTGAACACGAAATGCGAATTCTCCGGCAAAGTGGCCGACATCTCGCAAACCACCCAAAAATTGGGCGTCGCTTTGAGAATCGGCATGACCGGCGTGACCTACTCCGGCCAACTTACGCGAACCGTGCTGGAACAATCGCAGCCGGGCAAAGTCACCTTATGGTTCGGCCTCCGCAACGTGCGTTTGACGGTCAACCGCACGAACATCGTCGGCGGACCCGGCAGTGCCGCCTGCGGTCCGATGGACGTGGTCTTGGGCAACCAAAAAGATTTGTGGCTGGCCTTCGACATCGAAGCCGACAAAAAAAACGTCCGCTCCGCGCAAATGGTCGTCAAGAACGTGCGGTTTCAATTGCCGCCGGATAATTGGGCGATCGGCAAACCGGCTTGGGTGCGGACGACGGGCATCGGTTTCACGCAGCAAAACGTGGTGGAAGGTTTAAGGGAAGGCATCGCCGCCGACCGCGCGAGCCTGCAACAGAAATTGATGCAGGATGCCCCGCGAATTTTATCGCAGGTGGTCAGGCAAACCACGCCCCAAGGTGCGGAAAGCCCGCTGGTTCGGGCGATTCGCAGCCGACTGCGGGCCGAGACCCCCCAAACGGTTTCCAGTGCCACACCGTGAAAGCTGCCGAGTCGGAAAGATCAATCTTTCTCCGCTTTTGCTGGGGGAGATTCCTCCGGCTGCTCTTTTGGAGGGCCGTGGGGATCTCGGGGTGGAAACGGCGGACCCCCTTGATTTGGTTCGCCCTTTTCTCCGCGCGGGCCTCGGTTGCCTCGGTGATCGCCGCCAAATCCTCCGCCATTTTTCGGATGGCCGGGGCCGTTCGGCCGCCTGTTGGAGCGTCTCAGACCAAGCTGTTCCAGCACGCTATTGAGTTCCTTCGTGTCGGTACGGAACGTCGCGGGGCGGGTGGCCATCAAGAGGTGGAAATACGCTTTGCCCGGATTACTTGCTTTATCCTTCTCGAACTTTTCCTGCGCATTTCCGCCGAGCTTTTTTGCGATCTCATCCAATTCGGCTTGGCTGGGAGAATTCTGGCGGGCTTCGTTCCACCAGGCCATTTCCAATTTCCAGGCGAGGTAGCCCGTGAAGCCCCGCGAATTCCCCTTGTCGAAAAGATCTTGAACTGCGGTTTGGGCATCGTAATCTGCGATTTGATCGATCATGTCCTGCACAACCTCATCCGGCAGCGGGGTTTCGCGGACGTTTTCCAGCCCGCGCTGTTGGATTTGGGCTTTCAGAGCCTCGGCCAGAAGTTGCACGTTATAAGCCGCACAAATGGGCATCGCGGTTTTTGTTCGTTTTACATGAGACGCATAAACGGCGTCCAAAACCATCATCATGTTGTCGAGTTCATCATCCGAGACTTTGGCCCGTTCGGGCTTGCGTTCCGGGCCTTGAAAGTTGGTGAGGTTTTTGATCACCAGTTCCCTCCACGCGTCGTCTCTTTGAGTTTCTTCATACGCTTCTTTCCGGCGCAGAAACGATCTGGCTCACAAATTGCAGTTTCGCTTCGGGGGTCTCCGCTTTGCGTAACGCATCGCGCTCCCAAGGAGTGAGCGTGTTCAACCATTGATCGAATTGCCTGAGCGTGGAATACAGATCCTTATCCTCAGCGACGGCGTGCTCGATCTTGCGGAGGGCGGCTTTTTTTGCTTCGGGCAATTCCTGGAAGCGGTCGAAGTTGCCTTCCAGCCGTTCCCGTTCCGAGGCCGTCATATTTTCAATTTGCCGACGACGGGCAATTTGTGCTTCTTCTTCGGCATCTACCGCCGGCCATAGCAGAAACAGAAAGGGAATCCCCAAGAGGAACAGCCCGGCAGTCCACCACCACGAAGGCCGAGCCGAATTCGCGCGCGGCCTAGAAACCGCAGTAGTCGATTTCGGAGAACTGGGATCAGTTGTCGGCATGTTTGACCTCCGAGGCTTGGTCCTCGGCCAAGGTTCCCGCTTGGGATAACGCTGTCAAGAACTTCAAGTCGCCCGCTTCTTCGTAAAGGTCCAATTGCTCGATCACGGGCAAATCTTTCACCAAGGGGTCGGTACGTTGCGGAATCGCCCGGTTGGTAAACAAAAACCCGGCGGCCGCACAGAGAATCGCCCCTGCAAGCAACGAGGCAAGCAGCAAATTTCGCCGCGCCTGCGAGCCGAACAGCGGTTGCTTCCGATCGGAAGCCTCCTCGGACGCTTCGAGGGAAGCCAACGTGCGTTCGGTGAACTCGTTCGAGGCTTCCACGCGGGGAAGTTCCGCCAGCAAATCCCAAGTGCGAGACAGCGCTTCCACTTCTTGGCGGATTTCCGCGCTCTCGGACAGCGTGCGTTCCACTTCTAGGGTCGCGACTTCATCCAGTTCGCCATCCAAATAGGCTACGAGATTGTCGCGAAGTTCAGGAGTGATTGGAGAGGATTCTTCCATCGGATTTGGCGATTGAATGGAGGAGGTGGGTTTTAGAAAGCGTTTGGGTGAAGAGAATTATCGGAATGGAGAGAGTTGGTGCTCTCTATCAATTGATTCCGAGGCGATTAAGGTTTCGAGAAAAAATTGCGAGGTTCGCATTTTGAGGCTGCATTATTAACGAATGTGCTGTTCGAGCGCTTCACGAAGGTTTTCCCGGCGCGGGACAATAACGATTTGACTGCTGTGACCGTCATTTCCATCGTCTGACCGATGTCGGCGTAGCTCATGCCTTCAAATTTATGCAGCATCACCGCCATTCGTTGCCGTTCGTTTAAGGTTCCCAGCGCTTTCCGAACCACATCTTGCATTTCCCGTTTGTCTGCTTGGCGGGTTGGCATCATGCCGGATTTATCTGCGAGCAATTGTTCTTCGGGGCGGTTGGTCTGCGGGCCGGTGTCACGGACTTCCAAGGGGACTTCTTTCCGCCGACCCCGATTGCGGCGGTGGTTGCTGGCCAGATTGTTGGCGATCCGAAATAACCAGGTCGAGAATTTCGCCGTGGGTTCGTAACGTTCTTTCGAGCGATACACCCTCAGAAAAACTTCTTGGGCCAAGTCTTCGGCCACATCGTGATCGTGCAGCATGTGCGTAAACACACCGATTAATCGATCTTTATAATTATTCAGCAGTTGCGCATACGCGGCATCGTCTCCGTCCTTAACGCGCAACATCAGTTGCACGTCGGGATCATGCCGGTAAGTTGTTTGTTGGGCATCACTTAAATTGACCACACCATTCTCGATCTCGTTCCATCCCGACTGCCGAGAGGCTTCAGAATTTCGCGAGGGGGAAAGACAGATTCACATGAGTCACTGGAATAAACCCCGCAGGCAGCAAAAAGTTTCTCAATCCCTCTGCCATTCATTGTAGGGTGAACCCGCGCAGAAAAACATCCGCCCCCTCAGAAAGCGTGGCCCGCCATGTTTGTGATCCCGTATGATTCGTAACCCGAAGAGACTGCATTTTAAGGATTTGACACAAATCATTCTCCCATCATGTCAGCCTTCTTTGTACACAGTGTCTACCGCCAATCCCGCCGCCAGCAGCAGAATGGCTTTGCCGGCGGAAGGGGTTTCTTTCAGCGAGATAATGTAATTATCCGCCGAGGTAAACAATTCCTTGCCGATGCCGGCCCATTTTTTGGTGATGGAACCCAGTTCTTTCTTGTTCTGGTCGAGGAACTTGAAATTCCAGCCTTTCCAATCGCCTTTGACCAAAGCCACTTCGTTCCCCGAAGCATCGAACACGCGAAACGCTCCGCCCAGAGAAAACAGCTTGCTCTGCAACCAACCCACGACTTCGCCTTCGGGATTGCAGATCTTGACTTTGGTGCGAAAAATCATGCCGCCTTTTCTGATGGAAAACAGTAACTGCTCTTCATCGTTGGGGTCGCTTCCCTCGTATACGAAAACCTTGGTGGGCAGCAATCGCTTATCAAGTAGAAATCGCATGATGTGGATAAATGCGCCCGGCTTCTTTTTCGGCGATTCCCAACGGTTCTTGCGTTTCCGGGTCGAGAATGTCGTAAGTGTCCGAGAACTTCAACATCCCCACGTGTTCGCGAATAAAATACGATTGTCGTTCCAGCATCGCAGCGGCCCTTTCGTGCGAAACAAATCCATGCGGCAAACGGATCTGTCTGTTTGCGCGGGAAAGAAAAAGAAAACCATCGACAAAATGGTTCAGAAATGAAAAGAACCATAACAGCCTATCCAGGCGCTCAGAATCCGTCAACGAAGCGAATCCTACCCCAAGAGGTCAATACTCGGTCACCGAAACCAAAAGCGTCAGCGAGGGACAGAAATTGATTTCCCTCGCTCAGGCTTGGAGTTACAAATCATCCGGGTTTGCCACCGTTTTTTTCTGTTGAAATCCATCAGGCAGGACCGGCGATGCCTCTGGGATCGTCGGCCACCCTCCGGAAAGAATGGACTCGGCCGTTGACTTTCTTGCACCAATAGCCTGTCTCTTTGTGGATGGAGAGGGGCTTACAAGTGTAGGTTTCTCTGTAACACTAAGAACGGGACAGGGTTCTGTGATAAAATAGGTAGTGAACACAGACCTGGTTTACCACGGAGGAACCCATGTCCCACCAACAACAATTGTCGCAATGGAACGAACGCGTGGCCAGTCATTTGCCTCAACTTTCTCAGCCGCAGATTTGGGGGTTGGCCTGTTGGAGTTTTGCGATTGTCGCTTGCCGATACTGTGGGCTCTCGCGCGTCGCCTTGTTTTTGGCGACGTTACTCGACCAGAACGAAAACTCGCTGCGCGAACGCCTCCGCGATCTGTATCGCCCGGCCGACAAAAAACGCGGCGACCAGCGTCGGGAACTGGATGTCACAACGTCCACCGCCGACTTGTTGGCCTGGGTCGCCGGCGATGCCCAGCAGTTGGTGTTGGCCTTGGATGCCACCCATTTGGCAGATCGCTTTCACCTGCTGGTGATCTCGGTGTGCTGCCGAGGTGGGGCGGTGCCCATCGCCTGGAAGGTGTTGCCCGCGGGAGAGAAGGAAGCTTGGAATCCGCATTGGAAGGAGTTGCTTCATCGGATCCAGTCGGTTCTGACAGAGAACGTGACGGTGATCGCCTTGACCGACCGCGGTTTGGAGAGCCGATCGTTGTTTGAGTCGATCCAACAAGCGGGATTTCATCCGTTGATGCGGCTCAAACAAGCCTCCGCCCAGTTTCGCCCGGCGGGTTGGAAGCGGTTTTATCCGCTGGAACGCTTCGCGAAACTGGGGCGATTCGCCGCCGAGGGCGAGTTGTACAAGACGACCCCTTTGGCCTGCCACGTGCTGATCCGCCACGACCAACAGAAGTACGAGGCGGCCTGGATTTTGGCCACCGATTTGCCCACCGCCCGACCGGCTTGGTACGCCTTCCGCAGTTGGATCGAACAGGGATTTAAGGATTTCAAACGCGGCGGTTTTCATTGGCAACGCACGCGGATGACCGACCCTGCCCGGGTGGAACGCTTGTGGCTGGCCCTGTCGCTGGCCCTGCTCTGGACACTCGAAGTGGGGGCCGAGTTGGAGGTTTTGGAAGTCGGCTCGGCGGAACCGCCCGCATCGCGGTTTCACAGTTTAACCGTTCAAGGGCAAATCCTAACGCGGCCTGTTGGCCGCAACCAATGAGGTTTCTGGACAAATTGACGCCCTCCAGTCATGTTGGTGTTATCACACCGCCAACCGCTGGAGGACGCCATGAAGTTTGCTTTGAGTTTCGTGACCAAGTTCGCCCATGTGATTGTAGCCATTTTGGGCTGTTTTGATCGAGTGATTTTCAAAGGCTATTTGCCTTTTTGGGACGATAAACGCTTGAATGATTTCGTGGACTATGTCTTGAAGATGCGGCGGAAGGACTTTCTGCCCTGGCTCGAACAGCATTCCCAAATGTTGGTCCAGCATGCCCAGAAGCTGGCGGCGGAAGCGGGAAGACCTTACGAGTTTAAACAAGGCAAATTCAAAAAAGAGACGTTTATCCAGAACTTGATCCGCCAGGATAACATCACGCAAGGTTTGGTGGCCGTGTTGTGCGTGATGGAAACCTGCCGAAGCGTCACGCTGAAGCGCGGCAAAACGCGGCCTTGGCTGTCTTACAAGCGCCGACCGCAGCGCGTGCTCTACTATTATTTTCTGGACCGGGAATTCGGTTTGATGCACATCCGCTTGGAGACATGGTTCCCCTACGGGATCCAAGTTTACGTCAACGGCCACGACTGGCTGGCGCAGCAGATGCAGAAGAAGGGGTTGGGATTCGTCCAACAAGACAACGCCTTCACCTTTTTGGAAAACCCGAAAGCCGCTCAGAAAATCGCCGACCGCTTTGCCGGTCTCAATTGGCCCAAGCAGCTTTCGAAGTGGTCGGCGGGTGAATCCGCTGCTGACGCGCGGCGGATGGCTGAGCCACTTGGATTATTATTGGGTCACCGATCAGGCGGAATACGCCTCGGACGTTCTGTTCGCCGGCCGCAACGAGCTGCGCGAGCTTTACCCACGGCTGATCGATCACGCCGTGGTCAACTTCTCGGCCAGCGACATCCTGACGTTTCTGGGCCGGAAGCTTAACGGCAACTTTCAAGGCGAAGTGCTCACGAGTTGCCAGAAGAAGCGCCATCCGGGGGCGCGAATCAAACACCGGATGAAAGACAACTGGCTGAAGATGTACGACAAATTCGGCCTGATCCTCCGCGTGGAAACGGTGATCAACCAGCCGCGCGAGTTCCGCGTCCGCCGCGAGGGGATGCGGAAGGGCGAGCCTCAAATGGTGTGGGCTCCCATGAACAAAGGCGTCTCGAACCTGGCCGAGTATCAACGGCACGCCCGAGCCGCCAATGAACGTTACCTGAATGCGCTGGCGGTGGTGGATGATCCCAGCCCGGCGTATCTCCAGGTGTCGAAGTTGACCGAATCTCAAGTTCACAAAGGCCGACGCTATGCGGGCTTCAACCCGGCGCGGCGGGACGACATCCGTCTGTTCGAGGCGGTGATGTCGGGAGATCATTTGCTCAAAGGATTCCAGAACGCGGACATTCGAGAAGTGTTGTGGGGATCGTGCCGGGACTGCGCTGAGAAAACTCGCAAAGCCAACGCCGTCACGCGGCTGTTGAAACGACTCCACGTGAGACGCCTGATCGCAAAAATCCCCCGCACCCGCCGCTGGAGAACGACGGCCCACGGCCAAAAACTGCTCGGCACAATGATTCATCTGCATTACTATGGACTACCGCTGGCCGCATAAAAACACGTGCGAACCGTGCGCAGAACTGACAAACAAAGACTCTAATTTTGGCCACCTTGATGAGCGAAAGCCCCCCACTTTGGCAACGAATCCTAATCGCGACTCCCCCACCCTTGCCAGACGATCCGTGGCCCCCCGGCTTGCCAACCCCACCGCCAATCACTGAACACGACTTCCAAAACCCACAATAAACCTAGATTTATAAGATGGAGAGGGGGGAAACTGGGCGGGGTTTCTTGGGCGAAGTGTCTTTACTGCGGCGGTGGTGGGGAGTAAAATCGCCCGATCTCATCACCTCTTTCACTAAATGGTTTAGGTGGTGTGGGACATTCCACCAAGCCACATCCGCCGGTTGCCATTTCTCTGCCGGCGTAGGAAAAGCCATTCAGCGAAAGCTGGGCAAGGAAAGGAGTTCCCCCTAAGCATCGTAAGGAAAGCAGATCAACCTAAATCAATAAGAGAAAAAACGTTGCACCCGTAGCTCAATTGGATAGAGCGTCGGTC
>CAWAVN010000009.1:0-945000 GCA_963785505.1 uncultured Planctomycetaceae bacterium
TGGGTTCAGCGACTTCCGCACGGTGTGTTCCACGGCTTCGATGGTCGCTCCGTTCAGGCACGCCATTCGTCCGCCGTTTCGGCAGGCATCCACCACGTGCCCCCTCGCGAAAAACAGCATCGAAAACTCGAACAAGGCGAACAACACGATTGCCAAAATCGGCAAGGTCATCACCAATTCCATCGTGAGAATGCCCCGCCGCGATTCGCGTTGTGTTTTGGAGTGCATGGTTTTCACGTCTTCTGTAAGATCTTGACTTTTGTAGAGCAGGCTCCCGCGTGCCGGATGAAATCTGTTAAACCCTCAAACCCCATAGCACGACCGACCAGGTCGCGACCGCCACGGGAACCGCATACGCCATGATGCGGCGTTGTTGTTTTTGCTCGACGGTCTCGGGGTTCTTGCTTACTTTCTCGTCTTTGCCGGTGCCCAGATATTTCCCTTTGAGCTTCTTCGGTCCATGCCGCAGAATGCCCCAAATCATTACGCCCATCGTGGAGAACAACACGACCAGCGTGCTGACGATCAACACTTTCAGCGTGAGATCGAAGCCCAGCCATACGCTGAGCGCCCCCATCAATTTCACGTCGCCGCCGCCGCCGCCGCCGATGATCCACAGCACGAACAAAGTGCCGAAGCCCACCAAAAACGCCAGCAAACCGCTCCTCAGCCCGGCTTCCGCAAGCGTACTCGCTCCCGACCAACCGTTGAAGGCAATCTGAAACACCAACCCCGCCAGAAACATGGGCAGCGTCATTTTGTTGGGAATGCGGCGGAATCGGCTGTCCGAAATCGCGGCGGCCAAAGTAAAGCCGCCCACGGCCAGCAGAAACACAATCAGTTGGAAGGACATTTCGGGCATGAGCGACTCTCGCAGGAAAAAAGGAGGGTTGATGCCGGCCCGCCGCGTTCGACAAAGCCGGCACCCTGCCCCAAGCCCGGCGGTCCCTGCCGAACGAATTGACCAATCCTTGTTGAAAACGTACCTCATGTTCCAGAATCGCGTCGTCCAGATGTTGCGTTTTGGCTGGTTTTCCTCAAACCCGGATTCGCGATAAGATGCAGGTGGCCCCCAAGCCGCAAGCAAGACACGTTCCCGCAAATTCTTCCAACTGGACGAACCCCCTCAACCGCAACATCCATGACCGATGCGGAATCTGCACGCAGATCTCAATCGACGAGGCCGACCATGTGGGACGATTCCGAATACGATTCTTGGGAGGATGAGGACGATTGGCCGGAGTCCGCCGAAGAATCCCCCACCGTCACCTGCCCGGAATGCGGAGGCGAAGTTTACGAAGAGGCCGACTGCTGCCCGTATTGCGGATTTTATCTCGATGCCGCGTCGACTCACGCTTTCATCGGCAGACCCGCGTGGTTCGTGGCGTTGGGAGTCATCGGCATCCTGGCGACGATTCTCGCGCTCTCGGGCCTGTTCTGAACTCAGTCCGCCGAGGGCAGGGGTTGGCAAACCCGGCAGAAGAACGTGGCGCGTTGAGCTTGCACCATGCGTTCGATGATTCCCCGCCCGCAAGTGGCACAAAGTTCGCCGTGCTTTTGATAGACCCGGTGTTCGTTTTGGTAACTTCCCGTTTGGTTAAGGGCCGTGCGGTAAGTGCCATCCCCCAATGTCGAGCCTTCCGAATCAATCGCCCTTCGCAGAATGGACTGCGTAACCGAGGCCAATTTTCGGCACGCGATTCGATTCAACTCGCGGGCGGGGCGTTCCGGGGCCAGACCCGCCGCGTGCAGAATTTCGCTGGCGTAAATGTTGCCGATCCCTGCGACAACTTTCTGATCGAGCAACACCACTTTAATCGCCCGCGAAGTTCGCCCGCAGGCGGCTTGCCATTCTTCGGCGGTCATCGCCAGCGCATCGGGGCCTAATGTGTTCGGTCCCAAGTGAGTTTTAAGATTTTTCGGGGAATACAGCCTCAGCGTGCCCAGACCTCGGCGGTCCCAAAACCACAAACTTCGCGGGCCGCCGTCCCCCATCAATCGCCATTCCAACCTCAGATGTTCCCGGTCGGGCGGATCGCTCAGCAGCATCAAGCCGGTCATGCGGGGTTCGATGAGAAACGAATCCCCCGCAGTCAATTCCAGCACCACCCGTTTGCCCAAACGGCCAACGGCCACAATCGTTTGCCCCTTGGCCTTGCGGCGAATTGTTGTCCAACCGGGGCGAACGTCGATCGGTTTGTAATTGCAGCGGCACTGAAAAAGATCGACAATCCGGCAGCCTTCCACGGCCTCGCGGATGCCGCGTACCATCGTCTCCACCTCCGGCAACTCCGGCATGTCGGGAATTCCTTGGATGTTCAGCCTAGAAGAAATACACAATAAGTATCAATGCCACGGTGAGACCGAAAATTTCCAAGCCGATGATGAACCAAAAAGGGCCGGCGGCTTTTTCGCGTTCAATGAAATGGTCCAAACCAAGCACCGCAATCCCGGTCGCAAGTTGACCCCAAAGGCAAAAAATGGCGACAACAACACCGAAGATTTGAAGCCAAAACCGCATCTTGTGTTCCATCTCTTGCCATGCGTGGTCAATGGGTTATGGTTCTTATTGGGAATGGTCCATTGAATTGTATTCAGTTAACGGCGCGGATCATAAAACCGCCGGGCAGGCGGCGGACGAAGCGCTTCATTTCTAAGACCGTCAACGTGGACAACACGCGGGAAGGATCGAGGGCGGATTTTCTGAGCAACTGGTCGATGTGTTGAGATTCCAGCGTCACCAGATTCAACACGGCCTTCTCGATTTCGTTCAACAAAAGTTCGCGGGGGCTGTGGACTTCTTCTTTGGGGCCGACGGCTACGGGTTGAACCAAAGGCCCGATGGATGTGAGGATGTCATCCGCGTTGCGGACCAAAGTCGCTCCATCGCGGATTAAGTCGTGGCAACCTTCGCTGGCTGCGCTGTCGATGGGACCGGGCACGACCATGACTTCGCGGCCTTGTTCGAGTGCATGTCTCGCCGTGTGCAGTGCGCCGCTTTTCTTGGAGGCTTCGACGATGAGCACGCCCGCCGAGAGTCCGCTGATGATGCGGTTTCTTTGGGGGAACAAACCTGGCAGCGGTTTTTGATCGAGCGGCATTTCGGTAATCAGCCCGCCGTTGTTCGCGACTTGCCGGGCGAGTTGGACATGTTCTGGCGGATAAACCGAAGCCAAGCCCGTGGCCAACACGGCCAGCGTGCGTCCGCCGGCTTTCAAGGCTCCGCGATGGGCGGCCCCATCAATCCCGCGGGCCAAACCGCTGACAATCGTCACCCCCGCCAAGGCCAACGTGTTCGCCAACCGCTCGGCGGTTCGCAAGCCATACTGTGTGCAACGGCGGGAACCCACGATGGCCAGCGACAATTCATCACGGGGTTCCACGCTGCCTTGGCAATATAAAAACGTGGGCGGATCGAAAGTCTCCGCGAGCAGGGCGGGATAGTCTTCCGCACCGCGAACGTAAAATGTGATCCCCAAATCTCGGCAGCGGGCCAGTTCGCGCTGGGCAGGGGCCACATCGCGATACTCCATCAAAGCCTGCGCCAATTTCAGACCGATCCCCGGAACGTGCCGCAAATCGTGGCTGCGGGCTTTAAGGACTTCCCCCGCTTCGCCGAAGTGATCCAACAAGGCTTGCCGCATCCTCGGCCCCACGCCGGGAACCAAATTCAATCGCAGCATGTCCAGCAACTTGGCATCATCGGTGGCGTTACTGAGCATGGATTGTCGGCCCATTCTGTGACTTATTATATCGCATTCCAAGAAACCAGGAGTCGCTTGAGCCACTCTAAGGATTAAGTTAAGGATTTGGGTTGCCCCGATTCTTGAATCGGGGTCGCGCAGCGACAAGAGGCATTAAAGGTCAAGAGTCAAGAGCCAGACGCAGTGCGGGGAATTCGCTTTTGGCCCTTGCCCCTTTTCGCTCGACCTTTGAGTTCCAATGCCTCTCGTAAACCCAGATTCAAGACTCTGGGCCACCCCACGGGGTCTGTCATGTCACAGAAGAGATTATTCAGATTAAACCATCTGGTGAATGATTAGGAGTGGCGTTCGTTCTGTTCCTTCAGTTTTGCTTCAAGATCCGCAATTCTCTTGTTCATCGCGATTAAAGGCATGGCCGCAAAGAAAAAGCACATGGGCAAGAACGAGAAGAATGCGGGTTTGGCATTCTCTCCCATAAATAGTGCCATGAACGAAATAAAGCCGCAGAAGATTGCGGGAACCAAGAGCGGCATACTGATTTGGTCTTTCATATCTTTCCTTTCGATCTCATGGAGAAGAATATCGCAAGCCGTTCCGAAAGGGGAATTCTTCCAATCCGCTCTTCTTCAAGCGTGTCCGTTTTCGGCGAGGACCGCGCGGACTTCGGCTTCGTCGATGTTCCCCACGACTTTCACTTCGCCGATGCGCATGGGCAGGACGAAGCGGAGCTTTCCGCCAACGACTTTTTTATCCAACCGCATCCGGCTCAGCATGTCTTCCACGGAAAAGTTCAAATCCTCCGGCAGCGTGGCGGAAAGGCCGACGGCTTTTAGCAACGCCCGTTGCCTTTCGGTGATGGTAGGTTCAATCATTTTGATTCGCTCGGCGAGTTGGCTGGCGTAGATCATGCCGATGGCGACCGCTTCGCCGTGCAGCAATTCGCCGTATTGGCAAAGGGTTTCAAAGGCATGGGCGAAGGTGTGGCCGTAATTCAAAACCTCCCGCAAGCCGGTGTGCTCGAACTCGTCCTGTTCCACCACATCGGCCTTCAATCGGCAGCTGCGAGCGATGATGGTTTGCATCACCTCCGCAGCGCGGTTGTTGAGGCCTTGGGCGTTTTGTTCGAGATAGGCGAAGAACTCATCATCGAGGATCACGCCGTATTTGATGACTTCCGCAAGGCCCGCTTTGTAATCTCGTTCGGGCAGTGTGTTGAGCGTGCTGGTGTCGATCACCACTCCCAGGGGTTGATGGAAAGCCCCGATTAAGTTTTTGCCCTGCGGATGATTGATGCCCACCTTGCCGCCCACGGAACTATCGACGTGGGCCAATAGCGTGGTGGGGATTTGCACGAAGGGGATGCCCCGCGCGTAAGTGGCGGCCACGAACCCCGCCGTATCCCCGACGACTCCCCCGCCCACGGCGAACACCACGGTTTGCCTGCCGGCTTTCATGGAGACGAGTTTGTCGTACAGGTCCGAGACCACCGGCAGCGACTTTGACAATTCGCCCGGTTCCATCACGAACAGTTCGCATTGCCAACCGCCGGCGGCCAGACTTTGGCGAACGGCTTGGCCGTGGGGGTCTTCCACGTTTTGATCGGTGACGACCAACGCTTTTCGTTGGCCGGGTTTCATGCCGGGTTGATCCTCGAACCACGGTTCGATTCCCGCCGCGATCTGGGGCAGGTAGTCGGTCACGATGAAGACATCATAACTTCGCGGACCCAAATAAACCTGAACGGTGCGGGGTTTAAGAGTCTCAGCCACGGCAGGATGCTTTCTATATTCCGAGAGGGATTTTAGGAAACGAACTCAATCCTTCAATTGAAAAATGGCTTCCACTTCCACGGCGATGTTGCTCGGCAGGGAACCCATGCCGACGGCACTTCTGGCACCACGGCCGTTTTCGCCAAAGACATCCACCATCAATTGGCTGAACCCATTGATAACCGAGGGATGGCGTTGAAAATCAGAGGCGGCATTGACCATGCCCAACACCTTCACCACCCGTTCGATGCGATTCAAAGACCCCAGATGGGCCATTAAGGTGGCAAGAATTGTCAGTCCCACTTGGCGGGCGGCTTCTCGGCCTTGTTCTTCGCTTAGGTCTTGGCCGACTCGGCCCGTGATTAAACTTCCATCCAACTGAACCGGCCCATGCCCGGAAACGTACAACATATTGCCGACTTCCACCGCCGGTTGGTAAATCCCCCCCGGCTTGGGAGCCTCGGGGAGTTGCAATTGCAATGCGGAGATGCGTTCATCGGCGCTCATAGTTTCTATCCTGAACGAAAAATGATTTATAGATTTGTATGTATGATTTGCCCAAACCCAAAACGCCAAATAAAATGAGAAGGTCTCACGCGGGATTTGGGTTGCCTCGCGATTAATAGGATACGGAAATTCTCTGAAAAATGCCAAACTCTTCGCCGGGAATTGCTTTTGGAATCGGGAAAATCCTCGAAATCGAAAATCCCGCGCGTTGCAACGGCTGAGAACTCCCCACTACAATACATTCCCCTTGCCCGATCTCCGAGTTTGGGTCTGCATTTCACTCGATGAATAGGGAGCTTGGATAACAATGCCTTGGAGTACGGTGGGCGTCATTGCCTTGGTCATCGGCGGTCTGCTCTTCCTGGTCTTCCTGATGATTTTCAGCCGTTACATCGGCTTGTACGTGCGGGCGATGGTTTCGGGAGCGCGGATCGGCCCGTTGAATCTGGTGGTGATGTCGCTGCGAAAGGTCAATCCGCAAGTCATTGTGGATGCCAAGATTATGGCGGTGCAGGCTGGGTTGGATGCGATCACCACCCGTGAAATGGAAGCCCATTATCTGGCGGGCGGAAACGTGCAGCGTTTGGTGCGGGCCTTAATCGCAGCACATCGGGCAGACATCGCATTGGATTGGGAAAACGCGGCGGCGATCGACCTGGCCGGGAGAAACGTGTTTGAAGCCGTCCAAACCAGCGTAGACCCTAAAGTCATCGATTGCCCCGATCCCCGGCGTTATGGCCGAAACACATTGGACGGCGTCGCCAAAGATGGGATTCAACTGAAAGCCAAGGCCCGTGTGACCGTGCGAACCAATCTGGCCCAACTCGTAGGCGGGGCGACGGAAGAAACCGTCATCGCCCGCGTGGGCGAAGGCATAGTCTCGGCCATCGGCTCTTGCGAAACCCATAAGGAAGTGCTCGCCAATCCGATGATGATCGCCCGGCGGGTGCTGGAAAAAGGTTTGGATTCCCAAACTGCTTACGAAATTGTCTCCATCGACATCGCCGACATTGATGTGGGCGACAACGTGGGGGCCAGGCTTCAGGCCGATCAAGCCGAAGCGGACGTTCGCATCGCCCGGGCCAAAGCCGAGGAACGCCGGGCAGCAGCGGTCGCCCGCGAACAGGAAATGCAAGCCTTAACTCAAGAAAACCGAGCCAAAGTCGTGCTGGCCGAGGCCGCGATTCCCCAAGCGATGGCCGAAGCCTTCCGCACCGGCAATCTGAATGCCGACTCGGATGGGGAATTTCCCTCCACCGCCCAAGGCAACGGCACGCCGGCCGATTCTCCCGGTTCTGCCGCAAATCCCGAAGATACCGGCCATTATGGCGGCTCGTAACACCCGGATCGGTCGTTAAACTTTCGCCAATCGGAGGGCGATTCGGGAAAAACTCAGGTTTTTTCCCAGTTCTTGTCAAGCCCAGTTGTCGAGAGGAATCGCGTGGTTTAGGATTACACGTGGAGTTTGAATTGAAGAATCCCTCACCTCACGATTTCCTCCAAAATTCATCGGCCCCAGGCTGACCGCGAAAAGGTTTTTAATCCCATGAATGAAACCATCCATATTGAACTGACACCGCAACAACGCACGCTTTTGCTCAACGGTCTCGGCTGCTTGCGAAATAGTGCCTTGCTCGAATGCCGTTTCCCTTCCGAGGAAACCACCAACGACCGCAACCGGCAGGTCGATGAGATCGAATGCCTCGCCGAACAACTGGGCGGCTCTCACCCCGCGAAAACCACCGCATCAGTTTAAGCTTTCTTTCGAGAGCTTCCCTTTCAGGAACGGAATGCGATGCGGTATCGGTCTGTTTGCGTCGAGGCGTTCGGTTACGTTTTGCCTCCCCGCATCGTCACCTCCGACGAGATCGAAACCCGCCTCGCTCCCGTTTACGAGCGGCTCAACCTGCCCGCCGGCCGGTTGGAGTTGATGACCGGCATCCGCGAGCGGCGATTTTTCGATCCAGGCACGCAGCCGGGAACGATCAGCGGAATCACCGCCAAAACGGCCGTTGAAGCCTCTGGGATCGATCCCGCTTTGTTCGGGGCGTTGGTGCATGGCTCGGTCTGCCGGGATCAAATGGAACCCGCGACCGCGAACGCGGTTCATCTGGCCGCCGGTCTTTCCGGGGATTGCCTGGTGTTGGATGTCAGCAATGCCTGTTTGGGATTGCTTAACGGCCTGCTGTTGGTCGCCAACATGATCGAATTGGGCCAGATTCGCGCGGGCGTGGTGGTGGGCACGGAAATCGGTCGCCCTCTGGTGGAAGGAACCATCGACACTCTGCTGCACACCCCCACAATCACCCGCAAAGACGTCAAGCTGGAATTCGCCTCGCTGACAATCGGTTCGGGGTCGGCGGCGATTGTGTTGTGCCATGCGGAAATCAGCCGAACCGGCAATCGCCTATTGGGCGGCAATTATCGCACCGACACCCAAAGCCATGCGCTCTGTGCGGGCGGGGTGAAATCTGAACGCCACGGCGATGACCGTCCCCGCATGCAAACCGATTCCGAAGCCTTGCTGCACGCGGGCGTCAATCTGGCGGAACTCACTTGGAAGGAAACCTGCCAAACACTGGGCTGGACCAATGCCGACGTGGATAAAATTTTCACGCACCAAGTCGGGCGGGCGCATCGGAAATTGTTGTTGGAACGACTCGGTTTGCCGCTGGAAGCCGACTTTCCCACCGTGGAATTTCTAGGCAACACGGGTTCCGCCGCCTTGCCGATGGCCGCCGCTTTGGGCATCGAACGCGGCCACGTTCAGGCGGGCGACAACCTCGCTTTATTGGGGATCGGCAGCGGATTGAATTCCCTCATGTTGGGCATCGCCTGCCAAACCCCGCCCGCCATCGGCACGGCCGTCCCTTAACGCGGATCGTAAAGGACTTAAGAGGTCAGGCCCCATTTTCTGGGGCAAGATTTTCATCGAAACTTGGCTTTTGAGATGGAAAATGGGGCCTGACCCCCTTCCAAAATCCTCTATTCCTTCACCCATTCGGGGGTGCCGAACCAGTCGTGCATTTCTTTGACGAACGGGGCGACGACTTCGGGGGGTTCGGGGATGTGGCCTCGGTCACCCGATTCGGTCATCCAAGTCGTCAAAGCCGCCCGCAATCGGCACAAAGCCATTTGGTCTTCGGGTTTTGGGGAGTGGATTAGGTTATGAATCTCGTGCGGGTCGCTCTGGGTATCGAACAGCAATTCCTCGGGAAACGGCTTCATCAATTCCAAGGCAGGCCCCGTTAGTTTTCCCTCGGCCTTGAGTTTCCGCATCAAAGGTTTGACGAGAAAACATTTTTCTTTGTAACGATTCAGCGTTTCAAAGCCGGCTCCCGGCGTGTAGTTTTTGATGTAGTGGTACCTGTCCTCGTGGACCGAACGCATGCGGATCACGGTCTCGTCAATGCGATCCCGCGCGGCGAACGCATAGGTTCTGGGCGGATCGGCCTTTGGACCGAAAAAAATGCGGCTTTGCATGCCCAAGGGAGGCGAGATGCCGGCCAGCGACAGCGTGGTGGCCGTCAAATCCAGCAGGCTGACAACTCGCGAACTAACCAGGCCCGGCTTTTCTCTCGCCGAGGGCAGGGGAAAGTGTTTGGCGTTCCGCACAATCAGCGGCACGCGAAGTCCCTGGTCGAACGGCCAATGAATTCCCCGTGCCGTCAGCCGGCCGTTGTCCGCGAAGAAGATGATGATGGTGTCTTCATTGAGGCCGTCCTTTTCGAGCCTCGCCAAAATTTTCCCCACGCGAACATCGGCCCCGCTGATGGAATTGAGATACCGCGCCCACTCCTCGCGGACAAGCGGATGGTCGGGGTAATAAGGTGGCGGGGTGACGTTTTCTGCGTTGGCCACTTGGGGATGCCATTCCTCTCCTACCCAGGGCACACGTTTCTTCTCCGCCGACTTGCGGTCGTAGATGTCGTACTCGGCTTCCGGCAGGTTGACCTGGGCGAAGAACGGTTGATGGCTTTTCAAGTCGTCCCATTGGGCCGTGTCGTAAAGTTTGCCTTCCTTGGCAAAATTGAGATCGAGCTTGCCGGTCCCGACCAATTCTTGTCCCAAATGCGTGATGTTTGCGGTGAAGTAGCCGGCATCTTTCAGTCGGTGGGTGAGCGGACGAATGCCGGGCGGGAGCTTGAAATCATCCTCCCGATGCGAGCGCATGTTGTGGGTATCGGTCGTGGTCTGATACATCCCCAGCATGAAGCAAGAACGGCTGGGGGCACACACCGGCGATGTCGAAAACGCATTGGTATAACGAACTCCGGAGGCCGCGAGCGCATCGAGATGGGGCGTCGCCACGTTCTTTTGTCCGTAGCAGCCCAAGTCGTTCGAGAAGTTTTCGGCGACGATCCAAAGAATGTTGGGCCGCTTTTCCCCGGCCCGCAAAACCGCCGAGTTCGCGCAAATTTGAGCGAACAATAAGCCGGCAAAGAACAGCGTGGCTTTGCAAGGAGACGTTCTCATAGGCGTTGCTTCCCAATTTCAATATATCTTCAGTGTTAACAGGCGGAAAGAAGCAGGGGGCTTACGCCCCCCGCTCGCCTGTTGCTGATTGTTACTCGGTTGGCTGGGGCGGTTTGTGGCCGGTTTTGGCTTCGTATTGGGCGGCGAACTTGGCTTCCAATTCGGGATGGCAAATGAAGCACTGCGATTCAGGCCGGTTGTGTTGTTTGCACCAATCGCCTTTTTTCTGAAAGTCTGCCGCCAGATGCGTGCTGCATCGCGTGCAGACTTCTTCCGGCACGCCATGTTCCACGCACCACCAACCGCCGTGGCTGGGATCGGCATTCGCGACGTTGGCTTGCACGTTCGGATCGGAAGATTTTTCCGCCTGAACCGTCTCGGCGGATTCGTTTCCGCAACCGCTCAGCGCAAACCCTGTCACGGCGAGCATTGCCAAAGCGGCCATGCCAATTTTTTTCGTATCCATCATGCGTTTCTCCTGTTGGCTTTCGCCGGTTGAAAAGTCAGACCGAAGCCGGTTCGGGCACGCGCCGCGAATCGGTTTCGGTCGGTTCCGTTGGTTGCGGACTCTCCTCGTGATTGCTTCCTTTTGTGGGAAGATTGAACACCACGTAAAGCACCCGCAGGACGAGCAGGCTCATCATCATCGCGCTGCACACGCCGCCGATGACCACGGTCGCCAAAGGCCGTTGCACCTCGGCCCCCATCCCGGTGCTAAAAGCCATCGGCACAAAACCGAGACTGGCAACCAAGGTGGTCATCAAAATCGGACGCAGCCGAGTCATCGCGGCTTCTTCCACGGCTTGATCGAGCGAACGACCCCGCCTCCGTAGTTGCCGAATTGTAGAAACCAGCAGCATATCATCCAACACCGCCACGCCGGAAAGGGCAATAAAACCGACCGCCGCCGAGATCGAAAACGGCATGTCCCGCATCCACAACGCGACAATCCCGCCGATCCACGCGAAAGGCACGCTGGTGAAGACCCGCAGCGAATCGATGAGGTTGCGATAAGTCGCGTAGAGCAAGGCGAAGATCATCAGCATTGCCACGGGAACCACGATCAACAGCCGCGTTTGTGCCCGTTGGAGGTTCTCGAACTGCCCGCCCCATTCGACGTGATAACGGCCTTTCGGCATAGTGATTTGGGCGTTGACTTTCCGCCGGGCTTCGGCGACGAAGCTGCCCATGTCCCGCCCGCGCACGTTGGCTTCGACCACGATTCGCCTTTGATACCATTCCCGGTTGATCGTGTTGGGGCCTTCGACGATTTCGACGGTGGCCAATCGCGAGAGCGGAATCCGTTCGCCCGCCGGCGTGGCGACCAAAATCGACGCGATGGCCTCCGGTTCGGCCCGCACGCTTTCGGGCAGGCGAATAATGAGCGGGAATCGCAATTGGCCTTCGTAAATTTCGCCGACGTGCTTGCTGCCCAGCGATTCAATCAAATCCAGCACGGTCTTAGCGGGGATGCCGTAGCGGGCGATTTCATCCTGCTTGACGTGAATTTGCAGCACGGGCTGCCCGGTGACTTGCTCGACTTTCACATCGGCGGCTCCATCAATGGATTTCAACACGGCTTCGATTTCGCGGGCCTTATCGACCATCAAATCGAAATCGTCGCCGTAGAGAATCGCGGCCACGTCCGAGCGCACACCGGAGGTCATTTCGTTGATCCGCATTTCGATGGGCTGCTCGAACGACAATCGCGGGCCGGGCAAATCGCGGAGTTCCTCTTCGATCAATCGTTCCAGTTCTTCCTGCGTCTTGGCCCGTTTCCATTCCTCGCGGGGGCGGAGCGTGACGTAGAAGTCGGTCAGTTCGGTTCCCATCGGATCGGTGGCGACTTCCGCCGTGCCCACCCGGCTCCAGACGTGCGCGATTTCTGCGGGGAACTTTTCCAGCAGGACTTTTTCCATACGGGTGTTGTAGCGGAGAGATTCTTCCAGATCGGTCCCCGCCAGCCGAACGACGTTAATCGCAATCGAGCCTTCTGACAGCCTGGGCGCGAATTCGGTTCCCAAGTTCGGGGCGATCATGCCGAACGCGACGATCATTAGACTCAAAGCAAACCCAATCACCGCGAATTTGTGGTGCATCGTGAATCGCAGCACCGGGGCATACAGCCGTTTCAAGCCCCGGATAAGTAGCGGTTCGTGTTCTTCGATCTTGCGGGGCAAAATCAGGCTGGCCAGCACGGGCATTAACGTCAGCGAAAGCACCATCGAGCCGGCCAACGCCATGATGACGGTAAGCGCCATCGGGCGGAACAATTTGCCTTCCACGCCTTCCAAGGTCAAGATCGGCAAGTACACGATCATAATGATGAGTTCGCCGAACATCGTGGGTTTGCGGACTTCGATGGCGGCATCGCGGATGATTTCCAGGCGGCTGCGGTTGTCTTGGCTGCCGCCTTGGCCATCCGCCAGATGCCGCACGCAGTTTTCGATCATCACCACGGAACTATCGACGACCAAACCGAAGTCGATGGCCCCCAGGCTGAGCAGACTCGCCGCGATGCCGAACCGCCACATGCCGGTGAACGCGACCAGCATCGACAGCGGAATTGCCAACGCGACAATCAGCCCGGCCCGCAGATTGCCCAGGAAGATGAACAGCACCGCGATCACCAACAGCCCACCTTCAAACAGGTTCTTCCGCACGGTGTCGATCACCTGGTTGACCAATTCGGTGCGGTCGTAAACGGTTTGCATTATCACGCCGGGCGGGAGAGTTTTCTTGATCTCTTCCAGCTTTCGCTTCAATGCCCAAGTGATTTCGTGGCTGTTCTCGCCCATCAACATAATGCCCAGGCCGAGCACGGCTTCGCCTCGCCCGTTGGCCGTCACCGCGCCACGGCGGATTTCGTGGCCGATTTGCACATCCGCCACATCGCGAATGCGGATCGGCACGCCATCTTCCGAAGCGATGACGATGTTCTCGATCTGTTCTTGGTTCGTGGTGCGGGCCACGCCGTGGACGAGCAGCATTTGGCTGTCCGCCGTGATCGTGCCGCCGCCCACGTTTTGGTTGTTCTGCCGGGCGGCTTGGGCGACTTGATCGAAAGTCAGGCCGTATTTGATGAGCCGGTCGGGATCGAGTCGAATTTGATATTGCTTCTCGTAACCGCCCCAACTATTGACCTCGGCCACGCCGGGCACGGAGCGAAGTTGCGGCTTGATGACCCAATCGTGCAGCGTCCGCAGTTCGGTCAGACGGCGGATGCGTTCGGCTTGCGAGACTTGGCTGAAATCCATGCCTTCGTAACTGAGAACGTAATGGAACACTTCGCCCAAGCCCGTCGAAACCGGCCCCATTCGCGGGCGCTCGATGCCTTCGGGAAGTTCCACCGTGCTGAGTCGTTCGTTGATGAGTTGCCGGGCGAAGTAGATGTCGATCCCATCTTCAAAGATCACCACCACCTGCGAAAGGCCGAACTTGGACAGCGAACGCAAATCTTGCAAACCCGGCAGCCCGCTGATGGCTTGCTCGACGGGGAACGTGATTTGCCTTTCGATTTCTTCGGGCGAGAGCGCCGGGGCAACCGTGTTGATTTGGATTTGGACCGGCGTGGTATCCGGGAAGGCGTCGATGTCCAATTGCCCGAGCGCAAGCCCGCCGGCGGCCATTAGCACCAGCGTGCCCAGAATCACCAATGCCCGGTGATGCAGCGAAAAATCAATCAGCCGATTCAGCATCCGCGCCTCTATTAATCGTCCGCGCAGCCGCAGCCTGCGCCGAGGTTGTTTTTGAGGAGTTGCGCTTGCAGCACATCGCTGCCTTTCACCGCCACGACTTCACCGGGCAGCACGCCGGCGATGACTTCCGTGTATTTTTCGGTCTTTACGCCCAGGCGAACCGTGCGCACGTGGAATATTTTGGGGCTTTCGTGGGGGCCGTCAAAATAGTTTTTGTCCCTGACGAACACGATTTGGCAGCAGCCTTCCCAATGCACGGCTTGGTTGGGAACCACAATCGCATCCTTTTCTTCGCGTAAGATGATCTGGCCGGTTCCGAAGGTCTCGTTGCGAAGTTGGCCGTCCGGGTTGTCCAGTTCGGCCCGAACTTGCACCATTCGCGTTTTTTGGTCCGCCGCCGAACTGATCCAATCCAGCATCCCCGAAACTTCACGCTCGCTGCCATCGGGATGAAACCGCACTCGTTGGCCCAAGGAGAGTTTGCCTGCTTTCTCCAAAGGGACGTTAAGTATCAACCACATGCTCCGGGTATCGCCGACTTGAAACAGCACGCGGGAAGCATCCACGACTTGGCCGGCCACAACTTGGCGATCCATAATCTCACCATCCATCGGCGAGACGACGGGAATCAGATTGGTAGTCGCCATTTTTTCGTCGAGGTGCGCGCGAATGTTTTCGGGCAGACCTAAGAAGCGAAGTTTTTTTAGCACTTCGCGTTCGGATAACCCCCGCCAGGCTTCCACATCCGCCGGCAGGCCCAGGTTGATTAAGGATTGTTCTGCGGCGAGTACGGCGGCGCGGGCTTTCGCCAAAGCGGCCTCGGCTTCTAATACCTGCCGACCCGCCACCACGCCGCCCACTTCTTTCAGCCGGGTGGCATTCTGCTGCTGCAATTGTTCCTCGGCCAATGCCTGCATGAGTTGGGTCTTGGTTTGGCCCACCGCGACGGCATCGATCAACGCCAACACATCGCCAGTTTGAACTTTGTCGCCGATGTTTTTTTCCACCCGCCAAACTGTGCCCGGCACGCGGGAAGACAGGCTGGCCAACCGCGTGGGATCGTAGGTGATCTCTCCGTTGCCTGCGACCGCTTCGACAATCGGCTGCCGGTCAACAAGTTCGACATCCACGCCCGCTTGCCGAACGGCTTCCAGCGAAGCAAACTGAATTCGCGTTTGGTACAGCCGACAAACGGCATTATTTTGCTTGCGATCCGCAACGGCCAAGGCTCG
This sequence comes from uncultured Planctomycetaceae bacterium, assembly GCA_963785505.1. Classification (GTDB taxonomy): domain Bacteria; phylum Planctomycetota; class Planctomycetia; order Planctomycetales; family Planctomycetaceae; genus CAWAVN01. The sequence continues at coordinate 15,387 of CAWAVN010000009.1, forward strand.
TGCGGCCCGTTTGAAATCAGCCTCGGAAATGCTGGGCTTGTGTTTAAGTTGTGCCACGTCCGGGTGATGCAGCGGGCAGTTGGCCACGCCATGCTCGCTGCACCAACCGTAATCCGGGCCTGGCGGCATCAATTTCGGATTGCAGGCGATGCACTGCGATTCGGGAACCCCGTGCTCTTCGCACCAATCGTCCGGTTCGGCGGGTTTCGCCCCCGCCAGAGTTTGGAACTTCGGCAGTTTCCAGTCCCAACGATGTCCGTAATATCCCACGCCGGCCAGCAAAGCCAAGACCAGAACCGTGGGCACGCTCCGTCCCGCCCAAACGAGCGCGGCCATTCCCCAACTGCGAGTCTTCGCCGGCGCGGGTTGATTGGAAAGAGGAGGCGAACCATCGCTCGCCGGATGTTCTACTATGGCATGGCTCATAGGAATTTCCTGCTGTATAGGAAGAAGTCGCGTGGAAGGAATCATTCCATCCCGAAAGATCCGCTCGACCGCAAGTAGGACTTACGGGAGCAAAACAGGTCGGCGGGGCAGCCGAGGATTACAGCAGCAGCGAAGCGAGCGAGAGGCGCACCGCGATCCCGGAAGTTGACTCCGGGTGCATCGCATAATCGGCCAACGCGGTTTGACGATCCGCCGACAAAGCCCCGCCGAGGGATTCCGACAGCCAAGCCCGATCTACAAAGAACACGCAGTTGGGAATCAACGTGAGCGACTTCGCTACGGATTCGACAAGCGCATTGTTGACGCATTCGTGATGGCAACCATCGCGAGGCGGGGTTTCATCCTGCGGAAGAGAATCGCCGCCCGCCGAGTGTTCGCAACAACCACAGGGCGAAGTCATCGCCCGTTTGCTCATCACTCCCGTCCCCAGGCAAGCAAAGGGGCAAAGCAAGATGCCGAGACTCGGCAAGCAGAGGGTGATTAAACGATAAAGCATGCGCACGAATTGGGATCGGATTCAAAAAGAGTCGTGGACCACTATTTTATGCGATGGCCCCACCGAGAACAACCCGAACTTTGTCCCAAACTTTCAGCGCTTTCAGCGGTTGCCGTTTCTTGCAATCGGCCCTGTTGAAATCTTTGGATCAAGCCGGATTCCTGGAATTGTCGATACAATCGATAAGGTTTCTTAGAATTTGATCGGGGAAGGGCGCGTTGTGAGAAGTTTTCGCGGTGCGGTTTGCAGCATTTTGATGGTCGCGGTGGCATGGCAAGCCGTGGTTCCATGCTGCGCCTGCGCTGCCGTGGCTTTTGACAGGGAAACGCCGGGTTCCCGAACGGTTGCTCCGCAGTGTTGTTGCTGCGGTTCGCATTGTCGAAATGAAGAACCGAATTCGCAACCAAAGCCCAAGCACCAAAAACACCGCGAATGCCCGAGGTGCCCGTTTTGCCTGGCGGCGGCAGTCGCGAACCGCTCGGAGGCAACTTCGCAGCGAGTGCGTTTTGTGGGTGGTCTTGAAGCCCTGCCCGCCGCGAGGGAAGTTCCACTGTTATCGACGATGCGGGCCGACTGCTGCAAAATGGCCCGGCATGAAAAATGGCTTTCGGTCCGGGGGGCATTGGGAAGATTGTTACTGTAGGGAACGCGCGAAACCCGGCGGGGTGATCGCAACGATTACCTTTCTAGCGAAATCTTCCCTCATTCGTTGAGAGCGTTCCATGCCTCGAATTCACGTCTCGCAACTCTTTCTCGCGGCGGCCTTGTCCGCGTGTTCTTCGTGTGCCAACCTCGAACCGGCGGGCATTGGGACGAAAGAACCGAAAATCCCCGCCTGCCGACCCATTCGTTCCGCACAAAGGCAAACCTGGATTCGGCAAATCGCCGATGAAAGCCCGCAAGAAAAAATGAAGCAAAAAGAGGCCGACAAGCCGGCGCTCGTTCCGCCGTTGCCGGCAGGTTCCACATCAAAAACCGGGGCGGGTTCACTTCCCTCGGCAAGCGAAGACCATGCGATCTTGGCGGTTCCCGAAACAGGTTTCACGCTGGCCCAGTTGGAACAAATCGCAATGGATTGCAACCCCACGATGCGATTGGCCGCCGCGGAAGTTGAGAAAGAACAAGGGCATTGGATTCAAAGCGGGCTGTATCCCAACCCCACGTTGGGCTACGTGCAAAGCGATGCCACGCAAGCAAACCAATCGCACACCAATGGGATGCTCGTGCAGCAAACCTTCGTCACGGCGGGTAAATTGCAGAAGAATCGGGACGTGGAAAGCTTCGACTTGGAAGAGAGACGCCAGGATGTGCAATCGCAACGACTGCGCGTGCTGACCGATGTCAAACTGCGGTACTTCGATGTAATCGGGGCACAGCAGCAGGTCGCATTGGTCGAAGAAATTCACGATGTGGCTTTGCAAAGCCTGAAAGCGGCCCAAGATTTGTTCAAAGGCATGCAAGTACCTGAAACGGATGTGCTTCAGGCAGAAGTCCAAGTCGCCCAATTGGAGTTGGCCTTGCAGAATGCCCGTGCCGAGCACGAAGCCGCTTGGAGGCAGTTGGCGGTGATCGTCGGTCGGCCCGAACTGCCGATGTCTCCGATCAACGAAGTTCAAGACAGCCTCCAAGATTTTGTCTTCGACGAGGAATGGGAACGGCTGCTCGCGGAAAGCCCGCAGTTGCGAGCCACCGAGGCTCAGGTTGGTCTCGCGCATCGGCAACTGATCCGCGACCAAGTCACGCCGATTCCCGACGTGACCGTGCAAGTCGTGGGCAACTACGATCGCCAGTTGGACTACGGCACGGTCAATGCGTTGGTCGCCTTGCCGGTTCCGTTTTTCGACCGCAACCAAGGGCAGATTTATTTTTCGTTCCAGGAATTGCATCGGTCCAAGTCGGAACTCGAACGGGTTCGCCTGGTGCTCCGCGATCAATTGGTCGGCAGTTATCGGGATTATGTCCAGGCCCGCAACGAGTCGCAGAAACTCAAAGACACCGTGCTTCCCAAACTTCAAAAGACGCTGACGTTGACCATTAAAGGCTACCAGCAAGGCCAGTTAAGTTACCCTGCCGTGTTGGCCGTGCAAGAACGCTACCGCCAAACCAGCCTCGATCAAATTACGGCCCTCACGCGGGCCAGGCAGATCGGCGCACAGATTAACGGGCTGCAATTGACGGGCGGCTTGAACCCGGCGATCATCGGCACGGCTCTTCAACAGAGTGGCGGACAACGCCGGGCCGTGCAACAATTGCTCGACCGCAAGAAGCAAAACCAACTGAACAACTTCGCCCCCACCGCCATCGAATGATCGCGACGACTTGAGAGCGGGACATGGATTTGCCGTGGCCGATGTTTTTGCTGCTTTCTCTCGCGGGGTTCGCGGCGAGTTTTCTCTGCGGTGACGGGCTTCGGCGGGGCGGCGATTCTGCTGCCTGTGTTGACGGCGGCGCTGGACTTGCAGCAGGCGGTGCCGATTTTGACGGTCGTCCAACTCCTCGGCAACGCCGCCCGCGCGGGTTTCAATCATCGCGAACTGAATTGGCCGATCATCGGTTGGTTTTCGCTCGGCAGCGTCCCGGCAGCAGTCGCTGGCGGATTGCTTTTCGCCGTCGCCCCCGTTGGCCGCACTGACTCGGCTGCTCGGTGCGTATTTGATCGCAATGGTTGTCTACCGCCGCATCCGCCGACATCGGCAGATCCCTCTCCGAACGCTGGCTCCTTCGCGGTTCGGATTCGTGGGGGCCGCCTCGGGATTTCTCTCGGCGGTCTTGGGAACGGCCGGCCCATTTGCCGCTCCATTTTTCCTCGCCGCCGGTCTCGTCAAAGGAGCCTACATCGGCAGCGAAGCCATGACAGCCGCCATCATGCACATTACGAAGCTCGGAATCTACGGCGGCATTTCCCTCTTGACGCCGTCCGGTATCGCCATCGGTTTGCTTTTTGGCGTCTTCGTGATTGCCGGCAGTTACCTCGGCAAACGCCTCCTTGATCAAATGCCGGAACCGCTGTTTGTGGCGCTGGTCGAGATCCTGCTGATCGTGGCCAGCCTGCGATTCCTCCTCGCGGATCTTTGGTAATTCTTCCCTTGGCGGTTCGCGTTTCTTCCGAACCATTTCCTCATCCGCCCGAGCGAGCCTCTTTGGCAGATCGATTTTCTATTCTTCGTTCGCAGGGAATTCTTGGGAAGCGTGTCGGTTTGGGGCGAAGAAGTCGGCGATGCCAATTGGCAGCCGACGACTCGTTCCAACGAAGCCAGCGTTTGCCCCAGATTGGCTTCGAGTCGCGCCAACTGAATGCGGAACATCAACGGCGCAGAATAGTTGTCGATGACTTGCAGAAAATCGACCCGGCCCACGGGATAATCGGCCAGGGATCTTTGAAACGTCTGCTCGGCACGCACCAGGATGTTCTCGCGAAACAACCGCCTTTGTTCTTGGTAGGCATCTGTCTGGGCGATGAGTCGGCGAATTTGGCGGAAGGTGTCATCGCGGGTGGCATCGTAGCGGCGGGAACTTTCCGCCGTGCGATGTTCGGCCTCGCGGACACCGGCCCGCAGTTTGTCCCGCCAGATGGGCAGGCTCATGCCGACGGTGAAGTTAAAGTTGTCGTGCCCGTTGGACACAGGCGAAACTGCCCCGCTTTGCGAGACCGCACTCCAGCCTAAACCCATCACGAAATCGGGACGATACTCCAGGCAGGCCAGTTCTCGTTTGCGTTCATCGCGGACGATAGCCTGTAATTTTTCTTGAAGTTCGGGTCGGCAGCGGATGGCGAGTTCGTAAAGTTCCTCGACCGCTTCCGGGGCCGAGGGAACCGCCAAAGGTTCCGCCGCCAAAGGTTCCAACTCCGGTGAGACGTGCAACAAAGCCGTCAAGTCGGCCTGAGCCACGTGAAGTTGCCGGCGGAGCGAAATCAACTGTTCGTCGAGTTTGTCCACTTCCAACTGAGCGCGGTACACATCCTGTTGACTGCCACCCGCGCAAAACCTGACCCCCGCCAGCGTGACGAGTTTTTTCAGCAGCGCTCTGTTTTCCTCGCTGATCTTTATAGCCCGTTGATAGTAAGCCATGTCGTAATATGCCAGATGCACGGCTTCGACGATTTTCAATTGGGCCTCGGCCAATTGAGCGAGGGCGATTTGAGTTTCTTGTTCCGCGATTTCTCCCCGCACCCGCAGTTTGCTCAGCCAGGGAAACCGTTGCGAAACCGTGAGCGTGTTGGGCAATCGGCCCGATGCCGTTTGCAGGGCATAGTTTCTCAGCGGCCAATTGGTGTTCTGCACGGTCGGATCATCAAGGGCCGTGACTTGCGGGATGATCTCTCCCAAAGTGGCCACCCGCCGTTCTGCGGCCTTGATCTCCGGGTTTCGTTCCAAAGCGGCCCCGACGAAAACAAGAACCGGATGCGGCCCATTCAGCGTCTCTTCGATAGAGAGCACGGCGGGCGATTTGATTTCATTCATCACTTCCGGCTGTTGGACTCGCTCGGCAATCGCGGGGGAGACTTTTTTCGGCAAAGCCAATGGCGACGGCGGGGTGGCACAGCCGGCGATTGCCCCGATGGAAAGCGAAAGACCCCACTTATGAAATCGCATCGAACACGGTTCCTCTCATCACTGGCACGCACCCTGCCGGAAACATCGGTTGTGCCGATTGGGGGGCTTGATAGATTCCTGAAATGCGGCACCACGATTCCACCGGGTTGTCGGATCATGTTTCGCAGTTTGCCCGGTTTATCACGATTCGGCTGTCACCAGTTCCGGTTCGCTTGGGTGTTCGGTTTCCGCATTGCCGTTGTTTCGCTGTTCGCGCCATTGTTCCCAGCGTTTATAGAGCGTGAAGTACACGGGAATCAAAATCAGCGTGTGAATCGCAGAGGTAATCACGCCGCCGATGACCGGAATCGCGATGCGTTTCATCGGGCCGGCTCCCGGTGTGGTCGCCCAGAGAATCGGCAGCAAGGCGATGAAGTCGGTCAGCACGGTCATCAGTTTGGGCCGCACCCGCAAGACGGCCCCATCGATCACCGCCGCGTGGAGTTCCTGGGGCGTGAGCGGTCGGCCTTTTTCCCGGCGGTGTTTTTTGTATGCCAGTTCGAGATAGACGTGCATGATGATGCCGGTCTCGGCGGCCAACCCGGTCAAGGCGATAAAGCCGATGGCCACGGCCACGCTCCAATTGTAGCCCAGCCAATACAAGCCCCACACGCCGCCGATCAGCGCAAAGGGCAGCGTGAGCATCGTAATCAGCGTCTCGGTAATGTTCTTCATGTTGAAGTAGATCAGCAGAAAAATAATCGCCAGCGTAATCGGAATGATAAGCGTCAACCGCTGGCGAACCTGCTGCATGAATTCGTACTGGCCGCTCCATTCGGTGTAGTAACCGGCGGGCAATTTTAGCCGGCCTTGGGCGATGGCTTTGTCGATTTCCTCCTGGGCATTTTCGACGTAAGTGCCGATGTCCAAACCGGCCTCGAGGTCCACCGGGATATTGACCAACAGCAAGCCGGATTCGCTCTTAATCACCGGCGGGCCATCGATCAGTTTGACCTCGGCCACCTGTCCCAACGGAATGAGTTGCCCTTTGGGCGTGGCGATTAAAATGCGGTGCAACTTTTGCGGATCGTCCCGGAGTTCGCGCGGATAGCGGACGTTGATTGGAAAACGATAACGCCCTTCGACGGTGGTGGCGACGTTCATGCCACCGATGGCGGTCTCGACCATTCGCTGCACGTCCCCGACTTTCAGACCGTAGCGGGCGCATTCCTTGCGGTTGACGGTGATGTCCACGTAATGCCCGCCCATGGCCCGTTCGGCCACAACGCTTAGCGTGCCGGGCACATCCTTGAGAACTTCCTCCAACTGCACTCCGATCTTGGCGAGTTGATCCAGATCGGTTCCGTAAAGTTTGAGGCCCAACAACCCCCGCATGCCGGTGGTGAGCATGCCGATGCGGGTTTCAATGGGCATCAGCCACCAGTTGGGCATGCCGGGGATGCTGATTTCCCGTTGCATTTCCTCTTTGGTGAGTTCCGCAAACGTGGTGGCGACCAGCGGAAGTTTTTGCGCTTCAATGCGCCCTTTCCATTTCTTGCGGAGAATCGTGATGGCCTCGGCTTCTCGCGCTTTGGCAATCCCGGCTTGCGAAATGATGATCTCGACCAGGTGTTGCGTCAGTCGTTGGATGATTTGCTTCGGCAACTCGGTGCGGATCTCGACCATCTGTTTTTGCAGGATGTCCGCCGCCCATTGGTCTTCCAAGATCTGCTCATCAAAGCGGGAGCCGAACTTTTCGCCGCGTGCGGTGGATTGTTCCCGATGCTGCTTTAAGATCTTCGCGCAGCCGATCCAAGCCGCGATTCAATGCGGTGACCAATTCCATCCGCGTGGCGGTGGTGAGTTCCGCGCGGCTCATGCCTTCGGCTTGTTGGGCGATCTTTTCCTTGTCCAACTTTTGCCCCGTTTCGGTAAGAAACTTGGCGTTCTCCAATTCCGTTAGCATGCTCCGCGCGCGTTGTTTCAGGTAGCCTTTGGCGATCAACCGTTTGGGCCAATCTTCTTCGGGCCTTAAGGCGATGTGTGTTTCAGCCATGTTCAAGGGAGCCGGATCGGTCGGCGTGTCAAAACGGCCCATTTTGCCCAGCACGGTTCGCACTTCAGGGAACTGGGCCACCAACTGATCTTGAATTTGCAGCGAGCGGCGGGCTTCGGTCGCCGACAACCCCGGCAGCGTGGTGGGCATGTAGAGAATGTCCCCTTCGTGCAGCGGCGGCATGAATTCGCTGCCGAGCTTCGACCAAGGCACGAAGGTCACCGCCAACAACCCGAACGCAATTGCCATGCCCGCGAACTTAAACCGCAAAGCAAAACGAATAAACGGCATGTATAACCAGATCACCAACCGATTGACGGGGTTTTTGTCTTCCGGGCGTATTTTCCCATGCACGAAAAACCCCATCAAAACCGGAATCACCGTGACCGCGATAAACGCCGCCGCCCCCATCGCGAACGATTTGGTAAAAGCCAACGGCTTGAACAACCGCCCCGCCTGGCCTTGCAAAACGAACACCGGCAGAAACGAAACCGTCACGACCAGCAAAGCCACAAACAACCCCGGCCCCACTTCCTGGGCCGCAATTTTCACGAGCTGCCAGTGGTCGGCATCGGGATTGCTCTCCTTGTGCTTATGCAGGTTCTCGACCATCACGATGGAAGAATCCACCATTGCACCGATGGCCACGGCGATTCCGGACATTGACATAATGTCCGCGTGGATGCCGGTCAGCTTCATAATGATGAACGCCAGCAAAATGCCCAAAGGCAGCACTGCCGCTGCCACCAAAGTGCTGCGGACGTGGAGCAGAAAGATCAGGCAGATGATGGAGGTTATCAGCAGTTCTTCGCCGAGCGTGTGAATCAGCGTGTCTATGGAACGATGGATCAATCCGCTGCGGTCGTAGGCCGAGCGAATCACCACGCCTGCGGGCAAGCCGGCTTCGATCTGGCGGATTTTCTCTTTCACGGCGTCGATGGTTTTGAGCGCAGTTTTCGCCATAGCGCATCACCACCACGCCGGCCACGGTTTCGCCTTGGCCGTTTTTCTCGGCGATGCCGCGCTTCATGTCCGGGCCGATGCTGACTTTGGCAACATCCGCAAGCAGCACCGGCGTGCCTTTATCGGTCGCGGAGAGCACGATGTTCTCCAAGTCTTTCGCATCGTGGATATAACCCCGCCCCCGCACCATGTGTTCGGTCTCGGTAATCTCGATCACCCGGCCGCCGACATCGTTGTTGGAGTCTTTAATCGCGGCGATCACTTTTTCCAAAGGCATTTCGTAAAGCAGCAGTCGGCGGGGATCGACTTCGATCTGGTATTGCCGCACCGCGCCGCCGATGGAAGCCACTTCCGCCACGCCTTCCACGCTGGCGAGTTGATAGCGAACGTACCAATCCTGAATTGCCCGCAGTTCGCCAAGATCGTATTTGTGTTCCGTGTCTTCCAGCGTGTAGATGTAGACCCAACCCGAGGCGGTGGCGTCCGGACCGAGCCGGGGCGTGACTTCTTCCGGCAACTGGCCTTGCACTTGGTTCAAGTATTCCAGCACGCGACTCCGCGCCCAATACATATCGGTTCCATCCTCGAAGATCACGTAGACGAACGAGAACCCGAAGAAACTATAGCCGCGAACATCCGCCACGTTGGGAACCGAAAGCATCGTGGTCGTCAGCGGATAAGTGACTTGGTCTTCAATCGTCTGCGGATCGCGGCCCTGCCAAGGCGTGTAGATGATAACCTGCACGTCCGACAAATCGGGAATGGCATCAATCGGAATCGTATAGGTCGCCCAAGTACCGATCACCGCAATCAACACCGCGAGGATGCTGACCAGAAACCGATTATCGACGCACCAAGCGATGAGCTTACCAATCATGGTTTCAGCATCTCCAAGCGGCTGCCGCAGTTGAGCATTCTTTGGCCCATGTAAGGGTTGTGTGTTTCGGGACTCCACCAGAGCCAGTTTTCATAGCCGACCTTGGCCATGCCGCAGTGGAAGTAGAACACATCTTTGCCGAACAGCGTTTGTCCGCCGTTATCTGCCAAGAGCGAAACCAGCACCCGGCTGACTTGGCCGAACTCGACCCGCGCTGGGTGCAGTTCTTTTGGCTCTTTGCCGGTGAGTTTGCGGGCGAGTTCCGCCAAATGCCGGGCTTGGCTCAATAACTGGCTCGCGTGGTTTTCATCCGCCTTTTGCGCTAAGTCATCGGCGGATTGGGCCAGTTTTTCGGCCTGCTGCGGAATAGATTTTAGGTCGTCGTCGGCCAAAGATCGGCTCAGGCCGTAATAGGCATCCAACACCTTGCGAATGCGGGCCGCGAGTTCCGCGCCCACGGCCTCTTCCAGCGTGGCGCGTTCCATGCGGGGTGGCAGCATTTTGGTCAGCACGCTTTGAAATTGGCTTTCCGAATTGAGCAGAAAAGCTCCCGACGTTACGACTTGTTCGCCGGGCCTGAGACCCGCGCGGACTTCGTGATAGCGAACGTTCGCGGAGCCGAATTCCAGATGGCTGCTGGGTGAATCGCTCGACTGATCTACGTTGAGCCAAATCGGGTCGATCTCGATTTGTCGCGGCTGAAACGTGCCTTCCCCCTGTTTGACGATCGCCACCTGCCGCTCGCCCGACCACAACACCGCATTTGCGGGCACGGCCAATTTTTCGCCCAGATCCTTCCGCAATTGCACCCGCGCGTACATGCCCGGCTTGAGACGGCGGTCTGGGTTTTCCACGTCGATGCGAACCGGAATCGTGCGGCTGCCTTGTTCAACCATCGGGTCGATAAACGCCACCTTTCCTTGAAATTCATCCCCCGTGAAGCTGCGCACGGTGATCGTCACCGGCTGACCGACAGAGACCAAGGCGAGTTCTTCTTCATAGACATCCGCGAACAGCCACAGATGCGACAGATCGGAGATGTGAAACAGTATGTCGCCTTCGCCGACGTATTGCCCTTCTTGAACGAAGCGGTGCATGACCGTGCCGCTGAGCGTGGCGTAAATTGGAATCCGGTCCAGCACCTTTTTGCTCTGGGCAAGGCGTTCGATTTGTTCCTTTGTCATCCCTTGATCGCGAAGTTTCTGCTTGGAAGAACCCGTTAGATCGACGCCCGGCACGCCTGGTCCTTCCAGATTCATTAAGTATTCCTGCTGGGCGACGATCAATTCCGGGCTGTAAAGTTCGGCCATCAGTTCGCCTTTTTCCACCCGTTGGCCGGTGAAGTCGATGTGCAATTTTTCGATGCGACTTTTGCCGCGAACCCAAGACGTGATCTTCGCCTCGCGGCGTTCATCCGAAGCGATGCGGCCCGTGGTGTCGATCTCGCGGAAGAGTTTGCGGCGAATTACCGGCTCGTAAGCCACACCGCCTTGTTGAATCTGCCGGGCTGTCAGCGTGAGATGATCGGGGGCTTCGACGTGCCCGCCTGCGAGTGGAACCAAAGCCATGTTGCAGATTGGGCAGACATCGTTGGCGTTTTTCCGTTTGATCTGAGGGTGCATGGGGCACCAATAAATCGTGCCCGCATCGGTTTCGGCCTCCGCGAAACCCGCCCACAACATCGCTTTCCGCCAAGAGATCTCCGCTTCGGTTCGCAAAGGCGGAATAAACGCCATCGCAGCCGTCGTGGTGACAACCGCCGCCAGAAAGATCATTTGGCCCCAATGTCGGCCCAGAAACCCGACGAGACCGGAAAGAGTGCGCAGCATAAAAACACCATAAGCTGGTTGGAGGAAAAAACCCGGTAGGGTCCGCTGTACGGACCATAATCCCTCAATGGTTCGAGACATCGAAGCTGGTCCGCACGGCGGACCCTACATCGAAGGGGAAAAGCACGGCGAGCAGCGAGAGCGCCGGACGGTCGGGTTAGACCTGAAGGCGGATTTGTTTCGCTTGGAGAGTAGCTGTCCCGCTTAGATCACAAGTGGGAGAGGCTGCGAAACCGTTTTGCCCGCTGCCGGTCAACCCGCGCAAGCGGGTGATGGCCTGCATCAAAGCCAGGTGAAGCAGGCCGATTCGCTCCTGCTGCGGTTTGACGGGAACCGGCGAAGGACTGGGTTTCGGAGCCGACGTTCCGCAGCATGCCATCCCGCAGCAGTCACCGGTTTTACCACAGCAACAAGGCTTCGCCGATTGTGAGGCGGCAACCCCAGGCCCGGCATCGGAGATACCCATCAGCGCAGGACACAACCCCGCCACGCTCACCATGAAGATCAACAGGTGAATTAGCAAAAAGCGGGGAATGGACGCAAATCGGTTCATAGCACTACCAATATCATAGGCGCACGAAGGGCAGAGTCTATCGGCAAATCGCGAAACCCGTCCACACGGAACTCACCACCCATCATCGGTTTGGCGAAACGAGATGATCCAACCGCACGGGGATGCCGTTTTGGGCGAGGTGTTTTTTAGTTTCTTCAATCGTGTATTCGCCGTAGTGAAAGATGCTCGCGGCGAGCGCGGCGGAGGCTTGGCCGACGGTTACCGCTTCCAGCACATGTTGGGGCGAACCGCATCCGCCGCTGGCGACGACGGGAATGCCGACCGCTTCAGCGACGGCCCGAGTGATTTCCAGATCGTAGCCGTCTTTCGTGCCATCCGCGTCCATGCTGGTCAGCACGATTTCCCCCGCGCCCAACCGCTCGACTTCTCTGGCCCAAGCCACGGCATCCAAGCCCGTCGGAACCCGCCCACCGTTCACATGAACGTCCCAGTAGCAAACCGAATCTTGCGAGTTGAGATTTTTCCCAAACGAACCGCCAACCGGAAAAGGGCGTTCCACAACTCGCAGATGTTCGGGAATCTCTTTTTGGGCCTTGTCCCCCGGCTCTTGCCTCTGGACCACCCGCTTCGGGTCAATGTTGACCACGATACATTGGCTGCCGAATTTGAGGGCGGCTTCGCGGATGAAATCGGGGTCTTTCACCGCCGCCGAGTTGATCGAAACTTTATCGCAACCGGCTTTGAGCAGCGTGCGGATGTCATCCAACGTGCGAATTCCGCCGCCCACGGTCAACGGCATAAAGATGACTTCGCTGGTGCGTCGGACCACGTCCAAAATGATTTCGCGTTGTTCGTGGCTGGCGGTGATGTCCAAAAACACCAACTCATCGGCCCCCTCGGCTTCGTAGCGTTCCGCCACGTGTACGGGGTCGCCGGCATCTTGGAGGTTCAAGAAATTCACCCCCTTCACCACCCGCCCGCCATGTACGTCCAAACAAGGAATAATTCGTTTCGACAGCATGGTTGATCCCGATATGTCCTCAATGGTCCACTGGCTTTAGAAACTCAGACACGCCGGAAACGTCTTCGTCGTTCCATGCGGATCGAACGCAAGTTTTTGCGACTCGCTAAAAGCGATCGATGCCTCTGAGGCCGTTTTCGTTTTTTTGCCAGACGATTTCTCCGCTGGAGTCTACTTCGACCGCTCCCGCCGAACTGACGATCAGCGTGTTGCCGTCGGGCAATCTTTCGGCGCGATAGAGGCTGGGCTTGGCATCGTAAGACCAAACGATTTCGCCTTCGCGGTCAACTTCCACGACTTTGTTATTGCGGCGGTTGGCCACGAGGTTGTTGCCGTTGGCAAGCCGTTCGACCGAATAGGGATTGCCCATGCCGCCGACTTGCCAGAGGATGTGGCCTTGGTCGTCCAACTCGGCGATTCGGCCCGTGTTGTATAACACGACGAGGATGCGTCCGTTGGGGAGTTGCTGGGCCCATTTGACGGTTTCGGGAACTCTGATGCGGCGGGCGATAGTTTTATCCGGGCGGATTTCCAGGATGTCGCTGCCGTAAATTGGAACCAGCGTGTTGCCGTTGGGCAATCGCTGCACGCTGTAGGGTTTGCCGGGAAGGTTCTCGACCCGCCAAACTTCCTTGCCTTTGGCATCGTATTCGACCAGGAACTTCTTCGAGTAAGAGGAGATCAAACGATGCCCGTTGGGCAGTCCTTCCACGGCCCAAACCCCAGTGACGGTTTGCTCCCAGGTGACTTTGCCTTGGGCGTTGGTCTCGTAAACTTTGTTTCGAACCGAGTTGGCGAACAGCGTGCGGCCCAAGTGGGTGGAGACGGTGTTGAGAGGAAAATGCAGCGTGGCGGCGGGGCTGTCCTCTTCGAGCCAGCGTTTCCAAGCTAGAGCTTTAATCGCCCGAATTTTGGGATCTTCGTAAGCCATAAATTCATAATTTCGCCCCGTGAACGTTCTTAACACGTACACGCTCTGCGTGCGGACATCGACCTCTTCCGATTCCAACAAGCCGACCAGCGTGGTCAAAGCCCTGCGATTTCCCAAGTTCGCGAGCGCCGTTCCGGCGGCCAGGCGAACCGCATCGGGTTCTTCATATTCGGTGAGCTTGAGGAAGGTTTTCTCGGCGTCTTTTCCGCTGAGCGATTCCAAGGCATCAATCGCCGCGACCCGCAACACATCTTCCGGAGGCGAACCGGGTTGGTCGGCCAGCGCGGTCTTCATCAGCAGGTTTATATCGGCGGCGGCGGCGGTCGCTGCCAGCACCCTGCCCGCATGGGCTTTGAGAGAAGCATCCTCGTAATAGGGAAAGGCTTTGATGACAGCCTCGGTCATGCCGGGAATGCTTTCGGTTTGGATCACCGAAAACACCGCATGCAGCAACTGCCCGGTATGTCCGTTGGAGAGCTTCAGAACTTGCTTGGCGCGCCAGGCCACTTCCGGGTCGCCGGAGTCGATGGCTTTTTGAAGCAACGCCGGAGACCTTAACGGCGTGCGGATTAACTCTTGAAGCGCCGCCTCGCGGGTGAAAAAATTATCGTCGCCGAGTTGCGCGATCAGCTTGCGAACTCGCTGCTTGCTGCCGCTGTCGGGATGCAGCGAGTCCAAATAATTTCGCAGAGAATCGGCATCGGCAGAGAGTCCGTTTTCCTTCAAGATCTGGATGGCTTGATCGCCCGCTGGCAGGGAATTCGTAACAAACACCGCAAAACACAGCACACATAGAAACGATGTGCCAGCGGAGGAGAATATTTTGGAGCATGTCATAGGGGACTCCGTGTTCGATGAACCGACGAAACGTCTCGTCATCTCGCCGATGTTTTTCAGGTTGCCGATTGTCAAGGGGTTAGAACCGATGGATGCCGCGCATGCCGGCTTGCTTGAGTTGCCAGACGGTTTTGCCTTGGGCGTCGAATTCGGTTGCCCCGGTCGAACCCACGACAAGTGTGTTGCCGTTGGGCAGCCGTTGGGCATCGTAAATGGATAAGGCGATGTTAGGCGACCAAACGGTTTTGCCTTGGGGGTCCAATTCCAGCAGGCGGGAGCCGCCGGATTGGCAGACCAGCGTGTTGCCGTTGGGCAAGCGTTGGGCGCTCATCGGGCGCGTGATGTTGGCAAGTTTCCAAACTTCTTTGCCTTTCCGGTCCACTTCGACGATTTCCTGCGTGGAGTACAAAGCCACCAGCGTATTGCCGTTGACCAGCCGCTGGGCATCCCGCGGCGAACCGTTGAATTGTTGCTGCCAGACGATGGAGCCGTCCGGGGCGTATTCCAGAACCTGGTTGTTGGAGCAAGTCACCAAGGTGTTGCCGTTGCCCAGGCGCTCTACGCTGTAGGGCAGACCGGGTAGGATTTGCTTTTTCCAGATTTCCTTGCCTCTGGGATCGTATTCGACGATCGCGCGTTGGGAATACGAAGTCACCAAGCGGTTGCCGTTGGGCAAGCCCTTGCATCCCCAGGCTCCGACCAGATCGGTGGACCAAATTTCCTTGTGGTTGGCGTCGAGTTCGATCACTTTTTTGAGCGAGTAATTGCAAATCAGCGTGTGACCGAGAAGGCTCGGTTCATCGGGAATCGGAAAGGTGAGCTTCGCCGTCTCGCCGTTGTTCGCCACCCAATTCGCCCACCGATCTTTCGCAGAAGCGCGGTTCGCGGCGGTGTCGTAGGCGACGAAAGCAAACCTCTGGCCCGTCAACAGGATGAGCGTGGTTGCGGAGCGCTGGCGAACCAACACGTCTTTGGCCGCCAGCAAATCCACCAGCACGGGCAACGCCCGGCGATGCCCGTGATTCCCTAAAGCCCGCGCTGCCGTCAGCCGCACGCTCTCATTTTCGGATTTGAGAAACTTGAGCAGATCGGGGTCGGCTTCGGCTCCGATGAGGTATTCCAAAGTCACCAAGGCCGCCCGTTGCGTTTCTGTATCGCGTTGCTTGAGCGCCGCTTGAATGAGTGGGACATCTTCGGCCTTGGCGATGGTTTTCAACACGCGCACGGCTTCTTCGCGAATGTAACCTTGGGTACAGAAAGGGATGGCCTTCACGACCAAGGGCAATAGCTTCTGCATGTTTTTGTGGCGAATCAGTTGCAGCGATGCCAGCAGCATCTCTTCGGTTTTGAGGTTGCCCTGCTTGAGAACTTCCCTAGCCCGCCAGCGAATCTCGGCATCGCCCGCGTCGATGGCTTCCTCAAAGAGCTTCGACGAACTGACCGGCAGACGCAGCAGTTGCTTCATCGCCGATTCGCGGTGGAAGAAATTATCATCGCCCAATTCCACGATCAGCCTGCGGATTTTGGCGTCGGTGTCCCGATTGGGATGCAGTTCTTCCAGAAAGCGAGCCAGCCCCTCGGCTGTCGGTTCGATTCCGTTCTCCGCCAAGGTGGCCTCCACTCGCTTGACAGTTTCCTCATCGAGCGTCCCCTTTTGCCCATGAACGCGCGGGGCGAAACAAAGCATGAGACACGCCATCAGCCCCAAACCAAGAAACCCCTTCGCAGTAAAACGGGACGAGAAGGGAAAGCATTGCGACTGCTGCATAGTTCCACCAAGTTGCATGGAAAAGGCTCTTTGGATTTTCGGAGGAGAATAAGTCGTTCGGAAGTTTGTTATGGAGACCCGAAGCGTCAGCGAGGGATTTCTACGGGATGTCCGTCGCTGAGGCTTCGGCTGACGGTTGCCTTTCAAACTTAATACCGGCAGATGCCGCGGACTCCCGGGGCGGATTTTTGATAAATGATTTTTCCATCCCGGTCGATTTCCTTAAAGCCCGCGCTGTCGGCGATCAAGGTGTGGCCGGTGGAAAGTCTTTGGACATCGTACATCGTCGTGTTCCATTGCTTGGTCCATACAGTTTTTCCGCCGGCATCCAACTCGATGATTTTGCGGGTGTTGTATTGGGCGATTACGGTATGCCCGTCCGGCAAGCGTTGGGCGTTGATGGGGCTGAACATGTTCGGCATTCGCCAGACGATTTTGCCGTTGGGATCGACTTCCACGACTTCGCTTCTGCTGTAAACCGCGATCAAGGTGTTGCCGTTGTCGAGCCTTTGCGCCGAACGGGGCACGCCGGGGAGTACGGTTTCCCAGGCGATGGTTCCTTCGGGCGAATACTCGTAAACGTGGTTATTCGAGCAACTGACCAGCGTGTTGCCGTTGTTCAATCGCTGCACGCTGAACGGATTGCCGGGCAAGCCGGTTTTCGTCCAGACTTCTTTGCCGGCTTCGTCAAATTCGTGAATGGAACGACTGCTGTAGGACGTCACCAGGCGGTTGCCGTTCGGGAGACCCTGGCACGACCACGGGCTGAGGATCTTGTCTTTCTTCCAAACTTCGACGCCCTTTTGATCCATTTCGTAGAGCGTGCTTTGGTTGTAGACGGTATAGAGTGTGCGGCCTTTCGATTCGCCTAGCACGTGCGGAGGGTGGTTCAGTTTGGCGGTTTGGCCTTGGCTTTGAATCCAGTTCTTCCATTGGGCAACCACGGGGGCGCGGTCTTCGGGTTTTGCATACGCGGTGAAGCGGAAGTTTTGCCCAGTCAGCCCGCGCAAGATGGAAGCCCCATGAGAACGCACGCCGATGTCTTCCGATTCCAACAACTCGCCCAACAAAGGCAGAACTTCGCGGTCCCCGGCATTGGCAAGCACTTTCGCCCCCCGCAATTTTACGCGGTCGGCGGGATCTTGCACCAATCTTTTCGCCAGTTCGGTCTCGCGATCGGGGAAGTGTTTCAGCAAACCTTCGACGGCGGCCAAACGGGCGGGAACGTCGCCGTGAGCCAGGGCAGCTTCCAATCGGCTTTGATCTTCCGGGCCGGACAAGGCCGTGACCGCCCGAATGACCGTTGCTTCCAATGCCGGCGTGGCGCACAAATTCGCGGCGGCGAGCACAATCCCCAACGCGGACTGCTGCTTGTTGGTTTGAATTGTCAGAAGCGCTTGGGAAATCAATTCGCTTCGCTGGTTTTCCAAGGTGGAAGAGATCGCGGGGGACAACTCGGCCCGGAATTTCTCTTCCCCCGCGATGGCCGGGGAATGCGCTTCGATCAACAATTTCAAAGCGGTTTCCGGTTGGAGTTCGGCGAGGTTCAACTCCGCCACCCCACCGTACAACGCGACCCAACCGTGCAGCAGCCCTTCCCGCTGGCGGATTTTCCGGCAACCTTGGTTCAAGTCGTCGATGGCGGCTTTTAGGTTTCCGCGTTGTAAATGGATTCGCATTCGGGTGAGTTGAGCTTGGCCGTCGCCTTGGGCAATTCGCCCGCTCAAAGATTTCATCCGCTCGGTCAAACTGGCGAGCGCATAAACCCTTTGCATTCCCACGCCGAACAATTGCCGGCCATCCGAGAACAAATTCCCCACCGGTTCGCCCGTGGGCGTGAAGACATCCACGCGGGCGAGAACTTTGCCGGTGGCAAGATCCAACTTCACAATTTGATCGGCACTGGGAACGTAAACCCCGTCTTCGGTGAGAACCGCTTGGCCGAGGGAGTTGGCAATTTGTTGCTCCCAAATCAGCCGCCCGGTGGGGACATTGTATTTGCGGACAATTTCCCGGCCTGCCACGAATAAATCATCGCCGGAAATCCCCAAGCAGTAAGTCGCGCTCGGATCGCCGGTGAAGGGGGCTTGGCTGGAATCCCAGAGCAAATCTCCGCTACGGCGGTCTAAGGCCACGATGTAATTGTAATCGGAAGGCAGAACGACAAGGTGATTTCCATAAGGGATGACCACATCTTCCCTCCAGCCGTTCTTGGCGGAGTTGGCGATCATTGTGGGATTGAAGCCCCGGAAATTCCCATTGGGCAGGTTGCTTTTGCGGGGATAACGGTTGGCCCAATGAACTTTTCCCGTGGCTGCATCCAATGCGAAGACCAGCCCCATGCCCGTGGAAAGATACACGTCGCCGCCTTCAATGGCCGTTCCCACCGCAGACCAAGGCGAAACGCCGTCGAGGGGTTCATCCCACAGAAAAACCTTCCAATCGGTCTTCCCGGTTTTTTGGTGCAGCGAATACAGCCACAATTCCCCTTTGTTGGAAACCGGAATCAGCAAATGGTCGCCGAAGGCCACGGGCGCGGCCAGAAAACCGAGGGTAGAGTTCCCGCTTTCGTCGGCCTTTTCGTTCGGGCTGCGATGCCATTTCAGTTTGCCGGTGTGGGCTTCATACGCGGCCAGCCAGTTTCTTCGCGTTCGCCGGGTCGTATAAATCGTGTTCTGTCCGTTGTCGTCTCGCGGGGCTTTGCCGTAGTCCAGCACTTCGCCTTCCAGGGCGTAAACCGTGTCGTCGTGAATCGTCAACAGCGGATGCAAGCGGTCGCCGAACAAACGGATTTCCGGCATCGTCGTCGGGCTTTGGCCCGCTCCTTGGACCACGTTGCGGGTGACGGCGGCATAATAGCGAACGAGCAGATCCGGCTCGTACTGATACCGCCGCCCCATCCACAGCAAGCGGCCGGTTTGGGGGTCGAAGCAAATCAGCCGGTTGTTGCCGTTGATAAACGCGCGGCCTTGATCGAAATACAGTTGCCGGACGGGCATCCAACCGTTGGTCCGCCATGCCTCTTCCAACGATCTGCGAGTTGCCGTGTTTCCCGTGCGGGAAGTCGAACGGGCGACCTGCACGACTTGCCCGCCGGCCAACATTAACGTGCGCGTGCTGGAAGCGTTGTTGAGGGGGGTTTGTTCGAGTTGCGTTTCAAACGGCAAGACCCAGTTTTCCGAAAGTTTTTCGGCTAAGGCGTTTGATGGCAAGCCGGGCATGTGTTTGTTGCGGGAGGGTCCGCCGAATTGCATCAGCCACGATTCCGCATGGGTTCCTTGCGGGTTCGGCGGTTTGGCGGCGCGGGCCAATTCTTGCCGATAAATCCGCCGGACCGCATCGGGAACTTTCCCGCCGGACAATTCTTGGTACTCCGCCCAGTATTTTTGGGCCGAAGCCAAATCCCGCATGCGGGCCGAGGTCAACGCCAACCGCAATCTGAGTTGCTTAGGCGAGACGTTGCTGTCGGGGTATTCGGTCAGTATTTTTTGCAGCATCCGCGCGGAGCGGGCATAGTCCCCCTGATCGAACCACAACATCGCCAAATAATAGGCGGCCTCGTCCCCGTGCGAGCTGAGGAAATACTGATTGACCAAATCCTCCAAGGCCGCCATTTGCTCTTGGCCGAGTTGCAGCAGCAATTGGGCATCGACATCGTAAGTTTGCCGGTACAGCCTCAGATCCGCAGGCGGAAGTTTCGTGATTCGGCGTTCGATTTCGCCGGTGATCGAGCGGTAGGGCTGGTATTCCCGGAAGGGTTGGTAATCCCGCTCCCCCTCGTTATCGCGGTGATTGGCAATTTTCACTTTCCAATCCGGGCGGGTGGTCAGTGTGTTCTTGGCGCGGATCAGAGCGGCTTGCCACAGTTCCAAGGCTTTTAAGGTCTCGCCGTTGAGGGAATACTCATCCGCCTCGATGAGGGCTTGTTTCAACCGGCGGTCCACGTCCAAAGGCGATCCCCCGGTCGCTTGGGAGCCATTGCCATCATCGGCGGTTGCCCGGCCATTGATGGCCACACCGAGGCGATTGATCCTGATTTGCCCGTTCGTGAAAGCCTGCATCCCCAGCCAGCACGCAGCCGCCAAACAAAACAGACCGAAGGCGGGGAACCGCCGAGGCATGGCATGGGTTTGAGGCATGATGAACCTTCTCCCTGAAATCACCGTGAGTGGGAATCGCAAACGAGATGAGGCACGAATTTTCACCCGTTGCGGAATTCTCGATCCGTTTCGTTTCTTCTTTTAGTATACTGATTGAACGATGGTGTTCCATCGCGATTGCGAATTTGTCGCGTTTTCCCGTATCTTCTTTTCGTCCGTTGAAATCTTGGAAAGGTTTCACAAATGCCGGCTTTGCCGCGGATGCCGTCGAGTTCTCGTTCCCGCCTTGGTGTGTTTCCCTTGGCTTCCAACCCCCGGACCGCGTTGCGGGGGACACTCCCCAAACGGGAACCATCCACTGCCGGCTTGGGTCTTGGCCGACCCGGCCATTTGCCGGGGTTCAGCATTCGGCTTTGGTTGCCGTTGTTGTTATTGCCTTTGATGTTGGTGTTTTTGGTGCTGCTGTGGGTGGCGCGGGTCTTCGGCAGCGCGGTGCGGTGGATCGTGATTTGGTGCGGAGGATTTCTCGCGGGCGGACTGTCGGCCTGGTGCTTGAACGCGCTTTTCGGAACGGGCTACTCCACGCCTGCCGCCTGGGCTGCGGGCGGATTTTTGGGATTGGTGCTGCTCAGTTCGTTTTACGGCATCTGCCTGGAATGGGTATTCTGGCTGTCTCGGCACGAAAACAATCCTTACGTCGGCTTGGTCAGCCTTTCCCCGGAACAAGAAGCCGCCCGCGTGGACTTCGCGAAAAGCCTGCACTGGCCGACGGCCTTGGCTTCCGCCTTTGCAGGGCTTCCGTTCGCGGCTTGTTTGTTTCCGGTCATCGCGGAAACCCAACCCGATTGGCCGGCCATCGGTTGGTGGAGTGTTTTGGGCGGGTTGGGATTGTCCCTCCAAGGGTTTCTGCTGGGCTGTTATTTGGGATGGAAACGAAACCGCGTGGTGTTCGATGGTTCCCGGCATTCCCTCGGCGAGTTCGTGGGCTGGCACATCGCAGGATCGAACCAAGGCGGTAAGGCGGCCTTGGGCTGGGGATTGGGGTATGCGCTGCACCAACTTCCCGCCGGAGCCATCGCCGGCCTCGCCTTGGGCGGAATCACGCATCTATTTCTCTCGTGATCCCCCCTCTTAAATCGCAAAAAAATAACTTCAACACAAGAAAAAAGGCGAGCGGGGGGTGTAAGCCCCCCGCTCTCGTTGAGTGTTTCAAAACCCTGGTTTATTTCTTTGGTGATCCCCTAAAAAGCATGCGGCGATCACGCGGCGGGGTTCGGCTCTAAATCCTCGAAAAGTCGGCTGCCTACGCGAATGTGGGTGGCTCCTTCTTCGATGGCAATTTCAAAATCGCCGCTCATGCCCATCGACAACTCCGGCAACTGCAACCTTCCCTCAGACTGCCTTTCCAACCGATCCCGCAACACCCGCAAACCCCGAAACACCCCGCGCACCAGGTTTTCGTCTTCAACGAAAGGGGCCATCGTCATCAGACCGGTGACGTTGATGTGTGAGAGCTTCGCCAACCGTTCCGCTTGGGTTTCCAACTCCTCGCTGGAAAACCCATCTTTCGAGCCTTCGCCGGACACGTTGACTTCCAAAAGCACTTGAGGGCGGAGGTTCAATTCCTCGGCGAGAAGATCCATGCGTTCCAAAAGTTTGAAGCTGTCCACCGAATGAAATTTTGCGACCCGCGAAAGCAAAGGGCGGACTTTGTTCCGCTGCAAATGCCCGATGAGATGCCATGCCGCATCCGGGAATTTTCGATCGAGCAATTCGGAGCGGGCCAGCAATTGTTGCGGGCGGCTCTCGCCGAGTTCTCGCTGCCCCAAATTCAGCAAAGTTTCCACCCAAGGCCATTGGGCGTATTTGGTGACCGCGATCAAATGCACGGAATCGCGTGTTCGCCCCGCCCGCGCGCACGCTTTCGCAATCCCCTCGTTGACGGCAGCCAGATTAGCGGAAAGTTGTCGCTCAATATCGCTCATCCCCGCATTCTAAACTTTAGGCTTCAAATCTGCGAAGAGAAAGCCTCCGATTGCCCAGATTAAACCTACGAGCGGCAAACTCTTCCTAAGCTGCCGATTCGTCAGGATTCGGTTAAGGCTTTCAGCCGGTTCATCCCCGGACGGCCCAGGCCAATCGTAGCGAATTGCATGATGACTTTGCATCAATCGTGACGATTTTCGTAACGGCATTGGTTGGACTTCCCGCATCGATTTCTCGGATTCCTCGCGATGAGAGGAACCTCCCCGTCCTGCGAATTGAACGTGCGGGTTTTGTCCTCGCGACAAAATGGCCTTCCTCATTTTTGGAGAGATCCTTGGCTTTTTTCCCCCAGCATCTGAATCCCAAAATCCGCTTGCGGGGCAACCGTTCTTTGGCGATTTTGGCCGTCGGATGCTTTTTGTTTTTCGGCGGCTCGCACGCAGCAAACGCGGGCGATTCTCGCGCTGAGCGGGTGGTGCCGGGTCATGCGGAAGATTCTGGGTATTTAATTTCCGTGCCGGGGAATTGCCAATGGACCCCCACCGAGTTGGAAATCTGCAAAGGCCAAGCCTTGACGATCACCGCCGAGGGTTGCGTGCAGTTTCGCGAAAAGGCATGCAGCGACCGAGAACGGCCTTGCGTTGTCGGTCCCGAAGGGCTTTATCTCTATCACGATGAGGTCGCGTTTCAACAATTTCCCCTGCCCAGTGCCGGCGGAGGCCCAGCCCCGTGTTATTGTCTGATGGGGCGAATCGGCGAGGGGCCGGCGTTTTTCGTGGGGCGGGCCAAAAGTTTTGTCGCCCCCTGTTCCGGCAAGTTGTGGCTGGGCATCAACGATTTCAACGTCTGCGACAACGCGGGGGAATTCGTGGTCTCCCTCAGCCTGCCCAAACAGCCGGAACCCATCGCTTTGCAAAACGTCATCTCGGGTAATGCGCCGCCCGGATCTCCCGTGGCCGGTGCGCAGGTCGTCGTGTTTTACGTGGATGGCTTGCGCCCGGACGTGGTGCAAGAAATGGCCGCGATGGGACATCTGCCGCACATCCGCGAGTTGTTTTTGGAAGGCGGGTGTTGGTTGAACAACACGTTCACCGCGTTTCCTTCGGATACCATCACCTCCAACGGAACCATGTGGACCGGCTGTTTTTCGGACAGGCACGGCTTGAAAGGCCAAGTGCGATTCAGCCGGCGAACTTTGCACAGCGAATCGTATCTGGAACCGCTCGGCCCCAATCGCAGCGCCCGTTTGCTGTCTCCCCAATGCACCGACAAGCACGTGTTCAATGCGAAAGCCAAGACCCGAGGATTGCTGGGAGGCGAAGCCGCCAAAGAGCAGTACGTGATGAGCAACAGCACCGGGGTTCCGCCTTTGTTTGACCATCTGCGGAAGAACGGCGGAGATTGGGCCACCGGGGCCTTGCCCATGATGACGGACATGCCGCCCCTTTTGTGGAGCCGAAGCCTGGTTCACGAGATGCCCGTTTTTCACATGCAGGACGCCTGGAACTACATCGATGATGCCAACACGCATTACGCCCGCTGGCATCTGATCGACCACGAAAAACCCGTCACGATTATCTGGCTGCCGGAGACGGATTCAGTCAGCCACAAAATGAGCCGGGGGCAATTCGGGATCACCCGGCGAACCATCGCCCGCGCCGATCTTTTGATCGGCCAAGTCGTGAAACAAATTCGCGATCAGAACCGCTTGTGCCGGACGTATTTTCTGTTGGTCAGCGATCATGGACATCACGGCGGACGAAACACGCATCTTTCTCAATTCGATTTGGCGAATCAGGTCTTCTATCATCCCCGCCAAGTCTCGTGCGATGGGCGCTGGAAAGGCGGCGGCTTAGGGTTGTCGGTTCGGCAGCATCGGTCGGTCAATCAACACCCCGAAGACACGGGCCGCGAGTTTGTATTCATTGATGGAGATTCGGATGGAACCGCCCGCATCTTTCTGCCCAGGGTTTGCTACCATTCCCACGATTGGCTTTCGCCTTATCGCCCGGCGGATCTGCTGGCTTATCAGATTTCCCCGCATCTGCCGCCTGTGAATTTGATGGAAACCCTCGTCCGCGTGAAAGCCGTGCATGGCAGCGGTTACGAAGGCTATCCGATTGATTTGGCCTTGATGCGGCTCAGCGATTGCTCGATCTTGATTTCCACCGCAGACCGGGGCCAAGCCGTGGTGGAACGAGAACTTCGTGAGGATGGCAAATGGTGGTATCGCTACACGGTGGTGCAAAACGTGGCCCCCGCCGCCGAGGGGCAGGTGTGCTATACCCCGGTTGCGAACCCGGCGTGCGATCCGTTGGGGTTGTTGAAACTGTACACGGCTGGGCAACTTTCGGAATACTACAACGAAAGAACTTGGCTGAAAATCACCGCTCCCACAAACTACCCCGATAGCGTGGTCACGTTGACCCGCCACATGCTTTGGCAAGACAACTTGGTTTATCGCGAACGCGAATATGCGGCCGACATTGGTGGTGACCGCGCGGCCGGGTTGGTATTTCGGAACCCTGGCCACGCGGGGCACGACGCACGGCTATCCCTTGGCCGATGCGATGCGGGCCACGATGTATGTTTCCGGCCCGAACATCCGCCGAGGCGCAAAAATCGTAGAACCCGCCCGATTGGCAGACCTGACTCCCACAATCCTGGAAATGACGAGCACGCCCTATAACATCAGCGAAATGGATGGCACGGCGCTGCGAACGATTTACGAACCCTGCGACCCCAACTTGGCGGACCAACCGCCCATCGGCGAAACCCCGACCCCTGTGTTTTGGGAAGACATCGACTTGGAAGCCTGGCAATCCGTTGTATTACGGCGAACGGGCGCTTTATGCCAATCGCCCGTTAAGCATCAACCGGCCCTACTGCGGGCTGGATTTGAACAATTTCGCTTATAACATCATCGCTCTGTTGGATTTCAACGTCTGGCGCAGCCGATTGCGTGCTTTGCCCGATCACCAAAAAGCCGCGTTGCATTTCCGGGCGATTGGATCGCATCGACCGCTATTCGCGGGATCATTGCAAAGATTGGTTCGCCAAAGCCGTCGCCGCGGCCGATGCCCCTGGCTTGGTCTGGTACGATTTCTACACCCCGACTTCGGTGGGGAACATGAAACGGGTTGACCGAGGTGTGGATTGGCTGCAAGACCGCAGCACCTGCCTGCACGAAAAAATCGCCCACCACATGAATCGGGATTGTTTTCCCGGCCATTACTTCTTGCACGGCATGGTGGATTGCACGCAGGAAGGTTTTTGGGACATCTACCGTTTTGCCCAACGCATTTTGGTGAAGGTGCTGGATGAAACCGTGCTGAACTCCCTGGAAAACGGCGTCGATCACACAATCAACAAATGCCGCAAACTCCCCTCAGAAATCCGCGTAGAATAAGCCGCCCGTTAAGTTATCATCCAACTGAACAAATTTCTCGGAACGAGATCTCGTGGATTTCATGCTGATTGTGGGTATCATGAACGCCTTAAACCGCATGGCGATTAGTTTTCCTCACGGACCCGTCACCCGGTTGAAGCCAGAGGTGGAATAAGAGAAGGTGGGCATTGTCTCCCGATGATATTGTGAGGGATTCCCACCCGGTTTTCTGGGCGGCCATGCTCACGATGATTCGCGAGCATGGCCATACTGTCAGTGGCCTCTTGCCCAGATCTTGAAGCTATGCCGATAGGAAACTAGCAGCGGCGGACAACGCCCACAACAACGCCCAGAATATCCACGTTGTCTGCATAGATCGGCTTCATGCTGGAGTTGGCCGGTTCCAACCGCACGCGGTCGCGTTCTTTGTAGAAGCGTTTCAGGGTGGCTTCTTGTCCATCGACTAAAGCCACGACGATTTCTCCATCCCGGCAACTGCTTTGCTTGTTGACGATCACGAAATCGCCTTCCGAGATATGGTCTTCGATCATCGATTCGCCTTTGACTTTGAGGCAGAAATGATCGTCCACATCGAACAAATCGGCGAAATCAATCCGCTCGTCTTCTTCTTGGGCCAACACGGGACTGCCGGCGGCGATTTGACCGGCGAGGGGCAGGCTCATGCGTTTTTGGGGGGATTCGGTCAATTGAATCGCCCGCGACATGTGGGATTCCCGCGTGATCAGCCCCTTCTTTTCCAACGCCTTGAGGTGGCACATGACTCCGTTGGGGGATTTGATGTCGAAATGGGCTCCGATTTCCCGAACCGTGGGACCGTAACCGCGATTGACGATTTTGTCTTTGAGAAAATCGTAAATCTCTTTTTGGCGGGGGGTGAGTGCGGGTTTCGTCGAGGTGCCGTTAAGCATGTGGTGACTCCTAGCTTCAAGTAAACGACTGAGATAAATGACAACCATTGCCATTGATGGGATTGTTCAGATCCTGTGCTCTCATTGTATGCGCGATTGGCAAAAGCCAATGAACAAAACATTGGAACTGGAAATTTGCAGTTTAGGGGAATAACTAATCCGCATAATCAGCCATACTAATGAACCACAATACATAGCACAAGTGTTTTTAAGCCATTTGTTCAGAGAAACGGCTGTTTTTCAAAAAATAATTTGGGAGAGAAAATCGGCGGGAAACGCCTGGAATCTTGCGCTCTTGGGGAAGCTTTGATTCACATGGTCCCAGAGAATTGCAGGCGGATCGGGAAGCGAACCGGCGGGATTACGGGAAGGAGACGATGGAAAAGTCGGCGAATTTGACGTAAATCGAAAGCACGATCAACACCAGCACCAGGCCGAAGATTTTCGCGGGCTTCCAAGGCGTGAGGTCCACCGCCCCGGAAGATTTTTGCACCCAAGGTTCTTCCAAAGGCGACAATTTGGCCCAAACCAGCATCAATAGCACCAGGCTCGCAAACACGGCCCCCAGAAAGTGGAACTGATGGATGATTTCCACCCAACCCTTGAACAGCGGGACAAAATAGCCCAAGGCAATCGTGGTGAAGCCTGCGACCAAAGCGACATTGGCCGCCTGCGGGGGCACGCGGCGATTCAGAAGGCCCATCACAACCACCGCGAAGATGGGAATGAAATACAGCCCATTCATGACTTGCAGATAGCCGAAGATGCTGTCTTGCCCGACCAAAAGCGGAGCAATGCACATGGAGGCGATGGCGATGATCCAACCGAACCATTTGCCCGAACGAATGACTTGCTCTTCGTTGGCCTCGGGGTGAATGAGGTGCTGGTAGACCCCCAGGCTGAACAGCGTGGCGGTGCTGTTGAGGGCGGAGTTGAACGAACTCAAAATCGCGCCCACCATCACGGCGGCGAAAAATCCGATCAAAGGCTTGGGCAGCACCCGTTTCACCAAGAGGCCGTAAGCTTTCTTCACGCGCTCGGGCGGGCCGATGACTTGGCTGAGTTTTGCCTCTTCCGCATCATCGCCCGTTGGGGGAGGGGCGATCACGGTTTCAAATTTTTCCGCCGGCAAATACTGGTTTTCTCCATTTTTGGGGGCGGCAATCACAACTTTCGGAGGCACGATTTTGTCGATCCTGATTTCGTGGTTCTCCATATTATCGTGATAAGATTGGCCCTCCTTTTCGCGGACCTCCGTAAAGTTTTTCACGTTCAGCCGCTTTAATGCCTCTTGACCGTGCACAATTTCTTCGTGCTCGTCTTTTGTTCCCGCATCAATTGTGAGCACGACGGCACTGGTTTCGCCGCGCGTCACGTCTTTCACCACGAGGGTTTGCCCATCCGCGAGAATTCGCCCGAAGACAAAAAACGCGATAATGCCAGGCAACACAAGAATGAGTGGAGCCAAAATCTTGAACATTCCCGCCAACAAGACGCCTTTTTGACCTTCCGCCAGCGTGGAGGCTCCGAACGTCCGCTGAATGATTTGCTGGTTGGTACACCAGTAAAACAGATTCAACAGCAGCACCCCCGTGAACAGGGTGGTAAAAGGAACCGATTGATGAGGACCGCCCAGCGAATTGAATTTCTCCGGCTGAGCTTCTTGCATCTTTGAAAAAGCGGACAAGGGAGCATCCGGGCTGATGGCTGATAATCCCAGCCACGCAATCAGCAACCCGCCCGTCAGAAGTCCAAAACCATTGATTGTGTCCGAAACCGCGACCGTTCGCAGTCCGCCGAAGATGGCGTAAATCGATCCGATAATTCCGATCAGCCAGACCATCAGCCAAAGGATGGTCGTTTCGGATTCGATCCCCAATAGTTCTTGCAAATTCAAAATGCTGGCCAGACCCGTGGCTCCCGTGTACAAGATGATGGGCAGCAAAATCACGGCGTAGGCGATAATGAAAATCAGCGTGGTGATTGTGCGGGTGCTTTCGTTGTAGCGTTGCTCCAGGAATTCGGGAACGGTGGCAATGCCGGCTTTGAGATACTTCGGCAGAAAGTACAACGCCATCAGCACCAGCGACATCGCGGCGATGACTTCCCAAGCCATCACGCACAGGCCATCGTTAAAGGCGTCCGCGTTCAAGCCCACGAGTTGCTCGGTGGAGAGATTGGTCAGCATCAACGAACCGGCGATGTATCCGCCCGTCAGCGTGCGGCCCGCCAGAAAGTAGCCCGCGGACGTATCGTGCCGATCTCCCCGCGTCAGCCACCAAGTAATCACCGCCACTAAGCCGGTGAAGAAAACGAACGAGCCAAGTGTCAATAAGTGTAAGTGCATGTTGTTCCCCGCGTGCGCAACCGGAAAGGTTCCCAGCATACTCAATCGCAAATCAGATACAATGAGCAGCCGGTTTTGCCGGCGGGGTGTAGCATGGGCCAGGCCCCGTTTTCCACCCAAAACCCCGAGTTTCCATAGAGGGTTGTGCAAGAAAATGGGGCCTGACCTCATTGGTCGGCTCGCTTAGCGCGTCCGGCGGAGTTTGGCTTTTTGATTGAGATAATCGACCAGCACCTCGGCCATGTTGCGGCGGGTATCGACTTCGACCCGTTCGATGCGGTTTCGCTGGCAAAGTTCATCGAATTTCCGGTTGAAGTTTTCCAGCGCCCGCAGATAGCCCGCGCGGATGTCTTCGGATTGGGAAAGAAATTCCTCTTCAATTTCCAAGCCTAAAAACTTTACCATCCCATCAAATTCAAAATACATTTCATCGTGATGCAAAACGTGGAACAGCACGACTTCGTGTTGGCTGTAGCGCATGCGTTGCAGAGCCGGTTCGAGGGCGTCCAGATCGGTGAAGAAGTCGCTGAACACCATCACGATTTCCCGGCGGTGCGTGCGCCCGGCGAGTTCCATCAGGCAGTCGGCCATGTCGGTTTTT
Organism: uncultured Planctomycetaceae bacterium; assembly: GCA_963785505.1. GTDB lineage: Bacteria > Planctomycetota > Planctomycetia > Planctomycetales > Planctomycetaceae > CAWAVN01. The sequence continues at coordinate 45,012 of CAWAVN010000009.1, forward strand.
TCGATCGGCTCGATCTCGCCTAAGTGTTCGGTCATGCGGTGGACTTGGGCCATCGAATTGCTGGGCGAGACGAACCCCCGCACGCGGTCATCGAACGTGCCCAGCGAAACTTTGTCGTTCTGCTTGATGATCGAATAGCCCAAGGTGGTCGCGAGTTGGGCGGCGTAAAGCAGTTTTTGCTCGGACTCTTCGCCGTATCGCATGGAAGCGCTGACGTCCAACAGCAGATGGCAAACGAAGTTGGTTTCCATCTCGTACTGTTTGATGAAATACTTGTCCCGCGTGAAATACAGCCGCCAGTCGATGTGCTTGGGATCATCGCCCCAGACGTATTCGCGATGGCCGGCGAACTCGACCGCGAACCCGGACAAAGGCGATTTGTGCGCCCCCGCGAGATTGCCCATCACCAACCCGCGCGGTTCCACGGGCCGATCCGCCATGCGGCTGAGGACTTCGGGATTCAGATAACGCGATAAAACGCTGGTGGCCATGAGCATGCTTTGGTCAAGGGTCTAGGGACAAGAGACGGAAGATCAGGGGGGGGAATCTCCCGATCTCCCGAACTTTCTTCCTGTTGGGGTTGCTGGGAATGGGAATCGCGAGTAATGTTCGCGGCTTCCATTTCTCTCGCTGCCTTTCAAATCTATTTTTCCATCCCTCTCAAATCCTTGATGGAGGGTTTTACCGATGCTTCTTATTGCCGGTTTTCGTTGGTTTCGCCGCCCGATTGTGGGGTTGATGCTCTTCGCGGTAGCATTCCAGTCGCTGGGATGCGGAACGTTGCTGCATCCCGAACGCCGGGGTCTTCGCGGTGGGCGAATTGATCCTTCGATTGCGATTTTGGATGGTCTAGGATTGCTGTTGTTCTTCATTCCTGGGGCGATTGCTTTCGCCGTCGATTTCGCGACGGGCGCGATTTATCTTCCGCCTGAGGGGTACGGGCAGATACAAAACGGTCGGTTCGATCCTTCCCAATGCAAGGTGATTCACGTTCCCCCCGCCGAACTCACGCAGGAAAAGTTGGAGATGGTGCTTTCCGAACAAACCGGCCGGCCCGTGAAACTCACTCCCGGTTCCTATCAAACCCGCCCCCTCAACGAGAAAGAAACGGAAGACATCAAAGTCTTGGGCCAATCGGAATAATCCGTTTTCCGCCCCTCCCATTCTCCTTGGTCTCCCAATCTCCCTCTCTTCTTCACGCGGCGGGTTTTTCATATTTCTTGTCGGCGGGGATGTCTTTCATCAGCATTTCGATCAAGCGTTCGCTGTTGATGTCCGCCGCCTGAGCCGCGTAATTGCCGGCGATGCGGTGTCTTAGGGCGGGCTTGGCGACGGCTTGCACATCTTGCACGGTGGCATGGTAGCGGCCATAGAGAATCGCGCGGGCTTTGGCGGCGGTGACCAACGTCAATACGCCGCGCGGGCCTGCTCCCCAACTGGCCCAGCGGTTGATGAAATCGGGAGCTTCCACCGTGCCCGGCCGCGATGCCCGCACCAATGCCCAGGCATAACCCAAAACCTGATCGCTGACGGGAACCCGCTTGACGAGTTCTTGATAGTTCAAAATTTCATCGCCCGACATAATCGCATTGATCTTGCCCATGTCGCCCGTGGTCACGCGGCGGGCAATTTCCCATTCTTCCGCGCCGGAAGGATAATCGACCTTGATGTAAAGCAGAAAGCGGTCGAGTTGGGCTTCGGGCAGCGGGTAGGTTCCTTCTTGCTCCAACGGGTTTTGGGTGGCCAGCACGAAGAATGGGCTGGGGACTTTGTGAATCGTGCCGCCCGCTGAAACTTGGCGTTCCTGCATGGCTTCCAACATGGCCGCCTGCGTTTTGGGCGGGGTGCGGTTGATTTCATCGGCCAGCAGCATGTTGGCGAAAATCGGACCGGGCAAGAATGTGTATTCCCGGCGGCCGGTGTCCAGATTTTCTTGGATGATCTCGGTCCCGGTGACATCGCTGGGCATGAGGTCCGGCGTGAACTGAATCCGCTTAAACGAAAGATGCAGCGACTCGGCGATGGAGCTAATCAGCAGCGTTTTCGCGAGGCCGGGCACACCCTCCAACAAAGCGTGCCCCCGCGCGAAAATCGCGATCAGGACTTGCTCGATGACTTCATCCTGACCCACGATGACTTTCGAAAGTTCATCGCGAATCCGGTTGTAAGCCTGCTCGCACCGCTGCACGGCGGCGAGGTCATCTTGGGAAGGAGATATTTTTTGCGGGGTCTCGGTCATGATGCGAATTTCCAAAGGTCCATAAGATTCGGTGATCGGGTTAGTTGCCGGCGACTTTTTGATCCTTGCGCTGTTCCAAGTCTTCGAGTTGACGAGAGTTTTTGGATAAAATCGATTCGACAGCTTCCCGCCATTCTGTAGATGCCATTGCATCTTTCATAATTCGGGGTAGGTGGATGTTTCGACCGTAGGTGTATCCTCCCTGCCGAGATTCCTTCAAATGGTCGTGCCACTCCTGTAAATCGTAATCGAAATCCTTCCCTGTGATTTTTACGAGCAATCGATGTCCATCAACAATCCGTTCGCGAAGCGATTGCTCCTTGATACGCGGACGCAATGATCTCCCGCAAATCAAACGAATCGCAATCTGAGCTGGCGTCAGTCGCATGGTCAAATCAAGTTTGATTAAGGGACATTGAGACCGATCGACAATTTCTGGGTCTCAACTTTCGACTATACACTCTCAACTATTCAATGCTCTCAAAATACCGCTTTAAGCGTTCGCGGTAAGCGCGAGGGGCTTCTTGTTGGGCGTTGGCCCGGATCGCGTTTCTGAGGTTCGGCGGGAGCTTGGCGAACCAGGCGTTCCGGCGGTAATTGCGGGGGTTGGTTTCATCGTCTCTGGCCCCGGCGTTGGGGGTGCGGCTGTCGCCGGCTTGGCCTTCGGTCGAGGTGGCTTGCAAGGGGCCATCTTTAAGGCCATCGTTTTCGGCGAAGGTTCCGCCTTTGGATGTCCCCCCGCCTTGAGCCGTCGCCGAGGTGGAGCCGATTTGCGGCGGTCCGCCGGGTTGTCCTTCCCCCGGTTGACCGGGTGCACCGGGTTGTGCTTGACCGGGCTGACCCGGTTGGCCGGGCAAGCCGGCGGGGGCTTGGCCGGGAGTTCCTTGGGCGCTGGCCATTGCCGCTGCTGCGATGGCGGAGGCTTCGGGACCGGCCATCATCTGAGCGGTGAGTTCCGGCGAATTGGGCACGAATCCCGTTCCCAACCCCGCATTCATCGGTTGCCCTTGCGCTCCCATCGGCGCTTGACCGGCTTGCCCTTGCTCTCCATCGGCGCTTGACCGGGTTGACCTTGCGCTCCATCGGCGCTTGACCGGCTTGCCCTTGCGCTCCCATCGGCGCTTGACCGGCTTGCCCTTGCGCTCCCATCGGCGCTTGACCGGCTTGACCTTCGGCTCCCATCGGGGCTTGTCCCGGTTGTAGGTTGGCCGCGAGTTCTAGGGCTTCCCGAATGGGCTTGTTGGCGACTTCGGTTTGGTTGGCGATCTCGGCGGCTCCTTCGCCGGTGGCGCGTTGGGCCTCGGCGAAGTTTTTCGTGGCTTGGGCCAAGGCTTGGGCCGCCTTTTGTGTTTGGGCTTTGGTTAATTGCGGTTTGGCTGCGGCGGCCTTGCCCATTGGTTGGGGTTTGGCTTCCAAAGCGTTTCTTGTTGGGCGATTTGCTCGACGGCTTGCTGCTGTTGCCGGGCCAATTCCGCGAGGCCCGCGGCGATGGCCTGATCTTTCTTCACCTGCTGCTCTTTGGCGGCAAGGTTGGCGGCCGCGCGTTGCAGGTTATTTTGAACGGCGTCTTCGGCCTGAGCGGCTTGGCTGGGCGAGGTTTGCTCGCCTTGGGCGGCGGTTTGTTTGGCGGCTTTTTGAGCTTCCCGCAAAGCCGTCGTCGCACCGGGATCGACTGCCGCCGTTTTCGCGGCCAATTCGCCCGTTTTCGCGGCTTGCTTAGCTAGCGCTTCGGCTTCTTGTTTGGCGAGTTCTTTCATCGCTTGGGCAATTTGCTCGCCCGCTTGTTTCAAACCTTCGGCGGTTTTGGCTTGAGCGGGTTTGGCGGCTTCGGCGTTGTCCTTGTTGACCGCCTCGGCAGCGGCTTGGGCGTTTTGAGCGGCCTCTTCCAGCGTGTTCGCGGCGGGTTGGGCATCTTTCATCGCGGCTTCACCGGCTTCTTTCGCGGCTTGGGCAACTTGCTGCTGAGCCTTCGCATCCGGCTTCCCGGTGGGGGCGGCTTGGGCGGCGTTTTCGGCTTCGGCCTGGGCGAGTTCCCCGGCTTTTTGAAGCGCCTTTTGGGCTTCCTCGCGAGCGGCTTGAGCCTGATTGGCATTGCCATCCAGCGTTTGCTTGGCGGCTTCGGCGGCGGCTTGTTGGGCTTGTTGCAGGGCCTTCACCAATTCATCCCCGGGTTTTTCTTTCGCGTTTTTGTTGGCCTCCGGGCGTTTGACGGCGGCGGCTTTGGCCTGCTTGGCGAGGTCGGCCACTTCTTGTTGTTTGGCGGTGGCATCCAACGGCGTATTGGCCTTGCCTTCGGCCAGATCTTTGGCCGCCTGATCGGCGGCGGCTTGATGTTCTTGCGCCTCGGCGACTTTTTGAGCCAACGCCATCGCTTCGGCGGCTTCGGGTTTGCCCGCCGCTTTTTGTTGGAGTGCTTTGGCCTCGGTGACTTTTTCTTGGGCCGCTTTCAGTTGTTCCAACCGCTCGGCGATGGATTCCGGTTGCTCTGAGGCGACGTGATCGACTGCTTCTTGGGCTTCATTGATTTTTTGCAGTTGCTGTTCGCTGAGGTCGGCCAATTTCGTCGCGGTCTCGCCGATTTCCTTGCGGATTTCGGCGGCGGCTTCGGTGAGTTTTTTCGCGGCGGCATCGGCTTTTTTGGCCGCAGTCTCTGCCGAGGGTTTCGAGGCTTCACCCGGTTTGTTCTGGGCGGCTTTCAAGGCATTCTCGGCTTCGGCGGTTTCCTTCTTGGCGGCTTTCAAAGCTTCGCTGGCTTTGGGGGAAGTTTGCTCCACGCCTTGGGCGATCTTCTCGGCGATTTCGCCGACATCTTTCTGCTGCTCGGTCAGATGCTTGGCCTCTTCGGGTTTCAGGCCCTCTGCTTTTGCAGCCTTGGCAGAGGTCTCGGCGATTTCGCGTTCGGTCGCGGCGGCGCGTTCCAGCGTCTCGGCAGCGCGGGCGAGTTCGCCGATTTTGACCGCCGCCTCCCGCCGTTTGGCATCCGCAAGTGCCGCTTCAATTTCGGCGGCAGCGCGTTCCAGCGCATCGGCGGCTTTCTCGACGGCTTCGTTTTGGGCGTCCGGCTTGGCGGCGGGGGTTTCCAAAGCCTTGGCGGCTTTCTCGGCGGTTTCTTGGGCCTCGGCAAGGCGGGACTTGACGTGTTCGGGCAGGTCGCGGTCTTTGGCGGCGGCAGCGGCTTTTTTCGCCACCTCTTTTTGCGGAGCGGCGGCTTCCTGCGGTTTGGATTCCGCCGTCTTTTGCTCCGCGGCGTCTTGTTGGGTTTTGGCCTGTTTCAAATCTTCCTTGGCGGCTTCCAGATCGCGAACTTGCTTGGCGTAGTCGTCCGCGCTTTTGTCCGAATCATCCGCTTCGGACAGGTTTTCGAGTTCTTCTTGAAGGGCCGCCAAGTGGCCTAAGACTTTGCCTTGCTCGGCCACCGCTTGATCTTTTTCGCCATCGAAAATTTCCGTGGTGGCTTGGCCGGCGGCGGCTTTGGCTTGATCGAGATGCGTTTGGGGCGGGGTTGATCGCCCAGTTCCTCGGCCAAATCGCCCAAGGCTTTGCGGATCGCGTTTTGTTCTTCGATGAGTTCTCTTTGCGGAGGATCGGTGAGTTTGGTGGTTTTGGTTTTCTCGCGGAGTTCGCGCTGGCGGTCTTCCAAGGCGTGGATTTTATCGAGGGCCGCCTGCCGTTCCGCGCCGATCAAACCTTGCGTGCGTTCGATGAGTTTTAAGAGTTGGCTTAAACCCCGGATGGCTTTGTCTTGATGAATCACCGCCGGCGTGTATTCGGTCGCGGAGAGGGAGCGGACCGATTCATCCAGATGCGTTCCGGTCTCGGCGGCGGCGAGAATGCGAATCCCGTTGGCCGCCCCCGTGGCGATGGTTCCCTCCCAGCGACTCACATCCGCCAGCGTTTCCACGAGTTGCAGAAACAGCTTGTTGATGTCGCGTTGGTCTTCAATCGTTTTGAGGGCCAATTGTTCCCGGCGGATGGGTGTTTGGGCGGGCAGGCTTTTCGTGGTTCCCATCGCGGAAGTTTCCAGGCGGATCAATCGGCGGGCTTGCTCGGCGATCTCGGCGGTCTTCAAACGGCGGAGCAGCTTTTGGCGTTCGACCGCGAGTTGCACGATAATCTGCCGAATGAGTTTGCGGGCTTCCAGGAATTTTTTCTCCTGCTCGACCTTAGTTTTCGCTTCTTGGGCTTCCACTAAGAGATTGACCACTTGAGTCATTTCCGTGCGTACGATTTCGCCGATGTTGGCCCGCATGGTCTTGATGTCTTTATAGATTTGCATGTCTTGCATGCGGTTGACTTCCAACTGCTTGATTTGCAGGCGGAGAATGCCATCCATCAAATCGCTGGCGATGCGGCGTGCTCGCTCTTGGTTTTGTTGTCTGATCCGAATTGCTTCGGGATCGAGCGCGGACGACTCTTGGGCAGAGAGACTGTGGCCCATCGACACGACCAGTACCACCGGCAGCACAAGCACGAGTCTTCGTAATGCGTTCATTTCTTATCTCCCGTGTAGACTTTGATCATATCACCCAGGCTATTTGAGCTTTTTTGGTCGAGTACTTCACTTGTGAGCAGAACACCCTGCCTATCGGTCACTTTGAGCACGAACGGTTCGCTGATGCTGGATTGGGGTTCAAATGTCCCGCGATAATCGAGGGCTTCCAAAGTCACCTTCAGCTCATCGCCGGGGTTCACATTGAAATCTTCCAACTCCAAGAGATAAGTGCCCGACAGCGACCTGATGGGTTGCTGTTTGGCGGAGACCGTTTTGATTTCCCTGGTGAAGTGGTCCACCTGATCCAGCATTTCTTCCGCTCCCGCTTTTTGCATGGGCAGCTTGCGGACAACCTGCACTTTGAGCAAAAGTCGAGAAAGCCCGTAATCATCCGTGATGTCGTATTCAATGGGGGTGATTGCTATTGGCCGTACCAGGGGCACTTCTAACACCGGCGGTTGGATGCGGGGTTTGCGGTCGGCGCGGATGCGAATGGTTCCCTCAATGGGCCGCTCCAAAGTTAAGCCGGCCTCATCTTTGACTTGAATCATATAGCGGATCGGTTGGCGGATCTCGTAAAGTGGCGATCTCGGGCCGCCGAGACTCCACCGCCGACCTTGTTTATCTTGCTTCGCGAGCGGATAGGATTTCTCTTCCACGATCAGCACGGCTTCAGCCAAGGGTTTGTTGTTGGATTGGAGATTCACCGCCACGCTGGTTCCTTCGACGACGGCAATTTGGCGGGTTCCCTCGCGGATGGTCTCGGCCTCTTCTTCCGCTTGGGAAACCGCATAAGCCGGCGGTTGGGGATCGAGCGTCACCGTGACCACCGGCAACGGAATGACTTTGATTTTCAATGGAGCCGACCACGTATCGCCCATGTAAACTTGATAGGTCACCGAGTTCACCAAGCGAGGCAACTCGCCGTGATACAAGGCTTCTCCTTTGGTCTCGGCAGCGGGTTCGGTAATCTCGTCGGCGGGCTTGGATTGGGTGGAGCTTGATTGGGGAAGTTTTTCGGCTGCGATTTTGGGATCGCCCGCCATTGCCCGTTCGGCGGCCAGACCGCGATGGAGTTCAATATCCACTTCGCTGTCTTGGTCTTTGGTTACTAGGCGGATGCGGCCTTTTTCCGGCAGCGTGCCTCGGCAGAGAACTTCAAAATTCAAGGGCGTGCCATAAGCGCAGGTGATCGTGACCGACTTCTCGCCCGGCAGATAAACCGTCTTGCCATTGAGGGCGATGCGTTCGATGTGGGTCTCCGTGGGATAGCGGTCCGAACCCAGCAACATGCGGTGGGCGAAGGTCTCGGCGTATTCGGGAAACAGCACCGCCGCCGCGATTAAGACGGCCAAAGTTCCCGTGAGCCACGCCAACCGGCGTTTGAACCGCCGGGCCGTGAAGCCTTCAAACACATTCAGCGAAGGGCTGAATTCTTCCACGTAGTCGATCACCGCCGATTCCAACTGCGGCGAACCCCATTTCGCGGCATCGGTTTGTTGGAACTGAATCGCGGCCACGAGATCGCTGTCGATGTGCTGATGCTTCTCGACCAACAAGGCCACATCGACCAGATCTTCCTTCACGCCGACCCAAGGTTTGGTGTACCGCCAAAAGGCCCAGCCCGCGACAAGAATGCAAATTACCCAAGCCACGATGCGTTGGGGAACATCCATCGAAAGCAGCAAATCCACCGCGAACACAATCGCGATCAACCACAACACGGCAAGCACGAGCGGCGCTCCAAGCGGTCGATTGGCGAACCATTGCCCGCCGACGCCTGAGTTGATTCAATCGCGATCGCAAAGTGCGAAGTTGCATGTTGGTCCTTAGTCCGTTGTTCTTGGTCCGTCGTTTAGGCGAGCGGGAGGCGTCAGCCTCCTGGTGACTTGGAATGGTTCAAATAATTTCCATATGTCTCGGGTGGCCCAGGTTCTTGAACCTGGGCGACGAAGTCGCAAGATGCATTTTGGAAACTTCTTGATATTTGTTGAAGGACGAAATTCAATCCTCTCAATAATCGGTATCTTCAAACTTCGGAATTACCTCGCAGAAAGCCTCTTGTCGCTGTGCGACTCCGATTCAAGAATCGGGGCCACCCAAAATCTTTTTTGAGTTCGAGACATTCCTCTATCTTCTATTCTCCATCCACAATTCTTCTACGGTAGGTTGACCCTTTTTCTGCCCCACCATTCTCCCAGCATGAGGACAATCAGCAGGGCGAAGCAAGGCCAAGTGCTCCACAAAGGGCGAATGTCCATAGTGCGTTCGGTGATTGTGGCGGGGATGTGGTCCTGCAAAAGTTGGTTGACGTTCGTGAGATCGTAAGCCTTGCCGCCGGTGATGTCGGCCAGGCGGTTTTGCACCACGGCATCGCGGACGGCACTGCGGCGTTCGGCGGAAAGGCTGTTGACTTGAAAGTGAATCGGGTCCGCCATTTTGCCGGTGATGGGATCTTGCACGCGAATGCTGTATTCGCCCGCTTGAAACACGGGAATGCGGGTTTCAAACACGCCGGGCCTTAGCAGCGACACGCGGGCTTGCTGTTTGATCGTGGCGGAAGAAGCCCCCGGTCCCGGCAGGCGGAGTTCGTATTCCAGCGATTTTTGCTGCGTGCGTTTTTCGACTTCGGCTTCGGAGAGCGGGTTGAAATCCTCATCGTAGGCTTCCACGGTCAAAAGTACTTTGTCGTCGGCTTGATATTCCTTGCGATCGGTGCGGGTGACGAAGCGTTTTTGCTGCCCCAACGCATGGCTGAGGCCCAGACGTTTAATCATCGGCCCCCAAAAGTTGCGGTAATACTTTTCGCCGTACAACCGTCGCAGCCGCCACATTTCGTTGAAGGCAATATAAACGACTTCGCCCCGCCCATACTGCCGAACCGCAATTAAAGGCTGCTTGGTTTTGCCGTTGATGCAGGTGTCGAAGGGATGCTCGGCCAACACGGTGGTTGCGGAGGGTTCCACGCTTTGCACGGGCTGATACCAAGGCAGCCGACCCAGGTTGTTCCACGCCATGTTTGATTCTTCTTCGGTCTCGCCCAGCTTCATAAAATCGTATTGGGCCAGAGTCGCGGCGGGGGTGAGTTCCAAGCGAAATTCGCGGTCATCGCGGGGGCGGGCATCGGGATCGACGAACACCGGCAGCATGTCCGCCAACGGCGTTTTCGCGAGTTGACCCGGACCGAATCGAGGGCCGGCGATCACCACCAGTCCGCCGCCGAACTCGCTGACGAACTCCTTCGTCATCTCGCAAAACCGCGTGGAGAGCACATCCGCGGGCATGTCGCCTAAGAAGATCACATCGTGCTCGAAGAACTCCGCCCGCGGCAGCGTGAGATTCTGCACGAACAAGTCGTTGTTCTCCCGCACAATGGGGTCGGAGGATGCTAAGAACGTGTGAAAGCCCCGCAGGCCGACCAATTCATCCCGGTGGAAAACTTCCTTCACGAACCGCCATTCCCAAGTGGGTTCGTATTCCACGAACAACAACCGCATGAAGTCGTCGATGATGGTCACTTCCCGGCCGGCGGAATTATTTTGGCTGACGACTTCGCCCTCCAAGGGATCGAGGCGAGGGAAGCCGCGCTTCATCGGTTCCCGAACCCGGTTTGCCGACTTCCGCGAAGAACAAAAACCGCCCCGTGTCTTTCGGCGTGAATGGAAAATCGACGGATACTTTGGTCTGGGTTAGCGTGACTTCTTTCTCGCCAATTAAGATCGGTTCAGTTTTTTCGTCTTCATCAATTTTGCGGGCGGACAGGCGAACGTGGACGGTTTCATCGGGCAGGTCTTGATGCCTGATGGTAACTGCCAGCGAAGATTCCTCCGCCTTCTTCATTTTGACGGGGGCTTCCAGATGATCGAGCGCGAAATCGACGGCAGTCGTCGCCCCCACGCCCACGGTAAAAATCGGGATTTTGAGTTTGCGGGCGGCGGCTTCGGGCAGCGGCCCCGCATTGCGGTTGAAGTCGCTAACCACCATCAATCCCGCCAGATTGCCGGTCGAATGGCGGAGTGCCAAATCCTCGAACGCCGTGCCCAAAGCGGTGACTTGGCCATCGGTCGTGAGTTCTGCGGCGGTGTGACTGGCATCGAATTTGTCTTCTTGATTGCTCAGCGAAATCGCCCGCACGCCATCGGCTCGATCCAAAACGTAACCCCGGAGGCGGTATTTTTTCGAGAGTTTTTGGAACAAGTTGTCGTCCGGTTTTTCCACCCAGGCTTTGACGTAATCCATTCGCGAGGGATAAACCAGCGGCCCGGCACTGGGGGAGACCTGCGGTTTCGGTTCGGTTTTTAGCGAAACGCTTTCGGCGAGTTTTCGCTGTTGCGCTTCGGGCAATTTGTCTTCGATGGCCATGCTGTCGGTTCCATCGAACAGCACCCACAATAAAGGCTTGGGGTGGTTGACGAGTTGGATTTCCAAAATGGGATCGGCCACGATCACAAAGATCCAGGCACAACAATACCGCCCGCAGGCCGGCCAGCACCATGCGGGTTCGCGTTTTGCCGTGGCGTTGAAACTTGCGGTAAAACAGGAACGTCAACCAGCCCAACAACAGGCAGCCGAACAACACCCAGGCGGGGCCGTTGCGCGCCCAATCGGCTCCGAAGGTGACCCGCCAAGATTCGATGCGGGTCACATCTTCGTAGCCCAAAGCCCAGCCGATCCAGCGGGTGAGGTTTTCGGAAAGGGAAAAGTCGGCGTCGGTCATACGGCACGCTCCTGGGGTTGTTCCGTAGGAGCCTTCCCGCTTCGGGCGAGCCAATCTTGTTTGACCGCCGGCCACGCCAAGACGAGCATTTCCAAGACCAGACCGGCCAGAACCATTAGCACCAACAGTTTCCAATAATCTCTGCCGCGAATCTCCGCCCCTTCCAAGGAAATGCTTTCGCCGGGGTCGATCCACCGCCAAACGCCCGCTTCGCCGGGCGCACCGAGGCGTTTTTCCAAGCCGGCACGATTCAGCAACGTCAGATCGGATTCCGTTTGCGGCCCATTGACGGCAAACCGTAGCACGGGCTGTTTGGCCCCGGACAACGCGGCTTCATCGGCATCGGAGTTTTTCGCGGTGATCTGATAAGCCCCGCTGCCGAACACTTGCGGAATCGCCAAGCCGTAAGCATCGGTTCCCAAAGCGCTGACGGTGAGGGCTTCTTCTTGGCCCGAAGGCAGAGTAAGCGTGTACCGCAATCGGCGGTCGGGCAAAACGGGCAGCACGATGGATTCGCCGGAATCGAAATTTCGCGGCGGCATGGTGTCTTCAATCAAACTCCGCAGAATGGGATCGAACCAGCTAATGTTGTTGTTCTTCAGAGACAGCGTATTCCAACTGGAATTCGTGCCGGAGGTAAACAGCAGCACTTTGCCTTGCCCGATGCGGCATTGAATTAGGTAGGGCAATTGCTGGGCGACTCCATCTGTATTCACAACGGCATGGCTTTTGACATCAAAGCGGGCCAACACTTCGGGTAGGGCTTCTTTGGCCAACTGCTCGATGGGTTTGGACTGCCTGTCATCCACGCGCTCATGTTGCCAAAGCAACCACTGCGGAGACAAACTGCGCATGTGGGCTTCTGCTTCGGTTTGCTTGGCTTCTTGTTCTTTGCCGAAGGTGCCTTGCTTTTGCATGGCCTCCCAGTCGGTTTTGTTATTGGCGAACTGGGCGAGGAAATCTCGCTGTTCGGTCAGCCGTTTCGTTTCGCGTTCCATAAACTCTTTGGCGAAATCGGGAGAAAAGGCCGACTGCACGGCCTTGAAGAAAATCGTCAAGCGGTACCAACTGGCCAGTTCGTCGGGCTTTACGTTTTCCAACACAAAGTAGGGGTGCTGCATGCTGCTGAAATCTAACGTGAAGGATTTGATCTGATCGATCTTCCCGGCCAATTCCAATTCTTCCGGAGTGGCCCCGTAGGGATCCGGGCTGAGCGGCACAGGCAAAATCCCACCGCCCTGTTTCCAGGCGGCTTCGTTCCATTGAGCAGGATCGAATTCGGCCCCGGCGAGAATCACCAATTGCCCGCCTTGCTGCACGTATTCGCGTAAGACCGGCACGGATTCGCCGGGGTTTTCGATGCCGCCAATCACCACCAGTCTGGCATCTTCCAGTAGGCTTTGATCGAGTTGATCAATGCTGACATAGCGAATTTGAATCAGTTGCCGATAGTCTTCCTCCCGGCTTGCGCGGGGAGCAAGATAACGCCTGAGGCGATAGGTTTCGCCCACTTCGCCGGCTTTGACGTCCTCGCGGGAACCGAGTTGATCCACGAACACCACCGGCAAGCCCGCCACCACCGGCACGACCAAATGGCGTTGGTTGTCCGACTTCAATCGGTCGCCTGCAATGGTCGCGGTCTGCACTTGCACGGCGGCATTCACGAATTGCGGCCTTCCCGGTTCGGCGGGAACGTCAATTTGATATTTGAACTCCAACAGCCTCGCTTGCTTGGGTTCCAGATCAATCGTTTGGCTGGCGACGGAAACGCCGGCCACGCTCAAGGCGACTTGCACGTCTTTCAAAGGTTTTTCGCCGCTGCATTCCACCGTGGTGAGAAACGTGGAAGGCGTTTCGATGTCGGCAATGCCGTCTTGAATGCGAAAGTCAGAAACCCACACGTTCTCCGGCGTTTCGTTGGCGACTTTCACGATTTGCAATTCGGGCAGCCGGGCCAGTTCGGCCTTCATGGATTCGGCGGGCCAATTGCTGACTTGCTGATCGCCCAAAAACACGACCCGCTTGGCCGGCAGTTCGGGAACTTGCTCGCAGGCGGCGGAGGCCAATTGAATCGCCATCGCCGCCGTGCCGCGACGGTCCACAACTTCAATCCCGTTCAGGGCATCGCGGGCATCTTCCTTGCTGCGGTGAGCATCCAGACTGAAAGCGTTTCGCGAACCGCAGAGCGGAATCACCGAAACGTAACTCTCATCGGGAAGTTGGTCGATGAACTCGGCGGCCTTGGCTTTCGCGGCATCCAGCAGGCTGCCTTCCAAGGTTTCGTAACCCATGCTCAGGCTGTTGTCCAGCACCAACACCGCATGCACGGGATGCCGTTGGCTGATGGCTTCTTCCCCGCCCGCCATACGACTTTGAATGAGATCGTAAAAACCCAAACCGGCGAATCCGGCCAGAACCAAACTGCCGATGCCCACCGCGATTTTGGTGATGCGCACCGAAGACAGCACCGCCCAAATCGCCAAGCCCAAGGCCGCTGCTCCCACGAGCCAAGGCCAAGTTTGTTGAAACAGCGATTCCCCGCCGGCGGTCGCAAAGAACGGGCGGGCCAATGCCATCCCGATTAACAACACGCACAGCACCCGCAGCACGAGCAAGATCAAATCCCGCATCTGCAGAATTTTGCGATTGCGTTGCAGGGCTTCGCGGAGAAAATCCATCGCCGCCCAATTCACCACGCGAAACCGCCGACGGTTCAGCAGGTGTATCAGAATCGGCCCTGCCGCCGCGATGATCCCGGCAATCGCAAAAGGTTTGGCGAAGAAGTCCAGCATGTCAGTCAAGTGTCTAGGGACAAGGGTCAAGAGCCAGAGGGCTGTTTTGAGTTAAGCAAATTCCACAAGTGATTTCCAAAGTCAATGCATAGTTTTTAACATTTCGATTTCCTCTTCTGGCCCTAGACCCTTGTCCCTAGACCGATCTGGCCCTTGTCCCTTGTCCCTCGACTCTTGACTTATTCAAGCCCGAAACTCTTGCCGAGGTCTTCGATTTTGCCTTCTTGCAGGATCGGCAGGTAACGGTTGGGGATCGCCAGGATGAAACACGCGACGGCGGTTCCGTACAATCGGCCCGGTTTGCCGTGGACGTGGCGGGTGTCTTCCCAATGGCCATCATCTTCGGGCTTGCCGGGGCTTTGGTATTGGCAGCGGGCGATGGTGTCCCTGAGTGTGGGGTAGGAATCCCGCCAGTAGTTTTTGTTGATGTCTTTGCGGTCGCCCACTTGGTAGAGAGCCTGGCCGACATAGTATAACGTGTAAGCATCGAACGGGAGTCGGCCATCGCGGTTCTTGGGCATTTTGAGGCGGCGGATTTCGCGGGTGATGACATCCATGTTTTTGGGAATTCGCCAGTCTTTGTACTGGCCGAACTCCTGCATGCAAACCACGCCCGCCGCCGCCATCGCGGTAGTGCCTCGGTTGCCATCGTAGGTGAATTGCCCTTCGCCTTGCTGCAAGCGGGAATCGTTCAAGTTCTTCGCGCCATTATTGGCTTTATAGTGTTCCCTCACGCTTTGAATCGCCAAGGGAACTACGCCCGGCGGCACGGCCAAACCGCTGTCCGCCGCGCTGCGAATTGCTTTGGCCTGCATTACCACGAGGCTTAAATCGTGGCCGTTATTTTGCCTGCGGGCACGGTAATCCCAACCGCCATCCTCGCATTGGGTGTTGTAGATCAGCTTGAGTGCCAAATCCAGCGTTTTGCCGATGCGGGCATCTCCCGTCATCCCGTGGGCTTGCCCCAACACGAACGTCGTCAAACCGTGGTTGTACATGTCCCGTTGGGCGTCGGCGATGTTCAAAAGACCGGACGGCTTCGCATTTCTGAGAATGTAATCCAGCGATTTCTCGACCACATCCCCATATTTCCCTCGCCCCGGCATGTGGCCCGCGGCGAGAAACGCCAGCGTTCCCATGCCGACCAAGCCCAAATCGTTCGATTCCCAATTGCCTTCCGGCCCTTGATTGCGTGCCAACCATTCCAGCCCGCGTTCCAAAGCCAATTCGCTTTCGGGCGTGACTTCCCAAGGCCCTTCCGCCCGCAGGGGAACCGCGAGCAAAGAGAGAATCAAAAGCGTAATCGGTGGAATGCGAAATGTCATAAGCCAGACTTAAGACGAGCGGAAGAGGGATTCTTTAAGTATTTGCCCGCAACCCCGCATTCGTTACGCGAAAAAGCCCCGACAGAACTCGGTTTTCGCAGATTCGCAGCCGAAATCCAGGCGTGAGTTTCGCACATTCACCCACCGAGTCTGTGGCGTGGATCCGTGGAGCATTAACCTAGGATATTCAGAAGAAAATGTAATCCGGCAACAAGCTTTTATTAGAAAACGAGTTGCGTCAAACACTTAAAATGCAGTCCAGTCTCGTAACCCGAAGAGGCTGTGATTTTTTCGTTTTTAGACCGCGATTCGTTCCACATGATCTGGATTAATCATTGAAAAACCACAAACTGTTGCGGTGAACAAATCCTGTAAGTAAATGAAATCACAGCCTCGAAGCATCAGCGAGGGGCTGAGATGCGTTTCCCTCGCCTACGCTTCGGGTTATGATGAAAATCTGTGGTTGGATTTCTTTTTTTGTGGTCGGTTTGCCGCGCTGAGTTCATCGCGGGTTTCGCCTTCGATGATTTATTCCTTGGAATAATCTTCGCCGTTCAGGCTTTGGGCGACGGATTTGAGCCAGGCTTCCATCGGGCCTTTCATCTTCATCACGCGGGCGGATTCGGTCTCGGCGAGGTTGTGTGATTCATTGGGATCTTGAGCGAGGTTGTAAAGTTCCCAGGTCACATCGCCCATTTTGTTTTCGATGCGGTGGAGTTTCCAATCGCCATCAATCCAAGCGGAATGGCCGGGGAAATCATCCGTCGCGAAAGCGGGCTTCGGAAGTTGGGCGGCGTTTTGGCTGGCCTTGTTTGCGGGAAGATCTTCCCCCTTGGTTTGGGCCTTGAGCAAATCACCCATCCATTTGGCAGACGGCGTGCTGATGCCGGGTTGGGGATAGTCCCAAAAGCCGATCGGTTTTTCGCGGTGGTCCGTTTTGCCTTCGATCAAAGGCAGCAGGCTCACCCCATCCAAAATGGGTTGATGTTTGACTTTCACGCCCACGATGTCCAACAACGTGGGATAGATGTCGCAGGTGGTGGCGTGGAAGTTTGTCGCGCGGTGCTTGGGAATGCGGGCGGGCCATTCCAGAATCGCGGGGACCAACAGACCGCCTTCGTAAAGGTTGCCTTTATTGCCCCGATGACCGCCGGTGGAACCCACCTTGGGCAACGCCCCGTTGTCGCTGCAATACCAAAGCACCGTGTTTTCGCGAATGCCCAACCGGGTGAGGCCCGTGCGAATTTTGCCGAAGGCCCGGTCCATGCCGGTGATTTCGCCGTAGAAGTTTTGCAGTTTATTGGGAAAGCGGTTGTAGAGTTTGCGGTCTTCCTCAGCGGCTTGGTGCGGAGCGTGCGGCGAGCCGAACCAGACCACGGCCAAAAAGTGATGGTCATCCGCGACTTGCTCGCCCATCCATTTGAGGGCCGCCTCCGCCGTGACGATGGAACTTTCGCCTTTGAATTGCTCGGCGGTTCCCTTGCGGCTGAGGATGGGATCGTTGTCGTAGAAATTCGGGGCGCTTAGCCATTCATCGAAGCCGTTGTGGCCGGGATGAACCGGGCTGTCTTTTCTGACCGAACCCAAATGCCATTTGCCGAAATGCCCTGTGGCATAGCCGGCGGTTTTGAGGGCCTCGGCAATCGTAGATTCTTGCGGACGAATGGGATAACCCCACTTGAACACGCCCATGCGGTTGGGATGCCGGCCCGTCATCACGCTGGCCCTCGTGGGCGAACACACCGGAGCCGCCGCGTAAAACCTGTCGAACCTTATCCCCGTGGCGGCGGCTTCATCGAAGTTGGGCGTAAAAATGTTGAGGTTCCCATTGTAAGCCATGTCGCCCCAACCCTGATCGTCGGCCATCACCAAAACGATGTTGGGTTTGCCCTGGGACGCGGCGAAAGCCCTTCGCTGAGAAATGCTTTGTGAAAAGAAGAGCGTAATTGCTAAAATTGTCAGCGTCGCGATTCTGTGTTGCCAACAATGCGAGAAATATCCGCGGCGGGAATCGGCCTGCGATCTGGTCGGGAACGGAATCATGTTGTATCCTCGTTTGTGCCTTCTGGAAAATCCTTTTGGACTCCGCCGGGTTGCAAAATCCGCAACAAGCCTAAGCAACCACGGGCGGCAAAGAACCGAACAAGGTTCCGACACCCCCATTGTGCTTGACACCCTGCCGATCGTCAATTCCCCGACGATTCCAACGCTTCTTCACTTTCATTCCTGAGATTGATCGGGATCGGATTCTTATGGCGATCGAGTTTAATTGTCCTTATTGCACGGCGAGCATTCGCGTGCTGGATTCGGCGGCGGGAAAGCAAGGAACCTGCCCCAAATGCGAGACGAAACTCATCGTGCCCAGCTTGGGGCCGCCGCGAGAATCGTCCCCGCCGAAAACCACTGCGGTGGAAGCAGGGAACGAACCGGCAACAGCAGGCATTCCCGATTTTGCAGCGGAACCGCCCGCGGTTATTGAAACACCGGCGATGGCGAACCAAGCCCGCCGACGGGCGAAACGCAAAGGCACCAATCCGCTGATTCCCATTGCGTTGTTCGGCGTGGTGATCGGAGTGGTCGTGTATTGGATGATGCAGCCTAAAGTCCATCTGGAAGGCAAACTCTTCGCCGAACGGATCGTGGAATTCGAGATTCCGCCGGGCCGGATCGACAAATCCGCGTTTGAACGGCCTGCCGAGGAAACCGGCACAATTTTGGAGGAAATGCAGCAGCGTCCCCCCGGAATCGTGCGAGATCCTGATGCGATGGAAATGCAGTTTGAACCCGACGACAAAGGCTTACAGGTTCGCGTCCGCGAGACCTTAGCCACCCAAGTGTTTCGAGTCAAAAGCAGCGCTGTCCCGGCCATTCGGCAGTTCATTAACCAGCACGCGGATGAGATCCGCAAACAGCAAGACCGCGAATATCGCCAAGCCCTCAAAAGCTTCCTGCAAGATTGGCAAACCTCGCGAAAAAACCACCAGCCTTTCGTGGTGGATACCTATCGCAACTCGCTGGGCTTCAATCGCTTGACGGGTGCGGTGGGGTACTGCATCCAGGCTCAAATCGGCGGGCGGCCATATCGCTGCGTCCACGAAGATGACCGGGGCGATCTGTATTTTCTCTTGCCTAAAAAGACGGACAAATTCCTGCTGCTGGGCCGCGAACTTCCCGATGGCCGCACGATCTTCCCCGGCCGCTTCACCGTAGAAGTCAAAAACCCCGCCGCCGCTCAAGCCGCTCCTGAAGACTCCCCGGAAGCCAACGAATCCGAAATTCCCCCGCTGCAATCGACCGGCGAGCCACCGAAATAAAAAACGCAGCGAAGAAGCCTTCGCCGCGCTTTTGTTGGAATCCACAGGTTGCTGAGGGCGGGTTATTTGTCTTTTGATTCTTCCGCGACGCAGTACAAAGTCCGGCTGGAACGAATGAAGAGTTCCCCATCGCTGACGGCGGGGGTTGCGTTAAAATCGCCGTCGGCGGATTCAAACCGATTGACGCCGAGTTGCTCGAACTTGGGGCCGAGTTTCACCACGAAGATGTCCCCGTTGCGTTTGGCGTAAAATAGTTTTCCATCGGCGATGATGGGCGAAGAGTAATCTTGTCCGCCCCCGCCGCCGCGACCGCCGCCGCCGAATCCGCCCCGTCCGCCGAATTGCCCGCCCCGATTGCCGCCGCCTCGGTTTTCATCGGGCCGCGTGCTGCCTTGCAGACGGGATTGATAAACCCGCTTGCCGGTTTCGATGTCCACAGCATTGGCTACGCCGGAACTGATGAAGTACATCAGCCCATCTTGAATCACGGGGGTTCCCACTCTTGAGCGGTCGCGATTCGTCCAAACGCGATGGGATGCGGTGACGTTGCCTTTGCCGCCGACTTTGACCGCCGCCCCGCCTCCGCCGCCCGGTCCCGATTCCATGCCGTAAATCACGCCCTCGTGGGCGGTTACGCTGGAACACATCGAGTTGGTGTTGATCGCATCGCAGTACCAAATCAGTTTGCCGGTTTCGGGGTTGAGTGCCCAAAATTCAAAAGGCACGCCGATCACCAACTCGGCGCGATTTTTTGTCTCGACCAAAACCGGCGTGCCCCAAGTGCTGCCGAAGCCATCCGCTGCTTGTTCCCACTTCTTCTCGCCTGTTTTTTTGTCCAGAGCCACGATGGCATGATGTTCGATCGAAGCGGTGACGATCACCAAATCTTTGTACAGTATCGGGCTGGAAGCCGAACCCCAACCCCGCCCGTCGAGATCGGTTCCCACGTTGGCTTTCCACAAATGCTTGCCGTTCATGTCGTAAGCATGCACGCCCGATTTGCCGAAGAACACGTAAACCCGCTCGCCATCCGAAGCCGGCGTGTGCGTGGCGTAGCCGTTCTCGGCGAACATGCCGCGAAAGTTGTCTTCGGGAAGCACGGCATCTACGGTTTTGTCCCACAGTTTCTTGCCGGTTTTGCGGTCGATGCAGACCAGATGCCGTTTGAGTTGCTCCAACGATCCGCCTTGGCTGCCATCGGCATATCCCGACCAGCAAGTGACGAAGACTTTATCGCCCACGACGATTGGGCAAGAGTTGCCCGGCCCCGGCAATTCGGCTTTCCATTTCAAGTTTTTGGTTTCGCTCCATTCGGTGGGCAGTGATTCTTTGTCGGTGCTGACACCCGAACCGTTTGGACCGCGAAATCTCGACCAATCCTCGCCGTTTGCCGAAGGGTTCAAAATCGCGACCGCCGCGAACGCCAACACACAGGACCATCTCCAACCTTCTTGCATGATTTTGTCTCCAGAATTGGGGAACAGACGGGTCTAGGATTTTTGAACCCCATCAGCGGCTTCAGGTTTCGGTGGGATCGAGTTTTTCATCCCCAACGGGTGGCATTTGCGCTAAAATTTCCCCGTGCGACTGACTCGACATTGCCCATCAAAAGGGCTAGTCTGTTCTTCAATTCCCCCATGGAAACCACCCAGCGCACTGAGTTTCCGCCGAAATCATCCCACGACCCGCTTTCTTTTTATGAACATAAGGGCATAAGGTCCGTTGATGCAGAGGTTCAGTTTCCAAAACGTGCTCGATGCCGATGCGATTAACCTTTCCATCACGGGAATGTTGATTGTGTTTGCCGCCTTGACGTTCATTAGCCTGTTCATCGCCGGCTTACCCAAACTTTTAAATGCCCTCAGCGACTATCTGCCGGCGGAACACACCCACCACGTTGGGCACGCTGCCGGCAACGCCGATGAAGCGGATGACGAAGAATCCCTCATCGCCGCCTTGGGTTACGTCATGCACAAAGAACTGCACAAACACTAGCAGAGGCGGGGGTTTCTACCCAACTCCCCGCCCTTAATGAGATTGGGAGAATCGAAGATTGAGGATCGCCTTGCCAGTCTTTCCATCCTCCGTCGCCTATCCTCCATCCTCTTCCCTTTTGAAATAAATCGTTCGGGATTGACCGGCTATGTTTTGGAAATTTCTGGAAACCACCGGCTTCGCCAACATGACGTTTCCGCATGCGATCATGATTTTGGTGGGCCTAACTTTTGTGGCCTTGGCGATCATCAAAGATTACGAACCGTTGCTGTTGGTTCCCATCGGCTTTGGGATTGTGGTGGGCAACATCCCGTTCTCGCAATCCATGCGGTTGGGCGTGTACGACTCCGGCGGCATCGTCGTCGAGGAGAACACCCTCAACGTGGAACGCCGACTGGAACACGAGGAAGACGGCGATGAACCCATCCAAGTCAAGATGATTCCCCACCCCAAGCACCGAGAGAAAGGCGACGACCAAGCCGGCAACGGCAAGCCCGGCAATCCCACGGTGGTAAATTTTCAAAGGCAATGGGGCAGCGTGCTGAGTTTCATTTACTTCGGCGTGAGTCAGGGGATTTTTCCCCCGCTGATTTTTCTGGGCATCGGGGCGATGACCGATTTCTCCACGATGCTTTCCAACCCGCGTCTCATTCTTTTGGGAGCCGCCGCCCAAATCGGGATTTTTCTCACGATTATCGGGGCACTCTATATCGGCTTTCCCAAAGAGCAAGCGGCGGCCATTGGGATTATCGGCGGAGCGGATGGACCGACGGCGATTTTCCTCTCCGCCAAACTTGCCCCGCAACTCTTGGGTTCCATTGCGATTGCGGCGTATTCCTATATGGCCTTGGTTCCAGTGATTCAACCCCCAATCATGCGGCTATTGACCACGCGGGAAGAACGGCTGATCCGCATGAAGGCTCCACGGCACGTTTCCAAGCGGGAGCGAATTATTTTTCCGATTGCCGCGTTTTTGATTTGCACGCTGCTCGCACCGGGGGCTTTGGTGCTATTGGGGATGTTGTTCTTCGGCAATCTTTTGAAGGAAAGCGGCGTGACCGAGCGTTTGGCCGTCACCGCCCGCACGGCTTTGATCGACATTGTCACGATCCTGTTGGGTTTTTCCGTGGGAGCCAGCACTGCCGCCAGCACGTTTTTGCAGCCGGAATCGCTGTTGATTTTCGGTTTGGGCGCGTTTTCGTTCATGGTCGCCACCGCCGGAGGCGTGTTGTTCGCCAAGTTCATGAACTTATTTTTGACCGAGAAAATCAATCCATTGATCGGAGCCGCCGGCGTCTCCGCCGTGCCGGACTCCGCCCGCGTGGTGCAAGTCGTCGGCCAAAAAGAAGACCCGCACAATTTCCTGTTGATGCACGCCATGGCCCCCAACGTCGCCGGCGTGATCGGCTCCGCCATCGCCGCCGGCGTATTGTGGAGCCTCTATGGATAGTCTATAAATCGCGAATCGAGGTGAAGACGTAACTCATTGAGCCGCGAAGCGGCGACCGCACCTAGCAGAACCGACCGCACAAACATCATTGTGAGAACTCGCATGGGCAGTTTCACACAACTCGCGTACCACATAGTATTCGCAACAAAATATCGAAAACCCACAATCGGCCCAGAGATTAAAGAACGTCTCTACGAATACATCGGCGGCATTATCAGGGATAGAAAGGGCCAGTTCATCCAAATCGGTGGAACAGCCGATCACATTCATCTACTAGCGCGGTTGTCGGCTTCAATAGCGGTCGCCGATGTAGTTCGCGATCTGAAATCGATCTCCTCGAAATGGATCAATGAGCGACCAAGCATCAACCAAACATTCGAGTGGCAAATTGGCTATGCAGCCTTTACCGTCAGCTATTCGCAAAGAGACGCGGTGAAAACATATATCCAAAATCAAGAGGAACATGATCGCAGGAAAACGTTTCAGGAGGAATACATAGAGATTCTGAAACGGCACAACATGGATTTTCAATTGGAACATCTATTTGAACGCGAACATCATGGGTGATTTAAAGCCCCTGCGGGCTTTCGCCTGCAGCTACGTGCGGTCGCCGCTTCGCGGCTAATACAACCTGGTCTAAACAGCGAACAATATCGTTTGTATCTATATATTGTCGTCGCTTCGCGGCTCAACACCGACTCTCAACTCTAAACTTTCGACTCTCAACTCCACCATGAAAAAAGTCATCTTTATGAACACGGCCTTCCGGGATGGGTTTCAATCCGTCTTCGGGGCGCGGGTTTTTACTCAGGATTTTCTGCCCGCCTTGGAAGCCGCCCGCGATGCGGGGATGGACTATTTCGAGGCCGGCGGCGGGGCGAGGTTTCAATCGTTGTATTTCTATTGCAACGAAGACGCCTTCGCGATGATGGACGCCTTCCGCGAGACTGCGGGACCGAACGCCAACCTGCAAACGCTGGCGCGGGGCGTGAACGTGGTGGGCTTGGATTCCCAACCGCGGGACATCGTGAAACTGCATGCCGAGCTATTTAAGAAGCACGGCATCACCACAATCCGCAATTTCGATGCGCTCAACGATGTAGACAACCTGATCTATAGCGGGCAGTGCATCGTCGATGCCGGGCTGAAACATCAAGTCGTGGTGACAATGATGGAGTTGCCGCCCGGTTGCGAAGGCGCGCACGATGCCGACTTCTATGAAATGACGCTCCGCAGAATTCTGGATGCCGGCATTCCCTACGATGCCGTGTGCTTCAAAGATGCCTCCGGCACGGCGGTTCCGTCCAAGGTCCACGAAACCATCAAACGCGCCCGCAAAATGTTGCCCGAAGGCACGTTCATTCATTTCCACACTCACGAGACAGCCGGCATTAGTGTGTCGGCTAATCAGGCGGCCTTGGATGCCGGGGCCGATGCGATTGATTTGTCGATGGCTCCCGTATCGGGTGGAACCTGTCAGCCGGATATTCTTGTGATGTGGCACGCGCTGCGGGGGACGAACTACACGCTGGACGTAGACATCGACAAAGTTCGCGAGGCGGAAGAAGTCTTCAAAGAGTGCATGAAGGATTACTTCCTGCCGCCGGAAGCCACGGCGGTGGAGCCTTTGATTCCGTGGAGTCCCATGCCCGGCGGCGCACTGACCGCCAACACGCAGATGCTTAGGGACAACAACATCATGGACAAATACCCGGACATGATCCGGGCGATGAGCGACGTGGTGAAGAAAGGCGGCTATGGAACCAGCGTCACGCCGGTCTCGCAGTTTTATTTTCAGCAGGCGTTCAATAACGTGATGTTCGGCCCTTGGAAAAAAATCGCCGAACCCTACGGGCAAATGGTGCTGGGCTACTTCGGCAAAACGCCCGTCCCGCCGGACCCGGAAATCGTCAAGCTGGCGGCGGAGCAATTGCAGATGGAACCGACCACGCGGCCCCCGTTGGAAATCAACGATGCAGACCCCAAAAAAGGCATCGAAGCCGCCCGCAAAATGCTGCAAACCCAAGGCTTGGAAGAGTCGGACGAAAATCTGTTCATCGCGGCTACCTGCAAAGACAAAGGCTTGGCCTTTTTGAAAGGCGAAGCCGAGGTCGGCGTGCGGAAGATTTCGCCGGCAGACAAAGCCGCTCCCCAGGCGGCCCTTTCGCCGCGAAAGTCGGATGAACCGGCGGAATACACGGTGAGCGTCAACGGGAAAGAATACTTCATGGCCTTTGAAGGCAACGTGGCCACGGTCAACGGCAAGGTGTACCGCTTGGAACTTCGCCAAGAGGGGGCCGAAAAACGATCTTCGGCCAGTTCGGCGATGGCCCAACAAAGCGTGGAAGCTACGCCGGTCGCGGCCCAGATGCCGGGCAAGGTACTTCGCGTGACGGCGAAAGCCGGTCAACGGGTGAAGGAAGGCGATTCGCTATTGATTTTGGAAGCCATGAAGATGGAAGTGCAAGTTTCCTCGCCGGTGTCGGGCACGGTCATCACGGTTTCAGTCTCGCCGGGCGAACAGGTCAACACCGGCCAAGTGCTGGCCTCGATCGGTTGATTCCTCATCCGATGAGTCGCCGAGGAAATAACGGATGCTTTTGAAGAACTCAATATCACCAGGAGGCTGATGCCTCCCGCTCGCCTTGTTGACGTGATTTACTGCGGGGTGCCGGACGTGGAATCCGTGCCTTCACCGGCGATGGCCATCCGCATTTTCGTGTCGGCTTGGACGTTCTTCAATTCATAATAATCGAGCAGACCCAAGCGGCGGTTTTGGAAGGAATCGGCGATGGCTTTGGGAACCTCGGCTTCGGCCAGCACGACTTTCGCCCGGTTTTCTTGAACGTGGGCCACCATTTCTTGCTCGCGGGCGCGGGCATTGGCCCGGCGTTGTTCGGCCTTGGCCTGAGCCACCCGCATGTCGGCCTCGGCTTGGTCGGCTTGAAGTTGCGCCCCGATGTTCTCGCCCACATCAATGTCGGCGATGTCGATAGAAACAATCTCGTAAGCGGTTTGGGCTTCCAAACCCTGGTTCAGCACGGTGCGGGAAATGTTGTCGGGATTTTCCAAAACGAGTTTATAAGATGGCGTAGACCCGATGGCCTGCACGATCCCTTGCCCCACGCGGGCGATCACGGTTTCTTCCGTAGCCCCGCCGACGAGTTGGCGAATGTTCGTCCGCACCGTCACGCGGGCGCGGGCTTTCAGTTGAATACCATCTCCGGCGACTGCATCGAGCGTGCCGGCTTTTTTCTTGGGGTCGGGGCAGTCGATCACTTTGGGATAAACACTCGTGCGGACGGCTTCCAATAAATCTCGCCCCGCCAAGTCGATGGCTTGAGCGGTTTGCCAATCGAGATCGATCTTTGCCCGGTGCGCGGCGATGAGCGCCGCGGATCACATTGGGCACGTTGCCCCCGGCCAGATAATGGGCCTCGAGCGCTCTTGTGCTAATGCGTTTGACGCCCGCCTGCACCGCCATAATTTTCGCACGGACGATCACCGAGGGATTCACCTTGCGGAAAGACATCATCACCAAATTGGTAAAGCTGATGCCTGCCCGCGTCATCACGCATTGAATGTACAACCCCGCATAGCGTGCGAAGATGAGGAGGAACAAAACGAAGCCGATGAGAGCGGCGATGCCGATAATTAACCAGACTTTGCTGGGGATTGCCGCCCCGAGAACCGGCGAGAGATTGTTAAGGATGTCCACGTCCGTTGCCTCGTGAAAATAAAAGGTTTCGCGAAATCAAAGCCTGCCGATTGTCTTCCATGAACTCGAATTGTCATTGATATGTCTTCAGCCATTCGACATGGGAACCGATTTCCTCATCGATTTTAGGGGCAAAGGGACAGAGGGGCAAAGTTGGAAAATCAAAAAATCTTGCCGCTTTGCCCCCCTGCCCCTACAAAAAAGCTGTGAAGTGATTCCGTCGTCGAGAAATTTGTAGAAATGAGTTACCGTTTGAGAATTAACTTTCCGGGATTTCAAAGTCAAGCGGGACCGGCGCGGTTTCCCCGGCGAAGTCGGCCCCTTGGGATTCCGGCGGAGATGCGGAGGAATTGGCGGGGTGCGGTTCGGTGGGGATTCCGTTTTTCTTGGCGGAAGTTGGTTCGCGGAGCCTGACGACCACACGGTTGCCCTTTACCGAGAGAATTTGCACGGGTTGGTCGGGGTCGAGCATCTCCCCTTCGGTCTCGGCATGTAGGCGTCTGCCCTCGACAACAACCAGGCCGCCAGGAGACATTAACGTCAGCGTTTTTCCCTGCTTGCCGATCAACTGTTTGCGTTCTTCAGCCTCGTGGCTGTAGGGCGTCACATCGGCGAGATTCGGGGCTTCCAAAAACACGCGATTTCCCAAGCGGGTGCGGGAAAGCAAAAAAAATGCCGACCACGTTGTGGCGGGGATCAAACCCACCACCGACGCCAGAAACCACCAGAATCGGTGGGGATATTCGCCGTACCAGAGATTGTAGATGCTATAGATCGAGACCCCAATACAAATCACCGACAGCAGGCTAATGATCCCACCGGATGGCAGGAACAACTCCGCCACGATTAAGGCCAAGCCGATGACCAACATGCTCATCGCAAAAACAACTGAATAATCCATTCCAACTCACGGTGCTTTGAACAATAAATGCGGTAAAACCAATGGCCGTCAAACGCTCAGTCGCGGTTCGGGCCGGTATGTTTTTCGGGGTGTTGTCTGAGAGATCAGTTTAGGGATTCTTCCCCGCGAATTCGAGTTTGACGGGATGAACAAGGTTCAATAGGCCAGATCGTCCGCAGGGAAATCTCGGTCGGAATCGGAAAGCGTGCCTTCAAACGCACGCACAATAAACCTGTTGGAGCGGACATCAATTATTTCGACGACTTGGCCCGGGTCGATGGGCAAGCCTTCGCTTTCGGCGTGTTGTCTTTCTCCATCAATCAGGATCAGCCCGCCGGGGTTCATCAGCGTTAAACTTTTCACGTGTTCGCCGATTAAAGATTCTCGCCAGAGATCCTGCGCTTCGCCGATGGGGCAAACCTCGTCCGGTTCGGGAGCGGCGAACAAATTGCGGCCCACGGGCGTATGCGGCAGCGCGGCCAGCAGACACCCCGCCGCCGCGGGAATTCCCACAACCACGGCCAACAGGTAAGCCCAGGCATTCCAACCCAGGGGATTCGCCCAGCCTTCCCAGGCGAACCACGCGGCGGCGATCCAGCAGAGAAAGGCCAAGATGGACAAGGAACCGTCCGAACCGAACAGCAATTCGGTCGCGATAAACAGCGCGCCCAAGGCGAGCAAAACCACGGCGGTGAGGGCAGCAGGTTCCATACCCTCCAGTTTACCCTCGCCCTTGCGAAAAAGGAAATCTCAAAAAAGCTTGAACGTTGTGGGGAGTTCCGATCATCGCGATTCGAGGGGTAAGCCCATCGGCAAAATCGGGCCGATTTCCCTTAATCCCCACCGGTTCCCCCACGAACATTTTGACGGCGGCGGGTTCTCGGCCTATAGAATTTCAGACCGTCTCGCCTCGCAGCGAGAATTCGTTTTCCGAAAAGCCAGTCTTCGCTCTTCAACGCGGCCCCTTGCGTTTTGAGAGACCCCTTCAATGCAGAATCTTGCGCCTTCCTTAGAAACCGCCTTCCTTGAGGGAATCGAGGAGAGTTTGCTGGTTTTGGAACCGATCCGCCGGCAAAGTTCTCTGCGGAGCATTCTGTTGCGGCCCGGAGGGAACAGCATCGGCTCGGCGGAAGAATGCACGATTCGCCTCCGCGCGGAAGGCGTGCTGCCCGTGCATTGCCTGATCGAATCGCATCCGCATCGCACGATTTTATCCACCGAAAATTCCCGCACTTGGCACAACGAAGGCCCCGTCAAAGAAACCGATCTGCACCCCGGCGATCATTTGGCAATCGGCCCGATCGAGTTCCGCGTTCGCCCGGCAACTTCCGAAGAACTGCTGAGCGTAATTCCCGAGGAATTCACCCAGCCGAGACCCAAGCCACAACCGGCGGAAGAAGCGGAAGATCAACTAACCGAAAAAGCCGTGCTGCAAGCGCGAGACGAGTTGCAGTCGCTGCAAAATCAATCGGCCCGGTTGCGGCAAGAGGTTCGCGAACTCGAAGAATCTATCCAAACACAAACCGCAGACTTTAACGCCATCGAAAACCTTTTCGAGGAAGAGACGCGGAAAATCCGCGATGAATTAGTCCGCGAGCAAACTTCGCTCAGCATCGCATCGACGCTGATGCGCGAGCAGCAAAATCGACAAAACGTTCGCGAGTTGGCATTGCACGCCCAAAAGCGAGAGATTGAAGATTCTCGAACGGCAGGTCGTGGAACAGGAAATTTACCAGCGGTTAGAACGGGATCAAGAACATCACACGACCGCCGAATCCCTCGCCGAGACCGAAGCCAAGCGGGAAGAATTGGCCCGGTTAGAAACCGAACTCAATCTCCGCCAAACGGAACTGGAAGCCGGGGAAACTTGTCTGGGCAATCGTCAAGCGGATTGCGAGGCCCAAGCCGCTCAACTCGAAATCGCTCGCAAACAATTCGAGGAGCAGCAAGACCAATTCCAAGAAACCCGCCAGTTGCAAGAAGCCGAACTCGCCCGCCTTGAAGCGGAGTTGCGAGAAGCCCTAGAAGAATCAAATCGCCATACCGCCGGTCTTAGCCGACAACACCCACAAACAAAAGATCAATCGGCGGACTTGGATCGCAAGCGAGACTTGCTGGGGTCTTTGGCTGCCGAACTGCGAGAGACGCAAGAAACTTTGCTGAACGAACGGCAGGAATTGGCCGCCGGTCGCCGCGATTTGCAAAGTCAAAGCGAACAAATCAACGCACGCCGGGAAATGCTTGCGGCTTCAATCCAAGAATTGCAGGAACAACAAAGCACCTTGGCGCAGGAGAAGCAAAGCCTGCGCAGCTTGCAAGAACAACTAAAAACCGAAGCCGATCATCTTCAAGTACAACACTCGGACTTGGCGAAGCGTTTGGAGGAACTCGCACGCGACCGAGAACAACTGCAACAGGAACGGCAAGCCGAGCAAGAGCGGCTTCATGCGCGGGAATCCGAATTGAAACTTCTCGAACTTCAGTTGCAAAAAGACCAATTGGCATTGACCGAACAAAAGGTTCTCATCGAGCAAAGCCGAAGCGAACTCCACGCCCTCAACGAAGACTACGAAGCGACCCGGGAAGCCGAGCAGTCGAAACTCGCGGATCGGCAACGCGAACTGGAACGGGAAGCCGAGGAACTAAACCGCCAAAAGGAATTGCTCGAAACCGAGCGAAGCGAGCTGCACGCGATTCGCGAAAAAGCGGAATCCCTCCAAACGGATTCTGAAGCCCATCGCCGGAAGCTCGCGGAAGATCGGCAGGCTTTCGAGGAATCGCAATGCGATCTTGCCCGGCGCGAGGCGGATTTCGCAGAGAGGCTTCAATCCTGTGAGCAAGAGCAATCATCGCAAACAGGCCGCATGCTGGAACGGGAAACTGCCGCGATGGATGCGGAGGCAGAGCGGAAGGCATTGGCCGTCGAGCACGAACAACTGACCGCGATCAAACTCGAATTGGACGCCGCAAGCGAACGATTGCAGAAGTCGCAACGGGAAATGGCTCAAGAGCAAGACCGGCAACGCGAACGCGAAACGGAACTTGCCGATTGGGAGCAAAGGCTTCAGACCATCGAACGGGAACACGATCAGCAGTGGGAAGAACTTACGAAACTGTTCGAAAATTGGGAGTCGCAGCATTCTCAAACTCAAGCCGAGGAGAAGGAACAAGAGCGGGAAACGCTGCGAAAGGAACGCGAGGAATACGCGCAACTCCGCCAAGAACTTCTCTTGCAGCGAGAACAGATTCCGGCCCCGGCCGCAGTTCTTGAGCATGCCTTTGCACCAACCCCGCTCGACCGAAAACTACCGAACCGAGCAGAGCCGAAACGCGATGAACTTACCGAGGCGGAGGATGCCGATTCGGTCGCGGCTTACATGAAGCGGTTGTTGGCCCGCTCGCGCAGAAGCGAACTCGCGACTTCTGCCGCGCCGAAAGCGCCGCCCGAACCGATGAATAATCCGTTCGATTCCCCTCTTCCCGAAGAAGTCCGGCAAGACCAAAAAGCCAAGCCGCAACCGGCGGATTTTCGGGATGAACCCAAACGCATTCGCCCCAAAGCGGAGGAATTGCGGGCGGACATCGATTCGTTCCGCGAATTGGCGAACATCTCCGCAAGATCGGCGGTCGCCGAGCATTCCTGGAAGAAACTTCGCGGGGCACTTTTTGCCAAAGCCGCATTGACGCTGGCGACGTTCGGCGTCTCGGGAACTTTGCTGATGGGCTGGCTGGGTGAAGGGTTATACAATCCCACTTATGGAGGAATCACCGCCCTTTTGGGACTGGGCCTGGGGGTTGCATTTTTCAAGTCGGCAGGCCGCATGAACCAACTCAAACCCGCCTCGACACGCAAATGCCGAACCGGCAACAAGACCTCTGTGGAATAGCTCCCATTGCGGAACTCATTCAGAATCGTATTGCACTCATTTGTAGAGGCAGGGGGCGAAGGAACAAGACTTTTTCTGGATTTCAAACTTTGTCCCTCGATCACTTTGCCCCTAAAATCCGTGGGGAAGACGATTCGATGATGAGTGACCGAAGACACCTCATTTCCCGTTTGAGTAATGCACGAGGGAATAAATTTCCTGCGGCTTCAATCGGTCGCGGCCTTTGAGGAAATCCAATTCGATCACAAACGCGCAGCCCACCACGCTGGCTCCGGTGCGCTCGGTAATGCGAATGCAGGCTTCCATCGTGCCTCCGGTAGCCAATAAATCATCGACCAAGAGAACTTTATCCCCCGCTTTCAGCGCATCGGTGTGCATTTCGAGCGTGTCGCTGCCGTACTCCAACTCGTAATGGAACGAGTGAGTGTCGAACGGCAGTTTGCCCGGTTTGCGGACGGGAATAAATCCCGCCCCCAATTGAATCGCCAGCGGAGCCGCGAAAATGAAGCCCCGTGCCTCGGCGGCAATCACGGCGGTCACGCCCCGGTTTGCGAAATGTGCGGCCATTTGATCGACCGCGTGCTTGAAGACCTGCGGTTCGAGCAGCAGGGTGGTAATGTCGCGAAACACGATCCCCGGCTTGGGGAAATCGGGAATGCTGCGAATGTGGTCTTTCAGATCAATGGCGGGCGACATGAAACGGGGTCACTTTCCGGGAGATGTTTTTAGGGGATCAAACGATGGTTATTTATCGGGCAGGGGGGGCTGTTGTATCTCTTTCAGCCGACGCCTTGCTTCGGCCACTTGTTTTTCGCAACGGGGATCGTGGGCGTACAAGTCGATGATGGAAGACCAAATCATCACGGCTTGAGAGGCGTTTTCGGCCTCGTTTTCTTCGATGAGTTTGCCGGCCTGGTCTAACAAGTGTTGCGTGGTGACGGGAGGGTGTTCAAACTTTTTGCGGTTTTCCCGGACGCTTTTCACTTTCTCCAAAGCCTCGACGACTTTCTCTTGGAAGTCCGGGTCCGGTGGTTCCCTGTCTTGAAGCAGATATTGCAAGCTAACCATTAAGCGTTCGGCCTTTGCCGTATCGCCGACATCCAAGGCATGAATCGCCCCCAGCACGAACGGGTCGGTTTCGTTGGGTTTCGAGAGCCGAATTTGGTTTTCCAAAATTCTCCGCGCATCTTCCAAGGTTTTTTTTTCTTGGGGGCGTTCGGCGTTCTCGGTTTCCGCGCGGGATCGGTTGCTCATCGTATCAAACCAAAGCATGCCTCCGGCAATCAAGAGTGCGAACAGCCCCAAAAGCACCCACGTGTTGTTGAAGAATCTCGAAAGCGGGGAACCGCCGAGAACCTGCTCGATCTCGCCTTTTACCAGATCCCGCATCAGCGTGCCGCCCACGGCATCGAGCGGATTGGGCGAATCGCCCTGCACGAGAACGCCCGCTGAATTGCCGCCGCCCGTCGAACGCCCTTGCTGAATTTGCGTCTCCGCCTGGTCTGCCACATCCGCGCGGCGGAGAATTTCCTTCAAGCGTTTGGAGAGCACGAGCGCATCGGGAAAGCGTTTGTCGGGGTCTTTCTCCAAGAGTTGGCAGACGGTTTCTTCCAGCCGCCGGGGAATCCCTTCGACATAACGGCTGGGACGGTCGAAGGTGCCGTATTTATGTTTTTGGATGACTTCCAACGTCGATTTTCCCACGAAGGGCGGGCGTCCGGTGAGCATCGTGAACATCACCGCGCCCAAGGAATACAAATCGCTCTTCTTGGTCGCGCGTCGCCCGTGGGCTTGTTCGGGAGACATGTATTCCGCCGTGCCGATGATCCCGCCCGTCATCGTCAGCCGCCCCGCCGCAAACACCTGGGCCACGCCGAAATCCGTGAGTTTGATGTTGTTGTTTTTATCCAACAGCAAGTTTGAAGGTTTGAGGTCGCGGTGAATGATCCCGGCGTCGTGGGCGGATTTCAATGCCGAGCAAATCTGCAACGAGAATTTCACCACATCCCGCCAGGGCAAGCGTTTTTCCCGCCGGAGCCTGTCGGTGAGCGTTTCCCCTTCCACGTATTCCATCGCATAGTAATAGGTCGAATCTTCGACCCCGCTGTCGAGCAGCAGCACGATTTGCGGATTGGCCAGTTTTCGCAGGGATTCGATTTCCCGCTCGAAGCGGGCGACAAAACCGTCCTCGCGGGCCAGGGCGGGCGGCAAGACTTTCACCGCCACGTCTCGGCCGGTCTCGGCGTGTTGGGCGAGATACACCGTGCCCATGCCTCCGCTGCCGATTTTTTGATCGATCACGTAGGGTCCGATGCGTTCTAAGTCCATCGGCGATCCGATTCCTCTCGAACAAGAAAAACACGAATCGCGGTGGAGTTCGACGATTCTGAGGGAAGAGTTGGCCTACTGAGTTTACGCGGCAACAATTCCTGCGGTCAATCGAATCTTTCGCGTTGCCGAGAATCGCAGAAGGAACCGATGAGGCTGCAGTCATCGCGATGCCGCCGGCCCTGTTGTCCGCGACTTCGATCTTCTCGTACAATGGCCCCAAGTCCAACGACGAGACATCCGCCTCGCTCTGCGACCGATGAGGCCGAGAAACACGAACCGTTTTTGAAATCTGTTTATGTGGTCATGCCCGCTTTGTAGGAGCTTATCATGAGCCGAGCTTATCGCATTAAAATCAGTGAATCGTTGCAGCGGGTCATTCGCGCCGGCGACCATGTCAGCACGCAACTCGAACTCTTGGAAATCCTTCCCAAAGAAGCAATGGCGGCACTTTTAGAGCAAGAACTTGCCGCAGCGGGTTTTCAGCGAGTTGGGGAATTGCTGGTCCGCGAAGAAAACGGCGTTATGGTGGAGGTCGATCCGTGTTCGGGAACGATCACCGCCCGCAGCGAGGCCGACCAGAAACTGCAATTGGAAAAAGAAGGCGAAGCCAACGTTTACGATTTCGGCAGCGACACCAGCCGGCAAATTCAAGAGGCCCGCCGCGCCCAACTTCGCGAGGAAATGGAAAAAGAAGCGCAAACCGAAGAACGGCAGCTTCAAAAAGAAGTGACCGACCGCTTGGAAGCGGAACTGATCGACCTGCGCGGAGAATTGGATCAAGCCGTCAACCGCGTGACTGCCGAGGCCCTCAAACAAAAAGCCGCCCAAATCGGCCAGATCAAGCAGATGACCGAAGACCGAGAAAGCGGCTCGCTGACCATCGTGCTGGAAGTCTAGCCGGAATGCGAAACCCCGATTCGCAGAGAAAACTCTCTCGCTTGCATCGGCGGCCTTTCCGGGAGAAAATGGAATGTCATTCCCGCGAATAATCTCTCTTCCCCAATTGGATAACGCGATGCACGCGCCGTTTGTTGCCACTCGTTCGCCGATGAGCCGTCGCCAATTTCTGCGCGGAGCCGGCGCTGCGGCGATTGGTTTGCCTGTGCTCGATGCGATGACGCCGGCCTTTTCGCGAACCGCGCTTGCCGACGAAGCGGATGCCCGTCAATCGCCCAAGCGCTTCGTGGCGGCCTGTGCCACGTTGGGGTTTCATGGTCCGTTCTTGTTTCCCGAAACGCCGGGCCGAAATTATCAACCCACGCCCTATTTGAACGAACTCAAAGAACACTTAGGCGATCTCACCGTGTTTTCCGGGTTGTCGCATCCCGAACAGCAAGGCAACAACGGGCACGCTTCGGAACTCACCTGGCTGACTTCGGCTCAACGCCCCGGCTTGGCGGGGTTTCGCAACACGGTCTCGCTCGATCAGGTGATGGCCGAACACATCGGCGTGCAAACCCGCTATCCGTGTTTGACGTTGTCCACCAGCGGGCGCTCGATGTCTTGGACTTCCAACGGCGTGGAAATCCCCGGCGAAACTTCGCCCGCCCGCTTGTTCAAAGCGTTGTTCATCGAGGGAACCCCTAAGGAAATCGCCCAGGAAATTCGCGGCATCCAACGCGGGCGCAGCATCTTGGATACCGTCCAAGGACAGGCCAAACAATTGGAAAAGGATCTCGGCCGCCGCGACCGCGAGAAACTAAACGAATACCTGGCCGCCGTCCGCGACTTGGAATTTCGGCTGCAACAATCCCAAGGCTGGGCGAAAAAGCCCAAGCCCGCGATTGAAGCCAAGCCGCCCCAAGACATCGCCGACCGCAACGATGCCCTCGGCAAACAGCGGTTGATGAACGACATGATCGTGCTGGCTTTGCAAACCGATTCCACGCGGGTGGTCACGTTTCAACTCAGCGGTATGAATGCCGTGCCCGTAATTCCCGGCGTGAAAAGCGATTGGCACGGGCTGTCGCATCACGGCAAAGATCCCGAAAAAATCGAGGAACTGAAAATCATCGAAGCCGCCGAGTTCGCGGTGTTCAACGATTTTCTCACAAAGCTCAAAGCCGTCGAGGAAAACGGCAAATCGCTGTTGGATCACACGGCCGTGCTTTACGGTTCCAACTTGGGAAATGCCAGCAGCCACGATTGGCACAACGTGCCGGTTTTGTTGGCGGGCGGGGGTTACAAACACGGAACCCACATCGCCCACGATGTCAAAAACAACACCCCGCTGGCGAATTTGTTCGTCCCCTTGCTGCAACGCATGGGCATTGAAACCCGCCGCTTCGGCAGCAGCACCGCCGAGAGTTTGCACGGACTCGAACCCGCCTAAGCCTCGTTTGAGAAATCAGTGAGCGGCTAGGCGTCAGCCCGCAGAGATGAAAAGAGTAAAAATCGAGAGCCGCGAAGCGGCGGCAGCAACTCCACGATCATCCGCTCCCCCAGAGTCGAAAAACTGCTGCCGCTGCTTCGCGGCCCTAAAACGCTTCTTTGAAATTGAACCGTCGGCTATCTGCTGCCATCGCTTTGCGATTTCCGAAATCCAGAAATCGCTTCAAAATTGTTGTCGAAATCGCAATCGAAAAAGCCACCTCCTACTTTTGAGAAACACACACAGGCAAAAATCAACAAACCACGCACAATTCCCTTTTGCCGCGAACGAACTATAATCTGGGGCGAAATCCTCTTCACAAAACTTTTCTCGGTTGGAAATCATGCCTCGTTGTGTTTTAGCTTATTCCGGCGGATTGGATACCTCGGTCATCTTGGGTTGGCTTCAGGATGAAGGTTACGAAGTTCATTGCGTGTACGTGGATCTGGGGCAACCCTGCGAAGACCGCGAAGCGATCCTGAAAAAAGCCCGGGACAACGGGGCCAAATCTTCCCGCATTGTGGATGTGCAGGAAGAACTCTGCCGGGATTTCGCCTTTCCCGTGCTTCGCTGGCAGGCCAAGTACGAAAACATTTACCTTCTGGGCACTTCGATTGCCCGCCCTTTGATTTCCAAAGCCTGCCTGCAAGTGGCCCGGGAAGTCGGGGCCGATGCCTTCGCCCACGGAGCCACCGGCAAAGGGAACGATCAATGCCGCTTCCAACTCGCCGCCGAAGCCTTGGAACCGGACATCAAAATCATCGCCCCCTGGCGGATCGACAAATTCCGCGCAACAGTTCCCCGGTCGCACGGAAATGATCGCCTACTGCGAGCAAAAAGGCATTCCTGTAAAAGCCTCGCTCTCAAAACCTTATAGCTCGGACGAAAACTGCCTGCACATCAGTTACGAAGCCGGCAAATTGGAAGATCTGACCACCGATGGCTACCAAACCGTGGATTTCGGGATGACGGTCTCGCCCCAAGAAGCCCCCGACAAACCCGAACGCATCGCAATCACCTTCGAGCAAGGCGTTCCCGTGGGCTTGGACGGCAAAAAACTGTCCGCCTTGGAAATGGTGTTGGAACTCAACAAAATCGGCGGACGCAACGGCGTGGGGCGGATTGATGTCCTCGAAAACCGCTTCGTGGGCATGAAAAGTCGGGGCGTTTACGAAGCCCCCGGCATGACGATCCTCTACGCCGCCCATCAACTGCTCGAACAACTGACTTTGGACCGCGATTTGGTGCATCTCCGGGATCGACTTTCCCCGGAAGTTGCCGAGATGGTGTACTACGGTTTCTGGTACGTTCCCAAGATGGATGCGTTGATGTCCTTCATTCAAACCGCCCAAGCCCCCGTGACGGGCGAAGTCGTTTTGAATCTCTACAAGGGCAACATCTTGGTTTCCAGCCGGCAAAGTCCCAATAGCTTGTACGATGCCGAGGTTGCCAGCATGGAAGGCGGCGGCTCTTACAACCAAAACGATGCCGAGGGTTTTCTGCGGTTGATGGGCCTGCCCAGCCGAGTGCAGGGCCGCATCCACAAACGGGGATATTAACCAATTGCACGAAATTCCCGGAATCCGGGAATAAACCGCCTCTGTTTCGTGTCCAACAAAGTACACGGCTGGAAGGGCCAGCCCGGATGACACTTTTTCGATTGGAGAACAGCAATGAAGAGATTTCTGGGATTCGTTTGTGCGCTCGCTATCGTTTGCGTCGCAGTGGGCTGTAGTGACAAATCGGGCAAGAGCGAGAGCACGAAATCCGGCTCGACCGCCCAAACCGACAACAACGGCCCCAATATGAACGCGGATTCGCAAGGCAAGGTTAAAGCGCCCGAACAAGATCAAGAATCTAAAGCCAATAACCCGGAAACTCCGGTCACCGAACCCAAAGAAGCTCCGGTCACCGAACCCAAAGAAGCTTCCGGTCACCGAACCCAAAAAAGCTCCGGTCACCGAACCCAAAGAAACTCCGGTCACCGAACCCAAAGAAGCTCCGGTGACCGAACCCAAAGAAGCCCCGGCCCCGGCCAAACCCGAAAAAGCCGATGCCCCCGCCGAAAAAGCACCGGCCAAAGTCGAATAGTTTCAGAATCGCATCCCCAGACATTGGGGAAATCAAAAACGCCAAGCGGGTTTCCCACGAAACCCCTTGGCGTTTTTGCTTTGATTGCTTCATTTTTTGAAGCGTTCAACACAACCAGGGGCCTTACGGCCCCCGCTCGCCTTTTATCCCAACGGCTGAGAGGTGATGCCAGTCAGCGTTTTGGCGTCGATGATTTTTTGGTCGATCAATAAATCCCGCAGGGTTTCCACCAGGTTTTTGTTGTCCGCTAAAATCCGCGCGGCACGCAGGCGGCCTTCTTCGATCAATTCCCGCACGCGGGTGTCGAGGGCTTCAAGTTGCGCGGGCGAAAGTTGCCGGAATCGACCGGGAGAATTTTGGTCGTCCGATTCATACCGGCACACGCCCACCGTGTCCCCGCCCATCCCGAACTCCTCGACCAACGCCCGCGCGATGTTGGTCGCTCTGCGAAGATCATCGGCGGAACCGATGGAAAGATCATCCAACAGCAGTTGCTCGGCTTCCCGCCCGCCCATCAGAATGCACAAATCATCCAACAGTTGCCCCCGCGTAACCACGTACTTATGGGCCGGGTCTTGATATTGCACGAACCCCAAAGCCCCCGCCGCATCGCCTTGAATCGAAATCCGCTCAATGGGCGTGGCATGCTCGCAAAACAGAGCGCACACCGCATGCCCGGCTTCGTGCGTGGCGACGACTTGTTGTTCCTTGCCGGTCATCTTGGGCCGGTCGATCCATTCAGTCAGCGCCCGTTCGATGTCTTCTATCGTCGTGGGGCGGTCGATCTTTTCACGCAGCCTGATGCGGGCCAACGCCCGGCAAAGCGCATTGACGTGATCCCCGCTGAAACGGGTTCCCAACACCGCCCCTTCCACATATCCGCCCGTGCGTTTGACGGCGTATTCCTGCGTGTCTTCATCCATGTTGAGATTCATGGCCGCATCGTAAATCTTCAGAATCTCGCGGCGGTCATCGCGGTCGGGGTAGGGGATGTGCAAATGAAATTCAAACCGCCCCGGCCTTAACAATGCGGGGTCCAGGCTTTCCACGAAGTTCGTCGTGCCCACCACGAACACCAACTCATCCGCATGGAAGCCATCCATTTCGGTCAGCAATTGGTTGACCATCGAATGCTCCACGCCGGAACCGGTGTAAGTTCCCCGCGCGGCGGCGAAGGAATCCAATTCATCGAACACAATGATCGAAGGAGCCGACTGCCGGGCGCGGTGGAAAATCAGCCGCAGGTTTTCTTCGCTTTCGCCGACCCAGCGGCTTTTGAGTTCCGGCCCGGAGACAATCGTAATCGCCGCCCCCAAAGCGGTGGCCATGCCTTTGGCGAACAGGGTTTTGCCGGTTCCGGGCGGCCCCCAGAAAATCATGCCTTTGGGAATCAGCTTTTCCATCCGCGAGATTTCCGCCGGGTCGGTGGCTTGATCTTTGGTGGAAAGCAAATCCAAAATCTCCGCCCGCAGGCGTTTTTTCACTTTGGGATAACCGCCGATGTCCGTTTCCAAATCGACATTAGGAATTTCCAATTGCCCGGCCAAAGTCGCCTGGCGAATCTGTGCCACCGCGCGGCGGGAATCCGCCGGGTAATCTTCGCCTTCCAACGTGGATAACAACTTTCGCAACCGCGCGGCATTCATGCCGGAGACGTGCTTGTAAAGCGCCCAAGGGTTAAAATCTTTGCCAAACTTGCGGGCTTCCTTCTGCGTGATTAAATGCCTTAAGCGGTCGCGGGCAATGCCCAGCAAACTGTAGCGGCGGGGAAAAAGATTTTCGATCACGCTCGGCAAAGGAAACGAAGGATCTTTGAAGCCCAAGCCAAACGAGTTCCGGGTTCTCGTATAAAAGCGGAATGACTTCGCGGGCTTCGGCGGTTAATCCGCCTTGGCTGGTGGTCAGCAAATCCAAATGCGGCAAGACGACCACCCGCTTTTCCACCGCCCCGCGAACCGCCGCCCGCAGTTGCGAGAGCATCACTCCCACGAACGTGGGCGGACCCATCCCGGCTTGATCTTCCGGGCTGGGCCGGCCATCCAAAAACACCGTCCGCAATTCCCGCTGCTTCAACCGGCCCCGCAAGTTGATGAACAGCCACGGAACCAAATCCTTGTCGCATTCCAGCAACACCGGCAACCCACGCACGAGATCATTGCGTGACATCCGCCAACTCGCAAGCATAACCCGCCTCCACCGCCTGCGCGGTCGAGAGTTCTTGCGGCAGATGGGATTCAGGAACGATGATGCTCATTTTCGTTTTTGTGAACGCATGTTTTATAGAGTTGTTGTTTTGGTGACGGCGGGAATTTGCGCCTAAAGAAGCAAGTTCTTAAATAACAAGTGGTTATGTATATTGTGCCTATGTCGGATCAATTGAATCTAAGCAAACCTACGCCCAAAAAGGAATGTAGCTGCGGTATCGAGTCGATTTGACAGTTGGATCAGCGTTTTTGATCCGCCCATCCAACACGGCGTCTTTGATAATACGAGTTATCGTCTCGGACTTCTTTGCGGGAAGCTGAAAACGTTCACGGAGCGTCTTATTCGTCATTTCCTTGTTCATCACATATTTCAGCACGCAGTGCTGATAACAGGCTCGGACTCTGTCGTTCCGGTTCATGTCGTCAAATGCTTTGTGTGAAAACAGAATCACTTTTGTTTGGACTTCCCCCACCTGGAAATCAGGGGCCGGAAGTTGAAACACCTCGGCTTCCGAAACCACGCGGTCAATTCCACTTCCCTTTTCTTCGCAGATTCCGATCCGTCGCATCAGGTCCGCCAACTGCTCGTTTCTCGACTTGTACTCGTCGATAAACCGGTCAACGGGAATTGGTGGCCGGCCGGGATTTGAGATTTCGAGACGATCAGTATACAACTCGATCCGCACCGAAACACCCGTTTCCGAAAAGTCCTGATGGATCAAAGCGTTCGGAAGCAATTCCCGAATCGCTTGCTGAGGAAACATCTTGATCTCAGTCCGCAAAGCTTTTTTGACGACTTCGTTTGAGGGCACCAAACCATCAATGAAGTCAATCCACGTCTCGAAGCCGACGGCATATCCTTCCTTGAAGGTTCGGTCGAGTCGAGTTTCCAACTTGTTTGTCCCAGCATAGACAATCACGCGCGGACACTTTCGCCGCAAATCGACCATTTCGTATAGATTCTTGGCGAATAATACCGCCCCCAGATTGGTAATGCTCCAATGGCTTCCCGACTTCGCGATTAAATTCTCGGATTCGAAGCGTTCCAGCACGCTCTTGCGATTGGACGGATAAGTCAAATTCACGAGATCGAAATACGCTTGAGTTTCCAGCAAACCGACCACATCCGCGCCTGAGCAACCTTGAATTGCAAATTGCCCCAGCCAGTCCGGCTTCCCTTCGGAAAAAATTCTGCGGAGCCGATCTTCGCTCATTGGGACGGTTTCTTCGGTCGAGCGCATCAAGTATCGCCCTCGAATTGATACGCTGTGCCGACTGGGCGGGAGGGTATGTGAAAGATTACCGCTCTTCCGTTTGGGTGAACGAACTCTTCGACATCCACGCGGAATCGCAACTTTTGGAAGATCTGCGAAGCCGTGGGGGCCACATTCGTTATGGCATTTGTGCCGACCACTTGACGGGGAGGGCGATCTGTCACACCGAGAATAAGTTTGCCTCCGCCTTCGTTGGCGATCGCAACGGCGTATTTGCAAATCTTTGGCGTTGCAAACGTCTCCTTCGCCTCTTTGAATTCGAGGTTCTCATTCTCCCGAGGGGCCGAAAGCCATCTATTGAATTCCCGCCTGGGTTGTTCTCATCCCGCCTCTCCGAGGAATATTAAGAATCAACGAATCCAGCCGCCGCCGAGGACGCGGTTGTTGTCGTACAACACCACGGCTTGGCCGGGGGCGACGCCGTATTGGGGTTCCTCGAATTCCACTTGGATTCGGTCTTCATCGGTGAAGCGGACTTCCGCCGGCGAGGGTTCGTTGCGGTAGCGGATTTTCGCCATCGCGCGGAAGCGGTCGGGGATCCGGGGACCAGCCAATTCAAGCGGTCGGCTGTCAGGCTCAATCGGCCTAGGTCTTCTTTTTCGCCGATGACCACCCGGCGGGTTTCCGGTTGGATGGCAACGACATACCGCGGCGTGCCGAAGGCGATTCCCAATCCCTTGCGCTGGCCGATCGTGAATGTTCGTAGCCTTCGTGCCGGCCGACGACGTTGCCGGCCGTGTCGACGAGTTCGCCCGCGGTCTCCTGCGCGCCCCCGGTAACGGTCGATGAAGCCCGCGTAATCGTGATCGGGAATGAAACAGATTTCCTGGCTGTCGTTTTTCTCGGCGGTCCGCAACCCGCTTCGCGGGCGATGTCGCGGATTTCCGTTTTGTCGTACTCCCCCACGGGAAACAGAATGTTGCTCAACAAGTCGCGATCGAAT
Source organism: uncultured Planctomycetaceae bacterium (assembly GCA_963785505.1). GTDB lineage: Bacteria > Planctomycetota > Planctomycetia > Planctomycetales > Planctomycetaceae > CAWAVN01. The sequence goes on from CAWAVN010000009.1 coordinate 87,056, forward strand.
GCCGAACAGCACGTAGGATTGATCCTTGGTCGGATCGTCCCCGCGCACCAAGGCGGGCTGATCTTCCCCCGCCGACGGGAACCAGCCGCGCATAATGCCCGGTGGCGATCCGTTCGGCTCCCACTTGCCGGGCGAAGTCCCACAGCTTGCCGAACTTCAGCCAGTTGTTGCACATCACGCAGGGATTGGGCGTGCGGCCCGGCGAGATATTCGTCGGCGAAATAATCCTTGATCCGCCCGAACGCATCTTGAAAATTCAGCGCATGAAAGGGAATGTCGAGCGCATCCGCCACTCGCCGGGCATCGGCGGCATCGGAGGCACTGCAACACCCTTGCTTATGGCTTTTGGGATTCACGATGGCCAGAGGGTTGCTCCGGCGTCGCGCACGCGTCTTCCTCTTCGCACCCGGACCGCATAAACAGCCCGATGACTTCGTAACCTTGCTCTTGCAAAAGATAAGCCGAGGCGGAACTATCGACCCCGCCGCTCATCGCCAACACGACACGCATCTCGTTAAATCCTCTTCAGGGGTCAGAGGCCCTTATAAGTGTAGGTTTTTCTTGACCCGAAAAATGGGACAGGGTTCCGTGGTAGAATAGGAGGTGTACAACAACCTATTTTTCCACGGAGGTACCCATGTCCTAACGCGGCCTGTTGGCCGCAACCAATGAGATTTCTGGACAAATTGACGCCCTCCAGTCATGTTGGTGTTATCACACCGCCAACCGCTGGAGGACGCCATGAAGTTTGCTTTGAGTTTCGTGACCAAGTTCGCCCATGTGATTGTAGCCATTTTGGGCTGTTTTGATCGAGTGATTTTCAAAGGCTATTTGCCTTTTTGGGACGATAAACGCTTGAATGATTTCGTGGACTATGTCTTGAAGATGCGGCGGAAGGATTTTCTGCCCTGGCTCGAACAGCATTCGCAAATGTTGGTCCAGCATGCCCAGAAGCTGGCGGCGGAAGCGGGAAGACCTTACGAGTTTAAACAAGGCAAATTCAAGAAAGAAACGTTTATCCAAAACTTGATTCACCAGGACAACATCACGCAAGGATTGGTGGCCGTGTTGTGCGTGATGGAAACCTGCCGAAGCGTCACGCTGAAGCGCGGCAAAACGCGGCCTTGGCTGTCTTACAAACGCCGACCGCAGCGCGTGCTCTACTATTATTTTCTGGACCGGGAATTCGGTTTGATGCACATCCGCTTGGAGACATGGTTTCCGTACGGGATCCAAGTTTACGTCAACGGCCACGACTGGCTGGCGCAGCAGATGCAGAAGAAGGGGTTGGGATTCGTCCAACAAGACAACGCCTTCACCTTTTTGGAAAACCCGAAAGCCGCTCAGAAAATCGCCGACCGCTTTGCCGGTCTCAATTGGCCCAAGCAGCTTTCGAAGTGGGCTCGGCGGGTGAATCCGCTGCTGACGCGCGGCGGATGGCTGAGCCACTTGGATTATTATTGGGTCACCGATCAGGCGGAATACGCTTCGGACGTTCTGTTCGCCGGCCGCAACGAGCTCCGCGAGCTTTACCCACGGCTGATCGATCACGCCGTGGTCAATTTCTCGGCCAGCGACATCCTGACGTTCCTGGGCCGGAAGCTTAACGGCAACTTTCAAGGCGAAGTGCTCACGAGTTGCCAGAAGAAACGCCATCCGGGGGCGCGAATCAAACACCGGATGAAAGACAACTGGCTGAAGATGTACGACAAATTCGGCCTGATCCTCCGCGTGGAAACGGTGATCAACCAGCCGCGCGAGTTCCGCGTCCGCCGCGAGGGGATGCGGAAGGGCGAGCCTCAAATGGTGTGGGCTCCCATGAACAAAGGCGTCTCGAACCTGGCCGAGTATCAACGGCACGCCCGAGCCGCCAATGAACGTTACCTGAATGCGCTGGCGGTGGTGGATGATCCCAGCCCGGCGTATCTCCAGGTGTCCAAGTTGACCGAATCTCAAGTTCACAAAGGCCGACGCTATGCGGGCTTCAACCCGGCGCGGCGGGACGACATCCGTCTGTTCGAGGCGGTGATGTCGGGAGATCATTTGCTCAAAGGATTCCAGAACGCGGACATTCGAGAATTGTTGTGGGGATCGTGCCGGGACCGCGCTGAGAAAACTCGCAAAGCCAACGCCGTCACGCGGCTGTTGAAACGACTCCACGTGAGACGCCTGATCGCAAAAATCCCCCGCACCCGCCGCTGGAGAACGACGGCCCACGGCCAAAAACTGCTCGGCACAATGATTCATCTGCATTACTATGGACTACCGCTGGCCGCATAAAAACACGCGCGCACCGTGCGCAGAACTGACAAACAAAGACTCTAGCATCGTCAATTGTCGCAATGGAAGGATCGCTTGGCCAGTCACTTGTCTCAACTTTCCGCGCCGCAGATTTTAGGGTTGGCCTGTTGGAGTTTTGAGTCAACCCGACCCGCCTTCGCCGCTTTCCCCCGAAGCCTTCGCGGAACCCGAGCGGAGGCGGTATGCCAACCCGCGCCGCCAACGCGACCCATTGGGCCAAGGCCAAGCGGGCACATGGCGAACGCGTCTGATCAAAATCGCTTCCAGAAACCGGCGATCCGGTTTTTCTCGCCTTGGAATTTCCCATCGGGCTTTGTTGATGGAATTGTGCCCCGCGGGCCGAGTATTTACGATGTGGACTTGGTTGGGCATTTTGTTCGCGGAGGATTTGGCTGATGGCCGCTGTTTCGGGATCGAATTTCACGCATCCTCGGTTTTCTCGCCGCGTGGCTTTGCAGGCGGGCGCGGTCGGGGTGTGTGGGTTGGGGATGAATCATCTGGCGGCTTTGCGGGCGGCGGCGACGAAGCCTGCTTCCTCCGCGCGGGCTTGCATCTTCATCTTTCTCTCCGGCGGGTTGGCTCAACAAGATAGTTTCGATTTGAAGCCCGAAGCCCCCGACACCGTGCGCGGGGAGTTTCGCCCGATCGTCACCCACACGCCGGGGATTGAAATTTGCGAGCATTTGCCGATGCTCGCCGAGCGAAGCCGCTTGTGGGCGCTTTGCCGTTCGCTGACGCATTCCTCGAACGAGCATTCACAGGGGCATCACATTATGCTCACCGGGCGGTCGGAACTGCCCTTGGGGTTCAGTGCCGGCAAACCGCGGCCTGGCGATTGGCCGTGCATCGCTTCGGTGGCGGGAGATGCCACCCAACCGAGAAACAATCTGCCGCCCGCCGTGGCCTTGCCGGAACGGTTGGTGCATAATTCCGGGCGAGTGATTCCGGGTCAATTCGCCGGCCTGATGGGGCAATCGCGAGATCCGTGGTTCATCGAAGCCTCGCCGTTTCATTCCCTCTCTTACGGAGCGTTTCCAGAGTATCAATTCGATCATCAAGAGCGCGGAAGCGCAGATAGCCGGGTGTTTCAAGCGCCGAACCTCATGCTGGCTAAGGGAGTTACGCGGCCTTTGTTCGGCAAGCGGGTGGACCTTTTGAAAACATTGGAACGGCAACAGCAGTTTCTGGAACGCCACGCCGAAGTGCGACATTTCGACCGCGACCGGCAAGGGGCGATTTCGTTGTTGGCCGACGCGAAAATCCGCTGGGCGTTTGACGTGACCAAAGCCGATGAGAAAACCCAATCTCGCTACGGGAAGAACTCCTTCGGCTGGTCGCTGTTGATGGCCCGGCGGCTGGTGGAATTGGGCGTCAATTTGGTGCAGGTCAACTTGGGCAACAACGAATCTTGGGACACGCACGGCAACGCTTTTCCGCATTTGAAAGACCGGCTGCTTCCGCCCACCGACCGCGCGGTGTCGGCCTTGCTCGATGACCTCGATCAAGCGGGAATGCTCGAAGACACTTTGGTGGTGATGGCCGGCGAGTTTGGCCGCACGCCGAAGATTTCCGGCTCGTCGAAGGTCTACAAATCGCCAGGGCGCGATCATTGGGGCAAAGTGCAAACCGTGTTCTTCGCGGGGGGCGGCGTGCGGGGCGGAAACATCATCGGGTCGTCAGACAATCAAGCCGGATACCCGGCGGACAATCCCCAAACCCCGGAAAACTTCGCCGCAAGCATTTACCATTCCCTAGGCATTCCGCCCACCGCGGTCTGGAAAGATGACCTAGGCCGACCGCACCAAATCTATCACGGCGAACCCATCGCGGGCTTGATGTAACTTGGAATATCCCCAGGAACGACCAATTTCAACGGGCGACAGACGCCCCCAAATAAAAACGTTCCTCGCGCACATTTCCCACTTCATTAGCGTGGATTTGCCCGCTCCGTTTCGGCCCAGCGAGCTGATGCGTTCACCGGGTTCGATGATGAGCGAAATGCCATCCAACTAGCCGATCTTCGCATTCAACAGAGACATGGTTCCAACACCGCACAGGGGGATTTTCAATTAGGGAAAACGATGGATGAGAGAAGATCGCGGGGGGGTGGCTGGGGTCGGACTGCTGCGAAACGTGTTGAATTTGAGTGGACACCATCAGCAGTCCGCCCCCAGCGAACGGAGAGCCACAATCGCTGGGGGCGATCTGCCGCGGATGTTGATATTGGACTCGACCCATTCAGCGGCAGATCGACCCCAGCCACCCCGACGATCTATCACTCGCTCGCTTTTCGTTGCGGTTGGGGATGATTGATCTTCCCCGGCGGGCGTTGGTTTTGGCCGGGATGGCCGGCATCGCCTAGATCGTGTCTGGCTTTTTCTGCGAGCTGGGTCAAGTCCTTCACGATTTGGGGATGTTCTGCCGCGATGTTGGTTTTTGACCCGATGTCGGTCACGACGTTGAACAACAAAGGCTCTGCGGATTGCCCTTTGCGAAAATGCGGATGCCTTTGAAAAGAGGCCAACGGCAAAAACAATTTCCAAGGCCCGCGGCGAACGGCTTGCAACTGCGTGGTTTGATAATAGTAAAACGCATCGTAAGGACTTTTAGCATCCGCATCACCAAATAAGAGCGGGCGGATGTCGTGGCCATCAATGATGCGATCTTGGGGCGGAACCGTGCCTGCGAGTTTGGCGAATGTGGGCAGAAGATCCATGGTCGTCGCCAGTTCTTCGCAAGTGGTGCCTGGGGGGATCAGGCCCGGTCCCCAGGCGATCATCGGCACGCGAAACGCGCCTTCCGCCGTGCTATAACCCCGCCCAAACAGCGGCCCGTTCGATCCCCGTTTGGGGCTGGTTATATCCGCCGCCAAGGGCGATCCATTGTCGGAAGTCCAAATCACGATGGTTTGCTGATCGAGGTTTAACTTCACGAGCCGATCCAAAATTTGACCGGCGGACCAATCCAATTCTTCGATGGAATCTCCCCAGGGGCCGTTCTGGCTTTTGCCCCGGAAGTCGGCACTGGCGAATGGGGCGGGGGTGCTGCCGGGCATGGCTTGGGGCATGTAAAGAAAAAACGGTTGCTCGCGGTTCTCTTGGATGAATTGCAAAGCCCGTTCGGTGTAGCGTTTGGTGAGTTCGTTCCGATCCGCCGGGGCTTCGATCACGGTTTCGTTTTCCATCAATGGCAAAGGCGGCCACTTTGAACCATCCAAGCGCTGGCCCAGGCGTTGGCCGGTGGCTTGGGTCATGTCATCGCTGTAGGGTATGCCGAAAAAGAAATCGAAACCCTGCCGCGTGGGCAGAAACTCCGCTTGGTCGCCCAAATGCCATTTCCCGATGATCCCCGTTTTATAGCCCAAGGGTTTCAAGACCTCGGCAATGGTGATTTCATTCGGGTTCAGTCCGTAAGGCGAGACCGGCCTGAGTACCTGCCCATCGCGGGGGTTGTCGTGCATGCCCACCCGTTGGGCGTAGCAGCCGGTCATCAAACTGGCCCGCGAAGGCGTGCAAACGCCGGAAGTTGCATAGAAGTGCGTAAACTTCCGCCCCTCGCGGGCCATGCGGTTGAGACAAGGCGTGCGGTGAACCTGGGAACCGAACGGCTCGATGTCTCCATAACCCAGATTGTCGCAGAAGATGACGATGAAGTTCGGCTTCCGCACCCGCTCCTCCGCCGGCAATGCAGAACTCCAAAGACCGACTAGACCCAAAAGAAGACAATAGAAAGAGGGCAACCGACGCATGAATTATTCCTTGCTTTTGCTTTCCATTGAACGACATTACTTGTCTTCCAGCACCAGCGAATTGGTGAGCGCGTTGCCGAAGTCTTTCATGTTTTTATAGGACCAGACGACTTTTTTGTCCTTGGTGATTTCGACAAGTTGCGGTTGATCGGGGCCGGCGTGGCAGTTGCCGAGAACGATGTTGCCGTTCTTCAAAACTTGCAGCGTGGTCACCCACGCCAACGTAATGCCCGGCAAGTCGTTTTGATGCAGGCTCCAGACGATTTTTTTCTCCGGCGTGACTTCGATCACCCCGTGCCCGTTGCCGGTGGAGATCAGCGTGTTGCCTGTTTTTAACCGCAAAGCGGAAAAGCATTGGTTGCCGAAGGCTTCCGGGCCGTGCCCCGCTTTCGGGGGCTTACCGAACAAGGGAACCGCGTATTCCCAGACCACTTGGCCTTGGGCATCGTACTCGCGCACCTTGCCATCATTTTCGTGGCAGACCAGATAGTTTCCGTTATCCAACTTGCGGACCAACCGCGTATCGTGATGGACGTGGGGCTTGTCGACTTTGAGTTTGATCTGATGCTGAATTTTCCCGTCTTCATCGACTTCAATAATTCGCCCCGGACCGGATTCTGCGATCATCGTCAAGCCGTTGGGCAAGCGTTGGAAGGCATGGACTTGAACGGGTCGAGTTTTATTGCCGTTGGTTTTGGCATCGTATTCCCAGAGGATGCGGTTGTCGGCGGGGTCGAGTTCGATGATCCGCGTCCAAGAAGTTTGCAGCAATAAATGCCCGTTGGCCAGCCGCTCGAAATCGTGCAGCGGGCCGATTTTGTGCTTCCAAGAAATCTCGCCGGAGTCTTCCACGCGAGCCAGCAGATTTTTCGAGGAATCCGCCGCATAGAAGGCGTGCCCCGGTTGATCCGCTTTCGCGAAACTGCTCGATAAATTCATCGGCAAGCAAACGAATAATGAAAGACAAAACAGGCGTTTCATAAAATGCTCTCCTTCTGGAAAATTGCCGGGGCGTGTGTTTCCCAACCTGCCAGCATTGAGTAAAGTTTGTACTACATCATAAGCAAAGCCCGACAATTTACCCACTCTTCTCGCAATAGGGAACCAACCCGTGGAATGCACTTACGACGATGTTGCCAAGATGATCGATCACTCGCTGTTGAATCCCACGCTGACCGTGCAGGAATTGAACGCGGGCATTCAATTGTCATTGGCTTATAACGTCGCCAGCGTATGTATTCTGCCGTATTATTTGAAAGCATGCGCGGGCCAATTGGCGGGCAGCACGGTGATGGCCTCTACAACCATCGGTTTTCCGCACGGCGGGCATACCACGGCCATCAAAGCCGCCGAAGCCGAACGTGCTTTAGCGGATGGCTGCCAAGAGTTGGATATGGTTGTGAACATCTCCAAGGTGCTCAGCGGCGATTGGGATTACGTCACCAACGACATTCGCGCGGTGATCGAACCCGCCCACGGTGCGGGGCAAAAAGTGAAAGTCATCTTCGAGAATTGCTACCTCAGCGATGACCAAAAAATCCGCCTCTGCCAAATCTGCGGGGAACTGAGCGCGGATTGGGTCAAAACCTCCACCGGCTACGGAACCGGCGGGGCCACAATGGAAGACCTACAACTCATGCGGGCTAACTCCCCGGCCCACGTGCAGGTGAAAGCCGCCGGCGGCATCCGCGATTTAGACAGCTTGCTAAAGGTTCGCGAACTGGGCGTTTCCCGCGTGGGAGCCAGCCGCACGAAAGACATGCTCGACGATTGCCGCCATCGCCTGAATCTGCCCGCAATCGAAACCCAAGACGCGGGCGGCGGCGGGTATTAAAGAAACTTGCGATCATTTGGATGTGAGAGTGTCCCGCCCATAATTGGACTTATCCTGATTTTTGGAGGAACCCCTGCATGCGTCCGATCGATGACGATTATCAAGATTACGAAGATGAAGAGTTTGACTCGGGAGATGATGATCCCCGTTTTGAGGATCGACCGCCCAGGCGACGATCGGGCATCAAACGTTGGCTCATCATTCTGGGGATTTTGTTCGTGGGATTGCCTTTGAGCTGTTGCGGCGGGTTGCTGTATTGGTCCACGATGTTTAAAGAGTTCTCACTCAGCAACGGGCAACATTTGGGCGGCACGGCAATGAATTTGAAGTTTGATTACGAAGTCAAAACTCGCGACCGATTTTTGAAAGGGGCGTATTTCATCGTCGCCGAGACCGCCGATGGCGTCACGCGGGAGCTATCGTTACCACGCCATTTTGATTCCCGTGGCACGTTTACCTTCTTCGCGCTGGACGCCGGGCCGGCGAATAAAGCAAAATCGCCCGTCAGAGTCTGGATTGATAAAGAGAGTTTTACGGGGGGACGAGGCAAAGCCTCGAACGTAATCTCAATAGAAATCAAAACCCATTGAAGTGAATGGGGCGCGGTTTTTAACCTCGCTTTTGAAAGGGCCGATCCATTGAAACGGAAACTTCGTAGGCGGGTTAATTCTTGATGTTTTCCTGGCTGAAGAACCGGCGTCGCAAGCGATTGGTTTCCCAGGCGTTTCCTGCGGAGTGGGATCGGTGGATTCAACACAACGTGGTCTGTGCCGGGGAGTTGTCCGCCGAGGACTATGCCAACCTGCAAGCGTGGGTGCAAATTTTCTCCGCCGAGAAGTATTGGGAAGGCTGCGATGGATTAAAGATCACCGAGGAAATCCAGGCCACCATCTCGGCTCAGGCGGGATTCATCGTGCGGGGGATGGGCGGGTATTTTTACGATCATCTGCAAACCATATTGGTTTATCCCCAGATCGTTTGGCGGGCCGACCATTCCGCCCGCGGCGGCGTGGTGAGCGAAGAACCGACCGGGCGGTTAGGCGAAGCCCTGCAAAGCGGTCCCGTCAGCTTGGTTTGGCCGCACGTTCTGCAAGGCGGACGCGGCGAGGAACCGGGCCGCAACGTGGTCTTTCACGAGTTCGCCCACGTCTTGGATTGGGAAGATCAATTCCTGGATGGCACGCCGAATTTGGCTTCCGCCGATTTGTTCCAGCGCTGGGAGCAGACCATGAACCGCGAATACCAGGCTCTGGTTCATGCAACCCGGCGGGGGCAGCCCACGTTGATTGATTCCTACGGAGCCACTAACATCGCGGAGTTCTTCGCCGTCAGCACGGAGTATTTTTTCGGACTGCCCGAACCCATGTCGCAGCGGCATCCCGAATGGTTCGGCTTGCTGCGGGAGTTTTACAACGTCAACCCGCTTGCCTGAAATTTCTCACCCTTGCCAAGCTGTTTCTTGGCCGTTGAAATCAGCGAATGACTTCAGCATCACCACAAAAAACCGTTTTGATTTTGGGAGCCGGCATTAACGGGTCTGCCTTGGCCCGCGAGTTGGTCTTGAACGGCGTTTCCGTTTGCATCGTGGAACGAAACGACATCGCCTGGGGAGCCACCTCGCGAAGTTCCCGGTTGATTCACGGCGGGCTAAGGTATTTGGAGCACGGCGAGTTTCGGCTGGTTCGCGAATCCTTGACCGAACGATCCCGGTTGCGGAAATTGGCCCCGCAGTTCGTGCAACCGTTTTCGTTGCACATACCCGTCGCCCGGCGAAGTGGCGGGTTGGGACGGTCGGCGGCGCAGTTTTTTTCCAAAGGCCGACTCGGCAAGAACGGCCATTCCCAGCGCGGGTTGTGGCTGGTGCGGATGGGGCTTTGGTTTTACGACCGCTTCGTGAGCGACCCGGAATTTCCCGCCTCGCAAGTGCTTTCGATCGGTGCGAAAAACTCACCCAAGGTGGATGCCGGTCGCTTTCGCTGGCTCTGCCGCTATACCGATGCCCAAATGCTCTACCCGGAGCGATTTGTGCTTTCGATGCTGACCGATGCCCGGCAACTCGCGGAAGAAAAATTCGTTCCGTTCCAGGTGTGGACGCATCACGAAGCCCGCCCCGCCGATGCGGGTTGGGAAATCGTCAACCGCGAAACCGGCGAGATCGCCGAGACCATTCCGCCGGCTTTGGTCGTCAACTCGACGGGAGCTTGGGGAGATCTCACCCTGAATCGGTTGTCGGTTGCTGCTCCGCAGCTTTTCGGGGGAACCAAAGGCAGCCACTTCATCACGCATTATCCTCCGCTGTGCGCGGCTTTGGGAAAGCAAGGCGTTTATGCCGAAGCGGAGGATGGCCGCTTGGTTTTCATTCTGCCGATGGCCGAGGCGGTGATGGTCGGCACGACCGATGAACGCTTCGAGGGCAACCCTGGCGAGGCGACCGCTTCGGAAGCGGAATTGTCCTACCTGGTGGAGATGGTCAACGAATTGTTTCCCCAAGTTTTGCTCAAGAGGGAACACATCGACCTGCATTTCGCGGGGGTTCGACCGCTGCCCAGAGTGGAAACCGGCAGCACCGGCGAGATTTCGCGAGACCATTCGCTGCACGTTTCGGAGAAGGGAAACACCACAATTCTTACGCTGGTGGGAGGCAAGCTGACAACCGCCCGCGCCTTTGGAGAATCGGTGGCCGATGAAGTTCTCTCGCGAATAAACCTGCCCCGCACCGCCCAGACCCGCGAACGGGTTTTTCCCGGCGGTGCGGATTATCCTGCCGAAGATCAACTGCCCTTAGTCTGGGAACAACTGGCCCAACAATCCGAGCGGCCCGTTTCCCAGATTCAAGCCATGTGGGCTTTGTGCGGAACGCAAGTCGTAGAGTTTCTTTCTTCCTTGAAAGTTCCCGACAAAACTCCGCTGGCGGGAACGGACTTGCCGCGGGATTTCGTCAGGTGGATTATTCAGCGAGAATGGGTGCAAACGCTGGATGATTTGATCGAACGCCGCTTGATGTTGCTGTTTCACAATCCCTTAACTTTGGAGTGCCTGCACCAACTCGCAGCGCTTTTGGTGGAAAGCGGGCGGATGAAATCTCAGGATGCGGAAGCGCAAATCGCCGCCGTCGTCGGCAGATTTCAAAAGATGTACGGCAAACGAATTGCGGAGGACGATTCCCATTCGCCAAGTCCCGACCTGCCCACAGATTTGCAGCGCTTGACGTAACCGGTGGCTAATGGCCTTCACTCGCCTTTTAGTTCTTGCTTGTGACTTTTATGCCTCCTCCCACTTCTGAATCGGAATCCTTGGCATTCACGGGCCAGATTATAGGGAAGACGATTGCCGTTTTGCCGGCTTTTAATGCCGCCGCCACCTTGGAGCGGACGGTTGCCGATGTTCCCGTGGGTTCGGTGGATGAAATGATCCTCGTGGATGATGGCAGCCAAGACGACACCGTGGCGATTGCCCGGCGATTGGGTTTGACGGTGATCGAGCACGCGCAAAACCGGGGCTACGGCGGGAACCAGAAAACCTGTTATCAAGCGGCCCTCGAACGCGGGGCGGATTTCGTGGTGATGATCCACCCGGATTATCAATACGACAGCCGAGTGATTCCCGTGGCGGTGGAAATTTTGCGGTTGGGGATTTGCGATTGCGTGCTGGGTTCGCGAATTCGCACCCGCCGGGAAGCCTTGGATGGCGGGATGCCGCGCTATAAATACCTGGCCAACCGCGTGTTGACTTTCGTGGAAAACGTCTCGCTCGGGCAAAACCTGGGCGACTTTCACAGTGGCTTTCGCGCGTACCGCCGCGAAGTTTTGGAAACCCTGCCCTGGCAGGGGAACTCGGATGACTTTGTCTTCGACAGCCAATTTCTGGCCCAGGTCGTGCAGTTCGGTTTCAAGGTGGGCGACATTCCCGTTCCCGTGCGTTATTTTGAAGAAGCCTCGAGCATCAATTTCCGCCGCAGCCTCCGCTACGGACTCAGCACGTTGGGAGTTCTCTGCCGATTTTGGCTGCATCGGCTGAGACTCTGGAAATCCCCGTTGTTCACGCCCAAGGAAGAAGGGACAGACGGGCAAAAGGGCAGAGGGGCAAAGTTGGAGGGGGGACCGGGTTAACGAAAACCATAAGCTTCTGCCAGATAATCAAATCCCGCAATTTGGAAATCGGCATCTAAAATGCACCCTTTTGTCCCTTTATCCCTCTGCCCCTTGCCCCTTCAAAGAGAGCAGGAACGCAGAGTGCGTTCCTTACAAAAACTCTTGGCTGGCGGCCAACAACCGATTCCATTCTGCCACGCAGGCGTCCATCGAAATCACCGCTTGCTGAAAGTTGGTGTGCGTGGAGGCGATCGGGGCATCGGTGCGGAATCGGTCGGCGGCTTGGCGGAGCTTGCCAATCTTCTTTTCCAGCATCCGAAAATAAGCGTTGGGATCGCCCAAGCGGGATTCCAACGCCATTGCCGTATCGAACACCGCCCGCGCAATCCCCATCAGTTCCGGGAAATCCTCGGCTTCATCGCTGTGCTTCACGAAAGTCCGTACCATCCAAGCATGGGCAAACACTTTTTGGCTGCGGTCGACAAGTTCTTCCAACGGCAAGGACATCAATCAGACCCCATCGGCTTCTTTCAAGGAATCTCAAACCCCGGCCAACAATTATCCCGCCTGCGATTTGCAGCGTCAATTCCCCAACGGAAACCGATTGCCATTTCAGACTGCGGCGCAAGAAATGCAACGGGTAGCCTTGTTTTTTTTGAGCCGGCGCGATTGTGAAACGCCTGGCGAAGCAGATTTCCTCCAAGAACAACGGCAACTTTGAAAAGGGACTTTTATGCGTTCTGACACCTGCCAATGCGGTCAGACTTTGTTTTTTGACAATACGCGCTGCATCCGCTGCGAATCTTCTGTGGGGTGGTGTTATTCCTGCCGAAGAATCGTGACGTTAATTCCCACGCTGGATGGCGGGTTTCAATGTCACCATGACGAATGCCAAGCGAAACTCGCCAAATGCTACAACGACACCACGAACCAAATTTGCAATTGGACCGTTCCCGCCGGCAGCGAGCAGACGTATTGCGATTCCTGCCAATTGACGGATGTGATTCCTAATCTCTCCGAAGCCGAGCATCACTCCCAATGGTTCCGTTTGGAAGCCGCGAAACGCCGGTTGCTTTATGCATTGGATTTGCTGGGTTTGCCTTATCGGCGCAGCGACCCAGAGGCGAATCCGCCGTTGCGATTTCAGTTTTTGGAGGCTTCGCCGACCGGCAAGCCCGTGACGACCGGGCACGAAAACGGCTGCATCACATTGAATCTGGATGAAGCCGACGATGTGGAACGCGAGAAAGCCCGCGTGGAATTTCAGGAACCGCAACGCACCTTGATCGGGCATTTTCGTCACGAGATCGGCCATTATTATTGGGATGTGCTTGTGGCCGGGCAGCGGGAGGAATCGTTTCGGGAAACGTTCGGCGATGAACGCTCGCCGACTTATGCCGAGGCCCAGAAGCGGCATTACGAAAATGGCCCGTTTCCCGATTGGAAGCAAAACTACATCTCCGCGTATGCCACGATGCATCCTTGGGAAGACTTCGCCGAGAGTTTCGCGGGCTATCTCGACATGTTCAGCCTGTTGGACACCGCCCGGCAGCAGGGTTTGATGGATGGCCTGCCTCACACGTTTGCCGAAAGGATCACCGCCTACCAACGCTTGGCCGTGATCATGAATGAAATGACCCGCGAGCGCGGGTTGCTCGATTTGGTGCCGGAAGTCATCACCAAGCAAGTCGGCGAGAAGCTGAGTTGGATTCATCGGCTTGTGGAAGACCATCAAACCGCTCCCGCGTAAACCACCGCATGCGAAAAACGCCCCGGAACCACTCAAGGTCCGAGGCGTTTTTCAGGTGGCGGATTGGGGAGTTTGGGATTTCGTTCAACTCTTTTTGCCGCCTTTCCTCACCGGGAGATCGTTGGCGTCCCATCCCAAAAAGGCGATGCTCAACGGCACGATCAGGCAGAGTAGAAACAGCGTATGAACGTTAAACAGGTCGAAGGAGTTCATCATGGCGGTTGCTCCGAGGGGTGGGAGTCGCGAAACTGAAATTAGGTCGTTTGTCGGCCGGTTTTTACGGCGATCAATAGCACGATCACCGCTCCCACGATGGACATAATCCAGCCGGCGGGGTGCATGGGGCTTCCCGTCACCAACCAAGTAATTCCTCCGCCCACTACCGAACCGACGATGCCCAGGATAATTGTAGCGAACATTCCCAAGGCTTGCCGACCGGGAACCAATAACCGGGCCACCGCGCCCGCGATCAAGCCGAACACCATCCATACCAAGATTGCCCACAAGGTTCCCATGATTGATCCTTTCAAAAAACAGACGATTGAGGGTCAAGCGATTTTTCAAACGGAATTTAAGCAAACCCGATGCCATTCCTGCAAATCGTGAATTGTCCCCGCAGATCGCTGTTGAAATCCTGGACAAAGATTCGCGGTTCGGGTCGCCGATTGACCAAGCTGAAACATTTGCGATCACCGCTCCGCTTTTCCTTGGCATCTTGGGAACGAGAGGCAACGCCGCAGATTCAGAAAAAAACCTAGATGGTGAATCCCATCCCACAGCATTGCGTTAAACTGATGTTGATAAGATTGTGATAGAGCCTCATTTGGAATCTTGGTTCCAGACTCGTTTTTCTTTTCGCGCTCGCTTTGAATCCATGTCTAAAATTGGCTCCACGAAATTGCATCGCGCATTGGTGTTTTCGGTCGGTTTTCTGATCGTCAAAGTCACCGCGGAGGTGATTTTAGGCTATCGCAACTACTTTCCGCCAAATTTTCGATCCAACTTTTTGCTCGGGCGAGAAGATTATTTCTTCGGTTCATACCGCTGGGCGTTTTACCCGCATATCGCCTCTGGCCCCGTCTCGCTGGTTTTGGGAATGATTCTCCTCAGCGAGTCTTTTCGGCGACGATTTGCAAAATGGCATCGCCGACTGGGGCGGATTCAGGTAGCGAACATCCTCCTGCTGGTTGCGCCAAGCGGATTGTGGATGGCGTTCTATGCCGCGGCGGGAATTTCGGCATCGATTGGGTTTGCCATTCTGGCGTGTTTGACGGCCGCTTCTGCCGCGCTTGGCTGGCGGGCGGCAGTCCAGAGACGATTTCCATTGCACCGAATCTGGATGCAGCGTTGTTTTCTGTTGTTGTGTTCCACCGTGGTACTCAGGCTTCTGGGCGGGTTGGCCGTGGTTTCGGGGATTCGTGCGGATTGGTACGATCCCTTGATCGCGTGGGCGAGTTGGCTGCTGCCTTTGGCGATCTTTGAATTGCTCCGCCTGAGTAAGCATCGGCGGCCGACTCGATTATTGTCCCCGTCGAGGGCAACTCCCAGTATAGATTGAAGCGGTATTAGTTGTCGCCGCCCGCCACGGAAATCATGGCCCGACGTTCCGCGATTGGCATGTCGTCAAGTAGAAATTGCACCCTGCCATCGACGAACAGGGCGTGCCCTCCGCCGGAGTGATTCAGTGTGGATTCCGGGCTAACGCCGAGAACCATGCTCTCATCCGCATCCCTCGGCGACATCCAGGGAACCGCTTGCCAAGCCGCCACTTCAATCACCATCAGCGTATTGCCGGCCCCATCGGTGATTTCGGAAATCTTTCTAGGCTGGTTGGGTTGCAGGCAACTGTTCGGCGAGACGACGGCCAAATAGCTTGTGTGATTTTCAGGACCATCCGCATCGGGGCAAGCATAAACCGCGAGCCTTGTTTTGAACGCTTCCGCATTCGCCGGATCGTCCCAGGGTTTCGATAGATCAATCCGCTCGTAAAGCGGTTTTTGATCGAGGTAAGGCAGAATCAACGTCCGCCAACTGTGCAAGCGCTTTCCAGCGGCATCCACGGTATAAGCCGGCGGAAACGCACCGTAAGCGTCATGGTAGTTGTGCAGCGCCAGCCCAATTTGCTTCAGATTGAGTTTGCATATAGAACGCCTGGCCGCTTCGCCGGAACCGCGAGTCGCAGGAAAGAACAGAGCGACCAACATCGCGATAATTGCCAAGACGACAAGCAATTCAACGAGAGTGAACCCGTTTTGCTTTGCACTGTTGGGCTTCAAGTCCGGGCGGGGTACAGGTTTGTCGGTCATGGCATCGAGTCCCCATTTTCCTTGTAATTCCCGCGACAGAGTCAGGATGAACTCACTACTTTCATTCTATCCTCCGTTCAACCTCCAAACAATCCGTGAAGGAAGTTTTCGGCCCGTACCGCAAGTGTGCCAGTGCCTTGTCGCGAGCAGGGGGCAAGGCTTAAAGGCCACCAAGAACCGAATCATTCCCCAAGACCGCACTGGCAGAGCCAGTGGCACACACAATCCATCTGTTTCACGCCCTCTCGCCAGTGCCACCCAACGCCGGTAACGATTTTTTATTTGACCGCTAACTCTTGCTGAAATTGGACTTATTGCAAAAACTCCTCCTTGGACCAGAGACCGTTGATTGCGGATTATCTCGTAGCCCAAGGAAGGAGTCGAAGATGCGAAGAGCGCGGAAGTCTCAAAAGCGAAAATCCAAGAAGGCCAAGAAAATTCAATCCGCCCGCCGGGCCAAACGGAATTCTCGGGGGAAATTGAAACGAGCCATTCGTTTGTTTTTGCCGGATGGCATTTTTGCCGATCTCAGCCGGCATGGCAATGCCCAGTGGTCGCTGAACGTGTTGTGTTTGATGGCTCTGTTTTGGGCCTTGTCGGGAGAAACCACTTTGGGAGAGCGGTTCACGATGGCAGCGGAAATCGCCACCCATTGGTTTCCCGGCGAGTTCATTGCGACAAGCTATCGCGGTTTTTTGAATGCCCTTGTCAGGCACAATGCCGTTCTGCTCAACATCATCGCGGCGCGATTGCGAACGCGGATGCTGGAACTGGAAGGGGATTCCGGGAAGGTCGCCGGTTTCACGCCGTTTGTGGTGGATGGCAGCAAAGTCGCGGCCCCTTGGACGAAATCCAACGAGGAAACCTTGGGAAAGAAAGGCCGCCCACCCCAAGGCGAGAAATGCAAACGCCAAGAAACCGATCTTCGACCTCAGTTGACGTTGACGCTGCTGTGGCACATGGGTTTGGGGCTGCCTTGGGCTTGGAAGCACGGCGGACTGGCCGAAGGCGAGCGGACCCAATTCCGCGAACTCTTGGACGTTTTGCCCAAAGCCGCCCTCGTGGTCGCCGATGCTGGCTTCGTGGGCTATCAACTTTGGCAAACGATGCTTCGAGGCGGTCGGCATTTTCTGATCCGCGTGGGGGCGAACGTGGAACTCCTCAAGAAACTCGTTCCCGGATGCGAGTTGGAACGGGACGGCGAGATGGTTTGGTTGTGGCCGGAGGGGAAACGGAAAGAGAACGAACCGCCGCTCAGGCTGCGATTGATCCGCGTGCCCAAGGGCAAGCAAACTTGGTATTTGGTGACCTCGCTTCTCGATCCCTTGCAACTCACTCAAGAACAGGCCGGCAGATTATATGCGCGCCGCTGGGGTGTGGAATGTTGCTTCAGAGCCTTGAAGCAGACCTTTGAACAAAGCAAGATGCGGAGCTATACCCCGGCCTGTGCCGGTTGTGAACTCGACTGGTCGCTGTTGTCGTTATGGTTGGTCGGCCTGTTGGCGAAGCAAGAACTTCTCGCCGCCAAAATCGATCCCGAACATTATAGTCCCGCCGGCGCACGATGCCTTATCCGCCGCGAGTTGCGCCAGCAGTCCGCGGGAAAGGAACGGCTCGATGTTTCGGAATTTCAATCTGCGGTCAAGGATCGCTATCAGCGAACATCCCGCAAGAAAGCGCGGCACGACCAGCGAAAGAAACACGATCCTCCGCCCAGCGCTCCCAAAATCAGAAAAGCATCGCCTCAGCAACAACAAGCCGCCAAAGCCTTTAGGCAATCTCAAACAGAAGCCGCCTAAATCGTTACCGGCGTTGGGTGCCACCCTACGCCGAATTCCTTGAGCGTCTTCGCTCTTTCACTCACATCGCCATCGAGTGAAATCACTTTGTATTCCCACGGAGTCAAAATCGTCTTCCGTTTCTGATCGGCCTGAGAATGTTTTGGTGGCATCGCCAAGAGAACGAATACGGCCAGCCAGATCACGACAAGTCGAGTTCGAATCTTCATGGGTTCTCCAGACGAGGATGGTCACTGGCCGACATATTCATAGTAGCTGAAACTTTGCACGTCGCAGGGGCAATCTTTCAATTGATTCAATAAGCCATCTCCCAGGACTTCATCGGCTGCATGCGCTTCAACAAAGATTAGGGCAATCGCAATCGTCGGAGAGCGGATTAAATCTTCGACACATTCTTGCCAGCAGAACCAATGTCGGGAAGTTTCTGGTTGGCTTCCGGACAGTAATTGTTCAAGCCCGATGATCTGCGTTACACATTGTTGCGATGCCCGCCATTGCTGGAGCCGAATGCCAATTCCCATAAGCTCCTGAGATTCATCGCTTCGAGGAATCACCACGGCAAACGGAATTGGCTCTTGCGAATCGAAGTTGCATTTGCGTCCGGGCAAGATGTCCGGACAAGGAAAGTCAGCCGCCGTGTAGGGGCGTTCTTCCTCCAGTCGCTCCTTTATGATTTCGACAAACTCGTCAAAGCTAAGTGAAGGGTTCCGGAGTTCTCTCACGCCGAGATACACGCTCAACCCCACCAGTCCCAAAGCCACAGCGGCCTGCCAATACATGCCCGTCAGCGCCAAGAGACAAGCCGTCGACAAACTGACCACGCCCAGATAGAGAGACTCTCCCAACGAGTTGTTCATTTGGCACGAGAACCCAAAAAAGCTTTGTGCTTCATTCTCCGAGTGACAGCGGGAAAGCGGCGTGCTGGCAACAGTCAAACCCTCGTGGTCTGGTTTCGCCTCTTCGCGGCATTGCGTTGGCGTCGTTCGAGTATGTCGTAAAGGAAATAGCCGGGCACCACGCCAAGAATCGTCATGAGAAGGATCTCGCCGCTAAAGACCGATTCCCGCTGAAACCGAGCGAGTAGGGTCCGCTGTCAGAGTGTGAATTTTTCGGACCCCGGTTTTGTCCAGTTAGTTTACACTAATTTGAAATAGCACTATAGACTTTCAAATGATATTTTTTCGTGAAGCGATACGAATAAATCAAAATCTCAGGGTCTCGCAATTCGAGAATCTTGATAAATTCACACTCTGTGTGCGGACCACATTTGACATTCAATCCACCTCAAAAATGGTCCGCACAGCGGACCCTACGATGCTGAGCTACGGCAACTATTCCTTTGTGGGTGGTTTGGTTTCTTTCAAGAGATCGTACTGCACTCGGCCGACTTGCCACATGTATTTCGGGCCGTAGCCGGCGTTTTTGGGCCACGGGTTTTTGATGGCTTCCGCGAGATGCTTTTGGGCGAGTTTATTGCGGTTGTGTAGGGCGTGATTGAGGCCGATATAGAGCTGGGCATAGAACTCGCGTTTTTGGCGTTCTTCCGGGGAAATCTTCGCCTGGCTAATGCGGGCGAGAATTTGGTCCGGAGTGATTTCCTCGGCGAATAAGCGGTACACATCCGGGAACGGTTCGCGGTCGTCTTTTTCGTATTTGAGCAAACCGGCTTTGGCTGTTTTGAGTCCATCGGCCTTGGTCTGCGAGAAGAACCGCCAGATGCCGTTCTCGCGGTCTACATTATCGAAGGTGTGGTAGATCTCGAATTGATGGGCCGCTTCTTTATATTTCTTGGCATAGAAATAAGCGATTCCCCGCCGCCAATGGGATGGGGCGGTTTTGGGATCGAGTTCGACCATCTTTTCGTAATCGGCCACGGCTCCGGTGAAATCGCCCGCGAACAAACGGGCATCGCCACGCGCGGAATATAGAGCCAGTCTTCCGGGGCGAGGCCGCGATTTGTTCGGTCGCCTTTTCAATTTGCATTTGAAACTCGGCCTTCATCTTCGCGGTTTTGGTGGCCGAGAGCGGCGGTTCTTCCGCAGCTATATATAGCGGAGCCTGGAACAGAATTACTAGCAGCAGAAACCATTGAGCTTTCATCGGCGGGAATCCTTTTCATCGGGGTCCGTGGGAAAAACGTCCGGCAACGGGGTGGGCGGTTCGAGATTGGAAGTCGGAACCGGGTCGGTTAAATCGATGATGCGTATATCATCCTGCCGGCCCAGTGTGATTTGGTTCCAGTTTACCCCCGTGATTTGTTTGCCCGGTCCGAAGGTTCGCAGGTAGTAACTGCGAGCCGTGGCCGGGGTGTTTTGGGGCGGTTGTTGTGTGGCTTGTTCGATTTCTTCCGGCGTCAAAATTGCCCGCGTGATGCCCGTGCTTTCCAACTGCCGATAATAGCCCTCCGGTGAGAGTTCGTGATAGCGAATGTCGATTTTTTTCTTGATGGCCAAGTCGTCGGTCTCTTGGGTTGTCTGCCCCAGCAAGAAGCGTTTTGTGACCCAGTCGATTCGCCCGATCAATTCGTCGGGGGCCGTCTCCAAGAGCGTCAATACTTCGTCCCAACGCTTGAGAATGTCGCGGGCTTCGTCGGTGGCTTCCGACGATTCCGCCACGAAGCGGGTGCAGGCTGCGTAGTAATGCCTTTGAATTTCCAAAGCGGTTCGGGGTTGTCCATCTTTGCAGCGAACTTTCGTTTGCAGCGAAGGATCGGCACAAATCGCCCGCAGCGATTTGATGGGCCGCGAAATTCTGAGGGCGGAAGGGAAATAGCCCGCTTCCATTGCATCCAACACCAGCAGCGTGGTTCCCACGCGAAGATACTCGGCTTCCTCGGCCATGTTGGAATCTCCCAGGCAAATTTGCAACCGCTGCTTGGGCAAGAGCATCCGCGAAAACCCGCCGGAAGAGAACTTGGCGTGAAACATCAACGATTTGAAGAAATGCCCGATGCTGAAAATCGGCCGATCCAGCACGATGCCGTTGTAACCCAACAGGCAATTCATGCCCCACGATTTGTCCGAAAGTTGAAATCGGCCTTGGCGATCCACGTGCCCTGCCCCGGCGAAAATTGGGCGGGAAATCAAAAATGCCAAGAGATCGCGGCGGACTTGCCGGAACGCCGTCAACCGCACCAAAACGTAAATTCCCACCGCCAAAGGGCCGGCGATGATCCGCAGGAATCCCAAGCCCACGGTTTCCACCCACGCGGGAATCGGCGAGGCATAACCGCTCGCGGTCTCTACATCATCGCCCACTAGCACAGCCCGCGTGCGATTGGCCCAAGTCTCCGGCACGAAAGGCGAGAGGACAAGGCAAAACAGATCCGCCATTGGCAGGTAAAACTTCAGCCCCTTGTTCAGGCAGGCATAACCCAGCCAAGCCAAAAGCATCAAAGGGAAGAGCAAATATAAACCCCACCGCCAACATTTCAGCCGCCAACCTGTGGCCAAGGTGAGTTCGTAGTTTTCTTGGGCACCGTATATTCGGCCTTGGCTGTCGCAATCGTTTTTGACGAGTGCCAACACGCCGGGCACATCGGCATCGCGGGCGGCTTCGGACAGCAGCAAATCTTGGGCGCGTTGATGCAGCAGCATCTCGCGCGGCCCCCGGCATTCGGGCGTGCTGCCTTCGATCAAGCCGAACCCGCCCGCAAAGCGGACGAACTCGAACCAAACCGCACCGCCAGTGATGAAGAAAACGCCCTCCTTCAAATCGCCGGCGGGAGCGGTGATCACCCGCCGGCCGAGCGCTTGAATGAGGGCATGGTAAAGTTGGTAATCGACCGTGTTGTCCCAAGCGGGATGATCCGGGTGAAACCGAATCGCGTATTCCGTCTCCAAACCGACCAAACGATGCAGCATGGAGGAATCGCTTTCCTTTTCGGATGGAAAACCCGCGGCGATTATTCTCCGCCGTGCGGAACTTCGGTTTCCTCAAGGTAATTTTCCGGTTGGTTTCGGCTATCCCGCGTGATGCTCGACAGCACCCGGCTGAGCGGAAGGATTTCTTTCCACGGAACCGCAGGCACGGCTTCTCTGGGAACGGCGGATTGTGATGGGGCGGGCGTTTGCGGGGTGGTTTTTGCGGTCATGGGTTACCTCAAAGTTGCGCGAAAACAGTTTGATCGAATGAGCCGATTTTTGCGAGTGGAATGGCCTGTTGTTTATTTTAATCATCGGAGAGAGCAGAAACAACGGGCGCGGTTCCCCCCACGCCGAGATTTCCAAAGACAACCGTGCTCACCCGCAAAATCGTCAAGGGGGATTCTCTTGTGTTTCCTTGGACTTCGGGCTTTCCCCTTGGTCCTGTTCCCGCAAGGCCGTACAATAGAATTGCCGATGGCTGAAATTCTCTCAGTCAATCTCCCGCCGCTTCTTCCCATTGTTTTTACTGGTCGCCTTATGCGGTTTCGAAACTCTTCCTCACCGCCTTACTTGAACAAGACCGATCAACTCCGCATGTTGCGGATGGTGGGAATCTTGGTTTTGGTGTTGGTCTGCGCGAAATTCGCGGGCAACCCGAACACCTGGGCCTGGTTGATTCCCCCCTCTCCGCAAAAGTCGACTCCCACCAAGGCCCCTACCGAGAAAGACATCGATTACAGCGTCAAAGCCGAGGAAGACTCGCCGCTTCTGCCGGATGCGTTTCGCTCCCGGTTGGCAGAACCTCCACCGGCCCGTTCAATAAAACGCCGGCGGCAACCGGCCATTGCGGAAGCCTCGCCCGAGCGCGCCGCGAAGCAAACCTCCTCCACCAAAGTGGGCGATTACACCATTGAAATCGACCCCAAAATCCTGGCTCCCGTTTCTGATGGTTGGCTAGGCATCAGGCAGCACGAAGCGGGCGCGTTTTTTGCGATCATCGCCAAGGCCAAAGAGATTCCGCTGAAACTGCTGGAAGACGCCGGCGACAACCGCGTGGATTACACCGTGCTGATGACCGATGCCGAACAATTCCGGGGCATGCCGCTTTCCGTCGAAGGCACGATTCGCATGATTCAATCGGTCTCGATCTCTCGCGAAGAGGACCGCGAAAACACCGGCGTGGATCATTATTTCGTGGCTTGGATGTGGACCGAATCTTCGGGCAAAAGCCCGTATCGGCTCATCTGCACCAGCCTGCCTCAAGACATGACCCCCGGCGAAAACCTGGATTTTCCCGCGAAATTCACAGGCTACTTTTTCAAAAAAGAAGGCTACAAAACCGAACAGGGCTTTCACGTCGCTCCAGTGTTGATCGGCAAACACATTCGCTGGAACCGCCCGCCGATGGTTGCGATCGGGACTTCCAACGACCTGGGTTTGGCTCCCTACATTATTGGGTTAACCGTGCTCATCGCCCTCGCTCTGGGCGGGATGATTTGGCGGTTCAACGTCAGCGACAAGAAATTCGGCCACCAGCACGTGAATCATTTCACCACCGCGACGCCAAAAGCCATCGAAGACTTGGCCAACTTGGAAGCGGATGATCCCAACGAACTCTTCCGCCAACTAGAAGCCGAAGCCCACGCTGAAGGAGCTGAGGATTACATCGGCGAGAAGGCGGAACAAATTCGAGAATCCAACAGCTAACTTAGCCTAAAATCGCGCGGTGTTCGTTCGACAGATTCGGCTCGCCAAGTCGATACGCTTCCGAAAGCAAGGCCTTATTTCCACTGATTATTTTCTGCTTGAATTTGTTGATCCGACCGAAAACACGGAGGACAAATTTAACCGCATTGACGAGAAGCCCGGTTGTTCCCTCAAGAAAAATAAAAGCAACGGTGCGATTAATTGCCCGTTCAGTGATCTGTGCGATTTTTTCTTGCAGCTCGTGCGGACATGAATCGGCAACTTCGCTTTCCTCGTTCGACAAAGAAGTCATGCGAAGCACCATACAGAACTTGACGGGGTTAATCCAGTTGGCCCAGCGAAGCATTCCATTCAGGGCTTGTCGCGTTTTCAAGTAGCCCGGAGTCTCAAAATCGTATCCGCGTTCAACCATAAAACCGAACAACTCATCTCGCATCCGGCGAATGTCGGATCGGTAATTATCCCGCCGCAATTTGGCAATTGGTCCAAACCAGAGCCAAGCCAGGAAGGAAAGTGCAATTACACAGGTTGTCAAAACGCTTGGGTCATTCATGACGTTCTTTCCTTTTGGGGATTTCGTCTCCCGCGGGCGTCAAATCACTCGAAGTGCGGTTTGGGTCAATCATTTTTTGCAGTTCGATGATTTGGTTGTCTTTTTCTTCACGTTCTTTGAGTCTTTTCTTTCGTTCTTTGACCGCCCAGGTTGTAGCTCCCGCCGTCGCCGCCCAACTTAACCAGATGTGTGCCTTTATGTCCGTGACGAAGTTCACAAGGTAATCAATACTGGTCGTCTTGCCCGCTGAGGCTTTGATTGGCAGATAGATGCCAAAATAAATTGCTCCAACAATGGAAAGTCCGATGAGGAAGTATTTTCCCAGGTTTTCGACGACTTCCAGTTTCCGAAACCTATAGAGTTCCTGACGTAATTGTACCTCATTGGACACAGGCTTTTCAGAGGAAGTTCGTTTAGTTGGAGTCTTGCTTTTCTTTTTTGCCACGTCAACTCCCTCGCAAATTCCGACTCTTTATTTTTGAACAGTATGCAACGGTCTTGATGCCGTAACAAGCGAGAACGTCGTTTTTTGCCGGATTTCGTTATTTCCCCAGAGGCTCATGTTCGCTGGGTTGATATTCGGGGTTGGGTTTCATCGTTTGGGCGGAGACTTGGGTTTGCCATTTGTGGAGCATCTCTTTCAAGCGGGCGGCGGTTTGGGGATCTTCTTGGGCCAAGTCGTGTTGTTCGCCGGGGTCGGTTTTGAGGTGAAATAACTGCACCGTGCCATTCTCAAAATACTCCAACAGCTTGAAGTCGCCGCAACGAATTGCGCCGCCGGGGCTTTGTAAGCCGTGGTTGCTGTAGTGCGGGAAATGCCAATAGATCGCTTCCCGCGGGAGTTCTTTTTCGCCTTTCAGCAAGCCGGCGAAACTGAGGCCGTCGCGGTGTTGTTCGGGCAGCAGCGGCAGACCAAGCATTTCCAAAATCGTGGGATAAAAATCCGTGCTGATCATCGGCACGTCGCATGCGGTTCCTGGTTGTCCGTGGCCGGGCCACTTGACGATCATCGGCACGCGAATCCCGCCTTCGTACAACCAACCCTTGCCGCCCCGCAAGGGAAGATTGGAAGTCGAAAACGCCGCCTGCTGTTGGGCGGTGGGAATCACGCGATCGGGCCTGCCGAAATTCGCGGCGGACATCCCGCCGTTGTCCGAAAAGAAAATCACGATCGTGTCTTCTTCCAGATCGAGTTTTTCGAGCGTGTCCAACACCCGGCCTAAACTTTGATCCATGCTTTCGATCATCGCCGCGAAACGGGGGTTGTCTTGTATTTGCTTAATCTTGACGGTTCTCTGAGGCAACAGCTTGAAACCGCGATAGGCTTTGTCGTCGAGCCTTCGATTCAAAGTTTCGCGGGACAAAGGCTTCGCGCTGTCGGGATTGCTTTCCAAAATGTAGGGTTGGCCGGCGGAGGATTTTTGCCCGGCCAACTTGGTTCGATATTTTTCGACCAAATCTTGCCGGCCTTGGATCGGATCGTGAACGGCGAAATGTGAAAGATACAAAAAGAACGGGCGCTCGCGGTTGGCTTCGATAAATTTTAAGGCTTCATCGGTCAGGCGGTCGGTCAGGTAATCGCCGGGGGCATCTTTTAAGCCCTGTAATTTGAACGGGGCATGATAACCGGCGTTGGGCCAGCCTTTGTTCCAACGGGGAATCTGCACGTCAAATCCCTGAGCGAGAGGGCCAAAGGGATCTTCGCCCAGATGCCATTTGCCAAAATGCCCGGTGGCGTAGCCGTGTTTTTTGAGAGCCTCGGCGAGCGTGGTTTCTGCCAACGGAAGCTGCGGTTGGGTGGCAACGTTTTTGAGTTTCTGAAAAGGAAAATCTTTGCGACCGGGCAGCCAATCGGTCAGGCCGAGCCGCGCGGGATATTTGCCCGTCATAATACTGGCGCGGGTGGGCGAGCAAACGTGGCAAGCCGCGTAAGCCTGGGTGAATTTCACGCCTTGGCGGGCGAATTGGTCGATGCGGGGCGTTTCGTAAAACGTACTGCCGTAGCAACCCAGATCCCTGCCGCCCAGATCATCGACCAAAAAGAACACGACGTTGGGCAAGCGATCTGCCCCCCAAGCCGAAGTTGCGATGATGGAAAAGCCAAGCAGCCACGCGATGCGCCGTGATGTTTTCATAATCTCCCTCGATTTGTAAGCCGTGTTGTTGCAGTTTTTTTGTAACCCAGGCAAGGGAGCAACGGCAAGCCACATCGCCAGCCGAACTGGGCATGCGATCAAGTTCTAGGGGAAGTTCCGGGCAAAATTTATCGTGCGTGGGCGAGTTTGCCGATACTGCGGATAAGTTCGATCATTCCGGTCGAATGAATTATGCCGTTCGTGCCGTTGGCAATGGAATTCGGGAGAGATTTCCTTGGGAGGCAAAAGGTTGGCGTGCGAGGCAATTCGACACCGATGATTCTCTTCGATCGGCCTGGAATCATGACAAATCCGCACACCGCCCGGCGGAATTCTTTGAGGCTTGGGGCCGGGATTCTTTTCTTGGCTTTGAGCTTGGGGGTTCTGGGCGGGTGTGCGGCGTTTCATCCGCTGAACGGGATGCCCGTTCGATCCGTGCCGGCCCAGTACCGCGCCGAGCCGCGCTCGGGCCAAGTTCCGCTGGATTACTCTCGCCTCCGCCAAGATCCCCCGACGGAATACCGCGTGGATGCCGGCGATTTGTTGGGCATTTTCGTGGAAGGCGTGCTGGGCAAACCCGATGAAATTCCGCCGGTGACGATTGCAAATACCGCCGGTTCGCGGCCGGCTTTGGGGTATCCGGTTTTGGTGCAAGCCGAAGGCACGATTTCGCTGCCGGGGCTGCCCGATTTGTCGGTCCGCGGGATGACGCTGCGCGAGATTCGCGAACGACTGCACCACGCTTATACCGTGGAAAATCCCGTGCTGCGGCCCAACGATGGAACCGGGGGCGAGGCGTTAATCCTCGTCAACTTGCAGCGGAAGCGAACTTACCACGTGATGGTGATGCGGCAAGAGTCTCCCATTTCCAACAACGGCTCGGGCGCTCCGAGTATGATCGACTTGAAAATCGTCCGCCGAAATTCGGGGCAGGTCGTGCAATTGCCCGCTTACGAAAACGATGTGCTGCATGCTCTGGCGCTTACGGGGGGCTTTCCTTCATCGCTTGCAGAGAACGCGGTTTATGTGATTCGCCGCGGTTCCCCCTCTTCGCGGCGAACGGTTCCGATTCAAACGCCCCCGCCCGTTGCCCCGCCTGCGCAGTATTTCCCCGTGCCCGTTCCCACGCCGAACCAACCGATGTTCCCCGGCACTCCCGTTTCGCAAGCGGGATATTCCACGCCTTCTGGCTTTGGGCACTCGCCGAATCATCCGCCGCGACCCGCGCTGAATTTCACCCCGCCGGTTCAACACATGCAATACGCACCGCAACCGGGCCGCCCTTACGGTTCTTATCGGGGGAATTCCACCGACTCCGAAACGGCCCCGCCACGCCCGGGTTACACCATTCGCGGGCAATCGCCGGAGGCGAAGAATTTCGCTTTCCCGCCAAGCGGAGATGCCGTCGAGATGCCGGGCGAGATGTTCTGGGATCACTTCAATGGAGAGGGCACGCAGATGATTCGCATTCCGCTCAGAGTCTATCCGGGCGAACAACTGCCTTTCACCCAGGCCGACATCATCTTGCACGATGGCGACATCGTGTTCGTGGAATCCCGCGAGAAAGAGTTCTTCTTCACGGGCGGCTTGCTCGGCGGCGGGCAATACTATCTGCCGCAGAATTACGATCTCGATTTGCTGGGAGCCATGTCCATCGTGCAATCGCAGGTCAACACCAGCTTCAACAGCAACACCAAAGCCATCGGCGGGGTCTCGGCACTCAACCACGATGTGACCGTGGGGGCCAGCAAGGTCATCATTCTTCGCAAGACTCCCGAGGGATGCGAAATCAAAATCAAAATCGACCTTTACGATCTGATGAACGACCCCAGCCAACGCATTATCATTCGTCCGGGCGATTACATCTTGCTGCAATACACCAGGTTTGAAGCCGTCGCCGCCTTCGTCGAGAGGCACATTCTGGAAGGAGCCATCGTGGGGGCCACCTCGCGTTTGATCTTCAGCAATTAGCCAGGAGGAAAAAGTCAGCCGGCTCCCAAAGGGGAACCGGCTGAATGAAAGGTTCGCAAGCATCGCCAAGGGCTTTTAGAAGTTGCCCACGGGCTGGTTGTCATTCATGCAGCCTAACTTTTGGTAGGTTCCCAACAACCGAGCCGCCACTTGAGTAAAGCCGCCGGGGACGACCCCATCTTTGGGATTCAGGCTGCCATTGCTGAAGCTGATGTTTTGGCTGATGAAGCGAACCGATCCGTCGGCCATCAGAAATTGGCCTCCCCCGATGTGGGCACTGCTAAAGCCTTCGACGCAGGAATTATTGCCGGTGCGCTTCGCTTGGTAGTTTAAGGGAAGGCTGACGCGGCCCAAAACGTAGTTGTTGCCGCGCGGACCTTGCCCGGTGGGATTGCGGGTTCCCACCCAGGTTCCCGCGGAACAACCCCATCCGCGTTCGCCGCAAAGAAAGGTGTTGCTGGTGCCATCGATGAAGTTGGCGAAGCGTATGTTGCCTACTTTTCCCAACGGCCCGCGCGGGCGGCGCTGGACGA
The DNA here is from genome assembly GCA_963785505.1 of uncultured Planctomycetaceae bacterium. GTDB lineage: Bacteria > Planctomycetota > Planctomycetia > Planctomycetales > Planctomycetaceae > CAWAVN01. The sequence goes on from CAWAVN010000009.1 coordinate 115,650, forward strand.
ATTCAAATTCCAAAACCCCCCATTGCCTACATAGTTGGATGTGCCCCCGTAAAAGCTGGTCGACACGGCGGCGGCACCGCTCAGGTCCATCGATTGCTGGGTTCCTTGCAGGGTGCTGCCGATGTTGGGTGAGGAAGGACAAACCAAGGCCGGCAGCGCCCTTTGGATGTTTTGTTTATCCATGACATATCCCGGGCCGCTGCTGGCGATGTTTTGCAAGACGTGATAAAGCTCCCGAGCACGGTTGCCTCCGCTGCCTCCAAATAAGCGTTGCTGAAGCGGAGCTTGATCCATATTGGGCAGCAACATCACCTGCCAACCCCACGCCTGCCGATTGATGCCGTTTCTATGGATCACGCCCGGCGGCAGTTGCTTATATTGATCGTGGTAGTTGTGCATCGCCACGCCGATTTGTTTTAAGTTGTTTTTGCACGAACTTCGCCGGGCCGCTTCCCGCGCCTGTTGAACGGCGGGCAGCAATAACGCAATCAAAATCGCGATAATCGCAATCACCACGAGCAACTCGATGAGGGTAAACCCTCGCTGCTGAAGCTTTTGTTTCATGGTTATAACTCCTGATCAGAATGAGAAAAGCGGAAATCACCTCGGTTGCTCTCAACGAGGGAAGTAAGACAAACCAAACTTTTGGTTTCGGGGATTCGGAGGGTTTATTCGCCAATGGATCGGTAAAACCAAATCATACCGCTGAGATTTCAAAGGGTTTTTGGCGGCAAAATTCCGGCTTGTCGAACGGGCGGGAAAGTTAGGGCGTGATGTTCTTCGAGGCAAATAGGCGGGAAGAGGTTCGGGCAGGCACTGCAAATTACTAACGACATCTTGGATTCGCGAAGCAGACTCCGAGATGAGAAATTGAGTGACAGAACATGATTGACCCAACCTCTTAAACGTATCGCAAACCTGTATGTTTGTTGCAAATTTTTCCAGATTGGATAGATCATCCAACGATTTATTGCTTCTCGCGATAAGTAACTCCACTTATTATAGCAGGCTCTCGATTCAATTCAAGTTCCCACATAGCGCGAATACAAACCCCGCGCGATGCCGATGTCTTCCGTGCCTTGGATAATCGCGCGGCCATCACGGAAAATGGTGAGTTCGTAAGCGGGATCGTGCAGCGTCAGTTTCAAGAGGAACTTGTTGGTCTCCACCTCCCCGGAAGTTTGAAGTTTCTCGGCCAGGTCTTCCAAGAGGATTTGAGTTTTTTCCGGCGGGCGAACTTGGACGGCGTTTCGTCCGCAAAGCACCGTGGACTCACCGCCTTTCTCACCCGAAAGCCAAACCCGTTCGCCGTGCCGGCACGCGGGGCAGTCGGCTTTGTCTCTTAAATTGCCCACGTTCATTTTGCGGAAGCTCAGATCCCATACGTCGAGCACCATTAAGCTCGGCTCCACAAGATGGGCTTGGCCGGACAAAATTTTCAGGGCATGGACGGCTTCCAAAGAAGCCACCACGTTGACCGCCGGCCCCAACACTCCCGCCGTGTCGCAGGTTTCGGTGGTCCCCGGCGCGGGCACGCTTTCAATCAAACATCTAAGGCAAGCAGTTTGATGAGGGAAGATTGCCATCGTTTGCCCGTGGCTGCCGATCACGCCCGCGTAAATCCAAGGGATGCCGGTTTCCAAAGAGGCATCGTTAATCAGAAACCGAATCTCGAAATTGTCGGTCCCATCCAAAATCAAATCCACATCTTTTGCCAGCGATAAAATGTTGGTGTGATCGATGTCCGCCACGACCGCTTCGATTTTCACCTCGCTGTTGATGGCCGACAGTTTTCGCTCGGCGGCCACGGCTTTGGGCCAACGCTGTTTGACGTCCGCTTCATCGAACAGCACTTGCCGTTGCAGGTTGGAGAGTTCCACGAAATCGCGATCCACGATTCGCAAAAACCCCACGCCCGCCCGCACCAAAGTTTCCGCCAGCACCGTGCCCAGCGCGCCGCAACCGCACAACAGCACCCGGCTCTCGGCCAACTTCCGCTGCCCGGCTTCTTTCAACCCCGCGAATAAAATCTGTTTCTGATAACGCTCCATAATCTCCGCTTTCACACCCAGGCGAGCGGGGGACATCAGCCCCCTGGTCACGCGAAATGTTTCAAGAATTGCATCCATTTTATGAAATCATCCGTGTTGATGTCGCTCAACTCAAGCGATCGCAACGAACCGGGGGGCTTACGCCCCCCGCTCGCCTTGGGGTTTTCAGTTTATGCAAAGGAAATCCCAAACGACACGCCCCACGCGAATCGGGAGAAAATTCCAGGGAACAACTTTTTCGACTTTTCTTTTCTCGCAACTTGCATCATGCTGGAACTTTAGGAATACTGTTCTTATGTATATTAACCTTGTGGCGCAAATAACTCGCGTAGGGTAGAACCGAAAACGAATGCTTTGGAAAGAACTGCCGATGTCCGTCATCAATCGAGAAAACCTGAAAGTGCTTTTGCCCCGCACGGGGCCGGATGAGTTTTGGCAAACCATCGCCGATGCCTTCGCCCATGAGGACCAGCGGAAATGGAAATACCTGGCCATGCTCGCATTGCGGGAAAACGCCGGTTGGCCCTTGGAACACATCGCGAAAGTCTTTCGGCATCAACCCGGCCACATCACCCGTTGCTTAATCCGCATCAAGGAAGAACTCCGCGAACAGTTTGTCGATCCGCACTTCACGGAAGAGGAAATGGAAGATGGCGGATAGAAGATCGCTCATTCCGGCCATTTTCCATTCTCCATCCGCAATCCTCCCTTCCTTATTTCAACAACGACCGAAAGCCAGACAATGAACATCCAAAAAATCCCGCTCGAACAACTCAAACCCGCTCCGTACAACCCGCGGATTGCCTTGGAACCCGGCATGCCCGGTTACGAACGCTTGGCCCGCAGCCTGGAGGAGTTCAATTTGGTGCAGCCCATCGTGTGGAACGAGCAAACCGGGCACGTGGTTTCGGGTCATCAACGCCTGCGAATTTTGCAAGACCAAGGCATCGAAGAAATCGAAGTCGTGGTGGTTTCGTTGTCTCTGGAACGCGAAAAAGCCCTTAACGTGGCGCTCAACAATTCCCAAGTCGGCGGCGATTGGGACACATGGAAACTCGTGGATCTGATGGAAGAACTCGATGCCTTGGTGGATTTCGATGCCACGCTCACCGGGTTCGATGCGGCGGAACTTCGCGATTTGGTGCTCGCCCCCGATCCCGCGTTTCTTCCCGATGATGAGGAAGAAGACGATGCCTGCGTGCGAGTCACGCTGGAAATCCCGGAAGACCAATGGGAAGAAGTGCGACCCGATCTCGATCAACTGATGGATCACCATGCACTCCATGCCCACGTGCAAGAACCCAGGGCGAAATGACCAAATCTTTCAGAGGTCGGAGGCCAGAGATCGGGGGTCAGGGAAGAAAGAAGGGGAGATTCGCATTCTCAACGCTCCACAGGAACCAACGGATCGGAATTGATGATTGTCGAGTGATGATTGCTGATTTTTGAAGGAAAACAGAAGGCGGTATGTGTTACGCAGAACCGAAAACCGAAAACTAACTCCCAAGGATCTCAACCATGAAACTTAACGTCTCTTATGATTTTCGCGCGAAGCAATCTTCTTGCCGGGCGGCGGTGGTGATGGATCATTTCGGCATCGGTTTTGAAACCGGGCCGCACGTGATTGCGGCAGGATTTGGATCTGCCGATTCAAGCGGGGGACGTGGTGTGTTTTACGGGGGCATCGGGTTCGGGGAAATCCAGTTTGATGCGGGCCGCCTGCCATGCGCTTCAGGCGGAAAGTCAAAGCGTGTTGAATTTGGATGACCTGGAATTGGGAAATCGCATTTTGATCGAGGCGTTGGACTTGCCGGTTGTGGAAGCGATGGGAATTTTGTCGGCGTGCGGATTGAGCGAAGCCCGCTTGATGTTGCGGATTCCGGACGAACTCAGCGATGGGCAGCGGTATCGCTTTCGCTTGGCGTTGGCGATGTCCCGGAAGCCGGCTTGGATTGTGGCCGATGAGTTCTCCGCCACCTTGGACCGCACGTTGGCCAAGGTCATCGCTTTCAATCTTCGCCGTCTGGCCGACCGAACCGGCATCGGTTTTTTGCTGGCCACCACGCACGAAGATGTGTTGGCCGATTTGGCTCCTTCGCTGCACGTTGCCTGCCGGTTGGATGGGCAAATTCAAATTCTGCGTTCGGAAGAAGAAACCGACCCGGCGCAAAAAAAAACGACGGATCAGTTTCCTTTCAGACATCGCCATCACCACCGGAACGCCGCGCGATTGGCCGTACTTTGCTGGCTGGCATTACCGCAGCCATCACCTCGGCTTCGTGAAACAAATCACGCTGCTGTGGCACGGCGACGAACCCATCGGAATTTGCGTGATGACTTCGCCCGCAATTTCGCTCCGGCAGCGGAATAAGTTCTTCGGCAAACCGGGCCGATGGTCGCGGGTGGCGATCAAAAGTTTGAACGAACAACTCGTCACGCTTTCGCGGGTGGTGTTGCATCCGGTGTATCGCGGGGCGGGATTGGCGGCGGCGTTCATTCGCCAAAGCTGCCTGGCCAGCCCCTGGCCTTGGATCGAAACCCTCACGCAAATGGGACACATCAACCCCGTTTTTGAAAAGGCCGGCTTTCGCCGCGTCGGCATCACCAAAAAACCCGCCCGGCGGTCGCGGCGGGAACACTCAGCCCTTTATGGAGCAGGATCGAAACGCCATGCCCGAACCCAAAGCGCCAACCTCATCACCCAAGAAACGAACGAAAAAAGCCGCCACGCCGCGCCGGTCTACTACGTGTTCGACAACCGGGGGCAGAGGCCGGAAGTCGGAGGCCAGAGGTCAGGGGAAGAAGAAAAACTTCAATGACCAAATCCCAATGTCCAATACAAAGCAGGCGAGCGGGGGGCGTCAGCCCCCTAGTTACGCGGAGGAAGAAAACACCGTGGAAAACGAAGAAAACTTCCTGCCGCTCTCCGCACGCAGCAACGGGCGATTTTGGAATTGTTGTATCGCGGGGCTTCTCCTGCCGGGGCTTGCGGGCAAGTGGGGGTTTCGCTCGAGACTTTTTTGCAGACCATCGAAGACGACAGCGAGTTTCGCCGCAAGGTGCGGGACATCGCCGGGGTCTTAAGCGGGAACGTGATGGCGGTGCTGTATCGCGGGGCGATGGAAGGCAACGTCTCGGCCCAGCAAGCCTGGTTGAAACTCTTCCCGCCGCCTTCGTTTGCCGACCCCGCCGTTGAAACCGAACCGATGACCTTCGATGAACTTTTGGGTGATTTGACCGATGCCGAACTTATTGAATTGGCCCGCGCGGTGGGCGTTGACTTGCCGCACGAAGTTGAAGCAAACCTGGACGCTGCGAATCTGTCGTACATCACCGAGCAGATTTCGAAATGGTTTGCGATTGATGCCGGATGAAGACCGGCCCTTCGGCGAAATCATTCAGCCTTGGCAAGCCGCGGATTTTGCCATGCTCGATCCCGCTTGGCAAAAGTTGGCGGGGCTGCCGGTGGAAACCGATCTCTGCCGGGCTTGGATCGAACGCCCGCGCGGGCACGCGAAAACTTCGGACATGGCAATGCAACTCGCTTGGATTCTAAGGTTCGCGAATCGCCCATTGCACGGCATTGTCGCGGCGGCGGACCAAGATCAGGCGGCCCTCATTCGCGATGCCTTCGCGCGGTTGGTGCAGCAAAACGCTTGGATGTTCGAGCCGTTGAACGTGCTGAAACACCGCATCGAGAACCATCACACCGGCAGCCGATTGACGGTGATTTCTTCGGACGTCAACAGTTCTTGGGGCATGCTGGCCGACTTTGTAATTTGCGATGAACTTTGCCATTGGCCCAAGCCGGATTTGTGGTATTCGCTGCTTTCCACCGCCGCGAAACGTCCGCATTGCGTGTTGGCGGTGCTGACAAATGCGGGCATCGGGCAGGGTTGGCAGTGGAGGATTCGCGAATCCGCCCGCAAAAACTCGCAGACCAAAAACCCGATGTGGGCCTTCTCGACATTGGACGGCCCGCAGGCTCCTTGGATCACCCAGGCCCAACTTTCTGAACAACAAAGTTTGCTGCCCGCGCCGGTGTTCGAGCGGTTGTGGCTCAACCGTTGGCAACATTCGGATGGGGAGTTCGTCACGCTCGCCGAAGCCGAGGCGTGCCGCGATGAAACCTTGAAACCGCAAACCCAAGGCCAACCGAATCGGCAATACTTCGCGGCCATCGACTACGCCGAGAAGCGCGACCTGACCGTGGGCGTGGTGCTGCATCGGGAACCCGTGGGCGAGGATTCCTTTCGCCTGGTGGTGGACCGCATGGACGTGATCGCTCCCGCTCCCGAATCGCCCACGCCGGTGGCTTGGGTCAGCGATTGGATTCAAAACATTTCCGCGAAGTTTCAGCGGGTGCGGTTCGTGCTGGATGAATGGCAATTGTTGGGAGTGATTCAAGCCTGGGAGCGCAAAGTCTCCATCCAGCGGTTTGAGTTCGCCGCCGGCAAAGGCAACCACGAATTGGCGCTCACGCTGCATCGGTTGATCCGGCAACGGCAAGTCGCCTGGCCTCTCGGTTGCGGCCAACGCACCGATACACCCAACCGGGACGATTTGGAGACCGAACTGGCGGCGTTGTTGTTTCGGCAATCGGCTTCGGGCCGTTGTCGGATCGATCACCGCCGAGACGGCGACTTCCACGATGACCGCGCCTTCGCCTTGGGAGCCGCGTGTTGGCAAGCCCTCAAGCAACCCGCGACGAAAGAATGGCTCGCCATCACCGCCCCCACTGCGGACGGCGGTTTTGCGTGGTAAGTCGGCGAGCGGGGGGCGTAAGCCCCCTGGTTAGGTGAATTTCACGAAACGCTCCGAATCAAGTTCTTATCAAGGAATTCTTAGCCATTCGCAAGTTTTTTGATTGTTGAGAATAACCAGGGGGCTTACGCCCCCCGCTCGCCTTTTTTTTCTAATAACAAAGGACAAAAACCATGTTTCATTATCTGCGCGAGAAATTTCAGATCGCGAAGTTGAAGGCGAAGTACGAACGCTTGATGCAGGAGCGGTTGTTGGAACTCGCCGAGAGCAGCGGGCCGTTTCCGGTGGCGGAAGATCCGGGCGAGTGGTTGCTCTTGGGCGGCGGCGGGCAGCGGGTGAATGAACAAGACAGGATTGATGCCCGCACTCAGGCCAGGCGGTTGGCGGTTTACAATCCGCATGCGGTCAACATGCTGAGACTGTTGGAGATTTACGTCACCGGGCCGGGCTTGAAAGTCAACGCCACGCCGCATTGGCCGGGAGCGAATGCAGAAGATCACCAACTCGCGATGAGGACCGATCATGTGTGGCAGGAATTTCTCTCGGCCAATCGCCGGCATTTTTCTTACCGCGAGTTCGCCCGCCGCACTTGGCGAGATGGCGAATGTTTTCTGCGGTTGTTCGCGGAATCTTCCCAGGGGCCGAGCGTGCGGTTTCTCGATCCCGAAACGATTGGCGACACGACAGAACAGCCCGGCACGCAGGGGATCATCACGCCGGCACACGACGTGGAAAGCCCGTTGGTTTATTTGCGGATCGATCCTTCCACGGGTGAACTCGCGGAACGCATTCCCGCCGAGGAGATGTTGCACACCCGCATCAATGCGGACTCCAACCAGAAACGCGGGCTGACGTGGTTCGCGCCGGTGCTGGAAACCTTGGGGCAATTCGAGCGCTGGTTGGAAACTTCGCTGATCGCCCGCAAGCTGCAAGCCTCGATTGTGTTGTGGCGGAAAGTCACGGGGGCGGCGGATTCCAGCATCGTGGCGGATGTGGGCGAACGCGGGCCGATTTACGATCAAGGTTCGGCCATTCCCCGCGAAAAATATCGGGCGGGCACGATTCTGACGACTTCCGAAGGCACCGATTTGCAGTACCTCAACCCCAACAGCAACTTCCGCGATGGTGTGCCCTTGGGGCGGTTGATGCTGCTCTGCGCCTCGGCGGGAACGGGCTTGCCGGAATACATGGTGACTTCCGATGCCTCCAACGCGAACTATGCCTCGACGTTGGTCGCGGAAGGCCCGGCGGTCAAATTGTTTCATGGCGAGCAACTGTTCTTCGCGGGCGAATGGAACCGTTTGTGGCGGTGGGTGCTTTCGCAAGCGATTTCTTCCGGGCTGCTGCCGGCGGACACGTTCGAGCGGCTCAAACCCGAATGGACTTTTCCGAATCTCGCCGCCCGCGACCGTCCCCGAGAACGCACGGCGGATGTGCAATTGGTGGAAGCGGGGATTCTCAGCAAAGCCGAAGTCGCCCGCCGCGACAACACCGACCCCGTGCTGATGCGGGCGGAGATTGCCTCGGAAACGGCCGTTGAGACTTGAATCCAGGCGAGCGGGGGCGTAAGCCCCCTGGTTAGTCACGAACGCTTGAATGGATTCTGATTTGTAGAATTCGACCTTCAAAGTTTGCTTCTTGAAATATTTCCTGTAACCGGGGGGGCTTACGCCCCCCGCTCGCCTAATAACATTAGCGAGGAAAGAACATGCAAAGAATCCTTTGGCTAAAATTCGAGCGTCCGCCGCACGCCGATGCGGTGGTTCATCCGGCGAATGAAGACGAGTTGCGGTTGGTGATGGCGCTCTTGGAATTGCCGCACCGGGACCGCAACCATCTCAGCGAGTTGTTGCGAAATTGGCTTTCCGCTTCTGAAAAGAAATCGCCGTTCGAGCGTCCGGGCGTGGCGGTGCGGTTTGGCGGAGGGCTTTATCAACTCGTGCCTTGGCGGTTGGCGAAATGGCTGGCCTGTGTGTTGCCCATCGGCGATGGCGGGGCGGTCTCGACAAGCAGCCGCATTCGCCAATGGCTGGAGAACGAAACCAATCGCCAAGTGCTGCTCCCGGAATAAATCAAGACCTCGCAAGCCGGCCGCTTCCATGAAATGCAGTTATGAGCGACGTGAATCCAGGTAGACCGAAGTTGTTGGGGCGTGTTAGGATGGCTTGCATTTGCCTCAGCGAACTTCCTTCGCTGGGGGATCGCAAACTTTCTTCGCATTTTTTCAGATGATGCCCTCAGCCGCGCTTCCTTCAAAATGGTTCTTCACCCGGCGGCGAGTCGCGGAAGGGCTGCTGCTGCTGCAAATGTTGGTTGTCGGGGCGGTGCTGCATGCAAGCGGCAAATTCCAGCCCGTGGTGTATCCCGACACCATCCTCTATGCCGACTTTCCGATGCAGTCGCTTGCGGAAGCCTTGAAAAATCATCGGACTCCGCTTTATCCCCTGTTCTTGCGCGATGGCGCATGGGGCTGCTCCTTTCCAGGCGGTTCCCTTGGCTCAATACCTGTTGTATTGCGCGGCGGTCGTGATTTTTTACTGCGGACTCAGAGCGGTTCGGCAGGGAGAGATTCGCAACGCTTTGGTTGCCGGGACGCTGTTGTATTCCAATCTCCTGTTCTTTTTTGTGAATGGGATTACCGCAGATTGCCTCGCGGCCACCTTCGCCATCGCGGTCTTGGGTTTTGTGTTGATGCGGTTGGGAGGCTACGCCGGTTGGCCCACGCTGACCGCCATCGCGATAACCACCTTCTTGACCTGGCTCACCCGGCCCGCCTACTTATTTTTGATCCTCCTCGTGCCGATGGTTTGCGCTGGGCCGTAAAACACCCGAGGCGAACTTGTCTCGATCCGCCCGTTGGCAACCCCTCTTCGCCGTGCTCGCGGCCACTTTGTTGCCGGTCTTGGCCTATTGTTCGCTTCAGTGGTTTGTTGTCGGACGATTCGCGGTGGTTTCCTTGGGAGGATACAACCTCATCGGCATTAGCGGGCAGTTCTTGGATGAAGACACCGTGGAGGATCTTCCCGAACACCTTCGGCCGCTCGCGCGGAAGGCTTTGGAAAAACGCCGGCGGATGCAGCACAAACTCGCCATGCGGGAAGCCGACCGTCTGAACTATCTGCGGATGGAAAGCCAATACGACGATCACATTTGGCGAATCTTCGTGCCGGCGGCGGAAGAACTTTTGGGAGAAGAATCCCACGATGCGGTCAACTCGCAGCTCCAAGAGACGGCCTCGGCCATCATTCGCGCTCGTCCCAAGGATTATTTGGTCTGGCTTGCGAAGGCATTTCGGCGGGGGATGGTGAAGCTGGTCTCGGAATTCGTGCTCAATCCCGTGTCGTTGGTGTTGTTTCTATCAACGTTGGCGGTGTTGCTGGTCGGGGTCGCGGGCTTTCTGCACGGTCGCGGGCAGCCGGCGGCCATCTCGCGGCAGACGGGGCTGATCTTCCTGATGGCTGTGCTTTTTGCGGCGATGAAACTGGGCGTGGTGATCTTGGTTTCCATTCCCATCGAACGCATGACCATGCCGATGGGGCAATTCGTGCCAGTTGTCTTCATGGCGTTTCTGGCGGATGCCGTTCCGGGTCTCGCCTCCAAACTACGTGGACCGAAGCGCCTTGACGAAACAATGTAGCCGCCAGGCTGAGCATCAAGCCCAAGGGCATTCCCAGCACGAACGCCGCGACCAATATCATCCGGGTCGGCCAGGAAAACCGGGTTGTGGAAGATCGCAGCAACAGCGAATAAATCCCGTTGCGGGGCAGAAAGGGAACGCGGTTCATCGCACTTTGCACCCAGCCGAAAGGATTCTGCCTTAAGGAAAAGTGATGGGCCGAACGGAATTCAAATCCGCGATCCTCGGCCAACTGCCTCAAGGCCGCAAACGGAAAGTGGAACAAATGCCGGGGCAAATCCAGATGGAACCAGTTTTCGCCCGCCCAGCGGGCTTGCCAACTGGAAAAGTTGGGCACCGCAACCACCAGCGTGCCGCCGGGCTTCAAAATTCGCCGGATTTCCCGAATGGTTTGATCGGGATGCTTTAGGTGTTCCAAAACGTGCCAGAGGATGACCATGTCAAAGTAGCCGGCGGGATATTGGGCATCGGCGAGTTCCACGCCGATATGAACCTGGCGCGGGAGTCTGCGAACTCGGCGGCTTCGGGGGAAAGCTCGAAGCCGTGGGCTTCAAATCCTCGATCGGCAAAGGCCGAAAGCAGCGTGCCGCGACCGCAGCCCACATCCAAAATTTTGGCGGCAGGGGGAAGCTGGCGTACCAAAAAGCGAACCCGCCGCGCCGCCGTCGCGCGAACCAGCCATTCAATGAAGCTCGAAAATTTTTGCGCCGGTCTCGCCGTAGTATTGCTGGGGATAAAATTCGCGGATTTCGTCCAAGGTGGGTGCGGGCTGCATTCGGCCCAGCCCGCACTGCGTGCAAACCACTATCGTCCGGCCAGTCTCGGTTCGGAAAACGGGCCGTGCCGTCGTCCCGCCGCACACAAGGCAAGGCTCGCACTCGCGGGGAATCGCCGAGTCTGACTCGATCCGCAGAACGGCTTCGTTGTAAAGCCCGCGAGAGGTTTTTGGTTCGGACACAAAATGGTTCCTCGGGGCCGTGCCTCGATCTTAAAAGCGGAAATGGCCATCACGCGATTCTCCTCGATTTTCCAGAGATACAAGGTAGACCAGTCGGAGCCGTCTCTCAAGGCAGGTGAAGCAGGGAGCCGGGAGCGATTCGGTTGTCGAAGAATCTGCTGCCGTGATTTACAGCTTGAATCAACAAGAAATCCGGCTGCATTTTCCTGAAACCTGTTTTCATCAGAGATTGGTCTTTCACCGCAGACCTGCCGCCCGACCCCATCCAAAACTTTAGAAGATCAAAAACTCCTTACCTCCGGCCTCTGATCCCCGGCCTCTGAAAAAAACCAACCGGCCGCTTTGCACTGCTCGCAAAGGGCCGGTTGGGTTTCGTCATCGAGAGGAACGGAGGCTTATCCGAGCAGCTTCAGCACGGCTTGCGGGGCCTGGTTGGCGATCTGCAATACCGAGATGCCCGATTGTTGCAGAATTTGGGCCTTGGTCAGGTTGGCGGTTTCGGAGGCGAAGTCGGTATCGGTGATCTGGCTTCTGGCATCGGAAATGTTTTGCAAAGCCACGCCCAACGTGGAGATGTTGGTTTCGATCACGTTCTTTTGGATGGATCCCAACCGTCCCCTGAGCGTCGAGATTTTGTCCAGCGAGTCGTTGATGATGTTGACCAGTTCGGAACCGGAGGCGGAACCGCTTTGCACGTCCAACAGGCTTTTGCCGTTGCCCGTGCCCAGTTCGTAGAGTTTGCCGGAAATCCCTCCCAAGCGGGCGGTATTGATGGCATCGATCCCGATTCCGATTTGGCCGGCGGAGGTGACTTCCTGGCCGATCTGGAATAGCGAGCCGCCCCCATTGATTGTCACCGCTGCCGTGGTATCGACTTTATTGTTGTCTTCGTTGAAGCTGAAGGACGCGTCGAGGGTGGAGTTGCGGACGGTGGCTTTCAGACCTTGGCCTTCGGCGGCTTGCCCATTGACGGTCACGCCGATGTCCGTGCCGGTGTCCCGGCGAGATTCGGTCACGTTGTCCTCGGCGGTGGTGTCGAAGGTTCCATCCAGCACGTTGATGCCCACCGTTTTCTGCGAACCGAAATCGGAGCTTTCAAAGGCCAAGACCGACCCGTTAGTTTGATCGAGCGTCGTGGATGCCTGCGCGGTGCCGACGACGCTTCCGTTCCCCTTGACCGTGGCATCGACCAAGGCGGAGGCATCGGTGCTGCCGGCGATGGCGGCGGCGATCTGATCGTAAGTGGAAGTTATGGCACCGCCGCCGTCGGTGGCGAGATTGATCGTGATGGTGGAATCGCTGCCGCTGGTGGCCACCGAGACGCCCAACGGCGAGTTGTTCGCGCCGGATCGGCCAAGACGACGTTAATGTTCCCGGTCGCGTTGGAAGCCCGCTTATCGATAAAGTTCAGCGTGCCCGAATCCGTCCCGCCCGCGAGGTCCGTTGAAGCGGTGGCAACGGCCAAGTCGCCGCCGGTGCCTTCCGCCGCCGCAGTAACGTATTGGCTTGCGGTGGCATCGCCGGCAATCAATGCGGCAATCGAGTCGTTCGTGGAAGTGATGGTTCCGGTCCCGTCGGTGGCCAAACTGATGTTAATGGAAACGTCGCCACTGGCATTGACCGTGGTCGTTGCGCCCAAAGCGGCGTTGTTGGCGGCGGGATCGGTGTAGGTGATGGAAACCTTGCCGCCCAACGTGGCATCGGTTCCGCCATCCACCCGCGTGAACTTCACGTCAGACCCTAGCGTTGTGCTCGCGATGGTTGCGGTGGATTGGGTGGCGGCGATGGTTTGCGAGGTTCCGTTCAAAACCCGGGCAGTAACGCCGGTGGTGTCCGAAACGTTGTTCACCGCATCGCGGACGTTTTGAATCGAACTGGACCCGCCCAAGAACAACACTTCCTGGCCGTTCGACCCGGAAACTTCAATCGTGGCTTTGTCCTGCAAATCTCCTCCCGAATATCGCAACTGGGCGCGTTGGGCTTGGGAGGTGACTTGGGTGTTCAAGGTGACGGACTGTTTGCTGCCCAGCAAGGCTTCGTTGATGTTGTAGTCGCTCAACTTGGCGGAATCGACGGTGGAAACTTTGGTGTTGAACGCCTTGCTGCCATCGATCAACTTTTCGCCGTTGAACGTGGTGTTCGAGGAAATCCGGTTGATGGCGGACAACGCCGTGTCGATTTGCTGTTGGTTCGCTTCGATTTCCGATTGGGACAACGCCCCGTTGTTGAGACCTTCCTGAACCAGACCCCGGACTTGGCTGAGCAAGCCGCTGATTTCGCCCAAGGCCCCATCCGCGGTGGAGATCACGTTGTTGGCCCGGTTGCTGTTTTGGATGGACTGATTGATGCTGGTGACCTGCAACCCCAGCGATTCGCTGGCGATCAACCCCGAAGGATTGTCTTTCCCGGAGTTGATTTGCAACCCCGTGGAAAGCCGGGTCAGCGAGGTATTTAAGAGGTCTCCCGATTTGTTTAAGTTTCGAAGACCCTGCAAGGAAGCGATGTTTGTATTAATCCGCGTCATGAATCGAAAGCCTTTCTCTGTTGGTTGGGTCCATCAAGATTTCGGGTGTCGGCTGTTGTTCGGGAAGGGGGGGGCCTTCCGGTCTTTAATCGTTCCTGCGAAATCCTGTTTCACCAGTTTGTGTTGTAAGGGGAGTGTGGTTTTGTTTCGATCATCGGCGGCCACGGCCTGGTCTTGCTGGGGCGAAACATCGTTCCGATGAATATGAGGGAGAAAAGAAAGTGTTGCTTATCCGTCGGCTTCGCTGAAAATGTTTCGTGGCTTTGTCAGCCGGCGTCGCGAACGGTCTACCTAAATGACATCTTTCTTCCTCTAAATATCGGTCGGAAAAATCCGGGCGTGCTGAGGAACTTGAGGGAACTCCAACGAATGCGGTGAAAAAAAGGATCGCGTCAGTAGGATCGGTAAGGTTGGCGCAATCGGTTTCGTGAGGGTATTGGAGCAGGGGAGAGATTCGCTTTGGTGCGCTCGGGCGGGCAACAGCCAAGGCAGCTCAACAGCATTCCCAAGCGGCCAGTGAATCGTTTCCGTCCCGCGAGAGAAAGGCGAAGGGGCTTGCGGAGTTTCAGCGGGGGCGCGAATTGATCGCTAAGGGGAAGTTAAGCGGAATCTTCGGATTCTGTCGTATCCGTTTTTTCCGGCTGCGCCTCTCCCGCTGAATGGCATCGTACACTTCCTGGCGATGCACGGGAATTTCTTTGGCGCGCTTGAATCCCCAGACGGACTTTATCACCCCGGATGTCAACAATCGTAATCACGATGTTGTCGCCAATGATGATGCTTTCGTCCCGTTGCCGCGACAGCACTAACATCACGTGAACTCCTTCTCCAGCGGACCGACGAAACGAAAAGCGAGACAATCGCGAGAAAAGGCTCCTCGACGGTCCCGTGGGGCATGACTTCTACCAAAACCAGCAGTATCCCCGCGAATCCACTCCCAGGGACCGGTGTCGAGTGCTCCGCAGCATCACCGACACGCATGGAACATTCATCGTCACGCGAATCCCCTTGGCAGCCTTCTTCTTGGGGAATTTGAACATCCCCTCAAAAACGCGTGGGAGAGCTTGCCGGTTGTGCCGGTTTTTGGGATTTCCTGCCCGCGGGCAAAACAATTGAATATCCCAACCCATCGCAGCCATGTGCTGCTTATCCCATGAACCTGCGGCTAACGCGCTTGCCGGTCATGTTTGCGGATCACACCGGCTCTCTCCACTCCGGGTTCCTCTTCGCGGAGTTTCACCAGAAACACCCCGCAGCGTTTGGCCAACACGTTCCCGCAATCCACAAAGGTTTCGCCATCCGTGAGGTTTTCCTGAAGAGTTTCGGTGAAGGAAATCAAACCCGCGCGATCGATGCCGAATTGCTCCTGCAACCGCAGTGCGGCGGGAAGCAACGTGTTCGGCCTGGGATCGTGAATCGCCGCCGTCAGCAAATCCGCCGCCTGCACGACTTGCGAAAGCTGCTCGTCGTGCGGGGCGGAGGCGTGATGCCCGGCCACCGCGTCAACCACAGGGTCGGGCACTTCCCAGAGTTGCAATAGACGCGCTCCCAACTCGGGGTGGGTGAATTGAAATTCTGCCCGCTCGGCATCGAGCAACGCTTCGCCGTGTTCGTAACTCGCGAACAATGGTTCGTAGCGCGCGGGTTCCAATTGGGCCAGAACCAAAATTCCCACATCCGCCAACAGTCCGCTGGTGTAGGCATCGTCCCGGCATGCGGGGGCATGGGTTTCCGACAACAGCGAAGCCGCCGTCGCCAAAGTGATTGCCCGCGGCCAGTATTTTTTGGATACGGAAGATTCTTCCCTTGAGGTTAAGGTTTCGACCAAAGCAAACGTGATCGCGAACATTCGCAGGGAACGCTGCCCCAAGTAAGCCGCCGCCTGCCGGATATTGCTGACTTTGCGAGCCAGCCCATAGCGGGAAGAATTGACAACCCGCAAAATCCGCGCGGCCAAAGCGGGGTCGCGTTCCAGACAGCCCGCGACCTCGGCAATGGCGAAATCGGGATTGCGGGTCAGTTGCAAGAGCCTTTGGGCCACGGTCGGGGAAGCGTGCAACTGCCCGATGCGGTCGATCAGGCGATCGATGGCGTCGGTAGATTCACTGAGGATTGGCATGGAAGTTCACCGCTTGGAAGGCAAGAAAGGGAAAGCAAGAAGCATCGGCCCGTATGAAACTACTTTGGGTTCCGATTTTCCCCTCGTCTGAAAAAAATGGATGCCGCCCTCTGAGACACCGGGATTCCCCGACCGATTTTGCCGACTCCGCCGATTGATGCGAATTTGCCCCGCGATTCAGATTCCGCCCCCTGCGGGAATCGGCCAAATTGCCGAGAAGAAGAATCCGTGAGATAGATTTACAATGCCGACGCGACGGGCAAGCGGTCTTTCCATCACGCGAATCATGAGCTGAATTGGGAAGAGTCTGAAAACGGCGTTGTCGGCAAAAGTTGGGTTTCATCGATGCCAATGTGCGGGCCATAGTTTTTCAAGGAGCACGAGCGTTCGATGTCTGGAATTCCAAATGGGAACACGTTGAAGACGTTGCCGCTGAGAGCCTTGGTGGCTTTTGCGGCCCGTTGCGCCCAGCGTGTGAATCCCTATTTTTATTTGCCCCCAGGACATGCCGAGGCCCAAACGGCGGAGAATGCGGTTCGCGAGGCCGGCCAGATTTCCCTGGGGTTTGTGAATGGGTCGCTGCTCGATCCGCGCATCGCCCACGAGGCGGAAGATGCGGTCGTCCGTGCTGCTCTTGGCCGCAAGTGAAGGTGAATCGCCAGACACCAAAGCCGCCCTCAGTTGCAACGCGGCCTACGCGGCGATCAACGCCACGGTGTTGGCAATGAGTTCGGTCAAAGCCCCCAGCCGGGCCACCGAGGGCAGCAAAGTCATCGCGGCCACGGTGACGGCGGTCGAGGCGGCTTTGGTCGTCGATTTGGACATTCGCCATAAGGTGATCCGCGATTTTCAAATCCTCACCCGCTTGTCCTTGGGGCGCTTCCCCGATTGGGGCCGCGGCTTCGATGCCGGCGAAAAAGGAACCCTGGGTCCGCTGGAACTCACCCGCAGCGCCGAAAATGCACTCAAGCAAAAACTCGCCTTGGTCCACGCCTGACCCGATAACGAAATGGTTTTTGCTTGGCTTTGGTTGCGGTGGAACCGCGTTCGGGTATGCTCTTTTTGAGCATGATTCGAGAACCCGCCCCGCGAATGCCGAGGAAATCGCAAAATGGCGCAGCGACGCAAAAAGCCGGCCAAGCAAAGTCGGGAACCCGTCCCCGGCGAACTGGATCAAGACGAGGAAAGCTGGTCGGGATTGAAAGTCGCCGCGGCTTGCGCGGGCGTTGTCTGTGTGTTGTTCCTCGGCTGGTTGGCCTGGCAAAGCCTGTTGGCTGCGGGAATCGTGGGGGGAGTCTTAGCCGCGTTGGCCCCCTTCGCCCGGATTTTTTGGGATATGCTGAACCATTTTCGCGAAGAAGACTGAAGCAAAACCCTTGCTGGCTATCGCCGGGCCAAATTGGCGGCCGCGACGCGCGACAACCCCGAGAGATCTTTGAGGATGCGGATGTTTTCATAGCAGCCATTGGACTGCAAGAGCGTCTTGCCACGGTTTTGGCTTGTTCGGGGGAAATTTCCATCAGCAACCCGCCGCCGGGAACCAAATGCCGGGGAGCCTCTTGGATGAATCTTGCGGACCAAATCCAAGCCGATCGCGCCGGAAATCAACGCCAACTCGGGTTCGTGCAATCGTACATCCGGTTGCAATTGATCGAGTTCGCCCTCCGCCACATAAGGCGGATTGCTAACGATGAAATCAAACTCGGTCCCGGCGGGCAAAGCCGAAAAGCCATCGCCTAGCAAGAACGCGATTTATCGGCGACTTTGTTGGTTTCCGCGTTTTCCCTGGCGATCGCAAGTGCGGTATTCGCTGATGTCGCCGGCGGTCAGCTGGGCGGATTTCAGATTCGTCGCAATCGCGACCGCGATACAACCCGAACCCGTTCCCACATCCAAAAGTCCGCGGCGAATCCGCCGACTTGGCGAGCGTAAAAGCTCCATCACCAAGCGTTTCGGTGTCGGGGCGGGGGACAGAACATCCTTCGTCACACGAAAGGGCAAACCATAAAACTCACGATGGCCGACCAAATACGCTACGGGTTCGACTTTGGCCCGCCGTTGCACCAACTCTCGCATGCTGCCCCGCTGTTCTTCCGTCAGCACTTCCTCAAATCGGGTGTAGAGTTCGATCCGCTTGCATTGGCGGGCATGGGCCAAAAGAATCTCGGCATCCAAGCGAGGCGAATCGCTGCCGTGTTTCGAGAGATGGGCCGTGGTCCATTCCAAAATCCGCCGAACCGTCCACTGTTCCGGCGCGTCTGAGAATCGGGAGACGATTGCGGCACGGCCATCTCAGGCAAGAATCCTTATGAGAAATTGCCAGCGAAGATGGAGGATTGCAAATGGAGGATGGAGTTTACGTTCCGCGTTTTTTATCTTCGAGCTTCTTTCTTGACTCGGTCTTCAACTTCAAAGCGGCCGTCCATCCTCAATCCGCTATCTTCCATGCTCATCCCCTCGGCTCTTGACACCTTGTCCCTAGACTCTTGACCTAGTTCTTCTCGCCGCCGCTTTGCAGGCGTTCGTTGCGGTCGAATTCCAAAAGGGCATCGATGAGTTCGTCCAGATTGCCCTGCATGACTTGATCGAGTTTGTACAGCGTCAGGTTGATGCGGTGGTCGGTGATGCGGCCTTGGGGAAAGTTATAGGTGCGAATGCGTTGGCTGCGGTCGCCGGAACCGATCAGCGTTCGCCGGGCATCGGCGCGGGCGTTGGCGGCTTCGCGTTGTTTGGCTTCCAGCACCCGGCTCCGCAGAATTCGCATCGCCCGGGCTTTGTTTTTGTGCTGGCTTTTTTCGTCCTGGCATTTGACGACCGTGCCCGTGGGCAAGGTGCGTGATGCGAACGGCCGATTCGGTCTTGTTGACTTTTTGCCCGCCGGGACCGCCGGCCCGCATCGTGTCGATTTGCAGGTCTTCATCGCTGAAGTTCGACTTCGACTTCGCTGGCTTCGGGCAGAACCGCCACCGTGGCGGCGGAGGTGTGAATGCGGCCTTGGGTTTCGGTTTCGGGAACCCGCTGCACGCGATGCCCGCCGCTCTCGAATTGCAATTCGTGAAACGCCCCTTCGCCGGTGACGGAAAACGTGATCTCCTTGTAGCCGCCCATCGTCGGAGTGGCTGACGTCCATGACTTCCATTTTCCAGCCGCGGTTTTCGATGAAGGCTTGATACATCTCGAACAAATCGCCCGCGAACAGGGCCGCTTCGTCGCCGCCGGTGCCCGCGCGGATTTCCATGATCAATCCGCCGCGGGTGATGGAATCCCCCGCCGCCGCGAGGTCTTCCAAGTCGGCTTTGAGGGCTTCCTGCTTTTCGATGAGTTCATCCAACTCGGCCTGGGCGTAGGCTTTCGCGTCCGCGTCGGTTTCCTCGTCGAGCATCATGCGGGCGGCTTCGATGTCCGCCTCGCGGGTGTAATACTCCCGCACAACCTTGGCGACTTTTTGCAAACCGCCATATTCCCGTTGGACGGCGATCATGCGGTCGGTGTCGGCAAGGACTTCGGGATCTTGAAGCTGCTGCTCCAATTCTTCAAAACGTTTGAGTTTGGTATCGAGACTGGGAAACATAGGAAACACCGCCATAATTCAAGTGACGAACGCGAGGGCCAAAGGAAAAATGACTCTATGCGCAGGCCCATCCGTGACTCTCCCGCCGAGGTTGAATCTCGGCAGGTGGGAGTCCGTATCCGGGCACCTCGGTTATCGCTACGACTCGGCTTGTTCGTCGGCGGATTTGTTGCGGCGTTTGGCCCAGTTGTATTTCTTCTGGAATTTTTCGACCCGTCCGGCGGAATCGACGTACTTCATTTTGCCGGTGAAGAACGGATGCGACGCCGAGCTAACTTCCACCTTCACCAAGGGATAGGTTTTGCCATCTTCCCACTCGATGGTTTCTTTGGAAGTCAGCGTGGAGCGGGTGAAGAACTTGGCCCCCGTCGAAGTGTCGAAAAACACAACGGGGTGGTAATCGGGATGAATGTCTTTTTTCATGGTTTTGCCTGTTTTGCTTCCGTAATTGCGTAAAATCCACCTCAGCCAAGGCAAGCCGATGATTTTAGCGAATGAAACAGGGAATTGTCCAGTTTAAGCCAACCAAGCTTTCAGCTTTCAGCTTTCAGAAAGTTCATTCTCCCCTTCTCCCCTTCTCCCCTTCTCCCAATCTTTCATTCCTGCCAGCCGGCCGCTCCGATGAGTTTGACGAATCGGCACGGGCAGAGGCTTTGACGAACGGGGAGGTTGTTTTGTTTTTCTACGCACAAGAGCGATTGGTTTTCCACCGTGCCCACCGGAACGATCAACCGGCCTTTCTTCTTTGAGTTGCTCGAACAACGGGCGAGGAATGTCTGGAGCGGCAGCGGTCACGAGGATGCCATCGAACGGCGCACGGTCGGCACAACCCCGCGTGCCGTCGCCGATGAAAAACTCCACGTTGGAAACGCCTAATTCCGCCAGCAATGTTCGCGCGGGTTCGGCCAAGGATTCCAAGCGTTCCACGGTGATGACCTGCCGGCACAATTTCGAGAGCACCGCCGCTTGATACCCACTGCCCGTGCCGATTTCCAATACGGTTTCTTCGCCGGTCAGTTTCAGTACTTGCGTCATCAAAGCCACGATGTACGGCTGGCTGATGGTCTGCCCGGAGCGGATCGGCAGGGCCATGTCGGCATAGGCTTCCGCCCACAGTTTTTGGGGGAGAAAACGTTCGCGGGGAATTTGAGAGATCGCCGCCAACACCGCTCATCGGCAATCCCGCGTTCGCGAAGGTGGGCGGACAATTTCAAGCGGGCGTTCTGAAAAGACACGGGATCGCTGAGGATTTTTGCGGGGATCTGCATCTCGGCTTTTGACTGCGGTGGCTGCGAGCAACGCATCGAAAAGGCGGCGTTGCTTTTTCAAAGCGGCAACGCGGTCTTGAGGCGGTTTGCCGGCTTCCAACAGCACCCACCCGGAATAATCGGCGGCTTGCAAGAGGCTGAAGAGTTTTTCGTAAGGATAAGACTTGGCATCCAATTCGTGAACGTGGCAGGTCTCGCCGAAGCGCGTCGAGCCACGAGTCGGAAATTCTTTTCCAAGCCCGCCCCTTCCAGATCTTGCGGATTGGAGTTCCAACAAACCGCCACGTTGGGATGGTCGGCCACATCCAGAATTTTGCGGATTGTAGGCAGTTCCGCACATTGGCCGTGGACTTCCAAGCGGATTTGTTGATTGAACTCGGTTCCGTATTTCCCCAAGAGATTTAGCGAGCGTCCGATTTGCGCGATGGTTTTTTCGTGGGGAACATCTTTGTGGAAGCTGTCGGGTTTGACTTTCACCCCGCTGCCGCCCACATCTTGGCTGAGGCGAATGAACGCTTTGGTGGCTTCGATGGCCTTGGCGAGCACGGCGGGGTCTGGGCTGTCGTAGCGTTCGTTGCTGCCGATGCCCACGTTGGTCACGTTGCTCTCGGCGAAACGCTGTTTGACTTCTTTGCGTTGTTGGGCCGTCAGCGAAGGTTCCACACCGTGCCCGTGCGTCGTGCGGAGTTCCACCCCGTGAAGGCCGGTTTGCTCGCAGTGGGAAATTAAGGTGGGCAGATCCCAATCGGCTCCCCATAAATACGTCACCAGGCCGAACCGCATGGGGCGTTTTTCTTGGGGGAACCGCGAATGCGGGGGCGTCCCCGCAAGAAAATGCCCCCGCCCAACCTGCGAGGGTGGCGGCTTTCAGAAACCCGCGCCTTGTCGGTTCAAACATCACAAACCCCCATCGGCAAGAAAGGACGAATTGAAATTCCCGTTTCCTTTTTTCAGAACCGCGAACAGGTTACTTGCGATTCAAACGGCTGCTGCGGTCTTGCCAGGGAATGTTGAGATCCTTCAATTGTTTTTTGAAGAAGCCGACCACCAAGTCATCCGCTTTGGGCACGCGTCGGATCAAATCGGCCCCTTTGAGATTGGTGGGAAAAGATTGGCTATAAATCACGCTTTTGTTTGCGGGAGTCGAAACGGCTTTGAGCATAGATCGCACGTCGCGGCCCGATCCATCTTTCGAGCCGCTCATAAACAGCAGAGACACCATCGCTCCCGTGCTGGTGCGGAAGTATCTTAACGGGGCCGAGGCATTCACGCCGGTCACGCTTTCCGAAGGGGAAAGCATTGCGATCGCATGCACGGTCTGACCGCGAGGCGTCATCGCGGCCACCGCGGGGGCATCTTGGAAGGGCTTTTTCACCCAATCGGCGGCGGCCCAAGTCAGCGCGATGGGAACCGTGTCGCCCACGGCGAGAATGCCCAACTTTGCCATGTTCAAACGGCCGGCTTGGTGCTCTTGGTACAGAAAGGCTTGGATCACGCTCAATTCGCTGATCGGCGTCGGCGAAGCCATCGCTTGGTAATCCAGAGCTTCAAGTTTCCTGCCGCTCGCGCGGGGGTTTTTCGCTTGCCCGTTTTTTCTCAGATCGCAGGTGATGACCGCGAAATCTTCCGCGTGCAAACGCTCGGCCAAACTGGGCTTGTTCTTCCAAACCAATTGGTTGCTTCCGTGGTCGTGCAGCAGTATCACGACCGGCGCTTCTTTGCCGGCAGAGGATTGATAGTAGGTGACGGGAAAGCTCCAACCGTCGGCGGTGGTGAACGTCTCGGTTTTGACGGTGGCTTTCGGTTGCACCTCGGTCTTCTGAGCCTGAACCGTGGTGGAAATACAAGCCAACAGCAACCCCAGAAGCAGTCGGCAGCAAACCCGGCGGGCCGTCCGTTTGTGATCACCCCAATGCGGGCAAATATTTTGAAATTGTTCCGACATGGTCACCTCACTTCGATCTTGGCAGAGAAAGTCTCAAAAAATACCCCGAATTCCAGTTTACGCCGAATGCGGAATCGGGTCAATCGGCGGCGTATCGCATCGATCCTCGTGCGTGGTTCAGTCTCAGAATTCGGCTTGGTCACTCCGTTGTCGCAAATAGGAAGGGCAAGATTGAGCATGGAAGATCGAGGATCGAATTCCGTATAGTCGTGTTTTCCTATGCTCCATCCTCTCTCCTGACATCGAATTCTGAATCAATTTCCAAACACAAACCCCCGAACCCGAATGGTGAGGCTTGATGACCCACGAAAAGTAAAATGCTTCCGAATCGCCGGTTTGCGAACTTTTTTGGCTTCAGTTCCATTCCGGGGTTCGCTGGGCCACGCTTAAGACGCATTCGGCTTCTTCCAGTAAGTGGGCGATTTTTCTCGACAAGCGGGGATGCCCTGCCGAAAGGGCTTCGGTTTGGGCTTTGACCAACAGCCGTTTCGCCAACTCCCACCAACCTCGTTCCCGGCTGACGTTGGCCAGATTAAGTAAATCCATCAAGCGGCCCAAACCATCATCGGCCCGGCAGTGGAAGAAATAGGCCTTCAGAAAACACCCCCAGGCGGCGTGGAGTTCGTTTTGCAGGAAGGCAATCGCCCCGCTTGTTCCCCAGGCATCGGCGAGATCGGCGGGAGAATTGCAGGTTTCCGAGAAATTCCGGGCCAACACGGCAAGCCGCTCGGCGTAATCCAGATCGCCTTGAGAAACCGCATCGTTTGCCAAGGCCAGAAAATCGCCCGCAGGAAAGCAATCGGCCCCGGTCGCGGCTTCCTCGCGCAGGCGGGCGGCAATCGCTTGTTGCTGCCAAGATTTTGCCGCCGCCCATTCGCCGCGATCTCGATAGATCGCCGCCAGATGGTCGCAAGCCGCCGCCGCCAAGGCGTTTTGGTTTTCTCGGCGGGCCATTTCCAAGACCTGGGACAATTGTTCGATGGCTGCCGATTCCTCACCCGCCCGATAAAGAAAGGCCGCGTATTCCATGCGAGCTTTGCCGCCGGGATCTTGTCGGATGGCTTCCAGAAACAAAACACCCGCGCGGGCGAACCGCTGCTGAGAAACCCAAAATTCCGCTTGTTCCAATAGCGATTGAACTCGGAACGAATTAAGAATGGGGGCAGGGGAAAGGTTCACAATGCTCCTCGATCATACAAGAAAGTCCCGCTCCCATTTCTTGGGGGCGGAATGAAAAGTGTTGATGAGAGAGCGATGGCGGGTGCGGATTGAGAGTGATACCCTTTATACCCAAACTACCGATTTTACGGGTTGTGTCAACCGGGAAAATCCAATTTTCGGTCTTCGCGGAGGAGACCTCGGTTCCCATCGACCGGGGTTGTGGCGAATTCCGCAATCGGCATATAGTCTCGCCGCGAATTTCTTTTTTCCCCTATCATGGCAAATCAACTATGTCGGCTGACGAAGAACTGGAAAAACGTCCTTCATCCGCTGCCGAGCCAGAAGCGGATGAAGACGGGGATGATGTATGGAGCGGCGAGGAATTGGAACGGGCCTATCAAGAAGCCCTTAGTTCGCTCGACCAATTGGAGCAGGAGTTGCCTCACACTCTCGCGTTGTTTCATGCCGATGAAGATGCCGATGCGGAGTCGGAAGCCACGGAACGCGATGCCGTCCAATCCTTCCACGATTTCCCCGGCTTGGCCGAACCAACCCGCACACCCGAAACGGGTGCGGTCCAAGTCGGCGTTGAAGCGGGGCAGCCTGGGGCTCGAATTCAACCGGCGAAGATTATCGAAGCGGCTTTGTTCGTCGGCGGCATGGCCTTGACGGTGAAACGGTTGTCCGGTGTGTTAAGGGATGAGTTCCCGCGGGAGTTCATCGAGCGGGTAATCGACGAGTTGAACCTCCGCTACGATGAGGAAAACCGCCCCTATGAAATTCGCCTGCAAGAAGGCGGATACCGCATGGTTTTGCGGTCGGAGTTTGAAAGCGTCCGCAACAAAAGTTTCGGATTCGGCCCCAAAGAAGTTCGGCTTTCTCAAGAGGCGCTGGAAGTGCTGGCCTTGGTGGCGTATCGGCAACCCATTTCCAGAGAGCAAATCGAACAAGCCGGTAGGTCGAACGCCAACGGCGTGTTGCGGCAACTGCTCCGCCGGGAGATCATCGGGCTGAAACGCACGGGCAAAACCGCCAAGGACGTAACCTACCACACCACGCCCCGGTTTCTGCAAATCTTCGGTCTGGCCGATTTGAACGAACTGCCGCGCGGAGAAGATCTGAGCTTCAAATAAGCATCGTTCGAGAAGTCAGTGAGCATCTTGCCGCTCATTCCAGAACATTCACGGGATTAGGCGCTCCAGGCTCGCGACTCGCCCGGCGGTTTGGGGGCGGAAGAACCGGCGGAATCCGGGGTCGCGGCGGGGGCCAAATGCGCAGCGAGTTCGATCCACGTCGCATGGTGGATTTGCAAAACTTCCAGGGCAGCACGCACTTTTTGCGAATCGCGTTCGCGTTCGCCCTCCATCAAATTGATGAACGCGAAAAAGAACAATTGCTTCATGCGGGCGAAGAGCTGCGGATTGTGTTCTTCGCGCAAGCCTCCGATCAACTCGGTCACAAAATCCCGGCTTTTGCTCAAAGCCAAATGGCCCGATTCCAGATCGCCGGCTTCCAAGGAATCGGCTCCCACGTTCGCAAACTGAATCGCTCCTTCCACGACCATCAAATGCAAGCGGTAAGGAGAGGCTGTCAGAACTTGGGTGGAAAGATAAGAGTCGGCGGCAGCCATCGGGAAAATCCTTTTGCTAAAAATCCTGGAGAAAATGGGTTTGGTCTTCCGCTTTGAAGGGGCAACCACAAAACCGCCTCGAGCATCGCGCAGGGATATTCTTGGTGTTCCTTAACCGCTGCTCGATGAATTGGAGGAACTCGTTGAGGAACCGGACGAACTCGATGCGGGAGCCGAGATTGGGGACAGGCTGGTGAGAGCTTGTTGTTGCTGTTGCAACTTCCCTATGACGGTTTCGGCATGGATGAATTGATTGAGCAATCTCTGGCGGTGGACTTCCAGCGTGGCGTTGATTTCGTCTACGCGGGCTTTCAGACCTGTGATATTGGTGTCAAGCGAGTTCTGATCGAGGGTGAAGGTTCCCGTGGTGGTGTTGGTCAAGCCGTCGAGAACGGAAGTCGCTACGGCGGAGAAGCCGGTGGTCTTTTTCAAAAAGAAATCCGTGACGGCGGTGGGGTCGTCCAACAGCGCCTGGTGCAGAATGTCCGTGTTCAAGGTCAGTTTGCCTCCGTTGTCGAAGCGGATGCCCAGATTCTGCAAGGATTGCACGCTGGGATCATCCGTTTGGACGCTTTTCGTCACCAACCCGCTCAAGCGATCCGAAACGCGCAGCACGGTTCCATTGCCTTGCAGCGCCCCTCGGGTATCGGTGGTTGAGTCGTACTTGGTGAGATCCGCCGCGGAGGAGATATATCCGTTGTAGGCTGAGATAAACGAATTGAGGGCGGATTCGATTCCGGTGGTATCGCGGACCACTGAAACCTGCCGCCGGGGCGTCGCCGGGTTGGTTGATCGTCACGTCCACACCGGGGGCGGCATCGGTGAACGTGTTGCCGGACGAAGCCCTTAAGAAATTGACCGAGCCGAAACTCTCCACACTCAAGAGCGCAGTCTTGCCCTTCCGTGACTGTGTCCAAACCCAGATCCAAGCCGCCGGTGTCGATAATCAATCGCCCGGCTTTGCCCGCTTGAGTCGAGTTTAACAGCAAACGGTTGGAATTAAACGAGGAGCCATCGTCAAACACGGAGGTGGTCAACGTGCCGGAGTAGGGTTTTAATTTGGAGATCAGATCGTCCAGCGTGTCGGTGGGATCGACGTTGATGACGATTGTTTTTCGACTGGAGACGTGTTGTTTGCCATCGCTGCCAACGTAGGAACCGCCGGTTAATCCCAAATCGCTCGCCACATGGCCTCCGAGTTCATCGACTTCCAATTGGCCCGCGCCGCCGGCATTGTCCACCAACTCAAATCCATCGCCGGTGTCGTTCAATTTCGCCGTCACGTCAATCCCCGCTGCGGAATTGATTTTCTGGATCACATCGCCCAAATTGGTGGCGGTTGTGCCGATGGTGATCGTGGCTGCATTGCCGGCGGAGTCTTTAATCTGGAACGAACCTTTGGTCACCGCCTTGCCGTCGGGGGCGTAATTCGAGAGGCTAGTGGCTTCATTGACGTACCGCAGTTTGAGCGAACCCGAATCGACGGAATCGGTCGCGGCATTCACGGCGATGCCCAAATCCGCCGCTGTCGTACCACCGCCCGTATCGGAGATGATGAGATTCGAGGCCGAGGCCCCGGAAGTATCGCGGATTCGCAACCCCGTGCCCGCCTCGTCAGTCTCGGCCATAAGCGAGAGGCCGGAGGAATTAATGGCGGAAATGACTTCATCCAAGGATTCGGCCCCGGTCAGATCGACCGTGGCCGTCGCCCCGGTGCGGTCGGTGAGATCGATTTGCCCGGTTTGCGTAATGCCCTTGCCCGCCGTTGAGATTCCGCAGCAGCACGGAGTTCAACCCCGCAAGCAGCCGATTGCCGGTGAGCGTGGTTCCCTGGGCAGTGGCATCCAATCCCAGTTGCCGGACGACTTTGGCATCGTTGATGTCTTCCACCTTAAAGTCACTGCTTCCCCCGCCGCCGGTCAAATCTTGCAATTGGAGCCTGACCATTCACCAAACAGGCCGACACGCGGCCCGCGTTGTTGTCATCGTTGTTGATGAGGCCCACGACATCGTCCAGCGTGTTGGCCCCATCGAGATTGATTTCCAGGGTGCTGTCATCGGTGAGCGTGATTCGCAGATCGGTTTTATCGGCGGCAGGTTCCAGGGCGTTGCCATCATTGATTTGCGACAGCGCATATCCGCCGCTCGATGGAATACACGTCCTGCCGGTCAGCGTGTTCGCCCCAATCGATTGATCGATGCCCAAATCTAAGGCGGTGTGTCCGCCGTTAAGATCGCCACCGAAAGATTGTCGGCGGTGGCCCCGGAGGTATCGGTCAGCACGAGGCTGCCTCCGTTCACCGTGGCCTGAACACCCAAGTTGTCGGTGTTGTTGATGGCATCGAGGTACATCTTCACCGAGTAGGCTTTGGTCAAATTCACTGTCGCGGACTGCCCGGAACGGTCGGTGATTCGAATTTTGCCCCGCGAAATGCCTTCGCCTTGATTCAGCCCATCCAGCGGAGTATCTGAATTCAATCGCCCGCCGGTGGCAATCGTGATCGTGCCCGGTGTCCAGTTTTTGGGAATCGGTATTGGCGAAGCCTTTGCTCAAGACCTGATTCGTGGCCGCCTTTTGAACCGCTTGAAAAGCATAGGTTCCCGAGACCGCATCGGCCGTCGTTTTGACGGAAAGTTGGGCCTCGTCGCTGTTGTTGATCTGAAACGCATTGAACGTGGAATCGTTGCCCAATTGCTGCACGGAGGTGTTGATGGCAAGCACCGTGGCTTCCAACTGGCTGAGGCCCGTGGAAGTGGACTGATAACCTGTGATGCGAGAATTTAGGCGATCGACGACCCCGGACTGAGACTTGATGATCGTATCCACCAAGGCCGAGTAGTTGACACCGCTGATGAGGCCGACGCCTGCTGCGAGTCCCGACATGGGATTTCCTCAATTTACCAATCTTTTTTCGCTGGTCCCCGCCGACCCATGCTGAGGCGCAGCCGCGCACGCGGGCGCGATAGTTTACGTTCTACATCGGTTGAAACACGCCGACGGCTTGAATTGAGGAAGACTTTTCGGACTGTGGGGTGATGGTCCTGATGATCCTGCGGGTTTTGCGGTTGGGGTTGCCCGCGAACTTTGCGGAACCTTCGCGGAATCGCAAATGTCAAATTGACTTTGGTCTCCACGGGCAATTAGCGTGGATCTTATCGGAAGCCGGTCCCAATGTTTGGGAGATTCCGGCCACGTCCGGCCCGCCCCTCGTTCGCCGATCCGATTTGACGTTCTTCCTTTTGAGGTACACACACCATGTCTGACACAGGCGAATTTCCGCGTGAAACGTTTCCCTTGCGGTCTTGCATTGTTCCCTTCAGCCTGGCTTTTACGGCCCTGATCCTCGGCGCGGGAATCCCGGCGCAAGCCGCCGAATACGATCCGAATTCTCCGCGAGTCGAAGAAGTCTTAGACACTGATGGCTCAACCTGGAAAGTGATGATCGTGCCTCGCCCGCGGAATCGACCCATCGTTCCGCAACGGAGGGCGGTGATGCGAGCGACTCCCCGCCGGGGCGTGCTCCCTTCGGTCAAACCCGATCTTCCGCCCACACCCAGCGAAAAACCAAAACCCAAAAGGCAATATGAAGATCGAAACGATGCTCCCGCCAAGGGCGAGACTTCGATCAACTTGCAGCCCCAAACCGAATTGATTTCCACGCAAAGCCAAGACGAGAAAGCCCCGGCGGAAAAGCCGGCCGCAGAGCCTGTGGACAACTCGTTCGGCGTGGAAATTGTGCCGCGGTTTTCCTATCCCATGCTTCCCCCCTCGGCGGGGTGCTGTTCTTCGGGGATGAACCCGATGCAAGTGAATCCGCTCGAATATGCCTGGATTTACCAAAGCATTCCCTTCAACCGCAGCGAGTACGTTGCCAATCCCCGGTATCGGCACGATGCCACGATGGAGATTCTGCTGGGACAGCTCCGCCCCCAAGCAGCCAATCAGCCGGCTCCGCAACCCCGTCCGCATCACACGTTGTTCCCGTTTGAGAACAACTTTAACCGGCCCAACAGTTATTATTCGATTGGCCCCAGCATGGTTCACGGTGGGGGTTCTCTGCCCTTCGGCTTTGCGATGGAGTCTCTTCAAAACCAGTTCATTTATGCACGCGATTCCGAGCTGCTCTATCCGCGTTATTAAGACTTCAGATCACCGGCTTCACTTGAGTGGCTGGGACGTGCTTTCATTTTCGTCGTAGGAATCGGGAATCTCGAACGTGCATGGGGGTTCGGTTTCCCCGGAATCCCCTGGCCTGCGTCCCAGCCGCTCGATCGGATTGAAGGATTCTCGATTCCAAAAAAGACAACGTGCCGACTCGCCGGATGGCAACCCAGGTTGCGATCCGGCGATTTTTCTTTGCGGAACCCTCGCAGACGGTTGACGATCTCCCCGACTCGCTTGGACAATTCTGTTGCCCGAATTTGTCTTCCATTCCAGCGAGGTGAAACGGTAATGACAACGCCGAGACCGGCCGTGGTTTTAACGAGCGGAGGATTAGATTCTTCCACCGTGCTGGCAATGGCCCGCGAACGGGGCTTCCGTTTGTTCGCTTTGTCTTTCGATTACGGCCAACGCCACCGCTTTGAGTTGGAAGCCGCCAAAAAAGTTTGCGCGGCGATGGGCGTGGAACGGCACATCATCCTCGATCTGGATCTGAGGGCGTTCGGCGGGTCGGCATTGACGGCCGACATCGCCGTGCCCCAAGACCGCGAAGACGAGGAAATGCAAACCGGCATCCCCATCACTTACGTTCCTGCTCGCAACACGGTGTTTCTCTCGTTGGCTTTGGGATGGGCAGAAGTTTTGGGAGCGGCAGATATTTTCATCGGCGTGAATGCCGTCGATTACAGCGGCTACCCCGATTGCCGACCGGAGTTTATCGAGCAATTTCAACGCCTGGCCCAATTGGCAACCAAAGCCGGCGTGGAAAATCAATGCCAATGGCAGATTCACACCCCATTGATTTCACTCACCAAGGCCGAGATCATCCGCGAAGGCCGCCGGTTGGGCGTGGATTACGGCCTAACCCATAGCTGTTACAACCCCGACTCGAACGGCGATCCCTGCGGTCGCTGCGACTCTTGCCGACTCCGCATCAAAGGCTTCGCCGAGGCCGGGATGAAAGATCCCCTCAACTATCCGCACGGGATTTAAGCGATTTGGCTTCTTGGCGGCTAAGAGAGTCGGCGTGATAAATCGGTTCCGGCACGCGGTGTCCGTGGAATAAGAGCCTGGCCAATCTTGCGGCATTTGCCACATCCATCCGGTGCCCCGGCGAGATGAACACCGGACGCGAACGTGGCTCGGCTTTCATCGCCATGCCGAGTTCCTCGCCGTTGTGCATCACCCGCTGCGGTGCTTGCGGCGTGACTTGTGAGAGATCGACCTTGCCGCAGATCAGTTTCTTCCCCACTCCCACGGTGCGAAGATCGGTCAGTACGCCCAAGTGGCTGGCGATTCCCGCTCGGCGGGGATGCAAAATGCCGTTGCCATCCACGAACACCACCTCGGCCAGGGGGCGTTGGCTTTGGACGTGTTCGATCAAATCCAGCAAGATCGGCAGTTCGCGGTATGCCAAATAGCCGGTGACGTAAGGGAAGCGAACCGGACGATGCACGGTGCTCGACCAGACCAATCGGCCCGTGCCCGTCTCGACCACGGCATAACACGCGACCGCCGTCCCGTCGCCCGGATAAGAAAGATCCACCGCTGCGATCTCAACGGGCGTTTGCTGGTAGGCCGACAATTCGATCCGCGCGGCAGATTGTGCTGATGGGCTTGGAGCAGTTCCAAAGGCTTGGATGAAGTGAAATCTTGAAAGCCGACCGCAGCCAGATCCACCCGCCCGTTCGCAATCGGCACGCCTTCCTTTTCCAAGAGTTGCTTTTGGCCGGAGGAATCCCCGCCGCCGAGTTCGCCGGATTTCAACACCAACCGATGGGCCGGGCAGTCTTCAGAGAGTTCGCCGCTGTACGCGGCTTGGGCCACCCAACGAGCTGCCGACACATCGCCCAAAGCACAAGCCACACCGCCAAACGTGCTCGCGCGGCCAAGGGGAATTTGTTTTAACAGCGATTCCAATTCTTGGTTCAAATCGGGGATTTCGAGTTTCGCGGCCATCATTTGCCTTCGTTCAAATCGGCAAGCACGCGGTTGGGAACGCCGATTTCCACCACGCAGACCTCGCCCGTTCGCTTCGTTGCTTCGGGAGATTTGAAGCCGATTTTTCGGGCGACGAAGGTGGCGGTAAGATCCGCCTGAATGCAAACGCCCAACGCTTGGCCGGTGTCGCAATCCATCCCGGAAGGCAAATCCACCGCGAAGACTTTTGCGGTGCTTTGATTGATGGCCGCGATGATCGTGGCAAACGGTTCGCGAATTTCCCCGTGAGTTCCCGTGCCCAGCAGGGCATCGACGATCCAATCGGCTTCGTTCAAAGTTTCGGAAAGCCGCCGCTTCTCGAAATCCGTCCCCCAAATTTCCAAGGGCGTGCCCGCCGCCTTCAGAATTTGATAATTGAGCTTGGCATCGCCTTGAAGTGTGTCGGGATCGCAAAACAGCAGTACGCGCACATCGTGCCCGTGGTTTTCCAAATGGCGGGCCATCACGAAACCATCGCCGCCGTTGTTGCCCTTGCCGGCACAAATCAGGATCGGCCCCGCGATTCCCGCCGACTCCAAAACCAAGGCCGCTCCCCGCCCAGCGTTTTCCATCAACAACAAGCCGGGCATGTTGTAGTCCTCGATGGCCCGGCGGTCCACATCGCGAACTTGGCTTCGACTCAAAAATGGGTGCATGGATTTTGTCCTCCGGGATTTTGGTTCCACGTTCAGGGATAAGCCATTTCCCGCTGGGGGACAAGTGATCTTTTCATCAAAAAATACTCGGGGAAGAGGTCTGCTTGCCTGTTTCTATTCCGAGACCAAACAGAATTGCCGTTCCATGCAAACATGAAAAGCCGCGAAGGAAACCCCACGCGGCTTTCGGCTGGAACCAAAACGGTTTTGGTGCGGACTTGGGGCTGTGGATTAAGCGGACGTTAAGCCTGTGAGGGTTCCGGTGGCGGTGCTGAAGCGGTCGGTTTCCACGCCGAATTGTTGCAGCATCG
Source organism: uncultured Planctomycetaceae bacterium (assembly GCA_963785505.1). Lineage (GTDB taxonomy): Bacteria > Planctomycetota > Planctomycetia > Planctomycetales > Planctomycetaceae > CAWAVN01. The sequence continues at coordinate 148,387 of CAWAVN010000009.1, forward strand.
AGACGAACAAATTGCACAAGGGCACGCGACGGTTTTTGTCTCTGGGGTATTGTTTATGTTCGCCGTGCTTGAAGCCGCCGCCCGCGAGAAGCAGGGGCAAATCGCTATTGGTGTGTGAGTTGGCGTTGCCCATTCCACTGCCCAACAACACCATCGTTTGGTCGAGCAGGCTGCCGTCGCTTTCGGGATCTTTTCGGGTTTTGAGTTTCTCTAAAAAGCGGGCGAACTGGGCCATCTGGTATGCCTCGATTTGCACGAGCAGATCGAGGTTCGCCTTCACGTGCCCGTGATGCGACAAACTATGGTAGCCCTTGCGAATGCCCAAATCGGAGGCGGCGAAACTCCCGCCGATCTCCAACGTGGCCACGCGGGTGGAATCGGTTTCCAAAGCCAAGGCGATCAAATCGTAAATCGCGGGCAGGTCTTGCGCGAGGCCCTGGTTTTGGGGTTCGGGGAAATCCGTTTTGGGCTTGGGCACGTTCTGCCAATGTTTGTCGAGTTGAAGTTTGTGTTCCACATCGCGGATGGAAGCAAAATACTCTTCCAGCTTGTCGGCGTCGGTTTTGTTAAGCCGGCGTTTGAGGGACCGGGCATCGCCTTGGACCGCATCGAGAATGGAACTTTGCAGGCGAATGCGATCCGTGGCTTGCCGGCGGGCCTCGGCATTGTCTTCCACGAACAATGCCCGGAACAATTCGCGCGGGCCGGTGATTGGCGGGATGCGGGTTCCCGTGCGGGTCCAACTCATCATACAGCCGCCGTGCAGTCCATCTTCCGAACCGATGGTCAGCGAGGGAAACCGCGTTCGCGAGCCGACGAACTCGGCGGCGCGTTGATCCAGACTGATCCCGCCTTCAGGCATGCCTTTGGCTTCAGAGGATTTCACGCCCGTGAGAAACGTGTGAACTGCGAAGTGCCCGCCTTTGACATCGTGATCCAAATGCGAGAACAGCGTGAGATCCCGGCGGTGGTCTTTCAGAGGTTTCAATAGCGGGGTGAGTTCGTAATCGGTCCCGAACGACTGGGGCCAAAACGCGCCGGGAACCATGCCGAATTCGTTCCCGATGCAAACCATCCGCTTGGGTGTTTCGCGGTTTTTGCCGTTCGCCGCCTTTGTCCAAGGCAGAGATTCAAACAGCGGCAGCGCCAAACAAACGCCTGCCGACTTAAGAAACGTCCGCCGATTTTGCGTGCTGCGATTCATGGGTTTTGACCTTTCCCAATGGAAAAAACATTTGGTTGGGTGCCATGGCCACTGCTTTGAGTGGCCATGTCGGATCAAAACACATCAGCATTCCGGCGGAAAGCATGCCCACGCAAAGCCGTGGGCATGGCACACGAATCCTTGAAGCAATTTCCTTGCCAATCTCTAAGCGAGAATCTTTTCGCGGAGGGTTCTTAGCAGATTGACGGCGTGGCCGATGTCGGCTTTTTGTCGTTCGCGGTCGTGGGCGATTTCGCGTTCGATGGTTAATGGGCCGGTGTAGCCGATTTCTTTCAGCGTGCGCAGATAGGTTTCCATGCCCACGTCGCCTTCGCCCAAAGGAACTTCTTGGCCCCAACTTTTTCCGCGTTCTGCGGGGGCGGCCCAGGTTCCATCTTTGCAATGCACGCTTTTCACGTATTTGCCGACTTTCTTCAGGGCTTCAATTGGGTCGCCGGTTCCATACAGGATCATGTTCGCCGGGTCGAAATTGATGAAGAGATTGTCGCGGCCCACATCGGCGATGAACTCTAACAAGTGGTCGGCGGATTCCTGCCCGGTCTCCAGGTTGAGTTGCTGCCCGTTGGCGGCCACGTGATCGAGCAGATCCCGCGTGGTTTCCAGCAGGTTTTTGTAGTTCCCACTTTTGCGGTCTTCCGGCACGAAGCCGATGTGCAAAGCCACCGTTTTGCAGCCCAAGTGTTTGGCGAAGTCGGAAATCTCTTTCATTTCCTGAGTCCGCGCGGCTCGCGTCCCTTCGGGAACCAGCCCCACGGTTTTGACGGTGGTGGGGATGTCGGCGTAGCTTTCTCCGTCAAACCCGCCGAATACCGCGGTGACTTCGATGCCCGCATCGCCGCATTTCATCAAGAAGGACTTGGCGACATCGGCGGTGCGGTTTTTTTGGTGCGGGGCATGAATTTGCACCGTGGGGATTTTTAGTTCTTCGGCCACGTCCAAATGCACGCCCAACCCGGCATCCACTGACGTAAACACACCCACGGGCCAATCTGCCATGTTCTCTGACTCCTGTCATCACGGAAAAATGTTGAGGTTTTTACCAGCGTATTCCGCAGATGGTCCAGGAACAAGTCCAGAGGGTGAAAAAAGCCAGCTCAGTCAATGCCCCTGGTTGCGGCAGCATTGGCAGGCCAGGTGGGTGAGTTGGCGGAGCGTGTCTTCGGATTGGAAGCTGAGGCTTGTCTCCCGGGCGAAGGGCAAATCGGCGATGGCAATTACGCGGAGCATCTCGGCCGGAGTCAATTTGGCAATCGCGGTGTGGCTTAAAGTGGCGATGTCCGATTTACTCAGCGCGTCTTCGATTGTGGAAACGGTTTTGGGGAGGCTGGTAGCAGGCATCTGGGCAACTCCGTAAGCGGAAAAAAGGCAGGGATTCCTGTTCCCTTCGTACTGCATTTCTGGCGAGATTTCCAGACGAGTTGTGGGTTTTTTTCTTCACAATCGCCAACGGGAGGAAATCTCATGCTCATATTTTCTCCAACCGTGAGAGATTCTCGTTCAACGAGAAACAAAACGGTCGGCGAGGACGGGGTTTTGCAGTTCGGTTGCTTCCGCGTTGGAAATCTGGCCGCCGAACTTGAGGGAGTTTTCGGCGACTTTCAGGGCGGCTCCTTCGACACCGGCTTCTCGCAGGGCTTTCAGCGTGGCCTCGACATCGTATTCAAACCGATGAAAGCTCACACGGCCATCTTCCACAACGGCGTAACTGCCGCGCCAATCGCCATCGCGCGGTTGGCCGATGCTGCCGGGGTTCAAAACTTGGGTTTCGCCCAAATCGAGATGGAACGGCAAATGGGTGTGGCCGACGCAAACGAAATCGGCCCGCACGTTTTCCAGGCGTTTTTGCCAGAGTTGGGGATTGTCGGAGAGGTATTCATCCAGCGGATCGTGCGGGGTTCCATGCACTAAAAAGAAGGTTTGATCGCCCAAAGCGACGTACCGCGTGACCGGCATGCGGGCCAGAAATCCCATTTGCACATCGCCTAGGGCTTGCCAATGCAAGGGTCGCGTGGCGGTGGCGAGCGCCCGATACCCGCTGCCTCCCCGCGCGGGAACCCGCTGAGCCACCGCGTGGTCGTGGTTTCCGCGAACCCAAGCGGTGGCATGGTTTCTCACCCAATCGATGCACGGGCCGGGGGTCACTCCGTAATCCACGATGTCCCCGATGACCAAGCAGGCATCCCAAGATGCCTCGCGCGCGATCAACGCAGAGAGCGCTTCCCAATTCGAGTGGATATCCGCCAAGATCAGGATCTTCATCCGCTGTCCTTTTGGCCGAAATTCAGGAACTAATCCGCCTTCATTTGCGTCTTTGCAGTATTCGAGGGGAAAATGCCGCGTAACCATCCGGGGCGGCATCTCAATTTGAGATAGGGAAAAAAAATCCTCTCGCGATTGCCGTTCGATGTTTGCTCAAGTCCCGGCCTTCTTCCTTAAAGTCTTGTGCCAACTGCTTTTCGATAGGTTATTTCCATGCCCAAGCCGAATTTAGAAGATTTGACGCTGAGAGATAAATTCAAGGAAGCCAGTCGCGTGGTGCGCGAGTTCGCCGAACACGTGGAACAGGGATTTTTGCCGCGCTCGATCAAATTGGGACGACTGGTGCGCCCGAACTTTGATTCCTCAACAAATGAATATCAAATCGACCAAGATGACGCTGTTGCAGATATAAGTGTGCGAAGTGAAGTGGCCCGTGTGATAGAAAGTGAAAACTACACGGATGATTTGTTTCAGACGGTTCGCTTGTATTTAGAATCCATCGATCAAGAAATCGATCAGATATTATTGGGGATCAAATAAAGCAAAGATCAAAACCATTTTATTCGATCTGTTGACATCGTACTCTTCCGGATTCGGTTTCGCAATCGTTGATTTGGCCCTAATATCAGATTTTGCAACAGGTTTTTGATTTCTCTCTCAGGGATTTTTCCAACGGAATTTTCTCCTTTTGCGTAAAACGCGGTAGAAATCGGCGATTCAACAGATAAAATTTGAGCGAAACCCATTCAAAGTAGAAACCGGCAGCGCCCTTTCCACACTCCTTTCTCCTCGACAAATGCGTGCCGTAATTTGATAGAAGTCTTGTAACACATTGGTAACATCGCGACATTTAATTCACGAACCCGTTCTTCAATGCCTTGTTTTTTGGAGTCAGCGGGAAACAATTCGGCAACTAAATCCCCGCGCAACTTCTTAGCCGATATGGGGCTGTTTTGCCCGAAGGCCAAACAATTCCACGATTTAGTTCGGTTGGCCTAACAGTGACGAACCCTTGAGTCCACTAAATACAAACTCGTGGGGAATTTTCCTGAACTGTGGCCGGGATTGTGCCGATTGTTGGTTCGCGGATTCACGGAAGTTTTCTTTGACGCCGCTTTGTCCGGCGGTATAATGCAATCCATGTTTCAAGCGAATTTCACGGGAAAGCCTTGGGAATTATGACCTCCTCTCATTCCGGACTGAAATCTACCGGGGCGTTCGCTTTTCCCGCGTTGCCCGTGATTTCTCACCGCCCGGAAACCGTCGTCAATCCCGAAGGCCGGGGCAGCGAGGGTTCCTCGCTGGCTTCGCCGGCAAATCATCCGAACTCCAGTATTTGGCAGCGGTTGTTTCCGCAAGCCCTGGGCAGTTCGGATGAAGAGTGGGGCGGCACGGTTCCCACGCCGGAAGGCTTCGAGTTGGGGCATTTCGTGCTGCAACAACGAATCGGGATCGGCGGGATGGGGGCCGTGTTTCGGGCGATGGACACCCGTTTGCAACGCGTCGTGGCCCTGAAAGTTTTGGGGCCGGCCCAATCGCGGGATGAATCTTCCGTCAAACGGTTTCAGAACGAAGCCAGCGCCGCCGCCCGGTTGGATCACGACAACATCGCCCGCGTATTCTACATCGGCGAAGACCAAGGCTTGCATTTCATTGCCTTCGAGTACATCAAAGGCACGAATCTGAGGGATTTGATCCGCGAAGGCGGTCCCATATCTCCTTTAGACGCCGTGAGTTACACCCTGCAAATCGCCGGGGCCTTAAATCACACCTACGCCGCGGGGGTGGTGCATCGGGACATCAAGCCCTCGAACATTATTATCATGCCTTCCCGGCGGGCGAAGTTGGTCGATCTGGGATTGGCCCGCAAGCAGAATTCGGATTCGGTCGCGGAACTCACGCTGGCGGGAACCACGCTGGGTACGTTCGATTACATCTCGCCGGAACAAGCCAAAGACCCCCGCACGGCGGATGTTCGCAGCGACATTTATTCCCTAGGCTGTACGCTTTATCATGCACTCACCGGCACGCCGCCGTATCCCGAAGGAACCGTGCTGCAAAAATTGTTGGATCATCAAGGGAAAGAAGCCCCGGACCCGGCGTTGAAGAATCGCAACGTGCCTGCGGATTTGTCGGCCATTTGCCGGAAGATGATGGCCAGCGATCCCAAGCAGCGATATGCCACGCCCGAACTTTTGGTGCGGGATTTAATGCCCATCGCGGCCCGCATGGGGCTGCGGGGACTGCCCGCCGATGGCTTAATTTGGCGGCACGTCACCCCGCCGAAAGAGACGTTTTGGCAGCGGAACATGGGTTGGTTGGCCAGCGTTTCGGTGTTGTTGTTGATCGTGTTCGTGATTTGGCGGTTTCCCGGTTTGGGCAGCGGACCTTCCACCCATTCGCTGGCGGAAGCCGGTCAACCTTCGCCGCGAAATTTCTCGCCCTTGCCCCGCAAGACCCCCGAGCCCGCCTCTGATCTGGGAAGCCAAAACGCTTCCCCAACGCCTAAGAATTCCCCCGTTCCCGCGACGCCTAAAACGGAGCAGGGTGCAAACTCAACGAATAGCACGGGGACAAAAACCGAGCCGAACGAGTCGCCGGAGATTTCTCCCGCAAAAGCCGCCGTCAGTGATCTTTTATCCCCTCAACCGGCATCACTTCCGGCCAAGATGCCTTTTGGCCTCAAATCCGCACTGGAACCGGGCGACGATGAGCCAACCGAATTGGCCTCGAATTCCAATCCCGGCAGCCGACTACCGATGCCGGCGAAACTGCCCACGGAAAGCATTCCCGATCAACCCACCCAAGCCCCGGAAGTGGAAGGCCCCGCCAAACCGCCCGCAGTGCCGATGACCGAAATCGAAATGCGGCCCTATTGGATCATCCATAACGATGGCAGTGAAGATGAAGGAAAACTCACCTTGGAAGCCGCTTGCACGGCAGCGGCGGATGGCCAAATTGTGGAGATTCGCCATAACGGACCTCTGCCCGATTCCCTCACCAAGCCCATTCGCATCAAAAACAAAAGCCTGACGATTCGCGCGGGGGAAAATTTCCGCCCGCTGTTGCTGTTCTCCGGCGTGGAAACTCCGGCGGAAGGCTTGCTCACCCGGTTGTTTCGGCTCTCCAACGCGGAAGTGGACCTCATTAACCTCGACTTCCACGTGGCCCCCAAACGCGGCGCGGCCTCGGAGGAAACTTGGGCGCTCGTCTCGTTGGAAGGCAAAGGCCGGGTTTTGTTGCAAGGCGTGACCGTGACCGTGGAAGAAGCCGGCCGCAACTCGGCGGCGATTGTGGAACTCTTGCCCGCGCCGGCTTCGCAAACCGCCAAAGACATGAAAATGATGAACCCGGACAACAATGGCCCGGCGGCTTCGTTTGAAGTCAAGGTTTTCAAAAGTTTTCTGAGGGGCCGTTGCGACGTGTTCCTCAGCCGAAACACACTCCCGGGACGAATCCACGTCGAGCAGTCGGCCATCGCCGTCGTGGAAGGTTCGCTGCTGCACTCCGAAGGCGACCTTGACATGAAAGATGAGAAAGATCACGTCGAACTCACTCTCGATCACACGACCTGCCTTGTGGGCAACAGCCTGATTCGCCTGGATAGCGGAGACACGCCCCGCGATTTGTTGCCCATCCACGTCAGAAACACCCGCGACAATCTCATCGCCACCAACACCAGCAACCCTTTGATTTCCATGACGGGCCGCAGCGACCCGGACACTTTCGAACATCTATTGCGCTGGGATGGCCTGAAGAATTTTTACGACGGCTTCGCCGTGTTCTGGGCGGTTTCCTCCGCGGAGTTCCCCCCGCGAAAGTTCGATGCCTGGGTCCGCGATTGGACCCGAACCCCCGGCACGAAAGAAGAAGGCACGCTGAACGGCGGCTTCGCCTGGCAAGGCAATTGGACCTTCACCGAGTTTCCCGAAATCACGCCCGCCGATCTCACGCTGAAACGCGACCCGGCCAATCCCGCAATTGATGGAGCCACAGACCGCACCAACGTGGGAGCCGACCTCGCCCAACTTCCTTCCCCGCCCCACCGCACCGCTTCCACGCCTTAACTTACTGCTTCGGTGGGATTTTTTCCGTGGATCGGCGGGAGAGTAGGAACGACAGCAAATCGTAAAACTCGTTTTCGGGAATGATCTCTGCCACGTTGGCTGGCATCAGCGATAAGTTCGATTTGCGTTCCTCGGCGATGTCCGCCCGGCGAACGCTGAACTCTTTGCCTTTTTGATCGGCCAGCACGCGAACCGCCCCTTCGTCCCGGCGGACAAGCCCCGTCAAAATCGTACCGTCTTCCAAGGCGATGGTGCTGGTTCTGAAGGCGACGTCTACGTTGCGGTTGGGATCAAGCACATCTTCCAACAGCCGTTCCAAGCCCCGATTGCCGATGCCGTCCAACTGCGGCCCCACCAACGCCCCGCTGCCGTCCACCTGATGGCAGGCGGCGCAGTTTTTCTTGAAGACCGCCAAACCTTGGGCCGCATCATGCTTGGCCTGTTGAAAACCGGCCAGCCGCGTTTTAATGAGCTTCCCCAGCGTCTCATTCGCCGCCGGCAGCGCTCGGGTAAGTTGACCGAGGCGGGCTTCGAGGGCTGTTTTGTCTGCAGCGGTTTTCGCGGTGGACAGCAAGCGGTTTCGCAAAGGCGGATTCAACAGCATTCTCGCCGGGGCAATGCCTTTTTCGATCAAGGCCAGAACTTCGTCGCGTCCTTGCACATCGCCGGCCAAGGCATCCGCCAGCGCGGTTTGCAAACGCGCGGGACATTGCCGAAACGCCAGAGTGGTCGCCGCTTGAATCGCTTTCTTATCGCCGCTTCCCACGGCTTGGTTCAATTGATTCCGCAAAGATTGCGGGATCGAAGCATCTTCCGCCGCCCAGGCCAAGGCGGTGATCTCCGGGCGATGCGACAATTTTCCCACCGCCCGAATGAAAGCCGCCGAGATTCCCGGCGACAAGGGTTTTTGTTTCAGGATCGCGGTCAGCGCGGGGCGGGCTTCCGTAAGATCGTACCCGGCGGCAAGATTCGCGGTGGTGATGAAACGCTCTTCCACCACACGCGGCGAAAGCGCGGGGATCGGCACGAGGTTCGGTTCAAATCGGCCCACCGCCAACCACGCATAAGCCCGGCGAGTGTCGCCATCCACAATTTCCAAAAAGCCTTCTTTCCCGGCGAACTCTTTCAGATCCCACTCGATTTTTTGCGCGGTGTCGTTGCGGGGCGGTTTGGATTCCATCAAAACCCGGTTCGTTTTGGCATCCCTTAACCTGATAAAATTCTTGGCGACCACCGGCTGATTGGGCGGACCGATGTGGCCGGCCGCATAAAAACTCAAGCGGGCGGGAATTTCAAAGTCGCGAGACCTTAGCCTGCCGGTGAGTTGCTCGCCGTGCGGCAAACTACAGAAAAACCGAGCCTCGCGATCGCCATCCGCCGAAACCCGTTGTTGAATCGCCCAAGGGTTGGCTTGTTCGGCGGCACTTGCAATCGGCGAATTGGTCCAGGCCAAGGCATTGGCAGGCAAATTCAAAAGCCAACTTTTGGCGACTTCTTCCGCCCAGGCCCGCACCGTGGCCGAGGGTTTCACACCCCGCCGCAATAAGCCGGCTTGAAGCGAAGTCAGCAACCGAAACTGCAAGTCCCCATCCTCGCCGCACTTTTCGCGGGCGACTTGGACCAAATGATCGGTTTCGCTCGCGGGCAAGAAGCGCACGGCATGTTCCAAGGCGCGGGCCAAAGTTCCCGCTGGGAGTTTCATTTGCGGAATCGTGTTCAGCACGAACGAGGCCGATGCGGCGGAGTCCACTGCCAACGCGATTTCCATGAGGTCTTCCCGATCCTGCGGGGAGATTTTTTGTTGCGCGAGTTCTGCGAAGGCTTGAGGGCTGCGGAGTTGGTTGCGGATCGCGATGCGGACAACTTGCCTCAAATGGTCATCTGCCGCTGGTATTTTGGGCAGCAGCGCTAATAAATTCGGGATCGCCGAGACTTCGGCATGTTGCCCGAAGGCATCCGCTGCCGCACGTTGGACAAAGGCATTGGAATCTCTCAAACCCCAGCGGGCCATGTCGATTAACTCGGGCGACCAGTTGGCGGTTTCGGCCAAGGCTTTCATGGCGTGGGTTCGCACTAACGGGCTTTTGTCCTGGGCGGCTTTCGCGAAGAGTGCCTCGTTGAGACCCTGCAACCGATACAGCGCCCACAAGGCATGCACTTTGGTTTCCGGGCTTTTTGAATCCCGCAGAGCTTCTTGCAGTACGGGCACAGCTTTTGGCCCGATGCGGTCGGAAAGTTGGTCGGTTGCCAATTCCCGAACGGTCAGATTGGAGCTGCCCAAGGCTTGGATTAATTCTTTGGTGTCCGCCTGGGAAAGATCGATTCGCTTCGCCGGTTTGGTTCCGGCATCGTTTCCGGTATAGACGATTCGCCAAATGCGCCCGCGATGCCGGTCGCGTCCGGGGTGATCGAGCGGGACTTCATAATGCCCGATGATGCGGTTGTAAAAGTCGGCGACGTACATCGCTCCATCCGGCCCCATCCGCAAATCCACCGGACGAAACCAGGGATCATCGCATTTGAGAAAATCCTCCTCTTCCTTCGCGCGAATTGTCGAACCGTGATAAACCAGCGAGTTGCGGTTGATGCGGCTGGTCATCACGTTGCCGCTGAAGAGATTGTGATGGTAGGTCTTTGGGAAATTGTCGCCCGTGCAATACGCCACGCCTGCAATCGCGGTGGAACCGTGGGTGTGGTCCATCATCGGCGAGACGAAACCCAACCCATCGTCCGGCTTGCCGAAGCTGGGATAATACGCCCCCCTGAGCAATTGCGTGAGCGGCTTGCTGTGGCAGTCGGCGGTGAATTGGTTGCCCCATTCGTCGAACGTCATGCCGAAGGGGTTCACCTGCCCGTGCGTGAAATGTTCGAGCCTTTGCCCATCCAGCCGCATACGGTAAGTGTTGCCGGAGTGCATCGTAATTTTATGGCCATCTTTGCCGGCGACTTCGGTCTGGTTGTTGAATCCATGACACGCATAAAGCCAGCCGTCAAAGCCTCGGCGGAAGGCGTTGTTCAAGCCGTGCGTGTCGCGGTCCACGCCCATCGGCCCGTAGAGTTTTTCGCGGTGATCGCAACGGCCATCGCCATCGGTGTCTTCCAGCCACCAAATGTAAGGAATGCTAAACGCCACGCAGCCATCGCGGTAAGGATATAGCCCGATGGGGATGTTCAAACCATCGGCGAATGTGGTGATTTTATCGGCCCGGCCATCTCCGTTGGTGTCTTCTAAAACCTTGATGGTGTCGCGTCCCGGTTGATCCGGCTTGGCGGGATACGGGTATTCTTGCGAATCGGTAATCCACAAGCGGCCCTTGGCATCGAAAGCCATGTTGAGCGGTTTTTGAATCTGAGGCTCAGCGGCGAACAATTGGGCCTCAAATCCTTTCGGCAGGTGAAAGGTTTTTTGTTCCTCCGCGGGCGAAAGCGCCTTCGGTGGAACGAACCAGAGCCGCAAACGGATCTTGCCCCGCCGCCGACATCGGCCAAAAACCGAGGACGACCAAACCCAAACTCAAAAGACGTGTGATTCCCATTCGCATGATTCCCCACTCGCAATGATCTGCTTTGAATACCGATTTGAAGGAATAAAGAATTTCGGCTCGGCCCTAAACCGACACCTTGGGGCCGGTTCGCCGGCAAGTCGGTGGCTTGCGGAATTTTAACAGCACCAGCGATGGATCATGCGGGCGTACATGTCGGTCCCGCGTTCGAGCTGATCGAGCGAAATCCATTCATCGTTGGTGTGGGCTTGGGCGATGTCGCCGGGGCCGAACACGACGAGGTTTTTCATCGCCAGAAATTGCCCGCCATCGGTTCCATAGGCCACGGTGGAAGAAGCACCCCGCCCGGCGATTTTCAGCACGTCCCGAATAAATTCCGCTTGCGGGTCCACGTACAAAGGCGGCGATTCGAGCGTGGGATGAAATTCGATCCCGCACTCTTCCGCCTTGCTGCGGGCGCGGTCCATCAAAGCCGCCACGTCGATGCCCGGCATCGGGCGAAAATACACTTTGCAAACGCTTTGGGGAGCGGTGATGTTGACGGCCTTGGTGTGATCGTTGATGCCGATGTTCCAACTCAGGACGGGCGGCTCGAATTCCGCGTTTTGCCATTGAGGGTCGCTTTCGGTCTCATCGTGGATGGCTTTCATTTCCATTAAAAACGGAATCATCGCGAGGTTGGCGTTGACGCCCGCTTTGGTGCTGGAATGCGCGGCGCGGCCTCGGCTGATGGCGTGAAATCCGTATGTTCCCTTGTGGGCATGCACAACTTCCAATTTTGTCGGTTCGCCGATGATGCCTTTGCTGTGCCCATCCACCATCTCGCGAAACAGCTTGGAGCGCTCGGCCACGTTTTTGGCTCCGGTATAACCGATTTCCTCATCCGCCGTGCAAGTGACATAGATGGGATGTTTGAGTTCCGAAGCGGAAAATCGCCCCGCCGCCGCCAGCATACAGGCGACGGAACCTTTCATGTCGCAACTGCCGCGACCATAAAGCCTGCCCTCTTGAACCGTGGGCGTATAAGGGCCGATGTCGTCGCGGAACCAATTGTCCGCCGGGACCACGTCGGTATGCCCAAAATAAGCCACTCCGCCTTGGCCATCGCCTTTTTTGCCGATAATGCTGCATTTGCGAACGCCTTGGCCATCGTTGTATTCCAAGCGTTCGGTCTCGAAGGCGAGTTTTTTCAGCGCCTGTTGGACGTAATCGCTGACCGGCAGGTTGGAAACCGCGCTGGGGGATTCAAACGCCACCAGGTCTTGGGCATACTGCAACGCATCCATCAAAAGTTCCTTCAAATTGGGAATGTGAAGCTGAATGTTCGAGGGTTTCGCGAGAATCCGCAAGCCATTGCGGGGATTTCCTTTCGCCCAAACATCCGAGCGTGAGCGAGGGGAATCGCGTGAGGAAGCAGCGATTCTCAGCCGTTCACCGAGGATAGGCATGACACGGGCGGGAAACATGGTACATTAGAAAGCACCGCTTGGCGCATTTTTTTCGTCCACGCGAATCGTTTTTTTCTTGAGATTGCACATCCCTCATCAACTGGGTTGGGCAGGCTTTGCCTCTCAACGCGGAGTGTGTTCATGCCCGTCAAAGTGCGTTGCCCGGAATGCCAAAAAGTCTTGACCCTGCCCGATCAGGCCCGGGGAAAATCCGCGAAATGCCCCGAATGCCAAGCCCGCGTGCCCGTGCCCCAAGCCAAGAAGAAAGCGGCGAACGCCTTGCCGCCAAAAACTTCGGCGAAAGCCAAAAAGAAACGCCCCTCCGCCCAAAAAGACAACGCCGGAGATGAGCTGTTCGGAAGTTTGGACCTGACCCGCGCGGAAGACCAGAAAGTTCGCGTGTGTCCCAAGTGCGGCTTGCAGGTGGACGAAGAAGACGTCGAATGCCCCAAGTGCCACGTCACCTTAAGCACCGGCCGCTTAAGTGCGGAACGACTTCGCAAAAAAGCCCGCGGCGGACCCGACACCGATAAATACTACGAAAAATTTCTCACCACCGGTTGGGAGTTCGTCAAACAGCGTTGGGGTTTCGGGCTAAGAACGGTGTTCTACATGCTCCTGTCCTCCCTGATTTGCATGGGAGCGGGCTTCATGACGTTCTACGTCTCCAAACCCCCTTTGAAAGTGCTGTGGGGCGTGATCGCAATTCTGTTCGCATTCTTGGGGCCGGGCTGGTGTTTGCATTTGTACCTGACCGTGATCGACTGGGCACTCAACAAAAAAAACAAGCTCGACCGCGTGAATTTCGACTTCTTCACCAGCGTGGCCTTGGGAATTAAGCTCTTGTGTTGGCTGATCGTATTTTGTCGCGCCCTTCCAAATCGTTTTTGGAACCATCGGCGGGTTATTGATCTCCAACGACATGGCGGTGGTGGGGTTGATTCTCATCGCGGTGGGTTTTTTGCCGGGGTTTTTCTGCTTTCCGATTGCCATGTCGCACATGGCGATGCCCCAGCAATGGCCGGGTTGGTTGTCGCCCAAAATTCTGCCGCAGTATTTCAACGGGATGGTGAAACCCGCGATGTATTGGTGCATGTTTTGCGTCGTCACGATGCTGCCGACGATCATCTTGGTGAGCATCGCCGTCTTCGGCTTTCAGAAGGATTTCACGAAATTCGTCGCGGATTTGAACCACAACGCCCGCGTGGCGCACGTGATGTCTTACGAAGAACCCAAGAATAAGAAAGCCTCCTCCGGCGAGGAGGGGGGCGAATTGTCCGGAAAAGTCGATACCAGCTTGAACGCTGTCTCCTGGTGGTTTTTCGCGACAGAAGCTCAAAAACTCTCCGAACGAAAGTTCTATGCCGATCAAGGAAAACCCGAAGGCGGCGGGGCGGCTCTGCCCGGAAACCCGGATGACAAAACCCCGGCCTGGGAACACAAAGTCAATTCGGAAGCCTTGCTCGTCCCGGCCATTTTATGGCTGGTGGCCTGCGCCCCGTTCGGTTTCGCCGCCGTGTTCAACATTCGCACGGGCAGCCTGTTCACTTATTACTACCGCCCGGAACTCGAACTGATTTCCGAAGAAAAAGAAGTCGTCTTCAAACGCAAACACCAGCCGGATGAACTCGATGAACACGGCAAACCCATCGAAACCTCCGATGCCGGCAAATACGCTGCCGGCGTGGGCGGCACGCTTGTGTTTTACATTGTGGTCAACGTCATCATGTATTTCGCGACCGGCGGCAAATACCTGTTGCTCCCCCGACCGATTGCCAAAGCTATGAACCTCATTAACAATTCCAGCACCGAGACGCCGCCACCGTCCACCGAGAACTCGCCACCGAGCACCGAGAACCCATAATCATTCCAGGGATGGGGTTCTTCAGTTTTTCTCGCCGGGCAATGTTGCTTTGCCGGGATGATCTGGGAAAATAAAATCTCAAACTGGAAGCATAAAATCCGATCATTGGCTCAAAATGTCAGTACACGCAGGAGTTTCTGCTCTGGCTGTTGGCTTTTAGCAATTAGCGAAGACGAAGAGACCGAATGCCCATGAAAAAAGCTAAAAGCTAACGCTAAAAGCTAATCGCTTACAGTTTAACTCAGAGCAAAACATTCTTCTAAAGGTTTTCAAAAGAGGGTTAGTTCGTGATTTTCCGCAAACAACGCGATGACGACGATTTCGATGATGACGACGAGGACGATGAAGAAGAGGAAGAGCGAGATTACGTTCTCTTTCAAGGAGCGATCAACGGCAGCGAAGTCGATCTCGCCGCCAATGCCCGCTTGGCCCAAGCGGGGCTGATCCCCACCAAGGAACTCATCACCGATTCTCTGCAAAGAAGGGCTGAGCGAATCCGCGTGGAACCGAAAGGCCCCGGGGCGAAAGTTATCATCTACATCGACGGCATCGCTTACCCCGGCGGGCAACTCTCCAAGCAGGAAACGCAAGCCATCACGCAAATGACCAAACTCCTCGGCGGGTTGGACATCAAAGAACGCGGCCAACCGCAATCCGGCGGGATGAAGGCCGTGCTGGAAGAAATTCCCTATCAATTGACCGTCATCAGCGAACCCGTGGGCGGCGGGGCCGAACGGTTGACGGTCAATGTGCAAAACATGAAGAAGCTCTTGGAAACCCCGCAGGATTTGAATTTCCCGCCGGAGATGCGCGAGAAAATCCGCGAATACGCCGCCGGGGGCAAAGGGTTAATCGCAGTCGCCGGGCCTTCGTATTCCGGTCTGACCACCACCGCCCGGGCCGTGATGCGCTGCGTGGACGTGTATCTTTACAGTTGCTTTAGCCTGGCGAATTTGGGCGGTCGCGAATTGCCCAACGTAACACCCTTCCAGCCGAAGGAAGGCGACGACTTCGCGGCGAGCGTGATGCGCATGAAACGCATTGATGCGGATGTGCTCTATATCGACCCCCTCACCAATGCGGCCCGCGTGAAGGAAGTCTTCGGCGAACTCGATAAGCTCGCCATGATTTGCGAAGTTCCCGCCAAAGATGCCGTGCATGCGCTTTTGCAGTTGGCCGAATGGGCCGGTTCGCTGGAAGAAGTCATCAAACACGTGAAGCTGTCCATCAGCACGAAGCTGATTCGCAAACTCTGCGAAACCTGCAAGGAAGCCTATCGCCCGCATCCCAAGCTGCTGCAAAAAATCGGCCTACCGCCGGAAACCAAACTGCTGTACCGCCCCCGCACCCCGCCGGACCCGGATGACCCGGACGTCGATGAGGAAGATTTGGAACCCTGCGAAACCTGCGGAGACGTGGGCTACGTCGGCCGCATCGGCATGTTCGAGATGGTCGAACTAACCGAGGGCCTGAAAGAGTTCCTCAACGCCAGCCCCCCGTATGCCGCGATCAAATCCGAAGTCCGCAAACTCGGCATGCAAACCACGCAGAAAGAAGGCTTAAGGTTGGTCGCCGAAGGCACAACTTCGCTGGAAGAACTCCAACGCGTCTTCAAAAGCCGTTAAACTCACCCAACAAAACAAACGCATGGCCGAGAGACCCTAGTCAACGCATGCCGAGAAGATCCCCGGCCATGCGTTTTGTGCTTGAGTGCTACTTCACATCGAACTTCTTCTTTTCCGCTTGCACTCGAATCGCTTTGATGACGGCGGCATCTAAGGTGTCGGGTTTGGTTTGGCTGGTTTTCTCGGCTTCTTCGCGGCGTTTCTTGGCAATGTATTCGTTCCGCTTCCGGCTGAGATCTTGGATTTCTTTCTGAATCTTTTCGCGTTCCGTTTTCTTCTTGGCGATGTAGACTTCGCGGTCTTTTGGTGACATTTTCTTGAGTTCCGCCGGCAACTCTTCGTCCTTGATGTCTTTGAGTTTTACCTTGCCGTCCGCAAGGGCGTCGACCAAATCCCAACCGCTGGCCCGGTATTGACCGGAGCCTTTGAACGCCGCCCGCTCGGCAGCGACAGCGGGAGCGGCGGCCTTCGCCAAACTGTCTTGAGTCATTTGCCGTTCCGCGAGTTTTTTGCGGGTCTCGGCTTCGCCGAAAGCCAGATAGGTTTTGTTGACGTCCGCAGAGAGCTTGGTCAGCTTTTCGTCAAAGGGCGTGGGGATCGCCGCCACTTGCCGGTTTTGGTCGATGCTCAGGTAAGAGCCATCCGCCAATTGCGCCCCTTCTTGCCAGCCGGTCTGAATGCCTTCTTCGTGGGGGCCGCAGAAAATCGTGTTGACGGTAATCCCTTTGGCAATCGCCGCCGAGCAAGCTTTTTTGAAATCCACTTCGCCTTGCGTAAACGCTTCGTTCCCGGCGATGAAGATCAGTTTCAGGTCATCATCCGACTTCGACCATTTGAGTTCCGTGGTGGCTAAGGCGATGACTTGGCCGCAGTATTCTTCCCCGCCTTGGGTTGTTAAGGCGAACAGTTCTTCGGAAATTTTGTCCAGATCATCGGTCAAAGGCACGAGTTGCCTAATGAACCCGCCGTCTTTTGAAAGCGAACTTTTGCCGTATTCGTACAAAGCGACTTGCAGTTCGGGAACTTCGCCGCCCCTTTTGGCGGTGGCGAGTTCGTTGACGATTTTCCAAAGCTGCGTGCGGGCCTGATTGATAAGCCCATCCATACTGTTGGATGTATCCAACAGAATCGCCAACTGAACGTGGTCGGCCTTTTGCGGCGGTTTTTTAACGGGAGATTTTTCCTCAGCCGCCCGAACCGAAAACCCCGCGAGCAACAAACCCATCGCCAACAACCAGACCAATTTTCGTGAAGTACCCCGCATTGCAAATGCTCCTTACGTTCGATGTGGAAACAGATTCGAGATGCACCAGAACAAAGACGATGAAAAAGTCTCGGAAGTTCCCCTTAATTCGCTTTCTGCGTGATTTGATTCCAAAGGTCGCCTGCGAACAGATCGAGTTCTTTGGCCAAGCCGGCTTGCACCAATTCGGAGCCGGTCAGAAATCGGCCCGGGCGAGTCCACTCCGCCAGGGTTTCCGCCGGGACGTTCAACAACCGCACCAACAAACGGTCGATGTCTTCTTCCATGACCTTGAAATGCCTGGCCCATTCCACGGCTTCCTCGAAACGAACATCTTCCTCGCTCTGCCAACGCATGGGATGGAACAGCAACGTGGAATGCGGAGTGACGAACCGCTCTTCACACGCGGCGAACGGCAACAGTGCGGCGGAAGAACATTCCCCCGCCACCACGCCGATGGCTCTCAACCCCCGCATGCGAATGATCGTCGCCAGAGCCAAGCCCGCGTAAACGCTGCCACCGCCGGAATCGAAATAGATCACGCCCCGGCTACCGCGGGGCAACTCCACCAGGCGGCCGATTTGTTCGGGTTGCTTGTCGGTCAAGTCGCCGCAGATCGCCATTTCCCAGAGTTCCCCTTCCCGCGCGGGCGGAACGTACAAAGGAGACGGGGCGGGCAACAAGCGTTTGGGAGGTGGCGACATGCTTTCTTTCCAGCGTAAAATCGGGATTCGGAAGTTTTGTGAGAACCGCAAAACATCGGGCGGGATGATCTTGGAGAAGCCCGCCTTCGATGCTTCCTTGATATACCACATCTTCGCGTGCGTTTCACGAAAGAGACCTTCTGCCTCCAAAGCTGATCCCGGCGGCCAATTTTGTTATAACG
Organism: uncultured Planctomycetaceae bacterium; assembly: GCA_963785505.1. Lineage (GTDB taxonomy): Bacteria > Planctomycetota > Planctomycetia > Planctomycetales > Planctomycetaceae > CAWAVN01. The sequence goes on from CAWAVN010000009.1 coordinate 166,507, forward strand.
GATCTTTAGGCGGGGCGTGTTTTCGACCCCATCAGACCATTTTGAAATCGGACATCATCGAAAGGAAAGTTCCCATGACTCGTTTACTGCTAACGTTTTCCCTCGCAATTTGTGTTTTGGCTTTGGGGTCGGAGGCGGCTTTGGCGGGAAAATTCAATAGACATGCCAACATCGGTGAGAAGGCGGCCGCTTGGGAAAATCTGCAAGGCACGGACGGCAAAAAACACAGCCTGGAAGATTACAAAAAAGCCGAGGTGTTGGTCATCGCCTTCACCTGCAACCATTGCCCGGTCGCGAATGCTTACGAAGCCCGCTTTAACAAATTGGCCGAAACCTTCGCCGACCGCAAAGTAAAATTGGTGGCCATTAGCGTCAGCGACAGCGACGTGGACAGCCTGAAAAACATGACCGACCGCGCAAATCCCAAGCCTACAAGTTCGCTTACCTGCAAGACCTCAGCCAAGACAGCGGCGGGCTTATGGAGCCTTGGTCACGCCGCATTTGTACGTCTTAGACAAGAACCGCAAAATCGCCTACATGGGGGCTTTCGACGACAGCATGAACCCCGCCAAGGTGGAAAAGCATTACGTCCGAGATGCAATCGAGGCCCTGCTCGCAGGCAAGCAACCTGCGATTCAAGAATCCCGGCAATTCGGCTGCAGCATCCAATACCAAAGTAAATAATTGCCCGGCTTCCCCCTCCCCTGGCAATAGCCGGGATTTTTTTCCGAATGCTTTACTGGTCCCAAACGATTCATTACCATTGCCAGCCACAATGCTCACCTCCAAACCACAAATTTCGGTGGGTGTCTAACGCCAAAAAAACCAAGGTAAGAAGAATCGGCGGTGTAGCTCAGTTGGTTAGAGCAGCGGAATCATAATCCGCGTGTCGGGGGTTCGAGTCCCTCCACCGCTACTTTTTTGTTCAGAGCATGGCCGCAGATGAGCGCATCTCCTTGCATCGCAAGGAGTTTTTGTTGCGCGGGTTTTTTCCCGGTTTTCGTCTGCGCCATCGCGCGCATCTGGTGCGCTTTTGCGCCACCTTGGGCGAACCAATTTCGGTCGTCAAAGCCTTCTCGAAGTGGGTGTCGGTGACTTGGAGGTAATGCTTCTTGGCCACCGATTCACTGTTACCCATCCAGGCACAAACCACATGGGACGGGAACTGCTCTTCAAGTTCCGTTTGGCGAGTGCTGCGCAGGTTCTGGAAGATTTTCGGCCAGGGTTCCAGACCCGCGCGCTTGATGATCCGGGTGCGGAGGTTGGCCTCGCGATCTCGGTACCGCGTGATGACAAATTCCTCGCCGGGCTGAGCCAAGTCCCAGGCTTCCTCCAGATAGGAGGGCTTCAGTTCCGGGAACAGCGGAATCTGCCGAGATTCCTTGCCTTCGTGGTGTTCGGTTTTCGGGCTGGTAATCAGCACCCGCCCCAAATCCCAGTTCACATCCTCCCAGCGGAGCATGAGCAGTTCAGAGGGACACCGCAAGCCGCCGAATCGGCACAGCGCAAAGAGCAGCCGCCATTGGGCATCCGGGCAAGCGTCCAAAACTTGGGCAGCTTCCTCACAGGTCACGAAATAGAACTGTTTCGGGTTCGGCCGGACGGTGGCCGGCAGATCGGAAAAGGGGTTCTTCCGAATCAGCCGTTTGCGGACAGCCGCGGTGAAGAACTGCTTGGCGACCTGGGCGTGCTTGCGGACCGTATTTTCGCTCCGGCTGCGTTTGCCGGCTTTTCCCCTGCCGCCTTTCCCGGCGAGCAGATGCCTACGCCATTCGTCCGCATCCCCCTCGTTGATGTCGCGGAGGGACTTGTCGGACCCGAAGTAATCCAGCAGATAATCTCGGGTGGTGGAGAGCTTTTTCAGCGTCAGTCCCTTGAGGTCCGCCTCCCGCTGTTCGATGTACGATTCTAGGAAAGGGCCCAGACAAGCCTGCCCGCGGGATTCGATGAGACCGACCCGAGCGAGCTTTTTTGTCAACTCATCATTCAGTAGATCCGATTATCCTGTTTGAGTTTTGTTTGCCGTAAGTTGTTTAGCTGTCATCCAATAGCTTGACGATTTCTCTATTGATCCGCTCCAGCATTTGTAGGAAGCGCAGCCGTTCCAGATGCACGCGGAGGTTTGGTTCGCGGCCTTCGGAGAGATGGACGTGATGCAGCCAAACCCAGAGGTTTCTCAGCACCAATCCCACGCCCACGAAGAACAACCGCAGATGCGGGTCTGCGCGTGCAAGTGAAAATTCTCGCTTGACGCAGTTGCCGATAGCTGGTTTCGATCCCGAACCGTTTGCGATAGCGTTCGCGAATCTCGCGCGGAGTGCCCCGCACGCCCCAGGCCGCGAACAGCAGTTTTTGCTGCTTGCGTTTTTTGTCCTTGCGGTGCTTGTGCGTGCGGTAGTTCACGCAAATCGAAACGGTGACTTCTTGTTTTTTGTGCTTCATCACGTGCGAATACCAACCCGCCTTTTGAAGGCGAATTGCCCGCAAGCCCGTCGCCTTTCTGCGGCTGGCCATAGTAGGGCACTTCGTGATAGTCGATGGCCACCCGCCACGCGCGCCGTTTGAGGCTCTTCGGCCACTTGCCGACCAAGGCGTGATTGATGCGGTTTTCCAAAACCGAGCGTGTCTTGGGCAAGCCTTCTTCGATGGCCGTCAACACCGCTTCGCCCCTGGGCGCTTTGGGCAAATCGCGGCAAGCCGCATGAATGGAATACGAGCGCGGGCCGCCCGCAACACAAGGTTGAGCACCATCACCGCCGTACACAACCAGCCGTGATCTTTTGCCAACTTCGCTTCCAACAAGCGAGACAATGCCCACTGATGCACCTCGCTGCCACACAGAGTATAATCTTTCCTTGAACGCATGGGTTCCTCCTTGGAACGAGTCGGTGATACAACTCATTCTGAGGAAAGCCTTTGCGTTCTTCAATCTCAAATGGAACTAATCGGATCTACTGTCATTCAATCTCGTCAGTAAGTTGTAGACCCTCTCCACGTTGTCAGGTCTGCCGATGGATGCCGCCAACCCGTGAATTCCACCAACCTTCCGCCGCTTGGACGTTAGGCTCTCACTTCCCCCCCGGCCGGGCGGTAATCGACTCGGCCTCCAAGAAGATGTGCCGGATCTGCGGCAGTCGCCCCCGGACCGTCGCCTCGATCCGGTCCACCGCTTTCTCCAACTCCTCCGACGATAGAGCGGGGCGGAACTGGACGTCCAGAGCGATCAGGATCTGGTCCGGGCCGAAGTACATGGACAGCGGTTGCCGGGCACGGACCACCGCCGGGTCGGCCTCGACTAACCGGCGGACATCAGCCACGGCCTCCGGGTCGGCCCCCTCTCCGAGCATGAGACTGCGGCTCTCATAGATCAACATGCCGGCGACTGCGGCGAGAATCGCTCCGATTGCGATCGACGCGACCCCGTCAAGCACCGGCATCTGGAACTCGTGGGCCAGCAGGACGCCAATGAACGCGATCACCAGCCCGAGCATGGCAGCGGCGTTCTCCAGCAGAACGGTGAACGCAGTCGGATCCTTGCTGGCATGGATCGTCGCCCACACCCCCCGGCCCCGCCGACGTCGGGTGAAGTCTCGGATGCTGATGGTCAGGACGACCGCCTCGAACACGGCCGAGCAACCGAGGACGACGTAGTTCCAGGTCGGATCCTCGATGGGGTGCGGGTTGCGGACATGCCCGATCCCCTCGTAGACCGACATCCCGCCACCCACGGCGAACAGGAAGATGGCGACGACCAGGCTCCAGAAGTAGAGTTCCAGCCCGTGCCCGAACGGGTGGTGGTCGTCGGGCGGCCGACGGCTCATCTTCAGCCCCACCCAGAGCAGCACGCCGTTGCCGGTATCGACCAGGGAGTGAACCCCCTCGGACAGCATGGCCGAACTGCCGGTGACGGCAGCGGCCACGAACTTGACGGTAGCCACGGCCAGCCCACCGGCGATGTCGGCAATGACGACAAAAGTTGAGGAAGGAGCTGCCATTGTGGACCTCGGGGTTGGTTGGTATCGCACTACATCCATCAGCAAAAGCCGTGCCAGAGTCCCGCTCGAAAATGGGTTCGATCACGTTCACGATCGCCGCCTGAACCACACGCGATCCCGCACCGTGGGAATCCCCAACGGGCGAGTTTCTCGCGATCCCGGCTTAGGAATCTGAACGCGACGGATCGCTTGAGGCACGCCCGCCGCCCCATCGTTTCGCGCGACTTGTTGGAACGCGGCCCACAGGTTCCGTTCCGAAAACACCTTGTCAAACAGCCGAAACCATTTTCCTCCTTCCACTCCCTGTTCGAGAGCCTCCAACATGCGAACGCTTCAAGCGCGGTTTGACCCATCTCCAACCCGCACCGTTCTCGAAACCTTGAAGATCATCTATCGCAACGATGCCATCGCGCGGCAGGAGAAAGTGTCGCCCGAAGAGCAATTACGGTTTCATCAAGCCCAAAGCAAACCGGCGATGACGGAATTGAAGAATTGGCTCCATCGGCGGTTCGACGAAAAGCGCGTGGAACAGAACTCGGCGCTGGGCACAGCCATCAAGGACATGCGTAACCACTGGGAGAAACTGTCGCTGTTCCTGCGAAAAGCCGGAGCCCCGCTGGATAACAACATTTCCGAGAGGGCGCTGAAAAAAGCCATCATCCACCGCAAGAATTTGCTAATCTTCCAAACGCGAAACGAGGCCCGCATCGGCGATTTCTACATGAGCCTGATCCACATCTGCGAACTCAACCAGACCAACCCCTTCGACTAGCTGACCGAGTTCATGAGCCACCCCGACGAAGTCGCGGCGAATCCCGAACGCTTCATGCCCTGGAATTACCGCGAAACGCTTGTCGGAACACCGACCGCAGGTTGGTCCGCTCCAGGCGTTTGAGCCTCAGGTCAATTCCGCCAACTGCTCGCGCCCCTAGCTGGTCGTCCCGCCGAAAATTTCCCGGCGCAAAAATTTCGCACGCCTGCCGAAGAGACAAGTTAGTTGTCCCTCGTTAGAGGTGAGCGGGTCAGCGGGACTGAAATCTCCATCTTACATTTAAGCCCGTGTTCGGTCAGGTGTCTAATCTCATTGCATACCAATGGGTAGAGCAACCGATGGGGCCTGGATGTGTAACAGACCATGCTTCTGAAATTTTGCGACGATGGTCTCTTTTGTGAAGGGCTTGGCGATATACTCGATGATTCCCGCGTCTATTGACTGCATGACCGTGTTGCGGCTGCGGTCTCCGCTCATCATCATCACCGGTTTAGCAAACCCTCTCGCCCGCAATTCCCGGACAAAGTCGATGCCGTTGCGTTGATTCAAATGCACGTCACACAAGATGATCGCTACGTCCGGCCCCACATGGGAAAGGTCGGGGGGAGCCTCGAGGCACTCGACGACCAACGGAAGGTCGTTTAGAAAGAACTTCAGCATCTTGCCGATGGCCGGTTCATCATCGATGACCAGCACGCGGGACCGCGGCGCGGATTCTGCCGCTGCCGCCGCCGATTCGCCCACAAGGAATGGGTTGGCAGGATTATGGGAGGGGTTCTCATTGACGAAGTCTTGGATTCGCTTGGCCAAGCTCCACCAACTGTCTTTCTCAGGGATTCCCAGTTCGAAATAACTGGTGACTTCCCGCGAATGCGCGATCGCGGAGGCAATGCAGGCTTTCGCATTGGAGGAAGAGGTTACGCCGGAATCGGAAAGCAATTCTTGAAATCGCATGTGGCGTTGGGGGGAAGGCACATCCCTGAGATTGGCCACCGATTCTCCCAGCTTCATCACGTGCAGGAGTTTTCGATCCATTTCGGAGAGGTTTTCGGTGGAATTGTGGTGCTCCAGCACAAGTTGGATCATGGTGGCGGGAAATTCCCAGTGCTGGAGTAAAGCGGCCGACACGTCCGCATGGGTGAAGGCGTATTCGGCTTTTTCCAATCTTTCCAGTTGCAGCAAGGGGACCGAACGCGCCTGTTTCAAAAGATGGGGGTACTGGTCGTGATATTTGTGGCAAAGCACCAAAATTCCCAAATCCTGAAGCAGGGCCAACACGTAAACCGTATCGGATGGGACATCCTTCCGCCGAACGGCAAAGGCCGATGCCACGCAAGCATTCACAACGCTTCGCGTCCCGAACCAGATCATCAATTCCGGCGGCAAGCGGTCATGCCAGGACTCGCGAATGGAATGGAACGAGAGTTCAAACACCAGCGAAACCGTGCGGCGAATGCCCAGATATTTCACCGCCGATTCGATGTGCGTGATTTTTGACCTCAGTCCGAATGCCGAACTGTTGATCAATTTGATCAATTCCGCCGTCATGCCCGCATCGGAGGAAATGTCCTTGGCTAGATCGCTTACTTTGGCTTTTTCATCTTTGAGATACCGCATGAGCTGGACCACCAATTGCGGCATGACGCCGATGTGATCGGATTCGGCCACAAGTTGCCGGGCGGCGGCGGGAATCAAAAATCCATGATACCGGGCGAAGCTCAACAAATCCGAAAGGGAGGTGCAGATTTGATCGAGTCCCTCATCCCAGGAACAGACATAGTCGATTCGAAGCTCGCCGCCAGAACTTTTTCCGATTCCGTCAAGTCCCCGATCACCACCAGCAGGGGCCGGAGCAGTTGTTCGCGAAGCCTCTGGAGAATTTCCAGCCCCGTCAAAAAACCGCCCAAGTGCTGTTCGACGACAACGGCATCGATTCGCTGGGTATTGACAAGCTGGTGAAGCTGCTCGGAAGACTCCGCAGCGAGCACCTTCAGTCCGCGTGATTCCAACTCGCTTCGCCAACTGAGCTTTCGTGCTGGTTTGGGAAACAAATAGACCGATGACATGGTCACTCATACGGTTTTGTCCGAATCGGCAACGTGGAATACGAGTCTTGTTATTTACAGAAATCCTGCATTGCTGTATATCGGGGGATGTACCCGGAAATGTGTGTTTTTTTGTGTCATGCGTTCAAAAAAACTGTCCACTTTGTTGGATATTCCAGATAACCCTCTTGAGTCCATAACAGGTTCCGAAGCCCTTTGGAAACGAAGAAATCACAGCCATTCTTCATAGACGAGAGAATAGATGCGGTAAACTCGATTTGAGTGTTTTCACCAAAGATTCTGCGACGTGAACAAACTCTAGTGAATTGCGGAATGGGCCGTCGTAGATTTTCAGAAAGAGGCGACAGAGTGCTCAATTTCGCCAGAAGCATCGTGGAAACCGTCCGTCATCCGCTCTTGGTCTTAACGCTGGAATTGGAAGTGGTTTCGGCGAATTCTCCCTTTTACCGGCTTTTTGCGATCCCCCCGGAACGCACGATTGGCCGGAATCTGTACGAATTGGATGAGGGGAAATGGAATCTTCCCCAGCTCCACGGAATGATGGAGACACTCGTCCAGAAGAAGCAATCGTTTGAGGACTTGGAAATCGAGTACGAGTCTCCCCACCTGGGCCAGCGGATTATGTTGCTCAATGCGCGCCACTTGTGGGACGCGCATGATCGGATCTCCCGCGGTTTTATTGGCCATCGAAGACGATACCGAGCACCGGGAGCACCATAACTGGCTCCAAGAGTCCAAAGCCGAATTGGAAAGCCAGGTCGCTCGGCGAACCCTCGAACTGAAAACAGCCAACGACCAATTGCAGGCGGCGAATCGGGAATTGGAAGCCTTCTGCTATTCGGTCTCCCACGATCTTCGTGCCCCGCTTCGCGCCGTGGACGGCTTCAGTCAGGAACTTTTGGGGAGTTATGCAGACCATCTGGAGGAACAGGGCCAACACTATCTGCGGCGGATTCGCGCGGGAGTCCAAAAGATGGGCCGGCTTATCGATGATTTGCTTAAACTCTCGCGTCTCAGCCGGACGGAGATGTCTCGCGAGACGGTCGATCTTTCGGCCCTTGCGGAATCCATCGCCGACAATCTGCAAAGCGAATCGCCCGACCGGAAGATCGCCTTTCATGTCGAACCGGGACTCGAAGCCCACGGGGATCCAGAACTCCTGCAAGTCGCCTTGGAAAACCTTTTAGGAAATGCCTGGAAATTTACCAGTCCCCGTTCCGAAGCCGAGATCGTCTTGGGAGTTGAAAGGCAAAACACCCATTCGCTATTCTTCGTTCGGGACAACGGCGTAGGTTTCGACCCGAGATACCGGCACAAATTGTTCGGAGCGTTTCAACGGTTGCACTCGGAGCAGGAATTCGCCGGCACGGGCATCGGGTTGGCCACGGTCCAACGCATCATGCATCGGCACGGTGGCGAAATTTGGGCTGAAGGGGCTGTCAACCAGGGAGCGAAATTCTATTTCACAATTCCCGAATTGAGGAAACACCATGACGAAGCCGAAAATGATCTTATTGGTGGAGGATAATCCCGACGATGAGGAGCTTGCCCTGTTGGCGTTAAACAAAGGTCAGGTTGCCAACGAGGTCGTCGTCGTACGGGATGGGGCCGAGGCATTGGACTATCTGTATGCAACCGGGACTTATGCCGCCCGCGATCCCGCGGTGCTGCCCCAAATGGTGCTTCTCGATTTGAAGTTGCCGAAGGTCGATGGCCTGGAAGTCTTGCAAAAATTACGTTCGGGAAGCCGCACCCGACGCCTGCCCGTTGTGATCTTAACCTCTTCCCGTGAAGATGAGGATTCTCATGCGGAGCTACGATTTGGGAGCCAACTCTTATATTCGCAAGCCCGTGGACTTCCAACAATTTGCCGAAGCCGTGAACCAACTTCAGTTGTATTGGCTGGTCCTCAACGAACCCCCGCCCCAGTAGCGTGAAGTTTCCATGACTCAACCGATCCGAGTCTTAATCGTCGAGGACGATGCCGACGATGCCGAACTGCTGATCCATCAGCTTCGCCGGGAAGGTTTTGCCCCCACTTGGAAGCGAGTGCAGAGCAGGATTGCATTGCAATCCGCTCTAAAACACCAATCCTGGGACATCGTCATCTCGGATTATCAGATGCCCGGCTTTAGCGGGGATGCGGCGTTGGAAGTCGTGCGGGCCTGGGATCCCGATCTACCGATGATTATCGTTTCGGGAACCATCGGGGAGGAAACCGCGGTGGACCTGATGCGCGGCGGGGCCAGCGATTTTGTGCTCAAGCAAAATCTGGCACGGTTGCCGCTCGCGGTCAGCCGAGAACTAAGACAGGTGGAAAGCCAGCGGCTTTCCAAACGATTGGCTCCGATCGTTCAATCCTCGGAAGATGCGATCATTGAAACGACGTTGGGGGGAATCGTCACGAGTTGGAACCCGGCCGCCGAGTGCACTTTACGGCTGGTCCCAATCCGAAATCGTCGGGCAACCCATTTCGCTGCTGATGTCCACGGAGGATGAAGCCGACCATACGCGGAGAATTCAGCATCTTTTGCAGACCGGCCAAAAGGAGCAGTACGAATCGGTCCGGATGCGGAAGGACGGCAACCGGTTCTCTGTTACGATCAAAGTCTTTCCCATCCGGTCGGCGGATGGGGAGATCATCGGCTTGTCTCAGATCCAACGCGATCTCACTCAGCAGAAACGGACCGAGCAAATGCTGGCCCGCGATTCGCTGCTCTTGTCGAATGTCCGCGATTCAGTGATTGTGACCGATACCAAGGGGATTGTCACCTATTGGAATGAAGGAGCCACGCGGCTGTTCGGATGGGCGGCGGACGAAATGCTGGGCCAGCCTTTGATCGAGCGGTTTCCCGAATCCGAACGCCCTTGGATCGCCCAGACCATTCAGCAGATCGCCGGCAACCGGGAGTGGAAAGGAGAATACCAGGACTGGCGGAAAGACGGTTCGCGGGTCTGGATTGATGCACGGGTGACCCGGATTGTTGAGCGCGACGGCCAAGTGAGGGGCGTCATGGGCATCTCCCACGACATCACGGAGCGCAAAGAGGCTGAAGAGGCTCAGCGCGAGCGAGCACCGGTATCGCCTGCTGGTCGAAACGATACCGAACATGGTTTGGATGACGGATGTCGGCGGGGAAACGGATTATCTCAACAGCCGGGCCGAGGAAAGTCTGGGAGTTCCTGCCGAAATGATCTTTGGTTGGAATTGGCTCGACTTCGTGCATCCTGACGACCGGGAGCATGCCCGCGAAGTCTGGCAAGCGGTCATCGACTCGAATGGCGGGGCATACCGAAATGAATATCGCATTCGCGTCGCTGACGGGAGTTACCGGTGGTATCTTGCGAAAGCTTTGCCTTTGCGGGGAGAGGATGGGGAGATCCAGCGATGGATCGGAACCTGGACCGACATTGATGATGTGAAACTCTCCGCAGAAACGCTGAAGCGAACCAGCGAACTCCTTACGGCCGTGGTCGAAAACACAACGGATGCGGTCTTTGTAAAAGATCGGCAGGGACGATACTTGCTGTTCAATGAGGCGGCAGCTCGGTTTGTCGGTCGCCCGGTCGAAGAGGTGCTCGGCCAGGATGATACCGCTTTGTTCGGGCCGGAAGACGCCCGGCTTGTGATGGACCGCGACCGCCGGATTATGGAAACCGGAAAACCCGTGACGGAGGAAGAGCCGTTGACGGCCGCGGGCGTCACCCGCGTCTACTTGGCAACCAAGGCCCCCTTTCGGGATTCCGAGGGCCGCGTCGCCGGGTTGATTGGGATCTCCCACGACATCACCGAGCGGAAAAAGGCCGAAGAGGCCCTGTTGCTGCGCGACCGGGCTGTGCAGGCGGCGACCGAGGGAATCATCATCACCGATCCTCTAAAGCCCGACAACCCCATCATCTACCTCAGTCCGGGATTTGAACGGCTCACGGGCTATTCTGCTTCGGAAATTCTCGGACGAAACTGCCGACTTCTCCAGGGACCGGACACGGATCCCGAAACCAGGAAACGAGTCCGCGATGCCATCGCGGCGGGCCAGCCGGCGGCGGTCGAATTGTTGAATTATCGAAAGGATGGAACTTCGTTCTGGAATCAGCTCTCCATTTCCCCCGTTCGCGACGAGAACGGAAAGCTGACCCATTTTGTCGGCGTGCAAAACGACGTCACCGAACGCCGCCAGTTGGAGGAACAATTCCGGGTGTCTCAAAAAATGGAAGCCATCGGCCAATTGGCCGGGGGAATCGCCCACGACTTCAACAATCTGCTGACGATCATCAACGGCTACAGCAGCGTGCTTTTGGAGGAAATCTCACCCGAACACCCGTTTTGGGATCCTCTTGACGAAATCCGCAAAGCTGGCGAACGCTCGGCCAATCTCACCCGGCAGCTTTTGGCCTTCAGCCGGCACCAAATGCTCGCAATGGAAATCCTTGACGTGAATGCCATCGTTTCCCAAATGGAAAAGATGCTGAAGCGATTGATCGGCGAACACATTGAATTTGCCGCCATCCTGGCTCCCGATTTGCGGCCCGTGAAGGCGGACGCGGGGCAACTGGAGCAAATCCTACTCAATCTGGCCGTGAATGCCCGCGATGCGATGCCTACGGGCGGAAAGTTGACGATCGAAACTCAGAACGTGGACTTGCCCCCAAAAGATGTCCGTGCGCTGCCGAACATTGAACCCGGACCCTATGTGATGCTGAGCGTGACGGACACCGGCTGCGGCATGAGTCCTTCAGTGCAATCGCAGATTTTCGAACCGTTCTATACCACAAAAAAAGATGTGGGGGGAACGGGGCTGGGTTTGTCGGTCGTGCATGGAATCGTCAAGCAATCCAACGGACACTTGGAGGTGGCCAGCGAACCGGATGCCGGCTCGACTTTCAAAATCCTCCTGCCCTGCGCAAATGCAACATCCACGCAGGGACGAACCAATCGATCCGCATCATCTGCCCCAGGGAAGCGAGACGATTCTGCTAGTGGAAGACGAAGACGGCGTGCGAGGTCTGGAAAAGCAACTTCTGGAACGCTGCGGCTACACGGTCCTCGATGCAGCGAACGGAACTCAGGCGCGGCGGCTTGTAGAGCTTCACGCCAACGAATTCCCTCAACCGATCCAATTGCTTGTTACAGATGTCGTCATGCCGCACGAAAGCGGACCTCAGATTGCGGAATGGATGTCGAACCGGTACCCCGGCATTCGGGTGCTTTTCCTCAGCGGATACACAGAAGACACAGTCCTCCGACACGGGGTGCGCAATAGCGAAGTCAATTATCTACAAAAGCCCTTCGCACCCGCCGAGCTGGCCTCCAAAGTTCGAGCCGTCTTGGATGAGCGCCACAAAACACAGACAGCGCTCAAGAAGAAAAGAAGTGATGCGCGGGACCAAGCTGGTCGAGTTCAATTCCTTCGTTGCTACCGCAGAGTGAAACTATGAAGCAGGTCAGGCCGCCTTTGAACTCGATCTGCATGCCGAGCGTCCCGCAAACATAGGCGTGGGCGTTGAGGGCCTCGATCAGCCGTTCCAGCGTTCGCATCAGCCAACCGCAAAGCTGATCCGGCGTGGTGATCGCCCGCCCACGCTACCTCCCAGCAACATTCGCAAATTTCATTTTCAAACAAGACGAGAGCCGCATTCGGCCCGATAATGGGAAAGGAACCCCCTCATCCAAAGGACGGATAACCATGTGCGGTCGCTTCACACTTCGCTCGAATCCGCGACAGATCGCCTCGGTCTTCGGCCTGGATTCCGTCTCGGACCTTTCGCCCCGCTACAACATCGCCCCCACTCAAGACGTGGCGGCGGTGCGGTTGAACCAGGGTTCTGACCGCCGCGAATTGATTTTGTTGCATTGGGGGTTGATTCCCTCTTGGGCGAAAGATGCCAAGTTCGGGAACCGCACGATCAATGCCCGTGCGGAAACCATCGCCGAGAAACCGGCCTTCCGCAGCGCCTTTGCCCACCGCCGCTGCTTGATCGTGGCGGATGGGTTTTATGAATGGCAGAAAGTGGGCGGCACAAAACAGCCCTTTTACATCCACCGGCAGGATGATGAGTGCTTCGCGTTCGCGGGCCTCTGGGAATCCTGGAAAGCGGATGGCCAGGAAATTGAATCCTGCACGATCATCACCACGGCAGCGAACGATTTGATGGAACCCATCCACGACCGAATGCCGGTGATCCTTGCTGCTGAAGATTATGCGATCTGGCTGGACGGGAAGTTCAAGAACAAAACCGCCTTGCAGGATTTGCTCAAGCCCTGCGATCCCAATCTGCTGGAGGTCTACCCGATCAGCACGGTTGTCAACAATCCTCGGAATGAGTCCCCGCAGTGTTTGGAACGGGCCGAATGATCCGGTCGGATCCTTCTGGTCAAACACGGAAAAACGATCGACTCGCAGGAGGGCGAAGCCAAGTCACGGCTTGGCTCTCGGAAGATGAGGGCAAAACGTGGCAGGGGGGATTGATGCTGAATGAGCGCAAGGGGTTTCATATCCCGATGGTTTTCAGGCTTCCGACGGGACGATCTCGATTTCTTATGATCGCAACCGGGCGACTGATGGGGAAATTTTGCTGGCGAGATGGACTGGAGGCGGATATTCTGGCTGGAACCCTCGTTGAAGCGAAGTCGAAGCGAAAAATGCAAATCGGCCAGCCGTTGGCGGGCGATCAGAGGAAACAATGGTGAAGGGACGCTCAAGTGGCCGACGAAGCTGAAAAGCACGTTTTGAACTTTGGCTCGCTGAATATCGACCACGTTTATTGGGTCGAACATTTCGCGCAGCCTGGGGAAACTCAACCGTGTTTGTCGTATCGGCGGTTCGCCGGGGGCAAGGGATTCAATCAGTCGATTGCGTTGGCTCGCGCTGGTCTTCGTGTCACGCACGCGGGACGAATCGCCATTTTGATTGTAAACGAGGTCGAAGCCACTGGGCCTGTGGACGCTGGTAACCCTGAAGAACACTGTTAGCGGATGGCCGATTACGGTCAATGCGTTGATTTGTTAGGATTAACAGCCTTACGGTTTGACGTGAAAGTTTCCTCTTGGTCAAATTTCCATTTGAACCGTACTCCCGAAATTTTGATCCTTCGACAACCCGCCGAGGCCATTGATGAAGTGCCATCTTGCTTTGATTGCCTGTTTCGTTTTTGCCGCGCCAAGTGTTGCTAGGTCGCAGGAACTTCCTAAGCCCGCGATTCCCGGACTAAGGTATTACTATCCGCCCGCGAAGGTGGAGCCACGGATTATCGAAACCGATGTCTGTATTTACGGGGGGACTTCGGGTGGCGTGGTGGCGGCGGTGCAAGCCTCACGGATGGGCAAGAGCACGGTGCTGTTGGAGTTTGGCAAGCATCTCGGCGGGTTGACCACGGGCGGGCTAAGCCACACCGATGGCGGCGGCCCGGCGGTTTGCGGGGGAATCGCCCGCGAGTATTACAAGTTGATCGGCCAAAGCCACTTTCGTCCCTCGGAAGCGGAAACGGCCTACGAGAAACTGCTGAATGATACCGGTGTCAAAGTCTTCAAACTCTGCCACCTGCATAAAGTCAAAAAGCAGGGAGCGAAGATTCTGTCCCTCACGATGGAAAACGGTTTAGAGGTGCAGGCCAAGCAGTTTATAGATGCCACTTATGAAGGCGATTTACTAGCCCGTGCCGGCGTATCGTGGCACGCGGGACGGGAAGCCAACTCGGTTTATGGCGAAACCTATAATGGCATTCGCACGCCGGGAACCGGCGGACACAACTGGCCGAAAGCTATTGATCCCTATCACATAGCGGGCGACCCTAAGAGTGGACTACTGCCGCGGGTCAATTACAAACCGGGTGAACCGGGTCAAGGCGATGACCGCATCCAGGCGTTTTGCTTTCGGATGCGATTGACGAAAGACAACCCGCTGCCGTTCCCCAAGCCGACCGACTATCGAGAGGAGGAATACGAACTGCTCGCCCGGCTCTTTGAATCCGGGGCGGACCCGCACATTCAATTCAGCATCGACACGAATAATCACCATCTGTTTCGGGGAGCCTATTTCATCGACTATGTGGGCGGCAACTATGTTTGGTCGAATGCGGATTGGCTCGAACGCGAACGGAACTATCAAGATCCATGCCAACTATCAAATCGGCGTGATGTGGTTCCTGACTCACAGCGACCGCATCCCGGAACCCTATCGTAGCGAACTGCGAAAATGGGGACTTCCGCGAGATGAATACCAAGACACCGGCGGTTGGACGCATCAACTCTATATTCGTGAAGGCCGGCGGATGGTCAGCGACTATGTGATGACAGAGGCCAACTGCCAAGGCCGCGAAGTTCCCAAAGATTCCGTGGGGTTAGCGTCTTATAACATGGACTCCCACCATTGCCAAATGACGGTTGTAAATGGGGCCGTTCGCAATGAAGGCAACGTCGAGATTCCCGTGGACCCCTACCCCATTGCCTATCGCGCGCTCACTCCGAAACGTAGCCAATGCACGAATCTGTTGGTCCCAGTGGCCTTGTCCTCATCGCATATCGCCTTTGGC
Organism: uncultured Planctomycetaceae bacterium; assembly: GCA_963785505.1. Classification (GTDB taxonomy): domain Bacteria; phylum Planctomycetota; class Planctomycetia; order Planctomycetales; family Planctomycetaceae; genus CAWAVN01. The sequence continues at coordinate 181,869 of CAWAVN010000009.1, forward strand.
TCGATCCGCATGGAACCGGTGTTTATGCTACTCGGTCAAAGTGCCGCCACTGCGGCCTGTTTTGCGATTGATGATAATGTGCCGGTGCAAGATGTCAATTACCCGAAGTTGCAGAAGCAACTCCTTAAAGATGGGCAAATTCTTCAGTACGCCGGACCTCCCCGGCACGCTCGCGGCGGAAAAGCCGGGATTGATGCCAAAACTTTGGACGGCATAGTGATCGACAACGAAGCGGCAGAATTGCAAGGCCCGTGGTCCATCAATAACGTGACTCACCCTCGCATCGGTGCGACCTATCTGCACGATAATAACGAAGCTAAGGGTAAGTGCTTGGCAACTTACAAATTCAAGTTGACCAAGCCCGGCCGATACGAAGTCCTGTTGAGTTGGCCGCCGAATGCGAACCGTGCGACGAATGTTCCGGTGACGATTCATTTTGCGGATGGCAAAACGAAAACCCTCAAAGTCAATCAAAAGCTAGCCGGCAAACTCGATGGGGCATTCACGTCGGTGGGCGAATTTGAGTTTGACAAAACGGCCATCGTAGAGATTTCCAATGCGGAAACCGACGGCTACGTGATCGCTGACGCCGTCCGACTGCTTCCGGCCAAGAAGTAAACCACTCAACGCGCTGGGCCAACTCCGCTCCGAAGGATTTCGATGGCGGTGAGGCCATTCCTCGCCTTGGACGGCAAGACCGTACCAAAAATGCGTTGAACGTGTTGCATGGTACGTCGCGGCTGACCTTTCAATGTGACCACGGATCCACAAGCATTTTCCCGCTGTTGATCAAAATGTGACCGTCCGGCGTGGTAATCAGGCATCCCCGAAACCGGAGACCAAACCGGACACCCCGAATTTTCGCTTGCCGCTCGCTTGCCAGAACGTGGACCGGAGGTGCGCGGAAATGAAAGGAAATGACAGTCTTGGCAATTTGGGGGAGATCGGCCCGGAAAAGCAAAAAACCCCCGCAAGGCCCTAATTGGAGGGGTTTGAAGGGGTCTGAAAGAGGAGCCGCTGATCAGAGTCGAACTGATGACCTACGCATTACGAATGCGTCGCTCTGCCAACTGAGCTACAGCGGCTTAAATCTTTTCAACCGGGTTTATGTGTTTTTTGCGTTGTAAGATGTTGTAAGCTGCATTGACTTGTTTTTTGTTACAATAGATGTTACAATTGGCCATTGTAAAAAGGCATTTGAAAAGAGAACACTTGCACCGATTACAGCGGTGCAAGTGTCCAGATGCCACCACCAACCCTTTTGATGAAAGTGGTGAAGACATGGCAAATCGTAGCAAAAAAGAGGCAAAAAACAAGAGCAACCCAAAACCCCCGAAACCCTACGCCGATTACCCGTTGACGCCCCACCCGCAGGGCTATTGGGTCAAAACGATAAACGGCAAGCTCCATTATTTTGGCCGCTGGGGGCGGGTGGTAAAGGGCCAGATGGTACGCCTGCCCGATGATGGCTGGCAAGCCGCATTAGATCGCTACACCGAACAACGGGACGATTTGTACGCGGGCAGGAAGCCCAAGACAGAAAAGCGACGGCTTAAACGTGATGGATTTGTGCAATAGGTTTTTGACCTCCAAAACTCGCAAGTTGGAAGATGGCGATTTTTCGCCCCGCACGTTCAAGGACTATAAAAGAGTCACGGATCGTTTGGTTGCGATTTTTGGGAAGGGCCGGCTGGTCAGCGATCTCCAACCGGATGATTTTGCCGTCTTGCGTAAGAAGATGGCCGAAAAGAATGGCCCGATTGCACTCCACGCGGAAATCGCCAGAACGCGGGCGGTGTTCAATTTTGCCAAAAAAAATCATTTGATTGAAGGGGATGTAAAATTCGGGACGGCGTTTGACCGGCCTTCAAAAAAACTGATGAGGCAGCAAAAAGCCGAGAATGGAAAAAAACTGTTTTCGGCTGATGAATGCCGACGCATCATTGAACATGCCCAAACGCCCGAACTGAAAGGGATGATCCTTTTGGGGCTGAATGCGGCCTACGGGAACACCGATTGTTCCCGGCTGCCTCTCGCAGCGGTTAATCTGGAAACGGGTTGGCTTACATTCCCCAGGCCCAAAACGCAAATTGAACGGCGTTGCCCGCTATGGCCGGAAACGGTGGCAGCGCTGCAAGTGGTCATGGAGCGGCGGGAGCAAGATCGGGAATTGGTCTTCATAACGCGATGGGGAAACAGCTTTGAAAATGACCACGCATCAATCACCAAGGAATATAAAAAACTGATTGATAAACTCGGAGTGCATCGCCGTGGGCTTGGGTTTTACACGCTGCGGCATGTTTTCAGAACCGTAGCGGACTCTACGTTGGATTTCCCGGCCATAAGGCAGGTGATGGGCCATGCGGATGGAAGTATTGATGCCGTCTACCGCGAACAAATATCCGATGAAAGGCTCAAGGCGGTAACGAACCACGTTCATAAATGGTTGTTTGCTGATTGACCGTGATGAAACCGTAAAGCCCCAAGGGTATCAACGCCCTTGGGGCTTTTTTGTTGGTAGTTACCAAGGTAACAAAGGTAACAACCCGTTGTCAGGAAAAAGGTTACGGCATTTTAACCCTTGCAAACTTGCCCTAGTGCGGTATAATAAAAGCCGCCACAGCTTGATCCCAGGCATCGCCCCGCCGCACCCCACGCGGGGCAGCCGGTGAGCTGGCAGGTAGACCTGCCGTTGCTCCCATGCCTGGAGGCCCACATGTTAAGCACAGATCAAGAGTTTTTCACCGCCGCCCAAGCCGCCGCCCTGCTCGCGGTGGACAACTACAAAATCATCCAACTCATCAAAAGGGGGGAATTACTGCGGTGGATGTGTCCCTAGCACGCCGCCGGCGCCCCCGTTGGCGTATCAGTAGGGCGGACCTTGAATCCTTCCTTACCCGCAGGTCCACCACGCCGGAACCCCCCAAGACCCGCCGCAAAAAACAAACTGATGATGGTGTCATCCAATTCTACAAATGAGAGGAACCAAATCCAATGTACGATGAAAAAAACTCACTATCTAACATCCTGCAATCGCGACCACATGAAACACATATCCCTACAACAGGGATGGGATAGCGGATCAAAAAGCTCAACTGGAGGAGGCCGCCGACAAGGTCATCTCGCGCACGCGAGAGCTACGGCGACGGCTGGTCGAGGATATTATCGCCATCGGAGGCGACCTGGCCGCCGCCCATGCGATACTCAGCGGACACGGCAATGGCACATGGGGCCGCTGGGTAGAGGGCGCTGCGGTATCTCTCGCTCGACAGCGCATCGCTATATTATGACATGGCGTGTATGGGGAGATTGTGCCAGCGTGGCACAATCTGCCGATCTGACAGCACTCTGGATGGTCGCCAGAGATGCCCAGGCGGTCGAGGCGGCTAAGCGGATCATGCAATCCGGCGACCGCCTAACTGTCGAGATCGCTGAAACTCTGCTGCGAGATTTTGATCCGGCGTATGCCGGGGTCGCGGGGCGAGACCATCAAAAAAAGACAAAGCAATTCATCGCGAATGTGCAGCGATCCAAAGTCGCTGCACCAGATGATATAGATGATATGATGACCGCCCCACCCGATGACGATGACGACGATCCAGCAATCCCGCCGGATGATAGTGATGTATGCTACACGTGGCCTATGCTCTTGGATGATGCTCCCACCGATCCGATGGATCACTCGCGCACGGCGACAGTATATGACGCCGAGAAGATGCGGGAGGACGTGACCTCACTCGTAGCCTACTGGTGGCGGCTAGCCGAGGTGACTCGGCCCGAAGGCGGCACAAAAGCCCCCAATGCGCCTCCTCGACATCCAGGACCAGATCGGATGTATGTACCATATGATAGGTAAGGAAATGCAAGCGCGAGAAAAGACGAAATAAATAAAACAACCCCGGCCTGTGTTTGGTTCACAGGCCGGGGCAGTTAGTTCCAGCAGATCCCAGCTCAAAGGATCTTATCCCCAGCCAACACGGCAATAGGACCAACACCAATAAGGCGAAGGCACTAAAGAGGACTAATGTAATGTTACCCACAAACCCAAGATCATCCAAGGTAAATTTTTATATTCGCGAAATCTCGACCCAAAGTTATTTCCAAAAGATCATCGCATGTACGCCGCCTACTTCCTCAACCTACTCCACTGGAAAAGGTGCTGTTCGCAGGCCGATGACAATGGCTGGATAAGGTTAAAACATGACTACATCACGCGGATCATCCCCCACGACATTTGGCCCCAAATCCGCGACCGCCTTTGGGGGCTAGGCGTCATTGCATGGAGCGGGACATGGATGCCCGGTTGCTCCCAAGGCTACCAAGTGCAGCCCCGCTATCGGGAGACCCGCCTGCACGTCTGCCGTGATATGTCCTTCATACGCAGAATAAAAAAAGTGTACCAAAAGAATATCTCCTGCTCCCGGTGCATCGGTGGCTGGCCAAACAATTCGACATGTTGGAGTTTGATGCCGATTGGGCCGAGCAAATCATTCCGACCATGAAGCCAAGAGACACAGAGTCCCCCATGTCAACGGTGGAATACCACATCCTCATCCGGGAGTTGCTCAAACGATTCATTGATCGGGAGCATTACCTCATCCCGGATCATTACGGTCGTGTGCATACGCCATCGCCAGACTCCAAAATTGAGATGCTGCCTGTCCATCGCCGGGCAACCTCTGGTGAACCTCGACATCGCGAACAGCCAACCCCTCATCGCCGGGATGGTCGCACGGGATACTACCAGAACCGCGACGTTGCCCGTCGGCTGCGGGAGCGGCGGTTTCGGCCAGGCAACCCCTACCACCGCCGCACACCGGGCCACACGGGGCACAGCCGGGCGGACAGGCCAGACCTCGCCGAGTATCGGCCATCTGCCAGCAAGGCCAAATCTATGAGGAGGCCATCCCCGGCGAGGACCGTGATTTTGTCAAAAAGCAGTTCCTCACGATGATGTACGGGGAGAACAAATGGAAATTCCCCCTAAAAGACCAAATGGCTGCCCGCTTCCCCTCAATCATGGAAATGCTGGCATCGCTAAAAAAACGGAACTACCGCCACGCCGCTCACCTGATGCAAAACGTTGAATCGACGATGATGATCCATGAGGTTTGCAGACGGCTGATGGACAAGCACCCCCATAAACCCATCTTCACAATCCACGACTCGATCATAACGACACCTGATCATGCCGCCACCGTCCGACAAATCATGCTCGACACTTTCGTTCATATTGGCATACATCCTCATATCAGGATGGACTGACCACGGGGTCACGCCGCCACTCCTTTCTACTATCATTCTTTCTTTCCTATACCATCCATACAATATCAACAACAACCAATACCACCACACACCGTATTACGACTTTTTGGATCGCATAAACCCTAGAAAAAACTAGACTTACGCCGTTTGTGTTCCGCGGGTTACCCCTCTCATTTATCACATGATCTCAACTATCAAACCAACCAATGTAGGGAACCCAAATGTCCTAAGTCTAGTTTTCTCTAGGGGTTTACAAAAGTATTACCGTCGTAATACGGGGGTTTGGAGTTGGTAGGTTTTGGATTGGTTTGTAGAGGATGAATTGATAGTAAAAAAGAGGGGGCCGTGCAAAAAAATATCATAATTATCGTTATGGTAGTTGGGCTGGCTGTATGATATTAAATAAAGAGGCGGAGTTGCCCATTTGGGTTCCGCCACTTACTTCGGAAAACGGTAGACCTCTACCGCTAACACTCATTGGGAATTGAAGGGAAAGTCGTGAGCAGCCGCATCCGCAAGAAAGATGGTTTGCCGTTTTACGAGGGGCAGGAGAAAACGGAGAAGTTGCAGGAATTGGCTGCGGAGGCTCCGCAGCCGAGGAAGCAACTGGGGCGTGGCGTCGATTCCTCGAACAGGCGAGGAAAGCAGGCGACGCTTTGAATGAGGCTAAGCGAATAAACGGACGCCGCAGTAAATGGACAAATTGGCTGATCAGAAAGTTTTGCATGCCCGCCGGTGTTTCACCAGAAACTGCCCGCGTTTACATGCGGGTAGCCCGTGGGTGGAATGGTCAAAGTTTGGTTGAGGCACGAGAAAGCGGCATTCGGCTGGACAGCATTCAATCCGTCCTAAATGCCCTCCGTGGGGAGTCCGCTCAATCAGCCAAGAATACAGATGATGTGGTGAAATTAAAACGGGCCGAGATTCCTGTGAGGAGTTCGCCGAAAAGCTGGGATCCCTTGACGATGACGAATTGAATGTGCTGTCCCTGGAGTTTGAATATATGTGGGGTATGGTGTACGAGGCATTGCGACCAGTAGTCTGTCGAGAATTGGAATGCGATTACTACGGGAACAAGCAGAGATCAAATTGATACTCCGCGAGAGAAGGGAACGACGGCAAGGCGGGCCGATATAGAGGATTACATTGTCCAATGTGTAAGTGGCCGCTGCCTGTCTATATTAGCCGGATAGGTCTACTATGATATTGGCCTAGTGTGATCTCTGCATACCTAAGTTGGCGGAACAGGTCTAGTTTGGCGGAATGGGACTGGTATGATATTAAATGAAAACGTAAAATATAGGTAGCTCGCCGCCCCTAATCACCGCCTCATAATACCGCGTATTGCAAATACGTTGCCCTAAAATGTAGTGTCGCCATAAACCTATATTATACAAACACTTAGGGCATTATGATAAAAAGCTAGAGGGGCGAAAAAGTGCCGAGATTAGGCCGAAAAGATACTGTACAGCGGAGATTACAATTGTAATGAAGGCAGCCGGACCACCACTAGGCAACACCAATGCCGTCAAAAATGGGTCAAAGTCGAGTAGTATCCTCCGGCTGACATTGGGCGGCTTGCCTGCGAGCATGGCGCGGCAACTGGCCAATGCTAGGGCATACCGCCGTGATCTTGAGCTAGCCGTGGTGGCCGCTAAGGGTGGGGTGGATCTCGGCGACGCCCATATCATAGACCTTGCCGTGCAGGCCGAGGCGCATGCTGCCACATGTAGGTGGATTTTGTACAAAGATCGAAAAGATGTCCGCGAATGACGTGATAACTTGCAGCCGGGAGATTTTGAAAGCAAAAAGAGGCGCGAAACAGGGCATTTGAGAAACTGAACTTAGGGCAAGAGGCCGAGGACGCAATCCACGCCTTGTATTGCGTGGATACAATGCCGACGTTGCCCCACAACAGGCAGGAAGCCCCCAACCTGACTTCATCAAACCCCTACCAAGCCGACGGACGCCACACACAGCAATCTAGGCGATAAGGAATCCAAATGATTGTATTGCTATGAAATCCTCGAAGGCTAGATGAAACTTAATGCGTTCATCCAATCCGGGAAAGATGAGCTAGCCGGGCGAATCGATGATGTCAAATCCGCCTTCCTAGATCATACCCCGGCCATTTGAAGAATGATAAACGAACATCAGAATGCTGAGCCGCAGAAAACTGTGGTGTGCCTATGCACGTGGCTTTGTCGATGGCCTTCCCACCCACGCCAACGGCGATGATCGACCAAAATGAAAATGAATTTGCGGGGGCCTCCGAGATGCCGTGATTGCCGTGCTCGCCGCAATTGATCGGTTGAAAAACGAAGCCAGAGAAGCTAAGTCAATTCAGCCTGTGGAGATTGCAAACCATTAGCAGTTTTTATGCAAACGCCCACAACTTGCGTGCTGCCGCGTTGCAAATGGCCAAACGTGTTTTGGTTGCGTTGGTGCTATGCGTTGGTTGGGATCATTTCAACGCATCGAGTTTTTCTTTTGCTTCTTTCGCGGCTTTCGTGTCGGGAAATTCTTTTATTAGTTTTGACAACCAATCGCGGGCTATTGAGTTCTCACCCTTGTCGATGAATTGTTGAGCAAGGCGAAGTTTGGCCGCCGCCGCCTTTTCGTTTTTCTTCGTTTGCTCCTCTGGACTCGGTTCAGTGTTAGGTGAATTGAGTTGCTGTGGGGTTTGTAATTCTGGTTCTGTATGTCTAGCAGGTTGAATTATCAACATTCGGCTTGTAGGAACACGAGCAATCAATTCAAGAGTAGCCCCTCCAATTGTGATGGTTGCATTCTTTCCAATGTTATTTTTGACCCATGAACTTGCGGTTTTAGGCTGACTTCCCCCATATTGAATGGAGGCAAGGTATGCTAAAAAATCGCTTGCACCTTGGTTAGTGTCGTCATCTGAATAATTGTTATAAGTGCCTCGGACCATCGTTATCTGAGTAGGGAATCTCCCAAAAACTTCAACCATGCCTTGGTTACCGGGTGTTTTTTTAATGCATCTCCACACAGTTTGTTCTGAGCCGAAATCCTTGGTTAGGTCGAATCCCTTGTTGGTGAAATTGCCATGAACATCAACCGCAGTAAGATGTGGAATGTACTTTTCTTTTTTGGTTCAGCCGATGATTCTTTTGTTTTCAAATCGCTTATGTTCGCAATCTCATTGCCTAACGATTGAATTCGTCCTGCTTATTCAGGTTGACAATCCCCAAGCTGCCTTGTTGCATCAGAATCATTGGGGACCAACGCCAGCAATTCTTTCAGTTTTGTTTCCTTGATGTTTAACTCACTGGTTTGAGCGATTTCCCTTCGTAGTGTTTCAATTTGTTGTTGTTTTTTTATCCGTTCCGCATCCTCCCCCAACTGCTTCAATTCAGTGTCGCCCACTATCACATACTTTTTTGCAATTGCAATTACGCTGTCATATCGCCCAGCTTCCAAATCTGTCCGTGCCTGTGCGAGAATCTCCGCCCGATGTTCGGCAAAATAATCCTTCGTCTGTTTACTGGATATTAGTCCGAAGATGCCAAGCGCAACGAATGCGGCGATCCCGATTCCAAGCCATCTCAAACAACCGGATTTTGGCTGAGTTTTGCTCACTTCATTTTGTCCTGGTGGTCTTGGGGTATTCTTTGCCGAATACTGACATTGAGTCCATGTTACAGGCTAGCATTCTTGCCAGTATTTTGCACGCCAAAACGGTAAAGTACCGGTACGCCCCAAGCGTCACATTACTGCGGGCGGGTTTTTGCAGTCCTGTTAGGGGGAATGGCGGACGGGGAAAAGGGCAGCAGAATCTGTTAACCGAGTGATAATCGGTTCGAGTCCTTGTCGGGGAGGTTTCAATTTGCGGAATTTGTACCGACCGTCGTGTTTACTCAAAACGCCGAGAGTTTCCGCTCTCGGCGTTTTTGTTTTACCGCAACTGACGTAAGGACTTACGTCGCGAGGCAGAATTGAGAGAGTTTTGTATCTTTCCCCGCGAGTCGCTCCTCCGCGCTCCCTTCGCCAAATTCTCGCCAGAACTCTCGCGCTCTAAGTCTTGCAGAGGGGCCTGGGTTAACAACCCGGTTGGTTTCGGACCCCAAAGGCAACCGGTTGCGAACTCATCGAGTTCAAGGGGTCCGGAAATTCTTGAGCCCTCATCGGCGAGACGACGCATGCCAAATTTCAAACTGAGATGACACCAATAGCCGCGCACGAAACCTTGTGAAGAATATTCGGTGTTGGATTGCAGCAGTCGGACGACTTCACCATCATGGACGAAATATTCCGTGGGATACGGTGTTCGTTCTGTGGGCGTCAGGACTCTTCAGATCGGAATTCAAAAGTTCGAGATCACGGCAGTTCTTCGAGGACATAACTGATGACTTTTTCAGATGAACACGATCGTTCTCAAATGAATCATTTGGTTCAGTTGGGCGATGAATTTGAATCCCTTTGGGAGGCCGGTCATCAACCAAAAATTGAGGAACTGGTTCAGGACATCACAGAGCCAAGCCAACGGCTCCACGCCATTCGCGAGTTGGTTTTGCGTGAAATTGAACTCCGCCGACAGTTTGGGGAAAAAGTCTTACCAGAAGATTACAAACGGCGGTTTCCTGAATACGGACAGGAACTGGCGGTCTGGTTTGCCAGAAGGGCTACCCAGAAGAGAAATCAAGCAGTCAGAGTGACGCCGAGGACAGCCCAACGATCCATCCGGAAGTGACTACCAAGACTCAACAAGAAACTATTGCCGCATTGGTATTAGTATCGGGAATCGCTGTAAAAGACACGCTGGAGAGCAGCTATCGGATAGTCCGACTGCTGGGGCGTGGTGGAATGGGCGAGGTGTTCCTTGCGGAAGATAGGCATTCGGGAATGGAGGTGGCTATTGAAGTGCCTCGACAACACTCATCAGAAGATGAATCTGCCCAGCGGTTCCGCCGGGAGGTTCGGATTTGAAATCGCTCGATCATCCCAATATTTGTCCGCTTTTTGAGGCGGGAGAAGTGGACGGAATTGAATTTCTGGTGATGAAATACATACCGGGGCGAAACCTTGCCAACATATATCGGCAGCCGGTCCGCTACCTCAGCGAGATGCCGCCGAACTCATACAGAAAATTGCCTCGGCTATTTCAGTGGCACATCGTCATGGGATTATGCACCGCGATCTGAAACCGTCCAACATCATGTTGGACCAGCGAGGAACCGGTCGTGATGGATTTTGGACTCGCTGGACAAATTGGAACACCCGATTCACTGAACACGGCATCGGGAACCATCTGGGAACCCCGCCTATATGCGCCGGAACAGGTGCGCGGCAAGCGTCGTGAAATCACCGGCCGTTCGGATATCTATAGCCTGGGGGTATTCTTTACCAATTGCTGACGAATCAGCTTCCCTTCGTAGGGACAGTGACAGAAATCCTTGGGCAAATCTTGCACACGCAACCCGCAGCTCCTTCTGTCCATAATGCCGAAATCGATCCATTCCTGGAGATTATTTGCCTCCGCGCGATGGCGAGAGATGTTTCATTCCGGTACCGATCAATGGACGACATGATCGAAGCCCTTGGGGAGTATTTGGACGGAAATGCGCCGTCCAAATCTCACAATCCAAGCCAGTGAGATATGAGTCGGCCAAGTCACATTCTTCGGACGAAAACGAATCGATCCCGATAGACAATAGACCTGGCATGCGTCTAATCCACGAATTGTATGGACACGAAGATCGAGTGATTCGCCCGAGTTGGTCACCAAATGGTCGTTATTTAGCAACACCGTCCGATGATGGAACGGTGCGAATTTGGGAGGGCAATACGGGACAGTGCCAACAAATACTCGGAGAGCATCCTGCCGAAGTAGGTGTGGTGGCTTGGATTCCCCATAGCAAATCAATCATGATTGGTTGTGCAAACGGAAAAATCTATCAATGGGAACTCAACGGAAACATTGCGAAAAATCGTAATCATCGATGGAGTCGAGTGATTGATGCACATTCCGGTGTTGTTCGAAGCATCGTCTGGTCGTTTGGCTTCTTCATCTCTGGTGGCGATGACGCAATGGTGAAGGTCTGGGATCCGGTCTGGACGTGAGATTTCGTCACGGCAATTCAATGAACGGATTACCTCGCTTACAACCTCAATTCAAGGGAACACAAAGCCACTGAGATTCTATGAGGAATCGCGACCAATGTCGTCATAGGATGTGACGATGGAAATGTCCACGTCTGGATTTGAGCACTTCGTTTTCTGATCAATTTGGGCTAACCGACGGTCATGTTCTCGATGTTGCCTGTTACCATGACGCGGTTGGAGAGGTCAAGATCCTCGCAGCGGCTTCTGATGGAAATCTTGTAGTGATTTCAGATTCGATGGGCAAAGCAGTACGAACAATCCCCGCACACCACGATATGATCAGTGGGATATCCGTTTCTTCAAACGGGCGATTGGTGGCATCAAGTCCAGTCGGGACGGAACTGTGCGGCTATTTCAAACGGGAACTTGGAACGAATAAAAAAACTGTCGGAAGAGGAGATTCGCGACCTATCTATGGCATAGTGGATTGGCCTTTCATCCAGCAATGCCGATTTTGGCAACCCTCGGCGTTGGTGATCGATCCGTCCGTATCTGGGATGTCTCTGGTTTAATGCCATCGGTTGAAGAGTAATCGAACAACCACCCTCTTCGCCCAATTCTTGCCAGAACTCTAGCGGGCCTCTGGTTTAACAGACCCCTTTGGGTTAGCAACCTGGTTGGTTTCGGGGTCGCGAACAACGGGTTGTGAAACGGGCCAAGCATCCAGGCGGCGGCGTCGTCGCACACGTGGCCCACGTTTGCGTTGGGGGGCCTTTCCGACGAACAAGAGAAGGCCGCGACGTGCGGCCTCGTGGGCGACGTGGTGGCGAACGGGCGGGTTAGACGCCAGCCGTCGACGGTACGGAGAACTCGCCATCGTGTGGCGACCGTTTCTTCGCACCTCGCCACCCATCGAGGTTTCGGAACAACTTGCACTTGGCCGCGACCTCGCGTCGCGTCGGGACGTGTTTCAGCGTCCCGTTTAAAGCGGAATCCAACGGCTGCGATCATTCCACCGGCCTTTGGCTTCCCATTGTCTAGCTGCCCGCCGAGCATCTTCTGTTCGTTCATCGTCTTGGCTCCTTTTTGCGTTTTCGTTTCGCGGGTAGGCAATCAGCCCACGGGAGTCACACAGGAGCCAGCTTTTTCCAGACTATTCAGGCCATCCGGCCGGCAATTCGCGACCGCCTCTCTGGGCTGTGCACTTCTATGCGGAGTGTGCAGACTTTGTTAAACTCCTGACGGGAAAGAGGGGTTTGCTCTTGAGTAGGCGAACAAAAGCAATGACGAAGTTGTCGGACTATGTGAAAACCGCTGAAGCAGCAGCATTCTTGGCGTGTCACAAAACACGCTGCGCAAATGGGCTGCGCACGGAAAGATTCCGATGCACCGGAATCCAGCCAACGGATATCGACTGTTCAAGCGGTGCGACCTCGACGTTTTTTTGAAGAGGCCAGCCGATCCGTAAAGCTGAAAGCGTAAGCCAAGTCCGAGGTGACGGGCCAAATAATCAAGAAGGAACAACACGATGACCGGAGCCCAACAACGTGCCGCCCTGCAACGCAAAATCTGGGACATCGCCAACGATGTACGCGGCGCCGTGGATGGCTGGGACTTCAAGCAGTATGTCCTGGGCACGCTGTTCTATCGCTTCATCAGCGAGAACTTTGCCCGCTACATCGAGGCGGTGACGAGAGCATCGACTATGCGGAGCTCGCCGACGATGTCATCACGCCGGAAATCAAAGACGATGCCATCAAGACCAAGGGCTACTTCATCTATCCCAGCCAGCTGTTTCAACGTTGCGCAAAGACGCCAACACCAACGAAAGCCTGAACACCGATCTGGCGGCGATCTTTGCCGCCATCGAAAGCTCCGCCAACGGCTACCCTTCCGAAGAGGACATCAAAGGCTTGTTCGCGGACTTTGACACGACCAGCAAGCGCCTTGGCAACACCGTGAAGGACAAGAACAGCCGCCTGGCCAAAGTGCTGAAACGCGTTGCGGGGCTTGGATTTCGGTGACTTCCACGACAGCCAGATCGATCTGTTCGGCGATGCCTATGAGTTCCTGATCTCGAACTATGCCGCCAATGCGGGAAAGTCGGGCGGCGAGTTCTTCACGCCGCAACACGTCTCCAAGCTGATCGCGCAGCTGGCGATGCACGGGCAGACCAGCGTCAACAAGATTTACGACCCGGCCTGCGGCTCCGGCTCGCTGCTGCTGCAAGCCAAGAAGCATTTCGACGCGCACATCATCGAAGAGGGCTTCTTCGGGCAGGAGATCAACCACACGACCTACAACCTCGCCCGCATGAACATGTTCCTGCACAACATCAACTACGACAAGTTCAACATCCAGCTCGGCAACACGCTCACCGACCGCATTTCGGGGACGACAAGCCCTTTGATGCCATCGTCTCCAACCCGCCCTATTCGGTGAAGTGGATCGGCGCGACGATCCGACCCTGATCAACGATGACCGCTTTGCCCCCGCCGGGCGTGCTGGCACCCAAGTCAAAGGCCGACTTCGCCTTTGTGCTCCATGCGCTCACTATCTGTCGGCAAAGGGCGCGCGGCGATCGTCTGCTTCCCGGGATTTTCTATCGCGACGGGGCCGAGCAGAAGATCCGGCAATATCTGGTCGACAACAACTACGTCGAGACGGTGATCGCGCTCGCCCCCAACCTTTTCTACGGCACGACCATCGCGGTGAAGATCCTGGTGCTGGCCAAGAACAAGACCGACACGAACATCCAGTTCATCGACGCCAGCGAGAGTTTTTCAAGAAGGACACCAACAACAACATCTTGACGGACGAGCACATCGCAGCGGATCATGGAGATTTTCGACAGCAAGGAAAACGTCGACCATGTCGCCGCCTCGGTGCCGTATGAGACGATCGTTGCAAGGACTATAACCTTCGGTCAGCTCCTATGTCGAAGCCAAAGACACCCGCGAGATGGTCAACATTGCCGAGCTGAATGCGGACTGAGAACCACGGTCGCGAAGATCGACCAGCTGCGCGCGGACATCGACGCCATCATCGCGGAGATCGAAGGCAGGAGTCGAGGCGTGAGCGACGGCTTTCTGGAGAAGCTGCTGGATGGGGCTGAGGTGGAGTGGATGCCGCTGGGGAAGATGTAAAGACTCATTACGAGCACCGGCAAAACTCGTAGATTGGAAGCACTCAATGCGTAGGGAGATATCCCATACTACGGCGTGACCAAGGTATAAGACATATCATACTGGGCTAAACGCATGAGGTCAATAAATCCATGAAAAGGCTCGTTCTCGCAAGTAAATTATTTTATGCGATCCACTACCGTTCTGGAAAAATCGGCGTTAACATTCTTGATCTACATCCAAGGTAAGTCGATCGAGCTAGATAACGAGTTCTCTCATACCACTTTTTACTATATCTAATAGATATCACTATCGCCTTAGACACTGGCTACCAAGGAGGCAATAGCTTGACAAAGCGGCATTGGCTACAAAATATCAAGGTCCCCATCCCATGCCCGGACGATCCGGAAAAGTCGCTGGCGATACAGGGGAAATTGTCCGGATACTCGACAGCTTCACCGAGCTTACCGCGAGCTGACCGCCGAGCTTACCGCCGAGCTTACCGCCCGCAAAAAACAATACAACCATTACCGCGACCGGTGCTCAGCTTTGAAGGTGGGAGTCGAATGGAAGACCTTTGGACGAGATTGGTGAGTTCATCCGTGGAAAGCGGTTCACGAAAGCCGACTATGTGGATGAAGGCATCGGCGCGATCCACTATGGCGAAATCTACACCCACTATGGTGTCTTCGCGCAGAAAACGCTTTCGACAAGGTCAGAAGCGATATGGCGCGTCGTTGCGGTATGCCGAGCCGAATGATGTTGTCATCGCGGGGGTCAGCGAAACCATCGAAGACGTCGGCAAAGCGGTCGCTTGGCTCGGAGAAGAAAAAGTCGCGATCCACGACGATAGCTACGCATTCCGACAAGACATGAACCCGAAGTTCATCGCGTATGCGATGCAAACGCATGCCTTTCATGATCAGAAAGCGAAGTACGTTTCGAGCGGTAAGATCAAAAGGCTCCTGATTGATGGGGTCAAAACGTGCGGCTGCCGGTTCCTTACCCCGACGACCCTGACAAATCTCTCGAGGAACAGACCCGCATTGTCGCCATCCTCGACAAGTTCGACACGCTGACGACCTCGCTCAGCGAAGGCCTGCCGCGAGAAATCGAGTTGCGCGCAAAAGCAATATGCGTATTACCGCGATCAGCTCTTGAGCTTTCCCAAGCCGGACGGGGAGGCTGCGTAAATGGGCCAGACGCTGACCGAAATCGCTGAAACGCTGGGGACGCCGACAAGAAGGTGCAGCTGATCTATGCGTTCAATGGCTCCGGCAAGACGCGGCTGTCACGCGAATTCAAGCGAGATCGCGCAGAATTGATCGCGAAGGACAACGCGAAGCGAGGAAGGGGACGGACGATAGATCGCCAGAAGAATCGGACCGCGCGGAAGGTCCTCTACTATAACGCCTTCACCGAAGACCTGTTCTACTGGGACAATGATCTGAGCTGGCGATACCGAGCGGAAGCTGTGCATCCAGCCGAATGCGTACACCGACTGGCTTCTGAAAGATCGGGCACGACACAAGGTCATCACCGACTTCCAGCGCTACGCCGACCGATAAGCTGACGCCCGGTTTACCGTTCCGACTTTTCAGAGGTCACCTTCTCCTCGAGCCGGGACGATGAAGCACCTGGCAATCTCAAAATCTCCAAAGGGCGAAGAAAGCAACTTCATCTGGAGCGTTTTCTACACGCTGCTGGATCAGGTCATCAGCACCCTCAACGTCGCCGAACCTGACGATCGCGAGACGGATCAGTTCAATCAGCTCGAATACGTCTTCATCGACGACCCGGTCAGCTCGCTGGACGAAAACCACCTGATCCAGCTCGCGGTCGATCTCGCGGAACTGATCAAGAGCAGCGAATCAGACGTTGAAATTCATCATCACGACGCACGGCCCGCTGTTCTTCAACGTGCTCTTCAACGAGCTTGGGAGCGATGACAAGACGCTGCGACCCTATGGCATGCAAGTGGTTGAGCAGATCAAGACTTCGAAAGAACAGAAGACGGTGGGCATCAACTGGTCCCACAACCAAACGATTCTCCGTTTTCGTATCATCTATATCTTTTGGCGAAGCTTAAAGTAGCCGTCGAATCGGGACAGGTCGAGAAATACCACTTCAACTTGCTGCGGAATATTCTTGAGAAGACATCGACCTTTCTCGGATATCAGCGATGGGAGCACCTACTCCCTCAGACTGACGACGGTCGTCCAAATCCCTATGAAAGCGGATCATTGAATCTTTCGAGTCATTCAAAGCATTCGGCTGAGGAAGTTCCGATCTCGAGCCGCACGACAAAAGAGTCTGAGCTATCTGATTGAACATCGTGAGAACACTACCGATATCTGGCAGGAAGCAAGCGTCCGATGACTGATCACACAAACCCATCGCCGAGTCGAACCGCTTCATCGTCCTGGACAAGTACACCCGCGCCTGGAAGGCCGCGGAAAGCTACCAGACTGAGGCCGATCTCGAGCGCGAGCTGATCCAGGACCTGGCAATCAGGGCTATGAGTTTCTGCCAGGACCTGAAGACACCGGACGCCATGCTGGCGAATGTGCGTACGCAGTTGCAAGCGCTCAACGATGTGCAGTTCACCGACAACGAATGGCTGCGTTTCGTTGAGACCTATCTGGACGGCCCAGCGACAGCATCGTCGACAAGACCCGCAAGATTCACGACGACTACATCCACGACTTCGTCTTCGATGATGGCCGCATCCAGAACATCTATCTGGTCGATAAGACGAACCTCGCCCGCAACAAGCTTCAGGTCATCAAGCAGTTCGAGCAGAGCCGGCACCATGCGAACCGCTACGACGTGACGATGCTGGTCAACGGGTTGCCGCTGGTGCAGGTGGAGCTGAAAAAGCGCGGCGTCGCGATCCGCGAAGCGTTCAACCAGATGCACCGCTACAGCAAGGAGAGCTTCAACAGCGAAAGTTCGCTCTTCAAGTACCTGCAGATCTTCGTGATCTCCAACGGCACCGACACGCGCTATTTCGCCAACACGACCAAGCGCGACAAGAACAGCTTCGACTTCACCATGAACTGGGCGCAAGGCCGACAACAGCCTGATCAAGGACCTGAAGGATTTCACCGCGACCTTCTTCCAGAAGAACACGCTGCTGAGGGTGTTGCTGGACTATTCGGTCTTCGATGTCAGCGACACGCTGCTGGTGATGCGCCCCTATCAGATCGCCGCGACTGAACGCATCCTGTGGAAGATCAGAAGCTCCTTCGGGCAAGACACTGGAGCAAGCCGGAAAGCGGCGGCTACATCTGGCACACGACGGGCTCAGGCAAGACACTGACCAGCTTCAAGGCGGCCCGCCTCGCCACCGAACTGGATTTCATCGACAAGGTCTTTTTCGTGGTGGACCGAAAGGACCTCGATTACCAGACGATGAAGGAGTATCAGCGTTTCTCGCCGGACAGCGTCAACGGCTCGGACAGCACCGCCGGATTGAAGCGCAACCTCTCCAAGGACGACAACAAGATCATCGTCACCACGATCCAGAAGCTCAACAATCTGATGAAGAGCGAAGGCGACCTGCCGATCTACACCCAGCACGTCGTCTTCATTTTCGACGAGTGCCATCGCAGCCAGTTTGGCGAGGCGCAGAAGAACCTCAAGAGGAAATTCAAACAGTTCTGCCAGTTCGGCTTCACCGGCACGCCGATCTTCCCGGAAAACGCGCCGGGGGCGGAGACGACGGCCAGCGTGTTCGGGCGCGAGCTGCATTCCTACGTGATCACCGACGCGATCCGCGACGAAAAGGTGCTGAAGTTCAAGGTCGACTACAACGATGTGCGCCCGCAGTTCAAGGCGATCGAGACCGAACAGGACGAGAAAAAGCTGACGCCGCCGAGAACGAGCAGGCACTGCTGCACCCCGAACGTATCCGCGAGATCTCGCCAGTACATCCTGACCAACTTCCGCCAGAAAACGCACCGTCTGCAGGGCGAGCGGTGAGGGCTTCAATGCCATGTTCGCGGTCAGCAGTGTGGATGCGGCGAAGCTGTATTATGAAACGCTGAACAAGCTGCAGGCCGAGCAGCGACAAACCCCTGAAGATCGCCACCATCTTCTCGTTTGCCGCGAACGAAGAGCAGGATGCGATGGGCGACATTCAGGATGAAAGCTTTGAGGTGTCGGCGATGAACAGCAGCGCCAAGGAGTTCTTGAACGCGGCCATCGCTGACTACAACGCGCTATTTCAAAACCAATTTCAGCGTGGACAGCAACGGCTTCCAGAACTACTACCGTGACCTGGCCAAGCGGGTGAAGTCCAAGGAAATCGATTTGCTCATTGTGGTGGGGATGTTTCTGACTGGCTTTGATGCGCCCACACTCAACACGCTGTTCGTGGACAAGAACCTGCGTTTCCACGGGCTGATTCAAGCGTATTCGCGCACAACCGCATCTATGATGCGACCAAGACTTTTGGCAATATCGTGACCTTCCGCGACTTGGAACAGGCGACCATCGACGCGATCACGCTGTTCGGAGACAAGAACACGAAAAACGTCGTGCTGGAGAAAAGCTACACAGAATACATGGAAGGCTTCACGGACATCGTAACGGGCGAGGCTCGGCGTGGCTTTATGGAAGTGGTCGCGGAGCTGGAAGAGCGCTTTCCCGAACCCTGAGGATATCGAAAAGAGAAGGGACAAGAAGGCCTTTGCGAAGCTGTTTGGCGAGTACCTGCGGGTCGAGAACGTGCTGCAGAACTACGATGAGTTCGCTTGCCTGAAAGCACTGCAGGACATCGACATGGATGACCCCGAAGCAAGTTGAGGCCTTCAAAGCAAAGCATTACGTGAGTGATGAAGATCTGACGACATTGCAGAGCATTCAAGTGCCAGCCTGACCGCAAGATCCAGGACTACCGCTCGACCTACAACGACATCCGCGACTGGCTGCGACGCGAAAAGGCCGGCGACGAACAAGAACAGTCCACGATCGATTGGGACTGACGTGGTGTTTGAGGTCGACCTGCTGAAGTCGCAGGAGATCAATCTGGATTACATTCTGGAGCTGATCTTCGAGCACAATAAAAAGGCCAAGAACAAAGTCGAGCTTGGTCGACGAGGTACGGCGGTTGATTCGTTCCAGCTTGGGCAATCGTGCCAAGGAAAGCCTGGTGGTCGACTTCATCAACCAAGCGAATCTGGACGAACTTCCGGACAAAGCCAGCGTGATCGAGGCCTTTTTTGGTTTCGCACAGGCCGAGCAACAGCGGGAGGCCAGCGAGCTGATTGCCGATGAAAGCCTAAACATGGAAGCGGCCAAGCGGTATATCAGTACTTCGCTGCGACGAGAATATGCCAGTGAGAACGGCACCGAGCTCAACGCCATTCTTCCCAAAATGAGTCCGCTCAATCCGCAGTACCTGACGAAGAAGCAAAGCGTTTTTCAGAAGATCGGAGCGTTTGTGGAGAAGTTTAAAGGGGTTGGCGGGGAGGTTTGAGGTTCTTAAACATCACTCGCTGCTGAAGACTCAAGGGCAATTTGAAAACTGGCGATCTGACGTAGTTGTGGATAGACGCAGGGTAAAAACTGGCAGAATCAAAATGTGACCAGTTTTAGTTGCAGTTTTTGATAGGCGATCAAAGCCGCCGGGGTCGTCACGCCCGAGGGCTCATTACACAAACCGAATTGTCAAAGAGCGGGACCGGACGCACATGCTCGTCCGGGAAAAGAGACGGCGCGACTACGGGTCGACCATCTGCTCGCGGAGTTCCTTCTCGCGTTTATCCAGGTTGGCAATCGTCGCGTGAACCTCGGCCAGTTTAGGTTCCAGACCGTTTACCCTCCAGGCACTGCCACATCCGACTTTGCTTCTTCCAACTCGACGTGGCCGCGATCGGCCGAAGCTGCTTCTCCGTGACGGCGTCGCGCCCTCGCTCCGTCACTGGCAAGAACAGAATCTGCTCCTGCACGTCCGGCGCGAGGGAAAGCAGATTCATGACCTGCGTCAGCCGAGCTCGGCTGACGTGTCCCAGCCGGGCCAGTTCCGCTTGGTCCTCCACGACACCGTCCCGGATCAACTGTTCGAAACGGATAGCCAAGGCCATCAACCGCGCAACACGCGGCACCCGGCCGCCACGCGGTGAAGGCGTCGCTTCGCCTTCCCGGATTTCTTTCCGGGTGTTCTCGCCCTGCCCAAAATGAACCTTTCGCTCAATCGTAATCATGCTGCGTCTTCCTTTCGTTGGGCCATTTCGCAAGCGAGCGCTTTGATGCCCGCGGGCCGGAATGTGATGGAAATACTGCCGGCCTCGGCTTCGTAGGCGACCCGTTCGACCAGCAACTCTAGGATGCGGGCCTGTTCTCGTGAAACCAAACAATCCCACAGGGCGTCGAAGTCCGCCAAGGTCTCGGCCACTTCCGCCTCGTCAATCAGTTGGCCGTCGAGCGTGGCCAATTCGTCATCGACCTCCGTTACCCGCCGCTCGGCGTCCCGTATCCGGTCGTTGGCGTCGGCGAGACGCGGGTCGCCTGGACGGGACGATGCGGCCAGTTGCCCAAGCACGGCGTGATCGTCGCGTAGTCGGCCACACAGGCCGCCACGTTCCGCCTTCAGGCGTTCGATCTGGTCCTCGGCCTGGCTGCGGGCCTGGGCCAGCGTCTCTTTGATGACCGCCGGATCGCGGCCGATGCACTTGATCTGATCCACCACGAACCGTTCGATCTCGCCTGCCGGGATGGAGGGCGACGGGCATTCCTGCCAGCCACATGCGGGACTCCCTCGGCTGGGCTTACCTGACCGTGGCCCAAACTGGCGAACCCATCATTATTCAACGATACAACGCCCAGGACGTGGTTCTGGTCCCCCGCTGGGAATGGGAATTCCTCAAGGACATGGAAGCCGCCATCCGGGCCGGGGCATGCCCTTGGGCAGATTCCGGTGAACCTGGCCAACCCATGCTGGATGTTCCCTCGCGCTTGAAGAAACACCAGGATCGCGCCTTGCTTGAGCGGTGCGATCAGCTTGTCGTCCTAATGCTCGATGGCTGGCGGGAGAGCGTTGGCGTGCAGGCGGAAATCCTGATCGCCTCCGAACTCGGAATCCCCACCCGGTATTGGGAACCGAACGGCGAACTTGGCGTGACGTTGGGCCGTGTCGCGGAGGAAGTGGAACCATGAACGAATACGCGACCAATGAGAGAACGCCCCTACGTTTCAAACGTGGGGCGTCAGGGCGTACCCGTGAAGCGGGCTTACGATTCCGCCTCGCGGGCGATTGCCTCGTTGTGCCAACACTGGAGTTCGATCTCATCGTCCGTGGCCGGGCGAATCGTTCGGACTTCGATGGGAGCCGCCCGACCTTCCGGAGCGTAGAGTTCTGGAAGCGCTTTCATCCCAGCTTCACGGGCGGCGGGTTCATCCATCGCCTCGACCAGGACGTAGCGGGCCAGAGTTGCGACGTAGTAAATGGTCATGGTTCTTTCCTTTGGGTTAGTGTTGTTACCTTTCGCTTCTCAAAAACTCTTATCCAATCGACAAAAGTTCGCATCTGCAAAATTCCAATTCCTCAAGGTTTATGGATTCTTGCACATCCTGAATCGCTTGTTCGTAATCATCAGTTTCGCAAATGTACAATACATCCAGCTTGTTTCCCTTGAGTTTGCGTTCGGAAGCGAGGTGAATCGCGAACACGTTAGCGGTTTTGAGATTTTCATAGCTTCCGCTGAAAACAAGCCTGATTTTTGTCATCTCTACTTCTCCTGTGGGTTAGTGTGCTTGGACATCAATTCATTGTATGTGCCTTTGTCGAAATCATCTTCCCGCTCGCAACGAAGCCAGTTAATGCTTCCGTCTTTGCCGACCCAAGCATCTGCTTCATTGTCTTCCGCCGCCCGGTCGGTGGGCGCGAAGGGTTTTTGGCTAAAGAACCTTTCGATGGTAAACACGGTTTTCTTAGATTTCTTAGACCCCATCCCCATCGGTACGTTTTCCAATGCCTCTGTGGGGGTGCAGCCAACACCCCAATAACCGTAAAGGCCGCCCGTTAGGGCAATGTAGTATTCGTTGGTCATTCTTGCGTTCCTGTGGAAAAGTTCATGGAAGTTCTCGGCAATGTCGTCGTGCCAGCGTTGCGACGTAGAACATGGTCATGGCTCTTCTCCGAATGTGGGTTTAGGAATTCGCCGCGAACAATCCACGGTCGGCTTTCTTGAAACGCGAGGTTTCGCCTTTGTCCCGGATCTCGCGGATGATCGCCGCGACCACCGTGGCGTGCGGCGTCTGGCCGCCGGGCGATGTCCAATAGCCCTTCGCCGCCATCTTCTCGACGATGTCCTTTGCCCGAAGCGGCTCCTTCGATTCGGACAAGACCTTCGCAGCCGCGTCCAAGCGCGCTCAGTTTCGTTTTTGCCTTGGCCTTCTTGGCGGGGGTGGCGGTTGCCTTGCCATTGCGTTTCGGGGCGGGCTTCTTCGCGGCCTTGGTGCTGGTCTTCTTCGCGGTTTTCTTGGTCGCCATGTTCTCATCTCCTGTGGGTACGGGGTAACGAAAGTAACTACCGGACCCCATGTACGCATGAATCCGTGAAGGATGCAAGAGAGTTCTCGGATGTTCTTGCAGATAATGGAAATCAGGCGGGGAGCGGTCGCCGCTCAGGTGATAGATGACCCCGATGCCGAAGATGTGCCGGATCGGGTTACCACCGCCGTGGATGCCCTCAAGCGGCATCTGGGGATGGAAAACCAGCCAAATGAGCTATTGTAATTACAATAGCTAACCCCCATTTTGGCCCATAAACGCATATTGTAGGGAGGGGCGAAGAAGTGCGTTTGAGCCTATAAAACAAGGCGTTTGGGCATGTTTTTGAGAGGCGAGCGAGAAGGGCCATAGGGCATTACGAATGCGTCGCTCTGCCAACTGAGCTACAGCGGCTTAAATTGTTTCAACCGGGTTTATGTGTTTTTTCGTTGAGTCCAGTTCTTTTGACAACGACACCCATTTCGACACCAGAGAAAATTTGTGCATTGGTATGCGGTGAAACCTGCCCGTTTGTGCTGAGCGGCTTTCAATGTGCCGAGCGGCTTTCACACACCACCGAACCCTTTTACCAAAAAGGTAATCGTATGTCGCATTTTACAAATTCCGCTCCCGCTGACAAGCCCCATAAACCCTCTGACAATTTCCTCATCGGAACACTGGAACACAGGAATCGGCTCTGAAACTCCTCTTGACCGATCTCGTCCGGCGGTTTATGGTTCCCGCCTCTCTCTCCAGATTCCCGATTTTTTTCCCTGGCACATTTCCACGCAACCCGACCGAGATCCCCCCACGAACCGGGGTCGGCAACTTCTTGAACGCGCTTTTGCCTTCACGCGGTTGATGACCCCTGCCCTTCGGGATGTTTTGTTTGCTGCGCGGATGGTGCGATTCCCTCCTCCAAGGGAGTGCTGGTTTCATGAAATTCTCTTCTCGATGTCTGGGCTACGTTTTCGGGATTTGCTGGGGAATGCTCAGCATTTTGCTGGCCGGATGCGGGATGATGGACGGCAAAGCCGACCGCTTTACGGCGGCCATCACCAATGCGACGCCTTTCGGCGATGGGGAAAGCCTCGCCCGCTCGCAAAGCCCCGATGAGAGCGATTCTCCGTTGGAAACCACGGTGACCACGCCTTTGATCGGCGACCACACCACGATTGCGGGGCTAAATCTGATTACCTTGCAAGGCGTGGGTTTGGTGACGGGTTTGGACGGCACGGGCAGCGATCCCCCGCCTTCGAATTACCGCGAAATGATGCTGGATGAAATGCGCAGGCGAAACATCAAAAACCCCAACCAAATACTCGCTTCGCCCAACACGGCGTTGGTGATTGTGCGGGCCTATTTGCCGCCTTTGGTTCACAAGGGAGACAGGTTCGACATTGAAGTTCGCGTGCCGGGCGAAAGCGAATCCACCAGTCTGAACGGCGGTTGGTTGATGGAGACCTATCTTTCGGAACAAGCCATCGTGCCGGGGCAGGGTTTGATGAAAGGCCATGTCTTCGCCAAGGCCGAGGGACCGATTTTAGTGTCCACCGGCGAAGGCGATAAAGAAACTTTGGCGGGCGTTCTTAGGCGGGGCCGGATCTTGGGCGGCGGGCTTTCGATGACCGAACGCGACCTGACCATTTTTCTCCGCAACGATTTTCGCAGCTTCCGCAACGCCAAACGCATCGCGGACCGCATCGGCACGCGATACTTCACCTACAATGAATACGGCCTTCGCGAGCCTTTGGCCGAAGCCAAAACCGATCAGAAAATCGTGCTGAACATTCCCCCGCGATACAAAGACAACTACCCGCGTTATTTGCAGGTCATCCGCAACATCGCGTTTCGCGAGACCAACATCGCCAAGCGGGTGCGGATGGAAAAACTTAGCGAGCAACTCAACAATCCGCCCACGTCCGAGAAAGCCTCGCTGCAACTCGAAGCCCTGGGCAACGATGCGATTCCCGTGTTGAAGCATGCCTTGAAGAACCCTGCCTTGGAAGTTCGCTTCCATGCTTCGGTGGCTTTGGCGTACTTGGAAGATTCCGAAGGCATCCCCCATCTGGCCGAGGCCGCCAAGAATGAGCCGGCGTTTCGCATTTTCGCATATGCGGCGTTGGCGGCGGTGGATGATGCCGAGGCTCATCTGGCCTTGAGGAATTTGATGAACGGCATTAGCGCCGAGACGCGCTACGGGGCGTTTCGGTCTTTGTCGGTGCTCGATGCCGACGATCCGTTCATTCGCGGAGAAAAGATGAACGATCAATTCACCTTGCACGTGCTGGAAACCGAAGGTTCGCCCTTGGTGCATCTTACCAATCGCCGCAAGGCCGAGGTCGTGCTGTTCAATGCCGAGCAAGAGTTTCAAACGCCGCTCGCGGTGATGGCGGGGGAACACATTCTGATCACCGCGCCTGCGGGCAGCAAAACGATTACCGTCAGCCGCTACGAAGTGGGCAAACCCGATCAACGCCAACAAGTTTCGCGGCGGATTGCCGATGTGGTTCGGGCCGTGAGTTCGATGGATGCCAGTTATCCCGATGTGGCCCAAATGCTCGTGCAAGCCGACCACCAACAAAACCTGCCGGGGAATTTGGAAATCGATGCCCTTCCCAAAGGCGGGCGGGTTTATTTCCGACCCAACCCGAAACATCCCGACAAACGGGGACGCAGCACGCGGGTGGGCAATTCCGGAGTGGTTCCCAACCTGTTTGAAGCCGAGCAAAAACCGCAGAATATGGAACGAGCCGTGGATGGTTCTTGGGACGAACCCAGCAAAAAATCGGACTCCGACGAACCGGACGATTCCGAGAAATCCAGCGATGCGAATACGGACGTGAAGCGGAAATCCGCACCGGAGGAACCGGAAATTGCTCCCCAAGATGATGTTTTGAAAGATGAGCGAAAGTGGTACGATCTCCGCCGAATCCTCAAACCTCAGAACTACGCGACGCAGGATGAGGAACTGGACGCAGAGCCGGAACCGGCCCCTGCCGAGAAATCGAAGTAACTTACACGCCATGAATTTGTGCTGACTCGGATTATTCGTAACCCGAAGCGTAAGCGAGGGAAACTAATCTCAGTCCTCGCTTACGCTTCGGGTTACGATGAAGGACTGCAATTTAAGGATTTGACACAACTCATTCTCTAATAATGGATTGTTGCCAAATCACATTTCCTTATGAATAATCCAGGCTAAGCGACTGTTTCAGACAGAAGGAGGCCGAAACTCCACTTGATGAGACAGTCTCATTGCACAAAATTTTATGGCGACGCCCAGGGAAGGGTGTTGCAGGTTTTCGCATGTTGAAATCGCTGGAACTGCTGGGCTTTAAAAGCTTTGCGGATAAAACTAAGTTCGACTTTTCCCCCGGCATCACTGCCGTGGTGGGGCCGAACGGCAGCGGCAAAAGCAACGTGGTCGATGGGATCAAATGGATTCTCGGCGACCAAAGCGCGAAGAGTCTGCGCGGCAAAGAGATGACGGACGTCATCTTCAACGGAGCACAAGGCCGCAAACCCAACAACTACGCCGAAGCCACCCTGACCTTCGACAACACCTCCGGCTTTCTGCCGACCGATGCCCAAGAAGTGCAAATCGGCCGCCGATTGTGGCGCAACGGGGATGCGGAATACCTCATCAACCGCAACACGGCCCGGTTGAAAGACATCAAAGATCTGTTCATGGGAACCGGAGCCGGTTCCGCCGCGTATTGCATTATCGAGCAAGGCCGCGTCGATCAGATTTTGCAGGCCAACGCCGCCAGCCGGCGGTTGATCTTCGAGGAAGCCGCCGGCATTAGCCGCTTCAAAGCCCGCAAAGCCGAAGCCCAGAGAAAATTGGAGCGGGTCGATCAAAACTTATTGCGGCTGACCGATATTGTGGATGAAGTCGAAAGCCGGTTGACTTCCCTCCGCAGCCAAGCAGGCAAAGCCGCCAAGTTTCGCGAGATTTCCACGGAACTGAAAAAACTCTGGTGGGGACTTGCCGGGGACGATTACCGCTTTCGCTCACAGGCATTGGAAGAACTCGATGCGGAAATCGCCGAATGCACTGCCCGCTTGGAAACGCTGAACGCCGAGCATCAAAAACTGGAAGACCAACTCGGCGGGTTGGACGTGCAAATCGCGGCGGTCGATGATGAACTGCACGTCGTCGAACGCGCCGGTTCCGCCCGCCGGGAAACCTTGGCCTCGCACGAATCGACCGTTCGCTTTCAGTCGGCCCGTTTGAAAGAATTGGATGGCGAACTCGCCCGCCTCCGCAAACAACGCACCGTGATGAGTGCCCGTGCGACGGAAGTCGTCCTCGAAATGGAACACGTGCGCGGGCAAGTTGCCCACTTCGCGAAAGAATTTCGCGAACGCAAAGAACAACTCAAAAAGCACGTGGCAGAAATCAAATCGCTGACCGAGCGCATCGAGACCGAACGCACCCAAGTCGATGACAAACGCGAAACCCTGCTCGAACAGATGCGCGAAGCCTCGGCAGCGGGCACGCAGGTCGCGGGGTTGAACAAGCAACTGCAAATCTCCGCCGATTCCAAAGCCGCCGTGCAAATTCGCCGGGACGCCTTGGAAAAAGCCATCGCCGCTTGCCGGGCTGATTGCGAACTTCGCCGCGGCCGCTTGGAAGACTCCGGCGAGCGGGTGGTCCACATGGGCGATCAGATCCAAAGCATCCACACCCGCCGAAGGGAAGTTTTGGAAGAACGCCACGAACATTTGCAAGCCCTCTCCAATCTTCGCGAACAACGCAGCGCCTGGAAAGCCCGCAAAAGCGTGCTGGAGGATCTCGAACGCCGACAACAAGGTTTGGGCGTGGGCGTCCGCGAAATTTTGCAGCGGGCCGAAACCAACCCCGAACCGCCTTGGAACCAAATCCAAGGCAGCGTGGCGGATCTCTTAAAAGTCGAACTGAAACACGCCGCCTTATTGGAAGTCGCGCTCGGCAACCGGGCGCAACTTATTGTACTGGAAGAGTTGGATGCTTTGATTCAGTACCTGAAAACCGGAACCTACGAAATCTCCGGCCGCGTGGGTTTTCTGGCCCACTCCCCGGAAAAAACTTCCACTCTCTGCACCCACCCCCAAGCCGACGACTTGTCGTCGGAACCGACGATGGAATCGTCGGCTTGGGAAAAGTTTTCCTCGGTCGATCTTTCGGCGGAACCGGGCGTGGAATGCCGGGCCGATCAATTGGTGCATTCCTGCGAGAAGCTACCCGATTTGCCTTCGCGATTATTAGCCGATACTTGGATTGTGGAAACCCTGGATGTAGCGCTCGCCCTGTCCCAAGCCAAGGGAAAAGGCTGCCGGTTCGTCACGCTGCAAGGCGAACTCTTGGAATCGGATGGCCAACTGACCGTGGGTTCGCTCCGCCCGGAGACGGCGTTAGTTTCGCGAAAAAGCGAACTTCGCCAATTGAAATACGATCTACTTAACAGCGAGAAAACAATCCTCCGCGAAGAACGCCGGCTCGAAGAACTTTCCGAAAGCCTGACCGAGTTCGATGGGGCGCTCGATTCGGCGGATTCGGACCTGCAAGAACTCGCCGACCGCCACGCGGAATTGAAAGCCGACTACACCGGGCACGAGCAAGAACTCGTCCGCCTGATGCGGGATTGGGATGCGCTCGATACCGAAATTACCCGCTTGACCGAAGAAAGCGAACGCCTGACCGAAGAACTAAAAGCGGCGGAAACATTTGCTCTCCCAAACCGAAGAACAGGTGGAAACCCTGCAAAGCGAGATCAGCACGCTGGAATTTGATCTGGCCCGCTCGGAACATCGCCTGCAAACTTTGGAGCAATTCAAATCGGAAGAGCAGTTGAATCTCGCCAAGCACGAAGAACGATTGGTCGGTCTGCAAAACGCGGCGGAGCGTTTGGAACGCGATCAGCAAACCCGCTTGCAGCAAAAAGACGAAGCCGAACGGCGGTTGGTTTCGGTGATCGAAAAACGCCGCGAAATTGTGCTGCACATCTTGAACACCAACGCGACGTTGGCCGAGTTAGCCATCGACCAAGAAAAAATCGCCGCCAATGCCAGCGGCTTCTTGCGGCAGAAAGAAATGCTCCGTGGCCAAAGAGCGGTGCTGCTGAAAGAAGAAACCAAACTCCGCGCCGAGCGGCGGGATCTGAACGACCGCCAGCATTGCGTGGAAATCGAAGCCCGCGACATCAGGCATCAATTGGCCGTGCTCGATGAAAAAATCCAAGAGGAGTATCAAATCTCCTTGGAGGAAGTCGTGTCTTCCGGCAGTTCCGCCTACGCCGATTACCTCGATGAAAACCACCCCGACTGGCGAGACAGCCACGTCGATGAATTGGTCGCCGAGATCATGGAAAATCCCGAAGCCGACGACTTGTCGTCGGAACCCGATGCGATTTCCGATGCCGACGGCAAACCTTCGGCTTGGGAAAATACCCGGCAACTTCCCGAATACGAAGACATCCGCGAGGACTTGGAAAACGAAGTCAACCGGCTGCGGCGAAAACTCAAAACGATGGGCAACATCGACACCGACAGCCTCAGCACTTTGGAAGAAATGGAGACGCGGTTCCATCATCTTCGCACGCAATTGGACGACTTGACCGAAGCCAAACGCACGCTGGAAGACATCGTTCGCCGCATCAACGGCGAGAGCAAACGCATGTTTGTGGAAACCTTCGAGCCGGTTCGCGGGCATTTTCAGCATTTGTTCCGCAAAGCCTTCGGCGGCGGCGATGGGGACATCGTGCTGGAAGATCCCAACGATGTATTAGAGTGCGGCATCGAAATCGTCGCCCGTCCGCCGGGCAAGGATCTCCAAAGCATTTCACTAATGAGCGGCGGCGAAAAAGCCCTCACCGCCTTCGCGCTGCTGTTCGCGCTCTTCAAAACCCGGCCCAGTCCTTATTGCTTGCTCGACGAAGTGGATGCCGCCCTTGGATGAAGCCAACGTGGGCCGCTTCGGCAGCTGTTGGAAGAGTTCAAAGGCAGCACGCAGTTCATCATCATCACTCACAAGAAACCGACGATGACGATTGCCGACGTGATCTACGGCGTGACGATGGAGCAATCCGGCGTCTCGAAACGCATGTCCGTCCGCTTCGAAGATGTCAACGAACACGGCGAGTTCAAAACCGAAGGCGACAACGAACTCCCCGCCGCCGCGTAAGGGCGGTTGGGAAATAAGTGTTTTGCAAAGTGAGCGGCAAGGCACTTATTGATTTCTCGCGAACCATACTCACAGCAAATCGCTGGCGAGTTCGGCGAGTTCGGAGCGTTCGCCTTTTTCCAACGTCACGTGGGCATAAATCGGTTGGCCCACCATGCGGTTGATGAGGTAAGTCAAACCGTTGGACAGCGAATCCAGATACGGATGGTCGATCTGTTGAATGTCGCCGGTCAATACAATTTTCGTGCCCTCGCCCGCGCGAGTGATGATGGTTTTGATTTCGTGCGGGGTCAGGTTTTGGGCTTCATCCACGATGAAGAACACCCGCTGCAAACTGCGACCGCGAATGTAGGCCAGGGGCGAAATTTCGAGTTTGTGCGATTCCAGCATTTCGGGAATCCGCCGGGCATCGTCGCTGTCGCCGAGTTGATGGCGAATCACCGTGAGGTTGTCGTACAGAGGCTGCATATAGGGGTCGAGTTTGGCGCTCACGTCGCCCGGCAAAAAACCCAAATCGCGGTTGCTCAAAGGCACGATGGGTCTGGCCAGTAAAATTTGCCGATAGTTTGTGCGGCATTCCAACGCAGCGGCCAAGGCGAGCAGCGTCTTGCCGGAACCCGCTTTGCCCGCGAGCGTGACGAGTTTGACGTTGTCATCGGTGAGGGCAGTTAAGGCGAACGACTGCTCGGCATTGCGGGGTTTGACGCCGTAGGCTTTGTTGGTCAAAACCCGGCAATAAGATAAATCTTCAGACCGATACCGCGCGAGCACCGACTTCGAGCCGTTTCTTAGAATAAAGTTTTCGTTGGCCACGGGGTTGGGGATCAAACTCAGTTCCGCGGCGGGCACGCTGCCTTGCGCGGTTCGGTAGAACTCATCCACCAATTCGGTTGGCATGTTGGCGACAATGCGTTTGCCCGTGTAGAGCTTGTCGAAACTTTCGATCTTGTCCGTGGCGTAATCCTGGGCGGGCAACCCCAGCGATTTGGCTTTCAGTCGCAGGTTGGTGTCTTTGGAAACCAAAATCACCCGGCGATTGGGTTCGCTGTTTTGCAGCGACAACGTGGTGTTCAAAATGCGGTGATCGGGAGAATCTTGATAGAAAGTGAGCCGGAGCGCTTCGTTCATCTCGCGGCCGAGAATCACGCGAATCCGTCCTAAACCTTCGCCGAGCGGCACGCCGGCCGAGGAAAGCACATCCCCGGTGAGGCTGTCCAATTCTCTGAGAAAATGGCGGGCGTGGAAGTTGATGTCTTCGTTGCCCTTCTTGAAGCGGTCGAGTTCTTCCAAGACCGTGATGGGAATGGCAATGTCGTGTTCTTCAAAACAGCGAATACATCCCGAATCGTGAAGTATGACGTTGGTATCTAAAACGAACAATTTGGCCGACGAATCGGCTGGGTGATCGATCATAAAAATCCTGGCTCCGCAGAAATAAAGGCGGCCTCGCTGCCGCTGCGTATTTTGCCATCTCTGGAGGTTATCCCCCGATTTGGGGCCGGGTCAAGACCGGGTTTTTCGCAAACCTCCTCGAAACCATTCCTTTGTACAGATTAACTCTGGCAAACCGAGGTTTACCTGTTTGCCGAATCTGGTTTATACTCCCGCGGCTTGCCAAATCGTTTGCGGTTCCCCTCTCATCGTTGACGATACTAGGACCAATCGGTCTGGTTTCATCCCTATTTTCCACGCAGAATTTTCTGTCCGTTCGGAAGATGCCTTATGCACGGCGTGCGATATTCTCTCGTTATCATTCTGGCGCTCGCGGGCTGCGATTCGCTGCGGAAGGCCAAAGTCGATAATCCGGTGATGGGACCGCCCCCGCCGCGAATTTCCTTCAACAACGAGCCGGCAGATTCCATTCCGATCGAGAACGCCACAGCGAACGCGGAGGAAAAGCCGCGAAAAGTCATCGATGCGGGGAATGACGTTCCCGCGACGCTCGATCCGCCCATCATCCAGACGAGTTTGGAGACCAAGACCGCCGAGAACAATCCGCTGAGAAATCCCCTGACAAACCCCAGCAATCTCAAGATGAATTTAGAGATGGGGACCGCCGGGAACAATCCGCTTTCGGGCAGCCAAACGGTGGCGATCGTCAACGGTTCGCCCATTTTGGCCTCGGAAGTCTTGGAACGCTACGGCACGCAATTGGCCGAAGCCAAAGAGAAACTTCCGCCCGAACAATACGAAGAAGCCCGAAAAATGCTTATTCAACGAGACTTAGACAGCCACATCGAGCGAAAACTGCTGGCCAACGGTTTAAAGTCGATGCTGAAAAAAGAACAGATCAAGATGCTCAACGGCTTCATCAATAATGCCTTCAATCAAGAAATGGAACGGATGATGAAGGAAGCCGGCGTGACCAGCAAATTGGAACTTGAAGCGGAACTCCGCAAGCAGCATACCTCGCTGGCCAACCTGAAAACCAACTTCGCCAACCAACGCATGGCGATGGAATTTCTGGGAACAAAAACCAAGTCGGACGTGGAACTCGGGCGGCCCGAACTTTTGAAGTATTACACCGACTACCACGAAGCCTACTTCATTCCCGCCCGCGTGAAATGGCAGCAAATCTTGGTGGATTTCCGCAAGCACGGCGGACAAACGGGTGCCAAAGAGCACTTGAACAAAATCATAGAGAAGCTAAAACCCACGCGCGGGAAAAACTTTACCGAGGTGGCTCAAGAACTCTCGGATGGCCCCAATGCCGCCAATGGCGGCCGTTGGGAATGGACCAAACAAGGCAGCCTGGCCGACAAACGGCTCGATCAAGCCTTGTTTGAACTGCCCGCGGGCCGGCCCAGCCAAGTGTTTGAATCCCCGGATTCCTTCAAAATTGTGATGGTCGATCAACGCGAGGAAAGCAAATACACGCCGTTCAACGAAGTGCAAGACGAGATCAAAGCCCACCTGGAACGAGAGAACAAAAAAATCGCCGCCCAGAAATTCATCGAAGAAATTAAAGCCAAGGCGGAAATCACCACGATTTTCGATGAGCCGAAAACCCAGCAAGCGCGGAATGCCAACGAAATGGAAATCCCGGTGCGGATTCACTAAACCCCGGCGATGGCTCCATGAAAACCCGAAGCGTGAGCGAAAATCTTTGGATGGAGTTCACACCTCGATTCTGAAGCGCCTTACTATTTCGCTTTCAAAATCTCTAAGGTGGCGGCGATGGGTTTGCGGTTCCGCGACAACTCGCCGTGGTTTAGTTTGAAGGTTTGCACCTCCGCCACACCGGGCAAGTCGGCACTCTCGGTGGAGACCACCAAATCGCCCCGGCGAACTTCTTCGGGAAGCTCGAAGTTTTCCAAGGTTCGCGCGGCCCGCTTGCGAAGAATTTTGGGAAGGTCCGACGCCTCGATCTCTTTGGTCACCACCGTTTTGCCTAAGACCACGGCTTGTCCCAAAAAAAACATCTCCGTGCCGCTGAACTGCTGCCCGCGGAGGATGAAATATCGGCTGCGGTCGGCTTGCCTGCCGTTCAAATCGTTCAAGAACAAACTTTCGGGTTGCAGATCGTGGGCGATTTGGCCTTGGCCGTCCAGGATCACGTTTTCGATGGCTTGCGAATAGCCCGCCGCAAAGCCGACACGAATTGCTTCATTTCGATCACGGGCCGAAGTTTGGCCCAATCGGAACCGTGATTGGGCACGCCTTGCAGCACGATTCGCTCGACCGGCCCGCCTTGGACTTCCGCGTAATACCTCGCGATCAATCCGCCCGCACTGTGGCAGACGAAGTCAAGCTTCGTTTTCGGGTCGCAAGTTCGCGAAAGCTCGTGGTGCAAAAACGTGCCCGCGGGCCAAGCCGGCATCGCCGGGATATTGAAATCCCAAAATTCGCCGCCCGCGAAACGCCCGATCTTCCGCGAGGCCCCGGCAAGATTGAGATAACATTTCGACAGCGTGGAATCCATTCCATGCACCAGCACCACCGCGCGATCCGCCGGGGAAAGATGCAGGTTTTTCGGCTTGATCCATTCCTCCGAATTGGCATCAAATTCCCAAAGGCCGTATTGCGCCGGCGATCACTCCATCCCGCTCGAAGCACAATTGCTGCAGACGCTCGCTCGCCGAGGGCCGGTTTTTTTCCTGGGCGGGGTTCTCGTTCGAGAGCAGCGCATGCGCGGGGTCGGCTAGTAATTCCCCGCCCTGTTTTTCGGCCAGCACGCCTTGCCTAAGAATGTCCAAACCGGCTTCCACATCGAAACCGGCATTGCGGCAGAGATCGGCTGCGAACAAGTCGGCTTCGTAGACCTGATTGGGTTGATACAAAAACTTCAGCAACCCGCCGGTGATCTTTACTGCATCGTTCACCGTTTTTTTGAGCTGGGAAAGTTCTGCTTTTTTCAGTTGTTCGCGCTGGGCCAGGCTTTCCAATTTCAAAAGCTGATAGCCCACTCGGCAATGCTGATAAACCACGTGCCCCATCTCTTGCGAGATTACGAACGCCAGCCGATCTTCCGCATGCGGCTTGGAGTTCGTCAAGGCGGCATACATCGGACGGCTGAGATACAAAAACCCGCCGCCGGCCGTCCAGGCACGAAAGTCGGGCGTCTCGATGATCGTCAAAGAATACTGAAACTCCGAAGGAGCCACCCCCGGCAAATGTCTCGTCAATTGTTTGAGCACTTTCCCCGCCAAAGGCGGGGCGGGCGAAGTTTTCAGGGCTTTCAAAATCGCTTTGTGTTCCGCCTTGGCCAATTCGAGTTCTTCTTCAGCTCGCAAAGGCATCCGCGAAATGCTCCAACCTGCCAGCGTGCCGTAAAACACTTGCTTGGGTTTTCCCTCCCGCGCATCGGCGGCTTGCGAGACCCGTTCATCAATCGCGGTGCGTTCTGCCTTGCCAAAAACTCTTAGTTCATCCGCAATGCCTACTTGCGGGCCGAAAACATATCCCAAAGTCCAAATGGAAAGGACCGAAATCAATAAGGTTCGCATGAATGGCTTTCTTGGGTCAGGCGTTTTGCATGGTGGGCACGGCGACATCGGCGAGGATTTGTTCGACGACCTGAGCCGGCAGGATTTTTCGCAGTCGGCTTTCGGGTTTCAGAATCATGCGGTGCGACAGAATCGGCGGGGCGACTCGTTTCACGTCATCCGGCGTGATGAAGTCGTGCCCGCGAATCCCCGCCAGCGCTTGCGAAGCCCGATAGAGCGCGATTGAAGCCCGCGGGCTGCCGCCCAACAAAATGTGTTCGTTCTCGCGGGTCGCATGCACGATGTCCAAAATGTAATCCCTTACCTTCTGATCGACGTGAACGTCGCGAATCGCTTTTTGACAGGCGATGACCTCGGCGGCGCTCACCACGGGTTTTAAGGCATCAATCGGGTGGGAACTCCGCAGGCGTTCCAGCATTTGGCCTTCATCCTTATGCGAGGGATAGCCCAAACTCAGCCGAATCAAAAATCGGTCCAGTTGCGCTTCCGGCAGCGGAAACGTGCCTTCGTGATCGACCGGGTTTTGCGTGGCGATGACCATAAACGGCGGCTTGAGATCGTAGGTGGTTCCATCCACCGTCACGCAGCGCTCGGCCATCGCTTCCAACAACGCCGCCTGAGTTCGCGGCGTGGTGCGGTTGATTTCATCGGCCAGCAGAATTTGCGTGAACAACGGGCCGGGGCGGAACTCGAACTCCGTCGTTTTGGGGTTGAACACCGAAGCCCCGGTGATGTCGGTGGGCAGCAAATCCGGCGTGCATTGAATGCGGTTGAACACGCAGCCCACGCTGGCGGCGATCGCGCGGGCCAAAATCGTTTTCGCCACGCCGGGCACATCTTCCAAAAGAATGTGCCCTTCGCAGAAGTAAGCCACCAGCGTCAGCACGATTTCCTGCCGTTTGCCGATGACGACTTCCTCAATGTTGGCAATAATTTTCTTCGCGGTTGCGGTGACGTTCGTCATAAGCAGGAAGACATTCGGGCCAAAGGGGAATGGAAAACTTCAAGATACCATCCCCAGAACCGGGAGGGAAACCCGCACCCAACCGATTCCCCATGCATTCCTTTGCGTCTTCGCGATTTTGCGTGAGATCCTTTCCGTTGAGTCGATTACGATTCCACGATGTGCCGGGCTTGGCGGCGGGGGGCGGTGGTGGATTTTCTTTGATGAATCGGCGGGGAGAGTTCGTAACCGGCAAACAGTCGCGGGCGGTCGCTGCGTCCGCCGCGTTGATAGTCCCGCCACAATCGTTCCGCCACTTCGCCGGCGGGCAGCCCACACACCTCGGTCAAAAATTCCAACAGGCGTTCCATCAAACGAACCAGCGACAGTCCGTGCGTGCGTTGTTCCTGTTCGTAGAGCCAATCGGAAAAGGCCAAATATCCCGCGAAAGGTTCGCTGCGTTCCCATAACAGCGGTGCGGTTTCCACGAAGTTGCCGCTGTTGGCGATTAAATCCCAAAACTTGGCGAAGCGGCGGAGGCGAGACATCAGCCCGGCATCTAAGTCGCGGGTCTGCAAAACTTCATAAGGCGGATGCGGGCTGTAGACCATTTGCCAGTCGGCATCGTGGCGGATGATCGGCGTGCCCCGCAATCGCTTGAGCATCCCGACTTGAATTTCCTCCGGCCCCAACGCCACCAGACGATTAAACCCCGCCGCGAATGTGTCCAGATCTTCGCCCGGCAATCCCACGATCAAATCCGCATGCACGTGAACGCCGGTTTGTTCGCGGAGGAATTTGAGATTGTCTTCCAACTTTTCCACATCCTGCCGACGGCTAATCCGCTCGGAAACCACCGGATCGAACGTCTGAATCCCGACTTCAAATTGCAAAGCCCCCGGCGGAAACTCGGCGATGATGTCCCTCAGCGATTCGGGCAAGCGGTCGGGAATCATTTCGAAGTGCAAAAATAATCCCGGTACGTAGCGGCCTAAGAAGAACTCCAAAATCGCCCGGCTGATTTTGAGGTTGAGATTGAACGTGCGGTCCACGAATTTGAACTGCCGCACGCCTCGCTCGAAGAGCGTTTGCATCGCGTTCAAAAAATCTTCCAGCGGAAATTGTCGCACGGGGATTTCGAGAGCCGAGAGACAAAACTCGCAAGTAAACGGGCAGCCCCGCGAAGCCTCCACGTAAATCACGCGGTTGGCGATGTCTTCCGGTTGGTATTCTTCGTAAGGCAGTTTGATGTCCGCAGGCAGCGGAAGTTCGGCGATTTGGATTTTCTCTTTCGGTGCATCGCCTGCCAAAATTCGCCGGCAGAGTTGGGGAAACAGCAAATCCGCCTCGCCGGGAATCACATAGTCGGCAAGCTGCACGATGGGTTGTGCGTCCCATTCGTAACTGACTTCGGGACCGCCCAAAACCACGACCAAATCGGGGCGGACTCGCTTGAGATCCTCGACCAACCGCAGCGACGGTTCCACGTTCCAGATGTAAACTCCCACGCCCACAATGCGGGGGTTTCGCGAAAGAACTTGATCCATCGCATCCAAGGGATTTTCGCTGAGGCCGAATTCCAGCATTTCGGTGTCTGCCCGCCGGTCGCCCATGTTGGCCAACAAATAGCGCAGGCCGAACGCGCTATGATGATAGCGGGCGTTGAACGTGGTCAGCACAATGTCCGGCATGGTTTTGAGAGAGGCTTTGGGGCAAAGTTTTGGAGCATCGAACGCCGTTGAGGAACTTCATCGTTCAATTAACGCCCGCCGGCAGAGGTTGTCAATGCTCGCAGAAAACGGCGAGCTTGGAAAGCAAAACTGGCTGCCGGAGACGCTGCGCGGGCTTTGGTGGAACTCGATAACCAAAGCCCTTCGCAACGTCTCGGCAGCCAAGCAAAGAACCGATGGTCTCTCAGGTCATCGGTTCGGTGGCGGTCTCTCAGGTCGCCACGCACGCTCTCTCGGAAACGACGGCCACGGCACGAGCCGTTTACTTCTTCCCGTCGCTTCCACTCCAACCATTTGCACAACCCGTGCCGGCATGCTAAGCGGTGCGTTGAAAAGAATTGGCACAATCGAACCCCGGCCCCGCAATCGCCTTCCTGGAAGGGCTTTCGGACTTAACCGATTCCTTCTTCGCCCCGCCGGCTTGCCGAAACCGCAAACCCACCGCGCCAAGAAATCTTGACAACATGTTAAGGCCGACGATCAGTCGCCTGAATACACGGAAGATCTAAACCGTGGCAGTGCCGCAGAACATTTTGCGAATCTCACGCAGCGCAACCGATCCGGGCGGGGGATTGGGAATTTATGAGAGCGAAGCTATACTGAGTTGATTATGGCCCACGATTCCCCCCGCTCCGCCCCCACCCGCGCGGAGATCTCATGGACGGAGATTGAAGATCTGCTCGATCATCTCGCGCAGCGGGCTGCCGAACCGATTGCTTCCGGGGAGTTTTTCACCGAACTTTTGAACGAAGCCGTTCCCGCATTGGCAGCGGTGGCCGGGGCGATTTGGGCACTCAACCCGCAGGGGCAGATGGAATTGGTTCATCAAGTCGACTTGCCCGCGACCGAGGTGGGAATGAGCGAAGACTCTTTGGAAGCCCACGCCCGGTTGCTCGAACGGGCCATCGGGCAAACGGCGGCGTTTTCGGTCCCCCCCGGAACCGCCGAACGCAGCGAACAAAACGGCCAAACGGAAAACCCCACCGAGTTTTTAATTCTGTTCGCCCCGATCCGTTCCGATGAACAAGTTGTGGGGCTGTTGGAAATCTTCCAAAGACCGCGCACTTCGTTGGCGGCTCAGCAGGGCTTTTTGCGGTTCCTCGAAACCCTGAGCGAAATCGCGGCAGACTTCAACCGCCGGCAAGAATTGCGAAACCTCCGCGACCGTGCGGCACTTTGGGCGCAATACGAAGCCTTCGCAGAACGCGTGCATGCCGATTTGGATTTGGACCGCACCGCCTTCGTGCTGGCAAACGATGGACGCGGCTTGATCGGCTGCGACCGCGTGAGCGTGTTGTTCGTCAAGGGCCGTCGCAATTGCCGGCTCAAATCCATGAGCGGCCAAGACACCGTGGACCGCCGAGCCAACACGGTGCGGTTGATGGAACGGCTTACTGCCGCCGTCGTGCGCACCAACGAGCCGATGTGGTATTGCGAAGAGGCCGACGATTTGCCGCCGCAGATTGAAGCTCCGCTCCAGCGTTATCTCGATGAATCGCATGCCCGCATGGTGGCGGTGGTTCCGTTGAAAGACCCGGCGGAGGAAGATCAACCCTTCGCGCGGGGGCGGACGTTCGCCGCCTTGGTGGCGGAGCGTTTCGAGGCCGACCCCGCCCCCGAAGCCACAAGGCATCGCGTGGAAGCCGTTTGCGGTCACGGGGCCTCGGCCCTGCGGAACGCGCTAACCCACCGGGAAATTCCGCTATTCCCGCTGCTAAAAGCCGTTCAAAAAGCCGCCTGGTACGGGCGGTTGAAAAACCTTCCCAAAACCTTGCTGGTCTTGGGGTTGATCGCGGCGGTGGTTTGCGGGCTGATTTTCCTACCTGCGGAATTGACGGTCTCCGGCGAAGGCGAACTGCAACCGAAAATCCGCCGGGACGTGTTTTCCTGGTCGGACGGCGTGGTGGAAAAAGTCCTCGTCACGCACGGGCAGGCCGTCGCGGAGCATCAAACCGTCGCCGAGATGCGGCACACCGATTTGGATTTTGAAATCAGCCGCATCAAAGGCGAGAAACTCACCGCCGATGCCCGCTTGGCGACCATCAAAAGTTTGAAGCCCGAGGCTTTAAGGACCAACCGCGAACAATATCGCCAACTTTCGGCGGAAGAAACCGAAGTGAAGGAACGCATCGGCAGCTTAGAGCGTCAATTCCAAATTTTGGAGCGAAAAAAAGCCGAGCTAAAGATCCAAAGCCCGATTGCCGGGCAAGTTTTGACCTGGGACGTCAGCCCGCTTTTGGACAAGCGGCCCGTCTCGCGCGGCCAGATTTTAATGACCGTGGCAGATTTAGCAGGCCCTTGGGTCGTGGAAATCCGCGTCCCGGACGATCAAATCGGCCACGTGTTAGCCGCCCAAAAGGAGATGAAAAAGGAATTGACGGTGGAGTTTTTGCTGGCCACCGATCCCGAAACCACTTACGAAGGCACAATTTCCCAAATCAGCATGACGACCGAACCCGGCGAAGAACGCGAAGCGTTCGTGCTGGTGACGGTCGCCATCGACCGCGAAGACATCCCCGATTTAAGGCCCGGAGCCACGGTGATCCCCAAAATTTTCTGCGGGCAAAAACCCGTAGGTTATGTTTGGTTCCACGGCTTGATCGACGCCGTGAAAACTTACGTTTTGTTTTAACTGAGACCATAACCAACAGATCCTGAGGATAGATTTTTGTGGGACAGAATTAAAAACTTCAAGCTGAGATATGCGGTTCGCGGTTAGCAATTAGGTTGTTCGGGTGGCAATTGCGGGTTTTTCAAGTTGAAAGCTGATTGCTGAAAGCTGAACGCTGAAAGATGGTGTTTTAATCGCTGTCATCGGGGACCGATCTTGTTTCCGCGGCAAAACCTGAGAAAATCTCTCTTGCGGGCCGGCATGCAAATTCGATCACAAGAAAACGCCCTCAACCCACCTCGCCGCGAGGTTAGGAGTCTGCCCGATGAAATCTTTGCAACGTCCCCTGCTTTTTCTCTGCGGATGTTTGGCTGCCCTTTCGCTCGGTATGGATGATACCTATGCAGATTCCCCGCAAAATCCCTTCGGTGAGGCCGCGTATCCCGACGGCATTCAGGTGAATAGCGTTCAGGTCACGCTCATCAAACAGGTGGTTGTCCCCGCCGAGGAAGCCGGCGTGATCGACACCGCTTTGGTCAAAGAGGGCGATTTGGTCAAAGAAGGCGAAATGCTGGCGCGGATTAACGATGCCGAAGCTCAACTCAATCGCCGCAAGGCGCAGTTGGAAATGGAAATCGCGGCGTTGCGTGCGAAGAACGACGTCAACATTCGCTACGCACGAAATCGTCGGAAGTGTTGGCTGCGGAACACAAACGTTCGCAAGATGCGGTCTCCCTAGTGAAAACCGCCGTCTCCAAAACCGAACTCGACCGCCAACGTCTCGCGGTGGAAAAGGCGATCTTGGAAATCGAGCAGGCCGAATTGGATTTAACCGAACAGGGCTTAAATCATCAACTGAAAACCAACGAATACGCCATCGCCGCAAGGGCCGTGGAACGCCGGCAAATTCGCTCGCCCATCTCCGGCAAAGTCGTCGAGGTCAGCAAGCAGCGCGGCGAGTGGGTCGAACCCGGCGATCAAGTTTTCCGCATCGTCCGCATCGATCATCTGAGAGTCAAAGGCTACGTCAACATCAACCAGCTTTTCGGCGTGACCGAAGGCCGCCCCGCGACGCTGTTCATCGAAGTTCCCAGCCGCCCGCGCTTGGAATTCCCCGGCAAGCTGGTGTTCATCAGCCCGGAAGTCAACGAGGTCAACGGCGAGCAAGTCGAAATCTGGGCCGAGGTCGAAAACAAAAACCTGCTGTTACGCCCCGGCATGCACGGAACCCTGGTAATCCAAAACCCCCCGGCCACCGCGAAAAAGTAGCTCATTCTTGGCCGCTTGCAGTGGGTTCTTGCAACAGCAATTCCACGGCTTCCTTCACCCAACCGCTGTGCCAGTCATGTTTGCGCTGGGGACCATCGCGGTAGGCATGAGGGATTTTGCGTTCGAGCAGCAACTGATGAACTCCCTCATGATGTTGCCGAAAGCTTCCAAAGCCCGTGAGGATCAACCGGGGTTTGTCTCCCAATTTGGCGGTTTTGAGCAGAACGGGAATGCGGTGGCTCTCAAACTTTTCTTGCGTGCCGAGGATGCCCGTGGTTCCGTAAAGTCCCAGCTTGTCCATCATCAAGGGGGCATCCCAGGCGGCAGCACGGCCAAATGTTCCGGGATGCCGAAGCAGTAAATTCCAAGCCCCCCAGCCGGATTTACTAAAGCCCAACAGCAGCCGAGCTTCCGCTTTGGGCAGGACGGGATAGCTCTTTTCGATCCCCGGCACGACCACCTTGAGGAAATATGTCTCCTGGCGAATGCTTTTGTTCGTGGGGTGGTCGGCATACCAAGGCAAATCGGAAAACGTGGCGCGCAGGCGAAAACAACGCCGAAGGTGTTGTGAAGGTTGAGTTTCTTCACTTCGAGAAGCCCATCTCCATACCGATTTTCTCGCCCGGCTTCGACCGGCAACACGTAAACCACTGGCAGGCGTTGGCCGGGTGGGATTTGATCCGGCAACAACACGCGAATTTCGGTCGGCCCGCTTTGATAAGGGGATTCGAGCTGATGCCGCAGAAACCCGTTCTGGTCCTTGACTGCCGGCGAGAGAGATGCCTCCTCCGCGAAGGTCACGGGCCATCGGACCAAAGCGACAACCAACACAATAAAAATCAATCGTGACATAGGGCCGTTCCTCTCAGGGGGAATGTAGTCGATTATGGCAAAACCCCGGCCCTCTCCCAAGTCTTGCGATGCCGGATGGCTGATTTTCGCCAGCAGTCCTTAACGCGATGGAATTTCTTGGTTACAGTGCGGACCGATTATTTCGTTTCATACCTGCTTCAAGAATTTCAACCCCCAAGGTTCGCCGATGGCAGAACACACGCCTTTTTGGAAAACCCTTCCCAAACTTTCGTTGCTGTTGTTGTTGCTTCCGGTGACCATCGGCTTGCAATGGGCCGGCAACGAAGGCTTGGTTTTGTTCGTGGTGGCGGCCTTGGGAATTCTGGGCACGGTCACGCTCATCGCCAAAGGAACCGAAGAAATCGCGATCTACGCCG
Source organism: uncultured Planctomycetaceae bacterium (assembly GCA_963785505.1). GTDB lineage: Bacteria > Planctomycetota > Planctomycetia > Planctomycetales > Planctomycetaceae > CAWAVN01. The sequence goes on from CAWAVN010000009.1 coordinate 224,718, forward strand.
GCCCATTGTGGGGGGGCTTGTTGAACGCGACCTTCGGCAACGTGACGGAACTCATCATCGCCTTGTTCGCGCTGCATCGGGGTCTGCACGCGGTGGTGCTGTCTTCCATCACGGGCTCAATTTTGGGAAACCTGCTGTTGGTGATGGGAGCCGCAATGGTCTACGGCGGCACGAAATACCACACGCAACTGTTCTCGCGCACGGGGGCCAACGTGAACGTGGGCATGCTGTGGGTGACGGTCGTGATTATTATGGTTCCCAGCCTGATGGATTTGGCCGTGGATCTCGAACACCGCGAAACCGCCGATGAAAAAGTCCAAACCGCGAACGCGGAAGAAGTCGCCGCCGCCGAGACCCTACCCCCTGCCGAGCAAAAAGCCCGGCAGCAATCCATGCTGAAAAACATCTCGCTGGCGGGCGCGGTGATCTTGCTGGTGATTTACTTCGCCGGTTTGGTGTTCTCGATGCGAACGCACCGTTTCTTGTTTATGCCGGTCGATGAAGAACAACACCACGCTCAATGGTCGATGCGAACCGCGATTATCATGTTGTTCCTTGCAACTCTCGCCGTGGCGTATCTCAGCGAAGCCTTCGTGAGTTCCATCGAGTACATGGTTCACAATAAAACCATCGCCATGAGCGAGATGTTCATTGGCGTGATTGTAGTCGCCGTGGTAGGCAACGCCGCCGAGGGCATGGTGGCCGTGTGGGTCGCCAGGCAGAATAAAATGGAGCTTTCGTTCCAAGTCGCGATGGGTTCCTGCCTGCAAGTCGGCCTGCTGGTCGCCCCGGTGCTGGTGATAGCCTCGCTGTGGGTGGGCGACCGTTTCATGCCATTGCAGTTCAACCCATTTGAACTTTTGGCCTTACTCGCCGCCACGGTCATCGCCTCGGCGGGTTTGAATGATGGCGAAACCAACTGGTTGGAAGGCATGATGTTCCTAGGGCTTTACGTCTTCTTCGCAATGGTATTCTGGTTCCACCCGTGAGTTCCCGCGAATTGTTGCTTACCGAAGCGGTTCATCCCAGCGGCTGGCATCTTGGAAGAAAATTTCCAAATGCTTGGCGTTCAGGCGGAATTGTTGAATCGCCGCTAACATCTCACCCGCGAGACCCGGTTGCGATTCGTCGGCTTCCGGTCCCACGGCTTTGGCCCAGCGCTCATCCACGCGATGGCAAAAACACAAACGGCTGCCATCGCTCAACCGCAGCACCGCTTCGGTGAAGGTGTCGTTCACCTGGGCCGATGCCAACTCGTGCGCGAGCCGTTGGGCGGTGGTCAAACTCATCGAATGGCCTGGGACTCTAGGGTTCAATCAAGCGCTGGAAGCGGCCGTTAATTCGGTGATGAGGTCTCGCAGTTCGGCAGCTTCCACTTGCGGTTTGGTTTGAAAGCAGAGCTTCACGATGTCTCTGCCATCTTGGTGCTTATGAATCTCGCGATCCATGCCCAAGTTTAACACCCGGCCCAAGGGAATGCGCCGGCTTCGCAATACAAATACAGCTCCACAAATTTCGGTCGTTTGCTGTGCACGGTCGCGAACAACACGTTGCCCGCTTTGAAGTTGACCAATACCTTGCCGCCCCATTCGGGCTTTGCTTGCGGGGCGAGTTCTTCCAGCAAAGCGAACACGGTTTCTATAACTTCCACATTCCAGCGAACTTTGCCCTTCAAAAACCCTTTGCGGGAAAGATGCCATTTCTTGCCCAGAACCTTCCAAGGCATTAAATCGTCGGGGTTGAGCTTCACCTTTTGAATTTGCTGAAGATACCCTTCGCGGGCTTCTTCCAAAAATTGGCGGAACTCCGGCGTGTCGATCTCCTTGAGCCAATGCACGCTGATGGTGATTTCCTGCCAGGGGCCTTTGAGGTTTTTCACCCGCAGCCGTTCGCTGCGGCCATAGATGGGGATCTCGTTCAAATCATCCACCGGCGTGAGCGGCAAGCGGCTTTGCAAATCGCTTTGGGTGAAGGTGTTTTTCTTGACGCGAAACTTAAGAGACAACAGCCATTCATCGCCAGTCAGGGCGTGCAAAAACCAGCCGCCCTGTTTTTCCCGCCCCATGATTTCCACGATCGTGCGGGTGTTCCAATTGGCCGAGGAAAATCGCTCATCGGCTTCGATGTCATCGATCACGAAGGCCAAGGCTTCGCCTTCCCATTTCGCCGGGTTGCCGTTGTGGGCCACGCGGTCTTGGGTGTGCCATTTTCGTCCCTCGGTTTGCCAAGGCATCTTAGAGCCTTCGCCGACTTCTTTAAGATCCAAATCGCCCTGTTGTTTTTTTCGGGCGGCTTTGGCGTTGAAGACTTCGCGTTCCTCGCGAACCCCGCTGGCCAATACCGGAGCCAACATTTCGCCCGTGTGTGACCGAAACGTATTCGCATCGCCATGAGCCGGGGAAGACTCATGGGGCTTACGCCCCACGCTCGCCTTGGCTGACAACGCATACTCCACCACATCTTCGGGCGTGCCTTGGGTCACGATCCAACCGCCGGCGGAACCGGCTTCGGGACCGAGATCAATCACCCAGTCGGCGGTTTTAATCACGTCCAAGTTGTGCTCGATCACCACCACCGTGTTGCCCAGTTCCACCAAACTATTCAGGACTTTCAGCAGCTTGGCGATGTCGTCGAAATGCAGCCCCGTGGTCGGTTCATCGAGGACGTATAAAGTTCGGCCCGTGCTGGGGCGGGCCAACTCGGCGGCCAGTTTAACCCGCTGGGCTTCGCCGCCCGACAGCGTGGGAGCCGGTTGGCCGAGGGTGAGGTAATCCAAACCAATGGCCGAGAGCGTGGCCAGGTAGCCGCGAATTTTGGGGATGTTCTCGAAGATTTCCAGCGACTTGCCGATGGGCATTTCCAGCACATCCGCGATGCTGTGCCCGCGATATTTGACCGACAGCGTTTCGTGGTTGTAACGCTTGCCTCGGCAGGTGTCGCACTCGACCCAGACATCCGGCAGGAAGTGCATTTCAATGCGTTTTTGTCCGTTGCCTTCGCAATCTTCGCAGCGTCCGCCTTTGCGATTGAAACTAAACCGCGCGGCCCGATACCCGCGCACGCGGGCTTCCGGCAGTTGGGCAAAGAGTTCGCGAATGTGATCGAACACGCCCACGTAAGTCGCCGGATTGGAAGCCGGCGTGTTGCCCAAAGGTTGTTGATCGACGCGGATGATTTTATTGACCAACTCCAAGCCCAAGAGTTCTTCAAAAGGCGCGGGCTGATCGTGCGAGCGATGCAATTGCCGAGCAACGGCTTTGGCCAACGTTTCTTCAACCAACGTGCTTTTGCCAGAACCGGAAACCCCGGTGATGCAGGTGAAGGTTCCCAAAGGAATCCGCAAATCCACATCCCGCAAATTATGCTGCCTGGCCCCGATGAGTTCGAGCCAATCTTTGTGGTCCGTGGTCCGTTGTGTTTCGTCCTTGGCTTCTTTCTTTCCTCCTTGTCTCCCATTCTCCCCTTCTCCCTTTCTTGGTGCTTCGGGAGAAGACATGCGGCGGGTAGATGGTATCGGAATCGCGCGGCGATCTCCCAGATAGAGGCCGGTGAGGGAATTATCCTGCTTGGTGAGTTGCTTGGGAGTTCCCTCGCCGACGATCGTGCCGCCGAGTCTGCCGGCTCCGGGGCCGAAATCGTACAAGCGGTCGGAGGCTTCTAAAACTTCGCGGTCGTGTTCGACCAGCACTAAGGTGTTGCCCAGATCGCGGAGTTTTTTCAGGGCGGTGAGTAGGCGGGCGTTGTCGCGGGGATGCAGGCCGATGGTCGGTTCATCCAACACGTAAAGCACGCCGGTCAGCGCCCGGCCGATTTGACCGGCCAGGCGAATGCGTTGGCTCTCGCCGCCGGAAAGCGTGGGCAACGGCCGGGAGAGCGTCAGATATTCCAAGCCGACTTCCACCAAAAACGACAACCGGCTGGTGGCTTCGGTCAACAAATCGCCGGCGACTTTCTTCTGTGATTTGTTGAGCTTGGCGGTTTTCAAAAACTTGAGCGCTTCTTCCAAAGGCAGTTCGCAGAGTTGGCCCAGCGTCTTTTCTTGAAATCGCATCGCGGCGGCATCTTCGCGGAGTCGGCTGCCGTTGCAGGCCATGCAGGGGACTTCGCCCGTCAAATCTTTCAGCCGTTGCCGATAGGTGTAAGACACCCGCGAGGCTTCTTCAATCGCGGGGAACAAACCTTTGAATTGAAATTTGAGAGGGGCAAGGGGCAAAGGAGCAGAGGGAATAGAGGGAGACTTTTTGCTCTTGAGTTTTCTGGCCCTTGACGCTTGACCCGCGACCCTTGACCCCACAGTGAACCATCGGTCGCCCGTGCCGTGCAGAATCGCCCGTTGATGCACGGCTTCGAGTTGATTGAAAGGCACATCCAACGGCATCGCCAATTCATTCGCCATCGCCGAAAGCATCTGCTGGAAGACCGCGTTTTGATTCGGGTCGGGCAAGGCGGTGATGGCTCCCTCGGCCAACGAAAGATGCGGGTGCGAAATCAGCACGGTCAGATCCGTGCCCTGCTGCGTGCCCAAGCCCTCGCAGGAAGGACACCAACCCAAATAACTGTTGAAGGAAAAATTGTGCGGGGTTAGTTCCTCAAAACTTCGCCCGCATTTTCCGCAGGCATACATCAAACTGTAGCGGTCGATGCGCCAATCGGTTTCGGGGCGGTCCTCATCGCAATGGGCCACGCGAATGGTTCCCTGCCCCAACTCGAACGCGGCTTCGACGGAATCCGCCAACCGCCCGCGACCGTTCGGTTTGATTGTCACGCGGTCCATCACCACATCGACTTCGTGCTTCCGCCGGCGGTCCATCGTGGGGACATCCTCCAAACGGTAAGTCTCGCCGTTGATGCGGACGCGGAGCATGGCTTGGGATTTCAGGCGTTCCCAAAGCTGCTCGTACTTTTGGCCGACCTTCACCTCTTGCGGAGCCAACACCAACAACCGCGTGCCTTCCGGCAGGCTCATCAGTTTGTCGATGACTTCATCCGTGGTTTGCGTTTCGATGGGCACGTTGCAATCGGGGCAATAAGGCGTGCCCAGGCGGGCGTATAAAATGCGGAGGTAATCGTAAATCTCGGTCACGGTTCCCACGGTGGAACGCGGCGTGTGGCCGACGGTTTTTTGTTCGATGGCAATCGCCGGCGAAAGCCCGTGAATGTGTTCCACGCGGGGTTTGGGCATCTGGCCGAGAAACTGCCGGGCGTAGGCGGAAAGCGATTCCACATAGCGGCGTTGGCCCTCGGCATAAAGCGTATCCATCGCCAGCGAACTTTTGCCGGAACCGCTGGGACCGCAGAACACGCTCATTTTGTCGCGGGGAATCGTCACATCCAAATGTTGCAGGTTGTGCTGAGCCGCCCCGCGAACCACGATCTGTTTGGTTTGTCCGTTGTGTTGGGATTTTTGGCCGTTGGTTTTCGAGGAGGCTTGCCCGTTCGTTTTTGATGAGGACTTGCGTTTGCATGCCCAGGACTTCGGCGAGGGCTTCTCCGGTGTAGGAATTTTGGCAGGCGGCGATGTCTTCGGGCGTGCCTTCCGCGATGATTCTCCCGCCGCCTTCCCCGCCTTCGGGACCGAGATCCAAAATCCAGTCGGCGGTTTTAATCACGTCCAGATTGTGTTCCACCACCAAGACGGTGTTGCCGGCATCGACGAAACCGTGCAGCACTTCGAGCAGCTTTTCGATGTCCGCGAAATGCAGCCCGGTGGTGGGTTCATCCAAGAGATAAATCGTTTGCCCGGTCGAGCGTTTGCCGAGTTCGCGGGCGAGTTTGATGCGTTGAGCCTCCCCGCCGGAAAGCGTGGGCGAGGGTTGGCCGAGCTTGAGATAATCCAAGCCCACATCGTGCAGGGTTTGCAGCAGGCGATGAATTTTGGGCACGTTCTCGAAATGAACCAGGGCTTCTTGCACGTCCATGTCGAGGATTTCCGCGACGTTCTTGCCTTTGTAGCGAACTTCCAGCGTCTCGCGGTTGAAACGCCGGCCTTCGCAGACTTCGCACGTCACCCAGACATCGGCCAGAAAATCCATCTCCAACTTTTTCGAGCCGTAACCTTCGCAGGCTTCGCACCGCCCGCCGGAGACGTTGAAACTGAATCGCCCGGCTTTGTAGCCCCGCAAGCGGGACTCCGGCAAATGCGTGAATAGCTTGCGGATTTCATCGAAGAGTTTGACGTAAGTCGCGGGGTTGCTTCGCGGCGTGCGGCCAATGGGCGATTGATCGATGTCGATGGCTTTGTCGAGCATGTTCAGTCCATCAATGCTTTCATGTTGGCCGGGCGAGCCAAGCCCTCGGTTGAGGTCGCGGTTCAAAGTTTCCCAGAGAATGTCGTTGACCAGCGAACTTTTGCCGGACCCGCTCACGCCGGTCACGCAGACAAACAACCCCAAAGGAAACACGGCTCCAATGTCTTTCAGGTTGTTGTGCTTGGCCCCTTTGATGGTGATGGCGTGCTTGCCGGGCGGTCGGCGTTCCTTTGGAATTTCGATTTGTTTTCTTGCCGGAAAGATATTGCCCCGTCAGGCTTCGCCGGGATTTGAGGATTTTGGCCAGCGTGCCTTCCGCGACGACTTCGCCGCCCCTGACGCCGGGACCGGGACCGAAATCGACGATGATGATCTGCCGCCCGCATCGTGTCTTCATCGTGCTCGACCACGATTACGGTGTTGCCTTGGTCGCGGAGGTCTTGCAGGCTTTCCAACAGCAGCACGTTGTCGCGGGGATGCAGCCCGATGGAAGGTTCATCCAGAATGTAAACCACGCCCACCAACCCGCAGCCGATTTGTCCGGCGAGGCGAATCCGCTGCGTTTCGCCGCCGGAAAGCGTGGGAGCGGTGCGGTCGAGGGCAAGATAATCCAAACCACATTTGAGCAGAAACCCCAACCGCCCGCGAATTTCCTTGAGGGCTTCCTCGGCGATGTTGGCTCCGGTGGCATCGAGTTCGAGCGATTCGAAAAACTCCGCCGCCTCGCGAATGCTGAGGGCACACACATCCGGCAGCGAACGGGAGATGGGTTTCTCGCGTTGGGCGAAGTCTTCCGCTGAGGTCGTCAGCCGCACGTGCCGGGCTTGGGCATTCAGCCGGCTGCCCTGCAGGTGGAACAATCGGCGAAGTCCATGTATTTTTCGAGCTGCCTTCGCCGCATGGGGTTTTTGGCTTTGCGGTAGTTGTCGAGCAGTTCGTTGACGTATCCTTCCCACGTCCCGCCGTGCTTCCACATCCCGCCGGAATGCCGCCAGGAAAACGTGATGTGCCGATCGCCGGTTCCGTACAGAAATTTATGCTTCGCTTCTTCTGGCAGATCTTTCCAGGCGGTTTTCAGCAGGCTGCCGGTTTCCATGCCCAAGTCCAATTCGATGGCTTCGGCCACGCCGCGATAGATGTGCTTCCGCCAGCGCCCGACTTGGCTGAAGGCCCCCAGAAGTTCAATCGCCCCTTTGTGGATGGAGAGTTTTTCGTTGGGGATCAAACGCTCCAACAAAAACTCGTGCCGCGATCCCTAGCCCGTTGCAGTCCAGGCACATGCCCAGCGGACTGTTAAAGCTGAAGAGTTGCGGCCCGGGCGGTTCGTAACTGAGTTGGCACTTGGGGCAGGAATAGTGGGCGGAATAAAGTTGAGAGTCGAAAGTTGAGAGTGGAGAGTCGGGTGCGGACGCGAGGTTTTCCGGCTCTCCGCCCTCCGCCCTCTGCTGTTCGCTCCAGTCTGGCTCTTGACCCTTGTCCCTCGACCCTTGACGAACTAACAATGTGCCGCCGGTGAGTTTCAAGGCGGCTTCGACGGCTTCGGCGAGTCGTTGGCGGCTGGTTTTCCCGGCGGTCAGGCGGTCGATGATGACTTCAATCGTGTGCCGCATTTGCCGGTCGAGTTGCAGGTTGTCGGTCAGTTGGACGATCTCGCCATCCACGCTGGCCCTTAAAAAACCCTGCTTGAGCAGATCTTCGAACAGATCGCGAAACTCGCCTTTCTGTTGGCGGATGAGGGGGGCCAGAATTTGAAATTCGTGCCCGCGGGAAGCCGGGCGATGCTCTCGATGATTTGTTCGCTGGTCTGGGCGGTGATGGCTTCGCCGCACGCGGGCAAAACCCTTGGCCGACCCGCGCAAATAGCACGCGGAGATAATCGTAGATCTCGGTGATGGTCCCCACGGTGCTGCGGGGATTGCGGCCGCTGGTTTTTTGTTGAATCGAAATCGAGGGAGCCAACCCGCTGACGGATCGACTTCCGGCTTGGGCATCTGCCCCAAGAATTGCCGGGCGTAACTGGACAGCGATTCGACGTAGCGTCTTTGCCCCTCGGCGTACAAAGTATCGAAGGCCAGCGAGCTTTTGCCGGAACCGCTCACGCCGGTCATGCAGATCAGTTTGTTGCTGGGCAGCTTCAGCGAGACATCCTGCAAATTGTGCTCGCGGGCACCACGAATGACAATGTCGGATTGCGGCATAAAAGTTCTTGATGAATGAAAAGTAGAGCACCGGAAAAGAGCAAGTACAGCCGGAACGAAATACGGATTTTTACGTTGTCTTCCGCATGTTCCCGGAATCGTCAAAAGTATAGGTTTGGCAAATCGCGGAACAACTGAACGCAGGCAAATTGGTTTTCGATTTCGATTCTGCCGAGCGACACTCTGCCTCCTCTCTGAATACTGGCGAAAAACACTGCTCAGGTGATCCGATAGAGAATTTTTCCGATTTTCTCCCGGTGGGGCGTGTTGGGATTGTCCGATAAAATTCTTGTGGGTATAACTGGTTCAACCGGAAGCTGAGAGAAATGGATTTTTAATTCATTGAAAAATACTCATTTGTAGATAGACATCAACAACTCGGTCGGATGCCGGTTGGGGCCAATGGCTCCGGTTCATGTAACGGGTGATTTATCAGCGCGATGCACGCCGTTGCGACCTACACGGTCGATCAGGTCAGTCTTTATGAAGAAGCCCACGGGGAAGCCCTGCGGCACAAGTGGATCGAAAGCCAAAAGCACGGACGTGACTTAGGCGACTCGGCGATCCGCGAGTGGTATCGCAAATACTGGGCTCAGTATTGCCGTTGCTGCCGCGTGGAACACATCGAGGGCAACCGGCATTGGCTGGAATTCGGCGATGATGACTTCGGCCATCTCAATTCGCTACTTGCCCAAAATGATCTCCTGGCGGACCGAATTCTCGACCGCATTTATGCCGGGCACGAGAACCTGGACATCATCAACTGGGGCTTCGCCTGGGGCATGCCGATGGACAGATTAGTGGACATTCTCATACGCATCAACGTCAACGTCTGCCGACTCGATTTTCCCTACTAACTATTCACGCAATCATTTAATGCGTGGCTGGAATCACTTGTGGCGAAAAATTTCGCTGCCGATGACCAGATGAACTATGTCACGGACGTTGTGACCATTCTGGGCGGATGTTTTCACAATGCGGGCAATTTCCGCCCGGTCGGAGAAACCCATTTCCCGCCCGGTGGCGAAGATCAAAAGTTTGGTCGCCAGGGTTTTCGCCAAGCGGTCTGGATCTGAGGCCAATTGATCCCGAAATTCCAGATAGCCCGCAAACTGCCGACCATCGGGAAGTTGCCCCGAAGCATCGACGGGCGGCCCAAGTTTATAACGAACTTTTCGGCCGTCGATTTCCAGCTTCACCTTTTCCCCTTCGCCTAAACTGCGGAAGCGGTCACGCCAACCGCCGATGGGGTTGAAACTTTCCAAGGCGAAGCCGGGCGGATCGATTTTCTGATGGCAAACCCGGCAGTTGTCGAGATTGCGGTGCTTGTCCAGGAGTTCCCTGAGCGTTTTTGCGCCGCGGATGTCGGGTTCCACGCCGGGAATGCCGGGCGGCGGGGGCGGGGGGGTTTCCCCCAAAATGCGTTCGGCAACCCAGACCCCGCGAACCACGGGCGAGGTGTTCGTGCCGTTCGCAGAAACTTTCAGAACGCTGCCTTGGCTCAAAAAACCACCCCGCTCGCTGCCGACGGGCAACTTCACGCGGCGGATTTCGGGGCCGGCCACGCCCGCGATTCCGTAATGGTCGCGGCCAGGCGATTGTTGAGCATTGCGAAGTCGGATTTGACGATGTTCGTCGTACTCAGGTTTTGGTCGATCAACTCCCGCCAGAAGGCCCGCGTTTCCGCCACCATGGAAAACTGCAAGAAGGGATCGAATTCCGGAAACAAATTCCGATCCGGGCTGGTAAATTCGATGTCCCGCAGATTGAGCCAAGCATCGGTGAAATCTTCCACAAAGCGGGCCGAACGCGGATCGTTCAACAACCGCTCGGTTTGGCCGGCCAACATCTTGGGATCGCTGGTAAGTTGCCCCGCCTTCGCCACCGCGAGAAGTTTTTCATCCGGCAGCGTGCGAGTGAGGAAATAAGACAAGCGCGAGGCCAAGGCATAATCGTCCAGTTTGCCGGGCTGTTCGCGGAGATAGAGAAAATCCGGCGAACAGAAAATCGCGGCCACGGCGGTTCGCAAGGCTTCTTCGACGCTCGCCCCTTGTTCCCTCTCGGCTTCAAACAACGACAGATAGGGGGCAATTTGCTCCTGCGTGGCGGGCCGACGGAAAGCCCGCCCGGCAATGCGTTTCAAGACCGGCGAGACATCGGACGTTAGCACTTCAAACTTGGGTTTGTACCAAGGGCGTTTTTTGTCGTTGGGGTTTCGCGGTGGGATCTCTCGGCGAGTTAAACCCTCGAACACCAACCGATGGCCTTGGCTGGGAAATTCCTCCACGATTGGGCCTTCGAGTTCCACGTGTTGAATCGCAAGCCCCGGCCCTTTGTAGGCTTGGAGACCTTGGCTGCGAAGTTCATTGTTGCGGTCACTAATTCCCCAAGGCGTGAGTTCCACCATATAGCGGTCTTCGATCCAGGCTTCCAATTCAATCGTCGTCGGCTGGCCCGGCGGCATGGCGAAATACCCGAACGTGGGCTTCTCCACCCCGCGTTGGAACGTCGTGCCGCCCACGGCAAAGGTGATGGGCTTTTCGGATTGATAGGCATAACCGGTGATCCGAATTTTGTAGCGGCCCGCTTCGCGAACGTTGGCTTCCCTGAGCATCCCGGAGGGATAGCCATATTCCTTGAAGAACACCACCGCACCATCGGGGCGTTTCAGCCAGACCTTGCCCAAAAACTGCTCGGCTCCGCGTGTCGGCATAGCTCGCGCGAATCACTTGCGACTTGGGTTTGCCGAGGGTTTTGGCGATGGATGCCTCGAGTGCTGCGTCCGCCGCTTCCAAATACCGCTTGAGTTGCACCATCGAAATGTTGAGCCGGTCGCCCACGTTGTCGAATTCGTGGGCACGAGCATCCGCGGGCAGCAGCGAAGCCAAATCGAGATTCGTCCCGAACAAATCGTTGATCGTGTTTTCGTATTCCTGCCGATTCAAACGTCTGAGCACCGTGCCTTTTCCCGCCCTGTGTGCTTGAATAATGGGTTTGCCGAAACTTTCCAAAAACGCGGCCCGTTCTTTGCCCTGGGGTTGGTCGGCATTGGACGGGGGCATTTCTCGATCTTGCACGCGGTCGTAAATTCGCACCCAGGCGGCCATTGTGCGCGGGTTGGTCAAGTCTTGCCCCAGATGCGACAGATCCAAACCGCCTTCGGAAGTTCCCTCCGCATGGCAGGCGTGACAATAGGTTTTGAAGAACGGCGAAGTCTTTTCCTCAGTTTCCCCCGCTCGAACACCGGTCCCGCTCCCACTCAACCCGCAAAGCAAGGCGAACAAAAGGGCAATGGTTTTTGAAGAACTAAGCGAGTCGTTCATGTCGCAACCAACAAGCAGTGAAAAGGAATCTTTTTATGAGCCAAATTGTATGCGATTCGCTTTTAGCGGTTAGCTTTCAGCCTTTTTTCATGTGTCTGCCGCTTTCTGGTCTTCGCTAAGTGCTAATCGCTAAAAGCTAACCGCCAGTGCAGAACCGCAGGCAATCCGAGCCGATTTTTGAGATCGGCGGGGGCAATTCATCATAGCCCGAATGCCTCGTAACCCAAAGCGTGAACGCGGGAGAACGTCAGATCGTCCCGATTGTAGGGGTTGTGGCGAGGTTGCTGGAGAGACCGCCTCGGATCGGCCGATGACCAAGATCAGACTGCCGACTGCTTCCCAGGGATTTCTTTGATGGATGATGATGCTCCGCCCGGCGTGCCGGAATGGGTCGTGACTTACGGCGACATGATGTCGCTGCTGCTCACGTTTTTCATCATGTTGGTGTCTTTGAGCGAAGTCGTGGCGGAAAAAAAATATAAGGCCATTTTAGAGGCTTTACAAACATACGGAGCCTATGCCGCCAGCGCCTCGGCTCCGCCGGGCAAGAATTTTCCCGCCAACAGCCTACTGGAAAAGCTGCAAACGCTCGGCTCTTTCACGAATGAAGACGATGGCCGAGGCGGTGTGAAACGGCGGGGAGTGGAAGGCGAATCCCTACGGGTTAAACGCACCCGCGAAGGGCGCCGCAACAGGTCGGCGAAGCCATTCTGTTTGAACCGGGGTCCGCAAAGATTCCCGCCTCGCAGGAAACCAAGCTGTTGTTGATCGCAGCGGAACTGGCCGGCAAGCCCAACAAAATTTCGCTCCGCGGGCACGTGGGCGGCTCGGCCGATGACCGTTCCGAGCAGGAAACCGAATCTCCGGAAGAATTTCGGCGGAAAATGATCCTCAGTTACGAGCGGGCCCGCGCGGTCTGGTCGTTCTTGCTTCGCGAGGGAATCGCCGAAAACCGCATGAGAATCATGGCGGTGGGGGATGCCGACCCCGGCGATCCCTCGGCAGATCAATCGGCCCATCATCCCCATCGCGTGGAAGTCATTTTGCTCGACACGTTCGCCTCCGAGTTCGTCGGCCCCCAAGACCACCCGGAAGACTAATAGGCGAAATCGTAACCGCCGCCGGCGTAAAGCGACTTGGTGGAGAGATCGTCGAAGGGGCTTCCCGCTGCAAGAAAATGCGGCTCCCGGATTTCCGCGTGCGCGGGATGCACGTAATGCGTGACCGTGGGGATCAGCGGCACGAACCCCAAATTCATCGTGGTGTTCAGCAGTTCGTCGCGTTGGATTTCCGCGGCCAATTCCCGGTCTCGGTGAGCCATTTCCTCCAAGATGATGGGATGCAAATTTTCCTCGCGGAGTTCTGGCGGAAGATAATTTCTTCGCGCCGAACAGCGATAAGTCAACTCCTCGATGAAATCTATCGTCGTGGACTGGGCGAGCATGAGCAATTCCTTTCTGAGGTTCGCAAAAGCACTGCGAAACATCGAGCGGCGGAGGCTTAGCCGCGAAATCGGGCGTCCCACAGCGAAGCAAGGCGGGTTGGAATCTTCTATCGACGCGGCCGCTTACGAAGTCCACCAAAGCCCCTGGTTTTCCTAGAAATCCGGCCTTCGCCTTATTCCGCATACTTCATAACCCCGCCAACGAACACAATCGTTGCCAAAAAAAAGCAGCACATGGCGGGATCGGGGCGAGAAATTCTGCGGCAATCGCTTGTGGTTTCCCCTTTTTTGGCCGCTGAAACTGAAGCGGATTTTCGCTGTCAAGGGGAAAACGAGGCATTTGCCGCAAATTATGCACAGCGTGCGGAAAATTCTTTTCGTAACCGGAATAACGCTTATCCAGTTAGACGCATATTGCCGATTAGCTAACCGTGCAGATCGTCGTCGCTGCCGATCACGGGTGGCGCGCATTGGCTTGGAGGGGGCGAGTTTGCCGCGGCGGAGGATGAGGTCATCACCCTTGGCTGCCGACAACTTTCCATGACACAGGGATGCCAAACAATGAATCGCGTGCGAGCAGGTCTTCTTGGACTTTTAACGACTCCGTCGTTCGTGTTGGTGGGGTGCGGCTATTTTCATCCCAAGCCGACAATCCAGACCGATCCCGATTTGAACTTCTATCAAACGGCGGTCACGCAGTTGGAGTTCGTCGATGAAGTTCCACCGAACGAGCAGGCCATCTCGACGCCGGCTCCACTGAACCTGGAGACCGACACGCCCGACTTCCGCGAGATCAGTTTGCAGGAATGTATTCAACTGGCCTTGAAGAACAACGAAGTCATGCGGGATTTGGGGGGCGTGGTGTTCGAGAACGCCCGCGGCACTTCAGACGGTTTACAGCCCGGCAGTGCAAGAATCCGAACCGCGATTGGGTTTGGGTCTGGTCGGCCCCGAAGCCGCCCTCGAGCGCGTTTGACGCCCAATTCGCCTCGAATGCGTTCATGCAGCGGATCGATCAACCCAACAACAACAGCTCGCTGATTAACACCACCAACGGCGTGAGTGCTTACCAACAGAGTTTGGGAACCTTCCAGACGGAACTCTCCAAGATCGCCGCCACGGGAACCCGTTTCTCCGTCTCGAACAACACCACCTACAATGCCAACAATGCTACGCTGAATACGTTTAGCACATCGTGGGCGGTGCAGTACAAATGGAAGCCCGCCATCCCTTGTTGCAAGGCGGGGGGATCGACTTCAACCGCATCGCCGGCCCGCAGGCGGTTCCCGGGATTTACACCGGGGTGCTGCTTGGGCCGCATCAATACGGACATCTCGTTGACTGAATTCGAACTCGGTTCGCAATCTGGTCAACGATGTGGAAAACGCCTATCTCGATTTGTATTACGCCTACCGCGATTTGGATGCCAAATTGCCGCCCGCGATGCGGCCTTGGAAACCTGGCGGAAAGTGAACGCTTTGTACGAACTGGAACGCAAAGGAGGGGAAGCCTTCCGCGAAGCCCAAGCCCGCGAACAGTATTTCCGCTTCCAAGAAGAAGTGCAAAACTCGATGCAGGGCAAATTGTTGGAAGGCACGCGAGGAAACAACGGCAGTTCCGGCGGCACGTTCCGGGCGGGCGGCGGCGTGTTGGTCGCCGAACGACGGTTGCGGTTGCTGTTGGGCATTCCCATCAGCGATACCGAGTTGCTGCGTCCCGCGGAAGAACCGGAAATGGCCGAGGTCGTCTTCGATTGGGACGAAGTCCTGCAAGAAGCCTTGTCGCGCCGCGTGGAAATTCGCCGTCAAAAATGGAACGTCAAATCCCGGCAGTTGGAAATCAAGCGCCGCCAAAAACTTCCTGTTGCCTCGGCTCGACTTGGTGGGCCGCTACAATTGGAACGGCTTCGGTCGCGATCTGTTCCAGCAACACAGCCTGGCTGCCGCCACAAGGGATCTGACCGACCCGAATCAGAACCTGCAGTCCCGCTATCAAAACTCGCAATTTCAACAATGCCTATGACAACTTGTTCAGCGGCAATTTCCAAGGCTGGACAACGGGGGTCGAACTTTCGATGCCGGTCGGGTTTTCGCCGGGGTCATGCTGCGG
The DNA here is from genome assembly GCA_963785505.1 of uncultured Planctomycetaceae bacterium. Classification (GTDB taxonomy): domain Bacteria; phylum Planctomycetota; class Planctomycetia; order Planctomycetales; family Planctomycetaceae; genus CAWAVN01. The sequence continues at coordinate 240,040 of CAWAVN010000009.1, forward strand.
TGACGAATGCGGAATTTCGCCTGGCCCGCGATGTGGCCATCTTGCGGGGCAAGAACGCGAAATCGTCCACGACCTCAGCAATGCGATTGCGGAAACCAAGCGGGCATACTCGGTGGTCGAGACGAACTACAACCGCCGCTTGGCCGCCAAGCAGCAACTGGACGCCGTCGGAAGCCGCCTACAAGGCCGACACCGCCGGAGCCGAATTGGACGAAGTTCTCGACGCCCAACGCCGACTGGCCGATGCTTCGACGAATTATTATCGCTCTCTGATCGAATATGCTTCCTCCATCAAAAACGTGCATTACGAAAAAGGTTCGCTGCTGGACTACAACGGCATTTATCTGGAAGAAGGCCCGTGGCCTCAAAAAGCCTACAAAGATGCCCGCGAAAAAGAAAAATTGCGATCGAATCCTTGGTCTTTCTGGGGTCCGTTAAGGCAAGGAAAGATCATCACCAGCGGGCCGATTCCGCAACTGACCTTGCCGCAAGCCGGTATGAGTTGGCATCCCGATGAACCGCCAGTCACGGCCCCGGCTCCCAACAGTGAACCCGGCAAGGAAAGCCAACCCGCGACGGAGGGCGGTGAATCCAAGCCGCCCGCCCCAGAGGGAACCGGCAACGTGAGTTTCCAGCAGGACGGCACAAATTGGGAAGCACTCAAACCCGCTCCTCAAACCCAAGCCCCCAACCTGCCCGACAACCCGTTTGCAGGTGGCTAACCGCAGAAGAACCGCCTCTCCAAAGCCAACCCCCCTTCCCGCGTCTATCCCGCGCGGGAGGGGGTTTTTTTCGTGTCAAGAAACCCCTTAGAATCGTTGAAACAATAATTGGCGGATGATGACTTTCAATGAATTGGAATTTGGGTGCCACGCTACCCTCGGCCCGGGCGGGCGTTCTGTGTTGCGGTTGTTGTAGCCGCCCAGTCGCGTCAGCAGTTTCATCATTTCGGCGAGGGTCGGGGGTTGGCTGGGCAGCGGTTGTTTCGTGGTCACGCACCAGACGGGTTTCCATTCATAAGGCGCAAAGAACACGGTGCAAGGTTGATGGGGGGAGGCGCGATTTTGCAGCGTCAAATACAGCACCCGCCAGGCGATGATGTCGTAAAACGCCAGACAAATCTGCAGGCGCACCCGCGTCTCCAATTGAAGTTTCTCGACCAGACAACCGGTTTTCAGCGTGCGGAACCAGACTTCGATCGTCCAGCGGGCCACATAATAATCCACCACCCGCAGCACGTCCTCGACGGTCTCGATTGGCAGCGTGGTCATCAGCATCCACGACACGTCCGTGCCGTCGTCGGGGCCGTTCACTTCTTGAACCAGCACCATGTTGTGTGTGATGATGGGCTCGCCGCTCCGGTGATTGGGCGGTTTCACCTGAACTTGGATGGCGCGGATTTCCAGCGTCGCCAGCCGGGCTTCACGCTGGGGCGTTTCGTGCAGTTCAATCTGATGTCGCGTGCGCAGCGGCGAGACCTGCACCTGATCGAACACCTTGTGCCACGTGCGCCGACTGACCTCCCGGTTGCGCTCCGGCGTGCTGCGATTCTCATGCACCGAATCACATAGTCCGCTCGAGTCAAACCCTCGGCAACGGCCTGTTGGGCATCCACAAAAATGTCATAAATGTCGGCTTCACTGTCCGCGAGACTCACGACCTGCGTGTCGGGACATTCCGCCGCCAGTTGGCAGGCATTGCGGTAGCCTTCCAGCCAGCGAAAACTTTCTTTCTCTTCAATGGGCGTGCGGGTTCTGCGTTTGCGTTTTTCGTTTTTATCTTCCTCAAGCGATTCGGGGGTGCGGTCGAAATTCTTGGTGCCGACAACACCCAAGGGCACGCGATCGGGCGTCAGCGCCAGTTGCACATGATGATAAAAGCCGAACTGTTCTGTGGTACTCAGGCAGCGGGCATCCTTTGGCGGATGAGCCGAATAATCGAGAACCGTCGTGTCCTGGGCAATCAGAACCACCGACTCGGCCCGCATGCGTTCCGCCGTCGCCTGACGATGAGGCTTGAGAATTTTTTCCGGCGTGACGTTCCGGTTGTCCAACAGACGATAGGCGGCCTGCGTGTCGCCCCAGCCCTCGACGGCACCATTCACGCTGGCCTGTGGATCCTTCGACAAGGCTTCGATCACTTTCAAAGAGGCTTTGCGAAGGGCGTGGTCTTCTGAAGCGTTCGCCACGCCCCGGTAAAACAAAACTCAAACAGGATCATCGGATCTACTGAGTGATGATTTTTGAATGTTGAAGTAGGAAATCGAAGTCAGCGCCAGCGAGCTTGAAATAGGTTTTTACGCCTTTGGCGTAAAGACATTAAAACCGAGCATTCACCCCTAAATTTGCGCAAGAAATCAATAATTTCACCGTGAAGAGCACTGAGATTAAGGGTGTTCGCTCAGCAAGTTGGCGCGTTGGAACGAAGCCGGTTCGCCCGCCAGGTTTCGACAGGCAATTAGCTCGGCCACGATGCTCACCGCGATCTCGGGAACCGTTTGCGAACCGATGTCGAATCCCAAAGGAGCATGCACCCGCTCCAGAGCCTCGCGCGAGATGCCTTCCGCAAGCAAATCCTCGAAGATGAGTTTGATCTTCCGCTTGCTGCCGATCAAACCCACGTAGCGGGCCTTCGTTTCCGCGAGATGATACAGCGCTTCTTCATCGTGATTGTGCCCGCGGGTTACAATGATGCAAAACGTGTTCGCATCGACTTCCAAGTTCTTCGAGCGCGAAATCAATGGAATCGACGATCAGCCGTTTGGCATGCGGAAAACGCTCCGGGTTGCAGTAGGCTTCGCGGTCGTCGATCACCCACACGTCGAAATCCGCATCCGCCGCCAGTTCGCCCACTTTCTGCCCCACGTGACCGCCTCCGACAATCACCAACCGGCAGCGCGGCAAGCGCGGCAAAAAGGAAATCCCTTGCTTCACGTAGGGTCTGGGACGATCCGCAAGCGGGCGCAGATTTTCCGCAAGCGCTCCAGGCGGATCGTTCTTCGCACGCCGCGCGATGACCTCGCCTTGACCATCCAGCAAATACCGATCTCCCGCTAGGCTCACGTGGCCCGAAGCACCCGTGGCCGCGGCCGCATCGAACACAATCGCCTCCGTAAAACCCAATCCGCCGAGCGAGAGTTCGCGAGATTTGGGGAAATAAGTATTGTCCTCGTGCGGGAAAATCGGATCGACGAGCATCGTCATCCGTCCGCCGCAAATCAGGCCATCATCCCAGCCGTAGTCGCCATCGAGTTGAAACGTCAGAATCTCGCGCTGGCCGTGATCGAGCAATTTCAACGCCCGCCGTTTGACCTCGGCTTCCACGCAACCCCCGCCCAGTGTGCCGGCTTGAGAACCATCGGGAAAGACCAGCATCACCGCCCCGGCTTTTTGGGGCGTGGAGCCGCGCGTTTCCACCAAGGCGGTATAGGCTACGGGTTGACCGCCGCAAATCGCCGTTTGCAGTATGTCGAGAATGTCTTGCATGCTGTCTCGCTCGGAAGAAAGTGATTTATGGATTTATGGCTCTTACCCGGTTCGGGGTTGACCTCGGATTGCCGCATTGGGAAACGCGAGCTTCTGCCGCCCTTCCCGAAAACCAATCCTATCATTAGACCTTGACGCAACACGGGTGTGAAGCCGGTTCGATCTCCACAATCATAAAAACCACGCCCCGGCAGTTTTCGCCGAGGGTGTGGTTTGGTATTGAGCAAGCCGAAAAATGGTTCCCGCGAGCCGAACACGATTTTAGCAAGCCACGGATTGCCCTTCCTCCGCACAGCGAACGGCTTCGACCAATATGTATTTCATTGCATCCAGCGAGGGTTCCCGTCTCAGGTCGATGCCCTCATTCATCAACACATTGGCAATTGTCCGCAACAAATCGGGTTCGGTTTCGCTGTGGTGTATCTCTGCGCGGATTTGATCGATCAATTTATGGACGTTCATAACGTATTCCTTACCCTTTCCGTGTGGTATTACCAGATGTCTGACAGTTTGGTTTCGTGGAGGTTCGGGTTTTCGGAAACATTTCGGTCATTTGTGGATTTCGAGAAAGTTTTGGAATGGTGAGATTCTCCAACTACACTCTCTAAACGCATGAAACCGAATTGTTTTCGCCGAATTCCCGAAGGAATTTCAAATAACTTCGTTCCTCGTTCTCTCAATTAAGACGCCTCGCCGGGAGGAAAATGTGTCACGGCTTTGTAACGACTAACGTGTGTTTCGCTCGCGCGGATCTCGGCATTGTTTGCGAATTGCAAGACCCATGTCATCGGTCGCTTGCCCGTCGGCCCTTGAAAAGATCGCCCGAACGGAAATCGGCAAGCCGCCAAACTTGGGGTTTGGCTTTCTTTTTGAGGAAATCTTCCCGAAAATAGAATTCCCGGATGACTTCCGCTGGACTGCGTGAAAATCCGGGCGGAGTTTTTAGGGAAATCTCGGAAAAGGCGGAACCATGCTTTCGATTTTCGATCACTCGCCTCGGCTGTGCGATGGCATCTCTCGGCGGGCTTTGCTGCAAGCGGGCGGGATCAGGGCGCTCGGGTTGTCCGCCGGCTGGCCGGGAATTTCGCCGGCTGCGGCTTCGCCCGCGAAAACTTTCCCCAAAGCCAAACGCTGCATCGTGTTGTTTCTGTTGGGCGGGCCTCCCCAACATTCGACTTGGGATCCCAAGCCATTCGCTCCCGCCGTGGTTCGCGGAGAGTTCGGCGCGATTTCCAGCTCCGTGCCCGGCATTCACATTTCCGAACTGCTGCCGCTTTCCGCAGCGCGAATGGATAAACTCGCAATCCTCAGATCGGTGGCGACGGGTGACAACGCCCATTCTTCCAGCGGTTATTACATGATGACCGGCCAACCGCACATCCCCAAAAATCGCGAGAACGCCAACCCCGGCATCCCAACAATTGGCCGACGATGGCGGCGGTCGCGCAGCATCTTTCGCCAAGCTCCCGGCTTTTGCCGACGGCGATTCGCTTGCCGACCCACATCTACAACACCGATGGCTCGGTCTGGCCGGGCCAAGATTCCGGCTGGTTGGGGCACGAGGCCGACCCTTGGCTGTTCCAATGCGAACCGGCTTCGCCCAATTTCGATTTGCCGCAATTTCGGTTGCAGGCCGATGTCACGCTCGGCCGCATTTCCAACCGCCGCGGTTTGCTGGAACAGTTGGAATCGCAACGGCTGAGGGCGGAAAAGAGCCAAAGTCTGGCCCGCTATTCCGATCAACGCCGGCAAGCGTTCGATTTGTTGACCACCTCCCAAGCCCGCGAAGCCTGCGATCTCACCAAGGAACCCCAACCCACCAGGGACCGCTACGGGAAAAGCCAATTCGGGCAAAGCGTGTTGCTGGCCCGGCGGTTGCTGGAAGCGGACGTGAATTTCGTGCAAGTCAATTGGTTTCGCGGCCCGGACGAACCCCGCAGCAATCCCTGTTGGGACAGCCATTCCGACGAAACAAACCGCCTGAAAACCGTGTTGGTTCCCCCGTTCGACCAGGCGCTCTCGGCTTTGCTGGATGATCTCGAAGGGCGGAATTTGCTTGAGGAAACTCTTGTGGTTTGCCTGGCGGAATTTGGTCGCTCTCCCAAACTCAACGCGAAGGGGGGTCGCGGCCATTGGGGCAGCGTGTTTTCGGTCGCCTTGGCGGGAGGCGGAATTCGCGGCGGGCAGGTTTACGGAGCCTCCGACGAACAAGCCGCCTATCCACGCGACAAAATCGTGCATCCCGAAGACATTACCGCCACGATCTTTCACTGCCTGGGTTATCCCCCGGAAACGCAAATCCACAATCCGCTCAATCGCCCGTTCCCCATCTCGCGCGGCCGGGTTCTCCGCGAACTGCTCGGTTAAAAGTTACGTGTTTCCCGGCAGCCAATTCTCCGCGATTGTTCGGGCCTCATTTCGGAGTCGCTTCCATGTTGGCTAAATATGTTTCTTTCCTCGTCGCTGTTGTGATTGTCGCGATCGCGCCCGCCTTTTTAACGGCTGACGAGAAGCCCTCGATTCGGCCTTCCATGCTGAAGGATTTGGACGCCGCCGTTTTGCCGGGTGGCGAATCGCAAGAGCGGATGTTGTCCGAAGATGTTCGCGCCCGGCTAAGGGAGGCCAATGTTCGCGAGTCGGCTGCTTGGCGGAAGATCGATTCCAAAGCCGCATGGGAGGCTTATCGGGATCGACGGATTGCCGCGCTGCGAGATTCCTTGGGGCAATTTCCGCCCGTGCCGAAAACGCTGCCGGTGAAGACCGTGGGCAAACTCCGAGGCAAAGGCTATGTTATTGAAAAACTTCTCTTCGAGAGCCGGCCGGGTTTGTGGGTCACGGCGAACTTGTACCAGCCGGAAGAGCCAAGCCATTCGCGACCGGGAATTTTGATCTGCCATAGCCATCACAACCCCAAGACCCAATCCGAATTGCAGGACATGGGCATCCTCTGGGCGCGGGCGGGCTGCGTGGTGCTGGTGATGGATCAATTGGGGCACGGCGAACGCCGGCAGCATCCGTTCGCCTCCGAAGCCGACTACAAAGGTTCCTTCCGCGCGAGTCGGCAAGATTATTATTTCCGCTACAACACGGCGGCCCAGTTGCATCTTGCGGGCGAAAGTTTGATCGGCTGGATGGCCTGGGACTTGATGCGGGGCGCGGATCTTTTACTGTCCCGTGCGGGCGTCGATCCCAAGCGGATTCTGCTCTTGGGAGCCGTCGCCGGCGGAGGCGACCCCGTGGGCGTGACGGCGGCATTGGATTCTCGGATGGCCGCAGCCGTGCCCTTCAATTTCGGCGGCCCGCAACCGGAAACAGGCCGGCTGAGCGAAGAAGCCGAAAACACGTTCAACTATGCCGGCAGCGGAAGTTGGGAATCTACGCGAAATCTTAGGCTCTCCGCGCGGGATGGTTTTCTGCCCTGGGTCATCGTGGGGGCCATCGCTCCGCGGGGGCTGATCTACGCCCATGAATTTCGTTGGGACCAACCGCGAGATCCCGTCTGGAAGCGATTGAAGACAATCTATCATTTCTACCAGGCGGACGATCGGCTGTCGTCGGTTCATGGCATGGGCGCGGTGACGATGAGTTCAAACGAAGCCACTCACTGCAACAACATCGGAACCGTCCATCGCAAGGGAGGGATTCACGCGAGTTTTGAGAAGTGGTTTCAAATCCCGCAGCCGGATGAAAACTTCCGCGACCGCCGGCCCGCTGCGGAACTTCTTTGTTTGAACAATGAAACCGCTGCACTTGGGAATCTCACTCCGCTCCATCAATTGGCCGACCGACTCGCTGAAGAAAGGCTCTCAAAAGCACGAAGCGAACTTGCCCCGCTCTCCGCACCGAAGCAACGAGAACGACTGCGAAAACTTTGGCAAGAAAAGCTGGGCGACATCTCACCCTACCACCCGCAACTTACCGAGCGCAAATCGGAAATGCGCGGCGGAGTTCAGATCGAGAAATTTGTCATCACCGGAGATCGGCAAATCCGCGTGCCGGTGCTGTTGTTGATTCCCCCGCATGCGACCGACAGAAAACTGCCGCTGACAATCTTCGTCGCTCAGGCGGGAAAAGATCGGCTGCTCAAAGAACGGGCCGAGGCAATTGCGGCGTTGTTGGAAAAAGGCGTGGCGGTGTGTTTGCCCGACCTGCGAGGCAGCGGCGAAACCGCGCCGGGGAACGGGCGGTCTCGGCAAAGCTGGGCGACTTCGCTTTCCGCCAGCGAGTTAATGCTCGGGCAAACTATGCTTGGTTCCCGGCTGAAGGATTTGCGTGCGTTGCTGTCGGTTCTTCGCGAGCGAGATCAATTCGATTCCAAGCGTTTTGCCATCTGGGGCGATTCCTTGGCTGCAATAAATTCGGAGGACCGAAACCTGGCCGTCCCTTATGGCATTGATGAGCGGCCTTCCCAGGCCGAGCCGAGCGGGCCGCTACTGGCGTTGTTTGCCGGCCTATATGAAGACGATCTCGCCGCCGTGGTTTCGGCGCGGGCGGACTGGTCGCTTGGCAGTCCCTCTTGGAAAGCCCGTTTCTCTACGTGCCGCACGATGCGGTCATTCCCGGAGGCGCTACACCGTGGGGGATCTGAACGACATCGCCGGAGCTTTGGCCCCCAAGCCGTTGTGGATCGGCGGGCAGGTCGATGGCCTCAATCGGCTAGTGAAAGCGGAGGAAGTCGAGCAGGTTTACGCGAACGCAAGGAAACAGTACCTCGCATCCGGCTTTCAGAACAATTTGCAGATCCCTGCCGCAGACGCGGCTTTGAAAACCGATCCGGTTCCCTGGCTGCTAGAAACATTCGCGCGATAAGGCAAAAGTTTGTAGTGGGAAGCCGCGCTTACGTCAGAATGGGGCGTTGGTATTCCTCGAACCAAACCTGCGAAGGGGCGGCAGCAAAGGTTTCTTCGTAACGCCGCTTGCCGATTCCGCCCAGCCGATTCGCGAGTTGCCGGTATCCCGTGCGGCGGTAATCCCAGTATTGCGAGCGGGCGACTTGCTCCAACCAATCGCAAAGATGAATCACGCACAGATCGTGAAAATCCTCCTCGCTGACCGGAACCAACTCGCCGTCAAAGCGATTGAGAATTTCATAAGGGCCGGCGGATTTCCCCACTTGGGCATCAAAGTGTTTGCGGTCGATTGCACAGTTCAACCACGCCAAGCATCGGCCCGGTCGCCGATCAATTCGCGAACTTCGCCGCGTTTTTCCAAAGGCAGCGTGAAACCTTGAAAGAGTTCCGTGCCGTAAATCGAATGAAACAGCCCGGCGTTTCGCACATCTTCATCGGCCCCCCATTCCTTCAAATCGTTGTAAACGCTGATGGCATGCGCCAAATACGACTTGGAAGTATGGGCGACTTCCAACGCACCAATCTGCTGGAAGTAATCCGTCAAATCCTTCAAGGCGGGCATGATGTTTCCTCCTTTCGCGGCGGCTTTTTCGAGATGCTCTAGTTGCTATTCGCTACGACTCAAACCCCTTGCAATGCGCTGTTCAGCGCTCCTAAGTAAATCGAAAATACGCGGAAGATCATAAAGATGATGAACATGGCCACCATCAACCAGACGGCCCAACCTAGGCCCGTGGTTAGGGTTTGCAGGCTGAGGCGGGCTTCTTCCTCGAATTGCGGGCTGAGGCGGTCGAGCATCTCCGGCACCGTGCCCGAAACTTCCGCCGAATGCACCATTTGCAGGTACTCTTCCGGGAACAACCCCGTCGCCGCCAGCGAATCGCCGAAAGATTCGCCTTCGGCCATCATCCCCCAGACCGGGGGATAGGCCCGAATGAAGGCTCCGTTGGAAGTGGCTTTCAGACTGCTCTCCAAACTGGGCTGGATCGACATTCCCGCTTGCTGCGTAAGCGCGAACGCCCAGGAAAACCGCGCAGATCGCGAACGACCGCAAGCAACCGCCCAACACCGGAATTCTGAGCAGAAACGGGTCGAGAAATTGCTGCCCGAACAGCGAATGCCGCGACCATTTGTAAAACAGAAACAAACCCAAAAACGTGCCGAAGTTCACCGCCAGCCAGGTGATAGCCCCTTTGGTTCCCGTCAGTCCGCCCGGCATAATTTCCAGCGGTGCGCCTCCCCGCGACTCGGCAATCCAGCCCAAGACGAAGATCAACAACGCGATCACCAAAATCGCCATCACCAACTGAATCACCGGCCAACTGATCTGCCGCATGAAGTTCTTTTTCATGCGGATTTGATTGTCGTAATGCTCGGCCAAGCCTTTCAGCACTTCGGGCAAGGCTCCGGTTTGCTCGGCGACGTGAACCATGTCGATCATCAAAGGCGGAAAGGCATCGCCTTGTTCGATCAGGCCCGTGGTAATTTCATCCCCGCGAATCACGGCCTCGTAAACCCCGCGCATGGCTTCTTCGCAGCGCGGGTTGCCGGTTTTCTTTGAGGCGAGCTTGAGGGACTTTTTGATGCCCACGCCCGAACTCAGCAGCGTGCTTAAAGATCGGCAGACCAACGCCAAAGATTCCGTGCGAATCCGCCGTCCGAACAAAGAGAACGGCCGAAAACCCTTCAATTGATGAGCATTCGCCCCGAATTTTGGCGTGTATTTGGACAAGGCTTCTTCCAATACTTAGAAATCCCAGCGCGGCAGAGCGGTAACCCAAAACGAATTGATGAGTCTCGATTTGATGGTTGTTGAAATCGGAATCCAGATCAGCGCCATCGAGTATGAAATTAGTTGTACCGCAAAGCGGTTCAATTCCAAAGCCCATTCGCATAGCGCACTCTGGAGGGTGGGTCCATCCGAAGCCCTTACCCCAAGGGGTTACACAATGGGATTGGTCTAACTCCTGCGGGGGAAATGGGGGTTTCCTCCGCATTCCCAGGGTGGCGCGGCTGCGCCGCTGGGTTGATTTGTCGTTGCCCCTTCGGGGCGGAAAACCTGGAAGAAACTCGTTATTCTCATCAACCTGAAATTGCAATTGAGCCAATCCGCTTTATTTCGGCGGAGAAAAGCGAGCACGGATCGCCATCTTCGGGGGAGCACGTTAAACGCCGCGTTGTAAGTTGTTTCCAAGGGCAGCATGATGCAACCGTTCGGTTCCAAAAAGAGGGGCATGCTGGGAAGCTGTTGGCCGATGGCGTGCGTTTCGATGGAGGCCCGGGTTGTCAGATCACATTCAATGCCGGGCGAGAGAATTTCGAGCATGGCCACGATGCGATCACCGCTCGAATGCCGCACCACAAGGGAACGTTTTTTCGACGATAAAACTCGGCCTCCGTCTCGGCGAGGAATTGCGTCTGCGGGCGGGTTTGCAGTCCCGTCGAAGCCGTGCCGCCGGTGTCGTTCGCGGAAAGGTTTTCGTCGGGCAGGGAACCTTGCAACGTCAGCACGTCCGGGCCGAATGCGGCGGCGACTTGCTCCGGCAGGGCGTACTCATCGTCGGCGTCTCGGGTTGCCAGCAATTGAGTCCGGCTTTCGTTCATGTTACCAGGAGGCTAACGCCTCCCGCTCGCCTTTGAGGATAAGTCCGAGAAGGGCGGGGTTTCGTTCAATCGAAAATTGTGCCTCGGCGGCGAGTCCCATCATCCTTGAAGATGGGGTTGGTCAACGTGCCGATGCCGGTGATTTGGATGGCGACTTCATCATCGTTTTGCAGGGTGAAATCGTCATCGGGGACGATGCCCGTGCCGGTCATTAGAATTACGCCTTTGGGGAAATCGTTTTCGCGGCCCAGCCAAGCGATGAGATCTTCGAAGCTGCGGGCCATTTGATCGAGATCGGTTTCGCCTTGGAAAACGGTTTTCCCTTTGCGGTCGATTCGCAGCGAGATTTTCGTGCCGGCCCGGTCGAGCGGAGATTCCGCCAGCAAAATGCACGGACCCAGCCCCGCACATTGGCGGTAGAGTTTGGCTTGGGGCAAGTACAACGGGTTTTCGCCTTCGATGTCGCGGGCGGACATGTCGTTCCCGATGGTGTAGCCCACGAGCTTCATTTCCGGCGAGATGACCAAGGCCAATTCCGGTTCGGGGACCGACCAAGAACTGTCGGCCCGCACGCGGACGGGTTCGCCCGGTCCCGAAACCCGGCCGGGGTTGGCTTTGTAGAACAACTCCGGGCGGTCGGCGGAGTAAACGCGGTCGTAATGCGAGGCGGCGGTTTCCGATTCCTGCATACGGGCGGTTTGGCTGCGTTTGTAAGTCACGCCGGCGGCCCAGACTTCCTGATGATCCAAAGGAGCCAACAGTGTCACACTTTCCAAGGCAATCGGGGCGCTGCCGGGGTCGATCAAAAACTTAGCCATGCCCACCGGATTGGGGGAATGCAGAATGTCGCTGAGCGTTAAGACGTTGTCCACTTGCGAGAGGTCCAGCAAGCGAACGTCCTCGCCTTCCAGCACCGCCACGCGCAACTCGCCATCCGCGAGCAAAACCTTGGCAATCCGCATTTATTCAAATCCTGGCCGGGAGTTTACGATTTCAAAACCCATTGGTTTGAGGATACCAAGTTGGGCGAATACCACAACTCAGCCAATGGGGGGTCCGTTGTCCGTTGCGTATGGTTCGTGGAAATTAGGAGCCTTCCCGTTTTGCTTTTGATGCTCGGGGGGCGGGTTTCTTTCCGGCAGTTAAGGCCAAGATCAACCAGAATACCGCGTAACCCGTGGCGGTGAGGGCACCGATTCCCAAGCCGAGTTTGCCCGCGCGAAGTTCCGCCGACACGCCGGGAACCGGGTATTCATGGATTTGCCAAACCCCGAAAATCCCCCCGCTGAAAGTGAGCAGCGTCCACACGCCGCAAATCAGAAGCAATCGTTTCCGCATGACAGAGAATTTCGCATTTCCAAGAAAGGCCCGGCGACATATCATAGTCTGCGGAAAACACGATTCAAGCGGAAACCTTCATGCTTCCGGCTCTTGACTCTTGTCCCTTGACCAAAACAGCCGCTTATGTCTTACCGCACGATCAAAAAACTTTTGGGCGAAACCAGCCTGGAACGGAAATGCCGATTTCTGTTCGGCGGCGGGCTGATGTTGTTAATCACCGGTAGCTTTTATTTTTATGCCCGGCTGAATTCTACGCTGATTTACAAGCAAAACCAAACCACGGGGCGGCTGTTGATTTCCCCGATTCTGCTGGGAACCCACTGGAAGCATTCGGAAACCAACAAAAACGTTAAACCCTTGATCGCCGAATTGACGACCACGCTGGATTTGGACGATTTGCCCGAACACCATTGGCAATTCTTGGATGCAGACCCCACCACGGCGGACAAACTCAACCGCCCGGAAGATGCCGCCGGGCACGATGCGCTCGCCAAAATTCGCCGCAAAGAAGCCAAGGAAGTTATCGACATCGACCACGCGCACGGGGAATACAATTATTACGGCGAGATCCGCGCGAAGAGTTCGTGCATTCACTGCCATCAAAAAACGAAGCCCGCTCTGGCGGAAGGCGATTTGATGGGCGTTGTCAAAGTCACGCTGCCTCTGGATCGCACCGAAGAAGCCTTGGCTTTGAACAACGCGATTTTGCTGGCGACCGCAATCATCACCGCTTTTTTGGCGATGCTCGCCGCTTACGCGATTGTGCGATACGTGATCGTCAAACCCGTGCTGCACTTAAAAGACGTCAGCGATGAAATCACGCGGGGGAATTTGGATCTGAGGGCCGACATCCGCACGGGCGATGAATTCGAAGAACTCAGCCACGCCTTCAACCGCATGCTGCGCTATTTAACCACCGTGCAGGAAGAACTCCGCGAGGTCAACACCGATCTGGACGGCAAGGTGGATGAATTGGCCCAAGTCAACCTCAGGCTTTACGAAATGAACAAGCTCAAGGATGAGTTTCTTGCCACCATGACCCACGAACTCCGCACGCCGCTGAATAGCATTTTGGGGTTCAGCGACGTACTGACCGGGGCAGAGAATCTCAACCCCAAACAGCAGCGGTTTTTGCAGAACATTCAAACTTCGGGCCGCGATCTGATGGCCCTCATCAACGATTTATTGGACGTGGCCAAAATCGAAAGCGGCAAGATGGAAATTCAATGCGTGGAGTTCACGCTGGGCGATTGCATCGACCGCCAAATCGGCGGAGTGCAACCGATGGCCGACAAAAAGAACATCCGCCTTTCTACCGAGATTTCCCCCCGCATCCCCAAACTGCGGCAAGACCCCGGCAAGCTGCAACAGATTTTGAACAATCTTCTCACCAACGCGATCAAGTTCACGCCGGAAGGCGGGCGGGTTCGCGTGGTGGCCTTGCTCGAAGAAGAAGTTTCGGCGAATGGCGATCCGAAATCCGCCGAGCCTTTCTTTCGGTTAATTGTGGAAGACACGGGCATCGGGATTCCTTTGGAAGACCAGGCCACGATCTTCGAGAAATTCCGCCAAGGCCGAACCCTCCCCGGCCAACGCGACACGATGACCCGCGAATACGGCGGCACGGGCTTGGGTCTTTCCATCGTCAAAGAGTTGTCCAAACTCTTGGGCGGGGAAGTCTCGCTGGAAAGCGAGTTCGGCAAGGGCAGCGCCTTTATGGTGCGTTTGCCCGTCCATTGGGATGCCGTCGAAGACCTGAATGCTTTGGGGCAACTTCAGGCGATGGAACTCGAACAACCCGCGAAACTCAAGCGGATCAAATCCGCCCCCTCCGAAACCGACGAAAGCGCCGCCTGAACGTGCCGAGAATCTTTTCCCCATCCGGCACGGTCCATCCACGGCGTTGAGTGGCCATGTCGAACGGCGGCCATTAAACTGCTTCTCATCAAGTAGGCCCATACAAAACTGCGGGGCACAACACGCGCCCCTTGATGGAACACCGCCGAGATGACAACCCTCGAAACTTTGAAACAACCCGGAGCACGCGGGCGGATTTTAGACATCCGCGGCGATGATGGCATCGCGATTCGCCTGATGGAAATGGGACTGACGGAGGGCGAGGAAATCGAACTGATCGGCTTTGCCCCCTTGGGCGACCCCGTGGAATACCAAATTCGCGGCTACCGCATTTCCCTCCGCAAAGCCGAAGCCCAGCGCGTCGAAATCGAACCGCTCGCGTGAAATTTCTTCTCATCGCTCGCCAAACAGTTGAAACCGAAATCGCATGGATTTTCTTAAGCTGCGTGATAAAAACATTTTGCTGTTCGGCGTGGCGAATCGCAAAAGCGTGGCCTATCACGCGGGGAAATTGCTGACGGAGTTCGGGGCGAACGTGCTGTATTCCGTCCGCAGTCCCGAACGGGCCGACAGCGTGAAAAAACTGGTGGGCGAAGCCCCGGTTTATATCTGCGACGTAGAGCAGCAACCAGAGATCGAAGCCTTAAGGGAAGCGGTCGCACGCGATGTTTCCACGCTGCACGGCCTCGTGCATTCCTTGGCGTTCGCCGATTATTCCGCCGGCCCATTGCCTTTCGAGAAAACCCCCCGCGATGCCTTTTTGCAAGCGGTCAACATCAGTTGTTATTCGCTGTTGGCCATCGCGGATGTCTTTCGCGGGTTGTTGGACAAACAGCAAGGCAGCGTGGTGACGGTTTCGATTTCCACCACGCGAATGGCCGCCGAGAATTACGGGTTTATGGCTCCTGTGAAGGCGGCTTTGGATTCTTCGCTGTGCTTTTTGGCGAAGTCGTTTTCGAGCGATTCCGAGGTGCGATTCAATGCGGTGTGTCCGGGGCTGTTGAAAACCTCGGCCTCGGCGGGCATTCCGGGCTATGTCGATAGTTACCTTTTCGCCGAGAAAGCCACGCTCCGCAAACGGGCCGTGCAAACCGAAGAAGTCGCCAACGCCATCGCGTTCTTACTCAGCCCGCGCTCGGCGGGCATTAACACGCAGGGCCTGGTTTTGGATGCGGGCATGTCGGTGAATTATTTCGACCGCGAGATCATCAAATCCGCCCACGAGTAAAGTGCTTCGTTTTCTTGAATCCTACCCAAGCCGCCGGCTTGCCGGCGGCTTGGGTCAACCAAAACCGACATGATTTATGATATGAAGTGTCAGTTGCGGGATTTGTCCAGCGGATCCCAGCCGGCGACGACCGCATCGGGAGCGAGTACGAAAATCTCGACCCGGCGGTTGAGTTGGCGGGAATCTTCATCGCGGTTGGCAACCAACGGTTGATGTGGACCGTAACCGGCCACGCCCATGCGAACATCTTGAATTCCCGCTTGCTGCAAAGCCAAGCGAACTGAATGCCCGCGATTGGTGGAAAGATGCCCGTTCGTCGGATGCGCTTGCCGGGTTCCCGGTTTGCCGACGGGTTTGTCGTCGGTGTGGCCGACAATCAAAATGTTCAAGCGACCGGCGTCGGGGTCGTTCATAATCGCCGCGAACTCTGTGAGCAATGGTTCCGCAGAGCGTTTGATCTGGGCGCTGCCGGAACTGAAGAGAATGTCCGAATGGAATTTGCTCACCCCGGTGGCGGGGTCGAATTCAAAGTTGGGGTACTTCTTGGCGAGTTCTTCGAACCGCTGAGAAAGCTGGTTGGAGAGCGGGTTGGGCAGCGGTTTCTGCTGATTGATGAGATGCACCATGCGGGCTTCCAATTCCGATTGGGCGTTTTGATAATTGCCCACCCGTTGATTGGCGACCTCTAACCGTTTTGTGGTCTGCGCCAGTTGCGATTCCAGCCCCAGGTTTTGCTCGGCCAACTGCCGGGCCTTGGTGGATTCGAGGGCGGCTTGTTGTTGGGCTTCGCCGATTTGCGCCAACGCGGCCTGGTTTTGCTGATAAAGCTGAGCAGCCTGAAGTTGGCTTCGCCTGAGAGCGTACCGGGGAACCGAATTGCAAGCGGTGGTCGCGGTCGCCAACAAACCGAGCAGGCCGAGCAGCGCCATGCGCGCAGATCGAGACATTGAGAGACTCCTTGCAAATGGCTTCCCTACAAATCCCAAGCCGCGCTTTAGCCGCCGCGATGAACAATCATCGACGACACGCTAGGCCGGTGAGGTCAAGAGAAGAACTTGCGCATAGTGCAGAGAGAGAGGTTTTATGAGACGAGTGGTGAGAGTGTTGAGTTCAGGAAGTTTGCGAACGCATTTTCCCGCGCGTTCGGCAGATTTTTTTCCTCAATTCGGCGGGATTTATAATAATTCGACTCAAGTTTGCCAAGTCCGGTTTTAAGAATCCTCAACCATGAATAGATGGCCATTATTTTGAGCGGCCATGTCGGAAAGAAACTCGTTCCCTTCCCTGCATCAAGCATGCCCACGCAAAGCCGTGGGCATGGCACACCGCATTTCAAGGGGAATCCTCTTGAAGTTCTGTTTTCGCGTGGCGATGTTGGGCCAGGTATTCCAGCAACAGCACCAAACCGGCGGCGACCACCAAAATCGCCAACGAGATGCTATCGTTCATGTTGCTGAAATTGGGAAGCACGTTTTCAAACTGCCGATCTATGAACGCCTTGGCTTCGGGGTTCAATTGAATTTTATAGGGCCAGATTTTGCGGAGCGAACCCAACATAAACCCGAACAGCACCGCCATCGTAGGGGCTTCGTGCCGACTTAATAGCCATTGCAGAAACTTGCTAAACCCGATCAGCCCGATGGCTGCGCCGGCGGCGAAAAACAAGAGCAGCCAGGTCTCTTCCGTAACTCGGCCTTTGATGCACTCGCGCAGCGTTCCCGTGATCACCGAATACGCCCCCAACAACACCAGAATGAACGAACCGCTGATCCCCGGCAGAATCATCGCGCAAATCGCAATCGTGCCGCAGGCAAAAATATAAACCGGACCGATGGGCGGGTTCTGCAAAAACGGCAAACCCACCAACCAATACGCCCCCACCGCTCCGGCGAGGATTAGCAAAACCACGTCCCAACCGCCGCGTTTTATCATCCGCGCGACAATGTAGCTCGACGCCAAAATCATCCCGAAAAACGCCGCGAACGTGTGTTGCAATTCGTTTTCTAGTAGCCAGTGCATCAAACCGGCCAACAGCACGATTCCCGTCGCGATCCCCGTTCCCAATAACAGCAGGAACACCAAATCGATGTGCTTCGCGGCGGCGGCCCATTCCTTCCGGCGAAGGTGTTTTAAGAATTGAAGATCGAAATGACTGATCGCCGCCACCAGCCGTTCGTAAATCCCCAAGATCAAAGCCACCGTTCCCCCGGAGACGCCGGGGATAATGTCGGCCCCTCCCATCAAAAAGCCTTCTCCCAGATGGATCAGGTCGCGTCGGGCAATCACGGAGCCTCCTTGTCGGCAGTCAGTTTGGAATAAAAAGGCGAGCGGGGGACATCAGCCCCCCCGGTTAGGTTGAATGCTTCAGAACCTAACCTGATCTCTTCGGCAGTCCATAGGCAGAGAGTGTAAGTGTTGTCGCCCAATTGGTGCAATCCACCAGAAGAAGCCTTTGAGCGGGAAACCATGTTGACATCCCGCAAGCGCCGGCTAACATCAAATCAAAGGCCGATGCCAAGGCGAGATGAAGGGAAATCATGTTTGGGGATCTCAGCGGAAAGCGGGCGGTGGTCACGGGGGCTTCCAGCGGAATTGGCCGGGCCATCGCTTTGGAGTTGGCCCGCGGAGGGGCGGATCTCGTGCTGCATGCCCGCCATTCGCAAGCCGCCGCCGAGGCGGTCGCGGAGGAGATTCGGCAACTTGGACAATCCGCCCACGTGCTGCTGGCCGATTTGAGCATGCAAGAACACCTCAACCGTTTTGCCGAGAACTGCGAAAAGGTGTTGGGGGGAATTGACGTTTGGATCAACAACGCCGGCGTGGATCTATTGACCGGAACGGAACACCAACTCGCGTATCAAGAAAAACTCGCCCGCCTGCTCGCGGTGGATGTGACCGCCGGCGTGTTGCTGTCCAAATTCATCGGGGAACGCATGCGGGAAACGGGCAGGCGGCGTGATTTTGAACATCGGTTGGGATCAATCCGACCGGGGCATGGGCGGAGACAGCGGCGAGTTGTTCTCCACCGCCAAAAACGCGATCATGGGGTTTACCCGTTCGTTGGCGGTCAGCCTCGCCCCCACGGTTCGCGTAAACTGCATCGCCCCCGGTTGGATTCGCACCGCTTGGGGAGAACGCGCCGGCGAATACTGGCAACAACGGGTACTCGAAGAAACCCCGCTCAAACGCTGGGGCACGCCGGAAGACATCGCCCACGCCGCCCGCTTTTTGGTCAGCCCGCAAGCGAGTTTCATCACCGGACAAGTCATCAACATCAACGGCGGTTCTGTTCGCTGAGCAGAGTTCAGCAAACAGGCGAGCGGGGGGGTGTAAGCCCCCTGGTTTCTTGAATGCCCCAAAAGGCGAACGAAGTTTATCACTTATTGCAAGGAGCAAACGATGGGAAATGATGCGGCATTGACGACAGAACAAATTGACCAGGCCCTCAAAGCCTTGCCGACTTGGGAATCCCGCGACGGTTGGCTGCGGAGAGAGTTCAAAACGCCGGGCTTCTCGCACACGCTGATGTTGGTCAACGCCATCGGCTATGTGGCGGAGGCGGCGAATCATCACCCCGATCTTTCCGTGGGTTACGCCCAAGTCACCGTCAAACTGCAAACCCACAAAGTGCTGGCGATCACCCAAATGGATTTCGAATTGGCTCAAAAAATCGAAGAAGTCGCCACTTGGTCGCCGGGCGAAGAATCCGCCTTGGATGGGTATCCCAAGAAATGGATTCACTAACGCCTGCGACTGCCCAAGAAGATTCCTCCCCCGCGCGGGTGTTGTTCCTCACCGGGCGGTTGGCGGAGTTCGCGCTGCGGCGAGTGTTGGAACCTTTGGCCCAACAAGTCGGCCTGAATTACGAAATCCAAGTTTTGGGCATTAGCGTGGCGGCACTCATGCACGCCGATTGGGTCGCCCGCAAACTCACACTGCACCAAAAATACGAGCGCGTGATTTTGCCCGGTTGGTGTCAGGGCGAACTCAAACCCCTGGAAAACCAGTTTCAAACACCCTTCGAGCGCGGCCCCAAAGATCTTTACGATCTGCCGGAATTCCTGGGGCAAGGCCAACGAAAACCCGTGTCGCTGGAAGATTACACCATCGAAATTCTGGCCGAGATCAACCACGCCCCCGCATCTCAAGGAAGCGGAGTTGTTCGCGATGGCCGAGCAGTTTCGCGAGGCGGGGGCGGATTTGATCGACCTGGGTTGTGTGCCGGGCGAGAGTTGGCAGCACGCGGGCCAAATCACCCGCAGGCTTTGCCAAGCGGGGCATCGGGTTTCGATTGATAGCTTCGAGCGCAGAGAAGTCGAAGCTGCCGTCGAACACGGAGCCGAGTTGGTGCTAAGCTGCAACGCCGGCAACCGGGATTGGGCCGCAAAACTCGATGCGGAACTCGTCGTCATCCCCGACAATCCCCGCGATCTGGGCACGCTGGAAGAAACAATCACATTTCTGACGGAAAAAAATTGCCGGTTTCGGCTGGACCCCATTCTGGAACCCATCGGGTTTGGGTTCGCGGAATCGCTGGCCAGATATTATGAAGTCCGCAGGCGTTGGCCGGACTGCGAAATCATGATGGGCGTAGGCAACGTGACCGAATTGACCGAAACAGATTCCAGCGGCCTCAACGTGCTCTTGGCCGCGCTCTGCGAAGAACTAAAAATTCGCAGCATCCTCACCACCCAGGTCATCAACTGGGCCAGGTCGGCGGTGCGGGAATTCGATCTCGCCCGCCGTTTGGTGCATTACGCGATCGAAAACCGCCAACTGCCCAAGCACCTCGATTCTTCGCTGGTGATCCTTCGCGATCCTCGCGTGCCCCAGCGTAGCGAAGAAGAACTCGCCCAACTCGCCGGCAAGTTGACCGATCCCAATTTCCGCATCTTCGTGGAAGGCGACCAAATCCACGTGATGAACCGCGAAGGCTATTGGAAAGGCACGGATGCCTTCGAGCTGTTCGACCAGTTCATTCAATCCTCCCCCGTGGATGCGGCCCATGCGTTTTATCTGGGCTACGAACTCGCCAAAGCGGTCACCGCGTTCACGCTCGGAAAACAATACACCCAAGACCAAGCCCTTCGTTGGGGCTTTCTGACCATCCCGGAAATCAGCGCCCATTCCCGAAGAAAGGGAGAGGGGGAGAAAGGGAGAGGGGGAAAAGAAGACGAGGATGGCGGATAGAAGATGGCAAGGCTTTTGCGGCCTATTCTCTAGGAAATTCGAGCCGCTTGAAAGGTAGGCGAGAGCCTTGCTCTAAGTTTGCTCTTGAAACATGACATCGGTACGAAGCACGTATTTGCAACCCTCTTCGACGGCGACTCCCTCGTGAAGAATCAGGTGATCGAATACCAGCGCCTTCCCTTGTTCTGGGCAAATGCTGTGTTTTACGGTTGAGCCGGGTCCATAAAAACGAGTTTCACCACCCTTGGCAACGTTATTTAAGTACACCATAAAAGTTAGCTTGCTGGTTCGGTCGCCGAGGCGGACGGAACCGTCGTGATGGGCAACAAAAGCTTCGCTGCCGATATACCGATAAAATCGAAATCGCGGGTTAAATCCCGAGGCAGACCAGCCCTCGAAAGAGGGTGGGATGAGTTCAGAAACCCGCTCCCAAAGAGTCTCGGCAAGCTCCGAGTCCTCCAGGATAACACGCGAGTTATTCCTGAACTCAGGGAAGACCTCTCCCGCGATCGTGAACCTCTCGTAGCCGAGTATTTCGCTGCGCTCGATGAGATATTGGCATTCCTCTGCTGAGAGAAAGTCTCGAATCACAAAAATACTCTCACGCTCAATAGATTCCCGTTTCATCGGCTTCCTTCGACCAAACGCGGGGTAGCCCAGGGTCAATTGGTTTATGAATAAGCAGAGCCTGGCATCACGAAGAAATATGACGTTTTCAACCCTACCAAACTATAATGCTATCCTCCATTTTCTATCCGCTGTTCTCATCGGGCGTTACGAATCAGATCCCCAACGTTTTCTTGACGGCGGCTTCGATGTCTTCGGGGCCGAAGGGGTGGTCGGGGTCGATGCCGAAGGTTTTTACCAGCTTGCCGGTCTTATCGTAGATTTTATAGTGCGGGATCGCGCCGCCAGTGATGTCGAAGCCTTTCATGCCTTCTTCCTCGCCGCCCAAGCTGCTTTGCAGATTGATGACGGCGGCCTTTTGCTTTTTGAGAAACTCCAATGCGGCGGCTTTGGTCTCGGCATCGGTGTCGTCCATGCTGACGGTAATTACCACCAACCCGTTCTTGGCGTACTTCTTTTGCCAATCCACGGAATGATGGAAATTCTTGATGCAGGGAATGCACCAGGTCGCCCAGAAATCGACCAGCACCACTTTGCCTTTGTGCTTTTTGATCTCGGCGGCATATTGTTGGGGCGTTACCACGCGGAGCGTAATCTTGCCCGTATCGGCCCCAAAAACTTTCGGCCCCATTGCCGTTGACAACAACCCGGCCGAGAACGCGAGACACAACATGCGAATTTGCATTTTTCGATTCCTTCCTTGAATTGAGAGTGTGTGTTTTGACTGCGGGAATTCCAATGGAAAACACTTTAGCCGAGTGGACTCCTCTTGGAAAGGTTTGACCGAACCTGCGGACTTCCGGTTCGGGAGGGAAGCTACCGCCGCTCGATGGAGTTATGCGGGGATTCATTGTAATCTGTATTCATCCAATGGGTGAAGGCCATCCATCACGTTTCAGATCGGCCAAACTTCTTCGAGGGAAACACGCCATGACACCACACGCGAACCGGCCTAAGCCGACCTGCTTGCTAAGAACCCGCATCGCTTGGGTGCTCTTGTTGTTGAGCATGGCCGCCTTCTCGCAAGCCGAGGAAAAAAAGCCGGCAAAGGAACCGCCTTTGGTCAAAGACAAAGACGGTTGGATTTCGCTGTTCGACGGCAAGACGCTTAAGGGTTGGAAAATCACGAAGTTCGGCGGGCAAGGCGAAGTCCACGTGAAAGAGGGAGCGATTGTGATGCCGGTCGGCTCGGATTTGACCGGCATCCACACCGAGCGCAAACTGCCCAAGATCAATTACGAAGTGGAACTCGAAGCCCAACGGGTGGATGGCAGCGACTTTTTCTGCGGGCTGACTTTCCCCGTCAAGAAAGATTTTTGCAGCCTCATCGTCGGCGGTTGGGGCGGCGGAGTGTGCGGGTTGTCGAGTATCAACGACATGGATGCCTCCGAAAATGACACCACCAGCTATCAAACTTTCAAGCCTAAGAAGTGGTACAAAATTCGGCTGAAAGTCACCGAGAAAAAAATCGAAGCCTGGATTGATGGCAAGGCGATTGTCGAGCAGGATCTCGAAGGCAAGAAAATCGGCATTCGCTATGAAGTCGAACTCTCGGAACCCTTCGGTTTCGCCTGCTGGCAAACCACCGCCGCCCTTAAAAACATCCGCATTCGTTCCCTGAAAGATGTCCCCGCGAAAGAGAAAACCCCTGCTAAGAAAACGCCCTAAGCCTTGCCGAGAACAATCCATTCAGGGATTTGTGTGGGTGGAAAAAACCGGGGGGCTGACGCTCCCTGCTCGCCTTCTTGAAGTGATTCTGTCCTCTAGCTTCACTTGGCCTTTTTGTTCTTTGGGCGTTTCTTCTGCACTTGATTCGCCGGTTTGCTGAAGAACGACACATCCGCAATTTTCGCGGGCTTGGGGTTTTCCGAAGTATGCGGGTGCGGGTCGTGCCAGCGTTTTTGTTCTTTGCCTAGTAGTTCCATCATCTCGGCCACGCGGGTTTGTTGTGCGGGATCTTCGGCGAGATTGTGGAGTTCATTGGGATCATCGGCCAAATTGAACAGCAGCGAATAATTCACGAGCGGAAAGCGGTAGAGTTTCCAATCGCCTTGGCGAACCGCGCGTTGGCCTTTTTCATAGGCCAGAAAAATGGTTTCCCGATGCGTGTTCTTCTCGCCGAAAATCACCGGGGCCACGCTTTTGCCATCCAAACCTTGAGGGATTTGCACGCCCGCCAATTCGCAAGCCGTGGGAAACATGTCGAACAAATACATCAAAGCCTCCGACTGCCCCGGCTTGATGTTCGGCCCCGCGAAAATCATCGGCGAGCGCATCGAGTGTTCGTACAAATTCTGCTTGCCGAACAATCCATGACTGCCCATCGCCAAGCCGTGGTCGGCACTATAGATCACATAGGTGTTTTCGAGTTCGCCTAAGTCCTCGAAGGTTTTCAGAATCCGTCCCACGTTGTAATCAATCGAAGAAATACAACCGTAGTAGTCGTGCAGTTGCTTCTTGACTTCCGCTTCGGTGCGCGGCCAGGGGGCGAGTTTTTCATCCCGCCCGGTCATCCAGCCGTTGTCGATGGGATGAAATGGTTTATAGTTCGCGGGCAGGGGGATTTTGTCGCGGTCATAGAGTTTCATCCACTCGCTAGCTGCCACGCGGGGATCGTGCGGACCGGCGAAGCCGATATACATAAACAACGGCTTCTTGCGGTCCCACTTGGAGCTTAAAAACTCGACCGCATGGTTGGCCGCCGTGCGCCCGTGATGACCGGATTTTCTTTCGGCCATATCATTGAGATAGCTGCTAAACTCGAAGGCTTTATGATATTCGCGGGCGGTGTTGCCTTTTTTGGATTCGTGATAGGTCACGTAGCCCGCCTTGCGGAACACATCGCCCCAGGTATTTTCCTTCTTCTTGCCATTGTAGTGGAACAGCCCCATCCCGCTGAGCATCATGTGCCGGGAGGGATTGCAAACCGCTCCCATCGTCGAACCCATGCAATAGGCGTTGCGAAAGACGAATCCGCGCTTCGCCAGCCGATCGAGGTTCGGCGTTTTGATGATGGGATTTCCCAAAGCCGCGATCGTGTCGGGGCGTTGGTCATCGGCGAACAAGAACAAAACGTTCGGTTGCTCCGCCGCGTGTAGGGCAGAAGAACAAACCGACGCCAACAGCAAGCCGGCGACAAACAAAGCGCGAGTCACCATAGGGGTTCCTAACGTGAAGAGTGAATGGCTAGAAGATGTCTTTAACATAAACCGCCCCGCGCCGAACCGCAAACCCGGCGGAAGCTATTTCGCAGCGGGCGGAGTGGTCGCAGATTCCATCTGCCAGGTTTGCCAACGGGTGGCGACGAAGGCTCCTGCGATTCCGCCGAGAAGAATTTCCCCGATCCAAAACAGAATCGGCCAAGGTTCCTGCGAAATTCCCAAGGCTTGCAGGCGGAATGTCAGGAAGAACGAAAACGGGCGTTTGGCCTCGTAAAGCCGGCGGTGTTCTTCGTGGAAGTCGTTCATAAACTCTTCAAGAACCGGGCCATGCTTTAGGGTTTCTGCCATTGTGTCGGGGTTGCTGGATGTGTGCGGGCCGAGATAAACCGCTCTCAGCGATTTTTCGTAAAGGCGATAGCGTTCGCCCGTCATGCCGGCAATCGCGAGTGAAATCATCGCGAACGCCACGAGAAACACCAACCGCCGGCTTCGCACGCGATTGACCACTGCGGTTCCGCCGATCACAATTCCGGCGGCCACCGCGAACCAAAAAGCCGTGGGACCGGGCCGTTGCCAACCCGGCGGAGCGTGTGCAACAGCGAACGCCATCGCGCCCACTAGCCCGACACAAAGCGCGATCCATTGCCAAGTCGTGGGAAGATTGGCGGGCTTGGTTTGGGGTTGCTCGTGGGAAGAAGAACTCAAAATCACATCCTGTGGTTGGCTGGAATTGAAGAATGCCCATCATCCGGTCTTTGGCTCAATTTTCGAGGATTGCAGCTTAAATGGCCAGTATCGCAATGTTTTTCTCCTTCAAAAAGCGGAATTGCAAAGGGTTGGGTTTTCCCGAAATCCTCCCGATCAAATCCTGAAAAGTCATTGTGAAACAAGGGCAATTGATCCAATTGTGCGGAAAAAATCGATTTTTCATGCAAGAAAAGCCACAAATGTTCTTGTGATGCCGGTCTTTTGGGCGATATGAGAGATGCACGGACGTTAAATTTTCACGACTCGGCCGGATTTGGCGGCTTGAGGGCGTGCCGCAACCCGAACGGTTGCCGTCAGGATGATTTCTCGTGACCGATCGTCACGAATTTGTTGTCCCAAGGGGGGAGTTCTCAAGGATGAGAAAGATCAACGGGCAGGTGTTGGCGGCGGCCATCACGACGATAGGTTTGTGGGCGAGTTCTGCCGGGGCACAGGTTCCAGACAATTGGGTCGATGAAATTCCCCCTCCGCCTCTCGCCTCGCAGGCAAACGTGGAGGCGACACAAAAACAGGGCAATGTGACGGGCGAAGCCCCGCCCGCCCCGGCTTGGATCCAGCCCAACGAGCAATTTACGCAGGCTCCGCAAAACTGGGTCGGTGAAGTTTCCCCTTCGCCTCCTCCCCCGTCGGAAAACAACGCGGAGGCCGCGCAACAAGAGGATTGGACCGGCGAAACCCCGCCCGCTGCGGTTCCCGCGCGGCCCAATGTGGAGTTCACGCAGGAGGCCGGCAATTGGGTTTACGAAGTTCCCGCAGGTCGCGGATTTTTCGCGCATGTGGATGCCATTTGGCTCAACCGCGTGCCCACGGATGGAGTGACTGTGGCCACGCTCAATTCTCCGGGCACTCCGGGCCGTCTGAAATCTCTCGGCTCGGAATACGTGCATTACAATTTCGCCAGCGGTGTTCGCGTGCAAGCGGGAATGATGCTCAACCAAGTCACGCAACTCGAAGGCGTTTACTTCGGCATCAACAATTTCAACGGCAGCCCGGCCACCATCACTCGGCCCGCGGGTCCGTTCGCGTTGAACTCCGCGTTCACCGTACTCAACCAAACCCCCACCAGCTTTCGCGCCAGCGGGCAAACTCAGCTTCAAAATGCGGAACTCAATTTTCGCCGGCGAGGCGGAGCGTGTGGGCTGACCAATTCGGTGTTGGTCGGTTTTCGCTACTTGAATGTCCGCGATCAATACCGCTTGGATGCCGCCGGTCCGCCGCCCACAACCAACCCCGCAATGCCGCTGCCCACCGCGTTTGAAACCACCTCGGCCTCCACTCTGAACAACATCTTCGCGTTGCAAGCCGGCGGTTCCGTGGGATTGCAGCGGAACTATTTCCATCTGACCGGCTCGGCTAAAGGCTTTGTGTACGCAGACTTTTACCACTCTTCGGCCCGCAACGTGGTGAACGATCCTTCGGGATTTTTTCTGACCCAAGCCGGCGGCGGAACCTACCGCAACTCCACCGATATCGACAAAAAAACCACCGCCGGCGTGGGCGGGCAAGTTGCCGTCGATGGATCGCTCTGCCTGACCGAGAACATCATTCTGCACGCCGGTTATCAATTGCTGGTCTTGTCGGATGTGGCTTTGGGTGCGCGGCAACTTCCGGCCGTTCGCACCTCGCCCGCGCGGGGAGCAAGGCTTTCCGATCCCGACCGAGGCCACCCTTTAGATGCCCTTTACTTCCACGGCCCTTCCGCCGGCCTCGAAATCCGCTGGTAAGAACGACCAAAAACAAATGGCCCGTTTTGTGTGCGATGCCCACGGCTTTGCGTGGGCATGCTTTCCGCACGGGAACGCAAATTGTTTCGAGCCAACATGGCCACTCAAAGCAGTGGCCATACCACCCAAACTCTTAAATTCTACAAAACAACCGCGCTGGGATTCTCGCAGCGCGGTTTTTGTTTCCTCATCGCTTCACGTCAGCGACCAGCCTTTGCGGGGTTCTCGGCTGAGGAATTGGTTGGAGTCGGGGCAGTTGGTAATCAGCATGTGCGGCGGCGTCCCATTCGATTTTCTTGTTCGCCCGGAAAGCCACGTTGCCCAGGTGGTTGGCTTCCGTCAACGGGCCGGCATAGCTGAAATGGGCTGCTGGTCGGCTTGCCGGTTTTGCAGGCGATCAGCCATTCCTGATGCTGCCCCGGCGAGACGGGCAGGAAGGGTTTGGGAGCTTCAAAATCTTTGAAGTCCTTTTCGGGAAGCAGCAAATGCTTGCTGTAATCCGAAAGCAGCATGCCCTTGTCGCCCACGAACAACACCCCGTTGCCCCACTGCGGGAATGCCTTTCTCTTGGAGAATCGCGGGCTTGTAGGTTCCCTGATACCAGGTCAATTTGCAGGCGGGCAGATCGCCACTGGGGCCGTATTCGTAAATGGCTTTCATAGAAGCCGGCGCGATTTCCGGGTGGGGTTTCGGTCCCTCGGCTTCGACAGTCAACGGGGCATCCAATTCCAGCGCCCAAAACGGCAAATCAATCCAATGGCTGCCCAAGTCGGACATGGTTCCGTTGCCGAAATCCCACCAGCGATACCACTTCGGCCCCGGAACGTAAACCGAGTGGAACGGACGAAACGGAGCCGGGCCGATCCACAAATCCCAATCGAAATTGGCGGGCGGCGTCATTTTTTCTGTCGGGCGGTCGGTGACGTAAACGATGTCGCGGTTTCGCTTGGCCTCCGCTTCGCTTTGAAGCCCCCACGCCCGCGAGACCCAAACGTGAACCTCGCTGACATGCCCGATGGCCCCGGAGCTGGATCAGTTCCACCACGCGGCGATAGTTGGGCATGCCGTGGATTTGCGTGCCCATTTGCGTGGGGACGCCGGCTTTCTCGGCCGCTTGGGTTATCACGCCGCGCTTCCTGACATCCCTTGTCAACGGCTTTTCGCAATACACGGGCTTGCCCATTTTGAGGGCGGGCATCGTGGCATAGGCGTGGGTGTGTTCGGTGGTGCTGACCACAACCGCATCAATGTCTTTGGCTTCTTCGTAGAGTTTGCGGAAGTCGCTGATAAATCCGCGCCTGGGGAAACCGCTTCGCCGCTCTGCCGAGGCTGCTCTCATTCACGTCGCAAATCGCGACCACGTTATCGTTGCCGGCTTGGGTGATCGTATTGAGGTTCGCCCCCCCTCGCCCGCCCACGCCGATGAATGCCAGGTTCAACTTCTCATTGGGAGACTTCGCCCAAAGCAGCGAAGGCACCGCCATCGCCCCGGCGAGCGTAGAAGCCCCCGCCAAAAAATCACGCCGCGACAGTTGGTGAGAGTTGGTCATGGAAACCTCGTTCAATTGTTTTAGGTTTGAGAGAGCGATGAAGGATGGATGTGTTATCATAAGGCAGCGTTGATTTGTGTTCAATCATGAGGTGCTCCATGAATGTCACTCGCCTCTCTTTAACTCTTGTGGAAGTTCCGCAGATTCCGCCGATTGCTCCTTATCGCTCGCGGTATCGCAGCAGTTCCCGCACCCGCAGCGGGATCATCGAAATTCAAACCAAGAATGGGTTGTCCGGCTGGGGGAATTCAACGTCAATTTTCTGGAAGGATTAAACCCGGCACGAATGCAGCAAGAGGCCGAAAATTGGCTGATCGGCCGCGATGCTTTGAACCTTGCAAAATTCCACGCGGAATGCCCGTTGGAATCGCGGTTGAAATCCGGCTTGGAATTGGCGATGTGGGACATCAAAGGCAAAGCCCTCGGCGTTTCGGTGGCGGAACTTTTGGGCGGCCGCTTGCGAACGGAAATCGCTTTGGCCGCCTGCATGGGAATGGAAGAACCCCAGCGTGCCGCCGAGTTGGCAATGTATTATGCCGACCTTGGGTTTTCGACATTGAAGTGCAAAGGCGGAGCGGGCATTGAAAACGATGTGGCCGCGATGGCAGCCATTCGGGACGCCGTGGGCGAGCGGTTAAAACTTCGGCTCGATCCCAACACGGGCTATTCGCTGGCGGAGTCGATCGAACTCGCCAAGCAGTTGGAACCCTTCGGCTTGGAATACCTGGAACAACCCTTGCCGGAAAAACCGTTCGCGGATGCCGCCTTGCTTCGCCGAGAAACCACCACGCCGATTGCCTTGAACGAAAGCGTGACCGATCCCGCCAGTGCGTTCGCGATCTTAAAAGCCGAGGCCGCCGAGTTCCTGCTGCCGGACACGCATCTGGCCGGCGGGATTTGGCCTTGCGTGGCCATCGGCACAATCTGCCAAGCGGCGGGCGTGTCTTGCATCATGCACTGCGGCCACGACCTCGGCCCCAAAACCGCCGCCATGCTGCACATCGCCGCCGCCTGCCCGGCGTATTCCCTGGCCAACGACAGCACCTATTACGGTTTGGAAGATGACATCCTCACCGAACCCTTCACCATTCACCAAGGCAAAATCCCCATGCCCACCACACCCGGCTTAGGGATCGAAGTCGATCCAGAAAAGCTCGCCCGCTATCGGTGTGAGTTTTAGTGCAGATTGACGACTATGACTTCTTGCGTTTTGGGGATTGTTTCAGAACTTTGACTCAAAGCGCCTGAAAACCTTTCCAGCCCTCTTGAGATGGGCTTCGGGATCGAGAAATTCGCTAGTGGATACATCGAACAGAGACCAATTCTGCGATTGGGCAAATTGAAACAGGGTGGCGATCACATCACCTTTGCCTCGAACAGAAAGCATCATGGAATCAACGAGATCTGCGTCCCTCAAGTTGAACTCAATCGAATACTCCTCCCCAAAATAGATTCCATTCGCCGGGTCAGACCAATCCACGGGAGAGAAATGTCGAGAGATCGCTGTTCGAACCGCAGCGACTTTTCCCAAGGGATCTGGGTTCGAGGCACTTGCCATTTCCTCAACGCCGGCAGGCGGTGAACCGTGGTAATTCAAGACCAACACGTCCCAGCTCATCGGGGCAGCCTCCCTTATTCGTAAGTCACTTCAGTCACTGATAAAATAAAAACCCCGGCTTGGCGTTTCCACCGAGCTGGGGTCTTTTGTATTGAGGATACCGGGAGGCTGACGCCTCCCGCTCGCCTTTACGCCATTGCTAAGTGCTTTGGAGTTGTTTCGACCGACGACCAGTCGCCGACTTGGGTCGGGGACGCCGGTTAGACAGGCGAGATGGTTTCCCCAACGCTGGGCTTGAAATCATCGCAAATCGGCATTTCGACCAAGGTCGAGGATTGAACCTTCACGCAGCCTTCGCGGTCAACCACTTCGACCCGAAGATAAATCGTCTTCAAAAAGCCGGACCAGTCTTCTTCGTTGACTTCCGAAGAGACGCCCGAAGCACCGAAACGGGCCCCGGCGGCTTGATCGCCTCGGTCGACATCAATTTCGCAGCCGGCTTCCACCAACTCTTCGCCGCGGATTGGGGCAAACGGCACGGAAAGATGAAACAATCTCCATCCATCTTCATGGCCCTCTTCCGAAAACACCCCGCTGCGTTCGGCGGTAAAGATGGCAAAAGCCGCTTGACATTCATCTGTCTGGCACGACACGCGCAGCTTGCGGGGCTGTTCTTGATTTCGTGTAACGCCTAACCCAATTTCAGACACGTTTCATTTCTCCAATTTCGTTCGGATGGAAAGGGGGAGCCGCGCGGCACGGTCCCTGTAAAAATGGTTTGTGGAAAAGACGCCCCACCAGCGGTCTCTACAAAAAGAGCACAGACGATAAGAAAATAAAGCCTGTGCTCTTTATCGTTCGGATTGTTTACGCCATAGCCAGGCGTTCTTCTTTTTCGGCTTTTCTGCGGGCGACGATGTCGTCTTGCAGGTTGGCGGGCACTTGGCGGTACTTGGAAAATTCCATGCTGAACGTGCCTTTGCCTTGGGTCATCGAACGCAGTTCGTTGGCGTAATCGAACATCGTCGCCAAGGGAACTTCGGCAATGATGAACCGCCGTGCCTTGGCGAATTTCTGATGAGACGATCACGCCGCGTTTGCTGGAAAGGTGCCCGCTGACCGGGCCTTGGTATTCATCCGGCGTTTCGATTTCCAAGAGCATGATCGGTTCTTGCAAGGCCATTTTGGCTTTTTGCAGGGTTTCCCGCATGCAGTTGTAGCCGCAAATTTTGAAGGCCATTTCCGAGGAGTCCACATCGTGGTAGCCGCCATCGCTCAAGATGGCTTTCACACCCACGACTTCGCATTCGGCCAGCGGGCCTTTGACCAAAGCCTGCTTGAAGCCGTGATCGACCGCGGGGATGTATTCCTTGGGAATGCGTCCCTGGGTGACTTCGTTCGACGAATTCGTAAGCGACTTCGGCATCTTCCGGCAAACGGTTCAATCCGGCCTTTGATGTGGGCGAACTGACCGGAACCGCCCGATTGCTTTTTGTGGCGGAAGTCGAAATCGACGGCTTTGGTGGGACATTCGCGATACGCCACCTTCGGCTCGCCGACGAAGCATTCCACGCCGTATTCCCGGCGGATGCGTTCGATATAAATATCGAGATGCAACTGCCCCATCCCGGCGATGATGGTTTGATTGGTTTCCGGGTCGCTGGTGACTTGGAACGTGGGATCTTCCCGGCGGAAGCGTTCGAGCGCTTTGCTGAGCTTGTCCGCTCCATCGCGTTTCAACGGTTCGATGGACAGACGAATCACCGGCTCCGGCACGAAAATGCTTTCGAGGGAGTAATCCACGCCATCGCCGCAAAACGTGTCGCCCAGAAGCACAATCCACGCCGACCACGGCGATGATGTCGCCCGCGCCGGCTTGGTCGATGTCTTCGCGGTCATCGGCGTGCATTCGCACCAAACGACCGAAGCGAACTTTGCGACCCGTGCGGGTGTTGGTGTAGCTGTCGCCTTTTTTGATCTGGCCTTGATAGATGCGGAAGTACGTCAATTGGCCGAAGGCTTCCACAACGGTTTTGAAGGCCATCGCGACCAAAGGCAGATCGTCCGAACTGGTCAAAGGCACGCGGCGGATTTCATCGGGCGGGGTTTCGGCTCCCGGCTTTTGCTTGGAAACGTCGATAGCCGTAAGTTCGCGATCCAGCGGGTTGGGCAGATACTGCACCACCGCATCGAGGGCTTCTTGCACACCTTTGTTGCGGAAGGCGGTTCCCATCAACACTGGCACGATGTGGTGTGCCAATGTCGCTTCGCGAACCAAGCTGCGAATGTCGGCTTCGGAAACTTCGGTTTCTTCCAACAAGGCCATCATCAATTCATCACTGTAAAGCGAAAGGGTTTCCAGCATGTGATTGCGGGCTTCGGCGGCGGCTTCTTGGTATTTGGCAGGGATGGCTTCGCGGCGAATGGTTTCCCCCATCGGCCCATCGAAATACACCGCCTGCATAGTGATGAGATCGATCACGCCCTCAAACGCTTCTTCGCGGCCCATCGGCAATTGCAAAGGCAGCGGGGTAACATGCAGTTTGTCGGCCATTTGCTTCATCACATTGTCCGGGTTCGCCCCGATGCGGTCCATTTTATTGATGAACGCGATCCGCGGCACGTGGTAACGCCGCATTTGGCGGTCCACCGTCAGCGATTGACTTTGCACGCCGCCGACCGCACAGAGAACGAGAATCGCCCCATCCAACACGCGAAGACTGCGTTCGACTTCGACGGTGAAATCGACGTGGCCGGGGGTGTCGATCACATTGATGGAATGATCCATCCAAGCCACGGAAGTGGCTGCCGAGGCGATCGTGATTCCGCGTTCGCGTTCCAAATCCATGGAATCCATGGTCGCGCCGCCATCTTTCCCTTTGACTTCTTGCATCCGATGGATACGCCCGGAGTAATACAGAATCCGCTCGGTCAGCGTGGTTTTGCCGGAGTCGATGTGAGCGGAAATGCCAATGTTTCGGTGTTTTTGCAGGTTTTTCATGGGACCGGGTTTTCAAACCAAAAGGGAAAGTAAGCCGCTCTCGCGGACGGTTATCAAAAAGGGGGTTACGAATGATTTGGGTTCAGGTAAAACTCAGACCATTGGTCTCTAAAATGTTGCCGGCCAAAGTAGGGGGAAGCCCTTTAGCGCGGAATGTTACAAACTGTGTGCGAAGAACCGATTAAGAATCGGGAAAATTGTGTTGCCACTTGGCTTGCTGCGGTGTGTTTTGAGAAACCGGCCCATTTTGATTGGGGAAGCGATGCTCTCAAAATTGATCGCGGGAATGACCGGCTGAGCGCTCAATCGATCTGTTTACAATACGGCGATTTGGGGAATAAGCCAAATTCGCGGTGATCTTGGCTCAGGATCGTGGTTGTGGCATGGCCCCTCGTCTCTTGGAAAGAGACTGGTCAATGGGTATTATCGGCGGCTGGGTTGCCGAACGACTCCCCTCGTTCCCGATCGGGCACGAGAGGTTGGCTGGCAGAATTTGAGCAACACGATCATAGGAAGGCAGGGGGTTCGGGTGGATTATTCGATGGTGAATAATATCGTGCGAAGCGAAGTGAGAAAAGAGAAATTTTAGGAGTTTTGCCAGTTGCCGGCAATTTTTTTCCTCAAATTGCTCCAAACGCATCCAAATCGGCCTCAAAGGCCGCCGGCAAACCCTGCTCAATGCTGGGATACTGCAAATTCACGCCGAGTGCCTCGCGGATTTTCCGATTGGAACACCGCTTCCCCAAACCTACCGCGTGCCGAGATTCGGCGGAGGCTGCAAACGCTGGCAATTCGACACCCGCCAATTCCGCGAGCAAAGCATAATACTCCCGCCGAGAGACGGGGCGATCATCCGAGACCAAATAGATTTCCCCGGCCCGACCCTGTTGCTCGCAGGCCAGAATGGTTTCGGCGGCATCCTCGACGTGGATCAAATTCAGCCAACCGGCGGGATCGCCTTGGATCGGCAGACCGGCTTTCAAATCGGACAGCCGCCTTAATAGTCGTCCGGGGCCATAAATTCCCGCCAACCGCAAGATGTTGAAATGCCGGCCCGTAGACTGAAACTGCTGCTCGATCTGTTGTTCCGCCTCCCGGCAGATTTGCCCGTTGCCCCGTGTGGGCTTGGCGGGCGAGGTTTCATCAATCCGTTCGCCGTTTTGCTGCCCGTAAACGCTGGTGCTGGAAACGTAAAGCCATTTCCCCACCCGGTTTGCCAGGACATCCAAGGCGGTTTTCAGCCCTTCCACGTAGATTTCCCTCTGCGAATGCCCGGTTGTTCGATCGAAACCCACCGCATAAAGCAGCACATCCGCATCCGGCAGTTGCCGCAAAGTCTCCGCCTGCGTGACATCCCCCAAAATCGGCTGCCAACCGTGGGTGCGAAATTCCTCCGCCCGTTGTTTGGAACGGGTCAAAGCGAAGACTTCATCGCCCGCCTTCGACCATTTCGCCGCCACCCTTTGCCCCAAGTATCCGCACCCAATCACCAATTTCCGCATGGCTTCTCAATTTCCTCAATCCAAAATTGCATCTCGATTTAAGAAGATTCGCTTTGGTTTGTGTGAATCTCTTGTGACTTCCCGGCAATTCCGC
This sequence comes from uncultured Planctomycetaceae bacterium, assembly GCA_963785505.1. GTDB lineage: Bacteria > Planctomycetota > Planctomycetia > Planctomycetales > Planctomycetaceae > CAWAVN01. Next base: position 274,580 of record CAWAVN010000009.1, read on the forward strand.
TTGCGATCTGTCGGAATTACCACGACAATAAGGAGTTGCCACTATCGGCGATTTTCACATTTCTCGCGATTTGTTCCGCGAGGTTCCGCATGTCACCCCGACAACCCGCCCCACTCTTTTCGGTGAGAGAGACTTTCCTCACCTTGCCGGAAAACCGCTTGGCATTGAAGGCGGTCGAAGAACTCGCCGACCCCGGCCTTTCCCGCCAAGGGCGATTGGTCTTTCTGAGCGGCCCATCGGGTGTGGGAAAATCGCTGCTCGTGCGGGAACTGCTCCACAAAAAAAACAAAACCGGCAAAGACAAATCGGCCTCGCTGACCGCCAGCCAATGGGCTGCCGAACTCGCTGAAGCCGCTCAAAATCAAACCCTCCCCGACTTTCAAGACAAATACCGCTCGCTGGAACTTTTGATTTGCGAAGATGTTAAGGCGATCTCCTCCCGCAGGGAATCCCAACAACAGTTGGCGATGGCCCTGGATGAAATCCTCTCCATCGGCGGGCGGGTGCTTATCAGTTCCACATTGCCCGCCGGCAGTTTGGATGGTTTCTCGCGTCGGCTCATCAATCGGTTTCACGGCGGCGTGACGGTCGAGATTTCCTTGCCCGAATTTGACAGCCGCGTGCAATTGCTGAATCACTTCGCCGCCGCCCGGCAAATTTTGCTGCCTGTTTCGATCGCAGAACTTCTGGCGGATGCATTGCCGGTCTCGCCCCGCGAACTCTTAGCGGCGGTGATTCAGTTGGAAACCCTGGCCCGCCGACAAAAATCGCCGATCTCGTTGGCTTTGGCCGAGTATTTCCTCAACCGAGAAACGACGCCTCAACCCGCGACGTTATCGGAAGTTGCGAAAGCCGTTGCCCGGCAATTCGGCGTGCCTTTGTCGGGTTTGCGAGGCAAAAAACGCGCCCACGGCGTGGTCTTGCCCCGCCAGTGTGCCATGTTCTTGGCCCGCGAATTGACCGACCATTCACTGCTGGCCATCGCCCAATTTTTCGGACGACGCCATCATAGCACCGTGCTTCACGCCTGCAAACGCATGGAAACCGCCCAGCGCTCCGAACCGGCCCTTAGGCAGCATCTCGCCCAAATCCGCACTGTGTTGGGAACGCATCCCACGGCCAGTTCCTGCGGATAACTCGTCGAGTTTCCGATACGTCTCGGTGTCCAACTTGCCGGCAAACCCTGCTCCCAGAACCGCCCGTGTGGAAAACCGCGAAGTTTTCCACGCGTCCTCCACCAAAACCTCACGGGCTTTCCAGAATTTTTTGACGGAATTTTCCGTTCGATTTAGCGAATTAACATCAATCACATCCAGCATTTCCAGCATCCGTTCCTCAAACAATTCACGAAAAAACTTCCGTTCTGTTACTACGACTAATTTCAAAAATCTTTACAAAGGAAAACCCAAAGCCCGACCCGATTCGTGTCTTAATATCATCCAAGGGTTTTCTTTCAAAGATACCCGGTTTATCGCCTCAGAGATGAAGCGATTTTCATAAAACTTGGTATAATCGAAAGTCTGTTTTGCCCGTGTTCTGTGGGCCGATTTCCCCTTTTATTTTTCGGCTTGGCTTGGGAATTGTCAAATTCTCCGACTGAGCGAACATCAAGTGGTCTATTCGTTATGAAATTGCGATGTCAGCGGGCTTCGTTGCAGGCGGCTTTTCAGATTGTTTCCGGCGTCGTACCCTCGCGAACCCCCAAAGAAATCCTCAAAAACGTGAAATTGGAAGCGTCCGGCGGCGTGGTGACTTTGATTGGAACCGACCAGGAAGTGGGCATTCGCTACCAAATCCCCGGCGTGGAAACCGAATCCACCGGCGAGACGCTGTTGCCCACCAACCGTGTGATCTCCATTCTCCGCGAACTGACGGATGAGCACGTGGAGTTCGACATCAGCGAAAACCGCGTGGAGATTCGTTCGGGGCACAGCCAATTTCAACTTTCCGCCGAAGATCCCGCTGAGTTCCCCCCTGTGGCGGAGTTCAACGAAACCAACTATCACAAAGTGCCCGGCCACGTTTTCCGCGAAGCCATCCGCCGCACGATTTTCGCCACCGACGTGGAAAGCACCCGCTACGCGCTCGGCGGGATTTTGTTGGAACTCGGCAGCGAAGGCGTGGCTTTGGTCGCCACCGACAGCCGCCGGCTCGCCTTGCAGAAAGCGCCTTGCCAATCCGAAGGCACGCACGAAGATGAGAACAGCACCCCAGTCGTGCCTCGTACCGCGATGAGCCTGATCGAAAAAAGCATCGACGACGATGGCGACGTTTTGGTCGCGGTCCATCAGAACGATGTGCTGGTGAAAAGCGGCCATTCCACCATCTACAGCCGCTTGGTCGAAGGCCGCTTCCCGCGTTACGGCGATGTGATTCCCAGCGATTCCAACCACAAGATCGACTTGGTGGTCGGCCCGTTTTACTCGGCGGTGCGTCAAGCGCAAATTCTGACCAACGAAGACAGCCGGGGCGTGGATTTTCAGTTCGAGGGCGGCATGCTCACGCTTCGCAGCGAAGCCTCGGACGTAGGTTCTTCCAAAATCGAATTGCCGATCAACTACGATGAGGAATCGCTGATTATCAAATTCGATCCCCGTTACATTTCGGAATTTTTAAGAACCTTCGATCCCGAAAAACAAGTCACGCTGCATTTGATCGATGCCGAAAGCGCCGCCGTGTTCCGCACCGATGACAACTACACCTACGTCATCATGCCGCTGTCGCGGGAATCTTAATTCATCCGCACCCCAATGATCCACATTTTTTGTCATTGGGATTTGGTCATTGGGATTTCACAAAACATGTCTGGTCCCGAACATCTCGCCCAAGCCTTGGCTCGCTTGATCGCTCTTCGCGGACTCGCCCGCGTGCGGGGCGAATCGCAATTGCAACAAACCTGGAACCAGGTCGCCGGCGAACGCATTGCAAACCACACCCGCGCTTTGGAAATCCGCCGAGGCATCCTGCACATTGGCGTCGCCAACGCCCCGATGCTCGGGGAACTGGCTTCGTTTCATAAACACACCTTACTCGCCAAACTGCAAACCGATCACGCGGACTTAAAGATCCGCGATCTGAAATTCAAACTCAAAACCGACATTAAAAAATCCCAAGCCCCAAATCCCAATCAATTTGGAAATCCGCCGAGGCGTCCTGCACATTGGCGTCGCCAACGCCCCGATGCTCGGGGAACTGGCTTCGTTTCATAAACACACCTTACTCGCCAAACTGCAAACCGATCACGCGAACTTAAAAATCCGCGATCTGAAATTCAAACTCAAAACCGACATTAAAAAATCCCAAGCCCCAAATCCCAATGACCAAAAGTAGGGTCCGCTCCGCGGACCAGGAGATATAGTCCAATGGAAGAATCTTATTCTAAGACTCAGGATATTCACCAATTTAAGAACAGTCTTCGTGAGATTCTTATTATTTGATGATGGGATTGAAATACATTCTGAGGGAACCATATATGTGCGAACATTAGAGGGTCGGCATTTTGCCGCCGGGATTCTTGCTGATGATGGTGGAATCGAACATGAGGTAGACTTCGATGATGATCTAAACAGTGCAATTGATTATTTTGTGTTAGAACGGGCAAAGCGGAACCACGGGGCCGACAATTCACGCATAAAGAAGTGTAGGGTGGGCATCGCCCACCACATGATTTCGTACCGCTATTTATCATGGTGGGCAATGCCCACCCTACAAACTCAAAACCGACATTAAAAAATCCCAAGTCCCAATGACCAAAAGTAGGGTCCGCTCCGCGGACCATCAAAACTCTAGTGATTTCGGAAGCGTAACATTTAAGGGAGTAACAGAAGTTGAACCAGATGCCAGATAGCGAACCGCAAAAAGAGTCCTCATCGCATGAGGAGCCGATGGATGTTGAAAACATTACGCCCGAAGAACTGCCGCCGTTGCCGGAGAATAAAACGGTTTCCGACTACGATGAAAACCAAATTAAAGCCCTGAAAGGCATTGATGGGATTCGCAAGCGGCCGGCGATGTACATTGGAGATTCCGGCACGCATGGCTTGCACCATCTGGTGTTCGAGTGCGTGGACAACTCCATCGATGAAGCGGTGAACGGGTTTTGCTCCAACATTCAATGCACGATTCACATTGATGGCAGCATTTCCGTCGTCGATGATGGACGCGGGATTCCCGTGGGGACAATGGCCGATCAAGGCGGTGCTCGGCGTTGGAAGTCGTGCTCACCGAAATCCACGCGGGCGGGAAATTCGGCCGCGAGGGCGGGTATAAAACGGGAACCGGCGGGCTTGCATGGCGTGGGGATTACCGCCGTCAATGCGGTCAGCGAATGGTTGGAAGCCGAGGTCCGCCGGGAAGGCCACGTGTGGACGATGGCGTTCGTCAAAGGCGTGTTGAGCGATCCTTTGACCAAGCTCGGCAAGACCGAAAAGACGGGCACGAAACTCGCCTTCAAGCCCGATCCCGAAATCTTCACGGAAACGAATACTTTTAGCTACGAAGTGTTGCATCGGCGTTTGCAGGAACTCGCATTCCTCACGCCGGGCGTGCGGATTACGATTAAGGATGAACGCACCAGCCAGTCGGATGAGTTTTGTTACGAGAACGGGCTAATCGAGTTCGTCAAACATTTGAACCGCGCCGCCACGGCGGACTATCCCGACGTGATCGACCTGAAAGGCGAAGGCGAAGGCCACGAAGGCGTGGTCTACGTCCACGTGGCTCTGCAACACAACGATAGCTATACCGAGAACGTCCGCCCGTTCGCGAACAACATTTATAACCGCGAAGGCGGCGTGCACATTTCGGGCTTTCGCACGGGGATCACGCGGACGATCAATAAGTATGCAACGCAGAATAATCTGTTTAAGGATAAGGATGTAACGCCGAGCGGCGAAGATTTTCGCGAAGGCATCACTGCCGTGGTCACGGTTCGCGTGCCCGAACCCAAGTTTGAAGGCCAGACGAAAGTCAAGCTGGTCAATAGCGATGTGGATGGGATTGTGGCGGGGGTGGTTTCGGAAGGGCTTTCCAAATTCTTCGAGGAAAACCCCGCGATTGCCAAGCGGATTTGTCAGAAAGGCGAACGCGCCGCCGAAGCCAGGGAAGCCGCCCGCAAAGCCAGGGAAATGGTCAGAGCGGAAAAGACCGCGACCACCGGCGGCCTGCCGGACAAACTTCGCGATTGCCGAAACCACGCGCTCGACGTAAGCGAACTGTATCTGGTGGAAGGGGACTCCGCCGGCGGCAGTGCCGACACGGGCCGCGATTCCAGCACGCAAGCCATCTTGCCGTTGCGGGGAAAAATCCTCAACGTGGAGAAAGCGCAGCTCGTCAAAGTGCTGGGCAATGCCGAGGTGGTCAATATCTTCAAAGCCATCGGCGTGCCGCCGGGTGCGGAACTCGAAGATGTGGAAAAGCGCCGCTACGGCAAAATCATTCTGATGACCGATGCGGACGTGGACGGCAGCCACATCCGCACGCTGCTGCTGACGTTTATCTTTCGGCACATGCGCGAACTCGTGAAGCACGGCTGCGTTTACATCGCCCAACCGCCTTTGTATCGCGTGCAGAGAAAGAATCAAAAGAAGAACGACACGGCCCGCTACGTGCAAACGCACGAACAAATGATGGGCGAACTCATCATGCTGGGCAAAGCCGACAGCACGCTGCGGGTCGAAGACGGCACGGTCTTCGAGGCCGCACATTTCGATACGCTCGTCGAACTGATTAGCCAAATCGAAGAACCCTTGGAAACTCTGGAACGCCGGGGCATCGACTTGAAGTATCTGGTGCATAACCATCTGACTGCCGAGGGCCTGCTGCCCCGCTATCGGGTGTTTCTCGGACGCGAGCAGCGGTGGTTCGCAGAGAAACCCGACTTGGAGGAGTTTTTGGCGCACGTGGAGAAACAGCACGGCGGCGAATTGCAGGTTTCGGATGAAGGCCAACCCGCGAGCGTCCCAGAAACCGATGGCGAACCCGAAACGCACGAAGCCGATCACACGCTGCAAGTTTTCGACCTGCACGAAATCCGCATCATCAATCAAACGTTGAAACGCTTGAAAGATTACGGAATCACGTCCGAGAATTTGCTGCCCCGCTTCAACAGGGCCAGCGAACCGATTTATCCCTACGCAATTCAGAACCCCGAAGGCGATGTGCCGTTGGCGACAATGCGCGAACTTGTTCCGCGCTGCGTAAGATGGGCGAAAAGGGTTTGCGTCTCACGCGGTTCAAAGGGCTGGGCGAAATGGACCCCGAAGAGCTTTGGGAAACCAGCATGGATGCCGAGCAGCGGTTGTTGTTGCAAGTCACGATGGAAGATGCCGCCGCCGCCGATGAAATTTTCCGCGTCTTGATGGGCGACCACGTGGAACCCCGCCGCGAGTTCATCGAGAAGCACGCCCTGGAAGTCAAAGACCTCGACGTGTAAAGCGTCCAATTCAATATGGATGAAAAAGGGAGCGGGGGGCGTAAGCCCCCCGGTTCTGTTGAGCGGTTCAAAACCTTCAGTTATTGTCCCTTGGAGCATTCTATGTTACCAGGGGGTTTACACCCCCCGCTCGCCTTTTCGAGGAGAAACCTTACCGATGAAGTTTGCGATTTGTCAGGAGTTGTTTCAGGATTGGGATTGGCAACGTCAGTGCGAATTCATTGCCCAAACGGGTTACACCGGGATCGAAGTCGCCCCGTTCACGTTGGCGGAAAGGATCGGGCAGGTCTCTGCGGATGTTCGCCGCACGATGCGGCAACAAGCGGCCGATTGCGGGCTTTCAATCATCGGGCTGCATTGGCTGTTGGCGAAGACCGAAGGACTGCATCTGACCACATCCGATGCCGGGGTTCGCCGGGCGACTGCGGATTATCTCATCGAGCTGGGAGATGCGTGCGCGGATTTGGGCGGCGAGTTGATGGTGTTCGGTTCGCCGTTTCAAAGAAACCTGGAAGCGGGCATGTCTCGCGAAACCGCTTACGCGAACGCGGCGGAAGTTTTTCAAAAGGCGCTGCCGAGACTCGCGGATCGCGGCGTGCGAATTTGCATGGAACCGTTGACGCCCAAAGAGACGAACTTCGTCAACACCTGCGCCGATGCTTTGGAGTTGATGGCCTTGGTCGATCGGCCGAATTTCTGTTTGCATCAAGACGTGAAGGCGATGTTGGGCGCGGAAGCCGAACCGATTCCGGCGTTGATCGATCGCTTCAAAGAACAGACCGGGCACTTCCACGCGAACGATTCCAACCTGTTGGGACCGGGCATGGGCGAGACGGATTTCGTTCCCATTTTCGAGGCGCTGTTGAAGTCCCGTTACGCCGGTTGGGTGTCGGTGGAAGTCTTCGATTACTCGCCCGGCGCGGAAGTCATCGCGCGGGAAAGTTTCGACAACATGCAGCAAGCGCTCGAAGCCGCGCGCAAACGCATGGCTTAAGTTGCGATTTGAAAAAATGTCGAAGAAATTTTCAAAATATTTTTCGGCGTTCGCGGAAGTCAAAGTTGGCTGGCATCGAAGGCAGAGCGCATCGCAAGGTTTGGTTGTTCGCGCGCGCGACGTTTGCCATGCGCATAAGAAATCCCTTGTTTTCTAGGCCAAAATGTGATGCCGTTCTTTGGCCGGTTCGCGCGGCATCCAGAATGCGAAACGATGCGGCATCATCATGCGACCTTTCCGCCTGCGCATTTGATGCAATCGAAACGATTTTGCTCGTCCTTTCCACCGGCAAACTTGAAAGAAAACTCTTGCACAAATTAAGAAAGCGCTTACGATGACTCGCAATTTGAAAGAAGTTGTTGCAAAGTAACGATTATGGTTTTTCTTTCGGTTAAAACGGTTTGTGGAAACGAGAGATGGGGAAGAACAATAAGGATTGGGTTGCCTGACTCGCCTCTCCCGACAAACGAACCGAAGCGAAACCATCGCGTTGAAATCCTGAAGCCCGATTGCATCAAACTTCAGGCAGCAACTTTCCAAGGATGGCAGGATCGAATGGATTCGAAGTGTTTTCTGACGTGACTGTTTCTTGTCGTCAATTAGCCCGGTAGCTCAGCGTCAAGACGGTCGCACGTTTGTCTCATTTTGGAGGAACTGACTGTGGCCAAGAAAGCTGCAACGAAGAAGAAAACCGCAACGAAGAAGAAAGCCGCTCCCAAAAAGAAAGCGGCTGCCAAGAAGAAAGCCGCTCCCAAAAAGAAAGCGGCTGCCAAGAAGAAAACCGCAACGAAGAAGAAAGCCGCTCCCAAAAAGAAAGCGGCTGCCAAAAAGAAGAAAGCGACCAAGAAATAACCGGCTCGCCCGGTAAAGACGACCCAAAACCAATCCAAAGGAAGTGGCTGGATTTTTCCGGTCACTTCTTTTTTTGTTTGGTCCTCGTTGGATAAATTGAGTGAGCGGCAAGGCGCTCACTTTTGCAGGCTTGATACATCTCGAATGATGTTGAAAGCGATGGAGGATTTTCTAAAACGGCAGATCATCATCGGCGGGGTGGCGGCCGTTTTTGCCGGCGCTTTGCGTGAAGCCGATGGGTCGCCGGGGTTCGGTTTCTTCCATGCGATGCTGAAAGCTGTCCCAAGCCCAAGGCCAATCCCAAACCCGCGTATCGAGAAACCGCATCACCAGCAGCTTCTTCAATTCTTCCACTTCGGCAAAGCATTGCCCTTCGGTCTTTTCCACCACTTCATCGACGGGCAGGTTTTCGATGATTTCTCTGGGCCAAAGTTCTTGGATCAAACGCCGGCGCAGCGCGGCATCGGGCCGGGGAAAATGAATGATCTGATCGATTCGTCCCGGTCGGCGAAACGCGGGGTCGATGTCTTTGACTTTCGCGTTGGACGTAAACAAGTAAACCACGCCCCGGCGGACTTCCAGCCCGTCGAGTTCCGAGAGAAACGTGGCAGCATCGGGCGATTGGCCGAATTCGTCGCGGTCTTTGAGGGCGGTGTCCAAATCGTCGAACAGAATGATGCCGGGCCTGTCCAACTCGAACATTCCATGCGCGCTGCCGTGATGGCGGGCCATTTCGTATTCTTCCGCACGCACGGTTCGCCAGGCAAAGCCCAGCTTGCAGGCTTGCGAGAGCAGCCAGCGGGCGGCCATCGTTTTGCCGTTGCCCGGTTGCCCGGTGAGCAGCACGCCCCTTTTCAGCGTCACGCCGAACCGTTCGAGGGCTTCTTCCCCGCGCTGCAAAAAACCCAGCGTGTTGTTCCAAAGGCGTTCTTGTTCGGGCGGTTGCATGATCGGCGGAATTTCCTTCATCCGCTCGTGAACGCCCCGCCGGAGAAAGCGGTAAAGCGTTAAGTAATGCGCCGCGGGCACGGCCCACAATTCGTTCAACGGGCTGCAAAAATCTTGGCAGAACGGATTGACGGCCTTGGCCACGGGAATCCACGTCTCGTCTACTTTGATCCGAAACCGCTCGATGCCGAGCTGCACCGAGTTGCCTTGGCTGCCCGGATGCACCAACCGCACGGGATGCGGATTTCCCAAGCCGACAACCCCATCCTTGCGGGCGTTGTGCATTAAGTAGGCGGTGGTTTGGTGGTCGAGATTCAGCGGGCGAACCGGGGCATTCAAAGTTTCCGAGAGGCGTTGCAGCAAGTAATCGAAGTCGGCTTGGTGGTCTGAAATCGTCATCGCAAAGATTCCGGGAAGAAGAGAGAACCGAAGGCCAACGCGAAACTTTACGAAATGTGAAGCAGGGTTTGCTAATTTCGCGCTGAGGGTTTTGAATAAAAACCCCATGTTTTTATGTTAGGCGTTTCGCGAGCGCGATCAAAGGCAAAATAAAAGACCCTCACTGAGAATCTCTACGATATTGAGGGCCTCGGCTTTCAAAAGTTCGCCGGGAAAGCCAAACAGGCGGACCGACATTTTTCGGGCCGTTCGCGTTTCGCCCACGGCCTACAATCCAAGAGCCGCAAAACGGGCCGGCTCGAGATCGCGTTGACATCGTGCGGTTCCATGAGATACTTAGATTGTCATTTCTTCAGGGCGAATCGCGAACCGGCGGGCATTTTCCGGCATCCTCGTTAAGAGACACCCGCCTTAATGTTTGGCGGGGCAAAGCGCCGCTGGTTTTTCCTGTCATCATTCAAATGAATCGGCCGCCAATCGGGCAGAAATTGGAGAGGCAAGGTGCAACTGAAAATCAAATGTCCGAACAAGGACTGCGGAAAAACGCTGATCGTCGATTCGGACATGGCAGGAAAAAAAGGCAAATGCTCGACCTGCGATGCGGTGTTCCTGATTCCGGGCGCGCCCGGTTCTGCTTCCCCACCCGGGGGCAGCACCGTGGACTTGCCCACATCCTCATCAGGCGAACGCAAAAAAACTTCCAAATCCGGCACGCAAAAAACACCCAAACGCCAAGGAGGTTCGAAATCCGGCGAGACGAAACGCTCTGCCGAGAAATACCTGGACGATTACCTGGAAGAACCAACTCCGAAAAAAGCCCGCGCTTCCCGCGAGGAGTTGGACGATTACGCGGTCGAGGAAGTCGATTACGTGGATTACGCCGATGAGGTCGAAGAAGATCGGCCCCGCAGATCTCGCAGACCGGAGCGCCGGCGTCCCGAACCGGATGATTACGAAGACTACGAAGACGATTACGATGCCCCGCCCCGCCGTCGTCGAAGTCGCCGCGATGAAGAGTATTACGAAGACGACTATGGCGATGATCCTTATGCCCCCTCTTACGACGAACCCTACGGAGCCCCCGTTCGCCGGGGCGGTCGCAGCAGCCGCAAAAAAAGCGGCCCGAAAATCGGGCTGATCCGCGCGGGCTTTTTAATCATGGCCATTGCCGGCTGCGTGTTTAGCGGAGCGATGGGGATCAAAATTCTGGTTTGGCTGATCGGGATGATCGGGTCCGGTATGGGCCGCACGAGCCTGACGATCTTGAAAATCGCCGAGGTGCTTTGGATGGGGTCCGCGATTGCGGTGATCGTGGGTTATTCCTTTTTGCTGTTTTTCCCCAACAAGAACAATTCGCGAGGTTTGACGATCGCCGCCTTGTGCGTGGGCAGCATCAACTTAATCGTGCAGCTCGTCTTCAAAATCATCCCCATGTTTTCGGATGGTGTGGGGTTCCTCGGCTTGAACTTCCTCGGATTTGGTTTTCGGGGAAACTTCGTGATTGAAGCGCTTTTGAAAATCGGGCTGATGGAGGGCTTGTTCATCGCGGAAATGGTGCTGGTGGCCTTAGCGTTCCGGGCCATCAATACGCAATTGAAAGATCGCTTCAACGTGCAGTCGGCCCAGCGGATGATTATTCCCGCGGGCCTCTATGGCGGGGTCTTGATCGTGATCGGGATGTTCATACTCATTCTGAGTGAAATCAAGATCACGTCTCCCACGGCCGGGCAAATCTGGAAATGGGTGATGTATCTGATGTACTTGGCCGGCCAAGGCATGCTGGTTTGGTATTTCGTGAGCTACATCCTGTTGATGTTCAACACCAGAAACGCAATGCCGAAATCATGATTTGATGTCTGCATCGGCTGCATTGTGAAATCGCGGTGACCCGTTCTAGGGAACAGGTTTCCTCGAGGCGTTGCGCATTTCCTGGGCGAGCAATTTTTGTAGGCGAGTTCGCTCTTCTGCGTAGGCGGGGTCGTGGCTGACGTCGTGGTTTTCGGCAGGGTCTTTTCGCAGATCGAACAGGCCGACGCCTTGCAGTTGGCCGGCCCCGTTCTTCGTCCGCATTTCCATGTAGCGGAAGTCAACGGTGCGCACCGAGTCTCCGCCGCCATGCCGCGTGAAAATCGCCGTCTTTGAAGTCGGCATCCACATCGCGAAGCAGCGGCTTTAGGCTCTTGCCATGCAAATGGTTCGGCTGAGGCAGGTTCGCCAGATCGCAAAGCGTGGGGTAGATGTCAACGTACTCGACCAATCGCCGGCAGACGCGCCCGCCTTCGATGCCGGGGGCGACAATCACGAATGGCGTGCGCGTGGCGACTTCAAAATTTGTGTGCTTGCACCAGAAGCCGTGTTCGCCGAGTTGCCAACCGTGGTCGCCCCACAAAACGATGATCGTGTTGTCGGCGATTTCAAGCCGATCAAGTTCATCGAGCAGGCGGCCGACTTGCGTGTCGATGAAGCTGACGCAGGCGTGATAACCGCGAATCAAATTTCGTGCGGTCTCCTCGGAGACGGGGCCTTTCTGCGGGATGTCTCGATACTTCCGCATCTCGCCCCAGTTGTAGCGGAACGACTTGTCCAAGTTCGCGCGGGAAGAACATGTTGTCGGGCAATTTCACTTCTGATGCGGGATACAAGTCCCAATACTTTTTCGGGGCGACAAACGGCAGATGCGGTCGCCAGAATCCGCACGCCAGAAAAAACGGCGAGTCGGTTTTCGCAAGCCGACTCAAATCTGTCAACGTCTTCTCGCACAACATGGCATCGGGATATTCGCTGTCCGGTACATCCGCGTTTTCATACGCCGGGCCTGCGCCGGTCGGAGCCTTTCGCCGGTCGGTTCTCCGGCTTGGCCCACCATGCGCTGGTTCGCTGGGGACGCCAGGGCAGTTCGCTCCAGGCTTTGGGGTCATCATTCAGATGATGGTAAACTTTGCCGTTGCTGGCTGTGGTGTAGCCGTGCTGTTTGAAGGTCATCGGCAGCGAAGGGACGCTTGGTGCGTCTTTGTCCGCGCGGGTCAGATACGATGTGAACCGAGTGGGAGTCGGCCTAAGCCCCTTCATCAGGCTGGCTCGCGAGGCACCGCAAACGGCGATGTTGCAATACGCATGGTCGAAACGAACCCCACGACCGGCCAGCCGATCCAGATTCGGCGTCACCATCTTTGGCAAGCCATAGGATTCCCATTCCGGCCGCATGTCATCGACGGCAATGAACAGCACGTTGGGGCGATCTTTCGCGAAGGCCGGCCGGTTTCCCACGGCAAGGCCCATCAGCACCGTTGCCGCAACAATCAAACGATAGAATTTTGGTCCGGAATTTCGCATGTTCGAGTTCTCATGTTGTGGTGTGACCGAGCCGTTGCCTTGCTGCATTTCATCGGCATTCGGTGCGTGGTTGAAGAGGGCGAGTTCATCGAGACAGCCGTCCCAGAAGCCGTGATCGTGCAGGGCCGACGGTTTGCCATTGTCGTCAAGTTCGGTTCTGATGGAAAGCGTGTTGTGCCAGGGGTTCGCATTGCGTTTCGTCCCGGATTGGGGAAGTCCGAAAAATCGGCGGGCGGGAGTTTGCTCTTCGGCGGTGCCATGCGTTAAAACGAAGGAGAGCGAAGGCACGTTTTAGACTTTCCGATGATGGCCGGTGAATGCCCCTGTTGTTTCATTACCCCGAATTTTTTCTGCTGCTGATCCCTTTGGGGTTGGCGTTTCACCGTTGGGGGCGGACGAAAGACCGTGTCACCGGCGGGTTGCGGTTGTTGTTGGCGTTGCTGTTGTTGCTCGCCATCACGGGGCCGGAGATCAACCTCGGCGGGGAGGGATTGGACGTGATTGTGGTCGTGGATCGTTCGCGGTCCATGCTCGATGCCGACGGCGAAAACGCGGTGGAACTCATCGAGAACCTGGAACGCAATCGCGGAACCGGCGACCGCGTGGGGATCGTGGCTTTCGGCAGCACGGCGGAAGTCGAAAGGCTGCCCTCGAACAAGGGCATGTACGATGGCTTCAAGCAAGAGCTTTCCCGCGATGGCAGCGATTTGAACGCCGCGATTTTAACGGCACTCAGCATGGTGGATCGCAACCGCCCCGCGCGGATTTTGGTGCTCAGCGATGGGGAATCCAACGGGGCCGATCCGCGTGCCGCCGCCCGCCGTGCCCGCGACCGCGAGATGCCCGTTCCCATCGACTATCGGGCTTACGACCGGATTCGCACGGGTGACATCGCGGTGGAAGAATTGCTGCTGCCGCGAAGCATCGCTCCCCGCGAGCCGTTTCAATTCAGCGTGCGGATTTTCGCGGACCGCGATGCGAAGGCGACGGTTCAAGTTTCTCGCGATGGCCGCGAGTTCGCCGCCCGCAAGGTGGAACTGCATGCGGGCCGCCTGAATGCGGTGGCGTTTCGCGATGTGTTGGAAGAAGGCGGGTTTTACACTTACGAAGCGAAGATCGCGGTCGCGGATGATCCCGTCCCCGAAAACAATCGCGGCACGGGCGTGGTGCGGGTGAACGATGGGCCGAAATTGTTGGTGCTGAATGCCACGGGCCAAATCGACAATCTCATCAAAGCACTCAGGGCGGCGAAGATTGAAGTGGACGTGGCGAAGGCGAAAACGCATCCGCTCACGCAGGATTCCCTCGACCCTTACCGAGCGGTGATTCTGGAAAACGTCCCCGCCGATGATTTGGGCCGGCTGAAAATGGAACGCCTCGCCCAATTCGCCGAAGACTTAGGCGGCGGTGTGATGCTGACCGGCGGCGAGCAAAGTTTCGGCACGGGCGGGTATTACAAAAGCCCGTTGGAAGAAGTGTTGCCGGTCTCGATGGAACTCAAAGATGAACACCGTAAACTCCGCGTGGCGATCTGCGTGGTGCTCGATCAATCCGGCAGCATGGCCGCCCCGGTGCAAGGCGGGCGAACAAAAATGGACCTGGCCGATAAAGGCACGTCTGAAGTCGTGAGGCTGCTCGCGAAGCAGGACATGGTCTCGGTGATTTCCGTCAACACCAGCGCCCACGTGGTTCAAGAACTCAGCCGCGTCGATCAGCCGGAAGCCATCGCCAATCGGGCCGAGCAGATCCACAGCAATGGCGGGGGAATCTTTATTTATGAAGCCCTGGAAGCCGCCGGCAAGGAACTTTTGAAAGCCGAGGGCTATCGAACTCGGCACATCATTTTGTTTTCCGATGCCAACGACAGCGTACACGAAGGCGGTTATAAAACCCTGTTGGAGGATTACGTCAAGCAGGGCATCAGCGTGAGCGTGATCGGCTTGGGAAGAGAAACCGACATTCATGCCGAGCTGCTCAAAGACATCGCCAAACTCGGCGGCGGGAACATCATGTTTACCGATGATCCCGAAGAGCTGCCCCGGCTTATTCACGCAAGACACAATGACGATCGCCAAAAGCACATTCATCAAAAAAGAGGAAACCCAACCGGCGGGGATACCCGGCGAGCTATTGCCCGAAGAAGCCCGCTTGATGGGGCAGTTCGATTTCGGCCCGTTTCCCCGCGTGGATGGTTACAACCTGACTTACCTCAAACCCGGAGCCACCCAGGCGGCGGTTTCGACGGATGAATACAAAGCCCCGTGGTCCGCATTTTGGTATCGCGGTCTGGGGCGTTCGGCGGCGATTTCGATGGAAGTCGCCGGAGATTACACGGGCGAGTTCGGGCGATGGAAGTATTACGAGCGATTTCCTTATCAATCATGCCCGCTGGTTAATGGGCGGCAATAGCATTGCGGATGTTTACATCGAACTGGAACGCGAAGGCCAGAATGCGGTGGTCACGGTGGAGTTGGACCCGAACCGGCAACAGGGTTTGGCCAAAAAGCCGCCGCGTTTATTCATCGTGCCGCCGGGTTTGGAACGCCGGCAAACCTTGCTGCCGGATTTTCAATGGATCGGCCCGTTTACGTTGCAAGCACGTTTTCGCATGGACCAAGTGGGAACTTACCGCACGTTGGTGCAAACCCAAAACGGCAGGTTGACGCGCGGCCCTGCGGTGACTTTGCCTTATTCCCCGGAGTTCGCCCCGCGTCCGAAATCCGCAGGCGGCCATCGCGTGTTGGGCGAAATCGCGGAGCTGAGCGGCGGCAAATCCCGTGCGGACGTGCTTTCCATTCTGGCCGATCCCCCCAGTTCCGCCCGCATGCTGCCTTTGCTGCCTTACCTCTTAATCGCAGCGATTGTGTTGTTGGTGACGGAAATTGCCGGTCGCCGGTTGTCGCTTTGGAAGCGTTCGCCCGCCGCCACCCCGGATGCGGTGACGGAACTTTCGCTCGATCCCGCTTTGGATTATCGCGAGCGGTGGTTCTCCCGCAAACGCAAACTCGCTGGGCAAAGCATCGCCGAGGAACCGGCAGCAACCCCGGCTCAAGGGAAGCCCGAAAAATCCATCAACCAGATTTACGCCCGCGCCAAACAACGCGCCCGCACCCGGCATCACGAGGAGTGATTTCGTCTCGCCTTTTCCGACCCTTGTCCTTCACACAAGCCCGCGGCGTTTGCGGAAATACCATTCCAGCGACATCAGGCCCACGAATAAACACAAGAACCACCAGTTGTCCCATAAGCGGGTGCGGGTGATTCGCGAGACCAAAGTTTGCGGGGGATCTTTCAAGAGTTCTTCCAAGTAGCCGTTGAGTTCTTCGGGCCTGAGAAATCTTCCGCCGGTGGCGTTGGCGATGTCTTTCATCAATGCGGGGTCGGCGGCGGGATGATCGCAATTCCAGATCCCGGCTGTTGACCAAGAACCGCGTCCAACCATCCGGCCCCAAGGGAAGTGCCGGCTTTCGAGCCGGAAACCCGGACCCAATAATCGCCCGGTTTGGCCGTGCCTGCGAACTCCGCCAGATGCACGTCCCCGCTTTGCCGGGGCGAGAGAGTTCCTCGGCTGTGTCCGGGGCGAACACAAAGGCTTTGAAGTCTGCCATTCGGAATCGGCAAGCCCTGCTCGTTGCGTGCCCCATTTCGATTCGCACGGCTTGGTTGGGCGAATAGCTCGCGGGGATTGACCTTGGCCCACACGGCTTGCTCGCCGTCCATTTCCTTGCGGGAGAGATACAACATCATCTGTTGCCAGAAGCGTTGATGATCGGTTTCATGACCGGCCATCACCCATTGCCAGGTGGTATCGCCCGCGAAGACCATCACGCGGGCCGCACCGACTTCGTGCATGAACAGCAAAGGCGTTCCCGCGCGGGGGTAGCCGTCATCGGTCGCCGCGAGAACTTGGACGGAGGCGTTTTTCTCTGCCAGCCGATTCGCGCTTTGCAGCGGGGGAAGTTCCTTCCAATGCTCGAGGTTTTTATCGAGCAATCCAATCGCATGATGTAATGGGCCAAACCCTCGCGGGTGGGCAGCATTTTCAGATCCCGCATGTAATGGTTCACATCGCTGCGCTTGGCGGGAATCGCTCAAGGGCCTGCCCGATCATTCGCACGGGAAGCAAAGGTTCGATGGCGGTCCCTTCATATCCGCCCGGTCCGAAAGTGCGAAACCCGCCCAGCATCAACAGGCCCGAACCTTCCCGCACGCGGTCGGCGAGTTCCGTGAGCAAAGCGTTCGCCGAAGACTTTCGCGGGCACGTCCCCGATGATGTAGGCATCGTACTCGCCCGGCTTGAACATCTGCGGATCGATGCGGTTGCTCGCCAAGAAGCGGAACCGGGCGCACGGGCACGAAATCGATGTCGATCTTCTGCGAACGGTTGGCCCGTTGCAGATAAATTTTTCTTCCCAATACGGTTTGTCGAAGTAGGCGATTTTTACGCCGCCTTTGCGAACGCTGATGATCGTGGCTTGCTCGTTGTTGGTGAGTTTGAGTTCGCCTTCGATGGTTTCCACGCGAATCGCCAACTTGAATTCGCCCGGCAACGGCGGAACGAAGGACAACTCGACAGGGATCAGTTCGTTGTTTTTGTCGGGCGTGATTTTCAGCACCGGTTGGGCGTTGCGGGTGGCGGGGAGTTCGATCAGCGGGCCGGTTTCGCCGGGCTGTTTGCCGGTGCGGTCTTCCAAGAGGATCGCGAACCGTCAGCGGTTTGCCGGCGGCTCCCAAAGCCCGAATGCGGGCGGTGACCGGCACGGTGGTTTTGACGAAAGGTTCCGGGGCGACGATCACATCTTCCACGGCCACGATCCACCGCGCCTTGCAGTTCGGTGCTGCCGAACACAATCGTGGAAATCGGCACGCGGTGCGTGGGATGGTTGCCGATGCGGGCCGCCACTTCGCGGGGCGAGAGTTCCAAAGGCGGCAGCGCCCGTTGGCGCTCCATCGCCCAAAAACAACATGCCCACCAATTGCTCGCGGCTGACTTCCTTCATCGCCTGTTCCAAATCGACTCCCATCGCGGTTTGCGGGCCGGCGGCTTCACTCGAAAGCGAATCCACCGGGGTCAGCGTATCGGAAAAATCGAACGTGCGGATCTCGATTTTTTCGGCCAGCTTCTTTAATACCTCGTCGGAGTCGCTAGCGTTTTGATGAGGGCATCGCGGCGGGTGAGTCCGCCGGGGGCATCGGGCGTGGTCATGCTGCGGCTGGCATCGGTGAGAATCAACATCACGCGGGGTTTTTCATCCCGTTCCTGATGTTGAATCTCCGGCCTAAGCATCGCCAAGCCAATACCAAAGCCGTCGCCAACCGCAAGCCCAACAATCCCCGCTGCCAAGGCGCGGGCAAATGCCGCACTCTGGCCGGGTAGGTCAACAGCACCAGCGCGATCATCCCCGCAATGGCCGACAAGACCAGCGGATAAGACCAGATAGGATCGAGATGAAACGACATCGGGAGAGACTGTAGGCTTTAGACTGTAGCGATTTCAGGAATGGACACTTTATTTTCGTGAATTCCCTTGCCAATAGGAACCGAACGGCAAGAGACGTTCTGATCTTTGTCTCGGCATCAATAATCAAGTGAGCGGCAAGCCGCTAGTCGCCGGTTCCTCCATTCAACGAACCGGCGGCTAGCGGTTTGCCGCTCATGTTTGTAGGACAGTTCTTACTCGAATAATGCTTATCATATTCGCCACCCCTTGTACGGTCATCCAATATCTTCCCCAACCAATTACTTTGCCCCTGTGTCCCTTTGCCCCTTTGCCCCTTCTTCGGGCTGTTGATCGGCTTCGTAAAAACGATTCGACACCAAATGCTCGGCGCAGAAGAACACGATCACCAACACCAGCACCTGCGGGAAGAGTTCTTCCCCCAAACGGCCCACGGTGACGATGCGTTCCAATTCTTCCAGATCGCGGCTGATGCGGTAGCGGTCTTTGCCGAACATTTCATCCAGTCCTTCAAAAGATAATTGGTAAGATCGCTTTCCTCCGGCGGCGAATTCACGCTGAAACCCACGGAAAAATCGGAATCTGGGTCGGCATCCAACACGCGGTACTGCCCGACTTGGGGGGTTTCCACCAGCGTGAGTTCCTTGGCTTTCCACGGCACGTTGCGGGATTGTTGTGCTCCATCGGGGGTGCGGAACAAATAGCTTTCCATGTTGCGTTCGCTGTCCAGCCGAATTTTCGCTTCTTCCCCCGCGTGGTAATTGAAGCGCACCGCCGCCTGCCGGCCGAGGTACTTCATCAACTCGTGCGAGAAGACCAAAAAATCCCAGCCGAGTTGGGATCGGACAGTTGGCTCCAATTCAGTTGGCCGGTTTTCAGCGTGATGCCGGTGGTCAGCATCACCACGCGGCCCTTGCCGTGCTTGCGTTCCAAAATCGCCGGCGTGGGGGCCGGGTAATTGTTTTGCGTGTACCACGCGGCGATGGAGGTGTTGTCCGCCGGCTTGACGTACCAGCATTCAAACACGGGCCGTTGCGAGAACAGGGCATCGCCTTCCAACTGGACAGCCGTTTGAAGAGCGGATGTTCGCCTTGATCTTTGGCGGTGACGTTGAGAAACTCCGGCGGATCGAACGTCCGCGTCGCCATCAATTCCGCCGGGACAAGGGATTGAGCGGTTGGCGAGTTATAGGCAGAGGTTTCGATTTTCTCGCTGCCCAGAAAAATCGCCAAACCGCCGCCTTGGTCGGTATAGTCCGCCAGCGCATTCCATTCCGCATCGGTGGGGTCGGCGACGTTGACCAAACACACGACCGCGTAATGGGTCAAATCCTGCAAATGTTCTTTCAACCAAGGGGTGGTTTTTTGATCCACTCGAAACGGAGCCCGGCCGAGTTTCTCGAACCGCACGGGGGCCAATGCCTCTTTCAAGTAAAAGCCATCGTCTTTTTGGCCGGAGACGATCAAAATGCGGGGCGGGAGTTTCGTGCCGACGGTGAAGTAACGGCGGTTGTCGACATCCAACGGATCGCCGGTGCCCAGGCGAACTTCCCCTTGCGAAAACGGTTGGGCAAGGTCGGTCAGTTGAAAGGATTCCTCGACTTTTTGCTCGGGTTTTATTCTCACGCTGCGTTTGCCTTGAGTCACCAATTCCCCGGCGGCATTGGTGGCGAGAATCTCAACCGTCTGTTGGATTTCCTCCGAACCGACCGCCGAGACCGTCACATCCACCGACAACGGCGTGCCCACGGGAATACTTTGGCTGGAGAGTTTCAGCGATCCGAGCGTGACATTTTTGGGGTTCTCCACGCTGAGATCGATCACGTAGATGTTGATGAACTTCAGCCGTTCGAGTTCTTTTTGCAGCAAGGGGCGGCGCTTTTTTTCCAGGCGGTTTGGCTGAGATCGGTGAAAAGATAAATCTCACGGAGGAAGCGGTCTTGCCGGTTTTCTTCGGGCACGTCGGTTTGGGTTTCCAAAGTCCGCCCGTAATCTTGTTCCTGCGTCTCGAAGCGCTTCGCGAACCCGTTGGTTCAACGGCACACTGACGGCGGCGGTCTTCAGCGATTGCACGTCGCCCCGGGCCACGGTTAAATCTTCGCGGAACGACAACGGCTCATCCGCTTTGGTTCCGCCCACGGCCACTCGGCTGGCGGTGGGGAGTTTGGACAGATACTTCGCCGCGAACTTTTGGGCCTGTTCCAAGCGGGTGTCGCCTTCGTGGCGGTATTCCATGCTCAGGCTGGTATCGAACAGAAACACCGCCGCAATGGGGAGGTCTTCGTTGAGTTCGGCCGCCGGGGCCGAGATCTCCGCCGCGATTCGCTGCTGATAAGGCCAGAACACGAACAGCAGCAAACACAAGACGAGAAACACGCCCGTCCCGCCCCGCAATAAACTCCTTCGGTAGATAAACGCATGATGCGGCATGCGTTCTTTTCGCCAACGGGTCATCAGCCCGAAGTACGCTCCCGCCGCCAAGAGCACAATCGCGATCAACGCGTGCCGTTTCGCCGCCGGTCAGCGAATAATTCGCGGCAGGCAACGAGGGCCGGGCAATGGCAAGCACGATCAGAAGTATCACCGCGATCCGCAGCAGCAACAGCCACAAATGCCGAAGCTGCATGCGGCGGACATTGTTTTTCTTGCGATTTTGAATCAACCGCAATGCGGGGAAGATCATTTTTTTGGGCTTGGTGCGCATCAACAGATGCAGCAAGATCGGCACAACAGCCAAGCCCGCCCCGAACAAAAGCCCAGGCCGCAAAAAGATTTCCGGGCTGAAAAACGACATCGGCCAATCCCCTTTCGACCAAACAAAATCTCCTCTTTCGATGGTAGTCCCCCACTCAGCCCGCGACAAGGTGGAACGGTCAGCGAAGAAAGAGGGGGAGACAGGGAGATCGGGAGACGGGGAGATTTAGACTTCGGAAAAACTCCAGATGCAAAACTGAAAGCGGAAAGCCGACCTCTGAAAATCCAATCCCCTCTTGACGGGGGAAGTTCTCCGGTCCACCATGAGAGTAACGAAAAGTTCCTATTCGGGTTTTGCTCCTTCTCTGCGGAGCCTTCACCCGCTTCCCTTGGAGATTTGGAGACACCGCATCATGTATCGAACGTTCGCAAAATGTTGGCTGCCCGCTTGGTTGTGCTTGATTTGCATTGCTCCCGCTTGGGCGGAACCGCAAACCCCTGGCGAAAAACTCCCGGCTCAGGCTGCGAAAAAGAGCAAGGCTGCGAAAACCAAGGCCATCAAAAAAAACGAAGCCTTGGATTTCATCCGCCTGCGAAAAGATAAGAACGGCAAGCCCATCGCCTTGGAAACCGCCATCGTGCGTTACGTTCCGCAATCCGGCCAAGGCGGGCTGACGTTGGATTTGATCGGAGCCGTCCACGTGGGCGACCGGGCGTATTACGAAAAGCTTAACAAACGCTTCGAGCAATACGATGCCATGCTTTACGAATTGGTCGCCGAGAAAGGCAAAATCGTTCCCAAGGGTGGCCGCAAAGACGGCGACTCATTCCCCGTGCAACTCATGAAAAACGTGTTGCAACTGGAGTCGCAACTCGAACACGTCGATTACACAAAGAAGAATTTCGTGCATGCCGATCTCTCCCCCAAGGAAATCAAGGCGGCCATGACGAAGTGCGGCGAAGACGGGCTGACGTTGACGTTGGGCATTCTGCGGGACATGCTGAAAGAATATAACCGCATGGAGCAACAACAAGCCGGCAACCCGATCGAACTGCCGGAAATCACGCTCAGCGATTTGATTTTCCCCAGCAGCGGAGCGGTCAAAATGAAGCGGTTTCTCGCGGTGCAACTCAGCACCCAAATGATGGAAGGCGTGGGCGAGACCCTCAATAAGGTCTTGATCGATGACCGCAACCAAGCCGCCTTGAAAACCTTTCAAACCGAACTCGTCAACGGCAAACGCAAAATGGCGATCTTCTACGGAGCCGCCCACATGTCCGACATGGAAAAACATTTGCTGGCCGATTACGGCCTCAAACGCGACAAAGTGGAATGGGTCACCGCTTGGGATCTGAAGTAAGGGGCCGGAAAAGGCGCGTGGAAGGCAATCCCGATTTCATCAGGAAGGCAGGGCAGAATGGCGTCGCGGTTGACGTTTTTGGGGCATGGCGCGTTTCTGGTCGAAACCGCCGGGCAGACGCTGGTGATCGATCCGTTTTTCACCGGCAACCCGGCGGCGAGTCTTTCGGCAGATGAGGTCTCGCCGGACGCGATTATCATCTCTCACGGGCACGGCGACCACGTGGGCGATGCCGTCGCGATTGCCCAACGCACGGGGGCTTTGGTTATCGCCAACTTTGAAATCTGCGAATGGTTGAACCGGCAAGGCATCAGCAACACGCATCCTCAACATATAGGCGGTGCTCATGCGCACGCCTTCGGCACGCTCAAGCTCACCATCGCACATCACGGTTCGATGCTGCCCGACGGTTCCAACGGCGGCAACCCCTGCGGATTGCTCTTGAAGCTGGCCGATGGCAATATCTATCACGCCTGCGACACTGGGCTGTTTTTGGACATGCAGTTGATCGGCGAGGAAGGCATCGACATCGCCATTCTGCCCATCGGCGACAATTTTACAATGGGACCGGACGACGCTTTGAAAGCCGTGAAGTTCATCAAACCCAAAAAAGTCATCCCCGACCACTACAACACCTGGTCGCTAATTCACCAAGATGCGGCGGCCTGGGCAAAACGGGTCAAAGCCGAAACCTCCTGCGAACCGATCATTCTGCAAGCGGGAGAATCTCTCGAACTTTCCCAATCCGGCTAAACCATCCGCTCAGCAAAATCCGATGAACGCTTCATCCATTGAGCGGCAAGGCGTCAGCCGCCGGTTTTTCCATGCCAAAAACCGGTGGCTAACACCTTTTGCTGCTTTTTTTGAAATCCCGTTTTCCCGAAAGCCCTGGAATGTAAGGTTTTCATCGCGGGGAACGAATTTGCTCGGCTTGGTTCCGGTCGGCTTCCGCCTAAGTGCAGTCCCATATTGACGGAACTTCCCTTTGAAAGTAAGGTACTTCGCTTTTTGTAAGGCAGGGAAAGAGACAATCGCAGGCAAGTCTCCCTCGAGCCAGTCGAAACTTTTGAGGCCGCATGGATTCGGCGAACTAAACTCTCGTTAACCATTTGATTTACAAGGATCGTGAATCTCTAATGAAAAAGACTGCTCTCATCACGGGTATCACGGGGCAAGATGGTTCCTATCTTGCCGAACTGTTGCTGAGTCAAGGGTACGAAGTTCACGGCATGATCCGCCGCTGCAGTTCGCAAAACGTGGAGCGGATCTCGCATCTGCTCGACAAAATTTATTTGCATCAAGGCGATTTGTTGGATCAATCGTCGTTGACCGCGTTGGTGAAAGAGATTCATCCCGGCGAGGTCTATAACCTGGCGGCCCAAAGTTTTGTGCCGACGAGTTGGCAGCAGCCCATCTTCACGGCGGAAGCCACCGGGCTTGGAGTCACGCGGCTTTTGGAAGCGATTCGGCAGACGGACAAATCCATCCGCTTCTATCAAGCCAGCAGCAGCGAAATGTACGGCAAGGTTCACGAAACACCCCAGCGGGAGACCACGGTGTTTCATCCCCGAAGCCCTTACGGCGCGGCGAAAGTCTACGGGCATTACATCACGGTGAATTATCGCGAGAGCTTCGACATGTTCGCTTGCTCGGGGATTCTGTTCAATCACGAATCTCCCCGGCGGGGTTTGGAGTTCGTCACCCGCAAAATTACCGATGGCGTGGCCCGCATCAAATCGGGCCTTCAATCCGAATTGCGGTTGGGTAATTTGGATGCGAAACGCGATTGGGGTTTCGCCGGCGATTACGTCAAAGCCATGTGGCTGATGCTGCAACAAGACACGCCGGAAGATTACGTTGTGGGCACGGGCGAAACACACACGGTGAGGGAGTTCGTGGACATCGCGTTTTCCCACGTAGGCTTGAACTATGAGGATTACGTGGTGGTCGATCCCAAGTTTTATCGGCCTGCCGAGGTCGATCTGTTGCTTTCCGACCCGACAAAGGCCAAAACGGAATTGAACTGGAACTTGGAAGTTTCCTTCAAAGAGTTGGTCGCGCAAATGGTCGAGTCCGACTTGGCCCGGCTGCATGTTCCCACGCAACGCCTGCGGGCCGCTTAGCCTTTGGCCGCTTGATTTTGGAGTGGATTTTTTCCGGGAGGGCGAGAGATTCTCGCCCTCCCGGCGTTGCCCCGAACATCTCGCGATCAACTTTTGCAGGCGTGGAAAATCCTCGAATGAAACGGATTGCAGAATCTCTCATTCCCCATCCGCCGGATTCGCCACGGGAATCCAAAGCCCGGTCTCGACTCAATCCTTTCGGGCCGTGTTTTCCTTTGGGAATCCGTTTGCAGATCGAGAAGCCGAGGAATTTCAGAAAGCGAAACCCATGAGACAATTCGTTCGTTCGATTGCCCGGAAGAATCGCCACCTCGAACGCGTGCTGCGTCTCGGGGTGAAGACGGCCCGCACTCTGAGATCTCGCGGACTGCGGACGACCGCCCGGATCGTCGCGCAAAAAATTCGGCACAAGCGGAATGCCCTTCAGTTGCAACGCCATCGGGTGAAAATCGGGCTTCCCCAGGGTTGGCCGGAGTATCAAATTCCCTCTCCGTCTGATCTATTGGAGCAACGCAAGTGGTCGGCGGCGGAAGGCTATCGCCCGACCATTTCGCTGATCGTGCCGCTTTCGGGTCATTCTGAAGAGGAATTGCGGGCGACGGTGAACAGCCTGACCACTCAAAGCTATCCGAATTGGACGCTCGCCCTCATCGGTGAACCGCGTGAAGGCAGCAGGATCGCCAAAGAGTTAAGCAAACTGGAACGATCGGACCCGCGAATTCACCGAGTTTCCCCGCGCTCCGGCCAATTGCCTCTGGAATCTTTGAACCAGGCTCTGGATGCTGCAAAAGGCGAGTATTGCGGCGTGATTCCAGTGGGAGACCGGTTGTCGATTGATGCCCTTTACCAGGTCGCGAAGGCATTGACGCTGGCCCCGGAAACCGATGTGATTTATACCGATGAAGCCCACGTTTCGCCGGGAAGCCGAAAGCTCGGGGCGGTTTTGCTCAAGCCGGATTGGTCGCCGGAATTGCTGTTGGGTTACAACTATCTCGGCAGTTTGAGCGTGATTCGCCGGACTCACTTGAAGCAAGTCGGCGGTTACGATGCCGCGTATCGGCAAGCCCAAGAGTGGGATCTGTTGCTGCGGTTGATGGAAGCCGATTGCCACGTGAAGCGCGTTCCGCATTGTTGCTATGTGCGTCAAACGGAATCGAAGTTCGTCCCTGCGGGAGCGGAGACCGGCACTCACTATCGCAAGGCGCTCGAAGCCTATGTGCAACGGCAAAATTTGCCGGCGAAAGTCGAGCCTCAAGAGAACGGGGTGTTTCGCCTCCGCTGGTCGTTGCCCGTATCGCCCCTCGTCAGCATCGTGATTCCCAACAAGAACAACGTGGATCTGCTGCGAGCGTTGGTGGAGGGTCTGCACGCGAAGACCGACTATCCCCACAAAGAGATTCTGGTGGTGGACAACCAAAGCACGGACCCGGAGTTGGACGAGTATTATCGGCAACAAACCAAAGCCGGGCGGATTCGCGTGGTTCCGTTCGATCGGGAATTCAATTATTCGGCCGCCTGCAATGCCGGTGCTCAGGCTGCCCGCGGGGAATTTCTGTTGTTCCTCAATAACGACATGGAAGTCATCTCGTCCGATTGGCTGGACGAATTGGTGGGCTGGGCTTCGCAACCGAACATCGGCGTAGTCGGCACGAAGCTGCTCTATCCCGAGGGCGCGATTCAACACTGCGGCATCGTAGTCGGGCTGCATTTTGTGACGCACGTTCGGCATCGGGTTCCCGAAGTGGAATGGGGAGTTTTCGGCACGGCGGATTCCTACCGCAACTTTTTGGCGGTCACGGGGGCATGCCAAATGGTGTCCCGCCGGGTGTTCGAGGAAATCGGCGGGTTTGACGAAGAATACGTCCTTGTGGGCAGCGATGTGGCCATGTGCTTGCGGGCAAGGAACAAAGGCTATCGCACGGTCTACACGCCTTTCGCGAGCCTCATTCATTACGAAGAATACACCCGCCGCAAATTCACTCCTCTCGAAGACATGGAGCGCCTCGCGCGGGAGATTCGCGACCTCAAACTTCTTGAAGATCCTTACCTGAATCCCAGCCTCAACGCCCTGGCCTTCGATCCGGAATTGCGAGGCGGGGATGATCCTTCGCCAAAAGCGATGTTGGCCCAACAACTGAACTCTTACGATCCTCCTGAAGATCATTTCGCGATGCTGGATTGGTTCGATGATGAAGCCATCGCTTCTCAAACGAAAGACTGGAACGTGGCCTTTCGCTTGCCCGCCTACTCTCCTGCAAAGACACCGCACAATTTAGCGGATGCAAAGCAGTTGATTTTACACGTCTTGCGGAATCATCCCGACATTCGCGAGCGGTTCCCGCTGGCATTGTCCTCCGGCGTGGAGGGCGAATTTTGCCGCTGGCTTTGTGAGGAAGGCATTCATCGCTTTCGGATTCCTGTTTCGGCAGCGGGTAAAATTCGCGAAGTTTTTGAATCGAAACCCGGCTTGCGGATTCGACAGTTATACTCAATCAGCCCGGAACTCCGCCGCGAATTTCCCGCCGCCTTTT
This sequence comes from uncultured Planctomycetaceae bacterium, assembly GCA_963785505.1. Taxonomy (GTDB): domain Bacteria; phylum Planctomycetota; class Planctomycetia; order Planctomycetales; family Planctomycetaceae; genus CAWAVN01. The sequence goes on from CAWAVN010000009.1 coordinate 301,705, forward strand.
TGCCGATGGGACAAAAACACTTTCTCCGTTGGCTGTTACAGCTCGGCCGGCCCGACTCCCCCGACCAACAATTTCACGATGAGGACATTTGGTGGCTTTGCCTCGAAGCCGCCGAAGATCCCGCGCGGGAATTCGAGTTCACCTATCGGATTTCCCAAGAATGGCAGGAAAATTTCCCGGCGGGTCTCACGGCGTTCGGGTCGGAGAAACTTCGGAATTGGTTGCAAACTCGGCATCGGTTTAGCGAATCCCTGCTCGAAGCTCTCAAACCGCGAACCCATCACGCCGCCCTCGAAGATGTTCGCTTCGCCTATTGGAACAAAGCGGATTGGCGGGCCAGTTTTCCTCGCGCGTTTCGCGATGCGGCGGAGACGCGAAATCTGCTGACTTGGCTGCGTCCTCAAACGGGAATGGCCTTAACGGTCGATTCGCAAGAAATCGAAGCGGTTTGCAAGAAACCGTTGGCGATTAACGTGCTGGCACACTTCTGTTATCCATCGGGATTGCAGCAATCCGCAAGATCGATCGCGCGTTCTTACGAATTGGAGAACGTCTCCGTGGCCCTGCGGGATGTGCCCGCGCATTATTGGATGGACGATCCGAACCGCGGCGAGTTTTTAGATCTGGAAACGCACGATGTCTCTTTGATTCACGTGCAACCTTTACCCGATGTCGAGCAGCCTTATCTCGACCGGGTCTATCATCTGGCGGGCTTGGCACTTCGCTCGGACGTTTACCGCATCGGCTATTGGTACTGGGAATTGGAAGAAGCCCCCACGACTTGGAAGATGCCGCCGATGCCGTTCAAGAGCTATGGGCTCCCACGGAATTCATCGCCAACGCCATGCGAAATTCGCTTTCCCAGCGAGTGACTCCCATGCTTCCCGGCGTGAACGTCGGAACCGTGGAACCTATCAGCCGCAAGGATCTCGGCATCGCGGACGATCAATACTTGTTCCTGTTTATGTTCGACATGAAAAGCATGATGGAACGCAAGAATCCGCTGGGTTTAATCGAAGCCTATAAGAAGGCGTTTCGCGCCGATGATAAGGCAAAGCTGATGATTAAGGTGTCTTCGGGAGGGTTTAATCTCGAAGAGTTGGCCCGCCTCCAATCCGCCGCCAAAGAATCCAATGTGATTCTATTGGATGAAGTGCTCAGCCGAGAGAAATCCTACGGGCTGATTGATGCTTGCGATTGCTACGTTTCGCTGCATCGTTCCGAAGGACTAGGCTTGACGATGGCCGAGGCCATGCTGCTGGGCAAGCCCGTCATCGCCACGGGCTATTCGGGAAACGTAGACTTTATGGATTCTTCAAACGCGATGCTGGTTGACTATCAACTTCGGCAGCTTCGGGGAACGTGCCCGGACTATGTCTATCAGGTTTATAAGGACCATACCTCTTGGGCCAACCCCTCGACGGAGCATGCCGCGAGCTTCATGCGTTGGGCCTACGAGCATCGAGAAGAGGCTACAATTCTAGGCGAAAAGGCCAGAAAACACGCGGAGGAAGTCCTTTCACCGAAAGCCGCAGGCCGGCGTTTGAAAACCCGCTTGGAAGAAATCTATGAAGAGATTTCCGCTGAGGAACCCGCACCGATTTTACAACCCGCCGCATGAATGACTAGGGCTATGTCGCCCTGATAATAGTGAGTGTTAAACGGAAAGAGTAAAGCCCCGCTGAGCCGCTATAACGATTGATGTTTATAGGAGCGAGTTCGCAATTGTGAAAACCTTGTTGAAGCGAATGTTCCGCCCGATCTACCGGCTCGGCCAAAAGGTGTTGTTGCGGACATTAAGCCCGAGTTTCGCGCCGCTGCTTGAAGAAATTCGACAACTAAAATTTGAACTAGAACACGCCGAGCGCCCCCATTTGAAGGGGATGGACCCGGTTCGTTGCTATCGACCGTTTACTAGCGGAGAGCTAACCGCCGCCGCCCGCGAACAGGCCAGACAACATTTGGGTCTTCCGCAAGAGGCGCATCTGATGCTCTCTCTTGGAACCGTCACCTTAGAGAAGGGGGTCAGGGAGTGCTTGCAGGCGCTCGAACAACTCCGCTACTGGGGGGCGGCTACTCAGCTTCATTTCGTGGGCCGGATCGACCCGGGCATTCGGCAGGTGTTATTCGAGACCGTGGCGAGCCTCTCGCTGGAAGAGGCCGTCCATTTTCACGAAGAAACGTGTTCGGACCAAACCTACCGCAACTATCTTATCGCCGCCGATTTCGCGATTCAGATTCACACTCACAACCCCGGCGGGTTTTCGGGGGCTTTCTTGGATTGCATCGCCTCGGGGCTGCCGACACTTAGCAATCTCGACCTAGCTATGGTTATGAATCATCCTAGTTATGTCACCGTGGTTCCCAATCAGCTAAGTCCCCTGCTGATCGCGGAAGAACTACTGACCCTCTATAAACACTGGGCTTCGCTCGGTGTCTGCGAGTCGGCTAGAGAACGCAACGTGTCCGAACACGCATCGACAAACTACTCGCCGCAGATTCTCAAACTCCTGTTGGCATCGTGAGGGATGGAATCGAAATGGGGAACTTGGTTGGAATTGAGTTGCGAGGAGCGGATCGGTGAGCATACTTTGCGATCTGACGGAATTTGTCACCCAGCCGATTCGGACGGGCATTCAACGGGTCTCGTTCGAGATCGTTTCCCGCTGGTCGGGGCAGGCGGCTTTGGTTCCGGTTTGCTTGGCGGAATCCGGTCGGTTCATCCGCTTGCCTGCGTTCTGTTTTGAACTGATGCAGGCGTTTTTCCAAGAAGAAGACGAGCTTCGGCTTCAACAGATCAAAACGCAAATTCAAGAACTCGTGCATCATCCCCAAGCTGCTTTGCTGAAAAAGCTTACCGGTTTCGATTGTCTCTTTACTCCAGAAGTCTTTTTTTGCCCCCGGCGGATTTCCTTCTATCAACAACTTGCCGATCAAAAGTCGATCGAGATTTTCTTGATCGTTTACGACTTTCTGCTCTGGATGCAGCCCGAGTTTTTCCACGAGCACGCCGCCTTGGCGACTTGGCCTTATCTGAAGTTGTTAAGGTCCATTCCCCATTTGGCGTACATCTCGGAGTGGTCTCGGCGAATTGCGGATGAGCAAATTTTTCGGGGCCGACGACCCGCCGGCGTGACGATCCCCTTGGGAGCGGATGGCCTCGGGGCGCAGGTTCCCCGGTTTGATCCGGCGTCACGTTCGTTTGTTGTGGTCAGCACAATCGAACCCCGCAAAGGCCATCTGCAAATTCTGCGGGCGTTCGAGCCGCTTTGGAAGAAAGGGCATTCCATCCCGTTGGTTTTCGTGGGCCGCAAAGGTTGGCTCAGCCAGGCACAACTCGACCGATTGGAACGCTTGGATCGCGAACAACCGCTTTTTACCTGGCATGCCAATCTCAGAGATCCCCAAGTTCGCGACGTGATTTTGAAGAGCCGAGCGAGCATTTATTTAAGCCAACATGAAGGCTTCGGGCTGCCCCCCGTGGAAAGTCTCGCCTTGGGCAAGCCCGTGATCGTTTCGCCGAGCATTCCCAGCATCGACATGATTCCGCCTTGGGGGCAGATTCGCATTGCGGACGTGACGCCGGAGACGATTCAAGTCGCCGTGCTGGAATTGCTGGATGATGACCGAGCGAGAGCTAAGACGGAAGAGATTGCCTCGCTCGACTTGTTGACGTGGAACGCCGTCAGCCAAAGTTACGCGAATTGGATCGAGCAGACGTTGCAATCCGGCGAAAAGTCATCCATCGCGGCTTAAGCGTCGATTGGCGATGACGAAAGCATTCGTTGGCGGACCGCGCGTTCCAGACGATTCAAAACTTCGTCCTGATTCAGCGAAGTGGTGTCGATGATTTTTGCATCGAGGGCGGGTTTGAGGGGGGCGACTTTTCGCGAAGCATCCCGCGCATCTCTTTCGAGAATTTGCTGAAGCAGTTCGGCCAACTCCACCCGATGGCCTTGCGCCGGAGTTCCCGCAAGCGGCGGCGGGCGCGTTCTTCCGGGTCGGCGGTGACATAAAACTTGCATTCGGCGGCTGGAAACACCACCGTCCCTTGGTCGCGGCCTTCGGTGACCATGTTCTTTCCCCGCGCGGCTTCGCGCTGCAATTTGACCAACGCCTCGCGCACGAGGGGAATCACCGCGACCCGCGAGGCCGCGGTCGTTATTTCCAAGTTCCGCAAGCGGTCGGTCAGATCTTCTCCGTTCACCAGCAGGCGATCCGCCTCGAAAACCATCTGCAACGATCCAGCCAGTTTTCCGATGGCCGGTTCATTGTCCCAGGCGAGTTTCCGGTCCGCAGAGCAGACGGCCACCGCGCGGTACATCGCCCCGGTATCGAGAAAGTCAAACTCCAACCGCTCGGCCAATTGCCGGGCGACGCTGCTTTTTCCCGATCCTGCCGGGCCATCGAGAGTGACAATCATCGCAGTGTGGCACTTGAAAAAAGCCGAGGGTTCGCATCATCGCCAATTACCGATTGGCTTTTACTGTAACAGGCTCGCGGGCCGCCTCACAAGTTTCTCCCCGAAGGCGGAACCTCGCGGATGGCGATCCGTTGAACGTCATGCGCAATCGGCATTAACCGGGGCCATGTCCAGGCCGCTTAAAATTTCTTCGCAGGCGGGGGATTTGTTCAGAACGTAGAAATGGATGCCCGGCACGCCTTGGGCGATGAGTTCACGGCACTGGGCAATGGCGTGTTCCACACCGATTTTATATTGCGCTTGCTTGTCGTCTTGGACGGCTTCCAAGCGACCGGCTAACTCCGCCGGGAACACCGCGCCGCACATGGCGGTGATCCGCTGCATGCGGGCGAATTCGGTAATCGGCATGATGCCGGGAATCAACGGCACGTGGAGGCCCGCCTTTTCATAGCTTTCGCGAAAGCGAAAAAAGTTGGCGTTCTCGTAAAACAACTGCGTGAACACGGCATCGGCCCCGGCGTCCACTTTGCGCTTCAGGTTGAGAAGATCGGTTTCGGCATCGAGGCATTCCTGGTGCTTTTCGGGATAACCCGCCACGCCGATTCCCAATTCGGGATGATGTTCGCGAATCAACGCGACCAATTCGTTCGCATAACGCAACCCGCCTTCGGCGGCTTGAAAATTTTGCTGCCCTTGAGGGGGATCGCCCCTTAAAGCCATGATGTTTTTGATGCCCTTGGCGACGGCATCTTCCAACCAAGCCCGCAACTCTTCGCGGGTGGAACCCACGCAAGTGAAATGCGAGGTGGCCGTGGTTTCAAACGTATTTTGAATTTGCAGGCACCAATCCATCGTGCGGTTTTGCGTCGAACCGCCGGCCCCGTAGGTACAGGAAAAAAACGCAGGGGCATAGACAGCCAGCCGCTTTAACGTCTGCAACAAGGCCGCATCGCCCTCGGCGGTTTTGGGCGGGAAAATCTCGATCGACAACCCAAAATTTCCGGGGCGATAAATGTCCCCGATCCGCAGGAAGGATTTCTCCGCCGGTTTGCGGGGTGTGGGGGAAGGGGATGATTGCGGTTCGATTGATTCGGGCACGTTCGACCATCTTTGCATTAAGACCAAGGCTTCCTTTCAAAATTCACGACAGTTCATTGTGTCAAACCAACGCGAATCGTCAAGAACAAGCGGCCGCACTCAAAATCTTCTTGGCGATTCTCATTGCGAGTCGAAGCGCGGGGTTTCTGCTGAAATCACAAATTGCCCGAGTGTTCTTGCGGATTTTGCCGAGGCGATGGACAATGTGTTTTCCGTCAATCGTGCCCGCAATTCCTCTTCCCGCCCACTTTTCTCGCCCGAGTGTTTCGCATGAATCGAACGAACTTCGCTCTCTTGTTGGTGTGTCCGCTGTTTTGCGTTTCCTCTTTGTTTGCTCAGACTTCTTATCCGATGCTGATGCGGCTGCATCCTTGTTCGGCCCAAGTCGGGCAAACCTCCGAACATGAATTGGAATCGCGATACAATCTGCACGGAGCCTCCCAAGTGCTGGTGACCGGGGAAGGCGTGACCGGCGAAATCGCAACGCCGATGGCTTTGAAAAAAGGCGAAAAACGGCCCAACCTCACCAAAATTAAACTGCGATTTGACATCTCGCAAGATGCCAAGCCCGGCGTGCGGGATTTTCGCGTGCTGACGCCCCAAGGCATCAGCACGCTGGGGCAATTGGTCATTGTGCGCGATCCGGTGATCGCCGAGGCGGCCAAGAACAACACCGCCGCCGAAGCCCAGACCATTTCCTTGCCCGCCACGGTTTGCGGTGTGATCGAACGGGCCGAGGACGTGGACTTCTACAAGTTCCACGTTGAAGCAGATACTTCGCTGAACTTCCTCGTGCGGTCGATGCGGTTGGAAGACAAGATCCACGATTTGCAGCAACACGCCGACCCTTTGATCGCTTTGCGAAACGCCGGCGGAACGACCTTGGCGACCTCGGACAACATGTTCGCCGGCGATCCGTTTTTGAGTTATCATTTCGATCGGGCCGGGGATTATTTCTTGGAAATTCGCGATGTGCGGTATCAGGGCAATCGCTATTGGACCTACAGTTTGGAGATCAACGCCCGCCCGTTCGTGTCCCACGTTTATCCCTTGGGAGTCGCGATTGGTGTGGAGACCGAATTGGAACTTGTGGGCACACTGCTGCCGGAATTGGCGAAGACCCGCGTGCGGATTCCCGCCGACTTGCCTTTAGGTTTTGCCGATGTTTCGCTTTCGGGGGATTCGCAACCGCTGAACCCCGTGCCCGTCGTGCTGACCGATTTGCCAACGGTGAGGGAAACCGCCCAGGCGAACAACACGCCGGAAACCGCCCAAAGCGTGGAGTTGCCTTGCGGAATCAACGGGCGGATCGAATCGCCTGCGGACTTGGATTGCTTTGCCTTCACCGCGAAAAAAGGCGAGCGGTTTTCGTTTGAAGTCATCGCCCATCGGCGAGAGTCGGCGTTGGATTCGCAACTGCGGATCATAGATGCCAAAGGCCGGCAGTTGGCCGAAAACGATGATCTACGGTTGGGCAAGCGGACGTTTTCCGATTCTTGGATCGAAAACTGGTCGGCCCCGGCGGAGGGAACGTATTACCTCCAGATCGGCGATTTGAACTTGCAGGGCGGGGCGGATTTCGTGTACTTCCTGAAAGCTACGCGGGCGGAACCTTATTTTGAATTGTATCTGGACACCGACAAAACCCAACTCACGCCGGGAACCTGCGGGGTGTTGTTCGTCAACGCCGTTCGCAAAAACGGGTTCGCGGGCGAGATCGCCTTGGACATCTCCGGGCTGCCCAAAGGCGTTACCGCTTCTTGCGGGCGGATTCTCGCGGAGGGAAAAGATGGCTGCATCGTGTTGGAAGCGGCCGGCGATGTCTCCCACGTCGCGGGCAACGTCACCGTGCGCGGGCGGGCGGTTCAAGCGGATGGGAAAGAACTTCTCGCGGTCGCAACGCCTTATCAAGAGATCTATCAACCCGGCGGCGGTCGCGGACATTGGCCTGTGGAAATGCACACAGTCGCCGTGGGTGAAGCGGGCGATGTTCTGGACGTGAAGCTCAGCGATTATGCAATCCGTCTGAAACCGGGCGAATCGAAAAAGATCGCCGTCACTATTCGGAGAGCGGCGGGTTTCGACAAGAACGTGCAATTGGATTTGTTGTATCGGCATCTCAACAGCGTTTATGCGAACGTCTTGCCGCCCGGGGTCACGCTGAATGCAAAAGCCAGCCAAACGGTGCTCGCCGGCAAAGCGACTCAGGGGCAGATCACGCTGACCGCCGACTCCAAAGCGGCGAAGACCGAAAAACAACAAGTCGCCGTGATGGCCAACATTTCCATCAATTTCGTGATGAAGGCGACCTACGCGAGCCGTCCGCTCTTGATTAGCGTGCAGGAGTAACGACGAAGAAAGGCCGCGAAACGCACAAATGGCCCATCGGCGAGGGGCATGGATTTGCTCCAAACAACTCTGTGGAAAACCCTCGATGTAATCTCGGACAATTTGTCTCAATTTTCGCAAACCCTCTATCTTTTGTTTGACTTCTCTCTGAGGAATGGTAATCTGTCACTTATACTGTAAAAATAGAGGAAATGCAGCGGGTTTGCGGATTGGTATTCGCGATTGGTTCCCGACTCAATTTTTGATGTGTGTGGTTTCCAAGTGGGAGAACAGTGGGCGATCCCTCCGAAACCCTAGTGACCGTTTTACCTTCTGGGAGTATGAAACAATGAATCGGAAGTTTCTAGGACTGTTGGCTTTAGGTCTGTTGGCCGCGGGGATCTCGTTCAGCGGGAAACAAGCCCAAGGCGGTGGATTGTTCAGTTGCCTTTTTGGCGGTTCCGGCTGCGACGATGATGATTGGGGGGGCGGTTATTGCGGCGGCTACTGCGGCCCGGTTTGTCATCCGGTGTGCGATTTCGATGATGATGACTGGTGTTCCCCCGGCTATTGTGGCGGTTATCGGGGTGGCTATTGCAGCCCGGTTTACCAATCGATGTGCAGCCCAGTTTGCCATCCGGTGATGTACCGCCCAGCCTGCCATCCGACGACGTATTGGTCCGCCTGCCATCCGACGTATTGTGCTCCTGTCTGTCAACCAATGTGCCAGCCTGTCTGTCAACCCGTGATGCGGCACGTTTCTTGCTGCACGCCGGCGGCCACTTGTTGTCAGCCCGCTCCAACTTGCTGCCTCCCCATGCCCTCGTGGTGCCACTAAGCTCCGCTTGCCGGGGAATTGCGCTTCATTGAATCCAAGCATTGAATCCAGCCAGCCGAGTTTCCCCAAAGGAAATTCGGCTGGTTTTTTGTTATCGGGGTTCAACACGGCGAGATTCAGGGTTTTCGTCGGGTGCGGGAATCCAAGAAGGCTCCCAAAGCCAGATGATACGGTTGATTGGTGAGGAACTTTTGATAATCGACGCCGGCACTCCCGCAGACTTTGACCAACTGGTCGCAGAATTCGCGGTATTGTTCCAGATAATGCGTCCGCATTTGATGGGGGTCCACCAGAACCCGATGCCGGTCTTGTTCGAGGGAGTGAAACTTGGTGGGGCGTTTGAATGGAAAGTCTTCTTCCTCTGGGGCCACGACGTGAAACAGCAGCACCTCGTTCCGCGCGTGACGGAATTGCTTGAGTGCCGTCGCCAAAGGAGCGATGCGGTCGAAGCAATCGCTGAGGATCACGACCAGACTGCGGCGTTTGATCGTGGGCAAAATTCGCTCGAACACTTTTGCCAAACTGGTTTCGCGCCCGGGTTTTCGGCGTTCTAAAAGATCGGTCATCCGCCGAAAGTTTTGCGCATTGGCGGAAGGATCGAAGCGGTCGCGGATTTTGTTGTCGAAAGTCAGCAGGCCCGTGGCATCTCTTTGACTCAGCAGCAAATAGCCCAGCGAGGAGGCCAAGTAGCGGCAGTAATCGAACTTGCTGAGCGTGCTTTCTCCGTAGGCCATGCTTCCCGACGCATCGACCAGCAAATAACAGCGAAGGTTGGTTTCATCCTCGAATTCCTTGATGTAATACTTGCCGGTTTTGCCGTAGGCTCGCCAGTCGATGTGGCGGATTTCATCGCCGGGGTAGTATTGGCGGTGCTCTACGAATTCGATGCTGGAGCCTTTGAAGGGGCTTTTATGCTGCCCCATGATAAAGCCTTCCACGACCAGTTTGGCCACGACGTCCAACTTGCCGAACTTCGCCAGCGCCGTGGGATCGAGGAGCGGGGCCTTTGAGTTTTGAGAGAGCTGGGAATTCATTGCGGGACAGGTTTTCAGAGTCGGGAATGAGGAGCGAAAAAAGCTGAGTATTTTCCGATTTGGTTGCCGAAAGGCAACAGATTTGCGTAATTCCTCCTCGGCGGAGCCGTCTCGGCGGAAATGTTAAACGGACGAATCAAATCGTGAAACAAAAGGGAAAATTGTTGTTCAAAGTTTGGTCGATGACCATCTTTTTGCTTGGCCAAATCGTTGTCTCCCAGCGGAAAAGTATCACCCATGACTCACCCACCCACCTGGCTCGCGGACACCACAAATCGCGTGGTCTCGCAATTCCAAAGCGAAGACGCGCTTGCGCCCATCGGCTGCCATTACTACCATGACGAACTCTTAGGTCTTTGGGAAGTGACCGTTTTCATTTCCCACACGGAAACCGTGGGCGGAGAGTTTGACGGCCAACGGACCCCCTCCCGATTTGCGGTGGATTTGACGGGCTTGAACGCGGTGTTTACCGAAGTCCATCGCTTTGCCTGGCAAGCCGTTTCTATGGGAGCCGATGACGATCTCGGCCCTCATCTGGCCGTGGAAGGCCGCGTGGGCAAACACGAAATTTGGCTGCGAATCGTCAGCGAACCGCCTCGGCAATTCGAGGCGGGACGGATTGCGGACGTGAATCGCGACCAATTGGAAGATCGTTGGTAATCAAACTGTCAATGTCGCGTCTTCAGCGATTCAGCACGAACCCACTTTCCTCGAAGCTTTTAAGGGCAAAGGGGCAAAGTTTGAAAACCGGATCAATTCTTGCCCCACTGCCCCTGCAAACAAATTCCAGTTTGAGTCGATAAAACGCGGTGGAAGTTTTCGGTCAGCTTGCGGTTGACGCGATTTCGCGGGTGGATATGATTCGCCTTTCGCAGCAGCTTTCAGGATGAAAACCGAAGCGGAATTTTATGCCCCAAGGAAGGGAGCAGACCATGTTGACGACCCAACGGATTCGGGAACACTTCGAGTCGCTGGAAATGGAACGCCTCAGGGCCGAAGTCAAAGAACTGCAAACCCACCTCTCGCGATTGCAGTTTGAACTCACGCAATTCCGCCGAGACCCTCAACCTGTAGCGGTCGGCGTGAAGCAAACCCCCTCCCAAGAATGAAGCCGGCTGTCGGCATTCAGTCGGGGGATTTTTTGGACCAAATGCTGCGGGCGACCGTCAGCTTGGCCCGACCGCCGAAGGCCAGCGCTTGCTGAGGAAGATAGCGCAGCGTTTGCTTGGAGACGGGATCGCGGTAGCGGTCGCCTTTCTGCAAAATCGGACGGGCTTCGCGGATGCTTCCGAAGGCTTCGGGACCGTGCATTTGCACGGGAATCCAATGCCCGCGTTTTTGGCCGTCTTCCAGATAAAATTCGGGATAGGCGTGGCCTTCCACCCAAACCGTGCGTGCGGGAATCTGGGCGATCCGGCAGAGGGCGATCAGCAGGGCCGATGTGTCTTCGCAATCGCCCCGCCGATTTTGCAAAGCGAATTTCGCCCCGCGAAAATCCCCGGTCTGATACTGCACGTTTCCGCGAATCCAAGTCGCTGCCGCTTGGGTAAACTCCCAAGGGGGCTTTTGCGTGCGACCCAATTTGTCGGCGAGTTTTTGCAAGTCCTGGTCGTCAATTTCGATTCCCGGCGCACTTCGCAGAGTGTCCCGCATTTCTTTGGGCAGCAGTGGGGGCCGGCGGAGCGTTTTGGGGTCCAACTGCGGGCTGACTGCCGAGCGGGCGAGTTCGTAAACCCTTTCGATTTCCACCGCTTGCCCCGCGCGAAGTTGCGGGCACTGCACGATCATCACGGCCCCCATGCCGGGAACCGCTTGTTCCCGCGTTTTGCAGAAGGCGGGTTTGGTTTCGCTTAAGAGTTTCACGCTTTGCTCCGGCCAATCCACGGGGATGGGACACGTGGCCGAAATCCGTGCGAGGTTTTGTTTTTCCGCTTCTAAACGCAAGACAATTTTCAGGCGATACGTTCCAGAGTTCGCGGATTCGTCAGGCGGTTTTTGGGCGAAAATCTCCTGCCCATCAACTAAGAACACCCAGAAAATCACCGCCAAGAACAAAAGGCGAGCGGGGGGCAGAAGCCCTCTGGTTTGGTCGAGTGGTTCTAAACTTAACGACATTTTCTTGGCGATCTTTTGCTGAATGTGGCCCAGGTTTTCTCAGGAATTTCGGACCGAAATCAGGAGATTTGCGAAACTCCGACCCGAAACCGGGCGTCTTTTTATTGGGCGGGTGCGCTTTGGGTTTGGCGATCCCAAACCAAGAAAATTCCCCCAGAAAGTTTTTCAGACCGGCTGGAGAACAGTTATACTAAATTCCGACCGATTTGGCACGAATCCATTCGTGGGCTGTCACGGAGAGAACCAGCATGTTGTATCGAACGCCCCAATCAATTTCCCGCCGATTCCCCGTGGGGCCTTTTGGGCTTGGCGTGATGTGGCTGATGGGAGTTTTCACCTTGGCTTGGCAGGCATCGGCGACGGCTCAATATCCTGCGGGCGGCAATGGCTTGGGGGGCTTGATTCTCGCGGACCGCAATCGCACCCGCGTGCTCCGCGAAGCTCAAGAACTGGTCGCCGCCCAAAAATATCTGGAGGCCGTCAATTATCTGCAAACCTTGATCGAAGAAGAACAAGACACGCTGCTTCGCCCCGCCGCGAACGACGAGACCGGCGTGTTTCGCAGCATGAAAGCCGAGGTGCGGCGGATTATCGAATGCTTGCCCCCGGAAGGCCGAGAGGTTTATCTCCGCAACGTTAGCCCGGCGGCGAATGTGCTGCTCAAAGAAGCCATCGAGCAAAACGATGCCGACAAATTAGCCCGCGTGGCTCGGTTGTATTATCACACCCCCGCCGGTTACGAAGCCGTTTACCGGATGGGGTTGCAGGAATTCGATCACGGCAAACCGATGGCGGCGGCTTTGATTTTGCGAAGGCTGCAACGCACCCCGGAAGCCGCGAAGCAGTACGAACCCATGCTCTCTTTGCGGATTGCCTTGAGTTGGATTCGCGGGGATGCCCGAGGAAGCTTCCGCCGTCCTCAAATCTTTGCAAACGGCGAAGAACGCCAAAACGCTGCAGGTCGCCGGAGACCGCCAAGAGTTGTTCGCCGGGACTGGCCAACCCTCGGCTTGGTTGTCGCGGATGATTCAAGATCAAACCGGCCCTCGATACGCCGACAAAACCAACTGGCTGATGGCGGGAGGTTCGCCCAACCGCAATGCAATTTTGCCTTGGCCTAAGCCGCTCGAGGGCAAAACCTGGCAAGAGCCGACGCTGCTTTATTCCAAGGAGTCGGAGAGTTTGATCGAGCCGGAGTTCGATGCGACACTCGGTTCTTTCGTCGGGTTGCAAAGCCAAAATCGCTCCCGGCAGTCTCAGCATTTGTTGCCCAGCCGCCAGCCTTTGGTTATCAGGGGCATGGTCTTTTTCCGTATGCTGCAATCGGTCAGAAGCTACGATTTGGAAAGCGGAAATTTCCTTCAGCAAACCTGTGGCTGCGATCAATTGCTGACGAATCTCGCCGACCCCCACGATGGCCGGCAATTCCCGAATTGGCAATCGTTCCTGGGGCAGTTGCTGAATCAGCGGCTGTGGGATGACCGGACTTTCGGGCGACTGAGCAGCGATGGCGAACGCTTGTATTGCATCGAAGAGACCGGGTTCTGGAATCCGATCTCCTCAGGGGGTGAGCGCGGCGTGATACAGGTCAACACTACCAGCGTGTTGAACGCCCACGATTTGATGACCGGTAAACTTCTTTGGGACGCGGGCGGACCTCTGAATGTTCTCCCCCCCGTGAGAAATCTGGCGGACAGGTTTTTTCTCGGTCCGCCTTTGCCGATGGCAGGCCGGTTGTATTGTCTGGTGGACGTGAACCAGGAAATCCGGCTCAATGTGCTGAATGCCGCCACCGGCGAGTTGGAATGGGCGCAGCCTTTGGCCACGCCGATGCAGCAAACGATCGCCCAAGACAAAGCCCGGCGAACCTCCGGCGTCTCGCCGGCTTATGCGGATGGCGTGCTGGTTTGCCCAACCGATGCGGGGGTGACCATTGCCTTGGATCTGACGACCCGATCTTTGCTATGGGGGATTTCCACCGAGACCGGCAACGCCAATCAGTTCAATCCCCAGGCGAGGCGAATGCGGGCGGTGAAGCAAGCGGCTTCCTCGCAGACTTTGTCCAGCGGTTGGATCGATTCCACCCCCACGATTTATCGAGACAAAGTCGTGCTGACTCCGCTTAAATCCTCGAAAATCTATCTTTTAGATTTGCTGACGGGTAAACGCCTCTGGGAACACCCCCGCGGAACGGGATTATACGTCGCGGGCATCACCCAAGGCCGAGTCATCGTCGTCGGCACGCAACACGTGCAATCTTGGAGCCTCAAAAACGAGGGCAAGGTCAATTCCCTTGACCGGAATTGGAGCGGCAAAAACGATGGCATCGGCAGAGACAATCCTCTTCGCCTTTCCGAATCGCCCACGGGCCGCGGCGTGATCGTGGAATCGAAATTGCTTTTGCCCGCCGGCAAAAACCTGTTGGTCATCGACCTGAAAACCGGTGCGGAACTCAAACCCGTGCCCGCCCCGCCCGGTGTGGAGTTGGGAAATCTGGTTCTCGCACAAGGCCGCTTGATTTCCCAAAGCGTGCAATCGCTGGACGTGATCCCCTTCCCAAAACTCGATGAGGCCGAAGCTGAGAAGTAGACCTTGCCTGAGGAACAGGAAGGCGAGCGTCTGATAAATATCTGAGCGGTAAGCTGTTCACTCTTCAAAACAGTTATTTATCACGAACGGTTATTAGCTTTGAGGCGGGATTGGCGGACGATTTCTTCGGTCAGCGATTTCCCGAACAGTCGGTTTGCAAGGGTTTGAATTTCCGCTGTCTGCGGGTTGGTCTGGGCGAACTCCCACAGAATCCCAGGATGTACGAAGGCCAATGCGGGTTGTTCGGCTTCTAGCGTTTTGGCCGCCGACTTCAGCAATTGGCGTTCGCTTTTCGAGAGATTGTGCAAATCACAAAGTTGAGCGAACAAACCGTCGCGGTCGAGCGGCACCGTTTTGCGGGGTTTGCGGAAGCGATCCCAAAGATACAACCCCAGCCACAACACCACGATGGCCGCGACGATTCCGCCCCAAAGCCAGTTCTCGGAAAACGAATCTGAGCGGCGAAACCACCGATTTACGGACTGGGAAATCTCCCCCGTCGCCGCGAACAACCCGCTTTCGGCTGCCGACCAAACCGGCAAATACATGGGAGCGCTCCTCGACGAAAAGGCGAGCGGGAGGCGTAAGCCTCCTGCTCACGTTGAGTGGTTAAAAAAGTGCTAGGAAGTGGATGTCGTTTCTAGGGGCGGGTTGGGGATTTCTTTGGAGGCGAGTTGAACCAATGCCTGCTTGACCGTCTCGCGAATTCGTTCGCTGGGGTCGTCTTTCAAGGCGACCAACGCCGCGATGGTTTCGGAAGTCCGCACGTGGCCGAGGACTTCGATGATTGTCCGCCGGATCAACACGTCCGGATCTTGAAGCATTGCCAATAATGCGGGGGCGACCTGCACATGCCAGCCATAGGCCAACGCGCCGCGGATCGCGCGAATGCGTCGGCGGCGGATGCAATGATGGAATTCTTGCATCAGTTTCGTCAGGCAATGCGGATCGATCTTTTGCAGCAGCCGCCCGGCATTTTCGCGCCGGCGGCGGCATGGTTTCAAACCGGGCGAGCAGGCATTCCAAGTCGAAGCCTTGCAATTCTTGCCGGGCCACCGCCTGAACCGTGGCCTCCGGGCTGTCCAACCGATCGATCAGCTTGTTCAACGCATCGGGAACATGCTGGCTGCGAAGTTGGCCGGTGGCCCATGCCTGCACGTCGGGGTCGTCGGAATCCAAACCGTCCAGCACGATTTCCTGCACGGTTTCGCTGTCCAATTCTTCCAGCACGGCGATGGCGGCGTTGCGGGCTTCCGGGCTACCGTGCCGAACCACCCATTGGCGAATTTCCAATTTCTTCTCTCGGTTTAACCCCGTGGCCGAGGTGTAAGTCACCAGCGCGGCTTGCAAATCCTCCGGGATGAGTTCCAAGGCTTCCCGGCTTTCTTTCAACCAGGCGACGTCTTCGATTTGCTTGAGGTTTCGTTCTTGCGCCGGTCCAGCGCTTGGGAACCCAACGCAGCGTGGCGAGCAAAAATTCGGGATCGTCCCGTTGTTGCAAAGCATCCAACACCCGCGAGGGAGGAAATGGCTTGCCCACGGAATCCAACACAAACCGCATTACGCCGGGGTGCCGGCTGTTCAAAAGCAGTTCCCGCGCCAAAGAGCGGGATTCCAAGCTGCCTTGCGTCAACAATTTTTGCGTGACCGCGTGACCGGCCCCGCCAAGTGAAAGCACGGCTTCGACCACAACGTCCGCATGCGACAAATCCTGAAAATATGTTAAGGATTGATCCAACGCCATCAGCATCATGTACTGAATTTGAGCCGCATTTCTGAGCGGCGGCTTGTCCTCCTCTTGCAGCCCGTGGAGATGTTCGTACAAGCGGTTTACCAGATGCCGCAGCGTTTGCCCGATCTCTTCGCGGAGGTTGGTGCGCTCGCCTTTAAGGATTTCCAGCAAAGTTTCCACGATGCCGAAGGTCTCGCCCGCACGGGCCAATTCCAAAGCCGCCTTCTCCAAATCTCCCCGCCCCAACTGAAGGCATTGGCGAATTGCGGGAACGAGCGAGCCGGCGTTCTCTTCAAGTTGTTGCTGAATTGCCTTGGGAAAAAGGGGGTAGCGGCGAATGGCTTCCATTTGCTCCCTCACGCCGCCCCGGCTGACCACGGAACGAACGGCCTCGCTTTGAATGCCGGGCAACGGCACGTCCATCGCCGCAACCAACAACTCGCCCGCGTGCGGGTTGGCTGTGGTCGTCAGCAGTTGGAAGGTTTGGGCGAGAGGATCGGCCATCGGGTTTTAGTCAAAGTTTGCGGATGAGGGAGGCTCCATCAATTGTTTATCGAATGCCGGGCGAAGGCCGCTCCAATCGGAAAGCGGGAGGCAATACCGCCGTCACGATCCTTGCAACCGATCAAGAGCAAGCCGATGGAAACCACAACACGGCTGAGGCAAACCTCGAGACCTAAGATCTCCATCTCAATACTTGGAAAAGGTGGCTGTGGTGGAGTGAAGCGACCCCACAGCTTTTCTATTCCGGGGGGTTCACTTTGCTCATCCCCGGCCACCCATCCGCTCCCTGACAGTCGCGGCTCGTATTATCGCTCGATGAGACTGTCCTTGACTCGGATTAATTCCATTCCGATAACGAGCGGCGGGCTTTCTTCAGGTGGCCTTCGAGGATTTCCCGTTCCTCGGCGGGGCATTTGGACAAGCAAGCGGTTAAAACGTCTACCGCCGAATTCCATCGCCCGGCATGTAACGAGATGATTCCCAAATCGCGGCGCTCGTGATAAGAAGCCGGCTGCATGGTAGAGAGCCGATGCTGCACTTTCCAAGCCGCCGGCCAATCTTCCCGTTTGGCATGAATCACTTTGAGGTTATTCAGCATCCGTACGATAATCGCCCTGGGGCCGACGGGTTCCAAGGCGGCGAGGAGTTGGTTTTCGGTCAGCTTCGTCAGGCTGCCGAGCCAATTCACGCATTCCGGCAACGTCAAGACCCGCCCGTGCGAATAGGCATCCAGAAACAGAGTTCCCCGGCTGGTTTCCCAGCGGGTCAGAAAGTGCATCGGGGCGGAAACCCCTTCCAAAGGCAAACTCAACCGCTCGGCCACCGCCACGTAAATCACCGACAAACTAATCGGAATCCCCCGCCCGGTTTCGATGACTTTTTGCAGATAGCTGGCATCGGGATCTTCATAGGCGTCTGGGCTGCCGGTCAAGCCGTGCCGATCGGCCAGACACGCCGAGAGTGCGGCTAAGGTTTCGCGTTCATCCCGCGCGGCCATGCCGGGCCGAAGTTCCTCGGCCCGCTGTTCAATCCAATCCAAAGTTTCCGCCGGATCGAGTTGCGGGTAAGCATCTCGCGCAATTTCCAAAGCCACCCGCGTGAGATCCACGTCGCTTTGGCGAACCACGAGCTTTTTGAACTCAAGATCCTGCCCGTAATCCGGTTCCGCATACATGAAATGACCAAGCCCCAATGACCAAGGGGTTAATGAGAGGATAGAGGATGGAAGTTAGAGGATGGCGAAGAAATCTATCTACTATCATCCATCCTCTATCCTTTTTCTTCAATCGGCTTGGCCCTTGACCCTTGTCTCTCGACCCTTGACCTTATCTGCGGTTTTTCTTCTTCTGCTTCTTGGCATCCTTGCGTTTGTCTTTCTTCTTTTGCCGGGCCAGGGTTTGATCGAGCGGGCCGCGTTTGCTGCGTTCTTTTTTGTCGCGGATGGGTGCGCCGGATTCCATCATGCCGCCCGAAGTCATTTCCTTCATCGCCTTCATGCGGTCGCGCATGCCCATGCCGGCCATTTTTTGCATCATGCCGGACATGCCCTTGAAGTCTTTCAAGAGTTTGTTGACGTCCGCGGGGTCGGTCCCGCTGCCGATCGCAATGCGGTTTCTGCGGCTGCGGTCGATGATTTCGGGGTGCTTGCGTTCTTGCGGGGTCATTGAGTTGATGATGCCATCAATGCGCTTCATGTCATCATCGGGGTTCATGCCGGCGATTTGATCGGCGAAGCCGCCCATGCCGGGGATCATTTTCATGATCTCGCCCATTGAACCCAATTTTTTGATCTGCTTCATCTGTTTTTGGAAGTCTTCCAGCGAGAACTTCCCTTTTTCCAAGGCTTCTTGAGCCTTCTGCATTTCTTCCTGATCGACCTTGGACTGCAAATCCTCGATCAGGCTGAGCATGTCGCCCATTTCGAGGATGCGGCTGGCCATGCGGTCGGGATGGAAGTGCTGCAACTTGTCGAGTTGCTCGCCCACCCCGATGAATTTGATGGGCACGCCGGTGACTTCCTTCACCGAGAGCGCCGCACCGCCGCGGGTGTCGCCGTCCAACTTGGTGAGGATCACTCCGTCGAGTACGAGCGAATCGTTGAAGGCCCGGGCACTGTTGACGGCATCTTGCCCGGTCATCGCATCGCAGACCAACAACGCCTGATCGGGGTCGCAGTGCTTGTCGATCTGTTCGAGTTCCTGCATTAACGCATTATCGACGTGCAACCGCCCGGCGGTGTCGAGAATCAGCACGCGCACGTCGCCGGCTTTTTTTGCTTCCTTCAACCCATTTCGGCAGACTTGCACCGGCGAGCTTTTTTGCGGGTCTTCGGTATAAACCGGCACGCCGACTTGTTGGCCCACGATTTTTAATTGCTCGATGGCTGCCGGGCGCTGCAAGTCCGCCGCCACCAGCATGGATTTGAAACCGTTGTCCAAAAGCAGTTTGGCGAGTTTGCCGCAGGTTGTGGTTTTGCCGGAGCCTTGCAGGCCGCACATCATGATGACGGTTACGCCGTCGCGTTTGACGCCCAGCGTACTGGCGACGCTTTTGGGGACGTATTCTTGTTCGTCGGGGTCGCCGCCCATCAATCGCACGAGTTCATCGTAAACGATCTTGACGACGAACTGGCTGGGACGCAGCGATTTGATGACCTGCTCGCCCACCGCTTTTTCCGTCACGCGGTCCATGAACGCTTGGGCGACATCGTAATTGACATCGGCTTCCAAGAGCGCTTGGCGGACTTGCTGCATCCCCTCGCGGATGTTGGCTTCGGTCATCTTTCCACGATCCAGGAAAGACAACGCCCCCTTCAAACTTTTGCTGATTCCCTCGAACATGTTTTTGCGATTTCTTCTTCTAAAGGCGTTAACCGGAGCACCCTGCTGCATAATAGCTTCCCAGGCTCGAACACGGCAAGGTGATTACAGAATTGCCGCCACTTCCCGGCACCCGGCGGCGGGTTCGCAAATGCGTGGTTTCACGTTTATACTTCAAACTAGCAGTTTGCTTTGCCGGTTTGTTTTGAGGGAAATGATTGCATGACACACAAAATTCGCTACATCATGGTCGGGGGTTTTTTAGGGGCGGGCAAAACGACGACTTTGGGCCGCTTGGCCCGGCATTACATGGACCAAAATCTGAACGTGGGGATTGTCACCAACGATCAGGCGGCGGATTTGGTCGATACCAATACCCTCCGTTCGCAGGGGTTCGACGTGGGTGAAGTCGCGGGCGCTTGTTTTTGCTGCAACTTCAACGAGTTGATGGACACCATCGAAAAGCTCGGCGAAGCCAAAAAGCCGGATGTGCTGCTTGCCGAACCCGTCGGGAGTTGCACGGATCTGGTGGCCACGGTGATTCAACCCATCAAGCGGTTGTTCGATGCCGAGTTTCAAATCGCCCCCTATGCGGTGATTCTCAAACCCAGCCACGGCTTGAAGGTGCTAAGGAATGAAGCCAAGGCCGGCTTCTCGCCCAAGGCGGCTTACATTTTGAAAAAGCAATTGGAAGAAGCCGATGCGATTTTGATTAACCGCATCGATGAACTTTCGCCCGCAGCGTTGGAAGAATTGACTGCCGTCGTCCGGGAGCAGCATCCCGACGTTCCCGTGCTGCGGATCTCGGCCCGCACGGGCGAAGGGTTCGAGGCATTGACCGAGTTCTTCGATCAAGACGGCGATTTCGGGCGAAGGGTTCTCGACATCGACTACGACATCTATGCCGAGGGCGAAGCGGAACTCGGTTGGCTCAACAGCAGCCTGCGAATCTCGGCGGAAGAACCGTTCTCTTTGGATGATCTCTTACTGGAAGTGATTAGCAAGCTGCGGGATTCGCTGGGCGGGATGGAAGCGGAAACCGCCCACCTGAAAACCATCGGGCTTTGGGAAGGCTTTTTCGGCGTGGCCAATCTCATCAGCAGCGACACGCAACCGGAGTTGTCGCTGCCATCGGGTTGCGAGGTGCGGGAAGTGGATTTGATCGTCAATGCCCGCGTGGCTTGCGACCCGGAATTGCTGGAAGCCCAGGTGAAACAAGTCATCGAAGACGTTTGCCGATCTCGCGGGGCGATCCCGGAATACCGTCAAACCCAAAGTTTCCGCCCCGGCCGCCCCGTGCCCACGCATCGCTTTGAAACCGCGGAATAATCGCCTTTCGCTCTGCAAAATTCACATTGGGGTGGCTGGGGTCAGATTGTCGGAAGTTGGTGCGAAATCAAACTAAGACCTCATCGACAATCTGCCCCCAGTTCGCCAATCACTCAGCAACTTGCTGGGGGCAAATTGCCGCTTCCGCTGGCTCACAAAGTAACGAATTTCGGCAATTTGACCCCAGCCAGCCAATCGGGTTACGAATCATCCGGGTTAGTCTTCGTTGGTCGGCGAGGGTTCCGAGCGTTTGTGATTTGCGGGCAAAACGCTGCGCATTTCCTGCATCAGGTCGGTCTGCATTTCTTGGATGTCCAACAAACGCTGCCATTGCCGAGTCAGCAGCAAATCCATTTTGGCGTTTAAGTGGCGAATCTCCAACTCAGCCTTGAGGTTCACCTGATAATCGTGCTCCGAGCGCAAGCGGTCGCGGGCGGCTTCGCGGTTTTGGCTCATCAAAATCACCGGAGCCTGAATCGCCGCCAGACAAGACAGGGCAAGATTCAAAAGAATGTAAGGGAACGGATCGAACGGCTTTTTTAGCAAGAAATAGGAATTGACGGTAATCCATGCGATCATTACGACGGCAAAGCCAATGAGAAAAGTCCAGCTTCCGCCGAACTCGGCCATGCGGTCGGCGACTCGTTCCCCCAATGTCAGAGCACGCTCGATTTCTTCCTGGATGTTTTCCGAAAGTAATTCCCCGCCTTTGAGGCTTTGGAGGACTTCCTGCTCCAATTCCGAAAGTTCGCCGCGATCTTGTTTCAGCGTTTCGGTGAACCATTGGTCGCGAAATCGGTTGAGATCGGAGAGGCAAATGTAGCCTTGCCCCGTCCATTCCGGGTGCGCTCGACGGATCACGGCTTGCAGCGATTCGCGGACCATCTCTACCGGCATGACTTCCACCAAGCGAAACGGCTTGCCGCAAATCTGGCAGGTGATTTGACGATGATTGTTGAAATGAGCCATCAGTATCTTATGTTCCGAGAAACACGGAGCCGGCCGAGTCCTCATCTTCCGAGTTCTTAGCTGATTCTTCAAGAGACCCAAGGCGAGACAGCCCCCTCACCGGGAAGTCTACACCCATGCGGCAAACAGACCTTTCAATTCTTATTTATGGGCACTTGTGGGCAATGGGTTTTTGCCGTTAGATTGACAACAATTCATTTCAGAACGGCAGATTCAAGGAACGGCGGCATGCAAGATTATGAGAAGCTGGATGTCTTCTATCTCGGCAAAGATTACGATTTGGACAACAATTCGCCGGGCGAAGAACTGCTGCTATACGATTCCAAAGATTTGACGACCCACGCCGTTTGCTTGGGGATGACCGGCAGCGGGAAGACGGGGCTGTGCCTGACGTTGCTGGAAGAAGCCGCGATTGACGGCATTCCCGCAATTGCGATTGATCCCAAGGGCGATTTGGGGAATCTGTTTTTGACGTTCCCGAATTTGCAGCCGGGCGATTTTCAACCGTGGATCGATCCCGGCGAAGCCGCGCGGAACGGCATGGCAGTCGAACAATATGCCGCCCAAGTCGCGAAGCGCTGGAAAGAGGGCTTGGCGGAATGGGGGCAAACCCCGGATCGCATCGGGCGGTTTCGCGATTCGGTCGAGATGGCGATCTACACGCCGGGCGGCAGCGCCGGATTGCCGCTGACTGTGCTGCGGAGTTTCTCCGCCCCGCCCCCAGCGGTTCTGGAAGATGGCGACGCCTTTCGCGAGCGGGTGAGTTCGGCGACATCGGGGTTGTTGGCACTCTTGGGAATCGACGCCGATCCCGTGCAAAGCTGCGAACACATCTTGCTCTCCAACATCTTCACTCTCGCTTGGCAGCAAGGACGCGGTTTGGACCTCGCCAAGCTGATCGGTGAAATCCAAGCCCCCAAGTTCGACAAAGTGGGCATCCTCGATTTGGAATCGTTTTATCCGCTCAAAGACCGCATGAAATTGGCGTTGTCTTTGAACAACTTGCTGGCCTCGCCATCTTTCTCCTGTTGGCGGGAAGGAGAGCCTTTGGACATCAAACGGCTGCTGTATACCGAAGCCGGCAAACCCAAGCTCTCGGTCATTTCGATCGCGCATCTTTCCGAACCCGAGCGGATGTTTTTCGTGACGATTTTGTTGAACGAAGTGCTGGCTTGGATTCGCACGCAACCGGGCACGGCGAGTTTACGGGCCTTGTTGTACATGGACGAGATTTTCGGATACTTCCCGCCCACCGCGAATCCGCCCTCGAAAACTCCGATGCTCACGCTGCTTAAACAAGCCCGCGCTTATGGATTGGGCGTGGTGCTCGCCACGCAGAACCCGGTCGATTTGGATTACAAAGGGCTGTCGAACACGGGAACTTGGTTCTTGGGCCGGCTGCAAACCGAACGCGACAAAGCCCGCGTGCTGGATGGATTGGAAGGGGCTTCCGCCGCCGCCGGCTCTCCGTTCGATCGCGGGCAGATGGAAACGATTTTGTCGGGGCTGGGCAAGCGGGTGTTTTTGATGAACAACGTGCATGAAGATCATCCGGTGGTGTTTCAATCCCGCTGGGCGTTGTCGTATTTGCGGGGTCCGCTCACTCGGCAACAGATTGCGAGCTTGATGGAAGTCAAAAAGCAAGCCTTGAAAAAAGCGGCCCCACCGCCGGCAAAGCCTGCCATTCCAGAGAGCTTTACCGAGGACGCCGACACAACCGAATCGCAACCGGCCGCGTTTCCGCCCGGCATCGAAGTCTTCTACTTGCAAAAAGAGAAACCCGCTTCCGCGGGCAATTCGCTGGTTTACCGCCCGGCGATTCTCGCGCGGGGGAAACTGCATTACGTCAAAGCCTCTTGCAAGTTGGACGCCTGGAAAACCTGCACGCTGCTGAAATCCATCCCCCCGAAATTGACCGGCTCGATTTGGGAAGAAGCCGCGATGATCGCGGAAGCCGATTTGGATTTGGAAGCAGAGCCGGCAGAAATTTCGCTTTCGCTGCCGTCCCCGCCGAGTTCAGCAATGCCAAGAATTACGATTCCTGGAAAACCAAGCTCAAAACGCATCTTTATCGCACTGCGGGAACCACAATCTATCAATGCAAAGATTTGAAAGCGTATTCCTGTCTGGAAGAAGATGAGGGAGATTTTCGCGTTTGGCTGCGGCAGTCGGCCAGGGAGCAGCGGGATCTGCAAGTGGAAAAGCTCCGCAACAAATACGCAGCGAAGTTCAATGCGATCCAAAAGCGAATCAAAACCGCCGAAGCCGGCGTAGCCCGCGAAGAATCGCAAGCCCATCGGGCGGTGTTCGATTCTGTGATTTCGTTCGGCAATACCATTTTGGGGGCGTTGTTTGGCCGCAAAACAATCAGCCGCACGAACGTTTCCAAAGCCTCGACTTCCATGCGATCCGCAGGCCGCGCGGCTCAACAAAAAGGCGACGTGGCCCGCGCTCAGGAAAAAGTCGAAGATCTGAAAGCGGAGATGAACCAGATGGAGCAAGAATTGACGACGGAAATCAAAAGCTTGGAACTGCAATTTGACGAAGAAAACCTGCAACTGGAACCCGTGGAAATCTCGCCTCGCAAGTCGGACATTGAAATCGGAAAACTCGCGGTGGTTTGGACGCCTTGGCAAGTGGACTCCCACGGCATCGCCGAACCACTGTACGCCCTCCCGCAATGATTGGGCGTTCCCGGTGGTGAAGCGGGATCGCGCGTGTTAGAACATAAATAGGTTTCTTTTCGACCGAAACGCGCCCGGTGTTGTCTTTGTTCGAGTTTGTCATGCGTTACTCCCTTCTCTGTATTTTCTTGGCGGCGGCCTTGCTTGTTTGGCCTTTCGCGACATTGCCGGCCGAAGATCCGCCCACCCACAAATTGAACCGGGTGGCGCTCGATTCTTCGCCTGCCGCCGTGGAAGCCTATTTGCGGTCGCTGTTTCCCACGGGGGATTTGGAAGCGAAGATTCAAAGACTGATCGCCCAACTTGGCAGTTCCGATTATGAAGCCCGCCGCTCGGCGATGTCGGAACTGCTGCTCATGCCGATTCCGCCGGTCAAACAACTGGAGGATGCGGCCCAATCTCGCGATGCGGAAGTCCGCGTGCGTGCCAGGCGGATTCTCGTCCAGGTGAGCCATCTGGGCTACAAAACCAAGCTGGTGGCTGTGCTGAATGACGTGGAGCAGCGCCAAATGAAAGGCTTGGCTGAGGTGGTATTCCAACTGATGCCCCAACTTCGAGAGCCGTATTTATTTCAGTTTGCCGAGCGGGCTTTGCAGGCCACGGTGCGGATCGAGGATGTGGACCTCGTGCGCGGGAAGATCGCCACCGCGGCATCTCCTCAAAGAGAAGCCGCCGTCTTGGCATTGCGATTCGCCTTGGGGAAAGAAGCCCTGCCTGAATTGCTGCCGATGCTCGGGCACGCGGAACCTTCCATGCGGTTGGCGGCGGCGGAAGCCTTGGCCGACTTGGGAATTCGTGAGAGCTTGCCCGTGCTGGTCGAATTGCTGGAAAGTCCGCAGGCAATGCAACGCCGGCGGAGCGTGAGCATTCTGCGGGCAGTGACGGGGCAACGCTTCGGCTTTTCCGCTTTCAGCCCGGAGGAATCCCGCGAGCCCGCTGCGAAAGCCTGGCGGAATTGGTTGAACGAACACGGAAAAACCGCCCGCTTGACGTTTCCGTTTCCCAGGCGGCCTCTGGAACAAGGCCGAACCGTGGTCTGCATTTGGGCCAGCAAGATCTTCAAAGAGGTTACGAAAAACAAGGCGGACGTGTTCACGGCGGGGGGGTTCAAATACGTTTGGGGCTGCCATGCCACACCGGATGGCCGCCGCTTGGTTGCCGATGCCGAACAACATGCCGTCTACGCCTACGATGAAAACGGCCGCGAAACCTGGCGGCGAATCAACTTGCCGGGCCGACCCACCAGCGTGGAAGGTTTGGACAATGGCAACGTGCTTGTGGCGTGTTCCGACAGCGACCGCGTGGTAGAACTCGCCCCCGATGGCCGAATTGTCTGGGAATTCAAGATCGAAGGCCGGCCCACCACCGCTCAACGCCGGCCCGATGGACAAACCATCATAAATTTGCAAAACGCCGGGAGAGTTGTGGAAGTCGATCCGCAGGGCAACGTCACTGATCTCGTCAAGGGCTTGGACTACACGCATACCGCGCAGCAACTCGAAAACGGGAATGTGCTCGTGACCGAGATGCGGCAGAATCGCGTGGATGAATACAATCTCAAAGGCAACATCGTCTGGAGCAAGACCGGCCTCAAAAACCCCGCCCAAGCCCAACGTCTCTCCAACGGGAATACGCTGATCGGCGATGAAGAAGGACTGCACGAATTCGATGCCAATAACAAGCGAGTCTGGCATCTCGAAGTCAGCCGCGCGCGGTTTTATCGGTATTGATCGGGGAAAACGAAGCAGGCGAAGCAGGCGAAGCAGGTAAAACGGGTTTTCTGATCTTGCCGCAAGGCCGGGTTTCCGGGTAGCATCCGCATCAATCGAGGATGACCAAGCTGGCGAGGGAAAGGATGCCCCGGCGATGGCGGATCGGGAACTGGCAAACTCACGGATTTGGGTGATTTCGGAATTGTACTATCCCGAAGACACTTCGACCGGCTATTACCTCACGCGAATCGCCGAGGGCTTGGCGGAGCGTTCCCAAACTCCCGTCGAGGTCTTGTGCGGAAGGCCCAATTACGCCGCCCGCGGGCAACGGGTTTCCGCCCGCGAAACGCATCGGGGCGTGCGGATTCAACGCTGTTGGAGCACGACTTGGAACAAAGACCGCTTGCCGTTGCGGGTGGTCAATCTGCTGACGCTCAGCGTTTCAATGTTTCTGCTGGCCGTCTTTCGATTTCGGCGGGGCGAGCGGGTGTTGGTGGTCACCAATCCGCCGTTGCTGCCCTTTGCGATTTCGTGGGCTTGCCGACTTCGCCGGGCTGAGTGCGTGCTGCTCATTCACGATGTTTACCCCGATGTCGCCGTGGCGGCGGGTTTGCTGAAACCTTCCTCCTTCTCGCGAAATGCCTGCATGGGATTGTCGGGCGTTTGTACCGTTCGATGGAACGCATCGTCGTTTTGGGGCGGCGACATGCGGGAGTTGGTCTTGCGAAAACTCCCCGCAGACGATGACCGCGTGCAAATCATTCCCAATTGGGCCGACACCGATTTGGTTCAGCCGCGAACCGGCGAGAACCGCATTCTTCGCGAGT
Organism: uncultured Planctomycetaceae bacterium; assembly: GCA_963785505.1. GTDB lineage: Bacteria > Planctomycetota > Planctomycetia > Planctomycetales > Planctomycetaceae > CAWAVN01. Next base: position 328,706 of record CAWAVN010000009.1, read on the forward strand.
TCGGGCTGTCGGATAAATTCGTGTTGCAATACTCAGGCAACATGGGCCGTTCCCACAATCTGGAAGCCATCGTGGAATGTGCGCGAGCATTGCGGGACCGCGAAGACATTCATTTTTTGTTGGCGGGGTCCGGGGCGAAAAAGGCTTGGCTTAGCCGGGTCGTTCAAGAACACAAACTTCAAAACGTCACCGTGGCCGACCGCCGCCCGCGTGCGAGGATTTGCCCGAACTATTGACGGCGGGGGACGTGGCGTTAATTCCGTTTGTTCCCGGCATGGCGGGGGTTTCCGTTCCCAGCCGACTTTATAACGTGCTCGCGGCGGGAAAACCGATTCTCGCCCTCGCCGAAGCCCATTCCGAACTCGCCCAAGTCATCCGCGAAGAACGAGTGGGTTGGGTCGTTCCTCCCGACAACCCTGCCGCCTTTCAAAAGGCCATTCTGGAATTGGCGGCAGATCCGGCAAGACGAACAGAAATGGGCCGCCGGGCAAGACAGGCGGCGGAATCGACCTATCAATTCGCGAAGATTCTCGATGCCTATTGCGAAGTCGATGCAGGTCATTTCGAATCGCTCGGAAGCCCGTTGCCAAGAAGAAACAATTTCCCGGCGCCGCTTAGGTTCTTTTCCTTGACTATTCAACAGGTTCAAAAAGCATGTCGCGGATTTTGGTCACGGGGGCGACGGGGTTCTTGGGGTCTGCCATTGTGGAGCAACTTCAAGCCGCCGGTTTGCCTGTCGCGCGACCGGCAGGCGAAAGGAGTCTCCGCACTGCGACGATTATCGGCCGTTTGATCTTCGGGATGCCGAAATTCCCCCGGAGATGTTCAAGCGGCGTTTCGGGCATCATTCATTGTGCGGGGTTGGCCCATCAGTTCGATGCGAGTGAGAAACGGGAATCGTCTTCCTTTCAAAATCTCAATTGCGAAGCCACCGCAAACTTAGCTCGCCAGGCGGCAGCCCACGGAGTGAAACGATTTGTATTCGTGAGTTCGGTTTCCGTTTACGGATCGGCAGGCAAACGGGGTCCCCGAAACGAAGAAGCCATGCCCATCCCGAGGGACCTATGCCCAGAGCAAACGCAGGCGGAAATCCGTCTGCTTCAAATCGCATCGGAAACGGGTTTGCAAGTGCTGATCTTGCGGATGACCACGCTCTATCGGCGAAGGCGACCCCGGCAACGTGGGCCGTTTGATGGATGCCATTCGGCGGGGGCGGTTTCTGATGATCGGCCGCGGACTGAATCAAAAGAGTTTGCTGCACCGCGACGATGCGGCCCGCGCTTGCGTGCTTGCCGTGTTGATCCCACGAATCGCCCCGCCGGAATTTGGAACGTGCCGCCGGCGAACCTTGCCCGATGAAAGACATCGTGCGGGAATCTCCTCGGCCCTTAACCGGCAGCCGCCCGCGAAGCCCTTCCCGCCGGGTTGGTCGGTGGATTGCTGTGGACTGCGGCGACTTTGGGAATGGGGCCGATCAGATCACTGGGCGAAGTCGCGTTGGGCCACCGTGCGAAAATGGCTGGCGGAAGATGCTTACGATGGCTCCCGCTTCGCCAAGGAATTTGCTTGGCGGCCCGAAATCGCCTTGGAAGACGGATTGAAACGAATGGGCGCGTTCCCTTGCCACCGCAAACGATGCGCGATGTCGCCTGAAAAATTCCACGGAAGGAAGTCGATGAAACGCGCGTTCGACCTGCTGGCCGCCTGTTATTTGTTCATCCTGCTGGCGGTTCCTTTGGCGCTGATCGCCTTGGCCGTCAAGCTGACTTCGCGGGGGCCGGCGGTGTATTGGTCGGATCGAGTGGGCCGAGGCAATCGGATTTTCAAGATGCCGAAATTCCGTTCGATGCGCACCGACACGCCCGAACTCGCCACGCATTTGCTCGCGGATTCCCGGAGATGGATCACGCCTTTGGCCGGTTTCCTCCGCAAGACCAGCCTCGATGAACTCCCGCAACTTTGGAGCATTTTGAAGGGCGACATGAGCTTCGTCGGCCCCAGGCCGGCTCTGTTCAATCAAGCCGATTTAATCGCCTTGCGAACGGAAAAAGGCATCCACGAACTCACGCCGGGGTTGACGGGTTGGGCCCAAATCAATGGCCGGGATGAATTGCCCATCCCCGAAAAAGTCGCCTTGGATGAAGCCTATCTTCACCATCGCTCTTTGCCGTGGGACATCAAAATTCTGCTGCTGACCGCCCTCAAGGTTTTTCTCAGCGAGGGCATCGCCCAAACAGGCGATGCGAGCGAAAACCCCCCTCGCCGCGCTGCGTGAGTCCTCGACTCAGCTTGCACACCGAAACCATTGGATGCTTCCGCCCTCGCTGCAAGCGTTGCTTGAACGCTTGGCAGAGAACACGCACGAAGTCTGGACATTGTAGCGAATCCAAGATGGCTGGACGTTCGGGCCAATTTGCGCTGATGCGAAAAAACTGCATCCGTGTCTGGTTCCGTACCAAGATTTGCCGGATACTGAAAAAGAGTACGACCGCAAAACCGTGCGCGAAACGCTGAAAGCCATCATCCAACTGGGCAACAAAATCGTCGAACCCAACTGAAAGACACTTTCTGATGAGCACCGACCAGACCGAATACGAACTGTTCATCTCTTACGCTCGGCTCGACAATCAGCCGATCCCAGAGAGCTTTCCGCATGGCTGGGTTTCGGAATTAAGCAGCAGATCCTCGCGGATCATCGGCAATACTCGACGGCTCCTTTGGGAATCTTTTTCGATCAGCACGAAATCCGCGACATGGACGATTGGCGAAATCGCATATTGGGCGCATTTACGTCGATCCAAGGTGTTGCTCATCTGCCTCTCGCCCCACTACTTCAACAGCGAGCCTTGCCGGTGGGAATGGGAAGAATACCAAGCCCGCCAACATCAACATCTAATTGGCTGCGAATCGCATGCTACGGTCTACTTCGTCGAAGTCCCCGGCAGCGATGAATACGAGAATGCCAAACGGCTCGACTTGATCCTCCACAAAAACTTTACCGACCTTCGCCCGTGGTTCCCTCGGGGTGCGGGGGCGATGCGTGAGGAAGCCGTCCGCCAACGCATGGAGGTGCTCGGTCAAAGTCTTTGGGAACGCCTGGAACGTTCGCGGCGCCACCCTCCAAGTGCCCGGCAACATCCGCGGCATGACGCCCTATTTCGTGGGCCGAAATCAAGAACTCGCCGACCTGCACCGCAACGTCGGCGTGGGCAAGATCGGTTTGGTCACGGCGGTGCATGGCCTGGGGGGACAGGGCAAAACCGAACTCTCCATCGCCTATGCGCGGGGTTATGCCGATTGTTATTCGCTCGGCATCTGGTCCCTGGCGGCGGAAGGCAAGACAGCACTGCTACCGTTGATTGGCGAACTCGCGTGGGCAGTGGAGTTCGGCTTTACCCCCAGCGATGCCGAACGCAACGATGCCGACAAACTAGGCCTGCGCGGTGCTCAGGGAACTGGCCCGGGCGCGGAAGCTGCCAATCAAGCCGACCCCGACAGAGCCCCCTCCGCCTTGCTGCTTTTGGATAACGTCTCGGAGACAGAGCTGTTCTCCGCCGCGCAGTTAAGCCAACTTCCCAAAGTCGATTGGCTACGGCTGATCGCCACCACGCGGCTCGATCCCAAACGGATGGACCCTCTGGGCAAACAGATTGGCACGGTCATCGTCGATTCCCTCGACCCGGACAACGCGCATGCGGTTGATCGCGGATCATCTGCCCGAAGGCAAGTTTCGAAAGCTCAGGATGAAACCGATGCCAAGCTCATCGTGCGGGAACTCGACGGTTTTACGTTGGCCATCGAACAGGTCGCGGTTTTCCTCGGTCTCAGTGCCCAGACCTCGCAACCGATTTCCCCCGGCGATTACCTTAAGCGATTAGAGGCCGATGGTCTGCCCAGCACGGATGATTTGGTCGAAGGCGATGGGGCCCAGCAGATGGAACATCAAGAGAAGCAACTCGGCCCGGTGTTGCGTTCGATGTTGGCCGATCTCCCCGCAGCCGGACTGACGCTGTTGCAGTTCGCCGCCCTCTTACCGCCGGACGTCATTCCCTGGCCTTGGCTGCGGGAACTCACCTTGCAGCAACACCCGGAACTAAGGAACGCCAAACCGGGCTATCCCGACCCGTGGGTCATGCTCCGCCGGCAAATCGAAGGTTTTCGCTTCCTCACCCCCGGCGACAACCAACACACCGCCCGCATGCACCGCCTCATCGCCGCCCATCTGCGTCAAAGCTCCCCTCAAAATGGCCAGAACCGAACCTTGCTGCATCATCAATCCGCACTCTGCGAATACCTGGCGAAACATGCGAGGGGTATATACAAATCCCAATCAGCCCCCAACATTTGGGAGCTGGATGCACTCGTTGTTGCCTTACCTTACCTACTTAACGAAAAGTCGACACGAGACTTAATCGTCGGAGCAATGGCCTTGTCCAAGAAAGTCCTGGCCTACCTCAACATTCCGTCGGCGGAGACTCTGTTAACTGTGACCCACATCCTAATTCAGCGTCTGGCCGACTCCGACCCGGGCAATAACCAGTGGCATGCGACCTCTCCATCTCGCTCAACAAGCTGGGCGATCTGGCGGTGGCACAGGGGAACCTTGTCGAAGCCGAATGCCGATTCGCTGAGTCCCACCGCATCAGCCAGCGTCTGGCCGACTCTGATCCCGGCAACACCGAGTGGCAACGCGACCTCACGGTCTCGCTCAACAATTTGGGCGATCTGGCGGTGGCGCGGGGGAACCTGTCCGAGGCCGAATGCCGATTTGCCGACTGCCACCGCATCATCCAGCGTCTGGCCGACTCCAACCTTGGCAACACCGGTTGGCAACGCGACCTCTCCATCCCACTCGAGAGGTTGGGAAATCTGGCGGTGACACAGGGGAATCTGCCCGATGCCGAACGCTGCTTTACTGAATGCCTCCGCATCCACCAGCGTCTGGCCGATTCCGACCCGGGCAACACCTCATGGCAACGCGACCTCTCCGTCTCGCTCAGCAGGTTGGGCGATCTGGCGGTGGCGCAGGGAAACCTTGCTGATGCCGAAGGCCGATTTGCCGACTCTCACTACATTTGTCAGTGTCTGGCCGATTCCGACCCTGGCAATACCCATTGGCAACGCGGGCTTGCCATCTCGCTCGGCAGGTTGGGAGGTCTGGCGGTGGCGCAGGGGAACTTTGCCGATGCCGAACGCTGCTTTACTGAATGCCTCCGCATCCACCAGCGTCTGGCCGATTCCGACCCCGGCAACACTGGGTGGCAACGCGATCTCGCGGTCTGCTTTTCCAAAATGGCTACGTTCTATGAACAAGCCGGAGATCCACAAGCAAACGATTATTGGTGGAAGTGCTTGAATGTTTCCGATCAAATGATTCGCAGAGGTCTGCATGTCTCGCCGCAGGATCTAAAAAACTTGCAAGAACTTCGTTCAAAACTTGATTCGTAAACTTGGCTGAAATTCGAATTTGGAGAGGGATACATGACAGTTCAAGAAATTTTGGATCGGCTGAATCGGGCGGATGTGGCGGTGGAACGCTTGTTGGATGAGTGCCGGTCGCCGGATCTAAGCCTGTGGAAACAGCATCCTCAACTTTACTTGAAGTTTGTGGAACGTCTGATTGAGCAAGGGCATCCTGGGCGGGCGTTGGATTTGGCTCGCGAGGGGGAAGAACATTTCAAGACCGACTCGCGATTGCAATACCAATTGGCCCTGGCGGCGGCGCGGGGAGGAAACCGCGCTATGCGGAAACTTTGCTCGCGCTTTTGCTGGAAAAAGCCAGCGGACCAACCGAGGGATGGTCGGCGGATCCGGACGTGAAACTGCGGGTGGACGTGGTCGCTTTGCAAGGGCGAATTTTGAAGGATCGATCCATTCGTGAGCCGCAGTTGGCGGAGGAATCGGCCGGTTGGTACGAAAAAGCGGCGGCTGTGCCTGGGGCCGGGAATCTGCCGGATAAGGGAACGTTCCCTCTCATCAACGCCGCCACGATGTGGCGCGTGGCGGGCCATCGAGAAAAATCCCAACAGATTGCCGCAGAAGTCGTCAAGCGTATTGAAGCCGTCGCGGAACGAGCGGCCGCTGGGGGCGATCTTTGGCCGGCGGCCACGCTGGGAGAGGCTTTGCTATTATTGGGCCGTCACGAAGAATCTTTGAAATGGTATCTTCGCGCGGTGGAGGTAGCGAACTCGCGGGGCGATTTGGGGAGCTTGGCTTCGATCCGCAACAACCTGCATCGCCTGCAGGAAATCGGAGCGACCGCCCCGCCCGATTTTCTCGATGAGCATCTGGGCACGGTCGTGGTTTTCAGCGGCCATTTGATCGATTCTCCCGATCGTCAGCAGGCGGGCAAGCCGTCGCGGTTTCCCAATCATCCGCCTTTGATTGAAGCGGTCGCCACTGCCATCCGCAAGCAACTCGACGAACTCAACGCCAAGGTGGGTTACTGTTCGCTGGCCTCCGGCGGGGACATCTTATTCGCCGAAGCCATGCTCGACCGCGATGCCGAGTTGCATGTGGTCTTACCGTTTGACCGGGACGACTTTCTGCGGATGAGCGTCGATTTCGGTCAGCCGGGAGCGGCTTGGCAAGACTGGCGAATGCGTTTCGATCACATCCTCAAACGCTTGGAAGATATTTCCAAAACGCGGGTGCGCTACACCACAACCGAACCGTACTTGGGGAGCAATGAACTCTTCGGTTTTACCAATTCGATGTTGCAAGGACTGGCCGTGTTGCGCGGCGCGAGCGGTGTTCGGCTCCCACGGCGGTTGCCCTCATCGACCGCTCAACTCCCGGCGCGGCCGGCGGGACGGCAGATTTTCTCTCTCGCTGGTCGGAGTCCGGTTATTCCGGCCACGAAATCGATCTGGCCGCATTGCGACAGGCTTGCCCAGTTCCCGAATCTGTCGGGGAGCCTTGTGCCGCCCCAGTGCAGACCGGCACCTTGAACCGCCCCGTGAAAGCCATGCTGTTCGCAGATGTCGCCGGCTTTAGCAAAATCCCAGAACGGCAATTGCCCGATCTCCTGACATCCTACGGGGACTATCTGCGAACACTGTTTGCCTCTGAGATTGGGAAGCCGGCAATCTATGCGAACACCTGGGGAGATGGGTTGTACGTTGTGTTCGACAAGGTGGCCGATGCCGGCCGGTTTGCCGGGGAACTCGTCGAGCCGAGCTTTGTCCAACCTCCCCAATGGTCTCGGTTCGGTTTGGGGGAAATCACGCCGTTCCGCGTCGGCCTGCATGCGGGGCCGGTCTTTGAGTTGGAAAACTTGTTTCAAGGGCGTTCCGAATTTGCGGGCCAGCACGTGAATCGGGCTGCGCGAATCGAACCCGTGACTCTGCTCGGCTGCGCCTATGCCAGCGAACCCTTCGCGGCCCTTTTGATGATGGAGGCCGACGACAAGTTCGTGATCGAAACGGTCGGGGTGCATTCCCTTGCCAAAAAATACGACCGCTGTCCCCTCTACCGCCTGCAAACGATGTGACCGAAAACCGAACCTTCCCTGGAGCGAATCGTGCGAGACCAAACAGCCAATGTTGCCATCATCCAAGAGAATCGAAACCGTTTCTTGGTCCCCTTCAATGCGAAGTGGGGCGGCGGAGTGGCTGAGGTCAGATTGTCGGGGAGTGGTGTGAAATCAAGACAACACATCATCGACAATCTGCCCCCAGCTTGCCAATTACACATCAACCCGCTGGGGACAAATTGCCGATGGTGGTTGCTCACAAAAAAACGAATTTCGGCAATTTGAACCCAGCCACCCTCATGAGAAAACTACGAAAACTTTCATGCTCCCCCACTGCCTTTCTCCCCATCTTCTTATCGCAGTCGTTCGTTCCAGCTTACGATTCCTTCGGCGGTGAAGCGGACGACTTGGGGTTTCCAGCGCAGCGGTTCATCGGGCCGGCAGGCGGGCAAGAGATATTCTGCGAGGTTTTGATCGGCAAGCGCCCGGTAGCCCAGATAGCTCGTGGTTAGGCGGGGGTTGATTTCTACGATCAATAGGTCTTCGGGGTCTTGGGTCGGCGCTAACAGATCCAGGCCGATGTAACCCGATAGCCCCGGCAGATGGTCCACGATTTCGCGAACCCTTTGCGTGGCTAGGTGCTGCAAGGGAATCGTGTCCGGGATGCGTCCGCCGATGTAGCCGAACCGCCCATCGCGGGTGAGTTGCTGCTCGGCTAAGGGGAAGACTTCCAACCAAGGTTCGCCGTTCCATTGCACGTCGCCGACAATCGCCGCGATGGATAACGTCTTGCCGGCAACAAAAGGCTGCACGATCCATTCGGTCCGTGGTCCGTCGCTTTTGGTTTGGCTTTTGTCCCTAGACTCCCGACTCTTGACCCAAAAATCTTGCCAGGCGGCTTGATCGTGAATCAAATAGTTCGCTTGCGAGCCGGCTCCATCGCGGGGTTTGATGACCAGCGGAAATTCCAATTCCGCGGCGGATGCATTTTCCAAATCGGGAAGTTCGCGGGTGGGAATCGTGGGGATCTGGAGGCTCTCCAACTGCCGGGCTAAAGCCAATTTATCGGTGCATAGGTGGATGGCTTCCACCGAGCAATTGAGCGATGCGGGTCCGACTTTCCCAACGATTCGGCAGCGGTCGGCGAGCAGGTTTTGAAACTCCGGCGCAATCACCAACACGGCATCGGCCTGCTTTCCAAGCTCTGCAAACCTGCGGGCTTCTTCTTCAGGGTTTCGGACCGCATGCACTTCGACATTCTTCGCCTCGCCCACCGACAGCGGGCATTCGCCGAGGTTTTTATTCCAAGTGATTGCGACCCGGCAATCGGGAAGGTTCGCGAAGTCGTCGGCGATGGCTTGGAGCATCGAACCGCCTTCCTTCAAGAGCGATGCGGGAAGGTCCGCAGCGTTCCAAGCTCCGCAAGTCAGATATTCCGAAATGAAAACGAACACGGGCCATTCCTTGGTGAGGATCGTCAAGAGAATCACTTCCGTGATTTGTGTGCCATACCCACGGCTTTGCGTGGGCATGCTTTCTGTTGGGAGGGCGAGCTGCTTCTATCAGACATGGCCACTCAAAGCAGTGGCCATGCCACCCAATACAGATCAATTCGGCGGCGGTTGGAACAGGGCGATGGTGTCTTTGGCATAGGCGGTTTGCACCAGAACGACGGCGGTGTCGCCAGGTCTTAATTGGTCGTCCGCGAGCGGAACTCTGACGAAATCATCCCTTTCAATCGCAGCGATCGAACTTTGCTTCAAGGGAATGTCTTTGAGCGGGGCTTTGGTGATGGGTACGCCTTCGTTGACTTCCACTTCCCAGACTTCGGCATCGTGGCCGGAGATGAAACTGCGATCCAAAATCGGCCCGGATTCCACCAGTCCCAACACTTGCCGAGCCATGACTTCGCGGGGACTGACGGCCACATCAATTCCCAGCTTCTCTAAAACGTTGGCGTAATCGGGCCGGCGAACCACGCTGAGGATTCGCGGGCAGCCGACCTCCTTGGCTTCCACGCCGCAAACGATGTTGTCTTCATCGCGGCCCATCGAGGCGACAAACACGTCCGCCTTGCCCACGCGGGCTTCATCCATCTCCGCTTGGCGGGTGGCATCGGCGTGCAGAATTGTCGTGCCGTTGAGCCTGCGGGAGAGTTGCTCGCAGCGGGCGGCGTCGGCTTCCATCAAAATCACTTTGAAGCGGCGCGTTTCCAAAAGATGGGCCAAATGAAACCCGACTTCCCCGCCCCCGGCGATAATCACGTTCAACCGGCGGTGGGCTTTGCGCTCGAACAGCGACCGCACGCCGTCGATGGCATCCGAACGACCGATTAACGTCACGCGGTCGCCGGCTTGAATCACGTCATCGGCCCCGGCAATCGCCGTGCGAATGGGGCCGGCAATCACACCCACGCGCACGCCTTTGGGCAATTGCAATTTCTTGAGCGGCAAGCCCACCGCGCTGCATCCGCTTTGGGCTTCGACTTCTTGAACTTCCACGCCCCCCCGTGCGAAATTCTCGACCGCGAACAACCCTTGGGCGCGGACGCATTTCGCCAATTCGATCGCGGTGAGGTACTCCAAATTGATGAGGCGATCGATCCCGAAATGCCGGCGGTAATCGAACGTGCTGGAATCTCGGAGTGCCGGGTTATAGATCCGTGCGACGCCGCGGGCTGCACCCATGGCCCGCGCGAGACTGGCCCCGATCAGGTTGACTTCATCCGAATTCGTCACTGCCAAGCACAGCCCCGCCGATTGCACGCCGGCTTGAAACAACGTGGTTACGTCGCAGGCCGATCCACAGACCGTTTGCACGTCCAGCCGTTCATCCACCTGGTTGAGCGATGTCTGCGAAGCATCGATCAGGCAGACGTTGTGATGGTTGGCACAGAGCAGTTCGGCGATGGAAGTTCCCACCGTTCCCGCTCCCAAAATGACCACATTCATGGTGTGTTCGTCGAGTCTCCGAGATTCCAAACCCATTGGCAAAGGCAACGGCCGCGAGTGTATCACGCCCGTCGCCCTCTGGGAATCCCGCCGTTTTTCGGCGCTTCCCTCAAACTCGGCGAATCCCCTTCGGCGTTTTGCCTTCTCCCGGCGGTGTGGATACGATGGATTAAGCCGTTTGGTTTATCGCCAGTTTATCGCATTGCCGGGAGGGGAGAATTCTTGATGTTCAAAACCGTATTCTGCAGCTGCTGCGGTTGGCTGGTCTTGGCTGGTCTCGCGCCGCATTTCCTGTCGGCAGATGTACCGACTCCCGCCCGCGCGGAAAAGGCGAAACCGGCGGCAAAAGCCGTGGAGGATTCCGCCGATCTGCTCGACGTGCAAAAGTTGACCGAACTGGTCAGGCAATCGGTAGTGGTGGTTTCCTTCACCGGCAGGGACAACAAAACCGTGGGCCTGGGCAGCGGGTTTGTGATTTCCGCCGATGGCCTGATCGCCACCAACTTGCACGTGATCGGGGAGGCCCGTCCGATCTTCGTGCAAACCGCCGATGGTAAAAAGCATCGCGTGACGGAAATTCACGCCACCGACCGCGCGATGGATTTAGCGATTCTGAAAATCGCCGAGTCCCATTTGCATCCGCTCCAATTGGGAGATTCTTCCGCGCTCAAGCAGGGTGAAGACGTGGTGGCTTTGGGAAATCCGCAGGGCTTAGCATTCAGCGTGGTTCGCGGGGTGGTTTCGGGCCGCAGGGAAATCGAAGGCAAACCGATGATCCAATTGGCGATTCCCATCGAAGCGGGCAACAGCGGCGGGCCGATGTTGGATCGCTTCGGCCGCGTACATGGGATTCTTACCATGAAATCCCTGGTCACGCGAAATCTGGGCTTCGCGGTGGAAATCGATGCGCTCAAGCCTTTGCTCAAAAAGCCCAACCCCATTCCGCTTTCCCGCTGGCTGACGATTGGAACTTTGGACGCGAAAGAGTGGCAAACTTTGTTCGGGGCCAACTGGCGGCAGCGAGCGGGACGAATTCAGGTGGCAGGCACGGGCGATGGCTTCGGCGGGCGTTCGCTCGCACTCTCGAATGACAAACCGCCGAAAATTCCTTACGAAGTCGCGGTCACGGTGCGGTTGGATACGGAACAGGGAGCTGCCGGGCTGGTGTTACACGCGGATGGCAAACATCGGCATTATGGGTTTTATCCCAGCGATGGGCAGTTGCGGTTCAGCCGCTTCGATGGGCCGGACGTGTTCTCTTGGCAAGTGCTCGAACAAGTACGCAGTCCGCATTATCATCCCGGCGAATGGAACACGCTGAAAGTCCGCGTGGAAGCCGACCGCATTCAGTGCTTCATCAACGACAAGCCGGTGATCGAATCGACCGATGCCCGTTACCAAGCCGGGCGGGTGGGCTTGGCAAAATTCCGCGAAACCAAAGCCGAGTTCAAAGGCTTTCAAGTCGGGAAGCACCTTCCGCCCAGCAGGCCGTCGGAAGAAACCATCGCCCGCGTTCGCGGGTTGATCGAAGAGATCGCCGGCGACCACCCGCCTGCTGCGGAACTGACGAAAAAACTCCTGCCCGATGCCCACGCCACCACGTCGGTGCTGCAAGCCGAGGCCAAACGCTTGGAGCAAAAAGCCAAGCGAATCAGGCAGTTGGCGAAGCAAGTTCACGAAACCCGCGTGCGGCAAGAGTTGGTCAAACTCCTCAACCGGAAAGAAGAAAAGTTTGACCTCTTGAAAGCCACGCTTTACGTGGCCTGGCTGGATAACGAAGAGATTGATGTGCCGGCGTATTTGGAACAGGTGGATCGCATGCTCGCGGAGATTCGCGAGAATCTCTCGCACGTCAAAAACCCCTCGGAGCGGCAAACGCTGGATGCGTTGGACAAATATCTGTTCGAGCAAATGGGCTTTCACGGCAGCCGCACGAATTACTACAACAAATCGAACAGCTATCTCAACGAGGTTTTGGACGACCGCGAAGGGCTGCCGATTTTGCTGTCAATTTTGTACGTCGAGATGGCCAAGCGGTTGGGCGTGAAAGTTGTGGGCGTGGGTTTGCCGGGGCATTTCGTGGTCCGGCACGAGCCGAAACAAGGCCCCGGCCAATTGATAGATCCCTTCGACCGCGGGGAAAAACTTTCCGATGAGGCAGCTCGTCAATTGGTTGAACGAAACACCGGACGCCCGTTCGATGCGGATGTGCTTCGCAGCCAAACGCCGAAAGAAATTCTGGTTCGCGCATTGGCCAATTTAATGGGCGTGGCCCGCGAAGCGGAAGATGCCGAGGCCATGCTGCGGTACGTGGAAACGATGGTGTGTCTGGATGAAGAGAAGGCAGAGTTTCGCTGGTTTCGGGCGGTGCTCAAGTATCAAACCGAACGGCACGCGGAAGCTCTGAAAGACACCGCCTGGTTGTTGGAGAAAAACCCGCCGGGAGTGGAAATCCCGCGAGTCCGCCAACTGCATCGCCTCTTGGAAGAAGCCCTGCAAAAACCGATGGAATAAATCCCACAAAAAACGGGGTGCGGAAAGTTGCCTTTCCACACCCATCCCTTTCAACATGCAAAAAGTGCCTATTTTCAGGCGTATTTCGGGTTTTTGAACGTCATGGAGATCGAATTTCTTGCCAATTGCCTCAAAAACACCTTAATTTCAAGGGATTTGCATGTTGAAAGCGGTGCTTCCACACCCCATCTTGTTCTTTGGCCAACGGGTTGTTATTTCTTCATTTCGTTGATGGTGATGAAGAGCACGCCGTTTTCATCCGGGATCGTATAACCCCCGCTGATGGGGATGTATTTTTGAATGGCCTCGAACGGCGGCAGTTTGTCTAACAATTCTTTCGCCTCGGCGGGGATGTCTCCCGCATTATTGCCGAGTTTCCCCTTGCGGGCGGCTTCGTAGAGAACTTTGAACTGACCATCCGATTGTTGGTAGCTCAGCATGGAGGTCTTCGCGGGGAAGTTTTTCGTGATCTGGCGGTAGCCGGGCGAATCGGCCAGGGGTTTTTGGGTGCGGTCTCCGCGAATCACCGCTTCCAACAAAGGCACATCGCTGGAAACCATGATCGCATTGTTGAGCACGCACAGCCCTACTGTGGTTTTGGCGTTCTCGAATTCCACGATGGTTTCGCCTCGGAAGTTCCGCGTCTTGGCGTTTGCACCTTGCTGCTTGATGATCTTGGCGATGAGATCCTGCATGGTTTTGGTGTTGCGAACGCCGATCGAGAACAGCATTTTGGGCACGGCTTGTTCCAAGTTCTCCGCGTTTTCGACACCTTGGTTGACCACGTAAAACCGCCCGTTGAGTTGGTCGAGCACATCTTTCTTAATGTGGATTCCCGGTCCGCCCGGTTTTTCGGCGAGGTCATCGACAATGCGATCCAAGGCCCCGGCTCCTTGGAAGGTGTCCACCAGAGTTTCGACGGCTTCGTAAGCGGCATTCACGTCCCAATTGGCCGCGATATAGGCTTGCGTTTTGTCGTTGACCCATTTGGGGGGAGCCAAGTCGGTGGCGGGGAAGCGGAACAGATTTAAGAGACCTTGCGGCGGTTGATCGACGTAGAGCATGGTTTTCGAGATGCCTTCGTAGCCCTCGGTGGCCCAATTGCCCGCGCCGCCCATGCCGCGAAAATCGTTGAGGCCCAACAGCGGCAAGAAACCCATGACCATCATGGCTTGCGGATTACCTTCTGCGGCGACGGTGACGGCGGCTTTCATCGTTTCGATGGGGTTCAGATACCATTCAAACAGGGGTTGGGCATCGCCGGTTTTGCATTTTTCGATGATGTGTTTGAAGATGCGATTGTTCGCGAAAGACCGCTCGCCCGTGCCGCCCCAATCGGTCAAGACCGATTCCAAGGCGGAGACATCGTTGCTGACCACGAACTGCGTATCTTTCACAAAGTAGGCTAACTTCGTCTGCACCGGACTTTTTTTCAGTTCGCCGGAAAACGTGTAGACCACAATCCGGGTATTCTTGAACTCTTGCACCTTGCGGGTCGCATCTTGCTTTTCCAAAGCTTCTTCGAGTTTCTCGAGCAACTGATCGACCATGTCTTCGCTTTTGCCGAAATCGACGAATCCGACCAACGCCATTTGCCCCTTGGCGGGCTTCATCAAAGCGGCGGAAACTTCGCCCGTGGGAATTTCCAGCAGATCCTTCAGCTTCATCTTGGTCTGCGTTTCAAACTCTCGTTTGGCCTTTTCAAAATACTCGCCCACTTGGGCGTTGAACTCCGCGAAGGCCGGGTCTTTGCGAATTTTGCTGAACGAAGTTTTCTCAAAGCGGGCCTTCAGTTCCGTCACGCTGGGAATGCTGAAGTATAAATAGACATCATTCGGAAGAACTTTCACGCTGGAAACCGCATCGGCAGGCGCAGATTGGGCGAGAAAGTCGTAAGGGCAACGGCCATCAGGGCGAAAATTCCGCCCCAGCGAAAGAGATGGGTTGGTTTCATCGGTGGTTTGAATCCTTCATCGGTGAGGGAAAGACAAAGTGCTTGGGAGCCGACCAAAGTTCGTTCCTGCGGAACAAGTTCCGCGAGGAGAGAGAACAGGATTTCGGCACCCGTCCGCCCGAAGTGGAGGGAGCACAGTCAGTGGAGAATGCAAATATCGCGGGCCATCGCATGACAAATGTGTGCGGAACTTCCGCGCGGCCAATACTTCCGTTAATACCCGGCAAGAAGCGGTTCGGTTTCGGAAAATTTCCCAAAACGATAAAACGGCTTCCTGTATGATTGATTAGAGCCTTCAAAAGTCATGCCGTCAATGTCGCGGTCATTAGTGGAGAGCCAAGGGCGGAGAGCCAGCGTGATTTGTCTAGGAAATGTGATGGCTTTTTCCGGTCCTCTGCTCTCCGCCGGTTCGGTGGGGAATTTAAGGTGGTTTGGGTCTTCAAAATAAACGCCGTTCGTGCGGGACGGAAATTACCTTGCTGCAGATCGCACCGATTGTGGCCGACGCAGCTGCGACTTGCGTGCTGGCATCGCGGGATTTGAGAATCGTTTGACGAAACACATCTGCCCGGGGCACACCGGCCAACGTGAGAATCTCGTTCCCGCCCGCATCGAGCATCACCAAATCCGCCGCATGATAGAATTCTTGCCCCGGTTTTTGCTCCACCGATACATCGGCGATTTGCCCCAAGGGAACTTCTTGGATCATCCGCTCGCCAATCGAGGTCCAAATTTGCAGGGAACGGTTTGTCAACAGATAACGCTGCCCGAAAATTTTCAATACGAAGTAGCCCGTCAATCCACCCAGCGCCGCCAAGCTGTAAATCGCAATCGTCACGGGCAGTAAAACAATTCCCGCGATGGTTGCGGCAAAGGAGCAATGATTCACAAATGGCAGAGGCAGCGCTTTTAACGCGCGTGCCGATCGCGCGTCCGATGCCATCGGCACTGATGGACGGATACACGCACATAATCGGGGTTTCGGGTTCGGGATTGGGTTGCAACTTGGTTGCGGCCATCGTGGGGAAATCTCCGTGTTTTTGCGTAAACCTCGCACAACAGGCAGTCGAGAAAGTATGCTATCGGAGCCGACCCCGGAATGCCAGCGCTCCGCAAGGTTTTCGCGAACACCGCCATCAATGAACGGCAAAAAGTCGAGCGAGAGCCGTAAGTCTTCCGCTCTCTTGGATTGTTAAATAGTCTCGCGATATCGAGCATTGTTTCAGCACAAGAAATCGGATCAATCAGTCCGCGCGGCTTGAATTTTCCGGAAAATGGAGATTTTAGGGTGAACGAGGGAAGTTTAACGGATAAACCTCCGATAGAACGCAGCGTGCGGTGATTTTCCGCGCTGAGAAACCAAGTTTCCTTCGAGCGATCACACCGGGATTGCCATGTGGATTCCACCCCGTAATTTATTCTCGCCTTCCCATGCGATGACTCCCGACACGACCCAAACTTCCGCCGCATCTTCAACCGGCTTGTCGGCGACGGAATGGCGGCGGAGGCTTTGGCACGCCGGTCCGGGCGTGCTGCCTTTCCTGTTGTGGGCGGTTCCGCATCAAGATCCGATTTCGCCGACCTTGCAGGGAATTATGATCGTGCTGGTTTGCGGACTGGCGGGAAACGTGTTTTGGCGGTATCACAAAATCGAACGCGAGCAAGACCGCGAACGCGCGAGTGCCGTGCTCGGTTATGCGTTGTCGGTCTCGGTGATGTTGTTGGCCTTCCCCTATCATGCCGAGTTGGGTTTGACCGTGCTTGCGGTCTTGGCGTTCGGGGATGGGTCCGCCACTTGGGGCGGGTTGACGTTCGGCGGGCCTAAACTTCCTTGGAACCCCCGCAAAACTTGGTCGGGCTTGGTGAGTTTTCTGGTGGTGGGAATCCCTTTGGCCTCGCTGATTTATTGGGGCGAAACCCGGTTCAATCCCGAATCCTTGGAATTCCAAAGCGTGCCGTTTTCCACGGCGGTTTGCTGCGCGGGGGCGGCGGTATGTTTTGGGGCAATTGCGGAATCTTTGCCGATGCGCCTCAATGATAACATCCGCGTGGGCATCGCCGCCGCCCTGGGAGTTACCACAATGCACGCCTTGTTGTTAGGATTGTGAGCCGGGTTCGGCATCAACAAAACATCCGAAAATCACCAGTCGGCTGACACCGGCCGCTCGCTTTAATGCCCCTTCGAGAAAAACCATGCCGTTGTTGGAAGTTCAAAATCTGAGAAAGGTTTACGGATCGCTGGTGGCGGTGGATGGCATCAGTTTTGAGATTCGGGCGGGCGAAGTCTTCGGTTTGTTGGGGCCGAACGGTGCGGGCAAATCGACCACAATGCTGATGATCTGCGGCCTGATTCCCAGCGATGCCGGCACGATTCTGTTGGATGGCAAAGTCTTCAATCCCAGAAACCCGGCGATGCGTTCGCAACTCGGCGTGGTTCCGCAAGACTTGGCGATTTATCCCGAACTCACCGCCCTGGAGAATCTTCGCTTTTTCGGGCAGTTGTACGGCATCAAAGGCCGCGTGTTGGCCGAGCGAACCGGGGTTGCTTTGGAGCGCGTGGGCTTGACCAACCGGGCGAACGATTGGGCGGGCAATTTCTCCGGCGGAATGAAACGCCGTCTGAATTTCGCGGTCGCGTTACTGCATCAGCCGCGATTGCTGATCTTGGACGAACCCACCGTGGGCGTCGATCCGCAATCGCGCGTCGCATTTGCTGCAATGCGTGCGGGATCTCAATCGCGAAGGCGTGGCGGTAATCTATGCCAGCCATTACATGGAGGAAGTGCAAACCCTCTGCGAGCGCGTAGCCATCATGGACCACGGAAAAATCCTCGCGATGGACACGTTGAATGCTTTGCTGGGCCGAATGAGCGCGGATCTAAGATTACGAATCTCCAAACCCGCTTCCCCCTTGGCTAGGCAACTCTCTCAATTGGCGGAAATCGTCGATGCCGATGCAGAAGTCGGCGAAGTGGACATCATCGTCTCTAACGATCAGAGAGGCGATGAAAAAACTTTTGAAACCCTGGCCAAAGTCACCAACCTGCTCAATGAAACCGGCGTCAAACTGCACGCTTTGAAAACCCACGAACCGAACTTGGAGCGGTTGTTTATCGAACTCACCGGCAGCCGACTCAGAGATTGACCAAGGCGAAACACACGATGGGATTTTGGGAGATAACGAAGAAAGATTTGAGGCTGCTGGTCCGCGATCGGCGGACGACGGCGTTGTTGTTGGTTCTGCCTTTGGTGTTTATCACCATTATCGGGCTGACCACCGGCAAATTGCTCGGCTGGAAACGATCTAACCAAATCCTCAGCATCGGCTTCGTGGATGAGGTGGATTACCTCAGCATCCGCACAGACTACGATGATGAAGAGGCCCCCCAACGCACGGCCGCCGAACGCACCCGCGCGAAAAACATGGTCAACCGAATCTTCAACGGGTTGCAGGAAGGGCCGGGCATCCAGATGATTCCCGCCAAAGATCGGGAATCGCTTCAGCGGATGATGGATGGCCAAGCCGAGGTGGAAGTCAACGCGGGCCTGGTGATCGGACCGAAGTTCTATCAAAAGTATCAGCAATTGACGGCCTCGGACTTTCTCTCCCCAGAGGATGGCAAACTAAAAGAAGGCTTGTCGGTTTTGGACATCGAACTTCTGAGCGACCAGCCGAATTCCAGCACGCACACGATTATCGAGAACCAAGTCTTCGGCAAGATGGTGGAAGCCATCATCCCCAACGTGATGTGCCGAAGCGGCCTCATTGCCGCGCGGATTGACAAAACCTGCAAGAGACTGGAGGACGAAGGCGGCAATCCCCCGATTGAATTGTTGCCCGTGGAACAAGGTCCGCAGCAGGCGGATGACCGGATGTACGATGAGTTGGTTCCCGGTTGGACGGTGATGTTCGTGTTTTTTTTGGTGAACATCATGGCCCGTTCGTTCATTCACGAACGCGACTTGGGCACGCTTCGCCGTTTGCGAATCGCCCCCGTTCCGCCCACCGGCGTCATTTTGGGGAAGACGGTTCCGTTTTTCATTGTCTCGGTCGTGCAAACGGTGCTGTTGTTTCTGACCGGGCGGTTGTTGTTCGGCATGTCTTGGGGCGTGGAACCTTGGCTGTTGATTCCGGTCATTCTTTCCACCTCGATGGCCGCGACCACGTTGGGTTTGATGGTGGCCACGCTGGTGAAGACCGATGCCCAAATTTCGGCCTATGCGAATTTCGTCGTCATCGTGATGGCGGGAATCAGCGGCTGTTTCTTGCCGCGAGATTGGCTGCCCGATTTGATGAAGACCATCAGCCTGGGCACGCCGCACGCTTGGGCGTTGATCGGCTACCGCGAGATTCTCACCAAGGACCATCCCCGGCATGCGGAAGTTTTTCAATGCTGCGGAATGATGGTCGCGTTTTCCGCGATCTATTTTGCCGTCGGAGCCTGGCGATTCCGCGACGTGGAATAACCGAACCGCGAATCCCCGGATGAATACCGGCCTTTCGCTGCGCTCGGCTGGGCGGGTAAGATCGAAGCAGCCCGTTTGTCGGTTTGATGTTGCTAAGGAGTTCATCGCGTGTGCGTTTCCGTTTACAGGATGGGGTTGGTCTTTTTGTGTCTCTTGGGGTTGATAGGATGCCGGGATGCTAAATCTCCACCGGTAGAGAACCCCCCCAAGACCGCCCAAGAAGAAACCGCCGTAAAACCCACGCTGCTGCAAGACGGCGTGCCCGGCACTCCCGAAGCCGCGATGCGGCAAATGGTTGAGGGGCTGCGCAGAATCGCCCGGTGGTGATCTGGCAGGCGATGCCCAAACCCTTTCAACAAGAAATCAACGGCTCGGTCCGCGAGTTTGCCCAGAAGATGGACCCGCAACTTTGGAAGAAAAGTTTCGCCGCCGGGAAAAAACTCGCCCGCCTGCTCGCCGAGAAAAAATCGGCAATCTTGGCTCTGCCCCAATTCGCGAATTTGCTCCCCAAACCACGCCTACGGTTAGAGCAGCAATGGGATGGCCTCGTCGAGTTGCTGACGATTTTAGTGCATAGTGAACTGAGCGATCCGACTCAGTTGGCCTCTTTCGATCTGGGCCAATTTCTGGAACATACCGGCGAGCGTTGGCTGACGCAGTTGGCGGCACTTTCGGAATCGTTGGGGCAAAATTCGCTCTCTGCGATGTTCGCGGGTTTGACGCCGAAAACTTTGAAGGTCAAAGGCGACACCGCGAAAATGGCCTGGGTTGCGGAAGGCTCTTCGCAGCCGATCTCGCAGTTCTCGATGATCCGCATGAATGGCCGTTGGATTCCCGCCGGTTGGGGGCAGGCGTTCGTACAAATTCGCGAATGGCGGGGGAAGCTCGGGCAAATCTCCGCCGAGTCTTTCACGCTGCAAAGTAGCGAGAAACTCAAAACCTTAGCCCAAGCCGAGCAAACTATGGATGCCCTGCTTGCTACGAAAACGGACGAGGAATTTCAACAAACCTTAACCCAAGCCTTGGGCGAACCCGCGCTCGGCGAATGGGCCGAGTTGGTTCGCACGCTCAGCGGAGCGAGCCTGCCGCCTCCCGCAAGCGAGGTTCCCCCGCCCACGGGAACGGTCCCCAAAAACGCCACCGATGCCAGTTCGGTGACTTTAATTGTCGGCGGAGCCACCACGACCGAGGATGAAGACCGCATTTTCGCTGCGCTGCAAACCGCAGTGCCCGGCGATGTGGACGTGCAATTCGATCGCACCAAACGCGGACTCAAAGTCACCGTGGGTCCGGTGGGAAACTGGGAAGAATTCCGCAAACGGCTAAGCTTCGCAACCATCACCAAAACGGATGAGAAACAACGCACCCTGCACATCACCCTGAAACGCTAAGCGACCGGGAGATTGGGCCTGCGTATTTCCCGCCGGGAGATGGGAAAGTCCGGCTCATCATGCTTTGCGGATGAAGTGGGCGGCGTAGCTGCGGATGTGTTGGCCGTTCAAGACGTGGAACATCCGCAATTGTTGAATTGTCGCCTGGCTGAAACGGCTTAGAGGCACGTGGACGAGTTTTACGCCATAGTGTTTCGCCAGCCTACGCCAACCCGGGCCGGGCACGCCTTCGCTTAAAATCGCGACGTGCTTTTCGCGGGTGTGATAGCAGCCGGCGGCGATGATGCGTTCTTCCAGAGTGTCGGCGAAGTCGAAGCGAGGATCTTGCCAAACGTCGGGAATGGGACGGGGCGGAAACAGAAACATCCCCCCGCCGTAACTGGAAAGCGCGATGCCGGGGCCGACCATCTCCTGCCGAAAATCCGTGGCATAAAGGGCCAGCGTGGATTCATCGTGATGTTCCGCGTGCCAGGTGATTCGCCAAGGATAATCCCTGGGGTCGGCGGGGGAATCGAACAGCATAATCACGCAATCCAAACTTCCCTTCGCCGGCGGAAACAGTTTGACGTACAAATCCCCCGTGTGCCAATTTCTGAGTGTCTCGCGAATGTCCAAACCATCTTTCAGGCTGGTGCTGAATTTTTCCGTGCGGGTCAAATCGTTACCCAGCAAAGCCATCGCTACATCTTTGATGTGCGTGCGGAATTTCTCGATCGATTGATCTTCCGGCGGCCAACTGCATTGGCCAAACGGATTCCAGCTTTTGCCCCATTGTTCTTGTTGAGGCTTGGGCGGCAGCGGTTTGAGTTCGCAAGTCCGCCACTGCCGGGATTGCCCCGGCAGACGGTTTTTCAATTGCACCACGTCCCCATCCGGCAAGCGGCCTTTGCCCAAACCCATTTTGAACATGGGAAACGGCATCAAATCGGTGTAGGGGTAGGTGTGGGCGACCTCGGTCAACAGCACCGCAAACTGATCGCCCGCAATTTGTTGCGACGCGATGACCAGCGTGTAAAGATCCGGCGTCATGCGGCGTTCGATCAACGCCAGATTGCGGACGTAATTGAAATAAGACCCCAACAATTTGGGCGTAATTTTGCGGGCACGCGATTTGAGTTCCGTCTGATAACGATCCCTTGTGGCCAACAGCATTTCTTTAATGCCATCAATGGAAAGGTTTTCATCATCGTCCAGTTCTTGGCGAGCGCGTTCGTAAAGCCCGGTGATGTAGGGCATCTCTCCTAAGAGGAACATGAGCGATGCCGGGTCCGCCGCGTACAGTTCGGTGGGTTCGACCAAATCGTTTTCCGCCGAGGATGCGGTTTGGTCGAAATACGCATCTTTCACCCAAGGCCAATCCAGGATGGAACACACGAACAAAATCGAGGCGTGCTTCTGCTCCAACTCGCGAAGCCTGTTCGCCATGTAGCGCACGCGGTCTCTGGGTTGGCCTTCGGGAACCGGCCCAATCGCGGGCAAGACGGCGGCGGCGAATTTGTCCGCCTTGGTCGTCTTGAGCGCATAAGGATCGGGAAACACGCCTTCGTAAGAGTGAAAGTCTTCGGTTTCCAAGTCGATGAAAGCCCGCGGCAGGCGTTCTTGCAACGCGATGCGGAGGGCCGCAATCACGCCTTGGCAAGGGTCGATGGGAACGTAACTGAAGGTTCGCGAATCCTCCTCATCCTCTGGCCCGGCATCGGGCGACCATTGCTTGGCTGCAAACGTTTTGCCTTCTTCCTGCATCACCGCCGAGATCCCCGGCAAAAACCCGATGGCTCGTTCCACATCATTTTGAAAGGAAGGCGGCAAAGGCACGGCCAAGCAATCGAAGTGCTGCGAAAGCATCACCCGGCGGACTTCAATCGCAAAATCCCCGCTGCCATGAATGATGGGCAACACGGTGATTTGCGGGCTAATTTTCAGAAATTCGGAGGGCATGTTTTTTTTGGGAGGCTCTTGAGGGAAGAAATCAACAATCGGCTTCTTGCAAATCGTAGATCCAATCGCTGATGGGATGGGCTTCGCGGACCAACCGATAACGGCGGTGGAAGACTTCCGTGAGTTGAAAACCTTCCGCATCGGTGGAGACGGGCAGGAACTCCGTTTTCCCCCGGTGATGAATCTGAAATTGTAAGTCCTCGCCCCGCGCATCGACCAGCCAAAGTTCTTTCACGCCCGCTTCAAAATAAGCGGCGGGCAAGCGGCGGGTGTCTTTGACGACCGAGGAATCGCTGATAATCTCCACCACCAAATCGACCGCCCCTTCGATTTCCACGAAGCGCCTTGGAGCCTGATTGACCTTGGGAATCTTCCGTGCGCGGCCCGTTTTCAGCGCCTCATGGGAAAGGTAGACAATGTCCGGTTCCGCGGAGAGTTCCGCAAGTGGGCTGGAAACCCGGGTACTATCAACGTAAAGCTCACCTTCGTTTTGGCCTTTGATTCGATTAGCGAGCACTCTGACAATCTCGACTTTGGGTGTGCCGTGCGAGGAGAGATCTTCGGGAGACATGGACACCTCAATTCGACCAACGATGTAATCAATGCGTCCCCGCTCCGGGCAACTTTCCGATAAAGCCCAGCGGCGAAAGGCTTCGAGAGTGCGAAGATCTAAGGGGATCTCCAGATCCTCTTCCAGCACCACGCACGACATGTTCGCGGTGGATGAGGAAGATGTCGGCGTGGCGGCGGTGGACATGGTTGGTTCCTCGAATTCTTGCAGCGGCTCTTCTATCAAGCGGGTTCTTTTTTCAGCTTGCCCGCCTTGATAAGCGACTTTTTCACCCGCGGATCGTATCGGGGATCTTCGCCTTTGAAATACTCCTCGGACGGGTAGCCGATTTCAAGTTGGATACGGTCCGTTTTGGCTTTTTTGTCCCGGCGATGATCCACGACAATCACCACGCTGTTTTGGGAGTAGGACGAGAAGCGAGTGGTCAACTTTCCATTGTAGATCGTCTTTCCCCCCAAGGCCACGGTGAAGGGGCTTGCCAACTTTTGATCCTGCAAGATCAACCGATCCGCCAAACGGTCGGCCACGCCCTTTTTGACGATCAACGTGTGAGAGGACCACTCATAACTCAGAATTTCCTCGGCGGAAACCAGCACCTTGCCTTTCGAGTCTCTCAAATCCAAGTCCGAGTTCATCGGTTCCACGGCGAGAAGCGTCAGCGAAATCAGCAGCGCGTGCATGTCAAATTCCTTTTGAAAGCGGGATGAAAAACCGAGACACTCACGCGATCATACGCTTTCCCGACCAAAAAGTGCGCAACAACCGGGTAACAAGCACGATACAGGCTGCCGTGGGGACCATGCGTTGTAGAAAGGCGGCCAAATCAAAAAAGTCCGCGCAGCGAACCTTCAGGTGCTGTGCGGACCATTGGAAGTTGTTGATGAGAAACTTGGACAACCGGGCGATGTCACTTGCTCGATAGAAAACCGAACAAGCCTTTGCGGGGTTTTTTGTCCTCGGCGGATTCGCTTTCGCCTTGGTTCGGTGCCTCGAAACTCCGGGCCATTTTTTCCAAAGCCTTCGTAACCTTGGCCTTGGGAGCGCGGGAGATTAAGGGCACGCCGTTGTTGCGGGAATCGACCATTGTGGCGTAATCGTTGGGAATTTGCCAAGAAATCTCCCGCCCGATAGTTTCCAGAGCCTTGGTCACGCTGATTTGCGAATCTTCCAAGCCCAAGCGGTTGACCACGATTTGAATTTTCTCCGCCAGCGTTTCCCGTTGGTCGAAAAACTGCATCATTCGCACCACGTTTCGCAGGCAGGGCAAATCAAGTTGCGTTACCAGCAGCACGGCATCCGAAGATTCCATCGCCGCCAAGTCGAGGGCTCCGTAAGATTTGCTTAAATCGATTACCAAATGCGTGAAGGTGGCTTTCAGCAGCGTTAGCACCCGGCGCAATTCATCCGGCGTGATGGCGGTGGTGTTTTCCATTTGCACGGGCCGAGGCAACAAAAACGCACCGCAATCGTGCTTGGTCAGCGAACGTTTTAGCAACGAATAATCTAAGCGGGTGATGTTCTCGGCCACGTCTTGAATTGTGTAATCGGGGATGATGTCTAGCCAAACGTCGGCATCGCCAGAGCACAGATCCAAATCGATCAAGGCCACGCTGTTGCGTTCGTTTTGCGCGAGAATGCACGCCAGATTGATCGCCAGCGAAGTGCAGCCCACGCCTCCGCCTACACCGGTCACGGTGACCACTTGGCTGGAACGCACGCGGCCTTCGCCGTTTTGGGTGCTGTTGGTTTGTTGAAGCCGGTCGAGTGCCGCCAGAAAATCTTCGATGTTCAGCGGGAAATTCAGAAACTCTTTCGCCCCGTTCCGCATGGCTTGCAGAATGAGGCTGCCTTCTTGGGAACTGCTGAGCACCAACACGCTTGTGCCGGGAAGATCCTGCGAGAGTTTCGCTACCAAGGCTAGGGCTTTTTGCGAGTCGGCATCCAAAGACACCAAGGCGATATCGGGATGGGATTGCGAAACGACATCGGTAAAAAACTCGTAGCGCGAACAATCCGCATCCAGCCAGACCTGATCGAGACCCAAAAGCAGGTCTTTCAAGCGGCTGCGCGTGGCATCATTGGGATCGACAATTGCGATTCGAACAACGTTTTTCATGGGATCACTTGCCCGCTTCCGTGTGACTAAACTCGCGGCTTCTGAGGAGGAAACCCGATTGGCGAGGTTTAGGACCGATCAGAAATACGTGACGGTTGCCGAGGCTCAAAATATCCCTTCAAAGTCCGCTCCGCCGGTCCGGCAACTCGCCTCTCCGGTGGAGAACTCGATGATGACATCCCAAGAAGAGATCGTTTCCACCTCGACACCAAGCTTTAGGATTGCAGAAAACGCGGGACAAGGCCCGCGCTGACTCTCCACCAATCCTAGTCTCTGCGTGAAGTTTAGGTTTCGATCTTCAAACGCTCGGCGGATTTAGGGGAAGCTCTCGGGAATTCCCTCCCCGCAGAAACGGTTCAACCAATTGAACGGGTTATGCTTGCCGAGAAAACCGCGGATGTCGGAGAACCCTTCATCGCCGATTTCCGCAGGCCCTCGCCCACTAACATTTTTTTGCCGTTCGTGTGAATCTTTCCAGGGCTTGTCGGCCGAATTGTTAGTCGGGGTTTTGCTTTCCTCAGCTTCTTTGCGCACCGAGATCGGTTTGGCGGGCGTGAGGATCGCGGCCAAAAACGCCCTGACCGCAGCACCTCCCCCGCGAATAGTTTTCGTGTCATTCGAGAAATAACGGTCCTGCGAAAGTGAGCGGCAAGGCGCTCACCTATTTCTCGAATGATGTTTAGCGACCGTTTTTAGGCAAGGCCAATAGTATGGAACCAAAAATCCGCCCAAAGATTGAGCCGCTCAGACTACCGACCACGCCTCCGAAGATCATCGCCCCCATAAACAAAGGCCATGCTTCGTCCCAACCGGCAGTGTGGTCTTTCCAGAGGGCAATCATCACCGACACTTCCCCTGCCAACGCTCCCCCAATGCCTCCACCAAACGCGGTTTCAATTCGCAACTGATTTTGAGAGGGGTTGCCTTGTTTTTTTATGGTGAGGAAGTAGCTCAACCCACCTCCGATGATTCCTCCCAAGGGGCAAAATGTCCAAGAAGATAGGTATACCATTCCCCCGGCGACACAGTAGAAGCATCAGAATTGTGAGAAGTGCGAACTTGTGGTGGGGTTTCATTTTCTGTCACACTTTCGCCGAGTCGATTATCCGAAAGAGTCAAAATTACGCGGCCAATTTTCTCACGAGGCTACGGTAATCGCACCAGACCCGGGGTGACGTCTAACGTCAGATCCGCGAATTGGCCGGCTTCCAGGCGTTCCCAGGCAATGGCTCCCATCGCGGCGTTATCGGTGCAATAAGACATGGGCGCGATGTGAAGTTCAACCCCTTCATCGGCGGCGAGTTGTTTCAAGCGTTCCCGCAGCCGATCATTCGCGGCGACGCCTCCGCCCACGCACAACGTCTTTCGGTTTTGCCGGTCGAGTGCTTGCCGGCATTTGGCGATCAGCACATCGACCACCGCTTCTTGAAAACTCGCCGCGATGTCGGCCACGCGGTCTGCCGTCAAAGGCGGCGGTGCAGGAGCATGTGAACCCGGCGTGCCGGTGACTTCATACAGCACCGCCGTCTTGATTCCGCTGAAACTAAACTGCAAACGGTCATCTTTGAGGAACGTGCGTGGAAACGCGAACGCCCGCGTGTTGCCTTTCTCGGCGGCTTTTTGAATGGATGGCCCGCCGGGATACGCCAACCCCAAAATCTGGGCGACTTTATCGAAGGCTTCGCCGGCAGCATCATCAATTGTAGATCCCAACAGTTCAAACTCGACGGCGGATCGGCAATCGTACACGTTGGAATGCCCGCCGCTGACCACCAAACCCACCGCCGGGAAAATGTTTCGGCCCGCCGCCATTTGGCAGGCATAAATGTGGGCTTCGATGTGGTTGACCGCGATCAAGGGAATGTTCAAAGTCAGCGAGAGCGTTTTCGCCGCCGTCAATCCCACCAGCAAAGACCCCACCAATCCCGGTTCCGTCGCCACGGCCACGGCATCGAGATCCGCCAGCGTCACTCCCGCTTTGTGAATGGCTTCATCAATCACCGGCAGAATCCGTTCGACGTGCGCCCGCGAAGCAATCTCCGGCACGACCCCGCCGAATTTTTCGTGCAGCTTTGACTGCGAAGCCACCACGCTGGAAAGCACCTTGCGGTCACAATCAATCACCGCCGCCGCCGTCTCATCGCAAGAAGATTCGATGGCGAGGAGTAATTCGTAGGGTCCGCTGTGCGGACCATGACTTTCGCTTTTCACCACGCTTTGTCACTCGGAATCATCTTCAGAAGCCAAACTATAGAGAATCTCGATCCCAATCGCGAGGCCTTGCTCGTCGAAGTCGATGCCAATTCCTGGTCCATCGAAGTCGGGGATGAGAGTATGAACGCGGACAGTTTTCTTCACGCAACCAGAAGGAGATTCCCGAGGGAAATCGAGCAATTCGAGATAAGCCGTCCGGTCATTGTTATAGGTACGCAGTCGAAGTTCTCGCTTTTTCATCGTGCCCTCAATTAGATTTGACGCATCGGCTGGGTGGCCCAGGTTCTTGAACCTGGGCGACGAAGTCGCAAGAGGCAAATGGAAAGTTCAGTGAGTTATGATAATACTGAGGACCAAATCTCATCACGTCCTCTGGTCTCTCACTCGAGTTGTTTGTTTTCGGCCTCTTGTCGCTGCGCGACCCAGGTTCAAGAACCTGGGCCACCCGGCGTCCAAGCTTTTGGCAAGGTCTTCTTATTCTCGCTTTTAAGTGATGATTCGAAGGACGGCATTTGCCCAGCTATTTAGTACCTCACTTCATGCATAAGATTAAGGCTGGTGTATCTGGACAATCCTTGCATTGCTTCAGGCGATAGGCTTGCACTCGAAGATTTGGGATGAAGGAGCTTCCAGAAAGGGAATGAGGATTGAAGCGAATAAATTACAGTAGAGCCTTGCCTCTGACTTCCGCTGTCATCCGTGAACTCTACGATGACAACGTTATGTGGATCGAACTCACCCGTGGCTGCCAAGCAGGCAAGCTGCATCCAATCGGTAGTAGGGACTCCAAACACTTGGATTTCGGTTTGAACGCGGGACAAAAACTCGTTACCAATAAGATCCAGGTCAGGTGAATTGGCAACTTCCTTCCTGAAACTATCACATACATTCTCGCGATTCCAATTCGTTTGTGAGGATCGGACTTTGCGGACTTCGCAAAGTCGATCACTCTGAATTGAACGAGAGCCTCCAGGAGCCGAACACGAAAAGCTGTATCTTCGGCCTTTTTCTCAACAAGCCGATCCCACCAAGGCCCGAGAACCACCTTTACAGGGGACCATAGCCACGAACCCGCAGTTGATAGCCAGTTGTCACTCACTTTGTGTCTTCCTTAAGCAGCACTTCGACCAACGGCAAGGCTTCGTGGGAATAGGATTAATCGTAAGGGAATGCAGCGGGGCGGATGCGGCAAGGCTCCTCCTCACGGCCTACGCAAATCAGGTAGGGGTGCTGCCCGGATTGTTGTGCCTGGTGAAAGATGTCCACGGGACTTCAGCCCGAGGCGATGACCGCACCATCGGCCAATGCAATCCATTGGTCGCGGTATTTGGCGAGGAGAGAATCGCGATTCGTCCAATAATCGGCTTCGTTCTTCCGCCAATCGGGATGGATCAATCGGGCGACTTCTTCCGGTAGTCCATCGGCAAGGCTTTGCATGGTTGACCTCATGATTAAGGGGATCACCATCTATTTTATGCTGAGGAACGTACAATCGTCGAGCAGATTTTTTTCGATGGCGATTCCCGGCGTGTCATCCCCCCATCTTCTGCCCCTTTGCAAAGGAACGATCTACCCCGTGCCTACGCCTTTTTGCAGTTCTTCGAGGTCGCGGGTGAAGTTGGAGAGCGTCCATTGCAGGGTGTCGCGGTCGATTTTCCAATCCGGGCTTTCGCTGGTGTGGCGGTTGCAGTGTTCGACTAGCAGGCGGTACAAAAATTTGAACAGATGCCGGGGCACGCGAAAGCGGGAGAAAATGCTAATCAGTTCCGGTTGGGCGATCTCCGGTTCGAAGAAATCGCTGAGCATGATCTGCTTGCCGTTGGTCGGTTTGGCCACCGCATGCAGGCGGTCGTTGGCCACATCGTACAGCGATTCGCCGGTCCATTCCAAAGAGCGAATCAGGTTTTGCTTGTCGAGACGGGAGCGTTCGTAGAATTCCTTTTCCTCGCGGGTGATGTAGTGCATCATGTCCGCCGGCAGCAGCAGTTTGAAGCCGATTTTCTGATGCTTTAAGAATTTGTTGTCGAACATTGGCCACATGAGTTCCTTCATGCGTTCGGGGGAACCGTTGATGAGATGCGGTTCATCCACGCGGTCCACCAAGACCACAATGCCATCGTAGCCCAGGGTTTCCAAAATGCCTTGCAACTTGGTCAATAGTGCGTAGCGGTCGTCGCTGCGGTCTTTGGTGGGCATGGGCTGTTCTTCGATGTGGGTCCAATCGAAGCGGCTGAGGATTTGCCGTAGCGGGTTGGGCAGCAAATTGAACACGCGAATTTGCTTCGAGGCCCGCCAAGCCGACCAAGACAGCTTCGCTTGCCGGCGCAAAAACGGCAGCCAACTGCAAAGGATAATTAGCCCGACCCAGACACTAAACAGCGACTTAAACCCCCAATTGCTCCAAGTCAGCAGCACGGTCAGAAAGGAGACGACTCCGCCCAAGGCGAGATCCCATTTGGACAGCCAAGTGCGGGTACTGGTCCAGGGTTGATAGCCCAATTTGTACCGCAGTTCACTCCAGCGGCGCAGCGGGGATTGGTCGAACGTGTTGTTGTAAAACGCGGCGAGCAGTAACAGATCCCGCCTTTGCAAATCGGACAAGCGGGCGATGTCTTCTGTGGTGATCTCGGCGGCGGGGTTGAGCTTCATGGGTTCGGCGTTCAGCACCGTGCGAATCAGCCGCCTCACGCCCAAGGACAAAATCGCATCCATGTGGTCGTACAGCCGCCAATAAGACAAGACTTTGGCGGGCCTGCGTTTGCATCCGTGCATCCGTTCGCGAAAGCTGTCTAAGAAGGGGTTGAAGTCGTCGTATTGGATGATGAAGGTTTTGTGTTCGGGATTTTTTTCGTTGTAGCCGCCCAATTCTTTAGCGATTTGCAGCCGCAGCGCGGTTTTGCCGCTGCCTTTTTCGCCGAACACGACTGAAGTCGAGGGTGTGCCGGGGTTGCCGAAAATTTTATCCCACGCGGGATGATGCGTGCCATCCAAGCAGTAGTCGCGAAACACGTGGTCGGATTGCGCATCTTCTTGCCCGAAGGGGTTTTCCCCGACTCCATAATGGGCCAGAAATTCCTTAACTTTCATGATGCCGATAACTCATCGAGAAATGGGGACGAAAGGAGCCAAGCCACAGCGTTGTTATAGTTTGCCGATGAGGCTGAAACAAGGCGGGAGAGAGAATGACCAATGTCCAAATCCGCATGATCAACCCGAAGAGGCGACTGCGAAGTTCCTCGGTCATTGGGGTTTCCTGCGGGGGGTAGTTTCGGGCATTTTTCGGGGGCTTTCATTACTCGCGTTAGGTTTTGCCCGGCGGGTGTTCGCTTCGGTAGCTGAGGTCTAATAAATCCATGGGATGATAGACCCGGATCGGTTGGCCGGCTTCTTTTAAGGCGGCTTGAATTTGCAGCGCGCAACCCGCGTTGCCGGTGATGACGGCCTCGGCTTTGGTCTGCAAAATGTTTTCCAATTTGCGATGGCCCAGTCGGTCGGCCATTTCCGGTTCAGTCAGGTTGTAACTGCCGGCGGCTCCGCAGCAGATGTTGGATTCCGCCAAGGGGATCAGTTCCAAACCGGGAATCGCCTTCAACAATTGCCGGGGCGGCTCGACGACTTTTTGTGCGTGCGCCAGATGGCAGGCATCGTGGTAGGTCGCCTTCATGCGGATTTCGCCGGGGGGAGGAACAAGCCCCAACTCCGCCAGAAACTCGGAAACATCCCGCACGCGCCCGGCAAAACCTTGGAGTTTCTCCCGCATGATGCGGTCGCAATCGAGTTCCTCGGCCACGTGCCCATAATCTTTCAGCATCGATCCGCAACCGGCCACGTTCACAATCACCGCATCCACATCGGAAGGAAACGCGCGGGCATTGTCGATGGCGAACCGCATTGCGGGGTCGGCGGCTCCGCTGTGATAGTGAATCGCTCCGCAGCACACCTGCCCGCGCGGCACCACCACTTCGCAGCCGTTTTCCTGAAGCACCCGCGCGGTGGCCGCGTTGGTCTCGGCGAACATCGCCTCGGCCACGCATCCGGTGAATAAAGCCACCCGCGCTCGCTTCGGTCCTTTCGCGGGCAGCACCTCCGGCAATCGCGGCGGACGTTTGCCAAGCCGAGGCAACAACCGCTGCATTCGCTGGGGAAATAAAGGCAGAAGTTTCATCAGGCCGACTTTTTCTGCGAGCGTGTCCAATCGCAGAATTTGCATGCCCCTTGCAAATCCCAAAGCCGCCCGCAATCGACGGGGATAGGGAAACAGCCGATATAAGATCAGCTTTTGCAGAAAGCCCATCGTGGGTTGGCCGGCCGCTTGTTTGGCCTGTTGCAATTCCACGCGGAAAGGTTCGATCAGCCGCCCGTACTGCACGCCGGAAGGACACGCCGTCTCGCAACTTCGGCAATCGAGGCAGAGTTCCAAATGGCGTTCGACTTTCTCGCTCAGTTGCAAACGGCCATCGGTCACCGCCCGCATCAGATAGATGCGTCCGCGCGGGCTGTCGTTCTCGTTGCCGGTCTCCAAATAGGTCGGGCAAGCGGATGTGCAAAGCCCGCAATGCACGCAATCTAAAAACTTATCGTAATCGATGGACTGCCCCAAGGGGACAACATCGGCCTCGGCACATTGGGAGAAAGAAGGAGCGGATTCGGCGGCGGGTTGATTTGTCATTCGAGGAATTGGATCTCGTCATGGAATCAATGAGTGTCGGTACGATGGGATTTCAACATTCCCGCCACCAGGAAGGCCAGCGCGGAAACAAGTCCCACCATAAGCCCAATGAACATCACCGGGGGAAGCAAAGCCCAAGCATCGGAAGGCAGAGGGTAATAATCATGGTTGATAACAAAGACGTCGAGTGCCCACCATCCGGCGGCAATCAATGGTGCGGAAAAGAAAGCGGCAAGAGGCAAAATTCCAACGCGAGAACGCCGGCCCTTCCTGGAACCGGAACGCAAGTTGAAATACACGAAGATCGCCCCCATCAACAGAATGATCCCCGCGGCTGCTAGATTTCCAGACATATCTATCTCTGCGATCATGGCAATCTCAGTTTATGAAACACAAACTTTTAACCGCTTCGCTGTAAAAACTCTGTTCGATTGTCGGTTATCCCTGCGGGGCAAACAAGCGACCGGGGCTGAGCAGGTTCATGGGGTCGAGCGAATCTTTCAGGTTTTTCATCAATCTCCAGGAGAAATGCTCCGTGCCGAAGATGTTGAGCTGTGGTTTCCATTCTGCGGGGGCATTCAGCACGATCAAACTGCCGCCGACGGATTCCGCGAAGCGGCGGAGCGGTGCGAGTTGTGCTTGGGCTGCTTCGACGCTTTGGAGTTCAGCCGGGGCATGAGCGGTGACAATTCCATTGCCCGCGTGCGCCTGCACGCGAAACCCCGCTTGAGTTGCCTGTTCGATGAACTCCATCGTCTTGGAGGGCAATAAATGGGCGCGAATCGTCAAAGGGGTTGATGCGATGGGAAATTCCGTCAAGACTTTCAGCAGATCGTCGGCAATGGCGTGGGGAACAATCTCGCATCCTAACGATTGATGGGCGGCCATCTCTTCGCTGAGCTTTTGCGTTTGCCAAGCGACATCGTTTTGAGATCCCGCCACCAACACGGCCAGCACTATCGAATCCGTGGGCAGATCTTGCTTGAACGACTGCACGATTTGTCCGGCGGCAGCGGGGTTCAGAACTTCCATTGCGATGGGCCGAGTTTCGGAAGTCAGCAAACCCGCGAGCGCGGTTTCGAGTTGGTTCGCGGAATCCCAAATCGACCAAACCCAAGCCTGCG
Organism: uncultured Planctomycetaceae bacterium; assembly: GCA_963785505.1. Taxonomy (GTDB): domain Bacteria; phylum Planctomycetota; class Planctomycetia; order Planctomycetales; family Planctomycetaceae; genus CAWAVN01. Next base: position 362,089 of record CAWAVN010000009.1, read on the forward strand.
TTTCCGGGATAGGCAGGACTTTCAGGGTGACTTCCGTGAGAACCGCCAGCGTGCCCCACGAGCCGACCATGAGCTTGCACAAATCGTAACCCGCCACGTTTTTGACGACTCGTCCGCCGGCATGAAAAGTTCTGCCCCCGGCATCGACGGCGGTCAGGCCGATCAGATAATCCCGCAACGTTCCTCGCCCAAACCGGCGGGGGCCAAACCCGTTGGCGGCAATCGCCCCGCCGATGGTGGCTTGTTCGCATTGGGAAAAATCGACCGGGATCTGCTGGCGTTCTGCCCGCAGAGTTTCCACCAACCGCTGGATGGGAAGACCGGCTTCGATGGTGATTGTCATGTCGCGGGCGGGATAATCCAAAACCCGCGAAAGCAAGTCGGTATGAAGTTCCCAACCCGGGGTAAGCGGGTGGCCGAAGTCGAGCCACGTTCCCCCGCCCACGGGAACGAGGTTTTGTTTTTCGCCCTCGGCGTTTTGTTTCAAAAGCTCCGCCAATTCCAGGGCGGAAGCGGGGTGCAAAATCGTGCTGCTCACGGTGTCTCAACGGCTTTCGAGGTTCGGTTGGATTGCAGAAATCATCCTACCATAACGAGCGCGAGCGGAAATGCCACGCGAACATTCACTGGCTGTTCCCTGGAAATCCATTCTCCAGCACTTGCCCGCCGCTGAAAAAACGGGCAAGATGAGGGGTGGTTGCATCACTTTCGAACTTCAAGGACTCGATTCATGTCGCAAGTCACCGAAGTGGACCATCCGTTAATTCGGCATCATCTCACACGGCTTAGGGACGTGCATACGCCGGCTGCGGAATTTCGCGAGTTGGTCGAACGCTTGGCGGTGCTGCTGGTGTACCAGGCCGCCGATGACTTGGAATTAGGAACCATTTCGGTCAAGACGCCGCTGGCCGTGACGGAAGGTTATCAACTCACCGAGCGGATCGGTTTGGTGCCGATTCTTCGCGCGGGTTTGGGCATGGTCGATCCCGTGTTGCATTTGCTTCCCACGGCGGAAGTCTGGCATCTGGGGTTGTACCGCGATGAAGAAACCGCCCAGCCGGTGGAGTACTACAGCAAACTTCCGCCGCGAAATCCCGTGGATGTGGCTTTGGTTTTGGACCCCATGCTCGCCACGGGCGGGTCGGCTTCGGCGGCGCTCGAAACCTTACAAACTTGGGGCGTCCGGCGGACGAAAGTGCTCAGCATTATCGCGGCCCCGGAAGGCATCAAAGCCGTGCAAAGCCGGTTTCCAGAGACGCAAATTTTTGTGTGCGCCATCGACCAAAAACTGAACGAGAAAAAATTCATCGTCCCCGGTTTGGGCGATGCCGGCGACCGCATCTTCAACACGCAACTGCCGCGGATGGCAGCCACCGAAGTCTAATGGGCATTCCGCAAGCCGCCTGCAAAACTTGGTTCGATGCTACTCAATGGCTGAGGCAATCCGGTTCGGAGCGGGCGAAAAACACGCGGTTTGGAAAGCGGACTTCCAAGGCGGTTCGGGCGGCGGTTCCGAATGTGTTGCCCCCCAGGTAAAGGCATTCGATCTGATCGAGACAGACCGATTTGGACAAATCCCACGCGCTCGAATCGCTTAAATCATTCGCCGAGATGTCCAGCCAACGCAGTTTCAATGGCGGGGCGGTCTCCGTGAAAACCCGCATCCCCACATCGCCCAACCGATTGGGGGCCGAGCGCCTCAACTGCGATCCCAACGCCAACATCTCCAACTCAGGCAGCCAAGGCGATTGGGCCAGCGGGCCGGCGATGTTTGCGGTCAAAGCGTTGTTTTGCAGATTGAGCCTGCGCAGCTTCGGGAAGTTTGCAGAAGCCAGCAACGCTGCGATGGCGGCATCACCCGCTCGGCAATGGGCCAGATTGAGCGAAGTCAAATTCCGCAGCGTGGCCTGCGAGGCGAGATATTGAACCAGCGGGCGGGCATCATCTGCTTCCCGCACGCAAAGCCCGAGCGATTTCAAGCGGCCAACGTGAGGCGAAGCCAAGGCTTTTTCTATCCGCTTGGCTCGGCCTTCCAAGCGAACTCCCACCAGATGCGGCATTTCCTCGAACAAACCTGCCTGGGCATGGCGAAGGAAAGCCATCGGCGACATGGCGACGTTCTCGACCAAACCGAATTGAAACCGGGCCTTCTGCCAACCGAGCACCCGCCGCCGCAACGGGGCAAGCCAATCGGCCTGGCGGGCAAGGCACAAATCCCGAATGGCCAGATGCAACAAATTCCGCAGGGGATTGCCCAAAGGCATGCCGTCCAATTCGCATTGCAGGCGAATCAATTCCCCGCGCGAGTTTCCGGTTTCTTCGAGCCAGTCGGCATACACCAGCCGCAGCGTTTGATCGTCCGGCCTCTCGCGGAGAGCTTCGATAAAAGCGGATTCCAGCAGCATGGCAAACCGATTCGCACGAAACGCGGGAAGAGGGGATTTTCAGAGCTTCATCATAACCCCCCGCGGAGACGGACGGCAGCACGTTCTGTCCCTGCCCGCAAAAAAACGGCGGCCCGGTGGCTCGCAAACCGCACATTCCTCGCCATTCGACCCGTTCCCCAAACTCCCGAAGTCTTCCCCATCGGCAAATTCGGCTCCGACCGAGAGTCTGTCCCAAAATCCCATCTTATGCGACGGGATCGATCAGACTGATGAGCACCATGCCGGGTTCCAACTCGCGGGGGTTGTCTGCCTCGCAGATTTTGATTCCCTCGGCTTGGGCGGAAAACACGAACAAGGGAATCGCGGATTCGCCGTACAATTCGCGATAATTCTCCCAAGTGAAATCCTCGGTCAAAGGCGTCTTTTTGACAACGGCTCCCTGTTGGTGGCGATCCTGCAGATATTCCCAAGTCGCCCGCTTGTCGAACAGCAAACGTCCCATCAAATGGCTGGCGACCATTTGATCGCCCACGCTTTTTCGCGGTTGAGGCACGAGTTGAAATTGCTGGGAACTATCGAAGACCTCGCTGAGATGGATCAAGGCCAACGAATTGACCTGGTCGTTAGCCGTCATCGCTAATAGTTTGCCCAGCCCGCGCAAGTCCAGATGGTCGGCCACGTGTTCGCGGGTGATGAGTTGGTTGCTAACCCTTAAACCTTTCATGCGGGCCTCAGCGGCTTTGGGATAATCGGAATCGACAAGCAATACCGGAATCTCCAACGATTGCAGCACCAACGCCATTTCAATCGTGAAGGCATCGGCTCCCACGAACAACACGCCCGTGGGTTCCGGTTCGCGAATCCCCAATAAATGGGCGACCCAGCGGGCGGAAAGTCCATAGACCGAAACCGTCACCACAATCACCAAAAACACCAACGGGCTAAGAATTTTCGCTTCGGCGGCCAATTCTGCGGAGATCAGCCCCGCGTGTTTCAGGTGCAGGATTTCCAACGTGAACACCGAAGACACCGCCGCCGCCACGATTCCCCGCGGAGCCAGCCAAGAAAGAAACAGCCGTTCTTTCCAACTCAGCTCGGCTCCCCAAGTCGAAAGCAGCACCGCCGCCGGGCGAATCACAAGGATTAACACCGCCACAAAACCCGCCGCCGGCCAGCCCAACTCTTGAAGTTGTTCGAGCCGAATGCGGGACGACAACACGATAAATAGCACCGAGATCAACAGCACCCTGAGCGTTTCTTTGAACTCGATCACATGCCTTATGGAGGTTGTGTTTTGATTGGCCAACATCACGCCGAACAACGTGACCGTGACCAATCCCGATTCGCTTTGCAGCCGATTTGAGACGGCAAACGTAATAAACACCAACGCCAGCGTGATCGCGTTGTCCAAATAATCGGGAACCCAATGGCGTTTGAAGAGTTCCACCAACAAGCGGGCAGCCAGCCAACCCATCACGGTTCCCACGAGCACCGTGCGGAGAATGCTGAGAATCGTGCCCCAGGTGGCGGTTCCAGGTCCCTGGGCGAAGACGGCATTCAGCACCAAAACGGCGAGCACGGCTCCCACGGGATCGATCACAATGCCTTCCCACTTCGCCACCGCCGCCACGCGGCCCATGGGACGCACGTGCCTTAAAAGCGGCCCGATCACCGTCGGCCCGGTGACGACCAGAATCGATCCGATGATGGTTGCCATCGTCCAACTCGCGCCCAGTATGACATGCGCGAACCAGGCCGTCATTCCCCAAGTCAGCAAGGCTCCGATTCCCACCAACTGCGCCAAGGCCCGACCGCAATCGTTCATCTCGCGAAACCGCAGCGTCAGCCCGCCTTCAAACAGAATCACAGCTACGGAAAGCGAAACCACGGAAAACAGCAGCGTCTCGTCCAGGCTTTCAAAATCGCCGGGCCGCCGATAAAGCCCCAAGGCAAAGCCCGCCGCCAGCAGCACCAAAATTGCGGGCAAATGCAATCGCCAAGCCAGCCATTGGGCGGCCACGCCCACGGTGAGCACTACACTCAGATAAAGCGTCACCGACTCCAAAAGCCCGCATCCTTAGCATGTGTTTTGATCGGTCGATGGAAAACGCTCTGGCACTTGGCCGCGTTAAGGCAAATTGAGCAGGAAGGGGCGGAGTTTTTCTTCGGGATACAAGCCGAACGAAAACTCGCGGTCTTCGAGGACTGCGTTGGCTTGCACGTGTTGCCGAACTGTGGCTAGTTCCTGTTCCAACAACCGTTTGGGTTCCGAAGCAGCAGCGGCGAGTTGTTGCGTGATTTCCTTTAACCGAAGATGGCGAGCGTGGTTTTCCCGGCTGAATTTTCGGCGGGCGGATTTGGGAACACCGAAACTCCTCTCGGCAGAGAGCTGGGCGATTAGAGTTTTCTTTTCGGCGATGAGGTTGTCCAAAGCGGGATCGGCTCCCTGGGAGAGATGCCGTTCGGGATTGAATTGCAAGTCCCGCAATTGGTGTGTCAGGGCTTGTTCTTCATCAATGCCGACGGGGAACGGTTTGCCCAAGGGCAAATGCACGGTGCAAGACACCGTGAGAAATCCGGGAGCGGGCAGACCGAAAAAGCGGGTGATGAGGCGGTCGGTCATTTCATCGTACTTCGCTCCGCCGATTCCATGCACGAACAAATCCGCCAGGCACAAACGGGCGAAGAGCGTGGTCGTCAAAGCGCGGGTGCGGAAGCGAATGCCTTGCAGTGGCAGGTTTTTTAAGATTTCGCAAGCGGCGGTGACGTCTCCCGTGGCGGAAATCGGCAAGCGGGCGAAGATTTCCCGGCCATCGGACAACCGCACCTCTTGGCTGCAAGCCTTCGCCAACACGCGGAGACGCTGTTGCCCGCCGGCCCGCCAAACCCAGAACGGGGCTTCGTACCAGCCCTCTTTTTCCATCAAAGCGGGCACGGGATGGGTCTGGCTGCGAATGTGGTTGACTTGCCTGAACTCAGCCAGAACTTGGTTGTAGGTTTCCCAAAACTTGGGCAACCGGGTCAAAATCGCGGCAGCAAACCAGCAGAACGCCTCCGTTTCGCAGACTTCGCTTAAAGGAACTTCCAAGTTGGACAGCCCCCACTGGTGTTCCAAATGAACTCTAGCGGCGGTGAGGGCATCTCTTAACGAGGAAGACCCCTGGGATTGGGCGATGGCAACCGGCCAGATTTCCGACAAAAGCGGGGTGATGTTCCAAGGCTGCATCGCCTCGGTCACACGGGGGCCGAACGACTCGAACAACCCGGCGTTTTCGATGGCCGCTTCTTCCCAAGGAACACGCGATACCGGATCGTCGAAAGCCAAAAGCGAAGTCGCGGGATGTTGCTGATCGCCTGTGGGGATTCGCAATTGCCTGTGGTTGATGGTGTCGTTGTCGATCACCAAATTGAGCGCCACCCCATTCGCGCGGCGGGACAAGGCGTGAATCGCGAAATTCTTGATCCAGACGCCCGGATGAAACAACGCCGGTTGATGCCCGCCGCAAAACAGCAAATCCGCCGAGGCATCCCAGGAAACCGGCTTGCCCAGCAGCCTGCCGGTATAAGCCCCGGCGAGTTCGAGGATTTCTTGCCGGGCCTGTTGCCGAAATTCCCTTAGTGAACGGCCTTGGATGGCCAGAGACGTTTCGTTCAGAAATTCCGCATTCGCCCGGGCCAAGTCGGGGGTTATCGCCAATTCGGGGCGGGCGAAGATCGTGCGATCTTGGCGGGGGATTTTGAGGAAGCTGCGCATCCAAGGGTTTTCGAGGGCCGGCGGATGCAGCGTCGCCGCCGCGAAGCCTTCGCTGGTTTTCCAGGATTGATGGGTGCTGTCCGTCGAGGGACAATCGTTCCATTCCGCAGCAGACTGCACAATTAACGCTCTCTCAAATATCCCGCGAAAAGTTTAGGCAACAATGGGAAAATGAAATCCCATACCAGCCCGAAGCGCAAGCGAAGGAAGTAGACATCTAAACTCTCGCTCGTGCTTCGGGCTGGTATTCTGTTTTCATGGTGCCGGCTTACATGAAGATCTTATCCGCGGCAACCAAAGGCTTCGGGCATGGCGACGGCGAGTTCTCGGTCCAAGACTTCTTCATAATATGCCATGCGGCGGTTGGCATCGTCGAGGGAGCCGCCGAAAGATCGCTCTTCTTCCAAATAGACCAACGGCACGGGGAATTCGGTGATCCGCAACCCGGCGGCGACCGCTTGCACCCAAAGTTGCAAAGGCATGGCATAGCCCAGTTCGGTGATGTCGAACGCGGTCAGCGATTGCACCCGATAGGCTTTGAACCCGCAAAATGAATCCGTCAGATCCAAACCCAAACGACAGTTGAGAATCTGCGTGATTTCTCGGTTGATTCGCCGGCGGTCGGCGGGCGGTTTGCTGTCCGTTTTGAAAGTTTTGAGATACCGGCTGCCGGAAACGATGTCGAAAGGAGCCTCGGCATCGGTGGGATAGATTGCATTCGCGAGTTCGGGAATCAAGCGGGGTTCGTGCTGGCCGTCGCAATCTATCGTCACTAAAACGTCGTAATCGTGCTTGAGGGCGTACTCGAACGCGGTTCGTAACGCCGCCCCGTATCCCCGGTTCTTCGTATGACGGGCCAAGCGCAGCGTTTTGCGTCCGTAAAGTTTTTGTTCGGCTTTCAGGATTTGAGAGGTCTCATCCGCAGATCCATCATCCACGACCAACAAATCCCCCGCGTATTGGGTGACTTCACCCAGCACGGTTTCGATGTGCGCAGCCTCATTATAGACCGGCAGCGCGGTTAACATTCGATAATTCATCATTCGGTGTGAAACTCGCAAAGAGGAAATCAACTTCAACAATTGAGCCCGGGTTTTCCGAAGTCACATCAATGTTGGTTGATGAAATCGAGATCGTTTCTCAATGCAGACATTTTAGAGACAGAATCGAAGGCGTCAACCAGTGAGTTCGGGGAACGCGAGAACCCGCAAGAACCCAAAACATTTGTTCTGATGACTGCTTATCCTGTTCGCCTTGGCAGTGCTGCCGGAGAATTGCGGGGAGAGATGCGGCGATGTGGCAGATTTCTGTTTGAATCTCGGGGTTGCCGCGAAGATCGGGGTGTCGCAGTTTTCCCAAAAATGCCGATGAAACGCAGAACCGTAAGCTTGTCCGCGGTTTTGTGGGAAGAAAACTCCGCAATTCGCGGAACTCTGATCCGTGAAATTGCCGCCTGGAAAATGGCTGAGGGGAAGGGCGGACTGGAAAACCACGTTTGAAAGATGGTATCTTCAAAGGATTCACACCACCCCCACATCTTTTTTTGATGCCGTTCGCACTTTGAAGCAAGAAGTAGAGGCTTATGGATCTGCCCACCTGTCCCCATTGTGGCCAATCAGTTTTGGATGATGAGGCTGAGGACTGCCCGTTTTGCGGGGAATCCATGTCGTCCAAGCCCACTGGGAAAAAGCCGAGCGAACCCAAACCCAGCCCGCCTCCTCAGAAAAAACCCGCCGAGGCCGCAGAAGCAGAAAAGAAATCCTCGCCTTCGCCGCCCACGAAAACCAAAGCTCGGCCCGCCGCGGCTGGTTCTAGCGAAGATCATCCGTTCGCGGTCGACCAAGTCTCGATGACGAAAGCGATTCCGCTAAGACCCAAGCCATCTCCGGGCCGGACTTATGAAGTCATTTGCCCGATGTGCGAGACGCCGGGATACACTTCTCCCAAAGCGGGCGGGCGGGAAGTCAAATGTGCCAACTCCAAGTGTTTGGTTCCGTTGTTCACTTGCCCGGAACCGCCCCCGCCTCCCGTGGAAGAAGCCCCGCCCGAACCGGCGGGTTTCTCGACCACGCAATTGGGGTTGATTTCGGTGATTGCCTTGGCCGCCATCGGGGCGGGCATTTGGTTTTTCGTATTGAAGGATGATTCCAAGATCAAGCCCCCGAAGCCCGATGGAGGACCGATTGCCGATAATGGCAACAACGGGAAAACTCAACCGGAAATAATCGACAATGGCCCGAAACCCGTCCAACCCGCTGTTCCTCAAGGGCCGGACCTCACTAAACTTCGGGAAGAAGCCCCGGCGAAAATGGTGCTAACCTCGCAATTGCCCAGCGGGCGGGGTGTCAACCGGCCCAAACCGCTCAGGGTGCAAGCAACCGCGTTGGCCTTTGCCGAAATCGGGGACTTGAAAAATGCCCAAGAGCAATTGGGCAGGCTGTCCAGCTTCAACGATGATGAACCCCATTATCGCGTGCTGCCTTGGGTGAAAATCGCCTGGCAACTTCGCGCGCGAAAAGAATCTAAAGAGGCGACCGAAGCCGCAAACAAAGCCTTAGAGTTCGCCAACAATCACCCCGCGTCGGAACACGAATCCTGGTTGGAAGCCGTATCTTTATGCGGGTTGTTGGTGGCGTTGGGACGCATGGACGAAACCGCTCCGGTCCTCGAACGCAAACTCGGTCGTCCCGAAGACCAAGAACTCTGGGCAGACATCGTGGCGGTCAATTTGGACGGCAGCTTTAATCTGGACAAAATGGAGCAGGTCCGCCCGGTGGTGATGCCCGTGAATTCGACTTGGTCGGGCATCGTCCGGCAGTTGGTGTTTCACGATGCGGTCGCGGAAGGATTGGCTTGGGCCAAACACGCCGCCGACCCGCAAACGCGAGGCGAAGCCTTGATTGCCTGGGCCGATGCCGTCGCCACACGGGCCTTGGCGAAAAAACAACCGGCTCAACACGAGGGGTTGGATGCGGCCATTCAAGAACTTCCCGCCCCTTGGCCGAATTTGGTGATGGCAAGAGCTTATGCCCGCATGGGGCAACGGCACGCGATTGCGGGGGATTCCGCCACGGCAGCGACATTGCTTCAGACCGCTCTTAAAGCGATGTCTTCCTTACCCGAACCCAAGCCCATGACCGCCCCGGACTTGAAAACCATCTATCAAGGCGGGTTTTCGCTCCACCAACCCGCCGAGCACGTCGCGGTGGCCGCGTTTGAAGTCGCCCGTTTGCAAGCGGCATTAAAGCAGCCCAAGGAAGCCTGGAAATCCATCGAACGGGGTTTGGCCGCGTTAAGGTCGGAATCGTTGCCTTTGAGCCAGACCGAGCAGCTTTTGGCGAAACTGAAAACGGAAGGGGATTTCCTGCGGGGCGACTTGAAGAATGCGTTGGCCCTCGCAAATGAAGATCAAGCCCGCCAGGCGTTTCGGACTTATCAAAAGCACGTGAACGAATTGCAGGCCCAGGCGGAGTCTCGCTTGCGGTTGCAAACCGCGTTGCTGTCTCGAGCCGCCGAATGGAATTTGGGCGAAGCGATTTACCGAGAACTCACGCAATGGCCGGAATCTGCGGGCGGAGATTCGTATTTCAAGACCGACTTGCCGTGGGTCTTGCTGGCGGAGTTAAAAGCGGAGGGGTCTCAATCCGCCGCTCCCTTGGAGGCGATGCTGAAGGAAAAACGGGTGTCCAAACCGAGGGGCCAAACTTTGCTGGAGAATTCCGCCCGTGCGATGAAAGACTTGGACACGCCCAAAGTATTGGATGCCATCGGCCGAGGAACGCCCGCGCTTCCCGATCCGGTTCGCCGGCGGTGGATTTTAAGGTTATCCAGTCGGGAAGTTTTGGCAGGCCATACCGGCGATGTGCTTTCGTTTTTGCTGGGGTTATTTAACGTCGATCCCTTTTTGGGAGAAGATGCCGCCGAGTTAATCGCCGGGTTAGCCACGCAAAACGGCCAGGGGGAAACCATTTGGGAAGAGTTGGACCAGCGAAGTTGGCAGCCGACCCAAAAACTCGCCGCCTATTTGGGCTTCATCGCCGCCGTCCCACCAAAACCGCCCGCCGAAAGCGAATCGAAATAAAACCCCAGGCGGAACCAACCCGCGAAAAATCGTACAAAATCACCCCTCTTCATTGGTTAATAAATAGAGGAGTCCCTTGTGACTCGCATCGCATTTTTGATCTGTCTGCTTAGCGTCTTCCTCGGCTTTCGCCGCTCCTGCTTCGGGAACGACATGGAACCGCAGGTTCACTTCATGCTCGGCGGGGCTACGCAACTTATTCAGGACATGCAAAGCGTGATGAGCCTGACTTCCCAAAAACAGCAAGAGCAGACGAAGAACATCAAGAATTATTTGGACATGATCTTTAAGGGAATGAGCTTCGATCGACTGATGCGGATGGATTTGATTTTTGGGGATGGCCCCGTCCGGTATCGCCCCGCCTTTCCTTTAGAGGACGAAAAAATCCTTTGGACCAAAAACCTGATCCCCAACGGAATCCAGAAGAAACGGCGGGTAGCGGGTGCGTTATGCTCCACGCAAGGGGCCTTCGTGGGGTTCCTAAGGATTCGCGACCAGTATGCTATCTTCGCGGAAAAAAGAGAGGATCTTCCCGTCAAAGCCCCGCCTCCCGATGAGGAACTCGCCCATTTGGCGAAACTCACTCACCACGCGGCGATGGAATTGATTAACGACCCGGACGGAACCGAAGCCCGGCGGAAATCGTATAATAATAAAGAGAAAGGGCTGCGTAAGGAACTCGCGAAGCAAATCAAAAAGCTAAACAGCGAAACTCAAGAGACTTACGATTTGCGAAAACTTGCCTTCGACCAACAACTGGACGAACTTGAACTCCTGTACGTAGAAGCCGAATATTCCCGCACGCTGGCGTATTTCGACCAAGCCACGAAAACCATGTCGATGGACTTTGAATTAAAGCCCATCCCCGCGACGGTTTTGGCCAAGTCGATCCAAAATTTGAATCAGGCTCCGCAGAGTTTTGCCAACGTGCCCAAGGCCCCCAAATCCAACATGAGCCTGCGGGTGAGATTTCCCTTGGATCAAATGCGGCAAAGGCATCTTACGGAAATGCTGGAATTGCTCCGCAACATCAGCCACAAAAAAGCGGACAAAAACCAAACGAGAACCGCCGAGCAAAAGGCGGCGGCGGAAGAAGTCATCGATCTATCTTTCGCCTTGCTGCTCAACAACGTCAAAGGCGGGATGGCGGATGGTTTTTTTGAATCGCATCCCAACCCCGCCGGCACGCACACGGCCATCTCGGGTTTCCAAGCCGTGGACGGCAACGCGCCCTTGGCGATCTTGAATTTGCTCGAAAAATGTCGGGAGGGGCAAAAAGTGACGTTGAATCTCGCCGAGGAAAACGGCGTGAAAATCCATTCGTTTTTGATGTCGGAAAAACAGTTCCCCGGCTTTCGCGAGTTCTTCGGAAGCGACACCGTCTACGTGGGCACGTCGCCGGAGACCATTTGGATGGGAGCGGGACCGAAGGCCGTGGAAGAACTTCAAGCCGCAATCCGTGAAGTGGCGAAACCCAACACGGGCAAGGCCGAAGATCCGTTCTTCACCATCAGCGGTCGCCTGACGCCCTGGTTGGAACTCCAGCAGAAAAGTTACCCCGATTCGGGCAACAAAACGTTCCAGGACATTTGCCAAATGCTGATCGAAGCCGGCAAGCCCGGCGACGACCGATTTTCCGCCTGGATGAATCGCAAAGCCAACGACATGGTGGGCAAGTGGTCCGCCGAACCCGGCTGGGCGAGATTTCTAGGTATTTACCTCGCGGATTTCTCCAAGAAGAATTTGTAGTGTGATGGTACACAAGATCGACACGGTTCCCGCGTTGCCCATTCGCCCGGTGGATGGACACAAGGGAACTTTCGGACGGGTGTTCATTCTCGCCGGCAGTCGCGGCATGAGCGGGGCCGCGTGTCTTGCGGGTCAAGCCGCCTTAAGGGGTGGGTCGGGTTTGGTGTTTCTCGCGGTTCCCGCGGGGATTCTCTCCATTGTGGCCGGTTACGAGCCGTCTTATCTTACCCTTCCGCTGCCCGAAGATGCCGATGGCCGGATCGGTCAAGGCGCAAAAGAACAACTTCAAACTCCCCTCCAACAAGCGGATGTTATCGCCTGCGGCCCCGGTTTGGGGCAATCGGACGATTTAGCTTCGCTGATGGCTTGGCTTTACACTTCGGTTCCCCAGTCTTTGGTGTTGGATGCGGATGCCCTCAATCTCTTGGCCAAAACGCCGGAGATTTTGAGCGAACAACCCCAAGATGAGACGGGCAACGTGCCCCGAATTCTGACCCCGCATCCCGGTGAGTTTGGCCGCTTGATCGGTCGGCCCGTTTCCGAAATCGAGCAAAACCGCGAATCCTTCGCCGCTGAGTTTGCCGAGAAACACGGCGTGGTTTTGGTGCTCAAAGGCCGCCATACAATTATCACCGATGGCGAACGCATGGCCCAAAATACGACGGGAAACTCCGGGCTGGCCACGGGCGGATCGGGCGACGTGTTGACGGGGCTGATCGCATCTTTGTTGGGGCAAGGGCTTTCCGCGTTTGATGCGGCCCATTTGGGGGTCCATCTCCACGGTCTCGCCGCTGAATTGGCCGCCCGGGAACTTTCCGAAGCCGGCCTGATTTCTTCCGACCTGCCGTTTTACGTTGCCAAAACGATAAAAAAACTCGGCGGTTGATTTTCCCGCGTTTGCAAGGTCGGTTGCGGCAATCGAGCCGATTGTGCAGATCGTGTCAAAGTTTTGTGTTGTCCCTCTTACTCTGTGGCCGATGATAAGGCTGTCAACGCAGCCTGTTTTCAGTCGAGGTCAAGAGGATTTCGACGAAAACAGTAGGCAACCGTCCGTCTAAGATGTCAGGGATTGATGTCTTGACGGATTTTTTCCGCCCTGTCGGCGTTGAGAGGATTGCGGGGTGGAAGTCGATTCCGGGAGGGGCATCGTAGGAACTTCCCTGCGGCCTGCTCTCGGCATGGGGGGCATGCGAATCAAGGAGACATTGGATGACAAAACGGGCATCGCGGGCCGCTTTGCTCGCTGGAGTGGTGATTGTGTCGTCAGCTTTGGGGCTGTTCTCGCAATCCGCTTCGGCCGCCAACCAGGGGCAACCCACCGATTGGCAGCGGTTCTATTACTACCCTTACGTTTACTATCCCCAGAATTTCCAGGCTCCGCAAGAGTACGATAGTTTGTACTACCGCTACCCAGTCGAACGCCGCATTCCGGTGTACAACAAGGATTGGTACAACTTCTATCCCACGGAAAAACCCTGGTACAAAGGCAAAAATTTCATTTTGGACGTCTTCTAAAACTTCCGGGCGCGATTGGCTCGCGACACGCCCCAAAGGGATGATGGATTTCATCCTTTCGGGGCGTGTTTTGCTGCGCAGACCGGCAGAAAAGACTGCCGGCGGTCTCCGCCTGTTCGAGAACAGGATGATGACCTATGCTTAAGGGAATCTATTTCGATTTTTTTGGAAGCACAATCAAAACCCGAAGCGTAAGCGAGAGACATCCAAAAAAATCCCTCGCCTACGCTTCGGGTTTTGAAGAATGGCATCTGTTTGACGACTGACTGTTCCTGTTTTTCCCCTTGAAGTTCCATGAAATACGTTTTAATCATTCCCGACGGCTGTGCGGATGAGCCGCAAGCCGCATTGGGGAACCGCACGCCTTTGGAAGCCGCCTTGATTCCCCAGATGGATGCGATTGCCCGGCAGGGTTTGGTCGGGCGGGCTTTGACGGTTCCCGCCGAGTTGCCCGCCGGCAGCGATGTGGGCACGATGAGTTTGTTCGGCTACGACCCGTTGATTTATCACACCGGACGCGCTCCCTTGGAAGCCGCCGCCCAAGGCATTGAACTCGGCCCCGAAGATTGGGCGATTCGCTGCAATTTAGTGACGATTCGCGATGGCCGCATGGAAAGTTTCACCGCCCATCAGGTCTCGAATGAAATTGGGGCGGCGTGCATCGAACTTCTGCAACGCGATCAATGCGGCAGCCCGCATCTGAAATTCTCTCCCGGCGTGAGCTACCGGAATCTATTGATTTTCCGCGCGCGGGATAACAATGCCCCGTTCACCCAAGAAACCACCGGCGTGCCCCCGCACGACATCACCGGCCAATTGGTGAAAGCCTTTCTGCCCACGGGGCCGGGTTCCGATTTGCTGAAGGAACTGATGGCCCACAGCGAAATCCTGTTCGCGGATGCGAAAAATCTTGAATCCCTCAAAACCGCCGGCGGGCAGATTCCCACGGGCATTTGGTTATGGGGCCTCGGCAAACGCCCGGCGTTGATTCCTTTCGTCGAGCGCTTCGGCAAAACCGCCGCCGTGATTACCGCCGTCGATTTGCTGCGGGGCATCGGGCGGTTGTTGGGATGGACCATCGTGGAAGTCCCCGGAGCCACCGGCTACACCGACACCGATTACGCGGCGAAAGGACGCTATGCCATCCACACGCTGGCGAGTACGGATTTTGTGGTGATCCACGTGGAGGCCACCGATGAAGCTTCTCACGAAGGCGATGCCGACGCCAAGGTGAAAGCCGCTGGAAAACATCGACCGCCACATCGTCGGCCCCGTGCATGAGTTTCTCCAAACCCAAGGCGAATATCGGATCTTGATCTCGCCGGACCATCCCACGTTTCTCCGCACCAAAACCCATAGCCACGGCGAAGTTCCGTTCGCTCTGTGCGGCACGGGAATCCCAGCCGATGCCAATGCAAGCTACAGCGAAACCACGGCCAAAACCGCCGCCCAATGCTTGCCGGGGCACGAACTGATGCCGCTGCTGTTTGGTCAAGGGTCTTTTGGTCAAAAGCCGCGGGACAAGGCTCAAGAGCCAGAATAGCGGTTGCTCCCCTTCTTCCAATCTCCCCTTCTCCCAATCTTGGTCGCGTTGCGTATTCGCGTGAATTGATAGAATCGTAACAGCAGATCGGGGGGTTCCCGAAAAACGGCGGGGGAACGCGACTTTCATCGGCCTGTGCAAACTTTGGATACCAAGTTTTTCTTATTGAACTTGCACTCCGAAGATTGACATCAGCCTCTGAGGTCTCCGATGGACGTTTGCTGTCCGCATTGCACTGAATCAAAACCTGTCTCCGTCTTGGAATCCACGTTGGAGCTGACTTGCGAATCCTGCGGGGGGACGTTTCCCGGCGGGTTCGATGAAACCGAACTCGCCACGGTGCTGCCGGCGCGGAAGCCTCGCTTTCCGCCGTCGCCACGTTGCTGCCGAACGCGGACACCACGCCCGCCCCGAGCGCTCGGCAAGAGATTGTGCTTCCCAACAATGAACGCGGAGCGGCAAAATATCTGGGCCATTTTCGCTTGGAAAAAAAGTTGGGCGAAGGCGCTTGCGGAGCCGTCTACAAAGCGCTGGACACCAAACTCGACCGCGTGGTGGCCATTAAAATCCCGCATGGCAGTTCCATCGGCCCGGCGGAGACCGAGCAGTTTCTTCGCGAGGCCCGCGCTGCCGCTCAACTTCGACACCCGAACATCGTCTCCGTCCATGAAGTTTCTCAAGTCGCCAACCAAATTTATATCGTCAGCGATTTTATCGAAGGCCAAGCTCTCGATGAATGTATCAAAGCCAAGCGATTGCCCGAACGGGAAGCCTTGGAATTGTTCATTAAAATCGCAGAGGCGTTGGATTATGCCCATCAACAAGGCGTGGTGCATCGGGATTTGAAGCCGGCCAATATCTTGTTGGATCAAAAGCTTCAGCCTTACGTGGCCGACTTCGGTTTGGCCAAACGGGATTCCGAATTGCAAACCATTCATCACGAAGGCAGCATTTTGGGCACGCCGGCTTATATGGCTCCCGAACAAGCCCAAGGCAACTCTCATTCTGCAGACCGCCGGGCCGATGTGTATTCGCTGGGCGTGATCTTATACGAAATGCTCACGGGCCGGCGTCCGTTTCAAGAAGGCAGTTTGCAATCGCTGCTGGTGAAGATTGTCAGCGAACCGGCCCCCAGCCCGCGCACGTTCGACAAAACCGTGCCCAAGGATTTGGAAACCATCTGCCTCAGATGCTTGGAAAAGGAACCCGCCAAACGGTTTGAATCGGCGCAGGAATTGGCCGATGAGATCCACCGCTTCCGGCGGGGCGAACCGATTCTCAGCCGACCGATTACCGAAGTCGAACGGCTTTACCGTTGGTGCCGGCGAAATCAGACGGCTTCCACGTTGTTCGCGGCGGTGGTGGTCACGGGGCTTTTGGGCGGCGTGGTTTCGGGGACGTTTTCTTATCTCGACAAACAACACACGCAAGCCGAGGCCAGAAAACAACAGCGGGAAATGGCCCGCCAAGAAGCAGAATTGGCAATGGAACGGGCCAAGGCCGCCAAACTCCGCGCGAAACGCGAACCCGCGGGTTGGTCTTCCGGGCGAATTTCGCACGGAGTCGTTCAGAACGCGGATCAGAATGCAGATCAGAACGAAGCCGTCAACGCCGCTCTGGATCGGTTCCAAAACCGCCGGGCGGGAAGTCGGCAAGGTTCGCGAGGCAATTACGACGTCAAATCGCTGACAAAAGCCATACTCGGCTCTTCAGGGAAATCCGGGACCGCCGGGCAAATGGAAATGCTTAATCAATTGGAAGGGGATTTGGATTTCCTCAACCAAACCCTGGGTTCCGGCTCCGGCCATTAGGCGTTGCCGCAAAACTTCGGGCATCGCGGTGTCATTCATGTCATTGTTATGTCGTTCCAATTGTCGGGTTACTATTGAAGCGGAATCGGCTCCATGCGAAAATAAGGGACTTTACACCGCCCGACATTCAGGAGTGGAGCGATTTCGGTCATCAATTCTTCCTTGGAAACCATCCAGCTTCGCAAAGCGGAGTTGGCGACGATTCGGGAACAGGCCCGCCGGCAATTTTTGAACGGAGCGCCGGGCGTTCAAATCGCGGCGACGTTCTCCGATGCGGTGGAAACCCACATCCTTCGGCTGTTTGAAGCGGAATTGGCGGCGCTTCCCGTCGGCGAGCAGGAAAAAATCCGCGAACATTCCGCGTTGATTGCCGTGGGCGGCACGGGGCGGGGCGACTTGGCTCCCTTTTCCGATTTGGATTTGCTGTTTTTATATTCCTCCAAAATCCAACCGCTTTACCAGAATTTCAGCTCGAAAGTCGTGCGGACCTATTGGGACGGCGGCATCGAATTGGGGCACAGCGTGCGCACGATCGGCGAAACGCTGAGCATGGCGAAAACGGAAGCCCAAATCGCCACCTCGCTGGTCGAAGCCCGCTTGCTTTGGGGGTCGAGTTCGCTGTTTGAGCAACTGCAAAAACGCTTCGCGCGGAATATCATCCGCAAGAGGCTGCGGGCTTTCACGCAAGATTGCATCGCGGCTCGCGGTGAAGAACGCGGGCAGTTCGGCACCACGGTGCATCAACTCGAACCCGACGTCAAACGCTGCACGGGCGGGCTAAGGGATTTGCACTTGCTCCGCTGGATCGGTTACGCCCACTATCAGACAAGCGATTTCAATTCGCTACGTTTGAAGGGAGCCTTAAACAAAGAA
Organism: uncultured Planctomycetaceae bacterium; assembly: GCA_963785505.1. Taxonomy (GTDB): domain Bacteria; phylum Planctomycetota; class Planctomycetia; order Planctomycetales; family Planctomycetaceae; genus CAWAVN01. The sequence continues at coordinate 379,802 of CAWAVN010000009.1, forward strand.
GATGCCCGGCATCTGATCGCGGCTTACGAATATCTGCTGCGGGTGCGGATCGATCTGCACCTGGCCGCGAACAAAGCCCAAGACCTGCTGACCCGCGATGAGCAACTTCGCATCGCCGAAGAACGGGGCATTACCGGAATGGCCGGGCAGCGTCCCGTCGAACGCTTCATGCAAACGTATTTCCGCCATTGCCGGCGCATGGCGCTGATCGTGGATCGTTTTTTGGTTCGGCATCAACCCCGCACTTTCAGCACGCGAATTTTGAACTTCGCAATGGCGCACCGGGCGGAAGGCAAATACCGCGTGAGTTATCGCGGCGTGGACGTGTTGCCTCGGTTTCGTGCCAAAGTTTTGGGCAGCCTCGAAGAGATACTGCGGCTGTATCATTCCGCGATGCTCAATGGGTTGGCTCCCGTTCCGGAGTTGATCGATGCCTTAAAACTGGCGGTGGCCAAACTTCCCAATCAGGTTTCGCCGGAGTCGGCCCGCATTTTTTCGGCGATCTTGGGCCGCACCACGCATTTGGGAAGCACGCTGCGAAGTTTGTACGATGTGGGCGCGCTCGAACTTTTGATTCCCGATATGGCCCATGCCCGCTGCCTGTTGCAGTTCAATCAATATCACAGCTACACGGTGGATGAGCACACGCTGCGGGCCGTCGAAGCCGCCACCCGATTCGAACACGTTCCCGGAGCCTTGGGGAATGCCTATCGCAACATCAAACGCAAGGAAATTTTGCATCTGGCGATCCTCCTGCACGACTTGGGAAAAGGCTACGAAGAAGACCACAGCGAAGTCGGGAAACGCATCGCCGAGCGAATTGCCGTGCGGTTGAATCTCCCGGAACACCGCGCTCAGATTTTGGCATTCTTGGTGCATCAGCATTTGACGATGGCCCATTTGGCGTTTCGGCGGGACATTAGCGACCCCGCGATTTTGATGCCTTTCAGCCATAGCGTGGGCAGTGCCGATACCTTACGCATGCTGTTCGTGCTGACGGCGGCAGACATCACGGCGGTGGGGCCGGGCGTGTGGACCGATTGGAAAGGGGAACTGCTCGCCGAACTTTACGATGGCACAATGCACGCCTTAAGCGGCAGGCGGTTGCAATCCCGGGAAGAGCAACGGCTGAAAGTCATCAAAGAGCATCTTCATCGAGCGTTTGTGCCTTTGAAAGACCAACGCGGCGAACTTTCGGCAGGAGATTGGATCAATCGCCAACTCGACGCCTTTCCACCGCACTACATCAACGAATACAGCCCCGAACAAATCGCTTCCGACTTGGAGGCCATCGGGCGTTTGGAACCGGGCGAGTTTTTCTTGGATGGCGAGGCCGACCCCGAAACCGGAACCGTCACCTACCGGCTGATCACGCATGAGAAATCGGCGGCGGGCTGTTTTCATCGCACGGTGGGCGTTTTGACGGCCAAGCGGCTGGAAATTCTCACCGCCGACATCAGCACCAGTTTGGATGGTTACGTTGTGGACCGTTACCGGGTGATCGACCGCGATTATCGCGGCCCCGTTCCCGACAGCCGGCTCGAAGACATCACCCGCTCCATTCGCGCGGCACTGCAAGGGGAGACCGAAGTCAAACCGCTGTTCCGCCGCAATACGCGGTTTCAACGGGAAGAGCCGGCAGCGTTTTCCGAACTGCCTTTGCGGGTGGTGATCGACAACAACACCTCGTCGCGCTGCACGATTATTGATGTGTTCGCCCACGACCGCCCCGGTCTGCTTTACACCGCGACCCGTGCGATTTTCCGCTTGGATCTTTCGGTGATGTTGGCGCGGATCTCAACGCATCTCGATCAGGTGGTGGACGTGTTTTACGTCACCGACGCCCAAGGCAAAAAAATCCACGATGGCGAACGCATCCGCCACATCCGCGACCATTTGTTGGAAACGATCAAAGAATTTGAAGAAGCCGGTTACTTACAGTTCAAATGAGCTAGCCCGAACGTATGTGTTTCAAGAAAGTTGGTAGATCTTTTCCTGAACCGCGAAGCGGTGGTAGCATATAGCCACGGGCGTCAGCCCGTGGAGAAGAGGCAATAAAAATTCGGGAGCCGCGAAGCGGCGGCAGCAATTCTTCGTGTACCTATTGCTGCCTACCTGCTGTCGCCGCTTCGCGGCTCCAAACGGTTTTGTTACATCCATACCGTCGGCTTACGCCGACGGCTAAATGCTGCCATCGCTTCGCGATTCCCGAAGCTCAGAAGCGTTGTCAAGAAGCCCTCACCCCCTTTCTTGAAACACACACATCCCAACCAAGGTTTTGCGAGCGACATCTTCTGCCGCTCGGCTGTTTTACTTTGAAGGTTTCTCATCATGTCTACCGAAAACCAACCGGCTCGGTTGGAAGAAGAAGATGTTCAGAACGATGCCATCATCGGGCGGGCGTTTCGCTGGTCTTTGGCGGCGATTTTGGTTCTCGGCGGCATTGTCGTCGTCGGCTACTTTTGGTGGAATCGGCCCGAAGCCGAGCCGCCCCAAAAGCAAACCCCATTGGCTCCCGTGAAAGCCGCGTTGCCGCCGGTCGAACTGCCGCGCGTGCCGTTTACGGACATCACCCAAGCTGCGGGCATCACGTTTCGTCACGAAAACGGAGCTGCCGGCGAAAAACTTCTGCCCGAAACAATGGGTGGCGGCTGCGCGTTTTTCGATTTCGACAACGATGGCGATCAGGATTTGCTGTTCATCAATTCCACCCGCTGGCCGGAAGACAAACGCCCCAACCCCAAACCTGCGACGATGAATCTCTATCGAAACGATGGCACAGGGAAGTTTCAGAACGTGACTGAAGGTTCGGGCTTGGACGTTTCCTTCTACGGCATGGGCGCGGCTTGCGGCGATTACGACAACGATGGCTTGGTGGATGTGTTCATTTCCGCCGTCGGCCCAAACCATCTGTTTCGCAACTTGGGAAATGGCCGTTTCGAGGAAGTCACCGCCGCCGCGAACATCGCCGGCGGCGAAACCGAATGGAGCACCAGTTGCGGTTGGTTCGATTACGACCGCGACGGCGATTTGGATTTGCTCGTCGCGAATTATTTGGTCTGGTCGCGGGAACTGGATTTGCAGAACGACTTCACGCTGAAAGGCGGCGGCAGAGCGTATGGCCGCCCGCAGGCATTTAAGGAAGCCGACCCGTATTTGTATCGCAACGACGGCGATGGGAAATTCACCGAAGTGGCCGAGGCCGCCGGCTTGCTTTTGCGGAACCCCGATACCGGGGCGCGGATGGGAAAATCGCTGGGCGTGACCTTCGCGGATTTCGATGAAGACGGCTGGCTGGACGTGATGATCGCCAACGACACCGTGCGGAATTTCTTGTTCCACAATCTGCACAACGGCCGGTTTGATGAACTGGCCGTGACCGCCGGCGTGGCGTTCGACACCAACGGCAAAGCCCGCGGTGCGATGGGCATTGATGTCGGCCAGTTCCGCGAAGATGGTTCTTTGGGCGTCGCGATCGGCAACTTCTCCAACGAGATGACCGCCCTGTACGTTTCGCGGGGCGGGGAGATGAGTTTCATGGACCAAGCCTTGCCCAGCGGATTGAAAAGCACCCGCCAAGATCTAACCTTCGGCGTGTTTTATTTCGATGCCGACTTAGATGGCCGCTTGGACATTTTCGCCGCCAACGGGCATTTGGAGGAAGACATTCAAAAAGTGCAATCCAGCCAGCACTACGAACAGCCGCCGCAAATTCTCTGGAATTGCGGAGCCTCGCACGCGGTGGAGTTTTGCCCGTTGACCGAGGAATCGACCGGCAAAGATTTGCTCCAACCGATGGTCGGACGCGCTGCGGCTTATGCCGACATCGACGGCGACGGCGATCAAGACATCCTCATCACTGCCAGCGGTAGGTCGCCCCGCTTGTTACGGAACGATCAAGCCCTGGGCCATCATTGGATTCGCTTCAAGCTCGAAGGCCGCCCTGGCAACCGCGATGCCATCGGGGCGGCCGTTACGATTACGCTTCCCGATGGCCGCAAACTCACGCAGCGCGTAATGCCCACCCGCAGTTATCTTTCGCAAGTGGAATTGCCCGTGACCTTCGGGCTGGGAAAAACTGATGAAATCAGCCAAGCCGAAATCCTCTGGCCGGACGGTTCCCGGCAAAAACTCGCTGCCCTGCCCATCGACCAATTGCATAAAATTGTCCAGGCCCAAGAATAGATGGAAGTTGGAGGGTCGAGGATGGAAAAGGCACGATCATTCGGAATTCTATCCTCTCTCTTTCATTCTCAATCCTCACTCTGAAAGTTCCGACAACAGCAGTGGCCCACAGGAATTCTCAGGCTTGATGAGGCATCGGGTTTTTCTCGATTCGCTCTGGACAGTTCGGCGGGATTCCGGCATACTCCGCGCCCTCTCACTTCCTAAACTTCCAATGTTTGTTTGAGCTTCTCCGATCCTTCAACCGATTTAAGTTCTTTCTGAGGGATGAATCCCGCGTTTCCTGTCGGCTTGCTTCGAGTTTGTTCCCTCCGCAAACCCGTACCGGCTCAGGGCCGTTTGACGGATTTTGTTCCAAGGCAGGATTTTGTGTCTTCGCAGGGATGCGAAAATCATGGCCACGCTTCCGCCACCGCCTCGCCGCTGGTCGAAATTTCCCCTGAGCGAACCATCGGCTTCCCCGAAACAGCCGTTGCCGGGAAGAATCTGCGCTTGGCCTTGGGCGGCAATCGGCTTGATTTTGGTGGCGGGGTTAGTGCTGTTTTATCATCTAGGATCTTACCGCACGTTTAGCTCGCACGAAGTTTATGCGGTGGTTCCTGCAAGAGAGATGATCGAAAGCCGAAATTGGGTGTTTCCCACCTTCGGCGGTCTGCCCCGCTTGCGAAAGCCGCCTTTGGCTTTCTGGATCGTGGCGGGGTCCGCGAAACTGTGCGGCGAACTTTCCCCGCTGACGGCCCGGCTGCCCTCGGCTTTCGCGGGGTTGCTGCTCGCGGGGCTGATGGGATTGTGGGCCAAACGCTGGTATGGGCCGCGCATCGGTTGGACGGCTATGTTCGTGCAACTGACTTCCGTTTGGTTTCTGATGTTCGCCCGCAAAGCGGAAATCGACATGGTGTTGTGCTTGTTCACAACGACCGCTTTGTTCCTCATCGCCGACCGGCAGGAAGCGGAATCTCGCGTGTGGTCTTTTCTTCGCTGGCTCGCGGTTTACGTTTTGCTTTCGCTGGCGTGGTTGGCCAAGTTTCATTACGGACCGGCGATGGTGCTGGCTCCGATGTTCGTGTACTGCGGCATTCAACGAGATTGGCGGCTGCTGAAAAAATTGGTCCACCCGCTGGGCATCGTTTGTTTTGTTTCCGCCATCGTGATTTGGCCGACTTTGGTGCTGGAACAAGCCCCAAATGCCTGGGAAATTTGGCGGAGGGAAACCATCGGGCGCGCCTTGGGGGAAATGGGCCAAAACCCGATCTGGTTTTACGTTCCCTTTCTGTTTTGGATGCCCATGCCCTGGCTGCCTTTCGCGGTGGCATCGTTTCGCGAGAGTTGGCGGGCCGCTTGGACGAGGCGAGATCCCCAGAGCACGCTTTCTCTGGATTTGGCTGTTCTCGCAATTGGCCATCGTGACGCTCTCCGCCGTGAAGCACAAGCATTATCTACTGGCGATGCTGCCCATCTTCACGCTGCTGGCGGCCAGAAGTTTAGCGAACGTACTTTCCGGGTTTCGCGAAGGCCGGTTTTCGATCACCCGCCGCGCGATGGGAGGGCTGATGGGGCTGGGAATCGTTTGCAGCGGCTTGTTGATACTCGTCGTTTTGCGAACTGCGCCGAACTGTTCGTGCCCGCCATGATGCTGGGAACCACGTTCGGCCTCTGCCAGATCGCGGGGTGGTGGTTTCTCCATCATCGGCAAATTATCGGCGTGGTGGCGGCGAACATTCTGTTATTGATGGTCGGCAGCTTGGTGGTCTTCAACGCCGTGCTGCCTCAGTTCGACCATCGCGTGGAAGTCGAGGCGTTCGCCAAAGACATCCGCCGACACGTCTTGCCCAGCCAGCCGGTTTGCGTGTTCTGCATGAAGCGCGATCCGCTGGTTTATCACTTGGGCTCTCCGGTGTTCCGCGTGGAATGCCTAAAAGATCTGCAGCCCAAGCTGCAAATGCAATCCCCGCTGTATGTCGTAGGGTATCGGCAGATTCTGAATGAGCTGGAACCGCTCGCGGAGACGCAAGCCTTGGCTCGTTTGCCCAAAGATTGCAGCGATGGGGAAGCCTTGGAAGATGATGTGCTGCTGGTCAAACTCACCCCGCGAGTCAAAACGGTTTCGCCTCCCGTGCAATCCGCGAACGCGAACTAATTTCCCAAGCAGACCAACGGATAGATTGTGGGGGTCGCCCAGGTTCTTGAACCTGGGTTTACAAGAGGCTCTCCAATTATTTGTCATTGGTCATTGCGGCTTGGTCATTAGTCATTTTTCCCGTTGCCTCTTGTCGCGGCGCGACCCCGATTCAAGAATCGGGGTCACCCAAATTTTTAACGAAATCCTTACGGGACTTACACTCCCCGCTCGCCGATTCTTCCCAGGCGCGAGTCTTCGTGGGCTGCTGTTCGCCTGCATGGCTCGTTTCCGCTGGATGCGTCGCCGCAAAATTGACTGCCCGGCGGAAATCTGTAATCGTGGTTCGTAATTGTTCGTGAAGCCCACCCGAAAAATTTGTTGTCGAAAAGGGCGGGGCACTTTTCGAGAGAACCACGCGGGATGACGTTGACTCACCTACCCGATTTGGGAGAACGTCTGCGGGCGGCGGATGAGCAAACGCTCGCGGAAATTCTCAATCTTTACGGCCCTTTCGTGATCGCGATTTTGCGCTCGCGATTTCGGGGGGTGTTGAACGCCGGCGACATTGACGATGTGCTCTCGATTGCCTTGTTCCGACTTTGGCAAGCCCGCGGGCAATACGATGAACGAAAATCTTCGCTGCGAGTTTGGTTTTTACGGATCGCCGAAAACGCCGCCAGGGATGTCTTAAAAGTCGGTTGGCACAAAGCGAGGCGAAAAGAAATCTCCACCGACCCGCCCCGACTCGCCGAACATGCCGACCCTAGAAAAAACGGCCATCCCGAAGCGGCCGATGCCCAGATGTTGACACATCCCCGGCACGGCGATTTGCGGGAAATCCTCACGAACCTGCCGGACCATCAGCGGAAAATCATTCTCGCCGATGCCCTGGCCCGCGACCGCGTGGCCTCCAGCGAATTCCTGGCGGCGGAATTGGACATCCCCGCGAGTTCCGTCCCCGTGTACCGCAAAAGAGCCATCGAAAAAATCCGCAAGGAACTCCGCCGACGCGGCCACGACGTTCCCGATTGACACGCGAAAAATCTTCCTCCGCCAGAATTTAGGAAAAACCTATGTCACCATTACTTCGCAGTCTGTGGCCCGTAATCACCCTGGTCGTGTTTGTGGGTTTCGCCGTATGCGGCGACAATCCACCCGCGAAGGAGCCCGCCAAGCCTGAAGCCAAAGGCAACGAAGATGTCTTCGATCATCAACAGTTCTGCGTGACCATCTGGCCGGCGAAAACACAGGTCAAACCGGGCGAAGAGTTCGAGATGAAACTGCGCGTGGTCAATTCTTCGGAGAAGACTCAATCGTTCCAGGTCGCGAGTTGCAGTTGGGATTTTTACTGGAAGTGGAGCAACCCTCATTTCACCTACAAGATGTGGGCGTGCTACAGAAACGCTGTCCTGCCCGTGCAGCTTAAGCCCGGCGAAGCCTACGAGAAAGTGCTGGTCATGCAATTTGAGGCAGGGAAGTCGAAAACAGAGTCTCTGCGCATGGGCTTCACACCCGGCGGGGAGAAGAAAACGTACTGGAGCAATGAGGTCGTTCTGGGGGTCAAATAGAGCCTCGTCGAACAAATCGCTCAAGCGGAGCGATGCACGTCTCCCTTTCTGAATACCGTGTTCCATCCGTGGCTAAAAATCCCTATCGACCGAGAAGTCACATGAGCGATCTTACGCCCGAATTTCCGTTCCTAGCCCGCCAATTGGCCGATGCCTTGCATCTTCCCGCTTGGGAAGATCTCCGCGATGCCGAGTTGGAACACCTGCTGGATTCCGCCGAGGCCGACCCGCTTTCGGAAACTCGGCACGAAAAAATTCTGACCCAAGCCCGACAACTCATTCACCAAGGGGAGACACCGGCCATGTTGAATCAAATCGATGCTGCGCGTTTCGCAACTCCGCCGCGACAGCCGGCCGCTCTAGGGACTTCGACCCAACCGGCTTCACGAACTGCCGGGAGAAAACGCAGCAAACGCAGCGGTTCCGGCTCCGCCGTGATCTTAACGGGAATCGCACTCTTGGCGATGTTCGCCTTAATCTTTCCATCGGCCCACAAGAAGCCTTCGCAACGCTCCACCGCGAAAACCGAGACCGTTTCCTCCGTGGAATACCTTCCCCCAGGCGTGTTGCAACCGGTTGTGAAACCGGCTTCGCCTGCTGCTTGGAAAGTCGCGGTCGGTTCCACGATTGAAACCCAAGCCCGCGAACGCAGGCGAGTCACGCTGCCGGATGGCTCCACATTGTTCCTCAACGAAAACACCCAAGTCGAAGTCAAATCCGCAAGAAGGCTATTGGTGCGGGCGGGCGAAATTTTCGTGGAAGTCGTGCCGCAGCATCTCATCGAAAGTAAATCCCCCTTCGTGGTGGAAACGCCCCATAAGAACATCACGGCTTTGGGCACGAAGTTTCTCATCAAAGCGAACAAGGCCGAGACCGATGTTTTGGTCACACAGGGAAAAGTCAAAGTTTCTGGCGTGAAAGAACCTGTCGCCGCCGGGCAACTGCTGAAAGAAGAACAACGGCTTCCCGCGCCGCGGGCTTCGGAAGCGTTGTTGTGGACGAAAGAACTGATGGCTTCCGCCGAGTCGCCTTTGATTCCCAAAAGCGAACACGCCGGCGGGGCCTTGGTCGCGGTTGATCCCAGCGGGCAGGAAATGTCGCTTTCGCTCCGCAAACAGCACATTGATGTTCACATCGAAGACGGCTTCGCCCGCACGACAATCGATCAGACGTATTTCAACGGGAGTTGGAGCCAAATGGAGGGCACGTTTTATTTTCCGCTGCCCGCCGATGCTTCGCTGTCGCGGTTGGCGATGTACGTGGGCGAGAACCTGATGGAAGGCGGGATGGCCGAACGCGATCATGCCCGCAACGTGTTCGAGCAAATCCGCTACACCCGCCGAGACCCCGCCTTGTTGGAATGGGTGGATGGCAGCACTTTCAAAATGCGGGTTTTCCCCTTGGAGGCTCGGCAGGAAAAACGCCTTGTCATCAGTTACACCCAACGCCTCGCCTCCGCTTACGGCAACGTGCATTACCGCTTCCCGGCGGGGCATAGTTTGGAACTCGTCCGCGATTGGTCCACTCGTGTTTTGGTCAAAAACCACGCCAAGCGAAAATGGTCCAGCCCTTCGCATTCCCTCAACAGCAAAGCCTTGGGCGAGGATTTGGTTTTGGAAACCACCGCTCAAAGCATCGTGGATGACAGGGATTTGGTGATCGAATTGGAAGATCGGCAAGCGGCGAATCCCGAAGCAGAGGCCGCGAGGTTCTCCCATGTGACCCACGAAGGCCGAGAGTATTTGATGCTTCGCTACCGCCCCGATTTGCGGGGGGAACTCAAACGCAAGCCCCGCAATTGGGTGTTCTTGTTCGAGTCCGCCGGGAACCGCAATTCGCTGCTGGCCCGCGTGCAGATTGAAGTGCTGCATACGCTTTTGAAAAACGCCGAGCATGCGGATACGTTTTCGATCCTCACCGCCGGCACGCGAACCCAGGCTTGGCAAGAAAAACCCGTGGCCTGCACCGTGGAAAACGTCCAAGCGGCCATCAAGCATTTGAACCAAGTCCATCTTATCGGGGCGCTCGATTTGGAAAAAGCCCTTGCCGCATGCCAACCCTTCGTGAAGGCCGAGCAAGCGGAATCGTATCTGGTGCATCTGGGGGCGGGCGTGGCCATTTTGGGCGAGCAGGAAACCGAAACCCTGCTCCGCCGGCTTCCCGGTGATGCGAAGTACGTGGGCATCGGCGTGGGCAAACGCTGGTCGCAAACCTTTATGAAAGCCGCCGCCGACCACACCGGCGGCTACTTCACGCAGATCAATCCCGATGAAGAAATCGGCTGGCGGGCGTTTGAATTGTTGTCGCTGTTGAACTCCCCCCGCGTGTTGAACGTGAAAGTCACAGGCGATGGCTCGAAACCCCGCTTCCTGCAATTTTCAGAGACCTTGGCCCAGGGCGAGGAACTTTGCGCGATCGCCCGCCTGGAAGAAAAGGCGGAACTTCCCCAAGTCATCACCATCACCGGGACTCTCGCCGGCAAGACTTATCGCCAAACCATTCCCGTGAAAGACATCGCCGAGCATGCCGGCTATTTGCCCCGGACTTGGGCGAAGTTGGAAATCGACCGCTTGGTGGCGAGCGGAGCGGAGCAGCACAAGCCGGAGATCATCGCGCTCAGCAAGGCCATGTACGTCATGTCGCCTTTCACTTCGCTGTTGGTGCTGGAAAACGAAGCGATGTACGCGCAGTTCAACGTGGATAGGGGCCGGCAGGATCACTGGGCGATCTATCCCTGCCCGCCGAAAATCCCCGTGGTCTATGAACCGGGCGGCAAGCCGGTCATCAATACAACGAGCAAGAACACGCGTGCCAAATCGGTAGAGGATTTGTTGCAAACCGTCTTGGTGCGGATTCCGCCCATCACTTACCGCTGGTCCAACGGCCAACAAAGCGTGACCCAAGGTTTGAATGCCTGGCAACTTTACACGGGAGCCTTCGCCGCCCCCGTGCAGGCCACGCAGTATTTGAACTATTGGGCCATGCCACAATCGAACGGCGGCGGAATGATGGGCGGCGGCATCGGCGGGATGATGGGCGGAGGCGGTGTGGGCGGCAACCGTTTCGGTCTTGGGATACCCAATACTTGGGAGAGCTATAACAGTTTTTCTCCAGATGGTTACAGAAGGATTGGGATAGATTTTGACTTCAACCTCCAGGATTCTCTGCCATCGGATGTGAATGTAAATGGCAATCTCCGCATGTGGGGAAGGCCCGCGAATTTCGGCAACGTCTGGATGGAGGAGTCAGTCAATGGCATTCCGGTGATGCCCATGTTTGGCGGCATTCCTCAAATTCAATCCGGTCCCATCGATAGGAAGGGAACTGAGACTTGGAACCGCCCCGTGCTACTCACGGCTGAAGTCGCCCAGGGCATCCGAAATGTTGATGGGGAATATACCACCAATCTCAATCGCCTATTTTCCAAACGAACGAGATTCGATGCCTACGTCAATGAGGGATTGATAGTTTCAGGCACTCCATTCCACCCCCCCAATCTTGAGTTTGTATCCGGCTATCGAGTCAATCTATTGGGAAATCAAATCCTCGCTAACCCGGCTGTTAGACTAAGAATTAGTGCGCCTAATGATTGGGATGTTGATGGAACCCTCCTGGACTTGGGTGCTCCTGGGCAATTTGGTAAGAATGCCGAACTTCAATTCCTCCAATTCCTCGGAGAATTGCCGACACCGACCCCGACCGGCAGCAATTGGTCCATCGGGCGGTTTGGGGATTTGCCGGCGTTTGCACCAGGGTTGAACACGCTTTCGGCGGATGTGCTTTCCCTGCTGGAATCCCACGGGCCTGCGAATCTCGCCCCCGAATGCGGGAAGATTGATCCAGAAGCCCAGCATCTGATCGACTCCGCCCGCCGGCAAGGTTGGGAGACCATCACGCTGCCTTCCAGCCAAGTCGGCAAGAGTTTGATGATCCGCTGCGATGGCCAAGGCCGCTATATTTATGAGCGCACGGTTTCCGAAGGCTTGAAAGAACGGGTGCTTTGCGATGGGGAATCGCTGCTGCATCTTTACGAGGAATTGGGACTGGGCGGAAAACGCACGGTCAGCCGCTTCCATCGGGCGGAACTCCAAAGGCTGATTCCCTGGCTCATCCCGCCCGCCGAGGATTTGGCGGTGGGCTGCGATGTTCGCAGTGTGGGCAAGCACGCGATTGCTTTGGTTCCGCTGCAAAATGACAAAGCCGAGCAAGAAGCAAGCCGTTACTTGTTAATGGTCTTCCGCCCGGATGGCTCTCTGCAAGAACGGCAAGTCGTGGATTCCAAAACCAACAAGCCGCTGCTTACCGTGAAATTCGGCGAGCAGGGTTCCGTGGAAGTTTTGGACGAAGCCGGCAAACGCATCAGCCAATCCGACTGGAAACGCCAGCCGACGAAAGCACCGAACCTTAAGCCGAACTTAAAAGATCTCGTGGTGCTGCCGATGCCATTCCGCACGCCGGAGAGCTACGAAACCGCAGCCCAACAACAATTGGCAACCAACGGGCAATGGCTCGCGTTGGATGAAGAGGCCGCCCTGTTGCGGTTAGGATGTTACTACGCCCAAGGCAGCATTTCCGAGTTGACGACGTTGCTCCAACAGCGGTACTTCGCCAAGGAAGATCACCGGATCGGACTCTACGTGCTGTTGGCGGGTCTGCATCAATATACGGGGCTTGCCAACCCCGGCGGTCTGTTGACGCAAAAACATCCTCATTCCCCCTTGGCGAAATATCTCGCCCAACAATTCCAATGGGCGAACAGCGGGGACAACAAAGATTTCCGCATTGATGGGCCGGAGACGGGGTTCATTCAGCGGTTGACGATGGCCCGCAATTTGTACGCCCGCTGGTCCACGGGGTTAGCGGTGAATGACCGCTCGGCGGCGGAAGTCAAACTCGAACGCAAACGCGGGTTAGACTCGATCCGCAATTTGCAATCGCCCGAACTGCGTTGGCTGTTGTTGAAAATCATGCAGGCCAAAGACACCGATCCGCAGGGTTTGGCGGATTACGTTCAAATCGCTGAGGAGTTCGCCAAACAGCCGAGGCTCTCTTTGCAGGCCCGTTATCAAGCCGCCTTTTGGCGTTCGGAATTGGGTGAGACGGCGGAAGCCGTGCGGGAGTTGGAAGCCTTGTCGCAAGAACTCTTGGCCGAGGGAATTCTTCCGCCCATTACCGCAACGGTGCGAACGGGGTTCATCAATCACGCGGGTACGAAAGCCTGGGCCGCTTACTTGGAAGACCTGCAAACCAAATTCCTCAAAGCCGGCAATCGTCGGGCGGCTTTATTAGTCGCGATGCGGGCCGCTCGGCTGAAGAAAGACTCGCTCAGCGAAAGTTTAATGGCCCAGGCTCTGAAAGATCTGTCCCCGGAAAAAGACCCCGTCGCAACAATCATCGCGGCGGGGGATTTGATGGAGCAAAACCGCTTCGCCGACGCCGAGGCATTGTTGGCTCCACTCCTGAAGCTGAAGTCTTGGTCGCAACAGCCCGGCTTATGGCGGAAGGCGTCCGAGATCGCACAAAAGCAAAACCAAGAAGCGTTGTCGGTGGCCCGTTTGGAGCGAGCGATGCAATTGGAATACGAATCGCTGCCGGAGTTGGTCAACCTGCAAAATATCCGCACGGACTATGCCGGGTTATTGAACCGCATGGAAGCGCTGGCGGGGGCGAAGAATCCCGAAACGGATCTGAAACGGCGGGCGATTCGTTTGGCGGATCGCTGGCGAGTGCTCGATCCCGATGACACCGCCGCTTGCCAAGTCGCGGCCCGCATCGTCGCCAAGTTGGGCGACCGGGAATTGGCGTGGGATTACCTGACCACACCCTTGGCGGATAAGCCCAACGAATCCGCCCCGTGGTTGGCTTTGGCTCAGGAGATGGCCAATCAACAAAACCTCGAGTGGGCGGATCGGGCCTATCGGCAAGCCTTCGAGGCGGAATCCACGAACGCCCAAATCCTTTGGGACCACGCGGAATTTCTCCTTCGGCACAATCGCCGGGAAGAAGCCCAAGAACGATTTGAAAAACTCGCCCAAGGCGATTGGCAACCCCGTTTCAGTCAGCTCAAAACCCAAGCGCAACAACGGCTGAACGGTTTGTTGAATCAATCCAAGGATATTCCCAAATAATTCCGCCGCTTCGCCAATACCAAAACGCATGAATTTGTCCCTTCTCCCCTTGGGGGAGAAGGTGGCCGAAGGCCGGATGAGGGGTTCGATAAAGAGTGGATGCCGAACTGGAAATCGGCCCCCTCACCCTAACCCTCTCCCCCAAGGGGAGAGGGGACAAAGCGACTATGATCCGGGCGTTTCGTCAGAAAAAGCCTTGGACGGCCCGCGAACCGAAAACTTCCCGGCGTTTTCGACTTTGCCACGCAGGCGACCTTGTTAGGAGCAACCTCTATTTGACTTTATATATTCCCCAGGTCATTGCCAACCACAACCACCACAAGAGTGAGGCAATGAACGTACCGAGAAAACCAACAAATCCACTTACCAAACCAGCAATAGCTGCTGAAATAATACTGAGTAGAAGGGCGAGCACCATAAATCGCCTAATTCGTCGCCACATAGTTATAAACGTCAATCCAGATGTCCGCATGAGCGCGACTGGGATTGAGAATAGCAACATCCAGACTACAAGTGCAAAGGCCCACTTTGGTAGCATCTCCACGGCCTTCCAAATCAAATCGGGCGGTTCACGAAAACTGATCGGACTTGGCATCGGGGGGGAGTTTTTTCTGCTCCTCCTCGTGCTCCGAAACATCCGGCGGCTTGACGTAGAATTGGCTGAGATCCAACTTGCCTTGGGTTTCCATTTCCAGAATCTTGATGCGTTGCTCCAACCGTTTGAACCGCTCTTGCAAAGCGGGATGGATCACGGGTTGATCGTCCCTGCGTTTTCGGCGGGGCACGGCGGGGTAATCGAGTTGCCTTTGCAAAGCCGCGAACATGTAAAGCGGATCTTTCCCCAGGTTGGCCTTGGCGATTCGGCCTTCCTGAACGCCGAAGAATAACGGGAAAGGCAGCGTGAAATTCTCATCGCCTTTTCGCCTTCGGAGTTCCTGCTGATATTGCAGCGACCGGCGATAGATCAAATCGGCAAACTCGACCACTCCCAACTCGCGGCGGAGTTGGCGAATCCACGCCCGCCAATCTTCATCGTACAACGGGTCCGCCGCGATGGCTTCCAAACCGCGATCGTAACCTAAGCGATTGCGGGTGAGGCATTCAAACTGATAGATAAAAAGCCCCGCCGGCGTAGGCGACTTCGTAAGGTACTCGGCTTCGTGCTCTAAAATTTGCAGCCCGATGACCTGATCGAACTTCCCGCGTTCCGCCTCGGCGCATTCGATCACGAAGGTTTGGAAGGCGGAAAAATAATGCGGCAGCAACACCATGCCCGTGCTGAGCTTCCCGGTGTGTTTGACTTCATCTTTGAGGAAATCAATCGCCATCGGCAGCTTGGTAGTGGCCAGAATTTCCTCGCGAATCGCCACCAGGATTTCCTGCGAAGGCGTGTTTTCCTCCAAACGTTCGCGGTACACGCGAAAGAAGTACGCTTGCTCGACGTATTCTTCCCGATCCAAACGAGGCTGGGACATATCTTTGCCCAAGAGGTGATGGTGAATGCGGGTCGATTTCGGTTTGCGGGTTTTCGCAGGCCGGCGGGTTTGATTATTCCACCTCGCCGGTCCATACGCGGCGGATGAGTTGGAGTTTTCTTTCCACCGTGCGGGAGACGCAGCCGAGTTTTAGGGCGATCTCTTCGTTTTGATGGCCTTCCATTTTCCAAAGCGCGACACGTCTTAACGTCTCATCCTGCAAGGCGGCCAAACGGCGTTCCACGTCCTCGGCCAACTCTGCGGCGAATTCCGGGGTGGGTTCGCGGCTAATCACTTCCAACAGGAACGAAGGCCGGTTTGCTTCTTTGCCGGCAAGCGTTCCTTCATTCAGCACTTTGCCGCCGCCGCGTTTTTGCCGGTGCTGTCTTCGGGCCAAGTCCCTGGCTTTGTTGGCGGTCATCGCGATCAACAACCGCCACAGATTATTGCGGTCTTTGAGTTCCGGGTAGCGGCCGGCTTTGGCTCCCCGGTAAAAACTGTCGAAGGTGTTCAGCACCACGTCTTCTTCGTCGGCGGGGCCTTTGGGCAGGCCGCGCAATTGGTTGCGGGCCAAGCCCACGAGTCGCTCGAAATAGCGTTCCCAGAGTTTTTGGGCCGCCTCCTCGTCGCCCTCTTTCACCAGGTCCATCCAGCGCGTTACCGAACCTTTGGGTGGCATGGGCAGACTCGCTTTAGAAAGGAGGAATTATTGTGGTGGTTTATCGCAATCGGCGACCATCCGCGTTTCCACTTGAAACGCAGATTTCCCATAGGAACAGTTTAACCGTCCGAAATGTTCCCATCAAGAAGCCATTCGTGCAATCATGTTGCCTGAGCAGGGGTTCCACGGCGGATTGCTGCGATGCGGCTGTCGGGTGCAGCGGCTCAATGACGAACTAGCGAAGGAAACTCACGCGCCGATTGCTGCACGGGTTTCTCAAGTTCGCCGGGCGAAATGCTTGTTTTGCCCGGAAGTTGTGATACGCTGAGCAAAAGTGTTCCTGTTTTAACAATCAGATCCTCCTTTCTTACGAGTGGGGGAATACCTTGCCACGGATACCGGGTTTGGCCGGTTGTCCGCTGGAATCGGGAGAAACCAATGGCCCAACCGTTTTTGCGGATCGACCTCTCCAACCAGGCGAAAGATTTTCAGAACACGGTGATCGAAGCGGGTTGGCCTTTGATCGACAAAGCCAATTCCAACTATCAAATTCTTCGCAAATGGCTGGGCGGGGCGGTGGGGGAACCGGAACGCAAAGGCGAAGAGGTTGTGTTTTACCTCCGCAACGAAGCCGGGCAACGCATCGATCAGCCGAACGTGACCCGCGCCAGCGATAAAGATCTGATGGGGCCTTTGAAGGCGGATTTTCAGGCTTTGGTCAAAAGCCTGGAAAAAGCCGAGCCGAAAAACGCCTCCGAAAAAAATCTGCACGCGAAAGCTCTGCAAGAACTGCAATCGCTGGCGACGGAAAAACGGGCCGGCGACCGCCGGTGTTGTTTGTTCAAATATCGGGACGACAACAAGAAATGGCACTTGGTCTGGGCTCCGGGTTACCGCCGCAAGGACGAACAGCCCGCCAATCCGCATGTTTGCACGAACCCGGCTTGCTCGCTGCTGTTCTTGGAACGGGCAAGTGGAAACGCCAAATGCCCGCGCTGCCAGAAAACTCCGGGAGAGCGGCCGCCGAAAGGCGGGGGCGTGAAGAAAAGCCCGTTGCCTTTGATTTTGGTGCTGTTGCTGTTAGTCGCGGTGTTGGGCGGGGGCGGTTGGTGGTACTTCAACCGGGACCAGGGGGAATCCGTCGCTCCTGCCGAGCCGACTTTGGCTGTCACCCCGGATTCGGCCAAGATCACGCAGGATGGCCGGATCGAGTACACCGTGACTTTCACCGATGCGGAAGGCAATAAAAAAGATGTCACCGATCAAACTTCGGTCACGGTCGAGGATTTGAAAATCGCCAAATATCACCCGCACATCAGGAAAATCGTGATCGCCGCCCGTTCGACGGGCAAGACCGGTTTGGAATTTTATTACAACGACGGCAAGCAGAAATTCACGCAGAAGTCCAACTTGGTCGTCGAAGCGCCTCACAATCCCAAGCGAGTCACCATTCAGCCGGCCAACGTGAAGTTGGGCATCGGTACGACGGCCCAACTGAAAATGATGGGCGAATACGAAGATGGCCGCCAGGAAGATCTGACCACTGCCGCCGATTGGAACTGGGAAGACCCCGGCCAAAACGGCAAGGTGTTCGCATACAAAGGGGCGATTCAAGGAGTCAACATGGGCAAAACCCGCTTGAAAGCCCGTTACCGAGCTACGCCGAAAAGCAAATACGTCATCGCCGAGGCGGAGGTGGTTGTGGAAGACATAGTATTCAAAGCCCTGCATATGGCATTGGGTAAGCCCACGGTGGCGGTCGGGGAAGATCCGGGAATCACGGTGGAAGTGGAATCCGAAACCGGCGACAAGCTGTCGGTCTTGGGTTCGGCTCTGCTCAAATTGGAAGTCCTTCCCAAAAAGCTGGCCGATGTGCAAAAACAGCCGCCTTATCTCTATCCGCTCGAACCCGGCCAAGGCACGTTGAGGGCCACGTTCCGGGGGATTTCCAAAGAAATCCCGTTTGAAGTCGGAAACGATCCCCGGCGAAGACCAGATGGAGGCGAGGGTGATAAGCAGGACTGGCAAGTGCATCCGCAAAACCTGAAACTCGCGGTGGGCGAGATTGCCGATATCGATGTGCCCCGTGGCGGGACAGAGGAAACCCGCATGGCCAGTTCGGCTCGCGATGTGGTCGAAGTCACGCCGAAAAATCGGCTGGTGGGCAAAAAACCGGGCAAAGCCCAGATTACGGTTTCGCAAGGCGATCAAAAAGCCACGGTCCAAGTAGAAGTCGCTATGGTGGCGTTTCGCGGTTTGGCGCTCGACCCCAGCGAAGTTTCCGTCCGCGTCGATGATGTGGTGGCGTTAAGGCTGCTGGCCAAAACCGATGCCGACACCCAAGTGGAAGTCGATCCCCAATTGCAATTCTTGGAATGGGTGGAATTTCCCGAAGGAGATTACCTGGAATTCAATCGAGAAGCCTTGGACGTGCGCAGGCTGAGAGCTACGGGAGATGAACCCAAAACTCTGATGGTGCGTTTGGGAAAACACGAAGCCACCGCGAAAATTCGCGTAATCCCCGGCCCCTTGGAACTCTCGTTAAGATCGAAGGGAAGCAAGGAAATCAAAGGCGAAATCGAAGTTCCGATGGGGCAATCGCAAGATTTGGAAGTCTTTGCAACCTACGGCAACGGGAAAGAAGTCAAAGTCCCGGCCGACCGCGTGGAATGGCTTGCCCCGCAGACGGAAGGACTCACGCTTCAGAAGGGGAAAGTCACTGCCGACAAACCCCAAGCCGGGCCTTTGGTGGTCTCGGTCAAGTATCAAGGGCAAACCTCGAATGAAGTGCAAATCCGTGCGGGGCATGCCGGCCCGATCAAGTTTTCGCTGGCCGCCAATCCCGCAAAACTGCCGGTGCAGAACACCGGGCAATTGATCTTAAGCGGCAAAACGCCGGGCGGGGAAGATGTGCAATTGGACATGGCCGGCGTAAAGTTCGCGAGCGAGGATGAATCCATCGTGACGGTCGATCCCATCACCGGCGGTTTCCGCGGCGGAAAGCGTGGGCAAAGTGACGGTCTCGGCCAAACATCCCACTTCCCGCGATCAGGTCACGGCGGAGATTGAAGTCATCTCCCCGCCGACCGATGAACCAATTAGCGTTCCCCCCGGTAGCGTGCGAATCGTCACCGATGCGCCGCTGCCCCTTGAATTGCCCAAGGACGTGGTCTTCACCGCTTGGAGGGTGGAGGCCATCATCGACGGCCAACCGCAGGATGTCACCGAAGACTCTTTAATCACCATTGACGGCGAATCGGCTTCAACGGTGGTTTCGTTGAACGGCCGAGCCATCAAAGGCGTCTCGCCCGGCGATGTCACGCTGCGGGCCACGTTCAACGGAGAGTCGGCGGATAATTCCCTGGCGATTCACGTCGTCGAGAAGTTGGACTTGGATGCGATTGTCGTCCAGCCGGCAAGCCTGACTTTGGCCATCAACGAGAACACCCGCTTGGAAGCCATCGGGATGCGGGACGGACGCCGAGTGGGTGCGGTAACCGACCATCCCGCGATCACCTGGACTTCCTCGAACCCCGATGTTGTTACGGCGGGCGGACCGCTATTGACGGCCTTGTCGAAAGGGACGGCGGGCATCACGGCTGGAATGCAAGGTGTGAAGAGCCAACCGGCGCAAATTCGCGTGCTTGGAGCCGATGATCCCGCGCCGGTGGAATCGCTCACGCTCACTCCTTCGTCGATTACGATGCGGCCCGGCGAATCGGTGAAAATCGGGCGGGACATCCGGGTTTTCCGAGGCAATGCCGACATGGGCCTGCAAGCCGAGGTCTCGCCCGCGAACGTTGACATTGTGTCTTTCGACCAATCGAACCGCATGCTCAAAGCCGGCTTGCCTGGACATTCTCGCGTGACCGTCATCGTGGGCACGCAAACGGCGAACTTGGACGTGACCGTACTGAACGATCCCCCCAATGCCGCCGGCGGATTGGTGCTGATCGAGCCGCCGAGCGGTCTCATCGCCGTGGGAGAGCAGCTTCCTGTTCAAGTCTATCTCCACGCGAAAGATGGCAAACGGTATAACGTGACCAACTCGGCGGTGCTGGCGACCGACAACCCGATGGTTGCCAAGATGTCCGGGACGGCGGTGTTGGGGGTGGCTCCGGGCGCGTAGTGGTCACGGCCCTCGTCAAGGGGGCGGACAAACCCGCCACGGCCGCTTACACCGTGCAGAATTTGGAGTTCACGCGCCTGGAAGTGATTCCGTACCGCTTCGATCTCACCGTGGGGCAAAGGCTATGGTACGAAATCTATGCCGTCGGTCCCGCCGGTCGCCGCAAGCTGGGCGACGATCCCGAACTCAAAATCACCCATCATCGCTTGAATGGCCAAGTCGACACGCTGGGCTATCCGCACATGGTGGAGGGAAAATGGCCGACCAACGAAAAAACTGAAACCGTGAAGATTCGCTGGAAAGCCCTGCAACTCGATGTGGCGTTCACGGTGAGGGACGAGCGAATCACGGGCTTGGTGATTCGCCCCGATGATGTCGGCCTGGAAGAAGGCGAGACGGTGGACTTTCAAGTCTTTGTCCGCCGAGGTGGCCGTTTGGATCCGCTTTCCAATCTGGACGGCGTGGAATTGTCGGTGAACAATCCCGTGATTGCCTCGCAAACTGCGGCACTTCGCGTGCGCGGCGAGAGCGAAGGCACAACCGCCGTCGTCGCCCAATACGCCGGTCAACGCGCCAGGGCGAGGGTGCAAGTTCGCCCCCGTCAGACGCCGATTGCTCCGCCGGGCAAACCGATCGCTTTGCGATTGCTCCCAGACACTTTCCAAATCCAAATCGGCACCAGTGGCTCGACGATTCGCGTGGTGCGGATCTATTCGGATGGCCGGAAAGAGGAAGTGGCCCATCTGGCGGAGATCACGGCGAACCCGGCAGGCATTGTGGAGATCATCTCCACGCCTTCCGGTCCGTTGCTGCGTCCGAAAGTCCTCGGCCAAACTCAAGTCCACGCCAAGGTGGGTAATTTGGAAACCGAAACCCCGATGTTGGTGGATGTGACCAACGACCCGCCCCGGCGGCCCCGTGTCGTCGTCAACCCCCAAACGGTCCGCACGAGAGTGGGAGATCCTGCCGTCTCGCTGACTCGCGTGGTGGTGATCCCCGGTGAAGGGGGACCGGCCATCGAATTGCCCTACAAAATCACCGCCACGAAGAATGATGTGTTCGAGGTGGAAAACGGCCGCAACATTCAAGGAAAGAAGAAAGGCCGAGCGATTGCCAACGTGGTGATTGATAACCCCGACGGCAAGTACAACGGGGAATCGGCGACGGTGGTTGTTGTCGTCTCCGATCCAAACCTGCCTGGGGGGAAGACCCCCTCTGGCGAGGGGCAAAGCGAGGAAATCCAATATAAGGTAGAGCTTCGCGGTCCGCTTTCGACCAATGAAGGAGCGGAAGTGGCCTTTCGCGTGGACTGGGTGGAAGGCAGTTCCGGGCAGGAAGTCACCGGCAATTCCACATTGGTGCTCGCCGACGGCGACGAGAAATTCGCCCAACTGCAACCGGGCTGCAAACTCATCGCATTGAAACCGGGCATCGTCAACGTGCGTGCCCGCTACAACGGCGAGTTCTCCAATATGATTCCGTTGCGAATCGATCCGTTGGCTAAGCAGTTCCAGAAGCTGGACTTGGAAATGCAAACCAATCCTCTCGGCATCGGCGAAACCCGCGGCTACCAAGTCTGGGGAACTCCCGCAGGCGGCGGAACTCGGCAAGATCTGACGCGGTTAATCACCACCGATCCCAGCGATTTCAAAAAACCACACGTGCTGTTCAAAGTGTTGAAACCCACCGCCAATGCCGATGTGGCGGCGCACGTGACGCACCCGACTCCCAACATCGTGGGGCGAAACCCCGGCACAATCTCACTGCATGCGGCGATCGGAAATACGCTTTTGAGCAAGAGCAAAGAGGTTTCCATCATTGATGAGATCAGAAAGCCCGCCGACCTGCGGGTGGAGCCGGCTTCCATCACCGTGCGGGTCGGCGAAACCACCCCGCCTTTGAAAGTTTTGGTCCGCATCAGCGGAGATGTCCGCTACCGCGAGTTGGCCGCCGATCAGGCGGATTATTCCAGCTCGAATGCCGATGTGCTTTCCCCCTTAGATGAAACTGATGTCACCAAGAAGGGCCGGTTCCTCGCGAAGAAAACCGGAAACACACGGATTCAAGTCTCTTACCAGGGACAACAAGCCTGGGTCAATGTGGCCGTGGTGGCCGACCGCTTCAAAACGGTGGTTCTGGGCAAGCCCGATTTTGGGCAGAGCACGTTTCGAGTTCCCGTCGAGGTGAAGACCGATCGCGCAGCGGGAAATCTGGAATACCGCGTGTTTCGGATGGGGGAAATCCTCAAGCCGGAGCAAGGCTGGAAAGAGGCCACCGTCCAAGGCGATACGCAATTCGTGAAACTCATCGGCCCCAATTTCAACCCGGTCAACAACACGTTGTTTCGCATGGTGATTGAAGCCCGCGACAAAAGAACGAACACCATCGACCGCTATCCATCAACCTTTTCGATCGATGTCAACCGCAAATAACGCGCTCACAGGATTTCTCAGCCGATGTGTAAGTTTTGAATTTGTGCCGCCCGGCTCCGAACGCTCTCTTTTTGGGGGAAGCTCAATTGTTTGGAAACGGGGTGCTGCAACTTGGAAACTTACGCATCGGGTTATCATGGCAGGCTGTCATTTCACGAAAAATCGGATCATAATGGATGGAAATGGGTTATGATTTCTTCCACGGGTTTGGGGAGTCCTTCCAAATCTTTCGGAGGGATCGTGTCGATGAACACCTTGGGCAAGATATTCTTCTTGAAATAGTCACACATGGCATTTCCCGATGATCGCGACCGCGAACTGAAAAAGAAATCCTACGAAATCCTCGGCCTCGCGGATGAACTGTTCAATTGGGTCGGCAAGCACAACAGGCAGCGGATCCAAGCCGACTTAGGCGCGATCCGTCCCAACGATGAATTCCGCCTGCTCAGCCTCAGACGAAAAGCGGCGAGTTTGTTTCGCTCGTCGCAAGTTCCGGTGGCGGCGGCGGTGTACGGAGCCTCGCAGGTGGGGAAAAGTTTGTTCGTCGGAAGGGTGATGCAGTCCCAAGACCCCAACTTCAGCCCCTTGGGCCGCGATGAGAAAGTCGGCCCGCCCGCTTACGAGCCGAAGCTCTCTTTCGATTACGATTTGAACCCCCGTTGCGGTGCGCAAGAAGCCACCGCCATCGTTACCCGCTTTACCACCAAAGACCGCTTCGAGCAAGAAGCTCTGCAACAATATCCCGTATTGGTTCGCTCGCTTACGCGGTCGGAATGGCTGAGGGTGCTCGCCCGCGGTTTTCGTTCCGAATGCGAGATGCCTGCAAAACAAAAATGGGAAGATGCCGACTTGGAAGGCTTATTCGAAGAAGTGGCCAGCAGTCACTCCGGTCCCGAAATCGATCGCCAATGGCGGATGGATCTGCTCGATGTGTATTCCTACCTCAAACGGCTCGATCCTTTGAGGTATTATTCGGACGAGTCGATGTTCAACGGCCTCTTAAGCCGGTATGCCTTGAACGAGGGCGGCTACACCGAAATCGCCGCCCGGTTGTGTTGGGGCAGTTGGTCGGAAATCACCGATTTGTTCTGCCGGATTTGCGACTTCCTCAAAATGTTGGAATCCACGGGCAAACCGGGCATGTTGGTGCATTGGGCCGCCGTGCGGTTTTTGTTGGACAGCCAACGCACGCCGGAGCATTATAGTTCCGAATCGCGGGTCTTCAAAAAAATCGCCTGGGACGATCTAACCGACCGCATTGAAGATGGCTGGTACGTCTTGGATTATCAACCCGGCCAAGGACCGCCGAAAGAACAGCTTTCCACGATTCAATCGGCGATGTTGGAAATGGTAGTTCCCGTGATTCCCGACCGCCTGACCGCCGAATGGCGGCATGTGTTGGAGCAGATCGACTTCCTCGACATCCCCGGCATGCGGGCGGAGCGAGGCGGCGTGGAAGGCCAAATGACGCGGCTCGACAAAGAAGCGGACAAACGCCTCGACCAAGAAATGAGCATCGTCAAGCGGGGGAAAGTCTTTTATCTGTTCGACCGCTACATCGAGGAACTGCAAGCCCAAACGCTGCTGATGCTGATTCGCGGGGGCAACCTCGACGTGCGCGGGCTATTGAAGGAATATGTGGACAAGTGGGGCCAAAGCCGCTATGGCAAGGAAGCCTGGCCCAGAGAAGGCCCCAAAAAAGTCCGCGACGATCCGCCCGCATTGTTCCTGGGCATGACCGGCATCGATGATGAATTCCGCAACGAAGACGCCAAAAAAGCCCTTTACGATGCCCGCTTGAAGCAGATCGTCAACGACACCTTTATGGAGATTATGACGGACTTCAGCGGCAACGGCAGGCCGTTTCGCAACATCTATCCCATTCGCTACCCCGGAACCTGGGATTACGATGCCGCCCGCCGGAAAAAAGAGAACCTGGAACACAAATGGGACTTGGCCGGCAAGGAGTTTCTCGCTTCGGAGTTGGTCAAGCAATATGTCGAACGGGCCGATGAAAAATGGCAGGCCGCCATGCGGGACGGCGACGGCGGGGCTTCGTTGATCGCGGCAGCGTTTCGGCAAAGCACGTCCGCCGTCCGCAAGCAGGATGAACTCAACAAAAGCATCGAGCAAACCCACGAGGAACTCACGCAACTCGCCAGCAATTGGGTGGTGGACCCCAACACCAACCTCGACCGCGAACGCCGCATGAAGCTTGCCCAGGAAGTGCTGACTTGGTTTGAAACCGACAACCAAATGATTTTCCATCGCGTGCAAGCCTTGGAACAATCGTTGTGTTTTCAGCCCGGCGACGTGTTTTATCTGGCGGACGTGGCCGACATCCACGCGGCTTCGCAAAACCCCCTGGAAGATTTGGACGCCCGTTTCAGCGAGGATCTGCAATCCTTCCTCCGCGATTGGGGAACCGAATGGGCCCCCGGCCGCTGGCAAGAATATGTGGGGTATTACGGGGACGGCAACGGCTGGCTCGAACCGGAAACCTTCAGCCACCTGTCCCGGTATCTCGCCGATTATCTCTGCTCGCCGACGGTGTTCGAGGAATTGAAAAGCCAATTGATGAAAGTCGTCACTCTCAAAGTGCGCGAGGAAGGAGCCAAAAAGCAGGCCCGGCGAAAATTCGTGCGCTTGGTCTTAAACGATTACGTGATGAACCCCGGCGGCGAGAAATCCGCCTTGGATAAAGAAGTTGATCTCTCCGGCCTGCCCGACTTCGGTTTAATGACCACCTTCGTGCATCGTTGGATGACGCGGTTGCCCGCGATCCTCGCCGCCGGCGGCGGAGACAACGTGGGCATCCCCCAAGGCAACGAGGAACTGTTTCAGATTCTGGAGTCATTTGCATAAGGCTCTATTTTGATTTCAGGTTGCTGAGGAAAATGAGTTTCTTGCTGGTTTTTCCGCCCCGAAGGGGCAACCAGAAAATAGCCCAGGGCAACGCCCTGGGAAGAGAAAGATCATAAAACACTAAGCCCTGAAAGGGCGACACAATTCCTTGTATCGCATATTGTTGCGCCCTTTTCAGGGCTTGCAATTTCTGACCAACACTTCTCCCAGGGCGTTGCCCTGGGCTGAAATGTTGATGCCCTTTCGGGGCGAAAATTCATCGGCAAATTGAAGTCAACCCGAAATCGGGTAAGAGCTATTTTGAAGGGCAAGAGCCAAAACCGAAAACTGAAACCAAGAAGGACCACGGACAAATGCACGTAGTGTTTGCCAACACGGGAGTTCAATACGTTTGCCAGCCGTTGTCTTCGGGCGTGCGGTTTACGTCGGCTTCGGTCGGGCATGGTTGGCAGCGGTGCGAATGCCAAGAGTTCGGCGATGAAACCCGATCTTACCATTACATCCAATGGAAGATCGTGCCCGGCAAGCTGATGCTCGCCGTCGATACCACATGCGGCGACCCGGAAAAAGGCTACTTCTGCAACGAAGAAGCGCTGGCGGGCGATTTTCCGGTCATCATTGAAGGGCTGGTCAGTCTGGAACGCACGCCCTTGGCCGGGTTGCCGAGAGTCGATCTCATCATCCGCCCGGCAGCCGCCGGGGCGGGAGCGGCAAAAGAAGTCTACATGGTTGTCGATTTCGGCAATAGCCGCACTGGGGCCTTGTTGATCGAAATCGATCAGGAAACCGCCGACACGCCCATGATGGAACCGTTTGAACTCATCAATCGGCATCACTTGGATGCATGGAACGAACACGGCGATTTTCAAAAAAAACATGCCGCCCGCTGGTTCAGTTCCCGCACCCAGTGGTGTACTTCGCCTTACTTGCCACCCCCGCGGTTGGAAAAAACGATTGCCTCCGGGGAGGAGGGCGGCAGTCGGGGCGGGGGTTGGCCGTTCGGCAAAAAACCTCCGCAGGGAACCTCGCGGACGGTGTTCGTCACGCCGCGGCTGTTTCAAGATCTCTCGGCGGTTCGCATGGGGCAGGAAGCGGATGATGTCACCCAAGTCATGCAGACCGATGGCACGGTGCTGACCGGGGTAAGTTCCCCCAAACGCTATCTCTGGGCCGAGGATGACAGTTGGTTGCAAGGCGCGATCTGGCACATGGCCGACCCCGACGACCGCCTGGAAACCCACAAATATGCCGCCACGCTGCAAGGTCCGCTTTTGCGGTATTTGGAGGAGGAAGACCCGGATGAACTGGAGTTGCCGCCCTTGGAAAGCGACGAGATCGGCGATGACGAGCTGGCGCGGGAGATCCCTTACAAGCCGCACCATTCTCCTCGAACCCTGATGGTGGCCGCCCTTTACGAAATGCTTGCCCAGGCTTATACCTACGTCAATTCCGAAGCCTACCGCAACATGACGGGCGACCAAGGCAAGCCGCGCGAGATTCGCAATCTCACACTGACTTACCCCTCCGGGATGATCACCCAAGAACGCGAACGATTTCGCTTGCAGGCGCAGAAAGCCATTGATTTATTCCGTGCGACCTTGGGCCGCATGCAGCGCAATCATCCCACGCTGACGTTAAGCATCGATGAAGCCTCCGCCGTGCATCTCACCTATTTGTGGAGCGAACTGCTATTGGTCGACCGCGACCCGCGGCTCTGGTTTTCTTTGGTCGGCCATCAACCGATCGAAGAAGAAGCGGAAGAAACCTCCGAAGACGAAAGCGAAACGGCGGTTTCGCAAGGCCCGGGCCGACCCGGCGGACCGGGCCGACCTCCCGGTGGTGGTCCCAGCGGCCCGCCCGGAAGCGGTTCCGGCAGACCGCCGGGCATGATGCGTCCGCCTTCCACGCTGAAACCGGGCGGTCCGATGGGTCCGGGCCGACCCGGCGCACCAGCACGGCCCGTGCGGGCCGCCACGCCAACCAGCAGTTCCTCCAACGCGAATGAGCAAGACCGCGAAGTGCGGATCGCCTGCATCGACATCGGCGGGGGAACCAGCGATTTAATGATCGCCCGCTACGAGTTGGCCACCGGAAGCGTAGATAACATCTCCGGCGAGATGTTGCACCGCGACGGCATTTCGCACGCGGGCGATCAACTGGTGAAACGCCTGTTGGAACGCATCATCGTGCCTTGGTTCTCCGAGCGGGTGGGCATGCAAACCGACGAGCGCGAACGCCTGTTCGGCGTGGAACTTCCGTGGAACCGCCATTTCCGGGCCGAGCGGGTGCTGTGGATCAATCGGCTGTTCGTGCCTTTGGCGCAGGCGTATTTGCAAAACGCCGTCGATGAAAACCCCAGCACGGTCATCTCCCACACCGACCCGGATTACGTCGATCCCGACATCGTGCAATCGCTGCAAGACCGGATCGACGCCGAGTTCAAAACCGGCACGATCAGCGTGTTTCAGGATTTGGGGCTGTCTTACGATCAAGCGGTCTTCGAACCGGTGATTCACGAAGTCTTCAACGAACTTTTGTTGGACTTCTGCCGGCGGATCGTCGATTGCAACGCGGATTTGGTGTTGCTCGCCGGGCAACCGACGAAGCTCAGGTACATTCAGGATTTGGTCCACATGTACTTGCCGCTGCATTCCTCGCGGATTGTGCCGATGTTCAACCATTACGCGGGGGCTTGGTATCCCTATCAAGACACACAAGGCCGAAATCCGGGCATTATTGTCGATCCGAAAAGCGCGGTGGTCGTGGGGGCGGCCTTGGAATCGCTGATGATGCGGGGCAAGCTCGGTGCGATTCGCTTCAAGATGAAAGACCAGCACGCCGCCAGCACGCCGCAGGCGAATCTCAACCAGTATTATTGGGGGATCATGGATGAGCGTTCCTCGCGGATTAAGGATTATCGAGTGTTGTTCGAGCCGGACAACACGACGGCCCGCATGGAATTTGACATGGTGGGGGAACGGGTGCTGATCGGCCGCCGGCTCAGTGCCGACCCGCAAGCCGAAGCCACGCCGGTGTATTTAATCAAAGTGAACAAGGACGATCGCGACGGCTCCATCGATTTGAAAGTCACTTTGACTCGAAACCAAACCAAGGGCAAAGAGGAAACCTTGGCCTTGGGCGGCGTCAAAGGCGAAGTCGCCGGCGAACCCGCCGAATGGGACGGCCCCAACCCAAACGTCAGCTTTGCCTGGCGAACCCTCGCCGATGAACGCTTCTATCTGGATACGGGGGCGTTGGATAACATCGAAACCTACTGAGTTCAGAAGCCGGAGGCCGGGTAAAAAACAGCGAGCAAAGAAGGGAAGATGACCAAGCTCCGCCGACTCAATTCAACGGACCACGGACCCATTTCAACTGACCACTGACGAGCATGGCATGGAATTAGAAATTCGGTTGACTCTGACCTGTCCGCATTGCGGGTTTGCTTCGAATCAGGTCGAGATCGAGGATGAGGAAGACTACGGCTCTCGCACGTATTGCATCTCTTGCGGGCAGGCGTTCAATATCCCCGAACAATCCGAAGTCGGACCCGACCCCGAAGCGGATGACCCTGAGCTGCCGGAAACCATTGAGTGGTCGTTCCAAAAACCGCCACAACTGAAATGGCGGTTTCCGTTGGAAGATGCCGAAGCCGACGTGCCGGTGTATCCGCTCTTGAATTGTCCGGCGGTCGATGCCGAGGGCCGCGTGTTCGCCTGCCTGCAAAACGAAGTCGTGGCGTTGTCGCTGGAGGAAGATGCACCCCAAGTGCTCTGGAAGTTTCCCACGAAACGGTTGATTCCCGCTTCGCCGTCGTTGGGGCCGGACGGCAACTTGCGGGTGCATTCGCTGGATGGGCTTTTGTACTGCCTCACGCGGGAGGGCAGTTTGGCTTGGAATCCGCTTCGTGTGGGCGATCCGTTGGGTTCGGCCACGCCGCTGTCCGATTTGGAAGGCAACACTTGGGTTTGTGCCGCGGCAGGGGGCTTGCTCAAAATTGATCCCGGAGGGCACATGGAAGACCGGGCTTACTTTCGCAGCCCGTTGCAGTTCAATTCCACGGGCCTGATTTTCGACAACACGTTTTACGTGGGCGGGGAAGACCAGTTCGTGCATGCCATCGATCTTAGCCAACCCCGCGGCCGCGAACTTTGGGGCGAAAGCACGAATCAAGGCCGCACGGGTTGGTATATCAACGGGGCCCTCGCGATGCTTTCGGACCTTACGTTAATCGTCACCAGTCGGGACGATCATCTCTACAACTTCGCAATGGACGGCAGCCAGCGTTGGAAAGTCAAACTGCCGGGGCAAGCCCTAGGTTCTGCCGTCGTCGATGCGGAGAACCGGGTTTACCTCGGCTTGAATCAAGTTGATCGCGGGTCGTTGGTGTGCATCGACAGCCGCACCCAACGGATCGCATGGTCTTACGCCACAGATCGCCCCGTGGAATCCACGCCTGCCATTGGGGCGGATGGAACCGTCTACTTCGGCGACAACCAAGGCACGGTGCATGCGGTGGATTCCAACGGGAAAGCCCTCTGGACCGCAACTCTGGGCGTGCCGATCCGCTCACCGGCGGTGATGATTTGCGACCAACGGGTGGTCTTCGGTTTGGACAACGGCCTCTTAGCCGCCTTGGAATGCGAATCCCCAAAACCAACCGCCGGCTGGCCGAAATTCCTGGGAACCCTGGAACAATCCGGCACAGTGATGGGCTAAAATGGATCAAGGGCCTTTTGGTCGAGTGTCAAGATCCGGAACGGATCGCTGAAAACAGAAATCCATCCGGCGGAAATTGATGAGTGTCGAGTGAGTGATGATTGTTGAAGGACGTGTGAAAAACTGACCGCTGAAAGCTGAAAAAGAGCAACGGACCAAGGACCAACCAGATGACGCAACAACGGGCTTGTGAAAGTGTGGGCATTGATTTGGGAACCACGTATTCCGCGATGGCATTCATGGATTCCAACAACATCCCGCGGATGCTGGTTCACGCCAATGGGCAATCCATCATTCCCAGCGTGGTCTACTTTGACGAGGAGGAGATACTTGTCGGGGACTCGGCCTTGGAAAACGCCGAGATTGATGCCGAGCACGTCGCTCAATTCATTAAAGTCCACATGGGCGAGCCTTGGCGGAGAGTCTATCGCGGGCACGAATACACGCCCGAAAGCATTTCCGCGATTATCCTCGGGCATTTGGTCAAGCAGGCCACGCAGCAAATCGGACCGATCAGGAAAGCCGTGATTACCGTACCGGCGTACTTCAACGAGAAGCGCCGCCGGGCCACGCAGCAAGCGGGGGAAATCGCCGGGCTGGAAGTCATCGGCACGCTGAACGAACCGATGTCGGCCACGCTGGCTTACGGACTTCATCACCTGACCGAAGAGCAAATCGTGGCGGTTTACGATTTGGGCGGGGGCACCTTCGACGTCACGATCGTGAAAATCACGCCGCCGGATGGCTACACCGAACTGGCCACCAAGGGCAATCGCGAACTCGGCGGCAAAGATTGGGACCACGCTTTGGTGGAATTCGTCGCCCAAGAATTCGAGAAAGAACATGGCGTGAATCCCATCGACGACCTTCAAGGCCATCAGGATTTGATCTTGGCCTGCGAAAAAGCCAAGCGGAAATTGAGCGAGAGGAAGTCGGCCAAGATCAAACTGCACGCCTGCGGCCACCAGCACATTGTGGAAGTCACCCGCGAGCAATTCGAGGACATGACCGCCGACCTTTTGGAAATGACGCGGATGACAATGGAGATGGCATTAAAGAAAGCCGATCTCGGTTGGGGCGATGTGGATCGCGTCGTGCTGGTGGGCGGTTCCACCTTCATGCCGATGGTGCATCGGATGATCGAAGATTCCACCGGACACCCGCCCGATACCAACATCAACCCCGTGATGGCCGTCGCGTTCGGGGCCTCCATTTATGCCTACCTGTTGGAGAAGGGAACTTTTCCGTGGAACCAAATTGAGAAAGAGCCGGAGCTTGTGCCATCGCCCCAAGAACCCCCGGTTCGCAAAGTGCGGTTCGTTACGGCGCACGGCGTGGGCGTGAGAGTCCGCGACCCGCAGGGAACCGGCTGGAAGAACTCGGTCATGATCCCCGAACAAACCCCCGTCCCCAACGAAACGCCCGCAACCAAGACGTATATCTCCGCCGACAAAATCAACGCGGGTTCGGTCATCAAAGTCGAAATCACGCAGGGGGATTCCGAAGACATCGACCTGGTGGAAGTTTTGGGTGAAGGCCGGATCGAAGGGTTTTCCAACGACCAAGCGGCCGGGCAACCCGTGGAGGTCTCGATGTGGTTCGATGACCAAAGCCGTCTGCACACCAAAGCCGTCTACGTCAAAACCGGGCAAGAAATGCTGATGACCATCGACGTAGCAGGCGGCCTTTGCCAAGAAGAAGTCGAAGAGCAGCGCAAGCACCTTGAGGACATCGGGGCCATTTCCCTCGGAGAATCCCCCGACTAAGGAAGCGGCGACAAAGCGGCTCGAAACCCCCCTCCTTCCTCACAATCGTGGTCCAATCGGGAACTCGCTTTATGGAACCGTCACAGAGAATGTTTCCGATTCTCTGCGGACTGAATGTCGTCTTGCTCGCGGGAGGTTGGTGGCTGACGACGGAATGGAAACCGCCCCGCGGCGAATACCCCAGTCGGCCCATCAATTTGGTCGTGCCTTTCGGTCCCGGCGGCGGCTCAGACGTGCATGCCCGCATCTTCAAAACCGCAATCGACGAGCATCATTTGCTGCCCGAACCGGTGGTGATTCACAACCGCGAAGGAGCCGGGGCCACGATCGGCAGCCGCTATGTTCGCGATGCCGCCCCGGATGGTTATACCGTGTTGTTTTTGCACGATGCGATTATCACGGCGAAGTATTCCGGGATGGTTCGCTACGGCCGGGAAGCCTTCGAGCCGGTGGCTTCCACGGGGGAATCGGGCATGGTCATCGCCGTGGCCGACCATTCGCCTTATCACACGTTAAACGAACTGATGGCCGCCGCCCGTGCGAAGCCCGACGAATTATCCTTCGCGGTCAATCGCGGCGCGTTGACGCACGTGGCGGGCTTGCAGCTCGAACAAACCCGGCCGGGGGCCAAGTTCCTATTCCCTCAAAGTGGAGGCGGGCAGGCCCGCTACAACGATTTGATTGGAAAGCACGTAGATGTTAGCGGGTTCTCGTTGGAAGAATTTATGATCTACCGCGCGGGAGCCGATGCCGACTCGCCCCATTTGCGCGGATTGGCGTATCTGGCCGAGGAACGCAGCCCCGCCGTTCCCGATTTGCCGACGGCTCGCGAACAAGGTTACGACGTTGTCACCCTGAACCATTTTTATTGGTGGGTTCCTTTTGGAACGCCGCCGGATCGCATTCGCGTTCTTGCCCAGGCATTGAAGGCCGCTTTGCAAACCGAAGACGTGAAACGCAAGCTCGATCACATCCATTGCGAACGCCGGTTTCGTTCCGGCAGCGAACTCACGCAAGAACTCACCAAGAGCGAACGCAAAATCGCCCAAGTGGAATTCACTCCGCCCAAAGGCGTGCCCGACGTGCAGCGAATCGCCATGATCGCCACGACGTTGCTGTTGGGAGCCTGGGCGATTCAAACCGGCATGAAAGCCCTGCAAGTCTCTGCTGCCGTCGGCTTGATTTTATGCCTGCTGTTGGGGCATTTCATGCGCGGCATCGAGGGCTTGAGTTTATTCGTGGGTCTCGCGGGGTTGGTTCTACTTCTCGCATCTCTTCGCCCGCTGCTGAAAGAACCCCTGGCCGGGTTCAGCGGCTTGTGGACGCTGGGCTATGTTTTCTGTCTGAGCATCGGCTGGGGTGATTTTCGCGCTGACGATCCTGTTTTTGCTGCTTTTAGGCGGCACGCTGACCCGTTGGAATCCTTCCCGCTTGCCCGTGTTGGGACTCATCGCCCAAACTCTGGCCTTCGGCCTTTATGTGGCCTTCACGTTTTTGTTGGAAATTCCCCTGCCCGGTTATCATCAGTGAGCGGCAAGGCTCTAGCTGCCGGTATTCCCGATTTGAAGAACCGGCGGCTAGTGCCTTGCCACTCACCTCTTTCTCGAATGGTCCTTTATTCCGCCAAATCACGTCATCTCAGCGAGCCATTGGATCTTGGGCAAAGTGCATGCGATTGGGTTGCCCAAACTGTTCATCCCGAAGAGAATTTTCCGCCACGGCGGCGTTTCGAGTTTGTGATTCATCCAATGCCTTCCTAAACTGAACCAACAAAACGCGAACCCGCCAATTGGGAATGGGCGAAAACCTTATCCATCCAGCAAGGGCAAGCTTCCCGCCCAACTTAAGCCAAGAAATTTCCGCGATCAACAACATGACGAAGCACATTTTTGTAACCGGCGGGGTGGTCAGTTCCTTGGGAAAGGGCTTGACCTCGGCCTCGATTGGATTGCTTTTGGAACGTCGCGGGCTGCGCGTGCGAATGCAAAAGCTCGATCCCTACATCAACGTCGATCCCGGCACGATGAGCCCCTATCAGCACGGTGAAGTTTACGTCCTCGATGATGGAGCCGAGACCGATTTGGACTTAGGCCATTACGAACGCTTCACCAATAGCCCTTTGTCCCGCGAGTCCAACTACACCACCGGGCAAATTTATTTGCGGGTGATCGAAAGAGAACGCCGAGGCGAATATCTGGGCCGCACCGTGCAAGTCGTTCCGCACATCACCGACCAGATTAAAGAGTGCATTCGCAACTTGGCCAATCAGGACGTGGACGTGGTCATCACCGAACTCGGCGGCACGGTGGGTGACATCGAAGGGCTGCCCTTCCTGGAAGCCATTCGCCAAATCCCTTTGGACGTGGGCAAGGAAAATTGCCTGTTCATTCACCTGACTTTGGTTCCTTATCTGAAAGCGGCGGGCGAATCCAAAACCAAACCCACGCAGCACAGCGTCGGGCAGCTTCGGCAGATCGGGATTCAGCCGGACATTTTAATCGTCCGCACGGAACGCCCCATCGGCAGGGAACACACCGACAAAATCGCCTCGTTCTGCAACGTGGAAAACAAAGCCGTCATCGAAGAAGTTGATAAGGCATTTTCCATCTACGAAGTCCCTTTGGGTCTGGTCGATCACAAACTCGATCGGCTGATTATCGAGAAGCTCGGCTTGCATGCCGGTTCGTTGGAGATCGACGATTGGCAAGAGTTGATGCACAACATCCGGCATCCCAAGCAAGAAGTGACAATTGCCGTCGTCGGCAAATATATCGACCACGTGGATGCCTACAAGTCGATTTACGAATCCCTCACGCATGCGGGTTTCGCCCATTCTTGCCGCGTGCTGATTAAACGCATCGAAGCCGAAGATGTGCAAAAAGAAGACCCCGCCGCGCTCTTGGGCGGTGCGGATGGGATTTTGGTTCCGGGCGGATTCGGCATGCGGGGCATCGAAGGCAAAATCGAAGCCGTGCGTTATGCCAGGGAACATCAAATCCCTTACTTCGGCATCTGCCTGGGAATGCAGGTCGCGGTGATCGAATACGCCCGCCACGTGTTGGGGCTGCCTCTAGCCGACAGCACCGAGTTCGCCGCCGACACTCCAGACCCGGTGATTTGCATTCTGGAAGAACAAAAAGCCGTGACCCACAAAGGCGGAACCATGCGGTTGGGCGCACAACCCTGCCTCTTGGAAGAGGGTTCCATCGCGGCTAGCTGCTATCAAACGCATGAAATCAGCGAACGGCATCGGCATCGCTTCGAGTTCAACCCCGATTACCGTTCCCAATTCATCGCAGCCGGCCTTGTTCCCACCGGAACCAGCCCCGACGGCAAGTTGGTCGAAATCGTGGAACTCCCCGCCCATCCGTGGTTTTTAGCCGTGCAATTTCACCCGGAGTTCAAATCCAAACCCCACGCCGCCCACCCATTGTTCAAAGGCTTTTTAGCCGCCGCCCTCAAATCCCGCAAACAACGGCTAAGAGATGAAAGCTAATTTCAATCCGACGAAAACGAGGGCGAATTGAGCGGGACTTCGGAACGCGGCAGGTCGGTTGTTCTCGCCGCCACTTGGCCATCTTGCAGCGTGATGATGCGGTCGCTTTCGGTGAAGTAACGCTCGTCGTGCGTCACCACCACCACCGTGGTGTTTTGCGATTGATGAAGTTCCCTTAAGTAAGCAAAAACTTCTTGGCCGGTGCGGCTGTCCAATTCGCCGGTGGGTTCATCCGCCAGCACGAGTTTGGGCTGCTTCAAAAGCGCCCTTGCGATCGCCACTCGTTGCTGTTCGCCGCCGGAGAGTTGATTGGGCCGATGATCCAACCGCCCCGCAAGACCCACGCGATTCAGTAAATCCACTGCGCGGCTGCGGAGTTCGCCCGAAATTCCCCGCGGCAGAAACGGAACCAGCACATTATCCACCGCCGAGAGATTGCCGAGCAAATTAAAGCTCTGAAAAATAAAGCCTACGTCCGAGCGGCGGTAATGGTCTTTCTCTTTGGGGGTCATCTTCGCGAGCGTGAGGCCATCCACGGTGATTTCGCCGGAAGTGGGTTCATCCAGCGCCCCCATCAAATACAGCAGCGTGCTTTTCCCGCTGCCGGACGGCCCCACGATAAACGAAAACGAACCGCGTTCGATCTCGCAGAAAACGCCCCGCAGCGCATGGACCTCGGTCTCGCCGCGATGATGAGTTTTGGTCACGCCCTGAATATGAATCATAGGTCGTTTCGATCCTTGAAGTGGCCTGGCGAAAAGGTTGACCCTGAATTGTAGCCGTTCTCGCTGCATTCGCCACAGCCCGCTGGGTTTTCCTTTAACCTCGAACTGCCGTTTTGCAAATCATGGGTGTCAAGCAAGCTGCAATCCCAGTGTATTTTGATGTGTTCTTTTTCTGGGACTTGTGTATAACAACCGGCATTGATGTCCTGAGCGATACGCTGCCGTCAATTCATGGCTGAGGAAAAAAACCATCTCCTTTGATGGAACACACCCATCCCGCCGCCGACCGCATGGAGGGTTGGCCCGTCTTTTTCTCTCGAAGGAATCGAACCCATGAAACATCTGAAACCGCTGCTCCCCTTGGTTTTGTTGCTGGGTCTTGCCCTGCCGCTTCCTGCGGACCCACCCCCAAAAGCCGTCCCGCCGGAAGAAGCGGAGCAGCAGATTGTCTTCCAAGCCTTAATCGTGCGGATCCCATTGAGCGATGACCTAATCAAAGACAATCCTACCGGCTTGGATGTCAACACCATCAAGGGAACCCATCCGTTCGAGCAAATCCAACCGTTGAAACCGGAAATTCTCAGCCGCCCGCAACTCCGCACCTTGGATGGGCAATCCGCCACGATTAGTGGGGACGCGAAAACGCTCGACCCGGCATCGAACGGCTAAGCTCCGGGCTGAAATTCGAGGTTCTGCCCCGGATTCTGAAAGAGAACAAAATCCGCATCCGCTTCAAATGGGAACAAACAAAACCGGCCCAAATTCCTCAAGAAAATTCGGCCAAAGATTCCGCCGCCGATTCTGGAAATGCCGTGCTGACGACGGGGTTCATCAATGAGGGCGTGGCCACGGCCTCGCTGGGGGAAACCTTCGTCATCAGGCATCCCGATCTTGAAGAACCGGACAAAGACGGCGTCAGGCGGCAGCTTTTCATTTTCCTGACCCCGAAACAGATCGACGAGCCGCCCAAAGCCGCGCCCGCTCCCGAACCCAAAGCGGTCGAGTCCACGATTCTGGGTCCGTTGCCCGATTCGAAGTCGGCGAAATCGGTGAGAGTCAGCCTACTGGTGGGCCGGGTCTCAGGAAACCACTTTAAGCATTCCCAATTGATGGTCACGGCTACCGGCAATCCACAGCGATTCAAAGAATTGGTGCGTTCGCAAAAAGGGAGGATTCTGGCGGAACCCTCGCTGATTACGAAAGACGGCGTTCCCGCCACGTTTTTCAGCGGCGGCGCACTTCCCTTGGAAAAGCCACCGGAAGGGAAATCAAAAGTCGTAGGGCTGACCTTCGGCTTGAAACTCGAAGTGCTGCCTCTCATTCAACCGGATGGAAAAATCTGGATGCGGTTCCGCTTCGAGCAGACCAGAGCGTTGAATGAGTCCCAAGAGAAAGCACAGGCCGCGCCTGCCGAAGCCACGGCAATGACGGCGGGGCTGCTCAGCGAAGGCGTGGCCACGGTGGAACTGGGCAAGTCGTTGTTCGCGGTTCTTCCCGCCGCCCAAACCGCCGATTCTTCCAGCGAGAAGGAGATGTACTTCATGCTCTTGATACCGGAAATCGTCAATGGGGATCACCCCATGGAACCGGCCAATCCGAGCCTTCCCTCGTGGAACCTAACCCCCACCCCGGAAATCGTCAGCGAAAATCAACCCGTTGAATCCGGTCTTGCAGCACCGCCGGCTGCGGAAAAATCGTTTCCGGTGGTTGAGATTCAAACGCAAATTCAGAATCGGCACACCGCCCCGCTAAAACAGATTGAACGGGCCGAGCTGACTTTGGAGGTGGGGCAAACGGGAATCCTCAAAGCGCCCGAAAAGATTCGCAGCGTTTCCGTAACGGCATCGTCGGAAAATGCGTTCACGGTGCTGGCGGAAAAGGGGGCGCGGAAGTTGCGGGTTCAAGCGAACCAAGTCGGCAACGCCAGGCTGCTCGTGACGGACATCGAAGGCAGACATTATCACGCCGTGGTGGACGTGAAACCCGACATGGGTTTCGCCGAGCTTGAGGAGATGCTCCGCAAATTGTTCCCCTCGGCGAACGTGCAGGTCATCACCATCAACGAAAGTCTGCTATTGCGGGGTTCCGTGACCAAGGAAGAGCACATCAAGCAGATCACCGAAATCGCCGAGCAATACGCCGAAAAGGTACTCAATCATTTGGCGGTCGATAATGGGTTGACTCGCTCGGAGATTTCTCAACTTCCCCAAGACATGCGATTGCAAACCGTGCGGGCGATTGTGTTGGGGCCGGAAGATCTCAAGGAGCAGTCCCAAACGGGGACTCGCTTTTATGAAGCCGACGTGGAGATGGAATGGAAAGATGTGGCCAAAGGCCAACCGGTCTCGGTTTTCAAGCCTTTGATGAACCGCGCGGTGGTTTTGGATTACGGATCTGAGGGGGACGGCGGAACCTTTGATGTGATATTGGCCGTCACTCCCCAAATTATGAGCCTGCTGCAATTGGCCGAGCGCAACTCGCGGCTGCGAATCCACTTGAGAAAACCCGGCGTTGGTCCCATGCCACGGGGAGAAGTCAATCGAGAGACCGAGCGCCTGCTCCGAAACGCGCTGGAGCAATCCAATCCCTCGGCGATGAGACCGGGAAGGCCGACCGATTCTCAACCGTCCAAAGTTCCTGAAAACAATGAAGTCGAAGAACTCCGCAGGGAAGTCAAATCGCTGCACCGGGACGTGAAGCGGTTGATCGAGATCCTGGAACGCAAAGCCGCCGCGAAGCCTCAAAACATCGATCCGGCTCTTCTGCCGCCCTCTGGGCAACCGAATTATGCTCCGGCTCCGCTCTCGCCAACTCCGAGGCCCGTGCCGAATTATGGCTATCCGACTCTTCCCATTCCCCCCACGGACAACAAATTGCTTCCGCCCAGCGGTGCGCCGGTTTTCCAGGATGTGCCGACCAAATCGCTGCCGCAGGATTTAGATGCCAGCGCATTCGTGGCGGTGCGGACCGCGAGAATCTCGTCTCGCTTCGATCCCGAACGGCCGCTGCATGAGGGGCTGGGTTCGGGGGTGGTTTTGCAATCCGAACCGGGGAAAGCGGTGATTCTCACGGCGGCCCATTTGCTGCGAAACTATCAAAAGGGAAAATTCGTGCTGCAAGTCGTGGCCCATCAAACCCGGCAAAGATGATGCGACCAAAACGGTAAGCGGTTATTATCCCGCGACAATTATTCTGCAAGATGACAAAGCGGATGTGGCCCTCTTGCGGGCGAAAGTTCCCTTCAAACTCGGCAAAATTGCCTTGGCCACGCACAGCTTGCCCGACAAGTTCGACCCCGTGCATTGCGTGGGCTTCCCGCAAAAATCCAGCCAAACCCCCAAGCTGGTGACGCGTACGGTCGAGAAGGTCAACAAATACCAAGGGCCGGAGAATTTTGAGTTCGCCGGGCTGATCCCGCCAGGTTTCGGCGGGGCAGCGTTGCTGGATGATTCTTTCCATCTCATCGGAATCGCCGTGGCGGTGGACCCGAAAGATAAGCACACGCTTTGCAGCCCAGCGGCGGAAATCCGCAAACTCTTGGCCGCGCACGAAGAACCAAAATCGGCTAAGCCTGAGCTTGAGGAAACGTATAAAGATCCGGAATCGCCTGAGCCGAACCTTGCCAATCAACTGGCGGAAAAGTATTTCGAGTCGGAACCGTGGATGGCCCACCCGAAATACATCTTCCGCTCCGAGGACACCTATTTTTACTTTAACGAATGGTCGCCCTCGAATGGCGACAAGACCGCGCAATTCAAGCCATTTGCGATGATCCGCATTCCCCAAAAACCATCCGCCAACGCGAAGGCTTTCGGGATTATCTGCGATTCCGCCACGTTTCAATTCGATCGAGAATACCGCTTCAGCGGTCCCCATCCCTACCAGTTCGAGAGAGGAAAACTCGCGGGAGTGGTCCGCAAGGCGACGGATGCGGGCTTGAAAGTCATCGGCGAAGACCTGGACTACGCGAAGCTCGCCCCCTAACGCGGCCATGCCGCAACCAAGGCCAGAGCCGCGTTTGGGGGAAAAGCGGATTTTTTCACCACTCGCCCACAACTTCACCGCCGTTGCGCGTGGCGAGGAATGACCACACCTGCTGATCCATCGACTGCGAGGCAAACCGCACGCTGCCATCGCCGAGCAAGACGTGACACCCGCCGGGGTGCATCGAATACATCTCATCCACCAGCCCAAGGGTACTATTGGGGGGATGGATTACCGGAGGGATTTCAAATGGTCCGCCCGGCCCGGAATGAACGCTGCACTGAGGAGCGGCTTCATCGGATGAAGCGTAGGCGAAGCGGGCGGTGGGACAGGTCTGCGAGCCGGGAACAATGCCCACCCAGGTCGCACCGAGCGTGTGATACGTCGTTTGCTCGCCGAGAAACACCGTGTTGGTCAGCCCATCGGTGACATCGCTCATTCGCGTTCGACTGTTGCGATAGAACGGCCCGCTGGCGAGTTGAGACAGATCCCCGGGATCGCTCCACGTTTCGGCTTGGCCCGTGTTGAAGACGTAGTTGCTCAGCGAGAAGGTCGCCAGCACGTTCCCGCTCCCGCCGCAACCGTCCACCACTTTGTAAACGTCGGAAGGAGAAGGATCGGAGGGGCAGCGATAGGTCGCGATGGTTGTAGAGCGCCGGTTTGGCATTGCTCGCATGCCACGCAGGCGCGTTGATGTTGAATGAGTTGTAGAGATTGGCCTGTTCGATCTGCGGCAACAGCATCATCAGTCCCGTCCAACCGGGTCCGTTGTCGCCGTTGGCGTTGGGCGTTCCCATCACCGAATTCCCCTTGGGATCGACCAAGTAAGACGAAGGGAACGCGAGGTGAATGTCGTGATAGTTATGAAGCGCCAGCCCGATCTGCTTCAAGTTGTTCTTGCAACTCGACCGGCGGGCGGCTTCGCGGGCTTGTTGCACGGCGGGCAATAACAAGGCGATCAAAATCGCGATAATCGCGATCACCACCAACAATTCAATCAAAGTAAACCCGCGACGGGCGCGTGAAATAAACATCGGTAAAACTCCCAAATCAAAATCTCGCCGGAAAAAAGAATCGGCGCAAGGAAGAACGTCAGAGCGCGAGGAAACTTCTCTGCGGAGAATGTTCTGCGAGAAAAGCCGACTCGTGCCTATGCCAAGGGCTGGCAAAAATAACCGTCACGATTTACGGAGTGTGCCATGCTCATGGCTTTGCATGAGCATGTTCAACCAAAACGTTGAGCATGGCACCCCGCCCGGTTAATTGTGTTGCCAGTCCCAAGCAACGGAATGAGCGCACGGCGATCCAAGAAGGATCTCGTGGGTTGCGAAGAAGCGGGCGTTAAACCGACGGCGGGCCGCGGGAGTCGTATGCGAAAACCGGCCCCAGAGTTACCAGCGGAGCAGCGAAAGAGACCCACGCCGGGATGGGTTCGGAAGCCTCGGCCAATGCGATGACGGGAGCCGCCAACGGCGGATGCGCCAAGTTTTTGCAGACCACGCAATCATCATCGTGCCAAGGCGAATGGCAGGGGGCGGGAAATGGGGCCGCGTGTTCTTGCGAATCGGCCGCGCACTTCGCATGATGATGCGAACAACAATGGGCATGCCCCATTTCACAATCTTCGTGAGCCTGCGAATGCCCGTGCTGATGATCGTGCCAAGACTGTCCCCACGTGACGGCTAACAAATAGCCGATGATCGCAATGTGGGAAACGGCAGTCTGCACCAACCGGCTCATTCGTGGAGATTCCAAAAGCGCCTCTGAAACGGGACAATTTCATTATCCAGAGTCCAGCTCTAATTGCAATAGTTGTGCATCAATAATTCATAAATCCCCAAGAAGGATTCCCTCGATGAAGATTGAACACGTCGCGTTCAATGTGAAAGACCCTTTGGCAATGGGCCGTTGGTACGTGGAGCATTTGGGTTTCGTGGTCAAACGCCGCACGGTCGATGCTCCTTATGCCCACTTCCTCGCGGATGAAAGCGGCACGGTGATGCTCGAAATCTACGGCAACACCGAAGCCCCGGTTCCCGATTACCAAAACCTCGATTCCCGCGCGCTGCACTTGGCCTTGGTTTCGCAAGATGTCGATGCCGATGTCACGCGCCTGACTGCTGCCGGGGCCGAATTGGACGGCGAACCCTTCACCGGTCCCAACGGCGACCGCTTGGCGATGCTCCGCGACCCGTGGGGTTTCGCGATCCAACTCGTCAAACGCAGCACCCCGATGATTTAATCGGGCACATCGGTTTCCTTACATCGTCGGGATTTGCTTGCGGTCGATGCGGCCTTGGCGACCGCAGCGGTGGCAGAGAAAATATGCGCCATCGCTATCGAGCCGAACTTCCAACGGGCCTTCGATCCGCAGCATCTCCCCCCGCCTTACGGCCCGGCAACTCGCACAAGGCAACCTTCGCCAAAACCATCCCAAAAACCGAAACCGCATCAGCACCATCCCCCTCACCGCAATTGATAATCCGAATCTTTGGCTTCATTTTAGTCGCGCGTTGCCGGTTGCCCAATTGTGGGTCTTCAAGAAATTCGGTCCGTATGTTTGAAGGAAGCAAAGCCTTTCGCTTACCATCAGAGAAATCCCCACCCAATTGTCCCATCCTTACCGTGGAGTTTGCGATATGCTTTGGTCGATTTCCCGCTGGTCTTGTGCTTTGATTTTAATGGCCGGTCTTCCTGCCGTGTCCCACGCTCAAAAGAAACAAGCCAAGCCTTTGTTTGCGAGCGGTGTTGTCACCGCCAAAACGCCGGGGCACGCGGTGGCGATTGATGTGGACATCACCGGAGCCAAACAGCTTGCTTTGGTGGTGACCGATGGCGGGGATGGGCTTGCCTGCGATTGGGCGGATTGGGCCGAGCCGCGTTTGATCGGCCCTAAAGGCGAGAAAAAACTGACCGATCTGAAATGGAAACGGGCCTCCACCGGTTGGGGGGAAGTTCGCGTGAACCAAAACGCGGAGGGCGGACCTCTAAAAATCGACGGCAAGCCCGTGGAATACGGCATCGGCACGCACGCAAACTCCTTGATCCTCTTCGATCTGCCCGCTGGTTTTACCAAGTTCAAAGCGAGGGCCGGTTTGGACAACGGCGGAACCGACCAAGGCAACACGCACCAGCGCGAAGTTTCTGGTCTTCGCAGACCCCAATCCCCGCATGCTGGCGGCCTTGGTTCGTGCCAATGCCGGCGGCGGTGGAGGCCGGGGCAATCTTCCGCCGGGCGAAGCGCTGGACGGTTTGGATGTCAACCAGGATTTAGAAGTCAAACTCTTCGCCCACGAACCGTTGACGTTAAGCCCCTCGAACATTGATGTGGATGCTTTAGGCCGGGTCTGGGTTTGCGAAGTCGTCAACTACCGCCATTACGCCAACCAAAATAATCCGCTCCGCGAGGCAGGCGACCGGATTTTGATTCTGGAAGACACCACCGGCGATGGCCAAGCCGACAAGCAAACCGTGTTCTATCAAGGCCGCGACATCGATTCCGCCCACGGCGTTTGCGTGTTGGGCAACCGGGCGATTGTCTCCGCCTTGGATAGTGTTTTTATCCTCACCGATACCGATGGCGATTGGAAAGCCGACAAAAAAGACCTGCTCTTCACCGGCATCGCCGGGGCGCAGCACGATCACGGCATTCATTCGTTTTTGTTCGGTCCAGATGGCAAGTTGTATTTCAACTTCGGCAATGCGGGGCAGCACATCAAGGACAAAGACGGCAAACCCATTATTGACTTGGCCGGCAATGAAGTGAACAACTCCCGCAAGCCGTACCAAGAAGGCATGGTCTTCCGCTGCAATTTGGATGGTTCGGAACTCGAAACCCTGGCTTGGAATTTTCGCAACAATT
This sequence comes from uncultured Planctomycetaceae bacterium, assembly GCA_963785505.1. Lineage (GTDB taxonomy): Bacteria > Planctomycetota > Planctomycetia > Planctomycetales > Planctomycetaceae > CAWAVN01. The sequence goes on from CAWAVN010000009.1 coordinate 423,916, forward strand.
GGGAACTCGCGGTCGATAGCTTCGGCACGATTTGGCAATCCGACAACGATGATGACGGCAACCGCGGCGTGCGGATTAACTACGTGATGGAGTTCGGCAACTACGGTTATAAAGATGAAATCACCGGAGCCGGCTGGAAGTCTCCCCGCACCGGTATGAACCCCGAAATTCCCAAGCAGCACTGGCATTTGAACGATCCCGGCGTGGTTCCCAACCTGCTGCAAACCGGGGCCGGTTCGCCCACGGGGATTTGCGTCTATGAAGGCGATCTTTTGCCCAAGCGGTTTCAAGGGCAACTCATCCACTGCGATGCCGGGCCGAACATTGTTAGGGCTTATCTTTTGAAGAACGAAGGGGCCGGCTATTCCGCGACCATCGAAAACATTTTGGAAGGAACCCGCGATCAATGGTTCCGCCCGTCCGATGTGTGCGTGGCCCCGGATGGTTCGCTGATCATCGCAGACTGGTACGATCCCGGCGTGGGCGGGCATCGCATGGGCGACATTCAAAAAGGCCGGCTCTTCCGCGTGGCTCCGCCGAACGCCGCCTATAAGATTCCAAAGTTCAATTTCAAGACCGCTGAAGGAGCCTGCGAAGCCCTCAAAAATCCCAACCTTGCCGTGCGCTATTTGGCATGGACGGCATTGCATGAGATGGGGGCGAAAGCCGAACCCGCCCTGCAAAAAATGTTCGACGACAAATCCAACCCCCGCTACCGGGCACGGGCTTTGTGGCTGTTGGGCAAAATCAAAGGCAAAGGGGAAGAGTATGTTGATAAAGCCATCGAAGATGATGACCCAAACATTCGCATCGTCGGCATCCGGCTTGCCCGCGAATTGAAGTTGGATGTGATCCCGATAGTCGATCAATTAGTCAAAGATGAATCCCCGCAAGTCCGCCGCGAGTGCGCGATCGCCCTCCGGCACAACAAGTCTCCCGAAGCAGCCAAGCTCTGGACCGAGTTGGTTTTACAACACAAAGCAGGCGACCGTTGGTATTTGGAGGCCCTGGGAATTGCCGCCGACCAACAATGGGACGAGTTCCTGTCTATGTGGTTGGAGAAAACAGAGCATCCGTGGTTCGCCGCGGAAGGCTATGAGGTGATCTGGCGATCTCGCGGGAAGAAAACTCCCAACTATCTGGCGGAATTGATTTTGAATCCTAAGACTCCCGCCGAGAAACTCCCGCGTTACTTCCGCGCTTTGGATTTCTTGCCGAGCGAACAAACCAAGCCGGAAATCTTGGCGATTGCATTTGCGGATTTGAAAGGCGATGCCGAACGCAAGAACTTCATCACCCGCGAAGCCTTCGAGCGGTTGAAGGGCGTGGACATCAACAAAGATCCCAAAGCCAAAGCAAAATTGGCCGAGGTTTTAGAGGCTTCCCCTGGAACCGAGCAGTTCGTGGAACTCGTCGGCAAGTTTAACGTCAAAGAAAAATTCCCCGATGTGCTGGCGATCGCACAAACCAAGCCGGATGAACAACTCGGCGTGGAAGCCATGCGGATGTTATTGGCGAAGAATCAAAGTGGCCTGATTGCGAAAGCTATTCACCAGAAAGACCAAGCCAAAGCCGAGCAAACGGTGAAAGCCTTGGGGAACGCCGGCGATAAAAAAGCCGAGGACATGTTGTGGAACCTGATCGATGACCAGCAGCAGCCTGTGGGCATTCGCCGGGCGGCGGTGACGGCAGCGGCGCGTTCGCAGAATAGCGCCACGAAACTCGCCAAGCTCGCGACCGCCGGCAAGTTGGATGCGGACATCAAAGATGCCGTCGCCTCGGCACTGCATACCGCCCAATGGCCGGAGATCAAAGCGACTGCGGCCAAGTTGTTCCCATTGCCGGCCACGAAAAACAATAAGCCGCTGCCCGCGATTGAAGCCCTCGTCAAACGCCAAGGCGATGCCCAACAAGGCCGGATTCTGTTCAACACCACCGCAACCTGCGTGAAGTGTCACATCGTGAACAACGTGGGCCGCGAAGTCGGTCCCGATCTTTCCGAGATCGGCAAGAAGCTTTCCCGCGAGGCGATGTATCAATCCATCTTGTTCCCCAGTGCGGGCATCAGCCACAATTATGAATCGTATCTTCTGGCTCTCAACGACGGCACAACCGTCACCGGCTTGGTTCCCAGCCGCACGGATGCGGAAATTACGGTCAAGGGAATAGATGGCATCGCGCGGACCTATAAGATGGCCGATGTGGAAATCATCAAGAAGCAAAACCTTTCGCTGATGCCCGCCGACCTGCAAAAAGTGATGAGCGAAGAAGACCTCGTCAACGTGGTCGAATACCTCACCACCTTGCGGGAAGCCAAGAAATTCGGCAAGAAATAGGCTGTAGGTTTTAGACGGAAGGCTTTAGGAAGCGAGTGCTAGAGCCTCCCAACGAAACACATCCGACCCGTTTTGCGAACGGGCCGGATGTGTTTGGATTGGATCGGCTTCTTCAGCCTGCGTTCAAACGAAAGACGGGTCGAGTTCGGCGGCGACTTCGCCGTTGATGCGGGCGATTAGCTCTTCGCGGATTTGGTTTGCTTCTTCGTTTGAGACTTGGCAGGTTCCCGCCGCCGCGTGCCCGCCGCCTTGGTATTCCAGGCAGAGTTCGCCGACGTGGGTGATTGAGGATCTGTCGAGAATCGACTTGCCGATGGTGAAAACCGTGTTCTGCTTTTGCTTGCCCCACAACACGTGCATAGACACATTGCATTGGGGGAACAGCGAATAAATCGTGAAGCGGTTGGTGGCGAAAATAGTTTCTTCCTCGCGAAGATCCAGCACGACCAGATTTTGATAGACCTTAGAGCAGCGAACGATTTGCTCTTTGGCCAATTCGGCGTGGGTTCGGTAGAGTTCGATCCGCTCCCTTACGTCCGGCAGTTCGAGAATTTCTCCAATCGTGTGGTCTTTGCAGTAGTCGATCAGGTCCATCATCAGTTGATAGTTGGACACGCGGAACTCGCGAAAGCGGCCTAAGCCCGTGCGGGCATCCATCAGAAAGGACAACAGCACCCAACCTTCGGGGTTCAAAATCTCATCCCGCGTGAAGCGGGCGGAGTCGGCTTTGTCCACCGCCTCCATCAAATCGAGACCGACCGTGGGAAAACGCTGGCTGCCGCCGTAATACTCATAAACCACGCGAGCCGCCGAATCGGCCCCACCCTGCAACACGTAATTCTCGGCAGGACTTAGGGCATTGCGGATTTCTTCGCTGGCATGGTGGTCGAAACACAAATGGCAGCCTGGGACGTATGGCAAGTTCGTCAGAATGTCGTTCTCGCCGGCTTCAATAATCCCATCTTGCACGTCCTTTGGGTGCACGAAGGTAATGTCGCCGAGAATCCCCATGTTCTTCAACAAAATCGCGCAGACAAGCCCATCAAAATCGCTGCGGGTCAGTAGCCGATACGTCTTGTGTTCTGCCATGTTTCGCTCCGAGAAAATGCCTTCGCTGAGGAATTTGCACAATCGCCATGCAAATATAGGCCAAGAATCGGCCCGCGGCGAAAAACTTCCCGGAGCGAAATCCTATCCCGAAGGATATTGGCGGCAGAATTCGTAAAGGGCCATCGCAGCAGCGGTGGCGACGTTATAACTATAGGGCTGGCCGAACACCGGGATTTCCACGGCATCATCGAGCATCGCCAACGTGTCTTCGGTAAGTCCTAACCGCTCATTGCCGAGAACCAACGCGGTTCTGCGTGGGAAGGCGTATTCGGGCAGCGAGACCGAATGCGTGGTTTGCTCCAAACCCACCAAACGATAGCCCGCAAGCCTCAGTTCTTTCAGCACGGGCGGCAGGCTGCGATGAATTGCGATCTCGATGTGATCCGCCGCATCGCGGGCAATTTCGCGGTCGATTTTGGGGTTCCCGCAAGCGATCAGTTTGGGCACGCCGCAACATGCAGCGGTGCGGACAATCCGCGAGAGATTGACGTTGCTGCGAAGCGGAGCGCACACCAACACCAACTCGCGGGGACGTGCTAACTGTATGGGCGGCTTATGGCGCTGATGTTCAAACCCCGTCATGGCTTGGGTTCCCTTCGCGCGGTTCTTCGTAATCCACCGAGACCAAATACAAACCCTGGGCGGGGGCGGTTTCGCCGGCTTGGCTGCGGTCTTGGTTTTCGATCAGGGTCCGCATTTTTTCGGGCGGCCATTGACCGCGACCGACTCTGACCAACGTGCCCACGATCGCCCGCACCATGTTGTAGAGAAACCCATCCGCCACGATTTCAAAGCACAGAAACGGGCCATCGGCCTCTTCGGTCGGCAGGGGACGCATTAACGACCACGGGTTCCAAACGGCCCAATGGCCCGCGCGGAATAGTTTGGCTTCCTCCACGGTGCGCACGCTGGTGGCTTTGTTGGGAAAGTGCGATTCAAAGCAGCGAAAATCCTGCGTGCCCGGCAAATAATCCGCCGCTTGCTGCATCGAGTCCACATTGAATTCTTCGCTTCGGAACCAAACGTAGCGCTGCAAAAACGGCGAGCAAACCGGAGCTTGATGGATCGCGTAACGGTAGCGTTTTCGTTTGGCCGAATATGTCGCGTGAAACTCCGCCGGCACTTCGTCGGCGTTCAACACCACGACATCCCCCGGCAGAAAACTTTGCAGACCTCGGCGGATTTTCTCGCAGGGGATGGCACATTGCGTGGGAAAATTGGCGACTTGCCCCAAGGCGTGAACGCCGGAATCCGTCCGCCCCGCCGCCATAATACGGACCGATTCCCCCGTGAGTTTTTGAATGGCAGTTTCCACGACGGCTTGCACCGAACGCCCGTTGGGCTGCACTTGCCAACCCACGAAATCGCCGCCATCGTAAGCGAGTCTCAGGCGGATGTTCCGCATGGCTGCTGAAAGTCACCCTTAATGCGAAGCCGGGCTGGTTTGGTTTTCTACGTTTGCGCCGGCGGTTTCGGTATGGCCCGGTTTTTTGGGATGGCCGTGCGGTGTGTTGGCGGCGACCAATACGATGGACACCACCACGCCCGCCATGCCCACCCACAACCAAGGGCTGGCCGACGTTTCGCTGCGGGTTTGAATCAGAGAGACGATCGCGTTGATTGTGACTGCTCCGCCGAACACAATCGGCATCACGAGATGTGGTTTGGGCGGTCCCTGGAAACTCATCATCGCGCTCGTCAAACACAGCGCGCCCGAAGGCTCCCAGCGTGCCGCCCCAAAATCCCCAGATGCCCGCTTGCGATTGGCCTTCCGACGTGAAGGAAAAGTTGTCGCCATTGAGGGCCATCATCGCCAGCCCGCCGAAAACGGCGATCACTAAATAGGCTACGCCGATGCCCACGTAGGGTTTGAAGGGGGAATAAATTTTGGGGTCAAGCCGGGTTTTGCCGATGACGGGGCCGTAGCATCCCCAGCAAAGAGCGGTTCCAATCGCGAACAAAATCGGGAGGGCAAGAGCTTTCATGGAAGTCGAATCCGAATTGGGGGGTGGGAGAAAACGAGCAGATCCAAATCCCGAAACGCGCACGTTTTCGGGCCGAGGGAAGTTTTGCGTATCCTAGTACACCCCATCCGATTCGGCCAGTGAACGAGTTCGAGAACCCGCCTATAGCTTGCGGATGCGACGAAAAAAGTCAAAACCCATTGTATGAAAAAGTCGGGAGCCGGCCATGCGTCTAACTTCTCTTCTCGTTAATACTCGGCGTAGGATTTTTCTTCGACGATCCGCGAACCCAACAGCATGTTAATCTCCCGCTTGAGCTGGGCGCGGCGGTCGTTGGTTTGATAGACCGCGCGGGCTAAGGCGATGAATTTCTCGCCGAAGTTTTGGCTGCGCTCGCAATCCCGGATTTCGTCTTCGATGGTCCAAATTTGTTGGTTGATCTCTTTCAGCGATTGGGTCAGCGCTTCCAATTCGCACGATTCAGCCAGATGCTCTTTTCGGGAGCGGTTGAGGATTTCTAATTCCAAGCGGACGTGCGCGAGTTTTTCCTCATCGGCGATGTGTTCGGTTTTGATTTCCAAAATCGTGAGCTTATCGATCAGCTCCCCCGCCGCGATTTCGACCGGAACCGCCGGCGTTGAAATGTTCTCGGTCTTTCTCGGTGGAGAGAAAACCGGCGTGGGACTCGCGAGTTGGGTTTCCAGTTCGCGGGCCATTTCGGTGAAGACGCCGCCCCAATCGTTCAAGGTTTTTTGGCGGAAGATTCGCAGAGTCGGATACCAAAGGCTATCGCTGCGGTTGCGGAACCATCGCCAATCGGAGGCTGTGGAAGCCGCGTGCCAAACGGGTCGGCCCAGCGCGCCGGCGAGATGGCCGATCGAGGTGTCGCAGGCGATGATTAAATCCAGATGCTGCATCACCGCCGCCGTATCCATGAAGGCTCCGCCGCTTTCATCGAGGCCGGGAAGCACGGCTACGGAAAACTCGGATTTGAGTTGTTCGAGTTGATCCAGCCCATCGTTTTTTTGCAGGCTGACCAGCGTGACGCCGGGGATTTTCGCCAATGGGGCAAAGTGTTTCAAAGGGATGGATCGCATCTGATCGCCGCGATACGTTGGGCTTCCCTGCCAAGCGATGCCGATTTTCAATCCTTCAAGGCGGTCGATTTTCGGTTTCCATTCCGCGACTTTTTCGGGATCGGGAAACACATAGGGCACGGTGCGCGGACAGTTTTCCTCGTTGAGGTTCAATAACCCCGGCAAGCTGAGCAACGGGATGTGCAAATCGAAATTGATCGGGGCCGGTTCATCGATGGGAAACCAATCGTCGATGCCCTCGCAGCGGCGCAATAAATTTTGCAACGGCTTTTGGCAGGCGAAGACGATTCTCGCTCCTTGGCGTTTCAGCAAAGGCAGCAACCGCACGAACTGCAGCACATCGCCCATGCCTTGTTCGGAATGAATCATCAAACCGCGGCCGTTCAAAGGCGAGCCGTCCCACTGCGGGCGCAGGATCGCCGGACGCAAAGTTTGGCCGGTGCGAAACCGCCATTCGTAATCGACCCAACCTTCGCGAAACCGGCCTTCCGCGAGCCAGGCCAAGGCCCGGTTGAAATGGGCGTGCGGGTTGCCGGGCTGCAATTTCAGCGTGGCTTCGTAGTGGTGAAGCGCTTCGTCATAATGCCCCAATTGATTGAGGCAAATCCCCAAATAGTTGTGCGAGAGGATCAGATCGGGGCGGTAGAGCAGGGCTTTTTCAAATGCGGGGATGGCATCGGTTTGGCGGTATTGCTTCGAGGCCACCAGCCCCAAGGTTTGCCAGGCGATGGCGTTTTCCGGTTGTTGTTGGATCGCGGTTTCCGCCAGCGAGATCGCCTCGTCCCAGCGTTCGCGCTCCCACATAATGAGGCTTAAAAATGCCCGCGCGACGGAATGCTGAGGGTTGAGATCCAAAGCCTTGCGAAACGCGGTTTCGGCCTCATCAATGCGGGCGGCGTCGATCAAGGCGGAACCGAGTTCCGCGTGGGCATCGGCGGAGTGCTGCGGACGGCCTTGCTGCTCGGTCAACACCGCCAATCCGTGCCAGGCTCCAATGTGCCGTTTCTCGACATCCAACACTTGCCGGTAGAATTTTTCGGCTTCCAAAAGTTGGCCGGTTTGGTGTTGTTGTTGAGCGGTTTGGAAGATCGTTTGCACGTTCGCTGCGGGGGGATTCACAAAGTTTCTCCTGGAGGAAATGCCTGGCGGAAATCTGCCAGCAGGCTACATCAAACCGCCAAGTTTTGCCATAGGCCCCCATAAGAATCATTAAGCCTCGTTCGCGAAATACCCCGCTACAAAAATGAGCGGCAAGGCGCTAACCGCCGGTTTTTTGGATGGGAAAAAAACCGGCGGCTAGCGTCTTGCCGCTGACTTATTTCTCGAACGGTGTTAAACCGCTTATGGCGTCGAGGCGGGGAAGAATCAGCAGGCGTTCTTCGAGTTCAAACCCGGCGAGCACGAAGGGTTGCCAACTTTTTTCCGGCAGCGCACACGGGCGGTGCTCGATCGGCAGCCTGAGCGATTGCACGCGACCGGACACGGGCAATGCGATCAGGCTCCCGCCGCGATGATCCCGCACGATCAGCAAATGCGTGATCGGCCCTTGTTCGCCTTCGCAGGGTATCGAGGCGTGCAGATCAATCACCGGCACGGGGCAATTTCGCCAATGCACCAACCCCGCAATTGCCCGGTTCGCGCCGGGAATGTCCACCATCGCCAGCGGTTCGGAAATTTCCACGATTTGCGAGATGCTCAGGCCGATCAACAGTTGCCGCTCTGCAATCACGCCCGCCGGAAACATCACGATTTGCCGTACGCTTCCCGCCCCGCTCGAGGCCGCCACTGAAGCATAACGCTTCAGCAGGAAATCGAAGGGAATCGCCGAGTTAGGGTTCGTCTCGTGGCCGGGAGGCAGCGTTTGGGGACTTAAAAGCAATTGCATTTGGTGCTTCGACCGGCGATAGATCACGGTTTGCTTCGGCTCGATGATGCCGGGCAAATGCCGCGAGTGATCTTCTTCCTCAGAGGTTTTGCGATCCCTTGTGAAATCCGCGATTCCTCGAAACCATCGCCGGGTATGTTCCAAGGGTTTGGGCAAAGGCAACACGTTTTCATCGGCCAGGCGAATCACCCGCGACACGCTTTCGACTCTTAGTCCGTATTTCTGAATCGGGTGATCGATCAGCACGACGTAATGGCCCGCTTGCGTCGGCTCATACGCAAAGCCCAACAATTCCGGCAGATCGAAGACGGGAACTTCCACTCCGCGATCTTTGATCGAACCAATCGGATCGTTGCGTTCGACTTGGCTCAAGGGTTGAAGATCGACGGCGGGCAGCACATTGGCCACGGCGGCCATTTCCAGGCAATACACATCGCCCGCCGCCCCGCAACGAATAATCTCCACCCCCCCACGGGCCACGGTTTGAGTTCGCTTCATGGATAACGTGGAAATCATGGTTCACTTTTCAACGAACAAAAACTTTGTAGGGACCGCCTTGCGGATCAAATCGTTCAAACAATTCCCTGTTGGGGACAAACATAACAATGGTCCGCACAGCGGACCCTACAATTAAACCAACAAACGGGCGGGGGAACCGGGGTGCGGTTGGCCGACGAGTTCCCGGACCAAACTCAACAGGGCATCATCCTGATAGGGTTTGACCAAATAGCCGGTGGCTCCCAAGTCGAGGGCTTTGGTGCGGTGCTTCTCGCCGGCCCGCGATGTCACCATAATCACCGGCGTGGTGCGGTAGGCATCTTGCGAACGCAAAAACGACAGCAATTCGTAGCCATCCATGCGGGGCATTTCGATGTCCAGCAAAAAGATGTCCGGCGGTTGAGGCAGCCCGTGCAAGACTTCCAAGGCATCGCGACCATCTTTGGCATCCACGGGAATCCAACCCACCGATTTGATAAGGCTCATCATCACCCGGCGAACGCTGACTGAATCATCCGCAACCAACACCGTCAAGGGACGATCTTGAGCCGCACGGGCAACGGCTCTCGGCGGCCGCTTGTTTGAGATCGACGCTTGCTCTTCTTTATCTGCCACAAGAACCATCGGATCGAGAATCGGAACCACGGTTCCATCGCCCAACAGCGTGGCCCCGATCAAACCTCTGACGCTGCCCAAATGCGTGCCCAAGGTTTTCACCACGATGTCTCTGGCTCCCAGAATGCCATCGATTTGAAAGCCGACTTTGCTTTTGCCCGATCCCAGAATCACCACCGGCAACATGGTTTGCAGTTCGGTCGCGTCCCAACCCATCGCCGAGGGAATCCCCAAGCGGTTGGCCATGCGGTGCAGTGGGTGCGTTTGCCCGGAGACCTGAATCACGGGTTCCCCGCCGATGTGTTCCACTCCGTTCGGGTTCACGCGGAGAATTTGCACGACCGCCTGCATGGGCACGGCGAAGATTTGTTTTTCCACGCGAACCAACAAAGCCCGCGTGATCGCCTGCGTCATCGGCAGCCGAATGGTGAAGACCGTGCCTTCGCCCACCACCGAGGCAATCGAAATCACGCCTTTGAGTTGGCGAAGTTTTTCCCGCACGATGTCCATGCCCATCCCGCGACCGGAAACTTCCGTCAATTGTTTCGCGGTGGAAAACCCCGCTTCAAAAATCAATTGATGAGAGGTCTCTTCATCCAGGTCTTCCGCTTCCTCGGCGGAAAGCATCCCCAGTTCCACGGCCTTGGCGCGAATTTGGGCGGGATCGATTCCGCGGCCATCATCGGCGATTTCCAAAATCACGTGCGTGCCTTGCGGAAACGCCCGCACCCACACGTTGGCTTCTTCCGGCTTGCCCAACATCGCGCGTTCTTTGGGTGATTCAATCCCGTGGTCGGCGGCGTTTCGCAGCAGGTGCATCAATGGTTCGACCAGTTCTTCCAGCACGTTTTTATCCAACTCCACCTGCTCGCCTTGCAAAGCGAGTTGAATTTGTTTTCCGGTTTGGTCGGCCACCATGCGGACCGTGCGTTTCACGCGGTCGGCGATGGTCGCCAGCGGAACCATTCGCACGCGGGTCAGGCGGTCTTGGGCTTCCCGCGTGAGTCGGCTTTGCCGCGTCAACAGCGCATCGAAATCCCCGGTCAGGTTTTTCAGTTCATTGCCCACCGTGCCCACGTCGCTGGTGACTTCCGACAGAGAACGCGCCAGCAAATGGAACTCGGTGTAGCGGTCGAATTCCAGTTCATCGAATTCCTCCAAACGGTTCCGCGAGATTTGCAAGCCGGACTGCGAAGGCAAGACGGGTTGGAAACGATCCCTCTTCGGGAACGGTTTGGCCGTCCGCCCGCGATCCCAATGCCCGGCGAGGGCATCGACTTCGTAATGGGTTTCCAATTCCTGGGCGATTCTGCGGAGCCGATCTAGCGAAAACTGCAATTCCTCCACGAAGTCGCGGAAGGAATTCATTCGCTGTTCGAGCGAAGAACGATTGATGATTAACTCGCCCATCAAGCGGCTGATCTCATCAATGCGTTCTAATGGAACGCGAAGCCCCGGCCCTTGATACACCGCTTCAACCGGCATCGCCGCAGCGGGACGAACTGCGGGGGCAGACGGTATCGCAACAGGTGGCGGTACGACTTTCGCGGGTTCGGGCTGGGGGGGAAGGGCGGATTCCGTTACCGCTTTCGCCTGGGCGAGTTGCTCTTCAACAGATTGAAGTTGCCGATCGTATTCGACATAAAGCCCGGCCACCGATTCACGAATCGCCACGCGGTCGAACCCGCCCGTCGCCAAGTCTTGCAGCGTATCGGTGGTTTGATAGATCAGTTTGATTTGGCCCTGGCTGGGCGTAATTTCTTCATCGTAAAGCCTGTCCAACAAGTCTTCCATGCGATGCGAGATTTGCGTGATCGTCCGCAGCCCCACTGCGCCGGCGGCTCCTTTCAACGTATGGGCCGAACGCCTGAGTTCCTGCACCAATTCAAGTGTGGCCTCGTCTTTTTCGATTTCCCCTAAAGCCTTGTACAAATTTTTGAGATGATCGTCGGCCTCTTCGTTGAAGATTTCCAAAAGCTCGGCGGGCACGTTGTCGCGGTCCATCAAATCTCTGTCGATGCCTTCAATGATCGCCGGGTCGATCTCAAAGGATGCGGCGGGTTCTTCGGCAGCCGGCTCAGCATTCGAGGAGCATGCTTCGGAAACAACCTCCAAAGGCGCATCTTCCAAAACCCGTTGCAAACTCTCGGAGTTCAACGACGATTGAATGCCCGCCTGCAATTCTGCGATGCGGTCTTCTGCAAGATCCGGAAAATAATCGCAAAACGCGGCCACGGCTTCGGAGAGAATGGTTTCCTCGTCCACAGATTTTTGACTCACCCCTTCCATGTATCCCGCCAGCAATTCCCAGAGCGTGAACGAAGCCGCCAACACGTTTTCGTGGGAAGCCTCCGCATGGGAAAGCGCATCCTCCAACACATCTTCGAGCAGCCTGGCAATCAGTTCCAGCGAAGGGAACCGCACCATCAACGCCGCCCCCTTGACCGAATGGGCCAGCCGATGGGCTTCTTCCAGCGTCGCTTGCTCCCATTCGCTTTCGGCCAGCGTTTGCAGCAAATCGCTCACCGCAAGCAGAGAATCTTGGACTTCAACGAGAAACCCATCCAGCAGTTCTCGGGTAATCTTCCGGGGCATGGTTCTCTTCCTGAATTGATCGCAAGGGGAAAGCGAGCCAACGAATCCGGGAAAAAAGGGAAGCGGGAGGCCGGCCAACAGTTCCGGCTCCTCCCTTTCTCCCAAATTCCCTTTCTCCCAATCTTTCTTAACGGGACGAGCCGGTCGGATTCCGGCAGCCGCATCAAATCTTCCGCGCGAAGATCGCTTAGGCTTTGCGTCATCCGCCCGTGGTCTTCGGGAAGTTTGAAGGCACTCACCGAGCTGCGAAGTTCCTCGGCCAAGCTCGCCATCCCGCCCACCGCTTCGGCGGCTTGTTTGGTTCCTTCTGCCGTTTGCTTGGTCACGCCGGAGATTTCGTTCATCGATTTGGACAACGCTTCCGCACCGCGGGCTTGTTGTTTGGTGGCCAGCGAAATGCTGTGAATCAGCTCGTCCAACCGCGAAGACACATCGTCGATTTCCTCCAACGCTTCCCCGGCTTGAACGGCCAACGTCGAGCCGGACACCACTTCCCGCGTGCTTTCTTCCATCGCGGCGATGGCTTCCGAGGTTTCCCCTTGAATCGCCTTAATCAAAGCCGCAATCTGCTTGGTCGCTTCGTTCGAGCGTTCCGCCAAGCGTTCGACTTCTTCGGCGACCACGGCAAACCCTTGTCCCGCATCGCCGGCCATTGCGGCTTGGATCGAAGCATTCAACGCGAGAATACTGGTCCGATCGGCGATGTCGCTAATCAACTGCACGATTTCACCGATCTCTTGCGAGCTTTCGCCCAACCGCTTGATCCGCTTGGCCGAATCTTGCACCTGATCACGAATCCTGTTCATGCCTTGGATCGTGTCCTGCACCGCTTGCGTTCCCTTGTGGGCACATTCGCGGGCTTGGCGAGCCACCATTGCGGATTCATCGGTATTGTCGGCCACTTGACCGATCGACAGCGACATTTCATCAATCGCGGAAGAAGTATCCAAAATCTGGGCCGCCTGGGCTTCCGAACCGCGCGAAAGGTGCTCGGTCGTCGAACGAATATCAAGTGGGCCGAACGGGTGACTTGCTCGGTCGCCCGCTTCACCCGCCGCACCACGTCGCGAAGTTGCGAGATCATAAAGTTAATCGCATCGGCGATCCCGCCGGTCACGTCGCGATTGACGTTGGATTGAATCGTCAAATCCCCGTTGGCAATTTCCGAAACTTCCTCCATCAGAATTTGAATGTCGCTCTGAATCGCATCGCGTTCCTCGCGGGATTGAATCAAGGACAGCGTGTTGTCGCACATCGAATTCAGCGACTTGGCGACCGTGCCCAATTCATCTCGGCAGACAATTTCCGTCCGGGCCGTAAAATCGCCCACGCCGATCGCGGAAAGCATTTCCATGATGGCTTCCGATTGGCGAGTGAGGCCGGTGGCGATCATCAACGAGACAATCAATATCAGCACGCTCGCGCCAACAGCCACGATGAGAAACACCTTCCACATCGTAAACATTTCTTGAGGTTCGAGCATGCTGGCCGAAGCATGGTACAAGGCCAACCCCAGCACGAATAGCGGAGACAGGCCCACGGCCAACATCCCTAAAGCCAGTTTATTGCGAATGCGAGTCGTCACCAGATCGCCCAGGGGAGATTCGGCGACTCCTTTCCAGAACTGTTGAAACATGCCTATATTCCATCCCATCAACGAGGTCAAAGTGAACGACAAACTAACAATTGCTCTTCCGCGCGGCTCGTTATATAAGTCGCAGCGTGGGAGAGTTCAGCGTATATTCCAAATCCAAGATGCAAATGACGGCATCGAGGGTTTCATAAGTGCCCTTTAAGTATGGCCCCAGTTGGCCCGCGAGCGAACCGGCCGGCTTGCGAACCAGGCCGGGTTCGACTTCCGTGATTCGCACAACTTCATCGACGAGCAAGCCCGTCGTCAAATCTTGGTTTTCCGTCCGCACCACCACGAGCCGGGTTCTCGGACTTAAAGCCGTCGCAGCGAGACCCAGCAGTTGTTTCAAGTCCACAACCGAAACAATGTTCCCCCGCAAGTTGCAAACACCGGGAACCCAATCCGGCAGTTGGGGCAAATACGTCACTGTTGGAAGTTGTTGAATCTCTAATATATTTCGCATGGGAAGCCCGAAGCGGGAATCTCCCAACCGCACGAGCACGTGCTTGTCTTCCAGAGACCGCGAACGCCGAAGCGGTCGTTCCGCACGTGGCATCTCGGCGGCGGTTTGAAGGATTTCTTGATCGACTCGCGACACCAAGTCATCAAGGCTTGCTTCGCTCGCAGAAGAATCCGTCGAATCCTCTTCGATCGAATCTTCATCGACGGAATCCAAGTCCAACTCATCCATCAGTGAGGCGGAGTCCGCGCCGAATGCCTCTTCCAAGGCCGATAGCACATCTTCATCAAATGCCATGATCGAGATTTGCTCCGAGGGAATCAGAGGAGATGTTAATAAGAGGCGAGACTAGGTTCGACAACCTACTCTCGCGAAAGTTTCGTGACGATATGATCGGCTGACAAATAGTAGATCCGTAGGGTCCGCTGTGCGGACCAAACTTAGTACATCGCACAAACATCAATCTTGCGGCTGGTCCGCAGAGCGGAACCTACTTATTAGTTCGCGGTGGCCGTGGGGAGTTTTTCGCCGTTGAGTAATGATACAATCGCACCTAAGAGTTCCTCATCGTCGAACGGTTTGGTGATATAGGCATCCGCGCCTTGCTTTTGGCCCCAAAAGCGGTCGCTGGCTTGGTTCTTGCTGCTGAGCATCAGAACTTTGATATTGGCAGTCGCCGCCTCGGTTTTAAGTTGGCGGCAAACCTGAAAGCCGTTTAACTTGGGCAAGATAATGTCCAATACAATCAAATCCGGGTGCAGCCGGGAGGCGATTTCGAGTGCCTCTTCGCCATCGGAGGCCGCGAGCACGCGGAAACCCTCTTCGGTCAGCGTGTCGGACGTGATTTTGAGGGCCGTGGGGCTATCATCGACCACAAGAATCGTTTTGGCGGGCATCGAATCAACTCCTGAAATTCCGAAGGAAGTGCCGACCCAAAGGGCAGGGATGGAGAAAATTATTGGAAAGAACGCGCACGGGCATCAATGTTCCAATGGCGGACCACATCATCCAGAAAGACTTTCGCGCCGGCTTCCCATTCCGTGGCTTGCTCCCGCGACTGAAATCGCGACTCGAACAAATCGAAGTACCCGGTAAGAATCGCGATAAGATCCAGTCCGAGCTGCTGAAACATCAGCTTGGAATCTTCCGAGTAGGACAGCTTAATGCCGATGAACGCCGCCAAGCCGTTCCACGATTGTCCGCCCAGCATCCGCTCGAACTGCTTAGTGAGTTCGTGGAAATCGCAGACATGGTCGATTAAAGCCGCCAAGGATTGTTTCTCGAACCGTTTCTCGGAAAACTCGACGAGTTCCACGAGAATCTCTTTGGCGATTTCAATGGACCCTGCCAGACGTTTGGACTCGCCCACGGCATCCAATCGCACGAGGATTTGCTCCAATTGGCCCATCAATTGAAACAAGGCTCGCTCGTGCTCGGCATCTTGAGATGAACCCAAGGCCGCGGAAGGATCATAAACTAAGCCGGCTTTAGAGACAGACATTTTTTGCCTCTCCTATTCGCGGCTCGATTTCGGCCGCTTTCAAATCGTGGAGGGAAATACAAAGACTTGAACTAAGAATCATCGCGGGTAACGCCCCGCGACTAGTGTTGCGTCGTCGCGATGCCATAGTGTTCCGTGAGCTGCGTCGTGACTTTCTCGACGAGCACATCGGGATCGAAAGGTTTTGTAATATAGTCGTCGCAGCCCACAAACTTGCCGCGAACTTTATCGAACATGCCATCCTTGCCGGACAACATAATTACGGGAATGTGCTTGGTCGATTCGTGCTTTTTGATCAACTTGCAAAGTTGATACCCGCCCAGTCGGGGCATCGTGATGTCCAACAAAATAAGTCGAGGTTTCATCTCGGCGATGCTTTTGAGAGCCACCACGCCGTCGGGAGCGGAACCTACCGTGAACCCGTTCTTTTCCAAAGTCATCGCAACCAGTTTCCGCACCGTGGGGCTGTCATCCACCACCAGCACGGTCACGCCGAAGTCGAGATCTTCGGGCTGTTCCGGTTCGGGTTTTGAATCGACTTCGGCGGCGACTAGAGGCAACGGAAGCTCTTCGTTCGCCGGCGTGACGGAAGATGGTGCTTCTTCGTCGATTGCAGATTCAAACAATTCTTCCGCTTCCGCCGGATGCGAAATCCATTCCGCGACCGGTTCTGGATTTGCCGGCGGTTCATCTTCCTCAACTTCTTCGGCTTGGATTTCTTCCGCCGCTTCGGTGGAAGAGGTTTCGGCTTCTTCTGAAGCTGGGTCTTCCTGCCACCAGTCCACATCCGCTAAAGTTTCATCTGCAGCGTTTGAGGCCGCGTGATCTCGTGCTTCCTCCGCTTCGGCGAAGTGGTCTTGCTCTTCGGAATCCCGTTGGTCGTCATCGGTTTCTTTCGCGATACCGGCTGCTTCGCCGCATGGTTCCTCCTCCTCAGTTGAGGACAAGCATGACGAAGATTCTTCGCGATCAAACCAGTCGAAGGATTGTTCGGTTTGTGATGCGTCGGCTTCCGTTTCCAGCGTCTCATCCTGTGAGGCGGCCAATTCATCGCTTCGATGTTCGATGTGCTGAACCGGGCAGTCATCCTCTTCGATGGGTGCCGGTTGAGGTTCGCAGAGCGTCAAGTCCCGAGTCGGTTCTTGCGATTCGACTGTCGTTTCGTTTTCCAGGAACGGCGATTCGCCGGGGGTGGGTTCATCGTCCCACTGGCGGGCATTTTCCTCAGTTGTTTCTGTCGAACAATCTTCTTCTTCCAGCCTCGCGGCGGGTTGCTCGGTGTGTTCAACTTCTTGCTGTGGAACAGCGAGATCGGCTTCTTCTTCGATTCGAAGCGGTTCTTCGCTGCTCGCGTTGTCTTCTTGGATTTCAAATTCGGCCATCGCGGTTGCCCAACGCATGCCGATTTGTGCCAACTCATGTTGGGGATATTCATCCAGAACTCGTTGCAGCGAGTGAATTGCACTCGCGGGCGACTCCGCGACCCATGCCAGCCACAACCAACAATTGGGATCGCAGGGGGCAAGTTCCACGGCCTGCAACAGATGCAAGCGAGCCAACAATTTATTCCCGGCCTTGGCCGTTTCAATTCCGCGATTTAGACTATCGGCAGCGCGAGCATCACTCATGAGTCGTATCCTCATGCAGAAACGAGTGTTTTTGAAAGGTTCGAGACCTAAGAGCCTCGGCGAAGGGATTACATTTTCCTTCCACGGAATGTTAGGTCGAAAATCCGAAGACACAAATTAAAATCGACGCGACACTAGGAGTTTTAAGGAAAAGGTAGCGGTCTGTTGCATTTTTGCGACTAGGCCGCCGTTGAGAAAATCCCTTAGTCTAAACTGAGGGCCAAAACAAAAACCGATCGAGGGGAACTCTCTCTTCCCCTCGATCGGTCGTGAAGTGCCTTTTGGGCCGTGCTCATCTCTTGACGAATTTATCGATGCCTTCTTCGTGCCAGACTTTCAATGTCCGACTGTCTTTGCTGTCGATCTTCACGCCGATGGCGTTGACGGGATGTTCGTACTTGCGTTGAACATCAATCCAATTTTTCTTGACGTGTTCGGGCACGCTCATTGGGTCACCTCAAAAAATGATGAGTCTTGGAACTTTGGGAAGTGTGTCACATAGGTGTAGCTAAACTGGAACTAGCTGAAATTCGCCAATCAACTCTTCGATCTCTTGGCGGGTGCTTAATGGAAGCGTCGCTGGCCCGATTACGGCGACTCCCAAATCGGCGAGCGAGGGAAATAGTTCTTCCGTGGCGTACGTGCGCAAGGCATGAAAATCAATCGCATCCACCGCGTTCAAAATGTTTGCATCGGGGATACGGCGGCCAAAATAGAGTTCTTGGGTCAAAATCCGGCTCATGCGGGTGTGCAAACATTCGGAAGCCAGCAAGTGTTGGCCGCGAATTTGCATTTTCGCCTTCCAGAGTTCTTCCGCATCCACGGGCTTGTCGAACGAAGCGAGTTGATAGAGTTCCAGGAGGATCAAGCCCAGAACCTGCAAAAGTTGTTCGGGGTTGGTGCTGCCTTCGATTACGAGCAAACCCGCATCGCGATAGGCGTGGACTTCCGATTGAATGTGGTACACGAGGCCGCGTTCTTCGCGGAGGCTATAAAATAATCGCGAACTCATTCCGCCGCCGAGTAGGCAGTTTAATAGGTGCAGGAAATAGCGGTTCTCGTCGGTATAGTTGCCAGTGGGAATGCCGAGCGCGAAATAAGCTTGGGAGACCGGAGCCTGATCCAGCACGACGCCGCCGCGAGTCGAGCAGGGCTCGGACTGTCGCGGAAGAGAAGAGCCGAGCATCCGCCAAAACGCATCTTGAGTTTGGGCCACGAAATGATCGTGATTCAGGTTGCCCGAGGCGGCTATGACCATGCGGTCGGGCAAATAGTGATTGTGGGCGAAGTAGATCACATCTTCCCGCGTGAAACCTTGGACTGAGTCCCTTGGCCCTAAAATGGAACGCCCCAAGGCGTGGTTCGGCCAGATGTGTTCTTTCAATAATGCGTGGATTCGGTCGTAGGGGTTGTCGCAGGCATTGTCGATTTCGTGCAGGATCGCTTGTTTCTCGCGTTCCAAGTTGTGTTCGGGAAACGTGGAGTTCAATAAGATGTCGCCCAATAGATCGAGCGCATAAGGGCAATAGTCCGAAAGCACGTTGGCGTAATAGCAGGTATAGTCTCTTCCGGTGAAAGCCCCCATTTGCCCGCCGGCCACATCCATCAACCGCGAGATCGCGACGGCGTCGCGGTTGCTCGTGCCTTGGAAAAACGCATGTTCGGTGAAGTGGGCGAGGCCCCATTTGTCCGCCGGATCTTCTTGGGGGCCGGCATCGATCAATACGCCGATGGAGACGGACTGCGACCCCGGCACGGTTTCCGTGGCGATCCGAATGCCATTATTGAGTTCGATGCGGTCTGTCAAGAGGTCACCTAAGTCTAATGTTTGCGGAAATTCCATCTCGCATAAAAACCCTAGGTCAAAAACCGCCGCATGACTAGGGAATACCGAGATAAGGTTTTCCTTTTCTCAATCACGTTTGGATTGTTAGGAATTTGACGGGCAAAGCGGCTCTTCCGTTCGGGGCCGGTAAATCACCCAGCATTCGTAGTCTAGTGTTCATAATTATTGTTTGCTACGCTTGGGGAAGTTTCCGAATTTGGATCAAGTCCGGCGGGAGCGCGGGCCGATGAGAGAAGATTCAGCGGCGTTTGTTCCGTGAAGGGGAGTGTATGGAATCACCACAAGCGGGGTTGGATGCAAACCGTCTGCGCCGACCGATCACCAGCCGGTTAATGAAGCTGCCGGTGCAGGTCTCGGTGCATTTGGCAGAGCGGAAGATCGACATGAGCCAACTCCTTGGGATGGCTCCCGGCTCTCTTTTGACTTTTGAGAAATCCTGCGAAGACCTACTCGATTTGTACGTCAACAATCGAATTTACGCCCGCGGCGAAGCCGTGAAAATCGGCGAGAAATTCGGGTTGAAACTCAACGAGATGGGCGATCTATCCGCAGAGGATTGAACGACCTGTTGGCGAGTTCCTCGGCATTCATCTTATGCCGGAAGGCGAACCCAGCCGGTTTTATAGTGGCCGAAATCGAAGGCTTCTGGATGCAAAAGTTCTGCCAGAATCTCGGCGGATTCCACCAACCGTGGGCCGGGGCGATTGAAGTATTGATTGCCATCGGTCGCGAAGACCCGCCCGTTTCGCACGGCGGAAAGCTGCTTCCATTCCGCCCGGCCGGTTAAGGGGTGCAACTCCGCCAGCGAGCGGGGGATGTCGAACCCGCAAGGCATAATCGCGATCACATCGGGATCGCGGACGAAAAGTTCTTCCCAAGTCATCCACGGGGAATGCAAACCGGCTTGGCCGAATAGGTTTTCCCCGCCCGCGATTTCCACGAGTTCCGGCACCCAATTCCCCGCCGCCATCAAAGGATCGATCCATTCCACGCACGCGATGCCCGGTCGCGAAGACAGCCGGCCGGCCTGGGTTTGAATTTCATCCAACCGCCGTTTGAGGTTCGCCGTCAATTCGGTTCCGCGTGCGGGGACATCCAGCGCTTCGGCCACTTGGGAAATGTCTCGCCAGACATCCGCGAGCGCCATCGGTTCCAAGGCGACGACTTTCGGCTGCGAGCCGACGAGTTCGCAGACCGCCACTTGCACATCTTTCAAACTCACCGCGCAGACTTCGCATTGGGTTTGCGTAATGATGACGGTGGGGGCGAGCCTTTCCAGTTCTTCCGCGAATACGCGGTACACCGAAACGGCATCTCTGAGCACGGCTTTGACGCGATCATCAATTTCGCGGCTGCTGCCTTGAACGTCGATTCGCGGTGCGGAACACATCGGCAACCGCGTGATGGCGGGCGGATAATCGCACTCGTGCGAACGGCCCACAAGTCGGTCGTCCAACCCCAAAGCCGCCACGATCTCCGTGGCGGAGGCAATCAAAGAAACAATGCGAGGCTCGGCCATGTGGGCAGGTTTTTGGATGATCCGAAGCTAGGCGGCAGCGGTGGGAGATTTCATCGCGAGCTGCCGGGCTTTGCGTTCTCTGAGGATGAACGGACTGAAGAGCACAACGGAAAAGAACAACGTGCTCGTCAGGGAGCGCCCAAAGAACGGAATCGCCAGGTAAAAACAATGTTCCAATCCGGCCAAGTCTTTCGTGTAAGCCGGTGAGAATTGCCATGCTCCAAGATTGGTGATCACGAAATAAACCGTCTCCGCCACGAGTCCGGTCAGCAACACGGCGGGAAGTGACCGTTGCTTTCGCAGCACCATCCCAATCATTGCGACAAGGAGAATCCCAACATAAACCGCCCCCATGTTCTGATGGAAGGCGAAAGTACTGTCTCCCATGAGTGCCCAAATTCCCAAGTCGCCCGCGAACCAAATCGCGACCGGGATCACGAAGGCCCATCCTTTTGCGCATAATAAGCCGCCCCAAAGAGGCAGAAAGCCGACATGGGTGAGAAGTTCCAAGGATAGAACGTCTCCGATGGGGTCGTTGCCACTCCGAAATGGCTTAGTGCCCACGGCATCAACCGCATTGCTAGGGTGTAAACGGATAGGATCAAGAAAAAAAACAGATTGGGACGAGACATGAATCCTCTCACTCGGCAAAAAA
The DNA here is from genome assembly GCA_963785505.1 of uncultured Planctomycetaceae bacterium. Taxonomy (GTDB): domain Bacteria; phylum Planctomycetota; class Planctomycetia; order Planctomycetales; family Planctomycetaceae; genus CAWAVN01. Next base: position 445,258 of record CAWAVN010000009.1, read on the forward strand.
CTTTGGTTCGGGCCAGTGATAACAAATCGCGGGGCGAAAGGGAATCTCTCGGCCCGAAATTCCCCGCGAAAGAACCGATCAAACGACCAGTGTTTTTTGCCCACGCTTGGCGATTCAACTTGTTTCAAAGGTTTGGGACGATTTATGATGGAGGAGAACAGCCCGCGATTTGCCCGGAGACTGCCGATGGTCACGTTTTTTCGTTCCGATTCCCTTCCTTGTGCGGATTTCGTCCGGCGGCTGTCCGAGGCTGCCGGTTTGTGATGGCGGATTTTTCCTCTCAATTGCCCAAATGGATTCAACAGGCGTGCGTGCTGGAAGCCGCCGCGCGGAAGCCGGGCAACGTGCATCCGGGGGCTTCGTTCGCGGATTTGAGCTATGCGGATTTCGTGAAGTCGGCGGAAGTCATCGCCCCAATTTTGGCGAATGCCGACGAAGGGGGCGTTGGGGAAACGATCTTCCGCGCCGCGACCGCCACCCGCAACCGCGTGGGCAATAACAGCAATTTGGGAATCCTTCTGCTGCTGGCTCCGTTGGCCATCGTGCCTCAAGGGATCGCGCTCGAAGAAGGGGTTTCTCAAGTCTTGGCCGATTTGACAGTTGAAGATGCGGCCTGGGTTTACCGGGCGATTCGTGCCGTTCAACCCGGTGGAATGGGGGACGTGGCGGAAGGCGATGTCTCCCAAGAACCCACGGGCACGCTTTTGGAAATGATGAGGCTCGCCGCTGATCGCGACCGCATCGCGGCGGAGTATGTGACGCGGTTTTCCATCACCTTGAACGATGGCCTGCCGTTTCTGGCAGAGGTCGTGGACTTTGCCGAGAACTGGGAAGCCGCAGTGATCGAACTGCATCTGCGGTTGATGGCGAAATATCCCGATACGCTAATCGCCCGAAAATGCGGCAAGAAGGTCGCGGAAGAATCCGCCCGCCGCGCTCGCCGCGTGTTGGAAGCGGAATCCTTCTTGACATCCAATGCGCTTCGGGAATTGGATGATTGGCTGCGGGAAGAGGGTCATCGCCGAAACCCCGGCACGACGGCGGACCTCATCGCCGCGAGTTTGTTCGCAGGTTTCCGCGAAGGCCGCCTTATCCCCCCGGATGTAGAAGCCCGGAGTGAGGAATAATTGCCAAAACTCAGTCCCAGAAGCCACGGCGAATGTCACGTTTTCGGCAAGCTCTGAGTGGGAGATGATTTAGAAGCTAGCCCATGCAACCGCAAAAAGCACCGCCCCGCTGCTTAAAGTTTGGAAGTCTCAATATCGCCGCTGAATGCGGACAGCAATGAAGTTTTGGCCGCACCGTCGCACAGAATTCCCTGCAACCACGAAAAAACGCCCCTGTTTAGTGAACGGGGCATCAACATAAAGCATCCTAAAATTGAACAAAACCCGCTGATTTCCAGGACTTGCGAAATCATGCGGGCGTTTGCGTAGTGGACGGGGGGGGAATCGAACCCCCGACACCAGGATTTTCAGTCCTGTGCTCTACCAACTGAGCTACCCGTCCATTGGGAGTGAAGGTGGCCGATTTTGGATCGGTGACTCCCGGCGAGAGGCAATATGGCGAATTTCCGCCCCCATGTCAACCAGCCGGAAGGCTTTGCGGAGTGTTTCAATCGCAAAAAAACACTGCCGGTTGCCCGGCAGCGCGATGCAATGTTTTGGAAGTCTCTGGATTGCCGAATCAGGCTTTGCCTAATAATCTCCGAGAGGTTGGCCGTCCATGCGGTTGCAGAGTCTGCGGAGGGTGTGGCGGTCCATGTTTTCCGAGAGGAAATGCACGCTGCCATCGCCGAAGACGGCTTGGCAACCGCCCACGTGGCCGCTGAAGGGTTCATCGTTAGGGCCGCAGTTATTGGTCGACCAAGGGCAAGAGGGCGGGCCGTTGAGGGGGGTGGCATTGTTGTTGATGACATTGCTCGCGCCCGATCCCAGGTTCGGGGGGCCGGAGACGCCGCTGCCGTTGTCGGGGTCGGCCCAACGGTTCGGGGCACCATACGGTCCGCCGAACGTGCCGGGAACCTGGTCCGCGCTCGCGTACAATTGACTTTGATCGTATCCCGGAGCACCGCCAAACATCACGGCAGGCTGGTTATAGTGGCCGGCGGTCATCGTCGGACGATTCGAGTCCTCGATCACAAGGATCGTGTTGCTCAAGCCATCGGTGACTTCCGAGACCTTGCGGCAGAATCCCAACGCCCCGCCCCGGTCTGCATTCAACGAACCGCCACCACTGGGGTTTCGCAAGCCCGTGATCGGATCGATGTCGATATAGGCGATGGGCATGTAGTCGGTATTGCCGTAGTTGAGGTTGTCCACCTGGGTAATGGAATTGGTGGGGCACATATAGATTGGAATGTTGACTTTGCACAGCGGGGCGTTGACGGGGTTCGTATAGTGATAGCTAAAGTTCCAGGCTTGGTAGATCGGGGCTTGGTCGGTGTAGGGCAGAATCGCCACGTGCATCGCGACCGGAAACATCCGCCGCACGGCGTTCTTTTCGTCGGTGCATTCGCCCGAACTGGGGAATCGCTTGTTGGTCGATTCGTAGTTGAAGATCGCCAAGCCGATCTGTTTCAGGTTGTTCTTGCATTGCGAGCGGCGGGCGGCTTCGCGGGCTTGCTGGACCGCAGGAAGCAAGAGCGCGATCAAAATGGCGATGATCGCAATAACCACCAACAACTCAATCAGCGTAAACGCTTGCCTTCTAGGGCGTAACTTACTCATTCTTAAGACCTTTCGTTTCGTTAAAAATTCGTGCAATAGACGGACCGCGTCCGCCGTGTATTGAGGGAGATCCAACCCAAACCGGCTCCCATTTGAGAACACTCGCACGTGAATTCTCTTGGGGAACCGCATTCGTCTTCAGCCCAATCACTGAATGCAACTCATGCTAGCGGGAATTGTGAAGGCGTGATGAAGGTTCGATAAAAGTTAGTCGCGGCAGGGAAATCCGTTGAAGTTTTATAGAAGCTCAATGGTTTTCTAAGGGAGATATATCGGTGGGCGATCAAGACCGGCGTTCGATACGCGGCCTTCAATCATTCGATCATTGAGGGAGATGCTAGAGAGGAAATGTGTGGATTTGATGAAGCCGGCGTGAAGACTCGAAGAAACCCGCAGCCTCGTCGCGCCTGTTTGAAGAGAACATCGTTGGATTAAATAACTAAGCGGCAAGGTGCTAGCCGCCGGTTCTTGCGATGGAAGAACCGGCGGCTAGCCGCCTTGCCGCTCATTTTCTGAGAGAGTTATTTCTCGAACGAAGCTAAGCGGGTTACTCTTCCGCGAGGTCGCTGGCGGCGTTGGAGTTTCGCCTGACCAGTTTCATGTCCACGCCGAAGGTCGAGGCGAGTTGAAATTGATCGCGGGGGGCTTTGCCATCTTTGGTTTCGCGGGTGATCTCCACTTTCCAGCGGGCCAGACCGAAGGGGATGGATGGGCTGGCCCAGATCTCGGCTTTGTTGATCGTGCGGTTGGTGAAGCTCTCCATTTCCATCTTGCCGATGTACTTCACGGCAGAGTTGACGCCGGAGAGCGTGACTTGCGGGTCTTCTTCCTCGGACTCCACATCCAGGGTGCGGTATTGAGCCATGAGGGAGAGCATCGGAAACGTATCCAACACGCCGGATTTGATGGGTTGGGCGACCTGCTCATCAATTCGGCGGTAACCTTTGACGATCGGCAAAAACGCGATGGGAACTTTGCCATCGGAAACTTTGCCCGCGATGGGCGGCCCGATGGTGGCTCGGCTCAAAGGAACCAGCACTTTGTAAATGCGTTTGCCGCCGGGACCGGGAACCAAATCCCCATCCCCGCCGACTTCCGAAGCGGTAACGACTTTCAACTCGAACCACTGGCAATCGACGGCTTCGCCTTTGTAGTCGGCCTTGGTTTTTTTGAGGGCTTTGAGCGTGAGCCGTCTTCGCCAGTCCAGCTTGATTCGCTTCTGGGCTTCGTTGGGGCGTTCATCTTCTTGGTGATAATCGCCCTCGTAGACCAGTTCGGTTCCTTCTTCGGGGGCGTTCCAAATCAATCCCTGCGCGAAAGCCTCCGGCGCTTGGCCCAAACCGAAAACAACCAGCACCAGCCCCAACAACGTATAACGAAACATGGGTTCCCTCAAAATGGGATCACGAAAAACAGGGAAATGGAGGATCACCCCGGAAGGGGCAGCATGTTTCAGTCTGACACACGCCGGCAGGAGTCGCAAGAGGATCTCTGCCGGGCTGGGGTAAGAAATGTCCGATTCCCTCGGTAAATCGAGGAGTCGATCCGCAGGATTGGAACCATTGTATGGATTATGAAAGCAGTCGGCGGTCAGCCTTTCAGTAAAGACGGACCGCCGAAAGCGAATCGCTGAAAGTTACTTTGTCGCGGCGATGGCGGCTTCGTAGTTGGGATGATCGGTGATTTCCTTGACGTATTCGACGTGCGTCAGTTTGCCTTGGCCATCCACGACGAACACCGCGCGAATCAGCAGGCGATCCAACACGCCGCCGGAGAGCAGCACACCATAATCCTCGGCGAATTTGGTGCAGCGGTGGGCGCTTAAGGTTTGCACGTTATCCACGCCTTCGGCTCCGCACCAGCGTTTAATGGCAAACGGCAAATCCATGCTGACCACCAAAATGTCCACGCCCGCGTTGCTTTTGGCCATGTCGTTGAATTTCTTGGTTTCCTCGCTGCACACGCCGGTGTCCAAGGAGGGCACGGTGGCGATAATTCGCGGTTTGCCGGCGGATTGGGCCAAAGTCACTTCTTCCAAACCGGTGCTCTGAAGAGAAAATTCGGGGGCGGCATCGCCCGCTTTCAGCACGGTCCCGGCGACTTCCACGGGACCACCTTTGAACGTCACATCTTTTCGCACGTTGGCCATGTTCAATTCCTTCACTATAATAGGGCCTGGTTGAGAGGAGATTTCCACGCAGACTTGCAGTATCTCAACTGACGCCCAAGTTGCAAGTGAACCGCCCAAGGCGGAAATCCCAATGACCAAACCCCAATGACCAATTTCAACAACTCAACCCCTTCACTCCACCCTGGCCTCCGGCCTCTGAAAACTGACCCCTGAACATGCCCAGTTCCGTTTATGATTTTGACGTGGTGGTTGTCGGGGCCGGTCATGCCGGTTGTGAGGCGGCTTTGGCGGCGGCGCGGTTGGGAGCGAAAACCGCGCTCTTGACCATGAACTGCGATACCGTCGGGCAAATGAGTTGCAACCCGGCCATCGGCGGCGTGGCCAAGGGGCAGATTGTCCGCGAGATCGATGCCCTCGGCGGCGAAATGGGATTGGTCATCGACGAAACCGCCTTGCAGTTTCGCATGCTCAACCGCGGCAAAGGCCCGGCGATGCACAGCCCCCGCGCCCAAGCCGACAAAAAAGCCTACCAATTCTCGATGAAGCAACGGGTGGAAGCCCAAGAGAACCTCACGCTTCGCCAAGAAATGGCCGAGGGAATTTTGATCGAAAACGGAGCGGTCGCGGGTCTGCAAGTGCGCGGGGATGCGATCTATCGCGCCAAGCGGTGGTCTTGACCACGGGCACGTTTTTGCAGGCGATCATGCACACCGGCGAAGCCAAAACGCAGGGCGGACGGGCCGGGGAAGGAACCACGGGCACGCTTTCCGATGCCCTCACCGCGTTGGGGTTTGAGTTGCAGCGATTCAAGACCGGCACGCCCGCCCGCTTAAATGGCCGCACGATTGATTGGTCGGTTCTGGAAGAACAACCCGGCGATGAAGATCCGCAGCCGTTTTCCTTTCTGACCGATTCGCTCCCGCAAACCCAACTGCCGTGTTATATCACTGCGACGAATGCCGAAGTCCATAATGTCATCCGGGCCAATTTGGATCGTGCCCCGATGTACTCCGGGCAGATTGCTTCCACGGGTCCGCGTTATTGTCCTTCCATCGAAGATAAAGTCGTGCGATTCGCCGAGCGGGAGTCGCATCAGATTTTTTTGGAGCCGGAGGGCTATCACACCCACGAAGTGTATTGCAACGGGATTTCTACCAGTCTGCCCCGCGACGTGCAGGATGAGATGATCCGCCAGATTCGCGGCTTGGAGCGGGCGGAGATCATGCGCTACGGTTACGCCGTGGAATACGATTTCGCTCCGCCCACGCAATTGCAGGCCACCTTGGAGACCAAACTGGTCGCCGGGCTGTATTTTGCCGGCCAGTTGAACGGAACCACGGGCTATGAAGAGGCGGCAGGGCAGGGTTTGCTTGCCGGGGCGAATGCAGCACTCAAAATCGCTTCGCAGCCGCCCTTAATTTTGGATCGCAGCCAAGCATATTTGGGCGTGTTGATTGATGATTTGATTACGAAAGGCGTGGATGAACCTTATCGCATGTTTACTTCGCGGGCGGAGTATCGTTTGATTCTTCGGCACGATAACGCCGACCGCCGGTTGACGCCCGTGGGTTATCGGGCGGGTTTGGTCTCGCAAGAACGCTGGGAGCGGTTGGAACGCCACGAAGCCGACATCGCCCGCGCGAGTGAGTTCATCAACGCGCACCGGCATCAGGGCAACACGCTGGAAGAATTGCTGCGTCGGCCCGAAAATAATTGGGCGGCGATTTGCGAAATTTCGCCTGAAGCGTCGGCCCTAAACATTGCACCTTTGGCCCAATGGCAGGTTGATGTGGAAACCAAGTACGCCGGTTACATTCGCCGGCAGTTGGCCACGGTGCAAAAGCAGGAAAAAGTGCAAGGCGTGCGGATTCCCAACACCTTCGATTACGCGGCGATTCCGCATCTTCGCATGGAAGCCAAAGAAAAACTGACCCGCATCCGCCCCCAAAATCTCGGTCAGGCCGGTCGCATCAGCGGGATCACCCCGGCGGATTTGGCCGTGTTGATGCTGTACTTGGAAGACCCGTCCCGCATCGCGTCATAGTTCGTTCAAACGCTGCATTCGGTCTGATGAGGAATCTTCGGTAGAGATTCCCACAATCGCTCGACTCGTCAGAAAAGGTCGTTGCAAGCGCCTGTCCACAGGACTACGATCAAGGAAATTGGCGCAGAACCACCTCGGCGAGATTCGCATTTGCAGGCAATCTTTTCACTCGCCGATTCATTCGGGCAGGGAACGCCGGTCTCTTCTCAATGAGTTTTCTCTCGTGGCTCGGATTTTTGTTGCATTCGTTTTAGTGGGAGCCTTGGTCTTCGGCGGCTGGATGGTGCGCCATCAGTTTTGGCCGGCATCCGCTACGGAACCCGAACCGAAAACCACTTCGCAATCCCCAAAACTCGATTGCACGCACTCCATCAATGCCTTGGGGTATTTGATGCCCCGCGAGGGGATTCTTTCGGTCAGCGCGACGCCGGGAGATCGGTTGGCGGTGATGAAGGTCAAAGAAGGCGATTCGGTTTCTCAAGGGCAACTGTTGGCGGAGCTTTCCAGCAAAGATTTAAGGTTCCTCGAATGGAAGGCCCGCGAAAGCCAGCGGATGGAAGCCGAAGAAGCACTCGCCGCTCAGAAAGCCACCGCCGAAAAACGCATTGCCGCCGCGAAACAGGCCCAAGAGAAACCCGCTTTGCAAAAGATTGAAGAATCCGCGCAGCTGGCTCAAATCGAGTTTTTGGAAACCAACCTCAAACTTATTAGCCGCAATACCCAACGGCTGAACGATGTGCCCGAACGGCTGGTCTCGCCCCAAAAACGCGAGCAGCAAGAATTGCTAGTCGATAAGACCAAGGCGGAACTTCGGGCGGCGAAAAGCACGCTGGATCGCATGAAAGCCAGCCGGGCATTCGCCGAAAAAGCCGCCAAGAACGAACTCGAAGTCGCTCAAGCCGGATTGGTGCAAGTCGCGGCGGCGGATCAATCGCGTTCGCTGAAACTCGCCGAACAACTCGCGAAGTTGCAATACGACCACACACTGATCAAAGCCCCCGCCGAGGGCACGATTTTGAAAACCTTCGTGCAGCCCGGCGAAAGCCTGGCGACCCAACCGATATTGCAAATGGCGGATTTGAAGCAAATGGTTTGCCAAGCCGAAGTGTTCGAGACCGACATTCAATGTATTCGCGTGGGGCAGAACGTGCGCGTGACCAGCCCCGCATTTCCTTCGCATGAGGGAATTGAAGGAACCGTGCGGCGAATTAGTCGGCTGGTTGCCGCCCCGAAACTGCAAAGTCTCGATCCTTACGCGGCGGCGGATCGGCACGTGGTGGAAGTGGAAATCGAATTCGATGCCGAGGCCAGCCGCATCGCGGGCAAGTTCGTCAACCTGCAAGTCCAAGTGCAATTCCTCCCGGACACCGCCAACTGAGAAACGTCTCAGACATTCTTCTCTGCGGTTTAAGGCTTCAGTAGGGATCGTCCTTCATGCCGATGGGGAATTCCATGCGGGCGTTGATTCGCATGGCGGCTTCGTGCGGGCATTGCTCGACGCACGCGGGAACTTGGCTCTTGCGCGTGCTGCATTGATCGCAAACCACCGCCATCGCCGGCAGGGCTTTGATCCGCAATTTGTCCAGGTCGAAACTTTCTTGCCCCGGCGATGCGGGCGGCAGTCTGTCCACATCTAGGCGAACTTCCAATACGGTCTCGCGGTACTTCAAGAATTTCGAGGGGCCATCCGCTGCGGGCTTCTCGCCCTTGACCGACTTGGGGCGTTTGACGGCGGCGGTTTGCGTTTGAAGTTGGGCGTGAAAATCCAAGTCCCAACGAAACGGGGCGATGCCATCCGACCAAGATGCCTCTCTGTAACGGGTTTCGTACCAGTTCAAGCCTTTGACGGCGGATTCCGCGAGAAATTTCCAACCGGGAGAACGGCTGGGAATCAGACCGGTGTCGTGCATTTGGATCGAATCGTAAGGGCATTGGTTGGCACATTTATTGCAGCCGATGCACCAATCCCGAATCACGATTTGCCCCTGTTCGCCTTTTTGGATGGAACCCACGGGGCAGCCGATCATGCACGCCGGGTCGATGCAATTCCGACAGGCCGAGGGAACCAAGAACCGATCGAATCGCGGCCCATCCAAAAACAAACGGGAGTAGCCATCTTCGTGGGTCTCGATGCAAGCCCGCACGCAATCGCCGCAGCGGGTGCAAGAATCCAAGTCGATCAGCATTAGCTTCTGGCCTTGAATGAACCCCCGGTCTTGGAACTCCGGCGAGGTAATGATCGAGCTTTCCTGCCATGCGGGTTCATTGCGAAAACGCGCCTCGGCTTGTTTTCGGCGTTGGATCAATTCCTGCACTCGCCCGGCCAAGACGGGGTCTTGCATGAGTTCGTCGAACGCCTCGGCCTTGATCGAGATCAAATGCACTTGCCCCGGTTCGCGGCTGCGGCCTTCTTCGCCGGTGGGATGATCCCAGGCAATGCAAGTCGCCGAACGCAGCGTGTGTTGAACCACGCCGATTTCCCCGATGATGTCGCCGCTGGAAAGGTACGCCAAAATTCGAATCGGGCCGGATTCTTGGTCGTCGGCGGGTTTTTTCAAATAATCGGGATACACGCCTTGCAGAATTAATCGCCCGGCCACGCAGATTTGCAGGCCCGTCCACTGCTTGCGGTTTCGCGGATAAGTCGCAATGGCTTTTTCGTTGGCGATCACCGGGTTTAAAGTTTTGTTGTCGATCAGATCGCGGGTTTTAATCAGTTCGTTGAGCGCAACCAGAATTTGCATTTCATCCTGGGGTTGGCTGATGCCTGCCGCCACGCGGCGAATTGCATTTTGAATGCGTTCGGGCAAGGCGTCCCAAATGGCTTTTTGGTAATCGTGCGGGTCGTCTGTCTTGCGTTTGCCGGCGGCTTTCTTTTTGGGAACAGCGGCTTTGGCTTGGGCAATTTTCTCCGCAGCGGGCGAACTTTTCTTCTGGGCCGGCATGGGCTTCATCGCGGCGATTTTGTCCGCAGACAATGTGGGTTTCTCGCCGGTCTTTTTCTGGATGCCTTTATTAGCTTTCATCGCGGCGATTTTCTCGGCTGTGGACTGCAACTGCTTGGCGATGGGGCTGTTTTCTTCAAAAATGAAGGAACCCGCCGAGGTCAACGGGATTTCCTGCTGCGGCTTGGCGTGGAGAAAAGCGGGGTCTTCCAGCACAAACTTGTGCCTGCACTCCGGGCAGCGTCCCGCTTGGCCGAGAAATTTGCGGTCCAACAGCCTCAGCAAGTGGCCGCATTCCGGGCAGGGGATTTCCACGCCGGGATCGCCTTTGAGCAATTCTTGGGCGAAGCCCGGCCAATTGGTGACGGCCTCCTTGTTGAGCGCCACGTGGACGCCGCGAATCCCCTTGACGACTTGCACCAAGCCCGTGCGAATGATGTAAACGCAGTCCGAGGGTTCTTCTTCGTTGAAGATGACCGTGCCCGCATCCACAATTTTAAGATCCAACGCATTGCTGAGCGTGGTTTTTTGCGCGGGCGAGAGTTCCTGAAAAAATTCCAAGCGGTCCAAATGGGTGGACAGCACCCGCTCGCGGTAGCGCTCGAGAATTTGCCGGCGGTAGCCTTCATCTTTTTGGATGAGGTTGAACACGTTTTTCAGGAACTCCAGCATGTAAACTTCGCCATCCGCGGTGATCGTGGCCGAACGCGGGGCATTGGTCATGCAGGCCATTTCGCCGAATAGGTCGCCCTCGAACATCGGAGCTTGCCGGGTGGTGTAATCCACATCGGAAGGTCCATCGTTGCGAATTACCGAGGGGGCTTGATCGAGCGGAGTTCCCCCGCCTCCGAACAACCGCCGGCCGAGGCGGCCCAACCAAGAAGGCGGTGGAACCACGCGATTCGCCCCCGGAAGGATGTGGACCGTCGCCGCCCGCCGTTCCTCGCGAATCTTGTTTCTTTCCGCTTGAACGGCCGTCTCGTCCGCAGCGGGAAGATTGCCTGTTTCAATGGCTTTTTGTAATCGGTCTTCGCGGAGTTTCACAATTTGCATGCGGTCGGCCAAGGGCATCAATTGGTCTTCAATCAGCAGCAGATCGTGGGTTAATTCTTGCAGATGGTCGCGATATTTCGCTTCTTGCCGCATGAAAGGCTGCGCGCCGTCTTCCTGTTCCAGATGCCTTAATTCGCTTTGCAGTTTGTCCCACTGTTCGCGCAATTGTTCCGGGGAAAGCCGAGACGCATCGACGTTTTTCAGATTGCTGGAGAGAAACCGGCTCTGCGCACAGCGAAGCCGATACAGATCTTCGATGCTCAAAATGTAGAAGGCGCTGTTGCCCGGTTCGCCTTGAAAGCAAACCACGTCGCCGGCGGAGTATTTCCGCAGCACGATGGAATTGGGATACTCTTCGACGCCGGGCATTTTTCGCAGTTGAAGAAACAGCCCCAACTGTTCGAGCTGCGATTTCTTCAAAACCTCATCCTGGGAATCGGGCCGGGGAAACAAGTTGGCTCCGTAGGTGATTCGCTGAATGTCTTTCTCGGCCACTTTGCCCGCAATTTCCGCGCCTTCGCTGGGGGAGACCCGCACCGCCAGCACGTTGCGGCCTTTCTTCAGATCCTCCGGGCGGAGTTTCACTTCGCCCTTGCCGGTGGGCGGCAGTTTCAAAGGTTTGCCGTTCAGCCACGCCTCGATGCTGGGCATTTTGGATTCCAACGACAGTTTCAAGCCGCGAATCCCCGGCCATTCCGCCGGATCGAATACAAACTCATGCCGGAAACACACAGACTCATTCATCAATCCGTCTTACCTCAAAATCATCACCATGCGGAACAAAAGGCGAGCCGGGGCATAAAAGCCCCAGAGGGAGTTGGAACCGGACACGCCCATGCTCTATCATAAGGCATGCCCGCACAAAGCTGTATCAGCCGTCGGCAGGCTTTCTAATAAGAACGGGTAATCTCTCGACCCGCCCAAACCACGGCTTCGAGTTGGCAAACGAACCACCGACAAAGGACGACAGCGCTTTCAATTATGTCAAACCGCACCATCGCGATCGGCGACATTCACGGATGCCATCTCGCACTCGAAGCGTTGCTTGGGGATCTCCAAATCACCACCGGCGAGACCGTCGTGGTCTTGGGGGACGTGATCGACCGGGGACCGGGCACGAAACAAGCCATCGCTCGGTTGCTGGAACTTCAGAAAACCTGCCGACTGATCTTTCTGAGGGGCAACCATGAAGAAATGATGCTGGAATCCCGCAAAGGCGGCCCCATTGGGACGGCTTGGCTAAGGGTCGGCGGCCAAGAAACGCTCGATTCTTATGGGGGCGAGTTCGAAATGATTCCCGATTCGCATTGGAACTTTTTGGAATCGGGCTTGGATTATTGGGAAACCGATGCGGAAATTTTCATCCACGCCAACCTGGAACCCGATGTGGCTTTGCCGAAACAATCGCCTGCGTGGCTGCGCTGGATCAAGCTGTGCGGAGAGGAACTCCCTCGCGATTGCGGACGCCGCGTCGTTTGCGGGCACACCAGCCTCCACCAAGGCACGCCTTGGGTTTTGGACGGTTGGGTTTGCATCGACACCTGGTGCTACGGCAAGCAATATCTGACCGCATTGGACACGACGAACGATTTGATCTACCAAGCCAAGCAAACCGGCGAAACCCGCGGCCCATTCCCCCTTGCCCAATTCGCCGAAACCGAATAGACCTAAGCCGATCGAATTCCTCAATGTCGGTCCGCCGGCTTGGGTTTTGCGGGGCCTGTATTTTTTGCGCGCTCGATTCTGGCAATCCGTGGGAACGTCTCCTATGATGAATGGTTCCACAAACCGTTTGAACACACTTTCACTTTGATATTGCCCAACTATGTTGCTGTTGATTATTCGAGTCGTGTTTGCCTGCATTTGCGCCGGAGCGATCGCGACCTACGTTAGCCTCACGCCGGGCCGCGAAGACGTGCGCCCGGTTATCATCCAACAGCATCCGTTGATTTCCTTCGTGGTGATGATGCTGCTCACGCAGATAGCGACCATTGTCGATCTGCTCGTCAAGAAGAAGCGGATCGAAATGATCTCCGCGATCTACTTCGGCTTGATGATCGGCTATTTGCTCAGTTATCTGTTGATGCTCGCCATCCAAAATAATTTGGACCCCTCCTACCGAGAACCGGTGCGGATGCTGACGGCCTTGATTCTGCCTTATCTTTGCATCACGTTATTGCTGCAAACCAAGGATGATTTTCGCTTTGTGATTCCCTACGTCGAATTTTCCCGCGAACTCAAAGGCGGAAAACCGTTGATTCTGGACAGCAGCGCGCTGATTGATGGCCGCATCGCGGATGTGATGGACACGAAAATCATCGATGCCCAATTGGTCGTCCCGCAATTTATCCTCCACGAAATTCAGGACATCGCCGACAGCAACGACAAAATGCGCCGCACTCGCGGCCGCCGGGGTTTGGACGTTCTCAGCAAACTGCAAAACAGCCCCAACGCGGAGGTTCGCATGCACGACACCCCCGACCGCGGCGAAAATAACCTTTCGGTCGATCAGCGATTGGTGCTGCTGGCCAAGGAATTGGGCGGGCGCGTGGTGACGAACGATTTCAACCTCAACAAAGTCGCCAGCGTGCAAGGCGTGGATGTGGTGAACCTCAACGATGTCGCCAATTCGCTGAAACCCCGGTATCTTCCCGGCGAGCGAGTGCAGATCAAAATTATGAAAGAAGGCGAATCCGCCGGGCAGGGCGTAGGCTATTTGGACGATGGCACAATGGTCGTCTGCGAGCAGGCCCAGCATTTGGTGGGCAAAGAAATTGATGTGATCGTCACCAGCATGCTCCAAAGCAGCGCGGGCCGCATGATCTTCGGCCGCCAAGTCCACCACGTTTCATCGACCAGCTAATCAGAGGCCAGGGACATACCATCGTCCTATCACATTCGGCGGCGGTTCTTAGGGGTTTGATTATGAGCATCCGAATATGAGTCGGAAGCAGGAGATCTATCGCGAATTGTTAAGGCATGCTTTGCCGCACTTTCGCAACACGCTTTCCCAGTTTCAGCGAATTCGTTGTTTCCGTGTTTTGACCCGCAAACAACAGATTTTTCTTCGTAACACTTATGAAGTCGCTGAATTTGTTCACAATCTCTACGTCTCGGTATCGGAGGAAAATTTTACCTTTCACGATATTTGGTTTCTTAATTATCAGGCTCGATCATTTTTAGAGTGTGCCGATGAAAGAAATTGTGATTCCTACCGTGTATTCGCTCATTACGTTCAAGAGCTATTTAGAATTGTGCCCGACAATCTAAGAGCCGATCTGCAATGGGAAGGCCCAGAAGGAAATTATGAGTGGGCAATTCCAAAATCAGACGAGAGTCTGAGATCTGGTTAAAACGGACTTTTTCCTGGCCTCTGAACTCTGGTCTCAATTCTTCAGGCCGGGGGGAACAAAGCGAGCAGTTCATCGAGGGAGTTTTGCTGCTCCAACTGCCAGCAGCGTTCCAGGATGGCTTCCGCTTTGCCGGGGTCTAACACCCCATTCGCCAGCCGGTTGAATTTTTCGGTGACCTCCAGATCGGTCATTGGGTTTTGATCGTGCCCGCGGGGGAATTCATTCTCGGCGGTAAGAATGCTTCGGTCTTTCCCCGTGATGATGATGCGGTTGGGAATTCCTTGGGGATAGCGTGCGGTGAGTTCCGCATTGCGGCGGACTTCAATTTTCGCCGTCAATTCCAACAACCCGGCATTTCGCAAATGGGCTTCATCGAAGGAAGCCAAGCGTCACGTCGCCTTCCATCAAAGCCACGGCGGTGCAGTAAGGCAGGCTGTGGTCGGCGGTTTCGCGGGTCTTGGGCCGCCATTTTTCGGGATCTTTGCCGATGATGTCCACTGCCGCATCGAACGATTCAATCACGACCGATTTAATCGCCGAGACATCGGAGATTTGTGGGCGAAGTTCCAAGGCGGCATGGATTTCGCTTTGCGAATGATATTCCGCCGGCCAGAACTTGATGGAAGTTTTCTTAATCATAAAATCATCGGGGTTGGCCGCGGATTCTCCGCCCAATGGGGGCAGTTGAAACTCGCCGGAGACTTGGCGGAAGAAACCCATCTCGCCCTCGAAAATGGGTGCGGGTCCGGTCATGCCTTCCGCCGCCAAGCGAGCCGCGAACACTGCGTTTCGCGAGGCGTTGGCGAACGCGCAGCCTTTCCAATGCGACAACTCCCCCGCCCGCGTTTGCCGCAGCGCGACGTTCGGCGTGCCTGCGAGATTCAGCGCATGAGCCAATCGCTCGGGTTTTAATCTCAGCAATTTGCCCGCGGCGGCGGTGGCGGAGAACGCGCCGTAAGTCACGTGGTCCCAACCCCTGGCCCGAATACTGGCCGCATCGCAGAGTCGGCATTGGATTTCGTAGGCAATCGCGGCGGCTAAAATCACATCTTTCCCGCTCGCTCCCGCGATTTGAGCCGCCGCCAAAATCGCCGCTAGGTTATCGCTGGGATGGGCGGGTTCGAGCGAAAGATAAGTGTCGTTGTAGTCCAGATAGCGAAACAGCACGCCGTTGATGAACGCCGCTTGTTCGGGGCTGCTGCGGTGTTCGCCTCCGCCCAGATACTTCGCGCCGGGATCGCCCGTCACGGTGCGGGCCAGTTTGCGGGCGATTTGCGGGGCTTCCGCCCGATAGGCTCCCAAGGCGCAGGCGAAGGAATCGATCATCCGCCGGCGGACTTCATGCACCGTGGCTTCATCGAGTTGTTCGTACTTCAACGAAGCCGCGTAATTCGCCAACCGTTCCGCCAAACTTACCATTTGCAAAATCCCAATCTCCAATGACCAAATCCCAAGACCCAAGAAAAACTTATGCGACCTTCATCGGATTAGACACTCTCCGGCCCTTGACCCTTGTCTCTTGACCCTTGACCAAGTCGTTCCTCGCGGACGGCGATGGCGGTGGCGGTGGCGTAAGCTCGGCAATGGGAAATCGTAATCAGAATCTCGTCGATTCCCAGTTGTTCCGCGAGATCCTTCGCACCGCCCTTCATCATCAATTTGGGTTGTCCGGTTTTCAGCGCAAACTTCGATGTCTTGTAATCGGACGCCGCGCAAAAGCCCGTGCCCAGGGTTTTCATCACGGCTTCTTTGGCCGCCCAACGGCCCGCGTAATGCTGGAACGATTCTTTTCGCTTTTGGCAGTAACGGATTTCTTCGGGGGTGTAAACGCGATTGAGAAATAGTTCCCCGTGCCGTTCGATCATCCGCCCGATCCGCACAATCTCGACAATGTCGGTCCCTAAACCCACAATCACCGCAGCCTCTCCCGGCATATCATTTAGAAGAAATCCTGTTAGCAACTTCTCATCATGGCAAAACTCGGCGAAACATGCACGCGGAAACCCCAGGGAAAAAACGCCGAGAAAGCATGCCTTCGACTCGTGCGTGTCAGATCGCGTGTTCAGACTATTTCCTTGCGGGAGAATGTGATAGAGTTTTTCATTGAAAATCCAGTCTCACTCATTGTTCGGGCCGAATGAAACGGAGACACCCATGAATCACTTGGTCGAGGAATCGTGGCGGAGAATGAGGGCTTGGTTGGAAACCCATGCCCCCGGTGTTCTTGAGAATGTCCCAACGGGAGCCTCGCCTGAGGAAATTGCGGCGTTGGAAACCCGCACCCAACGGAAACTTCCAGAGGATTTCCACCAATTCTTGGCGATTGCGAATGGCGCGGAGGAAAGCGGACTCTTCCCCTCCCGGGACAAGTATGACGAGATGGCCTATTCCCCCCTGCCCATTGAAGACATTCTCTCCGAATGGATGATGCAAAATGATTTGCTGAACGGAGGAGACTTCGCCGACCTTGAGGCCGAGCCTGCGACGGGTGTTGCGGCGGATTGGTGGAATTCCGGCTGGCTGCCATTTGCTTCCAATGGGGGCGGCGACTTTTTTTGCATCGACACCGTTCCCACAGCCGAGGGCACGCCGGGGCAGGTGATTTCCCATTCCCACGAATCTGGCAAACGACAAATCCTTGCCAAATCTTTTGGCCAGTTTTTAAGGCAACTTGCCGATGACATGGAGGCCGGGAAAATCCGCCACGATAAAAATTGGGGATTGATCGCTGGCTAGGAGGATGAATAAGCGAGCAGGCTAATCCAGGTTGCCCGCCGTCCATTCCAGCAGTTGCCGAAAGAAGCGGGCGTAATCGCCGCCGACTTCAATTGTATTGCTTCCGGGAGCCTGGGCGGAAACTCGGGGCGTGCCCCAATCGACCAAAGGGCCGACCCAATGCGGAGCCACATCGGTCATCAATGCGGCTACGCGGCCGGCTTCGTATTGACCCGTGGCCAACAACGGCAAGCATTCCAAAAGCTCGAACGCGAATCTGTCGTCGCCCTCGCGTTTCGCCTGAAAAATACAGGCTTCCAAAATGATGTGAGCCTCGGGTTTGGCGACCACCTGATTGAAGCCCCCGATTACCGGCGGACGTTCTTCCCAGGGTAGATTTCGCGTGATGGGATGTTCGAGCCTCCGCCTCAGCAACACGGGGCGATCGCAATTGCGGCGGTCGTCGTGGTTCGCAATTTCCACCGGCAAGGCGTTTCCAATTGGGGTGCCGTCCCAATTGCCGCCTTGCCCGTGGAACGATTCCCAACCGCCGATCATCAACAACCCCGCGCCGCCGGCGACCTGAGAAAGTATCGCTTCGTGGTCTGAGGTTTTCAGATTCGTCGCCGGGTAATCGCTGAGCAGAATTAAACCATACTCGGTTTGCCATTGGTTGTTCGCGGGCTGAGCATCGCTGGGCAGGTAATCGAAATCCCAGCCCCAATGCTGCATCAACCCGGCCAGATAAGCGGCGGCATCCATTAAATGCGTATCGCCGAGATATAAAATCTTCCGCATCGCCCAACAGATCTCCCAGCAGGACAAAATGATAGCATTCAGGCCGCTTGTTTCACACGTTTAGTGCGCCGCGTGTTTTTGCTGATGCCCCGTTGCGAATGGAGATTCAGAAAGGACACAAATCGCTGGCCGGTTTCGGTGAAGGCGATTTCCTCGGCAATCGTCAAGGCTTGCAGCGAAGGCATGCCAGAACGATACACGATTTTGAACAGGGTTTTGATTTCCTGGCGGTCTTCAGAGGAAATCCCCGCGCGGACCAATCCCACGGTATTCAGCCCCACCACAGAGCCGTCGCGGTCGGTCATTAAAAAGGGAGGCACGTCTTGGGCGATTTTCGCCACCGCCCCGATCATGGCCAATTCGCCAATCCGCACGAATTGATGAATGGCCGCATTGCCAGAAATAATCGCCCGGTCACCCACTTGAACGTAACCGCCCAACAGCGCCCCGCTGACAAGCGTGACTTCCTCTCCCAAGATGCAATTGTGGGCGATGTGGGTATTGGTCATGAGATGGCAGCGGTCGCCCACGAGGGTCGCTTCGCCTTCGCCGGTCGCCCGGTGAATGCTCGCGCCTTCGCGAATAATGCAGCCTTCGCCGATTAGGCAGAAACTTTCGCTGCCATCGTAAGCCCGGTCTTGCGGGACATCGCCGATGACGGCATGGGAATGCACTCGGCTACCCGCGCCGATTTCCACGCGACCGTAAATGGCAACCGAGGCCGCAATCTGGCAATCGGGGCCGATTTTTGCAGGACCATCGATCACAGCAAACGGCCCCACTTGGGCCGAGGGATCAACAAGCGCATCGGGATGCACGATGGCCAGGGGATGCACGGGCATAAAACCATCCTTGGAAAAATGCGGAAAATTTAGGGTGCGTTTAGAGTGGAGGCCAGTTCGAGGAAATGCCTTCGCGCTCGATCTCCACGAGGTCGTCGTGGGGGAGGTTGAACTGAGCCGAGACTCTGGCCCGCGACGTTTCCACGGTTTCGCCGAGGTCTTGAAGCTGCACGAGCACCCGAAACACTTCTTTGCGATCTATACTCGATTTCGAGGTTTCAGTCGATCCCGAAGCCGACACTTCCGGATGCCCATCCGCGGGGTTGCTAATCATCACTGACCTTTCGGATTCGTGAGGAAGGTTTGCCTATCTGGGGAAATTCTCCCGCCCAATCAACAGTGGGGGGATGTAACGAGGTTCATCAAACGCTGTCGCCCGGAGGCGCGGGATCATCGGGGAAGTCCGAATCGACATTGGGCGGTTGATACGGAGGCGCTTCCTCCAAGCCCTGCTTTCTTCGGGTTTTGCGAATCCGCTTGGCTTCGGCTTTCGCTTTTTTATCCATCTCGCGTTTCCGTTTGGCGAAGGTGTTTTGATTTTTTGCGATGGGACTCTCCTTAATCGAAACAGAGAAAAGAACCCCCGGCAAAATCTCCGGGAATCCGTGGGTTATCCTTTTTGGTTGATCCGCGCGGCGGGGCTTTTCGGCTTCGGTCGCCGTCTTCGTTTGGCTTGCGAACCCTCGCCGGTTGCATTGGCCGGAGCGTTGCTCGAACGCCGCGGGGCGGGGCGATTTCTTCTTCGCGGGGAACCCGTGTGCGGTCCGTTAAACTCCGCACGCTCGGCGGATTGGGTGTGAATCGGTTGCGGTTCGCCGTCGGCCATCAGCAATCTCCGCCCAATCAATTTTTCGATGGCCCGCAATTCTCGGCGTTCCTCGGCACTGCAAAACGAAAGCGCCACGCCTTCCGCACCGGCGCGTCCTGTACGTCCGATCCGATGGACGTAGTTCTCCGGTTCGAGAGGCAGATCGAAATTTACGACGTGCGTGATGCCATCAATGTCGATGCCCCGCGCAGCCACATCGGTCGCGACCAAAACTTGCACTTGCTTGCGGCGGAAGGCTTCCAAAGCCCTTTGCCGGGCGTTCTGCGATTTATTGCCGTGAATCGCGGTGGCTTTGATGCCGCTCCGCATCAGTTTTTCGGCAACGACGTTCGCGGTGTGCTTGGTCTTGGTGAAGACCAAAGCCCTTTCGACTTCCACATCTTTCAGAATGTTGTGCAGCAATTCGCGTTTCCCGGCCCGTTCGACGAACAACACGCGCTGCTCGATTTTTTCCACGCTGGTCGATTTCGGCGTGACGTTCACGGTGACGGGGTTCTGCAACAAATGCTGCGAGAGTTGGATAATTTTGGGCGGCATTGTCGCCGAGAAAAACAACGACTGCCGTTGTTTCGGCAATTCGCGGATGATGCGATTTAAGGCGGGCAGAAAACCCATGTCGAGCATGCGGTCTGCTTCGTCCAACACGAAGGTTTCCAGGCTGCCCAAATGAATGTGCCCTTGGTCGATCAGATCGATCAGGCGGCCGGGGGTCGCCACGATCAGATGCACCCCGCGTTTGAGGGCGCGGACTTGCGTGCCTTGATGAACGCCGCCGTAAATCACGGCATGCCGAAAGCCGACGAATCGGCCGTAGGTGTTAAAGCTCTCGCCGATTTGCACCGCGAGTTCGCGGGTGGGGGACAGCACGAGTCCGCGCGGAGTGCCGGGTTTCGCGGGTTGGCGGTTGGTTTCAAACTGATGCAGCATCGGCAATGCGAATGCCGCCGTCTTGCCCGTGCCGGTTTGGGCGGAACCCAATAGATCGCGGCCCGCGAGCAAATGCGGAATCGCCTGGGCTTGGATCGGCGTGGGGGTGACGTAATTCTCGGACTGAAGCGCGCGCTGGAGCGGTTCGGCGAGTTGTAAATCGGAAAACGAAATGGGATTCAAAGGAGTTACCTATTAAAGTTTCTACGGAGGATCGGCGGCCGAATGTTCTCGGCGCGTAACCCGAACCGCTTGAGGGATTCGTGACAGAAGCCGAGCAAAGCAGTCCCCAACGGGCGGAAACTCGGCAAGGTGAGATTAAAAGAGAACCGAGCGGTTGGGACGCTCGGAGCGTTTCACAGAAACGGATTGAGACTAGCCTGCTGTTGAAGAAGGATCTCTCGATGCCGAAGCGATTACAAGAGCCGCCGGGCAAACCGTGGTTTGAGAGGGTGCGTCTTAGTAGCGATTGCGACGGCCGCCACCGCCGCCACCGGAACGCTGTTCGCGAGGACGAGCCTCGTTCACTGTTAAAGCGCGGCCTTCGAAGTCTTTGCCGTCAAGGGCTTCGATGGCTTCGCTTCCGCCCGAATTCATTTCGACGAAGCCGAAACCGCGCGAGCGGCCGGTTTCGCGATCCATCACCACGGAAGCGGAACTGACCTCGCCGTAAGACTCGAACAGCGACCGCAATTGATCCGAAGTGACCTGGAAGGAAAGATTACCAACGTACAAATTCTTACTCATCGTCATCCTTTGCGAACCAGAATGGTTCTTCAAAATACAATTCTCACAAACCACGCACCGTGGTTAACCGGGGGCGAAGCGAACTCAGCTCAAGAAAGTCGGCAGGAATTGGGCGATCGACATGATCAACTTCCCAACAGCTTCACGTTCGGGGCCAAAAACAGACCGACGAACCTTGGCTCTCGAACAATGCCAACTGAGATCTGAAACGCTGTGAGAAAATTAGGACTCAGAGCAGAAGACCCTTATGGATCAGTCGAGCAGTGGGGCACTTGGGCGTGCTCTCTTCATATCCGAAGGCATACGCGCCGGATCGGATGGCCAATTATAGCCGGGGAACGGTTCTCAGCTAGTGCAGATGCCGGGTTTCCCCAAACTTTCCCAAAGAAAACTTGCCCAGCCCGGCGGAGTGACTTAGACAAAACAAAAAAGTGGAGAATCACGGAGGGCGCAGCGCGGCCAAGCCGCCACCAAACAGTCTCTAAACCTCGGATCAAACACGGCCCGGCTTTTGGCCGGAACCAATCAGGAAAGACGCGACCCCTTTTTTCGACGAGGCCGAACCTCGTTTTCCGACTTCAACATTCAAAAATCACCACTCGACACTCATCAATCCGTTTTTGGTTGCAAACTTGTGTTCCCGCAAATCGGGAAATCCATTAGATAGTCCGTAGATTGGCTAAACCAGGGAGGCTCGGTTTTGAGGATTCGCGACTGGACCCGCCGCGTGCCGTGGACGATTCTGTTTTGCGCCTTGGGGTTAATGCTCTTGGGGCTGTCGGCGATCGCGCGGGGCGATGAACTCACCGAACGCGGGAACTTCTTCAATCGGCAAATCGTGTGGGTGCTGTTGGCCGTGCCCGTGCTGTTGGCGAGTTCGGCGATTTCTTATCGGCTGCTGAGATACGCGGCTTGGCCTTTATTCGGATTGAGTTTGGTGCTCTTGGTGGTCGTTTATTTCTTGCCCGCCCGCAATGGTTCGCAGCGTTGGATTTATTTGGGTCCGGTGAATTTGCAGCCTTCGGAACTCGCCAAGCTGGCTTACATTTTCACCTTGGCAGATTATCTGATGCACCGCCGCAATTATCGCCGCTGGAGCGGGCTGTTCGTGCCGTTTCTGTTGACGGCGGTTCCCGTGGGCTTGATTCTTCGCGAACCGGATTTGGGGACTTCGCTGGTTTTCTTTCCGATCTTGTTCGCGATGCTGTTCGCCGCCGGGCGCGGCCTCGGCATTTAATCGCGGTGTGCTTACTCGGCACTTTGAGTTTGCCGGCCTTATGGTGCGGAATGTCTGCCGAGCAAAAATCGCGGGTGGTCACGTTATTCACGCAACAAGACGGCGGACCCGCCCCGCGAGGCGACGGCTATCATCTGCATCAATCCAAACAAGTGCTGGCTTTCGGCGGACCTTGGGGCAGCGAATGGGCCGGCATGACGATGAACGACCCCTTGGCCTACCATCTGCCGGCCGGCCGCACGGATTTTATCTTCTGCCTGATCGGCGAACGCTGGGGGCTTCTCGGCACGCTTTCGGTGATGCTGCTTTACGCGCTGCTCTTTGCGCGGGGTTTGGCCATCGCCGGGGCGACTCGCGAACCCTTCGGACGCTTGCTGGCCGTGGGCATCGTGACATTGTTGGCGGCGCAAACCATCATCAACACCGGCATGACCGTGGGCCTCATGCCCATCACCGGCCTCACGTTGCCCTTGGTCAGTTACGGCGGATCGAGCCTGCTGGCAACGTGTGCGGCATTGGGGTTGCTGCTCAATATCGGTCTTCGCCCCGGCTACGAAATCGCCCCGGAACCCTTTCGGTTTTCCGCCGGCGGCTAAGCAAGAGGGAATGCGGCCGCGATCGACAAGCAATCGGGGCCGCCTGCGAAGATATCCCCTTATTCGCCCGCTCCGCGAGACCGTGTGACGATAACCAGCGCGATCAATGGTGCGAGATTGAAGAACACCACGCTAAGCTTGTAAGCGACAAGCCCCGCGAAATTGACCGCATCGAATGTCTCCACAGAGACCGGGAAGAAGTACGCGGAGAGGCTGTAGATCGCGTCGTGGGCAGCGAAAGTCGCAACGCACCACGCCAGCAAGACCACATAATTGATCCCAAAGCACCAGAGCAAGACCGCTTTTGCAAATTGGATTGACATAGTTCTTTCTGGGCCGAACAAGAAGTCATTGTAGACATTTGAGGTTTTTTTAAGTGGGTTAGGGTTCCGGCTGCCGAAGCGAGAATCAGAACGCGACCGTGGGAGGCGGCAGCTACGGCTTTTCTGCTCGGGCCGACGCAACGAGTTGTCAGGCCGGCTCTTCCCGCCGCTGTTGCCACTCCTTGACCCACTTGTCGAGATCCGGATGCAAACGCCGGGCCTCCGCAAGGATTGGCTCGGCGGTAGCCGGCGATTTGATTCCGAACTCCTCGACCAACCACTCGCGCAGATCGGAGGCCGAGTCCGGTTCGTCCGGTTCCTCAGTGACGTAACACAGCCCGAATTCACTATAGCCAATGCCCAGCAAGCTAAGAAACTCGCGGAAGTTCGCCGCCAGCACGATGTTATCGTCACCTTCTGAGCCTAGGTTGACGACCGGAAGCTTCGCGGAGTCCATTTCGCGGTACAACCAAAGAGCAATCAGCGAACCATCCGGGCCGTTGCCGAACACGGCGAACCGGGAAGCGGCCTCGGCATCACCGAACCACGCCTCCGCCGTATCAGGAACCAATTCGAAGCAGCCGCTGACGGAATTGCCATGCTCTTCAGCGAAGGCACACAACTTGCGCAGATCGTCCGGCATGCCGACGTCATTGGGGAACTTCGCCTGAATTGTGTCTGCCAGCATCCACATCTCCTTCGCCGAACGACGCGGTTCACCGGCCGCGGTAAACCAATGTGGATTTCAGAAAACCGCGCGGCCCGCGGTTGAACCGATGGTTATACACCTTTTTGTGTGATTTTAACCAAAGCTTCAATCAACTCATCGACGTTTGCCATGTCGTGGCGGACCAAGCCGATGTTCGGGCCGCCATTTTGGAAGCGGATTTCATACCCGCGAACTGAACCCAGCAATTTGTCGGCAATCGCATTTTCGATGGATTTCACAACCGCCCCCGCCGGAACGATTTCTGAGATTTGATCGATTTCCCGTTCGACGAATTCTCGGGTCCAGAATCGGCGTCCGCGAATGATGTCACCATCCAATTCCACCCATTGGTAGTTTTGGAACATGTGATAGGCGATGAACGCAGAACAGCCGACGCAGAGGGGGAGCAAGAGCAGAGACCACCCGTCGAAGTGGGTTCCGATCACCATGCCAACCCCAATGGCCGCGGGGCCAAGCATAAACATGGGGCCAAAGATCAAAGCAGCGATCGTGACGACCAACCGCTGTTCGCTGCGAATATTTTCGTGGGGTGTGGCCATGCTTGTTTAACGATTCGGCGTTCAGTTGCAAGCCGCAAGCGGAACAGCCGCTCAAACTACGGCGGAACGATCATCGTGCGCGTGTTCATGAATTGCAACGCTTGGTGAGGTGGCTTCGATCCCAAGCACCACGCCCTTCGCAAAGCCTCAGGGCATTCCACCCGCCTGGAGGATTCAGTTAGGTCGTTGCAGCATTTTACCAACCAAATGCCTCGCAGAGAATACGTTCTGCTTCAACGGGGTCTTTCGTGCGGGCATCTTCGGTGATGGGCTTCCCAGGACGCTTCACTTGAAACCTGTAATGCATTTCAGGGAGTCCCTCACGAAGCGGCGCGTAGTCTCGCCAATCGACCCGCACGGAAACGAGAATGCTGGGCTTAGGTGGGAACCGCACCCTCATCTCGCTGAGCAGACGATTTTCCCCCGTCGTCGGCTCAGGATTTAGTGCACGCCACTCGTCAATGAACTTTTTCATCTCCCGATCGCGGACCGGATCGGGCGTCGTCGGTTTAAGCAATAGCAGTTCTTGACGTAATATCTGGCCCCAAAGCTCATGTGGAGTAGTGCTTGACTGAAGCCTCGCAACCAACTCCAAGAGTTTATGCCACGAAGCCGCTTCTAACGGCTTGGGTGATGCCGCAAAGTGCCGAAGTGGGACTTCTATTCCACACACCTTAAGCTCTTCACGATCGAACGTCAGGATTCGCATTGTCGCCAAGTTTTCGTAGGGTTCCTGCCTGCCGATGCTTCTGCGTGGCCGATCAATTGCCCACCGGCATCGGAGGAAACAAAGGTTTGCGCGGTCCGTCAAATTTTTGAAGCACACGCGCCAATGCATGCACGGAAACTTCCAAACTCCGAATTGGCACCGGGACGGTCCGCCGCGGTCTTGAGTCGTTCGACCCCGGCAGTGATCGCTGCCATGACCTTGGCGTCCGGAGAATACCAACGCCTGATGCCGGATTTGCCTGGCGATTCGACTCCGGCGAAATAGGCCAGATCGCCCGCCGCGACGCGAATCGGGTAAGGGTCTCCGTCCGTCAACAAGTTGATGAAATAAGTATGGAGCTTCAGTTCCCACTTTGGATGATCTCGATCAGCATATTGGTACGCGGTCAGCAACCCCGACGAAATTGACCGCCGATAGAGCGCCGGCCATTTCTTGTCGTTTATCCGCTCGGCAAGCTGCTGACCAGTCGCATCCGGGTGCTTTTTCGCCAAATTGCGCAGGACGAAATACGCCAGGTTATCGATGTTATTTTCGTTCTTTTCCAGCTTCCGCCGCTCAGGAGTGAGTGCCAGCAGGTTCTTCAGCCAAACATCACGCCGGTCGGAAGAATCATCAAACCCTGGGGTTGTCGCCTGAAGTACATAGTCCAAATGCTGAAGCAGTGTGAGGGAGAGATTCGCCTGGGGATCATTCCAAATCTTGCGCAACGAAGTTCGTGCGGCCCCGTCGTTGTCTGAGGCTTTGGCACCTAACCAAAGTTTTGGGAAGACGCCGACGAGCGCATCGGAACGGAGGCGCTGCGACTCGGCGGGGTTTTTCACGACGTTGAGACACGCCGTCAACCGATGGTCCTTTGGCTCTGCAGCCAAGGCGCGAACTCGGGCATAGTACCGACTCTCAGAAGCTTCGAATTTTGAAACGGCCCTCAACGCCGATGCACCACATGTATGCTCAAATTTTCCATTTTTGTTTTGATGAAGGATCAGGTAGTAGCATTTGCCTTTGGTCAAAGGCGATGCCACGTTGCTTTCGATTTGGCAAGCATAACCCGCACTCAGCCGAATCGTGATCGAATCGCCGGGCTTGAGTGCGAAATCCTCCCCTTGGAGCGGTTGCGCGGCGACTTCATGAACCTTGAAGACAACATCGTACAGAGCGGGGTATTTGCCGGCAGGGGTCGCGAGCTTGGCATCGCCTACCTCGGCGGCCACAACCCCGTACCCCTGCTCAAACTGCAACAGGAGCGGCGCGGGAAGCATCCGCCCAGCCTCCGCGGTGCCGGGGGGAATGATGAGAGCCGCCAGAAGGACCGCTTTGATAATTGCTTGAACTTGGTACCTGCCAGACATGGAGGCGCCTTTTACGTTTTGTGCGGCCGAGTAGGCGTAGGGTGGGCATCGCCAGTGTGTTCCTCAAATCATTTCCTGCCCACTGGAAACCTTCTTCAGCCTACCACCCGAAAGCATTGGCAACAAGTTGCCAGTGGCAGCCCAAAACGGAAAATGATTGATACATCTGCCGGTTTGCCAGTGCCACCCAACGCCGTGGAGTGACGAAGCACCACGCCCTTCAAAAGCCTCTGTTGTTTACACACATCTTTTTCCGGCGGTGGGGCCGAAGGTTTGCCAGGCGGTGGCGTAATCGAGCATACGTCGTAGGCCGATCCAGACCGGTTGCGGGCCGGGCGGGCGTTCTGTGTTGCGGTTGTTGTAGCCGCCCAGTCGCGTCAGCAGTTTCATCATTTCGGCGAGGGTCGGGGGTTGGCTGGGCAGCGGTTGTTTCGTGGTCACGCACCAGACGGGTTTCCATTCATGAGTGCAAAGAACACGGTGCAAGGTTGATGGGGGGAGGCGCGATTTTGCAGCGTCAAATACAGCACCCGCCAGGCGATGATGTCGTAAAACGCCAGACAATTCTGCAGGCGCGCCCGCGTCTCCAATTGAAGTTTCTCGACCAGACAACCGGTTTTCAGCGTGCGGAACCAGACTTCGATCGTCCAGCGGGCCACATAATAATCCACCACCCGCAGCACGTCCTCGACGGTCTCGATTGGCAGCGTGGTCATCAGCATCCACGACACGTCCGTGCCGTCGTCGGGGCCGTTCACTTCTTGAACCAGCACCATGTTGTGTGTGATGATGGGCTCGCCGCTCCGGTGATTGGGCGGTTTCACCTGAACTTGGATGGGGCGGATTTCCAGCGTCGCCAGCCGGGCTTCACGCTGGGGCGTTTCGTGCAGTTCAATCTGATGTCGCGTGCGCAGCGGCGAGACCTGCACCTGATCGAACACCTTGTGCCACGTGCGCCGACTGACCTCCCGGTTGCGCTCCGGCGTGCTGCGATTCTCATGCGCCCGAATCACATAGTCCGCTCGAGTCAAACCCTCGGCAACGGCCTGTTGGGCATCCACAAAAATGTCATAAATGTCGGCTTCACTGTCCGCGAGACTCACGACCTGCGTGTCGGGACATTCCGCCGCCAGTTGGCAGGCATTGCGGTAGCCTTCCAGCCAGCGAAAACTTTCTTTCTCTTCAATGGGCGTGCGGGTTCTGCGTTTGCGTTTTTCGTTTTTATCTTCCTCAAGCGATTCGGGGGTGCGGTCGAAATTCTTGGTGCCGACAACACCCAAGGGCACGCGATCGGGCGTCAGCGCCAGTTGCACATGATGATAAAAGCCGAACTGTTCTGTGGTACTCAGGCAGCGGGCATCCTTTGGCGGATGAGCCGAATAATCGAGAACCGTCGTGTCCTGGGCAATCAGAACCACCGACTCGGCCCGCATGCGTTCCGCCGTCGCCTGACGATGAGGCTTGAGAATTTTTTCCGGCGTGACGTTCCGGTTGTCCAACAGACGATAGGCGGCCTGCGTGTCGCCCCAGCCCTCGACGGCACCATTCACGCTGGCCTGTGGATCCTTCGACAAGGCTTCGATCACTTTCAAACTCCTGGCATTCAAGCGTTGGTCGCCCAAGTCCACTCCTTGCAATTCCGCCGCAATTCCCGTATCCATTCCATTCGTCTCCTGCAAAATTGGCAGTCCAAAAACACCCTCATCCCAGGGTGCAAATCTCATGCCAACTCGCAGGAAAATCAGAAAAAGTTATGTGTAATCAACAGCAAAAAGCCTCAGGGCGTGCCACCCCGCAGCTCGCGTGCAACGACTCCTTATTCAGCTTCTTCGCGGTACATCCACGATGAGCACCACGTCTGTCGGGTGTTTTTCATGAACAAGACGGAATCAAATTCCGCGTCAATCTTGAACGATTCAAGGAGATGGTCCAGCAAGGGAAAATTGTAGTGGCATCCGTGGCAGAAATACATGTCCCATTCCGGGTAATCGATGCGTTGATAGGACAGCTTTTCTTTTGCAAAGTTGTAACCGCAACTTCCGTCAAGATTGAACACGAATTCGGTGGCATCGCAAATGTCAGTGAAGACGGTCGATTCGGGCGCACTTTTGAGACCGAACTCAAATCGGCACGCAATTTCCCTTGAGCCAGCGGGTCGGCATCGATGCACTCAAGGGCATACTCGGATTCGTTGTCGATGCGATTAAAGTTAGAAACACGTTTGCGGAAATGCGAAAACCTTTGGCCGAGAAAGCCCAACAATCGCGACGAGGAATTCGAACCGATCGTATAAAACGCACGACGAGTTGACCCGCCCTTGCGAACGCGGGCGCTGACGCGGAACAACATGTCATTGTTGCGAATCCGCGGAATGGGAAGCCAACCGAGACGAGTCACCCAAAAGTCGCACGCACACATGCCGAACATGCCCATTCCCGTGTCGCGGATTTCGTCCGGTTCGATGGAGGGAGGCAGCAGTTTGCGAACTTGATCGATTGGGGCGCGATAATTGACCGTGAATCGCTTGTTCGTGAATGAGTGAACGCCGACAGGCTGGTGATAGACGCGGCCCATGTTGTCTTGAAGGACGCGTAAATCGGTGGACGAAAGAGGGGGGCTTTGTGCGGTGGCCATTGCGCGGCTCCATATGGGGGAAATGGAAGAGGACGAGATTTGTCGAATAACCGCAGTCCGCACTGGATTCTAACAGGTTGAAGCGACTACTTGCTGAAAAACGACCAATTTTTCGTAGATGCTTCTTTTTGCCTTCCCAAATTCGGGAGGCTGCCCTACCGCTACTACTTAATGACTCAACACTTCCGTGGGCGTCCAAAGGGTGATCCCTGGATAACGGACAAAATCCGCTTTGTTGAAGGTCAGCAGATGGGTCAATCCATGCCGGTGCATCGCGGCGACCAAGCGGGCATCGTGAGCGGACTTGCCTTGAATATTGCAACTCTTCACCAGTTCCCGCCATTGAGGGAAAATTCCGCGTTCATCCTGGAGCAATCGGAATAGTCCGATCCAGCGATCGATGGCTTCGTCGGCCTGTTCGGGTACGAGGCCCAAGCCATTGTTCTCTAAGGGACGTGTGGCGACAACCCAATATTCATACATCACTTGAGGCACGAGACAGCTTTCCTGGTTATTTTCATCCAACCATGTGACCGCCGCAACCGCATCGGCGTGATGCCTGGAATTCTGGTCAGCAATCCGTAGCCACACGTTGGTATCGAGCAGGATTCTCATTCACCGCGTCCGGCATAGATGGATTCCCGGCTATCGTCCACGTGCCCCGAACGCGGGTGCATGGCGATGATGGCCTTAAGCCGTGATTGAAATTCTGCGTGCGGGATTGCATCGCGGGTTTGCTGCGGATTGTCGGTTGAGGTAGCCAATTCCTCAGATCCGCGCTCAGGATGCCGATTCAATCGCTCGGTGACGAGTTCGCGGATGTAGGACGAGAGATCCAGACCCGCTAGGGTGGCTTGGTGTTGCAGTGCCTGCTCAATCTCGGCAGGGAAATCAAGATTGAGATTCATAGTCCATCACTCCTGCTATCAGCATTCTACCACGGATGGGCGGGCATCATCAGTAGGTTTTCTGAATCGCCAGGAACACCCCGCGATTTGTTAGCTGTCAAACGGCACCATGACTTCGATATACCCATTTTCTGGAATATTCTCGATGGCTTCGATGAATTCCGTGATTATCTTTTGAATGCGAGGCCAGCTAGGGGAACTGAGGACGACAATCCCTATTGTACGAGCAGAGAGATTTTGCTGATACTTAAGGTTTTGATCTGTCGTCACGAGGACTTCAAAGCCTTCAGACTCAGCTTGCTCCAACAATTGACCGTTTTCCAAGTCGGACCAACCCAGCTCAAAAGCGGTAGAAACATTATGTTGGGTGAGATGCTTACGGAGTGGCACGCTACGCCGTTCACCCCTAGAAATAGCGGGTTCGGCAGTTTTTGGAAAAGTCACTACCAGTTGAGATTCAAGGATTTCTAAAACTATCGAATTTCAAGGGGAAATGAGGGTGAACGGCGTAGAGTGGCACGGGAGTGCCTTGATCGAATAGCACTTTCACTCAGCAGTTTCCAGCGAATTTGCGGCGTGCTCCAGAACTTGTCGGGCTTGTTCGAGGGAGACGCCGGGAAACCAGGCGACAAAATCGTTGATTTGGGCACCATCTTCGAGATTCTCGAAGAGGGCGGAAACGGGCACGCGCGTGCCGCGGAACACCCAAGCTCCACTCACTTTAGCGGGGTGACGTTCAACGACTTCGCAGGAAGACCAAATACTCATGGCTTTATTCTAAGCTTCCGATCTCGTGGATTCAATTTGGCGTCAGGGTGGCTGGGGTCAAATTGCCGAAAATCGTTTTTTTGTGAGCAAGCGGAAGCGGCAATTTGCCCCCAGCGGGTTGATGTGGGATTGGCAAGCTGGGGGCAGATTGTCGATGATGTGTGGTCTTGATTTCACACCACTCCCCGACAATCTGACCCCAGCCATCCGGCCGATGATGTGTGGTCTTGATTTCACACCACTCCCCGACAATCTGACCCCAGCCATCCGGCCGATGATGTGTGGTTTTGATTTCACACCACTCCCCGACAATCTGACCCCAGCCACCCCGCCGTGGATTCAATTTGGCGTTAGGGCTGGCCGGGGTCAAATTGCCGAAAATCGTTTTTTTGTGAGCAAGCGGAAGCGGCAATTTGCCCCCAGCGGGTTAATGTGTGATTGGCAAGCTGGGGGCAGATTGTCGATGATGTGTGGTCTTGATTTCACACCACTCCCCGACAATCTGACCCCCGCCACCCCGCCGTTATGTTATGTTGATTATTTCGATCGTTTGGTAGTCTCATTTTTGTCGTTACGCTTGTTTTGGACTAGTTCGCTTCGGCTGGTCGTGAAACTGGAGCTTTTGTTTCTTTCGATTCCGATGGTTTAGATTCTTGTTTTTCAGATTTGGAGTCAGACATGGATACCTCAGAAAACAAAAAACGGGTTTTGGATTTGCTGTGGAAAAATTACCAAGATCAAATTGTTTCAAGCCGGAGATTTGGAGATCGGGTAACGATCTTAATTGGAGCAACGGTTGGTGCTTTCGGACTGATTGTCAAGCTAAACGACGGTGATGTATTTTCAAATTCGACATCTCTCGGGTTCGTAATTAGTGCATTGATTGCGCTAATTGCGGGGTTCTTTTGTGCGGCAATGGTCTGGCGTCCGAAATACGGGGAACAGCCAAGCGGAACTAATGTCGATCGCTTGTGGCAGTATCTGGTTGCAGTCGAGGATGACGTATCGGCCGCGACATTAATGGCGGATATTTGCAAGACAACACGTGCGGAACGACGTGCGACAGAACAACTCGCGTTGTGGTTTAGCAGATGCATGATTTGTTGTGGCTTGTCGCTGATTGCCGTGATAATTTCCGAGCTCATTTCGTGACGTGAGTTTGCAACATAACGACAAGGATCACCGGGCGGGTACGAGTGCTTCAACCATCAAAACCCGGCCAGTTTTCGTAGGGCAGGCTCCTGCCTGCCGATGCTTCTTTTTGCCTTCCCAAATTTGGCTCCTGTCAAAAACCTGCTTCCTCACGGGCGCAGGCTCTAATTGCTAGACCAACTCGTGCATGGGGAGTAGGTTTTGGTCGAGGAGTTTGATCGGGAAGTCGGCGTCGTTGCGGATGAAGCCTTTGGGGTCGATGCCCATTTGATGGTACAGCGTGGCGAAGATTTCTTGGAACTTCACCGGGCGATCTTGGGGATAGCCGCCATCGGCGGTGGTGGAACCGATGACTTGCCCGGTTTTTAATCCGCCGCCCGCCAGCATCGCACAATTGGCGTTCGGCCAATGGTCTCGGCCCGCGTTTTTGTTGATCTTGGGCGTGCGACCGAATTCGCTGCACACCAGCACGGTCACATCATCGATCAAGCCGCGATCTTTCAGATCGGTAATCAACGCGGACAAACCGTTGTCCATAATCGGCAACCGCTCGCGCATTTGGCCGAAGTTGTTGCCGTGATAATCCCAACGGCCATAACCCAAAGTCACGCAGCGGACGCCGATTTCAATCAACCGCCGGCAGAGCAGAATTTGCTCGTTCCAGATCGGCGGGCCATCATCCACGTTTTTCGCGGAACCGCCGGTGGCTGGGCTGCCGATGCCGTAGCGTGCGAGCGTCTTCGGATCTTCCTTGCTGATGTCCAAGGCGTTTAGCAGTTTGCTGGAAGTTAAGACGTCGAAGGCTTGCTCGTAAATCGCCTCGGTTCCTTGCAGCACCGTGTTGTCCACATCGCGGCGGAAACCGTCGAAAGCGGTCAGCAGTTTTTGCCGATTTTTGAGCTGATCCAAGGTGATGCCATCGAGATGCATGGCTTTGATGTCGTCGCCATCGGGCCGAACCGGAGCATACGCCCGCCCCAACTTGCCGGGGAAACCGATGTCGGCCCAGGGTTTGTGGCCGCAGTCTTTGCTCAAGCCCATGAAGGCGGGCACGGCGGGATCGGGCGAACCCAAAGCCCGCGCGACAAACGAACCGAAGCAGGGCTGGTCCAAGCGCCGTTGATCGTTGCCGCGATAACCGCTGAGGCATTGCGTGGCGGCGTGTGCTCCATCGGAATCGGCAATGGAACGGATGATGGCGAACTGGTCCATCATTTGGGCGAGTTTGGGCATCAGTTCGCAAATTTCGATGCCGGGCACGTTGGTGGGAATCGGTCGAAACTCGCCGCGGACGGTGTCTGGGGATTCGGGCTTTAAGTCCACGAAATCTTGATGCGAAACGCCGCCGGCGAGGAAAATCTGGATCACCGCTTTGCGGGAAGCCGGGTCGCCTTGTTTGACGTTGGAAGCCTGGGCCTCGGCTTGCAGCAGATGGGCAAGACTTAATCCGCCCATGCCGAGCGCGCCGATTTTCAGAAACGAACGCCGATCGGTGGAATCGCAAAATCGCTGTTTCCCGCCGTAGATCGTCAACATGCTTCGAGCCTCCGTTAGCAGCCTGAGAATGGGCGTGCGACATTTTGCAATTCGTAACTCGAAGCGTAAGCGAGGAGAACGATTCTGCTCGCCTATGCTTCGGGTTACGATCACACGAACGCATCAATCAATATCAATAACTTAGCCGAAGTGCGACTGCATTCGCAAGCCCAACGCCGCGAAGGGCGGCAACATTCCATAGGGGCGAATCAGCAAACGGCAAAGCCCGCGAACACAAAAGTGCGCGCGGGCTATTGTTCCATTTGCAGGCAGGGTGCGCGGGAGCAAAAGAAATTTTGTGCCCTGTTTAGGCGCTTCGGCTTGCTCTGGCTCTGGCCGGGCGAAGCAGGCTGCCCGGCAGATTGCGGAGGGTGCGGACGATCAAATCCGCGGCGAGACTCAAAATGCGAATTTCCGCATCGCCGTAAATGCGGGGTTGGGTGGTTTGAACCACCAACACGCCTTGCAGGTCGGCTTTCCAACCGATGGGCACGCCCAAAAACGATTCGTAAGGCTCCTCGCCGGCTTCCGGGAAATACTTGAACTGCGGATGCCGCATGGCTTCGTTTTCCACCATCAACGGTTCTTGCATCGAGGCCACTTGCCCGCAGAGACCTTCCCCGAGTTTCAATCGCAATTTGCCCGTGCATTCTTGGCTCAGCCCGACAGTCGCGGCGAGCACGATTTCCTCGGCGGAGGGAACCAGCTTGTAAATCGAACAGACATCGCAAAAAAACCGATTCCCAACCAAGCAGGCGATATTGGTCAAATTGCGGATGGGATCCTCTTCACGAAATGCCCAATCGCGAATTTCCCAAAGGATTGAGAGCAATTCCGTTTCTTCGTGGGTGGGGGTGTTGTCCATGAAATCAACTGTGGTAGAGGGCTGCCGTCGCACTGATGGGAGATTTTTTATCGGAACGAAGGACGGATTGGTACAATTTTCAGCAAATGTTCAGTGCGAAGTCACACCGAAAAAACTCAACTTTTCGACGATTTGAGGTGATACGGAATTGACGAAAGCACTTCGCATGCCAAATATGGCGACTTGCCCTCATCTTTCGGTTGACAAAGGGGTTACGCAATTCGGTCCCGCTGAGTTTGCGAATATTTTGATGCAAAAGTCGGCGAAGATGCCGCAAAACTTTGCAGAAAACGGAGATTGAGCGAGATTTTACGCGGTTTCCAAAGGCAACACATCGACCGAGACATCCAGCTTGTGGTTCCCGCCCCCGACGAAGACGCCTTTCAAGGGGCAAACATCGCTGTAATCGCGGCCCCAAGCCAGCGTGATGTGTTCATCAGTCACTTGCTTGTTGTTGGTGGGATCAACATCAATCCAGCCCCGTTCTCCACAATAAACGCTCAGCCAGGCATGAGAGGCATCCGCCCCCACCAAACGTGGCTTGCCGGGCGGGGGGTAGGTTCGCAAATAACCGCTGACGTAGCGGGCGGCCATTCCCAGCGATCTGAGAATCGCAATTTGCAGATGGGCGAAGTCTTGGCAGACGCCTTTGCGGTGCTTCATCACTTCTTCGACGGGTGTGTTGACCGTAGTGGCGCGGGGATCGAACTCAAAATCCCGATGAATTTGTGCCGTCAATGCCAACAGGGCTTCGACGATGGGCCGCCCGGGCGTGAACGACTTTTGGCCGTAGCGGGCCATCTCGGCGGATGTGGAAATTCTGGGGGAATCGAACGCGAATTGCGTGGCATCGAGCGCCGTTTTGCCGAGTCCTCCCCTCAGAGATTCCCCGATCGCTTCCCAAGCAGGCGTGGCAGCGGGAGTTGCCGTCGGCGTTTGCGGAAAGACCTCCACGCGGCTGACGGTTTTGATCTGAATGGTTTCAAACCCGGAATTGAACGAGAAATACACCACGGGGTTATCGAAATAATCCGCCCGCCGGCCCGTGCTGGAAGGAGAGGGGATGATCGAAAGCCGGTGATAATCGCAAACCTGCCGTTCAAAAGTTCGCGGTGTAAGATAGGCTTCGTTATGGCACACCGAAACCGGAGCGGCATACTCATAATTCGTGATGTGCGTGATGCGGTATTTCACGGCGGGTTCCGGTTTGACGGGGGCGTTTTCCAAATCGTGATATTATCAAGTTCCTTCCCGGCAAAGAATGAAACGGCGTGCCGAGGAAAAAATTCGCTCGGCACGCCGTTTCAATGGTTTTTTACATTTTTCCGAAGCGGTGTTAGTTTCGGTTGAGCGTGGCGGTTCCTGGGGTTTGGGTCGCGGTGCGGGTTGCGGCCGGTCTGCCGGGAACTGGCCGGCCTGGAAGCTGTCGGCTCGCCGCCGGTCGCCCGGGAGCGGCTTGTTGGGAGTAATTTTTCGGGGGGGTGGTTCCGAGGGTTTCGTGCGAAACGGGTTGCACGTTCCCGCCGCTGGCGGTTCCCTTCAGGTAGTTGTCCACGCGGGCCGTTTCTTTCAAGTCGTTAAAGATCTTGGCCACGGCTTCTTGGGTTTTTTCTTCCACCAAGGCGGTATAAAGTTCGGCCCGGATTTCCTGCGTCATGGCTTTGACGTGCGGTTCGGTGCGGCCTTCGCATTTCAAAATCACCCAGCGGCCGGCTCCCACTTGAATGATGGCGGAGATCTCGCCGGGCTTCATCGCGAAGGCTTTGTCTTCCAGTTCTTTATTGCCGCCATGCTTGCGGATCGGCGGAATCGTGCCACCCAGCCCTCGGCTTTGAGGTTCGATTGAATGTTCTTGGGCGAGTTTGTCGAAATTGGCGGGGTCTTTCTTGGCATCCGACCAGACACTATTCATCTGGCGGAGGTTGTCCATCATAATCATCTTGGCGATGACCCGTTCGCCATAAGCACTTTCAAACGCCTTCTGCAAATCGGCTTCGGTCACGGCGACGTTGTTGCCCGCGATTTTTTTGAGGGCCAACATCGGCCAGATCACGTCGCGTTGGTATTGCATGGGGGTCAGGCTGCGTTCCGCCTGCAACATTTGGTACCAGTTGTCCGGCGTGAGGTTAAACTTCTTCGCGATCCGGGTGACTTCCTGATCGACTTCTTCCTTCGTCACAGTCACGCCTTTGTCTTGGCAGGCTTGGAAGATGATTGTGCGGTTGATGATGTTGTCTAGAACTTCTTCACCGTGCCGCATCATACATTCTTCGGCGACGACTTCCCAAGGAATCACCTGCTTGCCCACGCGGGCGAGCGGCCTGCGGGTAGCCCCGCTGTTCTGAGCAGCCTGCCCGACAGCGGCGGTGCCGGTGTCGGCGGCGGCTTCATCTTGTTTGAGGAATTGAAACAGCCCGATCGCCGTCACCGCAATCGCGATGGTTCCTCCGACAAGGAACACCAATGTTCGCTTGCCGCGGAATCGATTTTTGCGGGGGGTTTTTGAAGCGCCGGCTTCCGTGGCGGCAGGATCGTCCGTAGTGAACTCGCCCACTGTCTGACCTTGGGGCGAACCTTCGGGGGAGTGAGTCCGTTCACTCATTGCTCTGGGTCTCCGAAATGGAAAGGAAAAGAGGGTTTCTACAGTGATGGAGAGACGGGAATGGAATCCCAGAATCGCAATCGCGGGCGGACTATAGAAATTCCGCGAATTTAGGTCAAGTTGTCTTCCGCAATTGCCGAGACCCCAAGACCCGGTCTTCGGCGATGGTCCAGCCATTGACTTCCGCACGAAAATAAGGCAAACCTTAACTCCCGCCCGAAGATTGGCTCAAGACGGACCTCAATGGCTGGCATGAGGATTGCATTAGGCGGGACTTTATCTCAGTTTTCCCCAATAAGTCACAAAACATTTCGATTGGGGAAACTTTGCGGCCACACGGCGTATTGCACTGCCTGTTTATTAAGCATCTATGCGAAAAGATTGTGCAAACTTGTCGCCGGGCATTTGGTTTTGAGAACGAAATCTCGCCGGACTTTTTGAGGAGCGCTCCACTTATGTCCATCCGCAGTTCACCAATTGGTTGTTTGTCTTTCCCCGGCCCTCGTTCTCGGCAATGGAATTGAGCCGCACGCGATAGCCAAATCCCCCCCTCGTTTGCCGTTCCCAATGGCTAAACTCCCGATTTCCCCTGTTTGATTCATTTGAAACCACATCATTTGCAAGGAGACGTTTGACACATGACCCCTTCGGATTTCTTCAAATTCGCCAAAGAAAACCACTGCGAACAAGTCGACATGAAGTTCTGCGATTTGTTCGGAACCTGGCAGCATTGCACCTATCCCATCGACACCTTGGATGAAGGCGTGTTCGAGGATGGCTTCGGCTTCGACGGCTCTTCGATTCGCGGTTGGCAAGCCATTAACGAGTCCGACATGCTCGCCGTGCCCGATCCCGAAACCACCCGGCTCGATCCGTTCTTCGCCCAGCCCACCGTCAGCGTGATGGCGGACATCGTCGATCCCATCACCAAAGCGCTTTATCACAAAGACCCCCGCGGGGTGGTGAAGAAGGGCATCGCTTACTTGGAATCCACCGGCATCGCCGATACGTGTTACATCGGCCCCGAACCGGAATTTTTCATCTTCGACGACATCCGCTACCAAACCAATCAACGCGGCGGGATGTACGAAATCGATTCCTCCGAAGCCGCCTGGAACACCGGACGCAGCGAACCGGGCGGAAACTTAGGCCACAAAGTCGGCTATAAAGGCGGCTACTTTCCGGTCAGCCCCAGCGACACCTTGGCCGACATCCGTGGCGACATGGTGAAGGAA
This sequence comes from uncultured Planctomycetaceae bacterium, assembly GCA_963785505.1. Taxonomy (GTDB): domain Bacteria; phylum Planctomycetota; class Planctomycetia; order Planctomycetales; family Planctomycetaceae; genus CAWAVN01. The sequence goes on from CAWAVN010000009.1 coordinate 483,575, forward strand.
ATGCGCAAGCTGGGGATCGTGGTGGAAGCCCATCACCACGAAGTCGGCACCGCCGGTCAGTGTGAAATCGACATGAAGTTCGCCCCGATTCTGCAAATGGCCGACCAATTCATGTGGTACAAGTACATCATCAAAAACGTGGCCAAGAAGCACGGCAAAACCGCGACCTTCATGCCCAAGCCGGTGTTCGAAGACAACGGCTCCGGCATGCACACCCACATTTCGCTTTGGAGCAAAGGCAAGCCTTTGATGGCCGGCGAAGGTTATGCCGGCATGTCCGAATTGGGCCTGTACGGCATCGGGGGAATCTTGAAGCACGGCAGAGCGTTGATCGCGCTCTCCGCCCCCACGGTGAATAGTTACCACCGTTTGGTTCCCGGTTACGAAGCCCCCGTGAACTTGGCTATGAGCCAGCGAAACCGTTCGGCTTCTTGTCGAATTCCGATGTACTCCAACAGCCCCAAGGCCAAAAGGGTGGAGTTCCGCTGCCCGGACCCGTCGGCGTGCGGCTATCTGAGCTTCACCGCGTTGATGATGGCGATGATCGACGGCATCCAAAACAAAATCGATCCCGGCGAACCTTTGGACCGCGACATCTACGACATGACTCCCGAAGAATTGGCGCTCACCAACAAGGCCCCCAAATCGCTCGGCGAAGCCTTGGAATGCTTAAGGGAAGATCACGAATTTCTGTTGAAAGGTGACGTGTTCAGCGAAGATTTGATTAACACGTTCATCAACTTCAAACACGAGAACGAGATCGATCCCATCCGCCTGCGTCCCCATCCGTTCGAGTTCGACTTGTACTACAACGTCTAAACGCCGAACGGATTGATTGCATTCAGTCCACCGAAAAACCGCCCGTTGTCCTTCTGGAGAACGGGCGGTTTTCATTGGAACGATCAAATAACGAGAGTCTCCCGTGTCCCGAACGATGCGTGGTCCGTTTCCATCCCCGCGGTGGAAGCGCAAGACAAGGGCAAGGGCACAAGCGAAGAGATCGTCACCCTTCCCTATTTTTCATCGGGTTCGCCAACATCAATCTCCGACCAATCAATGCCGGATAAGCCTGCTTGGATTTCATCAAGGGCGTTTCTGGCGCGATTTAGGTCGGTGTGCTTGACGATCACATTGATGCCCCCTGGAGACTCCGCGCGAAAACCGGCCGTGAAACCACCAGTCGTCGTCGCCTCGATTCCATATTCCTTCAATGCAAGGATAATGGCCACAGCTTCGGCATCGGTAAGTACGGAGATCAGGATTTCAGGATTACTGGGATCAATTGACATTTCAGCACCGTTCCAGAAATACAAGAGACCGATGTGTCGGCAAAATACACACACAGTATGAGCATAAGACTTAACGGGCCAGAATGAAATTCGGATCTTCAACGCCCACCGGATTGTGCATCCACTCATCACCGATTTCCTCGGAGAACAAACATGCCCGGAAGCTGTGTGCCATGCCCACGGATTTGCGTGGGCAGGCTTTCTGCAAGGAATCCGACGTGATTCAATCAAACCTGGCCACTTAAAGCCGTGGCCATGTCACCGGCCTGCCCATGGGAACTTTACGCAGCGCGGCGGGATGTTTCGGGTTCTTCCGCCAAAATTTGTTCGAGGGTTTCGCCGTTCATCAACCGCTGGGCGTTTTTCTCGCAGTCATCCATCAAGGCTTGCAGTTTTTGCAGATATTCCGCAAGACCCTCGCGGGAAAGATGGGGCGGAACTTCCAACGGCTTTCCGCCGAAGGCAAAGATCCGCGTGAACGGTTTGGGGATCATCATGTCGGTCCAATTGCCTTTGATGGACCAATAACGCCGGCAAGTGAACGCCGTGGGCACGATCTTCCGCCCGGAATGCGAAGCGAGAAACACGATGCCCGGTTTGATCTCGTGCCGAGGTCCGCGCGGGCCATCGGGCGTGATTGCAATGTGATGATCTTGGGCGGCTTCCATCAATTGGCGGAGGGCTTCGGCTCCGCCGCGTTTGGTGGAACCCCGGACGGGTTTAACGCCGCAAAGCCGCATTACATCCGCCACGTAAGATCCATCCTGATGTTTGCTGACCAAGCCCGCCGCTTTGGGCTGCTTGCCGCCGAACAGAATCATCAAGATCTGGTCGTGCCAGACGCAATACAAATGCCTGGCATCGCCCACATCTCCGTAGGCGTTGGTGCCCGGATCGTAGGCGGAATAACTTTTGCGGCAAGTCGCATAGAGCATCCGCATCAGCACCACAATGCCCCAAGCGGCCATTTTGGTTAGAAATCGACTCCGTATCCGCACGTTGCCTCCCGAACTTCCTTATCGAGAACACAATGGAGAAAACGGGGGATTTTAACGCTTTGCCCAAACACAACAACCCAAGTTTGCCGCCTCGCCAATTTCGGTGAACACCGGGAAGCCCAAAAACATTTCGCAAAGCCCGCCAAGGGAAAACACAAAGGACCGCAGCGCGGCAGAGCCGCAACCAAAAATGGATTGATGAGTGTCGAGTGATGATTTTTGAATGTTGAGGTAGGAAATCGAAGTCAGCGCCCGCGAACATGAAATTGGTTTTTACGCCGAAGGCGTTATATGCAACGCCTTCGGCGTAAAGAGTTTGATGGCATGATTTTTCTATCGGCAGCAGATGGTTTCCGATTTCAAATTGTCTTTTCCTTCGCGCCACTTGGCGTTTTTGTGTTGAATGCCTTTGCGTTGTGAGCAACACGCAAGCAGCTAAGGGGATTCTTGTGATGCGAAATGGCTGGGGATACAATAATTGTTGAAACTGAACGATTTCATTTGAAACGGAGAATGAGGTTCGCCATGTTGAACGTGACGGGACCGGGGACGGCTCATACTTGCGATGGCGTGACGCGGCGGGATTTTTTGCAGGTGGGCACGCTGGGAGCCGTCGGCTTTTCGCTGGCCGAATTGGCGGAACTTCAGGCGGCCGGCGCGGTCGCGAAAGATCACGACGACCGGGCCGTGATTATGATTTTCAATCTCGGCGCGCCCAGCCCGCAAGATTGCTTCGATCTAAAACCCGAAGCCCCCGCGGAGATTCGCGGGCCGTTCCAACCAATTGCCACCGCCTCGCCCGGCTTGGACATCAGCGAGATTTTCCCCCTGCACGCCAAGAACGGCGATAAGTTTTCGATGGTGCGCAGTTGCTATCACACGGCGGCGGCGGTCCACGACACCGGGCATCAAATGTTGCAAACCGGGCGGCTGTTTCAAGGAGGCGTGCAAACCCCGCACGCCGGTTGCGTGCTGGCCTATTTAAGAGGCCGCAAAACCGATTTGCCCGCCCACGTGCTGTTGCCCGAACCAATGGGCAACACCGGCGGCGGGCTGCCACACGGGCAAGAAGCCGGTTTTCTGGGCAAAGGTTTCGATCCCTTCCGGTTAATGGCAGACCCCTCGAAACCGGATTTCAAAGTCCCCGATTTGCTGCCTCCGAAAACCATCGGCGAAGCCCGCATCGACCGCCGGCGAAAGCTCCGCGAGATCGTGGATGGCACGCTGGGTTCTTTCGAGCAAAGCCAGAACGCCCAGCTTTTGGACAGCAATTTCGAGTCGGCCTTTCGGCTCATCACCAGCCCGCAGGCCCGCGAAGCGTTCGATCTTTCCAAAGAACCGAAAAAAGTTCGCCAGCGTTACGGGATGACGCGGTTCGGCCAATGCTGCCTGATGGCTCGCCGCTTGGTGGAATCCGGCGTGCGGTTCGTAACTCTCAATACCTTTCTGACTGTGTTCAACGAGATCACTTGGGACATTCACGGAACCAAACCGTTCACTTCCATTGAAGGTATGCGGGACATCGTGGCTCCGATGTACGATCAGGGTTACTCGGCCTTGTTGGAAGATTTGGCGGAACGCGGCTTGCTCGAAACTACGCTGGTTTGCAATCTGCAAGAGTTCGGACGCACGCCCCGCGTGAACCCGGCGGGCGGTCGCGACCATTGGCCGCAATGTTTCACGACGTATTTCGCGGGCGGCGGCGTGAAAGGCGGCCGCGTGGTGGGTCGCAGCGATCCCATCGGCGGCTACCCCGCGGAACGCCCCGCCGCTCCCAACGAAATTGTGGCCACCATCTTTCATAGTCTGGGCTTGGATTTGGAAACCCATCTTCCCGGTCCCGCGGGCCGCCCGTTTCCGCTGGTCGATTTCGGCACGAAACCGATTCAGGAATTATTCTGAAATCCAGGGGATCGCCAAGAAAGGAATCTGTGTGCCATGCCCACGGCTTTGCGTGGGCATACTTTCTGTCGAGATCGCGCAGCGAGAAGAGGCAAAGACGCCCCAAGCCGCCGACTTGTCGGCGGATCGGTTTGACACCAAGGTGTCGGCTTGGGTTCTGCTTGCTGGCGAGAAGCGCCCGAGTGATTCCAACTCAATGGTGATATGGCGGGCTGAACGGGTTTTTTCTTCGCGCCGGCGTGTCTTGGGGCTGCGTTTTTTCTATAACGGGCGGGAACCGATGATTGTGGAAACGTGTCCGGTTCTTTGAAACCCCGAAAAATCACCGCCCGACGCGACTGGGAACTTCATGCTCGAAAATCTTCCGCTGCACACCCTCCAATATAAAGCGCTAACCATCGAGGGCTATTCCCGCGCGGCGGTGCAAAGTTATTGGCGAATTCCCGAATTGAAATTGGGATTCGACTTGGGCGGCAGTCCGTGGTCTTTTATGGGAACGCAGACGTTTTTCATCACGCATCCGCATTTGGACCACATGGCCGCCTTGCCGGTCTACGTCGCCCGCCGACGCATGATGAAAATGGAACCGCCCACAATTTACGTTCCGGCGGAAGTCGTCGAACCCGTGCAGCGAATGCTGAAAAGTTGGCAAAGGCTCGATCGCGGACGGATGTTGTGCGAACTCATCGGCGTGGAACCCGGCGATGAAATCGAACTCTCCCGCGAACACCTGGTCACCGTGTTTCGCACCGTGCATACCGTGCCTTCGGTCGGGTATTTGGTTTGGGATCGCCGGAAGAAACTCAAGGCGGAGTATCAAGGGCGGCCGCAGGATGAGATTCGCGACATCCGCCTGGCGGGAACCGAGGTCAGCGAAGAAGTTCGCGTGCCTTTGGTGTGTTACACCGGCGACACCGCGCCCGGCGGGTTCGACAACTACGCCCCCGTGATGGAAGCGGACGTGTTGATTACGGAACTCACGTTTTTCCGCCCGGAACACCGCAAGGAAAAGATCCATAAATTCGGGCATACCCATCTGGACGATTTGATCGAACGCGCGGACCGCTTTCGGAACAACCTGATTATTCTGGCGCATTTCAGCACGCGATACCACGAACGCCAGATTCGCAAAGCTGTCGAAAGCCGACTGCCCCCGCAACTCAAAAACCGCGTCCACCTGTGGCTCTAATGTCGATGTCGCTGGTTTCGCGCAGTTTGCGGCTGAGGTTGAGTTTGACGATTGCACGGTTTCGCGCGTCGGCGGGACAAGATTGATCGGTATAATCCCACTGGCTTTCGTGGGTGTCTTCCCGAATGGAGGTGATGGCGAAGAAGAACCGAAACCGGCATGAACTCCGGGGCCGATACAAAATGAGAAAGGCGGTGTCGTGGCGCGATTCTTCCTTCTCTTTTTGTCCAGGAGTTCAGTATGCCGGTTTCGCGTTGGATTTGGATTGTGGTTCCCCTGGTGTTCGCGGGGGTTTTCTTCCCCTGTCATCGCGGTGCGGCGCAATCTTCCCGATCCAATGCGGGATGGACGAAAGATTTCGACACCGCCGAGGCGGAATCCCAGCGTTTGGGCCGTCCTTTGTTAATCCACTTTCATGCGTCGTGGTGCATTCCATGCCGGCGGATGGATCGCGACGTGTTGAACTCCCCCGAACTGGCCGCCCAGTTCGGTAAATCGTTCGTGGGCGTGAAAGTCGATGCCGATCAACACCCCGAATTGCTCAAGCGGTTTGGCGTCAGATCTCTGCCGGCGGATGTGGTGGTCTCATCCGCGGGCAAAATTTTGATTGAAACCCGCGGCTACCAAAAGAAACAAACTTACGTCGCTCGGCTGGAACAGTTGGGCAAACGCTTGCAACCGTTGCCCAGAACCCCGCTGCCGCCGAAGAAACCGGACGATGCGATTCTTGCCAAAGATGCACGGTAGAAGAACCCGCTTTGCCCGCGAAGCAGGTGCTGGGTTTGGATGGTTACAGCCCGGTCTCGCTTTTTACCTGGCGAGAATGGCGGCAGGGGAAGGCGGAGTTCACGGCGTATCACGAAGGCGTGACCTATCGGTTGGCGGGGACGGAGGAACTCGACAAATTCAAGGCCCAGCCCGAAAAATACGTGCCCCGGTTGTTGGGTTGCGACCCCGTAATTTTGCAAACCAGCGACCGGGCCGTGCAAGGCAGCACGAAGTACGGGGCTTATTTCGATGGGGCGTTGTATTTGTTCCAAAGCCCCGAAACGCGGACGGAATTCAAAAAATCCCCGATGCGCTACGTCAAAACTCGCCACGTTTTGAAAGTCGATGAAATTGAAGCGGGCGACATCCGCCAATCGACCAAACCGGCCGGCCCCGCCGATCCCGTGCGGCAATAACGGTGATTCGCGGCCTAGTTTTGGCGGTTCCTCAGGAAGCATCGGAGCCATCGTTCAGGCGGACTTCTTGTTCGAGTTGGATGCCGAAACTGTGAATGCGATCCGCCACTTTTCCGCGTCCCACGCCCAGAATCTCGGCGGCCTGCGATTGGTTGCCTCGCGTTTCCTTGAGTACGCGAGTGAACACGTAACGCTCCATCTGTTGAAGCACCGTCGCATACAGGTTGCGGGTTCCTCGTTGGAGAGCTTCCTCCACGAGGGGGGCCAGATTGGAACTGGGAAGCCCCGCAAAAATGGCCGGCGGATGGAATTCTGTGGAATCGGATGACCAACCCTCCGGCTTGGAGGCGGCACGGATTTCTTTGGGAAGACAATCCGGCACGATCACAGGCCCCGTGACGTTCAGCAGCGCCTGGCGAACCACGCTTTGCAGTTCCCGCACGTTGCCGGGCCAAGGATAATTCATCAGCAACTCGACGGCATCGGAAGAAATTCCTTCCACGTGTTGCCGATTCAAGTCGTGCCCCAAGCGGCCCAAAAAGTATTCGAGCAAATGAATCACATCGTTGCCTCGTTCGCGAAGCGGAGGCAGCTTGATCGTGAATCCGTTCAGCCGATAGTAAAGATCTTCGCGGTAATCGCCTGCGGACACCAGACTTTCCAGGTCGCGATTGGTGGCGGCGATGATCCGCACATCGGTACGAATGGTTTGATTCCCGCCGACTCGCTCGAATTCCTGCTGCTGCAACAACCTGAGAATTTTTCCCTGCGTGACGGGCGACATGTCGCCGATCTCATCCAGAAAAATTGTGCCGCGATGGCATTGCTCGAACTTACCGATCCTGCGGCGATCCGCGCCGGTGAAAGCGCCTTTCTCGTGCCCGAACAATTCGCTTTCGAGAAGGGCATCGGGAATCGCCGCACAATTCACGGCCAAAAACGTGCTTTCTTTTCGGGGGCTGTGCTGATAAATCGCGCGGGCCACCAATTCCTTGCCCGTGCCGCTTTCCCCGCGAATCAGCACCGTGACGTTCTGCGGGGAAACCCTGCCGACCGCTTTGTACACGTCCAGCATGTGGAGGCTTTGCCCTACCAATTGATCGGGCGGAGAGACCTCCGAAAGCAGGGGAATTTTGACGGGGGTTTGCATCATTCGCCGGGTTTCAATGGCCCGTTTCACCAAAGAGGCCAAACTCTTGAGATCGAGCGGCTTGATGAGATAATCAAACGCGCCCAACATCATGGCATCGATCGCGGTCTCGCTTTCGGTGTCCGCCGTAATAAAGATGACCGGCACACGCGAATCGAAACCAACAATTTGATGGAACACGTGCAAACCCGATTCCCGTGGCAAAAAAATGTCCAGCAAAACCACGTCGGGGCAGTGCCGTCTCAGAGATTCCAAGCCTTCCTTCGCCGTGCCGGCTTCGAGAACGTCAATGATGGGCGGGGTTTCGTCAAATGCCCCACGGACCATTCGGCGGATACTGCGATCATCATCAATCACAAGCAACGTGGGCATGCGGCAAGCGGTTTCTAGGGATGCGAATTCTCGATCAAAAGCTGGCGGGTATTGTACTCGATCCGGCTCCGGGTTGCTCCTCAATCCGCAAATTGGCTCACGGGCTTTCCATGCCGTTCTCAGCAAATTCCCCAGCGATTCGGACGGGAAATCAATCGAAGAAAAACCCGTTCTTGTCTTGTGCCTCTGGATGCTTCTGCTGTTCCCCGATCGCGCAGATCGCCCGATGATCCGGCAGAGCTTCTGAAAATTGCCGAGGCTTTTTCGAGTCCGCGTGCGGGGAACGTCAACGGCATGAATTCTGCACTTGCTCTTCCCAACGCTGGGGAAATTGCGTTCCTCGGTTTCTCTCACCGCAGAGTTTGGATGACAATCATGGCCTACCAACAAATTAAAGAGATCCTCGAATCCGTGCGGAAATTCCATCGCCGTCTTCGCGTGGAAGTGCAAGCGGCGTATCCCGACACAACAGACCCGCGGGCGAAGTTTTTGCTGCGTTCCATTCGCCACGGCGAACAAGAAATGGACAATGCCCTCGGCAAATATCAAAAAGAAGGCAACCCCGTCGTGCTGGAAACGTGGGTGCAATACGTGCCCTCCGAAGAGGTCCAACAAGTTCTGCATGCCGACCGCCTCCCGATCCAAGCCTCGCCGGATGAAGTCGTGGAATGGATTCGGGAATTCGATGCGGCCTTGGCGGATTTTTATCGGCAAATGGCCGAGCAAGTTTCGGGACCGCAGGTGGAAGAACTCTTCGAAAACCTGGCAACCGCAATCGAGAAACGCCTGACCAAGCAAAGTTGGCAAGCTCTCGACGAGGAACTTGCCCCGGACCAAGACGCTTAACGGAAAATCCTCTTCACTCTTCACAACCGAAAGATCCCGCTCGTGGAAGATCACGTATACAAGAAAATCGAAGTCGTGGGCAGTTCCGCGAAATCCGTGGAAGAAGCCATCCGCAATGCCATCGCCAAGGCCGGTCAAACGGTGGAAGGCATGCGCTGGTTCGAGGTTTCGGAATTGCGGGGCGACATTCAAGATGGCCGGGTTTCGCATTTTCAGGCGACCGTCAAAATCGGCTTTCGCCTGCGGGATTGATGAGTAGCCGCCGGCAAGGTTTTCGATATAATTCAAGTCGCAACCGATGCTTCCGTGCCGCTGCTTAACATCACAGAATGGAACACACATCATGCGCCTGCTTTCCGCGAGTCTTTTGACAATTACCGTGTTGTTCTCCGGTTGCCAAAAGTCCAAATCCGAATCCGCGCCTCCACAACAGACCAACCCGGAAGATCCCCTTGCCGAATCGACCTCAAAGGCCAAAGAGGAATTCGTGCTTAAGCTGTGGGGGCAAATGGAACAAGCGGATGAGCAAATGAAGGATCTCAAAGCCAAAGGCAAAGATCTCGAAGGCGAAGCTAAGTTGAAATGGGATCAACGCATAAAACGGTTGACGGAAAAAAGGGACGATCTTCGCGAGAAGTTGGACTTGATGAAGTCGTCCCAAGGAGATGAATGGCAAGAACTGCAAAACACCGCCTCGGAGAGCTGGAAAAATCTCCACGACGATTTGAAGGCCGCCGCTGAGGAAGAAGACTTGTCTTCATAAGCCTCGCCCTCCCAACGAGAAACTACCCCCACCACACGGTCTTCTTGTTGACGAAGGCCAAAAGCCCTTCGCGACCGAGTTCCCTGCCGTAACCGGAATCTTTAATGCCCCCAAACCCGATGCGGGGATCGGATTGGACGATCTCATTGATGAACACTGCACCCGCTTCAATCCGAGGAACCATGTCCATCGCCAACTCACGGTTTGAAGTCCAAATGCCGGCTCCCAAACCGTAGTGGGACGCATTGGCCAAGCGGATGGCTTCTTTCGGTCCTTCAAACGGTACAATTGCGGCCACGGGGCCGAACGTTTCTTCATCGAAGGCGGCCATGCCGGGGGCGACATCGGCGAGAATCGTCGGTTCGTAGTAAAATCCTTTTCCCTCGATGGCCCGCCCCCCGCAACATAACTTGGCCCCGGCTTGCACCGATTTCAAAACCTGTTCGTGCAAGGTCTCTCTGAGATCGTTCCGCGCGAGAGGCCCGACTTGGGTTTCCCGCAGAAACGGGTCGCCAACCTGCACCTTTTGCATTTCCTTCACGAAGGCGGCTTCAAACGGTTCGGCGATTTTACGATCCACCAGAAAGCGTTTTGCGGCGATGCAGCTTTGTCCCGAATTTTGCACGCGGGCTTTGATCGCCTGGGGAACCACTTTCGCTAAGTCCGCATCCGCCAAGATGATGAACGGGTCGGACCCTCCGAGTTCCAGCACGGTGGGTTTGATGTGCTTGCCCGCCAAGGCAGCCACGGACTGCCCCGCTCTTTCGCTGCCGGTGAGGGTGATGCCGCGAATCATAGGCGATTCGATAACGCTTTCGATTCGCTTCCGCGAGAGCAGAACCGTGGAAAACACGCCCACGGGAAACCCCCCCTGCACGAAAAGTTCTTCGATTCTGAGAGCCACGCCGGGGACGTTGTTGGCGTGCTTCAAAATCATGCCATTGCCGGCGGCAATCGCCGGAATGGCCGCGCGAAACGCCTGCCAATAGGGAAAATTCCAGGGCATGATGGCCAGAATGACCCCCAACGGATCGTATTGCACGTAGGATTGTTTCGCATCGGTGGCGACTTCCTCCGCAGCCAGAAGCGATTCCCCTTTGTTCGCATAATAATCGCAGATCCAGGCACATTTTTCGATCTCACCCTCGCCTTGAGTGATCGGTTTGCCCATCTCCCGCATCATTAACACAGCCAGATCGGTTTGTTGCTCGCGGAGCACCTTCGCAAGCTGACGAAATCGCTTGGCCCGCTCGCTGAACGCAGTTTCCCGCCAAACCAAAAACGCCTCCTGAGCCATCTTCAAGCGGTTGTCTAATTCCTCCGGCGAGGTTTCCGGGTATTCCGCAATCACTTCTTCCGTCGCAGGATTGATGGATTTCAACAGATCCGGCATGGTATTCCCCTCCAAATCAAACGAGGTTCCAAGTACGCAATCAAATCGTGAAGGAGAAGGAAGCAAAGTCTGTGCCTGCCTCGCGAAGTTTTTCCTCCTCCCGGCTGAGAAATCCCCGTTTCCGAGGCTTTGCCGCATTTCAGCTTGGAACGGAAACACGCGGCCACTTCTTGCTGAGTCGCCGTAACATAATTCACCAAAATTATTTATGGCCATTCCCATAAACACAAGATGCAGGCAGATTTCAGTTCTTGAAGAAGGCCGTGGCCAGCGGGACGTAAATCGGCCCGGTGTTTTGCAGTTCGGATTGATACCAAATCAGCCGGTTGATGGTTTGGCGGCCGAAGCCGGTGGTCTCGTGGGCTTCTGCAAGTTCTTGCAGTTCGGCGGGCGGTTTGGCTTTGATGCGGGCCAACGTCAAATGCGGATGAAAGGCCCGCCTTTTGCGCGGGAAACCCAAAGGTTCCAATTCCGTTTCCAACCGCTCGGCCATTTTTATCAAGGGTTCCGAAGCAGAAATGCCGACCCAAACTACCTGCGGTCGGCCCCAATGCGGAAAGGCTCCCATGCCGGTCAGTTCCAAATCGAAGGGGGCAAAATCTTGGCCGAGAGATTCCACGATGTGTTTCACATCCGTCAAAAGATCCACCGGCGTGTCGCCCAAAAATTTCAGCGTGATGTGCATGGCCTCGGCATCCACGGCTTTCACTGCCCGCCCCATTTCCCGCAACCGCCGCAAGATCGTCCGCAACGCGGGCGGAAGTTCAATCTTCACGGCAATAAACGTGCGGAATGTTTCGCTCATGGAATCGAGTCAGACTGAGAAAGTGTCAATGTTTTGAACAATTCCATAGAACCAGGGTGGCTCAAGTCCTCCCGCTCGCCTTTTCGGATTATAGGTTTGGCGGCAACATGGTTAGCGAGACTCGGCGGCGGTTGAGATCGACTTCCAACACCCAAACTGTAACGACATCTCCCACGGAAACGACTTCGTGCGGGCTGTTGACAAAGCGGTTGGCGAGCTGGCTGATGTGAACCAGGCCGCTGTCTTTCAGACCCACATCGACAAAGGCTCCGAAATCCACCACATTGAACACGGTTCCTTTGAGTTGCATGCCAGGTTCTAGGTCTTCCAACTTCAAAATGCCTTGCCGGAAAATCACGCCGGGCAATTCGGCACGCGGGTCCAAACCAGGGCGGGCCAATGCCGCGAAAATGTCTCGGCACGTTAAAATGCCGATTTCCAATTCCGCCGCCAAAGGTTCCGGCTTGAAGATCGCGGAATTTTTCTTGCAGCGATTCCATCGCTCGACTTTTGGCGGGTTTGAGGTCGTCGCCCGAGAGCGAAACCTGTTCAAAATTTTGCGGGCGGGTTCGTAACTTTCCGGATGAATCCAGGTTACGTCCAACGGTTCTTCCCCGCCTTGGCACTTTGAGAAAACCCGCCGCCTGGGTAAACGTGGCCGGGCCGATGCCGGCTGACTTTGAGCAAATCCCGCCGGTTGCGGAAGGGGCCATTCTCGTCGCGCCAAGTCCACCACGCGGCGGGCCATCAGTTGGTTGAGATCCCGAAACGTGCTCCAATAAAGCAGGGCTGGCGACATTCAGATCCACGCCCACATAGTTCACGCAGGATTCGATGACCTGATTAAGAGATTCCTCCAGCCGTTTGGCGGCGATGTCGTGTTGATACATCCCCACGCCGATATGCTGCGGTTCGATTTTGACGAGTTCGCTCAAGGGGTCTTGCAGTCGCCGGCCAATGGAAATCGTGCCCCGCACGGTGGCGTCGAAATCGGGAAATTCTTCGCGGGCGACGCTGCTGGCGGAATACACGCTCGCCCCGGCTTCGTTCACGATGATGTATTGCAAATCGGGACAAGAGTCGGCAATAAGTTCCGCCACGAACTCTTCGGTTTCCCGGCAAGCCGTGCCGTTGCCGATGGCGATCAGATTGGCATTGATGCGAATTGCAAGAAACTCCGCCAGTTTTTGCTTCTCCGGCGGTTTTCGTTCCTCGGAGACATTGACGTAAATCACATCGTGCGCCATGCAATGGCCGAATTCATCCAAAGCCGCCAACTTGCAGCCGGTGCGAAAACCCGGATCAATCGCCACCACGCGGCGGTCTCGCAAAGGCGGTTGCAGCAGCAGATTTTTCAGGTTTTCGGCGAAGACGGCAATCGCGTGGATCTCGGCTTTGTCGGTCAACTCTTTGCGGATTTCGCGTTCCAAACTGGGCAGGATCAATCGCGACAAGGGCATCGGCCACGCAGGTTTTCAAAAACTCGCTGTGACGATGTTCGTATAGCCGGTAATACTTTTCAAGATTCGCCCGCGCCCGCTCGCCATCGCAAAGAAATTTCACCCGCAGCATCTTCGGCGGATTCGCCCCGATTGATGGCCAACACCCGATGCGGGGGAATCTTGGCGATGGCTTCTTCGTGATCGAAATAATCGCGGAAATCCTGCCCGGTTTCCTCCCCCTTTTTGGTGGCGGAGACGGCCAACTGCCCGGTTTGCTGAGCCACCCGGCGGGCCAATTCGCGGGCCTTGGCGTTTTCGCTCATTCGCTCCGCGAGAATGTCCGAAACTCCTTGCAGCACTTCCGCCGCGGTGGGCAGTTCGTTCTCCGGGTTGATGTGTTCTTTGGCGGCGGCTTCCAACGAAGCAATCCCCGGCCAACCCGCTCCAAATCTGATTGGCCAAGGGTTCCAAGCCGCGTTCTTTGGCCTGGGTCGCCCGCGAACGGCGTTTGGGGCGGAAGGGCAAATACAAATCTTCGAGGATTTTGAGAGAATCCGCCGCGTAGAATGTCCGCCCGCAGTTGAGCCGTCAGCTTTCCTTGCGATTCGATCAACCGCAAGATGGTTTGCGCGGTCGTTTAGTTGGCGAAGGGATTCCACGCGGGCTTGAATTTGACGGATTTGTTCCTCATCCAAATTGCCCGTTTGTTCCTTGCGGTAGCGGGTGATGAACGGCACGGTGTTGCCTTCGTCCAGCAAGGCCACCGTGCCCGCGACCTGCTCGGTGCGCAACTTCAATTCTTGGGCGACTTTGGCGAGATCGACTTCCAACACGGGTTCCATAGGACTTTTGCTCCTCGGCTGACTGAAAATTTCGATAGGCTCAAGCACGCGAACCGCGGTCTGCGGCGCCTTCGCCGAGGCTATCGTACAGCATCACGGCAGTGCCTGAAACGCAGAGGGAATCCATCGGGAAAACCCGCTCTCAATTTTGGGAATTTGTCGGTGGCGTTCGCGGGCGGTTTTTAATCGCGACTGTGCGCCCTGTTGGCGGAAGTCTTTAGCGGATTTGTGGTTGCGTTTGCAGAACGATTTGGTCTCGAATTGTTTTGCCTGTCAAGAGGGCTTTAAGATGAAGGCCGGTTAAAGCGGTTGCCGATAACGAGGTTGTCGAACAATGAATAGGACCGCGAAAAGTCCTCCGCCTTCGGTCGTGCGAACAGAAGGAACTGACATGCGACCTCGCTTGAAACTCTACAACGGTGAACTTCAGCAAACGCTTCCCGAACCGCCACCGATTACGATCCGTTTGGGCGATGTGACGAAAATCCTCAGGGATGCCGTCGCCCAAGATCGCACTTGGCTTTGCGATTTCGAGGACGAAAAAGTGCAAATCACGCCCGATTTGTATGAAGTGCTGTGTGCCTATTGGCAATTGCGCCCCACCGCATAGCCGGCGGATGCGCGCATTCAAAACCTTTGGAACGTCCTTTGGTCCGCCGAAGGGCGTTTTGTTATTGGTTTTCAGTTCTGCATACCGCCTACTGCATACCGCCTACTGCATACCGCCTACTGCATACCGCCTACTGCATACCGCCTACAATTTTCACTTTGATGCGAGAAACTTCATGCGACAACGGCGAGCGGTTTGGGTCATCGCGTTGATCGTCTTGGGCATGGTCGCCTTCGGCGGTTGGCAATGGACCGCCAAGCGCGCGGTGGAGCGCACGGTGCAGATCTTTTTGGCGGCCATGATTCATGGAGATGCAGATACTCTGCGGGAACACATGGAGGGGGCTGCCCTCGAAGCGTATGACGCAAAAAGCCCCTCGGCTCAAAAAGCCTTCGCGGCTCCCATTCCGGGGGCGACCTGCAAAATTCGCGATGTGAGACGTACACGGTTCCCAAGCCAAGGTTAGGGTATTGTGGAAAGTGTCGGGCTTCGACATCTGGTCAGATCTGGAACTCACGAAATCACCGGCGGGCGATTGGAAAATTTGCAAGATCTTCGATCGCAAATGGTTCCCACCTGGGACCAAGTCCGCGAGCGATTGGAAAAAGAAAAGTCATCCGCCCCGCTCCAAGAATCGTTGAGCGAAAAATTCAAAGGGCGGGAAGGCGTGGAAGTCCGCCCGCTCATTAACGAACGGAGTGCGGAGGATGAAAGCGGAGGGCAGAGAGCGGAGAGCCAGAATGGCAGGCAGATTACGAAAAGGTGTTTCGCCTTTTTCTGGCTCTCCGCTCTCTGCTACGCTTGACCGTTGATTCCAAAATCGTGACCCTGAGTGAAAAAAGGGGATCGAATAATGGCGGCGGCTTTCGGGGAATCTTTACGAAACGATGCCGAGGTGATTTGGCAAGCGGGCGTGGAGGCGGTGGATTCGGCAAGGCTGGTTCGCAAGGCGATTCGGCGAACGGATACCACGCTGACCATTTGCGGGCACGAGATTTCTTTTGCGGAAGTCGGGCGGTTGGTTGTCGTGGGAGCCGGCAAAGCCGGGGCGGGCATGGCCCAGGGTTTTGAAGCGGCGGTGGGCGAAACGGTGTTGCGGGATTTGGTTTCCGGTTGGGTCAATGTCCCTGCGGATTGCGTGAGGCCGCTGCAAAAAATCCATTTGCACGCGGCCCGTCCCGCCGGGCTGAACGAACCCACTTCGGCAGGCGTGTTCGGAGCCGAGCGGATTTTGGAAATCGTCGGCGACTTAACCCCCCGCGACGTTTGCATCGTGCTGCTTTCCGGCGGCGGAAGCTGCGCTTCTGCCCGCGCCGATTGCAGGAGTTTCGCTGGATGACAAACAAGCCGTCACGCGAATGTTAATGCACTCCGGGGCGAGCATTGGGGAATTGAATTGTGTCCGCAAACAACTCTCCCGCATCAAAGGCGGTCGGCTCGCAAGAGCCACACAAGCGGGTTTGGTGATCTCACTGATTATCTCCGACGTGATCGGCGATCCGTTGGACGTAATCGCCTCCGGGCCTACGGTTCCCGATTCCGCCACGCCCCGCGAGGCTTTGCAGATTTTGAACAAATACGATCCCCAAAAACACATTGTGCCGACTTCGGTTTGGTCCTGCTTGAAGCACAAAACGGTGGAAAACAAGGAGATCGGTTTTCCTTCGGAACGAGTTTACAATCACATCATCGGCAACAACAACGTGGCTTTGACGGCGGCGGCGAGACGGGCTGAGAGTCTGGGCTACCTGGTGCAATCGCTGGGTTGCGAAAACGCGGAGGAAGCTCGCAGTGTGGGAAAAGAACTCGCGGAACTCGCCCGCCGGATTTCTCAAGACCCGGCGCATCCGCCAACGTGCGTGTTAAGCGGTGGGGAACCCGTGGTGCATTTGGTTCTCACAGAGCAACCGCGAAAAGGCGGACGCAATCAAGAAGTTGCCTTGGCGGCTTTGAGCGAACTTTGGGAAGAAGATTTGGCCAACATCGTGCTGCTTTCCGGCGGGACGGATGGCGAAGATGGTCCCACCGATGCCGCCGGCGGATTTGCGGATGCCAGCGTTCGCAAAAATGCCATCCAAGGGAATCTCGATCCGAAGACTTTTTTGGCGATCAACAATTCGTATCCGTTTTTGGAGCAGACAGGCGGATTGTTAAAAACCGGTCCCACCCACACCAACGTCATGGATCTCCGCGTGCTCTTGGTGAGAACTCGTTAAGCGGGCCGGCGCGCGTTCCACTCAATTCGCCGGTGAATGCACGCGCGGAAAACTTTCTCATTCTGCGATCCCAACACCTGTTCCCCTGCCGAAAACTCGGTAAAATCAATTCCGGGGATATGGAAGGTGTTCTTTAACTTATGCGGAGAGCGGGAGAAACAGGGTGGCGGTTACAATCAATCATCGGGTTCCCGAATTCGCGATGGAGTGCATCGACGGCGAAAACCAAACGGAACGCCAGGTGCGGTTGAACGATTACGCCGGCGGATGGTTGATCTTGCTGTTTTACCCGCGCGATTTTTCCTTCATCTGCCCCACCGAGTTGGTGGCCTTTAGCGCGGAGCTTGGCGAGTTCGAGAAACGGGACTGCAAAATTTTGGGGATCAGCGTCGATTCCTTGGCCATGCACCGCGAATGGCTGGAAACGCCCCGCGCGGAGGGCGGCGTGGGTCCGTTGCGATTCCCCTTGGCCTCTGATCTCAAGGGGCATTCTGCCAGAGCTTACGGCGTTTGGGACGGAGACAAACAAGCGGCCCAAAGGGGCTTGTTCATTGTCGATCCCTTGGGCGTGCTGCAATATGCGGTGGTGCATCACCTCAACGTGGGCCGCAGTCCCAGCGAGGTGCTTCGCGTTTTGGATGCCCTCAAAACCGGCGGCTTGTGTCCCGCCTCTTGGACCAACGCCGACGGCACGCTCGATCCCGAATCCGCGATGAAACCCGGCCAAGTGTTGGGCCATTATCGCATCGGGCGGCAAGTGGGAGAAGGCACGTTCGGCAACGTGTTCGCGGCTTGGGATCTGAAATTGGAACGCGACGTCGCCATTAAGATCCTCAAACGCGATTTGGCAACTTCCCGCGAAGCCGTGTTGACCGAAGCCCGTTCGACGGCCCGGCTCGCGCATCCCAACATCTGCACCATTTATTCCGTGGAGGAAGAAGACGGTTTGCCTTCCATCGCGATGGAGTATTTGCCGGGCCGGCATTTGGGGGAACTTTTCGGGCAGCCGCTTCCCGAACAGCGAATTCGCGCGTTGGTGGGGCAAATCGCTTCCGGTTTGGCGACGGCTCACGCCCACGGAATTGTGCATGGCGATTTGAAGCCCGCCAATGTGATGGTGATGCCCAACGATGTTGTCAAACTTTTGGATTTCGGATTGGCGCGGACTTACCGTGCCGCCGCAGTGAAAGCGGAAACCGCGTTGTCTCGCGCGGGCGGTTCCGGCCTGATGCAGGATGATGACGGGGATGAAGGTTCCACCACCATCATTCAATTCGAGCAAGGTTTTCGCAAAAAAAACGAAGAAGAGTTCAATGTGGAAGACACGCTTTTGGAAAACGACAGCCGGGCGTTCGGCTTGACGGGAACCCCCGCCTATATGTCGCCCGAGCAATGCCAAGGCCAGCCCGCCACTCCCGAAAGCGACGTGTTCTCGCTCGGTCTGATGCTTTATGAAATGCTCACGGGACAACGGGCGTTGGCGGAAAGTCATCTTTTGAAGCTGCTTTTGCATTTGCAGGAAGAAACCTTGGCCGAAGAATTGTCCGCGAAAGTCCCCGGCCCCTTCCAAGATTTGCTGGCAAGTCTGTTGGCCAACAACCCGTCGGCCCGCCCCCCCATGCGCTTCATTGCAGAGCAAGTCCAACAAAAGGAATAGGGGCATCCTGGCACCGCAGAGCCTCAACTCAAACAGATGGCTCAATGGAGATTTCAGGTTGATCACGATCTGCCTGAGCCTTTTCGCCCCGAAGGGGCGGAAGACCAAGCACAAACTCATCGTCCTCATCACCCCGAAATCAAAACAGAGCCTTTATCGTTTGCATCAGGGAAAGCGGACCGCTGAAAGCTGACCGCTGAAAGCCAAACATGACCGAACCGTCGCATTCGTTTCGCGTGGGCATTGCGGGGTTGAGTCCCGTGGGACGCTTCCTCTTGGAACGCTTATCGCTCTTGCCCCACTGCGAACCCGTGTTATTTCAGTCGGCAGACGGTCCGCCCGATGCACAAGCCGAGTCGCTGGGCATTCCCCACATCTCCGATTGGCAGCGGTTTCTCTTCGCATCGGAATTGAAAACCGTGCTTTTTTTGGATGGCGGTTCGCTAAAATCTCGGCAAGTCGAACAAGCCTTTCAAGCGAATTTGCGGGTGGGGTTTTTGCCTCCCTTCAATTGGCAACCCGCTGAGTGGCCCGAACTCACGCGGCATGGGCAGTGGTTTCTGCTGAATCCGCACCACGAAGATGCCGATTTTCGCGCGGCCCAGCAGGCGATGCAAACCGGAGAGTTAGGTCCGCCCGCCGCCATCAAACGGATCTGTTGGGTGGCCGAATCGATTGATTCCGAAAACGCCTGTTCCGCTGCGGATTTTTGGCTGCCTCAACTTCTTTGGGAAGATGTGGACCAACTCTTGCGGCTGGCGGGGGAAGTTCCCGAATCCATCCACGTCGCCGAGTTCCGCAGGCTGCCCGCGAGTTATTGCTTGATGTTCCAATTTCCCAGTGGGTTGACGGCCCATTTGGAACGCCGCCGCGGCATGGCCGTTCCTTTGGATTTGGGGTGGATACTTTCCAGCCCGCTCGGCGGCTATGCGAACGGGCAGCGGCACATCAAAACGGAAGCGGGCGAGATCTACGATGTTCCCGTGGAACTTCCGCCCTTGGCCGTCCATTCCGTTTTCGATTCGTTCAGCACTCCCGCCGCCGATCTTTCGCGGGAATCCGAGAGAGAACACGTCTCTCAGATCCTCCAGGTTTTGCAGACGATTTCGCGGTTCCGCGAGTGATTCTTGCCTAAGCTTCACGAGAACAAATGCGGGTTCTCGTCTGCGAACGGGTGCAGCGGGCGGAATAAATCATCCTTGGGCAGCGCATCCAGCAAAGCCTCGGCCATTTTGAAATCCTCGTATGTGGTGATTTTGAGGTTCATCGGCGAACCGGGCACGATGGCGACCGGGTGGCCGAATTTCTCGACCAAACTCGCTTCATCAGTTGCAGAAAACTCGCCCCGCTTGGCGTAGGCTTCCAACAGCAAATCTCGGCGGAAGACCTGCGGCGTTTGCGCCAGCCAGAGTTGATCCCGCGAGACCGTTTCTTGAATTAAGTGGCCGTTTTTTTCCGTCGTTTGCACCCGCTTGATCGTGCTGGTGACGGGAATCCCCGGAATCGCGGCATCGGAGCGCTCGGCTTCTTTGAAAACGGCATCGATCCATTTTGCCGTTAAGAGCGGACGGGCGGCATCGTGAACGGCGACGAAATCGACCTCCGCATGAATGCGGGCCAAGGCATTCTCCACGCTGTCGGCTCGCTCTTTGCCCCCGGTGACGATTTCAATTTCCATGAAGGCTAAGTTGGGCCGGAATTTTTCCTTGAACCAGTCCAGATCATCGGGAGAAATCACGATTAGCGTTTGGGCCACATCCTCGCGGTTCACAAAATGCTCGGCAGTTCGCACCCAAACCGGACGGCCCTTGAGCTCCACAAAAGGTTTCTTCCGTTGCTGGGCCGAGAACCGCGTACTTTTCCCCGCCGCCGGAAGAATCACCGCAAAACGCGACATGGAACACTCCTTTCATTGAGTAGGCAATCAGACTTTGGGAAGAAGGCCGATGCAAAGCCATCCGTTATTTTGCGGGGCAGAATTGGAAGGAATACAAATCGCCATCCGCCAACACAAACCGCAAGCGGATTGGTTTTCCCGCGAGTTGTTTCAGGTCCGCGTTCTTCCATTGGATGGATTGATCCAACGCATCGCCTTGGAAGGGCCGGCAGTCGGCCAGCGAAAAGCCTTGCCAGGGTTTGCCTTCAAGATCCTGAATCTCCACCCGCAACCGGCCTTTGGCGTGGGTCTTGCAATTCACGAATAATGCGTCGCCCGCGAATTCAAGCGGCTTGGTGATAAGTTCTCCACCCTTTGGCCCCGCCTCTAGCGAGACGAAACCATCCAGACGGTAGGTAAACCGCCTGAGCCGGCTATCGGGGCCGGTGTAATAGGCTTCGGTTCCATATACCGAATACTCGCCCGGTTTCCCCGGCAATTCCAACAAGGCGTTGGCCATGTAATTGCTGCGGTTGCCATCGCGATCTTTGGGAGCCGTGCGGGGGATGATCGGCGTGGAATACCGCGTGAAAGTCACGCCATCCCTGCCGGCCATAAACACCGGCTCGACATGGCTGCCGGCGGGCAAATACCGCGTGGGAAAGCCAACCCGAATGTGCGGCGCGCGGGGATAAGGCCGGATCGCATTGGTGTAAAGATGCTGATGGGGAGCACCGGGATATTTCAGCAAGATCGGTTTCGACCAATGCACGAAATCTGGGGAAGTCGCCGTCATAATCGACCGCACCCCATTCACGAACGTGCGGTGATAATCTACGTATTGCCCGCTGAGCGAATCCCAAAAGGCGAGATTCTGTGAATCGAACGCACCATCGGTGATCACGGGTTCCTCTTTGATAAGCGACCAATGAATGCCATCCGGGGATTGGAAAACGTAAAGCCCTTTCTTGCCCTTGGGCCGACCCCGCGAGATGCCTTTGTAGCGGGCTTCCGGCGGGCTGGCGGGGTTGTCATCGCGAAAGGCTACGAAGCAATGCGTGCCTATCCCATCGAGGATAATGTTGTTCTCTTTCGAGCCTTCCCATTCCACCAAGCCCAAGTTGGGTTTCGTCCAATTCACGCCATCTTTGCTCTCGGCGTAGCAGGTGACTTCGCGATGCCCGGCCTTTTGGGTTTTCTCGTCAAAATGCGAACCGCGATAATACATGCGGTAAAGCTCGCCATCTTGGAAGATCGTGTAATACGCGCAGGTGTTGCCTTCCCAGGGTTCATCCGTCGTCAGCACGACTTCCTGGGCTTCGGGCTGATGAACCTGCAATTTGGCATCGCCTTGAATGTCTTCGACCAACGCGCGGTCCACAAACAATTCCCGCCGGGAACCGATGTTGATGCTCTCGGTTTTCTTATCGTCGGCGTTTTTGTCGTCCTGCAATTCCAGATAGGCTTTCGCGAATCGCTGGCCGAACTCGCGATAGGATTTCGCATTGAAGTGAACTTTATCGCCTTTGTGCGTGAGTCCTTGGGAACTCACGAACGCCGAGTGCGGAATTTTTTCGGGCAGTTGGCGATGGGCTTGGTCCACCTGCTTGCGGGAATCGTTCCAGGGCACACCTTCATATTGCCCCAATTGGCCGACGAGGAAAGGCACGTTCGGGGCGTTCAATTCCCGGCGAAAGCGGGCGATCAGCGCGTGCAGATTTTTCTCGTAAAGCGGGGCGGATTCGGGGTTGGAATCGGACTCCCCTTGATGCCAAAGGATGCCTTTTAGCGTGCCGGCCTTCATTGCCGTCTTGGCCCGCTTGATCGCATCATCGTAGGGATGACTGTTGGTCGCCCGATAATGTTGGCCGGGTTCCCAGGCGGAAATCGGCGACCCGCCCACTGCGCAGGGAATCAATCCCACGGTGATTTGGGGATTGGCTTCAGCGATTTTGAGGCCGAAGCTGCGTCCCAAACCCACGCCCGCAATGCCGGGTTTGTCGAAGTGCAACGGATCGACGGCGGGAGTCCAGCGGCTGTTTTTGCTGAGCATCAACACGCGAGGATGGGGAGTTTGATCTTCTTCCGCAACTTTTCCCCGGCCCGCCATGTTCGATTGCCCGACCAACAGAAACAGATGAAAATTTTCGCGCGACGGCAGTTGCAGCGTGTCGCCCGCCGGTTCCGTTTGGCTCCATGCCGATTGGGAAAACAACGCAAGACAACAAAGAAGCGAAGTGGTGAGAGTCCGAAAAATCATGAGCGGTTCTTGCCTCGTCAAAAACGGGAATCGAACGAAATTTTAATCTGGGTTCATGTGGCTTTGGAAGTGGTCGCTTTTGAGAACGACGGAGAGCCAGAATGATTTTTGGTTGCGGAAATTTTATTCCATGTTTTTCTTGCCCTCCGCTCTTAGCTCTCCGCCCTCCACCGTTTCGGTTGTGAACGCCCTCTAGTCGAAATGTTTGCTGTCGATTCTCTCCCGTGAGGGTTTTCATCGCAACGCTGGGGGTTGATGGAAGGGAAAAAAGATTCGCGCGCGAGTTTTCGGCTGCGGGTGTTGGACAGTTTTTACGGGCGAAGTCAGAAAGCATCAAGCGAAGGCCGAAAGTGGGCCGATGCTCAACAGAAACGGCATAGTCTTCCCAATTGTTGCAATGGGCAGGTTTGGGCACGTGGTTTCCTCATTTAATTACCGGCGAATTTGGCTGTTGGGTTTCGGCGTGTGGGCGTTGAATCTGGCGGGCTGCGGCTGCACGTTGGTTCCGCCGGGTTTCGTGTGCGAACACTGGCACGGCATCTGCAAGGGTTGGCTGGATTATAACACCCACCGCCGCCCGAGTATCACGTTTGAACGCTACGACCATTTGCCGCCGAACTCTGCGCGGGTCAAACTCTTCCGTTGGAC
Organism: uncultured Planctomycetaceae bacterium; assembly: GCA_963785505.1. GTDB lineage: Bacteria > Planctomycetota > Planctomycetia > Planctomycetales > Planctomycetaceae > CAWAVN01. The sequence goes on from CAWAVN010000009.1 coordinate 507,017, forward strand.
GCACGCAGGCAGCGTCGATCAGCCGCGGATTGTTCCCTACCGGGAAGCGGTAGTTTATCGCGAAGGAAGTCGCCACGCCGGCGATTGAAAACTTCGCAGCGCCGAACTCCCTCCGGTGGGCGGGGAGATGAACGAGGAGACCGGCAACGATAATTCGCCAGAACTTCCGCCTACGCCGGCTCCGCCCAGTGAGATTGACGAACCCCGCTTTCCTCGGCCCCCCGCGCCCGGCGGCAAGTCCGATCCCCTGAATGCCCCGGTGGATGCGGAAAAGCATTCCTCGGAAAGAGTTGTCAGCTTGGGCTTCTCGCAAATTGAAGAAAAGGCGGACGGCCATAATTCAACAAACCCGGCCAGTTGCAGCGTGCCGAAGTTCGATGCCACCGGCATGCTGCCCCAATAAGACAACATCCCAAGCCGCTGGCGATTGCCTTAGCCGTGCGGGGTGTCTACTTCTTTAAAGACTTGGCCGAGCTTGGTGATTTCCAGCACTTCGCGCACGTTGTCGGAAGGGTTGTAAATCCGAATCGCCACGCCTTGGCGGCTGAGGGAAAACAAAAACCCCAATGTGCCGCTGGAGACGATCTTCACGCCGGTCAAATCCACGATCAGAGTTTTGCACGCGTTTTCGCGGATGATTTCCTGCAACCCTTCGCGAAACAATTCCAAGTGATGGTCATCCACCACTTCGACATCTTTGAAACCGATCAACGTGGAGACTCCCGCATCGTAAACTAGAAGTCCGCCAAAATCGTTCTGCATATTGCCACCTCTTGAAAGCCAAACCCGCCGCGATGTTCAAATGGCATTATACCGCAAACCCCCGCAAATGCCAAAAGCCTTCGCCGAGAATGGATTTCCAAGCGAAGGTTTTCCAGAGTCTGGTGTGCCATGCCCACGCAAAACTGTGGGCATGACACCTCGCCGTGGGAACTTCCCCCGCCACGGAAACCAGCCCCGTGGCGATGCGTTCGGTTCCGACTTGATTGGCGAAATCCCAGAGATTGCCGAACTTCAGCCAGTTATTGCACATCCCGCAGGGATTGGGCGTGCGGCCCGTGAGATACTCATCCGCGAAATAATCTTTGATCCGCCCGAACGCATTTTGAAAGTTCAACGCATGAAAGGGAATGTCCAACGCATCCGCGACTCGGCGGGCATCGGAAGCACTGCAACAGCGCTGCTTATGGCTTTTGGGGTTCACGATGGCCAAAGGGTTCTCCAGCGTCGCGCACGCGGTTTCCTCTTGAGCACCTGATCGCATGAACAGACCGATGACCTCGTAACCCTGCTCTTTCAAAAGATAAGCCGAGGCAGAACTATCCACCCCGCCGCTCATCGCCAACACGACTCTCATTTCAAAAAATCCCTATGACCCGCTTTTTAGGTTGCGAGTCCACTCCATAAGGAAGTGAAAATAGAGGTTGGCGAATGGAGGATAGATTGCGAATCTTGCCTATGCTCCATACTCCATCTTCTATTCGCACCTTGATTGCTGTTGGAGTTTCACGACATCTAGTGTAGTGACACCCGCGCGGCACGCCAACTTCGCTTTATGGGAAAGGGGGTGGCGAACCGTCTGGCACTTGACCCTTGTCTCTTGACCCTTGACCAAATCAACGTGGCGGCATGCGGAGGGCGGCGTCTAGGCGGATGGTTTCGCCATTGAGATAGGGGTTTTCGATGATGTGGCACGCCAAGGCGGCGTATTCGCCGGGCTGACCCAAACGGGCGGGAAAGGGGACGTTGTCGGTCAGGGATTTGCGGTATTCATCGCTGATGGCAGACATCATCGGCGTTTCAAACACGCCGGGAGCAATCGCCATCACCCGAATCCCGAAGCGGCTGAGATCGCGAGCCAACGGCAAGGTCAAACTCGCCACGCCGCCTTTGGAAGCCGCGTAAGCCGCCTGCCCAATTTGGCCGTCGAACGCCGCCACGGAGGAAGTCATAATTATAACGCCCCGCTCGCCGGTGGCTTTGGGTTCTTGTTTCGAGAGCCGTTCGGCGACCAAACGGGCCACGTTGAACGTGCCGATGAGGTTGATGTCGATCACCCGGCGAAAGGCTTCCAAATTGAACGCCCCGTGTTTTCCCACGGTGCGTTCCGCGTGAATGATCCCCGCGCAGATGATCGCCCCCGAAAGATCGCCAAATGCTCGGCAACCAGCTTCGACGGCATTGCGAACGTCCGTTTCTTCCCGCACGTCGGTTTGCTGAAACAGCACGCTTTCGCCCAATTCCTCGGCCAGCATTTGGCCGGCGGGGTTGACATCCGCGATGAGCACATTCGCCCCTTGTTCCACCAACCGCCTGACGCAGGTGGCTCCCAAACCGGAACTCCCGCCCGCCACCAAAAACGTGCCGCCTTCAATTTGCATGAGTCTGGTTCCGTGGGATTATGATTTAAGAAGGGTCAATACCACGTCGCGCACGTCGATTGCGGATTCGCCGGGGATGTCCAAGGCGCGCAGCGTAAGTTTTCCTCGCCCTTTGGGCAGATGAATGATTCCCACCATCATCGGGCGGAAATCCTTGACGTAAGATTCCGATCCCCGAGGCACGCGGTCTTCCTTGGCCCCCACCAGCGGCGGATCGTGGGCCTCGGTGACTTGGGCTTTCACGGAAGATTGTTCAAACGCCAATTCGATGCGGCAGCCCGTATCTTTTTTCGGGCAAGTATAATAGACCACGGCTTCGTAATCGCCCGGCGTCTCCACTTCAATGTCCCAGGTGATGAAATCCTTGGTGCTTTTCCAATTCGTGAAGTACGAACAATTGGGAGCGCCCGCGCTGCGTTTGATCTTCCCGTGCGGCACACCGTCGCGAGCCGGCAAATGCGTGACGGGAAAATCTGCGTAGCCCACGGTGAAGGGGCGGTCTTCGCGAGACAATTCGGAAAGCACATCCCGCTTCCAGTTCTTCATCGCGGCGGTTAATCGCTCGGTGACTTCGGGATGCTTCGCGGCAACGTTGCTTCGTTGTTCGGGGTCTTGGTTCATGTCGAACAGTTCGCCACGGTCATCCAAGCGATACTTTTGCGTTCGCGCGCTGACGCGGCGGTTCCAATGCGAGAAGATGATCCGATCCGGCCAATCCTTCGCTTCTCCCAACAGCAACGGTTTGAGGCTGATGCCATCCAAGGGTTTGTCGCTTTGGATGGGAATGCCCGCGAGATCCGCCAAGGTGGGAAAGATGTCGATGGCCCCGGCGATCTCTGGGATTTTCGTTCCCTTGGGAATGTGGTTCGGCCAGCGGATGAGAAATGGAACCCTTACGCCGCCTTCATCGGTCGAACCTTTGCGGCCTTTCATGCCGCCGTTCCAACGCCAGCTGTTGGGGCCGTTGTCGCTGAAATAAATCACGATCGTGTTTTCCGCGAGTTTAAGGTCATCCAGCTTTTTCAAAAGTCGGCCCACGTTCCAATCGATGTTTGCGGACATCGCCAAGGCAGCACGGGTTGTGGGCACATCTTCTTTCTTTAAGTCGCGGTGACGTTTTTCCAAGTTTTTGTCGGCGAACTTCTCGTAGAACTCATCGGGAACCTGCATGGGAGAATGCGGCGTGCAGCAGGGCAGATAACAGAAAAACGGTTGCTGTTTATGCTCTTCTATAAAGGCTAAAGCGTGGTTGGTGAAGTCATCAATAATGAACCCTTTGCCCCGCACGGTTTGGCCGTTGTGTTCTAAAATGGGATCGAAATAATGCCCCCAATGGCCGGAGCAGAAGCCGTAATACTCATCGAACCCCCGCGCATTGGGATGGTAGGGATATTGCATGCCGTTGTGCCATTTGCCGAAGGCGCCGGTGGCATAACCCGCCGCCTTGAAGGTTTGGGCGATGGTTTTTTCATCCAAGTCCAAGCGTTCTCCGCCGGTGGATGTGCTGAAAACTCCGCCGCGGGGGTGGTAGCGTGCGGTGAGAAACTCGGCCCGCGTGGGCGAGCAAACCGGGCACACGAAAAACCGCTCGAACAAGGCCCCATCCGCAGCCAGCGAATCGATGTGCGGGGTTTCGATGTTCGTATTGCCGTGGATGCTGAGATCCCCCCAACCCTGGTCATCCGCGAGGACGATCACCACATTCGGTTTCGCGGCCTCTAAGATTGTTGTTCCCAAGCATAGCAAACTGGCAGCCAGCCAAATTATGGTTCGTATCAAACGGAATTTTTGATTCATGGGGATCACCAAAAAAATAAGTTCCGGGATTTGTGTGCCATGCCCACCGCTTTGCGTGGTCATGCTTTCTGTCGGGAGACTAGTTATGTGGTCCATAGGGTTTGGCCATCGATATCCTGAATTGCTTGAATCTCGTCGAAGGCTATCTCACGTGCGCATTTTTTTTGATTTTGTGGATGTTTCTTGGTATCTCCGCACTGAAATATCCGATTCCATGAGGATCGTCGCCAGGTGGCGTCAGGCAGATTCCGTCGCCGCGCAATAACGTCTCCGTTGTTCCGTCTGTGTAAATCACAACGAACTCTACTGGAAACTTGATGTGGAGCAACTGTTCGTAAGCTAACATGGCGACCTAACATTTTTCTATCAGGCATGGCCACTCAAAGCTCTGCCCATGCCGCCCTTCACCTATTTTCTTGACGTTGGGCGATAGTAAGGGGGGCCGTCCAAAAGTTATTTTGAAGAGTTCGGTTTGTTCGCTTTGCCTTGGTGCAGTGGCGCCGGGCAGGAGTTGGGCTTTTGGATCTTCGGGCGGTTTGTCCAACAGCAGAAACGAAAACAAGTCGGCGATTTCTTGGGGTTTGAGTTGCTTTTCGATGCCTTCGGGCATCAGCGAAACTTCGCTCTGCTTGGCCTGTTCCACATCGCCCCGCGCGATGGTTTCCAACTTGCCGCCTTGAACTTTGAGGATGATGCGTTGATTGTTGTTTTCCACGGCCAAGCCGGAAAGCACCCGGCCATCGGAAGTGGCCACGGTCAACGGGCGATAGTCTTTCCCGATGACCAAACTGGGGTCGAACACGTTTGAAAGCAATTGGTCGAACGAAGAACGCCCGTTGGACGTGATCTCCGGCCCGACTTCCTTGCCCTCACCGTAAATTTTATGGCATTGGGCGCAGAGTTTGTTGAACACCAAGCGGCCCTCGAACGGATTGCCCGGCGTTTTTTGCACCAGGGTCTTCATGCGGCCCACGAACTGCTCCCGCTGGGGGTCTCTGCCCACGCGAACGATGCCCCAATGCTCGCGCACGGCTTTGACTAATTCCGCATCGTTTTGCGCGACCAATTTGCGAACCTGATTGAGGTTCAATACGTCGGCGGGCAGTTTTTTGGCTCCGATGGCCGCGAGCAATTGTTTGCTCCAAGCCGGGCGATTGGTCAGCAGTTCGACGGCTTTGGGTTGGAGTTCGTTTTCCATCACGGGATAGGCTTGGATGACAGAAACCGCGACCTCGGCGGAAGTCAAACGGCCCAACTCCGCCAGCAAAGTTTCGCGAAACGCCTGCGAATTGTGTTGCGGGTTTTTCAAGATCGCGGCCACATCATTGCAAAATATCTTCCTGATCGGCGGCCACCAACGCCGTTAAAGCCCGATGCCGTTTGGGCGCGGGTTGTTTCGGGTCCGCGAAGATCTTACGGCAGGCCGCGATTCCCTCGGGTTGATGCCATGAAGCCAACAGCGCGGCGGCATCGAGAAACAATGGATGCCCGGAACGCTGCTGCAAAATCGCCAGCAATTTGGGTTCGAGTTGGGCTGCGAGAGTTTTTGATTCTTCGCCCGTCAACTCGCGGGTTTGTACCCGTTCGGTCAATAACGCCAAACACTTTTGGGCCGCGTTTCGGTGGGTTTTCAGATCGCCCAGCAGAGTCGAGAACAACAAGCCGATGCTTTCGGCATCGGGTTTTTTGAGGGCCAGAACTCGATCCACCACGCGGGGCATGATGTTTGCCACTGCCGGCTTTTTCAGCAGTTGGTTTTCGATCACGGCTTTCAAGAACGGCCGGCTTTCGGATTCCAACAGCGGATACAAATTCTGCCAAACGATATGCGGAATCACTTCATCATTGCCGCAATTCGACAGCACGCTGAGCAACGTGGGAATGGTTGGCACCGTGGAGATTTTCGGGGCGGCAATTGCGACTTGCAGTAGCACGTCGGGGGAAGGATCCTCGGCCAAGTTGGCGACGGCGACGGCGACGACGGGATCGACTTTTCCAAAATTTCCCGCAGCCCGCACGCCCCAAGCACGGAGGCTTGGATTTTTGTGCGAGAGCAATTCCGCATGAAATTCCGGCCTTAACGCTTGCGTGCCCACCAACGCGAACAAGGCGTGCATGCGGGTTTTGTGCGGCGTGCTTTTCGCGAGGACCAATTCCTCCAACTGCCGATTGGCGGCGGGATGGTTGCGTTCGCTCAATAATCTTTGGGCGATCTCGCGGTAATAAATGTTGGGGCTTTTCAAGCGTTCGATCAATTGCCCATCGGTTTCCTTGGCCAAGTTGAACGGCTTGCGCCCGCGGGGTGTTTTTGTAGCGAATGCGATACAACCTGCCGTGCAAACGATCGATGCCTTTGGGATCGTGGTTCGCATCTTGATAACAATGATAGCGGTCGTACCAATCCAAAACGTAAAGGCATCCGTCCGGGCCGGTTTTTTGAGCCACCGGCATAAACCAAACATCGTTCGCGGTGAGAAAATCGGGCCGGGGTTTGGCGAAGTAAGAAGAACCGGCCCGTTGTAAAGTATCCACGTTAATACAGCCGCCGTGGATGTTGCCCATGTATAAGTGGTCGCGAAATTCCTCGGGGTAAGCCTCGCTGTCGAAATAGTGAATCCCACAATAGGCGGCCATTTGGTGGTGATGCTTCACGATGGATTCCAACTTCCAAGTGAAGGGCGGATACGGCCCCCCTTGCCGATGGTAATACCCGCTCTCGACGAGGTGCCAAAGATGGTCGATCACACAGGCGCTCAAAAACGCGCTGCCTTCGGGATCCCAAGTGACACCCCAAGGATTGCTCGTGCCCTCGGCGAAGACTTGAAATTCCCGCGTGCGGGGATTGATGCGAAACAACGCGCAGGTAAACCGAAAACCGTCCGGCTTGGTTTTCGCGAAAGGTGAAGAAGCGGGGTACTTCACGTGGCTGTGATTGAACACGCCATTCAAGCCGTACAAAAATCCGTCCGGTCCCCACGTTAGCGAGTTGGGCAGTTCGTGGGTGTCATCGCGGCCAAAGCCCGTGACCACAACTTCCTTGCGGTCGGCTTTCAAATCGCCATCGGTATCTTCCAGGAACAGAATGTCCGGCGAGTTCGCCACCCACACCCCGCCGAAACCCACGGCGATTCCCGAAGGAATGTTCAAACCCTCGGCGAAGATCGTGGTGCGATCCATTTTCCCATCGCCATCGGTGTCTTCCAAAACCTTCACGCGGTCGCGGCCCGGACCTGCCGGGCGGCGGGGATATTCCAAACTTTCCGTAACCCACACCCGGCCTTGGTCGTCGAACGTCATCGCCACGGGGTTCACCAAATCCGGTTCGGCGGCGACAAGCTCCACTTCAAAGCCTTGGGGGACGGTCATCTTTTTGATGGCCTCCGCCGGCGACAAAGGCGGCCCCGGAGGTTTCGCTTGCCGGCGCGGAATAAACCCTTCTTCCGCATTCGCCGAAATGGTGTGATGGAAAACCAAGATTCCCAGTAGAATTACAGAAATGTATTGCCTGAACGAGTTCATAAAGACGAACCTTCATCGTGCGAAATTTGGAAGAGTGGAATCTGCTGATTGTAGCGCGAATCGCGACTCAGATTCAATCCGCCCGCAAATTGTGGGTTGCCGCGCAGCCTCGGCGAACCGAACACGGTCGATGGAACTTCCCCGCAACCCATGCTAAATTGGCTGCGTGCGAAGCGACTTTTTAATCCTACATTTAGCAGATCGAACTCTTATGAAACACCCCTTGCCATCGCTGCTTCTCTTCCTTGGAAGCCTGCTTTGTTTCGGCTCCGCAATCCGGGCGGAGGATTTGAAAGTCATTGATCTTAACGATCAATCGCAGTTTCAAGTGGTGGTCGATCGGGAACCCGGGCAATATCTGGGGCATCCCACCACGGTGCTTTTGGAAGATGGCAAAACGATATTGTGCGTTTATCCCAAAGGCCACGGTCGCGGAGGGATCGTTTACAAACGCAGCAAGACGGCGGGAAAACCTGGAGCGACCGCCTGCCCACACCCGCGAGTTGGGCGACTTCCAAGGAAGTCCCCACGCTGCATCGCGTGATCGATGCCGAGGGCAAAAAACGCTTGATTATGTGGTCCGGGCTTGTATCCCGCCCGGTTGGCGGTTTCCGAAAACGATGGCGAATCTTGGAGCGAACTGAAACCGGTGGGAGATTGGGGCGGCATCGTGGTGATGGGTTTCGTCGAACCCGTCAACACCGGCAAAGGGCATTATCTTGCCATGTTTCACGATGATGGCCGATTCTTCCAAAACAGATGGCAAACGCGGGCCGGAGTTCACGCTTTATAAAACCAATTCCAGAGATGGCGGATTGACTTGGTCGTACCCGGAGGCGGTGTATCAATCTGCGGAAGTCAATCTTTGCGAACCGGGTTGCATTCGTTCGCCCGATGGAAAAACCTTGGCCGTACTATTGAGGGAAAACACCCGCGGAAAAATTCGCACATCATTTTTTCCAGCGATGAAGGCAAAACCTGGACCGCGCCCCGCGAGTTGCCGCTGTCGCTGACCGGAGATCGGCACACGGGAAAGTACGGTCCCGACGGGCGGTTGTTTATTAGCTTTCGTTGCATCTCCCCGCGCTCGAAATCCGGCAAAAGACCGTTTGAAGGGGATTGGGTCGGCTGGGTGGGAACTTGGGACGATCTGGTTAATTCCCAGGATGGGCAGTATTTCGTGCGGCTCAAAGACAACACCAATGGGTCCGATACCGCGTACCCCGGCGTGGAAGTTCTGCCGGACGGCACGTTCGTCACCACCACCTACGGCCATTGGGATAAAGGCCAACCGCCCTATATCCTTTGCGAGCGGTTTCGGCTTTCCGACCTCGACCACCTTGCCGAAACGCAAACCAAAACTTTCAAGTCGCGATAAACCCTCCCGCATCATCATTGGATGGATACTCGAAACATCGCTTCGGCGATTCTTGAGAGATGCGAAACATGATCCGTGTGGAACTTCCCTATCATTTGCGGAACTTGGCGGGGATCGACCGCGAAGTCACGCTCGACCTGCAACCCCCGGCGACATTGAACGCCGTCTTGGATGCGTTGGAGGTCAAGCATCCCGCGATTGCGGGAACCATTCGCGACCACACCACGAAGCAGCGTCGGCCGTTGATTCGGTTTTATGCCTGCCAGGAGGATTTATCCCACGAACCGCCCGATGCGGCGCTTCCCGATGCCGTCGCCCAAGGGCACGAACCTTTGATAATCGTCGGGGCCATCTCCGGCGGATAAGGATTGCATGAAAACTTCCGCCCGGCACATCGAGCAGGCTTACGAACTCGCCCGCGAACGGTACGAGGCACTCGGCGTGCACACCGAAGCCGCCATGAAGCGACTGGCGGGCATTGCGATTTCTTTGCACTGTTGGCAGGGCGATGATGTGGGCGGGTTTGAAAACTCCGGCCAAAGCCTCGGCGGCGGTTTGGCGGTGACGGGAAACTATCCCGGCAAAGCCCGCACGCCCGTTGAACTCCGTCGCGATTTGGAAACCGCCTACAGATTGATTCCCGGAACGCATCGCTTGAATTTGCACGCGAGTTACGGCGAGTTTTCCCAGCCGGTCGGGCGAGATCGCATTCAGCCCGAACATTTCGCGGGTTGGATGGACTGGGCGAAAGCACGCGGAATTTGCCTGGATTTCAACCCGACCTATTTTGCCCACGAGTTGGCTCAGTCCGGTTTTACGTTGGCTCATCCCGATGCGAGCATCCGCCAATTTTGGATCGAACACGGTATCGCCTGCCGGAAAATCGGCGAGGCAATGGGGAAAGCCCAAGGCAGCCCGTGCATCACCAACGTCTGGATTCCCGATGGCTATAAAGACACGCCCGCCAGCCGCAGGCTTCCCCGCGAACGCTTGATGGAATCTTTGGATGCCCTGTTCGCGGAACCCATCGACGCCCAATGGAATCGGGATGCGGTGGAATCCAAGCTGTTCGGTTTGGGTTCGGAATCCTACGTGGCCGGTTCGCACGAATTTTATCTGGGCTACGCGATCACCCGGCAGAAGTTATTGTGCTTAGATGCCGGGCATTTTCATCCCACGGAAACAATTTCGGATAAAATTTCTTCGGTGCTGTTGTATCTGCCGGAGATCCTGTTGCACATCAGCCGGGGCGTGCGTTGGGACAGCGATCACGTCGTCACGCTCACCGATGAGTTATTGGCTATTGCCCAAGAAATTGTCCGCGGCGATTATATGGAGCGGGTTCGCGTTGGTTTGGATTTTTTCGATGCCGGCATCAACCGCGTGGCGGCGTGGGTCATCGGCACGCGGAACGTGTTGAAAGCGTTGCTGATCGCTTTGCTCGAACCGACGAAACACCTGCAAGAACTCGAACTCGCCAACGATTACACCGGCAGGCTGGCATTGATGGAAGAACAAAAATCACTGCCGTTCGGTGCGGTTTGGGATTACTACTGTCAAAAGTCGGCCGTGCCCGTCGGCGAAGATTGGTTAGGGGAAGTCAAAGCCTACGAGACCTCGGTGCTTTCCCAGCGAACTTGAACCCCATCGCAAATCGGCCTTTCTCTTCGTTCGTCCGCCGGTTTACTTTCCGGTGGGATTAACCAACTTCGGGCCGGTGAGAGGGGCGGAAGCCGGGGGTTTCGGCAGCGGCAACGTGGGGAGCATCGGCATCGGCATCGGCGACGTGTCGAAGAGTTCCACGGGAACCATCGCCGCTTGCAGAATTGATCGGCTCTCGGCATCTTGAACCAACGCCACCAATTGCAGATCTTTCAGGTCCAGCGGAACCTCGCCCGTTTCCATCTTCATTTCCTTGGCGGCGGATTCTGTGCTGGTTTTCAGCAGTTCACGAATGTCGGCCAGGCGGGTTTTTGTGGCATACTGAAAATCCCCTTTGCCCGGCAATGCGAAACTATTGCCTTCCTGAAATAACCAACGCACAACCATTTCGTGCCGGCGAATTCCGTTCCGGGCGGGGAAATCCAATTCCTTCTCGGCCAGCAGGAATAACACCCGCAAGTTGTCGCGTTGCGCCAGTCGGGAACGCCCGTGAGTTTCGCGGAGATCGATATTTCGCCTTCGTGCCGATAGGCCGATAGGTTTAGCTTCAGCGGGGAGTTTTCTGGTAAAACCGGGCGAAGTTCCGCTTCCAGGTTTTTACCGACTTCCGTCGCGTTGTCGAGGTAGCCGCCCACGGGGGATTTCGCCGGTTGCCCGTTGAGGAACACCGAAGGCGTTGCGAATTGTCCCTGCGGATCGGGACCGAGCAAATTCTCGAACCGTTCCAGATTGCGGGGGTGGGTCAACGGGTCCAGACCGTTGGTATGCAGGTGGTAACGCAGCACCAGCAAATGGGAAGGGGAATACCGTTTTTCCAAAGCGCTGATGGCCAAATCGGCTGCTAGGCACGGCGGGCAATTCGTGCCGGTGAAGAGTTCCATCACGCTCAGGCGATTGCCGGCAGGAACGGCGGGCGGCGGACCGATTTGCTTGGCGATCAGATGAATGGCTTCTTCGTAAGTCTGGTTTTTGTAGGCGGTCAAGCCCGCTTCGCTGCCGTGTTTTTTGACCCAACCTTCCAACAGCAGGCTTTCCGGCAGTTTTTGCTCGCCGGCTTGCCAAACCGGTTCCGCCTGCAAGGTGGCTTGCAAACGGGGCCAAACGGCCAAGCGAGCATTCATTTCCAAGGCTTCATCTGGTTTGCCGTTCAAGCGGGCGGCTTCGGCTCGCAGGTACGTCAACACCGGATCGAAAGGCGAATTCTTGCTAAGTTTTCGCAACTTGTTCCAGCCTGCAACGTCACCCGCTTTCGCCTCGGCAAATGCCTCATCGGCCTGTTGACGGGTTTTCGCATCCTCGGCCATTTTGCGGAAATAGTCCAATTGCCGGCGAACATCCGTCTTTTTCGCGGCATCCATTTGAGCCTCCGCCCGGTTCAGGTAGTTCAGTCCCAAATCCGCGAAACGGGGATCTTCGGCCAAGCTTTTGCCCAAGTTGAACTCGGCCAGCATTTCCATTGGCTTGCCCCAATACTTGGCCCGTTTGAGGTAGGCTTGGGCAAACTTTTGAACCTCGGCTTCCGTCTTCACTTTCCGAGGCATCGCATGGGCGAGGCCGTGATACAGAATGATCGACAGCGGGCTTTGCGGGTAGGCTTCGCAAAACTCACGCATGGGCTTGTAATGATCGAGCAGCGAAATCGCTTTGGACTTCTCGTCAGAGGCTTCGACCAGGAGTTTTTGATGTTCCGCGAAGTTCAAAGGTTCTTCGGTATTCGGGGCGTCGCCCACGTCGAGAATGGGTTTTCTGACCAACCTGGCCGGTTCGATCACGAAACCGCCTTGGTCCATCGTGCCGCGAATTGTGGAACCCGAGACGGTTCCCCGGAAATCGAATGTGTAGCGGTCGCAAAGCAAGACGACGTGAACCTGATCCCCGTCAATTTCAAAGCTCTTCAGTTTGCGCGGGGCAAAGCCGGTTTCCCGCCCTGGATTTCCGCAACGTATTCGCCCGCATCGTTTTTTTTGATGCTCAACAGCACGGTGCTGACATTGCGGAAATCTGCCGGCTTGTATTCTTGGGTGATGCTCAGCAGCCAGTTGCCGGTCAGCGAGGTTTCGTCTTCGATGGCTTTCGACTTCGCGCACCCCAGAGCCAATCCGCTTAACAAAAGTCCCAAGCCGATCAATCGGTAAAGCATGTTCGATTCCTCACGATCCTTATTTTTTGCCGGCAGAAAATCTGCCTTAAGATCTTTTTCGTCTTTGATGGAACACGAACGTGCCCAATTTTGAAGCGGTCAGCACATCCGGCAAGCCATCGCCATCTACATCGACCACCTTAATCTGCACACCGATGCCAGATTGCTCATCAATCAGCATTGGCACGAAGCGCACGGTTTCGCCAGGCCCGCGAACCTGCCGAAACCAATACACCACGGGATCGGCACCCGGTTCGATGTCGCCTTTCGGCCCGTGCGCCCACTGCCGTTTGCCGGTGATGATGTCTTTCAACCCGTCCCCATCAATGTCCACGAACTCCAAGGCGTGTGGTTGGGTGAAGGCGGCTTTGTAGCGGGGAAGTTCCGAGCGGTCGCCCATGATTTTGTGCTCTTGGAATTTCTCGGCGGATTTCTGTTCGAACCAAGCTAACCCCCAACCGTGGGCGTTCAAGCTGGTGATGATGTCGGGCTTGCCGTCGCCATTGATGTCCTCGGCAAACATTTGCGCCTCCCCCTTTATCGTGGGAGAAGCGAACCTTGTGTGCTTTCCAGGGCGCATCCGTGATGGTTGCGGGTTGTTCCCACCAACCATCGTTGAGGATTAAATCCAGTCGGCCATCGCCGTTGACATCGCCCACGCCCTCGCCGTGATACCACTGATTCCACTTGCCCGGCTTGGTGATCGCCACGAACTTCCACGGCTGCGTTGCATCGGTTTCCTCCGGCTTGAGCCAACCCCATTGGCTTTCGTTATGCGTGAGGAGTTCGGCTTTGCCATCGCCGTCGATGTCCACCAACAAGGGCGATTCGCCTTTCACGCGCTCGGCGACGAAGTGTTTTTTCCAAAGCGCTTTTCCGGGAAGGCCGGGGTTTTCGTACCAATAGGCTTTATGGACGTGAACCCTGCCGAGCACTAAAACGTCCAACCAGCCGTCGCCGTTAATGTCATTTACTAACGAAAACATGCTGTCGGAAGGGCTTTTGGCCTTTTCAGCGCCACCGGCGGATAAAACGCATGCGCTTGATGAAACTCAGGCCCGGAATACCAAAACGGGCCGGCGACAATATCGAGCCTACCATCTTTGTCGATGTCGCCCACGCCGATGCCATCGCAGTAGTATTTGTCGGTCAGGCGTTGTTTCTCGAACCAAACCTTAGCCGGTTCCGCCGCGCGGATCATCCGGGAAGTTGATGAGGCAAGAATTAAGCAGACCGCAATCAGCATGGTTTGCTTCGCGCGGGGGAGAGAAAATGTCGTCGAAAAGAAATCCGCATGGTCGATAAACTCTTTGAAGGCCGTTGATGGTTTGCGAAACGCTTTATTGTGAGTTTTCCCCGCCAACCTCGCAAGCGGGCGGAAAAATCGCGGTCTTAAGGCAACCGTTTTAGCTCCAGCTTGCTGATGCGATACCGCGTGTTCCAAGTGATGACGTGCAAGAAGCCCGCCGGTCCGTGGGGCCAGCGGCGGTCTAAGTTCAGCCGATTCACGTCGCCTTGCCAATCGATGGCGACCCGATTGTTGCAGGTCACTTTAATGGCGTTTTCTTCCACGCGGCAAACAATCGTCGTGGGCTGCCCATCCACGATGAAAGGGCCTTGGCGTCTGGATTCGTTGCGGTCGGCGGTGCTTTGGTCGATGAGATTCAAACCGCTGAGTCTCTCCTGCCCGTATCCATCGAAAACGGTGGCGACTTCACGCCCGCCCACCGTCAATCCGAAACCGATGGAATCCTGGCCTTGAAGTCGTTCCACGACCGCCGTCAGTTCGTAGTGCCTCGGCAGTTTGATGGGAACCACAATTGTCGCGGGCATATCCAAGGGAGAAATCAAATCCCCATCCTGCATGGTCCAGATCCCCGCGAGCGGTCTCTCGGCGGGATTGATCCGGGGCAGCAAATTCACAACTGCATTGGCATCGGCTTGGACGAGTTCTGTCGCCGGTTGAACGGCCTCAGCTTGCGGAATTTTGAAGGTGGGATTGGGAACCGTCGGCGATAAGGGAAGAGGTTCCTCGGAATTGGCCGCGATGGGGGACGAAGTCGCGGGGCGGTTGCCGGCAGGCATCAGGAACAACAGCAGCAAGGTGATCGCAACGGCGACGCCGGAAACTCCCCACGCGCGCAGCGGATGATGCTTCATGCCGAACGCGAATAATCCGGCTCCCGTGAGGGCGGAAATTCCACTTAACCACACCAGCCAATCCATCAAAAGTCCTTTTCCCTTGAGATGGTTTGCATCTTCTTCCAGTATAATCCATTGCGGCCCTTTCGGGAAAATCCCGTCGTGGAACATCCACGGTTTTTTACGAGGTTGTCGTTAGGGAACGCTTCAACATAGGACGTTTCGCGTTCGCCACGCGGTTTGTTGTCGGAAACCGGCATTTAGAAATCTCTGCGAAATCGGCGGAGAATCCCTTTGGCGAACGGATTTTTGTTGCCTAGACTTTTTGTGTCGGACCCGCGTGTTTGCGGGATCGCGACAAGGGCAAAACCGTCGCGAGGCGGTGACGCAAAGCCACGGGTCTCGCGGAGATCGCCGGGCTGCCGAACGATGACTTTTTGAAAGAGGACGTATCCGACATGACAGATGCCTTATTCGCCCCGCGTGCCGAGATGTTCCGTTTCTCCGTCACCCAGTCGCTGACCGCGATTGCCTGCTTGTCGTGCCTGTACGTGTTTGGGGTGCAATCCACCCTGCACATGGCCACGGCATCGGTCACGTTCGTATTTTGTTCCTTGGGAAATCTGTCGTCTCCAGAGTCCGAGGAAGTTTAGCATCGCTCGATAATAAAGTGACCGGCAAGGCGCTATCACTCCGAAACCAATTCCACGGTGGACCACAAACTGGGGTCTTGCTCGAAGGGAAATTCTTGGCCCACGGTGAGGAACTGCCGCCCCAACTCGGCATCTTGCAAATGATAATAAAAGCCCAGTTGCGGCTGGGCTGCCGGTTCGTAGCCCGTTAAAACTTTCGCGGGCAGCCAGGCTTCCAACAGGTAGCCATCCGAAAAGCGTTGGGAATGCAGATCAAAATGTTCGCAGTCAGCCAATGTGCGATTTTCCCGCGCGGGGGATGGGCCATTCGATTGCGAACGGGCGGAAAGTTTGATCATTCTCTGCCGGCAAAAAGCAAAAATGATGGCAATAACGGCTCGCCCGGTGGATGGTTTGCGTGTTGCGGGTGTCGATCCAAACCTGCAAGCCATCGGTGCTTGTGGGGTAATCCGCCAAGCTGGTGACGGGCATCTTCTTCCCGCGCACCTCGACCGAAATCCCCAACCCCCGCTCGTTCCATGCCATCCGCAAATCCCCAAAGTGGGGGAATCTTGGGAAAGATCGAGCCGGGCCAATCGGCAAGTCTCCGGCAAGTTTAACAGCCCGCCCTTCTCTTGCGGCAGATCGGCCCGATAATGAACCGGCATCGCGAACCGAAAGAAAAACGCCGATGGCAAAACCGCTGTCATCAATCTGCATCTCTTCTGCGAGTGGAAAGAAGTCTTTTTGGCCGAAGGCCAATTTCACCGTAGCCAAGGGCAACGCCCCTGGAATATGAATCCCCCCAGACACCTTTGGCTGAAAGCCAAATTCACATTTGGGATTATGTCCAGCAATAATGAAGATGGCCTTCGGCCAAAAACACCTTTCAAAATCTCAGTTCCTAGGGCGATGCCCTAGGCTACGATGAAGATGGCCTTCGGCCAAACATTTCAATGATGACTTCACATGGCTAATGAGTCACCGATATTGTAGAAATCACTCGCCGAAAGGCCAGCGCACGAAAACCAAACCGGCTCGAATCATTGAGGCAACGCGGGAGAACGCATTTTGTCAGGGATTGAGATTCGCGGGGCCAGGCTGCATAATTTGCGAAACATCGACGTCGATTTGCCGCGAAATGCCTTCGTGGTGTTGACCGGCGTGAGCGGCAGCGGGAAAAGTTCGTTGGCCATCGACACCGTTTTCGCCGAGGGCCAACGCCGATTCTTGGAAAGCCTGCCCGCCGGCCAAAGGCTGGCTTTGAACCAATTGCCCCGCCCGGATGTGGATGCCATTCACGGGTTGCCGCCCACGGTTTCCATCGACCAAAGGCAGCGGCCGGCGGATCGTCGCAGCACGCTCGCCACGCTGACGGGCATCGCGGATTTTCTCAGGCTGCTATTCGCCCGCGCGGGAGAAGCCCATTGTCCGGGTTGCGGTCGGCCCATTGCGCGGCAGAGTTCGCGGGCCATCGTCGCTCAAATCTTGCGGCTGGAAGACCGCAAAAAAGTCATCGTGCTGGCCCCGTGGGTTCGCGGGAAAACCGGCGAACATCGGCAGGTTTTTCAAGACATCGGCCAAGCCGGGTTCGTGCGGGCACGGGTGGATGGCGAAGTCATCGATGCCGCCGACCCGCCTCGCTTGGCGAAAACCAAAAGGCACGCGATTGAAGCCGTCGTCGATCGCATCATCATCAAAGAGGGAATCCAAGACCGCTTGCGAGAATCTGTAGACTTGGCTTTGAAGCACGGCGGCGGAAGTTGCCTAATCAGTTGGCAGGATGAGGAAACTTGGCAAGAGCTGTTGTTTAGCGAGCAATTCGCCTGCCCGGATTGCGAACGAAGTTTCCCGGAACTCGAACCGCGCTCGTTCAGTTTCAACAGCCCTTACGGAGCCTGCCTGGAATGCAAGGGCTTGGGAACCATCGAGAACGAAGGCAAAGACAATGCCGATCCCATTGTTTGTCCCGCGTGCGGGGGCGAGCGGTTGAATGAGTTTTCGCGGGCGGTGACGTTCGCGGATTGCACGCCGGGAAAACTTGCCAAAATGACGGTCGCCGCCGCCTGGGATTTTTTCAGCCGGCTTTCGGCAGAATCCTCCGAACCCGCGCGGCAAAAAGTTTTGAACCGCACGCTGCCCGAAATTGCGAATCGTTTGCGGTTTTTGATGAAGGTCGGCCTCGATTATCTCACGCTGGATCGCCCGGCGAAATCGCTTTCCGGCGGGGAATTTCAGCGGGCCAGATTAGCCGCCTGTTTGGGCATCGGGTTAAGGGGGGCGTGTTACGTTCTGGATGAACCCACGGCGGGTTTGCATCCCCGCGACACGCAGCGATTGATCGCCACGCTGACCGAACTTCGCGATCAAGGGAATACCGTGTTGGTGGTGGAACACGATTTGGAGTGCATGAGGCAGGCCGATTGGCTGGTCGATTTGGGTCCGGGCGCGGGAGAGAACGGCGGCCAAGTCATCGCCGCAGGACCGCCGATGGAAGTGGCAAAGAACGCGGAATCCATCACGGCCCGTTATCTTTGTCGAAAAGTAGCCCCCGAAAACCCAATTGCGAAAGAAGCCGAGGAAGCTGTTCCGCCAACGCACGCGGATGCCAATAACCCCGCACAGTTTCTTAGATTACTCGGAGCAAGACGGCACAATTTGAAGCACGTCACTTTGGAAATTCCTTTATACAATATGACCTGCGTGACGGGGGTCAGCGGTTCGGGCAAAAGTTCGTTGATCTCGCAAACGCTCGTGCCCGCCATGCGGCAGATGTTGCGGGCCGGCAAAACATCTTCTGCGGATTTCGATGAGTTGCAAGGCTGGGAACCGCTGGCCGCCGTGGTCGAAATCGATCAAACGCCATTGGGACGCTCAGCCCAATCGACACCCGCGACTTATGCGGGGCTTTGGGATGAGATTCGCAAGCTCTACGCCAAGACCCGCGAAAGCCGCTTGCGGGGATTCAAAGCAGCCCGGTTTAGTTTCAACTCGCGAGATGGCCGTTGCCCTGCGTGCAAAGGCCGAGGAACGAAAAAGGTCGAAATGCACTTCCTGCCGGACGTGGAAATCGAATGCCCCGTTTGCCGGGGAATGCGCTTCAATCGGCAAACTTTAAGCGCCAAGTTTCGCGGCAAATCGGTGGCGGACGTGCTTGCGATGCGGGTTTCAGAAGCCGTGGACTTCTTCCAAAACTTCGCCCGGTTGCATGCGATGCTGACCACGTTTACCGAAGTGGGCTTGGGCTATTTGCTGTTGGGGCAATCCGCGCAAACACTCTCCGGCGGAGAAGCCCAACGAGTGAAATTGGCGACCGAATTGTGCCGACCGAATCTCGAACCTGCGTTGTTCGTGTTGGATGAACCCACGTTGGGACTTCACCCGGCGGATGTGGAACGGTTAATTCAATTGCTGAAACGCTTGGTGGCTTTTGGGCAAACGGTGATCATTGTGGAACACCACGAGGATGTGATGGCCGCCGCAGATTGGATCATCGACCTCGGTCCCGCAGGCGGAGAAAACGGAGGCCGAATTCTTGCGGCCGGAACCCCGACCCAGATCGCTGGGGAATCCTCCCCCACGGGAGAGGCATTGCGTCGGAGAGGAGCAGTTCGTTGGTAGCTTTTGGGGGCATGGAGAACATCCGGACGAAGTTCCCAAGGGGACTTATGGGAGCAAGGCCGAGGATTCTGCCGACCCGAAAACAAGCGTGCCGTCTTTTTTATGGCGGCTGAGCGGGAACTTCGCCCTCCCATCTCAACCCGAATATTTTGCTGTGACGGTGCGTTCGCCGGGATGTTGGATGGTAATTTGCCGGCCTGTGGGAAACAATGGGGGGAGGATCGGTTTTCCCTTTTTCCACCAGCGCTCGATTTTAGGAGTTGCCTATTTCCATGCGAAAATCTCTGGTTGCGATTTGGCTGAGTTTGGTGCTGGGACTGTGCGTTGTTTCTCCCGTGGTTGCCGGTTGGAAAGCCGGGGCGGCACGGGTCAAAATCACGCCGGAAAAACCGATGTGGATGTCGGGCTATGCGTCCCGCAATCATGCGGCGGAAGGCACGCTGATCGATTTGTGGGCCAAGGCGTTGGTGTTGGAAGATGAGGCCGGAACCCAAGCCGTGCTGATTACGCTCGATCTGGTGGGCATCGACCGGCAAACATCGCGGACGATTTGCGATGCCGTTCAAACCCGCCACAATCTCCCCCGTGCCGCGATTGCGATTTGCACTTCGCACACGCACACCGGGCCGGTGGTGGGAACGAATTTAAGGTCCATGTACCGCAAAAAACTCAATCCCGAGCAACAACGGCAGATTGTGGATTACACCCAATCCCTCACCGCAAAAATCGCCGGCGTGGTGGATGAGGCCATGAAAAAACTCGCCCCCGCCCAAATCGCGAGCGGCTTGGGAAAGGCCACCTTTGCCGTCAACCGCCGTAATAACCGCGAAGCGGACGTGCCCGAACTTCGCGAAAAAGGGGAATTGAAAGGCCCGGTCGATCACGAAGTTCCCGTCTTAACCGTTCGCGATGCGGACGGCAAATTGCAGGCGGTTGTCTGCGGTTATGCCTGCCATGCCACGGTGTTGTCGTTCTATCAATGGTCGGGCGATTGGCCCGGCTTCGCCCAACTCGAAATCGAAAAAGACCATCCCGGCGCGATCGCGATGTATTGGACGGGATGCGGGGCCGATCAAAACCCGCTCCCCCGCCGCACGGTCGAACTCGCCAAAAACTACGGCAGACAACTTGCGAACGCGGTCGGCGAAGTTCTTGCGGCGGACATGAAACCCATCACCGGCAAGTTGCGGTTGCATTATGCCGAGATCGACCTACCGTTCGCGGAACTTCCCACCAAAGCGGCGATCCAAAAAGACACTCATTCCACCAACGAATACATCGCCGCCCGCGCAAACATGCTGTTGGAGCAAATCGAAAGCAACGGCCCGCTTGCGAAATCCTATCCGTACCCGATCCAAGTTTGGGAACTCGGCAACCGCGTGGACTTCGCGATCTTGGGCGGCGAGGTGGTGGTCGATTATTCCATCCGCCTCAAAACCGAATGGCCGAAAACATCGCTCTGGGTCGCGAGCTATTCCAACGATGTCATGGCTTACATCCCTTCGCGAAGAGTCCTCAAAGAAGGCGGATACGAAGGCGCAACCTCAATGATCTATTACGGCCTCCCCACCGTCTGGTCACCTAAAATCGAAGACAAGATCGTGCAATCCTTGCTGGAACTGAAACAAAAGAGATAGATCGACTCTCGCGAAATTTTGTCGCGGTCGTTTATCAGAGAGGCAATGGATGAACGAAACCGCCTGATAGCCAACAAACCCATATTACCAATCAGCTTCCTACAAAACCTTAACCAGGAATAAGCCACCATGAAACTGATGTTATTCTCTTTCGCGGCGATGTGTTTGAGCGTCTCGGCGTTTGCACAAGATGCGGATCTGAAACCGTCCGGCGATCCGGCCATTGTGTCCAAAGATGCGAAGCTGGAGGAACTCTGGAACGAAGGCAGCTTCACCGAAGGCGTGGCGGCGGCTCCGAACGGAGTGATGTATTTCAGCGACATCGCCTTCGTCAACGACAAGCCGGGCCGAATTTTCAAGTTCGACCCCCGCACCCAAAAAGTCAGCCTGTATTGTGCCGACAGTGGTAAAAGCAACGGGTTGTTCTTCGATACCAAAGGCCGATTGATCGCCTGCTGCGGGGCGATGGGCGGCAAACGGGCCATCGTGGAAGTGCAGCCCTCCGGCAAACTCAACGTGCTGGTGGATAGTTTCGAGGGCAAACGCCTGAACTCGCCCAACGATCTCGTCGTGCATCAAGACGGCAGCATTTATTTCACCGATCCCCGATACGCCGGTGAAGAACCCGTCGAACTTTCCGAAATGAGCGTCTACCGCATCGCGTTGGACGGCACGCTGCATCAGGTGACGAAAAGTTCCTCCGGGAACAAAAACATCGAGAAGCCCAATGGCGTCAACGTTTCGCCCGACGGCAAAACACTGTACGTCGCCGAGAACAACAACGGCAGCCCGGATGTCAGAAACCAAGACCCGACCACCAAAAAAGGCCGGATGACGCTGAACGCCTTTCGCATCAAAAAGGACGGCAGCCTGGGCAAGAAAACCGTGCTGGTCGATTTTGGCGATCAATCGGGCATCGACGGCATGACGATCGACACCGAAGGCAACATCTATGCCGCCGTCCGTAGCGAGAAAAGGCACGGCATCATTGTGTATTCCCCGGAAGGCAAAGAACGGGCCTATATTCCCACCAAAGCTCTGCCCACCAATTGCTGCTTCGGCCGCAACGAAGATGCCCACACGCTCTATATCACGGCAGGCACGGGACTATATCGCATTCAGCTCAAAAGCACGGGCTTTCATTCTGTCAGCAACAGCGCCGATTAGGCGAGCGGGAAGCGTAAGTAGTACCGTTCGAGAAATCAGTGAGCGGCAAGGCGCTAGCCGCCGGTTCTTTGGTCGGGAAAACCACCGGCGGCTAGCGCCTTGCCGCTCATTTTCGTAAAACAGTGATTTCTCAACCGATGATAAGCCTCCTAGTTTAATAACGGGGAATAAGATATAGGCATGACCTTAAAAACATTCCTAAAAGTCCACGCGCTGTTAGTATTTCTGGTCATCGGCATTGGCAATCCAGCGCCGGTTTGTGTGCCGATGCTTTGGTAAAAGTCGCCTATACCAATGAGGCCGGGAAGACCGAGATCCGCGAGGGCCGGGTCTTGGTGGAAGCCGAAGACGGTGGAGTGCTGTTGGAAGACCGCGCCCTTGCACTTTGGACGATTCCCGGAGACAAACGAAAATCAGTTACCGACATCCAAACCCCGTTTCATCCGATGACGGCGGAGGAATTGGGACGGCAAATGCTGGCCGAGTTCGGCCAAGGGTTTGAAATCATCCGCACCAAGCATTACGTCATCTGCACCAACGCGGGGAAACCCTATGCCGAGTGGTGCGGCGATTTGTTGGAGCGGTTGCTCTCGGCATTTTTGCTGCATTGGCGGGGAAAGCCCTTGTCGCTTTCGCAGCCTAGCACGCCTTTGCCCGCCGTTGTGTTTGCTTCTGCCAAGGAGTTCGCGCAGTTCGCCGCCACAGATGCCACGCCCGCCACCGCAAAATCTAGGGGCTATTATTCGGTGCGGACGAATCGCATTGTGGTTTACGATTTGACCGCCGGCCCCAATGCGGAACCGGCGAAAACGCGGGCCGAGGTGCTGCGGAAAGTTGCGGCATCGGCGTTTAACGTGGCGACCGTCGTCCACGAAGCCACGCACCAAATCGCCTTCAATTGCGGCCTGCACACCCGCTACGCCGACAACCCGGTTTGGCTCACCGAAGGCATGGCAATGTATTTTGAAACCCCGGACGTTACCAACCGCACGGGTTGGCGCACCATCGGGCACATCAACCGGCCGAGGTTGTTGCAGTTCAAACGCTCGCTGGCCAAACGCCGTTCGCCCCAATCGTTACTGGCGCTCATCGGCAACGACCAAAGGCTGACGACCGCCGAGACCGCCGCCGATGCCTACGCCGAAGCCTGGGCGTTGACGTATTTCCTCATCAAGAATCGCCGCGCCCAATATGCGGAATATCTGCACAATCTCTCCCAAAAGAAACCCCTGATTTGGAACACTCCCCAAGAGCGATTGGCGGAGTTCAAAGCGGTTTTCGGCGATGACTTGAATCGGCTCGACCACGAATTCCTGCTCTACTGCCCGATTGCGGTGAGGAACATCCCGCGAATGACCGCAAAGGAAGCGCAAAAGCCTTTCGTGCTCCAATGGATTTTCCCGCGGGCCGGCAGTCGGTATGATGGGGCCGTCTCGAATCGTCCTTCCCTTTGAAAAGGTCACCCATGAAATTTCTGCCTTTGTTTTGTGCGTTGCTGGTTTGCCCGCTATTGGTTTTCGCGGAGGACAACCAACTGACCCCCCAGCAAAAAGCAGCCGGCTTGCAGTTGTTGTTCAACGGAAAAGATCTGAGCGGCTGGAAATGCAACAACGGCAAACCCATCGCCACCAAGGTGGAAGACGGTTGCCTCGTGCCTTACCAATCGGGCGGGTACATCATTATTTACGACAAGCAGTTCAGCGATTTTGTGCTCTCGTGCGATGTCCGCTGGGAAGATCCCCGCTGCAATTCGGGAATTTTCTTCCGCGTGGAAGAGCCGAAAGATCCCGTCAACACCGGCTTTGAAATTCAAGTCATGGCGGGCGAGAAAACCGGCAAGCACGAGTTCGGCGCAATTTACGATCTGGTTCCCACCAGCAAAAATGCCAGCAAGGGAACCGGCAAATGGAACCACGTGGAAATCCGCTGCCAAGGCCCGCATATTTCCGTCAAAGTCAACGGCGAAGAAGTCTGCAAAATGAACGCCGACGACTTCGACCAACCCGGCGTCTGCCCCGATGGCCAAAAGCACAAATACAAATTGAAGGGCGAACCCCGCGCGGTCAAAGACTTCGCCCGCAAAGGTTATATAGGCTTTCAAGACCACGGCCACAAAGTCTGGTACAAAAACGTCAAACTCCGCGAACTGAAAAAGTCCTAAGAGACCGTTGCTGCCCGGTCCGGGTGAAACGCCCAAGGGCCGGGCATTTTTGCGCGAGATGCTTCCGGGTTTTCCTTCTCAGTGATTTTTCTGGGGAATGTCTGGGGGTGATGTGAAGATTCTTCGCGTTCCGCGTACAATGGCCGGACTTGGCAACGACCAAAGCACTCGGCTTGGAACAAAGGCGGATCGCGATGAAGAAGGTGGCGATTGTCGGCGGCGGGTTCAGCGGAACAATGGCGGCGGTGAACCTCGCCCGCTTGAGCAACCTGCCCGTGGAGATTCTCTTAATCAACCATCGGCATCCCTTGGGGCGGGGCGTGGCTTACGGCACGAAGCGAGCCGAACACGTGTTGAACGTGGCCGCCCGAAACATGTCCGCCGTGCCCGATCATCCGGGGCATTTTCTGGATTGGCTGCGAACCCGCATCGAGTATAGCGAGCTTCCCGAACCGCAGTTGCGGGAAACTTTCGTGCCTCGGCGGATTTTTGGGGATTACCTCAGAAGTTTGCTGCTCAATTATCTGCATCCCCTCGATGAACATCACCCTGCAAAAATTACCGTGCTGGAAGGGGAAGTTCGCGACATCGCCTTGCTCGATGACCAACGCGCCCAAGTCATTTTGCAGGATGGCGAAACCCTGGATGTAGACCGCGTGCTGTTGGCCACGGGGAATCAGCCGCCGGCGGAGATCGGAAGCCCCGGCACTAAGTTTTCGCATCCCGCGTATTGTTCCGATCCTTGGCAAAATTGGGAAGCGAAAATCCCCCCGCCGGATCGCGACATCATCGTACTGGGAACGGGCCTGACGATGGTGGATGTTTTCCTCACCCTCACCGCACGCGATTGGCAGGGCAATTTCATCGCGATTTCGCGGCAGGGGATGATCCCGCAATCGCATTTTCGCGGGATCGAATACCCCGACTTTCTGCCTGCCGAACCGGAAGAACTCCACCTCGATCAATTAGTGGAATTGTTGGAAGATCATTGCGAACGGCTCAGGCAGTTGGGCGAGAATCCGGGCTTGTTGGTGGACCGCTTGCGGCCTTTCACCCAGCGGATTTGGCAGCGGTTTTCCGTAGCCGAGAAGCGGGAATTTCTTAGCAAGTACGCCGCCCGCTGGAACGTGATTCGCCACCGCATCGCGCAGCCGATTCATCAACGCTTGACCGAAGCCATCACCGAAGGCCGGGTCCGCATCGTGAAGGGCAACGTGCAAAGGTTGGAGCAAGAGGGGGAACAGGTCCGCGTGATTTATGAAACTCCTCAACAAGAAGAGCGGGCGATCTCCGGCGGTTTGGTCATCAATTGCACTGGCCCATGTGCGGGGTTTTCCCAAACGAGCGTGCCCTTATTTGAAAACCTACTGAAGCGCGGATTGATTCGCCCGGATGAATTAGACATGGGAATTGATGTGGGAGCGGAGTTCGCCGTGATCGATCGCGAAGGCCGGCATTCGCAATGCCTGTTCGCCATCGGCCCGTTGATGAAGGGCACGCTCTGGGAAACAACCGCCGTGCCCGAACTTCGCGGGCAGGCGATGCGGGTCGCGCAAATTCTGCTTGAAGAAGCCGTCCCCACCGAACCCGGCCACGATTACCGTTTCTCGGTCGAGGAAGAACACGTCATCGAATACTTCATTTGAGCACTTAGCATCGTTCGATAAACCACAAACAGCTTGCTATGAACAGCGAGTTCTTCCGGCCGCTCTTGATTTCCTGGAAGTAGAAAGATGCGCTTCATCTTCTCGCTTTCTGGCGGATCAATGCGACAACGCCGCGATGCCCGCCACCACAACAATCGCCGCGAGCATGGCGAAAGTGATTTTTATCCAACTGTAGGGCCGTTCGTCCTTGGACTTCGCCCGTGGTCGCGTTGACCATAATTTGGAAGGCTTTCTCTTGAAAGCGGTAGCCCATCATCCACGTGGGCAGCAGCAAATGCTTAAAGGTGATCGCCCCAAAATGCGAATCGAGCGAATCCACTCTTTGTTCGTCCCCGCCAATGCGCCGGCGGGTTTCCGCTTCGATGGCGGCTTCCATGCGTTGCTTGGCTTCCTGAAAGCCCGCTTCCAATTCCACATCGTAAGTCCGGGCCAAAAAGCCGGCGAGCATTTGCTGATTGAAGGGCACGCATTCCGCCAAGGGCCAAGGTTCCAAGGCCAGCATAATATCGCGAGGCAATCCTTCGGAACCCACGACCATCACATCATCGAAGAATTTCTTGAACGAACCGCTCGCGAATGACCAACTCGTTCTGCGTTCTCGCCGGGTTTGATCGCCGTCTTTCACCTCGACATAATAGTGATCGCCCCGCTCGCCTTGATAGCGGTTGAATGTCAAGGAGTCGAACGTCCAAAACGGCAGATAGACCCCATTGAACTTCCCGTTGATGCCCCGCTTGCGAAAACTATTCGGCGCGAACCACCGCGACTTGATCCATTGTTTCAGTTTTTCTTGAACGGTCTCGTGATCGATCCGAAAAGGCAGCACCCCATCCACCGGCACGCGCTGGGGCGAATCGTGGATTTTCTCGCGTTGCAGAGGCGTGGCACAGTACGGGCATTCGCTGCTGGTAAGCGTCCCCGTGAACACCACCGTGCCGCCGCAGACTTTCGCAGCGAATTTCCTGAGTTTGGCTTTCCTGCGAGATCCCCTTGAGCCGAAGTTCCTTCAAGCGTTCGAGCATCTCGTCAAAATTCTGCTCGACCACGCTTTGCTCCGGCGGCAACTCGATTTGCTTCACATCTCCGCAATAGGGGCACTTCATTTGTTGCACGCCGATGTCGAACACCAAATCCGCCCCGCATTGATCGCAGGGAAAAATTCGGCCTTGGCTGTCATCAATCGATTGCCCCGCCGATTGCGTGCTGCCGTCGGTCGCGGTGCGGCAGATGCGCGAGAATGTTGCATCAATCGTTGCCCCACGAATTGGAAATGACCTTAATCGACTGATGGCAAAGAAAAACCACGAGCGCGAAGAGGAATTCCCGACTCGTGGTTTTTTGAAGTTCATTCATTATGCCGGTGGTGGGGGCGGTGGCGGCGGGGAGGCTTGTTGGAAGTAAGCGGCCAACTGCGGGACTTGCGAAGCCGGTTGCCAACCGGGCATCCCGGCGCACCAGACGGTGGTTGCCTGCGAAACTTCGCCGCCGCCAATCATCTGCGCGAGTTGCTGATCGTTAAACGGCCCCTTGGTTTGGCCATTGACTGCGACGTGCCAAGCCGTGGCTTGCGGAGGCGGCGGCGGTCCTTGTGGAGAACCCGGCTGTTGCTGCCCCGCCGTGCCCGCCATGCGGTTGGCCATCGCGAAGCCCATGCCTAATCCCATGCCCTCGGCGGCTCCGCCCCCGGCGGGGTTGTTGGCGGCGGCTTCCATCGCATTGCCCATCTGATACGCCTGGAATTTCCCCATGTCGCCGATCACGCCCATACTCGTGCGGGTGTCGAGGGCTTTTTCGACCGCTTCCGGCAGCGAGATATTCACGATGAAAAGTGCCGGCACGTCCAAACCGTATTCATCATCCACGCGCTCGATCACGTACTTCCGCAGTTCGCCGGACATCTCCCGATATTTCGAGGCCAAATCCAACGCGGCGACTTGCTGCTCGCCGAGCATGTCGGTGAAGGCTTCGGTGATGATCGACCGCATCAATTCGTTGATCTCGTTGGAATCGAACTCCGAATCGGTCCCCACAAGTTCTTTCAGCAGCGTGCGTGGTTCGCTGCATTTGAGGGTATACGTTCCGAAAGCCCGCAAGCGGATCGGCCCGAATTCCGGATCGCGCAGCATGATCGGGTTCGGCGTGCCCCATTTGAGATTGGTGATTTGCTTGGTGCTGACGAAATAAACTTCCGAACGGAACGGGCTGTCGAAGCCGTATTTCCAGCCTTGCAGCGTGGAGAGAATCGGCAGGTTGTCGGTTTTGAGCGTGTAATTGCCCGGCTCGAAGACATCGGCCAACTCGCCGCGATGCACGAAGACCGCCATCTGGCCGGGCCGCACGATCAGTTGGGCTCCGTTTTTGATTTCATTGTGATAGCGGGGAAACCGCCAAACCAGACGTGCTGTTGGAATCGTCGACCCATTCGATAATATCGACGAGTTCGTTGCGAAGTTTGTCTAACAATCCCATGAGGTGTTCCCCATCTTTAGAATGCCGGGATGTGGTGAATTGAAAATCCGCCCTTGAGAACCGGGCAGAACGGAACAATTCGGTGAAAAGGCATCCAGATTGTACCCCCTGGCCGAAGAGTTCATCAAGAGGCGAACGCAAAAACCCCAAGCGAGGATCAAGCGAAATTCTCTTTTTTCAAAAAATCTGAAAACCTTCACCTCGTTCCCAAACAGGAGCTTGGGAACGAGGGATAAAAAGTGGTTTTTAGGTGACAATGGGGAGCGCTTGGCGGCGAGTTCGGTCATGAATTGCTGCATGCGGTTGGCGGTTCCTTCGGGATCGGGAGCCATGCCTTCCATCAATAGCGCGTTGGCGTAGAGTTGCCTGCCGCAATCGCGGACGAAATTGTCGTGGTCGGCATTGGCCGTCAGTTCCGCCAAGCGACGGATCAACGGGGCGGCGGGGTTGATCTCGAAAATGCGTTTCGTCATCGCGAAATCCTTGTTCGCCAGGTGCATCACCTTTTGCATTTGCGTGCTGACCGCGCCGCTGGGATTGACCAAACAACACGGGCTATCGGTCAAGCGGTGCGAGCGTTTCACTTCTTCCACTTCCTCCCTGAGCGCATCGCGAAACAGCGTCAACACCCGCTCGAATCCGCTGGGCGGTTCCGCGTTCTCGTCGGCTTTTTCTTCGGCGGCTTTTTCCGCTTCCTCTTCCGATGCCTCTGCTTCCGGCAGTTCCACATCGGCGGCATCGACCGAGACCAACTGATGCTCTTGATACTGCCCCAAGTTCGAGAGCACGACTTCATCCAAGGGATCGGTCAGGAACAACACCTCGATTTCCCGTTTGCGGAAGAGTTCCAAATTCGGGCTTTTCTTGATGGAAGCCAAATCCGGCCCGCCCAAATAATAAATTTGCTTTTGCTTCTCGCCCGCCCGTGCGATGTAGGCATCCAACGAGGTCAATTCCTCTTCCCGTGAAGAGCGAAACATCAACAGCTTGGCGACGGCTTCGCGGTGTTCGAAATCGGTGGCCACGCCTTCCCGCAGCATGGGGCCGAACTGCTGAAAAAGGTTTCGGTAAGTTTCGGGTTCGCTCTTCCGCGAGTTTGGAGAGATGATCCAGAACCCGCTTGACCAGCACCTTGCGAATTTTGCGGAAGATGGTGTTGTCTTGCAGCGATTCGCGGGAGACGTTCAATGGCAGGTCGGCGGAATCCACCAAGCCGAACAGAAACCTGAGATACTCCGGCAGCAGATCGCGGTTGTTGTCTTGCACCAAAATTCGCTTGGCACACAAATGCAGGCCATGCTCGCTACGTCCGAAACCCATGTGCTCGAAACTGGTGCGCGGGCAATACAAAATCGCGTGGAACTGAATCGGCGAATCGGCGGAGAGATGCAAATGCCACAGCGGTTTTTCTTCCGTGTGATGCGAAAGATGCTGATAAAACCGGGTATATTGTTCTTCGTCGAGTTGGCTTTTGGGTTCGACCCAGATCGGGCGTTGGTCGTTGAGTGGCTCACCATCCAATTTGATGGGATGCGGAACGAAGGTGGAATACTTGCGGATGATGTGTTTCAGGCGGAACGGGTCGGTGAATCTCGTCCAAGCCCTCTTTGAGGTGCAGCTTGATGGTGTGCCGCGTTCAGGCCCTCCACGGGTTCGATCGTGAACTGCCCGGTGCCTTCCGATTCCCACCGCCAACCGCTCGGTTTCTTTGTAACTGCGGGTGACGACTTCCACGCGATCCGCCAGCATGAACGCCGAGTAAAACCCGACGCCGAACTGCCCGATCAGCGACAGATCCGCTTTTTGGTCACCCGAGAGGTTTTGCAGAAATTCCAGCGAACCGCTGTGCGCGATCGTGCCCAGGTTTTCGATGAGTTCGTCCTGCGTCAAACCGATGCCCGTGTCGTGGATGCAAAGCACGCGGGCTTCTTTGTCGGGTTCCAGCGTGATTTCCAGGGGCGTCTCATCGCGAAATTGCTCATCGGTCAGTTGCAAATACCGCATTTTGTCGAGGGCATCGGAAGCATTCGAGACCAACTCGCGAATCGTGATCTCTTTATTTTGATACAGCGAATGCGACAACAAATGCAGCAGTTGCTTGATCTCGGTTTGAAACGTAGAATTGTTGTTTATCGTGGGTTTCCGTCATTTGTCAATTTCCTCTGAATCTTAGTGTTAATCCGGTGTTAACCACGAAGTCTCAAAAAACCGAGGAAAGGCGTTCGGGATTTGCTGAACCTGCAAATCTCCACCAACTCCTGCCCACCATTTCTCGACCCCGTCATTCGTGAATTCCGGTTCCGGTCTTCGACCTTCCGATTTCCTCAATTTGTCCGTTGGCTTCTACGCTGATGATCGAAAATTGTGGGCGTTTCGCAAGCGTATTTTTGCGGGGAAACCGCCGAATTTTGCCCGGTTTTCCTAGGGTTCAAAAGAACGGGATTGACACGAATTCGCGATCTGGAGACACTTCGCCTCCCGCCTCCGATCCCCAGAAGCGGGGCGGAGACAATTTGTTCAGACACATTGACCCTAGG
This sequence comes from uncultured Planctomycetaceae bacterium, assembly GCA_963785505.1. Classification (GTDB taxonomy): domain Bacteria; phylum Planctomycetota; class Planctomycetia; order Planctomycetales; family Planctomycetaceae; genus CAWAVN01. Next base: position 537,927 of record CAWAVN010000009.1, read on the forward strand.
AGATGAGGTCTCTCCCCGCGTGACCACATCTTCATTGTGCCTACTTTGCGCGCTGGCGGCCGTTCCGCCGGCGGGTACAGGCATCCGATCCATATACGTCCCGATGAACCCCGATCAGGTATTGATCCGGGGGCAGTCCCCGCATTGTCCATGCGACCCGCCCGTGGGACACTGCTTCCTTGAGCCGGGCTTCGCCTTGGGCTGACACCGGCATTAACATCGGCATCGACGTTCCCAGGTCAGTTCGGCCAAAGCGAATACTACGCCGATCCGTTCTTAGAGCAGAACGGCGATTCCACCCTACGGCGGGCAGCCGGGCATGAGTCCCGGTGGGCCGACAATATACAACCGCTTCGGCGGGACGGTAGGGGATTTCGGGCATCAATGGCCCGCAGCCATACCGTTACGGTTGGCAGCCGCGCTTCGATTTCGGTTTTATGCCGAGCGCGGGCGTCAGTCGAGGGCAGGGGCAAGTTCGCCATCTTTGAATTGGATACCGAACTGCGAAACACGCAGCCCCTTCTCAATGGCAACGTGGTTTCTTTTGCTCCGCAATTCGGCCTGGCGAACGTGGGATGGTCCCCACGCTGGTGGGAGGTGGACGCTGCCGAGCTCGGTTTATCGGTTCGGACCGATTTGGAATGGTCCACTTCCGCCGCCGGTCCTTGGAGTTCGACCTTGGGGTTCAATCCTTCGTTCAATTCCGACTTCCAAACGCACAACGGCGTCCAACGCCTTCAACTTCGATGCCAGGCGATGCTGTTTTACCGGGCCTACTCGCAATGGATGTATGTTGTGGGCGTGGGTTATTTGGACCGCGTTCACAATTACGTGCTGCCTTATTCGGGGGTGGTTTGGACTCCCAACGATCGCACGGAACTGCGATTGATGTTCCCCGAAAGCCCGGGTCTCGCATTATCTCGGCAATTATTTCAGCGATGACAAATGGCTTTACGCCTCCGCCGGTTTTCACGTCGAATCTTATCAGATCGGCGTGCGATACCCCGGCGGCGACAGAGCCGACCAAATCGAAATCCGCGATTACCGGGCGGTGATCGGCCTGCGGTCGGAAAACGATTATCTTTCCACGTTCATCGAAAGCGGGATCGTGTTCGATCGCCACGTGAATTTTTCGCAAACTACGCCGGGGTTCAACATTTCCAACGGCTTCATTATCCGCGGCGGATTTCGATTTTAGTTTGGTCAAGCGTCAAGAGTCGAGGGACAGAAACAAGGCGAGCGGCGGGTGTCAGCCCGCCGGTTCCGTCAATTCCAGGGCACGGCATGAAAAATGCGCGGCTCCCCTGAACAAATTAAGTTCTCAAAAAAGCCCGCTGGCTCTTGAGCCTTGTCCCTCGACTCTTGACCAGAAGACCCTTGAGCCATTAGTGGGGAATCTGGCTGCGGAGTTTCCGCACCAAGTCGGGCTGGGTTTCGGCGAGGTTTACTTGGCTGTCGAGATTTTGGGAAAGATCGTAAAGCGCGGTGTATGGCTGTTGTTTTTGCTTTCCCACAATCAGCCGATGCGTCGCGGAGCGCACGCTGATGGCGTTGCCCCAATAGCTGATCGCCGTTTCGCGAATGGTTTCGGTTTGTCCCGTGAGCAGGGGAACCAGCGATTTGCCGTCCAAAGGCCATTGGGTCTGTCGAAATTTGGGCCGGCAGAGTTCCACAAGCGTGGGATACAGATCCAGCGTTTCAACCAAGGCGGCGGATTTTTGGGCGGAATCGGTCAGCCCCGGCACGCGGATCATCAGCACGCTGCGGTTGGCCCGCTCGAACGGCGTGTGCTTGCCCCAGATTTGTTGTTCCCCCAAATGCCAGCCGTGATCTCCCCAAACCACGACGATTGTATTTTTCGCCAATCCCAAAGTTTCGAGTTCCGCCAGCACCCGCCCGACTTGCCTGTCTGCATAGCGCACGCAAGCGGAATACGCTCTTTTAGCCTGCTTTCGGGCAGCGGGAGACAGCGGATGGGTTTTCTCGAACGGGAACGCATACTTATAAAACTCCCCGCTGTTGTGCCAATAGGGAGAAGCGATTTTCCCGCCCGTGGGCAAGGCGATGTCGGTTTCTTGGAAGGCTTCCCAATCGGCTTTGGTGGCGACGAAAGGTAAGTGCGGTTTGAAGAAACCCAACCCCAGGAAAAACGGTTGCCCGGAAGTTTTCAGCGTTCGTAAGCGGTCGATGGCCGTGCCCGCCATCAGGCCATCGGGCAGGTCTTCATCGTGCTCGGCGGTGAACTCCATTAAGTCGTGATGCCCGCCGCCGTCTTCGCGGTGTTTTCCGTTTGCATACGCGAAGAACGTGCCCCAACCGCGTTTCCAGGGACCGAAAGGCGTGGCGAGTTCATCCCAAGCGTGGGGCAGTTCCGCTCGGCCATCGCCTTGGCCGTTGTATTGATAAACCCGGCCATCGGGCGTGTGCGAGATTTTTCCAATGCAAATCGTGCGGTAGCCGGAGCGCCGAAACAACTCCGGCAGGCTCTGAGCACGGGTTGTTGTTCCGCTTTGAGGGCGGAAGAACCCGTGTAGGCGGCGGCGTTATTTCGGGTGACTTTCGAGCGGGCCGGACTTCGGCCCGTTAAAAGGGCATATCGGGAAGCTCCGCAAGTCGCCACTTGGACGTAATGCCGCTCGAACAAGATCGCCCGTTTTGCGAAGCGGTCCAAATGCGGAGATTGGGCGCTGGTGACGCCGTAACAACCCAGTTCGGGCCGCAGGTCATCCATCGCGATGAACAGCACGTTGTAGCGGTTCGCAGGAAAATCCGCCGCTACGAGGGAAGTTCCGACCCCCATTAGCAGCCAACAGATTCCCAGCACCGCACAGCGGCCAACCGTTTTAAGGCTGGGCATTTTCGGGTTTATTTGCCACGGCGGCGGGTTTGGCTTTGTTGTCTGCATCAATGGCGGTTTGCAGTTTCTTTTCCAACTCCGCCATACGATTTTTCATATCCGCGACTTCTTTTTTCAGAGCCTCGCGGGAATCGTTGTCGGCGGTTTTGATCGCGTCGTCATTCGTCGATGGATTCCACGTTGCCGGCCCATGGATTGCAGCAATCGGCCCGCCATTTCCAGGTCGAACGCCGTTGGCCCGCCCTCGAGCCGGTATCACGCCGCCGAGGCCACCCGCCGCCGCGCCAACTCGAATGCGAACCCGCGTTTCCTTGGCCAGTTGTATTTTTCGTATTCCTCGTGGGCTTGGGGATGGTTCTTTTTCAACTCGTCCGCGTTCTTGGCGGTGAATTTTTCGGTGATTTCCTTGCCGTTTTTCTTCTCGGTGATTTCGACTTGGATGCCCTTTTTGGGATCTTCGACGATTTTGACTTTGCGCCCGGTTTTCCTCGACTTCAATCGTTTTTACGCCATTGGTGTCCTTGTTTGTCACGTTGGACCGATCTTGATCGCGCAATGCGGGCGGGACGTAATTCCCACCGAAGACAATGGCGATTTCGCACGGGTTGCGGTTGCGGTTTGGGCGGAGCCAGCGCGTTTTTGGCCCGCCGGGCGGTTCCCGCGTTGTCGCTTGCGGCCAGTTTTTCCAAGGCAGACTTGGCTTCGCTCGCGGTTTTGTTGTCTGAAGAGTCCTTCAGCTTTTTCAGGATCTCAATGGCACGCACCGTGGTTTCCAAAGTCCCCTCGCCGGCAGCTTTTTCCAAAGCGGGAACTGCTTGCTTTGCCCAGCGCTTCTAATTTCTCGGCGGCTTTTTCCCGCTCTTGAAAATTCTCGGCATCCAGTTGCTTGATGAGATCCGCAGCATCATCCGCCAACGCGGGGCCGCACATCACCAAAGTTAAAAGCAGCGCGAGGGGTTTCATTTTGGCTCTCCCAAAGATTTGGAATCCGAAGTTTCAAGGAAACCGGAACCCTGGTTTCCATCAATCATCCCCAATACATTAACGTTTTCCGCCCATTGTATGCAATGAACGCCTGATGTATTTGGAAAGGCCGGTTCATTTCAGCAATCCATCAACCGAAAGATTCTTCGGCAACATTGGCGTTTTACGCATCAAGATGCGATAATATATGTAAGAAATCCCGCCCGTTTCATTCCGCGGTTGGAATCCTGCCCATGTCTCAGCCCGAATTTGCTTGTCCCGGTCCCTTTTCTCGCCGCTCGTTTTTGCAGATGGGGGCGTTGGGATTGGGCGGTTTCGGACTGAGTGACATTCTTAAGGCTCAAGGCGAATGCCGCTTCTTCGCCAGTGAGCGATCCCGAAACTTCGCTGATCTTCGTCTGGATGCCGGGCGGGCCGCCGCACATGGAAATGTACGACATGAAGCCGGACGCCCCGGCCGACTATCGCGGCGAGTTCCGTCCGATTGCCACCAACGTGCCCGGGCTCGACGTCTGCGAGCACATGCCGCTGCACGCCAAGATCGCCGACAAGTACAACATCATCCGCTCGGTGGCCCACAAGTTCGCCGATCACGGCGGCGGGCACAAGCGGTTTCTGACCGGCCGCGATCCCAAGGAGCCGACCGGCTTCGTGAACGACTTCCCGGTGGTCGGCTCGATCGTGGCCAAGATGCGCGAGCAGCGGAACATCGGCCTGCCGAACTACATCTCCGGGACCGAACCGGGCGCGCGGGGGTCGACATCTACAGCTTCGGCGCGGCGTATCTCGGCCCGGCGACGTACCGTTCAACGTGCCGGGCGATCCGCAGGATGCCAAGTTCGAGGTCAAGAACATTCGTGTCCTCGGCAGTCGTCCGACCGGCTCGATGACCGCGTGCGACTTGCTGCACGGCTTCGACAACTGCGGCGGGAGGTCGACGACGCCGGCTTGATGGACGCCATCGAACGATTCAACCAGAAAGCGGTCAGCCTGCTGACCAGCGACAGGGCCCGCCAGGCGTTCGATCTGTCGCAGGAACCCGACGAACTCCGCGACCGCTACGGCCGGCATGCTGGGGACAACGGGCGCTGATGGCCCGGCGGCTGGTCGAGGCGGGTTGCAGTTTCGTCACGATGGTGATGGAGAACCCGTATCAGTCCGGCGTGCCGTACCTGGAGAACGGCGTCTACAACTGGGATTCGCACGCGGTGAACTGCCACCTCTTCGACGACGCCCGGGTGCGGTTGCCGATTTACGATCAGGCGGTCACGGCGCTGGTGGAAGACCTGCACAACCGCGGGCTCGACCAAAAACGTGATGCTGGTGGTCACCGGCGAGTTCGGCCGCACGCCGCGGAATCAGCCACCAGACCGGCTCGCAAACCGGCGTGATGCAACCCGGCCGCGACCATTGGCCGCAGGCGATGTCCATGCTGGTTTCCGGCGGCGGCATGCGCACCGGGCAGGTGATCGGCTCGACCAACTCCAAAGGCGAACATCCCCACAGCCGCCCGCTGACGCCGAACGATCTCTGGGCCACGGTCTACCGCCATCTGGGCATCGACCCCGAACAGTCTTTCCCCGACCACGGCGGTCGCCCGATGCCGATTTTGCCTTTCGGCGAACCGATTGCCGAGTTACTGTAGCATCGTTCGAGAAATTACTTTCCGGCGAAAATGAGCGGCAAGGCGCTCACTGATTTCTCGATCGATGCTAAAACGCCGCTTTTTGAAACCGATTGCGTGCGGATGTGGTATAACCGGACAGTCCCGGATTGCTGTTTTCAGTCACCGCTGAGAAGGAGTGCCCTGCCATGAAATCGTTGTTTCTTCGGATGCTTGGAATCATCGCTTTGGCGACGTTCGGTTTGCCGGCGGGGGTTTCTTCTCTCAATGCCGCCGAGAAAAATACCGAAAAGCCGGTGAAAATTGTGACGGCGGAAGCCTTCGCGGTCTCGTCCTCCGATCAAGGAAAAATGGCCTATCGGAAAAAGTACGGCGTGGCGTATTTGCGAGTCGAGGCCACGGGCGGAAAATTTTCCATTCTGCCGGATCGCCCTTGGTCCAGATTAAGCGAAAAAAACCAGCGGGCGCTCTCTCCGGTGTTTCTCGTTTCGGATGCGGCCAAAAAATACCGGTCGCAAGCGGATCGGCCCCATCATGCGGATACGCTGGAAGCGTACTTTTTGTTTCAAGGCAAGGAACCATTGAAATTAAAATGGACGTTGCCGGATGGCCAAGTTGTCGAACAAACTCTCACGCCGACCAACAATGAAACTCGCCAGGGGGAATTGCTCGGCGAATGGTGGAAGCGTTTCGGACAAACGGCCAAATTGCGGGCCGAGGCCGATGCCTATTCGCCGGAAGTCGAAAATTATTTGGTGGCGATGCTTGCGGAGCGATTGGGATTTAGCCCGCCGGTCATGCAAAACCCGTGGTCTGGCCGCCGCGACGTGGATTCGATATTCGGCCTGCTGCTGGGGGCGGAATCCATTCGCGCCGCCATGCAAAGGGATACGATCTTGAAAAACACCCGCCGCGATCAACCGCTGAACCGGGATTTACCCAAAGCCGTTGCGCCGCCGGCGATTACGCTGCCGGAGTTCGACAGAACTGCGGTCGCCGTCGAACCCATTGCCGGGCACGTTCCCGCCGAGTGTTTTTATCTCCGCTGCGGGAACTTCAAGAACTTTCAATGGCTCCGGTCCAACCTCACCGAATGGGGCGGAATGGCCCGCGATCTGACCGGGTTGCGCGGGGAAAACTTCGGCATCCAAGCCCGCTTGGAACACCAACTGGCCCTCAAAAAACCCTGCTCGCGAAACTCTTCGGCGAGACGTTGATTTCGGATGTGGCGATCATCGGGAACGATCCCTTCGTGCGGGCGGGAGCCTCCATCGGGATTATTTTCGAGGCCCGCAATTCCACGCTGTTGAAAATCCAACTCGATCAACTGCGGAAAAATGCCCGCAAAGCCGACCCTGCCGCCCGCGAAACCAAAATGCAAATCGCCGGGCGGGAGGTTTCGTTTCTCTCCACGCCGGATAACCGCATCCGCACGTTTTATGCGGTGGATGGGGATTATCATTTGATCTCGACTTCACAAACCCTCGTGCGGCGGTTTTTTGAAGCGGGCGGACGCGAAAATTCCCTGGCCGGGCTGGATGAATTCCTCTACGCCCGGCATCTGATGCCCACTTCCCGCGAAGATGCCTGCTTTGCGTATTTGTCGGACGTGTTTTTCCGCGAACTCGTCGGCCCGAAGTACCGTGTAGAAATGACCCGCCGCATGCAGGCGCTCGCCGAAATCCAACTCGTGCATCTGGCCCAACTTGCGGCCAAGGCCGAAGGAGCCGAGCACGAAACGATTCATCAATTGGTCAACGGCGGTTATCTGCCCGCGAACTTTCATATCCGCCCCGATGGCAGCCATACGGTGATGGAAAACGGCCAAGCGATTGATACTCTGCGGGGAGCACGCGGGTCTTTCTTGCCCGTGCCGGATGTGGAAATTCAGGGGATTACCGAATCGGAAGACGAAGGATACGAAGAGTTCTCCCGCTTTTATCGTAGCGAGTGGGAACGCATGGACCCGGCGATGTTGGCGATCCAACGGCATCCCGCCGAAAAGGGCCGCGAACGGATTTCGCTGGATGTCCACATCACCCCTTATGCCCTTCGGCATTACCAATCGCTCAGCAGCAATTTGGGAGCCGCCAGCCAATGGAAGTTGTTGCCGCTCAAGGGGGATTTGGCACAGGCCAGCATCAACTTCGGCTCGGCGGGTTTCTTGTCGGGGCAATTCGGGTTCGCGGGTCTGCGCGATCTGGCCGATGAAGATGCGAAGTTCCGCATCGAAAACGGCCGGGTCTTGCAAAGCATCACCCCGCCAATCTATTTCAAGTTGCTTCCGCAATACGAATTGAAAGCCGACCAAGTCGAGGGCGAAAAGCCCAAAGAACCCCAAGAAAAATCGCTGTCCACAAGCACGATTTTCTTTTATCCCTACAAGAACCCAGACCAGGAAGAAATTCAGAAAAACCTGAAACTGCAAAAAGTGAAGCAGCCCGCCCAATTGCGGGTTTGGATCGGCCGTTTGGCGGAGGCCAATGTTGCGAAGGTGGTTAACGCGGGGGCTTATTTGCAAGCCAGACGAACTTCCGCCGGGAACGCCAGGTTTTTAGAGGTTTTGACGGAACAACTCCACGTCGAACCCCAGCAGGCCCTGCAAGTCGCGGAAGACATTCTGGGGGCCAAACCCATCTGCCGCATGGGCGGCCAATACCGATGGACCACCGATGAGCGTGGCGTCTCGGTTTGGCAATCCACCGCCTGGAAACAGCCGAGTTACCATCAGATCCGCGAGATTCCCAAATCCTTCATCGCCCCCTTGCTGCAAGGATTTCACGAAGCCTCGCTCAATTTCAACATCGACCGCACCACGCTGTCTTCGCATTTGGATCTGGAGATCGACGCGGCCAAGGATTAACAAACGCCGACCGTTCTTGACAGAGTTTCGCCGATTCGATGTAATCCTGCTGCTTTCAAGACTTGGGAGGAATCGGCTGGACTGAACGGCAGGGTCCGCAATGAATACAGGCGCAGCCGCGACCCGCACGGTCGTGAGCGGAGTGGGCGTGGTCTCGCCCATCGGCATTGGCAATCCGGCATTCTGGAACAGCCTGATGGAAGGCCGCTCGGGAGTAGGCCCTCTGCGCGCGTTTTCCACGCGAAACCTGCCCATGCATTTCGCCGCCGAGGTCTTGGATTTCGACCCCCAGGTTTCTCTGCCGCAGCGAAAATTCTTGAAGGTCATGTCGCGGCCGATTCAATTGGGGGTCTCGGCGGCGACGTTGGCCATGCAAGATGCCCGTTTGCAGGCGGGCGATGTCGCTCCCGACCGCTTGGGCGTGGTTTATGGTGCGGGAAGGATTTCCACGACTCCCCAAGAACTCGCCGATGCCGTCAAAACTTTCGCCGAAGCGCAAATCCCTTTCCAAGCCAACCGTTGGGGGGAGGAAGACCTATCGCGGATTGCTCCGTTGTGGCTGCTAAGGCAACTGCCGAACATGCCCGCCTGCCACGTTTCCATCGAGTTCGATGGCGGGGGCCGAACAACACGATTACCGGCGCGATTCTTCCGCGATCTTGGCATTGATGGAAGCCGTCAATGCTATCGACGCGGGGCGGCGGATTGCATGATCGTCGGCGGATGCGGCTCGAACGTGCAAGCGGTCGATCTGGCCAAGTTGTGTTTATACGAAGAACTCTCCCGCCGAGAAACCGGACCCGAACGCGCTTGCCGACCGTTCGATTTGAACCGCGATGGAACCATCCCCGGCGAAGGGGCGGCGGCGTTCGTGGTGGAAAGTCTTCCGCACGCAAAAAATCGTGGAGCAGAAATATACGCCGAGATTTTAGGCATCGCAGCGGGCTGCGATGGCAAAAGTCCTCCTCACGAACGCTGCGGAACCGGGCTGGTTGTTGCGATGACTTCGGCCCTGAAAAATTCCGGCTTGAAACCCGCCGAGTTGGGGCACGTGAACGCCCAAGCCGGCGGTTCGCCGCGAGACGATGCGATTGAAGCCCAGGCGTATCATCGGGCATTGGGAGAAGCCGCGGCTTCTGTGCCGGTGACGGCTTTGAAAAGTTACTTCGGTTATTCCGAAGCCGGTTCCGGGGCGATGGAACTCGCGGGCAGTCTGTTGGCGTTAAAGCACGGGCGAATCCCGAAGACGCTGAACTATCAAACCCCCGACCCGAACTGCCGGTTGAACATCGTCCGCGAAGAACCAATCAATCAATCCCATGCCCACCGCGATGAGCGTCAACCGCACCCGCCAAGGCCAAAGCGCTGCCGTGGTCTTGGGATTTTGCTAACATCGCCGAGAAAACCACTTCCCAGCTCAAAACTGTCAATGGTGGCAGTAGTTTTTTCGGCGAGCGAATCGCTTCGCCGCTTGTTTGTCGGGGCAAAGGGACAAGAATTCTTCTGGTTTTGAAACTTTGCCCTTCTGCCCCTAAAAGCTATCGGGACAGGAGTTTTATTATGAATTGTTGAAGACACATCAGACCAATTTGAGTTCCTAAGCCTCTTAAAAACGCCCCTCTTACAAACACCACGGACCCCCAAACAACGGACCAAGGACCGATACTTATGCCCGCAGATCGTTTTGCCAGTCGGCAGGAAAAGCTAATCCGCAAACTCCGCTCGGCGGACTGCGAAGCGCTTTTAGTTTCCAACGAGAAAAACGTGAGCTACCTCACGGGGTTCACGGGGGATTCCAGCGTGTTGATTTTGGGCAAACAACATAGAATTTTCATCAGCGACACGCGCTACGAAACGCAACTTCAAGAAGAATGTCCCGACTTGGAAGTGGTGACGCGCACGAATCGGCAGCCGATGGATGAAATGATCGCCGAGGTCGCCAAGAAAGCGAAGATCAAAAGTCTGGGATTTGAAAGCAGTACCCTTACCGTCGCGGAGTACGAAAAACTTCGCGAAAAAGCCGAGACTGTCGAATGGGTCGCGTTGGCGGGTCAGGTCGAGGAACTTCGGCAAATCAAGGATGCGACGGAAATCGCCGAGACCCGCGAAGCCGTGCGCTTGGCGGAACGGGGGTTTGAAGTTCTCAGGGCTTCATTGACGGCGGACTCGACGGAACGGGAAGTCGCCCACGACTTGGAACACACCATGCGGCGGTTCGGTGCGAAGGGGGTCTCGTTTCCGCCGATTGTCGCGGTGGGGGCCAGGGCGGCGTTGCCTCACGCACGGCCCGGTCGCGGACGGATTTCCGCTGCGGGGTTCGTGCTGATCGATTGGGGGGCCGAGACCTTCGCGGGCTACAAAAGTGACTTGACGCGGGTTTTGGTCACAGGTAAGATTCCGCCCAAACTAGAGAAAATATATGGAGTTGTGTTAAAAGCTCAGCAGGAGGCCATTCAAAAAATCCGTCCGGGTGCCAAATGTTCCGAGATCGACCAGGCAGCCCGAAACGTGATTGAACAGGCGGGGTTCGGCAAAAATTTCGGCCACGGTTTGGGGCATAGTATTGGCCTAAACATTCACGAATGGCCGCGATTCGCACCCACCTCGGAAGAAGAACTCAAACCGGGCATGATTCTCACGGTGGAACCGGGGATTTATCTCCCCCATTGGGGCGGTGTGCGAATTGAGGATGATGTCCTCATTACCAAAGCCGGCCACGAAGTCCTTTCCTCCGTGCCCAAACAGTTTGAGGAAATCGTCCTCCCGCCGCTATAATGTCCTCCCTTCAAACTTGGCTTTTCATGCAGCTTGGCTGGAAGGGAAATCAATATGCCTGAGGATATGAACCGCGATTCCGATTCCATCGGCGGGGAACCGTTCGATCTGGAAAAACTCCAAACCTTGATGGAGTTGATGGAAAAGCACGGCCTGACCGAACTGAGCTTGAAAAACTCCGGCCAAATCTGGCGGCTGAGGCGAGGTTCCCAGGAACCCGTGCCGATGATGATGGCCCCGCCGCAAGCTTACACCCCGCCTCCTCCGCCCCTTCCTCCTCCGACAGGCGGAACCGGCGGCGAAGCGAAGCCCGCCAATCCCCCCGCGGAGACGGGTTTGGTCATCAAAAGCCCTACCGTCGGCACGTTTTACTCGGCTCCCACACCCGATGACCCCGCTTTCGTGACCGTGGGTTCCAAGGTGCAGCCCGACACCAAAGTCTGCATCGTCGAAGCCATGAAGGTCTTCAATGAAATCCCGGCGGAAGTCAGCGGCACGATCACGGCGATTTTGGTCAACAACGGAGACGCCGTCGAGTACGACCAACCCCTGTTCCGTGTGGCTCCCGGATAGAAAAGAGTTTTCCGACTTCGCGTTCCGGGCGAGTCTCCACGATGATGATATTGTTGAGTTGAACCGCTCAACCCAGACCACGACAAGACCCTTATGTTCCAGCGGATTTTGGTTGCCAATCGGGGCGAGATTGCCCTACGCATTATTCGGGCTTGTCGAGAGATGGGCATCGAATCTGTTGTTGTGTATAGCACTGCCGACCGCGAGGCTTCGTATCTCAAGCTCGCAGACCAGTCGATTTGCATTGGCCCGCCGACGGCTGCGGCCAGTTATCTGGACATCAACAAGATTATCAGCGCCGCCGAGATCGGCAACGTGCAGGCGATTCATCCCGGTTATGGGTTTCTGGCCGAGAACGCCGGCTTCGCCGAGGTCTGCCGAGATTGCAACATCGAGTTCATCGGTCCCCCGCACGAAGCCATGTCCAAGTTGGGGGATAAAATCTCTGCCAAGGCCATCGCCCAAGCCGCGAACGTGCATTTGGTTCCCGGCAGCGAGGGACTCATCACCAGCGAAGAAGAAGCGGTGGCGGTCGCCCAGAACATTGGCTATCCGGTGCTGATTAAAGCCACGGCGGGCGGCGGCGGAAAAGGTATGCGGGTCGCCAGAAACGACATCGCGTTGAAAGCCGGCATCAAAGCCGCCTCGCAAGAAGCCGAGAAAGCCTTCAAAAACGCGGGCGTGTATTTAGAGCGATACATCGAACGCCCCCGCCACGTGGAAGTGCAGATTCTCGCGGACAACCACGGCAACGCCTTGCATTTGTGGGAACGGGATTGCTCGCTGCAGCGCCGCCATCAAAAATTGGTCGAGGAAAGCCCCGCCTCCAATTTGCCTTTGTCGGTCCGGCAAGACATCTGCAAGGCGGCGGTTCGTTTGGTGAAGGCGGCAGGCTACACCAACGCGGGCACGGTCGAATTTCTGGTCGATCAGGAGAACAGGTTTTACTTCATCGAGGTCAATGCCCGCATTCAGGTGGAGCATCCCGTGACCGAGGAAGTCACCAACTTGGATTTGATTCAGCACCAAATCCGCATCGCTGCCGGCGAAAAGCTGGAACTCAAGCAGCGGAACGTGCCTTGTGAAGGCTCCGCGATTGAAGTCCGCATCAACGCGGAAGATCCCGCCAACGGTTTTCGCCCCAGTCCCGGACGCATCACAAAACTCATCGTTCCCGGCGGACCGGGCGTTAGGTTCGATTCGCACGTGCATCAAGATTACGTCGTCGGCCCGCATTACGATTCGATGGTCGGCAAGCTGATCGTGCATCGCCCCACCCGCGCGGCGAGCATCGCCTGCATGCGGCGGGCGCTTTCGGAATTTGTGATTGAAGGCATTCACACCACGATCCCGCTATTACGCGAAATCTTTAATCACTCCGCCTTCATCGAAGGCCGCGTGGACACCACGTTCATCGAACGCACCTGGTAACCGGCAATGAGTAAGCGGCAAGGCGCTAGTATGACAGCCCTCTTTCAGTTTTCGACTTCGGCTTGCGTGAAGTTCTTTGTGTCTTCTTGATGCGTGGCATTCTTTAACCACTCGATTGCGCTCCATGCGCCAGTTGCTCCACGCCACGATTTCGTCGATGTCCCACCACCTGAGGGCGATGAGATGGCGAAGTAATCCGCGGACTTCTGGAACCGTCATCTGCGGCTCTTTTTTTCCAGCCGCGCGTTTCATTTTCGTCCAACCCACATTGCCCCTTGCCGGCTTTGATGTCTTCTTCGATCGTCGAACGCCGGGCCTTTTGCTCGGCAAGACGTTTTCTCGAAACGGTCGAAGGCGCATTCGAGCGATGGTATTTGAAATCCGGTTCTTGATTCAACGAACCAGAAAATATGCCCGTGTAATAAGGAACGATTTCATACTTTTCCATCGCAACTTCCCTATTTAGGACCGAAAACTATATCAAAAACCGAACACCCAAACCTATTTCAGGAATTTGTCGTATATACATCTGAATTACAAGCACCTTATTGTATTTTATATATGTGCGGTTTTGAACCGACTGGCTAACCACTGATGTCGCAACCATCAAATCTTCCCATTGCTTCCGAAGGCTCGATGCAATCGGCGGTGCAGTCGATCGCCGGCATCGCGGCGTTGTCGCATTGATTCGCCAGAAAGCGAGAAGATGAAGCGCGTCTTTCTACTTCCAGGAAATCAAGAGCGGCCGGAAGAAATTTGTGAAAAATTACGTCTGCTCATCGCAGTCACGGGATTGGTTTTGATTCGCGTTACTTGGCCGTTGTGGTTTGGCTCGGCGGAGATTTTTCCGCGCGTGCCTTTGGTTTCGTGGTTCTTAAATTGTCCCGCTTGGTGCGATCCGTTGGCGAGCGGGGTGATGGCGCTTTCGCTGGGAATTATATTCGTCTTTTGTGGAGAGGATAAAGTTTCGCATCTCGCCACGCTGATTTTCGCGGGGGCATTTTTTGCGGCGGTGTTGCTCGATCAACAACGCTTGCAACCGTGGGCTTGGGAGTTTTGCATTCTGCTGTTGACGATGGTTCTTCTGCCTCCGCAAAAAGCAGTTTTCTGTTTGCGGTTGATTGTGGCGAGCATCTATTTGCATTCGGGGCTGTCGAAGTTAGATATGAGTTTTCTGACCACACACGGCGAGGCGTTTGTGTCGGTCATTACGCAGGCGGTGGGTTGGGATTTTTCCTCGGCTGCTCCGGGAGTCCGGCGGGCTATCGTCGCGATGTTGCCTTTGGGCGAAATCGCGGTGGCGGCGGGTTTGCTGATTCCGAAAACCCGCCGGGCTGCGAAATGGTTTTCGGTGGGAATGCACTTGGGGCTGCTGTGGATTCTCGGCCCCTGGGGACTGGGCCACAAACCGGGCGTGTTGATTTGGAACGGATATTTCATCGTGCAGAATCTTGTTCTGTTCCACCCCCTGTGGAACCCCGCGGATTGGGACGAACCCAAGTTAGATGATGAAACCCGGTGTCGGTATTTACTCGCGATGCTCTTCACGAAGGCCCGCAAAGAAAAGCAAGCAGCAGAGGTCGCCAAACGAAATTCATCCAGTTTTAGACTAATTCGGCACAATCTCCGTTTGGCTGTTGGATATAGTTTGGTAGCCGCCGTGGTGTTGTTGCCGTTCTTGGAACCCTTTGGTTACTGCGATCATTGGCCGGCGTGGGCGGTTTATGCGTCGCGTCCCGAACGCACAAGGGTTTACGTGGCCGAGAATCGAGTGCGGGATTTGCCCGCGAAGCTGCAAAAATTCGTGACTGATGAACAACCGCCCGCCGATGCCGTCAAACGCTGGCTGGCCGGGAAACCCGCTTGGCGAAGGCTGCGAATCGACCGCTGGTCGCTGGATGCGTTGCAAGCCCCGTTGTATCCGCAAGACCGATTTCAAATCGGCGTGGCTCTCGCGGTGGCGAAGAAATATGACCTGAAAGCAGATCTGCGAGTGGAGATCGACGGCCCCGCCGACCGTTGGACGGGAATCCGCACGACGAAAATTCTTTCCGGCAGCCAAGCCCTCGAAAAAGCCGACCGCCAATACCGCCTGAATGCCCTGCCGAGATAAGCGAAGTTTGGCGGAATCACTCTCTCGAAATCAGGCCGGTTCCCGCTTATAATGTTTCCACCATGACAACCGAACTCACAGAAACATTTGATCCCGGCGAGGGTTCCGTCGGTTTGATCGAAACCCAATTCGCGACGCTGTTCGATCCCCCCCAACCCCTGGTGCTTGCCAGCGGGAAGGAACTGGGACCGATCACCGTGGCTTACGAAACCTACGGCAAACTCTCGCCCCAAAAAGACAACGCAATTTTCATTTGCCATGCTCTCACCGGCGATGCCCACGCGGCGGGTTGGCATTCCCCGGAGAACAAAAAACCCGGCTGGTGGGATAACTTCATCGGCCCCGGCAAAGGCTTGGATACCGATGAGTATTTCATCATCTGTGCGAACATCTTAGGCGGTTGCCAAGGCACGACGGGGCCGAGCAGCATCAATCCCCAGACCGACGAGCCGTATTGCGCGGAATTTCCCGTCATCACCATCGGCGACATCGTGCAAGTGCATTCGGCTTTGATCCGCACGCTGGGCATCGAAAAATTGCTGGCGATCATCGGCGGCAGTTTGGGCGGGATGCAAGTTCTGGAATGGGCCGCCCGCTTCCCCGATCAAATAGAATCCGCCATCGTGCTGGCCTCCGCCGCGAATTTGTCGGCTCAGGGCATTGCCTTCAACACCGTGGGCCGCCGGGCGATTCTGGCCGATCCGCATTACGAAAACGGCAGCTATTACGAACACGGCGAAGGGCCGCAATACGGTTTGGCCTTAGCCCGCATGCTGGCCCACATTACCTATTTGTCGGAAGCCTCGATCGAGATGAAATTCGGCCGCAGGTTGCAGCACAGCGACACCTTCGCCTACGACCTGCTGCGGGAAACGGAATTTCAAATCGAAAGCTATTTGCACTATCAAGGCCGGCAGTTTGTGGAACGCTTCGACGCCAACAGTTATCTGCACCTCACCAAGGCGATGGATTACTTTCATTTGGCGGACAGTTACGGATCGCTGACCAAGGCTTTGGGAAAGACCGACGCCCGGTTCCTGGTGGTGTCCTACAATACCGATTGGCTGTTCCCCACGATTCAAAGCCGGGAAATTGTGACGGCCTTGTTGAAGTCCGGCCGGGACGTTTCCTTCATGGAACTCGCCAGCCCCTTCGGGCACGATGCCTTTTTGATCGAAGACACCACACTTTCGACCCTCGTCAAACCTTTCCTCAAACGCACATTGGAACGCCCCTAAGATTTGATAGACCTATCAGTTCGGTAGTAACCGGCCAGCTTAAACCGGCCGCTCGCCTAGAGTTTTCTGGCCCTTGACTCTTGTCCCTCGACCCTTGACCCAATCATGTCTTCACAACGCTATTGCCTGCCCGATTCGACCGAAGCCTTGACGGATGAAATCATTCGCGAGCACATCAACCCCGGCAGCCGGGTGATCGATCTGGGCTGCGGGGACGGGCGGCTTTTAAGCATGCTCCGCGATGAGCATTCCTGCACGGTGCAAGGCGTCGAATTGGATCGCAGCGGCATAATTCAAACCATCACCCGCGGCGTGCCGGTGATTCATGCCGACTTGGACCAAGGCTTGCCGGAGTTCCCCGAAGATTCGTTCGATTTCGCCGTGTTGAGCTCCACGCTGCAACAAGTTCGGCATCCGCAGGAGGTGCTGAAAGAGATGCTCCGCATTGCCCGGCGGGCGTTGGTGGTTGTGCCGAATTTTGGTTTTTGGCGGGTTCGCTTGCAGGTGGTTTTGCACGGTCGAGCGCCGGTGACTTCCGAACTGCCTTACGAATGGTACAACACGCCGAATTTGCATTTTTTGTCGATGCACGATTTCCGGGACATGTCGCAAACGATGAACGTGCGGATTCTTAAGGAGCTGCCCATCATCGGCGGGCGGGCCGTCAATCGGGCTTGGGCCGCCAATCTCCGCGCGGCCAGTGCGCTTTATGTCATCGAACGCGGTTCGCAAGTTCCAACCGCCCCGGTTCCCCAGCATTTGGAAGCCGCTGCCCTTTCCGAAGCCTCGTGATTCTTTTTGGGTGGCACTCAACGCCGGTAACGATTTAGGCGGCTTCTGTTTGAGATTGCCTAAAGGCTTTGGCGGCTTGTTGTTGCTGAGGCGATGCTTTTCTGATTTTGGGAGCGCTGGGCGGAGGATCGTGTTTCTTTCGCTGGTCGTGCCGCGCTTTCTTGCGGGATGTTCGCTGATAGCGATCCTTGACCGCAGATTGAAATTCCGAAACATCGAGCCGTTCCTTTCCCGCGGACTGCTGGCGCAACTCGCGGCGGATAAGGCATCGTGCGCCGGCGGGACTATAATGTTCGGGATCGATTTTGGCGGCGAGAAGTTCTTGCTTCGCCAACAGGCCGACCAACCATAACGACAACAGCGACCAGTCGAGTTCACAACCGGCACAGGCCGGGGTATAGCTCCGCATCTTGCTTTGTTCAAAGGTCTGCTTCAAGGCTCTGAAGCAACATTCCACACCCCAGCGGCGCGCATATAATCTGCCGGCCTGTTCTTGAGTGAGTTGCAAGGGATCGAGAAGCGAGGTCACCAAATACCAAGTTTGCTTGCCCTTGGGCACGCGGATCAATCGCAGCCTGAGCGGCGGTTCGTTCTCTTTCCGTTTCCCCTCCGGCCACAACCAAACCATCTCGCCGTCCCGTTCCAACTCGCATCCGGGAACGAGTTCTTTGAGGAGTTCCACGTTCGCCCCCACGCGGATCAGAAAATGCCGACCGCCTCGAAGCATCGTTTGCCAAAGTTGATAGCCCACGAAGCCAGCATCGGCGACCACGAGGGCGGCTTTGGGCAAAACGTCCAAGAGTTCGCGGAATTGGGTCCGCTCGCCTTCGGCCAGTCCGCCGTGCTTCCAAGCCCAAGGCAGCCCCAAACCCATGTGCCACAGCAGCGTCAACGTCAACTGAGGTCGAAGATCGGTTTCTTGGCGTTTGCATTTCTCGCCTTGGGGTGGGCGGCCTTTCTTTCCCAAGGTTTCCTCGTTGGATTTCGTCCAAGGGGCCGCGACTTTGCTGCCATCCACCACAAACGGCGTGAAACCGGCGACCTTCCCGGAATCCCCTTCCAGTTCCAGCATCCGCGTTCGCAATCGCGCCGCGATGATGTTGAGCAGAACGGCATTGTGCCTGACAAGGGCATTCAAAAAACCGCGATAGCTCGTCGCAATGAACTCGCCGGGAAACCAATGGGTGGCGATTTCCGCTGCCATCGTGAACCGCTCTCCCAAAGTGGTTTCTCCCGACAAGGCCCAAAACAGAGCCATCAAACACAACACGTTCAGCGACCACTGGGCATTGCCATGCCGGCTGAGATCGGCAAAAATGCCATCCGGCAAAAACAAACGAATGGCTCGTTTCAATTTCCCCCGAGAATTCCGTTTGGCCCGGCGGGCGGATTGAATTTTCTTGGCCTTCTTGGATTTTCGCTTTTGAGACTTCCGCGCTTTTTGCATCTTCGACTCCTTCCTTGGGCTACGAGATAATCCGCAATCAACGGTCTCTGGTCCAAGGAGGAGTCTTTGCAATAAGTCCAATTTCAGCAAGAGTTAGCGGTCAAATAAAAAATCGTTACCGGCGTTGAGTGCCACCCGGTTTCGCACCGACTTAAGTGATGCACACTCGGCAAGGGGTTTTCACTCGATGCAGCAAGTATTGGATTCGCTTTCGGGTCTTTCGACCTTTGTGATCGCCGGGGCGTTCGCGGTGCATTTGGCGTTTTTCTTTTTGCTTTGGATTTGGTCGCGGCGGGATTTGCGGAACATCGCCTCTTCGCTGTCGCAGTTCACCAGCAATCTCAGGCATCGCAGCATCTTGGACAGCACCGTGCATTTGTCCGATCAGATCGAAGCCTTTCTGGCGGATGTGAACGAAGTCGTCGAAAACCCCGCCCGCCGCGCAGACCGCGAAGCGCTTCAGCTTCGCATCAACATCCTCGATGAAAACCGCCGCTATCTCAATTCCTTAGTTTTTGAGACCTGCTACAACCTCTGCCGCACGATGATCGAAGCCTATCCTTTAGCCGGGGTGTTGGGGACGATTCTCGCCATTGGAGCGGCTTTGCAAACTCCCGTCGATGCCGAGACCGCAACTTCGGTCAGCGTGATCGTGCAGCGTTTCGGCGAAGCGATTTGGTCCACGTTCGCAGGACTCTCGGCGGCGATTGTGTTGATGTTTATCAACGGTTTTTTAGAACCCTCTTTCAATCGGCTGACCGAAAACCGTCTGCACGTTCGCGAAACGATCGTCGCGGGTCAAGCGCGAATTGTCCATCACTCCCACGGGAGGTGAATGATGCTCTCCCGCAAGAAACTGACGTTCCAACTGACCCCATTGCTGGATCTGTTGCTGATCGTGATTTTCGCGCAGTACATGGACGTGCAACAGACTTCTGCCAAATCCGAGCAGGAAATCGCCCGCCGCGCCGACGAACAAACCGCCGCCGCCAAAAAAGCCCAACACCTTGCGGAAGAGCGTCTGGCTGCGATTCTGAACGAGCGGCAATCGCTGCAATCGCAGTTGCAGGCCCAATTGGCCGATGTGACCGAAGAAATGCAGCGCGTGCTCACCCAACGCAAGGATTTGACCGATTTGGTCGCGAAATTGTTTCAGATTCCCAAAGAGGTTCTCGACAAGGCTCTGGCTTCTAAGGATAGAAGCCCGGAAGAGCAACGGCAAATTCGCACGATGGTTAAAGAATTGGCCGACAAGCACCGAAACGAAGTCATCAAGCATCTGCTCACGCATCAGGCGATGCGGAAGCGCGTGGACGTGTGGACGTTGTTTATCGAATCGGATGGCAATGCCTATTTGAAAGTCGGCGATGAAACCAAGATGTTTCTCGTCCGCGATGTGCCGAACCCCATCGATCAAAAGCGTTTGGCCAAACTCCCCCCGCGCGAGCAGGCATTGGCAAAGAAGAAAGCGGAGTCCGCCGCCGCCGATGCCTTTGCGCAGCGATTGTTCAACGCTTATAAAACTTTGCCTCAACCCAAAAGCATTGTGGTGCTGGTCGTTTCGTGGAAAGGGGATTTGGAACGCTATTACCGCGAACCGGCCCGCGAAGGTTTGCAAGCCACGCTGCGATTATTCCAAACCACCAACGACCGCACGCAGTTCATTCCCGCCATCTTGGGAGCCGAGGTGGAATAATCGCCGATGGAAATCCATTAAGGGTTTGGAGCATTCAATATAATCAGGGGGCTGATGACCCCCGCTCGCCGGAACACCCCGGTGTTGAAGCGATTTTGGCGCTCCAAACTATTCGATCACGATTTTCGTCCAGATGAGTTTTTGCCGGTCTGCGCGTTCGCGGAAATCGTCCAGCATGGTTTCGAGGCTGGGTTCCGGGAAATCGTTGAACTTCTGATTGCCGCTGAAAGCGAACCTTCAGCCGTTTGGTGTAATCGATCAAATCGGGCGAGAGTTCTAAGAATGTGCCGTTTCGCACCGGAGTTGATCTGATCGCGGTGTAGTCCTCGCTGCCATCGGAGAATCGTGGCTTCCAAGCTCATCGGACGCACACGGCATCCGCTTGTTGCCGGGGTTGACGACCACCGCCTGCAACACGTTGCGGGGAAATTCTTCCGCCTTGATCCAATAAAAGTGGTTGTCCACAGGACGTAAAATCGTGGCCTCCACTTCTCTTCAGGATTTTCTTTCGCTTCAGACGGTTCCATCCAATCGAACAGATGATGGATTTCCTCGTAATAATGCTCGTAGCCTCGGCCCACGTATTCGGCGTAGATTAAGTCGAATCTCGTGCCCGTAGCGAAACATGCGATCTAAGCACGGCGGAATGATCGGGGTCGCTCATTCAATCGCGGCAGAGTTCGCCGCCCACCAAATACCAAGGCACGTGCTTCGCGTTTTGCCAGTACCATTTGCAGTAGTTTTGGGCGAGGGCGGAAATGGGAATCACGCCGGCAAACAGATCCGGGTGCGACATGCCGATGTCGAACGCCGCATCGCCACCCATGCCGTGGCCGCTTAAAAAGACTTTGTCCGAATCGACGTGAAAGCGTTTGCGGGCGTCGCGACATCGCTTTGAAGGTGATGTAGTGCGATTTGGCGGCGTAGTCGTAAGCCTGGAGTTTTGGATCGATGTATTCGGGAGCAATCACGATGTACTGCGGCGTTGCGATTGGCCGGGCGCGGTTTGGTTTCCGCCCCACCAGGACAGTTCGGACGCCGCCGGGTTCCGTAGGGATGCAATGCCACAATTAACGGATAGGCCCGGTTGGGCGTGTATTCCGAGGGCAATAAAACGTGGTAAGCCACCGGCGCATCGGGGTCGGCATCTTCGACTTCAATTTTGCGGGCCACGCCCGGTTGGATCCCCGGCGTTTCCAAAGCGGCTTGAGCCACACCAACATCCGCGAGACAAGCAGCCGGCGTAATGCCTTCCAAGTTGTGCAGTTTGGAAAGCAAATCGCCGTTGGTAGTTCGGCATCTTGCGTGACCAGATATTCTTCGATGAGATGCCTGGCCTGCCAGTAGCGCAGCGTTTGATCGAGGTCGGTGACGGCGTAGGCACTGCCCAGCATCCAGCCCGAATAGGCCAAGGCCAGTTTTTGCTCGCTGGTCAGCGAATTGTCGTTTTCCAACTTGAGGAACGCATCCAAGCGTTCCAGGCCGACCGCATCGAAATCATCCCGCACCGCCGAACGCATGCTTCCAACGCGGTCTGCTTGGCTTCCTCGGTCGACGTTCGCTGCAGCATCGTCAGCGACAAGCCGAACGCGATCCAGCCGATTTCGCGCGTTCTCCAATTCGCGTTCCAAGTCGGCCAATTCTTTCATCACATCCGCGCTGAGATTGTTCCTGGGAAAGATTTTCAAGGCCAACGCCGCCAAATGGTGTTGCCCGTTGTCGCGGCGGCGGCGAAGATCGACCAACAATTTTTGGCCTGTGTGGACCTTAGCCGGGTGATGTCTTCTCGACGGTGTCTTTCAGTTCGGGAAAGTCGCGGATGATCGAATCCAACTCTTTCCCGGCCCGAACATACATGCCCGCTTGCATATAGAACACCGCCAGCCCTTTGCGAGCTTGCGGGTTTTTCTCGTCGATGGTTTTGTCGCAGCACGGCGTTGAACATGTTTTCGGGAAGCGACGTGATAGCCAACGCGTGTTCCCAATCGTAATCCGTCATCGCGGAGACGGTGACATAACGCGGATTGATTTTGGTGATGCCCTGCACCACGGGCTTCATCTCTGCCGTTGACTTGAAACGAAACCGTTCGGCGGCCGAATTCGTCGAAATCTTTATCGATTTTGACCCCGCCCAGCGTTCGCGGCGTTTGCCGCCGGGTTCCGAATTTCTGCGCAATTTTGTACTCTTCCAGGTTCACCATTCCGCCGGCCGTGATCGATTTTGACGACCTGCTTGGCGGGCACAAAATAGCGTTTGATGCCCGTATTGACCATCAGGATGGGGTAGTAATGGTTGTCGTTGGCGGTTTCGCGTTCGATTTCCACGCGGGTCAGCGCCTGAATGGAACGGGTTTTCCCTCCATCACAAAGCCATTGTGCAGATGAATTTCCGCCGCCCGCAATCCGGGGGCCAAAAACAGAGCCAAGCCCAAGAGCCAAGCCGTTTGTCGCGAAAAACCCAAAGAAACCCGCGAAACCGTGCGATTATGCATACTGCCACCTCGGAGAGAAGATTCGCCTTCCATCATCGGGCCTGCCGGGCGAATTGTCCAGGACAATTCCCAGATCCAATCGTATCGCAACCCAATCTGTAGGGTCAAAGCGACAGGACGGGCGGCACGATCGAAGTTTGCGACGCAGTGGCAGGTTCAGGCAGATTGTCGGGTTTGTGCGGGTCGTTGCCCAGAGTCATCCCGGCAGACCGCTTGTTCAATCAAAACCCAAGTTGCGTTCGATGGTGCGGGCTCTTTCGGTCATGTGATGTTTCTTAAACCAATAGTCCGCATCTCGGCTTTTCGAGATCTCATTCGGAGGCTTTTGTTCTCGTGGAATAACCCTCAATCCCAGCGTGCGTTGGATGGTTTTCATTGGCTTGCTTTGCAGGCAGGCTTTGAACAAAGTGCGGCCTCGATCAAGCAGTGTTTTTAGAAGAGGTTCGCAAGTCAGGGGCGGAAGCAACTGCGGGGCTTGGGCCGAAACCCGTTGGGTTCGGGCCAATGCACGATGGGCGATGGGGCCGGGCGGTGCATAACGATCCGCCGTGTTCGCCAAGTGTTTGAGCAACTGCCATTGCGATTGAATGGCTTGGAAATCGTCCCTTTCCCGCTCCTGCGAGACGTTGGAGCGTTCCAACATCCCCTGCCGCAATTCGCCCAAGCCTTCCATTTGCGGAGATCCCATTTGCGGCGGGCCGCTGGCTGGAGTCGCCGCCAATAAATGCCCGCCCAGCGGTTTTAAGCCGGCAGGATTTTGAAAGCGGGCGAGTTCGATGGTTCCCAAGTGGCGTAGGTCAGGCTCCCGCCTGCCATCGGGAAGAATGTGACCTGTTTTTTCATTCGGCTGGCTCACCGTTCCATCTTCGGCAATCGCGATTGAAACTGCGTTCGCGGGCACGGTAATGGACGGAACCACCAGCAAGCGTTTGTTTCCTTCGGCTAGGCACAGTTGCCCTTGGTCGTTTGTCGTCCACGTGCCGCAGCGGGTATAGAACACATCCTCGCCGCTGCGAATTTGAAAGAAGCCCGGCCCTTCAATGGCTACGTCCAATGGCTGGTTGGTTTTTTTCAGCGGGCCTTGGGAAACGTCCAACGGCGTGCCGGTCAATTCCACGCCCCAACCCACGCTGACGGCAGAATGCGGGGCATCGGTCGTTTGTTCTTCTCGGAGGGTTTGATAAGGCAAAGGCGACAACATCGCCCGCGAACGTTTGAAACCGATGCTGTTCGCATTGGCGAGATTGTTCAAAATCACGTCGCGGGCTTGCTCCAAGGCAGCCAGCGAGGGTTGCAAGCGGTTGGCCACGGAAGAAACATCGCTCCCCAGATCATCCGCAGGCGGGGGAACCAAAGCGGTCGCGGGTGGAAGATCGGGTTTGGGAATCACCGCCCAATTTGGAAAGGCTTCGGGTTTTGCTCCCAGGCGGGAAGGTGTTTCCGCCATCACGCTTTTTCGCATTCGCAACAGATCGCGAACCATTTCCGGCTGCAAACCTTGGAGTTCTTGCGACCAAACCCTCAGTTCCTCCGCAGAGGCTTGGGGCAATTCCTGCCTGATGACACGGTTCAACCAATCCGGTGCGGGCCTTTGTGCGATCGGGGCGGCCGCTCCGGGAAGCAGCAAAGATGGTGGCGGAAGCGGAGGCAGGGTTTTGTCAGCCTGAGCGATTTCGATGGCCTCGGTTTGATGGGGAAAGAACTGCCGGGAAGGTTGAGCGGGCGGAGAGCTTTCCGGTTCCATCTCGCGGTACAAAGCGCGATCGAGAGAATCCCAGGCGGCTTCCGCTTCGGTTCCCGCCGAGGGTTCGTTTTCCGTCAGCACCGGCCCTTTCCGGGCATCGCCCAGATTGGGTTTCGCGGCAGAGTGGGAATCGCGTTTGGCATCGCGAGTTTGGGCCAGCCACCAATAATAGCCGTTGGCTCCCAGCATTCCGACGGCGACAACCAAGGCCAACATTCCCACGAAAATCGAACGATTCCCTCGCATAATGGCCTCCTGCCCACTTCGCCGCAGCGCGGCGTTTCCCGAAATGCGGCCCCCTCCTTGCTTGCAATGGCTTCATTCCAGCACGATTTGCAGGAGAGGGGACGATTTGATTCCAAGCGGAAAACTAACGCAAATCTCTCAACTCGGCAAGAGAGTGTTGCGGACGTGTTGACAGATTCACAGCGGATGCAGAGTTTGGCGGGTGCTTGGAACAGGATTGAGATTCAATCGCCCGCCGCCTTGCGGAGAGATGCAATATCAATCCACAAAAAAACTTAAGTTTCCCGCCCTAGCCGGTGGAATCCTTGCCGCGGGGCTTTCTACAATTCCTCAACCACGATCCCATTCCCCCCAAAACTTGAAACCGCTCTTGCAAACTTCAGAAGGAGAGAAACCATGAAAGGCGACCAAAGCGTGATCGATGTCCTCAACGCGGGGCTGACCATCGAACTGACGGCGATCAATCAGTATTTCATTCAAGCCAAAATGTGTTCCAATTGGGGATTTCGGTTTTTAGCCAAGCATTTCTACGAGGAATCCATCGAAGAAATGAAGCACGCCGAGTATCTGATCGACCGCATTCTGTTTCTGGATGGTGTGCCGGAAATCGCCCGTTACGACGTGATTCGCGTCGGCCAATCTGTGGTGGAACAACTCGATAACAGCTTGAAGTTGGAACTCCATGCCGTGGCAACTTATAACGATGGCATTCGGCTGGCGGCAGACAAAAAAGACAACGGGAGCCGGGAAGTTATGGAACGCATCCTCAAGGAAACCGAAGAAAGCGTGGATTGGCTGGAAGCCCAACAGCACATCATCGCCACCACGAGTGTGGAACTCTACCTCGCCACGCAAGCCGCGGGTTCGACCGAAGCGGAATGAGGGCAGCCGCCTTCACAAATGAGCGCGTTAATCCGCCGGAGGCAAGCGGTGCAGCCCGTGCCCGCGCCGGTTCCGTTCATCACGCAACGAATGCTTTGAACGGAGCCGGTGGAAATCGCCGAGCGAATGTCCGTTTCCGAAACGCCTAGGCAATGGCAGATAATTTTGTCGGTGGAAGGAGACATTAAAACCCTCGCTCCAGTTCGCTCTGCTTCGATTTTAGGGAAGAAACAGGCATTTTCGCGTCACAATCGGAACCAACGGCTCGCTGCTCAATTGAGATTGAGTCTCAGTGCCTATGTTATTGTAGGCGGAGACTTCAGGCTCGTCAATCGACGGAACTTGCCGATTTCGCATTTTTTGTCCGCATTAAGCGGAGGCACATCGGCGGGCGATCAGACCGGCAATGTAACCGCCTTTGAAACCAGCATCGATATTCACCACCGTGACGTTGGCCGCACAGCTATTCAGCATGCCCAGCAAGGCCGACAATCCGCCGAAGTTCGCGCCATAGCCCACGCTGGTGGGCACGGCAATCACGGGGCAATCGACGTGGCCTCCCACCACCGAAGGCAACGCACCTTCCATGCCCGCCACCACCACAATCGCATCCGCCCGCCGGAGTTGTTCCGCATGCCAGACCAACCGATGCGGCCCCGCCACACCCACATCCACGATCAACTCGGTTCGGCAATTCATCCAACGTAGAGTTTCCAAGGCTTCTTCGGCCACGGGCCGGTCGCTGGTTCCCGCCGTAACCACCAACCCCAATCCGCTCGGCGGCTTAGGCTTTGGTTCGGGAAGCCGAAGCGTGCGTGCGGTTTCGTTCCAAAGAATGTCCGGGAACCGATCTCGAACAACGGCGGCCTGCGCAGACGAAACGCGGGTCGCCAATACCCCTTGGCTTCTCGCGGTCAATTGCTCGATAATTTCAAGCATCGCTCGCGGCGTTTTGCCTTCACCGTAAATCACTTCGGGAAAGCCGCACCGTCGTTCGCGGTCCAAATCGACGTGGGCGTCTGCGGTGATGGCCGAGCGAAGCGTTTCCTCGGCCCGCAATTCCCGGGCGGTCTCTAACACGTCCAATTCCCCGGCTTGCACGCGCGTCAGAAGTTCGATCAAGCGGTCATTCGAGGGCATAAGTTTTTCCAAGGGTAGAAAACCTGTGTGATGTGCCACCAAGCAAATCATAGGGATTAACAGACGGAAGCGAAACGGCTGCTTTCCCCCGCGAAGATTGCTAATATCACTCGAAGCATGTTTTCGGTTTCCCATCGGCCGCAAGGCGGGCCAATCTCAGCAAGGACAATCGCTTGATTACCAAAATTACCGGCAAGCTGGTTTCGCTGGATGAGAACGAAGCCGGCTTGGAAGTCGGGGCGTTTGAATATCAGGTCTTCGTGCCGGAGTTCGTGCGCAGGCAGATGCAAAGTTTGATCGGGCAAAGCGTGAGCTTGCGGACGATTGAATATCTGGAAGGCAACCCGCAACAAGGCCGGATGACGCCCCGCTTGGTGGGTTTTCTCAGCGATGCCGAGCGGGAGTTTTTCGAGTTGGTTTGCTCAGTGGATGGCGTGGGCGTGAAGAAAGCGCTGCGGGCGATGGTCCGCCCGGTTCGCGAAGTCGCGACCGCGATTGAAGAGCAAGACGTGAAGCAACTCACCACGCTGCCGGGCATCGGGCCGGCGGTCGCCGAGCGGGTGGTCGCCAAACTCCGCCGCAAGATGGCCCGTTTCGCGTTGATTGTCGCCAAAGATTTTCCCGCCGAAGATGCCACCGAGCGCAGCGTGCTGGATGACACCTACGAAGCGCTCATCGCCTTGGGCCACAATCCCAGCGATGCCCGCGAGAAAATCGAAACCGCCACCGAAGGCAGCAAGAAGAAATTCAAATCCTCGGAAGAACTCATCCGCCAAATCTACCAAAACGAACGCCGCTGAACCTCGCGCAAAAGGGCTGGGGGTGAACTTCCATCAAACCGTCAACACCCTAGAAGCCATTTTTGGGCCGGCATCGGTTGCGTTTTTCTCCGTCAGGCATTTCGCCTGCAGCAACCGATTTTGCGGAAACGCTGCGGGATTGCAGCGGGGGCGTTCCTGGCATTCGGGGTATCGGATGTTATCGAAATCACCACGGGAGCCTGGTGGCGTCCGTGGTGGTTGCTGATGATGAAAGCCGTTTGCGTGTTCGTGTTGATCGCACTCTGCCTCGATTATCGGCATTCCCGCCGCAAGGCATCCTCCGAACGGTGATGCGGATCGAGCAACGAAAAAGTACAAAATCATTTTCCGGTTGAGACGTGGGATCCACAATTGTCAGCGGAGGATCAACATGGAGGATCATTTTGCTCATTCTCGGCGGCGAGCATGGTTCTTAGGTGGTTGAGCAAGCGATCTCCAATCGGGTCTTTTTGGGGCAAAACCAGATAGGCGGATTCTTGATCGACGATTCTTAGGTCCGTGCCGATGAGCGTTTTTAGTTGGTGGATCTTCTTCACGTTGCGATAACGGAACACCGCGTAGCCTTCTTCCAGGCGGATGTTGTCGATGTTCCAGGCGATCGCGCGCAACTGCAAATCTTTCACCCGGCAGAGGCGGTCTACTTCTTCGGGCAATGGCCCGAAGCGGTCGCGGAGTTCTTCGCGGAACTCGGCGAGTTCCGCAAAACTTTTGACGTTGGAAAGCTTGCGATAGACCTCGATCTTATGCCGACCGGGCGGAACGTAAGTTTCGGGAAAGAACGCGGCGACCGGCAAATCGACTTCCACGTGCCGATATTCGCGGAGCGGTTCTTTTCGCAGCGTGCGGACGGCGTTTTCCAATAGTTGGCAATATAGCTCATAACCGACCGAAGCAATGTGCCCGCTTTGTTCGGTCCCCAAAATGTTGCCCGCGCCGCGGATTTCCAAGTCCCGCATGGAAATCCGAAAGCCCGCACCGAGTTCAGCTGAACTCCTCAATCGCTTTCAAACGCTTGGTGGCATCGGAAGTCAGCACCCGGCCTTCCTCCAACACCAAATAGCAATAGGCCCGATGTTTATAGCGGCCCACGCGGCCGCGCAGTTGATGGAGATCGGCGAGGCCGTATTTGTCGGCTTGATGTATAAAGATCGTATTCGCGTTGGGGATGTCCAAACCGCTTTCGATGATTGTCGTCGCCACGAGCACATCGGTTTCGCCGGCCACGAATTTGAACATCGCCGTTTCCAACGGACCTTCGGGCATTTGGCCGTGGACGATATCGACCGTGGCTTCGGGGACGATCTTACGAATGCGGTCGGCCATGTGTTGGATGTTATAGACCCGGTTATGCACGAAGAACACCTGCCCGCCCCGGTTGAGTTCGCGAATGATGCCGTTGCGAATCAGCGATTCATCGAACTGCGTGATGCGGGTTTCAATCGGCACTGCGCTCTTGCGGGGCGGTGGTGAGGTTGGAGATGTCGCGGATGCCCAAAATCGACATGTGCAGCGTGCGGGGAATCGGCGTGGCAGACAGCGTAAGCACATCCACCTCCAACCGCATCTCTTGAGCATCTCTTTGGCTTCCACGCCGAAGCGTTGTTCTTCATCAATGATGAGGAGGCCCAGATTTTTGAACTGCACGTCTTTTTGCACGAACCGATGCGTGCCGATCACGATGTCTACCCCGCCCGAAGCCATGCCTTCCAGAATGCCCCGCTGCTCGCGTTTGGTCTTGAAGCGGGATAGGGCGGCAATTGTGACGGGGAACTCGGCCATGCGTTCGGAGAAGGTGCGGAAATGCTGTTCGGCCAGCACCGTGGTCGGAACCAGCACCGCGACTTGCCGGCCGGCATCGACGACTTTGAACGCCGGCCCGCATCGCGACTTCGGTTTTGCCAAAGCCCACGTCTCCGCAGATCAAGCGGTCCATCGGCCGCGTTTGCTGGAGGTCTTGCTTGACGCTAAGAATCGCATCGTCTTGGTCTTCGGTGGGCACGTAGGGGAAGGCGGCATCGAACTCGTGCTGCCAATGGCTATCCGCCGGGCAGGCCAAGCCCGGCTTGGAATCGCGGGCGGCTTGCAGGCGAATCATGTCGCTGGCCATGTCCATCACCGACCGCGTGACTCTTTGCTTTTTCTTCGCCCAAGACGTGCCGCCCAACTTCGAGAGCGGCGGCGAACTCTTGGCGGCCCCCACGTATTTCTGCACCAGATGAATCAGCGAGACCGGCACGTACATCATCAACCCGCCGTGAAACTCAATCGCCAGATGCTCTTGCAGTTGGTCGTCCGCCTTGAGTTTTTTGATGCCCCGGTACCTGCCGATGCCGTGGCTGAGATGCACGACCAAATCGTTTTCCCGCAGTTCGATGAAAGCTGTCGATCACGCGGGTTTCGGGGGATTTTTTTCGCCGGCGGGTGGTGCGGCGGAGTTCGGTGCGGCCAAACAATTCGTGATCGCTGAGCACCACCAACCGCTCGCCGACCCAACGGAATCCGCGATGCACCCTGCCCACGCAAAGTTGCACGTCTTCGCCGATCTTTAGGCCCGATTCGCTCAGCAATTCTGCCAGGCGGGTTCTTTCGGCTTCGTTATGGCAAGACAGCAAGACCCGCTCATCCCGCGAGACCACGCCCGCGAGTTCCTGCAAAACTTCGTGCCGAGGCCCGGCGAAGCGTTCGATGGATTCCACTTGCAAACGGCAAATCGCTTCGCCCGTGTCCGCCCCCAGGCTGGAAATCGTGACCAGCGGAAACCCCGCACACGCGGCCATCGCGGCTTCCACGGAAAACAACTCCGGCGGCTGCCCCAACCGCTCCAAATACGCTTTGCCCGCTTCCATCAACTGAGGCAATTCCACCAACCCCAGCCAACTGTTCTCCGTTAACGAACCTAAAACAGATTCAGGGGTTATTTGTGGCTCGGCGGAACCAGGGGGCTTACGACCCCCGCTCGCCTTTTTGCTTTGCCCCTCTGCCCCTTTGCCTTTTTGCCCCTTCCCTGGTGTGAGCAACGTCAGCGTGATTTCTTCGAGATCATCGAGCTTGCGCCGCGTTTCCACGTCGAAGGTGCGGAGGGATTCGATTTCATCGCCGAAGAATTCGATGCGGATAGGATCGAGGGCATCGGGCGGAAACAGATCGACGATTCCGCCGTGCAGGCTGAACTCGCCGGGGGCTTCCAAGGCGGGCACGCGGTCGAATCCGCGTTCGATCAGCCAATCCAACAGCGCATCGGGGTTGAGTTCTTCGCCGACTTTCAGCGTGCGGGTTCCCGCGCTTTGCTCGGTCCGTTTGGGCACGGGCTGCAACAGCGCGGTGATGCTGGTCACGATCAACGCCGGTGGGTCGGCGGATTCCATCGCCCGCAACACCCGCAATCTGGCCCCGAAAACCACATCGCTGACATCGTGCTCTCGCGGGAGCGATTCCCACGCGGGAAAAATCAGCGGGGTGAGGCCGGAGAAATTCGCCAAATCCAAGGCGAAATCGTCCACTTCTTGAAGCGTGGGCAAAACGAGAAACAATGAATTGCCCGGCAGGCCGCTTCCCAGCCAGAGCCGCGACTGCCAGCGCGAAAAGATCCCCAGGCTCCTTGAAAGGCGGCGTTCTCTCCCGCGGTGAGAGCATCCGCCACCGTTTGGAAACCATCCGCCCGGTGAAGCAAGGTCACCAGTTCCGATAACGAGGAAACCCCTTGCCGTTGTGTTGGCATCGTGGCCTTATTGTAGCGGGCGGAATTCGCGATGCAATTGAAGCCCGATCTAATCGGCAGTTCGTAACTGATGGCTCCGATCGGCTCGCCTTGTTTCACATCGGCGTAATGCGGATGGCACATGATGCACTTCTTCATCACCACGGGAACCGGCGTCATCGCGTAGAGATACGGTTTTCCCTTTTTGATGACCACCTCTTCGTAGAAATCTTTCCCGCCCTTCAGTTGCTTAACGCCTTCTTTTTCAAAGTCGGTCTTGGCAACGTTCTTTTCTTCGTAAGGTTGGCCGGTGGCATCGAGCAGACGCACCTGATGATACCCCGTCTTGCCCACGCGCTTGAACAACTCCACCGCCGCGCTGCCCGCGGGGAAATCACTTTCATCGTTAACGTATTTATCGGTAATCAGCACGATGGCCTGCTTGTAAACATCATCCAACATCTTCACCGTATCCCGCGTGCGATTGACGGCGGCCTTCTTCGGCTGCTGGTCTTGCTTCTTCGCGGATTGCCGTTTTTGCGGTGCAGCTTTTTCTTCTCCGGGCAAGCTCACCGCGAGCAATGCAATGCTAAGGCTTACGAAACCACCGGCCACAAGCGCTTTCTTCATGATTCTTTCTCCAAGACAAAAAAGAGTGTGAAAGAGGGGAGGCGACGTGCTTTACCCCTCGATGCGGTTCAACTGGCGGGGCGTCGGCGAGATGTCCGCCAAGGTCACGCTGTTGAGATATTCCAACTGAACCCGCTCGGCTTCTGCGAGCACGGGTTTCAACTTGCAAAACGACTGGATGGCGCAGATGTTGTCCGTGTCGATGCAGTCCAGTAAATGCAGATTGCCTTCAAAGCGTTCGATCACCTCGCCAAGTGGGATTTCTTCGGGCTTCCGGGCTAATTCGATCCCGCCGCCCAATCTGCGCACGCTGCGAATGTAGCCGTAGCGCGACAACAGATTGACGACCTTGGCGACGTGATGCGTGGAGATGCCGAACAACCCCGCCACTTCCGCAACTTTCGCCCGCCCGCTTCGCGCGGCCAAGTACATCAGAGTTCGCAAGGCATAGTCCGTTTGCGTGGTCAGTTGCATGGGGAAAACCTCGGCCCTTAAATATGTATTATTGACGCATCTTTTGCATAAAATAAATGCAGGCATCCCGGTTGTCAAGTGGGATGCCTCGGTCATCGGGAGATTCGCCAACAAAAAAAGACAGTGAACGCAAAGACGCAAAGGGAAGACGCAAAGATCTGCAATCCAAAAACCTTTGAATCGAGAAAGGCTGCGCTTGCCAACGGGATGCGTTGTTCAATTCATGGCCGATTCCATTTCCTTTGCGTTAACACGCTCACCGATTTTCGGCCCAAGCCGTTCTGTTCTTTTGAATAGGTGTTGCAGGGAAACCATCTTGCTCCCAATGGGGATTTCTGGGAACATCCCCGCCCGAAATGAAATGGACACTCTGCGCGCCTGGGGCCTGCGGAAACTTCGCTTCGCTGTTTTTCGATCTTCGGCCTTTGCGATATGCCCTTTGAATCGGCCTCCTTCTTCCAGTCGGCGAATTCCCGCGACTTAAAACCTAGATTTGACTGGGTTTGGGTGCGGCGGGGTGCGTTGCGTTGGCATTGGGATGCCGCCGCGTGCGGGGACTGGCTGGATGAGAACGGGGAGTTTCCCATTGCCCGCTGGTTGGCCGAAGGACGGGCGAACATCGTGAAAACCGGGCCGCATCGGGCGGTGTATCGCCTGGTGTTTCCCTCAGGGGTTTTCTATCTGAAACATTACCGAACTCCCGATTGGCAAGCGGTGTTGCAAAATGTGATCCGTCCCTGCAAGGCGGATTTGGAATGGCGAGCCGCCCAAAAAGTTGCGGAACTCGGCCTGAAAACATTTCAGACGGTTGCAATGGGCCGACGATCTCGGCTGGGCGTGGTGACGGACAATTTTCTCATCAGCCGCGAAATTGCAGATGTCGAACAATTGGATGATTTCGTGCTTTATACGTTTCCCGCGCTGGCTGCACGTCAACGGCAATCCGCCCGCAGACAGATTGCCCGGCTGCTGGGAGAAATGGCGGCGAAACTTCACCGGGGCGGTTTGCTGCATCGGGATTTGCACCCCGGTAACGTGTTGATCGGGGAACAAGACGGCTCGCGGCAATTGCATTTGATCGACCTGCACGCGCTGAGCCGGAAACGCAAACTCACGCTCCCCCAGATCGCTCGCAATTTGTCGCTGCTGAATAATTTCTTCTCCCGGCTGGCGAGCCGCTCGGATCGCTGCCGATTTCTGAAGGCGTATGCCCAGGTTTGGAACGGCGGAATTGCTGCGGGGTTTTCCTTCGACAGAAACTCGGTGCGGTACGTGGATCGCATTTGCCGCGCGGAGTTGGCCAAAGCGGACAGGCGGGGCGATCGAAAATGGCTGCGGGGAAATCGAAGGCTCATTATCTTGGAGAACTCGCCGAACCGCATCCGGGGCATGGCAGGTTTGGGGCGGAACCGGCTCGAATCCTTTCAAGTCAAACCCGAACAACTTTTTGAAAAACCCCGCCTGATCGCCTGGCAAAAATGCGCAGCCTCCCAAAGGCGGGCGGCGGTGGAACTCTCGCTGGATGGAAAGCCCCTCCGCTGCGCTCGCGACATCATTCCTCGAAGCCAACCAGGCTCGCAACGGCTGGGAAATGGGACACGCTTTGCTTCGCCGGCGCTTGCCTGCCGTGCGCCCGTTGCTTTTCGTCGAAACGAAATTCGGCGACCGAGATGCGCTTGTCGTGGAAGAAATCCCCGGTGCGGTGTCGTGGGAAAGATGCGTGTTAGATCGAGTTTCCCAGTTGCCCGTGCGGGAAGCGGGATTCCGACTCAAAGATTTGAGCGCCGCTGCGGGCGGGGAATTGCGAAAACTGCACGATCACGGTTTTCATCAGCCGAACTTCAGCCTGCGTTCGCTGATCGTGCGCGAGGAGGAAGCGGGAATCCGACTTTGGTTCGCTGGTTTGGAATCTTTCAAGAAACTAAAGCACGTCGATTGCCGGCTCGCGATGCAATCGTTCGCGCACTGCTTACGTACCTTGCCTGTGGATTTTCCCTTGCGGCGAAGCTGTTGCCTGCGGTTTTTGCGGAGCTATTTGGGTTCGCAGTTTTCCAAAGCCTGGAAAACCTATTGGCGGGGCATTGCCGCTCTGGGGCGCGATTCCCAACGGGAGGCTGCCTGATGCAAAATTCGCGCAGCGGTTGGCTGGTTTTCCTTTCTTTGCTTGGGGGTGATGGGCGGTCTATTTTTGGGCTGTCGGCAGGCTCGGCAAACCAAGCCGGCACTGATCACGCCACCGGCCAAGCATTCCGTAAGATCCGAGCGGTTGTTGGTTCAAAGCGATTTTCAACTTCCCAAAGATCACGCTTTGATTACCGATCTGATTCGCTTAAGGGGGCAGGTTTCGGAATCGCTGCAACTGCCCGAACAACAAAAAGAAGTCGTCGTTTATCTATTCACCAGCGAATTGGAATACACGCAATTTTTGGATGCCACTTATCCCGGTCTGCCCAAGCGGCGAGCGTATTTTGTGGGCACTCCGCGCGAGTTGGCGGTTTACACTTATTGGGGCAAGCGAATTCAGGAGGATCTAAGGCACGAATACACGCACGGGTTGCTGCATGCGTGCCTGAAGGAAGTTCCGCTCTGGCTGGATGAAGGCTTGGCCGAGTATTTTGAAATCAGCGGCCCGAACCCGGTCGCGTCAACGTGGATTACGCCCAAAACCTGATGACGCTTTTGGGCAACGGTTGGCGGCCGGATCTGAAACGCTTAGAACGGCTCGACAAATTCGAGCAAATGCAGCGGATCGATTATCAAGAAGCCTGGGCCTGGGTGCATTTTATGTTGCATTCTTCGCCGGAGACCCGCGAGATTTTGGTGGCTTACCTGACCGATCTGCAAACCCAAGCCGACCCGGTTCCTTTGAGCGTTCGGCTGGAGCAAAACGGGCTTCGCGTGCAAGATCGGTACTTAAACTACGTCGCCACGCTGCGAACAACGCGGCTGATGAATGAACCACCCACGAAAATCGAAGCCAACCCGCACCAACGGCACACGGATTTCGTCCCCTAAATCAAACGGCCGAAGCGGCGGCGCGGATAAGGATTTCCCCTTTGCCCATTTCCAAGAAGTCGCCCAGATAGCGGCGGTAACTCGCCTGGAAACACTCGGGCGGAACGGGAAAACCCGCTTTCGCCAACTCTCGCAAATAGATCTGCAAATACACGGGCCGATAAGTGCAAGCCTGCCGAAACGTGGGCAGCATGTCGGGCGTGGAGATTGTCGAGAACAACGCGATTGTGCCCCGTCTCATGCCGGCTCCGGGGCGAATGCCGCTTTCTCCGAAAATGAAAATCGTGCCCGCGATCATGTTGAAGCCCAAGGCATCTCCGGCTCCGCCGCCCACGGCGATCAGCCCGCGGCGCATGGTTTGGCCGATTTCGTTGCCCGCGTTTCCGTGGATGAGGATTTCCCCGCCGGTCATGCCCCTTCGACCGCCGCGATAGACGGCCCCTACCAAATGGCCGGCGTTGCCCAGCACTTGAATTCTCCCGCCGTGCATTTCGGCCCCGACCCAATCGGCGGCATTGCCTTCCACGAGGATTTCTCCGCCGGTCATCTCGGCTCCCAAGTGCATGCCCGCGTTGCCCGCGATGCGGATTTTTCCACGTTTCCAGTGCGTGCCGATCAACTTGACTTTCGAGCAATCGCCTTCCCAGATCAGTTCTTCATCCTCGGAGGCGGAACCGGCCACATCGAAGAACTCGCCCAGCGGCAATTGCTGATTGCCCCGTTGGATCGGTGTTTGTTTCACCTTATCGGGCGATTGGGTGCGCACGGTTTCGAGTTGGATCGAATCGACTTCCAACGGAATCGTAGAGGGGATTTTCAGCGTGAAAGTCAAAGGCATGTGCGTTCCGTGGAACTCGACCGAAGCCGGCACCCTAACGTCGGTCCGCCGACAAGTCTCGGCGGGCTTGGGAGATTTGATTTTGCGTACCATTTCGGGCCAGTCTCTTAGCCGGCTTGCGCCATTGAAATTTGATTGACGAGGCGGTCTAAAAACTTGCGGCCGGCGAGGTATTCGTTGGGGGTCGAGTCACGAATGTGGTCCTTCAATTCGCTTTGCATCTCGCGGGCAAGGTTGCGAATCCTGGTGGAATTGGACGTGCTTCCCGTTGTGGCTTGCAATTCCAATTCATTTTCAATTTGTGCTCGTTTGTCTGCGTAAACGGGGGCTTGCAACACATCGGGCCATTCCAAGCTGCCGGTGTTTTTGTCGAATTGGCTGGGCGGCAGAGTTTCGGGCTTGAAGTCTCGCTGTGAGGCCAGCCATTTATCGCGTTTGTGCTGGTAGGCGTAAACATCGGCCATTTGGGCTGAAGCATAACGTCTGATCGACCAATTGGTTTGAACGCGCTTATACGCATTGTCGAGGGACATGCTATAGGCGGATTCATTGTTGATGCGGGCCTCGGAATAACTTTTGGCGGCTTGGCCGCTCGACCGAATAATGGCCGCCGTGCCCTGCTGAGAGACGGGAGAGTAACCCCCGCCAAGTGCGGCAAGACCGCCATAATATCCCCCGCCCCCGCCGTAATACCTGCCCCCCCCGTAGCCCCCGGTATGATAGCCCGCGCGGTACCACGCGGCTTGGGTTGTCGCGGAACCGTCTAGCAATCCCAATCCAACGAATACAAAAAAGATGGGCAGCCATTTCATAAGAAAATCCCCTGCCGACAAACGGCGCGTTGAATGCACAAAGAAGTAAAATGTCGGCGATGCCGATGCCAAAGGTTCGTTTGCGGGTTCACTTCAACAGAAAATCGCGAATTACATGCTGGATACTTGGGAAACCATCCGGCTACAATACAAACGCGAACTAAAATCCTGTACTATTTGTTGTACCCTGCCGGTTTCCAAACATCAACGTAAAATTTGAATTTCTGATTCGCCTCTGGAGAGTTTCATGTTCCGACTTTTATCTCTCGGCTTATTCTTCGCGGGAATTTCTCGCTGGCTGTCTCCCTGCGCAAGCCACCGATCCCGTTCAGGAACGCGTGCAGAGTTTGGTGTTCAAACTGCAAAATCCTACTGCGGGCGAGCAATTTCAGGCGGTTTCCGGTTTGGGGGATTTGGGGCCCTTGGCAAAACCGGCGGTTCCGGCTTTGGTCAAAACGCTGAAGTTCCAGCACTGATCTGGCTTTGAAACACCGAAATTCTGATCGCCTTGGGGCATATCGGCCCCGAAGCCGTGGAGGCCGTTCCCACACTTTTGGAGCATCTGAAACACGATTCGCCCCTGCTGAAACACGCGGCGATTCATTCGCTTAGACAGATCGGGCCGGATGCAAAAGCGGCCCTGCCGCAATTGGCGTCGCTGGCAAGGTCACAAGACCCGGTGCTAGCCGTGCCGGCCGCTTGGGCGGTCGCTTCCATCGCGGATGGTCCGAACACCATCCGGCAAGTGTTCGCCGATTCTGGAAAAAGGCTTGGAAAGCCCCGATTCCGGCGTGGTTGCCGATGCCGTGGCCGGTCTGGCGGAAGTCGGCAAACCCGCGGTTCCGCAACTCATTTCCCGCCTGCAAAGCGGCGACGCGAAAGTGGCGGTTCTGGCGGCGGATACATTGGCGATGATCGGCCCGGATGCGGCATCGGCGACTGCCGGCTTGGTGGCCGCATTGGACAATCCCGACAAAAACGTAGCCCGCACGCCGCAAACACATTGGGCGGGATCGCTGCCCAACCGGACACCGTCGTTCCGGCATTGGTGAAGCATCTGACGGCGAAATCGCCGATGCTCCGCGAGCAGGCGTCTCTCCTTAGGGACATTTGCAGAGGCCGCCGGTTCTGCCGTGCCCGCGTTGGCGAAAGTCTTGTCCGATTCCTCGCCGGACGTTCGCATGGCCGCATGCAAGCTCTGGGGGCAATCGGCCCAAAGGCCCAAGCGGCGGTTCCGCAATTGGACAAAGCCCTCGATGATTCGGCGGGCGTCGTGGCACTCGCCGCGGCGGGAGCCTTGGGGGCCATCAAAGGCCCGGCCATTCAAGTGCTGACGAATCGGCTCAACCAGCCCAAGTTTCTTCCCGTGGCCGCTGCGGTGTTGGGGCAGGTTGGCCCCGATGCGGCTTCGGCGGTTCCCGAATTGGTCAAGCATCTTGATGCCCCGGACCCCGAAGCTCAATTGGAAGTGCTGATCGCGATTGCCGCGATCGGTCCCAAGGCCCAAGCCGCCGCCACCGGGCCGTTGCTGGCTTTCGCCCAAAACAGCGAAGGCCGAGCGAAACGCGGTGCGGTTTACGTGCTTGCGAAAATTGGGGCCAAAGAAGTCATCCCAATGCTGAAGCAGGGCATCGCGCAAACCAAAGTATCCGCTGATGCAGCGAAACTGTGCCTGGGCTTTGGTGATGATGGACCCCCAAAACGCCGAATATGTGGACCAAGCCTTGCCCCGGCTGATCGCGGGACTTTCCAATGAGATGCCTTTGATTCGCAGAGAATGCGCGGTCGCGATTCAAAAAGTCGGCCCCAAAGCCAAAGCGGCCGTGCCCGAATTGCTCAAGGCATTGGCATCGTCAACCCCGGATGTCCAAGTGGAAATTCTGGATGCCTTGGCCCAAATCGGTCCCGCCGCCAAGCCGGCGATTCCCGATGCCGTCAAGTTACTGAACAACCCCAACCCCACCCTAAAATACACAGCGATCCATTTGCTGGGAGCCTTGGGAAAAGACGCCCAAGAGGCCGCTCCCGCCCTACAGAAGTTGATGAAAGACCAAGATGAGTTCGGGCAAGCCGTCGCTGCCTGGGCGTTGGTCAGCATCAATCCCACTCCCGAACACATCCGCCAAGCAGTTCCACTGATGATTAAAGGCTTGGGACACGGAAGCCCCGAAGTCGCGCGAAAGCGGCGGAGATGTTGGGAAAAATTGGTTTGGGGGACCCGGCGGCCCAAGCGGCTCTCAAACAAACCATGCAAAATGATGAAGACGAGACCGTCCGCCAAGCCGCCCGAAAAGCTCTCTCCGCCTTAAATTAGAACTGCCGAAACTATCTCTAATCTGTGCTTCGTCAGTCCTCAACGTTTTCGGGTGGGGGTTCATCCCTGGGAGCCGAAGGCGGCGGGATACAGCGAAAGGAGAGTTCGGGCACGCGCTTGCGGTGGATGTCCGCCGCAATTTCCGCGCGTAAACGACCGACGACGTAATGCAGATGAACCAGCACATCTTCCGGGGAGATGTCCGCATCCAAAGGCGAGACGGTGACCATCAAATGCTTGTCGTCGGGAGCGGGATCGACCGCTTCCACGTACACGCCGCCGAGAACATCATCGCCGCAACTGCCCAAGGCGAAACTCAAAGCCCGCTGCACCTGCCGGCACAATTGCAAAGCCTTCCGATTGCCCCGATAAGACGGTTCTCGAGATTCGCCTCGCGGGTCGGCCTTCGATTTTTTTCGTTTCATGTCGATCCCAAATAAACGCGAAATGGGTTGCCAACAAGACACAACAGAAAAATTCAGGTTCGGATTTCCTGGGCAAAATAAGCAGCGGTTGAAGGAATTGAACTTCAAAATGCTACATTTGCCCCCTTTGCCTCATCATACCAATTGCGAGAACGGTGCGTTGGCGCGAGTGAGGATTTTGAGAATCGCGGCCAAGGCGAGGATGGCATCGCTGGTGGGAAAGGCTTCGCGGAACCAATACCGGCCCGACGCTCCGCCACCGAAACTTCCGTGATGACCGCGGAGCGAATCGGACATTTGCGCGCAACGTCGCTCCGCCGCGAACCACACGCAGACCCGCCCGTTTGAGCGAGGTTTCCAATTCGCTCGTGGAATAATCTTCCAGCACGATCGGTTCGTTCGGGCACTCACCGTGGCGAACTTCGGCGATCAACCGCGTGGTCTGGGCCACCGAAAGCAGTTGGCCTTGCTCATCGAAAAACGCACAACGCCCGCCATCATCGTCGATCAACAAACCCAGGTCGGCTTGGCGGTCTCTGACGGCGGAAGCCACGCGAACCCCATCCGCATCGCGCGGATCCAACGGATTGCGAACCCGCTGAGGCAGCGGAACTTCGATCAGTTCCCCGGGCAGGGTTTCGTAAATCCGTTTGAGGGTTTTCGCGACCAACCCGCTGCCGCTGCCCATGCAAACTTTGATGGGTCTTAGGGCTTGAAAATGCTTCCACAGCCCGGCTTCATAAGGAACCGAAGCCCGAAACGTGCGGTACGGTCCCGCTTGCCGAGTGGCGCGGGCATAGGGATCGCGAATGGCCGCCTCGATGCGGTTCAGCGTGAGTTGCCTGCTCTCAAGGGAAGAACGCGGCAACCGGGACAAAGGCCGAGCGTTTGCCCCCACGAAATCCAACGCCATCCCGGCGGGCGGGCAACCGGCTCCGTTGACGTAAATCCCCGCGTGAGTTTGCAAATGATCGCCGGCAAACCAAAAGCCCGGTTTGGATGTCAAACCCACATCCACCACCTGGCAGCCCATGCGGCGAAGTGCCGAGATCACCCCGGTGATTAAATCCGGCGAGGCGGGGCGTTCATCGTGGCCTACCAAGACCAAGGGCACAGCGCGGTTTGTGGTGCGTGCGATGGATTGCGAACTGCCCCGAAGCGGTTTTTGTTCCCAAAGCAAACTGGCCAAAGCCGCCGCGATGAGATGGGCCTGTTTGCGGGAGAGTTCGTTCAGATAAATCCCCCGCACGCCTTCTTCCGTGAACAGCGTTTTGGGTTCGAGGCGATGTTCGCTTTGCGGCAATCTCGCCACGGCTTGCGGCGGCAGATGGCCGGCGTCGAATCGCAGCGGGCAATCCCGGCAACTGGGAAAGAACGCCGCCAACCGCGAAAGATGCACCGAGCGCGAAATCGGGTGGACCTCGCCGGGGCAGATATATTGCGTCTGTTCCATGAAAAATGGAGCTTCCGGGATTTCTTCGCGGGATTGCGTTAAACTGCTTTCGTTGGGACTGTACGCGAGCCTTATTTTTCGGTCAATAACGATCTTCACTGATGCACGCCATCGAGTATTTGAAACACCCCGCCAAAACGAAAATCGAAAGCGTCGTCGCGCTGTTCGGGGACGAGCGATTTCTCAGGTTGCGCTGCCAGTCGGCGATTGCGCGGGAAGTTTTGGGCGGCGAAACCGGCGATGAAATCGGCCTGACCCGCTTCGAGGGAAAATCCGCCGACTTGAAATCCGTCCTGGATGAATTGCTGATGATTTCCATGTGGGGCGACAAGCGGTTGGTCGTCGTCGATGATGCCGACGATTTCGTGACCAAACACCGCGTGGGCCTGGAAAAATTCCTGCAAAAGCCCGCAAAAAAATCGGTGCTGATGTTGCTTGTCAAAAAGTGGCCAAAAACGACGCGGCTTTACAAGCTCGTGGAGAAAATCGGCCTCAATCTTTCTTGCGAACCGTTGAAAGCCGGCGAGATTCCCCGTTGGCTGATCGACACCGCCCGCGAACAATTCGAGAAAACCCTAGACCGACCGGCGGCGAGTTTAATGTTGGAACTCGCCGGCAGCGGGTTGGGGCTATTGGAACAAGAGCTTTCCAAGTTGGCCGCTTTCGTCGGCGACCGCCCGAAAATCACCGCGGAAGACGTGACTCAACTCGTCGGCGGTTGGCGGACGGAAACCACTTGGGCAATGGTCGATGCCATCATCGCGGGGCAAGTGGGCCACGCTTTGAATTGTCTGGACAAACTTCTGGCCGCCCGCGAGGCTCCACTGATGATCTTCGGCGGGTTGGCGTTTAAGTTTCGGCAACTCAGCCAGGCCACCGAGATCTCCCGGCAAGGCACCAAACTTCCCGCCGCCTTGCAATCGGCGGGGGTCTGGCGAAACAACGTGCAATCGGCGGAACACTATCTCCGCCGCCTAGGCCGCTCCCGCGCGGAAAAGATCGCCGACAACATCCTCGATGTCCGCGAAGCCCTCGGTGGCGGCAAAGGCTCGCTGACCCCGGAACAACAACGCATCGCTTTGGAAACCCTCTTAATCCGCCTCGGAGCGTAAGCTGCCATTCTCGGCGACGCCATGCACGTAGATTCCGAAATGCACCTGCGCCGTAATTCTCCTCAAACCGAAAACACGCAACTCTTCCAAAGGACATCAAACCACGGACAAAACCATGTCCAGCGAAACCGAACAACTTCAAATACTTGCAGACTCCGAAATCGACCCGGCGGAGAAGCCGTTTTTGCATCCCGGCCGATGGTGGCACGCGGAAGACGAAAAAATCGTCTGCGATCTCTGCCCGCGCGAGTGCGTTCTGAAACCCGGCGATCGCGGGTTTTGTTTCGTCAGGCAGAACATCGACGGCCAAATGATGCTGACGACCTACGGACGCAGCACCGGGTTCTGCATCGATCCCATCGAAAAGAAACCGCTCAACCATTTTTATCCCGGAACGAGCGTGCTGTCCTTCGGCACGGCGGGCTGCAATCTGGGGTGCAAGTTCTGTCAGAATTGGGACATCTCCAAGTCCCGCGAAATCGCCCGGCTGAGCGAACGGGCTTGGCCGGAAGACATCGCCCAAGCGGCCAAATCGCTCGGTTGCCGCAGCGTCGCGTTCACTTATAACGATCCCGTCATTTGGGCGGAGTACGCCATCGAAACCGCCCGCGCTTGCCGGGCCGTGGGCATCAAATCGGTCGCGGTGACGGCGGGGTACATCACCGAAGAAGCCCGCGGCGATTTCTACCGCGAGATGGATGCCGCCAACGTCGATTTGAAAGCCTTCGAGGAAACATTCTATCACAAACTCACGCTGTCGCATCATTCAGCCGGTGTTAGACACGTTGAAATGGCTCAAACCCGAAACCGACGTTTGGTTTGAAATCACCAATTTGATGATTCCTCAAGCCAACGATTCGGCGGAGGAATTTCAGCGGATGTGCGATTGGATTTTAGAGCACGTGGGCGATGAAGTGCCTTTGCATTTCACGGCGTTTCATCCCGATTATCGCATGCGGGATCGCGGACCGACACCGCCCGAAACTTTAATTGCCGCCCGCGAGACCGCTTTGGCTGCCGGGCTGAAATACGTTTATGTCGGCAACGTGAACGATGCTCCCCGGCAAAGCACGTATTGCCCGAACTGCAAGAAACGAGTCATCGAACGCAACTGGTATGAGTTGGGCGAGTACGCTTTGAATGGCCCGAACTGCCGGCATTGCGGCACGCGAATCGCCGGGCATTTCGACCGCGAGACCCGGCGACTGGGGCCGCAAGCGGTTGCCGGTGGACATGCGGCAATTTGCCATTCGCTACGGTTCGCCGATCCCAGGACCATCAAAGACGGAAGGGTACCCCATGACGGTATCTACCATGCCTTTGGTCCGGCTGACGCCCGCTCAATCCGAACGAGTCGTACTGGCGGCGGGCCGGCTCATCAAAGCCGCGAGTTTGAATCGCTCGCACGAACATCGCCCCCGCCGATTTGCTGGGGGCACGAGAACATCGAACTGGCGAAGCATCCCGTGTCGGGCGTGTTCGTCACCGCCAAACGGCACGGGCAATTGCGTTCGTGTTGCGGGAACGTGGGCCAAGTGATGCCGCTCGCGGAATCCCTCACGCAAGCCGCGGTGCGCACCGCCACCGATGACCCCCGCTTTCCGCCCATCTCACCCAACGAACTGCCGTATCTCGATCTGGACGTTTGGCTGTTGGGGCCGACCGAAGAAATCGAAGAACAAGGCGAAGCCCGCATCGGGGCGGTCACCATTGGAGAACACGGCCTCCAAGTGGATCGGCACGGGCAGCGCGGGTTGTTGCTGCCCAGCGTGGCCATCGAGAACAATTGGGACGCCGA
Organism: uncultured Planctomycetaceae bacterium; assembly: GCA_963785505.1. Lineage (GTDB taxonomy): Bacteria > Planctomycetota > Planctomycetia > Planctomycetales > Planctomycetaceae > CAWAVN01. Next base: position 582,213 of record CAWAVN010000009.1, read on the forward strand.
GGAATTTCTCAACCGCGTCTGCATGAAAGCCGGCCTGCCTGCATCGGCTTGGCGGGAAGATGATGTAAAGCTCTTTCGCTTCGCAGGCACGGAACACGTCGGCAAAGTTTTGAGCGAGACCGAAGCCGCGAATTGGCCCGCCATGCCGGGTTTGTTCTCGCCCAGAGACATCGCCGCATACGCCCAATTCTGCGGCGAAAGTTTGCGAACGCTAATGCAAGGAGCCACGCCGCTTTATTATTGCCCTTCCATCTCGGACGGCAACATCAACGGCATCAGTCTGCGGGTGAACATCGCGGGAACCACGCAGGAGATTATCAGCACGCGGCTGAATCTCAAGCAAAGCATGCCGTTGCAAGCCACGATGTTTTCGCTGTGCGAAGAGTTGGCCCGCGTGCTGGCGAACAATCGCATTCCCCCGCATGACGTGAACCTTTCGATGACGGTGCTTTTCGATCCCAACCTGCACGGAACCGTGGCCAACCCGGATCTGACCGGCATCGGCGTAGGCGAGCGGGCGATTCTGGTCAGCGAAGCCAACCGCCGGGCGTGGATTTTCGATGATGACAAATCCCCTCAATCTCTTCTGGAAGAAGCCGCAAAACTTTGTGAAGTCACCGAACCGGCGATGGCGTTGGTGATGAGTTTGCGAGCGGCTTCCTCGCGGTCGCGGGGGCAAGTTGTAGATCGCCCGCGGGCCGTGGCGGGGCCGGCGATTCGTCCCCCCGCAGTTGCGGGCACGTTTTATCCCGGCACGGCGGAAGAAATTAACCGCATGCTGGATGATTTTTTCGCCGAAGACAAACCCCGCTTGAAATGGTCGGCGGCGATGGTTCCGCACGCGGGTTGGAAGTATTCCGGCCAAATCGCGGCGGATGTGCTGGCCCAAATCGAGTTCCCAGAAACGGTCATTCTGATCGGTCCCAAGCATACGCCGAACGGTGTGGATTGGGCGGTCGCTCCGCATGCGAAATGGGCGCTGCCGAATGGCAACGTCAACTCCGATCCCGAACTCGCCCGGCAACTCGCCGAGCGCATTCCCGGTTTGAAACTCGACGCCGCCGCCCATCAAACCGAGCATGGCATCGAAGTGGAACTGCCCATGATTCACCGCTTGGCTCCCCACACAAAAGTCGTGGGCATCACGCTCGGCAGTGGAAGTCTCGCTCGCTTGCAGGACTTCGCGGAACACTTGGCCGAGGTGATCGGGGAGCAGGAAGAACCGCCTTTGCTTATTATTTCTTCCGACATGAACCACTTCGCCACCGATGCCGAGACCCGCCGATTGGATGAATTGGCCCTGGCCGAGATGGATAAACTCGACCCCGAAGGGTTGTTCAAAACCGCCGTCGAACACCATATCAGCATGTGCGGGATGCGCCCGGCGGTCATCATCTTGAACGCGCTGAAACGGTTAGAGAAATTGAATGAAAGCCGGCGCGTCGGTTATGCAACCACCGCCGATGTCAGCGGCGAAAAATCCCGCGTCGTGGGCTACGCCGGCATGCTATTTCGCTAAAATATCCGCCTTCACAATGGGAAAAGGCGAGCGGGGGGGGCGTAAGCCCTCCGGTGACATTGATTGGCTTAATGGCTTAACTTATTTCCTTGACGTTTGGCGTTCCGAAGCGGGGATGTGGATGGCCGTCATCCCGCAGCAGTCCCAAGCGCGGCTGCCACGGCTTACGTTCCATGTGATATAGAGCGTATCGCCTTTTTCATTCAAAGCGGTTGCGTAAGTTCCTTTCAGCGTGAAGCCGTATTTCTTGGTGTAAAATGGTTCGAGAAACGCGATGACCTTTTTCCGGCCCGTTGTGACGTCGAATTGCACAACCGCCGTGCCATCGCGGTCGCTGCCTCCGTGCGCACCGGGAACGTAATACAAATAGCGGCCCGTGGGGTCGGCATCAATCGAGGCGACATAGGCTTGCGAACCCACCGCCGCCGTGCCGACTTTTTTGATTTCTTCCGTCTTGGTGTTGAACGACCAAATCGCGGCATCATCGGCACGCTGGCCGATGGAAACCGCATACACCAAACCCTGCGGCGTTTCGTTCGTCGCAGCCCGAATGCCGATGCGGCTGCCCGCGATTTTTTGGGGCGGCTCGCCGGTTGCAGGATCGAATCGCATCAATTCGCCTTCCGCCGCGCCGGGAACGTAATACACCCTCCCGGTGGAGCGGGCCAAAATCATGCTCCGCGCGGGGCCATTGGGACCGGAATACAGCAGCTTATGGTTTTTTACGTCGTAAGCGAAAAAGCGAATCCCTTCTTCTTGCCTGTCGAACGCGGCGGCGGTGGACCCGTAGAAGATCATGCGTTCGGAGTCGAGCACCGCCGTCGGAATCGAATGCTTAGGCACGGGGGCTTCGACCACAATTTCGGTTTTGCCTGTTTTGGGTTGGGTGCGGAAAATCCAATCGCCTTGGTAGTGGAACTCATCCGTCGTCGCGCGGGGCGATCCACGATGCGTGGCATAATACAACCAACCATCGCGGCCCATGCCCAAGGGCGTATGAATTTTCCCCGGCGTGTAATGGCCTTGGGGCTTTTTCAAAATCGCGGCCAGATCGACCAGCTCGCGGAGCGATTTGGTTTGGGGATCGTACTCGAACACGTGAGCCGTGCCGGTTCCGTGTTGTCCTTCGCCTTTCCCGCTGATCGCCAGATGATCGCCGATTGCCGAGTAGTATTTGCCTTGAACCGCCAGCGAATCGCCCCAGTTCGACCACGGTTTGCCGGGATAATTCTGGCCGGGATAAAACAAGAAATCGACGCTGGGCGGCGTTTCGGCAATCGCAATTCCTTCCTTCAAGGTTTCGGGCGGTTTTAGAAAATCGTCGGAGGTGTCAGTAACGTGGGTTTTGCCGGCGGGCAGTTTCGGCGGATAGGTGACTTCCACCGCCGCCGGTTTTTTTCGCTTCTGTCCCCAACAGGAGTTGCCGTCGAGCATCGAAACCAATGCCAACCCCAACGCGAAAACCCAAAGGTTGCTGCGGGCGGATAAAAGACGTTGCATGTGTTCTCCCCTCAGAAATGCCAATTGCGATTCTCGCCACGGAACGTTCCATTATGCGGGCGATCCGTGCCGCGTCCAGTTCGGACGGGATCAAACCGGAAAGCAAGTCGGGTTGCACGATTGGGCGTTCCTCGCTATTCTTCCCGCCTCTCCAATCTCCCGTTCATCAATTCATTCAACCACACCCGCCAATCCGGCGAATTCTTTGTGCCTCTCGGAGCGGTGAAATTCGCGGCGTTGCCTGCCGTCCAATACAAAAAACGCCGGGAATTTGTTCTCAATTCTCATTCCCTCTCACGTTCTCTCTCTCGACGCAATTGTAACAAGGAGGTTGCGATGTTTTCGTCTAAGCGTACCTGCATGCTGTTGGCTTTTCTGGGAGTGTTTTCTTGCCGCGGCGCGGCGGCGCAGGATTTTCGGGTTTACACAAGGGTCTATGATGCCGGGACCGCTCAAAACGTGCGGCCCACGGTGATCGGCAGCAGCCTTTCGCTGTTTCACGCGGGCAAGGTTTACGACCACGTGGAAAACGAACTCGAAAGCGAAGTCATCATTTTTGAGCCGGCCCACCAAAGGTTTACGATCTTAAGTACCTCGCGGAGCATGGCGACGACAGTGCATTTCGACGAGATCAAACGTAAACTGAAACTCGCCCGCAATACCACGACCGAACATCTAAACGGGTTGATGGCCAAACAACCGCCCGTCCCGGCGGAGATCATCCAAAAAGTGCAATTCCCCATCGATCCGCATTTTCAGTCGGCGTTCGACAAAGCGACAAATTCGCTCACCTGTGCGAGCAAGCATCTGAACTATCGCGCCCGATGCGCGGAAGTGGAAGAGCCGAAAACCGCCCAAGTGTATTTGAACTATGCAGATTGGATCGCCCGCTTGAACTACGTGCTTTATCCGCAAGCTTTGTTTCCAGAACCTCGGCTGAAGTTGAACGGCCTGCTGAAAGAGCAGGGAAAAATCCCCGTGGAGGTGGAACTTCAATCGAACATCGGCATGCCGATTCATTTGCGGGCGGAACATCAAATCTACTGGAAGCTCGATGCTACCGACCGCGGTTTAATTCACGAATGGGAAACGCTTTTGAAGAGCGACCACACCCGGCAGGTGACGTTTCAAGAATACCAACGCTCGCTGCTCGTCGGTAAAAGTGACCGATAGCTTCGTTCAAACGCGAATTTGCAGTCTCCATTCTCACGGTTGCGAAAGGAATCCTCACACCCCGTAAGCTCACTTTTGCTTGCCGGAAATGCTACCATGCGCGAACAATCGGAATCGAAAACACTTCGACCAGAGGAAGGCATCCGACATGACGCAAAGGATTTTAAGTATTTCCGGTTTGCGGGGCATTATTGGAGACGGTTTGGACCCCGGTTACGTTTCGCACTTCGCGATGGCGTTGGGCACGCTGTTCGAGGGCGGCGTGGTGGTGCTTGCGCGGGATGGGCGTTCCACGGGGCCGGTGATCCAACATGCGGTGCTGGCGGGATTGATGGCCACGGGTTGCCGGGTGATCGATGCGGGCATCGCCTCCACGCCCACTTGCGGCGTGTTGGTGCAACATCTGAATGCCGCCGGCGGGCTGCAAATCACCGCTTCGCACAACCCCGTAGAATGGAACGGACTGAAACCCTTTTCGCCCACGGGGTCGGTGTTCGATCATGCGTTGGGCGAACGCTTGTTGGAGATTCTGAATTCTCAAAGTTATCGACTCGCTGCTTGGAACCAACTGGGCAGCGTGGATGCGCCGGAGAATCTGGGCGTCGTGCATTTGGAGCGAATCTTCAAACTGGTGGATGGCTCCGCCATTCAAGAGCGCAAACTCAAAGTCGTGCTGGATTGCAACCACGGTGCGGGGGCGGTGCTCGGTCCCCACATGCTGGAGCAATTGGGCTGCGAGGTTCACGTCATCGGCGGCACGGCGGATGGGAAATTTCAGCACGTCCCCGAACCCATTAAAGAAAATCTGACCAGCTTATGCGAAGCGGTCAAAGCCTTGGAAGCCGATGTGGGTTTCGCTCAAGATCCCGATGCCGACCGCTTGGCGATTGTCGATGAGCATGGCCGAGCCATCGGCGAGGAATTGACCTTGGCTTTGTGTGCCGACCACGTGTTGTCCCGCCGACCGGGACCGGTGGTCGTCAACGGTTCCACCAGCCGGGTGACGGCGGACCTCGCCGATAAATACGGCTGCCCGTTTCATCGTGCGCACGTCGGCGAAGCCAACGTGGTCGCCAAGATGCAAGAAGTCTCCGCCGTGTTCGGCGGGGAAGGCAACGGCGGCGTAATCGATCCCCAAGTGGGCTTCGTGCGGGATAGTTTTCTGGGCATGGCCTATGTTTTGGAAGGCTTGGCGATGGGCCAAAAAAGCGTGGGAACCTGGGCCGACTCGCTGCCGAGTTACACCATCATCAAGCATAAATTGACCTGCCCTCGCGAGAAAGTCGCGCTGGCTTGCGAGGCATTGAAAACCGCCTATCCCAATGCAGAAGCCGGCCAAGGCGATGGGCTAAGGCTCGATTGGCCCGATCGCTGGGTGCAAGTGCGGGCTTCCAACACCGAGCCGATTCTCCGCGTGATCGCCGAAGCCCCCGATGAAGACGCGGCCATTAGCCTCTGTCAAGAAGCCATGTCCCACGTCCAAACCGCCGTCAGCGGGGCGTAGTCGCGAGGAACTTATAACTCGCCGGCATTATTCGGGGTGGCGGAGTTCCCATTGTTCTTCGGCGGAGCTTTTGCGGAGATAATAGGGTTCCAACCCCCAAACGTCCGCCGTTTCGCCCGCGAGAAATTGCCTAGCCCCGATCTGGCAAATCGTGGCGGCGTGGGGCACGCGAAGATCGGTAAGCAATTCGCAACGCCCTTCCAGTTCATTTTCCCAACGATCCAAACCCGGCCCCGCGATGGTTTCCGTGGAGGCAATGCTTCGGCAGAACGCGATCGCCGGGTGCATGGCGATTTCTCCTTCGCGAATCCATTGGTTGGCTTCGCGGCGATACTTCCCCACATAGAGATCCCCGCGCTGGGCATCGGCAATCACCGTTAAACGGGCGATGTTGGGCGGAGATTCCTGCGCGATGGCTTCCAAAGTGTCCACCGCCGAGAGTCGGCAACCGACGGCGTATGCGAACGTCTTGGCGCAGACAACGCCGATTCTCAGCCCCGTGAAACTGCCCGGGCCAACGCTGACTGCCACGCCTTCACAATCGAAGGCGGTGCGCTGCGTGTCTTGGAATAAGATCGCCATCTCCGCCGTTAAAGTCTGGGCGTGTCTTCGGCCTCGGTTGGTCAACGGGCGTTCGCCCAACAGCACGCCGTTTTCAGTCAAAGCCACGCCGCCGACCGAGCCAGAGGTTTCGATGCCTAAAATCAACATAAAAATCCAGCCGCCTTTTGCCGCGGTGATGCCCTTGGTTTTTGGGGGATTCGTGTATGATGGGGAAGTTTTTGCCGACGTTCGGTTTTTAGAGTTTAGTCAGTTCCTTTATCGTTTGGAACGAGCATGCCTGACCTGGTTTCGATCCTCTGTTTTCCGCCCCTCTTGCGCAATCGGTGGGCGATGTTTTTCTGCCGGGATTAGGCAGTTTGACGGTGGGCATCGGGGTCTGGTTAATCGCAAGGATGATCGGTTATGGGTTGGCTTCCGAAGATGCCACGCAAGATGCCCAATGGCGGCACGATGTCAACCGCATCAACGAACTTCGCAGGCAAAGCGGGTTGTACCGCATGTTTCAACCGCTGATCCACGCCTTGGCGGTGTTCAATCGCGGGGCGTTTCGAGACTCCCTCCCGGAGATCGGCCGCCAAATCCAGGCCGCCGGCTTTTCCCGACTGTGGACGCCGGCGGAATATCTGGCCCGTATGCAAGTGCTGGGCATGTTGGCATCGCCCTTGTATTTCTACCTCTGCTTGACATGGTTCGGCGATGCCGGGGCGATCTTGGCGATTGTGCTTTCCGGGTTGACCGTTTACGTGCTTCGCCGCCGTTTGGCGAATCAAGCGAACCATCGGCTGTTCTTAATCAAAAAGCGTTTGCCTTATTTGTTGGATTTGCTCACGCTGTTGATGGAAGCGGGTTCCACGTTTTTGCAATCGCTGGGTGAAGCCGCCAATGAATTTCGCGACCAACCCGTGGGCGTGGAATTCGGCCGTGTGCTGGTGGAAATGGGGATGGGCAAAAACCGCACCGAAGCCCTCAACGCGATGCGGCTTCGCCTCAGCGATGATGAAATCACCAGCATCGTGGGGTCCATTATTCAAGGGGAAGAACTGGGCACGCCCTTGGCGGTGCTGTTTCGCACCCAGGCCGATGTGCTTCGCATCAAACGCACGCAGCGGGCGGAAACTATCGCGGGGGAAGCCGGCGTGAAAATGCTGCTGCCCGCGATTTTGGTGATGATGTCCACGGTCATCATCATCCTTGGCCCCTTCGTGCTCAGCTTTCTGTACGCCGACTTGTTATAATCGCGAGAAATTCTCCGCTTCAACACGAAACGAAATTCGTAACTCTTTAGCCAATGAAGTATTCATTGAGATGTTTGGCCTTCGGCCAAAACAAACTTCAGTCGGCTAAAGTGTAACCGAAAATCCTTTTTAGGAGCCAATTGATGATCTCGCGCACGTTATCTCTGTTTGCCATCGTTCTTTTGTTTGGCGGGCTTGCCGCGAATGCTGCGGAGCCGAAACCCGGCACGCAGCAGGATGAAAAACTGCACCGCCCGGTCGTGGTGGATTTGGATTATCTTTTGTATCTGCCCAAAAATTACGAAGAGAAAGAAGCCTGGCCGTTGTTGATTTTCCTGCACGGTTCGAGGGAGCGCGGCGACAATTTGGAACTCGTCAAAAAGCACGGCCCTCCCAAAAAAATCGCCGCGGGGCATCAATACCCGTACCTCGTGACTTCGCCGCAGTGCCCCAAGTTCCAGCGCTGGCAACCGGCGGTTTTGGATGGGCTGTTGGATGAGTTGCTCGAGAAGTACAAAGTCGATCCCAAGCGGGTTTATCTCACCGGCTTGAGCATGGGCGGCCAAGGGACTTGGGATTGGGCCGTCCACTCGCCCGAACGATTCGCGGCCATTGTTCCCATTTGCGGAAGGGCCGACAGTTCGACGGCGGAACTTCTGAGCAAGAAACCGATTTGGGTCTTTCATGGAGCCAAAGACCCCGCCGTGCCTTTTGAGCAATCGGATAACATGGTGAAAGCCCTCAAAAAACACGGCAGCGACGTGAAGTTTACAGTTTACCCGGAAGCCGGCCACGATTCGTGGACCGAAAGCTACGACAACCCTCTGCTGGATGAATGGCTGCTCAAACAACAATTGCGATAAATGGTTATTTGTGCAGAATCAACTTGCCGCTGCGGGTGAGCCGGAGCCGATAGGTTTGGCCCTCATGGACGATGAGGATCTCGTCGCACCGGCGAGGAGATCTTCTGAGTGAACCAACCGCCGGGACTCCGCATCGGCAATGTGTTGCTCATCCGGTTGGGGTTCGGAGGGTCGTTCCGGGTCGTTCATGGTGTTCAGGCTCTGCAAACACGGAGTTGAGCGCGATTTGTTGATGGAAGAGCATAGTAATGAGATTGAGTCTCAGTTTCAAGCGAATCCTCTTGTGACCAATTCTGCGTTGCCCCTGCGGTTGGAATTCACGGTCGAGAAATCTCTGAGCGGAGTGCGGATCGACAGCTTTCTCGGCAGGCATCTGCGGAATTACACGCCTTTCCGTTTACAGCGGATGATTCGCGCGGGGTTGGCATCCCGGAACGGCGGGGTGCTGGAGTTGGAAGCCCGCGTGTTCGCCGGGCAAGTCATCGCTTTTCGACCGATTGAACCGCCCGACAAGCTGCTCGAATCCGCACCGTGCGAATTGGAAATTCTGTTCGAAGATGCGTGGATTCTGGTGGTCAACAAACCGGCGGGGCTTGTCGCTCATCCGGTGGGCGAGTTTCAAACGGGGACGTTGGCCAACGCCGTGCAATCGCATTTGGATCGGCAAACTTTGGTCAAAGGCTTATTGCGGCCGGGCATCGTGCATCGCTTAGACCGCATGACCAGCGGCGTGATGGTGCTGGCCAAAGAGCATCATTCTCATACCGAATTGTCGGTGCAGTTTCAGCGGGGCCAAGTCAAAAAGGCATATCTTGCTTTGTTGGAAGGCTGTCTGATTGAAGAAAGGGGCGAGATCAATTTGCCCATTGGGCGGGCAGCTTCGCCGGAGACCGCGTTGATGTCCGCCGCCCCGAACGCCCGCCAACCGAAACCCGCCCAAACGCGGTATGAAGTCGTGGAGCGATTCCCCGGCCTCACGTTGGTCAGGGCATGGCCGACAACGGGACGCAACCATCAAATCCGCGTGCATTTCGCGGCCATCGGGCATCCCGTGGCGGGCGATGAGTTTTACGAAGCCGGAGACCGAATCAAATCGCCCCAGCCCGACCGCACGCAACGTCATGCGCTGCACGCAGCATGGCTATGGTTTCGGCATCCCATCACGCGAACCCCGCACGCCTTTGAATCGCCGCTTCCCGATGACATCCGGGCCATGTGCCGGTAACAGTCGGCTTGGGGGAAGTAGCCCAATTATGATTGATGAATGGAACGGCTCAAGATCCAGGCCAACAATCCCGCCAGGGTGATGACGGCGGCCAAGCCGCCGTAGGTCCAAAGATCGCTGGGCATACTTCCTGCGAAGAGTGGGCCAAGTGCTCCGATCCCAAAACACATCATGTTGCTGAAGCCATATCCCACGCTCCGCCGTTTGGAGGGAACGTATTCCGCGATCAGACTGTTATAAAGCGGCTGATTCATAAAGTGAACCAGAGCGAACAGGCACGCCGCCGCCAATCGCCACGGGCCTTCGGCCACGGCCATCCACAGCAGGCAGGGGGCATTGGCCAGCATCACCAGACTGAGTTGGCGTTCCATGATTCCCGGTCGGGCGAAGCGCCCCGCGAAGGCTTGGCCGATCACCGCGAAGCCCAGCACGATGGCCGCCAGATAATTTCGCATTCCCGCTGCGGGCAGGTTGAGATAATCCTGGTATCCATCCAAGGCATGGTTCATGTATCTGGGCAAGAAGTGCATGAAACCCGCATAAACAAAGCCCGAAAGCGCTCCCACCAGCACCAGAAAATAGAACACGCCGGGAATGGCTTCTTCCGGGAGGGAAGGTTCCTCGAAGTTCGGCGTCGTTTCCGGTTCCACTGCCTCGTCGGGTGGAGTTTCTTTAAGCGTGGTGGCAAGCAGAAAGGCGATCACCACGGTGGGAATGCACAGCACGACGTAATAATCCCGCCAACTCAGCGAACCCACGCTAAACGCCAAGGCCGCGAGGAGCGGAGCACAGGTGAATCCGATCGAACCGAAGATGCCGTGCCAACCCAAGGCCGCGGGACGATTTTCCGGGCGGGTTTCGCGGGAGATCAAGGCCAAACCCGCCGGATGATAAATGCTGGCGAAACAGCCCATCGCGAACATCGCCAAGAAAACCACGTTCAAGGATGGAGCTTGATAAGCCATCAGCGAAGTCAGCACGCAGCCTCCCAAAAACACCAGCAGCATGCGTTTGGAACCGTAACGGTCGGCGAGCCAACCCGCAGCCAGTGCGCCGCAGCCGAAGGGAATCCGCCAGACGGTTCCCAACAGGCCCGTCTGCTCTTTGCCCACGCCGAAGTCTTGACCGATCATCTGCTCGACGCTGGGCAGTGAAACCTCAAACACGTGAACCAAGGCATGGGCCAACGAGACCAAAATCACAATCCGAAACGTGGCGGCATTCATGGGCTGAGTTCGCCATTCCTTCCCAGGCTGGGAATCTCGCATGCCGAGATTCTTCGGAGTGTTCCCCACCAGCGTCGGTAAGGCATAAAAAGAGTTATAACCGATTCCTTCGCTTCAAAGCGAATGAGGAATTCCCAAAGGCCGCGATTGCTCGGGCCTTTAGGAAAGATTCGTGTTCTATCCTTGATGGGGAAAGCGGAATTTTCGCAGGTTCGCATTCCGGTGATCCGACGTGAACGCATCTCTCGCCCTTTCCGCATTCTCGTTTGCTTCTTGCTTCCAGGAAAAGTTGGACATCCATGAGCAGCGCCACTGTGACCATGCAAGTCCTCGACTTGTCCGCACTCATGCCCGGCGCCGTCTTGCCGACGGCCATCTACGATGCCAACAACCCCGCCGTATTGTTGTTGGGGGCAGGAACGCAACTCAGCCGGCAGGCTCTCGACCGTTTGCGCTCGCGGGGCATCTTTCGCATCATCATGGATTCCGAACACGCGAATTCCATCGCGCCGGGTTCGGTGGGCGAAAAAAAAGAAGAACGCCCGGCCCAAAAAATCACCGGCGACGACATCCGCCAAGGTGGCGAAGAACCGCTGAACCGTTGGCTGAAGCCACCGAAGCCCATCCCGCCCAGTCCCGAACAAACCCGGCGGTTCGAGCAAATGCGCGAGATGCAAGAGTTCGAACTCCAAGAAACCTTGGCCCAGGTCAGCAAGGGCTTTTTTGGGAAAGCCAGCAAACTCAAATCGCTGAGCGTGGATTCCTGCGAAATGATGCTGGAGGATATGGATCTGTACGTCAAATTGGCCATCGACCGCCAAGAAGACAACCAAGCCTACGGACACAGCCTGCGAACGTCGCAACTCGCGATGGCCATCGCTGCGGTTTTGGGAAAATCGTGCGAAAGCATCAGCGATTTGGGCGTCGGCTGCCTGATTGCCCGGGCGGGCCAATCGGAATATGCCAAAGAGCTGATGGTCTTGCCCCGCCGCTTGACGGATAACGAGTGGCTGGAAGTCAAGAAAACGCCCCGCCGCACCTTCGACATGATGGAAAACTGCCCCGACGTGCCCGTGGGCGCAAGGCAAGTGGCCTATCAAATGTTCGAGCGCTGGGATGGCAGCGGTTATCCGCGCGGGCGCGTGGGCATGCAAATTCACCCGCTTTCAAGAATTGCCGCCGTCGCGGATGCCTATGTCGCGTTGACTTCGGGCCGTCCGCACCGGCCGCCCTTTTCGCCTTATCGGGCAATCGAGCTTCTCTTGCACGACACGCGGAAAGGCTGTTTCGATCCCCAAGCCGTGCGGGGCTTGCTGCAAACTGTCTGCCTGTATCCCGTGGGATCGTGGGTGCGGTTGAGCGATGAATCCGCGCCACGGTGCTGCGCACCAAACCTCAGGCATACGACCGCCCCATCATCCAGATCACTCACGAGCCGAACGGCTGTTCGATCGAGCCGATAATTATCGATCTTTCGGATCGCGAAGATCTGTCCATCATCGACGTAATTGAAGAAGAGCGACCCGAACCGCGCCAGTTGACTCTGGGGTTTTGAGCGCGAAGCCAGTTGTTAGAGGCCAGAAGTCAGGAAAGAAAGCGACGACATTGAGTGATCGTCAACCACTCTTCCGGCCTCGTCTCTTGACGAAAGCCCTCGACTCTTGACCAAAAGTTACCGTTTCGAGAATTGGAAGCTCTTGCGGGCTTTTTTGAATCCGTATTTTTTCCGTTCGACCATCCGGCCATCGCGGGTGAGATAGCCGCCCTCGGCCAAGATGTGATGCAGGCCGGAGTCCCGGGCTTGCAAGGCCCGCGCGATGCCCAGCACGATCGCCCCGGTTTGCCCCGTGGTTCCACCACCGTTCACGCGGACCCAAACATCCACCTTGCCATCATTTTGCGTGGCTTTCAGCGGGGCTTGCACCATTTGTTGGTCGCGTTCCATCGGGAAATACTCGCCGAGTTCGCGCCCGTTAATCGTCAGTTGGCCGTTGCCCTCTTTCACCCGCACGCGGGCGACGGAGGTTTTCCGGCGGCCGGTTCCCATCGCGGCCCCAAAGCGGTCGATTTTTCCCCGAATCACCGGCTTGTAATGGAAGTCCACCGTTTCATCGGCAGGAGCCCCTTCCCCCAACGTCAGACCAGCCGCCAAGGTGGCGGGCATTTCGGGAGCTTCTTCCGACACATCCGCTTCCTCTACGGGAGAATCGGGTGTTTCCGCGCTCTCGGTTTGAGGGACTTCGTCGGGTTGAGATTCGGAAGGTTCCTGAGTTTCGTCGGTCATAAAGGCAATCCGCTCTGAGAAAATGAGGGGTGGGGTCTGCTAGGCTTATAGGCTTACTAGGCTTATAGGTACGCGGGCAGTTCTTCCGGCTGTTGCGACTGATGGGGATGTTGCGGACCGACGTACAGCTTCAACTTCTTAAGCATCTGCCGACCCAATTTGTTCTTGGGCAACATCCGCCGCACGGCTTCGGATAAAATTCGTTCGGGATGGCGTTCCCAAATCGAGGCCGCCGTCTCGACCCGCCGTCCGCTGGGATACCCCGTGTAATGGTCGTAGGTTTTTTCCAACATCTTGACCGTGAATTGGGGATGCGTCGGATGGGCAATGCTCGCCCCGCTGAACCGCACCAGTTCCGCATTCACCACGATCACGCAATCGCCGCAATCGACGTGCGGCGTGTACGTCGGCTTGTGTTTGCCCATCAAAATGGTGGCCAACCGCGCGGCAAACCGCCCCACGATTTGCCCGCTTCCATCCACCACGTACCAATCAGGCCGGGTCGTCTCTTTTTTCGCTATGTAGGATTTGGGCAATGTCGGCATGCTGCTCTTCACTTTCAGATATCGCAAACGTCACGAAGGCAATTCAAGAAGGCAATTCAAATAGAGAGCACCGCAAGTTCCGCTTGCAGACTGCTGGAAACACAGCTGCCGGGAGCCGGGATTTTTCTCCAAAGGGAAAAGTTTAGTGACTTTGCCGAGGTCCATCAATGCAGCCGCCCACGGATTTTTGAGATTCGCGGGCGGTTTTTAGGGAGTTACTGCGGATTTGCTCCAATTCGGGGCTATTGCATCGCGGTTCACGACTGTGTCAGCGAGTTGACTGGATCGGAAGCGGAACGTTTTTGGGAACCCCTGCTTGAAATCCATTCCTGAATGAGCAAGATGCCGGCCGCATTCGATCGGGAAACGCCCCGATCGGTGTCTCGCGGCGTTTCGGTCACACCCATATCGCCACCGCCCTCAGGGAAAATTCCCTCAAAGTCAACCAAGCTCCTGGTCAAACTCGGCCTCTCATAAAACCGGGTGGCCTTGTTGTCCAAGGTGATTGCGTCAAAAATATAGTGTGCTTTTGCAGCGAACTAGAAAAAGGTCGAGTCAGCAATTTTGCATTGGATCGACCCATCCGGCGGTGCCGACCTCCACTGTTGCGGTAAAAAATTACCAGAGGTTATGTACATTGCCCCCGACGAGCGATAGAATTTCTTTTCCCGGAGGTTCTCTCGAATCGGCCCAGCCTATGTCAGAAGTCACACAAATTCTTTCAGCCATCGAGCAGGGCGACCAGCACGCCGCCGCTGATTTGCTGCCTCTGGTGTACGAGGAATTGCGTCGATTGGCTGCTCGCCAACTCGCCCGGGAATCTACCGAAAATACGCTGCAGGCCACCGCCTTGGTGCATGAGGCGTTTCTGCGGTTGGTGGATCCGCAGGATTCTCACCCTTGGAACGGACGGACCCATTTTTTCCGAGCGGCTGCGGAGTCGATGCGGCGGATCTTGGTTGACCAGGCGCGGAGTAAACGGAGCCTTAAACGGGCCGGTGCAATGAAACGTGTGATGCTGGGTGAACTGGCCGCACCAACGGCAGCTTCCGCCATTGACGTTTTGGCTCTCAACGAGGCACTGGACCTTTTGGCTCGACGCGCCCGAAAAAGCCGAGTTGGTGAAGCTCCGATATTTTGCCGGTTTATCTGTTGAAGAATCGGCGACCATTTTGGGAATATCCCGCGCAACTGCCGACCGACATTGGCGTTATGCGCGAACGTGGCTGTATTGCCGGTTGATGCAAGACGAGTCTCTACTCGTTGACTAACCGTAATCTTTAGCAAAATCGTTTTGCTTTTTCTAAGGCGCACTGCGCCGATTACGCTTTTCTTTGGTGGATGACTTAATTGGGAAAATCTCCGTGACCGATCACACCGACCAAGCCGACTCGGTTTTTTGGGCTGCGATGGCTATCCAAAACTCGGAAGAGCGCTCCGCATTTTTGGAACAAGCCTGCGGCGAGAACGTCGAAATGCAGGAAATGATCCAAGACATGATCTCAGCCTACCCCAAAGCAGAACATTTCCTTGAATACACCGCCGAGAAATCGAGCGGATGTTTCACGGAGGGGCCGGGGCAAGTCATCGGGGGGTATCGGCTCTTGGAGGAGATCGGCGAGGGCGGTTTCGGCATTGTGTTCAAGGCCGAACAGCTTACTCCCCTGCATCGCATTGTCGCCTTCAAAGTCATCAAGCCGGGAATGGACACCCGCCAAGTCACGGCCCGCTTCGAGGCCGAGCGGCAGGCTTTGGCCATGATGGATCACCCGCACATCGCGCGGGTCTTCGACGCCGGCGCAACCGAAAGTGGGCGACCTTACTTTGTGATGGAATTTGTCCAAGGCGTTCCCATTACCGACTACTGCAATCAATGCGGGCTTGGCATCGAGGAACGGCTCAACTTGTATCTCGACACTTGCCAAGCGGTTCAACATGCGCACCAAAAGGGGATCATTCACCGCGACCTAAAGCCTTCCAACGTCATGGTCACATTGCTCGACGGGCAACCTGTGGTGAAGCTCATTGATTTCGGCATTGCCAAGGCGATTCAGGGGCGGTTGACCGACAAGACGCTGCTCACCGGTTATGCATACAGGCTGGGAACTCCCATGTACATGAGTCCCGAACAAATGGCCTTGAGCGGGCTCGATGTCGATACACGCACCGACGTTTACTCGCTCGGCGTATTGCTCTACGAGTTACTGACGGGGACGACACCTTTTGATCGGGAATTAGTGAAGCGGGCGAGTTTTGATGAACTCGTGCGAATCGTAAGGGACAACGATCCACCCAAGCCGAGTACGCGCATCCGTTCGCAGAGCGTGTCCGCTTTGGCAGAATTGGGTGAACAACGCCGTTGTGATCCGCACAGGCTTGCCCAACACTTGCGAGGCGACCTCGATTGGATCGTGATGAAGACGTTAGAGAAAAATCGCACCCGGCGGTACGAGACAGCCAGTGCCCTCGCTGCCGATGTTCGCTGCTTTTTGAACAATGAGCCGATTCAAGCCCGCCCGCCATCCGCGTGGTATCGGTTTCGCAAATTTGCCCGGCGTCAAACCGGACTCCTGGCGACGGCATTGGTTGTGACCTCGTTACTGGTCGCGGCGACGGTTGTTTCCACTTTTTTTGCCCTGCGGGCGGAGGAGCGAGCGCGGGAGTCGCGCCGGGCGCTGGAAGACTTGCAAATGGCAAATCGAC
The DNA here is from genome assembly GCA_963785505.1 of uncultured Planctomycetaceae bacterium. GTDB lineage: Bacteria > Planctomycetota > Planctomycetia > Planctomycetales > Planctomycetaceae > CAWAVN01. The sequence continues at coordinate 598,554 of CAWAVN010000009.1, forward strand.
TGCTGGAACTTGGCGAAAAGGAGTTGCGGGACTGGCGCTGGGACGATGCGGCTGCCGCTTTTACGAGTGCCATTGAACGGCAACCGAAGTACCGCAAATGCTGGGTACTGCGCAGCGACCTTTATGCAGAATTGGGGCTTTGGAACCTTGCCCGTGCGGACCTTGAGGCAGCATTTCAATTAAGTCCGCCCGATCAGACTTGGCGCTGGGTGGGGATCACAAGGCTCCAATTGGATGCCGGAGACACACCCGGCTATTTGAAGATGTGCACTCAAATGTATGAACGCTTCCACGGAACGGTGAAGGACGTTGAGGCCATTGAACTCCTGCGTGCGATCGTGCAAGCTCCCCGCGCGGCCATCGCCCCGCAAGAAACCGTCGACGTGGCGCGAAGCATTGTCGAGACGAATCCCGGCATTGCTTGGTATCGGTACGTGCTGGGTTTGGCGGAATACCGCGCGGGCCACTTTCAACAAGCGATCGAAGAATTGAAGCAATCGTACTTAGTCGATCCCGCCTGGCAGGCCAGACCTCTTAACTTGCCGATCCTGGCAATGGCATATCACCATTTGGGACAGCAGGAAGCGGCGGAACGGGCACTCGCCGACACGGCAAGTCGCCCTAGATGTTTGGACGGAAATCGCCTACCGCGGTGCAGGCCACCAAGACTGGTTCATTCACCAAGATGCCCAGCCGGTCTGGCCCGTCCCCTGGATTGACTGGCTGGAAGTGAGAGCCCATTATCGCGAAGCCTTTCAATTGATCCGAGGATCATCGCCGCCCGACGACTTTCGATTACACGTCCTTCGCGCAAGGGCTTTGGCGGGACTCCGCCGCCGCGGAGAGGCTGACCATCTCTATTCTGCGTTGCAAAAGCAGCGCCCTGACGATGCGCAAATCCAGCTCGAAACGCACCGCAACCGCGCCTATTTGGCTGCAACTCGCGACCGATGGAAGGAATGTGCCGAGGAATTTTCGCGTGCGAGCACACTTCGGCCGGAGGATGCGTGTCTTTGGAATTTCCGCACGGTGGCCAAACTCGCCGCGCGGGATGCGAACGCCTATCGCGATGACTGTCGCCAAATGTTGCGGAAGTTTCAACAAACCACCGACGCCTTCTCCGCACATCAAGTCGTGACGGCGTGCATTCTGCGAGAAGATTCGCTGGTCGAGATGGCCGCCCTCATCCCGCTGGCCAAGTTGGCCGCTACCTTGCACCACGGGAATGGGCGGATGCTGGGAGCAGCATACTATCGTGCCGGCGCTTACAGCGATGCGCTCCGCTGCTTTGAGCAGTCGGCCCGTCTGTTGCGGCCTTCGCCCGCCGATCTCTGCTTCCTGGCGATGACGTATCATCGGCTTGGCCGTTCGGCCGAAGCATTTCGATGTCTTAAACAAGCAGAAGACTGGATTGAGCGCGGATGCGGGGGAACCTGACGATTTGCTGAATTCGGGGCCTGTTTGGGGACGGCTGACGGAGCGAATCGAGTTCCCGATGCTCGTCGAAGAGGCGAAGTCGTTCTTAAGTGCAATTCGGGAGCCGACCTAAGAGGACTCATTCCTTTCGTTTGAAACATTGTGGCGATGCGCTCTTTGCAATGATTGGAGAAGGGGCATCCTCGTTACCAATACTCTTCCATGCCTCGTGAGGATGTCTAAATGTTTCTTTTCTCCCAGATTCACCAAGTTTTGAAGTCGGCCGCCCGTCGTAGGTCTCCCTTCCGCGCGGGGGTAAGACGGCATTCAGGAAAGGGATTCCGCTACCGGCCGTTGGCGGAAGTTCTAGAACCCAGATTATTGCTGACCACCGTCAACTGGATCGGCGGCTCAGGCGACTGGAGCGATACTGCTAACTGGAGCGACGGCGCTACGAACCGCCTGCCCGGTCTCGGTGACGACGTTGTGATCGATGTCGCCGGAGTCACCGTCACGCACTCCACGGGAACAGACACGGTGCAGAGTCTGAACGTCAACGATGCGTTCAAACTCTCGGGAGGCGTGCTTGATGTTACCGGAATTCTCGACGAGCAAAGCGGCAATACTTTCGAACTCGCCGGCGGCACGCTGGCAAATGCGAGCTTGAGCGCCAATAGCTTGGTGACGACGACAAATACCTCAACCCTCGACGGAGTCACTCTTTCCGCCGGCAGCACGGTGCAGGTCGATGTCGGGGGCGGCGGCACGCTCATGGTGCAGAACGGCCTCACCATAGACGGCAGCCTGATCATCGGCGATCCGGTCAACGGCAACAGTTATGGCATCGTCCATCTGCTCGGCAGCCAGACGATTGACGGCAGCGGAGCCATCGTGTTCGGCAACCGCGGACCGGATACGCTGACAACGGACGACAACCAGACAACGACGTTCGGGCCGAACCTGACGATCCGGGGGCACTCGGGGAACATCGAGACGGGTGGGGCCGGCACGCGCTACGTGTTGCAGGGCACTTTGCAAGCCGATGTGGCCGGAGGCCATTTCGATGTCAACCTCGGCAATGCTGGCGAAAACAGCGGGCTGATGCAAGCGCTAAACGGAGACGTCCTGACCGTGTTGGGGACCAACTGGACCAACACCGGCACGATTGACGAAACCGATTCCGCACTCAACCTGGGCGGCACGTTCACGACGACCGGGCTGGGCACCGTCACCCGCTCCGCCGGCGATGTGAACGTGACAGGCATCCTGGACAACAGCGGGAGCACCTTCGCTCTGAATGCTGTCACTGGGTCGTGGAACCTGGCGCGGGGCACGATCCACGGCGGCGAGATCGCCACCACCGGAAGCGCACCTCTTAAACGTCACCAACACGTCCACCCTCGATGCAACCGCGATTACCGCCGGCAGCACGGTGCAGGTCGATGTCGGGGGCGGGGGCACGCTCGATGTGCAGAACGGCCTCACCATAAATGGCAGCCTGATCATCGGCGATCCGGTCAACGGCAACAGTTATGGCATCGTCCAACTGCTCGGCAGCCAAACGATTGACGGCAGCGGGGCCATCGTGTTCGGCAACCACGGACCGGATACATTGGTGACCGACGATAACCAGACGACCACGTTCGGCCCGAACCTGACGATCCGCGGGAAATCGGGCAACATCAAGACGGGTGGGGCCGGCACGCGCTATGTGCTAGAGGGCACTTTGCAAGCCGATGTGGCCGGAGGCCATTTCGATGTCAACCTCGGCAATGCTGGCGAAAACAGCGGGCTGATGCAAGCCCTGAACGGAGACGTCCTGACCGTGCGGGGGACCAACTGGACCAACACCGGCACGATCACAGAGTTCAGTTCGGAACTGGATTTTGGTGGCAGTACCACGACGAGCGGGCTGGGCCCTCTCACGGGCGGCGGCGGTTCTATAAACTTCACAGGGACGCTCACCAACGACGTCACGCTGGTTCTCGACGGAGCCGCAGGCGCTCCTCAGTATTTTCTGAACGGCGGCACGATCAAGGGCGGGACGATCAGCACTCCCAACGGCGGCGTGCTGCTGCCGCGAGGAACTTCGAATGTGCTGGACGGCGTCACATTGGCCGGGAACCTCGAAGTGGGCTACACACTGGGTGCCTCCATAACTGCGATGAACGGCTTAACCCTCAGCAACGGGACTGTGACAAAAGAAGGCAACGGCGGGCTGATTTTCCAAGGGAGCCAGACTTTGAGCGGCACGGGCACGGTTTTCTTCGCGGACGGAACAACGACTGGAGGTTTAACAGTCCCGGCTATTGCCGACATACTAACAATCGGCCCGGGCGTCACAATCGACGGCATCAGCGGGAGTGTGGGTAGCTCCGGCGGCGGGACGATCACCAACAACGGCGTTATTGCGGCGGATGGCGGCGGCAAAATCTTCGTCTACGGTCTGACAAATTTCGCGGGCGGCACTCTGACCGGCGGAACCTACCAGGTCAGCAACAGCAGCGTCCTGCGACTGATCGGTGCGAACATCACGACCGACGCTGCAAACATCGTTATCGACGGAGCTGCTTCCCACATTTATAGCGACACGGGAACAACCAGTGCCGTCGCGAACCTGTCGGTTGTAAGCAGCGCCGGCGCGCTGACGCTCCTGGGCGGGGCAAGTATCGCCGGCGGCACCTTCACGAACAACGGGGCCGTGACGGTGGGAACCACCAGTGCCCTCGCGGTCACGGACTACGTGCAGAACGGCGGAACCACCGTGCTCGACGGCGGATACCTCGGACTACAGCCTCCATCCGACACGGTGTTATCCTTCGATGGAACCAATGACTACGTGCAACTCCCCGGCGGCAGCGCGTTTGCCGACTTTACGACAGGGATGACGGTTGGAGTCTGGGCCTACCCCACGGCGAACAGCTCTTGGTCGCGCTTCATTGATCTCGGCAACGGGCCGAGCAACAACAACATCATTTTGCGCGGCGGAGTACCACCAATGACCTGGTTTTCCAGGTCTTCGGCGGAGGCTTAGTTGTCGCCAACGATGCGATTGCCTTGAACCAATGGCAGTATTTCGCGGCAGTCCTCATGCCCGACGGGGCCGTGTCCCTGTACCGGAACGGCGTGCTGATTGCGACCGGAACGACGGCCGTCCCGAACAATGTCAACCGATCTAGCAACTATATTGGCCGCAGTAATTTTGGGGACCCGTACTACGACGGCTCACTAGCCGACCTGACGATTTGGAACGTGCCGCTGACGCAGGCTCAGGTCCAACAGCAAATGTTTGACGCACCGCCCGAAAACGCATCCGGTCTCGTCGCCTCCTACCCGCTCGACGATGGGAACGGGGATCTGGCCCGGGACCAATCAGGCCACGGCTTCGACGGCAGCTTAGGGAACGGCGTTAGTACCGCGATGCCGGTCTGGGCAGCGTTGGCTGCAAGCGTCGTGGATGTGGAGGGCGGTACGCTTTCCGGAGTCGGCACCATCAGTGCCAACGTTATCAACGCGGCCCAAGTCAGCCCCGGCAGTTCGCCAGGCATTCTCGCCGTCAAAGGAAACTATACCCAAACGGCGACCGGCTCTCTCAATATCCAAATCGGCGGCGACACACCTGGTGCTGGCTACGACCAAATCGCCTCCTCTGGTTCCACGGTTCTCGGCGGCACGCTGAACGTCAGCCTTATCAATGGTTTTGGACCCAGGAGTGGGCAAGTCTTCAATATCTTGACCTTTGCAAACTCCAGCGGCAATTTCAGCACCGTCAATCTGCCCCAACTCGGTGGTCAACCGGCCTTCATCACGCAAACTGCCCCCACGGCTTATCATCTCGTCGGAGCCACGACGGCCAGCGATCTCACCGTACTGGACGTTGCCGTGCCTTCCCTCGGCACTCCCGGCCAAGATGGCACGATCAGTTACCGCGTGACCAACAACGGCACCGTCGCCGCGACAGGCAGTTGGATCGATTCCGTCTACCTGTCGAGCGACGGCAACCTCAGTCCCGACGATATATTACTCGGGCGCGTGTCTCATAGCGGCGACTTAGCCTACGGAGAGATCTATCAAGGATCATTGACCACACCGTTGCCTGGTTTGACCGATGGAACGTACCGAATCCTCGTTGTCGTCGATAGCGGCCTGCAAGTGCCGGATATAAACCGGACCAACAACATCGTAACCGCTCTGGCTCCTTTGCCCGTGCGTGTTCCGCTTCTTGATATTGGAAGCTCGGTGGGCGGCAGCATCGCCGCCGGGCAGGATCTCTACTACAAGGTGAACGTGCCACCTGGCGCGAGTGTGCAGCTTGCCGCCGATTTCGCGGTCTCTTTGGAGTCCGAAATCCTGGTGAGCTTCGGCGTTATGCCCACCCGTTCCACTTTTGATATTTCGGCAAACGACCCGACGAGCCTGAATCAGATCGTGCTGTTGCCCGCGGGCCAAGCGGGACCGTACTACGTTCTGTTGCACGGGCGTCCGGGGGCCGATACGGGGAAATCCTTCACCCTGCGCGCCGAACTCGCCCCGTTCGAAATCACCCAATTCGACCCAAGTTCCGGTGGCAACCAAGGGCAGCGAACGGTCAACATCACTGGGGCCGGCTTTTCCTCCAACACAATGGTCTCTCTGCACAATGCGGTTGGGTCACTAGAGCCTTATTCTGTCATATTCGTCGATGCGAACCACCTGACGGCGAAGTTCGATCTTCTGGGCGTTGAGGCCGGGAAGTACATGCTGGAAGCAGATGACGGCGTACAAACGGCAGTGGCTAAAAGTCTCTTCGAAGTGACGGCGACGGCGGACGTACCATTGCTCAAAACCATCCTCATCGTGCCGGATCAGGTTAGCGTAGGTGCTGCCATCGTGGCCCACTTCACAATCACGAACTACGGCCAGAACGATGTGCTTTTGCCGCTCTACCAGATCACCGGAGGCGACACGGTGCCGCAGCAAACGACCGTGGACTCGATTCTCCTCGGCGGCAGACGCTCCACTTCGTTCGGAGCCATTTTCAAACCCAAACCGTCGGGCAATCACCACATTCACGGTTTCGGCGTCAACACGCTCCCGCCCGGCTCCATGATCGACTGGTCTGTCGTCGAAGAGGCGAATCGTCCGCCAACCATCCCGCCAGATGTGTGGCACACCATCTGGACGAATGCCACGGCAGCCATCGGCTCGACCGCGGACGAGTTGCAGGCAACGCTGGAAGCCGACGCAAGTTACTTTGCACAACTTGGCACGCCGATTACCGACACGCAAACGCTGATCGCCTTCGAAATCCAGAAAGCCACGGCCGCCGCCCCAATCCCCACGCTCGGCAGCGCTGTGGACGTCGCCTTTGCCGAGCCCGGCCTGCCTCTCACGTTTGCGAGGACGTTTAGTCAGTCGATTGTGGGGAGGAACCACGTCGGCAATCTGGGCTACGGCTGGGTGTCTAACTGGGACGTGTCCGCAGGCATCGACAACACGACGGGCAATATATTCATCACCGAAGGCGCGTTGAAAAGAGAGTTTGTTCTTCAGAAGGATGGAACCTACCAGGGCGTGGGAGCGGATCATGCGGCGCTGACTTTCAGTAGCGGAATCCTCACGCTGCGGGAACTGGATGGAACGGTCACGTCCTTTCTGGAAGATGGCCGCCTCGATTATGTCGCGGACCCCAACGGCAACCGCATCACCGCCGGCTACACCGACAACCGGTTGACCAGTCTGTCGCACTCGAACGGCGATCAGCTCCTTTTTACATACAATCCGCAGGGCCGGCTTGCCAGTGTGACCGACCCCGCCGGCCGGACCGCCACTTACAGCTACGATGCCGCGGGTGAGCATCTGCTGGTCGCGTCGGTGCCGCGCGGAATCTATGCCTACTCCTATGTCACCGGCCAGGGTACGGCAGAAGAAAACGCACTCGCATTGGCCACTTATCCCGATGGCTCGCATCTGGCCAACACCTACGATATCCACGGCCGGCTGACGGGCATGGACGACGGCAGTAATCCGGTCACCTTCGCTTATCTGTCCCCGGGCGGTTACACAATTACGGACGGCAGCGGGGCGACGAGCCAAGTGCTCATCGACATCACCGGACAGCCGGCCGCAATCAAGGATGCACTGGGGAACCTCCGGAAAATCACCTACGACAACAACGGTCAACCCGTGCTGTCGGTCGCTCCCGATGGTGCCGCCGCGAAGACCAGTTACGACAACAATGGAAATGCCGCCGGCCTCGTGGACCCCCTCGGCAACTCGGTCCGAGCCAACTACGATCCTCAGTTCAACGGACTGCAGACCTTCCAGGATCCGCTGGGGGCAACAACGAATTTCACATACGACAGCCAAGGCAACATGCAGTCGATCGTCTACGCCGACGGCACAGGGATGCAATTTGCCACGGATTTCCAGGGTCTGGTCGAGCAGGCAGTCAATGGCCGCGGACAAGCAATCCACTATACCTACGACAGCCGCGGCCACGTCCTCACTGCCCAGTATCCTAACGGCACGACGGTCTTCACTTACGACACGCGCGGAAACCTACACACCGCCAGCGACGCCAGTGGCACGACGACGATGGACTACGACGGCGGCTGATCGGCTAACAAAAGTGACGTACCCGGATGGCAAGTTTCTGCAGATCAGCTACGACGCCTCTGGGAGGCGGACCCAAACCGTCGATCAAACGGGGTTCACAACAAATTATGCCTACGACGCGGGGGGCCGGCTGGCCGCCGTCACGGACGGTAGCAATGCCCCGGTCGCTGCCTACAGCTATGACGCCGCCGGGCGGTTGGCCGAAAAGGATCTCGGCAATGGAACGTACACCGTTTATACCTATTTCTCCAATGGAGCCGTCCAATCGGTGGTGAACCACGGCATCCCCACTGGTATCGGTTTGGAAGGCCCGGTCAACTCCCGCTTCGACTACACCTACGACACGAATCGGTCGCGTGGCCACCGAAACGACCCTGGACGGCATCACAACCTACGGCTACGACGCAGCGGGCCGACTGATCTCGGCATCTCTGCCGGGCGGTCGGGAGATTACCTATGCGTACGACGCCGTTGGCAACCGCACCGTTGTCAGCGACAGCGGTGCCGACACCGTCTATGTCGCGAATAACCTCAACCAATATACATCGGCTGGAGCGTCTACTTTTTCCTATGACGCCGACGGCAACCTCACGATGCGGACCGGACTCGGCGGCAGCACAACCTACACCTACGACAGCCGCAACCGGCTGACCAGCGTGACCACGCCGACCGACACTTGGAACTACCACTACGATGCGCTCGGCCACCGTACGGCGACCACACACAACGGGCAAACGACGGAATACTTGGTGGACCCGACGAGCCTCGGTTCTGTGCTCGGGGAGTACGACGGAACCGGCCAACTCGTCAGCCATTACACGCTGGGCCTGGGGCTAACGAGTCGGGTGGATGCCGGCGGAAATGCCGACTACTACGACTTCGATGCCCTCGGCTCGACAGCCGGGTTGACCAACGCGACGGGCGACTACGCCGCTTCGTATACTTACCTTCCGTTCGGGGAAGTGGATACCGTCAGCGGTTCGGTTCCGAATCCGTTCCAATACGTTGGGCAGGATGGCGTGATGAATGAAGGCAACGGTCTCGATTTTATGTGCGCCCGATTTTATATGCCCGCTAGTGGCCGGTTTCTGAATCCGGATCCCCTGGGCCTGGATGGTGGCGTGAATCTGTACGCTTATGCCGACAATAACCCCGTTGGATTCAAGGATCCCTCAGGTCTGATCGGTCTTAACCCGAATTCCTACTCGCTGGGGATCGGTTTAGTGAGAGAGTCCTTACCATGCGCGTACAGTTTACTTGGATTCGTGGCGGCACCCTTTGAGTTTGGAGGCGCATTGGCCTTTGGCCCGACCGTTACAATTGCGGGACTTTCGGCTGCTGCGTCGAGCGTAGTGATCTTAGGGACGATCGACGTCATCGTCGTGGGCGCATTGTTTTACGAATCGTACGAACTCTATAAGGACGCCACTACCCCCGTCGTCTCAGCAGCGGACTTTGCCGCTCAGGGCAAGACGGAAGAAGTCAGCCCCCAGGATCCGAACTTCCTCTCCGGCCCCGCTGGCTTCGGACCGCAGAAATTTGTGCCGGTCGAAGGAACCTACCCTTACGCCGTCTACTTCGAGAATAAACCGGACGCCTCGGCACCGGCACAAGTCGTCACCGTCACGCAGCAACTCGATGCTGACCTCGACTTGAGCACCTTCGAGCTTGGTTCGTTCGGGTTCGGGGACTTCATCGTCGATGTTCCCACGGGTCGGCAATTCTATAGCACGCGCGTTGATGCCACTAAGTCGCTCGGCGTTTACGTGGATGTGACCGCCGAACTCAACCGCATGACTGGTGTGGTGACCTGGACTTTCACCACCATCGATCCGATAACGCTCGATGAGCCGGTCGGTGTGATCGAAGGCTTCCTACCTCCCGATGATGAGGCGCAGCACGGCGAGGGCTGGGTCAGCTATTCGATCGCTCCGTTGGCGACTTCCACTACCGGCACCGTGATCGATGCCCAGGCCACGGTCATTTTCGATGCGGGGCTTTCGGACGAGAGTTCGCTGGACACGCCGCCGGTCTCGAACACCATTGACGCCGGCACGCCTGCGAGCAGCGTCGATCCGCTGCCCGCGACAACCACATCCGAGAGTTTTACAGTCTCCTGGTCCGGCAGCGACGATGCGGGCGGTTCCGGCATCGCGAGCTACGACGTGTATCGCGCGGTTGACGGTGGTCCATCGGAACTCTGGCTGCATAACACGACGCTGACTTCCGCCGACGCGACCGGCGAATTCGGCCACACGTACTCCTTCTACACGGTCGCCACCGTCAATGTAGGCCACGTGGAAGCCGCCCCGGCCTTGGCCGATGCCGGCATCACCGTGATTCCGTCGTTAAGCATTGACGATGTATCGGTCGCCGAAGGCGATGCCGGCACGCACAACGCCGTGTTCACGGTCAGCCTCTCGGGGATCAGCATTGCCGATGTGTCCGTCGACTTCACCACAGCCAACGGCACAGCCAAGTCGGGCAGCGATTATACAGCCGTCAGCGGCACAGTGACAATTTTCGCCGGCAGCACGAGCGCCACGATTACGGTTCCGATTTTGGGGGATACACTCGACGAACCCGATGAAACGTTCTTCGTCAACCTCAGCAATCCCACGAACGCCGCCATTGCCGACGACCAGGCGACCGGAACGATCACTGATAATGATACCGCTCCCATCCTCAGCATCAACAATGTCTCGGTAAGTGAAGGTGATCTCGGCACAACCGATGCAGTTTTCACAGTCACTCTGTCGGCTCTCAGCGGGTTCGACGTCACCGTCGATTTCGGCACGCAAGATAATTCGGCGGCGGCAGGCAGCGATTATACAGCCGTCAGAGGCACAGTCACGATTCTCGCCGGCAGCACGAGCGGGACAATCGCAGTTCCCATCCTGGGGGATACCCTCGACGAACCCGACGAGACGTTCTTCGTCAACCTCAGCAACGCCGTCCATGCCATCATTTTAGAAGGCCAGGACCACGGCGTGGGCACGATCGCGGACGATGATCTGGCCCCGTTAATCGTCCAACAAATTATCGTGAACGATGGTGCGGCACAGCGATCGAATCTGGAAACGATCAAAATCCTAGTCACAGGCAACGCGGACGTGCAGGCCCTGATCGATAGCGGAGACATTTTGAACGTCGTGGAGGTTAACGGCCTAACAAACAATCCTAGCAAAGTGAACTTGAGCAAGGATTATTTCCAGTGGAATGCCGACACCAGAACACTGACTATTGATCTGACGATCGACGGGTTCGGGGGGAGCCACCAGACACTCCTCTCCAACGATAACTACCAACTCCGTTTATTGGATAGCGTGTTTGCCGACACGGATGGAATCATGGACGGTTTGTACCGGTTTAATTTCCACCGCCTCAAAGGCGACTTCACGGGGGATAAGGTCGTTAATATCGAGGACCGGGCCGCATGGTTCGACCCGAGTATCGTTCAGTTCAATCGGCGGGTCGGTCAAGTCGGCTATAACTTTGCCTTCGACTTTGATGGCGACGGCATCATATCTGCGGGGGACTATTACAGTTGGCTTCGCAATATGTATGGCAACAGTTTGCAATAAGAAGTTTCGTGTGTCACAAAATCTACCCCAGTCAAGTTGAGTTTTCAGAGTTGTTCATCAAATAAAAACGGACCTGTCGAATTAATTAGAGTTGAATCGGTAGCGATATTCCGGCACGGGAGATTGCGTTGGTTTGCCTAACCCGGTCGGCCTTATCAATTCTCCTAGGGTGAGAGACTTTTCTGATACCAATCGCATCTTATTGAGGTTTCCCATGATAAACCGTTTACAACCCAACTGTTATCGCTTGGCTGCGAGTTCACGGTGGTGGGTCTCGTTCTGACAACTCCAACTTTTGCAGGGATGCTTCAAGCCACGGTCTCGTTGGTTCCGGACTTCGCCGGCCCCGTGACGGGCGGTAGTAATGTCTCTTTCAATGTTGTCCTGGATTCTTTTACTCCCGACAAAATGGGTGATGTCATTGACTCATTCACGCTGGATATTTCCGCTAGCGATTCGAGCCTGACTGCCGGTGGCACAGACTTTTCGCGATTCGGGTTCAGGTTGGATGCTGATCTCACCGGTAAGCTCAATGGGAATCCCTTGTTCGGAGATGCCGACATCTCCGATAACGGCTTTGTTCTATTCTTTCGCGATGGACCACCATTTGGGACGGATACGGGGATTCTCGATTCGGATGATGGCATTTTTCTCGGTCAATTGTCTGTGCTAGCTCCTTCGACAGCAGGCATCTATAATGTCGGCCTGAATGTGAATAATGCTTCCCCGTTTTTGGGAACGAACTTCACCGTGGGTAATGATATATTGCCTGGTATTCAAACGATCCCAGGCGATGGCACGCTGACTGTGAATAATAGCAGTTTCACGGTCTCAGGCGTCAATGTCGTTCCCGAACCATCCACTCTCACATTATTTCTCGCGGGGATTGTAAGTCTTTTCGTGGTGGGACAGCGGACGATGTGCAGAAGCCGGGTCGCTGAGGAATTATCGTGAGAGCATAAGCGTCCGGTTTAAGCAGGGGGGATTAACTTTTGCGGCGGGTGGTGCGTTTGGCTTTTTGGCAAGATTCTTCCAAGCGGTGGGTTCACGGTGAAGAAACTTTCGATGAGGAACTGTTCGACTATCACCTGACTCAGGACCGGCGGGTGCTGTGACTTCATTTTAATCTGGCTTCGAAGTTCTTCCTCGCGGGCCGGCCAGGCGGAAGCCGATGTCTCGCAGGCGGCTGATTTGCTGCACGAGTCGGGGCACGGTGTCCATCCCCATGATGAACATCAACACGTAACGGAACACGGCGAAGATGTCACCGGCGGGCGGCGGTGCATTCCCCCTGCAAAACCGCATGAGCGACAGCAGCAGCACGCCTAACCCGGATTATTCGTGAAGGTTTGAAAGATTGAGCCCCCTCATACGTCTAAAGTTTGTGTTGTTCTGAACTTTGGACGTGACGCGGAGGCTCCTCATGAGTTTACAAACTGTTGAGACGAATCGCTTCTCTTTTTTCTCGAAAAAGCCCGTGGTGGTGGAGACAACACCACTCCGATTGACCAGTGATGCGGGTCTGTTGCCCTTTCGAGAACTGGATCATCAGTTGGGATTCACGGCGGGGTTCAACCAGGCGCTGCGGGATTCCCGGCGGTCCGCATCTATCACACATTCCACTTTGGAAATGGTGCGCTCGCGCATGTTCGGCATCTTGGCGGGCTATCCCGATCAAAATGATCATGACACCTTACGCTTCGATCCCGTGTTTCAATTGATCGCGGACCGCGTCCCCGGCGAAGACCCGTTGGCCAGCCAGCCCACGCTCTCCCGCTTTGAAAATGCGATCACGCCGGGCGATTTGTTTCGACTGAGAAGCACGTTGATCGATCAGTTCATCGCCTCGTTCGAGGAACCGCCGAGTCGATTGCTCTTCGATCTGGATGCCTTTGATGATCCGGCCCACGGGCAACAACAACTCTCGTTGTTTCATGGATTTTATCGGCAGTCTCAATACTTGCCGTTGGCGATCACTTCGGCGGAGACCGACTTGGTCGTCTCGATCAGCCTGCGGCATGGCACGGCGAAAGCGTGTTTGGGGGCGGATGCGGACCTCAAGTTTTTGGTGCATCGCCTGCGCGGCGTGGCCGGATGTGGTCATCGAAGTCCGAGCCGATAGCGGGTTCGGCCAACCGGAAATGTACGCGGTGTGCGAGGAGTTGAGATTGATCTACACCTTGGGCTATCAAATGAACTCGGTGATCAAACAACGCACCGCAGACCTCTTGGAACAAGCGGTTTCGCAGCACGAAGCGCAGGTGGCGGCACTCCAAGAACGCGGCGAGTTGGTCACGCACGAGAACACCAAGGTGCGATGGTTTACGGGGTTTTGGTATTGCGCGGGAACGTGGGACCGAGCGCGTTATGTGGTGGTCAAAGTCGAAGCGCACCTGCAAGGAACCAACCGCCGAGCGGTGGTCACGAACCGAGCGGGCGCGGAAGTTTTGCCGCAGGGAGTTTATGACGAATACGTGCAGCGCGGGGAAAGCGAGAACCGTCACAAGGAATTGAAAGTCTCGTTGGACGCCGACCGTTTGAGCGACCACCGCGTGCTGGCCAATGCCTTTCGATTGTGTTTGCATGTGCTGGCTTACCACCTGTTGGTGCGGATGCGGCAGCGCGTGGCCGACCCTCCCGAAGTGCCCGGCGGGTTGGATCGCGAGGCGATGCCGAAGCCGGACCGAAAGCGTTACGACAACCAGCGTCGCCGCAGTGATCCCTTGGGGGAAGGCCACGCGGAAACTTGGCGGACCCGCGTGATCAAAGTCGCCGCGGAGGTGGTGATCCGCGCTCGACACATTCGCATCCGTCTTCCCGCACACTGGCCGCACCTGCCGCATTTCTTGAACGTGATGCAGACCGTTCTCGCCACTGCTCCTGGCTGATGTCCTAAGTTCCGTCCCGCTGCCAGAACCCGTCCGCCGCACAAAAAAATCTGGGAGGGGACCGGTCTGGACCTCGCTCAACCAATCGCTCGAAAAGCCAACCGACGATCGAAATCGAAACACTCACGAATAATGCGGGCTAAGATGAAAAACTCCATCAGGCTGAAGTTGATCGCTTCCGCATCCGACAAACGCACCCGCCAACCGGCGACGGCGTGGTAATGCTCGCGAATGCTTTTCGCATCGCCCCGCTCGATCACGTGGACTTCGCGCTCGAACTCATCGTGCAATTGTCCGTTCAAGGCGAATGTCTTCCGGCTGTAATACGTGTTGAGCCAAATCGCGGGTAGGATCAACCCCAGGCAATAAACCACCAGCATGCCATCATAAATCGCCAACATGATGAGCGCTCCCACGACCGAATATAGCGCGCGAATCACCATCGGCACGTATTGCTCGAAGAACTCTACGTAGTTCCGCGACATGGCCGACCGCGCGGACACTCGTGAAACCGCGATCCCATTCGCCCTTTGATCCGCCACCAACTGCGTCGCCAATTCGGTATAGATGGCGGTAAACGCGCGGGTGTCGTACATCTGGCGAACTGTGCCGATCGCCAGGTGCGCCAAGTGCTGAGCGAGAAACCACATCAAGCCGCGATAAGACGAAGCAAGCAAATCGTTAATGGCCCAACCCACGGCCAATGGCTGGGCGAGCCTGAGAAAATTTTCCAGGCTAAACAGAGCATAGGTTGCCAGAATTGGCCACTTGTTGAGCCGAAACACGCCGCGCAACGTCAAAGCCGCAGGCGGCTCCGGTGCGTGTTTCGTACCATCCGCTGTGCGAATGGGTGAGACTTCGAGTGCGTGAGACTCCATGTTCCTATCCGACAAAGTGAGTGGTTAACGCGGCGGCCCCTCAACTCAATCTAACCAAATGCTGCCAGGCCAATCTCGGCGAGATCGCGGCAGATTTCCACGCGGTCCTCGCGGTCTAAACCGATTTGCTCCCAGGCGGGGTCATCCCATCTTGCCGGGCGACGAGTTTCTAAAAGCCTGCAGGCGGCAAGCCCATCCTCTTCCAGAACCGCCGTGCGAATGTCCCCGTGCGCGGGATAAAATACAACCGTGGCGGGCGTCTCGTCGTCTTCATCCAAGAGGGCCTTGGTTTGGAAGGTGGCCCAAACGCGGAGGGGATTCAAATACAGCCGCAAATCGGGATTGCCAACCCACTCCCCCGCGAGCGTTTCCACCAGGCTCGCCATTTCCTGAAAGCGAACGTGCTCTAAGCGGTGTTCCCTCGCCAGTAGTTCCAAGGCATGGCGGGCATGCTGGCAGGTCACGAAATCCTGCTGCTCCGGAGTGAGCAGCCGAGTGGCTTCCAAGTGATTGAGAAACCGCTCCGCATCGGTGCAGCCGGTGTCATAGGCGCTGAGCGGAATGCTTTTCACGTACTCGACGATCAGATTATCCAGGTCGGCGAACTCATCCCGCATAAACTCGAACTGGTCTGCCAGCTTGTCACAGCGTTTCTCAAGATTGCCCTCGGTAAACATTTTGAGCATGCCGAGCGTGTGCCCGCCGGCCAAGTCGCCGGTGACTTGATCGTTTTTCGCCAGCGACAAGGCGTGAGCGCAGCGGCGGATTTGCTCCGCGTATTCCTCATGCTTCGATGATGCCGTCATGGGTCTCTTGACCTTAAACATTGCCAAGCCGAATGCGGGGATTAGATAGCTTTTGTGAGGCAGACTTCCTCGGCGATGCGGCGGGTGGTGCGGACTTCCTCGCGCGCAACCGGCTTCATCGGGAAAGTTTTGGTCGCGCTCGATGAACACGGCATCCAACTTGCCTCGGCCCAGCTCCAACGAGTGCCGATACAAATCCCACACGGGTTCGGGGATCGGATGCGAATGGCTGTCAATGTACATCCCGGCTTTGTCATCATAGAACCCGCCTGCCAGATGCATTTGCACGCAATCGGCGGCGGGCATGACCTCGGCGATGAACTCGTAGGCATCGTAGCCGAAGTTCCGCGAGTTGGCATAGACGTTGGTCACGTCCAGCACCCAACCGCAGCCGCTTTGCTTGAGCACGCGACGCAGAAACTCGGCTTCGCTCATCGTGCCTTGGAAGGAAAATAAATAGGCAATGTTTTCCACGTAGAAGCGAATGTCGCCGAAATAGTCTTGAATGGTCTCAATGTTCCGCACGGTGGCCTCGAGGGCAGGTTCGGTATATGGCGGCGGGGCGAAGTGGCCCATCTCGACGCCATTGTCCCCATCGCGGGTGAAGCCCAAATGATCGCTGATGCTCCGCGCCCCGTTTTCCATCGCGATGGCTTTCAAAGCCTTGAGGTAGCCCGCGCCGGGCGGTTCGGGGCTGGCGACGGAAAGCTTCAGGGCATGCACGCTGACAAGATCAAATTCCATTTCCTGAATATAGCGGTCGATCCGCAAGGGATCATCGGCTCGCTCGAAGGTGATCTCCGCCGCGTTGATGGCGGGATCATCCAAAATGGGCCGGTTTTGTTCGCGAAGGGCATATCCAATGGCTGGCAGCATCACAGATTAGCTCCTGGGAAATTCGTTCTTTGTCCGTTGTCCTCGGCTGAGCAAAAGCCTTCTGAGAATGCCTGCTTCGTAGCAAAGAACAAAATGAAAAGCAGAAGTCTTCCCACTCCCCTTTAGTGGGAAGACTTACCCCGGCGACATCCTTGGGCTGCGATTTGCCTACCAGCAACGGCAGCAACGGCAACACAGATTAGTAATCCGCCCGGCTGTGTTCCGGGCATTGGTTCGAAGGGCTTTCAACTCGCGAACAACTTTCTTGGCTTTCTTGGTTTTGAGCATTGGACTTCTCCCGATGATTCCCTTGAAGGCGGCTGAGACCATCTCAGCCGTCCATCTTCCCGCCAACAGAAAGAGTCTGCCGGGCAGATTGATGGGTTGCTGATTGCAACAGGCTCAACAGGGAGATCGCATTTCCCCGGCGAAAAGCGGACAAACTTTGAGGAGATTTTTTCATGGAAATGAGTATGCGGGGGAATTGGCGGGATGAACGACGGAATGGGCCGCATCGCGAGTTCACGAGAACCTAATCGCCCGTGAATAATGAGCGCCGAGTGCGAACTCAGTGCTTTGCTTCTCGAACCATCATTCGGAACGGTTGTGGAGTTCGGCAATGACGAAGTGTATTACTCCGGGGACGCAACGGAAGCCGACGCGCGGAAGTTAGCCGGCGTTCTGCGCGAGATTGAGTTTTTCGGCACAGGGGGAGCATCTGTCCGACTTGAGTCTTCGTCTGGCCGGCATACCGTTTCATTCGTACTTGGGGATAACGCATGGGATGACGCTGAAACCGTCGATGCATTCAGAGACATTGGACGGACTCTGGCCGAGACTGCGTTCTCTCCGCCTTTGAAGATCCAATTGTGCGATGAGTATTTCACGCCGCACGAGGCGATCACCATCCCGTCGCCTGGATCCGAGGGAGCGGCCGGGGCCAGATTGCCGTGAGATGCATCAAATTTGCCGATTGAACTCCATCGTCAATCTGCCCTCGGGAGGGTCGCTGTTGCCACGCTGGGGTCGCTTGGCGGGAAGAGCAAATCCGAAAGCAAAGTCATAGGGTGGCAATCTATACTTCAAACGGGCAGGTTTGACCATAACCCGAAGCGTAAGCGAAGAACCCTAACTGTTTGCCTCGCGTACGCTTCGGGTTGCAATGTCTGACAGCAAAAATGCGACATGATTGCCCGCGAGAGGTCTAATTCCTAGCTCTTCCTGCCGAGCATTTCTCCGAACGTGCTTTGACGGAGGCGATCGCCGAGAGCGAGGCATTCCGCTTCCGAGCCTTAGAGTGAAGAATTCTGAACTCGCTTGCGAAGAGTGATGATTTTTCGGCGGATGTGTTTTTCGGAACAGCCCAGCTTTTTTGAGATTTCGCGATTGGTGTAGCCCATCATTCGTCCCACCACAATCGACTGGTCTTCTTCCGGTAGCGAAGTCAACAATTCATCGAGTACCATGTCGAATTCGTGAAAGCTCAGCTCACCAATCACGGAATCCAAATCCCAATTGTCTTCTCCGATGAGAGAACCCATGTCGGTTTCCGTATAGACTTTTCCCCCTCCGCGTTTTTCTCGTCCGCGATGCTTGAGGAAATCGATCGCTTGGCGAATCGTGATTTTGGAGAGAAACGCCCAAATTCCAAATCGATTCATCTCGAAAGGAGCCTTCTCCTTTTTCTTCCCCTTCCTCACATTCCTCCTCATCCTCAGGATTCTTGCGATCATCCTCTTCTTTAGCTACCTTCTTCTTCTCCCTTACCTTCTTCTCTTCCTTTTCCTCTCTTGCCTTCTTTGCCTCTGTTGTCACCTTTGTCCAAAATTTCACCAGAGCCTCTTGGGCGGCATCCTCGGCGTCCTGGTAGCAGCCCAAAATTTTATTCGCGACTCGCGTCAGCCGCGGAAAAAACAAATCCCAAAATTCTTTGGTTTTTGTCTCATCGATATCGCAAAGCCCTTGCAACAGCATGGTAATCGACCCCGGAGTCTTTTTTTCTGGCGGATTCATTCGATAGTGTCTCGAAGCGGGTGCATTGCAGAATAAGTCCGACGACCGAATGGGGGAAAAATCCGAGAACTTTCTTGTCCGCTTCTTGAGATCGGCTGTCGTTTCTATAAGTAAACAACCAGCATATCTCCTGCGGATTTTCCCGATGATTGCCCCGCAAACTCCTTTTGAACAAAAATGCAGAACATCAAGCTGATGAGAAACACATCAGAGAAACTTTGTACCGAATAGGATACGGTCGTTATGAATCGCGTCGCAACCGGATGGGCTTCCAAAGTCGGACAAGATCAACCCACTTTGTTGAGAATCCCGCAATTCTTTTGGGAAATGTTTGTTTCGTGTTTCCTCGCTGAAAAACTTTTCGTATCCGATGGTCGAGTGTCTATAACACCGGGCTTTGTCATGATCCCCGTCCCGGTCAAGAGAGCTTAACTGGCGTTGTACAAATCCCTGCCGTTCCGGCGATCTCCAGTTTGAAAGTCGGCCACTGCTTCCCCTTCCTAACCACTCTAAATCTTGCGGCACGTCGCGGTCTCTTGCATGTTGAACGGCGCAGGAACTTCGCTCTTCCAGCACGAATCATAAAGTTTTCCATTCATTGCAAATTCATGTCTCCCCCTCTTCCTTATTCTTGCGTGGATCTCCTTCATGACGCAACTGCTCTCGCCTCCCCCGCATTTGACGGTCCCTCGAAAACACTCCATTGAATGCCGAATTGCCAACTCCAAGGATGATCGCTTGGCGGCATTTCGGCTGATTTACGAGCACTACGTCAAGGCGGGATTGATTCCCCCCAACCGCTTCCGCTACCGCGTCACCCCCTATCAACTGCTTCCTTCCACACAGGTGTTTTTGGCCGTCCAAGACGAAAAGCCGATCTGCACCGTCAGCCTTGTTGCCGATGGGACGCCGGGTCTTCCCATGGAAACGATTTACCGAAAAGAAGTGACCCAGTCGCGGGAACGGAACCTCTTCGTCGGCGAGGTGTCTTGTCTCGCCGGCTGCACGACGGATTTTCGTAGTTTTCTGCCGATCTTCGTGCAGCTCACGCGGTTAATGGCCCAGTATGCCCGCAAGAACGGGATGCACCAATTCCTGATCGCGGTTCATCCCAAGCATGCCGGGTTCTACAAGCGGTTTATGGGATTTGAAGAAATTGGCCCGGTGCGCAGGATATCCTTCGGTGCAAAATGCGCCGGCCGTGGCTTGTTGCTTGGATTTTGATCGCATTGACCGGGAACGTCCCAGATGCTGGTACGATTTTTTCGGCTCTCCACTCTCCGATTCAGAACTGAAAACGGTCGAGATGACCGATGAGGAGTACAAGGTTTACGAGGTGGTCGCCAACCTCCATGAAACGGGCTTTCTCGCCGCGCCCGTTTAGTTAGCAAGAATCCGAGCGGGGACACTTTTTTGCCCCTCCATTTTGACTGGTCTCTCAAACGCCGTGCCCTTTCGGAAAAGGTGCATGATGCGTTTTTGCGGATTTGCTATCGCGGGCGGCTTCTCTTTTTGGGAGGTCGGCGATGGCGAGTTGGAATCAACGCGTGGTGCCTGCTGATTTGACGCGGGTTCGCGATCGGTTGACGGCGTGGCGGTAGACGACGAAGCCGCGGGGTCTTGGATTCCCGAATCGTGGTGGCTCTCGGCAGTCAAGCGGTCCTACGGCAAGTTTTGTGAAACACACACTCACATGCGGCCCCGGCAGGGGAACTTGATAGTTTGGACAGTCGCAGGTACGATCACCATGTAAGATGACCTTCTACAAGAGTGCTTACAATGAACAAGCAATCTGATGTGGTGTCCGGCAAGATTTCAACTCTCACACAAAACGGAGGCCGTGTCAGATCTGACGCACATGGGTGTGCGTGCCGCTGTTTCATCATTCCTCATGATGTGCTTGAACGGTTCGCGAAGGATAAGAAATTATCGACCGAAGAGCGGAAGACCTTCGCCGATACTCTGCAATTTGAAAAAGAGTGGCGGAAGGTGCGGAACGCGCATTCCAAGCTCGCCCGGTTGGCAAAGAAGATTCTCCCCAGCGGTCTGAGTGCGGCCGCTGCAGCCGCTCCCCCCGTCATCACGGTTTTCAATTGCGCACATGGCAATACGCTGCCCGGGACTCCCCTCGCAAATCCCGGCTCTTCCTCGGATGCAACGGCCAAGCGGGCGTTCGTCGAAACGTCGGCGGTGGCCGACTTTTACCAGCAACTTTTCGGTAGGAACTCGGTGGACAACGCGGGAAAGACGCTTCTGTCTTCCATTCACTACAGCGTGGACTACAACAACGCCTTCTGGAATGGGAGCCAGATGACCTACGGTGACGGGGATGGGAACATCTTCATCGACTTCACCAAGGCCAATGATGTCATTGCTCATGAGCTGACGCACGGGGTGACGCAGTATTCCGCAGGTCTCAGCTACACCAACCAGGCGGGCGGCCTGAACGAGAGTATTTCGGATGTGTTCGGTTCGATGTTTCGTCAATGGCGGGCCAATCAGGCAGTGACCCAAGCAGACTGGCTGATCGGCAAAGATATTATGGGGCCGGGCGCGATTGCCCGCGGCTTCACCTGCCTGCGCGACATGGCGAAACCCGCCGCGAAACACTGCCTCTCGCCGCAACCGACGAAGTTCTCTCAGTATCACAACGGCATGGATCCCCACTATAGCAGCGGCATCCCGAACCTCGCCTTTTACAAGGCTGCCGTTGCCATCGGCGGAAAAAGCTGGGAAAAGGCCGGCCAGATTTGGTATCAGGCTTTGACCGACTTCGCTCCGAACCCTAACATGAAAATGAGCGTGTTCGCGAAGCGAACTCGCGCTGGCGGGCAGCCTGTTTCCAGCCGAACCCGCCGTGAAAACCGCGGTGGACAAGGCTTGGACCGCAGTGGGTCTATAAAGTCGGAGGCCGACGAAATGGCAAAACTTCATGTGGAACGAATCGGAGGATTGGCAGGCTTCGGCGGAGTGGGTGCTCATATCCGAAGCCACGGGGAGATCGACACGGCAGCGCTCTCCGACGCGGAGCAACAAAAAGTAGAAGCGCTGTTCCAATCGCATGGCAAGGCCCAGCCCTCGCAGGTGTGCGATGGGTTTCGTTACCGAGTCTCGCGAACCACTCCCAACGGTGTTGAAACCATTGAAACCCACGAAGGCGTCCTTCCCGCGCCTGTAAGTCAATGCGTGAAAGATGAATTTGTATAGATCGGCCATCCGTCATTCTTGACGCAGAGGGACCGATTGGACTCCATCGGCAATCGAAACTGCCCTTGGAAGTGCTGCTGTTGCCACGCTGGGGGCAGGTTGCCGGGAATAACAAATCCGAAAAGCAAAGTTTAATAACGGCACTCCAATACGACCCACCCCGCCGTTGGATTTCGGAAAACTCCTTATCTTTTCAAGCATTTTCAAAACCAGGGAGTTTACGCCCCCGCTCGCTTTTTGAACTAGAGGTAAAGTGGATTTCTTGGCGTGCCTATGCCTTTTTGTCGCCTTTGCCGACGGCTTCACCTTTGGGTTTTGGGGATGTGGCGGCGGTTCCGTTTGTGGAATCGCCATTCTCCGGGGTGAGTTTGGCGAGGTATTCGGGAACTTCGATTCCGCCGATGTCCCGCATGACTTGCAACATCGGCGGTAAACTGCGGGACATGCCTTGCAGGAAGTTCGAGGTCGCGGTTTGCCCGTTGGCGTTGCTGCCGTTCTCCCAGACGATGACCTTATCGAACTTGATGTTGGAAATCGCCTCGGCGGATTTGCTGGCGAGCATGTCGAGATGTTCGAGCATCAAGAGTTGGAAGGCGTCTTGCGCGGTTCCGCAGGCGCTGATGATCTCGCGGAGACCTTCCCCCTTGCGGGCCAGAATCTCGAATTGGCCTTTGGCCTCGGCTTCCAACTTGACGAAGATCGCATTGGCTTCTGCCTCGGCTTCGAGCTTTCTTTTGGCGGCGGCGGCCTCGGCTTCCACGATTGTGCGGGCTTTCTGGGCCTTGGCGGGGGCTTCCAATTCGGCCCGGCGTTCGGCTTCCACATGCGTTCGGCTTCGGCCAAGGCAGCTTTGGCCATCGCCAAGTTTTGAGCTTCTTCCACCGAGGCTTGGGCTTCGCGTTTCTTGGTTTCGCCGATGCGGAAGGCTTCCGCCTGGGCGACCTGCAACTTGGCTTTGGCATCGGCCATTTTCGCTTCGGCTTCGGCTTCCCCCTCAAACGCGGTTGCGTTGGCGGCGGCGACCGAAATCCGTTTTTGCTGCTCGGCATTGGCGACTTGAGATTCCCGTTCGTAAACGGCGCTTTGCTCGGCCACTTGTTGTTCGCGGTTCAATCCTGCGATCCGCACGGCTTGTTCGCGTTCCGCTTCGCGAATCCCGATCTGCTTGAGCTTGTTGGCATCGGCGACTTGAATCATGCGGTCGCGTTCCGCCCCGACCACGCGAATTTCGCCCAGCTTTTCTTGCTCAGCCACATCCGCCCGCGCATTCTGCACGGCTTCGGCGGCGGCCCGGCGACCGATGGCTTCAATATAACCCGAATCGTCGGTGATGTCGGTGATGTTCACGTTAATGAGAACCAAACCGATTTTTTTCAATTCCGGTTCCAGCGAAGTTTGGATGCTGTGCAGGAACGTGTCGCGGTCGCGGTTGATGTCTTCAATCGCCATCGAAGCGATGACCTGGCGAAGTTGGCCGAAGATAATGTCCTCAGCTTGCTTCTTGATGGCGGAGAGATTCAAACCCAGCAAACGGATGGCGGCGTTCTGCATGATCTCCGGCTGCGTGCCGATGGCCACGGTAAACACGCTGGGCACGCTGACACGAATGTTCTCGCTGGAAAGAGCATCCTTCAAGCGGGACTTCGATTTGAATCGGTTCCAGGAACAGATAATCGAAATCCTGGATGATCGGCCATACGAATTTGCCGCCGCCGTGGACCGTGGTGGCGGATTTGCCTTTGCCCACGCTTCCGTAAATCACCAGAACCCGGTTCGAGGGGCAGCGTTTATAGCGCTGCGCGATGAAAAGCAGCAGGCTGATGAAAATGGCGAGCAGCCCGATGACCACCGGCAAGAAGCCTGTGAACATGTCGGTGAGAGACGCCGCCGGCAGGAAGAAACGTTCAAACATGGCTGGTTCCTTGGGAAGTAGAGGGTTCATCGTCCCGCACGACGCAAAGCACATCGTGCGCGGGCACGTCCACGACGAGAATCGCCGTGCCGGTGGGCAGGCTTTCGCCTTCGGTCAAGGCTTCGTATTCCATCGTGCGTCCCTTCACGGCGATGGTGACTTTGCCTTTGCCCTGGTTCTGGGCGGGGATTGTCAAATACACGCTGCCTGTGCTGCCGATGGCGTCCAAGTCGCGCACGGTTCCATCGCTGGCGAAGGCGTACAGCGTTTTCAGCATATAGGCCACGCCGAACAGCACGGCAATCCCGCAGGCCGAGGCAATCGCAAACGTGGTTCCAGGTTCGTATAGGGTTCGGGCGGACAAACCAGTCAGGCCGAACATCATCACCGCCGAGCACATCGCGCGGAAACTCAGCAATCCCACAAACCAAGTGCCGGCATGATCGGCACTCTCGCCGTGATCCATACCATCGGCATGATCCAAATGGAAATCCGCCGAGCCATCGTGCAGATCGACATCGTGCCCCATGCCCAGCAGTCCGAATAGGAACTGCACCAACAGAACGCCGCCCGCGATGGCCGCGCAGAGAAAGTAAAGCGATTCCATGAGCCGAACTCCAACGGATGCGAAGGGAATGCCCAATGTGTCGGAAAGGAAAACGACGGGGAAAGGTCTGAACACTATCGTCCCATCGAAACCCCAGAAGGTCAAAAGGATTCTTGCCCAAACTCGCGAAAAGTGAAAATCGTTAAACGCTTCCGCCAACCAGTCAACGGGGATTTCGGGCAATCGGATCACAATTCGCAATATTTTCTCAAGATTCTCTCAGTCGGCGAGAAGAGATGGGCGTTTTGATTTTCGCAGAGTCACGAACTTGAATTATCGTTCGGACTCTCCATACCCTGGGGCGATGCCCACGGTTTGGATTTTATTGGTGATGTTTCTGGCCACGTTCGTGCAATGCACGTTTGGGTTTGGGAATGCGTTGGTGGCGATGCCTTTGTTGGCCTTCTTCGTGCCGATGTCTTTTGCAACGCCTTTGGTGGCGATGGTCTCGATGACCGTGACCGTGGGGATTATTCTGGCCGATTGGCGGCACGTGGATTTGGGGGCCGCCTTGCGATTGGTGATCGGGGCGGTGTTCGGGATTCCGCTGGGATTGTGGCTGCTGACGCATGGGGACGAACGCACTGTGAAGGGCGTGTTGGCGGTGGTGATTTTGGCGTTCTCGGCGTTTTCGCTCTCGCATCCCCGCCGATTTCACTTGAAAAGCAACCGTTGGGGGTTCGGATTCGGTTGGATCGCGGGGATTCTGGGCGGAGCCTACAACACGCACGGGCCGCCTTTAATCATCTTCGGGTTTTTGCGGGAATGGTCGGCCTTGCAATTTCGGGCGACGTTGCAGGGCTATTTTTTATTGGCGGGTTCGATGGTGCTTGCGGGCCATGCTTTCAAGGGGCTTTGGACCCAAACCGTGGTTTGGCATTACGCGATGTGCCTGCCGTTGACGCTGTTGGCATTCACGGCCGGGCATTTTTTGAGCCGGCGTTTGTCGCAAGCCCGCTTTCAACGGTTCATCCACTTTGCGTTGTTGGGAATTGCCTTCGGCCTGCTCGTCAACGTGGTTTTTTATTCCGGTTCGCCGATGGGCCGCTAACCCACCGTTTGAAATTCCAACCGGTGGGTAGAGCTTCGACTTTGAATCACGAGGAAATCCCCGCGATTTTCCTGATTTTCGGCTTTTCGACTAAGTTGACAATCGGATATGGGCAGCACTACACTCACCACGAAAATGCAAAATTTTGCACGTTTTTCTCGATGACATCCCCTCAATTCATTCCGGCTGATTGCCGGGATTCTCAAACCACGGAGACGAGTCTTAGGATGAGATTCCTTAGCGCTGCACCTCGTTAGACATTCTGGATTTCTTGGCGGGCAAAGGGCGGATCGGGTTATCCTGGCCGACGTTGCTGCGAACCGCTTTCCTGTTGTTGGTGTTCTTCGGAACCACAACTTCCCTTTGGGCGGCGGAAGAAGCCCCGGCTGCTGGCGGGGAAACGGTCGAAGAATGGCCGATCATTTTGGGTTGGACTATTTGCCTGATCTGCTCGATTGTGGCCTTGGTCTTCGCGCGAAAATTCTTCGTTTGGATGAAAGCCCAGCACCCCGGCGACGAGGAAATGGTCAAAATCGCCGAGCACGTTCG
Organism: uncultured Planctomycetaceae bacterium; assembly: GCA_963785505.1. Taxonomy (GTDB): domain Bacteria; phylum Planctomycetota; class Planctomycetia; order Planctomycetales; family Planctomycetaceae; genus CAWAVN01. Next base: position 624,938 of record CAWAVN010000009.1, read on the forward strand.
CGTGGCGCGAGGGCCTATCTATTTCAGCAATATAAAGTGGTCGCCCTCTTTTTTGCGATTGTGTGCGCTTTGCTCGCCGTGGTGGCCTTTGTGTTTCATGCCCAATCGAATTGGGTTCCCTTCGCGTTTTTGACGGGCGGGCTTTTCTCCGGCTTGGCGGGGTGGTTTGGAATGCAAACCGCGACCCTGGCCAGTTCCCGCACGGCCCAGGGCTGCAAAAACTCTTTGAACGAAGGCTTGCAAGTCGCCTTCCGCAGCGGTGCGGTGATGGGGTTGGTCGTCGTGGGCTTCGGGTTGTTGGACATTTGCCTGTGGTTCGCCGTGCTGCATTGGTTCGTGGACATGCCCCTGGTGACCATCACCGTGACGATGCTCTGCTTCGGAATGGGGGCCAGTTCGCAAGCGTTGTTTGCCCGCGTGGGCGGGGGGATCTTCACGAAGGCGGCGGACGTGGGGGCCGACTTGGTCGGCAAAGTCGAAGCCGGCATTCCCGAAGATGATCCGCGAAACCCCGCCACCATCGCCGACAACGTGGGCGACAACGTGGGCGATGTCGCCGGGATGGGGGCCGACCTTTACGAATCGTATTGCGGTTCGATTTTGGCTTCCGCCGCTTTGGGCGTGGCGGCGTTTCATGGTGTCTCCGTCAAAATGCAATTCATGTTGTTGTTGCTGCCCATGCTGTTGGCCGCGTTGGGAATTTTGCTTTCCATTGGCGGCATTTTCTTGGTGCGAACCGAAGAAGGGGCCACGCAACGCAACCTGTTGAAAGCTCTGGCCCGCGGGATCAACGGCAGCAGTTTGGGCGTGTTCGTGGTGGGTTTCGTACTGGTGTATTTGGTGCTGGTCTTGCCTTCCGGCGGAGTCACCTATGCCATGAATGATGGCATCCTTCCGCAAGGTTGGGGACTGCTGGGCGTGTGGGGTTCGATTGCCGCCGGCTTAATCGCGGGCATCGTGATCGGGCAATGGACCGAATACTCCACCAGCGAAGAATACGGCCCCACCAAACGCATCGCCGACCAAGGCGTGACAGGACCGGCCACCGTGATTATCGCGGGCATCGCCGAGGGCTTTTACAGCGTGTGGGTTCCCATCGTTACAATCAGCATTGCGATTTTGTTGGCCTTCGGATTTGCCACGGGTTTCGATTTTCAAAATCCCCAAGTCTTCGCGCTCGGTCTTTACGGAGTCGCGATTGCCGCTGTGGGCATGCTGAGCACTTTGGGCATCACGCTGGCGACCGATGCTTACGGCCCCATCGCCGATAACGCCGGTGGCAACGCCGAGATGAGCCATCAAGATCCCACCGTTCGCCAACGCACCGATGCTTTGGATAGTCTGGGCAACACCACCGCCGCCACCGGCAAGGGTTTTGCCATTGGATCGGCGGCGCTGACCGCGCTGGCATTGTTGGCTGCCTACGTGGAAGAAGTCCGCATCGGATTTGAACGCTGGGTGACGACGGCGGCGGTTGAAGTCACCGAAGGCGAGGATCTGGGGGCCGCCAAAGTCTATCGCATTAACAGCACGGTTTTGGCCATCGCGGAACCACCTCGCAACGGGGAAAAACCCGATCCGGGAAAAGACACCAAAAACCACGGGTTTCTGCTTTTCCCCGATGCGATCACGCTGGCACAAAGGCAAGCGAAATCTCTCAAAAGCGAACACCACAAAGCCTTGCACGCCAATCTCATCAAGATCAAAGAAACCGCCGACGGCCAACCCGTCGAAGGCACGGTGAATTTGGAAGGGCTGATTGAAGCGGGTTTGTTGGTCGGCGTCGAACAAGCCACGATGCCCGATTTTGTTAGGTACTATAACGTGACTTTAATGAACCCCAACGTGCTGGTGGGAATTTTCATGGGCGTGATGTTGGCCTTTGTGTTCTGTGCGATGACCATGAAAGCTGTGGGCCGCTCCGCCAGCGACATGGTGGAAGAAGTCCGCCGGCAGTTCCGCGATTACGGAATTATGGAAGGCAAAGGCGAACCCGATTACGCCGCGTGTGTCGCTATTAGCACGGCGGCAGCACAACGCGAAATGGTGATTCCCGCCTTGTTGGGATTGGTCGTACCGATTGCCGTGGGTTTGGTTTTAGGCGTGGGCGGCGTGATGGGCATGCTCGCAGGCGGATTGACCAGCGGTTTCGCCGTCGCGATTATGATGGCCAACGCCGGCGGAGCCTGGGACAACGCCAAGAAATACATCGAAGCCGGTGCGCACGGCGGCAAAGGAACCGATGCCCATAAAGCCACCGTCGTCGGCGACACCGTGGGCGACCCCTTCAAAGACACCAGCGGACCGAGCCTGAACATCCTCATCAAACTAATGAGCATGGTCTCGGTCGTCTTCGCGGGCCTCATCGTGCAATACGCATTAAGGCTGTTCTAACGATTCGGTAGAGAGAGTGGAAAACACCGGAAATCTTTGCTGGGCGAGGATTGATGTTTGCAGCGTATTGATTTCTTCCTTCAAAAATCAAAAATCGCCGCTCGGCACTCGTCAATGGGTTTCTCCTTCGGGAATTGGGATTCCCCGCTTGATCGGCGGTTGGTCCGGTTTACAATAGTGTTGCCCCTTGAGATTTTCACCTTTGGATTTTTCCACCACAAAACAGGAGCGATTCATCATCATTCACGAGCCGGAAAACCGCGACACCACCAACACGCCCACCCTTTCCGAACCCTTGGCCGACGAAAGCCGACAGACGGCAATTCGACGGAGTTTGTTGGAGGCGTGCCGATGTGCTCAAATTGCGGATGGCTTTCGCGGCGAGGACACGATGGTGCTCGATCTGACGGCCATCACGCCGATCTTCGATTTCTTTGTGCTGACCACCGGAACCAGCCGCCGGCAAATGGCCGCCATCGCCGAGGAAATCAACAAGCAGCAAAAACAAACCGGCACCAGGCGGCAAGGCTTGGACGGCAACGACCAAAGCCAATGGGTCGTGCAAGACTACGGGGACGTGGTAGTCCACATCTTCTCGCCGGATCTCAGAGAAGTTTACGACCTGGAACACCTCTGGGGCGATGCTCCCCGCGTGGACTGGCAAACGGTGCTCAAACAAGAATCGGGCCAACAACCTGAGTAAAGGCAATCGCCACTTTTCTTGCCCGAATTGATGGGAATAATCGCAAGGCCCGTCGTCGGCCCGCTTGAGCGGTTTCTCGATTGTTGGGACTCACCTGCACCGAACCGCGCAAGTTCAGGAGTAAGGGATGGGCAAATTGATTGCTTATGCCCTGATTCTGATTGTCAGCATCCTGTTGGCCATCATATTATTGGGCAGCACGGAGTGGATTCATTTCGCTTATTGGAAACGTAAAAAGTGTCCTGCATGCGGGAAGCGGTATGGATTTGACAATCTAAACCAGTGGCGGGATGAGTACATCTTTCATTGCGTTGAATTGGAAGAGCATCCTGAAGATGCCTACAGCCGTGGGGTGATTTGCCCTCATTGTGGACACTATCATCGAACGGGAAGCGCTGCACATATTTAGTGCGAATTTCTACCGGACACGGAAAAGTCCAAAACTATGCCACCATCAAAATCCAATTGTTGGATTCATGAGGGATGCGTTGAATTCTTGACCCAAGCCGACACCTTGATTTCGGTTCGGCGGCAAGCCGACGGCTTGGGTCGTTTTTTGCGAAAATCCACGCCCGATTGATGAAACTTACTCTTTGCCGGTTTGCTTCTTGGCTGCTGTTTCGCGGAGCCAATCGGCGATCCAAAGTTGGCTGCTGCCATCCGGGGTGCGGGTGGAGGTCCACATCAGTTTGGTTCCATCCGGGCTGAAGACCGGCAGCACATCCGCCACGGGTTTATAAGTCACCTGTGTGACCTTGCCGCCTTTGAAGTGGGTTTTGTCGGATTCAATTTCCATCGTGAAAAGCTGAAAGTGTGCCGCCCTTGGGTCTTGGCCGTAGTCGGCTCCCGCCCAGACGATGTACTTGCCGCTGGGATGGAAATACGGGCACCAGTTGACGTGGTTGAGATTGTCGGTCAGTTGCACTTCGGTTTTGCCATCGGCGGAGATCGCGAAGAGTTGCAGCATGTGTTCTTTTTGGCGGTCGCTGCGGAAGATCACCCATTCGCCATCCGGCGAGAAAAACGGCCCGCCATCGTAACCGGGCACATTGGTGAGTTGCCTGACGCCCGAACCATCGGCATTCATGATGTAAATGTCCGGGTCGCCGTCGCGAGTGGAGGTAAACACAATCTGCTTTCCATCCGCGGAATAACTGCCCTCGGCATCGTAGCCTTCGGTATCGGTGATCTGCGTAAGATTGGTTCCATCCCGGTCCACCGTGTAGATGTCCATCGAGGTATCGAAATCCCATTGATACCGCCGTCTGCCGCCTTGGGCTGCAATTTTGCGGGCTTCCAATTCATTGCGTTCCATTTGCGGGTTGGTATGAGCCGAGGCAAACAGAATCTTCTTGCCGTCCGGCGAGAAATAAGCACAAGTGGTTCTTCCGCGACCGGGGCTGATTCGCATGGGTTCCTTGGAATCCAACGCCTGCGTATAAATTTGGTAGAATGGATAGCCCACCGGATACGCTTGATAGACGATCGATTTGCCATCCGGCGAGAAATATCCTTCCCCCGCGCGAGGCAGGCCGAACGTCACTTGGTGGGGGTTGCCCAAAAACTTGGCTTCCCCTTCCGTCTTAGCAGGCTCCGCCGCCAAAACTGAACTCGCCGCACTCAAACACACCAAAAGCAATAATTCGCGTTTCAACACGTTGAACCTCATTCCCATCAGACTGGATTCTCTCGGAAAGACAGACCACACTTTACGAAATCTCTTTTCTAAAGTGAATCAGCCCCAGGAAGAAAGTGAAGATAGCGGATGGGAAATTGAGGATAGACATTTCAATCCATCCTCTAACTTCTATTCTCTATCCTCTCTGCATTTTTCCTGACCTCTGGCCCCCGACCTCTGACCCCTGAGAAAAAATGACTGCTGCTTATCGTGAAATCGTTAATTCGCTGAGGCAGGCGTTTCCGCAACCGGTGTCCGATCGCGTCCACGATGCGTATTTTGTGTTTTCGTTTTTGCGGGCTTTAGATCAAGTCGACCAGATGAAATCCGACGCCCCGGTGTTGGGCGAAGTCGCAGGAATTGGATTACGGCTTAGCCCGCCGGGAAACATTACGCGATGCCCCGCAGACGTTGGAAGAAGTTACCGCGAAGTTGGTGGATTATCTGTCGGGCATGTTTATTTGGGGGCATCCCCGGCGGCAGATTAACGTAGTTCCCTCGCCCACGATTCCCAGCATCATCGGCGGCATGCTGCCTTCAATTTATAACCCCAACTTGTGCAGCGATGAATCCGCCCGCAAAGTCGCGATTGCGGAAGTCGAAGCCATTTCGATCACCGCCGACTTATTGGGCTACAATCCCCAACAAGCCGGCGGGTTGTTTACCTTCGGCGGAACCGGCACGCTGCTTTACGGAGTGAAGATCGGCCTGGAAAAAGCCTGCCCCGACACCAAAAAACATGGGCTAAAGGAACCGGCGGTGCTGCTGTGTTCCGAGCAAGCGCACTATGCCACCAAGACCGTTGCCAATTGGCTGGGACTGGGCGAAGACAACGTGATCGAAGTGCCTTCCACGCCGGACAACGAAATCCGCCCCTGCCTGCTGGAATCGCATTTAAGAAGCCTGCTGAAAGAAGGCCGGAAGATCGCGGCCATCATCGCCACAATGGGCACGACCGATGCCTTCGGCTTGGACGACTTGGAAGCCATCCGCGAAATGCGGGATGAATTGGCCGAGGAATTCTCGTTGGATTATCGGCCCCACATCCATGCCGATGCCGTCATCGGCTGGGCTTGGAGCGTGTTCAACGATTACGACATCGAAGCCAACCCTTTGGGGTTTCGGCATCGCACGGTCAGGGCCATCGCCCACACCACCCGGCGAATCAAGCATTTGCATCTGGCCGATTCCGTGGGCATCGACTATCACAAAACCGGCTTCGCGCCTTACGTCTCCAGTTCCTTTATTTGCAAAAACGCAGCGGACTTAAAGCTGATTGCAAGAGATGAATCCGCGATGCCTTACTTATTTCAATCGGGCCATCATCATCCCGGCAAATACAGTTTGGAGACCACCCGCAGCGGTTCCGGTCCGATGGCGGCTCTCGCGAATCTGCGGCTGTTCGGACGCGATGGACTGCGGTCGCTGTTGGGGCATTTGGTGACGATGGCCGAGGTGCTCCGCGAACATCTGGAAGCCCACGCCGCCACCACCGTCTTAAACCGAGGCAACTTCGGCCCCGTCACACTGTTCCGCGTTTATCCCGATGGGGTGGATACCTTCACCGTGCCCGAACGCGAACACAAAGACCCCGCCTACCGCGAACAACTGCTGGCCCACAACGAGTACAATCTTCGCCTCTTCGATCTGATTCAGGCCGATGCCCTCAAAGGCAAAGGCGTGGTGATCTCCCTCACCGATTGCTACCGCGAAACCGACTACGGCGAACCCATCGTGGCCCTCAAATCCTACATCATGAGCCCATTCTCCGAAGAACAATACGTGGAGGATGTGCTAAAATCCCTCTGGAAAGCCCGCGAATTGTTGAAGGGGCAGAAGTAGGCATCGGGAAATGGTAGACTCTGCATTTGTCGGCGGCGGGCCTGGAAAATCGTCGGGCTACCGCTCGGCTTTCTCCGCGACGGCGGGGAACTTGGCCCAGAGCACCTCATCCGGCAAAGCCGCCGCCACTCGGAAGCCGAGACTGACGCTTCTGGCCTCCTTAACCTCGCCAAGATGTCGATTCGCCGAGCGGGCATGGCGGGACGCGTAGAACCAATCACCGCCGCGCTGTACTCGATTCGAGCCTTTCGCCGGCCCGGTCGGATCAATCCAAGGCGAGTCGGCATAGTAATCCGCCGCGTACCAGTCGGCACACCATTCCCAAACGTTGCCGTGCATGTCGTAAAGCCCGAATCCGTTGGGCCGCAGTTCGCCGACCGGGTGCAGTCGTTGTCTTGAATTTCCGCCAAACCAGGCATGCCCCGGCAAGTCCCTGTCGCGCGACCCGCTGTACCAGGTCGTCGCCGTTCCCGCGCGGCAAGCGTACTCCCAGCTTGCCTCGGTCGGAAGCGTGAAGGTGATGCCGCTCTGTTCCTGGGAAAGCCAGCGGCAAAAAGCCGCCGCATCATTCCAGGACACAAAACAACGGGGTGATTTTCCGTCGGGGAAAGCAGATGGTTGCCATTCCAGACGAACTTGGGATCTTGAACCCAACTGTCCTGAACCACGCCGAAACCGCCGATGCCGTCTCGCTCTGCATCGGTCTGATAACCCGTCTGATCTACGAACCGGCGAAACTGGCCGACGGTTACTTCGCATTGTCCCAGCCAAAACGGCTTGGTGATTCGCACGCGATGTTGCGGACCTTCACTGGGAATGGTCTTGACGGCCCACTTGTCGTCTGCCGCCTTGGCGTCTGCGAGCAAATCATTCCGCATCTTGTCATTCGAGCCCATCAAAAACTCGCCCGGCGGGATGAGGAGCATCGTCAGTTTGACATCTTTGCCATCGCTGTTCTTGCCAAGGACAACTTCTCTTTTCACCTGCACGCCAAGGTACTTGGCCCAGGCGGCTTGATGTGTTTTGGCCTCATCCGCACTGAAGGGAGCCTTCGGCGGCGGCGGGGCATCTTTGGGGATACTTTCCGGCGGCCTTTGATTCTCGCCAGTCTTGCGGATGCGGCGGCTCATCCAAATGTCGTTGCCGCCAAAACTGCCGGGGCGTTTCGAGTCGAAGAACAGGGTCGAGGCATCGGCCGACAGGCACGGGGACCATGCGGCACGTTGGTCGCCCGGTTGAAGCAGCCTCGGCTCGGACCAAGCGGATTCCCGCGTGGAACGAGTGCAGATCCACAAGGGACCGCAAATGGGCCCGCCGATTCGATTTGAGTTGAAGATCAAGCTTAACCCGTCATTGGCCAGAGTCGCAAACCCATCGAAGGCGGCACTGTTCAAGGGAGCGTCCAGTTTGCGACGTTTTGACCAAGGCTCACCGCGAGATTTTCGAGACGACTCCCACTGATCGGCCAAACCGCGAAAATCAACCGGTTCGGAACAGAACAAGAGCGTCAGCCCATCTGCCGAGAGTGCCGGGCCGCCTTCGTAGCCATCCGTATTGACAGCAGGCCCCAGGTTGACTGCCCGCGACCAGGGAGTGGTGGAGATCCCGCCGGGTGGACATCCAAAGGTCATAACCGCCTCTTCCCGAAGGCCGGTTGGAGTCGAAGATCAACGTGAGCCCATTGCTCGAAAGACACGCGTTCTGTTCGGCGTTCGGTGTGTTGATGTTTGCTCCCAGATTTTCAGGCTGGGACCAGGCGGCATCTCGTGATGGCCGAGTGCTGATCCACAGATCCCGATCTCCGTACCCGCCTTCTCTGTTGGATTGGAAGATTAAGGTCAAGCCGTCGGCTGACAAATTGGGACCGCCTTCGTGCTGATCGGTGTTGATCCGTGGGCCTAGGTTTTCCGCCTCTTTCCACTCCCATTCGTCCGAGGTGAGGATCTGCGCGGAAGTTAGGATCGCCGGCGGCGGGGCATCTCCGGGCCAGGCGATGGCCGAGGAATGTGCTTTCTTTTTGGCTTGTGCCGCGAGAATTTCCGAAGCATCCCAAATCTTAACAAGACGGTCCTCTGCCCCCGTCGCCAGCGTGCTCTTGTCGGGCGAGAAGGCCACCCAACTTACGGATTTCTCGTGCGGCAATTCCGCCAATTGGTTTCCCGTGTCGGGATCCCAAAGTCGGACCATGCCCTCGGAGCCTGCGGTGCCCAGGACACTTCCGTCGCGAGAGAAAGAGACCCCTTCGGCATAGCCGCTGTGCCCGCGCCACGATGCGATCTCCTCGCCGGTGCGGCCATCCCAGATTGTGACCACCCCTTGATTCCACGTGGTGCCCGCAAGCCGATTTCCGTCGGGAGAGAAACAGAGAATTCCAACCGGTTCCTCGATTGTCTTGATGTTCGTCCCATCGGCGTCACAGAGGAAAACCCGTTTTGAAGATGCGTAGGCGATCTTGCGACTGGCCGAATAGACTGCCGAGCGGGTCCAATCGGGCGTGGGAATGGCGAGCCTTTTTTGCCGCGTGGGGAAGTCCCACACGCCGATGGTGTGTTCCCAGCCGCAAGAGAGCAGCGTCTTGCCATCTGGAGAAAATGAGAGATCGAAAATTCCTTTGGCGTGTCCAATGATCCCTGCGGGTTTTCCCGTGTTCGCTTCCCAGATCCGGATCGTATTATCGGTCGCTGGTGTTTCGGAAGCGGTCAGCAAAAACGTGCCGTCCTTCGAGAATGCGATCGCGCTGTACTTGCCCTGATCGGACATGGGCAGAGCGTAACGAAGCGATCCCGAGGGAACATTCCAGACGCGGACAGAACGTTCTCCCGCGCTCGCCAGCAACCGGCCGTCGGGCGAGTAGGCCACATTGAGAATGTTTCCAGGATGCCCTGACAGGGATTTTTTCAAGAAGGGCTGTTTCGGTTCTGAGCCCGATGCGTTCGTCGCAACCGGATTTGGCTCCGTTTTGGGCAGCGTGATTTTGAAATTGCCCTGCTCGTCGATTTTACTCTTGGTCCCAATGGGGACTTCCACGGTTGTCTCCGTGCCGTCGGGGCTGGTGATTTTGATGATGAGTCCCATCAGCAGGGCCGCCGCGATGCCGAAACCCACTGCAAGCAGGCGTTTCTTCCGACCGGACGAGGTGGTTTGCCGTGCCTGCTCGGGCTGACCGTGCGCTGTTTGCGCGTGCGTGCGTTGCTGTTCCGGTTCGCCTTCCAACTTCTGTTCGATCGTTGCCAGTGTTTGTGCCACTTCGGCGGCGGTTTGCGGGCGTTGGTCGGGATCTTTCGACAACAGCCGCATGATGAGATGGGCGAAATCGGGATGCAGTTCGGGGCAGAGCTGGTTGATGTTCTGGACTTCGGCCTGGGAGACAGCCAACAGCACCGTCGTCACGTCCGGTCCATCGAACGCGGCCCGACCGCTCGCCAAGTGATACAGCACGCTGCCCAAGCTGAACAAATCGCAGCGATGATCGACGGATTTGTGGTTGGCTTGTTCGGGGGCCATGTATCGGGGCGTGCCCACAACCATGCCGGTTTGCGTCAGGTGGGGGTCGTTCCGCATGAAATGCACCAAGCCGAAATCGAGGATTTTCGCCCGATGTTGCTGGCTGTCCAGCCAGATGTTGTCCGGCTTGATGTCGCGGTGAATCAAACCCCGCTCGTGGGCGGCGGCCAAACCCAAGGCGATCTGCCGGCCCAGCACCAAGACCCCCCGTTGATCCAGTTTTTTCTCGCGATCAAGCCTCATCCGCAGCGATTCGCCCCTGAGATAGCGCATCGCAAAAAAGGGAACTCCCCGATCTTCCCCGACTTGGAAAATCGTCACGATGTGATCGTGTTCGATGGCGGCAGTCGCCTCGGCTTCTCTCAGAAAGCGATCTTTGGCCGAACGGCTGGCGGCGATGGCGGGCTTCATCACCTTGAGCGCGACCAGCCGTTTCAGTTTGGGATCCTCGGCCCGAAACACCACACCCATCCCGCCGATGCCCAACACGTCCAGCACGCGGTAATTCCCCATTCGTCCGATTTCATCCGGCTGTTGCGGCGGCGCGAGAAAGTCAATCTCCTCCGCGGGGATGGGAATAGACTCGTCCGTGTCCGAAGTGCCCTGCCCATAGAGTACGGTTTCTTGAAAAGCCTTGGGCGATGGAAGCTGCTTCGCCCGGTCAATGGCCGCTTGAATGAATTCCTCCTCGCCCGGAATCGAGGGAGCGAACCTCAGCGCTTCCGAGAAACCGCCCGTGGAAGAAATCGTGTCGGCGAGGGCGGAACACGCATCGCAGCTCAGCAAATGCTCTTGCAACTCTTCCGCTTCCGGGCTACCCATCCGCCCCGAGAGCAATAACTCCAGCGACTGCCGATCGAGGCAAGTTTGCTTAGCCATTGTCCTGCTCCAAAAAGTAGGATTGCACATCCCCAAATGTGTGGGCATGGCTAGAACGGGCTACGTAGTGGGAGCGGGAAACCTTTCAGGAAAATTGGCATTTCCTGGAAAATCATCCCATCAAGTCCGCAAGTTCTTCGCGCAAGTGCTTGAGTACGCGGCACTTAGCGACATGGGCCGCATTGGCCGAAATTCCCAATTCTTGGCCGACTTCTTTGGCCGATCGGCCTTCGACGATCTGGTTCCAGCAGGCTTTCCAAGTTGTCTCTTGAAAATCCGACTGCATCAATTCCAAGGCTCGGCGGATGAGATACTTTTGGTATTCCGCCTCCTCGAACAGATCCGCACCCTCCGCCGCCACGTCTGGCAAGGATTCGTTGCTGGTCCGGGGTTGTGTTGACTGACGGCGCTGAAAATCGCGGGCCTTGTTGAGCGTCACCGTCCGCAGCCAGCCGCGAAATCGGAGAGCCGGATCATATTGAAATTCTGGAAGTTTGACGATCAGCACCGTCAGCACCTCCTGCACCAAATCCCCCGCATCCGTCGCATTCAAACCTTGGCTTCGGCCCCAATAAAAGATCAAGGGGGCATACAAATCCACGAACCGCTGCCAAGCCGGTTCCGGCGACGGTTCCCGCAATCTGCGCAACAAACTGATGGATGTGGAGTTCATTTGACCTAAGAAGAGCGGTCAGGATATGGGGGCACATCGAAAAGAGTCCCAGGCCATCAAGCCCTTTTGAGACTCTCAGGCCAACATAATACCACAACTCACTCCCCGCTCGCATTTTGAAGTGAGATTGATAATCTCCGAAGCACAATCCGTGGAGGATGTGCGAAAATGCCTCTGGAAATCCTGCGAAGTCTTGAAGGAGCAAAAGTTCCCAGTTCGATCAGGGCTTGCACGATTTACAGCAAATGTATAGGTTTGATGTGAAATGAATTGAATTCATAAATCAGCTGAAACCACAAACGATCCAATCTTCTGGAAAGGAACACAATCATGGCGGTCGAAAGTATTCCCGACGGGTATCACAGCGTGACGCCTTATTTGATCGTGAAAGAGCCGGCTGAGGCGTTGGAGTTTTATCGCAAGGCGTTCGGGGCCGTTGAGTTGGTGCAAATGGCCGACCCCCACGGGGGAATTATGCACGCGGAATTTCAAGTGGGCGACTCGATGGTGATGATGGCCGGCGAATATCCCGACATGGGAGCCATCAGCCCGCAGACGCTCGGCGGCACGCCGGTCAGCCTTTGTTTGTATGTGGAAAACGCGGACCAGGTGTTTTCCCAAGCCCTGGCTGCCGGGGCGAAAGAACTTCGGGCGGTGCAGGATCAATTCTACGGCGACCGTTCCGGGACTTTGGAAGACCCGTTCGGTCACAAGTGGACCATCGCCACGCACATCGAAGATGTGACGCCGGAAGAAGTGGCGGAACGCTTCGCAAAGATGATGCAACCGCCGGTCACTGAATGAGGGCCAATGAGGAAATCATTTTTTTGGGGGGTTGAAGCATTAAACAAAGCGGGGGGCTTTACGCCCCCCGCTCACTTGTTGCGAATGTTTTCCGCCTGTTTAGAGAGCCGTTTGACGGGGGACTCTTAAGGGTTTGCGGTTGAGTTGGGCGGCGGCTTTGTTGGCTTGGGCGGGCTTGGCTTTTTCGTCTTTGCCCTCCTCACTTTTTTCGGTCGTTTGCGATTTATTGTTTTTGAGTTCTTTTTTCACGTAATCCAAGGCTTTGGAAAGCTGCGTGTCTTGGAATTTCGATTCGGGCGGACCTTTGGCATCCAGCACGTCCCGGTCGCGGCGGTATTCCAGATAGTCCTTTAATTGCTGGGTGTTGAACTCGATTTTGAAATCTTCATCGGGCATCACGCCCCATTCATCGGTGTCTTTGGCTTTGGGGAAGCGATGGATGTTCTTCCCGCTGGGGCGGTGATAGCTGGCGGTGGTTAGTTTGAGGGCGCTGTTTCCGCCTTCCAGTTCGATCACGTGTTGCACGCTGCCCTTGCCCCAAGTGCGTTCGCCGATGATCTTGGCCCGTTTGTGGTCTTGCAGGCAGGCGCTGACGATTTCACTGGCGGAAGCACTGTAACGGTTGACGAGAATCGCCATTGGAAAGTCGCCGAACGTGCCGATTTTGTGGGCGTCCCAAATGCGTTCATCGGTGTTTCGGCCCTTGGTGCTGACGATGCGCCCGCCGTCCACGAACAAATCGCAAATGCTAATCGCTTGCGAAAGCAGCCCGCCGGGATTGAAGTGCAAGTCGAGCACCAGCCCTTTCATGCCTTCTTTTTGCAACTCTCTCAGGGCTTTGAGCAGTTCCTCTCCGGTGTGGCGGCTGAACCCCGTGAGCCGGATGTAGCCGATTTTGTCCTGGGGATCGATGAGGTAATCCCACTCATCGTTCTTTTTGTATTTGTCGCCCAATACAGTGAAGACGTGGATGAGTTCGCGCTTCATCTTGAGGGTTTGGACTTTGGTTTCCCCCAAGTGGAGCACGCCGATACTGACCTCTTTGCCGGCTTCGTCGGCTTCGCCCTTGAGGAGTTTGACGGCATCATCGATGCGAAAGCCTTTGGTGGATTGGCCTTCGATTTCTACAAGGATGTCTCCCGCCTTCACCCCCGCTTTGTAAGCCGGCGTGCCGGGCAAGGGCGAACTCACGATGATGCGTTTGGTCTCCGGGTCGATTTGCACCTGAATCCCAATCCCGACGAACTCTTTTTCTACGTCTTGATTGAATTTCGGGAGATGATCGGGATCGATGTACGAAGAATACGGGTCTAACTCGTCCAACATGCCGCGGATGGCCGCTTCCATCAACTTTCGGCGGTCCACGCCTTTGACGTAGTTGCGGTCGATCTGCTCGAAGGTGTCCACGAACACCTCCATCAATTCATAGTAATTGTCGTCCTTGGCGGGTTCTTCCGCGCGGGCGGGTTCGGCGAACCCCAAGCCGGTAGAGGCTCCGCACAAGAACACGCAAATCGCCAATCGCACGCAATGTGATCGATATTTCCCCATCAAATTCCCCTTGAACCACGTTGGGTCTGTTTTTTTGGTCCGTTCCGCCCAACCCGTTCGCAAGGTTGGGCCGACAGAACTTCCACACACTGATGAGCCATGCCCTTTGGGGCGCTTTACATAATTTTAGGAGAAACCTGAGATTTGAGCAAGATGGGTTGTCCCTGCGGATGGCAACAAGAATGGGAAACCGTGAAAGATTGATGGGCGGGATGAAAAATCAGATTCTAGCCGAATGTTCAGCCGCCGACATCGGCGGAGAGAATCAGCAGGGTTTCGCCCAGGGCGATTTTCTCGCCGGAGTCGGCGAGGAAGCGCCTGCCATCCACGTTTGCAATGTAGCCTGGCCGCAAATGATTTTCCCGCAGGCAATCACGGGCGAAATCGGGCAGTTGCTTGCCCAAAATGTGGAGGATTTCCGCGAGTGTGGCGGAGGTATCGCAACTCGGCAGCGAGATTTCCAGAGCGGCCAAACCCGCCCGTTGCCTGGGAATGCCGAAGAACTCCACCTGAACCCGCATCACGAAAACGCCTGCAAATTGCGGAGGCCCAATTCCTCGCGGCCGGCGAACGGTTCGGCATAAGCGCAGCCGATGGTCCAACCCCAATACCTGGCCCGGTCGCGGATGTCGTCCAAGACCGTGGGATGTTCCTGCGACCGCCCGATCAGCATTTGACTTTCGTAGCAGCGAATGGCGTTCATTTTGGCTTCGATGTTCTGGCCGATGTCCAACACGAACGCCGGCTTGGGGTGAATGCGGAGATGAATGCTCCAATAGTAATAAATTCTGGGCGGCCAAAACGGATCGCCCGGCAGATCGGACCGGCTGAGCTTCGCCCAAAAGCGGGCATCATCCGCAAGCCGGCTGGCGGCCACGTGGTCGGGGTGGGCATCCTCCCAATAAGGAGCCAGAATGATGCCTGGGCGAGTTACGCGGAACACGCCCGCCAATTGCCGGCGGGCTTCCAAGGTGTTCTGCAAACTGCGGTTGGGCAGATTGAGGTTTTGCCGCCAATCCAATTGCAAAATTTCGGTGGCCAAAGCAGTTTCACGGGCGCGAATTTCCGGGCTGCCGAAGGGTGTGGGTTCGCCATTGGTGAGATCTAACACGCCCACCTTCAAGCCTTGCTGCTTGCTGGTAAGAATCGTGCCGCCCACGCTGATTTCCGCATCATCGGGATGCGGCGAGACGACGAGCAGATCGAGCGGTGTCTCCATCAAGCGTTTCCCCTCTTCGCAAACTCACGATGGGATTGGAAATGAGGAAGTGAACGAAAAACGCGGTCGCGAAAAATTGCTCTGGACGCGGTTGGCGATTTTTGCCATTGTTCCCGTCCCTCTCTCACCGCATTCTCCAACAACAGATAATCTCTCAATCAATCTCATCTGATCCTTGGATGCAGATGCGAGGAGCGTGTGCTTATGCGATCTCGTTCAATCGCCGGTCTCTTGTTGATGTGGGTACTTGGTTCCACCGGCTGCATGCTGGCGACACCCCTCCGTCAAATGACCGACTACACGAAAAGCATGTTGACGCCGAATGGTTACGATTACGAAGACCCCACCGAAGAAAAAGATGAGGTTTGGGTGACCGAAGTCGGAGACGAAGGCCGCAAAGGCCACCCGCGGGAACGCGATCCCGATCAATGGTACAAAAAATACTTTATGACGGAGAGAGCCCGCGGCATCGAACATAACTTAGGCGTCGATTAGGCTCCGTCAGGTGCGTTTTTTCGAGGCGCGTTTCATGCGGGCGGAGGGTTTATCGCCGGCTTCCTCCTCGCCGGCATCTTCGCGAAAGATGCGTTGGATGGCTTCGAGCATCACATCCATGGCGAACGGTTTACGGAGGTATTCATCCACGCCCAGCATTTCCGCGTAGGCTTTGTGCCGTCCGCCTTCGTTGGCGGTAATCATGATGACTTTGGGCGGGTTATCCAGCGTGCGCAGAAATTCCAACACGGGAAAACCGCCCATGCGGGGCATCATCATGTCGGTGATGACCAGGTCCGGTTTATCGGATTGAATTTGTTTTTGGCCTTCGATTCCATTGGGGACCGCGACCACCTGATGGCCGTTGGACTCCAACACGCCCCGCAGGGTGGAGGAAATATCGCGATCATCCTCGATCAGCAGGATGCGTTTTGACACGGCCATGTTTGCCTCAAATTTGACTTGAGATGAAGTTCCCCAATCGTTCCATCGTAAATACTCGCCGGTTCCGCGACAAGTGCCGGAATCGGCCGCTCGCAAGTTCCGGCTCATTCTCAATTTTAATCCGTATCTTAATCACAATCCGTTCAGGCCGATGAAGTTTACCGATCGCCAAACATTCCCGCAGACCAATTCATAAAATGGAGTTTGTCCCATGAATCGCCCTTTTGCTTTCTCGGCTGCCTGTTTGTTGGGTGGTTTGGTTGTGTTTCGAGGGGCGATTTGGGCCGAACCGCCTGGAGTAACCTACAATTCCCCGAATTTTCAGCGGGTTTCACAACAGCATGCCCCGCCCGTTATTGCGAAGGCGGATCAGATCGTGCTCTCGACGTGCCAGATCAAAATTTTTCAGGAAGTGCCGCTTTCCGCCGAGAAAGCCGGCGTGTTGGACATCGTGGCCTCGGAAGGCCAAAAAGTGAAACGGGGCGATTTGGTGGCTCATACGCGGGATGATCTGATGAAAGCCACGCTGGCCGTGGCAACTCGGCAATCGCTCAACGATGTGGAAATCCGTTACGCAAAAAAGGCCAGCGAGTTGGCCCAGGTGGAATACGAACGCGACCTGCAAGCCAACAGCATCGTGCCGGGAACCATCTCCGATTTGACGGTTCGGGGGCACCGCCTTGCCGCCGAGAAAGCGCTTTTGCAATTGGAGCAAGCGCAGATCGCTTTGGAAATCGAAAAGCTCAAGCGAAACGAAATCTTGGAAAAGCTCCGCCTGCATTCGATGGTTTCCCCGCTCGATGGCGAAGTTCGCACGGTCTTCAAACGCAAAGGCGAATCGGTGGCGGAAGGCGAGCCGATTTTGGAATTGGTCAACACCAACCGCGTGAAAGTGGAAGGCTACGTTCCCTTAAGCGAGCTGGCGGGTGTGCAAGTCGGGTCGGTTGTTACCGTGCAATTGGACGTTCCCGACGTAGATTTGCCCAGCGAACGCGAGACGTTTCCGGGCCGAATCGCCTTTGTAGATCTCAAGGTGGAACCCGTGACGCATCGCGTGAAAGTCTGGGCGGAAGTCAAGAACGAAAAAGGCGTGCTGAAAGATGGCCTCACCGCACGCATGACGATCAACCGCCGGCAAGTGGACCACGACCTCGCCGCCTCTCGGCCAACGCCGATGACCAAACCCGATTGACCCAGAGTTCGGCTTGGGGAAACCCGGGCGGGAACGGCGGGCGGCGATTTGCTATCATTCGCAAAGACTATAGAATGTCTTTCCCCGCTGTTTCGTTACATCAAAGGAACTTCCCGGATGACCGTTTCCCCTGCTGCCGTTGAACTCGTTCGCAAGGCCGTCGCCCAAAAAAAACTTTCCGCCTCGGCGGGGGAAAACCTCACCCGCTGGTTGACCGAACCGCAGTACGAAACCTATCAAACTCGCTTGGAAGGTATGATCGGTGCCGGGCGGTTTGACGAATTGGACCTGCTGTTCTGGGAAGTGATTCCCTTCGGCACGGGCGGTCGGCGGGGGGTGATGTCGGAGTTCGGCTCGGCCACCATCAACGAACGCACTATCGCCGAATCCGCGGATGGCATGGCCCGCTATCTGCAAAAAAGCCAGAACGGCCAAGCCGGCGGGAACGCAGTGGTCGCCCACGACACCCGCAACCGCTCGCGAGAGTTCGCCGAACTCGCCGCCTGCATTTTCGCCGCTCGGGGCCTTAAAGTGTTTTTGTTCGATTCTTACCGTTCCACGCCGGAGCTTTCCTTTGCGGTTCGCCATCTGAATTGCCAACTCGGCGTGATGATTACCGCTTCGCACAACCCCCCGGCGGACAACGGGTTCAAAGCCTATTGGAGCGAAGGCGCTCAGGTGCTGCCGCCGCACGATGTCGGGATCATCGACTGCGTGTACGAGTCCGGCGAGATTCCCCGCGCGGATTTGAAGTCGGCCCTTGCAGCGGGCCAAATCGAAATCGTGGGCGAAGCCATCGACCGGGCGTTTCTGGATGTGATCTTAGAGCAAAGCCTTTCCGACCAAAGGCAAATCAAAGGCATCTTCACGCCGCTGCATGGCGTGGGCGGAACTTCGGTGTATCCGGTTTTGAAGGAAGCTGGGTTCGCGGGGATTTCGATGTTCGGGCCGCAATCTCAGCCGGATGGCAATTTCCCCAATGTGCCCGATCATTTGCCCAACCCGGAACGCCCCGAAGTTTTCGCTCCCGCGATTGAAGAAGCCAAAACAACCGGGGCCGAACTGCTTTTGGCCTCCGATCCCGATGCCGACCGCTTGGCCGTGGTCGCGAAAAATGCCGCCGGCGAATTCGTGCCGTTGACGGGCAACCAGGTCGGCGTGCTGCTGACCGATTACATTCTGCGAAAACGCGCCGCGGCCGGCAGCCTTCCCCAAGGCGGGTATATCGTCGAGACATTGGTGACCACCCCGCTGATCGAAGCCGTCGCGTTATCGCATGGCGTGAAAGCTATCAGCGATTTGCTGGTGGGCTTTAAGTACATCGCCCAGACAATGGAACAGAACGGGCCGGACAAATTTCTGTTCGGGGCGGAGGAATCGCTGGGGTATCTCACCGGCCAATACTGCCGGGACAAAGATGCGGGCGTGGCGGCGCTCTTCACCGCGGAGTTGGCGGCGGAACTTCGAGCTGAGGGCAAAACCTTGACGGATCGGCTCGATGAAATCTACTGCGAACAAGGGGCCTATTATTGGGAAGGCCAAATCTCGCATGCGTGCAAAGGAGCCACCGGCCAAGCACAAATGCTGGGTTTGTTGGATGCCTTCCGCAACACCCCGCCCAAGAATTGGGGCGACGGCGTGTTGACGAAAGTCCGCGATTACGCCAAGGGCATCAACGAAGTTCGCGAACTGCCGGCGAATCAAAAAATCGCCGACTTGCCGCAACCGGTCAGCAATCTGTTGATCTTCGAGGCAGAAGGAGCCGGCTGCCGATTCAAAGTCGCAGTGCGACCGTCCGGGACGGAGCCGAAAATCAAATTCTACCTGTTCACCCAAGCGGCTTGCGATGCGATGGAAAAACTTCCCGGCGTGAAACAACAAGCCGCAACTGCCACCGAAAGCCTAAAACTCGGCCTGCAAACCTGGATCGAAAACCAACTCAACCATTGAGGAGAATGAAGCCCTCGCCGAACCGCAAACCCGATCGCGGCTGGCCTTCGTTCACAGGGGAAACTGTTAAGCCAGATTTGTCTTCCCAAGCTCATCGAATTCCGGCCAACCCCATTCGCCGTTAAAGTCTTCAAAATCGAGTTGTAGTTCGCCGCCCTGTTTCAGTTTGGAAAACAGCCCCTTGGATTTCTCGTCCGTCACGACAGCCAATAACATTTCCCCGATCGCAACGGTGAGTTGATCGGGTTCATCTTCATCATCTTCTTCATGTTCATCTTCTTGATAGGCTGGGATGACAAATTGATTCCCCTTGAAGTCGGTGACCTCCAGGTCTTCTCCCTCGAACCGTGCATTGAGGGCATCTGTCCAATGATCCATTTCGATTATGTTTGACTCTTCAATGGCTAACGTCCACTCTCCATCGCGTTGATGGATCGGGCGGAAATCGGCATGGATGAATATCCATCCCCCTTGATCGCAGTCGTAACCAAACTCCAGGGCAGAGATTGGTTTTTGCTTGGTCAAACTTTTGCTGAGTGCCTCCACTGTTGATTGAAGTTCACTCCGGAAAGTTGCCGCATCTTTCCGCAAATCAATCTTTTGCATTCGGCCCCCTTGGATCTACCAGCACTTAAACTTTCGCCGCTCCGTGGCTGATGAGCAGTTCCGCGATTTGGACGGCGTTGGTGGCGGCTCCTTTTCTCAGGTTGTCGCTCACGCACCAAAACGACAACCCGTTGGGATGCGAAATGTCTTTGCGGATGCGTCCGATGAAAACCTCATCGCGGTTGCTGCCCGTGCTGGGCAGGGGATATTTGCCGTTTTTCAGGTCATCATCGACGACGATCCCCGGAAAGGCAGCGAACAATTCGCGGGCTTCTTCCGGCGACACGGGCCGCTCGGTTTCCACAGTGATGCTTTCGCTATGGCAGTTCGCCACGGGAATCCGCACGCAAGTCGCGTTGATCTGAATGGTTTCATCGCCCAGAATTTTGCGGGTTTCGTAAACCATCTTCAGTTCTTCGCTGGTGTAGCCATCGGCTTTTTCGCTGCCGATTTGCGGAATGCAATTGAACGCAATCGGATGCGCGAAGGCTTTGTAGGCGTAATCGGCCCCGGCGAGATGAGCTTTCGTGCCTTCGATCAGATCGGTCGTGCCTTGCAAACCCGCCCCGCTGACGGCTTGATAGGTGCTGACAATCACCCGGCGGACGCGGGCGGCATCGTGCAAGGGCTTTAAGGCCATCACCATTTGCGTGGTCGAGCAATTCGGGCTGGCGATTATTCCCGTGGCAGACAAAGCGGCTTCGGGATTGATTTCGGGAATCACCAACGCGACATCGGGCTTCATCCGCCAATAGCCCGATTCATCCACCACCCGGCAACCTGCCGCGATCGCCGAGGGAAGATACTCCGCCGCCACATCATCCGGCGTGCTGGCCAGCACCAAATCGGCCCCGGCGAAGCACTCGTGCGTGAGGGTTTCCACTTCATACTCGCGGCCTTGAAACCTCAGACTTTGGCCGGCGCTGCGGGCGGAGGCGATGAACCGATAATTCGCCACCGGCAATTGGCGTTCTTCCAGCAAATGCCGCATAATGCGGCCCACGGCTCCGGTGGCTCCCACAAGGGCAACAGTCTCGAACACGACGAACTCTCTTCAGTTTGGGGCAAGAAAAAGAATAAGCATTGTTCGAGAAGTAAGTGAGCGGCAAGGCGCTAGCCGCCGGTTCTTCGGGTCGGCAAAACCGGCGGCTAGCGCCTTGCCGCTCATTTTCATTGGACCGTTATTTCTCGAACGATGCTAATTTGGGATTGTTTTTGAAAGATTCTACCGCACAAACTGCCCCAATGCCAACTGTAGAAACCAGCGGAAATCGTGGGAGTTTTTGAAGCATTCGAAGGAACCGGGGGACTTACGTCCCACGCTCGCCTTTTAGTGCTTGTAAACCTTGTGCTGCGGGCGGCCGGAGAGAATTTGCTCTTTGCCCCAATCGGTGACCGCCCGGAATGCTTCGCTGCGAATGAACTCTTGAAACGCTGTTTCATCCGACCATTCGCTTGTGATTAAATACGAAGCATGGTCGGCCACATCTTTCCACAAGGTCGATTGCGTATGCCCTTCAGCGGCATTCAAGGCGTTCAGCACGGCGGCGAACTTGTCTTCAAAATCCTGCTGTTTGCCTTCGATGACGTGATAGTTCATGCCGACGGTTATCATGGTGTTTCGTTCCCATTTTTCGGTGTGATGGAGAAAGGAAGTATCCGCCTCGCGCGGACTTTCGCAGGCTTCAGATTAACGATAATGCCCAGAAAGGGAAACGCTCCGCCGGCAGCAAGTACAACGGCATTGTTTCGCGATTTGTTCCGGCATAGGATTTGGTTTAGGACGGCCAAGAAATAACTTAAGGGGTCAGGCCCCATTTTCTGGGGCACCTTTCATCCCAGCCTGGCTGTTGAGATAGAAAATGGGGCCTGACCCCTTCCAACCCACCGCGAATTTGGTGAGAATCCGGCCGGCAATGGCAAATCAATCGCAGAAAAATCTGTTCGGCGAAGAGGATCTTCCCCCGCTGGCTTTGCCTTGGGAAGAAGTCTCGGATCGGCTGGTGGCGGAGGTGGTTTTCGATTTGCCTTTGGAGAGCAGCTATCATTATTTGGTCCCGGAAGATTTGCGGGCGATTATCGAACCGGGCCAACGGGTGCGTGCGCCGTTTGGGCGGGGCAACCGCCCCACGGTGGGTTATTGCGTGGGGCTGGGGCCGCCGCCTTCCATCAAACATCGGCTGAAAGAACTCGCCGAGGTGCTGGACCAAGAACCGCTGTTCTCGCTGGGCATGCTTGAACTCACGCGATGGATTGCCCGCGAGTATTTGTGCGGTTGGGGGCAGGTGCTGCAATCGGTCGTGCCGGCGGGCGTGAAGAAAAAAGCCGGCACGCGGTTGATTCAGCACTATCAACCCGCCGCCCGCGTGTGCGAGCAATTGGTTCCCGAATTGCTTTCCCCCAAACAGCGGCAAGTGATGGAAGTTCTCTGCCGGGCGGATGGACCGCTGCGGATCGAAGAACTGACCGAAGCCGCCCAATGCGGAACCGGCCCGGTCAATGCTCTGAGAAACAAAGGGTTGATTCAAGCCGTCCGCCATCGTCTGGAAACCGAGAGTTTCGCATTTGATGATGACAAATTCCCCAGCGAGCGGATGGAAGATTTGACGTTGAACGAAGCCCAAAGGCAAGCCCTCGACACCATTTTGCAAGTCGTGCGCTCCGGCAAGCATCGGACGGTGCTACTCCACGGCGTGACCGGCAGCGGCAAGACCGAAGTTTACATTCAGGCGATTCGCGAAGTCGTCAGCTATGGCAGGCAGGCGATTGTGTTGGTTCCGGAAATCAGTCTCACCCCGCAGACAATCCGGCGGTTTCGGCAGCGCTTCGATTCCGTCGCGGTATTGCACAGCCATCTGAGCGATGCGGAACGACATTGGCATTGGCAGCAGATCGCGCGGGGGGCGGTGCAAGTCGTGGTTGGGGCAAGAAGTGCGGTGTTCGCGCCGATTCCCCACTTGGGCATGATTGTGATCGATGAAGAACACGAAAGCACGTTCAAACAAGAAACCGCCCCCCGCTATCATGCCCGCGAAGTCGCCCGGCAACGGGCATTGATGGAAAATGTGCCTTTGATTTTAGGATCGGCCACGCCCACGCTCGAATCTTGGCATCGCGTGCAACAACACCAAGATGTGCTGATCTCAATGCCCCATCGCGTGGAACAACGGCCCATGCCTCCCGTGATGGTGGTTGACGTTCGCAACGATCCGCAAATTCGCAAAGGCTCTGCGATCGGGCGGGCGCTGTTTCATGCAATGCGCGAGGCGATTCAAGACGAAGGGCAAATTATTTTATTTCTGAATTTGCGCGGCCATTCGCCGGTGCTTTGGTGCCGCGGCTGCGGAAATTCCCTCAAATGTCCGCATTGCGACATCACCTTAACTTGGCATAAAGACCGCGACAAAGTGCTCTGCCATTCGTGCGGGTTTCATCGTCCGCCACCCTCGCATTGCCCGGGCTGCGGGCAAGCGGGAATGCAGTTTTTGGGCACCGGCACGCAGCGGTTGGAAGCCGAGGTGCGGGCGAGATTTCCCGGTGTGGTCTGTCTGCGGATGGACAGCGATGCAATGCGAAAGCCCGGCAGCCACGATGAAGCCTTGGAACGCTTCCGCACGGGCGAAGTCCAAATTTTGTTGGGCACGCAAATGATCGCCAAGGGGTTGGATTTTCCCAACGTAACTTTGGTGGGCGTGATCGCGGCGGACACCGTGCTGCATCAACCGGACCTAAGGGCTTCGGAACGCACCTTTCAATTGATTTCCCAAGTCGCAGGGCGCACCGGACGCAGCCATCGCGGGGGCCGGGTGCTCGTGCAGTCGAGCAGCCCGGCGGAACCCGCGATTCAAAAAGCCGCCGCGCACGATTTCGTCGGCTTTGCCGAACAAGAGTTGAAGCATCGCCGGGAGATGTTGGCTCCGCCTTATTATCAGATTGCCCGCGTGATCGTGCGCGGCCCGGTGGAATCCGCCGTGCAGAATTTGTCGCAGGCGATGGCGGAAAAACTCCGCGAAGCCGCTGCCCAAATGGGCGATGCGGTCCACATCCTCGGCCCGGCTCCGGCTCCGATTGCCAAGTTGAAGAGCAATTATCGCTATCACTTTCAACTCGCCGCCGAGGATTTGACCGCGATCCAAGAACTCTGGCGGGCAGTGCATTCCGATTTGCCCCAAGCTCCGGGAGTCGAATACACCATCGACGTAAACCCGCTCAACATGCGCTGAAAACCCGCCGCCGAGGATTTACTTCCCGGATTTCTGTTCCATTGTCGAAGGCGGTTTAAGCGTGCCTTCCGCGTGCGTGGGCGGCGGATCGGGTTTTTCGGGAATGAAAGTCTTGCCGTCGGAACATCCCCACAAACACAAAAAGAAAACCGGCAGAAAGATTCGTCCCCGCATTGGTATCGCGGCCCTTGAAAAAAACGAACGAAGCAGAATGCCAAACTTCAAAAGTTGCCGACGACGTTGCCATCGCCCATCGCGGACAGCTTTTGAAACAGCCCGGCGTCGAGGCTTTGCGAAATGCTCCGCACGGAGCCGTCCGACAAGGCGAACGTAATCGACCCGATGTGTCGGCTGCTAAATTGATAATACAGCGGCGTGCCGAAACCCCAATGGCTGGGCTGCACGGCCGAGCCGATCCAGACGTGTGTGAACTGCGGCGAGTTGCCGGAATAATGGCCTAGGGCTTCTCCGAACATCAAGACGTTGGTGCTGCCATCCGTGATGCTGCTGAAACTGGTTTTCGAGCGGTTGTAGAACACACCCTGATTTTGAGCGTACCCCGGCAGCGACCCCAATTCGCCGGCAAGGCCCAGATAATTTGTCCGCCCGTAAACCGGCGTGAGACCCAGCGTGCGGCCTTCGAAAATCGCCTCGGTGGGAGTAAGGTACATGTGCATGCGGGAAATAATGCCATCCGTGGCTTGATAGGGATCGGTCGAAGGGCAGACAAACAGCGGAATCCGCGCCTGAGCCGCCGCATTGCAGGCGGTGTCCATGAACCAGCGCGTGCCTCCCAGGCGATCTGGGTCTCTTTGGCTTGCGGGAATCATGTCGTAGATTGCGGTTTGATCCAAATAAGGCAGCAGAAACACCAACAATCCCATGTAGGGCTGATCGGGGATGGAATCCAAATCCAAGCTGGGATCTTTGGGATCGGGGCCTAAATAGCCCGGCGGAAATCGCCGATACGTCGCGTGAAAGTTATGGGCCGCCAAGGCAATTTGCTTCAGATTGTTTTTGCATTGCGAGTGCCGGGCGGCTTCGCGAGCCTGTTGAACCGCCGGCAACAACAGCGCAATCAAAATCGCAATCACCGCGATGACCACCAACAGCTCGATCAAGGTAAACCCATCCCGCCTTCGTGATAAAGAAGGATAAGGTTTCTTTCGCGGCGATTGACGTTGCATCACTCCCTCCGATGAGAGTGAAGAGAACCAGGCGGAATAATGGGGGAGAATTTGGACACATTATACTGCAAACGGGCAGCTTTGGCCATGACCCGAAGCGTAAGCGAGGAGCCCTAATCGCTTGCCTCGCTTCCGCTTTTTGATGTTGCGCCATTTGACTTGAAGCTGATCTGGTTTTTTGGCCGAAGGCCAAACATTTTGACATCTAACGGCGCAACTTCAAAACTTCCGCCTCGGATTACGATTCTCTAAAGAAAAATTCCCCAAACTTGTCCGCGCGAAGTCTGTTTTCCATCTCGCTCGAAATGCACCACACACACCATGCCCGGCATTCGCGGCGGATTTGGCCGTACTGTAATAGAGTACAAATCATAACAATTCGGCGGACAATGTGTTATGAAAAATGGCGGATTAAGAATGCAAAGGCAAAACCCCGTCGGAAATTCGACCCATCAATGTTTGTTTTTGCATAGTTTTCTTGAACTCTCAGGCGGGGATGTTTAAGATTATGGAGGAATTTTGGCCGCCTCCCATTTCTCTTTTCCGCTACAAATGCAAGGTTATGTCTCACCCCACCGACGTTCGGATTGTCGAAGCCGTTTGCGAATTGCATCCGGTTGCCTTTCGTGCTCCGTTGAAGTTTGGGGGGAGAATCGTCGATAAGACGTTCTTGATCGACATCCAAGTTACCGTGGAGACCCGGCAAGGCCACATGGCCTTGGGTTCGGGCAGCATGCCCGTCGGCAATATCTGGGCCTGGCCGACGGACGACCTCACCGCCGACCAAACCGAAAAGGTGATGACCACCTTCGCGGAAGAAGTTGTCGAGTTGGCCAACAATTTTCCCGAATACGGCCATCCGATTGATCTGTCTTACCATATCTCCGGCGAGTATTTTCATCTGGCCCGCACGCTGCCCAAGCGGTTGGGGTTCCCAGAGCAAACCATGCCGGAACTCGCGCTGTTGGTGGCGGCCAGCCCGTTCGATGCCGCCCTTCACGATGCCTACGGCCGCGCTCACGAGATGAACTGCTTCAACATGCTGTCCTCTGAGTTCATGACTTACGATCTCTCGGAATATCTGGACGAGCAATTCAAAGGCGAATATCTCGACCGATACACGCTTCGCGATCCCAAACCCCGTCTGCCTTTGTATCATCTTATCGGGGCATTGGACCCGTTGACGGAAGGCGAAATCGAAAAGCGAATCGGCGATGGCTTGCCGGAAACCTTGGGCGAATGGATCAAAGCCGATGGGCTGACGCATCTGAAAATCAAGCTATCGGGCGACAACGTTGATTGGGACGTCAACCGCGTGTTGGCCGTGGAAAAGGTGGCGAGTGAAGCTCAAGCCTCGCGCGGCTGCGCGGAATGGTTTTACTCTTGCGACTTCAACGAGAAATGCGAGAACGTGGCTTATGTGTTGGAGTTTTTGAAACGCATCCAAGAGCAATCGCCCGCCGCTTACGACCGCATTCAATACATCGAGCAGCCGACGAATCGCGACTTGGCGGCCCACCCCGACAACCGCATGCACGAAGCGGCGAAACTCAAACCCGTGGTGATCGATGAATCCTTGGTCGATTACGAAGCTTTGTTGTTAAGCCGGGAAATGGGCTACTCCGGCGTGGCGCTCAAAGCGTGCAAAGGGCAAAGCGATTCGTTGTTGTTGGCGGCGGCGGCTCAGAAATTTGGGATGTTTCTCTGCGTGCAAGATTTGACGTGCCCCGGCTTTTCGTTCTTGCAATCGGCCAGCCTCGCGGCCCGCATTCCCGGCATAGCCGCAATTGAAGGCAACGCCCGCCAATACTGCCCCGAACCCAACAAACAATGGGCCAAACGCTTTCCCGGCATGTTTAACATCACCGACGGCACGGTGGAAACCGGACTCTTAACCGGCATCGGCCTCGGCTTCTAAGAAGATCGCGAGCGATGAGGAAGGTTTGAGAATGCCTGTCTTTCACAAATGAGCGCCTTGCCGCTCACTCGTGGGAAGTCAAATCGCGGCCCACGTTGAGGTCGGCTTGCTGAATCACCTCAAATGCCGTGCGGCTATCCGGGGCGGATCGCAATTCTTCCAACAAGCCCGGTTGCCTCAGAATGCGGCCCAAGCGCGCCAGCACGTGCAAATGCGTGCGGGAATCTCGGCAGGCCACCAGCACGAATAAATCCGTCAAATTGCCGAACGTTCCGCCGAATGCAATCGGACTGAGCGTGCGGCCAAAGGCGATCAGCGATTGGCCGAGCGCGTCCGGCAGGGGATTTCGCGGGTGCGGAATCGCGATCCCGCGCTCGTCGGACGTGCTGAAAACTTCTTCCCGTTCTTGCACCGCTTTCAGAACCACGGCAGGCTCCCAAATCTGCCAAGTCCGCCCGGCGACTTCGATCAGGTTTTCCAAAACCGAACGCTTCGTCCGGCCCGGCAAGGGAACCTGAACCAAATCGGGATGCAGCAGCGAACTGACGGGAATCTCGGCATCCAGCTCGCCGGATTGCTGAAATTCCTCCACCGCTTCCAATTGCTGATCGGTGAAGGCCCGCATTTCCTGTTCGAGCCAATGCGTGATTTCCGTGGGATGGAATTGCCAATCCCCCCCAACCTTGCGTCCGGGAATGCGGCCGCGATTGACCAACTTTTCAATCTCGCGGCGGTCGCGTCCGAGTTGGCGGGCCAATTCATCGAGTGTGTAGGATTCGTGCGACATGGGTTTTCCGTGTCGGACCTCTGCTTTTGGGGGGAGGGAGAAATTTGGGAGGAAGTTGTGGCGAGTGTCGTCGAAGGAATATCAGGAAGGCAGTGATTGTGTGAGCGGCAAAATGGAATCGTGAGTGATTTTGCGGATCCGTTTTCAGCCGATTCAGTGTAGCACTCAACGAAGCAAAACAACAGCGACTCGCACCAAATGCAAAAAGACCGACTCCCTCAACCGCCGGATCGGGAACCCAGCTCTTGCTGTTCCATCCCTCGGCTCGCGAAATACAGCAAGACTCCCACGGCCAAAGGCACGAGGGGAACCAACGCCAACGTGCCCGCATATTCAATGCTGGCCCAAAACATGTAGAGGCACGTTCCGCAAAAAATCACAGGCAACACGGGAAACCAGGGCACGCGAAAGGGCCGAGGGGTGTCGGGATCTTTCCAACGCAGCACGATTAAAGATGTTCCCGTGAGGAAGAAAAAGAACCAGAACACCGGAGAGGTCGTGGCGATCAACAGATCAAATCCGCCGCTGAACTTTTTCCAATCCAATGCTTGATCGGTGATGCGATCGTTCAAGCCTTCGAGTTGGCTCAGTCCCCATTCCGTGCCGACGAGCGTCATCAAGGCGATGGTGACTCCCGCTTGTGCGACCAGCGAGGCCACCGGCGAATTCCAGCGGGGATTCCAGCGGCCCAGCCAAGCGAACAGCCGATGGTCTGCTCCCAGACTGGCATGCACCCGCGAGCCGGCGAGAATCAACCCGTTCACGCCGCCGAGTGCCGAGACCATCACCAACACCAACATGATTTGGGAACCGCGTTGGCCGAAGGGTTGTTCAAACACCGCGGCGGCTGGGGTGAGAGTGTTGCCGGCTCCGTCGAGTCCCAAGCCCATCAGATAACCGAGGTTGACCAACAGATAAATCACGGTGATCGCGCCCACGCCGCCGATTAACGCCCAAGGCAGGTTGCGTTCGCGGTTTCGCACTTCCGCCGCCACGAAGGAGGCATCGTTCCATCCGCCGAAGGCATACAGCACCATGATGAGGGCCACTCCCCATTTGGGCGTGAAGTTTTCCGGGGTGTTCGCGGGTTCCCAGGCGACGCCGTGCTTCAGTCCCCAGCCGATTCCCACCACAATCACGCCGACCAACCCGATCGTTTTCAGTATCGTCAGCAGGTTTTGAGCGAACTTGCCCAGCACGAGTCCGAATACGTTCAACAGCGAAAGCGCCAGCACCGCCGCAAGCGCGAAGCCGAATCCCGTGGAAGTTTTGAGGGAAAACAAGGCCGCCGCATGATCGGCGAAAAGGAACGCCAAGGCCCCGATGCTGCCGGTGAGGATGCCCGCCAAATGCGACCAGCCGAACAAGAACCCCACGAACGGCCCATAAGCCCGCGTGAGGTAAACGTAATCTCCCCCCGAACGCGGGTAAGCCGTGGCCAATTCCGCATAACAGAAGGCCCCAATCAGCGACAGCACCCCGCCCAGTGCCCACATTCCCAAAGCCGCCCAGCCGCATTTCAGATTGGCAAAAACGATGGAGGGGTTTCGGTAAATGGAGGCGGCGACGACAATCCCCACGATCAAACTCACCGCATCCCACAGCCCCAATTGGGAAGCCGGCTGCGCAGAGGAAGGCACTTCAAACGGAGAAGGTTCGGACATCACAGCCGCCCACGGAAACAGAAGTAAACGCCACAGGACGGCACATCATAAAGCCTGCCCGCCCCCACGCAAACCGACCGGCCTCCGCCGCAAAAAATTGGTGGAATTCCGGCAACCGCCCACGGACAAAAAGTGTGTTTCACGGAAATAGGTGGTTTACTCCTGAGCCGCGAAGCGGCGGCAGCACATAGCCGCGGGCGGCTAGCTCCTTGCCGCTCATTTTGGTAGGACAGTTATTCCTGGAATGATGCTTCGCGGGCGGCGGGTGGCACGATGGAAGCTTTGCGGAGGGCGTGGCGCATATTTGCCAGCACGCCCATCCCGTTGGTCTGGGCGTGCTACACAAACCGTGATATGCTGAAGCAAGTCTCTCGAAAGATTACCCTTGATTGAGATGCGATGTCCCTGCCGCGTTTTAGCGTGAATAACAGCGTTTTGGTGAATATGCTGATGCTCGTCATTTTGGTGGCGGGCGGGGCGTTTGCGTTGACGTTGGTCCGCGAGATGTTCCCCGAAAGCCGGCCCGACAAACTCTCGGTGATGGTGATTTACCCGGCGGAACAACCGCGGGAAATCGAAAAAGCCGTCACCATCAAAATCGAGGAAGCGCTGCGGGACATCGATGCCATCGAGAAGATCGATTCCACCATCGGCGAAGGCACGAGCAACACCGTCGTCACGCTTTATAACAACGTCGATGATGTCGATGCGGTGATGCAGGAAATCAAAATCGAAATCGATGCCATCGAAGATTTGCCCGATGAGATCGAACAGATCACGCTCCGCAAAATGGAACCCATGCTGCCGGTGATTAGCGTGGCGGTTTTCGGGAATGGCGATGAAGCGGGGCTTAAGCGCTCCGCCCGCGAGATGCGGGATGATCTGTTGCTTCTGCCCGGCATCAGCAACGTGAACGTCACCGGCACGAGAGACGATGAAATCAGCGTGGAAATTCGCCCGCACAAACTGCGGGAATATAACATCACCTTCGAGGAAGTCGCCCAGGCCATTCGCATGACCAACGTGGATGTTTCCGGCGGCCAGCTCAAAGGCAGCCGCGCGAAAATTTCCGTGCGCACTCTGGGCGAGAAATCGACGGGGAAGGGCTTGGAAGACATCGTCGTTCGTAGTTCTCCCGATGGCCGCAAGGTATTTCTCCGCGATGTGGCCGACATTCGCGATGAGTTTATCGAAACCGAATTGGAAGCCCGCTTCAACAGCCTGCCGGCGATGAACTGCACGGTTTTCAAAAGCAAAAGCGAAGATGCGATTGAAATTGCCTCGATGGTCAGGGCTTACGTCAAAGGCAAACAAGGCGAGGCGTTCGATCCTTACGGTTTTCAACAAGCCGCCGCTGCCGCGTGGTATGCGAAGCCTTTCCGGTATTTGGAATCCAGGGCGGCGAAGTTGATCGATCAAATCGCGGGCCGCCCGGACCCCGAAGAAGTTTACGCCCGCAGCCGAACGGCTCCTTTTCAGCACGGCTATCAACTTGCGATGCACAGCGATCTGTCGCGGTTCGTGGAAGGCCGATTGGATCTGCTGCTGCGGAACGGCAAGATGGGCTTGTTGTTGGTGCTGATTTCGCTGAATTTGTTCCTCAATTGGCGGGTGGCTTTGTGGGCGGCGGTGGGTTTGCCCGTGGCGTTTATGGGCACGTTCATTGTGATTTATTTCCTGGGCGGATCGATCAATCTGCTTTCGATGTTCGGTTTGATTATCGTCCTAGGCATTGTCGTCGATGATGCCATCGTGATCGGCGAGAACATCTTTCGGCACGTCGAGGAAGGCATGCCCGCCAAAGAAGCCGCCGTCTTCGGGGCGGAAGAAGTCATGTGGCCGGTGATTATCGCGGTCGCCACCACCATCGCCGCGTTTGCTCCGTTGTTGTTCATCAAGGGGCAGATCGGCGATTTTATGAAGGAATTGCCCATCGTGGTGGTCGCGGCATTATCGGTCTCGCTGGTGGAAGCCCTGCTGATTTTGCCATCGCACCTCAGCCATCTGCCCGCCAAAAAAATCCTCGCGGAAACCACCGCCGGTGAAGATGGCAAACCGGGCGGGCACGGCTGGTACGTGCGGTTCGCGATCCTCCGGGATCGCTTCGTCCACGGCATCTTGATGAAATACTACGAGCGGTTTTTGCGGTTCGCAATGCGTTGGCGATACATCACCATCGGCGTGGCCTTGGGAACGCTGTTCTTGGCGGGGGGCATGGTTTACGGCGGAATTGTGAAGTGGCAATTCCTGCAAAAGATGGACAGCGAAACCATTATGGGCATGCTGGAAATGCCCGTGGGCACACCGTCCGAAGTCGTCCGCGAACGGTTGCAAACCCTCAGCAATGAAGCCGTCAAACTGCCCGAAATCAAAAACGTGCAAATGATTGTGGGCCGGCAGTACGATGTCGCCGGAGCGGGGGCCGTCGGCACGAACGATCAATCGCATTTGGGGCAGCTGATTATCGAACTCGAAGCCGCCGACCTCCGAGAGCAAAACGGCCAACGATCCAGCACGGCGGTAATGCAGCAGCTTCGCGAAGTCTCGCAAACGCTGCCGGGCATCAACTCGGTGGCGTGGGACGAACTCAACGGCGGGCCGGGCGGGAAAGACATTGAACTGCGAATTAGCGGCAATGATTTCGAGGAGATCATCCTCGTTTCGGAAAAACTCAAAACTCATCTCACGCATTACACCGGCGTGGTGGATTTGGATGACAACTTCGACACGGGTTTGCGGGAAGTCCGCCTGAAACTTCGCGAAACCGCCGAACCTACAGGGTTGACCGTGGGGCAATTGGGGCAGCAGGTTCGCGCGGCGATTTACGGGCGGGAAGCCCGGCGGATCACCCGCAACCGTGAAGATGTCAAAATCATGGTGCGTTACCCGGAAGAGTTCCGCAAAAATCTGTATCACTTGGATTCAATGTGGATTCCCGTGGGCTTGGGGGCTAGCCGCAATTGGGTTCCCTTGGGCGAAGTCGCCGAGATCACCGAGGCCCGCAGTTACGCCACGATCCACCGCAGCCAACAACAACGCTCGATCAGCGTGTTGGGCGATGTGAACAGCGAAATCGCCAGCACGAACGACATTCTCAACCAAGTCCGCGCGGAATTCGTGCCCTTGATGGAGGCCGAGCATCCGGGCATTCGCATCGAGTTTTTGGGCAGCGCCGAGGAGCAGGCCAAATCATTCAGCAGTTTGAAGATGGCGTTGCTGGTCTCGCTGTTGGTGATTTATACGCTGCTCGCGGGGCTGTTTCGCTCTTACGCGCAGCCCTTGGTAGTGATGTCCGCGATCCCGTTTGGTTTTCAAGGGGCGGTCGTCGGGCACTGGCTGACGGGGAACCCGATGACGATTATGAGCATGATCGGCATGGTCGCGCTCACGGGGATTTTAGTCAACGATTCGCTGGTGCTGGTGGATTTTATCAATACTCGCATTCGGGCCGGCTTGAGCGAATTTCAGGCCAGCGTGGATGGGGCGAAACTTCGCCTACGGGCAATCCTGCTGACGACGGCCACCACAGTCGCCGGGCTGATGCCTTTGATGTTCGAGACCAGTTTTCAGGCCAAGTTTTTGATTCCGATGGCCGTTACGCTGACGTTCGGTCTGATTTTCGCGACCGCGCTTACGCTGATTATCGTGCCCAGTTTGAACATGATCTTCTTCGACATCCGCAATCTGTTCGCAGGTGGCGAAGACCCTCCGCCCGCAAAATCTTCGCCCTTAAAACCGGAACCCCAACTCGCGAAAGAAAAAGTCAAGCAGACTGCAAAATCACCACCCGAACCCATTCCCGCCGCCCGAACCCGCCTCTCGGAAACCTAATCCGAAATCCGAAATCCGAAATCCGAAATCCGAAATCCGAAATCCGAAATCCGAAATCCGAAATCCGAAATCCGAAATCCGAAATCCGAAATCCGAAATCCGAAATCCGAAATCCGAAATCCGAAATCCGAAATCCGAAATCCGAAATCCGAAATCCGAAATCCGAAATCCGAAATCCGAAATCCGAAATCCGAAATCCGAAATCCGAAATCCGAAATCCGAAATCCGAAATCCGAAATCCGAAATCCGAAATCCGAAATCCGAAATCCGAAATCCGAAATCCGAAATCCGAAATCCGATGGCCGAAATCCGATGGCCGATCCTACCAATTCACAGTACGACCTTGAGGAACGAACGTACCAATTCGCACGGGAGGTCCGAGCATTTGTGAAAACACTGCCTCGAACGATATGCAATCTGGAGGATGTCAAACAAGTCGTTCGTTCCTCTGGCTCGGTCGGAGCGAATTATATCGAAGCCAACGAATCGCTTGGGAAGAAAGATTTTCTGTATCGCATTCGCATTTCCCGAAAGGAAGCCAAGGAAACTCGTTATTGGCTACGTTTACTCGACACGCACGACAGCTTGCAATCGAACGCCGAGCGAGACCGACTCATCCAAGAAAGTACCGAACTCACCCTGATCTTCGGATCGATTCTACGAAAAGCTCAATAATGCCGTTTCTCGAAATTGTTCCATTCATCTTTTGAATTTGTTTCGGATTTCGAGATTCGGATTTCGGATTTTTATACCAACTGTTTTTCTTTTTCGTATTCGATGTCGTACTTCTTCATTTTCTTGTAGAGTGTGGTGCGGTTGATGCCCAGCATTTTTGCGGTGCCTTGGCGATTCCAGCCGTTGGCTTCCAAGGCATCCACGATGATTTGCCGTTCCGGGCTGGCCATCGCCGATTTGAGATTGTTCCCCAAACTGGGCATCACAAACCGGGCCGCGTGCTGATCGGTTTGACGGACTTTCTCCGGCAGTTCGCCGGCGGTAATCAATTCGTGCTTGGACAACACCACGGCTCGTTCGACCACGTTAATCAACTCGCGGACGTTGCCCGGCCAGTCGTAGCGTTGCAGGAAGTGCATCGCATCCTCGTTGAAGCCTTTGACGTGCTTTCCGTTGTTTTCGTTGAACTGCTTGATGTAAAAATCCACCAGCAACGGGATGTCGCCGATGCGTTCGCGGAGCGGCGGTTGGGTGACGGAGATCACGTTGATGCGGTAATACAAATCTTCGCGGAACTCGCCGGCGGCGACCATTTCTTCCAGGTTGGCGTTGGTGGCGAGAATCAACCGCAGATCCACCTTATGGGTTTTGTTCCCGCCGACGGCTTCAAACTCGCGGTCTTGCAGCACCCGAAGCAATTTGACTTGCAGACTGGGCGAAGCGGTGGCGATTTCATCGAGGAAAATCGTGCCGCCGTCGGCTTGCAGGAATTTCCCGACTTTATCCTGGGTGGCTCCGGTGAACGCGCCGGCGACGTGGCCGAAGAGTTCGCTTTCCAAGAGGTTTTCCGGCAGCGCTCCGCAGGCGACTTCCACGAAAGGCCGATCTCGGCGGTCGCTCAACTGATGAACCGCGCGGGCGGTCATGGTTTTGCCCGTGCCGCTTTCGCCGAGTATTAACACCGTGGTGCGCGTGTCGGCCACGCTTTCGATCAAGTCGAACATCCGCAGCATTTTGTAATCGTGGCCGACGATGTTCGCCATCCCGAAGCGCTCGTCCAACTGCTGTTTGAGTTGGCGGTTTTCTTCGACGATCCGCCTTTGCCCCAAGGCCCGTTGAATCGTGAGATGCAGCTCTTCATCGATCACCGGCTTGGTGAGATAATCGAACGCTCCCATGCGGATGGCTTCCACCGCGCTTTCAATCGTGCCGTAGCCCGTGAGCAAAATCATCGCGGTGTCGGGCTTTTCTTCAATCGCCCATTCGAGCAATTGAAACCCGTCGCGGTCGGGCAGATTCACGTCGCAAATCACCGCTTCAAAGGGAAACTCCCGCATGCGGGTCATGGCTTCCTGGCAATCGGCAGCCGTTTCCGTGCGGTGTCCCAGGCTGCGGAGATAGTCGGCCATTGCGGATAGAACGTGCCGGTCGTCATCGACCACCAGCAGCGAGCCGTGGTTATTTTTCATGGGTCTCTCTTTGGCTTTCGCCGAATCAAAGGTGCAAACTCAAGGAAGTGGGTTTCGGGCGTTTCGCTGCGACGAGTCGCAAGCGAATCGCTCGAAGTCGGTCAAGCGTCCCAACGGACGAAGTTGGCCGATGATTTTTGCCGATAGGTTTCGCGGAGTCGTAGAAGCCGGCGGGGCCGATTTCAACGAGAAACCACGAAGGCGGGTTATGGGGCGGTGTTCCGAGGAAAGAACTCGCCCCGCCCGCTTGCTGAAAGCCAATCACTGAGAGGGTGTGAAAACATAGACCGCGAGTTGCAGATCGTCAACAAAATCGGAGAACCTCGCGTTGATTCCCTGAAACAATTCCGCCCCGGAAACGATCGTAATGGTGCAAACGATACAATCGGCAACTTGGCTTGCCGGGGCTTGATTGGCGAAGGCGGGCGACTTTCTGTAATCTGAAAGGAAGTTCCTTTCTGAAATCACGGGAGTGCCTTTCATGCGGCCAAGTTTGTCTTTCCTTTCGATCATATACTTCCTCGGCGCAAGCGGTTCGCTGGGACTGGCCGGCGAACCCGTGCCGCCGGTGGATTTCAACCACGACATCCGCCCGATTCTGTCCGACAAATGCTTCCAATGCCACGGGCCGGACAAATCGGAACGCCAAGGCGGAACCGATGGGCTGAGGCTGGACACCGAAGAAGGAGCAATGGCCGACGTCGGCGGGTATGCGGTTATCGTGCGGGGAAAACCGGAAGAAAGCGAACTGATTCGCCGAATCAGCAGTCGCGATGAGAGTGAAATCATGCCGCCCGCCGAGTCTGGGAAACATCTTTCGCCCCAGGAAATCGAACGGCTCAAACGCTGGATTAAGGAAGGAGCTAAGTTCGCCCGGCATTGGTCTTACGTCAAACCCTTGCGGCCGGCGATTCCAAAAGTCAAGCAAATTGCGTGGCCCCAAACGGAAGTGGATGCCTTCATTCTTTCCCGCTTGGAAAAAGAAGGCTTAAAACCATCGCCCCGCGCGGATCGTTACACGCTGATTCGCCGCTTGAGTTTGGATCTGACCGGACTGCCGCCCACGTTGGCGGAAGTCGAAGAGTTCGTCAAAGACCAACGCCCGGAGGCTTATGAATTGTTGGTGGACCGCTTGCTGGCCAAGGAAACTTTTGGCGAGCATTGGGCGCGGATGTGGTTGGATCTCGCCCGCTATGCGGATTCCGCCGGCTATGCGGATGATCCGCCCCGCACGATTTGGGCTTACCGCGATTACGTGATTCGCGCGCTGAACGCCAACAAGCCTTTCGATCAATTCACGATCGAGCAAATCGCCGGCGACTTGTTGCCCAACCCTACGAAAGACCAACTGACGGCGACGGCGTTTCATCGCAACACGCTGACCAACAACGAAGGCGGGACCACCGATGAGGAGTTCCGCAACGTGGCCATTGTGGACCGCGTGAATACCACGATGGCGGTCTGGATGGGAACCACGATGGCCTGCGCCCAATGCCATACCCATAAGTTCGATCCGATTTCCCAGGCCGAGTATTTTCAGATGTTCGCGTTCTTCAACGGCAGCCAAGATGCCGACCGCCGGGACGAAAGCCCGCTCTTGGACATTTACACGGCTGAGCAACTTCAACAAAAAGCCGCCTGGCAAACCGAGATCGCGAAATTGGAAAAGCGAATCGATACATTCACGCCGGAACTCAAAATTGCTCAATCGAAATGGGAAGCTCGCTTGAACCAGCCGATTGCTTGGAAAACCATTCGGCCGGCGGAAGTTCTGACTGCATCCCAGCAACCGGCATTGGTTGCGGAGGATGGAACGGTGTTGGTGGAGCATCCCGCCGAGACGGAGACCTACACCGTCCAATTGCCCTTCGAGAGGGACATGGTGATCTCGGCAATTCAATTGGAGGCGTTGCCCCACGAAAAACTTCCCGCCAAAGGGCCGGGCCATGCGAAGGGGCAATTCGTGATTTCCCAAATCTCGGCCCAAGTCGTTCCGCCGGATAATGCCCAGGTTGCGGGACGGTTTGTGCGGATCGAAGTTCCGGGCGATCAGAAAATCCTTTCGCTGGCCGAAGTGCAAGTTTTCACCGGCGGCAAAAACATTGCCCCCCAAGGCAAAGCCACCCAAAGCAGCACCGCTTACGAAGGCCCCGCCCGCCTCGCGATTGATGGCAACACCGACGGCGATTATTTCAAAGCGAAGTCTACCACGCACACCGCGATTTCCAAAAATCCCTGGTGGCAGTTGGATTTGGGCAAAACGCAACCGCTGGAAAACATCGTGATCTGGAATCGCACCGATGGCGGCACTTCCAGCCGATTGAACAATTTCAAAATCATCCTGCTTGATGAAGAGCAAAAACCCGTGTGGGAAAAAACGGTTTCCGCCGTGCCCAATCCGAGTTCCGACTTTGCCTTGCGGGAGATTCGCCGGGTGAAATTGAAGGCGGCTTTGGCGGACTTCACGCAAGCCGGCTTCAATGCGGGCGATGTCATCCGCCCCAAAGCGAACGGCAAAAAAAGCGGTTGGGCGATTGGCCCGCAAGTGGGAAAACCGCACGAACTGACGTTGCTGCCGGAGTCGCCGCTTTCTATCCCCGCAGGTTCGGTTCTCTCGTTGAAGATTGAACAGTCGGCGAAAAAGCAGGCATTGGGCCATTTTCGGGTTCGAGTAACGGAAAATTCCCATGCGGGGGAATTGGCGAAAGTGCCCCCCGCTGCGCTGGCGATTCTGCAAATCGCCGCTTCAGGGCGAAGCGAAAAACAACGGGAGGAGTTAAGCCAAGCATTTTTGGCGACCGCGAGCGAACTCGAACCGGAGCGGCAAAAGTTGGCGAAGCTCAAAAAACAATTGGCCGACCAGAAACCGGCGACCACGGTTCCCATCATGCGGGAATTGCCCGAAAACAACCGCCGAACGACCAAAATTCAAGTGCGGGGGAATTATCTCATCACTGAGGGCGAAGTTCGCGAAGGCGTGCCGGCGGCGTTTCATCCGCTGCCCCCGATATCCCCAAAAACCGCTTGGCGTTGGCGAAGTGGTTGGTCGATGAAAACAACCCGCTAACCGCCCGCGTGATCGCTAACCGTTATTGGGAAAAGATTTTCGGCATCGGCCTGGTGGTGACGAGTGAAGACTTCGGCTCCCAAGGCGAAGCGCCTTCGCATCCCGCATTGCTGGATTGGCTGGCCACCGAATTGGTGCGAAGCGGTTGGGACGTGAAAAAGTTCATCAAACTCTTGGTGATGTCCGCAGCGTACCAGCAAGAAGCCCGCGTGACTGAGGAAGAGTATCAAAGAGATCCCGAGAACCGTTTGCTGGCACGCGGGCCGAGGTTTCGCATGTCTGCCGAGATGATTCGCGATCAGGCGTTGTTTGTTTCGGG
The DNA here is from genome assembly GCA_963785505.1 of uncultured Planctomycetaceae bacterium. GTDB lineage: Bacteria > Planctomycetota > Planctomycetia > Planctomycetales > Planctomycetaceae > CAWAVN01. Next base: position 664,012 of record CAWAVN010000009.1, read on the forward strand.
ATTGTTGAGTTCCAAAATGTACGGACCGCCGGTGAAGCCTTTGCAACCGAAACTGGGCGTGAGTGCGGCGTTCGGCAGCGGGATCGATTGGACAACCAGCGAAGGAGCCGACAAATACCGCCGGGGACTTTACACGATGTGGCGGCGGTCGAATCCATACCCGTCGATGGCGGCGTTCGATGCTCCCAACCGCGAAGTGTGTACGCTCCGCCGAGACCGCACCAATACGCCTTTGCAAGCCTTGGTGACCTTGAACGATCCGGTTTACGTGGAAGCCGCCCAAGCCTTGGGCCGGCGGATGGCCGCTGCGAAAGGCGAATTAAAAGATAAGATTCGCTTTGGTTTTCAACTCTGCGTGGCGAGGCCGCCTTCCGCGAAGGAATCCGCCCGCTTAATCGCGTTGTACGAAACCGCCCGCAAGCGCTACGCAGCCGTTCCGGTTCTGGCCGAGAAAATGGCGGTCGATCCGCTGGGTCCGTTGCCCAAAGAGGCTGTTCCCGCCGAGTACGCCGCCTGGACCCTGGTGGGCAACGTGCTGTTGAACCTCGATGAAATGTTCATGCGGCGATGAAGGCCGGATAACTAGCGGGGATTTGCCTGGGAAACGTGTTCCTGCCCGCCGGTCTCCATTGATTGGTTTCCGGCTTGCCAACGTTTAGAGAAGTCCAAATCCGTGATGAGGTAGGGATGTTTGTACTGTTCCGGGGCTGAACCCTGTGCTCGGAGGCGTTCGCGGTCCCAATCCGTCCAGGTGCCTTCCGGGAGCGATTCGACGCGGGCTTCGCCCAGCCGCCCGGACAGTCTTTTGGCGTTGTACTCGTAATTGGCCTCGCGAAGCTGTCGGTCGAGTTCGGTCGCAAACTGCTGGACGATTCCGCCCGAGGGAAGTTCTTGCCTTTCGACGAACAGGGCGTAATCGGGTTGACCTTCATTCCAACAGGGGGCCAACGACCAGTGTTGGAAGCGAAGTTCCAACCGATCGAACGCCGCCTCGACGGAAGTCACCACTTGATGTTCCGAAAGTTTCTCGCCCGTCAAATTGGAAATCCGGCTGCCTTTGTGTAGAAATTCCAAAGTCGGCGTGCCCAGATGCCATCCCGTGCAGCGGACTACATCTTCAATGTGATACCGATACAACCCGCCGGACGTGGTAAGCAGCACGTAATACTCTCTCCCTTCTTCGAGTTCGTGGCTCTCCAAAACGGTGGGCTGGGAAGAGTCGATTTCTTCCACGGGAATGAACTCGAAAAACGTGCCCGAAACTTCCAGCACCCCCGAGGCGGTCTCGTCTTCCAAAGGGATTGTCATGCGGGCTTCGCTGGCGATCAGGCCGATGTCTCGGACGGCGGCGTTGCCGAAGTATTCGGGAAAGAACCGCAGATAACTCCGCACGCTTCCGCCGAGCCAACAGCCGATGAGATCCAAACCGGGCCAAACGTCTTTGGGCCGAAGATGGCCGGTCCGGTTCAGAATCTCCCGCAGTTCCTTGGCCCGCAGGGGGTTGGGAAGGATGAGTTTGCGATTGATTTTCAGAATGTTGTTGGGGATTCCTTCCTCGCTGATGCGGCCGCTTTCGACATCTTCGATCAGTTGTTCGCGGTTTTGATCTCCGAACTTCGCGAGCGCCAAATGGGTGCTGGGATTGGGCGTGAGCCACATGCCGACCTGGGCATTCAAACCAAACCGCCAAGCCATGTAGGATTTCGTGCGGCTGTTTTGGATGTGCCAGGTGTCGGCGGGCAAGATGCAGGTGCGGCGGATGAAGGGGTTTTGCAGTTTTGCCGTCAATCCGCTGATGCTGCCGCAGGCAATGTTCGCGGGCGAGCGAAATTCGTCGGGGTTGCCCGCCAGTCCGATTTTGGCCCCCATGCACAAATGCGGATAAGCCGAGAACGCCCCCAGTCCCCACAAGTACCAACCGCGCTGGTGCGTTTTCACGAAGCGTTTGGTCACGGGCAGATATTTTCGTGCGCCCACGGTTCCGCTGGTCATCGAGAGCATCAGCACTTTTTGGCGATGAAAGAGGGCTTCGGTCTCGCCGTTTTTCACTCGTTCGATATAGGGTTCTAAGTTTTCGTATTTCAGAATCGGAACGTGCCGGCGAAAGTCCGCCACGGAACGAATCGAAGCGAAATGAAAGTCCCGCCCGAATGCCGTGCCCGCTTCCCGCCTCAGTGTGGAGAATAGCCATTCCCTTTGCGTCTTTAGGGGGTCCGCCGCCAGCTTGTCGAACAGGGCGCGCTCATGCTCGGCCTTTTTCGCGAGTGCGGCATGGATCAATCGGGAGAGGTAGGACATAAAACCCCGGCAATCTGAAAGAAATTCTAAGCGGAATGGCAAAGAGCGGAAACGTTAGACAGGGAGCAATTCGCGGCATTCCGGTTGTGCGAGTAGCTTGTTGATGTCCAGTCGGTAGTAGCGGTCGGCTTGATCCTCCGCCATCGGGCCGGGCGTGATCCACAATTCGCCTTGGGCGGGCGACATCACGATGCTGCCTTGGTTGTCCACTCGGCGGAGGGTGCTCATCGTGGGGAAGCGGGTTTCCCTGCCGCGGCTGGGATCGTAGCCGTCTCGCAAAACTTTCTTGCGCGGGCCACGGAAATCGGCAGGCCTTCATCCAAATTCAAGAGTTCGCTTAAGCGACCCATGCGGTGCAGGGAGTGCTCCGGCGCAGCGGCAACAGGCTGCAACAGCAGGCAATGGTTGGAAGTCGCCACGGTGTCCAAATCCCTGTGAACGGCCAAGCGGGGTCCATCGTATTCCAGATAACACATCCGGTCGCAGGCGGCGTGGCTGATGCACAAACTCCAAGCCCCGGCTCGTTGGGCGCGGCTCGCGATTTCGAGGGCGGCTTCGATCGAATCGGCCTGCTCTAAAATCCGCCGAACCAAAATGGGATGCACGCATCCGTAGCGAGTTTCCTGGCGGAGCGGGCAATCGAGCAAAATCGTGCTGCTCACAGCAATCCCGGCGGCATTCATACCGTTGAGTCCGCCAATCTGCCCCACAATGCTAAATGTCGTGCAGGGAATGCCCCCTTGGGGCCGGCGGACGTGAACCATCCGCGTCAGTTCTTCGCGGAGCATCAAGGCCACCGGCGAATCTTCATTGACCGCATGCACCAACCCCGCATCGCCGTTTCGCCGAGCCGTGACCGCGAACTGAGTGCAGCCGGGAATGTATTCGGGATACAGCCCCACGTTCAAAGCAATCATGTGCCGAATGGGCAGACCCATTGCCTCGGCGGCTCCTTCAAGTTCTTCCATTTCCTCCGGAGAAAAATACCGATCCCTTTTGGCGAGCACATCTTCCAATTCGGGCAGGTTTTCCAGGCGAGGGCCGATCAGGTCGGAAAGTTTCCGCATCACCCGCAAAATCGCCAGCCCTTGGGAAGTGACGTGAGAGAATCCCATTTCGTGGGGCGTCCCCGACATCTCCACAATCGGAAGCGGAAACGCCTCCGGGTTGCTCGCGAGTTCGTCGGCCTGGTGTTTCGGAATAAGGCCGTTGGAATGACCGTTATGCGGGGTTCCGCCCGTGACGAGTTCGATCACGTCTTCGATCGAATGCAATTCATCAAAATGAAAGTCGGGCCGGCTGGGTGTCGGTGAGCTCTGCGAGGTATATTGAAACAGAGAGCGAATCAGTTCCCCTTTCATCACCCAATCCAAGCGGAAGTCCCGATCCAGATCCCACTTTGAATCAATTCTCTGTCTGGGATACTGTGTGAGCTGAGAAATTTCATCGAGCAAAAACGCTTCGAGAGCGCTTCGCTCAATCTGAACGGGTTTCACCGACATTCAGGAACTCCCGGATTGCATAAACAAGCCTGCAACCGACCGACGCACTTCCGATCACGACAAAGCCCGGCTTCACCCTGTTTTTGGAATTGATGCCAATTTGAAATCGCGTTCCATTGAGAAACGCCGTGTTTCGCCTGAAACATTCTTTTCAGATTACCCAGTTTTACCTAGTTGTATGAAGATTTGGTGAACGCATCAAGAAAACTGGCCAACTTTTGCGAAGCCGGGCCGGCTTCAGGGAGTATCAGCGGGGGGAAAGGGAGGGATTAGAATTCGGTGAGATCACGTTTCACGGCGGAAGCAGACGAGGCAGGTGTCATCGGATTGAGCGCGGCCTTCGCAGAAGGTTTCCACATCTTGAATCAGGCCCTTGACGAGTTCTTCCGGGTTCTGCGGGCCGGTGGACAGGTATTTGCTGAGCCGCCGGTTCGGTTTGGTGTCGTAAAGATCGTTGTTTTGGTTCATGGCTTCGGTGATGCCATCCGTGAAAGCCACGAAGGTGTCGCCCGGTCGGATCGGGATCACGGTTTCTTCAAAAGTTTGATCGGGCAAAACGCCCAAAGGCAACCCGCCCACGCCTTTGGCCAACGGTTCGACTTCGCCGTTGGCGTGCCGCATTAAAGGGGGCATGTGGCCGGCGTTGGCAATTGTCAATTCGTGGGTTTTGGGGTTCAAAATCGCAATCACGCAGGTGATGAAGCGAAAACCCAACCCGCTGGAAGCGATTTCGCGGTTAAGTCCCGTCATCGCCTCGGAGACCGAGGGTTTGGTGAGCAGATGAAACCGCGCCGCCGAATAGAGCCGAGCCATTAAGAGCGCCGCCGGAATGCCCTTGCCCGCCACATCTGCCGTCGCGATGGCGACCAAATTATCGCGGAGAGGGACGTAATCGAAATAATCGCCGCCCACGCTTTGGGCGGCTTCGTAGTGATCGTAAAATGTGTAGCCTTTGATGATCGGCCTTTGATTGGGCAAAAAACCCAATTGAATTTGCGTGGCCACGTCGAGGTCGCGTTGGATTTCCCGCTGCTCGACGAGTTCTTCGTGCAAACGGGAGTTTTCCACCGCCAAGCCCGCTTGCGAAGCCACGCTGACCAGCAAGTCCAAATCGTCTTTATCGAACTTTTGTTGCAGATTGTGTGACGCAAGCTGAATCACCCCCATCGCGGTGTTGTTCTTCGACATCAAAGGTACGCACACCAGCGAATGGATTTTCAGTTGCGAAACGCTGTCGCTGGTTTTGAAGCGGCCATCGGAAATCGCATCCGCACTCAAAATGGCTTCTTTGTCGTCCATGGCCTGGTTGACAATCGTCATGCTGTGCCCGATGGCGGCGTCTTCGTTCTCCCGGCGGGCCTTCGTGGCTTGGATGGTCAAGTGCTCCTTTTCCAGATCTTTCAGCATCACGAAGCCTTCGTCGGCTTGCGGAAAAATCTGAAACAGCTTGTCCAACAATTCTTGCGAGACATCCTCCAAGGTGATCACGTGGGACAGCGCATTGCTGATCTCGATAATCGCCCGCAATTTGACTTCGGGCTTCACGCTGAGTCGGAGTTTGCTGCTGCCCGAACCGACGTCCAACGTGCTGATGATCGAGGAAGCCCCGGCGAGGGCGGCTTTTTTCTCCGAGGGATCGGAACGCACGATGTTATTGGTGATCGTGATTGCACCGGTCAGTTCGCTGCGGGGGACTTTGGGTTTATCTTTGCCACCCAGAAACACGCTGGTATCGCCTTTGCGAACCGGCGTGGGCGGGGGGGGATCTTCCGCAGGCGTGCCCTGCACCTGAAACAGAAAGCCCACATCGCAAACTTTAATCTCATCCCCATCTTGAATCTCGGCCCGGCCTTCCACGCGGGTTCCGTTCAGATAGGTGTGGTTTCGGCTGCGGAGATCCTCCAAATAGAAATGCCCGTGGCTTTCCAAAATCTGGGCGTGATGCCGACTGACGGCGGCATTGTCCAGTACGATCTGGCAGTTGGGATGACGACCCATCACCATCCGCTCGCCGTACAGCTCGAGGATTTGGCCGGGAATGGCCCCACGAATGACTTTTAAGAATGCCACGGACGACTTCTCCGGCCCAGCCGATTAGCGGATGCGAGCCACGTGTTTGGGAGGGAAAATCTCGTGAAATATCGGCGGCTAGCGCCTTGCCCCTCGTTTTTGTAGGATCGCCATTTGTCGAACAACCCCTCCAATTCTATCGCGTGTTGAGTGCGGGGGTCAATGTTCGGGTTTATTTCCTTGGGAACGATGCCATCCTCCCTTAACCTTCGTTCTCTGGCTTTCCGGGCGGCTGGCGTTGCATCGCCGGGGCTTGGGGATACAATCGAGAGCCTGTTATGTGTTGATGAATCCTTTCCGGCAGGATAATCCCTCTTTTCATGGCTTCCACTTTCCAACCCGAACGCGATGATGCCACCTATCGGCACGCCCGGCAGGAAGCGATTCTGATTTTTTTCGCGTGGCTGCTCGCGTTGTTGTGGGCGGTTCCCTATTGCTATTTCGCGGGGTTCTCGACCGAAGCTTCAGCCATCGACCCCGAAACAATGCCCCTGGTCTGGGGAGTTCCCCGTTGGGTCTTTTGGGGCATCGCCTTTCCCTGGCTGATGGCGGATTTGTTTACGATTTGGCTGTGTTTTTTCCACATGCACGATGACGACCTCGGCGAAGCCCACGAAGGAGCCGATCTCGCGGAAGAAATCGCCGAACTGCATGCCGACCATCCACCGGGGAGTTCCGCGTGACTTGGGGTTTTTGCCTGAACAGCACCTTCGCAGAGTCGGCTTCCAATGCCGCCTTGGTCACATTTCTACTGTACACCTTGGCCGTGTTCGGGTTGGCGATTTTGTCCAATCGGCTGCTGAAAAGTAAAAGCTTTCTCAGCGAATACTTCCTCGGCAGCCGAAGTTTGGGCGTGTGGGCGTTCGCGCTGACATTCGCCGCCACCAGCACTTCGGGCGGATCGTTCACGGGGTTTCCCTCCAAAATCTATTCGCACGGTTGGATTTTGGCGCTTTGGATCGGCTCTTACATGGTCGTGCCGATTTGCACGATGGGGATTCTGGGCAAGCGGATCAATCAGGTGGCCCGTATTTCCGGTTCCATCACCGTGCCGGACGTAATCCGCGACCGCTTCCACAGTCCGCTGTTCGGTCTGTTGGCGGTTTCGCTGATCGTGTTTTTCATGACGTTCAACCTCGTCGCCCAATTCAAATCGGGCAGTTTGATTCTCAAAATCCTCCTGGATGATGTGGAAGTCTTCAAATCCTCGGCGAGTTGGTTGGGCGAAGTCCGAGAGGGCATTTCCTTTTTGGGAATCCACAAGGTCGATCCTGCGTATTTGCTCTGCCTGTTGGCATTCGGGGTGGCGGTCATCATTTACACAACCTACGGCGGGTTTCATGCCGTGGTCTGGACCGATGTGATGCAGGGCATTGTGATGCTGGTGGGCGTTTTAATCATGCTGCCTTTGGCGTTGTCGCAAGTCGGCGGAATGACGAACGCCACCCGCGAGATGGCCAAAATGACCCCGCCCATCCGCCGAGTGATGAAGGTGGAATTCACCACTGTCAACAGCGAGACAAAACCCTTCACCACAAACGATTGGCTGTTGGAGGAAAACGCACCCTCGGCAAAACCCCGCTTGTTCCGCGTGGCCAAGTTAAGGGGAATTTCCGAGGGCGAAAATGAACCCATTGAAGAGCTGGAAGTTTTAGAGATCACCACTCCCTCCGAAATCGAACGGTTCTTGGCCGATAAAAAGCAGACCGCCCAGATCCGCCGGGACGTGCGAATTCTCGAAGTCGCTGATGACACGCCCGAAAAAGGTTTCGGGTGGAATCGCCCCGGCGTTTACGTCACCGGACCCGGTCCCGAACCGGAGCGCGAAAGCGGATTTTTGCCGTTGAGCTTGGCGATCTCGTTCTTCTTCATGTGGGCGATTTCCGGGGCGGGCCAGCCGAGCAACATGGTGCGGTTGATGGCCTTCAACAGTTCGCAGACATTAAGGCGGTCGATTTTCACGGTGGCGATTTACTTCACGCTGATTTATTTTCCGCTGGTGCTGATCTTCTGCTGCGCAAGGGTGCTGCTGCCGGGCATGGAAGTCGATCCCGACAGCATCATGCCCGCGATGGCGGTGCATCTTACCAGCCAAGCCGGCGTCGCTTGGTTGGCGGGCTTGTTGGTCGCCGCCCCGTTTGCGGCGGTGATGTCCACGGTGGATAGTTTTCTGCTGATGATTTCCTCGGCGTTGGTTCGCGACATCTATCAAAGAAACCTCAACCCCGAAGCCGAGGAACGCACGATCAAACGCTTGAGTTATTTCTGCACCTTGCTGGTCGGCACGGGGGCCATTTTAGGGGCGATCAATCCGCCCAAGTTCTTGCAAGACATTATCGTCTACACCGGCAGCGGTTTGGCGGCGTGTTTTCTGGCTCCGATGATCTTCGCGCTCTATTGGCCGCGCGTGAACACGGCGGGCGCGGTCTGCGGAATGCTCGCCGGCTTCGCGGCCCATCTTTCGATGTACGTCGCGGGCTGGTTTCTGAACGGCAGCTTTTTCCGGCCCTACCAACTCTTCAACATGGATCCGATCATCGTGGGATTGTTCACCTCGTTCCTCACGGTGTATTTCGTTTCCAAAGCCACCCCGCCCCCGCCGGAAAAGCTGGTCGAAAAATACTTCGGGCGATTGAAATAGCTTTCAGCTTTCAGCTTTTTGGATTTCGGTTGTTTATTCCGTAATGGGCGGGTTCTCCATATCATAGATCGCTGGCTTGCGATCTTGATAACGCGGGCTGCAAACAAGGAAATCGACTAACCCATGAAAACAAGCGAATGCTGCCGGCTTTCAATTCAAAGGCTGAAAGCTGACCGCTGACCGCTGAACGCTGAACGCTGAGCTAAAAACTCATGCCGGCAGATTGGTCGAAGACGATCCCCTTCAAAGTGGACATTGCGGGGATTATTGAAATTATGGGGGCCTCGCTTTACAGCCGGCCCGATACGCCCATTCGCGAACTGGTGCAGAATGCCCACGACGGCATCATGCGGCGGCGGCAAGGCGATCTGCACTACACGGGCCGAATCGACATCCGCCAGCATCCCGGAGAGCGAGCGATTAGTTTTTCTGATGATGGCATCGGCCTCGATGCCGAGGAAGCCGAGCACTATCTGGGCACGTTGGGGATTGGGATTACGGGCTTAATCAAGAAAAAATCGCCGGTGATTTCGGATCGTTCCGCCGATGCGGGCATGCTGATCGGCCAATTCGGAATCGGGCTGTTCAGCGCTTTCATGCTGGCCGACCGCATGCTTGTAGAAACCCGCCGGGCGGATGATACCGAAGATGCGGGGGTGAAATGGGAAGCCGGCCCCGGAACCGACATCAAACTTTCCGGCTGCGTGCGAACCCAAGCGGGAACCACGGTCACACTGTTCCTCAAAGAGGACTACAAAGAGTTCGCGTTTAACGAAAAACTGTTGGAAGAAGCGGTTCGCGAATACGCCGACTTTCTGCCGGTGCCGATTTTTCTGAACGATGACCGGGCGGGAGAATCCGACGCCGAACCCTCCGCCAAGCCGCGCGTGAATGTCATCAATGTGGCCTGGTTCGATCCCACGCCGGATGATGAAGCCGTCGAAATGGCTTTGGAAGAATACTTCGAGGAAGCCCCGCTGGATGTGATTCCCGTGCGAATCGAACATCCGGTCTCGATTGCGGGGGCGCTTTACATCACCCCCCGCCGGGTTCCGGGGTTTTCCGATGAAGCCACGGTGGCCGTCACCGTGCGAAGAATGGTGATCTCGCGAAAAATCCAAGGGCTGCTGCCGGAATGGGCTTCGTTCTTAAGGGGCGTGTTGGAACTCAACGACAACGCACCCACCGCCAGCCGGGAAGATCTGGTAAGGGACGACAAATTCCTTTTGGTGCGGCACGTGTTGGAAAATTTGCTGTTCGAGCATTTGGAGCAACTCGCCGAGGAGGACATGCCGCGTTTGCAAGCCATGATTACTTGGCATCGCTACACGCTGGCAGGGGCGGCACTTACGGTTCCGCGTTTGCGGGAACTATTAAGGGAAACCTATCGCTTTCCCACGTCCCAAGGGCAATTGACGTTCGAGGAAATCCTCGCTCAAAGCCTGGCCGACCCGTTGTTCGAGACCGATGCCGAGCAAGTCATCTGGTACAACACCGACCGCCGCCAAGAGCATTGGGCGAATAGTTTATTCGCGGGCCACGAAGTTCCCTGCGTGCATACGCTGATGAGTTTTGAGGAATCGCTATTAACCGCGATGGCCTCCGACATGAACGCCGAAGGAGCCGCCGTCGATTTGCGCATGGCCAGCCCCGGCGTGCCCGGTTTTGCCGAGTGCATTTTGGGCATCCACGACATCGAATCGGCCCCCAGCGATTGGCAGGCGTTTTTTGAATCGACGGGAGCCAAGGTGTTTTGCGCGACGTTTCAAACCGATCAGCCGGTGATGGCGTTTTTGAACGAACGCCGGGAATTGCTCCGCACGTTTGAAGCCCTGAAAAAAGAAGGCACGATACCGACGGGCTTTCAACGGATGATCGATGCCCATCTTTCCAGCGATTTGCCGGATGCGAACGAAGTCTTGCTGAATCGCAACCATCGGCTGGTTTCGCGGGCATTGTCCAAATCGACTTCGCATCCCTTGGCCAGCGTGCTGCGGTTGTTAGTGCTGGGGGCACTCAGTTCCGCCGGAGCCACGGTGGACCGCGACGCCCATCAACAACAAGCCGATGATCTGGACTGGATCGCCGAAGCCCTGTGGGGAAGAGATTGAGGGTTGGTCCGTTGTCCTTGGATAAAGTTGCCATAGAATGGGTTGAGGGTGCATCAGAAAAACTTGTTTGGTCGATGAATTCCAGATAAGATAAGCAAATCGAGCCTGAGTGCGGCAGCGCAGTTATCACGCACGGTGAGCCTATTGGAGCCGGGGACGCAACCGGTGATGCCACAAATTGGCGCGTGGCAACCCGCTGCGATATCACAACTTCGAGGTTCAAAAAACGGCTCGAAGTTCGGCAACTCTGCATTTCAAAAGGCCATGGAAGTCTGAATAACATGCGAACGTTATTCGGAATGGTTCTGGATAAACACTAGTTATGTCAAAAGAATCCCGCATGACAGAATCAAAAAATAAATCTGCGTCCAAACGATTCATGATCCTCGCGGGACTCGCGCTTGCAGGGTTCATCGCCGGCGCTGCGATCGGTTACGTAAATGGATTCTCGGGCGACGATGGAAGCAGCGGTCGTGCAATCGATTGGTCAATCCGGACTGGATGCCTTCTGCTGGGCATGATGGTGTTGATCGCCTTCCTGGGCACCGTTGTGTTGCCGAGGGTCAATGTTCCCCCAAGAATCAGTTGGGCGATCATTATCGGTCTTAGTTTCGCAATCATGAATGGCGGTGGAGTGCTGCTTGGGATGAGCGACAAAGAATTCGTTTCCGAAGTATTCGGCGGCCTGCTTTTCGGGGGGATGATTGGTGCCGCTGCCGGCCCATACATGCAGTAATCGTAGGGCAGGCTCCCGCCTGCCTTCCTAAGTTGGCTAGTTCAACGGGCTAGTTCCCTGGCCTAACAAAACGCTCAACCTGAAATTGGCCCGTTGAGCCGTTTCCCAAAACTTTTTTACGCTTTCCTGTCGGGCCAATTCAGGTTAGCTTGGTCGTTAGGCCACATTCACACCACTAAATATATGGCAGCAAATCCAGACGAAATCAAAAGACGCGAGACTGCGGCACGAGCCGCCATCAAGCAAGCCTTCGACCCAGCCGATGACGAGTGTATGGTCACACTGTTTGTCTCGCATCATTTGGAGGAGTTAGAATCAGCTTATTGGCAGAAGCATTTTTCCAGCGAGAAGCCAGACCCACAGCGCATTCTTGATTCGTTGGTGCTTCATTCTCATTGGGGCGGAGACGACGAGATTGACACGTTCGATTTTACATTGCCGGAAGGCGTCACGGATTATGTCATCTGCGTCAACTTTGACGAGGCTGGAGAAGTTTCCGACGTTACGATGGAGAGTTGATATGACCATGTGGCCTAAACACTAGTTAGGCAGCAAGTGAATCACTTGAGCTATCAAGAAGTGCCATTTCGAGAGCGAGAAGCGAAGTAGATGGTAGTTTCGCTCATTCTAAGCCTGATTGCGATCATTGTGCTCGGGCTAGTGTGCCTGTTGGGCATCGCGATCTTCGATGCCCTCCGGCAATCTCAACCATTGCCGTGTCGATTTCAACAAGCGTCAGACGCCGAATTGTTCGACCCAACCAGCCTTGCAACAGTCGCAGATGAAGTCAGCTTCAAATTGATTGAGAACGTGCCAAGCGAGATGAGTCTGGCCGTATCGGCAACAATCGGAACGGGGACGATCAGCCAGATCATATTGCGATCAAATCAGTATGGAACCCTCGCCTTGTGCAATTACACGCAAGAGAAGAAACGAAGTACAATCAGCCGTGGTGATAACACGGCGACCCGCTATACAGACGTTTTTAGATCGACGTTACTAATAACCCTGAGGTCCGCAGACACTCCCGCTTTGCCTCCCTTCAACGTGCAGCGGAACCCAAACTCTTTACTGACCAATATCTTCAACCGAGGGATGTTTCGCAAAGTACGTTTTGCCGAGGATTCCGAATTTGAGAAGCGAGTGATGGTGGGAACCACAGTGCCCGAATCCGTGATCCCACTTCTTTCCACCCCTGTCCGAGACACCTTGAAACGCAATACCGATTTGACGACAACTGTCAATGAACACTGCATCGTCGTTTCCGTACAGATTAAAGCGCGACCCAGGTTTCGCATCGTGCGTGAGGGCGACAGATATGATAAGGCGATGAGCATCGATATCACAGAGTGGCCCCGGTTCTATCATGCCGCTCTGACAATCGTCGATGCCCTGACAGAGGCTGCACGACAAACTCCCGTCAATGAAACTGATGCAATCGTCCCCGTACTGCCTAACAATTGCGTGAACCGGAGCGGCGAATCCGGCGGCTGAGTGGCACTGGCAACTTGTTGCCAGTGTTTTGGGGAAGGTTACCAAGTGGTGGGACGAATCCGAGGGCCAACAGATCGATCCCGATCTTCCCCACATCCATGGCTTGCTATCAGCCTTCTTTACGAGCACGGATTAAACAATAGAAAGTCGAAAAAGCATTCGCACTGGCAACAAGTTGCCAGTGGCACCCGAAAGAATTCTCATAAAAACAACACAAACTGACAGTGCCACCCCGCCGGTTTTGGGGAATCATTCGGTTCTGGGTGACCTTGAAGCCTTGCCCCCGCTCCCGAAAAGGCACTGGCAAAGCCAGCGGCACACTTACGAATGGCAATTTTCCGGAAGTGAATGTATCATGCAAACACTGGCAACAAGTTGCCAGAGCCCACTGGGCTACGAACTCGGTACCTTTGGAGATTTTCGGAAATACTAATAGATCGAGACGAACAGACGACTCGAAAATGGTGGCGTGAGATAGGAGCCGTCCTGCTGGTCTCACTCCCTTGGCTGTTGCTTATCGGCGGGGGCATCAGCATGTGCGTGCTGTATGAACCTGGCCCACGAATTGACGCGGCTGGATACGTCATTCTGGCTTTCATGATCGTGCCCCCAATCGTGCTTCCCTTCGTGGTTTTGTGGTGGCACGAGTCCGGTTTTGTTTGCCGCCAGTGGCCGGCCGTTTTACTCCAGAGAAATGGCGAATATACCGGCAATTCGGTCGCTGCCCGGGCTGTGGACAATCGGTGCCAATGGCCGACCTCGAAGATCATGAGTGACTGGCGGCGGGGTGGCAGTATCAAATCCGTGTGAAGTTGCTTGAAGGAGTGTGCCACCGGCTCTGCCAGTGCTCCACCCTACGCCGTCTCGACTGAGCCTACGAGATTTTCATTGGTCATTGGGATTTGGTCATTGGTCATTCAAAACCCCCGCTTGGTTTTCTTGCGAAATCGCCAAGGCAACGGAAGCCAGTTCTTCCAGGGCGACTTCGCCGAAGGTGGGCCATTCGCGTTCGAGCCATTCCACGTGGCAGGCGGCTTCCAAATTGACGTGCTGCCAATACTCCAAGCGGGGCGGTAATACAGCAAAATGTCTCCCTCTGGGGAAATAAAAGCCGCCACGCTTTCGGGTTCGACATATTCGATCAGCCCCTCTCTCGATTGGGGGGTGTTCCAGGCCAACCACGGCTGCGTGCCGCGACGGCATTTCCGCATCGGTTCGCTGGGGTCCACGTTTTGCAAAACGCGCATCCGCCAAAGCGCACTCTCTTCGTCCCATTTGACAATGTGCAAATTCATCGCAACTCCTTAGGGGCGAAAACCGCCCGGATTTAGCCCGCAACGAACCTGGCTCCCTCCGTTGCGTGATTGAAAAACTCGCTCGAAGCCAACGGATGAGCCGATCAGAAGAAAACCCCGCCGACCCTCGAAGTTGTCACACCCCAAGAGAGGATCGGCGGGATTAGTGTGCGTGGAAAGGGTGTGACTCGGATTAGATTACCAAGTTTGCAAAAAAGTTCCCAGGGTTTAGGGAAATTCCCCAGCCGAGCAAAAATTTCCCCTACAACGGCGGATCTTCGCGGGGAATGTTTCTCACTGCGGGGCCGAATTTGAGGCGGATGCGGGTTTTCAGGCCGTTGAGATCCAACACGCCTTTGTCGCGGTCGTAGCCCAGATTCACCACGCGGTCGGAGATGTTGTTGTCCTTGATTGCGAGGGTTTCTCCGGTTCGGGCGTCCAGGACTTCCACCAGCAGACCTTGCTTGCCGCCTTGCCAACGGTCGCGACACGCCGCTGATCGCCACCAAGAACGGCAGCCGCAAATGGGGCATGCGAAGCATGGAACGCTGCGGCAATTCGCGCTTCCAAAGCACTTGGCCGCTTTTGCCGTCCACTGCCAGCAAATCGCCTTGCACGTTTTCCACGGGCGGAAAGGTATCGCTGGCGTAATAGCTGAAGAGCCGTTCCACAGGTGTTTGCACCGAGCGCTGCAAATTGACGTAAAACTGATCGCCCAGACGAAACGCCCGCACGTAATTCAGGTTTTTCAACTCTTCGGCGGGAAGGCTGAGGTCCAATAACACTTTGTCGCCCGCCACATCCAGGATTTGCAAGCGGCTGGGTTTTTCGTCGGTGTCTTCCTTGGTTTCGCCGGGGGGAATCAGCACGACCAGTTCGTGTTCGGGGGTTAAAGCGGTGTAAATTCGCGAGCCGGCGGGTTGATCGAATACCAAACGGTTTTGGGCGAAGTCCCAAATTCGCATCCGCCTTCCTGAATCGGTCTTGGTGATGAAGAACAACTTGCTGCCGAATATCCGCCGAATTTGCCCGGTGTCCACTTTGAGTTCGCCGTGATGCAATTCCTCGCCGGTGTCGGTTCGATAGACCGTATAAGCAGAGCGGTTGGCCGCGAACACCACCAGCACGTCCCGGTCGCCGAACAACCCGGCATAAGGATCGCTGACCAACCCGCAGGAAGGATCGATGTGCCCACGTTTCCACAGGGTTTGCCCCGTGGTGGGGTCGAGCACTAGCAATTCTTGCCGGCCTTGGAAGGTGCAAAAATCCGGTCCCGCCGGTCCCGCGCGGAGGATGTGTTGATTGGCAGCCTCATCGCCGAGTTTGGCGGTCCAGAGCGGTTTTTCGTTCTCGATTTCCAACAGGGAAACACCGATCATGCGGTTGTTGCCGCCCACGGGGAAGAAGTGCCCCACGTGCGCTCCCTTGGACAGCGACGGATACGAATTGCGGAGCGGAATCCGCACTTTGCCGTGAATCAGCCCCGCCACGCGGTCGATGACTGCCACGCGGGTTTCGGGTTCCTGGGCTTTCTCATCGACTTCGCCTTTATCCAACAGTTGAAAAGAACTGCCGGGTTCGAGGGAGAATTCCCGCCGATATTCGCCGAAGGCATCCAGTAGTTCTTTGTCGGTGGAAGTCCAAGGCTGCTCGGCGATCGTCACGCGCGTATGCTTGAAGTTCGGCAGTTCCCGGCGGCGGACCGCTTGGCCTAGCATGCTGTTTGGAGGAATATGCGAGAGAAAATCTTCCGCCGATTGCCCGTTCTTCAAGGGCACATCTTGGAATCGGGAAGAGGCCAATTCCTCGGCGAGAACCGCCGCTTCAGAATACAATCCCAATTGATTCCAAAGCTCGATCAAATGCCGATCGGCCTCGGCGACCACGACCAAATCCCGGCTTTCGCGGTTTTTCAGCCAGAGAAATTCCGCCCGCTGAAAGGCCCCTTGCGCACGGGCGATTTCCGCCAAACGCTGCCGAACGCTCGCGGACTGCGGCCAAGGATCATAAATTGCCAAAAATCGGGCCAACTGTTGGGCGGTTCCGCCGACGAGAACCACCTCACATTCCCGCTCGATTTGTTGTTCGAGGCGGGCCGCTTGCGAAGCATCCAAGCGGTTGCGAATGCGTTTCATCAAGCGACCGGCAAAACGGCGGGGGGCAACCGCGTGATCGGCATTTCCCGGCCAAGGCAAGGGGTCTTCGCAATCCAATTCGACCAGCTTGCGGGCGGATTCGACGGCCGCCATCAGCTTGCCGGTTCGTAGTTGATAGTCCGCCTTTTGCATCAAAAACCGTCCGCGATCCGCCGGCAAAGAAACCAGGTTTTCCAATTCATTCAGAATGGGAACCGCGAAATCCGGTTCGGTTTCCAATTGACGGAACAACAACTCGCGGAGCAAAAACTCGCCGTGCGGACGAAGTGGATGGGGGTGATCCGGCGAGAGCACGGTTTCCAAATTCGTTTTCGCGGCGGCCAGATGGCCCAAGTTGAGTTGCAATTCCGCCGCCAGCAATCGCGTGGGCAGATCGTGGGGGGAATCGAGTAAGCGGTTGCGAATTTTGCGATGCAATAACTCGCCCGTTTGCGGGAAGGCAATTAACCCGGACGGCCCGCAGGCCAGAATCTGATCGCCGGCGGGAATCAAATTGCCGGTTCGCCAACCTAAGGGCAAACGGTTCGCGGGCAAACCTGCTTGGGTGGAAAGTTCGGACAAGTCGGCGGGCGTTCCCTTTGCGAATTGCGGGGAGTTTCGCCAACCGGAAAGGCCGATTTCGCGTCCGGTTTTGAGTTCAATCGTGGCGATTCGCCCGGATTCCAAAGGCAGCAAATACCGGCCGTTCGCGTGGATGCCTTGACCGGCGGGCAGACCGAAGCGCAGCGCTCCAAACTTCCTCGCCCGATGCCAAATCCACGCCTCGGCAGTAACGTTGGCCCACGATGAACGCCAACTGCTCGGTCACGGCTCCGACGTACTCGCCATCTTCGCGAGGCGTCTTCCACAACCGCCGGCCCGTGCGCAAATCGAGGCAATGAATTTCATTCGATTGCCGAGGCAGCAGCACGACTCGGCCTTCATAAATTTTAGGAACGGAAGGAAACCCCGCGCTGCCCCACGATTTGCGGAAGCGATCCCGCCAAGATCGGCTGTCGGTTTGATAGAGTTCTTCCGCGTAGCAATAAGACCACAGCAGCATTCCGCTCAGAGCATCCACGCCGACCAACAAGCCGGTTTGCGTGGGACACACCAGCACGCCGTCGCCGAAGGCAATCGGGCAGGCCAGTGGATAGCGGTCTTGGTCGATGTCGGACGATTCATCGGCGAAGGCAATGCCCTGCTTCCAAAGCAGTTTGCCGGTCTTTGCATCCAAGGACACCAAATTGAGTTGATTGCGGGATTCGGTGACCACGAACAACCGCCCATCCAAAGGCAAAGGCGGACCGCGGAAAAAGTGGCCCTTCAAAGCCGGTTCGGAAGTTTTGGCAGCTTCCGCGCCGCCTACGGTCCAGGTGGGTTTCATTTCCGCGTTTTTCTCCGGCTTCACGGGCAAGGCGACCAGTTGGTTACATTTGCGCGGGTCGAGGGTTTTCGAGGTTCCGGCATCGGAACAGGCGGCATCCAACACCATCCCATCCACGGCGTAAATTCGTTCGCCATCGCTCGACAATTGGCCCAACACCGAGTTCCTCGCATAAGCCGACTGCACATTGACGTAACTGCTCGACCGGGAGGAGTGTACGCCGCCCGATCCGTGCTTGTCGTCCAGATGATCCATCTCGCGTTCGAGGGAAGTTTGGCAGCGGAAGTTCCAAAGGGCAGCCCCGGTTTGCCGATCGATACCGCGAATCCCTTGAAAATCCCGGAAGACCACCAGCCCATCCAACACAATGGGGAAGGAGGCCGTCGCCTGGGATTCCAGCGCCTTGCCTTGTTTTTCCTTCCAAAGTTCAATCGCCTTGGTCAAGGTGGAGGAATCCGCATTCCCGTAGGAAACGATCCAATTGGGATTCAAAAACGGCGTGGTCGCGGCCACCGATTGCGTGCGATCCCATCCGCCTTGGAAGAGCGTCCAAGTCGCAATCCGTCGGGGTTCCTCCTCGCCGGGAAGCGATGGGTTCACATCGAACCGGCGGCCATTGGTGGCGACGGCGAACGTGCTGTTGTCCGCCATTCGCAGCAAAGGTTGGGGTGGAGGGGTTTGCCGGCGGGCCAATTTGCGGGCCAGATCGCATTTCATCCGCATGGTTTTGGTGAATTGCTTTGCATGGCGGGGATGCGATTCCAGCGATTCCCACGCACGGGCGGCCAATTCATAATAGCCATGATCGAACCAGCGGGTCGCGCACCAATGCGTGGCCCGAAACCCGTGAATCGTATGAAAGTACCTGCGGGCCACGATTTCGAATAATTGGGGATCCCATTGCTTGGCGGCTTCTTTCAAAAGCAACTCGGCATCGGCATCCACCAGGCGTTCGTAGGAAGCCGCGGCTTGGGCATCCAGGTTTTGCAGCAACAGGGAGGCTTCTCCGCGCAGGCTCGCGAGTTTTCCATCCGATTTCCGCCAAACGAACAAGTCTTCCTCGAAATCGAGAATGCGTTGCACGTGTTCGAGGGCCGTCGCGAGATCGCCTTGTTCCAAATCTTTCTGAGCGTGAAACAGCAATCGTTCGCGGTCGCGGTCGCGATACATCAGCAGATTGATGGCGCGGGTTTCTTCCTCGGCGGGCGGCGGTTCTTCCGGTTGGACCGGGGCCGCTGCCGGGTTTGCAAGCACGGGTGCAAGCCAAACCATCCCCGAAGGCACAATTCCCGCGCGAACCGACCAGGAGACCCCCAGCACTCCCGCCAACAGCATCAGACCGGCGACTGCAAAAAACTTCCGCCCGAATCTCTTATTCCTGCGGGAGTTACACAAACTTCTCCTGGAATCGTGCATTGGTGGCGACCTCCCTGCCAACCAGAAATCCTCGGCCAAATCCCGGCCAAACCTGCGGACTCTAGCACAAAGAATGCCAATCGGCCTAGATCGGTTTCGATTTGGTCAAACTTACAAACTTGAGGATAAAAATCGGAGGCCGGAACCGGGACGATGGGAGATTCATCTGTTAGAATGACAGCATGGCAGGAAACTCTTTTGGACAAGCATTTCGAATTACAACGGCGGGCGAGAGCCACGGGCCGGGGAACGTGGTGATTATCGACGGCGTGCCGCCGGGCATTCCCCTGTCCGTGGAAGATTTGCAGGCCGACTTAAACCGCCGGCGACCGGGCCAAAGCAAAATCGTCACCCAACGCCAAGAAGCCGATGAACCGGAAATTCTCTCTGGCTGGTTCGAGGGAAAAACCACCGGAACCAGCCTGGCGATTCTGATTAGAAACCAAGACCAACGCAGCCGGGATTACGGCAATATCAAAGACAAATACCGCCCCGGCCATGCGGATTACACTTTCGATGCCAAGTACGGCTTTCGCGATTATCGCGGCGGCGGCCGATCGAGCGCCCGCGAAACCACGGTCCGCGTGGCGGCGGGCGTGGTCGCGAAAAAGTTGATCGCCTCGGCCTTCGGCGGAAATGTTGTGGGTTACGTCGTGCAAGTCGGCGATGTGCGGGCAGAGATCCCCCATCCCGAACAAATCACCTTGGCACAAGTCGAAACCCGGCCCGATGGCGAGCCGAATATCATTCGCTGTCCCGATCCTAAAGCCGCCGAGCGGATGATTTCGCTCATCGAAGAAGTCCGCAAGGCGGGCGATTCCATCGGCGGCGTGGCCGAGATTGTCGCCACGGGTGTTCCCGCCGGCTTAGGCGAACCGGTGTTCGACAAAATCAAAGCCGACTTCGCCAAAGCACTCTTCAGCCTGCCCGCCGTGTTGGGTGTGGAATACGGCATCGGCTTCGGTTGCGCGACGTTGCGAGGCAGCGAGAACAACGACATTTTCGCACCGGGCGATCCCAATATCATCACGAAGTCCAACCGTCACGGCGGCATGTTGGGCGGCATCACCAGCGGCCAGCCGATTGTTTTAAGGGCCGCCGTCAAACCCACCAGCAGTTTGCCCATCGAACAGCCCACCGTCACCAACACGGGCGAGGAAACCACGATCCAAACCAAAGGCCGCCACGATCCGTGTTTGCTCCCGCGATTCATCCCCATGGCCGAAGCCATGATCGCGATAACATTGGCCGACCACTGGCTAAGATGGCAAGGACAATCGCGCAGTTGTCATGGTTCCTAGGTGAGATTCCCCGCATGACGAAATGCCCAATGTGTGGTCATCACCAAAAAGACCTGCTCATAACCTGCCCCAAATGCGGGGAGTTCATGGGAACTGGAAACTCGCTGGCATCGCATTTGAAGCGTTTATACTTGGGCCTGTCTTGCACGCATTCAGCCGGTTGGATCGTCCTTTTCATGCTGGCTGGTTTGTTGATCGGAGAATGGATTGAAACAAAAGCCGCCGCTGGGTTGGCACCTATCGGATTGGGGCTGGGGTATGTGGGGGTGTTCGCAAGTAAAGTACTCTGCGTGTCCGAGAAATGGTACCAACGAGGCTGGGTTCGGGGTTCTCTCATCACTGAGATTCTGGGGCTTTTAGTGTTGGCTGTCTCTTGGCCTGAGACAGAATCCTACGTTGCCTCGGACTTCTGTTTTTGCTCATTAGCCAACTCATCTTTCTCCGATATCCGACTGTCACTGTCATCTCTAGATCTAGCGATTGGGCGTCTGCCAAGGTCTTTTCAAGCACGAGGAAGAACGCCAACAGTTCTTCGGCGAAGAATTCCGCCTCGCCGTAGAGATCAACCATCTGTCCGACTTCGCGACAAGTTTCCTCGAAGTAGGGAAAGAGGAACCAATAGATCGGATCATCATCTTCGAAGACGATGGGCGTAGTCTCGGAATAGTCTTCGATTGAGATGCTGACGGCCATTGTGTTTCAAAGTCTTACCGCTCGGAATACTTCGAGCCTCGGATTTCTGACCTCTGCTCAAGCCTTCTGCGGCGGGGGGACTGGGGCCTGAGCAGATCACGAATCCCCAGAAGCGTGTCACAGCCCCAGCTTTCTGCCGTGTGTTGAAAGAAGTTTTGTCGATGCCCGATTTCAGGCCCCTGGAATGGTTGTTTGACACAAGGCTGGGGCCATGTGAGATTTCTCGCTCATCCTTGCCCAATCACGCCCCATCCACCCAGCCGCTACAATTGCTACTCATTATCCTTTTGGGGGGTTCGGAAGAGGTTTTGTTTTCAACTGCTCAAACGGATCTGGCACCTTCTGAGCTTCAAGAACCGTCCCATCCATTAGAACTATCACAGGGAATGTTGATTGCCTCCCCCTCCAATCAGCGGGGGTGAAATACACCACCCAAAACCAATGATTGTGGCTTTCACGGAGCTTTAGCATGGGGGGAAGAAGCCTTGCATCTTTACCGTATGGAGCATGCCTATCCATCACTTTTTTCGCAGCCTCCATTGCTTTTCGAGCAGATAGAGGGGGATTGTCCTGAGAAGCCTTCCATTGTGGCGTTTTAAGAAGCTGAGATATATTCAAGCGAGTATTATAGTATTGTTTACCACCAGCATTCACTAGCCAGTTGATATGCAACTCTTGTCCAGAAATATCTTCACCTGCCTCCACTTGACCAATCAAACAGATGGCTAAGAGAAATGTTGTTGGAATAATTAGATAGGGTGAAATCATAAAAAGAACCTAACGTGTCAATATGAAGAATTCCAAAGATGGTTGATTCCTTCTATTACTGACGCTCCCCGCTCGGCTTTTCTGCCCGGCCTCTGATTCCTGCTCAAGCCATCAAGCCTTCGGCGACGCGGCCGAAGACATCCGTCAGGCGGAAGTCGCGGCCGGCGTAGCGGTAGGTGAGTTTGGTGTGATCCAGGCCCAACAGATTGAGAGCCGTGGCGTGGAAGTCGTGGGTGTGGAACTTGTCGACTTCGGCGGAGATGCCGAACTCATCGGTCGCCCCGTAACGCAAGCCGCCTTTCACGCCGCCGCCGGCCATCCACATGCTGAAGCCCGTGGAGTTGTGGTCGCGGCCATCGTTCTTTTTGACGGCGGGCGTGCGGCCAAACTCGCCGCCCCAGACAATCAGCGTGTCTTTCAGCATGTCCAATTTTTTGAGTTCCGTGATTAACCCGGCAATGGGCTGATCGGTGGCTTGAGTGTTGGAAGTCAACCTGGCCGTTAAGCCGTTGTGCTGGTCCCAGCCTTCGTGGGTGAGTTCGATAAACCGCACGCCGGCTTCGGCGAAACGGCGGGCCATTAAACACATGCGACCAAACTCGTCGGTGGCTTTTTCGCCGATGCCGTAGAGCTTCATGACTTCCGGCGATTCAGTGGAGAGATCCATCAGTTCGGGAACTGCCGACTGCATGCGGAAAGCGAGTTCGTAAGATTCGATCACGCCTTCCAATTGGCTGTTGGCGGTGTATTTGTCCGCCAGGTTGCGGTTCAAAGATTGCAGAAGATCGAGTTGTTTTCGCTGCATGGAACCGGCGAAGTGCGGGTTTTTGATGTTGCCGATGGCTTCGCCACTTTTCACGCTTTCGATCTTCGTGCCCTGATAAACCGCGGGCAGAAACGAACTGCCGTAGTTCTGCGCACCGCCCAAACGGGAGGGCGGTTTGATGGTGATGAAGCCGGGCAGGTTTTGGTTTTCGGTTCCCAAACCGTACAGCACCCAGGCTCCCATCGAAGGCCGCACAAACTGAAAATTGCCCGTGTGCAATTGGATTAAGGCTTGCGGATGGTTGGGCAAATCGGTGTGCGCCCATTGATCAGGCAGAGATCATCGGCGTGCTTGGCCAGATGGGGATAGAGTTCGGAAATGTAAAGCCCGCTGTCGCCGTGCTGGGAAAACTTGAACGGCGACGGCATGAGCTTGCGGCCTTTTTGACCGTTCTGCCCCGCGGCTTCACCGGGCGATTTGCCTTCGTACTGGGCGAGCGCGGGTTTGTAGTCGAAGGTGTCCACGTGCGAAGGACCGCCCCGCATGCAGAGGAAGATCACCCGCTTGGCCTTGGCGGCGAAATGCGGTTGTTTGGGGGCGAGCGGGTTTTGATACTCCGTCGAAAGGCCGGCCGCTTCCGCCGCCAACCCCGCGAAGGCCATGTATCCGAAGCCGCAAGAAGTCGCTTTCAGCACGTCGCGTCGGGAAAACAACATCGTAAAAATCCTTCCAAAATGGGACTGGGTGTATTCGGAGGCAATTGCGTGAGTGGTTTTGTCCCCTCTTCCATAGAGTGAGGGGATTTGGCCATGTTATCGACTAGGATTGGTTGCCGGGCCGGTCAACGGAATCCGGTGGTTGGGCCTGATTGGCATTTCGGCGATAATTGCACTCCGCCCGGCAGGCAAGGCCGTAAAAGCCGGCTAAGCCGAACAATCCGCCGAAGCCAGAAAAGCCCGATAGGCCAAACAAACGCTCGCACCCGGGAATGAATCCGAGGAAGCCCAAAAAACCGAGGAACCCCAGAGAGCCAAATCGACTGAAGTGGGCAATGCGAGCGAACTTTTCAGCCCGTGGAGACTGATAAATGGTCGCCATGTCATGTCTCCAATTTCAGATGACTGAGGTTAAAGGACTTCGCCCAAATTCGAGGACTTTCACTGCAAGTAACGAAATTCGGAGGACGCCAAAAGCACGTGGCAGAAACCCATCCAGGCTTTAAGGGCCGGGTCCATGCCTTTGTTCTTACTCGTGGCCTTTGTTTCTTGGATAAAACTCTCGGCGGAAGCCAGTTCGTTCGGGGCAGGCTCTCGGCAGAGAGTATAGAGGAAGGCCCGCGCGATGCGGTCGGCATCGCTCGTCAGGTTATCATCTTTCAGAAGCCTTTGTGCCAAGGCTTGGGAACGATCCAGCACAAACTCGCTATTCAGCATGAACAGTGCCTGCGTGGGGACCGTGGTGACGTCGCGTTGGCCGGCGATGATGCTGGGTTCGGGGAAGTCGAAGACTTGCAAGGCTTCGGGCACGCCGCCGCGAATGATGGGCAAATACACGCTGCGTTTGAGGTCATCGGTTTTGAACTGGCTGACCCGCAGTTTAGTGCCGATGTCGCCGTTGCCGATGCGGGCCACGATGGAACCTTGGCCCGGCGTGAGATCGAGTTCTCCACTGGCCGAGAGCATCGCATCGCGGAGGGCTTCGGCTTCGAGCCGGCGTTGATTTTGCCGCGAGAGAAGGTGGTTGTCCGGGTCGGCGGCGAGGTTTGCCGGATGCCCCGCGCAACTTTGTTGATAAGCACGCGTCAACACGATGGACTTGACGAAGTGTTTCAGCGACCAACCGTGTGCGATGAAGTCGGCGGCCAGATAATCCAAGAGTTCGGGATGGCTGGGCGATTCGCCGTTGACGCCGAAGTTGTTGACATCGCCCACGATGCCCCGTCCGAACAAATGCTGCCAGAACCGATTGACGGCGACTCTTGCAGTCAGCGGGTTTTGGGGGTCTGCAATCCAGCGGGCGAGTTGCAAACGTCCGCTACGGTTGCCTTGGACTTTGGGCGGATGAAACCCGCCGGCCACGGTTAAAAACCCGCGCGGAATGGTGTCTCCGCGATCATCCGGTTCGCCCCGCAACCGCACTTGGGTGTCTTTGGGGTTGTCCGCATCCAAAACGCCCATCACCAAAATTTGATTCTTGTCGGCCTGGGATTTTCCGGCGGGCGGAGCATCGCTTGCCTTTTTGGCTTTGGCAAATTGCTTTTTGAGGGTAGTGAGCCGATCTTCCAATTGGGCGATGCGTTTTTCGGTGGCGGGGGATTTTTCCCGTTTCCGCTGGTTCGCGATTTGCTTGGTCAACTTGCGGATTTGCGTGTCGAGATTGTTTTTGTTGTTCTTCTTGGCATTGCCACCGCCGCCGGGAGGATTGACGGGCCGGGCTTCACTGCCGGCAATCGCGAGGATTTTTCCGTTTTGCCGATTGCCTTTTCCGCCGCCGGTTCCGTAGTAGGTGTCGGTGCTGCGGAAGATGCCGGCCAGGCCGTAGTATTCGCTTTGGGGGATGGCATCGAACTTGTGATCGTGGCAGCGGGCGCAAGAGACGGTCAGCCCCAAAAAGCCCCGCGTGGTGACGTCGATTTGGTCATCCACAATGTCCATTGCGAACTGTTCGCGGTTTTTCTCGTTCAACGATTTGGGGCCGAGGGCCAAGACTCCCGTGGCCACCATCAGTTCTTGGCGTTCTTTTGGGGTTTTGGCTTCCAAGAGATCGCCCGCGAGTTGCTCGGTGAGGAAGCGGTCGAAGGGTTTGTCCTCGTTGATGGCCTTGATGACGTAATCTCGGTAACGCCAAGCATTGGGGTAAGTGTAGTTGCGTTCCATCCCCGTGGATTCCCCATAGCGAACCACATCCAACCAATGCCGGCCCCAGCGTTCGCCGAATTGCGGGGAGTCCAACAAGCGATCCGCGATTTCGCCCAACTTCGCCGAGGTGGGATTGCCGGCGTATTCTTCGACTTGTGCGGGCGTGGGCGGGAGGCCGACGAGATCGAAATACAACCGGCGAATCAGCGTGCGCGGGTCGGCGTCTTGGGCGGGTTTTATTCCGGCGGCTTCCATTTTCGCGAGCAGGAATTTGTCGATGTCCGTTTTCGCCCAATTCGCAGCCTGGGTTTTCGGCACAGCGGGTTTTTGAATCGGCTGGTAAGCCCAGTATTTTTTGGCGGCTTCAAAATCGATTTTTTTCTGAACCAGAGATTTGCCTTCGCGGGGATCGGGCGCGCCCATTTTGATCCACTTTTCAAAGTCGGCAATGACGTTTTCGGGGAGTTGCTGTTTGGGCGGCATTTCGAAGGTTTCAAACCTCATCGCTTCCAGTAGCACGCTTTCTTTCGGTTCGCCGGGAACCACGCCGTGCCCGCCAGACTCCCCGCCCCGCCTAAGTCCCTCGCGGGTGTCCAACAGCAAGCCGCCTTTGACTTCCTTGGACTCGGCCGAATGGCATTCGTAACAATGCTTGACCAGCACGGGGCGGATTTTCTTCTCGAAAAAATCCAGTTCTTTCTTGGTGGGTTCCGCCGCGATTAAAGGCGAGCTAAGCATGCAACTACTGATGAACCAAGCTGTTAGTGCAAATCGCATAATGCAAATCCTTGCTGGGAGTCGCGAATGTCTCTTTAGAAATGATGCGTCCGGGCGGGGATTTATTTTCGAGTTTTGATGCGTTTTCGCAAGTTTGTCTCGTTTTTTTCCGTTATTATTCCTCATCGGGACACAACAGACTCTTCAGAAAATCTTCACGCAGTTGATCTTCCCTGAGCAAGACACAACAATGTTTCCCAAAGGCAAGAAAATCCGCTCTGCGCAAAAACAACAAGTCGCCAAGTGATGTCGAGAGGATGGTTTTTACCACAAACGATCACTTGGTTTGACTTAAGGACCGCCGAGCAAATCACTTCAATGCCTGAAGCACTCCACAGATCTGGGAGGCTGATGTCTCCTGCTCGCCTTGGCCCCCCAAAAACGGATTGTTGTCGTGTTGGTGAGAAAAGCCCCGATTTATAACGAGCGAGACCGCCGGCATTTGCGGGCCGCCGGGCAGTTTAACGCCCAGTTGATGGATTACGTCCGCCCGCACGTCAAAGCCGGCGTGACCACGCTGGAACTGGATGCTTTGGTGGAAGAATACACCCGCCGGCATGGACACATCCCGGCGTGCTTGGGTTACAAAGGCTTTCCCAAGTGCATTTGCACCAGCGTGAACGAAGTGGTTTGCCACGGCATTCCCGACTCCCGCCCGCTGCAAAATGGCGACATCGTCAACGTGGATTTGACGACCATCGTCAACGGTTGGTTCGGCGACCAATCGGAAACTTTTCTAATCGGGGAAATCTCCCCCGAAGCCCGTCGCCTGGTGCAACTGACGTTTGAATCCCTTTGGCGGGGGATTCATGCGATTCAACCGGGCGGACGCATCAAAGACATCGGGCGGGCGATTTATCATTTCGCCCGCGACCGGGGTTTGGAAGTCGTCCGCGATTACCAAGGGCACGGCATCGGACGGCAGTTTCATCAAGAACCGGGCGTGCCGCACTATCCCGATCCCAAACTGGGACGACTGGGACGCACGATTGTCAAGCCGGGCATGTGTTTTACGATTGAGCCGATGCTGAACTTGGGAACCTACGAAACCACCTTAGATTCTTCGGATGGTTGGACGGTTCGCACCCAGGATGGCGGGCTTTCCGCCCAATTCGAGCACACGATTTTAATGACCCAAGACGGCCCCGAAGTGCTGACCCTCACCCAAAACGGTCCCCAAGAGGGGCACGTGTTCTAAGGAAAATCCCACTGTCCAAATCCCAATGGCCAAAGATTGGGGAGTTCAATAATTTTTGGGCGGGTCTTGCAGCACGGTGGCCGCGAGATGGTCTTTGGGCGGAACTTTCGGGGAACCCGCTGGCGAATTGGGGATCGGTTCGCTGTCCTTCGCCTCTTGAGCGGAAAGCAGCAGGCAGGCGGGAATAAGAAACGGGCGGATCACCACGGCATCCAGCAACACGCCGAACGTCAGCCCGAAACCGAATTGCTGAAGACCGACAAGCGAACCGCCCATCAGCGAGGCAAACACGCCGCCCGCGATCAATCCGCCTCCCAAAAAGAAGCTGCCGCTTTGTTCCAAGCCCGCCAAGAGTCCCTGGAGAGGCTGTTGCGATTGTTGTTCTTCGTGAATGCGGGCCAAGAGCAACCAATAGCCTTGGGCCGATAAACTCATCAACACAACAAACAACAAGGTGGGCACTTTCCAGTTCAGTCCTTCAAACTCGCCGGGGCTTGCCAACCAAAACGCCGCGAACGTCGCGCCCAAGGAAACCAAAAAGTTCAACACAGCCAACCCCGTCAATTCCGCCGACAACACCGGGCGAGGCAAATAAAACAGCAAGCAAAGAAAAATCCCCGCAATCACCAAAACCTGAATCAAATTTCGGTCGCGGTCTGTCACGGTTTTTAGGTCGCGAATGCTGGCGGGCGCGCCGAGAAAATACCAGTTCGCCTTCGCCAATGCCGGAGGAAGCAGTTCCGGCAACATCAGCCGAAGCGCTTCAAACTGGGCGATGCTGCGGCGGGAGAACGGATCGTTGGCGAATACGATTTCTAACTTCGTAGCGTGATTTTTCAAAGGGGCTTTGTCCGCGACATAGTATTCCACGGCCTTGCGATGTCTAAGCACTCGCTGCAAAAACGTCTGCAACGCCACATCTTTTTGAGTGAGTCCCAACGGGCAGTTGACGCTGCGAATGTCGGCGATGCCGAACCGTTCCTTTTGCTGCTCGATCGCATCGGAAAGTTCGCCGATCGCGCGTTTTCCCTCGACCGTGTAAAACTCCAATTCCGCATCTTCGATCAACAAAATCACCGGCCCCGTGGTTCCGGCGGGGAATTGCTTTTGGATGATCTCCGCCCCTTTCACACTGGCGGTTTCTTCCGGCAACTGCGAAAGCAAGCCGTAGGTCAATTGTCCCCGCCATGCCAAGGCCAGCACGAGGAAAGGCAGCATCACGAATAGGCAAGCCAGCAGAATTCCGCGCGGCTTTGCTTGGAGTTTCCGATAGACCGCTTGCCAAACTCCCAACGACCAGCCTCGGCCCATCAAACGGGACCAAGTCACGCGGGGCAAATTCCAAGAGCGGTCGGCAGAAATGCGTTCGGTTCGCAAGTTGGGCCAATACGCCCAGCGCCCAGAAGCACCATCAGCGCGGGCAAAAACGTCAACGTGGACAGCAGCAGAAAAATACCGCCCAGGAAAAGGGCGGCCCCTAATTGCTGCAACTTGCCGTACTGAGCGAAAAGCAACATCCCCCAGCCCATCAGCAAGATCACGCCTCCGCCCGCCAACGCCGGGCTGGCCCGTTTGATCGCAGAGTCGGCGGCTTCTTCCAACGTGTGGGATTGAAACCGAGTTTCGTTCTCGCGGGCGACGAAGACCATCGCCGACATCAGCCCCGCTCCGGCCAGCACCACCAACACGTAATTGTCCAGCCCGGCGAAGACTTCCAACCAACCCGCATTTGCCAAATGCGCCGGCGCCGCCATCGTCATCCCGACCGACGCCGCCGTGGCGAGCAAAGGAACCATCGCCAAAAACGGAGCGCGATAAAATACCAGCAAACCCGCCACAGCCAGCAAAATGGCCCATTGCAAAATGGTGCGGGTGCTGGTTTCGGAACTCATTCGTAAATCGCGGCCCACGGTGGCCGGACCGCTGAGCGATAACGCCAACCCTGGCGGAATCAACTGCCGGGCGAACAGGTTTTCCGGGTCGCCGACCTGTTCCCCCTCTTGGGCGATTAGCGTTTCCACCTCAGACAAGAACCGCCAGTTTTTGCGGTCCGCAAACTGTGTGGTGAACTCGATCAAAACCAGCGTGGTCTTGCCGTCCTCGCTATTCAGCAACCGTCCCAGAATGCGGTCATCCGCGGTGCGCACGCCCTGAATAATCGATTTGGGCGGCAAGTGGACCGATTCCCGATAAGCAATCGGGCCTCTCAAGCGGCCTTCGGAATTTGCAATGCGGATAATCGCCGGCTTCAGCACCTCTTCGACGAACGCGCGATCCTGCGGAAGCAGCCCGTCGGTCCGTCCCGCGCGGCGAACCACAATCACCGCCGTGCTGCCCAGCAAATCCTCCGAGAAGGCTTTGCGGTACTCGGCTTCCCCTAACCGACTGGGAGCAGAGGCGGGAAGATACGCGAATTCGCCGTCTCGCACCACGTCCCGCCAAGGTGGAGCAGTGCCCACGCAAATCACAAAAACCAATCCCCAAAGCATGAGGATCAGCTTCCAATGGCGGGACACAATCGAGCCGAGCAAGCGAAAAATCATTGCATTCGAGGGGGCGGAAGCAGGTCAACCACGAGCCTTGGCAGCCCGATGGTGGGGGAAGGATCAGTCCTGGCGAGTCGAAGGAGGGAAAATGGTTCCCATCAATTAACCGTACCCCGCTGCGAAAGCCTCGTCAATAAGCGAGATGTGCCCCGCCGCGGATTCTGACCCAAGTCCGACGTGTTGCGGGGATTGAAGAAACCTTGCGGAAAACGTGCGACATAGAACCCTGAAAAATCCCCCAATTTTCCGCGAAATGTCCGTCCCCCAATTTCATCGCTTTGAAAAATTAACCCAAAAGTTGTCCGTAGGCTGCCGGATTGTGGACAATCACAAGAAAACTATATATAATCGCAATTCCACCCCAACTTTCGTTATTTGTCATCGGAAATCTCGAGTGCCAACCACTCAGCAAAAAACAAATTCCCCTCCCGCCAATAACGGGGTCGGCATCGATCATGGCCAACGCCGCCGCTTGGTGACCGAATCCCTGCTGGCAGAAATCTTTCAGGGGAAGATTCAAGCGGGCAAGCATTTGGTCATCAAAGACTTAGCCGACCGCTTCGAGGTCAGCCCCACGCCCGTTCGGGAAGCGCTGGTCGCCTTGGAAGGCATTGGGATCGTCGGTTTGATTCCCAACCGCGGGGCCGTGGTTCGCCAAGTCACCGCCGTGGAAGTCAAGGAAATCTGCCAAGTCCGCAAAGCCTTGGAATGCGAAGCCACCCGCTCGGCTTGCGGGCGAATCGAATTGGCTCAGCTTCACGATTTGGCCGAACAGTTTCGCCGCATGCAAGCCGAAACCGACCCCACGGAAATGTTCTTGGAAACCGCCCGCCAACTCGACAGCCGCCTGCACGATCTGATTGCAGAATCGTGTCCCAACCAATTTCTAGGCCGAGAGATCGGCCGCTTGAAATTGCTGTTCCGCGCCTTCCGCGATGTGGCCTGGGAATGGAAGCAAGCCAACGATGACTACCACCGCTACCGCGAAGAAGCCCGCGAGCATCTGGCGATTGTGGAAAGCCTGCTCGCCGGCCAAGCCAAACCCGCCGCCCGCGCGATGGCTTCGCACATTCGCTCAGGCGTAAAATACTGGAGCCGCGCATTAGCGGCCCGTTAAGGTTAAGATGTTCGCGAGTGAGAACTCTATATTCAATCACCCAATGAGACAGAGAGTGATTATGCCTATCCCATCCGATCGCGTGCTCGTTTTATCAAAACCCATCACCCTGGCATGTGCGTGCCTCTTACTATTGGGAATTTCTTCCCTACAAGCGGCGGAAGCGAAAAAGCTGGAATATAACCGCGACATCCGTCCGATCCTTGCCGATAAGTGTTTCGCTTGCCACGGGGCCGATAGTGCCGCCCGCAAAGCGGATTTGCGATTGGATCAAAGAGACACCGCGCTGGAAATGGCGGCCATTACGCCGAACGAACCGGACAACAGCGAAATGATTCGTCGGATTCTTTCCAACGATTCCGATGAAATCATGCCCCCGCCTGAAACGAAAAAAACTCTGACTCAGACCGAGAAAGACACGCTGGCCCGATGGATTAAACAAGGGGCCGAATACCAAGCACATTGGTCGTTCATTCCGCCGAAGCGCCCGCGAGTTCCGCAGGTAAGCCGTCCCGCCTGGGTTCGCAATCCGCTTGATGCCTTCATCCTCGCGAAGCTGGATGAGGCCAACCTCAAACCCGCCCCTGAAGCCGACCGCCGCACGTTAGCTCGCCGGGTGAGCCTCGACTTAACCGGCTTGCCTCCCGAACCCGCATTGGTCGAAGCGTTCGTCAAAGATCAATCGCCCGCCGCTTACGAAAAGCTAGTCGATGAACTCCTGAAATCTCCGCAGTGGGGCGAACACCGGGGCCGCTATTGGCTAGACTATGCCCGCTATGCGGATACGCACGGGATTCATTTCGACAATTACCGCGAAATGTGGTCCTACCGCGATTGGGTCATCAAAGCCTTCAATCAAAATATGCCTTACGATCAATTCACGCGGGAAAGCCTCGCCGGCGATTTGCTGCCCAATGCAACGCTCTCCCAAAAAATCGGCTCCGGCTTCAACCGCTGCAATATGACCACCAACGAAGGCGGGATCATCGATGAAGAATACCTCGTCCTCTATACCCGCGATCGCGTAGAGACCACTTCCCAAGTTTGGCTGGGACTCACCGCCGGTTGCGCGGTCTGCCATAGCCATAAGTTCGATCCGTTGACGCAGCGGGAATTTTACGAGATGGCCGCCTTCTTCAATAACACAACTCAGGCCGCCAAAGATGGCAACATCAAAAATACGCCTCCGGTCATCACCGTGCCTTTGGCGAGCGATCGGCAAGACTTGGATGAACTGACAACGCGTATCGACGAAACCAAAGAACAAATCGCACTCCGTCGCCGCGATGCAAGACCTAGCTATCGACAATGGTTGACCAAAGCCACGCCCGACACGCTAAACGCGACTATTCCGAACAAAAACCTCTACTTTCAGGCGGAATTCCAGGAAGGCGAAGGCAAAATCGCACACATCAAGCTAGATCAAAAAACCAAAGAAGTCGCGATTGCCGATTCCGCATCTTGGCGAGAAGGCCCAACCTCCAAGGCATTGGCGGTGCAAGGGCAAGCGATAGAACTCGCCGATGTGGGCGACTTTCAGGCGGATCAACCTCTCACACTCTCGGCCTGGATCTATGCTCCGGCCAACGATAGCTACGGAGCGATTTGTGCCCGCATGGATAGAGGCAACAAACATCGCGGCTGGGATCTGTGGATGCAGCGCCGGCAAGTCGGCATGCACATCATCAATTCCTGGCCGGAGACAGCGCTGAAGGTCGTCAGCAAGGCCCAAGTTCCCGCCAACCAATGGGTCCACGTCGCCGTCACTTACGATGGCTCCCAAAAAGCAGCCGGCCTTAAGATCTTCTATAACGGCAAACCGCAGGCGACGAGCGTTGAAAATGATAAGCTTAAAGGTTCGATTCAAACCACCGTGCCATTCAAAGTCGGCCAGCGCAGCGATGGCGAGCAGTTCACGGGGGCGATCCAAGATTTAAGAATCTATCGCCGCAATCTGATGGATTCCGAAGTCGATGCCCTTGCCGGTCTCAGCCAATATCGAAACATACTCGCAAAACCCGATAAAGAACGAAACCCCAAGGAAAAACAGCAACTCTATAACTATTGGCTGGAAATTTTCGACAATGCCTATCAAAGTGAAAAGCAGCAACTTGCAAACGCCGAGCGGGAACGAAATGAAATTCTCTCTCGCGGAACCATCGCTCACGTGATGCAGGAAAAAGACAAGGCCGCAATGGCCTATGTGCTCTATCGCGGCGAATACGATCAACGCAAAGATCCCGTAACCCCCGGCACGCCGGCGGCTTTGCCCCCATTTCCCAAAGATGCCCCCCAAAACCGGCTGGGCTTCGCCGAATGGCTCTTGCGTCCCGATCATCCGCTGACATCAAGGGTCACGGTCAATCGGTATTGGCAGGAAGTCTTCGGCACGGGCATCGTAAAAACTTCGGGCGATTTTGGCGTGATGGGCGAACTGCCGAGCCATCCCGAACTCTTGGATTGGTTGGCCGTGGAATTTCGGGAATCCGGCTGGGACGTTAAAAAGCTATTCAAACTGATTGTCATGTCCGCCAGCTATCGACAATCCGCTGTGACCACCCCCGAAAAACTTGAAAAAGACCGCGACAACCGCCTGCTATCCCGCGGGCCTCGGTTCCGCATGGACGCCGAAATGGTAAGAGACTATGCCCTCGCCTCTAGCGGCTTGCTCGTGCGAAAACTAGGCGGTCCCAGCGTGAAACCTTACCAACCGCCCGGGGTGTGGTCGGCCATCGCCATGAACGTCAGCAACACGCGGAGCTATCAACCGGGCACGGGCGAAGACTTATACCGCCGCAGCCTCTATACGTTTTGGAAACGCATGGCTCCGCCGGCTTCGATGGACATATTCAACGCGCCGAATCGCGAATTTTGCACCATCCGAAGAGAACGCACCAATACCCCGCTGCAAGCCTTAGTGACGCTAAACGATGAGCAATTCATCGAAGCGGCCCGCCATTTATCGCAAATCGCATTGAACTCTAAAGCTAACAATTCAGACCGCTTCAACCTTTTGGGCTTACGATTGCTCAGCCGAAACTTTGACTCGCGGGAATTGGCGATCATCAAGCAATCGTTCGACAAACTATTGACGTACTATCAAGCCCATCCCGAAGAGGCGAAGCAAGTGATTGAAGTCGGGGAATCGCCTCCGGATAAATCCCTCGATCCGGTCGCGCTTGCGGCTTGGACTATGCTCGCCAACGAACTTATGAACTTGGATGAAGTCCTCAATAAATAATGTGAGTGTTTGCAATCCTGCATCCCGATCACGGAGATATAGCCCATGTTAAATCCGAATCCGCTTGAACTGACAAGACGCCATTTCTTCGCCAAAGGTTCGCATCTCTTAGGAACGGCGGCTCTGGCCTCGTTGATGCCTTCGCAAATGTTTGCCGCCGAAAAGACAAGCCCAATGCACACCGGGGCCGTGCCCACGCATTTTCCGCCGAAGGTGAAGCAAGTCATCTATCTGCACATGGTCGGCGGTCCGCCTCAGATGGACCTTTACGACTATAAACCCGTGATGCGCGAATGGTACGACAAAGACTTGCCGGAATCCATCCGCATGGGCCAACGCCTAACAACGATGACCTCCGGCCAAAAACGGTTTCCCATCGCCCCCTCGATGTTCAAATTCGAGCAATGCGGAAAATCGGGGATGTGGGTCAGCGAACTCCTGCCTTGGACCAAGAAAGTTGTGGATGACATGGTCTTCATCCGCAGCATGAACACCGAAGCGATTAACCACGAACCCGCGATCAGCTTCATGCAAACGGGCAACCAGATTACGGGGCGGCCTTGCCTGGGGGCTTGGGCTTCTTACGGACTCGGTTCGCTCAATGAAAATCTTCCGACCTTTGTCGTGATGGTCGCTCGGCCGACAAATACCGAACAAGTGCAAGCGATCTCGGCCAGGCTTTGGTCGTCGGGCTATCTCTCCGGCGAACATGCCGCGACTTCGTTTCGGACCAGCGGCGATCCGATCCTCTATATCAATAACCCTAAGGGAGTTCCCAAGCAGGTTCGCCGCACCACATTGGATGGCCTGAAATCCCTCAACGAGTTGAACGAACAACGGCTAGGCGACCCCGAAACGGCCACCCGCATTCAGCAATATGAACTCGCATTTCGCATGCAATCCAGCGTGCCGGAACTGACCGACTTAAATTCCGAATCGAAAGCCACCTACGACCTCTATGGAGAGGCCGCTAAACAACCGGGAACCTTCGCGAATACCGTGCTGTTAGCAAGAAGAATGGTGGAGCGCGGCGTGCGGTTCGTGCAGATCTATCACAACAACTGGGACACCCACGCCAACGTCGCAGGCCGGTTGCCCGATCAATGCCGAGATGTGGACCAAGTGACCTATGCGCTGATCCAAGATTTGAAGCAACGCGGACTATTCGATGAAACGCTGATTATTTGGGGCGGAGAATTCGGCCGGACGATCTATTCGCAAGGCGGCTTGTCCATGAAGAACTACGGCCGCGACCATCATCCCCGCTGCTTCACAATGTGGATGGCGGGTGGAGGAACCAACGCCGGCACGGTTTATGGAGAAACCGACGACTTCTCCTATAACATCGTGCAAAACCCCGTTCACGTTCGCGATTTTCACGCCACAATCCTCAAACAACTCGGCTACGACCACGAACGGCTGACCTATAAGTATCAAGGTCTCGATCAAAAACTGACGGGCGTGCTTCCAGCCAAGGTTATTCCCGAATTAATCACGTAATCGAAAAACATCAATCCACGCGCTTTCAATCGGTATTGATCCAACTTGAGATATACGATGAATAGAAACCATACTTTTATTTGTCTCTTTTTCCTCGCTGGTTTATTCTTAGGGCCTACGAACGCCGCGATGGCCGGGGATACGGTTGAATATAACCGGGACATTCGACCGATCCTTTCCGACAAGTGCTTTTATTGCCACGGTCCCGATGCCAAGCATCGCGAGGCGGATCTTCGCCTGGACGACGAAAAAACCGCAAAGGATGCGGTGATTGTGGAAGGCAAACCTTCAGAAAGCGAGCTAGTTCGGCGGATTACCAGCGAAGATGAATCCGAACGGATGCCGCCGGAGGATTCGGGAAAGACGCTGACGGCCAAAGAAATCGAACGGATTAAACAATGGATTGCCCAAGGGGCGAAATACCAGCCCTATTGGGCCTATGTTCCCCCGCATCAAGTGCCCGTTCCCCAGGTGAAAAACAAAAAATGGTCCGACTATTGGATTGACCGCTATCTCTTGGCCCGCTGGGAAGCGGAAGGCTTAAAACCTTCTCCCGATGCCGACCCCGTCACGCTCATTCGCCGGCTCTATTTCGATCTGACGGGACTCCCGCCCACGCCTGAAGAGGTGGAGAAGTTCATAGGCGACCCTAGCGACAAAGCCTATCGCGAATTAGTGGATCGTTTATTGGCTTCCGATCATTTTGGCGAGCGGATGGCGGTCTATTGGTTGGATCTCGTTCGCTATGCAGACACCGTGGGCTATCATGGCGACCAAGATCATAATATCTCGCCCTATCGCGACTATGTGATCGATGCGTTTAATGACAACCTGGCTTTCAATCAATTCACGCGGGAGCAACTCGCCGGGGACTTGCTTCCTGATGCGACCATCGATCAGAAAATCGCCTCCGGCTATAACCGCTTGCTGCAAACGTCGCACGAAGGCGGCGTGCAACCCAAGGAATATCTTGCCATCTATGCCGCAGATCGCGTGCGAAACGTATCCAACGTGTGGATGGGGGCGACCGTGGGCTGCGCTCAATGTCACGATCATAAATTCGACCCCTATACGGCGAAGGATTTTTATTCTCTAGCGGCCTTCTTCGCCGACTTGGATGAAGCTCAACACTTCAAGAAGGGAACCAACGCCTTACCCACTTCGCGTCCGCCCGAAATCAAAGTCCTCACCAAACGAGAACGCGAGAAGATGGCTTTCTTGGAAGCACAAATCGCCAGTTTGGAATCCAATACCCAGCAAGTGACCGCTGATGAGAAGCTTAAGAATGAAAAACAACTAGCGGAACTCAAGCAGCAAACCGAGGCGCTTCGCAAAAGTGCCCGCCTGACGATGATTTCCGTTGCGATCGCGCCCCGCACGATGCGACTATTGCCGAGAGGCAATTGGCTGGATGATTCCGGCCCCATCGTGCATCCTGCCGTTCCCCGGTTTTTGCC
This sequence comes from uncultured Planctomycetaceae bacterium, assembly GCA_963785505.1. GTDB lineage: Bacteria > Planctomycetota > Planctomycetia > Planctomycetales > Planctomycetaceae > CAWAVN01. The sequence goes on from CAWAVN010000009.1 coordinate 701,319, forward strand.
TCAGCCGCATGGAAAAGACACACCGCAAACCCGGCTGGATTTGGCGAATTGGCTTTGCGATACGGAACGCGGAGTGGGCGGATTAACGGCGCGGGTATTCGTCAATCGCATGTGGTATCTATTGTTCGGCGTGGGCATCTCGCGGTCATTAGATGATTTCGGCGGACAAGGCGAACCGCCGATTCACCCGGAACTTTTGGATCGACTTGCCATTGAATTTTACAAATCCGGCTGGGACGTGAAACAGATTATCAAACAGATTGTACACAGCCGGGCCTATAAACAGTCTTCCCTCGAAACCCCCGCACAGTTCGCCCAAGACCCGGACAACCGATTCTATGCCCGGCAGTCGCGGTATCGGCTCCCTGCGGAATTCGTGCGGGACAATGCGTTATCTATCAGTGGCTTGCTAGACCCCACGATCGGCGGTCCGAGCGTGAAGCCTTATCAACCTGCCGGCTACTATCGCCACTTGAATTTTCCCACGCGAACATATCACGCTCATACCGATAGTCGGCAATGGCGGCGCGGCGTGTACGTGCATTGGCAACGGCAGTTTTTGCATCCCATGCTGAAAGCCTTCGATGCCCCTAGTCGCGAAGAATGCGTGGCCGGGCGGCCTCGGTCCAACACGCCCTTGGCAGCATCACCTTGTTGAATGATCCCACTTTCGTCGAAGCGGCGAGAGTCTTCGCGGCTAACATTGTCAAGCAAGGCGGTAAAACGGATGCCGAGCGACTCAAATTCGCCTATCGGCGAGCCGTTTCGCGAGTCCCCGACTCACGCGAGCAGGTGCTCTTATTCACGCTGCTCGAAAAAAGCCGCAACGACTATCGGTCTCAACCGCAAGACGTGGCTCAGGTTTTTGAAACAGGTTTGGCCGAGGTTCCCGCTTCCGAACGGGAAGAAATCGCCTCTTGGACGAGCGTGGCTCGTGCGATTCTTAATCTAAGCGAAACCAATACAAGGAACTAGACGGCGACTCTCATCGCTCTAGTGCCGACGATTTATTTTGATGTAGGGGAACATTCCATGAATCCAACCGGGCAATCTTTGGCGAACTATGCCAATCGACGGACTTTTTTGAAGCATTCGGGGGTCGCGCTCGGTTCCACGGCCCTTGCTGCGATGTTAGGATCCGATCTTCATGCGAAAACTAGGAATGCAAAACAGCCTCACCATGTGCCCAAAGTGAAGCGGGTGATCTTCCTGTGCATGGCGGGCGGGCCTTCTCATTTGGAGACCTTTGACTATAAGCCGATGCTCCGCAAACTCGATGGCAAGCCGATGCCGGAGTCTTATACGGCGGGGCAGCCCATCGCTCAACTTCAAGGACAGAAGCTTCGTTGTCTAGGGCCTTTGACTAAGTTCTCAAAATACGGCCAGAGCGGGCAAGAGATTAGCGACTACTTGCCTTGGCATGCGAAAATGGCCGATGAGATTTGCATTCTTAAGTCGATGGTGACCGAACAGATCAACCACGACCCGGCCCATACTTTTATGAACACAGGCACGGCCATTAGCGGGCGGCCTTCGATGGGTTCCTGGGTGAACTATGGCCTGGGAAGCGAAAGCGAAAACCTGCCGGGCTTTGTTGTGCTAACCAGCGTGGGCGGTCGCAATCCTCAGCCCATTGCGTCCCGGCAGTGGGCATCCGGGTTTCTGCCGAGCCGATTTCAAGGCGTGGAGTTCAATTCCAGCGGCGATCCGGTTCACTATGTCCGCAAACCTAGCGGCGTCGATGCGGCGCAACAGCGCCAACTTATCGAGACGATTACTGAACTCGACCGGCATCGCAATCAAACCGTGAGCAACCCAGAGATCGACACGCGAATCGCAGCTTATGAAATGGCCTTTCGCATGCAAACTTCGGTTCCCGATTTGATGGACGTTTCCGGCGAACCCAAGCACGTGCTCGATATGTATGGGGCCAAGCCCGGCGATGGTTCGTATGCCTCCAATTGTTTGCTGGCCCGGCGGTTGGCGGAACGCGGTGTGCGGTTCATTCATCTCTATCATCGCGGTTGGGATCATCATGGCGGGCTGGCGAAATATATGGATATCTGCACAAAGCTCACCGATCAACCCACCTATGCTCTGCTTACCGATTTGAAGCAACGCGGCATGTTGGACGAGACTTTAATTATCTGGGGCGGCGAATTCGGCCGGACCCCGATGTTTCAAGGCAAAGCCGGACCGGGCCGCGATCATCACATCAAAGGCTTTTCGATGTGGATGGCCGGCGGCGGAGTGCGTGGCGGAACGAGTTACGGCGAGACGGATGATCTGGGCTATCACTCGGTGGAGAACATCGTCCACGTGAGAGACCTACACGCGACAATGTTGCATCTGCTCGGTTTGGATTACCGCCGGCTCAGCGTGAAATACCAAGGACTCGACATAAGGCTGACCGGAGTCGAACCGGCGCGTGTTCTACACGATGTTCTTACATAGCCGTGAAATTGCGTCCGGGAAGGCCGAGAGGAGCGAACTTGAGTTTTCCCGAATGGCTATATCCTAGCTACATCAGCGCTAATTCTTGATATTGCCGCACTCGTTGTTCCACGATGTCTAGGCTTTTGTTCCAGAACTCGGGCGTAGTGAGGTCTTGGCCGAGAGTGCTTTGGACGGCGGCTTCGGTTTCTTGGCAGCCGGTGGCGATCAGCAGTTTTTTATATTGGTGGGGGAAGTCTTTCCCAAGATCGCCGGCCATTGCATAGACGCCGAGTGAGAGCAAATAACCGAACGTATAGGGGAAGTTATAGAATGGGATTTCGGTGATATAGAAGTGCAGTTTCGAGACCCAAAAGCGGGGGTTATAACCATCATCGGCTAGCCCGCCCGCATAGGCTTGTTGCTGTGCGTGAAGCATCAATTCCGAAAGCTGCTCGGCGGAGAGTTCGCCTTCGGCCCTTTGTTTATGGAAGGCATCTTCAAACAGGAAGCGGGCATGGATGTTCATTAAGAATGCCACCGAATCGCCTAGCATGCCATCCAGGATGGATAGCTTTTCTTCTGGTGTCTTCGCTTGGGCTAGTCGCTGTTCGCCTAGCACGGCTTCGGCAAATGTGGAGGCGGTTTCCGCGAGGTTCATCGGATAATCCCGCAAAAACACCGGGCGGTCGCGAAGCACGTGCGAATGATAGGCGTGCCCTAGTTCGTGGGCGAGCGTGGACATGCTATCGGGCGAATGCGTGAAGGTCATGAAAATCCGCGACTGCTTCGCGAGCGGCAGATCGGTGCAAAAGCCGCCTTGCCGTTTGCCGGGCCGGTTCTCGGCTTCGATCCATTTTTCCGCGAGCGCCCGTTCGGCGAACTGGCCGAAATCGGGACTGAAACCGTGAAAGGTTTCAATCGTGGTTCGGCAGGCTTGATCCCAAGACAGTGAGGACCCGCCCCCCGATTTCCCGGCGGGCAAAGGCGCGGCTTGATCGTACCAGGCTAAACGCTCGATGCCCAACAGTTTTGCTTTGGCATTGAAGTAATCGACCATCATCTGCTTGCGGCTACTGATGGCCGACCACATGCTTTCCAGGGTTTTTCGCTGAAGCCGATTGCAGCGAAGCGGGGCAACCAGATGATCGGCCAGCCCTAATCGTCGATAGCGTGTGAGCCGAGTTCCCGCGATGTGGTTGAGGGCATCGGCACAAGTCTCGGCGATGCTGTTCCAGGCTTTGTCGGCGGCGAAAAAATTGTTCTCGCGGACAGGGCGCTCGGCCATGTCGAACTGCACTTGACTGACCGACTTGTTGACGACTTCGCCTTTCTCCATGACGGAAATGCGCAACGCCCCGGAAATGCGATCGTACAATCGCCCCCAGGCTTGAAAGCCATCCACCGCCAAATCCGCCGCGAGCAATTCTTGCTCTTTGGGCAATCTGAGATCCGCGTTGCGTTTGGCTTCGGCGAGGAAGAACTCGATCTCTTTGAGATAGCTATCCGGCGGAGATAAGAGCCTCTATATCGGTTGACGAAGCCGCTTTCACCGCGAATTCCAGATTGGTTGCGATCTGGGCTTGGAGGGGAAACAGCGTGGACAAGCGGGCTTCGAGCTGCTGAAAGAGTTTGTTGTCCGCATCGGCGGCGGCATGGCAACTAATGAAGGAAGACAACTCGGACGCTTGAGCAGACACCGCTTCATAGTCTTTCAAAAATGATTTCCACGCAGCGACGGTTTCGGCGGAACCGCCGGCAGTAGGCAATGTTTCCGAGCGCTCGGCAAGTTCCGTCAAGTCCGCGCGGAATTTTTTGAAGACGGCTTGAAATTCTTCCGTCTGCGGATGAGGCAAGATCGAATCCAAATCCCAAACCAACGCATAGTTCATCATGTTGAACCTCTTACTATTTCGCTATATGAATCGGCAAGGATTATTTTTACTACGGAGAATCTAGCGCGGACAAGCCGCAACGAAAAAACGGATTGATGAGTGTCGATTGATGATTTTTGAATGTTGAAGTAAAAGTTCCCAGGGTGGCGCGAGCTGCGCCGCTGACCCTGGGCTGTTGAATATAACGCCTTCGGCGTAAAGACATCTCGATCCTCTCTTGCCGCAAAAATTTTCGCAAGAACTAAAACCTTTACCGCTAGTAGTGAGGAGAAGAATGCAGAGAAAGACAATCTATGGCTCAATGTCTTCTTGGGATTTCTCTGTGGTGAATTTATAGCACGGGGCCGAAGGTCCAGGGGCAGAATTCTTCGTCGCCTATGTTTTGTTGTTCGCTTTTAGTTTTTTCGCCACCGGCGACGGCGAGGATTTTCTCGAAGATTTCCCGGCCCACATCTTCCACTGCCGCCCCATCGATAATTCGCCCGGCGTTGATGTCCATGTCATCGATCATGCGTTCGTACATTGGCGTGTTGGTGGCGACTTTAATCGTGGGCACGGGTTTGCAGCCGAAGCAGCTCCCGCGTCCCGTGGTGAAGACGACCACGTTCGCACCGCCGGCGACCATGCCCGTGACGGAAGCTGGGTCGAAACCGGGGGTATCCATAATCACAAAACCTTTTTCGGTGACCGGCTCGGCATAGCGGTAAACCTGTTTGAGAGCCGTGCTGCCACCCTTGGCGATAGCTCCCAGCGATTTTTCGTAGATCGTCGTTAGACCGCCTTTTTTGTTGCCGACGGAGGGGTTGTTGTCGATGGTCATGTTGAAGGTTTTGGTGTACCACTCCCACCATTTAATCCGCTCGACGAGTTTTTCGCCGACTTCGCGGTTGATGGCTCGGCGGGTGAGCGTGTGTTCGCCGCCGTAGATTTCTGTGGTTTCACTCAAAATCGTGGTGCCGCCGTGGGCAACGATGAAATCGCTGGCGATGCCCAAGGCGGGGTTGGCGGTCACGCCGCTGTTGCCATCGCTGCCGCCGCATTCGCAGCCGAGGATTAACTCGGCGGCGGGGATCGGTTCGCGTTGGACTTTATCGGCTATCGGCAGCATGTCTTTCAAGACGCCGATCGCGCGGTCCACGGTTTTCCGCACGCCGCCGTGGTCTTGAATGTTCATCACCAACGGCCAACCGTCTGGGGATTTTCCATTGCCGTTGCCGAGGTCGAGTTGCACGAGGTTATGAGTATTCACCAAGAAAGATGCCTGGGCAGTTTCGCAGCCCAAACCCAGAACCAGATAGGCGGCGATATTGGGATGCCGGGCGAAGCCGGCCAACGTGCGGGCCAATTGCTGATGGTCTTCGCCTTCGTATTGCATCGCGCAGCCGCCTTTGTGAACCAATGGCACGATGCCGTCGATGTTGGGGAACTGCTCTAAAATCAAAGGCGAAATCGCTTGGGCCACGTATTTGGAAGTCGTCGCGGAGCAGTTCACCGTGCTAATCAGGCCGATGTAATTCCGCGTGGCGGCCCGGCCGTCTTTACGTCGGTAGCCTAAAAACGTGCGTCCGGTGATGGGTTCGGGATCGGCGGGAATTTGGGACGCGTAGGCGTAATCCAAATGCAATTCGCCCGCGCCTAAATTGTGGGAATGCACCCAATCGCCGGGGGCGATGTCCACCGTGGCAAAGCCGATCAGTTGCCCGAATTTCCGCACCGGCTGGCCTTGGCGGATGGGAACCAAAGCCATTTTGTGTCCCAAGTCGATGGCATCCCGCGTGGTGACGGCGACAGCGCCGGCGACATTCAACGGACAATCTTTGGGGACGGAACGCTTGGCAATGGCCACGTTGTCATCGGGATGCAATCGCACGAGCGGACAGTCGGTCAAAAGCGCCATCGAGCGCGGCTCCTTGGAGAATTTTCAAAAAAGAGAGTCTCCTAAAAAGCCTAACGCCCGGCGTGGTTTCCTGCAATTGCGGGCCGAATTACGCGGCTTGGCATTCGGCGGCGGTTTCCAAGGCTTCCAAAATCACATCGGCAACGCGGGCATTGGCTCCGGTTTGAATCGCCGATTCGCAAAGCCGGTCCAAATCTTGGTGGGCGGCAGATAAGCGTTCGGGATGCGAAAGCCAATCGTCCAATGTGTCGGTGATTTCCCGCAGCGCAGAGTCGGGAGCGCCGGAAATTACCCATTCCGGAAGCACCATGCGGTCTGCAATTAAATTGGGCAGCGAAATGAATTTCACTCGCACCAAGACCCATTTAATCAGCGTTTCCAGCCAGTTGATGCGGAACATCACCGCGGCGGGAGTTCGCCGGGCCAGCACTTCCAAACTGACCGAACCGGAAACCATCAGGCAGCAGTCCGCCGCCTCGATAATTTCTGACGTTTTCCCCACACAAAATTCCAAGGGAAGATCGTAGCCCGATTCCTGTAGCATCGCTCGGCAAGTTGCGACATGTTTCTCTTTATAACCAGCCACCAAAAAGCGGACATCGGGTTGCGTGGAACTTAAATACCACATCGCATCCAACATCAACCGCCAGTTCCGTTTGATTTCGATGGCCCGCGAACCCGGCAAAATACCCACCAGCTTCTTCCCGGTTTTTCGTTCTCGCTTGAGAAAATCTTCATCCAGCGTCTTGGCGGAGACTTCATCGAAAAATGGGTGCCCCACGTATTGGGCATTGATCCCGCGCGAGGTGTACCATTCGTACTCGAAAGGCAACGCGCACAGCAGATGATCGACGTATTTCCGCACCCGCCGAATCCGCCAAGATCCCCACGCCCAAAGTTGCGGCGGAAGATAGTAAAACACGGGAATCCCCGCCGCTTTCGCCCGCTTGGCGATGTGCCAATTGAAGCCGGGAAAATCCACCAAGACCACGGCATCGGGTCGTTCTTCCCGAAAAAACGTCTCGGCCTGTTTGGCCAGCCTGATGAACTTCGTCAGCAAAGGCAGCACCTGCACAATGCCCATCACGGCCAGATCGGTCAATTGATAGTGCAAATCGCAGCCGGCATTTTGCATTTCGGGGCCGCCGAAACCGCAAAATTCAATTTCGGGCTGCCGCCAACGCAGTTCTTCCATCAGATGGGCCGCATGCTGGTCGCCACTGGGTTCGCCGACGGAAAAAAATATCTTCATAGGGACTCCCTTCCCTCGGATCGAGTGAAAAAACCGGAGGCGAAAGGTATCCCCGCCGGCGTGTACGGTCAAGAGCGGCCCGAAATCCCGCATTCCGCAAACGAACCAGTTTTTTAGTGAACTTTTGCTGGGTGCTCCTCGTAGATCTTTATCACAACAAAGATTGCGACCAAATCAAAAAAACAAAAAACAACCCCTTGAATACTGATCTTTTGTATCGTATTATTGAGTGTTGGTTGCAAACGTAACCGAAAAATCATTTCACCGCATCTTTTAAGGGAATGAAACGATGGTTCGCAAAGCGAGAGTTTGGTTCGATGGCGAGTTGACTTGGAATCCGGCGGAAGCGGAAGAAGCGGGAGGCATCGCGGTGCAAACGCAAACCGCCGAGCTTCACACCCTACGGGCCGGGGAAACCCTGCCGGAGTTTCTTACTTCAAAAGAAGAGGAGGCGGAAGCGGTTCCGGTCGAAAATCCTTCACCCAAACGGGCCGGCAAAGAACGCCGGCATTTGGCGGGGGCGAATTGGCTGGATGATTGGACTTGCTATTTGCCCGCCAAAACCAAGCCGCGCCGCACCAAGAAACAAAAATAGCCGAGCGCTATCAACCAATCCCAAAAAACCTTCAGGAGCTTTGAGCAAGGAAGAATCCCCACAATATCAAACCCCCTTCGAGAACTGCTTCTATGACGACTTTATCTTCCTCGCGAACTCAATATCCCAGTGATTTGACCGACTGGCAATGGCGGTCGATTGCCTCCTTGCTGCCCGAAGAAAAATTCCGAGGCCGCCGGCGCGAGACGAATCTTCGCGATGTGCTCAATGCGATCAATTACCGCGACCAAACGGGTTGCCCTTGGCGAATGCTGCCGCACGATTTCCCTGCCTGGGGCACAGTTTACAGTTATTATCGCCGTTGGAACCGCGATGGCTTGCTGGCGAAATTGCGAAAGCTCCTCAAACAACGCCCGGCGGCTGCCTCCACCCCGCCCATCAATCCCGCCCCGCAAACCACCGAACAATCCGCCTAAGTTTTTTGCTCCGCGATCATCTGCGAGATCCGCTTGGAAATGGAAACGCAGATCTCGCGGATTTTCGCGGAGATTTGCTATAGTGCAAAAAAACTGACCACTCATCGCCAAGGAAATCCCTTCAAGGTTTTGTGTGCCATGCCCACGACTTTGCGTGGGGATGCTTTCGGTTGGGAAGATGGCGTGTTTCAATCAGACATGGCCACTCAAAGCAGTGGCCATGCCACCCACCACTAAATGCTGACTGCTCATCGCGTGAGGAATCCATTTCGTGCCTTATCCCCAATTCGATCGCTTCGCGGTTCGCATGGAACCTTTGGCTTCCCGCGAGAACAAAAAACACATCGAAACAGACCACGTTTCGCCGGATAGCCCGCCTCCCGCGCTGGCTGCGATGACTCAAGAAGTGCTGGCAGAAACCGCCGAGCGCATCCGCACGGCCCGCAAGAACAATCGGCCCGTGATGGCGGCTTTCGGGGCGCACTCGATCAAAAACGGTTTGGGGCCGGTGTTTCTTCAGTTTTTGGAACGCGGTTGGTTCACGCATTTGGCAACCAACGGCGCGGGCATCATTCACGATTGGGAGTTTAGTTTTCAGGGCAAAAGTTCCGAAGACGTCGGATCGGGAGTGCATCAGGGCCGGTTTGGCAATTGGGAAGAAACCGGCTTTTTCATCAATCTGGCGATCAACGTCGGCGCCTTTGAAGGCAAAGGCTACGGCGAATCGGTGGGGGCGATGATCGAGAATGAAGAACTTCTGCATTCCCGATCCCGGCGAATTGGAATCGGCCATCGGAATTGGAAATCCGCTCCCGAAAAGGCGGCGGCGCGGCGGATTTGCAACAGATGCTGCTCGGTTCAAAGCCGATGCCCGCCGCAAACCGCTGAAGCCGGGCCGCTGGAAAATCCCGCATCCTTGGAAAAAATACAGCATTCAAGCCGGGGCTTATCGCATGGGCGTGCCGTTCACGGGGCATCCGATGTTCGGGCACGACATCATCTACAATCACCCCATGAATCGCGGGGCCGCATTGGGCCGCACCGCCGAGCGGGATTTTCTGACTTTTGCCGAGTCCATCAGCCGCTTGGAAGGCGGGGTTTATCTTTCCATCGGCTCGGCGGTGATGAGTCCGATGGTGTTCGAGAAATCGCTGTCGATGTCGCAAAATGTCGCGATTCAAAAAGGCGAGCACATCGACAACCATTATCTGCTGATTTGCGATCTGGCGGAATCCACTTGGGATTGGCGAAAAGGCGAACCGCCGGAAACCAACCCGGCGTATTATTTAAGATACAACAAATCCTTCAGCCGCATGGGCGGCACAATGCGGTACCTGCAAATCGACAACCGCGATCTGCTGTTGGCCCTGTTGCATCTTCTTAAAGACCCCATATAAAAACCGCCGCAGTCTTGTGGTGGAGTAAAAAACTTCAAAGTGCCAACTCGAACAAATCCCATTTTGACAAGGAGAACGCAACGTGAACTTTGCCCTCAAACCGGCTGCGATTCTGCTTCTGCTTTCCACGAGCCTGTGCGGACAAACACCCGAAAGCGGCGAACCCCCATTGCCCCCAGGGGCGACGGCTCGATTGGGAACTTTGCGGCTTCGCCATTCCGGCGAGAGTTCTTCCATTGCATTCTCGCCGGATGGAAAAACCTTAGCGGCAACGAGTAGCGATGGGCAGGTTTTTCTCTGGAATGCGGTAACCGGACACCGGATTCGCAGACTCCAAGCAAAGAGAGGCCCAATGGGTGTGTTGGCGTTGGCCTATTCACCTGATGGCCGCGTGCTCGCGGTCGACGGGAGGGACGGCAAGTTGATGCTGTATGATCCAGAGATCGGAAAGCAAACGCATTCATTCACTCTCAAAGCGTCAAGTTTTCCCCAAACAGGATGCGTGACTTGGTCGCCGGATGGGAAATCCTTGGGTGTCTCCCGCGAGTGTGATTTTTTCATTGTTGATTCCACCACGGGAAAGGTGCTGTTCCAAAACGAGAGCCACTGCGAAATCCAAGAACTTGCGTTCTCTCCCGATGGAAAGAAGTTGGTGGTGGGGACGATCAATCCCGCCGGGCAAATCTGGGATTTGGCAACGAAAAAATGCGTCCATAAATTGGAAGGCCAGACAACTGGCTGCTGTGTGGCGTTTTCCCCGGATGGCAAAAGGGTGGCGACCGGTTCGGGTGAGATCATTCTCTGGAACGCGGAAACGGGGAAAGAAGAATTCCGGCTTGGTGGAGAAGCTGATGATCTGTTCTTGCGATTGGCGTTTACTCCCGATGGCAGGACTTTGGTTGCTGGTTCCCAAGAGGGAACAGTTTCTGAGTGGGATCTTGGCACGCAAGCCCAGATGCAAAAATTGGATGGGAAGATGGATATTCTGCGTTCCATTGCCCTGAGTGCCGATGGCAAGAAAATCGCGGCCTCGTTTGCCTACAATGCGATCCGCCTTTGGGATCGCAAAAGCGGCAAGATGTTGTTTTCCAACCGCCCCGATCACTTGGCTTCTATTGAAGCCCTCGCGTTTTCGCCGGATGGCCGAAAGTTGGTCACGGGCAGTGACCTCCAAACCATCCATATTTGGGAAACTCCCTCGGGCCGGCATTCGCGGGCACTGCAAACCAAAACCAGCGCGGACAAAGCCGTTTATTCGTTCGATCAAAAATACCTGGCCACGTCCTGGAGATGGAATCCGAACATCCAAATTTGGGATGCAGCTACCGGAAACCACCTTCGTGAACTCGACACGAAAGAATCCGGGATCAAGGGAATCGCCTTCATCGCGAACGGCAAGGAAATTGTGGCTCTGAGTTCTCCCGTGAAACAAACTTCAGCGACTCTGACCCGCTGGCAAGTCGAAAACGGTGAGTTGCTCCAACGGGACAACATGAGGGTAACTATTCCGGAAAGAGGCTTGTTTTTTCGCCTGACGAAAAATGGATGGTGGTTGGAAACCGCGACATCCTGGAAGTTTGGAGCCTTCACACGGGTCAAATCCTGGGTCAACTGAGCGGGAATGCGGGTGAGATTTCTTCACTCCAGTTTACCTTGGATGGGAATTATCTCGTCTCGGGAAGTTATGCGAATGCCGTTCACATCTGGGAATTCGCGACCGGTCAAATCGCCTTGACTTTGATAGGTCACGGACCCGGTTCGGCGGTGGCCGTCTCTCCCGATGGCAGAACTATTGCCTCGGGAAACGGAGAGTACTTTCAGTTCTTCTCCGATAATTCTCGCAAGATTCGCTATTGGGATTTGGAAACCGGCCGCGAATTGGCGCACCATGCGGGGCACGATGAGAACGTCACCGCCATGGCGTTTTCTCCCGATGGCCAATGGTTGGCGACGGGCCTGCGGGACTCGACCACGCTGATTTGGGAAGTCCCCGACGAAGTCCGCAACCGCCCGCGGGAAACCAAAACCCTCACCGAGACCGAACTCAAGCGGGCTTGGCAGGATCTCGAAGCCGAGGATGCCGAGAAAGCCTACCTTGCGATGGCGGTCTTGGCTGCGGGAGGAAACGCCACCGTCGATTTTCTCGGACAACGCGTGAAACCCATGCGGGAAATGGACGCGAAAACGATCGATCCCCTGCTATTGAAGCTGGACCACGCCGACTTCGCCGTGCGCAGCCAGGCTCAGGAAAAATTGATGGGCTTGGGAGATTTGGCGATCCAGCGGCTTCAAAATTTCGCCGCCCAGAGCCAATCCCTGGAAGCCAAAAAACGCTGCCAAGCCGTGCTGGAAAAACTTCAACGTCCCTTCATCACAACCCCGGCCCGATTGCGAAACGTGCGGGCCATCCAAGTCCTGGGACGCATCGACACCCCAGAGTCGCAAAAGTTGTTGAAAGCAATCGGCGAAGGAACCCCGGCAGCGAAAGAAACCCAACAAGCCCAAAGACAACTGAAAACCCTCCGCCAATCGCGCCAGAAGTGAAAAAGCCGAATCGCGGAGGGGGGGGTTCATGGCACACAAACCTTGGAACTTCTTTTCCTGGCGATGGCTTAAAACCGCCGCGTTCCCAAGTTTTTGATTCTTTGCGTGGAATGTTTTTCCCATGTATCTCGGTATTGAAATCGGCGGCACGAAGTTGCAATTCGGCGTGGGAGCCGGAGACGGTTCGCCGCTGGTTGCATTGGAACGGGCGGAGGTCGATTCCGCTTTGGGAGCGGAGGGGATTTTACGTCAGATTGAAGTCTTGGGGCGTTCACTGATGAATCGGCATGACGTGGCCCGCATTGGAATCGGGTTTGGCGGTCCCGTGGAGCCTGCTATCGGGCGCGTGACAACCAGCCATCAAATCGCGGGCTGGGAGGAATTTCCTTTGGCCCGCTGGTCCGAAAAAACTTTGGGGAAGCAAACGGTGCTGGGCAACGATTGCGACGTGGCCGCTTTTGCCGAAGCGAAGTTCGGCGCGGGGAAGAATCACGCCCGCGTATTTTACGTCACCGTGGGCACGGGCGTGGGCGGCGGGTTTGTGATCGAGGGGAAATCCGATGGAACCGCCCGCCCGGCCATCGCGGAAATCGGCCATCTTCGCCTGGGACTCGACGCGGGCGAACTCGATGGAACCGTGGAAAGTTATGCCAGCGGCAGGGGCATCGAACTTGCGATGCGAAATCGGCTGCGGTCGCCATTAAAGACGGAGGAAATCTCCGAGATCATCACGCTGTGCGCGGGCGATATTGAATCTCTGACCGCGAAACAAATCGTCCAACTCGCAGCGGAGGGCAACCCGCTCGCCCTGGAAGTTTGGCAGCAGGCCATCAAAACTTTAGGCTGGGGCATCGCCCAAACGATCACGCTGCTTGCACCTCATGTTGTCGTTGTGGGCGGCGGAGTGTCTTTGAGCGGGGAAGACTTGTTCTTCGCACCGCTCCGTCAATTCATTCGGCAGTTGGTATTTCCGCCGTTGGTGGGAAGTTATCAAGTGCTTCCCGCGATGCTGGGCGAAGAAGTCGTGCTCCACGGAGCCTTGGCTGTCGCCGCCGGTTAGTGAACTTCCGGCTCTTGACCTTCGACTCTTGTCTCTTGACCCTCAGAGTTCCATACTGTCGGAAGTTCAAACCATCTTTGAGAATCCAACCGCGAGGAAGAAACAGTGACGGCCCAGTTTAGTGAGTTTGCTCAATCGTTGACGGTGGAAACCGCGTTTACCGTATTGGCGGCGGCCAAGGCTTTGAAAGCCTTGGGCAAGGATGTGGTGGAGTTGGAGATCGGCGATAGCCCGTTCAACAGCACGGCTTCCGCGAAATTATCGGGCATTACGGCGATTGAAGAAAATCATTCGCATTATTGCCCTTCGCCGGGGTTGCCGGTGTTTCGCGAGGCGGCGGCGAAGTTCGTCTCCCGCGAGTTCAACATTCCCGCAACGCAAGAGAACATTGTGGCGGGTCCGGGGGCGAAAGTCTTCGAGCAGTTTTTCTGCGAAGCGTTTTTGAACCCTGGCGATGGCGTGTTGGTGTTCAGTCCGCACTTTCCGACTTATGTTCCCAATATCCAACGCCGCAGCGCGCGGGCGGTGTTTTCGCCGCTCGAACAAGCCCGCGAATTTCGGCCCAACTTGGCAGCCGTCGAAAAGTTTTTGCAGGAAGACCCGGCCCCGAAAGCGATTCTGCTTAACTCGCCGCACAACCCCACCGGCGGCGTGGCGACCTTGGAAGACTTGGTGCAATTGGCCGATTTGATTCGAGGCAAAAACGTGGCGGTCTTCAGCGATGAACCCTACTGCCACATGGTTTGGCGAGGCAAGCATCATTCGCTGCTCGCACAACCGGGCATGATGGAACAATGCGTGGCGGCTTATACGTTCAGCAAATCCTACAGTATGAGCGGTTGGCGGTTGGGCTTCGCAGTGTCCTCGCCCAAAGTGGTCGAGATGATCGGCAAGATGATTAACACCACGCTCTCTTGCACGCCGGCTTTGGTGCAAATCGCCGGCGCGGCGGCGCTGGAACACGATTCCGTCGAACGCGACAGCACGATGCAGAAGTTCCGCGAAAAAGTGGAACTTTTGACCGCCGGCCTCAATCAGATTGAAGGCTTTCAAACCATCGCTCCGACTTCCACGTTTTACGTTTTCCCCAACATCGCCCCGGTGTGCAACACGTTGGGCATCACCAGCCACGGCTTCGCATTGTATTTGCTGGAAGGTGCGGATGATAACTTCGGCGTGGCGTGTTTGGGCGGCGAATGTTTCGGCGAAGCGGGCCACGGTTTTTTGCGTTTCAGTTGTGCCGAGCCGAACGAACGCCTGCAAGCGGCGTTGGATTTTCTCCCCATCGCCATCGCCCGCAAGGACCGCGTGGCCGCGTGGTTAGAAAAGCACCCCCAATACCGCCTGACAAAACCCTATGAATCGCCAAAAAAATAAGTTCCACATTGCGAAAAGGCGAGCGGGGGGCGTCAGCCCCCCTGGTTATGTTGAGTGCTTCAAAAACATAATTTCAGATGAGCCAGAAAGATCTTGATGGCGATGCAATGGCGGAGTGTTTTCTGTCGGCATCCCCGCGTGTTGGCGGGCTTGTTTGCGATTTACTGGCTGGCCATGTTTCTGGCCACGCACATGGAAATGCCCGAAGTTAAGTCGGCTCCGCAGCACACCGACAAAGCCGTGCATTTGGTGATGTACGCCGGCTTCGCGTTTTTGTTGTCGGCATGGCGATCGGCGCGAAAACCTGAAACCCCCAAACTCGCGCTGTTAGTTTTTGCGGCGGCGGCAATCTATGCGGCTTTGGATGAGATCTTACAAATCCCCATCGAAAGCCGCACCGCCGATGTTTGGGACTTTGTGACGGATCTCATCGGAGCGAGTTTGGGGCTGCTGTTGTTCTGGCTGGTCCGCAAGAAACTCGCTTGGCTTTGGGAACCGGCAGAAGATATGGGATAATGGCGATGCCTGGAGATTGGGGTTATACTGCGTGTCTTCCTATCCGATTTCTCCAACCCGATTGAGGCTGTTTTATGTCGAGGATCGCGCGAAGTTTTCTTGTTTTGGCGGTGACGTTTTTTGCGCTGCCGGCGTTGGCTCAGTCTGTGGTTTACGAAGGAACTTCCGGCGTGGGCCGGGGAAAGCACATCGTCTTTTTGGCGGGCGACCACGAATATCGTTCGGAAGAAACGCTGCCCGCACTCGCGCGGATTTTGGCGAAACATCACGGTTTCAAATGCACGGTGCTGTTTTCGGTCGATCCCAAAACCGGCGAGATTCTGCCCGGTTCCAGCCACATGCCGGGAACCGATGCCTTGAACACGGCGGATTTGATGGTGATCTTTTTGCGGTTTCAGGATTTCCCCAAACAGCAAATGCAGCCCATCGTCGATTACTTGGACCGCGCGGGGCCGGTGGTGGGTTTAAGAACTTCCACGCACGCCTTCAAGATTCCCAAAAATTCCGAGTTCGCTCGGTTCTCTTACGATTCCAAGAGCAAGGGAATGCAAGGCGGGTTTGGCCGGCAAATTCTGGGCGAAACGTGGGCCGGTCATTACGGGAGGAACCACGCGATGAGCACCCGCCTGATTCCCGTCGAAGCCGCCAAGTCGCATTCCATTCTGCGGGGCGTGACAAATCCTTGGGTGCAAGCCGGCGGTTATTGGACGGAACCCGTGAAAGACATTGAAGTGCTCGCCTTGGCTCAGCCGCTGAACGGTATGAAAATCGATTCCCCTGTGGCGGCGGACAAAAAACCCTGTCCGGGCGTTTGGACTCGGCATTACGAAAACGCGGAGGGAAAACGCGGGCGGGTGTTTTCCACAACTTACGGAGCTTCGGAAGACATTTTGAACGCGGATTTCCGCCGGATGCTGGTCAATGCCTGTTTTTGGGCGGCGGGGATGGAAGACAAAATCGCGGGCGATGCGAACATCGATTTCGTGGGCAAGTATCAGCCGACGACCTTCCGTTTCGGCGGCCACCGCAAACACGTCAAACCCTCCGACATCGCGGATTGGGATTCGCCGATCCTGCCGCAAACCGACAAACCCCAATGACCGCGCGGCGTTTTCCGTGTAAGTCAAATCCAGAGAAACCAAAATCCTAACCCGAAGCGTAAGCCAGGGATTCCTTTTGCATATTCCTCGCTGACGCTTCATTGATGCCTTCATGTTTTCGTCGCGGGATGCGAGGAGTTTATGCGCAAGTGGTGAAACGGTTTGTGTCACTTTCGTGTGCGGCGGCGAGTGGTGTGTTGATTCGTCGGCCTTTCACGCTCAATTGATAACGGTGCGTTTTTTGGTTTTTCACGATCAGACCATGCGCTTTGGCGGCGGCGTTCTTTGCAATCGTCGCTCTTCCCGTGAAGGGGTCCGTCAGGCAACTTTCGACTGCGGAAACCACCGCGAGGCGTCCCGTCGTCCATCCTCCCGCGCGGGCCGACGCTTCGGTTTGAGACGAGAAACGCTTGGTCAGTTTTTCCGCATGCTGTTTGAAATTCACGGACTTGATTTTCTACTCGTACAAATACCGATCCACGCCCCGCGCGTTGTTCAGCACCCGCGACTCTCGGCGAAACCGCAAACGATCAAAACCTGAAAGCACCAAGCTGAACAATGAGCCAAATCTTGCTAAAAAGATTTCATGGACGTGTTCTCCCCAAAATGTGAGTGAGTGATGACGTGATGAGACTAAGACGCCGGGTGGTCGATGACGATTTGCCTCCGCATCAAATTGATCGAACCTTCCGCGCAGTCGTTTGGCCGGAGACAACTTGGGAGAATTCATGTTTAAGGCCAATTCAAAGCATGCCAGTGCCTGAGCCAATTGCTTCGTTTCTGCGTACATCAAACCCCGGTTGAAATGCAGCCAGGCATTATCCGGTTTGAGTTGGATCGATTTGGAGAAACACTCCTCCGCTTCCTCAATTCGTCCCAGACCCGCCAAGGCTCGGCCCTTCCCGTTCAACGAAAACGCCAGACCTGTCAGATCTTGTTCTTCCTCGCCGATTTGGATGGAACGATCCAGCGATTCCAAAGCTTGTTCAAACTCACCGAGTTCTGCGAGGATTTGGCCGTAGGCGCTATAGTCGTGCCGCGTGGCCTCCTCGCTGTGTTCGATGATTTCTGAATAATCTTCAAGGGCCTCGACGAAGTTCTCGGAATACCACAGGGCTTGGCCGCGAATGCGATGGGCATCCCAAACGGGTTCGGGGTGCTCATCGATCACTTGTGTTGCCAATTCGATCGCCTTCGCGAACTGCTCGTTCCGGTTGGCCACGCCGGCCCCCAGAAGAGAGCGGGACACCTCCAATTCCTCGGCTGAAAAGGGAGCCAGTTCTTTCGCCCGTTCCCGATCCGCCTCGGCCTGGGAGGCGTCACCCGCCTGCTCGGACGCGATGCTGCGGCCCACGAACGCTTCCGGGGCATCGGGATTGATTTCGATGAGGCGATCAAAGTCTTTTTTGGCGTCTTGGAAGCGTCCCAAGTTGAGATGGATGTGGGCCCGCTGCATCAATGCCGCCCCGCAATCGGGTTCGACCGCCAAGATTTCGTCCAAATCCTCGCGGGCCAAATCCGGTTCATGCTTTTGCAAGAGCAGCATGACCCGATTCATGCGGCCGCTGACATCGCTGGGATCGAGCGCCACCGCCTTGTCGAGGTCTTCCGCAGCCTCGACCTTTTTCCCAAGAATCAAATGGCAAATCGCCCGCCCGGTATAAGCGTTCGCGAGTTCGGGCGAGAGTTCAATGGCTTTCGCAAAATCCCGGCGTGCCTGCTCGGGTTGTTCCAAGCCCAGAAAGGCGTAGCCGCGTTCGATCAGCGGATCGGTCCATTGCGGGGCAATCTCTAAGGCTGAAGTAAACTCTGCGACGGCCGACTCGAATTCCTCTTGCATAAACCTTAAACGGCCCCGATGCAATCGCGGCAACGCGAACTCCGGAGCGATTTCGACACAGGTGTCGAGATCCTCAAATGCTTGTTCCACTTGGCCGAGAGCCGCCCTGGCCAATCCTCGAATCAACCAGACCTGCGGTCCGTCCGTACCCAAGTCGATGGCTTTGTCCGCATCAGAAATCGCTGACTCGAAATGGCTCATCTCCAAACAAATCGCCGCGCGAACAGCAAAGGCCGGCGCGAATCGTTCCGCGAGTTTGATGACGGCTTCGCACTCCTCCTTCGCAGATTCCAATTTGCCGGTCTGAGCCAGGAATTCCGCCATTTGTAAACGTAACGCGAGATTGTCGGGATACTCTTCGGTCAGTTCGCGATAACTTTGCTCGGCTTCCAGGGCGCGTCCCAAGGCAACCAAGGCACCGGCCTTCAGTTGCAGGGAATCGAATGTCGGACTGGCGCATCGATGAAATTGACTCAGATCGGCGAGCGCCTCTTCAGCGCGGCGATTCTGCAGAAACAGGCTGGCTCGCAGGAAATAGGCCGGGGCGAAATTCAGATCCTGAAAAATCGCCAGATTGAGCGCACTCCTTGCCTCGTCCCATCGTTCGAGTTCAACCAGAATGACCGCTCGCATGTGGAGAATACTCGAAGTGTTGCGATCCGAAACCACGCGGTCGATCGTGCTTAATGCTTCAGCGGGCTGATTCAGATTCAATTGAAGTTGCGCGAGAAACGCGAGGAATGTGGAATTGTCCGGGTTCCGTGAAAGTTGGCGCTGGCACAAGGTCGCTGCCCGCTCGAATTGACCTACCTCCGCATAGCAGGCCACGCGCTCCTGGTCCACGCCCTCTTCGAGTTCCCGGTGCTCTTCAAGCAGTTTGTCGTACATCGACAAGGCGGTTTCGTACTGCTCCTGAGTCCGCAGAAGTCTTGCGTGGAAAAACTGAAGCGGAACACTATCGGGCAAGCAACGACGGATCGCGTCGCAATCCTCCAATTCAATCTCAATCTGATCCGTGGCAGGTTTCAATTTGTAGACCCTGATGGCCAATTCCGCGTAGGTTGTCTCGCTGTCACCCTCATCTCCATCAAGCAGGACGGACCATCTGGCAAAGGGGGGCGAAACGCGGGATTCGAGCCTTGAGTCCGGACTGCCGAAAATCCGACGGAGCACGAACACGACCGGATAAGCCACGGGCCATGCAGGCACAGATTCCAGTTCCTGTTTCAATTGTTCGCGGAGAGAGGATGTCGCCGCTTCTGCTGCCATCGCGATGTCAAATTGGAGTTGTCGATTGGGCAATAAAACTCCACCGACTTGAACAATGGCTGACTTTTCATTGCAGAAGACTTGCTTCACCCGCCGATCGACCATTTCAAAATAGCTTTCAAGAATCACTGCGGGCAAGTAGGATTTCTGCATCTCATCTTCATTTGCGAGAAGTGACTGCTGCCGGCGAATCAGAATCCTGCGAAGAAATAACTCTGCTTCCGATGAGTGATCCAAGTCCCGGCCTCGTACCAAGGAAGGCAGTTGCAGTGTCACGTCGCCGAACTCTTCGAGAAGCTGTGGGTAAGGACGAGTGGAACTGAGTAATTTGCGCAGAGAGGCATGTTTTTTTTCTTCCGACTCTTGAGGGTCGCGGCTTTCCCAAAAGAACAGCCCCGCAGCCATCGCGAGCGAAATCCCCGCAAGAATCCACATTTGCGAAATCAGAAACAGGAAGGCCACCGCCACCCCGATCGCCGGAGCGAGACCGCTGTCTCCATCAGCGCGAGAGCGGAACAGTGGCGATCTTGCACACCGATTACACAGGCACAGGGGGACGATGAAGAGGAATTCGTCATGGTCGATGGCCACGTCACGGACGGAACGGCATTGATTCCGGCACGCGGCACATTTTCCTCCCCAGCCACCGGAGACGAGCGTCGAGTAAATGTGATGGATCAAGGAATCCACTTCCACCTGCCGTGCGGGCGAATTCGGGGAAGTCATGGGTTGTATTCTCCTGAATGAATTGGTCCATGATGATCGTCCTGCGTCCGGTCCGAGACACGCAGCGCTCGATCAACCTGAACATAACATAGAATTACTCCCAAGCACAGAACTTCTCCCTCACAAACGGAAGAAGGCATATCGCGGTTTTGAAGTGCCCGGTGACAGCCAAGCGGCTCTGGTTGTTTCCAGCTCACGCCCCAGTCTGAGGGGGCTTGTCGATCTCTCGAGTGAATCGCGAACGCCAAGTCATGGGCAACCGCCTTTCCTGCCGCCCATGAACCTGATTTGAGACAGCTCGTGAGACCGGACGGTCGCAGAGATCATTTCCGTGTGGGACTTTCGCCAAGCCTAGCCATCCCACCGCCCCGGCAGTCGGGCGAGTCGGATTCTCGAAGGGATGGCTGGGGAAGCAACCTTTAAGAAAAGATCGGTTGCAATCGGACGCGAAAATGCTCGAACACAATCCCCCTCCTACTTGACAAGCAAAACTCGGTTAGGAAGGGCCGTCCCAAGATGAGGATGTCTCGTTTTGCAGCATTCCGCTTATTATTTGCGGGACGGGGGTTTGGGTTTCAAGTCTTTCAGAAGTTGACGCAGCGAAGCGCATTCCTCGGCGGTGAGGCCGCGCGTTTCCACCAGGTGCATCAGCAACGGCGACAGCGAACCGCCGCACAAATCATCCGCCGTGGATTGCAGCCTCAGGCCGATCAATTCTTCCCGGCTTAAAGTGGCGGTGAAAGTGTAGGGCCAAACATCGCGATTTTTAGCCACGCAATTTTTGTCGCCTAATCGCGTGAGCAATTTCTGCACGGTGGCCAACTCCGATTCCTCCGCCTTGGGGTAGAGCAATTCGGTGATCTCGCGGACCGTCGCTTGTTCGTGGTTCCATAAAACTTGCAGAATCGCCAACTCGGCTTCGGTCACGTGTTGAGGTTTTTGCGGCATCGGGTGCGCATAGCAAAACAAAGAGGAAGTACAATTTCAACCGGCGAGGGTTCCCAGATGGAGCTTCAAACGCATCGTACAGAAACCCCCGCCGGATTTGCAATCATTTCCCCTTCGCTTTCGCGGCAGACGGGGCGAGCACCGCTTGGCTGGGGTCGTTCTTCCAATGGTATTTCTGGGCGAACGCTTCCGGGGTATAGGTTTCTTGCCCGGCGGCGGTTTTGACGATGTAGATCAACTGCTTTTCCACACCCGGCGAACCGGCATAATGGCCCTCGGCACTGACTTTCACGTGCCTTTCGTTGGCCAACCTCACCAAGGAACCCCAGTGCCGGTCGCCTTCGAATTGCCAGAAACGAATCAGGTTCGGCCCGGCGGAAAACGCCACCGTGCGTCCATCCGGCGAGATTTCCCCAAACCCGCCCGGTGCTTTCAGCGGTTCGCCGACTTTTCCAGTCTCCACGTTGCAAATCCGCATCTGGCCATCATACCCATAATCCATCGCAGCGAGTCGTTTGCCATCCTCCGACCAGACCGCGACACCCAGATGACCCGAAAGCCAGATGTATCGGCAGCAATTTTTACCAGTTTCCCACTGTCCGCTTCCCAAAGATCGCAGCCATGATGCGAACCCACGCAGGCAATGGTTTTTCCATCGGGTGAAAATGTGGCGATCTCACAGAGAATGCCATACTGATCCTTTATGGAAGAAAGTCTTTTGCCGGTTTGTGTGTCCCACACGTGGATGTTGTTAGATCGCGTTGCCACCCGCCGACCGTCGCGGCTCCAAATCAAGTGGGCGTAATAGTTATAATGGTTGCCCAATACATCCGGTTCGATGGATTTTTCCAGCAGCACCGCCTGCTCCGGGTGATCCTGTTCGTAAATGAAGACGCCTTCTTTGGCTGCGCGGAATGCCCGTTTGCCATCCGGCGAACAACACGAGATCAGCCCGATCTCAGCGCTGATGGAAGCATAGCAGGGTTTATCGGCTGCCGCGATTGCCCGGGGTTCTCCGGTCTGCATATTCCAGATGAGATTTTCCCACAAAATGTCGCGGTTGTTGACCCACACCTGGGAGATTAGGGAGGTGATATTGACCTTGTGCAACTCCCAAGTTTTGTCCTCGCGGATGTCGCGGAGGAACAAAGACTTTTGAGATCTCCCATCGAAGGTATCCACGAGAAGATCGAAAGCGGGGTTGTGGGGAGGACGCGCCAGAATAAAAGTATTTGCGTTTAAGGTTGAGCCTGCGATTGGGGATCAATGGACAAGGTTTGCACGACTTTTCCGGTCTCGGCATTGAAGCGGACGTTCCCCAACCAGATTTCCTTCCCGTCCCCAGTCCACGCCAAACCGTAATACCCTTTCGCCGTATCGACTGTGAGCGAGGAAATGATCTTCCCGGAAACGGCGTCCCAAACCTCGATGTGAGAGCCTTGCATCGTGGCTGCCAAGCGATCCCCGCCGGGCGACCACGCCACTTCCGGGCGGAAATCCGGGCCGGTTGCCAAGCCGACTCCCTCTAACCGTTGGACTCGTTTCTCGGTTGCGATGTCCCAGATGTCCATGTGGCTGGTCGGGGAAGGGTTCAATTCCAAGAACGCGATCTGCTTGCCATTCGGCGAATAGCTGGGAATTGTGCAGTACTGGGCATTCAGAGCCAAGTCGAACAGCGCGAGTTGTTGCCCGCCGGCGATGTCCCAAATTCGGGCCGTTTTATAATGAACCGTGGCAAGTTGTTTGCCATCGGGCGAAATGACCACGTTCCCGGTCCACTTGTTTTCCAAGGGTTTCCCGGCCATGACCAAACTTCCCGTGGCGGTGTCCCAAACGCGAACGCTCCGGGAAGAATACGCCAACAGTTTTCCATCCGAGGAATAAGCCAAGGGCCTGTCTGTGGGAACGATGTAGCTGACCTCCGGAATCACGAAGGCCCGTTCGAGTTGCCGGGTTTCCACGTTCCAGAGCCGAATCGTGCGATCGCTTCCCAAGGTGGCGACTTGCTTCCCATCGGGCCTAAACACGGCGTGATCGACCGCACCTCGCGGGGCAATGGTTTCAATGGTCCAAGATTCCACGCCCGCCAGTTTCGCGGGTTGGTCGACGATGGCGAGAGGCCCCATCGCTTCGCCGCTTTCAATCCGAGCCGCTTGAATGCCGGGGTTGGGGATGATCCGCAATTTTCCATTCGCATCAATCGTGGCGGTTTCGCCGGGTTGGATTTTCGCTTTTTGCTTTTGGCCGTTTTTGTTGCGAATCGTGATGATAATTTGAGCCGCCAGCAGGCTCACCAATAGCAAGGCCGACATCGCCGCAGTGATTCTGCCGCGCGGGGAGAGTTTTTGAAGAATGGATTTCGTTTTCGGCAGGGCAACCGTTTCCACGGCGGATTCCGGCAGGTGGGTGCTCGCACGGGTCTTCGTGGCGGCTTTGGCGCGGCTTGAAGAGTTCTTCCCGGAGGCATCGCGGGCGGGCTGTTTTGTGTGCTCGGCTCGTTTGAGCAACCCCGCAAGATCGTGCCCTTTCGTAAAGGGTTGGAATGCCTTCGCGGCCTCGGCGGCGCTGGCGAAGCGGTCGCCGGGCTGCTTGGCCAAGAGACGAGCAATTAACGCCGCCAATTTCGCGGGGGCTTTCGGGCGAAATTGTGTCAACAACGGCGGTTGTTGTTCTAGGTGGGCCTGCAATTTTTGCAGCGGATGATTTAGAGAAGCCTCGGCAAACGGAGCACGCCCCGTCAACAACTTAAATCCCATGCAGCCCAAACTGTAAAGATCGCTGGCCGACCCGACCGCTTGGTTTTGCCCGATTTGTTCGGGAGAGAGATAATCCAACGTGCCGACCACCTGCCCCGTCAACGTCAATTCGTTGGTGAGATTGTGAAACCGGGCCAAACCCAGATCGAGAACTTTCACCACCGCCTGGGCTTGGCCTTCCTGATCGCCCGCGTGCGCCAGCATCACGTTTGAAGGTTTGATGTCCCGGTGCACCAAGCCTTGCTGATGGATCGATTCCAGCCCCAAAGCGGTTTGCCGCAGGATTTCACAGGCATCCGCAATCCGCAATGGCCCGATCCGCGAAACCAAAGCCCCCGCATCCAAACCTTCGGCCAGTTCCATCGCCAGAAACAAATGCCGGCCATCCTGGGATTCGCCGGCATCGTAAGCCCTGATGAGATGAGGATGTTCCAATCGTCCGACGGCCAGCATTTCCCGCTCGAACCGCTTGGCGATTTCCCGGTTTTGGCCGCCGCCTCGAGCGATGACTTTCAAGGCCACGGGTTTGTCCAACCGCTGATGCCGGGCGCGGTACACGGTTCCCATTCCGCCGGAACCCAGCCGCTGTTCGATGCGATATGCCCCCATCTGCGTGATTCCCTCCACGCCGGCAGGCGGTGCTTCGGCCACAAAGGTGGAATCGGCATCGTTCTGGTCCGCCGGTTTCAGGGATTTCGCCCGACTGAGGGCTGCTTCCCACTCCGGAGGTTGCGATGGATTGGGAGGCGGAGCCAACCGTAGGCCGCGCAATTCCTGCAGGAATTGATCTTCCACGCCGTCCAGGGACACCACTTCGGTCTGGCATTTGGCACAGACTTCGGTATGCCGATAAACCCAGTCCGCCGCCGATTCTTCCAGCGTGCCCAAAAGATAGGCTTCCAATTGATCGTGTTTCGGGCATTCGGTGGCGACCATGAGTGATTCCTGAAAAAAGAGTGACGGACCATCGAAACCGCAGTGGCTGTTACACCTAGAATGCGCGGGCGTCACACTATTTTTGAAAAATCCACAAATCGCGTCTCGGCGAAACTCTAACTCTCCGCGGTTGTCTCGTTCGAGAAATAACTGTCCATTGAACGTGAGCGCAGCTTCAGGTTAGTTCTCCAGCGAGAACTCGTGGACTTCGAGGAACTGATCGAGCTTGGTAATTTGCATCACTTCTTTCATGTCTTCGCTGGGGTTGAAAACCATCACCGTCACGCCCAATTTGTGCAGTGAGGCCAACAAACCCAGCATTCCGCTGGGAATAAGTTTTACCCCCGTCAAATCGAAGGCCAGCACTTCGCAATTGTGTTCGCGGATGAGCTGGGCAAGTTCATCCCGGCATTGGGGGACGTTGACGTGGTCCAGCACATCGTGGCGGCCGAACCCCACCACCGTCAGCTTGCCGGCTTCGTAAACCAGCAGGTTGTCTGTTTTGAAGGATGCCATACCGGCGTCTCCGTGAAGACCAAATGTTGCCATGATTTATTTTGAGTCGCCGGGCGGCAGAAGCCAACCGGAGTGAAACAAGGCGGCCCATTCGGTGGTTTCTTCGTAGCCGCCTTTGTCTTTTTTCTGAAACTTTTGCACGGCGATGTCGCCCAAACGCGGAAACAACCACGCGTTCGACGCCTGGAAATCCTTCGCGTGGAATGTGTGCCCGCTGTTGATGACCACGTAGCGGTTGGGGTTCAACGGATTGGGATAGATCATCGACAACCCGTGAACTTTGGGATCCCAGGTCTTGCCGCCGACTTTGATTGCGTCTTTGGTCCATTCAATGGGTAGTTTCGCGAGGACTTTCGCGAGGACTTTGTTGGACCCCGGATCGCCGAACAAAATCAGGTTTTTGTCCTCGATCATTTTTTCGGTGAGTTCTTCATTTTTGATGATCGGGATTTTGCCCCGCATCCATTTGTCGAACTCGCGGTCGAAGCGGGCGAGCGTCCAATCGGCCCAGGCATGTTGTTCTTGGACCCAAGGCGTGCCAGTGCCTTGGATGCAAACGAACGGTTCCATGAAGGCATCATCAATCGGCCCTTGCAAATTGTGCCGTTTGTTGGTGTTGGGATTGGCCATATAGCGGCGGGATTCATTGTAGCTCAGCACGAACCAACCCTCGCGGCCTTTTTCGTAATACACGTTCGGCAACAGCCCCTCGGCGGCGGATTGCAGCACCAGCTTGTCGCCATCGATTTCGATTTGTTCGGCGACTTCGCGGTCAATGGCCAACATCGCCACGTTTTTTGTAGAGAGTTTCAGCACGCCATCCTTGGTCAGTTCACTTTCCACCGTGGCCGGCTGATATAGAAAATTCATCTCGCTGATCGTCAGCCAATCGCAGGTGTTGTATTTCAACGTGTAGGTGGTGAAGCGAATTTTTTTGGCTCCGGGATAAGCGGGCCGGCCCTGTTTATTGTGTTCCGCATGGAAGGCCATGAACTTCTTTTGGCTTTCCGGGTTGAACTTGTGGCCCATGCCTTTGCCGATAATCAGCGGAATCTTCACGTTGACTTTCTCGGCGGCGGCGACCATCGTTTTGCCGGCGGCCAATTGGGGATCGATTTCACCTCCATAAGTGATGATTGGAACATCGGCGGCATTCATGGCGTAGTCCACGGCATCGTAAATCGTCAAAGTCTTGTCTTGATAAGACGGCAGTTTTTCTTTCCGCTTTTGATATTTGTAAAAATCCACGAATCCGGCTCCGGCTCCCACAGAAGCCCAGTCGGACGGATGATGTACCCCCAAATGCCAAGCCCCGGCTCCGCCCATCGAAAAGCCCCACAGCGTGATTCGTTTGTCGTCGATGGGGTATCGCAACCGCACGTCGGCGATGGCCTCGAACACGTCCGTCTCGCCCGCGAAACGAAACGCATTGTTCGTGCGTCCGAACACGTCCAACTGAATCCAGGTTTGATCTTTGGGCAGCGGTTTGTCTTCGTAGCGGGTGATGAAGTTGACTTCATTCATCGTCGCCGCCCGCCCGTGCAGTTTGACGTACAAAGGCCAGCGCTTGCCCGATTTGGCATCAATTTTCGCCGGCAGCGTGAGTGCATAAGGCTGCACGGAACCATCGACTTTGGAAACGTAACCCAAGACCCGCGAACCCACTTGGTTCCGCCAAGGGACTTTGTTGTCCGCAAGTTGGCGAACTCGCTCTTTCCCCAACTTCAAAACTTTTTGGGTCTGATCGACGTAGTTCGGCTTGTAGAATTCTTGGTGACGTAAAATCCATTCCGCCGCTTTGGGAAACACGGCGGCATCAGCGAGGGCTTGGTCGTCCAAGCGTTTTCCATTCTTCGCGGCGGCGGCTTCACGGCGGTGGGTTTCTGCGGCCAGAAGTTTTTGGAGTTCGGCCAACTCCGCCTGCAAAAATTTCTCCACCTGGGCCGGCGGAGCCTGCGCCCTCAATGGGCCGGGCAAGAGCAAATCGGCAAAACCCAAAGCGACAACCAACCCGACGCGAAGCACGAGGGACATAAAGCAAACCTTGCTGGCAAGAGGCGCAAATTCGGGGAGAAATGAAAACTCCAACGTACCGCCCCTTCTGGAAAAACGCAATTCAACCGCTTCCTCCCGCCAAGAGAACCCCTCGATCCATCGTTCTGGTGAGGCGTAAAATTATGAAGGCTTTCCCCCTCGTTTTACTCGTCGGTCCATTGGCCGAAGACGGCGGCGACTTGATGGCCGCCGAAGCCCAGCGAGAGTTTCATTGCCTTTTGAATCGTTCGCGCGCGGCTTTGGTTCGGCGTGTAATCCAGATCGCATGCCGGGTCGGGCCGATGCAAATTTCGCGTGGGTGGGATTATTCCGTCCCGCATCGCGAGCAGCGTGCAGGCAGTCTCCACACTGCCGGCCGCTCCCAACAGATGACCCAACGCCCCTTTGAGACTGGAACAGGAAATCCGATCCGCATGGGAACCGAAAGCCTCGCCGGATGGCGCGGGTCTCGGCACGGTCGTTGTCCCAGGTTCCCGTCCCGTGCAGATTGAGGTAGTCGATTTCCTCCGGCTCGGTTTGGGATCGGCCAAGCACATCGTGCAGTAGCCAAATCAGCGAATCGGCTTCCGGGTTCAAGTGGGCGATGCCCGTGGGATCGGAAACGCAGCCGCCCGCGAGCCATTCGGCATAGGGAACCGCACCGCGTTTTTGGGCTAAGTCGGCCCGTTCCATCACGATCACGGCGGCTCCCTCGCCCACGACGAATCCACTGCGGTCCAGATCGAAGGGCCGGCACGAGGATGCGGGATCTTCAGCCCTCCGCGCCAACACGCCCATCCGCGAGAAGGCTCCCAAAACCGCGGGTTGCAGCGACGCATCCGTGCTGCCCGCGAGCACCACATCGCAGGCTCCTTCGCGAATCAATTCCGCCCCCCGCCAAAGGCTCATCAACCCCGTGGCGCACGCGGCCACCGGACATAAGACGGGGCCTTTAACGTTCCACGTTTCCGCGACCAAAGAGGCCGGCGTGTTCGGCCAGAACATCGGCCAGATTTCCGGGGGAAGTATCGGGGAATCTTGTGCCAGATCTGCTGCGCACGCTCGCGAGAGACTTTTCATCCCGCCTTTGCTCGTGCCGATCACGCAGCCTCGCCGAAACGGTTCGATGTGGTCCCAAGAAATCGCGGCATCGAGGACGGCTTCTTTCGCGGCCCGCATCGCCAATGCGATGTTGGGTTCCTGCCAAAACACGTTTTCGGCGGAAGACTCCGCAAGCCCCATTGCCGGTGCGCCAGAAATTGGCAAGGCCCGATCCGTTCTTCGGAAAGCCCTGCCCGCTCGGCGAGTTCCGCCGGCTGAAGCCGATGGACCGCCCCCGCTCCCGCCAATAGAGATTGCCAAGTTGTCTCGCGGTCTGAACCCAACCCCGTCACCAGCCCGATGCCAGTCATCACCACGCGCGTTTTGTCCCCAGTCACGGCATTCACTCAGTCATCTGCCCCTAAACCCGCCGGCTGGATCGGCAGACGGCGTACAGCGTTCCGGCGAATAATCCGGCCACCAGCAGATAATCCCACAGAAATTTGCCGTGCGGAAGGGAAACCGGCGTCTGGGGCGGTTCGGATGGGGAAACGTCGTCGGTTTTTACCTCTTCCGTTTGCGCGAACACCGGCAACAAACCCCGATCATTTTGCGCAGCCGCGAAACGAACCCCGCCGAAAATGCACAACAGGGATAAGATCGGCATGAGGAATCGAAACGGCAGCGAATCGCGTGGAGTTTTCATAAGGCCCACTCGCGGGCAGCAACCCGCATTGGTTGGTCTGCGGTGATGGGCATGAGCCGTCCCAAGGGAAACCTCAATTCTTCATAAGCGCGTTTTCTAAGCGAGACTGTCTCCCATTGGCGGGAGCGCTGGGCCATGCGGCTGCGATAATCATCCACCCACACGCCGTAAAACGCATAGGTCTGCTCGCGATGTTCCCAGCGAGATTCGCGCTCGAATTGACTGAGCCAGCGGGCATCCAGCACATGGTAGGCGAAAACCAGCATCGCCCGAAACCCCGCCCCGAACGTTTCTTGCCAACGCCGCATGCTCTCGATGTCGTCGCGGGTGGCCCAATTTTCCCAGGTGTGCGATTGCTTGTCTCCGCCGGAGGGAAACTTGCGGCCTTTGATGTCGATCAGCCAATTGTCGCCCGTAGGGGGCGAGACGATGTAA
This sequence comes from uncultured Planctomycetaceae bacterium, assembly GCA_963785505.1. Classification (GTDB taxonomy): domain Bacteria; phylum Planctomycetota; class Planctomycetia; order Planctomycetales; family Planctomycetaceae; genus CAWAVN01. The sequence goes on from CAWAVN010000009.1 coordinate 731,029, forward strand.
TCGGGGGATTTCAAAGAGACCTCGTGCAGCAAACTGCGGCGGGTTTCATCGACGGCCACGTAAGGCACGCGATGATGCCTCAGATATTCCTCGAATGCCGCATCATAATGATTTGCCCGGTTCGCCATCGGAACACCTTTTCCGGTTTCGTAAAACTCCGAAGATCACGCCTTCGGATCAATACGCTCTCTTCGCTGCAAGATTTCAAGCCGTTTGTTCGCGGAGGGTTTGCACGATTTGGAAAATCTCCTCGCCGATTTCTTCGATGCTTCTAAGCGATTCCTGTTTAAGACAGCTTACGATTCGCCAAGCCGGTTGGTCAACGGCGAGTTCGCGGTAGACCTCGCGGACGGCGGCCAAATAGGAACCGTCCGCTTCTTGCAAATCGGCAGCCTTGTCGGTGTAGGTCCGGGCGGATTTCTTGGCGATCAGATGTTGGGCGACAGAGGCGGGCAGATCGAGCAGAATGACCAGATCCGGTTGGGGCAACGCATAAATATCAAACTCGATGGCCTCGACCCAGGCTTTCAACTCGGCTCTTTCGGCCCCTTGAAGTTTCGCCCCCTGATGAGCGATGTTGGAAGCCATGTAGCGGTCCAACACGACGACTTCGTGGGATTGCATCGCCGTTTGCAGCACTTCGCGGGATTCTAACCGATCCCCGGCATAGAGCAGCGAGGCCAGCATCGGATGCACCGCTTCCAGTGTGCCGAATCGTCCATTCAAAAAATCGCCGATGGCCTTGCCGAATCGCGTGGCGTCGTAACGGGGGAAGCTCAATAACTGCACTGAAACGCCGGCCGATTTTAGCCGCTCGCAGAGCCGCGCCGCCTGCGTGCCTTTTCCCGATCCGTCAATGCCTTCAATGGCAATTAGCATGAATGCCGCTCCGAAACGGGTCTAACACGGGGAAGGAAACAAACCGCCCACACGCTCGACGGCGGCCAGACGGTTGTAGAGTTCGACGGCGGCTTTGGTTTCTTCGACGTGGACTTGAATTTCCCGCTCCTTGAGCATCTCCAGCGTTTCCGGGCAGGTTTGCAGCACGGGTTGCATCCCACGGGTGAGCACAATAATCTCGCAACCGTGTTCCAACAGTTCTTCAACGTCCGCCGGTTGAATTCCGGGGACGTGGTGCGTGTCGGTTTTCCGCCAATCCCAATCGCGGCTGCCGCCGGGATAGAGCTTGAAATCTTGCCCCCACACGCGGCCGTCGATTTCCATTTTGCCCCAAGAGATGTGGGTAATTTGGGGAGAGCGATTCGCAGATTCGGTCATGGGTTCCTCGCGGAATTACGATTCCGCCGTGCCGGAATGGGGGTCGAAATCATCGGTTTCAAAATCAACGGTGTCCGAATCGAGGGAATCCTCGTTGGCGGGAAGATCCTCAAACATCCCCGCCGCGACTTCGAGGGTGTTCGCCACGTGGAAGTATTCGTGCAAATGGCTTGTGCGCAGAATTTCATCCACCGTGGGACAAAGTTGGCAAAGCACGAGTTTGCCTCCCTCGCGATGCAATTGCCGATGCACGCGAATCCATTTGCCCACCATCGAACTCGTGACGTACTTGACATCTTGCAAATCCAAAATCAGCCGTCGGCATTCGTACTTGCCCACCAAGGTCAACAGTTCTTGGCCGACGGGTTCGATGTTCTCTTCTTCCGAAAGGTTGGGCAAGACACATCGGGCGGCCACAACGTCACCGAGGAATTGAAAGGTGAAATAGTGGGACTCGAAGCTGCCGAACACTGGTAAACTCCCGTTTTGAGAAATCGCGCGGAGGAGGAACCGAGGCGAAATGCCGACTGCTGCACCGGCGTTACTCTCCAATCATCGACTTTTTCTCGGTCTCGTCAAGTTGCGTCGCTGCGGAGGGCCGATAAATGATGGACTTCGGCAGCCTGTCCCACCGCCCTCACAAATTGCCCCACATCCGCCGGCGTTCCCGGAACTTGCACGGGGACATAGCGGCGATCCGTGCCCCGCAGGTATCCCAGACGATCCTCGCAAAGTTGTTCGATCAAGACTTCCAACTCTTGCCCCACCAACGTACTGTAAAATTCTTGGGCCAGCTCCCGTTCCAAATCCGCCAAGCGGCCACAGCGTTCCTTGCGAACGCGGCGGGTCGATCTGATCGGGAAAACTCGCCGCCGGCGTGCCTTCCCTGGCGCTGAACGGGAACACGTGAATCTTCACGAACCTCGCCCGTCGGCAAGCCTCCAGTGTTTGCTCAAATTCCGCTTCGGTCTCGCCGGGGAAACCCACGATCACATCCGTGGTGAAGGCGGGGTTGTCGGCATGCGTTCGCGAATTTGGTCCAGCTTTTCCAAAAACCGCGCCACCGAATACCGCCGCCGCATCCGCCGAAGCACCGCGTCGGACCCGCTTTGCAGCGAAGGATGAAATTGCGGGCAGAGGTGTTCGCAGTTTGCCGCCGCCTGAATGAAATCCTCGTGAACTTCCGCCGCTTCAATGCTCGAAAGCCGCATCCGCCAGGAACCGGGAATGCGGTCCAGGCGCTCGAAAAGATGCCAGAGCCGAAACGGGGCCTTCCCCGATTTGCCCCGCGTGGTTTCCACGCCGTAATGCCCGACGTGGATTCCGCTGAGTACGATTTCCCGGTAGCCGTTCTCGACCAATCGGCGGACTTCCGCTTCAATGTCTTCGGGCGAACGGCTGTGCAGACCCGGTCGCACCGTGGGAATAATGCAAAAAGTACACTTCAAAATGCAGCCGTCCTGCACTTTAACGTAAGCCCTTTTGCGGCCATCGAATTGGCTGATGCCCGTGGGCATGTCCACAATGCCCAAGCGGCCCAGCACGTCCGGCAGTTCGCGTTTGTCGGTCACGACCTCGAACACGCCCGGCAATTCCGAGACCGTTTTGGGATCGCGGGTGGCGTAGCAGCCCATCACGATGGTTTGCCCGTTCGGGTTCTTGCGGGCCAATTGCCGAATCAACTGCCGGCCTTTGGAATCCCCCGTGGCGGTCACCGTGCAGGTGTTGACGATGCACACATCGGCGGCTTCTTCGCCTTCCGCTTCGCGAAACCCGTTTTGCAGCAGGGTTTCCTTCACCAATTGGGTTTCGTACTGATTGACCTTGCATCCCAACGTCACCAACCGGCAGGTGCGTGCGGAAACTTGCGTGAGAGAAGAATCGGGCATGATTTTCGGATGAGTGAGTTTGTTTTCGGAAGTAATGACTGACGGAAGGCTAAGAGCGGAGGACGGAGAGCCAGAATGTTCCGCTGATTGCGTCAAACGTGTTCCATTTTTTTCTGGCCCTTCGCTTTCCGCCTTCTGCTCTGCTATGGCCAAAGGTGTTGTCTCGCTAAAATCGTTTCGGGCCAAAGATCTTGGAAATGGCTGAGTATAATCGACGAAAGTCCAAAATTGTAGCGGAGAACCCGCAGCGATGACCGATCTGACCAATCCCCGGCTGATTTACCTCAAAGGCTTTTTGTTCCTGTTATGTGCGGCGGCTTCGTGCGGGCTGATTCTCTACGAATTCTGGAACCCCCGCCTGATTTTTCTGGTCGCGATCGCGATTTGGTCCTCGGCCCGGTTTTATTATTTCGCGTTTTACGTGATCGAACACTACGTGGATCCCGGTTACAAATTCGCCGGTTTGGGAGGCTTCGTCGCGTACCTCTTCCGGCGCAGAAACACAAAACCCCCCAAGACAACCAAAGCTCAGAGCGTCCGGGTTGAACCGCGATGCGATTACAAAATCCCCAGCGCGGCATTGAGTTCCGCGAGGACGGCGGCATCTTCTTCGCGACTCAATCGCCCGGTTAAAGCCGCCTTGGCAGCGGGATCATCCACGTATCGGCCCAAGGCCCAAGCGACGGCTCCGCGAATCAATGGTTCTTCATCGTCCAAGCGGGCCATCAACACCGGCAGCGCGGCGGCGGGGGTTTGGTTCCCCAGCACAATCGCCGCGTTCCGCAATAACCCGGCCCGTTTGGGTCTGGCCAATGGCGAATTGCGGAACCGCTTGCGAAATTGGGCTTCATCCAACCCGAGAAGCTCCAAGGCATCGGCGGGATGGAGGTCCGCAAGCGGTTGAAAAGCCGGTTCCTCGGTCGCGGGAGCTTTATGGTTCCAGGGGCAAACTTCTTGGCAGATGTCGCAACCGAACAGCCAATCGCCCACGCCTTCGCGAAGTTCCGCAGGCATGGGTGCTTTGAGTTCAATCGTCAAATAAGAAATACACCGCCGGGCATCCAGCACATAGGGTTCGGGAAAGGCATCCGTGGGGCAAGCCTCCAAACAGCGGGTGCAGGTTCCGCAATGCGAGGCGTGATGCGGTTCATCGGCGGCGAGTTCCAAATCCGTCAAGACTGCCGACAGCAACAACCAACTGCCCGCCCGTTTGTTGATGAGCATGGTATTTTTGCCGAACCAGCCCAAACCCGCCAGCCGGGCGAAATCGCGTTCCAACAAGGGGGCGGTGTCCACCACGCCGCGAGTTCGGCAGCCAGGTTTTTGGGCGTGCAGAAAATCCCCCAAGCGTTTCAGCCGTTCCCGCAACAGATCGTGATAATCGGCGGTTCCCCAAGCATAGCGAGAGACGCGGGCTTCGCCGGACTGCGTTTCGGTCGGGTTGCTGGTGTGATAGTTCGTGCCCAGCACGATCAAACTTTTCACGCCGTCCAACACGTGCCGGGGATGTTCGTAGGCGGCTTCGCGGCCCGGGAGATACTGCATCTCCCCCGCGAAACCCTGGGCAATCCACTCCGTCAATGCCGAGAACCCCCCAGGCGAAACCGCCGGGGCAATCCCCGCCAAATCAAACCCTAACCGCCGAGCTTCGGCTTTGATGGATTCGGAGAATAGGGCAGGATCGGGCATGCAATAGGAACCGGAAAAGCAAACGTCATTGATCTTTCAATACTGCATTTTCCGAAAAAAAGCTAGACCTGAACTTCTTCTGTGCGGCGAAATACTCGTAACGTGGGGCGTCGTGTCTCATTTTGCGTTCAGTTGGAGCGAGTCCTGTTTCGGAAAGTGCAGCCTTACTCTAAAGGGGGCTTATCGATCAGGCTTTCGGCTTCCTTGCGGAGGAGTTCCAGGGTCAACTTTCGGTTCCATACAGGCGAGTCGGCCAATTCTTTTGCCGCGAGATCATTGGCTTTTTGAAGTTGCGTTACGGCGGCCTCTTGGTTGCCAAGATGATATTCGGTGATCGCGAGGAAGTAGCGGATGTAGCTAGTGCTGATGTTCTCGGTGGCCGTCGCTTCAAGCGTTTTCTCAAGTTGCGTTTTTGCTGCTTGATATTTCCCGGCCCGCATCAGAATTGCGCCGAGTCCGCAGAGGTATTGCTGGTTACCAGCCTCCGCGTCGACGGCATCCTGGGCGAGTTTGATCGCAAGGGCGTAATCATTGATCGAATTCGGTGCCAAGGCGCAAACCCAAGCGGTGAAATGCCTGGCGAGGGATACGTCCGATGTCGCATAGGCTTTCAACATCTGCTCGCAACGAGTGCGATACCCAGCGAGATCTCCAAGTTTGAGCGACAATAGTGCTATTTGGTAGATAGAGTTGTAGTTCGTATTGTCTTTCGTCGAGATGGTGTTCAGATCCGAAAGGGCCTCCCGATCTTCTCCAAAAGCGATCAAAATGGCCGCCCGCATGGTGCGGGCACGGACAGATTGATGATGACGCTCCACGGCTTCATCAACCAATCTTAGAAAACCTTGGCGAAACTTTTCATCCGGACAGACCACGATTTGTTCTGGAGGTATCCATGTGAGACTTGTGAGGTCAGTAGGAGTCCATTCCAGTGCGCTTTCCAAATCCGAGAGAGCATCCCCATAGCGTTTTAGATGGAATAAGGCTAGCGCGCGCATTTTAAAGACCCATCCAGCGTTCGGCTTTCGGATTAATGCCTCCGTGGCTTCCTCGACTGCCGCGGGGTACTCGCGGCGCGCGGTATGGACCTCGCATCTCGTTTGCCACAGCCAGTAACCCTGATCGCTGCCGGGAACATTGTACTTCGGATTTTGGAGTGCCAAGGCGGTCGCGCGGTTCACATCGTCGAGCGCCGCATCCTTTTTTCCAGCTTTCAAATATCTCTCAGCGCGCATCCGGTAGTATTCCGGACTTGCCGGATAGGCTTTGATCGCGGTGGTCAACTCCCGAATCGAGGCATCCAATGATCCACGCCGCGACAGGAATTCCGCCCGCCGGCGGTGAACGTAGACGTTATCGGGAAGGTCCGCAGCAAGATTTGCGAAAATCTCCACACACTCATCGCTCCGCTGTTGCTTGAGCAGAAGCTTTTGATAATCCATTATCCGATACATGAGCATATTCCCATATTGACCAATCGATGGAAAATCCCGGCAATTCTGCTTGGCAAGTCGTATCGCTTCCTGCCAGAGTTGTTCCGCTTCCAACGGATGACGGATCGCAAAACGTCTCGCGACTTTGCCCAACAATCCTGCTTGAGAATACCTCTCTGAGCGTGTGGTCCTTGCAGATTTTCGCTGAATGGCCACGGCTCGGCGGTACAAATCATCTGCTCGATCCAAGTCGGTGACTGCCGTCAAATCCGCCATACACACGATGATCTCGGCGTTGGGAATCGAGCGTTGCGACAAGTCGTAAGCTCGCCGGCTCAGATCAACAATACGCAGGTCGGAAGGGTTTATTTGCTTTAGTACGACCACTTGACCGAAAATGGCCTTCGCTTGCATCGCGGGATAAAGTTTGTTGCCTGGCTCCAAAAGCGATAAGTTGTGATATAATGTCTCCGCGTGTTTTAGATGTCTCAGGGAAATCTCTTTGGAGTTGGTCGCGACTCGAATGTCCAGATAGAATTCACCCCTGAGGCGGTAAATCTCTGCCTGACGCTTACGATAATCGATTCGATCTGGCATCTGCTCAACTAACCGGTCCGCCAGTACGATCGCCTTGGCATACGCGTCAATTGCCTTAACACGCTGATAATTGTCCCAAGCCAAAGTTGCCAGTCGCTCCAGGACAAAGGTGGCACGGTATTGGAGCTTCGGCGACGTGTTATGTTTGTCGATGAATTCGTCGTAAAATGCCAAAGAATCTCCGAGAATTTTCTCGAACGTACCCTGGAGCTGGGGGATTTCCGCTAGATCGGGATTGCCCACGTGATTTAGCAATTGCTCAATAGCCAACATAGCCGATTCCAGGCTGCGTTCTGATTCTTCACGCTCCTGAATGGCGAGTTCCTCGGCCTCACGAGCACGCACCATTTGCCAGGAAGTTCCGATCAGACCTGCGAAGAGACTAAGAAGTATGAATATCGATGCGGCAATCATTTTCCGATAACGTCCGCAGAATTTCTTGAACCGATATCCCATTGTCGGCGGGCAGGCATGGACGGGATCGCCATCCAGATACCGGTCGATATCTGCCGCAAAAGCGCTGGCGGATTCATACCGGCGGTCGCGGTCTTTTTCCAAAGCCTTCATCACGATCCAATCCAACTCCCGGCGCATCGACAGCGACACTTGCCCGCAGTCGAGTTGGCGGCATTCGGAAATCGTGGAGAGGGTTTCGCGATCGAGGGTGCTGAATTGGTGGCTCGGCCGGGTGGGCAGCTCATCGCGAATGATCCGCCGCATCTCGTCCAGCCCCACGCCATTTCGCAGGGATTTGTCGAAGGGAGTCCGGCCGGTCAAGAGTTCATAGAGAATCACGCCCAGCGAATAGACATCGCTGCGAGTATCAATATCCAGCCCCGACAGATCCGCTTGTTCGGGACTCATGTAAAGCGGCGTGCCGATGACTTGCGCGAAGTGGGTATAAACCGGGTGCGGCACTGAGTCCGGGTGGATCGCTTTGGAAATTCCGAAGTCGATCACTTTGGGGACGGGCAAGCCATCGGGCTGCTCGACGAGGATATTCGTGGGTTTTAGGTCTCTATGGATAATCCCTTTCTGGTGCGCATGCTGGACGGTGAGGCAAACCGTGCGAAAGAGTTCCAGCCGTTCCCGCAGGTTGAGCTTCTCTCGGTCGCAGAACTCGGTGATGGGAACGCCCTCGATGAGTTCCATTACGAAATACGGCATGCCGGTGCTTGTTGTTCCGCCATCGAGAATTTTCGCGATGTGCGGATGAGCCATCCTCGCCAGGGCTTGCCGTTCGGATTCGAAGCGGCGGATGACTTCCTGAGAATCCATGCCGGGCTTGATGATTTTCAACGCGACCGTGCGGCGGACCGGCTCGGTCTGGTCTGCCACGTAGACGCTGCCCATTCCGCCTTCGCCCAGCCGTTCCTTCAGCCTGTAATGCCCGATTTGTGTGCCTAGGCTCTTGCTCGGTAGAGAGATCTGCTCGGTATCTTGGCCTTCGAAATCATAAATGCGAGTCGGTTGCAGTTCCGGGATTTCGGGCCGCAGGGCAAATTCCTTCGCCAATTCGCCCACCCAGGCGGGAACGTCCAACCGCCGGGGATGCGCCGGAAACTTCGCCCGATACGCAACTTCCTCGGCAGAGAGCGTCTCGGCCCGCTTGAGGCAGAGGGGACACTCGCGGAGATGACGATTGTAAATCGCGGCGAGTTCATCGGGCACACGATCTTCCCAGAGGTCGAGAATCTGCTCGACCGTCAAGCACACATCGGAATGCATAGGGGTTACTCCGGCATGGGGGAAATATAATCGTCGCCCAAAAATTCAAGCTCCTGCTTCAGCCGCTTGAGCACGCGGAACTTGGCCTGATAAACCCAGGCGGGGGATTGGTTGCTCTCTTGGGCGACCTCAGCGGGCTTTCGCTCGTAATACCAAACGGCCTCGAACGCCCCAAACACGTCTGGCGAAAACTCTTCGCGAATCCGCGCCATCGCCAATTCCAACACCCGCTGTTGAAAGTCCTCGTTCCAATGTTGCTCCTCATCCTTCCTAATCCCTCGGACTAGGAAGTCGCCCAGTCCGCCTCCCCGGCCTTTCGTTCCCCGGTCCGTCCGCGACTGGTCTCGGCTGATCTGGCGGAGGACGAGGGTAATCAGCCAATTGCGAAACCGCCCCCGTTCGGGATCGTACTCAAACTCTTGAATCTGGCGATGCACGGATAAAAACACGTTCTGCAACACATCCCGGCAATCGGCCTCTTGTAGTCCTCGGCGGATGCAGAAGTGATAAATCAGCGGAGTGTAAAGTTCCACAAACGTCTGCCAGGCTTCCGTGTTGCCGGAGTCACGAATCCGAAGTAGCAGGGTTTTCCGCGTGGCGGGGATGTTGGACAAATCCATTATGCTTGTATTACCAAAAGAGTGAGAAATCTTGTCGTCCAGAACGCGGTATTCAAAGTCAAAGTACGAGCATTCGGGCCGCATCGCAAGAAAATTCTTCCGGTTTGTAATCTTTTTTGCACTAGGACTAGGTAGTTCTCCCCAGGGTCGCGGACGCCAAGCAGCTAAGTAAGAACCGCTATGCGGACCAGCCAAGCAGGATTCGCTATGCGGACCAGCCAATGATCGCCTTGACTATGCCGGTTCGGGAATCATTCGCTGACCCCAACATTCATGGTTAACCAAAGCGGCCAAAGCGAGCACTAGGTAGTTCTCCCAGGGCGACTAAGGCTTTTGGGAATTTTTGAATTTCGCAACAAATCCCCCGCAAGATTATTCCTCAGCCCGGCAATACAAGTTATGAGCATTTGAAGTCAAAAGCCGTCTCTTACAAGAGACAAGAGTCCGCCGCGCGAACCAGCCGTTGATCGCCTTGGCTATGTTGTTTGGGGAATTTTTCGCTGATGTCTACATCAATAGTCCGCGCAGCCAAGCATTGCGGACCAGCCTTTGATGGCCTTGACTATTTCGTTTCGGGAATCATTTGCTGATCCCAACATCAATAGCCCGCACAGCGGACCCTACTAAAGCTATCCACTGCGACTCGAATTATCCGCTGAGATGAGAATTTCTCGGAGAAAGTCCTATATTGGCAACGTCGTTCTCCTTTCTATACCACTTCAAAATACAAGCCGGTGGCGACTTTGGTGCGGGCCTTTCTTTTCGGCCAAGGCGTTTGCCGCGCTTGATTCTCTCTCCGCTGTTCTCGAACCTTTCAGTCTTTCATTGCTAGTCGTGGCTAGCGTGGTGGTCAGAGCTTGTATTGGCCGGAGATGACGGAAACATCCTTTCTCGGCATGGCTTATAGCACGAATGAATCTCTCGCCCAACTCGCTAGTTGGTCCCCGTGGCGGGTTGTGCGTTTTCTCACTCTTGGCGGACCAGGAGATTGCTCATGTCTCGCGGATTTTGTGTTGGGAAACGAACTGTGTTCGCCGGTGTATTGACTCTTTCGCTTGTGCTAGCAACTAGCTTAGCCGAAGCGCAAACCAAGCCTTTCAAAATTATTGGATACGGAGTCGCCCCACACGGCTTGCCCTTGCCGGGGCAAAAGCCGCGTCCGCATTGGATTGTGGGGACGGCCACGCAATTGGGACTGCACGTCGGGGAGGGAACCGTGGAAACGGTGACTGCGGATCCCGTTTTTGAACAGGACAACCCTATCCCTATTGGCTTTACGGGAACGTTCGGCAGCGGCAGCCCGTTTGTGTTTGCGGGCGGGCATGGCGACCGATTGGTTTGCAATTACGGACGAGATAAGAATGGCGATGCGAACGGCAGCTTTGAGCTGACGGTTCTCGACATCACCGAGGATGGCTTCATTGTGGAAGCGTTGTTCCTGGCGGATTTTGTCCCTGTGCCGGAATTGTGCAAGGGAAAATTCGCTGGCGTGACGGGCAGTTGGTTCATGATCGCCTTCACGGAGCCGTTTCTTTTAGGCTCCGATGACCCCCTGCAATACGGCTGGGTCGGCGAAGGGAAATTGAAATATCCGAAAAAGAAATAAGACCTCATGCGGTTTTAATTTGCCTTGCTAACTTCTTATGAAAGATGCGACATCATGAAAGCATTTGTTTCAGCAATCTGCCTGACTCTGGCCGTATCAATGTTGACGAATCAAACCTTTGCAAAAGACGGCCCGGGGAAGTCATCTGCCAAACAGGCCAAGGATCATGGTCGAGAGAAGGCTAAGGAGAAAAACAGCCCGGCGAACTGGAAGTTATCCGCCGCCGGCAGCACGGCCCCGGCAGACGATGAAAGCGGGATCGATCTGGATCGCTTCGCCGGCACATCCACGCATTTGGACCGGTTTACCGGCGTGGGAGCCCACCTGCTGAATCCCGAGGATTACACCTTCGTGGGCTTTGCGACTTATACGGCTGCCGATGGGGATGAACTCGACGTCGTTTATACCGGCAGCATCGTAGGGATCGATCCGGAAGCCGAGTTCATCTACTCGGTTGTCGGCAAGTTTGATGTTGTGGGCGGCACGGGCCGGTTCACCCATGCCGAGGGACACGCCAAGATGACCGGCGGCTTCACGGGAGTGCCAGGCGACTTGTTCTTTGAGCTTCGGGGAACCTTAAAACTTAAGAGAAAGTAAGCTCGGCGATTCCTCCAGAGGGACTCCCAGCATGATGGGGAGCGGGGAAAAGATCCGAGCCATTCGTGCCTGTCTGAGGAGGGAGTTTTTTACCCCCCGCGAACACTCCGGCCGAAACCGAACCGCCGCGACTTGGCCATCCCACTGTTTGGGGAAACGCTCAAACACGGGAGGGCCAAACTCGGCCCGGAGCATCTTGAGACGCTCTCCACCCTGAACGGCTCACCGGCGGAATCAGCACTTTCCTGGGTTGAGTCTGCACCCCGGATGGCTTGTGATGTGCATTCTACTGCGCGGACGCCCCTTTCATGACGGGAAGCGCCTGCCAATGATGTACTTTTCACCCAACATCACAACATGAAAAATCGGCCGGTGAGGGGCCAGTCGCCAAACGTGTTCCTCACCAGCCGATCTGGTGGCAGTTTCCTCGCTCAACGTGGGCGTGGGCTGCCGGGTTCGTGAAACCGACCCGCTTGTCGCGGGCCGGGGCGTACGATCGCCCTCGGAGCGGATAAGGTCTGCCCGCTGCGGGGTTGTCTGCATCATTACCTCAGGCAGACCGCAAAGGAAAAGAGCATGAAACATTTCAAGATGCACATGACTCTGGGGCTTGTCGCGGCAGCCGCGCTGCTGGTTCTGCGACCGGCGTGGAACGACACCCAGGTACTCGCCGGGCGGGCGAAGCCCCCCGCCATTCCGAAGTTCCAACTCCAATACTGGGACATCCCCAACCGTGATGAAACTCACCAGCCGAGCGTCGGCTCGATGAACGTCCACGGCCAGATCGCGGGCTTTTATGTCCACAACAACGGGGCTTACCGAGGCTACCTGTACGATCCGAAAATCAGCGCCACGACCGCCATGGATTTGGAATCGACCTTTGGCACGGCCGGGCTGCCCGAGGGCTGGCAAATCGAACGCGCCGTCACAATCAACGATGATGGAGTGATCTCCGGTTACATGACCACCATCGACCCGGAAACCGGCGTCAAAAGGGGCTGGCCGTTCCTCTTGGATACGCTCGCGGATAATCCCGAGGTGGTTCCGATGCCCGACGTGACCGCCATCACCTCCTGCTACCCAACTGACTTTAACAACGCGGGCGACATCCTCTGCCGCTACAGCCTGGACGGAAAAACGTATTACTTTTTCTTCAACCCGGCCCTGGATTCAGAACCCTACTTTCAAGACCAACCCGTGGCATCTGGTGTGGCCTTGAGCAATCCGACAGCGAACCAACCGGCCCAAGTCATGCTGAGATTGCTCGACGGGAGTTTGCAACGCTGGATACCTGAATGGAATACGTTGGCGGCCGTTGGCGTTTCCGGTATCTATGTGGACGATGTGAACGATGCCGGCCACGTCGCCGGACAATATCAGACTCGCCCCATGCGACTCATCACGCCGCCGCCTCAGAAGTTTGGCTTGGGTTATGCGAATGCGTACAGCATCAATAACTCGGACGACGTCGCGATTGATGACGGCTATATCTACCGCGATGATACGGGATACATCTACTTAAAAACCTACTTGAGCGGGAGCAAGGCCGACAAAGCCTTGTGGGCCAGCGCCATTCTTCCCCAACGTCAAATGCATTAACGACCGTGGCCCGGCCTCGAATTACGGCCAAGTCGCGGGATCCCTCGGCCTCTATGCGAAGGACGGCAGTACGATCTATCAACCGTATCTCTTAACACCCATCGCCGCCAAGTCCGGGCATTAAATCACGGACCAAGTCGGACGCCGAAGCGGCCATCTATTGGGTTCTTGGAGATATTCCCTGCCGATTGTGGGCGAGTCGGGATTGACGCCGGCGGGAATCCCGTTTATTGAGTGTCCGCTTTCGCTTCCGTACCCGCTATCTCTGTTGACGTTAGTTCATGTCTTTGCCTTTGTATCGCGTGGAACTCGACATCTTTCAGGGGCCGCTCGACCTGTTGCTGTATCTGGTCGAACGGCAGGAGTTGGATGTTTTCGATTTTCCCATCGCGAAGATCACCGCGAGTTTCATTGAGTTTTTGGAGGTCTTGGAACTCATCGACCTGGATTTGGTGGGCGATTTCGTGGTGATGGCCAGTGCCTTGGTGGAAATCAAGAGCCGGCAAATGCTGCCCCAAGCCGAGGAGGAAGACCAGACCGTCGAAATCGCGGGCGACCCCCGCGGCGAGTTGATCCAACAACTCTTGCAGTACAAAAAATATAAAGATGCCTCCAAACTGTTGGAAGAACAAGCCGCCCTCTGGCAAGAGCGTTACCCCCGGTTGAGCGATGACCGCCCCCGGCAGGGAAAAGACCCCTCGGCGGATTTCATCAAGGACGTGGAACTTTGGGATTTGGTCAGTGCGCCTGTCGCGGGTGCTGCGAACCAACACCCCCGAACCGCACGCCAACATCCGCTACGACGATACGCCGATTTCCGTTTATGTGGAACGCATCGGATCCCAAGTTCGCCGAGAAAAGCGGGTATCGTTTAGTTCATTGTTCGCGGGAGAAGATGAACGAAGCCGCATTGTGGGCGTTTTCTTGGCGATTTTGGAACTGCTGAGACACCACGGGTTTCGTGCGGAACAACCCCGCGATTACCGCGAAATTTGGGTCTTGCCGCCTGCGGAACCTGCCTCGAATCAAAACCCGCCCGCTGCGGAAAACTCTGCCGGCACGGAGGCATCCCCGGAAAGCTCGGCCGATGCCTTCGCCCAACCGGACTAGCCTTTGGGGGGATTCCCGCCTACAATGCGAGCATGTAGGGGATTCGGGGCGACTTGACCGAATTTCCCTTACCCCTTGGGATTTGAATTGAAAATACAATCCCCTTCCCGAAACATCTTCCGCGATGATGTTTTCGTTTTCCTGCCTTCCAATCGCATTGAATTCCTATGACAGACCCCAGGGTTCCTCTGAAAAATCCCCTTCTCGCCGTGTGTTTGGGGTTGCTGTTTCCCGGTGGCGGACATTTGTATCAGGGGCGGACTTTCAAAGGGGTTTTATACGCGATTTGCATTGTGGGAACCTTCACCTATGGAATGTTCCTTTCGGATTGGACCGCGCTGTATGCGGGCAGTCCCTTATCGGCCACGAACCGCCGTTGGGGATTTCTTGCTCAAGCGCCATCGGAGTCCCCGCCGCGTATGCCCTCGTGCAGGAGCGCCGCTATCACAGCCCGGACAACGAGACTCTCAGCAATTTGGACGAACCCATTTCCGCACCGTTTCAAGGCATTCTCCGTTTAGGCGTTGCCGAGAACGAGCAAGGCGTGAAACTGTCGAAAGCTTTCCAGGCTTTGGAAGATGCGTATTGGAAAATGTTGAGTGAAGGCCGCGAGGTCAAAGTGGATTTAGGGACGACTCCCGAAGCGGGATACGCTTATTACAAACTCACCGGGAAAATCGAACTGCACCCGATCGGCAGCGAGATGGGGCCTGCCGTGGAAGGCCGCTTTATCGGCCAAGTCAGTTTGTTGAACCCCAATACGAACTCCACCCAAGAGGCCGGCGAATCGGTGGAGTTGAAGTTAAGCAGCGAAGTCGGGCGATTTAAGATCGACCCGAAAGTTTACGCCGACCGCGAACGCGCTTTGAAAATCCCCGTGGCGGATACGGGAAAGGCAGGGCGTCCCGAACGGGTGGGCGTGCTGCGGGGCACGATTCCCCGCCCCGTGGGAGATTGGCTCGCCGTGCCCTTGGAAAGCGAAAAACTCAGCCGCTTGCATTACGATTTGGGCAAAACCTTCGATCTGGCGATGGTCTACACTTGGGTTGCCGCCCTCTTGAACGTGTTGGTCCTCTGGGATGCGTTTGAAGGCCCCGCTTACGGTTATGGGGATGAGACTCCCGAAGGAGATGCCGATGCCGCCAAGCCGGGCACGGGCAAATCCAACGCAGAGAAAACAGATCAAGCACTTGCAGCAAACCCCGCCGCCTCTTAACCGCCGGACATTTCCCGCCAGACATTAACCGCCGCCATCATTCGGCATCGCCTTCTCAGTGGAAGAAATCGCCCATGTTCGCCCAATTCCCTCTGCTTTTGGTGTTGGCTTCCACGCAGTCCATCAGTTGGCATTTGCTGCCGATGGCGCTTGTCATCAGTCTGGTTTACAGCGCCAGCCGGTTCGAGATCCCCGAAGTCATCCTCCGCCGCAGTCTTCGACTATTCACCACAATTATGGTTTTCATGGGCGGCGTGTTTTTGCTGTTGTGGGCGCTCTCGAACAATCTTTGAGGGGCCTCTTCTTCAGTCGAATCCCATTGATTCCAACCCACGCTTGTCGCCCCGTCGTCTTCATTTCTTCCCGCATAAATTCCTCAAGACGATTGATTTCCGATGAGTCATTCTCCTCTTCGAGGCGCGGACGATTCGCCCGGCTTGTTTCGCGACCGGGCCTTCTGGGGCATGACCGGCACCCAATTCTTGGGGGCCTTCAACGACAATGTGTTCAAGCAATTGGTACTCTTGATTTGTGTGGATTTCGAGCGGGCGACGGGAGTGGGTTACTATCAATCCATTGCCACGGCGTTGTTTGCGATTCCGTTCGTGTTGTTCTCGGGCTTGGCCGGCTATTTAAGCGACCGTCTGAGCAAACGCAGGATCGTGGTTTTGATGAAGGTCGCCGAAATCGTGATCATGCTGGCGGGAATGTCGGCATTCTTCCTGGGGGGCGTGTTTCCCGCTTGGCAATTGCCGATGTTGTTCGCAGTGCTGTTTCTAATGAGCACGCAAAGCGCGTTTTTCGGGCCGTCCAAATACGGGATTCTGCCTGAACTCTTCGCCGACCGCGATCTGCCGCAAGCCAACGGCTTAATTCAGATGACGACGTTTTTGGCGATCATCTTCGGAATGGTCGCGGCCGGTTACGGCAAGGAATGGTTTCCAAGTCAGCTTTGGATGGTCTCTGCGATGTGCGTGGTCATCGCGGTGGCGGGAACGATGACTTCGCTGCTCGTGCGCCCGACGCCGGTGGCCCGCCCGAACTTAGAATTTGAATGGTCCGCGATGGCCATCAACCGCGAAACCTGGAAGATGCTTCGCGGAGACAAACTGCTGATGGAAGTCTTGTTGATCTCTTCCGTGTTCTGGTTTTTGGGCGGCGTGATGATGCAAGCCACGAACACATTCGGAAAAATCCTGTTGCAGGTGGGAGATGCCGGCGCGAGCCTGTTGGGAGTTTTTATGGGCATCGGCATCGCCATCGGCTGCGTGGTGGCGGGGAAACTCTCCCACGAGAAAATCAATTTCCACTTGGTGCGAATCGGTTCCTGGGGATTGGCCGGGGCGTTGGTGCTGTTGTTGCTGATGGGGTTGGCTCATACCGCCGCAGCGGGATCTTTTTGGGAAAAGCTGGTTCCCCGAAACCGCATCGAGACCATCTGCCAAGCGGGGATGCTGGGAGTCGGATTCTTCGGCGGGTTGTTCATCGTGCCTTTGCAAGTCTTCATGCAAGCCCGCCCGCCGGAAGATCTGAAAGGCCGCATGATCGGCGCGATGAATCTCGTCAACTGGATCGCGATTTGTTTCGCGGCGGTCTTCGTGGGTTTGGCGAATTTCCTGTTGGAAAAAATGGGCCTGGGCGTGAATTGGATCTTCGGGATGCTGGCTTTGATCTTACTTCCGATCGCGATCTTCTATCACCCCCCGGATGAAACCTTAAGCGCCGCCGGGAAACGCATTTCGGAGTGAAATAGTCTGTCGAACGTGCCGTAAAGATCCCCGGAAACATGCCATCGGGCCGCCAGGGAAATCAGGGCACGAGAGAACCATTCAACGAAATCGGGGGCCTTCTGGCCCCCGCTCGCCTTGTCTGAATTGCGTTACTTGTCGTCTTCATCGACGGGGGTGAAATCGCCTGCGACAACGGTGAAGAGCCTTTTGGGGTCGATGTGCTTTCGCATCGCTTGCAGAACTTCTTCGGGCGTGATCGTGGGAATCGTGCTTTCCAACTTTTCGTAGTAGGCCATCGTTCGACCGGTGTGCATGTTGCTCGCCAGCAACCGGGCCAAGCCGCTGTCGCTGGAACGGGCGACCATTTGCTTTTGCAGATAGCCTGTCTTGGCCTCGGCGAGTTCATTTTCGGTCACGCCGTCTTTGAGGATTTTGGCCAGTTCTTCGGCAATGGCGGTTTTGACCTTGGGCACGTTCGTAGGATTGCAAATCGCATAGGTGTAAAACAGGGCCGCGCTCATCTAAGGAAGAAGCGCTGAACTGGCAGCCCACCCCGTAGGAAAGCCCTTCTTTTTGACGAACGCGATTCCCCAACCGCGAGGACAGCGAACCGCTGCCGAAGATGAAATTGCCCATCACCAAGGCGGGGTAATCGGGGTTGGTGTCGTTCAGAGGGAAGGTCATCGCCGAGAAATACACGGCGTTTTTCTTGTCGGGCGTGTTAATTGTCTCGCTGCCGCCGGGGCTGTTGCCGGCTTTGCTCGCCAACCGTTGGTAGGGTTGTTTGGATTTCCAACCGCCGAGGATTTTCTCGCACAACGGCACGATTTCTTGCGGGTCAAAATCGCCCACAATGGCCAGTTCCGCGTGCTCCGGCGTGAAAAACTCTTCGTAAAGTTTCTTCAATTGGGCCTGGGTGACGGCTTTGGTGGCATCGAGTTCTTCTTGAATTGAAGGCACGTAACGGGGATCACTCTTGGGCCACGGGGAGATGTGTTTCTGCACCAATGTGGTGGCGAGCGCTTGCGGTTCGACCAGGTCTTTCTCCCAACCGGCCACTTGGGCGCGCTGGATGATGCCCAGTTCGTTTTCCGGCAGCGTCGGTTTGCGGAGGACTTGCTGCAACAGTTCTAAGACGGCGGGCAGGTTTTCGCGTTTGGTTTCGATGGAAAACGTGGCCACGCCGGGCGTACCGCTGGCCCCCAATTGGGCACTTTGTTTGTCCAAGGCATCTTGCAGTTCTTGGCGGGAATACTTTTGCGTGCCCCGCGTCATCATACTGGGCAACAACTCGCAGGCTTTGGCTTGCCCCGACAAACTTTCGGGCGTGCCGAACCGCAACGTCAGCCGGAAATTCACCGATTCACCCCGCGTTTTCCTGGGCAACAAAGCGGCTTGGGTTCCGCATTTGAGTTTCAGAAACTGCGTGCGGGCTTGGATGTTCTTGGGAGAGACATCGAACTCTTCGCCTTGGGCGATTTGCTTGCGGCCTTTGTAATCGCCGATCATCTTGGCCAAGCTGGGCGTTTCGGGGATAACGGTTTGTTCGGGTTTCTTGGTAGGCAGAAACAAGCCCACGGTGCTGTTATTGCGGGTGAGATATTCCTTGGCGACGCGGTCCACATCTTTCGGCGTGACTTTTTCCAAGCGGTCGCGGTACAAAAAGTATAACCGCCAATCGCCCATCGCCGCCCATTCGCTGAGTTCAATGGCGAGTTCGTCGGACCGGGAAGCCGACAGTTCGCGGTATTTCAAGAGTTTCTGCTTGATGCGGTCCACTTCTTCCTGAGTCACGCCGTTCTTGACGACATCGGCAATGGTATCCTGCATAATTCCCCGCACGACGTCGGGTTCGTTGCCTTGGGAGACCTCGGCAAACAACCGCATCACGCCGGGATCGTGCCAGGCAAACGCCGCCGCCGGAGATGCTGGCTGCCCTTTTGGTTTCCACCAAGGCTTTGTACAGCCGGCCCGAAGGAGCCGAGGTCAGAATGCCTTCCAACACGTCCACGGGAGGATAATCGGGATGGGAACCGGCGGGAATGTGATACACCATGCCCACCAAGGGAACTTTGCCCACCCGGCGGAGCATCACAATTCTTTCGCCATCTTGCGGCGGTTCTTCGGTATAGGTTTGATCCAACTTGCGTTTGGGCTTAGGAAGCACGCCGAAATACTTCGCCGCGAACGAAATCGCGATTTCCGGCTCGAAATTTCCCGCGACAATCAGCATCGCGTTATCGGGCTGATAGTATTTGGTGTAAAACGGTTTGAGTTTTGAGACGGGCACGCGCTCGATGTCCGCCCGGTTGCCAATGGTCGATTGCCCGTAGTTGTGCCACTGGTACGCCGCCGACATCATTCGCTGGTTGAGAACCGTGGAAGGGCTGTTTTCGCCCCGCTCGAACTCGCTGCGCACCACGGACATTTCCGAAGCCAGGTCTTCGCCTTTGATGATAACTATTGACCATGCGGTCGGCTTCGAGTTGAATCGCGAATTCCAGATTCTCCGCCGAAGCGGGCAGGGTCTCGTAATAATTCGTGCGGTCCACCCAGGTCGTGCCGTTGAATCTGGCCCCGCGTTCGGTCAGCAGTTTGGGAATTTTGGGATGGGCGGGCGTGCCTTTGAAAACCATGTGCTCCAACAAATGGGCCATGCCCGCTTCGCCGTAACCTTCGTGCCGGGAACCGACGAAGACCGTCAAATTGACCGTCACCAACGGCTTGGATTGGTCGGGAAATAACAGCACCCGAAAACCATTTTCAAAATGGTATTCGGTAATTCCCTCGATCGAGGTCACCAACTTGGCAGCCGGCTCATCGGCGGGCAGAAGATTCGACATGCACGACACCACACAGGCTAAAACAAGAACACGCAGCATCCTTCGCTCCTATTTTCCTTTGAAGGAGACCATCGAACGGGTCTAATCGAAAACTCACTCCAAAATCCCAAATTCCCCGGCCTCTGCACATTTCTCGGCAACGGATTATTCGGGCTGGGGATTTTGGGCAACACATGAAAAGAATCCTAGCAACCGCACCCAGCGAATGGAACCGTCGCCACGTTTGCACGGAAGCAGGCGGGTTTGATATGTTAATTGGTGAATGTGTTTTCGCTCCCCGGTTTTTCCGTTTGATGTGATGAGTCTTCCCATGATGAAGTCGTCCCGATTGCCGGCCTTCACGGCGCTTTGGTTGTGTTCCTTCGGTTTGCAGGCCCTCATCGCGGCGGAACCGGATTGGTCGGGCTGCGCGGCCCCACGGGGGATGGGCATTCCACCGACAAAAACCTGCCTGTCGACTGGTCGCCGGACGACATCGAATGGAAAACCCCGCTGGCCGGCGAAGGGCAATCTTCCCCTTGCGTGTGGGGCGAACAAATTTTCTTGACCCGCTCGGAAAACCGCGGCCAGCGGCGGTACGTGTTCTGCGTGAACCGGGCCGACGGCCAAATTTTTTGGGAACAACTCGCTTGGGAAGGCACGCCCGAACCTACCCACAACATGAACGGCTGGGCCTCGGCCAGTTGCACGACGGATGGCGAATTCGTGTTCGCGTTTTTCGGCAAAGGCGGCGGGCTGTTCTGCTACACGACCAAAGGCGTGAAAGTCTGGGAAAAGGATCTCGGCTCGTTTGAAGGCCCTTGGGGAACCGCCGCCACTCCCGTGTTGTACAAGGATTTGGTGATTCAGAATTGCGACGCCGACCGCGATGCTTCAATCATTGCCTTCTACAAAAAGACCGGAGTGCAAGCCTGGAAAACCAAGCGGGAAGATTTTCGCGGTTGGAGCACCCCCGTTTTGATCGAAGTGGATGGCCACAAGGAACTCGCGCTCAACGGCCACACCGGAGTTCGTAGCTACGACCCCGCCAACGGGAAAGAACTCTGGTTCTGCAAAGGCTACAGCGGACGAGGTTCACCCACCATCGCCCCCGCCCCTAACGGGCTGTTGCTCGTCGTGAATGGAAAACCCGGCGACGTGTTTTCCATCAAGCCCGGCGGCAAAAACGACGTCACCAAAACCCATAAAATGTGGCATACCCCGCGCCGCGTGGGCCGCGATTTGCCTTCTCCGATTGTGTTGGACGGCCAAATGCTGGTGGTCAGCATGCAGGGCGTGATTTGCAGCTACGATGCGGACACAGGCAAGGAACTTTGGAAAGGCCGGCTTCCCGGCAATTTCTCGGCGGCTCCCATTGCCTACAAAGGCTTGGCGTTTTTCATCGGTGAAGACAACGGCGAAGTTTCGGTCGTCAAACCGGGCAAAAAACTCAACATCGTCGCCAAGAACGAAATCAGCACCCAAAACAACCCCGAAGAACTCTTTCGCTCCGCCATCGTCCCGGACGATGGCCAACTCCTCATCCGCTCGACCAACGCGCTCTACTGCATCGGCAAGCGATCCGCGAAGAGCAACTAAGCTTTTAGCGGTTAGCTTTTAAGGAGCCTAACAATTCCATCCTTTCATGCTGTTCAAATCCGTGAGTGATTCAACCGGCTAGCGTGCCGGCGGTTTCCATGCTGTTCCAGGCTTTTTTGAGCAGCTTGTGGGAATCCGTGGTCGGCGGCGAGGTGGAAAACGCCGCCCGCAAATAGAGCAAAGCCACCTGCCGGGCATCGCCGGCCAATTGGGAATCGATGCGGGCGAGTTCCTGCACGTATTCCGTCGGCGTTTGATCGGGGCGTTTCGGGCAATCGTGCTCGCTGCCCCAGGCTTGCAGGGCATCGTAAGTGTGGGCAATCAATTCGATGGTCCCCATATTCTGCTCCATCCCATTCCGAAAGGGATTCGCATAATCGGCGAACGGGCGAATGGGGCGCGGTTTCAACAGGCTTTCGCCATCCACTGCCGTGGCTGCTTTCGGTTTGGGTTTTCGTCCGAACAACCCCGCGAACAAATCTTTGAGGTCTTGCCAAAACCGAGACAACCCCGCTTTGATCGTCTCCCAATAGCGAATCGCAAAAATCACCGCCGTCACCGCGACCGCTAAATAAATCAACCACTTCACCAGGTTGGCGATTTTGTCGCCGAGCGAACTTGACGGAGAAGATGCGGATTCCTGTTGCTGTTGCGAACCCTGCTCTTGGCTTTGCTTTTCGGATTGAAGTTGGCCGCCGCCTGGGTCTTTCGATTTGTCTTGTTTTTCGCCGTTCTGTTTGCCTTCCGCCTTTTTCTGGCCGGACGAGGATTTCCCGTTTTTGTCTTCCCCTTTTTGGCTTTGTTTGCCGCCTTTGCTTTGGGAAGCCCCTTCTTTCTTTCCCTTGCCGCCGGAAGCGGGTTGATTGGACTTCGAGGTTTGCCCGGCTTGTTTGCCATCGTTGCCCTTTTGGCCCTCGCCGCTTTTTTGCGATTCTTCTGGTGTGGCTTCCCTTCCCGCGTGTCGGCCTTCGCCTTTGCCGGCATCATCGCTGCCCAGGGCATGCTCGGATGCCTTGCCGATTTTTTTGCTGACGACATCCACGAGTTTCGTCATCGAGTAACTCGCATTCGGGCGGGGCAGAATTAAGGAGACAAGCAGAATCCCCACGGCCAGCAACGCCCCCGTGCCGATCCATCGCCCCGTCATTGGCCCTGGCATCGAGAGTTTTCGCTGCCTGAGATACCGCCGGAGTCCCAGGAAACTTGTGGTCAGCAGCAACCCCAAACCGGAGGCGACGTAAAACCACAAATACCGAAACGCCGATGACCTGCGCGTCAAATCCGCCGAGGGAATAAAAACCTGCCCGATGCCGAACAGCGGAAGGGCCGCCAAGGAAAAATAGACCACCCAAAGCCCCGGAGCATGCGGGCGCTGGGCGGGATCTTGCTCCTTGTTTTCCTCCGTTTTGACAGTGGGACTCTCCGTGGGCGGTTTTTGAGGTTCCGCATCCTGTTCCTTCTCTGGTGATCCTTCCGCAGATTCCGTTCCCGGATCTAAACCCGTGATCTGCAATAATCCTTGGCCGGAGGCATCTTGAGTCTCATCGATCAGCGTGCAATCCCAAGTCAGTTTGCGGGCGCACCACCAGACCACCCCCAACAGCCCGAACCCGACCAATGGCTGATCGAGGAAGCGGAACATCACCAGCGCGACCGCCCCCCAAAACGCGACGATAAATACCGCCGCGTGTTCGTTGCCTTCTTCAATGCCAATTCGAGCGATCAAGACGGCGGCAAACACGAACCAAAACAAAATCCATTTCAACCGCCCTGCGAACTCCCCGCTGTAAACCACTTCCAACAGAAAGAACGCCAAACTTCCCACCAACACCATAATCAGCGCCGGCGAAATCGCAATTGCGACGTAATCCGCCAAAGTTTTTTCCGCCCGCGGTTTGGCCATTAGCTTCGTCCGATGCAGAACTCAAAAATCCGCAAAGCGGCCCCGATTTTTCGGGGGATGCCGTGCGGCAAACGGCATGGCCTCGGCATCCAAGTTACTCACGGGCCGGCAGAGCCACAACCAAAACATGATAAGCGGTGTTACTTTTTGCCGCCGAAAAGCCGGCCTAACCAGGAAGATTTGGCTTTCTTGCCCTTGCCGGATTTCGAGGCGGACTTTTTGCGTTTCCGTTTTTTTTTATCCTCCGAAGCCTCGTCTTCCTCAGACATCGGCACATCTCCGTAGCGGGAAATGTCGATGTTAGCGAACTCGGCGGAGTCGCTGGATGAGACGGCTTTTTCCGAAGTTGGTTCCGGGAACAAGCCTTTGATGGATTTCGCCGGCTGAAATTTTCCGCCGGGTTCTTTGCGGATCAAATGTTCCGGCTTGAGCTTTCCCGAACTAGCAAGTTGCTTGAGTTGCTGAGGCGAGAACGGCCCATTCTCTTTGTCGTTTCGCTTGATAATCCAACCGGCGGCCATGAAAATTGCCTCCAACACAAAAGAGAAAGATCAGATGAGTTTGTATTTTGGAAGTTGTTCCGTTGAGATCGGCAGAGGACTGATTCGCCAGACTGATTGGCCGGTTGCATGAAACGTATTTTCTTTTTCTGGCCCTCCGCACTTGGCCCTCCGCCATTTTCGGTTGCGAACTCCCCTTGGGTCTGAGGGTTTTTGCCTCGGTCGTGTTTGATCTCATTCAGAATACTCAACTTCCCTTCAAGAAAGAACTTGGCCCGGCAGGAAAATTCCGCGTTGTACGCAGGAAACTCGCCCCGTGTCCACCAAAACCTGCGTGATGTGTTTATTTTTCCGAACGGATTGTCTGTTTCCTGTGTCCAATTCAAATGGAGTGAAACGTGATTCCCCGCATTTTGGAACCGGAGGTTATGGATTCCGCCGAGGAGGCGGCGGACTACGATGCAATGAACCATACCGAGGTCAATCGCCGTTTCGTGGAAGAGTTTTTGGCCTTCGCGAGAGAGCGATCCGCGAAGCCGATTCTGCAAGTGTTGGACGTAGGAACGGGCACGGCTCAGATTCCGGTGGAACTCTGCCGATGGTGTGCCACCTGCAAAATCACTGGGATCGATCTCTCGCGGGAAATGCTGAAACTGGGCGAGAAAAACGTGGCCGAGGCGGGGTTCGCGGGGCGGATTCATTTGGAACTTGTCGATGCCAAGCAGTTGCCTTTTGGGGAAGGGACTTTCGCTGCTGTGATCTCCAACAGCATCATCCATCACATTCCCGATCCTTCTCCGGTGTTGGGGGAGATGAAGCGCGTGCTGCAAGCCGGCGGGTTGTTGTTCATTAGGGATTTGCTGCGTCCGCCGGATGAAAGCACCCTAAACCATTTGGTGCAAACTTATGCCGGGGAAGAAAATGCCCATCAACGGAAAATGTTCGCCGACTCGCTGCATGCGGCCCTCACGTTGGAGGAAGTCCGCAAGCTATTGAGCGAACATTCCCTGCCGAGCGATTGGGCCACGCAAACCAGCGACCGCCATTGGACAATCATCGCCGGCAACATTTAGGCATCGATCCACCAAAACATAAGTCGTGGGCCGTACTCGCCGTATCACAATATCATGTGAGATAGGAATTATCATGATCGCTGTTCGTTGGACATTAGGGTCGGGATTGGTTTTGGCTTCGTTGCTTGCGGCGGCAATTTATGCCCAACAATCGCAAGAGGCGAAACCCGCAATCACTAAGCCGGCAAAAACTAAAGCGCAGCCAAAGCGAGTTGAGAAACGAACCCTACCGAAGGGCGAATTGGGGCGCGTGATTGAACTGGGGCGCACGATTGTGGAAAACACGAAAGAGCATCCGCTTTCCAAACCCTATGTCGGAAATGCCTGAATTGCACCTCGTGTCATTTGGAGGCGGGAACCCATCCCCGCGCGGCGACGTTTCTAGGATCGGCGACCGCCTACCCGGCTTGGTCGCCGCGCGAAAGCCGAGTCATCACCTTGGAGGATCGTTCGCTCATTTGTTTTATGCGCAGCATGAACGGAATCCGCCCGCCGAATGGAAGCCAAGTTTCGGTTGCCATCACCGCTTATATCACTTGGCTCTCGACGGGGGATTCCATCCAACAAAACCCGGAGAAACCGCTCGGCCCCCACAGCACTCCCCAAGTCGATTGGAGCAATCTGAAACCGAACGTGGAACGCGGAGCCAAATTGTATGCGGAACATTGTGCGGATTGTCATGCGGATGATGGCAGAGGCGGCGATGAGGGGCCACCGGTCTGGGGCGACCAATCCTACAACGAGGGTGCGGGGTTAAGCCAAGTGCCGAAACTTGCATCCTGGTTGAAAGTCGCCATGCCCTTGGATGATCCGACTTTGTCGCCGCAGGAATCGTTAGACATCGCAGCGTTCGTCAACAGCCACAAGCGGCCGAAGTTCAAGCTCTCCGAACACCTGCCCAAAGCCGAGCGAATCCACGAGGCCGATAAGAAGTAATAAGCGACTCCTCCTCTTCATCGGGAACAGGGCAATCGGGCCAGCCCTTGCGTTTTGAGCGGGGTTTCATTTAGCTTATAGGCTGGGGAGGCAGTCGTACCAACATCGGAAGGGGTTCTGTCCGCACATGCCAATTGTCCGTTTGATCCGTTTGCGCGATCTTCCTCAACGGTCCCACAATCATTCGTCCGTATTCCCCAACCGCGCTGATACTCTTGATCGGCCTTCCCACCTGAGATTCCGCCCTTCGGTTTGCGGCCTGTTGATTGCGGTTTTGGGGTGTTGGCTGCTTTCTCTGCCGCAGCTTTTCGCGGCGGATCTTTCCGACGCCGAAGCCCTCTTCAAAGCCGGCAAATATGCGGAGTGCATTGCCCTCACCGGCAAGGAAATTGAAGAAGGCGATTTTTCCGAAACCTGGCGCGAACTGCGGATTCAATCGCAACTGGAACGGGGCCTTTATGCCGAGGCGTTGAAGTCTTTGGTCGAAGCCTTGAAACGGTATCCCGATTCCATCCGCCTGCCTTGGCTGGGCCGCGAGGTTTACCGATATAACGGGCAATCTGAAAAGGCGAACGCGCTGTTGGCGGAGATTGGCAAGAAGATTGAAGAATCGCCTTTTCGTTACCGGAACGCGTTGGATGCAGTCATCATCGGGCGGTATTACTTGGAACTGGGTGAAGATGCCAAGGCGGTGTTGGATCGCATTTACAAGAAAATCCAACAAGACCAACCCCGTCTGCCGGCGGGATTTCTCGCCACCGGCCAGTTGGCGTTAGAGAAACAAGATTTCGGCTTGGCTGCGGCGAATTACGAAAAGGCGGTGAAGCTCGACCCCAACGACCCCGCCATTCATCACGCTTTGGCCTTGGCGTATGCTTCCAGCGATGCAAAAAAATCGGATGCGGCTCTCGCGGAAGCCTTGCGGTTGAATCCGCATCACGTTCCCAGTTTGCTAGTTCAAGTGGATGACCACATCGACGCCGAACGCTACGCCGAGGCCGAGAAAATTCTGGACGAAGTGCAAAAGATCAACCCCAAACAGCCCTTGGCTTGGGCTTACAAAGCGGTGCTGGCCCATCTTCGCTATGAATCCGCAGCCGAGCAATCTGCCCGAGCGGAAGCGCTTTCGACTTGGAAGGAAAACCCTGCGGTCGATTACCTCATCGGCAAGAAACTCGCACAGAAATACCGTTTCGCCGAGGGGGAAAGCTCTCAGCGGCAGCGCTTTGGCGTTCGATCCCAAGCATTTGCCGGCCCGGTTAGAGCTTTCCCAAGATTTGCTGCGGTTGGGCAAAGAAGCCGAGGGCTGGAAACTCGTCGAAGACGTGTTCGCGGCGGACCCGTACAACGTGGTGGCCCACAACTTGGCCACGCTCCGGGATCGGTTGAACCGCTTCACCATTTTGATCGACCACGGTTTCGTGGTGCGGATGGATGCGAAAGAAGCCAAAATCTACGGCCCCCGCGTGTTGGCACTCCTCAAAGAAGCTAAGCAAACGCTGACCCAAAAATACGAAACCCAACTGCCCGAACCGATCTACGTGGACATCTTCCCCCGGCAGCAAGATTTCGCGATCCGCACCTTCGGCCTGCCCGGCGGAGCGGGGTTTCTGGGCGTGTGTTTCGGGCAAGTCATCACCATGAACAGCCCGGCTTCGCAGGGGGCCACGCCTTCCAATTGGGAATCGGTGTTGTGGCACGAGTTCTGTCACGTTGTCACGCTCAGCAAAACCAAAAACCGCATGCCCCGCTGGTTGAGCGAAGGCATTTCGGTTTACGAAGAACGGCAGGCGAACCCCGCCTGGGGCCAATCGTTGACGCTCAATTTCCGCAAGATGATTTTGGAAGGCGAGACCACGCCGGTCAGCCAACTCAGCGGAGCTTTCTTGCATCCCAAGAGCGCATTGGCTTTGCAATTCGCGTATTTTGAATCTTCGCTGGTCGTGCAATTTTTGATCGAACAGCATGGCCTCAAAGCGCTCAACGGCATTTTGGAGGATCTCGGCCAAGGGCTGAGCATCAACGATTGCCTCGATCGGCACACGGGTTCGTTGGAACTGCTCGACGGCGATTTTGCCGCGTATCTCAAATTGCAGGCAGAGACCGTGGCCAAGCAGGCCGACTTCACCGATCCGAAATTTGCCCGCACCGCCGATGAGGAAACCATCAAAGCTTACCTGAAAGAACACCCGCATAACTTCCCCGCTCTGCAAAAATACGTGAAGCAACTTCTGGTTGATAAGAAATGGGAAGCGGCCAAAACGCCGCTGAAACAACTTTACGAATTGCATCCTGAATACATCGGCTCCGACAGCGCCCTGAATTTGTTGGGTTTGGTGCATCGCGAGTTGAAAGAGACGGCGGAAGAACGCAAAGTCCTGGCGGAAGTCGCCAATTTGGAAGATGACGTTGTCGATGTGTACCTCAGGCTGGCCGAGATTGCGGCGGCAGAAAACGATTGGCCCGCGGTGGCGAAACGTGCCGAACAAGCCTTGGCCGTCAACCCTTTGATTAAACCGCCGCATCAGTATCTTGCAGAAGCCTCCGAGAAACTCGGCCGCGATTCCCAAGCCATCGGCAGTTTGCTGGCTTTGGCGGAGTTGGAACCCATCGACCCGGCGGGCCTCTCTTTTCGCACGGCCAAGCTCTACCAACGCACGAACCAACTTGCCCAAGCCCGGCGGTTGGTCGTCAAGTCTTTGGAAGAAGCCCCGCGTTATCGGGCGGCACATCGTTTGCTTCTGGAAATCGTCGCGCGGCAAAACCAAGCCGCCAAACCTGCCCCTCCCTCCCCCGCCATTGCGGAGAAACTACCGTGAGCCGAAAACTTTCCGTGGCGTTGGTTTTGTTGTCGGTTTTGGTTTCCATTGCCGTGGGGCAGTATTATCGAGGCGATGGCGGCTATCGCCGGCGTTCGCGGGGCGGAATCGAACGCCCGGACGATCCCAACCGCGACCGCAAAGGCGTGCCCAATTGGGACAAAGACCAAGAGTTTAAGCACGATGTGTTTACCTTCGTGCGGGTCGAATACTCCGACTGGGGCGGCGGCTGGCGAGGCAAATGGCGAACCGACTACCCCGACAGCGACTTGAATTTTTCCTATCGGCTGCAAGAACTCACTTCAATGAAAGTCGATCCCAACGGCAAAGTCTTAAAGCTGACGGACCCGCAATTGTTCGATTACCCGTTCATCTACATTATCGAACCGGGCAACATGTATTTGGAAGAAGCCGAGGTGCTTGCACTGCGGAAGTATCTGGAAAACGGCGGTTTTCTGATGGTGGACGACTTCTGGGGCGAGGAGGAGTGGGCCGGGTTTTACGAGCAAATCAAGCGCGTGTTTCCCAACCGCGAGCCGAAGGAATTGCCCTTGGAGCACGAGATTTTTCACTGCGTTTACGACCTGAAAGAAAAGCCGCAGATTCCCAGCATCAACCATTATTGGAGCGGCCGTAAGACGGAACGCTGGGATGCCACCGAAGCCCACTACCGGGCGATCTTCGACGATAAGAACCGCATCATGGCGCTTATTTGCCACAACACGGATCTGGGCGATGGCTGGGAACGCGAAGGTCTGGATCAAGGGTATTTCAAAGAGTATTCCGAAAAGTGGGCCTACCCCTTGGGCATTAACATCGTGACCTACGCCATGACGCATTGAAAGCCACCGCTACCAACGGGACTTATGCGGGTTTATTGAAGTAGATAGACAGCCAATCACTGCCAACAACGAAATGGAGCCGCCCCTCGTGAATGCCGTGGAATCTTTTGAAACCGAACAACAAACCGTGGAGCAAATTCGCGGCTGCCGGGACCGCATTTTCGCCGAGTTGTCCAAGGTAATTATCGGCCAACGCGAAGTGGCCGAGGAATTGCTGCTCTGCCTGTTCGCAAACGGCCATTGCCTGATTACCGGGCACCGGGCTTGGCGAAAACACTGTTGGTGCGTTCGGTCGCGCAGATTTTTCACTTGAAGTTTCAGCGGATTCAGTTCACGCCCGATTTGATGCCTGCCGACATCACGGGGACCGAAATCCTGGAAGATACGGGCGACGGGCATCGCAAGATGCAGTTCGTCAAAGGCCCGATTTTCGCCAATGTGATTCTGGCCGATGAAATCAACCGCACGCCGCCTAAAACCCAGGCAGCTTTGCTCGAAGCGATGCAGGAACACCAAGTCACGGCGGCGGGGGTGCGGTATCCTTTGGAAGAACCATTCTTCGTCTTGGCCACGCAAAACCCGATTGAGATGGAAGGAACCTATCCGCTGCCCGAAGCCCAACTCGACCGCTTCATGTTCAACGTCCGCATCGACTATTTGCCCGAAGATGATGAAGTCGCCGTGGTCACGCAAACCACGTCCAAAAAACCCGCCGCCATCGAACCGTTGTTTACGGGGGAAGACGTGCAGCGTTTTCACGAAGTGGTTCGCCGCGTTCCCGTGGCGGAAGATTTGGTGCGCTATGCCGTGCGTTTGGCAGATGCCAGCCGACCCGGACGCGACCGCACGCCCGACTTCATCAACCAATGGGTCAGTTGGGGAGCCGGTTTGCGGGCGGCCCAATCGTTAATTTTGGGAGCCAAAGCCAGAGCGCTATTTGAAGGCCGGCCCAATGTTTCGCTGGACGACATCCGCGCTCACGCCGCCCACGTTTCGGCATCGCATTTTAATCAGTTACCGCGCCGAGGCCGAAGGCGTCTCGGTGGAAACGGTGATACATCGTTTGTTAGAAACCGTCAAAGTCCCAGGCCGCGCTTAATGGCTTCTGTCACTTCACCTCCTTCCGACCAATCCCCGCCGGCAAGCGGACGGGCGGCTTCGTTTATCGATCCCGCTTCATTGATGCGGTTGAAGAATCTGGAACTCCGCGCCAAGGTCGTGGTGGAAGGTTTTCTGACGGGTTTGCATCGCAGTCCTTATCATGGGTTTTCGGTCGAGTTTTCGGAGTACCGCCAATACACGCCGGGCGATGATCCGCGTTATCTCGATTGGAAGTTGTACGCCCGCAGCGACCGCTATTACATCAAACGGTTTGAAGATGAAACCAATCTTCGCTGTTGGCTGTTGGTCGATCTCAGCCGCTCCATGAGTTTCAGCACGTTGGCCTACCAGAAAGCCGAGTACGCCAAAACCGCCGCCGCCACGCTGGCGTATTTTCTCACCGGCCAACGCGATGCCGTGGGCCTGTTGACCTTCGATGAAACCCTGACGGACATCTTGCCCGCCCGTTATCGGCCCGGCCATTTGCACCGCTTGATGCTCGGCCTGGAACGCGCGGTCGGTGGGAAATCGACTAACCTCGAAACTCCGCTGGAACGCATCGCCGCCGTGGTGGCCAAGCGGGGCTTGATCGTGTTGATTTCGGATTTGCTCACGCCGGTGGAAACGCTGGAAAAACACCTGGGCTATCTGCGTTCGCGCGGGCACGAGGTGCTGCTGATTCGCGTGCTCGATCCGGCGGAAATCACGTTTACGTTTCCCGACCCTGCGATGTTTCGCGATTTGGAATCGGGCCGGCAGTTATACATCGACCCCGAAACCGCCCGCGAAAATTACCTGCGAAAGTTCAACGCCCATTTGGAAGTCATCCAAAAAACCTGCGGCAACCTGGGCGTGGAGTTCTGCCAAGTCTCCACCGATCAACCACTGGAAATCGTGCTGTTCGATTTCCTCTCCGCCCGCATGAAACGCGGATCGGGAAGCACAACGCGGCGAGCCGCGAACCCCGCTGCGGGAGGGACGCGATGAACTTGCTCTTCGGCATGTTTTTGGCGGGGGCGGCGGCGGTGGTGTTTCCGTTCGTGTTCCACCTGATTCGTCAAACCCCCAAAGGCCAGCAGGAATTCAGTTCGCTGATGTTCCTGGAACCCACGCCGCCCCGTCTCACGCGGCGAAGTCGGCTGGACGACATTCTGCTGTTGATCTTGCGGGGGCTGGTGATCGTGCTGTTGGCCTTGGCGTTTACCCGCCCGTTTTGGCGAGCGGTGGCCGACATTTCGATGAGCGGCGTGCGCGGGCGGCGGGTGGCGATTCTGCTGGATACCTCCGCCAGCATGCGGCGAGCCGACTTATGGAAGCAAGCCGTGCAACAAGTGGATGAAGTTTTGAATTCCCTAGAACCCGCTGATGATGTGGCATTGTTTACGTTTGACCGCAACGTGAAAACCCTGGTGAATTTCAACAACCCCGATAAAGAAGAAGCCGCCGACAAACCGGCTTTGATCCGCAGCTTGCTCAAGGAGCAATCGCCCAGTTGGAACCAGACCGATTTGGGGGCGGCGTTAATTCGGGCGGCGGAAATTCTGGATGAATCCATCGACCGCGAAGAGTCGGACGATGCCTTGCAGATCATCTTAATCAGCGACTTACAAAACGGTGCGGAATTGAATGCGCTGGGGGCTTACGAATGGCCGAAGGATGTGCGGGTCGCCATTAAGCCGGTGGCTCCTTCCAATCCCTCGAACGCTTCGCTGGAACTGATGCGGCCTTCGGAAAGCGATCCGCCCGATGCCGAACCCCGCGTGCGCGTGACCAACGCGGCGGATTCCACCAGCGAACAATTTCTGGTGAGTTGGGCGGGCGGGACCAATCCCCCCGAGAAAAGCGAGGTCACGTTTTACGTTCCGCCCCAACAAAACCGGGCGCTCCCCGTGCCCCGAAATGCCGGGCAAGCGACTGCGAATCGTTTGATGCTGAGCGGAGATGCCGCCGAGTTCGACAACCAGTATTTCGTGGTTCCCATTCCGCAGGAAGAATTTCGCTTAGCCTACTTGGGCGATGAATCTCCCGATGATGCCGAGGGTTTATTGCTGTATTTGAATGAAGTCCTCGTGGAAACGCCGCAGCGAAAAGTGTTGCTTTCGCAGTTTGAAACCGGCAAATCTCCGCCGTTGCTCGCGAATGAGCTTCCGCATTTGGTGGTGATCTCGCGGGCGATTTCCGCAGCGGAACGAACCGCGATTCAGGAGTTTCTCGAAGCCGGCGGGCAAGCGTTGGCCATCTTGGCCGACTCCAAAATGGCGGAATCGCTGGGCGAATTGCTGGCGGGAGCCAAGCTCGATCCGCCCGTCAAATTGGTGGGGAACGATTACCGCCTGCTGGGTCAGATCGACTTTACCCATCCGATTTTCTTGCCCTTCGCCGGCCCGCGCTACAACGATTTCACGGGGATCCGCTTTTGGAAATACCGCTCGGTCACGCTGCCCGAAGACACGAACGCATCCATCATCGCCCGCTTCGACAACGGCAAACCCGCGATCTGGGAACAGCGGAAAAAGCAAGGCAAACTGTTCGTGTTGACCAGCGGTTGGCAACCCGAAGAAAGCCAACTCGCGCTGTCCAACAAGTTCCTGCCTTTGATGGAAGAAATTTTAGAAGAATGCACGCCGAGGCGTTTGCAGTCCACATCGTATCGGGTGGGAGATTCCGTCGCCTTGCCGGAAATGTCTTCTTCCGAACGCCGCATCATCATTCGCCCGGATGGCGGCGAGTTTGTCGTGCCCGCCAAGGCGACCTCATTCACCGCGACCACGGAACCGGGGATTTACACTCTCAAATCTAAGCAGGGGGATCGCCCGTTTGCCGTCAATTTGGCGGGCAGTGAAAGCCAAACCCAGCCCTTGGAAACCGAGCAACTCGAACAATTGCACGTTCAATTGGGCACGCAAGCGGCCCAAAGTGAAGAATACGATCGGCTCCGCCAACTTCGCGACCGCGAGTTGGAAAGCAAGCAAAAATTGTGGAAATGGCTCGTTCTCGCCGCGCTGGTTGTGGTGGGAGCGGAAACCTGGCTCGCCGGTTGGTGCGCCCGCAGAACCCCCGACGTTTCTGGAGAACCGGCATGATCGATCGACAATTGGCCAAATGCCTCGACCCCGTGGCGGCCCGCGTTCGGCAATTTTGGATGTGGCTCGCCTTGGGAATGGTGTGGTTCTCGGCGACGATTATCGGAGCGGTTCTGCTTTGGAAACCCGCCGAAAATTGGCAGCCCCAAACCTTGGCCTACGGGCTGATGTTCGGAGCCATCGCCGTTTCCCTCTTCGCCGCTTGGAGCATCTTAAACTCCGCGCGGAACTATCCCCGCTTGGCTCGGCGGATAGAAGCCGCCTACCCCGATCTGGACGCAAGCCTGCTCACGGCCATCGAACAGGAACCCGGTTCTGAAAGCGGTTACGGCTACCTGCAACAAGAAGTTCTCCGCCGGGCGTATTTGCATTCCTACCAGCAACCCTGGAATAAGGTCATGCCCAAATCCCGGCTGATGACCGCCCGCCTGGCCAACTTCTTAGGACTCGCCTTGTTCGCCGCCGTGTTGGTGGGGCTGTTTGCTTCCAAGCCGATCTTGGCTACCGTGCCGCCGGGCTTGGCGTTTGAAGATGTGAAAGTCATCGAGAACCCCACTTACAAAGTCGCGGTCGAACCGGGCACGACCGAAGTCGAACGCGGCACAAGTTTGCTGGTGATGGCCCGCTTCACCGGCCCCTTGCCCGCCGATGCCACGCTGGTCTATCAACCCAAAGAGGGTGAGGAACGCCGGTTGGCAATGTCCAAAAGCCTAAAAGATCCCGTGTTCGGCAGCCGGATTTTGGCCATTGAAGCCCCCTTGACCTACCGTGTGGAGTTCGCCGAGGAAACTTCGGAAACGTATCAAGTCGCCGTATTTGAATACCCCCGCCTCAAACAGGCCGATGCCCGCTTGGAATATCCCAGTTACACCAATCTCGCCGAAAAACTGATCCAAGACGTGAGGCGGCTTTCGGTGGTGGAAGGCACGAAAGTCACGCTGCTTTGCCGGCTGAACAAGCCCGTGGCCGAAGCCAAGCTGACAGAGGAAAAACAAGAATCCGCGCTCAGCCTAAACGCAGATCCCGCCGAGCCGTTGGTTTATCGGGTGAGTTTTTCCGTCGAGAAATCCCGCCGGTTGAAATTGCATCTTATTGATGCGGATGGCCGGAAGAACCAGAACCCGCCGGAGTTTGTCATCAATGCGATCCCCAACCGCCCGCCCGATTTGAAGTTGGCGTTTCCCTCGCGGGACGTGCAGGTTTCGCCGGTCGAGGAATTGGACGTGAAGGCCACCGCCTGGGACGATTACGGCCTCGCTCGCGTGGGTCTCAGTTTCGCCGCCGCCGGCAAACCCATTCAAGATGTCACGCTCGCAGAAAACCTGCCCGCCAAAGACCGCGCGGCGGTCGAGCATTTGCTGTCGTTTGAAGCCATGAAAGCCGAGCCGGATCAATTGGTGTCTTACTTCTTCTGGGCGGAAGACATCGGCCCGGATGGCGAAGTCCGCCGGGTTTCCAGCGACATGTATTTCGCGGAAGTTCGCCATTTCGAGGAAATCTTCCGCCAAGGCCAGCAACCCACCGAGGAAGAACTCAGGCAGCAACGCCAACAGCAACAGCAACAACAAGGTCAGCAAGGCAGTCAAAACGCCCGCGAAGCCGAGAAGCTGGCCGAGTTGCAAAAGCAAATCATCAATGGAACCTGGAAGATCATCCGCCGCGAAACCCGCGAGGAACCCAGCGAAAAATTCAAAGAAGATACGCAGTTGCTCTTGGAATCGGAACTTTCCGTCCTCGAACAAACCACGGCCCTGGCGGAAAAACTGGAAGATGAGGCATCGCAAGCCCACGTCGAGAAAGTTCGTCAGCACGTGCAAGAAGCCATCGTCGCGTCTGGGGCAAGCCGCCGAAGGACCGGAGATTAAAGCTTTGCCGCCCGCGCTCGCCGCCGAGCAATCCGCCTATCAAGCCCTGTTGAAATTGCGGGCCAGAGAACACGAAGTCGTGCGTTCCAACCAAAGGCAGCAGCAACAACAGAGCCAAAGTCAAAGTCAGAGTGCCAGGCAAAGTGCGAACAGCCGCGCTCAGCAGCAGATGCAACAACTGCAACTCAGGGAAGATGAGAACCGCTACGAAACCCAGCGCGAAGCCAACTCGCTGCAATCGCCCCAGGCCAAAGAACAAGCCGAGGACCGGCAGGTGCTGAATCGGCTTCGCGAATTGTCGCAGCGTCAAAACGATTTGAACGACCGCATCAAGGAATTGCAGTCTTCCCTCGAAGCTGCCAAAACTCAGGCCGAGCGCGAAGAAATCGAACGCCGCCTCAAGCGCTTGCAGGATGAGCAACAACAAATTTTAAGGGATACCGAAAAGCTCCAACAGCGGATGGAGCAGCCCGAAAATCAAGAACGCATGGCGAACGAACGCGAACAACTTCAACAAGCCCGTGAAAACGCCAGGCAATCTTCCGAGGCATTAAAGGAAGGCCAAGTCTCCCGCGCGGCGGCGGAAGGCACGCGGGCCGAACGCGAATTTCGCGAACTGCAAAACGATTTCCAACGCCGAACGTCGGGCCAATTCACCGAAGAAATGCGCGAGATGCAGCAGCAAGCCCGCGAACTGGAACAAAAGGAAAAAGAGCTGGCCGAGCAACTCGCCGAAGCCGACCGCCCCAAACAAAACGAAAAGAAAACCCCTTCCCTCCGCGATGAAGACAAGCCCAAAGATGTGGGCGAGGAAATCGGTCGGCAGCGCGAGCGGATCGAAAAACTGCTCGACCGCATGCGGCAAACCGTGGAACAAGCCGAGGGAGCCGAGCCGTTGTTGGCCGAGCAATTGTACGACACGATCCGCAACACCCGCCGGCAGAATCCGCAAACCGCCTTGGAAAACGCGGAGCGGTCTTTGAATCGTGGTTTGGTCGAAGATGCTCAAGATCAAGAAAAACAAGCGCAGGCCGGCGTCACACAAATTCGCAAAGGCATCGAAAAAGCCGCCGAGAGCGTATTGGGCGATGAAACCGAAACCCTCCGCCGCGCCCAAGAACAACTCGAACGGCTGAATCGAGAACTAAACGAAGAAATCGCCCGCAACCAACAAACCAATGGTCAACAACAACCGAACGGGCAACAACCCAATGGCCAACGCCAACCTGGAGAACAACAACCCAATGGCCAACGCCAACCCGGAGAACAACAACCGAATGGCCAACGCCAACCTGGGCAAGGCCAACCTGGTCAACAACAACCGAATGGCCAACGACAACCCGGGCAAGGCCAACCCGGAGAACAACAACCGAATGGACAAGGCCAACCTGGAGAACAACAACCGAATGGACAAGGCCAACCTGGTCAACAACAACCCAATGGCCAACGCCAACCCGGACAAGGCCAACCCGGAGAACAACAACCGAACGGCCAACGCCAACCTGGGCAAGGCCAACCTGGTCAACAACAACCCAATGGCCAACGCCAACCTGGGCAAGGCCAACCTGGTCAACAACAACCCAATGGCCAACGACAACCCGGACAAGGCCAACCCGGTCAACAACAACCCAATGGCCAACGTCAACCCGGGCAAGGCCAACCTGGAGAGCAACAACCGAATGGCCAGCGGCAACCCGGGCAAGGCCAACCCGGACAACAACGAAATGGGCAACGGCCAAACGGGCTTCGCGGCGGTGATGACCGCAACCTGGCGGCAGGTGGCGGGGGCGGGTTGGAACGCTTCCTCGACCGCCAAGAAAATCCGCAAACCGCTCCGCTGGCGGGCGAAGATTTCTTGGAATGGTCCGACCGCTTAAGGGACGTGGAAGAGATGTTGTCCGATCCGAAACTGCGGGCCGAGGCCGCCCGCATTCGCGACCGTGCGAAAGCCATTCGCAAGGAAGTCAAACGGCACTCGAAACCGCCCAATTGGGATTTGGTGCGAGACAAGGTTTCCGAGCCTTTGGTCGAACTCCAAAACCGGGTGGCTTCGGAATTGCTCAGACGCACCTCGAAAGATGCTTTGGTTCCCATCGACCGCGACCCCGTGCCTCCCAAATATGAAGCCCGGGTTCGCAAGTATTACGAGCGATTGGGGGCCGGCAAGTGAGCGAAACGCTGCGTTCGTTTTGGCCCAACGACTGGGCCGCCCCCCAATGGGTTTGGCCTGGCACAATTCTTGGTGCGGTGCTGATCGGCTTGGTGCTTTGGTCGTGGATGCGTTCCCGCGTGTCCCCCGCCACGGGCATCACGGGCGTGCTGCTGAAAGTCTTGGCGATTGTGGTTTTGGTTCTGATTCTGATCGAACCCATGCGGAGCCAAAGCCGCCCGGAACCGGGGGCAAATCTGTTTCTCGTGCTGGCCGATGACAGCCAAAGCCTCGCCATCCGCGATCAAGGCGAAGACCAAACCCGCGCGGCAAAGCTCAAACAAACGCTCGACCGCCAAGCCCCTTGGCAAGTTCGGCTCAGCCAGGATTTCGATACAAGGCGATATGTCTTCGACCGCCGCGTGAAAGCCGTCGCCGATTTCTCCGAACTCTCGGCGGCGGGTGAGAGTTCCTCTCTGTTAAGTTCGCTCAAAGTTGTGGCCCAGCGATACGAAGGCCGGCCCACGGCGGGGCTGTTGCTATTCACCGATGGCAACGCGACCGACATTGGGGACGAGCTTCCCGAAGCGGAAAACCTTCCGCCGATTTATCCCGTTATCCTCGGCAAGGACGATACCAAAAAAGACATCAGCGTGAGCCGGGTTTCCGCCAGCCAAACCAATTTCGAAGCCGCCCCGGTTAGCATCTCGGCGGAAGTCATTGCCCACGGCTACGCGGGCCAAACGATC
This sequence comes from uncultured Planctomycetaceae bacterium, assembly GCA_963785505.1. Taxonomy (GTDB): domain Bacteria; phylum Planctomycetota; class Planctomycetia; order Planctomycetales; family Planctomycetaceae; genus CAWAVN01. Next base: position 769,562 of record CAWAVN010000009.1, read on the forward strand.
GTGGTCGAACTCTTGGACGAACAAGGCAAGTTGCTCGAACAACAGCGGGTGAGAGAAGTCGCAGACGATCAGCCCTTCGCGATTCAGTTTCAAGCCAAGCCCGATGCCCGCGGGGTTCACTTCTATAAAATCCGGGCCTTCGCCGACAAACAAGCCGAGCAGTTCGACCACCCGGAAAATTCCGAGGAAGCCACGCTGGCCAACAACCAAAGGCACGTGTTGGTCGATCGCGCGGGCGGACCGTACCGCGTGCTTTACGTTTCGGGCCGGCCGAATTGGGAGTTCAAGTTTTTACGCCGGGCGATGGCGGATGATAACGAAGTCGAACTCGTCGGTTTGGTCAGAATTGCCAAGCGGGAACCCAAGTTCAAGTTTCGCAACCGCGACGATGATGCCAACCCCCTCTTTCGCGGCTTCGGAGCCGATGGCGAACAGGCCGAGCAATACGATGAACCCGTCTTGGTCCGCTTCGGCACACTGGACCAAGAAGAGCTTCGCAACGGCTTCCCCAAAGCCCCCGATGAATTGTTCCGCTACCACGCCATCGTGCTGGATGATGTGGAAGCGGACTATTTCACGCAGGACCAAAAATCGCTGATTCAACAATTCGTCAGCCAACGTGGCGGCGGATTTCTGATGCTGGGCGGGCAGGAATCGTTCCTCAAAGGCGGCTATGCCCGCACGCCCATCGGCGAACTCTTGCCGGTTTATGCCGAGGGCCAATTCGCCGCCCCGCCCGCCGAGGATTACAAGCTGGTGCTCACGCGGGATGGCTGGTTGGAACCCTGGGTTCGCGCCCGCCAAACCGAGCAGGAAGAAATCCGCCGGCTCGCCCAAATGCCGGCCTTCAAAACTATCAACCGCGTGGAGTCCATCAAGCCGGGGGCCAGAGTGCTTTCGCAAGTCCAAGCGGTCGATGGCGGGATTCACCCCGCCTTGGTCGTGCAGCCCTTCGGCAAAGGGCGGACGGCAGCATTGTTAATCGGCGACCTTTGGCGTTGGCAACTCAGGCGGAACGATCCCAAAGACGATGATCTGCAAAAATCTTGGCGGCAAACATTAAGGTGGCTGGTGGCGGATGTGCCCGAACGAGTGGAAGTCTCGACCCAACGAAAACAAAGCGAACCCGGCCAACCCGTCGAACTTTTCATCAAACTCTACGACGAGAAATACCGCCCGCTCGACAACGCCGGCGTGCTGGCCCGCATCACCGCCCCTGAAGGCGAAGAACTGACCCTCACCGCCGAACCCACGCAAACCACCGGCGAGTATTCCATCACCTACGTCCCCCGCAAGGCGGGGATTTATCGCGCCGAAGTCACGGCGACGGCCGCGGATGCCAGTGAAATCGGCAAACGGGAAACCGGCTGGGTGCAGGAATCGGCCACCGAAGAATTCCGCACGCTCAAACCCAATCGCGAATTGCTGAAAAGGTTGGCCGACAAAACCGGCGGGGAAGTATTGGAACTCGGCGGCCTCGATGAGTTCGTCAGCAGCCTGCCCAACCGCAAGGTTCCCATCACCGAACAGCGAATCAACCCCATCTGGCACACTTGGCCGGTGTTTCTGTGCGCGTTGGGATTATTGATTTCAGAATGGGGCCTCCGTCGTTGGAAAGGGCTGCCTTGAGAACTCCCCATCACCAAATCCCCATCATCAAGTTTCCCTTATGCACGCATTAACGCTTTTACTTCCCGTTTTGTTGGCTGCGGATGCCAACCAAGTTCGGCCTACGGTGATTGTTGTTGTCGGTGCGGCGGGCAATGAGGAATACGGCCAAAAGTTTTCCCTGTGGGCCGGCAACTGGGAAGCCGCCGCGAAACAAGCCCAAGCCAATTTCGTGCGGATCGGGCATTCTGCCGACGGGAAAGATGAGAAGGAACCAAACGATGCCGAACGGCTCAAGAAAACTTTGGCGGGGCTGGAAGATTCCTCTTCGCCGGCGGTTTGGTTGGTGTTGATCGGGCACGGCACGTTTGATGGACGGAAAGCAAAATTCAATTGCCGCGGCCCCGACATCACCGCGGAAGCCCTGGCCGAGTGGCTGAAACCGCTTTCCATACCCGTGGCGATTATCAATTGCGCTTCTGCCAGCGGGCCGTTCATCAATAAGGTCTCGGGGCCGAACCGCGTGATTGTCACCGCCACCAAAAGCGGGGCGGAACACAACTATTCTCGCTTCGGCGAATATATCTCCACTGCCATCACCGACAAAAAGGCCGACCTGGACAAAGATGGGCAAACCTCGCTGTTGGAAGCCTATCTGGCGGCCTCGGCGGGTGTGCAGGATTTCTACAAACAAGAAAGCCGACTCGCCACCGAGCACGCCTTAATCGAGGACAACGGCGACGGTTTGGGCACTCCCGCCGATTGGTTCCAAGGCTTTCGCGCGGTCCGCACGGCCAAGACCGGCGCGATTCCCGATGGCAACCGGGCCAACCAATTCGTGTTGATCCCCAGTGCCGACGACAAGGAATTGAGTGCAAAAGTCAAAACCAAAAGGGATGAACTGGAACTCGAAATCGCAGAACTGCGAACGCGAAAAGCCAAACTCTCCGAAGAGGATTATTACCGCGAACTCGAACCCTTGCTCTTGGAACTCGCCCGGCTCTATCGAGACGCCGAATTGGAAGATCGGAAAGCTGATCGCTGAAAGCTGACCGCCAACAGAATCACGGCGGGCATCACTGGGCTGCGCATGCGGGTATTTGACCAATAGATCAAATGCACGCCGCAAAAGCAAAGGATCATCAAAAACAGCGGCCACCAGAGCGGCCATTCTTCTTTGCGAAGCCGAAACAATCCGAGTACGAAACTCCCAATCATCACGGCATAAAATAGGCCAATGATCGCCGAAGCAATATTGGCGACGATTCCCGCCGCCGACTTCCCGGCAGGCAACCCCAACTTTTGGCAGCATCGTTCCCAAAGATTCGAGAAAGATTCCAATGTCGATTGGGGCGGAAGCACATTCCAAAACCTGAGAAACCGCAGTCCGCATGCCTTCAAAAACAAACCCGGATTCTCGCGGATGTTCGGCGTAAGCCTGGCGGGCCATCCAGCGGTCGCGTTCGAGTTCGGTTTTGATGGGGGGAACCGCCCGTTTCATCTCGGCTTCCAACGAAGCTTGCCAACGGAGCAGGCTTTTTTCTTGCCAAGTCGTGCCCCAAGGGGCCTCCACAACTTCGCGGTAAAAAACCGGGTTATTGCCCAACAGCAGCGTGTAACCGCCATGCGTGGTGGTGAGGCGAGGTTGCCCGAACACCCAGGCATTGCGAATCACCCAAGGCGACACGGTAACGCACATCCCCAACAGCACGGGCCAAGCCGCCGCCTTCACGCATTGGCCTTTCAGGCAGCAAGACCAACAAACCAGAATCGCGAGAACCGCGAACACCAAAAACGTGGGCCGGCTTAAAATGCAAAATCCCAATACACAACCCAGGCCGATTTCCTTCCATTTTGAGGCAGGCCAAGGAACCATCAGATTCAATGCCAGCACGGCCAGAAACGTACACAAAGTTTCGGTCATCGGCAGCGTCGAGTATTGCACCAACAGCGGATCGAATGCAATCAGACAGGCCGCCCATCGCGAACCCTGGCCGAGATTCAAGCGAAGTCCCACCCGCCAAGTCAGCAGCACGGTGGCCAAGCCTAAGCTCAAATGCAAAACCGCAATCCCCCAAGATCCCGGCCCCTGAATTGCAAGGGCCAATAAGAGCGGATATAGCGGCGGGCGATAGGCGGTGGGTTGATTGCTGCCGGGACTGGAAAAGCCTTGCCCGGCCGCGATTTGTTTCGCGATGCCCAGGTACGCATCGGGGTCTTCGTGCATCCGCTGCCGAAGCGCGACCAAAACGCCGCCGCGCACGAGGATCGTCAAAATCACCAGCCCGGTCAGAAACAGTTTCTGCGATTTCAACTCAGCCACGCCAATCCCCCCTGCGGAAAGCTGACCGCTGACCGCGACATCACTCGGCTTGGCGGCGGTAGAAGGGGAGTTTCACGATGCGGGCGGAAATGCGTTGATTGCGGATTTCGACTTCGACCGGGGCATCCACCTGTTGCGCCAGAGGTTTCTCCACGTAGCCCATTGCGATGGATTTTTCCAGCGTGGGCGAAAACGTGCCCGAGGTGACTTCCCCGACTTCCCTTTCCCCCGCGAAAATTTTGGAGCCTTCGCGGGCGATGCGTTTGCCTTCGAGCTCGATGCCCACCCGCCGCTTCGTGACTTGCGGTTTCCGCTCTTTCAAAGCGGCTTGCCCGAGAAATTCTTCTTTGTCCAACTTCACCGCGAATCCCAGCCCCGCAGAAAATGGGTCGATCTCTTCCGACAATTCATGGCCATAAAGCGGCATCGCGGCTTCTAACCTCAAGGTGTCTCGGCAACCGAGTCCCGCCGGTTCCAAGCCGTGCGGTTGGCCGTTCGCGATCAGCGTTTCCCAAAGTTCCAGGCCTTTCGCGGCGGGCAGAATGACTTCAAACCCATCTTCGCCCGTGTAGCCCGTGCGGGACAGTATCGCCTGTTCGCCGAAAACTTCGCCTTCCAAGCCGGTATAGTATTCCAGCGATTTCACGTCTTGTCCGGGCAGCGTAAGCGTATCCAGAATCGCAGCGCTCCTCGGTCCTTGCAGGGCGAGCATTGCGGTGTTTTGCGTTTCATCTTGAAGCTCTACGCCGAAGTTCTTTTGATGGGTTTTGATCCAATCCAGAATTTTCAGGCGGTTGGAAGCATTCACCACCAGCAGGTAACGTTCGGGAAAACGGTAAACCAGAATGTCGTCCAGAATGCCCCCGCTTTCGTTCGCAACCAGCCCGTAGCGAATCTGGCCAACTTCGAGGGAGTCCACATCGCAGGTCAGCAGGAAGTTCAAAAATCGGCCCGCATCCGGCCCGGTAAAAAACAACCGGCCCATGTGGGCGATGTCGAACAAACCCGCCAAGCCGCGCACCGTCTGATGTTCCAAAGCGATGCTGGAATACTGCACGGGCATGTCCCAACCCGCGAAATCCACCATCCGGCCACCGTGCGCAACGTGCCAAGCATGACAAGGGGTCTTCAAGAGAGCATTGGACATAATCCGCTTTCCTTGCTGATAAAACAGGCGAGCGGGAGGCGTAAGCCTCCTGGTCATTCACAAATGTTTGATGGATACCAGATACTTCAGAATTCTGACCATGAAGGCGCGTATGCTGCCCATTCACGAAACCAGGGGGCTTACGCCCCCCGCTCGCCTAAATCTTATTTGCAGATTTGGTCTATGTTCCTTCTTCGGCGGAGCAGAGCGAGGCTCTTAAAAACTCGCGGTTCATGCGGTGGATGTTCGTCACCGAAATCGCTGCCGGGCAGGCGGCTTCGCATTGGTTGGTGTTAGTGCAGGAGCCGAAACCTTCCTTGTCCATTTGGGCCACCATGCCCAACACTCGGCGGTCGCGTTCCGGTTTCCCTTGCGGCAACAAAGCAAGCTGCGAAACTTTTGCGCTGGTAAACAACATTGCCGAGGCATTTTTGCAAGCGGCCACGCAGGCTCCGCAACCGATGCAGGCGGCGGCGGACATCGCCAGATCCGCGTTTTGCTTGGGCACGGGCGAGGCATTGGCTTCCGGAGCATTTCCGCTGTTGATGGAAATAAACCCGCCCGCTTGAATGATCCGATCGAACGGCGAGCGGTCCACGATGAGATCCCTTAGCACGGGAAAAGCTCTGGCCCGCCAGGGTTCGATCGTGATCGTGTCGCCGTTGTGAAAGCGGCGCATGTGCAATTGGCAGGTGGTGGTTTCGGCATCGGGACCGTGGGGCCTGCCGTTAATCACCACGCCGCACATCCCGCAGATGCCTTCCCGGCAATCGTGATCGAAGGCGACGGGTTCTTCCCCCGCGCGATGAGTTGTTCGTTCAGCACGTCCAGCATTTCCAAGAACGACATGTGCGTGGAGATCCCATGCAGCTTGTAATTCTTGAATCCGCCCTTGGCGTTGCTGCCGGCTTGCCGCCAGATGCGCAGGGTCAAATCGAGCAGTTCGCCGTTCGCATGAGCCGCATCGGTCATTATTTGTAGCTCCGTGTGGACAGGTGGACTTCGTTGAACGTCAGATGTTCTTTGTGCAGCGTGGCCTGTTCGCCCACGTTGTTGTGTTCCCAGGCGGCGACGTAGCAGAAGTTTTCATCGTCGCGTTTGGCTTCGCCTTCTTCCGATTGATACTCTTCGCGGAAATGCCCGCCGCACGATTCTTGGCGGTTTAAGGCATCTTGGGCGAAGAGTTCGGCGAACTCTAAAAAGTCGGCCACCCTGCCGGCGTGTTCCAAGTTTTGATTGAGGCTCTCGCCCGTTCCCAAAACTTTGACCGAACGCCAAAAATCCTCCCGCAAAGCGTGGATTTGGCCGACGGCTTCGCTAAGTCCTTGGGCGTTTCTGGCCATGCCGCATTTGTTCCACATGATCTCGCCCAACTCGCGGTGGATCGTATCTACAGATTTGTGGCCTTTGACTCCCAAGATGCGTTCCGTGCGGTCGCGGGCATCGACCATCGTTTCCTTGAAGGCCGGGTGATTCACCGTGACCTTGGGGAAATCGGACTTGGCCAGATGGTCGCCCACGGTATAAGGCACGACGAAATAGCCATCCGCCAAACCTTGCATCAAAGCGCTGGCTCCCAGGCGGTTGGCTCCGTGGTCGGAGAAGTTGGCTTCTCCCAGCACGAACAAACCGGGAATCGTGCTTTGCAGGTTATAGTCCACCCACAAGCCGCCCATCGTGTAATGCACGGCCGGGTAGATTCGCATGGGAACCTGGTAGGGATTTTCCGCCGTGATCTTCTGATACATGTGGAACAGGTTGCCGTACTTGGCGCGGATCACATCTTCGCCGTCGCGTTGGATGGCATTGCGGAAATCGAGATACACCGCCTTGCCGGACTCCCCCACTCCAAAACCGGCATCGCAGCGTTCTTTGGCCGCCCGCGAAGCCACATCGCGGGGGACCATGTTCCCGAACGCGGGATACCTGCGTTCCAAATAATAATCGCGGTCTTCATCCGGGATCTCGCCGGGCTTGCGATTGTCATCCGCAGATTTGGGAACCCAAACGCGGCCATCGTTTCTGAGGCTTTCACTCATCAACGTGAGCTTGGATTGATAGTCCCCAGAAACCGGAATGCAGGTCGGGTGAATTTGCGTGTAACAAGGATTCGCGAAAAACGCGCCCCGGCGATGGCAGCGCCAGGCGGCGGTGACGTTGCAGTTCTTGGCGTTCGTGGAAAGATAAAACACATTGCCGTAACCGCCCGTGCAAAGCAGCACCGCATGGGCGGCGTAGCTTTCATAAGCCCCCGTCACCAAGTTGCGGGCGATAATACCCCGCGCGACCCCGTTGACGAGCACCAAATCGAGCATTTCCCGGCGGGGCAGCATCTCGACTTTGCCCGTGGAAACTTGCCGCATCAGCGAGGAATACGCGCCGAGCAGCAATTGCTGTCCCGTTTGCCCGCGAGCATAAAACGTGCGGGAAACCTGAGCGCCCCCGAAGGTGCGGTTGGCCAAAAGTCCGCCGTACTCGCGGGCAAAAGGCACGCCTTGCGCCACGCATTGGTCGATGATGTTGTTGCTGACCTCGGCCAAGCGATACACGTTGGCTTCCCGGCTGCGGAAGTCCCCGCCTTTGACGGTATCGTAAAACAGCCGCCACACGCTGTCGTTGTCGTTGGGATAATTCTTGGCGGCATTGATTCCCCCTTGGGCCGCGATGCTATGGGCGCGGCGGGCGGAATCCTGAATGCAAAAGCACTTCACGTTGTAGCCCAACTCCGCCAACGAAGCCGCCGCCGAGGCTCCCGCCAAGCCGCTGCCGACCACGATGATGTCGTACTTGCGTTTATTGTTGGGCGAGACGAGTTTCAGTTCGTTTTTGCGGTTGGTCCATTTCTCGTGAATGGCCCCTTCCGGCACGTTGCCATCCAATTGAAACGTTGATCCGATAGCCTGTGCCATGTGTGCTGTTCCTCAAGCGAATGGTTCGATGAGTTGGGATGTCGAGCAGGGAAGAAACGCCATCGTTCCACGCGGATTTAATGCAGTGCGTAGGCCCAGATCGGAAAGGTGGCGAAACCCAAACCGAAAATCACGGCGAAGAAATAACCGAGAACCCGAATGAACCGATTGTATTTCGGATGGCTGATGCCCAAAGAGCGAAATGCACTGGAAAACCCATGCGACAAGTGGGCGCATAAGAAGATGGTTCCCGCAATGTAAATCCCCGCGTGAATGGGATTGGTCAAAACGGCAATCGCTTTGGCGAAGGGTTCTTTGTGTTCGCCCGCTTCGGTTTTGTAGGCGATGTCGGGCGAGCTTTCCAAATGAAAATCGGAAAGGTGAACGATAAGAAAACCCAAGATCACAACGCCCGACCACATCATCCAAGCATCCGTGCGAACGGGGGCTTGTTCGGAGCCGTTTTTGGTCTTAGACACCTCGTAAGCCACTCCCCGCGCATCGCGGTTGTGCTTGGTGAGGCTGAACGCCAAATACAAATGCAGCCCGAACAGCACCAACAGCCCGACTTCGGCGACTTTAATCAGCACTTCCTGCTTGTGCAGCGTGTGGGCGTATTCGTTGTAAACGGCCGGACTGACGTACATCAGCAGGTTGCCCGCCAGGTGCGTGACCAAAAACCCGCACAGCAGCAACCCCGTGATTCCCATGATGTACTTCTTCCCCAATGAGGAAGAAACGAGGAGGCGGAACCAAGTCAAGGGAAACTCCTTCAATCGCAAAGTTCAACCGGCAGTCATCACAGTTCGCGTCGCCGACCGATTATAGGAGAAGACCTTGCAAGTTCAATCGTCACGGGAAGTTCCGCGAAAAAAAAGTCCAGGGTCAAGAGTCTAGGGTCAAGAGCCAGAAGGATTACTGAGCGGATTGCTGGCTCTGGACTCTCGACTCTGGACTCTCGACTGCACTCAACCTTTGACCACAAAGTTCACCAGCCGACCGGGGACCACGATCACTTTGGCGATTTTCTTGCCTGCCAGAAGACCGGCGATGCTTTCATCGGCCTCGGCGGTTTTTTGGATCGCAGATTGATCGGCGTCGGCGGCGACTTGCACTTTGCCCCGCAGCTTGCCGTTGATTTGCACGGGGATCTCGACCGTATCTTCCGCGATTTTGCTTTCCTCGAACGCGGGCCAAGGTGCGTAAGCCAGAGTTTGGTCGTGCCCCAAAACTTCCCACAATTCTTCCGCCAAATGCGGCGCAAAGGGCGAGAGCAACAACACGAACGGTTCCAAAAGTGATTTCGGTCGCGGGTCGGCGGGGCCGATGGCGTTGGTGAATTCCATCATCCGGCTGATGGCCGTGTTGAACGACAGTTTTTCGATGTCCTCGGTGACGGCTTTGATCGTCTTGTGCAGCACCCGTTCTTGATCTTCGGTGGGCGGCACATCTTGCACGGCATCGGCGAGCCGGATTTCATCGGCCCGGTCATCCACGATCATCCGCCAAACCCGGCCCAAAAAGCGGGACACGCCTTCCACGCCCTTCATGCTCCAGGGCTTCATCTGTTCCAAAGGCCCCATGAACATTTCATAAAGCCGCAGCGAATCCGCCCCGTAACCCTGCACCACATCATCCGGGTTCACCACGTTCCCCCGCGATTTGGACATCTTATAGGCACGGCTATTCGATGGCGATTTCCGGGTTGTCCTTTCAACACGAACCCTTCGCCTTTTTTCTCGACTTGATCCGGTTCCAATTTGATCGGCCTTCACCGGTTCGCCGGCTTGTGGTCGGCGTTGACTCGACCGACATCTTTTGCGGAAACCCAATACTTGGGGATTGTCTCGCAGCAACGTAACCCGTCAACTCGGCTTCCCCCAGGATCATGCCTTGGTTGACGAGTTTTTGAAACGGTTCGGGTTTCGTCAAATGGCCCCGGTCGAACAACACTTTGTGCCAGAAGCGGGCGTACAACAGGTGCAACACCGCATGTTCGGCTCCGCCGATGTAAAGATCGACCGGCAGCCAGAATTTTTCCTTGGCCGGGTCGATCATTCGCTCCTCGTTTTTGGGATCGGCAAACCGCAAATAATACCAGCACGAACCCGCCCATTGCGGCATGCTGAATTGGTTTCGCGTTTGAGCTTCACGCCATCCTCGGCGGTTTTGTAAAGCCAATCGTCCGGGGCGTGCGACAACGGCGGTTCCGGGGTTCCCGTGTGTTTGAACTCTTTCATCTCCGGCAGCGTGATCGGCAAATCGGTGTCGGCATCGGTCCGCAACAAGCCGGTGGGTTCGCCTTGTTCGTCCAACTCGTGCCAGATCGGAAACGGCTCGCCCCAATAATGCTGCCGGGAGAACAACCAATCCCGCAACCGAAAATTGACCGCCTGTTTCCCCAAGCCGCGTTCATCCAAATCGGCGGTGATTTTCTGTTTGAACTCCGGCGTTTCCAAGCCGTTGTAATCGCCGGAGTTAATTGCCTGTGCCTTGGCCCGCGAATGGCGTTTCTGTCTTGTCCCGTCCATCGCGCGGGCGAGTTCTTTTTCTTCCTTGCGAGGGTTCGTAATCTTCCGGCGGTTGAACGACCGGGAGGATCGGCAAATCGAACGTCGACCGCGAATTCCCAGTCCCTGCAAGTCGTGCGCGGGAACCGCCATGATCGCTCCGGTGCCGTAGCTGATCAACACATAATCGGCGATCCAGATCGGAACCTGTTCCCCATTGACCGGGTTGATGGCATAAGCCCCGGTGAACTCGCCGGTTTTTTCCTTGGCCAAATCGGTGCGGTCCAGATCGCTTTTGCCGCCGATTTGTTGACGGTAGGCATCGACGGCGGCTTTGCGGTCCGGCGTGGTCAAGCGATCGACAAAAGGATGTTCGGGAGCCAACACCATGTAGGTCGCCCCGTAAAGCGTATCGGGGCGCGTGGTGTAGACCCGCAGCACATCTTCGTTTGGGGTTTTCGGGAAGCCGGAGTCTTTGCGGGCGGCTTTCCAGTCGGCGAAGGCGTGCATCCAAACTTTCTGCCGGCGTGTCTGGGGGAACCGATGAAGAAATCGACCTCGGCCCCTTCGCTGCGGCCGATCCAATTTCGCTGCAAGAGTTTGATGGATTCCGGCCAATTCACCTCGTCCAAATCCTCGATCAAGCGGTCGGCGTATTCGGTGATCCGGAGCATCCATTGCCGCAGCGGCATGCGCACCACCGGATGCCCGCCCCGTTCGCTTTTGCCATCAATGATTTCTTCATTCGCCAGCACCGTGCCCAAAGCGGGACACCAATTCACAGGGGCTTTGTGCTGATAGGCCAAGCGGTGGTCATCTTGATATTCGCGCACCGCCGTCTCGCCGGCTTTTTGGATTTCAGCAGGGATCGGCAATTCGGCAATCGGACGGCCCCGGCCTTTGCGGTTTTTGCCATCCGGCCCGCGTCCATTCGCATTCGCGGTCGTACCAAGTGTCGAACAATTGCAAGAAAATCCACTGCGTCCAGCGGAAGTAATCGTGATCGGTCGTGGAAAATTCCCGGCTCCAGTCGTAACTGAAACCCAACATCTTCAATTGCCGGCGGAAGGTGTCGATGTTTTTGTAGGTCGTTTCTCGCGGGGGCGTGCCGGTTTTGATCGCGTGCTGCTCGGCCGGCAATCCGAAGGCGTCCCAGCCCATCGGATGCAGCACCTGCTTGCCCCGCATCGCTCGATATCGGCAGACGATATCCGTGGCGGTATAGCCTTCGGGATGCCCCACGTGCAAGCCCTCGCCCGAGGGATAGGGAAACATGTCCAGCACGTAGAATTTCCCCCGCCTGGCCGCTTCGCCAGCGGGGATTTCATCGGGCAAGTTTGAAGGTTAGGTGCTGTTCCCAATAGGCTTGCCATTTGGGTTCAATCCGTTGGGCGTCGTATCGAGGCATGGTGATTCAGAGGTCAGAGGCCAGAGGTCAGGGGCCAGGGAAAAGAGTGGCCATCGGTTTCGGAAGTCAGCAGCCAGTTTATGATGGCCGCTCGCCCAATCCCATTGGTCATTGGGGTTTGGTCATTGGATTTCACTTGTAGGGTGCCGATGAAGTCGTTGATGCTTTGACACCCTTCGGCGGCGACAAGTTCATCCAACTGGTCGACCAATTGAGAGGCGAGAGACGGATTGTAGAAGTTCGCGGTCCCAATTTGAACCGCGCTGGCTCCGGTGACGAGAAACTCCATCACATCGTCCAAACAGGAAATCCCGCCCACGGCGATGATGGGGATGTCCACGGCTTGGGCGACTTGGTACACGATTCTGAGGGCAATCGGCTTGATCGCCGGCCCGCTTAAGCCGCCTAACGTATTTCCCAGAATGGGTTTGCGGTTTCGCCAATCGACGGCCATGCCTTGGACGGTGTTGATTAAGGAGACCGCATCGGCCCCGGCATCGGCCACGGCTTGGGCAATGGGCACGATGTTCGTCACGTTGGGGGTCAGCTTGGCAATCACCGGCAGCGCGCAGTTTTCGCGAACGGCGGAAACCAATTCCTGGGCAAGACGGGGGTCGGTTCCGTAATCCACCCCGCCGGAGACGTTGGGGCAAGAGATGTTGAGTTCCAACCCGGCGAGTTGGGGAAATTCGCTCAACCGCGAGGCCATTTGCACGAACTCATCCACGTTTTTGCCGGCGATGTTGGCAATAATGGCGGTGTTCAGCCCCAACAGATAATGCAGATGCTTGTCGATGAAGGCATCGAGTCCATCGTTGTCCAGCCCGATGGAATTGAGCATGCCCGCAGAGGTTTCCACAGTGCGGGGCGGCGGATTGCCCATGCGGGGCAGAGGCGTGATGGTTTTGGGAATCAGCCCGCCGAGCCGATGGAAGGGAACAAAGGCTTGCATTTCCCGTGCATAGCCGAAAGTTCCCGAGGCCACCAAGATCGGGTTGGCGAACCGCAGCCGGTTCAGCCGGACGTTCAGACGACTCACGGACGCAACTCAGGGAATGCAGGGCACGAGGGAATCAGCCAACGTGCAAGCGTTTTCCAGGCTTCGACTTGCACGAACGGTTCAATCGTAGCGTGGGGTTCGGCCCAACGCAACGCGATCCCGGCGTGCCGTGGCGGAGGGTTAGATCACGCCGCCGTGGGTTCGGTAAGGCGTGGCAAGATCGGGCATGCTGAGAAACCAGATGCGTTCCCAGATATTGGGAATGTGCCGCAGACTTTCCGAGGCATAGATCAGTTCTCGCGTGCGGATGTCCGGCGAGGAGGAATAAATGGGCACGGCACACCCCACTTGAAAGGTGGCTGCCATTATTAAGAGTCCGGCACAGATGAGTTTCCGCATTTTGCTCCTCCATGAATCTGCGATTGCTCGGGAAACCGATCCCGAAGAGTTTCGCACTGGTTTCCCGCCGTTTCGGATTCGAGTGGCTGACTCTGAATGTAGTATCGACTGAACGAGTCTTGCCGGTTAATCCGATTTTGGGAATTTCACGATTGAAGGCGGAAACAGTTTTCGCATCGTATCGGAATGCTGCTGCAAGGTTTCGGCGCGGAAACGGAGCCAAGCTCGAGGGGCAGTCCTCTGTTGATGCGGGAAGAGTTTTCTTGTCGGTTAGGATGTATATTGGGTGGATGGGTAAGAGTTGGGGGCTGGCGGGTTTGTGGAAGCTGCTTCCGTGCCGGTTTCCGCAGCGGGAGCCGGGGAATTGTTCGGACGGGAACCCGAACTGGCTTGCCCATCGCTTTTGGCCGCCTGTTCGTTTTGGAGAGCGGCTTCGCGGGCGTCCCGCTCTTCCAACTTCCGCACCCGTTCTTCCATTTCCTTGCCAGGCTTAAAGGTGACGACATATTTCGCCTCCACCTCCACGGGTTCGCTCGTGCGCGGATTTCGCGCTTTCCGCGCGGCCCGCTTTTTGACCTCGAACACGCCAAAGTTCCGCAACTCGATCCGCTCTTCGCGGACCAGGGTCTCGACGATGGCATCGAAGGTCTTCTGGACGATTTCTTTCGTCTTCAATTGGGTTAAGCCGATTTCCTCGGAAATGGCTTTGACGATTTCTTTCTTGGTCACAACTCGAGTCTCCTGCGAGAGGTGCCACCGGGCAATTTGCTCATCCATTGAGCCACGAAAGTGTGGCTTAACTGTAATGCCTTGCTCGACATAAAGTCAAGTGGTTTTTGGAATTGGCAAAACAAAAACCTAAGCAGCCTGCCTGGAGTCCCCATCGGGATTTTCCCGAAACGGGCCTGCCGACGGTTGGGAAACCTCGGCGGAGACCACCCAAGGCCGCCTCTTCGCACTCCCCGGTGCGGATGCGAATGGTGGTCTCCAAATCCATGCTATAGATTTGATTTTGGGCCTGGAGCCGACCGATTGTCTGAGGGCCTCGTGGACTTTGGCAAATTCGTCATCGGAGACCAACAACTCGAGTTTGCAAGAGGGCGATCCCAACGGCCGATCTTTTCGCGCGGGATACCGATGGGCGATCCGGCATGGTTTGGCTGTAAACACTGGAAAGCGTCAAGCCTTCCATGCCGGAATGAATTAAAGCCGTCTCGACCTCTTGAATCAAATCGTAAGGGATGATGGCTTCAATTCGTTTCATGGGAGGAATTCGCATTGGGAAAGGGCTTGAGAAGGAGGGGGGATGAAGTAAGAGGTAGCAATCCACGTGCCTATTCGCATCTGAAATGGCTTCCCGGCGGAGTCTCATGGCCGAGACTCTGCAAATTCAGCGAATTCCGGTCCGACGGCCCCCGATAGATTTCTGTTCGCCGTGTTGCAGGAGGGACAACGATTGCCCTCAAATTGTGCGGGCTTTGCTGTAAAGTTCGACAGAATTTTCCCCAATTTCCCCATTACCCCGCGGGATTGTTTCTTTTAGGGATCAATCCGCCGCGAAGTAAGAGCGGAGGGCTTTGACCACACGTTTGGCCCGGCTTTGGAAGATCTGGACTTTGCGAATCCGCCCGCGCGGACGAATCGTCACTTCGATCGGCACGCGTTGGCTGGATCCGACGGCTGGTTTTTTCGTCGCGCAGATTCGAGGAAAAACGAACCTGCAACGAAATCGGTTGCCGATCATCGCTGCTTCCCCATCCGCCCAACAATCCCCCGTATCCCATATGGAGCAAAGCGGCTTCGGCATTGGCTTCAACCAATTTGGCGTCTTGGTCTGCCACGAACCCGCCCAATTTGTAAACGATCATCTCCGCCCCCACGCAGGCGTGAAACGTGGTCTGAAACACAAACGGGTCTGCCTTGGCTTCGGTGTCTCCCGAACCGGCTTCGCTCCGCTGAGAAATTCCTCATTCGTCAGCGTCGTGCTGCGGTTGCGGCCGGTTTCCTTGGAAATGTACAAGGCCCTGTCCGCCCGCCGAAGCAAACTGGCCACCGAATCCCCCGCTTCGACCTGCGTCACCCCAAACGAAGAGGTAATGTTGTTCCCCGAAATTTGCGCGATTTCCTTGCGGGCAATCGTTTGCCTTAATCGCTCGGCCCGTTTTTTGGCTTGTTCCAAATTGGTGGCGGGGCAGAGAATGACAAATTCCTCGCCTCCGTAACGGCCCACCAATTCGCCCGAATACGTTTCGTGCTGCATCAGCCGGGCGGTTTCGATCAAAACTTGATCGCCCGCCGAATGGCCGTAAGTATCGTTCACAGATTTGAAGTGATCGATGTCCAGAAAAATCATCGAAAACGGCTCCGCGTTCCCTTTCTGAGCATATTCGTTGACCAGCAGCGTCAATTGGGTTTCCAACTCGCCCCGATTGGCCAGGGAGGTTAACGCATCGCGACTGGCGGCCAGTTTGAGTTCCCGGTACTCCAACGGGCGGCGGCTCGTGCGGGACAGATCGCGGAAGATTTCCGCCACCCCTTGCAGTTCGCCATCCCTGCCGATGAGCGGAACCGTTTGGGCTTCGGCATCGACCCAACTCCCGTTGGCGTGCTGCCATTTCATAATGTTCGTCAGCGGACGCCCGGCTTCCATCACCAGATTCAGCGGGCATTCCCGGTCGGAAAGCGGTTGACCTTCCGAAGTGGCCTGTTTCAAGGTGCGGCTGGACCAAGTGTGGTTCGCCATCGCATGGGGGGCATAACCCAGCAGGCGTTCGGCCCCGCAATTCCAAATCACGAACCGCCGGTCGGAATCCACCATATAAAAGCCATCGTACAAACTTTCCAGCAGATACAAATACGAAAAAATGTGGCAGAGCGTGTTGGCTTCTTGAATTTCCTCGCTCGTTAAGGTTCGGCTCCATTCGGAATGGCGATCCGAAGGGCCGCGTTCCTTCTCGAAAGGCAAGCCTTCCGCTTCCACCCACCGCGAGAGAGACAGCACCACGTTCCCATCGAACTGAACCCCGGCGGCTTGCATCAAAACTTGAAGGGCTTGTTCGTGCGTTTTTCCCTGCCGATAAACTTGAGGCGAGGTCAACGAGTCGTAGGCATCGGCGACAGCGAGAATTCGCGATCCCTGGTGAACGTCGCTGCCGATCCGGCGGTAGCCGTCGTTGGCTCCGTTGTAATGCAGATGCGATTGCAGCACGATGTCCAAAACTTCCTGATGCACTCGGCAGGCTTGCAGCACGTCAATCGCGATGTTGTGATGCAAGGCCATCAGTTCGGCTTCATCCCCGCTGAGTTTGCCCGGTTTGAACAACACATGATCGGGCACGCCGATCTTGCCGATGTCGTGCAGCAAAGCCGCGACTTCCAGCATCTTCAGTTGCTCATCGTTCCAACCCAGATATTTGCCCATGCCCACGCACAACGCAGCCACCCGCCGGCAGTGGAGAACCGTATTTTCATCCCGGTGATGCAAAGCCGTCAGCAAACTCCGCAACACGCTTCGCGAAATCGCCCCGCAGAGGGAATCCAGCTCGGAACCGTCGCAACTTTCATCCGCCCGTTTGGCCAACGTCATCAGCCCGAGCAGAATCCGCGAGGAATCCGTGGGATGCGTGGCGATCAATGGAGTCTGAGCCGCGAAGGCGGGTTCGGAGAGCTTGGCAGCATCTTCCGCCCTGGCACGCGGCTGAGAGGCAGCCTCCATCAACTCCGAAAGCAGGGCTTCAGGAGAAGGTTGACCC
Source organism: uncultured Planctomycetaceae bacterium (assembly GCA_963785505.1). Classification (GTDB taxonomy): domain Bacteria; phylum Planctomycetota; class Planctomycetia; order Planctomycetales; family Planctomycetaceae; genus CAWAVN01. The sequence continues at coordinate 786,618 of CAWAVN010000009.1, forward strand.
CCGGATAGATTTTCTGATGATGCCAAGGGAGACACAACTGCCTCCTAATCGTGAGGAGAGGAAAAAACGTACCATCGCTGTATTCGAGACCGGCCCTTTCTGGAACTTTAGCTTACCGATTGGCCCCAGGTCGGCGAATAATCGGTCCGATTCGCATTCCGCGACCGACGCAAGAAAAATCCCCCGGCCTCCCCCTCGAAAAATCACGGCAAGTCCGCTGCCCGCATCCTAAAAATCCCGTTCATCCCGTCCAACTCGTTTTTTTGACAGGATCAACAAGATGAAACTCATCGAACTCCGATTCGCTCGGCATCCACAAACACTCCTGCGAGCCGATGAGACTGAATGAAACTTTTTGTGTCTTTCGTGGTTCAACGCTTTCCCGATAGGGTTAGAAATCGCTGATTTGAAAGGTTCCCCGTCCGATGATGGCCCGCACATCCGTGAGTTCGATGGCTTCATTGCAAGAAGATAAATTCGGAGAAGCGGAATCCAAAAGCAGTTCGCCGTCCACGCGAATCTGCACCGGGGTCGGGGACTCCTCTAACGAGAATAAACGGGACAACACGAAGAACTCGCCGGCGGGGTGGGAATATCTCAAACCGAATAGCCGCGCGGCGGGTTCCCAAATCGTGCCCAGGAATTCGGGTTTGAATACGCCCAACTTTTGCCAAGTTTTGCGGACGGCGAGCAGTGATTGATACCATGCGAACACGGAGGGATCATCGCTGCCCGTTAATTGCGATTCGCGAAACGCCCGCTCGTCGGAAGGCGAAATCGCCCCTTGCCAAACTTGATGGGGATATTCCTCCGCTCGGCCTTGATCCACGGCCCGGCGAAGCCTGTCATCTTCAAAATCCACGAAAAACCGAAACGGAGCCGAGGCCGCGATTTCTTCCCCCATAAAGATCAAAGGAATCGCGGGATATAACAGCACCAAAGCCGCCGCCGTTTTTTGATGGACGGGCGAGGTCAGTTGATGGACCCGCAACCCGTGCGGATGATTGCCCACGTTGTCGTGGTTTTGCAAAGCGATCACGAAATTCTCGCGGAAGGCATTAGCCGAATCGCCGGAAAGATGCGCCGGAGTTCCGCGGTCATTCGCTGTTGGGGCATGCCTTGATAAATGAAACCATGCGAGAGTGCTTCCGTCAGATCGCTCGGCCCTGCGTATTCGCGGTGGGTCACGTTGGTTTCCGGGGTGATGACCGAATAAATCGCGTGCATCACATCATCACACCAGAGGGCATCGTAAGCGGGCCGGTCCGGTTCGGGCGGCAGGAGTTCGGGATCGTAAATGTTGGCCTCTGCGATCAGGTGAATTTCCCGCTTCCGGTCCGCGCGAAATTCCGCCACGGCTTCGCGAAGTTCTTCCAACACGTGCGGTTGGCTGTCGTCATACATGCAATGCACGGCATCAAGCCTTAATCCATCCAGGTGATATTCTCTCAGCCAGTACAAAGCGTTTTCGATGACGAACCGCCGCACTTGTTTGGCATGCGGGCCATCGAACGCAAAGGCATCGCCCCAAGGCGTATGATGTTTGGTGGAGTAATAAGGAGCGAAATCCCCCCAGTAATTGCCTTCGGGACCGACGTGGTTGTAAACCACGTCCAACAGCACCGCGATACCCAAAGCGTGGCAGGCATCAACGAAGGCTTTGAAATCCTCCGGGCGGCCGTAGCTGTTTCGCGGGGCGAACAAGTTCACGCCATCGTAGCCCCAATTCCATTGGCCCGGCGTTTGGGCGACCGGCAAGATTTCCACCGCCGTGATTCCCAACTCTTTTAACTTCGGCAACCCTTTGATGGCGGATAAATACGTCCCTTCCGACGTGTATGCACCGAGGTGCATCTCATAAATCACCAAGTCCTGCTTGGGGATTCCCCGCCAGTGTTGATCGCTCCACGGAAAGCTGTCAGGGTCGATGATTTGCGATGCCCCATGCACGCCTTGAGGTTGAAACCGCGCCACGGGATCGGGCCGGGAAAGGCCGCCATCCAAGCGGTAGGCATAACAATCCGAGGGCTTGGCTCCTGCGATGGTTCCCGCGAAATATCCCTCTTCTTCCTGCGTGAGCGGATGGGATTGCGTTTCGCCTTCTCGTGGAATTTCCACCGCGACCGTTTTGCAGTTCGCCGCCCAAACCCGAAAATGCGTGCGGTTCGCGGTGAGCGGAATCGCCCCCAGACGCTGCTCTGGAACAGGCGCGGATGATGATCGGCTATCCGTGAACATCTCGAACCAGCGGCAGCCTTCCAGCACGCCGCTGGTGGCTGGGGTTTTGGCGAGATAGAGACTGCCGGCCGAACCCGATTTGGTTTTCAGTTGCTCGTAAACGGCACGGGCGACTTTGCGGTCGGCGTTGGCGACGACGATCGCGCGAAACCCCGCCGTGAGCGCTGCCACATCGTTGCCCGAATCTCCCGCGAACACCACCGACTGCCGGGGATAGTTCGCGTAATCGCTCCACCAATCCAGCGCATAGGCTTTGGAAACGCCTTGGGGCAACAAGTCGATCAAGCCATCCCCATTGAACGGGTCCACGCTGGCAATCAGCGAATAGGGCGCATTGTGTGCGGCGAGTCGGCGTTCGATTTCCGCCGTCAATTCTTCCAAGATATTCGCATCGGCATAAAAACTGAGTTTGAACGGCCCTTGTTTTTCTTCCTCTTGCAACCGCAGTGCGTTCAAGTCGGATAAAGACTCGCGTAGCCGGGGCATGGGGAACGCGGAAATCTTTTCTTGAAGATGTTCGTGGTACGCGGCGACTTCTTGCGGTTGGTTCTCTTCATCCAAATGATAGATCGTGCTGCCCACGTCGCAGATGATCCAATCGGGCCGGGGCAAGTCGTGTTCGTTCCCGCGCTTGCTGGACCGAAGCCAAATGCCTGCCGGTGACAAAGGCCAAAGGAATCGCGTGTTCGCGGAGCAAATCCGTCAATAGCCGCAAATCTTTGCTATTTTGCGGATGTTCCGCGAGCGGAAGGAACGTGCCATCCAAATCGGTGGCTAAGACGAGATTCTGAAAAATTGGGTCGAAGTTTGCGGCTCATCGTGTTATGGTGGGTCTCGAAGAATTGGTGAACTAAGGATGCGGTCATCAAAAAGAGGCGGCTGTTTTCCGCGAAACTTTCTCAGACGTTCGTCGATGGATGGGGCATTCGTCAATGCTCGGCAAGGTCTGAAATCCTCAGAGAACTTTCGCCCCATGCGGGTTTTTGGAAGCTTCTCGCAATCGAAATGGTGAAGAGTCAGCCTACGAGTGAACCCCTTGTGCCGGTCCGCTTGGTTCGACGTTTCCATGCGATATTTTGACGTGATTTTTCGATGTTTTCGATTCCGCTTGGGCCGGACGTCGGCCCGTTTGCGGGGATGCTTCCGCGATAGGGTAAATGCTTTTCTTCCCCCCGAATTGCAGCTTCTGCTGATCGCATTCGCCGCCGAATTTTTGGCGGTGTTCTTTTTGGATACCCGTGGGCCGCCGGCGCTCGGGATTTGGTTTCCGCTGGGTCAAGTTGGTCGAAAGGCAAGCAAAATCAGCATCGGAAAAGCCTCAATTTCCCCGAAAGCCCTACCGGAACAGAAGTTGCAGTTTGTGATCGCATACTCGATTTTTTCAGAGCAGCATTTCCGGATCTTTTCCACTTAGTTTATTTGTGATTTGGAGTTGACCTCGTCATGCCAATGTTTTTCGCCACGAAGGGGCGGAAAACCAATCAAACTCAGAAGTTCAGTCATCCAACTGGAATCAAAATAGAGTCTTTCTCTTTATCAATCCAAACTCAAAGCGAGCCATTCCCTGGAGGGAATTTATGAAAACCGACGATTTGAAGATCACGCTGATTAGTCTGCACGGGTTAATTCGCGCGAACGAACCGGAACTGGGCCGCGATGCCGATACAGGCGGGCAGGTCAAATACGTGCTGGAATTGGCGGCGGAGTTGTCGCGGCATCCGCAGGTGGGGCAGGTGGATTTGCTGACTCGGCAGATTTTCGATGACCGCGTAGGGCCGGATTACGCACAACTCGAAGAACCCATTACCGAAAACGCCCGCATCGCGCGGATTCCCTTCGGCCCCAAGCGGTATCTCCGCAAGGAAGCCCTTTGGCCTTATATCGAAGTTTTCATCGATCAGGCGCTCACGCATTTCCGCCGGCACGGTTTGCCGGATGTCATTCACGGGCATTATGCGGATGCCGGTTTGGCGGGCGCTCAACTCGCCCGGTTGCTGCACATTCCTTACATTTTCACGGGGCATTCGTTGGGCCGCGTGAAGCGCGAACGTCTCTCCGGCGGCAAGAAAAGTATGGAGGATTTGGAAAAGCGCTACCGTTTCAGCACGCGGATCGAAGCGGAAGAGATCGCGCTCGAAACCGCCGCATTGGTGGTCACCAGCACCAATCAGGAAGTCGAAAAGCAATACTCGATTTACGAGCATTACGTTCCCGACCGCATGGAAGTCATTCCGCCGGGCGTCGATCTGTCGCAGTTTCATCCCCCGGAAAGCGATGAGGAATCCCCGCCGATTCAAGCAACCCTGAAGCGGTTTTTGAACGAACCGGACAAGCCCATCATCCTCACAATGGCCCGTCCGGACGAACGCAAGAATTTGGAAATGTTGGTTCGCGTTTACGGCGAAAGCGAAGAACTGCAACAGCGGGCCAATCTGGTGATGTTGATGGGCAACCGCGACGATCTCAGAGACATGGATGTCGGCCAACGCAAGGTTTTGAAGAACGTGTTGACTTTGATCGACGTTTACGACCTCTACGGCAAGGTGGCGTATCCCAAGCATCACCACAGCGACGATGTGCCCGATTTGTATCGGTTGGCCCATTCCACGCGGGGGGTGTTCATCAACCCCGCCTTGACGGAACCCTTCGGCCTCACGCTGTTGGAAGCCGCCGGCACGGGACTGCCGATTGTCGCCACCAACGACGGCGGACCCAGAGACATCGTGGCCAACTGTCAAAACGGGCTTTTGGTCGATCCCTTGAACCCGGAAGCCATCGAACAAGCCCTGCTGCGGGTGTTGACCGAACCGGAACAATGGGAAGCCTGGTCGGAATGCGGGCTGTCCGGCACGCACGAACATTATTCCTGGAAACGCCATGCCGACCGCTATTTAAGGGATGTGACCGACATTCTTCAGCATTCCGCCAAGCCGGTGTTGGCAGCGACGGGAAAACCCCGCCGCCTGCCGGAGTTCGACCGTTTAATCATCACCGACTTAGACAACACGCTGACCGGAGATGACCAGGCGCTGGCGGAGTTCTGCGAAATCATTCGCGGTTCCGAGCAGGTAGGTTTCGGCATTGCGACCGGCAGGCGGTTGGATTCCGTCTTGGAACTGATTAAAACTCTCGACCTGCCCATGCCCGACTTATTGGAAACCGCCGTGGGCACGGAATTATATTACGGGGAGAAACTCACGCCGGATCTCAGTTGGCGGAAGCAAATCAGCTATCATTGGAAGCCCGCCGAAATCCGCAAGCTGCTGGATAAGCAAGAAGGTTTCTATCCGCAAGCCGAGGAAGAGCAGACCGCGTTCAAAATCAGTTACGAGTTGGACACGTCCGTCACGCCGGACATTCAGCGAATTCGCGACATGCTACGCGAAGCGGGTCTTCGCGTGAATGTGGTGTTTTCCTTGGGGATGTATCTCGATATTATTCCCGTGCGGGCGGGCAGCGATTTGGCGATGCGGCATCTGTTGTATCGCTGGGGTTTTGCGCCCGAACAGGTGCTTGTCGCCGGGGATTCCGGCAACGATGAGGGCATGCTCAAAGGCCGCACGCTGGGCGTGGTGGTGGGCAATTACAGTTCGGAGTTGGAAAAGCTCCGCTCTTGGCCGCGAATTTATTTCGCCCAAGGCCACCATGCCCGCGGGATTTTGGAAGGCATCGAATACTATCACTTTTTGGATCACATATTAATTCCCAATGATCGGACCGAGTAACAATGGACCGCCGGTAGATCTCGATTTTGAAGCCGAGCTTTCCCTGTCCCGCTTGCAACCGCGTTTGCAGGCGGTCTGGGAAGAAACCGCGCCCAGCGGCGACGTGGCCTCTCGATTTGAACACCGGCTGAAACACGAATGGCCGCGATTGTTTCCCTTGCTGTTTCAGCTTTACGGATCGCGGTACGACTTCTTCTACCACCTCGAGCAAATCCTGCTGACGGCGGCTCGCAATTGGTCGGAACGCCCCGAACCACTGAAAAAACTCGACGAGCAGCGGATTCACGATCCCGCTTGGATTCAGTCCGAGAAATTGGTCGGCGGGGCGCTTTACGTCGATTTGTTCAGCGAAAACCTCGGCAAGCTCAGAGAAACGATTCCCTACTTCAAAAACCTAGGGCTGACGTATTTGCACTTAATGCCCTTGTTCGCGGTGCGTCCGGGCGATAATGATGGCGGTTATGCGATCAGCAATTATCGCTCGGTCGATCCCCGTTTGGGCACGATCGACGATCTGAAATTGCTCGCCCATGAACTGCACGAAGCGGGCATCAATCTGGTGTTGGATTTCGTGTTCAACCATACGGCGGACGACCACGAATGGGCCATCAAAGCCCAATCCGGCAACCGCGAATACCAACAGTTTTACTATCTGTTTCCCGACCGCACGATGCCCGACCAATACGAGCGCACGTTGCGGGAAATCTTTCCCACCGTTCGCCGGGGCAATTTCACCTGGCACGATGGCATGAGCCGCTGGGTCTGGACGACTTTCAACAGTTTTCAGTGGGATTTGAACTACCACAACCCGGCGGTGTTTCGCGCGATGCTGGAAGAAATGCTATTTTTGGCGAACACCGGCGTGGACATTCTCAGGCTGGATGCGGTCGCCTTCATCTGGAAGGAAATGGGGACGATCTGCGAGAACCTTCCCAAAGCCCATTTGCTGATTCGCGCCTTCAATGCCCTGGCGAGCATCGCGGCTCCGGGGTTGGTGTTCAAGTCGGAAGCCATCGTCCATCCCGATGAAGTGGTGAAATACATTTCCGAAGAAGAATGCCAAATCTCGTACAACCCCACGCTGATGGCGTTGTTGTGGGAATCGCTCGCCACGCGGGAAATGCGGCTGTTGACCAAATCGCTCAGCCATCGGCTCAAGCTGCCCAAGAACACGGCTTGGGTGAATTACCTCCGCTGCCACGATGACATCGGCTGGACGTTCGACGACCAAGACGCCGCCGAGTTGGGCATCAACGGGTACAATCATCGGCAGTTTTTGAATGCGTTTTACACGGGGCAGTTTCCCGGTTCGTTCGCGCGGGGCGTGCCGTTTCAGCACAATCCGCAACACCGGCGACATGCGAATTTCCGGCACGATGGCTTCGCTCGCGGGTTTGGAAGTCGCGATGGAAGAAGAAGACGAACACCTTGTCGAAATGGCCATTCGCCGCATTTTGCTGTTGCACGGCGTGACGCTTGAGCATCGGCGGAATTCCGCTGATGTATTTGGGCGAAGAATGGGGAATGCTCAACGATTACGATTTCGTCAAAGACCCCGCCAAAGCCGGCGACACCCGTTGGATTCATCGCCCCAAAATGAAGTGGGAATATCTGGAGGAATTGGAAGTCCACACCGCCACCGGCAACGGTTCGATTCACACGCGGATTTTTCAAGCGATCCGCAAACAGATTTTGCTGCGAAAGAATCTGCCCGCCCTCGCCGGCCAAGACATGCACCTGGTTCCCACCGGCAACGTGCATATCCTCGGTTTTTTAAGAGTCGTGGAAGGCAACCGCATGGTGGTGCTGGCGAATTTCGCGGATGTTCCGCAAAGCATCGACGGCAACACAATCCGCACCGCCGGCATGGGCCGCTTTTTCGAGGATGTCGAAACCGAAGCCACCTACGCCACATCGAGCACAATCGAGTTGGCCGCCTACCAACTCCTCTGGCTACGGCGCGTTTGAACATCGCCAAAGAAATCACTTCAATAGCGAGGACAAAAGGCGAGCGGGGGGTGTAAGCCCCCTGGTTATGTCGAATGCTTCAAATGCGCAGATTATTTCCCTGAATGTGTCTGGGCAGAACTCGCGAAGATCTTTTGGTATGCTCTCGGACTGATGGAAAAATCACGATCCAGCATTCCTTAACGGGAGACTTACGATGGCACGAATCGGCGCGGCACTGCTTTGTCTGTTACTTATTACTCCGCTTTCTGCGGCGCAACTTCGCGTGGGCGTGTTCGACGTGGATGCCTCGCCGCCCGTGGGTTCGCCCTTGGCGTATGATCCCACGCTAGGCGTGCAAACTCCCCTGAGTTGCCGGGGAATCGTGCTCTTGGGAGCCGAGGAACCGCTTGTGTTGTGCGCGGTGGATTGGATTGGCATCTCCAACGGCGGGCAAACGGTTTTCAAGGAAGCCTTGGCGAAGGCGGCGGGAACAAAGCCCAACCGCGTGGTGGTGCATACGCTGCATCAACACGATGCCCCGCGCTGCGATTTTTCGGCGGAGGATCTTTGAAGTCAGCACGGTTTGACCGGGGCGGGGTTCGATCCGCGTTTCGCCCGCGATGTGATTCGCCGGCGCCGCCGAAGCCGTGAAAACCGCGATGGCGAACTCGCAGCCCATCACGCATTTGGGATTGGGCGAAGGCATCGTGGAAAAAGTCGCCTCCAATCGGCGGATTTTGGGCGAAGATGGTAAAGTGAAATCACGTCCGCTACACCGCCACCAAAGATCCCAAAATCCGCGCGTTCCCGGCGGGCACGATTGATCCCAAGCTGAAACTCATCAGTTTTTGGAACGGCGAGAAACCACTTGTCGCTATGACGTTTTACGCGACGCATCCGCAAAGTTATTACCGCACGGGCATGGCCAATCCCGACTTTCCCGGCTTGGCCCGCAACGCTCGCCAAAAGGAAACCGGCATTCCGCACATTCACTTCAACGGAGCCGGCGGCAACATCGGGGCCGGCAAATGGAACGATGGCTCCCACGAGAACCGTCAAATCCTCGCCGACCGCGTGGCCGCCGGCATGAAACAGGCTTGGGAAGACACCACGAAGATCCCCAATCTCGGCGGAAGCAGTGAAGTGGGAACTCGCCCCCGTCATGTTGCCGCCGGCGGAGCATCTGATAGAAGCCGACCTGCGGAAAACCGTGGCCGATGAATCTGCGAAATCCGATCCCCGCTATTACGCGGCCAAACACTTGGCGTGGCTCACCCGCTGCCGGGGAGGCGATGCGATCGACATTGCGTGTCTCAGCCTGGGCAAAGCCCGCGTGCTTTACATGCCGGGCGAATTGTTCGTGGAATATCAACTCGCCGCCCAGAAGCTCCGCCCGGATTTGTTCGTGGCGATGGCCGCCTATGGCGATTACGCTCCCGGCTACATCGGCACCGAAATCGCCTACAGTCAAGGCGGCTACGAAACCAGCCAGCGCGCCACGCAAGTCACTTCCCAAGCGGAAAAAGTCTTGATGGCCGCGATCAAAAAACTGCTTAGTCCCACAACGACACGTTCTGAGAAATGAATTGTTTAGTGATTTTGCAGCTTCGCGTGTAACTCACGACTCGAAAAACGACTGCCCCGGCGGCGAAAAATCGCGACCGGGGCAATCTGGCTACCGGGTTAACACTTTATAATCGCTTTTCTTTCGCGAGCTTCTTTGATTGATTATTGGGGCTTCCCGGCGATTAGCTGCAGCCCATGCTGTTGCCGCAGTTGTGGCAGAGATAGCAGTTGCCGTTGCGGACGGTGATGGCTCCGCAGTTGTCGCAGGAAGGGGCATCGGATTGGAAGCGGGCAAACTGCTCGCTACGGATCGCGGGGCCATCCGCGACTAGCACGGGTTCTTCGCGGGAAGGGCTCGCCGCCGTTTTTGTTCCGTTCCCCGTGCTTCCGTTGGTGTGGCCGTTCGTCCGGTGCCGTTGGAAGTGCCGTTGAGTTGGCGGTCGATAAAATCATCCACGTGTTTGCGGACGGCTTCGGGGGTGTCGGGAACATCCGCCGCCTGAACTTCGCGGTTGGGCACGTTGGCTTCGCGGAAGCCGGGCAAGAACTGAATGCCCACCCAGCGGAAGATGTAATCCACCACGCTTTTGGCGTTGGGGATGTCGGCGTTGGACGTCCAACCGGAGGGTTCAAACCGCATGTGGGCGAACTTATTGATGATGACTTCCAAAGGCACACCGTATTGCAGCGTCATCGAAGTTAGGGTGCCGATCACATCCATCAATCCGCCGATGGTGCTGCCTTCCTTGGCCATCGTGATGAACAGTTCGCCGGGCGTGCCATCTTCAAATAACCCCACCGTGACGTAGCCTTCGTGTCCGCCGACCGAGAATTTATGCGTCAGCGATTGCCGAGTCGCGGGCAAACGCCGGCGGACCAATTTGCGGGCGGATTCGAAATCGACCACAGGCTCCCCGCCTTTCTTGCGGTCGCCTTCTTTGGTGGTGGCCAAGGGTTGGCTTTGCTTCGAGCCGTCGCGGTAAATCGCCAAGGCTTTGAGACCCATCCGCCAACCTTCCAGATAGGCTTCCTCAATGTCTTCCACCGTAGAATGTTCCGGCATGTTGACGGTCTTGGAAATCGCCCCGCTCAAGAACGGCTGCGCCGCGGCCATCATCGTGACGTGGGCTTTCCAGGCAATCGTCCGCGTGCCGTTCTGCGGTTTGAACGCACAATCGAACACGGCCAGATGTTCGTTTTTCAACCCCGGCGCGCCTTCGATGGTGTCGTGTTCTTCGATGAACTTCAGCATGTTCTCGATGCTGAGCCGGTCATAGTTCAAAGTCTCCAGCGCTTTGGGCACGGTGCGGTTGACGATCTTCATCATCCCCCCGCCGGCGAGTTGCTTGTACTTGACCAAAGCAATGTCCGGCTCGATGCCCGTGGTGTCACAGTCCATCATAAAAGCAATCGTGCCGGTCGGTGCGAGGACCGTGGCTTGGGCGTTGCGATAACCGTGACTTCTCGCCGCTGGCGACGCACTCGGCCCACACTTGCCGGGCCGCTTCTTTGAGGTAGCTGGGGCACGCCGGGTGAATGTCTTCCACGGCAGCCTGGTGCATTCGCATCACATCCAGCATGGGTTCGCGGTTCTCGGCGTAAGCCTTTGAACGGCCCCATGTGCCCCGCGATCTCGACTGGATCTCAGATAGCCTTGCCCGTTCAAGATCGCGGTCAGTGCTCCGCAAATGCCCCGGCCTTTGTCGCTGTCGTAGGGAATGCCCATCGACATCAACAGGCTGCCCAAGTTGGCGTAACCCAAACCGAGCGGGCGGAAGCGATGGCTGTTCTCGGCAATCGCGGGCGTGGGATAGCTGGCATGATCGACCAGAATTTCCTGAGCCGTAATAAAGATCGCACACGCCCGCCGAAAACGATCCACGTTAAACGTGCCGTCTTCGTTCATGCACTTCTTCAGATTGATGCTCGCCAAGTTGCAAGCGGTGTCATCCAGGAACATGTACTCCGAACACGGATTGCTGGCGTTGATGGGGCCGCTGTTTTTGCAGGTGTGCCAGGTGTTGATCGTGGTTTCGTACTGCACGCCGGGGTCGCCGCAGTACCAGGTTCCTTGGGCCATTTCGTTCAACACGTAGCGGGCATCGTAGGCGGGGCCTTTTTCTTTGGGGCTGGTGACGTGATGGGTTTGCCATTGTTTGTCATCCACTACGGCCTGCATGAATTCGTCGCTGAGGCGGACAGAAAGATTCGCGTTTTGGAACATGATCGAACTGTAGGCTTCGCCGTTGAAGTTGGCTTCGTACTCGCCGCTTTCAATCAGCGTGCGGGCTTTCTTTTCTTCCTTGGCCTTGGCTTGGATGAACTCCAGAATGTCCGGGTGCCAATCTTTCAGCGATTGCATTTTCGCAGCCCGGCGGGTTTTGCCGCCCGACTTGACGACGGCGGCAATTTGGTCGTAAACCCGCATGAAAGACAACGGCCCGGAGGGCACGCCGCCGCCGGAGAGTTTTTCGCGGGCGCTGCGGATCGTGGACAGATCGGTTCCCGTGCCGGATCCGAATTTGAACAGCATGGCTTCGCTGGTGGCCAGGCGCATGATGTCTTCCATGTTGTCATCGACCGACTGAATAAAGCACGCCGAGGCTTGCGGATATTCGTAAGGCGTTTCGGGCCGATGGATGGCGTTGTTCTGGGTGTCCCAGTGGTAATTCCCTTGGCTGCCTTTGACGCCGTATTGATGAAACAACCCCACGTTGAACCACACCGGCGAATTGAAAGCCCCATGCTGATGCAAACACAGCCAAGCCAATTCGCGGTAGAAAGTTTCCCCATCTTCTTGGCCGGCGAAGTAGCCGTCTTCGGTTCCCCAATCGGCGATTGTGCGGGCCACGCGATGGATCACCTGCTGCACGCTGGTTTCGCGTTCCGGGGTGTTCGGCTCGCCGTAAAAATACTTGCTGACCACGACATTGGTGGCGAGAGGACTCCAATTCTTGGGAATTTGGCAGTCGGTCTGCTCGAAGATCAGCCCGCCGTTTTCATCTTTGATCTGCGCGCTGCGGGCCTCCCATTCGACCGTGTCGAAGGGATCGACGTCGGCGGGGCAGAAATAGGGTGCGATGGAAAGCGGTTGGGGTGTACTCATGCGATTTTGGCCATTCGGGGTGGTGCCATTGGCGGGGGAGGTTTTCGCAAAAGTCGGCGCAGCAACGTCCGAGTTCCCGTGCATAGGAGTTCCTTCAAGGAGTTAAAGGTAAATGGATTGGAGAAAAAAACACATCCGTGCGGTTGCAGGCTTGTGAATGGGCATGCTCTGTGACTTAGAACAATTAAATTCGATTCGTATATGAGGTGGCCGTATTCATATCATGTGAGGAGGAACCTCGCAGAGACACGGCAAGGTTTCTTCATTCAAGCAGCAGAGAACAGTGTTTTTAGCAAGAAAAAGACTTGTCACAATCATGTGCAAATCCTATCACCATTCCTTAGTTACTTTTTGGGATGAAACGCACGCTCTGTGACTTAGTCGGGATGAGTAAGGCTTCCCGCAGCCTTGTTCTGTGTTACACAAAAATCCTGGTATTCTACACAACAGCGCACAAAAGTCCATTACTATTTATTGAAGATTTGTGATGGTGGATCCCACATGTTGTGGGTCAAGATTTTGGAATTTATCACAAAGTTTGCGAGACCCGCAATCCCTCGCCCACAAAATGTGGCGGAATGCCCACATAAAATCCACACAAATGGTGTTTTCATCAGGAGTTAATCATTTTTTCAAAATCGCGGATTTTTTGTGGAAAGTTGCCGTTCACCCCGCCCCCCAAAAGGGCATGAATCCGTGTGCCATTCGCGGGTGATTCCTAAGTGCAATCTGCGCTTGCGCTTCGGGCGGTGACGAGATTGTAAGGAGTACAGAATGGGGAATCGTGCGATTTATTGAAGTTCCGAGCCGACCGGCTTTTCTCAAAGAACTCTGGCGGAAATGGCCGAAATAATCAGAATAATTTACTTAACCGGACCCGAAGAGCCGATGAGTACCCATAACGTAAGGACTCCTCGTTCTCGCGAATGATGGCCGAGATGGGCCTTGAGAAATACGGCGGTCGCCACGACCGAAACAGCGTGTTCACGAGCGGGGTTGGGCCGGTATTGTTACCGGCCAATGTTGGGCTTCCTGGGGATGGAGACAAAAGGAGATCTCGATGCGCAAGTATCGAAACTGGATTCTCGGCTTGGGAATCATCGCAGCCCCCGGGCTGGCGGTCGCCGAAGCTTCGCCGTTCGGACGCGAGCCGCAATCGGTTCCCCGACCCGCGGAGGGGCAGGCAAACAATCAAGAATTGGCGGATCACGTTGCTCGCACGTTGCGGTCGGCGGGACTGCAAGGATCGAGCATCGACATCGCCGTTGACGGCGGAGTGGTCCGCTTGATGGGCCAAACCCCGGATGACCGTTCCAAGGCGATGGTTTCGCAATTGGTGGGCAGCTTGCCCGGCGTGCGCGGCGTGGACAATCAACTGCAAGTGACCCGGACCGAGGCACCGGCTCCATCGCCGGTGCGGCGGGCGGCATTCATCAGCCCGTATGGGGAACCTGTTTCCGCGATTCAGCAGGTCGAGCACAGCCAACCGGAGTTCGCCCCACCACCTGCTCCGGCGACGGAGTTCATTCCGCCATCCGCTCCACCGGCGGAGAGCAACCAAGTTATGGCCGAACGCATTGGGGCGGCTCTTTCCAGTGCCAATTTGAACGGCTATCAAATCCAAATTCGCTGCCTGCAAGGGAAAGTCACCTTGCTGGGCCGCGTGGCCTCACCGCAGATCAAAATGCTGGCCGACCAAACGGTTCGCGGCGTGCCGGGCGTAACGGACTTGAAAAATCTGCTGCAGGTTCCGTTCGCGGGGGGCAGAATCCCTCAATGCTGAGACAAGTGGCCTATCAGGGAGATCCGGCAGCGGGTCCGCCGATGGGGCAACTGCCGGCTGGCCAACAGCCGGGGATTCCAGGTCAGGGAATGGCCCCCGGTGCAGGTGCTCCCGCCGCGGGTTATCCGGCCGCGGGTTATCCCGGAGGAATGGGCGGCCCCGGAGCCGGTTATCCCGGCGGAATGGGCGTCCCCGGATACGGCAATGCCGTTCCTGGAGCCAATCCCACGATTTACAATCAACCAAACTTCCCCTCGAATGCTTGGCCGGCTCAAGCTCAGTACCCCAACTCGGCGGCGATTCAGTATCCCAAGCAATACTCCGCATCGGCCTGGCCTTACATCGGTCCGTTTTATCCCTATCCGCAAGTGCCGCTCGGCTGGCGAAAAGCCACGCTGGAATGGGATGATGGCCACTGGATGCTGAACTTCAACTCGAAAACCGACCGTTGGTTCTGGTTCCTCAATCCGAAGAACTGGTAAGCCGAGCAGAAGCGAATCCGCGAAGAGAAAGAGCGTTTCCCCTAACCGGGAGACGCTTTTTTTTTGTGATGGGAAGTTGAAAGATCGGGGGGAATGGCATTCCTTTGATCCTCCCTCCGCAATCTTCCATCCTCCCATCAATCACGGGGGGAGTCCTCATCCAAACGGCCCGCGTGCCGGAAACTTCTGCGCCACGGACTTTAGCGAGTGTTCCGAATGTAAGGAATCAGGCGGTTTAATCCTTAAAATCCTAAGTTTTTCACAAGTCGCCCGCCTGAAAACTCGATACATACCATAGGGTTTCGCGCCTTTCTTTTCATCAGAAAACAACTCTCACGCGCGAAATGCACAAATCGGTTTCCTTGCCGATTGCCACCGAGAACGATCCCGGTTTTCCTACTTACTGCTGCCCAATCTCCTGGCGGAGCCAAGAACCCAAACGGGGCAGGTCGAATTTCACGGAGGAAGCAATGAAAAAGTTCGGACCGATGGCCCGACGGTGGATTTTGATTGTCGGGATCTCCACCATGACCATGACGACCGGCGGCTGCACGTTGGTGGATGGCTTCGCCAGCGTGATTTACGCCTTCAGCCTGTTTTGGAAAGTGGCCCCTTTCGTTCCCGTCAGCCCGTATTTCAGCGGGGAAGTGGAAAACGCCTACTGGGAAGAAGAACGCTACGACCGCGTGCCCATCCTCGACCCCGTGGAAGGCGAAAACGCTCCGCTGTTCTGCTTCGATCCCCCCTCGCCGGATGAAGTCGTTCGCGCCCTCCCGGACAGCGAAACGGGCAAAGGCGGGTATGCGTTTCTGGCGGAAACCCAAATCAATAACGTGCGAATGGTTGTGGAACCCATCGTGGACAGCATCGGCGAATGCCGGTTCTATCCCTTGGCTGGCCCGGCCCGCTTGAAAAAGTGCCACTACAAATGCACGGTCTATTATGATAAGACGCTTCGCTCGGACTATCCCATCCCGTTCACGCACACCGATCAAACCACCGAAGTGGTCTATATCGACCACGACCACCTGATTCGCTGTGCCGGCCCCGTGGTTGCGTCACCAAGTCCTTAAAGGAATCGCAGACTCCTCCGCCAAGCGATTCCCGAACACACGAAAAACTGAGATCGACAAATCCAAAAAACCGGCAGTCACCAGGCGAACGTTCTCGCCGGCGACTGCCGGTTTTTTTGCGCCATTTCGCAACGTTCCCATCTGGAATTCTTAAAACGGGTTATGCGATAATTGCGACTCTAAGATTTCAAGCAAGCCTTTATCGAACTTCCCCCGCAAAAAGCCCTCGTGTGAATCCATGCCGCTGTACAACCACCGATTTCCGTTTTTGGCAGGCGCGCTGATTTTGTTTGCCGCTTCGTTCGCCAGGGCGGATTCCCAAAGCGAACTCGCCGATGCCGCCGAACGACAAGACCAAACATCGTTGGCGGGTTTGTTGAACAGGGGGGCCGACATCAATGTGGCCCAAACCGATGGCATGACCGCGCTTTTGTGGGCGGTGTATCACGATGACTTCAAAACCACATCGCAATTGATAACAGCCGGGGCCAACGTCCAAGCGAAAAACCGCTACGGCGTCTCGGCGCTCTCGCTCGCCTGCACCAACGGCAACGGCGAAATCGTCTCGCTGCTGTTAGAAGCCGGAGTCGATGCCGACACCGCCCTGCCCGGCGGAGAAACCGCCTTGATGACCGCCGCCCGCACGGGCAAACTCGGCCCCGTCAGAGCCTTGTTGAAAGCCGGGGCGGACGTGAATGCCCGCGAACGCAACCAGCAAACGGCGATCATGTGGGCGGCGGCGGAAGGAAACACGGAAGTCGTGCAAACTTTGATCGCAGCCAAGGCCGAGTTTCAAAAGCCGCTTCCCTCGGGTTTTACGCCGCTGTTGTTCGCCGTCCGCGCGGGGCACGTGAAAACCGCGCTGGCATTGATCGCCGCCGGCGCGGATGTCAAAGCCGCCATGCAACCCGAAAAGCGAATCGCCAAAGGTGTGAATCCCGGCACAAGCGCGCTGATTCTCGCGGTCGAGAACGGGCACTTCGACTTGGCCTTAGAACTCTTGAAAGCCGGGGCCGACCCCAACGATGCGCGTTCGGGCTACACGCCGTTGCATACGCTGTCTTGGGTTCGCAAACCCAACCGGGGCGATGGCGAAGATGGCGACCCGCCGCCCATCGGCTCCGGGAAAATGAGCAGCTTAGACTTCGCCCGCCAATTGGTGAAATACGGAGCCGATGTCGATTTCCGCTTGAAGCGAGGCAAATCGGGCCGGGGCCGCTTGAACGAAAAAGGAGCCACCCCATTCTTGATGGCGGCGGACACGGCGGATTTTCCTTTGATGAAGTTATTGGTCGAACTCCGCGCAGACCCGCTGTTGACCAACGCGGATGGCTGCACACCGTTGATGGCCGCCGCCGGCATCGGGACTTATGCCCCCGGCGAAGAAGCCGGCACCGAAGCAGAAGCCTTGGAAGCCGTGAAATACATTTTGAAACAAGGCGGCCAGATCAACACCGTAGACAAGAACGGCGAAACCGCGATGCACGGAGCCGCCTACAAAAGCCTGCCCAAAATGGTGGCCTTCCTCGCGGAGAACGGAGCCGACATCAAACTCTGGAACCGCAAAAACAAATACGGCTGGACGCCACTGCTAATCGCCCAAGGCCACCGCCCCGGCAACTTCAAACCCTCGGCCAAAACAATCACCGCCCTAGAAAAAGTAATGCGCGCCGGCGGCGAATAAGACCAACCAAGATTTAGGTTGAGCGATTTGTTAGGTTCCGATTTTGAACTGCCGCTCCACTGACTGTGCCAAGGGAAATAAAAAGCAAGGTGCCGCAGACGATCAGGAGCAGGGTCATGAAAGATTCAACTTCTGACAATTGTAACGTAGATCGTTTCGCCAACGTCGCAATAAGAAACGCAATTCCGCAGATATAGCAGAAGTACTGCACGGTTTTGTAGACAAACATGGATATTCTCCGTTCGACACACCAAGGAGGGAAGTGTTAGGTGTTCTCACTTACTCTTAGACAGCCACCAATATGCGAGCGCCACCGCGACAAGCAACCCGACGACCACGTCGACAACCTTAACCCATGGGTTACGTTCACGGGCTGCTTTGCCTGCTGCATGTCCTCGATTGAAGTTCTCTGACCACTGTTTCCGCCCCGCGATCACCACCAGAAGAACAGCCAGTACTACGCCAAGAGGGATTCCAATTCGTCGGAGATCATCCGGTGTAAACTCGGCAAGAATTGGTGAAATCATAACCACCTAACTTGTAATTATACAGAATTTATAGATGCCCAAGTCCATCTAACTCTTCATGTCATTCTGCCTAAACTTAAAATGATTGTCAAATATTTTAGTGGTACTTGGAATCTTTCTCACGGCCTTTGGGCTTTTCCCGGCAGTAACGGGTCAGTTCGAGTGTTTTGTTAGGTTCGTAGCATTCTTCCGGCTGAAAAGTGGTGCTGACGACACTACTTGACCCGTCGATATACTGTGATACTGCTTTTAGAACCGGCCTCACTTTTGAATTTTTTGGGACGTGCAGCGCTACCCACCGCAAAACATATCTTAAGCACATCACCATCCAGTTCATATATCCCACGCAGCAAGCTCTTCCCCTGCTGGTTTTTTCGTCTACTCGTCACATCAATTGTCTTCGGAATTGCATTTTGATCCAAGGAGAATTTGGGGGCGGGGTCAAGCAGGACAGCACCGCCGCCTAACGAGTAGTTCCATTCGTCACCTTTCACAACCAGGCGGCTTATGCGTAATTCTGACTTCGGGAGATCCTTACCCTCGGTGTTGGAACTGGTAGCATCCCAATTCCCCTGAATAATCACAGAATCATTTTCGGCTGCACCTTTTTCCTGCGCATGAGCAACCACGCTGACGCTCAAAAGACCTAACAGCATCGGTATTGGCAATTTCATGTCCGGCATACCTCTTTGCTAATTTCCTGTTGTGTTGAATCAAACAACTTAGCGCCACGGTTCAGCAGCGGGTCCGGCTTGCTGAACTTCATGCCTCGGAAAGCTGCAATGCCGACCCCGTCTGCTGCAACTTTTGGTTCGGGCCAGCGGGTTCATGTTGTGGGGGGATCAGTTTTGCACGACAAACGGCAGAGTGGCTGGGGTCAAATTGCCGATATTCGTTGATTTGCAGCAAGCGGCATCGGCAATTTGCCCCCAGCGGGTTGATGTGTGATTGGCAAGCTGGGGGCAGATTGTCGATGTTGCCTTCGCTTTGATCTCGCACCCTTCCCCGACAATCTGACTCCCAGCCACCCTGCCGTAGCCGTATTGCGGCTCGATGATCAGCGTGCCACCAACGTACTTGTCGCAACCAACTTCCAGGGTCGATACGTTTTCCATCACCCTGCATCCTCTTGCGGTCCGAACGACCAAGCTAACCTGAATTGGCCCGACAGGAAAGCGCAAAGTTTTGGGAAACGGCTCAACAGGCCAACTTCAGGTTGAGTGCTTTGTTCTGTCATACCTATTAGATTTCGAAATATCCATCCTCAATATTTGAGCTTCGCATTTCGATAGTACATCTTGGCGCGACGTTCAACCGCCATGTCGCGTTTTGTGGAATAGCGAGTGCCGTGAATACATCAACGCGAATCGTCTCCAGAATGTCGGGTGTCTGGTAGTCTGGATGAATTGCAATAAGCATGTCAACTAGGCGCGGACCACCGCTAGGGTAGACGACCGCCATATATCCTTTGTCTGTATGTGTGAAACCGGAGCGTGATTTAAGGACGAATGCAATGCCAGCCGAACCTTCGTTAGTGGCTTCAACGATTCCCGTTAGAGTGGATGCAGGAACCTCGCTATTAAGAACCGCTTGCATTGCGCAAATGTAAACCGAACTTGTAATTATAAAGAATTGATAGATGGCCAAGTCCATCCATCACTTTCGGCATTCTGCGCTAACGTGCCTTGAATTGTCAATTTTTTCTTGGCAGGTTTTCGATAGCATGAGCGGACTGCCCAGCGTTTCAAAGTTGGCCATTCGCTCGACCCGCTGGCTTTGGGGGGTTATTTGTTTGCGGAGGCTTTGGCGATTGCGGCGGGGCCGGGTTGGGGTTGGGTCCAGCGCGTTCGTTTTCTCCGAGTTCCGAAGGATTGGGATGCGGTTTGGAGGACACGATTCTGGCGCGGACGTAAAGTTCATCGCCTTCAAATTGATAACCGGCTTCGGTTCCTTCCACGGTCTTGAATACTTCGCCGATTTCTTTGCTATAGATTTGCGTGGTGCGAACGGGTTTGCCGGCTTTGTCGAGAACGGGCCGGCCTGCTAAGTTGGCGGATTTTCGCGTTCCGAGGAATTCGATTTTGTACGTCACCCCTTTTTCGGGCTGAACTTTGACTTCCAAACCTTGGGAAGAAGAAGAAACTTTCTCCAACGACACGCCGGAAGATGCGTAAAACCGCCCGGCTTCCATCGCATGGATTAACGCTTCCGGGGCGAGTTCTTCCGCGAGAACCATTACCCAGCCTCGGCCCGGTTCGCTGCCTCGACTGGGAATGTTGTGGTAGTTGTGCCCATCATCGTTGGCGAGTCCGTACATCACCGGCAGATTCAATTCCCCCAGCCTTTTGGCGAGTACGATGTCCCAGATCCGCTCGGTGGAGGCATGCATATCGTCGCCGGAGTTATGCACGCCGGGATGGCCGTTATAGACCTCGAAAAACTTTTCGCCGCGAAGGCCCATCATGTCTTCCGCCGTCACCGCGTAGCCGAAGTTGGGGTGGTTCAGGTGAATCATCATGGTTTGGCCCGTGCGTTCGCGTTGGGCAATCGCAGCGCTGACGTTGTTTTGAATCGTGTCGGCCACGCTTTCGCCATGCAGCGGCGGAATGAGTTCTTTTAGATTAGTGGCATTGAGATGGATCGGCAGCCTATGGAAACTGTCCGAAATTTCTTCGCCTTGAATCAGTAAAAACTTGCCGGCTTCGCCTAACTTGCCTTGGACTTCATCGAAGCGTTTGAGCCGAACTTCCAAACGGCCCTTGGTTTGGCGTTCTTCGATCCATTTCTCGCCGAACTTCTGCTTGAGTTTGTCGTAGGCTTTGCGTTTGCCTTTATTTTTTTCCACATCGGTCCAGCGTTCTTTGTCGTGCAGGGTATTGTGATCGGTGAATACAAGAAAATCGTAAGCGTGGTCTTTGTACCAAGAAGCGATCATTTCGGGGTAATCGTCGCCATCGCTCCACAGCGAATGCGTGTGAATGTTGCCGCGATACCATTTCAGCGGGCCTTGGGCTTCCAAAGTCTCGGCGGCATTTGCCGGCTGCGAAGGATCGCGCTCTACCCACAAAAGCCAGATCGCGCCCATCAACACGCAGGTTGCCAAACAGATTTGCCGTCGAGGAGATTTCATCAATTCACCGTGTTGTGGAAGGAAGGGAATTTGGGGTGATAAAAAGTGGCTGACGGTTATTTTGGGATCACCAAAATCGTAACCGGAACCGCAAGCCAAGCCAAGTCAGCGACTTTTCCCTATCTCGCTTGAACGCCGGTCGCGAGAGAATTCCCAGGCTTGTCGTCTTCGTGGGGAATCCTCTGCGGCCGCTACATCGCGGGGGTAAGTTGTGGTATGCTCGCGGAAAACCGTGTTGCTTGCCTGTTGTCCGCGATGAGAACCCGTGCATGATTGCTTCCGAATGGTTGATCGATGAACCTTGGCTGAGGTGGCGGGATGAATGGTCGCTGGATGAAGACGTGACCTACCTGAATCACGGATCGTTCGGCCCGTCTCCGCGCTGCGTGCAGGAAGCCAAAAGGCGGTGGAGCCAATTGCTCGAATCGCAGCCGATGGATTTTTTCGTCCGCCGCTTGGAAACCCATCTGGACGAAGCGACCGCCCGCTTGGGGGAACTCGTCGGCGCGGGCGGCGAGGATTTGCTGTTTGTAGACAACGCCACCTTCGGCATGAACATCGTCGCGGCCAGCGTGCCTTTGGAACCCGGCGATCAGGTGTTGCTGACCGATCACGAATACGGAGCGGTCCAACGCATCTGGCGGCAAGCGGCCCAAAAGGCGGGGGCGGAAGTTATCATCGCCGACTTGCCGTTCCCCATCACCACGGCGGCGGAAGTGGTCGATCACCTGTTTGCCCGCGTGACCGAACGCACCAAACTGATTGTGGTGAGCCACATCACTTCGCCCACGGCTGTCATTTTGCCAGTGGCGGAAATTTGCCGACGAGCACGCCATCGGCGGGTTCCGGTTTGCGTGGATGGCCCGCACGCGGTGGGGATGGTTTCGCTCAATCTGCAAAGCCTGGATTGCGATTATTACGTTGCCAGTTGCCACAAATGGTTGTCGGCTCCGTTCGGCAGCGGATTTTTGTACGCCGCCAAACGCCGGCAATCTTCGCTGAAACCGTGCCTCACCAGTTGGGGCGGCAGTCTGGAAGGCCGGCCCGGTTCTTGGCGGGATGAATTCCGCTGGATCGGAACCCGTGACCCCTCCTCGTTTTTGGCCGTGCCCGCCGCGATCGATTTCTTGCAGGATTCCGGCTTGGAAGATTTCCGGCATCGCACGCACGCCTTGGCCGGTTATGCCCGCGCAAATTGTGAAGCTCACGGGACTCACCCCGCCTTGGCCCGATAGTTTGGAATGGTACGGTTCGATGATTGCATTGCCGATTCCCAAAGCCCCCGACACCCCGCCCGCCGGCGTGCTGCGCGATCCCATGCAAAACGTGTTTTGGGAACGCCATCGGATGGAAGTCCCCATCATGCATTGGCGTGGGCACCGTTTCCTGCGGGTGTCTTGTCATCTCTACAACACCCGCAGCGACATCGACCGTTTGGTGGAAGCCCTAGAAGAATGCCTCGCCGAAGAACGCGGCCAACTTACGGAAGAATAACGATCACATTTCCGGCCATTCCACTCGTGCGAAGAATTGGCCGGCGGTCCAATCTTGAAACCACGTTTGCAACTGGCCGGCGAGATGATCGAAGTCCGCATCAGTGTCTTCCACCGCTTGCGAAATTGCCTCCCCCAAGGGTTGGCCGGCGACCAGATTTGCGAGCAACGCATATTGAATCGCATCCAGCGAGGCCCGTCGCACCACGAACTCGCGCCGATTGATGGCCAATCGGGTTTCCGCGGGTTCCGGGATCTCAGCGGCGGCTTCGTGGCGGACTTGGGTGATGTATTCGTGAACTGGAAAGCGAAAAGCCTTTAACCGCAAACTGGGCACGGGAACCAGTTTCACCATCGGCCAAGCCTCCGGCGGAATCTGCTCTAAACTTTCGGGAGACAAAGGCGGCTGCCCTTCGGAACCGGGGCCATCGAACACTTCGCCGTATAGCCGTTCCAGCCGAGCCAAGTCTACCAAAAACTGCTCGATTCCGGGTGGGGAATCGGCGGATTCCGGCGGTTGGGTTTCCTCCAGAAACTTCGCGAAGTTCGCCCCCAAATGGCCGAGCGTGTAACTTTGCGAGGGGTAGCTTTGCAAATAGCCCATCGCGAAGGCATCGAAAGATTCTTCCCCCAAGGCATAAGCCACAGCAGGAAATTCCTCCCTTAAGCATTCGATCAAACGGGCATAATACGCATTGCCGTAGATTTGCAATCGCTGCAAACTCGTCAGCGATTGCGAGCGGTCGACCACGCGTTCGACCGACTCCGACGAGACCGCGATTTCCTCTTGGGCGGCGGGCGATTCCACACCCGCGACCACGCCTTCGGGATGCGTGATGACAGAT
Source organism: uncultured Planctomycetaceae bacterium (assembly GCA_963785505.1). Taxonomy (GTDB): domain Bacteria; phylum Planctomycetota; class Planctomycetia; order Planctomycetales; family Planctomycetaceae; genus CAWAVN01. The sequence goes on from CAWAVN010000009.1 coordinate 810,220, forward strand.
TGCATCCACTTTTGAATTTGGTCGAGTTGCGGGAAATCGCTCGGCATGATTTGTTCCGGGTGACGGCGGGGGATCTACTCCACTTCCGCTGCGATGTAACTTGCGGGCTGGGGGACGGTGGTTTTTTCTTTGGAATCTGAAACCGCAGTCGGCGTTGAGGGAACTTCGTCGTCGGAAACTTCCCCGGAAACGAAGCGGCGGGCTTTGAGAACTTCCGCGTGCAGCACGGGAAATTCGGGGATTTTCGCGTCCCATTCCAACAGCGTGGACACCCCGCCGGTCAGTTCGTGCGCCAAGCGGTACAACGCCCAAACCGGATCGATCACCGGGCCATCGTGCGTGTCGATTAAATGCGTGCGGCAGTTGGTGTGTCCCGCCAGATGAAATTGCACCACACGGTCGTGCGGCAGCGAACGCAAAAATTCCCAAGGGTCCAAATCGTGATTGATGCAGGAAACGTAGACGTTGTTCACATCCAACAACAGCCCGCAGCCGGTCTCCGCCGTCATCCGTGTGAGAAATTCCCATTCGGTCAAAGTCGATTGTGCAAACGTGAGATAGCTGCTGGGATTTTCCAGAATCAAGGGCCGTTCCAAAATCTCCTGCACGGTTTGAATCCGCCCGACCAGATGCGTTAGCGTTTCTTCGTTATAGGGGATCGGCAACAGATCGTGCGAGTTCCGCCCGGCCACGCCCGTCCAACAGACGTGATCGGAAACCCAGGCGGCGGGCAGTTCATCGGCCAAGCGTTTCAACTTTTTAAGGTAGGAAAGGTTCAATGGGTCCGTACTGCCGATGGACATCGAAACCCCGTGCATCACCAGCGGATAGCGTTCCGCGATTTGATCTAAGACGTAACGCGGTCGGCCTTGGGAATCCATGTAGTTTTCGGAAATGATCTCGAACCAATCCACATCGGGCCAATGTTGGAGAATATAAGGATAGTGGACCGAACGCAGGCCCAACCCAAAACCGAGATTGGGATAACCGAGTCGATGTTCCATAAACGCACCGCGAATTTCTGCACGAAAGCTTTTTTTCAACCCACGAAATCCGCCGGCTCGACAGCAACACCGCCGAGCCAAGCGGAATGACAAATCATGCTTTGGGTGGGCCTGGGGGTTCCGGCAGCTTGTCGGCTTTGCCGGCTTTTTCCATGTCGGCCTTGAACTTTTTGTAGGCCGTTTGCCAACCGGATTCCATTAAAGGGACGTGGCAATTGCCTTTGGCTTTGCATTCGTTGGAAGCCGCCGTCTCGCCGCAGCCGCCCAGATTTTTGCAGGTATTCTTGGGACCGCAATCGTGGGCTTCGACGGTGGCACATTCGCCCAAGCCGGCACAATCGTTCGTCTTGCCTTTGCCTTGGCCTTTGCAGGCATTCAAGCCTCGGCAGACATGCTCGCCAGTCCAGGCGGCCAGAGCCGTGTTTTCCTTGCCGTTGTCTGCATTTTCGCTGCCGCTTTTGCCGGAGGCATTGCTGCCGGATTTATCGCCGGATTTCTCACTTTTGCCGGTGCAACCCACGAAAGACCCGGCCATCATCCCGCCCATCGCGGCCACGGTGAGTTTGTGAAAATCCCGCCTGTTCACGCTGTCCTTGTTCATTGTTCTTCCTTTTCTTGAATTGAAAAACGTCTTCGATCCCAAAGTTGGCTTTTCCAACCGCCAGTCGAGATGTATCAGACCCCCGCGGCGGATTCAACCCGCTCGCCAAGCTCCTGCCGGCGGACCTCGACAAAAATTCATTGTGTGTCTCGGCTTGAGAGCAGTCTGTATGACAACGCACAAAACGAGCCAAGGCGAAAGGCCGGAAAGATGCGAACATCAATGAACAATCGGCAGATGTTCAAGGCTGGAAATCCTCTTGCGTCGTTTGGGGGAATCGGATATTCCTATGCGGCTTAACGAGATTGCTCCTAGTCTTGGGCATTTCTTCGGCATCAAATCCTATCAAACGAAACGGCCATTCCGGCTTGCGGTCTCTCTCCATTCAGGGCTTGGCAATGCGGTTTTCGCGTTGCGATGTCGCTGCCGCATTTCGGGGGTCAGACATTTCTCTTTCTGCATCCAGTACATTCAAAACGATTTTTTCGCCCGGTTAGCATGGCACGAAACGGCATCGCGGTCGCTCGCGTCGATGTTTGGAGATTTGTCATCCCCCATGCGCGAATTCCTGCGCGGAACAGAACCCTGATCACCACAGCGGGACAAGTGAGCTATGACAGGTGTTAACCAAAACACCCCCATGCAAAGGCAACCGAGATCGCGACCGACTCCCCAACAAAGCCGCTGGCTTTTCTGGGGGTGGGCGATTGCCGGCGTTTGGATCTTGATCTTGAGCTTTGACGAATGCCAAATCGCGGCCCAGGATAAGCTCACGTCCCGATTGGCTCCGCCTCCCGGACCGTTGCCCAAAGATGCCGCCGCCGTCACGCCGCTCGAAGAAGCCATGCCGACTCCGCGCACGCTTTCGGAACCGTTGGTCGATGTTCGCGTCGAAGGCAATACTTCCATCCCCGCCAGCGCGATTGCCAAATACATCAAAACCCGCTCGGGCCGCGCTGCGGACCGCAATTTGATTCGCGAAGACGTGCGCAGTTTATACGGCACGAAATGGTTTCTCAGCGTGGAGCCGCGCTATCGGCAAACCGATGAGGGGCTGGTTTTGATTTTCAAAGTCATCGAACGGCCCATCGTGCAGAAGGTGGAATACCACGGCAACAAAGCCTTCAAAACTAAGAACTTAGCAGCCCTCACCGGCCTGAAGCGGGGCAGTCCATTCGATGTTTCGACCAACCGCGAGGCCGCCCAGGCCATCGAAAACCATTACCGAGAAAAAGGCTGGGCCTTCACGACTGTTGAATTGTCTTCGGGCGGTTCGCGAAATGATCGCGAGGTGGTCTTCGAGATCAACGAAGGCCCGAAGGTCGCCGTCACGCGGGTGAAATTCAAAGGCAACGAGGAATTCAGCGGGCCGCTCCTCAAAACCAAGGTCCACACCAAAACCGCGATACTTTGGGTCTTCGGCGGCAAGTATGATCCCTCCACCTTCCCGGACGACATCGCCGCCCTGAAACAGTATTACCACAGCCTGGGCTATTTTGACGTGCAAATTAAAAAGAACGAGATTTTCAAGCAGGTCAATTGGGTTCCGTTCTCCAAAGAACGGGCCCATGTCCAAGTGGAATACGTGATCGATGAAGGCGTGCGCTACACCGTGCGAAACATCGACGTCTACGGCATGAACGTGCTGTCGGAATCCGCGCTCAGGGATAGCATGAAACTCAAGGAAGGCGAACCCTATAACGGTCGGTATCTTTCCCAAGATACGCAAACCATCAAGGACAAATACGGCGAGTTGGGCCGCTTGTTCGCCAGCGTGGAAGCCGTGCCTCGCTTCTTGGAAGAACCCGGCGTCTGCGATGTGGTCTATCAAATTGATGAAGACAAAGTCTACCGTTACCGCAGGATCGATGTGGAGTTCAAAGGCGACACGCCGCGCACCAAAAGAACGGTGGTGCTCAACCGCGTTTTGACTCGTCCCGGCGAATTGGCCAACGCCACCACGATTAACCGCAGCAAAACTCGCTTGGCAGGTTCGGGATACTTCTTGCGCGATCCCGCCAATGGTCCCAAGGTTAATCTCGTCAAAGTCGAACCCGGCGGCGGCACAATGCCCAGCATGCGAGGACAAAACGAGGATGGCCCCCCCCGCCCTTTTGGAATCGCCCCGGTGGCGCGGCCGGTTTCATCTTCCCCTCAAGCCCCGCCGAAACCCCAACAAAAAAGTTACATCAATAAGCTGCATTGGAGCGAATTTGTCGATCCCGGAGACCGTGCGAAATTCCCGGATGTGATTGATGTCCTCAAAGTGGCCGACCCCGAACCCGTGACAATTCGCGGGCAAAGTTTCGGCCCGCCGGTGCTCTTCCCCAAAACCCGATTTACGACCAAAGCCCGAATCCCGATCCCCTCTCGCGGCCTTTGATCGGGCCAGAGACGGAAGGCCAAGTGGACCTGATCTACCAACTTCAAGAAGCCCGCACGGGGCGGTTGATGTTCGGCGTGGGCGTGAACAGCAGCGCCGGCGTGGTCGGCTCGGCTGTACTCAGCGAGCAAAACTTCGACTTGTTCCGATTTCCCCGAAGTTTTCAAGACATCATCGACGGCACGGCGTTTCGCGGGGGCGGACAATCGTTTCGCTTGGAAGCCGTTCCCGGCAACCAGGTCAGCCGTTACATGCTGAACTGGACCGACCCTTTCTTTCTGGACACGAATTTCAGTCTGGGCGTCAGCGGGTTTTACTATCAACGCTACTTCCAAGATTGGACCGAACAACGCGAAGGCGGTCGCTTTAGCGTGGGCCGCCAACTCAATCCGTTTTGGTCCGTCTCTTCGGCGCTGCGGTTGGAGAACGTTGAACTGTACAACCCCACAGTCCCCACGCCGCAACTCCTGCAAGATTCCTTGGGAAGCAACTTCCTCACCACCGTGAGGCCCTCGTTGATAAACGACACCAGGGATTCCGCGTTCATGCCCGGCGAAGGACATAAAGTCTCGCTCGCCTACGAACAAGCCTTCGGGAATTTCCACTTCCCCAAATTCGACTTGGATGCCCAGCAGTATTTTACCCTGCTCAGCCGGCCCGACGGCGGCGGACGGCACATTCTGAACATCTACGGACAACTCGGCTGGACCGGCAAAGACACCCCGATTTTTGAACGCTACTACGCCGGGGGTTTCCAAACCTTCCGCGGCTTCTACTTCCGCGGCGTGGGGCCTGCGCAATCGGGTGTCCGCGTGGGCGGCCAATTCCTCGCCTTGGGTTCGGTGCAATATATGTTTCCGCTGTTGGTCAACGAGTCCGTGAAAGGCGTCGTGTTTTCCGACTTCGGAACCGTGCAAAACAACGTCGGCTTAGATCAGTTTCGCCTGACCGTGGGGACGGGAGTCCGGCTCAGCGTGCCCGCCTTAGGCCCCTTGCCCTTGGCTTTCGACTTCGGCATCCCCATCATCAAGCAACCCACCGACCGAACCCAAGTTTTCAGCTTCTCCATGGGCCTGACCCGTTAATGCTTTGCCAAAGAATTCCCCTTAATGTGATGTGTGCCATGCCCACGGCTTTGTGTGGGCATGCTTTCTTTTGAGCGAAGGCGACGTCTTTCGAGCAGGCATGGCCACTCAAAGCAGTGGCCATGCCACACTGTACAATGGATTTTAATCCATCGCTTGGGGTTTTTTATCGCGGTTTTTGGCGTCCAGGAAGGATTGCAAAAGCAGATGGGCGGCGAGTTTGTCTTTTCTGGCTTTGCGTTGTTTTTTGGTCAGAGATGCCGCTTGCAGGATTTCTTCGGCAAGGGCCGAGGTGAATCGTTCATCCCAATACCTGATCGGCAAGTTGGTTTCTTCCGCGATCCAGGTTCCAAACTCGCGGGCGCTTCTGGCGATGCCGCCTTCGTCGCCGCTCATGTGGACGGGAAGCCCTACCACCAGCCCTTTAATGCGGTATTCTGCGGCGAGTTCGCGGAGATGTTTCGCATCGAGCGCGGGGTTTTTGCGGTCGTAGTTTTCCAACGGGCTGGCGATGTTTTGCTCCGGCGTGGAAACCGCAATGCCCAGGCGTTTGGTGCCGAAGTCCAAACCCATCAACCGGCCTTCTTGGGGAAAAGGCAATTCATCGGCGGGGGAATCGTCTGCCGATTCGTGAGGTTCAGAGGTGTTGGGCATGGCCTGCTTTCTCGATCAAGGCGACGAGTTGCTTGACGGCTTCGGGGTTGTCTTTCTTGGCGACCAGCGTGGCATCGGGCGTATGCACGATGATGCAATCTTCCATGCCGATGGCTGCCACCAGATGGTCTTCCACCGTCGAACGCACGATGCAGCCTTTGGTTTCCAATCCGCAGAACGCGGCATCCACGGTGTTTTGGTTTTCATCCTCGCCCAAAAGTCGGGGGAGGGCTTCCCAACTGCCCACATCATCCCAAGCATACGGAGCCTCCACCACAATCACGCCGGGCGCGCGTTCCAACACGGCGTAGTCGATGGAGATGGATTTCATTTCCGGGAAGATTGCTTCGAGCGCGTTATCCCAATTCTCGGTGCGGATCGCGGGTTTCAGTTTTTGCAGTTTTTGATAGATTTCCGGTTCGTATTCGGCAAGCGCATTGAGGATTCGGTCGGCCCGCCAAACGAAGATGCCGCAGTTCCAATAGAATTTTCCCGTAGCCGCGAACTCCTCGGCTTTTTTGCGGTCGGGTTTTTCTTGGAAGCTGGCGACTTGGTAACTTTTGGCGTGCCGGGCAAGTGCCTCGCCGCGTTCGATGTAGCCGAAACCGGTGGCGGGGTAATCGGGCGTCACGCCGAACAGCACCAGGGCTTGAGGATCGGATTCCACAATTTCCATTGCCGCCCGAACGCCCGCTTCAAATTGGGTTTTCGTGCCGATGACGTGATCGGCGGGCATTACGAGCATTGCGGCATCGGGGTCGCGTTCCAACAACCGAATCGCCGCCAGCCCGATGCAGGGGGCGGTATTTCGTCCGCAGGGTTCGATCAGAATTTGATCGGCGGGAATATCGGCAAGTTGCCGAGCGGTTTCCACGGCTTGTTGCCTGTTCGTCACCACCCAAGTTTGTTCGGCAGCGATGAACTCGGCCACGCGATCGACGGTGGCTTGAATCATCGTGCGCGGGCCGGCTAAGCGGAGCAATTGCTTGGGCCGTTGTTTGCGGCTCTGCGGCCAAAACCGCGTTCCGCTTCCTCCCGCCATAATCACGGCATGCAGCATGGGGATTCTTCCTTCTGAAATTTCCTGCTGAAATGAGACTCCACGGGTTTCTCTTTGGGCGAATCGTAGCAGTCCGGCAGATGGGGTTGAAGGCCAATGCCGGCGGGCTTTTCAGTTCTTGCCTGAACCGGCACAATGGAGTTTTCCGAAAATGGTTTTCCGCGGGAATCGTGAGCTTGTGATGTGGGTGAAAATTTGTGGAATTCGAGATCTGCCGACCGCCAAGATGGTCGCCGATTGCAGGCCGGATGCCATCGGGCTGAATTTTTATCCGGCTTCGCCTCGGTTCGTGGAGTTGGAGACCGCGAAAGCGATTGCGAAAACAATTCCTGAAACCATAAATATCGCGGGCGTGTTCGTGAATCCCCCGCTCTGCGAAATTGCCACGGTCGCTTATGGCGCGAGATTGGATTTCGCCCAATTGCACGGCGATGAACCGCCCGAGTTTCTCGCGGAGATTCACGATTCTCTACCGGATGTTAAACTGATTCGCGCCTGGCGAATGGGGCGAGACGGTTTGGAAGATTGGGCCAGCTATTTTCAGCGCTGCCGGGCGTTGGGGGTTTCGCTGTCCGCTTGCCTGTTGGATGCCCGCGTGGAAGGCATGTACGGCGGATCGGGCAAAACCGTGGCTTGGGACGTGGTCTCGCGGGACTATCAATTCGCGGATTGGCCGCCTTTGATTCTCGCCGGCGGACTGATGCCCACCAACGTCCAACAAGCGATTCAGGCCGTAAACCCTTGGGGCGTGGATGTCGCCAGCGGAGTGGAATCCTCGCCGGCCATGAAAGATCCCGCCTTGGTCCGCGACTTTCTCACCCAAGCCCGATCTCGCTGAGAGCTGATCGCAAAACTGGGCTTGGCAAGTTTGGAAAGATAAGCATAATCCGTCCGAGCTACGCGGAACGGATTTTCCCCATCGGCAACCCGATTGGGTTAGAGATCGGGAGTGGGAATCGGAATCGCGTGGATTTGTGAAAGTGGTTTGGATGATCCAGATTGATTGAATGAAAGGATGCCCACAATGAATCTTGACGGGAAAGGGGCTGCATCAGGCAGCCGACGATGGTTGGTCGGAGTTTTATTGAGCGGGGTTGGTGCCGCGATCATGGGCACGAACCTTTGGGGACAGAACAATTATCCCGCGCCCAACGATCCCCGCTATGATCGGAACGATCCCCGCTACGCCGCCCCGCGAAACACCGATCCCCGCTATGATCGAAACGATCCTCGGTATAACGCCCCGCGGAACACCGATCCCCGCTACAACCAAAACGATCCCCGCTATAACACGCCCCAATACACCAATCCGCGAAACATCGCGCCGCGGTATAACAATCCCCGTATCGCGGCGAACGATCCCCGCTATCGCAAAGATGGCGGCCAGGAAAACGTGGATGATTTGGTGCGGACGTTGATCGACAACGACGTGCAAAACCGCAGCCAACTGCAGAACAATAGTTATTACAACCCCTTGCAGCCGACTACGCTTCCGCCCGGATATTCGCCGAACCCCAATTTGACCAATCCCACCCGCGAAATGCTGGCGGCGCGAAACGTGTTGGCCAACGTCTCAAGGGATGCCGATCAATTGGCGATCCTTTTGGGCGATGACCTGCAACGAGTTCCCGGCGTCCGTCCTTATTTGGATGATGTGCTCCGGTTGCGGGGCCGCGTTGCGCTGCTGGCCCAACGCAGCCAACAATTGAACGACCATCAAGCGATTCTGCCCGATCTGCAAGAACTCGACCGTACTTGGCGATTGCTGTCTTACCGCTTGTCGCAACTTCGCGGCCTAAACCCCCGCACGATCACGCAAATTCAACAACTGAATACCTACGCCAAGCAATTAGGGCACGCCTTCGAGATCGCCCCGCAATTGGATCGCCAAAACCTGCTCCGCGCGACGGCAGAGTTGGCGGCGGATTTGCACAACCTCATGGGCGACATCGAAATTGAAGTCCCCCGCTCGCAACAGCAAATCGATTTGCTGTTAAGGGGCCGACGCATCGAACAGCAAGCCCGCCTGGTGGCCAATACCGTGGCCGACACCGGCGACTATCAAACGGTGATCGGACAATACCGCGAGTTCCAACGGGTGTGGCAACCCTACGCGACCGATTTGCGTCCGCTCAACAACCGCTATCTCGAGCGCGGCGTTCGCCGCGTGAACGATGTGGACAACTCCATCCACGAACTACTGTGGATGCCCAAGCAGATCGATGCGGACAAGCTGTTGTATCTCAGCAGCGTTTTGAAAAGGGACGTGGATGATTTCTTCGTCCGCGCCCCCTTGAAACTGATGATTAAGCTTCCCAACTCCGATCAGGTGTTGACCGTCTCCGATGAGTTTTACGGAGTCTGCGAGAACTTCACCGATATCGCCCAACGCGGCGGAGACCCCCAACAAATGGTGGATGCCTACCGCTACATCGAAGATTCTTGGCGGGCATTCTCCGGTCTGTTCCAACACCTGGAAAGCCAAGCCGCCCAACAAGTGCTGTTGGAAATCGGCAATGACATCACGACGATGGGCCAAGCCCTGCAAGTCCAAGGCGGCGGTAATAACAACGGAGGCTACAATCAACACAACGTCGTGGAAATCGCGGCCTCGCTGGATAATCTCGCCCGGCATTTGGAGAACGACATCGGTCAATGGCTGAGCGTTCGCACGGTGAACTACCGCGACAACGCTCTGCACGATGCCGCCCAATTCCGCCAAAGCTGCCAACGCATTCACGAAATGCTCACGTTGCCCACCAGCGATCCCCGCGAAGTGGCCCGCGAGGCAGATCAACTCACAAGGGATTGGAAATTCGTGTACGAAGACATCCAACGCTGCAACACGGCGGAAAAACCGCATCTGCAACGCGCTGCATCGCAAATCTCGCCGCAAGTTGTCGAACTGCGAACGCTCTTAGTGCAATAACTTTCCCATGTGAAGTCGGTTCGCAAAAGTCAAAAACCAAGCAGCCGGGATGGAACCCGTTCCATCCCGGCTGTTTTTGGATTTCTGATTAGGACCGGCGGAAGATTAGCCTTTGACACCTTTGGCGATGCGGTCGCCGGTTTCCTTATCGACGTTCCGCCAGTATTCGAACGCTCGCTCTAAGACAGGTTCGGTGACGCCGGCTTTGAGGTGGCCGACCACGTTGGACACGAAGCGATCGCGCTGGGCATCGTCCATGATCTCACGCACCAAAGTGCCGGCTTGGCCGAAGTCGTCATCATCTTTGTGAAGGGTATAGGCCGCGCGAGTGAACTCCCCGTTGGCTTCCCAGGTCGCCACTTCGGGATAACGCTCCCCATCCGCTTTCGGGCCGCCTTTGGAATTCGGCGTATAGACGGGATCGGACACGTTTTCGACCCGCATCGCCCCATCTTTGCTATAGCTATGCACAGGAGAATGCGGCTTGTTGACGGGAATTTGCTTGTAATTGACGCCCAAACGGTGACGGTGGGCATCGGCATAGGCAAACAGCCGACCGAGCAGCATTTTGTCCGGGCTGACGCCGATCCCCGGCACCAGGTTGTTCGGCTCGAACGCCGCCTGCTCGATCTGGGTGTGGAAGTCGGTCGGGTTGCGGTCGAGCGTCAGCTTGCCGACCTCGTGCAGCGGGTAGTCCGCGTGCGGCCAGACTTTGGTCAAGTCAAACGGATTGAAGCGATAGGTCTTGGCTTCTTCAAAAGGCATGATCTGCATATTCAGCGTCCAACTGGGGTATTCCCCCCGTTTGATCGCATCGAACAGATCCCGGCGGTGGTAATCGCCATCGGTTCCGGCCAAGCGGTCGGCTTCTGCTTGCGGAAGGAAGTCGATGCCCTGGTCGGTCTTGAAGTGGTACTTCACCCAGAACTTTTCGCCCTTTTTGTTGACCCACATGTAGGTGTGGCTGGAGTAGCCGTTCATGTGCCGCCAGGTTTTAGGTATCCCGCGGTCGCCCATCAGCCAGGTGACTTGGTGGGCCGATTCGGGTGAGAGCGTCCAAAAATCCCACTGCATGTCGTGATCGCGAAGGCCGCTGTCGGCCCGGCGTTTCTGGGAACGGATGAAGTGCTGGAACTTCATCGGATCGCGGATGAAAAACACGGGCGTGTTGTTCCCCACCATGTCGTAGTTGCCTTCGCTGGTGTAGAACTTCAAAGCGAAGCCGCGCGGGTCGCGCCAAGTGTCTGGGCTGCCTCGCTCGCCCGCGACCGTAGAAAAGCGGATCACGGTCTCGGTTTTCGTGCCCGGTTGAAACACCGCGGCTTTGGTGTAAGCAGAGACATCGCCAGTCACCTGGAAATGCCCAAAGGCCCCAGAGCCTTTCGCGTGCGGTTGGCGTTCGGGAATTCGCTCCCGGTTGAAGTTGGCCATCTGCTCGATCAGGTAATGATCTTGCAGCAGAATCGGGCCATCCGGGCCAACGCTGAGCGAATGCTCGTCGCTGGCAACGGGAGCACCGGCATCCGTGGTGGTAGGTTTGCGTTCGTCGTTCGTCATGCGGACAAAACTCCTTGTTGATCGTGGTTCGATCTGCCTGTTACGCCTTATTTATGGTGATCTTGTGCTGCGCAAAATGACACGCCAAAACAAAAATCGGACGGCTTAACTATACGCATCTCGCGTTGCGAGTTAAACCCAACCCGCCAATTTTCCAGACGTGCGTTTCAAGAAAGATGGTGGGGTTCCAGAACCGCGAAGAATCCTACTGCCATCGCTTCGCGATTTTTGAAACTAAGAATTCGTTAGCATGCTGACAACAGAATCCTCACCGACTTTCGTGAAACACACACACGTTTTCCGGCGAATTGTAGTGATCGGATGACTTCACGAATTTCGTGAATCGGCGAACAAAAGTCGTGATCTGCCGAGCGAGCGGTTTCGTTAAATAGGGCAGATGGTTGACGAAACATCAGTCGAAACGGGACAATTTAACGGATTAACGGAAGGGAACATCGACCGAGGTGGACAATGCCAAACTTGAAAGTCTTTTCGACGCGAGTTGGGTTTTTGAGATCGGCCCGCATCACCAATAGGGAGGGAATCACGATGAATCGCATTTTGCAAAATACTTTGTGCCGACTGCTCGCGGGCAACTTCAGCATTGCCCTGTTGGTCATCGGCATCCCCGTGGCGATTCTGTTCAAGATCACCGGAACGCTCACCACAAGCACGGCGGTCATCGCGGTTCTCGCCATCTTGCACGTTTCCCTCTTGGGATTGCAAATCTCGCAGCGGGGAACCTGGGTTCCCGAAAAATGGTTGGCGGCGGGTTACGTCTTTCTGCCCGTGATTGATGTCTCGCAAACCGTGAGCTGGTTCTCGAACGGTCTCTACCGGGAAGGTTTCTGCGCCTTCGCGTTGGCACTTACCGCAGCCTTCATTACCGTATCCATCGTAAAAAACCAATGGCGGAAATGGCTGGCACCCAAAACGGTCGCGGTGACCAAACCCTCCACCGGCCGTGAAGCACTCGAACAAAACCAATCCGTGGATGATCCGACGATGATTTACTAAAGGGTTGTTCAAGAAAGAACCGAACGGCATCCATGAAGAAGCTGCCGTCAAGACCCAGAACGGGACGAAAACGGGATTCCCATCCATCCCTTCGGCATCACCCGTCAAAACGGGGTGCCATTCGACATGCTACGGATCCTCCCATTCAAGGCAGCGACGTCGCCATGCCTGGCATTGGGGTGGAACCTCTCTCCCGTTCTCGATATCAACGTGGAATCATGATTTTTCTTAGATACCGTCTGTAGTCGGTTTATTCTATACTTCTCGCGGGCAAAAATATCGCATTTTTCTATCGGAAATTGCAACCCGAAGCGTAAGCGAGGCAAGCAGTTAGGATTCCTGGCTTCCACTTCGGGTTATGGCCAAACCTGCCCGTTTGAAGTATAATTGCCTCCGAAGGTTGGGGATTGTGAAACGACACAAATCCACGATGCCCAATTGACGGGGGCTTCTTACATCATCTCAAGGCGCTCACCGCCGATTTCCCATTTGAAGAATCGGCGGCTATGCGCTTTGCCGCTCATTTTTGCAGGGCAGGTTTCATGGCAGACGTTGAAAAGCCGCTTCGCATTGCGACCCGTGCGAGTGCCTTGGCCCTTTGGCAAGCCGAGCACGTTGCGGAACTGCTGCGGGCGGCAGGCGGCGGACGGGATGTGGAATTGGTTCGGATTTCGACCCACGGGGACCGCGAACAAACCGAAGCGCTGCATCAAATGGGCGGCGTGGGCGTGTTTACGCGCGAGGTGCAGAAAGCCGTCTTGGACAACCGAGCCGATCTTGCCGTTCACAGCTTGAAAGACTTGCCCACGCAATCGGCGCAGGGATTGACTTTGGCGGGCGTGCCCTCGCGGGCTGCGGTGTTCGATGCCCTTGTTTTGCCCGCAGGCCAAGCCGCCGAAAGCGGTTGGGATGCGATTCCTAAGAAAGCCAAGATCGGCACGGGAAGTTTAAGACGGCAGGCCCAATTGCTACATCATCGCGGCGATCTCCAGCTTTTGGAAGTTCGCGGCAATGTACACACGCGGCTCGAAAAGCTGGATCAAGGCAAATACGATGCGCTGGTTCTGGCCGTCGCGGGGTTGGAGCGATTGAATTTGGCAGATCGCATTAGTCTGAGACTCGGCCCACCGGAGATGTATCCCGCCGTGGGGCAGGGTGCGTTAGGTATCGAATGCCGCGCGAATGATGCGAAGACAATCAAGCTGCTCAAAGCCATCACAGACCCGCTGGCTTTCGCGGCGATCACCGCGGAACGCATGCTGCTCGCCGAAATGGAAGCCGGCTGCCACGCCCCGTTGGGGGCGCTTTCCACGGTTCGGGGAGACCAATTGCAATTGGAAGCCGTCGTGCTCGACCCCGCCGGCACAAACCGGATCGCCGCCGCCGCGACGGGTTCTTGCAAAGACCCCGCCGCACTCGGAAAACAACTCGCTGCCGAGTTATTGAAACGTGGAGCCGAACGCCTGATGAATGCGGATTCCGGCCAAGGATGACTCTGCGATCTCACTCCGGGCAGATGTTCGAGGAACATTTCGCGGAAGCGGGTTGGGCGGGAACTTGGCTCTCGGCGGAGGGCAATGGCGGATCGGGGATCGAGAAATTGTAATCGCTGCTGGGCATCGAATTCGTTTCCCGATTCAATTTATTCAATTGGTTCCGCTGTAATCCTTCGCAGCCCGTTCCGCTGAAAACGAACGCCCCTACCAGAAGCCCCATTCCTGTCTTCGAGATCCGCATGATGTGCCGCCTCCCTTCCCAACCCCATCTGGGCTGAGACTGAATGAATTGTGGTTCAAGAAGAAATCGGGGGAGAGAGAGCCGGGAAAGTAGCAGTTCCCGCTCATCCTACCAAGAGCAAAACCGCAATTTTTTTTGCGCGGCTGCGAAGCGGTTTGTTAAGCGATCGCAGCGTTCGGCTTCACAAATTGTTTGGCGAATGAAACACCCGCCGCGAACCGCGAACGGCTTCTCTGCCGAGTTTCCTTAGGTGCGTTTTCCGCATACTCTTTATCGAGCAAACGTTACGGCTTGAGGTCAAAAAACTCCCATCGCACGGGTTCTAGCGATTGCAGAGCCGGCATGCGATGTGCGAATTGCATCGTTCGTAACACTCGCATCGAAATGTTTAACCACCGCTCTTTGAATCGAAGAGGAACTCCCATGTTGAAGCAGTTAGTCAATGATGAATCGGGTTTTATCGTCTCCGCCGAATTGGTTTTGATCGCAACCATCTTGGTGATCGGGTTGATCGTCGGCATGGTCGAGGTGCAAAGTTCGGTGGTGCAAGAACTGAACGATGTGGGCGAAGCCATCGGACGCTTGAACCAATCGTATTATTACTCCGGCTTTGCCGCGTCCAAATCTTTCTTCGGCGGCGGGGGCGGCTTTGGAGGCGGCGGGTTCGGCGGCGGTTTTGGAGGTGGCGGACTGAAAGCCTACACCGCCGGGTCGGCGTTCTTCGATCACGTTGACAGTTGCGATTGGAATGAATGTGCCTTGGGCTGTGCCGGGGCGTTCGGCGAGGTTCCGAAAGTCGGTGGTACCTGTGCCGGCTTCGGTGGATTCGGAGGCGCGGGAGTGGTTCGTCCCGGTATCTGATCCTCCTCTCAAACCGTAAGACCATCCAAAAAATCGGCGGCCCGCCAAATGCAGGCCGCCGATTTTTCTGTTGACTCACAGCAGAATTTGATCGGCGGGGAAGACTGGCCCTTCCACGCAGGTGCGGCGATAATCCCAACCGTCGCCTTCGCGAACGCGGGTCACGCAGCTAAAACACGCACCGATTCCACAAGCCATCGGAGTTTCTAAAGACAGCCAACAGGCGACGTGATGTTCGCCGCAGATTTCCGCCACGCGGTGCATCATCGGTTCGGGGCCGCAAGTAAAAACGCAATCCGGCGGGTTGTCGCCCGCCAACGATTGAGCCAAAAGTTCCGTCACGAATCCCTTGTGGGCTTGGCTGCCATCATCGGTGGCCAAGGCAAGATTCAAACCGGATTGGGGAAAATCCTCTAAGCCCGCGAAATAATTTTTCGAGCGCACGCCGTAGCAGAGGGAAACGATTTCGGGCAAGCGGGCCAATTTTCGTGCCGGTTGGCCGTAACTTTTTTGGCCCAAGGCTTCGCGGATGACGGCCAAGAATGGCGTCTGACCGATGCCTCCCGCGACGCACATCAAATGCCGGCAGGCGGGCGGCGGAAATCCGTTTCCCAATGGCCCCCAGATTTCTACCCGGTCGCCGGGTTTCCAGGTGGTCATCAAAGCGGTCAATTTCCCCACCACCAGATAGCCGAAATCCAAACCGGCAGCTTGCCCGTGTTCCTCGTAAACATCGTAAAGCGCGAACGGGCGGCCCAAAAGCGGATCGGTTCCACCTGCCGGGCGAATCATAAAAAACTGCCCCGGCAGAATGTTCGCGGCGATTTCCGGGCAATGCAACCTGAGCCGATAGGTGTCCTGAGCCAGCGGAACCTGCTCGACAACAATTGCAATTTGCTGCCGAGCGTGCGGCATCAGTCCGGGCAAAGAAGGCGTAGATTCGGGCATGAAAACAGTTCGGCTTTGAGGGGGAAATCATTCATTAGCGGATTGGCTTGGGATTCCCAGCATGCCTAAGATACCGCATGCCTGCGGAAGATGCGAAGCCGGACCGGCGGCGGTTGGGAAAAGTTGTGTAACAGGTCGGCAACGAATCGGGCTTTTTCGTGGAATTATCGGGCGGGTTGGCTATACTGTTAAGAAGTAAAGCTCACGAAATTCCTACCCAACCGTGTCGATAAGATTCCGAATCGCGGCATTCGGCTTAATATTTCGGCGGGAGCGATCATTCCATGCGCGAAACGAATTTGGGACAGCGTTCTTCTTCTTTCTCGAAAAACCCAATTTCCAACACGGGTTGGCTGTTGCGGTGGATGTTCCGGTTCGGGCTGCTGCCGGTCTTCCTGGCCAACTCGGCCTTTGCCCAAGAGAAAGTTGCCGTTCCGGCGGACATCGTGAAGCCGGCGGAGAAAGTCGAAAAGAAAGAAGCCCCCGCCAAAGACAAGGAAGCCAAGCAGGACAAAGTTAAACAGGTTCCCGCCAAAACGTTGGAAGATGTGCCGAAGAAGCCGGAGAAGCCCAAAAAGCAACTGCCGGCTAATCCCATCAATCGGCTGATTCAAGGGATCTTCGGCGGTGCGAAACCGCCAGCGCGAATCATCCCTCAAAATCCGCAAAACGCGAAACCACCGGGAGCGGTGAAAGAACCCGCCAACGGAGATGAACAAGCCCGCGACCGCGTGGATGCCCGTGCTCCTTACGATCCGCAAATGGCGAAAATGCTGCGCCGAGCGGCGGCCCACATGGAAAAAGCCCGTGCGGAGGAAGATGACCGGGAATGGAATCTGGCCCTCGACATTTTGAAATTCGTGCTTGATCCCGTGCGGCCCGGCAAACCCGACCAGCCCGTGGAAGATGCCCTGGTTCGGGGAACGGATGGAAAATGGACCACCATGCGGCAGGAAGCCAACCGCTTGCTGGCTGAATTTCCGCCCGAACAACTGGCCGCGTACCGGCAAGAGTTCGGCGGCTTGGCCAAGGTGATGTTGAACGAAGCCAAGGCCCAAGGCAACATCGACCAAATCGTCACCGTGGCCACGCAGTTCTTTCAAACCCCCGCCGGAACCGAGGCCGCCAATTGGATGGGCATGCGGCACTTCGACCACGGCGAGTTCGGCATGGCCGCCCGTTGGTTTCGGCAACTTTTGAAGCACGAAATTCCGATCACCAAAAACCCGCAATGGCAACTGAAAGCGGCGGTCACGTTCCATCAAGCAGGCGACAAAAAAGCCAGCGAAGAATTGTTGCAGCAACTCGCCGGGCATTCGCTGTCGTGGGGCGGGAAAACGCTCGCGCCGAAAGAGTTCGTCGCCCAACTCACCACAAAAGAAGGCCGGATTCCCACCCTGGACGATTGGCCGATGCTTTATGGTTCAGCCAGCCATTTGGGTAAAGCCCGGGGCGGCGATCCGTTGTTGTTATCCCGCTGGTTTCAACCGCTGACCAGCAGCCACAAAGCCATTGAGATGATCGATGAATTGGTGGATGATTTGATCGATGAGCAGTTCGCCACCGTGCCGGCTTTCACGCCGATTATGGTGAATGGGAAAGCGATTTTTCGCACGCTCCGGGGCGTTCGCGTGACCGATGTGCAAACTGGCCAGACCTTGTGGGAAACCCGTGCGGGCATCAGCCCGGAAAGGCTGATTACCGGAATCGAGAACTCCCAACCCGAATACGCGCAAGAGATGGGCTTTTTCGGGGGCGGCGGCAGACAGGTGTATTACAACGGTTCGGGAAGCGGCGTGGATAACCACAAACTCACGAGTTTGCTTTTCCGCAACGGAACCTGGGGCGGCATCTCCAGCGATGGCGGGCAATTATTCGTGTTGGAAGATCATGCAATCTTGCTGCCTTACGACCCCGGCAATTATTGGGCCGTCCAAAATGGAATCAGCGATCAATTCCGC
The DNA here is from genome assembly GCA_963785505.1 of uncultured Planctomycetaceae bacterium. GTDB lineage: Bacteria > Planctomycetota > Planctomycetia > Planctomycetales > Planctomycetaceae > CAWAVN01. Next base: position 828,017 of record CAWAVN010000009.1, read on the forward strand.
CGGGATTACTCGACGAACAAAATCGTCTCCTACAATTTAGAAACCGGCCGCCCGCGCTGGGAAATCGGTGGGACCGCGATGGATGAACCTTTCGACCGCCGACTCGCGGGAGAATACTTTTTCGGCGTGCCCGTCGCGGATCAGGACGATTTGTTCGTCATCGGCGAACGCGATAACGAAATCCGCCTGTTCGCGCTCGACAAAGACACGGGGCGTCCCAAATGGTCTCAGCTCACGGCGTATTCCGATGCCAAAATCGAACGGGATTTTGGCCGCCGGTGGTGGAACGCCCAAGTCGGCGTGGGGCAAGGCGTCATCGTCTGCCCGACGACCGTCGGTTGGTTGGTGGGCATCGACCGCTTGAATCGTTCGGTGCTCTGGGCTTACCGCTACAGCAAAGCCACGAAAGGCAGCGAAAGCAATCCCTTCAACAACGGGCAAGACAACTCGCTGGTCACTCAGTCCCCATTGAACGCGGTTTGGGGGCCTTCCGCTCCGATCATTGCCGGGCATCGCGTGGTTTACACGCCGCCGGAAGATGACATCCTCATCTGCCTGGATTTGTTCACGGGTGAAAAACTTTGGTCCAAGCAAAAAGAAGATCATCTCTATTTGGCAGGCGTGTTTGAGGGCCAGACGATTTTGGTGGGCAAATCGAAGATCTCTGCCATCTCGCTGGAAAGCGGTTCCACGCTGTGGACTTTGCCCCTCACTCAAGATGATGGCAAACCCTGCGGGATGGGCGTGGCCGTGGGCAAGCTCTATCATCTGCCGTTGTCGTCCGGGCAACTTTGGTCGGTGGATCTCGCCAATGGCAAAGTCAAAAGCAAAGCCATGCTCCCGGATGGCCTGCCGCAATTGGGCAACTTGGGCATGTATCGCGGGATGCTGCTTTCGCTGGGTCCACACGGCATGGCCGCATTCTCGCAGCAGCAGGCCATCGAACAGGAAATTGCCGCCCGGCGAAAGAAGAACCCCCACGATCCTTGGGCCTTGCTGTTTGAATCCAACATTCACAGCTTAAAGCAAGAATACCAGCCCGCGTTAAATTTGTTGCGCCAAGCCAAACCGGATCAATTGCCGGCGGACCTGAAACAACGCTACCGCAAACTGATGATCGAAGACCTGACGGCAGTGATTCAATCCGATTTCAAAAAAGGCGATTCCGAATACGCGGAACTGAAAGCCTTTGTGAAATCCGACGAAGAACAACTCGCATTTCGCCGGTTGACGGCGGATCGGCTTCGCGCCCGGGGAGATTATCAAGCGGCGTTCGAGGAATATCTGGCCTTGGCCGAAAGCAAAGGCCAACTGCAAATGACCCGCGACGATGATCCCCGCATCACGCTCAGCATGGACCGCTGGTTGACGGGCCGCTTAGAAAAACTTTGGCGGGAAGTCTCCGGCGAGGACCGGGCCAAATTGGATGAACGAATTGCCGCCGTGGAACTTGAGGCCGCCGAATCTCAAGGCGTGGAACGGTCTCAACGGTTTTTGGTGTTGTTCGGCTTTCATCCGCAGGCGGTGAACGTTCGCAGGGCTTTGGTGGAAGAGTTCGCATTGGCGGGCGAAGTGGCCTTGGCCCAGAATCAACTCTTGAAACTCAGCCGGGATTCCGATAAACGCACCGCTGCGATGGCCTTGGAGCGTTTGGCCCGCTTGTTCCGCGACCGGGGTTTGCCGAGGGATGCGAATTACTACTACCAGCGGTTGGCGGAATGCTACCCCGAAGTTCCGCTGGCGGATGGCAAACTTGTTTCGGCGAAGTTGGAAGAATGGAAAGCCGCCGGCACGTTTGGTTCCGTGGCGGCTCATCCCGTGTCTTGGAGCGATGCCAAGATCGAGGAACTCCGCACGGGAACCAATTATTCGTATTACGGAAACCCCGAACACGATTTGCAGTACACGCCTTACCGCTTGCCATATTTCCAAGATCGGCGGTTCCGCTTTTTCCAAGGCCATCAGCGGTTGGGAATGTCCTTAGCCGCCACCGATGAAATCGAATGGCTGGTTCCCTTGAGGCAAGGCGTTTCCAATTCGCAAGGCAATTTCATGCCGGCGGAGACTTCGGGGCATCTGTTGTTCGTGGTGCATGCGGGGATTTTGCACGCGCTTTCGCCGGTGGATCGAAAAATTCTCTGGACTCGCCCGCTCGATCCCAAAGGCGGGCAAAACACGTATTACAACGCGAACCAAGCCGCGATGCAGCCCATGCAGCGAAGCGATCAACTCTCTCCCTATACTATGCTGAGCCAACAACAAAATACGATGTTGGCGGTCGCAAATAGCGATTACGTTTGCGTGCTGGGCCGGCGGATGTTGTCCGTTCACGATTCCGTCACCGGCAGGCTCAGGTGGAGCAAAGACCGCTTGCCTCACCAAGCCCGCGTTTACGGGACCGATTCTCTGGTTTTCATCGTGCCGCAGGTTTTGGAGTCGGGCAAAATCATCGTGCTGAGTTCCATCGACGGCAGCCAGGTGGAAGTGCCCAACGTCAAAGCAATTCTGCAAAAGACGATGCGTATTCTTCCCGCAGGTTTCATCCTCGCGGAAACCAAGGCCAGCCAGAGCATTCTGGGGCTGAAGCGCGGCACGGCGAGCATCCGCTTCTTCGATCCCTCCAAAAACCGCGACGTCTGGAAAAAAGACTACCCCAACGGGACTTACCTTTCCCTGATGGATGACAACTTTCTGGCGGCCTTGAAACCCACGGGGGAACTTGAACTCTTGGACCTGGAAACCGGCAACGTGCGGGCCATGCAAGGCGCGCGAAGAGGAACTGCGATCCAAAACGGAAGTCCGCTGCGTCACCGACAACGCAAATCTGTACCTCATCATCAACAAAAAACGGCAAAGCAATCGCTACTTCAGTTATTACAACGATGGCAACATGCTCGGCATTCCGGTCAATGGAACCATCTTCGCCTGGAACCGCAACACCGGCAAATTCCTCTGGAAGCAGGACATCGCCGGTCAACAACTGATGTTAATGCACTTCACGCACGCCCCGTTGCTGATTTTCAACACGCAGACGCACAAGCAAGTGGACAACATCGGCTACGCCGTCATGCACACGCAGGCCGTCGATAAGTTCACAGGAAAAATCCAGGTCGACGTGTCGGCCCCGTCCAACTACTCGAGCTTTCGGACTTACGACCTGAACCTCGGCCAAAACACGCTGGAATTTCGGTCCTATCAACTCCGGCTGAGAATCTCGGCCTTGACTCCCGGTTCCACCGCGCAAGCCAAACCCCAAAACCCCGCCCCCGCCATCGCGGAGTAATGGGCTGTCCACAACGACAAAGACACAGAGGATGGAAGATGGCGAATGGTGGATCGAGGATGGAAAAACCAATCAGCATGCTTTGGGAAACCTGGCCTCCGACCTCTGCTTCCTGGCCTCTGCTGACCGGTTCAATCCTCCGCGCGGCTGCCGTCCCCGCACATTTTGACGATCTTAGGATCGAAGCGGGCCACGATGTCCACCAAGTCTTGCTGCTCGCGCATCACGCTTTTGATGTCCTTGTAAACGCCGGGAACCTCATCGGACCCGGCGGAGATCACGCGGATGCCTTTCCTCTCCAAATCCTTTTGCACGGCTCGGAAGTTATACTTTTCCTTGGCTTTCGTGCGCGACATACAACGGCCCGCGCCGTGGGAAGCCGACGTGAAACTTTCCGGGTGCCCCTTGCCCCGCACGATAAACGCGGGGTCGGCCATCGAACCGGGAATCACGCCCAGTTCGCCTAATGCCGCCGGGGTCGCCCCCTTGCGATGCACGAAAACTTCCTTGCCCAAATGAGTTTCCTTCCAGGCGAAGTTGTGGTGGTTTTCCACGCCCGCAATTATTTCCGCTCCCATTAGGCTGCTGACCAAACGATGAATCACCGCATGGTTGGCTAAGGCGTATTCGCCCATCAAATTCATCGCGGCCCAGTATTCCTGGCCGGCTTGGTCGTCCATGCTCAGCCACGCCAAACGGCCCAAATGGGCATAACGCTTGGGCATTTTCGCGCGGGCGATTCCGCTGTACGTGGAACACACCGCCGCCCCCGCGCCCCGGCTTCCGCTATGGCTTAACAAAGCCACGTACTCGCCGGCATCCAGATTCAATTCCTCATCGCGTTCGGTTAGGGTCAGCAAACCGAACTCTACAAAATGATTGCCCGAACCGGAAGTGCCCAGTTGTTTCCAGGCCCGGTCTTTGCGTTCGCGGGTAATGCGGGTAATGCTCCAATCCCGATCCATCACCGCATGCTCTTGCGGCGTTTTGTGTTCGCTGCCCACGCCGAACCGCGTGCCTTTTTCCAAGGCCGATTTGTAGGCAGGAAAGTTTTTCTCTATCGTCTCCACCGGCATGTCGAGTACGGAGAGTTTCATCCGGCAGGCGATGTCCACGCCGACGGCATAAGGAATCACCGCGTTTTCCATCGCCAAGACTCCGCCGATGGGCAGACCGTAACCCAAGTGGGCATCGGGCATCAACGCCGCGCCCACCGCGCCGGGAACTTGGCAGGCTTGATACATTTGCTGGTGCGCCCCTTCATCAATGTCTTCGCCCCAGGTGCGGTAAGACACGGGTTCCGTGCGGATGACTTCCCGATCCGCCAGCAATTCTTGGGCGAACTCGCCGAAGATTTCATCCTCGGCAAATTCTCCCGGGGAAGCCAAAACCGCTTTGAATTGCTGTTTGATGTTCCCGCCGCGCAGCGTGCCCGCTTGGGCCGACTTCCGAATCGCGCCGATCGCCTGCTCGATGCAATGTTCCGGCACGCCGAGTTTCATCAATTGCCGCGAGTTCATCTCAGGTTCCTTAAACGGATTTATTCTGCCCGACAACTCCCTTCTATCCGACAAACCTTGCCGAACAAAGCCCAATCGGTTATAGGGCCGGACGTTTTAGGAAATTCTTGGACCGCATTCGATCAGGAGGTGGAAGATGTCGGCTCGAAACGTTTGGCTTGCTGCCGGGATAATGGCTTGTTTGTTCGCGCGCTCTTCCTTCGCAGAAGATCTTGCGACGCCAAGCCGGAATGTGCAGATTTTTGCTTCGCCCTCGATTCTGGCGAAGGGCACACAATGCCGGATTACGATGCACCCCCATTCGATCAACGATTCCGGGATGTCGGTTAGAACGTATGAGGGAACGATCAAGCAAGCCACGAAAACCCACGTGTTATTGACGGCGGCCACCATCGAAGAGCGTTTCACCAACACCAGTTTTTATACCCAAATCCCCTATTTGCGCAGGTATTTCAAGACCACGGGCATCGCTCGCTCGCCCATCGAGGAACCCGAAGTGCAACTTCCCATCGAGAAGATGGCGTTCATCACGCTCATCGAAGCGGTCAAGACAGAAAGCAAGTAATCGACTGCTGCCTGCAATTGTGCGTCCAACGGCATTCGCCGGCAGGCCGGAGTTTGCTCTCCAATTGGCCTGGCCGGATACAAAGTGATTCTGTAAATCTCCGCACTATGCGAAGTCTCTTGCTGATCTTGAGTTTGAGTTGCCTGCTTGCCAGCGGGTGTTCGAGCATGGTTTCGGGTTCGGGTTTGGAGTTGCGAAAAGTCACTTCACAAGAACAGGTTCACGCGGAGTTTGGCTCACCCAAGAAAACCGAATTGGTTGATGGCCAACTTGTGGAACATTACGTAACCCGCCGAAAGCTCAAGGAAAACGACCGGGCCACCGGAGAAATCTGAATGGCAGCGTTTTCCTTGGGGACAAGCGAGGCCATTTATCTCCCCATTGAATTGTGTCTTGTTGGATACAGAACCGTGATGGGCCAAGATGTTCAAGTTCATTACGATGTGGGGGGAAAGCATCGACTTCTTCAATGTGGAACCAGGTCTCCTTGGCTTGGGAATGGGCAAAGTGGAACTCTACGAACATCTGAAGACAGAAAGCACGACGGACGACTGACAACGGCCAATTTCCATACGCAAAAAACTCCAACGGGCCACCGAGTATGAGACTCGGTGGCCCGTTGGAGTTTCGCTGTTTATGGCTCGCGTGCCCCCGAAAGTTCGGGGAGGGAGCTGTTGGCCTTATGCGGCACGATGCTTATGTTGATATTCGGATTGAAACCGAGCTAATCGCGTGTTTTCATCATAACTTGCCACAAGATTAAGATATTTCCAATGGACGATATGGTCGTGCATGACCGACATCTTTTCATTTTCGTCATGCAGGTCGAGATAGGTCGTCCCATCGACCGCCAACAACACAGGAAAGACGGATCGAAGAAAGTCGAAAAAGTCGGGAACAGACATTCTTTGGAATGCATTTAAGCACCAATGATTTAACTCGAGCACAACAATCGGCTTGTACGTGGCCAGAGTTTCAACCGCGCCTTGGATCACATGCTTCTCGAAGCCTTCCACATCAATTTTAATCAGATCAATTCCAGCGAGGTTAAGCGGCTTGAGAACATCATCCATCCTACGGATGGAAATGCTTTCCGTGGCATAGACGGATCCCATTTTGTCCGACGTGACAAAAGCCCCGGCACGGTTCATCGGGGAATAGTGCAATTTGAACTCGCTCGTTTGCGAACCCAGACCCATTTGCATGGTTCGGATGTTTTTTAGACCCGATTGTTCAAGATTCGACTTGAGAAACCCATATGTTGTGGGGGAAGGCTCAAAAGAGTAAACCTGCTTTGCAATGGTCCCAAATAGGATGGACGTGCAGCCTATGTTGGCCCCCACATCGATAATGGTTTCGCTGTTTTGGGCCAATGTCTTAAAGAGGTTGACCATCTCCGGTTCAAAAGCACCTTGAAGACTATTTAAATACGCATCATCCGGGCTTGAGGTGATATTATACTGCTTCCCTGCGATGTCTACCTTCAAGCTGCGTACCTGGTTCATTGGCGAATTCCTTTCCCGTATGCATTGAATCGTGAGGATTCTGAATGCGCAAGACCTAACTCAAAAAACACCTATATAGATTATCGGACAGTTTCTGGGCATTTTTGAATGGTGTTGCATCTAAAGCGAATTTTGGCTAATAAAATGACCGGTCTTAGATTCCCGGCAGCCACGCCAATTCCCACCCAAAAACTTGAGGGACCAAAGAAAACTCCAACGGGCAACCGAGTATCGCACTCGGTTGCCCGTTGGAGTTTAGCTGTTTATGGCTCGCGTGCCCCCGAAAGTTCGGGGAGGAAGCCCCGTTCAGGCACGGGGTTCCTGCCGCGCAATTGCCGCCACGATTTGGAAGATTCTTCCCAAAAGGAAAAAGGCTTCCAACTAAGCGAGCTGTTTTTTGCGGCCCACCAACGTCCGAATCCGTTCGGCCAAAAGGGCGGCGTCAAAGGGTTTGCGGAACGTTTCGTTGAACAACGCGCGGTCGAAACCGCTGGCGTTGTCATCATCGGTTAATAGTCCGATCAACACGGTTTCGGTGTATTCCGTGTTTTTCTTTAGGTTTTGGGCAATCATCAGGGCTTCGTTTCGCCCCATTGCGAAGTCGACGACCACGCAATCCGGGTGCAGGCTTTCCGCCTGAATGCCGGCTTCAAACCCACTTGCGGCAGATTCGATTTTGAAATCGATTTCGCCGATCATTTCTCCTAGGCTGGCACGCACGGGGGAGTCGGCTCCCACGAGCAATACTTTGCCCATTACTTCATCTTCCAATTCTCCAAGCGGCATCCCGTGCTCTTTCAGAAATCGAATCAAATGTTCGCGAGGGATGCGGCGGTCCTGGCTACCTGGAATGCGGTAACCACGAAGCCGACCCGAATCGAACCATTTGCTGACAGTGCGGGGTGCAACTTTGCAGATCTTGGCTACTTGTCCAGTAGTGAAGATCGTCCTCATCGCGGGCTCTCCAATTACATTGTCATTGCCAACAAAGAGGGTTTGTCGGGCCCTCCAGATCTTCACCCCTGCACGATGGCCGGCACTTCCTGGCCAAACTGGGTCCGTGACAAACGAGTACCACCGTGGTTTTGGGTCGGGGCTGACTGTTTTAGAAACGTTCTTTAGAATGCCGAAGGCATACTGCGGAACGTTCCTACATAGGCATGGAAGGAATGGCAAAACGCCATCCATACCATCAAGACATCGATAAAACGGGAATCAATCGAGAAACCGTTCACGAGAGATCTGAAACAGATCCGTGGAATGAACGGCGGGAGGTGGGACCGGAGGCTATTCGCCAGAGCATCCGGCTCTGTCGGTAGGATGTATCCGAATTGTCCTTCCCCCCTGAAAACACGGCTCGACCCGAAAAAGCCCGCGGACTGCATCCCTGCAATCGCCATGAAGCATTCTGCGGTCTGTTCCAAATCCAACCGTCTGACCCATTCTATCGAACAATATCCGATGAAATCTTTAGAATGTTTGGGTTGACACAGGTAGCAAGATTGATCTCAGCACAACGTTCTTGGGGGCGGTAACGTCAAAACTGATTGGTTGCATCCTATGCAGAAGGAATGCCGAAGCGCGTTTGCCCCTGGAAAAATAGGGGTCAATCAGCCGCCGGGTTCCGCGAAATCCGCGATGCGGCTTGAAGTTACATCGGCCCGAAGTTTTTTCCGCAGCCGCATTTTCGCGAAGCCCTTGACTCTTCCTATTGTAGGTTTGGGAACAGTTGAAGGGAAGATTTGCCAATTTGACGATTCCCGCGATTACGCCGGCTAGAGAATTCTTTTCGCGAAAAAAAGTCGCTTGACATCCCCGCAAGCGATTCGACAATCGAAAGCTCAAATTCCCACGTCTCTGCTTAATTCTTCGTTTGAGGATCGATCCGATGGCCAAAACCTACAAGGCCAGTATCTCCGTTGCCTGTTTGAAAGAGCACACCTGCGTCGGCTGCGGCGGCAAGTTCGCTTACGTTTTCAAGCGGGAAGTCAAAGGCGAAGCCGCCAATGAGGCGCAGAGCGTGCTCAACGCGCAGCAAGCCGCCGACAAGGCCACCCTCACCGAAGTCGATCAGCATCCCTGCCCCCACTGCGGTTTAATGCAACCGGAAATGATCGCGCACGAGCGATCCACGCGGTTTTGGGTGGGGGCGGCGGTCGCGGTCGTGGGGGTCGCGGTGGCGTTGATTTTGGGTTTGACGCACGTAATCACCATCGCGACTTCGGCTTATATCGCCACGGGCACCATGAGTTTGGCTTTTCTCTGGAACATGCTGGCTTGCTTTTACAATCCCAACAAGGATTTGGAAGGCAACCGCATGCGCAGCAAAGCTCAACTCACCCAGAAGCCCCAAGACCGCTGGGAGGAACACGGGCAAGCCGTCGGCGGTTTGACGTTCGGGAGTTGGCTGGGGCTGATGTTTTTGCTGGTCGCCGTGCTGATGGCGATTGTGCCGGTGATGATGGCGGGCATCAACGGTTGGGTGCAAAACCCCGGTTGCTATCCCGCCGTGTGCGGACCGGGCGACAAGCCGTGCATATACTTCAACGAGAAAATCACCAGCGTGAAAAGCTACTGGCACGGTTCGGTGAACGTGAAAATCGCCAATGCCGGGGGATTGGGAATCGGGCAAACTCCCATCAACGGCGAAACCAAAAACAGCCAGTGGGGCAACACGATCAGCGGGAAAAACGTGTCGAACAACACCCATCGGATGTGGGCCAAACTCCTTCTTCCCGATGACAAATCCTGGGTGGGAAAAACGCTGAAACTGAACCTCCAAGTTGCCGCGACGTTTCCGGTCAAAGTCGGAAACGGATTCAACGATGAGCGCCAAACCTTCCACCAGCAAACCGAACTGACGTTGTCGGCCCCGAAGTCCGGCCAGACCTACAAAAATTCGTGGTGGATCGGGCAAGTCGTGATCCTGGTACTCATCATCGCCGCCACTTCGGTCTTAGTGGGAACTTGCAATGCCCTGAAAACGCAAGGCCAACCCACGTCCGTCTCCCCTTTGGAGGAGGAGGAATACGAAGAGGAAGAGGCCGACTGAAGAAACCGGGCGGTTTCGACCGAGTTGGCATTGACGGATTTTGAACTTTTTTCCATGATTTGCCGACTTTCCCTAATCCCCGGAGCTTTTCCAGAGGGAAAATTCCCCCCGCGAAGACCGCCAAGAGAAACGAACCGCCCTGATGTCCGCCGAGAAAATCGACCGCTTTGAAAAAGAACGCCTGAAAAAGCTCGACCGCATTGTGGAGTTGGGGCACGATCCCTTCGGCGGGCGCTTCGACAATCACCAAGCGATTGCCGAGGTTCGCGGGTTGGCCCCCAAAGAATCCGGCCAAGATGGCGAGCGGGTCAAGATCGCGGGGCGGATTATGCTTCGCCGCAAAGCGGGTAAATTACGGTTCTACGACGTGCAAGATTACACAGGAAAGATTCAGCTCTTATTCTCGCGGGGCGAGTTGTCCGATGCCCAATGGGAACTGATGGGGCAGTTGGACTTGGGCGATTTGATCGGCGTGGAAGGTCTGTTGCGCCTGACGGATTCGGGCGAGATTTCGATCTTCGTTCAAGAGCTGACCGTCCTCTGCAAATCGCTAGCCCAGCCCCCCGAAAAATTCCACGGAGCCAAAGACACCGAAATGCTGCTCAGGCAGCGGTACATCGACCTGATTTACAACGAAGGCGTGTTAGAGAAAATGCTCAAGCGGACGCGGATTCTCAATTCGATCCGCCAAACTTTAAGCGATCAGAACTTTCATGAAGTCGAAACCCCGGTGCTGCACGCGATCGCCGGCGGAGCCGCCGCCCGGCCGTTCATCACGCACCACAACACGTTGGACATGGAACTCTACCTGCGGATCGCCTTGGAACTTCATCTTAAGCGGTTGATGGTGGGCGGGATCGAAAGGGTTTACGAAATCGGGCGCGTGTTCAGAAACGAAGGCATCGACACCACGCACAATCCCGAATTCACGATGATCGAAATCTATCAGGCTTACGGCAATTACGAAACGATGATGGATCTGACCGAAGCGCTCATCGTCGACGCCGCCCGGATGGTGCAGTGCGGGGAAACCGAAGGCCAGGAGACCTGGGAAGAATCTTTGGTCTTTTCGTGGGGGGAGGACGAGATCGATTTCACGCCGCCTTGGCCGCGCCGAAAATACGCGGATTTGTTCCGCGAACACGCGGGCTGCGAAATGAGCGACACCGCCGCCGTGGCCAAGAAAGCCACCGAACTCGCCCACGCGGGTAAGATCGGCAAGGAACTCATCGAACGCATGGAGAAGTCGGAAGTGCATCCCGACGTGATTGTGAACGAAGTCTTTGAAGCCGTGGTGGAAGATCATCTAAAGGATCCCACCTTCGTGATCGATTACCCGGCCAGCATTTGCCCTTTGACCAAACGCAAAGCGGATGATCCCCACGTCGCCGAGCGGTTCGAGTTGTTCGTGCATGGCATGGAATTGGCCAACGCCTATACCGAACTCAACGATCCCAGATTACAGGAAGAACTGTTCCGCACCCAACTCGCGGGCCTGGCGGAAGAGGATTCGATGGCCAAGATGGACCACGATTTCATCCGCGCCCTAAAAGTCGGCATGCCCCCGGCAGGCGGACTAGGCATCGGCATCGACCGCTTGGTGATGTTATTAACGAATAGCCAAAGCATCCGAGACGTAATCTTCTTCCCGCTGCTACGGCCGGAAGGCGAAAAAGCCCCATGACCAAATGAAGTAGAACTGATATGCCACGAAGTCGCCATCCCAACAAACACATCGAAGCGGCTTTGCAGCATGCCGAAGACAATGGTTGGGAAGTGGTGCAATCGATTGGCGGACATAGTTGGGGATATATGTTATGCACATTTCACAATCGGGAAGGTTGCCGGAAAGCGATTCATTCGACTCCTCGAAGCCCCGAAAATCATGCCCGTGCTTTGCGAAGAGCTGTTGACAGTTGCCCACACGCCGATGATGCTAAAGAAAGCATAAATTCCTCTGTGACTCGCAATGAGAAAAGACCATGTCCGTGCAAACTTACCACTTTTCCCTTGTGCTGGCCGACTGCGATGATGTGGTGGATGACATGACGCAAGCGGCGTTCTTGAAATTGTCCGACCAAATTTTCGCGGCAGGTTGCGATGATAGTTCACCGGGAGTGATCGGGGGAGAAGTGGTGATTGACTTTGATCGGGAGGAAAAGAGCCTGCGAGAAGCCGTGCAATCTGCCATTCGGCAAATCGCACAAGCGGGATTTCACGTCGCCGAAGTTCGCCCCGAAGACTATGGCGTGTTTCAAGAACTCAACCAACAACTTGCCAAGCCTTAGTCGGGCAAGCTTAAGACTAAGAACAAATTTCAACGGACCACGGACAAATTTCCAACCGGACAAGGATGTCCCATGTACAAGATTTTGCTTTGTTTTCGGTATCTTCGCACGCGGTACATTGCTTTGGCGTGCATTATCAGCGTGATGCTGGGCGTGGCCACGATGATTGTGGTCAACAGCGTGATGGCGGGGTTCAGCACCGAAATGCGGGACCGCATTCGCGGGCTGTTGGCCGATGTGATCGTAGAGACCAACAGCCTCGACGGCGTGCCGGATGCGGAAATGCAAATGGCCCGCATTCGCGAAATCACGGGCGATAAAATCGAGTCCATGACCGCCACCGTCGAAGTCTACGGCATGCTGACCTTCAATTACACTGGCCAATACATCACCCGGCCGGTCACGCTGATCGGGATTCAGCCCGAAGGCAAAGCCAAAGTCGGGCCTTTGAAGGATTATCTGGAAAGCTATAACCAGATCAAAGAAGCCGGCAAAGTCGTGCGTGCCCCGCTCCGCTCGCGGGACGTGAAACCGGGTTGGGAACTCACCGCAGAAGCGGCGGCTTACCGCAAACAATGGATGGAACGCCAACAATGGATAGTAAACCAGTTTCGAATTCACAAAAACGAAGCCGAGGAAGCCGAGGATGTGGAACTCAAACCCTTCCATCCCGGCGAAGTGCCGCCCTTCGATGCGAAGGCAGCCAAAGACAACGTCAAACCCGCCGCGAAACCCGAAGCCATCGCGGCGAAGGAAAGCCCGCCTTTCCAAGCCGGGCAAAAAGTCTCCTCGGAGAACCCGTTCGACAAATTCGGGAAACTGCTCGACAAGCAGGCTCCGGGCGATCCGAATGATTTGTTTCCCCCCAAGGCCCCGGAAAAACCCGCCGACCCCAATGCCCCATTGCCGGGCCGGTTGTACGTCGGCTTGGGGCTGATTAGTTATCCCTACGATGAAGAAGGTACGGGCGAAGTCAAAACGCAGATGATGGTCCGCCCCGGCGACGACGTGAGAATCAGCACGGTCTCTGCCGGCCGTCCGCCGGACGCCAGGCACTTCAATGCGACGATTGTAGATGTCTTCAAGTGCGGCATGAGCGAATACGATTCCAACCTCGTGTTCTGCAATCTGGAATACCTGCAAGAAATTCGCGGGATGATCGCCCCCGACACCGAAGTGCGGAACGTGACTTCGATCCAAATCAAACTCAAGAACTTCGACGATGCCGATGAGGTCGTCAAAAACCTGCAAGCCGCATTTCCGCCGGGCTTGTTTTCGGTCAAGACCTGGGAGCAAAAGCAAGGCCCTTTGCTCTCGGCGGTGGAAGTGGAATCCGCGATCTTGAACGTGCTGTTGTTCCTGATTATCGCGGTGGCCGGGTTCGGCATCTTGGCGATCTTTTTTATGATCGTGGTCGAAAAAACCCGCGACATCGGCATCTTGAAATCCCTGGGGGCCAGCTCGCGTGGCGTGATGAGCATTTTTCTGGCCTACGGTTTGGCTTTGGGAATCGTGGGCAGCGGCGTGGGCGTGGCCTTGGGATTGGCCTTCGTCAACAACATCAACAAGATTGAAAGTTGGATCACCTGGATCACCGGGCGGAAAGTCTTCGACGAGAAAATCTATTACTTCCCGGAGATCCCCACGGTCATTAACCCCATGACGGTGTTTTGGGTGGCCTTGGGCGCAATGACGATTGCGGTACTCGCCAGCGTGCTGCCCGCCCGCAGAGCGTCCAAACTGCACCCAGTGGAAGCGCTGCGGTACGAGTGAAATGGTATGCAGTAGGCGGTAGGCAGAAATGAAAACCGAAAACTGAAAACTCATTCCCCGATCATGGAGGTCGAAGACATGGGACAACTTGGCATCGTGGAAGACGCGGCGAATGAAGTGATGGCAGCGGCTCAAGCGGAACCGCAACCTGGTTCCGCGCCGCCGCCGATGCACGTGGAAGCCGTCGCGATCGAAAAATCTTACCGCTACGGGCATCAGAAAATTCGCGTGCTGCAAGGCGTGAAAATCTCCGCGAAGCGCGGGGAGTTTCTGTCGATTGTCGGGCAATCCGGGTCCGGCAAAAGCACGCTGATGCACTTGCTGGGGCTATTAGACACCCCGGACGTGGGCGAGATTTTTCTGGATGGCCGGCGAATTGATGATCTGCCCGCCAAGACCCGGGACCAACTGCGAAACCGCGTGTTCGGGTTTATCTTTCAGTTCTATCATCTGCTGCCGGAACTCAGCTTGGAAGAAAACGTGTTGGCCCCTTTGATGATCCGCCATTCCTTAATGGGCTACTGGAAAAGGCGAAAAGAGCTGCGCGACCAAGCCCGCGAGATCATTCAAAAAGTCGGGCTGGAACACCGGGTTAAGCATAAGCCATCGAAACTTTCCGGCGGCGAAATGCAAAGGGCCGCCATTGCCCGGGCGTTGGTCATCAAGCCGCGCGTGCTGTTGGCGGATGAACCCACGGGCAACCTGGATTCCGGCACGGGCCAGGAAATCATGGGTCTGTTGAAGAGCTTGAACGAGCAAGACCAGCTCACTATTATTATGGTAACGCACGATGACAACATCGCCCGCCAAGCCGACCGCATCGTGCGGTTGAACGAAGGCCAGATTGAAACGCTTAAACGTGAATCCTAGGCGAGCGGAGGGCATCAGCCCTCTGGTCACTCGCGATTCACCAAAAATGATGCGATCTTTATAGCACTTCACATAAGATGGTGTTCGCCTTTTTACAATCCGGCAGAACCAGGGGGCTTACGCCCCCCGCTCGCCTTTAAGTCCCTTTGATTGAGTCAGAATAATGCCGGCCTCGGTTTACATCAATGGGAAACTGCTTCCCAAGGAAGACGCCAAAATTAGCGTCTACGATCACGGTTTGCTCTACGGCGACGGCGTGTTCGAGGGCATTCGCGTTTACTCGGGCGTGGTATTTCTCCTGAAAGAACACATCGAGCGGCTTTACGAAAGCGCCCGGGCGATTCGCTTGGAAATCCCCATGCCCGCCGCCGACATGATCGCTGCCGTCAACCAGACCGTCAAAGCCAACGGCCTCGGCGATGGCTACGTGCGGTTGGTCGTGACGCGGGGTGCGGGCAGTTTGGGGTTGGACATCCGCAAGACCAGCGATCCGCAAATCATCATCATCGCCGACACCATCACGCTGTACCCGGATGAGATTTACCAAAACGGAATGAAGCTCGTCACCGCGAGCACGATTCGCAACCATCCTGCCGCGCTCAGTCCGCGGATCAAATCGCTGAATTACCTGAATAACATCATGGCCAAGATCGAAGGAACCGACGCCGGCAGCGTGGAAGCCTTGATGCTCAACCATAAAGGCGAAGTCGCCGAATGCACGGGCGACAACATTTTCATCGTGAAGAACGGCGTGCTAAAAACTCCGCCTGCGGACGCCGGGATTCTGGAAGGCATCACCCGCAATGCGGTCATCGGCTTGGCGGGCGACGCGGGAGTTCGCTGCGAGGAAACCGCATTCACTCGGCACGACATCTACGTGGCCGATGAATGTTTTCTGACCGGAACCGCCGCCGAGGTCATTGCCGTGGTCAGTTTGGATGGCCGGCCCATCGGCACGGGCAAACCGGGGCCGATCACGCAAGATTTGCTGAAGCGCTTCCGCACACTCACCCGCGAATCGCGGTAAAAGCCACCCCTCGGAGTGTCTTGGTTTCGATTGTATTTTCTGGCTCTCCGCCCTCCGCACTCCGCCTCGTTAAAACATGCGGGCGATGAGTCTTAATCCGACGAGGCACAAGGTCGTCGCTAACAGGCGGACGATGTGCGAGCCGCGGACTTTGGTGGACAACGCCGCCCCCAGGGGAGCACCCATCATCACGCCCACGGCCAGGCACATTGTGCGGTTGATGCTGGACCCGGATTCAAATTCCCCCATCACCACGTGCGTCACCGTGGCGGTAAGTGCCATGAACGTCAACACGAAATGCGAAGTGGCGGTAGCGGAATGTGTCGGCATTCTTAAGACGCGGATCAGAAAAGGAACGTGGATCACGCCGCCGCCGATGCCCAACAAGCTGGACAGTACCGCGATGTAAGCGCTGCCGATGGAACCCAGCGTCGCATTCGGGGTGCGGGTGGACTGCGTGGAAACATCGCCTTGTTTTGCCCCGAGCGGGTTCATTACCAGAAACAGTCCGATGACGAATAGCAAGAGTCCGAACACCGGATCGAAAACGGCACGGGGAACCACGTGGACCAACATCACGCCCAGGATCGCGCCGGGGACTCCCGCGAGTGAGAACAACGTGCCCGCGTAGTAATCGATCCGCCCCATCCGCATATAGGCCACGGTTCCGCTATAGGCGTTAAAAAACACGACGGCCAAAGAAATGGCCGTCACCGTCGCGGGGGTTTCGTCCGGCATCAGGAACAGCAATGCCGGAACCAAAACCGATCCGCCGCCCGCACCCACCAGGGTTCCATACATCCCCACGGCAAATCCCAAGGGAGCCAGGCGGAGAAAATCAATCATGTCGGGTGTCACGGTGTCGCCTCTAAATCTGAAAGTCCAGATATGCAGTTTGGTTGTCATCCTCGCCTTGGGAACTCGCCCAGTCGGCGGAAGTCTCGGCCCGGCCCGGCCAGATTCGCCTCAGCAATTGTTCCGCAAGATAGCCCCAGACCAAGGGAAGCACCAAAACAGCGGCGATTAACAGGATCGGTTTCATGGGAAAGACTTTGAGTTGAAAGAAACACAAGCGGCGGTCTCGGCCCACCATAGCACGAAACCGCCCCCGCAACCCACTCCGCCGGCACAATTTTCGATCAAAGATTCTTCATAATGGCGAGCCGGGGCGTGAGCCACCCTGGTTACATTGGATGCCCTAAAACGGGAAATGGTTTTCTTTGCGATCCCTATTGTCGGCTTCGGGAGTTTGGCCGGCTGGCGATGGGCGGGGATTGGGCTTCCGGGCGGCCGATGACTACGATGTCGTGCCTGCGGAGAAAACGACGGCGGCGGGCGAGAACCTTCGTGCCTTCGGGAAGCTGGGGTTTGAGATCCTTCAAACGGTCGGCCCGCGTAATTAAGAGCGCGTTTTCATGCGAGAAAAATTCCGGCAAGTCCGACGGCTTTCGGCAGTGGTTGATTTGCCTTTGTGCATAAAACACCAAGCCCGGCGGAAAATAGCTGTAGGTCGCCACGGGGGCGGTAGCATCTTGCCGATGGCGGATTTGCTCGGCCAAAAAAGCGCCATCCTGATGCCGGCTAATTCGCGGAGCCGCCCAGACGAAGACCATCAAAATAAAGATCCCGGCCACGCCTGCAAATGCGATTCTTGCCGCGGGAATGCCGTGGTTTTTCACGATCCGCCATACCAGAATACCTCCCAACAACGGCACGAGTCCCAAGCCCGCCAGAAACGTTTCGCCCGGCAACAGCATGGTGCTGACGATACTCAAGCCCACGATCATCGCCAACCCCACGAACACGAACGACCACGCAGCCCAGGTGAAATCCCGCGATACAAAACGGAAGAAACCTTCTTCGCCGGCCCGTTCAAACCACCAAGCCGTCAATAACGCAATCGCCGGGTAGCAGGGCAGAATGTAGTTGGGAAGTTTGGTCCGCGCACAGGTGAAGAATACCAAATACACCGTGAACCAACCCACGACGAACAACAGCCCTTTATACTCGGCGGACTCTCGCCGCAGTCGCTGCATCACGCCGCGAATCACGGGCAGGCAAAACACCGACCAGGGAAAAAAACCCAGCAGAATCGCAATCGGGTAATAAAGCACGGGGCCGTGGTGGCCTTCCATCGGCTTCAAAAATCGGCCCACGTTGTGCTGGCCCAAAAATCCTTCCAGCCATGCCCCGTGGGTTTTTATTCCCACGGCGACGTACCAAGGCAAAGCAATCGCAGCCACGCAAAGCAAAATCCAATACGGACGCATCGCCCAGGTGATGCGAAAAAAATCGCCCGGCTGAAACCATCGCTTCAGCAAACTTCCAAACCGCGACCAACGGGAGGAAGAAACATCCGCGTTGCCGATTTCCAAGGGTTCTCGCTGGTTGACCGAGGTGGCATAGAGGAAAAAAACGATCACCAGGCAAGGCAACAGCACGCCGACCGGACCTTTCGCGAGCACCGCCCCCGCCATCGCGGCATAAATCGCCAAGAACGCGGCGGTCTTCCGGGGCAATAGGTCTCGCCAATTTTCGGTGGGAGTTTCCCCCGCGACTTTGGGTTTCAAATAGCCCAATCGCACGAACAAAAACAGCGACAGCGTGGTGAAGAAAATCAGCGTGGAATCCGGCGTGGAAGCCCGCGAAATTGTGGTAAACATCAACGTGCTGGCGAGCATCACCCCGGCCCAAGCACCCACTTTGGGCGAGAACAAAATCCGCCCGATGTTGTAAGTCAACAGACAGGTTCCCACGCCGAGCGCGGCGGACCAAAAGCGGGCGGCGAACTCCGTTACTCCAAACATGTGGTACGCCGTCAGCATAAACCAATACACCAAAATCGGTTTGTCGGTGCGGAGATCCTCGTTGAAGGTGGGAACCAGCCAATCGCCCCGCGCGAACATTTCCCGCCCGCACTCGGCGTTTTTGGGTTCATCCTCATCGAAAAGTTGGGGCGTGCCCAAACCGAGGAAAAACGTCAGCAAAGCCATCCCGACAACAATCGCCCCCAAGGGCCAACGGCGTTCCATCGCGCGTTTCTTTCTCTTGGCAAAAGAGTGAGTGTTTATTCAGTGGAGTTCGTGGGAAGATTTTTCGTTTCGAGCGAACTGCCGGTCCTGCTCAGTCTGCAATGATGATTGTTTAACGCAAAGTCTTTGATCGTCGCGTTTATGGCAGATCGTTCCGTTAAAGATTGCAAAAAATAGATCAGCTCATCTCAAATTCATTTTCAGAGAACGCGGTTTGCTTTCCATTGCACTGCAATCCATTGAAATTTGTATTTTATGAGAAGATTTCAGTTATTCACTTTGCTTCAAAGTCTTTACGCCGAAGGCATTACATTCCATAGCCCAGGGTCAGCGGCGCAGCCGCGCCACCCTGGGAACGTGAAGGAAAATCCGCATTTACCCCGAAGGGGTTATACCAACAGCATTGTTTAGCCCTTTCGGGGTAAGGGCTTTGGATGGCCCCTCCACCCAGAGTGCGCTTCGCGACTCTGGGCTTTGGAATGTGACGCCGTCAGCGTAAAAACCAATTGGATGCTCGCTGGCGCTGACTTCGATTTCCTACTTCAACATTCAAAAATCATCACTCGACACTCATCAATCGGTTTTTGGTTGCGGCTCTACCGTGCTGTGAGCTTTGCGTTCGAGGTTTTTTCATCTCAAAATCATTTTGTGGAGGCCGCTACAATTATTCCTCTTCGCAAAACGGCGAAAATCGCGAAAATCCCTGCGGAACCCAAAATCGACTTCAGCGGGTTTTCCCAAAATTCCGCTATTAGATCCAGAACACTTCTTTTTGCCGCCGTGAAACCCTCAACAGATTATCAGGTATATGACGGCCACACCGCTTAAAATGCCCCGTACCCTGCCGAACCCGCCCGTGATGCTTTCGGGGGAGGAGGAAAATTCTCCTTGGATTTCGCACGCCTATTGCCTCAAGGGCTGGATTCCCCCGGTCGTGTTGCTCGGCTTGGCTTGGCTGGTGTTTCCCTACGATGTCTGGATTTCTTTGCATTGCTTCAAAATTAACCAGGGGGAACCTGCGTTTCTGCGGAATATCTTGGACAACGTGGAACCCTTCGGGCACGGTGTGGGCGTAGTGATCGCCTCGCTGACGATTTTGCTGCTGGACAAAAAACAATGGAAAACGGGCTTCAGCCTTTGCACCGCCGGCGTGGGGGCCGGGATCTTGGCCGACATCGCCAAGTTATGGGTCAGCCGCATCCGCCCGCGAAATTATGAATTCGGCACTCTGGACGTTCACGACACAATCATCGGTTGGATGCCCCTGCTGCACGGAGGAACCCGCATTCAAAGTTTTCCCTCGGCTCACACGGCGACGGCATTCGGGATGGCGGTGATGCTTAGCACGATATATCCGCGCGGGCGGGCGTTATTTTTTCTGATGGCCGTTTTGGTGATGGGACATCGCCTGCATTCCGGGGCGCATTATCCCAGCGACATTCTCGTCGGAGCTGCCATCGGCTGGTGCTTCGCCTTGATTTGCGTCCGCCTGGCCGTGAAATACCGCTATCTCAAGCTGGAAAACTCGCCCCTGCAACCCGACCCCGCCAACGCCTGAAACCGCCTTTTTGCTCAAACGGGGGAAAAGAATTTCAGGCCGAGGATGCCGACGATAATCAAACCCACGCAAAGAAATCTTGCGAGTTGGGCGGGTTCGCCGAGCAGGAGAATCCCCAACACAAACGTGCCCACGGCCCCGATGCCGGTCCAAACCGCGTAGGCCGTTCCCACGGGAATCGTCCGCTGGGCCAACAGCAAAAACGAACCGCTGGCCACCATCGAGACGATGGCTCCCGCCAAAGGCCAGATTTGTACGCCTTCTTTGGTCCAGGCGAATTTCAGCCCGATCGGCCAACCCCATTCAAACAGGCCCGCGACAAACAAGAAAAGCCACGACATATTTTTCAGGCTCCCTTCAAATCGAAGATGCTTCGCGTTGCGAAAAATCCGGCTGAACCTAAGATTCATTTCCGGTTTGCGTTATAATAGCTGGCTTAGAATCTCTCACCAGCCACGCATCCCCGAAAAGAATTCGAAATCATGGCCACGAAGAAATCCAAACTCGTCAAGAAAAAAGCTCCCAAGCCGAAACGGGTTTCCCGCACCAAAAAACCCGATGACATGTCGCTGGAAGATTGGCAGGTGGAACTCCGCCGACAGTTCGGGCGGGATCAAAACTATTCGCTGAAAAACATTGGCGACGAGAAAATCTTCTCGGAATTCCTCGTGCGGAACCCCGATTCCGGCAGCACGTATCGCGTGGCGATTCGCGGCACGGGGTTGGGAGTCAATTACTGTTCCTGCCCCGATTTCGCCACCAATCATTTGGGAACCTGCAAGCACCTGGAATTCACGCTGGCCCAACTGGAAAAAAAACGCGGCGGCAAAACGGCGTTGGAAGAAGGCTTTCATCCCGAATACACCGAAGTCTTTCTGCAATACGGGGCCGAGCGGAAGGCGATCTTCCGCGCGGGAACCGAATGTCCTTCCGAACTGAAAGACCTGGCCGACAAGTATTTCGATGAGGAGGGCGTTCTGCGCCCGGAGGCGTTCGCGAAGTTCCAAAAGTTTCTCTCGAAGGCTGCGGAAATCGATCACGATTTAAGATGTTACGAGGATCTGCTGAGTTTCGTCGCCGAAGTCAGGGACGAGGAGAAACGCAAAAAGCATTTGGACGATGTGTTCCCCGTGGGTTCCCGCAGTGCCCATTTCAAAAATCTGCTGCGGGTTCCGTTGTATCAATATCAGCGCGAAGGGGCGCTGTTCGCCGCACGGGCGGGGCGGTGCTTGATCGGCGATGAAATGGGCCTCGGCAAAACCGTGCAAGCCTTGGCGGCGGCGGAAATCATGTCGCAAGAATTCGGCGTGGAACGGGTTTTGATCGTCTGCCCGACTTCGCTCAAGCATCAATGGAAACGCGAAATCGAAAAGTTCACCCGCCGAGATGCCACCGTGGTCGAAGGTTTAAGACCCGAACGGATGGCCCAATACCGAGAAGACTCGTTCTACAAAATCGTGAATTACGACATCGTGTACCGCGATTTGGATTTTCTCGCCAAGCTGGCTCCCGATCTGGTGATTTTGGACGAAGCCCAACGCATCAAAAACTGGGAGACCCGCACCGCCAAAAGCGTGAAGCAAATCGACACCCCTTATGCCATCGTGCTGACCGGCACGCCCCTCGAAAATCGGTTGGAAGAATTGGTCTCCATCGTGCAGTTCGTAGACCGGCATCGGTTGGGGCCGACTTACCGATTTCTGCACGAACACCAAGACCACGAAGAAGGCACAACCCGCGTCATCGGTTATAAAAACCTCGACAAAATCGGCGAAACCTTGAAGCCCGTTTTGCTCCGCCGGCGGAAAAAGGATGTGCTCGATCAACTGCCCGCCCGCTTGGAAAAAAATCTCTTCGTGCCCATGACCAAACAACAAGCCTCGCTGCACGAAGAATACCGCGAAGTCGTGGCCCGCATCGTGCAGAAATGGCGGCGGTACGGTTTTCTTCGCGAAACGGACCAGCGCATACTGAATGGCCGCGCTGCAAATGATGCGGATGAGTTGCAACAGCACGTTTTTGATCGATCACGAAACCGACCACAGCACCAAGCCCGATGAACTCTTGGCGATTCTGCAAGATGTCCTGGAATCCCAAGAGAACAAAGTCGTGATCTTCAGCCAATGGACCCGCACGCACGAACTCATCAAACGCCGGATCGCACCCGATGATTGGGGGCACGTCTTCTTTCACGGCGGCGTGCCCAGCCGCAAGCGAAAAAATCTGATCGAGCAATTCCGCGAAGACCCCGCCTGCCGATTGTTCCTCTCCACCGATGCCGGGCGGCGTGGGGCTGAACCTGCAACACGCCAACGTGGTCGTCAACATGGACCTTCCTTGGAACCCCGCCGTGTTGGAACAACGCATCGGACGGGTGCATCGCCTCGGCCAAACCCGGCCCGTGCAGGTCATCAACTTCATCGCCGAGGGAACCATCGAGCAGGGCATGCTCTCCACGTTGGCCTTCAAGAAATCCCTGTTCGCGGGCATTTTGGACGGCGGCGAGAAAGAAGTCTTCTTGGGCGAAAGCCGCTTGAAGCGGTTTATGGAATCGGTCGAGAAAGTCACTTCAGACATCCCCCGCACTCCCCCGCAAGCCGAACCCGAAGAAGACAAACCCGGCCCCCCCACGGAAACGCTTGCAACAACTCCTGCAGACAATCCGCTGGCGGGACTTCTGCAAAACGGCTTGGCACTCTTGGAACAACTCGCCGCCGCCACGGGTTCGCAAAACGGTTCCCAATCCAAGAACGGCAACGGCCAACAGCGCTCTCCGTTTGAAACCACAAAAGACGACCGCACGGGCCAAACTTTTTTGAAAGTCCCCATGCCCGATCCCCAGGTTTTGAACCAAGCCTTCGCGGCGATCAACAGCTTAATGGAAAGTTTCCGCAAATAGATCAAAAAGGCGAGCGTGGGGCGTCAGCCCCATGAGATTACTGAGATTTCCCCGCGTGGGAGCGAAGCGATGGATTATTTCAAGCGAGTTTTGGTTGGCGTGGATCTGTCGCATGCCGGGGATTTGAGTGCCCCCACCCAGTGCGCCATTGAGCGCGGGATTTGGTTGGCAGAGCAAACCTCGGCGGAACTCACGTTTTTCGCGGCCTGCGATCTCGCGGCTTCCCCGCAAAATGCAGAAGCCCAAAGCATCTTGGAAGAACTGATCGCAGAAGCGGAAAGCCAAGACATCCCGGCGAAAGCTCAACTCGCGCGGGGCGACGCGGGGGAAGAAATCATCCGCCACGTCCGAGAGAACGGGAATGATTTGGTGATCGTGGGAACCCGCGATGCGGAGGCGGATTCACTCCCGCTTTACGGCAGCACCGGCATGCGGTTGTTACAGGTTTGCCCTTGTCCCGTTTGGATTGCCCAGCCCAACACAAATTGGGACGACTTGGAAATCCTGGTGGCTTGCGATTTCAGCGAAGTCGCCCAAGACGCTCTGGAACTCGGCGTGCGAACCGCCCGCATGACCGGGGCCAGATTGCGAATCGTGCATGCTTTGGAAGAGCAAAGCCCGCGCCAAGCAGCCGAGCAAAAACTGAACGAGCAATTGGCCCAAACCGATTTCCGCACCGTAGAAGCCGGCGTCATCGCAGAAGTGATAGACGGCCCGCCGGACACCGTCATCTTAGAGACGATCGCGGAACACCCCATCCATTGGCTCATCATGGGAATCACCAGCAACACCACAGAAAAGTTGCTGCCCCAACTCCCCTGCACAATCCTCGCCATCAAACCCCAAGGCTTTGAATGCCCCGTGAGTTAAAAAGTAGGGTCTGGTGCAGCACAGCTTCAGCGTGCCTTTGATTAGTGGGCGACCGCCAGTACGACGACCGGCGGTCCATCCACTGCCTGCCATTCAGATGCGAAATAGCAGTACTCGCCGGGGAAGTCTTCTAACCGCGCCCCGGCCTGACCAGCCACCCGCGACTGCGCCTCGGCTTTCCAGAACCTGAAGCACTCGGCCAGCGGCACCCACTGGAGCGGGGCGGCGACGTCGGCCACGACGAATTGAACCGGGCCGACCCGCAGTAACTCGCGGATCTCGGTGGCGCTCAAATCGCGGATGAGCGTTGATTCAACCAAACCGAATTCGTTCCACAGATTGTCCAACGGAAGACTGGTCACAAGGCGCTGCATGAGACAGAAGCTCTGCTCCGAGTCACTTGTCATTACATTACACCCGCATAAAACAGCACATAGCATTTGTAGCGGACCATTCAGGTGGGAGATGAATGGTAACAAATTGGTCCGTGCTACGACACTTCCGCGTGATGTGGCGGAACGATTACAATTTCTATTAGCGGAATCCGCCGCTGACGAACGCGAACCGGACCTTTGAAGAATTGCGGAGATTGCCGATGCCGATTCATGATTGGACCCGCGTGCCCGCCGGGTTGTTTCATCATTTTCATCAGAGTTGGTCGATTCGGATCACCGATGCGCTCAATGCGGGAATGCTGCCGCCTGGAACTGCCGCCTTGGTCGAGCAACGGGCGGGTTTGCGGGAGCCGGATGTATGGGCGATCGAAAGCCAGAGCAGACGGGAACGCCCCCAGACGGAAGGCGTTGCGGCGACGATTGAAGCTCCCCAAGCCCGGATCATCCGCAGCAGCAGCAAAAAATCTATTCGGGCCGGGCCAACCGAATTGCGGTTCGGCATCATTTGGGCCGGATCTTGGCGGTGATCGAGATCATCTCACCCGGCAACAAGGACAGCCGCTCGGCTCTCGCGGATTTCGTGGACAAGACCATCGATTTTCTCCGCCACGGAATCCACGTGCTGATTATCGATCTGTTTCCGCCCACGTCCCGCGATCCGCGGGGCATCCACAAAGTGATTTGGGATGAGATCGAGGAAGAGGCGTTCGAGTTTCCGCCCGGCAAGGACCGGATTCTCGTCTCCTATGAGACGGGAGCACAGCGAGTGGCCTACATCGAGCCAGTTACCGTGGGCGATGCCTTGCCCGACATGCCGCTGTTTCTTAGCGAGGGCCTGCATATCCGGGTGCCTCTGGAAACCACCTATCAAGCCACCTGGAACGCCCTGCCGCAAGAACTGCAAACCGCCGTCGAAACCGGCCACCTCCCAGACCCCGACGCGGAGTAGCGATGAGGAGAAGCGTAGCTTTAGGGCAGGCTCCCGCCAACCCGTTTATACGTCTGCACTGGGATTTTTGTATTGCTTATCCTTTGTTTTGATCGCAGGGTGGCCCCGATTGCTTGTCAATCGGGGCGGCGTAGCCGTGGGAGGTTATTCTTGTTGGATTTCATTCTCCATAGCCTCTTGTCGCTTCGCGACCCAGGTTGACGAGCAACCTGGGCTACTTGCGTTCATTTTTTTGTGGCTTCGGCACTTTTCGCACGCTTCCACGTTTCGTTGAAAATCCCCTTTGCATCCGCTTGTTTATAAGTGTCGCCATCGACTTGGATCTTAAAACTCCCCTTCGTACCAATTCGCGACTTGGTACTCGCGGCAGCGAAATCCGTGGTCGTTTTCAGCGTGTCGTCATCGAGCGTGTATCCCCCACCATGATGGAATACCACAACTCCCGTGTTCGGGTCGGGCTGCGTAATCATCCAGTGCGTGCCGGTAAAAAATTTGAGGCGGGAACCGATTCCCGACGGTGTGCCGGGCGTTTTTGCTTCTTCCAATACCCAAGTGCCGATGAGTTTCTCTGCGAGGTTCGGCGAAGCGGCTTCATCTTGTTGGGGCTTATCATCTGCAAGGAGGCGTTGTGGAGAAGCCCAAAACGTGGAAACCGCAACGAAAATGGCCGCAGCACCCCAGGCCGAGGTAAAGGGAAACAATTTGGGCATTGCAAATTCTCCTGAATGAGTTGGAGGGGAGAGGTGAAGTGCAGATAAATCACCGTATAGGGAAACCGCTCGGTTGCTGACAGCAAGTGGCCGCCTTATTTTCGTTCAACACATCCAACAACGTGGCTGCCCCTTCGAAGACATCGTGGGGTGACCAGGCTGCCTGCGCTTTGATTGTTCCAAGCGGGGAAATCTTCTTCCTTCTGGATCAATTCCGCCGCGAGCCACTGAATCAAACGCAATTTGTCGGCCCGTGGCAATTCCTGGATTGTGGGAAGAATTTCAGCAAGCGTCATAAGTTTTGCCGGGCGAAAGTTGGTGGAGATGGCTGATAATCAAGATAACGTGAACTAAAACGCCGGAAAAGCCCATAGTTATGAATCGCTCTGGCGTCACTCTTCTATTCGCCGCCTGCTGCCTTTTCCTGACCTCCGGCTTCCGATTCCCGACTGCTGCTTTCCCGGCGGAGCTTCCAACCGGGCAAGGTGACGGGCGGTTCTTCCGGCGGGGCGACCAGATCGGCATATAAATTCGGACGGCGGGCTTTGAGATAGCGGCGACCGCTGGATTGCTCGATTTTCTCCGCCGTGCAAAGTGCAACGGCCACATCATCGCCCAGGCAATGGCATTCGGAAATCACTTCGCCGAAGGGGTCGAGGATCATCGAATTGCCGTTGCGGATCTCGCCGTCGTCTCTGCCGATGGGGTTGGTGAAGACCGCATAAATCCCGTTGTCGTAAGCCCGCGCGGGCAGCCAGCGCATCAACCAACCGCGTCCTTTGGGGCCATGAAACTCTTGGCGAAGCCGGACGGGATCGCGTTCGCGGCGGTCCCAAAGCAGGGGGTCCACCGTTCCGCGTCCGGGCATCACCGAAGGCAAACACCCCGTGACGTGCGGCATGAAAATGATCTCGGCTCCCCGCAGCGCGGTCACGCGGACGTTCTCGACGAGGTTGTTATCGTAGCAAATCAAAATGCCGCACCGGCAGCCGAGCAGATCGAACACCGTGAACTCATCGCCCGATTGCAAATGCGGATTGACGAAAGCGTGCAGCTTGCGATGCCTGGCGATCAACCGCTCCCGATCCACGCAAACGTAGGTGTTATAAACCTGCATGGTTCCTTGGGCATCGGCGGCCCGCTCGAACAATCCCGCGAGCAGGGGAACTTGAAACTCGCGGGCAATCTCGATGAGTTGCCGCGTGCTGGGGCCGTCCGGCACGGGTTCGGCGAGATCGAACAGTTCTTCTTTGGAAAAACTTTGCACGAACGAATAACCCGACAGGCAGCATTCGTGAAAGCTGACCGCCTCCGCTCCTTCTTCCACCGCTTGCCCGGTCAGTTCGCGGATGCGATGCAGGTTAAAGGCTTTGTCCGCGTTTTGGTGCTCGAACTGGGCGGCGGCCAGGCGAATGTCACGCATTCTTAGGCCCAGTATTTGTCGCCGTGCCAGTTCATCGGAGGTTGGGTTTCGACTTCGATGTCATCCAGTACGGTGGCTTGGCAAGACAACCGCAGTTCCTTCTCGCAGCCCAGCCGAGCGAAGAAGGTCATGGGATTGAGCAGCATCGTCAACTTTTCCCACCAGCTTTGCTGTTTGAGATGGGATTCGGTTCCTTTCAACAGCTTGACTCGGCAAGTGCCGCAGAGACCAAAGCCGGGGCAATGCACAACCTGGTGAATGCCCGGATAGACCTGCACGCCGGCTTTTTGGGCTTCCTGGCGGAGGTTGGCTCCTTTGGTCACTTCGACCTTCTTTTTTTCCTTGACGAAATTGATAACGGGCATGGGAACTTCCGCTTCGCTGGGAGACCTGAAGAATAAGTGAGTTTCTGCGGGCGATGATACTCGCATCGAACGGGAAATTCCAGTTGACTCCTGATGGCAGCCGACGGCAGTGTGTGTTTCACAAAAGCAAGTGGCATTTTTAGTAAAAATCCCCTTATTTTCAGCCTGCTTTCGTGAAACACACTTGGCAAGTGGGGTTTCGTTGGATCTTGCGTTTGCGGAAGGTCATGTCCCGCAGATCCATCGTCAGCAGTTGCCCCGCGAGGGGTTCCCCCAAACCCGCGAGAACTTTAATCGCTTCCATCGCAGCCAGACAACCCACCGTGCCGGAGACCGCCCCGAACACGGGGAACTCGCGTTTCCATGCCGGCGGATCTTGGGGATAAAGACATTTTAAGCAAGGGGTCCGGCCCGGAAAAATCGTCGTGAGTTGGGCTTCCAAATCGTACATCGCACACTCAATCAACGGTTTTTGTTGCCGGACCGCTTCACGGTTCATCGCATAGCGTTCGGGAAACAAGGGAGCGCAATCCACGATCAGATCGACCTGCCCGACCAAGTCTGCCACATTGTTTTCGCTGATGTTCTCGGCGATGGGTGTGATGTTCAGGCGAGGGTTAAGTTCCTTCAGCCGGCGGGTTGCGGATTCTACCCGGGGCTTGCCGAGCCAATCGTGCGTCATTAACAGTTGCCGATTGAGGTCGCTGGGCTTCACGTTTCCCGCATGGGCCAGAACAAGATTTCCCACCCCCGCCGCGGCGAGTTCATAAGCCACCACACTGCCCAAACCGCCCACGCGCGAGATCAGCACCGAAGCATTTTTGAGCTTTTCTTGCCCCGCTTCGCCAAAGTCGGTAACCCAAATCTGCCACTCATAAACGGCCCGTTCCTCAGCGGTCAGCGGTAGCGGCAAACCCATCGGCAACATCACTCCTTAGACCGCGATTGGAATTATCAAGGCGGCGTTTTCAGGCTGGAAAGCGATTCGACTTCTATTCAAATTGTCCACAAAGCGCACGTTCTCTTTACTTTGATTTGAGGTCGAAGTCAAAAGTGTTCGCTCCGTTTTTGATCTGCATTGTCAGCGGCGTTGTTTGGGAGTTTTGAAAGTTTTCTCTTACCGAAGCTTCTGCGGCGTTGCCTTTTTTCGATTGAATCGTGACGCGATAGGTTCCAGGAACAATCCCGGGACGAATTTGATAGCTTCCCGTTTCATCGGTGCTGCCTTTGCCGGTCACGGCGGCGTTTGGACCATGAAATTGCACGATAGCATTGGCAAGCGGTTTTCCATTCAGCGTCACCTTGCCGCTAACTTGATTTCGTTCCACACGTTTCAGAACATAGCGTAGAGGTTTGGGTTGGTTGATAGCGAAGATTTGATCTTCCAACTTCTTAGAGGCGGCCTCTAGCTCTTGAATTTGCTGCTCGTGATTTTCCAGTTGTTTGGCGAGTTTGGCGACTTGGTCCGCCAGCTTTTTATTATCGGGATTGTCTTTAAGAGACCGAGCCAGCCGAGTTTGCCCTTGAAAGACGAGCCAACCATTTCGCAGCGAGCGCACTGGGCCGCTGTTGCGTTCTTTATTGAGTTCGGCCACTTTAAGCGCTTGTTGATATTGCGGTGTTTTCGCGTTGCCTTGCAGTTCGACGTGGCGGGCGAGTTGCTCCGCGGAATACGTGCCGACGGTTTGCCCATCAATCGTCAACTGATATTGGCCTTCGGGCAGGTTATGAATTTCCAAAGCTTCTCGACTCGCACGGTGTCCTAAATGCAATAGTTTCGCGCCGAGTTCCGCTTCTTCGGGCAGCACCCAAGGCAACGCTTTGGCTTGGTAAGTGAATTCAAGCTCTCGGCCGAGGACTTCAGATCTTCGATGGTTCCGCCAGTCACCTGAGTGCGCGGCTTGCCGCCGGGTCCGGGCAAGATGCGAATGTTGGAGAGCGGGCTGCGCAAGCCCAAATCTTCAATCATGGCATAAGCCATCACAAGTTGACCGGGAGCACCGGGATGGACGGCATCCTTAATCATTGTAAACCGCGGATCGGTTTTGCGCTCTAATAGCGTGAGATTATTGAGCGGGCTATACATATCGACGAAGCCATAACCGTTTCGCGTGCCGACATCGCGAAGCCATTGCCCATAGTACGCCAGCACCGAGTTATAGAGTTCCAGCTTGCCAGAGCTATCTTTCGGATTGCGGATGCGGGCGGCGCGGGCATCGAACATTGTGGGGGTCATTAGGATGGGAACGGCTCCCGTTTGTTTAATGCGCTCGACGACCTCCCGCATGTCCTTTTGATAGGTGTCGAAAATCGGCTGCGAGAACGGTTGATACTGGCCATCGTTCATGCCGAGCAATACGGTGACGTACTTCGGTTTATAGGCCGCGACATCGCGGTCGAAGCGCTGGAGCGCATCCCACGCCTTGGCTCCGCCCACGCCCGAATTGTGAAAGCGAATTCGCGTTTTCGGAAATCGCGTGTAGAAGAAATCCTCGACATATTGAGTATAGAGGCATTGGTGGGTAATGCTATCACCCAGAAACACCAGTGTGTCGCCTTCCGCCAATTGAATTTTCGCGAGCGGTGCGGGGAATTCTTCAGCGGGTAGAGTGGTCGAACTCAGCGCGGCCAAAGCGAACAGGCCGAGCATCCAGGCGCGCAGTTGAATGAGAGAATAAGGGGCCATGCGGATTTTCTCCTCATAGATTCGGGTGGAAAAGTTTAGGGAGATGGGATTCCCTGGGAGATTTCCCTGCATGCTACCCTGCCCAAACCGACTTTCGCAACTCGGAGAATCGAATTGCAGATTTATTGTCTGAGGAAAAGTGCGCGGCGAACTTCATCCTCGAAACTGGGACTGCGTTGGATGACTTTTTGAAATGCTTCCGCGCCGAGCGAATAGGCTTCCACTTCGGTTTTGGAATCCACATCGGCGTTGCGCGGGGATCCGGTCAGAAGTGCCGCTTCACCGAAATAGTCGCCCGGCCCTAATGAGGCCAACACGCGCGTGCCGCGTTCATCGCGGTCGATCACGTCTACTTCCCCCTTACCGATGATGTAAAACTTGTCGCCCGGATCACCCTTGCGAATGATGCGGGTTTGCGGCGGATAGCATTCCTTAACCATCAGGGAGGCGGAATCGGTCAGTTGCGAATACTGCATGCCGGAAAAGACGGAACTCTTCTTGAGAAATTCCACGAGGAAATTGGTTTGCTTGACGTTGCCGTCCGTGGTGATTTTTCCATCCACCATTTGCACGATGCGGTCGGCCACGTCCAGAATGCGATTGTCGTGCGTGACCATCAGCACGGTCACGCCTTCGGTCTCTGCCAGTTCCTTGAACAAGTTCACCACAATCCGACCGGAGGCTTCGTCCAAAGCGGCGGTGGGTTCATCGGCGAGTATGAGTTTGGGCCGATGCGCTAAACCCCGTGCGATGGCCACCCGCTGCTTTTGGCCGCCGGACAAACTGCCGGGCTTGTAGTCGATGCGATGCCCCAGATCGAGGCGTTCCAAGAGTTCGATGGCCCGCTTGCGAGTTTCCTGCTCGCTGTATTGAAACAATTGCATGGCCATCTTGACGTTTTCGTAAGCCGTAAGAGACTCGAACAGATTATGGGCCTGAAAAATGAACCCGATCTCCCGCCGGAGTTCCCCGAGTTGCTTTTGCGAAGCGCCGTTCAATTCCCGTCCCAGGGTTCGCAAACTGCCTTCCTGAACGCAGCGGAGAGTTCCCGCGAGCACCAACAACGTCGTTTTGCCCGATCCCGATGGTCCCGTCATAATCACAATCTCGCCGGGATTCACGCTGAGATTGTTATGGAACAAAGCCTGCTTTCGCAGTTCGCCTTCTCCAAAATAATGATTGAGATTTTGAATGTGGATCGAAGGCGAAACGGCCGCACCGTTCGTTCCGAGTGGGGAAGATGTGGGAATCATGCGCTCGGCTGGTTTTCTTTTCCAGTTCGACAGAGACGGGAACGTGACGAGGAAACAACACATTGGGACGGCCGGTTTCTCGCGAAACCATCAAATGAAGTGCCAGGCGTGCCCTCCTCTCTGTTGTAACATCAGCAGGGGAGCCGAGGCCATCTCCCTTCACGGAATCATTTGATTTGTTCCCATCCCCGGCAAGATTTGGCCCTCCGCCGCTTGGTATCGCATTGAAGCGGCATCACTTGTCGGAAAGTTGCCTTATTACATATCTTCCCAATAGATTTTGCCGTAGAATTGGCACTTTTTCTCCAATTTCAACGCACGAACCCCCAAAAGTTCTTTCATCGAGGTTTTTTTGTCGAAAAAACCATATTATTCCACATCAAACAGTATTTCGAGCCAACCCGACGCTAAACTTTCCGCATTGCCGGTGGCGGAAGTGTTGCAGGATTTATATAATCTTCCCGTCTGGGCCGTTGCCAATTGCGACCAAAGCAATTGCAAAAGCCGGAAGTCACGAACCGAAATGGGCAGCAAAATGCCTTAAACGCCAAACCCATAAGATATTGCGAATAACCGGAGAGATGGCAGAGCGGCCGATTGTGCAGCACTGGAAATGCTGTGTCCTCGAAAGGGGACCGGGGGTTCGAATCCCCCTCTCTCCGCTTAAAAAACCGTATAACCCGCAAGTTCAGTTATTGACTGGACTTGCGGGTTCGCTTCTGAATGGGCACACACATTTGTGAAAACTTTTGTGGAAAAACGCGACTGCCTTTTCACAAAGAGTCGGCAGCCCCAATGAGCCGAAAGAAAAAAGGGCCGGGAGGTCACAGTGTCCCGGCTGATGGCGTTGGCGATTCTGTACGATGGGCTTTTGCGGGATGGAACTGCTCGCGATCAAACCGAACTGGCCGGTTTGTCTCACGTGATCCAACCAGAAATGTTGCAGATTATGAATCTTTTGCATTTGGCACCGAATCTCCAAGAGGAAATCCTGTTTCTGCCGCGGGCGGTGCCGGGCGGGGTTTCGATTCACGAGAAGATGCTGAGGCCGATTGCGGCGGTAGCGGATTGGGGGTGTGCAGCGAAAGATGTGGATTGGAGTTCTGGTTTGATGGCTCAAATCAAGCGGAATCGCCATCTACGTTCGCAGGCCGGAAAGTTGCGAGAGGTGAACCCCAAGCCCGCGATTAAGAGAGGCGTTCGCTAGCATTTCAGCGGGGGATTCAACATGGGCGATTTCCTCTTGACGATTAGCCACAACTGTAGCTATATTTGACTACAGTTGTGGCTAGCGGAGGAGACTCATGGCGCGTGGCTTGCAGATTTCGGATGCGGAATGGGATGTGATGGAGCCTATCTGGGCGGTCGGTGCCTGCACGGCGGCCGACGTCATTAAAGAACTGCGCACGACGCACGATTGGAGCCAAAGCACAATTCGCACGCTTCTGTCGCGGCTCGTCCAGAAGGGGGCTTTGAACTACGAGGTCGATGGATCGCGGTATATTTATCGAACCGCCGTGTCTCGGCAGCAGTGCGTCCGGCAGGAGGGCCGGTCGTTTTTGGAGAAGGCGTTTGGCGGCGATGCCCTGGCGCTGCTTGCACACTTTGTCGCAGAGTCGTCGTTGGATTCCGAAGAGATAAAACAGCTTCGCCAATTGCTCTCTCAGAAAAAGAACTCCAAGAGGAAAAAGAAATGATCACGCTGCTCGATACATTGGGACCGGCAATCTGGCGCGCTTCCTGGCAGGCGGCGGCGCTTGCCATTCTGATCTTTCTGGTCTTCCGCTGCTTAGGGGAGCGGTTGTCGCCGCGGTGGCGGTACTGGATCTGGGGAATCGTTCTCATTCGTTTGCTGTTCGTGGCGACACCGGCCAGCCCGTGGAGCGTGTTCAATCTGGCACACTGGAATCAGAATCAGGAATCGAAAGACTCTCCCATCGCCGTGCCCGAAGCCGATCCGCTTATCGATTCCGTTGCGTTTCCTGCCGATCACATCACGGTTTCGTCCGAGAGAAACATGGAACCACCGCAAATCTCTGACTCTCCAGCAGTGCCCTTCCACACGCCACAGTCCGCGCCCGCAAGAATGCCGGACATGCCCTCGCAAACCCCAACGGCATCCGCGCCGCCGACTGATCGTGCCTTCGATGGCGTTTGGATTGCGCGTCTCTTGAGCGCGGTCTGGCTCACAGGATGCGTGGTGTTGAGTTTGAGGCTTTTGGCAAAAGTCATCATTTTGCGCGGCGTCTTTCCGCCTGCCGCCCGGTGATGGATGCCTCGCTCTTGAAACTTCTGAAAACCTCTTGTCAGCGGATCGGACGGAAACAGCCACCGGCTTTGCTTGTCACGCCGGAGTGTCTCAGTCCTTGCACGGCTGGACTTTGGAAGCCGAAAATCGTCCTGCCGGAATCGCTGGTGACAGGATCTTCGACGGAACGGCTCAACCATGTTTTGGCGCATGAGCTGGCACATGTTGTGCGCCGCGATTTGTGGACGAATTGGCTGCTTCTGGCCGCAAGAACTTTGCATTGGTTCAATCCGGTGGTTTGGTGGACGGTTCGGGAAATGCAGGCCGAACGGGAAGGGGCCTGCGATGACTTGGCCTGCGATTCGCTCGGCGAGCCGGATCGATCCGCGTATGCGGCGACGATTGTTGAACTGGCGGCGAGTTTGACGCCCTCGGCGATTGTTCCAGGGCTGGTCGGATTTCTGTCCGCAGCACGCCGGCTGAAGAAGCGCATCACACGCCTTGTCGCATCCCCTCCGGGAAAGACGCTCCGCGCACCGATTGCAGTCGGCTTGATGATTGGGCTGGCGATGTTTGGTCTGACGGACGCCATGCCGGGCGTCGCAGCCAAAGCCCCGAAGGATGACCCGCCGACGAAGCCTGCGGAACCGAAAGCAAATACCTACACGGTGAGCGGACGTTGTGTCGAGAATGCCGATAAGTCCCCTTTGGCGGGGATTTCCGTGCGGTTGTATCGGGTGGCGGGACGAACTTCCCCGCCAAAAGAAATCGCGAAAACGCTGACCGATGCCGAGGGTCGCTACGCATTCACCGGCCTCATGCCGCCGCGAACGGGGGACCGATCCGATTATCTGAATTACAGCGTCTTCGGCTTCGCCGAAAACCGGCCCATCGGAATCCTCTTTATGCACATTCATGAGGGCAAGGAAGTTGTCGAAATTCAGATGACTCGCGAAACGTCCACGGTTTCCGGCAAAGTGATCGATGCCGATGGACGGCCGGTGGCAGGGGCGATGGTGCTGCCCCACTTTGTCATTAACCGACCGGTGCCGGGGCTGAACTCAACAATCACGGATGCCAATGGCCGATTCAAGCTGGAGAACATCGGCGTTTACAAATGGCCAAGCGGCAAAGCCGTGCCCGTCAACCTGGCCGTGCGGCACGGGGTCTACCCGCCGACATCCGCCAAGGCGAAGACGCTGCCGGCCGATCTGACCGTGACCTTACCGATGGGCTGCTCCGTGACGGGGATCATCACCGATGATGTAACGGGGCAGCCTCCGGCGGCAGCAACGGTTACCGCCCATCG
Source organism: uncultured Planctomycetaceae bacterium (assembly GCA_963785505.1). GTDB lineage: Bacteria > Planctomycetota > Planctomycetia > Planctomycetales > Planctomycetaceae > CAWAVN01. The sequence goes on from CAWAVN010000009.1 coordinate 863,597, forward strand.
GTTGAATGAATATAGCGACGAAGCCGTTGCCACGGACAAAAGGGGGCGATTTCGGATCGTTGTGCCGGAAGGGCGTTACAATTTCCAAGCCGAGTCGAAGGATCGCGTCTGCGTGGCGATCACGAACATCGAATGCCTCGCGGGCGAGAAGATCAAATTGCCGGCACTCAAGCTGATTGCCGGCGGATTCATCTCGGGACGCATCGTCAACACGGCCACGGGGCAATCGATCTCCGTTTCCGATAATGGAGATCGGATTCGGCTGGGTTTGTTCGGGCCGTCGCAACCGAAGGGACAAGCCATGCTGACCGAGGCGGATCAGCAAGGCGGTTTTGTCCTGCGTGCCGCCCCGGGAGAGAATTTTCCTTATCTCCTCAATATCCGCGGGGAGCGGATGGTTTGGACCACCAAAAAGCAACCTCCGGTCGTGGTGAAGGAAGGCGAGACCACGGTTTATAACATGTTCATCAACCTTCCCGAATCGCCCGAAGAAAAACTCAAGGCGGCACGCAAGCTCGTCGAGGAGTTGTCAGAAAAACCGACGGATCGGACGGCCCAGATTCTTCTCGAATTCCGCAAGCTCAACCACACCGTTGATGAGACCGAGTTGTGGTGCTCGCTCATGCGGGAATTGGTCGCCGTCGGGACCGATGCCGTGCCGCAACTCTGCGCGGAGCTTGATCGAACCACCGAGAGCGGAATGCTCAGGCGTTTGGGCTTCGCGTTGCGGGCCATCGGAGATCCGCGGGCCGTGCCGGCTTTGATCCGCTCGATCCCCAAGACTCTCCTCCCGTCCGGCAGCGATTTCGGGCTGATTGTGGGCGATAAAGAACTCACCGAGTTCATGCAGACTCACGATTTGGACAAAAGAAAAGGAGGCACTTACTTCAGTTTTGGCAGACCCGTCCGGGAGATTTTCGCCGCGCTGCACAAACTGACGGGGCAAGATTTGGCGGATGCCGAAGTGTTCTACATGTCTCTCAGCGAAGACCCGCGCCGGCAAGTTCTCCAGCGACGCATTTATCAAAAACAGGCACAGCGCTGGCAGACGTGGTGGGAAGCGAATTGGCAAAAATTCACTCAGGATGCCGCGTATCAAAAGGTCAATCTAAAACTCACTGATGAGCCGTTGCCTGCTCCGCCCGAAGGGAATCGGAAAGTCGGCCCGAATCGGAGAACGTAATCAGCGGGATGGTGCTCTCTCCGCCGGCCGAGAAGGGCCAATACGTGAACTACTTTTACGATCTCGACACCGGCTATCAGCCCCAATGGCCCGGCGGAATCCCCAGAGATGCGGATTCTCGCAAGCAAAAGCCACTGGACGATTGGGCGTCCGAGCGCGGCATCGATTTGATGTGCTTCCCGCATCGCTCGCCGGATGGGACCGAGACATTCGTGCTGCGGGCACTGGGCATGAAAGTCAAGGAGATCAGCCCGCGGGATGCGCGGAATCTCGATAAGCTGATCGGTGACGGCAAGCTCCCCGAAGGCCGGCCGGTTGGCGAGCTTTTAATGCACTACGACGAGAAATCGCAGCAATACGTGCCGGATGCGAATGCTGCCTTTCTATTTGTCACCAGTGAAGGCAATCTGGGGCTGATCCAAACGACCGATCGCATTACGCGGACGGCGAACCTCACTGGGCAAGCCGGTTCCCCTCCGCCCGGCGTCGGCTTCCACAAGGGAGTTCGATTCGACCTGCAAGAGATCATTCCGTGAGGTGTGAAGCGGGAGGCCAGCCAACTCACAGCGGCTCCAACATTGTCATGCGATGTCGCGGGGAATTGTTGACGTGATCTGTTGACGTGCCGACAAATGCTAATAAAGCAGCACTTGACATTAAGTGCTACTGTGCTAGCATGTGCTAAACGAACAGCATTTGACGGCGGAGAGATCATGGCGACTGGAAGACTGGAATTGGGAAAACGCGAACGGCAAATTGCCGAGGCCGTCTATCGCCTGGAGGAAGCCTCGGTGGCGGATGTGCGGGCGGAGTTGAGCGATCCGCCCAGCTATTCCGCGGTGCGGGCCATGCTGGGCATGCTGGTTCGCAAAAAAGTTCTCAAGCAACGGCGAGACGGGAAACGCTATCTCTATCGTCCCGCCACGCCGGTAGAAAAAGCCAGCCGCTCGGCTTTGTCCGGCGTGATGGAAACCTTCTTCGGCGGGCAACCCGCCAAGGTGATGGCGACCTTGTTGGACGTTTCCGAAAATCTCACGCTGGACGACCTCGACCGCATGAAACAACTCATCGAACAGGCTCGAAAGGGGAAATCATGAAGCACGCGGCGATCTTCGAATGGACCTGGACCTTGTTTGTTTTGCTGTTGCGAACGGGCGTGATTACGACGATTATCCTGTTGGCTGCGATGATCGGCATTCGCTTTTGCCGGGGGGCCTCGGCGGCGGTTCGTCATCGAATTTGGTTCGCCGCTGTCTTAGGATGCTTGGCCGTTCCCTGCGTGATGGTTTTCGTTCCCCTCCGCAAATTTTCCCTTGCGTCGCCTGCCGCCAAGACTCCGCCGCCGACGGCAATCCCAGAGAAGCTGACTCGAACGCCGGCAGTGGTTGAAGTCGTGGAATCCTCCGGAAACATTTCGGAATCGCCTGCTGGCGCGGCGAATCGAAAATGCCGGCCTTCAGAGATCCCCACCCTGCCGAAATTGAGAACGAATTCGTTCCCCGTCCCGCTTCCAGCGTGAGCGAAAGTTTTGACCGCCCGGTGATCGAGCAGCCTCCCACTGAAACCAAAGTTGCCGCGACCGAACCGCAAACTTCGTTTGATTCCGCTGTTCAGGGAATGGGGAATTGGTTGTATTCCAGCCGATTTCCGTTATGGATTGTCGCCGGGTGGTTGGCCGTCGCTTGCGGATTGCTGCTGCGAATTGTGCGGGCGATGCGGATGGCTCAAGCCCTACTTCGGCAGAGCGTTCCCTTTTTGGAGCCGCGGGCTTTGTCGCTCCTGACCGAGATTTGCCGGCAAATGCAGGTTCGCGTTCCCGTGCAACTTCGCCTCTGCGGGGCCATCGACGTTCCCATGATTGCGGGCCTCGCAAAGCCGGTGATCTTATTGCCCGCCGATGCCGCAGATTGGTCGAACGAACAATTCGCGGTGGTGTTTCGGCACGAATTGGCGCACGTCGTTCGGCGGGATTCTGTTGTCGCAACTGGCCGCCGATTGCGGCGCGGCGATCTGGTGGTATCAGCCTTTGCTTTGGCTTGCGGCAAGGCAATTGCGCCGGGAACGAGAAATTGCGTGCGATGATCTGGTTTTGCAAACGGGGACTTTGCCTTGCGATTACGCCGATCAACTTCTGGCCGTCGCTTCGCGGGCGGTGCGGCATCAACGGGCATCCTCGGCGACGGTTTCGATGGCCGGCCGCTCGACCGTGGAACATCGAATCCGTTCGATTCTCAACCCCAAGACGAAACGGCAAACCCTCGGACGCTCGGGCACGACTCTGGTGGCTTTCCTCGGCACGGCTTTGCTGTTGCTGGCGACTTATCTCACGCCGACGTTTTCCATCGCGACGGCGGATTCAAGCACAAACGAAACCAAAAAATCCGACCCGCCAACATTGCCAAAAAAAACTTCCCCGCTGTTGCTCGCGGCGGTCGGCCCGAAAGAAGAACCGGCCTCGGCCAAAGCGGAAGCGAAAAAACCGATGGAAACGGTGGCGGGGCAAGTAGTCGATGAAGCGGGCAAACCCGTCCCCGGCGTTGAAGTCGCCTTGGAAAGATATGAAGGCGTGCAGCCGAAAGCCACAACCGATGCCCAGGGCCGTTTTGAGTTCCAAGTCATCGCAGGATCCACGGGATGGCGGACGTTGATGGCCCGCGCGGACGGCGGACGACGCTTGGGCGATGTTCCGACTGCCGACCAAGATTCCCGCAAACGGAATTTCCGATCTGAAACTCACCCTGAAACCCGCCAAGGAAGTGGTGATTCGCGTGGTGGATGGCAAAGGCAGCCCGATTGCCGAAGCCAATGTAGGCGTGATTGCCGAGTTCGGCGATGCGGGAACCGCCCGCACGGACAAGCAGGGAACCGCCACCGTGTTCGTGCCGCTCAAGTCGGAGATTCGCCAAGTTTACGCGATGAAAGCTGGGGTCGGTTTGGATTACAAATCGTATACTGTGCCGCGAGATCGGCGGAATGATCTCAACTACGTCAAGCCGGAGTTTCCCGCCCGGGGCGTGACTCTCACACTGGATGGTGTGCAGCCCTTAGAGGTCAAAATGCTCACAGTGGACGGCAAACCCATCCCCAAGCTGCGGGCCTATCCTTGGTATTTTCAGAAGGAAGGAGAATCGGATCATCTCAACCTTTCCATTCTGACCCGCCGGCCGTTCATGGTTCAACGGACAGATGAAAAAGGTATCGTGAACTTCCCCTGGGTTCCGCATTGGCAAAAGTCGCGCGTTACGATCTGGCCCAATACGGAAGAGTTCGTCGGAGAGCGGGGGATGTACGATCCCGCCACGGGGAACGGCACGCTGGAAATGCGGCTGGATCGCCTCGTTCCCCTCCACGGCAAAGTGGTCTTCCCGGATGGAAAGCCAGCCGGCGGAATCGCGATTCAAGTCAATGGGAAGGGATATCAAATCGACAGTTTTCAGCGATTCCTGAAGACCGCCGATGATGGAACGTTCGAGGTGCTCGCGGCTCCAAACATGATATATCTGTTGGTTGTGCAAGATCGGAAGTGGGCCGCCGAACCCTTGACGGGGTTCGCGGTTTGGCCGAATCAGCCGCTTGAAAACATGGACTTCAAACTCCGCCCCGCCACGCGGATTCATGGCCGGGTCACGCTGGGGTCCGAACGGAATCCCGTGAGCGGCTCGCAAATCATCTTTCAACAGAAAGGGGCTGATCCGAATACTCTGAAAGGAGTGGCGCTACCCAAGCCAGAGAAGAGCAACGATTGGCCTCATACAATAATCCAAGACATCGCGATGACGGATGCGGATGGTCGATATGAGTTCTTCGCCGGTCCCGGCAACTTTGTCATCATGGGTCCGAATCAAAGCAAATTCTATAAATTTGAGATCCAGGACGAGGCTGAGAAGACCTTTGACTTCCACATGCCACATCCGGAAAAGGGGATCTTGAAAGGTTTGGTGGTCGCCGGGGATCCGCCGCGACCGGTGGTGGGGGCTCAAGTTTCTGGAATCGTTCGCTCGCCGCGGGCGGGAGACTTCCATGCCGTGACAAATGAGGAGGGCCGGTTCAAGCTCGAACGCGATCTGCACCTCACATCGCTTCACGTTCAATCCGCGGATGGCAAATTGGGAGCTTTGTTGGAAGTCGATGCCGATACCGAGGAGATCAAGATTCCGCTGCAACCGCTGGCGACGGCCTCGGCAAGCCTCGTGGATGGCGAGACGGGTAAAGCCTTGGCAGATCGCGAAATCACTTATGGAATCCTTGTCTACGACACCGAGAAAGATGAGGGGCCGTTTCGAATCGCGTTCGGCGGGAAGACCACCACCGACGCCGAAGGCCGGTTTTCGATAAAAAACCTGGTTCCCGGCGGGGAATACGACATCGACTTGACCGTTGTGAAAGGCCAATCGTGGCACACAATCGGCAAAGTGCAGCCCAAGAATGGGGAACCCATCGACTTGGGCAAACTGGAATATAAGCCTCGTCCCGAATACAAAGCCCCAACCCTCGGCGAACGCATCGCAAGGGCGTTTGCGACCCCAGGCACTCCGCTAGAACGGTACGAAGCGGCACTGCGGGACATCAAGTTATCCCGGCAGCGAATCCTGCTGTTGCTGGCCGACCCCGCCGGCGAAGCGGCGAAAGGATTCCTCACGCTTCGCTATGAAGATCAAGAAGTCGGCAGAGCCTTGGATGAGTTTCGCCTGATCGCCGTCAACTCGGCTTCCCCGCACGAAACCCCCGCAAAAAAACTGGCCGAGAAATTCTCGCAAAACCTGGCCGGGGCACGGGCGAAGTTCTTGCTCATCGCCGTGGATGCGGAGGGGCAACCGCTCGATTCCCTGGAAGCCGGCGACCTGATGACCGCAGGCAAGATGGATCAGAAAAAAGTGATGGCGTTTCTGAAGAAGCACACGCAAAAACCCTTGGATGCTCGCACGCTGTTGGATGAGACCTTGGCCCAGGCGAAACGAGAAAACAAACGGGTGATCGTCCAGGAAACGGCCACCTGGTGCGGCCCCTGCTGGTTGCTGTCGCGGTTTCTCGACAAGCACCGGGATCTTTGGAAAGAGGATTACATTTGGATCAAGATGGACCATCGCTGGATCGGGTCGCGGAAAGTCATGCAGGAACTTCGGCAAGAGGCCAAGGGCGGAATTCCCTGGTGGACCATTTTGGACGCGGACGGCAAGAAACTCGCGACTTCCAACCAGGCGGATGGAACGAACATCGGGTTTCCGAGCGGTTCCAAAGGAATCGAACATTTTCGGGCGATGTTTACCCAATCCGCCCAACGCATGACGACGAAACAACTCAATGCGCTGGTCGAGGATTTGCAGGCCAAAAAGTGAAGCAGAGGGCGATTTTCGCCTTCCCCTGACGAGGAGACATTGACTCGCCTAAGCCGCACGTTCGTCTGCTTTGAGGCGAATCCAATCGCCGCATCGAAATGCGAAAGGCGGAGTGATCCCAGCACAATCAAACCGGCGAACCCCAGCGTGGCGAAAGTATCCGTTGACGCGGCGTTGATGACTTCGCGTTTCAAGCGTTCGGCTTCTCTTCGCCGGCTTGTTCCCTCAGATATTTTTTCAGCGCCACCGCATTGTTATATTGGCGATCCTTCGCGGCGAACAGCGGCAGCAACGGCTGTTTTTTGGCTTGTTTCAGAAGCTCGGCAATTAGATCGTCCTGCTCGGCCAACTCCTGGAAGTACCTTTTGACAAATGCCTCGTATCGTTCGGAGTCGTGGTTGAACCACTTCCGCAAGTCGTCACCCGCAACTTTAGTTTCGCCATGAGTATAATTGCGTCACCGGCATCGGTCTATATTTTTGTAGGATGCGTGCTCGCTGTAATATATGAGGATCACTTTTTTTCTAAGTCTATTTCCTTTACCGTTGTTTTTGATCGTTGCCGTTCGGCGTTTTCCCGGAAAAACCGAACTACTAAAAGAGTCTCGTGACTTGGAGGTATTCATGTAAGAATCCGCAGAGTGGCATGCTCATGGCTTTGGCTGGGCATGGCCACAAATTTCGTTTCCCTCCCCCCAACGTTTGATGATCTTCCATGAATCCCGAACCCCAAATCGAGCGAACCGTGCAACCCGAATTGCGGCTGAGCCGGCGTTGGCAATGGGCCAGCAAAGGCGCGATCAGTTTTTTAATGCAGCAAGGCGTGGAGAACCCGCAAGTGCTATCGCTGGCAGCGGGTTTGGTCGATCCCGCCAGTCTTCCCGTCGAAGAAACCCGTTTGGCCTTGGCGGAACTCTTGAAAGACCCCGCGTTCGCGCGGATCGTGCTGCAATACGGCACCACCGCCGGGGCCGAGCGATTGCGAGAAGAATTGATCGGCCACTTGGCCGAACAAGAAGCCTGCCGCTGCGAAGAATTGGGCATCGCCACTCGGCAATTATTGTTGACCACGGGATCGCAGCAATTGTTGTCGCTGGTGGGGGAAGTCCTGCTGGACCCCGGCGACATTTGCCTGGTGGCTTCGCCCACGTATTTCGTGTTCTTAGGCGTGCTGCAAGGCTTGGGGGCACAGGCCATTCCTATCGAGACCGATGAAAACGGCATGCGGATGGATGCCCTGGAAACCGAACTCGCCCGCCTGGAAGCCGCCGGCCAATTGGGCCGGGTGAAGCTGATTTATCTCGTGAGTTATTACGAAAACCCCAGCGGCATCAGCCTTTCTTTGGAACGCAGGAAACAAGCCGTCGAAATCGCGAAGCGGTGGTCGAAAAAGCAAAGGCTGTTCATCTTGGAAGACGCCGCCTACCGCGAACTCCGTTACGATGGCCCCCGTTTGCCGAGCGTGTGGAGTTTCGACCGCGACCGCAGCACGGTGATCTACACACAAACTTTTTCCAAAAGTTTTTCGCCCGGCGTTAGGGTCGGTTACGGCGTGGTTCCCCGCGAATTGGTGTCGCCGATTTGCGACCGCAAAGGCAACGAGGATTTCGGCTCCGCCAATTTCAACCAGCATCTGATCGCCCAAGTCTTCGAAGCAGGGCTTTACTATCCGCACGTCAAACACGTGCAAGAATCTTACCGCAGCAAACGCAACGCGATGCTGGCCGCGGCGGAGAAATACTTCGGCGACATCCCCGGCGTGAGTTGGGTTGAACCGCAAGGCGGGCTTTATGTTTGGATGACGCTGCCCGAAAACGTACCGACGGGATTTGAGAGCCTGCTGTTCGAGCAAGCCGTCAAGGTGGAAGAGGTGATGTACGTTCCCGGCGAGTTGTGCTATGCCGATGATCCCAGCCGCCTGCCGGAAGAATCGCGGCCCCGAAACCAGATGCGGTTGAGTTTCGGCGTGCAAACCGTGGAAGGCATCGACACGGGCATGAAACGCCTCGCCCATGCCCTCCGCGCGATTCTTTGATTGCCTTCTATTTCGCGGGTTCGACTTTCTTTCCGTAAAGCGCGATGTGGTCGAAGTTGCCGATGTCATCGAACGAACCCACGCCCACGCGGCCTTTGGTGAAAGTTTTGTCCTCGGCGGTCATCACGGGGGTTTTCATGTCGTCGAAATAAACGTCGATCTTCCCGCTCTCGGCATCGCGGACAATGCGGGCGTGATGCCATTCATCGTTCCAATCGGTGCCGGGCGTGGTCTTGGTGGAGATCTTCTTGCGGTCGCTGGCATTCACGATAAAAATCTGATTCGCATGATCGTCGGTCTTCTTGCCGAAGTGGACGTAATACAAATGCGAATCATCCTGGTAGCCGAAGAACAAACATAAATCGCGGTGGGCATAATCGGGATGCGTGGACTGCATTTCCAGGTCCAACACAAAACTCTCCACGGTCACGCCTTTCACCAGCGAACGATTGAACGGCTCGCGCACGGGCGTTTTGAAATTGCTTTTCTTCTTGGTGAGGGCATACACCTTGTTCCCGGCTTGATCTTTCACGGTCCAGGCGGTTTTGTCGGTGGGTTCCCAATGCGCGGCCTTGCCGGATTCAAAATCGTCTGAAAACACCAAGGGCAAATCGTGCATGGTTTTCTTGGGGTGAAACTCCCCCTTTAACGGCGGATAAGCATCCTCGGCCCTTGCCGCGATGGTCGCCAACAAACAGAACGCAGCCAGCCCAGTTAAAATTTTCATAGTGCCCTCTCCCAGGTTTGATTTGATCGTGCAGACGATGGAAACAACGCATGCTAACTTATCCAAACCGCAAACGCTTCGCAATTCGCGGGGTGAATAGAGCAGAGAAGATGGCCCGTGGTCATCGGCATCTTCGGTTCTTCCAAACACACTTCAGCGGATGGCGGGGCCGATGCGGAGGTTTTTGAACTTCACCCCGCCGCCGTGGTTTTGCAGGCCCAGAAAACCTTTCACGCTGCGAAGCTTTATCGCCGGATGGGATTTTGCAGTCACGTGAACCACCGTTTGGCCGTTGTGAATCGTGGTGATGTTTTCGCCTTGGCAGTTAATTTCCAGTGTGTTCCATTGGCCGGCGGGCTGGGAGACTCGCGGTTCCGCGCCGGCGATGTCATAAATCGAAGCACAAAACTGATAGGGTTTGAGCTTGGCGTATTTCTTAGCGGCATCATCCAGAAGTTGCACCTCGAAGCCGGCGGGCGGTTGATTTTCGTTGTCGCGATGATGGTTGCCATTTTCCGGCACGCGGACGTAAACCCCGCTGTTGGCCCCGGCTTCGACTTGGTATTCCATCCGCAGGTTGAAATCCCCGTATTCTTTCTTACTGCGGAGCCAAGGCCCTTTATTTCGCGTGCCGGTCAGCACGCCGTCCGCGATGTTCCAACAGGTTTTCGCCGGGCCGCCCGCGCCTTCCCAAGCGGAAAGTTTTTCATCCAGCAGCGGTTCGTGATCGAGTTCGGTAATCTCGATGTTTCGCAACAAGAATTGCCCGCCCAAGGGAACTTCGACTTGAATCCCCAAATACCCGCGTGGCCTCATCAATCCTTCCGTCCGGTAAGCCCGCTTGCCGTTGATGTCTAAAGTTGCCGTTTGGCCTTGGGCGGTGATGTCGAAGGTATTCCAAACGCCCGGTGTTATCAGCCCGCTGACTTTGCCGCCGGGGTTACCGATCAGCGTGCCTTCCTGGCCTTGCTTCAGGTTGATTTGATAATTGGGTTTCGGAAACGGTTTACCATCGCGGCTTGCCCTTAGAAAAATCCCGGCATCGTAGTCCGAGGCTTTCAAGGCTTTCCATTCCAGATGCAGCTTGAAGTCCCCGTAGGTGTGATTGCTCCGCAGCCAACCATCGCCGGCTTTGAGCAGTATATTGCCGTTTTCCACGGTGACGATGGCCCCGTTCTCGGCGGTCCAGCCATTCAGCGTTTTGCCATCGAACAACGAGTAGCGAAAACCCGCTTGGGAAAAGGCAATCTGTTGCGAACAAGCCAAGAGAAAAGTCGCGACCACAAATCGGGATGCCATGTTGCTTCTCACGCGGAACCTCGGGGAACGGATGCCATTGGAAGGAAATCGGAATCCCGCCAGCATACCCGCCCAACCGCACGAAAAAAAGCAAACCGCCCAGGCTTCGCGATGCAAGTGGCCGAGAATTAGAAGTTAGTACGCTAAACGCCCGGCGAAGGGGCCACGGGTTTCTTGGGCTTGGGCTGCGGTTGGGGGGCAGGGGCGGGAATTGGCGAGGGGGCGATTTGAGTTTCCCCTGTTTCGCAGCATTGACCGGCTCGGCAGCCATCGACCAATTTGTATTCGAGGATGCACCGCTCGCCGCATTCGATCTGATCGGGCTTCAATTTCCTTACCGCAATGACTTTCCCGCAGCGCGGCTTGCAAGGATCGGAAAACGGGCAGTGAACCGGCGGAATACAAATCTGTTTGCATTCCACGTCCCAACCCTTTTTCACGATTTTTTCCGTTTTGACTTCGGGCACGCAAACCTGGGTGACTTCGCAGTCGGGTCCGCAGCAATGATGACAATAAAAATGGCAGCCGCTGAACCACGAAGCCATTAAAACCATCGCCGCCAGACTTCCCCAAGCACCCGAGCCATATCTGCTCCTCCCCGATTTTCCGCGATGCTCCAATTCTTGCCCGGCGGGCAGAACGTATCATCGTCTGGGGAAAACCGGCGGAATAAGCAGATTCGCTGCGATTGGTCCGAGCGCTCCAAGCCCACCTGCAATTTTCGGAAAAACCTGAAGAACCCTTACAGGCGGACTTATTCCGAAGTGGAAGCGGGTGAATCGGCAGCGGGAGCCTTGATTGTCCAATTGCGTTCTTGAATTTCGCGGCGGAAGGCTCGGCGGCGTTTGGCCGCTTCGTGGTGGTGATGGTCTGCCGTGGTTTCCAACACGACGGGCTGCACCGGCGTGGGCTTGCCGGCTTCGTCCATTGCGATCATGGTGAAGTAACACGAATTGGTGTGCCGGCAGGTGCGGGATTTGATGTCCTCCGCGATCACTTTGATGCCGACTTCCATCGAAGTGCGTCCCGTGAAATTCACCTTGGCGAAAAACGTGACCAACTCGCCCACGCGCACGGGCTGTTTGAAGACCACCTGATCTACCGCCAAGGTCACGCAGTAGTTGCCGGAATACCTCGAAGCGCAGGCGAAGGCGACTTCATCGAGCATTTTCAGCATCTCGCCGCCGTGGACGTTGCCCGTGAAGTTGGCTTTGTCGGGAGTCATCAGCACCGTCATTTCCAAGTGCTTCACGGGGTCCGCTGGGTCCGGCATGAGAAGATTTCCACCACAAAAACATGTGAAAAGAGTTGTTCGGGCAAATCAAAGTAGGCCAGTTTTTGGAGCAGTTCACCGAACCGGAAGGCTTACACCACCCGCTCGCGTTGGGGTTGTTACTCGCCGGCTTGGGCGGCTTGCTTTTCTTTCATCAGCCGTTCGCGTTGATGGAAAGGCTGCAAATGCCGGCGGTAGGCTCTTAAGGGATGCACCATCGTGGCTTCCAGAAACCGCCGCCGGGTTTGCCAATCTTCGCGGGGAACGTCGGCTTCTGCGAAAAGATCATCCATTACCCCCAGCGCATTCTGCACCGCCGCTAGCGATTTGTCCACATCGTTCAGCGTGATTTGTGCGGAAGCCGGCTTCACGCCCGCACGAATCGCCCAGCGAACTTTCAGCATTTGCAGCATCGCGTTGAGATGATCCCAGCGGTCCACCGGCGTTTCGGCGGCTTGAGAATGTTCGCACAACAGTTCAATGGTGGAGGTGACGTTCCGCACAGAACGGTCGCCGGGAGCCGCGAAAAACACCGCATGCACCCGATGAGCCAACTCGGCGGGATAATCTCGTATGGCCGATCTGGCATGAAGTTCTGCGACTTCTTGATGCAGGAAAAACGTGACCAACGGGTCGTAAGGTTCGGCGAAGGATTCCACCTTGGCGATGTCTTGCGGGCGATGCGGATGGTATTTCAGCGTGGCCCCCAAAGCGCGGAAATAGGCCAACCGCCGTTTTTCGTCGGCGTGGATTTCCTGCCGGGGCATTTCCCCCTTGGCTTGTACGATCACCGCACGCGGATTCTTGGTGACTTGCTCTTTCACCGTTTTGCGATAGACCCAATACTCGTCGGGCCGGCTGACCATCAGCTTTCGCTGCCCGGTGACTTCCGCCAACCGCCGAAGCAAATCGGGATCGCGCGGATCGATCCCGCCCCACTGGGCCAACCGCCCCGCATGCGGAGCGAGGGCCTGTTGAGTTTCTTGCGGTTTCGGTCCCCAACGCATCATTTCCCCAGGCAGTCGAAATGCCAGCGTGCCATTTCGAATTGTATTGGCGGTCTTCGACCAGCGAACCGATTCACCGGCGAATTTTTCCAGGGCGGCATCATTGAACGCCGTCAAGTTCAAGGGGATGGACCAATCCCAACCCAGCGTGGCCAATTGTCGGCGCACGTGCTCTTTTTGCAGCCGATCCAGAATCCCTTCTCGCGCCACGCCCTGCGGAGAATTGGTTCCGATCAATAACATTTCCCCGCCCGCCATTTCGAGGAAGACCACGTCCCGAAATACCGCCTGCATCGTGCGGGCTGCCACCCGAAGCGCAGAGGGGCCGAAATCAATCACGCCCAAGCGTTGGCAGAAGATGCCTTCCTCAGTGAGTTTTCGCGAAGCATCCCGATAAAACGCCTCGGTGAAATAAGGCGTCGCTTGAGCCGAGACCGCTTGGTTTGGCAGCGAAACGATAATGTCGAATTGTTCCAAGTCGGACCGCAACAGCAAGGCCGGATCAATGGGCAGAATTGTCAATCGCGAATCGGCAAGCGGATTGTCGTGGGCGGTTTTCAAGATGCGGGTCTTCATCAATTCGATTAACGCGGGGTCGGTTTCCACGCAGGTGACTTGCTGCGTGGGAAACGCCAAGGCTGTGGTGATCGGCACGCCGCTGTTCAGGCCCAAAATCAGCATTGTGCCTGGGCGTTCGTGGAGAATGAGAGGCATCGCGGCGGGCAGGAGTTCCGCCGAGTAGTCCGGGCACATTGCCACGTTCCCACTCGTCATGCCCGTGGGCAATCCCGATTGGCGAAGTTGATATTGCACGCCGCGATATTTCCAGAGCGTATAGGTTCCTTGTTGCCCTTCGAGCGTGTCCAGCAGTCGGCCTTCATCCAACGCGGTGAGCATTTTGCGGTCTAACTCCGATTGATGGGCGACAAACACCGGAGCGGCAAACAGCAATTGAGCCGAAGTCTGCGGGCGGTAATTTTCGGCGGTGTGGAACGAGGTCAAAATCAGCAAACCGCACGCCATCATCGCGCCGCGAGCCGTCCAGCCTTGGGGCAAACGCTGCTCGAAAACCAACCGCAGGGCCGCCAAGCAGAACGCGGTCAACGCCAACCCGATCGCGGTGGCGGGCATTGGGTGGTGGGGAATCAAAACCCATTGGGCCAACAACCAACCCGCCAAAAACGAAGCGGCCAACAACGGAATCCCCGGCAGGTTCGTGGGATCGGTTTCCGGTTTCGCTTTGGCTTGCTCGGCATCGAAAACCAGCGCCGACAATTTCCCCCAACTCAAGCCTAAAGGGGCGATAATCGCGAACACCAAACCCAATCGGCAGCAGGAGAGTAGAAACACGTTAGGCACGGAAACCGTCAAGCTCAAGCAGAGATCGACCAACCCAGGAAACCCCGCCGCGATCAGGACAACCCAGGCTCCGACGAAGAAACTCGCCAACAATCCCCTGGGCTGGTTTCCCCCTCGTCCTTGCCGCCAAAATCCAATGGCCCAACCGCAAAGCAGGGCGGACCATTTTGCGCAGACCAGAGAAACGGCAAGGGGCAGCAATTGATCCATCGCCCGGTTCGCCCAGGCGAAGGCCCCGCCCAGGCAAAGCAGCATCGCGGCGGTCCAGATTTCTCGGCCAGAAGCTTCCCAAAGAGCCGTGAAACTGTTGAAGCGTTCAACATTATCGGAGGGCTGGTACTCCCCGCTCGCCTGTTCGATGCCCGGGTTGAGGTTCTCTTCCGTCAAAGTCCGACGAGAAAACGCGAAAGCCGTGGTGAGAAAGCCCAAAACCGCGAACAGCATGGTGGCTTTCAGTAGGCCCAACATTGGGGAAAGCACGAACGCCGAGAGCAAAATGCCCAAGCCCAATCCCGACAGGAACAACGAAATACCGGCCCTTGGGGAAACGGCATTGCGGGTTTTGGCCATTAGGTGGAATGGAATTCGGGCCAATACGAAAATCGGCGGCGAAATTAAAACCAACGCGAACCCGAAAAGCACGGCCAAGCTCACGGCGGGATTGGCCAATTGCAGGGGGGCGAAGACTCCGAGGAGTTGGGTTTGCCAATCCACGGCCCAAGCAAAGCCCAAACTCCACGCGATAAGAAATGCCTGGAACCCCAGCATGCGCCACAACGAAGTTTTGGATGACATCGCAGATCGGCCAGGCCGAAAGCCGGCTTCCAAGCCCACCAAGATGCCCAAACTCAGCGCGCTCATGGCAGCCAAGGAAGTTCCCAAGCGGGCCATCCATTGAAAGCACCACGCCAAGAGCATGGCTCCCGCTGCGGTCCCCAACAGTAAGGTGTGCAAGCGGGGAGAGACCACGGTTTGCCGCAGCCTTTTGCCCGCGGATTGAAAGCATTTTCGCATGACGTCCCTGTCCATCGAGTGAGTCCATTCTCGGATCGGATCGTGAGTATTCCCGGCAGGTTCGCAACGGGCATCAAGCCGCCTTAACCCCGCGGGTTGCGCGTTTTACCTGATCTGGGCAAAGCGCGGCAAGAGCAGTCTTTCCGTAACCGCGTTCTCTTCGTCAACGTGCGCCCGTGCGTTAAGAATTGGCGATTTCCGTCCCGGTCTGCCTCGGTTCTGATTGGCGTGCGCGGAATGGTCGAAAGAGAGGCAGGGCAGCGCGGATTTTCCCAGCAAAGGATGGCAACATGCGGCAATTGACAGGCTCACTCTTTCGATGGAGTTTCTTACTGGGGGTTTTCTCCCTCTTGGGAATGCCTGCAGCCAATGCCCAGGGCACGCCTGCCGACTCCCAAACCTTGCTGGAATGTGCGGGAGGCGGTTCGCGGTATGCGCAGGCTTCTACTGAGTTCGCCCAAGGAAGACTGCTGGCGGCGGCGGGAGATCCGCAGGCCGTGGATTGGTTTTACTCCTCCGCACTCAAATCTTGGGACGATCTGAACGAAGGTCTGACCCAACAACCGCCCCAAGTCTTGCGGGGATCGCTCAGCCTTTATAATTCCGCCGTGCTTTCCTGCGTGATCGTCGGGCATCGGTTGGGGCGGCTCGATCCGGCCATCGGCCTGAGAGTTTCCGCGGGGGAAACTTGGCAAACGATCCCGGTGGTCGGGGTCGGCATGGTCTGGCGATTGGATCAAATCGATTGCTTCGGCACCGCGCAAACCTGCTTTGAAAAGCCCGAGTTCAACCGTTCGATCACTTACGGCGTGGGAGCCTCGATGCTGGGGATTCATCGCCGACGCACGGACATTCCCGGCGAAAAACTCTTTTCGAAAAATCACGCGCTCGCGATCACGGCGGTGCTGCGGAGAGGGGCTTCGCCCGAAAATGCGCACTTGGAGTTGTACGACCCGGTCCATCGCCAAACCGTCGAAATCGCAGGCCGGGAGTTGAGGTTGTCCTCGAACATCGCAGGCGCGGTGTCTTTCGGGATGTCGCAACTGCAAACCAACGTCAACCCGTGGTCGGCGTTTTTCAATCCTGAAATCGCCGTCGAACACGAAGGGCTGTTGCTGCTGCAACCCCATCAACCGGGGAAAATTCCCGTGGTGCTCGTGCATGGATTGCTATCGAACCCGGCGACTTGGGGCACAATGCTGAACGAGTTCTTCAACAACCCGGAACTCATGGAGCGTTTTCAGCTTTGGGCTTATCTCTACCCAACGAGCGTGCCGTTCGTGCAAACCGCCTCGGAATTCCGCAAAGACCTCCGCGAGACATTGGAGTTTCTGGACCCCGGCCAGCAAGATCCCGCCCTGCAAGACATGGTACTGGTGGGGCACAGCATGGGGGGATTGTTATCCCGCCTGCAAGTGACTTGGAGCGGGAATTTGATGTGGGACGAGTTTTCCAAAGTCCCGTTTGCACAAATTCGAGGCGATGCGGAACTGAAGCAGACCTTGGCGGAGATCTTCTTTTTTGAACCGCAACCCTTCGTAAAACGGGTGGTTTTCATGGCGACGCCCCATCGCGGATCGGGGGCAAGTTCACGATTTTTCGGTTGTCTGGGCCGGTTGCTTGCCGGTCGGCTGGAAGGGCTGCAAGCTCAGTGGGAGCAATTGCAACGATTGAACCCATTCGCCTTGCGTGCGCCCGCCACGGGAGAGATTCCCAGCAGCGTGGCCAGCTTGAATCCTAACAGCCCCGCTTTGCAGGGGTTGGCGAAGCTGCCGTTTTCTTCCTGTGTGCATTTGCATTCGATCATCGGCACGGGCGGTTGCAAGCCCTGTTTTCCCGGTGATGGCGTGGTCGCGGTGGAGAGTGCCCGCCTCATGGGTGTGGAGAGCGAATTCTTCGTGAAGGCCACGCATACGGGCGTGAAAGAAAATCCTGATTCCATTCGCGAAGTGGAACGCATTTTGTGGCTGCATTGGGCGGAATACGAACGCGAAAGGGCTGCGCACGATGACACCCCGGCGATTCCCGCCCCCGCTCCTTCGATAGGAATTCCTGAAGCAATTCCCGCCCCCTCCCCTGCGGAATAGCGTTGTTCATGGGGCCTGACCGCTTCCCATCATTCGCCGCGATTATTCGGCTGGCCATTCCCGTTGGCAATGCAGACAATGAAACCCAACCAGCGTCGCAGTGCCGGGGATGGGCAACCCGCTGCAATTGTAAGTGGCATCATCGAGTTCCAAGGGTTCGACCATCGGCTGTTCGCAATCCGGGCAATGGCGGTTCTCGTGCAGCAGCCGGGCACGGGCGATCAAACTGATCGGTTGACGCGATTGAGACCGCAAGCGGCGTTGAAAGTGCGGCTTGAACGGCAAGGTCGCCGGTTCGGGTTCATCGAAGCGAAAAACGCGATTGCCCTCAGCGGGGCGATACAATTTGAGATGGCTCATCCGTGAGCACTCCTGAAAAATGTGTTTCTGTAGCCGGAAGTTTTCTTCTTGAAAACTCACCTGCGGAAAAAATCGACCTGAACAACCTGTGTCGTTTCCGCGATATTCCACGCCACGAACAATACGCGGGACTCGAAAAATCCTCAAGAGAAGTTGGCGAGAATTCGCAGGCATTTTCGCGGACAGACAGCCCGACTCGGCCCATGCTGCCTAAACTCTTTTGATTCTACCCTCGTAAAGTGCTCAGTCTTCCGGGATGATGAAAACTGCGTGATCCCGAGAGCAAGAACATTTAGCCAGGATTGCAGGTTTCTCCCGATTTGACTACTTTCCCCCCGCGAAATCGCGCTGCCTAACCGAATTTGCTTCCTCTGTCTTCGTATTGTGCCGGAATTCGATTCGTGAACTTGTTTCAACGACTCCGTAATGGGTTTGGTCAGCATTGGTCTTGGCTCCGCTGGGTTTTGGCCTTCGCGGTGCTGGGGTTTTTGTTCCATCAACATCGGGCCGGCGTCCAACGCTTGGATTGGTCGCAGATCGATTGGGGCATGTTGGGGTTGGCGACCCTGTGTTGTTTCTCGGCCTTAATTTTGACTTACCTGCGATGGTACCTGCTGGTGTGGCGCAGAATCTACCCTTTCGCGTCCACGATGCGCTGCGGTTGGGGTTTATCGGTTATTTGTTCAACTATGTCGCTCCCGGCGCGGTGGGCGGCGACTTGATTAAAGCCTCGATGATCGCCCGCGAGCAATCCGAACGCCGACTGGTCGCGGTGGCCACGGTGTTTTTGGATCGCGTGGTGGGATTGATCGGGCTGATGGTGCTGGGAGCCGTGATGATGTTCTTTTACACCCCCGTGCTGGACAAGCCGGAGTTTCAATACGTCATCGGCGTGTTCCAAATCGGAGCGGTGGTGTCTTTGGCGGGGATGGTGGTGATTTTGCTGCCGGGGATTTCCAAGTTGCCTTTGCTCAAGCGTTTGGTGCGTTTGCCCAAAGTGGGGGCGATTTTCGCGGAGTTCGTCAATTCCATCCGCTTGTATCAATCGCGTTGGCGGGTGTTGGTTCTGAGTTTGCTGATGAGTCTTGTCAGCCATGCGGTTTTGATTTTGGCGATCTATTTTTGTGCGCTCGCCTTGCCGGGGAGCGAGGGGATTCCCTCGCTGCTGGGGCATTTGCAGATTATTCCGCCGGCGGAATTGGTCGGCGTGATCGTGCCGTTGCCCGGCGGAACCGGGGCCTTAGAAGAAGCGGTGGCCCACTTCTACAAGCTGGCGGGAGCTTCGTTCGATCATGGATTTCTCACGGCGGTGGCTTATCGGGTGGTGACAATCGCCATCTCGATTGTGGGGGCGAATTTGGTACTTCGTCGCCCGCAGGGAAATCGACGAGGCCCTGCACGAAGCGGCCGGCGATCCGGCAAGAAACGACTCCAGAACAGACGATCCTGCCGCGGGGGCAGGAAACGCGGCGGTTTCGTGCGAGGCGGATGCGACAGTCCATTCCGTCGGGTGACCGCCCCCGAAACTCAATTCGTGGGGGTGGTGCGGGAAACGATTGGGGCAAAACAGACGCGGTTTCGCCCGCTGGCTTTGGCCAAGTATAAAGCCTCATCCGCGACGGCGAGCAAATCGGACGCCGTGTTCGCGTGCGTGGGAACCGTGGCCACGCCAATGCTGATCGTGACTTGAATCGACATTTGCTGCCACCAGACGGATTCTTGGGCGACGGCTTTGCGAATTTCTTCCGCCACGCGGACCGCCACCACTTCGGCTTGCCCCGGCAGAATGACCGCCATTTCCTCGCCTCCGTAGCGGGCAGTTAATGCGCGTTCCGCAGCCGGGGTTCTCAGGGCTTTTTCGTGGAAGATGCGGGCGACCACGCGGAGAACTTCATCTCCCGCCTGGTGTCCGTGCGTATCGTTGACGGCTTTGAAGTGATCGATGTCGCACAACAACAGCGAACAGGGAAGTTTGGCCCGCTGAGCGACGCGAATTTCGCGATCGAGTTGCTCGTCGAAAGTTCTGCGGTTGGCGAGTTCTGTCAAGCCGTCTTGCTGCGCCTGGCGTTTGATGTCTGCAATGGACTGCAAGCGGACGAGCGTTTTCCCCAAATGCTCGGCCGCCCAAACGGCCAGTTGACGTTGGGGAAGCTCGAACGGACGCTCGCTTTGCCTCGCGAAACAAAAAAAGCCCGCCACCTGTTGGTTTTGCAGGAAAGGCACGAGCAAAGCGGCTCGCATTAGTGTGTGAATTCCCAATTCCTTCAGGGCCTCGGCCTCGTAAGCTTGCAGTTCCGGTTCGCATTGTTCGAGCAGTTGCAATTCATGCGCTTTCCAGTGAGGCAGCAAATTCGCCGTCAAACCCGGTTCGCAGCGGACCGCGGGTTTCCAGCGGGCGTCCCCATCATTTTGGGGAAGAAATAAAGTCGCCCCATCCGCCTCCAACATGGATTGCACCGAGGAAAGATACGTCTGAACCATTTCCAAAGGCGAGGAATAGGAGTGATCGGAAAGCGAACGCAGGTGCAGCAATTCTGCCGTAAAACGCATTTCATGCTCTCGTTGCTGCATGAGCAAAAGCTGTTTGACGATCCCGCCGATGCTGCCCATCAAACGCAGAACCAAATCGAGTTGCTGATCTTTCCTTGCGCTCGGCGGAAACAGCGACGTGCTTAAAATCCCCCCGCACAAGTCCGAACCTGCCCCTAGCGGAAAGAAATAAAGCTCCTCCGCTTTTCGGCGGTCTTCGGGACTAAGACGGGGCCAAAGTGGAGATCGCCTGAGTTCGCGGTCTTTAAGAACCACGGCCTCTTCTTGATGGAGTTCCTGCAGATCGCCCAAAGCCAAGCTCCAATTGCCGCAAGACGCCTTCGAGAGACCGCGGGAGCGTTCGATCTCGAATTGCAGCCCCTCCAAGCGCAGCAGGACGGCAAAGTCTCGCGAGGTGTTGGGCGCGAGATGCTTCAACAGGAGATCGCCCGCCTTGTTGACATCGCTGGCCGAGACAAATTCCCGCAGGATCTGGTTTTCCCATTGGGTCATCAGGCGGTCGTTTCGGATGTCGTCTCTTTCGGCGGCGAGGTGGGAAATCTCGCTTTGGAAATGCTGCGTCCGCCGGCGATTCCTGCAAACGTAATACATCTGCAAACCGTATTGAATCGAGCAAATCAACGCCAACGCCACCAGGCAACCGGCTTTGATCGCTGCGCCCACGGCCAGAAACCAACTGAAAAATTCAGCGGCGAAAAAGTACACGAACGCTCTCCTGTTCGAACACCAAAACCCAACACCCGCACCCAAAAGCCGAACGCCATTGGGGGCCTATGGGAAACCTAGCATTCAGGGATTTGTGAACAGGCTTCTTCGGGGGGTTCTCGACCGGAATCGGCCAGGTTTCTTGCCGGGGAACCTGCCCAGCCGACAAGGCCGGCTTAAACCGACCCTGTTTCAGGGAAGCGGATTTGGCCGGCAGGGGATAAAATCTGCTTCCGGGAAATAATTGTAAAAATTGCAAAAATCGGAAAATAACCGGGCCGGGTCGCGCATCGAATAATTGTCGCCGGTTTCGCGGAACAACCGGAGGCATTTTCGCCTGCATAGGGTGGGCGATTGATTTCAGTTTCTCCGCACGACCTGGAGATGATGAACATGAAACGATTGTTTACATGGGTCTGTCTGTTGGCCTTCACGGCCAGCGTGGTCGGCACCGCCACCGCCGCCGATGAAAAACCCAAAAAGAAAGCCCCGGACAAGGCCGCCCAATTCGGCAAGCTGGACACAAATGGCGATAAACAATTGACCTTGGAAGAATTCAAAGGCAAGAAAAAAGGCAAAGCTCTCGAAAACGCCGAGAAAGCCTTTGGCAGGCTAAACACAGACAAGAAAACGGTTGAGATAGACGGGAAAGAAGTCCAAGTTCTGACCCTCGCAGAATTCAGCGCGGCCCCCAAGCCCAAAAAAGGCAAGAAAAAACCCGAATAAGTTTTCCGCTAAGGCGAAAACACAACACCCCTCCATTTTTCCGTGGAAAAATGGAGGGGTGTTTCTTCACATCTCTGTAAACGTAACCCGATTAACCGGCATCCGCCGTGGTCCATTGGCCGTCGATCAACCGCCAAAGTCGGCCTGTGGGGTTTTTGTTTTTCAGAACATCGGGAAGGCGATGCGGGCGGACGTTGTCATAACACTGCAACATCGCAAATCGCTCGATGGAACGAGGCAAACCCACCGCCGTGAATCCCGCGTGTCCTGTGGCGGGATAAGGTCCGCCGTGATTCATCGCATCGGTCACTGCCACGCCTGTGGGCATTTTATCATTCAGCAATCGGCCCACGCCTTGCCGCAATACTGGGGCGATTTTCGCGTACAGCGATTCATCTTGCTCACCGGAATGGCTGTAAATGCCGCCCGTCAAGTTGCCTTCCAAAACCTGGGCAATTTCCAGCATTTCTTGTTCGTTCTCTGCGACGACAATCAACGAGCCATTGCCGAAGGCTTCCGTTTGCAACGGGCCGGGATGGGCTAAAAACTGTTTTCCCGAAACCCGCAATAACGTATTTTGGAACGAAACCCCTTGCCCGCCACCGGGTTCGCCGCCGACAATGACCTCGGCCCCAGCTTGCCGCAACGCTTCCAAACCTTGAGCAAAACTCGCGCGCACGCCTTCATTCAGCAGAGTTCCCACGGCAGCGGTTTGGAATCGCTGTTGCAAACTGTTGATGAATTGTTCGCTTGCCTCCCCGGCCAACAGCACGACAAGGCCGGGGTTCGTGCAGAATTGCCCGGTTCCCATCAGGCAACTTCCCGTAAATTCCTCCGCCAAGGGTTCCAGGCGTTCGGCCAAGGCTCCCGGCAGGATAAACACCGGGTTGATGCTGGAGAGTTCCAAATAAATGGGTTTGCCCGCCCGGTCGGCGGCTTCCTTCAATGCCAACCCCGCGTGCCGAGATCCGGTGTAACCCGTGGCGGCGACATGGGGATGCGAAACCAGTTTCGCCCCCTCTTCGTGCGAGGTCCGATAAATCAATTGCACGAATCCTGCGGGCATCTCGGTTTTGTTCGCGGCTGCCAAGGCGGCTTCGGCGAAGAGTTTGGTTGTGCCCGGATGCGAGGGATGGGCCTTGGCGATCACGGGATTTCCCGCCGCCACCGCCGCCGCGAAATCGCCGCCCGCAATGCTATTGAAGGCAAAGGGAAAATTGTTCGGCCCCATCACCACCACGGGACCGATCGGCCCCAACATCGAACGGATGTTGGTTTTGGTATCCAGCGTGGGCCGCGTCCAAGATCCTTCGCGGGCGGCTAGGGCGGCTTGCCGCAATTGACCGAGCGTGCGGGGAAGTTCGCCATCCTTCAAGCGGGGAGAAACGGGCAATGCCGTTTCCTGATGGGCCAAACTCACCAAGGCATCGGCCCGGTTTTCGATTTCCCCGGCGTAGGCTTCCAAAAACGAAGCAAACCGCTCACCCGGCCAAGCGAGCATCTGCCGAAACGCCTGCTGTGCGGATTCAATCGCCTGTTCGATTTCGGGCCATTCGCTGATGGGGTACTGCTCCGCGAAAGTTTTCTCGTTCGCAGGGTTCGCCGCGCTGAAGGTGCGGGTTCCCGAAGAGTCGCGCCATGCGCCCTCGATTAAAACGTGCTGCCGGCTCATAAGGGGATTCGCCTCGGTTTTTAAGATCTGACGGAAAGGAAACTGTTGGTCCATTTTAACCGGGTTTGGTCAGAACCCGAAGCGTCAACGAGAGAAACCTCGCAATGCGTTTCGCAAATCTCCGCATCCAACCGAAAAGAACTCCATGACCGAGAAGGTCATGGAGTTCTTTAGGCACGTTCGTAAAGCGGCGAGCTTAGAAATTAGGACTGATATAAGGTTGAGGAATCGAGCCGCCGAAGTAGTAGTTGAATTGCAGGTTGAATTCTCCATCGAAGAAACGGTTCGTCTCGCCGCGGCTCAACGGGGCGACATAGCCCGCCGCCAAGCTGGCCGAGTTGCGGAACTGCATGACCGTGCCGATGGTGGCATTCAGAATGTCCACCCGATTGGCGATATTACCCAATTGGGGGCGATTTTCCGCCGCGGCCTGAGCCGCAGTGGCGGGGTCGATTGTTGGTTCAACAAAAAGTGTTTCTCGCATGGAGTTGGGTCGCTTGGACGGTCACGATGTCGGCATTCTGCAGCGTGCCGGTGTAGTGCAATTCCGCCAGGGCGGCCAACCCGCTGAGGAAGGTGGCCTGGGGCTTTTGGTAGAGCCAATATCCCCCGCCGATATCCAAATTCATCAAAATTTGATCGCGAATTCTTCCACTGAACTTTTCGCTTAACTGAGGAATGTCGGATTGGCCGGGCAGATTGGAGAATCGAAAGTCAACTTCGCTCGACCGATAAGACCAGTCGCTTTGGTTGAGGGGCAGATCGACCTGGCTGAATCCATTGAAGAACGTGCGACTGGTCGGCCGAGCCGCGACAGCCAAAAACGGAGCCAAACTCCACGTTTGATTTTTGATGGTAAAATCTCGCGTTCGCTGGTCGTAGGGAAAGTTGTTCTGCGTGTTTCTTGCAAATTGACCTAATGGAGAGAGGAAGGTTTGGTCACCGGGATCTTGGGTAATTCCCGTAACATTGAAGAATCTTGGGTCGTTGGGTTGAACTCCCGCGACCACATCGTTGGAGTAATCGACCACTCGAACATGCACGTCTTTTCCCGTGGGAATCGTCATCCCCAACCCACCGGAGAGGAACATGGTTTGATCGGCATTGCTCATCAGAATGCCCTTCAGGATCAGTTGCGAATCCTGCAATTCAGTCCCGCTGGCTCCCAAGGTGTTGCCCGGAGTGGGATCAACCGACATGCCTAATGCGTTGGGGTCTACCAACACGCGTTGCCCCGCCGACAAATTCAGATTCGAGCTGACCGTGCTGGCAAACGGAACCCGAATTTCAATGGAGGCCTGATTGTCCAAGAAGGTTTTTTCCAACTGCAACGTAAAGAGTTGCACGTTGTAATCCTTCGCTCCCGGTTGAACTTCATGGACCTGTTGCACTTTATTGTTCCTGGGATCAGTAAAGGGATCAGGCAAATTATTTGGGTAAAGGGGTTGTTCCGTCCGTGGGTTGATTAAAAACTCGTCCCTAGTATTTGTTGTCGGTGAGAGTTGCAGCCCCCTGACCGTGGCTCCGTTGGCAAAGTAATTGTATCGAAAAGCAACCCGATCACGGGGAATCGCGCTGTTATTTTCCGCGACTTTGCTATTGCGGAAGTTGACAGTTCCCGATGTGTTGGCCACGCCTCGGTCGGCGGCTTGCAGATAGGAGAATTGCACGCCGCGATAGGCCCGCAGCAGGTCGCCCATCATGTTGGGCATAAACGCCTGGTCTTGCGAACCGATGCCCGGTTGGGGGGCGTTAAACGAAAGCGCGTTGTCTAAGGGCTGATTGAGCGCATCGGAGGTCAGCGGTGCGGGCATATTCGGGTCCACCGTTGGGGGCGGAGTTTCTGTTTTGGGCGGGGTTTCCGTTTTTGGGGGAGCCGGCGCGACCCAAGGGGGCGGTTCGGGGGGTTGGATCGTCGAGGGCTGTTCCCCCAAGTGAGCGCGCCCGATCATGGGGGCGCAGGGTGAAGTGGTCGCACAAGGCGTTCCCGAGCGGGGAGACTGAGCAAAAGTGACTGTGGGCAGGATGCTGATTTGTGCCGATAAGGCAGCCGCCAGCCCGATCCGTTTCCAAAACGACGGCATGGAATTCCTCCGTGAATCCGCGAAATGATGAATTAGCCCGAAGCAACCGCGAGAATGCGTGCTTCCAATAGATTTCTTTCAGATCAATTCATCGGCACGTTTCCCCCATTCCCGTCGCTGGGAATGATGGGGGATACCCTTACAGGAAGAAACAGTCGCTCACACGTTCCAGATGATCCGAACGGGCAATTTTTGACGATTGCACCGGTTCTGTCTTCTGCAAGGATTGTGCGGAACGCCGCGGTTAATCCGAGGGATGCCGGGGATCGACGGCAGGCCGTTGACTGGAACTGGGGTTTCGCGAGGCATCGGGATCGGTCGAGGCTTTCCACTCGGAAGAGGCGTTCCAAGGGATGGGCTGGCCGGCGGCATTCAGCCGCAGATTCCGCAAATTGAGCGACACTTTGTGGAAAGCCGCCTGCGTTCCGTGGCCGTTGCTCTCAAAGTTCATCGCCGCATCTTCGGGAATCCCCAAAGATCCCGCTTCGGAAATCGCATCCTGATTCGCCCCCATGAAAAGAAAAATCCATTTGTTGGTTTGTCTTTGATGGCGAATCATGTCGAAAACCAACCGCCTTTCAAATCGGCTGCTGGCATTCTCCAGTCCATCGGTCAGAATCACGAAAAAAACATGCTCGGGACGTTGGTCGGGCGGGAACACCAACAACCGTGAAGTCGCCATGCGAATACTCATGCCGATTGCGTCCAGCAAGGCCGTGGCTCCGCGCGGCTGGAAGGTGTCGTAATCCAGATTGGGAACTTCCTGCAAATCCTTGCCGACGCAGAGTACTTCGTACAAATCGTCGAATTGCACTAAAGTCAGACATGCCCGGCCCGGCAACAAGCGTTGCTCTTGCAAAAAATGATTGAAGCCGTCAATCGTTTCGGTGGCGATGCTTCCCATCGATCCTGATCGATCCAGAATCATCGTGATGTCGGTTTCGTAGCGTTGCATGGGAATTGCATCTGGGGTTTGCATGAAAAAAACCACCGGCTCCAGCCAACAGCCAAGGCTGCCTCCCTACCAAAATACCATTCTAAGCCCAGGAGCGTGCGCATCGTAAGCCTTGGCATTCCAAGTTTAGCACAAATTTTGCAGGAAAACTGGTTCGCTCACCCGCAAAACATGTCGTCTTCCATTTTTGTTGTGCTGGCAAAACAGGGTCGCTTTCACTTCAAAAACGCCTGCAGAAGGCAAATTATTTTGGGTAAAATCCCGGTTCTGCCCCGGTGCCCAATTGTGTTCCCTTGCGTCACCCGTTGGGCCACCTATAATTTTGTTGGAACGTAACAAACCTGGGTGCGGCACGGGCGATCTTCAAATCCTTCCCATCTCCTGAACCGCACCTTTCCTCCGATCTTCTTCTCCTCCGTGAGAGGCACTCATGCGCGAATGGTTTCGGAATATCTACGTCACGGTGGTGACCGTCATCCACGGAATGTGGATCACGCTCCGCTCTGGTTCAAGACCTACAATCGGCAGACGTTTACCGAAGTTTACGAGTACCCCGAAGTTCCCGTCCCGGTCAAGCCCCGCTATCGGGGGTTTCATCGCTTCGATTTAACCGTCTGCATCGGTTGCGAAAAGTGTGCGGTGGCCTGTCCGGTGGATTGCATCTACATCGAGAAGGAAAAAAGTCCGGTCGGCAAAGGCTTTCGGGTCGATACCTTCGCCATCGACTATACTAAGTGCATGTTTTGCGCCTTGTGCGTCGAGCCATGCCCGGTTGACTGCATTTTTATGGGGTCGAATCACGATCTGAGTTGTTATAGCCGCGACGGTTGCATCGTGGATTACGCGAAGTTGCCCTTGCCCGTGGCTTGGGGGCAAAACACGCTCAATCCCACGGCGGTCGCCGAATCCAAAGTTTTGTACGAACCGGTTTGGGTCAAAGGTGAACCCAGCCCTTTTGAATACTCCTCGGAATCTTGAGGATTGCCGAACTCGCGGGCCGCGAACTCGTCCGTATTTTCATTCCGTGTTTTCCACCCGCGACACCCTCTCCCATCCGACTCAACGAAAGGGGAATGCCATGAATACCGCTTCGAGAAAACGGCTGTTTACCGTTGAGGAAGCCAATCAGCGTTTGCCCTTGGTTCGCGCGATTGTGACGGACATCGTCAAACTCTACGAAGATGTCCACGAACGCCGAGAACGGCTGAACCACGTCCGCCAATCGTCTTCGGGAACCAAAACCCCCTCGATGTACAGCGAAGAAGTTCAACAAATTGAAGAAGAACTGGAAAAAGACATCGAACGCCTGGAAGATTTCGCCAACGAATTGGAAGAACTGGGCGTGGAACTCAAAGACCCCGTGATGGGCCTCGTCGATTTCCGCACGCTGTTTGAAGGCCGGGAAGTTTACCTCTGCTGGCGGATGGGCGAGGAAGAAATCACTCACTGGCACGAATTGAACGCGGGCTTCCAAGGCCGGCAATCGTTGCTGGAAGATTCCGTCTTCACCGATGGAGTTTTCGACGAAGACACCCCCGCCAGCGACGGCGAATAACGCTTGAGGCACCCCTGACTTTGCCGCTGAGATACTTACGGAATTCCATCATGGTCGATTTGGTCGGGCATTTTCTGTTGTTTATGGTGGCTGCCATCGGATTTCTGATCGTTCCTTTGCTGATCGGCAAATTCGTGCCGCCCAAAACTTCCCAACGCAGAAAAAGATGCGATCTACGAATGCGGCGAACCCACCATCGGCACAAGTTACGTGCAGTTCGACCTGCGTTTTTACGTGGTGGCGTTGTTGTTCATCATCTTCGACGTGGAAGTCGCCTTCTTCTTTCCTTGGGCGACAATCTACGGCAACGCCACCCAATTGGCCGACCCAAATCTAAGCCAATCCGCCCGCACGGCGATTTCCGAAACCCTGCTCGGTCCCGGCGGAACACTGGGCGAGACAGCCAAAGAATCCGCAAGCATCGCCCACTCCATCGCCTTGTTCAGCTTCGTGGATATTTTGGTGTTCTTCGGCGTGTTGTTGGTCGGCTTTGCCTACGTTTGGAAGCGGGGCGATCTGGATTGGGTTCGTGCCGTGGCCGAGAAAGCCAAAAAAGCCGCCGCCCGCCCCAGAACGCCCACAGTCATGGAACCGCCCCAAGAACCCGTGAGGGTTTGAGGCTTTCCATCCTCGGAAGGGGCCAAGCATGAAATGTTTCCCGCTCGTACTGGCGTTCGTGGCAATCTCCGCAGCGGGATTCGCCATTCCGCCGCAGCCTGTCGCGGACAGACACGAAGTTCTTCCTCTGGTGGAACCAGTTTCTATCAGCATCGATGATCTCGCCCTGCCGATTACCAGCCGTGCTGAATTTCACGAATCAAAGATTCCAAAGCAGATTTTACAACTTGAAGGAAAGCAGGTTCGACTCATTGGGCAGATGTATCCCACATTCCATGAGACAGGAATCAAAAAATTCCTGTTCAATGGCGATACCCGGAATGAGAGTCGTCCTTCTTCATCATCGTTGAAAATGCCACTTCAGTGCTTCATCAATGTCATCATGGCAGAGGGAACGACTGCGACATTTACTTTTGAACCAGTCGAGATCACGGGACGGCTTGTGATCAAACCAGAACGACTCGGTGAGACGGTTTATTTGATTTACGGTATCAAACATGCAACTGTCCGTCCTGGTAAGCGGCAACAGGGGTTTCGGAAATCGATTATTCCTTGGCCTTGCTGAATCGAAATGCTTCCTCAAACTTAAGAACCACAAAGATGCTCACTCCCGAAATCCAAAAACTCCTGCTCGCACAATTCGGTGAAGCCAAAATCACCGGGGCCAATTTGGAGGCCACCGATCCTTGGATCGAAGTCGCCCCGTCGGCGATTTTGGAAGTCGCCTTATTCGTGAAGACCGATTCGCGTTTGGCTTTCGATCATTTGAACGATCTTTGCGGCGTGGATTATTGCGAACCCGACCCCCAAAAGGCCAAGAAGTTCGAACACGAACCGCACGTGGAAGTCGTCTATCATCTTTACAGTTATTCCCAAAAGCATGCATTGGTGCTGAAAGTCAAACTTCCGCGTTGGCAGGGGGAACGAGAAGGCCAACTGCCGGAAGTGGCTTCCGTGGCCGGCATCTGGGCCATCGCCGACTGGCACGAACGCGAAGCCTACGACTTGGTGGGCATTAAGTTTTTGAACCACCCCAACTTAAGACGGATGCTCTGCCCAGAAGATTGGGTCGGGCATCCGCTGCGGAAAGACTACGAGTTCCCCCTCGAATACCACGGCATCCGCGGAAAATAACCCACTCCTTCTCGACCACCCTGAAACCACCGAAAGACATCCCCCTTCAAAGGCCCGATTGATGAGCATGCAAGTTGAAGATCCCCGCGTGGTCGAGTTTGACGTTCACACCGATGAGATGCTGATTAACATGGGGCCGCAGCATCCCAGCACGCATGGCGTGTTGCGGCTTTTGCTGCGGACCGATGGGGAAGTCGTGAACGAAGTCACGCCGCACATTGGTTATTTGCACCGCTGTGCGGAGAAGATCGGCGAGAATTTATCGCCCGTGCAATGGATTCCCTACACCGACCGCATGGATTATCTCGCCGCCATGAACATGAATCTGGGCATGGCCTTGGCGGTCGAAAAATTGATCGAGATGGAAGTTCCCGAAAAAGCGATGACCCTCCGCGTGATCATCGCCGAGTTGGGCCGCATCGCCAGCCATCTGGTGGGCATGGGAGCCTACGGCTTGGATTTGGGATCGTTCAGCCCGTTTTTGTACGCCTTCCGCGAACGCGAAATCATTCTGGATCTTTTCGAGGAAGCCTGCGGTGCTCGGCTGACTTACAGCTACCTAACCATCGGCGGAGCAACCCACGATCTGCCCGATCAAATCATCATTCCACCCGGCTTGGCGGCACTCATTAACGAGAGTCCCAAAAAACGCCTGCAATGGACCGAAGCGGTTTTGATCTTTTTGGATTGGCTGGAAGAGCGGATCAAGGAATATCATGCCCTGTTAACCCGCAACGCAATCTTCATCAAACGCACCGCCGCCTTGGGCGTGCTTTCACGGGAAGATGCGATTGATTTCGGCTGCACGGGTCCGGTGCTGCGTGGCAGCGGCGTCGATCACGATCTCCGCCGCGACGGCGAACCGATCTACACCCGCATGTACGAAGGCTACGATTTCAAAATCCCCGTCGCCCCCTTCGCGGATGCCCCGCCGGAAGTTGTGCTGGGCGATAATTGGTGCCGGTTCTACGTCCGCATGTTGGAAGTGGTCGCAGCGATCGGTTTGGTTCGGCAAGGCATCGCCCGCTATCCCAAAGCGGAAGGTACTTACCGCGTGCCCCACAAAATGAACGCCAAACTTCCCAAGGATGAGTGCTACCTCGAAACCGAATGCCCGCGCGGCCAGATGGGATTTTACATCGTGGGCAACGGCAATACCGAACCTTTCCGCGCCCGCGCGAAAAGCTCTTGCTTCTGCAATCTTTCCGTCACCGGCCCTTTGTGTGCGGGCACGTTAATCGCCGATGTCCCCGCCATCGTAGGCTCATTGGACGTCGTGATGGGAGAGATAGACAGGTAACAGTTGCATCGATGCCCCGGGTGCAATAAAACCGGAGCCATATCAACTCGCCGCCACTGCGGTGTCATGGAAGGCCAGTGCCGAGGCGTGATCGCCTCGCCGGGATTTCGCCAACAGTCGGCACAAGCTGTTCGGCATTTGCGAACGAGGCAACTTTCTTGGTTTCACCGGCTTCGAGCGCATCGAAGACGACAGCGGAGAGCATGCGATCCCCGCTCTTCTCGCAAATCATTCAGGGCCACGCTGCTGCTCGGCATCGTGGCTCTTCGCTATGGTAGCCTCACCATCCTGATTTCATGCTGCCCTTTATGGTGTTGTTCCCTTATAATCCTTGGTAGCCTACCGCATGGCAGGCACGTTTTGGACTCGAAAGTAAGGCGAACAAATGGCAAAGCATGGGGAGGTTCGAGATCGGATCACCAAGGTCGCCGAAATCCTCGTACGTCAGGGAGTAGCGACGGAGAACACCATCACGGGATGTTCAACCAAGGAGATCGAGGAAGTTGAATCAGATGTGGGGCGACCCCTTCCGTTGTCCTATCGTGAGTTTCTCGCCAAGCTAGGGCGAGGAGCAGGAAGTTTCTACGTTGGCACTCATCTTTTCTACCCCACTCTGCTCGGTATCACCGCAGCAGCACACGAATTGGTTGCCGAGGATGAAGCTGACATTGTTCTTCCCAAAGACGCCATCGCCTTTATGATGCACCAAGGATACCAGTTCATGTTTGTCCGGGCTGATGAAGGTGAAGACCCGCCAGTCTACTACTACATGGAACAAAGTGGCGAGTTTGTGAAGAAGGCCGATCAACTGAGCCAGTTCCTGATGGACGTGGCTCACGATGAATGGTGAACCTATGCAGTCACACACAGAATACCTGACCTTCAATCTCCCCGCTCGGATGGCGTTCGAGCACATCACGCCGACAATTGAAGAGATTGTCCAAAAGAGCGGGGTCAGGGAAGGCTTCGTCTTATGTAATGCAAAGCATATAGTCTGACTTACGATGATTCCGACTTGCCCAAACATTATGGTTGGAAAATTCCGTCCTGATTGGATGACATCGCCCGGCAATACGAGTTCAAATCCACGGGCGAACAAACCGAGAAAATCACCGAGGCAAAAGTTCGCAAGATCTTCAAACCTTGGATGAAAAGGCCGTTGGATCAGCATTTGCGTTGGCAAACGGAACGTCGGCCAACCGAAATTCGCCATAAACCAGCCTTATATTTCCAGCGACGTTTTTAGTCAACTCATCGAGACGCTAAGCAACTAATTCGCCGAGGCAGAATAGCCCGTTGCCCATTCTCAGTTCACTCACTCCATTAGCACTAGGTCAGCCAATGCCCAGGGCGATTTTGCTAGTTTTTATCGTTTCACTTTGCCAATCGGTCTTCGCAGAGGACTTGCATGATGCGCCGGAACCATTGCCGCCTTTGGAAGCCGCCCGCAGCATGATTGTTCCCGATGGCTTTCAGGTCACGCTGTTTGCAGGCGAACCGGACGTGAAACAGCCCATCGCTTTCTGTATAGATGATCGCGGACGATTGTGGGTCGCGGAGGCATATAACTATCCCCATCACGGCACAAAACCGGGGGACCGGATTCTTATTTTTGAAGATACAAACGGAGATGGCCGCTTCGACAAACGCACGGTCTTCTACGATAAACTGAACTACGTTACGGGAATTGAAGTGGGTTTCGGCGGCGTCTGGGTGATGTCGCCGCCGTTCTTCTATTTCATCCCGGATCGAAATAAAGATGATAAACCCGATGGCGAACCGACCGTGTTATTGGATGGTTTTGGAAACCACGCCAATTCGCATAATCTCGCCAATGCACTGGCTTGGGGGCCTGATGGTTGGCTCTATGGAACGCATGGCCGCACCAATTGGTCGCTGCCGGGCAAACCCGGAACGCCGGACAAAAAACGAGTTCGCTTCGACGGCGGCGTGTACCGCTATCATCCCAATCGCCACGTTTGGGAATCTTATGCCGATGGAACCACAAACCCTTGGAGCATTGACTGGAACGACTATGGCGATGCCTTTGTCTGCAACTGCGTCAACCCGCATTTGTTTCACGTGATCCAAGGGGCGCACTATGAACCTTGGCGAAACCGCGCCAGCAGCGAATATGCTTATGAGCGAATAGATACCATCGCAGATCACTTGCATTTCGTCGGCACTGCGCAACGTGCGGGATGGACTTGGTTCCCCAGCGGAAGATCAAGCCGGCGGCGGGCACGCCCACTGCGGCACGATGGTCTATCTAGGCGATAACTGGCCGGAAAAATACCGCAATACAATTTTTATGAACAACATCCACGGGCGTCGCATCAATAACGATATTCCGCATCGGATCGGTTCGGGCTACCGGGCTTCGCATGGCCACGACTTGATGCAAGCTCAAGATCCCTGGTACGTGGGGGTCACGCTGGCTTACGGCCCTGATGGCGGAGTTTATGCGAGCGATTGGTCCGACACGGGCGAATGCCATAGCACCCGCAACACGCAAAGGCAGACCGGGCGAATCTATAAAATCACCTATCAACCCACGCTAGAAGCTAAAGCCAAGCTAGACCTTTCAAAACTTCCCAACGATGAACTTGCGCGTTTGCAACTCCATCACAACGATTGGTACGTCAGACACTCCAGAAGACTATTGCAAGAACGCGCCGCCGGGAAGCAAAACATGCAGGATGTCCACAAACAACTGATGGCGATGTTTCGCGACCAGAACGAAGTTCCTCGCCTGCTGCGGATCATCTGGGTGCTTTATGTCACTGATGGAATGACCGATGAATTTCTTATTCAACTGCTAGATCATCAAAGCGAATACGTTCGCGGTTGGGCGATTAGGTTACTTTGTGAAGCCGGCAATCCGTCGAAAACGGCTTTTGCCCGTCTAGTCGAGTTGGCTAAGCACGATAATTCGGCCTATGTGCGCTTGCAAATCGCGAGCGTTCTGCAGCGGATCGACTTAAACCGTCGCTGGCCGATTGCGGAGTCGTTAGTCCGGCATCAAGAAGATGCCCAGGATGCGAATTTGCCGTTT
Organism: uncultured Planctomycetaceae bacterium; assembly: GCA_963785505.1. GTDB lineage: Bacteria > Planctomycetota > Planctomycetia > Planctomycetales > Planctomycetaceae > CAWAVN01. The sequence goes on from CAWAVN010000009.1 coordinate 897,630, forward strand.
ATGATTTGGTATGGCATCGAACCGCTCATCAATGCGGACCTAGAACGATTCATCAAACTCGCGGGCCGCTCGGAAATCCCTCTCGCTCGCCGCCACATCGCCCGCCGGGTTGCCTCTCGTCTGAAGGAAGCCAAAGGGCTAGAGTTGCTGGTTCAACTCTTGTCCGAATCACAAGACCCATCGCGAATGCGGGACGTAATCGCGGGCATGCAAGCCGGCTTAAAGGGATCGAGAAGCGTTCGCATGCCTCCAAGTTGGCCGCAGGCATACCGTCATTTAAGCGAACACCCGGAGAAAGCACTTCGGCAAGAGGCCCTGCGTTTGGCCTTGGTTTTTGATGATCCGCTTGCCTTGCGAACTCTCCGAAGGCTGGCGGGCGATCCGCAGGAACAAAAGCAAGCTCGGCAAGAAGCGATTCAAGCGCTCGTTCGGAAAAAGCCCGCCGATCTGCCCGATCTGCTCCTCCCGCTTATTGATGATTCGGCCACACAAAACGCCGCCTTGCGCGGGCTGGCGGAATATGCGAGTCCGGACATTGCAAAGACTATTTTGTCTCACTATTCAACCTTGGCCGCTTCGGGGCGTCAGAATGCGCTGCAAACATTGGCCTCTCGAAAAAGTTGGGCGATGGCATTATTAGATGCTGTGGAAGCCAAGAAAATTCCGGCGGCGGATCTTACCGCATATACGGCCAGGCAATTGGAGAGCTTGAACAGTCCTCAAGTGACGAAGCGAATGAAATCGCTTTGGGGCAACGTGCGTTCCACCCCCGCCGAGAAACTCAAACTCATTGCCCACTATAAACAGCGGCTGACTGCGGAATCACTTGGCGAGGCCGACCGCTTTGCCGGGCGGATGATCTTTCAAAAGAACTGCGCGAATTGCCATACGCTGTTCGGCACCGGCGGCAAGATCGGTCCCGATCTCACCGGTGCGCAGCGCACAAACCTGGATTATCTCTTGGAAAATCTTGTCGATCCCAGTGCCGCGGTCGCGAAGGACTATCAAATGGAAAAAATTGCGACCACGGACGGACGAATCATCACCGGACTGGTGCTTGAAGAATCTCCCAAAGCAATCACAATTCAAACGATCAATGAAAAGCTAGTGCTTCCCGTCGATGAGATAGAGCAACGCGTCACTTCGCAAGTTTCCATGATGCCGGATGGTCTATTGGAAAAACTCACCCCAGACCAAATCCGGGATCTCGTCGGCTATGTCGCGGGAGTTCATCAAGTCTCAGAACATCAATAAAGTCTCTCAAATTGTTTTCTCGTGTTTTCAAGGTGTCTGTCCATGAATGACAAATCTCGTTCAAACATCGGATCTCTCTATTATTCTTGCCTGCTTTTGCTGGCGTTTCTCGCGCTGGGAATTGTTCCGGCGGCCCAGGCCGAGTTGCGGGTTTATCCCGAAGGCGAGGTTCCCAAGGACAGCCGACTTGAACCACTTAAAGATTTGAACGGCTATTTTCCGTTTGATGTCCCCGCCAATAAGACGGCTTGGGAATCGCGTGCGAATCAATTGCGGCGGCAGGTGCTGGTGGCAACCGGGCTTTGGCCGATGCCGGAGAAAACGCCGCTGAATGCCCAGATCTATGGATTAACCAAGCGGGATGGGTTCACGGTCGAAAAAGTCTATTTCGAGAGCCTGCCGGGGCATTACGTTACGGGGCTACTGTTTCGTCCGGAAGGCAAAGGCACGAATCGGGCCGGCATCTTATGTCCGCATGGGCATGGCGGCCGGCTTCAAGACTATGGCGAGAAAGCAATGCCCAAGTTGATCGCTCAAGGCGCGGAACGCTTCGAGAAATCGGGGCGCTTTCCCAAACTCGCCCGCTGCGCTCAACTCGCCCGCATGGGATGCGTGGCATTTATCTTCGACATGGAAGGCTATGCGGACAGCCAACAGCTTTCTTATGAACTCATCCACCGCTTCTCCAAGCAGCGAACGGGTAAGGATACGAAAAGCTCGTGGGGGTTTTATGGCCCGCAGGCCGAGTTGCGGTTGCAAAGCGTGATGGGACTACAAACCTGGAACTCCATTCGGGCCTTGGATTTTCTTTGTCGTCTTCCCGATGTGGATGCCGGGCGTGTGGCCGTCACCGGCGGCAGTGGCGGCGGGACGCAAACGATTTTGCTCTGCGGAATTGATGACCGCCCGCAGGCTGCGTTTCCGCAAGGCATGGTTTCCACCAGCATGCAAGGCGGATGCACTTGCGAGAATTGCAGCCTATTAAGAATCGGCACGGGCAACGTGGAACTCGCGGGCCTATTCGCGCCCGACCGCAAGCGATGACGGCGGCCAACGACTGGACCAAAGAGATGATGACCAAAGGCTATCCTCAACTTCAACAGCTTTATGCCCTCTATAATGCCCAAGATAAAGTGCGCTGTTATCCTCAGTTACAATTCCCGCATAACTATAACGCCGCCACGCGGGAATATATGTACGCCTTGATGAACGAGCAGCTTAAACTCGGTCTGAAAGAACCGATTGTCGAAGCCGATTATCAACCGCTAACACCGGCGGAAACGACCGTTTGGGACGAGGATCATCCCAAGCCGCCGGGCGGGGAAGAGCATGAGCTTGCCATCACCAAATATCTTGCGGAGCAGGCAGAGAAACAACTCGCGAAAGTTGCTCCACATGATGCGAAATCTCTTGCGGAATACCGCCGAGTCGTGGGCGGAGCTTGGCAAACAATCCTCGGACGGTCTTTGCCGAAACCCTTGGACATCACCCGAACAAAAGTCGAGAAACACAAAAAAGCGGGCTATCTCTATTTCGAGGACAAATTGCGCCTCGACACCTATAATGAGGAACTCCCCGTCGTCTCGCTGTTTCCCACGAGCACAACCTGGAATGACAAAGTCGTGATTTGGGTGGATGGCCGAGGAAAACAGGCCCTGTTTGACGATAAGGCAGAGCCGCGGGCGGAGGTTCGCCGCTTGATTGATGCGGGCTATTCCGTGGTTTGTGCGGATTTATTTTTGCAAGGTGAGTTTCTCGGCGGGGTGGATGCCGTCAAAGAACAGCGTGTGGTCAAGAACCCGCGCGAGTTCGCCGGCTATACCTTCGGCTATAACAACCCCTTGTTCGTCCAGCGAGTTCACGACGTGCTTACGTTGGTGGCCTTCGTGCGGGGCGATGATCACGAACCCAAAGAAGTCGATTTAGTCGGCACGGGGGGAGCAGGCCCCATCGTCGCTGCAGCGCGGGCGATTGCGGGGAAGCTCGTGAATAAGGCCGCAGTGGATACCGGGGGATTTCGCTTCGTGAATCTGACCAGTTACCAGGACGTGAATTTTGTGCCGGGCGCGGTGAAGTATGGAGACTTGCCGGGCCTGCTCTCGCTGTCTGCTCCTTATCCGCTTTGGATCGGCGGAGAAAACCCGGTTCCCCAAATCGTGCGGCAAAGCTATCTCGCCGCCGGCAAGCCGGATGATGTCCAAGCGGCCGGCACGCGGTTGGATACGATCAGCGCGGCGGTCGATTGGCTGTTGAAATAAGACGGCAACGCGAAAGAAAACAACCCGAAGCGCGAGTGAGAAACAAATTCCTCGCTCGCGCTTTGGGCTATGTTGAAAAACTTTTGGGCGGGTGATTGCGGCAGCTATTCATTTTTTCCGGGCAAAGTTCCGGCTTTGATAAGGTCGCCGAAGGTTTTTCCTTCGGTGGCGGATTTTTCCGCTTCGATCGCGCCGAGCGCTTTCAGGATGGCTTCTTTATCACTCACGTTTTTCGCGTTCAAGACTTTGCCGAGGGCCTGGCCGTAATTGTTGCGGGCTTTCTTCTTTTCCTTGGCTCCCGGCGGATGGCAAATGCCGCATTTGACCTTGGCGATTTGTGCCGCCATGCCCGGATATTTCGCTTCAAATTCTTTCTTGTATTGAGGCCGGGCATCGGCCTGTGTGGGGAACCCGACTGCCCAAACCAGGGCCGCAATTCCCAACGTGCCGATGGTGAGGCCGAACGTACTTGTTTTCATCTCGCTCCTCCGTGCGTTTTCCGCGTAACTTGAGTTTTTGAAACGAAGAACGTTTCTCTGGAAAAAGCAAGACCACCCGCTGGGGGTGGTCTTGTGTGAAATCACTCCATCAGACACCCAACGGAGAGGTGGTTATTCTGCTTTCACGGGCAGTTCGCCGGCGTTTAGCAAATCGCCGTAGGTTTTGCCTTCCACGGCGGACTTGTCTTTTTCGATTTTCATCAGTGCGGCTTTGATGGCTTCTTTGTCCTTCACGTTTTCTTTGCCTAAGGCTTTGCCTAACTCTTTGGCGTAGGCGTTGCGTTTTTCTTTGTCCATTTTGCCATCCGCTTTTTTGCCGTGACAGACAAAACAGTCGATTTTGTGGTTCTTGGCAACTTTTGTGTAGGTCTTTTGGAACTCCGCCTTGTATTGCGGGCGGGCTTCCACGGTGTTGCTGGAGACCATAATCGCTCCGGCAAACAACACAATTAGAGTCACCAAACTGGACGTTTTCCAAGTCTTCTTCATTAAAAAATCTCCCATCGGTTTAATTGGGGCTTGGCAACGAACCTCGCCCGAAAGGCGGGTTTGATCGACCACACGGTTTCTACATCACGGAATGTTGAATTTGCCAAGCCGAGATACCTCCGTTATTAGAATCGGGGATTCCACGCATGTCAACTGTGCGATGCGACCGATTTCGGTTCGCTTCAAAAGCATTCCACATGCCAAACTTGGGCTGGTCGCGGCAATCGCGAAGTTTTCCGGAATCTTTTCCCTGCTCGCGTATTGCAGTTTCTCTAAATGCCTCAATCGCTACTCGTTTTCAGCAATGGCGGATGTTGCGGGTGTCGTTGAAATCCTCCCTCGGCTTGGGGTATGTTGAACGCACTCCACTTGGATGACATCCATTGCAGTTTTGACATGGGTTTTGAACCGTTTTTCCACTTCCTTCCTCGTGATGCAGACCAACACCATGAAACTTTTCGCACTGATTTCCTCGCTGTTCTTGGCAAGTGGCTTCGCCGATTCCCTCGCGAATGCCGCTGCCCCGGTTAAACCGCCGAATGTGGTGATGATACTTTCGGATGACCAGGCTTGGACGGATTTTGGGTTTATGGGGCACGAAGTCATCAAAACTCCGCATCTGGATCGCCTGGCCGCCGAAAAGCGCCACGTTTCCGCGCGGTTACGTTCCCGACAGCCTTTGCCGGCCCAGTTTGGCAACGCTGATTAGTGGTTTGTATCCACACCAAAACAAGATCAGCGGCAACGATCCCCCCAAAGGCACGGATCGGCGGAAGATGCTGAAGCACGTGCATCGCATGCCCAGTTTGGCGAAGATGCTGAAGCAAAAAGGCTACGTCAGCCATCAATCCGGGAAGTGGTGGGAAGGCGATCCCGTGGCGGATGGCGGGTTTACCGCCGGGATGACGCACGGCGATCCTTCGCGAGGCGGCAGGCACGGCGACTTGGGTTTGAAAATCGGACGCCAAGGCATGCAGCCCATTTTCAATTTTATCGATCAAGCCGGCGAGAAGCCGTTTTTCTTGTGGTATGCCCCCATGATGCCGCACTCGCCGCACACGCCTCCGCAGCGGCTGCTCGACAAATACAAGGCTCCCGGAAAGTCGATTCACGTCGCCAAGTATCAGGCGATGTGCGAATGGTTCGATGAAACTTGCGGCCAATTGTTGGATTATTTGGATAAGAAAAACCTGTCCGAGAACACGTTGGTTGTGTTCGTCACCGACAACGGTTGGATTCAAACCCCCGACACACCCAGATACGCGCCGAAAAGCAAACGCTCGGTTTACGATGGCGGGATTCGTACGCCGATTATGCTGCGTTGGCCCAAACACATTGCCCCCAAAAGGTATGACGACACGCTAGTGAACAGCATTGACTTGGTTCCCACGATTCTCGCAGCGGCCGGCTTAGAACCCACACCGGAAATGCAGGGATTGAATCTTTTGGAAGTCATCAAAAACGATGGCAAAACCGATCGGCCCGCGATTTTCGGCGAGATTTTCGAACACGACATCGCCGACATCGACCAGCCCGCGGAAAGCCTGCTCTACCGTTGGGGCATCGCAGGGGATTGGAAGTTGATACTTCCCAAGGATTCCAAGGCTCCGGTGGAACTCTACAACCTGAAAAGCGATCCCCACGAAACCAAAAACGTCGCCGAACAGCATGCGGACATCGTGCAAAAGCTTAAGGGGCAAATCGACCACTGGTGGGACGGCAAATCGTAACCCGCCCGCTTGATGTGCGAAGATTGCCCTCAGGGATTCCCGCAAGCCCTTGATTTTTCCGGGGCTTGCGTTGTCTTTGCGGTCACTGAATTTTGATGAGCCGGCGTTACGGGCGTTCGGTGAAGATGTCTTCCACAGATTTGCGGCGGGCGGGGGGAATTTCGGCGGGGTAGCCGTACCACAATAGGCCCACACACAGATGCGTGGCCGGATCGGTGTGAAGAAGTTCAAAAAATCGCGGGTGGCGAATCACGTCGCCCGTGGTCCATTTCACGCCAATGCCTTCGCTCCACAGCGCCAGCGAAAAATTGTGGATCGCACAACAACAAGCGGCATAATCTTCTTGTTGGCGGTTTTCATCCGGGGAACGCGGGCAAGTCACGGCGATCCAACCGGGCACAAGGCTCCAGCGTTTTCGCTTATATTCTCCGTGTTCGGGCCCTTTTCTGGCCGCGACAAGTTCCGCGTTGAGATCCACAATCTGGCCGGCGGTTTCCGGTCCCAAAAGAATAAACCGCCAGGGTTCGGTCAGGTGATGGTTCGGTGCCCAACGGGCCAACTCCACCGCCCTAAGAATGGCTTCTTTCGGGGGAAGGTCCGGCTGAAAGTTATGCACCGTCCGCCGCTGCCTGAGCAAATCCGCGAGGGAAAAATCGGTGCTGGGAGAAGTTTCGCTCATGGAGTGAAGTCAAATCCTATGAAGGCAAAAGCTGCCGAGAACGGCGGTGGTTATTCCGGTTTCCAGGCGTGGGCGGAGGGTTTCACGCCTTTTTGGTATTTGTTGAAGCCGAAGCCCGTCGGATGATATTCGCCCACGATGCCGATGGGGGCATTGGCGGTGATTTGATCTTCCATCCCCAAGCACCAATACACGGCATTCACCAATAGCCTTCGCACGCCCGCGCTCTCCAAATCTTGCGAGGCTCCCATGGTGGTGCAGAACACGCGGGCAGTTTTGCCTGATGAGGTTTTATAGGTTTTGATCCAAGCCACGGGCATCATCGGTTTGTTTTGCGGACCTTCCACGGGCGGGTCGGTGGGTTTCATTCCGGTCAGCACTTGGCCCAAGACCAAAGGTTTGCTATCGCCGGGCAAGGGCAGCCTCACGCCGTAAACGTCGGTTGGTCCCCAGATGTCGCCATCTTTGATGCCCTTCAAAATGGGATTGTCCGCCGCACCGGGAGCGATAATGCCCCTTGTACTTTGGCTGCCGTGGTTGCCGTGATGGTTTCGCCAAGTTTCCCCCAAGACTTGCCTGCCGAAGCCGCCCTCCCAGCCCTCGTCCTTGCTTCGCCAACTGTATTCGGCGAAGGGTTTGCCGACGGGAATGTTGAAGGCGTGCGTGGCTGTTCGCAACCCCATCATCGGCCGCCCGGATTGAACGTATTCGACCACGTGCTTCATCTGCTCGGGCGGCAAATCGCGAAAGCGGGTGAGCAAGATCAACAGATCCGCATCTTTCAAGGCTTCCAAACCGGGGATGTTGTCGTTTTGGTTGGGGTTGATGCTGCCATCTTTTTTGTCGATGGCAAACAGCACCGTGCAGGTAAAACCGTGATGCTTCGCCAGAATTTTGCCGAGTTGAGGCAGCCCCTCTTCCGAGCGGTATTCTTCATCCCCGCTGACCAGCACGATTTTCTTGCCCTTGCCGGGGCCTTGGGTTCCTTCGTAACGCACGAAGTTTTCCTCCGCCTGTAGAAACCCGCTCATCGCAAAAACCAGCAGCAAACTTTTCCATCCGAAGTGTCTTGCGTTTATCATGTCGGCTCCTTGGATTTTCCGTGAAAATCAAACTTCGTTGTCTACCATAAGCAGAGCCGCTTGAAGATTCCAGCCGACCGCCGTTCGGCACAATCCCCGTTCCGCTTGTCGTGCCGAGTTTATTGGGATATTCTCAAGAAGAACAAAAGGCGAGCGGGAGGCGTGAGCCTCCCGGTTTTGTCGAATGCCTCAAAACGCGCGGGAAGAACCGGGGCGCTCACACCCTCTGCTCGCCTTAAAAAGAGAAAAGCTCGCGGACCATTCAAATCAAAAAACCTCCCGGAGTTTCGGGAATGGAAGAGAAATTCTGGTTCCTCAAAAACTGCGGCCTGTTTGAACGGCTTTCGCCGGAGCAAACCCAGCGGTTGGAATCCCGTTCCAAAGCCCGCGAGTTCAAACGCGGGCAACTGATCTATTTGCCTTCCGACCATGCCGATTCCGTGCTGCTGCTGGGCTTGGGCCGGGTGAAAATCTATCACATCACCGGCGAGGGCAAACAAGCCGTGCTGGCGTTGGTGGATCCCGGCGAGATCTTCGGCGAGTTGACACTCTTCGAGCCAAGCCACACGCCCCGCGAGGAATTTGCCGAGGCGATGGAAACCAGCCGGCTGATTTTGATTCCCCACCAAGAAATGCACGAACTGATGGCCGCCCACCCGGAGGTGTCCTTGGGCGTGACCAAACTGATGGGACTTCGCCGCAGACGGGTGGAACGCCGACTGAAATCCCTGCTGTTTCGCTCCAATCGCGACCGCTTGGTGCATTTGCTGATGGAACTCGCCGAGAAATACGGCAAACCCACGCTGGAAGGCGTGGTGTTGGGCATCAAATTATCCCACCAAGATCTCGCAAGCATCATCGGCAGCACCCGCGAAACCGTCACCGTGCTGCTGGGCGAACTCCAACAAGAAGGCCAACTGACCATTCAACGCCGGCGGATCATTCTCACAAAAATCGAACGCTTGGCCGCCAGCATCGAAATGGAAGCGCCCAAACTCCCTCATAAAGAGGATTTAGGAAACCGCATCCTCCGGCAAGCCCGGGCGCAATCTTGAAAGTATTAAAATTCCCCCATAGGAACCAAGTTTGTAAGATGCTTCACAGAAATTTGAAGAAAAACGGACGATAATCGATTTGTGTGATTGATACTTGTGGCGAATGTGTTGATGTCGCTTTCTCATCCAAACCGTTCGATAGCTTTTCTTCTCGACAAACCCGTTGCCTGTTGAATACGCGAATTGAGTCGCCCTCATGACCACGACACCCCATTCTGATGATTGGAGCCATTGCCCGCCCGGTGAAATTGCTGGGTTGGTCAATTCGCTGAAAAAACACCATCGTCGCAAAACCCTGCAACAAGCCGCCGTCGTCACTTCGGCCATCGTGCTTTTAGTTTTGGTGGCCGGCAGTGTGCTGACCGGATTTTTCCAGGGCCAAACGCCGCTCCAAGCGATTGCCTGCGAAAAAGTTCTGCAATTGACTCCGCAATACGTCCATCGGGAATTGGATGCCGAGTTGACTTCGCGAATCGACCGCCATTTGACGAAGTGCCCGCGCTGCCGGGAACACATTCACGCCGACTATCCGCAATTCCCCTTGCCCGGCGGACGAGCAGGAGCGAACGCTTGCAGCGCCGCAAACCTTCCCCTCGCCTTGGTGCAGTTCAGATAATTCGCTCCGCGTTACCAATCGGAACGATAAGTCTGGGACACGTCCGCTTCCTGTTCGGTGCGTTCGGACTGCCAGGCTCCCAAGCACTCCGCGAGACGGTCCGCCGCTTCGAGAACCTGCTCGCGAGAGATGTCCAAATGCGTGCAGCCGCGCACCCGTTGTGGTCCTAACGCTCCCAACCGAACGCCGCGAAGTTTCATGCGGGCGGCCAAGTCGGCAGCGGTCCCCAATTGGGGGTTGATCTCGAAAAACACGAGATTGGTTTCCACATCGTCCAAAGAAACTCGCAACCCATCAATTTGAGAGATGCACTCCGCCAGCAGCCTAGCGTTGGCGTGGTCTTGTTTCAGCCGGTCGATGTGATGATCTAACGCATAATTGGCGGCCCCGGCGATGATTCCCGCTTGCCGGAGCGCTCCGCCGAATTGTTTGCGGGCGCGGCGGGCACGGGCGATTTCTTCTTTCGATCCAATCAAAATCGAACCCATCGGGCATCCCAAGCCTTTGGAAAAGCACAGCGAGACGGTGTCCACGCAATCGGCCACTTCGCGAGCGGAATATCCTTTCGCCACAACCGCATTAAAGAATCGAGCACCATCTAAGTGGACTTTGATTTTGTTCAGAACGGCCCATTCCCTCAGGCTTTGCAATTGCAACAGCGGATAAGCCTTTCCACCGCCCAGGTTGGTGGTGTTTTCCAGGCAAAGCAAACGGGTGCGGCACAAATGCTGATCGACCGCGCGAACCGTGCCTTCGAGCAGCGGGACATCCAACATCCCGAACTTGCCGATCAAAGTTCGGCAAGAAACGCCGCTTAACACGGCAGGGGCACCGGCTTCGTAATTGGCGATGTGTCCCGTGCGTTCGATCAGCAATTCATCGCCGGGATCGCAATGCGCCCGCAGCCCCATTTGATTGGTCTGCGTGCCCGAACAACCCAAAACGGCGGCTTCCTTGCCGAACCATTCGGCCATGCGGGCTTCCAAGCGGTTGACCGTGGGATCTTCGCCGGACATGTCATCGCCCAATTCCGCTTCGCAGATCGCCCGATACATTTCCGCCGTGGGCTTGGTAACGGTATCGCTATATAAGTTGATTTCCGAACTCATTCCGTAGCCTTAGTTAGATCGTTAAAAACATTTTGACGAAAAACCTCCGCGAAATGGAGGATTATTTATCCTCTTCGTTGGGCGGTTCCAGGCCGTAGGGGGTGGGCGAGAACGCCGAGGCATCCAGCGGGGTGTGGCTGTAGATGTCGTAGATATAATTCACGACAATATCCTCGCCTTTCTTCGGATTGAAGTGAAACCGACTGTGCAAGACGATGATTTTGCCGTTTTCCGGCTTGCCGTATTTTAATGACATGCTGATTTCACGGTCCGGGGTTTGGCCCACGGCTTTGTCGATGGTCCACAGCCTACTGGGGGTCATCGTAATCGTGCCGGATTCAACTGCCTTAGCCACTCCGGGCAGTTTCCGATGGCCTTCCGCGCAAGTGAAGGTCAGCCGCACCTGCTGCGGTTTTGCCGCTTTATCGACGTATTCGATGGAGTCGAGGGTAACGCCTTTGCGCCCGATCAGATCGAACATGCGGAAACCCAGCGGGCCGATGGGAAAATCGAGCCAGCGATAGATTCGCAGATCGAGGTAATCCTCGAAGGGTTTGGTGATGGGCTGAACTATCTCCCCCGTCCAAGGGGTTGGATTATTCCCTTTGGACATTCTCGCCTCGTAACCGTAGTTCCCCACCTTTGCGAGGACCGATGCATCCACTTTGCTTTCATCGAAGTAAAGAACCGCATCTTTCGTTCTGCGGAAGTCAGCCGAGTCCGACGATTTCATCCTTCCCCGTGTCCTTGTTCGGTGAATGCGTGGTGAAAACCAGATGGGCGGGGCGGTGTTCTTGCTGAAATTTTTTCCAGGCCGCGGGAGCTTCCTTGAGAAATTGCTTCATCAAAGCCTCATCGCCCCGGGCAATGGAAGCGAAAAACGCGACGGCCAAAAAGAGAATCTGTCGTGTCATGGAACGATTGACCTCCCGGTGTGCGAACGGAAAAACATCAAAGGAAAGTTTCAGCCTTCCCAGCGGGTTTTCATCAGTGTTTGGTTCACAAAAGTCGGTGGAAATTTCCGAGGCGATCTTGCCAAGGATGTTGGAGTGATTTCCGGGTTACAAAAACCGCGAAGCGATGGCAGCAAATAGCCGATGGTAGGTTCTTTCTTGAAACACACACCGGGGGACAAACTTGTTCAGCGGGAAGCGGCGAGGAACTCGGCCAGGGTTTCCAGGTTTTTGCAGAAGGTTTTCGGAGTGATGATTTCGCGGATGTTCTCGGATTCCTTGTGGTATTTCAGTCCGCCCCGCTCGACCCACGCGCCACGATCATCCATCTCCGCGAGGATTTTTCGGACTCGTTCCCGCAAAGATCGGCTGAGCTTGGGTTTTCGCCGAGAACTTGCCGTCTTCCATTGGCTGCGATCTGAAGTTTTCAGGCGGTCGTATTCTTTTTGAATGCGGTCTAAGTTGTTTCCCACGATGAAGGCGTAATGCGTGGGAACATCCTCAGCGGAATACGTCAAGCGGTAGTCCTTGGTGAAATAGAGCGGGCGATTGGTTTTCAGTTCGTAAAACCTCGCCAGCCGTCCATCCGGCAATGCGGACTTTTTGTAATAGGCCAGGGCTTGGGGAAGAGGCTTGAGGAATTTGTCCTCGCCGGTTTCGCGGGCCAACAGCAGCAGGGACAGCATCACGCCTTGGCTTTCCCCGCCGGTGATCGCGGGCGGCTCGAATTTCCTGGCCCAGACGGGGTGCATCTCCTTCGAGTATTGCTGTGCCCAACCGGGTTGCGGATCGGGCATTTGCGCCAGCAAGAAAAACTCGCCGCCTTTCTCCGCAGCAGTTTTGTAGCGCGGCTCGCGGTAAATCTCCGCCGCCAACAGCAGCGTTTCGATCAATTTAGAAATGTTGCCATCGTTCAGCGTGTAAAAGCTGGTGTATTTTTTCTTAGGGTATTCCCTCGGCCAATCGGCGGGGTAACTGGCCTTGGTGATGGGGAACTCGGCGGGGTCGGGGAACTCCGCATACTGTTGCGGCCAGGCTCCGTTGGGATATTGGGCTTTGATAAAGGATTCCAGCGCGTAAACGCAGGCTTCGTGAATCGCGGGGTTTTTGAAATCCAATGCGCGGTCGGTATTCATTAAAAACCGCAGGGCCGATTGGGATTTGTCATCATCAAACGTCGTGCGGTTGAACTTGCCCGGCTTGGCTTCCTTGCGGTAGGCGAATTGTTTTCGATCCGAGGGAGCGAACTCGATGCGATCCGCCCAACCGCCCGATTGCAATTGCCCGCCAACCAACGCCATCGCGGTTTCCACGACGGCTTCGCGAAGCACGGGTTCTTCAGTGAGCAAATAAGCGTTGAGATAGGCTTCCCCCACGCGGGGAGTGCCGGGCGGTTGCAGCCACGCGGTTGTGGGCTTGGCCACGCCTTCGCCTTCGCGGAGAGACAAATCGGCACTGTACCGCCAAAGGTATCCGCCGGTGTCGCCCGCCACGTCGTGCCGAAAAAACCGCACCGCCCGCTGCAAGCCCGAGCGTGCGGCATCCACTTTGACATCCTCGGCCTTCACCGGAATCAGACCCAAGCCGAATACCAATCCTCCCAATACGATCCAAGAAAACCATCGGCATGCCGAGCGTTGATCTGGCCGATTCATTTTTTTCTGCTCCAAAAAAAGAATATGCTCTAGCCGAACAATTCCAGTACGGGTTGGCCTTCGCTGGCTCGATAGGAAAACCCATCGGGGCCGTAACGGGTTTCGGGAGGTATGCCCAAGGCGTGCAGCATTGTGGCTCCAAAATCTATGTGGGAAATCGGGCGGCCCGCAGCAACGTAGGCTCCTTGAGAATCCGAAGCCCCGTAAACGCTGCCGCCGCGAATCCCTCCGCCGGCCAGCAAGCCCGTATAGCAGTGCGGCCAATGGTCGCGGCCTTTGCCGTTCTTCTCGAACTTGGGCGTGCGTCCGAATTCTCCAACCATCACCACCAAGGTGTCTTCGAGCATTCCCCGTTGGGACAAATCCTCCAACAATGCCGAGACGGCTTGATCCAATCGCGGCAAGGCCCACTTCATGCCGTAGGGACCGTTGCCGTACATTGTATCGCCATCTTTGTAGTACGAACCGTGGGTGTCCCAAACTTGAGTGACCGTGGGTTGGGTTTCTCCCGGAGCCAAGCCCGGCCAGGCGGTCACGGTCACCAATCGCACGCCGGCTTCAATCAACCGCCGAGCCATCAGCGTGTATTGCCCCAACGGATGCCGGCCGTATCTTTCGCGAACGCAGTCGGGTTCTCGGTTCAAATCGAACGCGACTCGCGCTCGGCCCGGTGAGCAATTCTTGGGCGCGTGCTTGAAACACGCGGTAGCCTTCCGCCGACGGGGAATTGTTGAACGATCGCGAGGCTTCCAACTGGTTCAACAATTGAAAGCGGTGTTGAAATTGCCCGCGGGACAACCCTGCGGGCGGGTCGAATTCCGTCACGCGGAAATCGGCAGCGGCGGGGTTGTCCAATTCGTGCCCGATCCGCAACGGAGCCTGGGCCATGCCGACTTTGCTGAGGCCGCTGTTATAGCGGGGCACTTTGTTGGTTCCCGTCTTCATGTTGTGTAGCCAAACCTGCGAAGGCATAATGCCCGCGGAGGGCCGAAAGTAGGAAACCAACGAACCCAAAAACGGCGAATCATCCTTCTTGCTGCCGTCGGGTTGTCCCGAAAGCATCGTGTGGGCGGCGGTGACGTGGACGGTATCTTTATGACTCAGCGACCGCGCAAGACAGTATTTGTCGGACATCCGGCTCAATTGGGGAAACTGTTCGCTTAAGAACACCCCCGGCGTGCGGGTGCCGATGGGTTGATAGGCTCCGCGAATTTCCGCCGGGGCATGCGGTTTGGGATCGAAAGTATCCAACTGCGAAGGCCCGCCGCTGAGCACCAGGAAAATGCACGATTTCGCGGAACTTTCCCCGCCGAGGGTTCGCGAAGATTTCGCCGCCAACAGTTGGGGCAGCGTCAATCCGCACAATCCCAGGCTTCCCAATTGCACGAAGCTCCGCCGGGAGAGTTTGGCTTGCCGATGATTCTGCGGTCTGCTCATGTCTTCCAGCCCCGCTTGATTGAAGATTCTTTTCGTGCGAACGCATTCGGCCATTTCACACATCAATAACAGCTTATCAGAACGATTCGCCGCCAACCAGCGTAACCATTTTGGGGGTTAGGGCCAATTATGAAGAAAGGGGGAAGAGGCCGGTTGTTTCTTCCAAGATAGCCTAAATGACAGAACCTTTGTTGCATTGGCATGGCGGACTTTCGCGGAAAGTCCCATACTTGAGCGAAGCCGCAATGGGGGGAGCATCAACCCCCACTTGTCAGCGGTTTGCGACTCAGCGCATTTTAATAGATCCCGAGAGAGTCAGAGGTGTGCCATGCGGGGCCAACAGAAAATCTTCCCTTATGAAAAGGAAGGCAACATCATCATCGTGCGACCGGCGGGGGATTCGCTCGCGGTGCAAGAACGCCAACTCAAGAAAGAAATCGATGCGATCCACGCCGCCATCGAACAAAACGGTTGTCAGCATCTGATCGCGGATCTGAGCGGGGCTCCGTATTTCGGTTCCATCGTGATCGGGGCGGTGATGGCGATTTGTGGAAAAGTCAAAAACCAAAACGGGCGGGCGGCCCTTTGCAATGCGACCGACGGCGTTCACGATTCCATCCAAATCATGCGGCTGGATGCGGCAGTTCCTTACTTTCCCACCCGCGAAGAAGCCTTGGCCTACGTTCAAGAACAATAACAGGCGGCGGGGCCGGGCTGAGTCCCTCTTGAGAGGAAAATGTGCCTCGTGTGGTTTCATCGCTCCTTAATCCGCACAATCCGGCTGCAAACGGGGGATTTTTTTTTGACAAGCCGGTGGTTGCACCTATGGTTAAGGAAGCCGGATGTAAGGTGGCCCGAACGCAAGAAGAACGATCCGAACGACCCAGGATCGCGCCCGCTGCGGGATGGGTAAAAGCGAACAACTCACGGGCATTCCCCAAGGGCCGAGACATGCCGATGATGAATCTCATTTCCCCCGATTGTGCAATCGATCACAAAGATTTGTTGACCCGCTGCATGGGCAACGCCCAATTCGCCGCCCGCATTTTAGAAGCCTTCCAGCGGCAGCTTAGCGGGGATCTCGAGGCTTTAGATGCCGCGATTTTGGCGGGAGATGCCGCCGAGGTGGCCGTGATCGCGCACCGGGTGAAAGGGGCTTCGTCCAACGTGTCCGGCGCAGGCTCAATCGGCTTGCCGATTCGCTGGGAGCACACGCCAAAAACGGGGAGTTCGATCTGCTTCCCGGTTGTCGCGAGGACATTCGCGAAGAACAACGGCAATTTTGCGAATCCGCCCGGCAGTTCGCCGTTTTGAGCGGCTAACCCCTTCCTTTCACTCCCCCCTTTCCGGAATCCGATGGGAGCAGCAGACATGCGCGTGCTTGTCGCCGATGATGACGTCATCTCCACCGAGATGCTCAAAAACTCGTTGGAGCAATTCGACTACGACGTCACTTTGGCTCACGATGGAGCGGAGGCGTTCGCGCTGATCCGGTCCGGGAATTATCATCTGGTGGTTTCCGATTGGGAAATGCCGGGAATGAGCGGGCTGGAACTCTGCCGGGAAATCCGCAAGCGGAGTTGGAGTTCCTACATTTATTTCATCCTGCTGACCTCGTATAGCGGGGTCGAAAATGCCGTGCTCGGTTTGGAAGCCGGTGCGGATGATTTTCTGACCAAGCCGTTTCATCCCGAGGAAATTCGCGTTCGCCTGAAGACCGCAGAGCGAATTTTGACGTTGGAAAGCCGGGATCTCACGATTTTCGCCTTGGCCAAATTGGCGGAATCGCGAGACACCGAAACCGGTGCCCACCTGGAGCGGATGCGCGAATACTGCCGAATTCTCAGCCACCGGCTGATGCAATCGCAGCGTTACGGAAGCGACATCGATGGAGACTACGTGCAGCTTCTGTATTTAACCAGCCCGCTGCACGACATCGGCAAAGTGGGAATCCCCGATGCCGTGCTGTTGAAACCGGGACGGCTGACTCCCGAAGAATTCGAGATCATGAAGCAGCACACGCTGATCGGAGGCAACACGCTCTCGGCGGCGGCGAAAGCCCACCCCGAAGCCAAGTTTCTCGCAATGGCTCGCGATGTGGCCTTCACCCATCACGAGCGAGTTGACGGTTCGGGGTATCCTTACGGATTATCGGGCGGGCAAATTCCTCTCTGCGGACGCATCACCGCCGTCGCAGACGTGTACGATGCCCTAACCAGCAAGCGGATCTACAAACCCGAATTCACGCACGACACATCGAAAGACATCATCTTAGAAGGCCGAGGAACCCAATTCGATCCTTATCTTGTGGATGTGTTTTTGGATTGCGAAGAAGAAATCCTGCAAGTTCACGAACAGTTTCAAGGACACGAGGAGCAAAGCGTTCTCGCGCAAGCCACCTAGACGCCGAGCCCGAGTGCGCTTCGCGACTGGGCTTTGGAATTTAACCGCTTCGCCGTAAAAACGGATTCTATGCTCGCCGGCGTTGATTTCGCTTTACGACTCCGAGAATTCAACGATCATCAATTTTTTTGGTTGTGGGTCCGCTTGCTCACGCCCGATTGCACTTGACGGAATTACGTCTGTACTTGTATGCTTTGCGAATTACAGATGTCCTTGACGAAAAGTGGAGAAGCGAATGCCGGATCGTCCCGCATTGTCCAAGGGAGAATTGGAAGTCGCCCGCGTGCTCTGGGAACTGAAATCGGCCACGGTTCGCGAAGTGTTCGAAGCGTTTCCCATTGATCGCGAGATCGATTTCTCTACCGTGCAAACCTATCTCAGGCGGTTGGAGCAAAAAGGCTACGCTCGCGCGAAGCTGGCAGGGCGAACCCGCGTGTATGCCCCCCGCGTGAAGCCCCGCACCGTCATCCGCGAAACGCTGAACGATCTGATCGACCGGCTTTTCGATGGCGAGACGCTGCCTTTAATGAGGCATCTCGTGGAAGATGGCAAACTCACCAGCGATGACCTCGCCGAACTGCGGGCCATGATCGACCAAATGGAACGCAACGAAAGCGATTAGATTATAGCGGTTAGTCATTTCAAAGAGCCGCCCCCGTAAACCGGCTAAAAGCTAATCGCTAAGAGCTAAAAGCCGATTGAAAACACAAAGGACTGCCGCGATGGAAAACGAGATGGCTCGGATGCTCTGGGCGCAGACCTGGCAAGTCAGCTTGCTGATTCTGGCGGTGGCGGCGGTCTCGCGGTTTGGCGGGAGAAATCATCCCCATTTCGCGTATGCTTTGTGGGTTGTGGTGTTCCTCAAAGCCGTCACTCCGCCGATTTGGAGCAGCCCCGCCGGCGTGTTCAGCCTGCTCCAAGCCCCGCCGGTTTTGGAAGAAGTCGCCGAGAACGCCGAAGACGGAAAACCCGCCGAAGCTCCGCCGCCAATCCCAGCCGATTCCGATTTCAGCTCAAACTTTTTGAGCGAATTTCCTCCGCTGGAACCGGAACCCCAAGCGGAACCGTTTTTCATCGCCGGGGAATTGGAACGCACTCCGACGGTCTTCGTGCCAGAGACCGAGCCTGCCGTTGCTACTGAAATAATTCCCGCCGAAACGGTTCCCGCAATTGCCGCAACCGAATCAACGCCCGCTCCGCCGCAGCGGTCCGTTTGGTGGATCGTGGGTTTGGGGATTTGGTTGGCCGGCACTTGCGGATCATTCTTGCTGGCTTGGGGACGTTGGGTTTCCTGCCGGCGGGAGATTCGCCGGGCCGAAAAGGTCGATGATCCCTTGGCTCAACAACTGCTGCAAGAATTGCGAACTCGGCTGCGGGTCTCGCGGAATGTAATACTCATCATTTCGCGAAGCCGCATCGGCCCGGCGGTGTTGGGGGTTTTTCGGCCCATCGTTTTAATTCCCGCCCGCATGATGGCCGGCAAGACCGCCGCCGACTTGGAACCCATTTTGGCCCACGAACTAATTCACGTCCGCCGGGGCGATTTGTGGGTGGGTTGGCTGCAAGTTTTGGCCCAAGCCGTTTGGTGGTTTCATCCGCTCGTGTGGTGGGCGGGACGATTGCTCAAGCGCGAAGCCGAACGCTGCTGCGATAAGGAAGTCATCGCGGAACTGGGTTGCCCACCCGCCCGCTATGCCCGGGCGCTGTTGGATGTGTTGGAACTGAAGCAGAGTTTTGAAACCCGTCCCCGTTCTGCCGGGCGTGAAGCCGGTGGAGATTACCTCGAAACGATTGGAGAGAATTATGCTGCTGAGACAAGGATGTCACAAACGGACCCCGTGGTGGTGCAGGCTGATTATGCTGCTGACCGCCGCCCTCACGCTGCCGGGAGCCGCCTTCGTGGCTTCCGCCAAAAACAAATCCAAACGGCAAGCCCGCCGCGAAGAGCACAGCCCAACGCGAAGAAATCGGATTCCCGAAAGCAAACCTACAAAGTCGGCGATTTGCTATTGAAAGTTCAAAGCGATTTTGGTAGAAGAAAGAGTCCGTCGCCCGCACAGAGTTGGCCGCGTATTTGAAAAGGCGTAACCCGGGTGAGATCTGGGCGAAGAGAAGACACTGTGGCTTTCACCAGAACCAAGCGGAAGTCTTCCCTTTCGATCAAGGGGGACACGCTCACCGTGGCTCACACGCCCCGCATGCGAGAGGAAGTCGCTAACCAACTCAAAAACTCCGCACGCAGGGGTTTCAAGAAATCCGCGTGGAGGCCAGGTTCATCACCGCGAACCGCGAACTGATAGAGAAAGCGGTGGCAGATGGCAAACAGTCTCGCCCGAAATTCCCCCACCGATCCGCCGGCAGCCAATCTTGAGCGAGTCCCCATCTGGAATCATGCCAAGGAAGACCACGAGGGCGTGCGGACCACGGTGGAAAAATCCGCTCCTCTGAAAATGGCTCTGCTCGATGATTCGCAAGCGAACAAACTCATTGAACTCTGCCAAGGGGATGCCCGCACGAACATAATGACCTGCCCCGAGTCACGCTCTTCAATGGTCAAGCCGCGACCATTCAGAATGAAACGCGAAGGCCGTTCGTGGTCGGATTGTCGGCGGAAGGCAAGCCCATCCTGCGAGTTGTGCCGGAGGGTTTGCAACTGAAACTCCGCCCGGTCTTAAAGGAAAATCACATTTGCCTGGACAGCGAATTAACGCTCTCCCAGATTCGCAATGTCGAAACCGTGGATTTGCCCGACACAGAGAAATCGAAAAAATCGCTTACAGTGGAAGTCCCCGAAGTCGCCACCACGCGAATCAACACCAGCGTGAACATCCCGAAAGGCGGCAGCGTTCTTCTGGGCGACTTAAGCCGACGGAACACCCCGCGAAACCAGACGAACAGTTGTTCGTTCTGTTGCGGGTGATTCACTTTCTACCCGGGAACGCCCGGCCAATGGGAACGGAGCCTCGCCGAGGCCCAGATCGCGGCGAAAGCCCAACAGAAACCCCTGTTGGTTTATTTTCAGGCGAGTTGGTGCGACCCTGCAAAAAAATGGATGCGGACGTGTTCTCCCAAAATATGTTTCTCTCTTTATTGGGATCGCAAATTCTGGGCGTGAAACTGGACCTCGATTCCCACCGCGATATGGCACAACTCTACGGCATCACGGGAATCCCCGCCACGATTTTGCTGTCTCCCGATGGCCAAGAAATTCATCGCAGCATCGGTCGGCAATCGCTGGATGCCTACCTCTCGATGATCCGCCGCCACGTTTCAAGAACCGATCAAGGGAAACCAAGCCAAGCCCATGCCGAACCGCCAAAAATGCCGCAGCCTGGGAAAATCCAGCCGGGTTGGTCAGATGTGGAAGTTCGCTATGCGAAAAAAGCCGCCGAGTTGGCGGACCTGGAATATCAAAAGGCAATAGAAGCCAATCGCCGGTTGAATGGAACCGTGCCCCAACTCGAAGTCAACCGTTTGCGGTTGCAGGCGGAAATGGCCCATTTGCAAATCGAGCAGGCCCAGCGTGAGTTGGATTTGAAGCAGCAGCCAAGAGTTTTGCCGGCGGGCATCGGCATCAACAGCGATGCGGGTCTTACGGGAACCATTGTGCTGAATGAGAAAAATGCCGAGACCGTCGCGATCGAACCGCCCACGGATGCGGAAGTTCTCAAAGCGCTTCGCAAGCAGCAAAAAGCCAAGGGCATTCCCGAACTCACCGACATCAAGGGCAAGAACCTCAAAATCACCAAGGAAAAAGTGTCCGGAATCCACCGACCCGCCCAGGTTCTACCCGCTCGTTGGGCCGGCCCAACAGCACAAAGTTCGGCTCAAATGCAGAGTTCAGTTTGATGTGGTCACGCGAAGTCTTTGGCCGATCCCCTTCAACAACACAACCCGCGGTTAAGAAGTCTACATCGACAAAACTGCTCTTCTCAAAGTCAGGCCGGTTCCGCCACTCAGCGTGGGAGATGCCAAGCCCCCAAAAAAGACGACCAAGTCCAGCCCTCGGCGTATTATCTCCAGGACGATGTGCAGTATTTCCCAACCGGATCGGAAAATAAAACCCAGCCCCGTGAAATCGCGAGCAGCCTTGAAGAATTGGTGAATGAGTTTAACACACTGTTCCATCAAAAACATTTCGAGGAAGCGGAAGCCCTCGCCAAGAAGGCCAAGGAACTCGACCCCGAAAATTCGGTCACGATCCATATGTTCTGGAAAGCCCGCTTTGCGCGGCGTTACCAAGAAAATATGAAAGAGGAAGTCTAGGCCCCATCCGCCCTGCTCCAAATCGCGTTGGCTCTCAAAAGATTGCCAAAGCGCAGATTAAGGAATCGCTCGAAAAGAAAATCTCGCTCAGCCACAAGGAAACCCCGCTGAGCGAGGTGATGAACATATCGCCAAGGATGCGGGAATTAACATCGTGGTGGATAACGTCGGCTTATCCGAGGAAGGATGTGACGGCGGAGGAACCCATCACAATTGATGTGAAAGACATAAAACTTTCCAGCGCGCTGAACTTAATGCTCAAACCGCTACGGTTGGGTTACGTGATTCAAGATGAAGTCTTAAAAATCACCAGCCAGGTTCGAGTCCAAGGCAAGCCGGAAGTGGTGACTTATCCGGTCGCCGATTTGGTGATTACGATTCCCAAAGGGGCCACCGTGGATCTTCGCGAGCAGACGGCGAAAATGGCACCGCAAAAACCGGAGCCTTCCGCGAAAGCCCGGCGAACTCGATTTCGAGGGGTTGATGGATTTGATCGTGACCACGATCGAACCGGATTCCTGGGCGGAGCACGGCGGCCAAGGAAACATGCGGACTTACGAAACCACATTAAGCCTGGTGGTTCGCCAAACGCATAATGTCCACGAAGAAATTCGGGATTTGTTGAGCCAACTGCGGCGGTTGCAAGATATCCAAGTGACTTTGGCGGTGCGTTCGCTTGAAGTGCAAGAACTGGCCGACAAAAATCTGGCCAAGAAACTGAAAGCCGGCCAACCGGTGAGGTTGACCCCCCAACAAACGGCGGCTTTGCTCGAACAAAACACGGTGCGGAATGCCCCCAAGATCACGCTGTTCAATGGGCAAACCTTGCACATGATTCTGCCCGCGAAAAGCGAAGCCGGCTTCGGTATGGACGTGAACCCCGTCATCTCAGCGGACAGGCGCTTCGTGCGGATGAGCTTTGCGACCAACACCCAAGCCGCCAAAGATCAGCAATCTTGCTCAACGCTGACCGTCAAAGATGGGCAATCCCTGCTGCTGGACGTGACGAAGTTTCACGACACCGGCAAGGGCCAAAAACTCTTGCTGGTCACGCCGACTATTATCGTCCCAGAAGAAGAGGAAGAACTGATAGGCATTGAGAATAAATAAGCACAGCGAGTGTTCAAAAAACAATCGGCCGCGAAGGGGTTATCGGAATGATCGATCCCTTCGCGGCCGATTTTTCGTTTTGCAACGTGGATAATGTTTCGACTTAAAACCGGCCTTGGATGAACACGCCCGAGCGGGGGCGGCGATAGTGGTAGCGCGGGCCGCCGAATGGGGCCACGATGATCGGGCGGGGACGGGGTTCGACAACGACCACGTTGGGAGGACCGGGCACAAACGCGGGCGGCGGGCCGACGTAATTCACCGGCGCGATGGGCGGGCCGCTGTTTTGCATCGCGGCGATCACGGGAGCGCTGACGCCGAGGGAATTGAGTTGAATCAAAGCATTGGGGCTGGTATCGAAGCGCCCGCCCCGCGTGTTGATGGAGTTGATGATCACATCGTCGCTCAAGCCGTTCTGAGCCATGGACATCACATCGGCATTGGTGACGGCTCCGGCATACTGCTGAGACCGGTTGACGTTTTGGGCGTAGGCATAAGCGGAATCGCGTTGAGCGCGGGCCTGTTCGGCATCGCCGACCAAGGCTCCGCCGATTGCCCCCGCCGCCGCGCCGATTAAAGCGCCGGCTCCGGCGTTGCCCGATCCGCTGCCGACGATCGCGCCGGTGGCGGCTCCCAATCCCGAACCCACAACCGTGCTGTTGGCGACGGGATCGTAATGCGTGCAGCCCAAGGGCAAAACGGCGAGAACAAACAGCCCCACCCTGATCCTTGAGCGAACTTGAATGCAAATCCGTGGCATGCGTGTTATTCCCCAAATTGGGTCGCGGAGTGATTGGAATTTGCGGAATTCCAGAGTCCTTGTTGAAAATCGGCGAAGTGTAACCGCCGACATGAAACAAGTCATCCCGAATTTCCAAAATGCGCACGTTAGTATAGAATCACCATTCCCTTCTGATTGGGGAACCGCGAAGAATTGTGGTTTTTGCAAACCGGGCAGGCCGCCGAAACTCCCGCAAGATTCGGCACAACTTCCGTTGAACCCAATTTGTCTAAGTGGTTTATAAAATTGTATTTGCGCGATTTGGAAATGATTCAACTTACGGAAGCCCTCCATAAAAACGCTTCTTGACACTTCAGAATCCTCCCGCCTATAATCCCGACCCTTTCGGATTTTGAAACCGGGGCATTTCCCTGCGTTCCGGTATGGTTTCGCTCTCAACTCCCTTCTATTCTTAAAAACTCCGAACCGCTCTGTGTCATTCACTGAACGCGACCGTTGTTTCGTCCTTTGCGTCTTTTTGCGAATGGATTCGCCTGAAACCGAACAGACTTCGGAACAACGGTTGAGCCAATCCACATCGAATTGGAAATTTGGGGTGTGCCCGTGATGGGCGTGGCGTCGTATTTACGCAGTTTGGTGCTAGTCACCGTGTTTGCCGCCTTGGTTTTGGTGGTCAGCATGGTTGTCGTCAGAACCGGCGTGCGCGGACAAACCGGCGAAGGGGAACCGGCGGTTTCCGAAGTCCCGCCACCGAACGCCTCGGATGCGCCGGAAATCCCTGCTCGTTTCGGCAGGGCCATGGAAGGGGAAATCCACCATCTGACGCCGATCCCCACGGTTGAGGATTCCGAGAACTCTGAAGTTCGGCAAGTTCAAGGAGGGATTCCGATTCCTCCCGCACCGACGCGCCAATCGGATGGTCCCGGTTTGCCGCCGGCTCCCAAACCTCCCGTAGGAACCGATTACGAAGATCCCTCTCCAGAACGGCAAGCAGACCCCACACTTGCCGACACCACAACCGAACGAGATTCCATTGCGATAGATGCCGACTTCGCCCAAGAATGGACCGAGGACCGCGACAAAATCGCGATTCTGCGGGGACGCTGCCGAGTCGTGCAAGGCAATACCACCTTGTTTGGGCAGAAGATGGTGATTTGGCAACGAGCCGATGCCAGTCAATCCATCAAGCGGGAGCGGCTGATTATCTACGTGGAAGGCGATGGGGTGTTGAATCGACCGGGGCAGTCGCTTTCCGAGCAAACGATGTTCTTAAATCTGGTGACGCAAAACGGCGTGACGGTCAATTCTGCGCGGCGGCTGAAAGGCAAACCGGCCACCGAAGATGGATTGTTTCGGCGGGCCAAGGCCAGAATGGACGCCGCCAGTCGGGAGGTGCTTGATCCCACGCAACTCGTCGTGCCGAACGATGGTTCGGGCGAACTGAAGAGCTTGCAAATTCCCTCGTCCGGGGGCGGATTCCGCCGCGTGCGGATCTTTCCCCGTTATGGGGAACCCTTCAACGTGCTGAGTTTCCCCCCGCAAAACACAACTCCGCCGGAACAGGTGACGTCGCTGACCGGCGGAATCAACATGTTGATCGACGGCTTGGAAGAGTACGGGACCGTGGATTTTTCCGCCGACCGCGTGGTGGTGTGGACCCGTCAAAACAACAAAGGCGAGCTTCAACCGGAAACCGTGCAATCTCGCGATACGCCGTTCCAAGTCTATTTGGAAGGCAACGTGGTGATTCGCCAAGGCTTGAACGTGGTGCGGGCCAATCGGGCCGTTTACGATGCCCGCGAAGATCGGGCACTGTTGCACGATGCGGAACTGCGGCAGTTCATCCCGAAATTGCAAGGCGATGTGCGGGTGCGGGCCGAACGCATGAGGCAACTCAACCGCGATACGTATTTCGCCCAACATGCCTGGGCGACGGCCAGCAAATTTGGCAAGCCGGGCTATCGAATTCAGTCTTCCGAATTGTTCATAGAAAAACGGCTGTCGAACCCCTGGTCGCTCTTCGGAGGCCCGCCGCAAGAAACCTCTTGGCTCACCAGCAAAAACAACACGTTTTTCATCGGAAACGTGCCCTTGCTGTATTCCCCCTACCTCAGCGCCCCGGCACAGGATCCCAACATTCCTTTGAAGCAGGTTTACTTCTCGCAAGACCGAATTTTCGGCACGAAACTCGGAGCGGCTTGGGACATGTTTCAGTTGCTCGGCTGGGAAAACCCGCCCAACGGCACTTGGAATTTGCTCACGGATTACCGCTCTTATCGCGGACCGGGGCTTGGCTCGCGGGCGATTTATTCCGGCACAAACTTTTTGGGGGTCGATGGACGCTACTTCGGCAATTCGCTGGTGTATGGCATCCATGACAGCGGGTTGGACAACCTCGGCTTAAACCGCCGCACGCTGGTCCCGAAAACGAGAAATCGCGGGCGAATCAGCGCCCGGCATCGCCAACAATTGAGCGATACCCTCGACATCACCGGCGAGCTGGGTTGGATTTCCGACCGAAACTTCTTAGAGAGCTACTACGAAAAAGAATTCGACAACCAGAAAGACCAGGAAACGCTGTTGTATCTTCGCAACTTGGGAGAGAACACCGCCTGGACCGGGCTGTTTCGCCCGCAGGTCAACAGTTTTGAAAACACAACGGAATGGCTGCCCCGCGGCGATTTCTACATGCTTTCCAAACCCCTCTTAAACGGCGCACTGACCTGGAGCAACCACACTTCAGGGGGCTACGGGATGTTAAAGCGAGGGGATTTGCCCTACGATCCCGCCCAGGATTTGGACACCCCGATTCCCTACATTGTCAACCGCCAAGGCGCGGTGCTGATGACCCGCCACGAAATCGATGCCCCGCTCAGTATGGGACCATTTCAAATTTCGCCTTATGCCCTGGGCGATGCTTCGTACTGGAGCCAAGACCTCAACGGCAACCCCTTGGGGCGGCTCGTCGGCAGCACCGGCATTCGCAGCAGCTTGTATGCTTGGCGGGCCTTTCCCTACGTGCAAAGCCGATTGTTCAACGTGAACGGTTTGGCTCACAAGATGGTCTTCGAAACTGAATACTCCTACACAAATTCTTCCACGTCGCTCTCAAACGTTGCGCAATACAACGAAATTAACGACAACTCGCAGGAACGCTTCCAGCAACGATTTCCCTTCAATACCTATGGGATTCTTGCCGCCGGGCGCGGTGGCACCGCAATACGATCCCCGGTTTTATGCAATCCGCACCGGGACGGGGCGAAGCGTAACCGACCCCTACAACGAACTCCTCGCCGACCAACAGGTGGTTCGCTTGGCGTGGCGGCATCGGCTGCAAACCAAAGTCGGCCCGCCGGAGAGGCTGCGAATCAAGGACTGGATGACCTTAGATTTGTCCGGCCCGTATTTTCCCCAAGCCAACCGAGACAACTTCGGCGAAAACATCGGTTTGCTGAACGCCAATTATAGATGGTTCATCGGCGACCGAACCACCGTTCTGGCGAACTCGTATTACGATCTTTATCCCGATGCTCCGCAACTTTGGAGCCTGGGAGTCAACAGCCAACGCAGCCAACGGGGCAGCGTGTATCTCGGGCTGAGGCACGTGCGCGGCGGCGGGGTGCTCAACAGCGAAATCGGCGTCGTCAGCATGACCTACCAAATGAGCACCAAGTGGGTTTCCACGTTCGGAACCTCTTTCGACGTGTTGGAACATCGCAACGTGGGGCAATCGCTGACCGTCACGCGGGTCGGGGCAGATTTCCTCGTTCACTTGGGGGCCGTTTACGACCAAAGCAAAAAGAACGCCGGGTTCACGGTTTCCGTCGAACCGCGATTGGTGCACACTCTTCTCGCCCACAAATTTAGGCTCACTTCTCGGCTCGGGAAATAACCGCTAGGCTCGATTATGACGCAACCTTCCTTCCCACTTCGCCCCCATCAGGCTCCCGACGATCCCCGCCCAATTTCCAACGCCGACCGCCGACGCGCCCCCTGGCGGCGGCGATTGGTCGAAGCCGAACGCGGCTTGACCGAAGGCTTCCGCACCGACAGCACATTGTTTGTGCATTTCTTCATTGCCACGCTCGTGATGACGGCGGCCTTCGTGGTTGGGATTTCCGCAATCGAATGGGGATTGCTGCTGGTGAGTTTCGCGATGGTGTTCTCGGCAGAAATGTTTCATCTGGCAATGCGGGCCATATTCCGCCATTTGGGCCAACATCTCAGCGAACCCATGCAAACCGCCCGCCGCATCGCCACCGCCGGCGTGTTTTTCACCCTGCTCGCCGCCATAGCCGTCGTCTCGCTAGTTTTCCTGCCCCGTTTATGGAATCTCTTCCAAGACATCTGACACCGAAAAAAGTCGAGCGGAGGGCGTCAGCATCGTTTAAAAAGTAACTCTCTTACAAATGTGAGCGGCAAGGCGCTAGCCGCCGGTTTTGCCATCCGAAGAACCGGCGGCTAGCGCCTTGAAACTATGAAAGAAGCCCCCGTCGATCGGGTATCCTGGAATGATAACCAATTTCCCGGTCCCTAATCTTCGGAGGCACCCTATGTTTTACGTTGGACTCGACATTCACAGCAAGGTCTACGCGGTCTGTGTGCTTGATGCGGGCGGGCGTGTCGTTCAGCGGGCGCGGCTGCGAAAACTCGATCAACTCCTGAAGTTGCTTGCCAACATTGATGGACCTTATGAACTGACCTTTGAAGCCAGTTGCGGATATGGACGATGGTACGAACTCTTCACCCATTACGCCTGCCGAGTGGTGGTGGCACATCCCGGCCAGCTGCGGTTGATCTTTCGCAGCAAGCGCAAGAACGACCGGGTCGATGCCGAGAAGCTCGCGCGGCTGTTGGCGTTGAACCTGATCCCGTCGGTCCACGTCCCCGCGGCCGACGGCAGGGCTTGGCGGGAATTGATCAACTATCGCAGCGGGTTGGTCGGCAAACGCACGAGAGCCAAGAACGAAGTCCGGGCGCTTTTGCGTTCGTTGGGAATCCCCACGCCCACAAAACCAGGGCTTTGGGGCAAGGCCGGCCACGAGTGGTTGCGTTCCTTCCAACCCTTGCAACGGTTGTCTCGGCTCAAACTTCGGCAGCTCGTGGACGAGATCGAATCGCTCTCGCAAAGCATCAAGGACGTCCAACTCGAATTGGCGACGTCCTTCAAGGACAATATCCCTGTCCAGCAGTTGCGGTCGATTCCCGGCGTGGGACTGCGAACGGCCGAGGCGGTGGTGGCCTTCGTGGACGATCCACATCGCTTCGCAAACGCCAAGAAACTGAAAGAGCGAAAGAAAATCGCCCTGGTGGCCACGGCGCATTACCTCATCCGCGTGATGTGGAGCATGCTCAAGAACGGCACGCTTTGGCAGGAACCAGTCACCAACCCCACGACCTCGGCGTGATGAAAAGCAAACGAAATCGACGATCGAGAGGGGG
Organism: uncultured Planctomycetaceae bacterium; assembly: GCA_963785505.1. Classification (GTDB taxonomy): domain Bacteria; phylum Planctomycetota; class Planctomycetia; order Planctomycetales; family Planctomycetaceae; genus CAWAVN01. The sequence goes on from CAWAVN010000009.1 coordinate 926,410, forward strand.
TTTTCTGAGGCATTGCCGAGCAAAAGGGCCAGAAGAAATTGGGGCTCCAAACGCGGAGCCCCAGGGCCTTTCACCCGGACTTGGCTATCCCTCGTCGGATTGCTCCCCAGCAAAGCCCGACTCTGTTTCACCAAGCAACATTCAGTATAGTATGAACGAAGGCAGTATCCACGAACAATGATTCCAGGTTGAGATCGAGGACGGGATTCAGGTTTCACCCCGATGAGCGGCATGACGCATTGCGATGTCGTGGCCTTGAATGGGGGTAACCGTATTATGTCTAATGGCGCCCCGCGAAAACGGCTGATGCCGAATGGATGCATGGAAACTCCCGTTTTTTTTCTCGCTCCCGATCTTGACAGGGGCTTCTTCATGGATGCCGCTCAGATTCAAAGGACAATTTTTTTCTCGTTCAATGCTAAGCACGATCCACCAAGCGGGGGGAATTTTCTCATCTTGATAACCGCCGACTTGCCTGCGACGATAACGGAAGGAAATTTTCCCCACGAGACTCTTTCTTCCGTATCGGAGGTCATCTTTGAACGCGAACCTTCCCCCGTTAGATCTGTTGAATCAAACCCATCAATTCCCTTGCCCTTATGTCTTCAAAGCCATTGGGAAGGTGGAATCCGGGTTCGCGGCCCGCGTGGTCGCCGGCGTTCGCGAAGAATTGAGCCAAGACATCGATCCGCCCCATCGGTTTCGGCAGACCGCCAGCGGCCGGCACGTCGCGGTGACCTTGGAACCTGTCGTCGAAACCGCCGAGCAAGTCTTGGCGGTTTACCAACGGATCGCTAGCATGGCGGGGTTGATCGTCTTGCTCTAATCCGCGAATGTCGGCTTCTTTCCTCGGACTGCGATGGCTTCACTTTCTCAACCCTTAAACCGTCCGATTCGCTTGGGTGTGTTGATTTCCGGCGGCGGAACCACGCTTCTCAATTTTCTGGACCGCATCCAAGCCGGGCTGCTCTCGGCGGAGATCCCTTTGGTAATCGCCAGCCGAGCGGACTGCGGCGGAGTCGCCAAATCGCGGTCGGCGGGGCTTTACTGCGAAGTTGTGGCCCGCAGGGATTTCGCCGACACCCGCGACTTCAGCCGGGCGATTTTCGATTCTCTGCGAACCGCCCGCGTGGATTTGGTCGTGCTCAGCGGATTTTTGTCCTTAATCGAAATTCCCGATGATTTTCGCCACCGCGTCTTAAATATCCACCCCGCCTTGGTTCCCGCGTTTTCCGGGCGGGGATTTTACGGCCATCGCGTGCATGCGGCGGCTTTGGAACGCGGCGTGAAAGTCAGCGGCTGCACGGTGCATTTCGCGGATAACGAATACGATCACGGCCCGATTATTCAGCAGCAATGCGTGCCGGTCTTGGAAGGAGACACCCCCGAAACCCTTGCCGCCCGCATCTTCGAGGCCGAATGCGAACTCTATCCCCAATGCGTCAAACTCTTCGCAGAAGGCCGATTAGAAATCCAAGACCGCCGCGTAGTCATCAAACCGGCCTGACGGCGACCAGAAGTCAGTCGTCAGAGGCCGGAGGTCAGGGAAGATTTGATCTCTTGAAAATGAACGAGCGGTGCAAACCTGAAATCTCTTCCGCCGGAATTGATGATTGCCGAGTGTTGATTGCGGATTTTTGAAGGAGTTTTTTGGAATGTGAGAGAACATCGGATGGATCATGCTGACCTCCGACTTCTGGCCCCCGAAAAAAAGATGCCTCGCCGGGTAAGAATGCGGAGAACCCGACGAGGCTAGGGGGGCAAATGGAAATCATCCTTATGGTTGGCAGAAGCCATTGGCCCTTAGATGATGAAAGAAATTGTCGCAATTCCCCGGTGAATGTGCAACGTATTCCGTCAGAATTCGCCAAAATTTCCCAAAGCGGTTGCACAGATTTTCGGTTCCGCTTACCGCCGCGTGCCTTCTGTTTTTCAAAAATCCGCAAGCAACACTCGACAACCCTCAATCCCCTCGCGATAGTTTCGTTTCCCTCTTGTCCCTTGACTCTCGACCCTTGACCTTATTTGAGCGAGCAGATTTTAAGATGAAGGCAATCGCTGTTATTCCCGGAAAGCCCCAGAGCGTTCACTTGGCCGAGTTGCCCAAACCGCGTTTGGAAGATATTCCCAATGGCCGGGGCGTGTTAGTCAAGGTGTTGAAAGTCGGCGTGGATGCCACCGACCGGGAAATCAACGAGGCCCTTTACGGAACCGCTCCGCCAAATTCGGATTTTTTGGTGTTGGGGCACGAGTGTTTCGGCATCGTGGAGGAAGTCGGCCCCGAAGTCAAACACGTCAAACCCGGCGATTACGTTGCCTGCACGGTTCGGCGTCCGGGCGGTTCGATCTACGATCAAATCGGGCGTTCCGACATTACCAGCGAAGAAATCTACTACGAGCGGGGCATCTGTTTGCTGCACGGGTTCTTGACGGAATACTTCGTGGATGATGCGGAATTCATCGTGCGGATGCCCGTGGGTCTCAAACATCTGCACGTTTTAGCCGAACCGATGAGCGTGGCGGCTAAGGCAATCGAACAAGCCTACGAAGCCCAAAAACGTCTGCAAGTTTGGACGCCCACGCGGGCCTTCGTGTTGGGGGCCGGCCAGATCGGAATTTTGGCCACGTTGATTCTCCGCCTGCGGGGCTTGGAAGTTTTCACGCTGGCCCGCACACCGAAACCCGCCCTCAAGGCCGACATCGTGGAAGCCTTCGGAGCCAGCTACGTCAGCACCAGCCAAACCACGCTTTCGGAACTCGCCAAAAAGGTGGGCAAGGCCGATCTGATTTTCGAAGCCACCGGCAGCAGCGCGCTGGCATTTGAATCCATGAACGTGCTGGGCCACAACGGAGCCTTAGTCTGGACCAGCATCACCGGCGGCCAAAAACATCACGAAGTCCCCGCAGACAAACTCAACCTGGATTGGGTGCTGGGCAACAAACTGCTGTTGGGCACGGTCAACGCCAACTACCGCCACTTTGAAATGGGCATCGCCGATTTGGCTTTGGGCGAGGTATTTTACCCCGGCATCATCGAAAAAATCCTGACTTCCCCCGTGGATGGTTTGGAGAACTACCAAGAAATGATGCGGCTGTTGGTCGAAGACAAATCCGCCCTGAAAGTTTTCGTCAACGTCGCCGAAGGTTGAGGATTCCCAAAATGTCGATCTCCGAAACCGTGGCCGAGATTCTTTGCGAACTGATTTCCATTCCCAGCGTCAATCCGATGGGCAGGGATCTCACAGGGCCGATTTATTTCGAGGGCCGCTTGAGCGATTGGTTGGTGAAATTTTTTGAATCCTGCGGTGCGAACTACGAACGCTTGGAAGTCGTCCCCGGTCGCGACAACGTGGTTGCCCGCTACGATTCGCCGGGCGCGGAACTTACGCTGCTGTTGGATGCCCACCAAGACACCGTGCCCGTGGATGGCATGACGATCCCGCCGTTCGCACCTAAAGTGGAAAACGGCCGCATCACCGGACGCGGAGCCAGCGATGTCAAGGGCGGATTGGCGGCGATGCTGTTCGCGTTTCGGCGATTGGTCCGCGAACAACCCGCGGGGGCGGCGAATGTCGTGCTGAGTTGCAGTTGCGATGAGGAATCCACCACGTTGGGGATTTTCGATCTGATTGAATGTTGGCAGAAACCCAATGGCCGTTCCCAGCTTCTGGCCGCGCCGCCGGATGGGGCGATCATTGCCGAGCCGACGTTGTTGGACGTGGTAGTGGCCCATCGCGGAGCGACCCGACTTCGCATCCGCACAAAAGGCCGCGCCTGCCATAGTTCCGACCCCACGCAAGGCATCAACGCGATTTACCGCATGGCTAAGGTTTTAAGTATCTTGGAGGAGTACGCGGAACAGCTTCCCCAAACGGTGCCGCCGCACCCATTGTGCGGCGGGGCAACGCTGAGCGTGGGTTTGATTCAAGGCGGGGCGAGCGTGAACGTCGTGCCGGATGATTGCGTGATCGAAGTTGATCGCCGGGTGATTCCCGGCGAAGATCACGCCCAAGTTTTGCAAGATCTGAAAGACTTTATCACCGCTCGCGTGGATTTTGAGGTGGTGTTTGAACCGCCTTGGCTCAATGGCCCGGCACTCAATAATGACAACAACGCCTGGCTGGCCGACCCCTTGTTGGAGGCCATCGCGAAAGTCGCGGGACCGCATCGAGCTATCGGCGTTCCCTTCGGAACCCATGCTTCCCGAACTCACGCCGCCGGTGTGCCTTCGGTGGTCTTCGGCCCCGGTTCCATCGACCAAGCCCATACGAAGGATGAATTCCTCGAAATCGACCAACTCGAAAAAGCCGCCGAGATTTATTTTCAATTCTCGCCAACCCGCCGGTATGGCAACAAGGATCGTCAAGAGAATAACTTCCAGGATTTGTGTGCCATGCCCACAGCTTTGCGTGGGCATGCCTACTGACGGTAAGCTAAAGTGTTTCTATCAGACATGGCCACTCAAAGCAGTGGCTATGCCACCCATCCGATCGACGACAATGAAAAACCGTTCAACCGGGTTGAGTTTGCGTGTCTTCAGGCACTTCGGGCGGTCTTCGGCCCCAGATTTTTAGAATTCCCCATAACAACGCAATCGAGATAGGCAGCGTGACGTAAGGTGAAACGCCGAAACCGATGGGCAGGTATCCCACGCCCAACGAGACCAGCCCCACGGTAATCGCATAAGGGAGTTGCGTCGCGACGTGGGCGAGATGATCACAACCGGCGGCGGCGGAAGACAGCACCGTGGTATCCGAAATCGGCGAGCAATGATCCCCCCAAATCGAACCCGCCAGCACCGCCCCAATCGTGCCCAAGGCGAAGGGGTGGGACGTGAAATAGGTCACATCGTCCGCTTCGCCGGTCATCAAATAATAGGTCAGTGTGATGAACAATGGCATCAACAGCCCCATTGTGGCGAAACTGCTGCCCGTGGCAAACGAGACCGCCGCCGCGATCACGAACGCTGTCGCCGGCATCCAGCGGGCCGAAAGATCATCGCCCAAACTGTCGATGATAAACCCCGCTGTGTTCAAGTGCTTGTCATCGCACAGGCTGGCAATGCTCCAAGCCAACACCAAAATCACCACGGCCAACAACATGCTCTGCAAGCCTTTGATGCAGGCGGCTACGGTGTCCGTCAAATCCAACGACTTAAGCGAGACCGCCGAAAGACCCGCCATCAACACGCCGCTGAACGCGGAATACAACAGCACTTTGTAGGAGTCGGGGTTTTTTTCATAGTTGAGTTCCCAGAACATGCCGATGGACAATACCAACAGCAACGCGCCCAACGGCAGAATCGCGTTGAAGATCGCATAAGGCCCGTACTGCGTTTCTTGGGTTTGCGTTTCGAGGGTCTCGGGAACGTGCGGGCTGATCGCGACGCGGGTTTCACAATCTCGCATCGGTCCGAAATCTCGGCCCGACCAAGCGAGCGCTCCCACAAAAGCCAGCAGCAGAATCGGATAAAAGCGATAGGGAATCGTGGCCAAAAATACGCTGTAGGCATCGGCTTGGATGTTGAGTTGTTCCAAGGCCGGGCTGATTTGACTGATTTCAAAGCCGACCCACGTCGAGACCACCGCCAAACCCGCGACCGGAGCGGATGTGGAATCCACCAAAAACGCGAGTTTTTCCCGCGAGATGCGAAGCCTGTCCGAGACCGAACGCATCGTGCTGCCCACCAACAGCGAGTTGGCGTAATCGTCGAAGAAAACCACCAGCCCTAACAACCAGGTCATCACTTGCCCGTGTTCGCGGGTCTTGGCGTAATGGGTGAGGCGGTCGACCAAAGCCCGCGTGCCGCCGCTGGCGGACATCATGCCGATCATTCCGCCCAATAGCATCGTGAACATCACCGCCCGCACGTGGTCGGAACCGCCATCCGGGGGAACCAATTGATGCAGCAAATGGGTGTCGATGGTTCGCAGAAACGCGAAGAACGGATTGCCTCCCACGAGCACCAACGCCCCCGCGAACACGCCGGCCAACAACGCCGTGATGACTTCTTTCAACCAGATCGCCAGTAGAATCGCGACCAACGGCGGCAGCAAGCTCAGCCATTTCCAAATCTGCCGCGTGGAATGCGTGGCGGTTTTGCCATTGGCGGAGACCTCAATCTCCGATCCCGTCAAAAACACCTTGCGGCCCGCGCTCAGATCGGATCGAAGTTCCAAGCTGCCGTTCTTCCAACCGGTGGGGGAAACTTCTTCATTGTGTTCAAGCACGCGCACGCCGAGGATTTGCAAAGGCCCTTGGAACGATTTGTCGATCTCGCCATTGGGTAATAAGGCCGTAATGCGAACAGGCTGAGTCCCCGGCAACGGAACATCTCTGAGCGCAAAGTCCGGGGCTTCGATTTGGAAGCGGGCCGACTTGGGCGGGTCGGCGGCTTCCTCGGCTAGGGTTCGCAACGGCAAGAAAACCAATGCGAGCGTGAACACGAACCAACCCCAGGCGAAGCGGGATCGGTTATGGAGGAATGGAAAGGAAATCATAAGCGGGCCAGATCACGGTGGTGCGGGTTCCTGCATCGGGCAGCGAGGCGATGCCGATGCGACCGCGATGATTGGACACGATTCGCCAGCATTTCGGAAGTCCAAAGCCTAGGCCCCGTCCCGCTTGCCGGCCGCAAAAAAACGGATCGAACAGATGCGGCAGATGTTCTGCGGGGAAGGATTCACCATCGTCTTCAAGGACGATTTCGGCCATCGGACCGGTGGGGGTTTCGATGGCCGAGGCCGCCAAGCGAATGTTCCCACCGCCCGAAAGCCAATCCAAGCTGTTCCGCAAAAGTTCCGTGATCACCACCGCGAGTTGCGAACGATCCGCAAAAATGGGCACGGGTTCGGGGATCTCGCACGCAAAGTTCGCGGCTGCCAATTCGTCGGCCAAGGGTTTGACGATCTCCGGCAACGCCTGCTTGAGATCCCAATGTGCTGGCTCCGGGTGGGGCGGGCGGGCGAAGAGCATGGTATCTCCGATCATGTCCCGAATCCGCAGGGCTTGCCCGCCGATGGTCAGCAACTGCCGGCGGCGTTCGGGATCGGTTTCACTCTGAAGTAAGCCTTGCACTCGTCCAGAAATCGTGGCCACGGGGTTGTTAATTTCGTGCCCCGCCCCGGCAGCGAACTCGCCTAAAGCATTGAGCTTGTCCGCTTGCAGTTCCTCTTCGATCCGCCGCCAATTCGCGAGCACGCGGGCGGTGGCTTCTTCGAGCCAAGCCACATTCGCCGTCGGGGTTTCGCCCTTTGTCCAGACGGCAAGCCAACCGAGGGCCTGCCGATTCCATTCCAAAGGCAAAATGGGCTGAAGGGAAAGATCGGCCACCGGCAATCGGGGCAGCAATTCCAGCAACCGGGTTTCGGGGTTGGCGAAGTCGGCTTTTTCCGCCGCGATTTTGGGAAAGAATCGCGGAACTTCACCGACCGAGAGAAAACTCCCAGAGGCCCGCGCGAAGGTTTGGTTGATAATCAGCACGCCCGCAACCGGGGCGAATTGCAGCCAACCCCGGCCAAGATGGGCCAACGCTTCTTCCAGGGAAGACAGCGAAAGAGCCTCGATCAACCACTGCGTTCGGTTGTTTTGAAAATCCGCAGCAGAATGGGTCATCCGATGACTCGATCGGTCTAAAATCTTCCCTTCCCCAAGCCGCCGAGTTATCGGCGAATCGACACCAAGGTGTCGGCTTGGGTAGGCTAACCGAGGCCAATGTGTCGGAGTTGTGGATTAAGCCGCAACCCGTTCGATATCCAATTGGCGGCACATGCGGTCCATGAGGATTTCGACGTCGAACGGTTTTTGCAGGAAGTCGTTGGCTCCCGAGGCTTTGAGGTCGGCAATTTTATCTTGCTCGACCATGCCACTGATGCACACGATTTTCACATCGTCCATTGCCGAGTCGCTGCGAACCCTTTGGCAGACTTCTTTGCCGTTGATGTCCGGCAACATCACATCAAGCACGATGATGTCGGGATGGTATTCTTTGACCATCATGCCGGCATCAAAGCCGTTGTTGGCGATGCGGACTTCAAAGCGACCATCGGCTTCGAGGATGTCGCGGAGCATTTCCACCAATTCCTCGTCATCATCGACGAGCAAGGCTTTTCGTTTGCCGCTTTCCAGGGCATCGGTGGGGATGCCGTTGTCTTTCATAAATTTGAAGAGCACATCGCGGGGGATGCGGCGGAAGCGCGAACCGGGCACGCGAAAGCCTTTGAGTTGGCCCGAATCGAAACAGCGAATGATCGTTTGCTGGCTGACGTTGCAGATTTTCGCTGCTTCGCCTGTGGTAAAGACTGTCTTCATTAGAATGATCCATCCTTTGAATCGAGCACCCGCCTATTGCAGATGAAAGACATAAACCTCTCAGCGAATCCAGCCTCTGACGAAGTTTCCTCCGTGTATACGGCTTGCCGCCGAATCCCTGTGCGAACCGTTTTACGTTTTTCTCTTTACTGCGAAATCGGGAACAGGTCAAGAGCAGATTACCAAAGTTCTCCGATACGCCAATTGTATCTATTCTGCGAAAATCGGTCAACAGCCAAACCCCCATCTAAACTCGCTAAACCCCAAAAACTTCGTAAACTGTGTCGTTTTTACAAAGCCATTGAAATAATGTCCCTAAAGCGGGTAATTCGCCTAAACCAAGAAATCCCAAGACTCTAAGACACGGAAAGTGAGCCAGTGATGATCTTGGCTTTGTAATTATGGAAAAAATAGGCAAAAAGCGAGGAGTGGCCAAGTGGTGAGAACCGCCCACCCAAACAGCATCGGTAAGAGAGAGTGAACCGGGGGGAATGGGAGAGGATTTGCGATTAGTGCAGCGAAGGCACGATCATGTCATCCCGCCAAAATCGGCTGAGATCTTTCACGATTTTCAAGAATTTGGGCAGATCCACCGGCTTGGTGAGGTAGCTTTCGACTTCGAGTTTTTCCGTGGCGTTGATGTCATCTTGATCGGTGGAGGCGGTCAATATCACCACAGGAATGGATTTCAACCGCTCATCCTGCTTGATTTCCGTAAGAACTTCCCTGCCATCTTTCTTCGGCAGGCCCAGATCCAGCAAAATCAAATCGGGATGGGGAGCCACCGCGTATTTGCTCCGGCGGTGCAGAAACTCCAACGCTTCCTCGCCATCGCTGAGCCAAGTGAGCCGATGCAAAATGTTGCCCCGCTTTAGTGCTCCGATGGTGAGACGAGCCGCCGACAGGCTATCCTCCACTAAGAGAATTTCCATGGGGCGGCCAATGGTGTTTTCGTTTTGGGATGGGTGAGCTGCAAAAGACACTCGATGGCCTTGTTGTTGAGGTTGCCGCAACATCCTGCCGAAATTCCTCGCGCAATCCTCCCCGCAAGTCTCTGGTTCATTTTATCGCAGTTCCCCAAGAATGTCAGCGAAAAAATGGCGGGAGAAAAAAAACCATGCATAGAGTCTGCTGTTCTTTTGCTGCCGGCCTTTCGCGCGACGAATTTTGCTGTGTTGAACTCAGCCATGCCATCCGCCAGAATAGAATGATGGTAAGAACCTGCCGAAACCGGCACGGGTTCTGACTTTCATTCCCGGCCCCCGTTCCATTCTGGCGGGGATTCAATCCACAAAGAAAATGCGTTTCGGAGTCCCCCGATGGCCAATCGGCGAATCGGACCGTTTGAAATTGAAAAGCAACTCGGCGTGGGCGGGATGGGGGTCGTCTATCTGGCCACGCTCGTCAAAACCGGGCAGAAGGTCGCGCTCAAGGTGCTGTCCCCAGCGATGGCCTCCAACGAACAAGTCCTCTCCCGCTTCGAGCGAGAAATGGAAATCCTCCAAAGACTAAGGCATAAGCACATCGTCCGCTATTATTGGGGCGGCACAATCAAAGGCCAGCCTTTGTACGCGATGGAAATAATGGACGGCGGCACGTTGGAAGATTGGCTCAAACGCAAAGGCCGGCTATCTTGGGAACAAACCCTCGATTGCGCTCGCCACGTGTGCAAAGCACTCGAACACGCCCACAACGCGGGCATCGTGCATCGCGATCTCAAGCCCGCCAACTTGTTTCTCTCGAAAAAAAGCAACCTCAAGCTGCACCTTAAACTCGGCGACTTCGGCATCGCCCGCGACAGCCAAGCCTCGGCCCTCACGGCCGCCGGCAGCACCGTGGGCACTTACGCCTACATGGCCCCGGAACAAATCACGGGCGCTTCACCCGTTAGCCGCAAAACGGATTTGTACGCGCTGGGCTGCGTGCTTTACGAATTATTGACCGGACGCACGCCCTTCCGAGCGGATTCAATGGTGGAAATGCTGCAAATGCACTTGAAGAGCGAACCCGAACGCATCACGCTGGAAGCTATCGACTGCCCGGTTTGGCTGGAAGCCGTGGTCTTCAAACTCTTGGAGAAAGACCCCGACAATCGCTACTACGATGCCCTCGCCGTGCAACTGGCCTTGGATGATGTGATGGACAAAGTCACAAAGCAGCAAGGCGTGGTCAAGCAAACCTTGGAAGGCGGCCATAACGCGACCGCCGCCTCGCCGGATCTCAAAAAGGCATTGGGCAAAAAGAAAAAGAAGAAAAAGGATACCAGCCCGTTTTACGAGCAAGTCTGGTTCCTGCTCGCCACGCTGTTGTTGTTGATCGGTTTCGTCACTTGGGCGGTCTGGCCGTTAAACGAAGAACAATACTACGCAAGGGCCAAACCGTTGATGGAGACCGACGACATCTACAACTGGCAGACCGCCCGCGAGAAATACATCGAACCATTGCTCTCGCGATTTCCCGAAGGCAAATACCACGTCGAAGCCTCCGAGTGGATCGACAAGATCGACATGGACATCGCAAAGCGTCAAATTGACAACCGCCGAGAGCGGGGACTGAAGCTCAAGAGCGAAGCCGAGAAACAATACGTGCAGGCGCTTCAATATCAGGCGTTCGGCGACCTAGCCATGGCAGACAAGGAATTCCAACTTCTCATGCAAAGCCTGAAAGGCCGCCCCGACGACCGCCCGTTGTATTTGCTCGCCCAACAACAACAGCATGCCGTGCAAATAGAGCAACGGAAAAAAGGGCAGGCGATTTCCTCGCAAGAATACGTCGAACAGAAAATCTACGAAGCGGAAGAACTCTATTCCAAAGACAAACTCAAAGCCGATAAAATCTGGCGGGACATCAGTCAACTCTATCAAGGCAATGCCGCTTACGAAAAATACGTGCAACGCGCCCAAGACCGCCTCGCCAACCGCCCCGTCGATCCCTTGCCCCCGCAAGAACATCCAACTAAGGATCACTAAGCCGAGCGGGGGGCGTCAGCCCCCTGGTTATGATGATCGCTCCAAAAACAAACGAAATCGCGAACGCTGTCTCTATAATCCCTTCTATGTCTTAACGGGGAAATAGTAGTGAAACGAATTCTAACATCTATCGCCGCAACTATAGTTTTCGCTCTCCTCGCGTGGCCCTCGGCAATGCGGGCGGAGGAACCCGCTGCTGTCAAACCGCTCGCGTTGGCGCATGCTCATAACGACTATTTGCATGCCCGCCCGTTGCTCGATGCGCTCGATCATGGGTTTAGCAGCGTCGAAGCCGACATTTTTTTGGTGGATGGCAAACTATTGGTCGGCCACACCCAACGCGAGCTCAAACCCGAACGAACACTAGAGGCTTTATATCTCGATCCACTCCGCAAACGAGTGCAAGCGGGCCACGGCCATGTCTATCCCCAAGGCGGGCCATTTTATTTGTTGATCGACATCAAAAGCGCCGCCGAGCCAACCTATGCCGCACTTGCGAAAGTTCTAGCCGGCTATTCCGACATCATTTCGGTTGTTCGCGACGGCAAGCTAGAGGCCAAAGCCGTCAATGTCACAGTCTCCGGCAATCGCCCGCAAGAGACGATGAAGGCCGAATCCGTGCGCTACGCGGGCATTGATGGCCGCTTGAGCGATCTAAATTCCAAGCTGCCCAGCCATCTGCTGCCCTTAATCAGCGACAATTGGAACCTCCACTTTCAATGGAAAGCCAAAGGCCCACTGAGCCAAAAGGATCAGCAAAATCTAGCGGATGTGGTGAAGCTAGCCCATGCGAAGGGCCGGCGGATTCGTTTTTGGGCGACTCCCGATAATGTGGCCATGTGGCGTCTCTTAAGATCTAGCGGCGTCGATGTTATCAACACCGATGACCTGCCGGGCTTGGAACAGTTTCTTCGCAGCGAGACGACAAAGAACTAACGGCTATAACGCACGCCTCACATGAAGGAGTTTTTGCGATGGTTGATTCACAATTTCCTGCGGAACCATTGCAAAATTTGGATCAATGGGAAGCAGACCTGCTTCGCCGCTATCCCGAACTCTCAGCGGATTCGACCAAGCCCAAGGAGCAGTTCCGCGACTATAGAGCCGAGACTCGGCCCGAAGTCAAAGAGTTTTATCGGTTGAATCACAAGTATCAAACAGTCGAGTTCGTGCGGGCCAAGCGGGCCGAGTTCTTATCGTTGAACAAACGCAAAATGGGCCTCTGGGACGGGCTGGAATTCTTAAACACGTTGGTTGATGACAGCGACCCCGACACCAGTCTGGCACAGATCGAGCATTTGCTGCAAACCGCCGAGGCGATTCGCCGCGCTGGTCGCCCGCGCTGGTTTATTCTCACCGGGTTAATCCACGATTTCGGCAAAGTCCTGTGCCTGTTTGGCGAGCCGCAGTGGGCCGTGGTGGGCGATACGTTTCCCGTCGGCTGTGCCTATTCGGACAAGATCGTGTTTTCCGAGTTCCTCGCAGACAACCCCGATAGCCAAGTCCAAGAATATCAAACGCCAAACGGCATCTATAAGGCGGGCTGCGGACTAGAGAACGTGCTCATGTCGTGGGGGCATGATGAGTACATGTATCACATCGTCAAGGATTATTTGCCGATGGAAGCCCTCTATATGATCCGCTATCACTCGTTCTACTCCGCACATCGCGATGGCGCTTACGCCCATTTGATGAACGACCGCGACCGCAAATACTTCCCCGCCGTCAAAGCATTCAACCCTTACGATCTCTACACGAAAAGCGCCGAGCGACCGGACATCGACAAGCTGCGGACCTATTATGAAGATCTCTGGTCGGAATACCTGCCCCCGCAATTGAACTTCTAATGGGCCATCTCAAAGCTCACCATAGGGCAGGAGCCTGCCCTACCTCACTCAGATGTCTACGATTTGGGAACTTCACTTGGTTGCGGGAACTGCTTCGGGGAGAGCGGGTTCTTTTTGGGGATGCAATCGCGGGCCGGCGTTGGTTTCGGCTTTGTTCAAGGCATTCAAGAATGCCTGGGCGGAGGCTTCCATCGTGTCCGTGCTGATGCTCTTCCCGTGATGCCGGCGGCCTTTGACGGAAATCTCCACCGTGACTTCGGCGAGGGCATCTTTCCCCCGCGAGATGCTGCGCACTTGGTAATCTTCCAAGCGGGCCGAAATGCCCGTCATGCGTTCGGCGGCGTGAAACATCGCATCCACGGGGCCATCGCCAATCGCGGCATCGCAGAGAATCTCGCCGGTTTCCTCATCTTGCAGCTTCACCGTCGCGGTGGGAATTGTATTCGTGCCGGAGATGCTATGCACGGACAAAATCTTCCAGCGATTTGGCGTATGCCCGATGCGGTTTTCAATCAAAGCCACGATGTCGGCATCGTAAATTTCCTTTTTCTTGTCGGCCAGGGTGATGAAATCATCGAAGACTTTTTGAAAAGTTTTCTCGTCTAAGACGTGGCCTAAGGATTCGATGCGATCTCGAAAAGCGTGCCGGCCGCTGTGCTTGCCCAACACCAAATTCGTGCCGATGAAACCCACATCATCGGGCCGCATAATTTCGTAGGTGGTGCGTTCTTGCAACATGCCGTGCTGATGAATGCCCGCTTCGTGGGCGAAGGCGTTCTGGCCGACGATGGCTTTATTTTCTTTGGATCTTCATGCCGGTGATGCTGGATACCAAACTGCTGGTGGGGAACAGTTTTCGCGTGTTGATGTTGGTCGTCACGCCGAAGTAGTCTTTGCGGGTTTCAATCGCCATCACGATTTCTTCGAGGGCCGCGTTGCCCGCCCGTTCGCCCAATCCGTTGATCGTGCATTCCACTTGCCTGGCTCCGCCTTCAATCGCCGCCAAACTGTTGGCAACGGCCAAGCCCAAATCGTTGTGGCAGTGGGCGCTGATCACGGCGCGGTCGATGTTGGGGACGTGGGTTTTCAAATGTTCGATCACCTGCCGAAATTGCGAAGGCGTGGCATAGCCCACGGTATCGGGAATGTTGACCGTCGTGGCCCCGGCTTCGATCGCGCGTTCCACAACTTCGCAGAGAAAATCCCATTCGGTGCGGGCGGCATCTTCGGGGGAAAATTCCACGTTGTCGCAATAGCCCTTGGCTCGGCTGACCATCTCGACCGTGGTCCTTACGATTTCTTCCTTGGCCATTTTCAGTTTGAATTCCCGATGAATCGCACTGGTCGCCAAGAAAACGTGAATTCGTTTCTTCTCGGCATCTTGGAGGGCTTCCCAGGCCCGGTCGATGTCTTCCGCCCGGCAGCGGGCCAAGCCGCAGATCACCGTGCGGCTGCCGAACTCGCGGGCGATTTTTTGCACGGCTTCAAAATCCCCCGGCGAGGCAATCGGAAACCCCGCCTCGATCACGTCCACTCCCAATTCCACCAACGCCTTGGCAACTTCGAGCTTTTCGTTGGTATTCATGCTGCATCCGGGCGATTGCTCGCCATCCCGCAGCGTGGTGTCAAAAACCGTGATCGTTTCACGGGCGGGGGCATCGGTTTTCGGCTCGGCGGACATGGGATTCTCTCCTGGGAAGCAAAATGAATTTCGCGGTGAATTATGTGAAGTGTTTGCAGGACAAACCAAAGATCATGCAACGAAAAAACCCTGAAAACCAAGCAGTTTGGCCTCAGGGTTTGAACGGTTGTGACTGGCGATTCAGCCGGACCCTAAGACCTCCCACGAAGAAGTAGGCCAAGTAGCAAAGCCAAGTTAAGGGAAGTCGGCACGGACATCGCGTAATTTATCTAGGAATTTGTGTTTCTCTATCTATGAGAAGCATATCGCCCGCCCGCAGGATCGTCAAGTGCTCAAAAAGTCTCGCAGAATCTCAGAATCTCCTCGTTCCCAAGCTCTGCTTGGGAACACAGTCTTGCGAAGCTCCGCTTCGCATCGGGTTGACGGGACATTCCCTCACTTGGCGAGGGCTTTTTCATAGATGGCCAGATAATTGGCTGCGCGGGGTTTCCAAGACCAATCTTGCCGCATGCCGGTTTCGACGAGCTTTGCCCAGCGTTCGGGAGTTTGAAAAGTCTCCAAAACCCGCCGCATGGCGTGGGCGAAGGATTCCGGGTTGTATTCGTGGAAGTTAAACCCGTTCGCGGTTCCGCTTTGAAGATTGTGTTCCGAGGCATCCACCACGGTGTCGGCCAACCCGCCCACGGCATGCACGATGGGCACGGTTCCATATCTTAGGCTATACATCTGATTGAGGCCGCAGGGTTCAAAGCGGCTGGGCATCAAATAGGCATCGCAACCGGCTTCGATGCGGTGGGCCAAGCCTTCATCAAATCCCACGCGAACGGCAATGCGGTCGGAGGACTTCGCCGCCAAATCTTTCAGCCAGGCTTCAATCTGCGGTTCTCCCGTTCCCAAAAAGCAAAACTGGGCGTCCCGCTTGAGGAACTCGTGCATCTTATCCCGCAGCAAATCGAAGCCCTTTTGTTCCGTCATGCGGGAGATCATGCCGAACAGCGGGACATCGGGGCGTTCGGGCAATTGAAATTCCTGTTGCAAAGCCCGTTTGCAAGTGGATTTGCCAACGGGTTGATGCCAAGTCTCGGCGGAGTAATGCCCAGGCAGCGCGGGATCGGTTTGAGGGTTCCACACGTCGGGATCAATCCCGTTGAGAATGCCCGTCAAATCGGCTCGGCGACCGGCAAGCACACCGTCTAAGCCGCAGCCGAATTCCGCCGTCTGAATTTCCTGGGCGTAGCTAGGGCTGACGGTCGTAATCTGGTCGGCGAACACGATTCCCGTCTTCAACAAATTCAGCTTGCCGTGAAATTCCATCTGCTCAAAATTGAAGTATTTCCAATCCAAGCCGGTCAACGGCATGTCGAAATGCCAAAACGCGCCGTGAAAGGCCATGTTATGAATCGTAAAAACTGAGGCCGTCCGCTCCAAAGGCGGCTTGCCTTGCTCTTCGATTTGAAGGAGTGCCGGGATCAAGCCGGTTTGCCAATCGTTGGCGTGAATGACTTCGGGCCGCAGGTTCAAGATCTTGGCGGCTGCGATGACCGCCCGGCTGAAAAACACGAACCGCTCGCAATTGTCGATGTAATCTCTGCCATCGGAAACGTAGAGACCTTCCCGGTTAAAATACTCTTCGCAGTCCACGAAGATCACGCGGACTTCGGAATCGGGCAAACGGGTTTCCAACAGATTGCCGGTCAGCGTCTCCGAACGAATGGGCACGTTGACTTTGGCCCCGGTGTCGTAAACGGAAACCGTCGGCCCGCCCGCTTTGGCCATTTGCCGGGGATAATAAGGCAGCATCAGCGTGACCTCGTGCCCCGTGCGTTTGAGTTCCTTGGACAAGGCCGAAGCCACATCCGCCAAGCCGCCGGTTTTCGCAAAGGGAACGGCTTCCGAACTCGCAACAATCACTCTCATCAACAACCCTCGCCTAGAAAGAATCCCTGCGGAATGGGGATTCTAAACGATCTTCTTCACCCAATAGACGATCCGAGTTATAACCCAGCTATCGAGGGTTTGCCAACAGGCTGGAGCTGGATTGGGATGCAAAGATTTCAGAATTTGAGAGCATGACCATGCCGCAATATCATAAATCGGCCTTTGCCGGTGAAGGATCCAATCCGAACCCCTTCGGACGGGGATGCCTGCCGCTTACGATTACGTTGGGAATCACAATGGCCCTCGGCGGTGGGATCGGCTGGTGGTATTTCGGCGGCTGGGTTGGACTCGGCATTGGTATCGGCCTACTGCCCGGGTTTTGGTCGGTTTAGTGGAAGTGAATCTGATGGAATTGATGTCCATTTCAATCCCGGTAGATGGGTTGATGCCGCACGGGCATTTCCAGAATCAATAAGCACATGGCGGTGATGTAAAGCCGGCCCGCTTTGTCGGCGAATTCGTAAGGGTGCGCCTTGCGGTTTTGTGGGATGCCAACTGCCGCGATACCCGCTGCCGCCGCCTTGCTGCTTCGCAATGATTGCCTTCTGGGCCAGATCGTACCAATCGGTCCATTCTTCATTGTGCATGTTGTGCAGCAGGTGGCCGACGTAATACCACTCGTAGACGTTCCGTTTGCCTTCGGACCAAGAGGGCAAGTATTTTTCATCCGAGAGAAACTTCAACCCCTCTTGCAACTGCGGTTGATTTTTCGGCCAGCCCAAAAACTGCCGGCACAACAAGCCTTCCGCTGTCATCGCCCGGCTGACTTGCCATCCCGTGGGTTGGTAGCGGTAGCGTGCTCCGTTTTTGTCCTGGACGGAATTAAGGAATTTGGAAGCCCGTTGAAATTGCTCTTCGGGCACGTCAATTCCCGCCGCCCTGGCCGAGTGCAACGCCATCAACACCCAACCCGTGACCGAAAGATCGCCCACTGAGCGGGCATCCTGCGGCTGATACCGCCAACCGCCTTCGTTGGGTTGTTGTGAGTTCAAAAGGTATTCCACACCCTTTTGGGCGGAAGCGAGGAGTTTTCGATCTTTGGTCATCGCATACGCCTCGCACATCACAATCGTGGCTTGCGAATGGGCATAAAACGCGGGGTTGCGGCCTTTCTCGGCAGAGAGGTCGTGAAAGTCCCCGTTGCCGTTTTGATTCTGAATTCCAATCAACCAATTCAATCCCTTTTGCACTTTTTCCTGCGTGGTTTTGTCTTTGGCTTCTTGGTGGGTTTGCCCGTTGCCCAAAAACGCCAAGAGTGCCAAGGCGGTGGCTCCGGTGTCGGTTTTCATGTCCGGCCACTCGCTGGCATCGGGGTAGCCCGTGTGCAACTGCCAATTGCCGGCGGATTGTTGCTGCCGGCCTAGCCAGCCCAATCCCAGCGAAATCGCCTGCTCGATGCGCGGGCCGTTGCTGCTGGTTTCTTCCATGATGCGTTGGCGGTTCTCTTTGCTTCGGCCATCAAAAAGATTGCCGACTTCCACCAAACTCACCGGAGCAACAGGCCCCGCTCCGGGATTCAACGGAACGAGTGCCGGTTTCTGTTCTGGTTCCGGGGGCTTCGGGCGATTGATCTGCACCGCTTGCAGTTCGAGGTTGCGTTGATCGGGGGGAATCACCGCCGTTTGCTCCCGCGTGGAGATCGTCTTCCAACCCATTTCAACCGTCAAATCTTCGTCGGTGGACAATTTCAATTGCCAAATCGCGAATCCCAACAACAACAAGGCATGAAACACAAAACTAACCGCCAACCCCGGCACACTTCGGCGGGCCTCTTGTTCGATGACTTCGCCCAAAGATTCTTCCGCCCGGTCCAAGTCGTCGGGATCGAGCCTTAATCGCACTCGCCCGACCGCCGCCGGAGTTTCGCTCTCTTTCAGGGCGGGAA
>CAWAVN010000009.1:950000-1765000 GCA_963785505.1 uncultured Planctomycetaceae bacterium
ATCTCGATTTTGAGGTCTGGCATTTGAGAACCTTCAACAGAGATCTCGTATTTCATGCCGGACCATGTCCTCATCTACGATGGTGCAAGGATGGGCGGCATCAATTACGGCAACTTAGAAGTCTCGACTCAAACTGAAGTGGCTCAAGCCCGGGATTTAGCGAAGCCTACTCGCGACGCAAAAATCGTCGGAAAGACTTATCGCTTTGTGAACAATAATGGCACTCCAGATAAGCGATTCAACAACAACACGGAAATCCCTTTGATTGAATACGGCGTACTCAAACTTGGTGGGGCGGGTTTGGATGTCTCCATGTTTGTAACGAACCAGAAAAGTGCCTTGCCGTACCTGGAGAACTGGCAGAAATCAGAGATTTAGCACGCAAACCGGTTCGCAAAATTGGCAAACAAAGACGAACCGATGCTGCCGCCCGGCGAAAATCCCGGCAGGAGGAAGTCTTCTCGGTAGTTCTGGACGCAATGAGCTGCGTGATGTTTGCGGACGGTATAGCTTCAAAGTCCGAGCGTGCGAAGATACAACAACTCATGCAACGAATTCGCGCACCTTTGGGACGAAACTGAAATTGAGGGACGAATGCGGAATTTCCGCAACCGTGCAAAAAGCGAAGGACTGCTTAGCATAGTTCATGAGATCTGCTCCCGTGTATCGACAATTCAAAACCCTCGCCAGAAGGAAGCATTACGCAAATGTCTAGACCAAGTCATGTTGGCAGATGGTGAAATCCATGCGAAGGAGACTGCAATCAGAAATCAGATTGTGGAGGCCCTCGAAGCCGAGGTAGGTCATCCTCAGCCATGTAGGGTGAGGCGGGGTGGCTGGGGCGTGAACTGACTCCGAATCCACAGAAACGTCCCGCTGCCCCCGCTTTCTGCCGTGTGCCTTAAACTCTGTCGATGCCCGATTTCAGGCCGCTGGAATGATTGTTTGGCGAAGGCTGGGGGCATGAGAGATCCCTCTTTCCTCCTTGCCCAATCACGTCCCGCCCCGCTGCGGCGGCAGGTGAGCTTTGGTGTTCGGCGGCAGAAGTTCGAAAAATCGCCTCTTTCTAGCCAATATATGCTTCTGGTGGCCGAATAGGTCTGTAAAGCGGACGCGAGACCCGGGATCAACTTGGCGGAGCGCGACATGAAGGTGGACTCACCAAAGAACATGGATCAGGTGGCCGGCATGTGCTGCCGCCAGTCGCCGCTGCGGGGCCTCGTCGGCGGCCTGATCGTTTGCGCCTTCCTCTTTGGATTTGTTTTTCTATTGTGGAATCGGGGAGTCCACTGGTTTGTCTGGGGCGGGTGCGCGGTGCTGGCAGCCTTGCTCGCGGATTGGTTCCTCGACGATGCGCAGGCGAAGTTTCCGCGGCGAACTGGCTGTTGCGGCTCGGTCCCGACGGCCTGTGGATCAATCTCCGCTCCTATCAGAACAGCCATTTGCCCGAGGCTGCTACCGTCGTTCATCTCCCCTACAAGGAGATCGCCTCGGCCCGCCGCCACCTCGAGATCTGGACCACGCCTTCCGAACCAAACAGCCTTGCGGGGAGGCACTGGAAGCAGGAGTCCCTCGAGCTGTCCTTGGCGTCCGGTGATACCCGCGAGATCGCCAGAGCGTTGGCGGACGAGCGCGGCCGCCGCGGCGGCGTCAAGGGAACGCACCAAGCGGTCACCGTGCCGGCCGCAGGCGTCCTCCGCATCGGCTGGCGCGGACACGGCAATGACGTCGTGCCGCCCTTGAAGCGAGTGCTCGATGAGTTGAGCCGGGATGTTCAGTTGGACCAACCAACGCGCACGGACCGTGGCGACTGGTGCAAGCTAAGCGATGCCGAGCTGGACGAGTTGGTCGCGCAGCTGGTCCGGTCGGGCGACGACGTGGAAGCTGTCCAACTGCTGATTCGCCGTCGCGGCTGGTCGTGGACCGACGCGGAAAAGTTCATGGAGGAACAGGCCAGCAGGGTTTACGAATCGGCAGGGTGAAACTATGTAGGAGGTTAGGCCGACTGGTGCTTCTGCTCTGAGTTCGTGGTAAACCGGAAGTCGCGGTTTTTTCCTGTTCCCGTTTCCACAAGAGGAGACTCACCAGGTTGTACGTCGGCGTTGACCTCCACAAAAAGTCTATCAGTCTTTGCGGGCTGGGTGGCACGATTTGAGGCTTTGCGAAGGGCGTGGTTCTGCGTCGGCGGGGTGCCTGACAAGGGCATTCAAAAAACCGCGATAGCTTGTCGCAATGAACTCGCCGGGCAATCAATGGGTGGCCAAGGGCGTCACGTTTTCCCGCATGGGCCGCTTGAGTTTTCCGGCCAGAGGGAAAAAAAGCCCGCCGACAGCGGGAACAATGACAACGCGGTTCCTGCTATTCAATCTCGCCCTGCATGCCTTGCAGGATCAACGGTTCCCGCTCCGCTTCCACCGGGCACATCTTGCCGCAATCCGGACCAGCCTGCTCGGATTCGGTGGCGGTTCGCTCCGCCCGATCCCAGAGCATGAAACTGGTCAACTGCCGGGTGAGTTCATCGCCGATTTCCATCGTCAACCGCTCCAAATCGACGAGCCTGCCTGCGGCGTCCAATCGCTGTTTTTCTTCCTTGGCAATTTGAGAGGACATCTCCCGAATCTTCTTGTCGCAACTGGTGGTCCATCACCCAATCTCCGTAAACACCCAAACGGAAAGAAAGCTCCACGATTTTGCAAACCCAAGGATTCTACACATCTCATGCCCATTGCAAAGCGGGGATCGCACCCCGGCTTTGGGGATCGGAAAAACCTCTTGTCGAATCGGGGGGATTCGGACACAATCCCGCCCTTGGGTTCGATCTTTGCGGCCATTCCCGATGGCCAAAAGCCGGCCTGGGCACATCGCCATTGGTCTCTCCAAACACACGGTTCCGATTCGTCTTCTTCCGGCCTTGCGGCATGTTGCGGCTTCACCAAAACCCTTGTCCCTTCCCCAGATTGTTCGCTTTCAGCGGCGACACGGAAGATCATTCCGGCTGCTGGTTGGATCGGTTGGCGATTCCGCTCGGTTGGCGGTTGTTCGGCATGTTTTTGCTGTGCCTGACCCCCCGTCTTTGGATGGCTTGCCTGGTTCATGCCGCCTGCCCGGATGGTTACTATTACATTTCGCTTGCCTCTTCTTGCCAAGTCGGCAATTGGGCCGAGGCGTTTAGCTATTTGAACCTCAACATCTATCCGCTGATTTTATTGGGTCTCCACAAGCTGGGTTTGAACTGGCTGATTGCAGCCAAATTCTGGAGCGTGCTGCTTTCCAGCTTGGCGGTGCTGCCTTTATTCGGCTGGGTGCGGCGTTTGTTTTGCGATCAGGTCGCGTGGTCGGCGTGTTTTTTGTATGCGGTGCATGCCGAGTTCGTGGAATTCAGCATGGAACCCATCCGCGATCCGACGTTTTGGTGTTTGTTCAATTTGGGCCTTTATGCCACGTTGCGGGCAACTTCCGAAGCGAAGCTGCGTTGGTTTTTCGCGGGCGGACTCACTTTGGCTTTGGCCGTGCATACCCGCAGCGAAGGTTGGCTATTGCTGATTCCTTTCGCGATGTGGTTCGGTCGGCAATGGGTCGTCAATCAGAAAGGCCGCAAACGGTTGTTGACGGGCGGCGCGTTGTGGTTGGCCGTTACCCCGTTGTTGATCGTGCTGATTAACTCGACTCTGCTCCGCGAAGAACCGGAGTGGAAGCTAGGCCGACTGACGCACTTCCGATTGGCCTGGAATTGGCTGCAAGAGCAAGGGGCCGGCGTAATCAATTCCCGCACGAATCGCCGGGGGAAGCGATTCTTCTCGATACTTCTCCGGCTCGGACGCGAAGCGGGCCGGCCTGTTTGAGATTCCGACTTCGGCGGGCATGTTCTCGAAAAGCCGGACCGTCAGCGTAAAGTTTTACTTGAAGGAACTCGCCTCGGCGTTGGAGCAAATCAATCTGGGGCTTTTGGTCTTCGGCTTGTGCCTGTGTTGGTCGCGGAAGGAACTTTGGGATTGGGATCGCGGGGCGTTGTTCCTCTTGGGTGGAGTCCTTGCGGGGGGAGTTTGGATTCTTTACGACCATTACGGACTTCTCAATGGACGGTATTTCTTCCCCATCTATCTCGCATTGATGCCCTATTTTGGCATCGGGCTGTTGTTGGTCTGGAACGTGCTTTGGGTGCAGGCAAGACGGTGGGAACGGACTTGGCTCACACCGAAATCCACCGCGGTTTTTATTGTCTGTTTGGCTATCGGCTTAGGTTGGACCGATGCCTTCACCACGCGTTATGGAGTTCGCGAACGAGAAGCGAGTTTGGGCGCATGGCTGGCGGAAACGCATGGCCCGTTTCGAGGCGTGGCGACCGATCTAATCGCCAGCCGGACGGGTTACCACGCGGGGAACGAAGCTCCCAAAATCCTGCACAATTGGGGGACGATGGAGCACCAATTTCCCGGAGAAACTTACGACTTGCTGCTGTTGTCCTACGAGAACACGCCGCCCGAAAGCCGGCCCCTGGTCGAAGCCGCCGCCCGGCGGATGGGTTTGGAGCCGATCATCATTCCCAAAGATCACGAGGCCCGCGCGCGTTTGTTGGCGTTTGCCCGTCCTCGGGCAAACCCGCTGGCTTGCCCACAAGCCGGCGATGGGCCTTGTGACGTCAACCCATTCCCGCCCGGAAACGACTTGGCGATAACCAAGCCTCAGCCGGGCGTTCTTGCCGAAAACGCTCGATCTTGCTAACGTGTGGCGAGTCGAGTTTGTCTTCTGTTTTCATTTCGTTGAACAAATAAGTTGGCTGCCATGCGAGGCATTCGAGGAGCAATTACCGTGGAAGCGGATGAGCCGGAACTCATCCTCTCCGCCACGCGGGAACTATTGAGCGAGATTCTTCGCGCGAACGAGATCACCGATTTCGATGAAGTGGTCTCGGCGATCTTCACCACCACCTGCGACCTCAAATCCACGTTTCCCGCCGAAGCCGCCCGCCGGATGGGAATGGGGCAAGTGCCTTTATTGTGCGCTCAGGAAATTCCGGTCTTAGGCAGCATGCCTCGCTGCATTCGCGTGTTGATTCACGCCAACATCGACCGCAAACCGGCAGACGTTCGCCACGTCTATCTGAGAAACGCCCAAAACCTCCGTCCCGACATGCAGATGCCCAATAGCATTGATGGTTCGCGTTCCGAGTCGGCAAGCGGGGAGCTATTTCGTGGGACGGACGCAATACGGAGAATCCTAAGGAAATCGGGAGATCTTCGCTGACGGGCGGGCTACGGGGCGATACAATCAATCAGAAGGGAGTCATTCGTTCTGATTGAGGGAGCGAACTTTACGAAGTTCGGCACGGGTGGGACCGATGCACGCCACATGTTGCCCCGAATGTCTTCACGTTATGTATCTGCCGGATGAGAGCTACTTCGGCCTCAACGGTCGCTGCCCGGAGTGCGGCCATAAGTTCGAGCTGACACCCCTCACTTCGGAAATCACCGCTTACCAAGAGTCGCCCCATCATCCCGCGAACGATTCCGTGACCTTGACGGAAGCCAAACCGAATCCGGTTTCGCCTGCGAACCCGCATTGGCGTGCGGCGTTCGATGAAGCCCCCGATTCGCAATCGAACGATCTGGAAGCTGGGGCGGAAGACCACAATCGCGACGAAGAGTCCATCAACTTGGAAGATTGGGACCGCGATGAGGCGACGTTCGATGGCCCCAATCCGTTCCATTTGGAGCAAGGCCAAGCCAAGAAAATCGTGCCGCCCGCCGAAGGAACCGACGGAGATTCCCAAGACGATTGGCAACTGAACCAACCTTGGAATACCGGCCAAGCCAAACGCCAGACGTCATCGAGCGAGGAAGCCCCCTCGGTCAGCGGGAGTTTCACTTGGGAAAAAGAAGCCGAACAGTCCACGAATCCCGACCGGCAATCGGCCTCTCGTTCGTCGGGCACGTTTCGGGTTCGCTGTCCGCATTGCGAAGCCGGTATCGACTGCCCGAGCGATTCAAAACTTAGCGCTCTCCGCTGCCCTCGCTGCAACGGCACGTTCAATTTGGTGAATCAAACCACACAGATCGGCAAGTCCCCCCGCCTGGAAACCATCGGCCATTTCCAACTCTTGGAACCTTTGGGCATCGGAGCCTTCGGCACGGTTTACAAAGCCCACGACAGCGAACTCGACCGCATTGTTGCGGTCAAAATTCCCCGCAAGGAAGTCCTCGGCCCCGACGACATCGAAAAGTTTATTCGCGAAGCCCTGCGCGGCGGCTCAACTTCGTCATCCTAACATCGTGGGCGTGCATGCAGTCGGACGCGAACACGACCGCATCTACATCGTCAGCGATTATGTGGAAGGCATCGATCTGGCCAAATGGCTGGAAGACCAAAAACCCAACTCACGCGAAGCGGTCGCAATTTGTGCGAAAGTCGCGGGTGCTTTGCATCACGCTCATCTTTTCGGGGTGATTCATCGCGACTTGAAGCCCGCGAACATCATGCTCGATCTGGCAGGCGAACCGCACATTATGGATTTCGGCCTTGCCAAACGGGACAAAATCGAAGTCACGATGACCACGCATGGGGATGTGTTCGGCACGCCGGCCTACATGCCGCCCGAACAAGCCCGGGGCGACGCCCATAAGGCCGATGCCCGCGCGGACGTGTATTCGCTGGGCGTGATTTTGTTTGAGCTGCTCACCGGCGAACGGCCTTTTCGGGGCAACGTGCAGATGCTGCTTGCCCATGTGGTTTCGGAGGAAGCCCCCAGCCCGCGAAAGTTCAATTCCTCGGTCCCCCGCGATCTGGAAACCATCTGCCTGAGATGTCTGGAAAAAGATCCCGCCAAACGGTTTCCCACGGCACTCGCACTCCGGGACGAGTTGGAACGCTTCCTCAGGGATGAGCCGATTCATTCCCGCCCCATCGGCCGGATCGCACGAATCGGGCGTTGGTGTCGCCGCAAACCGATTATCGCGGCGCTTTCGGTCACGGCGGTCACTTCGTTGGTTTTGGGCACCGTCTTCTCGACTTACTTCGCGATTCAGGCCCATTTCTCGGCGATCGAAGCCTCGAAGCAAATGCAGGCCGCCGAGCGGGAATCCGCCAAAAGCCTCAAGTTGTCGAACGAAAACCTGGCATTGGCCGAAACGGCGATCAAACAACGGCAGGAAGCGGAACGGCAACATCTGGCGGCGATGGAGCAAATTCGGCAAAGCGTGGCCTCGGGCTGGCAGCTTTATGATGCCGGCGATGAAACCGGATCGCTGCTGCGGTTTACCGAAGCCCTCGAACTGACCGAGCAAGCCGTCCGTGCGCTGAAAGATCAGCCCGATGCCGACCCTCGCACCCGGCGAGAAAGATAGAGCCTGACGAACTCTTCCGTCGTTGCGTCGCGTTGGATGCTAAAACCGGAACGGGGTGCATCAGTAACCGAAACCCCGACATGAGCGGCGATCTCGAAAACGGTTTGAGGCCCGAGTTCCTCATAAATCAGAGGCAGGTACTTCTTGTCAGCAAGAAATTGCTCCCAATTTTGTTCGTTTTCCCTGATGTATCTCAGATATTTGTCAATTTGTGCGCGATCGAAGGGCGGATCTTCTCGGGCGGAGGGGGCGAAACTTGACCAAGTTTCGGTATGGTCGGCTCTGTACCAACTGATCGCTTGCCGCAATTTGTCTTTCCGCGTGAGATAAATGTAATGCAAATCCGGCAGGCGAAGATCGACTTCCGAGCGAAACACCTGAAACGCATCGAAATTCGCCTTCACGCCCACAATTTCTCCCTGAGATTCGCAAACCCGGTGCCAATACTCGGCCGGGCCGCTTGCCTGGGGATCGAATTTTTTGTTGGCAGGGAATTGGCACCTTACGCGCTTACGAAAATCAAGAGGGTAGTAATACTCAGCGGGGATCCCGATTCCGGCGCTTTTCAGCAGGTCGCAAAGATAGTTGCTCCCGGAACGATTCACAAAGCAGATCACGTAGTACATGGCTCGACTTCCTGAGAGGCAAGGGAATCTACATCTCGGCATCGGGAGGACCGTGACGCGCGACAAGTTCCCGCACCCTCTGCCGATACTGCGGGTCTTGTTTGGCCTTTCCTCCAAAGTGCTGAAAGCACTGCTGAAACGAGCGAAAATGCAAGGAGGCTTGAACCCAAGTGAAGTAATAGAACAAGAGGCCCTGCGCGGCATTCGCACACAGGAACCGCCAATCGCTGGGGCCTTCGTTTCGCCAATGCGGGAACTTCCCGGCGTCTCGCCAGCCGCTTTCAGGATCAAAGGGACCGTGCAGAATCCGCTCCAGTTCTTGGAACGTCTGCTCTCTGGGCGAAAGAACCAGGATGCTGGAGTTAAGGGGGGAATAAAGCCCCGCTTGACAGGAGAGTTCCCCCCACGACCAGATCATTGGGCATTCGCGCAGGCAAAGCACATCCGGATCCAACGCGATGATTTTCTCAAAAGGCAACGACCAATAATGAATTTTCTGCGCATCGTTGAACGAAAGCCGGCGATAGGGACCGCAGTCCAAAGCGGGATAGTCAAAGCCCGGCTTCCTCACGACTTGGAATCCCTGCTCTAACAACTGCCGCTCTTCGTCGGCGCTCATCTCCACGGTGACGAACAGAATCGGTTCTGTATAACCGGCTTCCCGAAGGGACAAGGCACACGCCAAACCCATTGTGAAGTACTCGGGCTGCCGGCTGGTCGTAAAAGTGCCAATCGCAAAGGCCCGCGAAGTAGTTTCCCCCATCGGCCATCATCTCCCGGCGCTGCTGAAGACCCGGCGCAATTGCGGGTGCTGAAATTTGCTGTGGCCGCTCAGATGCAGTACCCGCACCGGCGTGTTTCCCCACGCCGCGCGAACCCTCTCCGCGTCCCACCAGATTTTCACGCTTTGCGTGTGCAGTTGCAAATTGAACTCCGGCTTCAATTCGACGCCACAATGCAATCGGGCCAGAGCCAGGTTGAAGACGAACTGATTCCGCCAGCAAACCCCGCCAGATTCATCGACCCACGCCGGGGCATCCGGCATTTGGCGGATCGTCGCATCCAGCGCCAATAACGCCTTCCGACTTCCCGCGAACAATCCGTCGTTAACGATCAACGGGTAGAACCCCTCGCCGTTCGATTTGACCAATAGGCTTTCGACATCGTCCTCCGATCCGCGATAGGCGAACTTGAGCGCAGTATTTCAGTTTTCCGCGATTGCTGCGATTTCCTTCGCGACAGACGAGAATCGCATTCTCGGAACAAGCGGCTAGCGTTTGAAACACAGGCTGCAAATCCCCGAGCACTAGCATGTCCGCATCGAGGCAGAGATATTCGTCCGCGTCCACCACCCGAGCCACGGAATACAGGACGGATTTGATACCTACCCCCAGCCGCGTGAGCGGTCGGCACTCGATGATTTGCGCCCCGTAATTCTCCGCAATCCTCAGGCACTCTGGATCCCCATCGACGACAAACACGACCAACAGCGCATCGTCCAATCCGCCGTTGGCGCGAATTGAGCCAAGCAGATTGTCCAAGAGATCGGCATAGCGGGCCGACCCCACGGTCGCCACGCACCGCTTCGCCCGAGGCGGCGGGGAAACGGTCCGGATCTCCGTCCGCCGCAAACAATCCACCAACCCCGAAGACAAATGCCCGCAGTCCATCCCCCGTTCATCGGCCTCGCGAAGACGAGGCGTTCCGTTTGCGGCATTTGCTTGTGGCTGCACCGTGTCGGGCCGAATCGGAACCCGCCCGGAAACCGGCGGCCCACACCGCGGCCTTACTACATCGGGCGATTCATCGCTGCGATTCGGCTGAGATGCTTTACTCATGTTTGCATTGCTTTTCTGTGTTGCGAATCGGTTGGATTCTTGAGGCGGACATTTAATTGGCGCGACTTTGACCTACTACTGTCCTTTCGGGTTCGTGTTGCGAGGTTGTTTTACCGGCGGATCGAGTGGATGGTATTCTAGAGTCGTCTCCAAGCCGTTTTTGCGAATCCAAGTTCGCGCGTGCCACAACACTTTGTCCTCCGTCTCCGAAGGGACGGCATCTGTCAGCACGCTCCGCAGCGTTTCCTCTTTGTCCCGCACCTCAATGCGCGGATGATCCCCTCCACGGTATGGCTCGAGTTTCTCTGGGAGATACAGAGGACCGACGGAATCGACCCGTTTCGCTAGCTCCATGACTAGGCCGTGCGGAGTCCCCGCGTATTCGATGCTCAGCCGGCGATCCAGCGGATAGTCCTTGAGCTTGAGCAGTTTTTTATCGATCAAATGGACGATTTCGGGATGCTTGGCGTCCCTGACCGCCTGCATCCACGGAATCAGCTTGCTGAATTTCCCAAGGAAGGCATCGACCGATTTGAACGTCTGCTTCTCTTCGTCTTTGCTCACGAGGGCGCGGAAGATGGCCGTGTTTAACGATGAGCGCGATTCGTACATTTCGTCCTCTTCCTCTTTGCTTATGGGAGGCGGGCAGGACTGGGGATCGTTTGCCTCCCGGAAGATGGTTTCCACCGTGAACCGGCAACCGAGCCGCTGCCGGCCTCCTCAAGCAGCGAGAGGTACCAAGGGCAGTTGTACCCTCCGACTGGACGGGAGTGAGACAAATCTAGGCCGGAATAAGTCACTTCAGTTAGCATCCGCCGGTGATTCACGTCGGTCAGCTCAGTTATCGCCGTCCAAATCGTCAGATTATAACATTTGACGGGGACCGCTTCGGTGAGCAGGCCGCGAACCGTTCGGTCCTTCACGGACAGGCAGATCTCCGTGGTATAGTCTCCCCAACCTGGTGATCCAATAGCAAAAAAGCGTTGAGGCACCATGTTGCCGATCCGGCGGTGCAGGGTCCAGCAGAGCTGCATCAGGTTTCCGGCGAATTCGAGATCGACTTTCTTCTCCAGCGCGTATCCCTTGAGCCCGATGAGGCGGCGGTCAACGATGTGGATCACATCCCGCTGCCCCTGATCCCTTTCGAACGAGTAGGCGGCGAGCTTCTTCGACTTTTGGAGATACGCGAGGAAGGCGTCGGCGTTTGCGAAACCCTGGTAGGGCTTGAGCCCCAAATTGACAGATTCATAGAGAACCTGGGGCTCCGGCGTCGCCTCTTCCATGGTGAAGTGAAGGCCGAGCTTTTCTGCCGCCACGGAGATGAACGTTCCCCAGGAAGGATTCTGCGGGAGGTCCGACGACGAATCGTCCGCCCGGACACGAGTGTCGAGTAGTCCCGACAGGAACATAATCAGTATGCTCCAAATGAGGATTCGAAGAGTCATGAGTGTCTCCTTTAAAAAAGTACGCTTTCCTTCCAATCGATTGTGATGTTAGCCTGCGTGAGGTTGAGTTGCTCGACGACCGCCTTGCGGGTTGTCCCGCCAGGGCTCAACTTCACTCCGGCGATCATCACTGCGAAATTTTGGGGAAAGGTTTTGGTGCCCGAGGGCGTTACTGCGGCCTTCGTCCAACCCACCGCGACGGGGTCGTCATTTTTAAAAATCTGCTTTCCGGGGCGTGGAATGAACCCGCCCACTGGGTCGGGGTATTTGCCACCCTTCAGCTTCACATTGATGGGGTGCCAAAAACCGTCGCCACCGGATCGCCTGTCGCTGAACTCGTACACCGGAGCGCCATCGTACATCTTCCCAAGAAAATCGCCAAACTGATCGAGAACCGGAACAGACTGCGTAACGCCATACACCGTCCAAAGATAAACCCTATCTTTTCTAAGAACACTCGTAATGTAGGCTGGACTTGAGCAGTTCGTTGCATCCTCGTTTTTCCCATTGACCTTGGTTTTCTTGGTGCTGACCGGCTTGAGGCTCCATGGTTGCAGCACGACGACGGGAACTTTCTCGCAGATACGCCCGCCGATCTTGGCGACGAGCCAGCTGTCGCCGACCTTTTTATTTATAGGCGTCATCGACGTTCCCTCGATCTTGAACTTAATTGTCCCCTTCTTGGCGTCCACAACATTTTTGCCAACGAAATTGAAGCGTGAAATGCCGGTCTTGGAAATCACCACGTCCCCCACCGCGGAGGCCGGTTTGACTGTGGCCACGACCTGTGTCGCGATGGTAAAGTCGTTAATATTACATTTCTTTTTCATCAGCGGGGGCAGGGGCTTGGTGAGTCCCGTCTTGACTGTGTCCGCAGAGAAGGAGATAGACACGGTGTCGCAGCTTGGACTCGGCTTCGCGGCCAAAGTCGTCTCGAAAGTGCGCGGGAAGATCTCCATCTGCTCGGCGTGCATACGCCGCAAAGCCGGCCAACTTAGCCCGAACCGTTCGGCGTACCAGAACTCGTCACCGTCTGGCGGCGGGACAGCAAATAACCGCGCTCTTCTTCGGCGCTCTCGCGCCGCTGCTGGAAAAGTTCCCAGGCGTAAGCCCACAGACCTTCCGGGTGCTCGGGGAGGGGGTTCGGATAGCGACGACGGCAGCGTTCGACCCATTCCCGCCAGATTGATGGGCGTGAAATTCTTGTAGGCCATCCGCAATTGATTGGCGATCAAATCCTGCATCGGCACGTGGTAATTGTCGAACTTCTCGCGGAAGCGGTGGGCGATCACCGCTGCGGGATCGTGCAGAATGGGATGGCCGAGCAGCCAGCACTTGAGGCTAAAGTCGAGATCCTCCACGCCCCAGCTTCGCATGTGCGGATCGAAGCCGCGCAGGTCATCGTAAAGTTCCCGATGCACCGCGAACGCACAGCCGATGGCCGCCGGCGATTCGTAAAACACCCGCCCCCGATGCGAGACTTTCTTCAGAGCGGAAAGCGGCAGCCAACCGCAATCGAAGCGTTCCAATTCCAGAAAATACCCGTGCCCGATTTGTTGGGGGATCGATTTCCAGCAGCCCACATTCAGCCCGGTAATCGCCGGGGTGATGATCGCCTCGCCTCGCTGCCATTCCACGCTTTCCACCAACCGGCGAATCGCACCCGGTTCCGGTTTGGTGTGGCCATCGAGAAAGACCAGCACTTCCCCGCGGGCCTGCCTGGCTCCCAAATCTTTCGTCGGCGAAGGGCCGAGCCGCTTTTCGTGCCGAACAATGCGAACTTGGGGAAACCGCTTGCATGTCTCAGCGATGCAGCCATCCCAAGAGGCATCATCCGCGATCACAATTTCGTAATCCAACCCCGCACAGGTTTCCACGCAGGATTGGACCGTCTTCCCCAAAGCGGCCCCTTCGTTGTGAGCGGCAATCACAAGGCTCAATCATCCGAATGCGCAGGAAAAATCGACGGCCTACCGGCAAACTCATCATAACCGCCGCCCTTGAACCGTCAACAGTAATTCAGTAGTTATAGTTATAATAGTTGTTGCGATTCCTTCCATCCGACCGACTCTAGCCTTCCAAAATAATGACCGATCGCATACCAGAGGAATTCGACGCCGAGTTGGATGGGTTTCCGCTCCCCGATGCCGAGGGAGCAAAGCCCGCAGGCGATGCTTTGGAACGCGCTGCAACCAATTACGTCTCGAAAGTTCGCCGAGGCGAATTGCCCACGCCCGCAGGCATGGCGGCGGAACATCCCGAACTTGCGGCGGAACTAGAAGAACTGCTGCCCATCGCCCAAGCCCTGGAACTCTGGAAAGTTCAAAAAGAAGTCGATTGCCTCCGGCAAAATCGGCCCAACGAATTTCACATCAAACAACTAGGCGACTGCGAAATTATTAGGGAGATCGGCCGGGGCGGAATGGGCGTCGTCTTTGAAGCCCGCCAAGGTCCGTGGAAACGCCGGGTCGCCGTCAAAATGCTGCCTTGGAAGTTCGGCGATGCCCTGCCCCAATGGAAAGCCCGCTTCCACGAAGAAGCCAAAACCATCGGCCAACTTCGCCATCGCAACATCGTGCCGGTCTATACGTTCGGCGAACACGATGGCTATTGCTACTATGTCATGCAGCTAGTGGAAGGTTTGAGCTTGGATCGTATGCTCGCCGATCTTCGCGATCCGGATTCGGCGAGTTCTGCGCCGATCAACCCGCTCGCGAAACGCTTGGAAGCCGATCATTGGCCCAGCGTAGCCCGGATTTGTGCGGAGGTCTGCTTGGCATTGGAACATGCCCACGAGTTAGGCGTGCTGCACAACGACATCAAACCCGCGAATTTGCTGGTGGACGTGACTGGGCACATTCTGCTTACGGATTTCAGCACGCACCGCTTGCAGGCGGAGTTTCAAGATCAAAGCGAACGCGCCACCGGAACCTACCGCTATATGCCCCCCGAACGGTTCATAGGACCGGGCGACGAGCGCGGGGATGTGTATTCCCTAGGGGTCACACTCTATGAAGTGCTCGCCCGGCAACCGGCGTTCGGCGGCCAAGATCGCGGCGAAATGTTGGATTGCATCGCCCGCTCGCAATTCATCCCGCCCCGAAAAGTTCGCGCCAATGTGCCTTGGGAGTTGGAAGCGATCGTACTCAAGGCAATGGCGGAAAATCCCGATTCGCGATACCCCTCCGCCCGCGAAATGCGCCGCGACCTGATGCGGTTTCTGCAAAGGCGACCCATCTCGCTCAGTCCGCCCAATCGGGTTTGTCTATGGGCCGGTTGGTTCCGGGAACTCCTACATCGCTCCAAGTAGGCTAGTGATCGCCTAATAGCTTAGCGATACGCTTTTGATGATATTCCAATCGCTGGTCGCTAGTCATCTTCTGAAAATCCGGCGCAGCCAATGCTTCCACCCGGCGACGAGGCGGTTTATGCGGAACGCTGACCGTGCGCGAAGAACCGGCATAACTTAATACATTCGTTTGTAAATCCAAATCCTCTTCCAAAGTTCGCCGGGCGAGAATCCCTAGTTTTTGCAGCACCCCATGATAGGCCCGCACCGCTTCTTCAGGTTCAATCACGCCGTCGGCAATGTGTCTCAGTAATTCAATAAAAGCCAATTGGCACTCGGCTTGATTGATCTTCCGTCCAAATAACGCGGCTTTGGCTCCGTGTTTTTTGGCCTCGTATAACAGCCGAAACGCATCGTGAGTGGTTCCCGCTGCCCCGCCTAGCACGCCCACGATCAAATGCGGATCGTATTGGACCAACGCTTCCATCGCCTGTGGGCCTTGATAGGCGATCTTCAAGAAGATAGGCCGTCCCGCTTTAGACACGCCCGCCAAAGTCCGCGCGATAACATCATTGATATAATCCGGTCGGCGATCCTCAGCAATGGCATCCGGCAAGTTGGGATTGAAGACTTCCAAAAAGTGCCGAAAGTTTTTTCGTTCCGCCTCCGCGCGAAATTGGTTGTATTGTTGCAGGGTTTCGAGATCCAACTCGCAATCGTTGTTGAAAGTGACGGAGTATAATCCCAAATCCGCACCGCGTCTGCGTTCGCCGGGGCACAGTCCAAATGCCCGCATTGAGCGTGATCTATGGCCATCGTCCGGAAGGGTTTCGCGGGAGCCAATGGAATGCGACTGCCACGCATCGCATGCACGTCGGTCGCATCGTTGGCCCGAACGGCGGGCGTTATCGGCGAATCGTCAAACAAACGCTCTTCGAGCGTTAAGAGTTCGCTCGTGCTAGCCGACATCAATACAATATCGACCACGCCTTGTTGAATCACCGCGCGAATTTGCTGTCGATACTCCGCGAGCGTCTTGAATCGTAGTTCTCCATCGTGCCGTTCTAAAGACAAGCCCGGCGCTCCGATGCCGAAAGCCATGTCCGCATCTTTTGCATCCGCAAGAATAAACTCCCGCGACCCAAGCGGGTCGCGATGCATCTCGCGAAGTTTTCGATCCAAAGACTTTTCCATAAGGCCCTACTCTATCGCGAAGTGAGTCAGCATTTTTACTAGACCCCATTCAAAACTTTGCCGACCGTATCCCGCAGCACGTTCGCCGAGTTGACGAGGCCCATGCGTTCTTTCGGCCAGAGTTCGATTTCGTGTTGCTGAAGTACGCCGCTGCGCCCCACGACCGTCGGCACGGAAAGGCATACATCGCGAATCCCATACGCCCCGTTTTGCAACGAGGAAATCGGTAGAATGCGGCGTTGATCTAAAGCGATGGAATGCACGACGTGTGCAATCGCCACGCCCACCGCAAAGCCCGCGCCGCCTTTCTTCTTGATGACTTCCGCCCCGCTGCCTCGCGTTCGTTTTTCCACGTCGGATATGACCGAGGCATTCACGCCGGGGAAGCGGTCCAAAGGCAAGCCCGCCACTTGGGCGGCAGACCAAATCGCAACCATGCTATCTCCATGTTCGCCCAGCATCATCGCAGAGACTTGAGTCGCCGGCACGTTCAATTGCCGGGCGAGCATCCCCTGCAATCGCGTCGTGTCTAGCATTGTTCCAAGCCCGATGACTTTCTCCGAAGGCAATCCGAGTTCGCGAACCGCTAAATAGGTCAGCACGTCTACCGGGTTCGACACAACAAACACAATCGCATCTTTTTTCGTGCCGTGCTGTTTGACTTGGGCCAAAATTTTCCGAAACAGATCCACGTTGCGGTTAATCAGATCCAGCCGGCTTTCATCGGGCTTTCTTCTTAGTCCGGCGGTAATCACAATCACGTCGCTGTCGGCGATGTCGGCGGGGTTGGTTCCAATCGTTTGATCGGCAACCAGCGAAGCCCCGTGAATCAGGTCCAAGGCTTGGCCTTCGGCGGAATCCTGATTCACATCGATCAAGATAATTTCACGCACGATTCCACCGGCTTGCAAAGCAAACCCAGCACAAGATCCCACCAATCCGCCGCCGCCGATAATGCTAACTTTCATAATCTGAAATTCACTTATTAAATGATGGAATAGATATAGAGTCCGTTGAGCAGTCCATAAAGATGTCTAGGAAGCGTTCAGCGCTTTCATGACTTGATCGGTAATCGCATGAACTAGCTCTTCGGTAATCTGGCTGTTTTGCCCTTCAGCACTCGATTGCAAATAACCCGGATAATCCGGTGCGGGGTTAAACGCCCGTTGTTGCGGGGCACATTCTTGATAGCCTTCACGAAACGCACTGTTGCCGCACAGGTCGCAATCTTCAACGTGGAAGCGAGGATCATCAAATCCTAGCTTTTGCTTCAAGTGAAGCAAATCTGTGGATTCTTTCCGGTCCAGATATTGAATAGGACCAAGCTGTTTGGCCAGCAACAAAATCCGGCAATAGGCATCCAGAATTTCCGTCTTCCAATAAGCCTCTTCCAAGGTTTTTCCAAAGCTCACCGTGCCGTGGTTGGTAAGGATGATCGTGTTTGTAGCCTTCAAAAAAGGCAGCACGGTGTCCGCGAAGCCTTGATCTCCGGGAGTGGCATAAGGAGCCAAAGGAACCTCTCCCATAAAGACTTCCACTTCCGGCAAGACGCATTGAGGAATCGGCTCGCGAGCCACGGCAAACGCGGTGGCGTGCGGGGGATGGCAATGCACAACGGCTTTCACGTCGGAACGATGCTTCATTATGTTCAAGTGAAGCAATATCTCGCTCGTCCGTTTCCGCGTCCCCGCGATTTGGTTGCCATCCAGATCGACGGCACAAATGTCATCGGGGGTCATAAACCCCTTACAAATCATCGTCGGAGAGCATAAAACTTCGTTCTCTCCCACGCGAATGGAGATGTTCCCATCGTTGGCCGCTGCGAAGCCTTTGGTATAAACCCGGCGTCCGATTTCGCAGATTTGCTCTTTCAAGCCGCGATCATGAATTCCACTGTTCCACTGATGATTCATAACTCATATAATCCTATAAACAAAGAAACAAATGGCCTATGTGTTAAGGCTCAATTTCCAGATGATCTAAAATCGCGGCGTTATAGGCATCAATCGGTTTGGTATCGGGATAAAACGGACCCGCGGCTTCCGCCCCTTCACTAATCGCAATGCAAGCGCCTTCACTCGCACCGAGTTCATCGAACACAACAATCGCCTCGCCGCGTTGAGTCAATGCCCCTTCAGATCCCCGCCGAGACAAAGGAACCACTAGCAGCCAAGTCGCTCCGGCAAGGGAGGCATGCCGACTACACAAGCTGACTTTTCCGATGACTTCGCCGATTCTCATTGATACAACTTCAACTCCCCGCGGATTCTTGAAGCAAATCCACCGTTTGTTCGCACGCCCGTAAAGCCTCTCTCAATCTGATAAATGTTGGTTGCTGAAGATCGACGCAAATCACGTTCGCCCCGAACTCCGCACGCACCCGCCGCACATCGGTTTCAGTCTGCACAACCGCCGCCCGGCAGTTGGGATTTCGATTGACGAAGCAAGCAATTTGGGCGGGACTTTTCGCGAACACGAGTGCCTGCTTAGATTCCCCGCGACAAATCACGCTGCGAACCCGGTTTACAACTTGTGCCGTGCCGCTTTCCAATTCCACGGCCCATAAAGACTTCGCTTGCTTGCGGACATTGGCAATTAAAGATTGAACAACTTCCGGTAAATGGGCCGCGATGATCGTGCCGGGTTTACTAGAGCTAGAGGAATTTGAACGACCAATTTCTTCCTGCCGATTGAATGTAATGTGATGCGTTTTGATATAGTCGCGAGCTGAGGGAGTCAGAATTGCGCCGCGTGTAACGCAGACCGCTGCACCAGGCTTGGCTTGTTGTTTCAAAGTTTCTTCGGTGATGACCGCATCCGACAACACAACGTTTTTTTCCGATGGCGGCGGTTGTAATCGTGCTTCGGTGCTTGCCGGGTTCCGTGCGGCATCGACTCGCCGGCGAAGTTGCGAAAGCACTTCCGCTACGATCGTGTCGATATAATTTGGATTAACAAGGTCAGTCAAACTTCAATCCGTTTCATCCGCAATGCCAAGAATTGCCCAGCGAACTGGCGTGTTGTCCGTGCCCATCATTTCTCGAACGGATGCTCCATCACTCGTCATCATCACTACATCCCCACGACCGGCTCCTAAGTTGTCGATGGCAAGCAAAGGCTCCCCGTCCGGCGTTCTTTCCCTGCCCAAGGGCTGCACTAATAACATCCGCCAGCCATTGAGCGCTGGGTGTTTCACCGTCGATGTCGCGCGGCCAATTACTTGAGCAAGTTGCACGGGCTGAAATCCTGCTATACACCATTCTATAAATCACAGCTATATAATCCGCAAATCATCCACTAAGGCACAGCGGCGTTGACGGGTGAAAGTAAGCGGGTTCGTCACGCCTTCACCAGTGGGAGTGGCCACGCTGAAAGAAAGATACCCTTCGCCACCTAGTCCTAAGCCCGCCATGCTCGGCCCGTTCTTGACGAACAGCGTGGTATCCATTAGCCGGCCCATCATCGTCATGTGGCTTACGTTTTTCGTGTGAATCATGCTGGTATGCCCGAACCCGTGTTCAAATTCCTTGGCCAGTTGTAGTGCGTGGTCGAAATCGCGTGTTCGCACGAAGGGAATAAAGGGCATCATTTGTTCTTCGGGCACGAAGGGGTTATTGGTGTCCGTTTCGCCGAAAAGGATTTGCGTGTTCGCGGGCACTTGCAGCCCGATTGTATTCGCGAGTTTCGCGGGGTCCGCTCCGATGAGATCGCGATTGAGGACGTGCTTTTTCCCGCGTTCCGTGGTTTGTTCTTCAAAAGCGACTTGAGTGAGTGCTTGAACTTGTTGGGCATTTAATAAGTAGCCCCCGTTTCGTGAAACCGATTCTAAAAGCTGATCGAAAATGCTAGCGACAGCGAAGACCTCTTTTTCACCAATGCAGAGCAGGTTGTTATCGTAGGCCGCACCTTGCACGATGGAACGCCCGGCGTTATTGAGGTCCGCCGTCTCATCGACGACGACGGGAGGATTACCCGGGCCGGCGACTATGGCCCGCTTGCGACTTGCTAGGGCGGCCCGCGCGACGCCCGGCCCGCCGGTGACGCACAACAACCGCACGCCCCGATGATTGAAAATCGCCTCCGCCGATTCAATCGTGGGTTCCTCAATAATCGTAATCAGGTTCTCTAGTCCCGTGGCTTGATAGATCGCTTGATTAAATCGTCTAACACCTTCGACGGCAATTTTTCGGCCACTCGGATGCGGATTGACAATCATCGTATTCCCGGCGGAAACCATGTTGATGACGTTGCCCGCAAGGGTAGGGAGTGAGTGGGTCACGGGTGTGATGGCTCCAATCACGCCGAAGGGGGCATACTCAGTCACGGTCAGTCCGTGATCGCCGCTCACGCAATCGCTTTTCAGCCACTCAATCCCCGGCACGCGGCGGATGGCTTGTAGTTTTTCAATCTTATGATCGAGCCGTCCGATCTTTGTTTCCTCTAGCTCCATGCGGCCAAGTTCCTCGGCTTGCTCGAAACAGATGTCGCGGACGATACGAATAACTTTTGCCCGGTCATCCATTGAGACGCGGCGGAGTTGTTCGAAGCCGTCTTGAGCCGCCGCCACTGCATGGTCCACTTCGGAAAACACACCCCAAGTTCTCGCGGGATTGGGTACAGAGCGTCCGTTTTGGCCGTTGATGCGGGGACTGCGTCCGAGTTTGGCCAAGACCTCTTCTACGACTTGGCGAATGGCTTGCTCGTTGGGTTGGTTCATATTGTTTGATCTTCCACTAGAAGAATTGACTTATTAGAAATCCGAATCGCCAAATTGGAGGTTGAGAGTTTTGCGTTCAATCCAGGCGGTGATTTTTGATCGAGTGGGAAAACGAAAGAGCATTAACAACTCGATCAATCCCATCGCAGCAAGGCTCCACCAAAATTGTTCCGTCATATAGGCCACGCCGTTAAAGAATGCAGCGCCTTCCAAGATGCCCATTTTGACGATGTGCTCCGTTTGGTACGTTGGAGCCAGCGCAGAGAACACCTCATCCGATTGAGGATCAAACTCATGCTGCTGATTGATTTGCTTGAGCAGAGTGGTTTTGATTGATAAGCGAAATAAAAAGCAGCCAACAATCGACAATCCGGCATAACCTAGGGCGATGTAAGTGATTTGCGGCGTTTTGGGCTGTTGCCCCTGCGTAATCGCAAGCGCGGCTCCCATAAACATTGCGATGCCTAACATCAAGGAACTGCTGATAATCTGCATCACAAACACCAATTGTTTTGGATTTGTGTTGTCGGAAGATTGCATCCCGAGAAACCTTGAAACTGAGTGAATGACTCCAAATGAGATTGTTAGTTCGTCGATTTGAAAATGGATTTGTGGCCTAACATAACCTGGTCCACGATGCCGATGATGGCTGCATCAATGGGCAGGCTTTTTGTTTCCGGGGTAAATCGTGCGCTGGAGCCTTGCACGCACAATACGACATCGCCTTGGCCTGCGCCGACGGCATCGACCACGACAAAGCTTCGCCCCGTAGGTTGCAGATCCGTTTGGTCTTGCTCGTTAACTCGCAATGGTTCGACGAGGAACAACTTTTGCCCCACCATCGAACTCACTTTATGCGAGGAAACGAGCGATCCGGTAATACGCGCCAGAAACATGCGAGGGTTTGCTTATGATGTCTGGCCCGCTAAGCGGACCATAAAGTAGTAAGATGGCCCGCAGGGCGGACCTTACAATTTTAGTTGTGTTGATTGATGAGTTCTTGGGTTTGCCGGGCCACAATCAGTTCTTCGTTTGTGGGGATGACCCAAACCTCTGCGGCACTATGATTCATTGAGATCCGTGTTTCGCCGCTTACGTTTTGGTTTTTGTCCGCATCGAGTTGAATGCCGGCGAATCCCAGAGTTTTTGTGGCTTCCTGCCGGATTTGTCGGCTGTTTTCTCCGATGCCTCCCGTAAATACAATCGCATCGGCCCCTCCTAACATCGCCAGATAGGCTCCGATATATTGCCGGATCGAGGCCGTAAATACGTCTAATGCCAGTTGCGCCCTTTTATTTCCTTGTTCGGCGGCTTGCTCCAAGTCGCGAACGTCTCCACTTAAGCCGCTTACGCCAAGCAATCCGCTTTGGGTCGCAAGGACATTAAGCAGCTCACCGAGTGTTTTTCCCGTGGCTTTCATCAGGACGGGCAATGCGAAGGGATCGAAATCTCCCACACGATTGTTATGAGGCAAGCCCGATTGCGGACTCATCCCCATGCTCGTCACGATGGATTTTCCCTTTTCGATGCCGCAGATAGAACTACTCCCGCCGAGATGACAGGATATAATTTTGAGGTCATCGCGGTTTAATAGTTCAGCCGTTCTTGTGGCAATATAGCGATGGCTGGCTCCGTGGAACCCCCACCGCTGAACCTCATGGTTTTCTTTCCATTCATAAGGCACGGCATAAAGCCGATTGGCTTCGGGAATGCTTTCGTGAAAGCCCGTTTCCAACGCCGCCACGAGGGGGATGTTGGGAAACGCGGATTTCAATTCCCGCATCGCCCGTGCATAGGGCGGGTTATGCGCAGGAGCTATGTCGGCGAGTTGCTCCATCTTTGTCAGAAGCTCCTCATCAACGCGCCTTACGCCGGAAAGTTTTCCCGCGAACACCGCCTTGAACCCGATGGCCGAGACTTCAGAGACCGATGCAAGGCAACCGTGGTCTTTGTCGGTGAGTTGTTCCAAGCACTTTTCCACGGCGACGGCGTGATTGGGGATCTGCTGTTTCGACTCTGAGCGAATGGCGTCGATCTCTACCACGCATTGGCTTTCCTGTTGGCCAATGCGATCGATTCCGCCTTTGGCCTGCTGCGTTTTCGTAGCCATGTCGAACAGACGGTACTTAAAACTGGTTGAACCTAAGTTCGCGACGAGGATTTTCATAGTCGGCGATCCGTGCTCTGTGATAGGACAGTCAAACGCGAAGTCGTCACATCGCTTAGAGAAAACTTTGGACGAGCGATGGATCGGGGCGGGAAATGACGTGGGCGCTTACTAAGTCGCCTACTTGCGAAGCGGCGGCGGCTCCGGCATCGACGGCGGCGCAGGACCGAGCCGACATCGCCTTTAATGATCGTCGTCACATAGGCTCCGCCAATTTGAATTTGTTTAACGAGGCTCACGTTGGCAGACTTGAGCATCGAGTCTAGGGCTTCGATCTGTGCGATCAGCCCTTTGGTTTCAATCAATCCGATGGCTTCACCACTCATGGTATTTTTCTTCTCGCTAGTCTCGGGGGAGGTTGGTTGTTTGGGGGTCGCCGTTTTCGTCGGCGAACCGGTGGGTGCTTTTGACATGACTTGACCTAGTTGTTTCCTAGTTCGCTCATAGCAAGGTTCAACGCTTTCGGGCAGTTCTACAATTTGGGCAGCACGCTCGAGAGTTCTTCGTGCGGACGGGGAATGACCTGCACGCTGACAACTTCACCGATCTTGCTGGCGGCGCTGGCCCCGGCATCAATGGCGGCTTTGACGGCAGCCACGTCGCCCACGACAAACGCCGTGACGAGTCCGCTACCGACTTTGTCCCAACCGATAATTCGCACGTTGGCGGATTTCAACATCGCATCCACGGCTTCGATTAAACACACCAAGCCCTTGGTTTCAATCATTCCCAGGGCTTCCATCGCATTGGCCATTCGAGTTTTCTCCTCAGATTAGGAACAGAAGTTAATAGGTAATTGTAGTCTGCTTGGACTCTTATATTTTAATGCCGGCAAGCGCAGGGGGCCGACTTGATGAGTTCGACTTTCGTCGCGGCATCGAGGTTGATGGCGTTGCCTTCGTCTGTGTCGATGTGGACTTCCAACTTAATCCCGTCCCCTGCGCGAACGACCAGATTTTCCAGCACCGTGGTGCAACCGGGGGATTCCACGCGAAGGTGCATCGCATCGCCATTTTGAACCCGATAGTATTTCAAATCTTCCGGCCCCATATGGACGTGCCGCATGGCGCGAATCACGCCTTGTTTGAGTTCAATCGAACCTTGAGGACCGACAAGGAGGCAACCGGGGGTGTTTGCTATATTCCCGCTGATTCGCACGGGCAGATCGATGCCGAGCGAGATGCCATCGGTAAAGGCCAGTTCGACTTGGGAATCTCCTCGACATGGCCCTAGCACGCGGACGCTGGGAATCATGCGCCGGCGAGGGCCGATGATGGCCACGGTTTCCTTGGCGGCATAATAGCCATCTTGATAGAGGTCTTTTGTTGGTTCAAGTTCGGACTTGCCGAAGAGGATTTGCACGTGTTCATGGGTGAGATGAACGTGCCGCGCCGAAATGTTCACGACAAGGGGATTTGGCTTGGCGTTTAATGTCGATTCCGCGCCCGTTTGCTTCCGCATGATTTCGCGGACGAGTTGTTCGATTTCCGGGCGAGGGATTGCGGGTGATGCTTGTGTCATAGCCTCGGGGTGCAATATAGCTTTATGAGATGAAGGGGAGGAAAGCATCTTATTGAATAGTAGCTCGCATTGCGGACTCTATAGTACCTAGGCTTGTTGGGGTTGTCCGATTTCTGCGATGGTGAGTTTTGTGCCCAGCTTTTCAAATAGTTGCTGCCAGTGCGGGGTGATTCCCGAATCTACCACCAGATGATCGATTTCGCTCAGTTGGCAGAGAGAAGCCAAGGCCGACCGGCCTAGCTTTCCGCTGTCGCAAACCACCATGACTTCATCGGCGGCTTGCATCATTTGGCGTTCGGTTTCGACGAGCAAAGCGTTGCTGTTGAACAGACCTTTTTCCGTGATGCCGCCCACGCTCATGATTAAGCGATGGACGTTAATGTTCTTCAACGCGGCGATTGCGACCGGCCCTAAAGCCACGCCCGTTTTGGGATATAAATATCCTCCGATAAAAATTAGCTCAATGCCCGGTTGGTTGGCCAACACGTTCGCGATGGGCAGCGAGTTGGTCACGATTTGGTACGGTTTTCCGACTAATTGCTTGGCGACTTCCAAGGTGGTGGTCCCACCATCCAGCAACAGAGTTTCTTCGGGTTGAATTAATGCGATGGCGGCCTTGGCGAGTTCGCGTTTTTCCCGCGAGGCGTGTCCGCTGCGGTCTTCGAAGCCGGCGAGCGATTCTCCCACATAGGCGGCCCCACCGCGAGTTCGGCGGATTTGACCGATTCCGTCAAGAAACTCCAAATCCCTTCGCACCGTGGATTCACTGGCTTGGCAGGCATCCATAATGTCTTGAACGGACACAAAACCATTGTTTTCAATAATTTGCAGAATGTGTTGCCGTCGTTCATCCACGAGCACGACCAAATTCCTTAATTAAGCAAATCTCCTGTTTTTCCTATTATGCCGAAGCCGTGACGGAATTGCAACGTTAAAGCGTCACATTCCTTCAATAATTGTCAAATAACTTCATTCTTGCGGGTTGGTTGGAGTCTCTGGCGCGAAAGTGTAGCTTGAAAAACCGGCGATCTCCGCGGGTGGGCATGCCTTTCGGCTCGCTTTCTCAATCCGGGTTGGCAACGAGGCGGAGTTTTCCCGATTGGCGGGCAATGTGGAGATTGCGGAAGATTCCGGCGGCTTCTGGCTTTGACTCTGGAAAAATCCGATTACAATTCGCGAAGACGTTGCCCGAATCCAGGCTCCTTCTTCATTTCACCAAGGAAGACCACGTTATGCCGACCAAAGCGGATTATCTTCAACAACCCATTCAGCATTTGGACATCACGCAGCACAACGTTCTGCCTTGGGTGGAGCCGATGGAGCACGCGGCGTTCAGCGCCCGCGATTTACACCGGGCGGCAAATATTTACGATCTGATGCTGCGGGATGAGAAGTGCGGCGTGATTTTGTGTTTGGCCGGCTCGCTGATTAGTGCGGGGCTCAAGAAGGTTTTTGTGGATTTGCTTCGCCACAACATGGTGGATGCGATTGTCTCGACGGGGGCGAACATCGTCGATCAAGACTTTTTCGAGGCTTTGGGATTTCGGCATTACGTGGCGAACGAGCAGCTCAAATCGGGCCTTTACGACGATGAACTTCGCCAATTGAGCATCGACCGCATTTACGATACGCTGATCGATGAAGACCATCTTCGGGTTTGCGACGAGACGATTACGCAGGTGGCCAATTCGTTGGAGCCTCGGCCTTATTCTTCGCGGGAATTTATCGGCGAAATGGGCCGCTGGCTGACGGAAAACGGGCACGAACGGGCCGAGAGCATTGTGCTGGAAGCCTTCCGCCGCGATGTGCCGATTTTTGTGCCGGCGTTCAGCGATTGCTCGGCGGGGTTCGGTTTGGTGGCCCACCAAGCCGCGCGGGAAGATGCTCCGCACCTGACCATCGACAGCGTGCGGGATTTCCATGAATTGACCAAGCTGAAAATCCATTGCGGCGACACCGGGCTGTTGATGATCGGCGGCGGCGTGCCCAAGAATTTTGCACAAGACGTTGTTGTGGCGGCGGAGATTTTGGGGCACGATGCCGCGATGCACAAATATGCGATTCAGGTAACTGTCGCGGACGTGCGGGACGGGGCGTTGTCGGGGTCTACTCTGAAAGAAGCTTGCAGTTGGGGCAAAGTGGATACGGTTCACGAGCAGATGGTCTACAGCGAAGCCACGCTG
The DNA here is from genome assembly GCA_963785505.1 of uncultured Planctomycetaceae bacterium. Classification (GTDB taxonomy): domain Bacteria; phylum Planctomycetota; class Planctomycetia; order Planctomycetales; family Planctomycetaceae; genus CAWAVN01. The sequence continues at coordinate 976,321 of CAWAVN010000009.1, forward strand.
GCCGTGCCGTTGATTGCAGGTTACGCCTACCACAAAGAAGGCTGGAAAAACCGCCAGCCCAAGCGATTTACCCGCGTACTTTCTCCGGTGAATGCCTAACGCGGGCCTGCCGCAATCTTCAAGGGGAACGTCGTTCATCGGCAGGGCGGTTCATGGGACTTTGTTTGTCTCGATGAGTTCCGCGTGGCCTGCGAGCCAAGTCTCGACCGGCACGGGTCGGCCGTAAAAGTAACCCTGGGCCAATTCAAACCCCAGATCCAAGCAAACTTCGGCCTCCTCTTTTTCCTCGATGCCTTCGGCCAACGTCACGCCATTGAGGGCTTTGACGATCTTCAACAGCGAACGCACGAACCGCCTCCGCTTGGCCGAGGCTTTATGCAGACCCTGCACGAGTTCCATGTCGAACTTGACGATGTCCGGCGTGACTTCGGCAAGCGCATTCAGCCGAGACTGCCCCCGACCGAAGTCGTCGTAGGCCAGTTTCATGTCGAGTTCGGCGAGCCTCTGTTTGAGCTGTTCCAAATAAGTGATCGACACGCTCCCCGCTTCGTGGACTTCCACGACGATTGTGGCCGAAGGAAATTCTTCGCGAAGTTCTTCGAGCGACTCGAACAAATCGGGCTTGCCGATTTCTGCGGGATGGGTATTCAAATAAATCGCGAAGTCGCCCGACAACGGTGCGGCTCTTTCCAGGCTGACTTGCCGCAACAGGCAACTGAGTTCCGCTTCCGCTTTATGCTGTTTCGCGATTTGAAACATGGCATAAGGATTTTCCAAACCCGGCAAGCTGCTGCGAGCCAATGCTTCGAACCCCAAAACCTGCCGATCTTCGAGTCGGATAATCGGCTGAAAGTGCGGATTGAGGCCGGTTCCATCCCACAAACTGGCGAATTGCAAATGGGCGGCGGCGTCTCCTTCGGCGTCGAAAGCCATCGTCGCACGGGGGGAGGAATCGCGATTTCGATTGACCAGAAACCGGACTTTCCCAAAATGAATTACGTCTCCATCGGCGACAGACACGAACGAATCCACTCGCTTGCCGTTCAGAAATGTTCCGTTTGTGCTGCCGTGGTCTTTCAAAAGCAGGTTGCCGTTGTCCACGATCAATTCCGCATGCCGGCCAGAGACCGTGCGATTGGGAATGGTCAGACTGTTGTCGGATCGGCGGCCCACTTGAAACGGCGTGCTGTTGATGAAGATGAAATTCGGCTCTCCACTGGAAGTCATTTCTCCTTCCAAAACCCAATCCCGCGTCACGGACCGTTCAAAGATGGGGGCCGAGTCCATTCCGTTTCGCGGCACGCATTCGAGGGCCCCAGTGCAAGACGGGAGGTGATGGCGTTGGCTCTTGTTCATTGTGACGGAACCGATGCAGGGAGGATTCGGTGAGGAACCGGGTAGTACCCGCTTCGCAAGAAAGCAACGTACTTTCTAATCAACGATTCTTGGTGCATGGAAATCTACGTCGAAAACCCAGGAGTCCAACGACATAATCTTGAGCAACCCGCGAATTTCTGCCGCAAGAGACGCGGATCGCGTGTTGTATCAATCGGGTCGGCGCACCCAGCAGAGAACAAACGTGAAAATCCGAATCATTCTTGAAAACCGATTCCACAGCGATAATCGGCGTTTTGGGAACGATGCGGAGACCCCGCAGCAAAAGGCGACTGTTATTCCAACTCGGTCCAGTCCACTAATTCAATCGGGGGATGCAGGATTTCTTCGAAGCCGTTTCTTTGGCTGGTTCTGATGCCTTTGCCGCCGCGCGAGGTCACGTTGTATTTCATTTGGCCGAAGCTCAACGTCTTGCCATTGTTGTTGATGACCTTCAAACAATCGCTGGGACGGGATAACAACATGGCCCCCAAAACCCGGTCGCCTGGTTCCAGTTTAATCCCGATCACGCCCTTGCCGGCGTTTTGCAGATGGGGGACATCGGCCAAAGGAAAGTGAATCACGCGGGCTTGTTTGGTCGCCAGGAATAACGTCTCGGCATCGCCGATTAACTCAACGTGAACCACGCGGTCGCCGGGTCGAAGGCGGCAATACTTCCTCCCGGTTTTCGTGGAGGCCGAACGATACGGACTTAAAGAAATTCGCATCACCTGGCCCGATGCGGTGGCGATGAACAAAAACGGCAGCGGCGTGGCATCACCTTTGACCTCTTGATCTTCCGGCGTAAAACGCGGGTCGGTGGTGAGTGCCCCGATGATCTGCACGCCATCGCCCAACTTGGCGTGTTTGGACAATGGGTCGCCGTGGCCGGTGGTGATCGGAATTTGCACGATGGGCAGCGTGTAGGCGATGCCGTCGGAAGAGAAAAACACGACGTGCTCCAACGTGCTGCCGGGCAGAACGTTTAGCACGCTGTCGCCTTCGCGAACGCGGGTGCTTTCCACTTTTTGCAACCGGTTCACCCGCTTGATCCAGCCTTCCTCTGTGACCACGACGTTCGTGTTTTCTTTAAGAATATAGGCTTGCGGATCGTACTCGGCGATGTCGTCGCTGGAACCCAGAACTGTCCGCCTTTTGTCGCCGAACTTCTCGGCGAGTTCTTCCAACTCCGTTTGCACTACGTTCCAAAGTTTTTGGTCCGAGGCCAATAGTTTGCGGATGGCATCGGCTTCTTTTTGCTTTTGGTGGAGTTCTGCCAAGATGTTGTCGATTTCCAATTGGGAAATCTTATAGAGCATCAATTCCAGAATCGCGTTGGTTTGCTCGGCATCCAAGGGGAAGGCGGCCATCAATTTCTCGGCGGCATCTTGCTTGCCGGTGCTGTTGCGGATGATTTTGAGGGCTTTGTCCAAACCCTCAAATATAATCGCCAAGCCTTCCAGAATGTGAATGCGTTTTTCGAGTTGTTCCAACTGGAACTCAAACCGCCGTTTGACGGTCTCGAAACGGAACTTCAAAAACTGCGTGAGCATCTCGGCCAGACTCACGCGGGCGGGAATGCACGTGCCATCTTCCTCCGGGACGAGGCAGGTCATATTGTAGGCGAAATTTTGTTCGAGGGCCGTGTGCTTGTAGAGGTACTCCATCACGGCGTCGGGGTCGGAACCGGGTTTGAGTTCCAGGATAATTCTCAGCCCGTTGGCATCGTTGGTTTCATCGCCGACATTCACCAACTGCGGGAGTTTGCGGCCTTCGCAAATCCCGCCCAAATCTTCCAACAAAGGCCCGGTGCTCACGGTATAAGGAACCGAATAAATCACCAGCCGGTGTTTGATCTCCTGCTTTTTTTCTTGATCGAATTTCCATTCCGCGCGGGCTTTGACCGAACCTCGGCCTTCTTCATAAATCGTCTTCAGCGTTTGGCGGTCGGTGACCAGTTTTCCGCCCAGGGGAAAATCGGGGCCTTTGACGTAGCGCATCAATTGGGCCGTGCTCGCATCGGGATTGCCGATGAGGTACACGCAGGCTTTAATGACCTCGCCCAAATTGTGCGGCGGGATGTTCGTCGCCATGCCCACCGCGATGCCCTGTGTGCCGTTGACCAGCAAATTCGGAAACCGCGAAGGCAGCACAATCGGCTCATCCCGCGAGCCATCGTAGTTCGGCCGCATGGGAACCGTGCGAAACTTGAGTTCCGACATCAGTTCCTCGGCAATCGAAGTCAACTTGACTTCAGTGTACCGGGCGGCGGCATTGGGCAGGCCCATCACCGAACCGAAGTTGCCTTGCCCATCCACCAACGGATAACGTAGCGTGAAATCCTGGGCCAACCGCACCAGTGTATCGTAAACCGCCGCATCGCCGTGCGGGTGGTAGTTCCCCGTGGTGTCGCCGCAAATTTTCATGGACTTGCGGCGTTTGGCATCGGCCATCAATCGCAGTTCATGGTACATAACGTACATGATGCGGCGTTGCACGGGCTTCAAGCCATCCCGCACGTCCGGCAGCGCACGGGAGGTAATGACCGACATCGCGTAGTTCAAATACCGCCGGCGGGTTTCGTTGCTGAGCGAGACGTATTCAATGCGGTCGGTCTCCTCCGTGCGGGATGCCGAACCGTTGGTGCTTCCGTTTTTCGCACGTCGCTGCTTCGCCAAGGGATGCTCCTCGGAAGGGGATTGTTTTATCAAGTATAGCAAAAATCTGAACAAATCAACAGTAAATCTTTCCCAAAGCTGGATTTTCGGCGAAGGGATTATCTTGGGAGCGATCAGATTAGGAGATGGGATGGGTGATTGGCAATGGCGATCTGTCGCGGTTGCGCTTCGGTGATATGTTCGGGGTGGCCCAGGTTCTTGAACCTGGGTGACTTTAGTCACAAGACGCTTTTGGGGATTTGTCGAATTTCATAAGGACTTCTTACGAGATTCAGAAGATGGATTGAGTGCAACAGTTCGCAAAAAAGCCAATAGTGCCTCACTTCATGCACTTCATGTTTGCTGCGCTTAAACTCCAAAGATTTCGTCAATTCCGCTATAGATTTCTGCAAATCGATCATCCCGGATTTCTTGATTCCCGGCTTGCTCCCAACCCTGAATCAACCCTTCTAAATGAAAGCTCAGCACGTAGAGATATTTAGCAAGGGATTTTCGATGAATTCCTTCTCAAAATAGTAGGTTGCAAGAGTCTCAATTGCTGTAAGCACGTCTGAGATTTGCACATCCTCCGGCCTCCGCCCCATGCGGATTTGTGATAGCAAGCCATCTTCATTCTCCGCAGCATAGGCGAGAATACACTGCGCCTGTGCAATTTGATCTGAATTGACCACGAAATATATTCCCTATTCTAATCGTTTGTTTGCATTGGTTGGTTCGCTTCGATGATGTTATTCGGCGGGTTCGCCTTCATCTTGCATGGCGGTGGCGAAGAGGTCATCTTGGCAAATTGCAGCGAACTCGGCGAAGTAGCGGGGGTTCGAGTTCGGCGGCCAAAAGGCTTCGCGGCGGATGCAGCGGATCACTTCCGCCGCCGTTTCATCCGCTTCGGCCAGATCATCGGGGGTCCATTCCGCCAAGCGTTCGCCGATGGCCGCGGGGTTTTTCGGCAGCACGATGTAACCCAGGTTGACGGTCTCGGCTTCCGGCAGTCCTTCCACCGCGCGAATCAAATGCCGATACAGCGGCAATTGCAAATCGGTCCAATTGCCTTGTTTGTCGCGGTGCTTTTCCGCGGGCGAGGCTCCCGCATCGCTGGTTTTGTAATCCAAAATCGTAATCTCCAACCGCCCTTCGTGCTCGCGAACGTCGATGCGGTCGATCCGTCCCTTGAGATACATCGGTTGGTCATCGACCCCAAAAAGGCGCTTGCTCATCCTGATGGCTTGCTCGGCGAAGCGAATTTCCCAACCGTCTAAAGCCCATTTCGCTTGCCAATCTGCAAAGCCTTTCAATCGCAACCGGGCCTGCTCGATTTGGATTCGCACCGCCGGCAATGGATGCCGGCCAAATTTTTTCAGAGCCTGATCGCTTAACGTCTGACTGAGAAACTCTTCAATTTTTGCGGGGTCGGAGGTGCGGTTGATGTCGTCGGCTTGGCCGAATGCTTCCAGCACATCGTGCAGCACATCGCCGAAGGCATTGGGGGGCAGTTCCTCCGCCGAGGCTTCGGGCGATTTCAACGCAACCGATGGGCCAGATAATAGCGGTAAGGGCATTCCAAATACGCACTGAACTCGGTGACTCGCATCGCGGTGACGGGTTCAACCAGCGGTTGCGGTTTGGGCACGCTATAAAGAACACCGCCGCGGCTTGGCGTCAGACCATCCACAATTTGCACGCGGTTTCGCAGGGGTTTCGGCAAGGAAAACAACCGCCGAACTCTGGCGGGCAATTCAGGGTTTTCGCAGGCAAACAGCAAACGGCTCGGGCGTGAGCGGATCGTTTTCGACCGTCCGCCGGCCCACGATCAACCGCAATTCCGATCGGGAAGCCGCCAACAAATTCAGGGCATACGCATCGCGGGCGAGTCGGCGGTCGTTGTCGTCCAAATCCATTTGCCGGCGGAGGCTGTTGGGCAAAAACGCATCTGGGTTTTTCGAGTTGGGAACAATGCCCTCGTTCATGCCCGTCACCACCAAAGCGGGCGCATCGTCCCAAGGCAAATCGAACCAACCGGACAACGCAACTTGGTTCTCTCCGGGCGGATCAATCAGCGTCTGCCCTTCCAATTCCCGCAGCACCAACCGCAGGGCTTCCGCTCCTGTAACTTTCGGCGCAAGCGAGGGCGGCAAGTCTTCAAGGACCGCAAGCACATCTTGAATTCTCTCGGCGGCCTGTAAGGTTTTTCGGTCTTCCTCATGGTCGCGAGCGAGCGGATGAAAGCCATAAAGACTGACCAGCAATTTGCGGATCGGTTTGGCCCATTCCGTCACCGTTTGCTTGCGGCCACGCAATGAGGCCAGCAAGCGATCCACCGCACCCACCGCTTGAGCCAGCGATTTTCGATCAGCCGGAGTTCGCCACCGGCTGGATTTTTTGGCAGCACCGGGATCGTCCAAGCGGGCGGGAAAATGCCGGGAGCAATAATCATCCAACTCCAATAACCAATCGGCGGGTACGCCTTGAGAGTCCAACCAGCGTTCCACCGCCGGATGCCGGGCCAAGTTGGCGAAGTCGCGAAACCACAAGGATTCCAATAAATCCGCGACGGCACTCAGCACGCGGGCCGGTCCCGTGTGCAAAAGCGGATGCCCCAACGCATTGTGGACTTTCAGCCCGCATTCGGAAAGCCGTTCTTCGATGGCGGGTGCAATTCGGCGGTCGGGCACGCCCACGGTAATTTCTTCCGCCGCGAATCGGTCGTTCCATTCCGCCAAAGCCAAGCACACGGCGAGGGCTTGATCGTCGGGGCCATCCACGACTTCGGTTTTCTCGTAGATGCCTTCGATGGTGGCGTTCTGCCAGCGTTCGGAAATCAGTCCGCCGAAGTCATCGAACCAATCCGCCCGCGATTGGGGAGCCGCGATCAAAGTCGTCACCCGGTCGGCGATTTGTCCAAGCATTGCCCTATGGGCTGCGTTGAAATCCACCGCCCCCACCAGCACGATGTTCGCCTCGGTGGCGAACTCGCGTTGATTGAGAGCCACCAATCTCGCCGTTTGCTTATCCCACAATCCCAAATCATCCAAGCGTTTGAGATAGGCCGTTTCCACGAGTTTAAGCAATTCCCACCGCGAGATTTCTCGCTCCTCGCCGAGGTTTTCCATCGCCTCGACCACATCGGCAAAGTTCAAATTGTTGGCCACCAACTCGCGATGCAATTCGGAGAGCATCTCCGCAAACGCCAACCGCCCCAAGAGCGTAGCATCGGGCAATCGCCGCATCAATCGCGAACGCTGATTGCCTCGCAAAGTTTGCAGAGCTTCGAGCCAAGCAAACTGCTGCGTCAGCGGATCGGCGAATGGCCGTTGAGGAACGTAAAGCAATTCGGGCAATTGACCGAGCGTGACAATCCGAGGCGGAACCAACCGCAGCGAACGAAAGGCGGCTTGTTCCACCAAAATTTCCAACAACCGATGCCCCGCCCGCAGCGTGGGCAACACCACAACTGCATCCCGCAGCGGAATTTCGCCTTCCCCCGCGGACAGACTTCTTAAATACTCCGCCGCTTGCGGCAGAGCAGGTTGGTTCCAATCCAAAAAGATTCGCGTCACCGGCATGGCCAATTCCATCGGCTGGGTAGAGTACGGACAGACTTCGGCTCACTCCTTCATAATGACTTCTCACCACCACGGCAACGTACTTGGGCACGATCTCAACCAAGCGACACCGTTGCGATCCGTGATCCACGGGAGTACAAAAGATGTGTTGAATTTGGAATCTCCCTTACCTCTGCTGATTGAGTTTTATGATGTCTTGTCGCCCGGTGTTGTTTTTCTCGTGCCTGCTTTTGATAGGGAACGCGGTCTCGGCGGCGGAAGCGACTGCTCCGGGAAAATACAACGTGCTGTTCATCATCTCGGATGATCTCACCTCGACCGCGTTATCCTGCTACGGAAACACAGTTTGCCAAACTCCCAACATCGACCGGATTGCCAAGCGGGGAACACGGTTCACGCGGGCTTATTGCCAAGGCACGTATTGCGGACCTTCGCGGGCTTCGTTTATGTCGGGCTATTATCCCCACGCCACGGGCGTCCTGAATTACATCAGCCCTCGCAAAGCCATCGGTGATCGGGAAACGTGGGCGCAGCATTTCAAGAACGCCGGCTATTACACCGCCCGCGTGAGCAAAATTTTTCACATGGGCGTGCCCGGCGGAATCGAAGCCGGCAGCGACGGTGCGGATGATCCCATCTCTTGGACCGAACGCTTCAACAGCCAAGGCCCCGAATGGAAAGCCCCCGGTGACGGGCGAAACGCTGGAAGGCAATCCCGACGGCAAGAAGCCCGTCGTGGGCGGAAACACATTCGTCGTCGTCGAAGCCGATGGCGATGATCTGGTTCACTCCGATGGCAAAACCGCCGCCAAAGCCTGCGAATTGCTTGAGCAGCACAAAGAACCAGACGTTCTTTTTGGGCGTGGGTTTCGTCCGGCCGCACGTTCCGTTTGTCTCACCTCGGCTCGATCATCAACCGTTCCCCTTCGAGGAGATGCTGCTGCCCGAAAAAGTTCCCGGCGATTGGGACGACATTCCCAAAGCCGGCATCAATTACAAGACCAGCAAAAACATGAAGATGGATCTGCCGAAGCAAAAGAAAGCAATGGGCGGTTATTATGCCGCCGTGCGTTTTATGGATCGCCAAGTCGGCAAAGTGCTCGATGCCCTCGAAAACGCGGGCCTCGAAGACAAGACGATCGTGATCTTCACCAGCGACCACGGCTATCATCTGGGCGAGCACGATTTTTGGGCCAAGGTCAGCCTGCACGAAGAATCGGCGAAGGTTCCGTTGATTATCAGCGTGCCCGGCAAGCAGCCGGCGGTTTGCAATTCTTTCGTGGAACTCCTGGATCTCTATCCCACGATTTCCAGTTTATGCGGATTGGAAGTTCCCGCCCGGCTGCAAGGGAAAGACATCAGCCCGATGCTGGATGACCCCAGCCATCAAGTCCGCGATGCCGCCTTCAGCGTGAATGGGCGCGGGTTTCTCTTGCGGGAAGACAAATGGGCCTACATCCAATACGCCGAGAACGCTTCCCAGGGCATCGAACTGTTTGATATGAAGGGCGATCCCCAGCAATACACCAACCTCGCCCAGAATCCCAAATACAAAAAAGTGGTGGCACGGTTCAAACAAAAGCTTGCCGACAAACTCAAAGCCGTCCGCGACAACGACCTGAAATCCTCCAACAATTAAGCATCGTTTAAGAAATAAGTGAGCGGCTTGCCACTCACCTTTGCAGGACAGCGATTTCTCGAAGGATGCTACAGCAAGTTCGTTGCGATCATTTCGTATTTTGGTCGAGCCTTTTGCGATCTGCCGGGGTCAAATCGTCGTCGGCAATTTTCTTAAAGGCTTCCACCAACCGCTGGACCACATCGGGATGCGCCTGGGCCACGTTTTTGGTTTCGGCGGGATCTTGCGAGATGTCGAACAAATGATAGGGCTTGGCAAAAGGCGTTCCGCGCGGCTGTTGGCGGCCTCCCGAACCGTTGCCCAATACCAACTTCCATTGGCCATCGCGAATTGCGAACATGCCGTTGGCCGAGTGGTGAATTACCGGCACGCCGCGATGTTCGTTTTGCCCTTTGAGCAAAGGCAGAAACGAAACGCTGTCTTCCGCCGTGTTTTTCCCGATGGAACTTCCACTGGCCGCCGCACAGGTGGCGAACACATCCGCCAGACAAATCGGCTCCTGGGATTTCGTGCCCGCTTTGACCACGCCCGGCCAACGCACGAAAAACGGAACGTGATGCCCGCCTTCCCAAACATCGGCTTTGGTTCCGCGAAAAGGACCGTTCGCCCGATGGTGTTCCGCCCGGTAGCCTTGAATTTTCGGATCATCCACGTGATCGCGGGCTTCGGGTTTGTCGTAACGGTACATGTAAGACCCGTTGTCGGAGGTAAAAATCACGAGCGTGGATTCCTTCAATTGATGTTCGTCCAATGCGCCGAGAACTTGGCCGATAGTCCAATCCACCTGTTCCACAAAATCGCCATAAGGCCCTAGTCTCGTGCGATTGCGGAAGCGGGAATGCGGCAAGGCGGGTTTATGCGGAGCGGGCAAGGCAAAATATAAAAAGAAGGGATCAGCGGATTTCTGCGCGGCCGATGTGCCCAACCGCCCGTGCCGTCAAGTGGTCTAACACGTCGGCCAGCACAAAATCTTCCGCCCGCGGACCGGCCCGCACGAACGCCGGGAAAGACATCTTGGATTGTTGAAGCGTCGGCAAGCGAGGCAAAATGGTTGTTCTCAATGAACACGTAAGGCGGCATGTCGAGCGAAGCACACACGCCGAAAAATTCGTCGAACCCCGCGTGGTGGGACCGTTGGCGATGGGCTGTGAAAAATCCACGCCGGGATCGCCTTCCCATTCGGACGTTGACTTTTTGCTTTCAGGCTTCATCGGCAAACCCATTCCCAAATGCCATTTGCCGATGGCGGCGGTGTGATAGCCCGCCTGCTTCAACATGCGGGCAATTGTCACGCGGTCGGGGGAAATCAAAGGCGGACTGTAACCGCCTAACACGCCCCGTTTGAGCGAAGTCCGCCAACAATAACGCCCGGTCATCAACCCGTAACGCGTGGGCGTGCAAACCGCCGAGGGCGTATGGGCATCCAAAAACGTCAGGCTTTCGCTCGCAAGTTTGTCCAAATGCGGCGTGGCGATTTTGGAAGCCGGGTTCAGTGCATGCACATCCCCGAAACCCATGTCATCGGCCATAATTAACACGATGTTCGGTTTGCCTTTGGATTCGGCAAAAACGCTTCGCAGAGAAAAATTTAGTGAAAAACAGACCAGCAGTACCGTATAGATCAGTGGAGAGATTCCGTAATGGAAACAATGCAGAAAACACCGCCGGCAACCAACTCGCGTAAATAATTGAAACACGTTGCTTCCTCTCTTGTCATCTGAAAAATTCTTCTCAATCTCCGCAAAAAGACCCGCAAATACGGGCGGCAAAGAACCGTAATCGGTTTCCACCTCATTTTGCTCAACACTCGCCCCAGCGTCAATTCCTGCCACGTGCGGATTGTGTGGAACGCCGGTCGTGTCTGCCGTACAATTCCTTTAGGCTTAAATCTTCGGCCACACCGCAAACCAATTCCGAGAAGGCAATCCAATGGCGACCACGATCACAGTTCCGCGAACCACCCGCCTGCCCACCCATTGGAATCTGGCGGACATTCAAAACCACGTCGGCGGCGTTCCGCTCAACCGCATCCTCAGTTTTCCACCACCCGGATTCGCCACCGTGGAGGATGTCCTTTGGATCCGCGCGAAAACGGATGCGCTTTGCGAACTGATTGATGGCATCCTGGTCGAGAAAACCCTGGTGTTTTGGGAATCCTCGAAACGCAAAGTCGCCGACGGAACCGAACCGCACACCATGTATCTAAGAATGGAAAGCGACCCCACAGCGAGAACCGTCACGACGCCCCGCAGCACTCGCCTGCCCACCGATTGGACTCTGGCCGACATCCAAGAGCACGTCGGAGGTGTTCCCCTCGAGCGAATCCGCGCCTTTCCACCGCCCGGATTCGCCACGGTCGAGGATGTGGAAATTCTGTCTTCCCGGAAAGAGGCGATTTGCGAACTGATCGACGGCATCCTGGTGGAGAAAACGATGGGCTGGTACGAATCCTTCTTGGCGATGTTGATTGGCACAAAGCTCAACACGTTCGTCATCGAGAATCAGCTCGGACTCGTTCTTGGAGCCGATGGTGCTAGAAATTCTGCCTGATCAAATCCGAGAGCCCGATGTGTGTTTTATCAGTTGGTCGCGGTTTCCGCCCGGCGAACTGCCGCGGGAACCGATTCCAGAACTCGTTCCCGATCTGGCGATCGAAGTTCTTTCGGAAAGCAATCGGCCGGGAGAAATGGAGAGAAAGCGTCAAGACTATTTCCAAGCCGGCGTCCGCTTGGTGTGGTACATCGATCCGCCCACGCGGTCAGCCACGGTTTACACCTCCGCCGACGACCAAGGCACGCCCCACGCGGAAACCGAACCTCTTTCCGGCGGCGATGTGCTTCCCGGCTTTACATTATCCCTCGCCGAAATTTTCCAACAAGCCGACAACCAATCGGGGCGGTGAACGACAGAGAAGAAAGCTATGCTAATGACAATTATCGGGGAGTAACAAATCAACATGGATCAGGTTGAAAAGTTTCTGCGCGACAACTCCTCGTTTAACATCGGTGTCGAGCTTGCAAAAGTCCAAATAGCTGAAGAGCGGCTTGGTTGGCGAGAGCATGGCAAACTTGTCTCATGGTGGACGGAAGCCTCCAGCGAATTGTGGGAACGATATGGGATTCAATTTGAGAAAGTGGGTGATTGTATAACCCCCATCGATATCGCAGCCGAAGCTTCTGGTTATAACCAGGAAATGGAGTTGGAAATCATTCGTCGATTTGGGATGAATGTCATTGATGCGGTATTTCGAGAATTGGAACGCAAGAAGAAAAAAACGCCCGGGTGAAGATCACCGGGGAGTGATTTTGTCCCCGGTTCCTTTTCAAGGTATAATCTATGGAGACGGTGCTCGTTCCCATTGCGGACATCATCCCGCCAACGTCGAGGCCAGTCGTGGATGCCTCTAAGCTAAATCGGCATGGTCCGTTCGCATGGAACAAGTATTCTCCGATCATTGTCGAAACGGATGGGACCAGGCTTTGGCTTATGGATGGCATGACTCGAGTCGCGACTGCGAAGCGAGCCGGCATCACGGAATTGCCCGCATACATTTTCCAGCGAAAATAGGCGAACAACCAATGACGACGCTTGATCCGCTTTACGCCCGGCTCCTGCAGCTTGGTTTCCTGATTCTTCGCGAAGCTCACGAGGCGAAAAACGATGCCTGGGTTCGGGCTGAGATCGAACTCCTGCATAACGTGCCCAGCTTGATCGGCGAACCGAACGCCGAGCGACATCGTTATTTCCTTGAGCAAGAGCGAACGGCCTATCGCGAGTGGGTCTCCGAATCGGGATCGGAAGAAATTGCACAGAAGATGCGAACCTACTACAAGCCCCTCTGGGAAGAACTCGACCGTCTGTTTGAAATGGAAGAGCAACAAGTCGGGTGAACCTTCCGCTTCGCGCAGAAACCGAACCCCTCTCCGGCGGGGATGTGCTTCCCGGTTTTACGTTGTCCCTCGCCGAAATCTTCCAACAAGCCGACATGCCAATCCGGGCGGTGAACAATGAGGGCAGAAAAAAGTGGGGTGGGTTTCGCCCACAACAAGATCGTTTGGGGAGTAGTGCCCGCCTTACAATTAGTCTTGATATTGTGTTCACATACGAGTAACTTTTGTTGCGGTCCCTTCACACTTTGAGGGCAATGAAATGACGGAAGAAAGCTCTGTGAATTTGTATGCTCTCATTCTTAAATTGCCAGAGCATGTTACTAACCCGGACCACTATGAAATCCTGGGGCTGCCGCGGTTTACGGACGATGCCAAAGCCATTCGCGCGGCGTCTGCCGATCAGAACGGGAAAATTCTTTGCTGGCAAAACTCAAAGTACTATCAGGCGACGAAGCAATTGACGCTCCAAATCGTCGAAGCAAAACGTGTTTTGGGGACACCCGAGCGAAAGAAAGAATATGACGAGCATTTAAAAACTCTCCATGAAGACCGGACTCTAGGCCGAGACTCTAAATCTTAACGAAATCTCAACACTCCATTGGGAAACCGCTCCTGCCACAACATCTCTGCAATCCGCCGAGGAAGACGGTGTAAGTCGACTTTATTCTCTCTGTTGGAAGGGCGTGGGTGTATTGGTAGTGGTCATGGTCGTGTTTCTCTTTCTTCGTCAAACCGAAAATGCGACTCATCAGGAACAAGAATTTGTTGCGGAAACCAAGGAGGCGACAAGTGCTTCGACTGTTCCAAACGTGGTGACGTTGGAATCGAGGCAAACAATCAACAATGAGACCGCCGAACCTATTGAAAGACAAGCCGCAACAACTCCAGTTGGAGGGAGTCCCACCTCGCCAACCAAGATGATTGGCTTGGTCGTGTCGCCTCAGGTCGTTCCAAGTGCCATCACTGGGGATTCGACACCCGCGAGCGGAGCCTTCGTCAAGGAAGAAACCATTGCATCTGGTACAATTATGCAACCAGATGCGGAGGGGGATCAGCAATCGACTCGAATGAGCCGGCGGCTTCCCCGTGAACTCGTCGCCCACTGCCAAAGTTGCGGGGGCCGCTATTGCAACGAAGAAGCTTCGCCTGAATCACTCCGCTCCTAAAGTGAGGCAAGAAGGTTGGGCAGAAATCTTCGGTCAGGAGTCTAGTCGTCACGAATTCCATCGGAATGCGGATGGTGCTGATTCCACCGGGTGACTTCTTGATGGGTTCTCCTCCCACGGAGCTTGGCCGAACCCTTACAGAGGGTCTCCATCAAGTGCAGTTCACCCAGCCGTTTTCTCTTGGCATGTATGAAGTGACTCAGACTGAATTCGAGCAGGTGATGGGCTTCAATCCCAGTCATTTCAAGCCCAACCCCAATCTGCCGAAGGAGACCAATCTTCCCGTGGAATTCGTGTCATGGTTTGATTGCATCGAGTTTTGCAATAAGCTCAGCGCACAAGGGGGTACCGGCCTATTACTCGATGACCAATGTCGTCAGCATGGACGCATCAATCGCGAGCGCGAGTGTGGCTGTAAATGGCGGAAAGGGATATAGGTTGCCGACGGAAGCCCAGTGGGAATACGCCTGCCGAGCAGGAACGACGACTGCCACGCATTTCGGAAACCGGCTCTCTTCGCCCCAGGCCAATATTAATGGGAATTTCCCCTATAACGGCGCTCCGAAAGGGAAATGGCTCCAGCGGCCTATCAATGGCGGTTCTTATCCGGCAAATGCGTTTGGCCTCTACGACATGCACGGAAACATGAGCGAGTGGGTTTGGGATTGGTTTGATACGGACTACTACTCGGTTTCTGCTGCCGATGACCCTGAAGGACCAACGAAAGGCCGCTCTAGGATTTATCGGGGTGGGGGGTGGCCGAGCAGGGGCAGATTCATCCGCTCTGCCATGCGCCATTTTCGTCAACCGGACCATCGGCAACATTCGCTAGGCTTCCGTGTCGCCCGGAGTCTTTCCACCCCATAATGTCGACTAGGTGGCAAACTCAACGGCGGTATCGATTTTTAGTTTGGCTACATAGATCATGGAGTGGGCCTTGCCCATCAAAATCATTTCTTCTGGATGGACTTATGAAAAATTTTCTCCCTGGCTTTTGTAAGTGTGTTGTTCATTGGAACATTGGCTCAAGCCGATGACAACCGCCCTCATTCCACCGATCCTGATGTGGCCATCGAACTTTTTGCGGAGCAGCCGTTGTTGGTGACGCCGACGGGGCTTGCGATTGATGAAGCGGGGCGGGTGTTTGTGGCGGAGAGCCATACGCACTTTCGGCCCGATGACTATGATGGACCCAAGGCGGATCGGATTTTGATTTTGGAAGACACCGACGGCGATGGCCGGGCGGATAAGAAGACAATCTTCCACGAGGGGTTTCGCTATACGATGGATTTGGCGTTTCATCCCGATGGCTCGCTATATGTCGCCACGCGGAAAGACATCCACCGCATGCGGGACACCGATGGCGATGGCAAGGCCGATGAGGTGAAACGGATTGTCAATTTGGAAACCAAGGGCGATTACCCGCACAATGGGATTTCCGGGTTGGCCTTTCATTTCGATGGCCGGCTGACTTTCGGCCTGGGCGAAAACTTGGGGGCCGACTATGCCCTGTCGGGGACCGACGGCAAACGCTTCACCGGCGGCGGCGAAGGCGGAAGCACTTATCGAAGTCAACGCGGATGGCACGAATCTTCGCAAAGTTTCCACCGGCTGGTGGAATCCGTTCGGGCATGTGCGTGGATGCGTTCGACCGCACGTTCGGCACCGACAACGATCCCGGCGCTTCGCCGCCCTGCCGGTTGATTCAAGTCATCGAAGGCGGCGATTACGGTTACGAATACCGCTATGGCCGGTCGGGCCTGAATCCGCTGATTAGTTGGACCGGCACAACCCCGGCAATCTGCCGATGATCTCCGGCACCGGCGAAGCCCCGTGCGCGGTGCTGGCGTATGAATCGAATGCGTTGCCCGAAAAGTATTTGGGCCGGCTGTTGGTGGCGAGTTGGGCGGATCACCGCATCGAGCACTACAAAATCACGCAGCCCAAAGACCAAGGGCTAGTCACGACAAAACGCGAAGTGCTGATTCAAGCCGAAAACGAGTTCCGCCCCGTGGATTTGGCGATCGCTCCCGATGGCACGGTCTACGTCACTGATTGGGTTTCCAGCAGCTACGCGCTCCATAAACTCGGTAGAATTTGGCGGATTCGCCCGAAGGATTTTCAGAAAAAACCCAGAAACACCGAGAAGGCCCTATTGAGTTTACACCGACCGCTACGCGAAAAAGCCGCTCGCGAGTTGGTAGCGAAGCTGACGGAGAAAGATTCGCTTAAAAAGCTACTAGGCAAGTACGAAGATCCCCGCGTGCGTTCCGATCTGATGCAGGCCTGGGCCGCGAATAAAAAGCTAAAGTTGGATGGTTTGAACGATTGGCTCAAACAAGAACACGATGTGCGACTGCAACAGCTCGGCGTGCGATTGTTGGGGGAACGTGGACTGAAGGTTGATTTCGAGAAATGGGAATCCGCACCGGAACTCTCGGTGAAAGCCGCCGTAATGATTGCGGGAATGATGAAGCTAAAAGGCGACTCGCTTTCAACGTGGAGGAAAACCCAGGATCCTTTGCTGTCTCATGCAATTGTGACCTGTCTGGTCCAAGAACTGTACGAAGATAGCGTTCTGGACTTTGTATCAAACTTCGAGAATCTCAACCTTGCCTCGCGATTCCTGGCGCTCTCCGAACGGCGGCGGGCAACTGTCACACCCAAGGAACGCAATAAGAACCTCCTTCCAGATTTGTTGGATGAAGCCGGCGATCCCCGCTTCTTGGCCATCAAATGGATCGCCGATGAGCGGATCAAAGAACTTCGCCCGAACCTCGTTAAGCTCTTGGATGATCCGAAACTGAGTTACAAAAACTTTCGGGCGGTGGCGGCGGCGATTGATCGGGTGGATGGCAAACCGCCCGCCGATCATCCGGCCCCACAGTTTTTATTGGACCGCATCACGGCGAACAATCCGCCCGCGAATTTGCTGCGGTTGTCGCTGCGGGAAATTGATCCCAGCTTCAAGAAGTTGAAACTCGCCCATCTCTCGGCCCTTTTGTCTCACGAAGATGCGGATGTGCGGTTGGAAGCCCTCCGCACGTTGGCGAGGCATCCCGATCCCCAGCGGTTTAAGTTTCTTCTGCAAATCGCGAATGATGAGAAGGCTTCGCTGGAACACCTGCGCCACCGCAATCGCCGATCTGGCGGGTGGTCCGCCTGAAACCACGGACGTGTTATTGAAGTACGCCACCGGCTCAGAACCCCTGCTTCGCGATGAAGCCCTGCGGTCGTTAGTGGGTGTAAAACTTTCCGACGAACAACGCAAGAATATGGCGGCAGCGGGAGAAGACACACAGGCGGTTAGGCGATTGCTAACGGGTTCCATCGGGACGCGCGGGGATGTACACAATCTCGCGGCGTGGCAAAAAGTTTTGCAAGGCGAAAGCGACCCGCTCACCGGCAAGCGAATTTTCTTTGGGACGAAAGTCGGCACGTGTTCGCGTTGCCATCAGATTGATGGCCGAGGCACGGCGGTCGGCCCGGATCTCACGCAGATCGCGTTGCGGTTGGAATCGCAAGGCGAACAAAAAACCGGTTGGCTCTTAAAAACCATTCTGCGTCCCAGCGAGGACATGGCTCCGCAGTACACGCCTTGGACGATTCTCACCAAAGACGGCAGAACGCTGACGGGATTGCCCCGCCGCAAGGGAGGAAATCAGGAAGCGTACCTGGGCATTGATGGCAAGGAATTCACGGTGCAGAAACCCGACATCGAATTTCATAAGGAATCGAACACCTCGCTGATGCCCGCCGAGTTGTTGCAAAACCTGACCGATCAAGAAATCCGCGACCTATTCGCCTTCCTCATGCAAACCCGGTAAGCATCGTTCCCTAAATAACTGTCCTGCGAAAGTGAGCGCCTTGCCGCTCACTGATTTATAGAGCGATGCTAAACCGCTCTTGCCTTGTGCGGGGGAAATGGCCTACGCTTTTTGAAGAGGCGATGACAACCCCTCCCTCAATGGAAGCCCCCATGAGCAAACTTTGGGATTCGCGATTTTTCCTCCACACGCTAATTTTCTGTTTGATCTTTTGCGGCATCGGTCCGTTTGCAGTGGTTGCCCAAGGACCGGGGCAGTTTTTGACGGTTCGCTATTTTCAGCAACTCAGACAACGCCGCCTGTTTAGCGTGGCCGAGCAATTGGGCGCGGACCGGCTTGCGGACCCATTGATTACGCCCGCAGAGTCCATTCAACTTGTGGTGGAACTCTCGAAAACCTACGCCGAACATGCCCGCTATACTTCCGGCGAAGAACACGAACAGTATTGGCGGTTGGCGGAATCTCTGATCGAAGATGCCCTTGCCAAGTTCGGCGAGCATCCACGAAGTTTGCTGTTGCGGGTGCAGCGGGCTTTTCTCCCGGCGAAGCGGGCGGAGTTTCTGCGGGGGCAAATCGAATTGTTCCCCTACGATCAAACCCTGCAAAAACAGGCCGAGGAAGTTTTTCAAACAGCCTTAAAACGCCTAAAACCTTTGGAAACGGAACTCGCAAAAAAACATCGGCAACTGACGCTCAGTCGGCAACCCCAAACGGAGGGCTTGGCGACATATGAAATTCACGATCTGCACGATGAAACACGCTATCAACTCGCGGTGACACTCGAAGAGTTCGCCAAGATGCCGGAACGTCCCCTCGGCGAACGCAGCAAGTTGCTCCGCGAGGCTTATGCTTGGTTGGATATATTAAGCGAAGCCGGCGCGGATGATCCCTTCAAATTCCTCGCAAAAATTCGCCTGGCCGAGAACCGCCGTTTGCGGGATGACCTCAACGGGGCCGATGGGGTTTTGAAAGAACTTGAGGAAGACCCGTTGCCCAAGGAGTTGGAGCCGGCTTTGGTCGCCGAGCGTGTCCGCTGGTTTCTGGCTAAAGGAAACCTAACCGAGGCATTGACCGAGTTGCAGACATATCGGCGAATTTCCCGGCAGGACACTGGCGAGTTGGCGTTCTTGAATGCCCAAGTTTTGATGGCTATGTGGGAAGCCGCCGAGTCGGTGAAAAACGCGAATCGGGCCGCGCAGCTTGCCCAACAAATCGAAAGCCTGTTGAAATCCCAGGCATCCCTGCGAGGGGGCTATTGGGCATACCGCATGGATCAATTGAGAAACCAGCGAATACAAGCCCAAAAATACGGCATTCAAGTCGCAGCTTTGGTCAAGCGGGCCGAGGCGAAATACGCGGTGGGGGAAGCGAAGACGGCGGCGGCGGATTATCGGCAAGCCTCCGAACTCGCCCAAAAAATAGGCAAGCCGGAGGCCGCGTTCGACTTGGGTTACATCCGGGCTTCCATTTTATTTCAGACCAAAGTATTCACAGAAGCGGCAGCGGCGTTTCATCAATTGTGCGTGGATTTCCCTCAAAACGCCCGCACGCCGAATGCTCATTTGTTGGAAGCCTATTGCCTGGGCAAGCTCTATCAAGAAGATCCGACGCAGGCCGTCCGGGAGCAGAACTATAGCGACTTATTAAAAGAACACGTCGAAAAATATCCCCGGCACGAAACGAGAGGCGATGCCTATTGGATGTTGGGGCAACTCGCGGAACAAGGCAAGCAAGTCACGCAGGCTTTAAGCTACTATCGAAACGTCCCCGGCACGCATCGCTTAGGTTCTAAGGCCCAACTTGCCGTGGCCGGTTGTTATGAGAAAGTCATCGCCCAGTTGCACGAACTCGAAGCCACCTCCGCGAAAGCCCAACAGCCGGCCATCAAGGAACGCACCTTGGAATGGGAACAAGCCGGGGCCGATGAATTGGGGCAACTGATCGCGGCCTATCCGAAAGAACCCGGTTCTTTGAGTGCCGCCCAGGCGGATGTCGTGCTGCAATTGGCCCGTTTGCAACTCATGCGGACAAAGCCCGAATACGCCAAGGCCGATAGTTTGCTCGAACGGATTCTGGCCGATGGCGCAAAACAGCAATCCGCCGAGTGGGCGCGAATCTTGAAAACGTCCCGGCAGTTGCGGATTGTGTCGTTAGCCGGGCAGGGGTTATCGAAGCAAGCAGAGGTGCTAGTCAAGCAGTTAGGCAAAAGCAGCACCGAAGATGTTCTGGGCGTGATGGATGGCTTGATGCAAGTCGCCCGGGCCGCGGATACGGGGACGCGGCAAAAGTTGGGTCAACTGCAACTACAAACGGCGAACGAACTCAACTCCCGCCGGCAGGAATTAAAACCCGCCGAGCAAGAACGCTTGGATCTTTGCCGGGCGGAGGCATATCTGGCCACAAACCGCCTGGACGATGCCTTAAAACTTTACGATCAGATGCTCGCCGACCAACCCAAAAGCAAGGGGCTGCGTTTGCGGGTCGCGGGACTATTGGAAGAGACCGGCGAGCACAACTGTTTGGTAAAAGCCAAATCGCTGTGGCGCAGTTTGGAAGCCCAAGAAAAACCGGGCACCGCGAGTTGGTTGGAAAGGCGTTATCGAGTCGCCCGCTGCTGCTGGGAACTCGGTGAAACCGACGAATGCCGCAAACTCCTCGGCGTGACAAAACTACTCTATCCCAAGCTAGGCAACGCGGAACTTCGCAGCAAATACGGGGAACTCGAAAAAGAGATTGCCGGCAAGCGTTAATCCATCATGTCTTTGGTTCATCGCTTTTATAATCGTTCTATAAATCAGTGAGCGGCAAGGCATAGCCGCCGGTTCTTTGGATCGGAAAAACCGGCGGCTAACGCCTTGCCGCTCAGATTCGCAGGATACCCATTTCACAAATGATGCTTAACTTAAGGTCTCTCCCGGTTCCCATTTCAAATACACCGCTCCTAAAGGGGGCAAGGTGAGGCTGACGGAATGCTTTCGCCCGTGGCAGGCGATGTTGTCGGCATAGACCCCGCCGAGGTTTCCTAGTCCGCTGCCTCCGTGTTCCAGCGCATCGGTATTGAGGATCTCCCGCCAATAGCCCGCTTGGGGAACCCCCGTGCGATAGCATCGCCGGGGCACGGGTGTGAAGTTAAAGAACACCGCCACGCGGTCTGTCGGTTGCTTGCCTTTCCTCAAGAAGCTAATCACGCTGGACTCAAAATCGTTGGCATCCAGCCACTCGAAGCCGCGGGGGTCGCAGTCGTATTCATAGAGCGCCGGTTCACGGCTATAGACCTTGTTCAAAGATTGCACGAGCCTCAATAGCGTAATGTGATGAAAGTTTTTCATAAGATCCCAATCGAGACCGGCATCGTGGTTCCATTCCGACCATTGCCCGAACTCAGACCCCATAAACAACAACTTCTTTCCCGGCTGGCTAAAGAGATAGGCATACAGCAACCTCAGATTGGCGAACTTTTGCCAATCATCCCCCGGCATCTTCGAGAGCAAAGAGCCTTTGCCGTGGACGACCTCATCGTGCGAAAGGGGCATCATAAAGTTTTCGTTGAAGGCATAGACCATACGAAACGTGAGCTTGCCTTGATGATACTTCCGATGGATCGGTTCCTGCTGAAGATATTCGAGCGTATCGTGCATCCAGCCCATATCCCACTTATAGCCGAAGCCTAGCCCCCCGATGTGCGTGGGCCGGGAGACCATCGGCCAAGAGGTGGATTCTTCCGCGATGGTTTGCACATCGGGGAATCGGCGGTAGATTTCTTCGTTCATTCGTCTTAAGAAAGAAATCGCTTTTAAGTTTTCTCGCCCGCCATGATCGTTGGGAATCCATTCGCCTTCGCGGCGGGAATAGTCCAAATACAACATGGATGCCACCGCATCGACTCTTAAACCGTCAGCGTGATATTCTTCCAACCAGAAGAGGGCGTTGCTCAACAGAAAACCGCGAACTTCATTGCGGCCATAGTTAAAGATATAGCTGTGCCAATCGGGATGATAGCCCTGCCTGGGGTCGGCGTGTTCATAGAGATGCGTGCCGTCGAAGTAGCCTAAGCCGTGTTCATCTTGGGGAAAATGCGAGGGAACCCAATCGAGGATAACGCCGATGCCTTCTTGATGAAGATAGTCGATTAAATACTTGAAATCTTGCGGCGTGCCAAATCGGCTTGTCGGGGCATAATATCCCGTGACCTGATAGCCCCACGAACCGAAAAAGGGATGCTCCATAATCGGCAAAAACTCAACGTGAGTATGCCCTAATAGTTTAATGTGTTCTGCCAGTTGCGGGGCGAGTTCGCGATAGCTCAGCGAACGATAGCCTTCCCCTTTCACTCGCCGCCAAGAACCAAGATGCACCTCATAAACGGAGATCGGCGCACCGAGCGCGTTCTTCTTTCCGCGATTGGCCATCCATTCCGAATCCCGCCATTCATAGTCCAGATTCCAAACAATGGAAGCGGTTTTAGGGGCGACTTCGTGAAACACTCCGTAAGGATCGGACTTGTTCACGCTATAGTGGTTCATGCGGGATTGGATGTGATATTTATAGAGCGTGCCCTGACCGATGTCCGGCACGAAGCCTTCCCAGATTCCCGATTTCTCGCGGGGGCGAAGCGGGTGGCTTTCGGTGTTCCAGCCGTTGAAGGTTCCCACGACAGAAACCCTTTGCGCATCGGGAGCCCAGACCGCAAAAAACACGCCTTGCTTGCCTTTTTGATCGACGAGATGCGCCCCGAGCTTGCGGTGCAGGTCGAGATGCGTGCCTTCATTAAAAAGATAGAGGTCATCTTTCGTCAGCAGCGAAACTTCATAAGACACGGAACTCGGCAATGTTTTGCCGCTCGATGTGCTTGTCTGACCCATGCCGGAACCCTTCGGGTGAATGCTCAAGTGGTGAATCTCTGATGATGTCTTCTCAATAATACCATACGCGACACCGCAAAAAACACAACCACCTTCTCTTCGGAAAGGGGTTTCCCGAAAATGGAACGAGAGACGCAACGCATGAATTTGTTTAGATCGCGTCCAAAAGTTTTGTGCAGCTTCGAGAAAATGTATGCTCTAGCAAGCGCCGCGCTTCGCGGGATGTGCGCGGATGGTGTCCCAGTTCACATTCACGCCTAATCCGGGAGCGTCATTTAGCGTAATGATCGGGCCTGCGATTGTTAGCGGGTTATCGACCACGGAAAACTCGTGGTACTCCGGCCCCAGAATGTCGCCGGGATATTTTTCCACATTCAGATTGGGACTCGCCACAACCAAATGGCACATCGCGGCGGAGGCAATGTCTAGTTCCAGGTTGGAACCAATGCTGCACGCGATATGATGCTCGGCGGCATAATTGATAATCTCCCGCGATTTACGAATCCCGCCGTTCTTGCCGGGGTAGACGCTAATCACGTCGCAGGCTTCGTGGCGAATGCACTCTACGGCATCGTAAAAGTCGAAGCAAATGTCATCGGCCATCACCAAGGGTTTAATAGAACGACGCACTTCCGCCAAGCCGTGAAAATCCCCGCGCGGCGTGGGTTGCTCGAACAAACCCACGCGGCAATCTTCCAAGAGTTCCGCCGCCCGAATCGCGGTGGGCACATCATAGCCGCAATTGGCATCGATCACCAAATCGAGATCCGGCCCCATTGTCTCGCGCACAATTTGCACCCGCTCTCTATCTTCTTCCAATTTCGTGCCGACTTTGACCTTAATCGTCGTGAACCCGGCTTCCACAAGTTCGCGAGCTCGCGATCTCGCCCGCTCGGGACCATAAGCCCCCATCGAAAATCGGCAGCGGATGGACAACGGCCGGACGGCTCCACCCAAGAGTTGATAGAGGGGCAAGTTTTCCGCTTTGCCTTGAATGTCCCAGCACGCCATTTCCAAGGCGGACTTGGCGAACCAATTGCATTGCGCGGCTTGATCCATCAACGTATCCACGTGGGGGACATCGAACGGATCGACGCCGATCAATAACGGAGCGATCACATCTTCGATGATGGTTTGGGCGGTCCAAACGGTTTCGCCGCTCCAGCGGGACATCACTGTGGCTTCGCCCGCGCCTTCAATGCCGGCATCGGTTTCGATGCGGACCAGAAGAAACTCGGAAACATCGTGCCGGCCAATCGCAGAGACCATGCGGCGTTCCGGTTTGAGCGGAATCCGCACCGGATAGGTTTCGATCTTGGTAATTTTCATAGCTATTTAGAAGCCAGGCCCCAGTTTGCGATCCTCCATTATGTTTCTTCACTTCAAACCATTCACGAGGCGAAATGATTGAGGTACGGCAGGGCGGCGGCGGTTTGTTTGATGGCCGGTTCGCCTTCCAGAAGTTGGGCCAGAAAATCGTATTGGCCCGTGGTCAATGCCTTCCGCGCGCTTTCGGGCATTTTGAGGGGCAGCCGATCTTCGCCCAGATGGATTTCCTTTTGCAAAAGGTCTACCGCGATTGGGGCCCTCGGATCTTTTTGGATCGCGGCGGCGAGTTTTTCCAAGTCGGCCCGCGAAGCGCAGACGGCGGGGATGCCGAGCGCGGTGCAGTTGCCGAAGAAGATTTCCGCGAAGGATTCCGCAATCACCGCGTGAATGCCCCACCGCATCAGCGCTTGCGGCGCAGTGTTCCCGCGAAGATCCGCAGCCGAAGTTTCGCCCCGCCACCAAAATGGAAGCCTGACGAAATCGCGAATCATTAAACGCATGCTTGGGATCTTCGGCGCGGTCATCCTCGAAAGCATGTTCGCCGATGCCCTCGAAAGTCACGCACCTTAAATACCGCGCGGGGATGATGCGGTCGGTGTCGATGTCATCCAGCAAAAGCGGAATGCCGGTCCCGGTGATTTGTTCAATCTTTGCCATTGGTCCTTAGTCCGTTGAAAATGTGTTTTGGCGAGCGGGGGGCGTCAGCCCCCTGGTCATGTCCAACCTAATTTCATTCACCGAGTTTATCGAGGGATTCTGACTCTCGGAAGATTTTTAGAACGTTCGCGAATGACCAGGGGGCTGACGCCCCCGCTTGCCTTAAACGCCGGCGGGTTGCATGAGTTCTCTGACGTCGGTGACGTGGCCGGTGACGGCGGCGGCGGCGACCATTGCGGGACTCATCAATAAGGTTCGGCCCGTGGGGCTGCCTTGCCGGCCTTTGAAATTGCGGTTGCTGGACGAAGCACAGATTTCGCGGCCCACAAGTTTATCCGGGTTCATTGCCAGGCACATCGAACAGCCCGCTTCCCGCCAATCGAAACCTGCTTCGATGAAGATTTTATCCAAGCCCTCGGCCTCGGCTTGTTTGAGGACTTGCTGAGACCCCGGCACGACGAAGGTTCGCACGCCCTCGGCCACGTGTCGGCCGCGAACGACTTCCGCCGCCTCGCGAAGATCCGACAACCGCGAGTTCGTGCAAGAGCCGATGAAGGCCACATCAATCGGAATGCCCGCCACGGGTTGATTGGCTTTAAGTTCCATAAACTCCAACGCCTCGGCGGCCCCGGCTTGGTCTTCCGCGGGAAAGGCTTCTGGGGAAGGAATCTTTTCCGAGATGCCCACCGATTGGCCGGGATTGATGCCCCAAGTGACCGTGGGTTCGATGTCTTCCGCATCGATCATCACCACATCATCGAACTCGGCATCGGGACCGGAGGCCAAACTCAGCCACCACTTCGCGGCCCGCTCGAATTCCTCGCCTTGAGGAACCAATGGCCGGCCTCGGAGATAGTCAACGGTGGTCTGATCGGGATTGACGTAACCGCAGCGGGCACCGCCTTCGATGCTCATGTTGCAGACGGTCATGCGTTCTTCCATCGTCATGCGGTCGAAGACTTCGCCCGCGTATTCGTAGGCATAACCGATGCCGCCTTTCACGCCCAAAACGCGAATGACGTGCAGCGTCACATCCTTCGCGTACACCCCAGGCTTAAGCGTTCCGTTGACTTCGATCCGGCGAACTTTCGGGCGTTCCATCGCCAGCGTTTGCGTGGCCAAAACGTAGGCGACCTGGCTGGTTCCGATGCCCAGCGAGATATTGCCGAAGGCTCCGTGCGTGCTGGTATGGCTGTCGCCGCAAACCAACGTGATGCCCGGTTGCGTCAACCCCAACTCGGGGCCGACGACATGCACGATTCCCTGCCTGCTGTCGTTGAGATCGAAAAGTTCGATCCCGAACTCGCAGCAATTTTTTTCGATGGCCGACATCATTTCCTCTGCCAGATTATCGGCGAAAGGCCGGGCCTGGTTGGCGGTGGGAATGATGTGATCGACCGTGGCCAACGTGCGTTCGGGGTACATCACCTTCAAGCCGCGATCTCTTAGCATCCCAAAGGCTTGCGGGCTGGTGACTTCGTGAATTAAATGCCGGCCGATAAACAATTGCGTTTGCCCGGAGGCCAATTCCCGCACGATGTGCAAATTCCACACTTTATTGAAGAGGTTTTGTTTGTCGCTCATTTTATCGGCTAAACCGTAGTGTTCTTGGGTTAAGTTTTGTCCAAATCGACACGCCTCCTTTGGGAGGTGTGCGGATTCCCGCGAAAATAGGGAGGGGTTTGGGCGGAAAAGGTTCATTTTATCGCTTCTGTCCCCCATTCGGCAAGCGGCCCAATTTTAAGCAAGTCTCCCAGTGGCATTTTGACCAGAGAAATGGCATAATGCGATTCAATTCGCGGGAATTATCTTGGATTCCTTCCATCACCGGGGAACGGGAATTTTCCCGGTAATAAGTCAAATCCCAAACTAACCGAGCAGAACGCCCCCTTCGCACGAGGTCAGCATGTCCACCGCAACCGCAACCGCAACCAACCCCGCAACCGATGAGTTTCGCGATATTCTTCTGAGAACGCTTCAACTGGAACCAGAACCCGCCAACGCTTCACAAATCTCCAAGCGGCTGACGGGGCAGGCCAATAAGACGCCGCAAGAAGTGGAAGCCGCCTTGAAAGAATTGGTCGAAGCCGGTCAAGCGTTCCATTTCCCCAAATTAAGCGGGAAAGTTCGCTACTGGTGCAAACCCATGACGGAGTACATCGACTTGGAATTATTACGCGTCCTTGGAGACCATCCATATTCAAAGAGCGATGTTCATAAGAAGCTCGCAAAGCGTTTGAGTGGTGTGCCGAAACCGGAAATCAATAAGCACATAGACGAGTTGGTTCGGCAAGCCAAGTTGAAAAAATGGCCGAAGCAAGTGGGATGCCGGACGGATTTCTTCTGCGTTCGCACCGTCGAACCGGATTTCTACGCCAAGTACGCCTTGGAAAAAGTGGTCGAGAAACTCAAACCGCAGGGATTGGATAAAGAGGCGGTGCGGGCGGCGTTTCAAAAAATTACCGAATCTTGGGCACAGCCGGAAACAGCACCGGCCATTCCGGTTTCGCCAATTCCCGTTATTGAAGTTCCCACAGCCAGCGTTGAGGCCACCGACGACACTGAGCCGAACTTGGAGGAATTGATTCTAGAACGCATGATCGTCGTGGAACCCCGCGCGGCGGGCGGGGCGTTGGTTTCGATCACCGAATTGCGAAACAGCCTGGAATTTCAACAGATTCCCAAGCGGGATTTCGATGAAGCCGTGCTGCGCCTCAGGCGGGCATGGCAGGTCAGCCTCGACGAGCATCCGCATCTCGCCTCGTTGTCCGCCGAGGTGTTGGAGAAACTGGTCCACGATGGGCAAGGGCATTATTTTCAATCGGCATCGCGTTGCGCAGAAGGGGGACCGAATCATAAGCATGTCCAATCCGTTTCATGGAGACATCGTTTCCAACGCTTGGGAATCCACGGAGGATGTCCGCAGAGATTCATGCGAAGGAATTTCAGACGTGCTGCCGGGCGGTGGATTACGTCCGCGCAGGAAAACCCACACGACTTCGGTGCTGATCCACGGACAACCGGGCGCGGGAAAAACGCATTTGCTCAGTCGGCTGTGTCGGCATTTGCTCGCCGCCGATGCGGGTTCCGGTCCATCCGCCAATGCTTGGTTTACATCCTCTGACGACTTCAGCGGGCCGGTTGTGGCGGGGCTTTCGCGGACGGTTCGTGGAAGAGTTGCTGCGTGCTCCGCTTTCGGACGAGCGATGCCAATTGGAAGCGTTGTTGCAACTACGACTCGCGGCCATTCGGGGCGTGGAAGGGGATCTCGACCAATGGTGGGAATACCTCTTGGAGGAAGAGAACCTCGACGAATTGATGGACTCGTTGGATGAACTGCTGGAGCATCACAATTTGACCAAGGTTCTGGCGGCTTGGCTGCGAAACCGCAACCGCCGCATTGCCAAGGCATGGCTGCGGGGGGATGGGACTTTCCGAATCTGAACGCAACACCTTGGATTTAGGGCGGCGATGAGCTGGAGGATCAGGAAACCGAAGCCAATCAAGTGGCCATCGCCTTGTGCCGTCTGGCGAGCGCGCAAGCCCGATCATGTTTTGCTTCGATCAAATTGAAGCCTTGGAAATGGAGTCGGGCGATAACACGGGGCTGTTTCAATTCGGCCAGATGGTCTGCGATTTGAATAGCAACGCCCAAAACGTGGTGATGATTACCTGCATGCAATCGCAATTTCTCGACCGCATCAAGGAAGCGTTAAGTCAAGCGGCGTTAGATCGCTTTGAAGGGAAGTTTGTTATGCTTTCTGAAAACTCTCACGTTCGATCAAGCCCGCCAATTGATGCGAAAAACGCTTGAATGCCGCGGAAGATTCCGCAAGCCAACGGGCAACCGGATTTTTCTCTCAACGATCAAAAGTTGAAGCAAATTGTCGGGGATGGCTGCACTCCGCGAAAACTGTTGGCGGATCTTGCCACGCGCTTCGAGGGCGGGACGCCAGAATCGGAGCCGACCTCGGAATTTTTCCTGCGGGAGACGTGGGATCAACTCGAACAGAAGGCGGAAAAAGCCAACGACCCGGCGGAACTCGGCGGACATTATCGCCGCCGCTTTGCCGCCTTTGATGAAGCTGAGGGGCAATTGCCAAATCGAGCAAACCTCGAAGGAAAGGGACATTGAATTCGGACTGACGGAGGGTGACGATTTCAAAATCGGCGTTTCCCTCTGCACGCAAAGTAACATGACCAGCCTCGCAGCTAGGCTCAGGCGACTTTTGGAAATCCAGAAGAGTCAAAGTAATCCTTGGCATAGGCTGATCCTTATTCGTCACCCGCAAACACCCATTGGAGACAATGCAAGAGCCTGTCGGAATTACTGGGACGAGCTACAGCAAAACGATGCGGTTGTACTGCATCCTTCTTTGAAAACCATCGCCGCTTTGAATGCGCTCCGGGAACTTTTGGCGACGGCGAAGGCGGGGGACTTGAGTTTTTCCGGCGATGCGATGCCGCTGAAAACCGTGGAAGAATGGCTCCGCCGGGAACTGCCCGATTCTCTTTGCGAATTGGTGGCGTCCATCGCCGGCCCTTCAAAGATTGACAGCACCGACTTTCTCGATTGGAATCAATTCACCACCGTGCTGAACGAAGAGTTTTTGCTTTCCTTGGTGGAAGCAGCCGAGCGCAGGGTTGCAGCGAATCGGTGTTGGAGTCCTTCTGCGAACAGAATCCCGAACACGTGGGGTTTATCAAAAGCAGCGATCCCGACCAATCGCCGGTGCTCTATCGCATGGAACGCTAGTTTTTGCTTTATTCAGGGAAGCGCTGGAATCGAGTTGACAACTGGCGGAAAGTTGACCGCTGACCGCAAAAAAATCGAGGGCCTATGATGTCTTTCAAAATCACCGTTTCCGACGTTCGTCGGCAAATTTGGTTCGCGGCGGGGTCCACGGGGACCGGCGAGCGGGCCACGAAACTTTTGGGGCAAATTTTTCACGAGTTGTTCGCCCAACTCGTGGGAAACGAGTCCGCTTGCGGGTTGGATCGCATCCTGGATGAAGCCTCGCTCGATCTGGAACTTTGGAAAACGCTGGTGCGGCAAGCGGCCTATCGGAACGTGGTTTTTCCCCGCATTCAGGCGAATCGGCACGTGCTGCCGGAGATGTCCGCAGAACTTTTGACGTTCTGGAAAGCAGCGCGGGCCATGTGCGATTGGTTGTGTGAACTGCGTTGGAATTGGACCGAAGGTGGCGAGAAATCCCGGCCCCCGGAAACTTGGATTCTCGCGGAACAACCCTTGAACGTGAGCCTGCATCAATCAAATTGGAGTGACCGGGTGGAACTGGGCGGAATCGCCGATGCCCTCATTCGCCGACCGGATGGCGCGTGGTGCGTGGTCGAGTTGAAGATGGGCCAGGCCGCCCCCGAAGCCGACTTGGCCCAGGCGTGTCTCTATCATCTGATGCAGATGACCCAAGACGATTCCCCACCCATCGCCTTAAGCGCGCTGGCCTTGGTGCAATTCGGCCCCGAAAAACAAGAGATGTTATATAGTGCCGAGGATGTTGCTAAGGCCCAAGAGAAATTGTTGGATCTGATCGGCGAAATGATGCAGCAAGCCGGCCCCGCTTCGCCGTCACCAACACCGCCACAAAAGCCAAAACCGAAACCCACGCCGGTCTCCGCAAGCACCTTAGACTTGGGCCGGCAAATCGTAAAAGCCTTCGCTCAGTATGGGGTTTCTTTAGAAATCGACGGCGAACCGATTGTCGGCCCCACGTTCGTGCGGTTTCCCCTCCGCTTGGGCCGGGGAGTGAAAAAGAAGAAAGTCGAAGGACTAAACAGCGACATCAAAGTCGTGCTCGGTCTGGAAGCCGACCCGTTCATTCATTATGCCGATGACCGAATGGTGATCGATGTGCAGCGAAATAAAGAGGATCGGCAAACCGTGTCGTTCGAGGATGTTCTCGATCAATTTCCCAAACGAGATCCCGAACTCGGATCGCCACAAACGCCGATTGGCGTCAACCTGAACGGCGACTTGGAGTTCTTGGATTTTTCGGACTCGGGCAGCCCGCACGTTTTGGTCGCGGGCACGACCAGCAGCGGCAAAAGCGAATGGCTGATCTCTGCGATTGCCGGGTTGAACCTGTTGAACACGCCGGAGACGTTAAGATACGTGCTGATCGATCCCAAGCGGAACGCCTTCACCTGGATGAAAAAGTCGGCGTTTCTGTTTCAGCCGATTGTCTTCCCCGGCGACAAGGACGTGGACGTGGTGGAAGTCTTTGAATCGCTTGTGACGGAAATGGAACGACGTTATGCCCTGTTCGATGGCGACAGCGACTTGCAATCCTATGTCAAGCGGACGGGAAAAACCGTGCCCCGGTTGATTTGCATCTGCGACGAGTTCTTCGATTTGCTGGCAAGCAGCCCCGCCACGAAAAAAGAAATCGAAACCAAGATCGCCCGGCTTGGTTCTAAAGCGCGGGCGGCGGGGATTCATTTGATCTTGGCAACTCAGCAACCTAGCCGGCGGGTGATCTCCGGGATTCTGGACACCAACATCCCGGCTCGCATCGGTTTGAAGACCAGCAAAAGCACGGAATCGCAGATGCTGCTGGGCGAAAAAGGTGCGGAAAATTTATTGGGCAAAGGGGATTTGCTGTTCAAAGCCGTGGAGAGCACCCGCCGGTTTCAGGGTCTGTACATTCCCGAAGATCAACGCGCCCGATATGCCGGCCCTCCGGGAGCGGGTGTGCCAATTCGGTAACAATCCATCGATCACAACTTCAGGCTAATGCTGGAAGCGGTTGAGAATGGAAGATGGCGGATTGATAATGGAGGATGGAATCTGGGCTAATTCTGCTATCATCTACCTTCCATCTACACTCCAATCGCGGTATCAAACGAATCGAGAGTCGTTTACGGAAGATGTAGCAAATCCGGGCTTTTCAAGCCGCGGGTTTTCTGCGTATCCTGAACGCTTACACGGATGTTAATTGTGATTCACAGCGAGGATTCGACATGAATGCCCCACGACCGGCGATGGCCTACGACTTGGAAGGAAAGACTGGCGGCGGAATGAACGGGGAAGTCAACGTGGCCAAAACTTTTCTGGCTTCGACCTCGCAGCTTTCCACTTCGGAACGAGGCCGCGTGTTTGATTTTCTGGCCAAGTTCATGCGAGACCCGGCGCATCCCAGCATCAGCTTAGAGCGGGTCAATAACACCGGCGACGCCGGAATGTGGTCCGCCCGCATCACGCAGGGTTTGCGGGCGATCATTCATCGCGCGGGGTCCATGAACACGCTGCTCTACGCGGGCCAACACGATGATGCCTACCATTGGGCCGAACGCCGCCGCTTGGAACATCACCCGATCACCGGGGCGCTGCAAATTGTGGAGACCACGGAATCCGCCGAGGCATTGCTGGCCGAGAAATCTCCAGCGGAATCGCCCGCCGACTTGCCTGGTTTGTTTGCCGGCTTCGCGGAAGATTATCTCTTAAGCTTGGGCGTGCCTGCGGATTGGCTGCCCACGCTGCGGTTGGTTCGCTTTGAGGATCAAGTATTGACGGTCGTGGAACGTCTGCCGGAAGAAGTCGGCGAGCGATTGTTGGCGTTGGCGGGCGGGGAGTTCGTCACGCCGCCCGCGCCGGTGTCTCCCAGTCGTCCGCTCGCGGAGAACCCGGACAACCTCCGCCGATTTTGGGTCGTGCAAGATGCGGATGAACTTCGCGAGGTGCTCGATCGGCCTTTGTCCGATTGGGTCAAGTTTTTGCATCCTTCGCAGCGGCGGTTGGTGGCGGGGGATTTTCGCGGAGCAGTCAAAGTCACCGGGGCGGCGGGCACGGGCAAAACCGTGGTCGCGTTGCATCGGGCCCGGCATCTGGCTTCTCTGGGGCAAACCGTGTTTCTGACGAGTTACGTCAGCACGCTGTGCCGAAATCTCCGCCGAAATCTGCAAATCCTCTGCACCGAAGAATCGCTGGCCCGCATCAGCGTGGGCACGATTCATCAGCGGGCATTGGCGTTGGCTCGGCAAATTATGCCGGAACTGCGTCCGTTGGAATCCAAAAAACTCGCGAGCTTTTGGAACGCTTGGCCTCGTTCGGGCATCCCGATCTTCCGGTCGAGTTTTATCTGGCGGAATGGCAGGGCGTGGTCGAGCCGCGCAGGCATCACCACTTGGGAAGAATACCGCGATGCTCCGCGGATCGGCAGGCAATCGCGTCTGCCTCATACCCAACGCGAAGGCTGTTGGCGGGTGTTCGAGGCGCTTCGCTGCGAGATGGAAAAACAATCCGCCTACCCTTGGGAACAAATCTGCGAGATTGCCCGCATCGGGTTGGAGACCGGCCATGTCAAGAGCTTGTTCGATGCGGTGATCGTCGATGAAGTGCAAGACCTCGCCCCTTCCGCGTTGCGGTTGATTGCCGAGTTGGCCCGGCCCACGCTGCACAATTTGTTGTTGGTGGGCGATGCCGGGCAGCGGATTTATCCCGGCGGATTCAGCCTGCGGCAACTGGGGATTGACGTTCGCGGGCGCTCGCACGTGCTGCGGATCAATTACCGCACGACCGAACAAATCCGCCGCTTCGCCGACCGCCTGATGCCCGATGCCGTCGATGATCTCGACAGCGACACGTACCAACGCAAATCGCATTGCCTGTTGCACGGCCCCACGCCGCGCATGCAGGGTTTTGCGACTCAAGCTGAGGAAGATCAATTCATCGCGGAGCGGATTCAATCGCTATTGAACGAAGGTTTGACGAACAGCGAAATGGCCATTTTCGCGCGGACGGGCAAACGCTTGGAATCTCTGCGAGCCTGCCTGGAAAATCTCGGCATCGCTTCGCATCTTCTCAGCCGAGAGGAAGACACCGAACCGGACAACGCCATCGGCACGGGAACCATGCACCGGGCGAAAGGCTTGGAATTCAAAGTGGTTTTCGCGGTGGATTGCACCGCCGGCGTGTTGCCGCATGACAAAGCCATGTTTCAAGCCGAGGAAGCTGAAGACGGCGAAGCCGCCCTCGCCCGCGAAAGACAACTGTTGTACGTCACCCTCACCCGCGCCCGCGATGAAGCGTTCATCACCTGGACCGGAACCCCTTCCCCGTTCCTCGAAGGTTTGCATGCCTAACGCTTGGCGGTTTCTTCAATCGCCCTGGGTGTCGGCAAAGTTCACGTTGCATGCTTGGAGGTGTTCTGAAAATTCCACCGCCGTAGCAAATCGGTCTGCCGGGGATTTCGCGAGACTCTTCAGGCAAACCGCGTTCACAGAAGCGGGAAGATCTGGCCGGAGAATTTTTGGCGGAATGATAGAGTTCGCAGAGACCACTTTCGCCAACACATCGGCCAGCGTGCGTCCGTGATGAGGCGGAACTCCCGTCAACAAGGTGTAAAGCACGGCTCCCAATCCATAAATATCCGTGCGGGCGTTGATCGGCCCCCAATGCGGCGAAACCTGTTCGGGAGCCATGAATGGTGCGGTGCCTTCGATTCGATGCTGGGTTTGCGTCTGATCGGCCAAAGAACGCGACAGCCCAAAATCGGTAATGCGAACCTGCCCCTCTTGGTCGAGTAAAATGTTGCCGGGCTTGAGGTCGCAATGAAAAATGTTTAGGTCGTGGGCTTTCTGGATGCCGGCGAAGGCTTCTCCGGTCCAGCGAACGGCTTCGGCGAGGCTTACAGGTTCCTTGCGATCGAGAACCCGCCCCAAATCGGACCCCTCGATCCAATCCATCACGATGAAGTAGCCGCCTTGCGGGGTCCGCCCCAAACCGTGGATGCCGATGATGTGCCGATGCTGCAATCTCGCCACGGTTCGGGCCTCGGACAGAAATCGATCCACGGATTCCCGGTCGCGAAGAAACGACTTCCGCAAATACTTCACCGCCACCGGACGTTCGAGACTTTGCTGCCAGGCTCGATAAACTCGGCCCATGAGTCCGGCTCCAATCAGCTTTTGCAATTTGTAATCGCTGTAGGCCAAAGGGGCCTTGGGATCGATTTGGCCATCGAAAGCATCAGCAAATGGCGCTGATTCCACGCCCGGAATGAAGATTTGTTCCTCCGTGGTTTCCGCGAGCAGTTCCCGGTCGATTTGTTTCAGGATTGTCCGAATCTCCGCCGCTCTATCGGGAAAATCAGACAGATAGGTTTCCCGGTCGGGGCGGTCTCCCCAAAGTCGGCGGACGCGATATTCTTCGCCGATCAGTTCCAAGGACAGTGTTTCTCTCGTTCCCAATTCGGGATGAGTTTGCACGTAATCCTTCAAAGTCTTGGGCGGCTCGGCGGTTTTTTCTTCCTGCGCGAATCGCCAACGATATTCCAGGTCGATACAGACTAACTCACTCAGCAATGCCAGTTGTTCTGCGGAATCAAATTCCCTCGGCAGATAATCCCGGATGACTGGCGGATGGCCTTGTTGCCAGGATTGTTCAAAAGCGAGAATCCGCGAATCGAAAGGTTCATGCTCAGTGCTTGCCATCGGTTTCGCTTCCTAACTGCGCGGTGAGCCGGTTGCGAATTTCCTGAAGTTTTCGTCTCACGCTGCGTTCGGACCGCTTCGTGTCCGCCGCGATCTCGGCGTGGGTTTCGCCTTGCAAGCGAAGCTCCAAGACTCGCCGACCGAACTCATCCAGCCCGGACATCAGGTGCTCCATCTCATCCGCCAAGGCGGCGGCCTCATCAGGCGAGGGTTCCCGACTGGAAACTGCCGAGGAAATGGCGCTGGATTGGTCGATGGAAATTTCGCTTTCCACGGCCCGCCTTTCCGCAGTGTGCTGACGGACTTGATGATAAAGTTTGTGCATCGTGATCGAAACCAACAACCGCCAGAGATCCCCAGAGCGTTTCAGCGAAAATTTCCCCGCATCCGCCGCCAGGAAAAAACTCCGCCAGGCGGACATCACCACATCTTCCGGCTCCATTCGGCGGGCCAGTTGGGGGGAGAGCCGACTGCGGGCCAACCGCGTGAGTCGGTCGATATATCGCCGGAAGATTTCCTCAGCCGCCTGGGAATCTCCATGCTGAAACCGCTCCAACAGTTCCGCCGAAGTCCCATGCGCGGATGAAGGATTTTCCGTCGATTTGCCTTCCTGCCTCATAGTTTGGTTCCCATTCCGTACACGGCGAACTTGCTGCTGAACGAATTTTAGCAAAAAAATCGACTCAAGCAGCGAAATTCTTGGCCGGTCATTCGCGACGGAAGGCATGTACTTAGCAGTTCCACCCCGATTTCCCATTTCTCGAAAGGAAAAAGCGATGGCATTTGTCGTAACGGAACCCTGTTTCGGCTGCAAGTACACCGATTGCGTGACGGTCTGCCCTTGTGATTGCTTTCACGAAGGCGATCAAATGCTATTTATCGACCCGGATTATTGCATTGATTGTGAGGCGTGCGTGGCGGAATGCCCCGTCGAGGCGATTTACCACGAAGACCAAGTCCCGGAAGAATGGCGGGAGTACGTTGAACTCAATGCGGAAATGGCGAAGGTTTGCCCTTCCATCACCGAGCAAAAGCCGCCGCTTTCCGACTGTGCTTCGGAATCGTGACCGCGGGGATGCCTTCTTGACCCGTCCGGTTTTGGCCTCCATAATGTAGGGACACGTTTTCCGGCGGGAAGAGGAGGTCTTCTGATGGGTCGATTTGGAATCGCGGTCTTAACGGTCGCCATCGGGTTTCCCGCCGCGAAGGCTTGGCCTCAGAATCATCACCATCACCACGCGAACGGAGGCGGCGGAAACTCTTGGGACGGTTTATTCGGGCATTCGCATTTGCGGAATCCAAACCTCAACATCAACGTGGGATCTTACGGTTATAACGCCTACTCTTATTTCAATCCGTATGCAAACGGGGTGATTGCCGGACCGGGTTATGCGCCCTTTCTCACTTATTACACGCCGCCGGTTCCGCGGGTGATTTACGGATTCCCGCCCGTGCTGGGGAATAATCCCTTGGCTCCGCCGGTGTTCAATGGGCTGCAGTTCAACAATGTCCCTCAGTTCAACAATAACTTTTTAGGCTGGAATCAACCGCCCAACCCGCTTCCCGTACCTGCGGGGAAAGTGTTCCCCCCCGTCTCGACCGCCGAGGCCAAATTGAAAAGCATCAGGGCGCAGGCTCAAGGCGATATGTGGTTTCAGCAGCAGGAATTTCATAAAGCTTTCGACCGCTACAAAACCGCCGTCTCCGAAGCCGGCGACCGGGGCGAAGCCCATTTGCGTTTGGCGGTGTGTTACGCGGCGTTGGGGCATCCCGATTTGGCGGCCCGTCAATTGAAGCGCGGCCTCGCCGCCGATCCCCAATTCGCTGCCAAAGCCGATTCGCTGAAAACCATCTACGGCAATACCAATGCGATTGCTCAATCGGCTATGGTGCAAAAGGCCATGAAGTGGGTGAAAGAAGACATTCGCGATCCCGACCGCTTGTTCTTGCTGGGAGCTTTGTTGTATTTGCAAGGCGATGAACGGGCCACGGTCTTTCTGGAAACCGGCATGGAGTTGGCGAGCGGTGGCGAGCACTTTCAAAGTCTGTTGACGGCGGTCCAAGACAACCCGATCAAAGCCCAAAACCAAGTCGCCATCAGACGAAATCGCATCAATCCCCAAGCTGGCGAGTTGCCTACTGCCGCCCAAACCATTGGCGAGACTTCCCGCACTCTTCCGCCTTCGGGCCTCAATCTTCCGTTGCCCAATCGTTAAGCAATTCAAAGTGTAAACGGTGTTTTGCACTTTTTTGAAACCGTCCCTCAAAGCCACAATTTTTGTAGGGGCAGGAGGCAAAGGGACAAAGTGGAAAATCTCGGTCTCGGATAAAATTCTTCCCGCTTTGCCCGCTTTGCCCGCTTTGCCCGCTTTGCCTTTGCCACTTTGCCCCTGAAAACGTGCCGATTTCAAAGGGGGCTATGAAAAAAAACCATTTCCATTGACAGTTTGAGTAAGCTAGAAACATTCATGCGCGAGCGGCTTTTGGTGATGCTTTGCACCTACAACGAACGGGAGAACATCGGACGGCTGATTCCCGAAATTTTATCGCACGCCCCGGATGCGAATGTGCTGGTGATCGATGACAACTCGCCGGACGGCACGGGCGAATTGGCCGAAGCCTTCAGCGGGGACGATGCCCGCATTCGCGTACTGCATCGCCCCAACAAAGCCGGTTTGGGCGCAGCCACGCTCGCGGGTTTTCGGTACGCAATCGAGCAGGGTTACGATCAAGTCATCAACATGGATGCCGACTTCAGCCATTCGCCCTCGGCGATTCCCGCGCTGCGGGCGGGGATGGAACACGCGGACGTTTGCATTGGTTCCCGCTACGTGGCGGGCGGCGGAATTCGCGGTTGGGGTTGGCTGCGGCACTTTATGAGTCGCGGGGTGAATTGGTATTCGCGGTTGCTGCTCAGGCTGCGCACAAAGGACAACAGCGGCAGTTTTCGCTGTTATCGCCTCTCTCAACTTGCCGAGTTGGATTTCGAGCGGATTCGCTGCAAAGGCTATGCGTTTCAAGAGGAAATTCTTTACCGCTGCCGACGCCTCGGCTGCCGATTCGCGGAAACGCCCATCATTTTTGAAGACCGCCGTTACGGCGATTCCAAAATCAATGCGAAAGAAGTCGTCTCGGCTTTGTGGGGGATTTTTCGCTTGGGCTTGGACAACCTGTTCCGCGTGCCGGTGACGAGTTCCCAGAAATCCAAAGCCCCCCGTGCGGAATCCCGGCGGAATTGAACCCGGTTGCAACCCTTCGACGAAGCTTGAAAATCGAAAATCTTCGGAATCAAGTCCCGTCAAAAACAACGGCTCCCAGGAAAAATAGGCAACATGGCTTGAAATATCCAAATCGTTTGTGCAGATTGTTAGTGTGCATACTCAATGACGCGTGTCAATGAGTGATTTGGTAACTTCTTGTTTGGGAGCATTCCTGATGTTTCGACCCACGCTGCTTCGCTGTTCTCTGGTTGTGTGCTTGATGGCATTCGCGACAACTTCCATGTGGGCACAAACGGGGAGCAAATCCGCCGAGCCCGCCAAAACCGCCGCGAAAAAATTCCGCGGCCGCCTGCCTAACGGTTATGGAAAACTGGGCCTGGACCAAAAGCAGAAAACCGCGATCTATAAGGTGCAAGAAAAGTTCCACGGAGAAATCGAAGCCTTGGAAGCCCAAATCGACGCCCTCAAAGCCAAGCAAAGCGAAGAGATTTTGGCGATCCTGACCGCCGAACAAAAAGCCGCGTTGAATCTTCCGCAAAATAAATCGAAGACCACCACCAAAGCAGGGAGCACCAAGAAAACTACTGCTGAAAAATAATTCAAATGGCAATTCGGGGAGCATCAGCCCCCGGTTAGGTGGAGTGGTTCAAAGCGAATGTTATTTCATTGGCGGAACTCGGCGGAGTCGCGAGGAACGGCTGGGGCTGGTATTCTCTAGGGGAATCGAAAGTCTTGTTGTCTCCCTAATAGAAAACCCCGCCGAGGTGCCACCATGAGATCGCATTGTTTGCTTGTGTTCAGTTTGTTATTGGCTTCCGCGTTTGGTCCGTTTGCTTCGGCGGAAGACGAAACGCCGAAGGGAGAATGGATTTCCACTTTTCAACGGCAAAAACTTGGAAGGGTGGACGCCCAAAATTCGCGGCTACGCTGCCGGCGAAAACTATGCGAACACGTTTCGCGTGGAAGATGGCCTGCTGAAAGTGGGCTACGATCAATACGACAAGTTCGACGAAAAGTTCGGGCATCTGTTCTATAAAGACAGCTTTTCTCATTACGTCATCCGGGCCGAGTATCGCTTCACCGGCAAGCAATGTGCCGGCGGTCCCGGTTGGGCGATTCGCAACAGCGGGCTGATGCTGCACGGCCAAACGCCCGAAAGCATGGCCAAAAACCAAAAGTTCCCCGTCTCGATTGAAGTCCAACTCTTGGGCGGCACGGGGTCGGGCAAACGCCCCACGGCCAATCTCTGCACGCCCGGCACAAACGTTGTGATGGAGGACAAACTCATCAAAAGGCATTGCACCAGTTCCACGTCCAAAACCTACAACGGCGATCAATGGGTGACGGTGGAAGTCGAAGTCCACGGCAGCGGGCGGATCACGCACAAAGTCAACGGCGAAACCGTGCTGACCTACACCAAGCCCCAACTCGACGACACCGATCCCGATGCCAAGAAACTCATCGGCGATGCGAGCCTGTTGTTGGAAGGCGGAACCATTTCCCTCCAATCCGAAAGCCACCCCGTCGAATACCGCAAGGTCGAACTCAAAGTCCTTAAAAAGTAACTCAAGCTCTCAGCGATTCGCTGTTAGCGATTAGCCTTTTCTTTCGTGTGTTTTCTGGGATTTGCTAACAGCTTACAGCCGGGAGGAAGCCGAAAAACGCTTTATGCAAGAAACCATCACCGACAACCTTTACAATTACCCCAAGTATTACGATTTGGTTTTCGGATCGGATTGGGCGGCGGAGTTTCATTTCTTTCGGGCGTGTTTCCAAAAACATGCGAAAAGGGAAGTCCGCCGGTTGCTGGAACCGGCCTGCGGCACGGGCCGGTTGCTCGTGCGTCTGGCCGAAGCCGGTTACGAAACCGCCGGGCTGGATCTCAATCCGTTAGCGGTGAAGTTTTGCAATCAACGCTTCGCGCGAAAGGGCTGGAAACCCGTTGCCATCGTGGGGGACATGGCCGATTTTTCCCTCGGCGATTTTGGGGGTCGGAAAAAGTTCGATGCCGGGTTCAATCCCATCAATAGCTTCCGTCATCTGCCCAGCGAAGCCGCCGCGGAAAGCCATTTGCATTGTATGGCAGACACTTTGGCCAAAGGCGGGATTTACCTGCTGGGTTTGCATCTGACACCCACGGTGGGCGAGCGGGTGGAAGAAGAATCTTGGTCTGCCAGCCGGGGGCATTTGACGGTCAACTCTTACATGTGGTCGGAAGCCTTGGACTTGAAGAAGCGGAACGAACGGGTGGGCATGACCTTCGACGTTTACACACCGACGCGGCAGTTTCGCATCGTGGATGAAATGGCCTACCGCACTTACACCGCCCGCCAGATGGCCGACCTTTTGGCACGAATCCCTGAGTTTGAAATCGCGGCGACTTACGATTTCACTTACGATGTGGAGGAACCCGTCACCATTGATGCCCGCACCGAAGATGTGGTCTATGTCCTCCGCAAACGATGAAGCCGTCCATCCCGC
Source organism: uncultured Planctomycetaceae bacterium (assembly GCA_963785505.1). Lineage (GTDB taxonomy): Bacteria > Planctomycetota > Planctomycetia > Planctomycetales > Planctomycetaceae > CAWAVN01. The sequence goes on from CAWAVN010000009.1 coordinate 1,017,457, forward strand.
GAGATGGCCCGTGGAGGAACTGCTTGCCGAGTGCGAAACCCGCCGCCTACGTCGTTCGGGTCCGGGGGGACAGCACCGCAACAAAGTGGAGACGGCGGTTGTGCTCACGCATCGGCCCACGGGAATCTCGGCGGAGGCCAACGAACGCCGCCGTCAAAGCGAAAATTATTTGCAGGCGGTGTTTCGCTTGCGGGTGAATCTTGCCTTGCAAGTTCGCCGTCCCGTTTCCCCGGAAGACCGTGCGGAATGGCCCGAACCCAGCCCGCTTTGGCGCTCGCGATGCCGGGGAAGGCGAATCAAAATCCGCGGACCACACAGATTTCCCGGCCTTGTTGGCGGAAGTGTTGGATGTGTTGTTCCTCGGCGATTTCGATTTAAAAGCCGTCTCGGAGCATTTGGAATGCAGCCCCTCGCAATTGACAAAATTCCTCAAAACCGAACCGAGAGCTATCTTGCTCATCAACACGCAAAGGCAATCTCTCGGACTGTTTCCCTTGAAGTGATAGGTACGCTAGGATCACTTATTATCGGTTACGTGTCCGAGCAATTATAAACTTTGGACAACCGAGAATAGATTGAAGTGTTGGAAACACTCCACATAACCAGGGGGCTAACGCCCCTTGCTCGCCTTTTTGCAGAGAAGGGTTTTTTTCGATGGGCAATCAGACCAACTCTCAAACGCAGTTTTTGCAATTGGTTTCGGTCGTGCTGGTGATGGCCACGCTGATTGGGTTGGTGTCGGCTTACATTTTGTATCGCGACGTGCAAAACCTGCAAACGGAAGTCGCCGAGGTCAAATCGCAAGCCGACCGCTTCAAGGGCGAGATCCTTAAATCGCGGGAAGAACTCGACATTTTGAAAACCGTGATGGGCTATCGGTTCTCCGAAGTGGGCGAGGCGGGCGATGTGGATGCGACCACGATTGTGGGCAAGGCCCGCAGCGACATCAAACGTTTCGCGGGGTCTGCGGAACCTTCGCTGAGGGATGCCCTCCTCAAGCTGCACAAAAGCTTGCTGCAAATCACCGAGGAACGCAACTCTCTGAAGAAACAACTCGAGAAACTCTCCGCCACAAAATCGCCAACCGCCAATTGACTCGAATTGAAGAGGCGGTGGCTTCTGCCATCCATTACCAAACCGCTTTCCTTGCGAATTTCAAGGGCAAAGGGGCAAAGTTTGAAAACTAGAAACATTCTCTCCCTCTGCCCCTTGGCTCCTACACACAAGCCACGGAATCATTCACACTTCAAGAAATCTGTTTCCACTCGATTCAGTTTGAGTTATTGAAAAGCCCGAACGATGCCCCAAAATTCTGCTCTCAAAACCGTGGCCAGTTCGTTTTCGATGACGGGCGTTTTGGCGATGCTTACCGGCGGCGGGCTGTTGTTTTTCTTTTGGAAATTCGGGCGGAGCAGCAGCGAATTTCAAGGTTCCGCTCGGTTGATTCTGCCGTTGACCGGCGCGACCCTTTTGTTGTGGGGCGGTCATCAAATCTTCGGAGATCTCGATTCCCGGCCTCCGCTCCCGGCAAGCCAAAGAAGATGCCGAGAATGAAGCCGGGTTGCGGATTTCTTGGATCGGCCTGTTTCTGATGTTCTTGGGCCTGCAATTGTTTTTCCTGCAACGAAATTTCGGTGAGGATAAGCTGCGGTTGTTTCTGGTGATGCTGGGCTTGCTGTTGGAATTTTGGGGTCTTCGCGAAGTCGTCTCGCGAATGAACACTTCCACGCAGGTGGAAAGGGTCGAACGCCGCGTCGCTTTGCCGCCTTCGGGTCTGGCCTACCTTGTGATTATGATTGTGTTGTTCGTCGGTTCGCAGTTGGGCCAATCGAACATGCTGATGTTGGTGTTTTCTTTGATGGCGGGGCCGTTCATCATTAACGGTGCTGTCATCGTGATCATGCTGCAAAAGCTCACGGTGGCTCGCATTCTGCCGGAATCCGCATTTGTGGGCGAGATGATCTCGGTCGAATTGGTGCTGAAAAACCAGAAGTCGATTTTTTCTTCGTCCCTGATGGCCGTGACCGATACGCTGGCCAACGACCGCGAACGGTTGCAGACCGGCGTGTTGATCGTCCGTGTCCCCGCCCGCGATGAGCGAAGCGCCCGCTATCAGGTCACGTTGATGCAGCGCGGGCGGTACAAATTGGGGCCGGTTTACGTCGGGTCGCGGTTTCCCTTGGGGATTGTCGAGCGGGGTTTGGTCTTCGATTTGCCGGGGGACATTCTCGTTTCCCCGCGATTGGGCCGGCTGACGCCCCGCTGGCGGCGCGAACACGGTTTGGCCGATGAGTTGGTGCATCGCCCCAATACGCGGGCGGGCATCTTCGAGGATGAGTTCCATCGGATTCGCGAATACCGGCCCGGCGACAATCCGCGTTTGATTCATTGGCGATCCTCGGCCCGGCAAAACGCCTTGATGGTCCGCGAGTTTCACCAAAGCCGCAACCAAAGTCTGATCGTGCTGTTGGAGTTATGGCTTTCCGAGAACCCCACCCTCGAAGAGCAAGACCGCGTGGAATTGGCCATCAGTTTTGCCGCCACGGTTTGCCGCGCCCAAATGCGGCAAAGCCGAGATTCGAGCTTGTACGTGGCCTCAGCGGGGGACAGGGTCGAGGAATGGTCGGGAAAATCGGGAGCCGCCAGCCCCGAATCGCTGATGCGGTTCTTCGCCGGCATCCATGCCGGTTCCGCTCCCCGCGTGGAGAAAATTGTGGATTCCGCCCTGAAAGAGCGGGGCATCGGCACGCGGACAGTCATCATCTCCACTCGCCCCCGCGTAGATGGCCGCCTGCCGAATTTGGAACTTCTCAAATCCGCCGCCGAGCTAGGCAAAAACGTGGCCGTGTTCTCTGCCAGTCTGGCGGAACTCGAACCATTTTTCTATCTCCCCGAATGATTCAATCTTGGCCGCCCACTTAAAACCAAAACCATGCACACCGAAAAAGAGAAGATGTTGGCGGGGGAGTTGTATGATGCCCTCGACCCGGAACTTGTCGCGGCGAGAGAGCGGGCGAGAGATCTCTGCCTGGATCTGAATGCCACCCGCGAGCAGGAACAAGAAACCCGCCGGCGAATTCTCTCGGAATTGTTCGGCAGCGGCGGAGAATCGGTCTGGATGCAGCCGCCTTTCTTCTGCGATTACGGCAGCAACATCCACCTGGGCGAAAGAGTCTACTTCAATTTCAACTGCGTGGTTCTGGATGTCTGCGAGGTAAAAATCGGCGATTTTAGTTTCTTCGGCCCCGCGGTGCAGATTTACACGGCCACGCATCCTATGAATGCCAAACTTCGCCGCGTTCAAGAGTTCGGCAAGCCCATTGTCATCGGCTCGGATGTCTGGGTCGGCGGGGCGGCCATTATTTGCCCCGGAGTTTCCATCGGATTGGAAACCGTGATCGGCGCGGGCAGCGTGGTCACCAAAGATGTGCCCGCCGGAGTCTTTGCCGCCGGCAATCCGTGCCGAGTCATTCGCGAGATCACCGAGGAAGACCGTGGCTGACCAAGTTCCCAAAAACCTCTTCGCCGATTTGCCGGCCGAGTTTGCCGAGGAACTCGTGACGATCCTTGCGGAAAATCGGCACATCCGCATCGAACGCATTGTTTCCCAAGGCCATTCCAGCCCGGAAAACTTCTGGTACGACCAAGCCGAATCCGAATGGGTGATTCTGCTCAAAGGGGAAGCCCGCTTATTGTTTGAAGGGGATGCCAAAGCCAGCCCCCTCAAACCCGGCGATCACATTTTGATCCCCGCCTTCCGAAAACATCGCGTCGAATGGACGCCGCCGGAAGAACCCACCATTTGGCTGGCCGTGTTCTTCCAAGCGGATAACGACCTCGCATAATGTCCCAAATGGCGAGCGGGGGGTGTCAGCCCCCCGGTTCTGTGGAGTGGTGAAAAACCTATCTTAATTCTTCGGTGATCCTTGAGCGGATTGGCCAGTGGCGAGTTTTTCTGTCGCCGAAATCAGGTCGATGAACTCCTGCCGGCGGCCGGAGGGATCGGGGCCTCGGCTGCCCAGCGCCAATTCGTGGATCAATTTCAAGTCGGCTTGGCCTTTGTACTTCGAGCCGCGAAGCACCATTCCATAAGCGGCGACGGCGGCTTGCCATTCGGTTTCGCGGGTCGGTTCCTCCGCTTTTTTGCCGGGGTCTAACACCGGGAATTCGCGTTTGACGCTTTTCTCTCCATCGGGCTTTTTGAAGCGAAGTTTCAAGGTCAACAACTCCGGCGAAGGTTTTTTCTCCGCAGGCTTGGCTTTGGGGGCCGGTTGATATTTCAAGCGGTCCACCTCTTTGGCGATGTCGGCGGCGGGCATTTTGTCGGCGGGGATGACTTCATACAAAGCCGTCACCGTATGGCCCGCGCCGATTTCGCCGGCGTCTTTGGCATCGTTATTGAAATCTTGAGCGGCCAGCACGCGGTTTTCGTAACCGATTAAACGGTAAGCCCCCACGCGGGCGGGATTGAACTCGACCTGAATTTTCACGTCTTTGGCGATGGTGTAAAGCGTGCCGGTGAGTTCTTCGACGAACACCTTCTTGGCTTCGCGTTCGTTGTCGATGTAGCCGTAGTGGCCGTTGCCTTTGTCGGCCAGCTTTTCCAGCTTGGCATCTTTGTAGTTGCCCATGCCGAAGCCGAAGATGCGAAAGAAACACGCCGCTTTTCTTGGCTTTGTCTTGGATGAGCTTGACCAGTTCATTATCGCCGCTGAGGCCCACGTTGAAATCGCCGTCGGTGCAGAGAATCACGCGGTTCGCGCCATCTGGGATGTAGTTGCGAATGGCTTCGGTGTAGGCCAGTTGAATGCCCGCTTCGCCATTGGTCGATCCGCCCGCGTTCAGGTTTTGAATGGCCGCGATAATGTCGCTTTTGTGCTCGCCCGAAGTGGAAGGCAGTTTCACGCCCGCGTTGCCCGCATAAGTCACCAACGAGATGCGGTCGTTTTCGTTCATTTCGCTCGCCAACATGCTGAGGGCTTTTTGCACCAAGGGCAGCTTGTTGGCGGCGGACATCGAACCGGAAACATCCACCAAGAACACCAAGTTCGACAGCGGGCGTTGTTCCTTGGAAATCTCCCGCCCCTTCAAACCGAAGCGGACCAAACGATGTTCCGGCTCCCAAGGGCAAATCGCGACTTCGGTGTGGACCGAAAACGCATCGCCATTGATGGGCGGAGCGTAATCGTAATGGAAGTAGTTGACGAGTTCTTCAATCCGCACGGCATCGGCGGGCGGGCGTTGGCCATGCTGAATAAACCGCCGGACGTTGGAGTAAGAAGCGGTGTCCACATCAATCGAAAACGTGGAAAGTGCCTGCTCGCCTTGCGGGCGGATGAAGTCGTTCTCGAAAATCGGCTCGTAACTTTCATTCCCCGCCGGCGGGGCTTCTTTGCCTTCAAAATCCGCTGTCAACTTTTCATCGAGCTTTTTGAGTTGTTCTTGTTTGTTGGCCAACCGAGCCCTTATTGCCTTCGCGGGTGGCCACGGTTTGGCCGGCAGGCTTCGCGTCAAAAAGGTCCACATTCGCAGGCATGCCGCCACCACCCATACCGCCCATGCCGCCACCCATAAATCCACCGTCGAAGAGCATCTGGCGTTGGCTGGTTATGCCCGCTTCCGGCGATGCAGGTGTACCCGCGGAAGGCTCTTGGTTGAGGATGCCGCGGCCCCGGCAGTCCGAGGGCGTTACCAGGGGGCCAGACGACGGAGCCTCGATCAAAATATCCGCTGCCGTGCCATGCGTTCTGGCTTTCCTCAGTGCCGGCAAGTTCACGTTTGCCGACGCGATTGCATGCGGGATCTGATCTTTCTGTTATCAAGCCTTCCGATTGGCTCGCCACACCGCTCGAATCATTGAGAGACGAACGGTTGCCAGGTTCGGGCGATTTCTGCGCGTCAGCGGATTTGGCAAGAGATTGATTGAAGGGATTGCCAGACGGGCTTGCGTTTTTAGCTGCTTCGGTTTGAGCGACAATGCTTTCTGGCTGGGAAGGAAGATTCCATCGGCGGTTTGAGCAGCAGTGCGAACACTACCGAGAGCGCGGCAACGGCGGCTACGACGATGGCCCAGGTTCCGGGGCGATGTTTTTTTTGGTTCATCACGGAATTCTCCTTAACGGTGGGGGGATGGGCCTGCGCGGCGGCGGATAAAATGGTGGAGCGTTGCCCCGCCGACAACGCCGGCGCGGGTTCTTTTTCCAAAACTTCTTGCAGCAGCGAAGACGTTTCGCGAAGTGCCGTCAAATGGATCTGGGCTTCGGGATGGGTTTCCAGTTCGGCTTCAAACGCGGCGTGTTCCTCGGCGGGCATCTCGCCGAGCAAATACGCCGAGAGCCGGGGATCATCCGGCGAAAACGGTTGGGGCAAATCGGTCATCAAAAAACTCCTCAAATAATTTCAATCTCGCGGGAAGTAGGCGAGCTGGGGCGTCAGCCCCCTGGTTTGTTGCGAATGCTTTGGTTATTCCGTGAAACCGGAGGGCTGACGCCCTCCGCTCGCCTGGCCGGCGGTTAAAGTTCGTTTTTTAGTTGCCGCCTTAAGGTGGTCAGACCTTGATGGATCAAATAGCCCACGTTGGAGACCGAAAGGCCCGTGACGCCCGCGATTTCTTTGTAACTGAGGGCGGCTTGAAATTTCAGCATCAGCACCGATTGTTGGTTTTGCGGGAGGTCTTGCACCAAGGCCAACACCCGATCCGCCGTTTCTTTGTGCTCGGCTTGGGCTTCGGGCCGAAGCGCGGGGCTTGGCGTGTTTCCCAGTTCCGCTTGAGCCGCGGGAATCATCCGCTGTTCCTTTCGTTTGACGTCCAATGCGTAATTTCGGCAGACGGTAAACAACCACTCGGCGACGTGCGCTTCGCGGGCAACGGCGGGTTCCCGGCAGAGACGCAGAAACGTTTCCTGCACCACGTCCCTGGCTCGGTCGGGGCAGTTCATCAACCGCTGGGCATACTTCAACAACGGCCCCTCGTAACGCACGAGCAGCGGCGTAATCCAATCGGGATTGCCCGAGATGTCGCCCACGGCGGCACCCCATTCAGTTTGAAAAGCCATCGACTCGCCTCAAAAATCACCTCCCTGTTCCCCTTTATGACGAACGAGCCGGGATTTTCTTAGGCGGAAATCGGAAAAAAAGAAGGCGGTACGCAGAAGGCGGTAGGCGGAAAGAAGGCAAGTTATCGGGATGGTCCAGATTCTTGAATCTGGGTTTACAAGAGGCATCAAAGGTCAAGGGACAAGTATCGAAAGTCAAGGGTCGGAAGCAAGAAGAAGGAAATTGCTCTGGCCCTTGACTCTTGTCCTTCGCCCCTTGACCTCCTGGCCTCTTGTCGCTGTGCGACCCCGGTTCAAGAAGCGGGGCCACCCGAGAAGTCCAACTTGTTTGCGGCTCGCCTGGAGCCTTTGCCCGGCCGCATTAGCTTTGGGAGAGGGCTTCTTGGAATTTGGCCTTGGCTTGGGCGATGGGGGCGGGCAGGGGGTGGCCGGGCTGTTCCATTTCGCCGATCAATCGTTGGGCGGTTTGGAGGTGGGACGCGGCCCGGTCGGCATCTTTGCGGCGGAGCGAGAGCTTCCAAAGTTTGTAGAGCAGCACGATGAGATCCTGTTTGGCCTGCCGATTCGCGGGATTGCGGTCGATCAAAGTTTCGATGGGCAGCGTGGCCGCTTCCAGAGATTGAATGGCTTTCCGCAGTTTGCCGATCCGCAGCAAGATGTCGCCGATGCGTTCGCGGATAATGGCCAAATCGCGTTGATAGTTTTCGTTATTGGGGTCGCGCATGACTTGGCGCTGGCGGATTTTGAGGGCGTGTTCGTATTCCTGTTGGGCTTTGGGGAACTCGCCGCGATTTCGGCAGACATCGCCCAGTTTGCGGTAGCAGACCGCGAGATCGTTTTGGCGATGCGGGTTGCTCCAATCCGCCACCGCGAGCCGGACGAAATTTTCCTGAGCCGCCCGATAGGCCGCCTGCGCATCCTTCCATGCTTCCCGCCCAGCGAACAAATCGCCGATCTTATCGCGAATCACCGCCAGGTCGGCTTGGCACTGCATCACATCGGGCTGGGCGTGGGCGATTTTTTCGCGGAGGGCCAGCGAATTTCGATACAGGCGAAGCGCCCGGAAACATCTCCCCGGCGGAGGGCCAATTCGCCGAGTTTTTCGCAGGCCAGCGAAAACTCGTGGCAGGTTTCCAGGCAATCCGGGTGAAGTTTCGACATCGGCTCCACGATTTGCCGGGCCAACCGGTAGCGTTCTTCCGCTTTCGCCAAGTCGCTTTGGGCCAAATGCCAATCCCCCCAGCGGATGTGAGAACCGGCCACCTCGCGTTGGGGCAAAGGTTCGCCTGGCAACTTTCTCGCGGCGGCTTGGCGAATGGTCAACGCAGATTGGAACAAGGTTTGGGCTTCTTCCATTGCTCCCAAAGCCATCGCCAAGCGGCCGCGTTTGTCGAAAAGCACCGCACGCCCGCGGGGCCAAGCGGTGTTGTCGGGTTGACGGTTTTCGATTTCCGCGAGCAAAGCCTCCGCGGCGAGAAACGATTCTTTGGCCAACGCAAGATTCCCTTGAACAATCGCCGCATCGCCGAGCTTTTGTTCCAGCACGGCCAGCCGTTGTTGCTCCGAAACATTGTCGGGCTGGGATTCTCGGCAGCGTTTTTGCAAAGCGATTGCCAAGCGATATTCTTCCATCGCCCGTGCGGAATTTCGGCGGGCATGCCAGGCATCGCCCAGCAAACGATGGCAGTCCACCCGTTGCGGTGTCCACGCTTGCTGATTGGGAAATCGCTGGTCGGCTTGCCGCAACAGGCGGACCGCTTGTTCGCCCGCCGAGATCGCCGCCCCGATTTTTCCCTCTTCCAAAAACTTCAACCCCGCCGCCCGATGTTGGTTGGCTTCCAAACGCAAGACGACATCATCGTCGGCGTTCGCAACCGAAACCGCTCCCGGTTGTGAAACCTCCGGCGAGTCGGGGGATTGTGTATTCGATTCCTTCAGCATGCTGCAACTCGATCAAACAAATCAGATTTCATCGAAAAAAAAGCGGCCCAATCTATATAATAGTCTCCCGGATTGGGGGGGCCAATGGGAGAGCAATTTGCGCCGAGCCGGGAATTTCTTCGGCATCGCTTCCCTCCAAGTGGAACATTCGGCGTGTCCACCCTGCTTCAGGGCGAAAAACTGCGAAGAAACACCTTGGCTTCATCCACCGGGAATCAGAAAAGAACCTTTGCTTTTTTGGGCGAACTCGATTCCCCCAATTGATGATGGAAACAAATCTCCTTGGACAGATTCGCTTCCGCAAGTTCCACCAAATGCCGATGATGGGTGAAGAAAATCACCTGCGTCCGCCGAGAAAGTTCCGCCAGAACCTGCAAGGCGGCGATCGCCCGTTGGTCGTCGAAATTAATCAGAATGTCATCCACGATGAACGGAATCGGGGAGTGATGAGCGAGCCAATCTTCCAAGCTGGCGATTCTGAGGGCCAAATACAATTGGTCGGCGGTCCCATCGCTCATGCCTTTGACCTCGACGGTTTCTTCCACGCCGTGGTGCATCCGAATGCCGATCAAACGCGGTTTCCCTTGGTGGTCGCCATCGTTTTGCAGCCCCTCGAACGAACCCTGCGTCAAATGGTGAAACAATTCGCCGGCCCGGCTGAGCACCGGCCCTTGATGTTTCTTGCGGTAGCGCTCGGCTCCTTCCCGGAGGGCTTCCAAGGCCAAGCGAAGTTGCACGTAGCGTTCCAGATGCCCGCCCATCTCGGCCAAGATCGCTTGTTTTTCCTCGGCGGCCACGGCGGCTTGGCTTCCGCCGCTTTTGGCTTCAAGTTGATTTCTTTCATTCACCGTGTGTTCGATTTGCCGAGTCAACGCCCTTTCGACTTCTTCGAGTTCCGCATCCAAATCTTCCAACGTGCCGGCGAGCGCATCGGCATCTTCGGCATCGGCTTGTTGCAGAAAATCCTCGAAACTCGCATCGGCCACAAATTGCAGAATTTGCGCTCGGGCTTCTTTTTCATCTTGGAGCAACTGCTGTTTGCGGGCGGAATCGGTTTCCGCTTGGGGCAAATCCTCGGGAGAATCGCAACCCGCCTCTTTGCACATTTCGCAAAGTTCCGCTTCCGATTGCCGGATTCTGCTGCACGGTTTTTTGGAACTCGGATTCCCTGCGGGATTGTTCTTGTTGAAGAGTTTGAAGTTGATTCGCCGCTTCTCGGGCCGCGCTGAGTTCCGCGTGCAGTTGGCCGACGATTTGCGTGGGCGAAGCCTCCTTGGCATCCCACGCGAGAGCTTGCACCAGATTTTGAACCCGCTCTTTATATTGCCGGTTGACCTGCTCCATCGACTGCACGCGGCTGGCTTCCACCGCTTCGTAACCCACCCGCTCGAAGAGTTTGTTGATCTTCGTCAACACCGCGTTGGCTTGGCCGGGCGTGGCATCCTCGGCAAGGGTGAGCTTCGCCATCAACTTGGCCCAGCGGCTTTGCCAAGCCGCCAACTTGGCCTCGGCCGTTTGGACGCCGCGTTCGAGTTTGGGCAGGTTTTGCTCGATTTTTTGAATGTCTTCCTCCAAACGAACCCGTTGTCGCTCCCGGTCGCTTAGTTCGTCCAATACGGTTTGCGAGAGCTCGATCAACTCCCGCAGAGATTTTTCCTCCAGACTTTTTAATGCCGGGCGAACTTGCATCAGGCCGGCGATTAACTGCCCGCGATGTTCTTCGATCAAATCCCCCAAACGGGCGTTCTGGCTTTTGTTGGCATTAAGGTCTTTGAGTTGGTTTTTGAGGTCTTTATAGTCTTCCCGCCATTCAAGCATTTCACCCGGAGTGCCGGGGGTAACGCCCAAGGGAGTCCACAAGTCTTGCCATTCTTGGGTGAGGGCGGCAAATTCTTTTTGCTGTGCCGCGATTTTTGTTTCCAGTTCGGGAAGCTGGGCTTCGCATTTCGCCCGCTCGGCCATCAGCCGTTTTTTCTCGTTCACTCGCTCGGCTTCTCGGCGAAGTTGATCGGAAATGGCATCGGCTTCGGTAATGGCTTTTTGAAATCCCACCGCCAAATCCGGGGCTTCGATGTTTTCCAAAAACCGCTGCAATTCCGCGGCGGATTCCTTCCCATCCCGCCAGCAGCCTAAAATCAATTGCCAACCTTGCTCGCGAAGTTCGCGGGCGGTGGCCAGGTCTTCTTCCGTGGGAACTTTGCCTGCCAATTCCAGCCGGGCAAACTCTTGGAGGTTTTCTTCAAGCGCCGCCTGCTCGCGGTCGCGTTGCTGCTCCAAGTCTTGCCGTTGTTTCGCTGCTATCTCGAAGCGGGACTGAAAGCGGTTTACTGATTCTCTCAAGGGAACTTTGATTTCTTCCAATTCTTTCAGCGTGCCCGACCAGAAGGGCAAACGCCGGCAATCGTTTTCTGCCGCCCGTTCCGCCGTCGCAATGGCCCGTTGTTTTTCTTCGCGTTCTTCTTCCAAAGAGCCTTTTTGGCTGGCCCGTTTCAGGGTGGATTTTAAGGCCGAGGAATCGGGAACATCCGCCTGGCTTTGCCGACTTTCGGTCAATGCGGCCAATTGCTGTTGGGATTCTGCGAGGTCTCGCCGGGCGGATTCCACACGCTCCGCCAGCGATTTGAAATCCGGCCCCAATTCGCCGATTAAAGTTCCCTCCGCCTCGGCGATGCGAAGTTCAGTCACCCGCTCAAACGGAAAACCGGGCCGGACTTGTTCGAGCAAATGCCGGGCTTCTTTTTCGGCGGCTTCGCGTTTGCTGTTGACGATCGGGCAATCTTTCACCGACTCGATATAAAACTCGATCTGCTTGTAAAGAGCTTCGATCTCCGCCGCCTGATCGAGCACGGTTTGATTGACCGCAACGTTTTGCATCTGCTCGGCAAGGCGGGCGATGTCTTCCTGGAGCGCAGCCTGCGATTGCCCGGCTTTCAATAAGCGGTCGCGGGCTTCTTGCCTGCGTTTAGAGAAGCCTGCGGGCAACAGCACGGTGCGTTCGAGTTCTTCGAGTTCGCTTTGAGTATCGCGGAATTTTTGAATCGGCATTTTCGCGGATTGGATTCTTTGTAGCCGATTGCGGTTTCGCTCCACCGCCTTTTTCTTCCCGGCGAGTTCTTGCTGCAAGTGCTGGGCTTCTTCCAATGCCTCGGCGTGTTTTTTCCATTCTTGGCTGCTGAGCCGGACTTGACGGAGGTGGTCTTCCGCCTCTCGATGTCTTCTGAGAAGTTCGTTAATTTTGGGAACGCTGCCGCCAGCCAAAAACAGTTCCCGCATTTCTTTTTCGATGGCATTTTGCACTTGAGTTAATACCGTCAAACCGGAACCGGCGGCGAATAGAATTTGCCCCAACTCGCCTTCCGAACGGACCATCTCCTGCCCGCCTGCCACGAGGTTTTCCCAGTTTAAACCGAACTGCCGGGTGAACGTGTCTTTGTCCACGTGGCCCAAAAACGGTTCCAGGCAATTCTCGTTCAGAGTTTCGTTATTGATCGTGCGGAGCGGATCTTTGTTGCGTTTAAGGCGGAGAAAACTCAACGTCTTCCCCTCGGTATTCGCCAACTTGGCTCCGAGTTTGAGGTTTTTGTAGGGGTAGCGAAAATCGTCCGGGGTTCGCGGTTCGATGCCGTAAAGCACCTGCGTGAGTGCTCGGAGCGTGGAACTTTTGCCGGCTTCGTTGGGGCCATACACCAAATGCAGCCCGTGCTGCCCTTGGCTGAAATCCAAGGTTTGATCGGCGAAGGGGCCGAAGGGGATCAGATCCAATTGCAGAATTTTCATGCGGTTTCCTCCCGGCTGAGCAGCCTGCCGATGGCCAACTTTTCCACATCCTCCAACGTGCTTCGCAGCCAATCGAGGCTGTCCAACGGAATGCCTTCTTCGCCCGCGAGCAATTCCGCCGGGATGCGGCGTTTCACATCGTTCAAACTTTCGCGAAGGCTCTGCATTTTTTCGTCGCTTGCGGTCCATTCTTTCAGGCAGGCGGAAAGCTCGGCGATGGGGCCGTCCAACTCCGCCAAATCGCGGGCGGCTTTGACGGGCGTGGTTTTGAACTTGACCTTTTCGACCCAGAGATTTTCCGCACTCTGCTGGTTGGCCACGCTTTGAATCTGGGCCGTCCAATGCGATTGGCTGGCGTAGAGTAAATCATGAAACGCACAAGACCCTTTTAGCACCACCCGCACCGCCGCCGCCCGGCCATCGGTTTGCCCCGCGATTTGGTTCAGATTCTCGGCCACGCGATTCAAGATGTCATCGGGGTGTTCGACATCGGCCAGATCGACTTCGCAGATTTCCCAGCGGAAAGTATCCAACGCTTGAAAAGTGTGATTCGTGATTTGGTTGCTGCCATCGACTTCGATCAACAAACACCCTTTGGCCCCCGTTTCGCGAATGTGCCGGCCTTGCAGGTTGCCGGGGAAAGCGATCATGGGCCGGCGTTCTTTAAGGATTTCCCTTTGATGAATGTGCCCCAACGCCCAATAATCGTACCCCTTGGAAATCAGCCCATTGAGAGTACAAGGAGCATAATCCGCGTGGCCTTCCCGGCCATCCACGCTGGTGTGCAAAATGCCGATGTTAAACCGCCCGGACTCCGCCTGCGGGTAATCGAGGGATAAATCTTGCTTCACGCTTTGCGTGGCGAAACCCTGCCCGTGCAGCGAGACCGGCAGATGTTCCAAGCGAACCGTGGCCGGAGCCTCGGTGGGAAACTGATGCACGTTGGCCGGCAGTTGCAGGTTCTTGGTCATCTTATTTTGGGCATCGTGATTGCCCGAAATCAGATAGACCGGCACGTTCGCGCGGGCCAGCTTCATCATTTGCGTATTGAAAAAATGCCCGGTGTTGTAATCGTCCCAATCGCCGTCGTAAACGTCGCCGGCGATCACGACGAAAGCCACATTTTCTTCCACGGCAAACCGCACCAAATTGGTCAAGGCTTCCCGCGCGGCGAGGCGGATTTTCTCGACGGGCGCACCAGGATATTGGCTGAGCGTTGTCAGCGGACTATCCAAATGAATGTCCGCCGCGTGCAAAAACTTAAACACGAATGATCCTTGTTTTTGTTTGAAGAATAGCGATTCCGACTGATGCTCGAATGTAAACTATTGCATCGCGACGGGGCAACCGATCGGCGGGATTCGCGGTGGTTAGACTTTCCAAGGCAGGCTCCGGTAAAATCGAAAGCTCTGGGACAATCTACACCTTGCGAATCTATCGAGAGCGATAAACTTCATGATCGGGAACGTGCTGCGGAAACGACTTTTGACCGGTGCGTTGCTCCTGTTGGGTTTCTCGTTGCGGGCGGTGGCTGAAGAGGGGCGGTATGCGGCGGAACTGAACGATGGCAGCCGCATCGCGGGAAACGATCTGAAAAATTGGCAAGATGAAAAGCAAAAGCCCACGCTCAACGGGCGGGGGATTTTCGATGAAAATAACCCGTTCCGTTGGCTGATCGATGAATCACTTTCCCCCGCCGCCCCGCCGGATGCCTTCGTCGAGTTTTTCGGCGGCGACCGCTTGCCCGGCGAAGTCGTGGAATTTCGCAGCGGGCAAGGCTCGGCCTTTCTGCCCTTGCCGAAGCATTTGCTCGTCAACCCCAGCCTGCCGTTGCACATGCCGCGCTTGCCGAGAAATTCCCCCGTGCGGGTCGGCACGCAATGGTTGAAGCGGGTGGTTTGGCAACCTCGCAGCTTGGATTTGTACGACCCCGGCCATGCGTTTTTGAAGGATGGCCGGCAAATTGCGTTTCGTTCGCTCCGCTGGGGGGCGAAATCGGTCACGCTGTTGTTGGAGGATGGGATTCAGGAAATTTTCTTCAACGATCTGTTGGAAATCCATTTTCCGCTGCCGGAAGTCTGGCCGATTTATTTCCAACAAATGGCCGTGCTTTCGCCGCAAAGCGCGACGGACTCCAACAAACACGCCCGCATCATGCAACTGGAAACCACGGACGGCTTGAAAGCCACGGTCTCCACCGAGCGTTTGCAGCCCTTCGTGCATGGGAACCGAAACCAAATCGCGAGTTGGTATCATCAATGCCAACCGGCGTGGAGTTTGGACCCGTTTTGGGTACGGTTCGACAGCGTGTGGTGCCGGCGGTTTTTTTGGCCGCATCAGGTTCCGCTGACGATGATCGCCCCGCTTGCCGTCAAGCAAGATTCGCCCTTGGGCAGCAGTTGGCATTGGCAGCAAGACCGCAACGTGTATCGCCAACCGCTCAAAAGCGGAGGCCGGGATTTCGGCTGGGGCTTCGGCGTGCATGCCTTTCATGAGATTGCGATTCCGTTGCCTGCTTTCGCCCAAAGTTTTCGCACGCGGGCGGGTTTGGATCAATCGGTCGGCAAGGGCGGGTGCATCCAATGGAAGATTTCGCTTCGCGGCGAACAGGAAAAAACGCTTTACCAAAGCCCCGTGGTGCAAGGGACGAATCAAGTTCTCGATACCGGCCGCTTGGCTTTGGAAAAGCCGAACGATCCCAAATTCGCGCGGGAGTTGGTGCTGTCCGTCGATCCGTTGTTGACCAAGGGGCCGGCTGGTTCCGATCCTTTGGACATTCGCGATTCCCTCAATTGGCTGGAACCGGAACTCGAACTCGACCGCGAACAACTCCACCGCGAACTCTCTCGGCAGGCGTTGTCGCAAGTCCCGGTGCTGGCGGATTGGGAATTGGAAACCGATCCCTCTGAGTCCCTCGTCTTGAGCAACACTTGGGAAGAATACGACCGCGAAGATCCTCGTTATCGCGTGCTGTTGGCTTCGCGGGGGCCGTTCGTTTCGCTGAAAAAATCGCTGCGAATCGGTGTTCAAGATCGCTGGCTGGTGTTGGCGGTCAATCGTCCCGCAGAGAAATCGCCGGGGGTGTCGCTGCTGGTCGAGATAGAGGGAACCGCGATTGCGGATTTGGAAATCCCCGCCGCCCGCGATGTGCGCGGCCCCGATCCGTTGCTGATTCCCGTGGATTCCTTCCGCGGAAGAACCGTGAGCGTGCGGCTGATTCAGTTTCCCACGCCCTCAAAAAATTCTCCGCCGAAACCGCCCCAAGACCTGGCGGCTTTTGCAGTGGACTGGCGGGGCATATCGCTTTGTGCCTATCGACCGGGTTTGTTGCCTTTGCTTCAAGAAAACGAAGCGTTCCTCAAAGAGCTTTCCGAAGGCGAGGGCACGGCGGCTTTGGACGATGCCGCCCCGTTTTCCGGCAAGAGCAGCGTGAAGATCACGCCCCCCGAACGGGGGCAGTCTCGGCTGCCGGGGCTTCAAGCACCGATTCGCGCGGTTCCCCGCTTGGGGGAATACCGCTTGATTTCGTTTGCCTGGAAAAAAACCGATGGTCAAAACATTGCTTTGGCGATTGCCCACGATGGAATTTTCGGCGGCGAGGTATTCGGCAATCAACGGCCCCGCGTTCGCCGAGATCCCAATCTCAACCCCAACCGCAAAGTTCGGGCCAGGCGACCGTGGGAATCCTTCGGGCGCGGGTTGGAGTTCGGTTATCGGTATCTTCGTGGACTGGGAAAGGCGGACCAGGCTCCCGCGCTCAAATTGGACCGGAAACTTCCCAAAGATTGGCAACGGTTGGATCGGGACGTGTTCGGCGATTTCGGCGAGTTTACGCTCACGGGCTTTTCGCTGATCTGTCCCGATGGCGAAGCGGCGTGGTTCGATGAAATTTATCTTGCCCGCGATTATCGGGATCTCGAAAACCTGCCATCCCGCCGGCATCCGCAACCGCCGCCTTCCGATCCTAACATTCTGAAGGCGGAAATCGAGCCGGAACGCTTCGGTCTCGTCGCCTCCACTCTCACCGGGCCGTTCGCGATTTCCGACGCGGGGGAAGGCGTGCGCTTGTTGAAGGAACATCAGGGGAAAACCAACATACTCCAAACGAGGCCCCGCGACCGGAATACGCCCTGCGTGCTCCGCGCCCCATTTTTGTTGCCCGCGAAACAGAAGTGCCGACTTGGAACTTGAAATCAACCGCCACCCGGAAGGCGATTGGAAATTGACCGTGCTGGCCAACGGGGAGAAACTCGTAGACAAGCCGATCGACAAAGCCAACGCGGGCGAGAAATGGGTTTCGATCTCCGTGGATTTGTCCAAATTCGCCGGAAAACCCGTGCTGCTGGAAATCCAAAACGCCCCCACCGATTGGCACTACGAAGATGCCTATTGGAGCCGCATTGAAATCGTGCCGGGCAAGTAGGCTTTCAGCGGTCAGCTTTCAGAATTGGGAGAGGGTCGCTTGGAATTTTTGGTCGATTAGCCGAAAACTGAACGGAATTGATGATTGTCGAGTGCTGATTTTTGAGGGAAAGCTGACCGCTGCAAGCTGACTGCTGAAAGCTAAAGATGCGAAACGATCTCCGAATTTCCCTAAACCGCTCTTGCGACGCGGGCGAAAAAAAACTAAGACACCGCCCTCTCTCACACAATCTCCCAAATTCAACACCTCATCGGCGACAAACTCCATTCCTTCGCCCCGTTCTGTGCGCGGCTTGGGGGTTATGGGGAATGTTTCTTATCGGGGGCTTTTTCGTGGCGACGCGGTTGCAACCAGACCCTTCGGGGCTGGGAACCCACCAACAATTGGGTTTGCCTCCGTGTACGGCAAGGGAAGTCTTCGGGGTGCCTTGTCCGAGTTGCGGCATGACAACCAGCTTCGCTCATTTCGTTCGCGGCCAGTTTCTGCAATCCGCCCAAACCAATGCGGCGGGTTTGTTGCTGGCGATTTGCTGCGCGGTGCAGATTCCGTGGAGCTTCAAAACCGCGATCACCGGGCGGCATGGTTTCGTACATCCTCTTTCGGAAATCCTCGTCTGGTTCTTAATCTCGCTGTTATCCGTCGGCCTCATCCAATGGGGCTTTCGATTGTGGTTTTGAACTCAAACTCTCAGTACACGCAGTCTTTTCTGCTCTCGCTGTTAGCTGTTACCGATTCGCGAAGACCAAACGCTAGAAAACACAGAGAAAAAAGCTCATCGCTAAAAGCTTCAATTTTGAGTTTTGCACCCCCAATCGGCGTTTGCATTCGATTCTCAATATCGCCAACCGATTCACTCAAAGGGAAAGGTTCGCTTCATCATGGAAGATGCGCGAGACCAAGTCGCGGTTCGTCCGGTGCTCGCCTGCAAACGCTGGATCGCGTTCGGTCGATGGCTATTTTTGGGGCTTTGCCTCTCCGGCTTCGCGGGGTGCGGGATCTTCGTTCTGGCCGGCAAAGTGTTTTTCGGCGATCCGGAAAGAACGGCGGCGTTTCAAACCGCGACCGGTGTGAACCTACAAGATGGCGACAAACAAGTCGTCGTGCTCTGCTCGGCCCCCAGCATGATCGAAGGCGGGGATCTCTCGGTGAATTACGAAATCGTGGAAGAGATTTCCCGCCGACTGAAACGCGAAGGCGTGAAACTGATGAATAGCAACGATGTCCGAACTTGGATGGACGACAACGGCGGGCACTTGGATGATCCGCGCGATCTGGTCGAGGATTTCGACGTAGATTACATCATCTACATCAAGCTAGGCCGCGTGACTTTCCGTGAGGAAAACAGCAAATCGCTTTACCGAGGCGTGGTCAACGGCGAAGTCTTCGCTTACGAAGTCACCAAGGAAAACGGCGAACCCGTGGTGCGGGAAGTGTTCTCCCGAGGGTTCGGCACGACCTATCCCGAAGGCCATCCCAAAGACCGGGTCGAATCGCTGAGGATATTTCAGAAACAAGTCTTAGACCGCGTCTCCAGTCAAATCTCCCATCTGTTTTACAGCCACAAAGCCAGCGAAGAGATCTTTTAAGACATTCTTCATTTCCGTTTCGGCAGAAGCGAGTGGAGAAGAGGGAGAATGGACGAGAGAGGATGGCCAACCAAGCCAACGGCAGTAGGTTCTCCATCCTCTATCCTCGTGCCGCTTGAACTTCTCCATCCGGCTTGGATGAGCCGAGAAATCTTCGCTGCTCGTTTTGGACCGAATCGTTTGGAACCTACCTGTAGGGATCTTGTAATGAGTCAAGCTATTATTCGCCGTCTTTGCCGGTCCGCCCTTGGGCAATTGTTGCTGCTCGTGCTGATGGCCGGGGTGCTGACGGGTTGCAATTATTTTCTGCTGGCCGGTTTATTGATCGGCGGCCCGCCGTCGATTGAACCGGACTTCGACCGGGATACCGGCCTGTCCATGATCGACAAGGACGCAACCGTGGCGGTGGTCTGTTACGCCCCCCGCGACGTAAAATGGGACTTCGCCAACATCGACCACGATTTGGCGAAGAGAGTCGCTCATCGGATGTTCGAGAAAAAGATCAAGGTCATCAATCCCGACCGCATTCGCGATTGGATCGACCGCAATCCCGATTGGGATTCCCCGGATGAAATCGGGGCGGCGTTCGGCGCGACGTATGTGGTCCACATCGAAGTCAACAAGTTCAGCCTTTACGAAAAGAACAGCTCCGATTTGTTCCGCGGGCGTTCGGATGTGTTGGTCAACGTGTGGCAGATGGATGGCGAAACGGGCGAGCAAATTTTTACCACCGACTTGGAATCCATCTATCCGCGGGCCGTGGTCCGATCGGCGTATGACACGAAATACACAACCTTCAAGCGCGAATACATGGACCTGCTCAGCGACGACATCGGCAAGCTGTTCTACGAACACTACAACGGCGAAGACATTTACAACGCCAATTAAGGATGGCCAAGAACAACCCTTCCTCGTTAAGATCAAAATACGAGCGGGGAGCATGAGCTGCCTGGTCACATGGAACGGTAGAGTTTGTGTCCTTGCTTGATCTGAGGTGGCTATGATGTTGCGCGAGGTGAGAAAGCACATCAATCTTTCGCGGCCTTTCATGCGGCGGACTCGGCCCGGTGCGGTGCCGGGGGTGATCCATAGCGATCCCGATTCCTCGCCGCCGGAGATCCGCGTGATCCAATACGGGCCGCACGAATACGCGGATCAGACTTTGGATTCCGCGCACGACATTGCCGACTTATTGAGCAAAACCTCTGTGACTTGGGTCAACATCAGCGGTTTGGGGCATGCCAAGACGATTCAACAAGTCGCCGAGATTTTTCATCTGCACGTGTTGGCGATTGAAGACGTGGTCAACGTGCATCAACGGGCGAAACTCGAATCCTACGCCGACCATTTGTTCCTGGTCGTCCGCATGCCTTCGGTGAATGCCCATCTGCATTACGAGCAAGTCAGCTTCTTCATCGGCGAAGGGTATCTGTTGACCTTTCAAGAAGAACCCGGCGATTGTTGGGATTCCGTCAGGGAGCGGCTGAAAAAATCTCGTGGGCGAATTCGCGAACACGGGCCGGATTACTTGGCCTATGCTCTGGTCGATGCCGCGTTCGATGCGTATTTCCCCGTGCTGGAAGGCGTCGGGGAGCGGGTGGACCGTTTGGAAGAAGATGTGTTGAAGCATCCCGATTTGCATTTGATTTCAGACATTCACAAAGTCCGCCGGGATCTATTGCTGTTAAGACGCACGCTATGGCCGCATCGGGAAGCGGTGAACGCGCTGATTCGCGACGATCATCCGCTCATCACCAAAGAAACGCGGATCTACTTTCGCGACTGCTACGACCACGCCATTCAGTTGATCGAAGTCAGCGAGATGTACCGCGAAATGTGTTCGGACTTGCGAGATTTTCATTTCTCGCAAATCAGCACGCGGATGAACGAAGTCATGAAAATTCTGACCATCATCGCCACGCTGTTCATTCCTTTGAGCTTCATCACCGGGCTTTACGGCATGAACTTCGACACCCAAGTCTCGCCTTGGAACATGCCCGAATTGAAATGGGTTTACGGCTACCCGTTCGTCTTAGGCGTGATGACCTGCACCGTGAGCGGGTTTCTGTTCTTCCTTTGGCGAAAAGGCTGGCTCAGGGATTGAATCTCTCCTCGGCGAATTGGCGGCGGATTTTTAAGCCGACCAAAGGATCAATCATGGCGGCAGTCGCGATCTGAACGGCTTCCGCTCCGGCGGTGAGGTAGTCCTTGACGTGTTCCGCCGTGGATGCCCCGCCCACGCCGATCACGCGAACCTTGTCCCCCCGCAAAGCGATCAAGCGGGCGAACGTCGCGGCTTGAGCCAGCGATGTTTCCCGTGCCGCTTCGCCGCAGATTCCTCGCTGCTGGCCGTCGAAAAGCAAATCGCCTTTGGGTTGCCGAACCTGCGCCACCACGCTGTTCGTCATCGCCAAGGCATCCACGAACGGAGCAACCGCTTTTAACAATTCCTCGGCGGCGGACTCATCTTTCACCTGGCCGATCTTGACGATGAAGGGCACGCGGGGAATGGCTTGGCGGACCGTTTCCGAAACGAAGGCGGCGGCTTTGGGGTTTTGATAGAGTTGTCCATCGCAGGTGGTCACGTTGGGGCAGGAAAAATTCGTCTCCACGCAATCCGCCCCACTCTCGACGGCCCACCGGGCACATTGAGCGTAGTCGGCGGCGAGTTGCTCCAACGACCAACCCGGCTGAACCGTGCCTACCACGGAAACGCAAAGCAGTTTTTCCTTGGGCAAATGCTTGCGAGTCCGGGAAACATCTGCCCGCCAGTCATCGGGAGAAGCCGAAGGCATCCCGAACGATACCGCCCAACTGCCTTGCATCGTGTCGCTGACGGGCAGCGTGTGCTCAACGCCCCTCAACGGCCCGGTGACGACCGGCTGCAAATTGGGCAGAGGATAACAAGCCCGTTTGCTGCTCCGCGTGGTTTTGTAGGTCAGCACGTCAAATCCCAACGAGGCGTAATACAACACCCACTTTCCATTGAGCAACGGCCCCGCCGGCATTCCCAGGGGAGAGGGAACCTTCAAACCGCAGAATGTCCACTCGCCGGGGACACGGGGAACTTCCAACTCAACCGGTCTGGTGCATGCTCGTAATTCCATTGGTAAGTTTCTTGGACATTATATCGCGGTAAGTTTTCCGGGAGAGTTTGCAGCATGGCATTCCTTGGCCTTGTGTGTGTTTCAAGAAAGTTGATGGATTTTTCGGGCCATCATACCAAGGGTCTTGAGGCAATTTCAGAATTTCGGAAACCGCGAAGCGGCGGCCGCAAGTTTTCTTGTTCTGATGGGAACGGATCATCGCGGAATTGCGGTCGCCGCTTCGCGGCTCAGAAAAAAACACTCATTTTCGTGAAACACACACGATGGCCTTCCTTGAAATCGGAAACGTCACAATCCCGAGCGCATCGCCGAAGATTCTTCCGTTCGCGTGGAATCTCGCAGCAACAAGGCAGGCGGTTTCGATTCCCTCGAAATCCGGCTGCCGATCATAGGCGTAAAGCTTTGTGAGGGGCCATTCGAGAAAACCAAAAGCGGCCCCATCACGGCGGCGATTTCCGGGCGACGATAGTAATACGACCAGGCATGGGCGGAACCAATCTTCATCGTCACGTCCCAGTCCAAGACCCGCGGGGAAAGCCTACCCATCCTCAGCCGATCACCGGGCGAGAAGCCAAACCGCCCCAAGGCATCCCTACCGAACAACACGCGGAGCGGATACAGATTGATGATAATGTCCGCCCCGTTATGGAGGTTGAGCAGTCGTTCGGTGGTGTCAGAGTGCTCGGCCATACCGCTCGCCGGGGTTCAACCAATCGCGATCCAAGGCGGCGGCGATAAATACCGCCCGATAAGTGCGGGGAGCCGCGGGATTCATGCGAAAACGACAACCCGGAAGCGTGCCGCCGGCGATCAAATGCAAAGTGGCCGTTGTCACCCTGGCCCCAAAACTATGGCCGAAAAAACTGATGCGGGCCTGGGCGGGAAATTGAGAAATCAACTTGGCCAGATAACACCCGTTGAACTCCGCCCGCTCGCCGCGCGCAGAAATGTCGAGTTCGGGGAACGGTGCGGCCGCATCATCGCTGGGCCAGGTGTAAAACACGATTTGCACCGGTTGCCCGCCCGATCCGCCGCGAATCCATTTCACAATGGCCGGCGCGGCCCGATGGAGTTCATCAAACGAGGTCAAATCTCCGTGGATCACAAAGCAAATCGGCACATCGTAATTGAGCGAAGCCAGAAACGTCGGCTCGGTCAAAGGAGATAAACGATTATCCGCAGCGGCGGCAAAATAACGCAGGGTTCCTTGGGGACACCGCGTTTGGCAGCGCTGAGAACATTCCCGACTGCTGGCAATCCAATACTGGGCTTGGCTCGGCTCGGCTATCGGCGTCTCGATGGTGGGAAACGTCGGCCCGGAAAGCGGCGGTTGCTGCCCCATCGCGGGCGCAACGTAAAAAACCATCCAGGCCAGCAGCCAAGGCGTTCGGCGCAAAATGTTGGATAAAATAGGGACGAACCCGCATGATCGACTCCGAGGGGTCGAAGACAGTCGTCCGATTGACCGAAGGCCGCTTGCCGATCCTGGCAAGTAAGTTTAGGTGACACCTTGCAAAACTCACAACAAATTCATTGTGAACTTTGCAATCGGCGGCTCAAATTTTTGAAAGAATCCTCATAACCGGATTACAACAAGCTGCGGGTGAGAACTTCTTGGGCTTGCGCGAAATAGGGTTGCCAGGGGATTTCCGGGGTTTCGTATTTGAGGCAGTCTCGCACCTTGGCCAGCGTGTTGCGAGCCATGTGCGGGCAGCGGTTGCAGGCGCAGGTTTCTCCCGTGGAGGCCATAATTCCAGGAACCGGAATGTACGTGTGCCAGCCGGCGGCTTTTTCCAAGGCGTGAATCATGTTGGCTTCGGTCGCCACCAAAAACGTGCCCGGTGTTTCAATGGAAGCCACGTGTTTACGCATTTTTTCGGTTCCCCCGATAAAATCGCTAATTTCCAAAATGTTTTGCGGGCATTCGGGATGCGAAATCACCTGGCTGCCGGGGTTGTTCCGTTTGGCCCGATGGAGATCCTGAATGCTGAAGACCTCGTGAACCATGCAAGAACCGGGCCATAAAATCATGTCCCGCCCAGAAACTTCCATCAAATACCGCCCCAAATGCCGATCGGGCACGAAGAGAATTTCTTTATCGCGGGGAAGTTTTTCGATAATCTCGCGGGCGTTGCCGCTGGTGACGATCCAATCGCACAGGCTTTTGACGGCGGCGGATGTGTTGATGTAAGCCACCGTTACAAAATCCCGGCCGCCTGCGCGGAGTTCCTCTTGAAAGCTCGCCAATTTCTCGAACGGGCAGCTTTCCGCCAAAGAGCAGCCCGCGAGCAAATCGGGCAGCAGCACCCGTTTTTCGGGGTTCAGAATTTTGGCCGACTCCGCCATAAAATGCACGCCGCTGAACACAATCGTGCCCGTGGTCACTCGCGTGGCATCGCGGGCCAACTGCAAGCTGTCGCCCGCGAAATCGGCGATGTCCTGAATCTCGCCATCCACGTAATAATGGGCCAGAATCGTGGCGTCTTTTTCTTTCTTGAGGCGCCTCGATTTCATCCATCAAAGCCAACGGATCTTCTTCGGTTTCCAACGCGATCAAATCAGTCGCCACGATCCGCTCCTTTTTGTCAAAGGATTTTTGACGGTGAATTGTGGTAAAGCCCTGGCGTTTCCCTAGAAGGTCTTTGCGTCAATTTTACACGAAGTCGCGGGGTCGAACACTGTCATTGTCGCGGGAATGGTGGAGAAATCAACGCTTCGCCGTTAAAAAGAGTGAGCCGCCGACTCTTAGGGAAATCGCCCTCAGGGTTTTTGCCACGCTTGCAATGCCCGAAAGATGTTGGACACTTTTGTTTTTCGATGGGTTATCACGGAGCCATTTTCCATGAGCGAACAACCGTTAAAAATTTTGGCCATCGGGGCACATCCCGACGATTGCGATTTAACCGTGGGCGGCGTGGCGGTGTTTGGCACCAGGCTGGCCATCGGGTGCGGTTCATCAGCATGACCAACGGGGAATCGGGCCATCATCAAAAATCCGGCCAACAGTTAGCGGACATCCGCCGGCAAGAAGCCAAACATGCCGGGGCGGCCATCGGGATCGAGTACGACGTATTGGACAACCGCGACGGATACCTTTTACCCACGTTGGAAGCCCGCGAACAATTGATCGGGTTGATTCGCGAATATCAACCCGACTTGGTGCTGACTCATCGCCCCAACGATTACCACCCCGACCATCGTTACACTTCGCAGTTGGTTTGCGATGCGGCGTACATGGTGACGGTTCCGCCGATTGTTCCCGATGTGCCGGCGTTGCGATACAACCCCATTATCTGTTACATGATGGATACATTCCAAAGGCCGTATCCGTTTTCGCCCACGGTGGCGGTGGACATCGAACCGGTGCTGGAACTGATGATGGACATGCTGGCTTGCCACGAATCGCAATTTTACGAATGGCTGCCTTACAATCACTTCTTCCCCGAACCGCCGCCCGCCGAGGCAGCCGAACGCCGGGCTTGGTTGGGCAGGCATCTTCGCAACCGAATCGCCCCCTATGCGGATCGCTACCGCGAGTTGTTGGTTTCGATTTACGGGCCGGATCGCGGATCGGCCATTCGCTACGTGCAAGCCTTTGAACCCTGCGAATACGGCTCGCCCCTGACTGAAGCCGAGCACGGCGGTTGTTTCCGTTTCTGCCCGAATAACAGCCGCGATTCTTTTCGGCAACGCGAAAATCCTGCGGCACTGCTTCGTTTCTGAAACTAGACTTTCCCAGGCGGCCCGACATCGGGAGTTCGCCCCAAGATTAAAAATCCAAAATGGGAATCATCAGATGCAAGCGTTGTGGAAAAGTTTCTGGGCGGATGAGAACGGTTTTATCATTTCCTCGGAACTGGTCTTGGTGGGCACGATTGTGGGCTTGGGAATGATCGTGGGCTTGGCGGAGCTTTCTGCCGCCGTCAATTACGAATTGCACGATGTCGCACAAGGCTTTGCGGCGTGCAACATGAGCCCCTATTCCAACAACAACAATTCCAATAACTCGTCCATGAATAACGGCGGCATTTCGGCATCTGGCCCCCAAGCCGAACAATCCTCGGGCGGGGATATGAACGGCAGCAATTAAGCAGCACTTCAGGATGACCGCAGAAAACACGGGATTGGCGAAATTTTCAATTCGCGTGGAATTGGGCTTGCCTTTGCCGGTTTTTTTGTGACAATTCTATTGTCGTTATCGTGCTCACGCGGCACGATGGGTTGTCAGCCTGCCAAGAGGCCGGATTGGTGAGCCGGTCGACGCAGGGTGTTTTATTTGGGAAAGGAGGTGGTCTAGTGGAATACGACTGTAGTAGCCAACAACGAGGTGGTTCCGCCTAAACCAGACAGCCGGCGGGTTGTCGATGAGGCAACCACCGACTCGTAGGATCGTCTTCTTTCTTGCTTCCGGCGATTCGGCTAACCGAATCCTCACGGAAGACCCTTCGATCCAACACGAGAAATCCGCAGAACCCGTTGCCCATATCAAATGGGCAACGGGTTCTGTTTTTTCTTTGGGGGGGTTACGAGGGATGATCTCCGGTTCATTTCGGTTGCCGTTCCAGGCTCAGCCAGTGCTTGCGGCGGAGGGCGGAAAGCCCGGCGGGCAGGCTGATGCCTCCGCGGGGTTGGGTCAAAAGTTCGGCTAAATCGTTCCAATGGGCGAACGTCATCCGCTTGCGGGGCCAGTTTTGTTGCTTCCAAAGCACTGTCAAACACATTCGGCGGAACGCCAACGGTTCCGGGGCGAGCACTTCACAATTCAATTTGCAGAAATTCGGGGATTGCTCCAAAATTGCGGCTTGGAGTTTTATTTCGGCGAAATGTTGGAGTGACTCTTCCATCTCGGCGGCTTGCCAACTTAATCGCAACAGGGCGGGGATGACTTGGGGGTTATAGTCATCGCTTAAAAGTGGCAGCAATTCGTTTCGTAGACGGTTGCGAGTGAAAGCGGGATCGGAATTGCTGGCATCGTGCCGATAGCCTTGACTGAGTTCCGCCAGCCAGGCTTCGATTTCCGTCGCCGGGTTTCCAGCAGCGGGCGAATGATGCGGAGATTCGCGGAAAGCCGTCGCTCGCGGGGGATGCCTTTCAAGCCGGCGAGACCCGTGCCTCTCAGGATGTGATGCAGAATGGTTTCCGCTTGGTCGTCCGCCGAGTGCGCCGCGCGATTTCCGTGCAGTGGTGTGCTAAGGCCGTTCGTTCGAGGAATTCGTATCTGGTTTGGCGGGCGGTTTCTTCCAAGGTTTGTTTGGTTTCTCGTTGCAATGCCTTGACATTTTGACGTTCGCTCACGCAAGGAACGGATAACCCGGCACAAAAGTTTTGGACCCAAACGGCATCGGCGGTGGAGCTCTTCCCGCGCAAGCCGATGATCGAGATGAGCCGCCGTAAGATAAAGAGAGAACTCATCTTGCAATTCCCTTAGCCCGCGGAGCATCGCCACGCTGTCGGCTCCGCCGGAGACCGCCGCGAGCACCCGCCGACCTTTCAACGAGAAGCCGGTCAACCCGCTGCGTAAGTCATCGAGAAAGTGAGTCATGTAAGAAATCTTGAAAAACAGACGATTCTAGCGGAGATGGAGGGCGGAGAGCAGAATGCCAGAAAAACATTGAACACGTTTCACGCACCCTGCGGATCATTCTGGCTCTTAGCTCTCCGCCGGCCTCGACGGCAATAATTTCCAAAAACAGCAGAATCTATCTTGACTTATCCTTGAAGATTTCTCTCAGAGAATGCCTGGGGATGGTTGACCAGCGAAATCCCGATGGTAGGATAAACTCTTAACTCGTTTTGCTGGGTTGGGTTTGGTGGAATGATTTCATTTTATCGGGCTGCTTCCCACAATTCACATTTTTTCCCATTGGTCAATCCCTGTTTTGGAATCTCCGGGTCGTTCAAACCCAGGAGAGCAAGGGGATGGTTCGGCCTGTTCCAAAAATCGGCCTTTCCATGCTCAACGAAAAGCGGACGTTCGGTTCCGTTGGAAAACCACGATGGTTGTTGGTGACGACAAAACCTCTCCCTTAAAAATTGCTTTCGTGTCTCGCTGCCCTCGGTGCGCAGCGTGTTGGTTCTTTTCTGCCTCTTGGCGTGTTTTCAACACTCCTTCAAGCCAGTTTCGACCAATTCGCCGGTTCTGAAAGTCAGTCGCCTCGCGGTGTGCGCGGTTCATTCCGCCGCAAAACCCCCGCGAAGTTCGGCTGTGATCGGAAACGCCCCGCATCCGCAACACTCTTTCCCTTGGGCGATTTTCCCTCGCCGAACCGGAAAGAGTCGGGAGCCTGGAGAGGCATTGTTCGTAACGATTCCCGGCAGTTGGTTCAAGCCTGCCGGGGTCTGCGCCGAGATCCATCTTCGTTCCCTGCGGTCCGCGGAAAACCAACGGCGGCGGGGTGTCATTTCCTGGGGTTCTTCCCCGTTTGGTGGACGGCCTCCGTTCATCATGCGCGGATTCCCTCCCCTCGCTTGCTTTTCGTAATTGCTTTCTCCTGCTTTTGAATGCCGACTGGTCTTCGCTGCTTCATCTCGGCGAATGACTAAGGAGGAACTCCCTCCAGACAGGCAGCGTGAAGGAAGCAATGGATGGACTATTTGATTGGGGCCACAATCGGCTTGGTGCTCGGCGGGGCGATTGGTTTTCTGTTCGACCGCATGAGGCGGGGCGAAGCCTACCAAACCCGCGACCGAATTATTGAAGATGCCAAAAAAGATGCGGAGAACGTGCGCGCACGCAGGAACTCGCCGCCGAAAAGGAAATGCTCGAACGCCGCAAGGATGTGGAAAAGGAATTTCAAACCACCAGGGATGAACTTCGCAAGCAGGAAAACCGCCTGGATAAACGCGAATCCATGCTGGATGAGCAGCACCAGGATTACCTCAAGAGGGAACGTCTGCTCGAACAGCGTCAAACCCAACTCGCCGAGCGGGGCAAGGCGATGGATGCCCGCGAAAAGGAATTGGATCGGCTTCTTAAAGAAGAACAAGAGCAACTCTACAAAATCACCGGCTTGGATCAATCGGCGGCCACGAATTTGCTCTTGGAACGCCTCGACCGCGAACTGAAAAACGAAACCGGCGGCCTCATTCTGGCCCATCAAAGCCGCATCAAAGAGGAATGCGATCGGCAAGCCCGCGAAGCGATCGGCATGGCGGTCCAACGCTATGCCGCCGCCACACATCTGAAACGACCGTCTCGTCAGTCGACATTCCCAACGACGACATGAAAGGCCGCATCATCGGCCGCGAAGGCCGCAACATTCGCGCCTTTGAAAAAGTCACCGGCGTGGACGTGATCGTCGACGACACGCCCGGCGTGGTCATCGTCTCCGCCTTCGACACCGTGCGGCGGGAAGATCGCCCGCTTGTCGTTGGCAGGCTTTGATTCAAGACGGCCGCATTCATCCTTCGCGGATTGAGGAAATCGTCACCGAAACCGAAAAGGAAATGGAAGACCACATCCGCACGCTGGGGCAAGAAGCGATCCAGGAAGCGGGCATATCGGGCGTCCACGAAAAACTGGTCGATCTGATGGGCCGACTGAATTTCCGGGTCAGTTACAGCCAAAACGTCCGCCGGCACTCCATCGAAGTCGCCTATCTGACCGGAATGTTGGCCGAGCAGTTGGGGCTGGATGGAACCTTGGCCCGCCGCTGCGGGTTTTTTCACGACATCGGCAAGGCGGCCGACCACGAAATGGAGGGGGGCCACCCGCCGTTGGGGCGGAATTGCTCAAACGTTACGGCGAAGGCCCCGAAGTCGTGCATGCGGCATTGGGGCATCACGACGACATCCGCGTGGATCATATCTACACCGTGCTCGTCGCATCCGCCGACGCGATTTCCGCCGCCCGTCCCGGAGCACGCCGCGAGACATTGGAAAAATATGTCCGCCGCTTGGAAGAACTGGAAGCCTTGGCTTGCGGTTTTCCCGGGGTCGATCACGCCTATGCGGTGCAAGCGGGCCGCGAAATTCGCGTGGTTGCCGATGCCAAGCAGGTCAACGACCGCGAAGCCGCCAAAATGTGCCGCGACATCGCCAAAGGGATCGAACAAGCGCTGACCTATCCCGGCGAAATCAAAGTCACCGTGTTACGAGAAACCCGCACCGTCAAATACGCGAAATAAGGCTACTTCCCCAAGCCGACGACTTGTCGTCGGGTACGATTCGACGTCAGGTCGTCGGCTTGGGATCGGTCTTTAGTCGCGCAGAACTTGTCGCAGGGCCGCTTTTGCGGCGAAGTAGCCGCACATGCCGTGGACTCCGCCGCCGGGCGGTGTGGAGGAAGAGCAGATATAGAGCTTGGGGTTCGGCGTGGCGTAGGGGTTCCAAAGCGAAACCGGGCGGGTGAAGAGTTGGCCCAAGTCCATCACGCCGCCGGTGATGTCGCCGCCGATGTAGTTGGCGTTGTAGCGGTGATAGTCCGAGGGCGTCATCACGTTTTTGGCGAGAATCCGCTCGCGAAACCCCGGGGCGAAGCGTTCGATTTGACGTTCGATGCGTTCGGTCATGTCGACCGTGGAACCGTGCGGAACGTGGCAGTAACCCCAGGCGGTTTGTTTGCCCGCGGGAGCGCGGGTGTCATCGAACAAACTTTGCTGGGCGACTAACAGAAACGGTTTTTCAGAGATTTCGTTCCGCCAAGGAGCGCGTTCCGATTCCGCGACTTCCGACAGAGTTCCGCCCACGTGGACTGTGGAAGCCAACAAGCATTCCGTGGCTTTCCAGGGAATCGGGCCATCCAAAGCCCAATCGACTTTGAACACCCCCGGCCCATAGCGGAATTTTTTCAATTGGCGGACGTATTTTTCCGGCAGTTCTTCGCCGGCGATTTCCACGAGTTGCCGGGGCGTCACATCGAACAACACCGCTTGGGTTTTGGGCAGATCGCTCAGGTGAGCCACGGGAGAATCCACGATGATCTCCCCGCCCAAACTTAAGAAGATACTTCGCCATCGCATTGGCGATTTCCTGCGAACCGCCTTTGGCTACCGGCCAACCCGCGGCATGGGCGCTTAAACCCAACATCAAACCCACGGCGGCGGTGAAGGATTTTTCCAAAGGCAATACCGCATGTGCCGCCATGCCCGCGAACAAACCTTTGGCGTGTTCATCGCGAAACCAGGCATTCGCCAACCCTTTGGCGGAACGCATCGCCCGCAGTCCGAATTGCATCATCAACAGCGGATGTTTGGGCGGGCGGAACGGGCCTAATGTTTCCGCGAGCAAGGCATCGGCCTGGTTGACGAACGGTTCAAACAGTTTCCGATAACGCGGGCCATCCTGGCCGAGATGCAGGGCAGTTTCTTCCAACGAACGATACGCCACCGCCGCCGTGCCATCATCGAAAGGTTGGGCCAGTGAAGCGGATGGATAACACCATTCCAAGCCCCATTCGGCCAAAGGCAGCGAACGAAAAAACGGCGAAGACACCGCCAACGGATGCACCGCCGAGCACACATCGTGCAGAAATCCCGGCAGGGTGAGTTCTTCGGTGCGGGTTCCTCCGCCGATGCCGGGTTTGGCTTCTTGCACCAACACGGTTCGCCCGGCTTTGGCGAGTTCAATCGCTGCCGCCAATCCATTCGGTCCCGAACCCACCACAACGGCATCGTATTCGCTTCGCCTCGGCGTAGAAGTGAATTCCAAAACAGAGTGCTTGGAAATGGAATCGCGAGGCTCAGTCATCAGAAATCCTCAGCAGGGTCAAATCAAACCGAGCGGAATTTAGAAATTCTCGCCCAGGTGAACTCGAATCGAGAAGGTAAGCGGTTCTATGTTCAGCGACAAGCTGTCGTCAAGATTTTCGGGACAAGCGGCTACCATTTTATAGAAGAAAACCGTTGAGAATGGGGATTTCCAACCGGCATTATTGGGAATCCCCGAAAAGATTTGCACAAATTTCGGCGGGCCGATGGATGCCGGGGTCGGCAGTTGGTAAAAAACGATTCGGAGGACGATTTCCAACCCGCGCTGGGGTTGCGTCCCAAACTCACCTTCATGGAACTAAGAGCCAGAGGAGCCACGATGTCTATTGCGATTGCCGATGTTCAAGCCCGCGAGATTTTGGATAGCCGAGGAAACCCGACCGTCGAGGTCGATGTGATTTTGGAAGACAACACCATCGGCCGCGCGATTGTGCCCAGTGGAGCCAGCACCGGCGAGCACGAAGCCTGCGAACTGCGGGATGGCGACAAAAAGCGTTACCAGGGCAAAGGCGTGCTGAAAGCCGTGGCCAACGTGAACGATCATCTGGCCGATGCTTTGATCGACATGGACGTGACCCAACAAGGGGCCATCGACCATAAAATGATCGAAATTGACGGCACGCCCAACAAATCCCGCATGGGAGCCAATGCGATTTTGGCCTGTTCGCTGGCGGCGGCGCACGCAGCCGCCAAAAGCAGTTACTTGCCTTTGTTCCGCTATCTCGGCGGCGTGGGTGCGAACTGTCTGCCCGCACCGATGATGAACATTATCAACGGCGGTGCGCACGCCAACAACGGCATCGACATGCAGGAATTCATGGTCATGCCCTTGGGCTTCGACCGCTTCAGCGATGCCCTTCGCTGCGGCGTGGAAATTTTTCATTCGCTGAAAAAAGTCCTCGCCGACAAAGGGCTGAGCACGGCGGTTGGCGATGAAGGCGGCTTCGCCCCGGACCTGAAAACCAATCAAGAAGCCATCGAAGTGATTCTGACCGCCATCGAAAAAGCCGGCTACAAACCCGGCGACCAGGTGAAATTCGCTTTGGATTGCGCCGCCAGCGAGTTTTACGATAAAGCCTCCAAAACCTATGCCGTGGACGGCAAGAAATTGGACTCGGCCCAAATGGCCGACTTCCTCGCCGATTGGGTCGAGAAATATCCGATCTGTTCCGTCGAAGATGGTTGCGATGAAAACGATTGGGACGGCTGGAAAAATCTGACCGACAAACTCGGCACGAAATGCCAACTCGTGGGCGATGATTTGTTCGTCACCAACGTCAACCGCTTGCAGGAAGGCATCGACAAAGGCATTGCCAACAGCATTTTGATTAAGGTCAACCAAATCGGCACGCTGACCGAAACGATTGATGCCGTGCAACTTGCCACCCGGAACGGTTATACCTCCGTAATGAGCCACCGCAGCGGCGAAACGGAAGACACCACCATCGCCGACTTGGCGGTGGCGCTGGGCACGGGGCAGATCAAAACCGGTTCCGCCAGCCGAACCGATCGAATCTGCAAATACAACCAACTTTTGCGGATCGAAGAACAACTCGGCGATCAAGCCCAGTACGGCGGAACGATCCGATGAAACTTGAGTTCCGGCTTTGCCTCGGACGATAAAACCCAATAGCGCGCCACCCACGCCTTCGGCTTCCGCCGACTCCCGCGTGGGTGGTTTTGTTTTCGGGAAGCAAAAAACGCCAAGAGTATCCGCTCGCCTCGTTCCTTAGCTCCGCTTCGCAAGGCGAAAAGGGGACAATCAACGAATTTGCTGCGTTCCCAAGCGGAGCTTGGGAACGAGGATTAAAGCATGACCTCAGAAACCCCATCCCACGAATCGGCGAACTCGCCGGAGTCTGCCACGGAGAAACCCGTGAAAGCCTCTTGGGTGGTGGCGATTTTGTTTTGGGGTTTGATGCTGATGGCGGGCGGGTTGTATGCGGCGGTGGCTTTGTCCCCCAAACTCGCGGTTTATCTCAGGTTAAAGGACGACCACTATCAAACTCAGGTTAAATTGGTCACGCTGGAACGCCGGGTGATGTATCTGAAAAAAGTGATGCACGCCTTCGAACACGATCCCGATTTCGCCGCCGAGCAAGCCCGCGTGGAATTGGGCGTGGAACGTCCCGGCGAGGAACGGATCGCCTTGGATCGGAGTTTGCACTTTACTCCCGATGCGGATTTCGATCCCTCGGTGTTTAAGAAAAGCATTCTGCCTTGGTACATGCCGATGATCGATGTGTTGGCTGGGGATCGAAAAATCCGCCGGGGGCTGTTAATTGCCGCCGCGTTGATGTCGCTGTTTGCGTTCACGTTCTTGCAAGAATCCCAAACTTCGCAATTGCTGGCGTGCGCTCGCGGGATGAAAACCGGCTGCCTCCGCGCGGTCTCCCGCTATCATCGTTCGCCCGCCGGCGATTCGCAGGAAACCCCGCCCGCGTTCAAATCGCCTTAAGAATTTGGCTCATTTTTGTAGGAAATTCGGTTTGACACGGTTTTGCCGTCGGCGTAAACTCCCCGCTTCTCTCACATTCTTCTCGAATTCTCCATTTTCCCTGCGGAGTTCTTCCCGGTGAACCGCCTTCGGTTATCGCGGTTGATTGACTTCTTCGTGCCGGCGTTCCCCGGGCGGGGCGGCTTGTTCGTTTTGCTTTGCCTTGCCTGCCTGCCGGGATGCTTGCTGCTGAATTGGAGTACGGCTTGGTTCTCCGGCGAGGGAACATCTCCCTTGGGCGAGATGCCGGCCAACAAAATGGGAGGGAAGATTCCCGCCGCACGAAACGCGGTGACGTTGCAAATCGTGTTTGTGGAGCGTCCCGCGAACGATCCCCTGTTGGGTTCGCAACTTTGGGACGAAGTCGATCAAATCGGCTCGCTGTCCGCGGAAGACCGCAAGGCTTTGATGAAAGCCGGCTTCCGCATCGGTCGCGTGGGAGCCAACCCCCCCCTTGCGTTGCAAAAACTGATGGGAATGACTGCCGACATCACCGCCAGGGATGAAAAACGGATCGTCAGCCAACGCTTCGCGATGCCATCGGGCGTGGACAGCGAAATCAGCATCGGGCAGCCCGTTCCGCAAGCCACAATCGAACTGCCACTTGAAACAGGTTCGCGAAAGAAAACCTTCGAGAATATGCGCGGCGTGTTTCGCATGAATGCCAAGCAACTTCAAGATGGTTGGGCCAGGATCGAGTTTCTCCCGGAAATCCATTACGGACGCGTGGTCAACCGCCCGACCGTCACGCGCGGAAGTTGGCAACTTCCACAACGGCAGGCCATCGAACGGCTGTATCGCCAGAAATTCTCGCTCGATTTGAACGTGGGAGAAATGGTGGTCATCACCGGCGAGCCGGAACAAAAACATTCGTTGGGCAAGCAATTCTTTCACGCCTCCGAGTTCACCGGAACCGAAAGAGATCCCGCCGAGAGTGAAACGCCCGAACAGAACCCGGAGGAAACTTCGGTGGGGATTCAGCGGTTGCTCATCATTCGCCTGGCGGATCTCAGCGTGGCGGAATCGTTGTACTCCGATCAATAAGCCGGTTTGATGCGTTCCTGCGAACCGCTGCAATTGCTGCTTTCGGGCGGAAATAGCTACACTCGCCGCGTTCGCCCGGCTTTGATTGAACCTCGAACCTGGAAGAAGCCGATCCCTGGAGAGGTGCGGTTTCTCGCCGCCGTCTCGGACAGGATGCCGATTGGTTCTTATCAAGAGGTTCATCATGCATCGAGACAAGAAGATCGGTTTTGCGCTGGGCATTTTACTTGTGGGGATCGTGGCGGCTTTTTTCTTCCGCAACGAACCCGATCCGTTCGCAGAACTTCCACCTTTGGATGATCCCGCCGCGTTGGATGCCTTAATCGCCGAAAAGCCGATTACGCCCTATTCGCCCACCGCGAATTCGCCGGCCTCCGATGCCCCGGTGTCGGCGGCTCCGAAGAATCCCTGGGAACTGCCGGAAATCTATCGCAGACCGGAACCGTCAGCCGCCGAGAGTGCCGGTTTGCCGATTTCTCCCGGCGTGCCGGCCCCGATCAGTTTGGCCGAACCGGTTCCCGCTCCTCCGCAAGATCCCCGCCGCGCAATCGAAGTCGGCAGCCCGTTTGGCGATCCGGGTTTGGCCCGGCCCGCACCGGCGAACGATGTTCCCTTACCGGCGAACGCACGCTGGACCAGCGTGCCGGAACAACCTGCGATCTCGCCCAAGCCGCCGGCTGGCAATCTCGTCGAGAAAACCCCGCCGCCCGTGGAGAAAACGCCGGCCTCACCGGCCTCTTTATCCTCGGCCTCGCTCCCATCCAAATCGGAATCAACGGGAACCACTTACGAGGTCAAGCCGGGCGACACGCTTTCGGTTCTGGCCCAGAAGCATCTGGGCAGCAGTCGGCGATTTATGGAAATTTACGAAGCCAACCGCGACACGCTGCGCAATCCCGACGACATCAAAGTCGGCATGCGAATTCGCATTCCGCCCCGCGTGAAGTTCTCCGACAGGCCTCCGCTTGCAGAAAGCCCCAAGAAAGCCGAGACCATCCCCGCTGCTTCCGAAGAAGCCGGGCGGTTCATGCCGTTTTCCCACTCTCCCCTGGCTCCGGTTCCTCGTTGAGCGAATTGCCGGGCGCATCCCAAACGGCCTCCGCCAATTTTGCCAAGGCTTGTTCTCCGGGGGAAACTTCATCCTGAAGCACCACATCGGCCTGCAATTCGTGCAGGAGCATTTCGGCTTTCTCGAAACTGCAAATGCGTTCGAGTTGCCGATGGAACGAGGAAAAATCTTCACTGCGAACCGCATCGGGCAGTGTGGGCCAACGGCTGAGCATGTGATGCCGATTGTGTTCCAGCACGCGAGTTCGGCAAATCTCGGCCACGTCCAACCAGCCCGCCCGGCACGCGGCCACGGCGGCCAAAATTAAAAACCGATCCCGCCCTCCCATTTGCCGCTTCGCCTGAGAGATGGTCGCCAATTCGAGGTATTGCATCAAAGCCAAATCGGGATTGGACATAATTCCCATTCAGGGTTGCAGAACTCCAAACGAATTAAGGGAATTCTCACAAAACTTCCAATCGAGTGCAATCATAAATGAACCCGTGAGCGGCAAGGCGCTCACGGGAGTTTCCCAGCATCGGTCTCGCTTACATCCCCAAAGGCGGGTTCACGATCACGTTGAAATCTGCGGTCGATTCGAGCGCGGGCGAACCGTTGTCGCGAACGCGGACCGTGAACGTATAGGTTCCCGGTTCCACGTTCGGCGTCCAAATAAACCGGCCTGTTGTCGCATCAATGGAAGCCCCTTGGAGGGGATTGTCTAGGCTGAACGTGAACTGGTTGCCGGGCTTCACCGGAAGATCCGCATCCGTCGCCGAGACGGTGAAGGAAAGTTGCAGCAATTGATTGGTCATCTGGTCTGGGATGGGGGTGATCACCGGGGGCGTGTTGACTTCGCTCACGTTGATCGCGAATCGCTGCGTGGTGAAGGACTGCGGTCGAGTTTGATTGAACACGTGAACCACAACATCGTAACGACCGGGGCCTTGGGCTTCGGTGGGAGTCCAGCTTATCAGGCCCGTCGTGGCATCAATCGAAAGGCCATTGGGAAATTGGTCCAACTGATAACGCAAATCACTCGCCGGGCCGGCGGGGTTTTGGGCCGAGATTTGAAGTTGGAACGGTTGCTGTTCCGGGGTGTTTTGATCCGCAATCGCGTTCAGAATGGGAAGTGGAAAGTCGCACGGCATTGCCAATGCTGACCTGAGTCACGGCATCGTCGAACTCCCGCGTTTCGGCTCCCGGCACGTGACCCACGGCGGCCCAGATCGGGCCGGTTTGTTCAAATCCCAGCCGAAAGGTATTGGCCGAGGTCATCTGCGAATTGAGGCCGCCGGTGAAGTTCCCCGCAGCCGGGTTCGGGCAGAAATACACCCCAACTTGGCTGCCGCCCAGAAAACTCAAATTCGCGGAACTGCCTGTTGGCGAGGCTTGGTTAAAGAGGATTTGCCGACTGCTGCTGTTAAGCACCGCATCGGCAAAACCGTCGCTGCCGGGCTTCAAACCGCCTACGGTTCCATCGGCATCGAACTGAAACACGCCCATTTCCGCGATGGCTGCCGGCTTTTGGGTTAAGTCGAAATGAACCGCCACATCGTCCAGGGAAGTTCCCGGCAGCGCGCCCAGCGAAGCCGAAACTAAGTTTTGGGCCGACAACATCACGCGGTTTTCCAGAAGTTCGACCCACGCCGGTTGATGGCCGTGCGGGAACGCCCGCCCGCGCCGGCTGGTCGAAGGGCGGCTGGGAAAAACGCGGCGGAACCAAGAAGTCTGCTTCACGGGGAATCCTCATGCAGAGTAAATTGTAAGTTCGAGAATGCGGCCCTGGCATCCCCAAACGGGTTGTGCTCGTATCGTTCATTGTGCGCGGCAGCCAACGAAAAGGCGACCGGAAAACGAATTTTCTTTTCGTTCTCGGCCGCGCGAAATCGGTTGAAACTTAATGCAAGAGGATGTGTTATTTTTGCATCGGGATTTTCAGGCGTTGGGTTTTGCCGTCCCGCAAAATCGTGATCGACACTTGGTCTCCCGGTTTTTTCGCGGTGACCCCGTAAGCCAACACGGCCGAATCTGTGATAAGATCGCTTCGCCCATCGTATTCGATTAACACGTCTCCTTGGCGAACTCCTGCGTTCTTGGCGGCGGCAAACGGGCCGAATTGGCCGACGTGTTTGACCAGAAACGCCATCTTGTGTTCGGGAAGATCGAGTTTACCCTTGGCTTCTTCAGGCAGCGGTTCCAATTTCATGCCGCCGAGAGCCATTCGCCGCAAGCCCCAGGCACTCGCCCGCCAAGAGATGTCCCCCGCCTGCCGCCAACCCTTTTCTAGGGAAAGTTTCAATTTCAAAGGCCGTCCGTCTCGCTCGGCTTCGACGGCAAGCGTTCCGCCTACGGCATCGGTATTGTGCAGCACCCATTGCACATCGGCGATGGACAACATCGGCTGCCCCTGAAGCGTTTGGATTTCATCGCCTGCCCTCAGTCCCGCCTTCGCCGCCGGCGAACCGGGCAAGACCTGTTTCAGGCCGGCTTTGGTTTCGGGATCGAAAATCAAACCCAGGATTTTCGGATGCGGATAAGGATAGAGCACCTTTTCGGGTATGGGCTGAGAAGCCTCGCGATAAAATTGCCTTTGGGCATCGCCGATTTGATGGCAGTGAATGCAGCTTTTCACCACATTGCCTTGGTAATTGATCGTGCTTTCGTACTTGCCCTTGAGCGCGGGATATTGTTCCGGCGAATCGACTTCCAACGGTTTCCCGCGTTTGCCCGCCAATGCTTTTTTGTGCTGGGGATAATTCGCATGCAGTTCCAAAGCCCCTTGAAGTGCTTTCGCCATCCCGGCGAGAGAAACGTCTTCCAGCCATTCCGTGCGGTGCGAGCGCGTGCCGAACCGCCCGTAAATCGTGCCATCCGCATTCAGCATAAACACCGCGAACGATTGGTCGGTATCGTATTGAAAG
The DNA here is from genome assembly GCA_963785505.1 of uncultured Planctomycetaceae bacterium. Lineage (GTDB taxonomy): Bacteria > Planctomycetota > Planctomycetia > Planctomycetales > Planctomycetaceae > CAWAVN01. The sequence goes on from CAWAVN010000009.1 coordinate 1,056,566, forward strand.
GTCTTCAAATCCAAACCATTCGTCGAGACCTGGCGGATGCACACAAACTTGTCCAACAGCGGGCGAATGACCGGATCTTTGTCGACCAGTTCATCGTCCAGCTTCACGCATTCTTCGCAGGGAATGCACCGCAACACCACCAACAAAGGCTTTCCCGTTTTTTTGGCTTCGGCGAACGCCTTGGGCAAGTTGTTGTAGATCCAAAACCCCTCCGCCTCGATTTTAGCCCGATCCTCGCGCACTTTTTGCTCGCGAGTTTTGTTCTGCCCCAACACAACCGCCGGTAGCATGGCCAGCACCAACAGAATTCGGAACATCGACATGCGGAAGCCTCTCCAAAATAGTCAACCAAAACCAACGCCGAAAATCGCCACCATTCGGCAACCATACTTCGCCAATCCCCCGATGGTCAACCGCCGGGAGTTTGGGTTTGCACGAATGTTCCGCGAACCGCGGATTTTCCATCAAAAAAAGCTCGCAGAAAATGTTTGCAGTTCGGGTTGACGGGTGCGGGGAAAATCAATATCTTCCCGCCCGCCTGAAACAAACGAGGAACCAACAAAACACAAAACATTCCGAGTCCATCCCCTGGAAAAATTCATCGCAATCGACGCCTTCGGGCGCGGTTTGGCGTTCAAGGAAGAACGGCATTCCCTTCGGTTGGCATGAACTTTCCCCAGGATTGGCAGTCTCAGGTTTTGAGATTGTTGGGGTGGTGCCGTCAGCAAGGAAGCGGACGGTTCCCATTCCCCCCCTTAAACGCAGCCAATCGCCCCCGGAAGTAGTCGGAGTCCTCAGCCCCCCTGGGACCTACTACTTCCGGGTTTTTTTATTGCCCCACACATTTTCCCACTTCTTAGATTGCCGGGCAAATAAAAAACCCCGCCGGGTGGGGCGGGGTCGGGTCTCTTTGATCTAAAGCCGGCTTAAACTGCGGCGAGATTGGGTTTTGCTTCCGATTCTTCGGACTCTGCGGTGTCGGTTTCTTTTTGTGGTTTGATTTTGAGCAATCGGCTGACAATGATCGCCAAGACGGCCGCGAAAAAACTGCCCAGCGCGCCGATCTTGATCGAATCTTGAATCGGTCCGTCGATCGGGAAGGCGGCAGTGCTGACGAACAATGCCACCGTGAAGCCAATCCCCGCGACCGTGCCTAGGCTGATAATGTGCCGGTAGTTCATGCCCGCCGGCATTTGCAGCCGGAAGAATTTTTCACCAACCCATGTGAAAAGCGTAATGCCCAACGGCTTGCCGATGAGCAAGCCCGCCAGCACCAGCCAGGTTCCCGTGCCCACATTCGAGAACACCACGCCCGCGTTGACCAACCCGAACAGCCCCAGAATCAGTTCGACAGGGTTCTTCCACCAATGTTCGAATTCATTGAGGGCATCGTGCCATTCAAATTCTTCGGGCGAGAAAAAGCCGACGTCCATCTTGGCATGAGGCATGGTGGGAATAATGGGAGCCAACCCCAACGCCGCGTGAATCCCGGCTTTGTAAAACGCGAACCAGCACATGATCCCAGGGATCAAAAGATACCACCAAAAACTTTTCACGCCCTTTTTTCGCATCATCAGGCCCAGCCCGATGGCGAAGGCGGAGAGCAACAGCCATTGCGGCTGCAAGGCTTCTTGCGGATAGGCGACGGCTAGAATGATCAAGCCCGCGGCATCGTCGGCGATGGCCAACAGCAGCAGAAAGGAAATCGCCGGATGGCCTTTGCCGAAGATCAAACGGGCCACCAAGTAACTGAAGGCGATGTCGGTCGCACAGGGAACCGCCCAACCGCGTCCGAGCGATTCCCATTGCCCTGTGAGTTTCGCTCCGATCACGTACAGCAAAGCGGGCATGGCCACGCCGCCCAAGGTCGCCATCAACGGCGTGGCGGCGGTGCGAAAATTCGAGAGCGCTCCGCCCGGCAGGAACGACTCCCAAACTTCCTTGGCCGCAATCGCGAAGAACAACGCCATCAAGAAATCGTTCACCAGAAAATGCAAGTCCAAAGTTTTCGCCAGATCGCCGGAGAACGTTGAAAAATGCACGAGATTATGGTAGGCGTGGTGAGCCTGCTCGCCGAGATTCACCCAAATCAAAGCGACCGCCGCGCCGCCGATCAAAAAGAGGGAATTCTCGAACAGAAAATCGACGGCCACCGTGGCTTTTGTGGGCGTGGAGTCGGTAGGGGAAGGATTTGTGGACATGAAAGAGTTTCCATTCTCGCCATTCGCATGCCTTTGAAAAACAACATCTTGAAAACGGGCCAAGATGCTTCGTAGGCCGGGTGGAATTAGGGGAATTATAGGAAGTTGAAGGCCGGAAACAGAGGGCGATTGCCGCGATTCCCCAATTTCCTTCCTATCGACCGGCAGATTCGGGCAACAGAAGAGGGAGAATCGCAACTGTTGCGGAAACATAGCTCGCGTTTCGACAACCGGCAAGTTCGCTTTTGGCAACGAATTGACAAATGTGGTAGGAAGGTCACAATGCCGCGATCCGACCGGAACCGTTTGAACGCAACCCCAGATTGATTTTTGCGGGGTTTCTGGTTTCAATCGGTTGCGGGGCGGAAGCGGTAGCCCACGCCTCTGACGGTTTCGATCAAATCCGCGTGCGCGCCCAATTTCTGCCGCAGCGAGCGAACGTGAACGTCGATCGTGCGTTCCAGTGCATTCGCATCTTCGCCTCGGCTGCTGTCCATGAGTTCGTGCCGAGAATAAGGCCGCCCCGGTTGGCGGGCCAAGACCCACAGCAGACGAAACTCGGTGGGCGTCAGCAACAGTTCGGTTCCCTCGATTTTTACCTGATGGTTCAAGCGGTCGATTTCCAGGTTTTCGAGGGCCACGCGGTCGGCATAGGCGCGGTCGGGAATTGCCCGGCGGAGCAGGGCTTTGATGCGATGAATTAACGGTTTAATTTTGAAGGGTTTGGTGACGTAATCGTCCGCTCCCATGTTGAAGCCGACGATCTCGTCGATTTCTTCGCTGCGGGCGGTGAGCATCAGAATTCGCAAATTCTGCGTGCGGGGATCGCTCCGCAATTGCCGGCAGACTTGCAAACCGTCGATCACGGGCAGCATCAAATCCAGCAGAACCAGATCGGGCAAATCGCGTTCGGCCCGCCGGAGTCCTTCCTGGCCGTCGGTGGCGCTGATGACCTCAAACCCTTCACTGGTCAGGTTATAAGTCAGCACCTCGACCAAGGTCCGCTCGTCTTCGATGACCAAGATTTTCTGTTTGCTCATGGCCTCTCTTTATGGTGTGGGATCAGGAATCGCGGTCCCTCGCCAAGTTTGAGCCAATCTTAACAAACAAGATGAAGACGTACCGTGAGGATTCATTAAGAATTGATGAATCCCGCAAACCCGATTGAGCGCGAAGTCCAATAATTGATTGTCGGGATGGCCGGTGGTAAGATCAATCTGCCGGAATGGAGGCGGTGACGATTTCTTCGGGATGGGTTTTTACGCATTGAGGATTCCCCGCGTTGGTTTTTGGCAATCGGTCAACGATGAGCGTGAAATACTACCGACGGTTTCGGATGGAGTTCGATTTTCTTCGCACCCCCGTGCCGGAGGCAATTTTGCCGGCGGGCTACCATTGGCTGCCTTGGCATCGCCGGTTTTTGGATCGCCATTCCCAGGTGAAGCACGCAAGTTTTCACGCGGAGATCGATGCCCAAGTTTTTCCCTGCCTGGGCCAACTTTCGGGTTGCCAAAAGTTGATGCGGGAAATCTGCCGGCAGTCTTCCTTTCTGCCGGAAGCCACTTGGCTGATTACCTACCGCTTCGATGAATGGTCGCAAATTACAGATTGTGCGACGATTCAGGGTTTGGGAAAATCGCCCACGTTGGGGGCTGTGCAAAACGTCGGCGTGATCCCGGAGCATCGCGGGCAGGGTTTGGGCCGCGCGTTGGTGCTTTGCGCGTTGGCAGGGTTTCGCTCTTTGGGGCTGCAACGCGTGTATTTGGAAGTCACGGCCGAGAACAAACAAGCAGTGTCGCTGTATCAATCCATCGGGTTTCAGCGGACGAGGACTTTGTATAAGCCCGTGCCGATCCCCGCCGTGGCCGCAGCGAGTTCCTAACAGCCTCGGCCAATTCTGCCGAGTTTCGCCGAGTCTTTTTGAATTCCCGCACGATGCGAACTCGTGTTCGCCATGCGAAAGAGGTATACTTTTCTTCCAAACCCCGCAATCGGAGCACCCTCCTACCGATACGGTTTTTTTCACTACTATATCCCAGCGCGGATTTGGCCGCGCTGCGTGTCGCAAGGAGACGAAATGCCTAAGGTATTGGTGGTGGATGATGATCGTTCCATCCGGCATCAGCTTCAGACAGCCCTCGATGGCTTGGACCTGGTGGCTTTCGGCGAGGCATCCGAAGGGTTGGCGTGGCTGAAAAAGAACTCCGCCGACTGCGTGTTGCTGGACATTTTGCTGCCGGGAACCTCCGGATTGGACGTGTTTCAGCAGATCAAAACTTTAGACAACAAATTGCCTGTGATTTTTATTACCGCAGGAGGCAGCAGCGAGACCACAATTCGTGCCATGCAATTGGGGGCTTACGATTATTTGGTCAAGCCGCTGAATTTGCCGGCGGTCGTGGAACTGGTGGACAAGGCCCTGGAAACTCGCCGCTTGATGAGCGTGCCCGTGGCGATCCCTAAAGATGAAGCCCCGCCTGCCACCGGGGATTATCTGGTGGGCAAAAGTGAAGCCATGCTGAAGGTCTATACGCAAGTTGGCCGGGTGTCCGCCCAAGACGTGATTGTGCTGATTCGCGGCGAAAGCGGAACCGGAAAAGAACTGATCGCCCGGGCGATCTATCAGCACAGTCCGCGTGCGAGCGAATGCTTCATGGCGGTCAATTGTGCGGCCTTGCCCGACAACCTTTTGGAAAGCGAATTGTTCGGCCACGAAAAAGGCGCGTTCACCGGCGCGCACACCCGCCGCATCGGCAAGTTCGAGCAATGCAACGGCGGCACGTTGTTCTTGGATGAAGTGGGCGACATGGCTCTCACCGTGCAAAGCAAAGTGCTAAGGTTGCTGCAAGAACAAAGGTTCGAGCGCGTGGGAGGCAACGAAACGATCGAAACAAACGTCCGCATCATCGCCGCCACCAACCGCGATTTGGAAGCGATGGTGGAAGAAGGCGAGTTCCGCGAAGATTTGTTGTACCGGCTCAACGGGTTTACGATCCATTTGCCGCCGCTCCGCGAACGCACGGGCGATCTTCCGCAGTTGATTCAGCATTTTCTCAATCGGCTGAGTCCGCAGTTGGGAAAAGACAACGTGGAAGGCATTTCCCCGGAAGCCACCAAGTTGCTGACCGCTTACAATTGGCCGGGAAATATCCGGGAACTGCAAAGCATGATTCGGCAGAGTTTACTGAATGCCTCCGGGCCAGTGATTGTGCCGGATTTTCTGCCCCCCGAAGTGCAATCGGCGAAGGGTTCCCCAGAGCGAAATGCCGCCGAGGCAGCATCGAATCAAGAAGATGACGCGTACAATCTCAGTCGATTTTTGAATCAGCATTTATGCAAACAACCCGAACCCGAAAACCTGCACGCAGAGACGATGGAATTCGTCGAACGCTACCTATTGACGCGAGTTCTCGATCAGACCAACGGCAACCAATCGCAGGCGGCCCGCATCTTGGGGATCACGCGGGGGAGTTTGCGGAATAAAATCCGCACGCTCGGCATCCGCATCGATCAAGTCGTCCATGTCGATGAAGAAGAAGACGATTGAACGGAAAGAGGAATTCAGGCGGCGAATTTGCCGAAGATCAGCGAGATGTTTTGCCCGCCGAAGCCGAAGCTGTTGGACAAAGCGTGCTGAACTTTTTGTTCCCGCGCGACGTTGGGAATATAATCCAAATCGCAATCGGGATCGGGGGTTTCGTAGTTGGTGGTCGGCGGCAAAACCCCGTCGCGAATCGCCAACAGGCAGGCGATGGCTTCCACGCTGCCGGCGGCAGCGATGAGATGGCCCATCATGCTTTTGATGCTGGAAACCGGCGTGGACTTGGCCGATGATCCCAAAACCTGCTTGATCGCGGAAGTTTCCACGCGGTCGTTGACGGAAGTGCTCGTGCCGTGCGCGTTGATGTATTGCAGTTGATCGCAATTCAAGCCGGCATCTTTCAAAGCATGGCCGATGCAGGACACCGCGCCGCGTCCTTCGGGATGAATGTCGGTAATGGCGTAGGCATCCGCGCTGGTTCCGTAGCCTAAAATTTCGCCATAAATCTCGGCTCCGCGGTTTTTGGCGTGCTCCAATTCTTCCAGAATCAACATGCCCGCGCCTTCGCCCAAGACGAAGCCATCGCGGTTTTTGTCGAAAGGCCGCGAAGCCTTGGGCGGGTTCGCGTTGTTGGTCGAGAGCGCGGTGAGCAAATTGAACCCCGTGACTCCGAAGGGATGAATCATGCTGTGCGCCCCGCCGGAAAGCATCACGTCCGCATCGCCTCGGCGAAGGATTTCCGTGGCTTCCCCAATCGCCTGGCTGGACGCCGCGCACGCGGTCAGGCAATTTAGGTTCGGGCCTTGGGCATCGAACAAACTCGCCAGATGGGCGGCGGTCATGTTCGGCTCTTGTTCCAGTTCTTCTTGGGGGTTCAGCATGGCCAAGCCGCATTCGGTGAACTTGGCCAGATCGATTTCCCCCTCTACGTAAGATTGGGCCACCATGCTCATAAACAATTGAAAATCTTGCTGGCCTTCGCCCGCCCCCAAATACACGCCGAAGCGGGTAGGATCGAGCGAAACATCGGACAACCCCGCATCTCGGAAGGCTTGATAGGCCGCCCCGATGGCGAAATGCACGTTCCGCCCGGAATGTTCGAATCGCTTGAGATCATCAAGGTACAGGCCCAAATCGTAGCCTTTGACCTCGGCAGCGATGCGGGTGGGAAAGTTGGCGGCATCGAAGTGCGTGATGTTGCCGATCCCGCTGCGCGATTCGCGGAGCGATTCCCACATCGCGTTGACGTTATTTCCCACCGGAGTCACGCATCCGATGCCCGTTACCACCACGCGGCGTCTCATGGGTTTGGCTCTATTGTTGGATTGAAGAATAATAAAAAGGGACCGGTTCCATTTGCCACCCAAGCCGACACCTTGGTGTCGGTCCGCCGACAAATCGGCGGCTTGGGGAGCATCCCGCGCACTTTATCCGTCGCCGGCTTTGCCGACGTCTAAGACGCTTAACAGCCCTGTGGAGAACACGAAGTTTTTTTGATCGACGGCCTGTAGTTCGGGATCGCTTTGATCCAAATGGGCGAACATAATTTCCGCTTCCGCCGCAAGGCGTTCGCCCACCAAAGCGCGGCATGCGACTGTTCCGCCTTCGGGGCGAACATCCAGCAGGCGGACATCATAAACCAGCGTGTCGCCGGGGCAGACCCAACCGTGGAACGTGACCTTGGGGACTTTCGCCAGAATGACGATGTGCCGAAAGTCGTTGACTTCCCCCAGCAGAATCCCGCCGGCTTGAGCCATGCCTTCGATCATCAGCGATCCCGGCATGACCGGAAACCCCGGAAAGTGGTCGTGCAAATGCTCTTCCGCCAAGGTGACGTTTTTGATCGCCTTGGCGTGAGAGCCGCTTTCAAATTCCACGAATCGGTCGATCCAAACCCAGCGCATCGGGCGGTCCCTTGGGAGTTTTTAAGCCGCCTTGGACTCGGAGAGTTTGCGGTCGAGGAAATTGACGATGGATTGCACGGTGAACAAATCCGGGATGTTTTCCACTTCGGGATTCGCGGCGAGTTTGTCGATGTTCGCGTGCGGCAAGCGGTCGCGGAGCGCTTTGATCCCCGCCGCGGTGACTTTGCCGTTTTCCACGAAACCCGAATCCGCAGCGGTCAGGTTTTCAGGGAACAATTCATCCCTGGGAATTTTAATGTCGAAGCTCTTTTCCAAGCGGAACACGATGTCCAGAAAGTCGATGGACTCGGCTCCCAAATCCCCGATTAAAGTGGCGTCGGAAGTCACCTCGTCATCATCGACGCCCAGGGCATCCACAAGAACTTCTTGAACTTTGTTAAAAGTTGCACTTGCAGGCATTCGTCACATCTCCTTACGTGATGTTTGGGGCCGCTTGAAATTGCCGGCCCCGTCCAAAATCCATTTTGGTATCCACCGACCGCTTTGGTCTGGGGAGTCAATTGTGGGTGATCGCCACCCGGTTGTGTCTTGTGCTTTACTTCATATTGATTGCGAGTCAATCCGCTGCCTACCGCCTTCTGCCTACTAATTCTCAAAATCCACCGAGCGTCAAGCCGCCATCGACTGTGAGCACGTGCCCGGTGATGTAGGACGATTCTTCGCTGGCGAGAAACAATACGGCATTGGCGATGTCTTCCGGCGTGCCCAATCGTTTGACCGGGATTTGTTTTTTGATTTGATCTCCCGCCGCGTTGACTACGGATTCCGTCATGTCCGTCGCGATGAAACCTGGTGCGACCGCGTTGACGGTAATCCCGCGTTTGGCGATTTCGGTGGCCAGGCAGCGGGTGAAGCCTTCGATGCCGCCTTTGCTGGCCGCGTAGTTGCTTTGGCCGGGGTTGGCGGTGTGGGCCGCCACGCTGGACATGTTGATAATCCGTCCGTAGCGGGCCGACATCATCGGTCGCATGGCTGACTGGCAGAAGTTAAAAACGCTCGTCAAATTCGTGTCGATGACTTCTTGCCAATTTTCGGGCTTCATCACAGCCAAGAGGCCATCGCGAATCACGCCCGCATTGTTGACCAGAATGTCGATTTTCCCCCATTTGGCCAAGACTTCTTCGAGGGCGCGGTCGGTCTCTTCTTTCTTGGCCACGTTGGCTTGAATCGCCAAGGCTTCGTGTTGATCGCGCTCGAGTTCCGAGACCAATTGTTGGGCTTCCTCCTGGCGGGACCGATAGACGAACGCGACCTTCGCGCCTTCTTTGGCCAATGCCCAGACAATCGCCTTGCCGATGCCTCGACTGCCGCCGGTGACTAAGGCCACGCGTCCCGCCAATTTCATGCTGTTTGTCCTTTATACTTTGGGGGCCGGTTCCGACCAGACTTGCGGCCAGAGTTTTTGAAATTCTGCGATTTGCTTTTCGTCGGCTTTGGCCATCTCTGGGTTTTGTTCCGCGAGATTACGCTGTTCTAAGGTAATGCGGGCACTCACGGCGGAAGAACCCGCCACCGCCGCGCCGTTGCTATGCTGCGGAATGCCTTCCGCCTTGAACACGTATTCCCGTTCCGTGCGTTTATGCACGGTGGAGGTGACTTTCAACGTCATGCCGGGCTTCATAAAGTTATTGAATTTCAATGCCTTGGCTTCTTTGAGCAAAATCGTGCTGAAGCGAAAATCTTCGGTAATTCGCATCAACCAGGCACTGGTTTGCACGAGGGATTCCAACATCAACACACCCGGCATTACTGGGAAGCCGGGAAAATGGTCCGCCAGGTATTCTTCCGCCAGCGACAGATTTTTCCAACCGGTGATCGATTCCCCCGCTTGAAACGTCGTAATCCGATCGACCAGCAAAAAGCGCATGCGTCCTACTCGCTTCGGCAACTTGGTAAAATTTCACGGTCGGGCAGTATAGTTCAACCCAAAAAACTCCACAACCCCCATAATTGTCACAATACAAGGCTTGAGTGGTCTGGAGAACTCGATCTCCGCAGGCGTCTTTTCGGTTTTGAGCTAGACTATTATCGTCGACCAAACCAATGCGACCTTCACTCGGGTGCGGGAATTTGGATTGGTTGCGCGGAATTTGAGTGACTTTCCCTCTGCAAAGCCTTCCATGAATTCCCAGTCTACCCAAACGGGCACGTTGCCCCCTTTATCTTCGCCGGACTTGGATCGGCTGTTCAGCCGACTCGATCAGAGTCTGCTGCGGTTGTCGCTTCTCAATTCTTTGGAAGCCGGTGAAGCGGAGGAAACGCCCGCATGCCCCGGCGTTCCTGCGAACCTATCTCCAACTGATGTCCAGGTGCTGCCCACGGTTTTGGCGTCGGCTTCCTCGGAGCGGCGGGAGTTTCCCCGCCGAGAGGGCAATTGCAAGGTGGGGTTGTATCGGTTGACCGAAGAAGATTGGTCGCTCACGCCGCAACAAATCGAATGGCGGTTGCACTCGACGACGCTCAAGGGAACCCTGGCCGATCTAAGCCTGAACGGAGCCGCCTTGTTGCTGTCCCACCCGCTGCCCGCCGATGAAACCGTCATCCTCCGGCTGATTTGCCCGCGCCGGGATCGACACCTCGACCAACAGGCCCAAGTGATTCGCAGCCTGCCCGATGCGGGCGGAAAATCCAAAGTGATGTGCCAGTTCACAAAAAAACTCTCGCTGGAACAAGTCACGTTTTTCAGCCGCTTCCTCAACAACACCCCTTGGCTGTAAGGGATGCCCCTGAATAGCACCCTTCAGGGAGTTCAAGAATCTCCGCCAAAAACTTCGGCAAGCCAATCGAGTTGACCAAACTTAAAAAATCGCTTATCTTTGGATCATGTGAAATTGTACAAATCTCTGTTTTTTGAAAAGGAATCTCTAATTACAAAATTACACATTTCTCAAGAGGAGGAAGTTCAATCGGGCTTCGCGGAATTGGGACTCAGCAAACAAACGCTGAAAACATTGGCTCAAATTGGGTATCATACCCCCAGCCCCATTCAGAAATCCTTCATCCCTTTGGCACTCCAAGGCGGAGATTGCACGGGGCAAGCCCGCACGGGAACCGGCAAAACGGCGGCGTTTGTGCTGCCGATTATCGAATCCCTCGACTTCAACAACTCCGCCACGCAAGCCTTGGTTCTTGCGCCGACTCGCGAATTGAGCGAACAAGTCGCCACCGAGGCCAAAAGACTTTCCGGCAACCACGAATGCCGCACGGCGGTTTTTGTGGGCGGTCGGCCCATTAAAAATCAGCTCGATGAACTGAAAAAAGGTGTGCAAATCGCGGTGGGCACGCCCGGCCGCGTGATCGACCTGCTTTCCCGTAGGGCTTTGGATCTCCGCAAGGTTTCCATCGTCGTCTTGGATGAAGCCGACCGCATGTTGGACATCGGCTTCAGGCCGGACATCGAAAAAATCCTCCGGCAATGCCCGGCCGAACGGCAATCGCTGCTGCTCTCGGCCACGATGCCGCCCGCCGTCGAACGCTTGGCGAAGCGGTTTATGAAAGATCCCCAACGGGTCGATTTGTCCCAAGACCAACTCTCGGCCTCGGACACCATCGACCAGTATTACGCCACCGTAGACAACGACCGCAAATTCTCGTTGTTGGTGCGTTTGCTGCAAAAAAGCGCCCGCACCAAGTCTTGGTTTTCACGCGGACCAAACGCGGAACGGAACAGCTTTACCGCAAATTTCAAGGGAAGTTGGGCCGCGTCGCCATGATGAACGGCGACTTACCGCAACCCAAACGCGACAGCGTGATGAAGAAGTTTCGCAGCGGCGACATTCGCATGCTCATCGCCACGGACGTGGTCGGGCGGGGCATCGACGTGAGTTCGATCTCGCACATCATCAATTACGACATTCCCGAATACCACGATGACTACGTGCATCGCGTGGGACGCACCGGGCGGTTGTCTTCCGATGAACGCGGCTGCGCGATCACCTTCGTGACCCGCGAACAAGGCGAGCAACTCACCAGCATCGAAAAGCGGATCAATCAAATGCTGCCGGAGTACCAAATCGAAGGTTTTCAACCTTTCCGTCCCAGCGCCCCGCGCCGACGTCAAAGATGAACCCGCCGACAAACGGGCGTACTCGTTCGCCTAATCCGCGAGCATCGCAATTTGGTATCAGCCCCTGGGAGAGAAAGCCAACTCCTAGGGGTTTTTGCGTTTTCGACCGTTTGAGTCCGGTGGGCTTTTACTCGTCCGCGCTTTCTTCCGGTTTGGGGCGTTTGGTGTTTTGCACGTAGGCTACGGTGCGGCCGGTGGCTTGGCCGGCGACGGCTCCGCCTAACATCACGAAATGGCCGAAGCCGGGCACGAAGGGGGCCACCGTTCCCAAGGTCGCCGAGCCGATTTGAGCGTAAAGCACGTGGTAAGCCTGCTCTTCGGTTTTCCAATCGTCTTTGGCGCGGGCGTAGGTCAACACATCGTTGGTCGCCCGCGATTTTCGCCAGATGGAGAGAATCGGCAAATCGTTCACGATGGCCGCATACGCGCCGGGATAATCCCGCGCATGAATGTCCTTCGCGTAAGCGGCTTCGGACAGCACCAGCGCGGGCACGTCCGAACTCAGATTCAAGCTGTTCGCGTAAGGGTCGTAGCGGTCTCCCCCAAAGATGCGGTTCGGAAAGACCGTGTACTGCAGCCACGCCAATGTGCCCAGCGAGTACCGCCAGAACGGCGAAATTCGCTCGTTTTCGCGAAGCCGTCGCCATTGTTTTTTCGGGTTGTAGTCGTTCACCGCCACGTAAATGTCGGTGATGTCGTTGTCGGCGAGATAGACTTTGAGTTGCTCGACCGTTTCCGGGGCGATCTTGTGGTTGTCCGTCTTCTTGTTGAAAGTCAAAATGCGATTCGGCAGGCCGACCACCCAACCAATGCGGTCGAGCGTTTTATCCGGCTGCCCGTAAACCACTTCGACCGGCTGCACCGCGCTGCCCTTCGGTTCCGAAGGATGAAACCGCCCATAATGATACTCCGGCGCAGCGCAACCGCTCGCCAGCAGCATCAAGAGCATGACAATCCTTGCCGCCCCGCAAAAAACGCTTCTTGAATCTCCGTGCCGCCACATACGCAACCTCCGATCGCCACTTTACGACCAAGCGGACTGCAATTCGTATCGGCACGTCATACCCATCTTTCCTCAATGAGTAAACGCGAATTTCGCCAAACCCCGAAGCTGGGGCGATTAAGCAAACGGCGAAGCGTCAATGAGGCAAAAGCGGGGCTGTAGGCGATCTATAAACTGGCCTTTGGCCTCCGATCCCTGATCCCTGATTCACACGCCGGAGCGGATGAAAACTTCATCGCCGTCTTGGACGATGTAATCTTTGCCGACGATGTGGTTTAAGCCGGCGGCTTTGAGGTCGCGTTCGGAACCGAGCCTTAAAAAATCATCCACCGCCCAGACTTCCGCCCGCACGAAGCCGCGGGCCAAGTCGCTATGAATGCTGTCGGCGGCTTCCAGCACCGTGGAATCCCGCTTCAACAGCCAGGCGTGAACTTCCTTCTCGCCGGAGGTGTAAAACGTAATCTGGTTGGTGACATCAAACAGGCTCCGCAGCAAGCGGGTGCGGGACGGTTCGCCCAAACCCATCTCGGCGGCGAACTCGGCACGCTCGGCTTCGGGAAGCGCGGCCAGTTCCAACTCCAACCCGAACGGAGCCGCCACCACCTTATGGCCGGCGGCTTCGAGTTTCTGCACCACGCCGGCATCCACCTCCGAATCGGCGGTGTTCAACACCAAAAGCTGCCTTTTGATGGTTAAAAGCGAGAACGAACGGCTGGCTTTTTCCTGGGCTTCATCAAGTTCCAACACTCGCACGGGCTTGCCGCTCTCCAAGCACTCGACAACGGGCATCAGGCAATCCAATTCCTTGTGCAGTTCATCGCGGTCGGGGCGGGGCTTCTGGATGTCTTTCTTCAGCCGTTCCACGCGGTTGTTGACCACCTGCAAGTCGGCGAGGACCAAGTCATCTTCGAAGGCTTGGGCCTCCGCGACGGCATCGGCTCCGGCAAACGTGCCGACGATGTGAACCAACGCCTGAGCCTCGCGAATCACGCCCAACTTCTGCCCGTTGGCATCGTGCTGATCCCGGCTGAGGCCCGGCGTGTCGAACACCTGAATCTTCGCGGGCACTTCCTTCTTGGGATGATGAAGCGCCACCAAACGGTCGTAGCGTTCATCCGGCACGATGGACTCGGCCAACTGCCCGGTGTGGGCCTTGGCAATGTCCGGCTTGTGCCCGGTGAGCAACTCAAAAATCGTGCTCTTCCCGCCGCCCTGATAACCAACCAATCCGATTTTCATGTTCCAAGTTCACCATTTCAGATGCCAATACGGAAATGACCAATGACCAAACCCCAATCACCAACGAAAGCAAATTGACCGCCTGGGTTCGTTTGGTTATTTGGACGTTTGGCGCAGGCTCATCAGGAAAACATGCTGTTGATGCCGACGGCGGGGAAGGCGTTTTTGTAGTGGGTGATTTCCGGGGTTTTGGAATCTTTCGGCCAGATGATGGAGACCACATCAAATCGGCAGCGGGATTCCAACAAGCCCCGCCGTTTGAGCCACACCAAAGCCGTCATTGTGAGCTTGCGTTGTTTATCAGTCGTGACCGCTTCAACGGGCAGCCCGCCCGCATTTGAGCGGCGGGTTTTGACTTCCACGAACACCAGGGTATCCCCATCGCGGGCGATTAAGTCGATCTCGCCGTGCCTGTTGGCGTACTGCCTCGCGAGAATGCGATACCCTAGCCCGCGCAGAAAGCCCGCCGCCTTTCGCTCGCCCCGGTTTCCCAGCCAACGGTTCAGCAGTCGCCCCAACATTTCAGGGCCTCACACAAGAAAATGACCAATCTCCAAATCCTAAGGACCAAGGGAAAACATTGGTCCTTAGGATTTATCCATTGCTTTCCTTCGCCCGGCGTTCGGTCAAGCGGGTGGCTTTGCCGATGCGGTCGCGGAGGTAATACAACTTCGCCCGGCGGACGCGCCCGTGGCGGATGACTTCCAACTTGGCGATTTTGGGGGAATTGATGGGAAACGTCCGCTCCACGCCTTCGCCGGCGACAATCCGGCGGACAGTGAACATCTCCCGCGTGCCGCTGCCTCGGCGGGCGATGACTACGCCGCTGAATTTCTGAATGCGTTCTTTGTTGCCTTCCAAAATCCGCGTGTGAACATCCACGCTGTCGCCGATTTCAAATTCTAAGCGGTCTTCGCGAATGCTGGAGGCTTCCGCCTTCAAAAGCAACTCGTGCATGGCTTTAGGTTCCTTTGGGTTTCTGATGTTCTAAAAGCAGGTCGGCTCGCCGTTCCTGGGTTCGTTTCAAAGATTCTTCTTCCCGCCAGCGGGCAATGTCTTGATGGTTCCCGTTGATAAGCACTTCGGGCACTTCCATGCCCCGGTAATCGCGGGGCCTCGTGTATTGCGGATATTCGAGCAGGCCCGCTTCCGCGAACGATTCGTATTTGTGGCTGGTTTCGTCACCTAAGACGCCGGGAATCAAACGAATCACGGTGTCGATCACCATCATCGCGGGAACTTCGCCGCCGTTGGCGATAAAATCTCCCGCCGAAATTTCGAGAGGATTCAGCCCCAGCCGGATCCGCTCATCAAAACCTTCGTATCGCCCGCACAACAACAACAGCCGAGGATAAGCCGCCAATTCCTCGACAACTTTTTGAGTCAACCGCCGGCCTTGCGGAGACAACATCACCAATTGCCCCGGTTCCTCGGCTTCTTTTTGGACGGCTTCTACGCAATCGAACACGGGTTGGCAACAGAGGAGCATTCCCGGCCCGCCGCCGAAAGGTTTGTCATCTACCGACCGCCGTTTGCCAAAAGCCCAATTCCGAAAATCCCACAGCCGCACATCCACCAAACCGCGTTCGATGGCCAACTTCAACAGGCTTTGCTGAAGATAGCCGTTAAAAATCTCCGGGAAGAGCGTGAGTACGTCAAATCGCATAATTTCATAGAAAGAGGATCATGTGACGGTGTCAATCCTCCATCTTCCATTCCCTCTCCGATCCCGTGAGGTCAACGCTTATTCGCCCGCTTCCTCGGCGGGGGTTTCTTCGCTCGATGCTTCTTCCTTGGGCGCTTCGGCTTCGGGTTCCGGGGGAGCCTTGGGTGCGGTCATCGGCGGCGGCGCGGAGGCCGTGCCGAACTTGTTGTTTCTGACCTTCTTAATTAGCGTGGCGACTTTTTCCGAAGGCTGCGCACCCACGGAAATCCAATGGTCCACGCGGTCCATTTTGAGGGTCACCCGCTGCGATTTGTCGCTGACCATCGGATCGTAAAATCCCACTTCTTCAATGGCTTTGCCATCGCGGGGGCTGCGGGCATCCATAATGCAAATGCGGAAAAACGGACGATGCTTTCGCCCCAAACGTTTCATGCGAATCCGAACGGCCACCTAAACTCTCCTCTGACAACTCGTGAACAAACCAATTGGAACCGGGATTTTCAGTGCGGAAACCTCGTAGTGTAATCTCCCCGCCGAGACTTGCAACCGAAGCCGCGAAAATTTACCCATGGCCATGTCGAAATGTAAGCTTACGCATCGCCCTGATTTGGGCTCGTCCCGAAAATCTCCACCGAATTTGGGAGAGTAAGGCGAGAGAAGATCTGTCGCGCTACTGTTTTTTATATGGGAGAGCTTGTCAACCGAAAATGACAAGCTATTCTGTATGTGAAGGTTTGTCACTCTGGATGCTATCCATGAGATTTCACAACCTTGCATTAGCCGTCGCGGAGGCGTTTAGTGATGTTGAGCAAAAACCGCAGATCACTCAACTCCACTTTCCCCCTACGCAAAGCGAACCTACAGTCTTACATCGTGTCTTCCTTTGAAATACTGATTTGCCACGAATTATAGTGAGTTATACGGATGGTATTGGAAGATCATCATCGTCGCGGACGCATGCTTGTCCCACCAATGCTCGACATGCGGATGCAGGAGACTTGCTGGCACGTCGAGCGTCTCCCAGAGCTGTTTTGGCTCGCATTTGTCGGCAATCGCCTTGGCGATCGAAAGGTTCTTGAACTCGCCTATCTGATGGCGGTCGATGTCGAGGCCACAATCAAACAGCTTCGCAAGGACGACAAGGCGTTTCGGGCCTATTTCCCCTCGGAGCATCTTTCATGTTCGGATTCCGAACGTAAGCAGGTTCTAGCCAATCATGACGACGCGAAATGGTTGCGTGAATTGCGGCCCCATTTCGCTGAAATGGCCGCGGTATGGAATGACCTTCCCTTCAGCTACCTTGTGTCTGATGTAGAAAAACCGACAGACGATCTCATTCTTGAGATCAAGGAAATCCTCCAGCAGTGCTCACACCGGCACGACAAACGTGCGCTTGTCATTCAAGCCACAACTGTCGCGTTGGAGTTTCGAACGGAAAAAATGTTTGTAGCACAGGGATTGGACATCCCAGATCTCAATGCAATCTTCGACTACCCGGAAACCGAAGAGTCACAACACGCCGCAGGCTTTGTCGTAACAACATGTGGCCAGACGATATTGTGTCGTCAGGGGCCGGACAAACCACTGGATTTTTCTTGGCAGCGATCATTCTGGAACGGTTGTTATCGATTAGAAACTTGCGAATATGAGTGATTTATTCCACAGCTTTCTGTCAGATGCGCTCGGTGAGTACATTCAGTGCGCCCGCGAGAGCTTTCACACCCGGATGGACTACTGGGAGCTCGACATCTTCGAAAAAGAGGTGAACGAAGTTGTCGGTGGGCTTCTCGCACGCCAACTCAGCCTTGCAATGACAATTACCCAATGCCCGCCGGCATGGAACATGCACTTGTTGCCCGTTGTGTTGCGGTGTATGGCCGACGTCTACATCACTTTCTGTTGGATCGTTAAAGACGCCAAGCCACGCTCAAGGAAGTTTATTGAATACGGCCTTGGGCAAGAAAAACTCGCAATCGAAAAGTATCGCGAATGTCTCGCCACGGAATTGAATCCAGATCCCGATGCAGTGGCAATGATTGAAGCCCGCGAAAAACTATTGGAGGCCAGCGATATCGATTCCTCATTCCTGTAAACCTGGGGTCATGGAGCGAGACCAGCATTCGCGACATGGCAATCGAAGTTGACGAAAAGCAGTTCTATGATTTGGTGTTCACTCAGTTCAGGCATTCGGTCCATTCCACCTGGCAGCACATTTTTGCGCATAAATCTGTATCCTTGCTCCAATCCCCTTCACATGGGACATCGAGTACCATGGAATCCGGATTTGCCCCCCGATCCCCAAACATTCACGAACTCCGCCAAATACCTCTGCAAGACGTTTGCGAAATTTGATTCAGCAATCCTTGAAAAAGACGGCGAATCTGATGCCTACAAATGTTACGATTTGATTTGGAATCGATTCGCAGAATACTTCACGCGCGATTCCTCGAACGAAGAAACGACTCCGAAGAATGCCAAAATAAAGCCCTTAAAGAAACAAACTACAAAAAAGAGTTCAAAATCGCACAGAAAGGCCAAAAATAAGGCAAAGCCCAAGAAAATCTCACGCAAGAAGAAGAGATAAATCCCAAGCGGAGTAGCCCGACTGTGCCAGCCATTGAGGGTGGAACGGCCCCGATTTATAATCCAAAAGGTCTGGCAATACCGACCCTGGGTATCAAAAGATCAAAAACGGAGTGCCGCATGAATGAACCGCATCGAGACTGGGACCAGTGCTATCAAACGGGCGAATTGCCTTGGGATTCGGGGATTCGCTCGCGGGAGTTGGCCCGCGTGATTTCGGAGGAAGGAATTGAACCCTGCCGAGCCGTGGAATTGGGTTGCGGCACGGGCACGAATGCCGTGTTTCTTGCGGAGCAGCATTTTGAAGTCACTGCCTTCGATTTCGCGCCCACCGCCATCGAACTCGCCAAACAGCGGGCGGCAGCAGCCCAAGTCAACGTGCAATTTTTGGTGGCGGATCTTTTGCAACTGGAATGGGATCTCGATCCGTTTGATTTTATTTTCGATCGCGGGTGTTTTCACTGTGCCCGCAAAATGAATTTGGCCGGTTTTCAAAACACGCTCAAGCAATTGAGCAAACCCGGCACGCGGTATTTCGTGCTGACGGGAAACGCCAACGAGCAAACCGAAGCCGAAGGCCCGCCCCGTTTGCAAGAACGCGAAATCCGCGAAGACTTGGGCGGGTTGTTCGAGTTTGAGTTCATTCGCGAAACCCGCTTCGAAGATGCCGGCGGCCTCGAAGGCCCCTTGGCTTGGTCCTGCCTAATGACGCGCCGCTGATGCCCGGAGACGGCATTCTTTATTTCGCTCCTGCTGCTTTCGGGCGGGGGGCGATTTGGATGGTTTCTTCCTCGCCGATTTGCCAATCGGCGGAGGCCGCGACGGCGATCAAATCCAGCACCGATTCCAAGGGCACATCTTTCACCGGCAGCCAGGCCGATTGCTTGGCCCAGTTTTTTCCGGCGGCTTCGCTTATCTCAATTTTAATGCCCGTTTGCGAAGCCAGTTCATTGAGGATCCCCTCCAACATCGCCCGCCGTTCGGCGGGGGTTTTCTTCTTTTCGAGTTCGATGAACGCCGCCGGTTGTTCTTTTTCGGGTTTTGCGGAAACCAAGCCGATTCCGGTCGAGACCTGTTTGGCAAGCGCCCGCTTGACTGCATCACTCGCCCGTTTGTGTTTTTCGTTGCGGAGGATCATCAAGCGGCGAAACTCCGCCAGCGATTTGCGGTCGGCCACCAGCACGGCTTGCCCATCGGTTTCCCAACTCAATTGGCGTTCCGCAAGCAGCAAGGTCAAACTTTCCCCCAAGGCCAAGGGGTGGTTGGAAATCCTCTCGTATTTTTCGTTCCAAATCTCGCCCGCGTAGGCCAGGGGAACATGGTAGGCATTCGCGAGATAATCCAAGGCGTTGATGTGCGGAGTCCCCTCAAATTCCAGCTCGGCGCGTGCCTCTAGCTTTTCGCCCAACGGGTTCTTGGCGAGTTTTAACCGCGTGACCATTACCTCCTGCCGGCGGTAGTCGGCGATGGCTTGTTCCCAAAGCGGAAAATCCTTCCGGGAAGCCACCACGATACTTTGGCCCAGCACGTCCCAGCGGGTATCGGCCTTTTCCGCGATCATTTCCAACTCCAAAAACAAAGGCATCCCATCCGCTTTCCGGTTGATGGCAATGTCGCGGTCCATTGTTCCCAAGGTTTGAATGGAGAAGCCGTGCGCATCGGCGAGGTAATCCAGACAATCTCCAAAGGGCGTATCCATAAAATCCCACAAGGTGCGATGCCTTAACTTGGCATCCTGATGCGACACGGCCAACAATTCGCGGTAGCGTTGTTCCACCCATTTGCGGTTTTCCGGCGGGCCAATCCAGAGGATGTCTTCTTCCAGTAAGGCCGATTCAAACGGCGTCTCCGCCAGCAATTGGTCGAAAACATCCAGCCAACGGCCTTTGAGCTTGATGGTGAAATCTTTTTCCCATTTGGCCACGGCGGGATCTTGCCAAAGAGTGACCGGCGACACCTCCGACATGAAGTCCAGCACATCTTGGAAGGGCGTGCTGATGAATTCCACATCCACGGTCTTCGCCAAAAAGCACCGCCTGAGCATCGTCTGATCCATGCCCGCTGACTTTGCGATTACGAGAATCGTGGGCCGGTTCTGTTTATCCAGCATCGCATTCAAGAAGTCTGTGCGTTCTGATTTGGGCAATTTCGCCCAGAAATACGGGAACATCCTCGACATCGTTCGGTAACCTCTGCAATGCCTGAAACTGAGATGTTTCTCGCGGAGCAGTTTTAAGAGATCATCCCACAGCGATTGCCGATAGGCATCTTCTCTCGCTAGGTTCGCCACGTCCCAAGTTGCCAAGACCAGCACCATGCGGATCATCCTCCACGTTGGAATCCATGTCTCACCTTGCGGTTTCTCGGTATAGAACTTTTTCAACACCTCTTTGTCCACAAATTTCGGCGTGCGGAGGCGGATTTGTTCCATGTAGGCCAGCACGCAAAGATCGGTGAACTTGGGATTCGCCCGGATAGTTTTCTGCCAACGCGTCGCCAATTCTTCGCCGGTTCCCGGTGAGAGAAAATCCGCCATAAATTGGCACCACCGTTTTTCTTCTTCCGCCGACCAATCGTAGGGGACTTCTTTCTTGGTCAACTCGCGGTAGTTTTTCAAGAGATCGCCTTGGGCTTCCTTCGCCAGCCGGGCCAATTTTTCCGGCGTGACTTCGGTGTTTCTGCCGAGATCGCCGTCCCACATTTTTTCCAAACTTTTCAGTATCCACTGGAAATAATCCAGGGGCGCTCGCGTCGCTCGGATTCCCAATTGAAGTGTCGAATGTCGAAATGAGCACGGGCTATTGGCTGACCAAGAATCTCGCGTTGCTTGGATTCCCGATTGAACAGCGCAATCGCGGCGAAAATGCGTTCCCCCGCCGAACCTTTGTCGATCATTTTTTCCAACACGTAGTTTTGGATGGCCTCCAAATGTACGAGACGCTCCTTGCGTTCCTTGCCTGCTTGGGCTTTTCTTACCAGTTCCGCTTGCCTGCGGTTCATCGCGGCTTGGGCTTCTTGTTGCAGCCTGCGTTTTTCCTGCTTTAACTCGGCTTCGGTTTTTGGTTTGGCTTGCGATGGGGCGAGGGGCTTTTCGCTTTCCTCCGCCCGCAGCAGCGGCCAACTGCAAACGCTGCCGAACCCCGCCGCAAACAGCAGCAACAGCACGCACGGTTTTTTGCTCGATTGAATTTTCATCGGTTTATCTCCTCGCGTGAGATGGGCCAAATGCTCTATGTGATTTTGTGGTTGCCACTTCGGGCCGAAAAGCAAGAAGAGACATGTTGTTCCTATCAACATGGAATCAGAATCAAGCCGGAATCTCAATTCCGCTCTTCACGAATTTTCCCCACCCGCACGCTGGATCGTCAACCCGTGTGCGGGGCATTATAATTGTCGGATTGTTCGCTCTGGGTTATGCCGCGTTGTTTTGTCGAGGGGAAGGAACAGTATGCCGTTCTCTGTTTGGAATGGGAAAGTTTGGGTTTGGGCTGTCTTGCCGGTGGTTTTTTCTCTTCACGCTTCGGCGGTGCGGGCGGAGTTTCTGGCGGGGGCGGCAAAGGTGGATGTCACCCCCGAAAAGCTGCCGGTGCTGGTCAACGGCGGCGTGTTAAGCCGTAGCATCGGCAAGATCAACACACGGGTGCATGCAAGAGCCTTGGCGTTGTCGGACGGCAAAACGCGGTTGGCGATTGTGGTGGTCGATAGCTGCATGATGCCCCGCGATCTGCTCGATGAAGCCAAGTCGCTGGCTTCAAAGCGCACGGGGATTCCTCGCGATCATCTGTTGATCTCGGCCACGCACGCACACAGCGCCCCGGCTTCGATGGGTGCTCTGGGCACGAGTGCCGATCCCGCTTACGTTCCTTTGTTGAAACTGAAACTCGCGGATGCCATTGCTTCGGCGGTCGCGAATTTGGAA
Source organism: uncultured Planctomycetaceae bacterium (assembly GCA_963785505.1). Taxonomy (GTDB): domain Bacteria; phylum Planctomycetota; class Planctomycetia; order Planctomycetales; family Planctomycetaceae; genus CAWAVN01. The sequence goes on from CAWAVN010000009.1 coordinate 1,078,709, forward strand.
CCCGCGAAGGTGGGGTTCGGCAAGGGAGATGCGGCGGAATTCACCGCCCTTCGCCGTTGGATTCGCCGGCCCGACCGCATCGCGGAAGATCCTTTCGGCAATGCCACGGTGCGGGCGACGATGCACGCGGGCAGGGTTTGGGACGATGTGACCGGCGAATCCGGTCCGGAAGATCCCGACCTGTCGCTGGTTTCCATTCAAGCGACTGATGGCCGACCGATTGCGGTGCTGGGAAATTTTTCGATGCACTACTTCAGTGACCGGGACATCAGCGCGGACTACTTCGGCAGGTTTTGCGAAGGCTTCAAACAAAGCATCGCTCCCGACACGCCCTTCGTGGGGATTCTCTCCCACGGTTGCAGCGGAGACATCTGGCGGAGGGATTACACCCAGCCCGAAAGTTGGGATGCCAAGCTCACGATTGATGATTACACCAATCGCCTGTTGGACGTGGCTATCAAAATTTATAAAGGCATCGAGTATCAAACCAACCCCGCCTTGGCGATGGCCGAGCGGCGGATGACAATGAAATACCGCGTGCCCGACAAGCAGCGGTTGGAGTGGGCCACGCGAATCGTGGAAGCGATGGGCGACCGGCTGCCGAAAAACCAAGAAGAAGTCTACGCCCGCGAACAAGTCATGCTGCACGAACGGCAGCAGACGGAAATCGTGGTGCAAGGAATTAAGATCGGCGACATCGGCATCGCAACCACGCCTTGCGAAACCTATGCCATTACGGGCCTCAAAATCAAAGCGGCCAGTCCGCTGAAACACAACATCGTGATTGAACTGGCCAACGGCGGCGATGGATATATCCCGCCGCCGGAACAGCACCGCTTCGGCGGTTACAACACTTGGGCCGCGCGCTCGGCGGGTTTGGAAGTCGCCGCGGAACCCAAAATCACGGAAGCCTGCATCGAGCTTCTCGAAAAAGTCACCGGCAAACCCCGGCGAAAATATCAACTCAGCCAAGGCCCCGCCGCCCAGGCAATTGCCGCGCTGAAGCCTGCCGCGTGGTGGCGGTTGGACGAGTTCGCCGGACCCCGCGCGGTGGATGCCGGCGGCCAAGAACGCGATGCTTTCTACGAACCCGATGTGACCTATTACTTGGAAGGCCCGCGTTCCGATCAGTTTTGCCAAGGAGGAGACAAAAATCGGGCCGCGATGTTTGTGGGCGGACGTTTGCAAAGCCGAATTGCGAAACTTGGTGGCGAGTATTCGATCTCGCTTTGGATCTGGAACGGCATGCCCAACGAAGGCCGCGAAGTCGGCGGGTGGTTTTTCTCGCGGGGAACCGATCACGGTTTAAGTCTGTGGTCCGAACATCTGGGCATCGGCGGAGCCGGCGGGCACGCGGGAAAGCTGATTTTCTTCCACGGCGACGATCCGAAAAGTACCCTAGCGGGCAAGACGGTCATCCCGCGTTGGGAATGGCAGCACGTGGTGTTGGTTCGTTCCGGCGAAACCGTGCAGGTTTTTCTGAATGGCAATCTGGAACTGGAAACCAAAACGCCCGCCGAATATCCCGGTCAGATCGGATCGCCTCTTTTGGGGCGGTCGCAGCGACAACCAAGCCAACTGGGAAGGCCGGCTGGATGAAATCGCGGTATTCGATCGCGCCCTCACGCCAAAAGAAATCGCCAAACTCGCCCTGAAATAAACCCGGCAGGTTTACGGTGTAGCTTTTGGCTGTTCACTATTTCATCCCCTAATAGTTAATGGGGGAATGTTCGCGATTCGCTAGACTCAAAATCGCCTAGAACGTTCCGAACCACAAAGCCAACGGTGCTGCATAAGTAACTATTAGTCGGCGTCTTTTTTAGAGGATTCAAGACTTTGAAGGACGAACTCCTTCAATGCCCGAACTTGACTAACATTGTCAATGTAAAGTCGGGTCTTACCAAAAACTGGGGGAGCTTGTTCAAGTTCAAAGTTTGGGGCAAGTTCCTTTGCCTCTTCAAGAGACAGAGGGGACACGATATTTTTCCGTTTTGCATCACCAAAAAACCTGATGAACCACTTCGTAGGTCTTTTGTATGACACGTTAAAATAATTGACCGTATCTCTAAACAAAACATCCTCAGCGTTAATTCCAGCAGATACACAGACCTCTTTAACAACTTCATAAAACTCTAATTCCTCTTCTGTTGTCACAATAGCAGACTTTGGGCCAATCGGTGCAAGAGTTGACATTTCTTCCTTCAATTTTGTTTTGTCTGCTATTACTTCATCAGTTTCTTTTGTATCTGGCTGCCGCTGAAAACGCTGCTTCAGGCGATCAAGAAAATCATCTTCAAGCACACTTACAAGGGCAGGTTCAACGGATTCTCTGGCAAGTTCAGCAAGTCGCTCCATGACCTTGGTTGTTCTATTTCCAGTGTAGACGTTGGATGTGAGCCATTTCATAAAGCCTTCATCCGCAGCTGGATTACGTAAGCTGGTTGCAATTTTATCCGTCATCGCTTGACGATAACGGCTATTTTCAGCATCCGTGACCAAAGTTTCCGCATTGAAAGTCCCTCGACTAAATTTAGATAATAATTGTCCGACTCTCACCCAATCTGTGTTGGGGTTATCGAGTGAAAACTCAAAAAATGGTTTCTTGTCCATGACATTTGGTTGGTCGAGATCGCCGAAAAAGCGGTAGATGCAACCATTGGTGAGAATGCCAAAGTGTAAGATGGGTTCTTGACCAATATAACGAGCAAGCTGTTTAGAGTTTTCGTCGAGCTTACATCCAAGCGGTTTCGCTTCAATTACCATCAACAGTTTCAGACCGGATTTGTCGAAAATCGCATAATCCATCCGGTCTTGATGTTTCTTACCATCACCTTGGGCAAAGTCAGCACAAAACTCCAAGCGGACTTCTCTCGGGTCGTTTGGGTCATATCCCAAAAGACGAATAAATGGCACGATTAGTGCCATTTTCGTGGTCTCCTCATTCGTGATGAAATCCCGATTTTGTTGATACCGGCTGACCAAGTCAAGAAGCTGGTTCGCATCCACCATTCATTCTCCCCATATAAAAAGTTTCATCCTGATGGAGATCCTCTCCTTTCTTGCGAGGGTTTTCCTTAGAGTCACCCAAAAGCATACCCCTAAACTAATCACAAGTTCAACTGGACTTGCATGCCAGGAACGATCCATGAATTGGGTCAAGGGAAAAGCAAGTTGCACCCAAAACTGATAAATACTGCTTCATTCAATCAGATCTCCAACAAATATCGCGAAAACCGCTCGCCTGTTAGTTGCCTGCAAAATACTTGCTGTAGCTTTGCTTGATGGATTGAATGCCGGCGTTGATGATTTTTGTGTCGCTGGTGGGCGAAAGCAGCAGGCAGCCTTTTTCGGTGAGCATCTCGGCGTGGGCGGGGCTAACGCAAACCGCGCCCCAGGTCTTGCCGTGCTTGCGGCAGGCGGCGGAGACGCGGTCGATGGCTTCCAAACATTTGGGATTGAAGAAGTCGCCCGTCACGCCCAGAGCTTGGCTTAAATCCGAAGGCCCTACGAATAGCAAATCCACCCCATCAATCGCGGCGATGGCTTCGCAGTGTTCCACGGCCCCCAAAGTTTCAATCTGAATCGCCACGAAGGTTTTCTCGTTGGCTTGCTTCACGAACTCGGCGGGGGAAATCGTGGCGAAGCGGGCATCGTAGCCGCCCACGTTCAAACCTCTTTGCCCGCGCGGATGGAACTTGGCCCATCTCACGAATTGCTCGGCTTGCTCGGCGGAATGAATCATGGCCGCCATCATCCCGCCCGCCCCGGCTTCCAGGCAACGGGTGACCAGGGCGTAATCGGTGGGCGCGATCCGCACGAAATTTTCCAAGCCCTCGCTACGGCAGGCGAGCGCGGAGACTTCGAGTTGCTCCATCGAAAACCCGACGTGTTCGTGATCGAACCACACGCCGTCGAATCCACCTTGAATCCCCAAAATCTGCAAGATGTTATGGTGCAGAATCCGCCCCATTCCGCTCATCAACACCATTTTGCTTTCGGCCAATTTCTGCTTGATGAGCTGCATGAGGTTTGGTCCTTTGCTGTTTTAGGCGAGCGGGGGCTGCTTAGATGGGTTTTGCGCCGGCGAGTTTGTGGACGGCTTTCCATTCCTCGGCGGTAACGGGCTGAATCGACAGCCGCGATCCCTTGGCCAAGACCGCCATGTGTTTGGCGGTGTCATCCGAGGCGAGCCGTTCGCGGTCGATGGGTTCGGAAAACTTTTGCAAAAACTTGATGTCCACCATGTACCAAGTAGGATTATCCGGGTCGGCTTTTGCATCATAGTGATGATCGCCGGGATCGAACTGCGTGTGGTCGGGATAGCCGGGCTTTATTACCTCGGCGGTTCCCACAATCGCCGGCGGCTTGGCGTTGGAGTGATAGAAGAATACCCGGTCGCCCGCCTGAATCTCATCGCGCAGCATGTTGCGGGCCTGATAATTCCGCACTCCATCCCAATGCGTGGTTTGATCCAGAGCCAGATCATCAATGGAATACGAAGTCGGCTCGGTCTTGAACAACCAATACCCGGTTTTTCGCTTTGCCTGCTTCTTGCCCATGCTGTCATTGCCCCAGGGAATTGATCGCCAAACTTTCGTTTAGTTTGCTGGCATTACTTCGGTTTTTTCCCATTCAACAGAACCAGGGGGCTTACGCCCCCCGCTCGCCTTTTGTGTTGAGATTGCGGATGCGATTCATTTAGGACAACAACATTTCCAGATCTTCGGTGGAGAGTTCTTTGATGATGTTGTTGTTGGCTTCCAGAATCGCATCGGCGAGATCGCGTTTTTGGTTTTGCAGCTCGGCGATTTTTTCTTCCACCGTGCCCCGGCAAATCAGACGATACGCGAACACGTGCCGAGTTTGCCCCACGCGGTGCGCCCGGTCGATGGCTTGGGCTTCGACGGCGGGGTTCCACCACGGATCAAGCAGAAAAACATAGTCGGCGGCGGTGAGGTTCAGCCCCAACCCGCCGGCTTTCAGGCTGATGAGGAACAGCGGGCAATCGGGATCGTTTTGGAATCGCTCCACGCGCTCCGCCCGGTCGCGGGTTTGCCCATCCAGATATTCATAGGTGATGCCTTCGCGGTCAAGATGTTCCCGCACGATGGACAACATACTGGTGAACTGCGAGAAGACCAGGGCTTTGTGATCTTCTTCGATCAACTCTTGCAGGTGAGGAATCAGCACGTCGAGTTTGGCGGAACCATCCCCGGCGGTGCCTTTTTCCAAGAGCGCCGGATGGCAAGCCGCCTGCCGCAATCGCAGCAAGGCTTCCAAGACGTGCATTTTCGATTTGCCCAAGCCCTGCTTTTGCACCATGCCCAACAAGGAACTGCGGTAATGGTCGCGGAGTTCGTTATAGAGGCGTTGTTGATCGGCTCCCATGTCGCAGTACAGAGTTTGTTCGACTTTATCGGGCAATTCGCTGGCGACTTGGCGTTTGGTCCGCCGAAGAATGAACGGGCGCAGCGCGCTGGAAAGCAAGTTCCGCGTGCCCGCGTCGCCCGAATCGTTGGCGTAACTTTTGAAAATCGAACTGCGGCCCAACATGCCGGGGTTCAAAAATTCAAAGATGGACCACAAATCGCCCAGATGGTTTTCGATGGGCGTTCCGCTTAATGCCACCCGATTGTTCGCCTGCAACAGCCGCGAGGCTTTCGCCACTTGCGAGCCGGAATTCTTGATGGTTTGCGCTTCATCCAGCACGACGTAATCGAAGCGGCAATCCTTCAGATGCACAATGTCTCGCCGCAGAGTGCCATAGGTGGTGAGGATCACATCGTTGGCTTCAAACTCTGCGCGAAGCACTTCGCGATCTAGGCCCGTATACTCCAACACGGAAAGTTGCGGCGTGAAGCGGGTGCATTCCTGATGCCAATTGAACATCAACGACTTGGGCACCACGATTAACGAAGGATGTTTCTCGCTTTGGTTCTTGCGGCGGTCCATCAGCAAAGCCAACACTTGAATGGTTTTGCCTAAACCCATGTCATCGGCCAGGCAACCGCCCAAACGGAACTCTTGCAAGAATTCCAGCCAGCCCAAGCCTTCGCGTTGATAGCCCCTGAGTTCCCCGATGAACCCTTTGGGTTCGCCCGCCGGTTCCACGCCGTTGAAAGTTTGAAACCTGTTCCGCCAAGACTCAAACGTCTCGTCGCATTCGACTTGTTCCTGTGCGGACAGAAGCGCATCCAAGAGGGCCACTTGGTTATGGGCGAAACGCATGTGGTCTTCATCGGCCACGCCCAAGCCGGAGAGCAAACCAAATTTCTTGGCCCAATCTTCCGGCAAGATGCCCAGCGAGCCATCGCTGAGCCGAATCGTGCTGTCGCCCCGCGAAAGGGCCGAAAGCAATTCGGGGAAGGAGACGGTAATGCCCTCAAATTGCACGTCCCCGTGCAGTTCAAACCAATCGATGCCGGACTTGATCCGAAACTGAAAATCCCCCGGTTGGCGAACTTGCTTGCCATCGGCGTGAACGTGCCAACCGAGTTCGATCAGCCGACGCACCGCCGGCCCTAAAGTTCGGGCGGCGATTTCGACATCGTGGCCTCGGCGGCGCTGATCCAACATGCGGCGAAAACCCAACTCGTGCAGTTGCGACCAGGCTTGATCTTCCTTCGCACGATTCCGCAGAATGCACCGGCCTTGTTCGCGCTGCACCAACGCCCATTGCGAACTGTTCGCGGGAATCAGCGTGTCCATATAATCGAATTGCACTTCGCCTTGCAGGCGTTCCATGTGCCAGCGCTTGCCGCGGGGCGATTGAATCGTGAGCAGCGGTTTGGGGTCGCAAGTGATTTCTTCGAGCTGCAATTCTTGGGGGAGTTCCAAGCGGGGCAGCGTGGGCATGTCCAACAGGGAATCGACAAGTTCCTGCTGTTCGCCATCGGGCACGCGGAGGGAATTTTCCGAAGCCAACACATCGATCCAATCGAAGGCATCGTAATCCAACAGTCGGGCGATTTTGGTTTGCGTGAGCACCAACCCGCCGGGAACCAGCAGCACCGCATTTTTCGCGGGCATCGATTCCCCTTCGCGTTTCAGCAGCCCTTCCAATCTCCATTCTTGGTCTTCTTCGTGCAAAGCCACCCGCATCGTCAATTCCCAGGCGGGGCCTTCATCCCATTCCAAGGTTTGCTGATCGCTTTCGTGCGAGTTCAAATAGCGGACCCGTCCCGTGCGGCACATCAAGGGAAGAATCAGTTCGCTAAGTTCAAACGGAACCCGGTAGCGAAACACCGAAGTTTGAATCTCCGCCTGCTGCGCGTGCCAGTTGGTGCGTTCGGGCGTTCCGCCGGATAGATACGCGAGGATTTTGCTGTCGTCTTCGTGCTCGACTTCATCCAGTCTGCCGGGGCGAAGTTTTAAGGGTTTGAGTTTGCCCCATTGCCCGTTGGCTCGGCGTTGTCTTTGAGCGGTTTGAATGACCAATTGCCCCACCGAACGGCTTTCCGTCACGTCGATTTCGTAAAAAATCTCTCGCTCGCGACCGGCATTGGGAGCCGCCGGCTCATTGGTTTGCATCTTATTGCGGACATCTTGCAACTTAGATTCCCAAGGCCGCAAACGGGGTTTGACGTGAACCGCGCTGCGCCCGTTGCTTTCGGTCGCCGCCGATGCCGCCGGCGGATTGAACACATCCCCCGGTTCATCGAATTCATCATCGTCCCAGATCCCGCTGCCTAAGAAAGACGGTTCCGGGTCGGCAGCGAAGGGGGGAATGTGGCCCGGGCGCACCGCCCCCACGACCACGCCGGATTCCTGCACCGCGACAATGGTCGCCCACAAATGCTTGCACACGCCGGATCGCTGAAACGGCTCGCAGGTGCAGTACATTTTGAGTTGGGAATCGGTGCGGCTGAGTTGGGTTTCGTATTCGACGCTATCTTGCACGATGCCGAACACCTGATCGGGAGTTATCCGAATCAGCGAAACCCGCTCGGCTTTGACGTAGGTTTCCCCGCGAAACCTGAGGTCGGCCCGAAATTTATTTTCTAAAAGCTCTGTTAAAGTCACAAACGGCTCCCTGCCCGCTAAAGTCCTTGGTGTGAGTTCCGAATTGTACGCGAACCGCGCGGTTTGCCCAATGCGAAATGTTCCCGCAAGGGAAGGGAGAGGCAAACTCCCTGAAATCTCGCGCAGCATTCCAGGTTACCCAATTTCGCCCGCAATTGCATCCCTCGGCAACTTCTCTGCAAACTTGGCGAAAACATTTTAACGCATAGAACCACCAAGAGAAGACGCTAAGAAACGCAAAGGAAAACACAATTCCACATCGAAAAACAATGGGCTTGCGAGTTCGATACGCGGTTTCACAAACACTTTTTGCCTTTTCTTTGCGGACCTTTGCGTCTTCTCTTGGCATTTTTGCGTTGAGACTTTTTGCTCAGGTTACTGCGCAATCGGGCGGTAGCGGATGCGGTGGGGGTTGTCGGCGTCCGTGCCTAAGCGGGCGTGGCGGTCGGCTTCGTAGCTTTCGTAATTGCCTTCGTGAAAGACCACTTGGCTGTCGCCTTCAAAGGCCAGAATGTGCGTGGCGATGCGGTCCAAAAACCAGCGGTCGTGGCTGGTGACCATTGCACACCCGCCGAAGTTCATCAGCCCTTCTTCCAAGGCACGCAACGTATCCACGTCGAGATCGTTCGAGGGTTCGTCGAGAAGCAAAAGATTCCCGCCGGACCTTAACAGCTTGGCCAAATGCACGCGGTTGCGTTCCCCGCCGGAGAGTTTGCCGACTTTCTTTTGCTGGTCCGGCCCTTTGAAGTTAAACCGTCCGCAATAAGCGCGGGCATGAATCCGCGTGCCGCCCACGTCCAATTGATCGACGCCGCCGGAGATTTCTTCGTACACGGTTTTCTCATCGGCGAGGGAATCGCGAGATTGATCGACGTAAGACAGTTCGACTGATTCGCCCATTTTGAGCGTGCCGCTGGTCGGTTCTTCGTTGCCGACGATCATGCGAAACAGTGTGGTTTTGCCCGCTCCGTTGGGACCAATCACGCCCACGATTCCACCTCTGGGCAGATCGAAATTCAGGTTCTCGAACAATAACTTTTCACCGAAGGCTTTGGAAACATTCTCGGCCCGCACGACCAAATCGGAAAGCGGGCGGGCGACGGGAATTTGAATGTCCGGGGCTTCATCGCGGGCATCGTAGGCTTGGGCGGCGAGTTGATCGTAACGCTGCAGCCTGGCCCGGTTTTTCGATTGCCTGGCCTTGGGCGACATGCGAACCCATTCCAACTCGCGGGCCAATTCTTTCTGCCGGCGAGTCTCGCGTTTTTGTTCGATGGAAAGCCGGGCTTGCTTTTGCTCCAGCCAAGAGGAGTAATTGCCTTCGTAGGGATAACCGTGGCCCCGGTCGAGTTCCAAAATCCAGCCCGCGACGTTATCCAAGAAATAGCGGTCGTGCGTGACCGCCACCACCGTGCCGGAAAAATCGTGCAAGTATCGCTCCAACCAGGCGACGGACTCTGCATCGAGATGGTTGGTGGGTTCATCCAGCAGCAGCATGTCCGGCGTTTGCAGCACCAAACGGCAGAGGGCAACCCGGCGTTTCTCTCCGCCGGAAAGATTCGCGATCTTCGCATCGCCCGGCGGCAAGCGCATGGCTTCCATCGCCATCTCCACGAGCCGGTCCAACTCCCACAGATTAGAGGCATCGATTTGATCTTGCACCTTGGCCTGCTCGGCGAGCAAATCGTCCATTTCTTCGGGAGTCAAATCCTCGCAGAGCCGCATGTTGATGTCGTTGTAGCGGTCGAGAATCGCCTGCGATTCGCCGACGGCCTCTTGAATGCACTCCTCGACGGTTTCCCAGTGGTCGAGCCGAGGTTCCTGCGGGAAATACCCGATGCGAATGCCTTTCATGGGCCGGGCGGTTCCCATGAAATCCCGGTCTTCCAAGGCCATGATTTTCAGCAGCGAACTTTTGCCGGCCCCGTTGTTGCCCAACACGCCGATTTTGCGCCCGGATAAAACGCCAACCAGATGTCGTGCAGAACTTCTTTCTCGCCAAACTGCTTGGTGAGACCTTCAATCGTAAAAATGTATTGTTGAGACATTTTTTGTTCCGATTAAGTCCTTGTTTTCAAGATATTTGCTGCCAGTTACCCAAAAAACCTACACCTTTGAGAACACCCGCAACTGACTGCAGACTGAAATGAAATTACCTCAGCCGATTGTCGCCAGTTAAAAACGTGAATGATTTGCACCGTGGGCATTCCGGTGGCCACCACATCAGTGTGGACGTGGGGCAGGGCATTCAGGTCCGTGATGCCGTTGGTATTCTGCGAAGACGGAACCGGGAAAACTAATGGATCACACTTTGCCAGCGTTGGCAATGTTTGCTTTTGGCCGTTGAAAAAAAGCGACTACGTCGCCGTATTCGCTTGAACCACCAACCCCCTCAGGCAAATCGTGTTCGATATCTTCCCACACCCCCAACTTACTCGTCCACTTGCCATTGTCCAATTGCCTCGCGGCATGTGTTGGCGTTCCATTCTTAGCGTAAAGAGCAACCTTCTGAAAACCATATTCCGGCGAGCCGTCTCCACATCGCGCGTATCCACTTAACGCAAGCATTTGCTCAAATGCTACCAATGTAACTTCTCGTGGAACGCCAGGGGGCCAATATGAGCGAGTGCTAGGCCACCAAAAGTTCTTCGTGTCCTCATTCGCCCAGGCTATACAGTTATACTGTTTGTCTATCCTGCTCGTAAAATCGTATCCCTGCAAGTTAGAGAACCACCCTGCAACCCTACCCCTACGATCCTCAATGAACTGATGTAGGTTTGGGTCCGAAAGAAGTTGAATTATCTCCGCCACCGTTCGCCCTGCTGTGATCTTCTCGATAGCATTCCTTTTCTCATTTGTCGTCAAACCCTGTAATGCCATGATTTCGTCCCCAATGAATCCATGCGTTAGCCATTTTTTGAAGGTCACCTCTGGCCTCCTCTGGAACGGGGTCAGCATTGGTCAGGGCTTCCAATGCCACAAACCAGTGGTCTGGCTCTCTGGCGAGCTCCCGGAAGATGAATGGCACTACCCGTCTTCCCATGCCAATAATTCGGAGATACGCAGGGTGCATCGCCAACTCTTCGGGTGACGACGTAGGCCCACGATCCACCTTCCAAAGCATGGCGTGCAAGAGAAACTGCCGCATAGCGCGTTCGGATTCTGCTTGATCTTGTTTCTGTCTAACAGCACGTTGAATTCTTGCGAGTGGGCTTGAGTAACCCGATCGGGCTGTCATTTTAGGAAATGCGGCTGAGTTTCGTACCGTAACCGGGACATTTGGGTATCTGATCCAAGCCATCCTAATCTTACCGATAAGGCGTTTCGTTACCGCGCTCGACACGGGCAGTGGTGGTGCTGGCGGAATTTCTTTTTGAGCTATTGAAATAATTGGCATTTATTCACTTTTACGTTCCATGAAGGAGTAGCCACCTTTACTTCTAATTGCTTGCTCTTTATCAACTGCACGTCCCAATACTTGGATCAACGAACGGATCTGCTGACGATCCATAGACACAACAAAATCAGTTGTGTAATCATTTGTTCTGTAGTTAATCCTCAACTCATGTACAATCACCGCATGTTCTGGAGCCTCTTCTGGATCAGCATCATAAAAAATTGGGCGAATTTGGGACAATGTTCGCGCGTTAAAATATGTATGCCCTGTCCCCCACATTACATTGTGCGCTTTGCTGGTAATCCCAAGAGTACGACCGCAGAGCAATATCCTATGCAAACATTTTGAAAGCGATTCATGCTTCTCTAATTCAGCATCATCAGAAAGATACACATTAGCGATGTACTTGGAAACGTCTTCTGTGATGTCAGGTGCTATGGGTAGAATGGTGGCAACGCCTAGTACAACCTTCCTGACGGACTCTTCGTCAATTTCAGCAATACTTGCAACTGCGCTGGCGAATTCGGAGAGATCCAGAGCCGGTTGAGTTTGTTCAATAGCGGAAGCAAGTCTGGCACATTGCTCGTTGGACAAATCGCCGATAACTTCGGCAGCGTCAATGATGTTGGGAGATGGGTCGACAGGCATGCATACACCATCGGTCGGTAGTACTACGGTTGGGGACAAATCTAATCGGCATGCTAAGGATACTCGCATAACAACGCAAGTTGCCTCACAATTCAAATCTATTGTCTTAAAGTCGGGTTTGTACGGTTTTCCATTCAGTTTTAGTAAAACTTGGCGTGCAGCCTCATGGCCACGGGACTGGAAAAAGGATTGGTCAACCGGACGCACTATTTTTTGCCGTTGTGTGGACGCCCGTCAAAGCCAAGTGTAGCCCACACCCGCAAGCCCAGGTTAAGGGGGTTAAACAGGGCTTTTTGTGATCCAGGAAAAGGAAGTTTCAGTCGATAAAAATAGGGATTTCAACCGTTTGTTGAAAACCCTGTTGGTATTGCTGAGACTTTGCCAGATTGGTTTGGAGAGCACAGGCACCTGCGCAGGACACGATCAGCTCCCCGTGGAAACCTGCAATCTTATCGACTGCCAGAACACTTGGCGATCGCGCGAGAAATGAAAGCAGGGCAATCAAAACCAAATATAAGCCTTTGGCTTCTCCTGGGGATGTGAGAAGCTTCTCCTGGGGATGTGAGAACTTGAAGTCATTCTTTTGTGGATTCCTTTGCCTCGGTTTTCTTCTTTTCCGGTTTGCCTTCTTTGCGGACGGCGTTGAGGCGGTCTCCCAATTGTTCCAGAAATTGCGGGGGGATTTCTGCGGATTTGTCCAATTCCTTCAGAATGACATCCGCTTTTTTAATGCGGGCTGCGGTTTCTTCGAGATCTTGGCCGGCGTGGTATGCCTCGGCAGCGTATACCAACAACATGGCTTTTTGCACGGGAACCAGCGATTTTACGGTCAGCATTTCATCGAACACCCCGCCGGATTCCATGCCCTTTTTCTCTTTCTTCAGCAAATTCCCGCGGTTGAGTTGCACGGTCATCCATTCATCACTGCCCTTTTCTGTTTTCTTCAGCAGGGTGCTGTAAATCTCCATCGCTTCTTGGGGACGATTCGCCGCTTTGAGGATTTCGGCTTTCTCGGCCAAATACACGAATTCGGTTTTCGCGGAGCCATCGGCCTCAGCGATGAGGGCATCGTAGGCTTTGAGGGCGGCATCGGTTTGGCCATCTTCCTTAAGCAAGCTGGCCTGCCGTTCCCGGAACGAACGCTGTTCGTCCTTGGTGAAGGATTTGTCTTTCCCCAATTCCCCCAAGCGGGCGAGCGCCTGTTTGGTCTTTTCAAATTGAATCAGCAGGCTGACTTCCGCCTGCACGAGACTGCTTTTAAGCAGTGGGTTGGCTTGGGTGTCTTTGGCTTTCAAAGCATCTTGCACGACTTTGAGGGCCGCATCGGCTCCGCCTTTGCCGTAAGCCAGGCGGACTTCGGTTTGCAGTGTTTTCAGGCGTTCTTTGGTATCTGATTGTTGCAGAGCCTTGGCGAACTTGGATTTCAAACCGGCCTGATCTTGGCCGTCCAAGGCGATGATTTCTTGAACTTCCGGCCGGTAGGCGGGCAATAAGTATTCTTCGGGAATGGCTTCCAAAGCTGAGGCCAACAACTTGGCTTTGTCCACGCCTTTGGCCTCTTTGGCCTTGGCAAACAGTTCATCCCGCGTTGCGTGGATTTTGTGGATTTTGTTCAATTGGGATAAAAACGCGGGCGGTCCGCCTTGCACGTATCCCAAGGAACCGTAAGGCCGGCCTTTGGCATCGGTCAGCACAATAGTGGGATAGCCTTCGATGCCCAAGCGGTTGCCCCACTCTTGGTTTTGCTTGCGGGTTTCGGGAGAGACAAGTTTTTCGTTTTGAGGAAAATCCATTTCCACCAGCACGAAATTATTGAGGGCTTTTTCAAATTCGCTTTTGCTGAAAACTTCATCCCGCAGTCTGATGCACCACCCGCACCAATCCGAGCCGGTGAAATTGATGAGCAAGTCTTTGTGTTCCTTGGCCGCGATTTCTTGGGCCTTTTTTACGTCCGTCAGCCATTCGATCTCGTTGTCGGCGACAGCGACGGCGGGTTTGGGTTGAGACATCAGCCAACCGCCCAAGGCGATTAAGCTAAGAGTGGTGGCCGTGCCCAGAATTGCAACGAATCGCTTTGTCATGGTTTCTCTACCCGAATTTTGGCTAAGATGAACGCGCGCGTTTGTCGCGAACCGAATAGGGAAGTATACTCGCGACCCCCGCGCCTCGACAAGCCGATCTTTGTGTCCTTGGGGCCTCGGCTCGAACATTTTCACGAAACCAGCGGTTCGCCCATGTGGGATTTTGAAGCCATCTTGAAATCGGCGGTCGCTGAGGATGATCTTTTGTCTTTGGTGCTGAGCAAACCCTGCGCGGTGTGCGGAGTGTCCGCAGAGAAAATTACGGTGCGACCGATGGAGTTGCGGGGAACCCGTTTCTATCAATGGTCGGCCCGCAGCAAAAACGGCCAGGAAACGCACCAAAATCTGCCTCCGAACGAAACTCTCGAAAAAGCCTGCGAACTCTTCGGTGCGAGTTATGCCCACGGGCACGTTTTTACGTCGGAAGCCGATTTCGCCGCCCGCAAAAATCGCAAGGGGCAGATTCAGGTGAAGACCTCCGCTCCCAGCAAACGCCCGCAAGTCTTGCAGGGAACCCACAACCGCGAGAAACAATATCTTCTGCCCGAAAACCAGCCCTGCCCGTTTCTAGCGGAAATCGGCGTGATGACGCCGGCGGGAAAAGTGAAGGCCAGCCGCTACAAAAAATTTCGCCAGATCAACCGTTATTTGGAACTCATCAACGATGTCGTTCCGTATCTGCCGAACTCGGGGCCGATTCGGGTGGTGGATTTTGGTTGCGGGAAAAGTTACCTCACGTTTGCGTTGCATCATCTCTTGACGGTTATTCATCGCAGAGAAGTTCACATCGTAGGGTTGGATCGCAAAGCGGATGTGGTTCGCGATTGCCGGCAGATCGCCAACCGTTTGGATTGCCGAGGCTTGGAATTTCGCGAGGGCGATCTTTGGAGCCACGAAGAAGAGCGAATCCATCTGGCGGTTTCGCTGCATGCGTGCGACACCGCGACGGATGAAGCCATCGCCAAAGCGGTGGCTTGGCAAGCGGAGGCGATCTTCGCCGTGCCTTGTTGCCAGCACGAAATCGCCGCCAAACTGCCCGCCGAGTTTTTGCCCGCCGTGCAAGAACATGGGATTTTGAAAGACCGCTTGGCGGCGATCCTCACCGATGCCCTTCGCGCAGGCGTTGGAAACTCTGGGTTACAAAACTCAGGTCGTGGAATTTATCGACTTGGAACACACCGCCAAGAACGTACTCATCCGGGCTGTTCGCCGTTCGGCGGAGAGGTCGGATTCCGTGAAAGCCGTCCAAAATTACGCAGCGCTCAAAACCGCCTTGGGCATCGAAGCATTCCATCTGGATACCACCTTGGATAACTTGCAAATCGGCGAGCGGGTTGGCTGAGGACATTGGTTTTCTCACGAGGATTCTTTTTCTCCAAAATCGAATGGATTTCCATGCGGGCGGTTGTGTTTACAGAGTTTGGCGAACCGGCGGAGGTGCTCCAATTGCGGGAGGTTCCCTTGCCCGAACCGCAAGCGGGGGAAGTTCGCGTGCGGATGTTGGCCAGCCCAGTCAATCCTTCCGACTTGATGACCGTGCGCGGAACCTACGGAACACGCCCCCAACTTCCCGCGACGCCGGGCTATGAAGGCGTGGGCATCGTTGAAGCCGCCGGCGGGGGTTTGCTCGGCAAGTATTTGCTGGGCAAACGCGTCGCGGTGATGAATCGCAAAACGGGCAATTGGGCCGAGCACGCGATGATTCCCGCGAAGCAAGCCATTCCGCTGTCCGCGAAATTGCCCCTCGAACAAGCCGCCATGTTTTTCGTGAACCCCGCCACGGCTTACATCTTGACCCGCGAGATTATCAACATTCCGCAAGGCGGGTGGTTCTTGCAAACGGCGGCGGGTTCGGCGTTGGGAAGAATGGTGATCCGCCTGGGAAAACATTACGGGTTCAAGACCATCAACATTGTCCGCAGAGAAGAACAGGTTGCGGAACTGAAAGCCTTGGGAGCGGATGAAGTTTTGGTGTTCGACGACAAAAAGCACGCCCGCGAAGATCTGAAATCCCAAGTCATGGACTTGACCGGAAATCGCGGCGTGAAATACGCGATCGATCCCGTGGGCGGGGAAACGGGATCTGCCGTGGTTGGCTGTCTGGGAAATCTCGGAGCCTTGGTTGTTTTTGGGACGTTGGACGACCAACCGCTGAGTGTTTCACCCAGAGAACTGATGACAGAGGGGCGGCGAGTCGAAGGCTTTTGGCTGTCCCGTTGGATGCAAGCCCAAGGGTTATGGGGCAAGCTGAAGCTGGTCCGCAAAATCACGAAACTTATGCTGGCGGGCGTGCTGGTTTCCGAAGTCGGCGAAACGTATCCACTCGAAAACATCGCGGAAGCCGTCACGCAAGCGGAAAAACCCGGAAGGGGCGGCAAAGTCTTGCTGAAGATCGCAGGCGAAGAATAAGGCAACCGCAGCCCGGTTTTACGCTTCTTTTTCATCGGCTCTGACAAAACGCGGCGTATCTCCTATAGTACGGCTTGATTGATCGCAACGCACAAGGAAAACACACATGACCGGCAGAGAACGGCTCGAACAAATTCACCATCGCCTGTTGCCTTTGCGGACGGCCTTGCTTGGCCATTCGCTTTATGGCGAAATCCACGGGCTGGAAAAACTCCGCGTGTTTATGCAGCAGCACGTGTTCGCGGTTTGGGACTTCATGTCGCTATTGAAATCGCTGCAACAGAAACTCTGTCATGCGGATGTGCCTTGGCTTCCACCCGCCGACCCTCTGGCCGCTCGGTTCATTCACGAGATTGTCCTCGGCGAGGAAAGCGATGAAGATGGCCAAGGCGGTTATGCCAGCCATTTCGAGCTATATCACCGGGCCATGCAGCGTGCGGGAGCCGGCACGCAAACCATCGACCGTTTTTTGGCTGAGATCAAAGCGGGAGCATCCCTCGCGCCGGCTCTGAAACAAGCTGCGGTTCCCCAGACCGTCCAATCGTTTGTGTTGCAGACTTTTGAGGTGATCGCAAACGGCGAGCTGTGCGAGATCGCCGCCGCTTTTACCTTCGGTCGCGAAGATTTGCTGCCGGGCGTGTTTCAACGAATCATCGAAACGCTGAACGGCGAAACCCAAGGCCGATTGGACGATTTTCGATTCTACCTCAACCGGCACATCGAATTAGATGAAGGCCACCACGGCCCGATGGCGGCTCGGTTGATCTCCTCGTTGTGCGGCGAGGATGCAGGGAAATGGCGAATCGCAGAAGCGGCGGCGGTGGCCGCTTTGGAAGCCCGCATCGGTTTGTGGGACGGCATGCACGAAGCGATGCGGCAGCTTGAAACCGCCGATTCCGGCTCATCGGTTTAAGCCTGCTTCGCAGGCGATTCCCGCCCGACTTCTCCGCCGTACCATTCGCAGAGTTTGCGGATGTCGCTCAGTTGGGCGAGTTGGCGGATTCGTCGGCGAGCCGTGCGGGTTCCCAAAGCCGGAGAGTATCCGTGATGATGGTCGGCGATGGCTAGGGCTTGGGACACATCTTCCAGGGTCATCGAATCGCGGCCCGCCCCCACTGCCAACCAACGGGCGAGCCAAATCACCACGGGATACATTACCGCCAAACTTTGAAAGCCCTCGACCAAGGGCACATCATAAAACGCCCTGCCGCAGAAATGCAGCCCTTGGATTTTGACGCGAAAATACCGCGTGAAAATTTCTTCGGCCTCGAAAGGAAGTTTGCGGGAAACTTGTTCCACCGCCTCGAACGGAACTTCGCGAAACGCCGCCTGCAGCGCGGGAACGTTTCCCCGCCCCTTGGCAAACCGCATCGCCGCTTTCAACAATCGCCAACGGCCTTTCCAACCCGTGGCCACTTCGGTGGCGGTGTTTTTGCGAGCATATTGGGCCACCAACATGCGAAAGTGCAACCGCCCCGTTTTGCTGGGGGTTTGAGGACTTTTCTCGGTTGGGATGGCTGCAATTTCCGCTTGAGTGGCCTCAAGAATCAGTCCCAAAAACTCCTTCAATCTGGCCCCCTGGATTTTCTCGAAGCGGGCGTTTTCCACCAACTTCAACCAGCCCAGCGCCCGGCGGAGTTTCACGACAAGCGGAACATCCGCCGCGGCGATTGTTCGATCCAAAGCCGCGATGAATTGCCGAAAGTCGGCCCAGTCAACATTCTCGCGGGTATTCACGCGCGGCGGGGGCATTTCGCGGGCATGCGCTGGCACGACCGCCGCCGCGATCTGGTCGAGTTCGCTGCGGTTTTTCTGCAATGGTGTTCCCAAGTTGGCCACCACCGAGGGGCAACTAAACCGCAAACTGACCGCGACCTGTTTTCCCGCCGGGTGAAAGGCATACGGATAAACTCGGCAGGCCAAGGGTTTGGCGGCTTCGCCGAACTTGGCGTGAATTCGGCAGAGGCCATCTTCGTTCAAGAACACGCACGCGCCATCGGGCTGATGGGCCAACGCCCAGCGCCGATCCCACCACGGGCCGATGGATTGAAACACCGGCTGACCTTGGGGGATGCCGGCCTTTTCGGTCCAGCGTTGTTTTTCGATGCGGGCTTTTTCTTCCGGGGTAATTTCAATCTGATGCTGCCGGCAACATCCGCTGCAATTGTGGCAACTCCAATTCTGAAAAACCGGCAAATCCAAATCGTGTTTCGCCATGATGATCTTAAAAAAGTATAATCGACCTGAACTTCTCTCTCTTCCATCTTAGGGTTTTCGCGTGGATGCCGACAATCCCCCTTGGCCTAGCCCACGATTCCCTCATCTGCCAAACTGGAAAAGGTGGCAGCCGATTTCTTGAAGATAAAGGGGTAAGTTTTGTTTGCTATGCGAACATCGGCCACGTTTCCTCTGTGGCCAAGATCCTGTTTTGGTGATGACTCTGCCAGGCTGGCGTTCTCGCTCTGTGTTTTGCTTTTGCTGTGGCCTAATTTGTGTTGGTCGGCGGATTTTCAGGAGTTGCCTGCCTCGGAGCGGAAGCAATGGGTCGCCGAGAAAATCGCCGATTTGAATGCCGATACGCTGAGTGAACGTGCGATGGCGGAACGGGCTTTGTTGCAAGCCGGTCCCGAATTGCTGCCCTTGCTGCCGCCGCCCGAATTGCTGCCCAACGTCGCGGTGCGGCAAGCCGTGCGCGAAATTCGCCTGCGGTTGGAAGAAGCCAAGGCCCGCGATTCGGTGAAGACGTCGGTGGTCACCATCAAAGGCAAGTTGCCGCTGAAAGACATCTTCAAGCAAATCACCCGGCAAACCGGCAACCCGATTGATGCCGGCCAACTCCCGGCGAAGATGCTGGATCAAACCAGCGTGATCGAGAAACGCACGCTGCCCTTTTGGGAGATGCTGGAGTTGCTCGGATCGGAATTCAAATTCCAGATCGGCCGGCCTGAGGCGAAGAACGCGGAACCGCCCGCCGTGCGATTGATTCCCGCCGATGCCAAAAGCCGGCCCGTGGCGGAAACCACCAGCGGGGCATTTCGGGTCGAGGTGCAGGCTTTGCAGCTCAGGCCGCGATTCGGCGTGCCCTCGCAACAATTATTGCGCGTGCCGCTGCGGTTGTCAGCCGAGCCGCGTTTGCGTCCGTTGTTCTTGACGTTGGCCGGCAAAGATTTTTCCGCCCGCACCGCGAAGGGAATTCCGTTGCCGGCTTTCAATCCCGATGCGAAGTTGGAACTTCCCTTGGGCGAAGAAGGAACCGAGACGGCGTTTCAAATGGATTTTCAAGTGCCCAAACCCTTCACCGAGAAAGCGGTGCAATTCACCGGCAAAGCGACCTTAACCGTGGCGGCGGATGCGGAGGAAATCGCGTTTCGGGATTTGAAAAATGACGCCGGCGCGGCCAGACGGAAAGGCGGCGTGACCGTCACCTTGAATGAAATCACCTTTCAACCCGATGAGAAACTCCCGAGCCAAAACACGGCCCAGTTTCGCATCACCGTGCATTACGATACCGGCGGACCCGCGTTTGAATCGCACCGCACGTGGATGTTCCATAACCTGGTGTATTTGGAAGATGCCCAAGGCCGCCGGGTTCAGCGGAGCGGCGATTTTCGCACCGATCTCCGCACCGATGGCGGCGTGATCGTGGAATATCATTTCGATCATCTCGCGGGCAATCAGGGCGATTACAAATTTGTCTACGTCGCGCCCACGCTGATTATCAACGTCCCCGTGTCGTTCGATTTCAAAAACCTGCCGACCCCGCAACCGCAATAACCCATCGGCCGTTATTTCGGTTGGAAGGGGAAGTAATTCATGCCGAAGGTTTTTGCGACCGCTTGGTTGGTGATTTGGCCGGCATGCAAATTCACGGCGGCGGCGAAACCGGGATCGGTCGCGGTGGCTGCCAGCCCGCGTTCCGCGAGCTTGAACACGTAAGGAAAGGTGACGTTGCATAGCGCGTAGGTGCTGGTGCGGCCCACGGCTCCGGGCATGTTGGTCACGCAGTAATGCACGATGCCTTCCACGATGTAAGTCGGGTCGGCGTGCGTGGTGGGGCGGGTGGTTTCCACGCAGCCGCCTTGATCGACCGCGACATCAATAATCACCGCACCGGGTTTCATGAGTTTCAAATCCTCGGCCTTGACCAAACTGGGGGCGCGTGCGCCGGGAATTAAAACGGCTCCGATAATCAAATCCGCGAGTTGCAGTTGCTCGCGAATATTGTGCCGGTCGCTGAAAAGCGTATTGACGTTGGCGGGCATGATGTCTTCCAGATACCTCAGCCGATCCACGTTGATGTCCAAAATCGCCACGTCTGCCTGAAAGCCCGCCGCGATTTGGGCCGCGTTTTTGCCGACCACGCCGCCGCCGAGAATCACGATGTGCGCGGGCGGCACGCCGGGCACGCCGCCCAGCAAAATTCCGCGGCCTTCCTGCGGGCGTTCCAGATATTTGGCCCCTTCTTGAATGCTCATGCGGCCGGCGACTTCGCTCATCGGCGTCAGGCAGGGCAAATCGCCTTTCGGACCTTGCAGCGTTTCGTAGGCAATCGCGGTCACGCCCGTTTCCAACACTTGGCGGGTTAGTTTTTCATCGGCGGCGAAATGAAAGTAGGTAAACAGCATTTGCCCGGCACGCAACATCGGCCACTCGGCGGGCTGCGGCTCTTTGACCTTCACGACCAACTCGGCCTCGGTGAAAATTTGCTGCGGAGAATCTACAATCTCCGCACCGTTTTCGACGTAAAGATCATCGGGAATCCCGCTGCCTAGTCCTGCCCCGCGTTCGATTTGCACGCGATGGCCGGCCCTGGTCAATTCCTCCACGCCCACGGGCAGCATCGCCACGCGGTATTCATCCTGCTTGATCTCTCGCGGCACGCCGACGATCATAAACGCATCTCCTGGCTGAAAATCCGAAATCCTTCGGGTATTTCAGCAGACGATTGAATCCCCCGCAAGCCGATGGCCCGACCCTGATCGAGAATTCCCCACTATGATGCCCCGCTTTGAAATACGCGAACGAACCGCGGCCACGCCGTTGATTGAAATGGCCTTCGCCGAAGATTTGCAGGAGGCCGGCGATCTCACTTGCCAAGCCTTGATCCCGGAAACCCTCGAAGCCGAAGTCTTGGTTGTCGCTCGGCAAGACGGCGTGTTGGCCGGCGGCCCCATTGCGGAAATGGTCTTCGCGCGGCTCGATCCCGAAGTGAACTACCGACAGGAACTTCCCGATGGATCAGCCTTATCCAACGGTTCCTGCGTGGCAAAAGTTTCCGGGCCGTTGCGGTCGTTGTTGACCGGAGAGAGGACGGCTCTGAATTTTCTCACGCATTTAAGCGGAATCGCCACGCTTACCCGCCGGTTTGTCGAAGCCGTCAAACCTGCCCGCGTGCAAATTCTGGACACTCGCAAAACGCATCCCGGTTGGCGGGTGCTGGAAAAATACGCCGTCCGCGCCGGCGGCGGGGCGAATCATCGCATGGGGCTGTTCGACGGCTGTCTCATCAAGGACAATCATCTGGCGGCGTGGGCCGAAGGTTCCGCTTCGCGCACGATTGCCGAGGCCGTTCGGCAAGCCAAAAGCCGAGTCGGCGCAGGGGTTTCGGTGGAAGTCGAAGTGGACACGCTCGCCCAACTTCGCGATGCCCTCGAAGGTTCGCCGGACATCATCCTTTTGGACAACATGCCACCCTCAGAACTTCGCGAAGCCGTCGCGATTCGTAACGAATCCCAACGGCGGGTGCTGTTGGAAGCCTCCGGCGGGATCACGTTGGACACCATAGCCGAAATCGCCCGCACCGGCGTGGAGCGAATCAGCATCGGCGGATTGACGCATTCCGCCCCCGCCTGCGATCTGGCCTTCGATTGGTCCGCCGTCATCAGCCCGAATGGTTCAGTTTAATGAACCCGGTGGCCGGGGACGGCTCCTTCTTCTGGGTTGAGAAGAAAAATTTCTTTTCCACCGGCTCCGCAGGCGAGGACCATGCCTTCGCTGATGCCGAACCGCATTTTGCGCGGGGCGAGATTCGCACAGCAAATGACCAAGCGGCCCACCAAGTCTTCCGGGGCGTAAACGCTTTTGATTCCCGCGAAGACGTTGCGGCGTTCTTCCCCGCCCAAACTGAGGGTCAGTTTTAAGAGCTTGTCCGCCCCTTCGACGTGTTCCGCCGCGATCACGCGGGCCACCCGCATGTCAACCTTCATAAAATCTTCAATCGTGCAATGTTCGGCGGTGAGCGGTTCTTTTTCCAAGGCTTCCGGTCCATCTTCAAACTCGCCCGCTGCCGAGTCCGATTCGGAAGGTTCGGGGGTGATGCTGTCTTCGATCATGTTTTTGACTTTCTGTTCTTCCACGCGCTGTAGCATGTGCTGAAACTTGGCGACCGAGCAGCCGACCAAGGGGGACTGGGATTCTTCCCAATGTTTGATGGATTGCCCCAAAAGTTCGCCGGCTTGCTCGGCCAAGCGGGGTAGGACGGGGGCGAGGTATACCACAATCTGCCGAAATAAATTTAACGTGATGCTGCAAACCTCTTGAAGTTCCGTTTGCTTGGCTTCGTCTTTTCGCAGTTTCCAAGGCTCGCGGCTTTCGACGAAGCGGTTGGCGGCATCGGCCAAGGCGAGGATTTCCCGCATGGCCGCGTTGTAATCGCAGCGTTCGTAAGCGGCGGCAATGTCCGGGCCTTTCGCCGCCGCTGCTGCAAACAACCCGCCATCTTCCGGGTAGGTTTCCGAAAGCGTTTTGCCTTCCAAAAACTTGGCGGATCGGCTGGCGAGATTCACGACTTTGCCGACGAGATCCGCATCGATTTTGGTTTTGAACTCTTCCAGATTCAGGTCGATGTCGTCCAAGCGCGGGCCGAGTTTGGAAGCGATGTAATATCTAAGATACGAAGGGTCCAAATGTTTTAAGTAGGTGGAAGCCAAAACGAAAGTACCTTTGGTTTTGGACATTTTCTCGCCGCCCACGTTCAGAAACCCGTGGATGTGGACTTTTTCGGGCAAGTTGAAGCCGGCGGTTTTCAGCATGCCCGGCCAAAACAGGGTGTGAAAGTAGGTGATGTCTTTGCCGATGAAGTGATGGATTTCGGTCTCGGGATTTCGCCACCAATCCTTGAAGTTCTCGCCGTGCTTCTGACACCATTCCTGAGTGGAGGCCATGTAACCGATCGGGGCATCGAACCAAACGTACCAATAATTGCCGGGACTGGTGGGGATCTCGAATCCAAAATACGGCGCGGGCCGAGAGATGTCCCAATCCCTAAGCGGTTGATGCAGAAAATGCCCTTTCAGATAGTTGGCAACTTCCGTTTGCAGATGCTCGCCGGATTGCGTCCATTCCTCAAGAAACGAGTGCAGTTGCTCCAACTCGATGAATAAATGCTGGGACGACCGCAATTCCGGCGTAGCTCCCGAAAGCGTGCTGATGGGGTCGATCAGTTCCGCCGGCGTATGCGTGTGGCCGCATTTGTCGCAACTGTCTCCGTATTGATCCGGGGCTTTGCAATTGGGACACGTGCCTTTGACGAAGCGATCCGCCAGAAATGTGCCCGCCTGGGGGTCGAAAAGTTGTTCAACGTCTTTTTCCTTCACCAATCCAGCCTGGTTAACGGCGGCCCAGATTTCTTCGCACAGGGCGCGGTTGCTGGGGCTGTTGGTGCTGCCGTAGTTGTCGAACTCAATCCCGAAACCGGCGAAGTCGCGGATGTGGGATTCTCGCATATCGGCGATGACTTCTTCTTCTTGCGGCCTTCTTGGCGGGCGCGAATCATAATCGCCGTGCCGTGAGTGTCATCGGCACAAATGTAAACGCAGCGATGGCCGCGCAACTTTTGGAACCGCACCCAAATGTCGGTTTGCACGTATTCGACCAAATGCCCAATATGAATGTGGCCATTGGCATAAGGCAAAGCGGCGGTGACGAGAATTTTTCGCGGGTTCATCGAGACGAGCAGACTCCGTTCAAAAACGCGGAAAAGTGTGACGATTTCAGTTAGACTTTGAGGCAACTGTGAGGGAAAAGGTTCGGGCTGTCTTACCCGGTGATGATACTCGCGCATCTTAGCGGAAGCCGGCGCGGGTGACTATTGTTCGCGCAAGAAAAAGACCGCCGGGATTGAGTTCCCGGCGGTCTTGGGCAAATGGTCTTCAATGAGATTGAATTTAGAACGAGGAACCGACTGTTCCGTGGGCTTTGAAGGTGACGGGTTCGGCCCGGCCCGCGATGGTGACGGTGAAGGTTTCCGAAAACGGACCCGGATCTTTGGGCGGCGTGAAGGTCAAAGGAATGATGTGGACGGTTCGTGCCGATTGCGGCAGGCGGACTTTGAACATCTCCTTGTTCGATTCGCATTCCACTTTGTCGATCGTAAACGGTTTTTTGCCCCGGATGACCACGTTCACGGTTTTGTCGCTGCCGGGCAAAATGGTTCCCATTGCCACATCGGGAGTGGCCACGGTGATGTCGGCTTCCACACGGGCGGTCACCAGCATGGGGATGTTGGGGCTGGCATCATCGCTGACCAACATCACCTGTTCTCGCAGTGCCCCCAAAGGAGCCGAAGGCTTCAGGAACATTTGAATTTGGTATTTCACCTGCCCGTTGCCCCGTGAGACTTCCGTAATTTTGGAATCCAGATTGGGGTTGGCGATTTTCACGTTTTTGAGGGTCCAGTTATCGCGACCGGCGTAAGCCACGTCGATGGTCTTGGAAGCCCCGACTCCCAAATCCACCGCGCCGAAATTCGCACCGCCCGGCGTCAGAACCACATCCGTGCGAATGTAGGCTTTCAGCGGAATGGTGACCTCGGCAAAAAACGGCTGATCGAAAGTGACGATCAGATTCGATTCTTTGAGATGCGTGAACTTCAAGGTGTTCAAGGAAACTTCCACGAAAGTGGATTCCAAACTTTTGAGTGTGGTAATGTCCGGCTGTTTGGGGATGGAACACCCGCAAGTGGTCCGCACGTTTGAGATGTGAACCGTCTCTTTGTATTTGTTGGTGATTTTGAAGCGATGGCTGACATCCGCTCCGCGAGCCACCTTGCCGAAATCGTAAGTGTTCTCGTCGAACATTTTTTTGGCCCAGTCTTGGGCGGATGCGGTTTGCGTCGCCAAGGCCAGAACAAGCAACGGTAATAATTGTTTCACGTGTTTGATATTCATGGTTGATTCTCGCAAGGAACGAAAACACCCGTGTTGTAAAATTCTTTGCAGAGGAGCAAACGCTCAGGCTCCTTCATTCATCACAGGGGATGAGTTTTCTCTGCCCGGATTTTTCGAGCGATTCGTGTTGCGATCTCAGGCAGACCACATCATCGCCCGTGGGGAAATTCAGGATCATCAATCCCCATCTCTGTTCTCACAATAACATTCTTTGGGGCAGATCCGGCGAAGAATTTGCCAACATTCCGCCGAAATCGGAAATTTCACCGATTGTCGCACGCAATATCTACAACCCTCCCGATTCGGCCCGGCTTCGCGATTCAGCCAAAGAGGATTGTTGATTGAGGAAAGATTGACCAATGAAATAATAAAAACAGTTAGCCCGAACTTTCCGTTAGCGTAGGCCGCTGCGGGAAAATTGTCAAGATTTTTCAAAAGCGAAGCGGTTTTTGCTCAAGAAAAAAACCGGCGGAGAACCCAAGGCGGAGAGCCGGAGGGATCCATTGGTTGCCCAAAACGGGTTGCGTGTTTTTTTCCGGGCCTTTGCCGACCGCCTTTGCGACAAGATCTGACCACAGACCCACAGAAAAGATTCCCCGACTGGGAATTGTTACCCAAGAGATACTCCCCAAATCGCGGCAATTCGCATAAGATATAAGCAGCGCGTTTCCCATCAGTCGGAAGGCGGGAATTTCATGTACTACCCGCCCCGCACGGAAACCAATCGCAATCATTGGTCAATCCCCTAGAGAAACGGTTATAATTTCCGGGGGATCGGCAATCTTTTTTATGGACAATTTGGAGGAGAGTTGAACGCATGGTTCAAAATTTCCAGCAGACCACGGATGGCAAAACACTTCGGATTGGAACTTTCGGGCGAGTTCTCATTGCATTGGGCTTGATGTTGGGCCTGGCGGGAATGGGTTACCTGTTGGCCCACAAGAGCCAAGCCGCCGACAACTCCAAAAAGACGGCGAAAAAATCGAACGTGCCCTATCCCCGCCCGCACAAAATCAAAATGCCCGCGGATCTGTTCGATGGGGGGACGGGTTGGTTGAACACCTCCGGCCCGATCGAGTTGAAGGATCTCAAAGGCAAAATCGTGCTGATCGATTTTTGGACCTATTGCTGCATCAACTGCATGCACATTCTGCCGGATCTGAAATATCTGGAACACAAATATCCCAAGGAATTGGTGGTCATCGGCTGTCATTCGGCGAAGTTCGACAACGAAAAAGACACCGAGAACATCCGCAATGCGATCATGCGGTACGAGATCGAACACCCCGTCATCAACGATTCGCAAATGCGGCTTTGGCGCGGTTTGGGCATTAGTTCTTGGCCCAGCGTGCTGGTCATTGATGCCGAGGGCAACGTGTGCGCAATCGCCGCCGGGGAAGGCAACCGAGACAGCCTGGACGATCTCATCGGCAAGTTGGTGAAGTACCACAAAGCCAACGGCACATTGGACGAAACCCCGATCCGTTTCGATCTGGAACGCAACAAAGCCAAACCCATGCCGTTGCGTTTCCCCGGCAAACTTCTGACCGATGTGCCGGGAAATCGGCTGTTCATTTCCGACAGCAACCACAACCGCATCGTGATTTCCACTTTGGACGGGCAATTGATCGATGTGATCGGCAAAGGCTCGATCGGGGCGAAGAACGGTTCCTTTGCCGAAGCGGAATTCGATCATCCCCAAGGCATGGCGTTGGTGGATGACAAACTCTACGTCTGCGACACCGAGAACCATTTGCTCCGCATGGCCGACCTGAAAGCCAAAACCGTCAAAACGGTGGCGGGCACGGGTGAGCAAGCCCGTCCGGGCGGGTTCAATGGGCTGGTCAAGAACGCGGCCCTCAGTAGCCCTTGGGACGTAATCCACGTGAACGGCTGGCTTTACATCGCGATGGCCGGGCCTCATCAAATCTGGGCCTATAATCTCCGCTCGGGCCGAATCCAAGTTTACGCGGGCACGGGCCGGGAAGACATACAAAACGGTACGCTGGAAAGTTCCGCGTTTGCCCAACCTTCGGGCCTCGCCACCGATGGCAAATATCTTTATGTTTGCGACAGCGAAGGTTCCGCCATCCGCCGGGTTTCCATTACCACACGCGGAGCGGGCGATGTGACCACGCTGGTGGGAACTTCCGAATTGCCCAGCGGCCAGTCGCTGTTTGCCTTCGGCGACGTGGATGGACAGGGTTCCAAAGCCCGTTTGCAACATCCGCTCGGCGTGGTATACGATAATGGACTGCTTTACGTCGCCGACAGCTACAATCACAAAATCAAGCAAATTGAAATCAGTTCTCGCCGCTGCTCGACTTGGCTGGGGGATGGCAAAGCCGGCGACCGCTTGCAACCTTCCCCCGAATTCGGGGAACCCGCCGGTCTCGCGATTGCCAAGGGACAACTCTACGTGGCGGACACCAACAACCATCGCATCCTCACCGTGGATCTGAAAACGAAGGCCACCAAGGAATTGAAAATCGCCGGCTTGTCTGCTCCTCAAAATCGGCTGGCCGACAACGATGCGTTTCCCAAAGATGTGCCCGCCACAAAAGTGATGGAGCAGATGATTCGGGCGGGGGAAAAGTTAATCGTCAAAATCAAACTCCAATTGCCCGCAGGGTATAAAGTCAACCCGCTGTACCCGGCGTCGTTTCGAGTGCGTGCCGAGGAAGGGCAGACCGTTCTGCCCGCAGCGGAAATCGGCGGAAAACGCAAGGTCTCGCTGACCGACGACACCGCGACCGTCACGCTGCCCTTGACCGGCAAGACGGGCAAAGTCCCGCTGCAAATTGTATTGACTTACGGATACTGCCGAGAAGGCAAAGGCGGTTTGTGCAAAGTCAGCACCACCCGCTGGAACTTGCCGCTTTCCGTCACCAATACCGCCAACGATACGGAGATCGTTTTGAACGTCCCCACGGAATAAGTTTTTGGTTTTCATACCGCAAGCGGGCAGGTTCGGCCAGAACCCGAAGCGTAAGCGAGGAACCCTAACCGCTTGCCTCGCTTATGCTTCGGGTTATCATTTCCTAAATTGAAGAGGCGACTTTTTTGGCCGCAAGAAGTGTAGGAAGCGGTCGGGCAGCATTTGCACATCTTGAAAAATGTTGCCCGGTCTCATTGTTCCATTTCACCGACCCCCTCAACCCTTGCTAATCAAAGCCCCGCCCCAATCGAATGAGCGAAGGACTACTTGCCGACCAAACGGAATTTGATGCGCTTTGCGAACACATCCTCGAGGATGGAATCGTCGCCTTCGACACCGAGTTCGTTTCGGAGTACACGCATCGGCCCGAATTGTGCCTGTTGCAGTTCGCCACTCGCGAACGCTGTGTGGCGGTCGATCCGTTTGAAGTGCGGAATCTGGACTGCTGGTGGGAGATTATGGCCGACCCCGCCGTGAACGTCGTCGTGCATGGCGGGCAGGCGGAGATCCGCTTTTGCCTGGATCTGGGGAACAAAACGCCTCAAAATCTGGCGGACATCCAACTCGCCGAAGCCCTCAGAAGCCGAAGTTATCCCCTAGGCTATGCGACTCTGGTTCGCCGGGTGCTGGGTTCCCGCGTTCACGGCAAAGAGACGCGGACCGATTGGCGTCGCCGACCCTTGTCGAACCATCAAATCCTGTATGCTTTGGAAGATGTCAAGCACGTCTTGCCCATCTGGGACAAACAAAGGCGTTGGCTGAAAGATCATGGCCGCCGGGCATGGATCGACACCGAATTTCAGCGGATGATCGGCGAACTCGAACAAGAAAGCCAACGCCCCGGTTGGCATCGGCTGTCGGGATTGCATCGATTGAGCCTCCGCGAATTGGCGGTGGCCCAAGAAATCTCGAATTGGCGGGATGCCGAGGCCATGCGGCGGAACCGCCCTTTGCGAAAAATTCTTCGGGATGACATCGTGATCGAGTTGGCGCACAGGCAACCCACGACCGAAAAAGAACTGCTCGCGATGCGGGACATGAACCGCAGCGATTACCGCCGCTCGGCGGTGGATTTGCTGAAAGCCATCGAACTCGCGCTGGTCATCCCGGACGAAGATCTGGCTCCCATGCCGTTGCCTTATCCTCCC
Organism: uncultured Planctomycetaceae bacterium; assembly: GCA_963785505.1. GTDB lineage: Bacteria > Planctomycetota > Planctomycetia > Planctomycetales > Planctomycetaceae > CAWAVN01. The sequence continues at coordinate 1,108,519 of CAWAVN010000009.1, forward strand.
AATGGCGGAGACAGCCGCGACGAGCAGGTGTTGGGGCAACTGTTGGGGATCGCCTTGGCCAATCGCTGCGCGGAAATGAATGTGGCCAAACCATTGGTCGCGACTAGTGCGGACCTTCGCCATCTGGTGCGTTGGCATGTGTTCCAAGAGCGTTCCGGTCCTCCGCCGCGTTTGATCGAAGGCTGGCGGGCCGAGGTCTGCGGCGATTTGCTCTCGGATGTGCTCGACGGCCGCGTGTCGCTCCGCGTCTCCGACCCCACTTCCGATCATCCCTTGATCTTCGAACCCACTGCGGATGCGAATTCTTCCCTCAATCCCCCGCCCGATCATCCCTGAATCCCCGATTCGTCTGGGATGGCCCGGAAACGGTGTGTATTTCAAAAAAGTGGGTGGATTTATTTCCTGAACCGCGAAGGGGTGGTCGGACGTAGCCCGTGGAGAATCTACCATTTGCTCACGCCGACGGCTCAATGCGGCCATCGCGTTACGATTCCCGAAACCCAGAACTCTTGTCAAGATAACAACAAAACCTCACCAACTTTCCTGAAACAGACACGATTCGATGAAAAGCCTTCTGTTCACGAATCGGCAGGCTACGAATACTCCGCGCGGCGGGTGCGGCGACGGTGGGCATACAGCCCGGCGAGAATCAATACCACCGATAAGGCGGCTGCGGTAAGCACGGCGTTTTGGGCGAAGAACTGCCCTAACAGCACAGCGGCAACGATCACGCACAACAACGCGAAACCCGGTTGAAACTTCCAGGCCATTAACAGTTCCACCAAGATCAAACACAGCACGGCCAATAGGAGCCAACGGGTGAGGCCGCCGCGATCCGCAAGACCGCCGGCCGACTTTCGCGGGCCATCTTGCCATTGGGTGAGGTACTGAATCTCCACGCCGGGCAGCAAATCGGTTTTCAACTCGTCCTCGCCGATGTGATCCAGCGAACTCTCGCGCGGGTCCACGTTGACGGCGTACCATTCGGTTCGGTGGACGGGCGGGCCGATGGTCAGTTCATAAAACCCCGAGAGATTTGTTTTCGCGTAATTGACGTGTGCAAAGTGTTTGGTTTCGATGGGCCGCTCAGTGATTTTCTCGCTGTCGGGGCGGATGATCGTCACCGGCACGTTGAAAGCCCGCACCACGCGCGAGATCGGCTGCCCGACTTGCTTTTGGCGATCGCTCCAACGGCCCGCGACCGCGAAACGCACGCTTTCGTGCATGATCGGCAAGAAACTGGTTTGCGGTTGCAGCGGCCAGGCTCCCCAGCGGTTATCGACCGAGGTGGTGAAGAGGATCACTCGCCCTTGCCCCAACGGGGCTTCTAAAATCGCCGGGTCGCCGGTGTTGAATTTGAGCACCTCTTTCGCGTGGCTGGAGGCCGAGATTTCCACGGGAAAATAGCGGAACGCGAACGAAGTGTCCAAACCCGTGCCGGGGTTGCCTTCGTATTGGTTGACGATGGGATGTTTGAGATCCGCGGGGTCGAAGAAAAAGAGCTTATCCGGGTCGGGGTGGTCCGCATCGCCCACGGCGGGTTTTAGTTTCACCGGCAAGATGCCTTTGCCCTCCGCGAAAAGGACTTGGTTATAGTTTTGATAGCGAACATTGTTCCCCAGGCAAATCACCAATCCGCCGCCCGCTTCGACATAGGTTTTGAGTAGGTCCGCATCTTGTGGAGTAAACAGCCCGATGTCGCAGAGCATCACGCAGTCGTACCTGGAAAGATCAGTGCTTAACAGGTCGGTTTCCCGAATCACCGTGGGGCGGGTGACACCATCCCAGGGCTGGTTTTTGGTGCGGGGCCTGAGGGCGGTTTCGACGTAAAACGCGGCATCATCCGCAGGACGACCGGAAGCCGCCCCGCCGCTGACCAACAGCACGTTGAGTTCTTCCTTCACCGGCAGAGAAAGAAAGCGTTGGTTGTCGATTGCCAAGCCATCGCCGCTTAAACGAACTTCCAAGCGATGTTCGCCTCGGTTGGAAAACGTATGAGTGAACTCCATCGGCACTTCTTGGCCGGGAGGCAAATCGACCTCTTGCGTTTCAGCGAGTCGGCCATCGACATAGAGTTCGATGAGTTTCCTCGCGACCAAGGAACTGCCCAGGTTGGAGATGGCGGCTTGCAGATGCACGGGGCGTCCGATGGTCACGAAGGCTTCCGTGGTGCTCAATTGCGTGATCGCCAAATTCGGAGCCGGTGCCTGGGCCACGTCCAAGCAAGTCACGCTCGCCTTGCCCGCCATTTGTTGAAGCAGCGCGCGGATTTTTGCCCGGCGTTCGCCGTTGTTGGGAGCCCACGTCACCCGTTGAAAATCGCTAATCAGCAGGATTTCTTTTTGTTCGATTTCCGGGGCTTCGTTCAACAGTTGGGCCACATCTTGCAACGTGGCGACAAGATCGCCCGCTTCGTGGCTTTGCTGAAGATCTTGAATTTCTGCAAGGATCTGTTTTTTTTGGAAGGCCGGCTTTCGCACAATCACACGGGGCGGGATCTGGCCGATGCGAACCAGATTGAGGGCATCTCCCTGCTGCGAAGCGGACACAATTCGCCGGGCGGTTTCTTGGCGCGGTCGAATCGGCTGAACTCCGTGGGTTGGTAGCCCATGCTGAAGGAATCATCGACCACGATGATCCGATGCGTGGGCACGTCCGCCTGAAAAAACGTGCCGAAGGATGTCATGTAAGGTTGAGCCAGCGCGCAGACCAACAACAGCAAAATCAGCACGCGGACCATCAACAGAATCAGTTGTTCGATCCGAATCCGCCGGGAGTTTTTGCGGGCGGCGGCGATCAAAAATCGCATCGCCGCCCAAGTGGTTTCGCGGTATTTCCTTTTGTGCAACAGGTGGATCACAATCGGAATCCCGCCCAACACGCCCCACCAAAGCATGCCCAAACTGGCAAACCCATCAAACGCGAAAAGTAGGTCACTAAGTTGCATGAGCATTAACTCAAACGGTAAATGGAAATGGCCAATTTCTCATAGTCCCCCTTTAGAAATCGGCACATTTTCAGGGGCAAAGGGGCAAAGGCACAGAGGGGCAAAGCAGGAAGAATTTTATCCAACACAGAGATTTTTCCACTTTGTCCCTTTGCCCCACGCCCCTACAAAAACCGTGGTTTTTAGGGACCGATTCAAAAAAGTCAACACACCGTTTCCACTTTGAGAATTAACAGATCCCCAATTCTTTGCCGACGGATGCAAATTGTTCGATCGCGAATTTTAGGTCTTCTTCGGTGTGGGCTGCGGAAATTTGGGTGCGGATGCGGGCTTTTCCTTGGGGAACCACGGGGTAGGAAAACCCGACGACGTACACGCCTTTTTCCAAAAGGGCATCGGCCATGTTGCCGGCGAGGGCCGCATCGCCCAGCATGATCGGGCAAATCGGATGTTCGCCGGGCAGAATGTTGAAGCCCAATTGTTGCATGCCTTCGCGGAAGAATTTCGTGTTGGCTTCTAAGCGGTCTCTGAGTTCGGTGGATTCCACCAGCAGTTCCAGCACTCTGAGCGAGGCCCCCACAATCGCCGGGGCCACGGTGTTCGAGAACAAATACGGCCGGGACCGCTGCCTGAGCAGTTCGATGATTTCCTTCCGCCCGCTGGTGTACCCGCCGCTCGCGCCGCCGAGGGCTTTGCCCAACGTACCGGTGATGATGTCCACGCGACCTATGACGTTGTGGTATTCGGGAGTCCCTCGGCCTTTCGGACCCATAAAACCGACGGCGTGCGAATCATCCACCATCACCAGGGCATCGTGCTTGTCGGCCAAATCGCAAATCGCGGGCAGGTTGGCGATGTAGCCATCCATCGAAAACACGCCATCGGTGGCGATGAGGCGAAAGCGGGCATCGCCGGCGGATTCGAGTTGGCTTTCCAAATCGGCCATGTCGTTGTTTTGATAGCGAAACCGCCTGGCCTTACAGAGACGAACCCCATCAATAATGCTGGCGTGATTGAGGGAATCGGAAAGCACCGCATCTTCGGCATCCAACAGTGTCTCGAACAATCCGCCGTTGGCATCAAAGCACGAGGTATAAAGGATGGTGTCTTCGGTTCCCAAGAACTCGCTGAGCCGGCGTTCCAACTCTTTATGGATTTTCTGTGTGCCGCAGATAAATCGCACGGAGGCCATTCCATAACCCCATTTGTCGAGCGTTTCGTGGGCGGCTTGGATGACCGCCGGGTGTTCCGCGAGACCCAAATAGTTATTGGCGCACAAGTTAAGAACCCGCTTCCCTTCGGCCACCCCGACGTGGGCCTCTTGGGGCGTGGTCAGCACGCGTTCCTGCTTGTACAAACCGGCTGCGCGAATTTCGCTTAACTGATCGAGAATCTGTTGTCGCATTCCGCCGAACATGGTAGATCTCCCGCACGCAAATCTTTTTCTCTCACATCTTTCACTGTAGCAATTCCCAACCGCCTCTGCATCCTTTCCGGCCATCGCCTGTTCGGTCTGAAGATCGCCAAACGCGGCAAGATCGGCAGAATCGGCGGATTGGTTAGTTGCGGCAGGACAAATCCGAATCCTCCTCAAGCCAAACGATTCCCCTTGGATCGCGAAATGGAAGTGAAGCGCGGCCTTTGCGGTATCCGAAGATCTTGATGGATCACTCATCTCGATTGCTTGCATCGAAGATGGAACGCCTTATTCCTTCAGGAGCATTGAAGCCAATGGATTTCTTAAACGGCCTCAGCGACGATCAAACCGCTTTTATCGGATGTGCTTTCGCTTTGTTGGCCTCCGGTACGATTATGTCCCTGAGCTATTACGTGGGGCGATTCTTTCAAAAAAGCCAGCAATCGCCCGAGCCGCACGAACCCCAAACCCTGCGGATGCCCGCTCCGGCGAGCGTATCATCCCAAAAGCGGCATCATATTCATGCGACGGCGGAATTGGCGGAACCCCACATCCGCCGCGCTGCGTAAATCGGCCCTGTCTGGGGTTTTCTCGGATTTCCTCGCCCGCTTCCTCTTGCGTGGAATCGGCCCAACCCGCAGTATGGAAGAAGAAGAATTGCCTTTCCCAAATGGGCAGATTTTTCCGTATGAAATCACGGGTTGAAAAAAACATCAAATCATCGAGAGCGGATCGAGGAATCACACATGCAAATTTTATGGCGAGGCGGTTTGGGATTGGCGTTGGTCGCGGCGGGATATTTGCTGGGAAGTTCGGGGTTGCTGCAATCCCCGCCGGTTCAGGCTCAAGTCGAAGCCGGGGCCGATTCTATAAATAAAGACACGAAGGCAAAAATCAAAGCCGCTTACGAAGCTTTGGTGGCCGCCAAAGAAGCCCTGACCACCGACGGCCTCTACAAACCCGCGACCGATCCATCGGTCATCAATGCCTTTGCGATTTTGTCGGGCGGTTTGAATGCGATGCAGGATTTGGAATCGGGCCAGGGCGTCGATCCCGAAACCTTTGCCGCTCTGTACGCAGACCTCGCCGCCAAGGATCTTCGCCCGGATTTCGCTAAAGATGCTCAGGGCCGATTGACCTATAAAAACAAGCTCGTGCGGATGTATCCCATTCTCCGCATCAAGCAAGACTTCGCCAGACGCCGCGAACTCGCCGGGATCGAAGACAAGAAGTAGCCTCCGTGATGAATTAACTCGGCGAGTGGGCTTGCTTTTCTTTCTCCAACCAACGCGGATAATCCTCGGCGGATTGCTTGGCCTGAGAGATGAAATCCACGCCCACGCGCTGCCGCCAGGCTTCCATCAATTGCCGTGTGAGCGGACCGGGGCAATCGTTCCCAATCTTTTGCCCGTCTAATGTCTGCACGGGAAGTACGCAAAACGAAGTCGCGGTGCAAAACATTTCCTCGGTGGCTTGGGCTTCTCTAGGGGCGATGTCTCTTTCCTCGCAGGGAATCCCCAACTCACCCGCGAGTTCCCGCGTGATGCTGCGGCTGATGCCCGGCAACACGTTGCGAGTTGTGGGCGTGATCAGGCGGCCTTGGCGAATCAGAAAGATGTTCCAAGCCGGGCCTTCCGCCAGGAAGCCTTCCCCATCCAACAGCAAAGGCCACGCATTCGGCTCGATGGCCTGGGCTTGAATCTGGGCGATTTTCGCATGAACCCGACTGCGGGTTTTCGCGCGGGGGTCGATGAAACTCGCCGGCAGCACGCGCTGCGGGGGAATCACCAATCGCACGCCGGTTTCGTACAATAAGGCCAGGCGGGCCAATTGCGGAATCAAAGGCCAACAATTGATGCAAACCGTGGGTTTTATGGGTTCCGCGAACGCCGCCCGATAAAGCTCCCCCGGCCCCGAAGAGACATTATGGACAATCTGCCATTCCACGTCGGCGGATTCCGTTGCCCGGTTTCGCCTGAGCGTCTCTTGCGTGAGGGTTTCCAGTTCTTCGAGCGCGAACCCGCAGGCGATTTGCAGGATTTCCAGCGTGCCGAACAGCCGTTCCAAGTGCGAGCGAAGTTCAAATGGCTCGCCTTGGAACGTGCGGGTGGATTCAAACGCCATGTCCCCCTGGATCATGGCGGAATCGAAAATGGAGAGCTTCGCTTCCCGTTCGGGAACGAATTGCCCGTTCAAGAACACGGTGCGCCCGGCCATAACTTCAAGTTCCAACCGTCACCATCCCAACGACATATTGGTTTCAATGGCGCGTTGGGCTTCGTGAAGATCCACGCCGGTGTCCAGCATATAAAGCCTGATCGCGTGGAGTTTGTCGCCCTTCGCGCGGGCCAGGCAATCGCGGGCCGCATCCGAAGGTTCGCTCGTGCCTTTGAGCCCCAGCATGGCTTTGGAAATGACCCAGATGTCGCGGGGGCGTTTGGTCACGCGGACCACATCTTCTTCCGGGTAATGCGAAGCCGCCATTTTGACGGCATCTTCCTGAGTGTCCGCCCAGCCGATCATAAATGCTCGCGTTTGTTTCAATCTCGTACAATGCCATCGACACCACCTCTGTTTGGTCTGAGGAAAAAATCCATTTCTCGCGGGAGTTCAATCCGTGAAAAGGTTGTAATGATTTCCTTAAACGAAGTATAGCGATCCCTCAAGATTGAGGCCATCGGGGAACTTTGATCTATTTCTTTTGGGGACTCAAAACGAAATTGCATATTCGCTTCGGGTGACCTGCTTAAGTTGATCGAGGTTGATGTGAATGCCCAATCCGGGGTTCGATAATGCCGGGGCGTGGCCGCCGTATTGGAAGGTAAGATCTTCCTGCGTCAGGCGTTCGCGGACTAAAAAATGATCGTAGCTGCCTTCCAGATACCGAATGTGATCGACCGAAGCCGCGAAATGCCGGCCCGCCGCCGAGAGAATCCCGGTTTCCCCAACCTGGCAGCCCAATTGATAGCCCAAACCCGCCCGATGAGCCAAAGCCGCCAGGCGGAGAGTCGCGAAAAACCCGCCGCATTTGGACAGCCTGAGATTGAACAAATCGCAGAGGCCCAACTCAATCGCCCGTTGCCCATCGGCGTGGCTGCACAGCGATTCATCCAGCATAATCGGAGTTTCGATTCTCTGCCGAATCGCCGCCAGGCCATCCGCTTGGACGTGTGGAACGGGTTGTTCCAAGGAGGTAATTTGATAAGGCTGCAAAGCCGCGAGATTCGTTTCGAGATTCTCTAAGGTCCAAGCTTCGTTGGCATCCACGCGGAGATCGACTTTCGGGCCCAGAATGTTGCGGATGCGGTGAAGGGCATCGGCATCGTCCACGCCTGCCGCGCCGACTTTGACTTTCACTTGATGAAACCCGAACAGCCGCATTTTCCAGGCTTTGACCCGCTGCCCCCATTTCCCGGAAGTCGTAATCGCCCCGCTGTAGCGAACCCTGTCCCGTGGCTTGGCAATCGCGATGGCTTCGGGAATAAGTTGCGTGAGGCGAGAAAGCGGCTGGCCTTCCGCTTGGGCGGCGGCATCCAGAATGCTCAATTCCAGCGCGCATTTCAGCGAATTGCCGAAACAATCTCTGACGTTGCCGGGCCGCTGCGGAGCGATCCGTTCGCAAATCTCTGCCGCCTCTTTTAAGTCGGAAAAACTCCCGCCGAGTTGCGATGGCCAATTTGTCTCGCGGGCGAGCGTGAGGGCATCTTCGATGGTTTCACCGGTGACGTATTCTCTGGGCAGTCCTTCGCCCCAACCGATGCTGCCCTCATCCAGCCTGCACCGCACGATGAGCGAATCGGTGTCGGCACGGCGATGCGAGGCGTGGCGAATCGGCTTTTTCAAGCGAATGCGAACGTGAAAAACCTTCAATTCCGCAATTCGCATGATGTTACTTTTAGCGGTTAGCGGGTAGCGTTTGGCGGGTAGCTAAAAGCTAATCGCTTTAAGTTACGAAAGAATCGCTAAAATGTCGGATTCGGACATCACCAAGACTTCTTCGCCGTCGATTTTGACTTCCGAACCGGCCCAGGGGGAAAAAATCACGCGGTCGCCTTCTTTGACTTGAAACACGCTCCGCCGGCCATTGGGCAAAACCGCGCCATTGCCCACGCTGAGAACTCGCCCGCGGGCCGGTTGATTTGCGCGGAATCGGGCAGGACGATTCCGCCGGAGGAGGTGGTTTCCGCCTCGACCCGTTGCACCACAACTTTGTCACCCAAAGGAATAACTTTCATGCCGACTCCACGCTGCGAAGATCCTCCGACGAATTCCGGTTTCGGACGGATGGTTCCGATAAATGCCGCCGATGTGCCCGTATCGGCTGATTCTTGTATTGGAACCAAGCCTAGGTCCAACGGGAAGCGTCCTCCGGGGGAAATTCCTCACTCCTGGGAAAAACACTGAGGATCGGGTAGTTTGGGGCTGACAGGGAGGGACAAACCTGTTATGACGGGCAACTTACTTAAGTCGAAACCCATTCACGTTTTACAGGGAGTGACCGCATGACGGTTCCCGTTTCGCAAATGTGGACCGTGGCCACCTACGTCCTCGGAAAAAAACTTCGCCGGGTGAAGCGCTACCCCACGGTGCTGATGCTGGAGCCTTTGTTTCGCTGCAATCTGGCTTGTGCGGGCTGCGGGAAAATCCAACACCCCACTGAAATTCTCAAGCGGCATCTTTCGGTCGAACAATGCCTGACCGCCGCCGAGGAATGCGGTGCGCCCGATTGTTTCCATCCCCGGCGGCGAACCGTTGCTGCATCCCGAGATTCAACAAATCGTGGAAGGCTTGGTCGCCCAAAAACGCTACATCTATCTTTGCACGAACGCGATTTTGTTGGAGCAAAACCTCGATAAGTTTAAGCCCTCAAAATATCTCACGTTCTCCGTCCATTTGGATGGCCCGAAAGAAGAGCACGATGAAGCCGTCTGCCGGGAAGGCGTTTACGAAGTCGCGATTCGCGGGATTCGCACGGCCATCGACCGTGGTTTCCGCGTGACCACCAACACCACGCTGTTCAACACCGCCGACCCCCAGCGCGTGCGGGAAATGTTCGACACGCTTTCCGATTTGGGCGTGGAAGGTATGATGCTCTCGCCCGGCTATCCCTACGAAAAAGCCCCCGATCAGGAACACTTTCTGCACAGAAACGAAACCATCAGCCTGTTTCGGCGGGTGTTTTCGGTCATCAAACCGCAGTGGAAATTCAACCAATCGCCTTTGTTTTTAGAGTTTCTCAAAGGCCGTTGGGAACTGGAATGCACACCCTGGGGCAACCCGACTTATAATTTGTTCGGCTGGCAGAAGCCTTGCTATTTGTTGCAGGAAGGCTATTGCGAGAGCTTTCAAGAACTGCTGGATACCACCGATTGGGATGCCTACGGCAGGCAGAGCGGCAACGACAAATGCCAAGATTGCATGGTGCATTGCGGTTACGAACCCACAGCCGTCTCTGAAACCTTCGGCAGCCTGAAGGGATTGTTGAAGACCGCGAAACTCACGCTGTTCGGAGCCAAGCCCGAACCCTTGGACGATCTGCCCGCCCCCACGGCAACGCGATCTCAACCCGCAGTTCCGGAGTTGGTCACGTTGCAAGTGGATTCCCAACCGACGGAAACCCCGGCGGATCAACTCGAAACCAGCGCGACAAAGTAGCCGTCCGGTTTCGCCATCACCATGCCCACGCAAAGTCGTGGGCATGGCAGGCAAAAAACACTCAGATATTTTTACTCACTCTTTGGCAGCTTATTCGGCTTCCGCTTGGGCGGCGACTTCTTCGGGGGTTTGCGGTTTGCCGTTTTCGTCCCAGCTCATCAAGTGTTCTTCGAGGGAGATAATCGTCACGGCTTCGCCGTCGGCCTCTTGGATTTCGTAACCGCTTTCGCGCAACTTTTCTTCGTGCTCGGAGCCTTTTTCGATCATCCCATCGTCTTTGATCGCCCGCCACCAATGCAGATGGCTCCAATCGCGGCGAACGGTTTTCAAGCAGGTGACCACCGTGCGGCCGCTGGCTCCAGCGCTAAAGCCCGCTTTGCCGGCGATGCTGCTGAAGGTCGCCACTTTGTCGGCTCGTTTGAGTTCAAAAAGAATTTCAGCTACTTCTTGAGCACGCGAAGATGCCATGGACCGGCCTCTCACTATATGAACATGATGAACCCAATCTCCTGGAAACGCATCTCCATCGCTCAGATTGGAGAGGGTTTCCAGTCGTTGGAAGACGGATCCGCTTGGTCTTTTTGGGAATTCCTCGAGAAAACTCCCAACCAAACGGATTCAAACTATTAATCTAAGATAACCGAAAAACCGATTTCTCTCAACCCCTTTCCCCAAATCCGCGCTTGAGACAAAACGGAACGGTGGGGATTTGGGGATTTTATTCTCCTCTGCGGATAATCGCCGAGGACCAGACAACAGACTGCGAATGAAAGCGATTTGGTGGCGAAGGGGCCGAGCAACGGATATGATCGAACGAGATCTCAAACCGCCAATTGTTCCCAACTACGGGAGGCTTTATGCTTCAGAATTTCGTTCGCGTGTTGGCTGTCTGTTGCGTGATTTCCTCCGTGGTTCGGGCGGAGAATTGGCCCGCGTGGCGGGGACCGGCTGGCAACAGCGTTTCGACCGAAACGAATCTGCCTCGGCAGTGGAGCGAAAACGCGAACAACGTGCGAAAAACGCCGTTGCCCGCATGGGGCGACAGCACGCCCGCCATCTGGGAAAACGCGGTCTTCCTGACTTCGGAAAACGATGGCAGATTGCTGTTGCTGAGAATCGACAAATCGACCGGAAAAATCGTCTGGACCCGCGAAGTCGGACGCGGAACCGCTCCGCGAAAAGGCGAGGGCAAACGCTCTTCCAAGTTCCATAACCTGCACAATCTCGCTAGCCCTTCCCCGGTGACAGATGGCGAACGGGTGATCGTCCACTTCGGCAACGGGCTGCTCGAATCTTATACCTTCAAAGGCGAACGCGAATGGTCGCGAGATCTGGTGAAAGATTTCGGAGCCTACACCATCTGGTGGGGACACGCCAACAGCCCGGTGCTGTTTCGCGATCTGGTGATCTCGGTCTGCATGCAAGATCCGCTCGATGGCGAGCAAGACAAACTCGCGTTAAGTTATCTGGTAGCTCACGACAAACGCACGGGCAAGCAGGTTTGGCTCACCCAACGCATGACCGGAGCACACGCCGAGGAAGGCGATGCCTACACCACGCCCGTGTTTTACGACTCCCCCGATGGCAAGCGGATGATCGTGATGGGCGGCAATCAACTCGATGCCTACGACCCCGCCACCGGCAAGTTGATTTGGAAACTGCCCGGCCTCGTCGGCGGACGCACAATCACGGGGCCGACGTTGAGTGAAGACATGGTTTTCGCCACCGTCGGCATGAGAGGCCCGCTGCATGCGGTTTCGCTCAATGCCCAAGGCGAGCGTGACCCGAAAGACGCAGTGAAATGGAAACAAACCCAAAGCACGCCGGATTCCTGCTGCCCGGTCATCAGCAACGGATTATTGTTTCTCGTGACCGACAACGGCATCGCGAGTTGCTTCGATGCCAAGACCGGCGAACTGCAAGTGGCGGGAACGCTTGTCGGGCCGAAATTACAAAGCCTCGCCCTTGGCGGCGGATGGGCGGATCTATTTTCTCAGCCACGATGGCCGTTGCACTGCCGTGGCGGCAGATGCCAAATTTCAAGTTCTCGCCGAGAACAAACTCGACGATGAGTTCGCCGCCTCTCCTGCTGTTTCCGACGGCAAATTATTCCTCCGCGGCCATAAGGCACTCTACACGATTTCCCCCTAAAGCTGAAAAACCGAAAGAAGCTATCAAAAAATCTTCCGCGAAAGTGAGCCTGTGCATGACTCTGCGTTTCTTGTTGTTTCTGATCTTCTTCGGTTTTTTCTGCGGGCGGTTGCCGGCGGAGACGCCGGCGAAACCGGTGGCCGTCGATCCGAAGCATGCCGGGGAGGCCAAGGCTGGTTTGAAGCTGTTTCGCGAGCAAGTTCGCGGCGTGTTCATCGAACGTTGCCTAGATTGCCACGGTGGAGACATCACCGAATCGAAGTTCGATCTTTCCACCCGCGAAGCTCTCTTGAAAGGTGGCGAAGAAGGCAAAGCCGTGGTGTTGGGCCAAGCCGGCAAAAGCCGGCTTATGCGGCTCATCAAGCACGAATTGGCTCCCGAAATGCCTTTTGAAGAAGCTAAGCTGGCCAAGTCCGAAATTGAAGCCATCTCGAAATGGATCGATCTCGGCGCGCCTTACGATGGGCCTCTGAAAACAGGAAAAGCCGTCGAAACCCCTTGGACGGAAACAGTCATCGACCCCGCCGCCAAGAAGTATTGGGCTTTTCAACCGTTGCACATCGTCGAACCGCCGAAGCCTCGCGATGCGGCCTGGTCGCGCACGCCGATTGATCGGTTCGTATTGTCCAAGTTGGAAGAAAACCGGCTCGCACCCAACGGGCCGGCTTCGCCTCGGCAATTCATCCGGCGGGTGTCTTTCGATCTCATCGGCCTGCCGCCCACGCCCGCCGAAGTCGATGCCTTTCTGCACGACTGCGGATTGAATCCTATGCAGAAAGAACCGGATTCCTTTCTGATCCCGAAAACCGCCATCGACAACTTGGTGAAGCGGCTGCTCGATTCCCCCCACTATGGCGAGCGCTGGGCCAGGCATTGGCTGGATGTCGCCCGCTTCGCGGAAAGCCACGGCTTCGAGCAAGACTACGACCGCCCGCACGCCTATCATTACCGCGATTTTGTGATTCAGGCATTGAACCAAGACATGCCTTACGATCAATTCATCCGCTGGCAAATCGCGGGCGATGAATTGGCCCCGGACAATCCGCTCGCGATGATGGCCACGGGCTTTTTGGGGGCCGGCGTGTTTCCCACGCAGTTGACCGAGAAGGAATTCGAGTCCGCCCGCTACGATGAAATGGATGACATGCTGGGCACGCTGGGAACCTCTATGCTGGGGCTGACCATCGGCTGCGCCCGCTGCCACGATCATAAATTCGATCCAATTCCCCAAGCCGATTACTACCGCATGCTGTCCACGTTCACCCGCACGATTCGCAGCGAGATCGAACTCGATGTCTCCACGCCTTCGGCAGCAGATCATCAACAACCGAACGCGAAGAAAGAGAAGCCCGTCAAGGTCATGGTGTGCAGCGAAGGGTTGCCGAAGATGAAGCATCACGCGGATGGTCGCGGGTTTCCGCATTTTTATCCCAAGACGTATTTCCTCAAGCGCGGCGACCCGAACCAAAAACAAGGCGAAGCCACGCAAAGTTTTTTGCAGGTGTTGATGCCTGCCAAACCCTCCTCGCCGAATGAGAAAAACATTGCCGCCCGCTGGCAAAAGACTCCGCCGGCAGGTTGGCGAACGTCTTATCGCCGACGGGCAATGGCCGATTGGATCACCGATGTGGAATTTGGCGCGGGGCGGTTGTTGGCCCGCGTGATCGTGAATCGCGTTTGGCATCTGCACTTCGGACGCGGGTTGGTCGCCACGCCGAACGATTTCGGTCGGCAAGGTGAAAGGCCGACGCATCCCGAATTGTTGGATTGGCTGGCCGGCGATTTTATCGAGCATGGTTGGCAGCTCAAGCGGTTGCATCGGCAAATTCTGGGCAGCCGAGTGTATTTGCAATCCGCCGAATTCGACGCAGAGAAATCGCGGGTCGATCCCGACAACAAATTCTTGTGGCGGTTTTCGCCTAGGCGAATGGAAGCCGAGGTGATTCGCGATTCGCTCTTGGCGGTCAGCGGGGAACTCGACCGCCGCATGTTCGGGCCGGGCACTTTAGATGAAGGCATGAAACGGCGGAGCATCTACTTCACCGTCAAACGCAGCAAGCTGATTCCGATGATGCAATTGTTCGATCAGCCCGAACCGTTGGTCAGCCAGGGGAATCGCCCTGCGACCACCATTGCCCCGCAGGCCCTGCTGCTGATGAACAATCCGCACGTGCGAAGTTATGCCCGCGCGCTGGCCCGAAAACTTTTACCCCACGCGGAAAAAGATTTCGCCGAAGCCGTTCGCCAAGGTTACTTGCTGATGTTGTCGCGTCCCCCGAGCGAAGAAGAATTGCGAGACAACACCGCCTTTCTAAAAAGCCAAGCGGCTTCCTACACGCAGGGCAAACAGCCGCAAGCCAAGGAACTTGCTTTGACGGATTTTTGCCAAATCCTGTTCAGCCTCAATGAATTCGTATTTATCGAGTAAGCCATCCTTTAAGAAATCGGTGTCCTGCAAACCGAGCGTCTTGCCGCTCACTATCATGGGCGGACGACGCCGCCGTCTCGGCGGCGGATGGCGGGCCAGGCTCCGTTGTAGGGATGATCGGGAAACGGAAACTTGGCGGCGAGTTCTTCATCAATTTCAATGCCCCAACCGGGGCGTTCGTTCGGCCATAGGCAGCCTTCGCAGAACTCAAAGCAATCGGGAAACACGTCCAACGTGGCCTGGTTGAAGGGCGTGAATTCCTGAATGCCGAAGTTGGGGCAGGCCAAATCCAACGCGAGATTGGCGGCATGGCCGATGGGCGAAGTATCCCCCGGACCGTGCCAAGCGGTTCTGATGCCGAACAGTTCGCAAGTCGCCGCCAATTTGCGGGCCGGCGTGAGTCCCCCGATTTGCGAAACATGCACGCGAATGAAATCGATCAGTTGCTCGCGAATCAACGGCAGAAACTCGTTGGTGTTCGTGAACAATTCCCCCATCGCGAGCGGTATGGCCGTGTGATTGCGGAAATGCCGAAACAACGGCAGTTCTTCGGGCGGCAGCGGATCTTCCAAAAAGAACAGCCGATAGGGTTCCAAGTCCTTCGCCAATTGAATCGCCAACGAGGCCGGCACGCGCTCGTGAATGTCGTGCAGCAATTCCACTTCTTCGCCCAGTTCCTGCCGGGCACGTTCAAACAGCTTGGGAACGATTCGCGCGTAGTCCGCTGGCTCAAATACATTGTGCGGCGACAGCGGGCCATCCACGTTTTGGGAACTTTGCAAATCGGAAGCCGTTCCGTAAGTCGCCTGCCCCGGCACCGCCGCTTGCAAGCGCACGTGCCTTACACCTTGCCCCATCCAATACTGGGCTTGCTCGATGACTTCCTCGAATGTGTTCCCGCTGGCATGAACGTAAACCGGAGCCGCCCGGCGGCAGGGGCCGCCTAAAAGTTCATAAATCGGCATGTTCGCCAGTTTGCCTTTGATGTCCCAAAGCGCCATGTCCACGCCGGAAAGTGCGTTGTTCAACACCGGCCCGTTTCGCCAATAAGAACTGACTTGGGCCGAGAGAAAAATGTCCTCAATCTCGTTTACGTTCCGCCCCCGCAAAAACGGATCGAGATATTGATGCACCGCTTCCATCACGGCAAGGGGTCTTTGCGTGAACGTCGCACAACCCAATCCGAACAAACCGGGTTCGGTGGTGTCGACTTTGACGACCACCAAGCGAATCCCCGCCGGGGCCGTGGCGATGCAGCGAATGGTTTTGATTTGGATGCTCATGTTGTGCCGTTCTTTCCGAGTCCGTTTTGAAGTGGCCGGTTCGCGAGTACCATAAACGTACTTTCCGCCGCGCGCTCCGGCAATGGAGCGGCGAATCCTTTCATCTATCAGGACATTGCAATGGCACGCATTCATTCGGTCGAACGCATTTGGGTGGATTTGCCTCTCAAAGAAATCCCCTGGCGGAACATGGTGCGGGAGAATCCGCATTGGTCGCTGTTTGAAGTCTGCAAGGTCACACTCGACAACGGGGTAATCGGGGTGGGTGAAACCATGCCTTATTACACTTGGGGCGAAGTGCCCCAAGAAGCCGTGGACCGCGTGCGGGGCATGAACCCGGCGGAAGCGATGTGGGACGATTCTTTGGGTGCGGGCCTACAAATGGCGTTGTTCGATGTGGTGGGAAAATTGTTGGAGGCCCCCGTGTGGTCGCTGTTGGGTTCTAAAGTTCGCAGCCATGCCCATCAAGGTTGGTGGGCCATCGACATGCCGGTGGAAGATTGGATCGCCGAGTGCGCTGAAGCCGTGGAAAACGGTTACACCACCTTCAAAACCAAAGCCCGCCCGTGGTACGACTTGGAAACGCAGGTCGGCCAATTGATGGAAGCTCTGCCCGACTATTTCAAAGTGGACATGGACTTCAACGATTTCGGACTCGATCCCGCTGTGGCCCGGCCTTTGTGCAAATCGCTGGAACGCTATCCCGGCATCGCGATTTGGGAAAGCCCGATCCTCCAAGAAGACGTGGAAGGCAACCGCGAACTGCGAAGGCATCTGAGCGTGCCCATCGCCCATCACATCGACCGCCCCGCCTTCCGCACGCAGATTATGGAAGACATTTGCGACGGCTTCGTGCTCGACGGCGGCACGGCCCGCGCGATGCGGAACGGACGAATCTGTGCGGAGTTCAACAAACCGTTTTGGCTGCAATGGGTCGGCACGAACCTGGCTGCGACTTACGGGCTGCACGTGCAAGCCGTGCTCAGCCATGCCCGTTGGCCGGCGATTCATTGCAACCACATGTATGCCGACCAGTTCGTGAAGGAACCGTTCCCGGTCAGCAACGGCTTGGCGGAAATCCCCAATCGGCCCGGCATCGGCATCACTGTCGATTGGGACATCATCGAAAAATACCGCATCGAACCCAAAGCCAAGCCATATCCGCATCCGGGTTTGTTGCTCCGCCTCGATTGGCCCACGGGCACGAAAACCTATTTCACGCACGCCCGGCAAATGTGGGATTCCTTCGGCAAAGGCGAACTGCCCGCCTTCGTCAGGGGCGTCAATCTCGTGCGCGTGCCCGATGATGGTTCAACCGAATGGGCGGAACTCTATCGGCAAGCCCAAACCGCCCCCGTGCATGTCGGGGTAAGATAAAGTTTCTGCAATCGTTTCACCACACCGCTCAAACCAAAAAATGTCCGACGAACTCCCATCGACCCCCGGCTACAACAGGAGGGCTATTACGAATGAACGCCCAACTTGGCAGAATCTGTAGGCGACTGGCTGTGCTATCGGTGGGGACATATTTGCCTGCCAGCCTCATCGTATGCGGCTGGTTGGCTCTTATCGGAATTAGACCGCTTGCTTTCTGCCTCCAGGGGGCCGCCGTGGCCGTTCTTCTACCGACCCTGGTTTACATACTTGCTCTGTCTGCGTTTACGGTCACCGCGCGGTTATCATTATGCGAGGTACCCATTCTTCCGGCTGTGTTTCTGGGCGCGATTCTCAGTGCTGCCGGAGGGGGATTTTGCGTTCTTGCTATGGTGGTAATCGGCATCGCCGGGTACGTCTCCCAATCCTTGGGATGAGGGTTTTTCTCCCTCTGAAGAACCGGCGGCTAGCCGCCTTGCCGCTCACTTAATTATCGGAAGTTCCCTCAACCGTTTCGCGGTCGCGTTCTAGTGAGTGGGTGCAATCGATAAAGAACCAGCAGGTTGCGCTGATGAGATACATCCCCGCGACCAAGGCGAATAAGGGGTTATAGTTGGTGATGAGTTTTTCCGCGCCATCCACGACTTCTACGCGGCTGAAATAATCCAACACGAAGCCGCCCACCAACGGCGTGACGATGCCGCCTACGCTGCCGGACATGTTGATGATGCTGAACGTGGTGGCGGAATAGCGTCCGCCCATGTCGGTGCAGGTTCCCCACACCGTGGGCTGCGTCCAATCGGAAAAAAACTTGACCACAAACAAGCCCCAGGCGGCGGCCATTGCGGTCTCTTGCCTGATCGCCACGAACATGCACAAGCAGGCCAGAAACTTGCCGCTAAACCCCACCGCGGTTCGCGACCAACGGCGGTTTCCCGTGGGGTTAATTAGGCGGTCGTTCAATATTCCGCCCGCCACTCCGCCCAAGGCTCCGCCCCACAAAGGCAGGCTGACCAATACTCCCGCCATTGCCTGTTCGATGTTTCTCACGTTCAAAAAATAGCTGCCCATCACGGCGGCATAGATATAATCGGCCCCGGCATTCATGGATTGTTGCAGCATAAAAACCAACATGCTGCGGTTTTTGATCACCCGCAAAAACGGCAGCACGGGCGGAGAATTGGGAACATCCACTTCGCCTTCGCGAATTAGGTCACGTTCGGCTTGGTTGGTCCACGGGTCTTCTTCGGGCGAGTTACGGCAGTAAAGAAAGAACACAATCGCGAAGCCAAGCCCCGCCGTTCCCATCACCACCAAAGAGGCTCGCCAGGTCAGATTCAAAATGCCCATCAAAAGCGTGCCCATAATGAGCGAAGACATCGCCCCGCCGCTGCGTCCGAAGAAGCTGGCGATCAAGCCTTGCATTGTGGTTCGCGTTCTTAAGGGAAACCAAGACCGCGTGACTTTCGAGAGTGAAGGATAACCCCCTGCTTGAGCCGCGCCGAACATTAAGCGGAAGGTTCCCAAGCCCGCATAGTTGGTCGTCAAACCAAACAAAGGCAGCACGCACGACCAGACCGCAATAATAATCCCCAAGAACAAATGCGGCCCGAACAAATCGCACAACACGCCGCTGGGAATTTGGAACAGCGAATAGGTGACGTTAAACAGCGTATAGAGGCCGTCCAGTTCGACGTTCGAGAGTTTGGTTTCTTTTTCGAGCGCCGGGCGAATGAAATTCCAGGTGTAGCGGTGCAGATACAGGAACCAAGATGTTCCCGCCGCCAATGCGAAAATCACATATCGGCGATGGGTGGGCGGCTCTTGAATGGGAATGGGATATAAGGGCGTTGGTTCCGAAGACATCAAATCGTCGCCTGATATGCGGGGTGATTGTCGATCGAAGCGTGAGACAGTATAACGAGCCGAGGCAACCCCCGCGCCCAAGATGAATGTTTTCTGTCTGCCCTATGAAGAAGCCCGTCCATGAAAATCACGCAAATTAAGACGCACATCATCGCAGAGGTTCGCAATTTTCTATTCATCACCGTGGAGACGGATGAAGGGCTGAAAGGCATCGGCGAAGGCGGAATCACTTGGAAGGAACAAGCGACGGCGGGTTACATTGAGGCGTTAAAACCCGCGCTGCTGGGCCAAGATCCGTTTCGCACGGAACACCTTTGGCAAGTCATGTGGCGGGGCGGATTCTTTCCCGCCGTGGGCGTGGCCGCCGCTGCGGTCAGCGCGATCGACATTGCTTTGTGGGACATCAAAGCCCAGGCGTTGGGCGTGCCTTTGTATCAATTGCTGGGCGGACTCGTGCGGGAGCGGGTCGTGTGTTATCCCCACGTGCGCGGCGAGACGACGGCGGCACTCGTGCAAGATGCGAAACAAAAAGTCGCCGAGGGTTGGCGGTTCGTGCGATTCGATCTGCCCACCCAAAGCGATAGTTTATTCGCTTCCCGTGCCGCCGTTCGCGAAGGGATTGAGCAAGTCGCCGCCGTCCGGGAAGCCGTGGGCGAAAACATTGAAATCATCATCGACGTGCATACCCGGCTCGATCCCGTGGATGCGATTGTGCTCTGCCGAGGCTTGGAACAATATCGGCCTTATTTTGTGGAAGATCCGGTTCGCTCGGAAAGCCCCGCTTCGCTTCGCAGACTCCGCGAGCAAACCGCCGTGCCGATTGCAGTCGGCGAGCAGTTCGATAGCAAATGGGCCTTTCGCGAAGTGATCGAAAACGAGTGGACCGATTACGCGCGGATCGACTTGTGCATCGCGGGCGGAATTACCGAGGCCCTCAAAATCGCCAGTTGGTGCGAAACGCATTCGATAGCGGTGGCTCCGCACAACCCTTTGGGGCCAGTCTCTACCGCCGCGTGTTTGCATCTGGATTTGGCTCTGAGTAATTTCGCGGTGCAAGAGTGCGCCCGCGTGCCGGGGCAAGTGCTGGCCGATTTGTTTCCGGTGCAGGTTCCCTTTGAAGCCGGCCATTTGCTCCCGCCGACCCGCCCCGGTTTGGGCGTGGTGTTCGATGAATCGCAAGTGCCGAACTTCCCGCCGATGCCTGAAGGCAACTGCCCCCGCCTGCATCGCCCGGATGGCAGTTTCACCAACTGGTAGCATCGAATTGCGGGCACGGTTCGGTTAGGATTTGTCGTTCCCGTTTTCTTTTCACCTCAACCTTGGAGATCCGCCGATGAACCGACGCCAACTTTACGCCCCGATGTTGTTGCTGTTCGCATTCGTGCTTCCCGCGATGGCCGAAGACAAACCGCTGCACTCGGCGATCAAGCCCGAACCCCGCGCTGGGGGTTGGATGAAACGCCACGAAAGCATGAACTCCCGCGTGGCTAAAGGAAACGTAGACCTGGTTTTCATCGGGGATTCCATCACCCAAGGCTGGGAGGGCAGCGGCAAAAAAGTTTGGCAAGAATTTTACGGCAAACGCAACGCCGTCAATTTGGGCATCGGAGGCGACCGCACGCAGCACGTCTTGTGGCGGTTGGACAACGGCAACATCAAAGGCATTTCCCCCAAGCTCGCCGTCATTATGATCGGCACGAACAACGCGGGAACGAACACGCCGGAAGAAATTTTTGAAGGCAACCAGGCTATCGTGCAAAAGCTGCAAAAAGCCCTGCCTGAAACCAAAATTCTGCTGTTGGCGATCTTCCCGCGCGGGAAAGACGAAAGCGATGCCCGCCGGCAGGTCAACGAAAAAGCCAATGCCAAGATCGCGGCATTGGCGGATGGCAAACAGGTGCATTATCTGGACATCGGCAAGAAGTTCTTCAATGAAGACGGCCAACTCACCCGCGAAATCATGCCGGATTTGCTACACCTCAGCAACAAAGGCTACATCATCTGGGCCGAAGCGATTGAGCCCTCGGTCAAAAAACTGATGAAGGAAGAGTAACTCCACCAAGAAAATTAACTCTATCATCGGCACAAAAGGCG
This sequence comes from uncultured Planctomycetaceae bacterium, assembly GCA_963785505.1. Taxonomy (GTDB): domain Bacteria; phylum Planctomycetota; class Planctomycetia; order Planctomycetales; family Planctomycetaceae; genus CAWAVN01. Next base: position 1,129,734 of record CAWAVN010000009.1, read on the forward strand.
AGCGGCGGGCGTAAGCCCCCCGCTCGCCTTTTTGGGATCAACACTAACCGCCCCAAGAGAAGCGGTGGATGGTGGTTTGTTGGTAGACTTCGCCGGGTTTTAAGATCGCGTTGTATTCGGCGGGGTATTTTTGATTGGGAGAATCCGGCAGGTGCTGGCATTCCAGGCAAAAACCGTGGTGCTGCGGAAACCAACCATCCGCAGGGCCGCCCTTCAAAAAATTTCCCGTGTAAAACTGGACGGCGGGTTCGGTGGTCAGAATCTCCAGTGTCCGCCCGGATTTCGGTTCGGTCATCTTGGCGATCAAGGCGGGTTTTTCGTGCGGACCTTGGTACTCATTTCGCAGAAAGCAATGGTCGTAGCCCGGCGGATCGGTTTTGGGCAGTTGATCGAATCGGCTGCCCACCACCGTCGGCTTGGTGAAATCCATCGGCGTGCCTTTGACGGATTTGAGTTCGCCCGTGGGAATCAACGTCTCATCCACCGGCAAATAGCGGTTGCAATTCAACTCTAAAACGTGGTTCAAAATCGAAGCGGAATTCTTCGCCGCCTCGCCATATTCCACGCCGCTGAGATTCCAATAGCAGTGGTTGGTCAGATTCAATGGCGTGGCTTTGGTGGTGGTGGCGTTGTAGTGGATTTTGAGTTCGTTGTCGTTGTTCAGCGAATAGACCACTTTGACGGTCAATTGGCCGGGGTAGCCTTCTTCGCCATCTTGACTGACGTAGGTCAGTTCGACGGCGACTTCTTTTTCGCTGCTGGGCAGTTCGCGGGCTTGCCAAAGCACATCGTTAAAGCCCCTTTTTCCGCCGTGCAAATGGTTGGGGGCGTTGTTGGTGGCGAGTTGATAGTCTTTGCCCTCCAGCGTGAATTTGCCCTTGGCGATGCGGTTGGAAAACCGCCCGCAAATCGCGCCGAAATAGGGGTCGGGGTTTTTGGTGTCGGTGTAGCCGGCAGCTTCGGCGAATCCCAATGTCACCAGGGATTTTTTGCCGGTTTTATCGGGCAGGCTGACGGATTGAATAATCGCCCCGAAATCCAAAATGCCCACGCTCATGCCGTTTTCGTTATTGAGGATGTACCGCGTGATGGGGAAAGTTTGGTCGCTGTCATCGGGTTTGAGTTCGCCGAAGGGGTCTTTTTGAATCGACAGCCGCATAGAGGTTTGCTCCTGATCGGTTTTGGCTTTGGGGTTTTCCGTGGGGTTTTCCTGGCTGGGGGAATGATTGGTCGAGGTTTTGGGGGAACCGCAACCCAAAGCTGCCGTGAGCACTGCCAATCCCAGCCAGAATGAGAGTTTCCATCGCCCTGCCATTGCCCACCTCCTGAAGTGTTTACGAAGAATCAAACTTAGCCAACCTTAAAACTCATCAATAATCATTTCGCGCAGAGATCACAATGCAGCGATGCCGCAATCAAGCTGAGAAAAGCGACTACCCATCCACGATGGCTGCTCGATCATAAACCAAAGGCCGGCGAAGGCAACACCACGAAAGCAGATTCCCAGCCCGAAGCGCAAGCGAGGTAAGGGGTTGCGAAATCGGAAAACCCATTGCGTTTTGCCCTTTGTCGAACATTGGCCTCTGACTATACTGCCCGCAGAGCGGTTTCTTGGGTTGAAAAGGGAAAGGATTCCCGATGCGCACAATTACGGTAATGAATCAAAAAGGCGGCGTGGGCAAGACCACAAGCAGCGTGAACCTGGCGGCGGGGTTGGCGAATTTGGGCAAGCGGGTCTGCGTGGTGGATTTGGACCCGCAAGGCCATGCTTCGCTGCATTTGGGGGTGGAAGCCTTCGAGGATTGCCCCACCGTTTACGATATTTTCGCCGGCGAGAAAACTTTCGCCGATGTCCGCAAAATGGTGAACTCGCACCTGTGGGTTGTGCCTTCCAATCTGGACCTGGCCGCCGCCGAGATGGAATTGGCGGATGTTCCCAATCGGGAATTGCTGCTGCGAAACGCCTTCCAGAACCAAGCCATCGGCGAGTTGTTCGATTACATCATCATGGATTGCCCGCCATCCTTGGGGGTGTTGACGGTCAATTCCCTCACCGCGACCGATGAGGTTTTCATCCCGTTGCAACCGCATTTCTTCGCGCTGCAGGGGTTGTCGAAATTGTTTGAGACAACGGCCTTGGTTCGCGGGCGGCTGAATCCCAAGTTGCGGGTCAGCGGCATTGTGATGTGCCTTTACGAAAGCGGAACCCGCTTGGCTTCGGACGTGACGGACGATCTGAACAACTTTTTGGAGAACAGTTCCCCGGATGCGCCTTGGGCCGGCGCGAGGATTTTTCGCAATAAAATCCGCCGCAACATCAAACTGGCCGAGGCTCCCAGCTTTGGGCAATCGATTTTCGATTACGCCCCCAGTTGCCCCGGTGCTCAGGATTACGGCGGCTTGGCGGAAGAAGTTTGGGAAATGGAATCGGCCCACACAATCCAAGCCCCCCTCCGCCGCGCCGCGTGATTAGCAGAGGGGAAAGGGGCAAAGAGGCAGAGTTTGCGATTCCTGAAATTCGCATCATGCCAACTCGCCATACCCCCTTTGAACTTCTCGCCCAATGTGCTTTTACTTTGTCCCTTTGGCACTTTGGCCCTCTGCCCCTTCCGTTATTCCTCCATCACCTCAGTTTCTTTCGCCGTGGCGATGCTGTTGACTTTGCCTTCGTATTTCTTGGTGAGTTCCTGCACCTGGTCTTTGGTGGTATCGCGGTCATCTTCGCTGAAGGTTTTGTCCTTCTCCGACTGGTCGGCGTGTTTGTTGGCATCGCGGCGGATGTTCCGAATCGAAATCCGGGCTTCTTCCGCCAATTCCTTCACGCGGCCGGTCAACTGTTTGCGGCGTTCGGTGGAGAGCGGCGGGACGTTCAGGCGAATCAACCGTCCATCCGAATTGGGGGATAGCCCCAAATCGCTGGCTTGAATCGCTTTGGAGATATTGCTGAGCACCGATGCATCGAACGGGCGGATTACGATTTGTTGCGGTTCCGGCACGCTGATGTTCGCCATCTGCTTCAAAGGCGTGGGCGAACCGTAATAATCCACGCGGATGGAATCTACCAACCCCGCCGTCGCCCGCCCGGTTCTCAGACCCTGCAACTGCCCGTGCAGCACCTCCACGGCTTTTTCCATGCGTTCTTCGGCATCCATAAGAATTTCCTCTTGATCCATCGCCATGATTCGACTCCTGATTTTGCAGAGACTGATAAAGTCAGCGTTCAGTTAGTTTGGAAGTTGTGATTGGCGGAGGGCTAAGAGCGGAGAGCCAGCATGATCCGCCAATTGATAAATAGGTGTTGCCTGTTTTTCTGGCCCTCCGCACTCAACCATTTTGGTTGTGGAGTTTTGTTGGTTTGTGCCTTCGCTTGGCAAGACTGTAGGCATTTCCAAACCCGTTGTCCAGAAAAATCCGCCTGGGTTGCCTGTTCATTTTCGCCGATTTTTCCTCGAAAATCTACCTGCGAAACCACAAGGCGTTCTGCAAATTGTCTTTACAGAGTCCCATTTTCCTGTTATCCCCCGCGCAGTTCATATCTTTTTGAGAAATTCCTGAGCGGAATGGCGCGAGTTGCCGGTTCTGTGGATGGAGGAACCGGCGACTCGCGCCGCTCAGATTTGCGGGACTTCTTCGGGCCGATCAATGGGACAACCCCCTTCCTCTTTGATTCCCTCCACCCAGCGTCCGGTTCCTTTGGTCGCGCGGGCGGATTTCAGCGTGGAGCAAATTGCCTACCAGGGGCTGAGTTATTGGATCATCAAAGATCCCGGTGGCCTTGGCGTATTATCGCTTGCAGAACGAACAGTATCACGTGCTGAGACTGTTGGACGGTAAGCGAAGTTTGGAAGACATCCGCGATGCCTTCCAAAAAGAGTTTCCCACGCTGCGTCCCGAGTTGCCGACTTGCGCGGTCTGGCTTTGGACTTGCATCAAAAAGCTTTGGTTTATAGCGAACGGGCCGGGCAGGCGCAGACTTTGATCGAACAAGCCCGCGAGAAACGCGCAAGGAAAATTTGGTCGGCGGTTCGTAACGTGCTTTACATCAAACTGCCCGGTTGGGATCCCGAACGCTTGTTGTCGTTTCTCTATCCGTGGGTGCGGTGGAGTTTTCGCCCTTCCGTGATCGGACTCTGCGGCGCTGTTCGTGGTCGCGATGTGGATTGTGCTGGGCATCAACTTCGCCGAGTTTGAACGCCGAGTTCCCACGTTCCAGCAGTTTTTTAGTTGGCCCAACGTGTTCTTGCTGTGGCTGACGATGGGGGCCGCCAAGTTCATTCACGAATTGGGCCACGGTCTGGCGTGCAAGCACTACGGCGGCGAATGCCACGAGATCGGCATGGCGTTTATGGTCTTCAGCCCGTGCCTATTTTGCGACGTTTCCGATTCGTGGGTACTGGCCAACAAATGGAAGCGAATTTTCATCGCCTGCGCGGGCATGATGATCGAAGTTTTTCTGTCCGCGTTGGCGATGTTGGCATGGTGGCATTCGCAGCCGGGGTTGCTGCATCATCTTTGCCTGAACATGTTCATGGTGACGACGATCACCACGGTGATTTTCAACGCCAACCCGCTGTTGCGGTACGATGGCTATTACATTCTGAGCGATCTTTTGGAAATCCCCAATCTGCGAACCAAAGCCGACCGCATGTTCCGCGAATGTGTTCAGCCGAGTCTGCTTGGGGATCGCACAACCCGCCTGATCCGTTCATGCCCGACCGCGGGCGAATTTGGTTCGCGATGTTCGCGGTGGCATCGGCGTGTTATCGCTGGTTTCTTACGTTCACGATCATCCTCGTGCTGTATGAATTTCCTGAAACCCTACGGCCTGCAAAATCTGGGGCTGGTGTATAGGGATTTCCTCCGCGTTGATGATCGTCGGCAGTTTGTTGGTCAGCGTGTACCGCATTTTGAAAGCCCCAAGGATTCGGCCCATGAGTTACCTTCGCGCAGCAGTCTCTTTGTCAGCCTTGGCAGGTCTGGTATTCGCCTGCTTGACGGTTCCTTTGCCTTTATTTGTCGAGGCCCCGTTCACGGTGGAACCGCAAGGGCATCCGGCACGTTTTGGTCACCACGCCGGGGCGTTTGATCGAGTTGCTGCGTCCAACCGGGGCAACTCGTTCTGCAAGGGCAAGTGCTGGCTCGGCTGGAAAATTTTCCCATTCGGGATGAATACGAAAAACTCCGCGTGGCGGTTCAGGTGCAAAAGTTGGAAGTCGAAACTCAACAAAAGTTGGACAATCAACCCGGCGTGAGAATTCGCCCGCACGATGTTGGCCTCGTTGGAAAAGCGGTTGGCCCAGACGGGGGAAAAACTGCAAAAACTGGTGATTACCGCTCCTTGCGAAGGCGTGGTGGTGGCTCCGCCGATGATCTCGCCCGAACCCGGCGACGTTCCCGATCCGGCGTTGCCTCGTTGGGACGGCACGCCTTTGGAAGCCCGCAACCTAAACTGCTGGCTGGCCACGCAATCGCATTTGTTGAGCGTGGCCCCCGATACCGAATATCAAGCCGTGCTCGTGATCGACCAAAACGAGCGAGACGCCTTTCACACCGATGAAAAACTTTCCTTGATGTTGGATTCCAGACCCGGAAGCGTGCGGACGGGGCGAATCAGCGAAATCGCCGACCGCCATTTGGACAGGCCCCGGCTCCGTTGTCCAACAAGTTCGGCGGCGACTTGGCCACCACGACCGACGCCAAAGGCAACGAACGTCTGAATGGAGCCGCCTATCAAGCCCTTGTGCCGTTGGCGGCGATTCCCGGAACCTTAAAACCCGGCGTTCGCGGCTTGGCAAGACACCCCATGCCCACCCGCACCGCCGGCGATTGGGCTTGGCGGTACATCAAACGCACCTTCCACTTCCGCATGTGATTCATTTCTTCTTCCAAAAAACGACCGGCCAATGGAAAGGCGGGCGATGTCGAATTTAATGCGGGGACTCAACCGCGTCGAACGGCTGATTCTGATGCTCAGATATTGCGATGAGCTTCAATGGCGGGAAATCGCCGAGCTGTTGGGCCTTCCCGAAATTCAAGTGATGCAAACCTACGTCCGCGTGTTAAAAGACCAAATGCGCTGCGTGGCGTGAGTGTCAGGGATGGCATGGCCACTGCTTTGAGTGGTCATGTGAGGCTGTGACAAGTTGCCTGCTTATCAGAAAGCATGCCCACGCAAAGCCGTGGGCATGGCACACAAAACGGGCCATTTGTTTTCTCCCTCTCTTTAAGCAAGTCTTCGGCAATCGCAGGGAAGAAAGCGCGATGATTGGAACTCTGTTTCATTGGACGATGGCGGGCGGCAGTCCTTCGCGGGCGAGATTGTCGCGTTGGCGATGGTTGTCGCGGTCCATCATCCGCCGCTCGAATCGCCTGGGCAAACTTTCGGATGCGGATTTGGAACGCACCGCCCGCGAACTCCGCTGGCGTTGCACATCGGGCGAACCCCTCAAACGGCTGATGTCTGCCTCTTATGCCCTCGTGCGGGAAGCCACTCGCCGGGCCACGGGACTCACGCATTATCCCGTGCAGATTATGGGCGGCATAGCGTTGTTTGAAGGCGGCATCGCCGAGATGCAAACCGGCGAAGGCAAAACCCTCACCGCACTTTTGCCTACGTTTCTGCACGCACTCGCGGGGCAGGGTTGCCACGTGATTACCTCGAACGAATATCTGGCCGAACGCGATGCCGAGTTGGGGGCAAGCATCTTCAATCGCCTGGGAATGACCGTGGGCTGTATCAGCCACGAAATCCCGCCCGATGAACGCGGCCCCGCCTACGCCGCCGACATCACCTACGGAACCGCCAAGGAAATGGGCTTCGATTTTCTGAGGGACCGCCTGAAAAAATACGGCCAAACCGGACACGAACGCACGCGGCAGTTCACCGGCATCGCGGGTAGCCAAACCGATCGCATCGTGCAGCGCGGACTTGCATTTCGCCTTGATCGATGAAGCCGACAGCATTCTGATCGATGAAGCCAAAACCCCGCTCTTGATCGCCTTGGGCGAAAACAACAATGCGGAGTCCATGGGTTTGTTCCGCTGGTGTGCCCGGGCGGTCGAACACATGGAATTGGGCGTGGACTATCAATACGATCCCCGGCGAAGATCCGGCGGCTTGACGGAATCCGGCTGCCGGCGAACTCTGGGGCTGCCCAAATCGGCCTCGATCGCCCGCGTGGATTCCGAACGGGTTTACAAACAATTGGAACGAGCCCTGACGGCGCAGTTCGCCTTCCAACGCGACCGCGATTACGTTGTGGATGAGGACCGCAAACTGGCCATCGTCGATGAATCGACCGGGCGGTTGATGGATGGCCGAAAATGGCAGGATGGTTTGCATCAAGCGATTGAAGCCAAGGAACGCGTGCCGATCACTCAAGCCACCCGGCAAGCCGCCCGGATGACGGTGCAAAGTTTTTTCAATCAATACACGCATCTCGCGGGGTTGACGGGAACCGCAATGCCCGCCGCCCGAGAGTTCAAAAAAACCTACCGGCTGAAGGTCACTACCATTCCCACGCATCGCCGTTGCCGTCGCCGAAGTCCACTCCGTCCGCGGGTGTTCGCCACCAAGCCGCGAAACTGCAAGCGGTGGCGGCGGAAATCCGAAGGTCAATGGAAAGCGGACGGGCGATTTTGGTGGGCACGCCTTCGGTGGAATCCTCCGAAGCCTTGGGGCGAGTGCTGAATCTCACGAGATTCCCCATCAAATTCTGAACTGCCGATTCCATAAGGAAGAAGCCCGATCATCAGCCGGGCGGGCGAACCGGGCAGAGTCACCGTGGCCACTAACATGGCCGGACGAGGGACCGACATCATTCTGGAACGCACCGTTGTGGAAACCGGCGGATTGCACGTCATCGCCACGGAAATGCACAGTTCCGCCCGCATCGACCGGCAATTGATCGGACGCACCGCCCGCCAAGGCGAACCGGGTTCCTATCAATTTTTTCTTTCGCTGGAAGATGAACTCTTCCGCTGTCTGAATCCGAAAAAACTAGCCGCCGTCCAAAGCAGAGCCTGCCCGAATCGGCAAGGCGAATTATCGCGGGGGTGGCTCAGATTCTTCCGAAAAACGCAACGCCAGCTGGAACGCATGCACAAAAAAGCCCGCAAGCAATTGTTGAAGCAAGAAGAGGAACGCCGCAAGCACTACCAAAAAATGGGCCTAGACCCCTACCTAGAAATGACGGATTAAAATGCTACGAGAAAATCACTTTCCTACAAAGTGAGCGCCTTGCCTCTCACTTGTGTCTCGAACGATGCTACCTCCCTCTCATTCCGCGAATGTAAATCGCTTCCGATTGCACCATCCGGGAATTGTGAATTCCGCATAGCGCTGCTTGCTCTTGATTTGCGAACGTGCCATGATGAAATGGTGAAGATTTTGTGAAGACGTTCGGAAAGCAGAGGCGTTTATGGCGTATCGATTGCAGCGTGCGGAATCCATCTCCCAAGGCGTGAAACGGGTGGCCAACGAGCAACTCGACAAGGCAGTGGCGGACATCGAAAACGAACAAACGGATCGCCACGAAGTGGTGCATCAGGTCCGAAAACGCTTCAAAAAATTGCGGGGGTTGATTCGGTTGGTTCGGCCAGCCTTCGAGAAAACGTACCAACGCGAAAATGCCCACTTTCGCGATGCGGGGCGGGAACTCTCGGCGGTTCGCGATGCCCAATCCCTGATCGAAGGCTTCGACCGGTTGACGGCGGAACCTCAACATTCCAGTGCGGACAAGCCGTTTGCTTCCCTGCGGGAGCTTCTGGTCGAGCGCCGGGCAAAAATTGCGGAGGAGCAGGCCGATGTTTCAGGCGGACTGGCCGCTTTGGCAGAAGACATCCGTAAAGTGCAGCAGAGAGTCGCCGCTTGGGAATTGAAAGTCCACGGGTTCGATGCCGTCGCCGAGGGGTTTGAAAAAACTTACGAACGCGCAAAATGCGACATGGAAGGAGCCGCTCGGAAAAAAGCCCAAGCGGAGGATTTTCATGAATGGCGGAAGCGTGCGAAATACCACTGGCATCACTGCCGACTGCTCGAAAACCTTTGGAAACCCATGATGAAAGTCCGCTGCGGTGAAGCGAAACATTTGGCGGAACTGTTGGGGGAAAATCACGATTGCGATTTGCTCGCACAATGGCTCGCGGAAGAAAAGGCGGAGTTTCCAGATCGTGCAGAAGCGACGGCGTTTCGGGAAGTCATCGAACACGCCCAACAAAACCTCCGCAAACGGGCGTTTCTGATCGGTCGGCGGTTATTCGCTCAAAAGCCCAAACACGCCTCCCGGCAATTGGGAGCCTGGTGGATTACTTGGCGAGAGGCCGCATGATCCAAGCTTTCAATGTTTCCCGCGCCGAAACAGCATCGAAATCTCCGGCATGTTAAGTAGTCTCGCCGCCGCAAAATAAATCAGCAGCGAAACACCCACGGGCACAGCGACGTTTAACAATCGTGAAGCCAAGCCGATCTCATCAAGCAAACCCAGACTGCCCGCGCAGGCCATTGCCATCAAGAGCGAAGCCAAGCCCGTTCGCAGAATGGTATTGCCGAGCCGTCGCCATTCCAACCGCCCCGCTTGCGATTGAAAGGCCCACGTCACGAGCAGGGTTTGCAGCATTGCAGAAACTGCGGTGGCCAAAGCCAACCCCTGTCCGCCCATCGGCCAGATGAAGGCGAAACTAAGAATCAGATTGCAGACCATCGCGAGAACGCCCACCTTGAGCGGGGTGCTGCGATTTCCCATCGCATAAAACCCGCGATGCACGATCAACAAGGCCGAGTAAGCCCAAACCCCAATCCCGTAGGCCCGAATCATGCGGGCGGTTTGCAGGGCATCGCTTTCGTCGAAGGCTCCGTGCCGAAACAGCAAATCGGTCAACGGGTCCGCCAACATCACCAAGCCCACACTGGCGGGCAAGCCAATAGCGATCACCAATTGCAACCCCAACAAAAAATCCCGCCGCAGCGCGGGAAAGTCCCCCCGTTGGGCATGGCGGGATAAGAGCGGAAACATCACCGTTCCCAAGGCCACCCCGAACACCCCCAAGGGAAATTGATACATCCGCTGCCCCAGATACAAAGCCGAGGCCGTCCCCGCAGGCAGCGGATACTTTGCCAATTCCTCGGCGGTTGCGAACTCCGGGGCCGAGAAGCCCCAAGCAATTAAACTATCCGCAATGGTGTTGAGTTGCGTGATGGAGAGTCCCAACAACACGGGAACCATCGCCCCTATGATTTCTTTGACCCGGCTCTTGGCATCCCGCCAACGAGGATCGTACCGAAACCCCAAGCGAATCAACGTCGGCCAAGGAGCCACCATCTGAAAGCCGCCCGCGATCAAAATGCAAAAACTGATGGCCGTGATCTGCCGGGCGGGGGTTTCCAACCGAGGGGCGATTCCCCAGATGCCGGCGATCCAAACGAGATTCAACACCACCGGCACGAGAGCAGGCCAGGTAAAATGCCCCAACGCATGCAACATCGCGGAGACTTGGGCGGAGAGACAAATCAGAATCAAATAAGGCAGCATGATCGCGGTCAGGCGGATTAACAAGCCGGCCTCCGCACTCACATCCGCCCAAACCGAAAGCCCCCACAACAAGAGTTCCACCAACACCACCAAGAGGCACAGCGAGAACCCCAATAGCATCAACACGGCACTGCCGACTTTCCAGGCCGAGGCTCGCCCGCGGTTTTCGATCTCTCCCACAAACACCGGCAGAAACGCCGCCGTCAACGCGCCTTCGCCGAAAAACCGCCGGGCCAGATTGGGGATGCGAAACGCCACGGTGAAGGCATCCATCACCGCCCCGTTGCCGAACAACGCCGCCATCCCTACATCGCGAACCAACCCCAAAACCCGGCTGAGCAAAGTGCAAAGACTGACGATTCGCCACCCGGTCAACCCGCCGGACGAGGCGGTTTGTAGAATCGGATTGGGAATGAGGAAGAGAATCGCTCACCTGATGGAACAGTCTCTAAAACTGTCTGAGGAAGCGGATATCGTTTTCGTAGAAGCGGCGGATGTCTTCGATTTGATGGCGGCGCATGCAGAAGCGTTCGATCCCCAATCCGAAGGCAAAACCGCTGACTTCATCGGGGTCGTAACCCACGCCCGTCAAGACGTTGGGATCGACCATGCCGGCTCCGCCGATTTCCATCCAACCATCGCCCCAACTCATATCGACTTCGACCGAGGGTTCGGTGAAAGGAAAAAACGAGGGCCGAAAGCGCACGTTCACATCCTCGCCGAGATAAGTATGGGCGAACATGCTGAGTACGGTTTTGAGTTGGGCCATCGTCACGTCGGGGCCGACCATTAAACCTTCCATCTGATGGAACATGCAAGAATGCGTGCGGTCGATGGAATCGGGCCGATACACCCGGCCCACGGAAACAATGCGGATGGGCGGCTTTGTGGTTTCCATCACACGGATTTGCACCGTGGAGGTTTGGCTGCGGAGCAACACTGGGGATTCGTTTCCTTCGATTCCCGCCGCCGAGGTTTGGGCGGCGGTGAGATAGAAATTATCCAAAGGATCGCGGGCGGGGTGTTCTTCGGGGATGTTTAATGCCACGAAGTTGTGGCGTTCATCTTCGATCTCCGGGCCATCGGCGACGGTGAAACCGAACCGCCCCATCAGGTCTTTGAACTCTTCGATGGTTTGTGTCAACGGATGCCGGCGTCCCTGCTCGAACGGTTGGCCGGGCAGCGTGACATCCAAGCCGGTTTGTTGCGTTTTGGGTTTTTGCAGTTGCTGTTTTCGCTGTTCAAAGATTTGCGTGATCTGCTCTTTGACTTCGTTAAATTTCTTTCCCAACACGGGGCGTTGTTTGGGGTCGGCCTTGCCGATCGCGGTTTGCAGTTCGCGGAGCCGGCCTTTTTTTTGGCCCAGAAACTCCACGCGGACCTGTTCGAGCGCCGGTTCGGAATCCGCGCCGGCGATGGCCTGGGTCGCGGCCTCTTCGTATTCACTGAAAGCGGTGAGCGGGTCCATCGAGGAATCCCTTAGGAACGTGGCGGGAAATGGCAACACCCGGCTTCATTTGGAAACCGGGTGCGAACGCGAGTTGAGGAAAATGAAAAAACCAGCTCGTCAGGCGGCGGCTTTCGCTTGCAGCGCGGATTTCACCACGTTCACGATTTCCTCGAACACGGCAGGATGGGAAATCGCCAATTCGCTCAGCGATTTGCGGTTGAGTTCGATATTGGCCGCCTTCAAACCGCAAATGAACTGGGAATACTGCAAACCATGCATTTTGCAGGCGGCGGAAAGCCGGGTGATCCACAAAGCGCGGTATTCCCGCTTTTTATTGCGGCGGTCGCGGAAGGCGAACGCCCGTGCGCGAATCACGGTTTCTTTCACTGTCCGCAGCAGTTTGCTGCGTCCACCGCGATTGCCTTTGGCTTCTTTGAACATGCGCTTTTTCGACCGCAAACGTGCTTTGCCGGATTTCACTCTCATGTCGTTGGCTCAATTATTCTGCTGTAAGCTGTGAAACGCGGATTTCCCGCCAGGAAAAGGCATGTGGGAAATTCGCCGTTTGAAAACACAATCTCATCCGGTCCAGCGGGCGACGGATGAAGCTGGATAAAAATCAAATCCCCGGCAGCAGGGCATCGCGGATGTTTTTTGCATCCTGGCCGATGACCACGCCATCTTGCCGCAGTCCGCGTTTCCGCTTGCCGGATTTATGGCTTAACTTATGGCCGCGAAATGCCTTGCGGTGTTTAATTTTTCCAGAAGCGGTGACTTTGAACCGCTTGCTCATTCCTTTGTGGGTTTTTTGCTTGGGCATGCTGCCACTTTTTTCTTGTGAAATTCGCGGACAATAAGACCCGTTTCCCAAAGGTATTTTGGGAACGAAGCCGGAAAGGTTCGCATTATAGGTTGAGGACTTGGTTTTTTTCCACCGAACACCGGGGAATGTTCGCCGGAATTTGTGAGTTTTTCCAAATTTAGGCCGACGACAAGTCGTCGGCTTGGGAAAATCCCATTGGTGAAAAGGATCGAAAACAGCTTACTTGGTGGCTTTGGGGGCGAGGATCATGCTCATTTGTCGGCCGCTTTCCATGCCGGGGGCTTTTTCGACCTTGGCCACATCTTCCAAGGTTTTCATAATTTCTTCGAGCATTTCCCGCCCGCGATTGTGGTGGGCGTTTTCCCGGCCCCGGAAAATCACGTTGATTTTCACCTTGTCTTTTTGGCCTAAGAAAGTTCTGGCCCGTTCGATTTTGAAATCGATGTCGTGCTTGCCCGTTTTCGGACGCAGGCGGATTTCCTTCACTTGAACCTGATGGGTCTTTTGGGCATCTTTTTTCTTCTTGGTTTGCTCGTACTTGAATTTCCCGTAATCCATAATTCGGCAAACCGGAGGCCGCTCGTTGGGAGCCACCTCCACCAAGTCCATGCCGGCTTCAACGGCAGTCTTCAGGGCATCCGCCGTGGGAATGATCCCCAGCATTTCCCCATCCTGGTCGACGACCCGAATGGGAGTAATCCGAATCTGGTCGTTCACGCGATGTGTGTTTTCAGTCGTGGGTGGCATCCTCAATCTCAAAAAAACAAAAAAACGAAACTGCTCATCTTCGAACTGCCGGGTGATAAAACCATTTCATCAACTCCCGGCGGTTTTCCGCTTGAGACGAATTGAACCAAACAAATGCGTTTGGCGAATTGTGCAGGTACTGTTCGATTTTTATTTCTAACCCGAAAAACCAATTCCGTCAAGAAGTTCAGCGTATGAAACTGTCAGCGATTCCCGATTCGCCAAGTTTTTCCCTGGGAAGGAACACTCCTAACCCACGGGCGGGTTTTTTGGATCGAGTTTGGGGGCAGCCGGTGGATTCATCGCTTCGGCAGAGCCGGGATTTTCTTTCAGCAAGCTTTCCACCACATCTTTGGGACGCTCGACGCGGCCTTGAATTCGCATGGCTTTATGGGCTTTGTACGCACCGGGGAAGCCAGCGAACATCGGCTCTTCTTCAATCCAGATTTTCAGCGGTTGATCGCGGGAAACTTCCGTCATAATCACGTCCCCGACGGCCAAGCCCATGACTTCGCCGGCGGAAATCGTGGTCCGGGCGAGTTCCACGACCAATTCAATCGGTGCTTGCGACAAGCCGGTTTCCAGATTGACCAATTGCCTGGGGTCGGCGGTTTTCTTGCTGTAGCTCGACCAAGTGTCCGAAGAAAGCTTTCCCGCGAGCGGTTCGATTGTGTTGAACGGAATGCACAAATTCATGAACCCCCGCAGTTCCCCCATGCTGATTTCAAAGCTAATCAGCACGATGACTTCGTTGGGCGGCACGATCTGAATCAGTTGCGGATTGCTTTCGACCTGCCTGATTTTTAAGCCCAGTTCGCACATGTTTCCCCAGTACGTTTTCCAACCCCCGCAGGGCCAAATCGGTGATGCGGGAAACGATGCGGATTTCGATGTCTGTCAAAGGGCGGTTGGGGATATTGGGCCGTTCTTCGCGTCCGCCGCCCAAAAGGCGGTCTACGAAGGGAAAAATAATCGAAGGGTTGATGTCCAAGATCATGTGGCCATCCAACCCGGACGATTCCAGCAGGTTGAAGCAGGTGGGGTTTTCCAGGCTGAAGACGAACTCGCTGTAGGTCAGTTGATCGACGCTGATGAGTTTGACTTCCACAATCGAGCGCAGCATGCTGGAAAGTGCGGCCCCCAACTCGCGGCTGAAACCATCGTGCAGCGATTGGAAGGCCCGCATTTGCTCTTTGCTGACGCGTTCGGGGCGTTTGAAGTCGTAAACGCTGATCGAGCCGCGCGTACTCTTTTTTAGGTACGGGGCCTTTCGGCCCTTGCGAACCGCCATCGAGTGCCGACAACAGCGATTCGACTTCCGTTTGACTGAGAACATCCGCCATCCGTGGCTGCTCCGATTCATGTGAGCGGCAGGGCGTAGCCGCCGATCTTACCAAAAACCGCTGAAACCGGCCGCTAGCGCCTTGCCGCTCAGGAAATGTCACTCCCGGATTTGTCCGTTTCCATGCACCACGTATTTGTAGCTGGTCAGTTCTTTCAATCCGCAGGGGCCTCTGGCGTGAAATTTATCGGTGCTGATCCCGATTTCCGCCCCCAAACCGAATTCGCCGCCATCGTTGAACCGCGTGCTGGCATTGACCAACACGGCGGAAGAATCCACGCGGGCGGTAAATTCCCCGGCAGCGGCCAGATCGTTCGTCACAATGGTTTCCGTATGCCCCGAACCATAATCGGCGATGTGCCCGATCGCTTGGTTCAAATCCTCCACAATTTTGACAGACAAAATCAAATCGAGGTATTCGGTCCGAAAATCTTCTTCCGTGGCCGGTTTGCCTCCCGGAACCAAAGCCAGCGAAAGCGGGCAACAACGCAGTTCCACGCCGGCATTTTTTAGAGCCTCTGCCATCCGCGGCAGAAAACGCTCGGCGATGTCGCGATGGACCAACAAACATTCCGCCGCGTTGCAAACTCCGGTGCGTTGGCATTTGCTGTTGAGCGTGATTCGCTCGGCCATTTCCAAGTCGGCGGCTTTGTCCACATAAACGTGGCAGATGCCGTCGAAATGTTTGATGACCGGCATCGTGGCCTCGGCGGCCACGCGCTCGATCAAACTTTTCCCGCCGCGCGGAATCGTCACGTCAATCAACTCCCGCAACCGCAGAAAATGCCCGACGGCTTCGCGATCGGTGGTTTCCACCAATTGCACGGCATCGCGGGGCAACCCGGCCGGTTCGAGGTTTTCTTGCAGCAATTGGTACAAAGCGAGATTGCTGTGAAAGGCTTCTTTTCCGCCGCGAAGAATCACTGCGTTCCCACTTTTGACGCACAAAGCCGCTGCATCGGCGGTGACGTTGGGCCGCGATTCGTAAATGAAAAACACAACTCCCAACGGAACCCGCACCCGCGTGACCAATAGCCCGTTGGGCCTGACGTTGCTGTCGATGATTTCGCCCACCGGGTCGGGCAGCAAAATCACTTCTTCGAGCGCGGAAGCAATGCCCTCCAAGCGGGATTCCGTCAACCGCAAGCGGTCCACCGCCGCCTGAGTCAATCCGTATTCCGGGGCCTGTTCCAAATCCAAGGAGTTGGCCGCGATCAACTTCACCGATTGCCGGCGAATTTCCGCAGCGGAGCGTTTCAGCCAATCGGCTTTTTGATTGCCCGTGACCAAAGCCAACCCGCGCGATGCCTGCTTTGTGCGCTTCGCCATGTCTTTTGTATATTGAGCCAAATCGGTCATGGAATTGATCGGTGTCAAAACAGAGATCTTTGGGAGATTGGAGTATCTGGAATAACTCAAAACGTGTCAACGGGCATCTTGAAGACTTAGAACGGCTTCCCACAATTGGAGGGGAGGAAAGAAGCGGGAGAAAAGAGAATGGCCAACCATTGCTGCCTTCAATCACATCGGCAATCTTCTATTCTCTATCTTCACCCGCCTTTGTTCTCCGATGAGGAGGAACCGGAGGCCGGGCGAGGCGGCTTTCCCCAGCGGGCTTGATGTTGCCGATTTTTTCGGTTGAGTTGCACGCCGGTCATCAGCACATCCACCGCGCGGGCGAGTTCTACAAGGGCATCCTGCAAACGATTGTGGGAAAGAAAACTGTGGGCGTTCTGCGAGGCCAACTGGTGCTTGGCCCAGTCGATGTCCCATTCTTCTTCGTGCCCCGTGCGTTGCAGTTCGGATTCCACGGCGGCCAAATGGCTGAGAAACTGAGGAATCAGATTCGCGGGTGCGCTGCGATACGGACCGGACGACTTCGCATGCAGCGGATGGCCGGTCGCATCCGGTTTGCGCCGCCGCCCAAGCCAATACAGCACGCTCGCCCCGGTCGCCACGACTGCCGCCGCCAGCGAGACCAAACCCGATTCCCAATCCCGCAGGATCGCCAGACAAACTGCCAGCACGTATAAGCCGGCGATTCCCCAACAGGTGGCCAACCACCACCAATTCAAGCCGTCGATTGTTTCGGTATCCTCACGTTTCGCGGAATCGAGGGGAACCAAGGCCGCCGGTATGGCCCCCGCGCGGACGATTAACACGGTGATGTTATCCGAACCGCCCCGCAAATTGGCGATGTGGACCAGCAGCCGGCTGGCATCCGCCGGGGAAAGATGGCGGGCCAGCATGCCGATCTCGGCATCGCTGACGTGTCCGGTCAAGCCGTCCGAACACAATACGAATACATCGCCCGGCCCCAATGGGGTGCGGGCCTTCAATGTCCACCCGCACATCCGGTATGGGGCCGAGCGAGCGGGTGATTACGTTCCGCGGTTCCTTGAGGAAAATCTCCTCCGGCGACATCTTGCCTTGCTTCAACAATTCCCACTGCAAGCTATGATCGAACGTCAATTGTTCGATTTTATCCCCGCGCACGCGATAGACCCGGCTATCGCCGACGTGCCCGATGATCGCTCCGCGGGAAGTCAGCGCCAAGCTCGAGCAGGTGGTTCCCATGCGTTCAAAGTCGTGGTTTTGCGACCCCCGGCTATAGATGTTGGTGTTGGCCTGCTCGATGGCTTTTTTCAGGGCCTCTTCCGTGCTGGATTCGCGGGATTTGAAGAAAGCCAAGGGGATTGTGTCGATCGCGATTTTGCTGGCCAATTCCCCCACCGCATGCCCGCCCATTCCATCGCAGACTACGAACAGATGGCCGAACTTCTCCCAGGTTTCGCGTTCGGGGCAGATTTGCACCGCGTACGCATCCTGATTCATCTGGCGACGAAACCCCACATCGCTGATGGAAGCATATTCGACCGGCTGCTCCCAGAACATGGGAACTCCTTCGGTGGCATCAAACCCAGCAAACAAACCAACCCGATGAATGGAAACAGGGGAATTGGATTGGAAGTTGCCCGACGAGGATCTGAACCTAGGCTAACTGAGCCAAGGTCCGTATGTGTAGTACGCGATTAATAAAAGTGACGAACGTTGAAAAAATAGACGTTTTTTGAAAAATGTTGACTAATTAAGAGGGACTAATACTGAACAAAATTGATGCAGTCTATTGCATTATTGGTCCATGCAGGCAATACGGAACTCTCAAAACTGGGGACATTTATGACTGCCGAACCCGCCCGCGAAACGGTCAAATTCAAAAAGCGGACCCACAAAAAAACGCTTCAACAAGCGTACCATAGCCGCCCTGAAGCCGCCAGCGGAAAAGCCAAACGGGAAGTTCGCTCAAGAGTGGCGCAGTCCACCATCGTAACCCGGACGAGGAAGAAACGTCACAGCCGACGGCACCCCCCCCTCGACCGGCTCTAGCTATTATTAGAGAGTGATGTCGCTCACCAAAACATAGATTGGTGGGCGATGCCCACCCACCGCTTTCAACATGCAAATCCCTTGAAATTAAGGTGTTTTTGAGGCAATTGGCAAGAAATTCGATCTCCATGACGTTCAAAAACCCGAAATACGCCTGAAAATAGGCACTTTTTGCATGTTGAAAGGGATGGCGATGCCCACCCTACTGCTTTACAAACTTAAAGTGTGCCGCAAGGCAGCCTCTACGTCTGCCATCGGAATCGAACCGATCACGCGATCAATAACCATTTCAAGAACCGTGGCAAGGTTGTTGGTCATAACCACGGAATCCGAAATCAACCCCGAGTTTTGCCCGGAGGGTGTTGCCAACAACAGCTCCACACGCGAGGGATGATTCCCCCGGTGCATCTTGCTTGTAATCATTGCCACGATCAGTTGAGACAAGCCGGTTTGCAATTGATCGGCTTGAACCACCATTGCCGGGCATAGTTTCGCGGTTCGTAAGTTGGAGTCTGGATACAAGACCAAAATGACGTCACCGCGTTTCGGGATTGGATTTGGCGTTGTCGTAGTTGTCATAGAGGCTCATTTCGGGGCTGTCCCAATCTTCGGCAAAGGTTGCCAATCTTGCGCGGATTTCCGCCGCCTGGGCGGGATCAATCCCGCGATCTTGCAAATTGACCGATCCGCTAGGCAGAAACGTCACAATCACCGCGGCCCCTTCCCGCACCCCTGGGGGCATTTCTGCAAGTTCGATCTTTCCGCTTTTGTAGATGCCTTCAATGGTTGTCAACATGAGATCGTTCCCTATTCATTATCGCTGATAGATCGGCAGAAAACCGTTATCGAGTTGCAAAATTGTGGTGTTGATGGCGGTGGTATAGACCGGCCCCACGCTGCCGGTGGTCCATGCCCCGGAAGCGGATTGCTTGCGGAGAATGTCTTGGCCCACATCCTCCCAGTATTTGTCCCATTTCTTGTCCCCTTGGCGATACATGACTTGGGCCCAATAGTAGTGCATATAGTGCCAATGGCCCGTATAGACGTTGCGTCCGGTGCCGGGCCAAACGTTCTTCTCGCAATAACCCAGCATCTTCTTGACGGCTGCGGATTCGTACTCGCCCGCGTTGAACATCGCAGCCACGGCGGCGGCGGTAATCGGCGGGCAGGCGCTTCCGCCGCGCGTCGCAAAACTATATCGCACTCCGCCGTCGGGCGTGCTGCAATCCGCAATGTATTTCTTGGCCCTGTCGATGATTTCCACGGGCACGGGAATCCCCGCGTTTCGGCAAGCCCTTAAACCTTGCACCTGCGTGATGCACGTCGAACCCTCATCGAAATCGCGGCCATCCTTGGCGGAAATGTAACCCCAACCGCCCCTTGTGGTTTGGGCTTCCGCGCTAAACTTCACCGCATTGGTCAGCACACGCTTCAGATCGGCTCGGCGCTCGGCATCTTCTTCCTCGCCGTAAACCTGCGAGAGAAACAACATCGAAAACCCATGCCCGTAGGTGTAACGGTAATCCCCTTTGTAGCCAATCAATCCGTTCGGCCTCGCGACCAGTACGAGAAAATCCACCGCCCGGCGGATGTTGTCCGCGTATTTGCCGGTGGTTGTGGTCGAGCCTTCGCTGAGAAGTGCCGTCCCTGCGAGGGCCGTCATCGCCACGCGGTATTGGGAAGAGTTGGCTTCCCAATAACCCTGCCGGCGTTGCGTGCGGGCCAAGTAATCGAGGCCCTTCTCGATGGCTTGTTCGGTTTTGGGATCTTTCCGTTTTCGTTCTCCAAAAGCCGGAACCGCAGGAATTGCGATTCCGCAAGCGAGAGTGAACAACAGCATGCGCATGAAAAAGCCTTCCGTTTGGCAGCTTGAAAAAACGAGGGGAATTTTCCGGCGATAGGAAGAGAACGATTGAACGCCCAATCTCTCACCGAACACAAAGGAGGATTTGCGTGTCTCTTGGATTGTACAGCATGAAAACCAGGCAAACTACCGCGAATTCGGGACTTTCGCGGAAGGCATCCCAAGTGTCGCCAATCCCGCGAAACTCCGCAATTTGCTTCAAATGCCTGGAAAACAACAACATAAGGCAACGCCTGCCGGAAAATTTGCCCTCACGCGAACAATCTCTAAAATCCTGATAGGTTGATTGCATTAAGGAAGCTCTTGCAGTTGAGTTTGGCGGAGAGCCAAGGACAGAGAGCCAAAATGGTCCACAGGTTGCCGGAAACGTGTTTTTTGTTTTTCCTGCTCTCCGCTCTCAGCCCTCCGCTCTCAGTCTTCCTTCATGTAAGAACTCGCAGGGGTTTGAGGCATGGCCTCGATAGAGTTTTTCAAACACACACCACAAAAGGGGACAGGGCGATGGCCCGTTTCCGGAAAGCCGCGCCATGAACACACCCGCAAAAATCTCCCCCCGTCTGGTCCGTCGCATCTCAGCGGCGGAAGGGTATTTGGATTTGAACATGCCCGTACGCGCGATGCGGGAGCTTGAGGCAATTAGCGAACCGGGGCCTTACGAACCCACCGTAGAATATATGAAAGGAGAAGCTCTGATTGCTCAACGGCGGTTTAGCGAAGCCATCGGGCCATTGAAACGGGCCGTGCAACTCATCCCGCCGCCGCACAATAAGGAAGCTTGGAAATCCTTGGGCGAATGCTACCGCTTACGCGGAGATGAAGAGTTGGCCGACATGATCGAACTGTTCGCGGAACAAGAGACCCCCGGAGAAACCGTGCCCAACATTATGCAAATTCTGAACATTACCTTAATGCTCGAAGATGCCATCGACGATCAGAAAACCGAAGATTTCGACTGGGACGCCGCCAACACCGATGAGGAAGATGTTTAGGATCTTCATTCAGGCCCCGGAGATTTGTCGAGTGACCAGCCCGCTATGATTTCTTCGCGTCTGGAACGCAAATATCTGGCACTCAGCCTTCTGCCATGCTATGCCCTCGATATAGTTCTAACGCTCATCGGCCAACCCTCCAGCTATTGGGCCGGCCAACGTCATGAGTTGATCGAACAAAACCCCATCGGAGCTTGGCTACTCCAAATCCATCCTGCGGCTTTCATCATCACGCGCGATTGTTTATGCGATACTATTTACGGCGGCAATCTATCTTTCACCCCGCCCCATCGCTTGGTGGATTTCCGTCTGTCTGCTCCTTGCACACACCTATGGGATAAAAACTTGGCTCTGGCTGTTTCCCTCCAAGGCCCCATTCCTGGAGGGAATGTTTAACGGGTTCACCTCCGGTTGGGCGGTGTTCTGTTATTTGAAAGCTCAAAAAGTTTGCGAACGGCCCCGGCAAGTTACCCGCCGAAAGCGCCGTAGCGGCGGACTCCCCTGGCAAAGGCCACGCGATTGAGTCCCAAGAGCACCCCGATCCAAATCAATTCGATGCCAATTTCCCGCACCAATTCCGCATGGTCGAAACGTCCCAACATAATCGCGGCGGGAAAGTAGGCTAGATACTTGAACGGCAAATACTGTACCCACTCGCCGAAGGTTCCCAGCCAATCTAAGGGAATCATGTGGCCGGAGAGGAAGTAGTTAATCATCATATAGATGAATACTAGCGAACTCACTTCCAAGAACCAAAACGCAATCAGGCCGATCAAGGTTTCCAACAAAAAGCCGATCAGGAACGACATCAAGAGTGCCGCCCCGCAGGCGAGCGTGGTCCCGCGGTCTGGCCAGCCGTCGAAATAGTCTCGGCAGAGATAAAACACCAATGCAAATGGCAGCGTGGCCATCACGTAATACACCAACTTATGGGCCACGCGATGCCAGAACAAATAGCCTAGCATGTCGATGGGCTGGGTCAGATACTTTTTGACTGTGCCATCTCTTACGTCGCGGGCAATCCCCGTGGCGAGTCCCGGCATGCTGGAAAACGCCCGCCCCACCATCGCCAACAAATAATAGGCTACCATCTGGCGATAGGTATACCCGTTGAGCGAATCCTGCCCGCGATAGATCGCCCCCCACAAGAAAATCTGCGTGACAATCGGCAGAAAGCGCACCAGCGTGGCGAACATAAAATCGCCCCGGTACACCAGACGTTCTTCCAGACACGTCCGCAAAATAATCCAATTCACCCGCATCCGAGCCAACATGTCGGCAAATCCCAATGACCAAACCCCAATGACCAACTTCAGCATTCGTAGGATCCACTATCTTGCGAATTGTTTAGGCATCGGTTTGGGAGTGCAAGGCCAGGCGGTTGCCTTCGCTGTCGAGGATGATCGCCCGAAAACCGTGCGGGCCGATGGGGTGGACCTCTTCGAGGATTTGCCCGCCTTGGGTTTTGACTTTTGCGACGGCATCGCGAATGCGGCCATCGGCGTTGAGATACAGTAAGATGCCTTTGTCGGCGGTGATTTCGCTGGCGTTGGGAACCAAGCAGCCGCCGTTGCCTTCTTGGTGTTCCAGCACGGAGAATTTGAACTCCCCGAAACTTTGCTGATCGACTTTAATCGCCAAGACCTCGGCGTAAAACGCGCTTGCGCGGGCCAGATCTTTCACGGGGATGTCAAACCAGACCGCTCGATTGTGCTGACTGTTCAAATCGCTCATGGGAATCCTTTTGATGTGTGAGGAAAATAAAGCATAGATTTTACTGCCAGCGGGAACTTTGTCGATCCTCTTCAATGAGACCCGCCATGATTGAACGCATGGGCGAGTTTTGATATTAAAGAAGAAACCGAATGTGTTTTACTCGTGCCATTCTTCTTCGGATGGGATCTGCCCATGCTTTCGCTTTACGACAATCGGCAACAAGGCCGTCGCGAGTTTTTGCGAATCGGCGGGTTGGGACTGGGCGGATTGTCGCTGACTGATTTGCTCTCGATGAAAGCCGATGCGTCAACCGGCAGCGTGGTGCGGGATAAATCGGTCATCTTTCTATTCATGCACGGCGGGCCGAGCCAAACCGAAACCTTCGATCCCAAAATGTCGGCTCCTTCGGGCATTCGCTCGGCCACGGGGGAAGTGCAAACTTCGCTGCCCGGCGTGACCTTCGGCGGGACGTTTGAAAAACTCGCCCCCTACGCAGACCGCATGGCCATCGTTAGGTCTTACGTCACCGGGGATGGCAAGCACGACATCAAGCCCATCGTCAGCAAAAACTCGGCCGATGCCAATTTGGGTTCGCTGTATTCCCGCATCGTGGGCCAAAACCGCCCCGGCAGCGGCATGCCCACCAACGTGGCGTTGTTCCCGCAAGCCGTCGATCCCCAGGCAATGCCCGCCGTCAAACAGTTCGGCAATTTTGAATCCGGCGGAGACGTGGGCAGCGCGTTCGCTCCGTTCGCCCCCGGCAGCGGCGGCACGTTTCAAGAAAACATGAAACTCGCGATCCCTTTGCCCCGCTTGAGCGACCGCCGCTTGCTGCTCTCCGAGTTGGACAAGTTTCGTTCCGGGGCCGATGCGAATGGGTTGTTGGAAAGCATGAACCCGCTTCGGCAGCAAGCGTTCGATACCATTTTGGGAGGCGTGGCCGATGCGTTCGATCTCTCGAAAGAAGATCCCAAAACTCTCGCCCGCTACGACACCGCCGGCTTAATTCGGCCCGAACACATCTCCCAAAAATGGAACAACTATAAACGCTATCAAGACAACGTCGGCACGTTGGGCAAGCTGTTGTTGTTGGCCCGGCGGTTGTGCGAAGCGGGCTGCGGATTCATCACCGTGACCACGAATTTCGTGTGGGACATGCACGCCGATGCAAACAACGCCACGATGGAAGAAGGCATGCGCTACGTGGGGCGGCCCTTCGATCACGCGGTCTCGGCGTTTTTGGAAGATGTGGAGAACCGCGGCCTGAGCGAGAAAATCCTCTTGGTGTGTTCGGGCGAAATGGGCCGCACGCCGAAGATCAACGCTCGCGGCGGACGCGATCATTGGGGCAACCTCGCCCCGTTGATGCTCGCCGGCGGCGGCCTCAACATGGGGCAAGTGCTCGGCCAATCCACCCGAGACGCGGGCGAAGCGCTTTCCACGCCCTACCAGATTCCCGACGTGATCGCTACCATCATGCACACCCTGTTCGACTTGGGCGAACTCCGTCTCGTTCGCGGCGTTCCGAACGACATCGCCCGCGCGATCACCGCCGGAACCCCCATTCCCGGCCTCGTGTAAAACGATCCTTCAGGGCTTGGCGGGTTTGAGCGGAAAGGCGCGGGGAAGTGCTGGCGGATTTGTTGCAACTCGAAATTCTCGTGCCTTGGTTTTTGGGGATGATCTTCGGCACGTTCGTCGGAGCCACGCCGGGCCTCACCGCGACGATGGCCGTGGCTTTGATCGTGCCGATGACGTATCGGCTCGATCCGTTGGCGGGGTTGGCGATGATTATCGGGGTCAGCTTCACCGCGATTTTCGCGGGCGACATCCCCGCCACGTTTTTGCGAATCCCCGGCACGCCGGCTTCGGCGGCAGCCACGCTGGACGGCCACGCCCTCGCCAAAAAAGGCCGAGGCCAATTCGCGCTGTTTATGGATTTGTTCTGCAGCGCGATCGGCGGCTTGATCGGCGTCACGCTGCTCATCTTCACCGCCCCCAAACTCGCCGAGTTCGCCCTCGAATTCGGCGATTATGAATACTTCTGGCTCGCCATCATGGGCCTGGCGATGTCCGCAATGGTCAGCATGGGCCAGACCGCCAAGGGATTGCTGGCGGCGGCGTTGGGGATGTTGGTTTCCACGGTCGGGCAAGATCCCGTCAGCAACGTCTCGCGGTTGACCTTCGGCAGCGTTTCCCTTTCGGGCGGCCTGCATTTCATTCCCGTGATGATCGGCCTGTTTGGCCTTTCGGAAGTTCTTAGGAACGTGCGATCCCCAAAGCGACTGAGCGTGTCCATCACCGCCAACCCCGAACCCGCCGCGGCCAGATTGGCCCTCGGTGAAATCGGTAGGAAAGGTTGGACCGTACTCACATCCGCCTTGGCGGGGACGGTGATCGGCGCGCTCCCCGGAGCGGGTGCGGACATCGCCGCCTGGGGAGCTTACGGCATCGCCAAACGCACTTCCAAGAATGGGGATGAGTTCGGCGAAGGCGCGACCGAAGGCGTAATCGCCCCCACCTCCGCCAACAACGCCGCCGTCGGCGGAGCGTGGATTCCCGCGTTGGTCTTCGGCGTGCCCGGCGATGCGGTGACGGCCATCGTCTTGGGCGTGTTTTTGGTCCACAACATCAAAACGGGGCCGTTTTTATTTGAAGCCGAGAACATCCATCAGGTGCATTCCATTTTCGCGATCGCGATCATCACGCAGTTCTTGCTCATTCCCTGCGGTTTCGCGGGCATCAAGTTCTTCGGCTGGATTCTGAGGCTGCCCCGCCACATCGTCTTGGTGGGCGTCTTGGTATTTTCCGTGGTGGTGCTTACGCCTTTCGCAACAGCCTGTTCGATGTCTACGTAATGTTCGCCTTCGGCATCGTCGGCTTTGTGTTAGAAGCCTACGCAGTCCCCTTAGCCCCGATGATTCTCGGATTAATTTTAGGCCCGTTGGTGGAAGAAAAACTAAGAGCCGGCTTCATCGCAAGCAGCGGCCGCATCGCCCCCTTTTTCCAGAGCGCCATCAGCCAAGGTTTGATCGCAATTCTGCTAATCACCCTGCTCACAAAACCCATCGGTTTTCTAATTCGAAGAAGCCTCGCAGGCAAAGAAAAGCATTGAAGGCCGTCATCAAACAAAATCACGGAAATCGCAATTTTTCGGGAAGTGCAGTATTTGTGAGAGCACTCCAAAATTCCCCGAAAACGGTCATTCCCGTTTTGGCTTTGGGCCGCTCTTGCCGAGCATCGGCAGGTACCACAAATGCTTGCTTCGGCTAGAGTTGCATCAAAAGCGGGCGAGGAGATTCGAACTCCCGACATTCAGCTTGGGAAGCTGACGCTCTACCAACTGAGCTACGCCCGCAAAAATTGAAATTGGAAATGGTTAATCTCTCCACGCTATCGAATTGAGTTCCCGTGGTCAAGGAATGCTCGCCGCATTTGGGCGGGGTTATTGTTCGTCCGATTCCCCACGGGGGGCTTGTGAAGAAGACCTGCGGTTCCAAGAGGGTTTCAACGGCGTGATGAGCGGCACAATCCAATCGGCGTGGGCCAAAGAGCGCTCAACTTCCAACAAGTTGACATGGGGATCGATCAACGCCTGCGGCGGGCGGTTGTTCAGCGATGCCGAGACCGTCGCATAAAGTCCGCTGGGTTCCTCACCCTGCTCGCGAAGTCGCCGGCCCAGAAAATGGGCGTACTGCAACAACATATCCGGCTTGGTGGTGATGCCGTGCAATTGTTTCGAGGTGATCGCGTCCAAGGCGGGGTCGGTGATGTCTTCCAAGCGATGGCCCGCGGCATTGGTGGCAGAAAACGCAAGAAATTCTTCCGAGAACGGTTCCCTCGTGGAGGGGTCGATATAAGGCCGACCGGATTCCTGATCGCGAACCAAACGGCTGCTTAAATACCAATCGAACCGCGTGCCCGATTTCGTGATTGCGGTCAAGAGAAACTCAGAAGCGGTTTTAGAGCGCAGCTTCATGTGCCAAGAGAAGCGATGGCCTTCTTCGGTCCAACTCACGTTGCCCGGATAAAGCCAATGCCTTAAGGGAACCAGAGTTTGAAACGCCACCCAGAATGCTAAAAATGCTGGGACGACTTTGTGATGAATTGAAAGCGTGTTGGGGAGTTGGGGATTCTCATGGGGCTTACGCCCCACGCTCGCCTCGGTGGGTTTGAGTTGCACCCAATCGGGTGGCATGAACAGCAGCGTGCTTGCGATCATGAACCACGGAAACACGCCGATCTGAAACATCAAATCGTTCGAGAAGTGAAAATACAAAGCCGCCAAAAACGCGGGGACGCGCGTGCGTGGCCAAAGCAAAGCGGGTACAATCAAAAGATCGAACAGCACCCCGCCCCACGAAAAGAAGTAGACCCAGACCTCGGCGGGCGGATGTCCCCAGCGTTCGGCCAGCCAACTTCGCATGGGTTCGCCCCGCAGCCAATCGCCATTCAGTTTCGCGATTCCGCCATAGGTATAGGCCACGCCCACTTGAAACCGCAGCAGCCACAGCATCCACGCGGGGGCGGTGACTTTCCGAATCCTCGGCCACAACCACGCATCGACCGAACCTGCACAGTTCAAGGGCAGAAAGATCATCAAGAAACTCACCAAACTGATGAGATAAAAGTGATTGAGATACGTGGCCTGATCCAACAAAAAGACGTAGGTAAATCCCAGGAAGAACAGCGAGATCGCCACGCGATAAAAACAGCCGGCGGCGATCAAAAGGCCCAGAATCCCCAGCCCCCAAAAGTGATAGTACATCCCCTCGCCCGGCCAAGGCGAGACCCACTCGAAACCGAAGTATTTGAAGAGGATTTGCGGGCGAAGATACAACCGCTCGATCCAATCGCTCCTGCTGTCTTGCGAAACCAAGTAGCGCGAGGCTTCCCAAGCCATCAACACTCCGAAGGCGACCCGAAAGAACACCAACAACCCCGCATCCACCGGCTCGAACAACCGCCCTAGGAATGGCACGCGGGAGTCGGTTTCGATTGAACGAGATGGCATGGGGGCAATTCCTCTCAATCGAAACCTAGATCTCGCAATCTCCGTGAGACCATCAACCGCCTGAATTAAAACAACGGCGGCTTGCCGAGTTTTCTGCGGATGATGGCCCATTGGCCGGTGTGCATTGTCCAATGGGCGGGCAGTCCCGCGAAAAGGTGCGCCACCGTGGGGCCGAACATCTGATAGCGTTCGGGGATGGGCTTTTCCAAATCTTCATCGCTGAGACTATCGAGGGCAGCGGTCGTGGCGGCCAGTTGTTCCTCGGCGAGGCGAATCAACTCGGCTTTGGAATCGAACGCCTCGGGATCATCGCTTTGGGCGGTGGCTTTGTCGTATTTCGCGGCGAAACCTTCCGGGAGTGCGGGCATCTTGCCGGGACAGACCGATTCCACCAAGCCGACCTGCGAGGCAATTAAGTGCCCCAATTGCCATTTGATGTGATTGGTGCCTTCCACGGGGCGGACGAGCAAGTCATCATCGCTGAGATCTTCGATGTACGCCTTCCACAAAAAATCCGGCACGACGGAAGCCGCCTTGATCGCTGCATGGGCATTCATAATGGGCTGTCTTTCTTCCAAAGAGAATTGAAACGCAAACTCCGCCGATTTATAGCGCGGGACAGCCGAGAAATCCAGTGCTCTCGTCGGCGATTCGCGTTTCTCAAGTCAAGAAGAGACGAAATGGATGCGGGCTTGGCAGTATTTGCAGGCGACCTTTTGATCCATGTATTTTTGGGCCACGCGGAGTTCTTCGCCGCACTCCGGGCAGTCGGCGAAAAAGGCTTTGACGATGAGATTGGGGCTGTCGATTTTCAGGTCGTATTGGGCGCGGCATATCTTGCAGCTCACCCGCATGCCCAGGTATTTGCTGTTGATTCGCAATTCCTGAGTGCAATGGGGGCATTCCACGTAATAGCCTTTGGCTTTTACCTCCACCATGGTCGTAATCTCCGCCAACGGAATGAACTCCGGGATCTCCACGGAATCGGCATCCAACTCCTCGTTGAGCAGGGCGCGGCAGGTCTGGCAATGAATGAGGTTTTCCGGCATCTCATCGCCGCATTGAGGACACGGTCCCCCGGGCCAGGCAGGCATGATTTGCTTTTCACCCCTTTCCAAGAGGATGGGTTAAGTTCATTTGCCGGGTTTTCTCTCAGGCCCGAGTAGAAAGAAATCAGCGCGGAAAAAGCGTGCTGACGTTAAGCAAACGGAGCGCAATTTTAAGGTGATTGGGTGAAACGGAGATCGGGCAGGGATTTCACCCGAATCTCCATAATGTAAGATCGCAAACAGAACAGTTTCTGTCCAGCGTTTACCAGCCAAAAATTTCCCGTCAAGCGAATTTGTGGCCGGTATTCGGCTCCCAATCCTTAGAAGCCTACCTGAATGGCGGTTTGGTCTGCCGGAATACACCACGCCTGAGGTTCTTTCGTGGATGGAAACCGGCAACTCCAGGAAGACGCTGACTAATGAACGCACGCTCAGAAGTCCGCTTCGGGGAGACGGCGTGCGAGGTTTGCAGACATGCTTGCATGAGTCGCCTCACGAGATTTGACAAGTCAATGTGGGCGAACAAAAGCGGGGGGGATGTGGGGTGGGGATTACGGTTCGTCAATGGGCGGTCGCGGATCGCGGCTTTTCCCGAACTGGAAATGCCGCACCGCGACTTCACCCTGATTCGATGACGGCTCAGCGGAGAGCTTCGCCTGTGATTTGAACCTCTGTGTTTTCAGGGAGAGAAGGCATTAATAGCAGTAACCGTAACCGCCATAGCCTCCGGACCAAACACTGCTGGGGTATCCGCCATAATACCCCGACCCATAATAAGAACCGGAGTAGGAGGGGGTACTATAATAGTAGTTCGAGGGATAACTCGAGTAGCCCCGGTAGCCGGTGTTATAATAGTAAGGTGGGGTGTAGCCGGAATATCCGTAACCGTATCTCGATCCATAGCCGAAGCCGGAGCCATAATAACCCGAGCCGACTCCGATCGACAATCCCGACCCATACCCATAACCCGAACTTCCCCAATAGGAGCCGTAGGGATAACCGATTCCCCAGCCGAAGCCTCCGCCATAGTGATGATGATGGGCTGCTGATGCGGAACCGGGAACGGAGAACACGGCAGCCAGTGCGATTGGAATGAGCCATTTCATGGGAGTCTCTCCATCCGCTCAACGGAAGAGGACGATTTGCCACGAGCGGTAATGACAACATCCGCAGAGAAAGAGCATGAAGCGGAACACGTTAGGAACCTTGGGAGGATTTTACGCTTTCTGCCTCACTCACTTTATGATACCGAAAAAAACGTAGCACGGACAATTTTTTCCGTGCAATACAACCATTTTACGGGGCGTGAACACATACGCCCTTGCCGGTTGATAGGGAGATGGTCGGTTTTTTCGAGTGGATAGAGCAATAAGCAATTCGCGCGCGAAAGCGGGGATCACTCAGGGTCGACGAAGCATTTGAAAGGGGTCAGGCCCCTTAACAAAATCCCATTGCGCGATCTCGAATCACGTTGGACGGATTTCGCTCAGTGCGCAAAGCAATCAGGCGGGCACGCGGGCGGCTTCTTCGCGGCGGCGTTCTTCCAACAGGCTTAGTACGGTTTGAACGCCTTCTGCGATGGGGACTTTCTGGGGATGCTCGGCGGTGCGCCATTTGATTTCGACTTCGCCGTTTTGCAACCCTTTGCCGCCGATCACCACCCGCAAGGGAATTCCAATGAGATCTGCATCCTTGAACTTAAAGCCGGGACGTGCGGCGCGGTCGTCGAAGAGCACGTCCACGCCCGCCGCTTGAAGTTCTTCGTAATAGCGGTTGGCGACGCTTTGCACTTTTTCATCGTCCACATTCAACGGGATGACCAACACGGAATACGGGGCAATGGACAACGGCCAAATCAAACCATTGTCATCGAAAGACGTTTCCGCCGTGGAAGCAATGATGCGGTTGATCCCGATCCCGTAACAGCCCATGATAATCGCGTGCCGTTGTTCTTTTTCATCCAGAAAGCGGGCATCCAAGGCTTCGCTATATTTGGTTCCCAACTTGAACACGTGCCCGACTTCGATTCCATGCACCAACTCCAACACCCCATCGCAATGCGGGCAAGGATCGCCGGCATCCGCATCTCTGAGGTCATGGGTGCTTTCCAATTGATAATCTCTGCCGACGTTCACCCCTAAGTAATGGGCATCCGCCGCGTTCGCGCCGGAAATGGCGTTCACGATTTTGGGCACATCGTGGTCGGCAATGATCGGGCACCCGATGCCCACGGGACCGGCAAACCCCACCGGCGCGCCCGTTACTTTTTCAATCGTGTTTTCATCGGCCAATTCCAGCGTGCCCACACCGAGCGCTCGGCGAATTTTGCCTTCGTTTGCCGCATGATCGCCGCGGATCAGCACGGCCACGGGTTTTTCATCTGCAAGATAGATCAGCGTTTTAATCATCGACTGGGGATCGCATTTGAGCAGCTTGCGAACTTGCTCGATGCTCGTCGTGCCCGGCGTTTTTACTTGGGTCAACGCGGAGGCTTGGTCGGAAGTTTCGGGAATGCTCGAAGTTCGCCCGGTCTCGGCCCGTTCCAGATTCGCCGCGTAATTGCATTTCGGGCAATTCACAATGCGGTCTTCACCATTGGCGGCGGGAACCATAAACTCGTGCGAAGCATCGCCGCCAATCGGCCCGCTCTCGGCTTCGACGGGCAAATAGTTCAAACCGCAGCGGGCGAAAATTCGGCAATACGCCTTATAGATGCGTTGGTAGATTTCATCGAGCTGTTCCAGATTCGCGCTGAAGCTGTAAGCATCTTTCATCAGAAATTCGCTGGTTCGAAGCACGCCGAACCGCGGGCGTTCCTCGTTGCGAAATTTCGTTTGAATCTGAAACACAGTCAAAGGCAGTTGCCGATAACTTTGCACATGCTGGGCGATCAAATCGGTGACGACTTCCTCGTGCGTTGGACCCAAGGCCAAGTGAACTTTGCGGTCGCCGCGCTTGATTTCAAAGTTTATCAGCACGTTGCCGAAGGCTTCTTTGCGGCCGGTTCGCTCGAACAAGTCGATGGGCTGCAAAGCGGGCATGAAGAGTTCGACGGCTCCGGCGGCTTCCATTTCTTCCCGCACGATGGCTTCCGCCTTGCGAATGGATCGCCACCCCAAGGGCAAATAGGTGTAAGCCCCGGCCATCAGTTGCCGAATCAAACCCGCGCGGAGCATCAATTGATGGCTGGGAATCTCCGCATCGGAGGGAATCTCTTTCATCGTGGGAAGAAAAGTTTGAGACCAACGCACGGAAGCATCCTTGTGGGGGGGCAGAAGCCGGAGGTCGGGGGACCGGAAACCGGCGGAATGGGAGGGTTCGGGGCGGCATTTTAGCAGACCGCTACCGCGATCAAAAGGTTCGCCGCGGGGATTTCAGAGCGGCGTGGACTTCTTTTGATCTCTATAAAATACAAGAATCGGAAACCAACCCCTTGGCTTCCGATTCTTGCATCGTGGATGGTATTTTGAGTTTAGTGAACCAAGCCGTTGGGGATGATGCCTTTGGGGCCGAATTCCGGGCTGAAGGGTTCCACGATGTAGTTGGCTTCGTATTGGCCTTCGCCGTCTTGGTATCGGCGACCGTGCCACCAGCGAAGCCGAACGTGAGAGTAGAAGGGAACGTAGTCCCAACCCCAGGTTCCTTCGCAGCGGGTGCGCCTCGCTTCGCCGGCAAAAAGTCTTCCGCCGCACTTATGGGGATTGCCGCCTCCCACGTAGTAACCCCAATACTTCACGGTGTTCGACCAATCGGCCAAAGGCGAGATGCACTGGGGATGCCCGGCCTGAGCATGGCGTTCGTACAATGTCTTGGGGGCGACTTCTCGGGGAGCGATTTCGGCTTTGTTTCCTATAATCTGGTAAACCTTGCGGCATTTATTGCTTAAGCCATCGTGGTAACTTATACCGGGCTGGGCTTTTGCGAAACCTGCGCAGCCGAACAGAGCGACAAGCCAAACCGTCAGACAGAAAATACAAGAGCGGAGGGGCATGGCCGATTCATCCCTGGAAAAGTAAGCGAGCGGGTCGGGGCACCTCCCTGGTCCGCCGAAGTCAATCCGCTGAAAGGGCAAAACCATCAACCTCGTTGATCGCCCTGCCGTTGGAAATATCGGCACGACCCACAACACAACACCCCCGAATCGCGTCCGGCCGCCAAAACCGAAACAACCCGCAAACTTGAATCCGCTTCAACGCGCATTTTTTTCGCCGGTTGTTCCGAAGCTTGATCCTTCGCGGGGGGGGTGCTATTTATTCCTGTTTCTGCCGCGTTTTTGGTGTTCGCGGGCTTCCAATTCGGTGGGTTGCCCCAGGTCGCCTTGGTCTGCCATCCAGTCGGCGAGCTTTCGCTTGAGTTCCGCCTGGATCTTCGCGTGCTCGGCATCGCCGGCGAGGTTGTGCCACTCGAACGGATCGCGATCCATGTCGTAGAGTTCCTCCGCAGGGCGGTGTTGGTAGCGGCGAACTTTCTCGGCGGCGTCTTTGTCGGTGGCCGCCTTGGCTTTCCAGGACAGAAAGGCTTTTGAGTTCGTGCAAGCGTTCGTGAACGTGATTTCGGGCGTCAAGTTGAGGATGTATTTATACCGCCGGCCACGGACCGAACGGATGCCGAAATAGTCCGATCCGTTAATAATCCCCCGCGTGGTATGAATTCCGAAAACGTAGTCCTTATGCTCGGCCGTTTTTCCGGTAAGGACGGGCAACAGGCTTTTGCCATCCAGAACGGCGGGCGGTTTTCCGCCGGCGGCTTCGATGAAAGTCGGCAGCACATCCACGTATTCAACCAGCGCATCGCTCACCGTGCCGGGTTGAATCTTTCCCGGCCATCTCGCAATCAGGGCGGTTTGCAAACCCGTGTCGTAGCAAGTCCATTTGCCGAAGGGAAAACTCGAGCCTTGCTCGCTGGTGACGATGACCAACGTGTTTTCATCGAGCCTGAATTTTTTCAAGAGATCCAAAATCTGCCCGACTTGGCCATCGTAATATGTGATCTCGGCCAAGTACCGCGACATGTCTTCGCGGGTTTGCGGAGTATTCACAAAATAGGGCGGCAGTTGGATTTTATCGGCGGGATAGCGGGACGGATCGCCTTTGTTCCAAGGGGTATGCGGTTCGTTCGAGCAGGCGAACAAGCAGAACGGCGTATGAGCGGCTTGGCAGTCTCGAAACAGTTTTTCGATGGCTTCCGGGTCCGGGTTGTTGCCCTTGCCGGAATACTCGAAGGGAAAAATCTTCTTAGGAGCGATGTGCGTTTTCCCGCTGAGAGCCACGCGGTAACCCTGGGGTTTTAGATACTGGACCACACTTTTCGTGCCCGGCTTGACGAACGTGTGATTGGGATAGGCTCCGCTTTTGACCGGATAAATGCCGGTGTAGATGTTGTGCCGCGTGGGCGAACACATGGGCGCAGCCTGAAAGCAATGCGTGAACCGCATGCCTTCGCGGGCAAGCCTGTCGATGTTGGGAGTCTCCGCCTGCCCGCCGTAACAGCCCAAATCGCGATGCGTGCAATCATCGGCGATGATGAACACGAAGTTCGGCTTCACTTCCGCCGCCGACAAACGGGCAAACGAAAAACCGGCAAGCAGCAGAGTCATCAAGCAAATGGGGAATTTCATGGTGGCACTCTCTCTCATTTGTGTCGGGGGTTTCTCAACGGAACTCGCCGGCCCAATCGCTGGTCTGAACATCGCTGCGGATTCGCCATTCCCTCAGCACATCCAACAGTTCGCGTTTTTTGTCCGCATGGGCGGGGTCGTTCCAGAGGTTTTTGACTTCATCGGGATCGTGTTTCAAATCGAACAATTGGCCGGTCGGTTCTTCCAAGAAATGCACGAGCTTCCAATCCCGGTTTCTGACCATCGTCATAAAATCCGTGCCGGTTAAAATGTTGTCGCGTCCATGCTCGGCGAAGACGTAATCCCGGCCTTGCCAATCTTCGCCTTGAAGTGCGGGCAAAAGCGATTGGGCTTCCATTGTGCGAGCGGGTTTCAAGCCGGCGAGTTCCAAAAGAGCCGGGCCTAAATCCATCTGCTGGCAAAGGCCGTCCACCGTTCTTCCGCCCGCGAAACGCCCCGGCGACCATACGATGGTCGGCATGCGAGTGATGATGTCGTACATCGTCCATTTCTGGCTGTGGCCGTGGTCCGTCAGGCAATCGCCATGATCGGACGTGAAAACAACCACCGCGTTTTCCAGATAGCCTTTCTCTTCCAAGGCTTTCAAAATCTCGCCGATTTTTTGGTCGATCATCGTCACGTTGGCCAGATAATACGCCCGCTGCCGATGCCTTTGTTCTTCGGTGGGGTTTAGCATGTGGACCACGGAATCGTGATCGACTTGGGTGTTATGAATGCGAAGTTCTTTAAACGGGGCGGGTTGGCTTTCGAGTTCCTCCGGCGTGACCTCCAACAACGGCAGGTCTTTTTTCAGATAGGGTTCGGCGAATGCGGGCGTGGGATCGTAAGGTGGATGCGGCCCCGGAAAGCCGATCTCCAAGAACAGCGGTTTGTCCGATTTGGGTTTGGTGCGAATCCACCACGCCGCCATGTCGCCCACGAATACGTCTGGGTGCATGTCTTCGGGAAGTTCCCACTCGAACGCCCCCAAGCATTCGTGGTAGTCGGGCCGTTGCCGGTAAAATTCCCGCTGCTGTTTGACCAATCCCCGCGCTCTCAGGGCTTTGTCCCATTCATCGAAGTACCAGCGTTCTTCGAGATAGCGGTCTTTGTTCTCGACAACGTAGCGTTCCTCGAAACCCAACGATGTATGGTAAGGATAGCTGTGCATCTTGCCGACGTTGATCGTGCGGTAACCGCTGTCGGCCAATTGTTCGATCCAAGAATGCCGCCAAAGATCGGCGTTCCGCAAAATGCCCGTAGTATGCGGATAATAGCCCGTGAACAAACTCGCCCGCGAAGGAGCACACGAAGCCGCCGTAACGTGGCAGTTGGTGAACGTCACGCCTTCATTGACCAAGCGGTCGAGATTCGGCGTGTCCATATAATCGAAACCCAAAGCGCGAATCGTATCGAAGCGTTGTTGATCGGTAATGATAAAGATGATATGCGGGCGGTCATCGGACATAACGCGGCGGCTTTCTGCCTGGGAAAGTTGAGAGTCGATTGTGGAAAGTTGAAAGCCGAGAGCCAGAATTGTCAAGGCAAGTGGGTCTTGAAGCATCGTTCCAAAAAGTAAGTGAGCGGCTTGCCGCTCACTTACTTTTTCCAAGGATGATGAGCCGCTCAAGAATCTGAATGGTGGATTCGCAAATGGTCCGCTGCCCGTGTATGCTGGAAGATCTTCCTCCAGTCTAAAACCTAAAGTCTCCAGCCTAACGTAAGGTTCCCGTATGACGACTCATCCCGCACATTTTGGCCAGACGGCGGAAGATGAGCGATTGCAGGCATCCAAAGCTCGCACCGCAAATTGGCAGCGCTGGGGGCCTTATCTTTCCGAAAGGCAATGGGGAACCGTGCGGGAAGATTATTCCGAACACGGCGTGGTTTGGGATGCCTTCCCGCACGATCACGCCCGCAGTCGGGCTTACCGCTGGGGCGAAGATGGACTGTTGGGCATCACCGACCGGGAATGCCGCTTGTGTTTTGCCTGGGCCTTGTGGAACGAGCAAGATCCGATCCTTAAAGAACGGCTGTTCGGGCTGTCGGGACCGGAAGGCAACCACGGCGAAGATGTGAAAGAAGAATACTTCTATCTGGATTCCACGCCCACGCACTCTTATATGAAGGCGCTCTATAAATATCCGCAGCAGGCTTTTCCCTACGATGATCTGGTCGCCGAAAACCGCCGGCGGGGTGTTCATGATCGCGAATACGAACTGGTGGATACGGGCCTCTTCGCGGAGAATCGCTATTTCGACGTGGTGGCCGAATATGCCAAAGCCGGCCCGAACGACATTCTCATCCGCCTGACCGTGACGAACCAGGGACCGGACGCCGCCCCGTTGCACGTCTTGCCGACGGTTTGGTTTCGCAACACATGGTCTTGGGGTTGCAGATACGATGATTGCACGACCAAGCCGGACATGAAGCTCGCCGATGACGAAACCGTTCGTTGTTATCATCAAAGCCTGGACAACTTCACGTTTTGCATTGATGCGGAAAACCCGGCCTCGCTGCCTGCGTGGTTGTTTACCGACAACGAAACCAATTTCGAACGCATCTTCAATCTGAAAAGCGGCACGCCTTTCGTGAAAGACAGCTTTCATCGGCGGCTGATCGAAGAAGACGAAAGCGTGGTGAACCCGAAGCAGCGGGGAACCAAAGCGGCTCCGTGGTATGTCTTGAACATTGAAGCGGGAAAATCCGTCCAATTGCAGTTTCGGTTGATGGAGAACTCCGCCGAGACCGCGGAACCGTTCGGCTCCGCTTTCGCGCAAACCTTTGCCGACCGGATCGCGGAAGCCGATGCCTTCTATCACACCCGCAACCCGATGACGGATGACAAGACCGCCCTGCAAATCACCCGGCAAGCGTATGCGGGGTTGTTGTGGACGAAGCAATTCTATCATTACTCGGTGCGGGAATGGCTTAGCGGCGACCCCGATCAACCGGCCCCGCCTTTCGAGCGAAAGTTTGGCCGCAACCACGATTGGCCGCATTTGTTTAATCGGGATGTGATCTCGATGCCGGACAAATGGGAATACCCTTGGTACGCCGCCTGGGATTTGGCGTTTCACATGCTGCCCTTCGCCGAGATCGACGCCGAGTTCTCCAAGCAGCAATTGATTTTGTTTTTGCGGGAATGGTACATGAACCCCAACGGGCAAATCCCGGCTTATGAGTTCGCGTTTTCGGACGTCAACCCGCCGGTGCATGCCTGGGCTTGTTGGCGGGTTTATAAAATCGCGGATAAAAAAGGCGAGCGCGACCGGGCGTTTTTAGAGCGAACCTTTCATAAGTTGATGCTCAACTTCACCTGGTGGGTCAACCGCAAAGACCCGCACGGCAACAATTTGTTCGCAGGCGGTTTTTTGGGGTTGGACAACATCGGCGTGTTCGACCGCTCGAAACCGTTGCCCACTGGCGGGCATTTGGCCCAAGCCGATGGAACCGCTTGGATGGCGTTTTTCTGCGGCACAATGCTCTCGATGGCCTTGGAATTGGCCTCCGAAGATCCCGTCTATGAAGATGTGGCCTCGAAGTTCTTCGAGCATTACATCGCCATTGCCGATGCCATGAACACCATGGGCGGCACGGGGCTTTGGGACGAGGAAGACGGCTTCTATTACGACCGGCTGATGACCGATGGGCATTCCATGCCTTTAAAAACCCGCTCGCTGGTGGGATTGGTTCCGCTGTTCGCGGTGGAAGTTTTGCAAAACGACGTGATCCAACGCCTGCCGGGCTTCAAAAAACGCATGGATTGGTTCCTGACCCATCGCCCCGATTTGGCCACGCAGGTCAGTTGTATGAAATCGGACGATGAAACCGGCAAGCCCGCGGGCCATCGCCTGTTGGCCATTCCCAGCCGCCAGCGCTTGGAGCGCGTCTTCAAATATCTGTTTGACGAGAACGAATTTCTCTCGCCCCACGGGATTCGCTCGCTGTCGAAATTTCACAAGGAACACCCTTACGTCTTTCGCTTGGACCATCAGGAATTTCAGGTGGACTACACCCCGGCGGAATCGGACACCGGGATGTTCGGCGGCAATTCCAATTGGCGGGGGCCGGTTTGGTTTCCTATGAACTATTTGATTCTGGAAGGCTTGGAACGCTATTGGTATTTCTACGGCGATGATTTTCAGGTGGAGTTCCCCACGGGTTCGGGGAACAAAATGAGTCTAAGAGAAGCCGCCGCCCAAATCGCCCGCCGTTTGTGTTCGCTGTTCGAGCCGGACGAAAACGGGCAACGGCCCTGCCACGGCGAAGACACCCGCTACGCCAAAGGCAACCCCGGCGAAGATTTGCTGCTGTTCTACGAATACTTCGACGGCGACAACGGTCGCGGCGTGGGCGCGAGCCATCAAACTGGCTGGACCGCCCTCGTCGCCCGCCTGATTTCCCGCTTGGCCCAACAGGCGTGAATTCGCACGGGGGGGCAATCCTGAGAATTCTCGTTAGCATCTGTTAGACTTAAGTTGTTGTTTCTTCTTTCGTGAAAGGGCGAATTGTGGATGCGAAATTAACGTTGCTACCGGGGGATGGAATCGGACCCGAAGTTCTGGCCGAGGGTCGCAAGGTGCTGGAAGCCGTTGCCAAAAAGTTTGGGCATCGCTTTGAAATGGTCACCTGCCCCATGGGCGGGAATGCGATTGACGACTTCGGCACGCCTCTGCCGGATGACACGCTGGCCGAATGCAAATCGTCCGCCGCGATTCTGCTGGGTGCGGTCGGCGGACCGAAATGGGACGACCCCCACGCCGGCACCCGCCCGGAAGCGGGCCTGTTAAGCCTTCGCAAAGAGCTGGGCCTGTTCGCCAATTTGCGTCCGATTGTCCCCACACTCGAACTCTTGCACGCTTCGCCGATCAAGCGGAACATTGTCGAGGGTGTGAACATATTATTCATTCGTGAACTCACCGGCGGGATTTATTTCGGCGAATCGGGCCGGCGTCCGCATCCCGACGGCGGCGAAGTCGCCTACAGCACGATGAGTTACTCCACCTCGGAAATCGAACGCATCGTGCGTCTGGCCGGGAAAAAAGCGCAAGAACGGCGGGGAAAAGTCACCTCGGTCGATAAAGCCAACATTCTGGAAGTCTCCCGCTTGTGGCGCAGCGTGGCCGCCCGCGTGATGGCAGAGGAATTTCCCGAACTGGACTATGAAGTCGTCCTCGTCGATGCGATGGCCATGCACTTAATCTCCCGGCCCAGATCGTTTGATGTGGTGGTCACGGGGAACATGTTCGGCGACATCCTGACCGATGAAGCCTCAATGCTGCCGGGATCAATGGGCCTGTTGCCCTCGGCGTGCCTGGGCGAAAGCGGCCCCGGACTTTACGAACCCATTCACGGTTCCGCCCCAGACATTGTTGGCAAAGGCGTCGCCAATCCATTGGGCACAATTTTGGCCGCCGCGATGTTGCTTCGCCATTCCCTCCACCTGGAAAAAGAAGCCGCCGCCGTCGAAACCGCCGTAAATCAAGTCCTCGAAGATGGCCACCGCACCCCGGACATCGTCGATGTCGCCAGCGGCAGCACCAAAACCCTCAGCACAAGTAAAATGGGCGAGCACGTCATCCAAAGGTTGACAAATGCAACCCGATGGAACCGTGATCCCTCGTAGGGGCAGACTCCGATTAAAGATTTCTTGAGATGCAAGGTTGTATGACGGAGACGATTCGATCAGGGTTTCATCGGTTCGTATTTGTCGAGATGCAACACGTAACGAGTTAGGATGGGGAGTGCCTGCTGGCCCTCCTTGTCGTTTTTCGTAGTCATTCCGGCCGCCGTGAGCGGTTTGCCAAGTTTGATTCCCAAGTACGTGTTGAACCCAGCTTCATCGAGAATGGGCTTGCCGTCGTAAAACGTCTCTCCCGTATCCGATGTGTATCGGTAGCGCACCTCCAGCGTGAAATGATTTTGTTCGGACGGTTCGAGTTTGCCCGATAAGATCATGGTTTCCTTGCCTAAGCAAACTTTCGCCCGAAACGGCACGCCGGGTCTTGCAAGGACTTCGATGCTACGGAGCAGCTTTCCTTGGGGAGCTTTCTCGGCGATGGCGGGAGCAAAGCCGCCTTCTGGAACGTCCGGCTGATGGAACCTCGTTTCTTCGGAAGTCTTTCCTTCGATGAGATCCCGTAACGTTGATGAGTCCCTCAACGTCGATGTAACCCACAGCATCCAGCCGCAGCAGATACTCTTCCGCGCTTGCAGGTCTAATCGTGCTGAAACAAACCAGCACGCATCCCAGCCAAAATTTTCGCTTCATCGCGGCATCCTTTCCGTAAGAGAATTTTCCTCAGTCCTTGATGGGCTTCCCAACCTGCCCTACGATTGCATCACGGTTTCATCGGATCGTATTTGTCAAGATGCAGCACGGAACGAACTTTGATTTCCTGCGAAGGCTGCCCGGACTTGTCGAGTGTCTCAATGGATTTGGAGATCGTGAGCCGTTCACCGACATTCATTTCCACGGTCGTCTCAAGCCTATGACCAGAACGAAGGTGGCTGCCGTCGTAAAGCACCCATCCCGTATCCAACAACGTGTAACGGTATCGCACTTCGAGTCTGAAATCTTTCCGCGTTGCCGGTTCGAGTTTTCCCGATAAGGTGATGGTTTCCTTGCCTAAGCAAACCTTGGCCCGAAACGGCACGCCGGGGCTTTGCGAGGGCTTCGATGCTGCGGAGCGCTTTCCTTGGCGAGCTTTCTCGGCGATGGCGGGAGCAAAACCGCATTCTGGAACGCCCGGTTGAGGGAACCTCGTTTCTTGGGGAGCATTTACGGTGAAGGGAGTCCTCATGTCGCTGCCACTGTAACTGGACAACATCCCACCGCAGCAGATACTCTTCCGCGCTCGCGGTCATCATCGTGCCAAAACAAACCAGCACGCATCCCAGCCAAAATTTTCGCTTCATCGCGGCATCCTTTCCGTAAGAGAATTTGCCTCGGTACTTGTTGGCTTCGACGAATGCTACGGCATCGTTGCGGTTTCGTCCATCTCGGTTCTTCGCCACGGGAATCAAAACTTCCCATCCCGGCAGAATTTGGGCGGGTTGATGGCCAAGTTGCGGGTGGGGGAGTATCGTATCCAACGTGGCGAATTGCCGATGATGGCACTCTTGGAATCTTGGGGAAAGATCAGCATGAAAACTTCTTTATCTCGCCGGGCGTTTTTGGGTTCGGCGGTTGCGCTCTCGGCATCGTCGGCTTTTGGGTTTTCGTTTCTGAAGAACTCGGCCCCAAAAGTGAAAATTCACGACCTCCGCGTGATTAGCAAAAGACCGGAGATTTACCACGGTTGGCCCACACTGGCCCGGCGAGCCAACGGGGAATTGCTGGTGGTTTGCTCGGGTGGTCGCGAAGCCCACGTTTGCCCGTTCGGGCGGGTGGACTTGATGCGCTCCCACGACAATGGCGAGACTTGGACCTGGCCGCGCACGCTGTTGGATGGAGCCATCGACGATCGCGATGCGGGCATTCTGGAAACTGCCCAAGGCAGCCTCTTGGTAACGACCTTCACTTCGCTGGCTTACGTGCCCACACTGAAAAATGCAATGGCGAAAAAGCCGGGCGAACCGGTGCTTGGCCCGAAGAAAAATTGGCACGCTGGCTCGCGGCCCATCACCGCCTGAACGAGGAACAACGCCAAGCCGAACTCGGCGAATGGATGATTCGCTCCACCGATGGCGGAATCTCCTGGTCAAAGCGGATTCCCACGATTGTCAACAGCCCGCACGGGCCGATTCAATTGGCGGATGGCCGGTTGTTGTACGCCGGCAAAAAACTGTGGACGAAACAGAAAGAAGTCGGCGTTTGCGAATCGACCGATGATGGCCAAACCTGGAAATGGTTGGCCGCCATTCCCGCCCGCGATGGCGATGCCTTCACCAACTACCACGAACTGCACGCCGTCCAAACCGAGAGCGGCAAAATTCTGGTCCACATTCGCAACCACAACAAAACCGACTCCCGCGAGACGCTGCAATGCGCATCGACCGATGGCGGAAAAACCTGGACGAAGCCCCGATCCATCGGCGTCTGGGGTTTGCCTTCTTTTTTGACAAAACTCCAAGATGGCCGGCTGCTAATGAGCTACGGCCACCGCCGACCGCCGTTCGGCAATCAAGCCCGCCTCAGCGAAGATGAAGGCCAAACCTGGAGCGAACCTTTGATGATTTCCACCGATGGCGTGGGCGGCGATTTGGGCTACCCCAGCACCGTGCAACTGGCCGATGGTTCGCTCGTCACCGTGTGGTACGAAAGCATGAAAACGCCTGCCCGCGCGGTCCTCCGCCAAGCGAGGTGGTCGCTTGAAAGTTAAACCGAGCCGGCGGAAGTCATCGGGCAATGGGTTACCCTGACGAAAGAACGCAAATCCAAATTAAATAGGAGCGACGATGGCAGGAAGCGAATCCGCATTGAGCCGAGGCCCGGAACAGCCGGACGATTCCGAACTGGAAAACCCGCAAGCCCTAGGCGAAGAATCCGAGCAGATCTACAAACCGGCACCGGGGGAGTTGCAACTCACTGTCCGCGCGGTGGTAACCGGGTGTTTGATCGGCGGCGTGGTGGGGGCAATGAACATCTCCATTGGACTGAAAATCGGCTGGTCGTTCGGCGGTTCGCTGATCGCCGCGATTTTGGGGTATTCGTTCTGGCATTTTCTCAAGCCCGCCAAACCCTTCACGGTATTGGAAACCAACATCGCGCAAACGGCGGGATCGGCAGCGGGTTCAATGGCCTCGGCGGCGGGGATGTTGGCCCCCATTCCCGCTTTGGCGATGCTGAAAGATCCCATCCATCTGGAATTGTGGCAGTTGTTTTTCTGGACGCTGAGCGTGGGATACTTGGGCGTGTTTTACGCCGTTCCCCTCCGCCGGCAAATGGTTTTGATCGACAAATTGCGGTTTCCCACGGGCATCGCGACGGCGGAAACCATTGTCTCGATCTTCGCCGAAGGAGCCGAAGCCGTCCGCAAAGCCCGTGCATTGTTGGTGTGGGCCATCGCGGCGGGCGTGTTCGTGTTGGTGAAATACCAATGGGCGAAAGGTTGGATCGGCCCCGCTTTCGAAAACCCGCCGATGGCCGAGTTCGGAGTCGCCGGCGTCTTTTTGGCCACCTGGGGATTCAGCCTTTTAATCAGCCCCGTGATGACCGGAGCGGGATTGGTCATCGGCCCCAGAATCGGCATCTCGCTGCTGTTGGGAGCTATCACCGGTTGGCTGCTGTTGGGGCAAATCGTGATCGACAACGGCTGGGTTGCAGACCCCAAAGCCATTATGAGTTACGAGAAAGGTGTCAGGGGTTGGATTCTCTGGCCCGGCGTGGCGATTATGGTGGGCGATGCCTTGGCAAGTCTGGCCCTGCAATGGCGAACCTTTATCAACGCATTAAGGCCCAGCACGAAAATCGGCGACGAGGACTTCGGCGATTTCGAGGAAATGGTTCCCAACTCTTGGTGGCTGGGCGGGTTGGCGTGGGGTACTTTGCTGGCAATTATCGTGATGGAAGTCGTGTTCGCGATTCCGTGGTATCTGACGTTAATCGCCGTGGCCCTCTCGTCGATTCTTTCCGCGATTGCCGTTCGCTCCACGGGCGAAACCGACATCAACCCCGTAGGCGGAATGGGCAAGGTCACGCAGTTGGCCTTCGGCGGAATCACCCGCGCTCAAGGCGTGACCGGTCCGCAGGCGATTTCCACGAACTTAATGGCCGCCGCCATCACCGGAGCCGGGGCTTCGCAGGCGGCAGACATGATGCAGGATCTGAAGACCGGGCACATGTTGGGCGCTTCGCCGCGAAAACAGATCATCGCGCAGTGCATCGGCATTCTGGCGGGCGTGGCGGTGGTCGTGCCGGTGTTCGCCTTGTTCAACCGCGTCCACGACATCGGTGCGAGCAAAGATTACCCCGCCCCGGCAGCCCATGCCTGGAAAGCGATGGCCGAACTCCTTAGCGAAGGCTTGGATGCCTTGCCCACCCATGCGGGCATGGCGGTGCTGATCGGG
This sequence comes from uncultured Planctomycetaceae bacterium, assembly GCA_963785505.1. Taxonomy (GTDB): domain Bacteria; phylum Planctomycetota; class Planctomycetia; order Planctomycetales; family Planctomycetaceae; genus CAWAVN01. Next base: position 1,174,275 of record CAWAVN010000009.1, read on the forward strand.
TTTCTGTTCGGAGCCGCACTGCCGATTGTGCGCCGCTTGGCTCCTTCGCTCGCGAAGTACGTTCCCAGCGGTTTGGCGTTCGGAATTGCATTTATTGTGCCGGGAATGTATGCAGTCGCCATGTTCTTGGGGGCGTTGTTATTGGTGTTTTGGCAACGGATGAAACCCGCCCATTGCAAAGCCTACGTCTTCGCGGTGGCTTCCGGTCTGATCGCCGGCGAAGGCTTGATGAACGTCGTCACCGCTTTGATGGATCTGGCCCGCCAAACGATTTTACTCGGCACTTGGCCTCCGGTTGCCGGTTGATCGAATCGAAAAAAAACGGGCTGGACATCTTGAGATGCCCGACCCGGTCTTGTTTCCTTAATCTGCAATTCAAACTTTACTTTGAATGCTTGACTCGCAGGTTTTTGAACTCGACCCACATCGGTGAACCGGCGTGGAGTTGGACGGCGAGGATGCCTTCTTGGGAGCCTCGGGGATCGTTGTCGGTGCAATCCATAATCAGCTTGCCGTTCATGTAGTGCTGAAGATGGTGGCCTTTGCCGATGATGACCACATCGTTCCATTCATTTAGCTTAAACAACTCTTTGTAACCCTGGGCGTCGATGAGTTTTTCATCGGCCAGCGTTTTTTGTTTATCCGCCGACCAAGTGGTTTTGTCGCCGACGAGAGCCATCCGCCCGCGCTGGCCGCCTTCATCATAGATAAAGCCGGAGACGCTGGGGAGTTTGTTTTCGTTGCGGATTTCGTGTTGGTAGCCCCGGACGACCCATTTGTTGCGGGGTTTGCCTTCGGTGATGTGCCGGGAACGATATTGAATGCCGGAGTTGTTCGAGGCATTGCAGCGGAAGGACAACCTGAGTTCAAAATCCTTGAGCTTGCCGTCTTGCCAGATCAGAAACGTATTGCCGCTGGCTTTGTTTTCCGGCGTGGTTTCGCCGTGAATCGCCCCGTCTTTGACGGACCACAAACGCGGATCGCCGTCCCAGCCGCTCAAATCTTTTCCATTGAAAATTCTTTCAAAACCCGGTTCCACCGCATCCTCGGCGACGGCAAACGAGTTTACAAATCCAAAGCCCAAAAGGGCCAAACACGTCAAACAGCGAATCATCAGAAGTCTCCCAGGTGTTAAAAAGCGAGTGGGGGGCATCAGCCCCCTGGTCAGGTTGAGTGGTTGAAACAGCAGACAACAATGGAGTGTACGCAGCGAAAGTGTCGAATTTTCGTGCGTTTATAGAAACCAAAAGGCTGACTTCTCCCGCTTGCCTTAGCCGACTTTGCGGAGTTTGGTCACGCGGCCGGTGACGACCCACTCGGCGACGAAGATATTGCCTTCTTTGTCGAAGCAGGCATCGTGGGGATGCACGAATTTGCCGGGTTTCCATTGGGCGCGTTGGCCGCGCATTTTGAAGCCGTTCGCCAAGGCGAGCTTTCGCCATTCGGGGTCGTCGCCAAGTTGTGCGAGGACTTTATTGTTTTTATCGAGCAGCGTGATGCGGCAATGCAAATCGGGCACGAGCATGATTTCGCCTTGGATGTCGATGTCTGCCGGGAACAGGAACCCATCCATCTTGCTGAGGAATTTGCCGTCCAAATCGAACCATTGCAGGCGTTTGTTGGCTCGGTCGCAGACGGCGATTTTGGGTGTGCCGTCGCGGTCGTCCAGCCATTGGCCGTGCGGGGTTCGGAATTTGCCGTCGGCGGTTCCGTTTCCGCCAAAGCTGCTGACGTATTTGTCATCTTTATCGTAATGATGAATCCATCCGCTGCCGTAGCCATCGCCCAGATAATACCCGCCATTGGGGGCGAAATTGACGTTGGTGGCTCGGAAGGCAGCTTTGCCTTCGTACTTGCCGGAATCTTTGGCGATGGTGTCTTTTTCTTTTTTCCAAACCAGTTCGCCGTCCAAAGTCATCTTGGCGAAGCCGTAGGTGGCGTTGTTGGGCGAAAGATACAAAAACTCTTGGCCGCCTTCGTTGCGGATGTCGATCCCGTGGCCGACGCCTTGGTTGTTCTCTCGGTGAGCTTCGCCCATGGCGCGGATGAATTTGCCGTCTTCGTCGAACACGAAAATCGAACCCGGCCCGCCGTGGTGCGTGACGTAAATCCGCCCTTGGCTGTCCACCGCTACCCCATGCGAAGCCCCGCCGTAATGGTGGCCGGCAGGCAGCGTGCCCCAATCGTGCAGGCATTCGTATTGGTGTTCGCCTTCGCCGACGGTGACCGATTTGGCTTCGGTCTTGCTCGCCGTTAAAATCATCGGCGTGCCGAACGCGGCTGCGGTTCCGGCGAGGGCAGTTTTGGTGAACTCGCGACGCGAAAACTGGGAATGGTCTGTCATGTTGAAGTTCTCTCCATTCGGGGGCAAATCGAAATGTTGACGAAATGAGTTTCCTGACAGACATGGTAACCGGACAGGAAAACATTCGCCATCAAACCGGCAAATGAAACCACACGACCACCAAGGATCAATCTCTGCGATAAAAACGCTTGGGTGGCATGGCCACTGCTCTGAGTGGCCATGTTGGAACGTGATAACTCAACTTCATGTCAAAAACATGCCCACGCAAAGCCGTGGGCATGGCACGGAAATCCCGGAGGTATTGTTCGCCGGGGTGTTGCAAAGTTTGGGGGAGAATCGTCAAGATAGCAACTTCATTCATGCCCGCTCAAATTGTTTTCAGGAGATGCCCCGCGATGATTCCCGCTCGATTCCTATGTGCCGCTTGCTGCTTATTGATTAGTTGCCCTCGACACTGCGCCGGCGGAGCGGGAATTTCAAGGAGACGTGCGAGATGTGGTCACTATTGATACCCTCAACGACAACGGTCCTTACGAGAAAATTTGGGAACCCTACATCGCCCAATGGACCAGCAAACATCTGGTGGCGGCGTATGGCCTGCAAGTTCGCGGCAAGTCCGACATGGGCGACATTGTATGCTCCATCAGCAAAGATGCGGGCAAAACCTGGAGTCCGCGAACCGTGGTGTTCGATCATCGCCAGAAGAATGGCACGGTGCAATATGCCTATAACAATTCCGTGCTGTTCCGCCCGCCGGGGCAAGATTTGATTTGGCTGTTCGTGATGCGTGCCCCTTTGCATTATCGCGACAGCGAAAACGCCGACCTCGTGGCGGCTTACTCGGCAGATGGCGGGTTGTCTTGGCATCACGTCGAATTGGCGATGGACTACCAAGGGTCGATCATCATTGTGGCGGGCATCGAAACCGTGATGCGAAATGGTGTACCGCATTATCTGTTGCCCGGCCATCGCAACACCAAACGCCGCGATCCGCACGGCGACCGCCGGCAGTTCGTGTTGGAAAGCACGAGTCTGCTGCATTGGAAGCTCGCCGGCTACGTGGAATACGCCGACGATGATCCCGTGTTCCTACACGAAGGCGGGATTGCCCCCACGGACAATAAAGGCGAACTCAAAATCATGATGCGAACCGCCGACATGAAAAGCGAACGCCCGCTCGATCCCCCGGTGGCTTATTCTTCGGTCAGCAAAAACGGCGGCAAAAGTTGGTCCATCGCCAAACCCGAACCCGACCTGCCTAACTATCGGAGTAAATGCTTTTACGGAAAGAGCAGCCAAGGCGGGCATCTTTACGTTTATAGTAATCAGGTCGAACGCCGGGGATTGTTCTATAAGACTCGCGAACCCGGCGGGAAGTGGTCGGCAGAGAAAACATTCTATGAGGCGGAGAATAAGAATAGCTATCCCACGTTGATTGAAAACAAACCCGGCGAGTGGCTTTGTGTGTGGGACAGTTCCAACGAACCCGGCCGCCCGCGGACCGCGATCCGCTTTGGCCGCTTGATTGTGAAGTGAAAAGAATATCGCACGCGGAGTCGCCACAAAATGCGGCGGCTTCTCTCTGCGAGCATAAGCTCCTAGGGGATATAGAGTTTCATTCAGAAAGACAACCGATGAAAGCCATTCGACTGGAAGAACCTAAACATTTTCAGCACGTGGAAATCGCCGAACCCGCTTCGCCGGGACCGGGCCAAGTTTTAGTGCGGACGCATCGCATGGGCATTTGCGGCACCGATTATTCGGGCTACTTGGGCAAGATGCCTTTCTTTCGTTATCCGCGAATCCCCGGCCATGAACTCGGCGTGGAAGTCTTGGAAGTCGGCGATAGCGTGGCGAACGTCAAACCCGGCGACCGTTGCAGTGTGGAACCCTATATGAACTGCGGCCAGTGTTACGCTTGCCGCAAGGGCAATAGCAATTGCTGCGATAAGCTGAACGTCATTGGCGTGATGATCGACGGCGGTTTGTGCGAACGGTTTCTGATTCGGGCCGACAAACTACACGTCTCAGAAAAGTTGTCTTACGAGCAACTCGCCCTTGTCGAAACGCTGGCCATCGGCTGCCACGCTTGCGACCGGGGCAATCCGCAGGAAGGCGAGCACGTGCTCATCATTGGGGCCGGTCCCATTGGTTTGGCCACGTTGGAATTCACCCGGCTGACGGGGGCGATTATTACCGTGATGGACATGGTGGAATCCCGCCTGGATTTTTGCCGGAAGACATACAACGTGCCGCATACAATTCACTTTCAAGGCGATGGCAGCGAACTCGAACAAATGCAACAGATCACGAATGGGGATGCGTATGCGGTCGTCACCGACGCCACCGGCAACAACCGGTCGATGTCGAACGCCTTGAATTACGTGGCCCAGACCGGCCAATTAGTTTTCGTGGGCATTACCACGGAGGAAATCACGTTCCCGCATCCGCCGATGCACCGCAGGGAAGCGACCGTCAAGGGTTCGCGAAACGCTTTGCCCAAGGACTTCACACGGATTATCCGCCTCATTGAAGATGGTACAATCAATACCACGCCTTGGATCACGCATCGCACGGCGTTTGAAGATGTGATTGGCGAATTTGAAACCTTCACCAAACCGGAATCCGGCGTCATCAAAGCCATGATCGAAGTTTCTTAAAAAAGCAAGTGAGCTTGGTTGATTCCGCGATCATGCGAAATGCTGGCTCTCATTGCGTCCCGATTCCCTCATCCACCCTGATGATTGGTTTTTTGGGAGACATTTTTTCCGGCCTTCTCTTCTTGCCTTTGATTCTCTGTTGCCTGTTTTCCCGCAATTTCTTCATTCTGAAGTGTCTTCCCAGAACTTGCATTGCGGAGAGTTTCCGGGGGATTCACCTCAAACACAAAGTCCTCCAACATGCGAATTTCTTGGTGCTTGAAATGATCGTTCATAGTTCACCTCAACCTACCTTAAGAGCCTTTCTTCTAATAACACTCCATTATGGTAAAACTGAACGTGATAAACACCCGGATTTTGGAAAAGAATGCCTTTCAGTCGAATCGGCAAACCAACCAATTCTAACGGATCGTTTCTAACGGATCGTTACTGAACGCAATCGGTATGGGAGACGTTTCAAAAACGGTCTCCCCCTCGAAAACGAAAGAGATTTTCCAATCGCTCGCCCCGTGGCCTTCTGTCAGAATCAGCAGAACACATAATTCAGAATGCAATAAAGGGAAAGGAGGATTCTCCAAAGAAATAATACTACTTTGCAGGCCCAAGATGTCTATGCGATTTCTTCTGTGACGGTGATTTATCCAATCGTCACAAAGAATCATAAAGCGTACAATCGGCGGGATGGTTGTCGCCATTTCAAATCGTTGCTTATTCGCTGAAACGGATGTGATACGCAAGTATCGCAGAGTGAATTCTCCGATTCCAGCCTCTACCAAAAAATCGAACCTCTCGATGGATTCTGCGGAATTACCGCATGAATCGGGTGGGAGGGGTTGCGTTGATTCTGCTGGAGTGGGATGGTACGGGTTCTCCTGGTTTTTGGGGCGGGTTGACTTTTGCATTCATTTTCTGAGGCGATTCGGCAACCCGTTTCGTCGCAGCCTCGAACGAGATGTCATGCTTTGATACTCTGAATCTCATCATCAGCCGGCCTGCTTCCGATCTTTCCCGCGCTGGGCTGGAAAAGTCGCGGAATCCCCGAGATGAGTTGATCGCACCCAACATTCCCCAGTGGAGAGTGCCTGAATGGCGGCAATTACTTTCCGCGCGAAAAGTCTCTCTCGCTTCGTTCCCGCTCTCGTGCTGAGGCAACTCGCGGAATTGGGCGAAACGATGCTGGCTCCCCGCAGCGACCAGTTCGCGGGCACGGTACTCTTTGCAGACATTTCCGGCTTCACCCAACTCAGCGAACGTCTGGGAAAACGCGGATCGGCGGGGGTCGAGGAATTGACCCAAACGCTCAACGGCTACTTCGGCGATCTGATCGATGTCGTGATTTCCTCGGGCGGAGACATCGTGAAATTCGCCGGCGATGCGTTGCTCGCGGTGTGGCCCGCAGAGGAAGGGCAACTCGTGCAAACCGTGGGGGCCGCAGCACAATGTGGATTCGCCGCCCAACAGATGCTTCGCGACCGCAAAACGAAAGATGGGGAGGTCTTGTCGCTGAAAATTGGAATCGGTGCAGGCGTGGTCGCCACCGCAAGCGTGGGCGGCGAACGAGGTCGCTGGGAATGTCTGGTCTGTGGAAAAGCCGTCTTGGAAGCCACGCAGGCCGCCGATTCCGCCGAGCGAGGCGATGTGGTCCTCGGTCCGGTGGCCGCTAAAAAAATCGCATCCTCGATTCAGGCCCATCCGCTTTTAGGCGGTCAAGCGCGGCTCGACGGCATCGACCGCACCCTGCCGCTGCCACCCCAAGGCGATCCTATCTTCAATGCGTCCGTCGAGCAAAAGATTCTGGGCTACATTCCGGCGGCGATTCACCGCCGACTCGACGTGGGGCATGCGAATTGGTTGGGGGAACTCCGGCGTTTGACGGTGTTGTTCATTAACCTGCCCAACCTCGATTATGCCACTCCTTTGCCCATCGCCCAGAAAATCATGCAATCGCTGCAAACTGCGTTGTACCGCTATGAGGGCAGCGTGAACAAGCTGAGTGCGGATGACAAGGGCATCACGTTCGTGGCCGCGATGGGTTTGCCCCCGCTGGCCCACGAAGATGATGAATTGCGCGGCATCCTCGCGGCCTCGGACATCAAAACCTGCCTGGCCGAGCAGGGCCAGCAGTGCGCGATCGGCGTGACCAGCGGACGGGTGTTTTGCGGAATCATCGGAAACGAGCAGCGCTGCGAATACACGATCATCGGCGATGTGGTCAATCTTTCCGCGCGGTTGATGCAGGCCGCCCAAGGCGGGATTCTCTGCGATCAGGCCACGTTTCTCGGTTCGAACCGTCGCGTGGATTTCGAGACCCTGCCCCCCATCCCGCTCAAAGGCAAGTCCGAGCCGGTTCCCATTTTTCGCCCCTCGCGAAAACGTCGCTCGGAAGAACGCCGGCGTTCGCTTTCGCCGATGATCGGACGAGAGAAAGAACAACGCCTGCTCGACCGGCTTCAACAAACTTTGGTGAAAGATTCCACGGGTTCGGTTGCCATCGTGGATGGCGAACCGGGGATCGGCAAATCCCGCCTGGTCGCAGCGCTTCGCGAGGGAGCGAAAGCCAATCAGATCACAACCTACGTCGGCACGGCGTTGGACATCGAGCGCTCCACGCCTTACTTTGCTTGGCGGGGCGTGTTCCGCAAGTTGTTTCAATTCGAGGGAAGCGAGGGAGACATCGGCCTGACCGTGAATCTGGCGAACAACCTCTGGAGCTTGCTGGAAGCGCGGGGAAAACCGAAAGAGTTGGCTCCGCTATTGAATGCGGTCTTGTCTACGGAACTTCCGGAAAATTCCGTGACCGAGCAACTCACCCAAGAAGCCCGCGTCAACGTCACCAACGATTTGCTGCTGCGGTTATTGCAGATCGAGGCCAAGCTGCACCCTTTACAAATCATTTTGGAAGATTGTCATTGGATGGATTCGGCCTCTTGGACGCTCGCGCGGTTGCTCGCCGAAGTCGCCGACGATTTCTTGTTGTTCCTTATCACCCGCCCGCTGAAAGACAAACCCCCTCCGGAGTATCTGCAAATCGCCGGGCAACAAAACACGACGCGGATTTCGCTTGGGCCGCTTTCGGAAACTGACGTGGAAGCCTTGGTTTGCCGGAATTTGGAAGTCAACGAACTTCCCCGGCAAGTCGCGGATCTCATTCGGACCAAAGCCCAGGGGAACCCCTTGTTCGGCGAGGAGTTGGCGTTCGCTTTAAGGGACGCCCAGATCATTCAAATTCAGAATGGCCGTTGTCTGTTGGCTCCCGACACCGAATTGAGGAATTTGCGTTTCCCCGATACGGTGCAAGGCGTGGTCACCAGCCGCATCGACCGCCTCGTGCCCAGCGAACAACTGACGCTGAAAGTTGCCAGCGTGATCGGGCGTTCGTTCTCGCGGAAGATCCTCGAAGACATGTTCCCCGTCGAAACCGACCGCCCGTTGCAACGCGCTCAGTTGCAGGCGCTTTCGCGGCGGGATTTGATCGCCAATCAAGATTTTCGCGAGGAATCGGACTACCAGTTTCGGCACGTCATCACTCAGGAAGTGGCCTATGATTTGATTCCTCCCACCCAACGGCAAACGCTGCACCGCGCGATCGCCGAATGGTACGAACTAGAACACGAAGACGATCTGTCCCCGTTCTTCGCCCTGCTCGCCAAGCATTGGAGCCACACCGATCAGACGAAAAAGGCGCTCGATTATCTGGAGAAATCCGGCGAGAGTGCCGCCAAGCAATTCGCCAATTCGGAAGTGATCCAATTTTTCACGCAGGCGTTAAAGCTGAATGAAACCACGGGCCGAACGGTCTCTCCCCAGCGGTGCTCCCACTGGAATCGCCAAGTCGCCGAGGCGTGTTACAACTTGGGCGATCTCTCTTCCAGCCTGGAACACTTTCGCGCAGGCGCTGGCCCAATTGCAATTGCCATTCGCGCGAAGCGGGCTGGGCACGTTGGGCAGCACGTTGCTCGAACTCGGCAAGCAGTTCGGCTTGAAGTGGCTGTCGCGGTTGGCGATCCGGACGGCGGCGAAAAGCCGGCATCAACTCCACGAAGCCGCCCAATGCTACGAACGGCTGGCTCAGATTCATTATTTGAACAACGCCCGGCTGCAAACCATTCAAGCGGTGTTCAAGGCGTTGAATCTCGCCGAAGCCGTGGGTTCCTCCGCGGTGCTCGCCCGCTGTTACGCGAACGCGGCCGTGGTGGCGGGGTTGCTGCTTATGCACCGCCGGGCCAGATTTTACGCCGCCCGCGCGAATGAAGTGGCGGCGGAAATCGACGAACCAGACTGCACCTCTTACGTCGGGATGATCCTGGGAATCTATTGGGTCACCGTCGGCGAGTGGGACACCGCGGATAAAATTCTCCGCAATGCCGTCGAGATTGCCGACCGCATTCGCGCCCGCCGGCGTTGGGCCGAAAGCGAGTTTACGTTGGCGATCGGCCTTTGGCGGCAGGGGGACATTTCGCAGTGCGGGGAACTCGCCAAACTCGGCAAAGCAGCCGGCGAACGCGACCGAGTTCCGCAGGTGCAACTCTGGGGTTTAAGCTGGTGGCTGAGGTGTGCGTTGGCCCAATCGGACGATGCCGCTCAACAGCGGGTATTGACCGAGGAACTCCACGACTGCCTGAAACACAATGATCTGACTCCCGCCGATCTGATTTTAGGCCGCGGGATGTTGGCGGCGGGACGTTGGCGGTTGGGCGAAAAAGAAGCGGCGATTGAAGAAGCAATGCGGGTCAGCCAAATCATTGCGGACACCAAACAGATTTGCCATTACGTCCTTCCGGCGTATTCCGCACTCTTCGAAGTCTATCTCGGCTCATTGGCCGAAACCACCGAGCCCGCAGAGCGAAAACTCCTCCGAAAACGCCTGCATGCCATCCGCAAATCCCTTTGGGAATTCGGAGTGATGTATCCTGTCGGCCGCGTGCAATACGGATTGCACGAAGGCCAAGCCCAGCTTCAATGCGGCTCGATTCGCCGGGCGATCAAAACTTGGCGGAAAACTTTGAAGCTCGCGGAACGCTTCCGTATGAGATTCCTCGAAGCCATGCTGCACGCCGAACTCGCCCGGCATCTTCCCGAACACGATCCCCTAAGAGCCAAGCACCACGCACGCGCACGGGAACTCTTCCAAACCACAACCGCCGCCCATTATTTGAACCGATTGAACTCTTCAAACCCCCCGGCGGCTTAAACCGCATCTTGCCGAAATGCTTCTAGGATCGCGGCGTTGTCGGCTTCGCCGAAGCCCAATTGCTCGGCCCGTTCCAACAAGTCCCGATGGGCGCGGGAAAGCGGTGTGGGAACGCCGGTTTGATCCGCCAAAGCGAGAATCAGCCGCACGTCTTTCAAATGTTGAGACAGTCTCGCTTCCGGTTGCCAGTCGCGGTTGACCATTTTTTCGCCCTTTGTTTCCATCACGGCGGAGGCGGCGGGCGTTTGTTTCAGAATGTTGAGAACTTCTGAAGGCGAGAAACCCAGCGACTCCGCGAACGTCAAACCTTCCGCGAGCACCGCGCGATGCAAACCCAACATCAAATTGTGGACCAGCTTGAACCGCGACGCGGATCCCACGCAACCAAGCGGGAAAACTTTCGAAGCCAAGGCATTCAGCACGGGCTGCACGGAGGCAATGGCACCGGCATCGCCGCCCAAGAATAAGGTGGCCGTTCCGTTTCGCATCTGCCGGCTCGATCCCGCGACCGTGGCTTCCACGTATTTTACGCCCCATTGTTTCAGACGTTTTCCCATCGCCACCACTTGTTCGGGAGACCCCGTGCTCGTGTCGATCAGAATTTGCCCCGCCCGCAATTGCGAAGAGCATTCCTCGATCACCCCCGCGACCGCGTCGCTTGTCGGCAGGCAAAGCAGCACGACTTCGCACGTCGAGAAAACCTCTTGGGATTGTAGGGCCGATTCTCCGCCCCAGGCCGCGAAAGCCTCCCGCCTTGGGGAATCGAAATCGTAGCCCCGCACGGCGAAACCATTTTGCGAGAGCCGTTCTGCGATCGCGGATCCCAATAACCCCAAGCCGATTTGACCCATTCGCATCTTTTCCTCGCTCATGCAACTCTCGCTTTGTTATCGCTGTCGAAATGCTTGCGCAGAAACAAGCGGTGGTTTGCCTTTGATGGCCGATCCGAGTATACCAATCAACTGACCAGGCGAGGCATCTCGCTTGATCCACCGAGAATGTTCTTCTGAGGAAAAAACCGTATGAGTCAATCCGTTCGCTATATCAGCCTGGGCCTGTTGTGTTTGTTCGCGGGCCGGGCCGCTTTTGGGCAAACGCCGACGTTGGATTTCACCATCCACCGCGAAGTGATGCGGAAAGGCTATGATGGCAAGTTCTGCTGGGTGCATGCCAGAGCCGGGATCATTCCCTCATCCCAACCGGGCGGCGACCCACGAATCGTGTTGACCACGCAACCTTTGCAACTCACGGGTTCGGACGTGTTTTATGCGATCAATTCTTCCTTTACCGATGACCTGGGAAACACCTGGTCGCCTTTGGTGAAACAAAAAGCCTTCGCACGAAAAGTCATCGATGAGCGAACCGAAATGACGGTTTGCGATTTCACCCCCGGCTGGCATCGAACCAGCGGAACTTTGTTGGGAATTGGGCAAACGGTTTGGTATCGGGACAACAAAGTGATGCGAGTCCGCCCCCGTGCAACCGCCTACTCGGTGTACGATCAAAAAGCCCAAGCATGGCAGCCTTGGAAAGAACTCAAAATGCCGGCTTTGCCCAAGTTTGAAAACTGCGGAGCCGGCAGCGTCCAACGTTACGATCTTCCCAATGGCGAGATCTTGTTGCCTGTATATTTCAAAGATCCCAAGCAGGCCCAATATAGCGTGACTGTCTGCCTCTGCCGATTCGATGGGAAGGAACTTACGTTTGTGAAACACGGCACGGAAATGACCGTTCCCGTCAAACGGGGATTTGCCGAGCCTTCCCTCACCAAGTTCGGCGAGGGTTACTTTCTCACGTTGCGGAATGATGAACACGGCTACGTCACCTCGAGTGCCGATGGGCTAACTTACGATGAACCCAAGCAATGGACCTTCGATGATGGCAGCGACTTAGGCAACTACAATACCCAACAACATTGGGTCACGCATGCGGACGGGTTGTTTCTGGTTTATACCCGTAAGGGAGCGATGAACGATCACGTGTTTCGGCATCGGGGGCCATTGTTCATCGCCCAGGTAGACCCGCAAACTCTCCGCGTGATGCGCAAGACCGAGCGAGTTCTGGTTCCCGAACGCGGAGCACGGTTGGGTAACTTCGGTGTGGTAAACGTTTCCCCGCAAGAAACGTGGGTGGTTGTCACCGAATGGATGCAAACCTGGGGGCCGAACGTCATCATCCCTGTTGACAACCAGCGCGGCGCGGACAACAGCATTCACATCGCCAAACTCAAATGGTCCAAGCCGAACCGCTCGTCAAGCGGGAAGTAAAATGATGTACTGGCTCGACGGACAAGCTAGTCAGGAATCTCTGCCTCAACCAGTTTCGCCAGCAGCATGAGCGATTCCTGCCAGCCCAGATAACAAGCCTCCACGGGGATCACATCGGGAAGCCCCTCTTGCACGATAGTGACGTCCGTGCCCACGGAGACCTGTTTGAGCGCCGACGGTGACCCGAATCTCGCCCGGCAAGTTGGGGTCGTCGAAGTTGTCCGTATAGCGAATTCGCTCATGCGGGACGAGTTCGAGATACTCTCCGCCGAAGGAGTGGCTCTTGCCCGTTGTGAAGTTCGTGAAAGACATCTTAAACGTGCCGCCCAGCTTGGCATCCATGTGATGAACCTTGCCGGTGAATCCGTTGGGAGGAAGCCACTTGACCATTGCCTCGGCGTCCAAAAAGGCCCGATACACCCTCTCGGGTTGGGCACGGAGCACGCGGTGAAATTGGATTGTATTCGGCATTAGCGAATCTTTCTTTGTGTGATTGCGTAAGGGTTCCCGCCGGAGGGGGAGTCTCTTCAATCCCTAGCCGCCTATCCTTCCGGTTTGAACACTTTCAGCGCGAGGCGGGGAAAATACGAGTGAGCGCAGCCCACTTAAATGAACGTTGGCCGGCATTGCCTTTTCTAGGTCAATCATCCGTAAAACTCTTGTTCCCCACGCGGTCAAGACGGCTTCTTAAGCTGGGAAAGACCTTGAAGAAATTCGATTGCCCCATAGAAGAGGATCGCTCCCCATGCAACAATATAACTCCCTCCATTAGCGGCTGCTCGATAAGTGAATGCGGTCACGATGCTGCCGCCCACGCACCAGAAGGCTCCGTTCTTCATCATTCGATTGGCCGCTTCATTGGCAACCTCGGCCCGCGCCTCCGCAACTGCGGAAATAATATGGGTGGCGTCGGCATGGGTATATCCTTTTTCCATCAACAAGAGTCTCATTTCCTGCACCGAGGCCCCCTCTGCCATTTTTTCGGCAGCAAGCAAGTAGGCTTCGGCCAGTGCTTCGTCATCGGTGGAGTCTGCAGTGCTCATGTTGTTGACAAGAAGGCTGATGTTGCAATGCGAGAGAAGGGTGGGTTCCATGGATTACTTCTGGCATTCTGCCGGGAGCGGCATTGGTTGTCAAATGTTTTTCGCCTCAGAGGACAAGCTTTTGCCCAAGCACCCCCGCATCGTTCGCGACTTCGATCAGCATAACTGTTACGAAAGACCGCCTTCCCGGAATTTCATTCTAAGCCCTGGGGCTCTTCGTGAGCAGAACTCTGCTTGGCCTTGGCGGTTTCCAAGGCGGAAATTAAATGCTTGGCGGCCAATTGATGATTTTTGTCGAGAGTGAGTTCAAACGTTCCATGCTGACTGCCGGGAATCTGTCGAGACGCGCGCATGGTTTCGGTTTGCACGACCAAACGGGGCGGACCGAACCAGCCGGTTTTCAGTGTGACGTGTTCGATCTCTAAAATGGGAATCCGCAGTTCTTTCAAATCGGTCTTCAGCAAACCCAATCCGCGATCTTGGATTTGATATTCCAAAACCAGCGAACTGCCTTCCAAACGCAGCAAACCATCCGCCTTGGCGAAGCCGGCATACATTAGAATGGAAAACGGCAGGCTGGACATCAATCTTGCCATTCGGGTTGGCGTTGAGAAAAACCCCGGTTCCTTGTTCGAGAAACCGGGGTCTGGCGTGAAATTCGTTTGGTGAAAGAAACAGGGTTAGACGTATGGCAACTTGGCGAGGAATACCAAGCCGCCGGCGGTCATCAAGGCGGTGGCGGCGAGTTTCAGGCGAAAACGATGTGTTCCTTGAGAACGCCGATCCAAATGAAAGTACGCCGCAAAGGAAACGGAGATCAACGTCAGCAAAGCGAGCAGTCCGCCCAACAACCAAGCCCGCTGAGTTGCCATAGATTTTTTCCAACTGCCCGAAAGTTCTTGGCGAACTTCGGGAGACAACTCGACTTGCCAATAAACTTTGTACATTGTGAAAGGCTCATCCACATCTTGATGAAGCTGCGATTTGATCGCTTCGGCCCGCAACACGTGATGCTTCACTTCCTCTTGGGGAAGTGCCGACCCGTGGCGATGGAACCGATTGAAATCTTCTTGGACCAGTTTGGCCGCTTGTGCCAAAAGATTCTCGCGGGCCGCTTCCACGGATTTTTCCCAACCGCTCTCGCGGACGACTCGCCAAACTTCGTTTCGCGGATTTCCCTTGGTGGATGCCAACCGCAACACCGCATGGGAAGTCCAATCGGGCAGCGATGCCTCTACACTCGTTTCCGGCTCGACCGAAATCGGAACGGTTTGTTCTTCAAAGGCGGCCACATCGTGGACTTTTGTGGAACCCTCTTCGGATTGCAGCCAAGTGGGCAAGGGATTTGCAGTTTGTTGATGGCACGTTCCGAATTGAAAATAGGGCACAATCCGCATGCCGACAAATGCCAGCACGGCAATGACGGGGGAAGCCCAGAGCAAACTGCCCAAACCCTGCGTGAAGCTGACTTTCCAAGAATGCCGGCGAGAGCCAACCAGTGTGCTGGCTCCCAAAACCACAGCAACCAAGATCAACACGGCGATTCCGTATCCCAGAATGGGTATTTGCATAAAACGGGTTCCGGCTTGGAGATTGAGATTATTCATGGGTGTGGGTCTCCTTTATCAGGCGTTGGCGGTCTTCGGGCGGAACCCAGCAGGCGGAAAGTTGCACCACGCTGGAGAGAGACGCCGCCCAAGTCACGGCCCATAACAAAGGAAAGCCGATGATCGCAGCCCACATCCAACCGACAAAGGTGGTGAAGAGCACCGAACTCAGGCGAAATCGCTTGTCACGAAAGGCATCCGCGTGCCAACTCCAACGACGCAACGCAAACAATCCCGCGAAGAACACCGCGAACCCGGCTAATGTCGGTTGGCGAGCACCATCGGACAGTAAGACGTTTCCGATTTCATATTTGGGGAGGGCCTCGCTGGGCAAGGTGATAAAGAGATTCGTGGTGACGAACCAAGCGGCAGCGCCCACCAGAAGCCCTGCGGCCAATAAGGCGAGTCGTTTGTTGCTCCAGCCGACGTTGCCGCCTTCCAGACATTTTGCGGTGGCGAGGATCGCCCAGGAACCCAATATCGTCATCGTGCCGAACAACGCCAAGTTCACTCCCGCCAGAAAACCGCTGGTGAGCATCAACCCGGCTGAGATTAAAACGGTGGCCAACGCGGCGAAACTGGCCGAGGTGGAGAGTTCCATCATTCGTTGCCGGAGCGAAATCGAGCGTTTGGTCGATCGCGAGACATTGGCATAGGCCCGATTGTACTTGCCCACTTGTTTGGCCCGGCGGGCTTCGCGAACTTGGCGGGCGGTTTCTTGGCGTTCTTGCATCGCGGCCATCCGTTGTTCTCTCCGTTGCTGGGCGGCGTAGCGCAATTCTTCCCGTGCGAGCCGAGCGTTTTGCGGTCTGCGGGGACGATCATAATTATTTGCCGGCGTTCCCGAAGCATAACGGGACAATCGGCGCGTTGCATAAATCGCAGCGGCAATTATCAAACTCGGCACCAATAACCGAGTGAGAGACCCGGCGAAAATTCGCGGAAAGAAGGCAAACAGCACTACGCCAATCAAAATCCACTTGCCCGCGCCCAAACCGCCGGGACGTTCGCCCGCATATCGGGCATCGTCGTAAGTTTTCTCGGCCCGTTGGATCGGAGGAGGGCCGACAATCTCGGCATACGGGATTTGTGTGGCGTTGAGTGATTCGGGGGCGGGGTAAATCGTTTCGGCGAAGTCTACGCCGTGGTTTAAATCTTCGACCGCCGATTGAAAACCGCGAACCAACTCGGCGGCGGATTGATACCGTCTCTGGGGATCTTTTTCCAAGGCTTTGGCCAGCACGGGACGCAAACGCGGCGGCAGCCGATTGAGGTCCGGCTGTTCGGAAAGATGCTTCATCAAAATCTCGGCTTGCGATTCCCCATCGAAGGGAACTTCGCCCGTTAGCATCTCGAACAACATCACGCCCAAAGCGTAGACATCCACGGTTTTGCCGTAGCGGCCGTGGGCGACTTCGGGGGCCATGTAATAAACCGTTCCCACGCTTTGGGTTTGGGCGTGGGCTTGGCTTTGGGAGATAAACTTGGAAAGCCCCACATCTCCGATTTTGGCCCTGCCGTTTTGCACGAAAATGTTCGCGGGCTTTAAGTCGCGATGCACCAAACCCCGGCTGTGCAGATACGTTAAGCCGGAACTGATTTCCGCCAACCAATGCCGCACATCATTCAAAGGCAGAGGGCCGGCCGAATCTTCAAGAACCTGTTCGAGCGTTTGGCCCGACACGTATTCCATAATGATCCAGTGTTCGCCTTGCTTGTCGGTGCGGATGTCGAAAATGGAAATGAGGTTGGGGTGATTGAGGTTCAAACACTGCGACACCCCGCGAAGCTCCACTTCCAAATTTTGACGCAGGAGTTTGAGCGCTACTTCCTTCCCCGCATCGCTGAGCGCGTAATACACTTCCCCAAACCCGCCGCGCGCAATGGCACGTTTGATGGTGTAACCCTCAAGTGGTTTGGATTCCGGTGGATATGTCAGTTTCATAAGAGGCCTGCCATCATTTTGAGGCCGGAAGTTGAAAATAAACTTCGATTTGTCTCGTAAATGCCCCGCTTGGTATTGAGAGGGCAAATTCTTGTTCTGAAAATGAGCGGCACGGTAAGGTCTTAGCAGCCGGTTTTGACCTGATCATCATCTATTATCCCGGCGGCTAGCACCTTGCCGCTCACGATACGGTTTCCAGCCGGAAGCGAAAATCCCGGCCTGTAATGATGTCTCCCGATTCGAGAATGCTTGTGTGTTCCTGGGGTTGGTCGTTCTTGGAAATCGGGGTTTTGGATTTGCACCACAACTGGTTTTTGCTGCGATAAAGGATTGCGTCTTCGCGGCAAACCGGCAAACGCACGTGCCGATCTTCCCCCGCACCGATGAGACAGTTTTGGTCCATTAAAATCACGCGATCGATTGTTACGGGTGGTTGCCCGATGATAGGGTGATGCGGGCCGGGAAAATCCAGGACCGCGGTGGAACTCAGAACGGTGGGTTGACGAAATCGGATCTCAACACCCTCGCCCATTTTCCATTTTGCACCATCTTCAATCGCAATTTGTGCTTCGCGGGTAGTGGGATCGTCTTGATTTTTCAACGAGATGGATTCGTGGGTTTTGAGGCGATAACTGCCATTCGATCGAATCACGGTCAGATGTTTTCGCGAAAGATTCGCCATCAAACACACCTCGGCCCGGTTGGCATCGTTTCGCATTCCGCCGATGCTGACTTCTTCTCCCAAGCAGAGCAAATACACTCCGGCTCCATCCACCCACAACACGTATTGTTTGGCCAATTTGTGTTTTGTCGGGGTTGAGAGAGCAGCCAGTTCTTCCATCGAAATGGCCTTTGGGGAGGGAGGAGATTTTTCTTCGGGAGAAAGGCAACGGGTTTGTAGAAACAAACCCGTTGCCTGAAGCGTCCCGACAAGTCAATCGAAGGTTTTTATCAAAGCCGGTTCCGGCAAGGCTTAGCGTTCAATTGAGATCAGATGATCCGCCGGTTTCACGTCTTTTTCTTTCAGGATTTGATCGAGTTCTTCAAGCGAAGTCGAATCCTTGTCCGTGGACAGATCGACTTCGATCCGCCCGGAACCCGTGCCGGTTTTCATGTCGAGCAGATTGGATTGGACGTTGAGGCCGCGATCCAACTCATCCAAAATGGCCTGGGCTTCCTTCACGTCGGAATCATCGTATTGGGTGGATTCCACCGCTTTACGGGTTTCCAGCGTGGCTTGTTTGGATTCCAATTCCTTGATCCGCAGATCCATTTCCTCTTTGACGGTCAGCAATTGATTGTATTGCTTTTGAAGTTCGGCGTATTGCTTTTGTTTTTCTTCCCGGCTTTTTTGCTTAGTGGCCAAGGCGTGTTGGCCTCGTTTGTAGCTGCCCAGGCGAATGTCGATGTCGTTTTTCAATTCGCTCACGGAATACTTTTTGGGGCCGGCGGTGGTTTTTACGGAGACGTATTCGGTATCCGCGTTTTTCTGGACCGAACGCAGTTTGCTCATCTCGGCCAAT
Source organism: uncultured Planctomycetaceae bacterium (assembly GCA_963785505.1). Taxonomy (GTDB): domain Bacteria; phylum Planctomycetota; class Planctomycetia; order Planctomycetales; family Planctomycetaceae; genus CAWAVN01. The sequence continues at coordinate 1,192,816 of CAWAVN010000009.1, forward strand.
TGGACGCCCAGCGATTCTTCGCGTTTGGCGATCTCCACTCCCGAGCGGTCGATTTCTTCCTTAGTCTCCGCCATCAGACGCATTTGTTTTTGGATGGTTCCATCCAATTTCGCGACCTTCTTTTTGGCTTCTTTAAGTTTCAGGTCGAAGGGCACGCTGTTTTGGGCAGCTTCCCGGGTGGAATCCACGACCGTGCCCACGTATCCGAAGAAGCGGGTTCCAAACAGGAACACACCCACGAGGACGGCTCCCACGATGCCTACTACGATTTTTTTCGCCATGTCATTGCTCCTTAACTTGCTCGTTCGGGACGGAAACACTTATTTGATAAGAGGTTGAGGTGTTTTTTTGTAAAACCGAAATCCTCTCGCCTCTCAAACTCACTCAGCTATTCGCGGGCGGAAATCAATTCTTGAATGGTTTTTCCCGATTTTTGGAAAAAATGTTCCACTTATTGAACAAACCACCAAGTTTTGGAAACCTTCACTGAATAATCTGACCTATTTCTCTTAACGCAAACCGCTGTGTTCCGGTTCACTGAATTCTGGAAATTTCTACAACTCCATTTTAGCGAAAAAAATCGCGGGCAACACAAAAATCTCGCAGGATCGCGATTTCTGGAAAAATCACCCCGCCCGCCCCAATTGCGGACTAGCCCAAATTTAATGGGTTTTGCCAGCTTGCTTTCAGATCCCGCCAGGCGGAATCGATCAATTTTTCCCCGTTTTGCCCGGCGATTTGCACGCGGTCGGTTTTGGTGATGAGGCCCAATTCCGTCACCGGCAAATCTTGGAAATGGCCGGTGAACTTCTCCACGCAATCCGGCGGGACTTCCATCACAAAACGGGTATTGCTTTCCGAGAACAGCAACACGCCATCGTCCGCGATTCCCATGGAATCCGCGAGTTGCTTCAATTGGACTTCGATCCCAAACTCACCGGCGAAAGCCATTTCCGCCAAGGCAACCGCCAAACCGCCTTCGCTGAGATCGTGGCAGCTTCGCACGCAACCGGCGTGAATCGCGGCGTGTACCGCCTGGAAAATTTGGGGGGCAACTTCCAAATTAACCCTGGGAACGTCACCGCCGGTCAGGTTGTTGACCATTGCCCAATGGCTGCCGCCGAGTTCTTCCCGCGTGGCTCCCACCAAAAACAAATGGTTGCCGGGGGCTTTGAGATCCATCGTCACCGCCCGTTCGATGTTCGCCATTTGGCCGAGGGCACTAATTAACAGCGAAGGCGGAATCGCCACCGTTTGCCGTTGTTCGTGCTCGTCGAAGTAGGAAAACTCGTTGTACAAGCTGTCTTTGCCACTGATGAAAGGGGTTCCGAAGGCAATCGCCGCATCTTGGCAAGCCATCGCCGCCCGCACGAGACTTCCCAGGGTTTCGGGTTTGTCCGTGTTGCCCCAACAAAAATTATCCAGAATCGCGATGCGTGCGGGATCGGCCCCCACGGCCACGCAATTCCGTAGGGCTTCATCAATCGCGGAAGCAGCCATCCAGTAGGGGTCATAGTCGCCCAAGCGGGGATTCATTCCGCAGGCGATCACCAAGCCCCGCGAGGAATTCCAATCCGGGCGAACCACCGCCGCATCCGAAGGCCCATCATTCGCGGCCCCCACCAAAGGCTTAATCACGCTGCCCGCCAGCACTTCGTGATCGTATTGCCGAATGATCCACTCCTTGCTACACACGTTCAGTGAACCCAAAATGGCTTTCAGATCTTCGTCGTAACGGGCTTTTTTCGGCACGGAAAGCGGCTGAGATTTTGGCGATTGATACACCGCCTGCCGAACTACGTCCGGGCGGCCTTCGTGCAGAAACTCCATCGACAAATTGCCGACTTCGACGCCCTGGTATTTCAAAACCAGCCGTTGGGTTTCTGTGAACTTCCCGATGACCACGGCTTCCACGCCTTCGCTTTGGCAGAGAGTTTCAAAGGCTTCCCAATTCGCGGGCGGGACGGCAAGCACCATGCGTTCTTGGGCTTCGGAAATCCAAATCTCCGCATAAGACAGCCCCGCGTATTTTAAGGGGGCCTTGTCCAACCAAACCTCGGCTCCGGTGTGTTCGCCCATTTCGCCCACGGCACTTGAGAATCCACCCGCTCCGCAATCGGTGATGGAGGAATACAAGCCGCGATCTCTGGCTTCCAAGATCACGTCGAGCACCATTTTCTCGGTGATGGCATTCCCGATTTGCACCGCTCCGCCGGAAAGCATTTCGCTGTCTTCGGTGAGTTCCGCCGACGAAAACGTGGCCCCGTGAATGCCATCCCTGCCCGTCTTGCCGCCGACTGCGACAATCAAATCGCCCGGCGAAAGTTGCTTCTCGCACTTGTCGACGGGAATCATTCCCACGTTCCCGCAATAGACCAAGGGATTTCCCAGATAACGCGGATCGAAATACACGGCCCCGTTGACGGTGGGCAATCCCATGCGGTTGCCGTAGTCTCTCACGCCCGCGACCACGCCACGCGCTACGATTTTCGGGTGCAGCACGCCGGGCGGCAAATCTTCGTAAGCGGTCTCCGGCGGGGCGAAGCAGAACACGTCCGTATTGCAGATGGGCTTGGCCCCCAGACCGGTTCCCATCGGGTCGCGAATCACGCCGCCCAAACCCGTGTTCGCGCCGCCATAAGGTTCCAGAGCCGAGGGATGGTTGTGCGTTTCCACTTTGAAGCACACGTTTTGCTTGTCATCGAACTTGACGATCCCCGCGTTGTCCTTAAACACGCTCACGCACCAATCGGCTTCGCCCAATCGTTCGCGAATGCTGACCGTGGCGGCGAAGATGGTTTCCTTCAGCATGTTCTCGAAGTGGAGTTCCCGCTCGTCATCGCGGTAGTGAATCCGCCCGGCCAGCGTTTTGTGCGAACAATGTTCGCTCCAGGTTTGGGCCAAAGTTTCCAATTCCACATCGGTGGGGTCGCGGTCCTCGGCGAGGAAATGCCGTTGGATGGTTTGCATCTCGGTCAGGTTCAAATACAACTGCCCCTTGCGGCTGAGTTCGATCAGCGCCGCATTATCCATTTCGCGGATCGGCACGTGAATGAGTTCAAACCGATACGGGCTGCCCAGCGAGATGGCTTTCATCCGCAGTGGTCCCCAGGCGATGCGCTCGATGGCATCGTTGGATAACACCCGCGTGGCCAGGCGGTCCAGATCGCGTTCTACCGCATCGGCATTGATGCGGTACTTGCGGCAGGTGGCGACGGCTAAGGCGAGAATCCCCCGCTTCTCCAAAGCCGCCTTCGCGGTCGAGCCAACGTTATCGGTCACGCCGGGTTTGAAAAGTACGTTCAACAGCAACTCGCCATTATTTTTAGGCGGATGCTGAAAGTCGATCTCGCCATCAATCCGGCGGGCGGTCCACGTTTCGACGACCGAGTCCACCAGCAAACCTTGGGCGGCGGATTCGATGGCGGTTTGATCGAGGTCGCCTTCGATCAAAAACGATTTCGCGGATTGCACCTCGCGAATGGAATCCGCTCCAAAGGCCCGGCTGTCCGCAAGCACGCGCTCCGCTTCGCGATCCGGCAGCCCTTCCGCCGGTGTAATTTCAACTTCCCAAAGCATGGTGGTTTGTCCGTGTGGTCTGTGGTCCGTGGTTCGTGGCCGGCAATCCCCCGCCCGGCTCCCTCTTCCTACAGCCGAAAGCCTAACCCGGATGATGCGTACCCCGAAGAGGCTGTGAGTTTTTAGGTTTGTGGTCGGGTTCCCTGTTCCTTTGGCGGTTTTTTTGCGAAAGGGTCGGAGCACTGTCTGTGAGCTGCCGTTCGGCGGTTGGGTGGGTTCCTTGTTTTGTGAATGGTGATATGATCATTCGTTCTGAACCCGCCATCGACTACTGAATGTTGAGGCGTCTTGCCGTAAGGCTCGCGGACATTTCGTGGATGGGCGACATCTGCCCGCCGTCGCTCCCATTGTTTGTGACATCCACGGAAACAATCATCCGCGTGTCGCCATCACTGGCGAACTGCACGTTGTACGCCGGGCGGTTTCCAGTGTGACGAGAGAGGCCCAGACCGAGCGAACGCGATGATCCCTGGGGATCAATTGATCCAGCGAGGCCGACCGAAACGCAATTTGGTTCCGCTGAGGCCGCTTCCCCCGTGGCGGAGTTGGTCCTGTATTTAATTGTGAGGTTTGAGTATTCATAAAAGACTTATAGCGCCCGGAATTCCGTCCCGCTAGCCCAAACCCAAAAAAATCATAACCTCGAAGCGTCAGCGAGCGATTTCTGCTGTCCCTCGCTAACGCTTCGGGTTATGATTTTTTTCTTGAGACAACCTGTGATACACGTTTCATTAAATCATAAAGCTATGATGCCAACCCACCCAACCTGCTTTTCAAAATTCGCGATCGGCCTGTTGTGCTTGGGTTCCTTGTTGGCGAACGGAAGATTATTAGTGGCTTCGCTGCCAGTCTCGGTGGTGGACGTTCAAGGCAAATCGCATGCGGGAACTTTAACTGGATTGTCGCCGGCGGAGATCGCAATTTCCATCGACGGAAAGCCGCAAAACTTCACCGCAAAAGATGTTTTGGAACTTCGCTTCGATCACAAACGCTTAAAGCCCCATCTTTGGGGAGCGGTGATTTTTCTGGCCAATGGCGACCGCTTGGCGGCCAATCCCGAAACCATTGATGACACTCTTGCCCTCGCCCGTTGGCAGGCGTTTCCCAGTTGGAAATCGGTGCAGGTTCCGCTGGAAACCATCGCGGGCTTCATTTTGGAAGTCCCCGAAATCTCCGCCGGGCGTTCCCGCGCACTGGGAACCGTGCTGGACCGCCGACAAAACACCGACTTGGCGGATCTGAAAAACGGCGACCAAGCCGGCGGCGAATTCTTGGGACTGACCGAAAAAGCCCTCCGTCTGAACGGCCCCGTGGGAGAAACCGCCATCCCCCGCGACAGCATTCGGCTGGTGACGATGAGCCGCGAACTTCTCAGCCTCCCCGCCGTCAAAGGTCCGCGCATGTTGTTGTCTCTCACCGATGGTTCGCTGCTCACCGCGACTGGCGTGACGTTGGAAGCCGGCAACCGTCTGATTGCAAAAGCCGCCTTCGGGGCCGACCTCGATTTGCCGCTCTCGGCGGTGATTTCGATTCGCGTTTTGGGCGGAAGGGCGGTTTACTTAAGCGACTTAAAACCCGCCCGTTACGAACACAAGCCTTTTCTTGCCGGGGCTTGGGAACTCAAATCCGACCGCAACGTGCTGGGCGAACCGTTGCGTTTGGATGGCCGCGAATATCCCAAAGGTTTGGGAATGCACAGCCAATCGGCGGTGAGTTACGACTTAAACGGCGAATATCAAACCTTTCGCGGAACCGTGGGCCTGGACGATGCCGCCGAGATCCGGCGGAAGCGCGGTGTTCGCGGTCGAAACCGATGGCAAGGAAGTCTTCCGCAGCAAACCCCAAACCGCCAAAGACCCGGCAATGGAATTGCCCGAGATTCCCCTCGCCGGAGTCAAACGCTTGACGTTGCGGGTAGACTTCGGCGAGTTCGGCGATGTGCTCGACTACGCCGACTGGTGCGATGCCGTGCTCATCAAAAAGTAAACCGTTCCCAATACCCGCTTATTGGCCGTTCGCTTTTGCCGCCGCCTGCTTGTATTGGGGATCGCCCGCATCGCGGGGCATCTCGGCGTTCCATTGGAAGATGAGCTTTTGCAATCGCTGGGCGACCTGGGGATGTTTGTCGGCCACGTTTGCGGTTTCGCTTTCATCCGCTTTGAGATCGTAAAGTTGCGGATGGGAACCATCGTAATTGACGTAGAATTTCCAATGGCCTTCGCGGACGGAAAGATCGGGATTGGGTTCCCGTTTCGTGCCGGGACGATCCGGCGGGCGTCGCCAAAAGATCGGCGCTTGGCGGGTGTTTTTCTCCAGCCCAACCAAAGTTAAGGCCAGATTTTCGCCGTCGAGCTTCGCATTTTTGGACGGTTTCACTCCGGTCATTTCGTAGATCGAACGGTTCAAATCGAGTGCGCACAGCACGCTGGTATCGTTCGTCGTTCCCGCCGCTTGGGGAGCTATGAAATTCGGCCCCCACACGATCAAAGGCGAACGCACCCCACCTTCATAAAGGTAGGTCTTAGAACCTCGCAGCGGATTGCATTGGCCGGCTCCCGCTTCGGGGCCGTTGTCCGAAGCCACAAAAATCAGCGTGTTGCCCTTCAGTTTTTCATCGCCCTTCACGCGCTCGAAGAGTTGCCCAAGCTGTTCGTCCATTGCTTTTAGCACGGCATAATATAAGGCCCGTTTGCTGCCATCGGTTTTTTTGCGAAGCACTTCGGGCGGGAAGAACGGCGAATGCACATCGTCCGGCCAGATGTTGACGAAGAACGGTTTGTGTTGCGATTGAGCCTGGTCGATGAATTGAATTGCATCTTTCACGAAAGCCGCCGTGATGACCGAACGGTCTTCCCAGCGGATTGGTCCGTGGCCGAGGTTCGCCGAGCCGAGGTCGTGCTTTTTGGCGGGCTTGCCGTTGTAGGCATCTTTCAAAGGCAGCACGCGGGGGCCGAGGCCCTCGAAGTTGGTCAGGCTTTGATCGAAACCGTATGCGGATATTAAAGGAGCCTCGCCCACGTCGCGTTGGCCGCCCATGTGCCACTTCCCAAAATGCCCGGTGGCATAACCGGCTTTTTGAAGTTCGCGGGGCAAGGAAGGAGCTTCGGGATCAAGCCATTGAGCCATGCCGCGTTCTTTGTTGAGTTGGCGATGGGCCAAATAAGAGCTGATTCGCCAACGATGCGGATATTGCCCCGTGGTCAAAGCCACCCGCGAAGGCGAGCAAATCGGGGCGTTGACGTAGAAGTTTGTAAACTTGATGCCTTCGCTCGCCAACTGGTCGATGTTCTTCGTCTTCACCGTCTTGCCGCCGAAACAAGACAGATCGCTAAAGCCCATGTCATCAATAAAGACGGTAATAATGTTCGGCCGGCGATTCAGTTGGGCAGAGGAATTTTTCGAGTCTGCCCCCCAGGAACCGAGCGGAAAAAGAACCAGCAGACCGAAACAAACGGCTTTGAGAATTGTATTTTGAAGGAGCATAAGAGCTTTCCTAACGTGAGACCGGCGGTTTGTGCTTGGCGAGGATTTGTTTTAACCGGGCGACGATTTCGGTTTGCTTCGCCGCTAAGTTTTCGGTTTCCAAAGGATCGGTTTTGTAGTCGTAAAGTTCGTAAATCGCCTTGGACGCCGCCATTCCATGCGACTGCCATTCCACCAAACGGTAGCGTTCGGTGCGAATCGCCCGGCCCAATTTACGCTTGGGATAAGCATGATAGGCATGGTCTCTCACGCGAACGTGCGGGGTCTTTCAGCACCGGCACAAGACTGACGCCATCCACGGCTTGCGGGCCTTGGGAGCGGGCAATCCCGCGAGATCGGCGAGCGTCGGGAAACATGTCCACACTTTCCGCGAGTTGTTTCGTGGAAGTCTCGGCTGGGTGATGCCCGGTGCAATCGATCAGCAGCGGAATGCGATTGGCTTGCTCGTAATTGGTGTGCTTCGTCCAGATCCCCAGATCGCCCAGATGAAATCCATGATCGCCCCACAGCACAATAATCGTGTTCATCCGCCAATCCCAGGCGGTCGAGTTCATCAATCACTTTGCCGATTTGGGCATCCACGAAACTGATGCCGGCATAGTATCCGTGAATAAGTTTGCGTTTGAGTTCTTCGCTGTATCGGCGTCCCGCGTCTCGGGGACGGGTTTGTAGTTGGTGATTTCGCCGCCCCGTTTCCCGCGACTGGCGGTGCGCCGGCGGGCAGATCTTCAAATTCGGGCATGGGCAGCGAAGCCGGGTCGTACAAGATCCCAGTATTTTTTCGGCACGCTGAACGGCAAATGCGGACGGGCAAAACCCACGGCCATAAAAAACGGTGTTCCCTCTTTTTCGCGGCGAATTTTCGCAGCCCGCAGCCGTTTGACGGCCTCGGCGGCAACGCGGCCATCGGCATATTCCGTATCCGCCACGTCCGGGGACTCAAACGCCGCCCCGCGAGGCAAAGAGCGAATCTGGTCGAGTTTCTGATTGGTGAAGTAGGCTTCTTCCCGCGTCAATTTTCCGCCTTCGGTGCTGGCAGGGTCGAGGTATTCGATGACTTTCTCGTGAAAATGCGGCACGCTGAACGATTCAGGATCGCCGTGGTTCCCGTGGCCGATGTGAAAGATCTTGCCCAGAGATTCCGTGCGGTAGCCACCCAACTTGGCGAAGTGTTGAGGCAAAGTGACGGCGTTGGGGACGATTTCCCGCAATTGGCTGCCCAGCCCGTAAAGCCCGGTGGAGGTGGAATGCGAACCCAGCATCAACGTGAACCGCGACGGGGCGCACACGGCTTGGTTGCAATAGGCCAAATCGAACCGCATCCCACGGGCGGCGAGGGCATCCATGTTCGGGGACTTGGCGACGGGATCTCCATAACAACCCAACGCGGGTTTGAGGTCATCTACCAAAATCAACAACACATTCGGCCGCTCTGCCGCCGTAAGATCGCCGCCGAAAAGCACGAGGCAGACACAAGACAAAAGCAATTTCAGCATCGGGCTTTCCTATCACGTTCCTCAAAATCCATTTGACGCAAAGGTGCAAAGAGAAGACGCAAAGAAAAACAATTGGAGATCCGAAAACCAGGCGGTTGCCAATACGAAAAGGCATTCGATCTATGCCATTTGTCCTCTTCTTTGCACTGCACAGCAAACGAGAAAAAGTTTGTTTTCAAGAGAATATTTTGCACAAAGAGATAGTCGTAATCTCTTTACGCCGAAGGCGTTAGATTCCACAACCCAGGGTCAGCGGCGCAGACGCGCGACCCAGGGAACCTGAATGAAAATCCGCATTTCCCCCGCAGGGGTTAGACCGATCCCGTGGTGTAACCCTTCGGGGTAATGCGTTTTGATGGAACTCTCACCCAGAGTGCGCTTCGCGACTCTGGGTTGTGGAATCTAACGCCTTCGGCGTAAAAACCAATTTCATGCTCGCTGGTGCTGACTTCGATTTCCTACTTCGACATTCAAAAATCATCACTCAACACTCATCAATCTGTTTCTGGTTGCGGTGCTGCTGCGGTGCGTCTTCTCTTTGCCATTAGCCGGGCACGGTCTTAATCAAGAGGCTGGTTTCAGTTCGCGTTCGATGGCTTCTACCACGGGTTTGGAACTGGGGTTTACGCTCGTGCGGAAGCGGGCCACGACTTTGCCTTCGCGGTTGATAAGGAATTTCTCGAAGTTCCACTTCACCTTGCCCGCATCTTGGGGGCAGGCTTCTTTTGAGGTGAGATACTTGTAGAGATCGCAAGCCGACTCGCCGTTGACTTCCACCTTGGCGAACATGGGAAAAGTCACGCCGTAATTCTTTTTGCAGAAGGCGGCGATTTGCGTGGAATCGCCCGGTTCCTGCTTGCCGAACTGATTGCAAGGAAAGCCCAACACCACCAAGCCATCTTTGGAATACTTTTCGTACAAGGCTTCGAGGTCTTCGTATTGCGGGGTCGCGCCGCAGCGGCTGGCGGTATTCACGATCAACAGCACTTTGCCTTTGTAGTCCTCCAGCTTGACGGGTTTACCCGCCAGCGAATTCATTTTGTGGTTCAACACGGGAGAATCGCCTTTCTTGTCATCCGCCATTGCAGATTGCAAAAGTCCCAGTCCCAACACCGCTGCGCAGAAAGTCCACTTGGTCATCATCGAGCATCTCCTTGAAAAATGTTCCATTTAAGAAAAGTTCCCCAAAAGCTGAGAGAACCGCTGGTTCCCTTCCTCTAAGTGTACCGAACCCACCGCAGTTTTGAAGCGCAAGCCCCACCGCCTGCCATTCCGAAGCAATGCCCCGCATTCATTCCCGCAGGCTCCCTCACGATAACGTCGCCTTCTGGTTTATCCCGTTTGCGGGAGATCCAGGGCGTTCGTGAAGCGGGTGAGCACGCGGTGTTTGGTTTTCGCGAAATCCGGTTGGTCGAATTGGCCGGAGTTGATGATGTCCAACGCGGCATTACGGGCTTCGAATAGTAAGAGGGCATCTCTTTTGATGTCGGCGACTTTAAGGGGCAGGTCGCCGTGTTGTTTCGTGCCGAGGATGTCGCCGGGGCCTCGCAGTTGAAAATCGGCCTCGGCGATTTTGAAGCCGTCTGAAGTTTGTTCCATCGCGAGCAGGCGTTTTTGGGAATCCTCGTTGTCGGTTTCTGTGAACAGAAAACAATAGCCCTGAAATTTGCCCCGCCCGATTCTGCCGCGAAGTTGGTGCAGTTGCGAAAGGCCGAAACGTTCGGCTTGATGGATCACCATCAAAGTCGCGTTGGGCACATCCACGCCGACTTCCACCACGGTCGTGGCGATTAAGACTTGGGTCTGGCCGTCGCGGAAGGCATCCATCGCTTGGCTTTGTCCTCGCGGTCCATTTGCCCGTGCACGAGGCCCAATGGAAAACTCTTGGAGTTCCCCTTGGCTTAGCTCGCGGTAAACTTCTTCGGCACTGGCGAGGGGCTCGCCGGGTTCTGGAATGTCTTCGATAGGAATTGGGGGTCTCATCATCATGCGAAGTGCCGGTGACGCGGGGGCAGATGATAAAAGCCTGCCGGCCCGCATGGAGTTGCTTCTTGAGGAAATCCCAAGCCCGCTGGCGGGCATGCGGGCCGGTCATGCGGCTGGTGACAATGCGTTGCCTGCCCGGCGGGAGTTCGGAAATGAGCGACATGTCCAAATCGCCGAATTGCGTGAGGCAGAGGCTGCGGGGAATCGGCGTGGCAGTCATCACGAGGACACGTGGGGCGACAAGTTCGCTGGCCGAGTGAAATCGCCCGTTGGCGAACGCCGAATTTGTGTTGCTCATCGATCACGACCACGCCCAAGTTGGCGAACTGCGACATCGTGCTGAATCACCGCTTGCGTGCCCACGATGAGTTGCGACTTCGCCGGAGCGGATTCCTGCGAATGCGTCGCGGCGCTCGGCGGCGGTGAGACTGGCCCGTTAGTAGCTGGCGATTGACTCGGCTGTGGGCCAGCGCGGTTTCCATGCGTGTGCCAATGTTGCAGGGCGAGGACTTCGGTGGGAGCCATCAGCACGGCTTGATGTCCCGCCGCGATCGCGACCAGCATCGCGTAAATCGCAATGGCGGTTTTGCCGGCTCCCACATCGGCTTGCAGCAAACGGTGCATCGCCCGACCGCTGGCAAGATCCGCTAGAGATTTCGCGCACGGCCCGGTTTTGGCCGGCGGTGAAGGCGAAGGGAAACAGCCGCCGAATGCGGGCATCGATCTTGGCGGTGGTCTCCAACACGGGAGCCTCCGCCTGTTCCCGCCACGCCCGCCGACGCAGCGCCAAGCCCAGTTGAAATTCGAAAAAATCATCGAACAACAGCCGCCGGCGCGCCGCTTGGTATTGCTTCCCGCGTTTTGGGCAAATGCAATTGGGCGAGGGCCGGGACAATGTCGGTCAGGTGGAATTGCTTGCGAAAATCGTCCGGCAGATGTTCGGGAAGCATGCTGGGCAAATTGTTCGACGGCGGTGCGGATCAGTCGGCGAAGGTCATCCAAATTCAAGCCATCGGTCAACCCGTACCGGGTGACGATGCCGCCGTGAGTCGTTGTGTCATCTTCTTGAATCCATTGCATGCGGGGGTTGTTGAATTCCCAACGCCCGCCTCCGAATTTGGGTTTGGCGGTGAAGAGCACGACGTTGCCTTCGCGGAACTTTTGCAGCATCCACGGTTGATTGAACCAAGCCCCCGCACGAACTCGCCTCGGCAATCGAGCAGCACGGCAGGTCATCGTGCGGTTGCCGGAGATTTCCCGGCTTTCGCGGTCCACGACCACGCCGCGCACCGTTTGCATTTCATCCGGCACGAAGGGCTGCGAACCTGGCGTGATGTGCGTCATGTCGATTACATCCCGCGGCAGATACCACAGCAAATCTTCCACCGTGTGGATGCCCAGTTTTTCCAGCAGTTTCGCGCGGGCCGGTCCTCCGCCCGGCAGAAATTGCACGCGGGGTTTTTAGCGGGTCTTCGCTGTGCTGGAAATGGAGTCATCAGCGTTTGGGTGGGTTGCGGTAATCGAGCGGGCGGTTTTTGATCGGGCTGCATCAGCGATTGATATTTCTCCTCGCCCAGACGGCGTTCGTGTTCTTTTTTGGCGGCGGCGATGGTTTCGGGGGACGTGATACAAATCCCAAGCCGATGCCGCCAACACGCGGGCTGCCAGAATCATGCCTTTCTCGGCAATGGTGGTTCCGCCGCAGGCGACGGCTTGCCAAGAATGCCCCGGCGTGCCGGGAACCATGCACGCGGTGGTAAACCCCGTGGTGGGAACGACCCAGGACACATCGCCCACGTCGGTCGAACCTTTGCCTACTGTTCCACTGCGATCTTTGACCTCGGCAATTTCCGCGAGCGGTTCGCGGTTTGGGCAGTTCGTTTTGCAGTTTGAAGGCGAACTTATTTCTTCCTCGGTGTATTTCAGATCGTTAAGTTCCTTCAGGTTTTTCATGGTGACTTGGGCCAAGCGCGTTGTTGGGTAGGATTTCGCGAATGCCGCCTTGAAAATCAATCTCCAATTTGTGTTTCCGTGGCGAGGGCTCCGCCCTTTGGCGCAAAGCACCAAACGCTCATAAAGCGGTTTGACAACAAGGCCCTTGGGATGGCGGATGTAGTAGTAGACCTCGGCGAAATCCGGCACGACATTCGGGGCGTTGCCACCCGCGGTGATGACGTGATGAATCCGCGTGAAATCGGGCGTGTGTTCGCGGAGCAATTCCGCGGCGTGGTTCGTGAGTTCGACGCCATCCAATGCAGAGCGGCCTTGCTCCGGGGACCCGGCGGCATGGGCGGCTTTTCCGTGAAAGCGAAACTTGACCGCCATGCGAGCCAGCGAAGAGCGATCCCCCGCCGAGTTTTGGCTGGAAGGATGCCAATGCAGCACCACATCGCAATCTTTGAAAAGCCCCGCTTCGACCATGAACACCTTGGCACTGCCGCCTTCTTCCGCCGGGCATCCATAAAACCGCACGGTGCCCTTGATTTGTCCGGCTTTGATCTGATCGACAATCGCCAGCGTCGCCGCCGCCGATGCGACGCCGAACACATGATGCCCGCACCCGTGCCCGTAAGTCAGTTTCGGGTTGGGATCGCGATAGGGAACCGCGTTTTGGGACGAGACCGGGCAAGGCATCGTATTCGCCCAAAATGCCGATCACGGGTTTGCCTTCGCCGAAAGTCGCGGTGAAGGCGGTGGGAATGTTCGCCACGCCGCGTTCGACTTTCATGCCGGCATCTTCCAGCATGTCGGCCAACAGTTTGGAAGACTGGGTTTCCTGATAACCCGGCTCCGCCCAGTTCCAAATTTTGAGTGCCGCAGCCCAGGATTGTTCCTCGTGCTGATTGATGTAATCCGACATCGCCGCCTTCTGAGCGAAACAGGGCGATGCCAAAATCGGCAACAAGAGCAGACTACACATTCCAATGATAAAGGAGCGAAGCATAAAAGATCTCGAAGAGTAGGGCCGGCTGTGCCGGCCATTTCTGATTTGGTTGACGATGATTGATGGCTGGCACGGCCGAGTTGTGACTATCCTGCGACGTTTTCAAGTTGGAAAAAGGGCAAGGCTTATTCCTCAACTGGCCGGTATCCGATTCAGAAATTGAATAAGCCTCTAGGTTAAAACACCGCCGTGGTATTCGGGATGACCAGCGACGGCAATTTGCAAATGAAATTCCAACGGAAACATTTCCTTTTCGGACAAAGCAAGCGACTGAAGTAGCTCTCGTCTTGATTCATCAAAACAAAAGGATTCAGGATTAGATACAAACAACCAAGTGCGGCCGTGCCGGATAGCGCCTTGGCAAACTTCAGGAGTGTTATCCAAAGTGGAAACGGTAACCGAACCTAAATACTTTTTACCGCATGGTGTCGTAAACTCCGCAGCAACATGCGTGTAACTGCGCGTTGGAACGACTGAAACATTCAGTGGTCGGACCCATGTCTCGTCGCGCCCAGATAAAGTTTCTTCGTCGATTGCATACTCCAACAGGATTCGCTCTAAAGTCGGCGAGAGTAAGCCGATTCACCGGCTTTCGGGTTTTGAGAGAGATTTTCGGCATGGCAAAATTTCTAACTAAAATTTTTCGGAATTGGAATTAGTGGTAGACCGGCCGTGTCGAACGGATTTGGTTTAATTGAGGTAGTTTGACGGCCGGACCTACACTTGTTCCGTTTTGAGATCTTCGCTCGCGGCGTCTACCCAGTCATCGAGTTCGGCGAGTTTTTGTTCGCGGAGGCGGCGGAGCCTTTCCGGTAACGCCGCGAATTGGGAAGCATTGTTGCCGATGCGGCTGAGTTCCGGGGTGTGCGAAACGGCACTCAGAATGTGCAAGAGTTGGTTCCATTGCTTCTTGGAAAATTCCGGCGGTTTGGTGGAGATTTTGAAATCGGCTTCGCTGGCGGCTCCGCAATGCCGGATATCGTTGAAGAGCGCCACCGCCCGGCCCGCGAGCATCCGCCAAATGTTGGGTTCGGCTTGAATCGAAACCACGCCGGTTTCGGCATCGTATTGGCGATTGAACAGGGCACCGCCGAAAAATCCCGCCACTCCGCCGACCACCGCCCCAATCACCGCCCCGGCCATGAACGAGGCTCCGCCGACCATGGCATCAATCGTGCCGCCGGTGACCGCCCCGCTGGCCATCCCGCCGGAAACGCCCACGCCAAAATCCCGCTTGGACTGCGGGCCGAAGGGGTCGCGGTTCCAAATCGGGGTGGCTTCGCCGGCATCGCCTTGGTTGTGCAAGCGATTGCGGTCGATGTTGTAAACTTCCAAGAGTTGTTCGAAGGCTTGAAACTCCCGCTCTTGAATCCGCTTGCGGAAAGTGTCCAGCACGATTTTCTCCACGTCTTTGCGGTTGTCTTTGGTGACGTGCGTGGCCGTTCGCGGTAGGCGACGCAATCCAACAGCATTTCGCAAATCACCAACCGTCCCCGGCGGGCCAAATCTTGTTCTTGCCGGCGGCTGTCCCGCATCCGCCATTCCAAAAATTTTCGTTGCAGCGAATGGTCGTCCAACTTATCGACCATTCGCTGATAAAGCTTTTGCTCGTGGGCGGGGTTGAAGTGGTGGGCATCGTAGCGGGTGAAGTCGTGGTAGTTGTACCGGCGAAGGGCTTCCTTCCATTCCTTCTCGTAGTTGGCCGACTTGTTGGTCGTGAAGTTGAACAACGGCAAGACGGGAATCATCGACTTGGCCAACACCTGAAAATCATCCCGCAGCCGTTCGTTGGGCGGTTGGGTCACATCGACGACGTACAAAATCATGTGGCTTTTGCGGACCTGTTCGAGGGCCAAAAGATCGTGCCGGAATTCCTCGCTGGAACGGAAAAACTTTTCGATGTCTTCGATCACGCAGGTCTCGCCTTGGGTTTCAATCGCCAGGCTGGAATACTGAAAGCCCGGCGTATCGAACAGTTTGAGATACGTCTTGCCATGCAGAATGAACTTGGTGTAGTGAATGTCTTTGGTCGTGCCCGGTTCATCGCTGACGGCCCCGAATTTGTTGTCGCGGGTGAAGGTGCGGATGATGGAAGTCTTCCCGTGGTTGGCATGGCCGGCCACGGTGACGATGATCGGATCCTCGTTGATTTTTTCGAGGTCTTGAAAACTATAATCGACAGGCGAAATCGTGGTCATCGGGAAGCGATCAAATCAATCCGTGGTGTTATTAAAGGGTGGCATGGCCACTGCTTTGAGTGGTTATGAGAATGCACCATCCCCAACATTCCGCATGCCCACGCAAAGCCGTGGGCATGGCACACAATTCTTTTGAATTAATTTCTTGATGATTGCAAGTAGGTTTCGGTGCGGTCGGCGGCATTGGCGAGCCAACGGCTGGCGGTTTCGGGGGTGGTCAATTCCTCTTCGGAAAGTTCGGGCAAAATCGCTTCCAAGGCGCGGGCGATGCGGTCTTCGGGGTTGCCTTGCAATTCCAAGATCAATGCCAATAGCGTACTGGATCGCACGAAATCATCCAAGCAGAATTCCGCTTCGGGCAAATCGTCCGCGGGTTCTTCGGTTTCTGCCTTCTCTTTGGGCCGTCGGAAGGAAAGTTTCGCCGCCAGATGCGGGGCATGAGCCGAAAGCACTCCCCCCAACACGCCCGCTTGCGCCCCCATCGCGGCGGCGGGAATCAGTGCGGGCAACAATGCGGGGGCCGCCATCACTGCCATCGCTCCGCTGCCCATCGCGCACACCAAGCCGCCGCCCACGGCCCATTTGCCGCTGAGTCCTTTGGTGTACCGTCCAACGATGGCGGTCATCCGCGAGAAAGTTTCCAATTGGTCGAGCCGATGATGGGTATGATGGGCGGTCTCCGAAACCGCCGAGCGAATGCGGTCGGTGTCGATCTTGACGTTGGCGAAGGCTTTCTCCAAGGCCGAGGCTTGCTTTTGGTAGAGCCCGCGAAGTTGCTTGTGGATTTCCAAAGTCGTTTCGCGAAGACCCTCGGCGGATTTGTTGGCCGTGTCTTCGTGGATGCGGCTCATGATCACCACGGAAGTCGCCTTGCGGAACAACCCCGCCGATTGCAGACCCGCCGAGTCCTTTGCTTGCCGTTTTGCATGGGGCTGAAAAGTTCGCATCCGTTCGCGGAGCAGTATCCCGCGCGGCGGTGGTGGCGTGTTCGATGTCGAACTCCACGATCTTTTCGCGTTCGATCCCGGCTGAGATTCCCTTGTGTTTCCAAAGCTCGATCCGATCCGCGATTTTCTTCGCATCGCCTTCGTAGCGATTTCGCAAGCGTTCGCCGCCGATCAACACCATCGACCGCCCGGCTTGGGGATGAAGATGGTTGATGGTCTCCCGCACGAAATGCTCGAACAAGCCATCCGGGTTATCGACCAAATCCGCCACGATGACCAACAGCCCAACTTCATCCCGCCGTTCGGCAAGTTCCGCCTGCGCCTGCTTGCGGGCGGCGCGGTCGCTGGCGTTGCCCAGGTTGATGACCGAACCGTTGGCCGACATCGAAAGCGACTTCGGCCAGCCTTCGCTCGGCTCTTTCACATCATAAGAAAACACAAAGGTGTTCGAGCCAATTGGCGAGCGTGGGGCGTCAGCCTCCTGGTTTTCTTCGACATTGATGGGAGCAACCAACGGAACCGGGGGGCTTACGCCGCCCCGCTCGCCTCTGACCTCCGGCCCCTGATCTCCGGCCTCTGATGACTGCTCTTCCAATGTCGATTCAAACGGCGGGGTTTCGATGTTCTCCACAATGGTTTTGAAATACGGATCTTTGAGCTTCGGCCTTAAACCCTTCCAACCCCGCGCGGCCAGCCAACGGGAAACGACCATCAACACAAACCGGGGCAAGACGCCGTAATACAAAAGATACGCCAGAAACAAGCGGCCCCAAAGTTGTCTATGGTCTTGATGGCTTTCTTCCGGGGTTTTATCGCCCGCGGTGTCGCTTAATTTTCCCGTCGCCAGCCAGCGGACATCGGCTTCGGTGGGTTGACTGACCAACGGCCAACCTTTGATCGGAACCGCCAACGCCTGCGTGGATTCCCGCATGAACTCTTCGGAAACAATCGTGGCCCGCCAGCGAAAATCGTACTCGCGAAACAGCCCCATCTTGCCCAGCGACATCAGCACGCCAATGCTGAGTAAAAACCAAACCGTGTTGCTGGTGGCGGCGGCTTCCAAAGCCATGCGGCGGGATTGCTGCGAGAGCGTGTCGTACAGGCTTTCGGTGACGGTCTCGATACGCTTGATTTCTTCGGGGCTTTTATCGCCCGTGCGTTTTAAGATGCGGCGTTCAATCCAAGGAACCGCCCGGCGGATCACGAATTGAATCAGCCAATGCACGATCAACAATTTCGCGAAGGATTTGGTCGCCCCGCCCGCGTGAACCCGATCGGGCGAATCTTCATCCTTCCGCTTGGCGAAGATCGCCAAGATCATCAACGTCGAGGTAATCGCCATCGAAATGAACAGCGTGGCCAGGAAGCCGAAAATCCATTCGACGTTGACGACTTCTCCCTCCTTGAGCAACGGTTCGGCCAAGCCGAAGGCGAATACCAAAACGAGTAAATAACCCAAAAAGCGAATCACCCGCAGCCAGCCGACGACTTCGCCCATCCACCCCGCCGAGACCCCGTGCCGAGTTTGCAGCACCCGGTCGGCCCGGTCGGCAAGCACGCGGACGGGATGTTTCAGATGGCCGCGATGATCGCGCGGAGCATCCGCCGCCAACGGGGCATCGATGTCCGCGCAATACTTGGGTTCGTTCTGGTCCAACCGCCGGAGCACCTGAATGCCCAGCAAGTCGGCCAGCGAAACCCGCTCCCCATTCGCTTTCATGAAGATCCAAAACCCACCAAACGACAGAAGCAAAACCCAGGCCCCATCATAGAGTGTTTCGCCGATGCGATGCCAATTCTTGTGCTGGTCAAGGGTCGAGAGACAAGAGTCAAGGGCCAGACGGGGAAAATGACCAATGTCCAAATCCCCATGACCAATGCGGAAAGGCGAGCGGGAGGCGTCAGCCTCCTGGTTCTGTGGATGCCGAGGCAACTTTGAAAGATGCGAAGTTTACAACTCCGGTTTACTCGGCACGCGGATGGCCACATCGTCGGCTCGTCGTTGTCAGCGGAGCGTGCTTGGCCTTTGTCATCTTTGCCGTTGGCTCCGACGCTGTAGAGCAAATAGCCGGCGGCTTGGCGTTGGTATTTCAGGGGTTTCTCGGTGAAGCGGTCTTGGGGAATGGTTTTGAGAATACTTGGGAGACAGGTCGCTTAAGGTTTCGGGATATTTGCCGGTCTCGCGGTGGAACTCGGCGAGGGCGAAGGCGATGATCGTCAAATCCCGGCGGGTGTTGGCGCGGGTTTCGGCTTGGGCAGCTTGCCGGACGGCGGGCAGCAATAAGGCAAGCAGCGCAGTTGCCCATTCGCCGACTGACCACCGCGCGGGGCGGGTCTCCTCCCAAGAACATCAAAGCCAATTGCTTAGGCTTGTTGGCTTTTGCTTGAAGTTTGTTTCAATCTTCCCCCCAAAGTTTGGTCGATGCCGGCTTTCCGGTCGGCAAAAGTCGGCGGGTTCAGCCGGAGTGCGACGCAAGTTTCATCGTAGAGCCCATTGAACCGTTTTAATGATCAGATCCCAATCGATGGACAAGCCCCAGCCTCCGTCTGCCAGAGATTTGGCATTGTGGAGTCCGATTCGCTTTGGCCGTATTCCTCATCTTGATTAGTGGCCAGATTGCTGATGGCGTCCAAGCTGAAAAATCGTTCGCCCTGATCGATGCATTCGCTCATGTTCGGCAAGGCGGGCAAATTGGCCAGTTTTTGGCGATACGCCGCCAGTTGTGCTTGGCTGATTTTCTCCGACTGCGTGAAAGCCAAGTCCGCCCGGCAAGCGAGGGCATCCAGGGCATAGCTGACTAGGGCTTCGATCATCGTCGATTGATGCCCCAACAGCGATGCCAAGCGATGGCAGGCCAGCAGATCGGTTTGAGCCTCTTCAACCCGGCCCTCGTGCAATGCCAACATGGCCCGGGCCGCCAACAGCCGGGCGATGGATCGCATTCTTTGTACGCCTTCCAAAGAAGCATTTAAGAGCGACTCATTTTCTGGAGCCACTAACGGAATAAACAGGCGGGGTTTTTGCGAAGCCTGCACGGCGAGGGTGAGTGCCGCCGCGTTGGCATCCACCCAAGTCGCGATCAACGGAAACTCTTTCCGCGACCAAGGCCGGCTCATGGCTTGGTTTTGTTGGTCCCAAAACGGTTGGTGATCTTGCTCGATGTCTTCGCCCTTGGCTCTCAGGTGTTGATTCACGATTTGGCCGAAGTTTTTCAGCGAACCTTCGTTCGCTTCGGGTACGGGCACGCCCAGGAATTTGTAGAACTTTTCCCGGTTGGCTTCGGGCACGGCATTCTTGCCGAAGGCTTGCATCAACAGCACCCCGGCGTTGTTTTCGGGGGAAAGTCCTTGGCTCCGCCGGGCATTGAGCGCGGCGGCGAAGTCTACCGTGCCATCGGGTTTTAGGGGTTCGGTGATACGGGTGGTTGCTTTGGAAATCGTGAAAGGCAGCAGCGGCTTCTTCGCGGCTGGCTTCTCCGCAACCGCCGCCTTTGTTTGAGCTTGCGGTTCCGCCGCCGGTGTCCATCCCGTAAAAATCAGGCTGAGTCCCACGCCGAAAACCCAGAGCCAACCCGTTTTGAGATGATGTACGCGCATCGTTCGGTCCTCGGAAAAGGAGCAAAGAAAGGGGATTTTCCCTGGCTTGCAACGAAAAATGAGCCGCCTCGGATCACGAAAAAATCCGTTTTTTTTGGCACACCATCACCTCGTTCCCAAGCTCCGCTTGGGAATGCAGCAATGAAATTCGTTGATTATCCCATCATCGCCTTGCGAAGCGGAGCTTCGCTTGAGTGCGTTCCCAAGCAGAGCTTGGGAACGAGAGGGGAAAAATCCGTGTTTGATCCGTGTTCGATCCGTGGCTAATTTCACCCATTTACTCGGTGATGATGTCGTTCACGGTTTTGCCGCTGGGGATCATCGGCAACACGTGCTCTTGGTACGGACAGATCACATCTAAGAGATACGGGCCTTCGTGGCTGAGCATCTCGGCGAGGGCTTCGGGATACTCGGCCTTGCTGCGAACGCGGCGGCCGGCGATGCCGTAGCCTGCGGCGATCTTGACGAAATCGGGATAGGTTTGGTCCGCGAACGTGCTGCCGTCGCCTTCGCCGAGGGCTTCGGGATGATCGATCGGCCCCAAATAGGTATGGGCGCGTTTGCCCTGCATGAAGCGGTCTTCCCACTGCACCACCATCCCCAGATGCTGGTTGTTCAAGAGCAGCATCTTCACGGGCAATTTCTCGCAATGCAGCGTGGCGAGTTCTTGAATGTTCATCTGGAAGGAACCGTCGCCGTCGATGTCCACCACCAAGGCATCGGGAAACGCCGCCTGCACGCCCATCGCCGCGGGGAGTCCGAAGCCCATCGTGCCCAAGCCGGAACTGCTGAGCCAATGGCGGGGTTTGTTGAACTTGTAAAACTGAGCGGCCCACATTTGATGTTGGCCCACGCCCACGGTGATGTAGGTGTCCCGCGATTTTGTCTGCCGCCAGAGTTCATCAATCGCGTATTGTTGCAGAATAACATCGCCCGCATCCTCGTTGTATTTGAGCGGATATTCCTGCTTCCATTGGGCGACTCGTTTGGTCCAATCGTCGATTTGGGGCAGATCGTCTTCGGTCATCGCCACGTTGAGATGCTGAAGCACCGACTTCAAGTCGGCGATGATCGGAATGTGGGCTTCTTTGTTTTTGTGGATTTCGGAAGGGTCCACATCGACATGGACGATCTTGCCGTGGCGGGCGAATTCTTCCAGCTTGCCGGTCACGCGGTCGTCGAATCGCACGCCGAAAGCCAACAGCAAATCGGACTCGTTGACGGCGTAGTTCGCGTAAACCGTGCCGTGCATGCCCAGCATGTCGAGGCATTGCGGATGATCGCCGGGGAACGCTCCCAAGCCCATCACCGTGGTGGTGACGGGGATTTTGGTTTTGAGGGCGAACACTTTGAGATCCTCGGCAGCCCCGGAGGTAATGCACCCGCCGCCGACGTAAAGCACGGGCCGTTTGGATCGGCGAATGGCCGCGATGACCTGCCGAATTTGTTCCGGGGCGGGCTTGCGGAGTTCGGGATGATAGCCCGGCAGATTCATGGGCGGATCCCAATCGGGCTCCTCCTCGGTTCTGTCGAGTTGCACATCCTTGGGAAAGTCGATCAGCACGGGACCGGGCCTGCCGGTGTTGGCGACGTAATAGGCTTCCTTCACGATCCGCGTGACATCTTCCAACCGCGTAATCATGTAATGATGCTTGGTGATGGCTCGGCTGACTTCGACCATCGGCGTTTCTTGAAAGGCATCGCTGCCGATGACCGCTTGCGCAACCTGCCCGGTGATGACCACCATCGGCACGCTGTCGAGTTTTCCATCGGCGATGGCCGTGACGAGATTGGTCGCCCCCGGTCCGCTGGTCGCCATGCACACGCCGACTTCGCCGGTGGTGCGGGCCAAACCCTGGGCGGCGAAGCCTCCGCCTTGTTCGTGCCGAGGCAAAACCGTGCGAAGTTGGTCCGAGTATTTCAGCAGCGCCTGATGCAAAGGCATGCTGGCTCCGCCGGGATACGCGAAGACCAGCCGGGTTCCCTGCCGCACGAGGCTCTCGACCAGAATCTCGGCCCCATTGCGGCTGCGAGGTTTGGTTTCTGAATCTGCGTCTGGGGTCAATTTGCGGTCTGCTGCGGTCGCCACGGGTGATCCTCGAATTGGTATGGTCGCAAAAAACGGCGGAATGCGGATAGAATCCCACCTAAAATAGCAGTTTAGTCAAGTCCCGCCCCCAAAACCAGTGCCGGGAAATGTGAACCGCAGGAAGAGAATAGACAAGCAAACCCGGCGAAGGTTCGGCTGAAGTTGAGAACCTTCAATGTAAGGATCGTTGACACAATAATTGGCGGATGATGACTTTGAATGAATTGGAATTTGGGTGGCACATCCAGGTATGCGACAGTAATTTTCTCGCCCATCCTAAGTGAACCATTCCGCGAAACCGGAAGGCTTACACCTTCCGCTCGCCTTTTTTGCTCAAGTCTCGGACGGAAAAATGCAATATCAACCCCAAACGGCCGCTCGCTTGGCGGAATGCTATCGGCGATTGAGGCGGCATTTCGGGTATGCCCATCCTTGGTGGCCGGGAACGCCGTTTCACATTGCGGTCACGGCGGTGTTGGTGCAGCAGTGCGATTGGAGCGTGGCTTGGGAAGCCGTTAGGCAATTGGGAGCCTTGGGAGTTCAAAATCTGCCAGGCTTGGCCGATCTTTCTCCCCAAAAAATGCAAGAAGCGATTCGCAAGGTCACGTTCGCGCCCACGAAATCCCTGCGTTTGCAAACGATTTCCCAAACGGTAATGAATGCCGGGTTCGATTCCCTCGAAGAATTTCTTGCCCCCGCACGCGGGACGAAAACCGTGCGGGAAGACGTTTTGCGATTGCCCGGCATCGGCCCGGAGACGGCGGATTGCCTGTTGAACTTCGCCTCGCAGCATCCGGTGTTTGTTGTTGATGCCTACACCCGGCGGATTTTTGAACGGTTGAATCCTGTCCCCCATCTGCCGGCGCAGTTTTGGAGAATAAGCTCCTATTCCCGGCTGCAACAGTTCTTTGAAACGCATCTGCTGACCGATTTGAGCCTCTACGATGAGTTCGCGTTTCCTGCGGATTTGCCCCGCGAAGTGGCTTTGCTCAGGGATTATCATGCCTTGCTGGTGGAATTGGGAAAACACCACTGCATCAAAAATCACCCGCATTGCCGAAAAATCGGCAAACCCGGTTGGCCGGATTATGAACACTGCCGGTCCCACTGCCTGCCGTCAAATTGCACCGCCTGCCCATTGGCCGATGCGTGCCGATTTCCGGCGGGGTGATTCTCAGAACTCCAACAGGGATTGAGTTTTCACCACGGCGAAGCTGTCGGGGAAGGTGTGAAAGGCATGCACCAACACGCTACGGCGGTCTGCATCCACGCGAAGCAAACTGAGCGGATTGGGCGAAAACCGATGCCCCGCCGGAAAGGCGTGCGCGAGTTGGGCGGTTCGGCAATCCATCACCAATTCTTCGTGGGCTTGATGAAACACCGCAGGCTCCAAGCGTTCCAACTGAAAGCTGACTTGGTATTCCACCCCGGACCCCAATTGACACGCCGCGTTCCGGCAACCCAGAATCCGCCGGTCCAACAGGCGTTTGTGCTGTGGAAACAATTGATGCTCGGCGGTCATAATTTCGATCAGCGTTTGATCGCCTTGGCAGAACTTCAAGACGTGGCCGGCTTCACAAACCTGCACGGTGGCTTCGTAATTCGGTCCCGCGATTTTTCGCTCGGCCTGCACCGCGAACAATTCGGGATGCAAATTGCGGGAGTAAACGTAAAACAGCAGATCGGAAACGTCGGGCCGGGCAACACTGACACTCATGAGGAATTGTCCTGAGTGATAATAAATTGATTGAGAAAATGGTGATTTGAATTATAGCCTTGAGGGAAAGGCGTGCGGAAGGCCCGATTTTCCCGAATTTCCCCTTTCCCGCAATCGGTGGTTTTTCGTCATTTTTCCCTTGCGATTGCCGGGAGGACTGCTCTCAAAATGACGAAGCGGCAAGTCGCTCGCCGCCGGTTCTTCGGATCGGAAAAACCGGCGGGAAGCGACTTGCCGCTCATTTTGGCAGGATCGTGATTTCTCGAACGATGCTTAATGCAAAGGGATGACTTTGAGGGTTTTGGCCGGTTGAGAATCGGGATGCCCGAAGAATTGGCCCGCTGCGGGCACGGCGTGGCCGAAGTTGGCCTGCACTTGCTGCTTGTGTTGCGCGTTGAGAATTTCCATCGCTTGCTCGACGGGCAACGGGTCGCGGTCGGCTTGAACTTTGGGATCGAGCAGTTTCTCGTTGGGGCCGGCCAATTGCCAATTCAGCACGCCGGGTTCCGAAAGCATCGAACTCTGCATTTGGCCGAGCAAATCGGTGCTTTTGGGCAAAGGAGCTTGCAACGACACGTTCTTTAATATCTCGCGGGAGTTTTTCAATTCC
Organism: uncultured Planctomycetaceae bacterium; assembly: GCA_963785505.1. Taxonomy (GTDB): domain Bacteria; phylum Planctomycetota; class Planctomycetia; order Planctomycetales; family Planctomycetaceae; genus CAWAVN01. The sequence goes on from CAWAVN010000009.1 coordinate 1,217,462, forward strand.
GGCAGCAAAAGCTCATCCGTTTCGCGGCCTCGGCCGCGTGTTCCGTCAGAATCGTCCAGGGCTTTGACGGCGTTTTCAAATTCGGGCGAAAGCAGTTGGCCGTTCTGAAAGATGTACGCGAATTGGTCTTTCAAGAATGGATCGTGAACGCCCGACTTGATTGGAGAATTTGGTTTGGCTTCTGGTTCCGGCTGAGCCTCGGAAAGCACTGCCGACTCTTGGCTTGGTTCAGCGGGAGAAGAGGAAGAATGCCCGATCCACCAACTGCCCGCGATGCCGAACGTCAATGCGAATGCCAAGCCCAATTTTATCAGCGGATTGAGGGCGAGAAGCTTGGCTCCCCAGGCGAATGCTCCGCTCGTGGCAGAGGCACCAGCAGCGGTTGCCGTGCCGGCAGCGGTGACGGGAACCGAACTGCTGGCGAGCACAGATTGCGTGATGGTGGAAGCCGTTTGTGCGGACACCGGATCCGATGTGAACAATTGCCCAAGCAACGGAACCAACCAAAAGCCGTTGTGAACAAAACCCCGTTCCGATAATCGCCTGCGAAGCAGTCCGCGGGCTTCTTTCAATCGACGACGCAACGTGGCGTAGGTAATCCCCAATTCCTTGGCGGCATCTTGCTGGGTTTTGCCTTCCAGATGGCATTTCACCACCGCCGAGCGATATTGCCCGGGCAAGGCGGAAATCTCTTCATCGAGGGCGGGCAGCACTTCGTTCCAAGGTTCTTGCGGAGAAATCGCCTGCGGATGGTGCTCGGCGAATTGCGTTTCCGTCCGGCGGCGCGAACGGGTTTTGCGTTTGAGTTGCAAAGAGGCGTTCACCGCCACGCGGTAAAGCCAACTTCCCAACGAGGCCGTCGGAGCAACCGTCCGCAACAACAGCGGGGCGTGCTGAGACAACGAAAGAAACGTCTGCTGAAACGCATCATCGGTGGCGGCGGAATCGAACAAAATTCGCCGGCAGACGCCGCGAACCAAGCCTCCGTGCCGCTTCACCAATTCGGCGAAAGCCGCCTCATCCTGATCGGTTACGAATTCTCCCAGCAAATACGCATCGGGAGTTTCGCTGTCGAGGTGCGGGGCAGCCAGTAAAGTTGGGGTAGATAGTGAAGTCACCGTGGTATCCATCATGTTCACGGGCAGGCGAAATGGATCGGTCGAGAATTTGCCAGAATTTGCAAATCCTCCCTCTATGTAATGCAACCGGAATGAAGAGTTGCGCAGTTTTTTCCCAAATTGTAAGCGATTAGCTTTTAGCCTGATTTCGCGTGTTTTTTGCCTTTTGGTTTTCGCTAAGTGCTAATCGCCAGGGCAGAAAAGACTGCGTAAACTGGCAATTTAGCCAATGCACGCATTTTACGCTTATTGTTGGAGACTTTTTCCAAATCGTCAAATTGGCCCGCAAATATCAGTATATCAAGAGATTTCCAAATGGCGAGACCTCTTATTGCGATTTGAGAGAAGTCTGTTCCAGATTTTTCCGCAAAAACGCGGGGCGGTTTGTGGTGATCGAATCCACACCTAGTTCGTAAAACTGCCGGGCCAAGGGGATTTCGTCAATTGTCCAGGCATGAAATTCCCAACCGCCTCCGCGGAGATCATCCACGAATTGCCGATTCACCACCTGGGTTTGGGCTTGGGTGTCTAAGCCGTCGGCTTTCAATGTTTCCAGTGTTTCCCGAACGCTTGCCGGGTTGGGTTTCCATTGTTTGGTGAGCTTGTTTTGTTTGTAACTCGTGAGCCAATAAGCTTTGATGCCGGGGATTTGCCGTTTGACGGCGGCGATCACTTCTTGATCGAACGCAATAATGCGAATCTGTTTGCCCGTCAACCCGCTGGCTTTGAAGACCGGCGGCAGATGGGGCACGATTTCCGGCCCGCATTTGATTTCCACAAAAATCAGTTTGTCTTGGGGAACAATCGCCAAGACTGCCGCCAACGTGGGGATTCGCTCGCCGGCATATTTTCGAGACTTCCAAGCTCCCGCATCCAACTGTTGCAGTTCGGCCAACGTGGAACCCGCCACGCTGAGATCCTTGTTCGCGGTGCGTTTGGTGGTTTTGTCGTGAATGCAGACGATTTTTTCATCTTTGGTGAGATAAAAATCCCCCTCGATGCCATCGGCTCCCGCTTTCCAGGCCAGCTTAAACGCCGCCAGCGTGTTTTCCGGCGCTTCGTGCGACGCTCCGCGATGAGCGATCAACAACGGCATTTTTGCATGCAGCGGATTTTGGCCGAGAGGCAACACGCCTAACAAACTGGCGACAAAACAAAGCCAAGACCCAGTCAAAATGTTGAACATCGCGAGGAATCTCCTCTTTATAGGAATCAACGGTGAAGAAAGACGGTTCATCCAAAGCATGATTGTTGAAATTATACCCCTACCGAAATGGACTGTATGAAACCACGAACCGGATGAAAATGATGTCGCCAAATTCTTCATCTTGTCTCAACAAATCACATCTCGTGTGTGCGGCAAATGAATTTCTGTCGCAACGGAGTTGTCCGCGATCATCTGCGTAATCTGCGCTGAAAACAGGACATCGAAAACGCAGAGTTCCACAGAGGCTGACTTCGCGAATTGCGGAGGCGGGAAGCTCGAATTGCGGGGGATTCCCCGACTCGCTACAATCCGAAGGACTCGCCCACTGTGAGATTTGTGGTTCGTTTCGTACTTTGATGCACACTTGAAACCGAGCCATTGCCGTTTCCAAGCGGTCAGGATGACCTGCCGGAAACAAGCCGGTTTGAGGGGCTAGCAAGCCAGGAGAATTCAGGATGAGAGTCTGGCCGGGAAAACCCAATCCTTTGGGGGCCACCTGGGATGGGTCGGGAGTGAATTTCGCGATCTTTTCCGAACATGCCACGCGGGTGGAATTGTGCTTGTTCGATTCGGTCAAGGATCGCAAAGAAACCCATTGCATTCCGCTCGTCGAGCAAACCGATCTGGTCTGGCACTGCTACGTGCCTGATGTCAAACCCGGCCAACTTTACGGCTTCCGCGTGCATGGTCCTTATGCTCCCAAGCACGGGCATCGGTTCAATCCGCATAAAATCGTGTTCGATCCCTACGCGAAAGCCATCGGCAGAGACGTGCGCTGGGCCGATTCGATGTTCGGTTACAAGCTGGGCCATCCCGATGGTGATTTGTCCTTCGACGAACGCGACAACGCCGACTGCGCCCCGCTCGCGGTGGTCACCAATCCTTCGTTTCGGTGGGGGAAATCGCATCGCCCTTGCACGCCTTGGCATAAAACCATCATCTACGAAACCCACGTTCGCGGCTTCACGATGCTGCACCCGGATGTGCCCGAAAAACTGCGCGGAACCTACGCGGGTTTGGCCACGCCGGCGGCCATCAAGCATTTCAAGAAGTTGGGCGTCACCGCGATCGAATTAATGCCCGTGCATCACAACGTCAACGATCGGCATTTGGTCGAGCGCGGGCTTTGCAACTATTGGGGCTACAACACGCTGTCTTTCTTCGCGCCGGAGATGCGTTATGCCGCCACCCGATCTCCCCGCGAAGCCATCCGCGAATTCAAGCAGATGGTGAAGACGTTGCACAAGGAAAATTTGGAAGTGATTCTCGACGTGGTTTACAACCACACCGGCGAGGGAAATCATCACGGTCCCACGCTCACGCTGCGGGGCATCGACAACGCCGGGTACTATCGCCTGGTTCCCAATAACCGCCGGTATTACATGGATTACACCGGTTGCGGCAACACGCTGAACATGCTTAGCCCGCGCGTGTTGCAGCTTATTATGGACAGCCTTCGCTATTGGGTGCTGGACATGGGCGTGGATGGGTTCCGCTTTGACTTAGCCAGTGCTCTTGCACGCGAATTGCACGAAGTCGATAAGCTGGGAGCCTTCTTCGACATCATTCACCAAGACCCCGTGCTTTCGCAGGTCAAACTGATTGCAGAGCCTTGGGACTTGGGCGAAGGCGGCTATCAGGTCGGCAACTTCCCCGTGCTTTGGACCGAATGGAACGGAAGATACCGCGACACCGTTCGCTCTTTCTGGAAAGGCGACGGGCACGCGGTTTCCGAATTCGCGACCCGGCTTTGCGGTTCCAGCGACCTCTACGAACACAACGGACGCCGGCCTTATGCGAGCATCAATTTCGTGACTTCGCACGATGGTTTCTCGCTGAACGATTTGGTGAGCTACAACCACAAATACAACCACGCCAACGGCCAAAACAACGAGGATGGCGACAACCACAACATCAGTTGGAATTGCGGAGCCGAGGGGCCAACCAACGATGCCAAGGTCTTGGATCTTCGCGAACGGCAGAAACGCAACTTCCTCGCCACGCTGTTGCTCTCGCAAGGCGTGCCCATGATTCGCATGGGCGATGAGTTCGGACATTCGCAGCGGGGCAACAACAACGCCTACTGCCAAGACAACGAAATCAGTTGGCTGAACTGGGATCTCGATCCTTCGCAAAAAACCCTGTTGGACTTCGTCTGCCGGATCGTCAAATTCTGGCAAGAACAGCCCGTGTTCAAACGCCGGCAGTTTTTCCAAGGCCGGCAAATTCGCGGCGACCTGGCTCGCGACATTCTGTGGTTGGCCCCCACCGGCAAAGAGATGGCCGATTCCGATTGGCATTCGGGAGCCGTCCGCTGCCTGGGCTTGCGTTTGGAAGGCGAAATGCTGGATGAAACCGATGAGCGCGGAAACCACATCGTCGGCGATACCGTGCTGATGCTAATGAATGCCCACCATCAGAACGTGGATTTCACGCTGCCCAAGCACGAGCCACACGAATACTGGCAACCCCGCTTCGACACCCGCGCCCCTAGCGTGAAAAAACGCTGGCTCACGCAGGGCGTGCGCTATCAGTTGATGGCCCGTTCGTTGGCGGTGCTGCAACTGAAGGAAGTCCGCCCGAAGACAATGGCCCGCGTGGCGAAGTGGCTGCACGATGCGGAACAAGCCCAGGAACCAGAACGCCCCGCTGCAAATTCGGTCCCCGTCTCCGTGGACGAACCCAAACCCGCCGACAAAGTGGAACCCCTCCCCAAAACCGCGCCCGCGGTTCCGCCTAAAAATGAGGACGAGACAAAAAAATGAGTTCCATCAACTCCGCTTCGGGCCAGATTCCGCTGGCCAGTTCTCTGGCGGGGATTTCTTCCTCGGCCAAGAATTCTTCCGCTGCAAAAACCGCAGGGGCAGACGGAAGTGCCGCCAAGGTGGTCAACGCGGCGAATGCGGAAGCCGGCGGGCTGATGGGATCGGAAAAATCCGGCGACCGCGACGTAGATGGCCGGCAACTTCTCGGACAGCAGGAAGAAAATTCGCCCTCTGCTGCCGACGAAGAAATCCAAGAGAAGCAACCGCCGCGCTCCAAAAATCCCCAAAAACTCCGGGGAAACACCCTCGATCTGGACGCCTAAAACCGCAACCCCGCCTCGCCAATTACCGGGGTTCTGCGATTTCTCACCGCTGCCATTCCGCCGGAGGTTCTCCGACGCCGGAGGCGTTCCGCCCGTGTACGCTTCACGAAAGAACCCTACCGTCGGCTCACGCCGCAGGCTAAATGCGGCCATCGCTTCGCGATTTCCGAAACCCAGAACCCTTGGCAAGATGGCTACAGCAACCATCACCTCCTTCCATGAAAGAACACGCATGCACGTTCCAACATTCGCCATCCTCGATTCCGTTTGGTTCCATTGGTAGACTGGTGAAAAATGGTTGATGCGTACTCAAATCATTCGCTTTAGAATGAAAGAGGAAAACCGATGATTCGCTCGATGATCTATGGCATCGCGATTTGGATGGGCTGCGGGGGACTGGTGCAGGCCCAATCCGCAAAACCTTCGGCACAGCAGGCATTTGTTTTTCGTGATGTCGCGGAAGAAGCGGGATTGTTGCCGACCGTCCAGGGCATCAACGGGCATGGAGCGGGTTGGGGCGATGTCAACGGCGATGGCTGGCCCGACCTATACGTGGGCACGTTTCACTATCCCGCGTCGCAAGCAAATATGCTGTTTCTCAATCGGAAAGGCAAATTCCACTTGGCTCCGCAGCCGGGACTGCGAATTTCGACCCGCGCCACGGGCGTGGTTTTCGCCGATTGGGACAACGATGGCGATTTGGATCTGTTCGTAGCGAGCATGCCCGGCGACAAAAACAGCAAACTCGCCAAACGCCACGGGCACGCCTTCGCGGGCTGCTCGCTATTTCGCAACGAGGGCCAAGGCCAATTCACCGATATTTCTGCCGGCAACGGAGCCTGCCCGCCCGAGTTCGGCGGACGAAGCGCCACCGTCTTGGATTACGATGGCGATGGGCTGTTGGATCTTTTGGTGGGCGAAGATCCCATCCCCGGATACAACGGCTCCCAAACCAAAAGTTCGCGGTTGTTCCACAACGAAGGCGGCTTGCAGTTTAAGGATGTGTCCCGCGAAGCCGGCCTCCCCGAAAATGCAGCCGGCTTGGGCGTGGCGGCGGCGGATGTCAATGGCGATGGCTGGCCCGATTTCTTTCTGGCTTCCACCTTGGGCAATTATCTGTTCCTGAATGATGGCCACGGCAAGTTTCGTGAAGCCTCCAACGCGCGAAACACGTTCGCCTGGCCCGCCGCCAAAGGGGATGACATGGTTTGCGGCGTGGCGATTGCCGATGTGAACGGCGATGCCTTGCCGGACATTGTCCTCGGCCAACATTTCAGTCAGCCGTGGGCCAAACCTTTGGCCAATCGGCTTTATCTCAATCGGGGCGTTAGTGGCGGCGAACCTCGATTTGAAGATGTGACCGAAGCCGTCGGTTTGGTTCCGTTGCCTTTGAAAGCCCCGCACGTGGAGATTCAAGACTTCGACAACGATGGCCGACCCGACATTTACGCCAGCCTCGTCAAATTCGCGGATGGAAAACCATATCCGCTGATCTTCCAAAATCTGGGCAACAAAAATGGGCTGCCTCATTTTGCAGAACGCGCCTTGAGTGTGAACGATTTCCCCACCGAAAAAGACCGAGCGATCAAACGCTCCGGCCCGTTTTTTGAGAAGATGATCGCCGAGCGAAAAATCCTCTACACCGCGCCGGGGCCTTCGTGCGATTTCAACCGCGATGGCCGGCTCGATTTATTTCTCGCGAATTGGTGGGCCGAATCGCCTTCGCTGCTTTTGGAAAACCAAACCCCCGGCGGGCATTGGTTGGAAGTCCAAGTCGAAGCCGGCCAAGGCGTGAACCGCATGGGCATCGGTTCGCGGGTGGAAATCTATCCCGCCGGCAAGATTGGCCAAGCGAAAAAACTTTTGGGCGTTCGCGAGATTGCCACCGGCTTCGGTTATGCTTCCTCCCAAGAAGCCGTCGCTCATTTCGGCTTGGGAGAGCAAACCGAAGTCGATGCGGTCATCATTCTGCCCCACGGCAAAGGCAGGATCATCCAAAAGAACATCCCCGCCGACCGAAGAATCACGATCAAACAGTAAGCCGGAAATCACACGAAGTTGCGGTTCTCCCGCCGAAATTGGTCATTGGTGCTTGGACATTGGGATTTTTAATGATGCGGTTTCAAGATCGAGCGGTGATCGTCACCGGCGGCAGCAAGGGAATCGGCGAAGGCTGTGCCCGCGTGTTTTGTGCCGAGGGCGGTTTGGTCGCGATTCTCTCGCGCGGCAAACAAGTCGGCGAATCGCTCGCGGAAGAACTGACAAAATGCGGACCGGGCCGGGCCGTGTATTTCCCCTGCGACGTGGGCCGGCACGAAGAATTGAAAACGGCCATCGAACAAACCGTGGCCGAGTTTGGCCGCTTGGATTGCCTCATCAACAACGCGGGAGTTCACCCGCCCGCACTGAGTTTGGAAGAAACGTCCATTGAAGAAATGCAGGACTTGATGCGGATCAATTACCTCAGCACCTTCGCGGGGGCCAAGTACGCGCTGCCTTATCTTCGCGAGACGAAGGGCACGATCATCAACGTGTCTTCGATGACCGCGATTTTGGGCCAAGAGCATTCCACCGCGTATTGTGCGACCAAGGGGGCTCAGGTCAGTTTCACCAAATCACTGGCGATTGAACTGGGGCCGGCGGGCATTCGCGTCAACGCGATTCTGCCTTCCAACATCGACACGCCTTTGATGCGGGATTGGGCCGCCACGCTGCCCGATCCTCACTCCGCTTTAGAGCGAGTTTCCCAACTGCAAGTTTTCGGGCGGATGGGGACCAGCGAGGAAATCGGCAAGATCGCTTTGTTTTTGGCGACGGAAGATTCCAGCTTCCTCACCGGCCAAGCCATCGAAGCCGAAGGCGGCGCGAGCTTGGATTATTGAAACTCATCCGAGAGTTGGGGCCGGCTACCTGAGTTTGTCAAGCCTCTCTTGGGCTTTACGCTGCGGCCAGGGTGCCGGAATGGTCCTTCACGATTTTTTCGTATCGTGCCGTGGCTATCTTAACATTTTTGGTGGCGCGTTTCTCCAACTGGAAGGCCAGCCTGTAATCCGATTCGGCTTTGCTTTCTTCCGGATCCTGCATGCGAATCTTGTCTTCGTCGGTTGGAAAACTCGTGGCTTTGCCCTCGCCGAAATCCCGCAGCTTTAGTTTGCCCGCGAAGAGTTTTAGGGGAGAATTCTCTTTCGTGAGTTCCAAATCAATGAAAACCCAACCCCAGGGGCAGTCATGCGAAACTTTGATGAGATACTTCAGACTGGCAGCGAGTTGTGTCAAGCCCCGGCCGGGACGAATGGGCACTGTGCATTACCGGTTTGACCTCAATGCATTTCAGCGGCGGTTTGCCATCAATCCGGTAGGGTTCCCCCGTGTCAAACAGCCGTTTCAAGTTGTCGTCCATTAAGGCATGAGAGATGCGGGTTCTGACGTCCAAGTTCATCTTTTCCGAGATGACCTTCGCTCCAAACATCAGGGACAGCACGTTGCGGATTGGGAATCGGTTCGCGGGCAGTTTCCCTTCGTACAAGCCGTCCAGGCGATCTTCCTCGAGATCGAACTTGGCCAAACATTTCTGGGGTTCGCCTTTATCATCCCGGAACTTGCAGCGAACGTAGCCCCGGGCCAATTTGAATTGATGGTCTTTTCGGTAACATTTCTCATCCACGAGCAATCGAGCGGTCTCCACGATCCGATGGGGATTTCTTGGTTCTCCCCAAGTTGCATTTCCACCTCGATCCAGCGATGCGGGACATTGACACCGTTCAGGCTCACGTCTTCCTGCTCTAGAATGAGAATTTCGACACGATTCAGGCTCACGGGAACCGGCACGAGACATCTGGGGATCAGCAAATCGGCATCGAAATGGGCCCAGGCACCTTCCGTTTGGGGCAGCGTGAGGTACGCGAACTCCGGCACATCAGGGGGGCGAAGTTTAGGCGGAGGTCCATTTTCGGGGGGTGGAAGTTGGGGCGTCACGCTTTGTCCGCTGATCGGTTCGCGATTCATCGAAGCCCTGACCAGCGGAGCTTCTTGCTTGTCCTCAAGGTGGACCATCACCCAGTTGAAAGGGACATCCTTCGAGAGGGCCAAGGTATAAACCACCGAGGATTCTTCGTCCGGGCCCTCGGCTTGGGTGGTATACGATTCCACCCTGCGCCGTCGAGGATTGCTTGATTCGGTTTGTACGCCAGATCGCTGACGAACCGCTGGTTTGTCAAGTTTTGGTGCAGAACTGCATAAAGCGGGTGCGTGGTCTCCGCGTTGTTTGCCTTAAAGAGGATGGCCAAGACATCTTGGACAGAAAGCCGGTTGGGGCGGCAGCTTCAACCCCCTGTAACCATAAGTTGTAGCTATGTTGTCAATTGTCAGGTCGAATAGTTCAAACACGCGGTCTTTAGGGGTCCACCACGTACGTCTCGCCTGCCCGCACGTGGCCTTCGCGAATTTTGATCTCGCGAAACTGTTTGTAGTGATCCACATCGATTCGCAGGCTGGCCTGCTCGCAAAAATCGGCCGTTTTACGGTCGAGGTCTTTCGTGGTCACCTCGATTTCCACGTCTTGGTACTCATGCCCATCAATGATTTGGCTGAACACGCTCCGCAACTCGATGGTGAAAGAAATCGTCTGCTCTTTCGGTAAACCATAATGCCACAACGTCCCAGAAAGCCGAGTCCAACCCCCGACTGTCTCCGGGAACTCCGCCCGAAAGTCCGGTGTTTGAAAGACTCGCGGCCCAGGTGGTTTCGGATCCGGAGGTGGTAGAACAGGTGGTTCCTGTCCCTTATCCTTAGTTGGATCCAGTGAATTCCCGCCCCCGCCGGGAACGGGCGTTTCCACAGGCGGAGTACCGGTGGACGCGATATTTTCCTTCAATGGAGGGGCTTCCTTGCCGGTTCCCCGATGCGAGGCCAGTAGGATTCCACAAAGCAGCAAAACCGCGAACGTAGCCATCCACAGCCGTTGCTCTGTCGAAGGACGGTACGCTGTGATCCGAGAGAGGCGTTGCCGCAAAGGGGATTTCCTGATCACGGTCTCGGTTGCGGATCGTGCGCCGTGTGGGAATGATGGCGATTTCCGAGGGTTCCCAGTTGGGAATCTGCTCGCTTCCCCTTGGCTCGGCGGGGCGATAATCGTCGAGCGTAACGGATTGGGCGGGGCGTTCTCGGAGTACGAGGCATCGGCTTCCCAGTCCGAGATGGCCCGATCGAGTTCTTGCATGTCGGCGTAGCGATCTTCGACCCGCTTGGAAATCGCCTTCAGGCAGATTGCATCCAATTCTTGAGGAACATGCGGCCGGACGGTCGAGGGCTGGGGCGGCGTTTTCAAGAGGATTTGGTTCAATAACTCCGCCTGCGAGGTCGCAAGAAACGGCAATTGGCCGCTGAGCAGTTCGTAAAGGATGACCCCCAAACTATAAATGTCCGTGCGCCATCCAATTCAGCGTGGCCTTCAATTTGTTCCGGCGAGGCATAAGCCAGCGTGCCGACCATGGCCCCGGTGGCAGTGAGACGCGCTTCCTCGCTGACATCGGTGCGGGCCAAACCGAAATCGACCACGACGGGTTCGTTGGCGGGTTCATCATGATGTTGGACGGTTTGAGATCCCGGTGAATCACGCCTTGGGCATGAGCCTCGGTCAAAGCTTGGGCAGTCTTGCGAATGATGCCCAATGCGTGATACACGTTTAGAGGCTGCCATTGTTGAATGTGCCCCGCAAGCGATTGTCCTTCAATATACGCCATCGTGAGATAGAAAATGCCGTCGATTTCCCCGATGTCATACACGGAGCACAGATTGGGATGAAAGATTCGGGCCGCAGCCTGGGCCTCGCGGCGAAAGCGATTCAGCACGTCCGTGCCATCCGCCCGCGTAAAATGCGGAACCTTGAGCGCGATGCGGCGATTGAGTTCTTGATCTTCTGCGAGATACACGCTGCCCATGCCTCCCTCTCCCAAACGCTCCAAAATCCGGTAACGTCCAAACTGCCGGGGAAGAACCATTGAAGGCTCGAACGGGCTCCGCCGGGGAAGCCGGAAAACGGCGGATTCCCGAGCGGAGTTGGTCCACGTCTCGCGTAAACTAGGCGGCGCGGGACTTGGCGGCAGGGCATCCTTGGTGAAGCAGTCTCGGACAATTGCTTGATGCTCGGGAAAACGATTGAGATAGTCGACGATCAAAATCGTGGTCGCGCGTTGCCTGCGCATACCACAGTTCCAGCGAGATCAGTTCTTCCAAGAGGGCGGCTTGGAATTCCTTCGAACACTTCCTGAGATACTGCTCGATTCGAGGCGAACGATCCGCCCGCAATTCCGCTTCGAATCGGGTGCTGATCTTATCGAGCCGCAATTCTTGGGAGATGTCGATAAGGTTCATGATTCGGAGTCCTTTAATTCGGCGGCCCATATCTGACGGATGAGCCTAAGTTTTCGTTCGATTGTTCGCGGAGCAACATCGATCAATTCCGCGATTTCCGGGACGGTGCAGAGTTCGATTTTCAATCTCGCGATCCGCCGAAATGTTTCATCGGGCAATTGAGCCATGAGATAATGCAACTGATCGTCGAGTAGCACCAAATCATCGGGGCCAGGCTCCTTCGCGGCAAAGTCCTGCGGTTGCGAAATGGCAGCCGAAGAGGGATTTCCTGGTAAAACCGAAAACGAACGCCGTTTCCCGCCACCTTTTTTTTGCGAAGTTTCCGCGCGAATGAAATCGACCGCTTTGTGACGGGTGAGCGCGATTAAAATCCGCCATAAATCCTCTCGGCTATCGAGTTGAGGAAATCGTCCCGCCTTCACGCCTCGACATAAGCTGGTGAAGACGTTCAAGGCGATGTCCTCCGAATCGGCCACATCCCGCGGAAAATCGCCCAATTTTCGGCGTGCGAACCGTCTGAGTTGCTGAAAGTAGCGGTCCCACAAATTCCGAATGGCTTCCGGGTCGTTCCGCTTCAGGCCGTCAATTTCTTGGGAAACCGAACCTGGTGGACTGGCTTTGGATTCTGCCATTAAGCAAGATCCTTTGGAAAAGGAGAAAGCCAACATTTTGAAGAATGGGTGAGAAGTCAGTGAGCACGCCAACCGACAGCAATGAATGAAAGGTTTCGTTCACTATAACATAAGTTTAAACCTAAGAGTGAAAGGGCTCAATCATAAAAGAGGAGAGAGGAAAAGGATTTGTCCCTCGGCGAAAAGAGGCGGCGAGCCTTCCGCAATTCTCACAAACACCCGGAGTATTCACAAAGAATGCTGAAGGAGTCGCATTCCATTTCGCTCCAATCGGTTGCGAGGTTTCAACAAAACTCGGTCTGTGATCGGAACCCACTGCATAAGCGAGGCTGGAGAAGGATTGCCTTCGCCGCCGCTTTGGATCACGAATAATCCGGTTGGTGATGAAACCGGAACTGGAAGGTCACGCGCGACTTTTGTAAAGTCTATCGAAAAGCAGATCGGTTTCCCGCCACGATCTTGGCAAAAAAATGGATTTCCGCTTTCCGCGGACTTTCGGCCGCATGGGAACCAGCGAAGAAATCGGCAAGATCGCTTTGTTTTTGGCGACGGAAGATTCCAGCTTCCTCACCGGCCAAGCCATCGAAGCCGAAGGCGGCGCGAGCTTGGATTATTGAAGCGGAATCAGACAGACATCTTTCGCAGACGCCTCGCTTGGATTGCTCGGATGAATCAAACATATATCCAACCTGTTTTGGTTTTCTACAACTCAATAAAGTTCTTACGCTTATGCTTTTGGAAATCGACAATCTGACCAAGACTTATCAGACGGGTTCCGCAATCGTGCGGGCGATGGATGGGGTTTCCTTGTCCGTGGAGGCCGGGCAATTTGTGGCGGTTCAAGGGGCATCGGGTTGCGGCAAAACCACGCTGCTGTTGGTGGCGGGCGGGTTGCTCGCTCCTGATTCAGGAACCGTCAAGATTGCGGGCGAGAATCCGTATGAACTCGCCCCCGACCGCCGGGCTAGGTTCCGCGCCAAGCGGGTGGGTTTTGTCTTTCAGCAATTCCATCTCGTGCCTTACCTCAGCGTGTTGGACAACGTGTTGGCCCCCTCTTTAGCGGCGGAGCCCACGCAGACCGACCTCCGCGAGCGGGCAGAAACGCTGATCGCCAAGTTCGGTTTGGGACACCGCACGCATCACGTTCCCGGCCAATTAAGCACGGGAGAACGCCAACGCACCGCCTTAGCCCGGGCATTGCTGAACGGCCCTTCGGTGTTGTTGGCGGATGAGCCGACGGGGAATCTCGACCGAGAAAACGCCGCCATCGTCTTGGGGCATTTGGCCGAGTTCGCGGAACATGGCGGAGCCGTGTTGATGGTCACTCACGACCCCGAAGCCGCCGGGCAAGCCCAACGCATCGAAACTATCCGCGACGGCAAACTCAGCAAGCCGCAACCCGCCGAACCAAGTTAAGCGAGGGAACTCACGCGGCCTTCGATTGAACGGCCTGCGCACTGGGCAGGGGGAGAATCACAGGCTCATCCGCTGCCCTTTGATCTTGGGCGTGGCTTCTCAGCACGAGCCACAATAAACCCGCAAGACACCACGTCGTCACGAAGTAGCTATCCAGCAAATAGGTTGCCCGCTTGCCGATGACTCCTCGATTGAGCAAGAGGATGAAGACCGAATAGACCGACAGCACCGCCCAAGTTTCGCGGGAAGCCGATTTGCGATGAAAGGTTTCGCGCACCAACAAATACAAAGCGGGAATCACGCCCACGCAATGCTGCCCCCAAGTGAGGGGAGACAACAGCAGGATCATCACCGAGACGGCGGCGGCTTCCCAAAGAAGCGAAGAGTCCATCCGCGATTGCACCCGACGGCGAAATTGCCAGCCCACCGCCAACAGCAGCGAAGCCGTCAAAATTCGCACGATCCAGCCGGCGGTGATCGGGGACAAATTCAAAAACTGCACGGCCCAAGGGTGATCGAACCGGGCATGATGGCCGGCGGGCAAATGAATCAAAAACCGCCCCACCGCCGGCCGAAGCGCCACGTTTTGGATGGATTCCTCGCCGAGTACGCCTTGGACCGGATTTTCCGCCAGCAAGCCCCGCGATGCGTGATCCCACCAGACCCGATGCACGTTGGCGAAAGTCGGCCAATCCATAAAACACAAAGGCGACAAAAACAACATCGTTGCCGTCAGCAGCGTCGCCCCCACGAGTTTCCATTGCCGTTTCCAGGCGAACCACGCCAAAAACAACGCGGGCGTGAGCTTCAAGGCTATCGCGAATCCCAATAGCGATCCGCCGGTCCAATCTTTCCGCCGCCGCCAACACCAGACCGCTGCCCAAGCCAACGCGACCAATCCCAAATTCACGCCGCATTCCAAAATGTCCCGCACCCAAAATCGGCTCGCCAACAGCAGGGTCAGAATCGTTCCCCAAGTCGCCAGCCGTTTCTCCAACGGCCATCTTCCGGCAGAGACCCGGGCCAAGATCCGAAATAACCCGTATGCGGCCAAGCTGAAAATCGGCAACAGACAAATCTGCGCCGCGTGCATCGGGAGAAAGCTCAAAGGGGCATGCGCCACGGCCCAAAATGGCAAATAGGGCAAGTCCAGCCCGTTGACTTCGTACAAAAATTCGCCCGCCGCCAACTTCTTGCCAAACCGCCAATGCAAATGAAAATCGCCCTGAGGTTCCACCAGCACTCGGCCCATTTGAATCGCCGCCGCCACCGCAATCAGCACGATGGCAGTCCGCCGCCAATGTTGCTCGGCAGAGCAGCTTAACAGGTTTCTCCACAAAGTTCGCAACGGCAGCATGGGCAGGAGGGTATCCCGGAACGGTTCCAAGTTGGCCGGGAACCATACTCGGCAAGCCGAATTCTGTCAAGAAAACGTTCCATGCAATGAAGCGAGGCAATGGGTGAAATTGAGCTCGCTTCCCCATCGCTTTGTGCCTGAACCGAAAGCCGGGGGAATGGATTCCATCCTGTGGACAAGCCGTCATTCCGCCAATTCCAGCCGACGGCGAATGCCGGCCCAGGCTTGGATATAAGTGAGAAACGGCAAGCCATCCACCGTGGCTTGGGGAAGCCGGGTCACGCCATCCACAGCGGGACCGCGCAGCACGAACTCTTCTAATATCTCTTGTTCGTTAAGGCAGGTCCACGGTTCGAGCACGTCCAACCGCTCGCGAAGCGCCAACACTCCCGCCGCCAACGCATAGCCGCCCCAATTGCTGGTTCCCGCGATGATGTTCCAATCGGCGGCAATCCGGCAGGGAATTCGCACCGACTGCGGACCGAGCAATCTTCGGGCCACATCATCCCAACTCAGGCAGCCCATGCCGATTTCATTGCCGCCGTCTCCAATACCGATGGTGCGAACGTCGGGCCGAAACTCCGCCGCCCATTCAAATAACCGATGCAGTCCGCCCGTCCAATCATCCATGATTTCGCCCCGCATATTATGGCAGCGCCCCACGAATCCGCAGGAACCCGGTCCAAAAATTCTTGTAGCCAAATCGCTTCGCCCCATTGCTTGTGAAGGGATTCCCGTGTGTGGCTGGGGCCGATGCGTTCAATGGAAATCAGATGAGTCAGTTCGCGCCCGCAGACGCTGGAAAAAAACGCTTCCATCCAAACGTCTTCTTCGTCACCGCAGGGAAACGTGAGCACGCGATCGCCGGCAAACCCCATGAGTTCCGCCCCGATTGTTAGAGCCGGCTTGCACCAGGAATCCGTCAACAACCAAACCCGATGCCCCAAGGCTTCCAGCGCCAAGGCCAAGCGAATCGCACCGGGCGGGCCATCGGTTTCGGCGGCGGGAGGACAGGCCCCCGGAACGTAAAACCCTGTGACAATCACAATCTGAAGATTCGGCTTCGCCAAACTTTTCGCGGCGGCGGCAAAATGCCCAACGCACAACCGCCCGAATTTCGCTTCGCTCGAAATCAAGCCCCGCATCGCCGGATCAAGACGAACCGCAGCTTCCAAATCGTAGAGCAGCGATTCGGTCACGGCAGAGGTTCCGCCGTTTCTGCAAAAGGAAGCCGGGCAAGATCGACGTTCCCGCCGGAGAGAATCACGCCGACTTTTTTCCCCGCGAACTCAGGCAGCAGATGATCCAGGTTTTGCATCACCGCCGCCAAGGGAACCGCCCCGGAAGGTTCCACAACCAGCTTCATGCGTTCAAAGATCAGCCGCATGGCCTCGATTATGGCGGCCTCATCGGTCAGTAAAATCTCATCGACGTGCGCTTGAATGATGGGGAACGTGAGCGTGCCCAAGCCGGTTTTTAAGCCATCCGCCAAACTGTCGCCGCCCGTCGCGGGTTGGATTTGACCGGAACGCAGGCTTTGGTAGGCATCGTCCAACTGCTTGGGTTCCGCGCCGAATACGCGAATTTCAGGCTTCAACGATTTGGCCGCGATGGCGGTTCCCGACAACAACCCGCCCCCGCCGACGGGCGCGATCACCGCTGCCAGATCGGGAACCTCTTCCAAAAACTCCACCGTCGCCGTGCCTTGCCCCGCGATGATGCGTCCATCGTTGTAGGGATGAACCAGCACCGCCTGCGTTTCTTGTTGAATCCGCTCGGCGGTTGCTTCGCGTGCGGCTTGGGTCGGTTCGCAAAACGAAATTTGCCCACCATAATGCCGAACTGCCGCCACTTTCACATCCGGGGATGTATTGGGCATCACAATATAGGCGGGAATCCCCCGCAACCGGGCGGCCCTGGCAAGTGCCCCCGCATGATTGCCGGAAGAATGCGTCAGCACCCCCCGCGCGGCTTCTTCTTCACTCAGGGAAAACACAGCATGACAGGCCCCCCGCGACTTAAACGCCCCCGCCTTTTGCAGATTCTCGCACTTGAAACAAACTCGCATTCCCAATTGCTCGGAGATATAAGCCGACGAAAACACAGGCGTGCGATGAACGTGCGCTTTAATCCGCTCGTGAGCAGCCAAAATGTCAGCAAGTGCAGTCATACTACGGATCACGAAAGGCGAGCGGGGGCCGTCAGCGCCCTGGTCACGCGGAATGGTTCAAAACCTTATGTTATAGATTGGTCAGTCCTTGCATCTCTTAAATCCCTAGTGTTGGTGTCCTTCGTGCCCTTGGAAGAGCATGTTCTTCTTATCGCCCTTGCTGACAATATAGGCGATGAGATCCAAAATTTCTTCACGGGTGAGTTTGTTGACTAGCCCTTCGGGCATCAGCGATTTTTCCGATTTCTTTTGCAACTCGATTTCGGATTTCTTAATGACCAAGGGCTGCGTTTTGGCAAGGGGGTTTTCGATGACTTTATAGCCATCGGGGGTTTCTTCCAAAATCATGCCGGTGACCGTATTTCCGGAATCTAACAGGAAGGTGTGAGTTTGATACTTTTCCTCGATCTTTTCAGAAGGGGTCAGCAGGGAACGCAAGATATGCTCGGCGTTAGTTTTTTTCTCGTCCAACTTAGAGAGTTCCGGGCCGACTTGTTGGCCTTCCGCACCCATCTTATGGCAAGCAATGCAACTAGCGACTTTGAACGCATTATGCCCCACCTCATAAGACCGCCCCTTGGCGAGAGGTTTGACGGATTCTAAGAGTTCCTGGACGGCCCACTCGCGGGATTTGCCGATGAGGTTTAATAGCTCATCCTGAATTTTTAGCGGATGCTTGGCGAGATAGTTAACGGGATCTGCTTGATACTCGGCCAAGTTTTTCACGACATAAATTGCCCCATACATCCGCCGCCAATGGCCGGGATAAGTGCAAACATAGGGATAGATGCCCGGTTGAGTTGGGGCTTCAAAGCTCAGAGCTTGCGATTGCCCGGTTTGTAGTAATTTGCTGGCGAGCAAGATTTTTCCGGACTTGGGGATATAGTTCCTCGCCATTGCATCGGGATCGCGGGCGGTATTCTCGGCGAGCAAACCAATCTCTTCCATCGACCCCGGTTGAGTAATCGCGAAGTTGTGGGGCATGTCATCCGAATTGGAAAAGCGAAACTCCACCGGTTGGCCGGCCTCGATCGCAAGAAGTTCCTTATCGTAAATCATCCGATGCGGCACGGTTCCAATTGCGATCACGCGCACGTCCAAGTTTTCCAACCGCTTGCGAGCGAGATCGGCTTGATCGGTCGGCAAAAGTTCCGTGAGATCCCTTGCTAGTCCCAAAGCATCCATCGCCACCGCTCCCGTGCGATAGCGGGCGGGAATCTCGCTTAAATACGCGGTCAGGTTATCAACCAATGGCCGAGCCTGATCCTTCTGCCAAGCATCTTTGGGGATCTGTCGGATTGCGCGGATCGCGCTGTTCGGTTGCGTCCGGCCTTAATCAGCCTGGACAAATCGCGAAACATTTCCGCTTTGGGACTGGGGATGTTTTTCAGCGTCCCGATGGCCACATCGTGCAGAGTCTCGCTGCTGTTGATGGTAAGTTTTTCCGCCGGGATCAGTGCTTTTCGCATGCCTCGTCGCGACCAAGAAACCTCGAGTCCATCGCCACCGCCGTTGTCGAAGTAGGTCACGGTAATCGGATGGAAGCCGGGCGTGAGTTCAATCGAACCATTCTTCTCGGTCATGCCGTGCAGGCCATCGTGATTTATCACTAACTCATCGCCGATATAGAGCCGCGATCCATCATCAGACCTGATATAGAACGTATATTTCCCTTTGCGGTCGATGTGGATAAGTCCCGTGAACCGCAATGCGAAGCCGTCGCGAGTTTTGAGCTGCGGCACATCCATGCGGATGTCGGGAACAATCCCGCTGGCTTGCGGCGTGAGTTTCGCAAGTGTTTCCACAGCGACGTTGGGCGGGTTGGGCTGAAAGAAGTCCACGCGAATTCCGCTCGACGTGATCGAAGATGCGCCGGTCTCTTGTTCTAAGTTCGTGGGCAGCGAAGACAACAATGGCTGCACGTTTTCATAGACCCGGCCTAGTAGTTTTTGATCTTTGAGAAGCGATAAGGATTCGAGCCAAAGTTTCAGACCAGCTTTACTAGAAGTCGCCGAGGCGAAGGCATCGCTAGGAGAACCCGTGGCGGTCATCCATGCGGCGAAACCGAGCCGGCGGGCTTCCTCCGTCTTTCCGTGGGCGGCGAGCTTCTTAATGTCTTTCAGCTTCGTCGCGAGTTGGCCGGCGGGTTGTTCTAGTAACAACGCGCTGGACCATTCAAACTACTTGCGAGTTTTTGGGCATCCAAGTCCTCGATGAGTTTGATGACCAACGGCAGTTCGCTGGTTTTCTGCAATTTCGCCAGTCCGCCGAGGGCGTAGCGAAGATGCTGAACCGGCACGTTTTGCCGGGAGAGAATCGCCAGATAAACCGCTTCGCTGGGTTCCAGCTTGACTAGCTCGTTCACGCTGGAGTTTTTCAGCATATAGATCTGGGCGGGTTGGGAGAGTTTGCGGTTGTTCGCAATCGCATCGCGAAGATATTGATCGACGTTCAACATCTTGCGGGCATTATTTAGGTCGGCGGTTAGTTGCAAATCCTGCGGGAGCAACTCGGCGGCGAACACCACTTCGGGAGCATCGGAGCCGTTATAGTAAGTCGCGGCAACGACCGCTTCGGCGCGCACCCGGGGATTTTCGTCAGAAGCAAATCGAATAAGCAATTCGCCCGTATCCTTAATGTGCGGATGCCATTCCCGCAGCACTTTCACGGCGGCAGCGCGGGCATCGGGTTCCGGCGAGGATAGCACTTTCCTCAATAACTCTTCATTCACGATTTTGTGTTGTTGATGCAGCCAAAGAGCTTCCGTCAAAGGCAGCCCGGTGTTGACATCCTTGGCATCAAGCGTGGCAGCGAGTTTGTTCGCGGCTTGGGCAACGGCTTTGCTATCGCGCCCGCTGAGTTCCAAACGGGCGCGGTAGCGCACGTCATCATCGCCGGATGTCAGGTGTTTTAGGACATCCGCAATCGGCTGACCGGTCATTTTGATGGGATTTCTCAGCGGTCGGCCGTTTACGGTCACGCGATAAACCCTGCCGTGCCGATGGTCGCGGTTGGGATCGCGGAGGTTATGTTGCAAGTGGCCGATCAAGGGGTTTTGCCAATCGGTAATATAGAGTGCTCCATCCCCGCCGACTTCCACTGCGGTGGGGCGAAAATTGGGATCTTTGGAAAACATAATCGGTTCCACCGGGTCGCAATGAAAACTCGCACCTTGATCTACAAAGTGATATTGTGCGACCCCTTGAAAACCGATGGCATTAGTGATGAGCAAATTGCCTTGCAGTTTTTCGGGGAAGTGACTGCCCGAAATCAACCCGGTTCCCGGTACGGGGCGGTATTGCTTGACGTAGAGTTGTTTGGGAGTGCTTTTGCGAGGGAAGCCGACATAATAGCCCGTGCCGCTCGTGCCGTCGCTGACGAATTGATTCCCCCAACGGTCGAATACATCGCCGTGGGGGTTGGGTCCGATCGAGAAATGAAACTCGGTTTGATAGGTGCGCGGATTGAAGCGATATAGACCGGTGTTCGTCTCGCGGACGGGTTTGCCCCAAGGGGTTTCTATATTGGTATAGTGAAACACGCCCCGTTGAAAATATAACCAGCCGGCGGGGTCGATGATGAACGAGTTCGCGGTGTGGTGAGTGTCGGCGGAGTCGAGGCCGTGCAGAATCCGAATTCGCACATCGGCTTTGTCGTCGCCATCGGTATCTTTAAGGAACATCAAATCCGGAGCTTGGGCGACAATCACGCCGCCGTTCCAAAATTCAAAAGCGGTGGGGTTGCTGAGTTTGTCTGCGAAGGTCAGGCATCGGTCGGCCACGCCGTCGTCGATTATCATCAGTTAAGATCAATAGTTTATCGTTCATTTCCTTCGTGGGGTTCCAGTGCGGATAGCTAGGCCAGGCGGCGACCCAGAGCCTGCCGTCAGGATCGACCGAAGCCTGCACGGGGTTGATCAGTTCGGGAAAGGTTTCTTCCGAAGCGAACAAGTTGATGCTCATGCCGGAATGCACGGTCATCTCGGCAATCGCATCTTGGCCGCTGAGGAAGGGGTGCGAACCGTCAGGATTGGGGCCGGGGCGATTGGTTTTGAGCGTGATTTCCTGCGGGATGTTACTATCATCAACCGTGTAATCGCTGCCGAGCGAAGTGCCCAGATTTTGCGGTCGCGGTTGGCGGTTTTGACATCGAGGATTTCCCACTCGCGCTGCATAATCGTGGCGTTGGTTTGCCCATCATAGTTGCCCGTGCGAGACCGGCCGCCGTAGACGTTATAGCCATCGGTCACGCGGTAGCGGTTGAACCAATGCAGGTTTTTATCGAGCACGGCCCGGTGAAGTTCCGCGAGCGTGTCTTTCGGCGGATGGATGCTTTTGCCGAATAGCGAGTTTTCTATCGTTTCCGCCAACAGATAATAGCCTTCATCATTCAGATGAATGCCGTTAATGGTGAGCGGTTTTTTGTGCTGGATATAGAGGGCTTTTGTCGGTTCGTACACATTCACGAAAGGCACGTTTTTTTGCCGGGCGACTTCAGACATTGCTTGCGTATAGAGCTTCAAGCGGGCGTTGTCTTCTTTGCCATCGGGTAGGTTGGGGTCTTTCAGATCTTCGTGGGCGATGGGCGAGAATAGCACCAATCGCGGGGCCGACTTGCCGTTGTATTTTTGGCTCTGAGTGTGGTCTATAAAATCGGCGAGTTGTTTGCGGAACGCTGCCAAGCCTGCTTCGCCGTTTTGGGCTTCGTTCGAGCCGAAGAAGGCAAAGATCACATCGGCTTTGGAGTGTGCGAGATGTTTGTCGGGCGAGCCGAAATTGTCGGAGCGGGGGCGAATCGTAAGTTCATCGGCGGAAAACCCCAGATCGCGGAAGACTAATTCCAAATCGGGAAATCGGCTTTGCAGCAGGGTTTCCAACCAACCGAAATGCTGCATGCGGTCGGCCAAGGTGTTGCCGAGGTAGCAAACGTGGTCGCCTTTGTGA
The DNA here is from genome assembly GCA_963785505.1 of uncultured Planctomycetaceae bacterium. Taxonomy (GTDB): domain Bacteria; phylum Planctomycetota; class Planctomycetia; order Planctomycetales; family Planctomycetaceae; genus CAWAVN01. The sequence goes on from CAWAVN010000009.1 coordinate 1,239,765, forward strand.
AATTGGAACGGCGCGTTGTTTTGTGCCTGAGCGGGCGTTTTTAGTCCTGCGAACAACAACAGCAAGAGAACGGCATAAGTGGGGGTTTTCAAGATCGACTCTCCAACAAGCGGGCTAGTGGTGATTTCAGTTCATCCAGCCTAAAAAACCTCAGCGGAAAGAGCAACGAAGCGGCACCCCCTGATGCGGGCAGAACGAAATTCGTTGCCGTCAAGCCGCTTGGTTAATCGGCTTGGATTTGACAATCCCTAGGGTCGGGGTATTATCGGGTAACTTTCGCACATCTGTGTTGATGTTTCAGTTCTATTGATTAAGACAACACAGAGGAGACGGTGCAATGATTAATGGTTTGTTGATTTCGATTTGTCTTTTCCTGGTGATTATTACGGTAGTGGGTGTGCTGCTTGGTGCGCTGGTTTTGAAGTGGGCCATTGCCATGTGCAACTCGTATGCGGGAGGAGCCGATTCCCCGGATCCCGTTCTCGGCCCTTCATTCAAGAAAGCCCTGGGAACCGTCTTGGTCGGCATCTTGGCTGGTATTATTTTGACCTGTTTTCTGTTACCTAATAGCTCGTAGTTTGGACCTTTCAGAAAAAGGCTTGCTGGTGTTTGCTATCCTCATCATACTAACGTGGCTGATCCTGTTCGCTGCCATAATTTCCGCTATGCTGCCCACCACCTTCCCTCGCGCACTTCTGGTGGCGAGTTGCGAGGTTCTCCTAGTGATCAGTCAATTCTTTGTAGTACCCGCGTTATTTCACTGGTTTTTTTAATAATTAGAGTTTACATGTGTTTGAACAGTAGCTTTTCAGACTGAATATAAGGACTTCCGTCAAATTTCGACCCCAAAAATTCCATTTTGCAAAGGTCCAGTTATTTAAGCAAGAAGAAGATCGCTCTGATCAACGAAGCGAAAAAATCGCGGACGGAGATTTGGTTGACTCCGCTCGCTTTTTTGATTCCGACGGTGAATTAAATCTCCCAACCTTTGCGGACGTAGGAGTGCAAGAAGTTTTCGGCGTGGGGGTTTCCGTGGGCCTGAAGTTCCAAGGCGTTCCAATCGAATCCGCCGCCCGCGCGGAAGGCGGCGTTGCCTAAGAGCACAGTTTCGCTCATCGGGCCGGAGTAGCCGAATTGGCAAGTCGCCGGTTCACCGCCTTTACAAGCCGCGATCCATTCCTTGTGGAAGCCGGGGGAATCGGGGATGGATTTTTGCGGGGCTTTGTAGTCCGCGAATTTGTCTTCCGGCAGCAGCTTTCGCATGCCGAAACCGCAGAGCAACATGCCTTCGGTGCCGATGAACAAGTTGTTGGCTCCCTTGTCGCTCAGACCTTTCTCGCGGAGAATCTCCGGGCCGTTTTTGTCGTGCGACCAATGCAGCGTGACGGCGGGGCGTTTGCCCTCGGCGGGGAATTGGAACTTGGTCGTCATTTGCTTGGGGGTGCGGCGGTCATCGACTTTCGGTCCCGAAGCCTCCACGTGCGTGGGATATTTGAGGCCGAGCGACCAATAGGGAATGTCCAAAATGTGGCAGCCCCAGTTGCCCATTTCGCCCGTGCCGAAGTCCCACCAGAACCGCCAACCATAAGGGCAATAGGTTTTGTGATAGGCCCGGTCTTCCGCCTGGCCTAACCAAAGATCCCAATTGAGATCGGCGGGCGGGGTTTCTTTTCCACTGGGCAAGGCGGGCATGCCCCGCTCGCCGCCGACCCAAGAATAGACTTCGGTCACATCGCCAATCGCGCCCGCTTGAATGAGTTCCACCACGCGGTGCATGTTCGCAATTGTGTGGCGTTGCACACCGAGTTGCGTGGCCAGGTTTTGCTTCTTGGCCATCTCGGTCATGCGGCGGACTTGATCGACGGAATGGGCCATCGGTTTTTCGCAATACAAATGTTTGCCCCGTTCCATCGCCATCATTGAAGGATGGAAATGCGTGTGATCCGGCGTGCTGACAACGACGGCATCGATCTGTTTTTCCAGTTTTTCCAGCATTTCGCGGTAGTCTTGAAACTTGGCCGCCTTGGGGAATTGCTCGAAGGCTTTTTTCGCGCGGGTTCCATCCACATCGCAGAGGGCGACAATGTTTTGGCTTTTCACCCCGCTGACGTTGGCCGACCCGCGTCCGCCGACGCCGATCAAGGCTACGTTCAGTTTTTCGTTGGGGGAATCCGCCGCACGGGCCGATTCGCTTCCCATTCCTAAATACAATCCCGCCCCCAAGGTGGTGGTGGCTTTCAGCATGTCTCGGCGATTGAGAATCGAACGCATGATGAGGGTTCCTCTCTGAAAAACTTTCGCTCAAAGTTGTGGATGGATTGCATATACTCTAGCGGAATCGGGCTTGATTGTCAGGGGGTTGGTTTTCAGTTTTCGGTTTTCAGTTTCGGTATTTTACATCCACCCTCTATCTTCCAACCTCACTCCGTTTGGGATTTTTTCAACTTTGCTTTTGAGATTCCCAAGGAATCACAGTCTAAAGAGGGGAAGGTTTCACACAGGCCGGCCGATGGATATTTTTTGCGAGATGCCGATGACGCTGGACCGGCTGGTGCAATTGCATCTTAACGACGCATTGCAATTGGCCGTTCGCTTGTCGGGCCGGACGGACTCGGCGGAGGAAATCGTGCAGGAAGCGTTGCTGCGGGTCGCGAAAAGTTGGGCCTCGTTCCGGGAAGAAGCCGCGTTTCGCACGTGGTTGTTTCGGATTGTAATTAACGTGTTCCGCGATTGGCTCCAACGCCGCGAGAGTTCCGTTTCGCTGGATGACTTGACGGAAACCTTGCCCGACCGCAAAGCGGAGCGGCCGGACTCGGCGATTTTGCGGAAGGAATTTCAAGCGTTTGTGGCAGAGCGGGTTTCCGCATTGCCGCCGCGTCAACGGGAAGTTTTGGTTTTGATGACATACGAAGAATTGACCGCCGCCCAAACCGCATTGGTGCTGGGCATCAGCGAAGCGAACGTGCATTCCACGTTGCACGTGGCCCGCGAGCGATTGCGGCGGGAATTGGCTCCCTATTTGGTGGAGAAGTAACATGGCCGCGCCCCGCGAAAATCATCCCTCCGATCCGTTAGAGGAATGCCTGAAAAATGCCCGTTGGCCGGAACCCACGGGCCTGGAGCGCAACCGTCTGGAAGCCAAATGGGATTCGCTTGCTCGTCAACGGGTTCGCTTCCGCCGCCGGTTGATGCGATGGACGTTGGCGGCTTCGCTGATGTTGGCGATGGGCATCGGTTCGATGCTCTGGAAACCCGGAGAAGCGGACATCATCCCGCCGACTCCGCCCATCACCTCGCCGCCGCGAATTGCGAAAAACGTCCCCGCGAAAACGGAAGAGGCTCGCAATCCCGAACCCGTGGCTCTTCCGCCCACGCGGTACGAAAAATTGGCCTTTCAGATCGCGGTTCAACATCGTCGGCAGGTCCGGGTGAATCGCCAACCGGAACCGTTGCTTTTCGTTCTCAATCAGCTTTTGAAAGAGCCGGACGCCAACATCACCCAACTTTGCCAACCGCTGCAAGCACAAAAGGCGGCTTATGAAAACTTGCTTTTGGCCCGGATCGGCAGTTGGAATTTCGCCGGGCAACGGGCGGGTTTACAGGTTCTGAAAGAAATCGGCAGCCCGCGGGCGATTGCGGAGTTGGATCGGCTCAGCCGCGATCCTGAACTCGCGAAACTCGCCTGGCCGGTGGCTTTGCATTTGGCTCCCCCGAAGTTGCTGGGCAAATGGGCCAAAACCGGCGATATTTCGCATCGCACCGGGGCCATGCAGACGTTGCTAAGCCGCCGGGAAGAGGCCTTAGCCCTCGGCGAGTTTTTGCATTTGGTCGCCCAACCGGATTCGCGAAAGTCGGCTTTGGAAATCCTCCAAGCCGAACCCCATCCGCCCGTGGATGCCTTGTTCGCTTTTCTTCGGGAAGGCACGACAGAACAACGCCATACCGCCGGGTTGGTTTTGGGGCGCATGGCCGATCCCCAGATCACTCGGCGGCTTTTGGCCCTCGCCGAAAAGCAAGCCTTCCCGCCGGAAGTGATGCTTGCCTTGTTGAACTCGCCCGACCGCCAAGCCGCGAGCTTTCTCAAGCGGGCGAAACAAAATCCCCAGGCGCAGGCGGCGGTGCAGTTGGCCTGCCTGGAATGGGAAATCCTCTCTTACACGTCCCTGATCCCCGAACCTTTGGAGATTTACTGATGACCAAAACCCGCAACCTGACCACCGGCATTTGCCTCGCCGCGATTTGGCTTTGTTCCGCCATCGCGTTTGGTCAAGCGAAGAAAGACAAGCCGCCGGAGATGACTTTGAAAGTCTACCACGTCGGGGATCTGTTTACGCCCCGGCCCGATTATCCCTATCACGGCGGACTGCCCACCACAAATGCCTTGAACGGAAATTCAAACTCGACGGGAGGAGGAATTGGTGGAATGGGGGGTATGGGCGGTGGAATGGGCGGCATGGGCGGGGGGATGTTTCAAGTCCCGGACGTGATTCCCCGCGTGGCCCAAGCAGGCGGATCGATGGGCGGTGGGCTTGGCGGCATGGGCGGGCTTGGGGGCGAGGGGATGGGGAATTCCGGGCCGGGCGTGGATGAAACCCTGCGGTTCACCCGCGATGATTTGATTCGGGCCATCACCAGCACCATCGTGCCCGACAGTTGGGAAGTCATGGGCGGCGAAGCGGTTTGCACGCCTCTGGGAGGTTTGCTGCTCATCAAGCAAACCGCCGAGGCCCATCGGTTGATCGAAGAATTACTGAAAGACATCCGCACCCAAGGCGGCAGCTTGCACACCGTCACCGTGGATGCCACCTGGCTTTCGCTGACTTCGGAGGAATTTGAAAAACTCGCTCCCCAAAAAAACGGCCAAGGCGGAGAATTGCCCGCGGTCGATCCCGTGCTGCTGAAAGAACTCGCGGCCAAGAATCCCAGCCAGCAAGGGCGGCTGAGTTGCTACAACGACCAAACCGTGCATCTGGTCTCCGGCGATCGGCGGACGGTGGTTTATAGCGCGGTTCCCACGGTGGGGTTTTACTCCACGGCTTACACGCCCCAGATCGCGATTCCCAACATCGGCGTGCTTTTGCAAGTTCGGCCCACGGTCGATCCCGACCGCAAATCCGCCGTGCTCAACCTGACCAGCACCGTCACCGTCTGGCAAGACCCCGGCGACCCGCTCACCATCCGAGGGGAATCCAAAGGTGGCGATTCCAAGGGCGGCGAGGCAGCGATGAAGGCCGCAGGCGGCGGTGGAGTCGCGGAAGGCATGATGATGGCAGGCGGCGGTCGGGGGGGGGCCAATTCCAGCAACATCACGCAAATGACCGTAGACCGCGTGAACATCAAAACCCAGCATCTGGGAACCACAATCCGCGTGCCAGTGGGCAAACCGGTGTTGGTCGGCGGGATGTCGAACATCAACAACGATCCCAAAACCAAAGCAGACCCCGAAGCGAAAACTCCCGCCCGGCAGCTTTACCTCGTCGTAAAACTCACCGTCAACGAAGCCCAGAAATAAGGCGGGGACGAAAGGGTCTCCCATCGCATTTCGTGAAACGCGGGCGGCATGTTGAGCTTCTTCCCTAGGATTGCTAATTTGGAATTTGTTGGAAAGTTACGTTTTATTCCAAGGGAGGAGGAAGAGCGATGGGAAAACAGCACGCCGCGCGGTTTTTGCAGATTGTGAAGGAGGCCCGAGCGCGCGTTCGCGAATGCGTGGTGAACGATGTGAAGCAGCGCTTGGACGCCGGCGAGGCGTTTCATCTCGTCGATGTCCGCGAAGAAAGCGAATACGCCGCGGGCCATCTTCCCGGAGCGATTCATTTGGGCAAAGGCGTGATCGAGCGGGACATCGAAAAAACGATTCCCGATCCTCACGCCGAGATCGTGTTGTATTGCGGCGGCGGATACCGCTCGGCCCTGGCAGCGGACAACCTGATGCGAATGGGTTACGACAACGTGATCTCGATGGATGGCGGCTACCGAGGTTGGAAAGAAGCCGGCTATCCGCTGGAAGGGCTTTCTTAATTCGGTCACGGCGTTGGGTGGCATGGCCACTGCTTTGAGTGGCCATGTTCTGAAGGAAACGCATCCGGTTCCCGACAGAAAGCATGCCCACGCAAAGCCGTGGGCATGGCACACAATTTCTGGAACTGATTTTCTTAGCAATCCTAACTCGGTCAGACGTTAAGGGTGCGGGAACGGCATTTTACGGCAGGAAGCCGCGTTCTCTGAGTTCTTGCACGTTGTCGGGCGTGCTTTGCCAAATGCGTTCGGCGGTGTAACGCAGCACGGCCACGCCGGCCAAATTCGGCGGAGCGCTCAAAATGGCCACGTGCTCTTCTTCTTCATCGTCGAGTTGACGGTTCAGCTTGCCGACGGCTTCTTCGATGCTGTCGGAAACGATTTGCTCGGAACCCTGCCGATTACTGACTTTCAGATTCGAGAACGCCGCCGAGCGGGACAGCAAAAAATCGACCATGTCCTCGAACTCGGCATCCTCGAAGAAGTTGCGAAACTCGGGCCTGAAAGAATCGGGCGTGATGATTGTGGCCCGCGCCACCCGCACATCCCCCCGGCGGATGGTCACCAAGTCCTTCGTGGCTTCCCGGCCCAGCACCAAATAATAAGGCATTACCGTTTCGCCGAAGGTGAACAGCGAATAAGCCACGGGCCGTTCGATGCGGACAGACTGCCAAGCCTCGTGCATTCGCTGATGGTGGTCGAAATCATCAAACAAGGTTGGGTCTCAAAGTCAAGAAGAAAAGTGGTTCACATCTTTTGCTTGATCTTAGACCACAACCCGCGCGGTTTCTAGGGGAGTCTCGCTCGGCAATGGCAAAACTAGGCGAAGACGGCCGCGTAGGGATCGCGGGAGTCGGTTTCGGGCAAGGGGATGAAACTCAGCCGGGCGGGATGGCCGACTTCCAGCGTGCCGAGTTTCGTATCGGAACCAAAAAGTGCGATCGCCCCGTCTCGCGTGGCCCAGTTGAGCCATTGTTCGGGGGGCGTTTGGGGATGGAGTCGGCGGAGGAATTTGACTTCTTCCCACAAATTCAAATCGGGATTTGAAGCCCGGCTGTCGGTTCCCAACACGACCCGCACACCGGCTTCCAAAAGTTTGGGCCACGGATGATTTCGATGCCCGAAAAACTTGTGCGTGCGCGGGCAATACACCACGCTAAGCTGCGGATGCTTCGCCAAGAACGCGATGTCTTCGTCAGTCAGATAATTGCCATGCACGATCAACCCACATTCCAAGTCGGCCATGGGTTTAAGATAATCCAAAATCCGCGATTTTTTGGGGAGCAAACCCTCTTGCCAAATGCCGAACTCGGCAAGCATCTTCCGGAACTCGCCCGTGCCGATGGAAAGCAATTCCAACTCCGCCCGCGTTTCCGCCAAGTGCATTGCGAGCGGTGCTTGGTGCTCTCGGCAAAGCGAAACCAAGCGGTGAAACAATTCGGGATGCACGCTATAAGGAGCATGCGGACTTAACCCCCGCCTCAACCTGCCGGTCTCTTCCGGTGTCACGGCTTCCAGGTGCTGTTTCGCGATTGCAAATTGCTCTTCAATTCGCTCCGGTGATAATCCCAAAAGTTCGCGAAACACCACGACTTCGCAAGCGGGATCGGTTCCCGGTTCCGCTGCGGGCGGCGCTCCCAAAAACACCTCCGGCGACCAATCTGCGGTGGCGATTTCCCCAATCGCCCGCGTGCCGTTTCGGGTGGCTTCCGCATAACCTCGGGCGATGATGGATTTCGGCTCGATGGTTCGCAAACGGCGCTGGCCGACCAGCGCGCGAATCCAATCTATAAAAGGTTGCGCCGGTTCCAACGGCAGCGCAAGATTACTGAACTCCAAATGGGCATGGGCATTCACCAAGCCCGGCAGAATTGCGATGTTCCCCAAATCCACCGCGAGCGGTTCGGCGCGATTATGAACCGCCGAGATCACACCATCGGTGACTTCCAACACACTGTTTTCCAAAGGCGGCGAAGCAACCGGAAAGAGCCAACGGGCACGGTAACTGGTGGTCGATTTCAAGGTTGGTTGGAAAGCAGCTTAAATTCTGCGTTATTCGATTCGTCCTTGACCGTGTATTTAAGCTCCGATTTGAGAAGGTTCCTTTCAGTAGATAAAATTCGGACTTTGTGTTCTCCGAGGGCCGCTCCCTTGAGATCTTCCGCATAACTCAGTTCAAACTTTCCTTCCTCATCCGTGACGCCGACCGAATCCGCGGGTGTTTCGTCCGGCTTCCATTCCTCTTGGGGGGTAAACGTGACCACCGCATGGGGCAGCGGTTGACCGTCAAGCGTGACAATTCCCGTCACAATTGCCAGTGGAGGATGATCGACCGTTTTGACAAAAGACGACATTAACGCATATAAGCCGTAACAGACCAGAAGAACTGCTGCCGCGCTCGGAAGAATGATCTTGGCATTATATTTGAAGTAATCAACCGCATTTTTGTTCTCGTCCAACAGTTTCTTAACGCCCGTCTTTTCCTCCGGCTGTTCCTCGGCCGGTTTCTTTTTCGATTTGAGTAATTGCAGCGCCATGTTGCTCGAGTTAGAGACGGGAGAACTGGGAAGCGAGGATTTTTCGCCGAGGATCTCTTCTGACGAGCGGATTTCCGAGAGCGGGGGAAGTGAAAGTTCCTGGGATTGAGCACTTCCGGCACGCTCACTTTTCTTCTTGGCGGGGGCTGCCTCGGCTTTCTCAGGGATCGACTTCTCAGGGACCATCATCGTGTTATTGCATTTTGAGCAAACCACTTTTTTCCCAATGTACTCGTCCGGCGCTTTCAGCCTTTTGCCGCATTTACATAAAAATCGCACAGCCATTCGTCGGCCCAGTTTGTTTGAGAAAAAAAGATCTTCCCGACAACTCACGTGTCGGCACGAGTTGAGAGAAGCCGGCAGGCTTAACCGTTTGTGGAAAAAGCACGCTCTGAACTCCATGCACAGCGACCGTATTCGCTGAGCGTTGTCGCAACAGAGCGATTCAGTTCATCATCGCGGCCAGGCAAATTCCCTTACTTGGTGACCGGGATATTATTTGACATATTCCCCAAATTGGCAAACAGGAAACTGTTAATGCTTTGTGACACCGGGCGAACTCCACCATCTGCAAATGCAAAGTTGGCGATACCAATGTGTTGACTGCCTGAGCCTGCGATCCCGAGCGCTTTGTTTGGTCCCCAGCGCGTGCTGAAGAGTGTGGCTGCACCTCCCCAAGCCCAGCCGTCGCGGCTAACCAAGCCATCAACGAGGCCGGGGCGAATCAATCTCTGATTCTCGCCCACGATGATCACGTGCGTTGTGCCGTCTGTGATGTCACCCATTCTTGTGCTGCTGTTCACGGAAAAAATTCCGATGTCGAACGGATAGGGTGTATACATTATTCCCGGCGGGCCGATCACTGTCGGCTGAATGGGCCGATTCATATTTTGGGCCGGCAAGACAGCCCAGGTTGCTCCGGGGAGACCGATAGATAACGGGTTGAAAGCGATGCCCGACCCGATACAACCGGAGTAGTCATTTCCCCCTTTCGTAAAGTTCGCGTTCACTCTTTGGAGATTCGCATACTGGACAACTTTCATATTGCTGCGCCGAGAGGGACAGTAGAAGACAGGGATATTTGTCTGAGCGGGCGTGAATAAATCGGTGACGAGTAATTTCACACCATTTCCATAAACGTTGCGATTAAAATTCCAATAATTGTAGACTTGTGTTTGCTCAAGCTGGGGTAAAATTTGCAGCATCCAACTCGTTCCCTGAAGCCCTATATTGTTGAGGAGTTGAGTCCCTTCGGTGGCATAAGCATACCTGAGAGTTGTGTTGGTGATGCCACCATTAAAAGTGGAGACGATTTCACCGGAAGGAAACGTCTGGTGGATGTCGTGATAGTTGTGAAGCGCTACGACAATTTGTTTTAAGTTGTTCTGACAGGAGGAACGGCGAGCGGCTTCCCGTGCCTGTTGAACCGCCGGCAATAGCAAAGCAACCAAAATAGCAATGATGGCAATCACCACCAACAATTCAATCAACGTGAAGCCTCGGGGGAGGCGCGTTCGATTTCTACGCATGCTGGGTCTCCTGGAACGGAAAGAGATTCAATTGCGATGCAGATACAATTTATTCACTTGGCTGGCTCTTCCAAAAAAATTTCGGGAAGGGAAGCGTACTTCGGCTTTTCGCGTTAAGCGTTCACGAATGCCGTCATATCTCAGGAATTTGTATCAAATAAGCGAGTGCCAAGCCTCGCATGTTTTGCCATCAGTTCCGCCATTCACCCGGCAAGGTAATGGTGGATGCAGCAACCCCCCGCTTGTTTAAGCCGAGCGGAGGTTGTCGCGAATTATGGGCAACGATCCAATTGTAGACAAACCCGTTCCAGAAAAAGGGACTCCCGATTTTTGGAAGAACCAATTGTTTGTGCAATGATGAATGATGACCGTGTATTTTGGAAATCTCAAACTAAAGCGTATCATTCCTTGAATCAAGATTCAACCATATTATCGGTATTTTACCCATACTTACAAATGTACAGAAAACGACCCTGCTGAATGACCGGGACGACTCGCATGGGATGGGCGATTTCCAGCCTACGATTCAGCCAAGATCTACTCACTGTTGCGGCAACATAGAAGAGTTGGACGAAGGCAACCAGTTCGATCCAGCGACACATTTCATCGCCAACCTGCTTACGATCAACGGAACGAATCGTGTATGAGCCTGTGGCAATCCCCTGTGGCTTGCCATCTTTGCCGACGATGTGGATTTCAAGATCGTACCGAGACCATGTTCCATCCGCGGGCAGTTTTTGGATGATTCCAGCCGCCAAAGCGGGGCGGGCAATGAAAGCTGCGAACACAATCCAGCAAGAGATTTTGAGAGTTCGCCATAGGGAGGATAAGCGAAAATTGACGGGAATTGTTTGGCATGGAGAGATCACACATCCCTTACATTGGATCTTAAGTAAGGAAAGTGTTCGCCTCCAAAACACTTATCCGGCTGTCTATCCTAACGCGAGACTATGGCCTGTCAATCAGTTTTCATTGCGCGGAATCTTTGGGTCGGGCATCGAGGCAGATGAGCGCATCTTCGCCTCGGAGATAGATTAAGCCACGCGATAATACCGGGGCGGTCCAGGCGGGGTTATGGATTTGCTTGTAGGCGGTTCTGCCGAGTTCTTCGTATTTTTGAGGGTTGATTTTGGCAAGGGCCAATGTGCCGCGTTCGCCGAGGATGAGAAAGCGGTCGCCGATGCGGATTTTCGAGCCGCGACCGAAGAACGGCCAAGGCACGGGTTTGCCGGTTTTCTTATTTGTGATGATGCCGGTCATCGGGTCTTGGGCGAGGTCGGACAGATCGCCATCAAAGCCGGTGGTTTTCCATTCCAGCTTGCCGGTTTTCAGGTTGATGCACCGCAGTTCGCCTTCGTTCTCGTGCCGGCCGCTGAAGCCGTAGATATATCCCTCCACGGGAATCGCGGTGGACCAATGGGTGAGTAAGTTTCTGCTATCCCGCCAAACTTCTTTCACGCTTTGGCTATTGGGATTAACCTCCAACAACACCGACCCCACTTTATAGGCGGCGGAGAGGAAAATTTTCTCGCCCAAAACCACGGGGCGGGCGGCGTTGACAGATTCGTAAGCCCGCGAACGAAACCAATACTTAAACCGCAAGCTGCCATCTTTTGGATCGAGCGAAACCAAACCTTGCCGCATCAGGCAGAGCACGTGCCGTTTTCCGTGAATCGTGGCCGCGATGGGAGAGGAATAACTCACGATTTGTTCTTTGCCGGTCCATTCGTAGATGTCGGCTTTTACGGAATCATCTTTTTCGTCTTGGCTCCAAGCGTTCTTGTTCACGTTGTCCCAAGTTTTCTTGCCCACGCTCTGCCAGAGGGTTTCGCCGGTCTTGGCGTTGAAGCCCACCACGCCGGAATCCGGTTGCCCGCCGACGAGGGCAATCAGCACGTCGCCTTCCAAAATCGGCGTGCAGCCGACGCCGAAAAACCAAGCGGGCACGTCGAAGTCTTTCTTCACGTCTCGTTGCCAGATTTTTTGGCCGGACTTCAAATCGACGCAGGTCAGCTTGCCCTCGGCTCCGTAGGTGTAACAGTGGTCTTCAGTAAGCAATGGCGTGCAGCGCGGGCCGTTGTTATAGCCGTAGGGATCTTCGTAAGTCGTGGGATACTTATAAGTCCACACCACTTCGCCGGTGACAGGGTTGCGGCATTCGATGCGTTCTTCATCATCCACGCGGTGATGGATCACCAACCGCCCGCCGCGAACGGAAGGGGCACTGTAACCCGTGCCGATGCGTTTGGCCCACAGCAACTTCGGCCCGCCTTCGGGCCAGGTTTTGAGCACGTCCGTTTCATCAGAAACCCCGGTCTGATGCGGACCCAAAAACCGAGGCCAATCTTGCCCTTTCGCCAGGGGTTCCGCAGCAGGAAGAGTCGCGGCCATCCCACCGAACCAAACCAAACCTATGCCGACCAAAATAAGCCGGGGAAAAAAGCGGGATCGTTCAATACAAGAAACGAGCATCGGGCATCCTTCAATAATCTTGCGAGAAGCGGGCAAATTCCATCCGCCCAGTGTAACAAGCCCTGAAAAGCTCCGCGAGGTTTCCGCTGTTGTTGCAGCCATGCGAAATCCTCGCTGAACTCACCGAAAGCGTTCAGATCTGCTCTGCAAACGCTGAAAATTTTGTCAGCTCGCGCAACTTACTGTTGCGTAGTTTGCTTGAATGTCTTTACGCCGAAGGCGTTCTATGCAGCCGCTTCGCGGTAAAAGGCACGATTTGTTTACAGAATTTGACGCCTGAACTTTCGCAACTTTCTCGCTCACTATGCAGCGAGGTATAGGTAGTTTTCAAGGGATTCGACTAATTCGCTCATGTCGCGCGGTTTGTGCGACATGCTGTTAATGGTTTGGCGGATTATCAGGCGTCTTAAGAAACGGAACATATGGCGAAACGACCATTCACTTTCCCAAGGGCCCAATTCCTGCCGGGCGGCTTCTGCTTCGGGCAGTTTGCGGCCTTCGCTGAGATACCACAGCATCACCAGAGTTTGGGACAGCCAGACCCAAGGGGCCAACTTTTGGATGCTCGCCTGGCACCAATCTTGAGGCTTCTCGATCTCCATGACTTGCTTGCTACTTTTGAACAAAGTTTCAATCGTGTTCCTCAGCGCGTATGTTCGCACCACCCAACTTGCATCGGCGTCCAGGTCCGTCGTATAGAGACACATGTCGTCACAACCTTTGTCCAGAGGGCGGCACAGCACCACTTGAATCACGCGCGGGCCGAACACCTTGGGCCAGGTCGCTTGAAAGCAGCAAACGTTGAACCGCCGCGTTTCCCCGTAGGCGTAAACTTCGATCAGTTTCCATTGCCAGAGACTCTTCGGCGAGCGGGTGCGATCCACTTTTTTGAAGGCCTCGCACGGAGAAGGCAACCGCTCTCCCTGTTTGCGGTTGGGGCCGCGTTGCCCCTTTTTGCGCGGAGGAATCTCCGGGCTGTGAATCGCTGCATCGCTGCGCATGAGGCCCACGTACTTGATGCGTTTGTTCAATTTTCCCAGCAGGGTTTTCGCGGAAAACCCGCCGTCGCCCACCAAGGTAATCTGCCGATCGGGAAACCATTTTTCAATGTCTTTCAGCATTCGGCGGGCCAAGGTCGGTTCGCCCACCTTCTTCTTGCCATCATCCAGCATGGCGTGAATCGGCAGGCAGAAGCTTCGCTTGACGCCGGGAATCTGAACCACCACTCCGATGACCACCCACTTGTTTCCAAGCGCCGTGGCCACGCGTTTTTTGGTGGAGCGGACCGGATCGTGAAACCAACCGATGCCGAACACGTGCCTCCCCGACTTATGCAGCAGCGTCCCATCCACCGCCAACAACAACTCGCCCGTGGGATTGAGTTCCGTCACGACTTGGACTGCGATGCGGCAGGCCAAGGTCTTCACGGTCCAAGCCGAGCGGCTGAAGAAATTGTAAAACCGGTCGAACGGATGCCGCCGGTGGCGATCGGTACGCTCTCCCAGAATCGCCTCAAAAATTTGAAACTCGGTATGCCGACCCAAGCACATCACCCAGCCGAGAAAAATTTGCGCGTGAGTCAAAAACGTGGGCATGGTGAAAATTGGCGTCAGGGCTTGAAACAAATTCGTCAGAGAGGGTATTAAAGACCACATGCGGGAGCCTCCTTGTGCGATGTGCATTTTGGTGAATACACATTCCACAAGGAGCCCCGCTGCTTTATGAATTGACCTCAAAATTGCGAAAGTTCAGAAACGGCACCTCTGAATTTCTTTTTCGGGAGAAACCCATGCGCGATCTAAAAATGGTCTTTGTGGGAAGCTTGCTGCTGTTCTTGTTGAATCAGAATGGCCAATGCCAAGACAACGCGGTTCCTCCTCAAAAGCCTGCCGCCAAGGTGGATAGGAAACAGCAACCGCTGCCGAAAGAGTTCGCCGCCTTCGCTTACGTTCCCTCCGAATCCGCACTCTTAATCACCGCCCGGCCAAGCGCCATTTTCAAAAATGAACTCATTCAGAAAATCCCCAGCATTGATAGGATGAACGAAGAAAGCAGGAAGCTCGCCGGGGCCGATCCGGGGAACATTGAGCGAATCACCATCGCTTACTGGCTGGACAAGCCGTACACATCACCGAGAAAAAAGCGCCAACACCGATTGCCCAGGGTGGATCTCGTCTTTATTTTTCACTTCCACAAAGCATTCGATCTTAAGAAAAGTGAATCAATCAGGTATCAAGAAGTAACCAATGTGACCGCTCATGGCGTAACCTATCGAACCGGCGGATTCGATACCTATTTCATGCCCGATCCCACCACGCTCATCATCGCTCGCCAGGACACCATGGAATCCGTGCTCGCCAATAAAACCCCGGCGAAAGTGGTGCGGTCGGCTTTGGAAACTGGGTTGGATCACGATGTTACCCTTGTTGCCGAGTTTGAATCGCTGCGTCCGTTGCTGAAGGATTTCGCCAAGGGCGATGCGGGGCAACTGCCGGGCTTCGCGGAATTGCCCGATCATTTGGAGCGGCTGACCCTCAAGTTGGATTTTACGAAAACGGCGGATCTCAACCTGGTGATCGAAACCAACAGCGAAGCAGCCCCGCAAACGATTCAAAAAGCCTACAACATGGCCTACGGCTTAATCGCTTTGCAGCTTCCTCGGCTCTCGCAAGAATTTCAACGGAGCATGGGCGAGGAGTTGGGGCTGAAAACCATCAAGCTGCTCAACCAAATCTACACCACCGCCAAAGCCGAGACGGACGGCAAACAGTTTCAATTCCATCTGCAAGTGCCGGCCTCGGCGAAAGAGTATTTTCAATCGCTGGGCGAATGGCAAAAGAAACGCAAACGGGAATTTGCCAAGAAAAACAATCTGCTAAACATCGGCATTGCCATTCTCAGTTATGCCAGCACCCGCAACTCAATGTTGCCTTTTCCCAATGGCAGTTCCGAACTTCCCAAGGCCGAGCGGGGCAAACTAAGCTGGCGGGTGCATCTCTTGCCCTATTTGGATGATGCCGCACTCTACAGAAAATTCCATTTGGACGAAGCCTGGGACAGCAAGCACAACAAAGCCCTGCTCGCCGAAATGCCCAGTTATTACAAGCTCAGCGATCAAACCAAGCCCGGCTACACGCAATACGTTGCACCCGCCGGCAAAGGTTTCGTCGTGGATGGCGATACGCCGCGACATTTACGCGACGTGACCGATGGCCTGTCCAACACGTTGATGGTCGTGACCGTCAAGCCCGACAAAGCCGTGCCTTGGACCAAACCCGGCGGCTTCGATCTCGATCCCCAAACCGCCGGCAAAATTCTGGACGGCTACGAGAACGGCAATCTGGTCCTTATGGCAGATGGCAGGGTGCATTATCTCGACCCCAAATTGGATGCCAAGACCCTCAAAGCCTTGCTGACCATCGCGGGCGGAGAACCGATTGACGCAGAGACTTTCAACTATGATTTGAACGATCCCGAGGTCGCACAGCGGGCCGCCTCTCTCCGGGAGCAAAGCGAGAGAAATGAAGTTCCTGAAGCTCCTCCCATTCGCAATGCCCGCCCTGGCATTGGTTCTAGCGATTCCCCTTCCCCTTGACAGATAACCATCGCCAGGGTGCGCGACTTCGCCGCGACCCTGGGTTTTGGAATTTAACCACTTCGCAGTAACAGCCATGATTCGTTTCCAGAATTTGAGATCATCCTTCAACAATCGACAGTCATCCATTCTTGTTTGGTGGCGGCTCTGCCGCTCTGAGAATCTTCCGTTTTTTCCACGATGTTCCACTTTATGAGGCTCTGCATTCCATGCGAAACCTAATTTGGCTTTTGGTATGGCTCCCCGCGTCTGTTGCCTGCGGACAGCAGGAGGGCAACGATGATTTCTTCAAGCTCGGCCCCGATTCGCTTCGGCAAGAGAAGGTTCCGCACGGGGAGGTTCAAGGGCCGTTCACGCTGCCCAGCCAGGTTTACGAAGGCACGCAGCACACGTATTGGGTTTACGTTCCCGCCCAGTACGACGCCAAAACGCCTTGCAGTTTAATGATCTTTAACGATGGCCATGCCTTTCTCGCGGAAGAAGGCAGCGCCCGGGCGACGAACGTGATCGACAACTTGGTGTTTCGCCGGGAGATTCCCGTGATGATTGCGGTCTTCATCAATCCCGGACGCCGGCCCGATCAGCCCGAAGCCAACGCCCGCGAATGGGGCGACCGCACGACGAACCGCCCCGCGGAATACAACTCGCTGGACGACAAATACGCGCGGGTCATCGTGGACGAGTTAATGCCCAAACTCTACGAAAAATTCAACATCTCGAAAAAGGCGGCGGATCATGGCATCGGCGGTTGCAGTTCGGGAGCCATCGCCGCGTTCACCGTGGCTTGGGAACGCCCGGACCAATTCAGCAAGGTGCTGAGCACGGTCGGCAGTTTCACCAACATTCGCGGCGGGCATCGCTATCCCGACCTCATTCGCCAAAGCGAGAAAAAACCGATTCGCGTCTACTTCCAAGATGGCCGCAACGACAATCGCGGCCAGCGCCGGGGCGGCCGCTACGATGAAAGCTGGGATTGGTTTCTGCAAAACACTCGCATGGTCAAAGCCTTGACCGAAAAAGGCTACGACGTGAATTACTCTTGGAGCATCGGCCGGCACGGCCTCAAGTCGGGCGGCGTGATTCTGCCGGAAATGATGCGCTGGCTCTGGCGAGATCATCCGGTTTCCACCGATGTCAACGATAAGACGGAGCGCTCCTTCAACGTCTCCGCCAAGGCCGATGAAAAAACCGAAGAGCAAAGGCGGCAGAGCAACTCCAATCCGCCTGGGCGGAGATTTCCCCGCATCGAATTGGGGCCGGACGACAAACCCGCCTTCCCGGCGGCTCCCAAAGGATTCGATGCCACTCGCGAAGATGTCGCCAAAGGCAAGGTGGAGACGGTGGCTTACGATTCCAAAACGGTGGGCGGGCCTCGCAAAATGGTGATTTACACGCCGCCCGGTTATTCCAGCGAGATGAAATATCCGGTGCTTTATCTGCTGCATGGAATCGGCGACGTGGAAACCACTTGGTGGAAGGGAGGCCGGGCCAACGTCATTCTCGACAATCTGCTGTCGGAGAAGAAAATCACGCCGATGATCGTGGTCATGCCCAATGGCCGCTCTTCGAAAACAATGACCGCCCGCACGCCTTGGGACCAGCAAGGACCGGCCTTTGAACTCTTCGAGAAGGAACTGTTCGCGGATGTGATCCCCTTCGTCGAGTCGCATTATTCCGTCAAAGCCGATCGCGAACACCGGGCAATCGCCGGGCTTTCGATGGGCGGCGGCCAGGGTTTGAACTTCGGCTTGAGTCACCTGGATGCTTTTGCCTGGGTGGGAGGTTTTTCCTCGGCTCCCAACACCAAAAACATCGAGCAACTCGTGCCCAAACCCCCGCAAACCGCTAAGCAACTGAAACTGTTGTGGATTTCTTGCGGCGACAAGGACTTTCTGTTCGGCATCAGCCAAAAGGCGCACAAGTTTCTCAAGGATCACCAAGTTCCCCACCAATGGCACGTTGATTCGGGCGGCCATGAGTGGGATGTTTGGCGGAATGATCTCTACCTCTTGGCACAATTATTGTTCAAATGAAACTCCCCGCTCGGAACACGCCGTGCCCGGGCAATTGATACATTAGGACAGGTTGTTCCGATTTTTCGCTTGGGAAAACTTGTCGGCCTTGTGAGAGTCGCAATTTCAGCACGATCTGCTATTGTACTTGGACATTCTGGTCTCTGAGACGGGGCGTGACAACAGTTTTTGTTGCCATCGCCCTCTCGTCGCCTGACTCGATTGATGGAGGATTCGTTTAATCACATGGTTTATCTCTTGCGGGGTTTTGTGTCATGAAAATGCGCGTGCGCGACAATGAATCGGTTCAAGATGCGGTGAAACGCTTTCGGAAACTCGTCGAATTCTCCGGTATCAAAAAAGAAATGCGCCGCCGGGAATTTTACGAAAAGCCCAGCGACACCAAACGCCGCGCCCGCCGCCGCGCCGAACGCCGCGCAAAAATCACCCGCCTTCAAGCCAACGTCAACGGCTGAAAATGCCGCGTGGTGGTCACCCCGTTGTAAATCGGCACTTCAGTTTGAGGATTTCAAATTGAAGCCTTTAGAAAATTCTCGCATCCTCCATAATGTAGGAAGAGGGATGATGTGAGAAACTTCTCCAGGAGAGATCCGCAACCGATGCCCAGCGATCAACTTCCCATCTTGACGAATACCGTGATCGATCCCGTGTGCGGGATGTCGGTCGATCCCTCTTCCGCCCCGGCTTCATTTGAGCACAAGGGGAAGACCTACTCCTTCTGCTGTGCGCATTGCCAGGCCAAATTCGCGGCGGACCCGGAAGCATTTCTGGGGGAGTCCCCTCCAAAAGCAACGCCGAAATCATCCGCCCGCGATGCCGCCGGCTCTTATATCTGCCCGATGTGCGAAGGCGTCGAAAGCAACCAACCCGGCAGTTGCCCGCAATGCGGCATGGCCTTGGAACCGGCGGAACCGTCCCTGTCTCAACAAAAAACGGTTTACACCTGCCCGATGCATCCGGAAATCGAGCAGGACCGTCCCGGAGCCTGCCCGAAATGCGGCATGGATCTGGAACCCAAAACGATCGCGGCGGAAGAAGAAGACGATCCCGAACTGCGGTTGATGTCCCGCCGGTTTTGGATCGGGGTCGCGTTGGGAGTCCCCATCGTCTTGCTCGCGATGCTGCCCATGCTGGGCGTGCCCATTGATACTTGGATCGGGCATTCGCTCAGCCTTTGGTTTCAATTTCTGCTCGCGACTCCCGTGGTGCTTGGGTGCGGTTGGCCTTTGCTTTCGCGCGGCTTTCGTTCGATCAAAACCTTCCATTGGAACATGTTCACACTGATTACGATTGGCGTGATGGCGGCTTATCTCTACAGCACATTGGCGATGCTGTTGCCCGCAGAATTTTTCCCCAAAGGTTTCCTCAAAGCCGATGGCACATTGGACGTGTATTTTGAAGCCGCCGCGATGATTACCGTGTTGGTGTTGTTGGGGCAAATGATGGAACTTCGCGCCCGCAAACAAACCGGCGGCGCGGTTCGCGAGTTGTTGTCGCTCACCCCGCCCGTGGCCCATTGGGTTTCCGAGGGAGACGAACGCGACGTGCCATTGAGCGAAGTCGAAACCGGACATGTTTTGCGGGTTCGCCCCGGCGAAAGCATTCCCGTGGATGGGAAAGTCATCGAAGGCCGAAGCCGGGTCGATGAATCCATGATGACCGGCGAACCGACCCCCGTGGAAAAACAAACCGGCGACGCCATTATCGGCGGCACGATCAACGAGACCGGCAGCTTTCTGATGCGTGCCGAGCAAGTCGGCCAAGACACGCTGCTTTCGCAAATCGTGCGCAGAGTCTCCGAAGCCCAACGCAGCCGAGCACCGATCCAGCGCGTGGCGGATGTGGCCGCGGGTTATTTCGTGCCCGCGATTGTGGGCGTTTCGCTGCTGACGTTCGTGCTTTGGAGCCTTTGGGGACCGCAGCCCAAACTGGCCCACGCCCTCATCAGTGCGGTGGCCGTGTTGATTGTCGCCTGCCCGTGCGCTTTGGGCTTGGCCACGCCGATGTCGATTCTGGTCGGAGTGGGCCGGGGAGCCAAAGAGGGCGTATTGATCCGCGATGCCGCCGTGCTGGAAACGCTGGAAAAAATTGATGTGCTGCTGGTGGACAAGACCGGAACTCTCACCGAAGGCCGGCCCCAACTCGTGGACACGTTCGCGATTCCTCCGCTGGAAGAAACCGAACTTCTGAAACTTGCCGCTTCAGTCGAGCAGCACAGCGAACATCCGCTGGCACGGGCGATCACGATCGGCCGCCAAGGATCAACACGTCGAACTCGCGGAGGGGCAAAACTTTCAATCCACCACCGGCGGAGGCGTCAAGGCGCAAGTGCAAGGAAAAATCATCCGCGTGGGAACCGTGGATTTCCTCAAAGAGCAAAATGTAACTGTCGAAGAATCTCTGATCGAGCAAGCCGCGAAATGGCAGCAGCAAGGCCGAACCGCGATGTTCGTCGCGATGGATGACCGCGCCATGGGACTCTTGGCGGTGGCCGATCCCATTAAATCATCCACCGCGGAGGCCCTGAAGAGTTTGCGAGACATGGGGCTTCAGGTAATTATGCTCACGGGCGATGCCCCCGCGACCGCCGAAGCCGTCGCGAAAGAATTGCACATCGACGATTTTGAAGCCGGGCTAAAACCGGAGCAAAAACAAGAACGAGTGAAATCGCTGCAAGCCGCCGGCAAGCGCGTGGCAATGGCGGGCGATGGCATTAACGATGCCCCCGCATTGGCGGCGGCGAACGTGGGCATCGCAATGGGCACGGGAACCGATGTGGCCATTCAAACCGCCGATGTAACTTTGGTGAAGGGCGATCTGGGCAGCATCGCGCGGGCGATGGAACTCAGCCGTAGGGTGATGCGAAACATCAGGCAGAATTTGTTCTTCGCCTTCATCTACAACGGCGTGGGCGTACCGGTGGCGGCCATGGGATTTCTAAATCCCATGCTCGCCGCTCTCGCCATGAGCTTCAGTTCCGTTTCCGTCATCGGCAATGCGCTGCGGTTAAGAATCACGACGAAACCCTAAACATCCCTCGGACACGCAATCCGCCCGCTTCCTGTTTGAACTGCCCGCGTCTTTCTGTCAAACTATCGCGGTTGCTCCAGGGAGATTGCTTTCCGCTCCATCAGATTTTTCGCCTGGAAGTTGCGTTAATGAGTCGATGGTTTTACTTGGGTTCTCAGTCACTAACAAGAGGGATGACATCGTGCGCTACCGTGCCAGTTTTCTATTCGGTTTTTGTCTACTAGCTTTCGCAAATCTTGTCTCGCGTGCCGAGGAAACTCGGAAGCCGAACGTCCTCTTCTTAATCTGTGACGATCTGAATTGCGATTTGGGTTGTTATGGGCATCCGCTCGTGAAATCTCCCAATATCGACAAGCTCGCAGCGCGGGGGGTGCGGTTTCAGCACACCTATTGTCAATATCCCTTATGCGGACCGAGCCGAGCCTCTTTTATGACGGGGATGTATCCCGATCAAACGCTAGTGCATCGAAACGCGATCTATATTCGCGAGCACGTGCCCAACGTAAAAAGTATGCCGCAGATGTTTCGCGATGCCGACTACTTCGCCACGCGGATTGGAAAGATCTATCACTATAATGTGCCCAAGCACATCGGCACGGGCGGGCACGATGATCCCTATTCTTGGGACCACACGATCAACCCGCGCGGGCGAGACAAAGATGAAGAATCGAAAATCTTCAGCTTAAAACCCGGCAATTTTGGTGGAACGCTGAGCTGGCTCGCTGCCGATGGCGAAGATGCCGAGCAAACCGACGGTATCGCCGCGACAGAAGCCGCGCGGTTGCTCAAACAATACGGCCAAAACAAGAAGCCGTTTTTTCTCGCTGTGGGTTTATATCGACCTCATACGCCTTATGTATCTCCCAAGAAATACTTCGAACTCTATCCCCGCGATCAAATTAAAGTGCCCCAAGTTCCTGAAGGCTATTTCGACACGATTCCCAAACCGGCTCAACGGACGCTCTTAAGGAAGAAGGAGCAAAACGATCTGCCGGAGGATCTTGCCCGCAAGGCGATTCAAGCCTACTATTCTTCAATCAGCTTCGCCGATGCCCAACTCGGGCGCATATTAAAAGCATTGGAAGAGGCTGGGTTGGCGGAGAATACGATTGTGGTCTTTACGTCCGATCACGGCTATCACATGGGTGAACATGCTTACTATCAGAAGACCACGCTCTTTGAAAACGCGGCCCACGTACCCTTGATTATCGCAGGCCCCGGCGTGAAAGCCATCGGCAAAACCGCGAAAGCCCCTGTGGAAATGATCGACATCTACCCCACGCTCGCTGAACTCAGCGGGTTGACTCCGCCCAAGTCGATCTCCGGCAGGAGCCAAGTTGCCGCGCTTCAAGATGCAAACGCAACGCCGCGTAAAGATGCGCTCACACAGCTTGAAAGCGGATATAGTCTCCGCACGCCGCGCTATCGCTATACCGAATGGGGCGAGAATGCATCGCAG
Organism: uncultured Planctomycetaceae bacterium; assembly: GCA_963785505.1. Lineage (GTDB taxonomy): Bacteria > Planctomycetota > Planctomycetia > Planctomycetales > Planctomycetaceae > CAWAVN01. The sequence goes on from CAWAVN010000009.1 coordinate 1,262,438, forward strand.
GGAGCCGAACTCTACGACCATCAAACCGATCCTCAAGAGATGAAGAACCTCGCTGATAGTAAAGAACATGCACAAATCATTGAAGATCTGAGCACCTTAATCAGAAAACGCATCGCAGAGGCCAATCGCAAACCGCAAGGCGTGGCGCAAATCAAGTTTGAAAACCGACGCCGCGTGCCTAACTAAACTACTAAAAGTAGTAGAGTCCGGTATGCGGAGTGTTCGTAAGATGAACGCAATCAATAGAGTCCGTATAGAACGACAAGGACTATTCGTAAGATGAACGCAAACAAAATGGTACGTATAGCGGACTCTACGGCAATGTTGCTAGCTCTGCTGACAGCGGTTTGGTTTTGCGGTTGCGAGCAGAAGAACGAGTTTCAAGCTCCGCCGCCGCCGGAAGTCACTGTTGCCCAGCCGATCACAAAGCCTGTCGTGGATACGGTGCAGTTCACGGGGACGACAAAAGCCGTGGCCACCGTGAATTTGCGGGCGCGAGTCAACGGCTACCTGAAAGAAGTGAAGTTCGAGGACGGGGCCACTGTGGCCAAAGATGATTTGCTGTTAGTGATCGATCAGGCACCGTTTCAGGTCGATCTCGATTCTGCCAAGGCGAGCTTGCAAAAGGCGGAGGCGGAACAGAAATTGGCCCAAACCGAACTGAACCGAATCCAACGTCTCCGCGATCGCAACGTGGCCACGGCAAGCGAACTAGACACGCAAGTAGCCAAGAAGGCCACCGCCGACGCCGAGATTGCCTCAGCTAAGGCGGCGGTCCGGCAAGCCGAGTTGCAATTGAACTACACCGAAATTCGCGCACCCCCTGGGCGGCCAGATCGGTCGAAATCTGGTCGATGTGGGGAATCTGGTGCAGGGCGAGCAGACGTTGTTGGCGACAATCGAGAGCATCGACCCGATCGATGCCTACTTCAACGTGAGTGAAACCGAACTACTACAATTCATGGAGATGCTTCGCCGACACGAACTCCCCGACCCGGCGAAGCATCCCCCGACCCTTTACCTCGGTTTGTCCAACGAAAAGGGCTGCCCGCACAAAGGGCATCTGGACTTTCGCCAATTGGGCGTTGATGCGGGCACAGGCACGATCCTTCGCCGGGGGGTGTTCCCCAACCCCGATCTGGCTTTGATTCCCGGTCTCTACGTCCGCATTCAAGCAACAATCGGCGACCCCGTTCCGCAATTGCTGGTTGAGGAACGTGCGATAGGAACCGACCAACGGGGCGACTTTTTGTTGGTCGTGAACGATAAGAACATCGTCGAGTCCCGCCCGGTGCGGCTAGGCATCAAAGTGGATGGGATGCGCGTGATTCGGGAGGGCATTAAAAAAGAGGATTGGGTCATCATCAACGGCTTGCAGCGCGCCGCGCCCCGGTGCAACGGTCGCTCCTCAGCAAACTAAGATAGCTGCCCCCAAAGATGCCAAGCCTGCAAATAGCAAATCCCCGCCTATGCCGAAGGATTGAAACAATCAGCCCCTTATCATCGCGAATGAGCATTGTTCGATAAATAGTTGAGCGGCAAGGCACTAGCCGGCGGTTTCCCATGTATCGAACCGGCGGCTAGCACCTTGCCGCTTATGTTTGTAGGACTATTATTTCTCGAATAATCCTTACCCGGTTTTTAAGCAGTTGGCCGAATGCTGACCGCTCACACAAACCTCCAGAGGCAGTTTGACGTTCTATGTTCGCAAGATTTTTCATTGAACGCCCGATCTTTGCCAACGTGATCGCGTTGGTTACGATTCTCGTCGGCTTGATCTCGCTTCGGGATTTGCCGATCGAGCAGTACCCCGAAATCACCCCGCCGACGATTCGCGTGACGGCGACGTATCCGGGAGCCAACGCCGAGGTTGTCGCCGCCACCGTGGCTGCGCCCATCGAGCAGCAAGTGAACGGCGTGGAAAACATGCTCTATATGTCTTCTACTTCATCCAGTGATGGGTCTTACTCACTGACGGTCACGTTCGAGATTGGCACCAATTTGGACGATGCCCAAGTCCTTGTGCAGAACCGCGTAGCTGTCGCCGAACCTTCGCTGCCGGAGGAAGTCCGCCGCCAGGGCATTACCACGAAGAAACAGTCTACGAACATTATTCTAGTTGTCTCGCTGACTTCTCCGGGCAATGAATTCGATAGCTTGTTTCTCTCGAACTATGCCACGCTGAGGCTGCGGGATGAGTTGAGCCGGTTGGATGGCGTAGGCGATGTGACCGTGTTCGGGGCATCGAACTATAGCATGCGAGTCTGGCTCAATGCGGACAAGCTGAAGGCTCGCGACCTCACCACTCAAGACGTGACCGCCGCGATCTTGGAACAAAACGTGCAAGTCGCCGCCGGGCAAATCGGCCAGCCGCCCACCCCTGAAGGCGAGCCATTGGCCTTTCAGTACACCGTCACGACATTGGGCCGGTTGAGCACTGTGGAACAATTCGAGAACATCATCGTTAAGGCCGGCACAGGGAATAAGATCACGCAGCTTAAGGATGTGGCCCGCGTTGAACTCGGGGCGCAAAGCTACGATCAATATAATCTCAAGCAGGGGCAGCCGACCTCGAACATCGGGATCTATCAACTTCCCGGCAGCAATGCCATTGATGTTGCCTTGCGGGTTCGCGAAGCGATAAAACGGTTGAGCAAATCTTTCCCCAAGGGGGTCGAATATAGCTTCCCGTTGGATACCACCGAGTTCGTCAATGCTTCGATCCACGAGGTCTATAAAACGCTGATTGAGGCGGGCGTCTTAGTATTGATCGTGATATTGGTGTTCCTCCAAGATTGGCGAGCCGTGCTCATTCCGGCGACTACCGTGCCGGTGACGATTATCGGAGCTTTTTTTGCGATGTCTCTCTTGGGGTATACGGTCAACATGCTTACCCTGTTTGGGTTGGTGTTGGCCATTGGGATTGTGGTCGATGATGCCATCGTCGTGGTGGAGAACGCGGCCCATCACATTGAAGAGGGCATGGAACCTAAGCCGGCGACGATCAAGGCGATGGAGGAAGTGCTTGGGCCGATCATCGGCATCACACTCGTGTTGATGGCCGTGTTTCTGCCGACGGTGTTTTTGGGTGGGATCACCGGGCGGCTCTATCAACAGTTTGCTTTGACGATTGCCGCTACCGCTTTGATTAGCGCGATCAATGCGATGAGCCTTAAACCGGCGCAGTGTGCGGTTTGGCTGCGTCGGCCCAAAGCGCGGAAGAACATTTTCGCGCGGGGCTTCAATGCGGTTTACTTCGAGTTTGAGCGGCTTTACACCGGGATTGTGCGGTTCCTCGTGGGGCACGTGATTCTGGTGATGCTATTGTTCGCCGGGATTATTGCCTTTACCGGCTGGTGGTACACCCGCGTGCCGACGGGCTTCTTTCCTACTGAGGACCAAGGCTACATTTTAGTGAGCGTGCAGCTTCCCGATGCGGCTTCGCAAGAACGAAGCCGGGCAGTCATGCGCAAGCTCGACGCGATTTTGGAAAAGACACCCGGCATCGAAGACTGGATTACTATCGGCGGACTGTCGCTATTGGATAACAGTTCGGCCCCGAATGCCGGCACGCTATTCGTCACGTTCGATCCGTGGGACGAACGACTGGAAAAAGGGCAGACCTTACGGGCGATTTTGGGTGATCTTCGCCGTCGCTTCGCCCCGATTCAAGAAGCCGTGATTGTTCCCTTCCCACCGCCGGCGATTCGTGGATTGGGCGTCCGCGGCGGGTTTGAAATGCAGGTGCAAGACCGCGGCGACCTGGGACGAAACGCGCTCTTTCAAGTGGTCATCGAAACCGTCGAAGATGCCCGGAGCCAATCCGGCTTGGCGGCGTTGAACTCCACTTTCCGTCCCGGCGTGCCTCAAATCTACGTCGATGTGGACCGAGTGAAAGTCAAATCTCTGGATGTTCCGCTTGCCGGCGTGTTCGCTACGTTGCAGGCGTATCTGGGTTCGGCCTACGTCAACGACTTCAATAAGTTCGGGCGGGTCTATCAGGTGCGCGTGCAAGCCGAAGCGAAGTTTCGAGCCGAACCGGAAGCCATCCGCCGGTTGGAAGTCCGCAACCGCAGCGGGCAAATGGTCCCCTTGGGAACGGTCGTGGACGTAAGAGACGCCTTCGGTCCGCAAACAATCAACCGTTATAACCTTTATCCTGCCGCTTCGATTACGGGCGAACCAGCCCAGGGATATAGCACGGGCGAATCTTTGAATTTGATGGAGCAAATCGCCGCAGAAAACTTCCCGCAACAAATGGGTTTCGAGTGGACCGGGATGGCCTATCAGGAAAAGCAAGTCGGCGGCGAAGCCGTCTTGGTGTTCGGCATGGCCGTGCTGTTGGTGTATTTGGTGCTTGCCGCCCAATATGAGAGTTGGTTCATTCCGGCAGCGGTGATTCTCGTTGTGCCGTTGGGTTTGTTGGGCGCGGTGGCGGCGGTGTCTTTGCGGGGGATGGACAATAACCTCTATACGCAAATCGGCATCGTCCTCATTATCGCCTTGGCGAGCAAGAACGCCATTTTGATTGTCGAGTTCGCCCGCGATATTCACGACCGGGGCGAATCGATCCGCGATGCCGCCATCGAAGCCGCCCGGCTCCGGTTTCGCCCAATTCTGATGACTTCGTTCGCGTTCATCTTGGGCGTGGTTCCGCTGGTCATCGCCAAGGGAGCCGGTGCGGCGGGGCAACAAGCCTTGGGCACGGCGGTTTTCGGCGGCATGATCGCCTCGACCCTTTTGGCCGTGTTCTTCGTACCGGTGTTTTACGTTCTGTTTCAGAACATCGCCGAGTGGTTCCTCGGCTCTCAAGCGAAAGATTCTGCGTGATGCGGGTGAAAGGCGGTCGGCTGGCGTTTATTTCCCGCCATTGCCTAAAATGCAATCAGGAAGAATTTACTCTGACCTATTCCAGCACAATCCGCAGGGTTGCCTGAGGATCACGAAAGGATCCAATCGCATGAAACATCGGTCTCTCGTTTATTTGGTTTTGGGAAACGTGTTGGCGGTTGCCGCGTGGGCGGTCTGTCCGGCTTCGGCTTGGGCCGATGCGGTGACGGAATCGCAAGATCGGCTGCTGCACGATTTGAAGTTTCTGGCTTCGGATGAACTCCAAGGCCGGGGCGTGGATACGGAAGGCATCAACCGCGCTGCCGAGTTCGTCCGCCGGGAATTTGAAAAAGCCGGCTTGGACGTGACCCAAGTCAACAAGGGGGCGTTTCAAAAGTTCCCTTTGGTGACGGGAACCGAGCTGGGCAAAGAAAATTCGCTGACTTTCACCGGCCCCGACGATCAGAAAATTGCGTTGAAATACGATAGCCAGTTCCGCACCTGTTCGTTCGGCGGTTCGGGCAAGTTCGACGGCAAGATTGTGTTTTTGGGTTACGCCATCGACTCCAAAGAATACAGCGATTTCCCCAAAGACCTGGATTTGAAGGGCAAAGTCGTGCTCATCATGCGGCGAAACCCCCAGCAGGGAAATCCGCATGGACCCTTCGGCGGGGCGCACGGCGGCATTTCCCGTCATGCGGGACTCACCAGCAAAGTCAGCAATGCCTTTCGCAAAGGGGCGGCGGCAGTGTTGTTCCTCAACGATCCTTATTCCGCCAAGCAGGCCGAAGAAGAACTCAAAGCACAAACCGAAAAAGCCGCCAAGCAGTTGGATGCGGTGGAAGTCCAACTCGAGGAGAGCGATCCTGCTGACAAAGCAAAGCACGAAGCCATCGCCAAGAAGCATCAAGACGCGCTGCGCTACCTCAAAACTCTGGAAGAACGCGCCAAAAATGCGAACCCCGATGAACTCATGAAATTCGGTTATGGCGGAGATGGGAAAAAGAACGGAATTCCGGTGTTTCAAATTAAGCAAACAGTTGCCGATCAATTGCTCGAACAAAGCACGGGGCAAACCCTGGCCGAGTTGGAAGCTGCGATTGATGAAGACCTCAAGCCGCGCACAATGATTTTGAAGGGTTGGCGGGCGAAGGGAGAAGCCTCGGTCGATCAGGTCGAAAGCGAAGTCAAAAACGTGATCGGCGTGTTGGAAGGCGAAGGCCCTTTTGCCAATGAAACTATCGTGATCGGTGCGCATTACGATCACGTCGGCATGGGCGGCCCGGGTTCGTTGGCTCCCGGATCGCACGAAGTCCACAACGGAGCGGATGACAACGGTTCGGGCACGGTCAGCCTGTTGGAGTTGGCCCGCCGCTTCGCCGCCCGCAAGGAAAAACCATCCCGTAGGTTGGTGTTCATTGCCTTCACCGCCGAGGAACGCGGGCTGATCGGTTCCAACTATTACGTCAAGCATCCGCTGTTTCCGCTGAAAGACACGATCGCGATGTTCAACATGGACATGGTGGGCCGGCTTCGCAACGACAAACTCATCGTCTACGGCACGGGAACGGCGGCCCGCTGGAAGCCCATGCTGGAAAAGTTGGGCAAACAGCACGGCTTCGATCTGTCCTACAAACCCGAAGGCTTGGGGCCGAGCGATCACGCTAAGTTTTACGGCGAGAAAATTCCCGTGCTGCACTTCTTCACAGACACTCACCGCGATTATCACCGGCCTTCTGATGATGTGGACAAGATCAACGTACCCGGCATGAATCGCGTGGTCGATTTGTTGGAAGACATCATTCTGCAAACTTTGGCCGACAAAGAACGCCCGAAATATATTCTCGTCAAAGGCTCGGCTCAGATCGACCGCGGCGGCAGCCGGCCTTACTTCGGTAGCATTCCCGATTTCGGCAACGATGCCCCGGGCTATGCGATCTCCGGCGTCGCACCGGGTAGCCCCGCCGACAAAGGCGGCCTGAAAGGCGGAGACGTGATCGTGCAAATGGGCAAACAAAAAATCGGCAGCCTGGACGATTTCGACCTCGCCCTCAGAGACTTCAAACCCGGCGACCAAGCGGAAGTCACCGTGATCCGTGAAGGCAAAAAAGTGAATTTGAAAGTCATCCTCGACAAACCCCGGTAACAAAGCCTTGAATTGAGTAGTCTGTCCTACGATTTGGTCGTTTTTCGGTAAGCACTCAATGTCAACGGATGAAATGCAAGTGCGTCGGTTGTGGCTTGATTACGGCCTGATCGTACTCGCGGGAGGGCTGTACGCGGTCGCCTTGAAATACTTCGTGCTCCCGTCCAAGGTGATTCTGACCGGGACGGAAGGGGATTGCCACCGCACTATCCTACTACTTCGAGAGCTATTGGCTGTTTATCGTTCTCTACGTGTTGTTTCAAACGGGATTGCTGGCCTTTGCCTTTGCACGGGTCAGCCGGGTCTTTGCGCTGCGATCGCTCATCGTCGTGGGTACGGTTGTCTTGGGACTTGTCGTTCTACCCGAATTGCGATTTGCTCAACCGGAACCGCAGAATGAAAGAATCATCTTGGTCCTCTTTGGCGGAATCCTTGCGGGTGCTGCCAAAGCATTGGCCTTCACGAATCGAGGATCCACCGGCGATGAGGATATTCTTGGGGCTTACTTTGCCACCAAATATCTGAAACCCGTTGGATCGATTGCCATTATTGCCGCCGCAGGATCAACCGCCTTTGGACTCGCAATGGATCTCATCAAGAATGGAGAATTCGAGTCTGTCGTGAATACGTTGATGTATACTTGCGTTTATATTTTTGCGTCTGCTGAAACTTTGAATAATTACTACCGCAAATTCAAAATCACCATGCTGGCGATCATCACTCGGAATCAAAAGGCCGTCGGGAATGCGATTGCAGCAACATCGGAACATCGCACCTATACGGCTCATCCAGGAACGGGAGGCCATAGCGGCGAGTCCTTCGATGTTGTGAGAACCATCATTACCCACGAAGAACTGCCACAAATGATCGCTGCCATTCAAAATGCCGATCCCGAATGTTTTTACTACTTCCACGACATCGAGGGAATCTCCAGTCGTTACTACATCGTGCCGATTGGCTAATCATCTGCCATCCTGCGGGGTGCATAGGAGACAATTGTTGGGAAGTAGTGCGAAATCAATGATCGAAAATCGCCCCTCAGTTCATCAATCGCACATCAACCGCTGGGGGCAAATTGCCGCTTTGGCTTACTCAGAAAGAATCGATTTTCGGCAATTTGACCCCAGGCACCCTACCGTGATCCGCGAAGGCAAAAAAGTGAAGTTGAAAGTCATCCTCGACAAACCCCGCTAAACAGTAAGGAACTTGATGAATGGGTGCAACACTCTGGTATCATGAGGGTCGCGGATCACGTCGATGCGGAAGCGGCGCTCGAATCTATCCAGGCGGACTTCCTGGCCGAGAATTACGATTTGCCGACGCTTTTGCCTCAGCATCTGATTTGGGCGAGGGAGTCTGTATCAGCCGTGAAAAGCGACGGGGATCCTTATGGTCTATTGGATTTATACCAAGAGCAGGTGGAATTGATGGAGCGCTATGCAATCAACCGATTCCCGTGAGTCCGCAGAGTCAAATGGAGATGCTAAGAAGCATCTGGGCCGATGGGGGTCAGGGAATTGGGAACGTGCTCGATGTGATTGGAGTGTCTTCGGAGAGAGAATGTCTCATGGCTCAAAAGCTAAGTCAGGCAGATATGAGTCACTTTCTGGGGACCACCAAGCCCACGCTGGTTGAGGCTCAAAAATCGATTGGTAAAATCCACGAGGAATTAGGCCGAGGTGAATGTGTTTGCTTTCCCCTTTATAAAAATGATTCCGTCGCGGGTTGGTATTTCGTGGGCAATACGATTGATTGAGAATCGAAATCCCTCTAACGCAGCGAAATTCGTTCCCATTGTTGCCTTCTGTTCAAAATGAGTTGGTGACAATCTTAAAGTGATTACCGGGGCCAACCGGAAAAGCGGCCCAAGACGTACAAACCGTCCTGAGCCGCTTTTTTATTGAGGTTTTGAAAAGTCCATCAATTGTGTTCGGCGTTCCAGAGATTATCTGCCTGGGATTTGGGCAGCTTTTCCCATTCTCTGCGCACGCGGTTGAGGCCGAAGCTGCACATTTCAAAGTCCAGGCTCAGCCGCCGCAGCACGGGGGCTTCTTCGCGGTAGGGCTCTTCCTCGAATTGGCTGGCGAGAAAGTAAGAGCGTTTGCCCTGCTGGCAGTAATCGATCAGGTGGTCCTTCTTGCCGAAGCCGACTGCAACCGCGAGAGAGCTTCGGGATAGACCCCGGCCCAGAAGAGCGTGAAATCGCCGATGTGGCGATAGATTTCCCGTTGGGGTTTGGCCTCCCTTTGTTCTGCTTCCATCAGCATTTCCGCGACCTCCTCCAGACGTTTGCCGGTGGTGTCGCGGATGCGAAAAATGGCATCCGTTTTCACAAAGCGAATCAGCATCTCGGTCAGGTAGTCCGTCAGATGCGGATCGGCCACTCCCAATTCGACTTGAAAAGTGGATTCGATGATCGCGGAAAACAATTGGCGGAGCGACTCCGCATTGGCCAAAACGGGTTTCATTTCACTCTCCTTTTTCTATAAACACCTCGGATGAAAAATAAGGTTCACTGACGCACTCAAACGACGGTGACTCGATCCCTGCTTTGGAAGGCCCAAGCATGGGTTAGGTTAGGGGAAAAGTATTTCGGGGGGGATAATGGAATTCTACATCTCAAAACGCGGCAAAGTCAAATTGTGTTTTGTAAGAGGCTTTGATGGATGGGCTTACGCCAATCCCGGGATGATGCCCGAAACGTATCGGTTGTTGGCTTTTCCCTTGGGAATCCGTCTCGGCCTGGGATGGATGAGGCGTTCAAGCTAAACTCGTGCCGATTGTTGAGGAATTTCATTAAGGGGTCAACATGAAGATCACGTTTTTGGGGGCAGCGGGCGAAGTCACGGGCAGTCAGCATTTGATCGAAACCGAAAAGTTACGGATTTTGCTGGATTGCGGGTTTTTTCAGGGAAGCCGCGCCGAAACCTATAGTAAGAATGCGAAATTCCACTGCCGACCCCGACAGCTCGATGGCGTCATTCTTTCGCACGGGCACATCGATCATTGCGGAAACCTGCCGGGACTTTACAAAGCGGGGTTTCGAGGGCCGATTTTCTGCACGCCGCGCCACCGCCGATGTGGCCGAGATTATGCTGCGTGACAGCGCCGGGATTCAGAAAGAAGATGCGAAGTATCTGGCGAAGCATCTGGGCAAGAATGCCCCGCCCATCCAACCGCTTTACGAGGAAGAACACGTCCGCAAAGTCATCAAGCAGTTCGAACCGTTGGATTACCACGAATGGCACGAACTTTCACCGGCGTTTCGGCTGCGCTTCGCCGATGCCGGCCACATCTTGGGGTCGGCCATTACTGAAATGCACATCGACGACAAGGGCGAAACGCGGCGGGTGGTCTTCACCGGGGATTTGGGCCGGCGAAATCTTCCTCTCTTGCGAGACCCCGAACCCGTGGGCGGTTGCGACGTGCTGATTAGCGAATCGACCTATGGCAACCGCTTGCACCCGCCGGCGGCGAACATCAAAGAGGAGCTTTTGCGAATCATCACCCGCACGGCGAACGCGGGCGGAAAAATCGTGATCCCCGCGTTCAGCTTGGGGCGAACTCAGAACATCATTTACTTTTTGAACGAACTCGCGGAAACCGGAAGGCTTCCCAATATCCCCGTGTATCTCGACAGCCCATTGTCCCATAAGCTCACAATGGTGTTTCGGGCGCATCAAGAGATTATGGATGCGGAGGCCCAAAAAATGTTGCGCGTGGATGATGATCTCTTCGGCTTTCCCATGCTGTATACGATTCGTTCGGTGAAGGAAAGCATGGAACTCAACCATTTGCCGGGGCCGTTCGTGGTGATTTCGGCAAGCGGAATGTGCGAGAACGGGCGGGTGAGGCATCACCTGAAACACGCGCTCGGCGATGAGAAGAACACCATCGTCTTGATCGGTTTTCAAGCCCGGCACACATTGGGGCGAAGGCTCGTCGAAGGGCAATCGCCCGTCATGATTTTCAATCGCCAGATTCCCGTCAACGCGAAAATTGAAGTCTTAAACGGACTCTCCGCCCACGCGGATGCGGAGGATTTTAAGTGGTGGTTTGAAAGCTTGGCTTCGGCGGGAGGCATCGGGCAGGCGTTTTTGGTGCATGGAGAACCGCCCGCCGCCCGGTCGCTTGCCGGCTTGATTGGCGATTGCTGCGATGAAGATCCCATCCTCCCGGAATACCGGCAAACATTCGAGGTGTGAGCGGCCCGCAAAGTCAGTTGGAGATGGGAAAACCGTCGGGACCGAATTGCACGGTTTGCATGGTTTCCACTTTTCCGGGTTGTGCGAGCGGCGATTTGGCGGCTGCCTTCGGCTCGGCTTTGGTTGCGGAATCCGGCTTGGCAGCGGATTTTGAGGGTTCTACGGTGGTCACGGGTTCGGAGGCTTTGAGCTCGCCGACATCCACGCCGATGGCTTTCAGTTTCTCGCGGGCGAAGTTGCCCACCCCGCGCAATTCGCCGATTTTGCTGCGTGCCCCGTCTACATCCTGCCGGACATCTTCCAGCAAAGATTGATACTCCTCATAGGTCAGTTTCGCGTTTCCTTCGTCGGAATCGCTTTCCATCTTGCGTTGAACGTAGCGTTCCATGCCTTGCAGTTCGGACACGTTCTGTTCGATGTCCGCGAGATCCTTCTGCACTTCTTCGAGAATCTGATGTAAGTATTCGTGATTCATACTGGGAACTCCTCCACGAAAAACCATGCGATTCGGGCCTTATGACTATACGTTCCGGCCATCGCACATGCAATACGCCTTTGGGGCGAACCGAAGCAAAATCGGCGAGAACCCCGCCGGCATTTGTCAGGTTTTGACGACTCCGACACCCATAAGATCACCTTTTTCCGAAAAAACGGCACGTTGCTCGGACCGGTAGGAATCTCGATTGACAAACCGAGATTCGGGTGATTGGAATTGAATTCCCAAGACAGGATGCGCATGCTATGAAATGAATCTTTCGTCGGCTGTTCAAGGCGGGCTTGGGCCGCTTCCTTTCTTTCTCGGGCCACTTCATCAGGAATGTTTCATGGAACACGAAAACCTCGAATCCGATCCCTCGCCGTCACCCGCCGAAAAACCAGGGCGTTCCAAGCTGGAACGAGCCATCGTCTGGACGGTGATCGGAGGGCTCATCGTCGTAACCGGAATGGAGGCCCTCGCCAGCTGGACCTATGCCAAGACGGTGTCGAATTTGGAAACTGCAATCGATGAGACGGAAACGGCGTTGACGCTGGCCGATTTCAACAAAAACATCAAAACCGGCTTGGCCATTCAATCCACCGGCGACCGGGATGGCGAACCCACAATTTCGTACAGTTGGCCGAGTTTGTTGAAGGAATACAAACTGCATCTCACCGTTGCGAATGATGGAAGTCAGAATCTTGACCACCTATGCCTCCAACGAAGGCCCCCCCGCCATGATTAGCCCGCCCCAACCCAAGAAAGCCGATCAAGCAGAGGGCGGAGACATGCCCGCCGCCGGGGAAGGCGGGTCCGGGCATGGAGAGGGAGAGGGGGCGGGGCGGGCACGCGAAGGAGACGGGGCTGGTCGTGGAGACGGGTCTGGCGGCGGCAGAAGGAGGCGAAATTCAAAGAACAGAATCCAAAACGGAATCCAAAACAGAATCCAAAACAGAGCCGAATTGAACAACGCGGCCCGCCAAACAAAAACCCTGCCCACGCAAAGCCGTGGGCAGGGCACACAAAACGGACCAATTCATTTCTTGTTCCGTAGCGGGTCATTTCGCATCGGCTTTTAAGCCGAGGTGTTCTAGGAAGGGTTCCATGCTGGGTTCTCTGCCGAGATAATCTTTGACCATTTGCATTTCATCCATCGTGCCGCCTTTGGAGAGGATTTTCTTTCGATAGTATTGGCCGGCTTCGGGATTGAGCATGCCCAATTCCTTAAAGCGTTGGAACATGTCCTCGGCGTAAACTAGCGACCACAAATAACCGTAATAGCCGGCTTGATAACCCATCAAATGGCCGAACGAGGCTTGGAAATAAGTGCCGGGCACGGCATCGTACATTTCGATTTTGTTGGCAAGGTCAAGGGCGACTTTGGTGGTGTCTACAACGCCGTCGGGCTTGACGTGATAGGTCATGTCGGTCATGGCATAGTAGATCTGGCGTTCGGTCTTCATGCCGGAACCTAAATGGCGGGCTTTGAGCATGCCTTGCAGCAGTTCTTCCGGAAACTTTTCGCCGGTCTGGTAGTGCTCCGCGAACAAGTTCAACACGCGGGCATCCCAAACCCAGTTCTCGAACATTTGCGACGGGGCTTCCACGAAATCGCGGGCTACGTTCGTGCCGGAAAACTCGCCGAACTTAGCTTCGGTCAAAATACTATGCAGGCAGTGGCCGAATTCGTGGAAGAAGGTTTCGACTTCAGCGTGCGTTAAGAGCGAAGGTTTGGTTTCGGTCGGTTTGGTGAAGTTGCAAACCAAGGCGGCCAGTGGTTTTTGCACGCTGCCGTCGGGCCAAACTTTTCTCGGATAGAGACCCCATTGAGCGGCGTGTCCGTATTTATTGGGACGCGGATGCAGGTCAAGATAAAACTCGCCAATCACTTCCCCGCTGGCTTTATCGGTGACTTCATACAGTTTCACGTCGGGATGCCAAATGCTCCGCCCGCGACTCGGCGGCTTGCTGAGTGACATCTTCATATTTCAAGCCATATAGAGATTGCGTGACTTGAAATAGCCCATCAATCACCCGCTGAATTGGAAAATACTCCGCAACCTTGGCGGCATCGACGGCGTATTTTTCCTTCATCAAGCGTTTTTCGTAGAAGGAAAAATCCCAGGGGTAGAGCTTCGCGTTTTTATCGCCCGTGTGTTTGCGTTTGGCTTCTTGAAACTCCGCGTAGTCCAGCTCGGCTTTTTTGCGGGCGAGGGGCGTGAGTTTCTTGAAGAACGCCATCACGTTCTCGGCGTTTTTCGCCATGCGGATTTCGGTCTCGAACTCCGCCGCGTTTTTATAGCCCAGCATGTTTGCAGCTTCGGCGCGGAGTTTTAAGATTCGCTCCAATAAGTCAACGTTTTTCTGTCCGCCCCGGCGTTTATAGGCCACCCAGGTTTTCTTGCGGGTGGCTTCGACTTCGCAATAGTCTTGGATCGGCAAGAAGGAGGGATAGTCCATGCCGATCATATATAGCCCTGCGACCTGCGGTTGGGCTTTGAGGTAATCTTCCGACATGCCTTTGAGTTCCGCCGGCAAGACTTCGACTTTGGTGACATCTTCGCGGATGTTCTTTTCGAACTCTAAGGACAGCTTGCTGGTTTCGATTTCCAAGGCTTTGAGTTTGTCGCGGTCTTTCGAGGAAAGATCCATTCCCGCCCGCCGGTAGTCGCGGAGGTTGTGTGCGAGCAGTCGTTTTTGTTCGCCTTCCAACTTCGGTTTGGTGTCGGCATACGCTTTGACCGCTTTATAGAGATCTTCCCGCTTGGTGAGGCCGATCAACCAATTCCGCACATCTTCTTTCGCCTGGGAACCCCGCTTTCTTAGATCCGCATCGGGCGAAACATAGGCCATAAATTGTAAAAACTCGGTGTCGAGCCGAAGATGCACGACCATCGCATCCACCGCCCCGATGGTGTTCTCGAACGTTCGCTTGTCATCCGGGATGGCCACAATTTTTTCAATGGCGGCATCGGCTTTTTTCAGAGCTTCTGCCACGGGGGATTCGGCGGCGTCTTGAGCCGATGCCAAACCGGGAACGAAAACCATCCACGCCAACAGAATCCCCAAACTCCGAAGGCGAACTCCCTGCGCTAAAGTCATGTGTGTCTCCATCAATTGAAAAGGACGAAATCTTCTTTTGCGAACCTCGCCAGTATCGCATGCTGTCCCGAACGTGGGAAGCCTGCCGACGCTGATCGCAAAGGTTCGTCATTCTCATTGCAGTTTGCCCGCTCCTCATCACCCGGCTGAAGCGTTCGATCTGGGGAACCTCGGAAAATTTCAGCGGGAAAGTCTTTGTTTGCAGAGAACCCGCAGGTAGGATGAACTGTGAAATTCTTCACGTCTCAATTGCTTTCGCTTGCCCCAATCGTCCGAGTTGAACCGATGCCGAACTTCACGACCGATTCCCCTTGGGAAGAATCCGAACCATTCTCGAAACGGGCCTTTGACACCTTTCGCGAGAAATTCCCTTTGGCGACGTTCGGCACGCATGCGGGTTTGACGATTTTATTGGGTTACTTGCTGGATTTCAGCGCAGGGCACTCCGGCGCAGATCGCTGGTTTCGCTGCCTTCCAGAGACCGTCGAAACCGATTTGGGTATCGTCCCTCCCACACAAAAACGCCTGCTGGCCTTATTGGAAACCGCAGGCTACCTAGAAATCCGCCACATCGGCCACGCATCGCTCGTGCGGTATCTACGGGCGAATCTGGACGCCATCGAACGCGATCTGCTCCCCAAAGTCACCGCCCCGTAGCGGAAATTTTTGAATCCGTCTTCCGTCTCAAATGTTTCGCAAGATTGCTATTCATTTCAACTCTTGAAATCCGGTAAGACAACCGCCGAGCTTGACGTTTGGGTGCCGATGGCTTATATTCACCTAGGCGAATACAGTTTGAGGATCGCATGGCAACAAAGGTCAAAGAGATCGCGCTGGAAAACGTATTTCGGGCTTTGTCCGACCGGACCAGATTGCGCATTCTCAACCTGCTTAAAGAAGGAGAGTTTTGCGTTTGTGATCTCGTCAGCGTTCTTGATGTGCCTCAGCCGACAGCCTCGCGGCATCTGGCCTATTTGCGGAAAGCCGGTTTGGTTCTGGCTCGGAAAGAAGGGTTGTGGCATTACTATCGCCTTTCTTCTTGCCGGTCCCGGTTTCACGAATCCCTGATGGAATGCTTGGCGGCTTGTGATTGTGTGGATGCGGAATTGCAAGCAGACCTCAAGCGGTTGAAAAAATCCGACTGCCGAGGCTGTTAAGTTCCCAAATTTTTTTTGCCCAATACATTTGCTTAGGCGAATATGTAAGTGAAATTAGGAGTTCTTGCAATGGAAGTTGATTGTCCGGCTCAAGCGGAAAAGTCCAGTGGGATGGGCTTTTTTGAGCGGTATCTGACGGTCTGGGTTTTGCTGTGCATTGTGGCGGGGATCGCCCTGGGGAAACTGATGCCGGGTCTGGCGAAGTCGCTGGATGCGATGGCGCTTTCCGTCAACAACGCTCCCGTCGTTTCCCTTCCGATTGCCCTGTGCCTGTTCTTCATGATGTATCCGATCATGGTGAAGATCGACTTTGGAGAAGTGGTGCGCGCGGGCAAAACTCTGAAACCCGTGGGTCTGACCCTGTTCATCAATTGGGCCGTCAAGCCCTTCACCATGTATGCCCTTGCCTCCTTTTTCTTGGGGACGCTCTTTCTGGGGTTCATCGGGCCGGAGGCCGTGGATCTCGTGAAACCGCCGCTGGGAATGGATCTGGCCGTGGGAGCCGAATACGGGTCCGGCCGAGTGGTGATGGCGGATGGTGTGAAAATGCTCGAAGTGCCGTTATGGCGGAGCTACTTGGCGGGTTGCATCTTGCTGGGCATTGCCCCTTGCACGGCGATGGTTCTCGTCTGGAGTTATCTCGCCAAGGGAAGCAGCGGCCACACATTGGTCATGGTGGCCGTCAACTCGCTGACGATGCTGTTGCTGTACGGAGTCTTAGGAGGGTTTTTGCTGGGCGTCGGCAAGTTGCCGGTCCCGTGGCAAGCGCTGTTGCTGTCCATCGCCATCTACGTCGCCCTGCCGTTGGCGGCCGGATTCTTTTCCCGCAAATGGATCATTGCCTTCAAAGGCGAAGCCTGGTTTCGGGAGAGGTTTCTGCCCCTGCTGACTCCCGTGACGATCACGGCACTCCTCATAACGCTTGTGTTGCTGTTTTCTTTTAAGGGCGAGGTGATTCTGTCCAACCCGCTGACGATTCTCTGGATCGCGATTCCTCTGTTCATCCAAACGGTCCTGATATTTGCCTTGGGGTATGGAGTGTCGAAAGCGATGGGATTCAGCTACGAGAACGCTGCCCCCACAGCCATGATCGGAGCATCGAACCATTTTGAAGTCGCGATTGCCACTTCGGTGATGCTCTATGGATTGTCTTCGGGTGCTGCCTTGGCGACCGTGGTCGGCGTGCTGATCGAAGTTCCGGTGATGCTGATGCTGGTCCGATTCTGCGTAAAGACCCAAAATTGGTTCGCCAAAGAACCCCAGCCTCAACCCGCGAAGCAACCCGTTTCCCGATCTGTGGATGCGTGATTCGGAGCAGCTTTCCCATCGAGCAACGAATCCCCCCAAATTTTTTCGGAGTGATCGCATGACGAAACGTGTTTTGATTCTATGCACGGGCAATTCTTGCCGGTCGCAAATGGCGGAAGGCTTCTGGAACGCACTCGGCAGGGGCGAGTGGCGTGCGGATTCTGCCGGGTCCAACCCGGCAGGCTATGTCCACCCCTTGGCGGTCGAAGTGATGAGGGATACGGGCATCGATCTTTCAGAGGCCCGCAGCAAACATCTCGACGAGTTCAGCGAGAATGAGTTCGATCTGGTCATCACGGTCTGCGACAGCGCAAGGGAGTCTTGTCCTCACTTTCCCGGGGCGAAGGAGATGTTGCACTGGCCCTTTGAAGACCCCGCCCACGCCGAGGGAACGGACGCCGAGAAACGGAAAGTCTTCAAAAAAGTGCGAGATCAAATACGGGAGAAGATTGCCACCTATCTCCACAGAAAAGTCTAAGAAAGTCAGGTCGGCGGGTGCTGCCGGCTCAGTTTTTGAGGCCGTAGCGGATGATGCACCACAGGGCTTTGACGCCGTCGCGCCAGCCGATCTTTTTGCCTTGTTCGTAGGTTCTTCCCGAATAGCTGACGGACATTTCGTAGATGCGATACCGCCGGCGGGCTAGGCGGGCGGTGATTTCCGGTTCGAAGCCGAAGCGGTTTTGCTTGAGCTTGGGCGTGACTTCATCCACCACGTGCCGGCGGAAAACTTTGTAGCAGGTTTCCATGTCGGTTAGGTTTAGGTTGGTGAAGCAGTTGGACAACATCGTAAGAAACTTGTTGCCCAAATAATGCCAAAAATAGAGCACGCGGTGCGGGTGGTCGCCTAGAAATCGGCTGCCGTAAACCACATCGGCTTGGCCTTCGATGATGGGCTGCAACAAACGGGGATATTCGCCGGGATTGTATTCCAGGTCGGCATCTTGAATGATAACCACATCCCCGCTGACGTGCTCGAAGCCCGTTCGGAGTGCTGCCCCCTTGCCGCGATTTTGCTCGTGAAACGCGGTGACGATGCGGTTCATCTCGTCGCCTTCCGCTGCGAGTTCCTCGGCGAGCGCCTGCATGATCTCGCGGGAGTTGTCCCGGCTGCAATCGTCGATCAGCACGATTTCCTTTTTGATAGGAACGGCCCGCACCCGCTCCACGATGTCCCTAAGAGTTTTTTCCTCGTTGTAAATCGGAATCACCACCGAGAGCAGCATCTCGGAGGGGATCGAGTAAAACCCCAACTGCCGGCACGCCGCCGCTCCCAGCAGGCTTTCCAACATTTGATGCCACGCCGGGGAATAAGGCGGTTGCCGGTCGATCACGGAATTTTGCAATTGGGCTAACGGGTGCATAAGAATCGGAAAATCGAAAGAGAGAAAAGGTGTTGGATAGAGGTTATCGGTAGTGGGCCAGACGATTTTCCTCGTAACTCGAAGCGTAAGCGAGGGATTTCATTTGGCTGTCCCTCAGTTTCGCTTCGGGTTATGGTTTTCGTGTTAAAAAAACAGAGGAATTTCTCCTGCCGATTTTACGAGATTCGCCGGGGAACATGGGAGGGTTTCGCGGCGAAATTAAATCATTCCGAGGATTTTTCTCGGCGAAGCACGACAGACAATCTCGGCGATTGCGGGCGGGGCGGCGGGAATTGTTCCACGGCAAAATCTTCTTCCGGGAGTGCCTTAAGCAAATCGGCAACAGCTTGGGCTTCTTCTAATCCGCCGGGATGCCCGATGTAGGCCAGTACGGTCAACATGCCGCCGGCCCTTAGCATCGGCAAAGCAGCGGCGAGGGCTTGGCAAGTGCCGGCGGCTTGGGTTTGCTGGGATTTGTCCGCACCGGGCAGATAACCCAGATTGAACGTCACCGCCGCGATTCGCCCGCGATGTTCGGCGGCGATCTCATCGGCCAACCCGGCATGGTCTCGGAGCAGCAGTTTGACGTGATTCCAGCCCGCCGTTTCCAATCGACGCCGGGTTTCCGCAATCGCCTCGGGTTGCACGTCAAAAGCGTACACGAAACCCGTCGGTCCCACGGATTGGGCGAGAAACAACGTATCGTGCCCGTTGCCCGCCGTGGCATCAACGACCACATCTCCCGGATGCAATCGCGGCAACAAAAGCTGATGAACTTTCTCGGTCAGCCGTTCCATATTGCTTCCCCAAATCGCTTTCGGATGTTGAAGGCATCCTCGATCTCACCTTGGCCCCTCAGAAAATTCGCGAATTGCTCCGCGATGAACGGGGCTTGCAAACTGCCTTTGGAGGCCAACCCGTTGAAATACCCCAATCGTGGAAACTGGGGATGCAACCCGATGATTGGATGCCGACCGATCACGATGGGCCGCACCGCCGCTTGGTGGTTTTGCACACGGAAAGGCAAGCGCAGAAAAAATGCGAGTTGATTTAGAATCTCTTCGCGGCCCGATAACGTGGGGCAATCATCCAAATGATTGCGGTCGTAAGTCGCCCCCACGCGAAACAATTCACGGCCCAATGGGGCAAGCCAAATCCCGCAATGGAACACTCTTCGCTCGGCCAAGCCCGGCACGCGGATCGTTAAAATCTCCCCCTTGGCAGGATCGAACGGCACACAACCAAACCACGGATTCTCTCGACCCGCAAACCCTTGGCAAAAAATCACCCGCTTGGCTTGCAGATTCCAACGGGGAAAGAAAATGCCCTCGGCACGCATTTCCAATTCCTCGGGAAGATTCAGGGCAGCCATTCGGTATTGTCCATCGAGCCTGAAACATTGCCCGCGAGATTTCCAAGAACGCGGGCACGTTGAGTTGTCCGCCGGTCATCTCGAAACCGCCAAAAGAATGGGTGAAGGCCGCTGCATCCACGAGCGGAGCGGGAAACCTGACCCTAGCAGAGATTTCTGCCGATTTGGATTGCTCGATGCGTTGGCGTTCGGCTGCGGATTGGAACAGCCGCACCATGGGGATTTCGCGAAAGAACTCTTGGCCGGTTTCTTGTTCCACGCGCCGATAGAAGGCCATCGCCTTGGGCCAAAATTCTTCAAACCGCCAACTGGGAACCAAACGCTGCCCGGTGATGGGCGTGACTAAACCGGCGGCGATTTTTGAGGCCGTGCAAGCGGCTTCCTCATCGATAACCAGTACGCTTTCGCCCCGCCAACGAAGTTGCCAAGCCAACGTCGTGCCCGCCAAGCCTTGGCCGACAATTAAAGTCTCCACAAAATCGCCGGGCATGGGGCCTCATCAAAAACGGAAACGCGGTTTCGCGGGCGGGTTCGCAATTTTCTGGAGGTTGTTTTATTCTGATGGCCTCGAAAACACAAAGCCTGGGTTGGATCAAGAATGAATTTCCGATTTTGAAGCACTCAAAGATACCAGGGGGCTGACACCCCCCGCTCGCCTTTTGTTGTCTTTTTTAAAAGTGATGCCATGCGATTTGCACTTGCGATTGTCCCGGCAATGTGGACCTTGTTTTCTTGGGCGGATTGCTCTGCCGGTGAATGGCCGCAGATTCTCGGACCATCGCGGAACGGCATCGCGGAGAAGGAAACCCTCGCCAAAAGTTGGCCGGCGGATGGCCCGAAAACCGTGTGGTCGCATGAAGTCGGCAGCGGATTCGCGGGAGTGGCGGTGGCGGATGGAAAAGCCATTGTCTTCCATCGCGTGGGGGCTTCGGAACGCGTGGAAGCCTTGGAGGCCAAGACGGGCAAACTGCTTTGGCAACAAAATTTCCCGGCGACTTACGTGCCTTCCTTCATCCAAGACAACGGCCCGCGCTGTGTGCCTTTGATCCATAAAAACCGCATCTACGTTTATGGGGCGATGGGGCAACTTCGCTGTTTGGATCTGGCGACCGGCAACCCGGTTTGGCATCGTGATACTTACCAAGATTACAATTCCAAGCGGCCATTTCGCGGCGAACCGCCGGAGGGGTATTTCGGCATCGGCAGCACGCCTTTAGTGGTGGATGACAAACTCATCGTCAACGTCGGCGGCGATCAAGCGGATGCCGGCATGGTTGCCTTCGCTTTGAAAGATGGCAAAACCCTTTGGAAGAGCACCAACGAACGGGCCGGTTACTCTTCGCCGATGCTCGCCACCGTGAACGATGTTCGCCACGTGATTTGCATCACCCGGTTGAGCGTGATTTCGCTCGACCCCGCCAACGGCGATCTGCGGTTTCGCTTTCCCTTCAATGCCCCCGGCCCCAAAGTGAGTGCGGCGAATCCGGTGATTCTGGGGGATGATTTGTTCGTCACCGCCAGTTATTCCGCCGGCGCGGTGTTCGCGAAAATCCTGCCGAAGGAAGCCAAAATTCTTTGGCAGAGCGATGATCTGCTTTCCAGTCAATACACCACGCCGATTGCAGTGGACGGCAAATTGATCGGGATTCACGGCCGGCAAGACGTGGGCGAGCCCGTGCTGAGATGTATTGATCCCCAGACGCAAAAAGTGCTGTGGGAAAAAGACGGGCTGGGATATGCGACCCTGCTCGCCGCCGATGGAAAACTGTTGATTCTGAGCACGGAAGGCGAACTCATCATGGCGGCCCAGGGCAGCACCGCTTACCGCGAATTGGCCCGCACCCGCCTGAGCAATCGCACCATCCGGGCACTGCCCGCGTTGTCGAACGGCTTATTTTACGTCAGAGACACAAACACCCTCAAATGCTGGGATCTGCGGCCGTAACTAAACTATTGAGGCTCTGATTTTCCTTTAGTTTTTCTTCGAGAGATTGTGATGAGCAAAATTCGTTGGGGCATTTTGAGCACCGCCAAAATTGGGACCGAGAAAGTCATTCCCGCCATGCAGCAATGCCGGTTTGGGGAAGTGGTCGCGATTTCCTCGCGTACTAAAGAAGCCGCCGAGGCCGCCGCCTCGCGGTTGGGCATCGCCCGCGCATACGGTTCTTATGAAGCACTGTTGGCCGATGATGCGGTGGATGCGATTTACAATCCACTGCCCAATCATCTGCACGTGGCTTGGTCGATCAAAGCCTTGGAAGCCGGCAAGCACGTGCTTTGCGAAAAGCCCATTGGTCTTTCTTCCGCCGAGGGCCAACAACTGGTGGATGCGGGCAAAAAGCATCCCCGGTTGAAGTTGATGGAAGCCTTCATGTATCGCCATCATCCCCAATGGCGGAAGGCCAAAGACTTGGTGAAGGCAGGCGGCATCGGCGAACTGCGGAGCATTCAATCTGTCTTTTCTTATTTCAACGACAACCCGGACGACATCCGCAACCAAGCCGACTTGGGAGGGGGCGGGTTGATGGACATCGGCTGTTATCCGATTTCGCTGTCGCGGTTTATTTTCGATGCGGAGCCGAACCGCGTGTTCGGCTGCGTGGAATACGATCCCCGCATGAAGACCGACCGCATGGCCTCCGCGATTTTGGATTTCGGTCGCGGGACATCCACGTTTACTTGCTCCACCCAAATGACGCCCTTCCAACGGGTGCAGATTTTCGGAACCGAAGGCCGCGTGGAGCTTGAAATCCCCTTCAACGCCCCGCCGGATCGCCCCTGCCGAATTTGGCATCAACGCGGGCGGGAAGCCATCGAGGAAATCACGTTCGAGATTTGCGATCAATACACGATTCAAGGCGACTTATTCGCGGAAGCGATCCAAAACGACTCCCCCGTGCCCACGCCCATCGAAGATGCGGTGGCGAACATGAAAGTCATTGAAGCCGTGGTGAAAAGCGGCCGCGAAGAATCGTGGGCCGGTTTGCCGTAATTTTCCATCAATGGGCAGCCGGTTTTGGCAATGTCATCGGTCCTTGCATCTGAAAGACTTTTCCCTTGGCTGTTGCTCATTCTTCCGAACCCGTTTCCCGCGACCCGTCACTCAATCCGTTTCGCGGCGGGGCTTGGGCGGGGGCGATTCCGCTGCTTGTGTTCGTGATGTCCACCGTGGGGTTGGTGATTGCGGGGCTCCCAAAGTCGAGGGCATGATCGTCGCGGCGATGCTGGGGATTTCGCTGGGCATGGGCTTCGCCCGAAATGCCGCCGAGTATAGCGAGCGGGTTTTCACACTGATGGCAAACCCCGTCGCCACGGTGGCGGTGGTGTGTTGGCTTTGGGCGGGGGCGTTCGCGGGGATCTTGAAAGAATCCGGCCTTGTGGAAGCCATCGTTTGGCTGGGTTGGCAGTCGGGCGTGTCTGGGGCGTTGTTTACCGTGCTGGTATTTTTGCTGGCATCGCTGTTCGCGGTTTCGGTGGGTTCGGGACTCGCCACGGTCATCGGCTTCACCCCGGTGATGTATCCCGCCGGCGTGATTTTGGGTGGCGACCCGGCGGTGCTGATGGGGGCGATCTTCAGCGGGGCGGCGTTGGGAGACAACCTGGCTCCCGTTTCGGACACCACGATTGTTTCCGCCACCACCCAAGAAGCCGATGTCGCCGGCGTGGTACTGTCCCGCTTGAAATACATTCTGCCGACGGCGGTCATTGCCTCGGTGTTGTTTTGGGCGTTCGGCGGGGAGGGAACCGCCCAAGAAACCGCCGAGGCCGCAAGAGTTCTCGCAGAACACGCCAACCCCAAGGGCTTGCCCATGCTGATCCCCGCGCTGTTGGTGTTTGCGATTGCGGTTTCGGGTCGGCATTTTATTGTGGCCATCACCACGGGCATTGTGGTCGCAGTGTTGATGGGGCCGTGGGTCGGCGTATTTTCGTTCGCGGACGTGTTTCACGTTATCCCGAAAATCGGAGCCGCCGATGCCAAAGTCGGCGGGGCCATCGTCGAAGGAGCGATGGATTTGGTTCCGATCGCGATACTCACGCTGTTGTTGGTGGCCACCATCGGCTTAATGGAATACAGCGGTTTTTTGGATGCCCTGATGGAATGGCTGGACCGCACGTTGGCAAAAACTGCCAAGGGAGCCGAGACCGCCATCGTGGCATTGATTTCCATTGCCAACCTGAGCGTTTCGGTGAATACGGTGGCGATGGTGACTGTCGGCCCCTTGGCCAACAAACTTCGCAAGCGGCACGACATTCACCCCTACCGCAGCGCGAATCTATTGGACACAATTTCTTGCTCGTTCCCCTATCTTTTGCCCTACTCCGCCACAATTCCCGTGGCGATAAGCATTCAGGAAGAACTCCACGCCAAATACGCCTTTGTCCCCGTGCTGACCTGGGCCGAGCAAGTGCCCTACATGTTCTACGGGTTGACGTTGTTCCCCCTCATGCTAATCGCCGTCGCCACGGGTTACGGGCATCGCCGCGGTTAAGAACTCAACCCAGTCCCCCGCAAATGCAAACCGAGGTTGCTTCAAACTTGTTGGGAAAATTGGGATCATTCATTCTCAAAGCGAAGAAAAAAAGCCCTAACACAACTTCGACAGTTGTTGACGTAAGTTCTTGCTACGCAACACCCAGACCTTCAAAGTTCTCACTACATTTCGATTTGCTTTCTTTGTGTTGGCAGATGGAATCCCAATTTGTGGAGCAGAATGTTTTGATGTTCGCTCGGTTTGGTGATGCAGCGTTTTTGATTTCGATGCCCTTCCGCGTGGGCAGCACAACATCCACCACGCGAATCTCCTCCAACTCCTTAAGCACGCGGCGCGGTTCATCGCCCAAGCCGGCCCGTTGGCAGAAGGCGGCCAGCGTTTTCCACAACACGTAGGCCAAGAAACACACCAGAATGTGGGCCTGCACCCGCTCTTGTTTTTGATGCCAGATCGGACGCAGGCTTAAATCAATTCTGTGAATTTGGAACGCAGCTTCCGCTTCGGTGAGTTGAATATAGGTCTTCCACAATTCCTCGTCCGACCAATCCTCCACGTTGGTCCTGAGCAGATAACAACCCGCGCTCAGCGTGGCCCAATCGCGGGCCGCTTCGCGCTTGGACCACGACAACCGCGTTCCGCCTTGATCGGTCCTTTCCACGCGAACGTCGAACAGCCTCGCGGCCCGCGTGTTTTGGCGAGCACCCGGCCCACCTCGCGTTCCACGCTCGCCGGATCGCGACGCTGCCTTTCGCAACGCGCTTGCATTCGCGTCAGGCGGTCTTCGATTTTCTGTTCAAACCGCCGCATGATGGCTTCCTCTTTTTGAGAGCGATCTTGGCTGCGGCAGAGAATGAAAATTTCCGGCGGCTCTTCGATGGGTTCCGCTTCCGAGGTTTCTTCCTCATCGCTCGGCCACGCACAAAGTTTGACTTCCAAACCCTCGCGAACGCGATGCCAATCTTCTTTGAGCAACTCCTGCTCGAAGCGTTTCAGCATCGGCTTGGGCGTGCCGACCAAATAGCGCCGGCCGCCTTTCCGCAAGAAGGCGATGTTGTCTTCCGAAACCATGCCGCGATCCATTACCCAAATGCGATCACTCTTTCCATAGCGGCCTTGTGCGGCAACAACTGATCCAACGCGCGATACAAGCGGTTGTCGTAGACCTTTTCCGCAGGCACGCCCAAGAGGTCCAAGCACAGCCGTTTTGCGAATGAAGTTCTCCGCGATGGACAGTTCGCTCGACGGTTCGCAGAAGCGGGCGATGATTAACACCAAGGCCATCGCGCTGCCCGGCACGTCGGCCCGTCCTGCCGGAATCGTCTCGCACAAAAACCGATCCAAACCCAAGGTCTTGATGAGTTCCAAAGCCAGCCAAGGTCCGCCGGGGAGGCACCGACCGAAGGTTGGTCGCCGGCGGTTTTCCACACGAACCGCGCTGGCATCGACCTCGATCCATTCCGGTTCCGGTTCGGGAAACAACCTCTTTTGCGAAGAGGGCGATTGGTCTAAGGCGGCTTGCTGAACGCCCAACCGCCCCGCTTCATCCCGTTGGCCCAGCCAAGCCACAATGCGTTGCCGAGGCCCGCGTTCGCTGCGATAGGATTCCACCAAGGCCCAGTAAGCCAGACGCCGGCCATCCACGGTTTTGAAGTAGGGGCGAATAAACATGGGCTCATGCTATCGCCGGAAAAACGAAGTCCAAGCCCAATGTTTCTCACTACAACGCCTTTCGGCGTGCAAAGCCCCCGCGCGAACCATCGCCAAACGACTTACGACCAAAATCCCGCCGAAAAAATTTTCAAAAAACCAAATTTCACCCCAAACTGTCGAAGTTGGGCTAGAGACCCGCACTTCAATTCATCGAGCAACCACCCCAGAGGGAGTTGTTTGAACTCCCCAGATGGACAATCCGCGTGTTCTGTTTACCCATAGACGCGGATCTCGCAAAGCCGCGCGGAGTTCAGGCCGTTTGTCGCCTTAATCGTAATCCGCAGGGAATTCACTGCATGTTTCGCTTTCAATGGGAAGACGACGCGGCGTTGAGAGTTGCCAATCACTTCCGCGATAGCAATCCAATGATCTCCCTGTTGGCCTTCGATGGAAAAGTCGCGGATCGTTTCGGGTTGGGGACGGCCCCAGTGCATTTTCGCCGTGTAGCCATCGTGGTGGCTGAGTGTCAGATGACGATGCAGGCCGGTGTCGAAAATCAATTGGATTTCGTGGGGTGTGATGGGGATTCCCCAATCCAACTGAATCGCAACCGGAAACTTATCAGCGGGATCGGACATCCAGCGATGCGTGCCGGGATTTGATCGATGAGGAGGGGCACCTCGTTCTCCGTGGACGCTGCGAGTTTGACCAGAGACAACCTGCTTTGCTTCGGCACCGAGCAGTTCGCTTGTGGCGGTGATCGTCGCCTTGCGGGCCAGATCCTCGGGATCTTCATTCCGGCAGCCGATCAGAAAGGCATCATCCCGTAACAACTGTTGCTGAACCGCCTTGATGCTGGGTTCGTGTGCCGTGAGATCTGCGGGATCACGATGGTTTCTCAGGGCGATCGCGGCCGCAGTTCCGACGCCTTGACCAATGGCGGCACATGTCGCCATCACACGCGTTGAGGCAAAAGCCACATGGGTGGCGGAGATGTTTCGACCGGCAAACATCAGATTTGGAACGTCGCGGGAAACACAGCACCGAAGCGGAATGTCGTAAAGATAAGAGACCGGATGCTGCTCGCAGGGTGGTTCATCCGCTGCATCGACTCCCGCGGGAGGATGAAGATCGAGCGCCCACCCGCCATAAGCAATCGCATCGTCAAACGGCTGGGAACTGAGCACATCCTGCTGGGTGAGGACATGCTGGCCGACAAAACGCCGGCTCTCCCGCTTTCCCGGCAGGAATCCAAACCAATCCAGCGCCCAATGCGAGGCTTGAAACAAGTCGGCAGTGCCGCCGTCCGGCGGGCCGTTTTTGACGTGGTCCCAGATGCCCAGCACGATGGCCAACAACTCATCCCGGATGGTTTCGTTATCTTTGATCGTGTCCAGCGTCCCGCCCCACTCGGCCCACCAGTAACCGTATTCGTGGGTCGGTTCTTCCTCACCGGGCGTGGCATATAGTCGCAACTTCAATTCGTCCTTGGTGAAGATCCTCGCCCAGTTTGGGGCCACAAAGGGCATCGGTCGGTCATGCTGGCGGGCCTGCATCAGAATCGTCGAACCCAGCCGGCTGTTGTCCGCCTGTTCGGGAGCCAGCGATTCGCCAAACTCAGCACGGCTTTCTCGTCCTTCCCGAAACGACGCTCCCGCTTCCGCACCCAACCGGCCATCTCCCGTGCAGTCGATGAAAATTCTTGCCTGGATCAAAAACCGATCCTCAGTGCTTTCGCGGGTGGCGATGACATGCTCGATTCGACTGCCTTTCTTCTGCACTCCGATGACCGTCGTATTCAGCATCAACGCGAGGTTTGGCTCGGCTCGGCATTTCTCATACAGGATCAAATCGAGGATTGAGGCAGACCGTTGCGGATTTCGTACGCTGGTTTCCAAGCGGATTTCTTCAATGATCCCGCCCTCACGCGCCTCGGTTTCCAACTCCCGGCCCCTCGCGAAGCGGCCGGTCCCATTCGCCCCGACGATATGCATCCGCACCTCGCTGGAGGCGTTTCCGCCGAGTACCGCGCGATCCTGGCAGAGGATCACGCGGGCTCCATTCCGTGCCGCCGCCAAAGCGCAAGGCACCCCGGCCGGTCCGCCTCCGGCAACAAGAACATCGCAGTCTAAGTGATGAGTGGTGATGATCGTCGCCATCGAACACTTGCCGTTATGGTCTGGTAATGAAGCCTGATGGCGAAAGGTTTTTTTTCGTCATTTTCAGGATGTCGAAGTAGAGTTCCTGGCCGAAACATCAGATAAGCGTGTTTGCCGCCTTCGTGACATGCCAAGCCCCAAGAACGTGGTCGATCATTTCAAAGTGGTCAACCACTCCAGCAGGTCGGCGGCTTGTTGGGGGGTGAGATCGCGGAGTTGGCGATCGGGCATCAGAGAGGTTCGCTGCGGGAACATTTCTTCGATGTCCCTCGTGGCGAGTTGATGCTCTTTGCCCTCGGCATCGCGGAGCACGACTTCCCGATCCGCTTGCTTCTCCAGGAGTCCCCACACCACCTGGCCCGACTTCGTCAGCACTTGCCAGCTCGCGAACTTGGGATCGATTTCGCGCGAGGGTTCCAAAAGGCTTTCCAACAACTTGGCCCGGTTCAGCTTTTTGCCGATCGTGCTCAAATCCGGCCCCAACAATTTGCCTTGTTGGCCCACGCGGTGACAATTTCGGCAGGACACCCCTTTCGCGTTCAAGAATAATTCCCGCCCGCGATTCGCATTGCCGGGCAAACTCAAAAGCTGTTTTGAATCAATGGAATCGCCCAGCCGCTCGATGCGTTGATCGTCCGGCAGAAAGGGATCGAACAGATCCCGCACCGCGATGTTTTCGTGCTGCATGGCGGCGGTGATCGAAAGCGTTTGAATCGAAGCTGGGAGTTTTCCCAGGCGGTACGCGCGCGCCAAGGCGATTGCACCGCGGGAATCATTCAGGATCTGCCCGATCAATTCCCCCCGCCGGCGGTTCCGCTGGTCCGCCCTCGCTTTGGTTTCGTTCTTCGCCTGGCTTGCGGCCGCATTCATATCGGCCTGGGTGGGGATTTCGCGACCCCCGCGTTTGGCAATTTGCCGGGCGATTTTCCAACGGATCCACGCGGCTTCTTGCCGCTCTTTATTCAAAATGGCCGGCTCATCGAGGGCCGCCAATTCCTCGATCTTCTCGGCGAGGGGGATGTCCGCAGGCAGTTGGTGAATCCAATCATGCACCAAAGACACGCTTCGGAAGTCGATCAAAGTCGAGCCAAGGTGCGGCATGTGCCCGGCCCCCGTTTTCGCCATGCGAAAGTAAAGCACGGAACGGTCGGGATCGCCGGGCGCAATGATGCGGGCCTCATCGATGCCAAACGTGCCCTGCGAGGGACGCGTGGAGACGGCTTCCGTTTTATCGAGGGATGTATTGAAAGGCAGGTAAATTCGAGCCGAGCCTCCCCCGTTAAAACGATGGCAATGAGCGCAGTTGGCATGCAGATAAGAACGGGCGCGGCGGTCGAGATTCTCCGACTCATCAAATGGATCGACCAGTCGCGGACGCTCTCGCGGCGGCAATGTCGGCTCTGCCACCGCAAAAGGATCGTCGGGATGGGCATCGGGCGGCGCATCGTGCAACACACCCCTGCGGTAGAGTTCCTCGACTTGATTGGGTTCCTCACCCCGGTTTAATTGCGGAATGTTGAAAGCCAGCGAAAACTCCGCCCACGGGTTATGGCAGCGAATGCACTCCATCCGCGAAGGAAACCGCCATTTTTGCAGCCGATGGCCGCCGGGCGCGTGCTTGTCAATCACTTCAATGGATGCCGTGGTTCCCGTGGCTTCGACCAGTTCCGCATCGGTTTGGTCTTCGTTCCAGCGATAGGTATAGCCCCGCCAATCGTAGCCGTTGAAGTGCAAAACCTGCGTTTCGATTCGCCGCTTCGAGGCAGGCTCGCCGTGCTTGAGTTCCAGCGACAATGTCTTCATTAGCACGGCATCTTTGGGGTAATCCATCGACCGGCTGAACATGGAACCGCTGACTTTCACAGGCTGCGGATGCACCGTGATCGAGGAATCGCCCGGCAAACCCAGCCAGCGTTCGCCTTGGGCATAATCGGACCATTGGGGGGCATTGATCGAAAACGGCACAACGCCAGCGGCAGGCGCATGCTCGGCGATGGAATCAAACAGGCCCGTCTCGCTGAGCTTTCGCGGGAACGCAGTTTCCCCCGGAACCGCCTCGTTGCGGACCAGTTCGTGAATCGAACCGTTGTCGTAATCCAAGAGCAAGAGTTCCCCGTTGTTGCGTTCGGCAAAACCGACGATGCGAACGGTGGGTTCCACCAGTTCCCGGCGCGGGCCGATGGTCTTGTCATCGACGGCCACGCTCCAGAACCGGCGGGTTTCCCAATCGCCGAAGATGTAATGCCCTTGGAGTTCTGGCAGCCGGTCGCCGCGGTACACAAAGCCGCCGGTGATCGAGGCGGCTTCGGTATGGGGAATCTCGACGGCAGCCGGAACGATGGGCGTGGGGCCGGGCTTTTGATTGGGCCGCACGGGTTGCCGACCTTCCGTCAGACTCCAACCGAAGTTATCGCCCGGCTTCACGCGGTAGATCAATTCCCAGAGTTCCCAGCCGACATCTCCCACCCAGAGATTGCCCGTCTTGCGATCGAAGCTCATCTTCCACGGATTTCGCATTCCGTAAGCCCAGATTTCCCGCCGGACGCCAACTGGCACGGCGGGCAGAGGAGTTCGTTTTGATGCTTCCTGGTTCCCAAGAATAGCAAACGGTTTGCCGGCTTGGGCGTTGGCGAAAGGGTTGTCCGGCGGAATCGCATAAGGTTTGTCCTGCGAGGTTCGGTCCACATCGATTCGCAAAACCGCTGCGAGCAGATTCGTCACATCCTGCCCGGATGAATGCCCATCGGGAGGAAATGCATTCCCGCCATCGCCGGTGGAAATATAGAGCATGCCGTCGGGACTAAATTTGAGACAGCCTCCGTTGTGGCCGCCTTCCAGCCAGGTGATGATTTCTTTCTCGCTTTCTACGTTGGCCACGGGCGGGTCGCTCTCGGTCGCACGCAGTTCTACCACGCGCGTGCCCTGTGGGTGTTGTCCCCGGCTGCTATCTTTGTAGCGAACCACGTAGCAGACATAACATCGACGGTTCGTCGCGAAGTCGGGATGAAAGGTCAGCCCATAAACCGCGACGAATGCCACCTGCTCCGCTTCCTTGAGCGAAGCATTCCGCCCTTGGACCAACAGCTTGACGTCCAAAAAAAGATCGGCCATTCGGCATTCGCGGTCGTTGGGAATTGAAGCGATCCTTCCGCTTTGCTCTGCGACGAACAACCGCTCCGTTCCGGGGGCGCTCGTCAACACCGTGGGTTGGGTGAACCCCAAATGCGGAAACACGCGTTGTGCCCGATAAGGCAACGGAGGATCGGGGCTGCCCTTCACGCGCGAAGTGCTCCACGCCGGCCTGGTTGCCGTCTTGCCCGAATCCGCCCAGGCTTTTCCTCCCACAATTGCCAAGCCGCATACGATCCATACGAAAGGCGTTTTGATATGTCGGATGGGATTTGTTCTCACTGTTTCATCCGTTGCTCAAAGTTTTCGTCGGCGATTTGGAGGTTGTCGAACGACAAAACGAACCCCCGGAATGGAGAATCTGTCACTCACTTATTTATCGAACTGTGCTAAGTCATTGTATCAAAGGGCATTCCGATGGTCACGGCGGATTGCGCACATCATCAGGCCTTCAATACGGAAAAACGAAATAGCCGCCATTTCAGCCGGTTGGCCGATCGCGCGGTGACGACGACCCGGCAGGGGGCGTTGCTCCAAAGTTTGGTGGGCGTGGTTTCCGGATTGACCAACGTGACCGGCATGGCCGTCATCCTCATCTTGGGGGGCCAACGGGTGCTTTCGGGGCATCTCTCCATCGGCAGCCTGCTGGTTTTCGTCGCTTACTTGCGAACCCTGCAAACCGCATTCGACAAACTCTTTCAAACCTATAGCAAGTTAAGATTTGCCGAGGCCAGCTTGGTGCGGGTTTTGGAAATTCTCGATGCCCCGGAATTCAATGCTCCCCGCGAGTTCGCTTCGGCTTCCGAGTTTCCGCAAGACCAGTGGGGACACATCCGTTTTGAACGGGTGAGCTTCGGTTACGAACCGGAACAGCCCGTGTTGAGCGATGTGAATTTGGAAATTCATCCCGGAGACGTGGTGGCGATCGTCGGGCCGACGGGGGCGGGGAAGAGCACACTCGTCTCGTTGATTCCCCGGCTCGCCGATGTCTCCTCCGGCAAGGTGAGTGTGAACGGCCGCGATGTGCGGGAGATTCCGCTGGACTTGTTGCGGAGCCAAATTGCGATTGTCTTGCAAGAACCATTTTTACAGCCCATGAGCATCGCAGAGAATATCGCCTACGGCCGTCCCGATGCGTCTCGCGCGGAAATCAACTCCGCTGCGAAAACGGCCTACGCCGATGAATTTATTCAGACACTCCCCTTGGGTTATGACACGGTGATCGGCGAGCGCGGGGCCACGCTTTCCGGGGGGCAGCGGCAGCGGTTGGCGATTGCGAGGCGCTGCTCAAAGCGGCTCCCTTGCTCATTCTGGATGAACCCACCTCGGCTTTCGATGCGGAGACGGAAGCCCGCCTGATCCAAGCCACCCGACGCCTCCTAGAAGGCCGCACCACCTTTATCATCGCCCATCGTCTCAGCACGATCCGTCACGCCGACCGGATTGTGGTGCTCGATCAAGGGAAAATTGTCGAAACCGGAACCCACATCGAATTGATGGCGAAGTCCGGTGCCTATTGCAACTTTTATCAAGCCCAATTCCTCCAGAAACAGCGGGATCTTGTGAACTGAAGGAATCCCCATGTGAGGCGTTATGAAGGTCAGTAACATTCGAGTGGTCTCCACAGCGCAGATGAAACTGGGCTGCGAACCAAGCTGGATTCTTTTCGGCTGCTTCGGCCATTTGGGAATGGTAGAT
The DNA here is from genome assembly GCA_963785505.1 of uncultured Planctomycetaceae bacterium. Classification (GTDB taxonomy): domain Bacteria; phylum Planctomycetota; class Planctomycetia; order Planctomycetales; family Planctomycetaceae; genus CAWAVN01. The sequence continues at coordinate 1,295,526 of CAWAVN010000009.1, forward strand.
CGGGTCGGTGGCTTTGCGGGGGCGGCATCTTCAGCCCAGCGATCGTAGTCCGGGTTCTTGCGAATCCACAAAACATTATTTCCATCGGGAACCACGCGGAGCAGACCATCGGGGCTGACCGTGGCCTCCTGCTGGGTTTCGGGAAAGACTTCCCCTTCCACCTGTTTTCCGGTTTCGCTCTCCCACAAGATTTTTCGATTGCTAATGTCCCGTGAAACGATGCGGCGGCCGTCACGGCTGAACGCCACGCCCTGGACCCTATCCTCATGCCCACGGAGGGTGAAGACTTTCACACCCGTTTGGGCCTCCCAGACTTGAATCGTCTCATCGTCGCTGCCCGAGGCAAGGCGGCGGCCATCCGGGCTGAACACCACGCTATGGACATAATTCGTATGCCCGCGGAGGGTGAGGAGTTCCGCCCCCCCGTTTGCGTATCCCAGACTTTGATCGTGTTGTCCGAAGATCCCGAAGCAATTCGGCGGCTGTCCGGGCTGAACGCCACGCTATGGACATTTTCTTTATGCCCGCGGAGGGTGAGGAGTTCCGCACCCGTTGGGCCTCCCAGACTTTGATCGTCCTATCGTCGCCGCCCCGAGGCGATGCGGCGGCCGTCAGGGCTGAACGCCACGCTGTCGACAAAACTCTCATGCCCGCGGAGGGTGAGGGATGTGCCTTCCGCTTGTCGTGTCAGGTAATTCGCTTCCCAGTAGCGTTGGTCAAAAGGAATCCTCTTTAAAACCGCTAACGCTTGATCGTGACGGCCTGCTTCGAGATCACCCGCCGCGCGATAGATCTGGCTGTAATACAACTGCAGTTCCGCTTCCTCCCGCTGCTTGTGTTCCTGTTCGGCAACAATGGATAGTTGCCAGGCGAAGAGCGAGGAAACGACCGTTCCCAACAACAACACAAGCATCAAGGCGGCCGCAAGGCTGGAGAGGCCCGGATTGCGTTGAACCCACCGCCAGAACTGTTCCCGCCGGCTGACCGGGCGGGAAAGAATCGGTCGGCCGCCGAGGAAGCGGTTCAATTCCTCCGCCAAGGCTTCGGCCGATTCCAAGCGTTTTTCGGGGTCTTTCTCTAGGCATTTCAGGCACAGAGTTTCCAGGTCGGGCGGGCATTGCGGATTGTGCTGCCGGGGCGAGACGGGGGCTTCTTCCCGGACCTTTCGCAGCACCTCGAACAAGTCCCCGCGAAAAGGCGGCTGCCCGCTGAGCAGGTGATACAGCGTCGCCCCCAGCTAATACACGTCACTGGCGACGGTGACGCGGGCGGCGTCCGCAGCTTGCTCTGGGGACATGTACTGCGGCGTGCCGATGCCCACGCCGGTGAGCGTCATCCCGCGTTCCTCGGCCAGTTTTGCCAGTCCGAAATCCGCCACCAACGCCCGCCCGGAACTGGCTTCGATCAGCACGTTGTCCGGCTTGAGGTCGCGGTGCAGAATGCCGTGCTGATGGGCCGCATGCACGCCCCGGGCCACGTCGCGGAGGATCTCGGCCGCCCGCCGATTCTCCAAAGGGCCGGCTTTGACTAAGCCGCGAAGACTTTGGCCCTCGACGTACCGCATGGAATAATAGGGCTGCCCGTGTACTTCGCCGACGTCGTAGACCGTCACCAGATTTTCGTGCTGCAAGCGGGCGGCGGCCTTGGCCTCCACGCGAAAGCGTTCGACGGCTTCCTGCCGAGCGGGATCATCTTCGCTGCCGAAGCGGTCGGCGCGAATCACCTTGAGGGCCACCAGGCGATCGACGCTGACTTGGCGGGCCTTATAAACCACGCCCATGCCGCCCTTGCCGAGTTCCGCGATCAGTTCGTAATCTCCAAACCGACCGTGGTGTTGGATTGCCGAGTGGATCGGAGTAGTGCTGCCGGGGATCAGGGTCGGGGAGAGGTTAGCATCGAGATTCTCGGGGAGGAATACCGCCGTGGAAGCCGGCGACGCCCGCGAGATGTCCTGGGTGTCCGGGGTGTCGCCGCTGCCGAAAAGAGCGTTTAACTCCCGCCCCCGGTCGGGAAAGCGACCCGCATAGTCGCTGCGCCTCGGCGATTCGCCCGCCTGATTGCGGTAATGCAATTCGAGCTTGAGTAGTTCCTGCAACAGCGAAGAGCGGGCCGATGCTTCGGCCTGCTCCAGAAAATCTTCAATCCGCGGAGGCTCCCCGTTTTGCCAAGCCTCCTCGAACTGCTTGCAGAGAAACTCCCACTGTCCCTCAAGGGATTGCTGCGACGGTATGTATTCGCCCATGATTTCAGAATGGCCCTGTTGTTGACGAAAAAGCAATGGAACCCCGTACTAACCCCGGCTGTGTTTGGCCGAGAGAACCACGCGAATATCCGTCCATAGTGACAGTTTGTTATCTGGCTTTCAAGAAAAAACCAAAAACCCGCGGCGGTGCGGTCAGGTTGCACGCCCTGAGGCTTTGCGAAGGGGTAGTTTGTCGTCTCCGCCGACGCCATCCATTGGAAGAATTGACAAGCGTGCCGGTCAAATGATGGGATCGATCACCTGTCCTTCCAAGAAGGTCAGGCGTTCGTTCCGGCCGAGATGCGGGTAGGTAAGTTTGGATTGATCCAAACCCAAGAGATGCAGAATCGTGGCGTGAATGTCGCGAAAGTGATGGGGATTTTCTACGGCTTGCAGGCCGATGGCGTCGGTGGCTCCTTCGATCCGGCCGCCTTTGACGCCGCCGCCCGCCATCCACATCGTGAAGCCGAGATTGTGGTGGTCCCGTCCCACGCCTCCTTGGGCTTCAGGCGAACGCCCGAACTCGCCGCCCCAAATGACCAGCGTGCTCTCCAACAAACCCCGGCGTTTCAAATCCTTTAGCAACCCGGCGATGGGCTTGTCGGTTTCCGAGGCTTTGCGGAGATGGTTTTCTTCGATGTCCGAGTGGGCGTCCCATTGCATGTTCCCCGGACCGCCGCCCGAGACCACGCACGTGAACCGTACGCCCTTCTCGACCAACCGCCGGGCCAGCAAACACCGCCGCCCGTAGTCGTTCGTCGGCTCTTCGCCAATGCCGTAGAGGTCCAGAGTTTCTTTCGTCTCGCGTCCCAGATCGAAAACCTCGGCGCTTCCGTTTGCATGCGAAACGCCAAGTCATAAGCCCGGATCCGGGCTTCGAGTTCCAGGTCGGATTGCTCCATCGAGGCCATGTTGAGATCGCGGATCAGTTCCAATGTCCGGCGGCGTTTGGCAGGCGTCACGCCTTTGGGCAATTCCAAATTGAACACGGGTTGTTTGCCGGAACGCAGCATGGTCGGTTGATAGACCGCCGGCAAGAAGCCGTGCAGATACATGGGCTGCCCGGCTTCCAAGGCTCCCAGGGGATCGGGCATGACGACATAGGACGGAAGGGAATCGGTCTCGGTCCCCAGACCATAAACCGTCCAGGAACCCATGCTGGGAAAGCCGGGAACGGTGCGGCCCGAAAACAATTCGTACTGGGCCGCCGAGTGCACTACCTTGTCGCCCTGGCACGAACGGATGATCGCCAAGTCATCCACGCAGGTCGCCAGATGGGGGAACAGGTCGGAAACCTCGATTCCGCTTTCGCCGTGTTTCTGGAATGTCCGTTTCGTGCCCAGGAGTTTCGCATCGGGTTGAATGAATTGGTACTTCGCCTTGCCAAACTCGGCGGGCCGCCTTTGGCCGTGGAGTTTATTCAAAAGCGGCTTCGGGTCAAACGTTTCGAGTTGGCTCGGGCCGCCGGCCATGAACAGAAAAATCACCGACCGGGCCTTGGGCGGATGATGCGGAGGTTTGGAGTTTAACGGGTTCGCAGGGCGAGCGAGAGCCTCTCCTTGAAAGAGCGATGCCAACGCCAACCCGCCAAAACCGCAACAGGCATCGCGAAGAAAATCCCGCCGTGAGGGCGGAAAACAGCAGGGTGTTGGCGCGGGGCTAGTGAACATAGACAAACCCATTGAGGTTAAATATCGCCAAGGCGAACTCCTCGAGGGATTCGTGGCGAACGAACTCCAAGGACAGCTCGCGTTCCCGTGAAGTAGGCGGTCGGCCCACCGCCAACCAAAACGCACGCTCCACTTGTTTCTCCGGCGAGCGGCCGCATTCCCGTTTCAACCGGGCTGAAAACGCCGCGGCCATCTCATTGGCGAATTGACCGTTGAGCATCGCCAGCGCCTGCGGGGCATGCGTGCTGCTTTCCCGCGCGGGCAACTCGTTTGCAGCGCGGGCGCGTCGAACGCTTCCAGAAACGGCAGCCGCAGATTTCGCTTGGCGATCAAATAAATCGAACGGCGATTGTGTTCCCTCTCGTCTTTCGTCACCTGCCATTGAGACGGGTTGTAGAGCAGCCCGATCAATTCTTCCGGGACGGGAACCAGCACACTCTCGCCGCCGAAGTTGGTGTTCAATCGGCCCGAAATGGCCAGTAGCGAATCGCGAATCTCCTCGCCCGATAACCGCCGGCGGGGAAATTGATAAAGAAGTCGGTTCTGGGGATCTTCGACCAATGCGTCTCCCGCCTTGGGGGAACGAGACGATTGCCGGTAGGTGCTGCTCAACACGATCAAACGGTGAATCGGCTTCAACCGCCACTCGTGGTCCCTCAGGGTCATCGCCAACCAATCGAGGAGTGCCCGGTGGCTCGGGGGATCCCCGTGCGTGCCAAAGTCGTTCGGGGTTCTCACCAGGCCATTGCCAAAGTGGTGCTGCCAAATTCGATTCGCGATCACCCGCGCCGTCAGCGGGTTCTCGCGAGCGGTCATCCAGCCCGCCAACTGCGTACGCGGGGTTGGAACGTCGGGTTTCAATTCCTTCAAGGAAGCGGGGACGAACAGACTCAACGGGCGGGGGCCTACGGGCACGCCCTTCTTCTCCCAGTCCCCGCGCCGCAACACATGGATCGCCGTGCGGTGCTCAAAATCGTTGCGAATCCCGGGAATGGTTGCAGGATGCGGAGGGAGTTCCGATTCCAATTCTTCGACCCGCTGGGCCAACTCCTCCTGCTTCACCCCGGTGACATCGTCCAATTGCTTTTTGAGTTTCGCAATCTGGGATTGGATGTCTTTCGTCTCGGCGTCCCAGGCTTTTTGTTCGCTTGCTGAAACCAGTGGCTTGTTGAACTCCGCCGTGGCCGCGAAATAGGCTTGCAGGCGGTAATAGTCTTTTTGAGTGATCGGCTCCAGCTTGTGATTGTGGCAGCGGGCACAACCGACGGTCAGCCCTAGAAAGGCTTCGCCGATGATATTGGTTCGCTCGGTCAACACTTCGTTTCGGCTGAGGGCGATGTCGGGATTGCCCGCGTTCCGGCGAACCGGACCAAGCCGATGAAAGATGCTCGCCGAAACACAATCGGGATCGTGCGGACCGATCTCATCCCCGGCGATCTGCTCCGTAAGAAACCGGTCGTACGGTTTGTCGCTGTTGAAGGACTCGATGACATAATCGCGGAACCGCCAGGCATCGGGCAGGTGCCGGTCGTATTCAAAGCCCTCCGTCTCGGCGAAGCGGACGACGTCCAACCAGTGCTGGGCCCAACGCTCCCCGTAACGCGGTGAACTCAACAACCGGTCCACAACTCGTTCATACGCATCGACGCGTTCATCGTTTTCAAACGCCTGAATCTCTTGCGGACTCGGCGGCAAGCCCGTGAGATCGAACGTCACCCGGCGAATCCAATCCCGCCGGCTCGCCTCAGGAGCGGCCTGCCAACCTCGCTGCTCCAACGCGGCGAGGACGAACGCATCCACCGGCGTTCGCAGCCAGCGGCTCTGTTTCGTCTTGGGGACTGCCACATGCCCGAGGGGTTGAAAGGCCCAATGCTGCCGAATCGCGGAAGAATGGTCCGCGTTGGTTTCCCCGGCTTCCGGCAATGCGGGTTCAGTTTTGCCCGCAATCGGTGCCCCCGCGATGATCCATTGCCGCAGCAAGCCGATCTGTTTTTTGCTCAGCGGCTTTTCGCCCTCTGGTGGCATCAGACCTTCTTCGAGCAATTCCAGGATCAAACTTTTTTCGGGGTGTTGGCGGTCAATCGCCGAACCGCTCTCCCCGCCTTTGACGAGGGTAAACTTTCGGCGGAGATCCAACCCGCCTTCCCGTTTCATCTCACCATGACATTTCTGGCAATGCGTTTTGAGCAGCGGTTCAATGTCTTTTTCGAATGTCGTCGAGTTTCGATCCTCGACGGTTGGAGTTTCGGACAAAACCCGATCCCCGTATTGGAAGACGGCCACAATCGCAAGGATCGCGATCAAAATCCACCGGGTTGTCGATTTCCAGAACAGCATAAGACCGACTCGTGATTGCACCACAAATTCCACAAGCGATCGTAAAACAGAGAATTCAGAAGTGCAACCATGAGTGGGATTCAGATACGTCCCTTCTTCCCTGGGGGGCCACCGTAACCGCGACGGAAGTGCTGAGACTCAGGGAAATTGATCGCCCAGTTGGCTCCGTAACATTTCGCACGCCGTTTGCCAGCGACGGCGCGCAGGTGCGCTCGCTGATTTGACAGAGTTCCGCAATTTCCGCTTGTGTCCAGCCGTGATAAAACACGAGACCTACGATTTCTCGTTCTTCTGTCGGGAGTTGCTCGACGGCCTCGTGAAATGCGGTCCAGCGTTCGAGTTCCGCTTGGGATTCGGTTTCTTCAGGGGGACATTCGCCGTGGGCTTTTTGAGGGTTGAGTCCATCACTGTGATGGTTCGCCCCTTGTCCTTGGGGGCCGTAGTAATGCCGGGTGAGGTCAATAAGTTCGCGGCGAATTTGCAGGGCCGCTAAACCAAAAAAGTCTCTCACCGTCTCAGGTTTGATGTCTTCCAAGGCACACAGCAATCTCAGGCTGGCATTTTGCAGCAGATCGTGCCCCAGTCTCCTAGCATTGGCACGATTACAGCGATCTTTTCCGCAGCTTGGCCTAAAGGAAAACGTCCCCCTCGCGATGAACCCGATTTGGGAACCCGCGGGGATGATGCAACCGGACGCGGCCCCGAGGTGCAACAAAAGTATCAAGAAGGCGAACGGATCATAGGGGTTCCACGGGCTATCGTGAGCGTAAGATATTCAAAGAGTGAAAAATAACGCCATAGATCAGCCAACATTAAAACGGAAATAAATTCTGCCAAACGAATAAGATCAACCGTTCGGTTCCATGCAGTTGAAATGGGTGAGCGATTTTCATGCGGAAATTCAGAAATAATTATTACTAACACATGAATATAGAGTGACTTATTGTAAAATAGTCGATAGTTCAAGTTTGGCTTGTCGAAAGTACCCTTTGATCCGCTCCGGCATCCCGGCGATCTCGTCGAGGATTGTTTGGATAGTGCCGACGAAATCCGGGGTGTCTTCGGGAAGCGGCTTGTTTTTAGGTTGGCTTTCAAGTCGTTATTGAGGAACTCGTCCGGGTTATATTCCGGACTATAACGTGGCAGCCACGCGATTTCGATTTCCTCAGCGTGCTCGGAAACCCAACGCTCGACGGCCTTGGCCATGTGAGTTGGATGGCGGTCGATGATGAGAAAGATTTTCTGGCGAGTGGAGGCAATCAGTTGTTCCAAATAGTCGATAAACTTGTGCGAGGCCATCGTTTCGGAAAACAGTCGCTAGGTCATTTCGCCCTCCGGCGTGACGCGGGAGATCAGATTCTGTTGGATGCGAATTTTGGGAACCTCCAACACCGGCGTCTGCCCGATCGGCGCATAGCTCGTGCCGATCTAATCTTGGACTTTGGACCCCGTCTCATCCGCGAAATATAGTGGGCCACCTTCCTCATTCGCCTTCTATTCAGCTTATGGAAGGGTCTGCTCTTCAAATTCCCGCACTTCGTCCGCATCCTGTTCACGGGCGTGGCGGGCCGGTTTTTGCGGCGACATGTTCCATCGTTGGAGATAGTTCCCCACGCCTTGCTCCGAGAGATCGATGCCGTAACGTTTCCGAATCAATGCTTGGACGGTTCGTCGCGTCCAGGTCGAAAAGAGGATCCCATAGAGTTCCGGTGTCGCATCCTGAATGATCGCTTGCAAGATCTTTTCCTCGCTGGGCGTCAAACTTCGCCCTGCTCCCAGCGGCCGACCTTGGGGCAGAACGTCCAAAGCCTCCTCGCCGTGTTCGCGGTATGCCGCGCACCACTTTCCGATGGCATTCTCACCGACACCCAAAATTGCGGCGACTTCTTTCTGACGCATGTTCAAATCGACGACGGCATGGACCGCAATTCTTCGCAACAATTCCAGCGACTCCGCAGACAAACGGCGCGCATCGGGCAAATCCATTGTATTGTTCCGTTCCACCACACAGGAGATTTACAATCCCCCCACTCCCGAGTCCTCATCATAACACAAAACTCCGAACAATTCATAACCTCCTATTTTCGTTTGGGGTTAACAGGCACATCCAAAGGGGGGGGCCAATACCGCGAACAAAGTTCCGAACTTCTTCCCAACACGCACAATGAGTATCTTCCTGCTCAGAATCGGTGAAAGCCCTGAACTGGCGGATTCAGAGATGCTGCCCGATCAAGCAGGGCATGACTTCGGAATGGGAGCACATGACTTCGTAATAATGGCTGGCCGGTTGGGTGAGGAGATAAACTTCCGAGCCGGCTTTTCCTTGAATCACAACGCCCTCGATGCCCTCGCGGATGTCGAACCACATGCCGCTCTCGCGGGCGAAATCGGCGGGGATTTGCACGGGTTCCGGTTGCCATTGCGACCATTTTTCCGCTTCCAAATCCTCGCGGAGGCATTGCCAAACGCAGAACTGTTTTGGGCCGATCTGACCCCAGGGAATCAACTGCAACTCCTCTCCCACCACAAGGGCAACAGCCCTCGGCGACTTTGCCCCGCGAGACGTTGTTCTTCATTATCCGCATTATTACCCGACCACCTCCCCGGTGAGGGCCCTTCGCAAAGGCCGTTGGAAACTCTTGGAATACTCTGAAGAGGGCCGCACGGAACTTTACGACTTATCCACCGATCTGAGTGAGCAAACCAATTTGTCTCCGTCCCAGCCGGACTTGGCGAGATCCTTGGTCGCGGAACTTCGTGCGTGGCAGAAAGCAGCCGGAGCGCAAGAGCCGGAACCCAATCCTCTAATCCCTCAAGTAAGATCCCGCAGCAATTAGGGATTTTGTTCCTGAAAGTGCAAAACTCGGGTGATGCGGTTGGCTGTGATCGAAACCGCGGCTGTCTTGTTGAAAAGCAGGAACGCTGTCGGGCGTTTTGTCTCACCCGCCCAAGAAATTTTGGAGCTGTTCTGCTTCGGGAACCTTGAGCGGGAATTGCTTGCTGAAAGCGTGCTGGTCGATGCCGGCGAATTCCCGCAGCGCCTGATGTATGTGTTCCGGGCGGATACGAATGCCGGTTTGGGGATCGGCGGCCAGCAATTTTGGATTGATGGGGATGAGGAATTGCTTTTCGTCCGTCGCTCCCACCACGCGGTTCCCCTGGATGCCACGCCCCAGGAACATAATCGATCCAATCGACCAATGGTCCTTCCCGTTCCCTTTGTTGTACGTCGGCGTGCGCCCCATTTCACTTTGGACAATGACCACGAGCTTCTCGCGAATCTGAAATTCCTCGGCTTTGGCAAATAGATAGTCAACGCCCGCGAGCAGTTCGGGAATCAGCTTCATTTGGTCGGCATCGTTGTTGCTGTGGCTGTCGAACTGGCCGATGGAGAGATTGGCGGAGACGCAAACGCCGGCTTTGAAAGATGCCAGCGCAATCTCCGCTTGCTGGGACAGCCGCTGTTTGGGCGATGACTTGGGAATGAAGGGTGTTACACGTTCGAGGGCCTTGGAATTCAATTGCGCGGCATAGAGCATGCTTTCCGACCGTTCGAGGCGAGGCAAGCGCGGTTGAGTTATGCGGGCCTGCTTCCTAGTTGCGAGCGCCTGCTCGATGCGATCGCTGACAAAATCATCGTGGTAGGACGTCCGGGCGCTGCCTTCCACTCCATCCGCATTGGCAAGCCGGCTGAGGGAATTCAAATAAGGCACGCGGGCCATGGGAACAAGATTCCCCGTCGCCGAATAGTTGCCGAACGTGAGAAAAGCCAGCGGAACCTCCGGCCCTTTGCAGGCGGCGACAAGCGCTGCAAACGTCGGATAGGCCAGGCTGTCCAGCTTTCCCGTCGCCATGTAGCGCGAGCAGGGGGAATGGTTATTGACCGAATAATCCAATCCATTGAAGACCAACAAATCTTCGCCATGCTTTTTGAAGAAATCCTCATTGCTCATGCCTTGCTCAATGTGCGCTTGATTGGGGGCGAAGCGATGATTGCCCGCAGTGAGAATCTCCGGTTCCTTATAGAGACGATTGATCTCGTGGATGCCTTTGGGGTCCATCAAGTACGTCGTATCCCAACCGCCGGATGCGTTAAAGACAACGTAATAGGGGCCATCATACTGAGGCAGTTCGGCATTCGCATCGGCGGCATTTGCAACCGACGACAACCCCACCGGCGCGGCCAAACCCAAGCCCGCGGCAGAGCAATGTTTCAAGAAATCGCGACGGCGCATGGGATGGTTTCCTTTACTCGTACAAAAACTCGTGTTGGCGGAGCAAATAGGTGACAACCGCCCGCCAAGCCCGGATTGTGTAATGGGGATCGGGATCGCGGGGCGTGACATCCCTTTGGGTTTGGCAGGAATAACTTTCCACAGGCTCCACGCCCTTCCGGGAATTCGCCTCTTTCACGATTCCCGCAAACAGATCGAACGTGCGCTGCACTTCCGGGTTGTCTGCCGCATCGTCGCGACCTAAGAGCCGTTCGTGAAGATACACAATCGCTTGGCGAATTCGCTGGTCTGTTTCCGGATTGGTTCCCGGCACATCCTTTGGCTCAATGCCGGGAAACAAGCGGCGATTTTTGGCGGGAAGAGAGAAATCGGCCGCCACGTGCCGGCACGAAATGTCGTTGGCCATGATGCGTTGAATTGCCCCCATCGCCCCGCTCGGATTGGCGAGGCGTTCTGTGACCTCTTTGGAGTCAATCCCCCCATAGAGGATGTTCAGTTTGGATTCTGGATTCGAGAGTTGGCCCCACGGCTTTCCAAACACGGCGGCCAGCTTCCGCTCAAGCTGCTCCGGAGTCAGCATGCGGATGATGCCCACCTCGTCCAACTCTGCCAGTCGCCGGGGATCTTTGATAGTCGTGGCCAGTCCATCCGCACGATAAAACGGAGAGTTTATCCATTCCTTAAACACCAATTTCAGATTGAAATTCGCCTCGGCAAAATTCTCCGCAATCCGTTCGATCTCGTCGCGTTGGACCCGATAGGCTCTCTGCTTCGCCGCGAATAAAGGATCGTCAATGTCGTCGGGCGGCAGCAGCGGCTTTAGACCGCTGAGAACGTACCAGACGTGCTGGACCATCGCGATGGCGAATCGCGGGTCGCGTGCCGTCCGTTGCCCCAGCCATTGCAGCGACCGCCAACGCTCTTCTTCCGGCAAAGTTTCATCTTCGAAGCCGGGCGAAAACATGTCTTTGTACCATCCCTCCTTGCGAGGGCCGTAAATCCCTTTCCCATCCACCACGTAATAGTCTTGATAAAGACCCGCAATGGGGTCGATCACTTTGTGACAGACAACGCATTCGGAGGCTTGCATGGTGGGGACTTCGTACTTTTCCGTAATCGCCGCCGCATCGTTCACGCGCGGGGCTAATTGCATAATGTCGATGCCCAGAAAATGTTCGAAATACATGCGCACGCGGAGCCGATTGCGGTTGGTTTCGGTCGTCGGAAAGCGCATCAGATATTGAAAGGAACTCAGCAACCCGGCATGGGGAAAAAACCCGGTTTCCGAAGGTTGAACCTGCCTGCCGTTGCGAGACTTGAGTGCTTCGATCTTCGCGGGGATGAACTCGAAGGGATCTTCGGGATTGACGAATCGGTCCTTGACTTTGTCAAAAATCCCATAGCCCTTGGCCGTGTAAGGCGAGACCATAATGTAATCCGCCGTCACAATTTCGGTAAAGGGTCGATCGTTGCGGACAATATGGGCAACCAATTCCAGTGGCTCGCGATGCATCCCTTCGCGATAATCTTGAACGAGTTGGTAGTAGGCTTTTTTCTTCGGATGCTGATAACTGAGCTTTCCCGGGTCGAGTTTCTGGTACCAAAGCCGGCTTTTGAAGTGTTCGTAAGAGAGCGCATTTTCCGCGACTCCGTCATAACCTCTCACCAGCAGTATGTCATTGAACGCTTCTTTCAGGCGTTCATAGAAAGCCTCTTCTTGCAGCAGGGCGTTGAGGAGGCCATCCATTGCTTTCAAGCCGGACTTTTTAACGGCCGCCAACTCCATCTCAGTTGGCAACCGGCCGGCCAGCGAAAGCGTGGTTCGCCGCAACAATCGCTTGGGCGAAGACATCTCTACCCCCTCGAAAAACGGAGGCTGTTTCTCATCGGCAATCGCGCCGGCTTTGGCAGGTTCGCGGGTCGCTCGGCGAACAAACCGGGCCAAGAGCTTGTAACCGGTCGAATCCTGCTGAAACACCGCTCCGCCGCCATGATCGAGGTCTCCCCGGACTTTCAACAACAACCGAGACTCTCCTTTTTCCTTGGCCCTCGCCATTCGCTGAAACATTTTTAGATTGTGGAGGAAAGATTCCTTGCGTTGGCTGCGATTACGGGAAGGATCTTGGAGCAAGAATTCGCTCTCGGACGCGTCGCCTTGGGCATTGTGGCACTTCAGGCAGGTCCGCTCGCCAATCTTTGCCCAGACTTCATCCATAAAGAAAGGTTCAACAACAAGATCCCAGCCAGGATGTTTACTTTCGGGAACCCCAGCCTTGTCATCCGCAACGGAATTTGGGAGCACTCCCTTAATCCCGGCGAAGACAAGCAGGACAAGCAGCGTTGAAAAAAGCCGAGTGACAAAGCCAATGGGAAAAGGATTCATGTTCAATCCAGCCCTTCAAATTCCCGAAAACAAATCCACAACCATCTCGGATTATTGGTTCGCGTTCTCTGCCGGCACGCTGCTTGGCAACGGGTTGATCACGAGCGCAATCTCTCCCATATCCTACTCCGCCGGCTCTCAAACTCCAATGTTGCCGGTTCGATCCGCAATAGAAACCTCAAAACGAGAAAGTTTCATCATGGGATTGGTCTCACGCCTTCAGAACGGTGCCATCCAAGCGGCACACCCAGACTTGCTTGGGATTAGCGTGGCTGCTTCAGTTCCTCGTAGGATCGCGGGGAAAACCGATTGGGTTGCGGTACGTCGGCGGTGATAATTCGCCATGTCGCGCCGGTTTCTCGCATGGCCCGCCAGTTTGTTGTTTTGTAGGCGATTTCAAGCTGTGGGGTTTTGACTTGGCCGCCGCCATTTTCGTAAGAACGCATCGCGGCTTCCAACGCACCCGTGGTCAAGAGGGTTCGTTCGACGGGATACGGTTCTTGGCCATGCACAAACAAAAACTGAATGGCATGGGAAAGGGCTTTGAATAAACCGCGGTTCCCCCACGGACTGTTGAACAACGCCGTGGCACGCACTTTGGATTCGCCACGCAGTCGACAGGCAAAATTCCAACGGTCCGCGCTGCCCCCCTCTTTGAGGACCGTTGCCTTCAACCCGTCCTTGTATGTCACAACAATCGCATGCGGACCATCAGGTCTGACGGGGCGATTGGCTCTGGTCTTGGGAGTGGAGTCCGGGGCGGATTGGATTTGGTCCAGGCGAGGGCGGGCTTGCCGATGGACATTCATGTCTCGTTCGGCTTGCATCGCCGCGTTGACAAGTTCTGCAGACCAGCGACCGGCTTTTTTGGCCTGCTCGTAATCCTTGCCGAGGAACAGTTCAACGCCGGCGATCCCGGTCTCGCCCCCCTTGCGGCTTTCGACGAGGGACTGCAACACCTCCAAGCCGTGGAAGTCATACGATTCTAAACCGCCCCCGTGGATGGAAACGGCCTCTTCAAAGTCCGCATCTTGCGGCAAGTCCAGAGGGGGCATCCGTTGGGCCAAAGGCACGCTGCTGCCGGCCAGCAAAGGCATGTTCGCGGCCCGTGCCGCATCGTACATTTCTTTCGCCCAGTCCCACCGATACGAAAGATGCTTGTCGTTAAAAAAGGGAACGTAGCGCCCGGAACGCTTCATGACTGCGAAGGCTTCATCGAAGAATCGCTTGCGGGGATACATCTGCTGGCCGCGTTTGTTAAAGGGATAATCTCCGTGCTCGGCAATCGAGAGAACGGCATCGACGGCCAGATGCTCCCCTCCCAAGCACAAGGCTTTGTCAATCGAGGGAAACAAGGGGATGCCGAATCGCCGCGATACGTCACGAGCCATGTCGTTTTGGGGAAATTGGTCGGCATACATGGCGACGACATCCACGCCGGGATCGGTGAGCCGTCCATTGAAATAATACGGTCCCAGAAAGTTTTCCAGGATATTGTAGGCATGGCTGCGAAACCGCAGCTCCGTAAATATCGCTGCCACGCGGGGACGCTTTCCGCCGAGATCGCAGTTCGCAGATTGTGTCATCTGGGCAAGTGAAAACGCAGTGGCAAGCCCCGCACTGCCGAGGAAGGATCTGCGAGAAAGACGCGGGGCCAGATTTTGCGATGGGAACGCATTTTTCATTGAGCCACTCAAATGTATAGAAAATTCCGTGTAATGTTTCATCACCGAAGAACGCAGAATCGGCAGGAATCTGCGGTTGTCAGTTCGTAGCGTTGGGAATCCAAGGGAGAATGATGCGCGTGGTCTTTACGCCCCCGTGATGCACCACCTGCTTGGCGACTTCCAATTTCGCATCCGCATTTTGATCCGAGGCGGTGTTATGGTTTCGATCGTAATTCGGAAAATCGGAACTGGTCACGTCCAAACGAATGCGATGACCCGGCAGAAAGGCATTGGAAGTGGGATTCATGCGGATCGAGTATTTCACGACCTGCCCGGGTTCAAGCAACTTGGGATGATCGAGACCTTCCCGATAGCGGGCACGGACCATGCCCAAAGAAATGTCGCGAGCCATTCCATCGGGGGCGACATCGACCAACCGCACAAAGAAGTCGGTATCGGGCGCGGAAGAGGATGCGTAAAGTTCGACCACGGGATTCCCCGTAACTTCGATCCGTTCCTGCAAAGGAGCGGATTGATAAACCAGAATGTCCTTTCTTTTGGCCAGCGGCCTTTGATCGGTCGGGCAAACTTGCAAGCCGGGGCCGTGAAGAGAGGGCACGGGATTGTTCGGATCATACGCGAACTCATCCGTGCCGGGTGCAGCCGGTTTCTGCTCTGCGAGCTTCCCATCTCCTGCGGGCGTGTTGGCGGAACCACCGCTTGTGACGTAGAGAATTTTCTGTTGTTCCCGTTTCAGAGGCCATTCGGATTCATCCCGCCATTGATTCTCTCCCATCACGAATATTCGCCAAGGCGAAGTCTGTTCCATTCCGTTTTGCTTGCCTTTGAGCCAATAGTCGAACCAGCGAATCTCCAAAGCCACCAGATCCGGTTGGGCGTTCGGTCCAAAGTCGATGTTTCCATATTTTCGGCGTTTGGAATGAGCCCACGGTCCGATGATCGTGCGGGATCCGTTTCTCGCTTCCGGCGTGGAAGCTCGGCTCATGATCGCTTGGTCCAGCACCATATTCCCATTGCAGTGGTCGCACCAACCAATCACGTTCAAGTTGGGAACTTCAATTTGGGGAACGCCTTCATCCAGCTTCCAAGGATCCGTGTGTGGATTTTTGAGCCAAGACTGCACCGCTTCGGTTTCCTCCTCGCACGCAGATCGGGGAAGTTCCAACCAGGGGAGAAAGTTCAACCACTTTTCGGACTCGCCCGCAGCCCATAACTTGTTGGCCTCCGCCTTCGTTTGCGTGCCTTCCCGGCCCGCGCGACGCCGCATGTCGGGCGACATGCTCGTGACCCACCAATGCAGCCGGCGTCCGGGGCGAACGGTTCCCGGCCCCTCCAAGTCGGTGTATCGGGCCGGAATGCTAAACGCGGCCATGGCTTTTAAGGAGGGGGGACGCAATGCCGCGAGCCGCCATTGCAAAAAAGCATTGTAAGAGGCCCCGAAGGTTCCCACTTTGCCGTTGGAACCCGGCAGCTTCGCGGCCCACTCGACGGTGTCATATCCATCCTCGGCATCGTGAGTTTCGAACCGCACAAAGGACTCCCACTTCCCGTCTGAGGCAAATCGGCCCCGGACATCTTGCGTCACCACGATATAGCCGGCTTTCACGTAACGATCCATCCCCCCGCTGGGTTTTTGATAAGGGGTTCTCATCATCAGCACCGGATACGGCCCGCCTTGATCCGGGCGAAAGACATTCGCTCGAAGCACCATGCCGTCCCGCATCGTAACCGGAACATCCAACTGCCGGATCACTTTCAGGGACGCGGTGGAATCTTCCTTCGACGTTTGCCCAGCTTGAGCAAAATTGAGGGCCGCTGCGAGCAACGGAGGTCGCTGGCTTCCCGGGCTATCAGAGATTGGTTCCCGGCGATGTTTGCCGCGTGCCCTACCTGCCGGATTCTTGTTCGCAATTCGTGGCCTCCACGCGCAATTTGCCAGGTGTTGCCTCCGCAGCCACCAGAGCCGGCGAGGGAAGTAGCGGGAGCAAAAAGGCAAAGAGAATTCGTTTCATGGTTGAACCCCAAAGGCCGTGAGCAGTTCGTAACAGATCATTCCCAAGCTGTAGACATTGCTTTGCGGGGGTTGAGCTTGACCTCATCGCGGCCAAACCCAGCAGGCACTTCAGGCTCCTTACGTTCGCGCCGGTTTGCGGGAAGGAAAAGAATTTTCGTGCCAGAATAACCCAATTCCGGTCGGCGGGCTACAAAAATCGGTTTTCGGTATTCAGACACCGAATTGCGTAGTCTGACAACTTCCAAATACCACTGGCGTTCGTCAGTTCATTGAATCCAACCCTCCACGGGTAACATAACCCTAAAACAAGAGTAACATTTCCGGATAGCCTCTTACTACTGTCGCGCATAATGGCCCAGGGTGATTGAGACGACCCGTTTGCAGGCAAACTCGCTTCAGGAATGTACCCAATTTTCAGGCCGCGAGAGTCCTTGCAAGCCAGAGAGCAAGTCCGCCTCCCAGCAAACTGAGCACGATCAGCGACAACACGATTCCCACGCTGCGACGCCAACCGGCGAAAACCACCGAGTAAACCGCTTTCAACAAATTGTTTGATGAGGCGGCGATCAGAATGGCGATGGCTGTGGCAGCTTCGTCCAATCCGGCGACGCCACCTTGAGCCACGCCTAACACAAAGGGGTCAATATCTGTGACTCCGACCAAACCCGCCAGCCAATACACGCCAACATGCCCAAAACGGGACTTAACCCACGTCGAACCGATGGAGATCACCACAAACAGGCAGGCGAAAAGCATGGCTGCCGGGAGTTCAAGTGGGTTTCGGGCGGGTGGTGTTTCAATGTCTTTGCCCTGCTCGACATGTTCGCCCAGCCAAAGGCAGGCTGCAGCCAAGGCACCGCCAGTCAGGGCGAGAAGAAGTAAGGGCCAAGCTAACTCTCTCGCCAGAGTCTGATTAAAAATCGCGATCACGACGCCCAACCGCAAATACATTAGCGCCGTGGCGAGCACAATGCCCGACCGATGTTCCTGTCGATTCCGCGGATCTTGCTTAAGCTGCTGAGCCAACACCACCGTCGTGGCCGTCGAAGAATACAGCCCGCCTAAAAGAGCAGTGAAAAACAGGCTCCCTTGCGGGGTCAGTAGCTTTTGCAGCAAGTAGCTCCCATAAGACAATGACGAAACAACTACGACGGCCAACCACACCTGAAACGGGGTAATCGGGGTAAGCGATGTGACCGCATGATTGGGCAACAAGGGCAGCACAACACCAATCAACACAAGAAACTGCGCCAGCGTGATGATCTCGTGGCTGGAAATCTTTTCTGCCAAGGCATGCAGACGGTCTTTGGCACGCAAGAAAAGCACGGCGGCGACGGTAAGCCCGAACGCCAGCCAAGGTGGTCCCATCAAGGCGATTGGTCCTAATAAGTACGCTACGAGATTGCATAGCGGGACCATAATCCCGTCGGTCTGCTCCTGAGTGCCTTCGTCACGAGACACTTCGGCCTGATAGTAGGGAAAGAGCCAGACACCCAAAACAGCCAGACCCACGCAGAACGCCAAAGCGAAATGTAACTCCAGGGCGTAAAGCAGGGCTCCGCTCAACGACAGCAGGGGGAATGTGCGGATTCCCCCAGGACGACTCCGGGAGGAATTCCAATAAAATCCTTCGAATGATAAGCCGAAGAAGAATGACAACCCCAACAACATCCCCAGCTTCTCGACGTTCAACACTTCCACTGCCATTGTCACCTTTCCAGGTGCAATCAAAATGCGTTTGAAATATGAGATCTTCATCCGCGGAGAGGTTGCCAAGCAAAGCCCGAGCTTGTTCCACTTCGTCCGCGGTCGACTTACTTTCTTTTCTCCGGCAATCCAGCCTTTGTGTCCTGGAGCCAACGCTGCAGACGTTTTTTCAGGCTCTGAGCAACGGCGGGTTCGATCTTCGCAAGGTTCTTTGTTTCGCCGGGATCCTGCTCTAAATTGAACAGCTCAATTGAGTCATCGTCATAGCGCAGAATGAGCTTGTATTTGCCTGAACGAATGGCGGACCCCGGACGATTAGTCTTGTGGAAGGCAAAATGAGGATAGTGGAAGAACAGCGCCTCCCGCTGCAACTTGCTGCCGTCAAACAGCGGTCGCAAAGATTCCCCATCGAGCGACTCGCCTTGGTCGAGCGCGACGCCCACGGCATCGAGAATCGTTGCGGTCAGATCCATACTGATGACCGGGGTCTGGTTGATTCTTCCCGCTTTGGTGACACCGGGCCAACGGATGATTAACGGGACGCGCAGTCCCCCCTCATACAAGAACCCTTTGCCGGCTCGTAACGGACGGTTATCCGTCGCACCCGACCAACCGCCGTTGTCGCTGGTGAAGATGACCAGCGTTTCATTCGCAATTCCCAACTGCTCAATCTCATTCAGGACGCGACCCACGGCCCGATCGGTCGCTTCGATTTGTCCTCCGTAGATGGGATTTTTCAGCCCTGGCCCCTTTTTCCCCTGGTAGTGTTCCACAAGTTCGTCAGGGGCCTCGAAAGGGTAGTGCGGATTGTAAGTCCAAAGGCACACGAACATGGGTTGATTCTTCTCGCGGCGCAAAAACGCGATGGTTTCGTCCGCCAAGCGATCGGTCAGATATTCCCCTTCCTTGCGTGGTGGCAACGAGGGGATGCGGTAGGGATCGAAATACGTGGGCGGTCCGCCAAATCCGCAACCGCCAAGATTGACATCGAAGCCGTGCTCCGTCGGCCAGAATTTCTTGTCGCCGCCGAGATGCCACTTGCCAAAAAAGCCTGTGGCATAGCCGATCCCCTTGAGCCTCTCGGCAAGCGTTTTCGTTTCGTGCGGCAACTCGTGCTTGGTTGCGGGCGGTTGGACGAGTCGGTCATCCGGCCAAAACTGACGACCATCTGCCCCATGTTGAGTGATGTGCAGCCGAGCCGGAGCCAGGCCAGTAATTAAGGCCGCTCGCGTGGGCGAACAGACCGGTGCTGCGGCGTAGGCGTTGGTGAATCTCACGCCGTCTTTCGCGAGGGCATCAAGGTGCGGGGTTTGCAGCACGGGGTTGCCCTGGCAATGAAGATCCCGCCAGCCCAGATCATCGGCCATGATCAGCACGATGTGCGGCTTGCCCGCAGTCGCCGCACATGTCCCCATGCCGAGGGCATAGCCGGCGATCAAGAATAGGAAACGATTTTGCATGAAATGGTCCTTTGCCAAGTGAGTTTTCTCATCTTACTAAGGGCAGAGGCTCGCTTACAAAGCGCTCTGACGGATCTTCACGTGGGCCTGGCGGATTTTGCTCAATCCAGCCCCAAAATGCGTCATGTAAGTCGGATCAAATAAAAAGCATTCGATGGCGCTTCGCCGATTCTTGGGAAACAAAAGCCGGTAGCGTTTTCGCATGGCTTCCGTTTGGTGCCCCATCCATTCATCAATGATGCGTTGATCGACACCGGCTGCCGCGAGATTGCTGGCAAAACTGTGCCGATAGGTGTGGAACCCCAGCTTGAACCAATTCTTCTTGCTGTTCAAGCACCAAGATGAGCTGCGCAGCGGTCGCCAGAAAGCCCGCTTGGCTTGATCCGGCGTCAAAGGTTGCAAGGTTTCTGGTTGGCAAATGATGTATTGCCCCGTGGCTTGTTCCTCTCGCCACATTTGCAATTCGTGCCGAAGCTCATCGTGCAGATCAATCCGCCGTCGCGTTTCCCGCCGGCGGCGCGATTGTTTTTGGCTGCGAGCGGTAATGGTGCTCTCCTCCAAGTCCAGATCCATCCACGTCAGTTTCAAAACATCATCCCGCCGCATGCCGGTGTAGGCGGGGATCGCATGCAGGAAGAATGAAACTCGGGACTCAGTTTCCTGTTTCACGGTCTGAAGAAGTTCCGTAATTTCTGGGGGGGCTAAATACAGGCACTCCCAGACATCTTTCCGTTGCTGTTCATCCATTCCACCTCCGGCGAGGATTTTTTCGATTTCCTGCATTGTCCGAAATGGTGGCAAATCCGTGCCGCAGGGTATCGGCTCCAATAAAGCGGCGGGTGACTCCGTGAGGTAGTCCTGCGAAACCACCCACTGAAAAAACCGCACCAACGTATTTCGTTCGCGGCAGACAGTGCTGGCATCACGAATCTGCAAGCGTGCTTGAAGGAAACGGTCCAGATCCTGTCGGGTGCGCTTGTCAATTCCCAGCAAATTTTTTGATCCCAGGAACCGTCCCTGGTGGCCGAGGTGAGTTTTCTAGGAACTCAGATAGGTTTCCGCAATTTTGTGGACCTGGCCTTGGAGGTACTCTTTAACAGCATTCAAAAAAGCCAGTTGATGGGAATGCGGTTTTTTTCATCTCGCGAAGCGTGCCCCCGCTGACAATAAATTTCCCCGCGTCCACCGCGCTGGGCAACTCCATTCTCCCAATGGTCAGCAGATGAATGGTTTGCTCCACGCCATGGACCGCCGCTTTCGCATCCTCCTGGTTTCGCGTCTTGAGCGACTTCTTGTATTCCTTTCCTTGAAACCGAAACCGCACATGAAATACTCCATTTTTCTGGCCCAGATTCGCCATGAAACTCTTCGACACCGTGTTTGACATTTAGCTACCGAGACTGACAACAAACGTCTCGTGTCTGATTGCCACACGATGCAATACGGCTGCCACTTGAGGCACTTATGAGGCACCCGGCGAGATCGGCGGAGCATTTTACGCGAAAAAGGACTCAAGGCAAGATGCCCTAAGTCCTTAATTTGAGAAGCGTTAAATTAGTACCGGAGGGGGGACTCGAACCCCCACGAGGTTTACCCTCACTGGATTTTGAATCCAGCGCGTCTGCCGATTCCGCCACTCCGGCTTGGCAATCGGCAGCTTATCTGCCCGTGAATGGCTCTGCAAGTCTTCTGGGAAAGAATTTGCCTCGTGGCTGGGTCGCTCGGCGGCGCAGAGTCTATCCGCCGTTCTCATCAACGGAATCCTGAGATTTTTTGCGGTTTTCTCTCGATTTTGTGCAGTCTCATTATGCAAATCGGGCCGCTGGGAGACCCAAGATAGACTCACCACGTGTTGCGCCGAGGAAGCGGAACAATCCTCACAATCAACCGTTGTTTCGGCAAGGTCTTCCGAGCGTTCTATTTCGCCCAGGGCAATCGCCTTTTTCAAGATAGCGAAGTTCCAAGTCTCCGCAACCGGGGACGAGTCGTTGGTATTTAACAACTTACGTCAAAAGGCGTCACGACCCAAAAACCGCAGTGTGAAAAACCCGATGGCCCTGTATTTCGCCCTCCACAAACTTTCGCGTTTTGCCGCGATTGTTTAGAATCCAGAATAATTGGTGTTTATCTTTTGGATCTTCCGAGATAATGGACGAACATGGCGTCTCGACGAAAGCAAAAGGGGAAACGGCCTCAATCCGGGCAGTTGTACCACCAGGCTCTGCGCGAATTTGAGAAGCGGGATTACAAACAAGCCCTGAAGGATGCCAAGGTTTGCCATCGGCAAGACCCAGCAGAACCCCATCGCAGACTTTTAGAGCAAGCGCTTTGTGCGCGGGCTTTGGAACTCGTCAAATTGGGGCTGACACCGCAAGCCCGCGACGTGGCCGATGATCTTTTGGAATTGGGGATTACCGATTCCGGGGTTCAAGAACAATCGGCAGCGTTGTTTTTTTCGCTGGGGATGCAATCGGCCAAGACTCCCGCGTTGTCGGCGGAGGCGGAAGCAGAATTATTGCAAAAATTGGCGGATCGCGCGGTGGCCAAGCCGCAATCCGGGGCTTCGCTGCCTGCGGAAGTTCGGCAAGGAGCCAACACGATTCGCCAAGCCTTGGAAGCCATCGAGCAGAATCGCGAGGCGGATGCCCTCAGCCTTCTCAAAGGGATTTCCCGCAATTCCCCCTTTGCAGATTGGAAGTTGTTCGCACGCGGGTTGGCGGCGTATTATCGAGAAGACAACCTCGAGATGGGGGCCAATTGGGAGCGATTGGATTCCCAAAGGCCCGCTGCGACAATTGCCGAAACCTTGCGGGCGATGGCGGAATCCGATCGGTCGCTGGTTCCCGAAGACGTGCGGATTCGCGTGGGCCGGTTGGAGCGCAAATGCATGCAAACCTCGGCGTTTTCCAACTTGGGCGACTTGCAGCGGTTAATGCTGGATGAGGATGACGAAGGCGTGCTGCGGCACATCAAGACCAACGCGGTGGGGATGCGGAAACTCGATGCGGATCTGAAAGCCCGCATCGTTCCCATTTTGATTCAATGGGGGATTCAATACCTTACCGAATCGGGTTTTCGAGAAATGACCCGATATTTGGAAGCGTTGCCGCTCGATCCGCATTGGCATCGGACTTGGGCACTTTTCTGGGAAGATCCCGAAAATGACGATCCGCAGTTGGCGGAGGAGTCTTGGCGGAACTACCTGGAAGACCTGCCCCGCATCCAGAGTTTCTCCCCCGCGGAACAGTCTCTGGCCGATTCATTGGTTTGCCTCAGGGTCGCCGGGCTTTTGATGGAAGAAATCGGCTGGTACGAAAATTCGCCGGTGGAAGTTCCCGAGATGTTGGAAGGCTTGGCGGAAGAGTATTTCACGCGGTGCATTCAGCAAACGCCGACCCTCAAAGAGGCATACCGCGAGTTTTCGCTAGCCCAAAAAAGCTGGGGCCAACCCGATCGCGCCATACAAACCTTGGAACAATTCTTAGAGCATGTTCCCGATGCTTTCGAGGAGATCATCGAGGTTGGGGTGCATCATCTGAACCGGGGAGACCCCTTCCGCGGACGGGATTTGGTTTACAAGGCGATGCGGCTGAAGCCGTTGGATCAAAACGCAAAGAACTTGGCTTTTGCCGCCAACCTCCGCGTGGCACGGGAATTGGCCCAATTCAATAAATGGGAGGAAGCCCGCAACATGTTGGCCGAGGCGGAATCGCTCGATGAGACGGGAAAGCAGCGGATGGAGTTGCTCTGCCGCAAAGCCGCCTTGGAAATCAAAGCCGGCCAGATCGAACTTGGCCGGGAGTTGGCGGAGGAAGCTCAAAACGCCGTCGAAGATCCCACGCCCGCCTTGTTGATTTTGGTCATGGAAGCGTCGAGGTATCAACTCCCGGATGAGTGGAGAGAAGAATGGAGCCGGGCTTGGGACGCGGCTTTGAAGCGAAAGGTCAACACGGCAACAGCAGGGCGCATGTGCGAGCAAATGTTTGCCAACATAGTCGGCGGGGTGGAATACCCAAGTCGAGAACACCAAGTCCAAGGTCTTTTGAAATACGTGGAACGGTCTACGCGCTACAAATATCAAGCGGAGGAACTGATGTTTGTTTGCGAGTTTCTGCACGAAATGGGCGAGACGAAATTTCTCGCGAAAATGATCCGCAAAGGCCGAAAGAATCTGGCCGACTTTCCCTTTTTTCATCTCTTGGCAGGCAAGCTCGAATTGGATAAAGGGCCAGTCCAGTGCAATCGCGGCAAGGCAAGCAAAGCGTTTGAGCAGGCTTTGAAGACGGCGGAACGATCGGATCACCCCGATGCGAAAAAATGGGCCGAGATTGCGAGAGACTCGATCACCTTGCTGCGAGAATATAAGATGCCGGCGTTCCCATTCTTCGGAGGACGCCCAAGCGGCGGACCGGAATCGATTCCGCCCCAAATGGAGAAGATGATCGCCAAGATATTGGAGCAGATGAACCCCGAACAGTTGGAGGAACTTCTCAACGAGGATGACGAGTACGATGATCAGACCCCGTTCTTTGTTCCGCCAAAACCGAAGCGAAGGGGCTAACCCCGCAGTACGAAACCCTACTTAAAGACACGGTTCAGCATGCCAAACCCTTACGCGACACTCGACTTAACGATAGATGCGGATTCCGCGCGAATTCGCCAACGGTATTTGGAACTCGTGCGGCAGTTCCCGCCCGATCGCGATCCAGAACGCTTCGCGGAGATTCGTGAAGCCTACAACCAATTATGCGACCCGGTTCAGTGGATGAAAACCCGTTTGTTTGCCTTGTCTCAAGACGACTCGGCCAACCAGATTCAACGAGAAATTCAATCTCGACTTCGCAAGACGCGGATCCCCACGCAAGCCCTGATGGAACTGGCGGACATCGCATGAGGGATTGGCCCGATTCCGAGCCATTACTCGAGCGGTTTCGTCAATGGCTGAGCGAAACCCATTCCGAAGCCGAGCAGACCGCCGGCGATCAAACGCCTTCCCTAGAACGGGACGAAACGGCTTCTCCCGCCAGCGCGGCGATGGCCGACGTAGCGGCGGCGATGACGGCTCTGCGGCACGAGGTGAAGCTGGAAACCAAAAGCGCGCGGTTTGCAAGGCCAGGTCGAGCAAGTTTTGAACGAGTTGAACCAAGCCATGAACCGCTTCGACAGCGTGCAAGCCGATGAAGACGCGGCCGCGCGGAAAGCGGGGGAACCGCTCGCCCTCACGCTGGCCGAACTCGACGAAGCCTTGGAACGCGGACGGCTCGCCGTCGAACAAGCCCGGCGGCTGGCTCTGGAAGAATTGCAAAACCGAGTGCCTGCCGAACTGGACATGTTATATCATTCGCAATGGTTTTGGCAGCGCTGGCGAAGCCGGCACTTTTATCGTACTCTGCGACACCGATGGCTTTCGCGGCTCGGAAACTCTCAGCAATCCATTTGGGAGGGGTTGGAACAAGGATACCAATTGGTGCGGAATCGCTTGGGGCGGGCGATGGATTCTCACGACATTCAACGATTGTCCCCGGTGGATCATCCGGTGGACCCGCACCTGATGACGGTCGTCGAGGTGATCGAGGCCCCCGAAAAAACACCGGGGCACGTCGCGGAAGTCGTCCGGCCCGGCTATCTTTGGAAGGGCAAGTTGTTGCGTTTGGCGGAAGTGCGGGCGGTTCGGAACGACCCCGGTTCACCGATCTCCCCCGCGGAGGCGATTTCGTAAATTTTTTCATTGCAAAAGGACGAAGGATGGACTTGATTCTGGGCATCGACTTGGGCACGACCAACAGTGCCGCCGCTGTTTATCGGGATGGACGGATCGAAATGATTGAAGAGGATGGGCAAACGATCTTGCCTTCCGTGGTGGGTCTCGACGAGCAAGGGCAGCTCTTGGTGGGAACGCCCGCCCGCAACCAAGAAATTTTCGCGCCCGAGCGCACCGTGCGATCCATCAAGCGGAAGATGGGGCAGGAAGTCACGATTCCGCTTCGCGATTCCCACTACACCCCGCAAGAGATTTCCGCGATGATTTTGCGGACGCTCAAGCAACGGGCGGAACGGCAACTCGGCCAACCGATTCGCAAAGCAGTCATCACGGTGCCTGCCTTCTTCAACGAGACGCAGCGCCAAGCCACGCAAGAAGCCGGCGAACTCGCGGAGTTGGACGTGGTGCGGATCATCAACGAACCCACCGCCGCCGCCCTGACTTACGAACCGCATTCGGACCGCCGAGAACGGCTGCTGGTTTATGATTTGGGCGGCGGGACGTTCGACGTTTCCATCGTGCAGATCGAGCAGGGCGTGGTCGAAGTCCTCGCCAGCCACGGAGACACGCAACTGGGCGGGGACGACTTCGACCAACTGCTGTTGGAGGATGTCTGTACGAAGTTCAAGAAAAAGAACGGCGTCGATCCCCGCGATTCCCTCGTGGCCAAGTCGCGGCTGCTTCAAGCGGTGGAAGCCGCGAAAAAAACGCTGTCCGACGAACCCGTCGCTGCTTTGCAGGAAGAGTTCCTCATCGACTACAAGGGCAGCGCCAGGCATCTGGACATGGAACTCTCCCGGCTGGATTACGAGGAGATGATCGAACCGATGCTGACGAAAACCCTCGGCTGTCTGGATGATGCCTTGAAAGATGCCGACCTGCATGCCCAAGACATCGATTACGTGGTTCTGGTCGGCGGAGCCAGCCGCACGCCGTTAGTGCATCGGTTGCTGCAAGAGCGTTTAGGGCAGCCGTTGCACATGGAGGTCAACCCGGATTTGTGCGTCGCGATGGGCGCTGCCGTGCAAGGGGCATTGATTGCCGGCATTGACGCCGGTCCCGTGTTGGTGGACATCACCCCGCACACGTTGGGCATTCAATCGCATGGAGACTTCGGCGGGTTTGAATCGTCTTATCTCTTTTCCCCGATTATCGAGCGAAACACCCCGCTGCCCGTCAGCCGCTCGGAGCTGTTTCACACGATGAGCCCCGGACAGAAAGTGGCCCAAATTACCGTCTTCCAAGGCGAAAACGAGGATGTCCGCTACAATGAAGAAGTCGGCGATTTCCGTTTGGAAGGTCTGGCCGACGTGGATGCGGGCAACGCGATTCAAGTCCGTTTCACACTCGATTTGAACGGCATTCTCACCGTGAACGCCACCGAACGATTGACGAACCTCGAAAAAAAGCTGGTGATCGAAAGCGCGATGGAACGCTTTCGTCAATCCAACCGGCAAGAAGCCCAAGATCGCATGCGAAACTTGTTCGGCGACGCCCCGCCGACCGAATGGGGCAAGAGCACGGACGAACAAACCGACGCGGAAGGGGAAACCGACGAGGAGCAACTCCCGGAGGAAATTCGGCCTTTGGTTCAGCAAGCCCGCACGATGCTGGCTCGCGGCGAGCAGTTGCTTTCCGAAGCCGGTTCCGAAGATGCCTCCGAACTCAAAAACATGATGCAGCAACTCGAAACCGCCGTCGCGAATCGGTCGGAGGCCGAGATCAAAAAACATTTCGCAGCTTTGGAAGATCTCGTGTTCTATCTCCAGGATGAGTAAACGCAAATGCCGGAAATCTTTTCTTCCCGCATGCGTTGCCCCACCTGCCGGGCAGAGCAGGAGTGGTCGGACGCCTGCCGCCGTTGCCAGTCCGATTTGCGGTTGTTGCAGCAGACGGTGTTCACAGGCCAAAAACAGCGGCAACGCGTGCTCGTTCAATTGAAGGCGGGGCGTTTCCCAGAAGCCTTGCGTTCAGCCCAAGAGTTGATGTTGTTGGATCGTTGCCCAGCCAACCGCCGCCTGTTGGCGGTATGCCAATTGCTCGCGAACGACCCAGAACGCGCCGCACAAACCGCCGCAGGATTGGACGATTCCGGGATGGAGGACTCCGCCTCTTATTGAGCTTCAGGCCGGTTCCGTGGATGAAGGCGTGCAGCGTTTGGGGGGAAAACCCATAGGCGGCATGGCGGGGCAAATCTCGGCGAAGGGTTCCAGAGCCTCGGCCACATCGATCGGCCAAGCAAAACGGCATTCGCGGTCGCGATCCAACATTTTGCTGAGAATCTGATCGATTGGCGAAGGAAGATCCGGACGGAATCGGCTAGGCGGGGGGGCGGGTTGATCCAAGCACTTTGCGAGGCGTTCGATGGAGTTTTTCCCTTCAAACGGCAATCGCCCGGTGAGGAGATGAAAAAAGACGCAGCCTAGGCTGTAGATGTCCGATCGGCGGTCGAGGTCGCGGGAAGAAGCCGCCTGTTCGGGGGCCATATAATCCAAAGTTCCCACGGTGCGCCCGGGCAGCGTGATGCCGAGGTTTTCCATTTCACCCACCGAAAAGGCCAACCCAAAATCCAGCAACTTCACGAGAGGTTGACTCTCGGTGGGATTCGCAGGGACGATCAGGTTAGAGGGTTTGACGTCGCGGTGAATTAAATTTCGCTCGGCCGCGTGCTGCAAACCCAAGGCCGCCTGCCGGATACATTCGCAGGTCCAGCCCACGAAGAACCGGCCTTTTCGGTCCAGCCATTGTTCGAGCGATTGGCCGGGGACGTATTCCATTGCCAGAAAGTAGCGGCCGAAGTCGAGGTCCGCATCGAAGGCTTTCACGATGTTGGGATGATCCAACTCGGACACCATGCGGATTTCCGCGAGAAACCGCGCCACCGCGCACTCGTTGGTAAGATACCGCCGAGACATAACTTTCAAAGCGACTTGACGATGCAGTACAATGTGTTCGGCCCGATAGACGGTTCCCATTCCGCCGCGGCCCAAGCGGTCGAGAAGTCGATATTTGCCCAGGTGAAATTGGCGGTTTCCGGCCAACAGCTTTTTCACTTGCCAATCGGTCATCCATTGCTGTTTGACCAAATTTTCCGCGAGATGGAGCGGGTTGGGATCGTGCTGGGCGAACTCTTTGGCCTGCGCCAATTTATCCGCCGATAAAAGCGTGCAATTGGTGAGGGCTTCCAAGAAGATGTCGGACGAACTCGCCATCCAGGTTTTCCCAGCCAAAACAGACAATCTCAAACTAATCCAGAGATTTTACTGCTCCAAACCCGGATAGTCTACTAGGGATAATACCTATTTTTAATATCAAGTTTCCATTAGGAGGATTTGTTGGATCAACAAACTATTAGCCCGGATTATTCGTAACCCAAAGCGTAAGCGAGGGAAGTCCAGATATATCCCTCGCTTACGCTTCGAGTTACGATGGTGGACTGCATTTTAAGTATTTGACAAAAGTCATTTTCCCATCACGGATTGCTACTGATCGAAATGGCCTATGAATCACCCGGGTTAGAGCGTGAAGTAAAGGTAGGCTGCATAGATTAAGAGGGACGTTCCGCCCAAGAGCGTGAATTGGCGTAGCCTTTGCCGACGGCGGCGGGAGGTTGCCAAGCGAATCGCGTTCGCCGCTGTCGCATTCGATGTTTCTCGGAGCTGTTCCAACTGGGATCGCGTGGTTTTTAGGTCGTAATCATAGACCGGCTTGGGAACCTCTGTTCCGTATTGGCGCGGGAGCTGAGTGAGTTTTGCTTCCGGTTTTGTTTCTCGTTTCGGTTCAACCGGGATCGGCGGGGCCGCTGTCGCCGTCATCCCCGTCGTGGCCGGTGCAGCGGATTCCGGTTGTCGAGTTGTCGAGGCGGGGTATTTGGACAACAAATTGTTCATATAGTCGGAAATCGAAGCTTCGTAGTCCGCTTCGGATTCCGGTTGTGGCTCTGCCTCCGGCGGAGGAGTTGGTTCGGGAAACGGGGTTTCTGTACGCTCGAGATCGGGAGCAGCCTGGTGATCCGCGTGCGAAGCTTCCCACAAGATGCGGTATTTCTCATCCAACAAGGAAAGTAGCGTTTCCAGTTCCTGCTCAGAGGGAGACGAAGGCTTCTCCGGTTCCGAGTCGGCTTCCGAGTCGGCGGTGTCTTCCGCCATGTAATCGGGGGGGCTTTGCGGCACATCTTCCAAGCTCTCCCACTCCGCATCGCCGCCGAAATCGGAAAGACTTTCAAGGATCAAATCGTGTGCGGGATTCGGTTCTTCGGGGAGTACCGCTTCTTCGTTGCCGACTCGATCTTTCCCCAACACAGATTCAAACCGAGACAACCTGCGATTGCGCGATTTGCGGAATCGGTAAGAAAGAAGACCGGTCGCCAACAGCACCGCGACCGCAAGAAAGGCGAAGTTCCAAGAGTTCCCGGAGGAAATCTCTGCCGGTTCCGAAGGCATTGGGCTGGGGACCGATTCCTGCGAAACTTTGGGCGGCGACTTCAAATCCTCGGCAGAGGCATTTGCTTTGGGCAATGGCAAAGCCGGCGGGGTTTCGGTCTTGGCAATCACTTCGGTTGGCGACTTCGGCTTCGGTAACCCGGCGGAATTCTGCGGAGCGAGTTGCCTAGCCCTCCATTTGGCGAGGAGGCTTTGAAACCCATCCGAAACAATCCCGCGAACCGCTTCCCGCTTTTTGTCCAGCCAATTGACGACCGGCAAGGGCCACGAAAACTTGGGAATAGTGAAAGTCGGCCACTGCCAAGGCGCGAAGAAAATTGCGGCGCGAGTTGGCGCGGCTTAACCTGCAAACTCACCCGATATTGTTTCACCCCTCCCATTTGGCGGCAAATCTCCCGTTCCGAGAGTCCCGCCGATTGCAGAAATCGCCGTTTGGAAGCCTGCCCGGCTTGTTCCCGTTTCAAGTTTCCATGTTCGATGGTCAGTTCCCAACGAGTATTTTGCTGGGCATCGAATAGGTCGGGGCGTTTAATGGCAAGAACGCCGGTGGTTTCATTCAGCGAAAAGCCGTCGTTTTCATTCCCGGAACGAATTTCAAACCACCCGCCGGAGGAGGGGGCGGGGTAGTTGTCGGGAGCCAGTCGAATCAACTCGAACAGCGGGGTCTGTTCCTCTGCTTTTTGTGGAACGCCGGGCGGGGTGTCCGCCGAAAGCCGAGACGTTGCAAGCAACGCGAACAGAATGCTAAGCACCCAAAGCAGCCGAGCGAAGATATGCGCAGTATGCGGCGTGTTTTGCCGAGCGGGTCCAAATAACCATGCCTATTCCATTTCAGTTGAGGGGCAACCGAGAGACCACGAAAGTATAGGTTGGAAAATGCCGGGCTACGGGAAATCGTCTAGGGAAAAACCAAAAAATGGAAGCGATTTCTCGCCTGGTTTTCCATTGGAATCCCATTTAATCGGAATAAGCGGTGTTTCCGTCATAATCGTTACGCGAGACAGGAAAACCAATCGTACCGCGATTTGCCAATTTGCGAGTTCAACCAGTCATCGGATGCGTGACGATTGAATAGATAATCGAAGTCAGCGCTAATTTTCCACGGATTGGGAAGGATTCAGGATGAAACAGGTATCGGGACTATTGCGCCTGGGAGTGCTGCTTGGCCTGCTGTTGACGACCCTGGGATGCCCGCGCAACGAACGGCGGGGGCCGGTTGGACCCGCATTCATTCCGGGTTTCGTAAACCGCGAACGGTCCCCGCAATTGCGGGCATTTCACCCACCCGAGGAAACCAAAGTCGCCGCGCCGGCAAAACCGAGCGATCCCTTCCCGATGTCAGCTTCGCACGAGCCATCTCCTACAGTCGCGGCTTGGCCTCCCGTGAATCCGCCGCCTTCGACGGAAAAACCTCCTTATGAATCTCAGCCGGTTCCTCCAAAAAAAACGGAAGTTCCCGAAGAGAACATTTCGCTTGAGGCAGCCGTTCGCCATCTCAAAGCCGCCGGAGCAACAATCTCGGCCAGTGCCGATGACGAACAGTTGATTGTGGATTTTTCCCAGACCAAAGTCGGGGATGAAGCCATCGCTTGGCTCCGCCAGGTTCCGGGCGTGCAACAGCTCGATCTGTCCGGCACGCGAATTAGCGATGAGGGCTTGGCGAGATTGTCCGACATGCTCCCCTTGGAATTTCTCAATCTGGCCCAGACCGAGATCGGCGACCGGGGCATCGAACCACTGATGGCCTTGCCGAAACTTAAGTATGTGATCCTCAATGGAACAAAAGTCACCGACAGAAGCCTTTCCATGCTGGCCAAGTCTTCTTCGCTGGAAGGTGTCAGCCTGATGGAGACGGCGGTCTCGGCCAAGGCCATCGAGGCCCTGAAGACCCTTCGTCCCAATTGCACGATCATTTCTCGAGTTCCCGCGAATGCAAAGGCCGAACAGCAACCAGAGCCGGAAGAACAACGCCCCGCCGCGTTGCCCGCCGCCCCAGAACCCGCCGCCGGGAATTTCCAGCAGGCAGAGCAATCGCACATCGTGCAAACCTC
Source organism: uncultured Planctomycetaceae bacterium (assembly GCA_963785505.1). Taxonomy (GTDB): domain Bacteria; phylum Planctomycetota; class Planctomycetia; order Planctomycetales; family Planctomycetaceae; genus CAWAVN01. Next base: position 1,327,516 of record CAWAVN010000009.1, read on the forward strand.
CTCTCAAGAACAATTCCCCCGCGCGAAACGCAGCCTTCATCGACGCCAAATTCTGAATTTTCCCACCGAGAAGCCGAATTCCCCAGGGGGTTTCGCTGGGGCGACGACTTCTCAAGAGAACTGGTCCGACACCTCCGCCGCCAAACTGACGGGGGTTCCCGAAAGCGTCTTGCAAGATCCGGAATTTCTCAAAGAGGTCTCCGAGATTTACGGCGCGGCGACAAGAATGGTCTAAAGCCGTCGCAGTTTTAAGGCAAGCCCTGAAATTCCGGCCCCACGATCTCGAACTTCGCCATCGGCTGGGAGTGTCCTTGGGGCGGGCGGGCGAGTTGGATGCCGCAATCGCGGAATTCAAGCAGTCCGGCGGAGAAGCGACGGCCCACTATAATCTAGGGGTCATCATTTACGAGAATGCCTTGGACCAAAGCCGCGCCCAATTTGAAAAAGCGTTGTCGTTGGACCCCCATTTCTCGGAAGCCAAAATCTGGTCCCGCTACGTGCAAGGTCCGCAAGACCGGCAAATCGAACCGCAAATCGTCCCGGCCGGCGGAATACAATCGGCAACGAATCGGTAACCTCCACCGACAACGGCCCTGCCGTTCTCAATGACCTAAAAACAGCCGCGCCCGGTTCCGCCGGGCGCGGCTTTCTTTAATTGCAAGCGAATTGCAATGGATCTTGGACGCGGCAGGGTTTATGATTTCCCCAGACCGCCAAATAACTCAAGGGGGTCAGGCCCCATTTTCCGCGGAAACATTTTCATCAAAGCCTGGTTTTTGAGTTGGAAAATGGAGCCTGTCCCCTTCCAACAACGGAGGGGGCTTCGAAAATCATGGCCAAGCAACAACCCGAAAAAGGCAAGGACGAAGTCGCCGAGTTCCAAGCGTTAATTCGCGAGGCCGGCCTTCGCTCGACCTCCGCGCGGTTGGCGGTGCTTCATCATCTTCGCCAGGCCGATTCCCCAATCACCCACGCGGAACTCGCCGAGGAATTGGTTCCCTTGGGGTTCGACAAGGCGACCATCTTTCGCAACCTCACCGACTTGACGGAAGCGGATTTGGTTACGCGAACCGAATTGGGCGATCATGTCTGGCGGTTTGAAATTCGCGACCCCGCTGATCCGCACCGGGGAAAGCATCCGCACTTCGTCTGCGTGGATTGCGGGAAAGTCACCTGCTTTGCGGATGTCACGTTCGGGAAATCCACTCAAAAACGAACCGAGGAAGTGGGGCGGATCACCGAAATTCTCCTCAAAGGCCACTGCATCGCCTGCGATGCTTCGTAAACCTCCAGCAGTGTCTAATTTGATTTTGGGGGGAAAAGATGATAATTCGCCTAAAAAAGACGATGCGTGTTGACAGTTGTAAACAGTCATTGAATAATTTGTAGGATGCCTCGCTCCCGCCATTCAAATAAGCATATAGAAAAGGCGATTTGTTACGCAGAGTCGCTTGGGTGGCGTGTTGTGATTCCAGGGGGACATGCTTGGGGCCGCTTGTTTTGTCCAGAAAACAGTCGAGAGGGATGTATCATCAGCGTATGGTCAACCCCACGAGTGCCGGAAAATCACGCCCGTCAGATTGTGCGGGAGGTTGACATGTGCCCACATTGCGGGGCCATCGACAGTGATTCCGAAGAACTGGAGGAAAACAATGACCGTTCCTAAATCTGAAACCGAATTTGAGTTTACCCTGCTGTTGGATGGTGTGGAGGAAATTACCACGGACGTCGAGGATGCTCTCTTTAATGCCGGTTGCGACGATGCCACAATTAGCATGCGTTTTGGTCGAATGTACCTAACATTTTCTCGTTCTGCCCTGTCTCTCAAGGACGCCATTATCAGCGCCGTTAAAAATGTGAGGTCATCAGCAATTGGGGCATTGGTAATCCGTGTCGATCAATGCGACTTGGTGAATCAAGCTGACATTGCTCGTCGCATTCACCGAAGTCGCCAACTCGTCAATCAGTACATTTCGGGCGCTCGTGGTCCAGGAGGCTTTCCGGGGCCGGCTTGCAACATCGTTGAGGGTGCGCCACTTTGGTATTGGTGCGAGGTTGCGTTCTGGATGTTTGAAAACAACATTATCAAGGAAGATGATTTACGAGAGGCTCAAGACTTAACTGTAATAAACAGCGTACTAGAACTTGAGCGGCAACGACAAATTTCTCCCAACCTTACGAGAGAGATTATTCAAGCCCTTTCTCAATGTTAAACATAAGAACAATACCCGCATCCAATCGATTGGAAGCGGGTTCTGTGTTTATGCTGCCTTCCAAAGACCGCTCAATTAACCGCTGCATCCGCTCATGCTGCCGTTGAACGTCTCGATGTTCCAAAACTACTACCAAGTCTTCGGCACTCATTCGGGAGCAATCAGGTTTTGGCGATTGAACGGGGTTCCTTTGGGTTGATGCACGTGGCCGTGGGTTTGTTCGATCGCCCAGGCAAGTCCCACGCCGATCAAAAGCGCCACCGAAAGCCGGATGCGGTTGTGCGAATGCAGTTCCAATTCGGGTAGCAAATCGCCCAAGGAGATGCAGAAAAACACGCCGGCGGCGAAACCCAAAGCACAGCCCACCACCAAATGCTGATGATAGCTAAACTGCTTCAATCCCAGCAGAAACAACAGCACCCCCAACGGGCACATCAGCGCGAATCCCAGGTTGACGGCATTGCGATGCTCGCCGACCATCCACCGGCGGCCATCAAAGACGTGATCGTAATGGCGTCCAAGGGTTTATGCAGCAGCACCGCCAGAAAGGTTCCCAAACCGAAGAGCGACAAAAACACCGGCTCGCCCACTTCCGCCCGGATGCTGGCCCCCAAGGCAATTCCATCAATCAGCGTGTGCAACGCCAGCCCCAAGGCCACGCCCACCCAATTCCAACGATGCACGCCCGGCGATCCGTGAGGGTGGTGATGGTCTTCGCAGTCCGCGTGTTCGCCGGGCAATTGTTCCGCCGGTCCGTGCTGATGAAAGTGAAACGCCCGCACCAGAAAAAACATGCCCAATAATCCGCCCATCATCCAGCGGGTGGTCAACGTGGGCGATGCGGTATATTCCAAAGAATGAGGCAGCAAGTGAAATACCGCGATGCCCAGCATCAAGCCGCCTACCCCGCTGATGAGGGTTTGCATTCCGGTGTGCGTCAAGCGGACAAAACTCGGCAGCCAACCGCCCACCAAAGAAGCGGCCACGATCAAACCGCAATAACCGGCGATCAACGCCAACACCCGCCCGCTCTGGATGGTCTCCACCGCCGCGGTCGGGGCAGTTTGATCGCTTTTTGCAGTGGCGTTCGAGCGCCCTGTTTCCGCTCGGCAACGACCGGAAAATCCCCCTAGCAGCAGCAAAACTGCCAGCATTCCCAACCATCCCCGCATCTGCAACCTCTGAGGTTAAAGAACTACGCTGCAATTGCAACGCGATGATTTTAACAAAAGAAATTGCAGTTCCCATTCCCAGCAGGCCAAGTCTGAGCCTTTTGAGAAAAAAACTTCTCTTTGGGCATCTTTAATGCTTCAGCACTTTATACATCGCCCAGAGGCCCGCGATGCCCAACAGGGCGTTGCCCGCCCACATCGCATACGCCGGGTTGGCTTGCCCGTTTTTGCAGAGGCTCAGCATCAGCAAAGCAATCGGATAGTAAATCAAGAGGATTGGCAGAAAGCATAAAAAGAAGCTCGTCAGAAACTGTCGGCGACCTTGCATGATCGAAAACGGTCCGCCGATCATCACGAAGAAAAAACAACTCGTGGACATCGAGAAGCGGTTATAGATCTCGGTCTTGTAGCGGTTCAGATCGCTGATGGCGAATTTTCGCATCGCGCCCACTACGGTATAGTCTTCTTGCAACAACCGCTGAAAGTCGCCCAGGACCAAGGCCATCCCCAGTTCGGCATCTTGTTTCTCCTCCATCTCGGCGAGTTGCTGTTCGATGCTGTTCAACTTGCGGTGGATCTTTTGAATACTGATATGGCCGGGCTTGGGTTGGGCCACATCTTGAGGCAAAGGGAACGGCTTGTCTTCTTCCTGAAACCAAACCCGCCGATGGCCGGGGATGTCGATGTGGCCGCTCACCAAATGCAGAATGACCTGATGTTCTTCCAGATCGAATTCCATCGTGGCGGTGGCGGCTTGCACGGTCAGCGGGCTGTGTCCTTTGCGGAGGTACTGAAAGGTGGGCTTAATCAGCGTTTTGTCGCGCACGTCCATCACGGTGATGGAAAACCCCTGCCTGTCGTCGGTGACTTGATGATTCGTGCGGAGCATGTCCAAGAAAATGTCTTCCATCGCCGAGGCCACCGTGCGTTGAATGTTGGTGATGGCCCAGGGAATCACCTGATCGGTCAGCACCAACGAAGTAATGCTCATCACGATGGCCAACAAAAACGCGGGCCACAGCAGCGAGAACACGTTGATGCCCGCCGCCTTGGCCGCCGTGACTTCCTGATCGCCCGCGATCCGCCCATAAACCACGCAGACTGCCAGCAGCAGCGTGGCGGGAATTGTGAAAGGCATTAAGCTGGGCACGACGAAGGGCAGAATTTGCATAATTTGCAACGGCCCCAATCCGCTGGCGGCCACTTCGCGGAACACGCCCACGAAGACCAACAGAATTGTCAACCCGCTCAGCAGGAACAAAAATACCTTGAGCAGTTCAACCAGAATATAGCGTTGTAGCAACCGCATGTAGTGATCGGATACTCAGAAAAGTAAGCAACATCGCGCCCCGAATACCCAGGCGCAAGGCATTGCGAGTTTATAGGATCGGCGGTGATAAGCCATTCCGCCGAATGCGTCAATGGCATTTCGGACAATCGCGAATTGCTCTTGACAGTGACTAAGCATCGGTCGAGAAATCACTTTCATGCAATAGTGAGCGGCAAGGCGGATAGTATTACAGCGCCTTGTTAATTGGCCTTTTATGCAACCCTAGGATTTTGTACAAGAAGGCTTTGAACCGTCCCTTTCTAAAGGCTTAGGATCCCTTCCATGGACGGAAAGCAATTGCAGCAGTTGAAGCCTGAACTCGATTTGTTTCTTGAACGCTACTTCCCGTTGTTTGGGCGAGAAGAAAACCATGCACATGCGGAGCAGTTTGTGCATGGTTTGCTGGGTGGCCAAGAGCGAAGGAACATCGAAAACATTGCCGAAGTGGTTGAAGGCGGTGTCGTGCGCACCATGCAAAAGTTTATTTCGCAATCTCGTTGGGATGATGCTTCGGTGCTGCGGGAAGTGCGGAGTCACGTGACAGAGGTCTTGGCCGATGCGGAAGGGACAATCAACATTGATGAAACCGGCTTTCCGAAAAAGGGGAAAAAGTCCGCGGGGGTGAAGCGGCAATACTCGGGAACGCTGGGGCGGATTGATAATTGTCAAGTGGGGGTGTTCGCCAATTACTGTTCCTCCAAGGAGGGGCACACTCTGATTGATCGCAGACTGTCTCTCCCGCAAGAGTGGGCCGACGATCCCCACCGGCGCAAGGAAGCCGGCGTCCCCGCTGGCGTGATTTTCCGCACCCGGCCGGAGTTGGGTTTGGAAATGATTCAGACCGCCGTCCTGGAACATGTTCCCTTTCGCTGGGTGGGTGGCGATAGCGTTTATGGGGACAGTCCGACCTTTGTCCAAGGCGTCCGCGAACTGGAGAAGTGGTACGTGTTGGATGTTTCCTCCGAGGCTTACGTGTGGCTGAGTCCGTCGGAACTCGGCCCGCCGGGTCCGCGCGGAGGACGCGCGAAACTCAAGACCAAGCCGATTCCTGTGGCGGTGGCGGCGGCCCAATTGAAGCCGTCCGCTTTCCAACGCATCACGGTCTCGGAAGGCAGCCAAGGTTCCATCATCTATGAATACGCCGAAATGAAAGTTTGGTTTTCGGAAGAAGGCTTTCCGGCGGCGGAAGCGGAACGCTTGCTCGTGCGGCGGTCGTTGAATCAAGAACCGGATTTCAAATACCATCGCTCGAATGCGCCTTTGACCGTTTCGAGAAAACGTCTTGCCGAGCAAAAAGCCCGGCGTTGGACGATCGAAGAAGACATCAAAGCCGGCAAGGGGCAATGTGGGTTGGACGAATATGAAACGCGCGGCTGGACCGGCTGGCAGCATCACACCGCCTTATCGATTCTCGCTCTGTTGTTCCTGGTGCTGCAAAAACTGCGGATGGAAAAAAAAGAGCCGCAGATGACGGTTCCAGAAGTCCGCGGATTACTTCGCCATCTCATCGACCTCAGGCGGTGGGACATCGACGAAATCGTGGCGTGGAGCAACTGGCGCATGGAGCACAATCGAGTGGCTAAAGAATGCCACGCATCAAGAAGACGCAAAGAACTTCACGCAAGCCAAAGTCGAAAACTGAAAGAGGCGCTGTAATACTAGCCGCCTTGCCGCTCACGTTTGCAGAAAGGTTCTTTCTCGAGCGATGCTAACTGCCGGGGCGATAGAGCATGGTGTCCACGGCGGGGACGGCGTAAGTGCCGAGCTTCATTTGCTCGAACAAATCGCGATTGGAAGCGTACTCGGCGGCGATGGGTTCGAGGATTAAGTTTTCGCGAAGCAGGTTCATCAGGCTTTGCTCGAAGATGGCCGATTGCGAAGTGGTTTGCTGCATCGCCACGCGAAGCGCCCCCGTGTTGCCGTTGAGAATGCACTCTAAAATGTGGTTGGTGTCGGCGAACAGAAATTCCAAAGCCGGCACGCGACCGCCGCCGCGTTTGGGCACAAGCCGTTGGCACATCACGCAGCGAATGCAATCCCTGAGTTGCAGCCGGACCAGATCGCGTTCCACAGGATCGAAGAAACTCACGATGCGGTTAATCACCTCGGCGGCGGTGTTGGCGTGAAAGGTGCTGATGACCAAATGCCCGGTGCTGGCGGCATCAATCGCAGCGCGAATCGTATCCGAATCCCGCATCTCGCCGATGAAGATCACATCGGGATCGTGCCTAAGCGCTCCATGCACGGCTTTGATCGCGGTGGGGGCATCGGTTCCCACGTTTCGCTGCGAAATAATCGACTGCTTGTTGATGTGGACGTATTCCACGGGTGATTCAATCGTGAGAATGTGCAGCGATTGGTTTTCGTTGATCCAGTCAATCAGTGAAGCCACCGTGGTGGATTTGCCGCTGCCGGTCATCCCGCTGACCAGAATCAAACCCTCGTTGAGTTCCGCGAGTTTTTCCATGATTTTGCGGGGGACGTGCAAATCCTCGAAGGTCGGGATTTGTTCCGGCAAATAGCGAATCGTGCAATGCGGAACCCCCGATTTGATGAACGCCGAGATCCGCGAATGGGCCATGTCCACTTGGCGATAGTTGAAGCTGCATTGCTTCTCTGTTTGAAATTCCTCCCAGGCGGCATCGGGGGCGAGTTCGTGAATCAAGCGTTCGATCTGCTGCTGAGACACCGGCGCGAATCGGCCCGTGGGACAGGTTTGGTTGTCGATGCGAAACACCGGCGGCGCACCGGGATACAAGTGGATGTCGCTCGCACCGAGTTCATCCATCGCCAGAAACAAGCGTTCGGGGCTTAACGGCTCGATCTCGAAATCTTCGCCCGACACCCGCCAGGTTTCCGGCCAAGACCACAGCAGCGAGAGCTTTTTCGCGACCGTTGGTGTTTCCGCGTTTTCCTGCAACTCCAATTGGCAGCGAAACTCGCATTGCCCAGCGGTTTCGGTGAGGGTGCTGGTTTGCGGAAATTCCTGATGCACCGCCTTCAAGGTCTCGGCGGCTCCGCTTTCGTTGGGGACGGCAATTCGCACGCTGCCGCCCACCCAAGAATCTTCTTTCTCCAAGCGATGGACGACAATCTCCACGTCTCCGGATTTCAGCGTCAGTTTGGCGGGAAGATTATGACCCTGCCGATATTCCCGCTCGGCCAAACGAAGAATGGTCCGCAATTCGGTCTGAGTGCCGAGTCCAAAAATTTGCATGCGAGACTTCCTCATGCGGCCATGCCGCAATCTTATCAAATCAGCCTAACGCCAAGACCGCGAAGGTTTGGGATGAAAATTGCCATCATGGTTTTTCTTCGCCTGAACCGGTTTTGAAATTCTTGGATATACGGCGAGTCACTTCTGCGAACATTCGCGGAGCAAAATCCTTTGCGTTCGTTTTTTCAAAACTAATTACGATGGGATCATGCAAGAATTTTTTCGACCACGTTTCCCGCCACGTCGGTCAAGCGGAAATCGCGGCCTTGGGTGCGGAACGTCAACCGTTTGTGGTCGATGCCCAACAGCCGCAAAATGGTCGCGTGAAAATCGTTGACGTGGACGATGTCTTCCACGGAATCGTAACCCAGTTCATCCGTCTTGCCGTGGGTGATTCCGCCTTTGATTCCTCCGCCGGCCATCCATAACGAAAACCCTTTGATGTGGTGGTCGCGGCCGTTGCCTTGGGCCATCGGCGTCCGCCCGAACTCGCCGCCCCAAACCACCAACGTATCTTTCAGCATGTCCCTTTGCTTCAAATCCTTGATGAGCGCGGCACACGCCCGATCGACTTCGCCCGCCGTTCCCCGCGTTGCGTTTTTCACTCCGCCGTGATGATCCCACGCCCGGTGATAGAGTTGCACAAACCGCACGCCCCGTTCCGCCAACCGTCGGGCCAAGAGGCAATTCGCCGCGAATGAGCCATCTCCGCCTTGGGTTCCATAAAGTTCAAACACGTGCTTGGGTTCGCCGGAAACGTCCATCAACTCCGGCACGCTGGCCTGCATGCGAAACGCGGTTTCGTAAGCGTTAATCCGCGTGGCAATTTCAGGATCATCCACGATTTGGTTTTGTAATTGATTCAATTCCTGAACCGCCTGCACGACATCTTGTTGTCGATCCCGCGTGATGCCCGGCGGATTGGTGACGTACAGCACCGGATCGCCCGTCGAGCGAAATTCCACCCCTTGAAATCGGCTGGGCAAAAACCCGCTATGCCATTGCCTGGCCGCGATAGGTTGCGCTTGCCCGAATTTCCCCAGCGAAGTCAGCACGACAAAGCCGGGAAGATTATCGCTTTCGCTGCCCAGACCGTAATTGATCCAAGCCCCCATCGAAGGCCGACCGGAAATCAAAGAACCCGTATTCATATAGGTGTGGGCCGGATCGTGATTGATGGCTTCCGTCACCATCGAATTGATAATGCAAATTTCATCGGCGACCGAGCCGAAATGCGGGAAAATCTCCGCAATGCGTTGGCCGGATTTCCCGAACGATTGAAATTTGTGCTGCGGAGCCAAGCAAGTCAACTGCCTGCCTTGCAGTTGGGCAATCGGCTTGCCCTTGGTAAAAGACTCCGGCATGGGCTTGCCGTTCATTTTGGCAAGTTCCGGCTTATCGTCCAGGGTTTCCAGATGCGAAGGCCCGCCCGCCATGCAGAGATAGATAATTCGTTTTGCCCTCACCGGAAAATGCAGCGGATCGACCACGCCTCGCCATTGCTTGTCTTCGTTGGCTTGGGCAACGGAGGGGAAATAGGAAGCCAACAACGCCGCCCCTAACCCCGCCGTGCCCGCATTCAGAAAAGTTCTTCGTTCCATAGGGGTTGATACAGATGTGTTTCGCATGAGCTGCTCCGGGAAGATTCCTTCAGACAATCGGATTTTTTGATCTTTTTCCTATTGTCGCCAGAGTCTCCTTCCCCGTCAAACGCCCGTAAGGAATCCGGTCAAGCCGAGCCAGTTATTGAGCCGATTGAATCCAAAAAGAAGTAAAGAAGATGACACCGAAATTCAAAAGAATTCCAGCAAGTGTACACATTCTTTTGACTCATGTTGACCTGAATTTGACCAATAACTATATTTCTGCCCCCTCGCGGCTCAGTTCGCTCTCCATACGATAGGCCGTGGGCTTGGCAAGTTACCCTTTTTGAATAAGCCGGAATGGATTGCCCATGACCGCCTATTTTCGATCGATTTGGAGCACGCGGTTTTTTCTGCTGTCGCTCGTGAAATACGATCTTAACACGCGCTATCGGCGTTCGATTGTGGGGATTGGATGGTCGTTGATTCAACCCATCGCCATGACAATCATATTGTGTACGGTCTTTCATCGTCTGTTTGGGTTGGACATTAAAGAGTTTGGACCTTTTTTACTCGCGGGTCTTGCTTTTTGGGGCTATTTCACCAACGCCGCGATTTTAGGCTGCCAGTGTTTCTTTCAAGCAGAACCCTATATGAGGCAATATCCCGCTCCTCCTGCGATTTACCCGCTGAGAGCGACGCTGGGTTCTATGTTTCATCTGCTGATGGCCTTGGGAATTGTGTTGGTCTTAACGTGGGTCTTGAAAGGTTTTCAAAACCTGCCGGTGTTGGTTTCGCTTGTACCCACGTTGTTCTTGCTGCTGGTATTCGGTTGGTCGGTCGCCACGCTCTCCGCACTGGCAAACACGCATTTCCCAGATTCCCAACACCTCATCGACTTAGGCTTGCAGGTTCTTTTTTATATGACCCCCATCATCTACCCTCCGGAGATTTTACAGCAAAAAGGGCTGGGCTGGCTGATAGCGTTTAATCCGGTCGCCTCGCTGTTGGAAATCATTCGCGAGCCGATGCTGCATGGAAAATTCCCCTCCTTCGAGGCAATGGGAACCGCAATCACAATGGTGAGTCTTGCCTTCTGCATGGCAAGCGTGGCACTCTACAAACTCCAAAGACAGCTTGTATTTCGCATCTGAGGACGCAAGCTTCTTGTTGTATCCTCCACCAAAACTTGGCAAAAGCATTGTAGAGGGAGTCGCGGGCACTCATGGCGTATATGGAACTGGATGATGTTTCCCTCTACTTTCGCGTGCGTCGGCGCGGCGTAATGACGTTGAAGGAATACATCGTCAAACGCATGTTCAGAAAATCCGTCAACCCCGTGATGGAAGTTCGCGCCTTGGATCACATCACGTTGAAGTTCCATCCCAAAGAACGCTACGGAATCATCGGACACAACGGCGCGGGCAAAAGCACACTTCTTCGGTTGCTGGGGGGAATCTATCCCGAAACCGGGGGCCGACGAATCGTCGAAGGCCGGGTGAGTTCGCTCTTCGATCTTGCACTCGGCTTTCAAATGGAAGCCACCGGCTGGGAAAACATCGCGATTCGCGGGTACTTGCAAGGCGAAACGCCGGTTTCCATTCAAAGCAAAAGCCAAGAAATCGCGGAGTTTTCCGAGTTGGGCGATTTTCTAGAAATGCCGATCCGCCATTACTCGCCCGGGATGCTGGTTCGGCTAGGGTTTTCCGTGGCGACCGCCATCCAGCCGGAAATTATGCTCATTGATGAAATCCTGAGCGCGGGGGACATGGCGTTTCAAGCCAAGGCCATGCAGCGGATGAAACAACTCTTGGATCAAGCGCATCTCATCGTGATCGTCAGCCACGATATGAACACGCTAGCCGACCTTTGCACCAAATTGATCTGGATGGATCACGGACGGGTTCACCAAGTAGGCGATACGGATGAAATCCTTGATGCCTATAACCGCCACATGAAAAGCCAGCCGAATTTAGCCGCGGAAGCGCCCGCGTCGGCAGCCTAACATTTGACGTATCGACCGAAAACCAAGACGGTGCGGCAATGAGAACGAATTGCCCGCATCTCGAATCACTCCACCTCGATGATACTATGACAACCTTGCGGCACGCGCGGAAACTGGTTCATCGGGCAGTGAAAGCCTATCAAGAAGGCGGAGCCTCTTTGCTCGCAAGGCGTTTGTATCGCTGGTGCGATCATCAACGAGGCCGCCGGCTGCCCTCCCGATCTTATCAACGCTGGATCGCGGAAAACACCCCCTCTACTAGCGAATTAGTGCGCACAGCGGGAATGGTCGCTCATTCAACCGAACCCGCCGCAAATTAGCATCATTTGCCCGCTGCATCGAACCCCGCTTTTCATACTTGAAAAAACTGTTCAGAGCGTGCTGGCACAGTCTTATCCCTTTTGGGAACTATGCTTCACAATCAGCGAGCAGGAGGATGCGAAACTCCTAAACCGAGTTCACGAAATCGCAATAGCTGATCCTCGCGTTCAGCTCGTTCGCTTAAAAGCAAACCGTGGCATTTCGGAGAATACAAACGCGGGGTTTAATGCGTCTGGAGGAGAATGGATTGCCTTTCTCGATCACGATGACCTGTTAGCCCCTCAAGCACTTTACGCGGTTGCCAAACATCTGGCGGAACACCCCGAGACAGACCTGATCTATACTGATGAAGACTTAATTACGGCAAACGGACGGTTCCGCAGATCGCCGGTGCTCAAGCCCGATTGGTCGCCCGAAATGCTGCTGCATTTCAATTATATCTGCCACTTTGTCGTCACGCGAAAAACCCTCATTCAGCAGCTTGGAGGCTTGCACCGCAATACGATGGAGCACAAGATTGGGACTTGCTTCTGCGAATCGCCGAGCAAACCGAGCGCATCCATCACATCCCTCAAATCCTCTATCATTGGCGGGAATTAAGCACCTCAACGGCTTCCCACCTAGACGCCAAGCCCTATGTCTTGGCGGCCCAAAAGGCGGTGCTTCAAGATTGCTACAATCGCCGCGGGATCGCTGCGGTTGTAGAGCGGAACCGGTATGGGCATTATCAACCAATTTGGAAGAAATTGAGCAATCCGCTCGTATCCATCATCATTCCCAGTCGGAATCAACCCAAACTAATTCGCCAACTATTGCACGGTCTTTTATCCCGCACGCTTCATCGAAACTTAGAGATCGTCATTGTTGATAATCAAAGCACCGATCCGAGCGTATTCGCTTATTATTCCGAGTTGAAGGCCGAAGCCCGCGTGCGCGTGATTGAGTATGCAAAACCGTTCAATTACTCTGCGGCGTGCAATCGCGGAGCGGCGGTAGCCAACGGCGAGTATCTGCTCTTTTTGAACAACGACATTGAGATCGTTCACGAAAATTGGCTGGATGAGCTTTTGGGATGGGGCGAGCAACCGGACGTGGGCATCGCCGGCGGGCATTTACTCTATCCCGATGGGCGCACGCAACACGCCGGCGTCGTGTTGGGCTTGTACGAATTGGCGGGACACGTGTTTTCTCTCGCAAACCCCGAAACGTCTAGCCCGTTTGGAATGGCCGAGTGGACGCGAAATGTCTCGGCAGTAACCGGAGCATGCCAGTTGATGCGGCGAAGCACGTTCCAATCGCTCGGCGGATATGATGAGACCTATACTCTAGTGTATAGCGATCTGGATTTATGCCTCCGTATCCATCAACTGGGATTACGTGTCGTCTATGCTCCTTCCTGTCGGCTGATTCACCACGAATGCGCAACCCGAGAACCGGGCAACAACAAAGCGGACACATTGAAGTTCGCGGAAATTCTCCGGCAATATAAGATTTCCGAAGATCCTTATTACCATCCCGCTTTGAGCGCTCATGGTCGGGTTCCGCAACTGAAATCGCAGGCTTCTGTTAATGTTCACGACAATCTTGCTATTCAACTTCAACAGCATTTGAAAGCCGACAATTCTCCATTGTTCACAATGAGGAAAACTAATCTCCCTCGGCGAGCAGCATAAGATCAGAAGCATGCAAACATTGCGTTTTATTAGTAATGGCCTTGGGATCAGGAATGCTTTGTCTCCGCAGCCGATTTGAAGTCATGCCTTCAGACATTCCGCCGGGAGCATCATGCGGGTAATCTATACGCACGATATATTTTCTCGGCAGAGAGTGGGAGGAATTTCCCGTTATTACGTGGAACTTATCCGGCAGCTTGCGGAAGGTGCTGTGGAGGTCCAGGTTCAAGCGAACATCCACGCGAACGAACATCTGCGCGAACTTCAAAGCCATCCTAGCATCATCGGGGAATACCAAAGTTCCCTCAAGCCGCTTCGCTTCGATCAGCAGATTCGCAATCGCCTGCAACAAGCAGTTCGAGTGAAGATATTGCCGGGAACGCTCGCACATCACACCTATTATTCATTCACTCGCCCATTGCGCCGCGCTCGCCTCGTCGTCACGATTCACGACCTGATCCCCGAGCGATTCCCAAGGCAGTTCGGTTGGAAGGCCAAGTTACTCTCCGCGGCCAAATTTCGCACATGCTCATTCGCGGATCGCATTCTTGTGATTTCCGAGACGACGAAAAACGATCTTGTGGAGCATTTTCGCATTCCGCCGGAGATCGTCGATGTCACCTATTTGGGAAATTCTCTTGCGCATTTCGCGAAGATTGATGGGCAGTCTGCACCTCAATCCGCACCTTATCTTCTTTACGTCGGCGGACGCGGAGGCTATAAAAACTGCCAAACATTCTGGGAGGCTTATGCCGCTTCTGCTCGGCTGAAAGACGCCTTTCGAGTTGTTTGTTTTGGCGGCGGGCGTTTTTCCTCCGAAGAGCTAAGGCAGCTTGAGGATTTGAAGATAGCCCATCTCGTGCGGCAAACGGCGGGAGATGACTCCATACTAGCCAACCACTACCGCCACGCTGCCGCGTTTGTTTACCCTTCCCTCTATGAAGGGTTTGGAATCCCCCCTATCGAGGCAATGAGTTTCGGCTGCCCCATCATCGCATCCACGGGTGGCTCCATTCCAGAAGTCGTGGGGCCGGCGGCCGTTTATTTCAATCCTTTAGATCGTGAAATGCTGACCGAATGCCTGGAACAGGTTCTATTTGATGAATCGGTTCAATGCCGGTTACGGGCGGAAATGAAGCTTCGCGAATCGCGGTTTCGCTGGGAAGAAACCGCTCGCCAAACACTTGCCTGTTATGAAAGAGCCGCAGCCTAGTATTTCGGCAATCTCTCTTACTTTGGCCTAGCATGTCTACGACCGACAAACATCCCAAACGGATATTGATGGAATGCACGCGAACTTGGCGGAGTTCGCTGCATACCGGCATTGAGCGCGTCGTGCGGACCATCGTCGAAGCCTCAGAAAGGGTTGGCAACTCGCTAGGAGTCGAATGCCAACCCGTTATCTATCATCCCTTGCATGGTTTTGTTTCCGTTCCGTCTCTCGCAATTTCTAATGAAATACGGACAACTCTAAAGTTGCAGTCCTCATTCCTTAAACGCCAGTTGGAGCGATGGGGACTTATTAACATTGCGAGGACGACCTACCATCACTTCCAACGCGGTTCATTCGGGATTCAATCCGCATTTCAGCGGTATTCCAACACTCGATTGAACTTTAGCTCGGATGACATTCTTTTATTATTGGATAGCTCTTGGTCGATTCCCTATTGGAACGAAGTCCGACGCGCACAAAACAGCGGCACGGTTGTGGGGGCGATGTTATATGATTTGCTTCCACTCCAAACGCCGGAATCGTTCACTAAACATCAATTGAGACATTTTCATCGGTGGTGGGATGCCGCTTATCATCAGGCGGACTTCTTCACAGCAATTTCCAATAACGTTTCTGAGGATGTCTTAAGCTATCATGCGAACTCTCAAATTCGTAAATCCCCATTGCAAGGCGGAGCATTTCGGCTCGGCGCGGATTTTATGAACCCAAAAGCGGGCCTGCCGGTGCGCGGGGACTTACTCGCATTGACTGATGGCGGTTTGCGACCTTTCTATGTTTGCGTGGGCACGTTTTCTCCTCGGAAACAGCAATCGCTCGTCCTCGATGCCTTTGATCGGCTATGGAATAGCGGTGTCGGTGCATCTTTAATTTTAATTGGCGGGAGCGGTTGGGGTGCGGAATCGTTTATTCACCGCGTGCGGAGTCATCCCAAATTGGGAAGCTCGCTGCTTTGGTATGATGATTTGAACGATGCGGAATTGAACTGGTGCTACCGGCATTCGTCGGGGTTAATCACGGCTTCGCTAGGTGAAGGTTTTAATTTGCCGATCGTGGAAGCCTTGCACAATGGATGCCCGGTCATGGCTAGCGACATTCCGGTGCATCACGAAGTGGGAGGAAGCTTCGCATGCTATTTCCCCAAAAATGATGCCGCCTTGCTCTCGCAGCTTATTCAAAGTCGTCACAAATCCACGATGGCCGAAATGCCGTCGCTTGACGGATTTCGCTGGCCGAACTGGCAAGAGAGCTGCGCGGAGCTAGTTGAATTGATTTTACGGCTTGCTAGCGAACATCAAGCCGTCGATGCAAAGCGACGTGCAACGGCTGCCTAGACAGATTTCGCGGTTAATGCGAACTAACGCTCTTTGGGTTTTTAAGATAGTAGAGAAAGCCGTCTTCCGCACCGATGAGCAAATCGGGAATGCCGTTTTTGTCCCAATCGACCGCTGTGGGGCTAGTCGTGTGTCCTGCCAGAGCTTGTGAATTGACCGGACCTTCATCGTGAAACGTGGTTTGGCCATTGTTATCCTGGCCGATGTTTTTTAGAAAATCCACGCTTTTACTATTGACCAACAGATCGATTCGGCCATCTTGGTCCCAATCGGTGAGGCATAACTTGCGGCGACCGCTTTTCCCGGCGGAACCGTCGTTTAACCGCAGGAAGCCGGCTTGTTTATTGGCGGCTTGATTGCGGTTGTCGAACCCGGATGGTCCATCGCCTCGAAAGATTCGCCGGGGCGGTTTGAGCTCTAGCTCTTGGCCGATGCGTTCGCGCTCGAACAGCACGAGATAGCCTTCGTGATCGAGCATAATCAGATCGTTTAAGCCATCTTTCGTCCAATCCCAAACTAGCGGCGTGGTGCGCCATTGCGTCGCCAATTCTTTTTCGGCAGGATTCCACCAATTCCACTCCGGTTTGGGCGGCTTACTGGTCCAGTTGACGCGGATTGGTTTTGCAGCGGCCAATCGCGGTTGTTTGCGAGTTCCTATGTTCTTCAACCACTCCACCCGTCCCCAGATGGAATTGAAGAGAATGTCGGGCAGGCCATCTTGATCCCAGTCAGCCACGCTAATGGTTGTATATCCCCACTTGGCTTCGCAAGGGCCTTGAATGGAACCATTGGAACCGGCTTGAACGCGAAAGATTTTTCCATCGGCAGTGAGATATTTGGGCGCGGCCCATTGAGGGGGATTGCCGCCGTCGAGGTTTTCTATAAAGCCAATATAGCCCGCCGTGTTTCCGCAGAGAAGATCCTCATCGCCATCGCCATCCCAATCGAAACTCACCGGCGTGACGAGCGCCCCAAACTTCACATCTTGGGCTTGCTGTTGAAAGTAGCGGGGCGGCAGAAATTGAGGCAGCCCCTGCACGACTTTGCCGGTATGTTCGATATAGGCCACTCGTCCATCCTCATCGCCGGAAATCAGATCGATGTCTCCATCGTTATCCCAATCGACGGCTACGGGCGTAATCATTTGTAAATCCATGTGTAGCGGTTGCTTGTTGTGGGTCAAGCGTTTGCCGGCGGCTAATTTCGGTTCTTTGCTAGTGCCTCTGTTTTCAAAATAGGTGAAGCCATCCAAAAATTCGCCGCAGAGCAAATCCAGATCGCCATCCCCATCGAAGTCGGCCAAGTTGGGGGAGGGCATGCCATACACGTCCACGGGTTTGCCATCCGCGATAATTTTCTTGGCATTCGCAAACCTGGGCTTTTCGTTGGTTCCTGTGTTTTGCAAATAATAGACGTAGCCATGCAATGGCCCGCGGGTCCATTCCCCTTTTTCGTTAAAGGCGTTATCCCAGCCGTATTGGGTCCAATCGCCGATTCCTACAATGAGGTCATCTAGTCCATCGCCGTTATAGTCCGCAAGCTTCCATTGGTTGGCCCGAATTTTCGCTCCTTCATGGATCGAACCGGCAACCGGCAGGGAAACCCGCTGCTTGGTGCCGGTTTTTTGAAAGGTTTTATATTCGAACCCCGGCGTGAGCACGCGCGGTTTGCCATTGATATAGGAGACCTGCACGTTGCGAATCGCCGGGGCAATTCGCACGGCGGGTTTGAAGATCGGCATCGCAGGGGAATCAGAACCCGTGCCGGGGTTTTCAAAAAAGTAGGTTCCGTTGTGGGGCTTGTCGGGGCAGGAGACGACGAGATCCATATCTCCGTCGCCATCGTAATCCATCGGCAGTGGCCAAGCCCAAAGCCCGACGCCCAAATCCACAACTAATCCCGGATTGCGGTAGGCCAGACGCTGAAATTCCTGTGCGAAAATCGAATTCTGACTAGACAATCCCATCGCCAGCAGGCAGAGGAAGAAGAATTGTTGGGGAACATTCATCATGGCTGCACCATTCTATGGGGAACAAGTCGTGCGGGGATTTGAGTGGGACATCATAACTGAGTGCAGGTCCGATTTCTATTTCGCGGATCGTTTACCGCAAAATGCCCGCCTCTTGCGTTTGCGCGAACGGAGGCTACGATAAACGGGGACGAAATTTCTTGAATTATTCCTCCATTTTTTCCATCAACGAATTGTGAGCGAACCATCCTTGTTGGAAGCCCGGCTAACCGAAGTGGAAATGCAGTTGATGCATCTGCAACGGGATTTCGAGCATCTGAATGCAGAATGTCTGAGACAACAGAAACTCATCAACGACCAACAAAGCCGCCTGAAATCCCTGGAACGAGCTTTAGGCGAACGGATCGCGCAGGGGATTTGGCTTCCGATGCGGCGGAGAGTTAATTTCAAATTTATTTGTCGGAGAGACTTTTGTCACACGAAACCCAAACGGTGAATGATGCCGCGCGAAAAATGCTGAGTCCGGAAGAAGTTCAAACCGCCCAAGGGCATTTGAATCGCTTGTTGGAGGGGTTGGAGTCATCCATTCTTGGGCAGCGGTCGCTGTTGGAGTTGGTGGTGACGTGCCTGTTGGCGCGGGGTCACATGCTTTTGGAAGGCTTGCCGGGCTTGGGAAAAACGGAGTTGGTTAAAGCCCTGTCCGCTTTGCTGGGGTTGAATTTCCGCCGGGTGCAATTCACTCCGGATTTGTTGCCCAGCGACATTGTGGGCGTGCCGATTTTGGAGGACCGGGAAGGCCGGCGGCAGTTGGTGTTTCATCAAGGTCCGGTCTTTACCAATTTGCTGCTGGCGGATGAAATCAACCGGGCGACCCCCAAAACGCAATCGGCGTTGTTGGAAGCCATGCAAGAACGGCGGGTAACGGTGATGGGCGAATCGCATGCGTTGCCCGCGCCGTTTTTCGTATTGGCCACGCAAAACCCGATTGAGTTGGAAGGAACGTATCCGCTGCCGGAAGCCCAGTTGGATCGGTTTACGTTCAAGATTGATGTGGGCGGGGTTTCCAGCGAAACCTTGGAGCAAATCATCGCCACCCGCCCGCACGGGATGGCGCCCGAATTGGCAACCGTGCTGACGGCCGAGACTTTAACGGGGCTATTTCAATGCTGCGACCGGGTGCATTTGCCGCGGGCGGTTTCTAATTACATCGCAAGACTGGTGACGGCCACGCATCCGCAGCAAGCCTGGGCTTCGGACAAAGTGAAGAACTTCGTTCGCTATGGAGCCTCGCCCCGCGCAGGGATCGCGATGGCGGCGACCGCGCGGGCGGCGGCATTGTTGGCGGGCAAACCCAACGCCGGTTTCGATGAAGTCCGCCGCGTGGCTGCCAGCGTGTTGGGGCATCGGTTGATTTTGGATTACGCCGCCCGGCTCGATGGTTGGACGCCCGCCACTTTGGTGGCCCATCTGTTGGAATTCGTGCCCGAAGTCCCCCGCGATCTTCCCGCCGACCTGTCGGCCTAAATCATCTCGTAAGCGGATTTCGCAATTTGTTTCCTTCTATTCAGCAAACCGTTTATGCTGGAAGTATGGAAAGCTCATCGCCTCGCAGATTGTTCGTTTGGTTCCGCCGGTTGTTGGCGATGGGGTTCATCATCGTTTATCTGGGGGCGGGCGTGTTCTTTTTGTATGCGCATCTCATCGGAGATACCGGGCGGTTTGGCGTGGGGTATTTTTGGACATGGGACATGTTCCCCAACTATCCTTCGTTTTCTGCGCGACGATCCGCATTGGGGCAAACGAAAAGCGGCCAATATCTGCGGGTGTTTCCCACATCGAAGGTGCGCTATCATCGCGGCGGCCACGGCGATTTGACGCGCTTCGATCTGCCTCGCAACGATGACTCTTTACGACAAGCGGTCTCGGAAACATTGCACGCTTATCCTCCCGATAAAATGGCGGACCCGGTCACCTATGTTTTTTTGGTCGAGAAAGATTGGCCCGTGCGATTCAACTTGCCGAATAATTTGTATCGCTCCGCATTCGGGGAAGACAATCCGCATCGGCATTCCTGGCGGATTGTGGATGAAGGTTCGGTCGCCGGCAACGGCGAGATTCGTTGGACGTCTTCGCAATGATCCGCTTGTGGTTCGCCCCCGAAAGCCCCCGGCCTTGGGTCTTGATGAGAATCCTACTCGCGGCGGTGATGCTGTGGGATGCCTTCGCCCGGTGGCCGTTCGCGGTGGAGTTATATTCGACGGCGGGGTTTCCCGTGCCCGTGTTTCTTTCGGCGAAATTTCAGGCGGTTCCGCTACCGCCGTTGCCCACGGTGATTTTGTATTCCAGCCTGCTGGTTTTTTTGCTGATGCTGCTTGCGGGCTGGCATTCGCGGTTGTGTTCACTCGCGGTGTTCGGTCTTGCCGGATGGTTCGCCCTCTTGGATGCCGCCGGCACAATGACGAAATACACGGCCATCTGCCTGCATTTGTTATTGATGATGAGCTTCGCCCAACCGGGGGCCGTGTGGTCGGCCGATGCCTGGATTCGGCGAAGACGCGGGCAAGCGGTTCCCTTGAGTCCCGTTTGGCCGCGACTGTTGATTCGACTATTAGTGGCCAGCATTTACTTGGGGGCGGCGGTCACGAAAATCCGCTTGCCCGAATTCGCGACGGGCGATCTTCTGGAATTCTCGCTGCTGGATGATGCCTATGGCGGACGTTGGCTGGGTCAGTGGTTGGCGACAAAACCCAATCTTTTGATCCTGTGCAGTTTTGGAACCATCGGCTTTGAACTTCTGTTTCCCGCGCTGATCTGGGTTCCTAAATTGCGGCGACCGATGTTGTTTTTGGCGGCGGGTTTTCATCTCACTTTAGGTGCGATGATGCACTTGGAAATTTTCACGCCCGTGATGCTCGCCGCCTTATGCGCCTTTCTGAAAGAAGAAGATTTCCAAGCGATTCAAAAGCGATCTCGCTGGTTATGGCCTCGAAAAAAAGAGCAGAAGATTGCCGAGCTGAAACCGGGAATGCCGCCTTGGCTTAACTTCGGTTTGTTCCTCATTACGAGCTTGGCGTTGGTGGCGGGATTGGCGGGGGAGCAATATCGGCGGGATGCGTATGGCGTGTTTCACCGCACGCTGGAAGTCGATTTTCCGCAAGTGGACGAAGAACAAGCCCATGCGATGATCGATGCGTTCGAGCCGCCTCCGCGCGACTTATTTCACCGCATTGAAATCGGCAGCCGCTTGGGATACCGCCACGTTTATGGGAACCGCACGAGCTTTCATCCGGGTGAAGTGGTCTACGTGATGGCTCGGATCTTGCAACCGCATCCCAATTGGGATTTGGAATGGACATTGATTCCCCCCGCCAAAGCCGGCGAAGATGAACCGCCCGCCGCCAGTTATCTCCGCCGGTTAGATGCCTCGCATGCTTATGCCAGCATCGGCTTTCGACTGAAGCCGGAGTTCCCCGCTGGCCGCTACGTGATTCAGCTTTCGGTGAGCGAACGTTTGGGGGCGAAAGAACTCATCGCGAAAATCCCCTTCGTTCTCATCAAGCCGGGATCTTAGCTGGCTAGAATGCCCAATCGGCGAGAAAGTAGTAGAAGTCGGCGTCTCCCCGATTCGCGACCAAGGCATTGGGATTCTGGGAGACGGCGTTTCCATACCAAAACTTAAAGAAACCCGCCTGCAACTGAAGATTCTTGTTGACTTGGTAGGTGGCCACCAGGTCGAGTTCGTTGCCGAGGTTGGCGGGCGTCGTGCTGACTCCGCCGAAAGGGACACCGGCAACGTTGTAGATGGCATCGGTTCGGCTGGCCTTGTTGAACCAATGCAAGCCCGTAAGCACCGACCATTTTTTGGCCGGCTTGAGCGTGAGATGCAACCCGTAATCGAGTAGGTTTTGACCGTCGAAGTTGTCGATTTGGCCCCAATAGGCATGGGCCAAGGGAAACAGCGTGTTGACCGTCTGGCTTTTGCCATCGTTGGGGTTTTGATCTCCCGATCCCCACCAGAAGATTCCAGTGACCGCAGGCGACCAAGGCAGCGAACTGAAGGTCGGGCCGGTTTGAGCGGAAAAAAAGCCGGCTTGAATGTCTTGATTGAGGCCGGTCAGAAAATTTTCTTTCCCAAATTGGTACACGCCTTCCAGATCCCAATTCCAAACCATTGCGGAGGCAGCCCCCGCATTCATCGCATGCTTGCCCGCGTAACGCATCCCCAAGGTGTGGCGATTTCCGTCGATGAGGGCCAGGCGATCTTCTTTTTCCCGCAGCCAAATCCAATACAAATCCACAACTCCGCCCGGAGCATTTTTGTAGGAGGCGTAGACTCCGTTCACCCAGCGGCTTTGGTCGGGCGTGTCGTAACTCGTAGGCCGAAACTTATTGAGCGAAGCCCCGTTCACCGGCTGGACGGCGAAGGCGTCGATGTCCCACGTCGGGCTATGATAAAACAGCTTCGAACCTTCAAAGTTTCGATAGGTGTTCACCCAAGCCAGCGAGGAAAGCACATGTTGCGAGCCGTAGTTGAGGAACTGGCGGCCATAGCGAAAATGAAGTTCGCCCTCTCCAATCTCCAGCAAATTCAAGTCGAGATAATACCTCAGCAGATCCGCTCGGTTCTCATTTACGAACAGCAACGGCAGCTCATTCCCGAAGGTGGGCGCATCGATGGCTTGCACGAAAACCGAGGCAAGGTCTTTGTAATTCAGTTGGAGAAACGGAGTGAACCGCCATTGATCGTAATTGGATTGGCCCGCTTTGAGCGGAGGCCGCAAGCGATTTTTTTCATCAATCGTACGATAGCGCAGCGCTCCCCCAACGGAGAAAGAAAAATCCTCCGTCAACGAACGGTTTTGCAGCGGGGCCAGTAACCTTTCGTCGCTTCCGAAAGGGCAATTCTCAGAAGAACACGAAAACAACCGATCCAGGAAATCACCGGCACGCAACGTCTGAGGCAGCAAGCCGGCCAACAACAGTAAGGGGAGGAAGAATTTCGAAACCATGTAGCGGGAAACTTTCAACCGAATGAAAGGCCGGATTCCTGCGAGCGCTACTATCGATTCTTGAAGCATCATCGTTGAATCCGTCCCAAAGCCATCACGGGATTTGTGGGTGATCCGGCATTTGGAATGGTCAGTCTTGTGGAAATCCCTACATCCCCTCCCCTCGGTGCGACGCAAAAAACCGGATTGACCGGCAGAAAACGAAAAGTCTTCCGCCGATAAGATCATCGGGGAGACATCCGCACGCATTGCATGCAGGGTAAGCACTCTCGCGTAAAAATCGGGCAAAGTCTTGAGTTTGCCCCTTTGCAATTCAAAACCAGACTCGCCGGAAAACGAGAGGAGTGCAGCGGTTTTGACGAAGAGAAGGCTTCGGCACGCGCATTGCTTTGCTTGAAGGCAACCGATTAATTGGCCCCGCGAAATCCTTCTGCGCTCTTGGAAGGTGGGGAAGAAAAACCAATCTGCCGACTGCCGTTGCGCTCATACGGAGGTCGTTTTTTCCTGTATTTCAGATCACGGTGCGCGCATTAGAAAGAGCCAATGGAGATTCGGAACAAAGCCACGAAAATTCGCTTGACCGATTTCAAATCGCCGCAGATGCGGGCTTTCCACGTCACGTGGTTCGCGTTTTTTCTGTGCTTCTTCGCGTGGTTCGGGATCGCGCCTTTGATGAAAATCGTGCGGGCGGAAATGTCGCTCACGAAGGAGCAAATCGGCTGGTGCATTATCGGTTCGGTTTCCATCACCGTACTCGCGAGATTATTCATCGGTTGGCTCTGCGACCGGATCGGCCCCCGCTTGGCTTATACCTGGTTGTTGATTTTGGGATCGTTGCCGGTCATGGGGATTGGCTTTGCGCACGACTTCACCACCTTTTTAATCTTTCGCATTGCGATCGGCGTGATTGGCGCGAGCTTTGTGATTACGCAGTATCACACTTCGATGATGTTCGCCTCCAATTGCGTGGGAACGGCCAATGCCACCAGCGCGGGTTGGGGCAATTTAGGCGGCGGAGTCACGCAATTCGTGATGCCATTAATCTTCGCGGGATTCGTGGGCGTGCTGGGATGCAGCGATGCCTTCGGCTGGCGGGCGGCGATGTTCGTCGCCGGGCTGGTTTGTGCTTTGACCGGCGTGGCTTATTACTTCCTCACCCAAGATGCTCCGGACGGAAACTTCGCCGATCTCAGGGCCGCCGGCATGATGCCGGAAAAGAAAACGACCCGGGGCACGTTCCTGGAAGCCTGCCGGGATTCCCGCGTGTGGGCACTGTTCGTGATCTATGGAGCCTGCTTCGGGATCGAGTTGACGATCAACAACGTGGCCTCGCTCTACTTTCTGGATTACTTCGCCCACTTCAAAAACATGGACCCCGTGAAAGCGCTGACCACGGCGGGCATGATCGCCGGTTCGTTCGGGCTGATGAATATCTTTGCTCGCACGCTGGGCGGAGCGTTCGGCGATAAGTTTGGCCGGAAGTGGGGCCTGTCGGGCCGGGTGAAATGGCTGTTTATGGTCTTGTTCTCTGAAGGGCTGGCCTTGATGTTGTTCTCACGAATGAACGTGCTCGCGATGGCGATTCCGGCTTTGATTTTATTCAGCCTGTTTGTGCAAATGGCCGAAGGGGCGACGTTTTCGGTGGTTCCCTTCATCAATCCCAAAGCCTTGGGTTCGGTCGCTGGGATTGTCGGTGCGGGCGGAAACGCCGGTGCGGTTGCGGCGGGTTTTTTGTTCAAATCCGAACTGATTGGTTGGCCCACGGCGTTCTTCATTTTGGGGGCGTTGGTGACGTGCAGTTCGTTTTTGACTTTCGCGGTGAGATTCAATGAAGCCGCCGAAACCGATGCAAGATTCGCCACCGAAACGGCCATCGCCAAGAAACAACAAGCGATGAAACCGGCCTCCGTGGAACCCGCCGCCGCCACGGCGGGATAGGTTTTGAGACTCGATCAATTGCTAGAGATTGGAAAAGAGCAAGCGCTGATGGCGAATCCCGTTGAAGAATGGAAGGCCGCGAAGCACGGGCTGGATGCGTGGGCCGACATCGAAAAGATGGCCGCCGACAAAACGCCGATGGCGGACATCGAAACCCCCGACTTGGAACGCATGAAATGGCATGGGTTCTTCTATCGCAAACGGGATCAGCCCGGGCGCTACATGAACCGCATTCGCCTCACCGCGAACGAACTCACCGCCGAGCAAGCCCGCGAAATCGCGTTGATGGCTTACGAATACGGCCACGGCATCGTGGATGTCACCACGCGAGCCAACGTGCAGATTCAAGGCTTGGAGATTTCCCATCTGCCGAAGGTGGCCCAGCGGTTGGAAAAAGTCGGCCTGACCTCGAAACAAACGGGGCACGATAACATCCGCAACGTGTTCGGCCATCCGCTCAGCGGCGTTTTGGCCGGCGAACTCATCGACACCCGCCCGCTTTGCCGGGCTGTGGATCAGGTCTTCGTCGGCAGTCGGGCGTATGCCGATTTGCCCCGCAAGCTCAACATCTGTTTTAACGGGAGCGAAGATCATCCCGGCGCACTTTTGGACGCAGGATCTCAGTTTTCTGGCCACGAAGGATGAAGACGGCGAACCGGCGTTTCAAGTTTTGCTCGCGGGAACGCAGGGCCAAAATCCCCACTTGGCTTGGCATCTGCCTGTGCTGGTTCGGCCCGCACAAATCCCAGCATTCACAACCGCGATTCTCGATTTGTTCCGGGCCAAGGGAACCCGCGAAAAACGCAATCAAGCCCGCTTGCGATTTTTAGTGGAAGACATCGGCATCGGCGGCGTGCTGGAATGGCTGGAAGATCAACTGCCGTTCCGCTTGCAGCCCTGCATTCGCGAGCCGATTCCCGCTAGCTCCGCCGAGCATCTGGTGGGGTGGATTCGTCAGAGCGATCCGCATTTGTGGGCGATGGGTTTGTCCGTGCCTTTGGGGCGATTGACTTGGCAGCAATTGGAAGGTTTGGCATTGCTCAGCAAACGCTGGGGCGATGGCCAATTGCGGACCACGCCGGAACAGGGGATTTTGGTCATCAACGTGCCCACGGGATTCAAAACCGCCGCCGCGACCGATGCCGCCGCTTTGGGGCTGAGCATCCACGCCGATGATTTAGACCAAAACACAATGGCCTGCACTGGCAGCCAATTTTGCAATATCGCGGTCACGGAAACCAAAGGCCACATGTTTCAGCTTATCGAGAAGCTGCGAAAACGTGCCCTGAAACTGCACGGCATTCGCATTCACATGAGCGGCTGCCCTTCGAGCTGCGCCCAACATTTCACGGCGGACATCGGGCTGAAAGGCGTGCGCGTGCGCCGCTTGTTGGGAACACGCGAAGGGTTCGACGTTTATCTCGGCGGCGGGATCGCAGGGCAAGTTCACATGGGCCTGCCTTACCGTTTGGGCGTGGATGTCGATCAGCTTCCCAACCTCGTGGAAGAAGTCGTAAGGGACTATTACCTCAGACACAAACCCGGCCAAACCTTTAGCGCGTATTGGCGAGAAAAACTGCAAGCTCGCGAAGCGTTGAAAGTCGGCGATGAAGATTACCAAATTCCAATTTGGATTTGCGAAGCCTGCCAGTTTCGCCACACCGGCGAAGATCCGCCCGTGTTTTGTCCGAGTTCGCGGGATTGCGCAGAAACTTCGCCCGCCTAGATGAAGAAGCCTTGGCGATGGTTGATGCGGAGCAACACCACGCTACCCCATCCGCCGTGACAACCTAATATTAGGGTGCAAACTCGGCGAGGAATTTTATGCAGGATCAACTGGATTCCACGACTCTCTTACCGATTCTGACGGGGATAAATTCTCCACCGGATGCGCGGGGAGGGGCCGACTTTGATCGAGCTATTGCTGCGGGAACAGCAGCAGTTGTCCGCCGTGGAACAGTTTTCCCGCGACCACAATCTTGCCCCGGATCAGGCGAAATACTATTCCAAATTGCTGCCGGCCAGCCCGCCCGGCGCGGGGCAGCAATATGCGTTCGAGGTGGACTTGGACCGCTGTTCGGGCTGCAAAGCGTGCGTGACGGCTTGCCATGCCATGAACGGATTGGATGAACGCGAAACTTGGCGGGACGTGGGCTTATTGATCGGCGGCACCACCGCGAACCCGATTATGCAGCACGTCACCACCGCCTGCCATCATTGTTTGGAACCCGGTTGCCTGATTGCTTGCCCGGTGGATGCCTACGAAAAAGATCCGCTCACGGGAATCGTCAAGCATTTGGACGACCAATGCTTCGGCTGCCAGTATTGCACCTTGGCTTGCCCTTACGATGTTCCTAAGTATCACCGCGAAAAAGGGATTGTCCGCAAGTGCGATTTGTGTGCGGATCGCTTGGCGGTCGGGGAAGCGCCCGCGTGTGCTCAAGCCTGCCCGCACGAGGCGATTGCGATTCAGGTCGTGAATGTGGCAGAGGTGCGCGAGAATGCCGAGGCCGACCCCTTCTTGCCGGCGGCTCCCGAACCTTATCTCACGCTGCCCACCACAACTTACAAAACCAGCCGGGTGTTTCCTCGCAACTTATTGCCCGCCGATTATTATTCCTTAAACCCGCAGCATCCGCATTGGCCTTTGATTGTGATGTTGGTGTTGACGCAGCTTTCCGTGGGGGCCTTCGCGGTGGGCATGGCGTTGGATTTTCTGTTGGATTCTTCGCTGATGAAAACCTTCCGCCCGATTCATGCGACCATCGCGTTGGGCTTCGGCTTGACGGCGTTGGCGGCGAGCACGCTGCATCTGGGCCGACCGCAGTTTGCTTTTCGCGCGATCATCGGGTTGAGGCATTCCTGGCTCAGCCGGGAGATTGTGGCCTTCGGGGCATTCGCGGGCGCGGCGTGTTTGTACTCGGCCGCCGCGTGGTATCCCGGCGTGCCGGACTTCGTAATCAGGGCCTTGGGTTGGGCCGTGTTTGCCGCGGGGTTCGCGGGGGTGTTTTGCTCGGTGATGATTTACGCTTTCACGCGGCGAGAGTTTTGGAGCTTCAGCCGCTCGGCCACGAAATTCTTTTCAACGTCCGTCCTCTTGGGATTGGCCGCCGCTTGGCTTTCGATTTTGATTTTGGGTTTGCTGCGAGATCAATCCGGGGCGGACAGGCTGATTCAAGCACATGGCGGAAATCTTGCGAGGGCGCTAATGTTCGCGAGCGCGTTCAAACTGGCTTACGAGGGATTTTTGTTTCAGCATTTGTTCGCTTGGCGGAACTCGGCTTTGAAACGCTCAGCGTTGTTGACGGTCGGGCCGCTGCTCAACGTGACATTCGCCCGCTTCGCCTTGGGGTTTCTGGGCGGAATCGCGATGCCGGCGTTTTTGCTGCAAGAAGCCGGGCAGGCGGACAGGATCGCGACCACGATTGTCGTGGCGATGATTTTCGCGGCTTGCTTCGCCGGGGAAATTTTGGAACGCTATCAATACTTCGCGGCGGTCTCGGCCCCGCGAATGCCGGGAAACGTGCGCTCATGATACGCGATTTGCTGCATGCTAAGACTGGCCCTTTATCGCGGGAATTGCTGCGTCAGCCGGGAGAATTCGGCTTGGGACAGGTTCCCGCAAGAACCGCACCCGATGCAACCACGACTTTGGTTTGCGGCTATTGCTCGACGGGTTGCGGTTTGAATGCCCATCTGAAGAATGGCGAAGCCGTCAATCTTTCGCCCACGACCGAGTACCCCGTCAACCTGGGCATGGCGTGTCCCAAAGGTTGGGAAGCGCTGACCGTGCTCGATGCTCCCGACCGCGCCACCACCCCGCTGCGGAAAGATGCAAGCGGGCGATTCGTGCCCGTGAGTTGGGACCAGGCCATGCGGGAATTCACGGGGCGATTTCAGGCGATTCAAAAAGAACATGGAAACCACGCGGTTGCGTTTTTAAGCACCGGGCAAATGGTCACCGAAGAAATGGCCTTTTTGGGAGCGCTGGCGAAATTCGGCATGGGCTTGCTACACGGGGATGGCAACACCCGGCAGTGCATGGCCACTTCGGTGGTGGCCTACAAACAGAGTTTTGGTTTCGATGCCCCGCCTTATACCTATGCCGACTTTGAAGACTCGGATGTGATCGTGCTCATCGGCAGCAACATCTGCATTGCCCATCCCATCATGTGGGAACGCATCATGCGGAATCCGCACTCGCCGGAGATCATCGTCGTCGATCCCCGCATGACGGAAACCGCGATGAACGCCACTCAACATCTGGCGTTAGCTCCCAAGTCCGATCAAGCCTTGCTTTATGGCATCGCCAATTTGCTGATCGCCAACGATTGGCTCGACCGCGACTTCATCGAAAACCATACCCAAGGTTTTGAAGAGTTTAAGGCGTTCGTGGAAGAATACACCGTGGAAAAAACCGCCCAAGAAACGGGGCTGACCGCCGAACAAATCGAACGCTTTGCGGATACCATTCACCGAGGCCAAAGGGTTTCGTTCTGGTGGACGATGGGCGTCAACCAATCTTATCAAGGGGTTCGCACGGCTCAGGCGATTATCAATTTGACTTTAATGACCGGCAACATCGGCAAGCCGGGAACGGGGGCCAATTCGATCACCGGCCAATGCAATGCGATGGGATCGCGGCTGTTCAGCAATACCACAAATCTTCTCGGCGGGCACAATTTCACGAACGAAACGCATCGGAAAAAAGTCGCGGGGATTCTGAACATCGACCCCGCCGCGATCCCTGCGGAAAACTCTTGGGCCTACAACGAAATTATGGAGGGAATTTTACGCGGCAAGATCAAAGGGCTTTGGGTGATCTGCACGAACACCGCCCATTCTTGGATCAACCAAAATCAGGCCCGCGACATTCTGGATCGGCTGGATTTTTTGGTCGTGCAAGATATTTACCACAGCACGGAAACCGCGCAGATGGCCGACCTGATTCTGCCCGCCGCCGGTTGGGGCGAGAAAGAAGGCACGTTCATCAATTCCGAACGCCGATACGGCCGAGTGAAGAAAGTTCGCAAAGCACCCGGCCAGGCGTTGGCGGATTTTCATATCTTTCAATTGGTCGCCAATTATTGGGGCTGCGGAGAGATGTTCGCCCGCTGGCAGACGCCGGAAGCGGTTTTTGAAATCCTGAAAGAACTTTCCCAGGCCATGCCTTGCGACATCACGGGCATCGAGGATTACCGCATGCTGGAAGAAGCCGGCGGCATTCAATGGCCTTTGCCGGAAGGAACGCCGCTCGAAGCGACCGAACGCCGGTTGTTTGCCGATGGCCGCTTTTATCATCCCGATGGCCGCGCGCGGTTTTTGGCGGAGACACCGCGTGGGTTGTCCGAGCCGACGAGTTCGCATTATCCCTTCGTGTTATTGACGGGGCGGGGGTCGGCTTCGCAGTGGCACACGCAAACCCGCACCGCAAAATCGGCCGTGCTGAGAAAACTTTATCCGCAAGATCCGTTCATCGAGATCAACCCCGCCGATGCCCGCGCATTGGGCGTGCGTCCCAATCAGAAAGTTGTCGTGCAATCGCAAAGGGGCCGCATGTCCGCCTTGGCCGTGTTGACGCACGCCGTTCAACCCGGCCAGGTTTTCATTCCCATGCACTACGAGGAAACCAACCGCCTGACCGATGCCGTGTTCGATCCGTACTCGAAACAGCCTTCCTATAAATCCTGCGTCAGCGGCGGTCTGAAGATTGCTTGGGCGTGTTCTTCGCGATGGCCACCGCAGGGACCAGGCATGCTTTGATTGAGTGCCGTCGCGATTCCTTTTGTCTGCGTTGATCCGCGGATGAGCGGGGGGTATGCTCTTTGTAGATCGGGGTTTGCCTTCGGTGAGCGAAAGGCGTCCGATCGATCTTCCGAGCCATCCCGATCAGGAGCGCAATCATGTTGAAAAAGACGAAACCAATCTCGCGGCGTCGGTTCCTCGAAACGAGTCTGGCCGGTGCAAGTGCCGCGGTGCTGGCCCCGACAATCATTCCCAGTTCGGCTTTGGGAAGAGATGGGGCGGTGGCTCCCAGCGAGCGAATTGTAATTGGCGGCATCGGCATCGGACACCGGGGAACTTACGACTTGGGCTGTTTCTTGCAGCAACCGGACGTGCAATTCGCAGCGGTTTGCGACATCAAGGAAGCCCGCCGGACAGCCGTCAAGAAAATCGCCGACACGAAATACGGTAACCAAAACTGTGCGACCTATCGCGACTTTCGCGAACTGTTGGACCGCAGCGACATCGATGCCGTGCTGATCGCCACGGGGCCTAATTGGCACGCGACCGCCGCGATGACCGCCGCCAAAGCCGGCAAAGACATGTATTGCGAAAAGCCCTGCACCAAAAACATCGCCCAAAGTTTGATTCTGAAAGACACCATGCGCCGCACGGGGCGGGTGTTTCAAGCGGGCACGCAACGGCGGAATCTCCCGCATTTCGCGTTCGCCTGCGAGTTGGCCCGGACGGGAAAACTCGGCAAACTCAAAAAAGTTTATGCCCACCCCGCCGGCATGCACGCCATGATGAGCGGTTGGCTGCCCGCCGAACCCGCACCGAACCCGGAAGTCGTCGATTGGAACATGTACCTCGGCCCGGCAGCGTGGCGGCCTTTCAATCCCAAATTGCTGGATGGGTTTAATTTTGAGAAGGGAGGTGGCTTCGTCGGTGCATTTAACGGCGGCGGCGTGCTGGAATGGGGTTCGCATTGCGTCGATCTCTGCCAATGGGCCGTCGGCGATTGCCCTCCGCCGGTCGAATACAACGCCCCGAAAGATGGGGAATTGGTCGCCCGTTACGCCAACGGCACCGAGTTGATCTTCCGCGAAAAGGGTTGGATTCCGTTAGGCTCTTGCCCGGTGCGGTTTGAAGGGGAAACGGGCTGGGTCGAAGCGGGCGACAGCGGCAAGCTCGTGCTGAGTTCGCCCGCTTTGCTCGCGGGAAGAACGGTCGAAGAAATCGGCGGATACCCGGCGACTTTCCACGTTCGCGATTTCCTCAACTGCGTGAAGACCCGCAGCCTGACCAAAGGCAACGCCGAGGCCGCTTGCAACGCCCACATCGCCTGCCACGCGGCGAACATCGCGCTGTCTTTGGACAGGCAAGTGAAGTACGACGTGGACAAGCACGAATTTATCAACGATGAAGCCGGCCAATCGCCTCCGCTCCGAAGCGCTCCGCGAACCGTGGCGATTGTAAACCGAGCGGCCTTTGATGTCCGCCTCTGTTTCGGCCTTACTTTTTGTTGCCTTCATCCCGTCCTTAACGCTCAGGATTGATCCCATGCTTCGGATTCTTCACGATCTGCGATTGGTACTTGTTCTCGCCTTGTTGATGCTTCTATCTTCCGCATCCTTGGGGCGGAAGAGGAAAAAGAACTGCTCGCGGTATTGCGTTCGGCGGATTCTCGCCCGCTGACAAAGCGATAACCTGTAAAAAGTTGGCGATTTACGGTTCGAAAGCGGCGGTTCCCGATTTGGCAAAACTGCTGCCCAACCCGGAATTGTCTTCCTGGGCGCGAATCGCTTTGGAAGCCATTCCCGGACCGGAAGCCGACGAAGCTTTGCGGAAAGCAAGTGATTCGCTGGAGGGAATTTTGTTGGTCGGCACGCTCAATTCCATCGGCGTCCGCCGAGATGCAAAAGCGGTGGAACTCTTGACGGCGAAACTCAAACACAAAGATGCCCAAGCCGCGTCCGCCGCCGCCGTGGCCTTGGGGAAGATCGGCAATCCTGAAGCCACCAAATCGCTGCGAGCCGCGCTGACGTACAGCTCCGGCCAAAGTTCGCTCGGCAGTGGCCGAGGGGTGCGTGTTGTGTGCCGAGCGGTTGGTGGATCAAGGCAAGTCTGAAGAAGCCGCAGAAATCTACGATGAAGTTCGCAAAGCGGAACTTCCCAAGCAACGCATTCTCGAAGCGACTCGCGGGGCGATTCTCGC
Organism: uncultured Planctomycetaceae bacterium; assembly: GCA_963785505.1. Classification (GTDB taxonomy): domain Bacteria; phylum Planctomycetota; class Planctomycetia; order Planctomycetales; family Planctomycetaceae; genus CAWAVN01. The sequence continues at coordinate 1,360,453 of CAWAVN010000009.1, forward strand.
GCGGAAGCAAGCGGGCATTCCGCTGTTGATCGAGCAATTCCGCTCGCCGGACAAAGTATTCTTCCAACTCGCTTTGGGCACGTTTCGGGAATTTCCGGGCGGCGAAGTCGATCAAGTTCTCGTCAAGGAATTAGCACAAGCAAAGCCCGCGCAGGCGGCGTTAATCATTCGAGCCATGTCCGACCGCCCGGAGACCGTGGTTTTGCCCGCGATTGTCAAAGCCGCGAAAGAAGGGCCTAAACCCGTGCGCTTGGCCGCCGTTGATGCACTCGGGCAAGTCGGCGATGCTTCGTGCCTGGCCACGCTGTTGGAAATCGCTCAAGATGCGGATGCGGATCTTTCGCAGTCGGCCAGAGATTCGCTGGCTGATCTTCCCCGCGAAAAAGTGGATGGCGAAATCGTGGCGATGCTTCCCAAGGCGGAAGGCAAATCTTACCCGCTGCTGATTGAATTGGTCGGACAAAGACGAATCGAAGCCGTGCCCGAACTTCTAAAGGCCGTCGATCATGCCGACAAAGCCGTGCGTTCCGCCGCATTGATCGCATTGGGAGAAACGGTCTCGCTCAAGCGGTTGCCCGTGCTGGTCTTGCAAGTTGTCTCTCCCAAAAATGCCGAGGATCTGCCGACGGCTCAGCAGGCATTGAAGGCGGCGAGCATTCGTATGCCGGATCGCGAAGCGTGTGCGGCGGAACTGGCGATGGCCTTGGAAAAATGTCCGCCGGCCTCGAAAAGCACGCTCTTGGAAATTCTCGGCGAAGTCGGTGGAACCAAAGCCTTGAAGACGTTGGCCACCGCCGCCAAGAGTGACGATCCTCAACTGCAAGACACCTCCAGCCGCTTGCTGGGCAAGTGGAACAGCGTGGAAGCCGCCCCCGTGTTGTTGGATCTCGCCAAGACCGCCCCGGAAGCCAAGTATCAAGTTCGGGCTTGCAGGGGATACATCGGCTTGGCCCGGAAGTTCGCGATGCCGGAACCCCAGCGGGCCGCGATGTGCCTGTTGGCCTTCGAGACCGCGACCAAGCCCGCCGAGAAAAAACTCGTGCTGGAAGTGCTGAAAATCCACCCCAGCACGGAGTCGCTCAAGTTGGCGATCCGGGTGATGCAGTCTCCCGAACTAAAAAACGAAGCGACGCAAGCCACGTTAATCATCGCCCAGAAAGTTTCGGGCAAAGGCACGGACGTAAGTCAACTCTTGGCGAAGGCGGGCGTGGAGCCGGTGAAACTGGAAATCGTCAAAGCCGAATACGGGGCCGGGGATGCTCAAAAAGACGTGACCCGCCTGCTCAGAAGGCAGATCGGCAATTTGCCGTTGGTGACGCTGCCGAAAGCGAGTTACAACACCAGTTTCGGCGGCGACCCGGTTCCCGGAAAAGTCAAACAATTGAAGATTCAATACCGCCTCAACGGCAAGCCGGGCGAAGCCACGTTCGCGGAAGATGCACTCATCGTATTCCCCTTGCCGAAATAATCGGTCTGTTAAGCAGCCACCCCGGCGGGATGGAACATCCCGCCGGGGTGGAAAAATTCTTGTTTTTTACATCCGCGATTATCGAGTGAGTTGCGGAATGATCTGCGTCGCTTGCTCGGCAGAGCGGATGATGTGGACGCGATACAACGGGCCGGTCAGATACAAGCTGGGCCGCTTGGTGAGGATTTCTCCTTCGACGTAAACTTGGTCGCCATCTTTCCATTGATCGAGCTGGGCATCGGGAGCCAGAATCATGCTGCCGCCCCATTCATCGTTTTCATCCAACGCCGCGTAGCGAATTTTCCATTGATGTTTGGGCGAGTGAACCCGTTGCAAATGTCCCAGCAACCAACGGTAATTCTTTCCATGCCCGTATTCGGGAATGGGCAACTCGGCGGGTTCCGGTTCCGCTTGCGGTTTGGCATTCGCCAGATCGGTTTCAAACGGATTGACGGTTTCTTCCACCGTGGATGTGACTTGTTTGACGACGGCTTCTTCTTCCGGCGGAGCAGTTTGAGCAACCTTGACAGGTTGTGCGGATTTTACCGCGGCCACGCCGATGTTTGTCGCCGTGCAACTGTTGCAAGCCGTGCTATTGCTGCAAGTTCTGCAACAGGTCGCTTGTTTTGTCGCTGTTTGGCAGCCCGTCAAAGACAGGCCGATCGTGCAAACGAGGATCGACAAAGACCTCATTATATCCCCCTCCTGGTCAGATTTCGGTAAAAACGGTCCTTTCCAGAAATGTCGGCAGATCTGCTAACAGCGGTCGAAGCCAGATGACCGGAAGCCCGCGAAAGCCGCCAGATGGGTCCGTAAACACCATTTGCTCGCGTTGTTCGGTTTATGCGGGCTGTTATGCGTTGGGTCTAAGCCGGATTCACGGAAAACGCCCCCGGATTCCCTAGGGAAAACCGGGGGCGAAGCCTGTTGACCGAAGTTTGTCGTCATTTCCTTGAGGAAACGGCAACCGATGTGATCCATTTAATCTTGATAGACCTTCGTGCTTTCTTGCTCGGTGACGGGCGATTTGAGCGTTTCGGATTGTGCTTGAACCGAGACGCGGAAGTCGCCGGCTTGGAGACCTTTGACTTTCACGCGGTAGATGGCATCGGCCCTGGGAGCCAACTTGACGAGCGGAGCGAAATACGCCGTGCGGCCTTGAATTTTGCCTTCCGAGGGGCCTTTGACGCCCGTGATTTCCATGCCTTCGGGCACATCCAATTTAATTTGGATGTTCTTGGCGAAATCGGTCCCTTGGTTGGTAATCAGAATTTCGTAGCCGGTTTCGGTTCCGACTTCGACCGGATCGTCGATGTCCACCACTTCCAGCAGAATGGCGGCGATGCCTTCCACGCTGATCTCGTGTTTGACGAGGGACCGCAGTCCGCGATCGCCGTAAGCCAAAGCCATCACCGGGAAATCTCCGCGATCGAGTGCCCGCAGTTCGCATTCCACTTCAAATTTTCCGCCGGCGGGGATTTCGTTGATGAACCAGTTGACGGTTTTGCTGGCGGCATCGAATTTGCCGCCGGCTTTCGCCGACATAAACCCGAAGGATTGCGGAACCGCACAGCGAACGCGGACATTGGTCGCCGGGGCCGTGCCGGGGTTCTCGGCAGAGATCACAAAGGTTGTGGGCCGGCTCACGTACCGCAACTTCGGCCCGTCGATCTTCACTTCCAAAATCGCCCCCAACCCGCGCACGTTTTGTTCGTGCGAGGCATGCAGGTTTTGATCCGCCGTCGCCGCGAACTTGCAAGAGTGGTCGCCCAATTTCACCATGTTCGCCAGCACGCGAATCGAACGCGATTCGCCGGGATTCAGCGAACCGATCTCGTAAGTCGTGCTTTTGGCCACTGGGACCAAGCCTTCCGAAAGGGTGACGTTCAAGATGGTGTTGGTCGCCGGTGCGGAACCGGGGTTTTCGACCACCACGTTGAACACGGCCTGATTGCCCAAAATCACCGATTCCGGCCCATCGGCGGTGAGCTTCAATTGGGGTTCCACCACGCGGAACTTCGTGCTGGAAGATGTGCTGAACGTCACGCGGGCCAAGCTGTGGGCCTCGCCCGCCACAATCGGTTTGAGCCTAAGCGCGATGCGGTGTTCTTGGTTGGGTTCCAAGCTGGGAACCATCCACACGGGTTGGTCTTCCAACTGCACCGGTTTGGGTTGAGCCTGGATCAATTCAAAGCCTTTGGGAAGGGCTTGTTCAATCACGATGTCTGCAATCGTCACCAACCCCCGATTGCGAAGCACCAATTCAAAATCGCCTTCTTGCCCCACGCTGACCACTTCCGGCGTGACCCAATCGATGGTCATGCTGGGGGTTTGGCTTTCGTAGGTTTTGACGTAAGGCGTGGCCTGGCGGCGGGCAATGTTGGTTCCCGCTTCCGGTCCCGAAGCCTGAATCCGCGCGGACGCCGGGGCGTTCAGCCTTCGTCCTTGTGCGGGCATTTTGGCAGCGGGCGGACCGAAGGGATTCTCTCCGAGCGGAGCCGTCGGCGCGGGTTCCAGCCTGGGCCGAAGTCCCGGTGTTCTCGCCGGGCCGGATATTTCAAAGGGGTTGATCGTTTCCGGGGCCGGCTGTTGAGCCATCAGCCACGCCGGCGAGCAAACCCCCAGCAAAAAAATGACGGTCGGCCGCCCCCATCTCCAAACGCTTCCCATCGAAATCCTCCCGGTCAACTTTGACTGAATCGCGAAATTCGTGAATTGCCTTGGCTGGGGCAGACACCGTTTCGGTGAAATCACCTAGCCTCTCATTCAAGAAAATCGGTTTTTCCGGTCGGGCGGGTCCAGCCGATTTTGCCGATTTGAGGGATTTCGCGGGCATGGGGCGAGTTTCGTTGAAGAAACCCCGCGCGAATGGAGCAAAATTCCAGGAAAATCCCGGTCGCCTTTCGTGCAGCAACCCACCCCGGCGGGCACGGAATTCCCCTCAATCCCAACTGCTTGGAAAGAAAGCCCGAAAGACTTAAACCGAAAGCGGTTCGAAGAGCCCCGCGATTTGGCCGTGGCTGTCGGCGAAGGATTCGAGGGGGACGCCGACTTTATCCAGCAACGTCAGATGCAAATTCGCCAGCGGAGTGAGTTGGTCGAACTTCAAATGCCGGCCGCCACGCATTTTGCCCGCCGCTCCGCCCGCGACCAAAATCGGCAAATTGCGGTGGTCGTGGACGTTGGGGTTGCCCATCCCGCTGCCGTAAAGATACAGGCAATGATCCAACAGCGAACCGTCGGCTTCCGGCGTGGCTTGCAGTTTTTGCAAAAACTCCGCGAACAGCGAAACGTGAAACTTGTTAATCTTGGCAACTTTGGCGATTTTCGCCGGGTCGTTGCCGTGGTGAGTCAACGGATGATGGGCCTCCGGCACGCCGATTTCGGGATAGGTCCGGTTGCTGGTTTCCCGTGCGAGTTGGAACGTAATCACGCGGGTCACATCCCCCTGAAACGCCAAAACTTGCAAATCGAACATCAAGCGAGCATGTTCCGCATATGCGGCGGGCACGCCCAGCGGTCGGTCCAAATCGGGCAGCTTGTTGTCTTTCGCATCGGCCTCGGCTGTTTGAATTCGGCGTTCCACTTCCCGCACGGTGTCCAAATACTGCCGAATTTTCTCGCGGTCGCTTGGGCCCACTTGTTTCTGCAAGCGGGTGATTTCCTCAGTGACGGAATCCAACAAGCTCGCCCGCTTCTTCAAGGCGGCTCGGCGGTCTTGGGGACTTCCGCCTTCGCCGAACAAGTTCTCGAACACAATTCGGGGATGCGCTTCCGCCGGTAAAGGTGTGGTGGGCGAAGACCACGAGAGATTATTCTGATAGACACAGGCATAACCGTTATCGCATTGGCCCACGGTTTCCAGCAAATCCATCGCGAGTTCCAGCGAAGGCAATTGCGTGGCTTGCCCGATGTGCCGGGCCGCGATCTGATCAACCGTGGTTCCCAAATGATAATCGCTGCTCTCGGTGGGTTTCGCGGTCGCGCAACTCAGGAAGGAAGCATTCGACGTCGCATGCGTGCCAGGGTAGGCGTTTTTGACTTCCAAATTCGTAATCGCGGTGACGTGATCTTTCACCGGAGCCAACGGCGAAAGCGTGGGCGAAAGCCGGCTGAGATCATCGCCCGGCAACAGCCAGCGGGAATTGTCGCAGCCCATCGGCACGTAAACGTAACCCAACCGCCTGAGCTTTTGCGGGTTCGCGGGCGTGTCCGCCATTGCCGTCATCGAGGGAATCATCGCATCCAACAAAGGCAACGCGACCGCCGTTCCCATTCCCCGCAAAAACGCACGCCGAGGCAAAGTTTTTTTCGTGATGAAGGTCATTCGGTCCTCCTCATTTGAAAGGGCGCGCTTTGGGTGATAGCCAGCAGAATCGCCGAGAGCCGGTAATCATTCGTTTTGGCTTTGCGGACGATTTCGCGGATCGCGGGGGCATCGAAGCTTTCCGGGCCTCGGCCTAACGCATACGTCAACAATTTTTCGGTCAGCGTGCCGGCGAACAATTCCGGGCGGTCGAGCAGCGCGGCTTCCAATCCGCTGACGCCGATGAATTTGCTGCCATCCGGCAAACCGCCGCGGGCATCAATCGGTTTGCCGACTTCGATTTCCCGCCAGCGACCGACGGCATCGAAATTTTCCAGCGACAAGCCCAGGGGATCCATCAAGTTATGGCAACTCGCACAATTCGCGTTGGCCCGGTGTTCGGCCAACCGCTCGCGCACGGTGAGATTCACCGCCACCGTGTTGTCTTTGAGAGCCGGAACGTTCGCGGGCGGAGGAGGCGGCGGCGAACCGAGGATGTTTTTCAGCACCCAATGCCCGCGAATCACCGGCGAAGTTCGCGTGGCGTAAGAAGTCACGCTCAGAATGCTGCCCTGCCTGAGTAACCCGCCCCGATGGCTGTTTTCATCCACCGCGACCCGGCGAAAGCGGCTGCCTTGGACGTGGGGAATCCCATAATGCTTCGCCAGCCGTTCGTTGAGAAACGTGTAATCCGCCCGCAGCAAATCCAGAATGCTGCGGTCTTCGCGCAGAATGCTTGCGAAAAACAATTCGGTTTCTTGGCGGAAGGCTTGGCGAAGGTTGTCGTCAAAATCGGGAAACAAACGCAGATCCGGCGTGAAGGAATCCAAGTTCCGCAAATACAACCACTGCCCGGCGAAGTTTTTCACCAAACTTTCGGAGCGAGAATCCTTGAGCATCCGCCGAACTTGCTGTTCCAAGATTTCCGGCTGATGCAGTTTCCCCGCTTCCGCGAAATCGAGCAGTTCCTCATCCGGCAGGCTGCTCCATAAGAAAAATGACAACCGCGATGCCAATTCCCCATCGTGAATTTTGTAGGCGGTCCCAGGCGGAAGATCGGTAGGGTCGCGTTCGATGCGGAACAAGAAATTCGGATTGACCAAAACCGCGCTCAACGCGGATTCAATCCCCGCTTCAAAATCGCCTTCCACCCGGCCTTGCCGATAGAATTCCCAAGGCGTGGCCAGGTCATCTTTTGTGATCGGGCGGCGGTAGGCTCGGCGGAGAAGTTTCGACAAAATGCGCTGGCGCAGGGTTCTTCCTCGGCGGAGGTTTTTGGTCGGCAAGTGAAAATGCGATCTCGGCTGGGCGTGTCGCCGGGGCCTTCCGCGGAGAACGGCCCCGTGATCGACACTTGATAAACCGCCGGCGAAATCCGGGGATGCCGATGCCGATTGAAGTGGGCTTCAAACGGTTGCCGTTTGGTTTCCAACAGCGAAAACGGTTTCTTCAAAAACGTCACGCCCAGTTTGTGCGGGCCTGCAGTGGCTCGAAAGCGGGTTTTCAGATGTTGATCCACCTGGGCATGGTTTTCCCCGCGCGGCGGTTTGACCGTGAACGACTTGACGAGTTCGCGATCCAAGAGGACTTCCATTTCGTGCCGTTCTTTCAATCCTTCGACTTCTTCGTTGCGGTCGCGTGCGAGCCGGATTTGGATTTCGTATTCCCCGGTTTGCGGGAAGTTGTGAGAAACCAAAGTCCCGCCGCGCGTGCCCAAAGGCAATCCGGGAACGTGTTGTTCCTGGGTCACGTCGGGGCGAACGCGAATCGTCTTCCCGCCGGGCGGGCACTCTCCGCCGACCGCCAGCCGGCTGATTTTTTGGGCCGCCGAGACGTAGCGGTTTAATAAAGTCGGCGACAAATCGCCCACGGTGATGTTATCGAACCCCAAGCTGGATTCCTCCGCCGGCAGCAGAGATTTTACATCCACCTTCAAAGCCAACAAATCCCGAATCGCATTTTGGTATTCGGTGCGGGTCAGCCGGCGGAAAGTGTTTGTGCGGCCCGGTTGGGGATGTTCCACATAGGCGGCATCCAAGGGATTAACCAGCGCGGCAATCGCCGCTTGATATTCCCGTTCGGATGGATGGGGCAAATCCGGGGGCGGCATTTGGCGGGAGGAAATCCGCCTGATGACTTTCTCCCAAACGGCCGCGTTTTTTGCGATGGGTTTCCCGCTCAACGCTTCCAGATCCAAGCCCGCCGTTTTGGTGGCGGCATCGTGGCAATCGCTGCAATGTTTGGCGAGGAACTCGCGGGGAACTTCCGCCGGGCAAGGCGAAAAACTCACCCCGATCAAAAGGCCAAGCAGTAGCATCGTGCGAAAAGGCATCTCGCGGGAGTCCATGCAAAATCGTGGGCGGGCGGATGATTGATTTTTCTTCAGGGACAATTCAGTATAAACGCAACGCCTCGTAACCGCCACATAATGCGTTCCTTACTCGATAATTGGATCTCCCCGAATGCTGCCCAAGTTGATCCAACTTCTGGATCTCACAATACACGATGGATCGCGGCAATTCGTTGCGCTTCCCGAAAGTGTGCCTTGGAACGTAATGCGGGAGCACATTGCATCCCTTGAAGGAACCTCAGTGACAGCTTATCTCACAGATAAAATCACGGAGGTCTGGATCGATTTTTCCTATTGCGGGCACAAGTTCACTCTCAACAATCAATATGGTGAATACTGGTTTTTCGTGAAGGACCATGACTGCCCAGAAAATCTCCTGCAAACTGTAGCGACCCATTGCGCAGCGCTCACCGGAATTTAACAAGGAACCTGCCAGGGTTCATTTTCGGCACTTCTCGTTGTGGATGATCTTGACTCATTTTTAATTGGAAAGCAGAAGCCATGAAAACACCCCGTTTGCATTTTGTGTTGGCTCTCTTGCTGTTGAGCGGCCTTGCAATGGGCCAAGCACCGCGAACTGCGAAAACCGCACAGCAAAACCCCCGGCGTCTGCGCGCGAACGTCAACGTCACCAAAGATGTGGAATACGGCAAGGCCGGCGAACGCAGTTTGAAGTTGGACATCTACAAGCCCGCCAAACCCGCCGCCGAGAAATTGCCCGTCGTCGTCTGGATTCACGGCGGCGGTTGGCGGGGCGGCAATAAATCCAGCGGCGGGCGGTTGATGGATCTTGTCGGTAGTGGAAACTACGTCGGCGTTTCAGTCGGTTATCGGCTCAGCGGGGAAGCCATTTGGCCGGCGCAAATTCACGATTGCAAAGCCGCCATCCGCTGGGTTCGCGCCCACGCCGAAGAGAACTGCATCGACCCGGAACGCATCGGCCTCTGGGGGAGTTCCGCCGGCGGGCATCTGGTGAGTTTATTGGGAACCTCCGCCGACGTGGCCGAGTTGGAGGGCAACAATGGTTCGCCAGGCGTTTCCAGCAAGGTGAAGTGCGTGGTGGATTTCTGCGGCCCCTCGAAACTGAACGAATTCAAGCACCCGGCCATCGTGCTCTTGTTCGGGACCGAGGAACACCACGAAGCCCAAAGCCAAGTTGCCTCGCCGGTTTCGCACGTCAGCAAGAATGATCCGCCGTTTTTGATCGTGCATGGAACCAAGGACACCACGGTTCCCATTTCCCAAGCGGAACTGTTTTACGAGGCCCTGAAAAAAGCCGATGTGGACGCGACCTTCATCAAAATCGAAGGCGGGGGCCACGGCATCGGCGGGACGGAAATTACCAACCGAGTGATGGCTTTCTTCGACAAGCACCTCCGCGATCAAGACGTAAAAATCTCCGCCGAGCCGATCCCCTTCCAGAACCCGAAAGCTAAGGAGTGAAAACTCTTGGAACACATGGCGCGGGGGTTCTGAACAAAAAAATACGTTCTGCAAAGTTTTTCCCGATTGGTTTCCGTGATTTTTAAGGACAACCACCCATCGTGCTCCAACTCGCGCGATGGGGAACCAATGGGGTAAAATCTTCCCTAGACTGCACTTAGCTTTGTTTCAAGTTTGGAACTGAGCAAATTTTTACTGGGAACGAAAAGAAGCTGCTTTTTGTGTTGAAGAACCAGTCTGCAAAAGTTAGCATGTCTCGTTTGGATTTTTCCTCATCGGGGGAAAACTCTCGTTCCCACGGCTTCTCGCAAAAAACAAGGCCAGACCTCAATGGATAAAAAACACAAGGCCGTCCTTTTGTTCGGCCCACCCGGTGTCGGCAAGGGCACACAAGGGCGGATTTTGGGTACGATCCCCGGCTTCTTTCATCTTTCCAGCGGGGATGTGTTTCGCTCTTTGGAAATCGGTTCGCCTCATGGACAAGAAGTCTATCGCTACATTTCCCAAGGGCAACTCGTTCCCGATGAACTCACGCTGGAGATCTGGAAACACGGATTGGAAGGCCAAATCGGGGTCACCGCCTACAAACCTTACGAAGACTTGCTGGTGCTCGACGGCATTCCTCGCAACACCCGCCAGGCCGAACTACTCGAAGCCGATGTCCACGTGATGCGGGTTGTCCGGCTGATTTGCACCGATGAAGAACGCATGATCCACCGCATGAAACGCCGGGCCATTCGCGAAAATCGCATCGACGATGCCAACGAAGCTGTGATCCGCAAACGCTTCGAAATCTTCCACGAGAAATCCAAGCCCGTGATGGAGTATTACCCCAAAGACATGATCTTCGAAATCGACGCTGTGAATTCCCCCGCCGAGGTGCTCAGGCGGGTGTTGGAAGTGCTGATCCCCGTGCAAAACGAACTCTACATCGACGGCACGGCCAGACACGAGGAAATTTATCATTGAGAATGACCAATGACCAATGACCAAACCCCAATGACCACGGGGAAAGACTTCCGATTCTGCATGCTTGCCAATGGGGGCTTTTCTCGAAGCAGTGTTCTAAAGGCTGCTTTGAGCACAGCCTAAAAATCCGTGATCGGAATTCCTGGGGGACAAACCTGTCCCTCAATCGAGACTTGAACCAAGTCTTTCCTGACCACTGACCTCCAATTTTTGACCTCTGACCTCGGGCCCCTGATTCCTGGTCTCTGATTCGAGTTGGTCGAGCAGATCGCGGATGATCTGCTCGGCTTCGAGTTTTTCTTGGGTCCATTGATCCCGCAGGGATCGCCAGCGAATATCGCGGGATTCCAACGCCTGCGATTGCCGATGGAGTTGACCTTCCCGCGCGGCGAATGCCTGGTCGCGTTCGGTGGCCCAATTCGCCAAAGTTTGGCGTTCGGTTTCAAACGCGGCCTTTTGGTATTGCAGGTTTTGGATTTCCTCGGCCAAATCGCTGCGGTTTATTTCCAGTTCTTGATGGACTTGATCGAGTTGCTTGTTGAGCGCCGGCGGGCTTCCTCGACGCCCGCTTGAGCAATCTCCAGACCGGCGGCTTCGGAATACGCCGCCCAGGCTTCTTCGATAGCCAAGCGGGATTCCAACGATTGGCGGTTGGTCTCGTCCATCTCCGCCCTTAGAGTTTCCAGGCGGGTTTCGCGGGCGGTCAGTTTTTCCTCCGACTCGGCCAAGCGGGCACTCCGGCGTTCGAGATCCGCCTGCAACGCCCCGCGTTCTTGCTCCCATAGCCCGCGGTCTTCCCGCAGACGAATGCGGTCGGACTCCGCCTCGGCAGCGGACTCAGCTTGGGCGCGGGTGAACGTCTCCCGCTCGCGATGGAGCGAATCTTCGCGAGAAGCCAAAAGCCCGCGGTGTTCGTCCAATTGCATTTTCCGCAACCGCAACAATTCGGTTTCGCGAGCCTGATGCTGCGAAGTTTGCTGCTTCTCGATTTGAAATTCCCGCTGAAACGCTTCCAATTCCTCGCGGAGTTTTTCCAAGTGATCTTTTTGGAATCGCAGCCGGTTATCGTGTGTGGCTTGTTCTTCCTGAAATCGCCGTTCGCGCTCGGCTTGGTCTCGGGCGAATTGTTCGCGTTCGGCAATCAGTTGCTTTTGGTTTTCGGCGTGTTCTGCCGTGCGTTGCTTGTGGAGTGTTTCTAACTCTGCCCGTTGTTGCTGCGTTTCCTCCGCGTGTTCGCTTTTCGCCCGTTCCAACTCGGCTTGCCGTGAAGTCAGTTCGCTTTCCCAGGTTTGGCGTTCTTGGGCGAGTTTTTTCCGTGCCGACTCTCTCTCCGCCCGGATGGCTTCTTCGAGTTGCCGGCGTTCAAACTCCAACTGTTGATCGGCTTCTTCGAGCGCGGCTTCGTGGTCTCGGCGGTGCTGCTCGACCTCCTCGGCGAAGCGGCGGCGCTCATCGGCCAACTCTTGGTTGGATCGCTCCAATTTTTGGAACTCGCCGGCGAGTTCGCTTTCGATGTCCCCGCGAAGATTGGCTCTTTCGGTCGCCAAATCCCTTTGCAAACGGGCGCGTTCGTCTTCGAGTTCCGCCCGCGCCCGCCCCAAGACTTTTTGTTGTTCTTCCAAGTCGCCGATTAACTGTTCGCAGTCCGCCATTTGTTTGCGAAAACCATCTTCGCGTTGTTTCAAGTCGAGGGTGCGTTGGTTGAGTTCCCGCTCCAATTGCGCTGCCGCCGCTTGAATTTGCCGGCGTTGCTGTTCGAGTTGCTCGCGCTGTTGGCCGATTTGGCTTTCCCTTTGATCCAACTCCGTGAAGTGGCGTTGCAGATGATCCGCGACTCGGCTGGCTTCCACGAGCAGTTCGTGTTCTTTGCGAAGCACGGTTCCCGCGGCTCGGCTCTTGCGTTTCTTGGACAGCGGGGGAATGCACTCGCAAGGCGGGAGTTTGCACATCGGGTGAGATCGCCACTCGATCGGATGCCCCATCACCCGGTGATGCCGATACGGAAAAATGCGGCTTCAAAGCCGGGCTGCCGATTTCGGGAATCGGAGCCGGCGAGGCCGATGGAGAAGAAGATGTTTGATCTGGGGCGGGGCCGCTCATCGAGGGAGTCCTTTCCCATGCGAGCCGTTCGGAAACGAGATTGGATAGAAATTAGTTAGCCGGCGTGCTGATCCAAGGCGGATTTGAACATGTCTTTGGGAGTCAATCCGACGAAGCGTCCGTTCTCCACGGGCTGCCCGCCTTTGAAGAGCATCACGGTGGGAATTGCGCTAATTTGTTGCGTGGTGGCGGTTTGCGGGTTTTCATCGGTATTGAGTTTTCCCACGCGCACCCGGCCTTCGTACTCGGCGGCGAGTTCTTCGATGGTGGGCGTCAGCCGTTGGCAAGGACCGCACCACGGAGCCCAGAAATCCACCAGCACGGGTTGGGCGGAATCCAAAACTTCCGCTTGAAAGTTCTCATCGGTAAACGTCAACAGGTTCTCTGACATTTGAACGTACCCCCGAAAATGGAGTGATTGTGTTTTTAATGAAATCGAAAACCCATCAGAATGGGTGTGAATTTTGCTGGCGTTTCCAACTTGCTCGAATTATAGAGGAATAGGGTGTTCTGTCAATGTGAGCAGATTAGTGCCTTTGTTTATCGCCTCGTGCGTCACCACAGCGAAGAATGAGGGTTGAGCTGGGCGGGCGAAGCTCGCGCTGGCGCCATAACAGAAGCCGTCACGCTTGTTTGTGCCTCTGCAGGAGCCTCACCCTCCCGAGAAGTGAACCCGAAAATGTGGCTGAGACAGTACCCTCGACCGAATTTTAATTGACTCCATCCAAGCCCACGGCCCGGTCGAGTTTGAGGATGTTGCGTGAGGGAATGAAGTGCATCAGGTGCGCATCGGCTTGGCTGAGGTTGCCGCCGACTTGGGTTTGCCGCCAGATGGTGGCTTTTCGGGAACCTTGAGAACGCAGCGTATAAAGCCCTTTGGATTCATCGAAGCTGACCGAATCCGCGCGGGCGTTAAACGTGTTGCCTTCCAATTTGACGTTTCCGGTCCCCAACAATTCCACGTGGGCCGGTTCTTCTTTTTGAGCCGAATCGCGTTGGGTGAGGCGGAGATTTTCGCAGCTCATTGCCCCGGCATCTTTGGTCTGCTTAACTTCGTCTCTTTGAATGACCATCAGCGAGCGTTCCACCGGCCCGTAAATGATCTGCACGCGGTCTCGGAAGGTATTGAACTTTTGCTTGAGATTGCCATCCGCGAGGCCGGCGAATTCGATCCGCATGTATTCCCATTCCGACGTGTCGGGCTTCAGCGCGCGATTGGCTTTGACGCTTGCGTTGGGAGTCATGCCCGCCCGTTTGCCTCGGCCCCGCCGCCAAACTTTGATCTCCCCTGGACCTTGGCCCTTAGAGTCGCCCGTGATCTGGTTGAGGGCGAACTCGGCGAAATGCCCCCGGCGGATTTCCGTCAGCTTGGTTTCTTCGTATTTGTAGCTGTCGAATTCCACGCCGTCTTTGCATTCCACGCGGGAGATCTCGGCTTTGGGGCGGTCTTTTTTGTGGGGATCGTTTTCGTTTTCGTTTAGGTTTTCGGTGAAGGAAATGCGATTCGTCATCAGCACGTTCATTTCCTCGCAGCGCATGTTGTTTCGCATGCCGTCGTTGTTCAAGATGGCCCTCACATTGCCGAAGAACTTGGCGTTCAAGCCGTCGAACGTCATTTGCTCGGTCCACCAAACATCGAGGGGCTTGGCCTCCTGCATTTCTTCGCCTTCCAGCGAACGCTTGACGGGCAATTGCAACAAACCTTCTCCGTTGACGCGGGAGAAATTCTTGCGGCGGTCCAGAAAAATGTCCCGCCCTTCGATGTGCATGCCCCGGTCGCGCACGTGGCCCGGACTGCCCCAGAGCGTCATCAATTGATCGTCTTTCGCACGGTTCAAAACGTGCAATCGGTCGCCCGTCATGTGCAAAGGCAAGACGTCTTTAGCGTGGGCTTGCCGAACGTCAACGCGGCCTTCGGTCCAAATTTCGGAAACATCGGACGAACGCTTCCCGGCATGTGTGAGGACTTTGACCTTAATCAAATCCGCGACGACTTCAATCGGGCCATCGTCCGATTTCTTTTTGGCGGCCGGATCGGAAGCCGCGGGATCTTTGGTAGCGGGTGGATTGGGAACCTGCTTGACGGCGGGTTCCAGGTCGGTGCGAGGGCGCTTCGTGTCGGCGGTCTCCAAATTGAGCGGTGCGGAAACAGGGGCCGGCTCGAACCAAATTTCCAACCGTTGCGATTGACCCTGCATTTGCGGGCTGACGATGGCCACGTTTTTGAGTGCCAACAAGCGTTTGGGCTGCATACGGCTGGAGTTCGAGGATTCCTGCTTGTCGTCCGGGGAGTCTGTCGAGACCAACCCCGGAGATTCCGGCTTGGTTTTTTCTTCTTGTTCCAGCCACAACCGCATAAACTCCGCCGCCAGCCCGAATTGGTCTTCCGGTTGGCGGACGAGGGCTTCTTGTTCCAACTCGATCAAATTCAGGCCGGTGCGGGGGTCGGGCAGTTTGCGGAGTTCTTTTTTCCATTGGGCGGCGAAGGCCAACTTGCCGGTTTTTTCATCCACGCTTTTGAGCCAACCCGCGCCCTTGGCCCAAAGATGCGACACCTCTCCGCCCGCTTGGTGCAAGAGTTCGATGAGGGGGCACTGCATTTCGCTTTGCTTTTGCAGCACCCGCACAAAATCCCGGCTCGTCATTTTGACCAAGCGAGATTTGGCATCGTAATCCAGATGGTGCATCATCGCGATCAGGTTATTGGTTTCCGAACGCAAGATCACGTTTTTCCCAACTGCAACCAACCGGCGAAACGTCAAATTGGAATCCACCGACTTGAAGGACTCTTCCCCAGCCGGTTTCGCCGCCGGCGGTTCGGCGACCTTTGTTGTTTCTGTTGGGGGCGGAGTTTCGCTGCCGGGTTTCGGGGTTTTCTCTTTGGGTTCAAAGTACAATGTCATCAGGTCGGATTGCAGCGAGTTGTATTTGCCGGGTTCCGTGGGCTGATAGACCCGGACTTCATCCTCGAAGATGGCGATGTTGGCATCCACCTGGAATTCAAAACTGCCCGCGCTGCGGACTTTGACGATTGTGGGTTCTTTCGGCTCTTTCGTTTTTTTGGATTCTTTGGCGGGCTGTGCGGGTTCTGCCTCAGTCGCGAAGGGCGGAGTTTCTTCGTCGGTGTTTACTTCGGCAGCAGGTTCTTTGGGGGGAAGTGGCGGGGCGGAGTTTTGCGCAAACAGCGGTCCCGATTCGCCTTCGCGGAACTCCAAATCCATCAAGACGTTCCGCCGCAAACGCACGGTCCTAAACCCTTTGACGGCGAGCTTGTTTTCGGCGCGGGCGACTTCATCGGGAATCAGATCGACTTGCAATTCGTGCCCGTTGCCTTTGTGCGGACCATAGTTGAAATCTACGTGACCGTAAGACCAGATCCGCATTTGCTTTTCCGAAAACACAAAGTTGTGGCCTTGAACCCGCATGCCTTTGTCGCCTTCGATCAACGCCGAGCCTTCCAAGGCCGCGTTAATTACCCGCCCCGCGTTGGAAGATGTGAGAGAAAACTTATTCACGAACCGCACGTAGGCGGAATCGCTGATGACAGTGATCGGCTCTTCGTCGGGTTTGCGACTTTTCTTCATGTAGACCATTGCGAATGGTGTGAAGCGGACGGCTTTATCTTCATCGATCGGCTCCCATTCCTCGAAATAGATGAAGGCTTCTTCGGTGCGGAGGATGTACTTGGCTTTCTCGGCCCAGGGTTGGGAGGGCAAATAGCGGATTGCCATTTCCTCGCCTTGGCGTGGCCGCGCGGGAGCCCAAACACCTTCGTTGCTGAAACTGGTTCGCGGTCCCAAGCCCGGCGTTTCGACGACCGGACGCATCGCCAAAGCGTATAGACAATAAAACCCGGTCAACGCGGCGGAGGTGGTGGCCGTCAATCCCAGACGTTTCCACGCACGACCGCGAAAGGCGGCGACCTTGGGAATTTTGTCTGCGGACACGGGACAACCCTCATCAGGCGGAAGAGTCGATTAGGGACGGAGTGACGCTCCGAGCCGCGACCGTTAGGGAGCGGTGATCACATCGCTCGAAACTCCGCTCCCTAACGGTCGCGGCTCGGTAAGTTATTCACCTTCTGGGATAAGGGAAACTCTGCTTCCTGTCGTATCGGATGTTCGGGCCGATCATCCCGCATCTTGGATTAAGTCGGCGGCATCATCGGCGGGCATCAGTCCGATCACATCGGTGATGTCGATGAGTCCGATCGGGCAGCCTGCATCATCCACCACGGGCAATTCACTGATCTTATGGGCAGACAGCACTTCCACCACATCCACCAAACGCTTATGGGCCAGTGTCGTCAAAGGGTTTCGCGTCATCACTTCGGAAATCGGGCGATCCAAGGGAAGATTCTGATCGATTTGCAACAAGCGGGCCAAATCGCTGTCGGTGCAAAACCCCGCGAGTTTTCCCTGATCGTCTGTCAACATCACCGCGCCCGTGCGACGGCCCGGTTTGCCCAGCGTGATAAACACTTCGCGAATCGTGGCCGAGACCGGGGCGATGCGTAGTTCTTCCCCCTTCCGCATAATCTCGCTCACGCGGGAGAGTTTGCGGCCCAAACTGCCACCCGGATGAAACACCGCAAATTGTTGCGGCGTAAACCCTTTCAGTTGACACAACACCAAAGCCAAAGCATCTCCCACGGCCAACATCGCCGTGGTGCTTGTGGAGGGAGCCAACCCGTGCGGGCCGGCTTCGTGAATTTTTCCCAGGCGAATGGTGACCTCCGCTTGCGATCCCAGGCTGCTGTTCTCAGTGGCGGTCAAAGCGATTAAGGGAACTTTCAAGCGTTTGACCAGCGGAATCAGCCGCACGATTTCTTCCGTCTCTCCGCTGTTGGAGAGGGCCAAGACGACATCATCTTCGTGAATGCAGCCGAGATCCCCGTGCATGGCTTCCACAGGATGCAAAAAATAAGCCCGCGTTCCAGTGGAAGACAGCGTGGCCGCGATCTTTTGCCCAATCAGCCCGGCTTTGCCCACCCCGGTGACGATCACGCAGCCTTTGCTTTCTGCCAGAGTTCGCAAAGCCACGCAAAATGCCGCATCCAAGCGTTTGGAGAGCGCATGCAGAGCATCGGCTTCATCCCGGAGAATGCCACGGGCTTCGCGAAGTTGTTCTAAGGGAGTCAGCGTTTGCGGCCAGGCGACCGGGATTGAACTCATCATCGTCATCCTTGACGCGAGGGATTTTCGGCAGACGGGAGAAAGGAGCGGGATAATAACTCTGGCTCCACTTGCGGTCAATCCAGACCCAAATCCGCCCGTTTCGCGTTTTTTGGTGGCAGAATGTGATGGCCATCGGAGTGGGTCAGTGGCGAACTTTGCCGGAAAAACCGGCAAATCTTCTTCGATTGGCATACTGCTTCCGGTCGATACTCCCCAACGGTTGTCGCAATCTTTTTGCGCGAGCCGCGATTTCAAATGGGGGGGGAATGGATGACTTTGCGCGGTGATGGAAGACTAGGCATCCTCGTTTTCGCCTTGGGCGGAATGGTTTTGGGGTGCCAATCTTCGAATGTCTGTTCAGATGGGATCAAGCAAGAGACGAAAATGCCGAGGGTTGCTTCCGACCAAAATCCCGCCGATGCGCCATCAGCCGAACCGGCGGAACCATCGGTGTTGGCGGGCATTCATCCGGCGGATTCGATTTCCTCCTGCCGTCCCACCAAAGCGCAGCGAAGCATTTCGCTCACTCGGTTTTTGGATGATCTGAAGGTTCAGACAAAACCGGCAAATAGAAAGTCCCTGGATGGTTCCGAGAATAAATTCCAGATTCCGAAAACGGTTCCGGGAGCCGAGGTTCCGCCGCTGACGGTTCCCGCTCGAGACTTGAACGAGCCTTACGAAACGCATCGCGAGAAAACTCGCGCGGCGTACAAGTCGCTGCCGGCGTTGCCCGCGTTTCCTTTCACGCCCGAAGACAACCCGGACGAACGCATCGGCTTGGCCGAATTGCAAGAAATAGCCTATACAAAAAGCCCGTTGCTGCAAGCAGCGGTAGCACGGGTGGAACAGGCGAAAGGCCAGACCGTTCAAGCCAGGCTGTATCCCAACCCTGTGATCGGGTATGAAGCCGATACCGTGAACACCAACGCATCGTATGGATACCACGGGATTTACGCCTCGCAAACCGTCATCACGGCGGATAAACTCAAGCGCGCCCAGGCCGTGTCGGCTCAAGACATTGCCGCCGCCCAGTATGAGCTTCGGCAAATTCAGATCAATCTGGCGACTTCGGTTCGCCGGAATTATTTTCTGGCCCTCATCGCCCAAGAACGGCTGAAGTTCGCGCGGGGCTTGGCGGATCTGTTTCAGTATGCGTTTGAAGCTCAAATCGATCTGGTCGCGGGAGGCGAATCCGCCGCTTACGAACCTTTGCAGCTTCGCGTATTCGCCGTCGAAGCCAGAAACGCCGTGATTCGCGCAGGCAACGATTACGTCTCGGCGTGGCGGCAATTGGCGGCAGTTTTGAACTCGCCCGCGTTGAAGCCACGGGAATTGGATGGCTCGCCCGAAATGCCCGTCCCCGACATCACTTACGAAAACGCGCTAGCGATGATGTTGGCCCGGCACACCGACTTGTCCATCGCCCAAACCAAAATTAACAAAAGCGAGTTCAACCTCGGACTGCAAAAAGTGACCCCGATTCCCAACGTGGATTTGTACGGCACGGTGCAATACGATGACACAACCACTTTAGACAGCGTGACTTACAACTTTCAATTGGGCTTGCCCATTCCGGTCTTCAACAAAAATCAGGGGAACATCTCCTCGGCGGAAGCGAAAATTGTGGAGAACCACCAAAACCTGGTCGCCGCCCAAATCGACTTGACGACCCAACTCGCGGAAATCTATGCCCGTTATGCCAGCAATCGCGTCCTCGCCCAAAATTACCGCGAGGAAATCCTGCCCGATCAGGTGCGAACTTATCGCGGAGTGTATCGGCGATTTCGCGAAGGTGCCGACAACGTGGACTTCGCCCAAATTATCGTCACGCAGCAGCAGCTTGGGCAAATCATCGGGGATTACGTGAACGTGCTCTCGGCCCAATGGCAAGCCGTCGTCGATCTGGCGGAAGTGCTCCAGGCCGATGATTTGCTCTCGCTGGATCAAAACCAACCGCTTCCCGCAGGCGAACCACAGCCCCCCAAACCGCTGTTGGTTCCCCTCCCCGTTCAGAAGCCGGAATGACGTTTCCCTCTCGGTGAATTGTCGCTGAACCCAAGCCGGCGGTTTGTTGTCGATCCGCCGGCAATCCGGCGTCTTTGGGGAGTGAAAACGGACCGTTTCGGACCCCCCAAACCAATCCCCCGTGCGTTTTGGCGGCAGTCCCTGCGCCGGAACGGAGCCGAGAGGGATTCAGCCGAAAGCATCTTGTCAATCCTGTTCATCCCGTCGAAAGCCCAAGCAGAATCGGGACCGGGAAACGGTTGATATTCTTAGACAGGATAAACAGGATTGAGAAGAGAATCCAAACCGGCGTTGATTCGGCGAGACCCATAAAATTCGCATTGATTAGCGAACGTTCACGTTTCTCAATTGATGATGTGAAGACTCAGAACGCTCATCGTGACTCAATCTGAAGTTCGTGCATGTTCCCAGTTCTGCCTACCGCCCTCTGCCTACTGCCTACCGTTCTGATCGTTGCGGAGTTGACGAAGAAAAACCGCTTGGCCTTTTGGGGGCCAAGCGGTTTTGAAGATGGCAGATTCGGTTTTCGGGCTATGCCTGTTTCCGCCGACGGATTTTACTGAACAGATTGTTGTAAGATGTTTCGCCGGATGGGTTTTCGCTCCGTTGCTTGCTGCCGGTGGCCGTTGCCTCTTCATCGGATTCCGGCAGCACGATGTCGAATTTCAGCGACGAAGTTTCGGGAAGTCGGTCTTCCTCGACCGGGCGAATGGCGTCCACGGCTTGCCGCAGGTGATTTTGGAGTTCCTCGAACGGGGCGGCATCGCCCGGATCACGGATCGGCTCCTCGCCTGCCACGCGCGGCGGCGGTTCGATTTCCTCTGCCGTGCTCGAGTTCCACATCAAAGGGTGGACATCGTCGTAAGTGTCGAGTACGGTTTGGGCGATCTGCTCTTCCAAACCGCCCGCAGAGTCTTCCAAATAATACTCGCGAGAGGCCCCGATTTCGGAATGATCCGGTTCCCAAACGGGCAGCGAATCAATCACAACCGGCGGGCTTTCCCAATTCTGCATGTAGGGCGATTCTGTGAAATCTCCGAGGAGAAATCATCCGGTGAAGATGGAATTGGTTCCGATTCCAGCAAATCGTTGTCCAGAGCCGCATCAATCCAGGGCAGAATCCGATCGATGATTTCCGTAGGATCGCCTGGGATTGGTTTGCGGGAAGCGGGGCAAAGATCTTCCGGTTGCCATTCTTCCCCTGGCAAGGGCATCGCATGGATCACCGTAACATCCGCAACCGCCGACGAAACGGGAGGCAAGGCGAAGGCATCTTCCTCGATCCGCAGTTCCTCCAAAGGATCCCAAGTGTGCCAGTCTCGCGGCGAACTTTCGCAGAGAGGCAAGGCCATTCCCCGGTCGAGTTGCGCGTAATGATCGGTGACGAATTCTTCTTCAAATTCGATGAGCGCCGAGGGAGATTCCACGGGAGGAATCGGAGTCTCAATCGCGAGTTCTTGGGCGAGCATTCCTTCGAGGTCCGGGAGAATTACCAGTTCTTCGGCGTCCCAAGCGATCTCGATTTCGTCCTCTTCGTGCTCGGTTTCCGCAACTTCGGCCAGTAATTCCTCAGTGCTTTCTTCGACAAGAATCTCTTCCTCGGTGATTTCCCCCACGAGAATTTCTTCCTCCGGCGCCACCCATTCAAAGCAGGCGGTTTGCGGTTCGCCTTCGGAGGTTTCCGGGGTGTCCGAAGTCTCGCGAATGATTTCCACGGGCTGCGAGTGGGTTTCCGAAGCCCGCGGGATGGCCACGTGATTCCATTGCAAAGGCAGTTGCTTGAGTTCCTCCAAGGCTTCGAGAACGTGCCCCGTCTCGATCCGCGCCTTTCCGGCGGCCTCGGCGACAAGCAGGCTGTGGTCGGCGAGTTGGTTTAAGCAGCGGGGGTTGCCATCGCTGGCTTGGCAGATCATGCGGGCGGCCTCGGCGGCGAAGATCTCGGGCATCTGCCCGCCCGCCCATTCGATCCGCTGCTGAAGGTATTCTTCGGATTCCAACATCGACAGCGACGACAAACTGCCGTGGCAGACAATGCGCTGATTGATCGCCGCCAAATCTTTCTTGATGAGCCGTTCTTCTAATTCCAGTTGCGCCGCTGAAAATCAACCGCACGAGCATTTCGCCGTCGTGAACCAGATGCGTGGCGGTGCGGAGTTCTTCCAACAGCCGATTGTGCAGCAAATGGGCTTCATCGACGATGATGACCAAGCCCGCACGGTCGGGGTGCAAATCGCGGACGGCGGCGGAGAATTCCAGCCGGAGTTCCTGTTCGCCGAGCCGTAAATAAGGATGCCCCATTTCGTACAAAATCGCTTGCAGCAACGAGCGCCGAGTGGGGAAATTCGCGTTGGGCAAGAACACCGTCGCGAACTGATTTTTGAGGGTGTCGGCCAGTTTTCGGCAGAGAATGGTTTTGCCCAATCCCGCCGGAGCGGTCAGCACGCCAATGCCTTGGCCATCTTGGGCACAGCGTTCCAATTCGGAAATCGCTTCGGGCATTCCGCCCACGGGAACCACGCAAGTGGGGTCGGGCGTGGAGGAAAACGGCCGGCGGTTCAGTCCAAATTGCGAGTGATACATCACAGAAAACCCTCTCTCGAGCAGCGGTCGCGGTGGCGTGTTGAACGCGGTTCCACCACGCGCGGAAACGAAAGCGGCAGGGAACCTGTCTGAATTATCGGCCCCCGACAATCGGAATCTTAATCCTCCCCCGCAGATTTCCCCCAAAGTCTCCATGCGGCAAGCTCATCAAAATCCGCTGGAACACAAAGCAGAAGACCACAAAGATTGGGAACGGGATTTGCGACTCAAAATTTCTGCTGCTTCCTGAAATTTTGCCAAAGTCCAGTCGTACCATGAATGAGTATCGGAGTGAAAATCCTTCAACTCGAAACAAAAAAGTCCGATTTGGCTGGAGTTTGTCCTATGAAATTATGAGGGCGAGGAAATTCACCCTGGGATACGGACCGGAGATAACTCCCGGCAGGGTAATCACTTCAATTCATGCAAATTGTAGCATTTGTTCAAAAGTCGCGGACCGGATGCTTCTTTCGCGGTTCGGTGGGAGATAAAATGCCGAGGAATCGAATTTCCCCGCGATAAAATCCACTCATGGGCATTGGCTCTACGAAAATCTTCGCTAATCAATGGCTCTTTATGACTGAATCCACGATTACGTTTGCCAACCAGAATCAGATTTTGGCTTTGTTCGGTGCGCAAGACCGCCATCTGCGGCAGATTCGCGAGGCCGTGGGCGTGGAAGTTGTTGTTCGCGGGGATGAAATCCAACTCCACGGTGAAGATCGGCAAATTCGCCAAGGGCTGGACGTGTTTCTGGAACTCAAATCCGTGCTGGAACGCAAAGGGCAAATCGGGGAAGAAGATGTTGCCCGGGCAATTCGGGAGATTGTGGGACTCGGCGACCCGGAAGGCGAATTGCAGCAGCACGCGATTGATGTGTTCGAGCGAGCCAAGCGAGTGCAACCCCGCACGCCCGGACAGGCCGAGTACGTGCAAACCATCCAAAAAAACGATCTGGTGTTTTGTTTTGGGCCGGCGGGTTGCGGGAAAACCTATCTTGCGGTGGCGATGGCAATTCATGCGCTGAAGAACCGAGATCGTCCGCAAAATCGTGCTGGTCCGGCCTGCCGTCGAAGCCGGCGAACGGCTGGGTTTTTTGCCCGGCGACATGCTTGCGAAAGTCAATCCGTATTTGCGGCCTTTGCTGGATGCCCTGCACGACATCCTCGACTTCGAGCAGGTGAAACGCTATATGGAGAACGATGTGATCGAAATTGTGCCCTTGGCATTTATGCGGGGCCGCACGCTGAATGAAACCTTCATTATCTTGGATGAGGGACAAAATACGACCATCACGCAAATGAAGATGTTCTTGACACGCATGGGAACGGACTCCAAGATTGTGGTCACGGGGGATATTACGCAATTGGACTTGCCCCACCAAACCCCCAGCGGAATGACCGATGCCGTGAGGCGATTGCAGAACATTGACGATGTGGGCGTGGTCGAATTGACGGGCCGCGATATTGTGAGGCACCGTTTAGTGCGGGAGATCGTCAAAGCCTACGATGAAACCACCCTGCACAAACACAAGTCTCGCAAGAAATAAGGCCGGGCACGTTCGGTCACGAAAGATTGTTGTCTTCGCAATAGGAGTTCCCGGCCTCACATTTTGAGGCGTATTATGCCGTTGTTCGCCCCCAAAAAAACGCGAACAGCCCGGGCGGCCACGTTAAGGCCCGCCTCGAAGGCCACGCGCTGGTTTCAGATCACTTTTCGCAATCGGGAAACCTTGTTGCGGCTGGGGATGTGCGCGCTGGCAATTCTGCTGTTGCTGGTGGCGGTGCAGGCGTGGCAGGTTCCGTTCACCTATCGCCTGGGCGATCAACCCAACCACGGAATCACCGCGAAGGTCGGCTTCAAACACCCCAACCGCTTCAAAACCGAGGATGCCCGTCAAAAAGCCGAAACCAAAGTCCATCCGATCTTCGTCAATAACCCCGAGGAATTGGACACGCTGCCCCCGTTGCTCAAAAGCAGTCTGTCCGAGATCGCCCAAGCCAAGAGCGTGGAGGATTTGTCCTCGGCAACTTTGAGCGTGTTCGGCTTGAATCTTGCAAATCCGCAAACCAGCGATTCCCCGGTCGCCGACATGCACACGAAGTTCGACACACTCAAGGCTTTAGTCGCTCCCGAAGATGGAGTCTCCGGCAATCGGATTGATGTGCTCGTCAAAGAGTTCACCAAGTTCATCGAACCCCTGAAACGGCACGGCGTGGCGGACCCGGATGATCTGAAAGACAACAACATTTCCTCCGACACGCAAATTATGATCGTCAGGGAAAACCACCCCGAATCTTGGGACATTGTGCTGCCGGAAGAGATCCAGATTCGCGAACTGGTTCAAGACACGGGAACTCTTGGGGCGTCGATTACCAAAAAATATCCCGAGTTGTTTCCGCTCAGAGATTATCTCAAGCGTTGGCTGCTGATGAAAAGGCCCATCACGCTGCGCTATGACGAAGACCGCACGCAATTCGCCCGCCGCGAGGCCCGCGAATCGGCCAAGGAGCAATACGATGAATACCACGAAAATGATCCGCTCGTGGAACCGGGACTCGCCATTGACGAGGAACGCTTGAGCGTGCTGCTCTCCGAATACGATAAAATGCGCAGCCTCGCCTCGCCCGAACAGAAGTTAATGCGATTCCTCACCGTGGGTTTGCTGCTGGTGGTTCTGGCCGCTTTGAATGGCTTGTACATGGTGCGGAATCAGCCGGAGATCGTGTTCAGCGTGCGGCGATTGGCCGTGTTTCTGGCGGTGATCGTGCTGGCCACCGCGGTGGGGCGATGGGTGTCTTTCGATCCCTGGCGAGCCGAGGTGATTCCCCTCACCGCGGTCGCGATGATCTTCGCCATCGCCTACAACCAAGTCTTGGCCACGCTGTTGGCCTTGTCGCTGTGTTTGGTCATCACGCTTTCCACACGGGCCGACTTAGGGCAGTTTGTCGTCTTAATGAGCGTGGCCGCCACGTCGATTCTCACGCTCACGCAAATCCCCTCCCGCTCCACGCTCATCAAAATCGGTTTCTGGGGCAGCTTAGTCTATTTCCTCGTGGCCTACGGACAGGGAATCATTCAAAGCCAAGCCTATACCAACCCCTGGGCGGATAGCGAGTTGCTGTTATCGAGTTTACGCGGAGCGGGTTGGTGTCTGGTCGCGGGATACCTGGTCGCCGGCAGTTTGCCTTTCATCGAATCCACCTTCGGCGTGGTGACGGACATCAGCCTGTTGGAAATGAGCGACGTTTCCCATCCTTTGCTGCAAGAATTGGTGCAGCGTGCTCCGGGAACTTACAACCATTCGATCACCGTGGCTTCCATCGGCGAGGCGGCGGCAGATGCCATCGGCGCCAACGGACTCTTAGTGCGAGTCGGGGCATATTTCCACGACATCGGCAAGATGCTCAAACCCAAATACTTTATAGAGAACATCAAAAAAGGCGATGAAAGCCGGCATGAACATCTCGCCCCCGCCATGAGCACGCTGATCATCATCGGCCACGTCAAAGACGGCGTGGACTTGGCCAAACAGCACAACTTGCCCCGGCAGCTCATCGACTTCATCGAGCAGCACCACGGCACGACGTTGGTCGAGTATTTCTACAACGCCGCCGCCAAGCAAGCCGACCTCCAACCCGACCACCGCACCGATGCGGATGAGTCGCTGTTTCGCTATCCTGGCCCCAAACCGCAGACCCGCGAAGCCGGCGTAATGATGCTGGCCGACACCGTGGAAAGCGCGAGCCGCACTTTAAGCGAACCCACGCCCGCGAGCATCGAAAACCTCGTCCACAAGATCACCTTAAAGAAACTTTTGGACGGCCAGTTCGACGAATGCGCCTTGAAGCTCAGCGAGATTCACACGGTGGAAGAATCCCTCATCAAATCGCTGATCGGCATCTACCATGGCCGCATCAAATACCCCGAACAACAACGCTCCGCCTAAATCCAAGCAGAGCATCTCCCGGCTGCCGATTGGATCAAGAAATCGACAACAGCGATTGGGCGGCGAGCCAGAGGACGATCATCGCGAGGCCCCAGCGGGTTTGGTGGGAAGATTTGTCATCTTCGCGGAAGCGCTGCCAAAGGGATTCTGTGGGGCAAGGGTTGGATGGTTTTTTCATCGGGGGGTTCTCGCTGGAAACGCCGGCGGCCTTTTCAATTGTAGGGGGATAAGCGCACGGGGCGGCCGATGGCGAGGCTGCGTTCGGCGGCTTCGATCAACCGCAAATGGGCGCAGATGTCGGCCAAATCCGCCACGGGGATCAAGCCGCCCACAACCCTGCGGCAGAAATGATCGAGCATGACTTCGACTTCGCTGCGGTCGGAACCGAGCGACTCCACGCGGTTTTTGTCGTTCATCGTCCAAGACAGCCGCATGGGGTCGCTAAACATCGCGCGGCCGCGAGCGCATTCAATTTCGCATTGCGGCTTCGGTGCGGGAATGGGTTGATCGCAGATCGGCTCTTCCCCACGAAGGATCTGAAACTCCGCCGTAGGCGCTTCTCCTCCCGCGCGAGATTTGCAGAACTCAATCCGCAAGATGCGTTCGATTTGGGAATCTGTCTGGCTTGATTCGGGAACGAACATCTCGACCGAAGCCGGCAGCAGCCGAATGATGTGCCGGCACCAATCGATCAAGCCCACCAGAAAATCACGGGCGTTCGCTTGGCCTGGGGCTTGCGGTTGGCAGGCGGGATGAGGCAGAGGCGTGCGGACGCGAATTTGTTTGGGCGGGCCGATTTGCGTGGCCATCAATTCTTGCAGGCGGCTGGTGGCGGGGGTGTATCTGCGGCTGAACTCCGGCATCAACGTCAGCCCTTCCGACAACCCCGCCAGATGCCGCCGGGCGATGTTTTCCACATCGTTGCCCAAGCTGCCGGCGATATAGGCGGATTTTTTCCGCGCGAGCACCAGCCGAAAGGGTTCCGTGCCTTGCCAGGCGTTATCCAACAGCAGCACCGCGCGAACGTCCGCACGGTCCACCAAGCTGGAAATCCCCAAGACCAAAGGCGCATTGAAATCTTGAGCCACAATTTGCGCCCGGCTCGCCACCTGATCGTAAACCGCGCAGATGCGAATTCGCGAACGAAATCGTTCCAGTACGGGACGATAGCGCTGTTCCCAAAATGGTCCCAATCCGATTAGACCGACGTTTATCATGCGGCGAATGCGTTTCTCAAGCGGGCAAAATTCCAGAGCAAAACGATGGCAAGTAATCTCGTATCATAAGCCCTCAAGCGAAAATCACAAGAACTTTCCCCAATCTCGATCTTCCGCTGAATTTCACCACCTCTGCAAGTCTGGCCAGGTTTTGCCTTCGTGCCGAGGTGCTGGTTGGCTCGCCATCGCGGGATATTTTGATACGATGGTTGGATTCAAAGTGCTTAATCCTTTCGCCCAACATCCGTTGAGGAGATGTTTCCCATGAAAGATGTCACCCCGAAACCCGAACACGCAAGCGACCGCCGGCAATTTCTCAAAACGGGAACGGCCATTACTTTGGGCACAATGGCGGCTCAGTTGGGCGTGGCTCAAAGGGCTTACGCCGCCGAGAACAACACGCTGAAAGTCGGCCTGGTCGGTTGCGGTGGACGAGGAACCGGGGCCGCCGCCCAAGCCCTCACCGCCGATCCGCATACCGAATTGGTCGCGATGGCCGATGCCTTCGCCGACCGTTTGGACAGCAGCCTAAACAGCCTGAAAAACAATCCCGTCGGGCCGCGCGTCAAGGTGGATGCGGAAAACAAGTTCGTTGGATTCGATGCTTATAAAGAGCTGATCGACGTTTGCGACGTGGTGCTATTGGCCACGCCGCCGCATTTCCGCCCGGCCCATTTGAAAGCCGCCGTGGATGCGGGCAAACACGTCTTCGTGGAAAAACCCGTCGCGGTGGATGGCCCCGGCGTGAAGTCGGTTCTGGAAACCTGCGAACTGGCCCAAAAGAAAAACCTCTCCATCGTGTCCGGCTTGTGTTGGCGGTATCACCACGGCATGCAGGCCACATTCGAGCAAATCCACGAAGGCACCATCGGCGACATTTTGGCCATGCAGTGCAGTTACAACACCCGCGGGCTGTGGAGCCATCCCCGCCAAGCCGGTTGGAGCGAAATGGAATATCAACTCCGCAACTGGCTGTATTATACTTGGCTGTCGGGGGATTTCATCGCCGAGCAGCACATTCACAGCCTCGATAAAATGGCCTGGGCCATGCAGGATGAATACCCCGTTTCTTGCAGCGGAACCGGAGGCCGGCAAACCCGGACGGCTGCACTTTATGGAAACGTGTTCGATCACTTCGCCATCGTGTACGAGTACGCCAACGGCGTCAAAGCCTTCAGCCGCTGCCGGCAGCAAGATGGGTGTGCGGTGGATGTTTCCGATCACATCGTGGGAACCAAAGGCCGGGCAGACGTGTTCGCCCATCAGATGTTAGACCACCAAGGCGGGACGCTTTGGAAAGCCCGCAAAATCCGCGGCGACAACATGTACCAAAACGAGCACGATGCCTTCTTCGCCAGCATTCGCACGGGGAAGCCCATCAACAACGGCAACTACATGGCCAAAAGCACGATGATGGCGATTATGGGCCGCATGGCGGGTTACACCGGCCAGCAAATCACCTGGGAGCAAGCGATGAATTCCAAGCAGGATCTCGGCCCCAAGAAATACGAATGGGGCGACCTGCCCATCCCCCAAGTCGCCATGCCCGGCCAAACCAAGTTCGTCTAACCGCCCCGCGAACGAGAACTTGCAATGAGCCAAGCTCAATCCATACCACAAAAGGCGAGCGGGGGGCGTAAGCCCCCCGGTTCCTCTGAACGCTCCAAAATCTTTCCTACTTCCAATGGTGGCCCCTAGAGTTCCACCGAATAAAACCGCCTTCTCATCCATCCTGTCCATCTTGTTCATCCTGTCAAAAAACGAAAACATCATGTCCCCCGTGTCTGTGAGTTTGGACTCCAAACCGCTATTGAACGATCTTTCCCGCGCGGAGTTGGCGGCGTGGTGCCAAGCCCACGGGGAACCGGCGTTTCGGGCGGATCAAATTCGCCGCTGGGTATTCGTGAAACGGGCGAACTCGTTCGCGGAAATGCACGATCTGCCCGCCAAGTTTCGCGAGATGTTGACGGAATCCTTCGCCTTATTCGCTTCCCGCATCGCAGAACATCACATCGCCCGCGACCGCACGGAAAAGTTGTTGTTGGAACTCAATGACGGCCAAGTTGTCGAGTGCGTGCTGATGCGGGAAACCTCCCGCCGCACCGTTTGCATCAGCACCCAAGTCGGCTGCGCGATGGGCTGCGTGTTTTGTGCCAGCGGCTTGGAAGGCTTGAAACGCAACCTCACCCCCGGCGAAATTTTGGAGCAGGTGCTGCGGATCGATCGCCTGCTGAAAACCGAAGAACGCATCACCAACCTCGTGGTCATGGGCATCGGCGAACCCTTGGCGAATCTCAAATCCTTGCTGCCCGCGCTTGAAGTTTTGCACGGCCCCCAAGAGATGAATCTGGGAGCCAGGCGGATCACGATTTCCACCGTGGGATTGCCCGACCGCATCCGCGAGTTGGGTTCCTTGGGCACGCCTTATAACTTGGCGGTTTCGCTGCATGCTCCCAACGACCGCTTGCGGAACGAATTGGTTCCGGTCAATCGGCAAGTGGGAATCGAGGCGATTCTCGCCGCCGCCGATGCGTATTTCGAGCAGACCGGCCGGCGGGTGACTTACGAGTACGTGCTCTTGGCGGAGACAAACGATGCCCCGGCCCACGCCCATCAATTGGCAAAATTATTGCAGGGCCGCAATGCCCACGTGAATTTGATTCCCATGAATCCCGTGGCCGAGTTGTCCTATCAAGATCCCGCCGCCCCGCGCACCGAAGAGTTCGTCGAGATTTTGGAAAGCCGAGGCATTGTCGTCACGGTGCGAAAACGCAAAGGGGCCGACATCGACGCCGCCTGCGGCCAACTCCGCCTCAACCACGAACGGCAAATTTCAACAGGCGCTTGAGAAAGGTGGGCATCGCCCACCAACATTCATTTCGGTGGACGATGGCCACACTCCATTACTCCGCGTTGTGTAACAGGAGATCGAATGCCATACGCGCCGTTACAGCCTTTATTCTTGAACGCAATGGAAATTCGAATGGGCTCCCCGTTTCGGTGCGCTGATCTCACCCTCGAAGGCACGTGGACTCCCAAACTTCCCGATTATGATTGGCAGGATGTCTTTGCTGAAAGCGATAACGGACGATTTCTTGCTCTTGTGGCGTGGGATACGACTAACAATGAGCCAGGATTCAGAATCGTAGTGATCGACAAAAAGAACAAGTCTGTTCGAATATCGAAACGAATCGCGGGCTGTTGCAAATCGCTCGCCCTCAAAGCTGCCGTCGTGACATTTGAAACATTCCACACAGTCCCGATAGAAGAATTGGCCGATTGCCAGTCGTTCATGGATTAACCCTTCAATTTAACTATTCCATCTGTCAATTTCCCTAGTCCAGCGGTTTGTTGGGACGGTCCCACCCAAATAGTGAAACGTGTTATTTTGCGCTGCGCAAGATAATAACAAATCAGCATTTGTAGGATCCGCTGTGCGGACCACTTGTAACAACGGAGGATTCAAATTGATCCGCAGAGCGGACCCTACTTCTGCTACTGACGATTTCGAAAGGTGGTGTAATGTGGAAACAGTGGGCGGTATTGTTGCTTTGGTTGGAATTGCTATCTTCTTCCTAGGGCATTTTTGGCTTGTGTTCATTATCGGACGTAAGAATCTTTCTGCGGGTGTAGTTTCCTTTGTGATTTTCATTACAAGCTTCTATTTCATCCGTAATCGCTGGAGCGAATCAAAGTATGCGGTTTACGTTTTGGGACTTGGTGTGCTGATCTTTGTTATAGGCGGCATGATTGCAAACTATCCCGTTGACACCTAAAAAACTCTCGACCTGAAACCCGGCCCAATGAATGGTTTTCTTTAATCGTTCGCTATGCTATGCGCCGGTTCGGTTAGTATTTGTAGTGCAGACCATTTGTGACAGCCCACGCTCCTGACTTGAAGATGCAGACTGGGCATCGCCCACCAACATTCATTTCGGTGGGCGATGCCCTGACTACTAACTTATCCCCTATCCCTGCGGGTTCTTTTGGACATCTTCACTCGCTACAATACAAAATCATGAACTGGACGTTGAGAACCCATTCATTGTCAGAGGACTTTGCAAATGGCCACGCCTGAGCAGCCTGAAAGAATTCAAATCCAGATCAACACGCCAAAATCTTCCGCGGCACGGGCGGGTTATCGTCGGCAAAAGCCTCCGTGGTGGCAAACCCCTTGGGCGATGTTTGGCGGTTTTCTGATGGTCGCAGTCTTAGCATGGGCAGCGTTTCAGGCAATGCAACCCGCGAACGTGCCCACTTTGAAAATTGCAGAGTCCGATCCGCTGCAAATATCGGAATCGGTTCAGTGGACATTCCAACCGAAAATCAAACGCGAAGGTGTTGCGAAAGATTCGTTGCGGTATAAACTGGCGAATGCTCCCGATGGCATGGTGGTGAATGCCAAAAGCGGGAAACTCTCTTGGATGCCAACGGAGCAGCAAGGCCCTGCGGAATACGAAATCCGCCTCGAAGTCGCCAGTGGAAAATTATCCGATGCGACGACCTTAAAACTCAGCGTGAATGAGGTCGATCAACCGCCGGTCTTCAATCTATTGCCGAAACGCAACGTGCAGGCAGGCGAGCAACTGCAGGTGACGGCCATCGCGAACGATCCCGACCTGCCCGCTCGCAGGGTTTCCTACACGCTCGATCAATCTCCGCATTCCGCAGCAAAACTTGATCAAACGAGCGGTCGGTTTGAATGGAATGTGCCGCAAGATCTCTCGCCTGGTGAATATCGGTTTGCGATTCGGGCCACAGAAACGGATGGCAGCCTTTCCTCGTCGGAAATTCTGAGCGTGATCGTGGTGGAACCGCCCCCATCAGATGATCCCGTGGTTGCCGCCCTCAAAAAGGCAGGAGTTTCAGCCACCGTGCTGGGTGACCACACTCGCTTCCCGCAGTTTTCGGGACAAGGGCGGACTCTTATGGTCAACGGTGGCGAAGTGGGTGTTTTCCAATACCCAACGGTCTCGGCGAGCCAAAAAGAAGCAGACCAAATTCGCGAAGATGGCCGGAAATTCTTCGGCAAAGAAATGGCGAAGAACGATCGATTGCATGTGTTCCATGACCGCGATTTGCTCGCTGTTTATGAAGGAGACAATTCAGAAACCTTGGCCGCTCTACAATCGCATTTTGGCGAAGCGTTGGTATTGGGACCGTTTGCCTCATCCACGACAGAACCCGGCGACACGCTGCCCAAAACCGATGCCGATTTGGATGTAATTGCAGCCCTGCAAAAACGAGACCGCCTCACCGCAGGTGAAACGTATCCTGTTCTCAGAAATCTCTTTGCCAACCGATTCGCTCGCAAATACGAAATGGAAATGCAGCAGGCTTGGGGGGAGGATTACCGCGAAATGACCGATTGGCTTGCCAAGCATCCCGAGATTCGCGAAGACTTATTGACGGCGCTCAATCCGCAGTACGATAATCTTCCCGCGGCGCTCGGGTTATTCAATACGCTGCGCAAAGAGTTTCCGAACCAGATCGAAGCCTATTCCCAATTGGCGATTGCGGTTTCTGTGGTCTGGGACAAACCGCAGGGCAGCGTGATCGATTATGCGCACCACGCTCGGCGAACGCATTCCAAGATGCCGGAGGAATTACTCCAAGCCAGGGAGGTGTTTCGTTATTTCGTCGAAGCGGAGCAGGTCATGCAGGGACGGGCCAAGTTTCTGCCTTGGGAATTTTTGGCATGGATGGTGAACGATCGCACGCCACTTGCAGAACGCCAATGGGCACTCAATAATTATCTCAGCCGGCGGGTGCAAATCGGCAAGTGCTACAAAGAGGTGCCCTACGACCACGAAATGCTGCGCACGAGCAGCCAAGTTTGTAAGTTGGATGGCAAAGATTATGTGCTGCCCAACATCAAGCAACAGGGCGGAGTGTGTGCGATGCAGGCCGATTTCGCCAGTCGAGTCGCAAAAAGTTTGGGCGTGCCGGCGGCTTATGTGAGTGGAGCCTCGCGCGGCGGCGAACTGCATGCCTGGGTGATGTGGGTGGAACTGCTGGATGTGAAGCCGAACCAAATCCAGTTTTCGCTGGAATCCTATGGCCGCTACCGGGGCGATAAATACTATGTAGGCAACCTGCGGGATCCGCAGACCGGTCAGCAAACCACCGATCGTGAGATGGAACGCAAACTGCGGGTCTTGGGCATCAACCCCAAAGCGAAACGGCACGCCGATTTTGCCGCCCGTGCGCTGGAGATGATTGACAAGCAGGAACCCATGAAAGTCAAAGAAGAGCTCGCCAGCCATTTGAAGATCCTCAAGCTGTGCCCCGGACACGAAGCCGCTTGGCGAAAGGTGGCCGAGTTGTCCGGTTCAGATGAGATTCAGCGAGATGAACGGCGGATGATGGTCCAGGCCTTGGATTTGCTGTTCAAAACGTTTTCGGGTTTTCCAGATTTTACCTGGAAAGTGTTTGCAGACATCACCCGTTACGAAAAGGATCCCACCGCCAAATTTCAACTCTACGAAAAACTACTCGGTCTCTATCAAGCGGCGGGTCGGCCCGATTTGGCCTGCGAAGCAGCCTTGGCGGCCGCCGATTTGTTGGTGCAAGAAAAACATGCCAACAATGCCGTGCAGAAACTCTCGGTCGTGATTCTGCTGTTTGCCGATGAAGGCCGCTATGTGCCGCGGATGTTGGATCGCATGGAAGAAATCTACAAAACCCTCGGCGGAACCAGTGCCAGCTTGGTTGCGTTTTACCAAAAACTGCTGCCGAAGATTCCCCCCAAACGAGGCGATTCGCCCAGCCCGTATGCCATCAAAATGTACGAGCGGGCGATTGATTGTTTCCGAACCAACAACCGCCCCGACTTAGCCAATGTGATGACCGCCAAACTCTCATCGCTTAAAGCGAAGTAGCGAAGTAGGGTTTGCTCTGCGGGCCACAATTCTTCTATTTAGCGCCGCACAAATGGTCCGCCCAGCGGAGCCTTCACAGCTCTCTCATTGTTTTGTGTTTCATTTTCCATGAGTTAATGGCGGGGGAGATCACCGTCGGTTTTGCTGGTTACTGCGCTGTGGGTTGCCGGTTGGTTTTTGGAAAACTCCACCGACTACAAACGCGCCGATGATTACGACAAATGGAACTGCAATATAAATCAAGCACAAGAGCAACCAGAGTCCCGCTCCGCCGGCTTTGGCATCGCCCAAACCTTCCACGACTCCATGGTCCGAGTTGTAGACAATTTTGTCATCTCCAAACGTGCAAGTATCGAAACTGCCCACGAATTGAAGCCCCGTCGTGGCAATCAACAGGAACCAGCCTAGAACCGCCAATGCACTGCCAAGTGCAGAAATTCCTTCATTCTGGCGGTGTGAACCGATAGACAACAGAAGAAGGCCCAGCACCCCGCTAACAATCGGAATTGCCATTCGAACGAAATAATGCCCCGCCGTTACGATGCCTAACACGCTTCGTGGGGGATCGCCCCACCAATCACTCCACGCTCTTGGATTGGAACCATAATCCTTTCCAGCCATCTTTCGCAGAAATTGTCTGGCAGCCGTTCGCAGTTGAGGGTCATCACTCTCCAATCGTTCGATCGCATAGGGACTGCCATATCCAAAGTTCTGCTTTGCTGCAAACTGGATGGCCTTTGTGGCTTCCTCGGCCTTCCCAGATCGAATGATGTGAAACACCGCCGCGACGGGGGCGGTGCTACTATTCTCAGCGGTGGGCTGTAACTCCCGATCAGGAAACTGTTCCCGCAAGAACTTCGCGGCTTTCTCGCGGTTCTCCTTCCCGCGAGGAATCGGCCAGGTTCCGGTCCATACAGACCAGAAAAGAAAAACCGCGCCGCAACTCAGGCCGATCACGGCATTTTGCCTCCGTGAGAGTTTGGGTGCGGACTTGCCATCGTCCTGAATCCGTTCATCAATCTCGCGAACACTTTTCAGAGGGTCAACCAAGTGTTCGTTGGAATCGTTACCAGAGGCAGGCATTTTCGATTCTCAATTCCCGCGAAGTTGGGCTTGCTGAGCGGACTATTTATCAAATGAATGGAACCAAATTGGTCCTGTTCACATTCGGTCAACCTAGCGGCGGATTAGGCCCATGAGCAGACTGATAAGCCACGCGATTAAAAGGGTGACGATCAATATCGAAAGCGTGAACGCGAAGACGCCGACGAGATAGGGGGTTAAAGCGTTCGTGAGTCGGGCCAATAAAGAGCCGGCGAAGTAGAGCACTAAAAATACGACCGCTGCTGCGAGCAGGAATTTTAAGAAGTGCCGCCAAAAATGCCGGTAGGAGTTGGCGAAGTCTTGTTTGCTGGGGGCCAACGCGATCGCGAGCGAAATCACCAAATACAGATAGGCCCAGAAGGTCCAGTCTTTCGCGTGATCCATAATTTGACCGGGCAGATGTCCCACGACGTAAACCACGCCTTGCAGAATTCCGGTCAAATTGCGAAGCGGGGACAATTCCAGTTCTTGGGTGTCGGCGGGGTTTGTGTGAAAATCCAACGGGTCGCCGGCGGCCCAGGTCAGTAAGGCCATTACGCCTAAGCAGCCGAACACCGGGGCGAACGAAATCAACGGATCGCCCAACAAGGGCAGTTTGGAAGGCCCGTGCGTGACGTGCCCGCCGTAGATGGTTTGTGGGCCGATGTGCTGCTTCTCGAAGAGTTTGAGTTCCCAGACTTTCGCCCCCGTCAGTTTGCACATTAGGTAATGGGACAACTCGTGCGCGAGCACGCCGGGGAAGATCATCAGCCGGAACACAAACCCCGAAGTGGCGGCGGTCATCAGGCGCGTGATGAGGTTGCTCAACAGAATGACCAACACCAACCACGCAGCGCAAACCAAAACAATCATAACGGCGGCGGCACGGTAAGAAGACGAAGACGAGAATTTAGGTAACGGGTTTAGCGATATGATAGCATGTTGCGGTGATGAACACGAATCAATTCCAAGCCTCGACGGCGGTGGGTTTGAGCCGAAGGCCGGCAACTTCCTAGAATGACCTGTCTACCGAAACCTCGCGTTCCCGATGATTCCCAAAGGAAAATGCCCGCATGAGCTTGATCGACTCGCCCGGCGAATTGCTGTCCGATTCTGTGGATGAGGCCGCGGCCTGCGAACTGCTGCGTTCGGTCAATTTCGAGCACCCGGAACTCGCCTTCAAACGCTTGCATGCTTTGCCCCGCGATGCCGTCGGTCGAAAGGCATTGGGCGATTGCCTGCCCATGTTGCTGCACGCGCTTTCCGATGCCGCCACGCCCGATGGTTCGCTGGTGAACTTCGAGCGGTTCGTGCAATGCGTGGAAGATCGCAACACGTTGTTCGGGTATCTGGCAAGCTATCCCCGCGCTGTGGAAATCCTGATCAAGTTGTTCGTGGGCAGCCAGTTTTTGACGGAAATCCTGCTTCGCAATCCCGATTATTTGGCCAAGCTGACCAACCACAAACGCTTGGCGGAATTCAAAAGCCGAGACCAGTTCCGCGAAGAAGCAGAGCAAGCCGCCGCCCTATTCCCCGAGATGCCGGGCAAGCTCGATGCTCTCCGCCGCTGCCAGCATTGGGAACTCCTGCGGATCGGTGCCTGCGACGCCTTCGGCCTTCTGGATTTGAAATCCGTCACCGTGCAATTGTCGCTGCTGACCGATAGCATCGTGCAAGCCTGCCTGAGTTTGCTGGCCGAGGACTCAAAACTTTCGCTGGATGGTTTCGTGGTCTTGGCCTTCGGCAAGCTCGGCGGGGAAGAATTGAATTACAGTTCGGACATCGACTTGGTTTTTCTCGCCGACCGCGACGCCGCCAAGTATTGGCCGCTGGGGCAGAAACTCATCAAAGCTCTGACCGAAGCCACGGGCGAAGGCTTTTTGTACCGGGTTGACATGCGGCTGAGGCCGTGGGGCAAATCCGGGGCGTTGGTGAATACGGTCGATTCCCATTGGCAATATCTGCAAAAGCACGGCAGGCAGTGGGAGAAGCAAGCCCTGTTGAAAGCCCGGCCCATCGCGGGCAGCATGGCGGTCGGCCAGGATTTTTTGCGGCGGGCGCGGCCTTTGATGTTCGGCACGCCGATTGAAGAACTCCGCGAAAGCGTCCGGGAGATGAAGGAACGCATTGAGGCGGATCTCGTCAAGCAAGGCCGCAAGTGGGGCGAAGTCAAAGCCGGAACCGGCTCGATTCGCGATGTGGAATTCACCACGCAATTTCTGCAAATGGCACACGGCGGTCAACATCCCGAAGTGCTGAGCTTCAACACCTTGGATGGATTGGTTCGACTGGCGGACTTCGGGTTTATTCAGGCGGATGAATACCGCCAACTCACCAGCGGGTACGTTTTTTTGCGGACGGTGGAACACGCTTTGCAACTCATGCACCACAAGCAAACGCATTCGCTGCCCGACAGCCCGCGCGAATTGGCCTACCTCGCCCGCCGCTTGGATTATCCCGATGGCCCGGAATTTCTGCTGCATTACGAACGGCATTGCTCGGCCATTCGCCGGGTTTTCGAGCGCTACGTCGGCGGCCAAGACCGCCCGCCCGAACGCGAACTTCGTTCGCCTTCGGATCAGTTGCTCGGCCATTTGGAACACATGGAACCCTCTTACGTCGAGACGTTTTCCAAAGCAGAAATCGCCCGGCACGCGAAACTTTTGAAACGGCTTTCCTCGGATCATCTCGTGGAGATTCTCGCCCAGCCGCTGAAAAACGGTCACTGGCAAGTCACGCTGGCGGGTTTCGATTTGCCGGGCGATCTCTCGATGATTTGCGGTTTGCTGTTCGTCTACGGATTTAACATCATCGGCGGAAACGTCTTCACCGAAGAATCGTTCGCGGGTTCCACGCACGCACGCACGCCGGGACGCACCGGCAACAAAGCCCGCCGGCGTTTTGTGAACGTGTTTGAAGTTCGCCCGCCCCAAGGGGCCGTCTTGCCGGAAGTTTGGCAGCAATACCGCGAGGATTTGGTCGAGTTGTTGAACTGGATTGCCCAAGGCGAAGAGCGAAAAGCCCAAGGCCATTTAGCGAAACGCATGGCCGCCGGTCTGAGGGCCGCGACCAATCCGCCGAACGCTTTGTTTCCCGTGGACATCGAAATCGACAATAAAGTCTCGGAGCATTATTCCGTGTTGCACATTCGCGGCACGGATACGATTGGGTTTTTGTATGAACTCTCCAATGCTCTGGCCCTCGCCGAGATCGACGTGGCCCGCGTGATCGTCAGCTCCACCGGCGAAAGCGTGTTCGATACGTTGTTCGTCACCGATCGCGACAAGCAAAAAATCACCGATGAAACCCGCTTGAAAGAACTGCGGGCGGCGGTGGTTCTCATCAAGCATTTCACCCATTTGCTGCCCGGTTCTCCCAACCCCGAAACCGCGTTGTTGCAGTTTCGCGAACTGTTGGAAGAATCGTTCAAACACGCAACCTGGTACGAGGAATTGTCTTCCCTCAACCGGTTTGACGTGCTGGATGCCTTGGCCCGTTTGTTGGGGGTCAGCACGTTTTTGTGGGAGGATTTTCTCAGACTGCAACACGAAAATTTGTTTCCCGTGGTGACCGATACCGAAGCCCTCGCTTACCGCAAACCCAAGGCCGACTTGGAAGCGGAACTCAACAAATTGCTGGATCGGGCGGACAATTTCGCGGATCGTACGGCGGAGTTAAACGCGTTTAAGGATCGCGAAATGTTCCGCACCGACTTAAGGCACATCACGGGTTGCATTTCGGGTTTCGAAGAGTTCTCCGAAGAACTGACCGATGTGGCCGATGCCGTCGTCGAAGGAGCCACCCAAATTTGCAGCCGGGAATTGCAGCACCGTTTCGGCGTGCCCCGCTTGCAGACCGGCGAAATTGCCCCCTTGGCGGTTTGTGCCTTGGGCAAATGCGGCGGACGCGAACTGGGCTATGCGTCGGACATCGAATTGATGTTCCTCTACGAAGAAATCGGCCAAACCGATGGGGCCGAGTCGATCACCGTCACCGAATACTATCAGCGCTTCGTCGAGTTATTTCGGCAGACGATCAAGGCCCGGCAAGAGGGGATTTTTCAGGTCGATCTCAGGCTAAGACCCTACGGGCGCGCGGGGAGTCTCGCGGTTTCGCTGGAGGCATTTCAGAATTACTTCGGACGGGAAGGGGCCGCCTGGCCTTACGAACGCCAAGCCCTGGTGAAACTTCGCCCCATCGCCGGGGACAAAGCCTTCGGGAACCGCATCGTTGCGATCCGCGATGGCATACTTTATACCGGCGAACCCTTCGATGTGGTCGCCATGCGAGGGATGCGCGAGAAGCAGGTGCTGCAATTGGTCCAGGCCGAGACGATCAATGCGAAACTCAGTCCGGGCGGTTTGGTCGATTGCGAATATCTGGTCCAGGGCTTGCAAATCACGCACGGCCACGCAGATTCCCGCCTGCGAACCACCAACACCCTGGAAGCCATGCACGCCCTGGCCGACTTGGGAATTATCCCGGATGTGGATTACCGGGAACTCCGCGATGCGTACATTTTTTTTCGCCGGCTGATCGATGCGCTGCGGATGGTGCGAGGCCACGCGAAAGATCTGACGGTTCCCCCGCCCGACAGCGAAGCCTTCGAGTTTTTATCCCGCCGGTTGGGATACGGCAACGACACCGCCCGCCTGCAACGCAACCTAAACCGTGCAAGCGAATGCATTCAAGAACTCAGCCGTCTTTTGGATTCCCCCACAACTTAAAAATGCAGGAACCGAGCAAACCGGCCCCTCAGAAAATCTCCTCAAAACCCTCCCGAAAATCCCGCCGAACGGGGTTGAATTCTAAGGCCGATTTGCTAACATTCCAGCAATCCCCACGGAATTGCCCGGTAGTGTAATGGTAGCACCACAGATTTTGGTTCTGTTAGTCAAGGTTCAAATCCTTGCCGGGTAATTTGAAAGCAAACGCCGCAAGCCAAAAGGTTTGCGGCGTTTGTTATTTCCAGGGAACGAACACTGAACAAGCTAGGATGTAGCAAGGATGTAGCAGACGGACGGGATTCAACGAAAAACCCGCAATCCCTGGAAAGCCGTCACCACTCAACGAAAAAACCCGCCACGGCCACAACCCGGCGGGAATGCCGAAAAAAACGGTTCATGATCTATGTGCGAGATTTCTGAATTACGAAATTCCGCACATACCCGGAATTTTCTGCGAGGACCAACGAACTATTACAACGAATCCCGAATTACGAAATCGTTGTAATACCCGGCCAGTTCACGGAGGACCAACGAACTATTCCTACAAATTCGGAAATGCGAAATCGTAGGAATACCCGGAGTTTTTTACGCGTAGTCATCAACAGCCGTTCATCTGGCGAGACGGCGATTCCCACCCAACGAAAACCCCGCAGGAACCGGCGATGGATTCCCACGGGGATTTCCTGAAGTCTTGGGCTTCGCGGATTCCGCCGAAAGATGAATCGAACGGAATCCGCTGCCCCGGCAAGAGACACGATCTTAAAAGTCGTTCACACTTGCCGCCGGCGGAAGGGTCGGCGGCGTGCGGTCTCTCGCCTCATCGCCATCCAGGCGATTTATTCCACTTCAAGTTGATCGGCTTTTTTCTGCCCGGTCCATCGCTTCGTGGGCGACTTCTTCGGCCAGATTGAAAATCCTCAAAGTGAGATGATCCCGGCAGCGTTCGGGCACAAGCAACGCGATCGCGCAGACAACGGAATCAAAAGCCGCCTCAAGTTGTCGGCGTTCCGGGCAATTGGGCAAGCCTGCAAACGCTTCTCGCGGGGAAATGTCTCGCATCTCAATTTCTCCAAAGAAAACCGGGACCGGCGACTGCCGAGAAGACGGCCCCGGCCCCATCCGACCGAAACGATCAGACGGATGCCTGCTCTTGCCGAACTTTCTCAAAAACATCCCGCGTTTCCGATGCCGTCAATCCGAACGCCGCTTGTACTTGATGCGGGAAAGCCCCTTCCCGTGCCAAGGCTTCCGGCGTTCCCCTATCGGCGGGCGGTTCGGCGGGCGGTTCCGTCTGCAAACGGGATCGGAGTGATTCTTGCAATGCTGCCATTTGGAAATTGGTGATCGGTCCCGGCGGATGCGGGCTTGCCGGTCGGGGAAGTTCAAAAACAAAATCGGAATCGGCAAGCATCTGCCGTCCGCGCTGGCCGTCCGATTCCTCCCAATCACGTTGGGCGAACACGGCCTCATGGTTGATGGTCTCATTGAAACCGAAAAACGGCCCCGACCAGTTCCCGGCTTCATCCCGAATGCCGAAAACGTGGGCGACGGCGCGAGGCTCGCAACCCTGCTTCAGCAATTCCGACACGGTTTCCTTTTGTTTGACTTCCGGGATGAAATCCAACCGCTCGCGGGCAGTGATAAGGCTTGGCCAAAACTCTCGCCATACCTTCCGATGAGGGCCATGCCCGACGATATGCCCGTGCTGTCTGTGGATGAGCTTTTCCGTTGCATCTTCATCCCGGTCGATCCACGAAAACCAGAACTGGCAAAACTCCATCCCGGTGATTGCAAGGCTTTCCATCCCCGGCGGGATTGTCCCATTGGCAAGCACGGCGGCGAGTTCGGTAGCGGTTTGGTCGAACGATTCTTGCGGAACGTGCTCATCACCACGCGGCTCATTCAGCCAGGCGTTGTACTCGGCAACAAGTTCATCAACTTTCGCGGTGATCCACGCGGCCCGATTGGTTGCGATTGTGGCTTGTGTCATATTCATTTTTAAGATTCCTTCCAAGGGGAAAAAAGTGAAACTAAGTGTCAGGCGGGCGGCGCTTAATAGACTCGCTTTTGGCCGTTGACGATGGCCACTATGGTTTTGCCGGGATCGGCGGTGCGGCGGCTATATCGCGAGACCGGCGGCGATTGCCTTCGTTGGGCGGGCGGACTAGACACCGTGCCGAGTTCTTGCCGAGCGCGGCTGTAACACTCGCAGCTAGTCAATGACTCGCCCCGGTTCGCGGCGGCGGTCGCGATTTCAACAGCCCGCTTGGCGTATTGGGCGGCTCCGCCTCGGCGTTCGGCGCGTTTTTTGGTGATGTAGTCCGCATATTCTTGATCTGTCACGGTTCCGTCCATATAACCCGCCATCATCCGCAAATCTTCATCGTCCAGGTCATCCGCCGGCGGCGGTTGCTGGGCTTGGGCTTGCGGGTCCATACTTGCGGCGGAATTGCAACAAGTTCGACCATAGCGATCAACTTTCCGTCCGTCGGCATAGGACTTTGCGAAGCGTTGTTTTTCCTTCTCGAATGCTTGCCGCTCGCGTGCCGTTTGTTCGACTTGTCGGCTGAAAAGACGTTGCGTGTAGGTTAGCTCGGCCATTGTGAGTTCTTTCTGAAAAGTGAAAAAGTTTCGCCGTCCGCTACGGTGCGGAAGATGTTTTGAGTGCCGCTAGTTTCTCGCGAAACTCCGCTAGTGTCCGCTCAATGTTTGCTCTAGCGTCCGAGTGGGAACCCCAATCGTCGCCGAGCTGTTTCAGTAGATAGTCACGATATAGGTCGTAAACTTGCTCGCCAGTTTTTCCGCGTAGGGCACGTTCAATTCGAGAAATCTGACGGGCAATCTGCTCCCGCTCGGCGTCGGTTGTTTTCCGGTCGGCGTGCCAATCCCTGAAGCCAGTGGATGACTTCAATTTGATAAACGCATCTCAACCTCCCGCCCGGCGGCGGCGGGGTCAATGAAGGGATCCGGCCATGATTGAACCACGTTTTCGAGTTTCTTAATTCTGGCGATTCTGCTCATTTCACCGCTCCTTGCCGCCGAGTGCAGATAGTTGCCTTCTACACTGGCTCAAAGTTTTCTCAAGATATTGCCGCCCGCAAGGCTCGCTTCCCCAAGTGCCGGCGAGATTTTCCAGCAAATAAATTTCGTACTCTTGATAAATTTCTAGCCGAGTTTGTCCGCACAACGCATCCTCTCACCGCAGCAATCGTGCGGGCAATCCGCTCCCGATCAGCGTCGGTTGCTTCCTTCCGGCCTGCCGAAGCCCTGAAGCCAGTCGATATATTGAACTTGTGCGACACAATGCGGCTTTCCGGCAAGGTGACGGCGGGGTCAACGAAGGATCCGGCGGCGGCGTGATTTCAGTCTCAAGTTTAGCGATTCTGCTCTTTAGCCTGGGCATCCAAATATCCCTCCAATTCAGCAAGCCTCGATTCAAGTTCCACAACTTCCCGAAATTTGCAACAGATTTCCAAAATGGAACGTGCCGCCAATAGGCGGACGCTTTCACTTTCTGCGGTTAATAAACTGCGAAGTGTTTCCACGGCGGCGGTGGCTCCATCAGCCAATTTTCCGCACGCGGCATCAACCAAACGGGAACGAATCCGGCGGACTTCTGCTTGAAAATCGCTGTCCGCCATGCGGCGTTCGATTGTCCGAACAGACCAGCCGGAACACTTCGCGGCGTCGGTAAAATTCTCGCCTCTCGCCAGTGCCAGGGCGGCCAAATCATCCATGCTTTGTCGTGATTTTTCTGTCATTTTTCGCCAAATTATCCTCGAAACTCGCCCGTTTGCTACATCCTTGCTACATCCTATCCGCTCTGTTTCATTAAGTATCTATTTTTAAGGCGGTTTTTGCATCAAGCCAACAGATTGTTCGTCAGTTGGTTGACTCAGAAAATGAGTTCTCCGCCGGTTGGGTAACTCAGCAGCATTTTGGCAATCGTCCGCAGTCCGATATTGTCGCCTTGTTCAACCGCCGCTGCCCGGCGTTCGTCAATGTCTTCGAGTTCATCCAAGCGGATTTTCCCGCCCACTCTCAGCCATTCGAGTTCCTGGATAACC
This sequence comes from uncultured Planctomycetaceae bacterium, assembly GCA_963785505.1. Lineage (GTDB taxonomy): Bacteria > Planctomycetota > Planctomycetia > Planctomycetales > Planctomycetaceae > CAWAVN01. The sequence continues at coordinate 1,404,795 of CAWAVN010000009.1, forward strand.
ACGGCATTCAGCTTTTCGTTGATTTGTGAATTGGTGTCGATCAATTTTAGTAGCGTCCTATCAATCGGAATCACGGAACCACGGAAGGAACGGAACCAAGTTTCCGGTTAGTCAGAAATCACATACGATTTTGGATTAACCGGAAACTTGGTTCCGTTGGTTCCGTCCTTCCGTCAAAAGTCGTCGGCTGATTTCTCAGAGAGTAGGCCAATTCCTTGGTAAACCGTCCCATTGTTGGTGAATCGCTGGTATCCCTTTTCGGTGAGCGACTCCCCAAACTTCCTTTGCTTAAGCGGCCATTTTTCGCCCATGCCTTAGCACCATTTTTGGTACGATTCATACAGTTCGCTTGCCCGTCCTTTGGCGTGATGGTGTTCAAAGCAGCATTCGCGGATGAACTGGGTAACCAAGTCTTGCTCTGAGCGATATTCGCTTGTCGCCGCCAACACCGATTGCGGTTCAGCCAGCCCGATGCGTTGCCATTCGTGGCAACCGCGAACCAGCCAAGCTAGGATTCCCTGATGTTCCTTGGCGAGTCGTTCGGGCATGGATTTGTCCCGCCGCTCGCCATCGAATTTGACGGTATAGGGAATGAGCCGAAGCCGTCGCCAAATGGCGTGATCGGTCCCGCGTACATCCGGCTTGTGGTTCGTCAGCAAAAGAAGTTTGTGGGTTGGTGAGAACGTCCAGAAATTCTCATTCATCCCGCGTGCGGAGATCCGGTCGCCGCCGGTGAGTTGCTTTAATCAATGCTTCGGACAATCGCCCGCCGGAATCCGTCTCATGGGCAATCATCAGCCGCTTGCCGAATAGCGTCGTCAATTCGGTGGGGTGACGGTCGGACTTACTCGCCATCAGCAAGGAACGCGGGAGAGTCCCGAAATAATCCTCCCCAATGGCGAGAGACAGGGTGTCAATTTCGGTGGACTTGCCATTGCTCCCAACTCCATAGGGGATCGGCAATATCTGCTCTCTCACGTCGCCCGTGATGGCATACCCGAACAATCGCTGCTTGAACGCGATAAGTTCATCATCGCCATCAGTCACATCCCGTTGGAACTTCTCCCAGACTGGTGATTTCGCATCGGCGTGGTATTCGGTCGGGCAAAGTTTTGTGATGCAATCCTCTTGCCGATGCCTCGCGAGTGTTCCAGTTCGCAGGTCTAAGGTTCCATTCGGACAATTTAAGAGCCAGGGATTCTGGTCCATCTCATTCACGGAAATCGGGACTTCGGATTCCGCCAAGGCGAGCATTGCGTTAATGCCCGCGCTGGAAGATGTCCGCATTGCGAACCGACAAGAGTCCTTATCCTGGAATAGTGCCGCCTCTACCCAAACCGCATCGGCTACGTTTTTCGCCAAGCGGCGGATTGCTCCGGTGATGTCCTCTTTCCATCGCGTGCCGTCCCATATCAGCCATTTTTTCCACGGATGACAGAAGCGAATTTTATCGCCGTGCATCTCGACAAGCCGCCTTGCGTTGGCAATGTCGGTTTGCCCCTCCGATGTCGCGATGTTCGGCAGCTTGCTTTTGGTGGTTGCCTTGCGTGATGTTTTCATCGTATGATTCACTCAGAGAAAAGAGAGCCAGAAGACAGCCGGGGAGCGCCGTAATCATCCGCCGGCTGTTTTCGTTTTTCCCGATCATCGCATTGACCGTGCGGGAGTCGGGGCCAATTGTCCGCCTCGTCTTGCGAGATGCCGACGGTCTGAGATGCAAGCCAGGCTTCCAAGGCGCATCCGCCGATACCGAATGAATCTGCCCACGCGAACGAACTGCAAATCCGGGTGCGAATTGTTCATCCTCCAAAGCGCCAAAGTTTGCGGTTTCAGATTCAAGTATTCGCCCGCTTCATCGGTCGTCAAAAGGGGATCGGTGTTAATGCTCGCCATTGAAATGTTCTCCGCTTGATATTGGGCAATCGGAATAAAGCCGATGCGAACGGCTTTGATACGGCAACAGTAAACGCAAAAAAGCCCGCTGCAATGGCGGGCTTTCGTGACTTCCATCTTGTGTTGAATTTCCGTCTTATTTCCGTCTGATTTCCGTTTCCCGACGTTCCGAAAGCAGTTGCCTCGCCTTGTTCCAGGGTTGTGTTCTTGTGAGCGTTTTTGGAAGCATAGTCCAAAAACTTAATCACATCGTCCGCCGGATAGCGATAACTATTCTCGCCGTGTTCGGGGGTTTTGATGCCGAGCTTAGTTGCCCAACAGTGAATGGTTTTGGGGGTAACATCCAATGCCGTCGCCAAGTCCCCGGCAAACGATTCGCCCGAAAGATTGCCTTCCGTGATTTGGTCCTCGCTCGGATCGTCCGCGCTGGATTCGACCAACGCGAACGGTTCCAGTTTGCGGAACGTCTTGTCGATCGCGTTGACCATGTTGTTCCACTCTTCTACGGTTTCACCTTCGTTATTCGGATTACCAATTGTGAAAATCAAATAGGCGATCGCCTCTCCCAGTTTTTCGATGCGACTTCGCACATCGGGATCGGACGTGCTTCGGATTGCTTCGTGACCGAGTGCTTTTGTGCCCGGATTGCTGAACGCTTCAGCACCCCGTGCAGGTCTTGATATTCCTGGGTTTCGCCACAGGCAATTTTTGACAGAGCGAAAAAAAGCCGCTGTGCCTCTTGATAGTATTCGCGAATCGGGTTCATTCCGCACTCTCCGCTTTCGGCATCGCCGCCGCCAGCATCGCCGCCGTGGCCAAATCCACGGATTCCCGCACCGGGTCGATGTTGAGCCGCGCATATATCGCCGTGGTCGATTGGTTCCGATGGCCCAGGGTCTTGCCGATGACCGGAAGGCTTGCCCCGGTTGCGGCCTGCCAGCTTCCCAGGCTTCGCCGCAAATCATGCGGGCGGATGCCGGTCACTCCCGCCGCTTTGCAGAGTTCGGCCCATGCCCGATATTGGTAGGTGATGTGAGGAAGTTTCGATCCCTTGCGGCTTGGAAAGACATACTCCGATTCCGCCGATTCTTGCCGCTCTCTCAACACGTTGACGGCTTCGGCGGAAAGATAGATGGTTTGGGGCTTCCCGCCTTTGGTGTCCAATACTCGCCATTCTCCGCGTTCCAAGTTCAGTTCCTCCCACCGCATCGCCTGCACGTTTCCCCGCCGTGCCCCGGTGAGCAATGCCAACAGGAAATAATCCCGCATGATAGGGCTGAGTTTATTCAATGCCTCGAAAAACGATTGGAGTTCATCGGCTTGCAGGAATCGTTCCCGGCTTTCCTCAGCGAAGCGTTTCACGCCACGGGCGGGATTCTCGCCTGAGAAATCCACGTCATCGGCATCTAACGCTTTTTGAAACATCGTGCCCAAGAGGGAAAGCATTCGGTTTGCAGCGTAGCGTCCGTTTTCCCGCCCGATCTTGGCGTGCAGGCTCCGCACGTCGGAACGCTTGATGGTGGAAATTTTCTTGGCTTTCCAGGGTTCCAGATACGATTTGTAGAGCCGCTTATCTTCTTTGATGGAAGATGGTTTCTTGTGGGGCTTGGCGTGGTTTTCGATGTACCATTCATGCAGTTCGCCAAGTTTCAAATCCGCCCGGCGTTTTCGCTTTGCTTCGCGGGGGTCGATCCCGTTGGTTACGTCGCGGGAGATTTCCCCCGCCAGTTGCTTCGCCTGGTCGGGAGTGACTTCGGGAAAGGTTCCCAACTTCAGCTTAATCATGTCGCCGGTTTTTATGCGCCCCGTCCAATACCAGACTTTCGCCCCGGTTGACCAAACGCAAATTGCCAGCCGTGCGGTGATCGTATCGTAATGCCATTCCTGGTCGGTTTTCCCATTGGGCTTTTCCGCCGGCGGTTTCATGCTGGCAACCGCCCTTTTATTGAGCCGCCGTTTCGAGGTTTCCCGTTTGAACTTCAGTATGTCGCGGGCGGGTTCGGCAGTCATGGCGGTTTTCCCCTTTGTTTTGGATGGAGCAAGGATGGAGCAGAATTAAGCAATTTAGTTCAGTTTCCATCAATCCCGTTCAATTGAGAGTATAGCCGATTCCCCCTTGTTTTCAAGCGTTATCAAAAGAAATCAATTCCGAATTAGTGTACGCGCAAACGGATTTTGGTTCTGTTAGTCAAGGTTCAAATCCTTGCCGGGTAACTCAAAGCAAACCCTTAAACCGCAATGGCTTAAGGGTTTTTTGTTTTGTGGACAAAAGCCAAGAAAACCGCTGCGTTCAACCAGCGGCGCAGGATTCGCAGTGCAACAACCCGCGAAAGCCCCTCGGCTCTGCGGGTTCTTGCATTCTGAGGGTCAAAGTTTCTTCTCAACCATCTCTGGGAATTCACGGCCGAACTGTTTATAAACAATCGTGGTCTAAAACCCTAGAAACCATTCCGGCAAAGCGGAAAACCCTAAAAAACCAGCATCAAGCCCCCGTAGCTCAGGGGATAGAGCACCGGTTTCCTAAACCGGTTGTCGCAGGTTCAAATCCTGCCGGGGGTGTTTTTTCAAGCCAAGCGAAACTCGGCGAGGATTGCCGGAGTCGATTGAAGCCGACTGAGTTTGGGGATCGGCTGTTTTTTACAAAACGGTTGAACAAAAACTGTTTTCAAAGCGTAGAAGGTTTTATTCCTGCCAACGAAAAAAAGATCCGAACCTCCTGCCAACATGGATGTCTAGCTTAAAGAAGAGCCAACAAATCAGCCCAATCTAATTAACAAACGGGAAACGAAACTGATGTGTTTGTGGTCGAGTCTCAATTTTGAATGCAAACGCGACGGCAATTTCGCCTCACAACCGGCGAATTGTTTGCCTGCGAATCCTTTGCATTTGTGATGCTCGGTTGCTTTCTGTGAAAACATCAGAAACCCGGTATCCCCAATAGCACCGGGTTTTATTGTGCCGGCTCAAACATTCTGAGTCGGTAGCTGAGATGGGTAAAGGCGGCCTGAAAAGCCGCAGAAGAGGATTCGAAGAGCTCCCGACCCATTACAAATTCACTTCTTCCAAAGTTTCCGGCCCGTTCAACTTCGGGTGAGGTCATCGGTCTTTCAATCCGAGTAGGTTGGGTTCGACTCCCACACGGGTCATTTCCGTTCCAAAAATCGGAATGTCGGGGAGCGGCACCTCACATACCTAGGGAGCATGGAATCGTCGGTTCGAGTCCGGCCATCCCGGCTCAACATTCAGCCCAGTCGTTGAACGGTTGAGTACCCCGTCTTGATAACTCGGCGTACAAGGTTCAAATCCTGGTCAAACTGCTGCGAGAAATAGAGAAACGGAAGGCCAACCGGACACAATATGGTGCGCGTGGTGTAGCGGTTTCTGCACATCCGGCTGTGACCCGGAAGGCGGGGGTTCAACTCCCCTCGCAGCACCCTTTTCAATCATTGAGAACACCGAAGTGGCTCGATTCAGAAAGACTCCGCTTTTGTATGGCGGTTTATTCGGGTGCGAAACTAGTCGTCGGCTCTGATGTCCCGATGATAGAGAGCGAATGATTCAATAACACGCCTTGCGAGTGTGAGGGACGCACGGTGGTTTTCGAAACCACAAGATGGGGTTCGATTCCCTGGCGAGGTACTTGAAAAAAAGCAGATGGCTAAGAGCCGAGAGCCAACCGCTTCCCGCCCTTAGCTTTTTGTCCTTGGAGTGTGCCGGATTTGCACGCGAGCCCGCGAAGCTCGTAGACCAGGTTCAATTCCTGGCAAGGACACTTCTATTGTGGACGCTGGAGCCGGATGGCTAGGCAACTGCCTGCAAAGCAGTGGAAGTGGGTTCGATTCCCACCGGCGTCTCTGACCGACCGACTGCCGGTTCGGACTACATCTTCAAAATGTGCCATGTCTGAACGTTTTCTTCGTTGGAAGGTCACAATACAAGCCCAACTGCCGGCTGGGAGTCCATGACGGTCCTAAGGTAGCGATGCCGGGCGACCGGCTAGTGAATGGCGTGGGAGTCTCTCTGAGATGAAAGCGCCGGTCAACAATCGGCGAGATACATCGCCGATACGGACGGCCGTAATGCTTAATCGCATCTCTTATCCAACCTTCGTTGGGCGTTTTCTATTCTGGGTTATATTGACCGAACCCAATACAACCGAATCGTGTCTCAATAAGAACTTCACTATATATCTCGGAACTAGAGTAATTTTTTGTTGTGAGTTTTGAAATATAAGGCGACTGTCGGATTGGAGTCCATCTGAGTTCGATTCTCATCGCCCGCTCTTAAAAACATCGCGGGCGCGCTCATTGGGAGCAAACTCTAACCCAAACTTCGTCGCCACTGAAAAAAGACCGACTGTCGAATTGGAGTCCATGACTCATAATCCGGATGTTGTGGGTTCGAGTCCCACCGGCGCAACTAGAAACCTACGCGCCGTAGCTCAATGGGAGAGCACCGTAAAGTCTCTGGTTCAATCCCCTCGTCGGTCGTTTTGTGTTTGATGATAAAGGATCGAGCTATGTGTGTCTGCGCTATGAATCTCACGATGCGAATTAGCGGCGGCGACTGATTGTCGCCCGCATTGCGTGAATTGTTGCACCACTTTCTCATCCTTTTGACTCAATCGCGAGAGCTATGAACACAACTACTGAAACCTACTCTGATACCACCGTTGCTGCGCGGATCGCGGGCGAAGACATCGCCTGCGGCGACTTTGTCAGCGTGCTCAACGAGATCATCGAACTGCCTTCGTTCCTATGGAACGGCTCGGCGATTTCCCTCGCGGCGGAAGAACCCGTTCGCATCCGATACGCGGCGAATGATGCCGGTCAACCCTACAAAGTCATGGGCATTTGCCTGCCTTTCGTTTACGTCAAAACACCCAATGGGGCCATCATCACAATGGATACGCGGCAACGTCAGTTGGTCCGACTCAATAAAAACTGCGCCCTTGCCGTTTGGAACGAACTGACGAAATCACGTTCCAAGAAAAAACGAAAATAGCTCTTCGAAAACACCTGACTGCCTGTTGGAGTACATCAGACCTCTGTGATCGAAAGATTGTGCGGGTTCAAATCCCGCCAGCGCCGGGGCGCTGTGGTGGAACTGGTAGACACGCAGAGATTTCTCTGGCGAATACTTCGTCGGGATTTTCTATAGCAGACACACTCGACTGCCGGAGTGGAGTCCATGGCAAACGACCTAACGGTCTTGCGGGTTCAAGTCCCGTCCCGTCCGCTCAAAACTGATACGGACGGGTTCTCTGCTCATTTCTTCGTCGAGTGCTTTTAGTTGAACAACCGATCCGACTGCCGGTGCGGAGTCCATCCTTTCCGCCAAATTCTTGGAAAGATCGACGTGTGTCGGCACTGATTCTCAGCCCAGATCCTCGTCGGATCATTTTCTTCGTCGAGTTCGAACTCGACTGTTTTTGAGAAAGGAAAGAAAGATGGCTAACAAGACGTTGTTTTCCAGTAGCAAAAGTTCTTTGCCCAGCACGGACACCTACAACGAAGCCGGTGGCCGGGCCTACAAGTTCACGGCGAAGCATGCGCTGGCGCAGATGGCGGCCACGGGATGTTTCAACGGCGTGTACTACGCAACCGCCAAGAGCCAACTCGATGAGATGCGGAAGCTGATCGACCAAGTGGACGACAACATCTTCCTGGCGAAGCTTGCGGTCTATGCGCGAGAGCGGGCCTCTATGAAGGACATGCCGGCGGCGTTGTTGGTCGTGTTGTCGAAGCGGGATACCGCGTTGATGCACCGTATCTTCGATCGGGTGGTGGACAACGGCCGCGTGCTGCGGACAATGTTCCAGATGATCCGTTCGGGACAGTTTGGCCGCACCAGTTTGTCGTCCAGTTTGCAGCGGGCATTTCAGCGGTGGCTGAACGAGGCATCGGTCGGCAAGTTGCTGTCGGCTTCAATCGGTAACGATCCGAGCCTGCGGGATGTGCTGCGGATGGCTCGCCCGACGCCGAAGGACAACCAACGGCGTGCGCTGTTCGGTTGGTTGACGGACAAGGAGCCCGAGAAGTGGACACCGGCCACCGAGGCCGACCTGCCGGCGTTGGTTCAGGGTTTGATGGCTTATCGTCGGGCGGATGCCGCCGAGACGCAGGCGTTGATCCTGGGTGATTTGTCGGTGCGGTGGGATTTGCTGGCGGATGCGGCGCTGGGTCCGTTGGTCTGGAAGGCGATTGCCCGCCAGATGGGTCCGCAGGCGCTGCGAATGAACCTCAACACGCTATTGCGTCACGAGGTTCTGGGCCACGGAAAGGATGATCGGGAGATGGTGGATTACGTCGCAGTCCGTTTGGCGGATGCGGAGGAAATCCGCCGCTCGCGGCAGTTCCCTTACCAATTCCTGGCGGCCTATCTGAACGCATCGGAGAAGATTCCGCAGAAGATCAAGGCGGCGCTGCATCAAGCGGCTGAGATCGCTTGCGGCAACGTGCCGGAACTTCCGGGGCCGGTTGTCATCGGTCTGGACACGTCCGGTTCGATGTCGATGCCGGTGACGGGATCGCGGGGACGCGGTGCAACCAGCAAGATGCGGTGTGTGGATGTGGCGGCTTTGTTCGCGGCGGCGATCCTGCGTCGCAACCCGGACAGCGTGATTGTTCCATTCGACACCCAGGCGTATGATGTCCGCATTGATCCGTCCGATTCGATTCTGAGTCTCTCGGAGCGGCTGGCGAAGTTCGGCGGCGGTGGAACCAATTGTTCGATTCCACTCCGCACGGCCAACTCGAAGTTCAGCAAGCGAGCGTTTGCGGGCTGCGTGCTTGTCAGTGACAACGAGAGTTGGGTCGGCACGGGTCGGCATGGCTCGACCGGAGTGATGACCGAGTGGCAGAAGTTCCTCAAGAACCAGAAGTCACTAGGCAGCAGCGATCCCAAGTTGGTGTGCATCGACATCCAACCTTACGGATCGACGCAGGCTCCCGAGCGGAAAGACATCTTGAACTTGGGCGGTTTTTCGGACGCCGTGTTCAATGTGGTTGCCTCGCATCTTGCGGGCGATGCCGCTCGGTTTGTCGCCGAGGTGGAGTCCATCGAGTTGTAATCGGCTTCGCCGAAAAAATGCAACGCCCTCGGTTCGAGCGATCGAGCCGGGGGCGTTGTTGTTTACTCAATCTGTAATTGATCTGTCTTCAGCCATGAACAATCAAACCGCTTTCCACACGGATTTTAGGGGCAGACGGCCAAAGTGGTGGAGGGACAAAGTTTGAGAACCAGCATAATTCTTGCCCCTTTGTCCCTACAAAAAAACTACGAAGCGAGTAAGTCTTCGAGAAATCTATTGCCAAGATTTACGGTTCGAGAATTTTATTTGCTTGGCGTTCTCGCGGGGATTGGGTCCAGCAGGATTTTTCTGCCGATTCCTGCGATGGCTAAGGTTTTGCCATCGGGAGCGAAGCAGACGATCTGTGCACCCAACACGCCCCGCCTGCGAGTTTCGATGATTTTCCGCGCGGAGAAATCCCAGAGATGCAGCACGCCGTCGCGACCCGCGGAGGCCAGCAGTTTGTCATCCGGGGACAAGGCCAGCGAACGGACAAGTCCCTCGTGAGTATCGAGAATGTCCTGCAAACGCCCGGCGGCTACGTCCCAGATGCGGATGTCGCCGTCTTTGCCGCTGGAAATCAGCGACCGGCCATCGGACGTGAAAACGAGGGCCCGCACGAAATTGGTATGCCCGCTGAGGGTCGTTTTGAGCTCCCCGGTTTTTGCATCCCATAACCGCACCATCTTATCCCACCCGGCGGAGGCGATGAATTTGCCATCCGGCGAGAACCGCACGCAGTTGAGCTTTTCCGTATTCCCTTCGAGCCGGCGAATTTCGCGGCCTTGCTTCCAATCCCAAAGGCGAATCGTGTTGTCCACGCTGCCGGAAACCAAAGTTTTTCCATCCGGCGAGAAAGCCACGGTTCGCACATCGTTTTCGTGGCCAGACGAGTTTCTTCAAGGCTTTTCCATCGTCGGCATTCCACAGAAAAATCACGTTTTGGTGGCCGCAGGAGGCGACGGTTTTTCCATCGGGACTCAACGCGACATCGGTCACCATATCTTTGTGGCCGGGCAGCGTGGCTTGAGGTTTTCCCGTTTGGATGTTCCACAAAACGACGTTTCCATCTTTTGCGCCCGAAGCGAGGATTTTTCCATCGGGAGAGAACGCAAGGCAGGCAATCGTGTCTTCGTGCCCGGCCAACATGTGCGCGGTTCGGCGGCTTCAAGTGGCGAGGCCATTAGGAGAGATGAGGCGAGGAGAATCAGCAAGCGGTGCATGGGAATTTCCTTGCGAAGGTGGCAGAGGATATGTTCCCTACCACGTTACCGAAAGCCGTGCAAATTTCCGAGCCAGCGCTGTGATTTCATTGTTTCACTCGGATGATTTCACTGGGGATTGTTTCCACCAATTGGGGGGAAGATCAGCTCCATCGCGGAGGCGGATGAGGGCGGTGATGATTTCAGGCGGCGTGCGATAGTTCAATGTGCGGACCGAGCCATCCGCGAAAACGAACCCGGTTCCTAAGGCGCTTGGGGAACCCCAATTGTCGGCGGCTGTTTCGTGAATGGGGCCATCGGGCAGAAGGCGGTTTCCCTTGCGTCCGCTTCCGCCGCTGCCGCCTAAAATGAGCGGCTCATCCCAATACCAACCGCCTTTTCCCGCCGCCCGCGAGTCCATGGCTTTCTCGCCTGCCAGAATGGAAACCGAAAGCCCATCGCGAATCTGGTTTAAACGCATCACGTTGCCCACGCCGCCGCGCATAATCTGATCGTTGGCGGCATAGTCCGTTTTGCCCCAAGGATTGACGCCATCCGGCAGGCAAAGCCAACCGGGATAAATCGGGTCGGACTCCTCCAAAGCGAGTTCGGCTTTCGCGGGACGCCGACCGGGGATGTAGTAACAGGGCACGGCAACCGCTTGGTTTCGGGTCGCAAACGCCTGCTGCTGATTGAGGAACGGAAGAATCGCGAACGCCCACGAACCGGGTTGCTGCCGACCGACTCGGCGGGGGTCGCCGTAACCCCAATTGTAAGGGCTGGTTTCGCTGGGGTTGTAGGTTTGGGCTTTCGGCGTGGGAACCGTCTCCGCGGAAGGCCCGCCGTTGGAAGGCAGGAATCCAAAAGTATCGGCATGCGCGAGAAGCCCTTCACCGATCTGGCGAAGATGGTCTTCCGATGTTTGTTTTCGGGCGGCTTCGCGCGGCGAGGATCGCGGGAACCACCATCCCCGCCAAGCCCCCGATGATCGCAAGCAACACGGCAAGTTCGCAACGGGTGAAACCGCGGCGTGCGGCTTGAGCGGTCTCGGCCAGTGAAGAACGAGTTTGGCGAATCGTCAGCTTCTTCATGCGGGAGTCCAGCGCGTTCAGAGGATTTCAAGCTTATTTTGAAGCGGCTTCAGCTTCCGTGGTGCTGATGAGGCCATCCTGATTTTTGTCGAGTGCAAGGAATGTCTTCGGTTGGCCGAGAAATTCGTTGGGGGAGAGCGAACCATCTTCGTTGCGATCCATATTTTGAAACCAGGATCTTTGCTTGGCTGCCGCCGCATTTTCCGAAGAAGGCAGCGGAACGAGGCGGATACGCGGCATGCGTGTTGAAGTGGAATCGCCGAGCCGAACCGCAAACCCGATCTTGCCGGATGACCCGGAAACATCGGCCAAAACTTGCGCTGCCCGTTGCAATTCGGTTCGGCTCAATAAGCCGTTTTCATCCGCGTCCAACCACTCGAAAGCTCCTCGCCGACCAGGCCGGACATCGACTTGCAGATGGTTTGCAGAGGTTTTGTGTGTCGGCTTCTGATTCGTAGTGAGATCGAAAACCTGCCAAAGGTCGATTGCGAAGTTCGCGGACACGATCAACACACGCGGGCCTTGCTGGTGGACTTTCACGGGGGAATTGGGTTTGGGCTTCGTAATCCGCCAAGCGTATTGGCCGGCTTTGCGAATCAGCCTGAGCGTTACGTCCGGTTTGGCGAGATCTAGGGCAGTCGTATCTCCTAAGGCAACGGTCAAGTCGGCTGAAGCGCGAGAATTGTCGCCCATTTGCCAGAGTAAGTCGGGGGCGATTTCCAAGGGGGCCAGGCATTCATCTTCATCGAAATCGCGGGAGTGCAGAATTTTTTGAAGCGTGGCTTGCGAGATGTTTTCGGGTTTTGAATCGGGGGAATTGGTCGCCTCTAAAACTTTTCTGAGGGCGTGTTCCAAGGGCAGCGAAAGCGGATCGGGAAAAGCGGATTGCCGAGTTTCTATCTCGGTCTGCTGGTCGAGATTTTCACAAACGCAGCGGATGATGAGCCGTTCACTTTGATTTGTCGCGACGACGTGAAACATCAACGGTTCTGCCGCCCTGCAATTTGGCCGAGCGAAAAACAAACTCGCGAGCAGAATCAGAAAGAAGCACCGCATTAACGAAGCGCCTCCTGAATGGGGGTGGCGTCTTTATCCACGATGCGAACCGGGCGGCCCACGTTGGATTGGTTTTGTTTGTGAGGGTCGATCCCCAATCCCAGGCAAACGGTTGCCAACAGATCGGGAACGCCCACGGGATGTTCGACTACTTCGCTGCCATCCGTGCTGGTTTTTCCGATGACTTGCCCGCCCTTGATGCCGCCGCCCGCCAAGACCGTCGTCCAGGCTTGGGGGAAATGGTCCCGCCCGATTTGTGGGTTGATGTGGGGCGTGCGACCGAACTCGCCCATCCAGAGAATCAGCGTGGAATCGAGCAAGCCGCGATCTTCCAAATCCTGCATTAAAGTGCCCCAACCCCGGTCGAGAAATCGGCTTAATTGTTCGACGGCGGTGAAGTTTTGAATGTGGGTGTCCCATCCGCCGAGCGTTAATTCCACGAAAGGCACTTGCCGTTCGACCAACCGCCGGGCCAACAGGCAACTTTGACCGAACAGATTCTTTCCGTATTTTTCTCTGAGGGAATCCGGTTCCGAACTCAGATCGAAGACCTTCGCGGTTTGACTATTGACCAACCGCATCGCGCGTTCTTGGGAATGGGCAATCGTCGCGTGCCCCACGCCGGGATGCTGCTTTCCATACCGCATCTGCATTTCCCGCAGCAGCAGGAGCCGATCTTGAAAATCGTCCGCGTTCAGATCCTGGGAGCGTTTCAAATCGTGAACACTGAGGGCGGAATCGGAATAGCGGTCGGGATTGTAGAAGTCCGCCAAGTTCGACGTGGCCCCCACCAGCATCGGCGCGAATTGGGGACCGAGAAAACCCGCTCCATAAGAAGAATCGCCGGCAAATCGTGGCGATGCCACACTGATGCAGGCGGGCAGCGTCGCAGCTTTGTCATCCATTTCGTGGGCCACCAGCGAACCCAGCGAGGGGTATTGAATTCCCGCTTGCGGTTTGTAGCCCGTCCGCAAATAAAACGCCGCTCTGCCGTGGTCGGCTTCGTGTGTGTGCATGGACCGCACGATGGCCAGCTTGTCCATCTGCCGGGCGAGCAGGGGAAGATGTTCGCTAATTTGAATTCCCGAAACCTTGGTATCAATCGGTTTGAACGAACCGCCGTTCTTGTGATTCGGTTTGGGATCGAAGGTATCAATTTGGCTGGGACCGCCCGGCATCCAAAGCAAAATGCAAGAGCGTTTGCGCTGGGGATGATCGGCCGCATCTTCGGCCAAGGCACCTAGCCAACTTTGAGAAAAGCCCCCTACCGCAGTCGCCGATGCAAGTTTTAACCAGTTCCGGCGGTTTAGTTTCAAGCGATGCGAATAATCCAAGCCCATGTCGCAGGTTTCCTGATCTGAATTGTTTTGCGGCTCTCGGCTAGCGGTTCAGCAAAAACTCACTGCTGTTGAGCAGCGACCACAACACGTTTCCCAATCGCCGGGGTTTGTCTTCGGAAACTCCGCCTTCCACATAGGTCAGCAACCGCTGGGATTCGGCTTCGCTCGGTTGGCGGGACAGCGTGGCCAAGAACAGCGTTTCGATTTGATCCTGAGTGGTGAAGAAAGGAGCCTTCGCGACCGCCCCCAACAACGGCCCCTGTTTGGGATCGGTCATGCGGGTGAGGAACTCGCCTTGCATTAACTTCAGCGCGTGCGTGAGCGACATCTGCGGCGATTCGGGATTCACCGTTCCCAAAAAGGTCAATAGGAACTCGCCTCGCGGCGTATCGCGGGACAACCCGACCAAAGAACGATGAGTCAGCGGCACGGCATTTTGATAACCCGTGGCGGTCGTCAGGCTGTCCCACAATTGCTCGGCGGAAAGCGGGCGCTCCACCATGCGGGCAAAATGATCGGGAATCTGTTGAGAAGGATGCGTCACCCGGCTCGAACGCTGATAGGCGTTGCTGCTTAGAATTCCCGCGATCAGAAACCGCAAATCGAACTCGTGCGCGACCAAACCTTCCGCCAAATCATTGAGCAGTTCGGGATGCGAGGCAGGATTGTCCGGGCGGAAATCATCCACGGGTTCCACCAACCCCCGGCCCATCAGCACCGCCCAAAGCCGATTACAAATGTGCTTGGCGAAAAAGGGGTTTTCCGCAGAGGCAATCCATTCCGCCAAAGCCGGTCGCAAGTCGGCTTGCTTGAGTGCGGGGCGAACGCCATCCAACAACATCGCTTCCACGCGGTGATCCGTTTGAGGGATTTCGATGCCCACAGCGGCCAATTTCTGCTCCCGACTGATCGGCTGAATGGCGGCGGCTTGCGTGAAGAATGCGGCAGTCTGCCAAAATTGATCTTGCGACCAAGAATCGAACGGATGATCGTGGCATTGGGCGCATTCTAATCGCACGCCCAACAACACCCGTGTGGCCCCGGCGGCGAGGTTCTGGGGCTTAAATTCGTTGATCTCATAAAACGCAATCGCGCCTGCGAACTCCCGGCCCGTTTCGGTGAGTTGGCCTTGCTCGGTTCGATCCCGCGTGGGGATGGTCAACAAGTTTTTCACCAGCGCATCGTATCGGCCTTCCGGTTTTAATTGCGGGCGAAGCCACGCTTCAAACGAGAGTCCCAAATGATAAAGTTCTGGGTTTTCGTTGGTGCGCGGCAACAAAATTCCGCGCAATGTGGTCGCAAGATGTGCTGGGAATGCCGGGCGAGCGAGCAATTCCGCCACCAATTCGGCCCGTTTTGTTTCCGTTTGCGGACGAGCGAGAAAGCGACGGATTTCCGCCACGCGGGGAATCCGCCCCAAGAGATCCAAATAAACCCGCCGGGCAAATTCCGCGTCGCTGCAAAGTTCAGCCGGCTCGACTTTTTCCCCGGCCCACTTGGCTTCAATCCGCCGGTCGATGGAATTGGCAAATGCCGAGAGTTCAGCGGCAAGCGGTTCCGCCCCGATTGCGGGAACAGCCATGATCCATAAAACCAAACCAAGGAAAAATTTCACCGCATGCTCCCTGCAAGGTCATTCTGAAACGGACTTCGGCGAATTGTCGCTGATGGCACAAGCATCGGCGGGAATTGGATTGGCTTGTTCTTCGGGCGGTATCGGGCCGGTGGTCGATGGTGTGGAGCGGGAACCAAAACGATTCGCCCACCAACGGCGAATCACACCGCGAATCCCAAAGGCTTTCAGCGGAGCCTTCCAGAGCTTGGGCAGGTTATGCTTCTCGCCCCAATCGGGCACATCTTCGTGAAAGAGATAAACTTCCCACAAGGTTTCATCGGGGTCGGTAATCCACAATTTCGATTGCCTTGCGTAGCAGCACTGCACATCGTTTTGCTGCCCGATGCGGGCTTGTGCCTGTTTCACGCGGTCGTGAATGGCTTCCAATTCTTCCAGCGAAGTCACCCGCAAACCCAAGTGATTCAAAGGCCCGCCGGCACAGGCGCGTTTGGGTTTCAATGAGAGAACCAAAGGCGGATTGTCGATTTCGAACTTGGCGTAATTGTCGTAGACCTTGACCGGACCCTCCCCCAATAACGCCGAGTAAAACACGAGCGATTTTTCCAGATTAGAGACGTTCAGGCTGGCATGAAACTTCATGACCTGAATCGCATGAGCCGGGGTCAGATTGGGCGGGGCTTCCACGAGTGCGGACGGATTCATTCACTTCTCCCAGGGATTGGGATTCCACGAAGACATTCAGACGATCCTAAGAGTATTGCGTGAGAGTGGCCGCTGCGTCAAGCACGTCGAAAGGCTAGAATCAATCCGTTTCTTGGGGAGGCACTTCCAGACGGCAACAGCCCAGATCCAAGAATTGGGCTTTCTTGCTTTTGGCGGCTTTCAAGAGATCTTCGTGTAAACCGTAATACATGAACCGGCCTTCGCGGTGCGGCGTCACGAGTTTGGCCCGCTTGAGAATTTGCAGATGATGCGAAATGGTGACGACTTCGGTTTCCAGAAATTCCGCCATGTCGCCCACCGTCATTTCCCCGTATCTTAAGACATCAATTATCCGCAGGCGAATGGGTTCTCCCAAGGCTTTCAACCGTCCCGCACAAACTTCGGAATTGAATGAGTCGTTGTCCACGATGCCTCTGATCTCCAAGAACGAAGCCGGCTTGTCGTCAATCGGGGAGGTTTTAGAATACGTTTTCACCCACCGGGGGGCAAGACTATTCGAGAGGGCGCATCGTTCGGGCAGTCGCGGATAATTCTTTCCTGCTGTTGGTTGACGAGGAATATTCTTACATATACATTCTTACGAACGTATGAATGTTGTCGTTTTGCCGCATTCTGATCGGGAGAACAAAGCCATGAAATGCCGATGCTTGACGCAACCCAAGACATCCGCCCGCAAAGGGTTCACGCTAATCGAATTGCTGGTCGTGATCGCGATCATCGCGATTTTGATTGCGCTTTTGCTGCCGGCGGTGCAATCGGCCCGGCAAGCGGCTTGGCGTTCCCAATCCAAAAACAACCTCAAACAATTGGCATTGGCCACAGCCAACTTCGAGGAAACCTACAAACACTACCCCACCAGCGGCGGATACGATTACGCGAACGGGGCCAGTAACACCTCTCCCTATCAATTCACTGCGAATGGAGTGGTCGTGCCCACGCCAACGCCTACACGATTATCCCGCCCAGTTACAATTTTCGTCCCCGTTGGGGGGATCCCAGCGCCTTGCCGAAGTATCAATTGGGATCGGCCTTCTACTCCTTGCTGCCGTATTTGGAACAGCGGCAGTTGTTCCTAAATCCCCTGTTGTGTTTCTCGACTTCCCTGCCGGCCTTGCACATGCCTTCCCGCCGTTCGGGAACGGCGGCGGTTCCGGCGACCGATCCGGTCTATCCGGGTTGGTCTTATAACGATGCCGGACTCGGTCCCAGCGGACACAGCGACTATGCCGCGAACGACCAGGTCTTCCGCACGACTTATGACGGCTGGGGAAAAGTCTATCGCCCGCGCGACATTACCGATGGCAGTTCCAACACGATTTTCTTCGGCGAAAAAGCCATGGCCCAAAGCGGTTATTCCGAAGGAAGTTGGTATTGGGACGAACCGTGGATCATGGGCGGCACGGGGGGATCGGGCCGTTGCGGAGATCAATTGTATTCGGACACTCAACTCAATTCGTTTCCCGATCGCGCTTCGGGGGCGGGTTGGTCTCAATGGAACAACAACTGCGGCGGAGGAAATTGGGGACGCCCGATGCCGGCGGAGTCCAATTCGCGTTCGGCGACGGCAGCGTGCGCACGCTGAACTATTCCATGGACACCACAATTGTCCGCCGTCTCATCAGCGCCCAAGACGGCCAAGTGGTTTCTTTTTAATGTAAGCTTTCAGCTTAAAAAACCGGGTTGTCGTGGCCAAGTTTGATTGAAACGTTCCACCTTCCTCACAGAAAGCATGCCCACGCAAAGCCGTGGACATGGCACACGCATCGTTCAAATTGTTATGCAAGCACCCAAGGGAGAATTGCCGTGATTCGTATTATTCATGGGCGGTGTTGGCTTGTTTTGCTGCCGCTGTTTCTTGCAGGGTGCGGCGGCGAGAAAGCCCCTCCGCTCGTCGGCGTTACGGGGAAAGTCTTGCACAATCAAGAACCCGTCACGGCAGGTTCGATCATTTTTTATCCGGCGGAAGGCAACGCCTACACCAAAGACAACCCCAGCAGCCTCCTGCAATTGGATGGTAGTTTCACGATGAAGACGTTCCCCTTCGGCGAGGGGGTGTCTCCGGGAAAATATAAAGTCGCGCTGCGCCGGAAGTCGCCGCCCGCTTGAAACAACCCCGCTATGCCGACCCCAACAAAACGCCTTGGGAAATCACAGTTCCCGAAACCGGGCTTGCCGATCAATTGTTCGAGGTGAAAGACGCCGCGAAATAAACCTCGTGCGAGAAATAAGTGAGCGGCAAGGCGCTAGCCGCCGGTTCTTCGGATGGGAAAAAGCCGGCAACCAGATCCTTATCGCTCATGTTCGCAGGACAGTGATTTCTCAAACATGACAACTTGAGTTTGAACCCAGAGCGTGGTTATGCCGAATCTGCATCTCTCGGACACCCTGCCGGCCTTGCCCGGAACCGGCCCTTTGGCGAAACCGGGGCGGTCGCATTTGAACCTTTCCGGCAGAATGAACGATGCGATGTATTGGCTGCGATTGCCTTGGCATTGGCTGCGGCAGGTCGTTCGCAATACGCACGACATTTTGCGAGTCTGGCGGATTCTGAAAATTCGCCCGCTGCCTGCCGGGCTGGTCGGTTTGGATCATCCCTGGGTCACCGGCATCAGCCCGATCACAAATCGTCCGATCTGGTTGGACAATGTCATCTATCGCTCGAAGCCCGATCGCAACCGCAGAGATCTTGCCGAAGATCAAACCGTGCTGATGGCCAACGGCCGGTTTTTGACGGCAAGGGTGCGGCAGTCGGCGGTCATGCCGGAGATTCCGCTTGGACCGCAAAGGCGAATGCCGCACGCGATCAATTACATGCACGGCAGTTCGCACTATAATAGCGGCTTGATCTTGCTCGACGATTTGCAAGATGCCTATCGGCACATCAACGATCCGCGATTTCGCCGCGAGGTCAAGCGGTTTGTCGCCCTAGAACGCCGCGAAGTGTTGTTTTTGTTCCGCAGCCGAGACTATGACGCGCGCGAGTATGCGTATCTTTCCTGCTGCATGCGGTCGCAGTTTTCTTGGTTCTGCAATCCCAATGGCCCCCAAGATCGCGTATTATGGGGCAACGCGGCTCCATTCCCGGCGGCCAACTTAATCACCGGGCATTGGGCCGACGATGTGTTCGCCTTGGGTCGGCCCGGTGGAGAAGGCCAAGTCGTCCGCGATCCCATTCCGAAGGAGCGATACTTTCAAAATGGCTCATTCGGACAAGGCCGCAATCATGCGATCTGGCCGGAAAAACTCCTCGCCTGGGGAAATTATTTCCGCGTGAAAATTCGCCGGCCCGAAAGGGGGATTGTTTTTCGTGGATCGCCGCAAGAATTATCAAGACCTAATCGAAAAACGCCGGTTGCGCGGACAGGAAGACGATCAACGCGCCCGGTTTTGAGAACGCCTATGTTCGATGCGCAAGTCCGCCGATTGATCGATCCCCCGCTCGATGCCCTCGCCCGCGTGTTGTGCA
Organism: uncultured Planctomycetaceae bacterium; assembly: GCA_963785505.1. Classification (GTDB taxonomy): domain Bacteria; phylum Planctomycetota; class Planctomycetia; order Planctomycetales; family Planctomycetaceae; genus CAWAVN01. The sequence continues at coordinate 1,424,214 of CAWAVN010000009.1, forward strand.
AAGCGGGCCTCTCTGCGAATGCGATCACGCTGGGAGGATTCGTGGCTGGAATGGCCGGCTGCGCAGCGATTGCCTTCGAACATTACACTCTCGCATTGGTTTTGATCGGTCTGAATCGTCTGGCCGATGGCCTGGATGGTTGCATGGCAAGGCAAACGGGATGCACGGATGTGGGCGGCTATCTGGACATTGTTCTGGATACGATTTTCTATTCGGGCGTGCCCTTTGCCTTTGCCTTAGCTCGCCCCGAAGCGGCATTGCCGGCGGCGTTTTTGATTTATAGTTTCGTGGGCACGGGCGGTTCGTTTTTGGCCTATGCGGTCATCGCCGCCAAGCGGGGAGTCACGGCGGATCGGCTGCAAAAAAAGTCCTTCTTTTATTCCGTGGGGCTGATGGAAGGCAGCGAAACCGTGATCTTTATGCTCCTGTCTTGCCTCTGGCCGAATCGCTTTGCCACGCTGGCATGGATCTTCGGCGGCCTGTGTTGGTTGACCACGATTATCCGCATCGCGATGGGAATTTTTGTGTTTCGCCATTCCCCAGGAGACTTGGAATGAAAGCGTTCTCTCGCCGTGACTTTCTCAAACTCGGCACTGCGACTGCGACAACCGGGTTGTTGGGGTGCGGCAAAAACACTGCGAACCATTCCGGCCCACCGGACTTGCGGATCTTCGTCTATGCGGGCGGGCACGAAAGCACGATGCGGGAAGTCTTCGTTCCCATCGCGGAACGCGAACTCAAATTGCGGGTTTCGCTGTATCCGGGTTGGTGGGACGGCATTCCCAAATTGAAGACTGCTCCCCCGGATGATCCGCCCTTCGATTTGATGATTACCGATGCCACCCAAGGCTACCCCGCCGCCCGCGAGGGGTTGTTCGCTAAGATCAATCTCGACAACGTGCAGCATGCCAAAGATCTGGCCCCGGCTTCGTTGGACCATTGGATCTTTCAACAGCGGTTGGGGCTGCTCTATCCCGATTCCGTGATGACCTTGGCCTATAACAAAACGGCCGTGGGCGAGGCTCCGCAAAGTTGGGGCGATTTATTGCGGAATGATCTCGCGGGGCGAATCGGTCTATACAATGCATTCTATATGAGCCTCTTCACCTTCGCGGCGATGCTGGCCGATGAGACCGGCAAGGCGGGTACGGCGCACCGATTGATCGAAACCCAAATGGATGAGGTGTTCCGCTTCGCCAAAGAGCATCGCAAGCGCGTGAAACTCTGGTGGCCGACTTCGACAGAAATGGTATTGGCGTTGAACGAAAAAACCGTCGCCGCCGGCAACATTCATAGCCCCGAATATCTACAAGCCCTCCGCGAAAAGCCCGATTTCGGGGCGATCGTGCCTCAATACGACCGCGCGATGGTGCAGGTGTTTTGGGCGATTCCCGCGGGCACGAAGCGGCAGGAACTTGCCGAACGGGCGATCAATCTGTTATTCAGCGATGAAGTGCAACATGGGTTCGCGCGGCGGGGAATGGCCACGTCCCGCTTAGACACCGCGACCAAAATGGCGGCGGAAGATCCTCTCTGGAAGTCGCTGTATCCTCACACTGCCGAGCAATTCCGCAACTTGAAATACTATCCCTATGATGTCTACGCCGAGCAATGGGACGAACTCGCCGACCGCTGGGACCGCACCATCCTGCGGGGCAGCGAGTTCGCTTCGTGATGCGGCCCGACTGTTAGACGTGTCGTTCGCTTACGATTCTCGCCGGGTTGTCGAGGAGGTTTCGCTTGCGATTCCCGCCGGCAAGTTCGTGTCGCTTTTGGGTCCGTCCGGTTGCGGAAAAACCACGTTGCTGAAACTTTTGGGCGGTTATTTATTTCCGCAGCAAGGCAAGATCGAACTTCGCAATCAGGATGTGACCACAAGGGAACCCAACGCCCGCAACATCGGGATGGTGTTCCAAAACCATGCGTTGTTTCCCCATTTCACCGCCCGCAAAAACGTGGCCTTCGGTTTGGAAGTCCGCCGATTCCCGAAAGCAGAAATTCGCAAGCGTGTGGAATCCATGTTGGATCTCGTCCAATTGAACGCGGCGGAACGCAACCGCCGGCCTAGCCAACTTTCCGGTGGGCAACAACAGCGCGTGGCCTTGGCCCGCGCATTGGCGTTTGAACCAGACGTACTGTTGCTCGATGAACCGCTCGCCAGTTTGGACAGGCATTTGCGGGATCGCATGCGCGGTGAACTCCGCCTGTTGCAGCAACAATCCCAAGTGGCCACGTTGATGGTCACGCACGATCAAGAAGAAGCCTTGTCGCTGTCGGATTTCATCGGCATCATCAATCGCGGGCGGCTCGTTCAACTCGGCACCCCGCCAGAGGTTTACAACCGCCCCCGCACACCGTTCGTCGCCAAGTTTCTAGGCGAAGCCAACCTAGTTCCCGGCAGCTTACTGAACCGTCCTGCCGATTCTCTCTGGATGATTCGCCCCGAACAGATTCCGCTCGGCGGAGATTGGCGGGGCCGAGTGACGAACCTAAGTTACCTTGGGGCCGAGGTTTTCCTCACGGTGGAATGCAATGGCTTCCCATTCAAACTGAAGATCCCCGCACATTGCTCTCCGGTCTTAGGCGAAGAACTCGTTTTTGGTATTCCCGTCGAGTGCCTCTGGCAAATCCCCGCACGGGATCTCGATGAGCAACTGCCATGAATCGCAAATCGCGTTTGGTACTTTCCGCCCCCGCGTTATTTCTCATCGCGGCCACGGTCATTGCACCGTTGATTTTGTTGGTGCGTGTCAGTCTTTATGAACCCGCCCACGGTCGCGGTTTCTTCACTCCGAACACGCTGACGTTACACAACTATGCCGAGGCATTCGATGCCCACGGCCTAGGGATCGCGAGAGGAACCGTGTTGTTCGGCGTGAGCGTAACTGCAATCACGTTATTAACCGGTTATCCCTTGGCTTTGTTTTTGCGCTCGCTGCCAAGCCGCCGGCAATCGTCAGCCTTGGCGTTGGTCCTGCTGCCGAAAGCCGCCGGGTTGTTGGCGACATTGTTCGGTCTCCAGCGTTGGTTGCCTCGCGGATGGTGGGCGGCGGTGATCGGGGAAGTCTACTTAATTCTGCCGTATGCGGTGTTAGTTTTGTTCTCTCAACTTCGCTCCCTCGATCCCCAATTGGTTTTAGCGGCCCGCGGTTTGGGAGCCAACCGTTGGCAAGCGTTCCGCCGGGTGACTTGGCCGCTCTCAATGCCGGGCGTGGTGTTGGCGGCATTGCTGTCGATAATTTGGGGCATGGGCAGTTTTCTCGGCCCGTTGTTTCTGGGCACGCCGGATGAAACCACGCTCTCGGTCGAACTCCATCGGCAAGCCTTTGAATACGGACGTTGGCCCCGCGCCGCCGCCGAAGCCGTGGGCTTGTTGATCTTAACGGCTTTCGCATTGATGCTGGTTTTCGGCGCGGGAAAACGTCTTTCGCCCCAAGCTCACTCAAACGCAGAAAATTCCAGGAGAAAGTTGGGATGAAAAAGTTTCTCCATCAACTTCCGGGTTGGGCTGTGTTGCTGATGTTGTCGGCCCCGGTACTCTATACGGGTTGGGTTTCGTTTTCGCCCGATTCGTTTTTCACGCCGCCCACAAAAGAATGGTCGTTGCGATGGTATCGCGCGTTTCTTGCCGATGGCCGGTGGATGTCGGCGGCGGTCCGCAGCTTTCAAGTCGGTTTGTTTTCTGCTTTCATCGGCGTGACGACTGCGACATTCGTGGCCTATGCGAGTCGGGAATCGAGCCGAACTACGCAACGAATTATCACAATGATCCTGCTGTTGCCCATCTGTCTGCCGCCGGCGGCATTAGCGACGGGGTTGCTGCCGGTGGTGTATTTGATGCGGCTTTGGGGCACGGTTTTTAGTTTGGTGCTGGTGCATGCGGCATTGGGTTTGCCCATCGCGTATTTAATCGTGCAAACCCATTTGACGAAACAGTTGAGGGACTTGGAACGTGCCGCCCGAGGCTTGGGAGCGAGTCGTCTGCAATCCGTTTGGCGAATCACGCTGCCTTTGTTGCGAATGCCGTTGACGGCGGCGGCAGTTTCGCTGTTTGTGCTGTCTCTCAACGAGACTTTCATTTCTCTGTTTCTGGCCACGCCGACGAACGAAACGCTTCCTGCCGTGATGTGGCCTCAACTGAGATTCGCGGCCAGCCCGTTGGTGGCGGTCGCCTCGTGTGCCACCGCCGCCATTGGGACGCTGGGCGTACTGGCGGCGGTAAAAATCGAATCGAGATTGTGGGCAACCCGCTAGCCCGGATTATGCGTAAAGCGGTTTGTCGCACATCAACTTCTGCATCGCGGCGAGTCGTCCAGCGAACAGGTCGAGAAAAAAAGAACTGCAAGACCGCGTGCGGCTGGCGATTGAGGTCTTACCCGAAATGGACCGCGATGTGCTTCTGCTGATCCACCGGTGGAAAATACGTGGCATCGGCTGCCCGCAGCAAAGCGGGAAAAATCCCAACACCAAGAGCCGACCCGCCGATTAAACAGCGGATCAATAGGCCGGTTGTTTTGAAGGGGGATTATTGAACCATCCACACAAACTCACTTCCCGCCGCTTGTCAATTATGACCTCCGACACATAATCAATTGTTGATCTTAATGGTCGGATGCCTGCGACTCAAGCGGAACCGCCAAACGAAAGCCGTTTTCGGAAGGGGTCAGGCCCCATTTCCCATCCCAAAATACCTGCTGGGATGAAAAACTTGTCTTAAGAAATGGGGCCTGACCCCTCGCTTAACCTAGAACAAGGTTTGTTGTCCGGGCGGGGCGGGCGGGGGGAGTTTAAGGTGCTGAAAGCCGGCGGCGGTGACGACGCGGCCGCGGGCGGTGCGCTGAATGAAGCCGCACCTTAACAGGAACGGTTCGACTTCATCTTCCAGCGTGTCGGGCGAAACGTGCATCGTGTGGGCGACGGCATTCAGTCCCGCCGGCCCGCCGGTGAACACGGTGATTAAAGTTTCCAGATACCTGCGGTCTTGGCGTTCCAAGCCCAGATCATCGACTTCCAACATCAAAAGCGCCCGGCCCGCGACTTCGTGCGAGATCACCCCATCCGCCTTGCTGTCGGCGAAATCCCTGGCCCAACGCAAAAGATTGTTCGCCTTTCGCGGTGTGCCCCGACTGCGGCGGGCGATTTCCCGTGAGGCCGAGGGGTCGATTTGCGAGCGCAGCTTTTTCGCGTTGCGGGACACGATGATCTCCACGTCGCTGTCATCGTAAAACTCCAAATGCTCGCGGACCACGAACCGATCTCGCAACGGCGCGGTGAGCATTCCGCTGCGGGTGGTGGCTCCGATGATCGTGAAACGCTGCAAATCCAGGCTGATCGTGCGGGCGTTCAAGCCTTCGCCCAAAGCGATGTCCACGCGAAAATCTTCCATCGCGGGGTAGAGAAATTCCTCGACCGCCGGCGGCAGACGGTGAATTTCATCAATGAACAGCACCGAACCCCGGCCGGCGTTGGTGAGGTAAGGCAACAGATCGCGGGGAGCGGAAAGCGCCGGGCCGGACGTGATTTGCAGTTCGCCGCCCAGTTCCTTGGGAATCACCGTGGCCAAGGTGGTTTTGCCGATGCCGGGCGGGCCATCGAACAGCAAATGCCCCAAGGGTTCGCCGCGTTTTTTGGCGGCATCGAGCACAATTTCCAAGCGTTCGACCACCCGCCGTTGTCCGACAACATCCCTCAAGCGTTGCGGGCGCAAATTCATCATCGTAGCGGGCATCATCGGGATCGAACCCGCCGCCAAATCCCCCGTGCTCGGGCGGATTCGGCGGGTTTCCCTCGCCAGCAGATTGAATAATCGGTTCCCGCGCCATGAGTCACCCAACTGAAACAATAGTTCAGTTAAATTATCGCAAGATTCATTCAGCCGTCAACCCCCGCGAATCGGTTTTACCGGTTGGGTGCTTGAGAGAAGCTACAAATCGGGTGGCCCAGGTTCTTGAACCTGGGTCGCGCAGCGACAAGAGGCCAAAGTTCCCACAAGTTGAAGTTCAATCGACCTATCCCAAAGAAACTCCCACGGTTCGTTGCGATTCATACCAACGTGCCGAGGACCATTTCCAGTCCACTGCTCGATCCACCATACCCGCACGCACTGGATTCAAATGCAGGTATTGCAGCTTTTCTTCCAATTTGTTCCGGTTGTTGATTTCAAAAGAGTAGTATTTTCGCTGCCAAACCGGATCGCCAGCGTCAATCGCTTGTCCGTAAGAGAAGTCCATTGTTTTCCACCACTCATGGATATGGAAACTGGACCGTCTCTTCCAACCCTGCATGAACCGGCTTAATTGGCCGACTTGAGAAAACCAAAGTAGAGCGTGTACGTGATCGGGCATGACCACAAACCCCACGCAAGTGGCGGATTGTTTTTCCAGTTGCTCATTCAAGACGCCGAGAACGATCCGCTTGGGATGATCGAGTTCCAGCAGTCGCCTGCGATGATAACACGAGAATGTGATGAAATGGGTAAACAGTTCTTGATCGTAGATTCTGCGCGAGGGCATTACTTTGATCTCAACTCAATAATTGTTTGCCTCTTGTCGCTGCGCGACCCAGGTTCAAGAACCTGGGTTACCCGGTTCCGCTACGGTTTTTCATATTCAGCAATCTCATTTTCCGTAGTATGGAGATCCGACAGTTTGCACATCCAAAGATTAGCAAATCGCCGATCAACAGAGATTTCAATATAGAGTCCATCATCGCCGAGATTATGAGCTTCGTATTTAGTAGTGCACTCTTGAACCATTGAAACTTTTTCTTCGTCTTTCATCACACCTCCGGAATTGGCTTTCTCCTCCCCGGCCTCTGCTTCAGGCTTCGCTCATGACTTCTTCCATGATCTCGTCCGGGATGTTGAAGTTGGCGGTGACGTTTTGTACGTCGTCGTGGTCTTCCAGGGCTTCCATCAGTTTGAGAACCTTGCGGCCGGATTCTGCGTCGAGTTCCACCGTGTTGGCGGGGATTTGCGAAATCTCGGCCAGGTCGGTGGGGATTTTTTGCTCTTCAAAACTCTCGTGAACCAAGTTGAACACGTCCGGCGTGCAGGTGACTTCAAAATTGTCGCCGACGCGTTTGACATCGTCGGCCCCGGCTTCCAAGGCGACTTCAAACAGGCGTTCTTCTTCGATGTGGGCGGCGGGCACGATGAACAGCCCTTTGCGCTCGAACATCCAGGCCACGCAGTTGGTGCTGCCCAGGTTGCCGCCGTGAACTTCGAACATTTTGCGAATTTCGCCGGCGGTGCGGTTGCGGTTGTCGGTGAGGATTTCGCACATCACGGCCACGCCGTCGGGGCCGTAGCCTTCGTAAACCACTTCATCGAATTGGGCTCCATCCCCGCCTTCGCCCGTGCCTTTTTTGATGGCTCGGTCGATGTTGTCGTTGGGCATGCTGTTCTTTTTGGCTTTGTCGATCGCATAGCGCAGCGCCAAATTCATGGCGGGGTCGCCGCCGCGCTGGGCGGCCACGATGATCGCCCGGCTGAGCTTGCCGAACAGTTTGCCGCGTTTCTTGTCGACCACGCCTTTCTTGGCGGCGATATTCGCCCAGTGGGAATGTCCTGCCATCGCTGTGTGTTCCGTGTTGCGTGTGTGATGGAAAAACCGCCCAAGTTTGAGACCGGGCGGGAAGTTTTTAATCGATGCGAATTACACGTTCAAATCGTAGCCATCATGTCTGGTTTGTCGGCAGACGGGAACCTGCCCTCAAGTTGCTTCGCGTCTCGGGTGCATTGCTCGGTTATTCGCCTTCATCTTGAATCAGCGGAAGTACCGATTGATCCGAGAGAAGTCGAACGTCTTTGTAGCCACATTTACCGAGCTACGCAGACACATGGAGGACAAAGTCAAACGGAACATCCGGAGAAATCGTGATAAAGACTCTTGTAGCTCCTCCCTCGAATCGGTCACTGATACAGACAGCTGACAGTTGGCGTCTTTGCGAGGTGTGGATCACTTTTAGGAAGCGCCAGCCAAGGCCCAACAGTGATAGTCGAACATGATCGTTTAGATTCTTTCAGGGCTTGAAGCACTGCGTGGACTATGTCTAGCCGAGAGCCACCTGAAACAGCAACCTTTGCGGATTCCTCTCCGATCTGGACTCGAACAAGAGTTTGATCAGGATCGGCGCATGCGGTCGAGCACAGCAGCGACGAAAACACGAGTGCAACGGTGAGTGGTAATACACGGTCCATTGTTGGGTTCCTTCCGCAATATGGGGGCATGCGTTGATTTGACGGATAACAAGTGAGGATGGAGGATAGCTGTCGGGATTCAAGATCCGAGGTTTAGCAATCCTCTCTCCTCCATCTTCCATCCTCTCCTCAAGGCAGATCCGGGCCATCGCTGGAGTCGGCTCCGGCGAGTTTTTGCTCAATCCGCTTAATCAGCTTTTCATCGGGCTTGGCATCTTTTTTCGCATCTTCCAAGGCTTTTTTCCAGGCGTCTTTGGCTTTGTCCATTTGCTTCATGCGGGCGTAGCAGTCGGCCAAGTGATCCCAAATGGTCGAGTCCCCGCCCTTGGGCAGCTTGACGGCTTTTTCCAGATAAGAGACAGCCTCTTTGTATTCTCCCAGCTTGTACAACACCCAGCCCATGCTATCCATATAGGCGGGGTTTTCGGGTTCGGCTTTGACGGCTTTTTGAATCATCGACTTGGCTTTTTCCAAGTTCTTGCCATGATCGGCATAGAGATAACCCAAATCGTTATTGACGGAAGGATCGTCCGGTTCCTCGGCGAGGATTTTTTCCAAAACCTCTTCGCCCTTCCTGAGTTCGCCTTTTTGCACGTAGAGCGAGGAAAGCATGAACATGCTACGGCGGGCGATTTCCGGATCTTGCTTGGAAAATTTGGTCACCACCTCGTCGAACTTCTCGAGTGCTTCATCGTAACGCTTGGCGTGGTAGTAAATCCAAGCTTCTTGGTAGTGCAACTTCCCTACTTCGGGAAGTACGGCCAACGCCTGTTTCACCGCCTGAAGCGCCGCCTCGGTGTTGCCGGCCAATTCCTCGACCTGCGAAAGCCAAAACAAAAACTGCGGCTTAAAGCGGACGGCGGGATCGTTGACGGCCTTGCGATACCACTCGGCAGCCTTGGCGTATTGCTCGGCATCGAAATACATCCCGCCGATGTCTTCGTAAATCTCGCTGGATTTGTCCCTTTGTTGCCGCATCGCGAGTTGAAACAACAACAGGGCATCGTCCGTTTTTTTGGCGCGGGCGGCAATCTTGCCGGCTAGTCGAGAACCGGCGAACTTCAAGTTGTTGTCCGCCGCTTGATTCTTGGCGAGATCGACCACTTGGGTCGAGAGTTTCTCGTCCTTGCCGATGGCTTCGAGTTCGTCTTGAAGCGCCTCGATCGGGCTGCCGGCATCTAAAGCTTGCGAGAGGGCTTCCAACAATTCGGCGGGCTGATTCTTGCGGCGATACACCGAGGCCAACCCCGCGAAGCCTTCGGGATCTTTCGTGCCTTCCAAGGTTTTTTTGTAATGGGCCTCGGCTTTGTCCAACTGATTGTCTTCCAGGTAGACTTCGGCCAGGAAGTATTGCAGCGTGGTATTGCGGGGATCGGCCTGCGACATCTTTTCCAGCCGATCAATGAGTTCCGCCTTTTGGTTTTTGGCCTTCATAATTTTCGCGAGCAGTTCGTAAGCATCCCGGCCCTTGGTTTGCAGTTGGGCATCGAAATACTTCTGAATTTCTGCCAGGGCTTTGTCGTACTGCTTAATTTCCACGTAAGCGTGTGCGAGATTGTAACTCAGCGTGCCGGGCTTGCCTCGGCGGGCTTTGAGGGCCGCTTCAAAGGCTTTCACCGCCAATTCGGGGCGTTCCGCATCGATGAAAGCCTGCCCGATTTGCTCGTAAGTCGTGGCGGGGTTGGCTTCCAGCGATTTTTGCTGGCGAAAGTTCAAATCGTATTTTTCGGGATGTTCGAGCGCATCGAACACCATTTCATAGGCATCGGCGGTTTTGACCTTTTCGCCAATGCCCGCGTACAAGGTCGCTAAGTCGCGATTCAGCATCACGATCATGGCTTTGTTGTCTTTAAGTTCCGGCGATTTGATGGCCTGAATCAAAAGTTCAATCGCCTTGGGAACCTGCCGATTGGCGGCCAGGTAAACCGCCAACCGCCTGAGGAGTCGGTAATCGTTCGGGTCCAGTTCAATCGATTTCAGCGCGTACTTCACCGCTTCATCGGGTTGATTGAGGGTGAATGCCAAGGGAACCAAGGCTTGGTAAATGTGGACGGATTTGGGATCGAGCGAGAGCGCTTTTTTGTAGGAGTCCAATGCCTCCTTAGAATCGCCGCGTTTCTCCAGCATTTGCCCCGTCATGAACAAGGCCAAAGCATCGAGCCGGTTTTGCTCTTGCGCGGTGCGAGGCTTTTTAGGGACGAAAGGCTGAACGGGGTCATCCAAGACTTGCCCCGGAATAGTTTTCGGCGAAGAGGCTTTTTCCGCTTTCGCGGGCGGGGAGTCGGGCCGATTCTCAGCGGCGGGGAGAGTCTGAGCGACAAAGCCCAAGAACGAAGCGGCCAACAGCGCATGGACGGGAACCAAATAATGATTAAGCAACTTCCACATGAGGCCGCTCTCCCTGGCGAGTGATGAGGGGCGGGGCAAAAATCCCAGCCGAAGGTTTAATTTTTCGCGAGTTTTGGCGGGAGGAACAACAACGCGGAGTTCTTCCGGGCCGTCTTTTTCGCGTTCGACAACAACCCCGTTTCCCCGTATTGAGAAAAACCGAGATTGCAGACCGTGTAACGCACAAGGTTCAACTATTTTAACCAATCTCTCGAATTAACCAAGACGGGTTTTGGTTTCTCTCCCGACTTCTCAGCGAGTGGAGGTGGTGTTGGATTGTTTGGGTTTCTTTTTCGATTTCGCCGAGGAGCCGTTTTTATTTTGGGCCTGTTTTTGCCCGGATGAAGTTTTTTTCTGCCCGGCTTTCGCAGATTTCTTGCCGGTTCGTTTGGGGGGGCCTTCTTCCAAGAGTTTTTTCAGCCGGGCGGGAGCGGTGTTCAGTTCGAATTCTCATTTCGGGATCTTCGCCCGCCGGTTCAAACACCTGCTTCAATTTGGGATCGTGGGCCAAACAGCGGACGAGATGGCAGAACAGCGGCCCATCCGATTTTCGCACGACGGATTTTAAGCCTTCCGAAGCCTCTTCAGGAGACGCTTCCAGTTCCACCAAGCCCAGCCATTTCACGGGATGCAGCATCGCTTCGTCCAGCGGAACCAAATGGCTGCCCAAGGCGGATTGCAGGGTGAAGTTCTTTACGAACGGGGACAGATCGCGAATTTTGTTGAGCTGTTTGGTGGCCAGTTCCAAGGTCTTGCGGCGCAATCCTTCAAACTCGAACTCGTAATTCTCTTCGAACACGTGATGCAGCACGCTGCGCACCCTCAGCGAACGCAAATCCGGGGATTCCATGCCCTCGAACACGCGGTTGAGTTCCGTAATCGAACTCACCCGCATCTCGTTGTAATCGTGGAAGCTCTCGTCCAGCAATTCTTGGGCGGCGTCGGCTTGTTCGTGGGAGGCGTTTTCCAAGCAGATGGCGTGGATCAGCGTTTCCAAAATCGGCATTTCGTATTTGGGCAACGCCGACTTGTACTGCTTCTTCAACAGCGGAAACAGCTTCTTCAAAATCGCTTGTTTGTCGGAGGCTTTGGGACGCGAAGCGGCAGCCATAGCAAATACCAATATCAAAAAAAGGATCGGCAAAACGCACTACAAAAAGATTCGCCGATCGCGGGTCGAAGGAAAGGTTCTTGTCTCTCCGGGATGAGTTTTGGAAAAACCCCCGTTTCCTTAAAAAACGGTCACGGTCAGGTCACGGCGGGTCGGGCGGTTCCGCGAGAGTTTCTTCGGAAAGTTCCCCAGGGGAAACCGTCGAGGAGGGAACCGCATCGGCTCGCTTGGCATCTTCTTCCAAGGCTTCGCGAATCAGTTGAGCGGCGGCGATGCTTTTCTTCACGCCTTGGTCGTTGATGAAGCTCAAGAGCGGCGTGTAGCGAGTTTGAATGCGGTCGGCGATTTTCTTCTGCAAAAACCCTTTGGCCGAGTTCAATCCGTGCAGGCACAGCGATTGTTGTTTGTCGTCCCCCAAAATGGAAACGTAAACCTTCGCGGTGCGCACGTCCGGGCTGACTTCCACATGGGTGACGGTCACGTTCTTCACGCGCGGATCCTTCAACCCGAACAGGATCGTCGTGCTGATCTGCTCTAAAATGGCTTGAGAGATTTTTGCCGTCCGTCGCGATGTCATCTGGGTTACCTGAATGTTGATATTTATTCTTCCGGGAGTTCAAATTCGACCGCGACGAACGGCCCGTTTCCGCCCGCCCTTTCAAACGCGGAGCCGAAAGGCGAATCTAAAAACGGGATGATGTCGGGGTCGTAATTCGCAATCGTGTTGACATCGTAAACGGCATGGTTTTGGGCATCGTCCATGTACGCCTCAGATTCCTCACCCGACACAAACCGCCAACCGGCATCGACATCGTGATCGGGTCGTTCCCGGTACATGAAGCCGACTTTCTTGCCTTCGACGGTAATCATGTCGCTGGCGATGCACGCCCCGCGGTCGGTGGCGAGCGGCTGGATTTGATCGCCGGGAATTTGATAGGTTTTTTCTATTCGCGCCATGATTCCGATATTTACGCGGTTTGAAATTGCCGGTCAGAAGTTTTTCACCATAACCCGAAGCCTAAGCGAGGGACTTCTATTGTCTGTTCCTCGCTTACGCTTCGGGTTATGGCTTTCGTGTCTCTAAAAAAACTTGCGATAGACGACTTACGTTCCGGGAACGCGACTTATTCCAACTTTCGTTTGACTTCTTTCACGCGGTAGGCTTCCAACAGGTCGCCTTCCTTTATGTCGTTGAAACCGGCCAGGCGAATCCCGCATTCCATGCCGTCGCGGACTTCCTTGGCATCGTCTTTCTCGCGTTTCAGCGAAGCGATTTCGTAATCGTTGATAATCTTTTGATCGCGAATTACGTTCACCCGGCTGTTGCGGTCGATGGTTCCGTTCAGAACCCGGCAGCCGGCGATCGTGCCGAAACGGCTGATTTTGAAGGTTTGCAGCACCAAGGCCCTTCCCGTGGTTTCCTGCACTCGTTCGGGAACCAACAAGCCTTCGAGTGCTTGTTTGATGTGGTCGGTGACTTCGTAGATGATGTCGTAGCGGCGAATTTCCACGCCTTCGCGGTCGGCGAGCACTGTGGCGTTATCGTCCGACACCACGTGGAAGGCAATGATGATCGCCCCGGCGGCACTGGCGAGCGAAACATCGCTTTCGTTTACCCCGCCCACGCCTTCGTGGACGATTTCCACGCGGACTTCGGGATGCTCGAACTTGGTGATCTCGTGCCGAAGCGCTTCCAGCGAACCGGGCGTGTCGGCTTTGAGGATCAACGGCAAATCTTGAGCGATGGTGGCGGGGTTGAGAATATCGACCAGTGTTTTGGGACGCCCGGAACTGCCCAAGCGTTCGGTGATGCCGGCATGCCGGCGTTCATCGGCTGCGAGGCGGGCATCTTCGATGTCGGCCATCGTGTAGAATTGATCGCCCGCTCCGGGCATGGTGTCCAGCCCGGCGATTTTGACGGGCGTGGAAGGCCCGGCGGAGGAAAGTTCGCGGTCGCGGTCATCGTAGATCGCGCGCACCCTGCCGTAAGCCGATCCGCAAAGCACGACGTCGCCGATGTGCAGCGTGCCTTTTTTGACCATCATCCACGCCAAAACGCCCCGGCCTTCATCGCGGAAGGCTTCCAGGCAAATCCCGGAACCGGGGGCTTTGGGATTGGCTTTGTATTCTTGCAACTCGGCGGTTAAGAGCAGAGTTTCCAACAGTGTGTCGATGCCTTCGCCTTTGAGGGCCGACGTGCGCACCACTTCCACGTCGCCGCCCCATTCCGAGGCCACGATGTCGTGGGAGGCCAGTTCTGAGAGAATGCGTTGTTCATCCGTGTCGGGCCGGTCGATTTTGTTCATCGCGACCACAATGGGAACCTTGGCGGCTTTGGCGTGGCTGATGCACTCCACCGTCTGCGGCATCACGCCATCGTCGGCGGCGACCACCAGCACGATGATGTCGGTCACGTTCGCCCCTCTGGCCCGCATTTCCCCGAACGCGGCGTGGCCGGGCGTGTCCACGAAGGTCAGCTTTTTGCCTTCGTATTCCACCTGATAGGCGGCGATGTGCTGGGTAATTCCGCCCGCTTCTCCGCCGGCCACATTCGCTTTGCGGATCGTGTCCAACAGCGTGGTTTTTCCGTGATCGACGTGCCCTAAAATCGTAACCACCGGCGGGCGGCTTTCGAGCAATTCGGGGTCTTCTTCTCGTTCCAGTTGAGCGTTCAATTCTTCCTCGATGTCTCTACCGCGTTTGATGACCAAATCGACGCCGAGTTCCAAGGCCAATTCCAAGGCGGTTTCCTCGGTGATCTGGTCGTTGACGGTGGCCATTGCGCCGCCTTGAAATAAAATCCCGATCAAGTCCCTGGCCGGGCGGCCCATCGCTTCGGACAGGCTGCGAATCGTAATCGGCAATTCGACCTCCGCCGCAGTCTTGTGAACGATGGAGCCTTTACGGTTCTTCTTGCGGCGGCGAATCCCCCGGCCGGGCGATTGCTGCATCCCATCGTCTTGAAGTCCGCCCCGCCGCCGGCGGCGGGCTTGCGGCTTGGTTCGGTCTTTCGCCTCTTCGATTTCCCGTTCCCGGTCGCGGCGGCGTTTGAGGTCCGTGCCGCGCGGCTTGTTGGTCGCCGGTTCTTGGCCGCGTTCTTCGATGTGCCGTTCGTACTGCCTTCGCAGCGGGGCATCTCCTTTGAGCATGTCCCCGGTGAGTTTGAAGTCGGGTTTTTGAGCCGCCGGCTCTTCGGTGGTCTTGGGTTTTTTCGGTTTGGGCGTGGAGATTTGCGGTGCTTGAGCCAGAAACGGCATCGAGGGTTTCGCCGGTTTTTTCGGAGTCCGGGGCTTGCTGCGTTGCTGATCGGTCACGCTGGCGCGGGGCTTCATTTCCATGTCGCGAATCGAACCGCCCGACGCACCCGCAGGGGCAATGTAATCTTCAGGGCGATGCGGGGCGGATTTCCCGCTGGGTTTGGGTGGCTCTGCTTTTTCCTCGGCAGCGGCTTTGGGCGAACTCGTTTCCGGGGGAGCTTCCCCCGTTGCCGAGGTTTCCGCTGCCTCCGCTTTGGCGACGGGTTTGGCTTTTTCGGCAACCTCGACTTCCGCTTCGGTTGTTGCTTCTGTTTCTTCTTCAACCGCCGCGTTTTGATCGGCGGGGGGGCTGACGGGAGCCGTCTCGGTTTGGGAGGCTTCGATTTCCTCGACCACATCCTCTTCGTCGATGTCCGCTTCCTGCTCCAGATCGGGGGAATCCAAGTCGGTGTCCGGTTCAACCGTGGCCGTGCCGGAGCCGGTCGAACGCGAAATCCGGTTGGATGGGGAACGCCCGGAGACCTCAATTTTGCGGACTTTGCCGCCGGCATCGAGCGATTCTTCGCGCATCGGGGCCAAGGAGCCTTGAGTTTCTGCGGATTGGGGTTTCCCCTTGTGCTCGATGTAGTTCAACACCACGTCGCGCTGTTCGGGGGAAATGCTGGCCAAAGCCGAGTTTTTCGCCTTGACGCCCGCCTGGTTGCAGTACTCAATCAGCTCTTTGCTTTCGATTCCCAGTTCTTTCGCCAGCGCGAAAATCCTGATAGCCAAATGCGTCTCCCCGGGACTTGACCCGATTCAAAACCAACCTGTCATAAAAACAATGTATATGGAACCCCGGAATCGTCTTAAAGGGGCGGGCGAATTGCTCGCCTTTCTCTCGCCGATGATCCGCGGAATTCCCCGCTGGCGTCCGCGAAAAAGCCGGTTAGGTCTTTTCCGTTTCCGCAGAGTTTTCACTGCCCACGCCCGCTTTGACGGTGCCGGCAGGTTTCTCTTCTATTTTATTCGCCGCTCCATTTTCTTCCGGTACGGCGGCCGCTTCTTCGGTGAGGCCCGACAATTCCGGGGTCTTCGCGGCACGTTCGCCCAGGGCCAATTCCGCAGAATCCGCTTCCGCGCCTTCTTCTTGAGATTCCGACTCCGCTTCCGCCGAAGCCGCCTCGGTTTCCCGTTCTTCCTGAGCATCTTCGGCGGCTTCGACCGTGTGCGTATCCGCCGATTCTTCTTCGGTTGTTTCTTCTTCTGCCGTTTCTTCCTCGTTCGATTCCTCACCGCTTGCTTCTTCCGTCGGCGGTTCTTTTGCGGGGGCTTCGGGAGCTTTTCTCCTGGCCTCCGGCGGGATCAAGGCATCGAGTTCGGCTTGTTCCCGCCGCAAACGGGCGTTTTCCCGTTGCTGAATCCGTTCGCGTTCTTCTTCGCGGGCGGCTTCGATGTCGGCCACGTCGATGATGGCTTCGCACTGTTCGGGCGTTAAACTGCCCAATTCCGCCAACTGATCCGGCTCGATCACCGAAAGATCGTCGAATGTAAAAAATCCCTGCACCACCAAATCCTCGGCCAATTCATCGGTGACACCTGGGATTTGCGAAAATGCCCCCATGCTTTTGTCGATTTGCTCATCCAGTTTTTCCTGGGTCATCACGTGGATGTCCCAGCCGACCAACTTGGACGCCAACCGCACATTTTGCCCTTTTTTGCCGATGGCCAAAGACAGTTGATCTTCCAAGACCAGCACAATCACTTTGCCCAGCATCGGGCAGAGAATCACATCTTCGACTTCCGCCGGTTGCAGGGCGTTGGGAACCAAAACTTGCAGCGAATCGTTCCAGCGCACGATGTCGATTCGCTCGCCCACGAGTTCATCGACCACGCTTTTAATCCGCGAACCCCGCACGCCCACGCAAGCCCCGACGCAATCGATTTTGGTGTCGAAACAAGACACCGCCACCTTGGAACGGTAACCCGCTTCCCTGGCTAGCGAACGAACTTCGATCACGTGGTCGGCCACTTCGGGAATTTCCAACTCGAACAACCGCCGAACCAAATCCACGTGCGTGCGGGAAAGAATAATTTTCACCCGGCTGCCGGCTTTGCGGACATCCATAATAATCGCCCGCACCCGTTCGCCCACGCGAAAACTCTCGCCGGGAATTTGTTCGGAGCGGGGCAGAAAGCCTTCGACTTTGCCCAGACTGACCGTGACCGAACCGCCTTCCACGCGGGTCACCGAGCCGGTCACAATTTGGCTGCGGATTTCAATGTATTCATCGTAGAGCGAATCGCGTTCGGCTTCGCGGATTTTTTGGATCATGACCTGCTTGGCGGTTTGGGCGGCGATGCGGCCCAACAAATCGCCGATTTCCTCGGCATCCAACGGGTCTTGCTCGATGGCCGCAGTCACGTCGCCGGTGTCCCGGTCGATTTTAATTTCGATGTCGGCTTCTTCCCCGAAGTGCTTCCGCGCGGCGGAGAGAATCGCCTGTTCGATGCCATCGAACACGATGGCTTTCTCAATGTTTTTGTCGCGATGGATCGCATCGACGACACGCAGAAGTTCGGATCCATTCATTGGCGTTTCATTCCCCAATAACAAAAAAAGTGGGCACCAGTCCCACTTCTCCTGACTTTTTCGGGCGAGCCGAAAAAGCCACAGCGAGTGGCCACAAACGCACAAAACGAGGAATCCCCGTTTTTTGTCCGAAAACATCGCCACCATCATAAAATTGAGGCGCTGGTTTACGGGCGCGTTCGGCCTGAGTCTTCATCCACGTCTACATCAGGGAAACTCCCGGTGAGTCTGACATTTCCGAAAAACCTCCAAGCCACATGGTTCATCCTTCGTATTGTTCGCACTGACGCACAAATCAGCAAGTTCTTGAATGGAAAGAACCGCAGGCATTCTCGATTTTTTCCCCATCGAGCCGCGAATCTTCCCAAAAATACTTGACAATGGTGTGCGCACATTCTCCAAACGAGTTAATTCAACTCTCCATGACGATAGCCTGCGGGGAACAAACTGTCAAGCAATCTCGGCTCGTTCCCCAGAGAACTTCACGGGAAACCGTTAAGGAAAAACAAAACGCTGGGCGGGTTAGGGTTCCACGCGCTTCAAGAAACACCACGTTCCCACCGCAAAGCCGAGGGTTCCTAAAACCGTGCTGATGATTGCGAACCAGAACGGCATGAAGTCATCGGCTTTGATTTCAAAATTCATGGCGATAATCGCCAAGCCGGTCCCGATGAGCATGGGTGCTGCGATTCCGGCACAGATGGCGAACGTGGGGCTGGATTGAATTGAAGACACAAACCAACCCACGCCGAACATCACCAATCCCGTGATCGCGGTGAGTTTCAGATGGAAAACATCGGCATGGGTCTGCAAAGGAAGCCTGACAAGCCCCCGCAACACCAACTCGCTGATTCCCCAAAGCAAAGCCGCCATCCCAGCCGTCAGAATCAACTTGCCGGCCAAGCGGCGATTGCGGGACACCGGCAAGTAGCTCATAAATTCCGCCGAGCGGTCGGCCCGTTCGCCCGCAAAAGCGTTGCCTGCCAAAAACGCCACGAGGAGTTGCGAGAGGCCGTAACTCACAATCGTGGCCATCACGAAACCTTGGGCAATGTCCGAGGGAGTTAATTTATTCTTTCTCGGTCCAGAGAACAAGTCCCAACGTGAACAAGTATGGTAGCAGCAACAGGCACGCGCCCGCGATCAGAATGAGCTTGTTGAGCCGAATTTCTCTCCACAGCAGCGATTTCATAGCGTACCCTTTCGTGGGAATCAAAGATGCTGGGATTGACAAAGCACACAGGTCAAGGTTCCACGCGCTTCAAAAAGCACCACGTTCCCACCGCAAAACCGAGGATTCCCAATGCAAGACTGATGCTAATATAGCCTGTGCTCACAAAGTCGGAGTTTGCCTTGTAGTTAAAGGTTTGGGGGGCAAACTCCTCGCCCAATGCGAAGATTGAGGCCAAGCCGACAATCGTCACCAAGGGAGTCGCAATTCCACAGAGTACGGCAATAGAGGGACTGGATTGAAGCGAGGAAATAAACCAACCGACGCCGAACATCACAAAACCCGTGATGGCTACGTAACGCACGATCAAAAAGTCTTGCGGGAGTTCAACCTTGGAAGATAGGTGGTTCTTGACACTCCAAATCACCAACAAATTGATGGTCCAAATTAAAACCGTCACAATCGCCGGCAAACTCAGTTTGCTGAGCAATCGGCTCTTTTTCGAGATGGGCAAGTAGGCCATGAATTCCGCCGAGCGGTCCGCACGCTCTCCGGCGAAGGTATTGCCGCCCAAGCAAGCCAATGTCAACTGGGACATCCCGTAACTGTATATTGCTGCGATGGCCATTCCTTCGGCCATGTTCGTCGGAGGCCCCGTTGGCCAGAGGGAAATCATGATTGCGAAAATGTACGGCAGCAGGAACAGCACCACCCCCGCGATTAATACCTGCCCATTCACACGATATTCTCTCCAGAGCAGCGATTTCATGATGGCAAGCCCTTTCTTCCGCGAATGAAGTCTTTGAACAATTCTTCCAGTCCCAAATCCATCACCTCGGCATGTTCCACGCCCGGTTGCGAAGCGATTTGTTCGAGTTGCTCGGCTTGAAAATCGCTCAGCGTGATTAACAGTTCCCGGCCTTGTACTTTTTGCCAAATGATGTTCTTGGGCAGCGTTTCGGGTAGTTTGCCGTTGGTTAAAGTCGCCCGGATTCTTTTGGTGGAGGCCAATAACTCTTCGATATTTCGATGCACCAGCAACCGCCCGCCGTACAAAATGCCCACGGTATCCGCCAGGCGTTGCACATCATCCAAGGAATGCGTGGAGAAAATCACCGTCTGCCCGCGCTCGCAAATCGTGCGCAAGACGCCATCCAAAAATTCCTCCCGGCCCAAAGGATCAAGGCCGGCCATCGGTTCATCCAGAATCAAAAGCTCCGGCTCGTGCGAGACCGCCAAGATCAGGGAGAGTTTGACGAGCATGCCTTTGGAAAGATGCTTCACTTTTTTGTCGGGGTTCAGCTCGAAGAGTTTCAGCAGTTCCTCGCAGGTTTGATCGTTCCAAGCCTCGAAGACCGACCGGCAAAAAGCGATGGCTTCGCGGACCTTCATCCAACGGTCGATGTGGTGCTGATCGGGCACGAAACCCACCCGCTGCTTGACGGCGAGCGGTTCCGCGAACACGTCCTTGCCCAAGATTTTCACCGATCCCCGCGTGGGGCGGAGCATGCCCATCATCATTTTGATGGTGGTCGTTTTGCCCGCGCCGTTGGGGCCGATCAACCCGAACGTGCTGCCCCGCTCGATTTTGAGAGAAAGATCCTCCACGGCGGTTTCCCGCTTGAATTGCTTGGTGAGGCCCATCAATTCCACGGCGGGGTTTTCGTCGGTTGGGGTTTTCATGATGAGTTATTTCTCCTCGCGGGGTTCTTTGCCGTTGAGACATTCTTTGAACACGCCTTGCAGTTCTTTGGCCTTCATGCCCGCCGCCGACCCCGCCCGAATGCCTTCCTCGAAAGCCCGGCGGACTTGCAACTTGGCTTGGGTCAGGGCATCGCTTTTGGCCTCGTCCGAAACGAACAAGCCCTTGCCGCGCTGGGCATAGATCAAGCCTTCGCGGGCCAACTCGTCGTAGGCTTTTTGCACGGTGTTGGGGTTGACTTGCACTTCGAGCGAGAGCGCGCGGAGTGAAGGCAGCGATTCGCCGGGCCGATAAACCCCCGCCGCGACGGCTTCGCGAATGCCATCCGCGATTTGCAGATAAAGGGGCACATGACTTCTGGGATTGATATTCACCTGAATCTCCTGAGTGCATTAGTCATCTAATGCAGTAATGAAGCATACCCAACCGCGACAAGAAATCAAGAGCCTGCCGAGAAAAAATCCCACGGAATCGCGCACCCCCGCTTGATATTGATAGCCTGAACAGGAATCGCTATCGTGATGCTGCATGATTAAGCATCGTTCGAGAAATAACTGTCCAGTGAAACTGAAGGGCAAGGCGCGTAGCCGCCAGTTCCTCCGATCCAGAAAACCGGCGGCTAGCGCCTTGCCGCTCACTTATTTATCGAACAATGCTATGGAACTAGGTTTCAGTTCACGTCGAAGAAGCAATTTCCGTTGGCTGCTCGAATTTGACCAATAGAATTAAAGAGGGAACGCGATGGGTTTGTTCGCTGGAAAAAAAGGTTTAATTACCGGGATTGCCAACGACCGCTCGATTGCTTGGGCAATTTCGGAAAAATTGTTCGCCGAGGGCGCGGAACTGGGTTTCACGCACCTTCCCGATAAGGATCTCGAACGCCAAAAGAACGAAAAGAAACTGCGGGCGCTGGTCGATCCGTTGGGAGCCAAGTTCGTTATGCCTTGCGACATTCAGGATGATGCCCAAATCGATGCCGTGTTCGCCGGCGTGGCCGAGACCTTCGGCAAGATCGATTTCGTGGTGCATTCGATGGCTTTCGCCCTCACCGAGGACTTGAAATGCCCCGTGTACAATGTCAGCCGGGATGGTTTCAAGTTGGCAATGGACATCAGTGCCTACAGTTTGATCGCCCTGGCCAAGCGAGCCCGCAAGTGCTGAACCCCGGCGGCAGTTTGCTGGCGATGACTTACCTGGGCGGCGAAAAAGTGATTCCCGGTTACAACATGATGGGCATTTGCAAGGCGGCTTTGGAAAGTTCCGTGGAATACCTGGCCAACGAACTTGGCCCGGAAGGTTTTCGCGTGAATGCGCTTTGAGTGCCGGGCCGCTGAAAACGTTGGCCTCCTCCGCCGTGGGCGATTTCAAAAAGATGCTGGATCTGTACGAAACCTTCTCCCCGATGCGGCGGAACATCGACCCCGAAGAAGTCGCCAAGTCCGCCGCGTTTCTGCTCAGCGATTTGGCGAAGCGCCGTGACCGGCGAAACCCTGCACGTCGATTGCGGTTACCACATCATGGGAGCCCCACCGATTGAAGTGCAGGCAAAAAGTTCGTAGCAACGCCGCAAGCTTTCCGATGACATCTCGGCCCCACACGAAATCGGCGATTGCCTTGGTGGAACACGCCGACCGATTTTTGGTCGGCGTGCGCGGGGAAGATTCTGCATTACCCGGCAAGGCGGAGTTTCCCGGCGGGAAATGTCATCCGGGAGAATCGCCCGCCGATTGTGCTGTCCGTGAATGCCGGAGGAAACCGGGATAGAAGTGCAAACGGTTCGCCTGCTCGATCAGCGGATTCATCAATACCCCACGGCACGGTGGAACTGCACTTCTGGCTGTGCGAACTACAATGCCCACAAGAGGTTCGGAAGATCACCAAGGCTTCCGTTGGGTGTGCCGCGAAAACTTGAAGACCCTCGATTTCCCCGAAGCCAATCGGCAGGTGATGGACCTGCTCGCAAAAGCCGATTAACCACAAAGACGCCACAGGCAAGATGGTTTTCCCGTTACGGTTTGCTCAAATTCGGCGGGGTCGCTTGACGGTGCGCGGGTTGGGCGGATAAATTTCACGTTTCCTAAATTTTGGGTGAAAATCTGCCCTCGCAACAGCGTTTCTTAAGAAGCAGCTTCTTATTTGACCGTAATCCTCGCAAGAATCGGCAACACAACCCAGGCAAGGTCTCAGGCAATGCCCACAATCAATCAGTTGGTTCGCAAACCGCGCAAACAACAAAAATCCAAATCCAAAACTCCCGTGCTGGAAGGCTGCCCGCAAAAACGCGGCGTGTGCCTGAACGTCAAAACCGTGACCCCCAAAAAGCCGAACTCGGCTTTGCGGAAGGTCGCCCGCGTGCGGTTGTCCAACGGCAAGGAAGTCACGGCGTACATTCCGGGCGAAGGCCACAACCTGCAAGAACACTCCATCGTGCTCGTGCGGGGCGGACGGGTTCGCGATTTCCCGGGCGTGCGCTACAAAATTATCCGCGGCGTGCTGGATACCCTGGGCGTCGGCGACCGCCGGCAAGCCCGCAGTCGCTACGGAACCAAACGCCCGAAATAAGCAGAGGCCAGAGGTCAGGAAGAAAGCAAGAAGGCGGAATTGGAAATGGGTCAGGCCCCACTTCCAATTCAACAGAGGTCAGGGGCCGGAGACCAAAGGCCCGAAAGAAGGCGAGCGGGAGGTGTCAGCCTCCCGGTGAATTACGAATCAATAACACACCTCCCATCAATATTCCGGTTGAAGGAAGTCGCGGGATATGTCCAAGCGGTTCACGGCCAGTCAAACTCAACTCCAACCCGATCCTCGGTACGGCTCGAAATTGGCTTCGAAGTTCATCAATTGCCTGATGTACGATGGCAAAAAGAGCGTCGCCCAGCGCGTGTTTTATGATGCGATGGAGATCGTCGAGAAAAAAATCACCGATGCCGAGCCGATCGAGGTCTTCACGCAGGCCATCGAAAACGTGAGGCCCGCGATTGAAGTTCGTTCCAAACGGGTCGGCGGGGCGACTTATCAGGTTCCGACGCCGGTCGATTCCAAACGGCAAACCACGTTGGCGATTCGCTGGGTCTTGGAAGCGATTCGCGCCAAAAAGGCCGCCCGACCCATTTGCGGTTGGCCGAGGAACTGATGGCCGCCTACCGCCGCGAAGGGGCTTCGATGACCAAGCGCGAAAACGTACACCGCATGGCCGATGCCAACAAGGCGTTCGCCCACTTCGCGTATTGATCCGCGATTTTTGGAACATCGGCGCTGGACAGCCCAATCCCTTCGGTTGGCTCTCCAGCGTCGTTTTTTTTGGAAACCCGAAGAATCAAGGGGCAAGAGACAACAGTCGGGCTGATTCATGATCCTCAAATACGAGAACACCGTTGAAGATTTGGTGGCGTTAAACCGCTATCACTCCTTCCACTCCCCGGAATACAGGAGATTGAAATTCAAAAGTATGTTGACTTGGTCGGTGGTTATCATTGCTGCCGCCGTTTTCGTACCCGAAAACGCCTTGTTCAATCGAGCTGAAAACATTTTTTGCGGGGTCATTTTGGCGGCCGTTGTTTGCTTAGCCACCTACTGGGGATTTGATGCGGAGTCCGTCAAACGGCTTTATGGCGAAGATGGCATAAACGATTTTGCCGGCGAGGTTGAGTTGGAAATCAATTGCGAAAGAATCACGGAAAGAAAGGACGATTCCGAGACTTCAAAATCCTGGGCCACAGTCAATAAAATCGTGGAAACCGATGATTACGTTTTCATTTACTTGATGGCAATGAGCGCGGTTGTGATTCCCAAGAATTCCATCCTGGCGGGCGTGTTCGATCAATTTGTGGATCAGGCCAGGAATTACTGGCTGGCGGCGAAACCCAATCAATCGACGGGGATTTGATCTTCAAGAAAGGCCGATCTCTACGTTTCCGCTTCTTTGGCGGATTGCAAAAATCAAACACCGAGGGAATCCTTTTTGATGGGGTTCTCCCGAATCCGCCTCTAACCGAAGTGTCCATTTTCCCAAGAGTAGACCTTCTGGCTCTCTGACCCTTGTCCTCAGGCCCTTGACTGACTCATGTCCCGACCCATTGAAACCCTGCGGAACATTGGGATTGTCGCCCACATCGACGCCGGCAAAACCACGACCACGGAACGCATTCTGTTCTACTCCGGGGCTTCGCATCGGATGGGCAACGTGGACACCGGCGATACCGCGACCGACTTCGACTCCGAAGAAGCCGAGCGGGGGATCACGATTTACTCGGCGGCGGTGTCCTGCCAATGGAAGAGCGTCAACATCAACATGATCGACACGCCGGGGCACGTGGATTTCACCGCCGAGGTGGAACGCAGCCTGCGGGTGCTGGACGGCGGCGGTGGTGGTCTTCAGTGCCGTGGAAGGCGTGGAAGCCCAAAGCGAAACCGTTTGGCGGCAGGCGAACAAATACCGGGTTCCGCGAATCTGCTTCATCAACAAGATGGACCGCATCGGGGCGGATTTCGAGCGGACTTTCAACGAGATCAAATCCCGTTTGCAGGCCCAGCCCATCGCCTGCAGATTCCGATGGGGGCCGGTTCTCCGCCCGCTCCCGATGCGCTGTCGGGGATGATTGACCTGATCGAAATGAAGGCCATTGTATTTCGACCCCGAAAGCCAAGGCAAGAACTTACGAAGTCAAGGACATCCCCGACGGAGCATCAGGAACGCGCCAAGAACTGGCGGCACAAACTGCTGGAAGCGGTGGCCTTGCTCGATGATGACATCCTCGCCGCTTATATGGAAAACGAAGATGTTCCGGTCGGACAAATTCATCGGCTGCTGCGGGTGGCGACGATTCACGGGCAGTTGCAGCCGTCGTTTTGCGGGTCTTCGCTGAATTACATCGGCGTGCAGCCCGTGCTGGATGCCGTGGCCAATTATCTGCCCAGCCCGCTCGGATGTGCCGCCGGTCGAAGGGCTTGAACCCCAATCCCAAAAAACAGGACAAAGGTCCGCGAAATTCGCAAACCTTCCCGGAGGAACCGTGCTGCGGGTTGATCTTCAAAATCGTGGCGGACAAGCACGGCGGATTTGAATTTCGTGCGGGTGTATTCCGGGGTGCTTGAAGTCCGGCTCGCGGATGCTCAACCCCCGCACGGGCAAGAAGGAACTGATCAACCAACTCTGGCACATTCAAGCCGACCGGCGGGAGAAGATCGGAAACCGATGACGTCGCAGCCGGCGACATCGTGGGCGTGATCGGCCCCAAGGAAGTCGTCGACAGGCGATACGCTTTGCGATCAGCACAAGCCGATCGTGCTGGAGAGCATTACGTTTCCGGAAACGGTGATTTCGATGGCCGTCGAACCGGATTCCAGTGCCGACCGCAAAGCCTTGGCCGAGACGCTGGTTCGATTGTCGAAGCAAGATCCCACCTTCCGAGCAGCGGTCAGCGAGGAAACCGGGCAGACAATCATCAGCGGAATGGGCGAATTGCATCTGGAAGTCTTGAAGCACCGCATGGAGCGGGATTTCAATTTGAAGGTCAAAGTTCACAAGCCCCGCGTGAGTTATCGCGAAACGGTGACCAAGCCCGTGAAAGGCGAGGGGCAGTTCAATCGCCAGTCGGCAGGAGCGACGCAATTTGCCGGCGTGACTGTGCAGTTGGAACCTTTCGCGGGCGAGAAGCCGGTCACGATCAGCAACAAACTCAAGCCGGGCGATTTGCCGCCCAACTTGTTGCAGGTGTTGTTGCAAACGCTGAAAGACCAAGCCGAAGGCGGCGGCGTGGTGGGCTACCCGCTGATGAAAGTCAAAATCACGCTGTTGGACGTGGATTATCGCGAAGCGGAAAGCACGGAAATCGCAATTCAAGCAGCGGCTTCCCATGCCTTTCGGGAGGCACTCAATCAGGCAATCGAGGACAATGCCATTGCGTTGTTGGAGCCGATTATGAAGCTGGAAGTCGTCACCCCGGAAGATTTTCTGGGAAACATCCAGGGCGATTTGAACAAACGGCGGGCGCGAATTATCAATTCCGAGCGCCGGGGCGATCTGTGCGTGTTGGAAGCGGAGGTGGCATTATCGCAGATGTTCGGCTACTCGAACGAAAGCCGGGGCCTCTCGCAGGGCCGGGCTTCGTATTCGATGGAGCCGTTGAAATACGATGAAGCCCCGCCGGACGTGTTGGCTGGGATGATGTAGCAGGGATTTTCCTGGGAAAGGGCGATTTGATTTTCCGAAAAACGACCTATCCCGACAAAATCCCGCTTGAGATTTGGAAATTCTACGCATACGGGGGCGTCTTCGTTGACAAACGAAAGCCTTCACACTAAATTCGTCCTTTCCCGTCTCCGGGCGGGAACCCACTCCCTACAAATTCTTCCCCATAAGAAGAAAAACGAGACGGGTTGGGGGCGGAATCTGTTCAAAGTTTGATTTGAGGGGATGGGGCAGTGTCCACGGGAACGAGCGACTCAAAAGAACAAATACGAATCCGCATGGAGGCTTACGACCATTCGGTGCTGGATCAATCCGCATCGGACATTGTCGATACCGCCAAGCGAACCGGGGCCATCGTGCATGGGCCAATTCCGTTGCCGACTCGAATCGAACGGTACACGGTCTTAAGAAGCCCGCACATCGACAAGAAATCGCGCGAGCAGTTCGAAATTCGCACGCACAAGCGGTTGATCGATATTGTTCAGCCCACCGGCAAGACGATTGATGCACTCAATAAGTTGTCTTTGCCTGCCGGGGTGGACATTAAAATTAAAGCCACCGCAGGTGGTTAAGGTCTGGTAGTGGTAAACCGAAGGCATTTATGGTCTTCGGTTTATTGTTGCCTATGCTGATTGGGCCGTTTTCTCGTGTTTTGAGGGGGCGGTTTCCATAAAACTTGTTTTCGGGGTGATGTTCTCGAAACGGTTTCACTCGAAATTATTAGCGGGGTCTGGAAATTTCAGGCCGCGTAATTTTCAGGGTTTACGGGGAATTGAGGAAGGTGCAGCCATGCCGGTTGGTCTGCTGGGAAAAAAAATTGGCAGCACGCAAGTCTATGGGGACGATGGGGTTTTGATTCCCGTCACGGTGATCGAAGCCGGTCCTTGCGTGGTTCTGCAACTGCGTACCAAAGATCGCGATGGCTACGAAGCTGTGCAATTGGGGTTCGATGATAAACCCGTTCGCCGCAAGGGGGACGAAGTCTATTCTCCCTCCCGCTCGGCCCGCGGTCACGTGCGAAACATCAAAAGCAAAAGGCAAGAGCAGTTGCAGGCGGCGGGTGTCGAATTGACCCCCAAAGCAGGCTGCGAAGCCAAACGCTTTGTGCGGGAATTTCGCACCGACGGCGAATCGCACGGTTTGGAAGTCGGCCAAGAATTGAAAGCCAATCATTTCGAGAATGGCGTTCGCGTGGATATTATCGGAACTTCGAAAGGCCGGGGCACGGCGGGCGTGATGAAGCGTCACAACTTCAGCGGCCAACGGGCCAGTCACGGGGTGAAGCGGGTGCATCGTCACGGGGGGTCCATCGGCATGAGTGCCGACCCTTCGCGCGTGCTGAAAGGAACCCGCATGCCGGGCCGATATGGCAACAGCCAAGTCACGATTCGGAATTTAACAATCGTCAGGGTCGATGAAGAAAACAATATGCTGTTGGTGAAAGGGGCAATCCCCGGTCCCAACGGCGGTTACGTTTTGATTCGTCCCACAAATAAGCGAAAACGCTAATCGGCGAGTTTGCGGCATTGGTTTAATGGGTTGAACTGAGTTCAAGTAAGAAGTATCAGACGAGACAGTCTGAGTTTTTGGAAGTTGAGTGTGTAAAATGGCTTCTTTTGTTGTGCGTAACATCAGCGGTGCGGAGGTCGGCAATTACGACTTCGACCCCGCCGAATTGGCTTCCTCGATCAGTCTGCAATTGCTGCACGATGTGGTCGTGATGTACGAAGCCAACAAGCGGGTGGGAACCATGCGTTCCAAGTCGCGAGGCGAAGTCGTGGGCAGTACGAAAAAGCTCTTCCGCCAAAAAGGCACGGGCCGCGCGAGGGCCGGGGCCAAGCGAACTCCGATTCGAAGAGGTGGCGGGCACACCTTCGCCAAACGTCCGCGGGATTTCAGCTATCGGCTGCCGAAAAAGGCGATCCGCTTGGCAACCCGTATGGCGCTGCGAAGCAAGTTTGACGACAATCAAGTTGTGATGTTGGATGGGTTGAACATTTCGGAAGTCAAAACCAAGCCCGTAGCCGAGATGTTGAAGGCCCTGGGTTTGATCGGCAAGCCGACGCTGCTGGCGATCCCGGAATATCACCGCGAGTTGTGGTTGTCGGCTCGGAACATTCCTGAGTTGCAGGTTCTGCCGGTGTTCGATCTGAACGCCTACGATTTGCTGCATCAACATCAACTGCTGATCACGAAAGAGGCTTTGGATCGTTTCCGCGCAGGAAAACCGCCGGCAAAACCGGAAGCGGCCCCCGCAGAAACGGCCTCCGCAGAATAACATTTCGGACAGGATTTGCCGTTCGGGGCGTCGGTTAGGTTTGTTGTCACACATTAAATATCAGCGGGCAGTCGAGGTTTGAGTGATGAGCGAAAAAACAAGCATGGTGCTGGAACCCTATCAAATCATCCTGCACCCTTTGGTGACGGAAAAAGGCACGCATTTGTCGCAAGCGACGAACTCTTACACCTTCGCCGTCAATCCCTTGGCGACGAAAACGGACATCAAACGGGCGGTGCAGGAATTGTGGGACGTGAAAGTCCACAAGGTGCGCACCCAAAACCGCAAGGGAAAACCCCGCCGCACTAAAATGGTCAAGGGCCACACCAGCGACTGGAAAAAAGCGATTGTGCAATTGGACGAAGAAGACCGAATCGCGTTCTTCTAACGGGCAGAATCTCGTCAAGCCTCGTGGGGAATCCGGTCTGGCATTTAACTCAAAGTGAAGTTTCGTTATGGGCATAAAATTCTACAAACCAACGACTCCGGGCCGCCGAGATGCTTCGGTGAGCGACTTCGCGGACATTACCGACCGCAAGAAGAAGCCGGAGAAATCGCTGTTGATCCGCGCAAGAAAAAAGGCGGACGGAACAATCAGGGCAAAATCACATGCCGGCATCGGGGTGGCGGGCACAAAAGAATGTACCGCCTGATCGACTTTAAGCGGGATAAGGATGTGGTTCCCGCCAAGGTGGCTTACGTGGAATACGATCCCAACCGCTCCGCCCGGATTGCCCTGCTGCATTACGTGGACGGCGAAAAGCGGTACATCATTGCCCCCAAGAATTTGAAGGCGGGCGATGTGGTGGTCAGCGGGAGCGAGAACGTGGAACCCAACGTGGGCAACTGCATGCCACTCTCGATCATTCCGCCGGGAACAACCATTCACAACATCGAAATGCGGCCCGGTCGCGGCGGACAACTCTGCCGCAGTGCCGGAGCCTCTGCCGTGATGAATGCCCGCGACGGAAAATGGGCGCAAATCACGCTGCCTTCCGGCGAAGTCAGACGCTTGCCTAGCACTTGCCGGGCGACCATCGGCGAAGTCGGAAATTCGGAACACAGCAGCATCAATCTGGGCAAAGCCGGGCGAAAACGCTGGATGGGGATCAGGCCGCACGTTCGCGGAACCGCAATGAACCCCGTGGCCCACCCGATGGGCGGCGGCGAAGGCCGGAACTCCGGGGGTCGGCATCCTTGCAGCCCCAAAGGCAAACTGGCCAAGGGCGGACACACCCGCAAACGGCGGAAGGCTTCGTCCAAAGCGATCATTCGCCGGCGCAAATCGCGGCGTTACGGCGTGTTGAAAGTCTGATTTAAAGTCACTGAAACCATAAATTTATTTTCTTTATTGGGATATGGGGACGGCCCATGAGTCGCTCAAGCAAAAAAGGCCCTTACGTTGATGAGAAGCTGCAAGCCAAGGTCGAGCGATTGAACGCTTCGGGTCGCAAAGAAGCGATTAAAACTTGGTCTCGCGGCTGCACGATTACCCCGGAATTCATCGGGCATACGTTTCTCGTCCACAACGGCCGCATTCACATGAACGTGTACGTGACGGAAGACATGATCGCGCACAAGCTGGGGGAATTCGCCCCCACTCGCACGTTCCGCGGTCATGGTGCGAAAGGAAAGAGGTAACCAGATGGCGGAATTTAAAGCCACCCATCGTCATGCCCGGATCTCGGCCACCAAAGTGCGGCCTTTCGCGGATTTGATTCGCGGAAAAACTGCACAACAGGGGTTGGATGCGCTGAAGTATCTTCCCAATCGCGGAGCCAGGTTTCTGGAAAAAGTGCTGAAAAGCGCGATGGCGAACGCAGAAAATCGCAGCGTTCGCAACGTGGAAAACTTGGTGATTAGCGAAGCCCGCGTGGATGGCGGGCCTATGTACAAACGCATTCGCCCGCGTGCCCGTGGGATGGCGTTTTTGGTCCGGCACCGCTCGGCCCACATTCACGTCTCCGTCGATGCGCCGGGGTATTGATGAAGCATGGGCAACACGATCTGGGTGACATTTCAAAAAGACGGCGAGACGGAGTGTATTGAAGAAGACCACTCAATCCTGTGCCGGCTGGAAGAGAAACTCGATCAAATTGCCGGGACACATGGCGTTCCATTACTGTCAAATTTTTTTGATAGTTCCGAAATGGCGGCCGAGTTTATAGATGAACATGCAGGCGTGCCGCTACCTGAACCGCAGTGGTATGACCCGGCAGGTGGCCTGGAAACAATCGAACTTTTGTTGGATCACATATCCAAGCACACCGATTTATTCACTTTCCCCAATGATCCCTCTCGGTCTCATTTCCGAGCAGGCTTAATCGAGGAACTGGAAAACTGTAAATCGCTGTTGACGGGGGCGATGGCAGACAATCGGCGATTTCACTTTGCCATCATCATGTAAAGGCAGCAGGGGTCTGTCCGCCATTGAATTTCAATACAAACCACACAAGCGGGTGGTGCCAAGCCAATAAAATGCCGTCGCTTGGTTGACGAAGACGAGTCAGCTTGACATAATCCCCGATCCCAAAACCAGTTATTCGTAGCCCGAAGCATCAGCGAGGGGAATTGTATTTCGTCCCTCACCGATCCTTCGGGTTATCGCAAAAAGCATTCTAAAGGAAGACACCAACATGGGGCAAAAAGTTCGACCAACCGGCTTTCGGATTGGCATTACCGAAGCCCACCGCAGCCGCTGGTACGCCTCGAAAAAAGAATTCGGAACCTTGCTGATCGAGGATTTCAACATCCGCAAATTCATCAAGGAAAAATACCAGTTTGCGGGGATTCCGAAAATCGAAATCGAACGCACCCGCGATCAGGTCGTGGTGCATCTTTTCACAGCTCGACCGGGAATTATTATTGGCCGCAAAGGCCAAGAAGTCGATCGCCTCAAGGCCGAATTGGAAGACCTGACCGGGCGGCGGATGGAATTGAAAATCGTGGAAGTCAATAGCCCCAACCGCAGCGCGGTTTTGGTGGCGGAAGACATTGCTCAGCAGTTGAGCAAGCGCGGCAGTTTTCGCCGGGCAATTAAACGCACGCTCGACCAGGTCATGGAATCGGGCGTGCATGGAGTGAAAGTGGAACTGGCCGGGCGTCTTGGCGGTGCCGAGATGTCCCGCACGGAAAAAGCCAATCGGGGTTCGATTCCGCTCTCCACGCTGAGGCGGCACATCGACTACGGTTTCGCGATGGCGAAAACTACGATGGGCATTATCGGCGTAAAAGTTTGGATCGATCTCGGGGATTACGCAGACGAGGAGACTGGCGATGGCGTTAATGCCAAAGCGGGTCAAGCATCGCAAAAGTCAAAGAAGACGCATAAAAGGTAATGCGACCCGCGGCCATACCGTGGCCTTCGGGGACTGGGGCTTGCAATCGCTTGATGCCGGACACGTAAAAGCCACCACGATTGAAGCGTGCCGCATCGCGGCCACTCAATACGTGCGCGGCGAAGGAAAATTATACATTCGGATTTTTCCGCAGAAATCCGTGACCGCTCGCCCCTTGGAAACCCGGATGGGTAAGGGAAAAGGCGAACCGGATCACTGGGTGGCTGTGGTAAAGCCTGGTACGGTTTTGTTTGAACTTTCGGGCGTCTCGGAAGAGGCCGCCCGCGATTGTTTCGCCCGCGTAGCCTATAAGCTGCCGGTGAACGTGCGCATGATTGGCCGTCGGCCTTCTTTATAGTTGTTAATTGAACGTGTTGGTTCGTAAAGCGGGAGTCTCGGCTCATGCCGAATGCAAGTGAACTTCGAGAAATGTCGGCAGAGCAGTTGGAGTTTACGCTGAAGGAAACTCGCGAAGAGTTGTTTCATCTTAGGTTCCAGGCGGCTACCGAGCGGTTAGATGCTCCGAGCAATCTTCGCCGATTGCGAAAAGACATCGCCCGCATTAAAACCATTCAGGCAGAGCAGGCGAAGAAAGAAGCATAGTTTTTAGCGGCCTCTCTCAGGGGGCTTGCTGTTTACGCGGTGGGCGGTTGTCTGCCGGATTTTATTCACTCGTTTATCAGCGTTGTCATGCGGCTTTTTATATGAAGAAAATTC
Source organism: uncultured Planctomycetaceae bacterium (assembly GCA_963785505.1). Classification (GTDB taxonomy): domain Bacteria; phylum Planctomycetota; class Planctomycetia; order Planctomycetales; family Planctomycetaceae; genus CAWAVN01. The sequence continues at coordinate 1,457,138 of CAWAVN010000009.1, forward strand.
TCACCGGAACCGTCACCAGCAACAAAAACGACAAGTCGTGTCGCGTAGACATCAAACGGCTTTATCGTCATCCCAAGTATGGGAAAATCGTGCATGGCCGAACCGTGTGCCACGTTCACGATGAGAACAACGAATGCCAAGAAGGCGACGTGGTGGAGATCGTCGAATGCCGCCCGCGCTCGAAAACCAAGCGTTGGGAATTGGTGAAGGTCGTCAAGTCGGCCAAAGCCGCCGCCGGTTTGGTGGATGAGCCGGAAACCGCTGCCGCCGAAGGCGCGGAATCGTAAAGAGGTTGGATAAAAAGGTTCGTTGTGTCGTCTCAAAAAGCGTGGCGAAGGTGAAGGACGTTATTCATGATTCAGATGCAAACAACACTCGATGTGGCCGATAACTCCGGGGCGAAAGTCGCCCGGTGTTTGAAGGTGCTAGGCGGTTCGCGAAAACGCACCGCCGGCCTGGGCGACATCGTGGTGGTCAGTATTATCAAAGCGTTGCCGGGCAGCCCGTTTACGGACAAACGCAATAAAACCGCCCGCGTGACGCGTGGCGTGATTGTGCGTTGCAAGAAGGCGACCCGCCGGGCGGATGGCAGTTACGTTCGCTTCGACCGCAACGCGATTGTGTTGGTGGATGGCGACGGCAATCCGCGTGGAACCCGCATCTTTGGGGCCGTCGCGCGGGAACTACGCGATCGGCGATTTATGAAAATTATCAGCTTGGCGAGCGAGGTGGTCTAGGCCATGAAAATTCATCGAGGCGATTCCGTGATTGTGATTTGCGGCAACGATGCCGGCCCCACGCCGCACCGCGTCGTGCAAATCCTCGACGGCGACAAAGTCATGATCGAAGGCGTGAACCGCGTGATGAAACACGTCAAGCGCGGCCATCCGCGCAGCCCCCAAGGTGGGCGGTTGACGCTGGAAAAACCCGTTCACATTTCCAATGTGAAGTATTATTGCCAAAGCTGCTCGAAAGCGAGTCGCGTGGGCTACCGTTACGCGACCGATGGCAGCAAAAAGCGGTTTTGCAAATCCTGCGGAGCCTCGGCAGGAACCATCAGCCCGCCCCGCGCCAAATACGCCAAGAAATAATGTCAGAAACCAGAGGTCGGAGGCCAGGGGGTCAGGCGAGCGGGAGATGTTAGCCTCCCGGCAAACCCGAAAGAACAACATTTCCAAAGTTTTAACACCTGACTCGCATTTTCATTTATCCTTTAACACATTCGGTTCGCATCATGGCTCGGTTGCAGGAAGAATACTCAACTCGCATCGTTCCCGCGCTCAGGGAAAAGTTGGGCCGGCAAAACGTGCATTCGCTGCCCAAGCTGGAAAAAGTTGTCATCAGCATGGGTGTCGGCGAAGCGATTCAAGACCGCAAACGCTTGGAAGAAGCCGTCAAAAATCTGGAACAGATCTCCGGCCAAAAGCCGCAAATCTGCAAATCCAAAAAAGCCGTGTCTTCTTTCCGCTTACGGATCGGCATGGAAATCGGCTGCCGAGTGACCTTGCGGGGCCAACGGATGTACGAATTTGTGGATCGGCTGATTTCATTGGCTCTGCCACGGGTTCGCGACTTTCGCGGCTTGAACCCCAATTCCTTCGATGGCCACGGCAACTACAGCCTGGGGTTGAACGAGCAACTCGTGTTTCCCGAAATCAACGCCGACAAAGTCAGCCACACCCAAGGCATGAACATCACGTTTGTGACCTCGGCCAAAAACAATGAAGAAGGCGAAGCCCTGCTGCGGGAAATTGGCGTCCCCTTGCGTCCTCGCTAAACACTTTTTAAGTTTTCGTAAATCTTGTTTGTGATTTTCGTTTCGATTGAAGGATTTGTGTTCCGATGATGACCGACCCGATCGCAGATTTATTGACCCGCATTCGCAATGCGGTTCGGATCGAGCGGCCTTTCGTGGAGATCCCGGCGTCCAAGGTCAAGGTGGCCATCGCCGAGACCTTGAAGCGCGAAGGCTACATCTGGGACCATGAAATCATCGAGCAAGCTCCGCAAAACGTGTTGCGGATCAACTTGAAATACGGCCCCAACGGCGAAAAAGTCATTCAACACATCGAGCGAACGAGCAAACCGGGTCGCCGGCGGTTTTGTCAGCACGGCGATTTGCCCGAAGTGCTGCAAGGCTTGGGGATTTGCGTTTTGTCCACCAATCAAGGCGTTTTGAGTAATCGCGAAGCCAAAGCCAAGGGCATCGGCGGCGAAGTTCTTTGCACGCTCTGGTAGTTGGAATTTCCAATTTCTCCCCGTTTAGGCGGCATTTTCCCAAACGACAAAGTTTGATCCGAAGCGAAGAGAACCATGTCACGAATTGGAAAACAACCCGTTGCCGTTCCCGATGGAGTGGATGTCACCGTGAATAACGGGACGATCACCATTAAGGGGAAAAATGGCGAATTGCCGTTCACTTATCATCAAAAGATGATCGTGGATTACGACAAAGACAACCGCAAGATTTTGGTCACGCGTCCCGACGACCAACGCGAAAGCCGGGCCTTGCACGGTTTGACGCGAAGCCTCATCAATAACATGGTCCAAGGCGTGGTGACTTACTTCGAGCGGCGGTTGGAAATTCAAGGCGTGGGCTACAACGCCCAACTTGTGGGAAATACCCTGCGGCTGACCGTGGGCTTCGCCAATACCGTGGAATTGGAAGTCCCCAAAGGCGTGATTTGCGAAGTGCCCAGCACAACCAGCATTATCGTAAAAAGTGCCGACAAACAGGCGGTGGGGCAATTCGCGGCCAACATCCGCCGCGTCCGTCCGCCCGAACCCTACAAAGGCAAAGGGATTCGCTACCAAGGCGAGTTCGTCCGCCGCAAAGCCGGAAAAGCATTTGGCGCAAAATAGTTTTTTTACCCGCATTTGAAATCACAGTCACAAAGTTCGGTTTGATCCCATGAGCGTGAAACAACAACTGGCAAAGCGTGTCGTCCGACGCCGGTTCCGCGTCCGCAATTCCATCCGCCGCTCTGCCAACGGCAGGCCGCGGTTGTCGGTCTTTCGGAGCAATAAGCACATTTACGCTCAGATCATTGATGATGTGGCCGGGCGAACTTTGGTTTCGGCCAGCACGATGGAAAAAGATGTCGCCGGCTCAAACGGATACGGAGGCAATAAAGCCTTCGCTGCCCAGATCGGCAAACTTGTGGCCGAGCGGGCGATTGAGCAAGGCATTAAAGAAGTGGTGTTCGATCGCGGACCCTATCAATATCATGGCCGAGTCGCGGCGTTGGCCGATTCCGCCCGCGAAGCCGGCTTGCAGTTTTAGAAGTAGTTTTCAGTTTTCAGTGAAGAAAAGACTGAAAAGGTCAAGGGTCGAGAGACAAGGGTCAAGAGCCAGAACTGAAATCAGGCGGAGAGCCGAGAGTCGAAGAAGTCAAACTGAAAAGGTCAAGGGTCGAGAGACAAGGGTCAAGAGCCAGAACTGAAAGAGCAGTGTGCCAAAAGCAGGCATGCACACTGAAAACTGAAAACTATTTTGAAATCCAGACATTGGAGCGTGTGGCATGTCCACAGACGGGCAATCGAACAATCCCGAAAAAGTCGTCCAGATTCGCCGTTGTGCCTGCGTGGTGAAAGGCGGTCGGCGATTTAGTTTTACCGCATTAGTCGTGGTGGGCAACGGCGAGGGCCGGGTCGGTTGGGGTTACGGCAAAGCGGTGGAAGTTCCCCTCGCGGTCGAAAAAGCCACCAAGGCCGCCAACCGCAGCCAGGTTCGCATTCCGCTTGTGGAAACCACGATTCCGCATCAGGTCATCGGCATTTTTCGTTCTTCGCGTGTGATTTTGCTGCCGGCCAAGCCGGGGACGGGCATTATCGCGGGCGAAGCGGTGCGTTCGGTGGTGGAGTCGGCGGGCATTACCGATATTCTGACCAAGAGCTTCGGCTCGAACAATCCTATGAATCTCGTCAAAGCCACCATCGAGGGGCTGAAACAACTGCGGACCCGCGATGATGTGGCCCGCTTGCGGGGGGTGGAACTCTAATGATCTTAAACGACGTTCATCAAGACATTCAAAAACGCAAATCGCGCAAGCGCATCGGTCGCGGGCCGGGGTCCGGGCACGGCAAAACGTCCGGTCGCGGGCACAAAGGCTTTTACAGCCGAGCCGGTTCCAGCCGACGAACCGGGTTTGAAGGCGGTCAAATGCCGATGGCTCGCCGCATCGCCAAGCGGGGTTTCAACAATCGCCAGTTCGCGGATGAAGTAGTAATCGTGAACCTTTCCGCGCTGGAACACCATTTCGAGAATGGCGAGACCGTCAACCGCGAAACCCTCGCCGAGAAACGCGTGATTAAAGGCCGCTACGATGTGCTCAAAGTGCTGGGCAAAGGCAAACTGACCAAAAAACTGACCGTGGAAGCCGACCGATACTCGGCCTCCGCCAAAGAAGCCATTACCGCTGCCGGCGGAACCGCCACGGAAGTGGTCGGCCAACCCAAACCGGCGGAAGACTAATTTTTCCATCCACTTTGAAAAAATCCAGCAAGGGCGAAAGGGAATTCGTCGCGGAGCGAATGACGAAACAGAGGTTTTCGTTTTCGCCCCCGCGGTGACGGCCAGCAACAACCGCCGGTGAAATCATTTGACCGGACACCAAAACGCCGCACCCATCTGCAAGGACTCTTGACGATATGTTTGGCAAACTTTTCACCATCTTCAAAGTTCCCGAACTCCGTCAGCGGATTTTGCTGACGTTGGGCCTGTTGGCGATTTATCGCATGGGGTTTTCCATCCCCTTGCCATTCATTGACCAACAAGCCCTCGTGGAACGCATGCAAGACATGACCCGCGGCGGCGAAGGCGGCTTGGGTCAGGTGATGCAAATTGTGGCATTGTTTTCCGCTTCCAACATCGGCAATAGCACGATTTTCGGTTTGGGAATCATGCCCTATATCTCGGCATCCATCATTTTCCAATTGCTGGGCAGCGTTTATCCGCCTCTGGAAAAACTCCAAAAAGAAGGCGAGGCGGGACGCCGAAAAATCAACGAATACACCCGATTGGCCACCGTCGTCATCTGTTTGGGGCAAAGCTGGTTCTGGCTGAAAGCTCTGAAAGGAGGGTTCGGAACCGGCGAGGGCCTGATTATGCCCGGCTTCGATGGGGCCTATTTTATGCTGGCCGGCACGATCACCATGACCGTGGGAACCATCTTTTTGATGTGGGTTGGCGAGCAAATCGACGCCTACGGCATCGGCAACGGAATTAGTTTGCTGATTATGGCGGGAATTTTGGCGCGCATGCCCAAAGCCGCGATGGACATGCTTTCGCCCGCCTTCACGCAAGGCGTGCGTTTGGGCAGCGATACGGGGATCGAACGGTTTCTGCTGCTGGGGGCGTTATTCGTCTTTGTGGTGGTCTGGGTGATTGCGATTACCAAGGGCGAACGCCGGATTCCCATTCAGAGCGCGAAACACGTGCGCGGTCGCCGGGTGATGGGCGGGCAACGCCAGCATTTGCCCTTGCGAGTCAATCAGGCGGGCGTGATGCCGATTATTTTTGCCTCCAGCCTGTTGATGTTCCCTTATTTTCTCTTCAGCAATCTCTCGAAACTCTGGCCGGCAGCCCCTGCCGATTCCGGCGGGTTTTACTACTATTTCAGCCACATGCTTTCTTCGCTCGATGCTTCATTTGGTTACGGAGGGCGGGGTTACATTTACAACCTCTGTTACGTCGCGTTGATTTACTTTTTCTGTTACTTCTGGACTGCCATCACGTTCAACCCCAAAGACATGGCGAACCAACTCAAAGACTACGGCAGCTTTATTCCCGGCTACCGTCCCGGTGCAAGGACGGCGGCTTATTTGGAACAGGTGATGGTGCGAATCACCTATGTAGGGGCGGCGTTCTTGGCAATCGTCGCGATCATCCCCACCATCGTGACGACATCTTTGGGCATTCCGTTCATCATCGCCAGTTTTTATGGGGGAACGGGGTTGTTGATTGTGGTTTCCGTCTGTCTGGATCTGGTCCAGAAAATTGATAGCCATTTGACAATGCGAAACTATCCGGGGCTATTGGACGTTGACAGCTAATCCTGCATGTTGCGGGTTGCTTGTCTTTTTCGTGTTGTCGCGTGTATAATTTTTTCCCCCGGCCCCGTGAAAGCCATAGGTTGAGACATGAAAGTTCGTTCCAGCGTCAAGCGGATTTGTGAAAGATGCAAGATCGTCCGTCGTAAAGGGAAGGTCTACGTCATCTGCTCCGCCAATCCCCGCCATAAACAACGCCAAGGTTAAATAGAGTACGTCACAATCGAAGGTTGTGTTTCTGGCGAAGGGTCACGATCTAACCGATTGTGCATGTAGATGGAGGATAGAAGAGAGAGGGTAGCAAAAGCGATCATTGACGAGAATTACCATCCTCTAGCCTCGATCTTCAATCCTCTAATCCAATGACAAATTGCGTCAGTCCCACGAGTTTGCCGTCATTACGAAAAGTGTACTAGGAGTTGAAAAAGCATGCCCCGTCTTCAGGGTGTTGACGTTCCCAACAACAAACCGACTTATATTTCCCTGACCTACCTTTATGGGATCGGCCAGCGCACCGCCGTGGAAATCTGTCATACCTTGGGGATCAAAGCCCAAACCAAGGCCAAAGATTTGACCGACGATGAACTCGCCCGCATCAACAACTTTCTCGATAAAGGCGAAGTCTTCGGTTCGGAACTGATGGTCGAAGGGCAATTAAGGCGTTCGGTTCAACAAGACATCGCCCGACTTCGGGATGTCGGTTGTTACCGGGGGTTAAGGCATCGCCGGGGTTTGCCCGTTCGCGGACAACGCACCCGCACCAACGCCCGCACCCGTAAGGGAGCAAAGAAAACCGTGGCCGGCAAAAAAGGCGTCAAGGACATGCGGCACTAATCGGTCTGGGGTTGAAGGGTTGTGGAACCGTCAATCGCGCTATCGAGTCTCTGTGAGGGATCACGCCCGAGAACGGAGGATAGAAGATCGAGGATAGAAATCAGAAGGTGGCAGTTCTCTATCCTCAATCTCCTATCCTCACCCCGAAAAGAGAAGCGTGACGAAAACATTTTTGACAAGCATTTTTCAATTGGTTTGAGGAAACAGTTTCCGTGGCTAAAGCAAAGAAAAAGAAGGTCCGCCGCAACGTCACCAACGCGATTGCGCACATTAAGGCCACCTTCAACAACACGACCGTCACCATTACCGACACCAACGGCGACGTTTTGTGTTGGGCGACCGCCGGCACGGTGGGCTTTAAGGGCAGCCGAAAAAGCACGCCCTTCGCCGCCCAACGGGCTGCGGAAATCTGTGCCGAAAAAGCCGTCAAGTTTGGCGTTCGCAGCATGGAAATTCGCGTGAAAGGCCCCGGTTCCGGGCGGGAAAGCGCGATCACGGGGCTTCAAGTGCCGGGGTTGAGCATCAAAGCCATCGAAGATGTCACGCCGTTGCCTCACAACGGTTGCCGACCTCCCAAAAAACGCCGCGTTTAGTTTTCCGTCGCAGTTATTCGCGAATCTTCTTGCACTATTCAGCCAGCCCCTTGGGGCATTGGAGAAACTCAATGCGAATTCGTTGGCGCGGCTTGGAATTGCCCAGTCGAGTGGTCCCCGATAAGGGATCGTCCACATCTACCTACGGCCGATTCGTGGCGGAACCGTTTGAACGCGGTTTCGGGGCCACCATCGGCAACAGCTTGCGGCGAATTTTGCTTTCCAGCCTGGAAGGCAGCGCGGTCACCCGCGTGAAAATTCAAGGCATCCAACACGAATTCACGACCATTCCCGGCGTGGTAGAAGACGTGACCGACATTTGTTTGAACCTTAAATCCTTAATCATCAAAAACCGTTCGGCTTCCTCGAAAACCTTGCGGATCGAACGGCATCAACGCGGCGTCGTTACCGGAGCCGATGTCATCACCGATGACCAAGTCGACGTGGTGAATAAGGATCTTGTCATCGCGACCATGACGGACGATGTGCCGTTGAACATCGAGCTTTCTGTCGGCAACGGACGTGGTTACGTTCCCGCCGGCGAACATTACGAACACGATCCCGAAGTCGGCGTGATTCCGTTGGATGCGATTTATTCGCCGGTGGTTCGCGTGCGGTACGCCATTGAAGATACCCGTGTGGGACAGCGAACCAACTACGACAAACTGATTATGGAAATCTGGACCGACGGCACGGTGTCTCCCGAAATGGCGTTGGTGGAAGCGGCGAAAATTCTGCGGAAGCACCTCAACCCGTTCATCACCTATCGCGAACCCGGCCCCGAAATGCCCCCCGAAGCCGGCCTCAAAAACATGGCCCAAGAGATCGGCTACGCGCCCGTCGATTTGGAGTTGGAAGAAAAACTCAACCGCAGCCTGGCGGAATTGAATCTCTCGGTGCGGGCGACCAACTGCCTGGAATCGGAAGGAATTAACTCCGTGCGGGATCTGGTCAGCCGGACGGAAGACCAACTGCTCACGGTGCGGAATTTTGGGGAAACCACTCTTCAAGAAGTTCGCGAACGCCTCGTGAGTTTGAACTTGCGTCTGGGCATGAAACCTTCCGCCGCGCCGCCCCAATAAATGCGAGCCGTCGGCACGAACGATTTTCCCTGTTCTCTTCAAAATCCTTGCGATAAAGACGAAGATCTGTCATGCGTCATAAAATGAGAGGCCGCAAACTCGGGCGAAATGCGTCGCACCGAAAGGCAATGTTCCGCAACATGGCATGCAGCCTGATTCGCTCGGTCGTGGTGAATGAAGGCGATGCGGCACACCCCAAAGTGCCCGGCCGCATTGTCACCACAATGCCCAAAGCCAAGGAACTGAGGCCCTACGTCGAGAAATTGATTACGATGGCCCGCAAGGCGATTCCCCATCTGGAAAACGCCGAGAGCTACGCCACTTCCGCCGCACGGAATTCCGAGGCTTGGAAAACTTGGCGGGAATCTGCCGAGTGGAACCAATGGAATCAGGCGATTGCCCCCGCCGTGGCATTGCGTCGCCGAGCGTTTGCGATTCTCCGCGACAAACAAGCCGTCGATATTTTGTTCTCGACGATTGCCCCGCAATTTCTGAATCGTCCCGGCGGATACACCCGCGTCGTCCGCTTGGCAAAAGTTCGTCTGGGGGATGCAGGCGTTCAAGCGCTGATCGAATTCGTGGGCGATGAACGCGACCGCGTAAAATCCGGTCGGCGTTCGGGACCGGCTCCGCAACTTTCCAGCGCACCGGCTCAGAAACCTGCAAGCGAAACGTCACCCGAACCTGCCGCCGAGACGGAATCCCCGGCGACCAGCGAAGAACAAGACAACGCAGCCGAATAACTCTTGGAGGAGATTCGGGGTTGGGGAAACCGTCCTCATCAGCACGGGGTTTTTCAAAATCCCCGTTCGATTTCACCGGGGCGATGCGCTTGTTGTGCCTGGATGTCTGCGCCCGGCTCGATGAGTTTCAGCACATCGACATGACCCGCGTGGCGGTCACGTTTGCCCAGGCGAGGCGGCGGGTTAGTTACGGCTTACAGGCTAAGCTCACCCCGATGCGGTTCGAGGAAGGCAAGCTTTTCGCCTTCCGCGATGATGGCCGCCAATGGACGGTGCAACGGCTGTTCGATGCGAACGAACGCGAGATGTTGTACATCCTCACGTTCTACCTGCCGCGTTTTCTCGATCAAAGTTTTACCGAGAAAATGACGACGGTGTTTCATGAACTCTATCACATCAGCCCGCAATTCAACGGGGACATTCGCCGGTTGGATGGCCGCTATCATGTGCATTCTCACAGCCAAAAAGAATACGACGAGCAGATGGCTTTGCTCGCCAAGCGATATTTGTCCTTAAAGCCGCCCGTCGATTTATATGGTTTTCTGCGGAAAACATTTCGCGGGTTGAAGCGCTCGCACGGCGAGGTGGTGGGCCTGAGTATCCCCATCCCCAAACTGCTGCCAATCCCCGAATCCAAATCCGCATGATGCGTTGTCATCGGCCGGCCGTTCTCTAAGCGAGAGCGCGGCGTCTTGGTTTTTGACTCAGATTTAGCCAAGAATCTGCGCCAACAAAATCGGTCGGGAGTCCTCAGACGATGAAAATTATCGTTCGTATTGATGATTCGAGAGCGGGACAATGCAATCTCGTAGCGAGTTTGAGCGGTTTTGCGTATTCGCTTTGTTACTGGTACTCTGCAATATGAGGATGCGAGGCATTTGATCTTTTGTGTATGAATTTGGACGGAGAATGGGATGAGTTCTGGTCTGTCTGCATTTGTGTTGGCGCTGGATCAGGGAACCACGTCCAGCCGGGCGATTGTATTTGGGCACGATGGCCGGCCCGTGGCCTCGGCTCAACAAGAGTTCCCACAACTCTTTCCCAAGCCCGGTTTGGTGGAACACAACCCGGAAGCCATCTGGTCCAGCCAATTCGACGTGGCGAAAAAAGCCATCGCGGAGGCGGGCGTTTCCGCGAAAGACCTAGCCGCCGTCGGCATCACCAACCAACGCGAGACGGTCATTCTTTGGGAAAAGGCGACGGGCCAGCCAGTGGCCAATGCGATCGTCTGGCAAAGCCGCATTACATCCGGGATTTGCGACCAACTCAAAGCGGAGGGTTTGGAATCCACGATCCGCGAGAAAACCGGCTTGGTGATCGATCCCTATTTTTCGGGCACGAAAATCAAATACCTGTTGGACAATCAGCCGGGACTTCGCGAACGCGCCAAGCGGGGAGAAGTGCTGTTTGGAACGGTGGATTCCTTCCTGATCTGGCGATTGACCGGCGGCCGGCTGCACATCACCGATTATTCCAACGCCAGCCGAACTTTGATTTTCAACATTCACACCTTGGATTGGGATGAGGAACTGCTCAAGGTGTTGGACATCCCCCGCGAGATGCTGCCGGAGGTCCGAAATTCGAGCGAAGTTTACGGCGAGACCGATGCGGAATTGTTCGGCCACACCATTCCCATCGCGGGGATCGCGGGCGATCAGCAAGCGGCCACGTTCGGGCAGGGATGTTTTGCCCCCGGCGATGCCAAAAACACCTACGGAACCGGCTGCTTCATGTTGATGAACACCGGCAGCCAACCCGTGCCTTCCGCTCATGGCCTCTTAACCACCATCGGTTGGCGGATCGGCGAGGAGGTGACCTATTGCCTGGAAGGGGCGATCTTTGTCGCAGGCGCGGTGGTGCAATGGCTTCGGGATGGTTTGGGTTTGATTTCCTCGGCGGCGGAAAGCGAACAACTCGCGGCCACGGTTGCCGATACCGAGGGCGTGTATTGCGTACCTGCTTTCGTGGGGATGGAAGCGCCTTATTGGAATCAAAACGCGCGGGGAACCATCGTGGGACTGACGCGCGGGACAACTAAAGCCCATCTGGCCCGGGCTGCGCTCGAATCGATGGCCTATCAAACCCGCGATTTGCTGGGGGCGATGCAGCAGGATTCCGGGATCGAACTCAAAAGCCTGAAAGTCGATGGCGGAGCCACCGCAAACAACCTTTTAATGCAGTTTCAAGCGGATCTGTTGGGCGTGACGGTGCAGCGCCCGCAGGTGCAAGAAACCACGGCCTTGGGCGCGGCTTATCTTGCCGGGTTAGCCGTGGGTTTTTGGAAAGATCATCACGATGTGCAGAAAAATTGGGCTTTGGAACGCGAGTTTTCCCCGGCGGAATCTCAGAAAACCCAATGCGAAGAAAAATACACCCGCTGGCAAGCCGCCGTCCAACGGGCGCTCGATTGGGAATAGCGAAAACCAAGGCGCAGGTTCTGTTACTTCTTCAATTCACGCACGTAGATATTGGCGAAGGAAACTGGGCCGTCGGCGTTGAGTTCCAGCGGGCCGGATGTTGCGGCTTCGACTTCTTTATCGGTCCAGATCGTCTCGCCGTTGAGTTTCAGCGTGAGCCGATTGTTTTGGAGCTTTCCTTCAAAGCGGTTCCATTTGCCGGGGCCTTGTAACTGCTTGCCGATTTCTTTGTCGTTGGGGTCGATGGAAATTTTCGCGCCCGCAAACTCACGCTCGGCGTTTGACTTTCTTTGGCGAGTCGCACGTCGAACACGAAACCCATATCGCCGAAGTTTTCGGTTGTGGTCAGTGTGCCTGCTTTGTTTCCGTTATGAGTCAGCACCCAATCTTGGGGTTGCCAACCGTTGCCTTGGGTTTTCCAACCGCTGAGATCCACACCCGTATAAAGGCTGCGAAAACCCCGGTTGGCGGTGGCGACGTGGTTAGGGTCAACGGGAGTATCCGGCAGCACCTTAATTTTGATGTTGCGATAATCCACGATGCCGCCTTCGGATTCCAAACAAATATAACCCTTACTGGGGTTGCAACTCTTGCCTTGCGTGACAACTTTGCCGTTGACGGCCAGCGAGATATTGCCCTCGTTGCATTCGATGCGGTAGTGGTTCCATTCCGGGCTGGGCTTGGAACGGCTTTCGGTGGGAAACGCCCGGCTGCCGCCGTGTCCGTTGATGGGCGTCATCACGGCTCCGTGGATCGGAAAAATGTCCCCGTGCGTGGTATGGCTGTTGGTGTTGCCGTAATCGTTCTCTAAAACTTGCACTTCAATTCCGCGATGAAAAGGCACGCCCCGCGCGGTGATGTCATCGGCCCAGATAAACACGCCCGCGTTGCCTTTGGGTTTCAAGTGCCGCCATTCCAATTCCAAAATGAAGTTCTGATACATCTTCTCCGTCCGCAATTCGCCGGTGGGTTTGCCGGTGCATTGAATCATCCCATCTTTGACGCTCCAAGTGGAAGGGGCCGTGTTGACCGGAACCCAACCCTCCAAGTTCTTGCCATTGAACAACGGTTTGAAACCGTCTTCTTCCGCGAAACTAATCGAGCTATTGACGAAGAGAGAAATCAGCACCAACGCGGGAACAAAAAATCGAACGGACATGGGCCACCTCATAAGTGGGAGGAATCGTGGTTGAACGTGATGAATTATGATAACCACGATTTCTTTCCCAAGCGATGGAAGCGGGAAAAACTCGACCATCTTGTCCCCGACGGGAGTTGCATTTTGTGCGGAGAATCTGCTATCTCAACGCCATGAAATCACTTGCCGATCAACCTTGGGACGGCTTTCGCGGGCAGATGCCGGTTGCGAAGCGGTGGGCGTATTTCGATCACGCGGCGGTGGCTCCGCTGGCCCGAACCCGTTCGGCAAGCGGTTTTGAGTTGGGCCGATTCGATGAGCGAAGACGGCGTGGCCGATTGGTCCCGCTGGCGGAAAACCGTGGACACCACCCGCAAGCTGGCTGCGCGATTACTGAATGCCCCGCGGGAAGAAATCGCTTTGATTCACAGCACGACCGAAGGCATCAATCTGGTGGCAGAGGGCGCGCCTTGGCGGGCGGGGGATAACATTGTCACGCTGTCCAGCGAGTTTCCCAGCAATTTGTATCCTTGGATGAATCTGAAAGATCGGGGCATGGAAGTTCGGCAAGTCGCCGCGACCGATGAGCGGGCGGACCTCGACAACATCGCGGCGGCATGCGATGCCCGCACGCGAATTGTGTCGGTCAGTTGGGTCGGTTATGCAACGGGTTGGCGAAACGACTTGGCGGCCATTGCGGACATCGCCCATCGCCACGGGGCGAAGTTGTTCGTGGATGCCATCCAAGGGTTGGGCGTGTTTCCGTTGGATGTGGCGGAAATCCCGGTTGATTTTCTCGCCGCCGACGGCCACAAATGGCTGCTCGGTCCCGAAGGAGCGGGCATTTTCTACGTTCGCCACGAACATCTGGAATGGCTCCGGCCCTTGGGCGTGGGATGGAACAGCGTGGTTCAGGCGGGCGATTTCGCTGATACGGCGTTGAACTTCAAACCCAACGCGGGCCGCTATGAAGGCGGGACATATAACATGGTGGGCATTGCCGCGTTTGCCGCCGCTTTGGAGATGTTGGGCGAGTATGAAACCCAGGCGATTTCAACGCGGATTTTGGAAGTCACGGATGTGTTGATCGAAGAACTAGAGCGCATCGGGGCGAACATTGCGAGTGCATTGGAACCCGCGCATCGTTCCGGCATTTTGGCTTTCACGCTGCCGAAAGGCGATCCTCAACTCATCAAGCAAAAACTGTTAGAGCAAGGCGTGGTCATCAACTGCCGGCACGGCAGACTTCGCCTCAGCCCGCACGTTTACACGAACGCGGACGACATCGAAAAACTCATCGCCGCTCTGCAATCACTTGACGAAATATAACCCCGCGAAGATTTTGGCATCGATGAAAACTCCTTCCGTGGCAGCGCGCTCAAACAGCCAAGCGGGGATTTGATCTATCGGGACTTCGTGGATTTGAATGTCTTCGGAGTCATCCCCGCCGCCGACGGCGACTTTGCTAAGACCGTCGGCCCGGAAGAACGTCAGCACCTCGGAAGACAGCCCGGCGGAGGGCGGTCCCTCGAACAACCGCGTGAATGTCGTGGCTTCATAACCGGTTTCTTCCAAGAGTTCGCGGTGGGCGGCATCGGCGAGATCTTCGGCTTCCGCACCGGCCACGTCCCCGGCCAATCCCGCCGGCAATTCGATCACTCGCCCCGCGACCGGCGGGCGGTTTTGCTCGACGAGAATCAGCTTGTTTTCCGCAGTCACGGCGACAATCACCACAATCCCCGTGACGTGGCCTCGGTCGGCATATTCCCATCCGCCCCGGCTGACCAACCGCAAATGCCGACCTTCGGCCAAGACTTTGATTTCATCATCCGGCTTCGCCACGGTTTCGCTCCTCGAAGAGATTTCAGCCCGGAATGGAACCTGCGGGGCTATCAGTTTAAGATATGGGCAGAAGCCCGTCATCCTGCCGGCTTAAAAATCTTCCACCGTGTTTCGTTGCCCTTGGAGAGGATCCCACGATGTTTTTCCGCAAAGTTTTCGTTGCCTTGTTGGTGTTGGCCGTGTCCTTGGCGATGGGGGTTTCTGCCCCAGCCGAGGAAAAAGCCGAGAAAGCCCGCGTGCTGTTTTTGACGCAAAGCAAAGGCTTCGTGCATGGGGCGGTCAATCGCAGAAGGAATGAAAACAAGTTGGCTCCCGCCGAAATCGCGATGACGCAGCTCGGCCAGCAAACGGGACTTTTCAGCGTGGACTGTACCCAACACGCCGAGGATCTCAATAAAGACAACCTGAAAAAATACGACATCGTGATGCTTTACACCACAGGCGAACTGCCGATTTCGGATGAAGCCCGCGACTATTTCATTAACGATTGGCTCAAGCAAAAAGGCCACGGCGTGATCGGGTTTCACTCCGCGACCGACACCTACCGCACCAACAAGCCCGAACAGGCGTGGTATCGGGAGATGATCGGCGGCACGTTCAGCGGGCATCCTTGGGGGGCGGGAACCAAAGTCACGATCAGCGTTCACGATCCCGAACATCCCACGATGAAGCCTTTCGGCGAGGAATTTCAAATTCAGGATGAAATCTACCAGTACGTGAATTGGGTTCCCGAAAACGTCCACGTGCTGATGAGCCTGAACATGGAAAAATGCAAGCCCGCCAAACCCTATCAAGTGCCGGTCGCGTGGTGTCGGACGTGGGGCGATGGCAAAATTTACTACACCAACTTAGGCCACAACGATAAAACCTGGACCAACCCCGCTTTCTTAAAATCCACCGAAGCCGCCGTCAAATGGGTCTTGAACCAAGTCGAAGGCGACGCCACGCCCAACCCCGAAGTGTCCAAAGCCCAAGAACTCGCCGCGAAAAAAGCTGTGGAGAAATAAGCACAAATGACCAAATGTCTTGGTTTTTGCTCTTAACTCTATACTATCGACTCTCAACCTTTTGGAGCATTTCCATGCGTTTGTTGTTTGTGACGTTCTTGTGTGCCGGGGTGTTCGCGTCTTCGGTTCAGGCGGCGGATTTGTTGGTGGAAGCCGAGAGCTTCGAGCAGCCCGGCGGTTGGCAGTTGGATACGCAATTCATCACGGAAATGGGGTCGCCTTATTTGTTGGCCCACGGATTGGGCCGCGCGGTGAAAGATGCGACCACGGACGTGAAATTCCCCGAAACCGGCAAGTATCGGGTTTTCGTCCGCACCAAGGATTGGGTCGCCCAATGGAAAGCCTTAGGCCAACCGGGGAAGTTTCAAGTTTTGGTCAATGGCAAACCGTTGGAAGAAACCTTCGGGACAAAAGGAGCCGATTGGTTTTGGCAAGAAGGCGGCACGGTGGAGATTACCAAGCCGGAAGTCAAACTCGCGCTGCACGACCTGACCGGATTTGAAGGCCGCTGCGATGCGATCTTCTTCACCCAAGGCAACGATCCGCCGCCCAACGATTCCAAAATTCTGCCCAGTTGGCGGAGGAAATTGTTGGGGCTTTCCGAAAAACCCACCGAGAAAACCGGCTACGATTTGGTGGTCATCGGCGGCGGATACTCCGGGATGGGGGCGGCACTTTCGGCGGCCCGCATGGGCTGCAAAGTCGCGTTGATTCAAGACCGCCCCGTGTTGGGCGGCAACGGATCCAGCGAAGTCCGCGTGTGGGCGATGGGCCTCATTCGTCGCGGACGCTTCCCCCGCGTGGGCGAGATCATCGAAGAGTTTTGCGACCACGCCAAGAAATCGCCCGGAACCTACGAAGAGTTCGGCGACGAGAAAAAAGAAGCCCTCGTCCGGGCCGAGCCGAACATCGACTTGTTCCTTAACCATCATGCTTACGATGTGGAAACATCGGCAGGCCAGATCGCGGCGGTTACGGTTTTCGATACGCGCACGAGCGAGCAAAAACGCTTCTCCGGCAAGTTCTTCGCGGACTGCACCGGCCACGGCACGATCGGCTACCTAAGCGGGGCCGATTGGGACATGACCGCCAAAGCCCGCATGGGCATGTCGAACATGTGGGCCTGGGACGAAGGCAAAAAGCCGGTGGAATTTCCCGATACGCCTTGGGCACTCGATCTTTCCATGAAAGATTTTCCTTACCCCAGAGATCATCACGGCCAATGGTTCTGGGAAGGCGGCTTCGATAAAGATCCGATCCACCAAGCCGAAGCCATCCGCGATTGGAACCTGCGGGCGGTTTACGGAGCCTTCAATGCCATGAAAAACCGCGATGGGTCGGACAAGCACAAAACCGCGTTTTTGACGTGGATGGCATTCATCGGCGGGCCGAGAGAATCCCGAAGGCTGATGGGCGATGTGATTCTCTCGCACGAAGACATCATCAACAAACGCAGTTTTCCCGATGGCTGCGTGCCCAGCACTTGGTCCATCGACCTGCATTACCCCAAGCAGCAGTTCTCCAAAAAATTCCCCGACAACCCCTTCATTTCCATCGCCGAGCACGATCGGCGGATCGACCGCGATTTCGGTTACCCGGTTCCGTATCGCTGTTTTTATTCGCGGAACATCGGCAACTTGTTTATGGCCGGGCGCTGCATTAGCGTCACGCACGAAGCCCTGGGCACAACCCGCGTAATGAAAACCTGCGGCATGATGGGCGAAGTCGTCGGCAAGGCGGTTTCGTTGTGCGTCCAAACCGATTGCAGCCCCAGAGAAGTTTACACCAAGCACCTGGGCGAATTGTTAAAACTCCTCGAACTCCCCGGCAAAGCTCGGCGAGCAACCGTGAAGGATGAAATTGTGATTCCCAAAGATGCCCTCCCGCTCGCGGGGGCTTTAGGTCCGCCCACGGGGCTTGATCCCAAGAAACTCGCGGGGCTAGTGATTGATGACCGCGATGCCAAAAAGCAAGGCCATTGGACGGAAGGCACGGGCCTGAAAGGCTACGTCGGCTACGGCTATTTGTATTCCAACAACGGCAGCATCAAGTTTGAAACCAAAGCACCCAAGGCCGGGCAATTCGAAATCCGCTTGGCCTATCAACCCCACGAAAACCGAGGCAACAAAGTCCCCGTGCTGGTCGAAACCCAAGCGGGCCGCAAACCCTTGGAAATCAACATGCGAAAAGCCCCGCCGTTGAAAGATGGTTTTATATCCTTGGGCCAATACCATCTGACGGCGGAAGAACCGATCACGGTGGTGCTCTCCACCCAAGGAGCCGGCGGCAACGTCCACGCCGATGCGGTGCAAATCATCGAAGTAGAAAAATAGGCTTCTTCGCAATAGCTGCCCATTATGCTTGCGGACTCTTCACATTCAACGACCAACGAAGCAAACGCCCCTTGCACCGTTTAAGTGGCTTCCACTTTTTGATGACCAGCGAATTCTGTTCTGTGCGGATATGGGTCAACAATTCGTATCCGTTTTTCGTGACTAGCACCGTGTCGCTGTGCCGAATGCCGCCGAAACCTTTCAGGTAGATTCCCGGCTCGACGCTAACCACCATATTCTCGGCCAGTCGGTCTCTTGCATCCTTCGGCAAGCCAAGGCCCTTCATGCGTGCCAAGACCTATTCCGTGGCCTATCCGATGCAATCTTTGCTCTTCGCCCTGGTATCCTTCCTTGCTTAGAAACTCAGTGACCGACAAGTCCACCTCGGAGCAGGCCATTCCAGGTTTGATCATGGCAAAGGCCAGTCGGCGAGCCTCCATCATTGCTGAGAATGCCGCCTGGGCCTCTTTTGAGGGCGACGCTGTGAAGTAGGTCCGCTCACTCTCGGCGGCATAGCCGTTCACTCGAGTCAACACGAGGGCGACATGAGGCCCTTCCTCAAGTCTCTCGTGCAACAACGGAACGGAATGGGGCATCGCGCTTCGAGGAGCAGCCCATGTCGCCATCAGCACCTTGGTCGTTAAGGCATCCCAATTCTCGACTTCGCGAACGATTTTCGCCGATACCACTCGGGTTTCAGCGAATCCCTCGGCGACCGTTGCTCCCAAATAGGATGTTGATAACAGACGCTCGACCCCAAAGTCGGCGTATCGCGCAGCGCGTCGGATCATCTCCACTTCGGCGGGTGATTTGATGAGCCGTTGTTCTTCAATCAATGGCTCTGTTCGTAGCGAATACTCTTGAAGTTGATCTGTGATCTCCCGCCGCACCGATGGTTCAACTCCAATCTCGCCGGCCTGGGTAAGATTCATTTTCAGTCGGCTTGACCAACCGCACTCATCAGGCGCGGGATATTCCCGATACGTGACGATATTATCGCGTTCAATTCCGTGAGCTTTCATCATGTGGTCGTGGTCGAGCTTCGGCACGAGCAGCATCGGCGGATCTTCGGGACCGACTAACAGGAAAAATGGCCGCTCCAACGGTTCGAATCCAGTGCCGGTCAAATAGAAGATGCTTTCAAAGGAGGAAACGATAAACAGGCTCAAGCCGCGTTCCTTGATTTTGCGCTGCAATGTTTGAAGTCTCTGGCAATGTTCCTTGGAGGCGATGTGAGGATTCATGGGCAACTCCCTCTTTCTGTTAGTAAATACTAACAATTTAGGTAAAAAAAGAAGTGACTATTGTCGTTCGCCGTTCAGTAACAAAGTCGTCATCGTGAAAAAGAGTTGTTCACGCTTGCGCGCGCTCATTAAATCCAAGTCAAGTGCGATATTCATGAAAGCCACCAGACCAATCAATGTCCAAGCCGTATCGTTTTCGTCGGGCATATCCCGAACAGATTCTTGCTCTCGATGCTTAGTAATTTCCAGTTTCACTCGCTCGTGATACCGTTGATACAAACGTCGCAGCACGTGTCTGACATCGGAATCATCTGTTTCGCAAAGGGCCGCGAAGATGATCCGGTAAAGTCCCTGCTCGCCCAGATCCTTTCCCGTGAGTGCAATCAGTTGAGACGCGCGAGTTTTTTCGGATGAGTCGTCAATGGCGTATTTCCACTTATCCATGCGTCTCTCGAAGAGAAACTCAATCGCTGCCACGAACATGGCTTTCTTATCCGGCCAAAGCCGATAGAGGATGGGTTCTTGGACTTGGCATCTCGCTGCAAGTTCCGCAGTAGTGGCCCGGTGATAGCCAAGTTCACTGAATGCATGTGCTATAGCGGGAAGGACTTCCCGACGCCGTTCATCTGATTTGTTAAGTCTAGGCATTTCACTTCCCCGTGATTGTTAGCTATTACTAACAAAATAGCCAATAGGATCACACAAGTCAAGGAATTTTGTAAAATCCACAAGAACCGCTGGGATGGAAACCTAAGTTGGACACCTGAGCCAAGTCGTTCTACCACCCGTGCCGTTTCAGCGGATTTTTCGTGTAACACTGATTCGGCTTACAGTTCCACCAACGCCCCAAGCTACAATGTCCGCGTGTCTTCCTACAACCTAAAGTCAAAAGCCTAAAGACTCCTCTCTCATGACTGAAATCCCCGCTCTGTTTCCGCCCGATGAGCATAATCAAAAGCTAGAGCAAAACGTGCATCCGCCGGATTGGGTGAACCCCGTTGCCCAAGGCCGATATAACCTCGTAGTAATCGGTGCGGGAACGGCGGGGTTGGTCGCGGCGGCGGGAGCGGCGGGATTGGGGGCCAAAGTCGCGCTGATCGAACGCGAACTGATGGGCGGCGATTGTTTGAACGTGGGATGCGTGCCTTCCAAGGCGATCATCAGTGCCGCCCGCGTGGCTCGAAGCGCACGCTCTGCCGGTGAGTTTGGCGTGAATGTGCCCCAGGGAACTTCGGTCGATTTCGCCCGTGTGATGGAAAGAATGCGCAGGCTGAGAGCATCGCTTAGCCCGCACGATTCCGCCGAGCGGTTTCACGATCTGGGCGTGGATGTGTTTCTGGGCCAAGGCCGATTTCTCGGTTCCGATACGATGGAAGTCGGCGGCCAAAAACTGCAATTCAAAAAAGCCGTGATCGCCACCGGCGGCCGCGCCGCCGCGCCGCCGATTCCGGGTTTGGATCGGGTTCCTTACCTCACCAACGAAACCATTTTCTCTCTGACGGAACGGCCCGGGCGGTTGGGGATCATCGGAGCCGGCCCCATCGGTGCCGAACTCGCTCAAGCCTTCGCCAACTTGGGAACCGAAGTGTTCTTGGTGGAATCCGCCCACGGTCTGCTGCCCAAAGAAGACCGCGATGCCGCCGACATCGTCCGCGAGTCTCTCAAAGGCGATGGCGTAAAAATCCTCGGCCACGGACGAGATTTACAACTGGCCGCCGATGGTGGGCAAATTCGGCTTTCGGTCAATACGCCTCAAACGCAATACGATGAAATCGTGGATCGGCTTTTGGTGGCCGTGGGCCGCGCTCCCAACGTGGAGAATCTGGGCCTGGAAGCGGCGGGCGTGAAATTCGATCCTCAAACCGGCGTGGCCGTCAACGACAAACTGCAAACCACCAACCCCAACATTTATGCGGCGGGAGATGTTTGCTCTTCGTACAAATTCACGCACGCCGCCGATTTCATGGCCCGAATCGTGATCGGCAACGCTTTGTTTTTTGGGCGGTCGAAAGTCACCGCGCTGACGATTCCCTGGTGTACCTACACCTCGCCGGAATTGGCCCACGTGGGATTAACCGCCGAGGAAGCCAAGAAGCAAAACATCGCCATCGACACCTACACCCAACAACTCGCTCAGGTGGATCGGGCGATTTTGGAAGGCGAAACGGCGGGCTTCGTGCGCGTTCACGTCAAACAGGGCACGGATAAAATCGTGGGGGCAACCATCGTGGCGGCCAATGCGGGCGACATGATCGGCGAAATCTCGCTCGCGATGACTCACGGGCTGGGCCTCAAAAAAATCGCCTCCGCGATTCATCCCTATCCCACCCAAGCCGAGGCCATCCGCAAACTCGGCGACCAATACAACCGCACCCGCCTCACGCCTTTCCTCAAAACCCTCTTCCAAAAATGGCTCGCCTGGACGCGATAGCCCAGGGTTATTGCAAGATCGGCAAGAGTTCCGAGCCGCCGTGCTGGAACTCGCGGGTTTCGATGGAGCCGATGAGCGTGGTGGCGGAGCAATCGTGAACGAGCACGCGGGCGATTGTGCCCGCCAGCCGGCGATTTCCATCGAACACCACAATCCGATCGCAGCGGGTTCTGCCTACCAATTGGGTTCTGGGATCTTCCTCGGTTGCGATGCGTTCACTCGCAGAATCCTCGCGGCTCTCCTGTTTCAAGGTGGCCTTGCTCGGACCTTCCACCAACACTTCCACGGTCTCTCCAAGAAAGCCCGCGTTGTCTTCCTCGCTGATCTCATTTTGCAAATTCAGCATCTCCACATTGCGGCGACGCTTGACTTCTTCGGGGATTTCATCGGCCAACAACTCGTAAGCCTTGGTTCCCGGTCGCGGGCTATATTTGAAGATGAAGCTGTTTTTGAACCGCCATTCTTGAATCGCATCCAGACTTTTTTGATAGGCTTCTTCCGTCTCGCCGGGGTGGCCTACAATGAAGTCGCTGGAGACTGCGCAGCCGGGCACGACTTCATGGATGCGGTGCATCATCTCCCGATAATCTGCGACCGTATAACCCCGCTTCATAATCTCCAGCACGCGGTCGCAGCCGGATTGCAAAGGCACGTGCAGATAATGGCTGCACTTGGGAAGATCGCGAATCGCCTGCAACAGATTCAATGTCATGTCCTTGGGATAGTTCGTCACGAATTTGAGTCGCGAGATTCCCGGCACATCGTGAATGAACTCCAACAAATCGCCGAGCTGATAGCGTTTGCCGTTCTCTTCGTGCTTGTAACTATTGACGGTCTGCCCCAACAGCGTGACTTCCTTCACTCCCTGATCCGCCAACACCTGGACTTCCCTTAAGATCTCGCTGGGCACTCGGCTTTGTTCGGGGCCTCTCGTCATCGGGACCACGCAATAAGTGCAGAACTTGTCGCAGCCGATCATAATTCGCACGAAGGCTTGATAAGGCGAAGGCCGCATCTGCGGTTCGCGGAGCGGATCGTAACTTTGAAAACTCGCCGAGACATCCGCGCGGGAACCGTCCCGGCGGCCCAAACTGACCGCCAATTCCGGTTCGCGATGCTGGCGAACATGGTCGATCAACAGCGGGATCTCCGCGAGTTGCCCCGTTCCCACGACCAAATCCACATGCGGGGCGCGGTCAAAAATCAGGGTCTGATCTTTCTGTGCCATGCATCCCATCACGCCGATGACAAGTTGCGGGCGGCGTTTTTTGCTGTGCTTCAGCCGCCCCAATTGGCTGTAGATCTTGTGCTCGGCATGTTCCCGCACGCTGCACGTATTGAACAAAATCGTATCCGCTTCCCTGAGATCCCGCGTCAGTTCATAACCCCGATTGCGCAGCGCCCCACCACGAGTTCGCTGTCGAGCATGTTCATTTGACAGCCAACGGTTTCGATGAACAATTTGTGGTTATGCGCAAGGTTCTCTAAATCTGACATGAATGCGTTGCTCGAATAATAAAGCGGCCGCGAAGCCTTCGTGAACCGGAATAAAGCGAACGGGGAGTGTTTTGTGGCATGTTTCGCCAAGCATCCCCACACGGATTTTAGGGGGAAACCGTCCACCGCTCAATACGCCCAGGGAAATAACGCGGGGCGGAGCGCCAAGCACCAGTAAGGTTTCGCCGGCTTAGGCGGCAGATTTTTTCGCCGCCGTGCCCCGTGCGGGTGTGGCTTCGGAGGCCGGTTTTGCGGAATCGCCGGGTTGCTCAGATTCCAATTGCATTTGCCGGCGAAGTTTTCGCTCGTAGACCTGTTTATGTTGGGCCATTAACGAGAGTAAAGATCGCAGTGCAAAAAACGCCCCCGCCACGTACAAAACAATAGTCCAAAATAGCATGTGTCATCCCTTCCACAGTACAGAATCTGAGTGATGGGAGTTCAGCTCAATCTTAAGCATATCCCCGAAATCAAATCGAGGCGAGAGCAATTTGAAAAAAACGTGAAATTCGCTCCATGCCAAATCCTGATGATCGGCAGCGCCCGCCGGCATGATGTGGGCCTCGCGAGGCGGGATAGATTTCCGCGTGTTGAATTTCGGCAGCACCGCGCTGGGATTCCTGCAAGGAACACACCGCGTTGAACCCATGCAGCCCTCAGGAACTTCCCCAGTTTGTGGGCGTTTTTTCCAGATTGAACCGGCACACTGCGGGCCGCGTCGTAAACTTTTTGAAACCCGTTGCGATGCAGATGAGTGACATCCCTTGCCGAGCCAATCAGTGGAACCCCCGAAATGCGGCTGTCCCAAGCACTAGATGCCATCATGATTGCCAAAACCCAACCCGGGGAACCAAAGCCCCAAGCGCTGCGAACCGAAGCACTCAGTCCGTGGTTCAGCCTTCCGCAAGCCAAGACGATTCTCTACCAGTACCGCTGGTCGAGCTTGGGGATTTTCGGAGTAATTTTGTCTCTCGTCGTACTCGCCGCATTTCTGATTCCTTCCACTTATCAATCCGAAACCAAACTCTTCGTGCGCGTGGGCCGAGAAAGCGTGTCTCTCGATCCCACAGCAACCACAGGCCAGATGATCTCCGTTTCCGAGTCACGCGAAAGTGAAATCAACTCCGTGGTCGATGTGCTTCAAAGCCGCGTGATCTTTGAACAAATCGTGGAAAAACTCGGCCGGGAGTTGGCAAGCCCCGACAAGGCAAAAGTCAAGGATGGCAGATTTTCGGCTTTAGAAAACGATGCGATGGTCCGCGAACTGACTCGGACCATCGCAGTCACCCACTCGAAAAAATCCAACGTCATTACAATCACCGCCAAGGCCAAGTCGCCGGAACTGGCCCAGAAAATCGTACAAGAAATGCTAGTGGCCTTCCGGGAACAGCACCTGCGGATCAATCGCACGGAGGGTTCATTCGAGTTCTTTCAAACTCAAAAAAATCATCTGGAACAACAACTCGATGAAGCCCGCAGCAAATTGCGGGATGCCAAAAATCGGCACGGGCTAGTTACCGTCGAGGGGAAAAGCAAAAACCTCGAAGAACAAATCAAGACAATCGAGTTGGCCTTGATGGAAAACCAAAAAGTCTTAGCCGGTGTCAACGCGGAAAGCCGGGCACTCGAGAGCATCAAACGACTCATCCCCGCAGAAATTGTGACGCAAAAAGTGACGGGATTTTTTAACGATGCCGAAGAGCAAACCCGGCAGCAACTCAATCATCTGGAAATGGAATACGAACACTTGCTCAAAAAATTTACTCCGCGGCAATCCAACGTGCGGGCGCTCAAACAACGAATCCAAACCGCCCAAGCCATCGTCGAGATGAACAAAACCAGAAACTCAACACAAACGACTTTGGTCAACCCCGCCTTTCAACAAATCGATCTAAAACAAATGATGGTGCAATCCCGCAAGCATTCGCTCGAAGCGGAAGGGCAGTCGCTCAGAGAACAACGGGAAAAACTGAAGAAATCGCTCGAGCAAATCAACAATAGCGATGTTCAGTTTATGAGTCTCGAACGCGAAGTCGCGCTCTATGAAAAAGGGGCGAAGGAATATAGTGAGAAACTCGAACAAGCCCGCATCGACCAAGAACTCGAAGGAGAACGGATTTCCAACGTCAATATCGTCCAACCCGCGACGTTTCTTCCCAAACCCGTCAGCCCTAAGAGAAGAGTCATCGTCGCACTAGGAGTTTTTGTAGCGGCGATTGCCGGTTGCGGTTATGGATTCGCCAAAGAATTCCTCAACAACCAAGAACAGCACCTCAATCAATTCTCGGAGGAGAACGCGGTCTGCCTGAATTGATCGTACGGAACAGTTCATACGCTCACTCTATCCGAACACATTCCAGCGAGTTGAACACCCCATGCGATTTTTGAGACGACAAAAAAACCAACAACCCGATTGGAAGTCAAATTTGCATTCCATCGATGGGTTTCAACAAATCCTGCAATGCGAACGAATGCGCTCGGACCGCAGCGGCATCCGATTTACCGTCGTGGCATTCACCATCGACGCCGAGGATTCTAAGGCTTGCGAAGAATTCGTTCAACATTTGAAACAGCGCATGTGCGCGACCGATCACATCGGACTGCTGGGACCAATGGAAATCGGGATTGTGCTCTGGGACACTCTCGAGCCTGCGCGAAATGCTATATCAAGACCAGCAGAGGCGGACCGCGCCGCCCGTTGCGTAAAGGCAACTCAAATCTACGACTATCCCAAATTGAACAATAGGCAGGCAGATCAAGAAAGAAGCCGATTAGAACAGACGAGCGATTTCGAAGTCGTAACTCATTTCGCAAGACCGATCGAGACGAAAGCGCTTGAAGTCTTGTTCACACGAAAACTAAAGGCATGGAAACGAATGCTCGACTTGGCCGGGGCATCATTCGGGCTGATCGCCCTGTCTCCGCTGCTGCTCCTCATCGCAGTTCTCATCAAACTCACGTCGAAAGGGCCGATCCTCTTCAAACAAGAACGCGACGGCCTCGGCGGACGCCGGTTTGTGATCTATAAGTTTCGCACGATGCGACAAGATGCGGAAAGACTCAAAGCGGAGCTGAGAAAATTCAGCGAGCAAGACGGGCCGGCGTTCAAGCTAACGCACGATCCCCGAGTCACCACTTTGGGACGATTTCTGAGGAAGTCCTGCATGGATGAGTTGCCGCAACTTTGGAACATCATCAAGGGAGACATGACTCTCGTCGGCCCCCGTCCGTTGGACTCAAAGGAAGCCGAAAACATCAAAAGTTGGGGAAGAAGACGCCTTGAAATAACTCCCGGCCTCACTTGTATTTGGCAGGTTCATGGAAAGTCAAAAGTTCAATTCAACGAATGGATGCGAATGGACATTCGCTATATCGCCCAACAAAACATCAAACGGGATCTGACGTTGATTTGGGAAACGATCGTGGCAGTCCTCACTCACCGGGCTTCGGTATGAACTAGGGAAAGTCATCGACAGATCTGCCGGCGGTTTGCAAGCAGATCGCAGAAAACTTTCGCATGAGGCCGACCTCTCAACAGGAAGATCGAATCCATGACGGCTTTGGGAATTCCAAGACGACAAAAATGGGTCATACGCCTGCAATTGCAGACCTGGAAGCGGCGATTCGCGGGAATCGCCGCAGCCGCGTGCGCGGAAGCTGCATCGTGGGAAACTCACTGCGGGTTTCGGAATACTTATGTATCACCGAATCACAGAGCATACCAAAGGACTTAGTACCCCGACTTGGAACGTCACACCGGAAAAGTTCCGCGCTCAACTCAAAGGGTTATGGAAACGAGGTTATGAACCTCAACCCCTATCCAAAGTGCTGGCATGGTATCGAGAGGGCAGAAAAATCCCGTCAAATTGGTTTGTTGTGACGTTCGATGATGTCTATGAAAACGTCTATACAAAGGCTTGGCCCATATTGAAGGAACTCAATGTGCCCGCGACGCTATTCCTAGCAACGGCATATCTCGATCAAAAGACGCCTTTCCCATTCGATGATTGGATCCACAGCGGGCAAGATGCTGTTTCCATCGGCGACTGGAAACCTATCGAAACGAAACAGTGCCGGATAATGCAAAAGTCGGGGCTGATCGAACTTGGAGCACACACGCACACTCACCAAGATTTTCGCGGACGGTCAAGCGATTTATTGGCGGATTTGCAGGAATGTAAAAGGGAACTCAGAAATCGTTTCGGCGTAAAGTCTCCGACGTTCGCCTTTCCCTATGGAACTCGCAAGCTAGGATTCTCCGGACCGGAATTGTCCCCTGCGGTTCGAGATGCGGGTTTAACCTGCGCGTTGACTACGGAAGATGAGCAAGTGTTCGCAACCTCCGATCCCTATAATTGGGGGAGATTCACGGCCGAACAGCACGATACCGCCGCAACTTTGGCAGCCAAGTTGGATGGCTGGTATAGCTCTCTTCAATCGGCGTGGAACAAGTGGACTCTACCAAAGAACCTTCAAGTTCCTATGGGAAACACACCTTGAAACTCAAGCCTCTTCCCGAGAGTAGATCACTCGCCTGCTCGGCGAGTTCTTGTGTAACAAGTTCTTCCGTATGGGCCTCCATCATTCCATGCGTGTTGTTCGTCATGTTTTTCCTTTGCGAACAAAGTTTGACCGTTTCAAAATCCGAAGCCTATACAAGCACCGCCGATCAGATGGAACAGCAAGCGAGCGGCGGAAATATGATTCGCCGGGCCGCGTTCGGCGGGCTAGGACTGTTGGGGTTGTATTTAACCTTCCAAGTACCTCGTGGCGAATGGAAAGCCAGCCGCGGACTCTGCGCGGGATTGGGATTATATCTTAGCTGGTGTCTTCTGAGCATTGTCTGGTCGGAATCTTCCATGATGACGTTGCGGCGCGTCGCCGTGCTGCTTTGCTATGCACTGGGAGCTATTGGAGTTGCGAAATCCTTGACGCTATCCGAGATCCTAAAAATCGTGATTGTCGTAAGCGGAACCACGCTCGCGATTGGTTTTGCGTGCGAAGTCTTGCTAGGCACGTTCCGACCTTGGGCAAGCGATTATCGATTTGCCGGCACGCTCCACCCCAACACACAAGGTCTTTATCTAACCACACTCTGCCTCTCGGCCTTTTGCCTATTAAAGCAAGGCGAAAACCGAAAGTGGCTGTTGCCGATACTCGGCATCGGCTTGCTGTTCTTGATGCTGACCAAATCCCGCACTTCCTGTGCTGGGATGATCTTTTCGCTTTGCACCTTATGGGCGCTGCAATCCTCGCGAGGAACCCGCGTTCGGTCGTTCATCGGTTGTGCATGGTTGATAAGTTTAGGGTTGATGATTCTGTTAATGGGCCAGGTGGACGTGTGGGGAAGGCTCTCGAACGCGGCATTGATGGGCCGGGAAGAACAGGCGGAGTCGCTTACCGGACGCCTGCCCATCTGGGAAACCCTCTCGCCTTATGCTCATCGGCAACCCTTGTTTGGGTACGGTTACGAGTCCTTTTGGGTTCCCTCGCGCATCAACGAGGTCTCGTCGCAATTGCATTGGGGGATCCGCGAAGCCCACTCGGCTTATCTCGATACGATCTTAAGCGTGGGAATCTTAGGAGGCGTGCTCTTGTTTTTCGTAATCCTGCTTTCGTTGAAGCATTCCGCAAAGCGATTTTCCCAAACGAAGGATTATGGCTACGCATTTATCTTCGGGCTGTTGCTGTTCGGCCTCATCAACGCGTTCACCGAATCGGGAATGATTATGCCGATGTTCGTGCCTTTCATTGCCTTAGTGGGAATCGTTCACCTTGCCTGCTTTCGACTGAATCTCAATCCTGGAAACAATAGGCCCGCCTCTTCAGGTCTAGCGAATTTGCGGTGTCTCTAGTAAGGCCATATTCCTTATGTATTCCATCACAATCGTTGTTTGCACTCGCAATAGAGCCGAATCGCTTGCCTCGGCTCTTAATAGCTTGATTTCACTGAAAACGGGCAACTTATTCACCTATGAAATTTTGGTGGTGAATAATAACTCCATCGACGAAACGTCGAAAGTGGTTTGGGATTTGGCCGCATCGAGTCCCATTGTGATTCGCGAATATGTCGAACAACAAGCGGGCATCGTGTATGCCCGCAATTCCGGGGTCCGCGAAGCGTTGGGAGACTGGATTGCATTCTTCGATGATGACCAACTTGCCGACCAAAAATGGCTATGGGAACTCATGCGGTCTGCCGAGCATTACAAGGTGAGATGTGTGGGCGGAGCGGTGACTTTGAAGCTTCCCTGCGGTCACGTCGGCCCGCTTTCCCCCATCTGTCGAATGCTTTTAGGCGAGACCGTGGGCATGGTTCGGCCTCAATTTTATACATCTCGCCAAACGCCGGGCGCAGGGAACATGTTATTGCACCGGTCCGTATTCTCCGAAGTGGGGCTATTCGATGAACGCTATAATAAACGTGGGGAAGACACCGATCTCTTTCTGCGGATGCTGGCCGCGTACATCGAGGCGTGGTACACGCCCGATGCCATCGTTCATCACGTGATTTCGCCAGACCGGCTTTCGCCGGACTATTTGCTCAGGCTGTCGAACATTATGAGCGAGGGCATGGCCTTGAGCGAACGGGATGCGGTGGGAAAACGGCTCTATCCTTTGTATTGGTGCGCCCGACTCGGCCAAATGGCCTGCGTGATATTTCCTCGTTTTCTTTGGTCGTTGCTCCTCAAGAATCGTGAAAGCCAACTCGGATTAAAATGCCGGCTGCGAGTCTCTCAAGGTTACTTGAAAGAAGGATTTTCTTTGTTGTTTTCATAACGACGCCTCTATCTTTTTGTGCCTTTTGTTTTGCTACTTTCTTGTTGACTTTATTATTTCAGATTGCTTCATCATTATGATTACGGTTCAAACATTTCGCGGAAATCAACTGCCCTTTGAACATACGGAACGTTGGAAGGAATTGCTGCAAGGATTGCCCTTCTTGGATTCGCCTTATTTTCGCCCGGAATTTACAAGGGAAGTCGCCTCCGTTCGCTCGGACGTGGAAGTGGCGGTGATTTCTCGGCAAGGGGAAGTTGTTGGTTTTTTTCCCTATCAACGCGGACTTTTCGGTAAAGCCGTTCCGGTGGGCGGGCGGCTTTCCGATTTTCATGGAATTATCGGCGAGCCGAGTTTGGCCCGGTCTCTCGATGAAATTCTTATTCAATGCAAACTCAGATCTTATTATTACGATCATCTTTTGCCGACTCAATTTCCCGCCAGTTTTTCTCATACTAGGATTGCGGGTTCTCCCTATGTGAACATGTCCGGTGGATTTGAGGACTATGTACAGACTCAAAGGTATTACTCCAAACACATGGCCGAGTACCAGCGCAAGCTCAATAAAATCCAGCGCGATCACGGCGAATTGAGTTTTGTGTTGGAGAGCGATTCGGAGTTTGATTTTCAACAACTGCTCTCCTGGAAAAAATCCCAATATATTAGGACGGGCGTTTTCAACCCGATGCGTTATGCTTGGACGATTGAGCTTCTCGAAAACATTTGGTCTCAACGTGATGAGCAATTTCAGGGCGTATTCTCGACATTGCGGATTGGAGGAGAATTGCTCGCGGCTCATTTCGGCATGCGCTCGGGTTCTACATTACACTATTGGTTTCCAGCTTATAGCCCGGACTATCAAAAGTATTCTCCGGGAAATCTTTTGTTTTTAGAGATCGCGCGTGCCGGCAGCCAAGACGGAATTACAAAAGTCGATTTCGGCAAGGGAACGGAAAACTTTAAGTTGTGTTTCGGGACCACCCAGACACTTGTCGCGGAAGGCTGTGCCCACCACCATTCGCTTCTTACTCGATTGCATGGCTCTTATCAATCCGCCCGAGACTGGGTGAAGACTTCGCCGTTCAAGCGGCCCGCACTTGCTACTGCGCGTGCTTTGCGCCCCGTTCGCGAATGGTTGGCCTTCCATTGATCCTGCCGGCAGCGACTACTTTTATAGAGCGTGGCACGCGATCTACTATACTCGCTTGCGGATTGATTTGTTCGACGGAACCAGGAGGCTTACGTTTCCCATTCGCCTCGTTTTCCAAATCTGATACCGTTTTTTGACAACTCTATGATGTTCTATTTCGATCTTTCAATTATCGTATTTGCTGCCTTGCTGCAAATTCCTTTTGTTGTTTTTTGGCTGGAGTGTTGGCTGGCATTTCTTCCCTATAAACGTTCCACGGTCGATTGCTTGAGCGATGTGGGCGAAGTTTGGGTGATCGTTCCTGCTCATAACGAGGCTGCGGTGATCGGTGCGACGCTTGCGAATCTTACGCAAACGTTGCGAAAGAACGAACGTGTGCTCGTCGTCGCGGACAACTGCCAAGACCATACCGCTCAGATTGCCCGTGAGGCGGGAAGCCTGGCGATTGAACGCCACGATCCTTCTGCACGCGGCAAAGGCCATGCGCTGCAATTTGCGTTTGAGTATTTGGAACGTCACCACACCCCTTCCATTGTGGTGATTTTGGATGCGGACTGCCGGGTGAGTCCCCAAACCGTCACTCGAATTTCCATGCGGGCGTTCGAGGGCCGGCGACCCGTTCAAGCCTTGAACCTCAGCGAAGCCCGGCGGGGTTCCGACTCGCTACACGTGCTTTCCGAACTTGGGTTTCGGTTTAAGAATTTGGTTCGTCCGTTGGGCTTTCGTAATGTCGGCCTGCCTTGCCATTTGATGGGCACGGGTATGGCGATTCCTTGGCAGCTCTTGCAAAACTGCCGGGTGGCGGGGGATTCCCTGGCCGAGGACATGCAGTGGGGCATCGAATTGGCTTTGCTCGGTCATGCGGCGCGCTTTCATGCCGAAGATCCGGTTTTGAGCGAACTGCCTCATCAGGCGGCGAACTTTATGACGCAGCGCACGCGGTGGGAACAAGGCCATTTGCGAACAGCTTTCTCGCAGATTCCCAAGTTGCTGAAACGGGGAGTGTTGCGGGGGCGGATCGATTTGGTCGCGTTGGCTTTGGATTTGCTGATTCCGCCGTTTTCTTTATTGATGGCCATCTGGGCCTTTGCCTGTTTTTGCTATTTTGGTTTCTGGTTGGCGGGCGCGAGTTTTTGGCCATGCCTGCTTTTGTGTTTTACGGGAGCCTTCACGGCTTTGACGATTTTGTGTTGCTGGTGGAAGTTTTGCCGAGTCCAGATCCCCTTTCGGGCTATTCTGACTTTGCCGTTTTACGTTGGCCGGAAACTTCCGATCTATGCTTCGTTTTTGCTCGGCCGGGGGGCGAAGCAGTGGATTCGCACGCAACGGGAACCGGCGGCTTCGCCTGAAGTCGTTGAACCGCAACTGACCAATCATTCGCTGCATTAAACCGTGGTTTGCCATCGCTTTGAAAGGAAGGGGTTTTCGCGATGAATCGAATTTCTCTGTTTGGCGTGCAGATTGATGTGCTGACGTTGGCCGAGGCTGTGCAAGTGATTGCCGATGATGTGCAAACGTCGGAGCGGTGTCGATTCGTGGTGACTCCCAATCTCGATCATGCCGTGCTTCTGGATAGCCACGAAAAACTGAAGGCGGCTTACGAGGAGGCCGACTTGGTGCTGGCCGATGGCTGGCCGGTGGTGCTGGCTTCGCGGTTGTTCCGCAGACCGTTGCCCGAACGGGTGGCCGGTTCGGATTTGGTGCCGGCTTTGTTCGATGATTGCCAAGCCCGGGGGCAAGCCTTGACGGTCTTTCTTTTGGGGGCCGCAGCGGGAGTTGCCGACAGGGCGGCGGAGAAAATCCAAGAAAGATGGCCGGTCGTTCGGATCGTGGGGACAAACAGCCCGCCCAAGGGTTTCGAGCACGATGAAGCCGCTTCCCGCGAAATCGTCGCCCGCATCAACCAGGCCCATCCCGATTTGCTGATCGTGGGTTTGGGCGCGCCGAAGCAAGAGTTGTGGGTTCACGAACATTTCCGCAACATTTCCGCAGGCTGGGCGTTGTGCGTGGGGGCGACGATCGACTTTCTTGCTGAAGAAAAAGCCCGCGCACGCCGCTGGATGCAGCGGATGTATTTGGAGTGGGCATTTCGCTTGGGTTCGGAACCCAGGCGGTTGTTCAAACGCTATTTATTGGATGCCTTTGCTTTTCCGCGTTTGCTGTCTATGGAATGGATTTCAAGCCGGGGTTCAAAAAAACGCCCCGCTTCCGATCCAGCCAACTCGCTGACACGGCCGTGAACCGCAAGGCAGTCGCCCTGAATTTGAACAAATCCGCAGAAACTCCAAACGGGCACATTCCCTCATAGTCGAACGATGGCCGGTTTCGACGGATGCCGAGGCTGGTTGCATCTGGTGGCCGTCCACGCCGAACATCAAAGGCGAGGAATCTGACATGCGATGGTGTTCGAAGCATAACGGCGGCTGTGGGAACTCGGCGGCACGAAAGTGAATCTTCAAGTGGGGGAACGAACACGAGTGACGCGGCGTTTCCAAAAGTTTGGCCATTAGGTAAAGATCGCATCCGCATGGGAAAGCGTCTTTTGTAAACGGCTTCCTGAAATAAAGAACTAAGCGGCCATTTGACAATGCAAGGAACCGTGATGGAGCTGCTTGATCGGCTGTTGCGGCATGATTCACTGAGTACCCGCCAGTTGCTTGATCTGGCAGAGATGCTCAGCGATGAACTCGTTATAATCGGCCAAGAAATAGAAAACCTTCCGTGCATTTCTGACCCCTCGAAAGTTGCGGATTCTTGGCTGACCAAATTCCCATCTCACACATTTACGCCGAAGTCACACGAGCCGCCTTACTGGGCCTTGTGGTGAACCTGCTGCTGGGTGTCTTCAAGCTCATTGGCGGCATTGTCGGATATTCCTTCGCTCTGATTGCTGATGCCGTCAATTCAATCGGCGATGTGGTGACGACAATGGTGGTGCTATTTGCGCTCCGAGTGGCTCAGCGTCCCGCAGACGCCGAGCATCCCTATGGTCACACACGAGCTGAGGGAATCGCCGCATCCAATGTCGCCCTGCTGATCATCATTTCGGCGGTCTTGGTGGGCTGGGTGGCGATTCAGCGGCTCACCGTGCAACACGAAATTCCCCCGGTCTGGACGCTCTGGCTCGCTGGAGCCAATGTTCTCATCAAGGAGGGGCTGTATCAGTACAACGTGCGAGTTGGTAGCCGCACGGGTTCAGCGGCCATCATCGCCAACGCTTGGGACCACCGGAGTGATGCGTTCTGTTCTCTGGCCGTTCTGCTTGGGCTCGCGCCATTCGGCTCGGCGGACCTCGGTACATCTGGGCCGATGAAGTCGCCTCACTGGTCGTAGTGGCTGCTATTGTCTGGTCAGGAGCGAAACTGTTCCGCTCCAGTGCCAGCGAATTAATGGATGTGCAAGCCGATTCACGGTTCGTGAATCGAATCCGAGACGTAGCGATGTCGGTGTCTGGGGTGGAAGACGTGGAAACGCTCTGGGTACGCAAGTCTGGGCTGGAGTTCTTCGCCGACATCCACATCGGGGTCGATCAGCACCTCTCCGTCGCCGAGGGGCATCGCACGGGTCATCGGGTCAAAAACAGGCTATTGGAAGAGTTTTCGAGCTTGAGAGACGTTCTTGTCCATTTGGAGCCATTTCCGCATCCACACGACACGACGCCGCCAACGAAAAGTCCCTTTGACAGGGAAAATGATTGACATTCAGGCGGATAAGATTGACGCATTCCCTCATAGTCGAACGATGGTCTGCCTGTTCAATAAGGAGACGAGTCAGAACATCGGCTTCGCCAGAAGCGGACTTTGGGTGCGAATCGAGAGGGCGAACAACTCTCTCTAAGAAACAAAACGTAGTGGGCACCTAAGCGACAAAACCGGGCCATCGCTGGGGATGGCCCGGTTTTGCTTGGGCTTGCTGGTCTGCGGCGACCGGCGGTTTGAACCGAGAGAAATCTTCGTCGCTCTCGGCTTTTGTTTCGGTTATTCGCCGTAGAATTTGGTCAATTCCTCGACGATCAACGGTTCTTGGATGGAATCGCTGGCGAGGCGGGCGCGGAAGCGTTGGTAGCCATCCGTTTTGCCCCGCACGATGATCCGGTAAATCGCGGATTTCTCGGCGTCCAAAGCGGGCAAGGCTTGAAAGACCACCACGCGGCCTTGCATCTGGTGTTGGGTCGGGGCTTTGACGCTCACCAACTCCACGCCGGCGGGAAGTTCGCAGGCCACGGCTACGTTTTGGGCGTGCTTGGTTCCTTGGTTTTTGACGTGAATCTCGTAAGCGGTTTCCACGCCGATTTCCACGGGGTCGTTCACGTCTTTGACTTCCAAAGCCAACGAGGCAATGCCTTCGACTTTGGTAGACACCCGGGCTTCGCTGCTCGCGCCTTGATCGGTAATGGCCGAAACTTCTTGCACGAAGTCGCCCAATTTGACGGCTTCTAAAGTGATGCTCATCGTGGAAGATTGGCCGGGTTCAATTCGCCCGACGAACCAAGTCACGGTTTGCGAGAGGGCATCGAACTTGCCGCCTTCGGTGGCCGAGATAAACTCGAAGCCTTCGGGAACTTTGTGCATTACGCGGACGTTGTTCGAGACCGCCGTGCCGTCGTTGGTCACGCTGAGGTGATAAGAGGCGTTGCGGTTTTTGTAACGCAAGCCCGGCCCATCAACGACGACTTTCACGCTGGGCGAGATAATTTGAATTTCGGACTCGGTTAGTTTTCGCAGATAGGGGGCCGCTTCGGACGAGAGTTTGGCTTCGGCCAAAACTTTGATGTGTTGTTTTCCGCCTTGGACCGCCGACAACGCCAGCCGAACCATGCGGGTTTCGCCGGGGTTCAACGAGCCGATGGCCATTGTGAGTTGCTTGCCTTGGGGATGTTCTAAGCCGGCGGGAATGAGAGCTTTGATTTCCACGTTTTGGGCGGTTCCCGTGCCGGGGTTCGAGACTTGGATAATTTGCGAGGCCGGGTCGCCGAGTTGCACTTCTTTCGGTCCTTGCAAGACGACTTCCAACAAGGGTTCTTGCACGCGGAAGGCCGTGGCCGCCGCCGAGGTGAAATGCACGAAGGCGGAGGCATTCAATTCGCCGCGGGCGGTGGGAATCATGTGAACCCGAATGGTTTTCGCCTGCTTGGGAGCCAGATCGCCCAACAGCCATTTCAGTTGGCCGCCTTCCGGCGTGGGGGCGGGCATGGTCGTGGGCAGCAAACGGGACGTGGCCGGAAAGCGCGCCAAAACCGACACGTTGTTCGCCGGGATCTCGCCGGCGTTTTTCACGATCAAATCGCATTCGCATTCCTGGCCCACGTTGACTTCCGTCCGCTTCACCCATTCCAAGCTGACGACTGCCGTTTGCGGTCCCGTGCTCGGCTCGATGGAGATCTTGGGGAAAGGTTCCGCAGCGGGCTTCGCTGGCTTGGCAAGCATCGCGGGAACCGTAACGGCTTGCGGTGCGTTTTTCAGCGGAGCGGGGGAGGATTCCAAAGGATTGAACTCGCTAACCTTGGCTGCGGGAGTCGGTTCTGACTCATCGGGAAACAACGTGGCCGTGCTGGGAAGCGGAGCCGGTTCGCGTTTCGCCGTCGGCAATTCCTGCACCGGAACCGGGCGAATCACCGGCAGAGTTTGCTCGGGGCGAGTCGGCCGCGAAGGCAGAGGTGCGAATTCGGATGTTTGGTGTTCGGGATGTTCCAAATCGGCTGCCAGTTCCCGCGCGGGAGCGGTCGGAAGTTCCGTCCCCAAGGGAAAAAACGGCGGATTGTCTGCAGAAGGCTCGGCAGACTTGGAAGGCATGGGAGGAATCGCGGGGATTGGGGGTGCGGGAGCCGATCCTGCTTGTTCCGCAGGGGCGAATCCCGAAAACGCATCGGTCATCGGCGGTTCGGGTTTGCGATTCCGAGAATACTTAACGGGCGGTTGATGGCTCGCAGGATCGGAGTGCGCGGGCGGAATCGGAAGGAAGTCTTCGCCCATCATTTCCGGGGCGGGACTGTCCTCCGCCAACCCCATCAGGCAAGTCAACGCCAAGCCGCACAGGCCGGTCAACGCCAGGAATTTGACACCGAATCTCATGCGTGTTCCTTCATTCTGAATGGACGCGGGTTGCCGCAGTAATCGCCCGACCATTTCAAGCCCCGAAACGGCAAGGCGTTGGCCCGTTCAAAAAGGCCGGTTGTCTCATTTAAGTCGGCAATCAGGAATATGCGAGTTGAAGTTTTTTGATCATTTTTTTCGATTTTGCTGAAAGTTCCGGTTCTCCGGCCTTTCCTCAAGAAATTCCCGCCGGATTTGATTTCCCGTCCAACTCTCGCAAGACTGCATTCAAGACAAAATCAGCAAACCAACATCTGAAATGGAAAGGGGGTCGCCGTGAAAACTTGGGTTGCCGCGCGAATTTGGGTGGGCATTTTGATGGGGAGTTTCAGCATGGGCGGAACATTGATGGCGGGCGAATACGACCGGCCCGCCGGTTGGCGGCAGCAAAGCCGATCGGTGGTGATCGCCAAAAACGGCATGGTGGCGACCAGCCATCCGCTGGCGGCCCAAGTCGGTTTGAACATTTTGCAAGCGGGCGGAAACGCCGCTGATGCCGCAATTGCCGTCAATGCCATGCTGGGGTTGGTCGAGCCGATGAGTTGCGGCATCGGCGGGGATGTGTTCGCAATCTATTGGGATGCCAAAACCCAAAAGTTGTACGGACTCAACGGCAGCGGACGCAGTCCATTCGGACTGACAAGGGAGGTGTTTCGCGAGAAGAAACTTGCTCAAATCCCGCTGGATGGCCCGTTGCCTTGGTCGGTTCCCGGTTGCGTGGATGGCTGGGCCGAACTGCAAAACCGCTTTGGCCGGCAGGATCTGAAAACCGTGCTCGCACCGGCGATTCGTTATGCCGAAGAAGGCGTCGCCGTGCCGGAGGTAATTGCTTCCTATTGGAAATCCGGAGAGAAAGCCTTCAAGAAATGGCCGGACTCGGCGGCGACTTATCTGCACGAAGGCAAAGCCCCGGCATTCGGCGAAGTCTTCAAAAACCCCCGCCTCGCGGCGAGTTATCGAGCCATCGCCGAGGGCGGACGCGACGCCTTTTACAAAGGACCAATTGCCGAAGAGATCGTCAAATTCAGCCACAGCCACGGCGGATATTTTGAGCTAAGAGATTTTCACGAACACACTTCGACATGGGTCGAACCCTTGAGCACGAATTATCGGGGTTATGATGTGTGGGAGTTGCCGCCCAACGGCCAAGGGATTGCAGCGCTCGAAATGCTCAATATTTTAGAAGGCTACGACCTGAAAAAAATGGGCCGGCTGAGCGCAGATTATTTGCATTTGCTCGTGGAAGCCAAAAAGCTGGCCTTCGCAGACCGGGCGAAATTTTATGCCGACCCGGAGTTCGACAAACTGCCCATCGCGGAATTGATCTCCAAAGCCTACGCCGCCGAGCAACGCGAACGGATTGACTTGAACCAAGCCGCCCGCGACGTTCCCGCCGGCGATCCTCAGTTCGCTCACGGCGACACGGTTTATCTGACGGTGGTGGACCAAGACCGCAATTGCTGCTCTTTCATTCAAAGCAATTTTCACGGGTTCGGCTCGAAAGTCGTGCCGGGCAACGTGGGCTTCGTTTTGCAAAATCGCGGCGCATTGTTCGCCTTGGAGGAGACCCATCACAATCGGTTGGAACCGCACAAACGCCCGTTCCATACGATCATCCCCGCGATGGTCACCAAAGACGCGAAACCCTGGTTTTGCTTCGGCGTGATGGGCGGCGACATGCAGCCGCAAGGCCACGTGCAGATTCTGGTCAACCTGATCGATTTCGGCTTGAACGTGCAACAAGCCGGAGACGCCGCCCGCGTGCAGCACTTGGGTTCCGCCACGCCGACGGGACTGCCGATGGCCAAAAAGGGCGGCAAGCTCGCGGTGGAATCCAGCATCCCGCCGCAGGTCTTAAGAGAACTAAGAAACCGGGGCCATCAAATCGTCAAATCCCCCGGCAGTTTCGGGGGCTACCAAGGCATCTTGATCGATTGGAAAAACGGAACCCTGCAAGGAGCCACGGAACCCCGCAAAAACGGCGCAGTGCTGGGTTATTAAGACCGCCTTGCTGTTCTTTACCGCGAAGCGGTTAAATTCCAAAGCCCAGAGTCGCGAAGCGCACTCTGGGTGGGCGATACTCAAATACTTTACCCCGAAGGAGTTACACAACTCGTCTGGTATAACCCCTTCGGGGTAAATGCGGATTTTGTTCCACGTTCCCAGGGTGGCGCGGCTGCGCCGCTGACCCTGGGCTTTGGAATGCAACGCCTTCGGCGTAAAAACATTAGAACCAACTCTTGCCACGATATTTGGTGCAAATCAACATGAATATGATCGTTTTTCGTGGGAAGGAATCGATCAACCAACCGGGTGGTTTTTCATTCGGAACTTGATGAGGAGTTTTTCGAGTCGCTTTTGCCCTCGGATTTCTTCTCGCTGGAGCCTTTGCTTTCGCCCGAGGAGCCTTCTTGGGCTTTTTTGTCGGCGGCGGCGGCTTTTTTATAAGAATCGCTGCGGTAGTCGGTTTCATAAAAGCCCGAACCGCGAAAAATAATGCCAGCCCCCGCACCGATAATGCGTTCTGCTTTCAACTTGCCGCAGGAGGGGCATTTTTTGATCGGGTTGGCTTTGATAGATTGGAACAATTCCCATTCGTGCTCGCAGCTTTTGCAGCGGTAATCGTAAGTCGGCATGAGGGTTTCTCGCAGGGAAGGATGGTGGGGAAATGAAAAGATCGAAGAGGCGGGGTTGACGTTAGGATTCTTGCGGAGCGGGTTCCGGCGGGCCGCTGGAAATCAGGACTTTGGTGGGACGCACCACGCGGTCGTGCAGCGTATAGCCTCGCTCCAATTCTTGAACTACGGTCATCGCGGGATGATCCGCCGAGGGCACTTGCCCCAAGGCTTCGTGCAAATGCGGATCGAACGGTTGACCCAGCGCTTCAATTGCCTGGACGGAATGCCGGCTCAAAATGTCTTCCAACTGCTTGGCAACCATACTCACGCCTTGCAGCAAATCCTCGACGTTCTTCGAGGTCTCCGCCGCCCTGAGCGCACGGCCCAAATTATCCAAGCTCGGCAACAGTTCCCGCGCCAAAGGCAACGCTTGATAACGCCTGTGGTCCTCGGTTTCGCGTTGGACCCGCTTGCGGTAGTTGTCCAACTCGGCTTCGGTTCGCAGCCATTTGTTGCGGTTCTCGTCACGTTCGGCAAGCGCCGCGTCCAATTGCTCCTTCAAAGAAGCCGGGCCGGTTTCCTTCGCGGAATCGCGTGGCGGAGCGTTTTCCCCGCCGGGGAGTTGGTTCTTGTTTTCGGGAGCCGATTCGGGCATGTCGTCGGGCTTCTGGTTCATGTGGGGTTCGGTTGCGCTCATGATGGGTTCGAGTTTTAGGTTTCCGATTCCTCGTGGCCGATGAAGTATTCCTTCAGCTTATCGAGGAAAGATTTGCGGTGCGGGGTGACATCGGCATGTTTCAGGTCGGCCAATTGCCTCAGCAGATCTTCTTCTTCCTTCGTGACTTTCTTGGGGACTTCCAATTGAATTTGCACGAACAAATCGCCGGTTGCGCCGCCTCGGACATCGGGCATGCCGAAGCCCCGCAGGCGAATAATCTCGCCCGGTTGCGTGCCGGGCGGCACGGTGAGTTGATGCCGGCCTTTCAGCACGGGGATTTCCAACTCCGTGCCGAGCACGGCTTGCGGATACGTCAGCGGAACTCGGCAGGTCAGATGCTTGTCTTCCCGTTGAAATAAAGGGTGTTCCGTCACGCGAATGTCGATCATCAAATCGCCGCGCGGCCCATTGCCAACACCCGATTCCCCTTCGCCCCT
Organism: uncultured Planctomycetaceae bacterium; assembly: GCA_963785505.1. GTDB lineage: Bacteria > Planctomycetota > Planctomycetia > Planctomycetales > Planctomycetaceae > CAWAVN01. The sequence goes on from CAWAVN010000009.1 coordinate 1,498,145, forward strand.
TAGGCTGATGCGGTTGCCGGTGTCCACGCCGGCGGGAATTTTTACGTTGATTTTGACGTGTTCGGGCTTTCGTCCCGAACCTTGGCAATCGTCGCATTTTTCGCGGACGACCGAACCCATCCCGTTGCAGCGGGGACATTCGACGGCCATTGCGAATCCCAAAAATCCCCCGCCGCGCTGCATGACTTGCCCCTGCCCGCCGCAGTAATCGCAAGACTCGGACTTGGTTCCGGGTTTGGCTCGGCTGCCCTGGCAGGTTTCGCAGACTTCTTGACGCTCGAACTCCAAATCCCTTGTGCAACCATTGGCGGCTTCCAAAAGATCGATTTCGACCATTGCCCGCAAATCGCTGCCGCGCTGTGCTCCGCCTCTCGAACGGCGGGTTTGCACGCCGAACAGTTGGCTGAAAAAATCCATCGCATCGTGGAAGCCCGAGAAGCCGGCTCCCGCGCCCATGTTTCCTTCCACGCCCGCATGTCCGTAGCGGTCGTAACGAGATCGGCGTTCTGGGTCCGAGAGAATTTCGTATGCCTCGGCGACTTCCTTAAACCGTACCGCGGCCGTGTCATCGCCGGGGTTGCGGTCGGGATGAAATTCTACGGCCAGTTTTTTGTAAGATTTTTTAATGACATCGGGCGATGCCTCGCGATCAACTTGGAGGACTTCATAATAGCATCGCTTGGAAGACATGGAGATCATCGTTCACTATTCGCTGGAAAATCGGTCGCTGGGGATTCGCGTCCATCGCAAATCACACTGGGAACTCTACGGAATCCTACGCAAAACGGCGGTTTGAGGAAACCACAGATTTTTGTCCGAGGCTAACCGCCGGTTGTCGGAGTTCAGAATTGTAGTATCCCTAGGCAAGCCCCCGCCAGCCTTCCTCCGGGAAATTCCAGCCCCCGCTGGCTAGTTGCCGGGTTCTTCCAGGAGGATTTCCGGGCCGTGGATGACTTCGCGGCCCACCACGGACAGATATAACGCGACCAAAACCCAAAGCATGCCTCCCACAAGGTATTTGTAGAGGGCGGGAATCGCGGCGGGGGACCAGAAGGCTTCCACGAGGGCGGCGATCATTAACATCACCACCGCACCGCCGGCGATTTGCACCGCTTCGCTGCCGCGAACCCGGAGGCTTTCCCATCGTGTTCTTTGGCCGGGATGAACGATGGCATTTCCCAGCATCAAGCCCGCTCCGCCGGCGACGCAAATCGCGGTGAGTTCAAAGGCTCCGTGCGAAATCACGAAACTCAAAAACGCCCCGCCGTGGCCTTGGCTGATGAGAAAGCCGGCAATGGTGCCGATGGTGATGCCGTTGCTGAATAGCACGTACATCGTCACCAATCCGAACAACAACCCCGCCCCAAACGCCCGCAGGGCAATGCCCACGTTGTGATAAACGTAAAAGCCGCCCATCGTGGCTTGTTGTTCGGCGAAGGCGATTTCTTCCGGGCTGGCGAAATCGCGGCTGTAGGTGGCTTCCATGCTCTGCAACTGTGCGGGTTCCAACACGCGATAAGCCAAATCGGGCGAGTTCTGCACGATGGCCCAGGCAATTGCCATCGGCAGAAACAAACAAGCCGCCGCCGTCCAAAAGTAGGCCGCGTTCTTCCGAAAGACTTGCGGGTAGCCTTGGGAGAGAAATTGAACGAAGCGAAGCAACCGTCCGGGCGGAGCGCGATAAAACACGTTGTGCCCCCGTGCGGCCAAGTCGTTCAGGTAGCTTTCCAAACCCTGCCCCCACCCCCGCGAACGCACCAAAGCCAGATCGTGAGCCAACTCGCGGAACAACCGCGAGAACTCCCGCGCACTGCCGTCGTTGCGGGAGAAGGATTTGGTTTCCAAGCGTTCCACTAGGCGTTGAAACCGAAACCAATCCGCTCGCCGGCGTTTCACGAAATCCCGCTTGTTCACAACGCCGATCTCCCTTCGCGTTCAATAATCGTAAGTCGAAGCGACCACGGCGGAATTGCCTTCCAAAGCCGTCCAAGGATCTTCGGGACTCGGCTCTTCCTCGGAACGGGCGAACGTCACGTAGACCCGGGCGAGAAACGACATGGGATATTCCTGCAGTTGATAATGGTCGCCTTGGAAATCCAGATCACCGGCCAGGTTCCAGGCAAAATTCGCACAAAGCCGATGGCCGCGATCGTAGCTCAATTCTTCGCGCCGGCTGAGGAATTCATCGATCAAAGCCAGCGTTTCGGCATCGGGAATTCGCGGGCCGATTTCCTCGCGGGAGAGCGGATCGATTTTGGAAATGATGACCGCTTCCTTGGACAAGCGGGAATGCCGTTCGGAAATCACCACGGTTCCCGCGACCAAATCTCCCAAACGCTGAAACCGCGGGCTGAGCGTCATCGCGCACAAAGCCGGTCCGTAAACCGGCAGCATGAACAGCAGCGTCCAGAGTTCATCAAAATTGACCGAGAGCGAAAACACTTCGCCGGGTAGGCGGCCGGTCAACGCCAAGAATGCAACCAAGGGCACGCCGTCCACAACCCTTAGCAGGTTTCTTTGCATCGCCGCCCAAAACGTGATCGGGTAGCCTTCCAATTGAACGACCCTGAGACCCAGGGCATCTTTGCCGATGGTTTTGCCGCGAAACAATCCTTCGGCCAGGACGAAATAGCCCCATTCCAGCACGAACATGAGGAGCAGCACCGCTCCCCAAGTGACGCCCGGCAGATAATCGCTGGTCCAAAGGGCGATGAACAACACCAGAATCATCAAGATCGCCCGCACGATCGAATCCAAGCCGTAAGCCAGACACCTGGCCGCCGGACCGGCAAGGCGATAGCTGAGCAGCACGTTCTCCGGCGTTTCCACCGCCATGTTCAGATGCAGCATTACGGTTGGGCGGGCGGGGGTTCTTGTTCGCTTGCGAATTCCGGGAGAATGGGACGGTTTTCCGGGTTCTTGTAATACAGCGGGAACTCTTGGTTGTTCTCGTGAAGCATAATCACCAAGCCGGTCGGCGTGGCCATAATCACCCGGTCGGTGCGTTCGTTAGACGTGCGGACGGAAAAATGTTTTAAGGGCAGCATGCCCACAGTGCCACCGCTGGTTTTGTCCAGAATTGTCAGATCGCCGCGTTCGCTGCTGGTGAAGACGTAGTGCGGGGTCTCGGCGACGAAATCGACCAGATTGGGCCTCCACCACTTTTGCTGGCCCGAAATCGTGGAAAGCTGATACAACCCGCCCCGCTCGGGAGCCACGTAGAGATTCTGTTCAACGGACTTCAGCGCCCGCTTGATGGGCAACCCGGTGATAAACTGCCAACGAATCGTGCCGTTGATCAGATTCACTGCGTACACGGTGAAGTCTTGCGACGCCATAAACAAGTAGCCGTCGCTTTGGGTCATGGGGGCGGAGATGGGGGCATCGGTTTCCAGTTGGAATTTGAGATCCCGGCCTTCCTTGCTCACCGAATACAGAGATTGGTTCTCGCTGGCGAAATTGACGAGCCTCCCCCAGGGAACCGGCGGCGTGCGGATAATTTTGGAAGTTTTGTACCGCCAAGCCACGGTCTGATAAGACCATTGGGGCAGGCGATTGAGTTCGAACAACTCGCGGGTTTTTTTCAAGTCCATCGCATACACGCCGCCATCCAGCATTCCGATGTAGATTTGGGTTTCATCCATCACCGGCCGGGTCGAAGGCTGGCTGGGCACGCGAAGCCGCCAAGCCATGTTGCCGGTCCATTTTTCGATGGCAAACAGATCCACGCCGGCCAGCACCAAGGCCAGCTCATCGTTGCTGGTAACCGGAAGAGCGGGGGTGTCTTTCCGCCCCAATTGAATGGACCATACTTTGCGGCCGGTTTCCATGTCGATTGCCGTCACCACGCCGGCGGTTGATTGCACGTAAACCATTTGCTCGTCGGCGGTAAGATGCCGCACGGTGTCGCGGGCCGGGTTCAAAGTGGCCTGATTCCACCAGGCCATTTTCAGGCCGTAGCGATTGAGTTGCCCCGCCGTGGGAAAGGTTGCGCGTTGCGTGGCGGGCTGCGAAAACCCCGTTCCCATCAGCGAAGTGAAAAGAAACAGAGAAGCAAACGCCCAAAAGCGGGTCGGCATGATGACCTCAACCGAATGGAGTAAGATAAGAAGTGTGATTTCTTTTCGCTTCATTCTAACGCACAATCCCCACCCCTCACCAGGGTTTGTTTTCCGAAATGGAAAATCTCTTCGCGATTCCAGAACCGCAACCCGCGGGAACAAAGGGAAAAGTCCGCACAATTGCAGGAAACTCTTAGGCCCCTATAATCCAGGGGTGTTAAGTTCCCAGCCCTTTTGCGGTGAGATTCTTGAGAGAGGAACCCCTTTCCTTTTCTCACGGTCTGCCAATCTTGCTGCAATCCGAATTGAATGCGCTTCCCCGATGTATCGTCCCGTACAAATTGGAGCGGTGAGTTACTTAAACTCGAAACCGCTGATCGAAGATCTGGCCGAACTCACGGCGGGTGAGGCGGAGTTGGTGTTGGATTATCCCAGCCGACTCGCCGACGACCTCGCCGAAGGCGCGCTGGATGTGGCGTTGATTCCCTCTTTTGAATACTTTTCCCAGCCCGATTACGAAGTGGTTTCCGATGCCTGCGTGGCCACGCACGGGCCAGTGATGAGCGTCAAACTCTACAGCCGCGTGCCTCTGGGCGAAATCCGCGTGCTGGCTTTGGATGAAGGTTCGCGAACCAGCGCGGCCCTTTCTCGCATCATGCTGGCCGAACGCTTCGGCGTGTTTCCCCAATTGGAACCGTTGCCCTTGGGAGCCTCGACCGAATCCACACAGGCCGATGCCGTGCTCTTAATCGGCGACCGGGCGATGCACTTGCCCCAAGAACGCTTCGCCATAGTCTGGGACCTGGGCGAAGAATGGCTCGCTTGGACGGGCCTGCCATTCGTGTTCGCCTTATGGGCGACAAGACGGACCACGGAATTGGGCGGCGTGGAATCCGCACTGCGCGAAGCCCGCGACCGGGGCCTCCGCCGTTTGGATGCCATCGGCCATCGCGAAGCCGCCGCCCTCGGCCTCGACCCCCGAACCGCCATCCGCTATTTGCGGCGAAACTTGCATTTTCAACTCGGCTCCGCCGAACGCAGCGGACTCCAACTCTTTCAACAATTGGCCGTCCAACAAGGATTGGCCCCTGGAGGTGTACACCTTGTCTTCCGAGATTGCTCCGATCCTCGAAAAAGCCAAAGCCGGCGAACGGCTCACGTCGGATGAAGGCGTCTTGCTGCTAAAATCGCACGACCTCGTCGGCATCGGCGAAGCCGCCCATGCCGTCACCACGCGGCTGCATCCCGAGCCTTACCGCACTTACAACATCGACCGCAACATCAACTACACCAACGCCTGCGCGGCGGTCTGCGATTTTTGCGCGTTCTATCGCCCCGTCAATCATGCCGATGTCTACGTGCTTTCCCGCGAGGAACTCCACAAGAAAGTCGCCGAAACCCTTGAACTGGGCGGCGATCAAATTCTGCTGCAAGGCGGCCTGCATCCCAAATTGCCCTTGGAATGGTACGAAGATCTGCTCCGCGATTTACGCGAAACCTTCCCCCAAATCAACGTGCATGGTTTCAGTCCGCCGGAAATTTACCACTTCACCAAACTCAGCAAACTCCCGCTCCGCGTGGTGCTGCAAAGGCTCAAAGATGCCGGCTTGGGCAGCATTCCCGGCGGCGGCGGAGAGATTCTGGTCGATCGCGTTCGCGAAGCCATCACCCGCGGCAAAGTCATGACCGAAGATTGGCTTAACGTCAACCGCGTTTGGCACGAACTCGGCGGACGATCCACCGCCACGATGATGTTCGGCCACGTGGAAACCCTGGCAGAACGCATCGAACACTTAGAACGCCTCAGGCAATTGCAAGATGAAACCGGCGGATTCACGGCGTTTATTTGCTGGACGCTGCAACCACCAACCGAAGCCCCCTGGTTCGGCAATCGGCAAGAGGGTGTGGACATGTCCCAAATCCCGCCCGCCGGCGCGTTCGAGTATCTCAAAACCCAAGCCGTCGCCCGCATGTATTTGGACAACTTCGCCAATGTGCAATCGTCGTGGGTCACTCAAAGCGAAAAGATCGGCCAGACGGCGTTGTTTTTCGGAGCCAACGACATGGGCAGTTTGATGATCGAAGAAAACGTCGTCTCCGAAGCCGGCACGGTGCATCACCTCACCCTAGAATCCATCCGCCGCAACATCCAAGAAGCCGGCTACATCCCCAGACAACGCAACGTGTTCTACGAATACCTCGACCAACCCGAACCCGCGCTGAGTTAAACGGCGGGGTGTCTGGGGGCAGATTGTCAGGCAGTAATGCAACATCAAAGATCGACAACCTGCCCCCAGCTTGCCAATCACACATCAACCCGGTGGGATCAAATTGCCGTTTCCGCTTGCTCACAAAACAACGAAATTCGGCAATTTGACCCCAGCCACCCCGCCGAGGGGAAGTGGGTTGAGGAACTTCGCTGATTTCCGCTTGACTCTCAAAAAGCACGTTCCGATTCCTTCCCTATCAGCTTAGGATTGTTCGATTCATTCTAGCCCGCATTATTCGTGAGTGTTTCGATTTCGATCGTCGGTTGGCTTTTCGAGCGATTGGTTGAGCGAGGTCCAGACCGGTCCCCTCCCAGATTTTTTTGTGCGGCGGACGGGTTCTGGCAGCGGGACGGAACTTAGGACATCAGCCAGGAGCAGTGGCGAGAACGGTCTGCATCACGTTCAAGAAATGCGGCAGGTGCGGCCAGTGTGCGGGAAGACGGATGCGAATGTGTCGAGCGCGGATCACCACCTCCGCGGCGACTTTGATCACGCGGGTCCGCCAAGTTTCCGCGTGGCCTTCCCCCAAGGGATCACTGCGGCGACGCTGGTTGTCGTAACGCTTTCGGTCCGGCTTCGGCATCGCCTCGCGATCCAACCCGCCGGGCACTTCGGGAGGGTCGGCCACGCGCTGCCGCATCCGCACCAACAGGTGGTAAGCCAGCACATGCAAACACAATCGAAAGGCATTGGCCAGCACGCGGTGGTCGCTCAAACGGTCGGCGTCCAACGAGACTTTCAATTCCTTGTGACGGTTCTCGCTTTCCCCGCGCTGCACGTATTCGTCATAAACTCCCTGCGGCAAAACTTCCGCGCCCGCTCGGTTCGTGACCACCGCTCGGCGGTTGGTTCCTTGCAGGTGCGCTTCGACTTTGACCACCACATAACGCGCTCGGTCCCACGTTCCCGCGCGATACCAAAACCCCGTAAACCATCGCACCTTGGTGTTCTCGTGCGTGACCAACTCGCCGCGTTCTTGGAGTGCCGCCACCTGCGCTTCGTGCTGCGAAACCGCTTGTTCCAAGAGGTCTGCGGTGCGTTGTTTGATCACCGAGTTCATTTGATAGCCCAAGGTGTAGATCAATCTCAACTCCTCGCACACCGCGTACATTTCCGGTTGGCCGAACCCGCTATCGGCTCGGACTTCGATGACCACATCCGGCCACGCCGCGCAGGCGATGCACCAAAAACTTGAGGTCCGCATCCGCCCCCAAACACGCTTTCGCCGTGCCATGCCGCAGGCTGATCGAGACGACCAAGTCGGTCTCCGCCGAAGTGATCGCCAACGGCAAGTATTGAGACTGCCGATAAAATCCATGAAACAACGAGAGTTGTTGTTGCCCGTGGGCCGGATCATCAAAGGCATCCAGATCGAAGAGCAATCGACTCGGCGGTTCCTCGAACGAGGCGATGAACTGATCGATCAACGTGCTTCTCAGTCGAAACAAATCGCCCGGCGTGATCGCATTTTCAAAGCGGGAGAGCGTGGGCTGGCTGGCCAACGGGTCTTCGCCGGGGACGCGGTCCGCGATCAATTGAAACACGGGATCGAAGCGTAAGGTGTCATGATCATTTTGATCGGGATAGCCCGCCAAGATGCCGAACACGCGCGAGCGCACCATTTCCAAAGTGGAATGTGTGATAGATGCGGACCGCCGGGAATCCCGCAGCGCCTGGTTGAACCCCGCCGTGAATCCCAACTGATGATCCAGTTCTCGAAAGGGCAACAGACCCGCATCACTGGTCAATCGGAGTGGTGTTGTCTCCACCACCACGGGCTTTTTCGAGAAAAAAGAGAAGCGATTCGTCTCAACAGTTTGTAAACTCATGAGGAGCCTCCGCGTCACGTCCAAAGTTCAGAACAACACAAACTTTAGACGTATGAGGGGGCTCAATCTTTCAAACCTTCACGAATAATCCGGGCTAGTCGCCTTTCGCTCTGTTGAAGTAGCGCTGCTTTTGCGGAGCAACAGGCAACTATTCAGGCACTTCTTTCTCGAACGATGTTACTGCGCTGCTTACGACAAAAGCTCTTTGACGACGTGGCCGTGTACGTTGGTCAGACGCCGTTGGATGCCGTTATGGTAAAACGTGAGCCGTTCGTGATCGATGCCCAACAGATGCAGCAAGGTGGCGTGCAGGTCGTAAACGGTGACTGGGTTGTCGACGGCGCGGTAACCGATCTCGTCGGTGGCCCCGCAGGCGAAGCCGGGCTTCAGGCCACCCCCGGCCAGCACATTGGTAAAACCTTCGGGGTGATGATCGCGGCCTTTACTCAACTTGCCGCGACCGGCCTGGGCGTAGGGGGTGCGGCCGAATTCGGTGGTGATCATCACGAGGGTGGAATCCAGCAGGTTTCGCTGCCGGAGATCGCGGATCAGGCCGGCGACGGGGCGATCAATCCGCCGTGCCTCGCCGGTGTGGCTTTTATAGCCATTGCCGGTAATGTCGCCGTGAGCATCCCACGAGACGCCGTCGCCGGTCCAAAGCTGTACGGTTCGCACACCGCGTTCGATCAGCCGCCGCGCCGCAAGACAATTGCGAGCGGTATCGCGGCACTCGTCGCGATCAAGGCCGTACAGTTTTTGAATGTGCTGCGGTTCGTCGGCGAAGTTCATTGCTTCAGGGATTGCCCCCTGCATCCGCGCCGCCAGTTCGTAGCTGCGGATCCGTGCGGCGAGCGGATCGGTTTGCACGCGTTGTTGTAAATGCAGCGAGTTGAGTTCCCCGAGCAACGCCAGGCGTTCGTGCTGGGTTTCGGCATCAAGCCCGCTAGCCGGTTGCAGGTCGAGAATCGGCGGCCCCCCTTTGGTGTTGAACGGAACTCCCTGATGCTCGGAGGGCAGGAAGCCGCTGGACCAGTTGAAAGCCCCGCCCGCTGCGTTGGGAATTCCCCGTGAATCCGGCAGGACGACGAAACTCGGCAGGTTGTCGTTCTCGCACCCCAACCCATACGACAACCACGCACCCATCGCCGGGAAGCCCATCTGGCGGAAGCCGGTGTTCGCCTGAAAGATGCCGGGAATGTGGTTGGCCGTTTCCGCGACCATCGAATTGATCAGCGTCAGCTCGTCGGCGACTTCGTTGAGTTGCGGGAAGAGGTCGGACATCCACAGCCCACTCTTGCCGCGCTGTTTGAATGGATAATGCGACTGGTGTAGCCGCCCTGCATTGCCCATGAACGGGTCTGCCTTGCCGAACGATGCGGGCAGATCCTTGCCGTGATATTTAGCCAGTTCCGGTTTGTAATCGAACGAGTCGACCTGACTTAATCCCCCTCCCAGAAAGATATGGATCACGTGCTTGGCCCGTGCCGGATGATGCAAGCCTTTCGATTCTTGTTTCGCCCGCCCCGCCGGCTTGTTTTCCGCCGCGGACAGGATTCCATCCCGCAACAGCAACTCCACGGCCGCCATGCCGGCCACGCCTGCTGCCGCGTGCGAAAGAAAACTGCGGCGAGTGGGATTGAATTTCTCGCTCATCATCATTCCAGTTCTGTTTTGGTTTACAATTTCTTTGGTCATCGCCGTGGTTGTTCTCAGTCCGCTTAACTCTCTTCACTCCACAAACAAAAACTCGTTCGTGTTCAGCAGCACGATGCACAGTTGCTCGAGTCCGCGCCGGTCGCACGAAACGGCGCAGCCAGTTCCAACTCGCGCGGTTGCGGCGGGCGAGCGAGCGTTAGCTGGTACAGCCGGATTAGTTGGCGATCGAGGTTGTCGCCCGCTTCACTCCGAATTCGTGCGGCAAGCCGCGCGGCACATTGTTCGATGAAGCGACTGTTGAGCAGCGACAGCGATTGCACCGGGGTGATCGTCCGCGACCGGCGCGGAGCCGCGACGGATGGGTCGGGGCAGTCGAGCGATTCGAGCAGTGGATTATTGCCTGACCGAGCCCAAAGTCGATAGATCGTGCGGCGGTTCACGCCGTCGTTGAACTCGCCGGTCGGATCGGTGAACTCGTGGTTTGTCCCTAGATTCACCTTTACATCGCGATAACTCGGCCCACCGGGTTTGCGATTGAGTGCGCCGCTGACCGCGAGCAGGGCGTCGCGCGTAGATTCGCCGTCGAGTCGCCGCGCGTTGGCTCGCCACAGCAGCCGATTCTCCGCATCTACCTGTTGAGCGCGATCGTTGCGAACGTTCGATGCCTGGCGATATGTCGCCGAAGTCACAATCAACCGGTGCATGTCCTTGATCTTCCAGCCGCTTTCGATGAAGCGGCTCGCCAGCCAATCGAGTAGTTCCGGATGGCTCGGGCGGTCCGCCGGCAAATCCGAAATCGCTGGGCGTATCGACAATTCCTTGTCCAAAGTGATAATGCCACAACCGATTCACCAGCACGCGCGGCGTGAGCGGATTGCGGGCATCGGCTATCCAGCGAGCCAGCGCCGCTCGCCGGTCGGCTTCGGGCGCATCCGGCTTCAGACCGAAATCGTCGGACAAGCCGCCGCGCGACAACGCCGACAGCCCGCGCGGTGCGACGACCTCGCCCGGCTGCCGGTAATTGCCGCGAGCCAGCACGTGAAACACCGGCGGCTGCTTCGGAATGATGACGTGAGCCACGCCTTCAAAAGGTTGCGTTGGTTCCGCATCGTTCAATTGCTGCAACTGACGCTGCAACTCGGCGTACCGCGTTCGTTCTTCGCTGGTCGCCTTGGCCAGCAGCGCGTCGAGAGGCTGGCCGGAGCGGACGCCGCGCGACTCGGTGGCAAAGTTGCGGGCGATCTCTTCGGGCGACAGAGCTTGGCTGTAGATCGCGACGAAGTGCAATTGGCCTTCCCAGGGCCGGTCGCCGCTCAGTTCGTTGCCCAGCGCCAGACGGAAGCTGTCGTTCCAGTTCGACAAGTCTCCGCCCGCGCGGCGCGAGGCGACTTGCTTGCCATCGACGAACGCACGCACGTCCCCCGCGCGATCAAACGTGAAAACGACGTGCGTTTTCCGCCGGGCAGCTTTGCCATCCGTGCTTAGCAGCGAGGGCAAACCGTTTTGATCGGTCTTCGTCGTCCGTAGCCGCAGATCGAATCGGCTGCCGTCCTGGCCGAGTGTAAAATTGCGTTGGCCCGTGTCGAGCGAAAGCGTGACAATCCGCGCTGGGCCACCCTGATTGACTTTCGCCGGAGTCAACCACGCTTCGACTGTCAGTTCGCGGGACTTCTTCGACGCTGCGATGATCTTCGTCGCCGGTCCGCTGGAAGCGAACCGTGGCTGTTTTCCCGCTGCCAGATCGAGTGGCTTTCCCTCACCACTTTCATCGTGCAAAGTTTTACCGCCCGCCTGTTCCGGCAAGTACAACACCTGTAGCCCATCAATCGGAGGACCGCCGCCCGACTTGCCGGACTTCTCGCGAATCGCTTGCTCCAAAGCAATCAGTTCGCCACGGAGCTTGTCGCGCCGCTGCTCCCACTGATGATACGCGTCGTCAGATGGCCGGGCCGTGATGCCCTGCCGTTCCTTTTCCTCCTGCGCGACTCCCCCCAACAATGCGGCAAATTGATAATACTCGCGCTGTGAAATGGGATCGAACTTGTGGTCATGGCAGCGGCTACAGTTCGTGGTCAAGGCGAGAAACGACTGACCCGTTGCACCGACGAGATCTTCGAGGTCATCTTGCCGAACCGATTTCCGCATTTCGGCGGAACCCTCATTGTGACCGACCTGGTCCCATGTGCCGCAAACGAGAAATCCGGTCGCCAGCAGCGGGTCAAGCCGGCCGGGATAAAGCACGTCGCCGGCGATCTGTTGGCGGACAAATTCATCGTAGGGCAGGTCGCGGTTGAAAGCGTGGATCACCCAGTCGCGATACCGCCACGCATTCTCGCGGATGCGATTCCGCTCGAAGCCCTGGCTTTCGCCGAACCGGATTACATCCAGCCAATGCCGCGCCCAACGTTCGCCATAGTGAGGCGAATCGAGCAGCTCCTCCACCAGTTCGCGATACGCTTCCTCGTTGAATTGCGATCCCGCTTTCAAACGACGGGTCCATTGTTCCACTTCTTCCGGAGACGGCGGCAACCCGATGAGATCGAAGTACAACCGTCGCAGCAGAGTCCTCGTATCGGCGAATTCGGCATGTGCAAATCCCTCGGCTTCCAGTTTCGCCAGGACGAAATGATCGATCTCATTGCGAGGCCATTTGACGTTTTTCACACCCGGCACCGAAGCGCGCGAGCGGCTGCAGCGACCACCAGTCGTAACCGGCGCGTTTGTCGGTCGTAAATCGAAAGGGATCGACCGGGTCTGTCCCCCACTTCGCACCCTCGGCAATCCACTGATGCAGCATCTGCTTCTCGTCTGCCGACAGCGGGTGCTTCGGCGGCATCTCCTCGCCGCTCACTCGCTCCCAAAGCAGGCTCTTGTCGGGCTTGCCCGCAGCAATCACCACGCCGCTTTCGCCGCCCGCCATCGCGCCCTTGCGGCTGCTGAGATCCAGCCCGCCCTTCTTCGTCGCCGCGTTGTGACAAGCAAAACAACGCTGAACCAGAAGCGGCGCAATGCGCAGATCGAACGCACTCATCTGCGCATCATCTGCCGCGAGGGATTGCATCATCAAAATCACGGCTGTCAACACCGCAAAGGGAAGTCGGTTGACCGACATGGGCTGGCTCCTCACTCACTACGAGTTGCTGCGACTTTTATTGCTCAAGCGATCTTCTTTGAATGCGGTTGGAATGAGTTTGTTGGTAATTCGGCACAAGCGACTTCAAGCCACTTTCGAGATGCCGCACCATCACCGAGGTGGCCTGATCGGCATCGCCAGACTCCAAAAAATCGACGATCAGGTGATGCTCGTCAATCGACTCCCGCATTCGCTGCGGCGAGTGTTCGATCACTCGGAGAACGATACGGAAGATGCGGTCGCGGAGTTGTCTGAGTACGCGTTCCACGTCCGCATTGCCGGCGAACTCGGCCAGCAGCAGATGAAACTCGCTGTCGCGGGCGATATATTGTTCGATGTCTTGGGCCATCAACGCGGCATCGTGCGCAGCGAGTTTGGAACGCAGTTCTTGGATGTGTTCCGGCGAAAGCCGCCCCGCGAGCTTGCGAACGACGAGCGTTTCCAGAGCCTGACGAATTTCAAAATGGTCGACGATTTCAGCGGTCGTCAGTTCGTTAACGACGATGCCCCGCTGCGCTCCAATCGACAACAGACCTTCGGTTTCCAGACGTTCGATGGCGGACCGCACCGGCGAGAGACTCATCTTGAGTTCTTTCGCCAGCGTCCTCGTCGACAAGAAAGGCGTCTGAGCAAGCTGACCGCGCAGAATCAGATCCTTCAGTTCAAAATACGCCCGGTCACGCAACAAACCGCTTCGTGGAGCATCCTTGCTGACAATCTGTGGATTGGAAGTAGTCATGGGATGGCTCGTAAAACTGAAACTTTAACTGATATATCAGATTACTCACCTTAACGACAATTCAATCCATCGTCAACACTGCACCCCGGTGGCGACACAATTTGGTAGTGGTACACTTTGAGGAATTTCTTGAAAAATGAAAAAATCTGAGAAAATTAACAATTCAGCAGAAGCGTCAAGCTCAAAAGACTCGGAGTGATGTAGGGCCGGCTGTGCCGGCCTTTTGGTTACTCGCCAACTGTTTGTACAATGGCGGAGAAATCCAGAGCTCCTCTTTGCTCCCAACAGGCCCAATGGTCGGGATACACACCTTTCATAACCCAGCGGTGAAAGCTAGACCACACCCATTCGCGCGGGCATTTCACGTAACCATGTTTCACCGGATTGTAATGGATGTAATCGAAGTGCCGCTCGAAATCGTCCTCCGTCTCCAGCGTATGCTCCCAAAACTTCGGCTGCCACACGCCGCGGCGGCCGTCCCGTTTGCGTCCCTGGGTCTGCCGCTGTTCGCGGCCTCCCATCGCCAGCCAGTTTTTCGTGAACTCCTTCTTGATCCATCCCCAGCGTTTGGAGTAGGCATCGTCGCCGGGCGGCAGCGACCAGATGGCGTGCAGATGGTCGGGAAGCAGCACAAGAGCGTTGATCGTGAACGGCCATTTCATCCGGCAGCGGCGAACGATGCTGCCGAGCATCGGCCTCGCCGGAACGCCGGTCAAAAAACGTGCGCGACGGTCGGAGACGACCGTGAAGAAGAACGAGCCGCCAGTTAGGCATGATGCTGGTTCCCTTCATCAAAAGGCCGGCACAGCCGGCCCTACATCACTATTCAATCCCGCCCTGCATGCCTTGCAGGATCAACGGTTCCCGCTCCGCTTCCACCGGGCACATCTTGCCGCAATCCGGACCAGCATGCTCTGCTTCCGTGGCGGTTCGCTCCGCCCGATCCGAGAGCATGAGACCGGTCAACTTGCCGGGTGAGTTCATCCCCGATTTTCATCCTCAACCGCTCCAAATCGACGAGCGTGCCTGCGGCGTCCCATTGCTGTTTTTCTTCCTTGGCAACTTGAGACGACATCTCCCGAATCTTGGTCGCCACTGGTGGTCCATTACCCAATCTCCGTAAACACCCAAACTGAAAGAAATCCCCACGATTTCCCAACCCCAAGCATTCTACACAGATTATGCCCATTGCAAAGCGGGGATCGCACCCCAAAAGCCGTGCAAACCTGCTAGTTGCGCGTGAACCACCAGGCGAGCAATCCGCTGAGGGTGGTAAATAAAAGCAGCAGCACAATCCACAACCAGAAGCGGAGCGGTCCCACGCTGGGGCGGACTGCGTGCGGATCGTCCAGTTGGAAATGATAAGTGCGGGCAATCGTAAGGTGATCACCGGGCATCAGCATCCGGCTGGTGACATCGACCCCGTTGATTTGCACGCCGTTCTTGCTTTCGAGGTCGGTAACGGTCCACCAATTGCCTTCAAAGCAAAACTCGCAATGCTGGTGCGAGACGCCTTGGTGGTTCCAGGGGATGTCGCAAGTGGCGGAGCGACCCAGCGTCATTTTCGCTTGATTGAGCACAATCGGCGGTCCGCCGTCCAGCGGGCGGAGAATCGCCCTTTGCGGAGGCGAATCGGACAGCGACATTTCGGCTGCCCGCATCGTCGGCGTGCGGCCGAGTTCATCTTCGCCAGGCTCATCCGATTTGCGCGAGGCGAGGCTTGGGTTCGACAGCGAAGGATAAATGTCGATCTCGGTTTCGATATGATTCTGCAATCGCTGCGTGGAAGGGCTGTTTCCCCCGCCGGACGTGATGGAACTATTGCTTCCCCCACGACTGGGAGTGGGCGTGGAAGTCGTGGAGGAATTGCCCGCCGTGCTGGCTTTTTGCTGCTGTTGGGCTTTCATTCGCCGAGAGGCTTCGGAAGCGCGGGCGGTCAAAATTCGGTGAAAATCGAACGGAATCGGGGTTCGTTTGGCATAAGGTTCGAGCGCCGTGGCGACTTCGCCTGCCGTTTGAAAACGATGTTCCGGCCTTTTGGCCATCATCTTGGCGACCAAATCGACCACGGCTTGCGGCACGTTGGAAACGTAGGTGGAAATCGGCGGCGGGACTTTCATCCGCTGGGCCATCAGTTTTTCCGCCACCGTATTCAATGGAAATGGGACTTGCCCCGTGAGAATGAAATACAGCGTGCAGCCCAAGCTGTAAATGTCCGCACGAGGATCGACATCGTGGCTGTGCAACGATTGCTCTGGGGCAATGTAATCCGCCGTGCCCAGGCAGTCGTGTCCGAAAATCATCGCCAAGGCGAACTCGGCTTCTTCATCGTCTTCCAGCAAGGCCAAGCCGAAATCCAACACCTTGGCTTGGCCGTCGTTGGTGACAATGATATTCGCAGGCTTCACGTCGCGATGCACCAAACCGGCCAGATGGGCATGATGCAGGCCGGAGGCGGATTGTGCGATGATGTCGCATGCCTGCGGCCAAGGCATTGGCCCGCGAGTGACGATTACCTCGTGCAGCGTCAGCCCTTGGACGTACTCCATGACCACGTAGGTCACTGCTCCCGTGGAGCCGATGTCCAAGGTGCGCACCACCTGCGGATGATGCACCTTCTGCCCCGCCTTGGCTTCGAGCTTCAACCGCTCCAACATACTGGGATCGACTTCGTGCCGATCCGTCAGCACTTTTAATGCGACTTCCTCGCCGGTGTTTGTATCCTCGGCCACGTAAATGCGGCCCATCCCGCCAAACCCCAAGATGGCCAGGACTTTGTAGCGGTCGATCAAAAACCCCCGCGACCGCCCCATCAGCAGCCGCTCGGCCTGGTAGATGGTCAGCAATTTGGCCTGAACCAACCGATGGGCGACGTGTTTGGCCGAAGACAATTCCCGCAGTCCGTATTGCTCGCAAGCCGATTCAAATTCGGTGGGGGAGAGCAATCGACTCTTTTCCAGAAGTTGAAGAAAGGAGTCTGCGACGAGCGGTTTATTCATGGAGGAAAATCAACAGTTGAAGTGTGTTGATCGAAGGGAAAAGAGACAGCACAGTTTTGCCATGATTCGGGCAAGATCGCAAGTAAAAAGAGAATGAATTTTCAGTTGGTTGTAAGAATTTTATCATAGCATCCCTTTTGGGCAATGAAAACCTCTTGATTCCGCCCGGCGTGTGTCTTACGAAAGTTGATGGAAAATGATTCGGCCTATTTTGCTGCCTGGGTCAACTTAACAGGGCTTCAAAATGATCCGCCTGGAAGGCCGAGTCCACGCCGGCGAGATCTTCCTCCCGCACGAAGCGGCGAATCCCCGCGCGAGCCGATCGGCCAACAAGTCGTCGGGGTTCAGCGCGGCATTCAGATCGGGCAACCCCAACACGTGGGCCAGCTCGTGAGTGACCACCGTCAGCAAGTCCACGTGGTTCAGCGCCGGGCCGACAACGGCTTGGCCCGTGCCCGCGAGAAATTCCGCATCGTCCCCCGGCGTGGGATCCAGGAAGTACCCAAACCCCGCCGCACTGGCATCAATGAAGATCCGCTCGCCCACCGTCAACCCCAAAAGGTTGCCCTTCAGATCCGCCAGTTGCACCGAAGCGTTTTTCAGCTTGGCCAGATCGGCAGAATCCAGCCCGGCTTCCGCAAATCGCGAGATCGCAGCCGCCGTAATGCCGGCCAGTTCGTCCGCTGAAATGTCGGATGCGGGCGTTTCCGGAGGAAAGGCGGAATCGTCGAGCAGCAGCGGCGAGCCGCCGGAAAGTTTCACGTCGGACCCCGCGACGTACACGCCGCTCGTAAAGCCGGCGTCGTAGGCGAAGAAACTCGCCAGGTCCGCCGGGGTGTTGAAGTTGGCGAGCACCCGCCCGCTAATGATGCGCACGTGAGGCCCTCCGCCGGGGCCGGCCCCGGTGACGATGTCATCGAATTTATCGCCGTCGAAATCCACCGTTCCCACCCGCACGCCGCCGGTGAAGTTTGCTGCATAAGCGAAAAATCCCAAAATGGGAACAGGCGAAGCATTGGTGAAGACCAGCACCTGCGGCCCGCCGCCTTCGCCGGCCCCGGTGACCAGATCGTCGATTCCATCGCCGTTCACGTCGCCCGAGGCCACGAATACCCCGCCGGTGAAGCCGGCTGAATAAGCAAAAAGTTCCCCAGGCCGCCAGCGATCAGCGAGGCATCGGTCGGATTTCCCAGGACCGTAGCTCCGCTGTAAACCTTGACGTTCGGGCCGCCGCCGGGGCCGGCGGCCACAATGAGGTCCGTTCGGCCATCGTTGTTGATGTCGCCCGCCGCGACCCGCACGCCGCCGGCGAAAGCCCCAAAGGGCAGCAAGTTCAAGAGCATCGATGCGGGATTCTTGCCGTCGAACACGCGAACATTGGCCCCACCAGGCCCCGATCCGGTGATGATGTCCGGCGTGCCGTCGCCATTGATGTCGCCCGAGGCAATGTAAACCCCGCCCAAATAAAAGGGATTATAGGCCGACAATTGCTGTAGGGTTTGCGTGGGATTAACTCCATTGAGGACGCGAATGTCCGGCCCTCCGCCCGGTCCCGGCGCGGTGATGATGTCTTTGGTTCCATCCCCGTTGATGTCGGCCAAGGCCACGCGCACTTCCCCTTGGAATCCCGGATAGGGCCGGTTGTCGTATCGGGAAGTTCCCTGCACGGCAACGGAACTGAAGGCCCGGCTTGCCGCATTGCTCGTGTTGGCCCCCGGTCCCACAATGTAAGGCTGCGTGAGCGTGGGAAAGAATTCCACCGACCCCTGATCGACGGTGGGAACCCCATTGCCCGCAGCGGACACGCTTCGGGCGAATCCCCGTTGATCGCGAATCGTGGTTCCGGCGGTCACGCCCGCTCCCAACACCGGGCTGCCGGGCAAAGGCATCATCGTGAAGGTCAGCCCGCCGTTGTTTTGCAACGGCCCCATTTGCGGGTTGCCTCCGATGAAATTGGCCTGGCTGGCACCTCCGTTGATGGCATTGGAGTTGGTATCGCCGTTGCCGCTGTTCGAGGAGTTCTGGGCCACAACCAGGTTGGTTCCCGTCACCGTGCCCCCGCCGGTTCGGCTGATGCCGCCGCCCCCGGTGCCGCCGTTGCTATCGAAATCGATGTTGTTGGCGATGGTCAGATTCAACAGATTCACGGTTCCGCCGGCCGACATGATTCCCCCGCCGCCGAAACGGCTGATGTTCCCCACAATCGTGCAATTTTGCATGGTCAAGGCCGTGGAGGTCGTGCTGAAATTGGCAAGCCCGCCCCCATTTCCCGATGTGGCCGTGTTATGGGACAGGGTGCTGTTTACGATAATGACCTGCGTTGCAGCACTTTCATTCGCGACTCCGCCTCCGCTGTCCCCGGCGTTGCTGTCGAAGGTGGTGTCGTTGACGATCAGCGTGCCGGCGGCGTTCTCAATCCCGCCCCCATTGTTATTCGCACTGTTGCTGATGATCCGCGAGCGTTGGATTTCCAGCCTTGTCCCCGTGTTGCTGATCCCTCCTCCTCCGGTGCCGGCTTGATTGCCGGAAATCACCATGTCCGTCAGCACGGTATTCGGCCCCTGATTCAATAGTCCGCCTCCGTTGCCCCCAGTACTTCCCTGCGTGATCGTGAAAAACTGAAACACCGCCGTTTGCGCCGCCGACGTGACTTGAAA
Source organism: uncultured Planctomycetaceae bacterium (assembly GCA_963785505.1). Classification (GTDB taxonomy): domain Bacteria; phylum Planctomycetota; class Planctomycetia; order Planctomycetales; family Planctomycetaceae; genus CAWAVN01. The sequence continues at coordinate 1,517,489 of CAWAVN010000009.1, forward strand.
CACGCGGCTGTTGTTGCCTGCACTGATGAGAATTCCCGAAGGATCGTAAGAAGGACCGACAATGGAAACCGATTGCGAGATCGTCAGTTGCCCGGAAGTAAGGGCAATAATTCGCGAGGTGTAGAGCAGCGATTGGTCGAAACGGATCGTGTCGACCACTCCCGGATTTCCGTTGTTGTTGGCATCCGACACCGCTTGACGCAGCGAACCGGCCCCGGAGTCGTTCAAGTTCGTAACGAGGAAAGCGGCCAACAGACAGCGATCTTCCAAAGTTTCGACCTGGGCAATCGACGGCCACAACCGCCCCCGTTTTTGCGGCCTGCGTGAAGGGGAAGAAAACCAATTTTTCAGGCAGGTGGTCATCGACATGGGACACCCTTTTCAGCCAAGAAATGAAATGGAGCGGTTTTACCGAATCTCTGTATCCTACCGATTCCCTCTCCAAAAATGTTGCGCGAACTGCGGAAAAACCCAGAATCCTTGGGAACCCGGCAAAAAACAATCCCCATCGCCGGCGTCACAATTTGCCGAGCAATCGGGCAAGCATTGCTGGCGAAACGCGCGTTTCGCGCGAAAAATCGGAGACTTATTTTGCCTGGGTTCTTCTCGTCGAAAGGCGAGAAAGAGGCTCAGAATTCATGGGGTTCGCGATTTTGGGGAGAGTTTTTCCCAAGTGGTATGCCCATTGCACATGAGTGGGAATGTGCCAATTCTGGCTCTGTTCCCCTTTTTCATTTCCCTTCTCAAAAAAAAGTTGTTATAGTGATGATACAACCCCTAAAAACCCCCGCCGTTTCTCGTTCTCCGAGAACTCATTCGATGGAGCGATTCTCAATGCAAAGCTCGCCCAAGTTTCTTGGCACCGTTACGCTGCCGCTCTCGCAAGGCCACGATTTCGAGGTCCGTATCCGCCACGATTTAATGGCACTCCCGGAGTTGGAATTCGCCAGCTTGGTGGTGCGGCGAATCCCCGATGGAATTTGCCTGGAAGGCGTGGTGACCGCCACCCCCAACGCGGATGTTTGCCAGTTGGCCCGCGAAGTCGCCGGCGTCAACGCGGTGCTCAATCATCTGGTGATGTATCCTCAACCGACCCCTCAACCTAAAAAGGGGTGACCTACAGGTAAAACCCGCTTATGTGCTGTTCCAAAATTTGGACGATGATCGGCGGATTGCTCGCAGGGTTGAGCGTACTCCTGGGGGCATTCGCGGCGCATGGGTTGGATGAATACCTCGTCCGAAAACACGGCGACGAAACCCGTGTGGTCGCGGGGCAAACCATTCCGGCGGCAGCCAAATACCTCGCCGATTTTCGCACCGCAGCCACCTACCAGATGTACCACGCCTTGGGATTGATCGCCTTGGGTTTGTTGGCCCAAACCCGGCAAAGCAGAGCCCTGCAACTGGCGGGGTGGTTTTTCCTGCTGGGGATTCTGCTGTTTTGCGGGGCGCTGTACGTCATCGCGCTTCAGGGGCCTGATTGGCAGGGAATCCGCTGGGGGTTGGTCGCTCCCTTCGGCGGGATGGCTTTCCTCTTCGGTTGGCTGGCCTTCGCCATCGGAGCCTGCCCGTGTAACGCCGGCTCAAAATCGTCCCCGGAAACCGTTTCGCTCAATTGAACGAGTCACGCCACTTGGCATCCGGGGGAAGTTCCAAGGCGGCGGAAACGGTGAGCACCAACTCCATTTTCCGAATCGGCTTGGACAGCACGGAATACGCATCGGCCTTGTCGGCTTGGCGGCGCAATTCTTCCGTGGCATCGGCCGTGATTAAAATGCACGGCCAAAGCAATTGTGCGGATCTTAAGCATCCGCAGGGTTTCCAAACCCGTCATCAGGTGCATGTGCATGTCCAACAGCGCAATGTCGATGGATTCCGCTTCCGCAATTTCGATGGCTTCCTCGCCGCTCTCCGCTTCCAGGGTCTGAAAGCACGGCTCGAAAATTCCCCGCAACGTCTCGCGAAAACCGGGATCGTCATCCGCAATTAACATGCGAAAAGGTTGTGGAGGGTTGACCACGAAAAGCACCTCGTCGAGCCGAAATCCGGCAGGGTAAGAATTATTGGGGAATTTCCTGATGCATAATTCCCCATGAAGATTCTATCCCGCGAAAGCCGCTTTCGCCAAGAGAAAATCCCCTCCGCCCGAAATGCCCAGTTATTTCGATTCCTCCGCCAAAACCGGCGAGCGGGGGGCGTAAGCCCCCCGGTTACTCCGAATGATTCAAAACCTGAAATGATTTACTCGAGGATCTTCTTATTTGTCGGTCTTCGCTTTTTGTTTGGCTTGGTTCTTTCGGCGGTTGGCTTTTTTGCCGGGTTGGGCGTTGGCATCGGCATTCGGCGCGTTTTTCTTGGGCAGCCATTTGGCTAAAGCGGCTTTGGCCTCGGCGAATTGAAGATCTTCCGCGAGGTTCTTCCACTCCATCGGATCGGCATCGTGGTCGTAAAGTTCTTCCGAACCATCCGCGTAGCGAATGTAACGAAAACGCTCTGAACGAACCGCGTGGTTGTTCCGGCCATGCGTGGTGACCGCGGGGCGATCCCATTTGGCTAAGGGATTTTTGAGCAATGGAACCAGGCTCACGCCTTCGGTATGCGGAGGAATCGGCAATCCGCAGAGTTCCGCCAACGTGGGGTAGATGTCCATGAAATCCACAGTTCTTCGGCAAACGCTGTTCGGCTGAGTGACGCCGGGAACGACCATCATTAAGGGAGCGCGGGTGGCTTCTTCCCAAAGGGCGAACTTTCGCCAATGCTGTTTCTCGCCCAGATGCCAACCGTGATCGCCCCAAAGCACGATGATGGTGTTCTCGGCATAGGAACTATTCTCCAAAGCATTCACCACGCGGCCCACCATCGCATCGGCAAAGGCAATGCTCGCGAGATACCCCTGCACCGCATGCTTCCAGTTTTCGGTTTTCAGCATCGTCGCATGATCGCCCTGCGGTTTGGCCACCTTGCGTCCCGCTTCGGGAACATCGTCCAAATCGGTTGCCAACGTTTTAGGCAGTTGAATCGTTTCCAAAGGAAACATCTCGTAGTATTTGCGGGGTACTTGCCAGGGCATGTGCGGCTTAAAAATTCCGCACGCCAAAAAGAACGGTTTTTTGTGGTCCTGCTTGAGATAATTCAGAGCGTAGTCCGTCATTGTGTAGTCGTCCATTGCCTCGTCTTGGACGTCCAAGTGGCCCCAGATAATTCCGCCCGCTCGGCTGTGGGGATCGGCTAAGACTTCTTTCGTCGGCTTGGGATCGCCTTTCTTTTTGAGGTAATCGTTCCAGGAATCCGAGTCGGGAAAGGCCCCGTGGTAGATCTTCCCGCTGCCGACGGCTTCGTAACCGTGGGCCATGAAATGCTGAGGCAGCGTGACCACGTCCGGCATCGCCGGCCGCCAGGGTTGCGAATTGAGGTAGACCCCCGAAGTAAACGGTCGCACGCCGGTCATCAAAGCCGCCCGCGACGGATTGCACGCAGGAGCCGCACAATAAGAATGCGTGAACAACTCGCCCTTGGCCGCCAAGCGGTCGATGTTGGGCGTCTTGCACTGCGGATTCCCGCCCAGACAGGCCACCCAATCGTTGAGGTCATCCACGGCGATGAACAGCACGTTGGGTTTCTCGGCGGCTTCCGCCTTGGCCGTCCACCCGCACACCGACAACAGGAACAAACTCAAAAAGCTCCAGCGCATTTTCGCAAGCCTCTTATGAAGAAGAAAACCGAAACTGGGAAAGTGGGAATCATCAACCAGCATACAAAAGCCGCTTCGCCAAAAACAGCATTGCGGCTGTTGAACCGGGCAAGCGTGTGTGAAGTACGGTTCGCAATCCACGGCTTTGCTCCTATAATGATGGCAGGCGTTAGTTGTTTTGGGCTTTGCGAATTGATGGGCTACATGCGAATCGGATTGTTTATCCCCTGCTACATTGACCAACTTTTTCCCCAAGTGGGCTTGGCGACAGTGCGGGTCTTGGAGAAATACGGTGGGCGTTGGGCTGCCGAACTGGGGCAGGATTTTCAGATCGAGTTCCCCACGGAACAAACCTGCTGCGGGCAGCCGATGGCCAACACCGGTTGCACCGAAGAAGCCCGCCCCTTGGCCGAGGCGTTTCTGCGGATCTTTCATCCCTTCGATGCCGTGGTCTGCCCCTCGGGAAGTTGCGTGGCGATGGTCCGGCAGCATTACGAAGAATATCTTTCGGGCAATCCTAAGTTTGAAGAACTTAAAGGCAAAACCTACGAACTCTGCGAGTTTCTGCACGATGTGGTGAAACCCGAACGCATCGAAGGCCGGTTTCCGCACAAAGTCGGTTTGCATCAAAGCTGTCACGGTTTGCGGGAATTGCGGTTGGGTTCAGACAGCGAATTGGCCATCGAATCCTACAACAAAATTCGCCGGCTGTTGGAAACGATGGAAGACATCACCTTCGCCGAGTTGGAACGCCCCGATGAATGCTGCGGCTTCGGCGGAACCTTCGCGGTGAATGAAGAAGCCGTCTCGTGCATGATGGGCAACGACCGCATCCACGACCACGAACACGCGGGAACCGAAGTGCTGACCGCGGCGGACATGTCCTGCCTAATGCACCTCAACGGACTGATCCGCCGCGGGCAAAAACCCCTCCGCGTGATGCACGTCGCCGAAATCATCGCCGATGCCCTGTAAACCCATTTGAGTGAAACGTATTTATTCTTCATGTCACACGCGACTTTGGCTCAAGCCTTTATTAGTAACGAAGACCGCGCACATTGGCACGACAAAGCCTTGTGGTTCGTGCGGGCCAAGCGCGACAAATGCGCCCAATCTCTGCCCGAATGGGAACTCTTGCGGGAGACCGCTTCGGCGATCAAGCAGCATACGGTTTCCAAACTGGGCGATTATCTGGAACAGTTCGAGAGCAATGCCCAGAAGTTGGGGGCCACGGTGCATTGGGCCAAAGATGCCGCCGAGCATAACGAAATCGTGCTCAAGATCTTGAACGATCACGATGTTCAAAAGGTTGTCAAAAGCAAGTCGATGTTGACTGAGGAATGCCATCTTAATCCGTTTCTCGAACGGCACGGAATGGAAGTCATCGACACCGATTTGGGCGAGCGGATCGTGCAACTCCGGCACGAACATCCCAGCCACATCGTGCTGCCGGCCATTCACATCAAGAAGGAAGAAGTCGGTGAACTGTTTCACGAGCATCTGGGCACGAAAGCCGGAGCGACGGACCCCAATTATCTCGCCGAAGCCGCGCGGGGGCATCTTCGCGAAAAGTTTTTGGGGGCCGATGCCGGGATCACCGGCGTGAATTTTGCGATTGCCGAGACCGGGGGCTTCGTGGTCTGCACCAACGAAGGCAACGCCGATTTAGGCGTGTCGCTGCCGAACTTGCACATCGCTTGCATGGGCATCGAAAAGCTGATTCCCCGCGCAAAAGATTTAGGCGTGTTCCTCCGCTTATTGGCCCGCTCCGCCACCGGGCAGCCGATCACCACTTATTCCTCGCATTTTCACGGGCCAAAACCCGGCGGAGAATTGCACATCATCTTGTTGGACAACGGACGCAGCGAACTGTTGGGAAGTTCCGATTTCCGGCGATCCCTCAATTGCATTCGCTGCGGAGCCTGCATGAATACCTGCCCGGTATACCGCCGCAGCGGCGGGCATAGTTACGAAGCCACCGTGCCCGGTCCGATCGGTTCGATTTTGAATCCCGCCCGCGATTCCCAGCGGCATTCCAGTTTGCCTTTCGCGTGCAGCCTGTGCGGATCTTGCACCGATGTTTGTCCGGTGAAGATCGACCTGCATCATCAACTGCTAACTTGGCGAAGAGAAATCAACGTGCGGGGCCAACTGCCTTGGAGCAAACGCTGGTCGATGAAGCTCGCGAGTTTCGTGTTTCGTCATCCTCGGTTATACCGTCTCGGCGGTTGGCTGGCTCGTTTCACACTGCCGAAACTGCCGAGGTTCCTCAAGTACAACCGCTTCAATAAATGGGGCAAACAACGCGAACTGCCGGACATGCCCAAACAAAGTTTTCGCGCGATGTATGCCAAGCGGAAGGATGAGGGCCGTAAAACCCATGCGTGAAACCTTCGATTGCATTGTCATCGGCGTGGGCGGGTTCGGCAGCGGGGCGTTTTATCATCTGGCGAAACGCGGGCTGAATGTGCTGGGCATCGAGCAATTTGGCATCGCCCACGATCGCGGCAGTTCGCACGGGGAAACGCGGATCATTCGCAAAGCCTATTTCGAGCACCCCAACTACGTCCCCTTGGCGAAACGGGCTTACGATCTCTGGCGAGAACTGGAAGCGGAATCCCAAAGCCCACTGATGAAACTCGCCGGCGTTCTGTTGGCGGGACCACCCGCAGGAACGGCCATAAGCGGAGCGAAGCTCTCCGCCCAACAGCATCAACTTGCCTTGGAAGAACTCTCCCCCCAAGCAGCCGAGGTTCACTTTCCCGGCTTGCGTTTCCCGGCAGATTTTTCCGTGGTTCACGAACCGGATGCGGGGTATTTGTTCGTGGAACGCTGCGTGGAATCACACATCGTTCAGGGGCAAAAACACGGGGGCATTTTAAGAACGGAGGAAACCGTTTTGGATTGGTCGAGCGATGGCCGCTGCGTGCAAGTCGAGACCCATCGCGGCCACTATGAGGCCGCCACTTTAATCATCACGGCGGGCGGGTGGGCCTCGGCTTTGCTTGAAGAACTGGTGATTCCGTTGCAGGTCTTGCGAAAGCCGGTGTTTTGGTCTGGGTTGCGGGCCGAGTTTCAACGCACGATTTCGGAGGGACCGGGGTTTTTGTTCGAGCTGCCCGAAGGCGTGTTCTACGGACTGCCGGGAGCAGATGGCCAAAGCCTGAAACTCGCCGAACACACCGGCGGGCAAGCGATTGCCGATCCAAGCCAAGCCTCAGGAGAGATTGATCTCGAAGATCAAAGGGCGATTGAAAATTTCCGTCGGCAATGCGTGCCGGCGGCGATGCCGGGATTCTCCCATCACGATGTGTGCTTTTACACGATGACGCCCGATGCCCATTTTGTGATCGACCGGCATCCCCTTTACGCGAACGTCGCCTTCGGGGCCGGCTTTTCGGGGCACGGCTTTAAGTTCACGGGCGTGTTGGGGCAAGCCCTCGCAGATTTGGCAATAAACCAGACGACACCGTTGCCCGTGGAATTTCTGTCGCTGTCCCGAAACACTCTGGCTAAACATCCGTAATGCTTGCACTGACGAGGCAAGGCGGATTTGCAATCGGGGGCGGGAGTTGCTTCAATCGGGACTGTTCGCCGTTCGTTTCAGTTTTTCGGAAAGATCGGACCGCATGTCGGAATATCCCGAATACCCTCACGATCCCGCACGGGAAATCCTGGTTCCCGGCGAGGCATTACAAACTCTGCTCGCGGAGATGTTCATCAAGCAAAGCGTGTTCGCTTTCGATGCCGAGACGGCGGCGGCGCGAATGGTCGAAGCGGACGAGCGCGGCTTTCATTCGCATGGCTGCCGGATGATGGAATGGTATCTCGGCGGGTTGAACGAAGGCCACATCGACCCGCGCGGGCAAGTTTTGACGTTGACGGAAACCGTAGCGATGGCCGCGTTGGACGGCAGCCGAGCGCTCGGCCAAGTGGCCGCCACCAAAGCCGTGCAATTGGCGATTGAAAAAGCCCGCGCGGTGGGCACGGGAACCGTGACGGTAAGCAACAGCCATCATTTGGGAGCCGCCGGCGTTTACGTTCAGTTGGCGGTGAATGCGGGGATGATCGGCTTTTGCACGACCAGTTCGGGCCGGGCCTCGGTGGCGGCCTATGGAAGCAAAGGGCGGGCGACTTCCAACCACGCCCAGGCTTGGGGGATTCCGGTTCAAGCCGGTGCACCCATTCTGTTGGACATGTCTTGTGCGAAAGCCTCGTGGGGGAAAATCCATGCGCTGGGGTTGTACGATTTGCCGATCCCCGGCGGTTGGACACTCGATGAAGAAGGCGAACCCACCACCGATGCGGACAAGGCAAAAATTTTAATGCCCGCCGCCGGTCCCAAGGGTTTCGGGTTGGGGCTTGTCTCCGGGATTTTGGCGGGAGCTTTGGAAGGCGGCCGATTGCCCATTGCCCGCAAACGCGGCGCGATGCCCGATGGTTCGCAGCATTTTTTTTCTGTGATCGATCCTGAAAAATTCGTCGAGCCGGACCGCTTTCACGCCCGCATTCAGGAAGCCGTCACTGCGATTCACAACTTGGAACCCGCACCGGGTTTCGAGCGTGTCAGGCTTCCCGGCGAACGGCAATGGGAATCCCTCAACCGGGCGAAACAGGAAGGCGTGCGGGTTCATCATCGCGATGCGGAAACGCTGAAATCCCTCGCAACGCCGATGGGCCTTACAGTTCCTTGGGAATAACCGCCGTGGAATCACATCGCATCGAATCCGCGCAGGGTTTGGACATCAATCGGGCTGGACCAGTTGGCGAGTTCATTCAAGGGCAGGCTGCGGTGCAAGGGATCGGATTGCAGGCAGCCCCTTAATACATCGCCGAGGGCCGGGTCCATTTCGGGGCAGAGCCGTTCAAATTTGGGCAGTCTCCAATTGGCATGATGTCTGAGCAGGTTGAGCCAATCGGTTTCGGGGATTAAGGGTTCGCCCACGAGCATTTCAAAAATCAGGCAGCCCATGGCGAAGTAGTCGGAAACCTGATCGACGTGGCCGCCCACCATTTGTTCGGGGGCCATGTAGCGGGGCGTTCCCACGATCAGATTCACAAGGGCCGATTGCCCATCATCCGCGGGTTTGGCCAGTCCGAAATCCATCAGCATCACCGAACCGTCCCGGTTGACCATCACGTTGGCGGGCTTGATGTCGCGATGCACGATGCCCTTGGAATGGGCGTATTTCAAGGCCGAGGCCAATTGCCCCAACACTCCGAAAACGACCGTTTGGGGCAGCCGGCCGTTGTTTTGGATGAGATCCCGCAGCGTGATGCCGTCGCAGTATTGCATCACGGTGAAATAGGTATGAAACGCCTTGAATCGCCCGTGCATTTTGGTGATGCCGGGATGATCGAAGGATTCGATGGTGTCGGCCTCGCATTGAAATTGATCGAGCGCCGCCTGGTCGTAAACCAACCGATGGCTCATCATTTTCAAGGCGACGGGGCGATTGTCCGCCGGGTCGCGGGCTTCGTAAACCACGGCCATGCCGCCGCGACCCAATCGCCCGATGACTTGATAACCGCCCAAGGTGCGGCCCGCCAAGACGTCCATTCGGCCCGCGCGGCCCAATCGCTGCGAGATCAGTTTGGTCAGCACCACGCTGATGGAAGGGTTCTGCCCGGCCAATTCGTGGAAGGATTCCGCCGGCAGCACGTTGGCCACGACGGGGGTTCTCGCGATCACGTTGGCCGTGCGCGGTTCTTCCGCCAACAAGGCCATTTCCCCGAAGACTTGGCAAGAGTCTGTGCGGGTAATTAAGCGGGATTCGCCGGTTTCCGCTTGCAGCGTGACTTCCACCTGGCCTTCCAAAAGCACCATCAGCGAATTGCCGGGGTCTCCTTGCCGCATCAGATATTCGCCCGGGGCAAATTGCTGGGCGTGCATGCGGCTTTCAAGTTCCTCCATGACCTCGGCGGGGAGTTGGTCGAAGGGGGATTCTTCTGCGAGTGAAGTTTCCACTTCGCAGTGCGCTTCCGGGTTCCAAAGTAGAACCGAGGGACTGATGGAAAAATCCAGCGTGGAATTCATAAACCGCGTCGTGGTCTGGGAAGCCGCGTGAAACGGGCGGGACAACAATTCCGCCCGGGCGGCGAATTTGTGATGCTCTTCCCGGTAAGGCAGCAACCGGCGAAGTTCCTCGGCGTGCTGGGGAAAGCGTTCTGCAAATTCTTCCACCGTGGGGCAGCCGCCCTGTGCATCGCGGTAGCCGAATTCTTCCAATAACACTTCCAACTGCCAATTGCTGTCTGATTTGAGATCGGCAAAGTGTTCCAGATACCATTCCACGGGGCGCGGTGCGCCGGTTTTCCAGCGGTGGTATTGGTCGAACAAAAGCACGTCCGCATGCTGGCGGCGCTCGATGTGCGGGTAGCGTTTGAGAAACGCCTCCAAATCGGGAGGCACGGGGGAGCCAACGCAAACGGCCGCATAAAGCCGGACTAAGACCCCGGAAAAAGCCCATTCGGTCGATAACTCGCCTGACATAATCTCAACTCGAATTAGAGAAGGCGCAAGCTCTTGCGAACTCCTTTCCATTTTCGCGTTGAGGGAGCGGCAACGCAACCGCGGAATTTTACCCGTCTCTGCATGCAAACTCGCTCATTCTTCCACCGATTCCATGTCTGACTCGGCGAAACAGGAAAACGAGTACGTCAGTTTTCGTTCTTCACATTGGTTTTTGTACGACTGAGGCATGGTGCTTAAAGTGGCTTGATCCCATTCGACCACGTATTGTGGAGCCGTTTTCTTTCCGATCAATTCCATGATGATTCCCGTCCAACCCGCGCAAGACACATCGGGAAATTCGGGAGCGGTCACGCCCGGCTTGATGCGAATGGCATGCCCCGGCGAGAACGTCGGCTTGCGGGCGGCTTTTTTTTTGGCCATGAATTTCTGCCCGGGATAAAAGGATAAAAAGGCCGGCAAAATCAGATGTGTATTCTAAGCAACTCGTGCCGATTGTCCACGTTCTCGCGAATTTCTTAATCGTTTGAGAAACATCTGTCCTACGAACGTGAGCGGCAAGCCGCTAGCCGCCGGTTCTTCGGTTGGAAAAAACCGGCGGCTAGCGGCTTGCCGCTCACTGATTTCTCGAAGGAGGCTTAACCCCTTCTCACGAATTTTCGGTCTGTTCGCGAACCGAGATCTTTTGAGAAAATCCTTCCGTCATTTGAGATTGGAGAGCAAATTCTCGGCAGTCCGGGCCGCATTCACGGGTTGCTCCGACTGTAACACTTCCGGAAAATTCGGCGGGCGGTTTTCGCGATTTCTTCCCCGCAGGTTGCCTTTTCGCATCGCATTCTTAATAGGGAAGGCCCAGCGGATTTCGCGGTGGCTTGCCTCTTCGATTGAAGTGCATCTCGAGCTTGGGAAACGCGACTTATGGCCATTCTTTCGTCATTTTCCTTAAAACCTCCCCGCAAAATCTGCGGCGGACTTCGTTTCGGATCGCTTATCAGCTCGAAGGAACCGAAATCCGCCTCGAATTTTTCGAGCCGACAGTCGTCTTGGGCCGGGCCAAGACCTGCGACGTGGTCGTGCCTTTGACGGGGGTGTCCCGAAATCATGCGGTCATCGAGCGCGACGGGGAAGGCTGGATACTCGCAGACAGCAACAGCACCTATGGAACCTTCCTGAATTGCGAACGCATCACGCGGAAACGACTGTCGCACGGCGATAAAATCAACTTGGGGCCGGCCTCCCGGATTCCCGTCACGATTCGCTTCGAACTTCCCTATCCCCCCGAACCCAATGGCCCGGAGGGCGTGGTGTTCGATGAGGCGGCGGCGAACGTCAGCATGGTCATCAACGTGGAAGATTTCGACCGCGACCGGCCCGCCTTGGGAAGCGCGGGAATCATCGGGTTGTTTAGCCAGGTCGGCGAGCGCTTCTCAGCAGCGAAGACTTGGATTCCATGTTGGAACACATCGCCGACTTGACCTTAAAAAATCTTCCCGCCCAACGCAGCGTGGTCTGCCTTTACGATGAAGAGTCCGGGCAACTCTTTCCCAAAGCCTCTCGGTCCGAAGACCCCAACAGCGGCGAGGAACCCATCGCGATCAGCCAAAGCATCGCCAAACGTGCCATCGAAACCCGCACCGCCGTCTTAATTGATGATGCCCTGCAAGATGAACAGTTCGCGTCGGCAGCCAGCATCGTCCAACAAGACATTCGCTCGGCCATGTGCGCCCCGATGTATCACGACGGCAGCGTGACCGGGCTGATTTACGTAGACACCAACGATTTCTTCCATCGCTTCGAGGCGGCCCATCTCGAAGTCTTAACGGCCTTGGCGGTCTTATCCGCCGTGGGTGTAGAGCAAGAACGCCTGCGGAGAGACATCTTGCAGGAAAAGGCGATTCGCGACCGATTGGCCCGTTACAGTTCCCCCAGCGTGGTCGAACGCATTGTCGCCGACAAACAATCCCAGCTCGATGAGATGTTGGCCGAGGAACGCGAAGTCAGCGTGTTGTTCTGCGATCTTTCCGGGTTCACTTCGCTTTCCGAGCACATGGCCCCTTCGGAACTCGCCCAAGTCTTGAACGATTTATTCGCCCGCTTGACGAATGCGATCTTCCGCTTTGAAGGCACTTTGGACAAGTACATGGGCGATGCGGTGATGGCGATTTTCGGCGCGCCCTTGTCTCAACCCGACCACGCCGAGCGCGCCGTCGGGGCGGCGCTTCTGATGCAGCACGCCCTCGAAGACTTCAACCGCTCGAATCCGCATCGCAAAAACGTCAGCATGCGGGTGGGAATCAATTCGGGGAACGTGGTCGCAGGCGACATCGGTTCGCCCAAACGCAAAGACTACACTGTTCTGGGCGACACCGTGAACGTGGCCAGCCGCTTGGAATCCTCGGTGGCGAAACCCGGCCAAATCGCGATCGGCCCTTTGACTTACGAAATGACCAAAACCCGCTACGACTGCCGGCCTTTGAATCCCGTGCAACTCAAGGGCAAGCAAGATTTCGTGCAACCGTATTTGGTCGTCGGGGCCATCCGCTGCGATCTCAGGAGCGACCGCCAAACCTGGACCGAGTAGCGGCCCGCGAACATCATCCCCAGCCGGCGAACCGACACCAAGGCGTCGGCTTGGGTTAAGAAGTTCATTGATGATTGACAGAGAAACGGTTCAATTCGACTTTGCCGTTTTGGGCGATTCGACGGGTTTCATGTCCCGCACATCTTGCCCGAGTTCGAGTTCCCAAGTTTCTCCGTTGCGATCAAACAAAAGATGGTCTTCCTCGACTTTCGTCAAACGGGCGGAGATGTCGGCGACTTCCATCATTTCGCCTTCTTGAATCACCAGATTCCGTTTGTTCCAACGGTCGAACAACCACGCCTCGCCGGTGTCGGCATCGGCAATCGATCCCACGAACCGCGTAAAGCCGGCCACGTCCGCTTTGACTTCCACGGGGACTTTGATCGTTCCCGTCTCCGCCGGGTTGCCATTGTCCGTGGCGAAGATTTCGATGTCGAGAGTTTGCTCGGTCACTTGGCCCGGCGGCGTCCAAGAAAACTTGCCCGCCCGCGAATCAATCGCGGCCTCCGGCGGAGTGCCCTTGCCCAGAGAAAACGTTAGACGTTGGTTTTTGTCCGCATCCGTGGCTTTCACGGCGAAGGTTAAAGGCTGGCCGCTGTAAACAATTTGATTGCCGGGGCTTTCGATCTGGGGCGTGGCATTCGGCTCGCGCACGCGGAGTCTCACCGATCGCACCAGCGGGGCGGGCAGGTCGGCGCGGCTGACTTGAACGGAAACCGTATAGCTGCCGATCTGGCTTTCTCCCTGAGGCTCCCAAGAAATCAAGCCGCTATAGGGCTGGTTCCGCATGGGGGAGATGGTCATGCCTGCCGGAACTTCGCCTTGAAATTGGAAGGCCGGCGGGCCGAGCGCGGGGTTGAAACTCTCGGCTTTGGCTTCCAATGCCAGCCGATTCCCCAGATACACTGTCTCTTCACGCGGCAGATTGAGTGAAGGGCGGAAGTCGCCTTTGAGGGGCGGAATCGTAAAGGGGTTTTGCGCGGAGATCAAAGCCACGCGAGGATTCGGCGGTTTGGCGAGACTGCTGGAAGACAAAGGATCGTAAAGCCCTAAGTCAACTTTTCCCCCGGCGGCGTGGGCTGCCGGCTTGGTTTTGTCTTTCCCCCGCGTGACTTCCCATTCATCGCCTTTGGTTTGGCCAACGCTTAAAAACTCTTCCCCGATGCGAATGCGAAACCGCCCGGATTCGGGAAACCCATCGGAACCTTTCACGCGCAGTTTGTCGGCAGTGGCATCCATCGCGGAAGCCAAAAGGGTTTCTGGAAAGAGCACGTCCCGCTGTGGAGCGTTCTGCAATGCCACGCCTTCGGCGACAAACGACACATCAAACAGCGGATCGCCCACGTGGTTGGGGCTGTCGATCAGGCTGCTTTCGATCCGGTGCAGCAAATCGGTTTGCTCGAACAGGGATAGAAATTGGCAGACTTGGCCGTAAGTGGCTTCCGCCTTCACACGAACTTGCGCGGTGACGTACACATCTTGAATCGCCCGCGTGATGCCCGGCGTGACTTCGGGATTGCGAAACCCGCAATGCCGAACCAAGTCCGTCAGCCATTCTTGGTAAAGCCGTTGCCCGTTCAGCGCATCCGGGCGTTGCCTGCCCGAAGGTTTGGGATCGGGCGGCAGGCTCTTGGCTTTCCACTCGGCCAGTTGACGGGTCGCATTCAGCAGCAGCAGTTGCTGGTTTTCCAACTTGTCCAAATCCGCTTGCACCAGGGACAGCGTCGATTCTTCCAGCTCGATCGGGCCGAAGTACCAGGGTTTGAGGATCGTCCAAACCGCCATCAGGCCCACGACGGCCCCCAAACCGATGGCAAGTTTTTTTTCGCGAGTCTGCATGATTTATTCCCATTCCTCTGAGATGCCGAGGAGTGATTTTGCGAGTTGGTCAACGCCTCATTACGGCTTTGGGGCCGTGGGGGAGGCGGGTTTCTTGGCCACGGGAAGCGGGCGTTCTAAGTCCAGCGTGAATTGCACGGGGTATTCGGAATCGCTCGATTCTTGGTATTTCGGCGGTTTGACTTTAATCCCCTGCTCGGCCAATTTGGCATAGAGTTCGCGGGCGTCGGTTTGCGATTTGGCCCGCACCTCGGCTTGAATCGCCGACAACGCATTGAGCGATCCCGACGTGCGATGATACTTCACCAAATACATCAAATCCGTGCCGGGCAAGGCGGAATACAACGGACCGATCTGGGCCAACTCTTTGCCGGCCCTTAATTCCCAGTCTCCCACGAGGCCGGCGGATTTCATTGTCGGTTCTCCGGCCTTGACGATTTTTTTGAGCTGATCGATCCGTCCGCGCTTGGCGAGAATTTCGTTTTGCAAATCTTGCACCTTCCACCAACGGAATCCCATCCCGGCGATGAACAAGACCGCCAATGCGGCCGCCGCCGCGATCAGGCGGATTTTTTTGATGTCCCGGCGGGGGCGTTGTTTGCGGGGGTTTTGGAAATCGATCGCCGCCACCACGGGTTCCGTGCGGGCAAACAACATGCCCGCCGGCCCCGCGAACCCTGCAACGGGTTCGGGCCAATGCCCGGCTTGGTCGGTTAAGCCGTTTGCGAGTTTCGGATTGAAGGCCGTGGTTTCGCACTTCAACCGTTTTTGAATGGCGGCCGCCAATTCCGCGACCTCCTGTTCCTCGCCGATCAGCCAAGCCCGGTCCACTTTGAGTTGCCCAGTTTGGGGATGCAGCGACATCATCGAGCGTTGGACTTCCGCCACGATTGCGGATTCATTTCCCCAAGAGTGTTCATCGTCGGCATGGATTTGCGTGAAGTGCGTGAAAATGACTTGATGCTGCTGAAGGATCGAGATTTCCACCCGCTGCCCGTGCCGGGCCACAATCAGCGAGGTGTCTGCCGCGTTGAGTTTGCGGGATTGTTCTTCGCGGGCAATCAGTTCCGCGGTAGCGACCGAACTGATGCCCAGCGACTCCAATTCCAGCCCGGCTTTTTCCAAAATGGTCCGCAGTTTGGCGGATTTCTTGCGGGCCATCGTACACATCAACACTTCGCGTCCGCCATCGTGCGAAACCGAACTTAATGGAAGGAAGTCCAATTCCAGTTGATCCAACGGCGTGGACGATTTCGTGGCGGCCTGCATTTGCACCAAAGCGGGCAGTTCCTCGTCGGGCGCGTTGGGCACGGTCAGCCGGCGGACGACAATGCTTTCCCGAGGCAGCGACAGCAGCACGTTTCGCGTGCCGACACCCAAGCCGGCCAGTTGCTTTTTCAACCAATCGGCGGCGAGTTCCCCATCTTTTTCGGGGTCGAACGTGTCCGGGAATTTCAGCACGAACGCTTTGCGCACGGTCACGGCGTTCCGGTTCGTGGAAGCTTCCACGCCGGAGATTTGATGGCTTTCCCAATCCAAGGCAAGAAAATCGGACATGGTAAAAATGCTCTTTTCTCAAACGGATGATGCGAACGAAAACCGTATCAATCCGATAATAGTTTGTCTTCGGCGAAATGTGGCAAAACCGGTAAGAGACTGATGATTTGTGAGCGGTAAGGTACTAGCCGGTTCCATCATAGCTCGACAACAAGACCGTCGGCTAGCGCCTTACCGCTCACTTAGGACCAAAATGTAATCACATCCATGTGAACTCAAATTATTGCTGCTGTAACAATTGGGCGTGGGAAAATCCTCGGCCCAAATCGGTCAGATCCCTTAACTGCACCAGTTTGGGAGGGAGCGTGGTGGCGTCGATAATGGCTTCCAAGCGGCACACGGGGCCGCCGGCATCGAAATGCCCGATGACCTGCGCCCGGAAGACTTCGCCCCGCGCGGTGATGAATTGATCGAGTGCCTGCATCGTGGGCAAATCCACTTGCCCGTTCATCAGCAGCCAGCCGGTGGTTCCATGCTGGGCGATTGTCTCGGACTGCGGTTGCCCTTTGGAGTCGATCATCTGCTGGCTGGTGATGTAATTGGCCAAAGTGGCGGTCATGCCGGGCAAGCCGATTAAGGTTTCGTAACGGGCCTGATTGATGTTCACCCGCCCGAAAATCGCGGTGTCATCGGTCAGCGAAAACGTGTCCATCAGAATTGGCAGATATTGCAGCATGTCGCTGGGATTGTTGGTCCAAGGGCTATCCAGCGTGGTGCTTTCCCCGTTCACAGTTGCCGTGACCTGCGAACCGATCAGCTCGTAAAGGGATGAGAATTGGACGGAAGCCGCGCCGGAAAGATCCATCCCTCCGCGCGTCACCGTGCCGCTGCCGGCGGCGGTTCCGGTGACGGCTTTGGCGACGGCACTCGCCGCAGCTTGAACGACGGCGGCCCCGCTTTGCGTGCCGCTGACATTGGTCGCCGTCCCCCCACCGCTACCGCCGGCGGAACTGCTGCTGCCGCTCGTGCTGCTGGTGCCGCTCGTGCCTCCGGTCGTGCTGGTCGTGGTTGCGACGGGGCCGTTCATGCGGTAGGCCACGATGAACTTCGCTTTGTCTTCGTCAAATTCGTTGTTGACTGCATCGTAAAGTTCGGTGAGCAGGCTTTGGTTGAGGTTGGTCTTCGCCGTTCCATCGGCCCGCAAGTTCGATTCCATGCTGTGTACGGTCAGAAGTGCGGTCCAGCCGGCTTGGAAGATGCCGTCTCCGTTGAGATCCTCGCCAGGGTCCAGCATGCCGTTTTGGTTGGCATCTTCGCCGTAAAGCATTTCGCGGGTCACGCCTTCGATGGTTAGCAATTCATCCAGCGATTCGAGCGGGGCGTTTTTGTTGGTGTCGACCTCGCTGCCGAAGGCGCGGGCCACGGCGGGTTGCTCGGCGTCGATGTAGTCCAAAATCACATCCGCCATTTCGACAGTCATAATCAACGATTCGGGACCGCCTGAAAGAATCAGCCGCACTTCATCTTCTTCCAACGTCAGGTTGGGCAACTCGTTGATGTTGATTTTGCCCGACTCGTTCATCAGCCCCAAACGAGGCCGGGTGGCGGAGGGGTTCGATTCAATCGGAGCCACCACGCTGAAGCGGGCGTTGCCTCGCGCGATTTGAGATTCCAACAAGGTTTGCTGAAACACCGCGGGGTTGTGATATAAGTTTTCCACGCCGACGGCTTCCCGTTGGGTGAGCATTTCCAAGGTGAGTTCCACGCCGGAGTCGGCCATCGCGCGGGCTTGCACTTCGCGGGCAAACATCACCGTGGATTCCATCTCCATCATCATTTGCTCGGTGTAGGAATACCCGCCCAAAGTCAGCATCACGATCACCACCAGCACCATCGGCAGCAACGTGCCTTGGCGGGTGGGCTTCGATTTGGCCAGAATTTTGGCTTTCATGGAGGAACTCCCCGCAACTCACAAATCCAAAGGAACATCGGAAAGCGGCAGATGCACCACCGTTTGAAACACGTCCGTCGAGGTGCTGGTTTTGGACGTTCTTAACCGATTCGTACTCGCTTGGCTCTCCGGGTGGAATTGCAGCGTGATTTTGATGGCACGGGGCAAACCGGCTAAGTCCCGGCTGTTCCATTGATCCAGCCACGCCCCCGTGCTGCCATCCAAATACTGAAACCGCAAGTCGGCAACTTCAGCGGCAAGCAGTTGGTATTCTGTGATCGGGTTCAGCATGTTCCCTTCCAGTTCCATTGCCCGCTCGTATTGCTGATCGATGTTCCGGTAATAAAGCCCGGATGCCCCGCTCATGCTTGCAGAGAACATATAGCCCACCCGCCGGCGATCGCTTTGCGTGGCCAAGAACGCCGCATCTTCCGCGCTGCCCGTGCGGTTGCGGCTCGGTCGCAGCGCAATCATCTCCAACGATTGCGAAGTGCCGTTGAGATGCACATCCGCTAAAAGCTCGACTGGTTCGACAGTCGTTTGCGTCGTGCTGGAGGAGGAACTGGAAGTAGATCCCGAGGAACCGGACGTTGAACTCGAACCGGAAGAACCGGATGAGCCAGCGGAACCGGTAGATCCCGAGGAACCGGACGAACTGGAAGTTGTGCTGGAACCGCTGGCGGTGTTGCCCGCGCCACTCGCGGCGGCTTGATTGGTGGAAGATGTGTCTTGCGCCTCGGCCGGTTTATAGGTCAGCGAGCGAATATCCATTTCCATGCGGCGGATCAGCGTGCGGGCAAGTTGACAGCGTTCGGCATCGAGCCGGCCCGTTGTGGACAACTGCCAAAACGATTGCATCGCCCCGTAGACTAGCATCATCAGCAAGCTGCTTAGCCCCAAGGCCAACATCACTTCGATCAACGTGTAACCCCGGCGGGTTGGGGAGGGAGAAGATGGGCGAATCAATTGGCGGCCTCCTCTTCGGCGGCGGCAGCGGCTTCTTCCGCATCCGTGATGGCTTGTTGCAGTACCGCCGGATCGCGGACATAGCGCCTTAGCGTGTAGGTGGCGTTGGGGGTTCCATCGGTCGCCAGATGCGTGACCGTGAGTTGCAATTCCAGCAAGTTGGGATTTTGCGACCAAGATTGCGAGTTCAGGCTCCAAACCCATTGGCCCAACGCGGCGGTGTTATAAGTCTCGGTGAAGGGCGAGTTGCTGGCGGAAACCATCAGACTGGGGTTGGCGATGACTTCGTTCATCTGGGCTTCCGCCCGAATTATCGCCATCGTCTGCAAACGGCTGTCCGTGTTCGCGCGATGCCCGGTCGCGACCAATTCGGAAAGCACGGCCATTGCGCCCACGAAAATCGTCAGGCTCAGCACGACTTCCAACAACGTAAACCCCCGCCGATTCGTGGGGTGGTTTTTTCGCGGTGGCTGTCTCATAGCCGCGACTCCTCTTGCACGGGAGCGGCGGAAACCGCTGCGGTCAGGCCGCGCACGGTGATTTCCATTTGTTGGCCGTAACTGTCTTCGATCTTCAGCACCGATTGCACGGCGGAACCGTCGGGATAAAACAAAATCGGATCGGACCACTTCAGCCCTCGAAGTTCCGAGGCCGCGGGCAAGCCTTCCAACTGCCACTCGGCAATGGGAACGGGGGTCTCGATCACGGGAATGCCCAGGCTGGTGGTGTCTACCACGGTGGCGGTGAACAACACCCCATCCCGCAAAATGCCGGCCATGCGAAACAACGCATCGCCCGTGGTTTGTTGCCCTTGGGCACTCGGGCCGCTGGTCGGCACTTGGTAGGTTTCGTGGGGGATCACGATAAACCGGTTCCCGCCGAGTTCGTAGCGGAACTCGTAAATCAAAACCGCATCGATGGCTTTGTTCCGCGTGCCCGCGAGTTTGCTGCGGACCATCTCGGTCGCTTCCTTGAGTTTTTGATCCTCCCAAAACCGATGCAGGTTCGGCAAAGTAATTCCCGCCAGCACACCCAAAATAGTCAGCACCAACAACAACTCCACCAGCGTGAAACCGCTTCGCGCGGCCTCACGTCCTCGGTTCGGAGATGGCTGGGGGTGCTTGGTCATAGAATTATTCGCCGGTCTTTCGGTTTTCCGTCTCTTTGGGATTGAACTCTTCATCCTGATTGGTGATGTCGTCTCCGCCGCCTTCTTGCTGGTTGGGGCCGTAAGACATCACCAAAGGCGATTGGTCGGCTTTTTGGGGTGGAAAGTATTGGATGGGCTGCATCCAACCATCGAGAGGAGGCTTGGAGAGATACGGTTCTTTTTGAACGCCGTTAATCACTTCGGGCTTCGAGAGCAGATCCAGCGATTCCGGGAAGTCTGCATCGTGACCTATGGCATAAAGCTTCGCCGCGTTTTCAACGTCTTGAATTGTGCGTTTCGTCTCTGCGATTCGTGCTGCCATTTGCTGACCGGTCTCTGCCTCCTCCGCCGCAGGCGCGTTTTCTGGACTGCTGGCTTCTTTTGGAGCCGGCGGTTTGGGGTTGGACTCATTGAGTCTGGCGGGGTTGGGTTTTGCATCATCGGTTTCTGGTGGGGAGGGCATCACGTACCACACCACTCCGGTCACGACCGCGATGAGCAGCAACCCCAGAAGCAAACTTCCCAGGGTGAGACCCTTGCGGTCAACAAAGGGCACTTTCTGTTCCGGCATGATGCACTTTCGATCTGGAGATTTGCGGAAATCTGGACTTCACACCAATCTAAAACTGCGTTTGGTTGTTCTGGTCGTCTTGGTTGGTGATGTCGTCTCCGCCGCCTTCTTGGCGGTTGGGGCCGTAAGACATAATCAAGGGTTTCTGGCCGGTTTGTTGCGGAGGGGTATAAACGATGGCATTTTTCCAGGCATCCATCGGGCGTTTCGGCAGATACGCTTCTTTTTGAACGCCGTTAATCACCTCGGCTTGCAAGAGTTGGTCCATCGATTGGGGATATTCCGCATCGTGGTTCACGGCATATAGCTTGGCAGCTTGCTCGACGCTTTGAATGCTCTCCCGCGTCGCCTTGATGTAGGCTTCCCGTTGGCTTCCCAAAAGATTCGGGACCACCATCGCGGCGATGACGCCCAAAATCGCCAGCACCAGCAAAACTTCGATCAGGGTAAAACCGCCTCGGCGGATTTTTTGGTGTGTGTGCTTTTTCATGAGTTCTTCCTGTTCATGGGGAGGGTGAAAGAGTGCGGATTTCAGGGCAGAATCGGTTTTTGAACTTGGATGCAATCAGGAGTGGCCCAGGTTCTTGAACCTGGGTTCACAAGGGGCTTCTAAAGAAAGTGACAGATCGAAAATCCCACTTGATGGGAAAACAAAATCCAAGAGGTTTTTCCTT
This sequence comes from uncultured Planctomycetaceae bacterium, assembly GCA_963785505.1. Classification (GTDB taxonomy): domain Bacteria; phylum Planctomycetota; class Planctomycetia; order Planctomycetales; family Planctomycetaceae; genus CAWAVN01. The sequence continues at coordinate 1,538,881 of CAWAVN010000009.1, forward strand.
GGTCATTGAGGTTTGGTCATTTTTCCATGGCCTCTTGTCGCTTCGCGACCCGGTTCAAGAATCGGGGCCACCCAAATTTGTGTCGGTTCGCCGACAAGTCGGCGGCTTGGGTCTGACAAATTGATCCAATATCTATTAAACACCAAACTCACGGGTTTAGGTCTAAAATACACCGGAACTTTGCAGAATTGGAAGCATTAAGCCGGCCACCACGAACAAAATAATCGCGGCCATGAACAACAGCAACAAGGGTTCCAACAGCCTGACGAACATTTCCAACTTGCGGTTGGTGTGCCGTTCCATGTTGTCGGCGATGTCGATTAAGACTTGCTCCAAGTTGTTGGCTTCCTCGCCGACGGCGATCATTTCCACAACTTCTTCCGGGAATTGCCCGCTGCCCCTGAGCGGTTCGGCCAAGGCTTTCCCGGAGGAAACGTTCTCGGCGGCATTGCCGATCGCCAAACTTAATACCCGGTTGCCCGTGGCATCTTTGGCGATTCTGAGGGATTGCAAAATCGGCACGCCGTTCTTCAAAAGCGTGCCCAAAATGCGGCAAAAGCGGGCAATCGCCAAGCTGCGGACAATCGGCCCGACGCCCCAAGTCTTTAGCCTAATGCTGTCGTATTGCAGGCGGCCTGCTTCTGTTTGGACGTGTTTGACGAGGAAATACCCCCCGCCGAAAAGCACCAGCCCGAAAAACAGCCCGTAACCTTGCATGGATTCGCTGAGGCTCATCAAGGTCGTGGTGGCCCAGGGAAGCGAACCGCGTTCGGCCATCCGCTCGAAAATGGGCGTGAACTTAGGCACGAAAAACGTGAGCATCGCCATCACGATCGCGCTGCCCATCGCCAAGAGGAACATGGGATAAACCATCGCCCCCACCACGCGGGCTTTAAGCTCTTCTTGGTGTTCGGTGAAGGCGGAGATGCGTTTGAGCACATCTTCCATAAACCCGCCCTCCTCGCCCGCCCGCACCATGCTGATCGCCAGTTCCCCGAACGCACGGGGATGGCGGCGCATGGCCTCGGCCAGCCGGGTTCCATCCGCGACTTGCTCCTTCACATCTTGAAGCACCAGCTTGAGTGTGCCTTGCGAAGTCTGCCGGCCCAAGAGTTCCAAAGACCGCAACAGCGGCACGCCGGAACGCAAAAGATCCGCCAATTGCGTGTAAAACACCGCCAGATGCCGGGCGCGAACCCGGCCTCTGCTGATTTGGGCTTCGGTCTTGGCTCCATCCGCCAATTTTAGATTCAGCGGGAACAAACTTTTCGCCGCCAAAGAGCCGAGCGCTTCGTGTTCGCTGGCGGCGGACAAAACGCCCGTCACTTGCCGACCGGAAAGCTCGCGTGCAATGTATTGAAAATCGGGCATGGTGGTTTAAGCGAAAAGAAGACGGGCAGGATTGATTCAATCTGGAACAGGCGGTGAGGCATTCCGTGATGAGCTTGCGACGGATTTTGTGTTTCGGGAATCGCGAAGCGATGGCAACATTTAGCCGTCGGCGCGAGTCGATGATTGCGTTCCTTCGCGGTTCAGGACGAAAGATGAATGGTTGAAAGCACGCATTCTCACAGTTTGCAGATTTAGGAAAGCGCATCTCCCTTGGTGATTCGCACGACTTCTTCGATGCTGGTTACACCTTGAAGGACTTTGCTCCAACCGCTTTGACGCAGTGTGGTCATTCCGTTTCGCATACCGTAATCGCGAATCTGGCCGGAGCTTCCGTTTTCCACGCAGAGTTTCCGCACCACGGCATCCGAACGCAAAAGCTCGAACACGGCGAGCCGACCGGCATAACCCGAATCCCGGCATTCCCGGCAACCGACGGGGCGGTAGATTTCGGTCATTTGGTCTATCGGAAAGTCGGCGGGCAGGTCTTCGGGTTTGGGGGCGAAGGCCGCTTTGCATTTGCCGCAAAGTCTGCGGATCAACCGTTGAGCCAACACGCCTTCCACAGTGCTGGCAACTAGATAGGGTTCCACGCCCATGTCGACCAAGCGGGTGAATGCGCCGGGGGCATCGTTGGTGTGCAGCGTGCTGAAGACCAAGTGCCCGGTCAGCGAGGCTTGAATCGCGGATTGGGCCGTCTCGCCGTCACGGATTTCGCCGATCAGAACCACGTCCGGGTCGTGCCGCAAAATGCTCCGCAGCCCTGCAGCGAACGTCAGCCCGATCTTGGAATGCACTTGAATTTGGCTGATGCCTTCGGTCTGGTATTCCACCGGATCTTCGACGGTGATGATTTTCGTGGCCGGGTTTTTGATGTAGTTCAAGGCACTGTAAAGCGTGGAAGTTTTCCCGCTTCCGGTCGGCCCCGTGACCAGCATGATCCCGTGCGGGGCTTGAATCAGTTCTTTGAAGGTCCGCAGCATTTCATCGGGCATGCCCACGGTTTCGAGGTTGAAGTTCATTCGCTCTTTGTCGAGCAGACGCATCACCACGCCTTCGCCGTAGAGCATGGGGATAATTGAAACCCGCACATCGATTTCGCGGCCCTGCACGCGGAGCTTGATCCGGCCATCCTGCGGCAGACGTTTCTCGGCGATGTTCAGGTGCGACATGATTTTCAGGCGGGTGACAATCGCCGCGTAGAAATGGTTGATCTCCGGCGGAACCGGCTGCACCCGCAGCATGCCATCCACGCGGTAGCGGACGGTCAACCCGCGTTCTTGCGGTTCGATGTGAACGTCGCTGGTGTGCTGATTGAGGGCTTCAACCAAGAGTTCGTTGACCAGCCGGATCACCGAGGCGGCTTGGGCCATCTCGGCGAGTTCGCCGTCTTCCGCGGAAATCTCTTCCAGCAATTCCACGCCATCTTCCGTGCGTTGGGCGACCAACTCGCCGATGGTGTCCCCGCTGACGCCCAGGCAATCTTTAATCCGCTGGACGACATCCGCCTGGCGGGACAGCACGGGTTCCAAGCGAAACCCGCTGACCGCGCTGAGTTCGTCCAAGGCTTCCAGATCGAAGGGGTCGCTGGTCGCCACCAACACGCGCCCGTTCTTGCGAGCGATGGGCAGCAGCGAATGCCGGAACACGACCGAGGTGGGAAACTTGCTGAGCAAATCGGCATCGACCACGACTTCTTTCAGATCGAGGTACTGCATGCCCAACTCATCCGCCAGGGCAGAGAGCGCATCTTCTTCGGTAATCAGACCCATGTCCACGGCGACTTGATCGAGCCGCCGTCCGTTGGTTTGGCTACGGGCCAGTTCGACCTGCTGCCGATCCAACAATCCGCGATTGAAAAGTAATTCGCCAATTTCCATTCCGACCACTCATTTCCGACAAAACCGAAAAAACACTGGATTGGTTGAGCTTTTGAAGCTCTGAAAAGAACCAGGGGGCTTATGCCCCCCGCTCGCCTTTTGTTGTGTGTGCCGAATTGTTTACCTTCCGCCGCGACTGCTGCGGCCGCCCGAAGATCCCCCGCGACCGCCGCCGAACCCGCCAAAACTGCCGCCGGAGGAACCGCGGCTGCTGCGCCCGCCACTGCTACCGCCGAAGCCGCGAGAGTTGGATGATCCCGTGGAGCGGCTCGAACTGTCGCCGCCGTTACGCGATTGCATGTAGGATTGAAACCTCGCAGCGCGGGCCGCCGAATCCTCCGAGGAGCCGCCGCCAAACGAAGGCGGTTGTTGTTGCTGTTGTTGCGGGGCGGAAGAACCCGAAGAATTTGTCGTGCTGATGCTTACGTTGGGCAGCAGCGCGGTCAACGCTTGTTGCAGAACCACGGAATTGGATTCGTTCACGTTGACGACCTGCACCGTGCGGCGGGCTTCAAAGGCGGCTTTGTCCAAGTCAGCCACCATGATTTTCACCTGTTGGAACAAAGCATCGCTGGCGGAAACCACCAAGTTGCTGGTTTGGTTATCCACACCGATCGTCATTCGCACCGAGGATGGCGCGCCGCCACCTCCACCGCCCCGGTTGCCTCGGCTGGAACCCCCGCCGCCCATCATCATCGCCAACGGGTTGGCACGGGCTTGCTTTTGATTGCTGTCTTCCAGCAAATCCTTGTAAACGTTTTTGACGATAGTGGCAACTTTGTTCACATCCGCGTATTCCACGGGAATCATGCGGGGCACGCGGTCTCTTAACGTTTGCGGCAGGTCATCCGCATCCAAAACTTTCAGCATTTGTTCGACTTTGCGGACTTGATCGGCCGGGCCGGACACGAACAGCGAATTGGATCTCAGTTCGGGAATGATTTTCAAGACGGTGGGATCTTGCGTGAGCGAATCGAGACCCGCCGCCCCTGCCAAGCTGCTGCCCAGCGAAGACACGCTGCTGGTTAGCCCGCCGAAGATACCACTATTGTCGGCGATTCCCGTACTGACGGAACTGCTGGGAAACAATTGATCGAGCATCGTGGCGGTTTCGGTCACATCCGCCGAACGCAGATAAAACACGGTCCAGGTCGTTCGCGGCGGAATGACTCGGGCCAATTCCTCGATCATGGCTTCCATTTCGTCCAGGTCTTTGCCTTTGCCGCCGTTGAAGTCGGAAAGCTGCAAATCGCTGCCGCGAACCGTGACCATAATGGGCAGCTTGTCTGTCTGCTTGTCGGCGGCGGAAAGATTCTTGGCGGGAGCCGTTTTTTGAGAGGAGGGTTTGGCGGTTCCGCCGTTTTTCGGTTGTGATTTGGCCGGGGGATCCCCATCGGCAGACATCTTCATGCTGTACTGAATGCCCAAGCGTTCCAGGATTCCCAACACGGGGGCGAACTTGATGGCCGGGGTTTCGGGATGGATGCTGAGCAGAAATTTGCGATCCGCTTCGGGCGTGGTTCTCAGCCATTCATCCGCCCAGATCGAGATTCGCGTGGGCGAGGTGGCTTTTCCATCCAACGTCATCTCGCCGGATTTCGCGATCCGCAGCGTGGTGATTTTCGGCAGGGCGGCTTGTCCCGGCGATTCGTCGGCAGAGTCTTCCAAGCTCACGGGGAACAACGAAGGATTTTTTACAGAGCGGGATGTGGATTTGGGATCGGGTTCGGGTTCGGTTCGGGAAGGCCGGCTGAACGTGGCGGGGATTTCCGGCAGGGGGTAGCCGAGCTGATCCAATGAAGGGATCACCCGTTCGCGAATCGGGTTGTTGGAGGGAATCACCACTCGCACGGGCGTCGCGGAATTCCGTCCCCAATACTGTTCCAGAATGCGGGCGAATTCTTCGGGGTCTCTGCCGCCCAAAGGCACGATGCGAACCGGCCCGCGTTCTTGGTTTTGCGGAAGGGTTCCGCTGCCGTCTTCGCCTAATTTCGAGAGAAAGAGTTTGATGGAGGTGATCTGCTCGCTGCTGCCGCGAACCATCAGACGCCGATTGTAGGTGTCCGCTTGAATGATAGGGGCGGAGTCGCCATCGCTGCTGAACAAGGCGTTCAGCGTGCCGACCGCGCCGGCGGGGTCGAGTTTCGCCAAGGCGATCACATCCACTACTTGCTGCCCGCCGTCGAGTTGGGCAATTAAGCGGGCGACTTCTTCGTGCTGCTTGTCCGTAGCTTTGATGTGAATGGTATCCGCGCGGCGATCTTCGTTGACGACCACGCCGGGGATCAGCGAATCCAACGTCTTGACGACTTCGCCTGCATCGGTGTTTTGGACTTTGTAGACCCTAAGATATGGAATCCCCATGCCCCGCGATCCCGGATTCACCAATTGATCTTCACTGATGTCGATCGACATCAAAATTTGTTCGGTAATGGCGATTTGATTCTTGGTGGCCGTGACCAACAGCGCATTCGTGCGGGGGTCGGCGGTGACTTTCGCATTGGGCGTGGGCGTGGGCGTGGTGCTGGAACGCGAAGAACTGCTGGATCGTGAAGAGGAGGAAAACCCAGGCCATCCCCCTCGGCTGCGGGAATCGTTAGCCGCGCTCACATTGGTCACTCCGCTGCCTAAGCCCAGTTGATCGCGCACGATGACCTCGGCTTCGCCGGCAGCGATGTGCTTCAGCGGAAAGGACTTGAATTGCAGTTCTTCGGGGTCGGCTTTGACGGTCACGCCTTTCAGCAAGTTGTGAATGCGTTGCAAGTTGGAGAAAGTGTCCATCACAACCAAGGCGTTGGAGACCGTCAACGGAACCACGCTGCCTTGCGGACCTTTCAGCCCTTCCACTTCGCGGGCGGCTTCGTTGGGATCGGCCCCATCCAAAGGCAGCACCACGTTCAAAAGCTCGTGCTTGCCGTGCTTGCCTTCTTCCAACTCGGCGATGGAGATGTTGGGGATCAAGTTCGGAGGAATCGGACCTTTGTCGATGTCGAGCACTACCAAGAATCGGTCGCGCTTAATCATCACAAACCCCTTCTGCAACAGATAACCGTGCAGAATGTCCAAGGCTTCGGTGGGTGTGTACCAGCTATCATCGTTGGTGTAGGTCAGCGTGCCCGTAGGAAGGTCAATAATATGAGGCGTGAAGTCGGCCTTCTTGGCGAATTGCTTAAGCACCATTTCCCAAGGCGCGTTTTCCAGATGGAATTGGATCGGCTTGTTTTTGTCCGGGGGAACCAATTTTTTGGGACCGGCAGGGGATGGGTTCTTTTCTGCCTCGGCTGCGGTTTGCTTGCTTCCATCGAAAGAAACCACCACTGGGCCATCATTCGCGGGCGGAACGTAAGTTTCGCGCGGGGAACCTTCGGTTGCCGGTGCGGGAGTTTTTGTGCCCGCCGTCGTGTTGCCGGGCGTGGCTGGGGCATCTTTGTCCGGCAGGGGCGGCCCCAACTTTGCTTCCCAGGCCGACTTTTGTTCGGGGGAAAGCACCGCGAGAATTTTCGCGTTCCATTCTTGCTCGGATTTTTCACGTTCTTCGCGGGGAGTCGCGATAATTGCTGCGTTGCGCGGCCTGCGATTCTTCCAAGAGTTTCGACAACTCGCCTTGTTGCTGCTCGCTGATTTTCAATTCCGTAGAAATGGCTTCCGTCGCCAAGGCGCTTAGCCCGACATTCTGCAGCCGGAGTTGTTCCAACCGTTGATATTGCTCGTCTTTCAACACCGATTTGATCTTCGCCATTGCGGCGGTGTTTCGCTCTTCTTGTTTCTTTTTGAAATCCGCGAAAAAGGCCGCCCGTTCCTCATTGGTTTGAGGAGGAGGGGATTGGGGGCGGGACTGATCGGCGGCTGCCTTTTTGGCTTCTTCTTGGATTTCTTCTTCCAGCTTGGTAATTTGGCCATACTGATCGTCCGTCAGCTTTAATTCGGATTTGACGTCATCTTGTTTGAGCAGGCTAAACGGATTGGAGCGGTCAAACCCCCCGCCCCGACCACCACGCCCGCCCCGACCACCGGGTTGGGCCATTGCGGAATCCAGGCGCAGCAAGTCCATAGAGTGAAAACACATACGCAAATAATCTGAACTTGCGTTCTGGTGGTTGCGATCATTAAGAGTTCCGCCCGCTCTGAAGGAAAGTTTCGCAAAATTCGTTTTTGGCAGGTCTATTTGGAAGGAGATGGTGTTGAATGGATTGAGGAGAAAGTAAATTCCATCTTCTCTATGAACACCGGACAATGGGAAATGGATTTGTTTTTCTTGGGATTTTTTTCAAATCCCCTCGATTCCCCAAACCAAATCGCCGTTTTTTCCCTGAGGTTGTCTTCCAGCCCCATTTTAAGAAATTTCCCCGTTGTGGCCACTCGCTCGCAACTTCGCCTTTTTCTTTATCCTATTTCGATCTCAGACAGGGTACAATCCGATAAACAATGGTTTTTGTAAATTCCCGCGGAGTTTTTTGATGAGTGTTTGCTCGCCAACATCGAATCATTTCGCCAAGTCTGTTTTGTCGTTCTCTCGCCTCACTCCAACCCATTGGGGCCGCTTCTTTCCGAGGACACCGCAATGTTAAAGCAACTCTTTCCTCTCATGTTTGTCGGTTTTTTGCTCGGCCCTGCCGTGGAACAAACGGCCCAGGCTCAGTTCCGTGGGTTTGGTGGCGGGGGCAGCGATCAAGACCGCGAGGAAATGCGGCGGCGGTTCGAGGAAATGCGGAGCAGGGGTGGGTTTGGTGGCGGTGGATTTGGTGGCGGTGGATTTGATCGCGGTGGATTTGGTGGAGGACGAGGCGGCGATGATCGCGGACGCGGCGGTGATGACCGCGGACGGGGTGGTGATGATCGCGGACGAGGTGGCGATGACCGATCCGGTAGCAGCCGCGGCGGGAGCCGTTCGGGGGATCCCCGCTCAAACGGCGGTCGCGGGGAGAACTCCAAGTCCCGCATTCAACCTTTCGTCGCCAAGCCCCATACCCCGATTGGCGTGGACTTGCCCGCGAATTACGCGGCGGGAGATGCCAATGGCGATGGGCAAATCGACCTCTTGGAATGGCGGCAATGGAAGCCCCAAGAAATCGCGACTTTTATCAGGATGGACAGCAATAAAGACGGCTTTCTGACGGCCCGCGAAGCAATCAACGCGGACAAATCTCCCTCCGAGGCCGTCGCGGTGGGGACGAACGCGGCCGCTTATCAAACTTCCGCCTCGGCTGCTCCCTCCCCTACCGCCGGATCGGATGCCAACGGAAATCCCGGAGCCGCTCCCGCCGCCGAAAAACCCTCAGCCGCCGAAGCTCGCTACGTCTTCGGACAACTCGACAAGAACCACAATGGCAAAATCGAAGAGGAGGAATGGCAAGGCAGCAAAAGCATCCGTGGCGGATTTAATAAATACGGCATCACAATCTCCACTCCGTTCGACCAGACCACGTTTCTGCAACTTTATCCCGTCCAACGCCTGGTTCCTCAGTTGCCATTGCCCGGCCAATAAATGGTTCTTTTGTGAAACCAAGCTCCAAGACAAAACCAACCCGAAGCAACGGCGAGACACTCCCCCCTCCAAGTCTCGCCCGTTCTTCGGGTTGGTTTATTCTTCGCTCGGGGGGATCGCTTCGGGTTTCTGAAATTCCCGTAGCAGCGTGGTGGCGTAAACGCCCGCCGGCAGCGAAACTTCCATCCGCAAGCCTTCTGCTTCCTCGCGAATCTGAATTTCGCCGGGCCGAATCAAAAACGCTGCGCCTTGCGCCGGGCGTCAGTTTGGCGAATTTCCGAAAGTCGTCCCGGCTGAGATTCGCCCGCTCTAAAACGGCGGTTTCTCGCAAGGCGACTTCCGGCCCCGGTTCGCGCATTTTCGGGCCGAACAATGGCCCGGTGACGGCGATCTCCCCGGCGAGAAATCGTTGTTGCTCGGTGGGTTGGTCCTCCACAACGAACACGCCCCCGGACGCCGTGACCTGCATCACATCCCCCAATAAAACCCGTTCGATTAATTCTTCGTTCAAGCGGTCGGCCAAGGCTTGATTGAACAAGTCCGACTGCACTGCCGAGAGGGCCAGCCGCATCAAAAACCGCCGCCGCGATTTGGGAATGTCGCGTTTGTTGCGTTCCTCTCGGATCAAGGCCAAGCCGAGTTCCAAGGTCTCGCCTTGTTGGCCGAAGCGTTGGTCTCCAAAGTAATTGGGGAACCCCGTTTTTGAGAGGCGTGCCGCGATTTGGCGGGCGATTTCCGGGGCATTTTCCGCCACGTCCCTGAGCAAAATCGAGAAGCGATTTCCTTTGAGGTGGGCGGTTTTGAGTTTGTGCCCGTGCCGAGTCGCGCTCAAAATGCGAATCTCGTCTGTGGGGATTTTCTCCAACAAAAATTCGCGGTGGGCGGGCACGCTGACGAATTGGCGGGTGATGGCTCTTCTGTCTTTCAGCCCCGCCATGCCGATTTCGCTTCGCGGGATTTGCAGGCAATCGGCCAGATGCTTTGTGAGGTATTCCGCCGAGACATCCCGTTTTTCCACCCACAAAAACAGATGTTCTCCGGAACCGCTGGGCTGGTACGCGGGGATTTCCTCGACCGTGAAATCTTCGGGAACGTGTTTTAAGCCCCCGCCGATTCCCGGCAGATCCCTCGTCAAAAACGGCAGCGGCTCATCGGGCATAAGTAGATCATCACACAGTGTTTGGGGAAACAGAAAATCATAACCCGAAGCGTAAGCGAGGGACAGACAATAGAAATCCTCGCTTTCGGGTTATTATGAAAGCAGGCGAAAAAGGCAAGGGGGGCGAGCAAAACCGTGATTTCCCCTTGCCTGGATCGCGGCGCGGGTTATCCGCAGCATTCCAAGGCGGCATGAAAGCCTTGAAACAGCGTGAGGTGTTCTTCCTCTTCGCCCAAAATTTGAGTCGCCATGTCTGCGGTCACGGGGTCATCGTTGGTTTCGGCATGATGGATGATGCTGCGGTATTGCTCGATTCCGGCGGTTTCCGCTTCGATCACGCCTTGGATGACCGAAGCAATGTCGGTCGGTTTTTGGGGAGGCCGCAAAGATTCCTGATCGAATTTGAGTTCGAGAGAACCGGGAATCCGCCCGCCGATTTGTTTCAGCCGTTGCCCTAAACGGCGGGCATGCCCGAGTTCTTCAGTGACATCAGCCGACAATGCCCGCTTGACTTCCTCCGCCTGCATGCCATCCAACCAGAGACTATTGGCAAGATAATTCGTGACCGTTTCGAGTTCCATTCGATAGGCGACTTGCAGCATTTCGATGGTTTGTTGTTTGCAGTCTGTCGTTTGCGTGGCCATTCGTGATCCTTTCGCGAGAGAGGGAAAATTGAAGTTCCTAACGGGAAAACTTGTTAAGACAGAATAGCAAAGCAGATGCCACGCAACGCGGCCTCCGGGAAAATCCCAATTGGCCCCAAGAATTGCGCTGGGAACGACCAGCCTGATCCGCAGCGCCACAGAACATTCCAATTTGAGGCCCGTGGAGGAATGATCTGCGGCTGGAATGAAAACTGCGTAGAGAGTCCCCACGAGTATTTGCCGAAGCGGTCCTCCGCAAAAACAATCGGCAGACTATTTCTTCCAGGAGCGAACCATGACCGAACAACGAGAAAAACCCATTCATGTCACAACGTGCAATGACGTGGCCTCGGCGGCGGGAATCATTCACGAGCTGAAATCCCAAGGCTTTACCCAACAGGAAATCAGCGTGCTTTGTTCCGATGAACACCGCGAACGCCTTTTTCAGACTTACAACCATGAACAACCGGCGGGTTCGCACGACGAGGAAGCGCTCGTGGATGGGAGCATTTTTGCCGCCGGGCTGGGCGGAGCCGCCGTGTTAACCGGGCTGCTGACTTCCGCCGGAACCGCGATCTTCGCCATTGGAGCCTTTGCCGGCGTCGCGGCGGCGGGCACGTTCGTCTCGCTGATGCTGACCCGTGGCAAGGAAAAAGAACTGGCGGACTATTACGATCAAGCCGTGGCCGAAGGCAAAATTTTGGTTGCGGTTGAGACCGACGATCCCGCCCGGCAACAACTGGTGGATCGAATTTTTCGCAGTCATGGCGACCGGCCGGTTGCGATTCCTAAAGAGTCCTCGCCAAACTGAGGCAACACACGCAAATATCGAAAACGCAAGCGAGGTTTTCCTCCCGCTTGCGTTTTTTTGTTGCATCGCCTCGCCGGTACTAGGACTGCACTTTTTTGGCGCGGAGGCGTTCGCTGGCACGGGTGAGGGTGGGGCCGATGGTGTTTTCCGGGATGCCCAAAATGGCGGAGATTTCGCGGTAAGATCGGCCTTCCAAATGGAAATGAGCGGACCACGGCGGCATCGGTGGGGGGCAAGTCTTCCAACATGTGGCGGATTTCTTCCCGATCATCGCTACGGTTTTGACGGCGGGCGGGCCTGGGTAGTTGGCGATCTGGGCCACGCTCTTGGGCACGATGCACGTGAGTCCACATGCCCCAAGGCTTCCGACTTGCGACGGCGGGTCATTTCTTGAACCGCAATTCGGCGGCTCACACGGTCAAGTACCAAGCCAGCGAACTTTTTTCGCGGAACTTCCGCAGAATTTCGCGTGGTTCTCCAACATCCTCAGGAAAATCTCGGCGAGCAGATCGTCTTCATCTTCCGGGGTCAAAGGGATGCTGCGCGAATGGGCCGTGTGCCTGATGACGTGCACGAACAACCCGGAAAACCGGTCCACGAAATCCTTCCAGCTTCCCGGTTCATCCGCCAAGCAGCGCCTCAAGAATTTGCGATCAGATTCGGTGAGAGCCACGGATGAACCTTTCGGTGGGGAGCAAACACTTATTCACCGTGCAAGTGAAATTCAATATCGGAAAAAAGTCTATCCTTAAACGAAAGAATGCTCGATTCCTAAAGAAAGTGTGTGAAGATTTTCGTTGAGATTGAGGATTTTTTGCCGATGTCGAATTGCACCGGCAAAGCGGGATTTTCGAAAAAACATCCTATCAATTAATTTCACATCTTATTTACTTTAATGTACTTCGGAGGGGGGTTGACGGCAAGATGGCTTTTTGAGAAACGGGTGAGGCAAATGGGAGAAGATCTATGAAAACCCCTGTATTCAACGGGGATTTCCGTTTAAAACTTCCCGAGAAATCGGTGGAACAAACACTTGACACTCCAAAATTTCCGTCATTAAGATTCGACAAGATTGAAATTCGCAAGCTGAATCGATCATCACACCTTAGTGGATTTCGAACAGCAAATTCGTTGAATCTGTTTCCATTTCTTCGGCACCTAATCTCTAGGACAGTCTTTTCGGTAGATGCGACCTCCGAGAGACGACAACACCACTGGAAAGGGACCCTTCATGACTCACGTCGTCGCCGAACCCTGTTTCAACTGCAAGTACACCGATTGCGTCGTGGTCTGCCCCGTCGAGTGCTTCTACGAAGGCGAATCGATGCTCTACATCCATCCGGATGAGTGCATCGACTGCGAAGCGTGCGTTCCGGAGTGCCCGGTCGAGGCCATCTTCCACGAAGACAATCTTCCCGGACGAATGGACCGACTACACCGCCTTGAACGCCGAACTGGCCACCCAATGCCCCGTCATCACCGAAAAGAAAACCTCGCTCGCCGAAACCGGCGGCGAATGCCCCGGAGCCGGCTAACGGTTTGACGGAACACGTTTCACATAGCGGAAAACCGTTCTCTTGAGAGAACGGTTTTTCGTTGCGCAAATAGTCTTCCGGTAGGTTCGCCATCTGAGGCGTTTACTTCTTCGCGGGGAAGAGTTGGCAACCGGGGAGGGCGGCGTGGATTTCTTTGAGGCCCTTATTGCTGACCGCCGTGGTGTGCAGGTGCAGTTTCTCTAGGGATTTGATCCCGGCCAGAATCTTTAAACCCACATCGGTGACGTTCGTGTTGGAGAGATCCAAGTCCTTCAGGTTTTTCAATGCCGTGAGGTGGCTCAGACCATCATCCGTGATTTTCGTGCCGTGCAGCGTTAAGGCTTTCAATTCCGGCAGGGCGGCAAGGTTTTCCAAGTCGGCATCGGTGACGTCCGATTTCGTGAGATCAATTTTCTCGACCTCGAACTTGCCTGAAGGCATGTCGGTCAGCTTTTTGACTTCTAAAGTTTGGCCTTCCAAATGGACGATGCCCCCGTGTCCCACCGTCCAACCCACGATGGCCGCCTTTTGATTCTGCGAAGCGCCGCCGCAACCTCCCAGACAAATCGCGGCCAACAACAAACAACACAAGCGGGTTTTCATAAAGATCTTTCCGGGAAGCAAGGCTGCGGCTTACGGTGTGGCGGCAACGCGGAATCCATTGGCGATAAAGAACTGATTGGCCCGCTGGTTCAGGCGTTTTGCCGAGCGAGTTAGCAGCGGGGCATTCATCCACGAACCACCCCGCAACACCCGGTTCGCGCCTTTGGGCCGGCCCTTGGGGATCCATCAGCGGGGATTCGCGATAAAAGTTCTTCGCGTAACGGTCGAAGCACCATTCCCAGACGTTGCCGTGCATGTCGTGCAACCCGAAGCCATTGGCGGCGAAGGATTCGACCGGCGCGGTGAAAGTGAAGCCCCCGCAGGAAGTAATTGTGGGCCATTGCGGGAACTTGGTTTTGGTGGTTCCATCGGCCACATTTCCGTATTGCACGAGCAATTCGGGATCGTCGCCGCAAAAATACGGGCTTTCCGTGCCGGCGCGGCAGGCGAATTCCCACTCGGCTTCGGTGGGTAGGCGATAGGTAATGCGTTCGCGTTTGCTGAGCCATTGGCAGAAGGCCAAGGCATCGTTCCAGCTCATGTTGACCACGGGGTGCGTTTCGGATTGGGCGAAACCGGGATGCCGCCAAGAGTAGTTCGGGCTTTGCTCCAATTTCCCTTTGCTGCCGTTGAAGCCGAAGCCTCCTTTGCGATCTTTCTCGGCATCGGTGCGGTATCCGGTGTCATCGACGAACTTCCAAAATTGCCCCACGGTCACGGGATGGGAAGCGAGAAAATACGGGTGGGACAACCTGACGGAATGCTGTTTTTCGTCGAGAGCATGCCCCCGTTCCTCTGCGGGGGAACCCATCAAAAACTCTCCCGTGGGAATCAACAGCATTTGCGACCCAACCGAGTTGACGACCTCGGCGGGAATCCCCAAAAAATCGCCCCAGCGTCTCCGTTGCTTGGCGGCGGCGGGTGGGTCGAAAAGGGGAACGCAACGGCCGGGGAATCTTACTCGGATTGGATTCCGACAACCGCTTTCGAGTAATCGAGTTCGAAGACAGCGAGGAAACCTCGTGGCTCCCGGAAGCAGATCCCCCGACCATCTCGTCCATGTCAACTTCGTAGGTTTCCAAAACGCCCTGATGCTCTAACCCGTGGCCAAACAAGAGTTTCGCTTCGATGGTCGGCTCGGATTCATCCATGTGATCGTTCGATGCAGGCTCGACGGCATCTACTGCCGCGGGAATTTCCGGGGGGCGGCGCGGAGTGGAAGTTGAGCGGGAATGCCCCTCGTTGGGGCGAGACGGAGCAGGCATCGCCAGGGGGCTTTTGCTCTCCGGGCGGAACATCAGCAGCAGCAGCACGAGGGCTGCCAAGCCGAACAAGCTGAGCAGCATTTCGGGGGTTTCAAGAAACCATATCGCCGATCCTGCCCCCACAACCACAATCAGCGCCACCAGCCAGAGAAAGATCTGGCCCGAGGCGGTTTGCGGCTGATAAATCTGCGGTGGAGTGGGTGAGGGTTGTTTTTCCAAAGCGGGCGTTTGTGCGCCGGGAACGGGTTTGGGAGGCGAAGGGGCGGCCGGTTCGACTTCGTCCGAATCCTCGCCTAAGAGTTCCTTCGCGATCTGATCGGCCGATGAAGGGGGCTTGGGGAGACGATTCTCTGGGCTTTTGCTTTCCACAGCGGGCGAAGAATTGTTCTGAACGTCGGTGTCTGACTTTTTGCCCACGTGCGTGTTATGAATGTCTTCCAAAATCCCGCGAATTTCCGGAGAGAGAAACTGCGTCACCGTTTCGCGGGTTTTGGCTTCGGTTTCCGTGCGGCAGGGTTCCAAGGCGGTGATGACTTCCAACATGCTTTGGTAGCGGTCCTCGGGACGCTTGGCGAGCATGTGCTGAAACACCGCGTTCAATTCCGGGGAAACATCGGCCCGGATTTCACACAACGAAGGAACCGGCATTTCGCGGTGGGCGATCAATTTCACCATCGCCGTCGAGCCGTCGTAAACCGGATGCCCGGTCAGAATGTAATACAGCGTGCAGCCTAAGCTGTAGATGTCGGAGCGGGCATCGGCCTTGCTGGTGTCGGCGGCTTGCTCCGGGGCCATGAAATCCACGGTCCCCATGATGCTGCCGGGCAGCGTCAGATTGGGCCGGGTTCCGTCGCTATCGCCTAAAGGATTGTTGATCCGCGCCAAGCCCATGTCCAGAATTTTGATGAGACCTTCGTTGTTCAACAGCAAATTCGCGGGCTTGATGTCGCGATGAATCACGCGCTGCTTGTGCGCGTGGGCCAGCCCTTGGGCGGCTTGCAGAATGCAATTCACGGCTTGGCCCACCGCGAACGGGCCGTTTTCCCGCACGATTTGCTGCAAATCGTTGCCCCGAACGTACTCCATCACCAAGTAATGCACATCTTTGGATTGCCCGGCATCGTTGGCGCGAACGATGTTGCGATGTTCCAAAGTGGAGGCGACTTCCACCTCTTGATAGAACCTGGCGATGGCATCTTCGTCGTTCATGGTGTTGGAGGTCAGCACTTTGATGGCCACCTCTCTTTTCATCAGGCGATGCTTCCGCGGAACACCATGCCCATCCCGCCGACGCCGATCATATCTTGAATGAGATAATTGTCGCCGATGACCAAGCGATGAGGATGCCCCTGATAAAGGGCTTCGGCTTGGTACGACGTCAAATGTTCGGAGGCGATTAACTCGTCCCGAAGCGCCCCGGCATCTTCCTCGCGATTCATCGCTTCGAGGCGATCATTCAGAGGCGCAGAGCCTGTGTGGAGAGCAATCCGCTCTCTGTAAGATGTTGCAAAAACTGATTGACCGTGGCCATCGTCACCTCAAGTTGCCTCCTTTAGGCTTTGATTTCCTCCACTATAACACAACTCCCCCGGCAGAAAATATGCGAAGATTGACTTCTCGCCGATAGTTTTTCGTGGTTTTTCCGAAACATCCCCTCTCTCTCATACCTATCCGCACGAAAAACCGGCGGATGTCCCTTCCGGCGGTCGTTACAACTCGGCAAATGTTTCCTTGAGGCGAAACTCCCGCCGCTCGTCGGGTTCCAAATAGGCGGCGACGTGGTCGGGGTCGTGATCGAACAAAGCCAACCACCCCCGCTCAACAATTCGCCCCAGCCATTCGCGTTTTTGCCGGCGGGTTTGAAGCATGTCCACGTCATATCCCATCCCCCACCGCGAGGGAAGATGCCGCGTCGTCGGGCAAAGATCGGCCAAATACACGGCGGTTTGTCCTTCGCTTTCGATCACGACGGCGGTATGGCCTTCCGTGTGCCCGCCGGTGACGAAATACCGCAACCCCGGCGTAATCTCGGCATTCCCATCCACAATCCGCAATTGCTGGGCATTGGCCAGCGGCCAGAGATTATCTGAGGGATAGGCTCCCGTGAGTTCGGGAAAATCCGCCGTGGCGTTTGTCCATTCCCGGCGCTGCACTACGTATTCCGCTTTGGGAAATGTCGGAACCGCCTCGCCCGCTGCGTTTTGATGCGTGGCCCCGCCGGCATGATCGAAATGCAGATGCGAGAGCACCACCAGATCAATCTCATCCGCCGAGAGGCCGAGTTTCGCAAGGCTATCCAACAGCGGGTTGCCCTTTTCGGCGGCCAAACGCCGGCGTTGGTTCTCGGAAAGTTTAGAACCGTAACCGGTGTCGATCAGAATGGTTTGCGTGCCGGTTTCCACCAACACACAATTCGTGGCTTGGGCGATGTTGTTGTTTTCATCGGCGGGGAACAAGGGGTTCCAGAGGGCTTTGGGAACCACGCCGAACATCGTGCCGCCATCAATGCGAAACCGTCCGCCGGACACCGTTCGCAGTTGAAATTGCCCCCATTGCATCGATCGTCTCCGCTTTGTGAACTGCGTGATGGCTTGGCGGTATTCTTCCGGCAAAATCACTTCGAGCTTTTGTGTGCCATGCCCACGGCTTTGCGTGGGCATGATTTCTGTTGAGAGGATGTTGTGTTTCGATCAAACACGGCCAGTCAAAGTAGTCGCCATGCCACGCAACCGCTTTTGGGCGGCTTGTAGGGCTGAGAGTCTCTCTCAGATGCCCTGAAATTCCCGAATTTTTAGGTATGATACCGTAAAAGAGGGCCTATGGGACAGTCTCTGAGGCAGCTTGCTGAACGCCCAATCGCCCCGCTTCATCCAGTTGGCCCAACCAAACCACGATGCATTGCCGAGGCCCGCGTTCGCTGCGATAGGGTTCCACCAACGCCGAATCAGCCAAACGCCGGCCATCCACCCGTCTTGATGAAGTAGGGGCGAATAAACATGGCTTCATGCTATCAAAAGGGGGCTTCGACGTTCAAAGCCAATCAGACTTTTAGGCTGCTTCTGCCGTCATGTGATCTGTTGACTGAGCACTTGCCGCTGGTCTTGCCAAATCGAACACCATGCTTAAGACGACTGGCACGAGAAACATCGTGAATACGGTCGAAACGACCAGGCCGCCCGTGATGACGGCTCCCAATCCTCGATAGAGTTCGCTACCAGGCCCGGTGAGGAACACCAATGGCAGCATCCCGCCGACGCTGGTCAGTGTGCTCATCAGGATCGGTCGCACTCGGCTGGTCACCGATTGCACGATGGCGTCATTCGCGGTCTGTCCGCGGTTTTCGCGTCGAAAGTTCAACGCCTGATGCACAATCAAGATTGCATTGTTGACCACCACTCCCGCGAGAATCACGAATCCGAGGATCGTCAACACATCCATGTTTTGCACCGGCAAATACCGGTCGCCGGCGGTCCAATTGTGAACCAATGTCAGGCCAATGAAGCCGCCCAGCGTCGCCAGGGGAACGCTAATCATGATGACGAGCGGATACATCCAGCTTTGAAACAAGACGACCATTAACAGGTACACGATCAGGAAGGCCAGGAACAACGAACTACCGACGGTTCCAACGAACGTGCCATCGCCCACCAATGCCGTTTTGATCTCGGCGAGGCTCCCGGCGGAACCGGCGAAACGCACATCCACCGTGGGTGGAATCTTGCCGGCGTCCCGCAACTCGGCCACGCGTTTCTCAAGTTGTTCGATCACGCTCGCCAACGGCAGGTCGGCCGGCGGCGTGAGTTCAATGGTGACAGCCCGCTGCCGATCGACGTGGCGGATTTCATCTTGAACTCGGATTTGCTCCACGTGCGAAATGCTGGCAAGGTCAACCACTCCGTTTCGGTGCGTGGCGATGGGCGCATTCATTAGGGCATTTACTGGGGCGTCGCCCAAGGCGGCAACCGTGATAATCTTCAGATCCTTCAATTCGCCGCCCCGCTCAAACCGCCGGGGAATCAGAATCCCATCACCCGATGCCTGTGTTGCCAGCCCCACGTCCCGCCGCGTCAGCCCGGCATCTTGCAAGCGTTCATCATCCGGCGTGACACGAATCTCAGGCGTGGGGAGCATGAAATTCGCGGGCGAGGGGTTGGTGCTGGACTGGCCATAACTTTCGACCAAGCCGGCCATCAGCTGCGCCGGCCGACTGCACAACTTCGTCCAGCGAATCTCCCACGACATCGATTTTGATGGCAGCCCCTGTCGTGCCTCCGGTGCGAAAGAGCGGGAATTGGAACGAGAAGTAAGGCGTGTCTGGCGCGGCACCGCCGCCCATCGCGTTTTCCAAGAGGGGAAGCGCATCGGTTGTCTTGGTCGCATCCATCGGGATCGCGGCCTGAAAAATGCGTCCCTCGCGAGCCACCATGAAGTACTGGTCCAGCTTCGGCGGCATGATGGTCTCCGCGCTGCCTGGAACGAGGGGAATTTCCATTCGGTTGTCTGTCAGCGGGTTCGGACCGCCTCGGCGAACGGGTTCGATGGCAAAGCGGTCGCCGGCGGCTTCCCAGGCGGGCTGCACCTTGGGTTCGATCCGGCTGCCCATTTCAAACAACTGTTCGATGCTATAACCAGGTGGGGGAACCATGACGCTGAAAACCAAATTGCGATTGCCTTTGGGAAGATAATCTAACGGTGGCAACAGCCAATAGATGCCAACGAGCGTGACCCCGACAAAGGCCAGTGTTGTGATAATTCGGCGCACCCAGCCCCCGATTAGCCAACTGACGACATTGCCAATGATAGCCGACAGATCGGTCACCCGTCCCAAGAATCGCCGCGCCTTCGTCAGAGAGGATTTTACTCCACGAAACAGGCGATGAAGAAGTGAAGCGGGAGTTTTGGATGCTGCACCCGTTGAATCGCGGTTTGGTTGCAGGGCAAGAAGCTCGCCGGACTTTCGCAATTCTTCTCGTGCGGGGTCTCTCCGTCGGCCGGGCTTCAGAAGTAGTCCTGCCGCGGAGGGAACGACTGTCAGCGAAACGATCAGACTCAGCCCCACCGCCGCCATGATTGCCAAGGCAATGTCGCGAAAGAGTTGCCCGGCCGATTCCTGAATGAGGAGCACGGGAAAGAACACAACTAATGTGGTCAAGGTCGAAGCGAGGACGGCTCCGCCGACTTCCGATGTTCCCTCGGCAGCGGCTTGTTTGACGGACTTCCCTTGTTGTAGATGACTAAAGATGTTCTCGATGACCACGATCGCGTTGTCCACAACCATTCCGACTGCGAACGCCATCCCCGCCAGCGAGATGATGTTGACGCTGCGTCCCAACGCCAAGAGGATCACAACGGTCCCAACCACGGACAATGGAATCGCAATCGCGATGATGCCCACCGTGCGAACGCTGCGCAGAAACAGCAGCAGCACGAAAGTGGCCAAGATGCCTCCCACCACAATATTGCTTTGCACCAATGCCAGGGAGTCTGTGACGTAAGTCGAGGAATCCCAGGTCTGAACGAGTTCCAATTTGGCACCGGGCCAGTTCTCCCGCGGCTGTCAGAACATCCGCCTGCCGACTCAGCAGCCCGCCTTCCGCATTCATGCTGGCGATTTCCGCCTGGAGCGAGGCCATCGTTTCCAGCGTATTTCCGCCGCTTTCCAGTTGAAAATTGAAGAACGGCATCAGGTTTCCGCGCCACGAACCCAACCGGTCAGTTCCTTGTAGCCCGTGCGAACCTCGCGACATCCCGGACGTAGATCGGTCCCTGTTCCTCCCGGCGAATTACCAGATCGCCCACCGAATCGGCATCGACGAATCGCCCCACCGTACGAACTCTCAAGTCGTTCTTCCCATCGGTCAATTTGCCGGCGGAGAAGTTGGCGTTGTTGATCTCCAAGGCCGCGATCAAATCCGCGAACGTCAGCCCGCGGGCGGCCAGGGCATAAGGATCCGCCACCACTTGAATTTCGGACTCCCTTGCTCCCAGCATGCCGACTTGCGAGATGCCTGGAATCCGCTCAAACACCGGCCTCATTCGCCGGTCCATGAAATCATAAAGCGTGGTCGTGTTGAACTTCGGATCGGTGCTGCTGAGTCCCACCCAGGCAATATAGTCGACGCTCTCGGGGTCAACCGCTTCGATCTCCGGTTCATCTACGCCCTCAGGATAACGGGGGACTTCACTGAGTTTCTGATCGACTTCAGACATCGCTTCGTCGATGTTCGTACCCGTGCGAAACTGTAACCGAATTGAGCCCCGGCCACTGCGGGCCAGACTGGTCATTGATACGAGATTGGCCACGTCGCCGAGATACTTTTCCTGTTCTTCGATCACATCGGATTCGATCTCTTCGGCGGAGGCGTTTTCCCACGCCGTGCCCACGGAGATCACCACCGAATCCACTTCGGGTGCCATGCGGATGGGCACGTTGCGGAATGCGATCATGCCCGCGATCAGAGACAAAATGACGCCGACTGTCACAGTGATCGGCTGCGCGACTGAGGACTTAATGATGTTCATGGGATGGCTCCGAATAGATTTCTAAATACCGAATTGAAACGGGGCATCAGGATGATATTTACCGTCGCGCGATGGTGGGTTTCTCGGCCTTTGGCGACTCTTCGACAACTGCGACGCTTTGGCCCGCGGTTAGGCGTTCATTGCCTTCGACAACGACTCGAGTTCCCGGCGAGAGAGCCGGGGATACGACGGCCACGCGATCCACTGTTTCGAACAGCACGCGCACGGGAACATGTTTTGCAATCGCGACGTTTTTCGATTGCTCGATGACAAAAACATAAGGAAACCCGTTGCTGCGAATCACGGAGTCTTTCGGCACGGACGTGTATAGCCGCTTTTCACCGGCGGGAATCCAGCCATCCACGGACATTCCCGGAGCCAGCAGACCCGTGAGGTTTTCCAGCTTCACGATCAGGTTCATTGTGCGGACGCGCGGATTCACATCGGCGACTCTTTTGGTGGAAAGAACCCGCAAAGATCGGCCGGTGGCACGCGAGCGAACGGCAACGGATTCGGGGGAGTTCTCAATCTCGTCTGCGAAGCGCTCGGGAACTTCCAGCCAGGCTTCGATCGGCCCCGTGGAAACAAGCGTCAATAGCGGATCGCCCGCTTGAACCCAATCGCCGGGTTCCAAGTGTCGTGTCACCACCGACGCATCAAACGGAGCACGAACAACGGTGTCCGACAGCCGCACGTCCAGCAAGCGGATCGTTTGTTCGATCCGATCAATGCGGCGTTTCGCGGCGTCAATGTTTGCGGTCGCCACCAAAGCCGCCGCTTCCGCCGCATCGAGTTCCTGGCGGCTAACCGCGTCTCGCTCAAAGAGTTTCTCGGCTCTCGCATGGTCTGCTTTCGCCTTCACCGCCGTTGCTTCGGAGCTTTTTAGTTCAGCCTCGGCGACCAACTTATCCGCCGCCGCTTCCCCTCGTTGAGCCTCCAATCGGCGGGAGTCGATCCGGGCAATGATCTCACTTTTTTTGACCGTTTCGCCTTCCCGGACTGTCAATTCGACCAGTTGGCCTGGCTCCAAAGCCGCTACGTTCCCCCTGGCAACGGCTCGGAGCGAACCCGTCACCGCCTGACGCTGCTGCATCTGCCCGCGATCCACGGTTCCCACTCGAACCGGCACCTGTGCGGACAGCAGGCTCGTTGCTAAAATGGGAATGATGCTGCCGAACCGAAGATTACGTTTCCCAAAACATTTTTCATCGTTAGGTTCCTCGAATATGTTGTTTGTTGCGTGTTTATTTGGAATACCTGGAGAAACGCGAGCGCTTACACGCACCTTGGAAAAAAAACATCAACCGCCCTGTAAGATTGTGTGGGCAGGCCGGTATTCCCTTTTGTGGTTCAACGATTTGGTGCGATGGCGAGTCTGTTTCGGTTAATCCCAGCCTCGGCTGTGTCGCCGGAAGCAGACAATTGTTAAGTTTTCATCGCCTAGCGCCGAGGAAAAGAATCAATTGAACCATTCCCCTGTCACCCGAGCGACGTTGCTACTGCGGCTTCGCGATGTTGGCGACCACGATGCGTGGTCTCAGTTCCTTAGAGACTATGGGCCGATGCTGTATCGGTTTGTTCGCAGCCGCGGTCTGCAAGATGCGGATGCTTCGGATCTTGTCCAGGATGTGCTTCGCAGCGTGGGGACATCCATCGGCCGGCTTGATTACGCGAAGGAGAAGGGCGGGTTTCGCGCGTGGCTGTTCACGATCACACGCAATAAGCTGTACACATTTTTTGAGAAGAAGCAGCGGTCCATTCCAGCCGGCAACGACTCGGCTCAATTTGCTCTCCTAAACCAAACATCTGACGTTCAAAACGAATTGGAGGAGCAATGGGAACACGAACACAAACGCCTGTTGGCAGCGAGGGCGATGGAGACGGTCAAGCCGGCGGTGGAACCGAACACGTGGTCGGCGTTTGAACTCACCGCCGTGGACGGCCTCACAGCCTCGGAAGCCGGCAAACAATTAAACATGAGCAGTGGAGCGATTTACGTTGCCAAGAGCCGCGTGACTGCGAGGCTGCGAAGCGAGATCGAACGCCTACTGGCGGAGGAAGAATAGCATGAGTGTCCAAACAGGATGCCCCGATCCCAAACGATTGACCGCGATCCTTGAGGGCACGCTGTCGGAAGAAGAACTGAGTCGTCTGACTCAACATTTGAATGATTGCAATTGCTGCCAAGAAACACTCCAAAAAGTGGCAACTGGCGAGATACGCATCGAGGAGTTGGTCGCGGGTTTGCCAAATTCCAACCCGCCGGAAGGCTCGGCACTCTGGGCTGCCATCACTCAGGTTGAGCACGAACTTGTCTCTCTGAGCCAAGGTTCCCGCGATCAAGCCCTCGTTCCGTCATCCGACGCGGCGGACACTGAGAACCAGGCGGGAGATCTGGATTTCTTGGATCCCCCGGATGATCCGGCTTATATTGGCAAGTTGCATCATTTTCAGATTGCCCGCGTGATTGGCCGGGGTGGCATGGGAATCGTGCTCGAAGGCTTCGATACTCATTTGCAACGCCGCGTCGCCATCAAGGTGATGAACCCGCAATTTCAGGAAAGCGATGTCGCCCGCCAGCGCTTTTGTCGCGAAGCCCGCGCTGCTGCGGCGATCTCTCACGAACATGTGGTGCCGATGCATCACGTCGCGAAGGCCCACGAGGACAGCGTGGCTTACCTGGTGATGCAACTTATCGAAGGCGATACGCTGGAAGATCGAATGGCCGATGGGCGACCGATGCCCGCTCAGGAAATCGCCCGAATCGGCATGCAAGTCGCCGCGGGGTTGTCCGCTGCTCATGCGGCGAAATGGTGCATCGCGATATTAAGCCCGCGAATATCATGATCGAAGCGGAAACGAACCGTGTGAAACTCACCGACTTTGGTCTGGCCCGCGCCACCGATGACATCAAGCTCACCGCGACGGGCATGGTGACTGGGACGCCGCTTTACATGTCCCCCGAGCAAGCCCTGGGGGAAACCGCGGACGAACGCTCGGATTTGTTCTCGCTCGGAGCGGTGATGTATGAGATGGCCACGGGAAGTTCCCCATTTGAGGCCCCTTCTGCCTTTGGCGTGATGAAGCGGATTCTCGATGACAATCCCGAGCCTCCGCATCGAGTCAACCCGGCGATCACGCGGCCGTTGTCGGACTTAATCATGGCACTCCTCGCGAAAAATCCAGAGGACCGCCCCGCTTCGGCGAGCGCAGTCGCGACGGTTCTCGCGAGCATCGTCAGCGAATACGGACCGATCTCTCCCCTGCAAGTTCCAGCCGTCGCGGCCACGGAAGTGAAAAAACTCTCGGGACGGTATCGCGCCGTTCATCGTCGATGGGTTATCGGGGCAGGGTCTGCCGCCCTGATCGGCCTGTTGGCCTGGGTTTCCCTTTGGTTTTTCTCCGGCAATCGTGCCGCGAATTCGGATGAGCCGGCATTCCCATCGATCGTGCTGCCCGACAACCCCGGCGTCGTCTGGTCGGTCGATTTTTCCCCCAGTGGCAAGGAAATTGTGGCAGGCATAGAAGACGGTTCCGTGCGCGTCTGGGACATCGATTCGCGGAAGGTCATCAAAAGTTTTAATGCGCATCGGGGGATCGTGTGGATGGTTCAATATCATCCCACGCGTCCGATCGTCGCCAGTGCCGGTGACGATGGCCGCGTGAAGCTCTGGAACTCGGAAACCTTCGAGCCGATCCATGAATGGCGCGCGGAAAATGCGGTCAGAGGCATTGCGTTCTCGCCGGATGGAAACCGCGTGGTCGCGGGTGGCCGCGAAGGCGTAATTCACATCTACGATCTTGACAGCCGCAAGGAACTGGTCTCCCGCACTCAACCCGGTGCGATATTTGGGATCGACTACTCGCCGGACGGCCGATTGATTGCCACCGTCGGCAGCGACAAGGTTGTCCGTCTCTGGGATGCCGATTCGCTGGAAGAACGTCAAACCATGCTGGGGCACGATGGACCGATCTATTGCGTGCGCTTCGCGGAAAACGGTCGGCTCTTGGCGAGCGTGGGTTGGAATAAGGAGATTCGCCTTTGGGATGTTGCCACGGGCGGTCAAGTCATGAAATTGGTTGGCAGTGAAGCCGATATTTGGGCAGCCGCGTTTTGCGCGGACTCAACCCATTTGGTCACGGGCGGACATGAAGGCGTCGCGCGAGTTTGGAACCTCTCGGATGGTTCCATCATCGCGAATCTTCGCGGGCACGAGTCCGCGGTGCATAACATTTCCCTCGATCCCACGCGCCATCGCATCGCCACGGCAAGCCGTGACGGGACGATTCGGGTCTGGGACTTGAGCCATATCGCCACAGAAAAGTGAGGTTTGCTGGTTCTTGAGATGGGGGAAACGCCCGCCTCAACTCACGATACAGCCCGCCGACTCCCCCCGCGAGATCCATCACGGCAACACCCCTCAGTGAGCCACCACCGACTGAGAGGGAAGCCAATCCGCGAAACGTGTGGGGCCGAGGCGCGGGTGATCGCCAAGCGTGAGGCTTTGGTTGTTCACTTTATTAACTTCCTAGTTTCGTTTGGGGTTAAGAAATGCCATTGATTTGTTACTCAACCGGCAAGCCGGCTGCTTTCCAGGCGGACATCCCGCCTAACACATTGGCCACATTTTGAAAGCCTTCGCGTTTGAGCAACGAGGCCGCGATGGACCCCCGATAACCAGAGCCGCAGATCACAGCTACAGGTTTGTCTCGGGGAACTTCTTTCATCTTCTCTTGCAATTTTCCTCCATGAATGTGCATTGCCCCAGCGATGTGTCCCGAGTCCCATTCCTTTTCAGTGCGGACATCCAGGACGGTCATCTCATGCTGCCGACGTTGCAATGTCTGGACGGAGAACGTGGCGAGAGTCGCCAAGGGGTAGCCTTTGACTTCCCACGCATCCATGCCCCCTTCCAAAAAACCTTGCACATCATCGAAGCCGACTCGAACCAGATGCGTGACGATTTCCGGCATGTGGCGGGGATGATCCGGCACGATCAACGTGGGACGATCATAAGGCAGCACCCAGCCCGCCCACGTCGGCAAATTGGCACCATAGGGAATGTTAATCGCGCCCGGAATATGGGCGGCAGCAAAGGCTTCTTTCGACCGGACATCCACGATCAAACAGTTCTCGCACGTTCGCTCGTAAACTTCCTTGGCGCTCCAGCGTTTGCCGCCGGGAAGCTCTGGCCCCAGCACTTTCGGGCCTTCTTTGTTGATGCGTTTCATGCGGGCAAAATAAGGCGGCGAAAGCGGCATTTGATCCATCAAGGTCTCGATCCACTCTTGCTCAGGCTTTTCCGTTAAGGCCGAACTGAAGCGGCGCTCATAACCCAACGTGGAAGATGACCGTGAACCGATCGCCTTGCCGCACAAAGATCCTGCCCCATGCGCGGGAAAGATTTCCGTGTAATCCGGCAGAGGCGGGAGTTTTTGAAACACGCTTTGATAAAGTTGGTGAGCCAAAACTTTGCGGGCTTCTTCGCCCAATAAGTCGGGCCGCCCGACATCTCCCACGAACACGAAATCCCCCGTGAAAATCAGCCAAGGAGAGTCTTTACTCCGCGAATCGTCGAACAAGGCCCATGCCAAATGCTCCGGCGTATGCCCAGGCGTATGAACCGCTTTCAGCCGGACATTGCCGAACTGGACTTCATCCCCATCCTGGACGACATGGTCCGCGTAAGGCGGGGTCCATTCCGGGCCTCCCAGGCCCGAGCAATGAACGGAAACTTCATCCCCCAGCCGGGCTTTCAACTCCCTGGCTCCACTCACAAAGTCCGCATGCACGTGGGTTTCCAAAACGTGCTTGATGTGCAGTCCCTCGCGTTTTGCGATTTCGAGGAATTCCTCAATGTCGCGCGTGGGGTCGACGATGGCGGCGGTTTGCGTTTGCTCATCGCCGACAATGTAAGAATAGATCGCCAACCCCGGCACGAATCGTTGATGAAAAAACATGGTTTTGCTCCTTAGGAAATCAATGTTCTTGTTCCCACAAACACAGCGACCACGACGATTCCGGTCGCGAAAACTTTCTGAAGCAAGGGAGCGGAGAGGCGCTTACCCACGGCGGTTCCCAAAAGCATCCCCAGCACTCCTCCCGCCACAAACAATCCCGTGATGGCCAATGGAATCCCCCGTCCCGCAAGAAAATGTGCGGACACGCCGGAAATACTGACCAATACAATCACCAGTAAGGAAGTCGCAATCGCTCGTTGAATCGGCATTCCGCTAAAGAGCACTAAGGCGGGGACAATTACAAACCCCCCTCCCACGCCAAATAGACCTGACAGCACCCCCGTAATCAGTCCCACGATCGACAGCAAGACGGCACACCGCGATGTTAGCCTCAGTTCGCCGGTTGCCGATCGTTGGCAGGCGGAACCCTCGGCTGTGTCATCACAAGCTGCTGGAAGAAATTCCAAGCTAGCGGCTTTTGTCCACATTCTCACTGCGACAATCAGCATTAGGAGGGCGAACAAGATCAGCAGAATCGATTCAGAAATCACCCCCGACAACCAAGTTCCCAAGGGGGCACCCGCCATGCCGGCCACGGCAAAGACCATTCCCGTGCCGACTTCCACTTGGCCGGAACGCCATCGAGGGATCACTCCCGCGAATGCCATCGTTCCCACCGCCGCCAGCGAGATGCCGAAGGCTTCCCGAGGAGCAATGGACAAGCCATAAACCAACATCGGCACAGCTAGCATGGAGCCGCCGCCCCCCGTCAAACCCAGAGCGAAACCTACGAAGGTTCCGAACAGAACGCTTAATGCGAAGAGCACGTTTGGTTCTCCTGTTGGCACTTGATTTGGTTCCAAGGCATCCGCGCAAGATCAGGCCCATTCCGCAAGTGTCGGTGATGCCGGAGAACATCAATCCTGCCCCCACAAAGGCCGAGAGGCCGATGCAATAGGGATGAACGAAATAGCCCAACACCGCTCCTAAGAGCACAAGAAAGCCCGCCGTGATCCGCACCTGGCGTTCTAGGGAAATCGCCTTCTTTCCCCGCACAACCGGCAACCCGGCTTCGTCCCAAGCCTTCGTGCCGCCCTCCACGCTGATGATGTTGCTGTAACCTGCCTCCAAGAATTTCTGGCAGGCTTTGCCGGAGCGGTTGCCGCTTTGGCAAATCACGTACAGTGGTTCTTGAGAGGAACTGTTCCGGGCTTGCATAATGTTCTGGGGAGCCAGTGAATCCAAAGGCACGTTCCTGGCGATCTTCGCATGGACTTCCCGGTATTCCACGGGCGTGCGGACATCAATGACTTCCACGGGGTGTTGCTCGCTTCGTTTTGCCAATTCTTTGACGGAAACCGTAGTGACGTTTGACATGCTTAAATCTCCTAATGTTACGATATGTTTTGAAAAAAGTCGGCCTACGACAGGAACCGGATTTCAATACAACGCATGATATTTGCCAAATGGGGTTCTGCGATTTGGTAAAACACTTTTCGTCCCTCACGGTCACTGGTGAAAAAACCGCACCGCTGCATCAGCCGGAGATGCTCCGAGGCCAGGTTGTTCGGCACTTCACAATCCTCGGCCAATTCGCCCACGGTATACCGCCCCTTCAGCAAAAGCTGCACCATCCGCAACCGCACGGGATGAGCCAAAATCTTCAAGCACTCCGCTGCTTCCGACAGAGCGGCTAGGTCTTTCTTCGGCTTCATTGTGGATTTCGCGTTCATTTTGAGTCCTCCTTTACTACAATATATCGTAACCTCACGATATGTCAACTGAAATCTCAAAACTTTTTCCTCTCGGGAATCCACCGGCAAGGATTGTTGACATTTTCCCGCGGACCACCAGGGGAGTTGTCGCTTATGAGGGAGTCCTCCCGTGGGATCCGCGAAGAAATAAGTGGCAGGGGCATCTTTCCCTTGGGGTGCGGCTGGAAACCCAAGCCACGAGAGATGCGATACTTATTGATTCGTCAATCCTTGGCGTTCCTTTCGCACCCAAGCGACCGGCATAGACGGCGGACATCGGGAATCGAGACAAAACCTGACCGATCGTCTTTCCGCTTGGAAACGCGAGTTTGTTTCTCGGCGGAGTTGCACCGGCAACTTGTTGCCAGTGTTTGCATGATTGACACATTCACTTCCGAAAAATGCCACCAATGCCAAAGAATAAATGTGCCACTGGCTTTGCCAGTGCCTTATCGCGAGCAGGGGGCAAAGCGGAAAGGCCACCAAGAACCGAATGAATCCCGAAGATCGCACTGGCAGAGCCAGTGGCACACTACGCCGTTCACCCTCATTTCCCCTTGAAATTCGATAGTTTTAGAAATCCTTGAATCTCAACTGGTAGTGACTTTTCCAAAAACTGCCGAACCCGCTATTTCTAGGGGTGAACGGCGGTGAGTGGCACACACACACACAATCCATTCGCTTCTCGCCCTTTCGCCAGCGCCACCCCGCCGGCCCATGCGGGAAAACGTGACGCCCTTGGCCACCCATTGGTTTCCCGGCGAGTTCATTGCGACAAGCTATCGCGGTTTTTTGAATGCCCTTGCCAGGCACCCCGCCGACGCAGAACCACGCCCTTCGCAAAGCCTCAGATCGTGCCACCCAACGGGGTTTTTTGTGCCGGCTTCGTTGGCTTTTTTTAACGCCAGTTTTCGGAGTTCCCCTGTCCGAAAAGACGAAGCATCTCATCAGTTTTTGCTTTGCATTGTGATGACACCATCCCAATCCGCGGGTGGGGTATGATTGTGCTTCAGAATGAAGCTCAATAGCAAATCCTTCCCTCGATCTTCGGGAGGAAGAAGGTGAAGTTCTTCGTAGGCTTCTCTCCACCGGCCGGCCAGAAAGTTTTCCAGCGCGGATTGATAATGGTTTAAGTGCATCTCGGTCAGCAGCGAGTTTTCACTGATTGGTGGAAGCAATTCGCTGACCAGTAACGGGATTTCTAGGCCATAGGGTTTGATGCGGGCCAAAGACCGGCGGCGGGCTTTGGTTGTCGGCATTTTGTTGGCGACGACTTGTGCGGTAGGCTCGTCAATGAGAATGGGAACCCGCAGCAGTTTGGTCAAACCCTCCAAACGTGACGCCAAATTGACCACCGGCCCCATGACGGTCACCTTGGCTTGGTCGCGACTGCCAATTTGTCCGGCCAAGGCTCGGCCGGTGCCAAGTCCCACCCCCACTTGAAACCCGTAGAGAGGGTGGTTGGGTTGTTGGGCAAATGCCCCAAAAGCAGATTGAATCTCAAGGGCTGCCGCACAGGCTTGTTCCACATCGTTCGGTTGGGCCAAAGGCCAGCCCCAAAACCCAATCGCGCAATCCCCGAGGAAATCAGCAATCGCTCCGTTATGGCTCAGAATACATTTCGACATGACGTCGAGGGCTTCGCTGAGCCGATCCAGAATCGCGGGGAGATTTTCCGAGGCAATTTCAATCTTCCGGGAAAATCCTCGGAGGTCGCAAAAGAGCACCGAAATATCGCTTTCGCGGGGCTGCAAGGCTTTTTCGGGGTCCGCCGCAAACAACACCCGCAGGACACTCGGCGAGAAGAAGTGACGGAGCACGCTTTGGCGGTGCTGGAGGGTTTGCATTTCCCGCAATGCGCTGACGATCGTTGTGACCAGTTCGCAGAATTTGACATCCTCGCTCAAATCATTGCTGACACTTTTAGTCATGAGGGTCGCGGGGGACGTTTCGCTGAGACTTCCCGCCACGTAAATTCCCAAGCCCTTGCAGGTGTCTCCTTGCAGCGGGGTGCAAAAAGCCCAATCAAAATTTCCCACGAGGGTGTATGCTTCCGTCGAACTTCGTTCGCGGTTGGCCCAAATGTGGACCACGCTTTGCTTGAGTTGCAATATCGCTTCTTGGCATAAGCGGCGGCTGGGCTGAAACCGCCCTTCCCGAATCATGCGGGAGTCCACGTGCAGGATCGAGACATGCTCGGAGGTCTGGGAGTCAATTTTGACGACGGCGATCAGGTTGGCTTTCCGAATGCCCTCCATCAGGAGATCGATGGTTTGGGCATACAGTTCGGATTCTTCACTCACACTGAAGATGATCTTTGAGAGGCGGCCGAGCACATCCAGCCGATGGGGAGCATCTCGAAACGCAACCTGCCTCAGCTCTTCATGCCCGATAGAAAAGGAATTGATGAGGGGTTCGCTGTCCGAGTTCACCGAATCGGACTTGGAGGACAGCGTAAAAACGGTCTCGCCGATGACAAAACAATCCCCCGGTCGCAAAAGGAAAGTCTCGGCGGGCCGGCCCCGAAACATCACCGGGTTTTGGGCTTGGGAGAGTCGAGAGACTTGGACCTGCCCTTTCTCCATGCGGATTTCGACGTGCCGCCGCGAAAGCCACGGTTCCCAGGGAATGCTCCAATCCTTCGCCTCACGTCCCAAGACCACGACTTCATTCAGTGGCAATCGGTGTCGCGAGATTTGGCCATCTCGTTCGCATCGAGCCGTTATTTCCAACATGGCAGGGTATTCCCTTGTTGTTTCCTTTTCCGTTTCTCGGTCATTCATCCCTCGATGAGGAGCTTGAAGTCCCCCCAGAAAGATGCCCACTCCAGATTTGGGAGGCGCGGAGCCGCTGGGGAGCGTTTTGGATGTAGACCACTAACCCCCAAAGACCGGCCAGAGCCAATACCACGACCACCAACGCGGCCGTGCTCCCCCGAATCACCATGCTCCGCAATTGAGAAATTGGTTCCAGCGTCTGGGTCTGATTTTCTTGAACAAGCAAGAACCAGCCACTCTCCCGAAACGGGACTCCTTCCTGACGAAAGGAGATCGGTTCGACCACAGCGATCAGGGGATCTCCCTCGAAACCAGCCACGGGATCGTGGTAAGAATGAAGAATTGTCGGAGCGGATGCGCGATTCGCCTGCGTCTTTTCATCCCCGTTGAGCCGATCCTGTTTCTTTTGGCGAATGGCATCAAGTTCCGCCAGGGTGGATGTTTCGACGTAAAACTCATGCGTTCGCTGGTTGGATTCACGGTTTGCATTGAGTTGCGGATGTTCGACGATCGATCCTCGACGTCCCGAATCATCGGGCCTTGTGTCGATCAAAACCGCCGCCTGGTTTCTGCTTCCCTGAAACTCGGCGAAGTGTCCCAAATCCGACTCCATCACTAAGACTCCCAATACTTGCGTGGGATCGTTGGGGGCAGAGATGGGAACACTTAAAGACACCGCCAACCGGTTATTCGGTTGGCTGCGAAAGACATTCGAACGACAGCTCTGCTGAATTGGCTTGGGAACCTGACCGTCGGGAGCTAGCTGGTGTCCCTGTCCATGAAAGTAATCGCGATAGCCGAAATACGTTCCCACCAACTCCTCGCCCGCCGGTGTTACTCCGCGGAGAACTCCGTTTCGATCCAAAACATACCAGTAAGACGCCTTGGTTTGCTCGCCAAACTGCGTATTCCAATAAGTGTACCGTTCGTTAAGCCATTGAGAAATTCCACTTGGAGTCGCCTTTAGGTTTTGTTGGGCGGGATCTTGTTGCAGAAATGCCGGCAAAGGCCCGGTTTGTGCCTCACGCATCAGGGCCTGCCAGCGCCGTTCGATCTCCATCGCAAATTGGGAAGCGACCGACTTGGCGGCAAATTGATCACTTTCATAGGTTCGTTCGAGCAAATTGTCACGCGCCGTTTGCAGGGTCCGATTAAATAAGAAGAGACTCCCCAACGAAAGTAACAGCACAGCCATTCCTGGCCCCGCGATCCCTAAAATCAGCAGGGGCCGCTGTGCCTGTTTGGATTCTCGAAGGGCCAACGCATGAAGCACGGATTGCACATTGGGGTAACGGTGTTTCGGATTGATGGCCAAGCAACGATCAATGATTTCCCGGAGGGCGGGATCGACACCGGCCACCTGGTCGTGCTCTAAGGAAAACTCCGAACGCTGAAGCAATTGACTGTACGTTTGCAGGCGTTTATCCACGCTCTCTTGGGAGGCCAGCGATTGGCTGGACTCGGCGGTGAGGTAAGGAAGTTTCCCGGTCACCATCCGGTAAAGGATCGCCCCCAAGGCATAGACATCCCAACGCACGTCCGGGACCACGGAGAGTTCAGCCTGCTCGGGGGCCATGTAAAACAGCGTGCCCACCGCCGGTGCATGTTCATGTTTTAGTCGCGATTGACCGAAATCGGCCAAACGGGGGTGGCCTTCATCATCCAAAAGAATGTTCTCTGGCTTGAGATCGCAATGCAAAATGCCTCGATCGTGCGCATGCACGAGTCCCACTGCGATTTGACGAATCATTGAGACGGCATCGGCGATAGAAATGGGGCCTGCCTGGAGTCGATCTTCCAGGGAACCGTATTTCATGTATTCCATGACATAGTAGGGAGGATTGGCATCCCATCCCACATCGAAGAGCTGCACCACGTAGCGATCGGAAAACAGATATTGAAGCTTCTCCACTTCGCGTGACATGTGGGACCAATCCAGGCCACCCCGCCGATTGTAGAACTTGATGGCCACGATGCGTCCGCTGTTGCTGTTGACTGCCTTCCATACTTCGCCGTAGGCCCCACGCCCCAAGAATTGCTCTTGCTCATAACCGGGCACTTGGAGGGGGGGCGTTACCTGGGCCATGCTCAACTCTTTGGCCCTTGAGACGTCCAATTCTCCCATCACGGGAGTCGCATCCAGAATGGCCACCTGTTCTTTCGATGCCAATCCAGGGCTGGCTGAGTCCGACGACATTCCTCACCTCGTTTTCCCTGAACTTTGGTTTCTTGACTGGCGAATGCTTTCAGCAAATCCATGAATCGGCGACCGCTTGCCGAAGGGCGATTCAGCGTGGTCCAAGACGGGAGGAAATTCATCAGTAGGTTGGCGGTTGTCCCGCAACGAAATCCCTACGCACTTCTTGGTTTGCTTCTGACAACTTTAGCATTTTTACACTGAAAACCCTATTACGGAGGCCGGTTAATTCGTCAATCCAAAATAGGCCGCGACTACGGTGTTACCGATGTCGCTGTCCATTTTACTGCTTTTTCAATGTCGCGGGAATTATGCTGGTCGGGGGGCACGTCGATCGCCTTTTTGGGGTTGACGAGTTTGGTAAACTTATTGGAAGTTTATGGAGTCCCTTTTTTCTCGGCACGGAGGTGTTCTGATGGAACCGGCTCGCGCCGGGAGCTTGTTGACCTATTTGGCCAAGTTCCTGATCACCGCGGGCGTCAAGGACTGCGCCATCCCTTAACAGCCATGCTCACGGCTGTGATTTGTGCGTTTCTGTGTGGTCATCGCGGTTGGACCGGCAGTCGAATGGTTGCATGATCAGACCACCGACATCTGGCATGCCATGGGCTTTACTCGAAGACCGCCTAAAAAAGATTGGTTTTCGCGATTTATTGATGAAACTCCCGCCTCAAGTTCTGGAAGAAACCCTCAAACGTTGGATCACTGAGGAACTTCAATTGGCCACCGACAAGGGCGCTCTCCAAGCGGTAGCGTTTGACGGCAAGACCTTGTGCGGAACACTACGCGAGTTTTCCCCGGCGGTGCATTTGTTGGCCGCCGTGGATCATCAGACCGGTTGTGTCTTATCGCAAGTGGCGGTCGATCAAAAGACCAACGAAGACAAAGCGGCCTTGGATTTATTGAAATCCCTGGTTTGGGAAGGCCCGGGTGATCACGGGCGATGCGCTGTTCTGCCAGCGGGATCTGTGTGAGGCGATTGTCGATTCCGGTGGGGAGTATTTCTTTCAAGTGAAAGAGAACCATCCGAATCTACTTCGGGACATCCAGCAAGAGTTTGCCGCCTGCGAGGCGGCTTTTTCCCCCTTGGGCGCAGAAACAACGCCAAGCCGAACGGCAAACGGTCCGGCAAGTCGAGAAGGGGCACGGGCGGGTGGAGACGCGCGAACTGACGAGCAGCGTGGGATTGAATGATCATCTGGATTGGCCGCACGTGGGCCAAGTCTGCCGGATTCTGCGGACCCGTCAGATCGGGGAGAAGCGGCAACAGGAGGTCGCCTATTTCGTAACCTCTCTCAAACCCCGTCGAGCGAACGCGGAGACCTTGCTCCAATTATCGCGGGGCCATTGGGCGTCGATCGAAAACGGAGTGCATTACGTTCGCGACACCACACTGGACAAAGATCTCTGCACGATTTGCCGGGGCCACGCCCCACAGAACTTGGCCGCGTTCCGCAATGCCGCTTTGAATTGGCTCCGTCAGTTGGGAACGGACAATCTCGCCGCCACGATCCGCAGTTTCACCCGGAACTCTCAACGCCTCTTCACTCTGCTGGGTATTGTGAAATTGGCGATGGCCCTGGAGGCACCCGGGCATTTGCTTGAAAGATCATCCCGCTATTGCCAGAATTTCGATATGAGGTTTTGGTAACGTCAGAGGGACTGAGTTAACCGCAATCCGCTTCGCGCACATTCGCTGCTACAGTGCAATTGTCAACCCACATCGGACTCTTTCAAATGGAAGCATCGCCATGAGTCAAATGAGTCGTCGAGTCATGATCGCCTCGTGCGCAGCAGGTCTCTTCACGCTCCCTCGAACTCAGCCTTTCGGCGTAATACGGTTGCGAATCGGTCTATGCCGATCCGGGCTTCCTGTCTTCGCTTGATGACTCGGCTCGTCTCGAACTTGCGTCAATGCTCAAGGCAAAACGAATCGTTTGGGGAGCGGCCGGATTCCCGATCGAATTTCGTAAGGACGAACAGACGTTCCAAACAGATCTGAAGAAGTTGCCCGTAGCGGCCAAAGCCATACAACTCGCCGGCATCACTCGTGTCGGTACCTGGCTGCGTCCCTATCATGAGGAACTGACTTATGTCGCCAACTTTCGTCAGCACGCTCGTCGCCTGAGAGCCTGCGTGAAGATCCTCGGCGACCATGGTCAGCGTTTCGGAATGGAATACGTTGGCCCGAAGACGCTTTGGGCCTCGACAAATCACAGCTTCATTCACACGATGGCTGAGACGAAAGAACTGATCACTGAGATCGGCGAGAACAACGTGGGCTTGGTTCTTGACAGTTGGCACTGGTACACGTCGCACGAATCCGCCGCGGATTTGCGGACTTTAGCCAACAAAGACATTATTGCTCGCGATTTGAACGACGCGCCAACAGACCTGGAAATCGATCACCAAATCGACAACAAACGTAAGCTGCCCGCAGTGACCGGCGTGTTCGATCTGAAGACCTTTCTTGGCGTGTTGGTCGAAATTGGGTATGATGGCCCGATTCGGGCCGAACCGTTCAATGCGAAGCTCAACGCCCTGGACAATGACGACGCCTGTCGGTCAACATCGGACGCTATGAAACGAGCGTTTGACCTGATCAGTAAATAAGGCTTCAGGAGCGACGGGGATCCGGCTGGTGTTCTTTCCAGAACCACGAAATTACATTTCAGAAAATCAATGACGGGGGACCGCAATGACACTTCGACTCTTCCGCCTCTTGATCCACAGCTCGCTTCTATTGGTCCTGGTGTTCGTCAATCGCGGTGCCTGGGCGGCGGGCATGGAGACGGTGAAAATCGCCCCAGACCAAAGTGGCTTCATCCTCTATCCTTCCGGAGATCGCTTCGTTCCTTGGGGTCACAACTATGCTTCGGTCGATATTATGGAGCGACTGGTCAACGACCCGGCGCGTGTCGAGCGCGAGTTCGCTGAGATGAAGGCCGCCGGCACTACCGTTGCCAGAATCCATCCCGAAATGCCCCATATCCTGAGGGGGCCGGACCAGGCCGACCCCCAATCGCTCGACCAACTCAGGAAGCTCCTCAAGATCGCCGAGAACTCGGGCATCCGCCTCATGATCACCGGCTTGGCCTGCTACAAGATCAAGGATCGCATGGCCTGGTACGATTCGATGGATGAGCAGGATCGGTGGAAGACACAGGCCTTTTTCTGGGAAACCATCGCCCGCACCTGTGCCGAAAGCCCGGCCGTCTTCGCCTATGACTTGGTCAACGAACCCGGCGCGGTCGGCAAGCGAGACGACGGGTGGTACATGGGTAGGATGGGCGATGTTGAATTCTGCCAGCGGCTCAGCCTCGATCCCGGCAATCGCAACGGCGATGAGATCTTCCGCGAGTGGACAAAGCGCATGGTCTCCGCCATCCGCAAGCACGACCAGACACACCTGATCACGATGGGAATGCTCCCGTTCCCCGGCGCCTACAAGGCCGCCGCCGAACAGCTCGATTTTGTCTCGCCGCATCTGTATCCCAAGACCGGCAAGGTCGATGACGAGATCAAGCTTCTTAAGCAGTTCGACTGGGGCAAGCCCATCGTCATCGGCGAGACCTTCCCCTTGAGCTGCGGCGCGGACGACGAACGCGAATTCCTCCTCAAGAGCCGCCCTTTCGCCCACGGCTGGATAGGCCACTGGCCAGATGAATCGCCCGCCAAGCTGGCCGAGCTGAAAGAGACCGGCAAGGCCACGATCCACAACGCGATCTGGCTTTCCTGGGTGGACCTCTTCAAAGAACTCGGCCCGCAGATGACCGGCGGAACATCGCGATGAAGTAAATTCCCAAGCCGTCCGTGCTACCAGCATCCGTCATCCGCCGCGCACTTGCCGAGCGAGACGTGAGCGTGGGATTGGTTAGTCAGATCAAACAGCGAATGGAGAAAGCGGGCGAATCAGATAGGCAGAAATCCGCCCCGGTCAAAACGGCTGTCAAGAAATCGGCGACGAAGAAATCTACACCGCCCACATCCAAGGCCCTGACCGCCGACAATCTGATCGAAGCGAAGAAGCTGGTCAATGATCTTGGCGGAATCGACCGAGCCCGCCAGGCGCTGAAATATCTGGAAGAATTGGGCTAAGCCCAACGAAAATGCGCCCTATCGGATTTTCGGAGCGCATCGATGGGGTCTTTCGCTTGTTTCATGCTGCCTACATTGCCACGAATTGCCGCAGAATCAGGACGGTTGGTCTTTGAGTCTCTTGTCAGCCATAGGATTCCTTCTGAGGGATCCGAATTTGGATCTTTGATATCAATCAGCGATTGCGGAAATTGATGAATTTTGGCTCATAGAGATCCAATCAGCAGGTTCATACCGCGGCGACTTTCGCAATTCTTCAATCGGGCAACCCTCAGAAAAAATGCTTCTCAATTATTTCACGGGATAACAGCGAGGAGTATCTTTCAGACTGCTTTGGAGAAACCGTTGAATGGACTCCGCGTTGGTGAAGAAGCAGATGGGGTTCTTCACGTTCGGGTAACCGCTGATAATTCCCGCCAACTCTCCATTGATTACGACCGCGCCCCCCACTTTCTCCCTCGATCGGACGTTGATCAATTGCCAGTGGGTAATTATTGAAGTTGGTTGTAATGACGCGTCCAGCAATCACTCGAATCTCTTTGCCCTCGGGATAGCCCGCTAGGTAGACCGTATCATTTTCCTGAAGAGGGATTTCTAAGAGAGGAAGACATCGCAGTTGGGAAAGCGGAGCCTGGACCTTCAACAAGGCCAGATCAATCCCATCGGTTTTTGTGGAACGAATTAGGGTCGCGGGCAGCCATTCGTTTTCCACACGGACATGAATCTCCCCCAATTCCATTTGGATTGCATTAGGAGAAAGCGGGCCCAGAACATGGGCTGCCGTAAGAAATATATGAGTGTTGGTCTGAATTCGCCCAATATGGACTGCGGAAGCCGATGAGATGAAATTCCTACAATTGTTCAGATCGCATTCGCTAATTGTGACCCGAAGAGGGACAACTTGGGCGAAGGCCGAAGAACTTAGACAGACCAACATCAAGAAAAAAATGAGAGGCCGCATGTTCAACTCCTTGTTTTGAAAAATCTGAAAATCCCCTCAAGTAGAATCGGTTACTTTCCGAACGTGAGATGAATCAAATATTACGGATTATTTTAGGCGAGGGGAGAATTACTCAACAAAATGCTGGCAGGGAATTTGCAGAATTACCCACAGCGACTCTCAATTCGGAGCATGTCGTCTCTAGCAAGAATGGATCAAGTGGGCCACTTTTTGTTGCTGAAACGAGCCTCCTACGGCACAAGCTTTCCCAATCATGGCCGCATTCGCGCGTTTGGATTTCCTCAGCCACTGCGCATCCGGATTCTCGTTGGGTGGCCCAGCAAGCACGCAACATGTGCATGGAGTTCGCCGAGGAGAAGCAAATGCCAACCGACCTCATCCACGACGCGGACACGAAATTCACCGCACAGTTTGATGAAATCTTCAAAGCGGAGGGCATCCGAGTGAAGAAGCTTTTGCCCGCTTGCCCCAATATGAATGCTTACGTCGAGAGATTTGTGCAAACCCTTGGGCAAGAGTGCTTGGACCATTTCGTGGTACTTGGTGAGAAGCATCTCAACCATATCGTGTCGGAATTCGTGAAGCATTATCACAAAGAAAGGCCGCACTAGGGAATTGGCAATGAGCTGATCAGCGGGATAATGGAGCAAAGTGGAGGCGGCGGCGAGATAGTTTGCCATGAAAGACTCGGCGGGTTGCTGAAGCATTACGAGCGGCGGGCGGCGTGAGGGAGTTGACATGAGGGTTGTTTGGTTATTGCAACGCATCACTGATGCACCTATATCGAACAACCCACGCATCCGCCGCGCGCTCTGGTATTCAATCCATCAAATCGCCATAAGGTTCCTCACAAAAAGGCGTCGACCCTGGCTCTATCTTTCGCGAGACGACGTTTTTATACAGGGAGGGTTATA
Source organism: uncultured Planctomycetaceae bacterium (assembly GCA_963785505.1). Classification (GTDB taxonomy): domain Bacteria; phylum Planctomycetota; class Planctomycetia; order Planctomycetales; family Planctomycetaceae; genus CAWAVN01. The sequence goes on from CAWAVN010000009.1 coordinate 1,578,836, forward strand.
CCAAGGCGCAGGTCTGGAAATCCTTGCCGCTTTGATTCTGCTGCTTCTGGCGATCGAGGCGAACACTCGCAAGCTGGCGGAGCGAGAATAAACGCCCAAAGCCCGGAACTAGAAAAGCGGCCGATCCCAACAGCAAGCCGTCTACCCGCTTTTGCTGTCGTAGAAAATCGCTCAGCGGGTCATCCCCGGCGGGTTCCGTCCAACCCTCGAGCGCATCGGCCAGCTTGTGAAATTCATGCACGTCGGCATCGGTCATGCCTTCCTGAAACATTGCTTCGATTCCGTGGTGATCGCGGAGCCGCCGGAACAGTTCGATTTGTTGAGCCTGGACGGCTTCCACCGATTGAAGAAACGATTCCCAATCGCCGCCGCCGTCCCGCTCGAATGCTGCCCGATCCACGAAGTGCCAGTTCAAAACGTGGATGATTTGCACCGCCGGGGAATCGCCCGCATCCACATCGACGGCCACCACGTCGGGAATGGCTTGCAGGTCCGCACGGGATAGAAACGATTCTGGCCGATGGGAGCAACCGGCCAGAAACAGAAGCATCGGGAATGCTGATGGGAAACGCATCTTCTCAGCTTACCAATGAACCCGATGTGATTGCATTCCCATCAGCTTTACCGATGGCGTTGGAACCGGCGAAGATGGGTTCCCATCAGCTTGCCGGAAAAATCACCCAAGGAACAAATGGTATGTTAAATCCAGGAACATGCGTCAAATCTTGGGAATTGGGGATTGATAAATCCAGGATGTTGCGGGGAGTCAGCCGGGAATTACTTCGGCGGGCTTTCGGCTTTCGGGCTTGTGTTTGCGTCGTGGGTGGATTCCTTGGGTTCCAGCGGTTCCGTGGAGCGGTGGGTTTCGCGGAGGGATTTGGCTTTCCCGCCATGCGCTTGTGGGAACCGCTTGGCGAGTTCTTCACGGAGTCGTCGGACGGTCTCGGCTTTGGTGTACGGTTCGGTCATTCGTTTGATCCCTGAAAATCCTCAGACCGGGCTCCGGCTTTCCAGACCGGGGAAGGTGGTCTGGACGGTCCGCCCTTTAGGGACCGTTCCAGACCGGGGGGTAATTTGTAAGGTGTCCTGTTCACTAATTTTAATTTCTTGAACATCGCCGCTCTTGATGAGTTGGCGGGCCAACCGATTGAGGCGGTCCGGTCCCATGCCCAGCTTGTTCCTCAGTTGCCGCTTGGTTTGCGGTCCGGCTTCAAGGGCTTCGAGGATGTCGCCCTTGCCTTCCCCGTCGCGTGCCAATTGCCGTTCATCGCCGGCGGATTTCTTGCCTTTGAGTGCTTCCGGGTCCATATCGCGAACAACTTCCCAAAGCGGGAAATCCCATCGGAGAACAACCGGGTCAATCGGCGCGAAGGATCGCACTGCGCCATCCAAAACAACGTGGTCGGGTTCTTGATGCGGCCGCAAAATTAAATGAGAATCAACCGCCCTTGCGATACTTCCCGCACCGCTCCCTACGTCGGTAATGTCTTTCTCCGATTGGTTACCCTTCGAGGCGTGATGGACGAAGGCAATCGCCGCCCCGGTCATTGCAGCATAGGCATCAATGGCGTTGAACACTTCGGCCATCGCCGCGTTGTCGTTCTCCGAAATGCCCGGCGGAAGCATGCGGTACAAGGCATCAATCACGATAAGCCGACAATCCCCGACACGCTCAAAAAACGGTCTCAACTCGAAAACGTTCTTTAGCTGGCCTCGCAGGGGAAGAACCGAAAGATTCTCTTGCCAGTCGGCATCGTGCAAACCCATTTTGTCGGCAACTTTGGGAATACGGTGGGCAAGGGTTTCGGGATGAAGTTCGTTGTCAACGATGATGACCCGCCCCCGGTCGCAACGATGCCGCCCCAGGAAATGGCATCCGCTCGCCACGCAAAGGGAGAGCAGATAAGCGAACCAAGTCTTCCCCATCTTACTCTTGGCGTGAATGCCGATGGATTCACATTGTCGGGCGATGCCTTGGATGATTTCGGGCTTTAAGTTCGGATGCTGATTTTTCAGCCGATCAAACCTGATGAGAGGGACCGGCATTTCATCGGCGTGCCGTCCGTTGCGTGTGGTCGATGTCATTGCGACAATGCCTTTGAGAGTGTTGGATTTTGCCCCGCGTGACTGGTCCTGTCGCGCGGGGCTGTTTTTTCGCGGCCGGATCACAACAAGCCCGCCTCTTGCAGCCGCCGAGTCTGTTCCGGCGTCCGCTCGCCGCCACCGTCCGCGTAGTCTTCTGCCGGCGGATTTTGGGCCTGGATGAAGCGGGCGAGAGCTTCGGGACTGGCGTAGAGTTTCCCGCCAACCTTTTTTGCGTCGAGCTTGATGCGGCGACCATTGGGCGACTTGATGCCCAACGTCATCCACCGCCAAATCGTTGCGGGGGCGGGGCGATGGCCGAGGGTCTTCGCCAGAAGCGGGAGAAGCGGTTGCAGTGGTTCCGTGGTCATAAGAAAATCTCCGGTCAATCGTTTTGGAAGCGACTGAACGGAGATTAAACCACCGTACTCAAATGGCATTTGAGTATGGATTGAGTATCGTTTGAATTTCGATTTATTCGGAAATTTGTTCGGATTCGTCCAAGAGTCTGTATCGGCCCCGCTTGGCTTTGCTGACGAGAACCCCCAATGTCGCGATGTCTTCGCGGAGATTTGAAAGATTTGCGTCGAAGGAGCGTTTCTCTCCCGAATGCTTGTCCTTCAGACTATCCGGGTTGAGTCCATCCCTCCCCGCCTTAAAAAGCGGCCAGAAGATCGACCACCGAACATCCTTCTTCGAGAGATCAACCGGAAGCGAACTTCGGCCTTCCCGCGAAATTATTTTCGATTTCTCGCAGACAATCAGCCCAAGGTATCCAGGCTCCGGCATTCTGGCGTTGGTTTCGGGATTCCTGCCTTGCAGAGCCTGCCAAAGTTCGGCCTTCATGCGCAGGCGAACGGCTTGGTAATCCAGTCCGTTGATTTCCGCCAAGCGCCACCAAAGCCATTCGAGCAATCCCGCCTCTCGTTCCGCTTCCGTTGGCGGTTCTTCGGAATACAGAAGCGGGCCGCGTTCCCACTGGTCCCGCAATTCGCGAATCACTTTGTTGACGTTCCAAGCGTGAATTCGCGCCCTCTTCATGCCCAATCCAAATCAGGCTGGCCAAAGTCTGATGATTCCGGTCGGCCTCTTGAACATACTTGGCAAGGTCATCGCCGAGCAACAGATAGCTTTCGATCATCAGCTTCGCATTGTCGGGATGCCGGGCTTCCGAAAACCGCTCATGGTTCAAGATCAATTCGGCAAAGTGAAAGGCGTCCCCAACCGCTTTCGATGCCGCTTTGATTTCCGCTGTCATCATGCCACCCCCTTGCGTGGTGACTCTTGCGAAGAAAAACGCGGGCAGCCGGTGCAAGAGATTTCCGGCGTTCGGGCCGTCGCCCTAGCCGCGTTGTTTTGCCTCGTTCAGCCGATCTTTCGCATGGTCTCGCGGGCCGCATCGAAATCTTTCTCCGCGTAGATTTCCGATGTGACCGCCGACGAATGGCCCAAAATCACGCGGGCGGTTTCGATCCCAAATTCCCGGCGTAGTTCGGTCGCCGCGTTGTGTCGCAGTTGGCCGGGCGACCAGCTTGGAACCCCGGCCTTTTCGCACCCCTTGCGAACGGCGGCCCCGTAGCTGTCGGGGTTGTAGCGTTCCCCCGGTTGTTTCTTCGGCTTCGCCTTCCGCTTGCGTGCCCGCTGGGATGGCGTCATCGGGGTTTTTCGGCTCGCCTTGCGTTGTTCGTCGAATTGCCGCCGGGCGTCCACTGGGGAAAATAAGTACGCTTGCAGGTCGGTTTTCAGGAACGCTTGCAACACTTCCTGCGCCTTCGGCCCCATGAAGATCATGCGGCCTTTGCCGTGGTGTTGGGTTTTGTGGGAAGCGGGAACGTATTCCCAAATGTCGCCTGAAAGGTTCAGGTCGCAACCCCGCATCAACACGACTTCGCCGGGCCGCATCCCCGTCGCCAGTTGGAGCCGTATCATTCCCCAAACTTGCCGAGTGACGTGGGGTTCGATGGCGTCAACAAATTCGATGGGGGCGGGTTTCACGGGGTCGGATTCCGCCGCTTCGGAACGGCCAACCCGCAGCCCCGCGACCGTGGCCAACGTGGTGTAGACTTCGGCGGGAACGTATTCGTTTTCGACCGCCCAGCGAAACATCAGCTTGATTCGACCGATTTGTTTGTTGATCGAGGTGCGGACGCAACCGGCCTCGATCATGGCATCGCGGACGGCTTTCAGTTTCCGGGGCGAAAACTTGCGTGCCCGGCATCGGCCATGAAGTTTAATCAGGGGGCGAAGTGCAATCTGAAAATTGTTGACTTCGTTGGTTTGCTTGCCGTTCTTGACGTAGTACCCCCCGGCATGTTCCATGAACAAAACCGCCAGTTCATCGACCGTGAAGGAATAATTGCTCACGTCGCCTTTGCGGGCAAACCATTTCGCAATTTCGGTTTGGTAGAGTTCCCGGCTTTCGGGAGTCCCGTATTCGCCCAAGTAGACATGTTCCCCGTCGATGATGACGCGGGCTTGTCCCGTCCCTTTGTGCAGGCAATACTTCGGCGGTTTGTGTGTCTTCGGCATGGGCGGTTCCCTTTCGGAAAAGTGAAACGGTGACGTTTCACGCCGCGCTGCCGAAGACTGAAAAGTGGTAGAAAAGTGGTAGTCGCCGACTTTTCTTTCCGATTTCCGGTCTTCGCAGGTAGCCGTAACTTACGGCCCGGCAATCGTTTGTGTTTAGCTCCCCGATTAGGACTCGAACCTAAAACCTAGCGGTTAACAGCCGCTCGCTCTACCGATTGAGCTATCGGGGAAAAATTTGTGATGTCGTCTTTTATGTCATTCCGACTCAGGTTGCAAGGGATTTTCGCGGATTTTCGCGTGGGAAACCGGGTTTGGTTTGGGCGTTGCGGTTTCGGGAAAACTGGAACTCTTCGTTTTTCGGTTTCAATCAGAGCATCGGCGGGTTGGCTTTGGGGAGTCACTTCGAGCGCTCGAACGGGGCAACGCGGAGAAATGAATTTCTCGAAAAGGGAATGGTTTTGGCTTGGCTGAAAGGAGAAGGAGCAGAGGGCAAGCATGTTGTTTTAGGTTTTCAAGCTCTGGGCCGCTGCCTTTGAAATTTGCGATCTACGGAGGATCTCCGCTCGGGTCGGCGGGCTTGTTGACAAGAATTCGTGCTGGGAGTAATTTGGCGGGGTGATGAAGCGATTTTTCAGTCCTCTGCCTTGGTTGGTCCCATGTCGGATGTGTTTGAGTCCTCGGACGAATTGACGATCCCCCAAAAGCTCGGGTTGTGCGAAGAACTCCTGCATTATCGGTTTATCGACCGCGAGTTGTTGGAGACCTGCCTGACGCACGCCTCGGTCTCGAAAACCCGTTTGACCTCCAACGAGCGGTTGGAGTTCTTGGGCGATGCGATTTTGGGGGCCATTGTGTGCGAAGCGTTGTTTCACCGCTTCCCGCAGGCTCCCGAAGGCGAGTTGACGCGGATGAAATCTTCGTTGGTCAGCCGCAATACCTGCGCGGAGATTACCAAAAACTTGGGTTTGGATCGCTGCCTGCTGCTGGGAAAGGGTTTGAGCATTCACCACGAAGTTCCCCTCTCGATTTTGGCGGGGGTGATCGAGGCGTTGGTGGCGGGCGTGTATTTCGATGGGGGCATGGAAGCCTGCCGGCGGATGGTGGAACGCACCTTCGTCTCGCGAACCGAGGAAAGCCCGGAATTCAACCGCGCGAAAAACTTCAAAAGCCAATTGCAACAACTTTCGCAGAAAACCTTCGGAGAAACTCCCATATATCAGGTGCTCGACGAAAAAGGCCCCGACCATTCCAAATGCTTTCAGATTTCCGCGGTGATCGGTTCGCAGACGTTTCCCTCGGCTTGGGGGGCCAGCAAGAAAGAAGCCGAGCAAAGAGCGGCCAGCAACGCAATTGTGGAAATCCAAGGCGAGAAGCCGGCGTAGTCCCATTCAGGAAATAAGTTGAGATTTTGAAGAACTCAACATCACCAGGGGGCTGACGGCCCCACTCGCCTGAGAGATGCAGGTTGCGGAAAACGGGTTCTCTGTTTTTCCGGCTCTCCGCTCTTCGCCATCCGCCGCAGTTAGGCTTTTTGCGATTTCCCGCGACAAATTGGCGGGTGGATTGCTAAAATGAAGATTCGCCTGAGGGACGGTTTCCTTGGGGAACCCTATCAAACCAAACCCGTTCAGGGATGAAAGTCGAATGTCAAAACGATTTGTGATTACGCTGACGGCGGCGAACCGCGTGGGAATTTTAGCCGCCGTCTCTAACGCGCTGGCTGAACTGGGTGGCGACTTGTGGCACATCAGCCAAACGGTGGTCGAGAAATTCTTCACCATGATTATCGCCGCCGACTTCCCCGAAGCCCGCACGGCGGATGTAATTCTCGATCACATCCGCGCGGTGTGCAGCCCTTACAATATGGAAGTCTCGCTGAAGGAACCCGCCCAAGAACGCCTGCCCGATGACCCCGAAGCCGGCGTGATGAAATTCTTTCTGACGATTCAAGGCGAAAACCAACCCGGCATCATTCGCCTCGTCTCCGGTCGGTTGGCCCACGATCGGATCGACATTGTGAACCTGGAAGCCATCCGCTTGGACGGGGCCAGCCGGTTTCTCTTCAGCATGGAAATCGCCGCACCACCCCAAACCAACCTCGATCACCTGCAAACGGAATTGGCGAGTTTGGGCAACCCGGCGTTTGAAATCTGCCTGCAAGGGTTCTCGGAAGTTCAAGCCGAACTGCGGCCCCATGCGGGCCTTCTTGCGTTGAGTTCCCAAGGTGGCGCGGCTGACCCTGGGCTGTGGAATGTCACACCTTTGGCGGAAAGACTTCAGAACCGGATCTTCCCTCGAAAATGTGCGTAGGAAAACAAACTTTTTCATCCTGAATAGCAGTTTTTCCTACCATTCACGAAATCGGGGGACTTACGTCCCCCGCTCGCCTTTTCTGGCCTCTGATTCCCGGCCTCTGATTCCCGGCCTCTGATTCCCGGCCTCTGCAATTAATCTTCCGGCACGACTTTATCGAGCAGCGACGGAGACGATGCGGGCGATTGTTCCGTGCTTTCGCTGAGAATGTTAAGCCGGTTGGCGCGGATGCGTTCTTTCTCGGCTTGGATTTCTTCCAAGGCATTCGGATGAATGCGAACTTCGGAATCTTGATGGATGTAGAAGCCCGTTCCCGCCGGGACCAAGTGGCCCAGAATCACGTTTTCCTTCAGACCCACCAGGTTGTCGATCTTGCCGGCGAGCGCCGCTTCGGTCAGCACTTTGGTGGTTTCTTGGAAACTGGCCGCCGAGATAAAACTCTCGCTTTGCACCGCCGCTTTGGTGATTCCCAAAAACTGGGTGCTGGCCGCCGCTGCTCGCGGTTTGCCGACGGTAATCGGGCTTGCCGCCCTCGGCTTCGATTTCTGCGTTGACTTCCTCGACCGTGGTGATCGGCACGATGTCGTCCGCTTGGAATTCGGTATCGCCCGGGTCGACGACTTTCACGCAGTTCTTCAAGTTCTTCGTTCACGCGGCGGAACTCGAACTTGTCCACGACAACGCCGGGCAGCATGTCGGTGTCGCCCACATCTTCGATCTTGACTTTGCGCAGCATCTGAGAGACGACGATTTCGATGTGCTTGTCGTCGATTTCCACGCGCTGGGCACGGTACACGTTTTGGATTTCGTGCAGCAGATATTGCTGAACCGCTTCCTCGCCGCTTGCACGCGGAGGATGTCGTGCGGAACCAGCGGACCCCGGACGAGGGCCGTGCCCGCTTTGAGCCGTTCGCCCGCCTTGCACCAGCAGCTGTTTCCGTGCGGAATGACGTGCTCGACTTCGGTTCCGTCTTCGCCTCGGACGATGATGACCCGCTTGCCGCGCTTCTTTTCGCTCATGATTTCGACTTCCCCGTCGATCTCGGCGATGACCGACGGGTCTTTCGGGTCGGCGGGCTTCGAACAGTTCGGTCACCCGGGGCAAACCGCCGGTGATGTCCTGCGTACCGCCCGCTTCACGGGGCGTCTTGGCGAGAACGGTACCCGCCGAGACTTCCTGGATCTTCCGAACTTCGATGCTGGCCCGTTCGGGCAGATAGTAGAAGTCGAGACATCTTGCCCGATGCCGTCTTCCAAAATGATCTGCGGATGCAGATCGCCTTTGTGTTCGATGACCGTCCGGCGCATGTGGCCGCTGGCTTCTTTCTCGGTGCGAACCGATGCGCCTTCGATGCAGTCCGTCGAAACGGACCTTTCCGCCGACTTCCGCGAGAATCGGCACCGAGTGCGGATCCCAGCTGCAAAGCACATGGCCGGCTTCCACTTCTTCATCTTCGTTGACCAGCAGCGTGGCCCCGTTGGGAACGGTGTATTTTTCGAGTTCGCGTTCTTTGGGGTCGACGACAACGACATTCGCCGTTGCGGGTGAGAACCACGTTTTGGCCTTCGTTGTTGACCACGCTGCGAATGCGCGCGAACTTACGCGGCCCGCCCGTTTGGATTTGAGTTCGCTTTCTTCGACTTCCTGGTTGGCCGCCCCGCCGATGTGGAACGTCCGCATCGTCAACTGCGTGCCCGGTTCGCCGATGCTCTGGGCGGCGATAATTCCCATCGCCATACCTTCTTCGACCAGCGAACCGGTGGAGAGATCCATGCCGTAGCACAGCCGGCAGAGCCCAGTGCGTGCTTTCGCAGGTCATGGGGCTGCGGACTTGGATTTTCTCCAGCCCCATGTCTTCGATTTTGCGGGCGATGTCGACGCGTGATCAGTTCGTCTTCCCGGACGATGACTTCATCGGTAATCGGGTTGACGATATTGGTCCGGCTGACCCGTCCGCGAATGGCGTCGGCCAGACTGACTTCCACTTTTTCGCCGCGATACACGATCCCCCGCGTAATGCCTTGCGTGGTGCCGCAGTCGTGCTCGTTGACGACCATGTTCTGGCAGATGTCGGCGAGTTTCCGCGTCAGATAACCGCTGTCCGCCGTCTTGAGTGCGGTATCGGCCAAACCTTTGCGGGCACCGTGCGTGGAACTGAAGTATTCCAGCACCGACAGACCTTCGCAGAAGTTGGCCTTGATCGGCGTTTCGATGATTTCGCCGCTCGGCTTGGCCATCAGACCCCGCATCCCGGCCAATTGGCGAATCTGTTCGACACCGCCCCGGGCACCGGAATTGGCCATGAGGAAAATCGGATTCACGTAATGCGCCTTCGTCGCGGACGTCGTGTTCCAGTTCGTCCATCATCGCCTCGGTGATTTGTTCGCGGGCGTGCGTCCATGTGTCGAGCACCTGGTTGTACCGCTCTTGGTGTCGGTGATGATGCCGCGATCGAATACAGCTTTTGCTGCTTCAGCACTTTCTTCTCCGCCTCGCCGATCACTTTGTCCTTGTTGGGGCGGTCTTCAGGTCGCTGGTGGCGAAGGACAGGCCGCTGCGCGTCGCTTCGTGGAACCCGCTGTCCTTCATGCGGTCCAACAGCTCAATCGTTGCCCGCCGTCCCAAAATCAGGTAGCAGTCGGAAATCACGTTCGCCAGATCCTTGCTCCGCATGGTGATGTTGTAAAACGGCATCTCGTCGGCAGGATGTCGTTGAAGATCACCCGGCCCACGCGAGGTCTCGACCAGCCCGCCGGGCTTGATAGGTCTCGGCTCCTTCGCCTTTGACCCGCTTGTCCTTGGGCAAGCGGACTTCGATCCGCGCGTGCCGGATCAACCTTGCCTTGTGGAATGCCATAGCACTTCGGCGGCGGACGCGAAGACTTCATCCCTTCGCCCGATCGATCGGGCTTCGAGCAGCGTCAGGTAGTAACAACCCATCACGATGTCTTGCGACGGCCGAAATAATCGGCGAGCCGTTGGCCGGGCTGAAAATGTTGTTCGTCGACATCATCAGCGTGGTCGCTTCGACTTGGGCTTCGATCGACAGCGGCAAGTGGACCGCCATCTGGTCGCCGTCGAAGTCGGCGTTGAAACCTTTGCAGACCAGCGGGTGCACCCGGATGGCGTTGCCTTCGACCAGCGTCGGTTCAAACGCCTGAATGCCCATGCGGTGCAGCGTGGGGGCCCGGTTCAGCAGGACCGGATGGTTGCGTGATCACTTCATCCAGAATGTCCCACACATCCTCATCCCGGCGTTCCAGCATCCGCTTGGCGCTTTTGATCGTGTCGGCGTGGCCGAGTTCTTTCAGCCGGCGAATGACGAACGGCTGGAACAACTCCAACGCGATCTTCTTGGGCAGTCCGCACTGATGCAGTTTGAGTTCCGGACCGACCACGATCACGCACCGGGCGGAGTAGTCGACCCGTTTGCCCAGCAGGTTTTCGCGGAAGCGGCCCTGCTTGCCTTTGATCATGTCGGTCAGCGACTTGAGCGGGCGGTTGGACGAACCCAGCACCGGCCGCTTGCAGCGGTTGTTGTCGAACAGCGCATCGACCGACTGTTGCAGCATCCGCTTTTCGTTGCGGACGATGACTTCCGGCGCGTTGAGGTCGACCAGCTTCTTCAGCCGGTTGTTGCGGTTGATGATGCGGCGGTACAGGTCGTTCAAGTCGCTGGTGGCGAAGTTGCCGGAATCCAGCAGCACCAGCGGCCGCAGGTCCGGCGGAATGACCGGAATCACGTCCAGCACCATCCACTCCGGATGGTTGTCGCTGTCGCGGAGGCTTCCACGATTTTCAAGCCGTTTGATGTAGATCCTTCGTTTTCTGCTGGCTGCCGGTTTCGCGGAGTTCCTTGCGCAGTTGCGACCGACTTCGACGAGATTGAGTCCGGCGAGCAGCTTCTTGACCGCTTCGGCCCCCATGTCGATTTCGAAGGACTCGTCGCCGTATTTGTGCGTCGGCCTCGCGGGCTTCTTCTTCGGTCAGCAGCTGGCGCTCGCGCAGCGGCGTGTCGCCCGGATCGATCACGACGTAATCCTGGAAGTAGACCACTTTTTCCAGGGACGTGGTCTTCATGTTCAGCAGCGCCCCCAAGCGGCTGGGCATCGTCTTGAAGAACCAGATATGCACGACCGGGGCGGCCAGTTCGATGTGCCCCATCCGCTTGCGGCGGACGCGGCTGTGGGTCACTTTCACGCCGCAGCGGTCGCAGATCATCCCTTTGTATTTCATCCCGCGGTATTTGCCGCAGGCGCATTCCCAGTCTTTTTCCGGACCGAAAATCCGTTCGCAGAACAGGCCGTCCCGCTCCGGGCGGTAGGTCCGGTAGTTGATCGTTTCCGGCTTTTTCACTTCGCCGAACGACCAACTGCGAATATCGTGCGGACTGGCCAGCCCGATTTTCACCGCGCCGTAGTCGTTAATGCGATCGTAAATGGCTTCAGTAATCGTCATGCGTGCTCACTGCATGGACAGCTCTGTTCGGTTGAATCAGGTGAGCTGGGGATGTCAGGCTGGTTACTGCGGAGTTCGATAGAACCTGCATCTCGCCCGAATTGATCGCAGAGTGCGTTCTGACGGACGCGAGTACCAGGCTCGCCAACGCTCGCCTTTCACAACTACCGATTTTTCTCCAGCTGCAGATTCAGGCACAGGCCGCGAATTTCGTTGTTCAACACGTCGAAGCTCGCGGGCGTGCCGGCTTCCAGGGTGTTTTCGCCTTTGACCATCGATTCGTAAATCTTGGTCCGGCCTTCCACATCGTCGCTCTTGACGGTCAACAGTTCTTGCAGAATGTAGGCGGCCCCGTAGGCTTCCAGGGCCCAGACTTCCATTTCCCCGAACCGCTGTCCGCCGAAGCGGGCTTTGCCGCCCAAGGGCTGTTGGGTGATCAGCGAGTACGGACCGGTCGCCCGGGCGTGGACTTTGTCGTCCACCAGGTGGTGCAGCTTGAGCATGTAAATCTGGCCGACCGTCATCTTCTGCTCGAACTGCTCGCCGGTCCGGCCATCGAACAGCACCGGCTTGCCGTCTTCGGGCCAGCCGGCTTCCTTCAAGCAGCCCGGATGATTTCTTCCTCGGCCCCGTCGAACACCGGACACATCGCGCGGAAGCCCAATTTCTCGGCCGCCCAGCCCAGGTGGGTTTCCAAAATCTGACCCACGTTCATCCGGCTGGGCACGCCCAGCGGATTCAAAATGATGTCGATCGGCGTGCCGTCTTCCAGAAACGGCATATCTTCATCGGCAGAACTTGGAGATCACCCCTTTGTTGCCGTGCCGGCCGGCCATTTTATCGCCCACGGAAATCTGCCGTTTCGAGGCCACATAAACCTTGACCATCTGCAGCACGCCGCGGGCAATTCATCGCCGCGCTTCATGCTGTTGAGGGCGTGTTCGTGCTCATCGATCGCCTCCTCGACCGCAGGCCAATCGTTCTGCATGGCCTTGCCGATCGGCTTTTTTCTGCGGGCTTTTCTCGTCGAGTTTTTCCACGTAATCGCGGAAGTTCGTCGCGAAGGTCGGCGACGATTTTTCATCTTCGACTTTGGCCAATTCGCGGCCATCATCGTCCGTCAGCTTTTTTACCGAACGCCGTTTCAAACTCCCCCAAGAAAGTCCTGAAACCCCTGCGATTTTCGCGTTGCCCGCTTGTCTCGGCCTTTTCGAGTTCCATCTTGAACTTTTTGCGTTCCGAGTCGGAGAGGCTCATTTGGCGGGAGAACGTTCGGTATGTGATCACGATGCCTTCCACGCCCGAAGGCACTTCCAGCGATTCGTTTTTCACATCTTCGCCGGCCCGCCCGAAAATCGCGTGCAGCAGTTTTTCTTCCGGCGTCAGTTCGGACTTGGCTTTGGGAGAGACCTTGCCGACCAGAATATCGCCCGGCTGGACCCGCGTGCCGATTTGCACGATCCCATCTTCGTCCAGATGCCGCAGGGCCTTTTCGCTGACATTGGGAATGTCGCGGGTGAACTCTTCACGGCCCAGCTTGGTCTCGCGGATTTCCACGTCGAATTCATCGATGTGAATCGAAGTGTACACATCTTCTTTCACCAGCCGTTCGGACAGAATAATCGCGTCTTCAAAGTTGTAGCCTTCCCACGACATGAACGCCACCAGCACGTTGCGGCCCAAAGCCAGTTCGCCGTGCTTGGTCGCCGCCCAGTCGCAGAGAATTTGCCCTTTCTTCACCTTTTCGCCCATGCTGACGAGCGGCTTTTGGTTGAGGCAGGTCCGCTCGTTGAGGCCCGTGAATTTCCGCAGCGGATATTTCTTGCCGTCAACTTCGATGACGCTTGGCATCCACGTAAGTCACTTTGCCGGCTTTCTCGGCGCGAACCACCATCCCGGAGTTCTCGGCCACGAATTCTTCCATGCCCGTTCCCACCAAAGGCGGTTCGGCCACCAACAAGCGGCACGGCCTGACGCTGCATGTTGGAACCCATCAAAGCCCGGTTGGCGTCGTCGTGCTCCAAAAACGGAATCAAACTCGCCGAGACCCCCACCATTTGGCAAGGGGCCATGTCCATATACTCGACTTCGTTTTTGGTGATCCAGACCACATCGTTGCGATGCCGGGCCAGCACGCGGTCATCGACCAGTTTGTTTTCACGGACGCGGGTATCCGCCGGAGCGACTTGCACTTCGGATTCTTCATCGGCCCGCAGCCAGGTGATTTCCTCGGTCAACTTACCGTTCTCGACCTTGCGGTAAGGTGTGATGAGAAAGCCGTAATCGTCCACTTTGGAGAAAATGCTGAGCGAACTAATCAGACCGATGTTCGTGCCTTCCGGCGTTTCAATCGGGCAGATGCGGCCATAGTGGGAAATGTGCACGTCGCGGACTTCAAAGCCCGCCCGTTTCCGATTCAAACCGCCCGGACCCAACGCACTCAAACGGCGTTCGTGCGTCAGCATGGACAGCGGGTTGGTTTGGTCGACCACTTGCGAAAGTTCGCTGCGTCCGAAGAAGTATTCGATCGCCGCCGAAACGCTTTTGGGGTTGATCAGCGTGCGGGGCGTCATTTCCTCGACATCCTTCATCTGCATCCGTTCTTGCACGGTGCGGCGAAGTTTTAAGAACCCTTTGCGAATTTCGTCCTGGGCCAGTTCATCAATCGTCCGCAAACGGCGGTTGCCCAGGTTGTCGATGTCGTCCACATGCGCGGTTTCATCGCCGATCCGCAGTTTGATGAGATAGCGAATCGCGTTGACGAAGTCTTCCGCCCGCAGCGTCATTTCGGTGTCGGGAATGTCTTGATTGAACTTGCGATTGATGCGGAACCGCCCCACCCGACCCAGCCGATAGCGGTTGACGTCGAAGAACTTTTCTTGGAACAGATCGATCGCCTTGTCGAGTGCCGGCGGGTTGCCGGGCCGCAGGCGCTGATAGATTTTCAGCAACGCTTCTTCATGGCTGGCCGTGCCGTCTTCTTCGATGCTGTTGAGCACCAATTGGTCATCTGCGTTTTCGATCAGCTCGAACTTTTTAATGCCCGATTCGCCCAATTCGACGGCCAGTTCCGCCGTGATGGTCTGGCCGCACTCGACAATGATTTCCCCGCAGCGATCGTGGCCCACGGGGTAGATCACATCCTCGGCGGCGACTTGTTTGATGAGATCCTCGTTGCTGCCGCCTTTCTTGATGGAAGCGGTTTTGAGGCGGTAGAACAATTTGACGAGAGCCGCATCGGAGGAATACCCCGGTTCCATCGCCCGCAGAAGCGTCATCGCGGAAAACTTCCCGCTTTGGTCGATCCGCACGCCCAAGCCATCCCGCTTGCTGATGACCAGTTCGATCCAGCTTCCGCGTTCGGGAATGATCCGGCAGGAGAAGTTTTTCTTTTCGCCGGGTTCATCGGTGCGCACGAAGTCCACGCCGGGTGAACGGTGCAACTGGCTGACGACAACGCGTTCCGCCCCGTTGATGATGAACTCGCCGCCGCCGATCATAATCGGCATGTCGCCCAGATAGACTTCTTCTTCGATGGGCTGTTCTTTTACCAACCGCAGCCACACGCGGAACGGCCGCCCGTAAGTTAAGCGAAGCTGCCGGCATTCGGTGGCATCGTAGCGGGGCTTGCCCAATTCGTATTTGACGTATTCCAGCCGGTATTGCTGGTCGTAGCTTTCGATGGGGAAGACTTCGCGGAGGATTTCTTCCAAGCCGTGGTTTTTGCGTTCGCGGGCGGGGCGCTCCAATTGCAAAAACGTGGCGTAAGAATCGGTTTGAATGCGGGTCAGGTCGGTCAATTCCATCTCCGCCCGTTTTTCACCGTAATTCTGTTTGGTTGTCGGGGCGATGATTCGAGTCGCGGGAATCGGCATGGGTCGTTCTCTTTCCGATGGGAAACAAGTCTCAGACAGACAGTTTGAACCAAAGGTTCGGCACAAGCGCGTGCCATAACCGGGAGATCACATGGCTAACAGCCAATCACATCATCCCGAAACGGACAAGGCGAGAGTGGTTGAAGCGGAGGAATCGGCCAAAGGCCACGGGTGGGAAGGTTTTGCTGTCACTGGGAAATCTCTTTCGCGCGATCACCTGGGCCATGTTCCACATCAATCCTTTGAATTGGGAAGCGAAAACGTCGTTGTCGTTAAGTGGGGGGACCGTGTCCGCCGAAATGAGGAAGGTGAGCCGAACGGAGTTTTGCACAGACAGTCCGTTCGCGAGGAAAAGAAAGCGGAGCGTGGTTCCAGAAGACAAAGCGCACCCCAAGCGCGGCAACCTTTGGCTGCCGAGATTTCACGTTCAAGGAACGCTTTCCCACGTAACTCCCCCAAGCCCGATGTATTGGGCGACTGCCACCAACCGCCACGAATTCCGGCAGCCCAATTGTGGGCAACCGCGCGTGAAAAAGTCAAGCCAACGGCGAAGACTTCTTCACCTTTCCCCCATTGCCCCGCTTCCGAACGAACCGCAGTCCCCGCAACGAAGTCCGTCCGAATTGCGTTCAACACCCGCCCTTTGCAACGAGCAGGCTTTCAAAAGTAGGGTCCGCTGTATGGACCGAAACAACTTGTTCTGGGTCGCACAACGAAGGAAATCTTGGTCCGCACAGCGGACCCTACAATTTGAAGCATCGCCCAAAGCGTACTGAAATTACTTCACCTCGGCGGTTCCGCCGGCGGCTTCGACTTCCGCTTTGAGTTTGTCGGCTTCTTCCTTGGGCAGACCTTCTTTGATGGGCTTCGGAGCGGATTCCACCAACTCCTTGGCTTCTTTCAAGCCCAGGCCCGTGGCCGCCCGTACGACTTTGATCACGGGAATCTTTTGGTCCCCGAATCCGGTCAAGACCACCGCGAATTCGGTTTGCTCTTCGACGGCAGCGGCTCCCCCGCCACCATCTGTGAAGCGGCCATCATCACGGCTCCGCCGGCGGCGGGTTTGATGCCATGCACGTTTTCCAGGTAGTCGGCCAATTTCTTGGCTTCCAAGAGCGTTAAGCCGACGATTTTGTCGCCGATTTCTTTGGTGACGGCATCGTATTCCACGGTCGCTTCACTTGCTTCGGCAGTTGCCATGTTTCTTGTTCCTTTGTTTATCCGCCCAACCCTGGAAGTCAACCGTCCCATTTTGGGCCGAGACAGGTGTTGTGCTAAACCACGAAAATTGTCTGTAAAATTCCAATGGATAGGACCGCCCCATCCGCTTGTCTATTCCCCATCGCCTTCCGCATCGGTGATGGTCTTCAGTTGGCTGGCCAGCGTGGAACCCGGCCCCAACAGAGCGGCGGCCAAGTTGGCCCCCGGACTGAGAGCCATTCCCACAATTTGCCCGATCAATTCTTCGCGGCTGGGGCTTTTGCTCAGTTGATCGACTTCCGCCGGATTCAGCGTTGTGCCTTCGACCGTTCCGCCTTTGATTTCCAAAGGCTGCAACTCTTTGGTCCATTTGGTGATCTCTTTGGAAAGAGCCACCACGTCTTCGCTGCCCCAAATTAAGGTGGAAGGGCCTTCCAAAATGGGGTCGAGCGAAGTCACGCCCACCTTATTCAGCGCCTGCCGAGCCAGCGTGTTCCGCACCGTCAAAGCGGTGATGCTTTTCTCTTGCAGAGCTAACCGCCATTTGTTGGCGGTGACGGCATCCAGCTTCGAGCAATCCACCACCAGCATGTCGCGGGAATCGCCCATGCGGTCGGTGATCGCATCAATCAGCATGTTCTTGACATATTTGCTCATGGTATTTCCGCCGCCAACTTCACAGTGTTTCAATCGAATCTAAAGAAAGCCAAGACATTCCGTTTAACGAGTGCCCTGGGATCGTTACTGCGTTTTTCATCCCTGGCTCGTGCCTTGGGTTTTAATTTCGCTATGCCACCACCGAGATGCCGGGGCTGAACGTCGCCGACACGGAGAGGTTTCGCACGTAAACCCCTTTGGCCGCAGAAGGTTTGAGTTGATTGATGTATTTCAGCAGGGCTTGGATGTTCTCGACGAGTTTGTCTTGATCGAAAGACAACTTGCCCACCACGCAATGCACGTTGCCGGCGGAATCGCAACGAAACTCCACTTTCCCGGCCTTGTATTCTTTCACGGTGGTGGCCACATCTTGGGTCACGGTTCCAGCACGCGGCGAAGGCATTAAACCGCGCGGACCGAGCACTCGGCCCAACGGTCCCACCACGCCCATCATATCCGGGGTAGCGATGGCCACATCGAAATCCAGCCAGCCCTCTTTAATTTTGTCCGCCAACTCTTTCCCGCCCACATGGTCGGCCCCGGCTTCGGTGGCTGCCGTCACATTTTCCCCTTGAGCGAAAACCAGCACGCGCTGCGTTTTGCCGATGCCGTGAGGCAGCACAATCGAACCCCGCACAATCTGGTCGGCTTGGCGGGGATCGACTCCCAAACGGGCCGCGATTTCCACGGTTTGCTCGGCCTTGCAGGGTTTGATGTGCTTGGGCAAACCGGAGTTCCACCCCTTCAAGGTTTTCACGGCGAGCGAAAGATCGACAGATCCCAAATCGGCGGCTTTTTGGCGTAAAAACTCAATGCGCTTGGATCGTTTGGCCATCTGCGGACAACTTTCTATAACGTGTTTTCAATCTCTACATGACCAATATATTTGCAGCGGGCCATTTTTTAGCCGACGACTTCGATGCCCATGCTGCGGGCGGTTCCGGCGATGATTTTGGCGGCTTGCTCCAGATTCGGGGCATTCATGTCCTCGAATTTGGTTTTGGCGATGTTTAGCAAATCATCGTGGGTTACGGTTCCGACTTTCTCCGTGCGGGGGTTGCCCGCTCCCTTGGCGATTTGAGCCGCCTGTTTTAACAGCACCGCCGCCGGCGGGCTTTTGACCACGAACTCGAAGGAACGGTCGTTATAAACGGTAATCACCACCGGCACGACGGTTCCGGCCATTTCGCGGGTGCGTTCGTTGAACTGCTGCACGAACTGGCCGATATTGACCCCATGCGGCCCCAAAGCCGTTCCCACGGGAGGCGCGGGAGTGGCTTGACCGCCCTTGACTTGCACTTTGATTTCTTTAACAACTTGCTTCTTGGCCATGCCTGGGGTCTTTCTCTGGACAGCCGCCCGAAAAAACTCTTGCCCCGTTCTTCCAATCCGTTACGCGAATTTTGGAATAGGGGGAGGGGAAAATTCTCGCGAATTGCGCAGAAAACGCAATGGACCGGGAGAAAATCCGGGAAAATAATTTGAAACAGACGTTCGATTAGACTTTTTCTGCTTGCCAATGCTCCAATTCGACCTCGGTGGATCGTCCGAAAATGTCTACCAGCACCTTCACCCGCCCGCTGGCTTCATCGACCGTGTCGATTGTGCCCTCGAATCCGTCGAACGCCCCCTCTTTGATTTTCACCAATTCGCCCACGGTAAAATCGATTTTGGTCAAAGGTTCTGCTTCGGGGATCTTTTCGCCTTTTTCATCTTCGCCCAGCATGGCTTGGACTTCATCGGGACGCATTGCAATCGGTTTGCCGGCGGCTCCGGTAAAATCACCCACGCCCGTGGTATCCCGCACGAGATACCACGTGTCATCGTTGAGTTCCATTTGAATCATCATGTAGCCGGGAAACAGTTTGTGTTCGGAAACCCGCGTTTTGCCGGATTTCGTTTCGCGAACCTTCTGGGTGGGAATCACGATTTCGCCGAAATACTCTTCCATGTCTTCCCGCTTGATCCGCCGTTCCAACGAGGTGCGAATCGACTTTTCGCGGTTCGATTGCACCTTCAAAACGTACCATTCCATGTTAGCTTTCGCCGCATCCGTTGCATCGGCATCGGGAGTAGGTTGCTCGTCCATTGGGTTTGGTCCGGGGAAGAAGGTGAAGAAAAGAGGAAAAGCCGCTTCGCTTTTAAATCATACGCCGACAGTGTCGAACATTTTCAGCAAGCCGGCTTGGGTGTGGGTTGTCATTCCTCTTCATTTGGATCAAAACCAACCCGAAGGATCAACCGGGGGATTGTGGAAAAGGTTCCCCGGTTGATCCTTCGGGTCGATAGAAAAAACTACGTTTGACGGCTTACACCACGGGCTGCAAAATTCTCACCAAGGTGAAGAACCAGACCCAAAACACATCGTAAACCAACAGCACCACGCCGATAAACACCATTGTGGTAATCACTACGATGGTCGCCCGTTGCAACTCTTCGCGACCGGCCCAGGTGACTTTATCCATTTCCGCTTCGACGGAGATCAGAAAATCCGCGAATTTCGGATAGTTCACGATCCGAAACGAAAACCAAATCGCGAGTGCCGAGATCACGAACGGAATCCCCGTCCGCACGGATTCCGAATAAGTGCTCAGCGGGCCTTGCGATAATGTCCAGGCCCCCAAAATCACTAGCGCAGCGATCGAGACCGCCGTCAGTTGGCGAGTCAGCCGCCCTTGGCTGCGCTTGTACATATTGAGGCTGAGCAATTCCGCCTTCCATGTCGTTTCTGCTTTGGACTTCGCCATGATTTCCTTCGTCGTTTGAATGGGATCTTTGGGAAGTTGAGGATTGGAGACCCGAAGCATCCGTGTTCTTGAGGCCATCCACCTTGAAACACGGGCGGGAGGACTTGAACCCCCAACCTGCGGATTTGGAATCCGCTGCTCTGCCAATTGAGCTACACCCGTTTGTTAGTTTTCAGTTTTCTGGGAAAATTTCTGTTTATGAAACCAACCTGGTGGTTTATATACGTTAGACCGCCCAAAAATGCTCGCAGTACTTCCTGAATGTCATAACAACCCGAAAACAATCACGGGTATCCTTTCCCGCAAACAGATAATCAAAAACGGGAAAGGTTCAGGCTTTGAAAGTCGCCAGCTTCCCCTCTTTCGTTCCTGACCGCTGAAAGCTGACCGCTACTTCTTGCGAGACTCTTTATGCACAGTGTGCCGGCGGAGTTTCGGGCAGTATTTTTTCAGTTCCAACCGCTCGGTTCCGCGGGTCTCTTTGCTGACCCGATAGTTCCGCATGCCGGTTTCGGTGCATTCCAACCAAACGTACTCGCGCGCCATGACAACTCAACCTTCACGCCTTGATGTAATGAGAACAAACCCCGCCCGGAGTGATTCGGGCGGGATTTGGTTTTCTTAAACGATTTCTGGAATGATTGGGGGGGTTACTCGACGATTTTTACGACCACACCCGAACCCACCGTGCGACCGCCTTCACGAATAGCGAACCGGCTTCCTTCCGTCAAGGCAACCGGCTTGCCGAGTTCGACTTCGATGTTGACGTTGTCGCCCGGCATACACATTTCGGCTCCGCCTAAGAGGTTGGCGGCCCCGGTTACGTCCGTCGTGCGGAAGTAGAACTGCGGGCGGTATCCGCTGAAGAACGGAGTGTGCCTGCCACCTTCCTCTTTACTCAGAACGTAGACTTCGGCTTGGAACTTGGTGTGCGGCGTGATGGATTTGGGGGCCGCCAGCACCTGGCCGCGTTCCACGTCTTCTTTCTTCAAGCCCCGCAGCAAGATGCCGACGTTATCGCCCGCCATCCCGCTGTCCAGAGTTTTGTTGAACATTTCCACGCCGGTGCAGGTGGTTTCCTGCGTGTCGCGGAGACCGATAATTTGCACTTTTTCGCCGACTTTCACGGTTCCCAATTCGATCCGGCCCGTAACCACGGTTCCCCGGCCTTCGATGGAGAACACGTCTTCGATGGCCATCAGGAAGGGCCGGTCGGAAAGGCGTTCGGGTTCGGGAATGTACTTGTCGAGCGCATCGATCAGTTCCCCGATACAGGTGTTGTAAGTCGGGTCGCTGGGATTGTCGAGCGCCCCTTTGGCATTGCCGCGCACCACGGGGATGTCATCGCCGGGGAAGTCGTACTTGCTCAGCAATTCGCGAACTTCCATTTCGACGAGTTCGAGCAGTTCTTCATCATCGACGAGATCGCACTTATTGAGGAACACCACCAAGCGGGGCACGTTCACCTGGCGAGCCAAGAGAATGTGTTCGCGGGTTTGGGGCATCGGGCCGTCCGCAGCGGAGACCACGAGAATCGCCCCATCCATTTGGGCGGCTCCGGTAATCATGTTTTTGATGTAATCCGCGTGGCCCGGGCAATCAATGTGGGCATAGTGCCGGCCTTCGGATTCGTACTCGACGTGGCTGACGGCGATGGTCACCGTCTTGGTTTCATCCCGCACGGTTCCGCCCTTGGCGATGTCCGCGTAGCTTTTGAATTTGGCCAGCCCTTTGGCTCCCTGAACCGCCAGCAAAGCCGCCGTCAGCGTGGTTTTGCCGTGGTCGATGTGCCCGATTGTGCCGACGTTCACGTGCGGTTTGGTTCTTACGAATGTGTCCTTCGCCATTGGTTTTGTTTCTCCCTGTGTTTTCAGCTAGGAATCGCTGCCAACCTCGTTCGGTTGTTGTGAAGTTAATAAAGTAAAAACAGACCACTCGCCGCTAAGGCGGCGAACACAAACCATTCTTGCCGGACGGCTTTCGCAGCAGGTTCGCTCCCGAAAGCTGCTGAAGGGATTCGAACCCTTGACCTCGTCCTTACCAAGGACGCACTCTACCGACTGAGCTACAGCAGCAGTTGCCGAGTGTTTTCGTCTTTTGCACTCCTCGCGGACAAGTTTGACCTATTTTTTTCCTGAAGCGAATTGTAACCCGAAGCGTAAGCGAGGCAAGCGATTAGCGTTCCTCGCTTACGCTTCGAGTCATCGCAAAACCTGTTCGTTTAGAAGTGCAACAGCCCCTCTCTCCCTCTTTTGGTTCCCAAAGCGGACCCTATGTTTCCAAAAGCGGGTGAAGGGAATCGAACCCTCACAACCAGCTTGGAAGGCTGGGGCTCTACCATTGAGCTACACCCGCGATAATTAGCCGGAAATTCTTGCGTGATTTAACTTTACGAACATTACAAAAAGTGGGGGAAGCAGGATTCGAACCTGCGAAGGCGTTGCCACCAGATTTACAGTCTGGCCCCTTTGGCCGCTCGGGTATTCCCCCGCTGATTCACAATTCGCCTTAAAAAAACTTCGCGCCACGCAAACTTTTGCTATTTTTCAATCAAATTGGCCGTTCAAGAAGGAAACAGCCCAGGTTGTGAGGTGAGAACTCGTCTCACCGGGAGCTAGCGGTGGGACTCGAACCCACAACCACCGGTTTACAAAACCGGGACTCTGCCAATTGAGCTACGCTAGCAAACCGCCCCGAAAAGCGGCAAGGTGTGAATATAACATCGCCGTCTGCCCTTTCAAGGCACATCGGCACGCCCGGCACACAAATTCTCCAACTTTTCCTCCGACGCGTTACCAGACAGACACCCTCCCCGCCCCGGCAGTTCGCGCATTGTAGGAACTTCAAGCGAAAACCGGCAAGCCCGATGCAATAAATCCGCCGCAAGACCGCAAGAATCCAGAGTTCAGAGGCCGGAAACGAGAAAGCCACTCATGCGGCCCACTTCCCAACCCCAACACCCCGCATCAATTGAAGAACCTGAATCAGCCAAACGGCGGTCAAACCTGGAAAGAAAAACTAGGGCCGGAGGGACTCGAACCCACAACCAACAAATTATGAGTTTGCTGCTCTAACCGATTGAGCTACGGCCCCGTTTTTTTTGACTTAAAGGATTGTGAATGAAGGCTTTGCGGATCAAGTCTTGGTAGCGTTTTCATTGGGAGGAAAAGAGGCGTTCGCAGCTTTTTGTCCCGATTTCTTTTTTTGAGACGGAACCCGCCAGGAGGTTCGGGGGGATTCCGCGTCGATTATTAGAGGAGATTGGGGGGCAAGATTCAAGATCGACGGCCAACTCGCTTCCCTGCCGGGGCATGGTTTTCGACTTTCACCCTCGGAAGACCTCAAACGGAACACCACCACTCCGTTGATTTCTCTCGATTCTCGCGGTCTGTGTGCCACGCTCAGACCAACGGGAGGGCGTGCGGGCAAAGATGAGCCAGGCCCTTCGCAAAGTCTCAGGGCGTGCCACTTAACCCGTCTATTTGCGTCAATGTCTCGCGCGACTGCTCAAAGAACTCAGCTAAAGTTGATGCCGTCCACACCATTGCGGGATTCCAAGCTGCCCACGTACCGAATCGGAATTTGTGGGTTGATAAATCCACGCGCGGATCAAACAGGAGCGTTGCGTCATCACCTCTCGTGTTAAGCATCAGCGAACAACGGACTTTAATACCCTGCTCGTACCACCATTCTCGTTCGTCGGCATCTTCCGGGGGGTCTGAATCAACCTCGCAAATAGACCACAGGTCCGGTGAACCTTCGGAAAGCCAACACAGTTTCTCGACCGGCCTGATGTCGTAGATACGATGACCGCACAGCATCCAGCCGTTGGTGACTCGGTAAAATGCACGGACATTGTCGGGCAGTTCGATTTCGAGAGATTTTTCGGCGGTGGCAATCTCCTCCTCGGTTGCGGGCGGAAATCCAAACCAGTGGTCATCGCGTGCGGACTGCGGGACTTCCGCCCAGTCAAGAAGTTGGTTGCGCATCGCCAGTTCTTGCGAGTAATCCGTCAGGAATTGTTTCCAGTTGAACGCGGCCATTGAGAAACCTACCGAAGCCAATCTGGAATCGGCCACCTAACAACCAAGCTAACCTGAATTGGTCCGACGGGAAAGCTTTGAATTGCAAAAAAACGGCTGGGTGGGCATGTCGTGGTTGCTCCTTGCAAGGTGACCCGCATGCCCACGCAAAGCCGGGGCCGAGGAACCCGGCAAAGTCGTAGGGCCGGTTCGCGGCTGCCGAAGAGTGAATCAGGACACCATCGTTGTCGGTAGGAGCCTGCCACTACAAATACTCCGATTACTTATACCACGCTGTTGTGAATGCAGCCAACTCTGGTGGCAGGTATTCAACGGCGGGGCGGAGGTCCGGGGCGACGGTCGTTGGGGCCTCGCAGATTGATCGGGGTTCCGCGAAAGTTGCGAGGAATCACCGGCCAATCAGCGGTGAGGAAGTAGGCGTAGGTTCCTTCGGGGAACTCCGGCGTGACACAGAAGCGGCCGTTGCACTCATCCAAGGTTCCACTCCCTTTGACGTATTCAAAGTCGCGGGTGAATGCCCCGTCGTACTTGCCTCCCGGTCCCTTCTTGCCGCCGGGACGCATGCCGGACTTCAATCGAAAGCTCGACTTGAATTCGACAATCGACGAATGCGGATCCTTGGCATTGCGATAGCCATAGAGTGCGTAAATCGGAAACCCATCCGCCGCCCAGCCGACCTGAGGTGAATGCTTGCCCTTGTTGAGGCCAAGCTGTTGGAGAAACGGCATCGACAATCCGTGATAGTGGTAGGCCCCATTGGGTTGGACGTGTGCGTGGTTCTCGTCGAGTCCGAGTCCCACGGCTCCGCCGAGCGCATCATAATTCCAATCCGCCGCTCGGTCGCCCATCCAGAATTCGGCCGTGCCGGGATCGAAGAGCACGCCGTTCATCGCGATGCCGAAGGGACGATTGGGCGGCCCCTGCCGGTTTGTCGGGTCGTGTGCCGGCGTGATCTTCTCGGCGATTTTTGGATTCACGGGAATCTCAAAATGGTAGTGTTGAGCGGCAATGGAATGCGGGTTGCCACGGTTGGGAAACATACCGACCCGGTGTTCGGGAATGCCGTTGGCTTCGAGCACCCGCTTGTCGTCCACGGTCCGTTCGCTGTGGTGATTGTGGCCGTGTGGTTCCTTTGTCGCAGGAGTCAATCGCAGCGGTTGCGATTTGGTGGCGGTGTGCCGACGCATTCCCGGACCACGCGGAGGCTGCGCAATAGCAATTGCCAACAAGAGCGCAATTAACACAATCAGACTGATGAGACGCAACGCAGGCATTCCAAGGTTTCTCGATAAAGTGGCTCGTGGGGTAGCCCAAGTTGCTCGTCAACATGGGTCGTGAAACGAAAGGAAATTATAGAAGATGGAATCCATCCAAAACAATGTCCCACGGCTGCGCCGACCCGATTGACAAGCAATCGCGGCCACCCTGCGCGAGTCAATCAAGACCAGCTACATGCTGAGGCCGTCAAACTGTCCGAGGTACCAAAGTTCGTAACCGTCTCCTTGCACGGATTTCGGCTCGGCGAACTCATCCTTGTCAGCCACGAAGCAGGTGTTTGCCTTCTTCGCGTTCAATCGCTGGATCGCATCGACGACGACTTCGACCGCATCATCGGGAAACCCCCAGCCTTCGATCAAAGAGCGGGCATCGGCTTGCTCGTGAAACTGCGCGTAAACCAAGTCATGGTCGTAGAACAACTCGCCTTGGTCGGCCGCGAACCGGCTGATCGGCGTGTCTTCATCATCCTCAAGGTCGTCGTCTTCGTCGGCGAACATCTCCTCCATATATTCGTCGAGATCGTCCTCCGATGCGAACCGAGCAATCCAGACATGGGCGTCGTTAATCAAGATTTTCTCCTCTCAGTAGTTGTAGGGTAGGGCAGACTCCCGCCAACCCGGTTATACATGTCCATGCCCACATAACTGGCGTTCGGAGTATAAACGAAAGACCAATCGCCATTCAAGGTGAGCACGCCATGCTGCGCATCTTGTACGAGAACCACCGAGAGCGGATCGATTGGTAGAAATCCCATCAGGTTGTGCATGTGACCGGCCAAGGCACAACCGATGCGGAAATCATTCGCTATGCCAAAGAGAACGCAAGTGACAGATCGTCTTAGCAACGCACGCGATTGCCCCATTTGTGGATTGGCAGCAATACGGAACGTGTTGCGCGGATGGCACCTTGCCCCGTGCTGATAGTTCGGTCCGCAGGCCATTAATTTGTGATGCCTTGATTCAAAACCTATTCGTTCGCTTGGGAGGTTAATTCCTTCTCAAGGTGTGAAACAATCTCGCTGATTGTGGCGTGCGTATAATCTTTATCAAGTTCCACGGTAACAAGATTGGCCAAGGCGGTGGGCAATTGCTTTCGCAGGACGCCGAGGAATAACGGTGGGCAGATCAAGCCCAACTTTCCAAACTTGCTGTGCAGCCGACCGTTTTCCAGGTGTTGGACGATTTCTTCCGCGAACCGCTCCGCGGTCAAGTGTTTAAAATCCGTGTGGGGTTCTCCGACGTGATGACGCCCAGCGGATTCGCCAAATGTTCCCTGGCGATCGGAGTTGACCTCGGAGGTCTTAAGAGCCCCTTCCGCATGAACCAGGTCAAACACTTCTTCCCATTTGCCGGGGTTTGGCCACGTGGAGGATAGAATTCGCGAGCGAGAGCGATCGGCAATCACAACCCAGATATAGGGCGGAGCCTGTTGTTCATGCTTGGATCTCATGAAGGAACCTTTCGATGGGAAGGAGGCAAACGGAACACGCAAAAAGCCCCCCAGTGGAACACTCGCACTGAGGGGCTGTCTTTACCCAATGTTTGGCCAATCGCGACCTTTCCAATCAAATTATCTTCATCAATTCGGCATGTCAAGCCCTCTCGGAAAAACACGCAGTCCATGCAGTCCATTTTATCATTCGGGACCGAACAATTACCCATTGACGAAATGACGACTCCAGTTATGCTAATAATAGATGGCCAGCTTCCGATGAGGCCGGTATCTTTCAGGCGGTGACAGCCTTCCTTCTACCAAGTGGGAAGGCTTTTTTTGTAGGCATGGCATTTTCCCCGATCAAGGCGAGGCATCAATGCTTTCCCGATTTCGCCATATTTTGATTCCGTTAGACTTTTCTGAAAAAAATCAGGTCGCTCTCGATGTGGGATTTGAGTTAGCCGTGACCAATGATGCGCGCGTGACTCTACTGCACATCATTGAAACCATTGATTTGCTCAACGACACCGAGGTGGAACAATTCGTGGATCATTTACGGCAACGGGCCGATCGAGAGCTTGAGTTTCGCGCCCAGCGGTTTTCAGATGCCAGCCTCTCGATCGAATGGAAGGTTCGCGTCGGGAAGCGATTTCGGGAAATACTCGCTTACGAATCAGAGCATGACATTGATCTGATCGTGTTAAGTTCGCATCCTCTGAATCCTGATGATCCCGGCGGCAATATGGCCACGCTTAGCTACCAAGTCGCGATTTTGTCCCAATGCCCCGTGCTGCTCGTGAAATAGCAAATGGCCGATTGAATTCATTTTTCTTGAGAGGATTGTTTGTTATGAAAGAATCAGAACCCCTGCCCAGGGCAAAAGATTTTATGACGGACCGCGTCCATTGCATCGGTCCGGAAATGCCTTTGGCGGAGATCATCACGTTCCTGGAAAAACATGAGATCTCCAATGCCCCGGTCATCGAACAGCAGGACAACAAGAAGATCCTTCTTGGGTTCGTTTCGGAACGGGATTGTCTGGCCGTTCTTGCCAATGAATCCTTTTTCGGTTCGCCGAGTCCTCCGCAAACCGCAGCCACGATCATGCGCAGGCATCCCGTGTGCGTCGAGTCCGATACCGAGTTGTTTGCTCTGGCTTCAATTTTTGCGAGCCATGGTTACCGCCACCTTCCCGTTGTCGAGGATGGCCACTTGCTGGGAATCGTCAGCCGTCGGGACATTCTCAAAGCGATGGACACCTATTATCGAACCGTACTTCAAGAAAAGGATCGAGAACGCCACCGCCCCGATTACAGCGAGGTGATGCAGCAGCGATTTTTAGTGACTCGTTAGTCTTCATGCCGAAGGGTGAAAGGAATTCCGTTATGTCTGAACAATCACCTCTCAATCGACCGTGGCTTGTTGCGGTGTGGCCCGGCATGGGGCATGTCGCCATCAGTGCGGGTTATTATTTGATGGCGAAACTCGGTATGGAACTGTTGGCGGAATTCTCCCCGGCGGAACTGTTCGACGTGAATCACGTGGATGTCAAGAATGGGATTATCCAACCTGTCCAGCGACCGCGCAGCCGGCTATTTGTCTGGCGCAATCCCAGCGGGCCACGCGACGTTGTGGTCTTCATCGGGGAAGCGCAACCTGAAGCGGGAAAATTCGCATTTTGTCACAAGCTCATCGAACAAGCCCGACAACTCGGCGTGGAACGAGTCTTCACTTTCGCCGCAATGGCGACGCCAATGCACCCCGATCACGAGTCGCGCATTTTCGCCGCGACCACCCATGAAGCCTGTTTGGGGGAATTGCGGCAACTGGAGCTGTTGCTACTCGATGATGGACGCATTGGCGGATTAAACGGTGTCCTGTTGGCTGCCGCAGCGGAAGCGGGTTTGCCGGCCGTTTGTTTGCTCGGCGAAATGCCGCATCTTTTCTTGCAATTGCCGTTTCCCAAAGCCTCGCTGGCCGTGTTGGAGGCGTTTAAGACCATTGCCGGAATTGATGTTGATACGGCAGAGTTGGCTAAGCAAGCTGAGAGCATGAACCAGAAACTGGGCGAGATTTTGGCCCAAGTCCAAGAAGCCATTGCCCAGGGAAAGTCAGGCGAAGAAGACTACATTCCGGAACAGGCGGAAGAACCCCGGCTTACGAAGGAAGATGAGTCTCGTATCGAAGAACTGTTTCGCGAGGCAAAACTCGATCGCTCGAAAGCCTACGAACTCAAAAGGGAACTCGATCGCTTCGATGTGTTCAAGGATTATGAAGATCGGTTTCTTGATTTATTCAAATCCTCCGGGTGATTGCTGCGAGAAACAAACTCGCTTTCCCAAGGGGGAAGACGATCGGCCAGGTTTTGTCTCGACTCCCGATGTCCGGCGGGATGCTCTCGGATGCGTCTATCTGCTACGAGCGGATCGCTGCCTCGGCAGTCCGCAAGGCGGCGAAGCGGCGGCGGTGTTCTAAGTCGCGTCTTGAGATGCGCCTGGACGAAGCCCAGGAGAAGATGGGGCCCGCAAACGCTCCCGCCGCGCCCAACTCTGCCGCGCCCTCGCACGCCAGGAATCCCCCGGCACATAATCTATCCCACCATCCAGATTCTCGCGGTCCGCAAGCCAAAATCCAAGACGCCCGATGATGTAACGCTCACCACAGGCCCATACTCCCAGCAACCATGGCGACGGTTGTTCCTGCGTGATCGGTCTTTAACAACATTTCTCTGTGACATGGCTGGAACGTCTGCGGTTTGAGCATGAATTTGAATCTTTTCAACCATATAAGATGAATCTTTGGCGAATCTCAAAACAATCCGGCATGAACGCTCTGAGGATTTTTTCCTGAGACAAGGTTGTGCATAATGGGCAACACAATTATCGGCAGCAGCAATTCCGGTTCGCCTTCATGCTCCGCAATCGGTCCTGAGATTCAATCATGGAAATCCCGCCTCAGATCAATCGGAGCCACTCTCTCATCAAGGCGGCGGCAGCGGCATTCTGCACGTACTTTTGTATGTATGCCTTTCGCAAACCCTTTACCGCCGCCACCTTTCAAGGGGGCGAGATGTTCGGGCTGGGTTTGAAAACCGTTCTCGTCATCTCCCAACTTGCCGGTTATATGGTTTCCAAATTTATCGGCATCCGCGTGGTGTCGGAAATGCGGAGCGAATATCGCGGCATCGTCCTTATCGGATTGATCCTCGCAGCAGAGGCGGCGCTTGTGGGCTTTGCTTTCGTTCCCTTGCCGATCAAACCCGCGATGCTGTTTCTGAATGGTATGCCTTTGGGTATCGTCTTCGGGCTGGTTCTGTCGTATCTGGAGGGACGAAAACAGACTGAAGCCCTCTCGGCCGCATTGTGCGCCAGCTTCATCATTTCTTCCGGCGTGGTGAAATCGGTCGGTCAATGGCTGCTCCAAGACTACGGGATTGGCGAATATCATATGCCGATGCTGACGGGTCTTCTCTTCTTGCCCCCGTTGTTATTTTCCGTTTGGCTCCTGCAGAGCACACCGTCGCCCGACCAAAGGGACCGTGAATCTGCGCCGCGTCCGTGCCGCGATGAATCGCACTCAACGCGGGCGGTTCGTTGCCGCCTATTGGCCGGGATTATCGCTATTGCTGTTTGTTTATGTGGCGTTGACTATTATCCGCACAGTCCGGGATGACTTCGGCGTGGAGATTTGGCGCGGCATGGGAGTTACTAAGACGCCTTCCATCTTTGCCACCACCGAAACCATCGTGGCGATTTGCGTCACCGCGTTGAACGCGCTGGCCATCTGCATCATCGGGAATCTCAAAGCGATTCGCGTGACGGTCGTCTTAATGTGTGCCGCTTTCGCGCTGGTCGCCGCTTCGGTGCTTCTGCAATCCACGAAGTTTTTCGGCCCCTTCGGATTCATGGTGGCATGCGGAATCGGTTTGTACGTGCCCTACGTCGCCTTTCATACGACCGTGTTTGAGCGGTTGATCGCGGCTTCCCGTTATCCGGCGAATTTGGGATTCTTGATGTATCTCGCGGATGCCTTAGGCTATCTCGGCTACGCCACCGTGATGATATTTAGGGCTGCAGATCAATCCCCCGGTGCCATCCTTCCCTTCTTTCGGACAGCCATGATGATCGTGGCTGCGTTATCGATCGTCGGTCTGTTGACAGCCATGATGTATTTTCAGAAAGTGCTCGGAGCGGAAGCGAGCAATCTTCCCGAAGAGGAACCCGCGCGACGAATAGACGAATTGAAACCCGCGGAATCGAAGATCATCACCTGAGGGATTTTCCACGACTTGTTGCTTGGCCATTGAAGTAAGGACTGATTCTTTGCTGGGAAACCCACGCGATCTCGATCAGCCGAAGCGATGCTGGGCGGCAGTGTTTCAAGGAGCGGGACAACCCCTCGAATTGCGGGAGTTTTCCATTCCAGAGATTCGGGAAAGAGAAGCGCTCGTGCGAATCGAGTGCTGTACGATTTGCGGCAGCGATTTGCACACCCTGACCGGCAAAAGGCAAGAAGCAGTCCCTTCCATTCTCGGCCATGAAGCTCTGGGCGTGGTCAGCACAGTCGGCGATCCTCCCCTTCGCGACATCTTCGGGACTCCGCTGCAACGGGGAGATCGCGTGACTTGGTCCACTTCCATTTCTTGCGGAGAGTGTGATCGCTGCCTTAGCGGGTTGCCCCAAAAGTGCAGAACGCTGGCAAAGTATGGACATTCCCGGGCCGAAGGCCGCTATGCATTGAGTGGAGGACTCGCAGAGTACATTCTGCTGCGGCCGGGTTCCACCGTGATGAAACCCCCGCCGGAAGTGCCGGACAAAGTCATTTGCCCGGTGAATTGCGCCACCGCGACGGTGGCGGCGGCGTATCGAATGGCCGGCGGTTCTGCCGGGCGGCGCGTGCTGATTTTTGGGGCGGGCATGTTGGGGCTGACGGCGGCCGCGTTTGGAAAAATTCATCAGGCCGCGCAAGTTGTTGTCTGCGACGTGAACCCAGATCGGCTTCTTACCGCCAACCGATTTGGGGCCGATGCCGGCGTACAATGGCATGCGGACGAAGAGGAATTCCGCCGCAGGCTGGCTCATGAAGGCGGAAGCGAAACATTCGATGTCATCTTGGAACTCTCTGGGGCTTCCGATGCCGTCGAGGCGGCTTGCCGAGCAGGCGACATCGGTGCCCAGATTGTGCTTGTCGGTTCGGTGATGCCCTCGCGCGCGGCGCGAATTGATGCGGAACAAATCGTCCGCCGTTGGCTTACCATCCAAGGAGTTCACAACTACGCGCCGGAAGATCTGCGGACGGCCATCGAATTTCTCAGCAAATCTCACACCCGGTTTCCCTTCGCGAAACTCGTTGAATTTACGGATTCTCTGGAAAGGATCAATCAGGCCGTGGAGACCGCCCTGCAAACTCAACCGGTTCGCCTTGCGATCCGGCCTGAAAGGAACTCATGATGCAAAGCGTTGATGACATCTTGGAATTATTTCAGATGCGCGGGAATTCCCAATACGGCGGGGAAGCCGTGACGCAATTGGAACATGCGCTTCAGTGTGCGGATTTGGCGGAATCGGAACACTCGCCGGCTGCCCTGATTGTGGCCGCGTTGCTGCACGATCTTGGCCATCTGCTGCACGACAAGCCCGCCGATGCCCCCGACCAA
Source organism: uncultured Planctomycetaceae bacterium (assembly GCA_963785505.1). Lineage (GTDB taxonomy): Bacteria > Planctomycetota > Planctomycetia > Planctomycetales > Planctomycetaceae > CAWAVN01. The sequence goes on from CAWAVN010000009.1 coordinate 1,611,109, forward strand.
GGCATGGATGACTTTCATGAAAACTCGGGCTACCACTTTGTGCGGCGTTGTTTTGCCGATGAGGTGGCCGAACCCGTTCGCTTGCACGTTGCTGCGAAACGCTACCTCTGCGCCGTCGATGCGAATTATCTGACATCCTTAAGCAGACCCTCGGTCGTCAGTTTGCAACTTCAAGGCGGCCCGATGACCACGGAGGAAATCTGGGCATTTCAAGAGAATCCATTTTCCGCTGCCGCCGTCCGCTTAAGGCTCTGGGACGATGCGGCCAAGATTCCCCAAAAGCCGACACCGCCCTTGAGCCATTTCGCCGCTTACCTGCGCCAACAGATGCGAGAGAACCCAACTCATGATTCCTCAGTATGACGTGGCGGTGCTGGGCGGGGGAATTGTCGGGTTGGCCCACGCCTGGATGGCGGCCCGTCGCGGACTTCGCGTGGTGCTGCTCGAGCGCTCCGCGGCCGCTCGGGGGGCTTCGGTTCGCAATTTTGGCATGATTTGGCCCATCGGGCAGCCCGCCGGAGAACTTTACGCGCTCGCGCTGCGGTCTCGTGAGTTCTGGCTGGAGTTACGCGAGCGGGGCGTGCTTCCCGTCGAGGAATGCGGATCGTTGCATCTGGCCCATCACGCGGATGAGTTCGCCGTGCTTGAAGAGTTCTGCCAGGCGGGGCAACATCAAGCCGAGCTGCAGCGAGCAGAGGAAACGGCCCGAAAAAGTCCACTCGTCAATTCGGCGGGGCTGCTGGGCGGAATGTGGAGCCAGACGGAATTGCGGATCAACCCCCGCTTGGCCAGTTCAAAAATCGCGGCCTGGTTGACCGAGGCTCTGGAAGTCAAATGTTGCTTCAATGCGGGAATCACGCGCATCGAAGATGGACGACTTCACGCGGCGGATGGGAGGGAGTGGACGGCGGATCAAATTCTCATTTGCAGCGGCAGTGATTTGCGAACCCTGCATCCCGAGATTTTCCTGCAGTCGGAGCTTCAACTCTGTAAGCTTCAGATGCTGAAAACTGTCCGGCAACCAGCGCCTCAAACACCGGCAGCGCACATTGCCAGCGGACTTACGCTTCGGCACTATCAGGCATTTGCGAAGTGTCCTTCGCTGCCCAATCTGCGTGCCCGAATCGCCGAGGAATCTCCCGAATTGGATCGGTACGGCATTCACGTCATGGCCTCGCAATTTCCCGGAGGCGAAATCATTCTGGGAGATTCCCACGAGTATGGCGAACACATAGCTCCCTTCGATAAAACGCACATCGACGATTTGATGATGCGGGAATTGCGGAAAATAATCCAACCCAGCGATTGGACGCTCGAAGAACGCTGGCACGGAATCTATGCCAAGCATCCGTCGTTGCCAGTTTTTGAGGCCCATGCGGCGGATCGCGTCCGCATCTTCGTGGGCACGGGAGGAGCGGGAATGACAATGGCGTTCGGACTGGCCGATCGCGCTTGGAAACAATGGCTGGGAGAAATAACATAATGGAACGCTGCCGGCATTTGAAAGCGGTTGTCTTCGATTGGGCGGGAACGACGGTGGACCACGGCAGCCGTGCTCCGGCGATTGTGTTTCAGGAAATATTTCGGCAACGGGGCATCGCCATTACTCCAGCCGAAGCCCGCGAGCCGATGGGGCGGGCCAAGCGGGACCACATCGCCGCCATTGCTGCCATGCCGACCGTCGCCAACGCTTGGAAGAACAAGTTTGACCGAGTTTGCAGCGATGAAGACATCTCCGCGATGTATGCCGACTTTCTCCCACTGCAAAAAGAGACGTTGAAGCATTATGCCAACGTGATTCCCGGAGTGCCCGAGGCCATCGAACGTTGCCGCCGGATGGGATTGAAAATCGGCTCGACCACAGGCTACACGCGCGAGTTGATGGAGGTTGTCAGCGAGGCAGCACGGCAACAGGGATATGCCCCCGATCTCGTGCTGTGCGCGGACGACGTTTCCCACGGTCGGCCAGCCCCCTATCTGTTGTACGAAACCGCGATGCGTTTGGATGTGTATCCTATGTGGTCTCTCGTCAAAGTGGATGATACTCCGGTGGGGATTGTAGCGGGCCGCAATGCTGGCTGTTGGTCGGTGGGCGTCACGCGGACCGGAAATTGCGTTGGTCTTTCCGTTGAGGAAGTGCAAGCATTGCCCGCCGAGGAACTGAATCGCCTGTGCGAGGCCGCAGCCAAGCGGCTCACCGCCGCCGGCGCTCACTTCACCGTGGAATCGGCCGCGGACATTCCCGAACTCCTTGCGGAAATCGAAGCCCTCATCTGCCGCGGTGAAGCACCCCATCAGAAACCCATGCCGGATCATGCGCTATAACAGCATGGGTGGCCGGAGTTGAGGCGCAGCGAACCCCCGGAATGGAGAATCTGTGGGGTCGCTGCACTCCACCACAGCCACCCGTCGATATCGGAAGACTACAACACGCCGTTCCCATTCACAGGAACCTTAAAAAAACTCACGATTGACTTGAAGGAGATTCCACTTTACCAGAGTGTGTTCTCTTCGTTTCACCTCGTTCGCGAAAGCACTGTCCTACAAAACTGAGCGGCCCGGCTTTGCCCAGCGGTGCGCTAAGGACTGAAATTGAAGAGCAGCGGGTTTCGCCCGGACACCCCCCCAAAAATTCGAATCCCGTTAATCCTCCCAGGAACAAATTGCTTGTTCTTCTTGCCCTGGGTATCGTGGTGGGATGAGCGATGTGACTCAAATTCTTTCAGCCATCGAAGACGGCGATCCCGCGGCGGCGGAAAAACTTTTGCCGCTGGTCTATGACGAATTGCGCAAACTGGCTGCAGCGAAAATGGCCAGTGAAAAACCGGGGCAGACACTCTCGGCGACATCCCTGGTCCACGAAGCCTATCTCCGGTTGGTCGACGTGGAAAAGGTCCAGCATTGGCAGTCACGCAGCCATTTCTTTGCGGCGGCCGCCGAAGCCATGCGTCGAATTCTCGTGGAGCGTGCCCGGGCGAAGCGGCGGGAAAAAGGGGGAGGGAAACATCGCCATTGGGACGTGCATGATGTGGATCCGCCGGAAAAATCCTCGCCCGATCTGATCCTCGCGATCAACGATGCTTTGGAACATCTCGCCTTGGAGGATCCCCAACTGGCGACATTGGTGAAGCTGCGATGTTTCGTTGGATTCTCGCTGGCTGAAGCCGCTGATGTCCTTGGAATTGGGCAATCGACGGCCTACGAACATTGGGCTTATGCGAAATCCCGCCTCAAGGTTCTCTTAGGCGGGGAGAAATAATTTCGAGAAATTTGTCGAATTTTCCGAAAATCTTCCGGAAGATTGCCTCCCAAAAATCGCATTGTACTTCACAATCCTGGTCGGATCTCGTTTGCCGCGATTGCCAGAGGGGAAATTATGGTGAGTGCATCTCGCCCGCATCCGCGAAATCTTTTGCGCCTGCCTCAAATGCCCAACGCTTGAGGAACGGATTACACTCCTGCGAAAGGAAGTGGCGGGCGATGCCAATCTCGAAACCGCCGTGCGGGCATTGCTCGATGCCCATGAGGGAAACGAGAGCTTCCTGGAACAACCGCTGAATGGTTTGCTGTCGGGTGAGCCGCTGCCGGAAATCGTCCCCATGTTTCTGGACATTCACGAAGGCCCCGGAACCCAAATCGGACCCTATAAACTCCGCGAGCAGATCGGCGAAGGCGGGTTCGGGTTGGTCTATGTGGCGGAGCAGGAACAGCCGGTCCGCCGTAAGGTGGCTCTCAAGATCATCAAGCCCGGCATGGACACCCGAGAGGTCATCGCCCGGTTTGAAGCCGAACGGCAAACGTTGGCGCTCATGGATCACCCCAACATGGCGAAGGTGCTCGACGCCGGAACGACCGAAACCGGCCGGCCGTATTTCGTGATGGAACTCGTCAAAGGCATTCCGATCACGGAGATTCTGCGACGAAGCCAAGCTTTCCACGCGAGAGCGGCTGGAATTGTTCGTCGATGTCTGTCGGGCCGTGCAACACGCGCATCAGAAGGGCATCATTCACCGGGATTTAAAACCCACCAACGTGATGGTCACGCTGCACGATGACAGGCCGGTGGTGAAAGTCATCGACTTCGGCGTCGCCAAAGCCCTCCCGGCAAACTCACCGAGAACACGATCTACACCGCCTACGGGCAAATGATCGGCACGCCGTTGTATATGTCTCCCGAGCAGGCCCAATTCAACGGGTTGGACATCGATACGCGGAGCGACGTGTATTCGCTGGGGGTGTTGCTTTACGAACTGCTCACGGGCACGACTCCCTTTGACAAGGAAACATTGAAAACCGCGGGCTGGGACGAGTTTCGGCGGATGATCCGTGAAGTGGACCCGGCCCGCCCCAGCGCCCGCATCAGCACGCTCAACATGGATATGCTTTCCACGGTGTCCGTCACCCGCCGCATCGACCCCCGCAAATTCAGCCACTCCCTCCGCGGCGAGTTGGACTGGATCGTGATGAAGGCCCTGGAAAAAGACCGCAACCGCCGCTATGAATCCGCGAGCGCCTTGGCGGAGGACATTCGGCGGTATCTGGACGATGAACCGGTCCATGCCTGCCCGCCGTCGGCGTGGTACCGGTTGCGGAAATACGCAAGCCGCAGGAAGACTGCAATGGTGGTCTTCTCCGTGATCATTTTGGCTGTTCTTTCCGTGATGGTCACGATCGGCTATGCCGTCCGCGATCGTTCTGCCATGCGAGCGGAGGCTGATCGAGAGCAGGACGAGAGGCAGAAACGGCTCTCCGCGAAGGTCAACTTGATCCTCCTCGAAGTCGATCGGCAAATGGAACAACAAAACTGGGCGCGGCGCTGGCGGCAGCACTTCAAGCCCAGGCAACCTTGAACGCAGGCGAGCCCAGCGCGGAGTTCCAGAAACACGTGAGCGAATCGCTGAAGGATTTGCGGTTCGTTGAACAGTTGGAACAGATCCGGATGGCGCAAGCCGTGCTCGGTCGCTGGCGATTCTACGGTTCAGGACGCGACTCCGATTACAGCAGGGCGTTCCGCGAGTATGGCGTCGATGTCGACCATTTGCCCGCCGAGACTTCCGTCGCCCGCTTGAAGATCCGCCCGGCGCTTGGGCTTCCCCTAGCCGCGGCACTCGACGACTGGGTTGAAGTGCGCCGAAACGACTCAAGTAATGCGGCCGCTTGGAATCGTCTTGTCACGGTTGCCCGCGGAATTGATCGGGATAGGCTGCGGGACCGGCTGCGGTCCAGCTGGGGGCAGAAGGTCACGGGGCAATCTCAGGACGAGTTGCGCGCTCGCCGAGTCAATCGACGTCGAAGCGCAGCAGCCGGCGACGCTTGTCAGTCTGGGACGGACACTGAAACGAGCCGGATGCTGGGAAACGGCAGTTGCGCTTCTGCAGCGCACGAATCTGCTCATCCGAGTGATTTCTGGCTGAACTTGGAATTGGCCGACGCCATGGAACACCAGAAAGACTACATAGGGATGGTTCGCTATTACACGGCGGCAGTATCCATCCGTCCGAACTCCTCAATGGCCCGCTATAACCTAGGGATCGCATTTGAGCACCTGGAGAGAATCGACGAGGCCGTTGCCTCCTACAGCAAGGCCGTCGAAATCGATTTCACCCATGCCCTTTCACTTGAAAACTTCGCCATGTCTCATCTCAGTGACGCGAACTGGGACGAGCCCGTACGCGTTTACCGGTTACGCCTGGCGGCCAACCCGAACAACGCTCGCACCCATTTTCTGTTGGGCTTTGCATTGGCGAAGACTGCCCGTTGGGATGAGGCGATTCCTTGTTTTCGTAAGGCGGTTGAACTCAATCCGAAGCTGCCGATCCCTATACTCTACCTGGCCATATCATTCGCCAAACAGGGAGATCTCCCACACGCAATCGATTCTTTTCGAGAAGGCATCGAACATTCACCGGAATATTTTCAACCTTTCTACTCGAACCTCTCTTGGATGCTTGCTGAGTCGTCGGATGAGCAACTCCGCGATGCTCAACCCGCCATTGACGCTGCGATCCGAACCATGCAATTGGCCCCAAACGACGGTTCGTACGCGTACTGGTATACCTTGGGAGTCGCTCATTACCGGCACGGCGATTGGAAGGCAGCGGTCGAGGCGCTGGACCGACCGAACCTGAATCGCGGCTGGCAGGACATTTGGTCCCTTTTCTTCCTGGCCATGGCCGAATGGCGACTGGGACACCGTACTGAGGGAGAACGGTGGTACAACACGGCCGTCGCGAAACGGAACGGCCAGAAGCCCTCTGCACAACTTCTGCGTCTGAAGACCGAGGCGGGGCGACTCCTCGGATTGATTCCCGCCCGCGAACCAATGACCCCAAGAGAACCACCGATGACCAATTAACCCGACTTCCGACTACGAAACAACAGAAACCGGCCGGTGAGGACCAGCCGCCAAAGCAAAAACCCTCACCGGCCGACACCCGCCCCGGACGATCGGTTTGCGCCGGACCGGCTGGTTTTATTCTACCTGCGCAAACCGACTTTGCCAAAAGGGTTTTAAACCATGTTCATTGCGTCCTGGCTAAAATCGCTGACTGTCCGCACGTCGTTGCGTTCCTCCCGCCGCTCTCGCGCACGGCGGCGGCCGCATGGCCACGTCCCGGCCCTGCAACGGATCGAAGTGCTGGAGGACGCTGTCTGCTCTCAGCCGGCGCCCTCGATCCCACTTTCGGCACTGGCGGGTACGTGACCACTGACTTCTCCGGTGAAATTGGTCATGTCGCATTGCAATCCGACGGCAAGATCCTCAGCGCTAGGTTATAATGACTCTGAGTTGGCCCGCCTTAACCCCGATGGCAGCCTGGATACCGGGTTCGGCGATCAGGGAATTACGAGTACTACTTTCGGAGGTGCTCTCTACAACGCAGGCAACATGACGATCGACGGCAGTGGAAACATCGTGGTAGTGGGCGATGGCCCCAGCCACGGAATCAACACAACACTTAGCGTCGGGCGATTACTCGCTGACGGGAGCCCGGATCCCAATTTCGGTAGCGGCGGCCTGGTGACGAGCTATCCTAGCTTTGTGATGCCCGACCGTTACTACTCCGATGGCCTTGGCGGGGGTCAGTGGGAGAGCAACGTCACTATAAACGCCGGGCGGGTTGGAGTTTACGACAACGTGGGCATTGACAGCCAAGGCCGCATTATCGTGGCTGGGGAGACTTCGTACTTAGACGGGTTTATCAACAAATTGATAACCGTGGAGCGATTCAACGCGGACGGCAGCCTGGATACCACATTCGGCAGCGGCGGCACGTTGGCCACCAGCTTCGTCAGTACTGCTGACAGCACCACTAATCTCGATTATTTGTCGACATCTGTGGCTGACTTCGGCCTGCAGATGGTCATCGACAGCAACGATCGAATCATCCTGGCGTCCGAGTATTCTCAATCGGATAGCTATGATATCACTCTTGCCGACGGCAGCACTTACACGGTCACTCATGACGGCGGTGCCTTCAATGGAATCGCTCTCGCACGATTTAACACCGACGGCACGCCGGACGACACTTTTGGAGTCCACGGCAAGGTATTCACCGACTCCTTCGGCACGACAGTCTACGCAGCAGTCGGCTTGGCCATCGACAGCGGCGGAGACCTTGTCGTGACCGCCGAATCAACCGATGGCTTCGACGTGGCCCGCCACAACGCCAGTGACGGCAGCCTGGATACAAGCTTCGGTGCCGGCGGCCAGGCCGTCACCGACTTCGGGTTCGACACGAACACGGTCGGCTTCGAAATCCTGGGTACGACCCTGGATGATAGCGACCGGATCGTGGCCGCCGGCTGGGCGTGGGATGTTGGGGTCGATGACAGCCACCTCCTGCTCGCGCGCCTGGCCACGGACGGCTCTCTCGATGCTAGCTTCGGCACGGGCGGCAAGGTGACCACCGTTCTGACCGATAACGACGGACTGTATGCCGCCGCGATCGATGGCAGCGGGCGGATCGTCACTGGCGGGTGGAGCGGCTATTATTCGGGACTCGTCGCGCGCTTCTTCGCGGAACCCAACACCGCCAGTCTGCCGGCCAGGCGACAACGGCCCTTCTCTCAGCCTGGCCGCACCCGCGGGCACGAGCCTGACTGATGTCGCCGCCGTTGCGAATCCCTCGCCCGCCGATGCCCCGGCCGGGAGTCCAGTTCCCGCTTGGCTCTTTTACCTTCAACGTGGTGGGGGTCGTTTCGGGCGGTGCCACGACCGTGACTCTCTACTTGCCCCACAACACCAAGGTAAACACGTACTACAAGTACGGACCCACATCCGACAACACGACGCCGCACTGGTACGAGTTCCTCTTCGACGGCCGACAGGTGCGGAAATCGTCGCCGGGCCAACCTAACCACGATCGGAATGGTCGTCCTGCACTTCGTGGACGGGCTGCGGGGCGACTCGGATCTGACCGCGAACGGCATTATCGTCGATCCCGGCGGCGTGGCGACTGCGGCCGACGACGGTGGCGATTGACGTCAAACCGGTACTTAACCTCAACAGCCAGGGAACCATCGATGTGACCCTGTTCAGCACGGACACGTTCGATGCCACGACGGTCGATCTCAATTCGGTCGTATTCGCCTACGCCCTGGCGGTCGGCAGTCAGTTGAAAGATGTGGACGGCGACGGCCATCTGGACCTGGTACTGACTTATAACGTCCAAGATACGAACCTCGGGGCGATCTACGACCAGTTGCTTTTGAACGACATGAACGACGATGGCGTTCTGGATTCCAGCCGCGAGGAGGCACGGTTTCGCTGGTCGGAAGCACAATCGATGGCCCGGACTTCATCGGAAGCGACACCGTCGACCTCTTCCTCTCCGGCAAAGCCCTTCGCGACTTGTTGGACGAGTTGTTTTCCTAACGGGCGCAACCGGCCGGTGGACCCAGAGGGTACCCCCCAGCCGCCAAAGCAAAAACCCTCACCGGCCGACACCCGCCCCGGACGATCGGTTTGCGCCCGGACCGGCTGGTTTTATTCTACCGCGAACCACATCTCGCGAGAAAGGTTCGGACCATGTTGCTTACCTCTTGGCTGAAGTTGTTGACTGTTCGCTTCAATTCGCACCTTGGAAGGCGATCGTGCCGACGGCGGCAAGGTTCTCCCGTTCCAATGCAGACCTCGATCGAAGTCATGGAGGAACGCTGCCTGTTGTCCGCGACTGTGGCGGGCACGGTATACCAAGACCTCAACGGTAGCGGCCAGCAGGACAGCGGGGAGACGGGTTCGGCCGGCGGATCATCTTCACACGATTTGGTCGTTGCCGCCCGGTGATGCGGATTATCCCACGCGGTGGGATTGGCTCAAGAAGGAGTTTACGATCCGGTAACTCGCCCAGGGCGGCAAGGAGCAGCCCTGTTCAATCCCGCCGCCACAACCGCCGCCGGGGCGTTTGGCAGCGGAAGTATTGGGAACACACGATAGAAGATGAAAGCGATTTCGATGCCCATTTTGACTCCATGCATTGGAACCCTGTTAAACATGGGTACGTAAGATGTCCAAAGGACTGGCCGTATTCCTCGTTTCATCGTTGGGTTAAGAAAGAAGTTTATCCGAAAAACTGGGGATGTGGTGACCTGGCTCCTGAGAGCGTAGCGAGAGTCACGGACGCAGGGGAGTGAAGAAATGGTCCGCTACTTGGCTTGGGCGGTGACTTCGATGGCCTTGGGCAAGGCCGGCAATTGGCCCACGGATTGGAAGAGGTCCGACACGCTCAAATGGGTGTAGTGGTTCGCCATCAAGCGGGGGTCGGGATGGGCCATCCGCGGATCATCCCAAACTTCGATTCCCCGGACACTTGCGAAAATTTGCGTAAAATTGCTTATGCGGTATGACAAAGCCCCTGCGATATGTTAATTTGGGAAATATGAGTTGAATAAACCCCTTGTGATGGCACCATTGAATGCCGGTGGATGGATTTGAAGTCTTCCCAAACAAAGAGGAGTCTCGCGATTATGAAAGTGTTCACACTTCTGAGTCTGATCGTGTTCCTAGCATGGGCCAAGCCCGCGGCTGCCGGAGACCGGGAGATTCCTCGTGCCCCAGCCGTGGTTCAGTTTCAGAGTCTGGCCGGAGAAGGCCCTGCATTCGCACCGCAGCCTCATCCGATCACTCCTCCCGCGCCATCACCCAGTCCCGTGCCATCGCCCAATCCCGTGCCATCGCCCAGTCCCGTGCCGTCGCCCAGTCCTGTCCGACCGGAGTCCCGTCCGGTTCCCCAGGCCACGGAGCCTGTGATCGCGTTGTATCCCCGCGTGCGATACAAAAACCTTGATGAGAAACATCCGCTGGGCGTTCTCACCATCGTCTCAGTGCCCGATCCCGCCACCGGATGGAAGCGGAACCGTTACCGTCCGCTGCCGATGGTCAACGTCGCCATTTGTGTTCCGCCGAACTGCGGTCCGCCAAGGGTGCGGTACAGCAGCCTCTTCCGCGAGTACGAATTCGACTACGGGAAATATGCGGTCGATGTCCGCCTCCGGGATGGCGGCATCGAAGTGGATTATCAAGACTGAATCGCGGAAAAGCAGGAGCAGCAAGGCCGGACTGTGTGCCACGCCCAGACCAACGGGATGGGCGTGGTGACAACGCAGAACCACGCCCTTCGCAAAGCCTCTGTTGTTTACACATAACTTTTTCTGATTTTCCTGCGAGTTGGCATGAGATTTGCACCCTGGGATGAGGGTGTTTTTGGACTGCCAATTTTGCAGGAGACGAATGGAATGGATACGGGAATTGCGGCGGAATTGCAAGGAGTGGACTTGGGCGACCAACGCTTGAATGCCAGGAGTTTGAAAGTGATCGAAGCCTTGTCGAAGGATCCACAGGCCAGCGTGAATGGTGCCGTCGAGGGCTGGGGCGACACGCAGGCCGCCTATCGTCTGTTGGACAACCGGAACGTCACGCCGGAAAAAATTCTCAAGCCTCATCGTCAGGCGACGGCGGAACGCATGCGGGCCGAGTCGGTGGTTCTGATTGCCCAGGACACGACGGTTCTCGATTATTCGGCTCATCCGCCAAAGGATGCCCGCTGCCTGAGTACCACAGAACAGTTCGGCTTTTATCATCATGTGCAACTGGCGCTGACGCCCGATCGCGTGCCCTTGGGTGTTGTCGGCACCAAGAATTTCGACCGCACCCCCGAATCGCTTGAGGAAGATAAAAACGAAAAACGCAAACGCAGAACCCGCACGCCCATTGAAGAGAAAGAAAGTTTTCGCTGGCTGGAAGGCTACCGCAATGCCTGCCAACTGGCGGCGGAATGTCCCGACACGCAGGTCGTGAGTCTCGCGGACAGTGAAGCCGACATTTATGACATTTTTGTGGATGCCCAACAGGCCGTTGCCGAGGGTTTGACTCGAGCGGACTATGTGATTCGGGCGCATGAGAATCGCAGCACGCCGGAGCGCAACCGGGAGGTCAGTCGGCACACGTGGCACAAGGTGTTCGATCAGGTGCAGGTCTCGCCGCTGCGCACGCGACATCAGATTGAACTGCACGAAACGCCCCAGCGTGAAGCCCGGCTGGCGACGCTGGAAATCCGCGCCATCCAAGTTCAGGTGAAACCGCCCAATCACCGGAGCGGCGAGCCCATCATCACACACAACATGGTGCTGGTTCAAGAAGTGAACGGCCCCGACGACGGCACGGACGTGTCGTGGATGCTGATGACCACGCTGCCAATCGAGACCGTCGAGGACGTGCTGCGGGTGGTGGATTATTATGTGGCCCGCTGGACGATCGAAGTCTGGTTCCGCACGCTGAAAACCGGTTGTCTGGTCGAGAAACTTCAATTGGAGACGCGGGCGCGCCTGCAGAATTGTCTGGCGTTTTACGACATCATCGCCTGGCGGGTGCTGTATTTGACGCTGCAAAATCGCGCCTCCCCCATCAACCTTGCACCGTGTTCTTTGCGCTCATGAATGGAAACCCGTCTGGTGCGTGACCACGAAACAACCGCTGCCCAGCCAACCCCCGACCCTCGCCGAAATGATGAAACTGCTGACGCGACTGGGCGGCTACAACAACCGCAACACAGAACGCCCGCCCGGCCCGCAACCGGTCTGGATCGGCCTACGACGTATGCTCGATTACGCCACCGCCTGGCAAACCTTCGGCCCCACCGCCGGAAAAAGATGTGTGTAAACAACAGGCGCAAAGCCTCAGGGCGTGCCAACCCGCCGGGTGACCTATCTTTGAAGAACCTTTCCGGAATTCCTGTCAAATCTCAAAGTTGTTCCCTCAATGTCTGCCGAAATAAACCATTTTCCGCTTGAATCAAAGGCTACAGTATGAACTTCAACACCGCCTTCACGAATAGTTGCCATTTCACCAGACTCCAAATTCCAAAGCAGTAAATCGCCATTCGTACTTCCTGATAGGAGATTTTTTCCATCCGGGCTAAATGCGAGGCACCGAATTCCTGCATCCTTGATCCGTTTCGTTCCGATCAAGGTTCTTTTGACTTTTCTTGTCCTCCAGTCCCAAACAATAATCCTGTTGTCCAAACCACCAGTAGCGACCCTCATTCCGTCTGGCGCAATTCAACCGCAAGAACATTTTTTTTGTGTCCAATGTTCAAATCGATTGCCTTGTCAGATGACATGTCCCATAATCGAATGAAACCTTTACTGCCTACTGAGATTAAGGTGTTTCCGTCATGGCTGAATGCAATATCACAAAAAATTCGATCGTGTTTCAGGGTTCGCTTCAAGCGGCCTGTTTGGCTATCCCATATCAAGATGCTATTGTCAGAACTTGCGGATGCCAAGATTGATTTGTCGGGGCTAAACGCAACTGCACGAACAAAGCTCTTATGCGCTTTTTGAGACCAAAGTACGTTCCCGCTGCTACTTTCTCGAATCGTTACTGTGCCAACGGAATCCTCCCATGAGCCAGATGCTAATAACTTCCCGTCATGGCTAAGAGCCACGGAGAATATGCCAGCCGGCTCCTTTAGATAATGGAACTTGTTTGAGTTTAATTCGTGTTTCTCAAACAGGCCATTAAAGTAACCGCTAAACACAAACTTGTCGTCACGTGTCAACACGGCACAAGTTTCCTCGCCTCCTCGTTTTTTTTGCGGGGCCTCTCGCCATTTAGAACGGGCAGAATCCGCTAATGAACGATCTGCAAAAGCCAAAAACATTATTAGATATATCCAAATGTATTTATTTTGGATGAACATCTTGAGATTTCCATTAGATTTAGGGTTTATCGGCAATGGCTCAAGGTTTCTCTGCAATTGCAGGACAATCAGCAACGGGGTGGCATTGGCAAAAGGGCGTGAAATAGATGGATTGTGTGTGCCAGTTCGGTTTTGAGACAATCGTTGGGACGAAACTCGGCTAGCCGGCTTCAATCGTGCGGGGCTTTGTCCCTTCAATGCCCTGGAGCAATCCAATGCCTCATCGGAAAACCGTTCGGCATTATCATGAACCGGGCCATCTCCATGAGTTCACGTTTTCATGCTATCAGCGAAGGCCATTGCTGACAATCGACGATTGGCGGAGAAACTGGCCCGCTGTCTCAATCAGGCCAACCAGGGTCATCACTTTGAACTCGTGGCTTTCGTGTTCATGCCCGAACACGTCCATCTCTTGACCTATCCCCTCGATCGAGAACCGGATTTCGGGTGCTACCTCGCAAGTGTGCCACTGGCTTTGCTAGTGCCTTGTCGCGAGCGGGGGGCAAGGTTTCAAGGCCACCAAGCACCGAATGATACCCCTAAAACCGCACTGGCTGAGCCAAGTGGCACACAAGATCATCCTGCCACCTGCCGCTCGCCTTTTTGGGAAACAACGCAAAACCACTTGACTTCCAAGCCAGTCGCTTTCGGGCTTGTTATTCGAAGCTCGGCGTTTGTTCTATCTTTCCTCGGACCATCAAGGAATAGAGTGCCGGGACAATTAAGAGCGTTGTGGGGAGTGCCGCCAGCAAACCGCCGATGACGGCGCGGCCCAAGGGTGCGTTGGCTTCGCTCCCGCGTTCGAGCGCGAGTCGCCATGGGAACTAAGGCGAAGATCGCGGCCAAGGCCGTCATCACAATCGGGCGGACCCGAAGTTCGGCGGCTTTGGTGATTGCAGCCCGCGGGGAAAGATCTTCATTCTCCCGGAGATTCTGGGCAAAATCACTCATCAGCACCGTATTCGCCACGATAATGCCGACGACAAACACCATCCCCAACAGCGACTGCACATCGATGGCTGTCCCCGTGAGGTACAGCATGGGCAAGATCCCAATGAGTGCCAACGGAACGGCCAACAACACGACCAAAGGTACCATGTACGAATCGAGCAGACTGACCATCAGAAAATAGATCAACACAAACGACAGTGCCACGCCGATGCCGAAGTTTTCAAAGGTGTCGATCATGCGTCCGTATTCGCCCCTCAGCGAGATTTCTGCTCCGGCCAAGAGTTTCTTTTTGCCGGGTTGATCGGGATCATAAGGTGTCCAGGTTCCCGCAGCTCCTCGTTCTCCGAATTCGTCGAGAAGATTGTTTACGTCTGCGGCCACGTGTCCCAAGTCGCGTCCTTCGATTCCCACATTGAGATCGACCGTTTGTTGGAGGTTGCGGTGTTTGACTTCGCTGGCAATCTCGGTGGAGCTTATTTTCGCCACGTTGCTGAGGGGAATCGGCTGGTCTTGTGCCGGACTCGTAATGGGGATGTTTTGCAATGTTTCCAGCGATTTGATGTCTTCTTCAGGATACTGGACTCCCACGAAATACTGGTTCTGGCTGACCGGATCGATCCAGAAATTATGCTTGTTGAACTGGATGCTCGAATTGACCGCGGCAATCACGTTTTTCATCACGTCTTCTTGCGTCAGCCCGAGTTCGCGGGCTTTGGCCCGATTCACGTCGATGACGTATTCCGGGTAATCCATCCGCTGCATAATCCGCGCATCCACAACGTCGTCGATGCCCTTCAGCTTTTTGCGGAGGGACTCGGCGATTTTGTAGTCTTTCTTCATGTTCTTGCCGGTGACTTGAATGTTGATGGGCGTGACTTGTCCCTCATTGAGGGCCGTCTTGACCAAACCGCCGGCGTTGAAGGCAAACTCCAAATCGAAGAATTGCGGATCGGTATTGAGTTTTTCCCGCAATTCTCGCACATAAGCATGCGTGGAGCGCGAGTGATCGGGAACCAGTTGCACTTTCGTCAGTGCATCCATCGGACCCGAGTTCGGAGTAAAAGCCGATGCCCAGCCCGCGCGCACCCCAATCTGGCTGATCAACAATTGAAGGTCATCGCCGATGGCTTGTTTAACGGCATCTTCCACTTCGGCCACCCGAGCTTCGGTTGCCGTAAGCCTCGAACCGCTGCGAGCGCGGACATAAATCTCGAAACTCCCGGAATCGACTTTCGGGAAGAATTCTCGTTTCAAATTCGGTCCCAGGCCCACCAACAGCAAAGCCATGAGAACCACCGGGCAAAGGATCGTAATCCAGCGATGATCTAAGACCCACTCCAGTCGTCGGCAATACCAGCCGATCGAACGGTCGATACCGCTTTGCCACCGCGCGAAGAGGCCATGCGATGATCCCGCATGCGGGCTGTGGGATGTTTGATCGGATTCGGATTGTGGATCGTCCTTTGGGTTGTCTTTGGCCGGTTTCATCCACAACGCACAACGGGAAGGGGCAAAGGACATGGCCAAAAGCATCGCGGGTACCATGGCAAATGCGACGGCCAGCGTCATCGGCTTGAACAGAAACTGCCCGCTACTGGGAATCAAAGCCAACGGTGCTAAAACCATCAAGGTGCTAATGGTCGCCACCAGTTCCGGCTTCACGACTTCACGCGTCCCATGATAAGCTGCCCAAAAAGGATCTTTTCCATCTCGCAGGTGCCGATGCACGTTTTCCAACACCACAATCACCAGATCAACCACCGGACCGATTGCCAATGCGATTCCGGCCAAGGTCATCACGTTGAGCGTTTCACCCGAGTAGTACAGGCAGACAAACGCAGCCAACGCCACACACGGCAGGATCAACACGGCAATGGCCGTCATCCGCCATTCCCCTAGAAACAACAAGATCACCAGAGAGCAGAGGACCGCTCCGAGGATTCCTTCGATGGCCAGGCTGCGAATCGACTCTTTCACGGAGACAGACTGGTCCATCGCCAGCTTGAGATCGATCCCCGGCCTGGTGAGCTTGTCCGACATCGTGGGGAGCTGCTTCTTCAGATTCTCGACCACGCTCAACGTGCTGGCTCCGTGCTGGCGATAGACCGGAATATAGACTTGCCGGCGGCCACTCACACGGACCGCACTTTTTTGCACCTCGTAGGCGTCTTTCGGCGTCGCCACGTCTCCCAAAAAATCGCTGCCGTCGGGAGTACGCCGCAAGGGAATGTTGCGCATGAGTTCGACGGCGTCGTACATCGAATTTGAATCGATGGCATAATCGTTGTCGCCCAGCATGGCATCCCCGGTGGGCAAGAACAAGTTATAGTTTTCAATCGCCTTGAGGACATCCACGGGCGAGAGGTTGCGGGCTTCCATTTGCGTCCGGTTTAAGTACGCTAAGATGGCCCGCTCTTTCCCGCCGCAAACCACCGGGGCATAGGCCCCCGGCGAACTCATAATCATGTTTCGCACTTCGAATCGGGCCACGTCGAACAGGGTGGCTTCCGACTGGGTATCGCTATCCAAGGCGACCAGGCACGCCGGCACCGTTGCCGTGGGATCGTAGGGCAACACGATGGGTTGCAGCGTGCCGGGCGGCAAGTTCCGCATTTCTGCCAATGCCAACGAGTTGACCTGCGTGAGCGCACCGTTGGGATCGACGCCCGGCCGGAAGTAGTCGTTGACCATGCTCACGCCCAGAATGCTCCGCGATTCCTGGCGTTGCATCCCGGCTGCCGCCCCCACCCAACGCTCCATGCGGTTGGTAATGGCATTGGCGACGTTTTCCGCCGGCATTCCTGAATAAAACGTGAGCACGCGGACCGCCGGCCGATCGAAAACGGGAAGAATGTCAATCGGAATCCGAACTAAACAGAGAATGCCGACAACAAGGATCGCAGCGATCGCCACCGTGACGGTGCGCGGCTTTTGCAAAGCAAATCGAATGAGTCCGTTCATTGTGCGTGCTTCCTTTCGTCTGATTTCGCAGATTTTGAATTGGCCGAGGACGAATTGCTCTCTTGACTTTTGCTTTGCACTAATTTGACGGCTGCACCATCTGTCAATCCCGGCCCGTGCCTCTCGACCACTTTGTCGTCGGCTTTCAAACCCGAACGGATGCGGGCATGAATCCCATTATCGGAGGCCACCTTAACTTTGCGGAGATGGGCCACGCCATTCTGCACGACATAGACACATCGGCAGCCATCATCCGCATTGGTCAAACACCTTGAAGGAACCAAGACGCCAGGGGCCGATTCACTCATCGTAATCTGGACCGTTCCGTACATCCCATCTTGAAGAACCCTCTTGGGATTGGGCAGATCGATCTCGGCACGCATCGTGCGCGTCTTGTAATGTTGCGCATCGGCGGTTCGCGAGATGCTCCCGGAAAGCGTCTTGCCGGACAACGAATCCACTGTCAATATGGCCTTATCGCCGACGTGAACGTGCGGCGCATCACTGTCGGGAATTTGCACGACAACGCGGATTGTGTCGTTGCGGGCGACCCAAAGAATCGCCATGTTGATCTCCGGCTGCCCGCCACCGCCCGTCGCATTCTTTGACGAAGTCGCCGTTGTAATAATTTCGAACCGTAATCACTCCGTCGAAGGGAGCGGTAATCTTCAAATACTTCTCATACTGCTGAGATTTCTTCAGAGAAGCCTCGGCGGCCGCTTTTGCCGCTTTCGACGCGGCCAGATCGGCCTTGGCCTCTTCCACGTGGCTTTTTGCCGCGGCAACTTTGGCCTTGGCTGTTGCAATCGCTTTTCGACCTGCCGCCTGCTCGGAAAGGGCCGCTTGATGCGCCTCGAATTTTTCATCGACCAGTTCTTGCTGAACGGCTTTCTTGTCGGCAAGATCCTTCATGCGGTCGTATTGTTCCTTTCGCAAGGTGACCATCGCTTGATAATTTTGCAGATCGGCCTGTGCTTGATCGGCTTCGGCTTCTGCTGCGGTCTGGTCGCCTTTTGCTGCCGCGATCGCCGCATCTTTCTGGTTGATTTGCGCTTCCGCTTTAGCGACCGTCGCCTTGGCCTCCATCACCGCATGCACGATTTCGGGGGCGTCAATCTCCGCGAGCACCTCTCCCTGTTTCACCTTACTGCCGATGTCGACTTTTTGATTCTTTAAGTATCCCGAGACCTTGGCGAACAACTGCACAACTTCAAAGGCTTGGCAAGAACCCGGCTGAGAAATTGTCTGTTTTATTCCTTGAGAGTCTGGATGAATGACCTCGACGCGAACGCGATGCTGCGACGATTGAGCCGAGGTCTGAGAAGAATCGTCCGTAGGGGAAGAAGCCTGAGTTTTTGACTGGTTCTGCTTTTCAAAATCAGCCTTTACCGCGAGATCCGAATTTCCACACCCCGCCAGAAATAGAGAACAGGCGACAAGAACCAAGGATACGAAACGTCGCTTAGGGGAGAACGCCGCCCCTTGAAGCGTGGCCAAATTAAAAGCGAAGTCGTACTTCGCAAGCGAGAAACTCTGAAACATGTCCCCTCTCCTTGGCGGAATATGTTCCGCTCAAACGTACTGATGCAGTCAAATAAGCTCTTTTCCCTCGCCGCGCGTTCGTTGAAAACCCACTTCGCGGTATAGATTGGCGCAATTGAAGCGGGCGAATTCCGCCGATGCGGAAACTCTCGCGAATTTGGGAGGTTGTGTGTTCTGAAGCTCGCTCCACTTGCAAAAATCACGACGACAATTGCAAATTCAACATCCTGCCACCGCGAAATGAATCGGCGGTCAACAATGTTGTGAAGGTCAAAACACCTATTGAGAGATTAGCACCCTGCAGCAAGCAGTAAATCGGAAAATCTCTGAAGTCTCGCTAGGAGATCATCCTTATCTATTCATTTGCGCATATAGGAAAAATGTTGTATTTCCTATACTCTCCTCAGGAAAGTTTAACACTTCCCTGAAACGAAAAGCAAGGGATTTGACGTATTTCCTAGCTTAGGATTCGGGAGAATGTTGGAACCGCAGAATTGCGATCAGGCTGCCCGTAACCAGTATGTCTGCTTATCTTGGGTTGGTTGCGGGGGATTTGGGGAAGAGGTTTTGGTTGATGAGTTTGACTTGTTGGCCTCGGGGAGCGATGGGGACTTTGCCGGTGAGCTTGGCGGTTTTGGGGGCCAGGCATTGTTGGTTGTTGCAGGGCTGGTATTTGATGCGGATTTCCAAAGGATCGAACGCGACGTTGGGGTTGGCGGGGATCGAGAGTTTGCCGCGGAGGATCGCCTGTTTCTCGTAGACCACGGCGGGTTCGTCGAAACCTTCAATCTGAAATTTCTTGCCTTGGGGATACGTCACCTTGTCCAGCGTGATGCCGGTGGCGGAGGCGATGCTGAATTTGGTGGGGATCAGATTTTTGGGTTGGGCGGGGTTGGCGTTGATGTGCCAGCCTTCTTGGATGTCCAAAAACACCACGATTTCGCAGGTTCCGCCGGGCGGAAGTTTGTCCACGTTGAGATACGCCTTGGCGGTCACGATGTCTCGCTTCTTGCCTTTTTCGGGGCGGGAGACTCGGCGGCGACTTGCAGAATCACGTTTTTCTTTTCGGGTTCTGCCGGGGTGGCGGGGGCTTGGGTGCGGGCGGCGGCGAAGTCGGGATTGTCCAAATACTCGCCCAAAGCCAAGGCCATGTTCGCCATTCCGCGCGGGCGCTCTTTGAGGGCTGGGGCGAACAACTTCAACGTCTTTTCGGCCAGGGTGCGGTATTTTTCGTTGCCTGTGAGCGATGACAGGCGAATGAGGTTTCGCACGCTGACGCTGTTGCCGGAGGGAATCACCGTGTCATCCGCTTGTTTAATGCGGGCGATGAGTTCTTCGTGATGATGGGCCGTGAAGAAAAACCCGTCGCCTTTTTCATCCC
This sequence comes from uncultured Planctomycetaceae bacterium, assembly GCA_963785505.1. GTDB lineage: Bacteria > Planctomycetota > Planctomycetia > Planctomycetales > Planctomycetaceae > CAWAVN01. The sequence continues at coordinate 1,631,143 of CAWAVN010000009.1, forward strand.
AGAACAGGCGGATTTGATCGTCCATCAACCGCGTGGCCGCGTTGAGCCATTTGGCATCTTTGGTGGCCGCGTGAATCGCGAGCAAACCTTCGATGAGGAAGGCGTAGTCATCCAGATAGGCATTGAGTTTGGATTGCCCGGCACGGTAACTGCGCTGCAAGTTGCCTTTGCCATCCCGCATGCGGGAGAGAATGAACATCGCCGCCTGCTCTGCCTCGGTGACGTATTGGGATTTCCCCAAATCTTGCCCGGCCTCGGCCAGGGTGCGGATCATCAGGCCGTTCCAACTGGTGAGGATTTTATCATCCTTCAACAGGGCCGCCCGTTTTTCGCGGGCCGCAAGCAATTGCTGCCGCATGGGGGCGATTTGCATTTGCAGCCCGGCCACGGTGGTGTGGTTGGCCTCGGCGAGTTTTTCCCAAGAATCCGGGCGATGCAGCACGAAGCCATGCTCGAAGTTTTTGGGTTCGTTCAAACCGTAAACGGCCTCGAAAAGTTTGGCGTTGTCGGGGCCGAGGATTTTTTCGATCTCGGCTTTCTCCCAAACGTAAAACTGGCCTTCCACGCCTTCGGTCTCGGCATCGAGCGCCGAATAAAATCCGCCGTTGTCGTCGCGGAGTTCGGTCAGCACGAACTTCAACGTGTCCTCGGCGGCGGCACGGTATTCGGGGTGATGAGTTCGGCGGTAGGCTTTGACATAGAGATCCGCGAGTTGAGCTTGATCGTAAAGCATCTTTTCAAAATGCGGAACCTGCCAACGCCGATCCGTGCTGTAACGGTGAAAGCCGCCGCCCAAATGATCGTGAATGCCCCCGCGGGCGATCTGTTCCAGCGAGAGATCCAAAACCTTTTCGGTCGCTTTGTCTCCATTCCGGCGGACTTCGTATTGCAAGAGCGCAAGTTTTACGGGGACGGGGAATTTGGGCTTGTCCGGGGTTTGCGGGTTGAAATCCAAACCCCCGAATTGAGGGTCTGCCGATTCGCCGATCGCTTTGGCGGCATCTGCGACCAGTTTGCGATCCAGGGGGACGTTTTCCAAACCGAAGCGGGGCTTGAGGTTGCGTTGAACTTCGCGGGCGAAGATTTCCGCATTTTCCTTAACGGCTTTTTCGTTGTCTTTCCAGGCTTTGTCGATGATCTTCATCACCTCTTGAAAGCCGATGCGGCCATTTTCGGTTTCCGGGGGGAAATAGGTTCCACCCGCAATGGGTTTGCCATCCGGCGTTAAGAACATCGACAACGGCCACCCGCCGCCCTGCGAAGATCCCGCCGCTTGCAGATAGATGATAAGGGCGGTCATGTAGATGTCATCAATTTCGGGCCGTTCTTCGCGGTCCACCTTGATGCACACGAAATGCTCGTTCATGTACTTGGCGAGCGGTTCGTTCATGAAGACTTTCCGCTCCATCACGTGGCACCAATAGCAACTGCTATAGCCGATGGACAAAAAGATGGGCTTGTTTTCCTTCTTGGCTTTCTCGAAGGCCTCCGGCCCCCAGGCGTACCAATCCACGGGATTATGGGCGTGCAGCAGCAAGTACGGGCTGGTTTCGCGGGCCAGGCGGTTCGCGGGATGTTTTTTCGCGGGCGGTTTGGCTTCTGCGGCAGTCGGGGATTTTTCATCACCCGCCACCAATTCGGTAAATTGGCCCTCACAGCCCAGACCGAAGCCCATGCACAACACCACCAACCAGCACAGCAAACGATTGCTCATTCTCATCACTCCGTCAACGGAGATTCATCCCCTCGAATTCAAGGGGCAAAAACGGGTTTGATTTTCTCCGCGAATTGTAACAACAGTCCGCCGGATTGAGGAGAGAAGATCGTTTTCAACTTTTAGCGGTCAGCTTTCAGCTTTCAGGGATTTGTTGAGCTGTGTTGCCGATTCGCGGAGTGCGGGGATAAAATGGGAAGGACATTAAAACCCGGTTTTTAGTTGATAGACTGGGTTTTCGCGGGATTGATCCCGATTTTTTTCAGCAAAGGGGGATGACTTGAAACAGGGCGGATTTCCTATTCTCTCATACGTTTTGCTGTATTGGCTTTTTCAGCCAATGCCGATATTTTCTTTTGAGCCGCCACAAAAAGCCAAGCGGTACGAGGGAAAAACGCTGGAAGAATGGCGGCAGGCAGTGAAGGATCTCAGTCCCAGTAATCCCGAAAGCCGGGCCGCCGTGCCGGGGTTGATCGCGATTTTGCAAGATCAATCTGTGCCTTGGTTTACCCGCCGGCAAATGGGGATGACCCTGGGCCGTATGGGAAAACGCGCCCAAAAAGCCGTGCCTGTTTTGATCGGGATTTTGGATGAGCCGGGAACTAAAGACCACTCGCCCCGCGTGTGGGCGGGCAAGTCGCTGTCGATCTTCGGCCCGGCGGCCGGCGAAGCCACCCCCCAATTGGCGGCCATTTTGAAGAACGCCGAACTTCCCCTTGCAGAACGCCAAGTTGCGTTGGAAGCGTTGGGGCTAATCGGCGGCTGCTTACCCGCGGGCGATTCCCGCTGTGGTCGAAATGCTAAATCTTCCCGCCGCGCGGAGTCCTCCGAAAACCAAGCGGATCGCGATGCGCTCCGCGAAGTGGCGGCGGAAGTTCTTGCCGGCGTGGGCAAAGATGCCGCGATTGCCGTTCCCGTGTTGCTGCGCTGCCTGAACGATGCCCGCGAACCGATGCGGCGAAAAACCGTGCAGGCTTTGGGCCGCATCGGCCCGGCTTCGCAATTGGCGATTCCCGCGTTGGTCGCAACGATGGCCTTCGATGACTCTCCCGCCGTTCGCGATGCCGTGGAAACGGCATTGGCGGGCATCGGGCCTCCCGTTGTTTCCGCGTTGGTGCATTTGTTGGAAGACAAAGAAGCCGAACTGCGCCAAAGAGCCGTTCGCAGTTTGGGACTGATGAAAACCACCGCCCGCCCCGCCGTCGGCAAGTTGCGGGAAGTCCTCAAAGATGAAGATCCGCACGTGCGTTTCGTGGCAGCTGAGTCGCTGTGGCAAATCACCTCCCGGGCGGATGATTCGCTTTTGATTTTTGTAGAAACCCTGAAATCTCCCGAACGGGAATTGCGAATGCAGGCGTTTCGCGCGTTGACCGAGGAACTCGGTCCCGCCGCCATTCCCGCCCGCGAAGCGCTTCTTCCATTACTGAAACACCCTGATTCTGCCGTCCGTCAAGCTGCGAAAAAAGCCCTGGACCGCATTCCGACGGCTTCCGCCCCGTGATGGCATGGGTGCCCGATTGCCGCCATTGGGCTATAATTCTCGAAGATCGGCTTGGCTCTTACCGGATAATTCCCCAGCATGGCAATGAAACGTCGCTTGCTTGTGCTTCCCATTTCTGCTGCGATGATCGCGGCTTTGTGCGCTTACAAACTCACGCGTTCGGAAGAACCGGCAGACCAAAATCAGCCGTTGGTCATCACTCGGCAGGCTCCGTTTTTTACGTTGTACGACCAACGCAAGCCCCCGCAGTTGTTGTGGCTGAAAAGTTTCCTGGGCCGGCATTGGATCGTGTTGGCGTTCTTCAATCCCAAAGCCGGCTTGGAAGGCGACCCCGTGTTGGTTTGGCTGCGAAAGCATGCGGAGACGCTGCGAAGTCAAAACGTCAAGGTCTTCGCCATCAGCCGGGAACTTCCGCAAATCCATCGCAAAATGCTGAAGGAGATATTGAAAGAAGATGAGCCGACGCCCTTTCAAATGCTGACCGATTTGGACGGCCAAGCCCATCGGGATTACGGGCTTCAAGATCGTCAAACGCAACAACTTTCCACCGGCGTGTTTTTGATCGACCGCAAGGGCAACCTGACCTGGAACCGCCAACACCCGGTGCCCTTGGAAAATCCCATCGCCGAACTTGCAGAGGAATTTGACATCGCATCCCCTTAGAACACCAAGGAACACCCCCGATGCCACGCTTGATCTATTTGGGAATTTGCCTGCACCTATTTTTCGGTTTGACCCGCGCCCAAGCCGAGGAACCCCAACGGAAAGCCAAGCTCACGCGGGTGGCGGTTTATAGCGATGAAGGAGCCGGGCAAAGCGAAACGGATTTGGTGAAGGTGCTGAAAGCCAACCCGAACATCAAACTGCATCGCGTCTCGGCGGAGCAAATTCGCGGCGGCATTCTTAAAGACATGGACGTGGTGATTCACCCCGGCGGCAGCGGCAGCAAACAAGGCCGCAGGCTCGGTCCCGAAGGCCGCGAAACCGTCAGGTCTTTCGTCAGGGAAGGCGGCGGGTTCATCGGCGTGTGTGCCGGGGCTTATTTGGCCTCGGCGGATTATGAATGGTCGCTGCATCTGTTGGATGCCAAGGTCATCGACCGCCAGCATTGGGCGCGGGGAACCGGAACGGTCAAAGTCGGCCTCAGCCGGGAAGGCCAAACTTTGCTGAACCACAATTCGCCCGTGGTGCAAATCTATTATGGGCAAGGCCCGCTGCTCGCGCCGGCGAACAAGCCGGAGATCCCCGACTACAAACCCTTGGCCCTTTACGAAACCGAGATCGCCAAGAAGGGCGCTCCTCCAGGCGTGATGAAAGGCACGACCGCATTCGCCGCCGGCGAGTTCGGCAAGGGCCGCGTGTTTTGCTTCAGTCCTCATCCCGAAAAAACCAAGGGCCTGGAACCTTTTCTCAATCGTGCCGTCGCTTGGGCCGCCGATGCCAAAGCTCCGTCCGCCGTCACCGCAAAACCCCGCGTGAAATGGGCCATCGTGCTGCATGGCGGCGCGGGAAATCCGCCGAAAGATGCCACGCCCGAAATGCTCAAAGCATACCGGGCCGGCTTGCGGGAAGCCCTCGATGCGGGCAAGGCGGTTCTCGAACACGGCGGCAGCAGCCTGGGGGCCGTGGAAACCGCGATTCGAAAGTTGGAAGACAATCCGCTGTTCAACGCGGGCCGGGGGGCGGTGTTCAATTCCAAAGGCGGGCACGAGTTGGATGCTTCCATCATGGATGGCAAAACCCTGGACGGCGGCGGAGTCGCGGGCGTGACCACGGTGAAAAACCCCATCGGCCTGGCTCGCAAAGTGATGGAAAACACCCGCCACGTGTTGCTCGCGGGCGCGGGGGCCGAAACCTTCGCCGACGAGGAAAAAGTGGACCGCGTGCCCAACGAAAGTTTCTCGACCGAAGCCCGCCGGAAAGAATGGAAGGCAGTCCAAGCCAAGGAACAGAAAACCCGCACGGGCCGGTTCTCACCTCCCCAGCCTTGGCAATACGGAACCGTGGGCTGCGTGGCGCTCGATGCCCAAGGCAATATCGCGGCGGGGACTTCCACCGGCGGGCTAACCAACAAAAAGTTCGGCCGCGTGGGCGACAGCCCGATCTTGGGTGCGGGAACCTATGCCGACAACGAAACCTGCGGGCTTTCGGCTTCGGGCATCGGCGAGCAATTCATCCGCCACGCCGCCTGCGCTCAAATCTCCCAGCTAATGCGCTACAAGAATTGGACCCTCAAACAATCTGCCGAACACGTTCTGAAAAACCGCCTCCGCGAAGGCGACGGCGGGATTATCGGCATCGACAAAAACGGTGAAATCGTCTGGGTCTACACCACCCCCGGCATGTTCCGCGCCGCCGCCGATGCAAGCGGACGATTGGACGTGCTAATCCGCAATGAGTAATCGAACGGCCTCTCGCGGGAATCACGGCAAGGCGAGCAATCGGCCGCCTTCAACGAGCAGGGCATTTAACGGGAGTTTGAGGTTTTTGAACTTTTGCATGCCGCCTTTGGGCCAGTGAACGCTGAGTTCGTCGAGGACTTGATTTTGGCCGGTTCCAATCGTGATCGTTCGTTGGTTGGAGGCTTGGTACCCATCCCCGCCCGCGAGTTGGCGGATGAGTCGGCGGTTTCCCAGTTTGGCCCGAATCGTCGTGCCGATGGCGTCGCGATTGGATTTCACGCCCACCAACGTCAAAGCCAAATACTGCCCCGCGTGAGGAGTCGTATTGGTAAGCAGCGCCGCGGGGGCGTCCAAATGGCCGACCAGCAGGTCGCTTTGTCCATCGCGGTTCCAATCCCAGAGGGCGGCCGCTCGGCCCACCCATTTTTGTTGGAAGTATTTGCCCACTCCGTTTCCGGGGATTTCGCGAAAGCGGTTGCCAGCAAGCGTGAAGAGTTGGGCCGGCATCCGATAGGCGAGACCCTGCCGGCTGCGATCTTCAATGTCGCCATTAGTGACGAACAGCTCGTAATTCCCATCGAGATCCGCATCGAGAAACTGAGTTCCAAAGCCGACGAGTGGCCGAGACACATCGGCCAAGGCGAAGTCATCCGCGCGATCGAAATATAAACCGGGAGCCGTTTGGGCATAAAGCGTATTGGATTCATCGCGAAAGTTGGTCACGAACAAATCCAGTTGGTCGCCTTGGCCCAAATCTGCGAGGGCCACGCCCATGCAGCCTTGGGTTTTGCCGTCCCGATCAAAAGCCAATCCCGATTGCAAACCCCGATCCCTTAAGCGGGGCTTGCCGTTCGCGGCGGTTTCGGGCACGAGGAAATTGTTGGGCGTGACATCGTTGGCGACGAACAGGCTCAGCGAACCATCGCCCAGCGCATCCCACGCCAGAACGCCTAGCCCTTTGCCGTCGCGGTTTTCTAAGAGCATTTCTTGCGTGCGGTCTTGAAACTCGCCGGAACCCTGGTTGATCCAAAGCCGATCGGGAGCCACATCAAAGCGGAAGGGCATGCACATCCTCGGCGAACCGTCGGGCAGCTTGCAGATCTTCTGGAAAATGCCGGGGCCTTGCATGTAGTTCACGTCGAAAATGTCCGGCAGCGAATCGCCGTCGAGATCCGCCATCACGCAGCTTGTGGTCCATTCTTGTCCGTTCAGCCCGGCGGCTTCGGTTCCATCGGTAAAGGTTCCATCGCCGTTGTTGATCCACAGACGATTCGGGCCGATGTTGGCGACGTACAAATCCGGGAAGCCGTCGGCGTTGAAATCTCCCACGGTCACGCCTTGGCCGAAGTCCGCCTCGCGAATCCCCGCGGCGGCGGTGACCTCTTGAAAGCGTTTTCCATCCAAGTTCCGAAAAATGCCGTCGGTCGGGGAATCGGCGGAGGACTGGGGAGGCCAAGCCGTGCCTTGCGTGAAAAATGCATCCGGGAAGCCGTCCATGTCAAAATCCAAAATGCCGATTCCGCCGCCAGTGAGTTCGTAAATGTGATGCGTGGGCGGTCCCGGTTTTCCATTCTGAAACGTAAAATTCAAATGCACGGCCTTCGCTTCCTCGCGAAAGCGAAACCGCCGTTCGGGACCGGATATAGTATCGGAGATGAGTTTGGGTTCCGCTGCCGGCGGAGCGGTTTCCAAATGATCGACCAGCGGATAATTGGCAAGGTCAAGCGTTTTCGCGGGGTTCGCATCGGCCACGGTAAGCACCAACGGCAAACCCCGCACTCGCCTTTGCAGATCTTCAAAGTACGAAAGGTCATTCTGCGACGCACCTCGCTCGGCGCAGGCTTTTCCGCACCAGGCATAGGCTTCCCAAATCCGTCCCGCTCGATCCAGAACTTTGGCCAGTTTGAGGTAGTAATCTGTCGAGGGTTCAAAGTGGACTTGCAGCGTTTCCAGTTCTTGCAGCGTTCCCAAATAATCGTCGAAGGGTTCGGCCAACTCCGCCTGCCCCGACTGATGGAGAAGCTGGCTGAGACGGAAAAGAGCCGACTTCGATTCCGGCGAACGCGAGATGGCTTCTCCATAACAACGGATGGCTCCGGGGAAATCGTCCTGCCGTTCCGCGAGCACGCCCCGGGCTTCCCAAGGTTCGGGGTGCTTCCAGGCAGATTGGGGCAACCGCTGAATCCATTGTGCCAACTCCTCGAAGCGATCGAGTTGCAAAAGCAGCGGGCCGCGTTCAAGCCGGGCCGGACGAAATTCCGGATCGAGCCGAACCGCCTGATCGAGCAATCGCAGGGCCTCTTGCGGCTTGCTCTCGCGGACGGAGAACGCGGCCAATCCCAGCAAAGCACTCGGATTATTCGGTTCCGCAAGCCGAACTTTTTCGAGAGCCGAGGAATCTGGAAACCCCGTTCCGGGAATTCCCAAGGCGAACACCAAGTCTGTGAACAAGCCTTGTCGAACAATTCTCAGCACGAGCGGGATCGCCTCTTGATGCCGCCCGCATTCTTCATACAACGCCGCCAAGCCCCCGTTGGCTTCGATGTGGTCCGGCTGTTGTTGAAGCACTTTGCGATAGGCAGCCTCCGCCGCCGAGTAGCGAAAGAGCCGATGGTGTTCGATCTTGGCTTCCAGCAAACGGCCCGGCACGACAAGCTCTGCCGAGAATTGGTCGATCCGCTGCAGATAGGCGACGGCTTGTTGCCAGTCCTCACGGGCATCCGCCGCTTTGGCCGCCACCAAAGCCGCCGAACCTTGTTGCGGCTCTAAATCCAGACAGAGAACCGCTTGTTCCTCGGCTTCGGCATATCGGCCTTCGAGATAGAGCGATTCCGCCCGTTGCAAGAATTGGTCCGCTCCGATGGCCTCGGGCCGGAAACCATACCATGCCGCCATCACGATCAAACCCAAGAGGCCCAATAATGAAAGCAGGACAAGTTTTTTGGACCACATGGTTTCGTGTCTCAACAGCAACGTGTACCAGCTTGACTTTTCGTATCGTGGAAGCAAGAAAAATCCTGGTTCGTTCAGAAGATTTCGCAACCGGACGATACCGGTTTAGTTTAGAACTTGGGGATCTCGGCTGCAAATCCCGCTTCGATCCGCCCCGCGTTTCGGAGTTGGAATGGTATGAGTTCCAAAAAGTGGTTAAAAAAGGTTGCAGTTGTCACGTTAGCCGATCCCACGACAAACGAAAACATACCATCCCTCACGATTCTTTTTCGACCAAAGTCTTGGAATAATGTATGGGCCGCTTACAGATCTCGCTTTGATGAAATCACGTTCAACAACTAGAAGACATCCTGAAAATCCGGGCCTTTCATGGAGACAAAATGAACATCACAAAAGCACAACGGCAAGCCGCCGAAAAGGGCACCCCCGTAGAAATTGAGGACAATGGAACGGAGTTTGTCCTCATCCGCAGAGATCTGTACGACCGCATGAAGAACGGGAATTATGATGAAGGCGAATGGACCACCGAGGAAATGATGCTGTTGGCATCCGAGGCGGCGGAAGATCTTGATCAGATGGATGAGATCAAGCCATGAATGTCATCCGTGGCGATATTGTTACGGCTGATTATCCCAATTCCAGCGGTGCTGGCTCAAAAGTGCGGCCGGTCTTAGTCATCCAGAACGACTATTATAATACTCGAATTGCAAATGTCCTCATCGCCAACATTACCACAAACCTCAAAAACTCGAACGACAAGGCCCATTTTCTGATCGAGGTTTCCCGACCGGATGGCGTGCGTTCCGGTCTTCGTAAAGATTCCCTTGTCTCTTGCATTAATTTGGCAACCATTCGCATTGATCGCATAAAAAACAAGATCGGAGAATTGCCCGATCAGGCAATGCAAGAAATTGAGAAATGCTTGAAGGTGGCTTTGGGGATTTCATAAATGCCAGCGGTGTCCGATCGCTTGCGTGGGATTCTTGCGATGAGTAATGTTTATTTCAAGTTGACTGCCGAGTTGTCCCGCCTTTTCTTTCCGCCGAGGTTCCCCCGTGATGCGATTTTTCTCCGCCTTGTTTGCGGTTTGTGTTTTCTTTGCGAATCCGTTTGCCAGTCATGCGGAAGATGAGTGGCCGCAGTTTAGGGGGCCGCAGGGAGATGGACACACCGCTGCCACCGGGTTGCCTTTGAAGTGGAGCGAAACGGAAAACGTCGCTTGGAAAACCCCGATCCCCGGCAACGGGCATTCTTCGCCCGTGATCTCCGGCAAGCAAATTTGGTTGACGACGGCCATTGTGGATACGCTTTCGCCCGCAGAACAAAAAAAGCGATTGGCGAAATTGGCCAATTCCAACGGTTTGGAAATCGCGGGCGGTGTGTCGCTGCGGGCGATTTGTGCGGACCTCGACACCGGCGAGATTCTGCGGAACATCGAGCTCTTCCACGTCGAAAACCCGGAGCCTGTGCATTCACTCAATAGTTATGCTTCGCCCACGCCGGTCATCGAAAAGGGCCGGGTCTATTTTCATTTTGGAACTTATGGAACCGCCTGCGTGGACACAAAATCCGGCGAGATTCTTTGGCGGGACAATTCGCTGAAAGTCGATCATCAAAACGGCCCCGGCGCTTCGCCCATCTTGTGGAAGAATTTATTGATCGTACATTACGACGGCATCGACCGGCAATTTGTGGCGGCCCGCGACAAAAAAACCGGCGATGTGGTGTGGAACGTCAAACGCTCCGGCAAGATGCCCGACAAAGCCGAGTTCCAAAAAGCCTACGCCACGCCGCACATCATCGAAGAGGCCGGCCGGAGCCAATTGATTTCGCCGGGTTCGGATTGGGTTTACGCTTACGATCCCGCGACCGGCCACGAACTTTGGCGGGCGAACTACGGGCAGTTGGGTTTCTCGACGGTTCCGCGTCCCGTGGTGGGCCACGGCATGGTTTACATCATCACCAGTTTTATGCAGTCGCGATTGTTGGCGATTAAATACGATGGCCAAGGCGACGTTTCCGCCACGCACGTGGTTTGGAAGTCCGACCGCCAAGTGCCCAAAAAGCCCTCGGCCTTGCTGGTGGGTCAAGAGTTGTATCTCATCAACGACAACGGCGTGGCGACTTGCCTCGATGCCTTAACCGGCGATGTGCATTGGACCGAACGGCTAGGCGGGCAGTATTCCGCTTCGCCGCTTTCTGCCGCCGGGCGGATTTATGCCTTCAACCAGAAAGGCAAAACCGTGGTCTTCAAGCCGGGCACGAAGTACGAAGCCCTGGCCGAGAACCAACTCGACGCCGGCTTCATGGCCAGCCCCGCCGTCGCCGGAAATGCGTTGATCCTCAGAACCGAAACCCACCTCTACCGCGTGGAAGACAAATCGAGAAGCCGTTGAACGAATAAAGGGAGTCGTTTGACATCGCCCGCAAGTTGGGGGTAGGATAAAACAACCTATCGAACGGCGTTCTTCGTTTGCCAAAGTGTTCCATGAACCAACCCCGCGGCCATTTTCCTTTTTCCAGGCGATTTATCGCGGGGGGATTTTGTGCCGTTTGCTTCCAACTCATGTTGAGCGGTTCCGCCTTGGCAAGTTGCGGCGATTGGCTGGCGCATCCGGGTTCCTCGGAATCAACCGCTGCCATTCCTTCGCACAGTTCGCCTGCAAACTCGGCTCCGGTTTCTTGCCACGGGCCGAACTGCCGGAGACCTTCGGACTCTCCGCTGCCCACGGCTCCCAAGCGTTCGGTTTCCAGGGAAGATGACCAACGCTCTCACCCTGCCTCTGCTTTTCGCCTGCTTGGGTCGAGCACATCGTTTCCACTCTTGGAACGAGCGTTGATTCTCCCCGAAGGGCTGCATCCCCGCGTGGACCGTCCCCCGCAAGTCTGAATGTTCGCGGACCGCGCCCGGCTTTCATCAGGGAAGTTACGTTCCCGCCGTGCGCCGAACGGATGGCTTTCGTCCGAAGTCCCCACATCAACCCACCGATCCGTTTGCGGATAAAAAGGTTTTCCCGGTTGGCTTGACGGTCCGTGGCGATATTTTTTGCGCCTGTGTTCCCCCACAATCCGACGCTTCGCAATGCGCTGTGTGCGGTGGATGGGCTTGACGGTTGCTTTGCTCGGCAGACTTTATTTCCTGCCGATTCCTTCAGAGATCTTCACGCGAAAGTAGGTAGGATTTTATGAAACGACGTTCTGCATTCACTTTAATTGAATTATTAGTCGTCATTGCGATCATCGCCATTTTAATCGCTTTATTGTTGCCTGCGGTGCAGCAAGCCCGCGAAGCCGCAAGGCGGAGCCAGTGCAAGAACAATCTCAAGCAGATTGGGCTGGCACTGCACAACTATCATTCTTCGCACACGTGTTTTCCCTTTGCCTGGGGTGGAACCGTGCCGGCCAAAGGGGGGCCGGGCTATTCCGCCATCAGTCAACTGTTGCCTTATCTCGATCAAGCCCCGCTTTACCAAACGATCAACTTTTCGCTCCCCTTGACCGATCCCGCGAACAGCATGCCCCGTTTGCAAGAGATTCCCATGTTGCGGTGTCCTTCGGACTTTGCCAATCCTCAACCGCAATCCGGCGGGGCGATCAACTACATGGGAAATAAGGGCAGCAGTATTTGGTGGGGCGATGGAACCAAACAGAACGGCGTGTTTGTGTATAACAAATCGCTCCGCCTGCGAGACCTTACCGATGGAGCCAGCAACACCGCCTCGTTCAGCGAGCGAGTGCTGACCGATGGCAACAACGGCGTGGTCAGCCCGCGTGCCGATGTGTTCGCGGGGCAGGGCGATCCGGCAACTCCCAACCAAGCGGTGCAGATGTGCGATGCGCTCGACATCACCAACCTCTCCAACCAATTTCCGATTTTCATGGGCGCGCCTTGGATCAATGGGCAGCACACCTACCTTCACGTGAACGTGCCCAACCGCCGTTCGTGCGGGTTTCGGCCCAGCAAGGCCACCATGCCGGCCAGCAGCCGACATCTGGGCGGCGTGCATCTTTTGCTCAGCGACGGCTCGACCCGTTTCGTTTCGGAGAACATCGACTTGGGAACCTGGCGCACCGTCGGCACGCGGGCGGGCCGCGAAGTCATCGGGAATTTTTAAGAAGTTGATTACAGGCGAGAATCGCTTTTCATCATTTTATTTCTCCGAAAGATCGAAAGGAGATGCACCGTGCAATTTATGAAATTCCCGGCTTACTATTGCTTGGCATTGCTTATGCCGCTGATGCTCGGCTGTGGGGGCTATTCGCCCGAAGCTCATCGCGTGGATGCCGGCAAGGCGAAAACTGTGCTGGAAAACGTGCTGTCCAGTTGGCAAGAGGGAGAGACTCTCGAATCTTGGAAGCAGAAATCGCCCCAGGTCGTCATTCAAGATTTCGACTGGCAGGCGGGAACCAAAATGAAATCCTTCGAGATTCTCGATGAGGGACAACCCATTGATGCGAACCTGCATTGCCAGGTCCGGCTGACCTTGGCCGATTCCCGCAAGGGAGAGATCCGGCGAACCGTCACCTATCTTGTAGGAACCAGCCCCGTGCTCACCGTTTTCCGCGAACCCGGCTCTTAAAGTCTGTTCCATGAGAGCCTGCCCCGAGCCGCGACCGTGAGGGAGCGGTGATCAAAGTCCGACGAAAGCCCGCTTCCTGACAGGCGCGGCTCGATAACTCATTTCCCTTCAATACGAAAGACAACTCCACCATGAAAAAAATCTTTTCGATAGCCGTAGCCGTTCTCTTGGGATTTAATGCGTTCGCTTGGGCGGATCAGCCGGAAGAACTTACGCCGGAAGCCCAAGCCGCCGCGGAGGAACTGAAAGCCTCGCTGCCCAAAGATTCCGAAGCCCGGGCCATGCTGGATCAGATTCTCGACGGTGGCCGCATGGGACCGGGAGAAGGCTGGTTCCGCTTGGCGGTTTCGCAGACCCGGTTCGGCTGGGATTCCCTGGAGAAAACTTACGATGCCGACCACGATCAGCGAATCAGCCGCAAAGAATTTCACGGAACCCCTGCAGATTTCTCCCGCCTGGACCGCGACCAAAACCGCTTCCTCGACAAAGCCGACTTCGATTGGAGCCGGCATTCGCTGGCCAGAACGCCGGGTGTCTTGATGTTTTTTCAGGCGGACAAAAATGCCAACGGCCAGGTGACGCCGGAGGAATTTCAAACCCTGTTTCGCACGCTGGATCGCGGCGGCAAAGGTTACTTGTCTTTGGATGAGTTGCGGGACGAGTTTCAACCGCTTACTGAAGAACAAACACTAACTCAACGCGCCCAACGAACCGGCGGACCCAGCCCAAGCACATTAGTGCTGGGCCTCAAGAAACAAGAGATCGGTTCGTTGCAGCCGGGGCCGAAGTTAAACGATCCCGCCCCGGATTTCACGCTGGCATCGCTGGGTGGAAGGGAAGTCACGCTTTCCAAGGAGATTGGCCCCAAACCCATCGTGTTGATCTTCGGAAACTTCTCATGCAGCCCGTTCCGCAGCCAGTCCGGCAATTTGGAAAAACTCTACGAACGCTACAAAGACCGTGCGAAATTCTTTTTGGTTTACGTTCGCGAAGCCCATCCCAGCGATGGCTGGCGGTCGAGCAACAATGACCGCGTGGGGATTAAATTCCCGCAGCCGCAAAGCACGAAAGCCCGCCGCGATGTCGCGCAAACCTGCCAAAAACACCTCAGCCTGCAAATCCCATTTCTGGTGGATACCATCGAAGATTCGGTGGGGTCGGTTTACAGCGGCATGCCCAATCGGCTGTATTTGATCGACCAAAACGGCAAAATTGCCTTCAAAAACGGTCGCGGACCTTTCGGCTTTCATCCTCGCGAACTCGAACAAGCGTTGGTTCTGCTCCTCAACCAATCCGCCAAAACCGACGCAAAGACCAAGTAACCGTTTCCAATCCTGAAGGATTATTCTGATTTCATCCCCTTCGAGGAGTGAGAGATGCCGTTCATTCAGTGGATCGAAGAACAAGACGCCCACGGAGATGTGGCCAAGGGCTACGATTTTTATTTTCAGAAGCGGCCCGACCGGACCAAGGTGGCGGAGATCATCAAGTGTTTCAGCCATCGGCCGGATTTCATGCAGCAGGTGATGGACTTTAGCTGGCAGGTCCATTTTTGCGATGGCCATTTGCCGGAACGGGTCAAAGAGATGATCGCGACTTTGGTTTCCGGCCAGAATCGTTGCCCGTATTGCATGCACTCGCACGCTTTCTTTTTGCAGGCGCAAGGAGCGGAAGACGCCGCCGTGGCCCACATTGGCCGGGGTGAGATCGAAGCCGCCCCCATCACCGAAGCCGAGAAAGTTTTATTGCGGTTTGCGAAACTGCTGACTCACGAGCCGTACAAAAACACGCCCGAAGAAGTGCAGAGGCTCAGGGATGCCGGTTGGACGGAACCGCAAATCGCGGAGGCGGTTTACATCACCGCGATGTTCGCTTTCTTCAACCGCGTCGCCAACGGCTTCGGTTTAGAGAACCCCGGCTACTTCGACAAAGCCGGCAAACCCGATCCCCTGGCAGGTTTTCTGCCGCCCGTGGGGAAAGAAAAATAGGGATAAACCGCAAAGAACGAACACCGCCCGCCATACGAATTGGCGGGCGGTGTCATTCCATAAGTCTCGCGTGCTCTTTTTCCTAAAGTCTACGGCTAAAGCCTCTTTCACTCCAAGCCCGCGCCGAAGGGGTCGTCTTCTTCGGGGGAATTGGCGGCGACGGGTTCCCAGTGTTGGCCGTTCTTGCGGGCCGGGGTTCCGCGATGGTGCGGAGCATTCGGCTGACCGGCGGCGGGTTCGATGCGGTGCGTGGTTTCGCCCGCTCCGCGAAAGACCATCGGCAAGGCGGTGTCCGTACCGAAATCGTCCATTTCTTCCCGGAGCGTGGCGTAGTTTTCTTCGCCGTAGTCATCGTAAGTGCAAACGTAGCCGGGCTGTTTGGCCAGCACCAATTCGCGCTCGAAGGCTTCGATCACGTGGTCTTGGATCAACTCCCGGCAATCGGAATTGATGGGATGGGCGATGTCTGCGTAGAGTTTGGCCCGGCCATCGGTGTCTTTGGTGGCGCGTTCCTCGTCCAATTTGGCCCCGCATTGGTTGCAATGCAGCGCCCTCAGATGATTTTTGCATTGGCATTTCGGGCAGCGGTCGGTCAGCTTGCGGCTGGGCATCGCCACGAACGGCCCCTTGGCCCCCTGAATGATTTTCAGGTCTCGGATGACGAAACACCCATCGAACGTGATCGAACAAAAGGCCTGAAGCCGATCATGGGGATCATCCATGAGCTTGATCCGAACTTCGGTAATTTCCACGGCCGTCCTCCTTCTCGGTGCAGCGTTTAGAATTGACTCCGTGCCACGACGACGCATCCAATGCGCCGCGATGACAAACGGGCGGCGACTCGTTCGGCGTGCCGGCGTTGGCCGCACACTCCGAAATAAGAGGTTCCGCTACCGCTCATCATGTGGCCTAAAATAGGCTCTGTCGAAAAAATTTCCCGCACTCGCGAGATGTCCGCGTTGAGTTGCTCCGCGGGTTTTTGAAGCGCGTTGTAAAACGCATCCGCCAAGCGGTGGGTTGCCCCTCGATGAAGGGCTTCAATCAACGGTTTTGCCGACCGGCTAGTTCCCGTGGGCCGCCATTGGCGAAACACGGCGGGGGTGGACAATCCACTTTCGGGCTTGACCACCACGAAAAACAGGCCCAGCGGCAAGTTTAAGGGTTCGATGATTTCCCCCCGGCCCCGGCACAAAGCCGAGCGGGAAGAACCCAAGAAAAACGGCACATCGCTGCCCAAACGGGCGGCGAGTTGACGGAGTTCCTCGGTTGAAAGGTTCAATTTCCACAGCCGATTCAAGCCCGCCAAGGTGGCGGCTGCATCGCTGGAACCGCCCGCCAAACCGGCTTGGGACGGAATCCGTTTCCACAATTCAATGTTCGCCCCGCCTTGGTATCCCGTGTGGCTTCTCAATAATTCCGCCGCTTTGACGACCAAATTCTCTGCCCCGGCGGGAATCGCATCGCGTGTTTCCCCATCGGTTTGTTGGGGAGGCGGCGAACCGATTGAAAAGATCCGCAAGGCAACAGCGGGTTCGGTTGCTTCTGATGCGGAATGTGGGATACTGGTGAATCGAAGGGTGTCGTAAATCCCCAACATCACCATCAGGGTTTCCAATTCGTGGAACCCATCCGGGCGTTTGTTCAGAACCTCCAAAAACAAATTGAGTTTGGCGGGCGTGTGAACGATTAGAGAGGAATGATCCCATCGAAACAGCATCGGCTTCACATCCTGTGAATCAGTGCGACCTGTTTTGTTAAAAACGGAGTCGAGATTTCAACTCGGGAAATGGTTGGCTCGAAAGTTTGGCCAATTCCCGGCGCATACTTTCGGATATACCAATCATCTGTATCAATGGATTGATGCTAGCGGGATCGAGCCATTCCGTCAAGATGGGTTTGAAGAATTCGCCGCGAGCAGGTCGCAATTTATTCGGACCAATCAAGAAATCGGGTTTTCATGTCGCTGATTGCCAGTCTGCTGATTGGGTTCGGGCTTACCTTTGCGGCGATGGCCGGGGCAGACACCTATCGCCAGTGGCTGGAATCCGTCGAGGCGGATTTTCGGGACAAACTCCGCCGGCTGAGGCTCAAATCCAAAAATCTTAGGGCCTATTTGCTGGGCTGGCTGGTGTTCGTCACCGGCGTGTTCCTCGTGTTTTGGATTCTGTGGGACATGTTCATTTTGGGGCTGGCCTGTTGCGGGCTGTTGATCGCCTTACCCCGCTACGTCATTCGCCGCATGGCCGAGCGAAGGGCGGAAAAGATCGAAGACCAACTCGCCGATGCCATGGTTTCGCTGTCGAGCGCGATTAAAGCGGGGCTGTCGCTGGCCCAAGCCATCGAGATTCTCGCCCAACAAACGCCCCGCCCGATTTGCCAGGAATTTCGGCAAATGCACGGGGAATATCAACTCGGTAAACCGATGGAACGCTGCCTGCAAGAAACCAAAGAACGCCTGCAGGAGCGAAAATTTCGCCCTCTTCGCCGCCGCGATGGAAGCCAGTCGGGAAAGCGGCGGGCGGTTGAACGAAACCGTAGACCGCATCGCCCATTCCATCCGGGAATTGCAACGGCTGGAACGCAAAATTCGTTCGGAAACTGCCCAAGCCCGTTCGTCGGCGGTGTACATGGCGCTGGCTCCGCTGGCGATTTTGGGGATGTATTATTTTATCATCGACCGCGAAAACACCGAGCGGCTGTTCACAACCGTTCCCGGCCAAATTATGCTGTGTGCAGCGTTAATTTTGAACGTCTTGGCGTATCTGTGGGCACGCGCGATCCTGAATCCCGAAATTTAGCCGCCCAACAACCTCCACGTTGAAACCTATCGCCGGTAGCATGGGTATATTCTCCATAATCAGAGGTAGGGCAGACTCCGGCCTGCCGGAATAGATAAAGCGTCTTGTTTTCCAGATTGGCAGGTGGGAGCCTACTCTACGGTTTTTTGAAAGGTGACGACGAACATGGGGATCGGGTTTTTGAAGAGAGAACACATTCTCGGCATGAAAGTTCGCTGCTTGGTGCTGGCGGGTTTGCTGTTGATTTCCGCCCGCCCGGCCATCGCACAGCAGGATGAAAAACCCAAAGTGCTGCCGCCTTTGGTGGTGATTAACGCGGCGGGGGTGGATCGGTTGCTGGGCGATGTGAACTTCATGTTCGACACCATTGGCCGGGACGATGTGTCCGAGGCCCTCAAGAGTTTCTTGGGAAATTTGGGGAATCTGAAAGGTCTCGACCGCAACAAGTCGTTGGGCATGATGCTGTACTTCAAACCCGGTTTGACGCCGGGTGTCGAACCAGTGGGTTTTGTCCCGGTGGATAATATCGGAGACCTGGTGAAAACCCTGCAACTGGACGGCATCGGGGCCAAAATCAAAAAGGTTCCCGGCGAAGAGAACCGCTACGACATCGAAGACGTTCCCTCCATTAACGGCAGACGGTATACCCTGCACGTGAACTTGCAGGGCGGCTATGCTTATCTTTCCAACAATGTCGAGGCGTTCGATCGCGACTTGCCCAATCCGGGGCCGCTCACGCAATCTTTGGCGGGGCGTTACGACTTGGCGGCATCGCTGAACGTCGAAGGCATTCCCGAAGCCATGCGGACGGTGTTTTTGGACTTCTTTCGGGCGCAAGTCCATGCCGACTTGCAGCAGCGCGACGACGAACCCGAAGCCGCTTATCGCGCCCGCAAAGCCGGCGGGATGAACAACCTGAAAAACATCGAAGCCATCGTGAAAGACGGCCAAAGCATCACCTTGGGCATCGATGCCTCCCAGGAAACCAAAGCCATTGTGGTTGAACTGGAAGTGAAGGCCAAACCCAGCAGCGGCTTCGCCAAGCAGCTCAAAAATTTTCCCGGCAAGCCCAGCGTGTTCGCCAATGCCTATTCCGAGCAAATCCCCTTGGCCGCCACCGGTTCTTGGAATCTTTCCAAAGATGACCAAAACGTCTTCCGCGAATTGGTGCGTGCCCTGGATGCCAAAGTGACCGAGGGCATGAAAAACCAGAACCTCGATCCCGCGCCGTTGGAGGGGATCGTCAAATCGCTGCAATCCACGGTCAAAACCGGCGCGATGGATTTCTTCCTGCAATTCGTGGGCGAGCCTTCCGGAAAATTCTCGCTCGTGGGCGGCTTGAAAATCGACCGCAGCGGGGATTTTGCTGCAGGATTGCAAGGCGTTTTGCAGCAACTCGCGAAGGATCCCCACGTGGCCGAGTTGAAAATCGACGCCGAGAAACACAACGGCGTGGCCCTGCATCGCATTCTCGGCAAGGGTGACGGCGGCCAAGAGAATGAACGGATCTACGGCGGAATGCCCGCGTTTTACATCGGGGCAGGCCGCGGCGCAGTTTGGTTCGGCTTGGGAAAAGAAGGAACCGCCGACCGCTTGAAGCAAGCTATGACCTTGGTGGAAACCCTCCCCGCAGAACCTTTGACCCCGGACAGAATCGCCCCCTTCCAAGTGGTCCTGAATCTCACCAGTTGGGTCGCCCTTCGTGGCGAGGAGGAGAGCATCGCTCGCTCCAAATTGGGGCCGCCGGGCGATGAAAAGAAAGATGCCCGGCAAAGAGCTCGCCGCGGGCCCGTTTTGAGGCGGACCGGAAAGCCAGTCGGGCCGCCGCGAAAAAGGCATTCGAGCCGAATAACGACCGCCTGCTGATTTCCACAAGACCCATCCCCGATGGATTTCGGCTGAAACTGCGTTTCGATGAGGGTTTCATCAAATACCTGGGCCTAAGAGTCTCGAACCAGTTCGACCAAAGCCAACTCTAATTGGCCGGATTTGATGCAGAACGAAAATTGAAGTCTGAATGATCCGGGCGATTCCCATAGATCATCAAGAGAATCACTTCCAGGATTTGCCTGCCATACCCACAACTTTGCGTGGGCATGGCAGGCGTTCTGCTTTGACAAACCCATCCATCCTCTTGCAAAGAGATGCGCTTGCCACCCAAAAATCTGCCTAGCTCAAGGCAGACAAGAATTGATCGAACGCAATTGAATGGTTTACTTCGCGGGTTTCGCAGGCCGGATGGCTGCGGCGGCGACGGTTCCGATGCGACCGGCGAGCGAATTGACGGAACCGCGTCCGTTGGGGTGAACGCGGTTGCTGAGGAAAATCACGAATAACTCTTGCGGGGGGTCGATCCAAATCGCCGTGCCCGTGAATCCGCCGTGCCCGAACGCGGCTTCGGAAAACAAATCGCCCCGGTTGGAAGAGTAAGACGACTGCTTGTCCCAACCCAATCCGCGCAAGCCGCCGGGGACTTGATAGGCGCTCGTCATCTCGCGTGCGGTTTTTTCTTCGAGGATTTTCACGCCTTGGTAACTGCCCCGTTCGAGCATCATTTGGGCGTAAACGGCGAGATCGTCGGCGGTGGAAAACAATCCCGCATGTCCCGCCACGCCTGCGAGCAAATAGGCTCTGGGGTCGTGGACTTCACCCCGCATCCAACGGCCTTCGCGTTTTTGGGTGACGGCTGCTCTTTTGCGTAATTCTTCCTTGGGCAAATAGCCGGTTTCCCGCATGCCCAGCGGGCCGAAGATTTTCGCCTGCGAATATTCGTGGACGGTTTTCCCGGTGACTTCTTCAATCACTTTTCCCAGCACGATGAAATTCACGTCGCTATAGAGAAAGCGTTCCCCCGGTTGGGCCAGCGGTTTTAAGGCGAAGATGCGTTCCCAGGCTTTGGCGGTTCCCTCTTCATAATCTTTGAGGGCATTATCGGGAACCAGTCCGCTTTGGTGGGTCAGCAGATGATAAATCGTGATCTCCGCCTTGCCGTTTTGGGCGAATTTGGGCAGATACTTCGAGACGGGCGCTTGCAATTTCAGTTGCCCGTTTTCGAGCAAAGTCATCACGCTGGTGGCGGTGGCGATGGGCTTGGTCAGCGAAGCCAAATCGAACACGGTGTCTTCGGTCATCGGCACGCGATTGGGTTCGAGTTCCCTGAACCCGTAGGCTTTGCGATGCACGATTTTTCCCCTATGCCCCACGACGACCACCGCGCCGGGCATGTTACTTCGCTTGAGACCTTGTTCCACGATGCGGTCGATGGCTTCAAGGCGTTCGGGAATCATCCCGGCGGATTCCGCCGCCGCCACAGGCAACTTGGCCGGCGTTTCGGCCACAAGCGGGGAAGCCGCCGAACTCATCCCCAAAAAGGCAACAAGCAAAACGCGAAACATGATGATTTCCCTTGTGAGATGGAAGAAAGCAAAGCACAAAAACGGTGATGCCTTTCCCACCATCTCCCAAGGCGTTCGATTTCGCAAGTCATCGACCGCCAAGTTCCGCGCGTGGTTGACAACCTTTCTCGGCCCGGCTTCAATGAGAATTCGATTTGAGTTTTTCACGATGAATTGGTTAGGGAGAAGATTCTATGCACACCGCCAGGCCCATCTTCGGCTTGCTGATGTTATTTGCCGGTTCCGTACTGGCTTGGGGGGCCGAACCGCCTAGAGAAAATCCGGAAAAGCCCAAGGACACCGCGTTTTACGATCCCATCGAAAAAACCATTGAAGGTTGGAAGATCGATGTTGATCCGAAACTTTTGGAACCCGAAAACGCCGAGGTGAAAGAGCGGGCCTTCAAAGCGTTGGCCAATCATTTGCAGCGCGTGGAGTTTATCGTTTCTAAGGAACAATTGGCGGACCTGAAAAAGATCCGTATCTGGCTGGATTTGGACAACCCCAAGTTCGGCGGCATGCAGTATCATCCCAGCCGAGGTTGGCTGATTGCCCACAAGCACGATCCGCGTTTGGCCAAGCACGTTCACATTTCGCAGGCCAAGAATCTTTACAGCCGGCAGATGTGGGCGAAGCATCCCTATGTTGTGCTGCACGAATTGGCCCACGGTTACCACGATCAGTTTCTCGATTTCGACAACCCGGAAATCGTGGCCGTTTTCGAGCACGCCAAACAGCAGGGACTTTACGAAAACGTGCTGGCGCACACGGGGAAGAAAGTTCGGCATTACGCACTCAACAACCATAAAGAATACTTCGCGGAATCGACCGAAGCCTATTTCGGCGTGAACGATTTCTACCCCTTCGTGCGGGCGGAACTCAAAGAACACGATCCCCAGATGTTCGCCTTGCTGGAAAAAATCTGGGGTCCGGTACGCTAAACCTTGCCGGCGCGGTAAGATAAAACTTGGCGAACGCGGGATATTCGGCCCATCGAGATTTCGTTGAGGAGCATCCTCATTTTCGGGTGGCCCAGGTTCTTGAACCTGGGTTCACAAGAGGCTGCTTTATTATGGGTCATTTTTCCCGCAGCCTCTTGTCGCTTCGCGACCCCGATTCAAAAATCGGGGCCACCCAAGCGTCATCTCCATCACAAAAACAAAGTAGAGAATCCTTGGAGGGTGACATTGTGAAGAGAACTCAACTATTTCTCATCGTTTTCGGCTGCTTCGTTTTGTTCGGGCTGGGAGGGGATCCAAAAATCTTCCGCCGCCGAGGAACCGATGCCTGCGGAAAAAACGCCGGTGAGTTTCTATCGGCAAGTGCGGCCGATTTTGCAGAGGCATTGCTCGGGCTGTCATCAACCGGCCAAGCAAGGTGGGCAATTACAACTGACTTCCTACGCGGATTTCCTCAAAGGTGGCGAGAACGGAGAATGTTTCACGCCCGGCAAGCCGGAAGAAAGTTTGGTTCTGGATTACATCTCCGGCGACAAGCCCGAAATGCCCCGAAACGCCGAGCCTTTAAGCCACGCCCAAGTCGATCTAATTTCCCTGTGGATTAAAGAAGGGGCCAAAGATGATACGCCCGCCAGTCTCAAGGAAGTGATCTCGGCAGAGAACCCGCCGCATTACACCCGCCCGCCGGTCATCACGGCTTTGGCCTACTCACCGGACAGCCAACTGTTGGCGGTTTCGGGCTTTCAGGAAATCCTCTTGCACAAAAGCGATGGCAGCGGGCAAGTCGCGAGATTGGTGGGCCGTTCGCAACGCATTGAATCGCTATGCTTCTCGCCGGACGGCAAACTGTTGGCGGCAGTCGGCGGCACGCCCGCGTTGTTCGGCGAAGCGCAGGTTTGGAACGTGGACGATCACAAACTCGCGCTTTCGATGACGTTGGCTCCCGATACGCTGTTTGGGGCGAGCTTTAACGATGCCGGCACGCAGTTGGCTTTCGGCGGAGCCGACAACCGCGCCCGCGTGATCGATGTCAAAGCGGGCAAGCTCATCATGCGGTTCGATGCCCATGCCGATTGGGTGTTCGGAACCACGTTCTCTTTGAAGAACGACCACTTAATTACCGTCAGCCGAGACATGTCGATGAAGCTGGTGATTGTGGAGAACGCCCAGTTTGTGGACAACATCACCAGCATCACGCCCGGCGCTTTGAAAGGCGGTTTGGTGGATGTGCAAAGGCGTCCCGGCAAGGAAGAAGTGTTGACCGGCGGTGCGGATGGCGAGCCGAAACTCTATAAAGTCTTCCGCACGCAAGCTCGAAAAATCGGGGACGACTTCAACCGCATTCGCAGTTACGCCAAGCTGCCGGGACGGATTTTCGATCTGCAATTCAACACAGACGGCAGCCGCTTTCTCGTGGGAGCCAGCACCGCCATCGGGGGTTCGGCCCGAATTTACGAAACCGAATCCGGCAAACTGCTGCACGAACTGCCGGACATCAAAGGCCCGATTTTCGCGGTCGCCTTCCGACCGGACGGCAAGCAAGTCGCCATCGGCGGTTTCGACGGCAACGTGAAATTGTACGACGCCGAAACCGGCCAGCTCATCAAATCCTTCATCCCCGTGCCACTTACATCTGAGAAATAATAAAGGCGAGCGGGAGGCGTAAGCCTCCTGGTCATTCACAGTAATATGCCGCGGCCTTCTTGGTTTTGATCGAATCTCCCCATTGGTCAATTTCTCTTAAATCATTGTAACCAGGAGGCTTACGCCTCCCGCTCGCCTTTTGGAGTGAAAAAACTCGCGATTGGCGGCGTATGGGTTATGCGGTAGACTCCGTTTGTTTTGCATGATTTCCTCCTTGCACGACTCCGGTGCGGTTCGAGATATTTTTTCTATGAGCAAAGACAAAAAGAAAAAAAAGCCGCAGGAAGATCCCAATTCGCGGGTCGTGTGCCGCAATCGCAAAGCCCGGCACGATTACGATTTGCTGGATGAAGTCGAATGCGGCGTGGTGCTAAAGGGCAGCGAAGTCAAAAGCGTGCGGAACAACAAAATGTCCATCGAAGAAGCTTACGCCCGCTTAAAAGACGGCGAACTTTGGCTGGTGGGTTCGGACATCGCCGAGTATCCCCAAGCCAACGTGATGAACCACGAACCCAAACGGCCCCGCAAGTTGTTGCTTCACAAGCGCGAACTGCGAAAATTCGCCGAATCCGCCGAGCAGCAGGGCTTCACGCTGATACCGACAGCGGTGTATTTCAAGCGGGGGATCGTCAAAGTCAGCGTGGCGGTTGCGCGGGGAAAAAAATTATACGACAAGCGCGAGAAGCTCAAACAGCAAACCGACCGCCGCGAAATGCGCACTGCCATGATGAAGAAGCCCTCATGATTACCAAGCAAGCCTGTTCAGAGATTTCGTGTGCCATGCCCACGGCTTTGCGTGGGCATGCTTCCCGCTGGGAATGAGACTTGATTCGGCTCAACATGGCCACTCAAAGCAGTGGCCATGCCACCCTCCAAAGCGTGACGATTCTCTCATCGTGGGGGAAGCCGCCAAAAACCGCCGCGATCCCCTTTGCAAACCTGCGCCGGATTGTTCTACTGAGGGCAGTTTCAAACAACCTTCCAATCCGTTTTGTTAAACACGATGAGCCGGTTTCGCGTTCGTCGAGAACGCGTTGCTTCGCCCGATTCAAAACCACCGCCTTCATAGCGATACCAATATGCCCTCAGCCAAGAAGCCAGCGAGGTCAAAAGCTGCCAAAACTTTGACCGCGAATCCCTTGACGATTTTGGGATATTTGAATTTTTCCGGCGGAGAACCGAATGCGGATTTCCGCCGCGAATTGAACTGCGCCGCCGACGATTTGGGTTCCGCGTGGACGCCGAACCGCATTCGCGAATGGTTGGAAACGGAATTGGCGAATGCCAAAAAATCTGCGGCGGGTTTTGCCGATGCCACGCAAGCCGGGCACATCATTCGTTTGGTTTTTGAAGAGGCTTTGCCCGCCTACCGGAAGCACCACGCGGATTTGTTGTTTCATTTGAAAGACTGCGATTTTTACCAGCCGTTTTTTTTGGCCTGCGTGTTCGAGGCGGTTTTGCAGCAAGGCGGGGCCTTGGACGGAAACGGCCCGCATTGTGGCGGGCACGCTGGAAAGCCTGAACGATTTTTTGGGGTATCGTCCGGTGGCCGTCTTGGAAAACGGCCGGCTGATGGAACCATATCCGCACGAGCGGTTCCGTCCGGTTCCCTTGTATTTCAAAGAAGCGGGCGCAGCGAGCGGGCGTTATCAGACGTTGATCGAACGCACGCTGCAATTCTTCCAAAACACACCTTTGGAGATTCAGCACCAGGCGTATTTCGACTGGACCCGCATGCGGGAATTGGCGGTCGATGTGCGGGCGCACGATCATTTGCATCCCGTCAACAAACGCACAAATTACATGTTCGGCGAATGGGATCCCCATCAGGTGGATACCAAGGGTTATTTCACCCGCTTTGTGATTCGGCAGATCATTCTCGATGCCCTGTTGAATTGGATGCAAGAAACCCGCCGCACTCACAAAAGGCTCGCGGAAGAAGAAATTTTGTTCGATGCCTCGGCTGTGCTTTCGGGCACGATGTTGATGGCTTCTTCCATCAGCGGGTCGGGTCCGGGAACGCACGATTCCTCGACCACGTTGACGTCGCTGTTGCCCCGCGTGGCCCACCAGCGAGATGCGTTTTACGCACGAATTTTGAAGGAAGCCCAAGGAGCCAGAAAAAAACGGCTGTTGAAGGAAGCCCAACTTACGCAGCAACCCTTCGGCCACGTTCGGCAGCGGTTGAACATCGAATTGGCCAAATACGGCGCGAAGCAAGTGCAGACCCGGCATTTGGCCCACATGTTCGCGCGAATGGGTTATGCCGAGGCCAGCCGCCGGCAAGCCGGGGTGATTCCCTCGACCTCCGCCCGCTTTGAATGCGAGATTGAATGGCGAATTACCGATGCCCGCCGCGAAATCGAGCAGGGGCACTTAACCACCGCCGTGACCCGCATTCGGGAAATCGAAGCCCATTTGCATCGGGGCATCGAATGCGGGGCATTGATCGATCCGTGGAACATTCTGGGATTTCAAGGGCAGTTTCCGTTGTTCAGCTCGCGGGAAGATTCTCTGTTCGACATGCGGGCGGTGGACCTGATTGATACGATGGAAGGCATCTTCCGCGTGTATTCCCAAACTCTCGGCGAGGCGGCGGCTCAGGGAAAACCCGCCGTCCAAAACGAACTCTCGGCCCGCTTTGAATCGCTGGCCAATTGGTGGGACAAATTCGCTACGACCACCGTCGCCGATCTCCCGGAAGTCTCTGGGCAAGACAGCGTGCAATCCGCCCGGCACGTCGCGGAAACTCTTCGCGAATGGCAGCAAGCCGGCGCGGCGGCGGGCGACATTTCCTTCTGGAAAAAGCACATCGATCGGTTTCAATCCGGCAAGGCTTACGCGCTGGTGGTCGATGCCCTTTTAGAGCGGGGCGACCGAATTGCTTCGATGGCCTTATTGATGCAATGGCTCAATCAGGCGGAGTTCGTCGGCTTGGAGACCGGCCCGTATTCCATCTTTTCCCGGCTGGCGAAATGGATGCAGCTCGCGATTGACGAAACCCCCAGCGATGCCAGGCAATCCTCTGTGGAACTCCAACGCACGGTCTCGCCGGATGTTCGCTTTTTTGGAAGCCAACGCCGGCGAGTTTTGGGAAGTGCCCAGCTTAGCCGAAGCCGTCGGCCTGAAACCCAGCCCCAAAGAAGAAGCGGCCTCGACGCGAAACGAAGAGGAATTGGAAGAAGATTTGGACGATGAAGAACGCGAACTGTTCGCCGCCGCTTACGACGACATGGTTTTCCGCGATAGCGCCGATGATGGGCAGCAAAGCGACACGGTGGATGAAGGCGGCCGCGGGGATGATGCTTCGTTCGATGTCGTGGCCCGGTTTTTGGAACCCCGCTTGCATCTGTTGGAAACCGTGGCGGAATTGTGGCAGATGGCCGCCTCCGGTTTGGCTCCGCATCTGGCTGCGATGCCGCATTCCCTGCCGGAAAATCCTTCTCCATCCGCTTTGGATTTTCAAGAACAGATCCGAAGCTGGCTCGGGCAGGCGAGGCATTGGCAGCAAGGGTTAAGGCATCTGCGAAAATCGCTCCAACAACGGCGGATTTCCCTGCCCTCTGGCGATCACGATTCCAACGTGGAATACGATGAGCAACTGCAAACCAAATACTATTTGCTGCACGGCGTGATTTCGACCGACATCGATTGCGAAACGGCCGAGCGTGCTTTACAAAGTTGTTTGATCCAGATCCCCTGCCACGAGGAAACCGTATCGAGCGGCACGCTTCCACAAACGCCGAAGCCATCGTCGAAATCTATCGCGGCGTGTTGACGCGAAACGCGGGTTTGGTCAGACGCCGCTTGCCCGAATTGTTGGAGTATCTCATCAAGCAACCGCTGTTGTACGTGCCCCTGAACAACAACGGCGAACCCGAACAAGTTCGGGCGGCGCAATCGCTGCAATCCTTCGATTCGCTTTTTTTGACCCAACTGCCCGCATTTGGGATTGCTTGCGGGAAACATGGACCTTGTTGAAAACCGCTTACCGCATGGAACGCCGTTCGCGTCCCGGCGGACAAGCGGTGACCGAGTTCGATCAATTGTTTCGCACCGCCCTGCGCAACTCCTTGGATTGCGTGATCCGTTCCTCCAAACGCTGGCGGCTCTCGCGACGCGGAACCGCTGCCCATCGTCGAGCCTCCGGCACAAGATTAGCCCGCGTTTCCGCATCGCGATTTCAAAAGCGAAAGCTTTCCCCCGCGAGCGATGCCCGCAATCTGATCGCCCCATCCCGCAGATCCCAAGAACGCAATTCGCTGCTTATTGAAATGGTCAGCGAAATCGTCGGCGGTATTCGGGGTTTTGGATCAAGCACAGCGGCACGACCCGGTTATCCACGGTGGAGAACCTCTCGGACAGCAGGCTTTGGAAAGAAGTCAAAGAGTTCATCATCGAATACGGAGCCGAACTGTTCCATGCCCGTATGCTCACGTTGGGCAATTTGCGGGCGATCTTGCACAATGGCATCGGCAGGTTTCTGGAATACCTCGACGAGCAAGCCGACCCGCTGGCCCCATGCCTTTGTTGGACGACATGGAAATCGGCGAGATCGACCCCGATCAGGTGGTGGAGTATCTGGAATTGATTTACGGTTCGGTCGTGGATCGCATGGATCGCTTCGTGGAATACAACACGACGACCACGCAATCTGACTATGGCGAACGGTTTTATTGCTTCCTGGATTTTCTGCGAGCGGAAGCCGCCTACGAAAGAGACGCGTGGAATCTGCTGCCTTTCAACATCGCCCACGAGCAATTATCTCTTCGCGGCCGACGCGAGGCGGCGGATTTATGGGAAGCCGCGTTTCGCGAAAAAAACGCCAAGCGGGCCGGCCGATCATCTCAGGCGGTTGAAACGCTTGGAAAAAGAACACGGCATGCACTTGCCGGCCCTCACCGACCGGATTGAAGAACGCTTCGTCAAGCCATTCGCGGTCAACCGCATGTTGGCTTTGGTCCCGCAATCGCTGGAAGATGCCCGCGATCACGTGCAAACTTCACGCACCTTTGAAGCCTTGGAAAGCCAGATTGAAAATTACCTCAACACCACGTCGGGGTCGGGAATTGACGTGGCTCCGTGGCTGAGGACTTTAGAGAAAGAAGTCGATCGCGCCGCCGCGCACGGCGAACCTGGGGCGAACCGTTCGGAAGAGATGGTCTCGCCGATTACCGTCGCGGTCAGCCTGAGAACCATGCAAAGGCAACTGCAACTCTGGGGCCGCGAGACCCCTAAAAAACGAGCCGAGAGTTAAACCGTCACTCGAGGGTTTTCACGTTCGAGGCTTCGGCGAGATCGGTTCCCGCTTGTCCGTGTCCGGCATCGAGCGAACAAATCGCGATGCGGTTGGCAGAACCTTCCCCACGAAAACGAATGCTGCCTTTGGCGGCGGGGGTTTTGCGGGTGTCCATCACCATGCAACTGCTGATTTGCACGCGATCGCTGTTTTCCACGTCAATTCCATAAGGCACGCCGTTCAGAAATTCCGAGCCGGACACGTTGATCCGTTGGCAGCCGGAAAGTTCCAACAGCGAAGCCCCCGAGTCTTGGCCGGTTTCGGTTTCATCGTGCAGAATCCCGCCTTGGAACGTGCAATCGGTGCAATCCACCAACCGCACGCCGGTTTGATATTCGGGAGAATGCCGGCGGAAGTAGTTTCCCGTGATCGCGATTTGCCGGCATTGCTCTAAAAGCAGGTTACGGTTCTTGCAGGAATAAATCACGTTGCCGCTGAGAACCACGCCGTAACACCCCGTCAGATGCACGTTGTTTTCCTGGCTGCCGATGATGTTGCCCGTGATCGTGAAAAGCCCCGGCGGTCGGTCTTCGCCGGGTTTTTCGAGGATGCGCATGTTCGCGCCGCCGGGCGAATCGGTGGCTTGAATTGTGTTGGAGGCAATCGCGACTTCGTTCACGCTGGCATTCGGGGCGGTGGTGTCGATGTAGATTTCGGCGGTGGGTTCGGGGTCCGTGCCGAAGGCGCGGTGGTTGTTGTATTCGATGTCGTTGCCGGTGATTTGCAGATTGCGAATTTCCGAGCCTTCAATGCGAATCCCGCCCAAACGGTTATAGCTGATGTGCGATCCCGTGATGTTGATTTGGTGCAGGTTGAGCCGATCCAGAAAAATCCCGCTGCCGGTGTTATGATAGATCTGGCAGTTCGTGATAATCACGTTGCGGTTGCGTTCGAGCAGATGCACGCCGTGCCGGCATTGTCGAATCAGCACGCCCGAAATCACCGCTTGCATGGTTCCCTTCAGTTCCAAGCCGTCGGCTTCGGGATGCGCGCCTTCGATTTCCAAAGCTTGCACCATCGGCAAGCGTTGGCGGGTCCAAACTTCCGGTTTGACGCTGTTAGGATCGCCCGTGCCTGCATGAGTTCCCGTGAACCGAAACGCCGGACCCGGACCGGCCATCAGAATTTTCGCGGCTCCACAGCCTATGATGGAGCAAGGCCCATGTTTATCGAGAGGAAGTTCGATCGTCCGGCTAAGGCGGTAAACCCCTGGGGAAAACTCCAAACAGCCGTCGCCATCGGCCAAGGCGTGCTGAATCGCCGCCGAATCATCGGCCATGCCATCGCCCGCCGCACCAAAATCTCGCACGTTGCTCATGGGGGGGTGACCTCAAGCGAGGAGTGTTAGTTGGGATCGCCAAGATAATCTCTTAACTTTTAGAACCCTGCCCCGCAACCAATGAACCAGGAAACAAAGAACATCCAAATTTTGAAGGACTCAAAATAACCGGGGGGCTGACGCCCCCCGCTCGCCTGTTATCCCACATGTGTAGCGGCTACTTAGTCGGCGTGTGCCGCGTGATCGTGGCTGTGGCTGATTTGGCCGTTGTAGGGCTTGCCTTCGATTTTCACCATCAGGCTGGCCTCGGTGTGTTCTTCGTCCAAGTCTTTCATCAACTCCGCATCGTTGGACACGAAGCGCGAGGATTTGCCTTCCGGGTCGCCTGCTTCCGGTTTTGCGGCGAGTTGGAACTGTTCCGGCTTGCCATCGTGCTTGACGTTAATTGTCACTTCCGGGGCATCGGTGGCGACAGCGGTTTTTGCGGTGGGGCCATCCAGCAAATAAATCGTGACGGTCCCCGCTTTTTCATCGTGAACGAGTTCCGCGTGATAGGTTTCCTGGCCCAATTCAATCAAGCTGCCGTGGTGCGGACCTTCGCTGGGATGAGCGTGGGCATCCGCTTCCGCCTGCGTTTTGGTCGGGTCAGAAGTTTCCGGCGACTTCTCCGTTTGCGGGTTCCCGCAACCGGTCAAGAGCATTGCAGAGAGGGCGAGCGTTCCGGTGCGGATCATCAAGCAATTCATTCCTGCTTTTCCTTTCCATCGTTTCGTGAGATTCAAACGGTTCCTAAAAAGTCGGACATTACCCCACTGGGATTTTAATAAAGATTCGGGGTGGCCCAAGTTCAAGAACTTAAGCCACCCCCCCAATCATGAGTTCCCTTTAACGAAATGCCGGGTGGATCGTCAAGAGTGTGACAACGCACTCAGTTGGATTCTCATCTTCTGAAATCTCCGGCTAAAAGTTGACCCTGCGAGAATTTTTGCGGATTTCCTGAAACTTTGGTTTAGGGCCGAACGTCTCTTTCCTTGTCGGTCGGCTCCGCGCGGTGCCAATCTCATTTCAAACTCTCAGGAAGAAGCGAGGAACTGATGATGACTCGGAGACGGACACTACAGGGATTATTGATTTTGATGGGCCTTTCGGGCGGGTTGATGGCGTACCGCTCGGTGAGATCGGCGGATCAGCCGCAAAACCCGAAGCCGGAACCCGCGATACAAATGTTTGCCCAGCCCGGAGTGCTGGGCGGGGAAGAGCGGTATTTGACTTTTGTCAGCACCGACAAACCCATTTATCGGGCGGAGGAAAAAGTCTACGTCCGCGGGGTGGTGTTGGAGGCCCACAATCGAACGCCGCTGAAAGAGAACATGAAGTTGGCCGCGCAAATCACGATCAAAGGCCCCAAGGGCGACATCGTTTCTCAGTCAATGACCAACTCGCAAGACAGCACGCTGGGGTTTTCCTGGCCCGTGCCGGCGGGTCAAGCGGGCGGCGAATACACCGCCGAGGTAAGTTTCCCCTGGACCGGGCAACCCACGGCCAAACGCAAATTTGAAATCCGCGCTTATCGCGCCCCCAGACTGAAAAGTCAAATCGAATTTATCAGGGACGGTTATGGTCCCGGCGATCAGGTGGCGGCGAGTTTGAAGGTCGAACGCGCCGAAGGCGGGGTTCCCGTGGGGGCCAAAGTCACCGTGCAAGCCCGCGTGGATGGCCGGCAGGTGTTTCAAGGTCCGGCGGTGGTCGATGCCCTGGGATTGTGTTCCGCCCGCTTTGAATTGCCCAAGAACATCGCACGCGGCGAAGGCACGCTATCATTCGCCATTCAAGATGGCGGCGTGGTGGAAACCGCTGCGAAGACGATTCCCATTCTGCTGCAAACGGTCGACCTGACGATGTATCCCGAAGGCGGCGAACTCATCGCGGGCTTGCCCAACCGGGTTTACCTGGCGGCGCTCACGCCCGCGCAAAAGCCGGCGGACATCGCGGGGCAAATCGTGGATGGATCGGGCAAAACCGTCGCGCACTTCCGCACCCAACACGAAGGCCGAGGCCGCTTTGCCTTCACGCCCGAGGCGGATGAAAAATACACGCTGAAAATCAACGAACCCGCCGGCATTCGCACCACGTATCCGCTACCGAAAGCGAAAGCCGAAGGCGCGGTGATTTCTTCGCTGGAAGACGCCACCGACGCCGGCGAGGATATCGCCTTGAACGTGGGCAGCACGACCTCCGGGAAAATCAAA
This sequence comes from uncultured Planctomycetaceae bacterium, assembly GCA_963785505.1. Classification (GTDB taxonomy): domain Bacteria; phylum Planctomycetota; class Planctomycetia; order Planctomycetales; family Planctomycetaceae; genus CAWAVN01. The sequence continues at coordinate 1,663,903 of CAWAVN010000009.1, forward strand.
ATCACGTTAAGCCAACGCGAAAAAGAGATCGCCGCCAAGACGGTTGATGTGGCTGCGAACAAAACCGTGCGCGTAAAACTTGCCGCGAAAGATTCCGCCGAAGGCGTGTTGATCGCCACGCTTTGGAGTGCGGATGAGAAACCGCTCGCGGAACGCTTGGTATTCCGCAAGCCCGCCAAGTCGCTGGCCATTTCCATCACGCCGGACAAACAACAATACGTGCCCGGCGGTTTGGCGAAGCTCAACATCAAGACCACCGACAGCGACGGCAAGCCGGTCTCTGCCGTGGTGGGGTTGACGATCACCGATGACAGCGTGCAGGAAATGATCGAAAAACGCGAACAGGCCCCCCGGCTGCCGGTGATGGTCTTTTTGGAAGATGAAGTCAAAGATCTGGCCGATGCCCACGTTTATCTCGATCCTAAAAATCCCAAGGCTCCGCTGGCGGTGGATTTGCTGTTGGGCACGCAAGGTTGGCGGCGGTTCGCGTTTTTGGATACACCCACATTCCTCGCCCAGCACGGCGACCAAGCCCGCACGGTATTGGCCCTCACCATACCCAACCGATTCAGAAACCGCGGGTTTGGCGGTATGGGCGGTGGTGGAGTCAATGCTTTCCAATTCGCTGCCCCTCGTGCCGCCGCGCTTGCAGTACCCGATGATGCAAAGAATGCGCCCGTCAACTTGCAAAAGGCCGCCGCTTTGCCGGCTAATGCCAAACTTCCCAAAGGCGAAGCAGCGCCTGCCAAAGCCAAATTCGAGGGGAAAAAACTCGCCCGCGAACCCGTAGCCGACCAAAAAGCTCTTCGAGATGAAGTCCGGGAAATCCCCCCTGCCCGCCGCCAGCTTCAACAAGCCTTAGAACGCAACAAGGAACAAGCCGAAAAGCGAGACTTTCGAGCCGGTGGCCGTGCCTTCGATGCCTCGCAAATGATGGTCGCCAACATGGTCGTGGTGCGGGAGTACGCCCATCAACTTCGGCCCGGTCGACAACCCGGACAACGCCGGGACTTCACTGAAACCTTGTACTGGAACGCCGGCATCAAGACCGATCCCAAAACCGGCGAAGCCGGCGTGACGTTTGCGATGAGCGACGCCGTAACCAGCTTCCGCGTGATGGCCGATGCCTTCGATCGCACGGGCACGCTCGGCGAAACGACCCAGCAACTGGAATCCGTCGAACCGTTTTACACCGAACCCAAACTGCCTTTGGAAGTCACGCAGAACGATGTGATCAGGCTGCCGATTAGCCTCGTCAACAGCACAAGTCATCCACTTTCCAACGGTTCACTTTCAGTGAAGGCGAAAGGGCTAGCTGGCTTGGATGGACAACCGTTTGAATTGACGGCAAATGGCCGCCGGCGAATTGTGTTGCCTCTTGAGGTCGGCCAATTCATCGGCGAGACGGATGTGATGCTGATGGCCAACGCCGGGCCTTATGCCGATCAAGTCACCCGGAAGCTCAAAGTTCTGCCTTTGGGGTTTCCGGTAGAGATCGCCCGTGCGGGCACATTGGATGGCGATGACCAAAAGCAGCACGAAATTACGATTCCACAAACCATCATCGCGGGCAGCTTAAGCACGAAGATCGCGGTCTATCCCACGCCGATGGCCAGCATGACCGGCGCCTGGAAAGTCTGATTCGCGCCCCTACGGTTGTTTCGAGCAAACCAGTTCCACAACTTATCCCTTGGTGATGGCCCAACAGTATTTTCAATCGCATTCCGGGATCGATCCCGATCTGATCCGCCGCAGCAATGAGATGCTGGAACAAGGTTACAAACGACTGATGGGATTCGAGTGCAAAAGCGGCGGCTATGAATGGTTCGGCGAAGACCCCGGCCACGAAGCGCTGACCGCTTACGGTTTGATGGAGTTCCGCGACATGTCGCAGGTGTATCCGGTCGATCCCGCGATGCTCGCCCGCACGCGGGCTTGGCTGCTCAAGCAACGCGACGGCAAAGGCGGCTTCACCCGCACACGCCGGGCGTTGCACACGTGGGTCGTCGATCCCGACATTTCCAACGCCTATATCACCTGGGCTTTGTTGAGCGCCGGGTGAGAAGAACCTGACCCAAGAAGTCGCCGCCGTTCGCGAAGCCGCCGCAAAGAGCAGCAACAGTTACGTTCTCGCGCTTTCGGCCAACGTGATGGCGCTTGCGGGCGACAAACCCGCCGCGAACCAACTTTTAGACCGCCTTGTCCAACTGCAACAGCCCAGTGGCCAAATCAGCGGGGCGACCGGCTCCATCGTGGGCAGCGGGGGCGAGAGCCTTGCTATCGAAACCACTTCGCTGGCAACTCTGGCGTGGCTGTCCGACATGGATTACATCGACTTCGCCGACAAAGGCGTGCGTTATCTTTCCGATGTCTGCAAAGGCGGACGCTTCGGCAACACGCAGTCTTCGGTGTTGGCATTGAAAGCCATCGTGGCTTACGACAAAGCCCAGGCTCATCCCAAAGCCAAAGGCCAACTGCAACTCATTGTAGATGGCCAAAGCGTGGGCGAACCCAGAGCCTTCGATACCGACACTTCGGGAGCCATCGAACTCCCGGACGCGGCGAAACTGCTCACGCCGGGCAAACACAAAATCACCGTACAAATGCTCGGCGGATCGCGGATGCCTTACACCATCGCAGTTCAACTCAATAGTGTGAAACCCGCTTCTTCGGATGAGTGCAAAATGAAACTTCAAGTCGCACTCTCCAACAAAACCGTGAAGGAAGGAGCCGTCACCGAAGCCCAAGTGACTTGCGAAAACGCTTCCAACAAAACCGTCCCCACGCCGGTGGCGATCATCGGCATTCCCGGCGGGTTGGAAGTCCGGCACGATCAACTCAAGGAATTGGTCAAATCCAAAAAAATCGCAGCGTATGAAGTCTTGGGTCGCGAAGTCGTGCTTTATTGGCGCGAAATGGAGGCCGGGCAAAAAGTCGCGCTGCCTTTAAGTCTGATCGCGGCGATCCCCGGTGAATACACCGCCCCCGCCAGTAGATCGTATTTGTACTACACCGATGAGTACAAACAATGGGCCGAACCCCTCACCGTGGTGATCGAGCCATTGACCCAGAAGTAATCCTCAATCGCTGTTGCGGGGATTGATCTTCAAACACCCAAGGGCAAACGCGAGTTTGCCCTTGGGTGTTTGGGTTTATTGAAATCAGGGGGATAAAATGTTTTTCGTCGTAACCCGGAGCACAATTTCCTTTCTGGGGGCAATCCCTGAATGTTGGGTTAGGCGTTGAGTTTTCGGGAGTGGCTACTGCCGGTTTGTTGGTCTCTCCACGCGTGCCAAAACTCGTCCAGGGGTTGGGAGTCGCTGAGGGACTCCGCCCGGAGTTGAAGCAGCGCCTCGCCGCAGTCTTGCTTCCAGAATTTTTCGCTCCCTTTGATTCTCGCGTTGATCTGTTTGATCGTCGATTCGATGTGGCTGCTTGTCAGCGGAAGTCCCTCGCGCCGGTAGGCCGGGTAGTCCATCTGCTCTCGATGATGGGGTGTAATTCGTGATCGCCCGTCGAACGCGTTCGCGAGGATCGCTCGCTGAGCGTCGGGGCCGGGCAGGCCGATCCGTGCTTGGTGAACTGCCGGGTGAGTTCAACCCCCGATTTCCATCGTCAACCGCTCCAAATCGGTGAGCGCCACCGCAGCGTCCAATCGCTGTTTTTCTTCCTGGGCGAGTTAAGACGACACCTCCCGAATCTTCTGTCGCAACCGGGAGTCCATCACCCAATCTCCGTAAAGACCCAAACTGAAAGAAATCTCAACGTTTTCCAACCCCAAGCATTCTACACATAACATGCCCATTGCAAAGCGGGGATCGCGGACCGGGAAAACATCTTCTTGGGAACGAGATGTGCATTCTGGAGGCGATTCGGGTATAATCCAACTTACAAACCGACTCTTCCCTACGACGATTCACGTCCGGGTTTGCCCTCTCTTCTTAACGCGATGGTCAATTCCATGATTAACACCGAACGAATTCACGGACTGGTACTTCGCTGGCAAGCTGCCTTGGTTCATCGGAAATACGGTTCTCAATGGGAACCCCATCAAGCCACGCGGTCGATTATTCATTTGATCGAAAAATTCCCCGAAACCCCGGCCTTGGAAATTATGGATTGGGTTGCGGGGATCATTGAAACCGGCGAAGGACCGATGACCTTCGGCGATGTGGCCGACGTGGCGTCGCCGATGGAATTGATCCGCCACGATTATCGCGGCTTTCGCATGGTTCTCGCCTTGTGCCCCATTCGGTCTTAGCGCGAAAGCCGTTCATGCCAACGCTTGTGTTTTCTGTCGAGAAACCGGAACTGCCGGGCTTTTCCATGCCCGAACGCTTTAAGCACGACATTATTTACTTCGCCACGCCCGCCGGCAAACCGGGCGTTCCCGATCACTTGGCCAAAGGCGAATGGTGGATTCCGCGCGAAGAAGCGCTGCGGATTTACGAAGAAGGCATTGTGCGGATCGTCTCGCCCTTGGACAGCGCCACCTCGGCGGAGTTGGAAATCACCGAGGAACAAGAAGCCTGGCTGCAATGGGTGATCGAAAACCAAACCGAGCGCATCCGCCTGCATTAACGCCGTTTGAGGCTCAGCTTTTTTGAGGGGAGCCTTCTGCGATGTTGGTTCGCATTTGCGTGTCGGCGTTCAGATTTTGCAGGTTGTAATAATCGAGCAAGCCCAATCGCTTATCGCCCATCGCCGCCGCGACGCCTTTGGGAATCTCCGCTTCGGCCAGCACCAGCTTGGCTTGGTTTTCCTGCACTTGGGCGTGCATTTCCTGTTGAAGGGCGATGGCTTGGGCGCGTTTTTCTTCCGCCTTGGCCTCGGCAATTCGCATGTCGGCTTCGGCCTGCTCGGCTTGCAAACGGGCACCGATGTTCTCGCCCACATCGATGTCGGCGATGTCGATGGAAACAATCTCGAACGCCGTTTGCGCTTCGAGTCCTTGTTTCAACACGAGTTTGGAAATGCTGTCGGGATTTTCCAGCACGGCTTTGTAATTCGCCGTCATCCCGATCGCCTGCACGATGCCTTGCCCCACCCGCGCGATGATGGTTTCCTCGGTTGCCCCACCCACCAATTGTTTGAGATTCGATCGCACGGTCACGCGGGCGCGAACCATCACCTGAATGCCATCTCCGGCCATTGCTTCCAACGGGCCTTTCGACTTCGCGGGGTTGGGGCAATCGATGACTTTAGGGTTCACGCTGGTGCGGACGGCATCAAGCAAATCCCTTCCCGCCAAATCAATCGCCTGGGCGGTTTGCCAGTCGATTTCGATGTGCGCCCGATAAGCGGCGATCAAAGCCCTGATGACGTTGGGAACATTGCCCCCCGCCAAATAATGCGCCTGCAGAGCTTGGGCGGAGATCGGATAGATGCTGGTAATTCCCGATTGCACCGCCATGATTTTGCCATGCACGATCACCGAAGGTTTGACCTTGCGGAGGCTCATTAGCATGAGTTGCAGCAGCGAAATGTCTGCCCCGGTCATTTTGCATTGAATCCACAAGCCGAAGTAGCGAAAGAAGATCGCCAGTCCCAGCAAAAACGCCACCATCAGCCCGAGGGAGATGACCAGCGTGACCGTGTTGGCATCGGCTGCAAGCAGCGGAACAAGATCGAATGGCATAGTAGGTCGCCAAAAAAATGAGAGGTTCCGCACTGGGAAAAACAGCCGGGGTTACTGGGGCTGACGTTTGACGAACTCAAAACCGCACTCGCAATGCGAACGGCGGATGTGAACTTCGCTTCGGCATTTGGGGCAGCGTTTGTGCCACGATTTGACCGCTTCCGGCGAGACGACTTTCACGGCCGGCGGGGCGGCTTTTCGCTTGGCTTTGACTTCTTCCATCCGCCGTTCATCGGCCCGGTCTTGGGCGCACTGCGGATGAATGCCGGCCCGAGAATACGTCGGCTGGCCGCAAACCGGGCACTTGGGGCGGGTTTTGGTCTCGTAAAGCGGTTCGGGTCGTTTTGCGTTCATGGGGATTTTCTCTCGTGCGGATTTTCTCTCGTGCGAGGCGGGATCGGGGTTTTGATCGGTCGCGAAAACACACTCGGAACGGCCCGCTTTCCATTAAGAAGTTGCGGGAGATTCTTGGGAAGATTCCCAGAGGGCGCAGCGTTTTTTTACGGTGAGATAGGAATGGCCGTGTTCCGGTTCGTAGCGTTCAGCCCGCAAAAACCAGAATGCCAAACCTCCGGTATTGTGTGCGGTTCCCAAGGCATTCTTTTGGGGAACCGATTTCGTGCGAACCCCCAAAGACCCCTTGCGGCCGGTTTTTTTCCAACCCCGCGATTCCATAATCATCCGCACAAGAACCCCCACCGCTTGGCGGAAACGCTTCGCGTAACGGGGTTCTGCTGAGGCCAGAAATTCTTCAAACACCGGCTGCGATTCCAATTCCCGCACCACGCCCGCCAATGCGGGGCGATCGTGGTCGGTCTCGGCTTCTTCCATCCGCCGCTGCCGGTTTTCATCGTTTAAGAAAGCCAGCAATTCCTCGAAGGGTTGGTTGGGATCTTCCCATACATCCGTGAAGGTTCTGCCTTGCCGGTCGCCGGCAAAATCGTCTCGCGTAATTGTCACCATTGGACACCGAGTCAGAGATTTCAGGGCGGAGCCAAGTTCTACATTCAAAATTTGCACCTACCAATATGGTATCTGCATCGGCTCCCAATAGCAAGACAATCCCGCACGGGAACCCGTCTGCGAAATCTGAAGAGATCGCCCAGAAACCCCCCGTTCGCGGTTTATGCTTGCTTTCCGACAGTCTAAAGGCTATAGCCTAAAGTCTTATCTCTGGGAGGAGACTCGCTGATGGATCTCAGGCATCGTCGTTATACCGAAAAACCGCTCGTCAAAACCAAAATCATCGCCACCGTCGGCCCGGCGTGTTGGGAACGCGAGCAATTGAAAGATCTGATTATGGCCGGGGCCGATTTGTTTCGGCTCAACTTCGCACACGGCAAATACGAAGTTTTGGACCGCGTGTTGGCCGACATCCGCGAGGTCTCCCAAGAACTCCATCGGCCCATCGGCGTGTTGGGCGATCTTTCGGGACCGAAAATTCGCCTCGGTCAACTGCCCGAAGAAGGCATCTATTGCGAGATGGGGCAGCAATTCCATTTCGTTCGCGGCGAAGAATCTTCCGACCCCACGCAACTGACTTGCACTTACGATGAACTGATTGACGATCTTCGCAACGGTGACCGAATTTTGCTGGCGGATGGCACGGTTTCGATGCGGGTCATCGGGAAGAACGACCAAGAAGGCCGCGTGGTCTGCATCGTGGATGGCCCCGGTTTGATCCGCAGTCGGCAGGGCATCAATCTGCCGGGAGTCACGCTTTCCACACCCTGCCTGACCGAAAAAGATCTCGCCGATCTCGATTGGGCCGTGAAGAATAATTTGGATTTCATCGGCCTCAGTTTCGTGCGGCAAGCCGACGACATTCGCCAACTTCGGCAGGAAATCAAAAATCGAAACCCCGCCCATCCGCCGCACATCGTGGCCAAGATCGAGAAAATGGAAGCCGTCACCGAGTTGGACCAGATTCTGGATCTGACCGATGCCGTGATGGTGGCCCGTGGCGATTTGGGCGTGGAAGTGGACATCGAAAGAGTTCCCACGCTGCAAAAACGGATTGTGAAACTTTGCAATCGGCATCGCATTCCGGTTATCACCGCCACGCAAATGCTGGACAGCATGCAAGAGAACGAACGGCCCACACGGGCGGAAGCCAGCGATGTCGCCAATGCCGTGTTGGACGGCAGCGATGCGGTGATGCTCTCCGGCGAGACGGCCATCGGCAAATATCCCTTGGAGGCCGTCTCCATGATGAGCCGCATCGCTTTGGAAGCCGAGCGACTTGGTCTTGGCCAATCGGGCGGATGATCCCGACAGCCAACCCAACACCCGTGCGACTTTGGTGACCGAGGCCGTCACTTTGGGAGCCGGAGCCGCCGCCGAGAGATTGGGAGCCGACTTAATCATCATCGCCACGCATTCGGGCCGCACGGCGATGGCGCTTTCCAAGCAACGCGGGCAAGTTCCGATTTTGGCCCTCACCGACAGCCCCGAAGCCGCCCGCCGCATGTGCCTGTATTGGGGCATCACTCCGTTGGAAACCGAAGCCGTCCAAAAACTCCCGCACGAGTTATTGGAATACGTCGTCGAGTGGGGAGAACGGGAAAAAGTTATCGAGCGCGGCAGCCGGCTTGTGCTCGTCACCTCCACCGATTGGGCGAACCGAGGCAAAAACATGATGCTCGTCCACGCGATCCCATGATGAGGGGGTCAAGAGTCGAGGGACAAGAGTCAAGAGCCTGAAGGAAATCAGTTTAGGTTTTGAAGCACTCCACATAACCAGTGGTTTACGCCACCCCCCGCGCACCTGTTGTCTTTATTCCTGCCGTTGCGAAACAGAATGATGTCGCTTGTTTCTTCGCCGGATCACTCTCGCCGCTTGCTTTTCCGAAGTGTCTTTCTGGCGGTTGTCTCCGGGATTGTGTGTTCGCTGGGCCAGGGATGTTCGCGCGCTTTCGATGAGGCGAATTATCCCGAGAAGACCATCACCATCATTTGTCCGTGGGCTGCCGGCGGGGGAACCGATCAGGTTTCGCGGCAGATCGCCGACCAATTGCAGCAACGGCTCGATTCGCCGGTAATTGTGGTCAACCGGGATGGCGGCAGCGGAGCGATCGGACACATGGCCATCGCCAACGCCGACCCCGACGGCTACACGCTGGGCACGATTACGGCGGAACTCAGCACGATGCACGAAATGGGAATTTGCCCCGAGACCTACCGCGATTATCAATGCTTGATGCAAGTCAATGCGGATGCGGCGGCGGTTATCGTCCGTCAGGAGGCTCCCTGGAAAAATCTGATGGAGTTGCTGGATGCAATTCGCACGCGGCCCGGTGAACTCAAAATGTCGGGCACGGCCACCGGCGGGCTTTGGGATCTGGCGCGGGTGGGAATGCTGGAAGCGGCGGGGCTGAAACCATCCTCGGTGGTTTGGGTTCCCACCAAAGGTTCGGCCCCTTCGGTGGTGCAGTTGTTGGGCGGCCACATCGAGGCCGTCTGTTGCAGCGTGCCGGAAGTCGCCGCCCAACTTCAAGCCGGCGAACTGCGGGTGTTGGCCGTGCTCTCCGAGAAACGCCTGCCGGACTTTCCCGACTTGCCCACCGCGAAAGAACAAGGTCTGAATTGGGTCGCAATGGGTTGGCGGGGCTTGGCGCTGCCCAAGCACGTGCCGCCTTCCATCGTGAAAAAACTGGAAACGGAACTCCGCGAAATCATGGCTTCCGACGAATACCGCGAGTTCATGCAAAAGCGGGGCTTCGGCATAGAAATCAAAGGGCCGCGCGAGTTCGAGGCATTCCTAGCACAACAAGAAAACCAATGGAAGCAGGTCTTGCAATCCACCGGCTACACGCATTTGGATCAAAGCGACCCCGGCCCTTACACCTTGCCCATCGCCTTGGGCGTGGTGCTGGGAATCGGGGGGCTGTTTCAGTTGGGTTCGTGGTGGATTTCGAGAAAAGCCTCCCATTCCAACCGGAATCTTGGAGCGTTCCGGGAAATTTCTCCCGAGAAAACAATCTCCAGCAATCTCAACGTGGGCATGGTTCTTGCGGCGATTGCAGCGTATTTGCTGCTGATGCCCTGGATAGGGTTTTCGCTGACCACCATTGGTTTCGCGGGCGGTTTGATTTGGTGGTTCGGCAGCAGGTGGTGGGTGGGAGGATTCACCGCCGTGGTTTTAACCGTTCTGGTTCAAATCGTGTTCGCGGTTTTGTTCAAAGTCCAGTTGCCCGCCGGAGAACTTCGCCTGCCGTTTTGAGTTATGGCGGCTCAGCAGGAAGCTCTCGCCCTCCCCAAATTCCATCTTTTGGAATCGCATCCTAGCTGCCGGGCGCGGCAGCGGCGTTGCCCATCGGCACGGGACCGTTGGGGTCTAAGTCCGGCAGGCTGGGGGTAAGTTTGTGGCTCGCCGGCTTGTGTTCTATCAGCCATTGGCCGAGATCGGGAATCAACTCTTTGGTGATCTGTTTATTATCCGGCCACTTGACCTCCTCGGTCCCAACGGGGGTCTCCGTTTCTTCATCGGTCGGGTCTGGCTCTTTGGGGGGAGACCAGTTTTGTTTGACCACGAAAGCGGCAACCGGCAGAAGTTGCTTATACGCATCCCGCACCTGATTTCCCAGATTCTTTTGATTCAACCCCGGCGGGCGTTTGATCCCATACTGCTTAATTTCCACTTCAGAAACCGCATGAAATGCGTAATATACATCCTCGAAACAATCGAGCCAATAAAATAAGTTGGGGTTCTTCTGGTAGGCTTCTGCCATTTCGTATTCGAGCAGCAGAATTTGATAGACCAATTTGTCTATGTTGACATCCACCGGCAATCGGCATCGGCCCAGCGCTCTCGCGGCACGGGCACGGACGATGTAGGGCCGTTCGCGGTCGGCCAAGACTTCGCCCAATACCTGCACGATAATGGGTTGGCCCGTGGTGATGTCGTTCACCATGTCGATGGCTCCCAAGGCATCGATTAAGCGCTTCTGATACCACGGATGCGAATTCGGGTTTTTCAGTTCCGCTATCAAAGTTTTGGCCGTGTAATTGCGTAGATTTTGGCCTTGAACGCTGATGTTCAAATCGCTTGCCGACCCCAGCAAGTTGATCCGACCCAACCCGATGGCCGCTTGAACTTTGATGGCCTCCAATTGCTGATTCAGTTCGCCGCCTGTCGGTGTTTCGAGAACTTCCAACAAGGGAATAGCCCCCTTAACGTAGGCTTGTGCGGGGACGTCCTCCCGGAGGTCTGCATCGACAAGATCCAGTTGGGTCAGCACGATCACGGCGTTCAGCCGCGCTTGAAAATTATTGTTCAACAATTCTTCGCAGCGTTTGGTCACTTCCTGGCAGACAAATCTCCGAAAGGCTTCCGCATCCTTTCTGCGGACTCGGTTTGAGCTGCCCGCAGAACGGATCTCCCGCATGAGGTCGGCTCGAATCTCGTGCAAGCGTTTGCTGTTGGATTTCAGCGTCATCTGGTACATCCGCCACTTCGCCCATTCCTCGACAACCGTTTTTGCGTTGTTACTGAGGTCTGCGTTAGTGAACAATGTAGCGTACTTGTCGGAACGCGCCAGTTTCTTGCCTAAGGTTTCGCTTTCGTCCTTCGTGGTGAGTTCTTTGTGGAAGGTCATCACCTTCGGAATCGCGAGGGGGTTTGAAGTCCGGTGGCAATGTGGGTTCCGGGGAACTCGCATCGGTCGCAGGAGTTTTTACCGCCGGCGGTGTTGTTGCGGCAGGAGTCTTCGCCGACGGTTGTTGGGCCGAGGCGAGAGGAAGCCCCAAGGCACAGACAAGCAGGCCGACAGCCAAAGGTTTCCAACAAAAACGGAAGGGAAGTTTCGTATAAGCCATGTGATTTCGCTGATCTAAAGATGGGGAAAAACTCGCGCCAAACACAAGCCCAAGGGTGAGAGATCACCCCGGAAATTCGCGTCGAAAATTGGGAGAGTTGAACTTTTGGGCTTTCGGAGCATATTCCAGCAGACTTCGCTACCACTTCAACCGTATCATTCCTGTTTTGGGAGTGTCAAGCCGCAAACCGCGTTCCCAAGACCGATTCCAAGCCTTTGCGCCCGCGATTTCTGGAATCGTCCCGACAATCCCGGTTATTCTATAATACGTCGGTCACCGCCCGGCGCGCTCAACAGAAATCGCCGCTTCGCATTTTTTTGTCGTTCCGATCCGATCTGGAATCGCGAAACGACCCGCCTAAGGAAAACCACGATGGCCATTTTATTCCAGGATGATGGCTTTTTAGAGCACCAAACCGGCAGGCATCCCGAATGCCCCGACCGTTTGCGTGCGATCCATCACCAATTGGAAACCACAGGCTTAATTGCCCGATTCACCCAGGGAACCATTCGCAGGGCGGAACTCCCCGAACTGCTGCGCGTGCATTCGCAAGCACACGTAGAAGCCATCGCACAATTCGCCCAGGCCGGCGGCGGACGGATTGAAGCCGATACCGTCATCAGCCCCCAATCTTTCGAGGTGGCCTGCCGGGCGGCGGGAACCGCGATGGAAGCCGTGGATCAAGTGCTTTCCGGAAAACATCGGCAGGCGGTGTGCTTAATTCGTCCGCCGGGACATCACGCGGTTCCCTCGGCGGCGATGGGATTTTGTTTGTTCAACAACGTCGCCATTGCCGCCCGGCACGCACAAGCGGTGCATCATCTGGAGCGCGTGCTGATCGTGGATTGGGACGTGCATCACGGCAATGGCACGCAAGATGTTTTCTATGAAGAGGACCGAGTGACGTTTTTCTCCGCCCACCGTTGGCCGTTCTATCCCGGCACGGGGGCGAAGACGGAAACCGGGCAAGGCCACGGTCTGGGAACCACGTTCAATTTGCCGTTGTCGTTCGGAATTTCCCGCAAGGAGTACCGGGAAGCCTTTCACAACGTCCTCGGCGATGCCGCCGCCCGCTGCAAACCGGAATTGATTTTATTGTCAGCCGGCTTCGATGCTCACCGCGCCGACCCCGTAGGATCGTTGGGCCTCGAAAGCGAAGACTTCGCCCCTTTGACGCAACTTATGCAAGAAGTCGCCAACCAATACTGCCAAGGCCGGCTGATTAGCCTGTTGGAAGGCGGCTACAATCTGCATGCCCTCGCCGAATCCGTTGCCGTCCACCTGGAAACCTTGGTTCCCGCCCCATCTAAGGAATAACGTCGATCCTCGTGTATGTTTCACGAAAGTCGGCGAGGTTTCCAGTTCTCAATCGTGACAACGGTTCTGGATTTCGGGAATTGCGAAGCGATGGCCGGATTTAGCCGACGGTGGATTCTTTATAAACGGAAACGAAACTAGAGTGACAAAAACCCGCTTCCTGAATAAGTTTTGGCCGTTTGGTTTTATGGCCTTCGGCCAAAAGACGATTTTGTTCTCACCAATTCATGCCGCATCGTATTTCAGAGATTTGTGTGTCACGGTTGTTTTGTTTCGGAGTAAAAAAGGAAGCCTTCTCCCTTGGACTGACACCCGTGGCTGGGGGAGATTCCCGCTTTGCGGTTCAGGAAAAATCCACCAACTTTCTTGAAACACAGACCAGGATACGATCCGCAAACGGGTGTTCTCGGAGGTTTTCATTCTTGATAAACTGAAGCGGAAGGACATTCAAGGTTTGCGAGGGATGGTGATTCATGCGCTGGTATGTTTTGACGGTTTGTGTTTCGGTCTCGATGTTCGGTTGCGCGCGGCCGGAGAATCAAAAGCTCGCGAAACCTCTCACCGTGGCGAAAACGGAGGCAGCGGCCGTGGCAGAGAAACCTTCCCCGGCAATTTCCTCCCCCGTCGTTGCTGCGGCGAAATCTCCTTCCCCCAAAATTCACTCGCGGCCGACTTTGGATGAGCGGATTTTATTTCAGCCCTCGGATGCCTCGCGGGGAAACTATCGACCGGCGAATTTGCAGTTCGAAGATGTGAATTTTCAGGCGGCAGATGGAACGGCCTTGCACGGTTGGTATTGCCCCTGCGAGAATCCGCGGGCTTTCGTGCTGTTCGCCCACGGCAACGCGGGGAACGTATCGTTCTGGGCCGAGCGGATGGCGGAACTTCAAAAAGATTACCGCGTGAGCATTTTCATTTTCGATTATCGCGGGTACGGCAAGTCGGCCGGCAAGCCCACGGTTCCCGGAGTTCTTCAAGATGCCCGCGCCGCCGCCCAATGGCTGGCGAAAAAAGCCAACGGGAAGGAAACGGATCTCGTGCTGATGGGCCAATCGCTCGGCGGTGCGGTCGCGGTGCATTTGGCGGCGGAAATTCAACCGAGGGGTTTGATTTTGGAGAGTACGTTTTTCTCGTTCCGCGACGTGGCCGACCATCATGCAAAATGGGCTTCGTGGCTGGTTCCGCGAAAGAAACTGAACTCGGCGGCTCAGATCGGCAAGTATCGCGGGCCTTTGCTGCAATGCCACGGCGATGCCGACCGCGTGGTTCCCTTTGCTTCGGGGAAAAAATTGTTTGCAGCCGCGAACGAACCCAAAACCTTCATCGCGATGCCGGGCGGCGATCACAACACGGTTTTGACGAAAACCTACCGTTGGAAGTTGGATGACTTCTTCCAAGAACTCTCGCGAAAACCCGCCTCGTAAAAATCATCACGAAAATCAGTTCAACATCTGGTGTGGCACTGCAACGAGCTTTTTGCCGCGAAGCGGGAAAAGACCGGATTCATTTCCAGAAATTGGCATCATCCTGCAACACTCGACACTCCGTTTTTGGTTGCGGATCTGCCGCGCTGGAGTCTTCGCGTTAAACAAACTTGATGAGATGGCGGCTTGGCTACAATTTACGATGTGGTCGGCAGGAATTTCATGCGCTTGTGGACATCCACATTAATGCTTTGATAACGGCCCGTCAGGTTGCCGGGGTTGAACAGCGTGTTGCGTATGTGTTCCACATCACCCGTGCCGATGGCTCCCGTGAAGATCGGCTTCAAAAACGCCACGCCCAATTTCGAAGGCTGAAAGCGGACGGTATCGTAAAACAAGGGGTGCAATTCGCGGGGATGAATCGTACTCCAACGGTCGCGGAGTTTGTTCCCATCGATGGAATCCAACGTAAACCCTTTTGCTTCGCTCCATTGCAACGTGGCGACGTTGTTGTTTTGATTCTGAACCAGCAATTCGACCGCTTTGCCTCCCAGTTGGGTCGCGTAAAATCGGTCGAAGCGGATGGGTCTTCCGCCGCGTTGCGTGTGCCCCACTTTGCGGGTGAAAATCGCCTCGGCAGCGCTGTCGTGCCGGCGTTTGCTTTTGAAGAACAAATCGCCCAGTTGTTTGGCGAGAATGGATTTGAGCGACTCGGCCGCTCCGCTATACATGATGTTTCCCGCCGGGTCGCGCGAGGAAGACATCGCCCCCAAGGGCATGCCGTTCTCGTCGATCACGCCTTCGCCCACAACGATGACCGCATGCTTTTGCAGTTCGTACAATTCGCGGACGCGGGCTTCCACTTCCGCCGTGTTGATGGGGACTTCGGGAATTAAGATCATGTCCGGTTGACCGTAAGCCGAGCCGAGAGCGATATAACCCGATTGCCGGCCCATGACTTCCACAATCGCGATGCGGCGGTGGCTCTCGGCGGTGGTTCGCACGCGCTGAATCCCTTCGGCGACCACCATCACCGCCGTCGCATAACCGGGCGTGGCATAGTTAATGAGTTCCGCCAAATCGAGATCGCCCCGGCTTTTCGTGCGGCGGTAAACGGGTTCGCCGTCGGGTTGGTTTTCGCGAATCCACTCGTTGGGTTCTTCCAGATAATTCAGCCCCAAATCGTTGTCGATGGTTTTGGGGGCCAGCACGCAGGGGAAAAATTCGGACAAAGGCTGCATGCCGTTAATCGTGCCGTCGCCGCCGATGCAAATTAAGCCTTCAATTTTCAGTTGATTGAGCCTGCGGGTGACGGCTTTGAGTTCCTCGGAATGTTCGGGATCGATGTAAGTCCGCGAGGCTCCTAAAATGGTTCCCCCCAGACAAGGGATCGAGTTCGGGAATGGTGCTGAAGAGGGGATTCAAAGGAACGTGCGGCACGCGGGGGTCTACCATGCCCCCGAACCCTTTGATGATGCCGTAAACTTCGATCTCCAACTGATTGGCCCGTTCGACCGCGCCGCAAATGGTGGCATTGAGTGCGGGCGTATCGCCCCCGGCGGTTAAAATCGCGACGCGTTTCATGGGGAGAGTCCTGAGAGAAAAAATCCATCCCTCTCGGTCTTGAGAGGTCGAGGCAAACACAATATACCAAAGGAAGGCATGGCCCGCCTTCGCGACAATTTCACTGCTTTTCTGAGAAGCGGCCTGCCTGATTTTTGGGCACACCCATCCCGCCATTCCCTGGGAGGACATCGTGAAAAACTATTTCGGTTATTTCGTCTCGGCCCTATTCGGTGGGGTTCTCGCAGCTTGGATGCTCCCGCAAACCCCAACGGGAAATCTCTCCTGCGCAAGTCGAACCCAATCCGGGGAACCCTGATGCAAACCAGGGACCAAACTTTCCCCAACCGCAGAACAATTTTGCTCCGCCCCAGCGAGAAGCTCCGGCGGAGGTTCCTCGGGTTGCCTCGGCGGGGGGGTTCAATCGCGATGGTCTAACGAATGAAGAAGCCGTCAATGTGGCGGTCTACCAAAATTGCAATCGTAGCGTGGTCAACATCACCACGCAAAGTGTTCGCCCGGATGGTTTTTTCATGAGGAACACACCGGCCAAAGGCAGCGGATCGGGTGTGGTGCTCGATCAAGCCGGGCACGTGCTGACCAACTATCACGTCGTCGAAGAGGCCCGGCAGGTGGAAGTTACGCTGTTCGATGGCAAATCCTACTCTGGGAAATTCATCGGAGCCGACCGCATCAACGATCTGGCAGTGCTCAAAATCGAGGCCCCGAAAAATCTGCTGTTCCCCGCCAGACTGGGCGATTCCAACAACCTCCGCGTGGGCATGAAAGTCTTCGCGATTGGAAATCCCTTCGGCTTGGAACGCACGATGACCACGGGCATTATCGCCAGCTTGAATCGTTCGCTGCAAATCCGGGGCAACCGCACGATCGGTTCGATTATCCAAATGGATGCCGACATCAACCCCGGCAATTCCGGCGGCCCCCTGCTGAACGCACACGGCGAATTGATCGGCCTGAACACCGCCATCGCCAGCCAAACCGGACAAAGTGCGGGCGTGGGTTTTGCCATTCCGATCAATCTGGCCAAGCGCGTGGTCCCGCAATTGATTGAACACGGGAAAGTCATCCGCCCGGACATCGGCATCCAACGGGTTTACGAGACCGAAAAGGGATTGCTGATCGCTCGGCTCACTCCCGGCGGACCCGCCGAAAAAGCGAACCTGCGCGGGCCGACGATCACCCGCGAACGGCGGGGCGTGTTCATTGTGGAGAACATCGACCGCAGCACCGCGGATTTGATCGTGGCCGTGGATGGCAAACCCGTGACTTCGACCGATGCGTTTTTAAGTTACATTGAATCCCAACCTATCGGCGGCAAAGTGGAACTCAGCGTGATTCGCGAAGGCCGAAAAATCACCGTCCCGGTGACGTTGGGCCAAAGCGAATAAACCCGCCGTTCATTTTTTCGTTACGCGGCGTGGGGGAGCAATTCGCGCGAGTCTTCCTGCAATTGCCCGCGGCTGCCATTTTCGGAGAGTTCCCGCAATTGCTTCAAACTCTCGCCAAGCATGGGCAAGGGACTTGCCAGCGTGCGGCGAACCTTGCCGGAGTTTAGCGAGGTTTCGCCTTGGCCGAACACGTGGGCTGTTTCCGCCGGTTGGCGACGTGGGAAACTTGGCCGAGGCAGTTGGAATTCTTGGGCTAAGCGGTGGGCGAAATGCACGAAATTGACCCGCTCGCTGCCGCCGATGTGGTAAATTCCTTCCAAACCGCGATCCCAGGCTTGGATCAGAATTTCTGCCAAACGGGAGGCTTCAATCGGGGTGGCGTAATTGACGGCAGGCACGGCGAGCGGCGTTTCTTCCGCGATCTTTTCGAGCAGTGCTTCCAGCCAATCGCCGGCAGCCAGAGGACTCCAGCCGAAGGCGTGGGTCCGCACGATGAGGGCATGCGGGCAAAGCCGGCTTACTTGGGTTTCCATCTCGCGAATCGCTGTTGCAGCGGAGGAATGGCAAACTCCCGTGCAATCTTCTTCGTGGAACATCCACGGGCCGTGAAACACGGCATCGGAGGAAATCACGATCAATTTCGCGTTCGTCTTGGCGACTTCCTTTGCCCAGAAAACGGGTGCGTCGAAATCGGTTTCGTTTGTGTTCTTTCCATCGCCTGCAGACCAAATCGAACGGGCTGCCGCACCGCAGACCACGACCAAGTCGGGCGCGGTTGCGGCCAATTGGCGATGGATGTCTTCGGAAGTTTGCGGCATGCTGCCGAGATTTTCGCAACCGGCAATGCCGACGGTTTTCGCCTGAGACAAACCCAGAACTTGATGGCGGTGGGACATGGTCCTCGCGAGATTACTTCCCAGGATGGTGTCGATTCCTACGATGAGTACGCGCTTCACGTGATGCCTCCCTGCATGAAATGAAATGGCGTTGTTCTGTCAACTCTGCTCGCCCGCTTTGGGCAAACAAGAGCGGGACTATACGCCAAAAAGTTCGCGGCATTCAAGCCCAGTTTGCCCGAACTTCGCCAACGCCGGGAACACTAATGAACCTGCTGTTTTGCCTGGGAATGGCCAGCTTTCGCGGTTTGACGGGCCTTTATGCAAGTTTGCCATGCCCCTAGAAAAAATCTTACAAATTCTTAAAGCCAGTGCAAAGTTTAAGTTGCGTGTTGTCATCCCAAGGCTTCGGCGGGGGCTTTGAAAAAAAGATTCAAGTTTGCCGCAAATTCCGTTGACGGATTTTCGCGATCCGCGTATCTTCCGCCCGCCTTGGCGAGGAGTTCTTCCCCGCCGGGCAAAACGGCTTCGCGGGAAGCCGATTAAGAATCACTCGAAACCATTTCCTCTCAAACAAATTGTATTCTCACCGATGACCAACCCTGCCGACATTTTGGAATTGCCGTTGCATCTGGTGGGGATCTCCGACCAGATCACCGATTGGCTGCGGCAGGCGGGATTTCCGGTCTTGCGGTTGGGTCAAGACTCCGCGATGAAATCCGCCTTCGGTCTGAAACGCCATCGCGAACCAAAGTCGGCTTCGCATCAGGTGGCGCTGCGTGCTGTTCGATTCCCGCGACGTTTGGAGCCGGGCTGTGGTGAAGAATCATCAAAAACCCGGTTGCCGCAAACTCGACGTTGCCAAACTCATCGGCAGCGAGGAAAAACCCTCGAGCAAAAATGAGATCGCGAACTCGCTTCGGCTGGGCTTCTTGGAACAACTCAAAACCGCGATGGAATCGCTGGGCGGCATATGGGTTCGCCTGGGGGATTTCCCCTTTCCCTATCAGGGCATCGGATGTTTGGACGGCCAAGCCGAGGATGTTCCCCGCAAGCAACAACAAAATCAACCGCGCCGGCTGGATGTGATTCAACAGCGCGTATTTCAAGGGGTTGCCTTCGATGATTTCCGCCGCCGATCTCTCCGGGTTGGCCGCTTTGCCCCCCGGAAGCGGTTTGCAATCCCCCGGCTTGCCGCTGCTTTGGCGGGTGGAGCCGACGGAATTTTCCGCGTGGTGGCGGCTTCGCAGTCATTTGGAACTGAAGTTCTGGCAATCCCCGACGCATTACCACATTGATTGCCCCAAGCTCGACACGTCCTTTTGCCCCGTGCTGGAAATCTGGCGGGGAAATCACTTGGCCAGCGTGCCTTTGCGTTCGGAGTCCATCGTGGTGAAGAAAGAAGGGCTGGTGTTTCAACAGCAACCCACTCGTCACCCGGCGGGCTTCACCGCGAATTGGCCCGATGGCTCTGCGAACGGCACGAATCCCTGTCTCTCGGCCTGAAACCAAAACCAATCAAAAAAACCTTTCTCGAAAACTCCTCTCCCCCTCTCGACCTCTCTTCTAAACGCAAGGATGGTTCCCATGACACGTCTGCTCAATCTCATCGCTTTGTCCGCCTTGTTGATTTCTTCCGTTGGTTGCTGCTGCTTGGGCGGCGGTGGCGGCTACGGCGCTTGTTATCCGCCCGCAGGCGGTTGCCCCGGCGGTGCATGCGGCATCGGTGCGGCCACTCCCGGACCGGGAGTGGCTCAACAAACCTATTATGGAACCACGCAGGCAATGGTTCCCAGCACAACCAGCGGCCCAGTGGCCTTGGGGCCGATTGTTCCCGGCCCCGTGTCTTATGTCGTGCCCACGACCACCACAACCTACTTGCCCACCCACTTCACGACTACCGCCTCGCTGCAACCCCTGCCCACCTATTAAACCGTCTCTGAAACCGCATTTCTCGCGACACCTACAAAACCCTCGGGCAAGGCATCGAAATGGCCTTGCTTTGGGGGTTTCTTTTCATTTGCCCGCCGGCCTCCGCGAAAATCGCTCGACCCGCTCCCCACTCCGTCCTATAATTCCTCTGTTTTCAGTGAATGACTTTTCTTCCCACGTCGGCAAACATCATGGAAATTGTGCGTTATCCGCATCCTGCTCTCAGGTGGAAATCCAAACCCATCCAACAAATCACGCAACAGCTTCGCGACACCATCAGCGAGATGTTTGAACTGATGTACGAAGCCAAAGGCATCGGGTTGGCCGCCAATCAGGTGGCTTTGCCTTATCGGTTGTTTATCATCAATCCCACGGGCGATCCCGACGAAGCCGATCAGGAACACGTCTTTCTCAACCCGGAAATCCTCAGCCGCAAAGGCAGTGTCGAAGGCGAAGAAGGCTGTTTAAGCCTGCCGGATTTATACGGCGGCGTGCCTCGGGCCGATCAAATCGTGGTCTCGGCGTTCGATTTGTCCGGGCAAGAATTTGAAATGACTTTGAAGGAACTTCCCAGCCGGGTTGTGCAGCACGAGAACGATCATCTGGATGGTGTGCTGTTTATCGACCGCGTGAACGAACCCACGCTCAGGGATTTGCTGCCGCACTTGGAAGATTTGGAGCAGCAATTTCGCCGCGATCAAAAAGCCGGCACGATCCCGGAAAACGAATTGTTGAAAAAACGCCTGAAATCCCTCGAACCCCGCCAACCCGCCGAGTAATACCGGCAGGAGAATTCGTTCAAATTCAACCGATCGGTATGACGCTTGGGATTCGGGTGGCCCCGAATCTTGAATCGGGGTCGCACAGCGACAAGAGGCCACGGGGAAAAATGCCCACGAACCAAAGGGGAAAGTCACTTAAATCGAGTAGCTGACCGATAAATCCAGTAGCTGACCGATGGAATCCTGGCTTCAACGCAAACGATACGGCAGCCTCTTGGAAACCCAGGTTCAAGAACCTAAGTCACCCCGACGACACAAAACATCAAGTAACTCCCGCCCGCGAAACTCGGTTTTTTTGAAAGGATTCTGCCTTCAACTCTTTACGCATTCTGATGATGGGCACGGGCGAATTCGCCTTGCCCGCGTTTCTTAGCCTTTACGAAACCCCGCATCGGGTGGTGGGTTTGTGTACGCAACCCGACCGCAAAGGTCGCGGCCATCATCACCATCCGCACCCCATGAAAGAAACGGCCGAAGCCCGCGGAACGCCCGTGTTTCAGCCGGAGAACGTCAACACGCCCGAAAGTTTAGCAGCCCTGAAATCCTTAAACCCGGACGTTTGCCTGGTGGCGGCTTACGGGCAGATTCTTTCCAAAACTCTGCTCGAGATTCCGCGCTGGGGGGCCTTCAATTTGCATGCCTCGTTGCTGCCCAAATATCGCGGGGCGGCTCCGATTCAATATGCGATTTGGAAGGGCGAAACCGAAACCGGAATCACAATGTTTCGCATCGAACCGGGTTTGGATTCCGGCCCCATTGTGGGCGTGGAAAAACTTGTCATCGGCCAACGGGAAACCTCCGGCGAGTTGCAAACCCGCCTGGCCGATTTGGCCGTGCCTTTGACGCATCGCGTGCTCGGCCAATTGGCCGAAAACGGTTTGACGGAAGAACCGCAGAACCCCCGCGAAGCCACCAAAGCGCCCCGGCTGAAAAAAACCGATGGCGAGATTCGCTGGCATCTGGCCGCCCAAGAAATCGCCTGCCACATCAGAGCCATGCAGCCTTGGCCTTCGCCTTACACTTTCTTTCATCAGCCCGGCAGCAAACCGATTCGCCTGATCGTGAGTGAAGTCGATCCGAACCCGTCCACGGAAATTCCCCAAGTTCCTGCGGAACCTGTTCCGGCAGGCACGGTGGTGTTTGCAGAGAACCATCGCTTGCTCGTGCAAACCGCCAAGGGGGTTTTGGAAATCCTCACACTGCGGCCCGAAGGCAAACGGAACATGCCCGCCGGCGATTTTCTTCAAGGCCATTCCGTGCGACTCGGCGACCGATTGGGCCTGGAACATTTCCCGAACGAACCCGTCCTTTAACTTGCGAGCCATGCGATGCACGGTTTTCCCAAAGTGGGTTCTCATCTGGAAACGCGGTTTTGCGTGGAGTCGAAGCACGCGATTGATTTCGCCCAAGTCGATTTGCCGCCCATCTTGGCCACGCCCTGGCTGATTTGGTTTCTCGAACGGGCCGCACTCGAATTGATGCAGCCGTTTTTGGACCCCGGCGAAATTACGGTGGGAACCTCCATCGAAATGGAACATCTGGCGGCAGCTTTAATCGGTGCGGAAGTCGTTTGCTCGGCCCGGGTCGTTCATCACGAAGGTTTACTGTTGACGTTCCAAATCGAAGCCCGCGATGAGCGGGACTGTCTGGCCAAAGGACTTCACAAACGCCGCGTGGTGGAAACCCAACGCCTCGCCCGCCGCTTGCAGAAAAAACAAGCATAGCCGATGATTCCCGTCTTATCCGTCTGCTTCGGCAAGGCGGGTCAGGACCAGATCGATCATCAAGGGATGCAGTCCCAACGGCGGGCAAAGTTGAAACGTGGTTTGGGGGTGCGCTTCGCTCGCTTCCCGGCGATGACGTTCCAAATCTTCCACCACGTGCGAACCGGCGGAAAGAAAATAAGGCAGCAGCAAAACTTGCTTTGCACCGAGTGCGACACAACGGGCAATCCCTTGGGGAATCGTAGGTTCCGCAATCTCCAAATAAGCGATTTCCACCCAAGCATATCTTTCCCGTTCGCGAACCCGGTCTGCCAACTTCACAAGATCCGCATTCGCCTCTTGGCGTCGGCTGCCGTGGGCGATCAACAAAACCGCAATCGGGGAAGAGGGGTTGAAATCATTCATGGGCAAGCGAACTGAAAAACGGACAGAGGGACGATTTCATCATACGCTTTCACGAGCCGCGACCACCACGGGAAACGATAAATTTCCTACCGGCTCAGTTGCTTCCGAATCACAAATCCTCGTGATATCAAAACCTTTTGAAGCCGTTAGAAATGGATTCCTTGTGCTTCGTGGTTCAGAAAAAAACCACCAACTTTGTTGAAACGCGGACTGGGCAATCCGAAATGTCCGACTGACTTGGGGAGCGAACCGGGTTTCGGTAAGATACTTGGCGTTCCCCGTCCCTCATAGAAGGAAATGATTTCGTGTCCGCCGAGAAAACGATTTTTCAGCGCATCCTCGACAAAGAGATTCCGGCGGAGATCCTTTACGAGGATGACCAATGCTTGGCCTTTCGCGACATTGGCCCGCAGGCTCCCGTGCATTTTTTGGTGATCCCGAAGCGGGCCATCGCCTCGCTGGCGGAGGCCCAAGATGCCGATGCCGAGTTGTTGGGGCATCTGCTGATCGTCGCCCGCCGAGTCGCCGGGCAAGAAGGTTTAAGCAACGGCTTCCGCACGGTGCTGAACTGCGGAGCGGACGGCGGGCAAAGTGTAGATCATTTGCACGTTCACGTTTTGGGCGGACGCAAACTATCTTGGCCGCCGGGATAGAGAACATCCAAATTCAGACCTTTTGAGTTTCATCGAGCAAGGAAACGAAAGATGCACGGAAAAAAATTGGCGCTTGCGGGCGTGGTCGTGGTGGCGATGGGGGCTTTGTTGGTTGCCCGCAATCTCAAAGAGGATCCTTCGGGAACTCACATGGCGAAAGCGGCCCAGACGTTTTTAGAACACCTGCCCGAAAAACAAAGCCAACAAGCGACTTTCGATTTCGACGATAAGGAACGCTTGAATTGGCACTTCATTCCCCGCGAACGCAAAGGGCTGCCTTTGCGGGATTTGTCCGATGCCGATGAACAACGCGCCCGTGCGCTCATCGCCAGCGGGCTTTCCGATGCCGGTTATAGCCAAGCCTTGGACATTATGAGCTTGGAAGAAGTGCTTTATCTTTTGGAGGAAGGCGACCGGGCCGAACGCCGGGAAAAACGCGATCCCGAAAAATACTACCTCAGCATCTTCGGCAAACCCGCCAACACCGGCACTTGGGGTTGGCGGGTGGAGGGACATCACATTTCGCTGAACTATACGATTACCGATGGCAAAGTCGTTTCCAGCACGCCGGAGTTCTTCGGAGCCAACCCCGGTTTGATCGATGCCGGCCCCGGTCGTTCAATTCGCGTGTTAGGGACCGAAGAAGATCTCGCCCGGCAGATTTTGAAGCTCTGTAACGAAGAGCAACAAAAACTCGCCTGGCAAAGCAAGGAAGCCCCGGACGATTTGCGCGGCGGCGGAGTCGCGCAACCCGTCGTCACCGCAGCCGTGGGGTTGCCGGTCTCGAAGATGTCTGCCGACCAAAAGAAATTGGTCCGCACCCTGCTGGCGGAGTACCTGAAAAACATGCCCGCCGATGTGGAACGCGAACGCCGCGACCGCATCAATCAGTCCGGCTTGGACAACACTTATTTCGCCTGGTGGGGCAGCAGCGAACGCAACGAACGCCACTATTATCGCTTGCAAGGCGAGACGTTCATCATCGAATACAACAACACGCAAAACAGCGCCAACCACGTGCATTCCATGTGGCGAAACATCGACGGCGACTTCAACATCAAACGCGAAGCCGAATAAAAAGGCGAGCGGAGGGTGTAAGCCCTCCGGTTACGTTGAATGGTGAAGAACGGTCCTTTTTTTATCGACTCTTGCACAATTCGCGAGGAACCAGCCGGCTTACGCCGGCCGCTCGCCTTAAGCTCCACAGGGAAACAGCCCATGTCGCAGGTTTCGGAATTGACGATGGAATCGCGGTTTCGGGAAGCGTTTCCCCGCTCGGCGAAGTTGGCGGAACGGCGCGAAACATTTTCCCCAGCGGCGTCACGCACGATCAGCGGTATTTATCGCCCTTCCCAGTTTACGTGGACCGCGCCTCAGGGTTCGCGAAAAACCACCGTGGAAGGCAAAGAACTGATCGACTATTGGATGGGCCACGGTGCGCTGTTGTTGGGGCACGGGCATCCGGCTTTGATCGGGGCCGTCCAAAAGCAAATCACGCGGGGAACCCATTACGGAGCCTGCCACGAAGCCGAGTTGGTTTGGGGCGAATGGGTGCAGAAGTTGGTTCCCTCGGCGGAACGGGTCAGGTTCACCAGCAGCGGAACCGAAGCCACGCTGATGGCAATTCGCATCGCCCGTTTGGTCAGCGGCAAGACCAAAATCATCAAGTTCGCCGGGCACTTTCACGGTTGGCACGATCAACTCATTCCCGCCGCGAGTCCCCCGCACGATTCCACCGGCCATTACGAAACCCCCGGCGTGACCGAGGGCGTGATGGGCGATCTTGTCGTCGTGCCGCCCAACAATTTGCCCGCCGTCGCCCAAGCCATCGAAACCCACGATCCCGCTTGCGTGATTGTCGAAGCCACCGGCGGACGCTGGGGCGTGGTTCCCTTGGAAGATGGCTTTCTGACGGGCCTTCGCGAGTTGACGGAGAAAACCGGCGTGATCTTCATTTTGGATGAAGTCATCAGCGGGTTTCGCGTACACCCTGGCGGAGTGCAGGGGCAGTTGGGCATCAAGCCGGATCTGACCACGTTGGCCAAAGTGCTCGCGGGCGGCTTGCCCGGCGGATGCGTGGCCGGGCGGGAAGATTTGCTGGATGCCATCGCCTTCGACAATCGGCACGGCAAAAAGATCAAGCACCCCGGCACGTTCAATGCCAACCCGCTCTCGGCGGCGGCGGGTTCGGCGGTGTTGGAAGTAGTTTCGACCGGCGAACCCTGCCGAACCGCCACCGCCACCGCCGTCAAACTTCGCTCGGCCTTGAACGAACTTTTTCAGCAAAAGCGTGTCCATTGGGCAGCTTACGGGGTGGAGTCGCTCACGAAAATCCTTCCCGAATACGATGGCCCCCCACCCACCGGCGGCGACTTCCGTCCCTTCAATAACGACTTCGCAAAACTCGATCGCGCTTTCGATGCCGATTTAGGCCACGCCTTCCGTTGTGCGCTGTTATTGGGCGGAGTGGATTGGATGGGCTGGGGCGGCATGACGAGCGCCGCCCACACCCAAGCCGACATCGATCTTACAGTTTCGGCGTTCGCAAATGCCATCGAACTGCTTAGGGCCGAACGGCTGATCGATTGAAGGCGGATGCTGTTAGGCACAAGGCGTGAGTATCGTTCGAGAAATCAGTGAGTGGCAAGGCGCTAGCCGCCGGTTCTTCGGTTAGAAATACCGGCAGCTAGCGCTTTGCTGCTCATTTTTGTGGGATCGTTATTCCTCGAACGCTGCGAAACGCTCCATGAAACTTGGCCTCGTCAAATTCTTTCGCCGCTTGGGGACGGATCGGGCCGCGATTCTTTCGGGGCCGCTTCGCGGGACGATCTTCCTCCTTGCGCTGCCCGTTTTATGCGAGCAACTGTTAAGCTACTGCGTCGAAATGACCGACCTTTGGCTTTCGGGGAAGATCAGCAAAGAGGCAACTTCCGGGATTGTCGTGGCGGGGTACGTGGGCTGGTTGGCCTCGATGATTTTCGGCTTGGTGGGCAGCGGCACGACGGCGTTAGTTTCCCGGGCTTGGGGTGCGGGGGATTTCCCACTCGCCAATCGCGTGATGAACCGCTCGCTGGCATTGGCGGGCTGCGTCGGCGGAGTGTTTTGCGGGGTGATCTTTCTCGCCGCCCCTGTCGTGGCGAATTGGCTGAAGCTGAATGAGGAAGCCGCCGCGATTGCGATTCATTACGTCCGCGTGGATGGTGTGGGCAACATCTTCACCAGCATCAGCCTCGTGGGAGCCGCGGCCTTGCGCGGGGCGGGCGACATGCGTTCGCCGATGTTGGTGTTCGGCGTGGTCAACGTGTTGAATGCGGCGGTCTCGCTCGCGTTGGTTTTCGGCGTGGGACCGATCCCCGCCATCGGCGTCAACGGGATTGTCTACGGAACTCTTGTCGCCAGAACCAGCGGCGGATTGCTGATGCTGCTCGTGCTGCATCGCGGATTAAACGGCCTCAGAATTTCCCTGCCCGAATGGCGGCTGCGCGGGCAAACCGTGCGGCGGATTTTAGAAATTGGCGGGCCGGCAGCGCTCGAAGGCATGATTACCTGGGGCGGACATTTTCTGTTTCTGATGGTGATTTCGCGATTGGCCACCGGCGAGCGGGGGATTGCGATTTTCGCGGCGCATGGAATCGGCGTGATGGTGGAAGCGATTAGCTATCTTCCCGCCGTCGCCTGGGGCATGGCCGCCGCCACGATGATCGGCCAATCGCTGGGGGCCGACGACAAATCCCGCGCCCACCGGGCAGGGAATGAAGCAACATTTCAATGCAGCCTACTCGCCTGCGCGATCGGCTTGGTGTTCTATTTCGGCGCAAACCAAATTTACGGGATGATGCACGAAGATCCGCTCGTGCGGGAAGTCGGCGTGCCGGCGCTGAGGTTGTTGGTGCTGTTCGAGGTTCCCTTGGTGATGTCCATTGTTTACGTCTTCGCTTTGCGCGGGGCGGGCGACACGGTTTATCCCCTGTATTTTTCCACCATCGGCGTGATTTTCGTCCGCGTGCCTTTGGCCTATCTTTTAGGCATCGTCTTGAACGGCGGCTTGATCGGAGCCTGGATCGCAATGGGCGTGGATGTCACCCTCAGAGCCATCTTCGCCACCGTCCGCTACCAAAGAGGCCGCTGGTTGGCAACGCGAGTTTGAAATGGGCGGCAATCAGCTTTCAGCTTTCAGCCGGCGGAATTCGGGGGGTTTGTTTGGTGGTCGATTTTTAGAGCATGCGTAGCTCAAACGCATGAGCATGGAATCTTAAAGCTGATCGCTGAAAGCTGATCGCTGAAAGCTGCCACCCACTTGACCGCGGTGGAGGCTGTCCCCTAAGATTCACACTCCCTGCGGGGAGAGTGAGACGCCACCTCCAATTGCGGTGGGGGCCGTGTCAACCGAGTCAGGCCTTAACCGGAGCAGCTCTCGCATCGCGCTCCCAGGTGCTTGCGGAGGTGGCGTCTTGCTCTCCCTTTTGCAGAGGCCGGGGATCAGAGGTCGGAGGTCAGGGTTTCAAAAACAGCGAAGAAATGGCTTCACGCCTTTTCTGTTCGACTAAACGGCACGGCGGCGGGTTGCTATGATGGGCGGTGAAATTCACCGTCCATTTTGCATTTGGAAGCTGCATTGATGCCAGAACCCTCCGCTCATTACACCGTGCTGGCCCGGCGGTTTCGTCCGCAGGCTTTCGATGAAGTCATCGGCCAACAACCCGTCGCCCAGGCTTTGCAAAACGCGATTCGCCACGGCCGGGTGGCGCATGCGTATCTTTTCACCGGCGCACGCGGCGTGGGCAAAACTTCGATGGCCCGCATTCTGGCGAAGGCTCTGAATTGCCCTTACGTTAAAGACGGCGTGCCTTGCAACGAATGCGACATCTGTCAAAGCATCTCGGCAGGGCACGATGTGGACGTGCTGGAAATCGATGGAGCTTCCAATCGCGGGATCGACGACATCCGCACGCTGCGGGCGAACGTCAACGTCAAACCCATGCGGGCGGGGCAGAAGATTTACATCATCGACGAAGTCCACATGCTGACCACCGATGCCTTCAACGCGCTGTTGAAAACGCTGGAAGAACCGCCGCCCAACGTCAAATTCGTGTTCTGCACCACCGAACCGCAAAAGCTGCTGGATACGATTCTCTCCCGCTGCCAACGCTTCGATTTCGCCACGATTGAAACCGCGAACATCATGGCCCGTTTGGGGGAAATCGCCAAATCCGAAGGCTTCGACGTGACCACCGAAGCCCTCGAATTGGTCGCCCGCCGGGCGGATGGTTCGATGCGGGACAGCCAATCACTGTTCGATCAACTTTTGGCGTTTTCGGATGGCCAAATTACCGCCAGCGACGTTCACCGCTTGTTGGGCACGGCGGGGGATGATCGGCTGATTCAATTGGTGGCCGCCTTGATCGACCGGCAAGCGGCTTCCGCGCTCAAGCAACTCGAAGAAGCCCTGGCCGAAGGTGTGCAATTGGGCGAGTTGGTGGATCAGATTCTCAGATATTTGCGGGATGTGATGGTCGTGGCGGCGGGAGCGGAAGGCGTGGGACTGACCAGCGTTTCCAGCGATCATCGCGGCACGGTGGAAAGTCACGCCAAAAGTTGGGGGCTAAACACGGTGATGGCGGCTCTGCAAATTCTTTCGGAAACCCGCAGCCAAATGGCCCGCGCGAGTTATGGCCGGGTTCTGGCCGAGTTGGCGTTGGTTCGCATTTCGCTGTTGGAAAATCTGGAAGAGTTGCAACAGGTGGTGAAAGCCCTCGCGAAAACGAACGGCAAACTCACTCTGCCCGTGGCCCAGGCGAACATCGCCGGCCCTTCGCCTCAAGCAAAAACCGCGCCACCAGAAACCCCCGCAGTCCAAAAAAAAAACGAAAACCCTGAACAACCAGCGCCATCAGCCGTGAGTCCCGCCGAGATTCCGCCAAATCTCCGCAAATCTTTGGAAGAAATCCCCGCAAATCTTTTGCCGCAACTTATTTCCTCCGTAGGAGATAAGTTGCAAGCTCATATCAAAACTTTGCATGCAATAGCAATTTCCGGGCCAAATCATCTGGATTTGCGCTTCGCAAAAAGCTATGATTTCTCGAAACGGATTTGCGAGAAGACTGAAAACCGCGAGCAGTTGCAGCGTATCCTCTCTCAAATCCTGGGAATTTCTGTGCAAATTTCCATCAACTTTTTGACTGAGGAACCTTCCTCTCCCCCCCAAACGGCGAAAACTCAACCACAACCCGTTTCCGCTCCCAACCCCGAAGATCACCCTTTTGTCGGTCGCGTGATGCAGGTGTTCGGAGCATCACTCGTGAACGTGGAATCCCACGCCAAGCCGGAAGCGGCAGAAACCATTGAACCTGAACCGTTGGAATAACACAAAGGATTACGCTGTTATGTTCGGCAAATTCGGCGACATCGCCTCACTACTCCGTCAAGCCCCGGAAATCATGCGGCAAGCCCAAGAAATGCAGAGCCGGGCAGCGGAGATGCAAGAACGCCTGGCAAAATTACAAGTCGAAGGCGCGGCGGGAGGCGGAATGGTCACCGTCACCGCTAACGGGCAGCAAAAAATTCTGAGCGTGAACGTCGATGCCTCCCTGCTCGCCGAGGACGACAAGGAAATGCTGGAAGATTTACTTGTGGCTGCCGTGAATGCGGCGCTCGAAAAAGCCAAAACCCTGGCCGCCGAGGAAATGTCCAAACTCACCGGCGAGATGAACATCCCCGGCATGGAAGACATGATGTCCAAATTCGGCATGAATCCCCCGCCCGGCGAGACGCCTTAATCCGCCCGGCGATTCGGTTTTTCTCTTTCTCTCCTATGGATTTTGACGAGACCTCATGCCCGCTTCGTCCCGGTTTTCTCAACCGCATCCTTTTGGCCCGGCGGTCTCTCGGCTGATCGAGCAATTCGCCACGCTGCCGGGGATCGGTCCCAAGTCGGCAGAACGCTTGGCCCATCACATTTTGAAATCCAGCCCGCAAGCCGCCGAGGATTTGGCCGCGGCGATTCGGCAGGTAAAAACGTCGGTTCATCCCTGTTCGGTGTGTTTCAACTTGACTGAAGGCGAGGTTTGTGCGATTTGTCGAAACCCCCAGCGAAACAAAGAATTGGTCTGCGTGGTCGAGCAACCCCGCGACGTGGTTTCGCTGGAAGCAGCGGGCATCTATCAAGGCACGTACCACGTTTTGGGCGGGCGAATTTCCCCGTTGGAAGGCGTGGGACCGGAAGATCTCACGTTGAACCAACTCATCCGCCGGGTCCGCCGGGATGGAGTTAAAGAAATCGTGATGGCCACCAATCCCACGCTGGAAGGGGATGGCACGGCTCTCTACATTTCGAATCTTTTGGAGAACGACGATGTGCAAATTACGCGCCTGGCCCGGGGCATCGCTTCGGGCAGCGTGCTAGAGTTTGCCAATAAGGAAATGTTGGCCGATGCCCTCCGGGGCCGCCAGCAATTTTGATTGAGTTTCTAACGCTCACGCCCTGCCTTCGGCCATTTTTGCCGAATAGGGAAATGCGATTCACATAGCCGGTAAGAAATAAACATCATGCAACTCAACATCGGCCAACAGATGAAGCTCAGCCAGCAAATGAAGCTGGCTCCGCGGATGATTCAATCCATGGAAATCCTGCAATTGCCGATCATGGCATTGCAGGAACGCATCGATCAGGAACTTTCCGAGAACGTGGTGCTGGAAGCCCGCGCAGAGAAACCGAAAACACATCCGACACCGAACGCCAAATCGAACTCGACCGCGCCCGCGAAGAAGCCACCACCAAGGAACTCGATCAGAAAGAACTCGTCAGCGAGAAAAACAACGAATCCGATTTCGAGCGGCTGCTGGAAATGTCCAGCGAATGGCCGGAAGACAATCTTTCCGCCGGCTCCCGGCCTTCGTCCAATCGCATCGGCGACGACATGGACCGCCAGCACGATGTGATGAGCAACATGGTCGCCCGCCCGCAATCGCTGCACGACAGCCTGATCGAGCAGTTCGGCTTCTTCAATTGCGACCGCGAAGTGCGCGAGTTCGGCGAGTATCTGGTGCAAAACCTGGATGCCAACGGACGCTTGCAAAGCAATCTCGCGGAGATTGTGCAAGTTTACGGCCGACCGATCACAATGGATCAAGCCCATCACGCTTTGGAGCTATTGCAAACCTGCGATCCGCCCGGCGTGGGGGCTAGGGATCTCAAAGAGTGCATGCTGCTGCAAATTCCGCCCGATGCCCCTTACCGCGATGTAATGGTCACGCTGATTTCATCCCATTTGGAAGACCTGAGCCAAAACCGCTTGCCGGTCATCCAACGCAAGACCGGGTATTCCATCGAAATGATTAAGGCCGCGATTGAAGAGATGAAGCATCTGATCGACCCGCATCCCGGCCGGGGTTATGCGGAAGTCCCCGTGCAACGGGTCTCGCCGGATCTTTCGGTCGATCAAGACAAAGATGGCAAATGGGTCGTCACGCTGTTGGATGAATACACGCCGGAACTCAGAATCAGCAAACGCTACGTCGCCATGCTCCGCAACAATCCCGACCAGCAAACCAAGGAATACATCAAGAAGAAAATCGACTCGGCCAAATGGCTGATCGAATCCATCGAACAACGGCACAACACGCTCAGGCGGGTGGCCCAGGCGATTGTGGATTACCAGACCGATTTTCTGGAAAAAGGCCCGGAAGCCATTTTGCCTTTGAAAATGCAGCAAATCGCCGACACCGTGAAAGTCCACGTCACCACGGTCTCGCGGGCGGTGGACGACAAATGGATTCAAACCCCCAGAGGTTTATTCCCCTTAAAACGCTTCTTCGGCGGCGGCACGCAAACCGATGATGGCGATGAAGTCGCCTGGGACATCATCCGTTTGAAGCTCAAGAAAATCATCGATGAGGAAGACAAATCCAACCCCTTAAGCGATGATGCTTTAGTGGAAGCCTTGTCCAAAGAAGGCTACAACCTCGCCCGCCGCACCGTCACCAAATACCGAAAAAACATGAACATCCCCTCGTCGCGCCAACGGCGCGAGTATTGACAGAGGCCAGGGATCAGAAGCCGGAGGTCAGCATTATCTTCGCCGGGTGAGCCAGGTAGCTTGTCAACCATCCCTTTCAACATTCAAATCGCTTGAAATTAAGGTGTTTTTGAGGCAATTGGCAAGAAATTCTATCTCAATGAGCTTCAAAAACCCGAAATACGCCTGAAAATAGGCACTTTTTGCATGTTGAAAGGGATGGTAGCTTGTCAACCTGCACACCTTGCGAGGATTTATTGCTTTTAAGGCTTGAATCGGTTGTCTAGTTGATGTACCTTGACAACGTCCCCTATTTTGAAGAGGGGGGATATTCCGGGTATAGTTGCTTCATCACCTACACTCTGGATTTTGAGACTTATTTCTGAAACATCTTGGATCAAATAAGGAGTGGTGGGATGAGACGAAAGCTGCAATCTGCATTTTTATGCATTGGGATTCTGGCTGGAACACTTGGCCAGTTGCATGCAGATTTTATTAGCCCCACATACGATACATTCGGTCATCTGGGTACGGAGTTTGGGGGAGATGGAATCCCGAATAATGCAGTGGCAATCACAACCTTTTCTAACAGTAGCAACACAATTACACTCGGATTGACGGCTCACTCAAGAACACATGGCGGTTTCTTCGCACCACCCGTGAGCAATAATGGTGCCGGAACCTTTTTCGCGAATGCTGGAGATTTTGGAAGTCAATCCGGCCAATCAAGTGAAGCCGGACGCGCGTTATGGAATTTCGCCTACTACATAAACATCACAGAGGGCGGCACGCTTGGGGACTATCAGTTTGACCTCTTGTATGACTTCGATCCGGCGGCGAATACTACTGTATCTGATCACGGTATAATTCATTTGATGCAATTGCAATGGCAATCGCATCCGCAAACAACACTTCCGTTCCGGCCTTGTTGGAAGATTCTCAAAACCTAGGATTCAGTTACTTGGCGACGACTAATTCTCCCTATATTGATTCTCCGGCACTCTCCAGTTTCGATCCAACAGCGATTGGGGAATACACCTTTTCATTGCGTGCCTATGATTCAACTGGTAGCAGCCTCCTTGGGGAATCCGCGATTCAAGTTAATACCGTCGTTCCCGAACCTTCTTCGATAGCGTTGCTTGGTATTGGTGCATTGGGATTGACTTTCATTGCCGTTCGTCGCCGTCGCCACACCCTCACTGTGGCGGGCTAAGTCGTTGTTGATGGACAAGGTTAAAAGAGTCAGCGCCTTCAATCACCTGTTGATTGAAGGTGTTTTCTTGAGCCTGTTAGCCCGAGTTGCTTGTTAGTTTGCGATACTTAGGGGATCGGCAGGAATTCGACTGCGAGGGAGGGCAAATCGACGAGGGCGAACGTGCGGGGGCGGGCACGGTAGAGTGCGCCGGGGTTGAGCACGCGGGTGGAACCTGCTTGGTAGGTTTCCTTGCGGTGCGTGTGTCCGTGGCAAACCAGATCCCATTTTTGGGAGGCGATGGTTTCGCGAAGACGGGGAGCATCGTCGCCGTGCAAAAATGCGATGCGGGTTTCCCCAAGCAACAACTCGCCGAAAGTTCCGTGCGAATGTTGGCCGGCGGCTTGGATGGCTCGGTGGAAATCCTCGCGGTTGTGATCCACGTTGCCGAACACGAAATGCGTGGGCCAATCGGCAAAGAGTTCGATCAATTCCACCCCGCCGATGTCGCCGCAATGCAGAATGGCGGCCACGTCGCGTTGGCGGATTTGCTCCAACGCGGTTTGGGTCGGCTCTGGTTTTCCATGCGTATCGCTCAACACGGCGATTTGCATTTGTGAAACGGCCAAGCAACTCCCTCCGGTCCAAACAAGCGGCCAAGCACAGGGTTCGCAGGAAAACGTGATTGGAGCATTCGTCCCCCACCGCCGATTATAAAACAAGAGGCGGCTTGCCGTCAGTCTTCCTCGGCCCGAATGAATCCCAAAATTTGGCTTTTGCGGCCATTTTGTTCATTTCTTGGTAAAGATCTGATCTTGTCCGGTGGGGAGTCCTCAACTACTATCCCCCGCCTTCTGTGGCCCGCATCCATTGGGCAACGGCGAACAAGAAGATCCCCTTTTTCGATGATGTTTTTGGTTGGTGAATGAGTTATCGCGTCAAACCTCTGGGAAAAACGTGGCGCAGGCACGGGGGAACCGTTGGTTCCCGGCTCGAAAATCCATTCCGTCTTGGTGGAAAAAGGCCACGAACAAATCCGCTTGGATTTTTCGGAAGCCGCCTGGAACGGCCCGCCGGAAGGAACCGTCGGGCATTGGCGATGCCTCGTCCCAGAACCCTTGGCAGCCGGTCCCAAGCCCGTGGACACCGAAGCCTTGTTCCGCTTCTTCGAGGAAGCGGACGAGGACCAAAACCCGATTCAAGAAAAATTTCGTTACGTGGTGGCATTGTTGTTGCTTCAAAAACGCCGCTTGCAGTTGGAAGGCTCTCGCGAAGATGGCGAGATCGAGTATTTGCAACTCATCGGCAGCCGGTCTGAAGGGCCTTTTGAAGTCCGCGATCAGCAGTTATCGCCCGAAGAAATCCAGCAGCTTCAAAGCGATTTGAACGCACAGTTGGCATCCTGGAAGAAGAAGAATAAGGATCGCCTGGAACATATCATCAAGAAAGAGGTGATGGGTGGCATGGCCACTGCTTTGCGTGGCCCTGCCTGATCGAAACGCCTCAGCTTTTCGACAAGACGCATGCCTACGCAAAGCGGAGGGCATGGCACACAGCGAATTACAACGGCTTCGGTTTTTTCATCGTCATGCAGGAGAACGGGATGGACCCCATTCTGGGCATTTTTACAAGACCGAAGCAATCCCCGGGCACGTTGGCCAATTTGTTTTTGCTGGGGGCTTGCCTGTTGCTGAATCCCGGCTGCGTGTTCGAGAAATACTTTCACTTTCAGCCCGATCATGGGATTCAGCCGGTTCAGCCGCATTTGTCGCAGCAAGCGATGATCGAACACATCAACCAAAACATCCGGGCGTTGCATTCTTGGAGTTGCACCGATGCGGCAATCTCCACCCGGCCTTCCAAATTTCTGCCGATGAAACTTACGTTGTCCGCCAACATTTCGGTGGAACGCGACAAGAATTTCCGCCTGCTGGCGAGTTCGCCTTTCGGGCAGGAGGCCGACTTCGGCTCCAACAACGAACGGTTTTGGTTTTGGATGCGGCGGAACAAACCGCCTTACGTCTTCACAGCTCAGCACGCGGACATGGCGGCGGTGGGTCGCCGGCTGCAAATTCCGTTCGATCCCGCTTGGATCATGGAAGCCTTGGGCGTCGTGCCTTTGGATCCCAACAGCATCACGATTCAACAACAGGGCATGGATCCCAACACGATGCTGTTCGTTTCGGAAGTCATCTCGCCCTCGCAAACCGTGGTGCGGAAAGAAATTGTGGTGGACACTCATCTGGGCGTAGTCTTGGCCCATCGGCTGTACGATGCGAACGGGCAACGGTTGGCGGAAGCCCGTCTCAGCCGGCATCATCGCGAGCCTTCGGGAATTATCATGCCGCATGAGATCGAGTTGGAATGGCCGCAGTATCAAATGGCGATGACGATGGAACTGACGACCATTGACGTCAATCCTTCACATCTGCCGGAGCGAACCTGGCAACTGCCGGACAGCAAAGGTTTGAAGGTGTTCGACATGAGCCAGCGTTTGAACCACGTGGAAGCGCCCGGTCCGCACGAGCCAGCCGGTGAACGCATCATGCGAAGCACCACCTATCTGGAACCGCCCCCGTTTGCCGGCAGCACCTCGCCTAAAGCCGCTTGGCAACAGGCTAACGCCAAGAGCTTCACACGCACGGCGGCGAAATCCTCGGAGCCGGAACCCCCGCCGTTTTATTGAGGCGAGCGGATCGCAGGCAGCCATTGTCGTTGCAACGGATCAGCCAAGCACAGAAATTAAAGCTTTGAAGCACTCAACAGAACCAGAGAGCTGACGCTCGCCGATTTGTCAAAAGTGTTCGGGCCATTCCTCGGTGGCATGGCGAATGGGTTTGGCTTTGGTGGGCGGATTGGGCGAAGCCGTGGGCAACGATTTCCTGGTTTGCGGATCGCGGATCAGCCCCGCATCCACCAAAGTCAGCCAAGAGAGAAACATCAGCATCGCGTAAGTGAAGACGTTGGGAAAGAAACGGGAACTGGTCATTTTGAATGCGCTGCCCGCAGATTTGTTGAGCCGCAATCGCAAGCCCGACCACTGCACGCTGTAGAGTTCATCGAGCAACAGATGCGAGAGAAAGCCGATGGCCACGCCACCGGCCATCAGGCACTTGACGGGGACCGAATCGCTGGCGTAGGCCAAGAACATCAACTCCGCCGCGATGAGCATGGCGGGGATGCTGTGGAACATGCCGCGATGGACGGACAGTTTTTTGAGGACCGCCGCCCCACCGAAGCGAGTTAAGGCGTACATCATGAGCGAAGACAGCACCACGCCGTCCACGCTGCCGCACCAACGAATGAGATGCCGAATCGCCACCAAAGGAACGACCGCGCCTAAGAGCCCGAAGATTTCGCGGACGGGTTTGCCGCCTTCGGCGTCCAGATCGGGCAGCATTCCCGCGACCCAAGTCAGGCAACCGGCGAGCGCCCCTTGCACGGGAGTAAAACCCAGCACGAGCGCGGCCGTGGTTCCATAAGCCGCACCGCAAACGCCGCTGACGCTGATGTGTTCTCGATAGCCGGCCATGTCAGGCCCTCGCTAAAGTTTAAGTGAAAGCGACCCGCCGCGTTTTTTCGGAACGCGGCGGGGCTAACGATTCGCGGGAATCCCGAGTTTATAGGGCGGGCAAATGCTTGCCTTCGTTCCCCGTTTGTTATCGCACTTTGGTTTGGAAGGTGACGACGCCGCCTTGGCCGCCGGGGAGCGGATCATCCAAATGGAACTCCAAGATCAGGCTGCCTTCTTCGTTGTCTTGCAGCACCAGATTGCCCGCCCGGTCGGAGGTTTCGCTGTCTTCCACGTATTGCAGGCGGGGCGTGAGGTTGTCGATGATGCGAATTTGGGACAACGGACGCTCGCCTAAGTTGTCGTAACGGATTGTGAAGGTGATGATCTCGCCGGGCTGGGCGATGTCTTTGTCGGCGAGTTTGACGATTCGCAGTCGGCCCGGTTTGCTTTTGCTTTCCTTGCCCACGATTTCTTGGGCGCGGAACTCGCTGGAGACTTCTTGCGATTGTTCGGTTTGAGCCGCGATGACCGGGAATTGGTTTCGCGTCCAGGCCACGGCCCCTTGGATGCCCTTGGCCAGGCGGACTTCATCCGTCTGCGTGAGCAACCCCCCACGAATGAACTGCAAATCTTGGAAGGTGTTGATGAGCTTCACGTTGAGGGCCAAGGTCTGGGTTTGATCCACCGCCGAGGGCCGGGCATCCGTATCAATTCCACTTAGCCGCTCGCGGACGCGATAATTCCCCAAGACCGCGTTTTGCACGTTCGTGTCGGTGACATCGCGGTTTCGCATGCCGGCCCCGCGAAGAAATTTATCGGCACTGGAGATCTTGTTCACAGCGGTGTCCAGCACCGGCGAACTGATGGAACGCATCGCCCCGAATCGCGGGGCATACACGCAAACTTTGTTGGTGGGTTTGACGTGAGACTTGCCGGCATCGTCGGTGTATTCGGCAATCGTGTCTTCGGTTTCCAGTCCCAACCGCATGTCCGCATCGTAGCGGACGGGATAGCCCCGGTCGCCGCCGTCGCAGAGATATTCATCGGGGAAGTTGCGGGGGCTGGGAGCAATCGCCGCCCCGCCGAACCACGCGGGCACAACCGGCGGGCAAGCCGCAATTCCCAGCACGGGATAGCCTGGCGGACAGATTTCCACGGGAAAAGCGCCCGGCGGGCAAAACTCGAATTGACCGCTGACGTTCGAGATTTTCGGATCTTTGATCGCGGGAGGCGGGGGCGAAACGGGTGGCTGCGTTTTGACCGATCTGACTCCCAAATGATTGGCCACAACCGGGCCTTCCTGCGAGTTCATCGGCAAGGGAATGCCTGCAATGGTTTTCGCCTCGCCGATGTCCGCCTTCGGCGTTTTGTCGAGCGGGGGCGACTCGTCGGAGGTCGCCAAAGGTGCGGCCGTCAGAAAGGGATCTTTCGCGATCTCATCATTCAAATGGGCGCAGGAAACCAAATTCGCCGAAACCGTGCCCAGGCAGAACAGGCAAATCGCGCGGGCGGTTGTCGTGGGAAATCGAGCGGCCTTCATGGTGGTTTAATGATTCCCGGTTAAAGCAAAGGATTTCGTTTAGGGGCCGCCTGATTGATTCCAAAACGGAAATTATTTCTTCATCGGTTCCACGGGGGGGTCGGTTTTCTTGGGCCGCTCCAGTTTCTTGGGCGGTTCGGGAACGTAAACTCGCGCCCTTGCCCGAAAAATCCCGGATCGGCTCCGCCGGCCCAAGGAACTCGGCTGCCGAGTCGCACAATCGCCATCGGTCGTCCCGCCTGATCCGCTTCCGCGAGGATGTTCACAGAACTCGGCCGTTCCGGCGTGGGGATCGGAAAAGTCTGATCGCGAGGCGGAGCCAATTGCGGTTGTTCCAAAAAGATGACTTTCGTCACCAAGCGGCCATTCAAAGCGGCTTCAATTTCGCGTTCGTTGAACTCCAAGGGAATCGGGAAATTCATTTCCTGTCCCGGCGGAGGATGCAAACGGTCCAAAAGTTCCACCGTGGGATACAATTCCATGCCGGGGTACTCCGGCATGCCCGCGAGGCGAATGCGGTAAACATGTCCCACCAAAAAGGCAAACGGGCGTCCGCTGTCCAATTCGTATGGCGTGAAAGTCGGCCCGTGGTAGACGGTGATTTTTCCCTCGGACGGCAAATTCACTTTCACCGGCTGAAAGTAAGGCGGCGTGGCTTTTCCCTGCGCCCCCGCCCAATACGAGGCCACGCCGGGGGGCATGTTTTGATTCACGGGTTGATAGTATTGTTGTTGGCCGAGGAATCCCGTCGTCGCTTGAGCCTGCCCGATTGAACCCATTCCCTGCCAGGCGGCTCCACACAAAATGATCCCCGCCAACAACCGCCGACGGCAAACCGAATTTGGGAATGAGCCGGAGAAAGCAGTCATCAACGGAGTTTCCTTCGAGTGTGGGAACGATAAACGGGAGGGCGAAGATCCTGCTGAGCCGCCACGATTTCAGTCACATTGACGATTGGCACGGCTCGGCGGGAGCCTCGCCCTCCCTGGTTTTTATGGGTGCTATTGTTGCCAGCGGCCCCAAGAGGCTTCGCCGTTATCGTATTGGGGATGGGTTTCTTCATACTGAATGCGGCGGACCGGTTTGGGCAAGCGATAGCCGGGTTTGTGTTTCACATCGATCAGCATGTGGGGCACGGGTTCGCCGATGTCCACTTTCGTGCTGTTGCGAATGGTGTGAGATCGCAACCCGGCAGCACCGCCCAATGGCAAATGAGCCGGACCGGGCAAACCGATGGGAGTGGCCGTGGTCGTCATGCCCCAAGGCGGAATCGTTCCCATTCCCGCGACGGGGTGCATGGGAGGCTGCCCAGGAGGCGTGGGACCGCCCACGATCATCGGATTGGGCACGCCCAGCATTCCCGAACCCCCGCCCATTGTGGAAATGGGCATCGGCGGCAGGAATTGGCGTTGCTGGGGATTGGCAGCTTGGGCTTGGGCATTGGCCTGAGCCTGGTATTGCGTTTGTTGAATCCCGCCCTCAGCAGAAGCGGCCGCTTGGCCATCCTCGGGAAGAGCAGGCATCAGACTCGGACCGGCAGGATTGGCGGGCATCGCACCGGGGACGGCGGGCATCATGCCAGGAGCGGGCATTGCACCGGGATTCTGCTGGGGAGCACCCAACACGCCCATCGGGCCGGCACTGGGAGTTTCAAAGTCCATGTTCCCCACGCGAAGCACGGCCATAATCGTTCCGCGACGGTCGGCTTCGTGAACCGGATCGACGCCGGGGTTCAACTTGGTCGAGACAATCGTTTCCACTCCCGCAATCGCCAAGTCTTGATAACGGGCTTCCGGCAGGTAGAGCACCTTGGTTACAAAATTGTTGCTCTCGACTTGATCCAAATCCTCATCCGTCAACTCCAGCGGAATGCTGCAATGAGACAGATAGGCATCTGTGGAGGGATGGGAAGGATAGATTTGCAGCGTGGGATAGAGAACCAATCCGGGCCGATCGGGAATCTTGTCCAACTTCAAACGGTAGGTCGCGCCTTGGCGGAAGTTGTACCGGCCCGGTGTGACCACCTGGTTGTCCGCAAAGCCGCCCTGAACCGCCCAACCGACCTCCATTCCGATCGGATTCATAAAACGGATGGCGGACGTTTTTGCGCTGAACGCGGGTTGCGGCGGCTGAAACATCGTCAGCACGCCGGGTCCGGGGCCATCCACCATTGGACCGGGACGCTGCATCATCGCAGCGGGTGGCGCGGTGTATTTTCCACGTTCTAAAAGCTGACCGCCGGGGGTGGTACAGCCCACGCACACCACGATGATCGTTCCCAAAGCCAGAAAATAATACTTCATCGCGACCCCTCTTGAATTTGCCGAATGGCCCCCGAAGGCACATCGTCGGATGCGCACCGCCACGAAATCGAACTTTTCCACTTTTTCCGGGAATCGCGAATCGCAAGACCCAGGCGTCTTTTGGGGATTCCCCGCCAGACTTTGGGATTTGGAGTCGACCGAAATCCTCGGTTTTCGTTAGAATTGAATCAATTGAGTCCATCGACTTCCTGATGTAACGACAGACAATTACTTCTTCGGAAATTTCCACTCCATTTCTTTGGAAAAACCCTGGCTTTCCCACCAGATGGAAGAATCCCGGCAATATGCAAAAGTTCTCTAAACTAAGATTTCGCCAATGGGCGGGTTTGTGTCTCGTGCTTGCGCTGGGAAGCGTGGGCTTGTTGCTGCCCATCAGCGCCCAAGAAGAAGCGGCGTCCAACACCCCCTGCCGACCGAAACTCCGCCCGCCAAAACCGATGCGCCCAAAAAGACCCCCGCGAAACCCGCAGAACCCAAACCCGCAGAAACCAAGCCCGCAGAACCCAAACCTAAGCTGAAAACCTCAGTCCCCAGTGCCAAGAAGTTATTTGAAGCGGCCCGAGAAAAACTGCGCACCCGCTCGTACCGCGCGAAGATCGTGCAGAAGTTCAACTATCCTCAGCGCGCCTTGGAAGCCACGGGACAAATTGTGCGGGGGCAGAAATTTCGCCTGCGGCTGGAGTTTCAAATTCATTCCGGGGGAACCACGGGGGAATTGCTGCAAGTCTGCAACGGGGACAAATTATGGACCCAGCGCAAAATCAACGATGTCACGAAGTTGACCGTGCAAGACGTGAAAGAGATTCTGACCAAAGCCGGCACGACCCCAGAGAACGTGGTGGTTGCGGAATTAGGTTTGGGCGGCATTGCTTCGCTGTTGGCCTCGATGGAACGCAGTATGAACTTTGGCGAACCCCAAACCGTCGAGATCGACGGCGAACAGCTTTTGGTCGTCGAAGGCGAATGGAACGAAGGCTTTCTTGCGCAAGTCAAGGCGAACCCGCAATTGGCCAAGGGATATGCGGATTTCCTCCCGGATGGCGGAAGGGTGTATTTCGACCGCGATGATTTTCCCCGGCGAATTCAGTACCTCAAAAAAGAATCCCAGCACGCGACCCCTCGGCCTCTCGTGACGATAGATTTCCGAGACGTCAAATGGCTCGGCGATGCGGACGTGAAGCCTTCGCTGTTCGAATACGAACAGCCCGCGAAGGTGTATCCCGAGGATGTCACCAAAACCTACGTGGACCAACTTAAACCGCGTCCCGCTCCCGCACCGCCCCAACCCTAAGTCGGCTCTCTTAAAATCTCGATGGCAAGCGGTCGCGATTCGCAAAATGCGGCGAGTTCTGCCGAGGTGAATACGCCCGTACTGGCTCCGGCGGCCCGCACGCAACTGGCCCCCAAACCGCTGCCCCAACGCAGGCAGGTTTCCAGATCGGCCTTGGCCAAAAGCCCGTGGATGAAGCCGGCGGTAAACGCATCCCCGCTGCCGGTTCCATCCACGTAATCCACCGGATAGGCTGCCGTTCTCAACCGGGTTGCCTCGCCGACAAGCACGGCCCCGCGTTCGCCCTGGGTGACCACCACGGTTTTCGCGCCGGCTCGCGGAAGCGTTCGGCTTGGGCCACGGGATCGCTCAATCCGGTGATGGCTTGGGCTTCATCGCTGTTGGGCAAAAAGAAATCGGTCCAAGGCAATACGGGCTGCAAGCGTTCCCAAGCCGAGCGCGGATCGGCCAAGACCACGTCCAACACAGTGGTAACGCCGGCTTTCCGGGCTTCTGCAA
This sequence comes from uncultured Planctomycetaceae bacterium, assembly GCA_963785505.1. Taxonomy (GTDB): domain Bacteria; phylum Planctomycetota; class Planctomycetia; order Planctomycetales; family Planctomycetaceae; genus CAWAVN01. The sequence continues at coordinate 1,706,776 of CAWAVN010000009.1, forward strand.
AAGCGCCCGCGACGTTTTGGGCCGTGAGTTCTTCGCACAAACAGAAGCCGCCCAGATACAACACGCGGGCCGCCTTAATGATTTCCGCCGTCAGTTCTTCGCCGGTGAAATCCGCGTTGGCTCCGATGGAATGAATAAACCGCCGGTCTTCGCCTCGGCAGTTAATCACGAAAGTTCCGCTGGTCGCGTGCGCGGCGGAATGCCTAAGTTGTCCGCAGGACACGCCGGCTTTCGTCAGGGTTTGGCGAACGAAATCCCCGAACACATCTTGCCCGACCACGCCCACGAGTTCCACGTTTCGATCGAGCCTTGCCAAGTCGATAGCAACATTTGTGGCGTTGCCTCCGGTGGTCAAATCCATGCGGGGCGAGACGACCAATTCCCCCGGAACCGGCATGCGGAGAATGGGTTCGCAAACGTGGTCGGCCACGATAATCCCGGCACACAGGCAATCGCAACGCAGCGCGTTCATGGTTTGGATTCGGGCGAAGGGGAAGCGGAAACGGGGGAGGAGATTTCGCAGTCGGCGGTTTTCGATCCGTTGTCTTGGGAATCCTGTTTCGCTTGGGGAAACCAACTCAGCAGCCAACGGATCAAAGGATAAGACACCACGCCGCAAACCGTGGCAACCACCAACGACCCGACAATTAAAGGCGGGCCGATCTTCACGAACAGCCCCAGAATAGTTTGCCACCACTCGGCGAAGTTTTTGTACACAAGGATTTTGGCGAACTCATCGTAGCCGACGTTCCCCGGCACGAACCAAGTACCCACTTGGTAATTCAGCCAATAGATAGGCAGCGTGGTGAGCGGATTGGAAACGTAGACCGTCAACAGCGCTGCCACGCGGTTGAAGTAAAAGAACCGCGCTGTCAGCACGGCCGTCATCAGCACGAGAACCATCTGAATGCCCACGGTGGGTGTCATGCCGATGAACATTCCGATGGCCACGCCGAGGGCTTTGGAATGTGCGGTGTCATCCAAGGCGAGGATCTGCCGCAATAAAGTTCCCGGTGTACTCCAAAGCCTGCGAATCCAGTCCCACATATCGAGAACACCATTCCCAAGTCAATGGGCGAGATTTGTTTGGTTCTCTCGAGAGAGAACACAGGGAAACGCCGGCGTCTTTGATTTTTTGGCCGAAGGCCATCTTCATCGTAGCCTGGGGCATCGCCCCAGGAAGTATAATCGCAACGCCATCTGTTGGCTGAAAGCCAACCTCACTTCCGTGATGAAGATGGCCTTCGGCCAAAACAGATCGAAAAAAGCCCTTGATTCTAGGGCGTTGCCCTAGGCTACGGTGAGTCATGGCCTTCAGCCAAACATTTTACAAATTGCCGGCTTACTTTTCCTCGATCAATTTTTCCACGAACGGCAGGATGTCTTTTTGGTAAGTAAATTCGCCTTGGCTGTCGTCAAATTGTTTTCGCAATTTGCCCCCGCGGTCGTAAACTTGAACCACCGGGATCGAACCCGCTCCGATTTGGGCACGGATGGCATCATCTTTTTCGCTGGACATCACGTTGGGGAGCGTCGCGTGTTGTTGTTTCAGCACGGCGAGCACATCGGCTTTCAGGTCTTCCGGTTTGCCTTGGCCGTAATAATCCATATCGAAGGAAAGGCAGGCCACATCGGCTTGGCGATCTTTGTGGAGCTTGACCAGGTGGGGAAATTCCTTCAGGCAAGGCGGGCATTGCGTGGACCAAAAATCGACGACCACCACCTTGCCCCGCGCCTCGGCCACCAGTTTTTGCAGGCCCGCCCAATCGCGAATTTGCAGGCCGACTTCGTTCTGGGAAGTCTTCGCTTCTTCCTCGGGTTTGTCTTTGTTTTCTTCGGGTTTGGGCTTGGGCGGGGTGTATTTTTCTCGGATCAATTCTTTCACGAGGGGAATCACTTCAGCCGTTTTGTAACTCACTCCCTCCGAAAGCTCGATATTCTTAAGAATCTTGAGAATCTCGTGGTCTTTGCGGTAGCTAAAGATTTTTTTTTCTCCCAGCGAAAATTTGTGCCGCAGTTTTCCTTCTTTGTCGAACACAAACACCGCGGGCGTGCCTTCGATGCCCAATTCCGCTTGCAGCGGTTCTTCCAGCACGCTGGAAATTCCATTTTGAAAATTCGCCCCGTGCGCTTTGAGGAAAGGCATTACCGAAGCTTTCAACGAGGCCGGCGGTTCGTCTTCGATGTCGTAGTTGTAATCGGTGTTGAGCGAAATCGCGGCCACATCGTTTCGATAGAGTTTTTTCAGGCGGACGAACTCATCGAAGCCGTAGAGTTTCAAGCGGGCTATGCGTTTGTTCTCCGAACCTTTGTCGGCGGGGTCGTCGAGTTCTTCGTTCCAACTGGCCCAAACGTGCAGCACCACGACCTTGCCCAAGTGCTGATGCACCGCCTCCAGCGTTTGCTTCCAGTCCCAAACCTCGAGCGTGGGTTCGCCGGGCAAAGGCGGGCCGGGGTCTTCTATCACTTCTTCAGGGTTTGCCTGGGAGGGCGGCGGTTCCGATTTGGCTTCCGACTCCGATTTCTCGCTGTTGCATCCTGTCCACATGATCATAAAAACAAGAACAAAGGCAAAAGTCTGCGAACATCGTGTCATTTCACATCCTGGTGGCTTGGCGAAGAATGACTGAAGGGGAACAATTTTCGTCATTCTCGCGCACAGCCGCATTTTCTGCAAGGTTTTTCGGAACGTTCGTTACCAATCCAGCAAAGTTTCTCCAACTTGAACTGAATTGTCCCATTCCGTGAAACGCAAGGCAATGATTCGTGGCTGCGGTCCGTTTGAGGTTGCCCCGTTTCCGCCTGCCTCGTAATATGCGAATCTTGCCGTCCTAACGGAGGGAAGGGCGTTTTTCACCTAGATGGGGCAGCTGAAATGAGTTCAGACTGGCTTGGTGCGCGGCGAAATCGATTTGACATGACCAATGTTTCCATTCCGGGAGGCGGAGATTCGGCTTCGGCGGTGAAGCCCAACCCCGCCCAAGCGCTCGGCGATGAGCGATTGAACGCGGGTCTGGCCCGCACGCGCGAGTATTTGTTGCAGGAACAACACGAGGAAGGCTTTTGGGTCGGCGAACTCGAAGGCGATACGATCCTCGAATCCGAATATATTTTGCTGCTCGCCTTCCTGAAACGCGAAGGTTCGGACGTTGCCCGCATGTGCGCCAACTACATGCTGGAAAAACAACTCTTCAGCGGCGGATGGGCGATTTATCCCGGCGGACCGCTGGAAATGTCCGCCTCCGTCAAAGCCTATTTCGCCTTGAAACTCACCGGGCACGACCCCGACTCCGAACCGATGACCCGCGCCCGCGAAGCGATTCTCGCCGCAGGCGGGGCCGAGAAGGTCAACAGTTTCACAAGATATTATTTGGCGTTGTTGGGGATTCTTAAATATTCCCAATGCCCCGCCGTGCCCCCGGAGTTAATGCTGATTCCGCGTTGGATGCCCTTTAATATCTACGAAATGTCGGCCTGGTCGCGGACGATTTTAGTGCCTTTGTCTTTGCTCTGGGCTTACCGCCCCGTTCGCGAACTGCCCCCGGAACATCACATTGACGAATTGTTCCTCAAACGGCCTAAAGATCTTTCGATCTGCATGGACAAATCAGACGTGGTCGATGATCTCAGCAGCAAAACACTGATCGATTGGGATTGGGTGTTTCGCCAAGTGGATCGCGGGATCAAACTGGTGGAAGCCCTCCGGTTGCGTCCGCTGCGAAAAGTGGCGATTCGCAGGGCGGCGGATTGGATGATCGCTCGGTTTCAGAACAGCGACGGCTTGGGTGCGATCTTTCCGCCCATCGTTTGGAGCGTGGTCGCTTTGAAGTGCTTGGGCTTTTCGGAGGAATCCCCGGAAATCCGTGCCGCAATGGGCGAATTGGATGCTTTGATGATCCAAGAACGCGACACGATCCGCCTGCAACCCTGCAAATCCCCGGTGTGGGACACCGCCATCGCCACGATTGCGCTCAGAGATGCCGGCGTTTCCCGCGAGCATCCCGCGATTCGCAAATCGGTGGCGTGGATGCTTTCTAAAGAAGTCAAAAGCAAAGGCGACTGGTCGGTGCTCAAGCCCGAAATGGAAGTCGGCGGCTGGTTTTTCGAGTTCAACAACGAGTTCTATCCCGATGTGGATGACACCTCGATGGTCGTGATGGCCCTCGCTCGATGTTTGCCGGGCGACGATGCGGAACAGGAATCTTGGAACTCGCAATATCTGTTGGGGGATTGGAGTCCGCACGCTGCCGACCGCGATGCCGCCGCCGTGGTTTCGGGCCGCAGTGCGACTTCCGCGAAAGCCTGCCGGGAAGTGGAATCGGCCTCGCCGATGTTGAACGCGATTTGGCGAGGGGCGAAATGGATTCTGGCGATGCAAAGCCGAAATGGCGGATGGGGAGCCTTCGACGCCAACAACGACCGCGAAATCTTCACCCGCGTGCCCTTCGCCGACCACAACGCGATGATCGACCCCAGCACCGCCGACATCACCGCCCGCATCGTGGAGATGTTCGCCCATCTGAATCTCTCCACAGGCCATCCGGTCATCCAAAAAGCGTTAGAGTTCGTTTGGAACGATCAACAACCCGATCATGCCTGGTACGGACGGTGGGGCGTGAATTACATCTACGGAACTTGGCAATGCCTGGTGGGGCTGGCGAAAATTGGCATTCCTGCGAGCGATCCGCGACTGCAAGCCGCCGCCGATTGGTTGAAGTCCAAACAACAAGCCAACGGAGGTTGGGGCGAGACTCCCCAGAGTTACGATGACCCTACGCTACGAGGCCAAGGCCCCGCGACCGCTTCGCAAACCGCTTGGGCATTGTTGGGGCTGATCGCCGCCGATCAAGCGGGCAGCGAAGCAGCCCAAGCGCGGCGTGCAATATCTGTTAGACACCCAACTGCCCGATGGAACTTGGGACGAACCCTGGCACACCGGCACGGGCTTTCCGAGAGTGTTCTACCTGAAATACCACCTCTACCGGATTTATTTCCCGCTGATGGCCTTGGGCCGCTACGCCAAAACAAAATCCCAATAACAAAACTCTCGTCAGAAAGCCGCGGCATCAAAAATCGCGTTGGGCGGCGTGGGTTTCGATTTCGGTTCTCTCCAAGCGGCCGTTGCCATTCTGGTCGAATTGGTTAAAACCATAGCGTTGTTGGGCAGTGGGGAGTTCGGTTTTTTGAATCACCCCATCTCGATTTTTGTCGAAGTGCTCGAAATACCGATCGACGAACTCGGCGATTTTTTGTTCGCGTTCGGGAGTTTCTTTGACCTGATTCCCGCGTTTTCGCGAGCGATCAGTTTTGGTTCCGCGCGGTTGGGAAACTTCAAAAAACGCGATCGCCATTTCTTCCCAAGTCTGATCGCCCCAAGTGACGTGGGCCGTGGGATCGGGATTGAACGGGTTTTTCGGCGAATTGTCGAAGTGGACGGTGAACCGCAATTTGTCGATGTCCGCCAAGGGCAAAGGCTTGGCCAACTCGTAAATATGCTGCCAATTGAAATCGTATTGGGGCACATCCAGCAAGACTTGGGTTTGGTCGTTTCGGTCTGCAAAAACGCGGATCGACTTGCCCCGGTAGTGCATGTGCGGCGTAATTGCGAGGATCTCTCCGTTCGCGGGCAGGCGGGTGAACGTCGCCGATGCCGGGTAGTTCGCGGCCTGCGGTGGAATTTCAAAATCGCGGTTGAGCAAAGTCAACGTGGAAACTTCGTGCGTGATTTCGCTGTCTTTGCCGAAAAGAATCCCGATTTGAGTCAGATCGGTTTGCGCTTTGCCGTTGGGCGTGTAGTGCATTTGGAACACCAACCGCGAACCGGCGGGAATCCGTCTGGCCCGCCCGGCGGGTAATTGGGCGATGCGCTGGCCCGGAACGTAGCCGGTGAGAAAACCCGCCCCTTCAAAAGCCGTACCATCCGGGGGCCTCACGAAAACGATGCAATGATGCACCACGGCGGAGTTGCCGGGAATGACTTGGGCGGCGGTGATCCATTTGTCTTCGCGGAATTTTGGGTCCACCACGAAGTATTGATATTCCACCACACCCTCGGCAGGAACTGCGAACGGGGTTTGGCTCATGGAAATGATCTGATCCGGTTTTCGCGGCAACTGCCAGCCTTTGACGCCGGCGAGCGGTTTCGGCAAATCGCGGACCTGGCCGAAAGGCATTCCGCCGGCGACCCATTCGCGGAGCGTGTTTTTGTCGGCTGCGGGCATGTGTCGGGCATTGGTAAATTCGCCGTGCTGAGGGTTCGCGTGCCAAGGCGGCATGCGGCCGGCGTCAATAACTTCGATCAGCGTTTCGCCCCAACCCAGTACTTCCTCATATTCCGTGAGCGAAAACGGGCCGATCTCGCCGGCCCGATGGCATTCCACGCAATGCGTGCGCAAGATTCGCGAAACTTCGCGAGCATAGGTGATTTCGGTTGGAGTTTTGGTTTTGGCGATTTTGCCGATGAAACATCCCGCCGGTTCGGTCTCGGCGATGGTCAACGCTTTGCCGGCGAGCAATTCCCCAAGCGCGATTGCCAAATCGTTGCGGTGGGGTTTGATGCGGGCGATGCCGGGTTCGTATTGGTCGTCAATTCGTCCGCGATAGCGAATGCTTCCCTTCGCATCCAGCACGATGACTTCGGGCGTGCGAGTGGCTTGGAAAAAGTCGGCGGCTTTGTTGTCGTAATCCTTCACGACAGGAAACGTGATGGCATGGTTTTTGACGTAAGCCAAAACATCCGCGGGGGAATCTTGCCGATTGCTGTTGATGCCCACGAATTGCACTTCATCGGCTTGGTAACTATCCGCCAAGGATTGCAGGCGGGGGCCGTACAATTTTGCCAACGGACATTCCGCCCCCAAAAAACACAGCACGGTGAATTGCGGCGGCTTTTTTGCGGGCAGGGAAACCGTGCGGCCATCCACGGCGGCCCATTCAAAACCGGGTGGCTTCAAAGGAGTCGCCGGGGAGGCCGGCGTTTGGGGATCGCTCGCAAACCCGCTTCCGGCTAACCCCATGAAAAAGTAAAGCAGAAGGATTCCCCCAAAGGCCGAAGCCTTCTTCGTTCGTCCGTGCATCAAATTCATTGGCATAGTTTTCTTCCGGTCACGACAATCTCGCCGTCCGTTTTTTCTGGAGTGTGAATGAAGGAACGGGTTTGTTGCCCCCGTTTACTATACCGGAAATCCGGCGGTTCCACATCGCACAGTTCCCATCAGCAGGATCTTTTGAAGCATTCAATGGAATCAGGGGGCTGACGCTCCCCGCTCGCCTTTTTCCATTTGATGAAGTTCTCCAAAGCACAAACCCGTCGCGATGGCAAGGAAGATCCTTGCCGCCGCGACGGGTGGAAAATTGTCATGTCCTTTTGAGGAATTTAACCGCCTGGTGCAATCAATCCGGGGCGATTGGAGCCGGGCTTCCCGTTGCCCGTTGCCTTCGAGCGAGGATTGTACTGATACCACTGTTTGTGCGCCGTCGGTTCGATGGCGGACGATTCCACCGGAAGCGGTGGGACAACCGGGGTTGCCTTCGGACCGGGCAACGGGAGATCGGGAAGGCCCGAGGAACCTGCAGGTTGTTTCTCGCGGGCCGGCGGGGCCTGCATCGGGAGTTTTGGAGGAACCGGCGGGGCCGGCATCGGTTGACCGCTGGGAAGCGGCGCGGCCGGTATCAGTTGATGATTGGGAACCGGCGTCGGTGCGAACTCTTCGGGGCTGTTGCCCGTGGGCAAGCTCATCTCGGATGAACCCGGTTCGGTATATCCGCTTTGGCACTGCCCGCTTGGGCATTGAATCGCGTAGTTCATCGTCGAACTCGGCAAGCCGCCCAGTTCACAATTGAAATTGTTGCATCGACCGTAGTTGGGAAGTTCGATCAGACCATCGCAATAAAGTTCCGAATCGGTGGGAGGTTCGGTGAACAATCCCGGTCCGCCGGGCGGAACTTGGTCGGGGTTCATCGGTCCGGCGAGTTCCGGGGTGACCAAGATTACCAACTCGGTTTCCGTTTCTTGCGACTTCACGCGGCGGAAGACGGCTCCGATAAAGGGCAGTTCTCCGAAGAAGGGAACCTTGCTTGTGTCGGCGATTTGCCGCATCAACAACAAACCGGCCAGCATGTAGGTTTGCCCGAATCGCATTTCGACCTGCGTGTTGACCCGGCGGGTCACCAAGGCCGGAGAGGTGATGTTCCCGATCGTCAGGGCATTGCTATAATCGAGTTCGCTAATTTCGGGAGCCAGTTCCAGCCTCACGCGGCCATTCCCTAAGATCGTGGGCACGGCTTCCAATTGCACCCCATAATTTTTATATCTCACGGAATTCCGACCCAACCCTTGCGGAACGACGACCGGAAATTGCCCGCCCGCCAACAGAGCGGAGGGACGCCCGTTCGAGGTGTTCAAGACCGGCTCGGCCAGGATTTTTAGCAAGTTCTCTTGTTTGAGGGCTTCCAAAAAGCCTTGAAACAGTCGGCTATTGCTGACGATCCCCGCCGCGAGCTGGGCCGCGGACAGCGATTGCGACGTGATCGAGTTTCCCCCTCCGGGGACGCCCCCTCCTCCAAGGCCGGGCACTGTTGACAACTGGGACAATTGCCCCACGGTGTTGGCACCGAATTGGTTATTGCCTTGGAATAAGAAGTTAAAACCCAGCGAGCGAAGTTTCGAGCGTTGGACTTCCATGACCTTAACACGCAAAATTACCTGCTGCGCGCCGCCGACCTGCATTTGATTGAGCACGCGGGGATAAAATTGCTCGGCGATTTCGACGATGGCGGTAATGCTTTCCGGGCGAGTAACCCAACCGCGTAAGACCACGCTGTCTTTGACGGCCACCGCTTTGACGGCGGAACCGGGAAACAAGCGATCGATGTAGGCTTGCAAATGACGCACGTCGCCTACGACGAAAATTTCCATCCCGTACAGGCCGCCGGCTTCATCGGTGAAGACGGCGGTGGTCACACCCGGCGCGATGGCATTGAGCCGAAACTCCGTGGGAGACATCGCCGAGACGTTGATGACGGCGGGATCGAATCCATCCACGCGCACAATGCGAGCGGGAAGTTTCGCGATTTTGGAGAAGCGTTCCACGATTTGCGTCGTGGTTTTGCTGCCGATCACCGTAACGACCGGATCGTTCGGGGCGGGGGGCGATTCCTCTCGGCCAAAGGCCGACCCACCCAAAGCGGCCAAGGCGAGGCAGCAAGCCACCCCTACAGACAACAAGCGGCCACCCGCCCGCGAGCAGGCCCAAGTTTGTAATTGCATCCATGCACCTCAGGGTCTGGTATGAATTCGCGGAATCCCAGCGGATGAAATGTCCGTGGAATTCGTGCGAATCGAAACACCGAATATGATAAAAATTCCGTGACCGGACCCTCGTGGCCGGCCCCCCTCGTAGGATTTAGGTTTTTTTCAATCCGCAACCTAAACCCGCTTTTACTGACTTTTGAACGGGAACGGCAATTCCTTTCGCCTCTCCCGCATCCTTCCGATTTGCAAAATTGAAATCCAGCGAACCCGCTCGGTGCAACGCCCCGCCTTCTGAAGGCTATAAGCCTCCTCTTCGGCGGAAAACCATTGACCGAGCCGGCAAGTCCGATGATAACGCTTCTGCAAATCCGGCGTTTTTTTTCGATACTGCTTCTTGTATCGTCTTTAGAGGTCGCTTTCTTTGGTAGGCTCTGCCTCAGTTTCCTCATTCTCTTCAGGAAGATCCACTTCTTCGACCCTTACTTTATCCCCTGCATAGATTTGGATTTTCCAAGTCTCTCGCGCGATTTCCGCAGGAATTTGGGCGGTTGAGGCTGCGGCTGGGGGGTCAACTGGGGGAGTCCCCTGCCCGCCGAGTTCGCGTTGCAGCGCTTCGGCGACGGCGAGCGGATTCGGAGCCGCCACTTTGACCGGTTCCACGGGATCGCTTTCGCCGACCTGAGTTTCGGCCTCATCGAAGAACGAATCGTCCACCGCAATCGCTTTGGCCACATCATCGTCGGTCTTGTGCCTTAAGGCCAACTGCAACGTGCCTTTGTTCACGGCGAGCATTAACAAGTTCGCCTGATCCGGCGTCACCAACAGCGAAATGTTTTTTGCGGCCGCTTCTTGTGTTTCGCCTCCCACGCTGACCCGTCGGCTATCGACCGAGAACACTTTGATGAATTCCAGCACGGCTTTCGTGCGGGTAATCATGCCGCGTTGAGTGCGGGATTTGTAAGTCACCAACACGTCCACACGGTCGCCGGGTTGAATCTGGCCGCTGTGCGTTTTGGTGGAGTCCACCGAAACCGTGACCGCCCGCATCCCATCCGGGATTTCGCTCGATGCCCCGAAAACTCCTTTTTCGCCCAGTTTGGCCGCCATGATGACTTCCCCCGCCACCGTCGCGCCTTTCAAAGCGCGTTCGACGTATTCTTCTTCTTGGTCACCGCGCCTTCGGGAACGGCATCGATAGGCCATTTGCGAAACGTCACGTTGGTTTCATCCAAAGGAACCCCCGCCGCGATGTCCGTCACCGCCACGAGAACTTGAGTGTATTCGGGGTCGCTGCCCCGATTTTGCGACATCACCTGTCGCACGCCCAGCATGGCGACCAACCCGAGGCAAATGGCCACCGCGAACAATACCATCGATTTCATTTTCATGGGGGAATCTCCAGGAGTGTCTTTTCCAGCGGCAAGAAAACCCGCAGGCTGACCGCACGCTTACAAAAAGGTGTTTCAATCGGATCAACAAAACACGAACTCGGTCTAAACCAAGCAACGTTTGATAACTGAGTGAGCGGCAAGGCGCTGCCGTCTTTTCATCCAAAGGACCGGCGGCTAGCGCCTCGCCGCTCATGTTTGCAAGACTGGGGTTTCTCGAAAGAACCTAAATCAGCCCGGCGAAGAAGAAGTACCCGATGGAACCGATGCAAATTGGGATCCCATAAGGCAACAAAAACATGGACGACTTGCGTTCGGCGGCGATCCGGGAAAGTTCCCTGGGGTCGCGAATCGTCAGCCATTCGTTCACGATCGTCAGCAAATTGCCGTAGTGTTTGACGAAACTTTTCTTGTACCAAACCATAATCACGGCCATCACCGCTCCGACCACGACCGTCGCAGCGAAGGAGTACAGCGTGATCTGCCAGCCCAGCCAAGCTCCAATGCCCGCCATCAATTTCACGTCGCCGGCTCCCATTCCGCCCACCGCATACAACGGCAAGAGGCACAACAGCCCGACGCACATGCCCACCAAAGCCAAGCCCAAACCCGACCAGCCCATCATCCAGGTGTTGAAAATCACACCGCTGAAGACCATCGGGAAGGTAATCCAATTCGGAACCCGCAGTTCCTTACCATCTATGTATGCCGCCACGATCAAGACGAGACAAACGAACTTGACGTGCCAATTCGCGAGGAGAAGTGTTTCCCAATCCATTTTGCCAAAGCCTTTCTGAAGAATCGTGTGGGCCGTGTTGAGAGAAAAAAACCCGTGAGACCGCATCTCTCTGAGGAATTTAGGTCACGCCCGGAAACAAGCGAAAAAAAATCAAATCAAACCGGCGACCGGGCGGAAATTCCATGCGGTGCTTCCGGTGGAAACGATCGCGCGGGACGTTTCCCCCTGGGGGGGGTTATCGTCCCGCGAACAATGTCATGAACCACGCGATAATCGCCGCCAGACAAGGCGTAATTTCCCAAAATGATAAAGACGAGTAATCGAGCCAAAACGGAAACATCGCATCACCTATTTGCTTCAAAAACCAGAGACAGACAGCAGACCCGAATTTGACCCCGACAATTGTGTGCGGATGCCGCGGTTCGGGGAGCCGACCGAAATCGGCTCGCGGAAGCGGGGCATGAAAAACGGGCCGGACCGTCCAAACTCGGAATCTCCGTGAATGGACAACCCGGCCCGGTTGTTGGCCTGCGATCCCGCACCCCAAAGCAAGCAGCTCCCAGGGCGCGAGGATCAGCCCGATTAGGACAGTTTGGCCGCGACGTTTGTGAACGTGGTGGAGGCGTTCGTGCCGATGGCTTGAATCGCGGTCAAGCACACGATCACGATCAAGGCCAACATCACGGCGTATTCGACCGCGGTGGGGCCATCTTCGGAAACCAGAAACTGCTTGATGCTTTGTGCGAAGTTTTTCATTTGTCACCCTCTCTGCTGAAACATGTTGCGTCCCTTACGGGACAAAAAAGGAAACCCCGCGCCCGAAAAAGGTGTCACCCCAAGGCGGAACGTTTCCCAAGCTTTCACCTCTACGTCGAGGTTGAACCCAATGTGAAAACATTTCCCTTCCCGCAAAGGAATAGCCCGAAGGCCGCAGCAAAAGGAAGGTTTTTTGCTCGCGGGGCCATCCGAACCAAACTGAGTTTTGGTTTCGATCATTCCCCGTTCACACTTCAAACTTAGGTCGGGGAATCGGCGAGTCAAATCGGACTTGAGAAAAATTTGAAAGAAAAATGGCAAGGGGCAAAGTTTCTCAGGGACAAGCCGGCAAGCCCCAAGGCGAGCGGCGGGCGTCAGCCCCTTGGTTACGTCGATTGCCACAAAAACCGTGGATCAATCACCCCGAATTGACACGCGGCGAGTCTGCGAGTATGAGTCGCCTGCGTGTGGATATTGCTTCTTGGTCTTCTACAGATTGACGTTTGATGTTTAGCCGCGATGAACTGTGTTCGATGTATCTCGACCAGTTGGCCTTCGCGCCGTATCCGGTGCAAGAGGAAGCCTTGCTCGCGTGGTTTACCGCCAAGCAGGGCGTGCTGGTGTGCGCTCCCACCGGAACCGGCAAAACCTTGATCGCCGAAGCCGCCTTGTTTGAAGCACTCCACACCGGAACCTCGGCGTATCTGACCACGCCTTTAATCGCGCTCACCGAGCAGAAGTTTCACGAGATTCAAGCAGCCGCCGTCAAGTGGGGCTTCTCGAAAGATGATGTGGGACTCGTCACCGGCAACCGCAAAGTCAATCCCCGCGCCAAAGTGCTGGTGGTGGTGGCGGAAATTCTGCTCAATCGGCTCTTGCATCCCGAAGGCTTCGATTTTGAAAACGTCTCGGCCGTGGTGATGGATGAGTTCCATAACTTCAACTCGACCGACCGGGGGATTGTGTGGGAGTTGTCGCTGGCGATGCTGCCGGCGACTACGCGGTTGTTGTTGTTGTCTGCCACCGTGGGGAACTCGGTGGACTTCATTGTTTGGCTGGCCAGAAGCCACGACCGCAAACTGCAATTGACGCAAAGCACCGAACGCAAAGTTCCTTTGCGTTTTCATTGGGTGGGCGACCAACTGTTGAACGAGCAACTCGAACAGATGGCCGCCGGCGATGATGAAACCCGCAAGACGCCGGCGTTGGTGTTCTGCTTCAACCGCGATCAATGTTGGAGCGTGGCCGAGCAACTGCGCGGCAAAAGTTTGCTCTCCGACGGCCAACAAAAAAAGTTGGTCGCCGCGATCGAAGAACACGATTTCAGCCACGGGGCCGGGCCGAAACTCAAGTCGATTTTGCTGCGTGGCGTCGGCGTGCATCACGCGGGACTTTTGCCCAAGTATCGCCGGGCCGTCGAGAAATTGTTTCAGCAAAAACTGTTGAGCGTCTGCGTTTGCACGGAAACGCTGGCGGCGGGAATCAATCTGCCGGCCCGTTCTGTGCTGCTGACCACGCTGCTGAAAGGACCGCCGGGCGACAAGAAAATCATCGATGCCAGTTCGGCCCATCAGATGTTCGGCCGCGCGGGAAGGCCGCAGTTCGACAAGGAAGGTTTCGTGTATTCGCTGGCTCACGAAGATGACGTCAAAATCGCCCGCTGGAAAGAAAAGCACGACACGATCCCCGAAGACACGAAAGATCCCAACCTCATCAAAGCCCGCAAACGCATCATGAAAAAGATGCCCACCCGCCGCAAAACCGAACAGTATTGGAACGAAGAACAGTTTCAAAAACTCCTCGATGCGCCGCCCGGCAAACTTGCCAGCCGGGGCCAACTGCCCTGGCGATTGCTGGCGTATTTGTTGGAACTCTCTCCCGATGTGGAACGCATCCGCCAGGTTGTTCGCAAGCGTTTGATGGATGACAAAGGCATCGCGGCGGGGCAGAAGCAACTCAACCGCATGCTGCTTTCGTTATGGGCCGGCGGATTCGTGAAACTCGAACCCGAACCGCCCCCGCCACCCGAAGCCAAGCCCGAAGAAACCCCCGCCGAAGCCGAGCCGAAACAGGAAAAGCCCAAACCCGGTTTGTTGGGTTCTTTGATCTTGGAAGCCCGCGCGGAAGCCGACCCCAAGAACAAGAAACCCGGAGCAAAAAAATCATCGGCCGATGAGGATTCGGAACCGGACCAGTATCATCCTAAGTTGGCCCAAGCCACGCCCCGGTTGGCGGAGTTGTTGGAGTTCCGCAGCGTCAACCCGGTTTATGGGGCGTTTCTGTTGGAGCACTTGGGCATCGCGGACGCCGAGGAACGCATTCAAGCCCTGGAAAGCGTGCTGGAACTCCCCGGCTCGATGGCGAAATTCGTCAGGGTTCCGCGTCTCGAAGATTTGCCCCCCGGCAAGTTGGCGAAAACCCGCTTGGACGATGAACTGCTGCAAAAAGGATTGGTCACCCCGCACGATTTGTCGGTGAAGGATGACCCCACGCTCAATTGGGAAGAACGCTGGACGCCCACGCTGGCGGAGAAACTGAAATTGCTGTTTGATTCGCAATACCCCGGCGTCCGGGACGTGCGAATCATGCCGGTCTGGGCGGCGGGCGAATTGTTAAGCCAAGGCGGCGACTTCAACAAGTACGTCACCGCCAAGGGCTTGACCCGGCAGGAAGGCATGGTGTTTCGCCACTTCCTGCGGCTGATTTTGTTGTGCGGCGAGTTCAAGCAGGTCTGCCCCTCTGGAACCGAACCCGAAGAATGGCAATCGTTCTTGCGGGACTTGAGCGAACAACTCACCGAAAGCTGCCGAGCCGTCGATCCCGAAAGCACCGACAAAGCCATCGCGGCCGCCCAATCGCAAGTGGATCTCGTCAAAGGCGAAGCCGAAGCGATTGAGGTGGAAGACACCGAAGTCGAAGAAGAACTCGAAGACTTCGGCGATGGCTTGTCGAACGATTGAGGATCGGTCGAGAAAGAAAGAGCTGCAAAAATGAGCGGCAACGCGACCTATTGCTTCATCGCATCGCGCGAGGATTTTGGAGGTGGACTCCCGCATGATGCGGGGATCGACCAGTTCGCCTTTTTGCAGCGTGGCGCGGACTTCTTTTCCGGAGATGAAAACCGGTTTTTCGTCCGGGTGTTTTTCCATCAAATCGACCCGCCCATGGAATCGTAATACGCCGCGAAACCGACTTTGACCGGTTGGATTTGCAGATCGCCACCGAGATGGCTGAAAATTTCCTGCGCGTCGAAATCGCCCCAGATCGGGCTGCCATCGTGGTAGGGGGCATCGGCGTGTTTGCGTCCGATGACGATGTGCGTGTAGCCCATGTTCTGCCGATAGATCCCGTGCATCACGGCTTCCTTGGGGCCGCCGTAAAACATTTTGATGTCCGAGACCCAACAGCATCACGCGGTCGGGCACGCTTTCGCCTCGCGGCCCCCACAGTTCGGGATCGCTGTCGCCTTCGCCCAGAGCTCGGTCGCTGATGAGTTTTTCGTAAGTCTGCATGCGGATCTCGGCGTTCACATCGTCGCCTTTGGTTTCGCCGATCAGCGGATTCAACACCGCCCCCGCGTTTTTGCCCTCCTGAGCAGAACTTCCAACCCGTAAACCAGGGCGTATTCGTGAGCCCGATGCAGCGGGTTCCGGGTTTGAAAGGCGACGACGGCATCCCAACCTTTTTCCGCGATGAGCTTTCGCACTTCCCGCGGCGTGAGCACGCAATCCCCGAAGGCCGGGTTTTTGGGTTGCGGCAGAACGCGGATTTCGCCGCCGATCAAATGGGTTTTGTCGGCATCGCCTTTGAGCACCATATCCGCCCCCGGATGATCGGTGCGGTCGGTTTGATAGACGCTTTGGATATAGCGGGATTTGTCCCACTCGTAGACGTCCTTCACGTCCAGCGTGGCCACGATTTCTCTTCTTCGCCGGTTCGGTCAACGCCACCTTTTGCCCCGCCGAGAGCGTCCCGGCCAATTCGCTGGTGACGGGAAAGGCCAGGGAATCGTCCAGGCATATTTTTTGCCGTTCGATTCGATGACCGCTTCATCCAGCACGCGGTTGTAGACTTCGGAAGTCATCGGGCCGGTGAGCGGGCTCAAGGTGCCATCGCCCAAGCGGTACACGGTGGAAAGATCCGCCGCCGACACCGGAACTTTTGGAAGACTCGCGGCTTCCGCACGGAACGATTCGATCTCATCTTGGGGAACAGTACGGCAAACGGGTTCGGACAGTCCGCCATGCGGAGGAATAAGGTCGGCCATAAAAAACTCGTTTTCCTGGAAAATATCACCGAAAACGAGTTGTTAGCATTTCGTTGGTGACGATAGGGAAACCGTTTCGCCGCGTCAAGCAGAACCGGGCGGCTCGGCGTTTTTCGTCGGGGATGAGCCTGTCGAGAGGCCGTTCACGAAATGGGCGGACTGGGCCGAGCCGAATTTCCGGGCCAAATCGATGGCTTCATCGATCACGACTTGATGCGGGCGTGTCGGTGTAGTGCATCTCGAACATGCCGAGCCGGAACGTGTTGCGGTCGGTGACGGCCATTCGGGAGAATTCCCAGTTTTCCGCCGCCGCCTCGATGCGGGAATCGATTTCGGGCCGGGATTCCATCGTGCCGGCGTACAGATCCCAGGCCAGTTTTCGCAGGACTCATCCTTCATGCGTTCCGCGATCTGCAGACGGACCGTCTTCGCGCCCACATCGGGGTTCATGTCGTGTTGAAAGAGCATCTGCAGCGCGATTTCGCGGGCCTTGCTGCGTCGTGCCATGCTTATAATATCACAAAAAAGTGGATTTCCGGTCGGAGCCGCATCCCGATCGATGAACGTCCCCTCTGTTATTATCTACGTCATCCGACGGGAAAATTGCAGCAAGGTTCACAAATTTTCCCAAAAAAATCGTGCAGCGAACCGTTGCGGCCCATCTCTCGCAACCCGCAGCATCAGCGAGGAATGAAAACGCCTCGCGGATGCTGCGGGTTATGGTTTGGGAAGTTTCTGAGCACGTTGACCGTTTCAATCGCGGCGAGTGCCGCTTCGCTGCCTTTATTGCCCACTTTTCCCCCCGCCCGGTCGAGGGCTTGTTCCATCGTCTGGCAGGTGAGGACGCCGAACAACACCGGCACGCCACTGTTTTGCCCCGCCTGCATAATTCCCGCCGCGACTTGATGGTTGATGTATTCGTGATGCGTGGTCGAGCCTTGAATCACCGCCCCCAAACAAATCACGGCCAGATATTTTCCCGCTTTTCGCCAACCGATCGGCCACAATGGGAATTTCAAAAGACCCCGGCACCCAGACCACGGTAATCTGATCTTCCGCCGCCCCGTGCCGCTTCAGCGTATTGACGGCCCCCTCCACAAGCCGTTTGGTGACAAGATCATTAAACCGCGAAACCACCACGGCAAACGCTCCCTGGGGAGCCAAGAGTTCTCCTTCAATTGTGTGCATGTTTCAGAGGCCAGAGATCAGGGTTCGGAGGTCAGGGGGAAAAGTAGGAATGTTTGATGGTGGGCGATGCACACCCTACGGGACTTAATCCTTTCTTTGGAGTTGGTTTTGGTGGTGGTAGAGGCGGCGGTGGATTCTTGGGCGGTGGGTTCCAACCCTTTTCCGTTGGAATTTTTGGCTGGTCAGATTGCAAGCTAGATGAATTCTTATTGGACATTGGAGTTCCTCATGGTTTCGGTTTTTGCGGTGGCGGAGGTGGCGGAGGGTTCCTGGGTGAAGGATTCCACCCTCCATTGGCTTTTCGCGGCGTGTCAGGTGGCGGGGGCTGAGGTTTCTTCTTTTCAGACATCAAACGCTCCTTCCTTCTGGGGTTGCTGTTGCTGTTGGGGTTTCTGGGGTGGGGGTGGGGGCGGCGGACTTTTTGGTGGCGGGTTCCACCCCGCCGTCCGGTCTGGAGTCGGTGCTGGCTGAACTGTTTTGGTTGGATTCTTGTTCGTCACGATTCACCTCAGTGAATGGGGGTAGAAAATGAATCATTGTGATTTCCTCGCCGGGGATTAGCAGTAATCCATCAGCCGGAATCTCGTTGTTGTCGTCATCAATCCAGCAACCACTTTCAAGAGCAACATGGCCATCTTTCTGATTCCTGGAATAACCACGAATTGCTCCTCTCAACTTTGACTTATCTTTTAGATACAGGAGAGCATATTCGAAATCTTCGCCGTGTGAGTAGCGAAACGTGGTGTACCATATGGAGTGCCAAGCACTTTCTCCCGTTAATCCATAGTATTGAAGAACAGTGTAGATAATTCCCCAATTTACGAGGATTGCAAAGCAAAGACCAAAAGTGATCGCCGTTAGCAACAGCCCAAGCAAGTCGGGCGTGGGAAAACAAGATTTCAGTGTTAGGAATGACCAAATCGCGTAAACGATAAGAGTGTAAGCTAAGGCATGGAGGATGACTTCGGCAGCCTCATGTTTTTTCTCACGGGCCGTGAGCGAGTGCACGATGAGATACGTCACCAGGCCAGGAAGCAATGTGAAGAGGATTCCCAGTGATTCAAATTTTCCAAGGTTTGGAAGGCTCATTGCTCCCATCGAATTCCCCGTCCTAACCAACAAATGTGAAGGTTTTCGGCCATAGTCTGAAAATCCTGTTCACCAGTCAATAGCACCCTCGCGGGGTAGCCCAGGTTGCTTGTCAATCTGGGTCGCGAAGCGGGGTAGCCCAGGTTGCTTGTCAACCTGGGTCGCGAAGCGACAAGAGTTGATAGAAAATGGAATCCATCCAGAATAACTTCTTACGGCTGCGCCGCCCCGATTGACAAGCAATCGGGGCCACCCTGCTTGATGTCGGAATTGACAGAGAGCCCTTTGAGCCATTGCGCCGATTTGGCCGCGTGTTTTTCTGGCGGTAGTCAGGAACCGATATATTCACTCAGCCCGAGAGCTTTCAATAAGTTCTCAATCTCTACAAGCCATTGTTGTTTCAACTTGTGAATGTTGGTGTCACGCAATAGTCCCCGATGAGCTTCGTGAGATTCCTGTTGGTAGAAGAGTGAGATCGAGAAAATCACCCCCATGTGAGGCACGTCCTACGCGGATTAAGGATAGTCTTCTTCTCTTAGCATTATACCAGCAGCCTAAACAACATCTGGATTCAAGGACTTACAGCGAAAGTCATAGAGATAGTAGTAGGTGGGCGATGCCCACCCTACGCCTACTCACCTCGATCTGAAATCAGCCATTTGTTTGCCCACTCTGGAGTTGCTGTTCGGCCCATGCCTGCTGATCGGGAGACAAGGCGGGGTTAGGCTCGCCAGTATAGATGTAAGCGGCGTATCCCCCGGCTTCAAAAGCCTGGTCCAGCGCCAGCCTCAAATTCAATATCGCATCCTTGTCCGGCTCCCGCAACGGGATGGGAATGTTCGGCAGTGGGTCGGCCAGTCGGATCGGCCAAAGGTCGGCAGTCGGACGCAGGGCCCGCGGCTCACTAAGGCGTAGTATTCGCACTCCGGCAATTCATCGACGGGCATCCGCGGACCGGCGCACAATAGGTCGATCTCGATATAATTGACATGGCTCGCCAGCAACTCGTCCCGCTTGCCGAGAAACTGCCGGCGATCCTGGCCGGAGTTCTTGTTCGCCGGACTGAGCAGTTCGATGACCGAGACAATTCGCCCGCTTTCGCGGTCGCGGATTTCAATGCGGTTCTCTCGCTCCAGGTCGACGGCGGGTCGTAGCTCGACTTGCACGGGAGCGGTGGTCGTCGTGTGGATGGCAAGGGAATCGCTGCCTGTCTGCCCCGGTCGCTCCGCCACGGTGATGTCTCCCCGACCGAGCAGCCGCCGCTCATCCGCAGCGAGTTCCCGGACATAGATGTGCTCATCCAACTTGGCGACGTACGCCGGGCTGATCTGCGGCACAAGCAGCCGGCGGCACTCGTAAATGAACGACTCATGGAAATCGTGCCAAACCGACGACTGCTCAAGGTACGGGTCCATGCCGGGGAACGGTGAATGTATCATGCCTCATCATCCGCATTGTGAGCGGCAAGGCGTAGCCGCCGGTCCGATTGTCAGAACCCGCAGGCTAGCGCCAAGCGGCTCACGATCAAGTTTCAAACCGTCAGCCCAGGTTCATGCTCAGCAGGAATTCCTCGTTGGTCTTGGTCCGCCGCATGCGGTTGACGAGCAGTTCCATGGCTTCGACCGGGTTCATGTCGTTGAGGACGCGGCGGAGAATCCAGACGCGGCGGAGTTCTTCTTCGTCCATCAGCAGTTCTTCGCGGCGGGTGCCGGAACTGTTGACGTCGATCGCCGGCCAGATCCGTTTTTCGACCATGCGGCGGTCGAGGTGCAAGTTCGGTGTTGCCGGTGCCTTTGAACTCCTCGAAGATCACCTCGTCCATGTTGCTGCCGGTGTCGACCAGGGCGGTGGCGATGATCGTCAGGCTGCCGCCTTCTTCGACGTTGCGGGCGGCCCCGAAGAACCGTTTGGGATGCTGCAGGGCGTTGGCATCGACGCCGCCGGTGAGGATTTTGCCGGAGTGTGGGACTTCGGTGTTCCAGGCCCGGGCCAGCCGGGTGATCGAATCGAGAAAGATGACCACGTCTTGGCCGTACTCGACCATCCGCTTGGCTTTTTCGATGACCATCTCCGAGACTTGAATGTGCCGGCTGGGCGGTTCGTCGAACGTGCTGCAGATCACCTCGCAGTTGCGGCCTTTGACCTGCCGTTCCATTTCGGTGACTTCTTCGGGCCGTTCGTCGATCAGCAGCACGATCACGTAGGCATCGGGATGGTTCGGCAAGCGCCGCCTTGGCCAGTTGTTGCAGCAAAATCGTCTTGCCGGCCCGCGGCGGCGAGACGATCAGCCCGCGTTGTCCCATGCCGATCGGGGCGATGATGTCGACGATGCGCGTGCTGAACTGCTTGGCCTCGGCCGCCAGTCGGAGCCGTTTTTCGGGATGCAGCGGCGTGAGGTCGTCGAAGAACACCTTCTCGGTGAGCAGGTTGGGGTCTTGCCCGTTGATGGCTTCGACCCGCAGCAAGGCGAAGTAGCGTTCGTTTTCTTTGGGCGGACGAATTTGCCCGGCGACGGTGGCCCCGGTTCGCAGGCCGAAGCGGCGAATCTGGCTGGGCGAGACGTAAATGTCGTCCGGGCAGGGCAGGTAGTGGTAATCGGGGCTGCGGAGGAAACCGAAGCCGTCGGGCAGAATTTCCAGCGTCCCTTCGCCGAACATCAGCCCGTTGATTTTGGTGCGTTCTTTGAGGATCTTGAAAATCAGATCCTGCTTTTTCAGCCCGGTGTATTCGGTGAGCTGTTCTTGGCGGGCCAGGTCGAGCAATTCCTTCATCGTCATCCGCTGCAATTCGGCGATGTGGATGTCGCCTTGTTTGATTTCTTCGTAGCGGTCATCCGCCGCGAAGCTGTTTCCCATGTCTTCCTCGGAGGTTTTTCCGTTTTTGCGGGCGGGGCGATTTAAGCTGCCCTCGGCCTCTTCGATAGAAGTGGAGGAGACATTGTCTTGAGTGTCATCGACTGAAGGGGAAGTTTGCATTTTGGATGTTTTCGGCATGATGAGAAGTCCTGAGTTCCGCTGGTTTGAGTTGATGGAAATTCCATCGGTTGATGGACGCCAACAGCGGATCAAGCGATGTCACTTAATCCAGCGAACAGGGGTTGGGGTGGGAAAGATGGTTGGCAATCGGACAGTTTTTCAGAATGGGACGTTTTTGCGATCAGGGAACCGCATTGGCATTCCCCGCAGCGTGACGTGGAAAAGTTGGCAAGTTGAAGATCATTTCTCCGCAAAAAACCGCCTCGCTAAAAACTGTTCCAGTTCATCAACGGCGAGGTTAAGGTCTTGCGAATTGTCGATCGTCGCATCGGCGGCGTTTCGTTTGATGGTTAAGCTAAGTTGACTTTCTTCTCGTTTTTTCCAATCGGCAGGTTCCCAGCCTCGCGTTTCCCGCACGCGGTTTTCGCGAACGTCTTGGGAAGCCTCGACAAATACAACGGCATCGCACATCTCGGCCCAGCCGGTTTCCAGCAGAATCGCGGCATCCAACAAAACACCTGGAACCGAACCCGGTGACCTCCGGGCCGAGTCTTGGGCCAGCAGGATTTCTTGGTGAATTTTTTCTCCGATACAAGGATGGACAATTGCGTTCAAATCTTCGCGAGCGGTTCGAGAAACGTCATCGGTTCCGAAGACCATTTTGGCCAATTGCGAGCGGTCGATTTCTCCTTGGGAATTGAAAACTTCTGTACCAAATCGCTTTTGGATTTCTGTTTTGACGTTTGTTTGATTCAAAACCGCGTGGCCGATGGCATCCGCATCGATCACCCTATAGTTTTTTCGCGCCGCCAAGCCTTGGGCGACGGCGGATTTGCCCGAGCCGATCCCACCGACCAGCCCAATCACGGGAAGACCTGCGAACGTTTTGGTGTTCACGGCAAGCGACCATCGGAAATGGAATTAAACCATGAAAAGGAATCGACGAAGATTTCGAGGGGGGATTTTGGATTTTTTAATTGATAGGGCAATAACTCTGAAACGACAATCCGTTGTTTTGGGGGAACGTGCAAATCCCTCTGAGACTAATTTTGGCAGGAGTGAGAAAATTGTGAATGCTGAAATTCATCGTGGCCAAAACCTGCTTGACTGTCAACAATAAACCCTGCGTGTTTTCAAGTTTTTTATCAAGTCCTTTTTTGAGGAAAATCGTCCGTTCAAAGCGGATTTCTCCTTGACCGAATCGACGTTGGAGATACACCGATCCCCGCTTGCGACCCGCGTGCGGGGACTTTAAGCTGAAGGATGCCGTTCTTTAAGCCAATTCGCCTCCCCGTTGGCAAATCCCGCTCTGGGAAAGGAAACCCCATGCCTGAGCCAATGCAAACCGATTTACCGGCAAACTCTGCGGACTCGAAACAACCGCCGATTCGCCCTATCAGCCCGCGCGAAATAATAGCTTGGGTGCTGCTGGTGGCGTTGGCCGATGTCACGATTTATCGCGGACAAGGCGACGCCGGCGTAATGGCGTTCGTGCTTTTGGCTCCCGGCTTGCTTTTGCTGGGAATGAAGCGGCTGCCGCGCACGCTGATGGCCGGGCTGCTCGTCGGCATGTTGCTGCTGATCGCGATGAAATTGCTCTGGTCGGGAACCGGGCTGGCGGTCTTTTATGGAATCGCGTTGGTGCTTGCCTTCGCGATGGAAGCCGCCGGCGTGATGCCTTACGTTCTCGACATGTTGGCGTTCACTTTTCATCTGTTGAAGGCGGGCTTCTTACGGTTGGAAGATTATTTTGAAGCCTGCAAGCAAGCGAAATGGATGATCCGCCGCGCGACGCTGCTGCAATACGGTTTGCCCTTGTTGGCGGTCTTGGGCTTCGGCGGGATTTTCGTGCGGGCGAATCCCGATTTGGCCGACCGGACCGGCCGCTGGCTGCGGTGGGCGATGGATTCTCTGGCCGAGTCTCTTTCCCGCTTCACGCCGAGTTGGTCGGAAGGTTTTTTCTGTCTGGCGATGGCTTGGATTTTCGCCGGGTTGTTAAAACCTCTGATGAAAAAATCCGTTCTCGACAACTTCCGCAGCCCCCCTCCCGCATGGGAACCGCCCAGCGAATCTGCCGATCCCTATCTTTTGCGGGTGGTGGAATTCTCTATCTATCCGGCGTATTTTAATACCCTTTTGACGGTAATTGTGCTGTTCGCCGGGTATTTGGTGTTCGAGTTCCAAACGCTGTGGATGAAAGACTTTCCCGCCGGCTTTTATTATTCCGGCTACGCCCACGAAGGGGCTGCCTGGCTGACGATTGCCTTGGCCTTGGCAACCGCCTTGCTTTCGCTGATGTTTCGCGCGGAGATTCTGTTGGATCACCGCTTGCCCAGGCTTCGCCGTTTGGCTTGGATTTGGTCGGCTTTGAATCTCTGTTTGGCGGCGGCGGTTTATCATCGGCTGCTGATTTACGTCGGATTCAACGGCATGACCCGCATGCGAACCGTGGGCTTCTTGGGGATCTCCGCCGTCGTGGCCGGGTTTTTGCTCGTCGTGCGGAAGATTGCCAATGGGCAGGATTTTGTCTGGCTGATTCGCCGGCAATTGTGGGTCTTGGCCTTCGCGGGTTTTCTGTTCGCGGTGATTCCCGTGGATTCTTTGGTGTGCCGATACAATGCCCGGCGGATTCTCGCGGGAGACCCCGCCCCCTCGGTGCAAATCAGCGTGCATCCGTTGGACTCCGGAGGAATGATGGAACTGTTGCCGCTGTTGGAGTCCGAAAATCCCATCATCCGCGAAGGCGTGCGGGCGATGTTGGCCCAAAAAGCATTGGACCAAACGAAACCGTCCGCGAGAAGAGAACTCGGCCATTGGAGCGGATTTCAATGGGCCGGTTGGCTGCTCGCCAAACGGCTGGAAGAATCACCCGCCCTCTGGTCCGTTTACGAACAAGCCGAACCCCGCCACGCCGCCCTGAAAAAATTTCAAGATTACGCTTATCAGTGGTATTGAATGGGGGATTGATAAATCGGCATCTTTTGATGTATGCTACATGCGCGTTGAGACATTTTCTCTCGAAGAGGAACCTTACAAACCCGCCGCGATTTTGGAATTGGCCGCATGCTGACGTTTTTCACAAACCCGCCCCGTCGCGATTGCCAGGGTGCGACTCGGCGAGACTTTTTGCAAGCCGGCACGCTGGGTTTGGGCGGGCTGTCTTTGCCTTGGCTGCTTTCGCATCGGGCGCGGGCAGCGGAAAGCGGTTACGTTCGCGACAAAGCCGTGGTGCTGCTGTATCTCTCCGGCGGCGCGAGCCACATCGAAACCTTCAATCCCAACATGCAGGCTCCGGCTCCGTACCAAAGTGCGACCGGGGAAGTCGCCACCAACGTGCCCGGCATCCACTTGGGCGGGACTTTTCCGCTGTTGGCTCGGCATGCCGAGAAATTGGCCCCCGTGCGGTCGTTTCAACATCCCATTGGCGGGCACGTTCAAGCCATCGTCCACCTACTCACCGGTGGAACCGATGCGCTCGGTCAAGGGCTGCAAGGTTATAGTTTGGGGGCGATGTATTCCCGGTTGCGGGGTTCCAATCATCCCCAGACCGGCATGCCCACGTTTGCACTGCTCAATTCCGAAGAGGTGGACAACCAATACCGCAACGAAAAAGGCCGCGTGGAAAAGGGATCGCGACCGGGGATGTTGGGGCCGTCTTACGGGCCGTTTATTCCCGGAGGAAAAGGCCCTGCCACGCAGAACATGCAGTTGAACGTGCCGCGAAATCGCCTGGACGACCGCCGGGCCTTGCTGCGTTCGTTGGATGGCCTGAAACGCCAAGCAGAAGCCGAGGCCGCCTTGGACGGGGCCGACCGCTACAAACAACAAGCCTTCGATTTAATCCTCGGCAGTGCGGCGGATGCGTTCGACCTGACGAAAGAAGATCCCAAAATCGTGGCGGAGTACGACACCAGCCGGTTCCGCGTGGGCAAAAAAACCTTCCGCGATTCGCAATTGGGCCGGCACATGCTGACGGCCCGGCGGCTGATCGAAGCCGGTTGCGGATTCGTCACCGTGCATAGCGCGGGCTGGGACATGCACGCCGATGGCAACAACCCCGGCATCCAGCCGGGAATGGAAATGCTGGGCCGACCCGTAGACCGCGCGGTCTCCGCATTTCTGGCCGATCTGGAACAGCGGGGTCTGCTGGATAAAGTGCTGTTGGTCATCACGGGCGATTTCGGACGCACCCCCAAAATCAACAACCGAGGCGGACGCGATCACTGGACCAAACTCTGCACCTTGGCCTTCGCAGGCGGCGGCTTGAACACGGGCCAAGTGATCGGTCAATCTTCCCGCAGAAACGAAGAACCGCTGAGCGAACCCATCGGCACCGATCAAATGCTGGGAACCGTGATGCACACCCTCTTCGACATTGGCCAACTCCGCGTCACCCGCGGCATCCCTCGCGAAATCCTCGCCAAACTCGAAACCAGCCCCCCCATCCCCGGCTTGTTGTAGGGGGGAAGAACCAGCCAAGTAGCGGACCATGTTTCGACCCTGAATACATGATCTGCCCTGTAGCGGACCCTGTGAAGCTTTCGGATTTTTTTCGAGAATGTCATGGATCTCCAGTGTTGGTCTGGTAGAATTCCTGTAGCATTTCATACAGGTCGAGATTTTCTGAATGACCACACCCACACACCACCATCACACGCCCTTGGGGCTGTTTCCTAACAAACCAGCGCCCCGATTGTACGACAGCATTGTTGAAGTTCTCCGCGTGCGTCATTACAGCCTGCGGACGGAACGAAGCTACCTCCATTGGATTCGCCGATTCATCGTATTTCACAACTCCCGGCATCCCCGCGAATTGTCCGAAGGCGACGTCAACCGCTTTTTGACCCATCTGGCAGTCATAGAGCATGTCGCCGCATCCACCCAGAATCAAGCGCTGGCGGCGATTCTTTTTCTCTATGAAAAAGTCCTAAAACAACCGCTGGATCGGATTGAGGGCGTCATCCGTGCGAAACGGCCCAAGCGATTGCCGGTCGTGCTGACACGAGCAGAAGCGCGGCGGGTCTTGGAAGAGTTGCATGGTGTCTACCGAGTGATCGGCCTTCTCCTCTATGGGTCTGGCCTTCGCTTGCTGGAATCGCTTCGCCTGCGGGTCAAGGACGTCGATTTTTCGAGACGCGAGTTGACGATCCGGGAAGGAAAGGGAGATAAAGACCGCCGCACAATGTTCTCCGCTACAGTGGAACAGGGGCTTCAAAGACAGATCGACGTTTCCCAGCGCTATCACGAAGAGGATTTGGCCGCTGGATTCGGCAGCGTCGAGTTGCCACACGCATTCGAACGCAAATCGCCCCGCGCGGCATTTGAGTTCCGTTGGAAATACGTTTTCCCCGCGAGTCACCTCAGCGTTGACCCCCGGAGCGGGGTTCGGCGTCGGCATCATCTTCATGAATCGTCCGTGTCCAAGGCAATTTCCGCCGCCGTCAAAAAGAGCGATATTAAGAAACGCGTGACCGCCCACACGTTCCGTCATAGTTTCGCCACCCACTTGATCGAGGCCGGATACGACATCCGCACCGTGCAGGAATTGCTTGGCCACAGTGATGTTAGAACGACAATGGTGTATACTCACGTGTTAAATATGGGAGGCCGGGGCGTGAAAAGCCCGGCCGATTTTGATGATTTTGTTTCCAGATAACGTGCGCACGTTATTCGGAATGGTTCTGGATAAACACTAGTTAGGCGCTTTTGACAAAAGGACACACCATGAGATTCGCATACCAATCAGAGAAGTTATCGCAGGCACGCCGAGCTTTGATGCTGCCACATTCCAGAGGAGAGGCGGAGAGCATTGCGGAGGCGTTTCATACTTGTTTTTTGGGCTTTCGGGATCTCAAGAGTGACACACTCGACGACGATGCCAGACGTTGGTTTGACAAGATTACGGAGATGATGGACACGACTGGAGTTCAGGATTCGACCGGTCGCGGGACTTGGGCAGTCAAGGCGGAGGGATTTAGCACTGACCAGAAGATTGAGCTGTCACGCGCCGTTGATGAGCTTTCGCATTGGTTTGACAGACGATTTTGGGAGGGGAGTTGACATGGACTTTTTACTCGTCGCGCCTAACCAGGCGCTGCAGCGAACCCGGCATGGCGTCGCGGTTTGCAATCGTAGCGTCCCGAGTGCCGGGTCGCTGAGCTTGGGTCGTTAGCGGGCAAGAATCCACATGCCACACCGATCAGTCAGCCCCGCGATTGTAGTTCCCGGTGCGTCGGTCCGCACACTCGAACGCTTACCGCGCGTCCACACAACCTTCGACGAACGCTTTCTTCAGGATCTGTTGGCGGATCACCCGCAACTTCTTCCTGTTCGCGACGTTCGTGACGACGCCGGTTCGCTGCTCTGCATCGGGCGAGAAGTTGCCGTCTCCAGTGGCGCCATCGACAATCTCTATTTGTCCACAGAGGGATATCCGGTCATTATTGAAACAAAATTGTGGCGAAACCCGCAGGCTCGTCGCGAAGTGTTGTCGCAAACACTCGACTACATCAAGGAGGTTGTCCAAAAAGACTTTGAATGGTTCTCCGAACAGTGGACCCTGTTCAGTAAACAGCACGACAAATCCATGTGCGACTTACTCAGCCGCTTGAATGACTTATCCGACGACGAGATAGACGAACAATTTATCGTCGATCGAGTCAACCGTCTGCGCTTTCACGCGGAGACGTGATCGCCATGATCGTGGGCGACGGCATCGAAACACGCCTTCAAGAGTTGGTTGCTCACCTTTGCAAGGACTCTTCCCATTTGCGGTATTCACTCGCCTTGGTCGAATTGGCGTGTTACAAAATCGGTCAGCAGGACGATGATGCTATCCTCGTTGTACCTCGCATCGTCCAGGACGTCGAACCAGTTCAACGCGCGTATGTGCGCGTCGACGTCGCGGAGGCACTTGAAAAACAGGTAACGGTCACCCCAGTGGTGGTACCAGAACGCGATGATACAAAAACCTCGCGCGTAAGCCTCAACGAAGAAGATTTTCTGGAGGCCGTTGAGCACTCGGCCGGGCGGAAATGTCGCGAGCAAGTTCAGCAATTCTACAGCGATCTGACTGAGTCGTTCAAGCTGGAGCCGGAATTCAAAGCAGCAGCATTGATGCTCAAAGTGCCACATCCCGACGGCGATGGTCTCGGCGCAAGTGTACTCGCTCTCGAAAAGCAGGGACGCATTTACAACACCAAACACATGAGGCATCAATTAAAAAGGTGGGGACTCAGCCCAGCAGTTATTGAGCAAATTACCTCAGACTACTGGACCGCGTTGCATGACGTTGACTCACGATTCAATCCGGATGGGATCGTTCATCTGGCTCCGCGCCAATTCCTTCCGTTTACGGAGATTGTTGGCAAGTTGCCCGAGATCAAAGATCGCGTGGGGAAGGTCGTTGCCGCGATCCGAACTGCGTACGGCGATGCCCGCTAACAAGACGCTGAACCCGACCGGGAACAGGCCGGGAACAGGCCGGGAACAGGCCGGCGAGTTGAGCGTGTCCTGAAATCAACGTCCTTCGCGCCGGCCTGTTCCCGGCGGGTGAGCTTGGTCGTTAGGCGGCATTACACATGGCTACTCCAATGACCCAGATTCCTACATCACCTTCGCGACGTGTGAGTTTGCCGCGCACTGTCATGGCGACGGTCTTCCCGAAGCTTGACCACGACGAGGTGTGCTTTGGTGCTTCCGGTCATGGTCGGGACATTCTCCTGTCCGTGCTCGAGGACAAGCCCGATTTCATGCAGTTGGTTCACCGCCTCAGGCGCGAGTTGTTCCTTGCGTTGACGGACAGCTTTATTTCTTGGCGGCGAGTGTGACTGATGAGTTCATTGCAGAGGTCGGGTGTCTCGTTGAGGCTTACATTCCGGAGATGCCAGATTGAGTATGACCATGCCGCCTAACACAGCGCTGGAGCCAACCGCCGACCCGCGATTCAGTTTGTCGGGAAGCGTTGGGTTTGCCATGCGTCAGTTCGGCGGTGGCTCAGCTTTTGTCCGTTATTCCGCAAGGAGATAGTGTTGACAGGTGAAGCATGTTCGGTGTGTGGTCGACAATTTAAGGTTGGGTTCCGGCCCTTCTATCGGCAGCTTTGCCGAAAGTGTTACGACCGGGTGAAGATATCGTGCGACCATTGCGAGGCCTCGATTCCTGCAGCGACTTCTTCTCAGAATCAAGGCTGCTGCTTCGACTGCTTCTATCAGCATCAGCGCGAATCGGATTTGACTGATTCCGATCGCAAAACCGCAGTTGAGAACTTTGTTAACGATCGCGGCGTCTCGTTACCAGATGACTACCTCGCTTTCCTTACGCAGCACACCGGTAATCAGCGATTCGTTCACCCGAAGACAGGTGATGAGAAATGGTGGAGCCTGTGCACGATCGCACGAGACCTCCATGGTTTTCCGCTGGATGATGAGTCAACCAAAGAACGGTTTCACTCAATACTTGTTCGTCTGGGGCACGAGCATGCTGAATTCGCAAATGCTGATGAACTAAGCAACAACAATGGCGGCAGGTTTACGGTTGCTCGCTTGACCGGTTGCTTCGCGATTGGGTCGAGCGATGGCGATATCCTCTTTTTGGATCCAGGGGACAAGTTCTCTGTCTGGTGTTTTTGGCATGACGGGGCAGACGTAAGTAAATTGGCACATTCTTTTTCGGCTTTTCATTCCAGATGTAAATTTGAGTTTCCGACTATCACTACAACATCGCCTGACTTGCTTCCGCTGATTCCAACATTCGCTGGCTTATGGAGAGCTGAAAAGTCCAGGTTTTTTGCGGCGGTGGAACTCTTTGTCGACACCAAGGCAATCACGAAGTTCAAAGGCGGGTCAGAGACATTCGAACACTGGCGTATGATTGACGAAAAAACAATTGGTGTTTATCGAGATGCCGAAACAAGGTTTGAGATCGTTGACCAGGATTCGTTGCTGCAGCCAGAGTTGAAAGTGACTTTGACCCGTTCACAAGGCGGAATAACAAAGGCATGAACGCGGCGTAGGGTGGCACTCTACGCCGTTCACCCCTAGAAATAGCGGGTTCGGCAGTTTTTGGAAAAGTCACTACCAGTTGAGATTCAAGGATTTCTAAAACTATCGAATTTCAAGGGGAAATGAGGGTGAACGGCGTAGGGTGGCACTGGCAGCTTGCTGCCAGTGTGATTGCAGAGTTTGCGAGCGCGCGATTCTCCCGCATTTCATTACTGGCGAGCAAAAACACTGGCAACAAGTTGCCAGGGGCACGCTTTTTGTTCGCTTGCGGTTCGGATCAATCGAGGTGGAAGACTTTTTCGATCCATTGCAGGGTTCCGATCGGGACGGGGACTTCGTGCGGGACGAATCGCGTGGGCATTTCCACGAAAAAGCCGCCCCCGTAGGTTCGGAAGCGATTACTCACATCGTAAATGACGGGAGTTTCAGCCACGCTGTAAAACCCAGTGATCCCTGCACGGAATCCGCTTTGGGTTTTGATCCCCGTCCAAAGTCGAAAATCGCCGCCGATATAGTGCCCGTAAGACGAGGCCCCGCGGTCCAAAAAGATGTTGGATTGACCGGCGAGGGGGTGGGTGTTCTGAACGAGGCCCGTGGTCAAGGCTCCGATGGTTACGATGGGTGAAAAGCCGAGTTCGAGCTTGGTGCAGGAATCCGGCAGATAAGTGTTCGCCGCGAACGACAAACCGAGGTTGCCCGTATAAAGGTTCGCATGATCCACGCGAAGATTTTCCCGGGTCGCAAAAGGAACCGAAGTGACCGAACTGATGTTGACGTTGTTTCTGGGATTCAATCCGGAGTATTGAAACTCCGTGAGGAAGCCGACTTGCGTGTTAAACAAGCCGTGGTTTTGCTCCGGTTGCCAGAACGTCGTGCCCACGTTGACGGAGTACATGTTTTTGAAGAGTTGCCGAAACAGCCCGGATTCAATCTGGCGGTACAAAGGCGTGACGCGGATGTTTCCCAGCGGTTCTGGCTCGTGTTCTTCCTCGTGCATGTGCTCCATAAAATGCGGTGCGTGTTCTTCATGCGGTTGCAGATGTTCTTCATCGTGGAGTTTGTAGACCGAATCGCCTTGGCCGCCTTCTTGATTTTCCGGGTGGGCTTCCCCCGTTGTGGCAGGAGTCGCCTCGCCGGGATTGGGCACGGGTGCGGGAGCCTCGGCTGGCGAATCGAACAGTGTTTCCGTCGGCGAAAAGGGTTCGGGAGCCGAGACCAAAGGCGTGGCGGGCCGATTCTGAGAAATCGGATCTTCGAAAGGGTTGAAGTCGTCTGCCAATCCCGGCGTGGACCAGCCCCACAAACTGCCGACAACAACTGCCATGAGCCTAAACAAAGGTCGTCGCATGACCGCATCCTTGCATAAACTGAGCGACAAAGCGAAATGTATTGCTTTTATCGGTTATGCAAGCTGTTCGGGTGAATCACAGTTGGTGAATTCTACCGATTCTGAGGGATTTTCCGCCCTCGAACCACAAACATCGTCGACGAAATTGCGATCCAACAAAATGAATGATGGATCGCCGGGTCGAGCCTAGCGACCTCTTTCCACGTTTTGAGACAGAGTCTAGGATTCGCTGTTGTGGTCTTCGGGATTGAAGGCGGGCGGATCGAATTTGGGGGCGGTGACTTCCGCCCGTTCTTCCGGCGGCAAAGGGCGGCTGGAATACGAGGTTTCGTTGTGGTGGACCGAACGGTTCACCTCATCTTCCACGCCGGCGATGCCTTTTTTGAACTCCACGATGCCTTTGCCCATGCTGCGGGCGACTTCGGGCAGGCGTTTTCCGAACAGCAACAACGCAATCCCTGCAATAATCATCATTTCCATCGGGCCGGGGGCACCGATAAATGCAAAAACCGTGCTTGCCATTATGCTCTCCTCAACAAAAATCGGGATTTGGGAATTTTTTCATGCGCGCGGGAAAAAGCCGGCTCGCGGGATTATCTGTCTTGTTTTTCGTTTTCGCGGGAGGATGAGTTCAGCTCATCTTCGCCTTCCTTCATGCCGCTTTTGAACTCCGTGATGCTGCGGCCCATGCCTCGCATTGCGCTGGGCAAGCGGTTGCCGAACAACAGCAACACAATCCCTGCGATAATGCACAATTCTAGGGGACCAGGCATGCCAATCATGCCGAAAAGGGGGAACATCATCAGGAATCCTCCGGCGGGAAAGAAACGATCCGCAGGCCAAGCCCGACGGAAAACCAACAGGTGAAGTTGAGGAGTGGTTGAGCGGGCGGCAGCAAAAAGTCGAACCGGCAGAACATCCAAACCTCAAACGAGGTTATTTGTGAAATTTCTGTTTGGATGTCCACTCGGTTGGCCCGCAAATGGCAATGCAGGTGGGAAGAGCGGATGTTGATTAATCATAACCGCCTCCGACCGGCTGTCAACGGTCAATCGCAAAGAATGCGAAAAATCCCCGCCCGCGAAAAACAAATGCAAATTTCCCCTCAAACCAAAATCCCAAATTGGCATCCACCATCCTCAATCCGCCGGCTTCTCCACGGGTTGGGACCATTCCTGCAGGGAGCGGACGGAGGGAATGGGATTTTGGATGATGGCTTCCAGGGCTTGCACGACGGCCAGACAGCCGGGGATAGTGGTCACGCAGGGAACGCCGTAGGCCACCGCCGCCGAGCGAATTTGGCCTTCATCCGTCCGTGAGCCTTTGCCGCTGGGCGTGTTGAAGATGAATTGAATCTCGCCGTTGGCCATGTAGTCCAGCAAGTTCGGGCGGCCTTCTTGCACCTTTCTGACGGTTTCGACTTCGATCCCCGCTTCCCTTAACGCCTTGGCTGTGCCCGATGTGCTCACGATGCGGTAGCCCATTTGTTTCAGTTTGCGGGCCGGTTCGATCATCTTCGGTTTGTGGGCTTTGGCCAGGCTGATGAAGACCGTGCCTTCGGTGGGCAATTCGGTTCCGGCGGCGACTTGGCTTTTGGCGAAGGCGATGGGAAAACTCTCGTGAATGCCCATGACTTCACCCGTGGACCGCATTTCGGGTCCGAGGATAATGTCCACGCCGGAGAACCGCGAGAAGGGAAACACACTCTCTTTCACCGAAGTGTGTACGGGCCAGATTTCTTCGGTCACGCCTTGCTCGGCGAGCGAAACCCCCGCCATAATTTTCGCCGCGATTTTGGCGAGCGGGCGGTTGGTGGCTTTCGAGACGAACGGGCTGGTTCGGCTGGCGCGGGGATTGACTTCCAAAATGTAAACCTTGTAATTCCGCCGCCCGTTGGTTTGCTCCTCAATAAGGCCCGCATCCGTTTTCACGGCGAATTGCAGATTCATCAGCCCGCGAACTTGGAGTTCCTCGGCGAGTTTGTAGGTGGCTTGTTTGATCTCTTCCACGACGTGCGGCGGCAGAGAATGCGGCGGCAAGGCACAGGCGGAATCCCCCGAATGCACGCCCGCTTCCTCGATGTGTTCCATCACCCCGCCGATCAAAGTCCGTTCGCCGTCCGAAAGCGCATCGACATCGACTTCAATCGCATCTTCCAGAAACTTGTCAATCAACACGGGCTTATCGGGCGAGGCATCGACGGCTTCCCGCATGTACCGCACGATGGACGCTTCATCGTAACAAATTTCCATCGCCCGGCCGCCCAAGACGTAACTCGGGCGAACCAATACGGGGTAGCCAATCGAATTGGCCACCCGTTTGGCTCCATCAATGTCGATGGCCAAACCGTTGGGCGGTTGGTGCAAATGGAGTTTATGCAAGATCGCCTGAAAGCGTTCGCGGTCCTCGGCGGCGTCGATCATGTCCGGGCTGGTGCCGATGATCCTCACGCCCGCGGATTCCAAAGCGCGGGCCAGATTCAGCGGCGTCTGTCCGCCGAACTGCACGATCACACCATCCGGTTTCAAGCGGTCGCAGATGTTTAAGACATCTTCGGTGGTCAACGGTTCGAAGAACAGGATGTCCGAAGTGTCGTAATCGGTAGAGACCGTTTCGGGGTTCGAGTTGACCATAATGCTTTCGATGCCCAACTCTTTCAGGGCATAAGCCGCGTGGCAGCAGCAATAATCGAACTCGATTCCCTGCCCGATGCGGTTGGGGCCGCCGCCCAAAATTACCACCCGCCCGCCGGCGGGAATCCGCACCAATCCGCCCGGCGTTTCCGGTTCGGGCAATGGCGGGGTTTCGCGGATCGGGGTCTCGTCTTCTTGCTCGTAAGTCGAATAATAATAAGGCGTGTAGGCTTCAAACTCGGCGGCACAGGTATCGACCTGCTTGAACGTGGCGACCACGCCCAATTTCTTTCGCCTTTGACGAACGTCCATTTCCGTCGAGTTCCACCACAACCCCAATTGCCTGTCCGAATACCCGGCTTGTTTGGCCAGCCGAAATAAATCGGCATCCACGTCTTTCAGGCGGTCCGTGGTTCGCAATTGGTCTTCCAACCGCACCAAATCTTCGAGGTGATGCAAAAACCACGGGTCGATGCCGGTGAGTTCGTGGATGGTTTCCACGCTTGCCCCATCTTTGAAGGCATAACGCAGATAGAAAATCCGCTCGGCATTGGGAACCGCCAGTTTGCGGCGGATTTCATCGGTGGAAGGCTGCTCGGCGGTTCCCCAAAGATCTTTCTTCCCGCCGCCCAAACCGAAGTGGCCGATCTCCAAACCCCGCAGCGCTTTTTGCAGCGATTCTTTGAAGGTTCGCCCAATCGCCATTGTCTCGCCGACCGATTTCATCTGCACGGTCAGGGTGGGATCGGCTTCGGGGAATTTCTCGAAAGTCCAGCGCGGAATTTTGGTGACGACGTAATCAATCGTCGGCTCGAAACATGCCAACGTTTCGCGGGTGATGTCGTTGGGGATTTCATCCAGCCGATAACCTACCGCGAGCTTGGCCGCGATTTTGGCGATGGGAAACCCGGTCGCTTTGGAAGCCAAGGCACTGGACCGACTAACGCGGGGGTTCATTTCGATGATGACCATGCGGCCCGTTTGCGGATTGATCGCAAACTGCACGTTGGAACCGCCGGTTTCCACGCCGATCTCGCGCATGCAGGCGATGGTCGCATCCCGCATGCGTTGATATTCTTTATCGGTCAAAGTTTGTGCCGGGGCGACCGTAATCGAATCGCCGGTATGCACGCCCATTGGGTCGAAATTTTCGATGGCACAAATGATGACGACGTTGTCGGCGATGTCGCGCATCACCTCCATCTCGTATTCTTTCCACCCGATGATGGATTCTTCCAGCAGCACCTCGTTGACGGGCGACATTTTCAGCCCGTGCCGAACCTTGGCTTCAAACTCTTCCTTGTTGTAGGCGATTCCGCCGCCGCTGCCGCCCAGCGTGTAACTCGCGCGGACGATCATCGGCAGCCCGATTTTCTTGAGCGCATCGCGGGCTTCAGGCAGCGTATGCACCACTTGGCTTATGGGCACGTCCAGCCCGATTTTCTGCATGGCTTTCTTGAAGGATTCGCGTTCCTCGGCCTTGGCGATCACATGTTCTTTGGCTCCGATCAACTCCACGCCGAGCTGATGCAAAATTCCCCGCCGGGCCAAATCCATCGCGGTGTTCAGCCCCGTTTGCCCGCCCAAAGTCGGCAAGAGCGCATCGGGCTTTTCTTTCTCGATGATTTTCTGGACGTACTGCCAGGTAATCGGCTCGACGTAGGTTTGGTCGGCGGTGTCCGGGTCCGTCATAATTGTGGCGGGGTTGGAATTAACCAGCACCACTTCGTAGCCTTCTTCACGGAGGGCTTTGCAAGCCTGCGTGCCGGAGTAATCGAACTCGCAGGCTTGGCCGATCACAATCGGACCGGAACCGATAATCAAAATTTTGTGGAGGTCTTCTCGTTTGGGCACGGCGGGATGTTTCGTATCAGGGGCGGGGTCGGAAAGCTCGGGAATCGTCCGTATTCAGTGAACGAACGGCAAGTAAAAATCGCAGGCCGCAATCTGAGCAGCGCGCAAAATTTCTACAAAGTTACCAAGCCCGGCGAGATAATCAAGCGAAGGCGGAAGGCAGGATGCGGAAATGAAAGCTGACCGCTGACCGCTGATTCAGAGAAACGACAGAATCGAAAGCTGGTTCGCTTGGACGGCGATTTTTAAGGTGGCTTCCAATGAGGTTTGAACTTGCGTCACCTGTGTCACCACATCCGTCAAATCCGCATCGAGATTGTCCGAAAGCGACTGCTTGTCCGACACATCTTGATCGGAAAGGCGATTGTCCACCTGATCCAGCAACTTCAATCGGCTGCCCACTTCTCCGCGAACCAAACTGAAGTGATCGATGGCTTTGCCCAGAGAGGCATCCAGCTTCGTCAATTCCTGATCGTCCCCGGATCGCAAGGCTTTCTCTAAGCGGGCCAGCACGCCGAAAACCCCTTGATCTTGCTGCGGATTCACGTCTTTGCCGATCAAAGGCACGCTGGGGTCGCTGCCGGTTTCCGCTCCGTTGAGTCCCAAGGCTTCGGACACGCTGTTGTCGGCGACGGCCAAAGGCCCGGTGCTTGTGCCATCATTGTCAACCAGGTTGATCCCGTTTCCTTTCGTGTTCAAGGAAGCGACTAACACGCCGGGATCGACCGCATTGACGGCATCCAACACGTCCTGAACCGATTTCGCGGCGGAGAGATCCACATCCACTGAGGTGCCATCCCTGCGGGTGATCGTCAGCGGGGTTTGCGGGTCCGGCGACACTCCGCTGCCGCCGTTGAGGTCCGCCAAAGGCGTGTCGGCAGTGAAAGTGCGGATACCCAACAGCGTCGCGTTCGAACCGTTGTTCTCGCCGACCGAAAGATCCGCACCGCTGACCTTGCTGGCAAAATCGAGAGCCGTTCCCTGAGCATTGATTCCCACGGAAACGTTCAAACCCGATTGTTGAATTTGATTGAACACATCTTCCAAAGTGACCGCCGAGGACAGGTCGATGGTTTTCACGTCCTGGCCCAACGAGATTTGCAGCCCCGTGCCCGTCAGCGAACCGATTCCTGTCCCGCCGTTCAGATCCGAGAGCAGGGTTTGCGTTGTCAAGCGGGGATCGAGATTGTCCCCTTTAATCGTCGCTGCTGCCGTGCTGCGAATGCCCAAATCGGCGGCCACTTGCCCGCCGTTCAAATCCGCAACGGCCACCGTTCCCGCCGAGGGCGTCAACCGCAATCCCGTGTTTGACGCCGGGTCCACATCGACCGTCAGCGTCAACGGCCCTCCCGCAAACGCTTGCTGCAACCGCTGGCGAACATCGCCGATGGTCTTGGCCGAAGACAGATCGACGCTCGCTTGCTGCACCGTCCCGCCATTCTGCAAAGTGACCTGCACCGCCCCCAACTCCGCCCCAGACCCCAAGTGCAAATCTTGGAGTTTTGTTCCATCGGAAATGCCGGGGTTAAGATTCTTCGCGGGAATGGGGGACAGCGCCCAAACGCGAACGCTCCATCCACGGTGTTGTTGACCACCAAATGCTGGTCGATCTGCGTATTGATGGGCAATTGATCGCCGTGATACAGCACGGTGTTGTCAGCTTGCACTTCAAACGGAGGCTGACTGGTCTGAGTTCCCCCGAACAAGTAACGCCCTTGAGTGGAAGCGTTGGCCGCGGTGGCCGCGCTTTTGATCGTGGCCGCCACCTCATCTGCCAGAGCAGCCTTTTCGGTGGAAGACACGGTGTCGCCCACGCCGGAAAGCAACAGCGATTTGGCTTGATTCAACAGCCCGGAAACGGTTTGCAAACTTTGATCGCTGGCGTTTAAGAACGATTGATCGGTTTGAATCGAGGTATGGTACTGCTGTTGATGTTCGAGTTGGCTTTGCAGCACAATCGAACGCACCGCCGCCGCCGGATCGTCGCTGGGCAAAGTCAGTCTCTGCCCCGTCGCCGCCTGGTCTTGCAAGGTGGCCAGCGTGCGGTCGTTGGCGAACAGATTTTGTTGCAGCCGCGAGGCCAACAACGAAGAGGGAATTCGACCGGGCAATAAGGGACCAATGGCCATCAACACATCCCCCAGTTTAGAGATTCAGCAGCACGGAAAACAGATCCTTCACCGTGCTCAACACGCGGGCCGAGGCTTGGTAGTCTCGTTGATATTGCAAGACGTTGATCGCTTCTTCATCCAAACTCACTCCCGTGTATTGTTGCTGCTGGTTCGCCAACGAGTCGCGAAACGTGGTGAAACTCTTCGACAAAGCGCCCTCGGATGCGGAATCTTGCGCAAGCTGGCCGACGGTTTGTTGGTAGTAGCCGCTAAAGCTGGTTCCTTGCAATCCATCCAAAGGGGCATTGAAAAGATCGGTAAACCCCGCCACGTTTCGCCCATCCGCCGGCCCCCCGCCTTGGCCCGTGGAAAGATAATCGCTGTTGTTCTGAAGTTGATCAGACACTTCAATATCGGCAGCCCCCGTGCCCTGAAAAAACGAATTGATACCCAAAGAAGCCAGCACTCCGCTGGAATCGTTCGCAAAGTGAAACTCATATCCCGACGCCGCATCAATTTTAAGTTTGCCCTGCGAAGTAATCGTGGCGGAGACGTTCGCCACGCCGTCGAGTGCCGCGCAATGTCTTCCAGGCTCGAATCGCTACTCAGTCCATCCAGGTTCACGGGGATTGTCGAGGTTTGTTGAACGCCGGTGTCTTGGTTGACGAGCTGAATTTCAAAACTGCCGTGCTCAGGCAGGTGCGTTAACCCGTTGTCCGCCTGGTTCAAAAACGCATTCGGATCGAGTACGCGATTGTCGGAAACCGTCGAAGTCAGCCCGCTTAAGCCCTGCCCGGTCGATTGCACTTTGTTGAACTCATAAATCACGTTCGACGTGAGCTTGTCGAGATTGTTGAGAAATCCGCCCAGAACGTCATCTCGGCTTTCGATCGCGCCTCGCAATTCGCCGCCGGCCCCTCCGATTTCGTGCCCGGTCTTGGAAAGTTCCACGCGGGTATTTCCTGTTCCATCCCCGGAGCTGACGACTTGCAATTGCTGAGTCGCATTCGAGAGTACGAGATAGTCCGATTCTGTGGAAACGTTCACAGCCCCGTTCGCTTGCTCGCGGTATTGAATGGGAAGTATTTGAGAAAGCCGATTGAGCGCTTGATAGCGCTGCGACCTCACATCCCCCGCATCGCTTTGAGATAGCCCGCCCGATTCCAGTTTCACTACTTTAGTATTTAAGTCTTGAATCTGCTTAATCAAACCGTTGGCTTCCGTCACTAGGTCATCCACCTGGCTCGCCTTAGCTTGGCGAAGGTCGTCCACTCGACCGTATAACGTGCGGATACTGCTGGCGAGATCGCTCCCCTGGCTAACGGCTTGATCGCGAAAAGCCCCGGACTCCGGTTGCGTGGCTACGTTTTGAATCGCGGAGAAAAAGTCCGAAAACGCGGTGGAAAGATCCGAATTTCCCAGCTCTTGCACGGAAGATTCCAACTGTTTGTAGGTGGCATCTTTCACCGTCGCGGTGGAGACGTCGGAATTCGCGCTATAGATCCGCTGTTCGAGATATTGATCGATTTGCTGTTGAACTCCGGTGGCAACAACTCCGGTTCCTAAGATCAAAGATCCGCTTTGATAACTCGAACCCGGCGCAAGCTGCAATTGGTTGCGAATATATCCGGGCGTGCTGGCGTTGGCGACGTTTTGCCCCGCCACTTGCACGGCGGCGCTGAAAACGTCGAGAGATTGCCCGGCCGTAGCCAATGCCGCATTTAGACCCATAAGAATCGCCTCAAACGGCGGGTTCGAGAAAAACTACAAAAAATTCCGCCGCAAACATCAACTCAATAAAATCCCTATATCTATTTCAGCGATTGCTAGACGGACGCATCGAGAATCGCACCGCCTTGAACGTATTGTTTGCCCGTGCTGGAAATGCGAGGCCGCCGACCCCCGTTCGCGATCAGTTGAATAAGTTGTCCGTAGTGAAGATGCGATTTCTGGCATACCACCCATTGGGAATAGCCGGCATGATTCAAAGCATTGATTTTGAGCTTTAACTGTTGAGTCGTCGCAACGAGCTTCCCATCGGAATCATCAATCTGGGCCGCGAGTTCGTGAAGTGTCGCGGCAGAGATGCCCAAAGATTGTCCGTAGTTCAGCAATTCCGCCCGGCGATTGACCATCGCTTCCAATTGCTCGACCGCCAAAGCGAGTTCCTGAGTGATCGTATTAAGTTCCCGGGCATCGGGGGCGGCAAGGCAAATCTGCTGCCGATCAAGTCGTTCGCGAACTTGGTTTTGAAGGAAATCCAACTCGACAAAATACTGGCTGAGACGAGTTTTAAGATCGTTTCTATCCATTATTGCAGCCTCCTAAAGTTCATAGATTCCTCTCTGCGGACCATTTTGTGCCCTGTTCGACCAGAGTTAGTTGGTTTGAGGCAGCGGGTGTTTCTGTTGCAAATCAAAAAGCTGATAAAGATCTTCCGAAAATGAGCCGCCGGAGTTATGCGCCAGATCGCCCGCGATTTGTTGATCGAGTTGGCCTTGAAACATATCCTCCGCTTGTCCGCCGTGCATGTAGGCGGGTTTATCGTGCATGCTTCGCATAGATTTCAACATCATCTGAAAGAACGTTTCCCCGACAAACTGTTGAAACGCTTCCTTAGTGGCATCGGGTTTGCCCGTGTTTTTCGCTGAGGAATTCAGGCGAGTGAGATTAGAAATGTTTTGCGATGGGGCGCTGGCATTCGCAGTGAGTTGGGAAAGGTTCAACATAGAAATCCTTCGTTTCAGTTATTGACAATAGACCTCAAAGTAGGGTCCGCCATGCAGACCACTTCTTTTATAATCAGCGTCGAACAAATGGTCCGCACAGCGGACCCTACTACAGTTTTCGAGAGAGAGCCTAGTTCTCTACATAGACGGCGTGAAGTTTTCCCGAGCGGTGCAGTTCGCGAAGGATTTGGATAATGTCGCTCGTGGGAACTCTCAACTGATTGAGGGCTTTGACTAGATCATCCAACCGCTGTGGAGATTGGCTTGCATCCCGATCCATCAAAGGAACGAACCTTGGCGGCGGTGCCTCTTCTAATGAAATTTGATTGCCGACTTGCACGGTCAAGTTTTTATGCGAGATGACCACGGGGCTGATTTCGACTTCCCCGGTGACGATGATCGTTTCCGACTTGACGTTGACCACCACGCGGGCTTCTGTATGCGGATTGTCGATCCCTACGCTTAATAAAAGGGAAAGAAAGCGAACGGGGTCGGAAACGTACTGCTTGGGGACTTTCACCTCGACGACGCCGGGACTGATCGCCTTGGCGAGTTCATTCGTGCCGGCCTCGAAGCTAAACTCCCCGTTGATGACGCGGGCCACTTCACTCGCACCATGAAACGTAGAATGAACCGCCTCCAACAGCAAGGTGACGAAATAGCCGTCTTCTTTGCGATCTTCAATAAATTCGGACATAAAATTATTGAGAACCAGCACCCCATCGGGGATTTTTCCCGTCGTCAGCACATCGGCCCCTTCAATATAAATAGGGCCGGACGCAAGGGCAGGTGAATGAGTTTCATCGACCTTGCCGACCGTCAAAGGGGAAAGCAATAGCCTGCCTCCGCGCAGGCTTTTGGCTCCCATCAATGAACTGACGTAGCAATCGAGCCGCTGTCCGCGGCGGATTCCCGACCGGGGAATTGTCGCTTCCACCAGAACGACCGCCACGTTGTTCGCATCTTCGAGTTCTTCCACAACGGTGGGGGCATTCATGCGTTGCAGGGCCGCTTGCAAGGCTCTCATAGCCGGCATGTTTTTGCCCCCATCTCCCGTTCCGTTCAAGCCCACAACGAGACCTAGCCCCGTCAGCTTGATTTCTTGCGGACCATAAACCGTGCAGATGCTCTCCAACTTCACCCGTGCCTGCAAGCTGTTCGGGGCGAAATGAAACAACCAAGCGACAACGCCCAGGGCAAGCAGCGGTTTAATGAGTGGAGGAGGAACGAACGGTCGCAACGTGTGAGAACTCCGCTTAGAATGGGAAGAACAAGTCATAGAGCCTGGTCCCCCAAGGGATCTTCGTGCTATCGTAAACCTTGCCGCTTTGCACTTTCTTGATTTGCAGATTCGCGATGTTTTCGCTTAAGGCTGTGTTGTCGCGGTTAATGTCCTGGCTGCGAATGATTCCCGTTAGAGTATAGGTCCAGTATTCTTTGCTCGTTTGGATCTGTTTCTGCGCTTCGAGAACGAGATTGCCGTTGGGGAGAACTTCAACTACCGTGGCGGCGATTTTATAGACCACCTGTTCCGCATCAATCGCATTCCCCAACGAATTGATTCGGCCGTTCAAGCTGGCATCAATCGTAGGCTCATTTGATGAGGCA
This sequence comes from uncultured Planctomycetaceae bacterium, assembly GCA_963785505.1. Lineage (GTDB taxonomy): Bacteria > Planctomycetota > Planctomycetia > Planctomycetales > Planctomycetaceae > CAWAVN01. Next base: position 1,749,716 of record CAWAVN010000009.1, read on the forward strand.
TTGTCCAGATTTCCATTTTTGCCGATGCGGATAAACTCTTTTAATTGGGCCAGCAGCGTCGCCCGCCGTTGTCGATTGAATGTGGAGTTGAGCGTCACTTCGGAGACTTCTTTGACCAAGATAGTAACCAGGTCCTGCTGTTTGATTTCGCGAGGTTGCTGAGAAGCAATATAGAGCCAGGAATAGTCGCGCACGTTATAGTCCCGCGGGCTATCAATGAACACTCCGGGAGGTGCGGAGGACAGGCGGGGATTGGGCGGAAGGGGAACGTTTTGCCCGCCCGGCTGCAGCAACGGCGCAGGGCGATTCCAATTGGGTGAAGACAATGGTGCGGGGCGATTCCTCCCCTGCGGAGGCAACGGCACGGGCCGATTCCTGCTTGGTTCCTGGAAGACACTTGGCGAGGGGGGGACTTGCGCATGGACCATCGCGGCTCCGCAAAACCCCAGTAGGATTGAGCAAAACCCCGTTTGGGCGATTTGACGCCGGCGGTTTTGTTGCGTGCGCATCTAGCCTTCCTCTCACTCTCGATAGATAGGGCTTTGTGGCTTAGGGTTTGCCGGGGCTGTAAGAGTCTATGATTTCGGCTTCATGGTAGCCGGTGATGCGGGCGGTGAATCGTTCTCGGCCGTCGAGAGTTGTGAAGTTCACGGTTTCGCCCAACCCGCCGGTTCCCATTGCGCATGGGTTGATTCACGATGATGCCCCCCTGTCTGGCGGACACGGTGACGAGGTCTCTCGTGCGGACGTAAGGTTTTACGCGCAGATCGGTCAATCGAATGGGAACCCCCGGCTGAATGGAACGCTCGGTTTCCATACCCACGATGTCGGCGGTGTGGATATTCGGGTCGGAACTATTGGAATAAACCCAATCCAGATCGGATGTGGAAATTACGTGGCCTGCCGGCAAATTCGATTCACGGTGAGTGTTCTCGGCGGCATTTTGATTTCGCAAATGATCTGCATCGGTTCCGTCATTCTAGCCGGATGGTGCGGGGTGAAGATTAGGTGATGCGGTTCTTCGAGCGTTCGCGACCAGCCCTCGATTTTCCAATCTGCATCGCTTGTCCCTTGAACTCGCGGCACGTCGCTGGGCTGTATGCGGGTTTTTATTTCCGCCTGTGCAAGTTCGGATGGCGTGAGGCTTTTTGCCAACTCGTTGCGAACAGCTTGTAGAACAATGCGATTTGCCTGGAGCGTTTGGATGTTCGCCGTGTTGGATTGGGCGGAAGTCTTTAGATACACCGCGGGTTCGACTCTCTTCGCCTGCGAGGAAGAGTCGCCGGCGGGACTGCTGATGATGATGCGGCTTTTTCCGGTGAACTCTAATTCGCCCGATGAGAATCCCAAGGCGGTCAGGCGATTGCGAATCGCATCGAAATCCAACACCGACCGGCCTCCTTGAGGCGGACTCGCGCGAGCTTGGCGCGTTCATAGGCCGCGATGATTTCCGGCGTCGCTCCGGTGATCTCGGCGATGTCTCCTAAATGAATAAATGGCTGGGACGCCTCCACGCGAGACCGAAATCGAATGGTCACTCCATAAGCTATGCCGGCTTGGAGCGGGATCAATAACATCAACGGGAGAAGCCGATAACGGTCGAACATAGAGACTACCTCGACTGATGGGCTATTCGTACTATGAACACCAAGAAAATAGTATATGCGTTTGAGCGATTTGATATAGCCTGCGTGGCTCAAGCCTCTGCTCACGTTTGCTGTTTTTTACTAGAACCGTCTTAGGTTGGCGATGAGTTGCAGGGTTTGGTCGGCGGCTTGGACGACTTGACTGTTCAATTCAAAATTTCGCTGCGTTTTAATGAGGTCCACCAACTCGCGCACGGGTTCCACGTTGGAACTTTCGAGAAACCCTTGGCGAATCTGGCCGAGACCATTTAGGCCCGGCGTCCCGATCAGCGGGAATCCCGAGGCAGAGGAGGCGGCGAAAAGATTTTCCCCCTTTTGCAATAATCCCTGCGGGTTGATGAACGAGACGGTTTGTATGGTTCCGACTTGGGTTTGATTGGTTTGCCCGGCTAGCTGCACGTTGACGATGCCCTCGCTGGAAATCGAAACGCTGATCGCATTCTGAGGAATTGTAATCGGCGGATTGAGCAACCGCCCGCGATCCGCCGATTGCAGCACGAGTTGCCCTAGGTTGTTCAGATTGAAATTCCCCGCCCGTGAATAGAGCGTTTGGTTTCCATCTTGCACTTGAAAAAACCCTTGGCCGACGATGGCCATATCGTAGCGTTGCTCGGTTTCCAGCAGGTTGCCTTGGTTGTGGTCCACAGCGGTTGCTTGCACTCGGGTGCCCAGCCCTAACGCGATTCCGGTGGGCGTCAACTGGCCCTGGTTGTCGATTGCACCGGGGGGTTTGAATTGTTGATAGTAGAGATCCTCGAAATTCACCCGTTGGCGTTTGAATCCGGTGCTGCCCGCGTTGGCCAGGTTGTTGGCGGTATTGTCCAGTTTGAATTGGTATGCCTCCATCCCAGTGGCGGCGGCATAGAGCGCTTGCAAACTCATATATGTCCCCCTTTTTGAATCGCCGATGACCGCCGCCGGTTCTTGGCATTGATGATGCGGTCTATTGTTTGGTCATGGATTGCAGAAGGAGCGAGAGCGATTCATCTTGGAAGTGAATCATATTGATGTTAGTTTCAAACGCTCGGGAGGCTTCGATCATCTGCACGGTTTCAGAAATCGGATGGACTCCCGAGGCTTCCAAAAAGCCCTGGCGAATTTGTGCGTTGCTTGAAGCGGGAACGAGCGGGCCGGTTCCTCGGTACAGATTGCCGCCCAGTTTTTGCAGATCTTTGAATGCGGCCGGTTCGACCAAATTGAGTTGCCCTAGGGGAATCATTTCGTTTTCCGAAGTCACGGCGAGGACGTTGCCGGCGGGGCCGACGTTGACCTGTTTCACTCCAGGCGGAACCACGATGCTTGTTCCTTGCGTATTCAACACGGGCAAGCCTTTGGCCTGCGTCACGATTTCTCCCAAGTGATTGATGCTGAGTTGCCCATCGCGGGTCAACAGTTTTTCGGAGCCTTGTTTTACTTGGAAAAAACCCGGGCCGGTGATGGCCAGATCGTAAGGTGCCCCCGTTCGAGTCAGCGGCCCCGTGGTATAGTCGGTTTGCGTGGTGGCGATGGTCGTTCCCCCCGTGGAACGATTGAGATTCCCCGGCGGGTGTGTGAGGTTGCCTTGCTGAGCATCAAAAGGCAGATGGTCTTGGAACACCGCCAGTTCTCGTTTGAAGGCGGTGGTATCCGCATTGGCCACGTTGTTGGCGATGGTTTGCAGCCGCAGGGTTTGATTTCTCGCTCCCTGAGCCGACAGATAGAGTCCGTAGAGCATTCGCGCCATATTTTCATGAATCGGAAGCCCCCCTGCTTCTGTATTCAATCCAATCGGCGAAACGGAACCCGCAGCTTGAGTACAACCCGTAAAGTTCACTTAACCGGCAAAGTTTACGCCAGTGTTAAGATGTGGCGGATCATGGAAGATGGAGAATTGAGGATGGCTAGCAATTATCGGCTGGTTCGATGAGAGGGGATGTATTTGGGTTCGTTCGAGAATTCGCCGCTCATTTTTTTGAGGATAGCGATTTCTCGAACGAATCCTAAACAGAAGACCCGGTGCGAATCACGCGGTGGAAGTGCAATTCGACTTCGCGGTCTAGCACGCGGCGGAGACCCTCCACTAAGCAAGCCGGTTCGTGGTCGGTTTCGCCTTGGCGTTTGATGGCGTCCAAGCTCGTGCCGGGGAACACGGTAAACGTGCTTTGATTGATGATTTGATTGCCCGCATCGAGTTCCGGCACGATGAAATGTACGGTGGCTCCGTAAGTCAGCATGCGGTGCTGATAGGCATCTTCGTAGGGGCGGAACCCTGGAAAGGACGGCAGCAAACCGTGATGCAGATTGATGATGCGTCCGCCCGCAAACTGCCAGCAGATGGCCGGCGGCAGCACCCGCATGTAGCGGGCGAGCACGACATAATCCACTTCGTACTCGTCGATCAATTCGACCATTCGCCGATTGTCGGGGTTGCCCTGCCGATCGCCGATGTCTTGCCAATCGACCCCAAATTGCTCGGCCAGTCCTCGGCAAGCGGGTCGGTTTCCGATCATCACGCTTGGCTCGGCTTTCAAACGGCCATCGCGGATTGCTCGGAGAATCGCTAACGCCGGTTCGGGACGGTAAGTGGTGCAAATGGCGATTTTGGGCAAACCGGGGCGGTCATCCCGCGACCAAGTGCGAATGGAAAGCCCTTTCAATTCGCCGATTTGTTGCATTCGCTCTCGCAGTAGCGGAACGGGTTCGAGATGATCCGGCCATTCCATCCGCAACAGCATGGCGAACAGTTTTTCATCATCGCGGTCGTACATCTGAATTTCATGGATGTTCGCACCGGCCCCGGTCACGTAATGCACAATCGGGTCGGCCAATCCACTGTTGTCCGGTCCCACCGCCGTGAGAATGACCTGCATCGACCGGCCTCCTAAATCCCTAGCCTAATCATAAGCCAACAAAACGTGCTAGTGCATCATAACGTCTAAGAATTTGGGTTGGCCACGCTGTTCTCTCAAACTTCAAAGTGAGGATTGAGAAGGGAATTGAGAGGATGGAAATCCGTAGGATTGTGCCTTTGCTCTTGTCTTTCCTCCAACTGCTATTCTCACGTCCAATCCGAAGTAAATGTCCAATGTAGAGAGACGTGAGCCGAATGATAAGGCTGGATGATGCGCGAGCAAGCAATAGGCAATTGTCGCGATTAGCGTTGGAAGTATTGCGGATCGCTTGGCGCGGCAGGGGCGAGGGGCGGGTACTGGTAGCCGGTGGGATTGACGCCATAGGGATTGGGCGCGGGATCGCTTGATAAGGGCCGCCCATGTGAAGCGTGGCTCTTTGATTGTAGCGATGCCAAAATTGCTGGGAATAAGGCATTGTGGGGTTCAGCCCCCAACCGCCGGCGGCTTGCGATTGCGACAAAACGTGCTTGTAGTTGTACGGACGGAAGGCAACATAACCGCCGTAAGCGGGGATTTCCTGAAAGTACCCGTGGACCCAAGGATAAGCCGAATCGAAGGGATACAACTGGCCCCCAAATCCGTAGCCGTCGAAACTGCCGAATTCGCTAATGTTCACGGGCGGAACCGAGGCATCGGGGTATCCGGCTTGCCCCAAAACCAGAACGACCGACATCGTTGCGCTCAAACTGCCGAGCATGGTTGGCCTCTCCCTCGCCAAAATGTTTTGTGTTCAATTTTTCCCGGAATTTGCTGCCAGGAAGGTGCAATTCACCGTGCCCGCGGACGTTTCACAGGTTCCTTATTCCTTATCGGAAATCCGCCGTTTCTTTCTTCCGCACATTCCCGCGAAAATCCACAATCGGTAAAACCGGCAGATTCGGCCCGCTTGCGGGTTCTCTGCGCAATTTCGGCGAGAGGAAAGGGATTTTCCTCAAGTGAATTCCACGGGGTCTTATAGTTGAGCATCTGCCGCTTACTGTTGCGGAAAATCCAGCGGCAGCCCTTCTTTTGAGGATCAACCGATGAAGCATCTTTTGAAACCTGCAATCATTGCGGGGTTGGCCGGCATGATCGGCGCGGGTGCGGCTTTTGCTCAATTGCCGCCCAACCCCAGCAAATTGCCCACCCTGCCGACTCCCGTGCTCGATTCGGTGCCGACTCCTGTGGAACAGGCTCCGGCGGTCGATTCTCTGCCGTTATTGCCGCCGCATGAACCGGAAGCCCTACCTTCCGTGGAATCCCAGCCCATTCCCGCCCAACCGACCAAATCGACGGTTCCTCCCTATTATGGAGGCGTGGTCGTGCCGGGCATCATTTACGGCCCCAACGCCTGGCAGTCCGGCGGATATGAACCCCGGATGGGAAGACCATATTACTACACCACGCCGGGACGGAATCAGCCGCTGTATTCGGTTCATCAAACGACCGGCACGCCTTGGGCGTTCGATCATAGTGCCTATCACTACCATTTCGGCCCCGGCTATTACCGGCGTTCGGAAGGCGGAACCTATCGGTTTCCTTATTATTCCTATCGGGCTCCTTGGTATTTTCCCGGCCATCCGATCTACAACCGCGACACCAATCGTCCGTGGTAGAATTTGAGGGAAATTCCCCCGCCGGCATTCGCAAAAATCTTCCACAGAGACCGGGTTGATCCCCGGTCTTTTTTGTTGATGGGAGACAAACACTTACGACGATCTCCCGGCAAAAGCTGGGTAATTGTTGAATGCCTCTTAACTGCTATAACAGGAACTAACCGATAAACTTGATGCTGCGCTCGCTCACTTTGCGTGAGATTTGAGCATTTGATGAGAAGAGTGGGCGGGCACGCACGTTCCGCGAAGTTATTCCGAATTGTCGTGCATTGGTACCGGCGCAGGAAGTTAAGGAGCAACGTCGGATGTTGAAGTCGCTAGATGATTTCGTCGGTTGCATCTTAGGGCGGTCTGCCGGATGCCCGCGACTTTGGCCGCTGGCGGCGGGGATTTTCCTCGCAGTCGCCGCGAGCGGGAAAAACCTTTCGGCTCAACCGCCACTGCTGCGCGGCCCCGGAATGCTGGATGCGGCTTCGCAAGCGGGCATGCCGCTGGCTCCCCCGCCGACGTCTCCCGGACCGTTGCCTCCGCAACAAAGCGCCCATCTTCCGGGCATGGGGGCTATGGGATTTCCAAGCGCACAAACCCAACTCATCAGAGACCGGGGCGATTTGGATAAGCCGCTGCCTCGGCAAATCGACCGTTTGCCGGTGGCCACGGAAAAAATGGAAGTCATCCATCGGCGCAGCCAATTGGTGGTGCTCAAGCAGCGGGTGACGCGATTTGCAATTGCCGATCCGAGTGTGATCGACATTGTTCAATACAGCCCGACGGAATTAGCCATCGTGGGGCTGGAACAAGGTTCGACGAATTTGCTGTACTGGTTTGAAGGCGAACAGGAACCGTTGATTTATGAAGTCACCGTCATTCCCGATCCCTCGCTGGAAGACCAGCGGCGGATTGATTATGGCCGTCTGGAACGCAAATTGGCGATTCTCTTTCCCAATAGCAAAGTGTATCTCATTCCGCTTTCCGGCAAAATCGTGGTGAAGGGCCAAGCCCGCGATGGGGAAGAAGCCGCCCAAATTTTGCAAATCATCCAGGGCGAGATCATCAACCGCGATGGGCGATTGGGCGGACCGCAACCCGTGGCGGCCCAAACGCAACTCGGCGGTCTTGGCGGAGCGGGCTTAGGTTTGGGGCTGGGCAACGGCTTCGGCTTGGGTTCGGGCTTGATCGTCAACATGCTGGAAGTTCCCGGCGAATATCAAATTATGCTCCGCGTGCGAATCGCCGAACTCAAGCGTTCGCAACTGCGGCGGATGGGCCTGAATTTGGGAGGTCTCATCAGCAATGGGCGGAATCTCATCACCTCGACATTGGGCGGCGGCGGGGGCACGTTGGCCGGGATCTTCGAGAACGGCGAAGTCAGCGTGCTGTTGAATTGGCTGGAATCGAACGGGACCGCGAAAATTTTGTCCGAACCCACGCTGACCGTACTCAGCGGCCACCCCGCCAGTTTTCTCTCCGGGGGCGAATTCGCCGTGCCCACCATCGTGGGCGTGGGCGGTGCGCAAGGGCAAACGACCACGTTTCGAGGCTACGGAACTTCCATTCTCGTCATTCCGATGGTGATTGATCGCGACCTCATCCGTATGAGGATCGTGCCGGAATTCAGTCAAGCCAATCAAGGTTTGTCGGTGGGTGGAATCCCCGGGCTGAACTCCCGCCGGGTGCAAACCACGGTGGAACTCCGCGAAGGGCAGACCATCGCCATCGCGGGTTTGATTACCCATCAGGCCAATGCGGAGGTCACGCGGATCCCCTTCTTGGGGGAAATTCCCGTGGTTGGCCCTCTGTTTTTCAACACCAAAATGGCTTCGCAAGATGAATCGGAACTGTTGGTGCTGGTTTCTCCCGAATTGGTCCGCCCGATGGATGCCGATGAAGTTCCCCCCGTGCCGGGCTATGAAGTCACTCCGCCCAACCAATGGGAACTCTATCACGCCGCAATGACGGAAGGTGCCCCGGACACCGGCTACTATCAAGTACCGCCTTTGGGCAGCGACAGCAATCGCGGAATTAACGTGCCTTACCGGCTGTTCAATCCCGTGCCCGCCGAACCGCAATATGCTCCGATTCCGAACAATACCTACGGAGCTGTTCCGTTGGGAACGCCTCTGCAATACCAACGCAGTACCAACGAGTACCAACCGCAAATGCAGGCCCCTAGCCCACAATTCCAAAATTCGCCCCCGATCGCTCCGCCGCCGGCGAGTTATCCCGGTCAGATTCCATCGGGCCAAGCCGCCCCGTACACGACTTGGCAACAACGAGGTTATCCCAGCCGACAAGGGGTTACGCCGGCGAGCTACCAACAACCGTCCCCGCAAAATTCCGCCGCGCGAGCCGATTGGAACGTTCCTCCCGCCGCTCGGCGAAGATAACCCGCACCCAAGACTTAGGCTTCGACTCGCAGGCGAGTTCACGAACATCGCCCCATCAGGCTTTGCAACGCCCGGAGGCATCGGACCGCGAAGCCGACCTTTCACACACGATTCCCGTACTCCGCACGAGGATAATCATGACCCCATTCCGAAAACGATGGATGCCCTTGAGCTTGCTGCTCGGCATCAGCCTGATTTACACCGGCTGCGCGGGCATGAGAACTCCGCAATGCGGCAGCGATTCTCAATCGTGTTCGCAAACCGGCACCGCGCGCAACCAGGGTTGTGGCGGAAGCTGCGGCGAAAGAGGCTGCTGCTGGTATCTCTGCCCTTGGAACTGGTGCGGGCGAGGCGACAATTGCAACGGCTGCAATAGTTGCTGGCCTTGGGGCGGCTGTTGGCCTTGGGGCGGTTGCTGGCATCCCCGTTCGATGGCAATTCCCGATGAACAACCGCTGGGAAGCGTGGTGAGAGCACACTATCACACCATGCAAGCCAATGCCGAGGCGACGGACTTTATCTTCCATCGGCACGAGTTTGTCGGAAAGACGGCGGAACTCGCACCCATCGGGAAGGATCACATTATGGAAGTCGCCGCCCGTATGAGAAGCGCCCCGTTCCCCGTGATTGTAGAACGCTCACCCAATAATGCCGATCCCGAATTGGATGCTCTCCGCCGCGATACCGTGGCTCAGGTGCTGACGGACTTCGGCAACCCCGATGCCCAGCAACGCACGATTGTTTCGCCCGCATACGCCAAGGCAATTAATTCCCAAGAAGCCCAGATGGATTACTACCGCTTTATCTATACTCGCTTCGGGGGAGGCGGCGGCGGCGGCGGTGGGGGATTCGGTGGTGGGGGATTCGGCGGCGGCGGCGGTGGGGGGGGAGGATTCTTCTAACCGATCGCCAATCACCCAAATCAAAAACCAACCCGGTCTTCATGGCAACGTGAAGATTGGGTTGGCGTGTTTACGGAGGAGCAAAAACCGATCCCGCGGTGATTGGGCGACAAGGCTTTCGGAAGGTATGATACTTCAAGCCGGCAGGTTTGGCCAAAACCCGAAACGTAAGCGAGGCAGCCTAACCGCTTGCCCCGCTTAAGCTTCGGGCTACAACATCCTAGATCGCACATGATTTCTTTGCCCGCGAGGACTAGAGCCTTTGTGCCGCAAATAAGGATTTCAACAATGACGGAGTTTTCTCCCTCGGAAAAAGTTCCCCTGCTGACTCCCCTCTTGCTTCCCGATTTGGGCGGGGGACGAGCCCATCCGCGTCAGCACTTGGCTGGTCGAGTTGGAAGAAACCGTGGAAGTCGGCGAGCGCTTGGTCGATGTGCTGATCCCCGGCGTCTCTTTCAGCGTGTCCTCGCCGTCCGCCGGGCGTTTGGCTAAAATCGAACAGTCCGCCAACTCCCGCGTGAAACCCGGCGACGTTTTGGGATGGCTGGAACCAATTTCTTCCGCGGATTGAACCCCAGGCTTTTCGCGATTCCCCATCAGCAGGACTCGCTGAACTTTATTCAATCGACACTCATGGAAAATTTCCCGCTTCGTGCCAGTCTTGTCATCTTGATCTGTTGTCTCTTTCACGTGGAAGCCTTCGCGGAAGAAGCGGATTCTTCACCGATCGAAAAGGCGGTGGAGGTTCAACCGCCGAAAGTGTTTTTGGAGAAAAGCCCCCGCATCGTGTGGTTTCAATTGAATCGGCTCGACAACCAACACTTACTGTTGGTGGAACGTCAGACCGATGATCCCAAATACTCGCCGGTTTACATGGCGATTCTCACGCGGGCGGGAATGGCCCGGCAAGACCGGGACGAGGCACTTGCGGGGCTGACCGCGATTCACAAATCTCAGCCCATTGCCGAATTGCTGGCGGCCTTGGAAACGTTGGATGCCGAGACCTCCCAAGATCGGCGTACCAGCACCCAATTGGCGGCGATGTTGCTCGCTCGGCCTCCAGCGGAATTGCTGGCCCGCAAACACGCTTTGGAAGCAGCCACAAAATCCGCAAATGCCTTGCTGCGGCCAGTCGGTTATGCAGGATTGATCGCCGCCGGGAAGAATCAACTGCCGAGGAACTCGAAACAAGCCAGCTTGGATTGGCTGGCGGCGACGGCTTTGATTCCCGCTGCCCAAACGCGATCTCGGTTATGGCCGCAGATTTCCGAATTGTTGGCCGAAAAACAGGCTCCCGAAATCCTGCGGGCTGCCATCGAGGCATTGTCCCACGTGCCCGCGCGGCCCCAGGAAACTTTTCAAAGGCTGGCTGCGTTCGTTTCCGAGGAAGCCTATCGCGATTCCGCCGTCCGCACGCTGTTGACGATTCCCGCGAAGCACCGCGATCTGAAAACTGCCCAAAATCTGGCGAAGGTTTTGGTGGAATACGCGGAAACCACGCCCGCCGCAAAGCGTACCACCGAAGCATTTTTGAACGCGATGCAACTCGCCGACCAACTTCTGGCGAGCCTGCCCGTCGAGATCGCCCGCAATTATCGCGAGCGGTTGCGGGCGGTGACGGTCCGCGTGGTGCAGATTCATACCATCGAAGAAGAAATGCGCTACGACACGCCCTACTTCGCGGTGGAAGCCGGTCGGCCCGTGCAAATCATCTTGAAGAACGATGATCTGATGCCCCACAATTTTGTGATCGTCCAGCCGGGGGCGCTGAAAGAAGTCGCAGAGGAAGGGGCCATGTTGGGGCCGAAGCCCGGATTTCAAGGCAAACCCTACGTGCCCCAATCCCCGAAAGTGCTTTATGCCACGGACATGGTTCCGGTGGGGAAACTCGAACGGCTGACGTTTTCCGCCCCGCAAGAACCGGGAGAATATCCGTTCGTCTGCACCTTTCCCCGGCATTGGATGCGGATGTACGGCGTGATGGTTGTGGTGAGAGATTTGGATGCCTGGCTGAAAACCCCGGTCAAACCCAAAGATCCCATCGGCAGCAACCGCGAGTTCGTCAAGGCGTGGAGCATCGAGGATTTTGAAGCCGATTTGGGGGCCGACTTTCCCGGCGGTTCGCCAAGGATTGGAGCGAAACTCTTTCAAGAAGCCACCTGTGCCCAATGCCATCGCGTTCAAGGGAAAGGGGGGAAAGTCGGCCCGGAACTGACGGATGTGTTCAAGCGTTGGAAGTCGGACCGCAAAGGCGTGCTCAGGGAGATTCTCGATCCTTCGCATCGCATCGAACCCAAATACGCGGTGCGGATGGTGCTGACCACGGACGGCCTGCCGTTGACGGGCATCGTGACCGCCGAGGATAAGGATTCGATCAGCCTGCTTATCAATCCCGAAGCCCCGAAGCCCACGGTGATTCCGCGGGCGAAAATCGAGGAGATGGTGCAAGCCTCAAAATCGATGATGCCCAAAGCCTTGTTGGACCGCTTCACGCGGGAGGAAGTTTTAGAAATCCTCGCCTATTTGGAAGGTCTCGCGAAGCCTTAGCCCGAAGTATTCGGGTTGCAATATATCCCATCAACATGACCCACACCAAAAACTGAGCTGGGTCACTAAAACTCGCCTTCGATGCCGGCGCGTTGGTAGAGGGGCAGCACGCGGTAGTAGATTTCCAAATTCATTACGGCCATACAGGTGTTGTAAATTCGACCGGCGTTGCCCCCGTGGCCGCCAAAGTTGTTCCAACTGCCTTTTTCGGGGCCGGTTTTCTGTTGGGTGGCCACCAGCCAATCCCTGAGGGGGATGTTCCATTTGTCCCAAACGGGGCCTTTGGCTCCCGTGAATTGGATCATCACCTGGCTGGCGTAGTAGTCGTAGTAGATGTCGCGTTTGGATGGCCCCAACTTCGCCAGATATTGTACGCCGGCCTTCAAAGCCGGGTTATCGACTTTCCAGCCCATGTACATGCGGCACAACAGTCCGATGGAGGTGGTGGACGGTTTGGGACCGCTTCCGGGCGTGTAAGCGTATTTGGCTTGATTGTCGGACGAAACATCATCGAGAAACTTTTTCACGCCCATCGCCACCGTGCGGGGAATGGGAATTTTTGCATGGTAAGCGCTTTTCAAGGCCATGACTTGCCAACCCACCACGGAAGTATCACCTGCTTGATTGGGCCGGTATCGCCAGCCGCCGCCGGAGTGTTGGGCACGGACGATAAAGTTCGTCGCCCCTTGGGCCACGGGCCGAAGTCGGCGGTCGTTGGTCATGCCGTGTGCTTCGGCGAGCGCAGTGGCCACAATCGCTTGAACGTACATGCCGTCGTTGCCCGGCTTCGGTCCGCGAAAGTCCAACCCGGCGGGACGCGGGATGCCCGCTTTCAATAAATAGTTGATCCCCCGGCTGACGGTCTCTTTATGGTGGGAGGATTTCATGTGGGTGTGGCCCGCGCCCAGAAACGCCATCAAAGCCATTCCGGTCGCTCCGGTCGGGGAGGAGAGGGTTCCCGCCTGGGACGATTTGCCCACATCGGTGAAGTCCCAACTTCCATCCCGTCTTTGCACCGAAGCCAGCCATTGCAATGCCGCACCGACGGCGGCATCGCTGGCATTGCTGCCCCCGCGTTCGGCCAGCATTTTCCCTCGTGCCGCCTGGCTTCGTCCGGCGGAAACATCGCCCTTTTTAATCGGCAGCGAAGGCCCGTCCGTGACATCGGCTTTCAGGCTTAACTCGGCATCGCTGATGTCCAAATTGAATTTGTCCACCGCATCGGTTTCGCTTTCCACCAACGAATTGGCATCGGCCACAACCTCTTCTTCCACGGTTTGCTCTTCCAGAGGTTCCGGTTCCGCAACCTCGGTGTCGATCGTCACGGGTTCGGGTTCTTTGACTTCCACCAGCACGTTGAGCAGTTCCTCGCGAACTTGTGCTGGCAGCACAATCAAACCCAAAACCACCAGCACCAACACGTGCAGCACCATGCTCGTCCCATACACCACAACCATTTGCAACCAAGTGGGTCGGGTGGCCCGGCCTCTGGATTCCGCAAGATCTTCTGCCGACGGTGCAGCAGGCGGCTTCTTTTTTGTGGGAGGAGCCGCCGCGGCCGATTTGGCCTGGGGTTTGGGCGGAGGCGGGATGGCTCCGGCGGCAACCGCAGCCGCCGGCTTGGTTTGGGCCGGGCCGCCATTCTGCTTCTTGACGGGCTTTGTTTGAGGAGGAGGCGGAGGCACTGGAGGAACCGCGCCGTGCTCGATCACTCCGGAACTGGCAGCATTGGGTTCGCTTGGCATCGGCGGAAACTCGCTTGGAACAAGGATAAAGCGATGTCGGTCATCGAGCAGAAAGCACGCCGCTCCCCCGCTCGAAAGCCCCATCTTCAAAACCGAAAGTATTCCAAAGCGATTGGATTTGGCCCGCGATCCGTGTCGCGATGGAAAACCGGAGTAGGGCCATTCTCAGATTGAGAATGCCCATTCGTTGAGGATAATTGCTGAATGTGACAAGTAGAAATACGGATTGAGTTGTGGATGATTATAAGCGAATTCAAAGGAGTTGTTAAGGACTTCCAGCAAAAGATCGGGCTTTTCCTATCAATCCGCAATCACCTGAACAGTAAAAGCATGTCCAAAATTTGGGCGATTACCAACGCCTCTTGGCAGGCATGCGGAATCCGCTATACTTTGCGGCCTCCTCTCACATCCACTCTCACACGCTAAAATCGGGTCGCGAATTTTGATGAAGGCGGGTCTCGCATTCCATCCCTTGCTCGTTTTTTCCCTGCTGTGCTTGGGCTGCGGCACCACGCAGCAACGGGATGCGACGCAGCAGCTTTTGACCTCCGCCGCCGTCGATCGCAGCGTGGCCCAGATCGACTTTCGTGCCCTCTCCGGGAAAACCGTGTATTTTGACACAACCTATCTCAAGGATGTAAAAGGGGTTGGGTTCGTCAACGCGGAGTACATTACCAGCTCGCTGAGGCAGCAACTCGTGGCGGCCCGCTGCTTATTGCGAGATGAGAAAAAGGATGCGGAATACGTCGTGGAAGCCCGCATTGGAACGTTGGGGATGGATCAGCACGAAATTACCTACGGCATCCCCGCCAGTAATTTTTTGAACGCCGCCTCCCGGTTTGTGCCCAACTCCCCGCCGTTGCCTACGATCCCGGAACTCGCTGTGGCGAAACGGAACGAGCAACTCGCCGCCGTAAAAATCGGAGCCTTCGCCTATCAACGCGAAACGGGAGAACCGGTTTGGCAATCGGGCATTTCGCCGATTCGCAGCAAGACCAAAGACCTTTGGGTTTTAGGGGCCGGGCCGTTTCAGCGAGGCGACATCCACGGCGGAACCCAATTCGCAGGGGCAGAACTCTTTTCCCTCAATTCTTCCGGTGAAAACGACGATTCGGCCCCTCTCGTGGTATACAGCAAGCCCGCCGTGTTTTCCCGTCCCAAGCAGAAGGTGAAACTAGCCGAGAAAACCCCGCCCGAACCGACCGCCTCCAAACCGAAAACCGCTGCCGTTCCGCCGACCCCCGAACCCTCCCCTGCCGAAGTAAAACCACCCCAGGAAAAGACTCCCCCGGCTGCCGTGGCGGAAAGTTCCCCCCGCAACGAACCTGCAACCCCAGATGACCGCCCGCACTGGCTGGAAAAAAACACCGCCGGAAATGGAAAGCGGGTTGCGGTTGCGAATTCACTTCGATGAAGCCGGCTCAATGACAGAAAACGCGGACAAGACCGGTTCCAAGCTCTTCCGCTTGGAACCGGCCGATTAAACCGCGGCCCGGCAAGTGGGAAAACTCCAGGCATTCAGCGGGCAAATCCGCAAATTCCCAGGAGGATTTTCAAGGGAAAGTGAACCTT
>CAWAVN010000009.1:1770000-1837004 GCA_963785505.1 uncultured Planctomycetaceae bacterium
ACTTTGGAGAGATGTTCGAGTTCCTTGCGAATCTCGGTCATTTCGGGTTCCTCGCGCAGCGGTCCGCTATTGATGCACTGAATGGCCAGTTCCACCACGTAGTCGTTCGCTGAGCGTGGGCTTGCCTGGGGGATGGGTTGGGCGGCGTGCTGCTTGGCGAGATCGAGCATCCGCTTTACGGATCCAAAGCGTTTTGTCGCCAATCGCCGATTTGAATGGTTTTCCAATCCAGATCGGAGCGGGCGGCATATATCAATATACTGGGCATGCCGAAAACGGTAGCCGTCTGGGATGACTTCGATAATGCCGACTTTCGTGGCGAAGGTCAGTAGGTGTACAATTTTTTCCATCTCTTTATCATCGATTTCCGCTTCCGGGCCTTTCTTCATGGCCTCGCGGATTTGCACTTTGGAGAAGGAACGCGAGGAGGTCTGAAAAACGTAACCGGCGATCTGCGACAGTAAGGGGTCTACTTCCGCCTGCGATGGACGCGGCCCCGCCCAGTCTCGTTTTTCCATCAAGCTCCCTAAGTAGCTTTCGAGCAACCGGAACCGATTGGGCGATTCGAGTTCCCCCGGGTCGGCGTCGAGGAGAAACTCGCTGGCGAACTCGAAATGCGCCGGCAAGCGAAAGTATTGCAGCCAGACGGCCCGTTTCTTGGAACTGCCCAGCATGTCGAGCAGGTTTTGCCGATGTTCGGACTGCGGTCCCATCAGCACCCGCTGTTCGACCCCCGCCGGAGAATGGCCGTAGTAAAGACAGGTGCGGAACCCATGTTTGGCGAGGTTTGAATCGCTGCGGCGGAGGAGCACATCGTAATTGATGATTCGCGAGGTGACGACGATGCGTCCGATGCGTTCATCCTGGGCCAGTTCGATGCAGGCTTGCGCCGCCGTTTGGGTATTGGGGGCTTCATCCAGTGCATCGATGAGCAACAAATACTTGTGCGAGGGGGGCAATACGAACTCTCCCGTCTTGTCTTCCGGGCCGCGTCTGGCGATGTGTTCGATTTCGTCCAGCAATTCTTGGCGCGTGCCGGTTTTCAATGGCCCGAGTTCGATGCGGACCGGCACGAGGGCCGTGGGATCGCCCAGCGCCCGCCGGGCGGCCTCCAGTTCGAGAAACTTCAACAAAGTGGTTTTCCCCGCCGCCGGTTCGCCGAGAACGAGAATGCCTTTTTGCTCAACGGGCACGGTTTCTAAGTTGAGGTCGCAGTTGAGAAGATCCTTGTCGAACAGCAGGCGGTCAACCCGTGAATTGATGTAATCGCCGGGTTTTTCGTTCTGGGCGAGCGGTTCCGCTTCGTGGGCGTATCCCGTGAGCGATAACAGCAACTGTTCCCTGGGATCGAGTTTATCGATGTCGAGCCGCCAGCGGATGATGCGGCCATAAACGCCCATCAGCTTGCTGCGGGTCGCTTTGGGCGTCAGCAAGAAGAGCGTTCCCGATGTGTATAAATGCTCAAATTTTCCGCCCCAGGCGTGCGAGCCAGCTCGGCGATCACTCGCTGGAGATAATTTTTCAGCGCCGGCGGCGGTGCGGACTCTCCATCTCCGAAAGCCTGGCGGAAGTGGCTTTCAGCCGATTCTTCAGTTCTTCGACTTGGGCTTGGGAATCGCTGTGGTCGGGAGAACCGCCGCCAACTTGGGACAATCCGACGAAGTATCCCCCCGACAAGCCCGCTGCCAACAACAGCAGGAACACACATCCTGCGAGCAAAAGCCGTCCGGCGGTCGATTGTTGCGATCCCGCCGAGTGGGAAGAACCGGGTGCGAGCAACGGGTTCTGTTCCCGGCGGGGTACGAATTGATTGACTCCCCCCACTGAGATGTCCGATACCGAAACCTGTGCGTGGGCCGGCGGGGTGAACGGCGAAAACCCCTCAAACCCCACCTCGCCTAGAGTCACGGGATCTTCCACGCCCTTCAATAAATACTCTCCGTACCATTCCCACCGCACGGGGGTCTCGTTTTCGATGTGCCGGACGCGGGCTTTGGCGCTCTTGAACGCCGAGGAGGAGACCAAAATTTGGCCGGGTCGCGCCATCTGCTCGACGCGCAGCGGTATCGACTTCGATCCCCAAAAATCCGCCCAAACCTTCGCAAACATTGACCTCGCCATGATGGATGCCGATTCGCACGCCGGGCAAATCGGGATCTTCGGAATGGGCATACTGGATTCGGAGAGCAAACCGCACCGCCTGGCTGGGTTTCTCGAACACCAAAAAAAACCCGTCGCCGGGGTTGTTGACGACGTGGCCTTGTTCGGCTTCACAAATTTTCAGCACCAATTTGCAGTGGCGTTGAATCAAAGTCGAAGCGCGGTCGTCTCCCATCAGTTCCTTCAGAGACGTGGACCCTTGCAGATCGGTGAAGACCATTGTCAACGCCCGCGAGACCGGTTCCCGCGATCCGCTGCCGGCGATTAACCCAGTGATGGGCTGCTTGGGTTCTGCTTTGATCGAGGGGTCGTCGGAGTGGGCCATGCTGCTGATCCGCATACGCACAGAGGATATGATGAAAGGTTGATGCGAAAGGACGATTTCACAAATCCAGCACTCCTCTTACGACAAACTCCCTCAATCGAAGTTTATCCACGAAGTGCAACAGCAGAAGACAAATGCCCAGAGGAAATCAGTCAATCGGAAATCAACACATTCCAAGCTAATCGTTCGCGTATCGCGATTCAAGCGCCGAATGCCGACACATCCCGCACAAACTTGCCAATATCTTTCCACCGAATCGGTTGGTAGCGGGCTTGGCGTTCGCTGGTCGCCTGCGATTTCTGCGGGAATGTGCTTAGTGAACGATGGGCTGCAAGCTATTTACGGCGTAGAGGTTGTCGTCTTCGTCGAAATCCATCTCGCGGGGGCCGTCCAGAACTTCCAGATCGTCGCGGTTCGCGAATTGGTCTTGAAAGGCGGCGCTCACGAGAACTTCCTTCAAATGCAGCGTATCGGAAATGTGGATGATGCGGGCGTTTTCGGGCGGGGTCAGGCCGATGGTTCCCAGGGCATCTTCCAGCACCAAGCGGTCGGTGGGGCGGGCGATGGGCAGCATCCCGCCCGTGGGATGTCCGCCCGTGATCGTATTGATGCGGGTGATGTCCAGATTCACATTGTTGATGGTGCGTTGGTTGGTGAACTCGGACAACCCTAATCCGCAGGCGTTGCCGTGCGTGGCTTCGGTCAGCCCGCGGACAAAAATCCGCTTGACGGCCACGGAATCTTTGTCGGTCGCGGCATGGTCGCTGTACTTCCGCCCGATGACGTTCGTATCCATCCCGCTGCCGCTGATGTCCTTGCCGATTTGATCCACGATCAATAAATCCGCTTTGGGGAACGGCAAGCGGGGCATCCATTTCTTGGCGGTTTGCAAAAGCTGCTTTTCGCGCTCGAAGAAATCTTCGGGAGCAACCGCCGCGATCAAGCCGGTTTCATCGTAGGCGTTTTCCACAAGGCCCAACCCCGCAATCACCCGGCAGCGTTTGAGGACTTCATCCGGCCACCGCATGAATGATTTCCGCAAAGCTGAAATCCATGATTGCCCGGTGGTAGATGATCGCTCCCGCGTGTTTGCCCAGACCAATCAACATCATTTTGTGCAGGCCGGATTCGATCTCGCCCGCGAAACCCGTGTGCGGTTTGACCCGCCCGCAAACCAAAACGTGGTCGGCCCCGTAGGCGTGCTTGTCGAAATGCACGGGAATATTATGCCCCGGCGTGTGGGCCACGATCACGGTTTCCATCGAAGATCGAATTTCCGCTCCGACGTAATCCGGCGTGATGCCGTAGCCTTCCAGAATCGCCCGTTGGCCTTCAGCGGTTCCGCCGCCGTGCGATCCCATCGCGGGCACGATAAAGGGTTCGGCCCCCAGACCGCGAAAATGGGCCACCGTCGCTTTGATGATCTCGGCGATGTTCGCAATCCCCCGGCTGCCCGCCGTGATCGCCACCGTTTGCCCCGGCTGAATCTTTGCCCCCAAATTTAAGGAAGCCAACTGCCTTTGAACCTCGGCTTCCACATCCTCCACGCGGGGCGCATCGAACACTTGCCGAAGCCGAAACATCTGAGGAAACGCCATCACCCACCTCGCTTGAGAAAACCCTGTGCATCAAAACTTCCAGTGTAGGCAGAATCCGCGTGAAGTGCCACTTTGCGGAGGAGGTGGTCCAGTTTCGAGGGTGCTTCACGAAAGTAGGAGGTTTTTTTCCTAAGCCGCGAAGCGGCGGCCGCATTTAGCTGCGGGCGGAAGCCCGCAGAATGTGAACCCCCTAAAAACATGAGCCGCGAAGCGGCGACCGCAATTCTTCGTGTCCCAGTTGCTG
The DNA here is from genome assembly GCA_963785505.1 of uncultured Planctomycetaceae bacterium. Lineage (GTDB taxonomy): Bacteria > Planctomycetota > Planctomycetia > Planctomycetales > Planctomycetaceae > CAWAVN01. The sequence continues at coordinate 1,774,328 of CAWAVN010000009.1, forward strand.
TCCACTAATGAAAACCTGCGGCCGCCGCTTCGCGGCTCCCGATTTTTTCTTGCCTCTTCTCCACGGGCTGACGCCCGTGGCTATGTGCGGCCACCGCTTCGCGGTTCAGGAAATAATCCACCGACATTCCTGAAAGACACACTCCAAGTTCTTGAGCTGCAGCAGACAATCATCAATGGTTTTTCGTCTCAAGCGAACGATTCCGGCAGCTCGAAGACATGCAGCGGGGAATAGTTGCCTAGATATTCGCCAGTTTTTTTATCCTTGACGGCTCCGTTGCCTTGGCTGTTGCGGTTGGTGGCGGCGACGACGACTTGCCGCTGACCCGGATGCAACGCGAGCGAATGGCAGTTGCTGAGCTTTGTGGAAATCCAAAACGGCTTTTCCTCGCCCAAGCGATGGAAGGCGAACTGCCCGCGACCCGGTTGGCCGCTGGTGACGGTCATGAAAAATCCCTCGGATGCCGGGCCAGATCGAACACGAAGCCATCGTTGGATTCGCCTTGATGCATCGTCGTTTTCGATTCGCCGGTCTTCCAATCGAACAGGCGAAGCGTGGGAATGCCCAAACCCCGGCCCGTGCTGGTAGGTTCCGCACCGGCGACCAACAGCGTGTGGCCTTCTTCGTGAAATTCCAACACGCGAATGCCGGCCACATCTTCATCGCGTTCGTAATAGTGCAGCTTGGAAGCATCGAGTTCGCGCACGGATTTTCCGGTGGCAAGATCCCACACTTTAATCTTGCCGAACAGATCCCCGGTGACGGCGGTTTGGCCTGCGGGATGAAACGCCGCCGCGAACACGTCCGCTCCGTGCTTTAACTCCATTAGCGGTTCGCCGTCTTTCGCCGACCACAACCTCGCGATGCCGTCGCGGCCTGCCGTCAACAGTTTTGTTCCATGTTTGCTGATGGCCAAACAGCGAATCCAACCATCGTGGGCTTGCGGCAACTGCCACTTCGGTTTCGGGTTTTGTTCCTCGAAAGGCCAAGCCGTCAACCCGCCCCAAGAATCGGCGGTGAATAATAGCGATTCTTGAGGTGCGAACGCCATCGCCGTCACCCATCCGCGATGACCGGACATCGCGGGCAAGGCTTTCGGTTCCTCGGCGTCCCAAGACCAACGGCGAACCAGGCCATCGTAACCGCCCGCCGCCAAAAACCGGCCGCAGGAGCTAAACCGCACCGCAGCAACTTGCCGATCCAGTTCAATCGCCCGCAACTCGCGCGGCTCGGACGTTTTGGCATTCTTCATCGGGGTTTCCTTGGTTTCGTGTTGCAAAGATGCAAAGCACCGCCAAGGAAATCATTTCATGTTTTGCCGCAAGTCGCAAGTAAGTTGGGCGATGCCCACTCTGCATCACTTATGGATGATGAGTTTTTCATCTGCATTCGACGGACCAAGATTCGCGCCGAAAAGACCTCTCGAAATTTGAGCGCGAACCGATGGTTTTGCTTGGGTTAATTCGTGGCGGGGTTTTTCGGTTTCCGTTTCACAGCGAAGAATGCAAGCACGATGGTCGCGGTGGCGACGCCAATCGCAGTGTTCAGTCCCTGCACTTGGTAACTGACAAGGCACAAAGTCGCGGTGAAGGTCAGCAGCAGCGGGAAATGGAGAACGGCGGAAGAGTTTTCGCGGTCGGAATTCATAAGGCTTGCCTTTTCAAAACGGTGCAAGGTAGAGGAACGGAAGCATGGACTTCCCCAAGCCTATTTCACCGAATCGCATTCGCAATGTTTCTTGAGTGCGTTCCGCCAATTCGGAAACATTATTCGCCGCCGGAGTGCATTCCGCCGATTTGCGGGATTTCAACGATTGAGAGGCCGCCGCTAGTTGGTCTTGGTCCCCGGCATTTTCCCGGAAATCTGGTAGACGTAGGCCATGATCTCGACGAAGACTTCGTACATGTCCAAGGGGATTTCTTGGCCGACTTTGACTTGGGCATAGAGTGCCCGGGCAAGCGGTTTTCGTTCGATGATGGGAATGCGATGGCTCGCGGCGACTTCGCGAATGCGGCGGGCGATTTCCCCCTGCCCTTTGGCCACCACCATTGGGGCGCTCATCGTCTCGGCATCGAACTTTATCGCCACGGCAATGTGCGTGGGGTTGGTAATCACCACGTCCGCGTTGGGCACTTGGCCCAATTCGCGAGCTTGGGCGAGTTTGCGATGCGTTTCCCTGCGCCTCATGCGGGTCGCGGGGTCGCCCTCGAAGTTTTTCATTTCATCGCGAATTTCCTGCTTGGTCATCCGCAGATCTTTGGTGTGTTTCCACCGTTGAAAGGCATAATCCAACAGGCCCAACACGATCAGAGCCCCCGCCATCTCGAACGCCAATTGCACCACCGAGGTCCAAAGATGCGACATCAAAGGCGGGGCAATCGCTTCTTCGCGGAAAGGTTCTTGGGGATCGACCGATTCGGTCGTTTGCCATTCGACTTCTACAAATTGCAAAAAATGAGGCATCGCCCGCGAGATAAACATCGCGGCGATCACCACGACAATCATCAATTTTCCCAGGCTCACACCAAGTTTCACTACCGACTGAATCGAGAACAACCGCCCCACCCCCGACAGCGGATTCACGCGGGAGAAATTAGGCTGCAATGCGTCCCAACTCAAGAGGAAGCCGAACTGCATCACGTTTAAGGCCAAGCCCACTAAAACCATTAACCCCATCACGGGCAGCACAATCGGGGCCGAGGTTTCTAAGAGGCTGGAAAAGATCCGATAGACTTCTTTCGCATCCAACCGCGTTTGAGGGCTGATGAGTCCTCGCTGCATAATTTCTGCGAGCGACCGCGTGCCGGACATGCCGAAAACCAACATCATCGTCGCCGCCGCGAACATTCCCCCCGCCGCATTGAGATCGGCACTGCGCAACTTGCCCCTTTCGTCTCGCCTCATCGCGGCGAAATTCAGTCGGTTCTTCTGTGCGATCCCCAGTATCCTCAGCCAACGAATTTCAATCCTTCACTCCTGCCTTATCGACTAGCAAGCATGAGATTCATTTCGGATTTGAGAGTAACAAGTGTCTTATGATATGGCGACACGGTGAGCGGCAAGGCGCTAGCCGCAGGTTCCAAATGGTTATTGGCAAGACCGGCGGCTAGCGACTTGCCGCTCACTTGACCTGCTCTGAATAAAGAGACAAACCGACGAGCTAATAAATGCACTCTATATTATTCTACACATGCTACCCCTCCGCACTCTGCAAAATCAAATTGCCAGCATGCTGAATTGTAACCGCTCGATTACTGCGGGAATAAGTTCCATTAATAGATAGGCGGCTCCCGACAATGACAGCGAAAGAATCAAGGTGTTAATAATCGCCCGGATCGGAAAGCCGAGATTGAGCACGTTGATTTGCGGAACCGTGTGGCTGAGAAATCCCATCGTCAACGATGTGAACGACATCGCAACTAGCACCGGAGCCGAGATTTGAACGCCCAAGACCAATGATTGATGCACGAGGTCGCTGATGAGATTCACGGCGGACGGCGTGATGGCGGCATCACCGACTGGAATGGCTTGAAAGGTATCCAACAGAGCCGAAACAACTAGCAAATGCCCGGACATGGGAGACATCGTAAGGAACACCATAATCCCCAACAAATAGATGCCTGCCCGCTCACGCCGGAATTCATGTCGAACCCCGGATTGAAGACCCCGCTCAGCCCGATGCCGGTTTGTTGATCGATCATTTCGCCCGCGAATTGCAGGCCGGAAAATACAATCGAGATACCCAAGCCGAGGATAAACCCGAAGGATAATTCGCGAATCGCCAACACGCTCCACCCGATGAGCGATTGCGGGGCTTCTAAAGACTGCCGCCATTCGCTCTCTATGATGGGAAAGTTTTTGGGCTTTCCCATCCGCTCGTTCAGAGATTCAAACCGGGCTTGGAGAATCTCCGGGACTTCTGCCGGAACTAGGCGGTGGTCTTGGTTCCGGTCGAAGCGGGCAAAGCCGCGAGCCGCCTGATTGGGCAACGCCGGCGTGATGAGAAATGCGCAAGTGATCGCGATTAAGACGCGAATTTGCGCGGGACGGCGGATTGCCCTAAAAGCGGGCCGACCAATAGTAACCCGCTGATTCGCGTGAAGACCAAAGAGAACGTAAAAAACTGTGCAACCGCGCCGCTCAGCAGCTTAGATTGGCTCCAAGCCGCCACGTTCGGCAAAAGATTCCCAACTGACAAGGGGTTCCATGTCGCGCCTAGTTAGCGAGCACTACAAACGAATTGTTTGTCATTACAATGAGACCGGGATTTGCTGGAAGAGATCGTGTGAATACTCGACGACGGCGTTCAAGACCCAAGGCAACGTGTAGAGCATGACCAGCATCATGGCGATGATTTTGGGGACGAAACTTAAAGTTTGATCTTGGAGTTGCGTGACGGCTTGCAACAGGCTGATTAACAACCCGACAATAACCGCCGTCGCCAATGCCGTGTGCGCCGATCAGCAGCGAGAGTAGCAAAGCCGAACGCATCAAGATCCACGGCCCGATCAGGAGTCATTCGCCTAGCCTCTCCTTGAGTTTGCAAAATGGTTTCAGTGCGAGAGGTTTAAACATAGCGTTGCACGCTTTCCAGCAACATGCCTACCGTGAGATACCAGCCATCTATCATGATGAATACCAGCAACTTGAAGGGCAACGAAATTAGCACCGGAGGCAGCATCATCATGCCCATACTAATCAACACCGAGGCAACCACCATGTCAATTACTAGGAACGGCAGATAGACCTGAAACCCAATCACAAACGCCGTTTTGAGTTCGCTGAGCAGGAAGAGGGCAGCAAAACATCCAGCCCGATTTCCTGGTAGTTTTTCGGTTCCGCCCAAGTCTCGGCTTCCGGGGAACCTTGGGGCGGGCGTTGATATTCAATAAACATCCACACGGTATCGCTGTTGCCCGTGAGTTCTATCTGAGCACTCATAAATCGCCTAATGGGGGCGATGGCTTTTGCGAAGCCTCGCTCCAACGCTTGGTCGGGGGTTTCCCCCTTCGCTTGGAGTTTGCCCTGCAAATACGGTTTGATCCCCTCGTGGTAGCTCTCCTTCCAAACCGGCGACATCACCGATAAAGTGAGAAACAAACAGAGTGAAACAATCACTTGATTCGGCGGTGTTTGCTGCGTCCCCATCGCTTGCCGCAATAGTCCAAAGACGACAATGAACCGCACGAAGCAGGTTGTCATAATGAAGATGGACGGAGCCAAACTCAGAACCGTCAGTACGATAAATAGCTTCAGCGTGGAGGAAATCCCCTGCGGGGAGAGCATTTGATCCACGTTGGGCAGAGCGCCCAAGGGATTGGCGGCGGGTTGTCTTATAGGAGCCGGCGGTTGCGGAACAAAGTTTTGCTGCGCGAACCCGACATCCGCCATGACGAAAAACGCAACGAGAAGCAGTAAAACTCCCCATCGTCCGCGCTTCAGGGCGGGAACCTCTCGAGTTTGTCGGGTGAGATGCGGAGGCAACAATCGCACGAGGGGCCTAGTTGATTTCAAATGTAGCGGGGAGTTAAATCGCGACGTGAGATTAAGACTGAGCGAAGGCATTCAAACGGTCTTCGAGCTCTTGGCGGGCGTTTGTTTCGGAGGCAATCGGAGGACCATCCGGGTTTGGTGATGAAGCGGCATGGTTCAACAAGCGGCCGAAAAACGAATCGGCATTCGCTTCCCGACTTGCGCTCGCTGAGCAAAGCTGCGAGATCGAAGCGACTTCACTCGCTTCGTGGATTTCCGAAAGCACCGTGAGACGTTCTCCTGTCGATCCCACCAGCAAAACTCGCTGCCCGAATCGCATGAGATAAAGGGTGTGGCGGTGTGGAATTGTCGTCACGCCAAGGATCTCGCACACCGAGTTTGGAATTTTCCCGACTGGATTGAACGGTCCGACGCCGAGCGACTTAAAAAACTTCGCGGCTCCAAAAATCCCCGCCACGACAAGGATCAGCGCCTCCAACATCCTCCAAACGGAGTAAGGCGTTTTCGCGGGCTGGCGATTGATACCCGCCGTTTCGCGGCGGGGCGTGATGGCATGTCGAGCGGTTGCCGGTTTCGGCTGCGCGGTTAAGTTCCCTCGCGGGGGCGCGGCTTGTCGTCCGGCGGGCGGAAGCCGTGCGGGTGTCGCGCTTGTAGGCCGCGAAATCGCCTCTTGAGAGTTTGCCTTCGAACAGCATAAGCTCAAGAGAAGCAATATATAGGTTGAAATTCTCCAACACATAGCTCAATTGTGTCTCAACTCAGGTTTTTGAATCACGCTTCCGCATAATCGCAAATCGACTTTAGAAAGTGTCCATGACCGTGAAGCGGATCATTAGGAGCGCCAAGGCAAGTACATAGATTTTTGAACCACTCCTTATAACCAGGGGGCTTACGCCCCCCGCTCGCCTTTTTGTCCTTAATGTTTATGTGTGGGTTTTGACGGTTCGCAATGCCTTGGCGGTACTATCTCTTTCAAGCATGCGGCGTGAGAATTTCTGCAACGCGCACGCAAAAGTTATCGTTCAAGACGAGAACTTCGCCTCGGGCAATCAAGCGGCCATTCACGAGTATGTCCACGGGATCGCCCGCTAACTTGTCCAATGTGACCACGGAGCCTTCTTTCAGTCCGACAACTTCTTCAATTAACATTTCCGTTCGGCCCAGTTCAATCCGCAGGTCGAGTTCCACATCCTGCAAAATCTCTAACGGCTGCTTGTCGCGTGTGGGGTGATGGCCGCCGTCGAATTGTTCGAAGGCAAAAGCCGAGGGCGGACCAAACTTCGCAGTGGGGTCGGGCATCTGAATCGACCCCGCCATCGCCCGGCCAAGTTGAGCCTGTGCCCGATCGAGAACTTGATCGGGGTCTGTTTCACCGAAAGGGTCATTAGGAATTCCGCGGTTCGATGCCTGGTCGCCGGCGTCGCGTTGTTGCAGCAAGGCATCCACATCGCTGGGATCGAGGAACTCTCCCCCAGCCGGATTGGGGTCGGGCGAAGTCTCGGTGGGTTCTGTCGGGTCGGGAATGTCGGAAAGCTCGTCGGGTTGATCCTTGGCCGCATTGAGTAGGGCTTCGATTTCATCCGGGTTTAGAAAATCATTCCCATCCTCAGCCACGATTTTGCTCCATGCTTATTGTTGAGGTGCGCCCCACCAAGACAATACTCAATCTGTGGAACCACTCCATGTCACCAGGGGACATACACCCTCCGCTCGCCTTTTGAGAGGGCTTGGTTATTGCTCCATTGTGCGGAAGGAACCGATGATGACATCGTTCACGTAGCTTTTGTGGAGCACCTTATTGATTTCTTTGATCTGCCTTTTGAAGACGTTGAGTTCGGGATTCTGGAGATCCTCCAAACTGGCGGAGCGGGCGACTTTAATGACGGCTTGCCGCACGCGGGCTTGCTTGCCTTTCCCGACCAACTCGGCAAAGGTGGTTTCCTGCCCCGATGCAACCGTTGCGACAAGGTTGAAATGAATGTGCAGCACCGACCCTGGGGCCGCCAGGCTATTGCTGGCGTTGAAGTCGTCGATCTTTACTTCCACGGAATCCGGGGCGCTGGGTTCTTCTTCCATGTTTGTTTCATCGCCGCGGCTGGAACCGCCGACGACATAGTACGTGCCCCCGGCAGAGACGATCATCGTCACCAACACCAAGACAAGATTTTTCACCATGTTTCTCTCCGCGGAATTTCTTCGCGGGTTCAACCGCGCGGGGATTGGGCCGGCTGACAAAACCTGCCGTGTGCGTCAATCCGGTTCGAGAAATCGCGGCGGGGCCGCTCTCAATCAATTCGAGGGTGGTATATACGAATCAATCGCAAATACGTCAACCCGATGATTTCGCTCTTGCAGTTTATTGTCGCGGCTGGAATAGCGCGGCTCGGCATCTCCTGCCGCTTCAATCCGCAGGCGTTTCGGGTTGATGCCGAGCTGGCGCAGATGGAAAGCGACGGCCAATGCCCGGCAGAAAGAGGTATCCACGTTGTCGAGACCTTCGCGACCGAGGGATTTTTTCAAATCGTGCAGCGTTTGGGGAGAGACCGGCCCTCGGGCGGTGTGGCCGCGAACCACAATCAGGTTCGGCCTATTCGCCAGCCAGAGGCAACACATCAAGATCCCGTTTCAAGCCGGCAGTCAGCGAGATGCCTTGCTCTGGAAAAACCGTGGGGCCTCCCAAGGTGATGACCGACCCGTGGTTGATGCGCGTCCGCGGCCGTAAACGGGCCGGCGGTCCCTTTGGATTTTCGGCTCGCTTTTTCCAATCCGCCTTCCGAACGGTTGCCCTTAGAATAGCGTTTGTTAAGCACGCTGTTCTTTTGCAGCGACGGGCCGGGAACCCCGGCGCTGCCTTCGGTGGCTCCGAAGGCTTGGCTCATGGAATCTAACGCGGCCCGTAGGCTTCCATTCTCCGTTTTTAGTTCGCTCAAAGAAACCAGCATGATGAAGAACGTCAGCAGCAGCGACATCATGTCGCCGTAGGTCACCACCCATTCGGGAACTCCCGGCGGGTCATCATCATCCGGTTCAGACATGAATTCGGTATTTCCCTTCCGAAACGGATGAGTGTTAGTTTAGGCGGCTTCTTTCTTGGCGATGTCGCGTTCTTTGATGGGCAGCATGGTTTTCAGTTTTTGTTCCAGCACGCGGGGGTTGTCGCCTTCCTGAATCGCTAAGAGTCCCCGCACGATGACTTCGCGGACTTCCAGTTCGCGCTTGCTATAGAAGGCGAGCTTATCTGCGAAGGGCAGGCAAAACAGGTTGGAGACAATCGCCCCGTAAAGCGTGGTGATCAGGGCCACCGCCATGCCGGGGCCGATGGCTTCGGGGTCGTCCATGTTTCCCAGCATGATAATCAGCCCCATCAGCGTGCCGATCATCCCGAAGGCGGGGGCGTAGCGTCCCACTGTGTCCATCGTGGCTTTGCCCGATTTGTGCCGTTGCGAAATGGCATCCATTTCGGATCGCAGAATGCCTTCCATCAGAGCGGCCTCGGTTCCATCGACGGCCATTTGAATTCCGAGCAGAATGAAGGGATCTTCGATTTCCGCCGTCTTGTTTTCCAAAGCGAGGATTCCATCTCGGCGGGCGAGTTCGGCAAACTCGATGAGTTGACCAATGATGGGGCCGATTTCTTGATGATTCGGCATGAAGACTTTTTTCACGACCTTGGGAATCGAGAGCATCGTCTTGAGAGGAAAGGCGATGCACGTGGCCGCGATGGCTCCTCCGATCACAACCGCCGCCGAAGGGTAATCGATAAACGCGGCGAAATTCGCCCCTGGGGCAATGACGACGGAAAGCAGCAACAAGGCGATCCCCATCGCCAAACCGCCTACGGTTGTCTTGTCCATGAGGGAAAAAGTCCTTAGCGCATTGCAAGGGGATGAGCGAGTCGGCGGTATTCCAAACTGCGTTTCACGACTTCTTCCATCGATTCCTTCACGATGAGATGATCGTTGGAGACCAGCGTGACATAGGTGTCTGGTCGGGAATCCACAGAGCGGATGAGTTCGGCGTTCAAGATGAAAGGCTCTCCATTGAGCCTTGTGAGCTTAATCATCGAAAAAAACTCGCTGTGTGAAAATGGGCCTCGCCGACATATTTCAGGAAGATTCGCGAAACTTAGCGGCCGAGTTGCAGCAGTTCATCCACCAATTGCTGAACGGAACTAATCACGCGGGCATTCCCCCGGTAGTTTGTGGAAGCGACGATTAAATCCACTAGGTTTCGTCCGACATCCGTGTTGGAAAGCTCGATGGCCCCCGAACGAACCGTGCCCGCTCCAAACGAACCGGGGGAGGAGAGTGAAGGTGAGCCGGAACTGACCCCCTCGCGAAACGTGGAAGCCCCGTTGTCGATCAGCCCTTGGTTATTGGCGAAACGAGCCAACGCGATTTGCCCCAACGGGCGAGTGACCCCATTGTCGAAGACCCCGTTTATGACGCCATCCTCATCCGAGACAAAGCTGACCAACGTGCCCGGAGGCGTGCCATCTTGCGAAAGCAGACCCAAGCGGCTTTGATCGCTGGCAATGCCGGAGACGTGGCTGAAGTCTGCGGTGACTTGCAGCGGGCTGGTGGCGGCGGTGCTGTTGCGGTCGATCGAAAAGGTTTGCTGCCCGCCGCTGACAAGCTTGCCGTTGCCATCGAACGTAATCGTGCCGTTGCCGAGGGCGATGTCTTCATCGCTGTCATCGTTGCTTTCGAGCAGATAGCGAAACGTGGTGGAGCTGGACGTGTTGGACTCCAACGTGGCAGACAGCTTAACCGTTAAAGGCTGGCCCAAAGAATCGTAGATCACGAAATCGGTCACGGCACTTTCGCCAATGCCGGCTTGCTGTTTGTCGAAACCAATTCCCACGGACTGGTTGGTTCCCCCCGCGGTCGAGATTTCCAGGTCGTCCTGGCTGATGACCAGATCGTTGCCGGCTCCGCGATTGCCCGTGATTTGGATTCGTCCGCCCACGATGTTCACGCCGGGCTGCGCTCCCGTGTTGCCATCGTTGGGAATCGTGCCTCCCGATTGAATTCCCAGCGTGTCTTGCATCAGGGTGAGAAGATCGCCCATCGTGGTAGTTGCGGTCACGGCGAGGGTTTTGGCCTGTTGCGTTCGGTCGCCTTTCCTGCCGTCAAATGTCACGGTTTGGCCCACCGGGAACAGCGAAACGCCTCCGGCATCGGTGACGTTCGCAAGCAGCGATCCCGCTGTTGCCGGGCCGGGGCCTGCCGTGGAATCTTGGAGAGCATCGCTCAGAATCAAAGCCCCTTGGGTTCCCACATCCCCATTGGGATTGAGCGTCCCGTTGAGCTGAACTTCTTTGGTTTGCTGGGCGACGTTCAGCGCGCCCAACGGAATTGTCATGTCGGTCAATTGCGTTTTGACGAGGTTGAAATCACCATCCACGCCGTAGCCTTGGACGCGCAACCCCTGCGCGTTGACCAATTCATTTTGGCTGTTCAACACAAAACTTCCATCGCGGGTATAGACATTGCCTTTGTCTCCGTTCACCACAAAAAACCCATCACCTTGAATCGCGAAATCCGAAGGATTCGTGCTTGTGGACAGGCTGCCTTGGCTGAAATCTTTGCGAATCGATGCCGTGGTGGCCCCCAGGCCGACTTGCACCGGGTTGGTTCCGCCGTTGCTGTCCGTGGGCCGCGAACCGACGGAGAGCGTTCGCGAGAGTTGGCTGACGAATTGAACGCTCGACGATTTGAAACCCGTCGTGGCCGCGTTGGAGATATTGTTTCCCAACACGTCGATCGCGGTTTCATTCTGGGAAAGTCCGTTCAACGAAGTGTTTAATGCCGAAGATAATCCCACGTGTCCCCCCTGAGATTTTCGCTTGGATTTCGATCAGGCTCGTCATTCTGACCCGAACCGGGTTGAACTGGCCCGCGAACTGCAATGCCGGTTATTGCACGTCGGTCACGTTTTTGATCGCCACCTGTTGCGAGCCGAAGCCCACGTAGGCATCGCCTCCCTGAACAAAGGCGCGATCTACCACCCCCTGGACGCTTTGTGCGTTTCCGTTGCTGTCGGTGACCGTGCCCGCAACCGTCTTGCCGATCAACGAAGCGGCGGAGGTGAGTTGCTGCTGAGAGCTAACTGATTTCAGCGTATCGCTGAGTTCAATGCTGGATTGCAGACTCCGCATCTGTGAAATTTGGCTCAAGAGTTGATCGTTGCTTGTCGGGTTCAGAGGATCTTGGTTCTTCAGCTCCGCAATCATCATCTGTAAAAAGTTGTCCGAAGACAGCGAGTTCAGCCCGCCATCCTGTTGAGACGTGCTGGAAGTGGATGATGTGCCGGAAGTCGAAGTCGTTGAGGAAACGCCCGCTACGGTCATAGTGCAAACTCCCCGAATGGGATGGAAAACCCCAGACTGCTACCTAGCGGCAGTCTTTCTTACCGGGCAAGCAGACACGAACCGGCTAAACCTGAATATCGATCCCGGATAATAGATTTGATCGGCTTTGCCAATCCTGTATCTGTCGCGAATTCCTCAAAGAATTGGCATCCGCCCGCGAATCGCGGTCTTCAATGCCGGATGAAACCGGCGGCAAGAACGCTTGCTCAGAGGAATTTCCCCCGGAAGAAAAATTGGAGGAATGATTCGATTGACCTTCCAGCCCCGATTGAGAACCCAAGACATTGATCTCGATTCGATCCACCGGAGTGTTGGTTCGGTTGAGCATCGCATGCAGTTGCGGCAGATTGTCGTGCAGGGCGCGGCTGGCTCTGGCGTTGTCCACGTCCAGCCTAGCCGTCACCGTGCCTTCGCGGGAAGTCACCTCGATTTGCAGGATGCCCAATTCCGGCGGTTCTAAGCGCATTCGCATCACCTTGCCGCCGTTCGCGGCTTGCATTAAGTTCGAGCCGATGCGATTGACCAGCGACTCGGCGGTCTGATGATGTTCCGCCGTCGTCGATCCACTGCCGGTTGTGGAAACTGTCTGCCCCGAATTTCCTTCCGCCCGCGTGGTCTGCGAAGTTTGCGGTTCTTGGGCGATTGAGTTTGCTTGCACCTCGGCGGGTTTTTCCGCAATCGTTTGTTGAGCCGCCGGTTGCAAAGCATCTGGCGCAACGGGTTTCACCGGCAGTGACGATCCACCAACGAGAGAAAGCGTGGCCGCCGCCGGAACCGAATCGCCTGCTTTGGGGGTGATGGCAATTTCGACGGGATTGACCGGATTCAAACGATTCGCGGCACCCCCAGGCCCAAACACGAAAGGATTCGACACATAGTTTTGATTTGGATTCAGATTCGGATTCGGATTCGGATTTGCCGCCGCTTTGTTTCGGTCTTCCGCCAGCGGAGCCGCTGCCAAGCCGTGCACGAGTTGCAGACCCGCTGTTGGGGAAGTGGTCGAATCAGTAGAATCCGTCGGCTTGGCCGAACTCGCCGGGGTTGGGTTTTCCGCAGCGAAAGCGGCGGCTGGAAGCGAGGTCTCCGCCGCAGGCTTATCCTTCGACCCCGCCTCCGGTTGCTGAACTGCTTCCGCTGCGGCAGTCTTTGCGTTCGCCGGCTGGGTTGTTGACTGAGTTCCTTCCGGCTGAGGATTTGAATTCACCGGAGGCGAATTTTGAATGGTTGGCGCGGAGGAGTTTTGTGTCTTGGTTGCTTCCGCAGCATTTGCCGAAGCGGGCGGATCTTGAACGGTTGCTGAAGCGGGCGGATTCTTGAACGGTTGCTGAAGCGGGCGGATCTCTGAACGGTTGCTGGGGCGGGCGGATCTTGAACGGTTGCCGAAGCGGCATCGCTTGGGGTCTTCTCCGCAGCCGATGTTTGCTTCGTGTCCGTTTCCTTGCCCGGAGTTTTCACGGTGGCCGATGTCGAATGCTGAACCGTCGAAGGAGTGGAGCCGGTTTGGTCATCGCTGTGGGTATGATCCGGCGAATGGGCTTTCGGTTTTTTCTCCGCCGCGTGAGCCGTGCGGTCGCGGGACGATTTCTGAGAGTCGTTCGCGGAAGAAGATCGCGGTTTGGAATGGTGCGGTTCGAGGTGCGCTGCAGCCGAATGCTCGCCCGGCTTGGCATCGGTCTTGGGCTTCGTGTTTTGGGAATTCTTCTGCAACAACTGTGTGAAAGAGGAAGGCTGTTTCTGTTGGGAAAGCAGGGGGGAATTTTTCGGAAGGAAGGCGAGCTGGGAAGATAAAAATAAATCCGCAGACTCCGCCGGTTTGACTCCATCCATGCGCACGCCCCCTTGTTCGTTCGCGGTCGCCATTCCGCAAACGAATTGGCCAAGAAACCCATCGCCCGATGGGGGGTTATTGCGTTTTTCGGATCTCGTCTTCGATCATTCGCACGGCCGGATCGCCTTCCGCGAGCGATTCAAAGATCTCTGCCCCCCGTTTTCTTAGCAAATCGTCGCCCTGGTTGAATTCCTTGAGGATTTTTCCGATGGATTTCACGGGCATGCCTTTAAGAAGGGCGATGTCGTGCGCTGAAGGAAAGCTGCATTAAGTCTCGCACCGCATCGGCCGGGGGGATGGCCAATAACACCCCCTGCGCCAACACGGTGGCTTCGGAAATTTCTTGTTCCTTCAACGCCTGCAATTCTTTCTGGAACGCCGCTTTGCGAGCCGTCAGGTCTTGCTTTTCCTTCAAAATCGCGTCCCGACTCTGGACGACAAGTTGCGCGAGCCGGTCCATTTCGCGTTCCCGGTCTTCCAAATCGAACGTGCGGATGACTCGCTCCCGCATGAGTTCCTCGATGGAAAACTCAGGCTCTTCGCTGTCGATCGGTTCTTCCGCATTGCGGGCCGAGTTCGCTTCCTCGAACACCGCTTGAAGTTCCCACAGGCTTTCCTTGGTGAGAACTCCCGTGGTCGCGAAGTAGGCCAGCGCCCCCATTTGGGCGATGACAACGATCATCGAGGCGACCGCAAGGGTCATTAAAATCGTGCGTTTCATAAGAAGAGGTTCCGATCACGATTCGCGGATTGAATTTCTTCCTGTTCGAGACGTTCCCTCGTGTCTTGCTTTTGCCGAAACTCCGCCGATTGTTTTTCCCGAAGTTTTTCCAAGGCTTTGACCTTCTGATCGGCTTCCACGAGTTGTTTTCTCCGGGCCTCCGCCAAGAGCAACGCATCTGTCCTGGCGATAAGCACCTCTTGGTGCCGCTTCTCCAATTGCGCCAGATAGGCGTGGCAGCGAGAAACCATGCCGACATCCACGCGGCCGCCTTGCGACAACTGCCCGAGATGATTTCTGAGTTCCGCTTGCTCATCGAGCACCTGTTGATCCTGAGCTTCGACGTGCCGCAGTTTGGTCATGGCGATCCCCAACTGCCGCCGGCATTCATCGCGAGTCTGATTCCGCAATCGCAACACGGAATCCAAGGAAAAACGAAATGTGGGCATGGCTCAGTTTTCAGTTTTCAGTTTTCAGCCTGTTTTCTGCTGACCCTTGACCCTTGGCCTTTTTCAACGGTTAGCCTGTTTTCTTCCGGCTCTCCGCTCGTTTTCGACTCTTGGCCCTTGTCTCTCGACTCTAGTGCTTTTCCTTCAAAAATCATCAATCAACACTCGACAATCATCAATTCCATAATATCCAATGCCGACCGCTGAAAGCTGAAAGCTATTTCACGCTGCGGGTTGGGGCGCTTGTCTCGTCAGATGAATGAGTTGATTGATGCAGTCCTCGAAAGCGATGTGCTCCTCCGGGCGTTGCCGCAAGAGATGATTGATAGATTCCCGAAGTTGAATTGCGCGATCGACGAGCGGGTTCGTACCCGGTTGATACGCACCGATCAAAATGAACTCTTCCGAGTCTCGATAGGCGGCCAGAAGTTCGCGAACGTGGTCCGCCGCCAGCCGATGGCCTTGTTCCGCTAGATGGTTCATCAGTCGGCTCATGCTGGCCAAGACATCAATAGCCGGCCAATGAGCCTGGTTGGCGAGTTTTCTGGAAAGCACGATGTGGCCGTCGAGAATCCCCCGCACAGTATCGGCGATGGGTTCGTTCAAATCGTCGCCTTCCACCAACACCGTATAGATGCCCGTGATGCTGCCCATCTCGCCGCGCCCGCTCCGTTCCAAAAGTTGAGGCAAAGCGGAGAACACGCTGGGCGGATAGCCTCGCGTGACCGGGGCTTCCCCGCGTGCGAAACCGATCTCGCGCTGAGCCAATGCGAACCGCGTGACGCTGTCCATCATCAGCAGCACGTTTTGTCCCCGATCGCGAAAGAACTCGGCGATGGTGGTGGCGATCAAAGCCGCCCGATAGCGGTGCAGCGCGGGTTCATCTCCCGTGGCAACCACCACCACGCTTCTGGCCATGCCTTCCGGTCCTAAATCGCGTTCCAAAAACTCGCGAACTTCCCGCCCGCGTTCGCCAACGAGAGCAATCACGTTGAGATCCGCCTGGGACGATCTGGCGATTTGCCCCAACAGCGTGCTTTTTCCCACGCCGCTGCCGGAAAAAATCCCCACCCGCTGCCCGATTCCCAAAGTCAATAGGCTGTCGATGGCTTTGACCCCGGTAGCAAGAGGGCGATCGATGGGAGGCCGCTGCATCGCCGAAAGCGGCGGTTCGGAAATCCGCCTGCGTTCGTACATGGTCGGCAGGGGGTTGTTGTCGATGGGAAGCCCGCGCGAGTTCAGCACTCGACCGAGCAAACCCTGGCCCACGCGGATGCCCACGGACGAACGATGCAGCCGAACGCGGCTGCCGCAGCGAATGCCGGAGCAATCGCCATGCGAGAGCAAAAGCGTTTTGGAACCCTGAAAGCCGATGACTTCAGCTTCGACAAAGGGGCCGCAGTCGCGTTCGATCATCGCGGTGGAACCCAAAGGAGCCGGAAAGCCCCCTGCAACCACGGACTGCCCGATCACCTGCGTGACCGAACCGCACAAAGCATGCGGAAAAATGTTCTGAACGAGTTCTTCGAGATCAAGCACGGGCGGGGGGTGACTCCTCTTGGGGAACGAGTTCCTCGATCAATCGCTGCAATTGCGTCGAAACGCGTCCATCGAGAACGCCTTGCTCCAATTCCACCACGCAATCCCCTCGATTGAGTGTCGGATCGGGTTGAAATTCCACCATCTGACGAAATCGCGGGAACTGCTCCGGCGAACTGTCCGCATCTTCTAGGAACGGGGCATCTTCGGGATGGATGCGGGCGATCAATCGCGATTCGGACGAAGCGATTTCCAAAAGATCGCGAATCATGGTTTGGCTCAACTCCGGGCGTTGCGCCAATTCCGCGCGGAGGATTCTCTCTGCGATGGAAGCACTCAGTTTGACGGCAGTCGTTTCCCAACGAGAATTCCATTCGATTTTGGCGTCGGCCACGCTTTTCGCCAGCGACTCGATGACTTCTTGCCCAGATTTCATTCCCTGCCGGATCTGGGTTTGGGCTTGGGCATTCGCTCGAGTTTGGATTTCGGACTCGGCTTGCTTCATCCCCGCGGTATAGCCCGCATCATAGCCGGCCTGCCGGGCTTGCTCTTCCAGCGTGACAACCTTCCGTTCGGTCTGGCTTAAAAGTTGTTGAGCCTGCTGCCGAGTTTGCAAAAGATGATCGTCGCAACGCTGTTGGAAATCTTCAAAGTCAAACACGACTTTATGCCCGAGTTCCCTAAGAGAATCGGATTTAATCACCCGTTGCCGGTCCATCGAAAACCCTATAACGAACGTGCGCTCTAAAAGAAGAAAAACACGATTATGATTCAAGCGATAAAGGCGATTGGCAAAAACATAGATACATGCCCAGCAATTCTACAAATTGCCAACAGCGAATCGCTTGACCTAGGATATATAACTATCGCCTTCGGAGGACGAGCCGATTTCGATTTCGCCCGCATCTTCCAGGCGTCGGACGGCATCCACGACTTGCGCCTGGTTGCTTTCCACGTCGCTCACCTTAACGGGGCCAAGATACTCCATTTCTTCACGCAGCATGTCTGCCGCGCGCTGCGAAAGATTGCCGAGAACCTTTTCGCGAATTTCTTCCGAGGCCCCCTTTAATGCCACGGCCCATTGTTTGTTGTCCACTTCTTTCAGCAAAGCTTGAATCGCTTTATTATCGAGCTTCAATAGATCGTCGAACACGAACATTAATCGCCGAATTTCATCGACCAATTCCACATCGTCCTCTTCAAGATTTTCAAGAATTCCCTTGTTGGTCATGCGGTCGGTGACGTTCAGAATCTGGGCCACCATCGGCACGCCGCCCGCTTTTTCCAGTTGCTGGCTGAAGCTGGACGTCATGCGGCGTTCCAACCCCTTTTCCACATCTTGCACGACTTCCGGGCTGGTTTGCTCCATGTTGGCGATCCGGCGGACGACTTCGGCTTGCTTGTTGAACGGCAACCCCGCCAAGACTTCCGCCGAAATGTTGGGCGGTAAATGAGACATAACCAAGGCAATCGTTTGAGGATGTTCCTCGACGATAAAGGTCAAAAGGTTGTCCGCCCCGAGCTTCTTGAGAAAACCGAAAGGCACGGCACTCATCGACTGTTTGACATGTTCTAGTATCATGCCCGCCCGGTCGTTGCCCAGAGATTGCCGCAACAAATCGCTGGCGAAGTCCAAGCCGCCCCGCTCGATGTGAGAGCGCGCTCACTAGGTCGTAAAATTCTTTCACGACGGAATCTTGTTCCTCCTTAGTCACATCTCGCAATTTAGCGATTTCCAACGTGACCTGTTCAACGAGATCCGTGCGCATCTGACCGAGGACGGCAGCCGCAAGCGGCTTGTCCAAACTCAACAAAAGAACGGCGGCTTTTCGGATCTCACTCATCGCGATTCTTAATGCGGGCTGCGAGTTGGAATTAAAACGATAGAGGTTCTAGTCCGCGAGTTGACTATATCAGGCGTCATTTCGATTTGGGAACGTGCAACCATTCTTCGAGGATGCCCGCCGTGACGTCGGGGTTGTCTCTAACCACGACTTGTAGAGCATCGCGGGCCGAGGTCTCCTTGCGAATCTTCGGTTCTTCGGGTTCTTTGACCTTTTCTTCCTCTTTCACAACAGGCATCTGTTCTTCCGCGGGATCGGGTTCAATGGGATAGGCCGGCATGGTTTTTCCGACGATCCAAAGACCCCAGCAGGCAAAAGCTAATAACCCGATTTTGCCGCCCCAATTGTTGCCCGCAGTGGCCACTTGCTCCCAGATTCCCGCCTCGGCCGGTTCCTCGCCTCCGCGAACGGCACGGTAAGAGCTAACATCAATCGACCCCGGATCGGAACCCTTCGGAATCAGCACGGTGGCCGTAGCTTTCACTCGTTCGATTTCTTTCTGCTCTATATCCGCAATCGCCCGTTGATATGTGTCGCCCGATGTGCCCGATGCGCTCGAGTCGCCTGCTTGCACGCCCGACTTGGCCGCTACGGCTTCATAATAGGCTTGAGGAATCTTCACTGAAACTTGCACGGCTTTGGGCATCGCCGCGAAAAACGCTTGCTCGGTCAGAGTATAAGACGGCGTATTGGCGCTTTTCGTGTCTTCCTGATTGATTTGGCGACTTTCCGTGGGGCTAGCTGCCGTTTCCAAACTTGTCGGTTGATTGTTGCGAACACCCGGTTCCGCGCGGGGATGCTTATGCTGGACTTCTTCCGTCCGTGAAAGGTTCGATTCATAAACCTTAAAGGTTCCCTTGGTGTCGATCTTCTGAATTCGCTCCACGCGCGATTTGAGTTCCTCGACATCGACGTTGACTGTCACAAGCACATCGGGAATATAGGAGAGTGCCTTAGAGATTTTGGCCTCATATTCGCGGGTAAAGTCGTGAATGCGCTTCATCAAGCCATTATCTAAAGCGCCATCAATGTCTTCCGACGTATGCGACACTCCGGTTGACATATCGAAGACCGTGACGTTGGCGGGGGTCAAATCGGGAACCATCGAAGCCACCGCCGTGCGAAAGGAGCGAATTTGCACGGGGGTCAACTCATTGCCCCGCTTGGGCCTGACGTTGACGGTCGCGGTGACGGCAGTTTCCTGGTGCGGCCAACGTGCCCCTTTCGATCTCGCCCATGCGACGCTGGCATAGTCAATTGTGGGAATGGCTTGAATCGTCTGTTGCAGGAACTTGGCCAGCGCGATTTCTTTGCGCTGCTGCGTCGAACGATTGCTTTCAAAGATGCCCATCCCGCCTTCGAGTTGCTTCTCCAACGCATCGCCGAACCCCGCGGGAAGCGATCCGCCATTCACCAGCGCCCCGTGATACTTCGCCACATCCTTGGTGGGAACATAGAACATTTGCCCGTCGCGGCGATAAGCTGTCAGCCCGGCATCGTGAAAGACTCGCTCCGCATTGATGACTTCCTCCGTCGTGAACGGTTTGCCAAACGACAAAGGGGTATAGCCAGCGGTCGAATCACGCATGGTCAACCAAAGAAATCCCCCAATCACGACGAAAGCCATCAGTGCGATTGATAACCGCTGGCTAGTCGTCATGGAGGAAGTCAACTTCGCAAGTTGCTCGTATGTTTTTCGCGGTGCTTCCATGAATTCAACGAACCTTAACCATGCTTGATCCCATAAAATAAGCGGGCCAAACTAGACTTGAATTTGCTTGAGTTCCTTATAGGCTTCCACGGCTTTATTCCGAACTTGCAGCATCGTCTTTAATGTGAGTTCGGCTTGTTTGATAGCCGTCAAAGCTTCCACGTCCGCGACCGGACGGCCTAATAAATGATCTTCGACCAGATTCTCCATGCGGGCTTGTTGGTTGACGACGTGCCCCATCGCATCCGAGAGCATTTGCCCGAAAACCCCCTTCGGCTGAGAACTTCCCGCGGAAACCCCGCCCAGCAAAGAACCGAGGTTTTGTTGGGGGGCCGGAGCCGGAGGCAAGGCGAGTGAAAGAGGATTTATCATCGCGGCATTCAACGAAAAATGGTTTAGAGCAATCTATCGAAACACGAAACTAGGCAATAATTCGCAATGTACTATTCGCGATGTCTTTGGTCATCTCCATCGCGGCGATGTTGGCCTCATACGCGCGGCTGGCTTCCAAGGCATTGACGAATTCCTGAGTCAGATTCATGTTGGGATAGTTCACGAAGCCATCGCTCCCGGCGTCGGGATGTCCGGGTTGATAAACCCTTCTCGAGGGCGTGACCGTATCTTTTTCGACCTCGAAATTCACGCCGATTCCCCCCTGGGCATCCGCATGCGCCTGATCTGCCGAGAACGTCACAAATCTCCGCTGAAACGCCTGGACCTTGCCTTTCGCATCTCGAGTGGTGTTGATGTTGGCAATGTTCCCCGCGATGGTATTCATCCGCTGGCGCTGTGCGATCAATGCGCCCGCACTGATGTCGATTGAATTGAACATCGACTTCCTTTTCCTACGATGACTAATAAAACCACAATATCAAACACGTTCGCTGAGCACGGCCTCGAGTTGACTGAATTGGGCCGACATCATTTGAATCAAGAACGATTGCTGAAGTTTATTTTTAGAGAGTTCCGCCATCTCTTGTTCGATGCTTCTATTGTTCCCATCTTGAAACGTGATGTTTCTCGGCTTCGCCAAGATGGGGTCGTCGAGGGATTTTTGCAAACCAGAATTATTGAGATAGGGATGGGCGGAAAAATCGATATCCGTACTCTGCGAGTGGCGGGCTTGAATCGCGGACTGCAAAGCTTGCTGGAACCCCGCCACGTCGAGATCCCGCGTTTTATAGGTCGGGGTGTCTATATTCGCGACATTTCCCACAAGCACGTTATGCCGCTTTTCCCCGAAAATCGCGGTGCGCTGTAGGAGCTGAATAATCGAATTTCCCTGGGGCGGTTGGCTTGTGGAAGATTGCATCGAGTTTAACATTCGGCTTGGCTCGCAGAAATCTGACAGAAAGCGATTCGACCTGTAAGCCTCTAGCTTGTAATGTCGAGCCGCCGCTTTGGTTGCATGACATTTGTTTGATTGTAACAACCCGTCGCTTGGTGAGTTTGCGTCAATCTCCGAAGTTCGCGTTCCGTTTTCAAAGCGGATGCTCGCATGGCATTCATCGTGGATTGCTCTACAAGTGAGATGAACTTCAGCGTGTCCTCGATTTCTCTTACGGCATGAGACAATTGGGAATGGCCGTGTTCCCGTTTGTCCAACAGACTTTGTTCAAAGGCTAGCTTTAGTTTTGGGTATTCGAGGAGTTGGTCTATCAGGTTTTGCTTTTGGCGGAGAATCGCTTCGAATGTTTCGAGTTCCTCCTGTTCGATGATCCCTTGCTGGACTCCGGCGAGCTTGGATAATTTCACTGCGATTGTTTGCAAGTGCAGGATGCGTTCCAAGAGAGTTTCCGTGTCCTGTTCCATCAGAGTCTTCCCTTGAATTTATTGAGGCGCAGAGAGCATGCGCAAAGTCCAGTCGAACCATTCCGTCCAATTTTGCCTGGTGTGAAAGCTAGTCGAAGAGGATGCAAATGTTGGATCGTTCATTCGCCGAGCCAGTATCTGGGCTTGTTTCAGGGTGCTTCGAGCCTCTTCGGGTTTATTTAATTGTTGATAGCATTGGGCCATTTGGAGATAGGACAGCAACACCCGGACGTGGTTGGGATACCGGTTGATCGCGTTGCTGTATACGACGAGGGCGGCCTCATATTCGTGGGTGGCATACTCAATGTCTCCCAAGTCAAAAAACGCATTCTGAAGCAACCGTGCGTGGAAGGCATCCAAGCCGTTCACTTCTTCTTCACGCAAAAGATGGGTGCGAAGTTCGCGGAGAATTTGAGCGGCGATTTTGAGCCGTTGATTGTACTCCTTGGCCAACTCTTGCTTCTCGTTGGCGATCTGGGCATTCTCCAGCTTTGCTCGATATTCATTTGCGCTTTTTTGATAAGCTCGTGCGAGAAAGTATTGCGCTTCCAGGTGCTTGTCTTGCTCCGGATAACGGCGAACATATTCGCTTAACTTCCCAATGGACTCATCCCAGTTTCCCAGTTTGGATTCGGTCGAGGCTTTGGGGGCTGCGAGAGGTTTCGCCGTGCCCGTCAACTTCGCTTCCAATTCGTTTTTTTTAATGATTTTGGCCGAGGTTGCCTGATAGAGCGAACATCCCAGTGCGAAGAGGGCATCTCGCCATTCCTTTGCGGCGGGGCTGAGTGCGCCGGCTTCGATGATGTCCCGCCAGGCTTGCTGGGCGTTTTCAATTTTGTTTTGTTCCAGGTAAGCAACCCCTACAAGATAAGCTGCGCGGAATGAGGCGGGATCTTTGGGGTTGAGGCGGATCGTGCGTTCCAGCAGCTCGAGTGCCGCTGCGATTTGATCTTCGTTCAGCTTGGTATAGGCCAGCTCGGCGGAGGCCAAGGGAATCTGTTCTTTTTGAGCGGTGGCGATATATTTTTGGAGTTGCGAATCGGCTTTTCGGAATCGATACCCGCGGATGTAGTGCTCTGCACTTTTCCAGAGTGCTTCCGTATATTTGGGGGAGCTTTTCAGTTGTTCTGCGAGGCGGGAAAACGCATCTCCGCTCGCGTTCCATCGTTCCCGAAGGAGCCGTTTGTAGGTCTTGGGATCATTCCTTTGCAATGGGGCGTTTTGCTTTTCGTAAGATTCCGCCCACTTTTCGTAGGCGCGTGCTTCTAGCTCGCCGGCTTGGATATTAGTAAAGAGAGGAGTCATGCGTTTTGCCAACGCGATGGCGTTCTCGTACTCTCTTTTTTCGACCCACTGATTCCAAGCCATCAGGATCTGCGCGCGAAACAGTTCGATGCCCACCCAGCGGTTATGATAGGTCTCCGGATCGACGATTGTGCCGAGAGCCATTTCGTAGGCGGCGAGCGTCTCTTCGTTTCGGCCGGCTTCCTGTAAGAGTCGGGCTTGCCGAAGCGCTGCCGCCACGCCTTCGTGCGACTTCGGATAGCGTGCTTTGGTTCGCTCGTATTGATTAATCGCGCGGTCTTTGTCTCCTAGCGATTCTTCGCAAACCCCCGAGAGATAGAAGGCTTGCCGGGCTTGAGTTTCGCCGATGCCGCCGGATGCCAGCACGCCGTTCAGTGTGTCTCTCGCATTCAGGAAATCGTCGCGGGTGTTCATTGCCATTCGCGTTTGCGCCTGGATGATGCGGACTCCCAGATTGTCGGCCTTGTTCCCGTCGATGCTTTTCAAGGTCTCGATGGCTTGTTGATTTCTGTTCAAAGCCACG
Organism: uncultured Planctomycetaceae bacterium; assembly: GCA_963785505.1. Classification (GTDB taxonomy): domain Bacteria; phylum Planctomycetota; class Planctomycetia; order Planctomycetales; family Planctomycetaceae; genus CAWAVN01. The sequence continues at coordinate 1,797,926 of CAWAVN010000009.1, forward strand.
AGAATCTGCGCTTTGAGCAGCGTTGCCAAATCGCGATTTTGACGATCGGCTTTTTTGGCTTTGAGGGTTTTCAAAAGATCCTCGGCGAGGGTCAGGGCTTGTTGCAATAACGCGGGCGTCTTGAGTTCTAGGTAGATTTCAATCAATTTCCCGGTTAGCTCTTCCGTCCTTTCGGAAGAGGTTTTTAATGCTTCTTCGATATAAGGTCTTGCTTGCACCGTTGAACCCAAGGCGTGCAAACTGCTTCCCAAAGCATAGGCCCATTCCGGTCGATAATGACTGTTCAACGCCGAGCGTTCGGCATCTTGAAGATGGTGAACTGCCGCCGTGAACCGTTCTTCCCTTTTGTCTTCCTCGGCTTGAAGCGCATCTCGAAACGCGACGATTCCCAAGAGATAGTCCGCAGCCCCTGGAAAATCCGGGTCGTGATATTTTAACCCTTGCAATTCCAATGCGATGTTCCGGGCCTGCCGACGATTCTTGGGCGTGTCTTTTTCCTCTTCGATCAATTGGATCGCTCGGCTTTGGCGTTCCGCGGGCGTGAGTTGCTTGGGTTTTGTCGCTTGCCAAATTCCCGCTCCGACAACGGCCAGCGCAGCCGTTCCTACCAGCCCAATGCGGAGCTTGGACCAGCGCAATCGGGAACCCTCCGCCTGCTCGGCGTTTTGTCCCGGTGCTGTTTGTTTCGCGGTCGGCATGGTTTACGATCATTCATTCGTGGAGATTTTCCGTCCGCTAAGCGGTGAAAGCCGGCGTCAAACCGGACTTGCCTTGTCGGAGGAATTTCCACAGTCTTGGGAATCGACGAGAGAAAAACGGATTCAGATTGAGAGGGGAGGCGGGTCTTACGAAATCTTCAAAAATCTGTCAATCTGAGAATCCTACCTAAAGGTTCATTAGTACAATGTATTTGCCCGTCTTCGGCCTCGACAAATGGGCTTCTCTCTGCGATTCTCCGCACCGTTGCATTAAAATGGCCTTTTGGTTGACTCTCTCAGAACGGAAAAAAACATGGGTCAGGATTTGGCGAAAGCCATCGCGGAGAAGTCCGCCGTTGTCGGCGTGATTGGGTTGGGCTACGTGGGGTTGCCTTTGATTCAGGCTTTCACACAAGCGGGTTTTCATTGCATGGGGTTCGATGTCGATCGGACAAAGGTCGATGCGCTCGTCGCCGGTCGCAGTTACATCAAGCACATCGCCTCATCGACCATTGCCCAATGGATTGAAAACCGGCAACTCGAACCCACCGCCGACATGGGGCGATTGGGCGAAGCAGACGTGTTGTTGATTTGCGTGCCCACGCCGCTTTCCGACAGCCGCGATCCCGATTTGCAATTCGTGGAAGGCACTACGCGGGCGATCGCCAAGACGCTGAGGCCCGGGCAACTTGTGGTTTTGGAGAGCACGACTTATCCCACCACCACCCGCGACGTAATGCTGCCCCTTCTGGAAGAAAGCGGCCTTCAAGTCGGCCGGGATTTTTACCTGGCTTATAGTCCCGAACGCGAAGATCCCGGCAACCCCGACTATTCCGCATCGGGCATTCCTAAAGTGGTGGGGGGGATTGATTCGGCGAGCGGCGAACTGGCGGCGGCACTTTATCGGCATGCGATTGTGGAGGTCGTTCCGGTGTCCAGCCCGGAAGTGGCCGAGGCTTGCAAAATTTTGGAGAACACCTACCGCGCGGTGAACATCGCCTTGGTCAACGAGCTGAAAATTTTGTTCGACCGGATGGGTTTGGACGTCTGGGAAGTGATTGATGCGGCCAAGACCAAGCCCTTTGGTTTCCAGGCGTTTTATCCGGGGCCGGGTTTGGGCGGGCACTGCATCCCCATCGATCCATTTTACTTAACTTGGTTGGCAAGAAAGCAGGGCTTGAATACCCGCTTCATCGAACTGGCGGGAGAAGTCAATTCCCGCATGCCCGATTACGTCATCGGTCGGCTGGCCGAGTTTTTGAACGATCTGGGCAAGCCGATCAAAGGCAGCAAGATCTGCCTGTTGGGCATGGCCTATAAAAAAGATGTGGACGATCCCCGCGAAAGCCCGTCTTTTGTGTTGCTGGAAATGTTGAAAGCACGCGGGGCCGATCTTAGCTATAACGATCCGCACATTCCCAAGTTGCCGAAGATGCGGCATCACGACGTTCCCGATCTTTCTAGCCGGGAATTGACGCCGGAATTTTTGGCCGCTCAAGATTGCGTGCTGATCGCCACCGATCATTCGGCTTACGATTACGAGTTTATCGTCCAGCATTCCCGGTTGATTCTCGACACCCGCAACGCCGCCAAGCACGTCAAAGAGGGCCGCGAGAAAATCCGCAAAGCGTGAATTGTGAAAGCGTGCCATACCACTTTCCATAAGGAAGAAACACAAACTCGATGGCGAAAAGAAAAGCCCGATCCGCCAAAGGGAAAGGCGGCTCGAAGCCGAAGTATCAAGTGTTTGTGAGCCATGCCACGGCCGATAAATGGGTCGCGACCACGTTCTGCGAGAAAATTGAGGAAACCGGGGCATCCACTTTCCGCGATGATCGCGACATTCATGGCGGAGATGACATTCCCGAAGAAATTCGCGCTCAAATCAAGCAGTCTCGGGAGCTTGTGGTCTTGTTGACGCCAAAATCCGTCGATCGAGCCTGAGTTCTGCTCGAAGTCGGGCGGCTTGGGGTTGGCGGAAAGAGTATCGAATTGTTCCCGTCCTTTACCATGTGACCGTGGATGCGATCCCGGATATAATTAAGGGGAAGAAGGCGTTTCAACTCAATGAATTCGATCAGTATTTGAAAGAACTCCAAAAGCGAGTGAAAAAATGACGACCAGTCTCTACAAAGATTACGATGTCTTCATTTCCCATGCCGCAACCGATCAACATCTCGCGACCGAGATTGCAGACTCCTTTCAATCGGCGGGGTTGGAAACCTTCCATGACGGGTCGGTCGAACCCGGAACGGATGTTTCCGATGCCATCTGGCAGGCTTTGGCCGAAAGCCGGGCGGTCATTGCCATCATTTCCCCGGATGCCCCCCCGCAAGCAATGGGGATGGTGGAACTCGGTGCGGCTTCCGCCTGGAGCAAACCCGTCTTCCTGCTGATTAACGGCCCTTCCTCCACGAAACTCCCCGCCGCGTTAAGTGCCTATCCCGTTTACCCGCTCAGTCGGCTTGAAGATGTAATTCGCGCAATTCAATCCGGTTTTGATCCGCTGACCACGGAGGAACGGGAGATCCTTATTGAAATCTATCTCAACCTCAGAACCTCTATGGATCAGATCAGTCAATCACCACGAGTGCTTCGCGAATTGACGATGAATTTCAACAAGAGCACTCATAAACAGTATTCGGGCGAACGCCTTTTATCGGAGTTGCTTCGCATGCGCAAGAGAGGCGAACTTCCCCGCTTGGGAACGCGGACCTGAGCCAAACGAGAAAAGCAGCATCGATGACTCGCGGCGAGCTTCTGGGCAAGTACAATCAATGGTTGTTCTTGAATGCACGCCTCGCGGGTGAGGCGGATTACTTCGGCGAAAAACATTTCGCCGATCTGCACGGGTTTAAGGGAGGTTTAGATGTCTCAGTATTTCGTGGATGAGGCCGATACCAGTCGGCACAACATTTTTCCCGGCGTGGATATTCAAACCGCCGCTTGCCGAAGCATGATGATGAGCCTGGTGGATTTGCAGCCGTATTCCATCGTGGAAAAGCATTCGCACCCGCACGAGCAGGTGGGCATTGTGATCGAAGGCCGCGCTCATTTTTTTGTGGGCGACGATGATTGCGTTTTGGGACCGGGCGACATGTACCGCATTCCCGGCGGCGTGGAACACCGCGTGGTGGCCTTAGATCAACCCGTCAAAGCCTTCGACATTTTCAATCCCATCCGCGAAGATTATCTTTGAGAGCCGGCGAGGAAATAAGTTCCGGTTTTGAAACATTTCACATCACCGGGGGGCTTACGCCCCCCGCTCGCCTTTTGTTCTTGATGTTGAAGTAATTTTCTAATGCCTGAGAGTGGAATCATCCTTATGAGCCAAATTAATCGGCGAAACTTTTTGCACGGCATGAGCGCGATTGGAACCGGGGTTGCCATCGTGGCTTCTGCCGATACTGCCCAAGCCAAGCCCGAAGAAACCGCCCTCGATGCTTGGGCGAAGTCGCCGGATCGCGTTTGGATCGGGCCGGAGCATTGGGCGAACCCTTTGCAAGATTGGCGGATAACCGAGGGCAAGTTGGAGTGTCTGAACGCGGCGGGCAATCGCAACGTGCATTGGCTTACGCGGTCGCTGGGCGATAAACCGGGCACGCTGGAAACGCAAGTCACCATTGGCCGGGCGACGGAAGGCACGTTGGCAAACGGCAAAGGCTCGGCGGGGTTTCGCATCGGCATTCGCGGGCCATTGGAAGATTACCGAAGCGCCGTGATTTCCGGCAACGGTTTGGATGCGGGTTTTAATGCGACGGATGGCCTGTTCATCGGGCGGATCAAATCCAAGAAGGCGGTAGATCAGGTGCTCAATCGGCAAGCGATTCGCCTGAAACTCGCCGCGGAACCCACCGGCGAAGATTACCGAGTGACGTTATCCGCCTTCGATGCGGAATCGGGAAAACTTCTCGATCAAATCCAACGCGAACACGTTCCGGCGGATCAATTGCACGGCGGGGTCGCGGTGGTCAACAACCATGCCGGCGGCGGTCGCCGGGCCAATGCTCCCGCCTATGGGCTGGGGCGGTTCACGTTTTCCGATTGGCAAATCGCGGGCAGCAAAGTCGAAGAACATCCCGAACGGGCATTTGGTCCAATCTTGTTTTCTCAGTACACTCTGAGCGGGGGCATCTTGAAACTGACGGCTCAAATGCCGCCTTTGGGCGAAAAAGATTCGCAAACTGTCGCGCTGCAAATTCAAGCCGACGGGAATAAAGACTGGAAAACCATCGGCGAGGAAACCATCCATCCCGAAGCCCGCACGGCGACGTTTCGCATCTCCGACTGGAACGACAAACAAGATACGCCTTATCGCTTGGTCTACCTGCAAAAAGATCGCGATGGCGAATCGCGGGAATTTTGTTGGACGGGCTTGGTGCGCAAAGACCCGGTGGAACAAGATGTGGTGAGTGTGGCGGATGTGTCTTGCAACATTCACGCGGCGTTTCCCAATGCGCCCTACGTCGCGAACATGGCGAAACTGAATCCCGATTTGCTCGCGTTCACGGGCGATCAGTTTTACGAAAGCTCCGGTGGGTACGGCATTCAAACCGGGCCGCTCGATAAATCTATCTTGGATTATCTGCGAAAATGGTGGATGCACGGTTGGACTTGGCGGGAACTCATGCGAGATCGGCCCAGTATCAGCATTCCCGACGATCACGACGTTTTTCAGGGCAACGTCTGGGGTGAAGGCGGGGCGGGCAAGCAAAAAACGCAAGAAGCGGGCGGCTACCGGCTGCCGGCGGAGTGGATCAACGTGGTGCATCGCACGCAGACTTCGCATCATCCCGATGCTTTCGATCCCCGTCCCGCCAAGCAGAACATCAGCGTGTATTTCGGCCCGCTGACTTACGGGCGATTGAGTTTTGCGATCCTCGCCGACCGCATGTTCAAGACCGGCCCCGATGGCGAAGTGCCGCCCACGGGAGGTCGGCCCGATCACGTCACCGATCCGAATTTCGATCCCAAAACCGCCGACTTGCCCGGCCTGAAATTATTGGGCGAGCGGCAACTGAAGTTCCTCGCCGCCTGGGCCGCCGACTGGAAAGGGGCGGACATGAAAGCCGTGATTTCGCAAACCATCTTCACCGCGATGGCCACCACGCACGGCGGGAATCGGCAACGCTTGGTGGCCGATTACGATGCCAACGGCTGGCCGCAGACCGAACGCGACAAAGCCCTCAAAGAAATTCGCAAAGCCTTCGCGGTGCATATCGCGGGCGATCAGCATTTGCCCGCCGTGATTCATTACGGAATTGACGAGTACAAAGATGCCGGCGTGGCCTTCGCGGGGCCGGCGGTCAATGTGGGCTATCCCCGCTGGTTCGAACCCGAACATCCCGGTCTAAACCGCGAACCGGGCAGTCCGGAAAACACGGGGGATTTTTTGGATCACTTCGGCAACAAGCTGAGTGTGCTCGCGGTGAAAAACGGAGCCGTCAAACCTTCGCCTAAGCTGATGCAAAATTTGGACGACAAAGCCTCGGGGCTTTCCGTGGTCCGTTTCGATAAGAAGAACCGCGAGATCACCATCGACTGTTGGCCGTTTTTGGCAGATCCTTCCAAGCCGAACAGCCAATTCCCCGGCTGGCCGGTGAAGATCAAAATGCAAGACAACTACGCCCGCAAAGCGGCGGCTTATTTACCCACGATCAAAATTCAAGGAACCCCAAACCCGGTGGTGCAAGTTCTGAACGATGACACCGGCGAAATCGAATACACGTTAAGAATCCAAGGCGACAGCTTCCGCCCGCAAGTGTTCGATGCCCAGGCCACCTACACGGTGAAAGTCGGTGCAGACGAACCCAAACCCCTCAAAGTATTGACCCGCATCCAACCGAGCGCGGATGGCGAAATTCGAATCACGGTATGAGATTAGTTGGTGTAACCCCTTCGGGGTAAATGTGTTTTTTCTTCATGTTCCCAGGGTGGCGCGGCTGCGCCGCTTACCTTGGGCTTTGGAATATAACGCCTTCGGCGTAAAGAGATCAGAACCCATTCTTCCCGCAGGATGACAGGATTTGATTCTTGGTAAGCTCAGGGGCTTCCCTGCGCCGCTAGTTGTAACTCGGGGGGTTGTCGCGGGAGTGGCCGTTGCTGCTTCGGTTGCGAAGTTCGGCGACTTGATTTTCCAACTCGCGTTGTTGCTCGCGAACTTTCGAGAGGGCCGCGTGCGAGTGCGTTCGCGTGGAGAGCATGTCGCCTAAAGCCATCAGCATCACCCAGCCGATGAGGCCGAACACCAAAAACCCCACGATGGTGGCGGGGATGACCCAACGCTGATCGAGTAGCCAATCCCAGAGGGGGATCATCAGCCCCAACAACACGAGCATGCTGGAAGTCATCATTCGCCGGCGATAGCGGGCGTAATAATGCAGGCGGTCGCCAGGGTCGAGCGCGGGTCGTTTTTTTCCTCCCGCCACTCCCGCGCGTGCCAGCGGATGAACAACAAGCCCACCGCGATCAAACTCGCCCCCACGCCAATCGCCGCCCATGATCTCATTCGGAAACTTTTCTGTTAGGGAACCCCGCAAGAATTGCCAGTGGCCTCATCATAAACGAGTCTCCCCCGCATTGCACGGAAAGCCTGCACAACTCTCCAAGCCGTGGGTGGTTTGTTCACGCGAGAAACGCCGCCCTCTTTTGTGGAACGCACACGAAGAACGCCCTTGGCCCTTCGGTCGCTTTGGTCTGAGGCGAAGCCTCGTTAGAATGTTTCCATTGAACGAAGTGTGTGGTTTCATTCTGAGAGGAGCATGCGATGCGAATTGTGGTTGGGCTTGTGGGGTTGATGGTTCTGGGGGTGTTCGGGCCGGCGAAGGCGGACGATCAAAAGTTGAACCACGCGCCGGCGGGATACGTGGCGTTGTTCAACGGCAAGGATTTGACGAACTGGAAAGGGCTGGTGGGCAATCCCAAAACCCGCGCGAAGATGAGCCGCGAGGAATTGGCCAAGGCCCAAGAAAAAGCCGATGCCGAAGCTGCCACGCATTGGAAGCCGGAAGACGGGATTTTAGTGTTTGATGGCAAAGGCAAAAGCCTCTGCACCGTGAAGGATTACCGCAATTTTGAACTGCTGGTCGATTGGAAGATCAAGTCCAAAGGCGACAGCGGGATTTATCTTCGCGGCACGCCTCAGGTGCAAATCTGGGATCCCAATCTGCAAAACGTGGGTTCGGGCGGGCTTTACAACAACCAAAAACACCCCTCGAAGCCCAGCAAAACCGCCGACAACCCCATTGGCGAATGGAACACCTTCCACATCCGCATGGTCGATGACAAAGTTTGGGTCACGCTCAACGGCGAACTGGTGGTCGATGGCGTGGTCATGGAAAACTACTGGGAACGCGACAAGCCGATTTATCCCAAGGGCCAAATCGAATTGCAAAACCACGGCAACACGCTCTACTTCCGCAACATCTACATCAAGGAACTCGAGTAAGAAAGAAGGGGAGAGGGGGAGATTGGGAGTGTGTTCTATCTCCCCCTCTTCTTTTCTCCCCCTCTCCCTATCTATTGGCTTCGCGGGTTGAGGTTTCAATGAAGTGCCAACGATGATGACAGATTCCACTGCCGATGAATTAGAGGCCGCACGCGGGCGGATTCGGGCGGCCTATGATCCGGGGTTGTTTACCGAAGCCGGGCAGCAATTGGCGGCGATCTTGGGCGAGCATCTGGCGAAGGTGGAATCTTCCCAAGGGGCGGTTTTGAATTGGGCCGATCCTTGGGTGAACGTGGATCGTGCGGGGCAAGAACTCGCTGCGGGGGAAGCGTTTTCATCCAATCCGCCCGATGCGGAGGCGTTGGGAACCCGCTTTGCGGAGTTGGTGAAGTTGATGCTCGCGCGGGGGCACAATTTGCACGATCCGCGTTATTTGGGGCACCAGGTTCCCGCTTCGATTCCCTTGGCGGGCTTGTTCGATGCCGTGGGTTCGGTCACCAACCAAGTCATGGCGATCTACGAAATGGGGCCGTGGGCTTCGGCGGTCGAAGAACTGATGATCGAAAAGCTCGGGGGCCGAATCGGTTGGCAGCCCCAATCGTTCTCCGGCTTAATCACTCACGGCGGTTCGCTGGCGAATTTGACGGCATTGCTCACCGCGCGAAACGTGGTTTTGGGCGATGCTTGGGAGCGCGGGTTGTTCGCTTATGCCGATAAACCGCCGGTGTTGGTGGCTCACGCGGAAGCCCATTATTGCATGGCCCGCGCTGCGGGACTTTTAGGCTTGGGAACCAATCAAGTCGTCAAAGCAGCGCTGGATGACCGCAGACGAATGGACCCCGAAAAGTTGGAACAAACTCTGGCCAAATTGCGGGCCGAGGGAACCCCCATTGTGGCGGTGGTCGCCTGCGGATGTGCAACGCCCGTGGGGGCTTTCGATCCCTTGGAGGCCATCGCGGACGTTTGCGAGAAGCATGAAGTCTGGCTGCACGTCGATGCGGCCCACGGCGGGGCGGCGCTGTTTAGCCAACGGCATCGGCATTTGCTGAACGGCTTGGAGCGGGCCGACAGTTTGATTTGGGATGCCCACAAAATGCTGTTCGTGCCGGCGCTGTGTGCGTTCGTGTTCTACAAAAACGCGGGGCATCGGTATCAAGCCTTTCGGCAAGATGCCCCGTATTTGTTCGATCCCTCGGCCCCCGGTCTGGCGGATTACGACAGCGGCCTGAAAACTGTGGAATGCACCAAGCGGGCGGCGGCGTTCGGGTTGTGGGGCGTGTGGTCGCTGTTCGGTCCCCGGTTGTTCGGGGACATGGTGGACGTGACTTTCGACTTGGGCCGGCAGTTGTACGAGAAACTTTGCGAAGCCCCGGACTTCCAACCGCTACATCGGCCCGAATGCAACATCGTGGTGTTTCGGCACGTTCCCAAAGCCTTGAAAACCGCCACGCCGGAAGAGTTGGGCCAATTCCAACTTCGGCTGCGAAGAGACGTGATGCAATCCGGCGAGTTCTACATCGTGCCCACATCGGCGGGCGGCCAAGGAGCCTTGAGAGTCACGCTCATCAATCCCCTGACCACGACGGACCATTTGGACCAACTCTTAGAAACCCTGCGAACCCGCGGCAAACAACTTCTCTAAGAAAATCCTCGCGGCATGCCCCATTATGGTTGAAAGAGCTCCCGCACGTGGAGTTTTACCTGGGAAAACGCCAAGGGCGAAACGGAATCTGCCGTATCATATCGTGCAAGGGTTTGGTAGCTTTCCCCCGTCGGATCGCGGTAAGTTTCCACGGAAAACTGAGGGATGTTGATGATCCAATACTCAGGGATTCCGGCCTCCGCATACAGCCGCGATTTCTCGCCTTGGTCGTAAAGCAGGCTGGAATCGGAAACTTCGATCAGCAGCAACACATCCAAGGCAGCGGGCCGTTGTGCGGAATAGTTTTTGACTTCAACCCAAGCCACATCCGGTTGGGGTGCGCTCTCCGAGTCCGGCAGGCCGATGGAATTTTGAATCCGCACGATTGCCTCATCATCACCCAGGTTCCGAAAACTCCATTTCGCCAACCGGTCAATCAAGACTTCGTGGGTTGGGCCGGGGGGCGTCATTTCTCTTAGCTCTCCCTGAATGAGTTCCAAGCGCCGATGGCGATTGAGGTCAAACACCTCCCGTGCGATCATGCGGTCGTATTCCGCCAACGAAAACCGGGCGATTCTGGTCATCGACTCACCTTTGAAAAAATCCAAAATGCCCCTCGTTCATCGTATCCTCATCGGCTTTCCTCCGACAAGCGGAATTGACCCGCTTTTCAAATCCTGATACTGGTTCCGCCCTTTACGGCAAAGGATATGCCGATGCAGCTTGCGGTTCATCAAGCCCTGAACGGATTTGGGGCGGAGGTCAGGCTTGGATGGCGTTCGGAAACAACCGCGATTTGCCGGCCACTTCGCTTGGGAAAATGTTGGATCTCGGCAATGCCTTGCGGAGGCCCGGCGGGTTTCTGGCTTGGGGACTTTGGTTGATCGTGTTGGTTGTGGAACATCCCGCAAAATTGCGCCTGAGGTGGCAATTGCGGAAAAGCCAACTCGATCCGGCCAAACCGCAGCCTGGGTGGAAGAACAAATCGCCGCCTTGGGCGATCCGGCGTATGCAAGGCGGGCAAACGCCACGCGAGCGTTGATGGCCGCCGGTCCTCAAGTGGTCGCGCGGTTGTCGTTGGCATTGGGGAGCCGCGATCCCGAAGTCGCCCGCCGCAGCCAATATGTTTTGGCACGAATTGTCCGCGCGGATGATGCCGGGTTTCTGGCGATGGAAAACGTCGCCCGCTCGGGGCAACAACCCTCGGCGAAAATCGCGGAAGCCATCATCCACCGCGAACAAACCCGCCGCGATTTGATCAGGGCGGGCATGGCCGAGCAGCGACAACGCGATGCCCAAAGACTTTTGCGCGAAGCCCGCACGGCTCTTCATCAAGGGCGATTTGCGGAGTCCCGCGAAAAAGCACTCGCCGCCCAAGATCTTAAGGTCACCTACCACCTTTTCGACGATCGGCCCGAATTGGTGCTGGCCGCCATTCAACAGGCTGAGTCCCGCGAGGCAAACCTCGTGCGAAAATGAGCGGGCTTATCTTATTTTCTTGGCGATCCTATAATACAAAGCACAATCACCCACGGATTTGCCGGGAGGATTTCGATGACCGATGTCCAGAAGCCGCGAGTTTTCGTCACGCGCCAAATTCCCGATGCGGGGTTGTCGCGAGTTCAATCCGCCTGCGAGGCCGAGGTTTGGATGGAGAAACTTCCGCCCGCCCGCGAAGAATTGTTGAAGCGGGTGAAAGGGGCGGAAGGGCTGTTGACGTTATTGACCGAAGCGGTCAATGCCGAGTTGATGGATGCCGCCGGTCCGCAATTGAAGGTGGTGAGCAATTACGCGGTGGGGTTTAATAACATTGATGTGGCTGAGGCCACCGCGCGGGGAATTCGCGTGGGCAATACGCCGGGCGTTTTGACCGATGCCACCGCCGACATGGCGATGACACTTTTAATGACCGCCGCCCGCCGGATTTGGGAAGCCGCCAGCGATGTGCGGGCCGGGCGTTGGCAGACTTGGGAACCCAAAGGCTACATCGGCAGGGATTTGGTGGGCAAGACGTTGGGCATCGTGGGTATGGGCCGCATCGGCAGCGCGCTCGCCAAAAAATGCCGAGGCGGTTGGGACATGAACGTGCTGTATTACGATCAATACCGGAACGAAACCGCCGAACGCGAACTGAATGCCCGGCAAGTGGATTTGGATGTGCTATTGGCCGAGTCCGATTTTGTCTCGGTTCATACCAACTTGGACGAATCCACGCGGGGCATGTTCAATGCCGAGGCATTCGGGAAGATGAAGCGCACCGCCGTCTTCATCAATACCGCCCGCGGCCCTTTGCACGATTCGCGGGATCTTTATATCGCTTTGGAAGAGGGCGAGATCTTCGCCGCCGGTCTGGATGTGACCGACCCAGAACCCATCTCGGCGGATGATCCGTTGCTCTCGCTTCTCCAATTGCACCATCGTGCCGCACATCGCCAGCGCCACGGTTTCCAGCCGCGACGGCATGGCCGAAATCGCCGCCGACAACCTCATCGCCGGCTTAAAAGGCCAACCGTTAAGGTGCTGGGTGAACCCGGAAGTCGCGGAGTCGAGTTAGGTTCCATACGCTTCCTCCTGACAGATTGGGCAGATTATATGTTTTGCCCAACTGATGACTGGGTAGCCACAACCTTCACAAGTTCCCCATTGGCAAATCGGGACATCATCTGCCCAAGGTCGATCGTATTGTTGAGGGTTTTCGACGCCGACAAATGCATGCACCCAACCGTGATCGGGATCATCAAAAACCATTGCCACGACAAAATGAGCATTCTCACTCAACTTTTGCGTTGCTGCCGCCTCATGGAAAAACTCGACAAATTGCTTTTCGGTCAAAGTGGAAATCCAGAACAAAGCATTTTTTTCGATTTGGTCGCGGGTTCCATCAATCGCTATTTCGTGCTTGGTCACGGTTTCGGTGGAAAGGTTGCGGGCGTTTTTTTCTTGGGTGCGGTTTTTTCGGTTGCCGGCTTTTCTTCATAGGGTCTTGTTTCGCTGGGCGGGTTGGCAGCGGGGACGGGTTCGGTTTCGCGGATGAACTTATTCAAGATGGACATGTACCCGTTGAGGGCGGCTCCATCGGGGCCGAGTTCTTTCTGCAAATCCAACAGCCCATCGCGGGCTTGGACGGCATCTTTGCGAACATCTTGAATGTTGAGCCTTGCCGCTCATCAAACCGCCGAGGGTGTCGTTGAAATACTGGCCGGCTTCCGGCGTGTTCAACAAAGGGAACTTGGTTTGCAGTTCGCCCACCATTTGCGCATTGAGGCCGCCTCTGCCGCCTTGCAATTGCTTCATCACATCTTCGGTGGAAGGAACCGCATTGAGCACGTTTTGCACGTTGGGGTCTAACGGCGGTTTGCCCGCGGGAACCGGGGCGGCGTTTCGGGGAAGAATCGGCTTGTCGCCCAAATGAATGGCCGAGACTTTTTCGCGGGCGAGTTTAAGTTCCCCCAAAAGTTCGCTCTTCAACACCAATTGCTTGGCATCCAGCGAAACAACTTTGCCGTTCAGCACATCGCCGTTGGCCATTTCAATCGTATCCGCCTGAGCCGAGGAAACCAAAAGCAACCCCAATGCTCCCGCATACTTCAATACCCGATTCATGGTCAAAATCTCCATTAGAACACTCAAGAAAATCCCTCCCAAGATTTGTGTGCCATGCCCACGGCTTTGCGTGGGCATGCTTTCTTTTGGAAGGCGACATCGTTCTATCAGACATGGCTACTCAAAGCAGTGGCCATGCCACCCAATCGCTTGGAATGTGAAATCCCGGCATAAAATTCGCTTGGGTATTCCAAGTGGAATGACTTCCGTTTCTTCCATTGTGCCCGGATTTGGGAGTTGGTCAACAGGTTTTTCGGAGGGAAGCGAGAATCTCGGCCCGGACGAAATTCCACGAAAATTCGGCATTCCCCCTGCGGGACGGGGGACTTTTCGCAGGCAGTGCTTTATAAATGACAGACTTCTATTCCCCCGTTGAGCGGATCGACGTGGTTTTTTTTCCCTTCTTAAAATGATTCCCCCTTCCATAATATGACAAAACTTTCCTCCACACCCCTGGAAATCCCGTCCCGCAAAAAACATCCTCTGAGCCGATTTTTTGAGTTCAAAGGCATCAATCGGCTGTCCATCGGGCAGTATCGCAACCGCATTCGCAATCTTTACGATGGCCCCGCCGGGGCGGTGTTGGCCTTGGGCAGCATGATTTCGCTGCACGAACCGTTGGTCGGGCATTTGCTGCGCTCGCGAAAATTCGACGTCACCCAGCACGAAGTCATTTTAGATGTGGGTTCGGGAGCGGGCCAAATTCTCAGGCATTTGCTGCGGAGAACGCAGTCGTCGGCCCAGTTGGTGGGCTTCGATTTGTCCCATCAAATGCTGCGTGCGGGCCAGGAAGAAACTCAAAAGCCACCGCCCGGCTTACGTGGCCGGCGACTTGATGCGGATGCCCTTCGCCGAAGAATCGTTCGATTGCGTGACTTGCGGATGGGTGATCGAACACTTGCCCGATCCTCGGCCCGGCCTGATGGAAATCGGCCGCGTCCTAAAGCCCGGCGGACGGGCGTTAATTCTCGCCACCGAAGACACCGTGCTGGGTTCGCTGGTCAGCCGAACTTGGAAATGCCGAACCTACAACCGCAAGGAATTGGAAACAGCCTGCGGAGAGTGCGGCGTGCCTTGGAAGGAGCAACTGTGGTTCACCAAAGCCCATCGCTTCTTCAAAATGGGCGGCATTCTGGTGGAAGCCGTGAAAACCGAATCCTTGCAACGATGCCTAATCGCGATAGCGTTTTGGGTTCCAGTCTTGGGCGAGATCGCAGAGGGTATTGAGGATCTCCGCGATTGTCGCTGCACGCGACGATGCCGGGCATTCTGAGCATGTCGGCTCGGTCATCCATCCAGAGTTCGCGAAAATGGACCGGTTCGCGGTTGTGGACCCAAACCGCATCGCCGCCCAAACTGCGGGCGATCTGCGAACTGACGGGAAAGTCGTAAATGTTGGGCGAGTGAATCAGCGAACCGGCATAGTCGCCCCGCGCGAACAATTCGAAAATGCTGCCGGGCATGTCTTCCGCGAGTCGGCCTTCCAAGCCGGCTTCGGTGACTAATTTTGCCTTCAGCGGGTCTTCGTCCTGGAAACCAATGAGGTAGATTTTCTTCGAGGAAGGGCGGGATTCCGGCGTGATGACCGGCAGCGATTGCACCACATCCTCCGCCGGGCGGTTGGGGTCATCTTCGCCCACGGCGATGCGATGATCGCCCACGGCTTCCACCCATGTTCCATGAGGCCCGCTTTCGGGAATGAACACCAGCGAATACCGCACGGCTTCATCAGTGCGCAGGTTGAGCATCACCGCCCAGCCATTGCCCGTATGGTCGCGGTATTGCTTCGTGCCATCAATCGGATCGAGGGCGATCGTGTATTCGCTTTCGGCGGCGAACTTTTCCAAATCGCCGGTCGATTCCTCGGCTTCCAAGCGGCATTGGCGAAACAAAGGGTGCAAATCCCTCAGAGCCGCCACCAACAATTCCTGCACCGAAAGATCCGCCAAGGTCAGCGCATCGGTGTTGGAACTTCCCGAAGTCTTGCCCGATACGGACACGTTAAACTCCCGCAACCGTTTCGCCACCGCTCCGCCCCAACGCAAAGCGGCGGGCATTTCCCGAGAGAGCGCCGAGGTCAATTCTTCAAGCTGCATCATGGATTCCTCAATCATCAAAAGGCGCTTCAGGAGGCGTAAGCCTCCTGGTAAGAAGGAATGCTCGAAATCCCGCTCCGTTCAATCCCGTTTAGGCTTCTATTGTTCCACAAGAACTTCCATGCGTTGCAACAACTCCCCGGCCACATCTATTCCCGTTGCGCGGGCAAAAGCTCGCCAACCGGGTACGGCGTTGACTTCAATCACAAAACCGGAACCCGCGCGATTGTAAAGCAGATCCACTCCCGCAAACCAGGCTCCCACAGCATCCGCGGCGGCGAGTGCCCAAGTGCATTCCTGCTCGCCGGGCCGATGAATTTCAATCCGGGCTTGGCGGGAAACATTGGTGCGAAAATCTTGCCCGTTAATCCGCCGCATGGCTCCCAAAATGCTGCCGGCCAAGACCATCACCCGCACGTCCCAACCGGGGTGGTCGATAAACTCTTGCAGATACAAAACCGCATTCAGGCGTTCCAAAACGCGAAAAGTCCGCCAAGCCAAATCGGGATCGCTGACCCGGACAATCCCTCGCCCCTCCGAACCGAACAATGGCTTGACGACCACATCCCCGCCCAACTCGGCGAAGGCGCTCATCGCGGCATCGGTGTCTTCGCAAACCAGGGTTTTGGGGATCGGAAGCCCCGCCCGCTGCAAACGATGCGTGGTGAGAAATTTGTCCACGGCGCATTCCACGGCTTTGGCCGGGTTGATGACAACCACCCCCGCAGCCTCCAAAGCCGCCAAGGCATCCATGCGGTAAACGACTTGCTCCAAAGAACCCGGCGGCATCGTGCGGACGATGAGGGCATCGCAATTTTCCAGCGAGACTTCGCCGGAAGTCAGTTGCGTTTGGTCGGCATTCACGCGCGCGGTCAGGCGGGGAAAATCCAACCGGGCGATGTCGTGCTCCAACAAAGCCGCCGCCCGTTGGAGGTCTTGGTAATACCAACTGCCTTCGTTTCCCAAAACGCCGATTCGCACGAGATCCGTTCATTCCGAGGGGTTGAGAAATCAATCAAACTGTCATCGTTCCGGCAGTTAGCGGTTAGCGGTAAGCATTTAGCGAAGACTCAGATAAGCGTGGGAAAATTCTATTTTCATGGTGTTGCCAAACTGCCGGAAAACGGGCTAATCGCTAATAGCTTCAAGAAATCAAATGCCAAAACTGCGTTCTAGCAATTCGGGGGCGGCTTTTCCGAATCGAAAGACCTCGCCGGTTTCCAAGCTGCTTAACACCACCTCGGCGGGGCTGAAAAGATGCGGGTCGATTTGATAGAAGTCTCCGCCGGCGGCTTCAAAAATTTCGCGGAAGGGCTTGCCGTGGGCGGGAGAGGAATCGGAAGGAACCTTCGGGCCGATGGTTTTGAGATCCGCAGGATCGCCCTTGACCCACAAATGCACCCGGCTGCCGTAGAGAATCGCATCGTTCGTGCGGCCTAAACTGGTGAGAAAATCCGCCCCGCAAGGCGGCAAAGGAGCCGTGCCCATCGCGCTGCGAACCCGGCGAACATCGAAACCCAACTCGAACAATTTGTGCAAAGCGGTCTCCACCGAACGGGCCACAATTTGCATGGTTCCCGCTTGACTGGAAGTCGGGGCGACGAGAAGCGTGATCTCGGACGGCTTCAACCCCGTCTTCGCCGCGAACTCTGCGAAGACAGCTTCCGTGGGCGGTTGGTTGGTTTCCAAAATGCCCACGGCGACTGGGGACTTCTCTTTGTAATCCAATTTCTCGAACAACTCTTCACGCGCCGCGACGGCTCGAATGGGGCCGGAACCCATCCCGAAAAATTTTCCCACCGAGACCCGCCAACCGGCGTATTGGCTGAGCAAGCAGGCTTCCACGGGATGATCGGTGGAGACATCGACGTGTGGCCAACTTTGTTCGCCCAGCCTACCTGGCCCAAACCCAATTGCACCCAGACAGCTCATGCACGCCAAGCTGAGAATTCTTCCCGCTTCCAGACCGCCCTCGGCTTCGATGCCAAAGTCCCACCATTTGCCGCCGTTCGAGACGGTGTGCAAGCGGATTCGCAGCTCATCCGCCATTTCCGGAATGTTTTTTATAACCAATGCCCCGGCATATTGATTGAGAATCTTGATCATCGGCCGGTCTTTCGCGGCGTGGGTTTTTCCGCTTTGGCTTTCGTCGGCGGCAGATAATCGGGCAGGTCTTGGGGTTGGAATCGCAAGCGGATGTCGCCTTGGCAGCAGTCGCAGGGTTTGATTTCGTACATCGGAATCGAACAGATGTCGCACCAATAATCCGTGTACATTCTCTTGCCGGTTTTGTCGAAGGTGAAGACGACCAACACTTGCAGATAGGGCACGCCCGGCTTTCGCGTGCCCACCAATTCCACTTTGCGGTCGCGAAGCCTTTTATCCTGAAAGAATGCCCGCCCCCGCCAATCGGCGACGATGGGGATAATCTCGCCCTCCGGCGTTTCCAGCACGGCTTGCTTGTGCATTTCCTCGAACGAAGCGATCCCCTTCCGTTTCAGGGCTTCCCCCAACAGCACGACTTTCCCCGTCAAGAGTTCCTTGCGAACCGGGGAAGAATCGGCTTCAACTTTTGCCGGTTTCTTGGCATCTTCGGCAAAAGACGGATGCCCCCAACCCATGCTAATCAGCAACGCAAAAAGAAATAACCGCAACATTCCAGCACTCCACTTGGCAACTCGCACGAGCAGGATTTCGATCAGGCTTCCGAGACGCCGATGACCACGAGTTTCAAGGGCACTTTGACGGCTTTGTTTTTATCCTTGCCACTGGCGATCAGGTCGAGAATCCAAAACTCACGGTCTTCGTTGTGGGTAAGTTTGGCGTTGGCGACTTTTTCAGGAGCAAGCAGCGAAAAAATCGCGGGGTGTGAGGAACCCGCAGCGCTCGCGCTTTCTTCGATCAACTTGTCCGAATTCGCCAGCGTGCCGGGTTTGGTGTCTTTCTTGGCGGGCAAGGCCAGCAAAAAATCGGACGACTCGCTCGTGCCGATGTGGTTGCCATCTTGCGGTTGTTGGCCGTACCTTAACGTGTAAACGCCGGCTTTCAATTCTTGGCCGCGAAAGTCGGTCATGCCGGAATCTTTTTTGACTTCCAACACGCCGATCAACTCTCCTACGGTGAAGGGGTATTTCACGCTGAAACTGGGTTCAAAACCCGGCTTCACGGCCAGGTTTTTGGCCAACCAAATTGTGCCGATGGTGTCGGTTGGCCCCACGATGGCATAACCGTTGGGGTCTATTTTCCCGGCCACGTTTTTGGCGAGATCTTTGGGAAGCTCTTTCACGGCTTTAATTTGATGCGAAGGTTTCGCCGCCACTTGCAGCAAGGCAATGGCCGCGAACAGGAGCAAAAACACGGGCCGAACATTCATGGGGAATCTCCCTGGATTTTTAAGTGAAAGTTGCTGGGATGGATCGAGCAATGTGCATAGTTCATCTTACCCGCATCGTCGGCAGAGAACACCCCCAGCCGGCGATTTTCCGCCGAGACCAAACCCGATTGCGCCGATCATTCCAACGCGGAGGCCAGAGTCTTCGTAAGGATCGAGTGAACGAGAAAATTGTTGCGATCAGGGGAATCGAAAAGAGGGACTCCAGACACTACCATGATCGGGAAAAACATAAAAAAGGGGTTACCATAGAAACCAATATGTTTTATTTCGACGCAACAAACAAACTAATCTTTTATTCAGTATGGCTGCGTTAAGTTATTTGCTTGGAGATGCTTGCGACCAGAGACCTTATTTGCTCCGCCTTCGGCATGTGAATTGCTTGAAACGACTCAAAACTTTGTCGAGTTATTGTATTAGGAACACATTAACAGAGGAGAGGTTTCACTTTTACCAACAGGGAAAGTTGCAAACCGCTTCGGGTTTGGAGGTAATTCATGACGCTTGATCAGGGAGATGAAACACAGAAATCCGCGGTCCCATCTCAGGAACTGGGCGAATCGGCGCATAAGGTCGAATTGAGTTCGTCCAATCCCTCCCACATCGTCGGGATTGGTGCTTCGGCGGGCGGGTTGGAGTCGCTCGAACGGTTATTCACAAATATGCCCTGCGATACGGACATGGCGTTCGTCGTCATCCAGCATCTCTCTCCCGACTTCAAGAGTCTGATGGATGAGTTGCTGGCGCGCTATACGCAACTTCCGATCCATCGTGCGGAAGACGGGATGCGCGTGGAGGCGAATTCGGTCTATCTGATCCCGCCCAAGAAGGAGATGATGATCTCCGACGGCCGGCTGCTGTTGAAGGACAAGGATCCCAAGCAGACGCTCACGATGCCCATCGATCACTTCTTCCGAACGCTCGCGCAGGATGCGGGCGACCGGGCCGTGGGGATCATTCTTTCGGGCACGGGCAGCGACGGTTCGCGGGGCATTCGCGACATTCACAGTGCGGGCGGACTTGTCCTCTGCGAAACGAAGGAGACGGCCAAGTTCGACGGCATGCCGCAGGCCGCCTTGGAAACCGGGATCGTCGATCAGGCGCTCGCCGGCGGAGAACATTCCAAGCGCTTCTGGTCAACTACAAGCTGAGAATCCCCTTGAGCGAGTCCCACGACGAAGCGGCCGTCCCCGGAAGGGATCACGGCGGTGTTCAAGCTGTTGAACGACGCCTATGGGATTGACTTTTCCCACTACAAGCCGAACACGGTCGGCCGGCGGATTCAGCGCCGACTGTCGATGGCGGGGATGCGATCGTTGGACGACTATGTGGAGCGTCTTCAAAGACGATGCGGACGAGCTGAATTCTGCTGTACAAGGATTTGCTAATCGGCGTCACCCGATTCTTCCGCGACCGCGAAGCGTTTGAGAAGTTGGAAACGGACGTCATTCCCGAACTGGTCCGCAAGGCGGCGGAAGAAGAAGAGATTCGCGTCTGGGTCGCCGGCTGTGCGACGGGGGAAGAAGCGTATTCGCTGGCGATGATCATCCACGAACAACTGGAGCGGGCCGGACCAGCCGATCAACGTCAAGATCTTCGCCACCGACGTTCACCGCGTTTCCCTCGAAATTGCCGGAGCCGGCGTCTATGCCGAAGAGGCGTTGTCGGAGGTCACGCCGGAACGCTTGAACCGCTACGTCGAAAAGCAACGCGACGGGTATCACGTCGTGCCCGAGTTGCGGCAGATGGTTGTGTTCGCGACTCACAACGTGATCAACGACGCCCCGTTTACGAAGCTCGATTTGATTACCTGCCGCAATCTGCTGATTTATTTTCAGTCCGCGGCCCAACGCAAGGCGCTCTCGTTGTTCCATTTCGGCCTCAAGACGGGCGGATTTCTGTTTCTGGGTCCGAGCGAGACGCCCGGCGATCTGGTCGATGAGTTCGACACGCTGGATCTGCACTGGAGGATGTACCGCAAGCGGCGCGACGTCCGCTTGCCCGCCGATCTCGAACTCCCGCATGAACAAGAGCGTTCAGTTGATTCGCCCCGCGACGTTCACAGCCACGGCCCCATCCAAAGGGCTGCCGCGATGCCAGCTTGGTCGCCGGCTACGACGCGATTCTCGCCAAGTTCATGCCGCCCAGCTTGCTGATTAATGAGAAACGCGAATTGCTGCACGCCTTTGCCGGCGCGGAGCGCTATCTGCATCTCAAGGGAGGGCGGCCGACCGGCGACGTGCTGGACATGCTCGACCGGGAACTGCGAACGGCCGTGACGGGTGCCGTGCAGCGGACGCTCCGAGACCATGCCGCCGTCAGTTACTCCGGCGTGCGGGTCAAACAGCGGCGACCAAGAGCAGAAGCTGCATGTCGTCGTCGAGCCGGTCGACAATCCGCGGTCCAAGTTCGCTCAATTGCTGATCGTGCTGGAGCCGCTCGTTCAACGCCAGCGCCGAGTCCGGCGGAACAGAACACCGAGGCGGCACGAATGACGACATCCGGCAGATTTCGGCGGACCGCATCGATTCACTCGAAGACGAACTGCGCTATACCAAGGAAAACCTGCAGGCCACGATCGAGGAACTGGAAACCAGCAACGAAGAAATGCAGGCGACCAACGAGGAATTGGTGGCATCGAACGAGGAACTGCAAAGCACCAACGAAGAACTGCAATCGGTCAACGAAGAGCTTTACACCGTCAACGCCGAATATCAGAAGAAGATCGCCGAATTGTCCGAGTTGACCAGCGACATGGACAACCTGCTGGAGAGCACCGACGTCGGGCACGATCTTTCTGGATCGGGAACTCAACATCCGCAAGTTCACGCCCCAGATCGGGCAAGAGTTTCACCTGCTGCCGCAGGACATCGGCCGTCCGATCCACAGCTTCGCCCACAACATTTAGCATCCGAACTTGATGGACGATCTCAGGCGGGTCGTCGAGACGGAGGACACTTTCGAGCAGGAAGTGCAGGACCAACAGGGCAAATGGCTCTACATGCGCATTCTTCCCTATCGGACGAAAGCCAAGAAAGTGGACGGCGTCGTGCTGACGCTGATCGACATTTCTCCGGTCAAGCAGGCGCAGGAGCAACTGGCCGAAGCTGTCCGCCGTCGCGACGAGTTCCTGGCCATGCTCTCGCACGAGTTGCGAAACCCGCTGGGGGCAATTCTCAGCGCGACGCACGTCATGGAGCGACTGAACGTCGAAGACGAGGCACTTCGCAACGCGAGGACGTCGTGTATCGGCAGGCCAGACAGATGTCGCGATTGCTGGACGACCTGCTCGACGTCTCGCGGGTGACGCAAAGCAAAATCGAACTCCACAAGTCGCCGACCGACATGCAGTCGGTCCTTGACAAACGCCGTCGATTCTGTGCGACCACTGCTGGAGTCCGGCAAACTGAACTATTCACGAAGAGATCTCCGACGAACCAATGCTGGTCGTAGGAGATGCCGCCCGGTTGCAGCAGGCCATCTCCAATCTGCTCGCCAACGCCGCCAAATACACGCCGAGCGGCGGAACACGTGACGCTGCATGCAGAACCGATCGACGGTCAGGTCATCATCAACGTTCGCGACACGGGCGTCGGCATCCCTTCCGAGGAACTGGACAAGGTGTTTGATCTATTCGTCCAATCGGACCATACGCTGCACCGCTCCGACGGAGGCATGGGCATCGGGCTGACCCTGGTGCGGTCCATCGTCGAAATGCACAACGGCCGGGTCGCGGCCCACAGCGACGGTCCGGGCTGCGGCAGCCAATTCGAACTCGAGTTCCCTCGATTGAAGGGGACTCAAGGCGGAGCTAAAGATCGCTCGAGACGGATGCCGGCAAGACCGCTCCGCCTGTGCGAGGGGGAGGCCGCGTCGTCATCGTCGAAGACCAGGACGATGCACGCAATATGATGCGAACGTTGCTCGAACTGGAAGGGTACGAAGTTCATGAAGCCAACAACGGAACCAAGGGGCTGGCGGTCATCGAAAGCGTTCAGCCGGACATCGCGTTGATCGACATCGGCCTGCCCGGCATCGACGGATATGAACTGGTTCGGCAACTGCGAGAAAGCCTGGGAAACAATCATACCTATCTGGTCGCCGTCACAGGTTACGGCCAGCCGAGCGACATCGAAGCCGCGTTTGAGGCCGGCTTTGACAACCATCTGGTCAAGCCTCTCGACTTGCAGAAATTTTCCCGCATTCTGGGCTTTCACGGACGGATAGAAGAAGAACCGGTCAATGCCGAGTGACTTTTATCGTTCCGCATTTTCCCCGGGGTCGCTTGCCACCGCACAACCCCGATTCCTGAACCTAATCTTTATGGGGCATGGGCCTTCACGATTTTCAAAACGGCTTCGTGCAAATGCCCGTTGGAGGCCAATACGCCGGTTTTGGCGAGGGGCAAATTTTCTCCCGTGCAGGTGGAAACTTGGCCGCCGGCTTCTTCGACGAATAACCGGCCCGCCGCGAAATCCCAGGGAGAAAGTTCGTACTCGAAAAACGCCGCATAACGGCCCATGCCGACTTGAACCATATCCAGCGAAGCCGTGCCGAACCGCCGGATGCCGTGGATTTGCTCGCGAAACAAATCCCCAATCGCGGCCAAGGTGCCTTCCATCATTGCCCCGCGGTCGTAATAAAACCCCACGCCGATCAAAACCTGGTTGAGTTCGCCCACGGCAGTCACGTTCACCCGTTCCCCGTTGGCGAAAGCTCCTTCCCCTTTCCCCGCCGTGTACCAATCTTTGGTGATGGGATTGAAAATCGCTCCGCAAACCGGCTCGCCATTATGATAATAGGCAATCGAAACCGCAAAGTGCGGGATGCTGTGGGCGAAATTCGTGGTTCCATCCAACGGGTCCACGACCCACAAATGCTCTGCCGAGACATCATCGCGATAAGTTTCCTCGCCCAGAATCGCATGATCGGGAAAGGCTTCACGAATCACGCGGGCGATGGTTTGTTCGCTTTCGAGATCCGCATCGGTCACCAAATCCGAAACCGCCTTGCTGCGAACGGCCACGCCTTCCGCAAAAGCTCTAGCGACCACCGCCCCGCCCGCTTCCGCCGCCCGCTTGGCCACCGTCATCAATTCGTGTTGCATGGTTTTCATCATCCGAAAAAGGGAAAGTTCAAGGCTGACGATAGTGGCCGCAAACTGCCGATGCAATTCAGGCGAGGATCCTGCCTTGACCCCGCCCTCCGGAAAGGATCAATTTGATGAAGAGGTAAGACATGAATCATCGCAAGTTTTTGGCCCTTGACGAAGCTACCACGTGAGTGTACATTTATATTGGTGAATTATCTAAAGGGATGAAACTTTATGTTCTGCAAACTCAACATTCAAAAAACCATTCAAGCGGCGGGAGTGCTTCTCGAATTTGAAAGCACTCATCAAATGGACAAACTCCGCCTGATAAAACTCCTATACATTGCGGAACGACAGATGCTTCGTGAAACCGGGAAACCCCTGTTGGGTTCGCGAGTTGTTGCAATGCAGCATGGTCCCGTTCACAGCGAAGTCCTCGATTTGCTGAATGGGACGCACATTGCCGCCCGATTGTGGGACAAGCATTTTCACTTGTCCGGCTACTCGGTTCAGATGGTGTGTCAGCCCGAACGGGGCGAGCTTTTCGCCTTACGAGATTGAGAAACTTCGCCGTGTTTCGGAAGAGCACATCAGCCACGACAGTTTTCTCGTGGTGGATTTGACGCATGGCTTCGAGGAATGGGCAAGCACGTATCGACCGGGAACCTCAACCGAAATTCCCTGGGAAGCCATTCTTGCAGCCGTGGGTCGAAGCCACTTAGCCGATGCGATCCAAAGCAATGAGCAGGTTGTCAACGCACTCGACAAACTTCTCGGAGGCTCGTGTTGAACCTCAAGCCGGGATTTACGTTTCAATTTGCCGATAAGGAAATCGATAACCATCTTTGGGTTCTCATCTCAAAAGTCCCTGCGGAGGATGGGCGAGTGATGGTGGTCAACTTCAGCACTTGGAATGAAACTTCGGACAACTCGTGCATTCTGGAGATGGGAGACCACACCTTCATTCAACATAAAACTTGCGTGATGTACGAGTATGCCAGGCTTTATGCACTGGAGGCATTGGAACGGGCCGTTGATAATCACGACCTCGTTGCGTTCGATCCCATCGATCAGGATTTGCTGTTTCGGGTTTGGGATGGAGCCTTTGCCACTCGCCGCATGCCATTGAAGTGCAAGCAATTTCTTGAGGATCAAGGGCTGATTTAATTCGCGTCCGCCTCGCTTCAATAAATCGGTTCCCCATTTGCCGTGGGAGATCCGAATGGCGGGAGAAGCTTCCCAGAGGAATCGCCGGTGTCTTGCAGGGAAATCGTGGGGGAGTAGACTGAAGGGAAACGGTTTTATGCGCTCCTCGAACGCGGATGGAAATGAACGATGTCGGCACCTTTGACGCCCCCTTCCCTGAACCTGAACTCGGTCGTAGAGTTATCGGATGCGTGGATTACCAACCGCATTCCTCCCGAAACAAAAGCCTGGTTTTCGGATCGGCTCGAACGGGTGTTCCACGGAGATCAGAAAGCCTTGTTTCTTGCCTTCGGCATGGTTCCGCGAAAACTGGGCAAGGCCGATTTGCATTTGAACCAGATCGACCGGGCCGCCGCCACCACCGTTCGGCCCGGTTGGAATCCCAAAAATTGGACCGTGGACCAACTCGCCCGCACGCGGTTGATTTTGTCGCTGGCCGCTCAGCCGGTGGAGCAATTCGTCGAGACGTTGGACCAGTTGTTCGCCGCAGGCGAAGTCGGCGAGTTGGTGGCGCTTTATCAGGCATTGCCCGTGCTGCCGCATCAATCGGCCCACGCGCTTCGGGTTTCGGAAGGCACGCGGACAAACATCAAATCGGTGTTTTGCGCCGTGGCCCATCAGAATCCTTATCCTGCCGAACACTTGGACGAAGGCCGTTGGAACCAGATGGTTCTCAAAAGTTTGTTCATCGAAGCCCCGCTGTTTCCCATTCACGGTTTGGAAGAGCGGGCCAACCCCGCGCTGGCGCGGATGCTGGTCGATTACGCGCACGAACGCTGGGCCGCCGGGCGTTCGGTCAGTCCGGAACTCTGGCGCTTGCGTCGGCCTTTATGCCGATGACCCGGCTCTTGAAGATCTCAAACGGGTCTTAGAAACCGGCGACCCCGCCGAACAATCCGCAGCCGCACTGGCGCTTTCGGCCTGCCCCAAACCCCAAGCCGCCGAGATCCTCAACACAAACCCCAAACTCGCCCAACAAATCCAAGCCGGCGAACTGACCTGGTTGAACCTGAACCCCACCTCCTAAATTCTTCCTAAAGCCCACAGTCTAAGGACTTAAATATGAAAATCCTCGACCCGGTGATAGACAGTAAATGGAACGGAAGCTAAAGCCCTACAAACAAGGCGTTTGCCGCGATTGGGGGTCTCGCTGGAACAGCGTTTTTTGTCCATATTTTCCACTGTTTCTATGTAATTCATGCTTAATTCGTGCCGGAACGAGGTTCTCGCTGGTAAGAGGCACAGGCATGGTACAACGCCTCTATCTGAAAAGTGCCGGGTTATCTTTTCTGCTGTATAGGATAGGTTTCCTATTCGGGCTATGAAAATGTCCGCAGGAAAACCCGCAGCGGATGAGGGTCATCCATTGAGTTTGACGTACCCGCCAATAAAGATTGCGAACAGATTCGATGTGCTGTAGCTTTCCTCAATGACTAGTCTTCTCAGTTCGGGTATTGTGCGGAGACTACCATACCCCTTGGCAGATTTCAGCGCGTCCCGGCGTTGCTCCTTCGAGCGCGATCCGTCAGGGAAGACAGGAAGCACGATTTTGCAGAAGCCAAACTGCCATCTGAAGTAATGAATTAGCACGAATGGAGCAATACAGGCCAGGATAATGACCGACATCCCTGCAATATGTGATGGTCGGAGCTTCTCGCCTGCAGCTTTGTCGACAGGTCCAACAAAGAATGCCAAAACGACGACAGTGAGCAGAACTACTATCCCACAAATGATGTAAGTGCTCGTGCATGCTTTGAAGCCGCGCCCACATTGGTCACAGATTGGCAAGTTAAATGTCTTTGTTGTCGTCTGTATTTTCTGATGCTTGAATGTTCCAAGATTCAACTTTTGGACTAGGATATACGAGCAGATTCCTGAAGCGCTTCTTCGTGGCTTTCCAATGCAAAATGTACATCGGCTGGGGTCTTGGGGCTTTCCCATGTTTTTGAAATTCTGCAAAAGGATGCGGGGACATAAAAATTCAGTATAACCCCCATCGAGGGGATAGCCAAGAAAAGTCCCACGGTATGGTGCGGGATGCGGTTTGTGGGGAGCTTGTTATAATGTGAACGGTTGAAATAACCCGTGCTTAATTCGTGCAACCAGCGACGTAACATATTGAAGCAAAAGGACTTAAAACATGACGCGCATCATCGACCCGCACGTGCATATGTCGGCCCGTACTACGGATGATTATGAAGCGATGGCCGCGAATGGGATTGTGGCTTTGATCGAACCGGCGTTTTGGCTCGGCCAACCCCGCACCCAGGTGGGTTCCTTTCAAGATTATTTTTCCAGTCTCGTCGGCTTTGAACGCTTTCGGGCGGCTCAATTCGGCGTGAGGCACTATTGCACCATCGGCCTCAATTCCAAAGAGGCGAACAACGTGCCCTTGGCCGAAAAGGTGATGGAACTGCTGCCCCTGTATCTCGCCAAAGAAGGCGTGGTGGCTGTGGGCGAGATCGGTTACGACGACCAAACCGATGCCGAGGACCGCTTCTTTCGCGAGCAATTGGAACTCGCCAAGGAAGTGGAATTGCCCGTGATGATCCACACTCCGCACCGCAACAAAAAACAGGGCACGACTCGCAGCATGGATGTCTGCGTCGAACTGGGTTTGGACCCCGGCATGGTCGTGGTCGATCACAACAACGAAGAAACCGTGGCGGAAGTTTTGGACCGGGGTTTTTGGGCGGCGTTCACGATTTATCCCAAAACCAAAATGGGCAACGAACGGATGTGCGAGATTGTGAAGAAGTACGGATCGAAACGGATCATCGTGGATTCCGCCGCCGACTGGGGCGTGTCCGATCCGTTGGCGGTTCCCAAAACGCTGACCCTGATGCGGGAAAAAGGCATCCCCGAATCGCAAATTGAAGATGTAGTCTACAAGAACGCCTTGGCCGCCTACGGTCAAAGCGGGCAGATCAAAGAAGACGATTGGCTCAATCCGCCGCCCATCGACCAAAGAAATCTGTTCGAGGGGAACAGCGTGTTAAGAGGTGGCCAAACCCCCCGCGTGGAAGCCCCGGCCTCCAACGTGATTCAATAATCTGCACTGCCGAAAAAACATCAGCCGAAACCAATTCAATGGTTCGGCTGACGTTTTGAAGCGGGGCGTCTCAGGCAATCAATCCCAAGTGAGAATGGGCATCGAGAGCGAAATTCGCTCTTGTTGAATCACGCCGAGTTGTTGAAACGCGGCTTGAATCGCCCGCATGCGATGCGGGTCCAACCCTTTGAGCATCGGCAGCACGGTTTGCCAAAGGCCGAGGACCGGCTGGGTTTCGAGATGCTTGTCGTTGGGTTTGGATTCACTCAAATCGCTGGCTAACATCTCGAAGAAGTTCTTGGGTTCGGGAACCGTGCGGATTTCGTATTCTTTCAGCTTGGCTTTGTCGGCGGCGAATTCGATGGCATCGTGCAGCCCGCCGAGTTTGTCGACCAACCCGAATTCCAAGGCTTGCCGGCCCGTGAAGACACGCCCGCCGGCCAATTCGTCGATGGGTTTGGAAAGCCGATCTTTGCGAACGGCGAGCACGTGGCCTTTGAATTCTTCGTAGACTTCATCCATCCAAGCTTGCATCTCGGCTTTTTCTTCGGCGGTGAAGACGGCGGCGGAGCCGAGCATCCCCGCGTTTGCCGCGTTCGATCGGCTCGAAGTTGATGCCGATTTTGCTCCACATTTCCTGCGTGGCGAGTTTGCCGCTGACCACGCCGATGGAACCGGTGATTGTGCCGGGTTCGGCGAAAATCGTGTCGGTCCCGCAGGAGACGTAATACCCGCCGCTGCCGGCAACATTGCCCATCGAAACGATCAACGGCTTCTTGGCTTTCACGCGCTGGGTGGCCTTCAGAATGATTTCGCTGGCCACCACCGAACCGCCGGGCGAATCGACGCGAAGCACCACGGCTTTCACGGTGTCATCGGCGGCGACTTTATCCAAGGCTTTGCGAATCGGTTCGCTGAACGCGCCTTCTTGCGAGCTGAACAGCGACGAAGACCCGCCGCCCGGCATAATCGCGCCTTCCACGTAGACCACGGCGATGGCATCTTTTTTGGATTCGGCTTTCTTTCCGCCGCCCAAAATCTCCGCCCAGATTTGCAGGGCCGCGAACGGGTTGGAGAGATCGATTTCCTTTTGCTTGGTTTTTCCATAACGGCGGTTGAACGCCACGCCTTCACCCAGTTCCTTGCGGATGCGGGCTTCAAAATCTTCGGTTTGCTCGTTGGCATCAATCAGGCCGGCTTTGAGGGCGGATTCGGCGGAATACAAACCCTGGTCGATCCACTCGCGGGCTTGGGCTTTCTTCACGTTGCGGCCATCGGCAATTGCCGAGAGGTACGAATCGTACAGCCCATCGTAAAGCCAAGTGTGCATTTCGTGGGCTGCCGGCGAGGCGGATTTTCGCATGAACATCTCTGCCGCGGATTTGTAGGCTCCGCAAGTCAGGAAGTCCGGCTTCACGTTGAGGCGGTCGAACAGGCCCCGCAAATACAGTTGCTCGCCGTAAATTCCCGTGACGAACAAATGCCCCGTCGGTGTGACCGACAAATGCGTGGCCGCCGAGAGCAACACGAACTTCTTGGTGTCGAGCCAATCCGCGTGGGCATAAACCTTTTTGCCGGCTTTTTTCATCTCGTCGAAGATTTGATGGAGTTCCTCGACCTGGGCGATGCCGAAACTCGCTTCGCCGGAAAGCAGCACGATGGCTTTGACTTCATCATCGGTCGCCGCTTTTCGCAACCGTTTGGTCAGCGACAAAAACGACTCCGGCGTGCCGCCCGTGGCGAACAGAAAATCTTCCGGCGTGGGTTTTTCGGTGATCGAAGAAGACAGCGAAAATACCGGCACGACAACTTTCGCGGGGGCTTTCTTTTCTGCCTTGGCATTGTCTTTCTTAGCAGTCTCGGTTTGTGCAAAAGCAGGGGCATGACTTATCAAGCCCGCGACTGCAAAGCAAACCAACGAGAACCATAAACCGTGTTTCTTGGGCATTGCGTTATCCTTTCCAAAGAGAGTTGTCTTAAAGAATCCCGGCATCGTGAAGCAGACAGCATGAAAACCATCCGTTTACTGAGCGGCATGCCGCTCATTTTCGCTGGGCAGTTATTTCTCAAACCACGCTGAGGCATCTGGTTGCCGACCATCCTGTGAATCTTGTTCATCCCGTCGAAATCGAAACTCGCCACATCAGGGGCAATGTTCTCAACGCAGGTTCGGCTCAAGGGGATCACGAACATTTCTTGGGGAATCTTCCCAAAATGGGAGCAACCCGATTGTACAAAGGGAGCATTCCAGAACTAAAGGGATCAATGCGGTATCCTTCTTTCGTTATGAGACTTACCCAGCGAAGCCACTGAAGGTTTCCTGGTTATTTCGCGGGCTTTAATTGCCAAGATTCATCGAAGAAACCGGCGTTGGCGACTTTGCCGGGCCAGACGTTGCCGGGCGGAGTTTTCAGATCGATCACTGCCCAATCGGGCAGCATCGGCACTTGGCGGGCGTTGTTGAGATACGCATAATCCCGAAACGTAAAACTGCTGTTGAGCACCACGTAACGCTGGGGATTCAGGGGTTCGGGGCAATCGCGATCAGGGCGTGATCGTCGCCGGGGTAGTTTTCCTCGCCGACGGCAATCCCCTTCGCCGACCAAACAATCGGCAGTTTGTCCCCGATGCGGTTCATCACCTTGTTGCTTTCGGGATCGCCCCAAAGAATGAGATTGCGAGTTTTGAATGTCTTCCGGCGTGATGTCGGTGTCGTTCTTCACGCGGGCATGGCCGCGAAAATGCCGTCGCCAATGTTCGATGGCTCGGTCCAATTCCCCCTCGGCCCATTTCTGCACCTCGGGGTGGGAACTCTTCCCCGTAGGTTTCACGAACACGAATGAATCCATGAAGGCATCATCAATCGGCCCCTGCAAATCGTGCCGCTTGCGAACTTGATCTTCGGGTAATTTTCCGATTTCCCAACCCTTCTCACCGCGAACGAGCGAAACTTTGTAAGATCCGTCCGTCTGCGGTCTGGGGTTAGGGCCTGCAACTATTTGTTCATCAATCCAGATCCTTGGAGGAATTGACAGATTTCGGAAAGGCGATTCTCCCGGTCCGAATTCAATCTCCAACCCTGTGACGTTCTTGGTGAAAATCCAGATATCCCCCTTTTCCGTTGGATGAATGCTCGCTCTCACGCGGCTCTCGGCCCAATGTTCCTTAAGGCTCGTGACTTTCAGCCAATTCTGCCGGTTGTATTTCAGCGTGTAGGTTACGAAATCGATGACCTGCGGCACTCTCCGGCGACCCACCCGGGCCAGGTCTGCCATGCGGGTTTCGATTTCCTTGGCCGAAGCGGGATCGATGCGGTGTCCCATTTTGGGGCCGATGATGTGGGTCAGTTCCATGCCTTCCCGGAGCAGCGATTGGGCCATGATGTCGGCGGCTTGCTTTTGCACGTCAATCTCGCCGCTGTAGGCAATCGTGGGGCACTGGGCGATGTTTTGGCAATAATCGGTGCAATCGTAAAGATGCCAGAGTTTTTGTTCCCACCACGTCGGATGCAGTTCTTCCTTTTGGAAGAATTTCAAAAACTCCGGGGTTTCTGCGAAGCCCGCGCCGGGGTTGGCGGCGAACCAATCACTCGCATAATGCACCGCGAACTGCCAGCACGCCGCCCCGCCCATCGAAAACCCGCGCACGGAAATGCGGTCTTCATCAATCCGGTAATTCTGTTTGACGGCTTCCAACGCTTCCAGCACATCCACTTCGCCCGCGAATTTGAAGGCGTTGGAATACCGCCCATACGGATGCAGCACGATGGTGTCTTGCGGCGCGTAATAGCCTGTTTGCGAGAGCCGTTGCCCAAGAAAATTGTTCTCGCTGAGGGTTTCGCCCCGGCCATGAAACCAAATGTCCAACCGCCGCGATTGCAGTTCGCCGGGCCGGTAGTTTTTGGGAATCACCAACCCATAGGGCTGCACGGAATCATCCAACCGCGAAACGTAGCCCCTGACAACCAAGCCCGGTTTCCGCAGTCCAAGGCGCTTCGCCTTTCGCCAAGTGCTTGGCCCGTTCGAGGCCGCGCTGGAGATGTTTTTTCGCGGTCTTGATTTCGCCGGGCTTGAAGAACTCTTGATAACGCATCGCCTCATCCACGGCACGGGCGAAGATAATCACATCCGGCAGAAGTTCCCGCGTGCGGGCGTCCTTCTTCTGCCGAAGTTTGGCGATTTCCGCATTCAATTCATCCAAGCCCGCTTGGAGTTCTTGGCGGTCCTCGGCGGAAATTTCCATCCCCAACGCGGGAACCCGCCGCACGCTTTCGGGGTGGTTGTCGCGTTCGCCATCGGCCCGCACAAAAGGAGTCAATCCCAGCAAACTCAGCAGCAACAAAGAAGCAATTCGCACGGCAGCAGTTCCTCAGATGGAGAATGGAAGCATGGGTTTGCTTGGCATTGTCCGTTTGATGGCAAAGCATTGCAACCGACCGCTACATGTCGGCGCGTTTGCCCAAACGGCGCTGCGGTGCTAGGCTGATTCCAACTTTCCCCGATGACTTCTCAAGGAACGCGACCGATGACTTCTCTGATCTATTGTTTGAACTCCAGCACGATTAAGCCCACGCCGATTTTGGAGAAAATCCGCATCGCCGCCGAGACCGGATACAAAGCGATTGAACTTTGGCACGATGACATCGACCTCTATCTGCAAACCGGCGGCAAGCTGGAGGACATCAAAAAAGCAGTCGATGACCACGGGCTGTTTGTCCCGACCACGATTTTTCTCAAGGGCTGGTGGGACAACACCGGCGAGGCTTACGTCAAGGCGATGGATGAAATCAAACGCCGCTTGGCCCAAGCCGCCGTGGTCGGGGCACCGCATGCGATTGCCGGGCCGCCTTTGGAAAACGCCGGCGATTTTGATTACGGGGCTGCTCAATACCGCAAGCTGTTGGAAGTTGGCCGCGATTTCGGCGTGAAGCCGGTGATGGAATACTTGGGCTTCGCGAAAGAAGTCAACACGATTGCGATTGCCATTGAAATCATGGAAAAATCCGGCGACGCGGATGCGACGACGGTGATCGATCCATTCCATTGCCATCGCGGGGGCGGCGGGATCGAAGACATCGCCAAGTTAAAGCCGGCCCAGATTGCGATCTCGCATTTCAACGATGCCCCGGCTGATCCGCCCCGCGAAACCCAGCGCGACCCCGACCGCGTGATGCCGGGCGATGGCGTGATGGACCTTAAACGCTACGTCCAACTTCTGGAAGCCACCGGCTACAACCGCTGCCTTTCGCTGGAACTCTTCCGCGAAGACCTTTGGCAACAAGACCCCCAAGAAGTCGCCAAAACCGGCCTGGAAAAAATGCGCGCCGTCGTGGAAGGCTGAAAACCGGAAACCTTCCGCCTCAAGAAAAGCTGGCTCGCGAACGGCGATGAAATGAGCTTGGCCGCGGAGCGTCTTTTGGGCACATCAACCACACAGATGGGAAAACTACTTCCAAAAATCAAGGGCGGTGGCGGTGCGGGATGCCCACTTTTAGTTTTTGGAATTTCCCGCTCCCTCTACAAAGAAAACGAATAAAATGACACAAACTGTATCAGACGATTTGCTTCGTCGTGTTGGAGACAGAAAGTTCGCCACGGTCCTTGCCGACCCTCCCTGGCAATTCCAGAATCGAACGGGGAAGATGGCCCCCGAACACAAGCGGCTTTCCCGCTATTCAACACTCTCTCTGCAAGACATTAAGGAACTCCCTGTCGAGGCCATCGTGGAAGACACGGCTCATTTGTATCTCTGGGTGCCGAATGCGCTGTTGGCCGAGGGAATGCAGGTGATGGAACATTGGGGGTTCACGTACAAGACCAATTTGATTTGGTACAAAGTTCGCAAAGATGGCGGGCCGGATCGACGGGGAGTCGGCTTCTACTTTCGCAATGTCACCGAAATGATATTATTTGGTGTTCGTGGAAAAAACGCTCGGACTCTCCAACCTGGTCGAAGCCAGGAAAACATGATTGTGTCTCGTAAACGTGAACACAGTCGCAAGCCCGACGAGCAATACGAGCTTATCGAGTCTTGCAGTTGGGGGCCGAGAATTGAGATGTTTGCGCGCGGCCCTCGCGACGGTTGGTTCGTCTGGGGCAATCAAGCAGATGACTATGAGCCAACCTGGGAGACATACTCCAATCATTCGCAATCTAATGTGATTCCGTTTCCCTCCCGCAAGCGCGCCTAATTCAGGCGTTGGTTTTCGCGAAATGGCCTGCGGGTTATTCGGCGATGGTGGGGGCGGGTTGGACTTGGGTTTCATCGTCGATTTGCACGCCGGCTTTTTCGGTGATGTAAACCGAATATCTGCCGTTGTTCTTGATGACCGGTTTTCGCAGGGTCACAATCGAAGTCCCTGCCACGGTGAGGCCCGCCCGTCCGTTTTCTTCGGAAGTGACGTTTTCCAGCACGATGTTTTTTGCCCGGTCGTGGGCGTTGATGCCATCAATGCGAAACCGCTTCACTTTCAGGTTCCGCACGATGACATCATGCACATCGTAGAACGTGACGCCCACGCTGCGGACGTTGCACCACAAATCCATGTCGGTGGGGATTTCCAGGGTATTGGTTTTGAGATACACCGAACCTTTCCAAGCGGCCCAATGGCCGATGGGGATTTCGGGCCGCGTGATGCTGCCGGGCGGAACCCGCGTTTCGGGCAGCGGTTTGTCATCCCGAATCAAGAAATAAAATCCCTTGCGCAAGGGCGTGAATTTCCAAAGTTGCTTTTCGACTTTCCGCCAGGCGGTTTTCGGGATGGGAAACGAACCGTTCAACTCGGCCCCGTTGCCTTCAACGATTATCGCGCCGTGGGGCGTGCCGGACAATCGCCCGCCCGTGAGTTCCAAAGATTGATAATATGGTTGGCCGCGGTTGGCGATGTTGAGGGTTTGGCCCAATTGCAGCAATTGCAAACCCCGCGCGATGGTCCTGACGGGGCCGCTTCCGCGAGTGATGGGCGTAGCGGTTTTGCCGTCGTAAGCATCATCGCCGATGAAGTTGTCCACGTAGATCACCTCCGCCAAAGCGGGAGTTCCGCACAGCAGCATCAGCAATCCGCAGGCAAACCAAGATGGGGCGAAGGTCTTCCATGTCAAATTCACGATGGTGTGATCTCTCAAGCTGGAAAAGGGCGGTGCGCTTTAGTTTTCATCGGCGGGAACAAATTCCGATTGCAGGATTTCCTTGGATGCCGGTAGCAGTCGATTAAGCCATCTAAGAATCGTAGCACGAATTGGCGGAATGGTGGCTCTCTTCGGCAAGGGCCTCAAAAGAAAAAAAATCGCGAAAACCGAAAAAAAGAAATGTTTTGCCGTGCAATCTTTTAGTATGATAGGTTCGGTCGTGTGGGCATGGGTTCACACGGGTGGAAATGCACGTCTCTCCACAGTGCTTCTGCGTGGATTTGTTGGAAGTTGAGATTGTCTCAATCTTAACCGCTCAAAGTTCTCGTGATGGCGTTTTGGAACTTCGCAAGGTCAGCGACAAGTTTTCTAAACGATGGGGTGCCGGTCGGGACGGCGAACCGGGGGAAGAGAGTTGTTCGTGGTGGGCCGGGGTCGAATGTCGTCGCTGTTTCCGGATCGCCTTTGGGCGGTCGCCTTGTCTGAAGTTTTTGTTTCGCGTTGAGCCGGCATGGCTCTCAGAGGATCAGTATGAGTACGAATTTGTATGTGGGGAACCTCCCTTTTACCACCACGGACGAAGATTTGCGGGAAGCGTTTTCCGCTTATGGCACGGTGGCCCGTGCCCAAGTGATTTCTGACCGGGAAACCGGCCGCTCGCGCGGTTTCGGTTTTGTGGAAATGGAATCCGGCGGAGACGCCGCCATTGAAGGCATGAACGGCAAAGAATTGAACGGCCGCGCTTTGACGGTCAACGAAGCCCGTCCCCGCGAAAACCGCCCGCGCGGCGGTGGTGGCGGCGGATACCGCAACAACTACTAAAATTCGGCTTCGGTCGAGCTTTTACCATGCCTAACGGTCCCGACCCGTTGGGTTTTTTCGTGCGCCGAGCGAGGTGTAGAAAGGTCATTCCGGGTTCCAAATGCCCAATCGCTCAGTTTTTGCGGGTTCTGCCGAAGATTCCGGTTCGGTCGGTCGATACTTAGGGTGTGACGGAGACGGAAACCATCAATCGAGATGCCATTCCAATCTCACTCAACGATCTCAAGCCGTCATTTTCCCAAATTGCGGAAATCCCCGCAACGATCAGGGTCTCTCCATCCGCACTGGGACGAGGGGTGAATCAATCATGGATCGGAACACAATCAAGTGGTGGTCGCAGGCCGCCTTTTTCGTCGGCGGATTGGGTCTGATGGCCGTGTCCACGGGCTGCCAAACCACGGTGGGCGGGCAAACACTGCCTTCCGCGTATTTTCTTCGTAGACGATGTGCAATACTTCCCCGCGGGACCGGAATTCCAGCTCTCCAAGGAAGTGGAAGAGCACGAAAACTACCGCTTAAGACAGCAGAGCATTCAACAAGGGGCCAACCCCAACGCGATTGGCCCGTAACGAAATTCGCCGAGTTCCCGAAAGGGAACTCTACACAAAATTTGACCGCAGTAATGCGTGCGGCGGTCGGCACGAATTCGGGAACGCCATCGCGCGTTTTAGATTCCGCCGAGCGACGCCAGGGGGGGACGGTTCCCTCCGTGGACCAATGGTTTTGGGTTTTCGTCTTCTCCGACAAAACCCGAAACCGCCGGCCCACGGAGGGAATTTTTTTTCGCTTCCGGCTTTCAGCGGTCGGCTTTCCGCCATGCCCGATTGCACGAGGTTTGCCAGGCTTCTTAGAATGAAATTTTGTTGAGTCCCAAACATTCCGGCGGATTGAACGACGAGCTTCCGTGCGATTTTCCTCTCAGCCCGCAAAACCCATCGCCGGCACAGAACCCAACGCCTTGCCTTGGCGGATGACTTTGGCGGTGGTTTGGTGGGTGGGGTTTTCGCTGTTCTTCTTCACCCGCCCAATGCCCAACCTCGGCGGGACGTTCGCGGAAACCCGCGCCAGGCGTGGAACTCGTGCCTTTCGTGGTTCTGGATTGGCTGCTGCCGAGCGGATCGACTGCGCGGGAAGCGGCGGAAACTCCTGCGGGTTGGCGATTTCTGCCGGAACGCTTGCAGATTTGGGTTTGGTCCGCGTTGATTCTCGCCGGGGCTTGGGGACTCGGCCACTTGCTGTTGCGATGGCTTTTCCCGCAAGAGGAACTCTCCCGCTCGAACGCTTTGTGTTCGCGGCGGGAACGGGGCTGTCGTTGGTCTCGCTGCTGACTTTGGGGTTTGGGCTGATCGGCTTTTTACATAGCGGACTTTTCATCGGCATTTTGAGCGCAACATCTCTGGCGGGGTTGGGGAGTTGTTTTTGGTCCCATCGGCAACGGCGGAAGATTTCAATTCCGTCCCAATCCACAAAAACTTCGCGCCGAAGTGGGTTTGCCTGTTGGCGGTCTTGCCGTTTTTGATCGCGATGCTGATGGGCGGGATCTCGCCTTCCACCGATTTCGACGTGAAGGAATACCACTTCGGCGGCCCCAAGAACTTTATCTCGCGGGGCAAATCCGGTTTTTGCCGCACAACGTCTACACCAGTTTTCCCTTCCTGACGGAAATGCTCACGCTGTTGGGCATGGTTCTGAAACACGATTGGGCGACCGGGGCTTTGGTGGGCAAATCGGTGTTGATGACGTTCGTCCCGCTCACGGGTCTGGCGATTCTCGCGGCGGGCCGGCGTTGGTTTGGGAACTTCGCCGGCTGGGTGGGAATGCTCATCTGGCTGACCACTCCCTGGGCCACGCGCATCGCGATCATCGCCTACGCCGAAGGCGGCCTGACGTGCTATTTATTCTTGGCGTTCTTCGCCACCGGCATCGCCATTGAAAAATTCCTTGCAGGCAACCCGCGGGCGGGGTCGTTTTTTCTGGCGGGGTTGCTGGCCGGCAGCGGGATGGCTTGCAAATACACGGGCCTGGTTTCCGTGGTGATTCCCCTGGCGATTGCGGTGGGATTCCTCGTCATCCGGCAGCAGCGGCGATCCGCTTCCGATCTCTCTACTAAACAAATTTGGCTAAGGACGTTGGGCGCGTTCAGCCTCGGCGTGGCGGTTGCGATTGGTCCCTGGCTGCTGAAAAACTTGATCGAAACCGGGAACCCCGTTTATCCGCTGGCCTGGTCGGTGTTCGGCGGCAGGGATTGGGACGAGGCACTCAATGCCCAATGGACCAAAGCCCACAGCCCGCCGGATCATCGGCTGTCCGGGCTGTTCGTGTCGGGCAACGGATCGCCCGCTTGGCTGATCGACGTGATGGCCACCAACGATTGGCTTAGCCCGTTGTTGTACGGTTTGGCTCCGTTGGTGCTGCTCGTTCCCCGCTTTCGCCGAAGCAGCCGTTGGATTTGGCTCTACGCGGCGTGGTTGTTTTTCGCTTGGTGGGGTTTCACGCATCGGCTCGACCGCTTTTGGGTTCCCATGCTACCGGTGATCGCCTTGCTCGCCGGCGCGGGGGCGGTGTGGAGTTCCGACCGGCTCTGGAAAATCATTTGCACCGCCGGCATTGCGTTCGCATTGTTGTTTAATTTCGTGATCGTCGCCACGCAAAACGCGGGCTATATTGCTTGGCTTTCTGAACTGGAAAAAGCGGAAGAATTCACCGAACGCCGATTCGCCCCGGAAATCTTCGGCTCAATCGAATGGCCGAAACCGAGCCGAAGGATTTTCGCGTGCTTTCGGTGGGTGATGCCGAGGTTTTCGATGCCCGCTTTCCCATCGTTTACAACACGGTGTTCGACCGTTCGATCTTTCAACAATGGACTGCAAAAGCGCGCTGAAGGAATTCCAGCAATAAGTCAT
>CAWAVN010000010.1:0-420539 GCA_963785505.1 uncultured Planctomycetaceae bacterium
GACCAATTGCTGCCAGACTGGGATTGCCCCCCCGACCGGGTGCGAACCTCTTCGCGATTGTCTTCCTCATTTTCTCGGCGTTGGCAGCGAGTCGAGCCGCTTGTTCCGAACTGTCGCGGCGGGTTCCCACTTGGCGTTGGCCGTAGGCTCCGACATCCGCGTAGACGGGCACGCCGCGGACACCCAAAGCATTAAGCCTCCGCTCGCCCATGTGGCCCCGCACAGTGGCGTGTCCTTTATCATCCACCGTGGCCGTTGAGTTCCCGAATGTTCCGGCGTGCGGCTGGAACGCCCGCTTGTTCTTTTCTGCGCTTCGAAAGTCGTAGGGATTCTGGTCTGCACCGGGTGCGCTGTTGGATAGGGCCGTCCCGTCGCCGTCAATCGTCCCTGCATGGCGGCGGGGCCGTCCAGCATCCGCCGTCCCTCTGTGGCACGGCTGGCTCGTTTGCGAATGTCCGCCAAGCGTGCGAAGATCGCATCGGCTTGCTCGTTTTGGTGTTGCCCATATTTCTGGATTGAAGCCAAATGATCGCTAAATTTGTCCCTCGTCTGAGGGGCGGCGATGTTCGAGACAAACCCATTGGCCGGGGCTTGCTGCCCAGCCAGTGCGTTCGCCAATGCTTTCCGTTGGAAGTTCGTCATCGTGGGGCGTTGACTTGCTGGCAGACTGGCGATGTACGCATTGTGGGTTTCGTGTTGATCCCTTGCCCGTGCTGCCGAGGAATCGTATGTCCTGCCTGTGTATGGCGATGTCGTGGTGAATGGGGGTGTCCCGATGTAGGGGTACTCCGTGGGGCCGGAGGGTAACCTCCTCGGTGGAATCGATGCTTGTCCAAGCGGATTGGCTATCGCTGGCAGCGGTGGCTGTCCCGCACCACCCATGTCGTTGGGATGGCTGGCCGATCCACCGCCGAGCATTTCCATCAACTGGTGGGTTACCACGCTATCGGGAAGTTCAGAAAAATGGGGTGTCGCCGGAGTTGTGGGCGACGGGGTGGCCTAATTGCTGAGACATCGGTTGGGACGGGGCCAGATTGGCAGCGTTCCTTTGCTGCCGATACGCACCGGGCCCGCTGTTGGCTCGCTCTAACTGTGTTCGTTGTAGGCTATCCTCTTGGCCGGGTGTCATACGGTGGGTATGCGGGCTGCTGTCCTGCGAGGTGTGCCGCGTATCCTTCCCTCATCGGTCCCGGCACACTGTTGGCCCGTTCCAGCATCGTCCCTTGCAAACCATGCTGCTGGCCCGGTGTCATCGCCGGTGGTTGTGGGTGATGCTGTCCTGCTAGGTCTGCCGCATAAGATGGACGCATCGAACCCGGCACACTGTTGGCTCGCTCTAACTGCGTCCGCTGTAGTCCATAGTGCTGGCCGGGCGTCATCGGTGCGAGTGCCAGCATCGTCGGTGGATGGGAGAACAGCGGATGTAGCATCGGATGTGTGAGTGGGTCTAGTGCCATCGGATGTGCCAGCGGGTCTGCCATCGCTGTGTGTTGTAGCGATTGGACTAGCGAGTTTGTGGTCCGTGAACCAGTCTGCGGTTTCTTTCCTGCCCTTAAACCTAGGGGTAGCATGCGTTTCGTTCGTTTGGGAAGCTGAGGAATGTAGCTTGTCATCATGGCGGGTGTCTTTCTATTTGTGAGTGATTGAAAACGGTTGTCGGTTTCGCTGTCTGTCTCGGCTAGAATCCTGTCGATCTGGACCATGAGGGGGTGGCATGTCCCTTTGAATTGGCCATTGCCCTCGTAGTCCCGGTGGTAGAGTTTTTTTGATTTTTTCACCCATGCCAATGTGGCACTCTCATCCCTCGAACGCCGGCTGCAAGTCGATCTCGTCCCAACTCAAAATCCCGCTTGCCAGTGCCTCGCGAACCAGCCCTGCCAATTGTCCCTTTCCGCCAACTTCCGATGTATTCTTTGCTGTCGATATGCGGAATTCTGTTCTGCGAGTGGTTCCCCATCCGCCAAGCATGCCGTGTGCAGAAACGTCTCGATGGTTTTGATTCGGCTGGCTTCGGCAAAACCGAATCGGCCATGAGGTTGGCCCACAATTTCGATAGCGCTCCACGCCGCCGAGTCTGTCCGCCAACCCGCTGAGAATGCTTTCGATTCTTTGGATTGAGTTCCGCCCGGCGAATCTCCGTGCAACTCCTCTTGAAGTCGGACTTTCGCGCAACCCGTCGCTGCGAACCCGCTTGGCTCTGCATACTCGGCATTCGCTTGATCTTTTATTCCGCTTGCTTAGAAAGCGGAACTCTGTAATTGGCAGGTTCCGCCAGCATTTCGAGCACGTTTTCTTTGTGGCTGCGATCATGGGATTTCCCACATAGTGGAATGATCTCTTGGATATTGTATGTGGATTATAACAGGGAAGCCGCAAATGTCATCCGCTAATTCCTACTAACGGGCTGGTGACGTGGGATGTCCACATCGACGGTGCGGCGGCGGTCGGTGCATTTTTCCCATGATGAAGTCGGAATCCTCGTCTGGGGAATGTCCCCTATACTGCGGTACTTCTGGGACTATTCCACTCACCTTTGCCCTCTTCCTCCTTCCCTCTCCCCCCCCCCTTTCCCCCTTCTCTCCCTCCCCCCTCTCCTTCCCCTCCTCCCTAACCCTCTATCAAGCAACAACCTTTGGAGGATTCCCAATCCTTTAAAAGATTCCCAGTCCTTTAACGGCTTTTCACTTTCTCTTGGCCCTATTGCATGGAAGCCATTGCCGGAAGCCATAGTCTCGACGATAATTGCTAAGCGGCAACCGATGGCATTGCTACCTATCGGGGGCTGGTACTGGTTCCGTGACCGGCCCGCCGCTTTTCTTTGCTATTGCGGAACCCTTTGCCAAACGGAACCGCTGCCGATGTCTGATAAATCTTCCGCCACTGCTTTTCCATTGATCGGCTGGACGAATAAATCACCTTTCCCACGCGATCTCCTCCACCGACTTCCCTCCGATTGGCCCTTTCCTCTCACACATGAAACCTTTCCTCCCGATTGGCTTCCCCGCGATTGGCGGGCCACCTATTGGCCGATCTCACTCACTGTGGAATCCGTCGATCAATGGCTGCGATTAACTGATGCCTCTCTCATTATGCTTCCGGAGTGGGAAAGTGCTTGGAGCCAACATGAGCGACAACACATTGATGCTGTGTCCTCTGTGGGGACCGATGTGATATACGATGTACGCTGTTTGGTTTCGCTACTTCGCAGAAACGGAACGGCCATCGCCCTTGAACTTCCCGTGGGGGAAAAGTTCTCGCAAATTCGCGCCCGTCAATTGCTCCAGGATTTTCGCAATGCCCTGACTCAATTCCTCCCGAACCTTTCCCCGCTGCATTCCCCACCAACCGCGACCAAGAAGAAACCTAAAAGCAGCACTCAATCTGGCGATGCCCGCCTAAAAATCGTGGCTGCCCTGACATCGCACCACAAGTATGCTGATGGGGTTGCATAAATTATGAGCCGATTAACAATAACGCGTTGGCCAATCTCGCGAAGGTCGCGAAAAGCACGGCTTCCGATTTCTTCAAGAAACAATTCGATGGCCATACTAAGTATAAGGTCGCCTGCCGCAATTCGCAGCCACTTCTTAAGGAACTCAAAGTGCTGAATGATGAATTTTCGCCGCTTCGTCTTTTTGGCCGAACCCCTCCCGGTGAAGATCGTTTCGACGACGATTCCTAGCCCCTTCGGTGTTCGATCGTTCGGTGCGATTTGCCGAACACCTGGAAAAATTTCTTCTGCTGGCACGTCTCTGCTTTTCCAGGTTCTTCCAGTCGATTCGCGGCGATTTGCGGACTGTTCGGCAGTTTTTCATCGCACGCTGCGCCAACGTATATGCGAGCCACACATCGTGGAAAGCGATCTGTTGGAGCCAGTTCCATGAAACACAACGACATTGCCAATCCGCCTCTCCTCTTAGACAAAATCGAAACGGCCACTCAACTCGGCGTCTCGGTTCGCACTCTGGACCGTCTCCTACGCGACCCCGACCATCCGCTGCCCTTCGTTCGGGTTGGCCGGTTGGTTAAGTTTCGCCCGGCGGACGTTCAGTCGTGGATCGAGAGCCAATTAACAACCGGAAATGGGGGTGCGGAATGAACACATCCCCAACCCAATTAAGCGACACCGTGTCCAATAATCGTGGCCGTCCCTCGGCGATCCCTCCTGATGTCGAGTCGTTCATACGACAGTGGTATCCAGAAATCACGTCCCGACGTCAGATGCTGCGAATCTACTACATGCACGAAGGGCAACAACTGCTCGGCGATGGTGATTTCGATGCCTACATCCGCGATTTTCCCCGCCTCTGGAACGATGGCCGCGATGCGCCGGTCCATCTTAGCGGAACTCTATCTGTGCCATCGGGACGGATTTTCCCAGGAGCAGGTGCGGGAATTTGCCCGCGCCGTTGAGGATCGTCTGGCGGTTGGGGTGAGATCCACGCCTCACCCAGATTTTGCGGGAAATCCGCCGGGGGGCCGTCTGATGTCACCTACCCCACCCCCCTGCAACGGCAAGCCCACGATAGCCGACCATGAGCGGACCCTCGCAAATCTGCGGGCGGAGCATCGTCGCCTTCTCGCCAAGCAAATCCCCGCCGACTACCTAATGGAAGAGATCGCCGACCATGAGCGGACGATTGCCAATTTGCAGGCGACCGATGGCCCGGATGCACCGGGGACCAATCCGACCGATGGTCCCGTGCCGTGGGAAGAGATTGACCTGCTCGACTCGGTGGCCCTGCCCGATTTTCCCATCGACGCGTCTGCCCGATCCTCTCCGCCAATGGGCACGGGAGGAATCCCACGCGACTCAGACCCCGCCCGATCTGGCTGGCCTACTCTCGCTGGCCGTAGTGGCCGCAACCATCGCCAACGCGTTTCGGTCCAGCCCCGGCCCGGTTGGATTGAACCAGCCAATTTATTCACGGCCATCCTATTGGAGCCGGGGAACCGCAAGTCTGCGGTGTTCTCTGATGCGGTGCGGCCACTGCGGGAAATCGAGTCTGAGCTCATCGAGCAGGCCCGGCCTATGGTCGCTATTAAGCAATCGCATCGACGGCAATTAGATTCCACATTAAAGCGATTGGAGAAGGCGGCGGCGAACGGCGATCAGGCGGCACGCCATGAGGCCGAGACCGTGGCGGCGGAGTTGGCCATCTCTCCCGAGCCTGCATTGCCACGGTTAGTTTGTGATGACTCCACGGTCGAAAAACTGGCGATGATGCTATCGGTTCACGGCGGACGGATGGCGAGCATGAGTGCAGAGGGCACGGTTTTCGATCTCATGGCCGGTCAATACTCCAAGAAAGGTGAATGCCAATTTGGAGTCTATCTCATGGGCCATGCTGGCGATGACCTGATTATCGACCGCGTGTGCCGCGAGTCTGTGACGGTGCATCGGCCTGCCCTCACGTGTGCCTATGCGATACAGCCGGCGGTGATTTCGGGGATCGCGGGCGATGCTGCATTCCGTGGCCGTGGTCTTTTGGCCCGATTCTTTTACGCCGCCCCCCGATCATGGATCGGATCGCGGGAGATTGGTGCGACTCCGATGACCACATCGACCACCGATGTTTACCGGGAAATCATCCGCACGCTGTCCACATTGGAGGGGGCGACGACGCTACGATTGACCGACCAGGCGGCAAGTGATCTCCTCTCCTGGGAGAGAGAAATCGAGCGGATGCTGGCCGATGGTGGCGAGATGGAGTCCATCCGCGATTGGGGCACTAAGCTGGCGGGGGC
The DNA here is from genome assembly GCA_963785505.1 of uncultured Planctomycetaceae bacterium. GTDB lineage: Bacteria > Planctomycetota > Planctomycetia > Planctomycetales > Planctomycetaceae > CAWAVN01. Next base: position 5,749 of record CAWAVN010000010.1, read on the forward strand.
GACCCTGCGGATGGCGGCGGCGATCCATTGCGTGCGGCATCGCGGCCCGGTCGGGAAGATTGACCCCGACACCCTCGGCTCGGCCATCCGCATCGCTCGCTATGCCATCCCGCACGCGCTCCACGTTCTGGGGCAGATGGGAGCCACCGGCGATGATGATGCCGACGCCAGATACATCCTGAAATGGATCAAGGAAAACGACCTGCGGGACTTCACCCGGCGGGACGCATGCCAGCATGGTCGGCAGCGGTTTCGCCATGCCGATGACATTGATCCCGCATTGGCCCTGCTGACAGATCGGCGTTACATCCGGTTGTTCCCTGAATTACTGAACAAACCCGGTCGGCCCAGCCCACGCTATGAAATTAACCCGGCGTTTTTCCAAACCCCGACTCGCCCTCAATATGCTCAATATACTCAAAACCCCAGTCAGATCCGGCAAAAAAGCTAGTATTGAGGATATTGAGGATATTGAGAGCGAAAACGAAACTGAAAAATGGGAGCGGTTCACGATATGATTTTGCCATTCTCAACGCTGCTCAAACACTGTACACGGCATGGCATCCGGTTGGCTACGGATGGTGCCGGGGGCCTCGACATCGACGCACCCGATGGAGTCATCACGCCCGACCTAATGGCCGCATTCCGCCAGCACAAGCCCGCGCTGCTCGCGATGCTGGTCCAACCAACGGTGCCCGATCCGATCCCAGCCGACCAAGTCCAGGAACTCTCCGAGCGGATCAAGGGGCGATTGAATCGCATGGGGGCACGGGTCAGATTAGATTTGCCGAACTGGAAGATTTCGACGACCGGCGGGTCGATGCCCTCGACCGTGGCGACCTTGACACGCTGCGAGTGATTGACCGCGTGCTTAGGGATTACCGCATGATTGGCGATCCGATCTTTTAGGTAGTCTCCGACTCCGACGCGGTATCCTCAACTTCTCTGAACACTTCAATTGGAAAGTAAAATCAACATGGCTTCTCTTTCAAAGCAACCGAACGGCCGCGGCGTCATTCAATTCACCGCCGAAACCGGCAAGCGGTATTCCATCCGTGTTGGGAAAATCTCCCAGCGGAAGCCGAAGCAATTGAAGACTCGCGTGGAACGAATCTTGGAACCCGAATTGCCCGGCAACCCCTCGATGCGGACACCGCCCAATGGTTGGGCGAATTGATGATTCCCTGCATTCGAAATTGGTCAAAGTGGGTTTGGCGGAATCGCGGGAAACAAAGCGGTGACAACCTTGGGGCCGTTTCTTGATGCTTACGTCGAAAGCCGAACCGACGTGAAACCTGCGACGATTCGCCATCTTCGGGAAGCGGCGAAAAAGCTGAAAGCATTCTTTGGGAGAACAGGCCCTTGGAAAACATCACGCCCGGGGATGCCGATGATTTCCGTCGGCATCTCTTGGAGGACCTGGGCGACAACACAGTGCGGCAGAATGTGCGGACGGGCGAAACAATTCTTCCGCGCGGCCCTCGAAAGAAATTGATTCCCGAAAATCCGTTTGAGGACATGCGGAATTGCACGGTGACGGCCAACCGTTCGCGGGATTATTTTTTGTCTCGCGAAGATGCCGAGCGGATTCTTGAGCAATGCCCGAATGCGGAATGGCGGTTGATTTTCGCTCTTTCGCGATTTGGCGGCTTGCGCTGCCCTTCGGAACACGCTGGCCCTGACCTGGGAGGATGTGGATTGGGACCGGTCGAGAATCCGCATGCCCAGCCCCAAAACCGAACACCACGAAGGCAAGGAATCCCGCATCATCCCCATCTTCCCCGAACTGAGGCCCCACTTGGAAGCCGTCTGGGAAGAAGCCGAGCCGGGGACGGTGCATGTCATCAACCGCTATCGCGATGCCCGGCAAAACCTCCGCACGCAATTGACCCGCATCATCAAACGGGCGGGATTGGAACCGTGGCCCAAGCTGTTCCATAATCTCCGGGCGACAAGGGAAACCGAACTGGCCCAAGAGTATCCGATTCATGTGGTTTGCGAATGGATTGGCAACACGGCAGCGATTGCCCAGAAGCATTATCTCCGCGCCGACCGATGCGGACTTTAGAACCGGACGCAACCAAAAGCGGTGCAGAATCCGGTGCAGTGACAAACGCCTCTCGGAAAGGCGGTGCAAAATCCGGTGCAGCCGGTGTACGCCGATGCTCGCCAGAACTCGACCAAATGCAATGACACACCCGAAAGGATTGGGAGTTGTGTCGAATGCTGGCGAGTCCTGTTGTTCACTGACAATGAACAAAAGTGCCCAAGAGAGGACTCGAACCTCCACGTCCGTTAAGGACACTAGGTCCTGAACCTAGCGCGTCTGCCAATTCCGCCACTTGGGCGTGTGGAATTTTTATCAAAGAATAGCCGGTTTTTGGGGTGTCGGCAAGGGCCGGGGAGGAGGAATTTCGCTTGTCGGCGGAAAGCCGATGGGGTTAGGATGAATGTCGGATGTCTTGGACTTTTTTGATGAGGAGTTTGCCGATGCCCACGCTCGTTCGGTTTTCGTTGGCGGAGTACGACCGCATGATCTCGCGGGAAGTTTTCGATCCTCGCCGCGATCAACGCATGGAACTTATTCGCGGAGAGATTAGAGAAATGACGCCCCCCGGCCCGACTCACGAAGAAGTGATCGACGTTTTGAACAGGTGGAGCTTTGAAAATCTCGACCAGAACCAGGTTCGCGTGCGGGTTCAAAATTCGATCGGCTTGCCGGATTCGGAGAGCACGCCTCAACCGGACGTGGCTTGGGTGAAGGCAAAAAGCTACCGCGAGGAACGCCCTGCTGCTGAGGATGTGTTGTTGCTGATCGAGGTTTCCGATTCCAGCCTGCTTTACGACCAAAGCGAGAAAGCCCGGATATACGCCGAGGCTGGGATTCCCGAGTATTGGATCGTGAACATTCCGCAGTTTTGTGTGGAATCTTACCGTGAACCGGCGGGTGAAACCTATCAAACTATTGTGCGGTATGATATGACGGATTGCTTGTCGCCATCCGCGTTTCCCGGCGTGAAACTCCTCGTGCGGGATCTCTTTCAGCCTTAAAACATTCGCTCGCACAATTGATGGGAGTCTGCTCATGTCGGTTCGATTCGGTTCTCTTGCGTTGCTGTTCGGCGTTCTTGTTTTCGGATCGACGGCCACCGCCGAAGAAGGGGTTTTGCTGAAATATCAGTTTCCCCAAGGCGAAACGTTGATTTACCGCACCACCAGCGAGATGAATCAAACCATGCAAGTGGCGGGGCAGACCATCGAGAGCAAAGTCACGCAATCCGAGGTGAACAGCTTGTCTTTGGCGGAAGTGACGAAAGAGGGCAATTTGAAACTCAAATACCGGAACCATCGGCTTTCCATGAAGGCGGACATGGGACCGGCAGGAAGCTACAATTTCGATTCGGAATCCGCGGAACGCGAAAAAGGCACGGCACTCAGCAAGGAACTCAATCCCGTCTACGAAACCCTCAGCGGGGTGGAGTATTTTATTACGATCACCCCCCAAGGCAAAATTGAGAAACTTGAAGGCTATAAGGAAATTTTGGAAAACATCTTGAAAGATCATCCCTTGGCCGCCCAATTCACGGGCGGCGGCAGCGAGCACGGCGAAAAAGGAAAGCCTGACGGAAGTGTTTTTCGCCCTGAGCAAAAAACCTGTCAAGGAGGGGGATATTTGGGAAGTTCCCTTCAAATTGGACTTTGCCAAGATTGGCAAATCCGACGGCAAACGGGTTTACAAGTACGAGGGCTTTGCCAACGAAAAGGATGCCAAGATTGTGAAGATTACCGCCAACATGGAAGCCTCTTTTGATATTGATCTCAGTCAGGACGCCGTGAAAGTCACGGGCAACATCGGCACGGATTCCTCCAAGGGCGAGATTCGCTTCGACACCGAACATGGGCAAGTCGTTTCTGCGAACTTGGAATACGTGCTGTCGGGGAACATCAACACCGTCGCCGGAGACCGCACCCTGAAAACTACGATCAAACAAACCCAAAAACGCAGCACGCAGCGGTTGTCCGAGTTGCCGAAATAAATTAAGGGTCTGGCCCCGTCCAAACATTTTGAAATTTAGCACCCCAAGGAGTCTTTTGCCGATGTTGGGGCAAGTTAATCCCACCCCCTACGATTTGTATTTTCCCTGCTTCGGCATTTCCGTGCGCATCACGCCTTGGTTTTGGCTGGGCGGCGTGCTGACGGGGTATCCGTTTCTGCAAGCTCGGCAACTCGATGTGTTGCTGATTTGGATCGGCTGCTTGTTCTTCTCCATTCTGATCCACGAAATGGGCCACGCCTTGGCCGGGCGATTGTTCGGTTGGCCTTCGGACGTGATGCTTTATCATTTCGGCGGCGTGACTCGGTTTTATCGCCAAGACCACTGGACCACGGGGCGTTCGGTGGTGGTTTCTTTCGCCGGTCCTTGGGCCGGTTTTTTGTTGTACGGCGTAGTTTTGGGCGTGAAAGTTCTGATTCTGCGAACGCCGGGACTTATCAATCGGCAAGTTCTTTACGCCATCCTGTTCTTGGAATACATCAATCTGTATTGGGGGCTTGTGAACCTCTTGCCCGTGCCACCGTTGGACGGCGGCCACATTTGCGAGAGCCTTCTGAACCATTACCGCCCCCGCGATGGGCAATTGTGGAGTCTAAGGATAGGAACCTTCGTGGGAGCCTTGGCCGCCGCGTTCTTCTTTTGGAAGGACATGCGCTTCGTAGGGATTTTGTTCGCGCTGCTGGCGGTAAATAACTTTCAACAACTGGAACAATACCGCGGGCGTTGGTGAGCGCGGTTGTCTTTACGCTGCGAAGCGGCGTTCGGGCGGGGTTTCCATCAATTTCGCCAAGGCTTGCCAAACGCGGTCGGCTTCCAACTCTTGTTTGCAGGCCATGTGTGCGGAACCTTTCAGCGGACACCGTTTGTGATAACCCGCCGCACACGGCAACCGCGTGCTGAGCAATACGTGCCCATCTCCCGGCGGACCGGAGCGAAGCGGACTCGTGCAAGTGAAGACCCCCACGACAGACACGCCCAAGCCCGCCGCCAAGTGCATGGGACCGGAATCGTTTGAAAGCACCACATCGGCTTGCCTGAGCACCGCCGCGAGTTGTTTGAGCGTGGTTTGGCCGACCAAATTGATCAGCCGGACGTTGGGCACGAATTTTCGAAGTTGCCGTTCCAGGTTCTGCGTGAGATCGCGTTCTCCCTGGGAACCCACCAAAATTATCGACATGCCGAAGAATCGCACGGCCTTCGCGGCCACAAAGGCGAATTGCCCCGGCGGCCAGCGCTTGGTCTCCCATTGTGCCCCGGCGTGAATCACCAGCCGCCTAGCCGATAACCCCGAAAGCTTGCGATTGGCCCAGAGTTTGTCTTCCTCGGAGATGGGGACAATCGTTTCCCGCCGATGATGCCCCAAGCCCAAGGCTTCCGCGACTCGCCACGTTCGCAGATGGGCGGGGACGTGGCGGCTGGTGTCGGGAAGGGAAAAATGGCAGGCGAGATTTGCCCCCTCGCGGGCGGTTTCCAAGCCGACCCGCAATGGGGCACGGGTGGCCCAAGTCATCAATCCCGTTCGCAATAGCCCTTGCAGATCGAAAACCAGATCGAACCATTCGTTTCGCAGCGTAGCCAGCAGCCGCAGATACGCCCCCGCACCGCCCCGGCGTTCAAAGGGAATCACCCGATCCAAACACGGGTGGCCGTTCAATAATTCCGCGAACTGGGAATTCACAACCCAGGAAATTTTGGCCAGCGGAAAGCGTTCGCGAAGCACGGGCAACAAAGGCAGCGTTTGCACGATGTCACCCAGCGCGCTCGGTTTGATAAGACAAATCCGACGGGCATCCCGCGATAAAAGCTCAGCCGGTGAAATCCGTTTCAACGTGGCCTCGATGGTTTTCAGTTTTCGGGGGGTCAGCGTGTCTTCTTCTGGCTCTCCGCCCTTCGCTCTTCGTCCTTCGGTCTGGCCCTTGTCTCTCGACCCTTGCCCCTTGACCTTCTGGCTATTCTGTGGACGGGACGGAAGCATCGGTTGGGGTGCGGCGGAAGACGGCGCAGACATCTTCGACGGGAACCACGTACAACAGGTTGTCCGCTTCCAAATCCACGGGAATCGCCTGTTTGGGATTGAAGAGAACTTTATCGTACTTGCGAATCGGAAAATCTTCATCCCGTTCAATTTGCACGCTGATCTCGACGACGCGCCCCGTGATTGTGGGGATTTCCGCATCATCAGGCAGCACGATTCCGCCCCGCGTGGTTTGGCGGCTTTCATCCTTGCGAATGAGAATCCGCATTCCCAAGGGTTCCACAAACTCGCCCAAGACAAAATCTCCCACGTGCGATCATTCGCTCAGTCCAGCGGCCAAAATGGTATTTTAGGGCTTTCCAGAACCGGGAGAAAGAGAGGTTTTGAGAAGACTCGTCTTCGTCAGCCACCCCTGAAGAGGGGGTTGGGAATTTAACACCCTGGGTGCAAAGGAGTCTCCAATAGGGAGGGTGAGGCTCCCGCCGAGCCACAAAGACAATGCACATCTAGTGTTATGGCGGATCCACAGGAGGCTCTCGCCTTTCCGTTTCAACCCTGTTTTTTAGAAGTGACAAATCACGAGTCGTTTGTTTCTAGCGGGCGGCTTGGAGTTCACCGGAAGATTCGGAGGAATCCGGCTTCTTTTTCTTGGCTTTTTTGCGTTTTTTCTTGGGTTTGTCGTCGGTTTTTTCCTCGACTTCTTCGGAAAATTCCAACGACGCCCGCCAAGCCAACCGACCCAATAAGCGGGCGTACAAAAAACACCACCCGGCGATCAGTGGAGCCAGGAAGATCATCGCGAAAAACTGCGTCCCACCGCTTTGCTTTGCCCCCCAAACAAGCGGAACCAGCCAGACCAACATCAACCCGCCGGAAAGACCGTAGAATACGCCCCAGGCCCAAGTTACGGTTTTTAAGCTGTTAAGGATCGGCAACGTCAACGGCACGAACGGGGAATTGGCTTCCAGCGAAGACAACAAAACAATCGGATACAGCAAAAACAACAGCACCAACGAAACCAACCACGCGGGACCGATCAGCACGGATAGGATTTGCCCCAAGAAAAAGCTCAGCACCTCCACCGCAATCATCAGAAAGGACAAATAAACCAGATCGACGGCTTGCTCTTTCATCACGGGTTCCGGCCAACCTTCGATGTTGTCGTTCCCTGAGGCGGTTTCCGCGAGAATGGGCATGCCGCACGCCGCCGTGTAGGACAACGTCATGATGCTGATCCAGATAAGAGGCAACGTGAAAAAAACCATAGCGTAGGGAAAAACATCGTATAAATAGAAACACAACGCGCAGAGCCAACCTAAGAAGCACATTCCCAGCGAGGCGTAAATCCAGCGCACGAGAACTTCCGGGCGGATCAGGAAATCGGTCACGCCCGAAAAAAACGTCCACTCCGGCGGCGGGTCTTCGCCCACTTGGCGAACTTCCCCCATGGTCTCGAACACGTTTTTCGCGGATTTTTCCCTGCGGGTGGGATGCTCCGCCGGCTCGCGTGCGACTTCGGTTTTCGGTTTTTTGCGGCGTTTTTTCAGGGGGGCGGGAGGAGGGGCTTCAGCAAATTCTATCGGCTCTTCCAAAAACGAATCCCAGGGAATCTGGTCGGCATCGGAAGTTGCCGATGTCTCTTTTTGCGGATTGGCGGAACTGCCGCCGGCGGGCAGGTGGACATCTTCCAGGCACTCCGGGCAAAGCACGACTTGCGCTTGATCCGAGGGCGGCATCTCGAAACTTGCCCCGCAAGCCGGGCAAGTCACGCCGGAGAGTGGGGATTTTTTCGGAGTTTCTACCGTCAGTTTTTTTTCCCTGTTAGCCTTAGGCGTTGGTTGCGACTCGACCGGATTCGGGGCGAAATTGGGTTCTTCTTCCGGTGAATCTTGCCAACCGAAAGGCCGGGCGATGCGGTAAGTTTCGCCTTCCGAATCGCCACGGGTTTGTTCCCGTTGCTCCTCCACCTCGGCGGCGGCAGGCACGCGCACGGGTTCCGCACAATCCGGGCATTTGGAGAAATACGATGTCCGCCGAACTGGGGGCTGAAACGGGCAATCGCAACGCGGACACGTGACCGAAAACGCTTCGGAATAATCGGATTCGCTGCTCACGGTACACTCGCCATCTCGACAAACAATACGTTCCATTGAATATCGTTATCTTCCACGCGACCCAAGCCGCGAGTCAAGAGACCCTGCCCGATTCCTTTACAGATGGCAACTCACGATCTGACAAGAGGCACGTTCTACACGCCGGGGAATTTTGCTATCATGTAGGGTTCCAGCCGCTTCGAATCAGATCGGGGCGGCTCGATTTCCCCTATCGGTTCGTTTTTGATTTTTCCGCTGCCCAAAACTTTTGTCGCAAACCGTTCGAGGTCGGAGTGCCGCAGGCCATGTATCAAGCATTGATGTACCCCGAATTGAAAATCCTGCTCGAAGAAAACGATGCCGCCGGCATGGGCGAGTTCTGCGATGTTCTGCACCCGGCAGTCACGGCGGAGATTTTGGAGAAACTGGATAGCCCCGATGCCTGGAAAGTCCTGAAAACCTGCAAGCTCGAACGGCAAGTGGAAATTCTGGAATACATGACACTCGCCGGGCAGGTGGATTTGATTAACGTGATCGACCGCAAACGGCTCACGCGGTTATTAGAGGAAATGTCGCCCGATGACCGGGTCGATTTGCTCTCCCGCATGAAGCCGGAAAAAGTCGAGAACCTGCTGCCTTCCATTGCCCAAGTGGAACGCAACGACATCCGCAAACTGTTGAGCTTTCCGGAATACTCGGCCGGCTCGATTATGACCACCGAATACGCTTCGCTGCCGGAAGGCATCACCGCCCGCGAAGCGCTGGACCGTTTGCGGGTGCAAGCCCCGGATCGGGAGACGATATATTACGTCTACATTATCGATGAAGGCCGACGGTTGCATGGGTTTATTTCGCTCAGAGAATTGATTCTCGCCAAACCCACCGCGAAGTTGGCGGACATCATGCAGAAAGATGTGATCTCGGTCCGCGTGACGGATGACCAAGAAATTGTCGCGCAGGAATTGGCCAAGTACGACTTTCTCGCGATCCCGGTGGTCGATAACCAAAACCAGCTTGTGGGAATTGTCACGCACGATGATGTGCTGGACGTGATCCGCGAAGAAGCCACCGAAGATGCCCAACGCATGGGCGGGATGCAGCCCTTGGACGATAGTTACCTGACCACGCCCATTATGACCTTAACTTGGAAACGCGGGGTCTGGCTGGTGCTGCTTTTGGGGGCCGCCGTAGGTACGGCGGGGGTGCTCAGCCAATACGCGGAGGTGTCTCAAAGGCATCCTTGGTTGATTTTGTTTTTCCCCTTGGTCTTAGCCAGCGGCGGGAATGCCGGTTCGCAATCGGCCACTCTAATTATCCGCACGTTGGCCTTGGGGGAATTAGACCGCAGGCAAACTTTAAGAATTGCCATCCGCGAACTTGCGTTGGCTTCGCAGCTTGGCAGCGTGATGGCTGTGATCGCGTTTTGCTTCGCCTTATTGTTCGGCGATTTTCACCGCGCTCTCGTAGTCGCGGGGACCGTGCTATTAGTTGTCGTGATGGGCGCGGTCACGGGGGCGATGCTGCCTTTGGGTTTCAAACGCCTGGGCATGGATCCCGGCATTGATGTCCAACCCCTTAATCGCCGCCATCGTGGATGTCATGGGCGTCATCATCTACTACAACGTGGCCTTGTTATTGCTGGAATCTTAAAATCCGATCCAATGATCCGCGCATGAAAAAACCGCCTGTCGGCGGAATGATTTCCAGCGGTCGCTCAGCCTCATGAGCGTGCGAGTCGCGGGGTTCCCCGTTAGCAGGAGGTGAGGGCTGGAAGCGTTCGTAGAACTCCGCTGAGCCATTCCACGATGCGATCCACTTAGGTTGAGCAGAACTCAAACCCCCTCACAGCGGATAAGCGAAGCTCACCCTCGATCATGAGGCTGCCTTGCGATACATATTTCTTCTAACAGTTGCCAATCCCTCCTTTCACCGAACGCGAAAAAGACATCAAGGGGAGGGCGAGTCCCGTTTGATGATTGGTAAGTTTGTCGAACACATTTTCCAATTGAATTATAACTTTTCTCAATCTAATGCAAAGAAAAAAATCGGGCAATTTCGGAATTACTGAGGAAGTTCTTTGCCCTTGGTTTCCGGGGCGAAGATCAGAACGGCGGCCCCGATGAGATACAACAAACTCGTCAAAGAGTAGGCATTCTCAGGTGACATCCCTTGGTAATCCCGCAAATACCCAGTGATGACTAACACGACGGGCACGACAAACCGCGCTGCATTGAAACAAAAGCCCGCCCCTGTTGCTCGCAGTCTGGTGGGATAGAGTTCGGGAAAATAAATCGCGTATCCAGAATGCATTCCCAGCGTAAGAAACCCAAAAATCGGCAGCACGATGGCGAGCGTTAAGCAGCCATGAATTAGCTGAAAGGTAATCAAGGCGATGGCCAGTCCGCCCAGATGATAAAACAAAAACGCCGGCCTGCGTCCCCAACGTTCCGCCAGGGGACCGAACAGCAACAGGCCAAGTCCTCCGCCGGTTGTCGCCAAGAGCATCCCGATCATCTCCCAGAGTTTCAGCTTCTGGTTGATCCGGGCTTTGATGTTCCCAAGTGCGGATTGCACGAAGTTTGCTTCCTGGGGAGTCACTCCCTCTAAGAGGATTTCCGACTTAGGTTCGGTTTCACCTGCCGCGGGAGGAGTTTCCATGATCACGTCCGATGTCTGTTGGGATTCCTGAACGGAAAAACTGGCGTTGAGCAGATTCCGCTGGCGAAAGACCCGGCAGGCGATGTTGTCGAAGAGTTCGTCGCGACGCGATTCCGAAATGGCTTCGTACTTCTCACTATTATTTCCCAGCGTGTCGTTTTTCGCATCTGCGAAGAGGGGCTTCAAGTTATCCGCCCGCTCTTCCGGACTGACGATGACATGCTCGCTAGGCAACGGAACGTACCAGAAGGTTGCATCTCTCCGCATGACTTGCCGACCGAAAATGTGTGCCCCCCAAAACGTCGCCAAACCGACGGCCGCCAAAGTCACTCCCACGAATGTGTGTCGCGCCAAATCGCCTTTGAAGAGATCCGATATTCTCCCCACGGCCAGATCGCTGGACCGATTCGCCAATTCCCGGGCTTGAACCCAGCTTTCCGGTTCTTTCAACCCTCTACGAATCCAGAGGATCAGAAATGCCGGCAGCACACCAATCACGAAACCCACCCGCCAACCCAGCGAGGGATGCATTCGGTTTGAAAGAGAGGGTTCCCCACGATGAAGTAGCCTGCCGCCGTGGCGAGATAGGTTCCAAACACGCTGGAGGCATGGAAAATACCGCTCACGCGAGCGCGGGCTTTTTTGGGAAAAACTTCCGCGACCAGCGAACTGGCCACCGCCCATTCGCCTCCCACTCCCATGGCCACCAAAAAGCGAAAACCCGCCAGATGCCACCAATCCAGAGAGAACGCGGAAATGCAGGTAAAGATCGAGTAAAACAGAATCGTGAATTGCATGGTCTTGATTCGGCCCACGCGGTCGCTCATCATGCCGAATAGCACGCCCCCCACCGCTCCGCCAAGAAGAAACGAACCCAAGGCGATGTTGTTGTACAAGCTGACTTTTGTTCCCGGCGGAAAAAACGAAGGCATGGCCTCGTTCATGCTGGCGACGAAAATTTGCCCCTCGAACACATCGAATATCCACCCCAACGAGGCGATGATTAGCACCAGCCATTGATACCGCGTAATCCCCGCGTACCAGGGGCCATCTTTGGGGGAAGTCAAATCATCAATTGGTTGTCCGTTCACGAGAACCTCGGGCGAGCGCTGAAAAATGGCTTGAGGAAATGATAAAGAACCCACACACTGTAACGAGGAGGCTGACTCCATCCCACCCTGGCTGCGCCAAAAGCCCCAATGACCAAACCCCAATGACCAATTTCGGAAAGCGGAGGGCTAAGAGCGGAGAGCCGGAGAATAACTTCATTGCGGGAGATAAAAGGCGAGCAGGGGCGTCAGCCCCCTGGTTATGTTGAATGCTTCAAAAAGGTGAAATAATTGCCCATGATGATCGACAAGCTGCCTGATGATTGGCGGAACATTCTCGCGGAGGAATTTGAGAAAGATTACTTTCTCAAACTGGAAGCCTTCGTGAAGGAGGAACGCGAAACCAAAACGATTTATCCGCCCGCAGACGATGTATTCAACGCCTTCCAGTTCACGCCTTACGCAGGAACTGCGGGTGCTCTTGTTGGGGCAAGATCCGTACCACGGTAAGGGGCAGGCGCACGGGTTGGCGTTTTCGGTTCGACCCGGAGTCACGCCGCCGCCTTCCTTGAAAAACATGCTCCGCGAAATGGCGGACGACATCGGCGGGACAATGCCCAACAACGGCTGTTTAATTCCCTGGGCGAAGCAAGGTCTCATGCTCTTGAATGCCGTGCTGACCGTGGAGGCCAAAAAAGCCAATTCGCACAAGAACAAAGGTTGGGAGAAGTTCACCGATGCCGTGATCGAGAAAGTCAACCAAAAACCCGACCCCGTAGTTTTCGTGCTCTGGGGAGGCTACGCCCGCAAAAAGGCCAAACGGATTGATGGCGCAAAACACACCATCATCGAGTCCGCCCATCCTTCGCCGTTGTCCGCACACAGCGGCTTCTTCGGCAGCAAACCCTATTCAAAAATCAACGCCGCCCTGAAAGCCAACGGCCAACCCGAAATCCATTGGCAACTGCCCGATGTTTAATGGAGCCGGCTGGCGGCTTCTCATCGTAACTCCAAGCGTAAGCGAGGGGTTTCTATTGCATGTCCCCCGCGCATGCTTCGGGTTATTAGCGAAGTGTAGTATTCCCCAAACCAACGGATTCCCCTCCGCGATCCTATTCCTCGGCTTGGGGAAGTCCGGGGAAAAAAGCGTTCGTGCGGGCGATGTAACTTTCGTAGGCCGGCCCTTTGGATTGTTTCAACGATTTTTCTAGCAGTGTCACGCCGGAAACCTTCATCAAAAAGAACGACATAATCAACGGACCGATGCCGCTCCACCAGGTCTCGGCGGGCGAGGCGGCCAAGGCGATGAGATAAATCCCCCACCACATCAAAAAATCTCCGAAGTAATTCGGATGCCGGGTGAATTTCCAAAGCCCGCGATTCAAGACTTGGCCGCGATTGTCCGGATTGGCCTTGAAGCGGGCGAGTTGGAAATCGCCCACGCTTTCAAAAAAAAGTCCGACAGCCCAAATCGCGATCCCGCAATAATCCCACAAGGTGGGGGCGGCGGGCGTTTGGGGGACTTGCCCCGCCTGCACGGGCAGCGACACAATCCACATCACCACGCCTTGCAGCAGAAACACGCGAACCAGGCTCAACAGCGGAAACCTCTCGCCCGCCTTTTCGCGCATAACGCGATAGCGGGGATCTTCGCCGTGGCCGATGTTTCGCCAAGCAATGTAACCGCTGAGCCTGATTCCCCACAGCGTAATCAGTACCGCCAAAATCAGCTTGCGAGTGGGATCGCCGGGAGCATGCCACCACGTCACCCAGGCGACCAGCACAAAACCCATGCCCCAAAACATATCGACAATGCTGGCATCCTTAAGGGGCAAACTGAGGAGCCAAACGCAAACCATCATCGCCCCGATTGCCAAGGCGTTATCCAGCAAGATCTCGGCCATCAAGTTTCGACTTTCCCTTGAGTTACGGGCGGCTTCCAGGTTTTGCGGGCTTCCCCGATCAATTGCAGACCATACACGCAGAGCATCAATTGGGCAAATCCGAAACAAAAGAGAAACAGCGTCATCATGTTGGCCGCATAGCGAACCCCGGCGGGAACATCTTCTTTCAGCTTCGCGAACTTCGCTTCGGTTTCCCCCACATCTGCCGTGAACTGATCGACTTCGGAATTGATTCGTTGCAATTCAAAATCCACCCGTTGCAGCGTGGTTTGAATGAGGCTCAATTGAATCGGGCTGATCGATTGCCCCAATTGCAGTTTGTTGATCGCGTTCGTCACCTGGTCGAGCAAATCCGCGGTTTGCGTCAATCCGACGGCCACGCTGCGAACGGGGCTTTCCGGCTTAGCGGAACCGTCGGAACCGCGGCCGCTCAAACTTTCGCTGCCGAAAATCGACATCGAATCGAACAACAACAACGTGCTGCCCAAATTGCGCATGCTGTTTTGCATCGAAAGCACAAATTGCTTGGCATTGTTGAGTTGGTTGTCGATGTCCTGATCGATCACAATCAGCAGCGAGGAATTGGAACCCCGGTTGCTGAGTTTTTGGGAAAGCTGTCCGATGGATTCCCCCAGAAACGTCACGCGCTCTCGGGTCGTTTGCAGCACCTTGGTGGCGGCTTCTCCTTCGCGGCGGACCGAGCGGGTGATTTTCTCGACCTGTCCCAAACTCTGAGGAATTTCCTGTTCCAAGCGGGAGGCCGTCCCGCGAATCTGGGACACCAAAAACACGCAGAGGCACACACCCACCGCCCCCACCACCATCCCCAAAATGCCTCCCATCAATTTCAAGATCGGTTTCACAAGCATTCAGGTTTTCTAAGGGAAGAAATTCGTATCTGAGAATCCGCGCGAGCGTTTATTCGCTCGCCTGTTGCAGTACCAAGTTGGATAAACTCAAGTCATGCTCGGCGGCCAAGATTTCCAACTGCGCCTCGTTGATCTCCACCGCCCCATGCAGTGGCAATCGCTTGAGTTCCAATTCCGCCAAAGCGGCTTCTTGCTTTTTAAGCTCAACCCCGATATTGGCTTTCACAAGCGACGCTTTCGCATATTTCACTTTGATCTCGAATTCGTCAATTATACTTTTATCAAAGTCTGTATATGTCACACTTTCCATTAAATCCTCCAACTTTTTTTTCGCCGCCTGGACATTGGCTTTTTTCTGTTGAACATCCGCTTTGGTCTGTTCGATTTCCAAAGTTTTCAGGCCGACTTGCGCACGGGCTTGTTCGAGTTCCGTTTTTTGGAGCGATGTCAACAACTCCAAATTGTCTTTTAAGAGCTTCGCCCGCTGGGTTTGAAACTCCACTTGCAGCTTGAACCGTTCCGGGGAAGAGTTGCCGATCTTCGGGGCAGGCTCTTGAGCCAACCCTGCCGAGGCGAAACAAACAGCGGCGAAAAAGATCACGGCAGCTTTTGAAAATCTCATCGGAATTCCTTCCCTTCAATGGAGGGAGAGACGGCAATCAACACAAATCCTTCGGCCACGACAGAGGTGGGAATCCGGCCAGCGTTTATTCGCTCGCCTCCGGCAATTCCAACTGGGATAATTTCACATCGTGCTCGGCGGCCAGGATTTCCAACTGCGCCTCGTTGATCTCCACCGCCGCATGGAGTTGCAGTCGCTTGAGTTCCAATTCCGTCGAAGTGGCTTCTTGCGTTTTATGCTTGACCCCGACATTGGCTTTCACAAGCGCTGCTTCCCCCTGCTCCAATTTCGACTTGGTTTCATCCAGCAAGCGTTGATCAACCGCCTTCTGTTTGTAGAGTTCACTGACGCGATCGAATTGCTTTTTCGCAAATTGCACGCTGGCTTGGTGCTGTTTAATGTCGGCATTGGCCAGATCAATTTCCAAAGCTTTCAGGGCGACTTGCGCACGGGCTTGCTCGAGTTCCGTTTTTTGCAGCGATTTCAACAATTCCAAGTTGGCTTTCAAAAGTTTCAGACGCTGGGTTTGAAACTCCAATTGCAACTTGAGCCAAGCGGTGGAAGGCTTGGCGTTCTCCGTGGCAGACTCCTGAGCCAATCCTGCCGAGGCAAAACAAACGGCGGCGAAAAAGATCACGGCAGGTTTTGAAAATCTCATCGGAATTCCTTCCAATCAACGGGTTGAGGAACCGCAAGCAACACAAGTAGAGTTTACCAAACCCATCACCCAGAGGGGAATTGCAGCCCGTCTCGCCGGATGTTTTGAAGTTTGCTTCGCTTGCCCTCTATAATGGCAGGCTCCATCATTCTGTTTTTCTACCGGGGAAGATTTCATGCGAACCGCGATTGTCCCGTTATTCCTTTTCATCTTGGGGATTGTTCCAAATTGTGTTTGCGGGCAATTGCCGGATGAAGAAGATTTTCCGCCGGGGATTTTGGCCCGCTACACTGCGGAAGGAAAAACCATCGAACGCATCGATCCGGCGGTCGCGTTTGATTGGGGAACATCCGCCCCCGATCCCAGGCTGCCTGAAGCCCCCTTTTCCGCCGACTGGCAAGGCGAACTGCTGGTGCGGCAAGCGGGGACATATACCATCTCCGCTTTTGTGGACGGGGAACTCGAAGTCCTCTTCGACGGCCAAGCGGTGCTGAAAGGAAGTCGGCCTCAAGCGGGCTGGATTAGCGGGAAACCGTTTGCCCTGCGGTTTGGCGATCACCCCCTTCGCGTGCGGTTTCGCAAAACGGGAAACTCTGCTCAAGTCCGCTTGTTTTGGTCCAGTGAACATTTTCCATTAGAACCGTTGCCCTCGCTGCTGATGTTTCGAGAATCCGCCCACACGGGTTTGAACGCCATCGAAACCGGACAAACTTTATTCGCGGCGGCACGCTGCAATCGTTGTCATCGCAGGGAATCGGATGAGCCGGCTCCCGCTGCTCCCGCGCTGACTCACGTTCGCGAAGGCATCGACCCAACTTGGCTGCTAAAGAAACTCAGCCAACCCCAAAGTTCGCCGGAAGCGCAAATGCCGGATTTTGGTTTCACCGCCGAACAGGCCGAGCAAATCGCAGCTTTTCTATTTGATGCCAGCCAAAAAGTTAAACTCGCTGGCGTGAAAACCAAGAACCGCAAAGCCGATTCAAGGCAGGGCCAACTTTTGGTTCGCTCCGTGGGCTGCCTGGCTTGCCACACGCTGGAAAAAGAAGGCCAAGCCGGTTCCTTTGGCGGAGGAGAATTAAGCAGCATCGGTCAAAAACGATCTGAAGTGTGGTTGGCCACTTGGTTGAAAACTCCCGAAAAGCTCAATCCCGATCACCGCATGCCCCTTGTGAAACTCAGCGACAACGAATGCCGCCAGCTAGCAGTGTTTCTTGCCGGCCTAGGTGACAACACCGCCGGGACTTCAAAGCCGGCCAAGGCAACGCCGGCGATGATAAAAGCCGGCAGGCAACTTGTAGAAGCCTCCGGCTGCGCAGCATGCCATCGGATACCCAACATAAAACCCTTCGCAAAACCGTTGGCCGATTTATCGCAGCCAAATGAAAATTGGGCCGACTCCTGCCTGTCCGCGAAGCCCGATCCCAAAAAACATCGCCCGGCATACGTTCAACTTGAACCCCTACAACGCAAGGCCATTCAAAACTATTTCCATTCGCGAACGGGAAAGCTTGCTAAGGAAAGCGAATACGAACGAGGCAAACTCGTGCTGGAACAAAAGAATTGCCTAATGTGCCACGAACGCAATCGGGCGAAAGGCATTGTCGAAACCGCCGGAAAAGCCGCGCGGATTGATAAGGATTTGCAAGGCCAAAGCGAGGCGATGATTCCCCCCGCCTTGAATGCCATTGGCGATAAACTTTTAGATGCCGCCTTGACGAAAGCCATCAGCGGCGAGCAACCCAAGTCCCGCTTGCCTTGGCTCAAAGTCCGCATGCCGCGTTTCCAACATTCCAAAGAAGAGATGTCTGCGGTTCTAAAATACTTGATTGCCCACGATCGCATTCCCGAAACCGCACCACTTGCCAAGTCTGCGGAAAAATCCGAAACGCTCATCAATGGAAACACCTTGGTGGGAGCCAAGGGCTTTAGTTGCGTGGCCTGCCATCGCGTGGGCACATTTGAACCGCGAAACGTGGCCTTGGGAACGCGCGGTTCGGACTTGCTGATGCTAGGCAAGCGAATGCGAAAATCGTTTTACTTGCGTTGGACGCGGTCCCCGCAGCGAATCGTGCCGGGGATGGAAATGCCTTCGCTGCGAAAAGCCGTGCCGGGCGTTTTGAATGAGAACCTAGAGGCCCAACTCATCGCCACTTGGGATGCGCTGAACGATCCCGAATTCACGGCCCCGACATCGCCCTCCGCAGTCGAGCAACTATTAGTAGTGCAACCGGGCGAACCCGTGCGGATTGTTCGCGACGTGTTCACAAACCCCAAAGAAAACGGCGGCGGATATATCGCCCGCGCAATGGCAGTCGGTCTGAATAACGGGCATAACTTGATGTTGGATTTGGACAACTTTACGCTGCGAAATTGGACATTCGGCGACTTCGCCCGCCAACGCACCGAAGGCAAAAGCTGGTATTGGGATCTTGCCGGCGTGCCTGTAATGAAGGGGTTTACCAAGAATTCCGACTTCGCCCTGAATGCCATCGGCCAACCCGACAGCACGCCGATCCACCCGATCTATCAGAACAACACCTGCGGACGGTTGCTGTCTTATCGCAACGAAAAAAATGGCCTACAATTGGAATATGAGTTATATTTTGAACTTAATAAAAATAGGCACATTGTGCGCGGGACCGAACGGATCGAACCGACTTCCGCCGGCTGGTCTCGCGAACTCAAGTTCAAGAATCTGCCGCCCGGCTTTGAGATGCTTATCAATCCCAACCGCAGAACGCCGCTAGTCGGTGATCCTAAGATTGAAGTCGAAGACTCAAAAAATGAAAACCAAACGGACACCGTGCGTGTGCGCGATCGTGTCGTTCGGCTGCGTTATATAACGAAGCTCACACGTCCGCAATTGGCCTCGCCGCCGGTTCCGCTCAGCCGCGCGGAAGCGGAAGCCGTCACTTCGGTCCCCGGCTATAGAGGCGAGCGATTGCCGCTCTCCGGTTCTATTATGCCCACTGCACTCGCCTGGACGGATCGCGATCTACCGGGGATTTCCAAAGGCACGCTAGCTTTCACTTCGCTCAAAGGGCATGTATTTCTTGCGCGGGATACCAATAATGATGGCGGGGAAGATTCTCTCATCCTCTTTGAAGAAGGCTTGGCGGCCCCCTATGGAATTCAGCCGTACCATCGCGGGTTCCTCGTCGCGCACAAGCCGGAGGTGATCTATCTGGAAGATACCGATGGCGATGGCCGGGCCGATCTTCGCCGAGTCGTCGCCACGGGTTGGGGGTACTCCGACAATTACCACGATTGGACGACTAGCTTGGTTCGCGATTCCCAGGGTCGATTTTACGTCGGCCTAGGCAGTGACTATGCCCAACGCAATCGTTCCAAAGAAACTTCGCGTTGGCGGGGAGCGGTGCTGAGGTTGACTCCGAAACCATTCTCGCAAGATGCAGCCGCAGACTTCACTCCTTGGACTATCACCCTAATGGGCCGGGCGTTTCGCTATCCCACGGGCATTGCGATCAACGATGACGATGAAATTTTTGTGACCGACAACCAAGGCGTGCAAAACACGTTTAACGAACTGAACCATCTGGTCGAAGGCCGGCATTATGGCGTGCCCAGCCGACACGAAACCAACCCGGATGCCAAACCCAGTTTGCCCGCGGTTCAAATCCCGCACCCATGGAGCCGGAGCGTGAATGGGTTGTTCTTCTTGCCGGAATCCGGGCCGGGACACACAGACTTTCGCGGGCAGGCTATCGGTTGTGAATACGATACTCGCTTCCTAGTTCGCTTGTCTCTGCAAAAAGTTCAAGGCGAATACCAAGGCGCTGCCTACTATTTCAGCCGGCCCCAAGCCGGCGCAGGCAGCGAAAACTTCTTAGGCCCCCTCTGCGGCGGCGTGTCGCCCACCGGCGCGATATATATAGGGAACATTCACGATAGCGGCTGGCTGGGCGGCCAAAACACGGGCGACATCGTTCGGCTCACTCCAGAAAAGAACTTTCCGACGAACGGCATCCGCGAAGTCCGCTGCACGCCTGAGGGTTTTGAAGTGGAGTTTCTAAAATCCATCGACCCCAAATCCGCCGCAAATCCCCAGAACTATGATGTATCGGGATATACGCGAAACTGGAAAGGCAGTTACGCCACCCCGGATTCCGGTCGTCATAAACTCGACGTGCAATCAGTTTCATTACAAAACGACGGCAGCACGGCTTCTCTGCACATCAAAGACCGCCGGGAAGGCTATGTCTACGAAATCAGTTGCGGACGGCTTTCGGAATTCACAAAGCAACCCTTGTTTCCCGACACCGCCCACTATACACTCCACAAAATCCCGAAGTCAAAATCATCAAACGACTAGCGGCTAATTCCCAGAGGACTTGCTTTTCCGCCATTCAGTAAGTTCGGCTTCGATGAGGTTTCGGTCGAGTTCATCAGGATGGCAATGGGTCAAGGCATAATTCAAAGCCCGCATCGCCGCTTGCGTTTGCCCGGCATCTTTGAGGGACATCGCCCTTTGAAACTGCACGATGGATAGTTCGGGAACCTGCCCGGCCGCATGTTCCCACAGTGCAAAATCATTCCGCCAGATGGGCAGATAGTTCCGCGTCTTCTGGGCAAAGCCCACCGTGACGAGCAACATCAATATACAGGCGACAAGTCTACCGATGGGCCGACTGGTTATCTCCCCGATTCGCCGTATTATCTCACCAAAGCCGGCCACGAAGAGTGCCAATGCGGGAATGCTCGGCAGATAGAGATAGCGGTCGTTCATCAATGTGGTGATTGGAAAGAAATTCAGCACTGGAATCAAAAGCACGATCCAACTCACGGCAGCTAGTAACAGCAAAGGCCGACGTGTTCTTCTCGTCCACACCAACCAATACGTAATAGCCCACGCGGATCCGGCGAGACCGGCCATTGCCCAAATCCCCGTTGTGGAAGGATTGTAGAGCACGCACAATTCTTGCGGATAGAGCAGCATTCCCACGTACCGCCAGAGTATCAAAAAATCTATAGCAAGGATTTCCAAGCGGTTGAGTTCAAAATGCCCCCGCACGCCTCCTAAAATCGTGAATTGGGCCGTCATTGTCATGAGCAAGAACCAGAGCGATATCATGCCGGGGATAAGTTGTCGAACCACCGCATCCGTGAATTTCTCCCGCCGCACAAATACATCGTAGGTCAGCACGATTGTGGGGATAACGACGGCAATTGCTTTGCAGAAAAGCGCCGCGGTTAGGAAGAGAATTCCCCAGACCTCTAGCTTGGGAGTTCTCTTTTCGCGAAGCCAGCACAGCAAGGAGGCCAGCATAAAAGTACCGGATAATAGTCCCTTGCGGGAAGAAACCCAAGCAACAGATTCTACCTGCACGGGATGCACGGCGAAAAGGACCGCCGTTGCCGCCGCGAGCGAGGTTCGCCCCGTCAACTGTTTTAAGAGAAGAAATACGAGAATCGCATTTCCCGCATGCAGCAGCACGTTAACCAAATGATAACCGCCCGCCCAATCTCCCCAAATCGTATATTCGATTAAAAAAGAAAAAATTGTCAGCGGGGCATAGTTGCGCGTCACCGCTTCGGTAGCGATGCTTTTCAGATTGGCGAAGCTCCAGGACTGAATGTGTGGGTTATTGAGGATATACCAAGGATCGTCCCAATTCACGAACTCAAAACCTCGTGCCGGAGCATAGAGCCAAATCGTAAGTATCGCGAGAACCGTAATAATTCCTGCCGAGAGGGCTGCTCGTTTTTGCGTCGCGTTAAAACGGATCGCCGGCAGGGTAATCGCGGTCATGGAATAAAACACCTTGCCGACGCTCGGCAGAAAATGATCGGGAAAATCTATGTTTTCTTCGGAAAAGATAGCTCATAACTCGAGCCATGCGGCGATTTCTGACCTAGAGTTTCCCTGCGGTCGTTCCCGTTGTTCTCTCAGAGTGGCCTCTCATGTTCGCTTCACGATTGAGGTCAAGCCTGTTTCGTCTGCCAACTCTCTCGTTATTTCGTGCCAAGGACTCTCTCTGTGACTATCGCGACCAAGCAAACGTTTTCGCCAGTCCCCAGGGCCTCCAAAGAATTGGAGCGAATCGAAGCGCTATTGGACTTGGCCGCGCGTCCCGATGCGCACAAGTCCCGCACCGTGGTGGTCATGCCCGCTTATAATGCCGAGAAAACGATTCACAAAACGGTGGCGGATCTGCCCTCAGACGGCGTCGATGAAATAATTCTCGTGGACGATTGCAGCCGGGATGACACGGCGAACGTCGCCCGCGAGTTAGGTTTGACTGTGATCGAGCACCGCGAGAACGGCGGCTATGGAGCCAACCAAAAAACTTGCTATCAACACGCCCTGGAGCGCGGGGCGGATTATATTGTAATGGTGCATCCTGACTATCAATACGATAGCCGAGTTGTCGCCGCCGCCGTGGAGTTCTTGCGGTTGGGCATTTGCGACATCGTACTCGGTTCGCGAATTCGTTCCCGCGCAGAGGCCATTCAAAATGGCATGCCCCGCTATAAATACTGGGCCAATCGCTTTTTGACGGCGGTAGAAAACCTAGCCCTCGGCCAAAACAACGGCGACCTGCACAGCGGATTTCGAGCCTACCGGCGGGAAGTGCTGGAAACGATCCCTTTCGCGCGCAACTCGGATGACTTCGTGTTCGACAGCCAATTTCTGGCGCAGTCTGCCTACTTCGGCTTTCGCATTGGGGACATCCCGATGCCGGTGCGCTATTTCCCGGAAGCCTCTAGCATCAACTTTCGCCGCAGCCTCAAATACGGCTTCTCCACGCTAGCGGTCATCGCCGAGTTTTGGGGACACAAACTCGGCCTTCGCAAGTCGGCTCGGTTTGTCTCAGCGACAGATACCTTGCCCCCGCGATCATCAGGCGACGATCACCCCTCCGAGAAAGACTAGGCCGCCTTACTTCGGGAGGTCCGTTTGGCCCCAGGGAATGGGCATCGAGGGCGGCTTGGCGTGGCGGTCTTTTCTTTGGTCCTTGGGGCGGTTTTTGAAATACTTCACGTAATTCACCAGTTGTTTCGAAGCTTCTTCGCACGCTCGTTTGCCTTTTTCCGCTGTTGCAAGTTCTGCTTCCCCCAGTACGCCGCTGTCGCTATAGCTGCTCGTCCAAGACACGACCGTGCCGGGGCCTTGGGCATAGAGATCGACATAGTTGAATGGGCTATTGTCCTCGTGGAAACTAATCGCCCCGTTTTTAATTTTATCTTTCCGCACGTTTTCGCCATCGAGATAGAGATACATCGAAGTCTCTAGTTCGCAGGCGTGGGCGATGCCGCCGGGGAATTTACTTTCCCGCCAACTGGGCATAAATTCGGGATCGACCGCCAAGAGTTCCCACCATCCCGTCAGCACGCATTCCGCATCGGTTTCCAAGTTCGCCCGGCGGGCGACGAGATTTAAGTTGGGCATGTTCGATCCATGCCCGTTCAGCAAGATAATCTTTTTGAAACCGTGATAGGCCAACGACTTGGCCACATCCAGCACCATCGCCATGAAATGTTCGTAGTGGCAGTTGATTGTGCCGGGAAAATCCATCACGTGGCCGGTATAGCCGTAACTTATAATCGGCAAGACCAGTATATCTTCCGGGGCGGCTTTTCCGGCTCCGTAAGCCACACCTAAAGGACACACCAAATCCACGTCCAAAGGCAAATGCGGCCCGTGCTGCTCGACCGCACCGCAAGGCACGATGCAGACTTTGCCGAGTTCGACGGCCTCATTGATTTCCGGCCAGGTCAGTTTTTCGTAACGGTATTCAGTCGCAGCTTTGTTGGATGGCATCATTAGTCTCCTCGGTTAGAATTGTTAGTCAGGGATGAAATCATCAATTCGCGCGGCGGTATTTTTTGAGTTTATCGCGGTCTAGCTCAAAGCCTAGCCCGGGGCGGTCGGGGATTTCTAAATAGCCTTCGCTATCTATGATAAAAGACTCGGTATAGAGATCCTCTACATAGGCGCAGGGGGTGAGGTATTCGACATAGCGGGCCACCGGCATGGCGGCGGCGAGTTGCAAGTCGGCGGCGAGTCCGATGGCGGTGTTCCAACCGTGTGAGACAAGCTGCACGTTATGATCGAACGCCGCCCATGCAATTCGTCGAGATTCGCTTAGGCCGCCGTTCTTGGTGGAATCGGGCTGAATGATGTCTACGGCTCGGCGTTCGATCCAAGGCAGAAACGATTCCCGCCTCGTCAATACTTCGCCCGAGGCAATCGGGACGGGCGATTGCCTAGTGAGTTCGATATAGCCCTCTATATCATCCGGCGGCAGGGCTTCCTCGAACCAGACGATGTTATAGTCGGCCAACATCTTTGCGGTTTCTCTGGCCCAGTTCAAACCGTGCGGCCAAAACTGCTCGCTGCCGCCGGCGTCTACCATGAGTTCGATTTCCTCGCCTACGGTTTCGCGGGCCGTTTGAATGAGGAGTTCATCGAACCGGCGGTCTCTGCGCCGAACGGTCGCCAACCCATTTTGATGGCCTGAAAACCCCGGCTGACGGTTTCTTCGAGCCGCTTCGCGAGTTGATCGGGTTCTGCGAAGAGAATCGAACCGTAGGGTTTGATGCGGCTGCGATAGTTTCCGCCCAACAACCGCGACACGGGCTGCCCGCAGGCTTTGCCCATGATGTCCCAAAGGGCGATGTCGATGCCGCTGATGGCATGTTCGACGGAACCGCCGCGACCTTGCCAAAAGGAAGCCCGCCTGAGTTTTTCCGTGACCCGTTCGGGTTCGACGGCGGATTCATTTTCCCAAAGCGGCTGCAAGAGTTCGAGCGCCCCGCGAACCAGCGTGCCGGAGGTGAAGCAACTGCCCACACCCGTGATGCCTTCGTCGGTGGTGATTTCGATGAGCGTGTGCAGGTTTTCTTGCGGGGCATGCCCTTGGGGCCAACCGCCATCCACGGTGGCCCCGGTGAGCGGAATGGCTTCGACGGTTTGGATTCGCATAGAGTTCTCCGGGCTGACAACGGAAATAGTCATCAGTATGCCCGGATCTCCTGTGGAAGCAAAGCCTGCTTCTCTGCGAGTGCCTCAAAGTTAGCGATGATCTTTTGCATCCGTTCGCTGCCGGTTGCGGCAGGGCGAGGCCGTGCGGCTGGTTCCTTGAAGGCTAATCAACATCGATCACGCCAACGTAACTATCCAATAGATACCAAGGACCATTCGCGCATTCTTGGCCGAGGGTCACCGCGGTGACTTTGTAAGTTCCAGAATTTGGTAGATCAGTACCGCTAGTAGATGAAGGAAGTGCCGGCTGCTGTTTCTGTCCACGAATGACCGGCTTTCCCATCAAAATCCCTGTCTTTCCGCTCTCAGCGTGAGTCCAGACTAACCCCTGAAACGCGGGCAGTTCCCATTCATCGGAGGTGGCGGGACATGCTCGGTTCCACGTGGATTCAAATTCCAACAGACTCGTGCCGTATGTAGATGGTTTTGTTCTTACCCCGACGATTTTCCCCCTCATTTTTGTCTTCTGGGGGGGACCAAGACAGACGTGCTTGTCCGTGGCGGCCTGTTCTGGGTTTTTGATCTCCAGCTCAAATCGCTTCAACAGGCTTTGCACCGCGAGCAATTTTGTTTGATCGAACTCGACCGCCGGTGTTTTCAGCGCTTGTGTTTCCAGGCGATTGGCCGCCTGAAGCCCAACGCTCATCCAGAGTGTCTGTGCAATCAACCAGAAATACAGGCAGCGTTTTGAAATCAAGAAATCTGTCATTCCCAAAGAACGCCTTTGGCTCGCTCGCAAAAATACTCTGAATCTGCATCGCCGATTCTCGACGAAGCGGATCATGAATCGGGTCATGTAAAGCCTCACCGACTGGGCTTGGGTGAAGGATCGGGGCGATAACAGCCGATGGCGAAAGCGGCCAAATCCTTGGCCGCATTCCCATCGTCCCCAATCTGGCCTAGCTTGAAATCCTTGATGGTCAGCGTCTCTTCATCGAGGCGAAACCGAACGGCGAAGGGTTGATCGAAAAACAGGCGGGCCAATGCTTCCGCTTCCATCCGTTCTTCGGGATCTTTGGCGAGGCTGAGAATCTCCGCCGAGGTGATGATGCCGTAGAGCATCGAATCTTTCGTCAAATGGTAGTCCGCGGCCATTCGATACTCCACGTTATTCTCTTTATCATTCCTACATTGAATGCCTGCCAAAATTCGGTTGCCTGCAAACTTCAAGGAAATCTTGAACAGCCCGATCTCGCGAACCCACAGGCGAGCTGGCAAGGCTCCGCATTCTGCTGCGACAGGTTGCGGAGTCGGCATGGAATCCAAGGGTTCGGTGTTTAGGGCGGCGGGTTGCGGTTCCAATTCGGAAACCTGCGGTACGGAATTTTGGGCTTCTTGAGCCGCCAAAGCCAAGGGCGGGTGCGAACTCTCCCGCGAACTTCCCAGCGGCGGACGCGACCAAACCACGGCCACCATGCCCAACAGGCACACCATCCAAACCACGGCCATTCCCAGTTTTCGGCGTTGCATCACTCGTCCTTCCTAGACAGAGGGTCTTACTACGGGAACGGCCAAGTTAGGCTGCCATTCCCTGCCGCCGCATTATGGCTATTTCTCCTATTCTGAAAACCCCAAGCCGTTTCTTGCGGACCATACGGGTGCATTCCCTGCTTTGTGATTGGTATGAAATGTGTACAATGGGGTTGTCTCTGAAATCGTTGGGATTTTAGGAACCTGGGAAATTTGCGGAGGATTGGTCATGGAGGATCGGCTACGAAGACGGATTTCAGAGATGGCGACTCAGCTGGCCCTTGAAGAAAAAGAAAAACTTGGGGCGGCGGAGACCTTCGTTGATCTGGAGCGATTGGCGGTCGAAATCGGGGATGAACTGACGCGGCAGTTGACCGGGTCGGTGTTGTCCTCGCGGGCCGAGGAGGCCACAAAGTGCGCGGTTCACGAGTGTCCCACCTGCGGGAAAGCGTGTGCGGTTGAAGACGCCGAACCGTTGATCCTCAAGGGGATGCGCGGAGACATCGAATACTGCGAACCCAAGTATCATTGTTCCCGCTGTCGGCGGGATTTTTTTCCCGGTGGCGAAGGCACTTCAGCGGCCGCCTCGTGAAGGGGTCACGCCTTTGGTGCTGGAAAAGATCGTCTGGGCGGGCGCGAACCTGGGGAGTTATTCGCAAGCGGCGGCTGCGATCGAGATGCTTTCGGAAATCACGGTGGCTCCCAAACAAGTGCAGCGGATGACCAGCCAGATCGGCGCGGACGACGTGGAACATCGTCGGCAGCAAGTCGAGCAACACGTTTTGCGTCCCTTGATGGAGCGAACCACGGCCCCGCCGGAAGCCAAGCCCCTCGAGTTGGCCGTCGTGATGATGGATGGCGGACGGTTCCAGCGTCGCGATCATTTTCGCGACCGGAAAGCGGCTTCCCCACCACCCTTCCCCGCCGTTCTAAAAGAGACCTCGTCCAAGACGACTCATTGGCGGGAAGACAAGGTCGGCATCGTGCTTTCAATGCAAAGCCCCATCCACGCGAGCGATCCGGCTCCCGAATTTCCTGAATGGCTGGTGGGGGCCGAAGTCGTGGCCGACATCGCAAAACTTGCGGCCCGCGAAGAGGAAGAAGCCTGCCAGACCGAGGTCGATTCCCTTTTCTTGCGCCCTGAAGAGGACGTCTCCGGCGACTGGAAAGACCTCGCTCCCCAGCTGCTCTCGCGGGATGTCATCGCCAGCAGCGAGAGTGCAGATGCCTTCGGCGCACATCTGGAATGGAAGGCTTGGGAGTTAGGCATTCACGCGGCAGAGCGGCAAGCGTTCGTGGCCGATGGACTGGCCGTGAATTGGACGATTCACAAACAACATTTCAGCCAGATGACCGGGATTCTCGACCTGATGCATGCCCTCAGCTACGCTTGTGCGCTGCTGCCGGACTCGACGATCCCCAAGCCTACCGCCGCTATGCGACCTGGATCTGGCAAGGCCGAGTGCAGCAGGTAATCGACGAACTCCGGGACCATCAACAACAAATAGGTCTTCCCGCATCAGGCGCATCGGCGAGCGATCCCCGCGAACGCCTTCAACGAGCGATCACTTACTACACCAATCACGCGCATCTGATGAAATATCCCGAGTTCCGCCAAGCGGGCCTGCCACTGACCAGTAGCTTGATGGAATCGACCATTAAACAAATGAACGCCCGCGTGAAAGGAACCGAAAAATTCTGGAAGAAGACGAGCGGAGAAGCCGTGCTCCACCTCCGCGCCGATTCCCTCAGCGACTCCCAGCCACTCCAAGAGTTCTGGGCTCACTGGCGAACTCAACACGGACCATACGACCATACGCCGAGGATTTAGGGTTGAATTGGCAGGTTCGCTTCGGCCTTGCGTTCGCCTCGAATGACTTTGGTCCCTTCCCCCGTCAGGCGAAGATACCAGTCGGAGGGTAATCCTTCGTAGGTCTGAAATCGAGCCTGCGTTGGCGGCGTATTGCTGACTTTGAAAATCGCCGTCCCTTCGTCCACTTCGTCGAACATGGCGACGTAGGCCATATCGATCCCCAGTTCGGAAGCCCGCGCGAATTGTTCCCAGTAGAATTTGCCTCCGCGCCGGGGAATGGTGGCTCGGTTTGCGTTTCTGCCTTTGAGGTTGGTCCACCCAAAGCCGGGATAGATGACCGGCAGATAGTCCATCCCGTGTTTTTCCGCTTCGACAAGGTCGCCCTTCCAAAAACCCGTGGAGGCAACTTTCTTTCCGTTGATGGTGGTATAATTCCCAACATTCCACGGGCTGATGACATCGAGACGGCGAAACACTCGCGACCATTCCGCATCGGTTTTCGTGCGCCATTGCCACGGACACCCGCCGATCAACGTTGCGGAATAGCGATCATCGGCCTTGAAGAAGTCGATGATCCGGTAGGCGATCGCGGCATCGAAACGATCATCGAAGAAACCCCAAACAAACAGCACAGGTTTGCCGTCGTGCTTGAGGTAACGGTCGTCCTGCGTGATCTTCTCTCGATCGACGAGCCGTTTCCAATCGTTCACGAGCAAATCGTAAAGTCGGTCTTTCGGCGTACCGGAGAGATCGTAGCACACGGCATACACCCGTCCCGACTTTGCCGCCGCCGACCTCACGTGAGCAAGCACCTTGTCGAACGAGGGCTTTCGGAGATTGACGAGAAATCGTTGCACAAACACCCCATCGATTCCGTACTTCTGCATCCACTCGAAGTGGCGTTCGACGGTTCGCGAGTTCGCCGAACTGAAGAGGGAGGCGGGCCGATTGCCGTGGCCGGTGAAGTTGGGAACGAGGTAGCGTTCGTTCTCGCCGTATTCGGACAGATTTGGCCACATTTCCACCGTGAGCGATTGGGGGGTAATGCTGTTTCGGTTGCGACTCCAGTGGAGCCACCCCTCATTCGTGCCATCGCTGGGACAGCGAAACCAGCCTTGATAGCCGCAGAGGACTTTGTGCCTAAGCGTTTGGGCATCAATTTTGTTTGTCGAAGGGGAGGGATCGGGTTGGTCATCCCCCAAACTCAGGGGGACGCACCATGCCATTAAACCAACGCACAAAACGAGTCGTTTCCAATCATGCGTTCTATCCATGCCGGGTTCGCTCCGAGAAAAACTTCATGCTTGCTCTCACTTCCTCGTCACCGACCAGCACGCGGCCAACATCACAAGAACCGCTTGGAATCGAGTTTGACGGTGCGTCCCATGGGATTTTTCATTGTTTTTTGCGACCAACGATGAGCCAGCATTAAATCTGGATCGAGTCATGTGAAGCGGGCCGAAACATCGAAGATGATTTCGGCCCGCAAAATCTGTCGTTGGAAAAACAACTGCCCTATGCCGGTCTTACGTTCTCGGCACACGGACCTTTCGGCCCTTGACCTTCGGTGTAAGTGACCTTTTGGCCTTCATACAAGTCGTCGAAACTCACGCTTTGCAGGTTTTTGGAGTGAAAAAATAAGTCTTTTGAACCACCCGTGTTGATGAATCCAAAACCCTTGTCGGTCAATTTTTTGATCGTGCCTTCGGCCATGTGTTTGTCTTCTCGAATTGATTGGTGGGGAAAGATGTTGCTGGCCGGACATTTCCGGCTGCCATTCATCTGTTTGTTGAAGTGTAGCGATAAGCAACCCACAATGTAAGTGGGGCGGTTGTCTCGCTTTCAGAAACCGGGAGACGCCAACCGAAGTCGCAGGAGGTCGAACTCCTTTCTTGACCGAAACCGACATATTTCTGGGACGAGGCTCAATTCAACTCGAACAGCATGACTTCGGCGGGACGACTTGCCAAGATTTCCAGATGGGGTTCGTCGCTGACTGCGGCACCATCGCTCGTCTTGAGATCGTGTCCATTGAGTGAGACAGCACCCCGCAGCACTTGCAGCCATGCGTGTCGGCCCGGCTTCAATTCGTGCGCCACTTGCTTCCCTTCGTCGAGGCTCGACAAGAAAATCCGGGCATCCTCGGTGGATCAGCAACGAGCCATCGGCTGCGTCCTGCGAAGCCACCAGCCGCAGTCGGTTGTGCCGCTCCTCTTCTGGAAACCGCTTCTGCTCGTAGCTCGGCTCAACTCCCTTCCGTTCGGGAACCAGCCAAATCTGGTACAGATGGACCGGCTCGGCGTCGGAAGGGTTGAACTCGCTGTGCGTGATTCCGGTTCCGGCTGACATCCGTTGAAATTCACCGGGCCGCAACACTTCCCCATTGCCCATCGAATCCTTGTGTTCGAGCGCTCCTTCGAGGATGTAGGTGACGATCTCCATGTCGTGATGAGGGTGCGTGCCGAAGCCCTGTCCGGGCTTCACGAAATCCTCGTTCATCACTCGCAGTGAGCGAAAGCCCATGTGCCGTGGGTCACGGTACGATCCGAACGAGAAAGTCTGGTAGGTGTCCAGCCACCCGTGGTTGGCATGGCCTCGATCTTGGGCTTTGCGAATTTCGATCATGACCTTTCTCCATTGGAAAAGAGCGAAAACTTGCGTTTACTTCGCCAGATAGCCGCCATCGACTGGCAAGGAGATGCCCGTCGTGAAGGAAGCCGCATCGGAGGCCAAATACAGGACGGCGGCGGCGATTTCTTCGGGTCTGCCCAGCCGACCCAGCGGGTGCTGTGAGGCAAGTTGCTGGCGACCCTCCGTGCCCTCTTCGCCTGCGAAGCGGTCGATCATGTCCGTGGCGACGGCCCCCGGAGCGACGGAGTTGACCCGGATGCCTTGACCGGCGAGTTCAAGGGCGGTCGTCTTCGTGATGCCTTCGACGGCGTGCTTTGAGGCGTTGTAGATCGCTGCGCCGGGCATGGCGATGTGCCCCAAGATACTCGATGTGTTGATGATCGAGCCGCCGCCCGACTTGAGCATGGCCGGAATCTCATACTTCTGGCTGAGAAACACGCCCAGCACATTGATGTCGAAGACCTTACGGTAGTCCGCTTCGGTGAAGTCCGTGATCGGCGATCCCTGATCGATTCCGGCATTGTTGAAGGCGATGTCCAGCCGACCGAAGTGGCGAACGGTCTCCTCGACCAGATGCTTGACCTGTTCCTCCTTCGTCACGTCGGTTTGAACGAAGACGGGCCTCGCCGCCTGCTGACTCGATCTCCTTGACGACGGACTCCCCTTCCTCGATTCGACGACCCGCCAAGACGACCTTGGCACCTTGCTTGGCAAACTGAATCGCCGTTTCCCGACCGATCCCCGATGTGCCACCCGTGACGAGAACGACTTTTCCGTGGAAACTCATCGTTTCACCTTTCTGAAAGTTGTTGTGAAAGTGGTTTATATGTCATGTAAACACCCAAAAAAACATCAACCGTCACCCGCCTCACTCAATCGGGCCTTCTCCAAAAGTCGGCTGAGTTCCTTCAGTTCCGAGCGGCTCAGATGGCCGACAAGCTGCTGGTGCAGTTCCATCACCGGCTGGTCCATTTTCTTCAGGAGGTCGAGTGCTTTCTTGGTGATCTCGATGTAGATGACTCGGCGATCCTCGGTGCATCTTTTTCTCGTCACCAACTCCTGCTTTTCCAATCGGTCGATCAGTCCTGTCATCGCCGGAACCACCTGAATCATGCGTTCGCCAATTTCGAGGCAGGGCATCGGCTTGCCCTCGCCCCGCAGGATACGGAGGACGTTGTATTGGGAGGGCGTCAGCCCATACTCTCGGAACAATCGCCCGAAGCGATTCTGAAACTGGTCGTTTGTCCGCAGAATGTTCAGCACGGCTTCCTGTTCCGGCGACTCAAACGGTTGTCTTTTCTTCAGGTCTCGCTGCAACTGGCTGTTCGTCATGCCTTCGCTCCCCCTTATTTTGTCCACACGGAAATATATTACATGTAATATATTTCCGTGTCAATGGGTGGGCCGCAGTTTTTTTGGCGGTATTTGATTTCGGGTTGACGAAGCCAATGAGTTCCTTAAATCTTCACAACATCATTGACTGTATTGATGTAAAATACTCTATCCCTTATTTCTTAACGAAATCCCTATGGAGCTTATGTCCCCGCTCGCCTTTGATTTTGAACTGGATGCGATTTGTTGGCGGTCGTTATTTTTTCCCCAATGAGCAGTTTTTATGTTTCTGGATCTTGTTTGTCTTGCCGTTGTTGCTTGGGTAAGTTTTCGGGTTGCCGAGGAAGGGGCCTGGGGAGCGGTCGTGGTGTTTTTCTCGGTCTTGTTCGCAGGTTTGTTCGCGATGAATCTGTTCGAGCCGCTGGCGGAATGGCTGGCGATCCGCTTTTTTCGCGATGAAATTTGGCAGTCGCGCGGCGACGTGATTTCGCTGTTGGGATTGTTCGGCGGGGCGGTTTTCGCGCTGCGTGTCGCGACCGAGCGATTGGCTCCGGCCCGGATGCCGATTCCTCAGCCGATGGAAATTTCGGTGCGTTGGTTGGCCGGTGTCGCGACGGGTTACCTCACGCTGGCGGTGTTGCTGACTTCCTTGCACGTCGCCCCGCTTCCGCGAGTTGTCACCCAAACCGAAGTGCTGGAATTCGGCGGCTTTCGAGCGGATGCGCCCGAGTTTTTCAGGACTCGCGCCCGATCGGCAATGGCTGCGATTCAATCAGTGGATGTCGCAGCATGTGCTCAATCGCGGCAATTATCTTCGGCTGTTCGATGGCCCGCTGTATCGTTCGGGCAGTGAGAGCGGGCGTTGGCCGTCCTTTCCACTTCGCTATGCGGATCGCCGAGAGCGCATCACCCGTTCGAGAACCGCACAATCCCTGTGAGGGATGGCAGATTCCCGGCCTGAGAAATTCGAAGAATCCCCAAGGTTCCGGGTGGAATTCTGGTGAAAGCCGGGTTAAGCTGAAACTTTCTGCTGTCCAAACATCAAGCGGGCATCGTCCAATTTCTGCGAGGCGGGGGGGAATGTCGATGGGGCGAGATTTCCCAGATCAAATTGCCCAATACCAATTGAAAGAGGTGTTGGGAGAAGGCGGTTTCGGGATTGTTTACCGGGCTTGGGATTCGGTTTTGGAAACCCATGTGGCCGTGAAATTCCCCAAATTGGGGGACTTGAATGAAAAGCAATCCCACCAGTTAATCGCCCGCTTCCTCCGCGAAGCCCGGGCCGCAGCGCGATTGCCTCCGCATACGAACCTTTGCCCCGTTCGCGAGGTGGGGAAATACCGGGGCCAACATTATGTCGTGTTGGCTTTTATTCAGGGCAAGACCCTGTCCGCCGTGAACCGTTCTCTGGAGATCGATGAAGTATTGCGTCTGGTGCGGAAAATTGCCCGCGCGATGCAAGTGGCCCACGATAACGATGTGGTTCATCGCGACCTGAAGCCCGCCAACATCATGCTTGTCGATGACCATCAACCGGTGGTGATGGATTTCGGACTGGCTTTGCGAATCGACGTGGAGGAAACCGACAAGACGGAGGCCGGCAACGTGATGGGCACGCCCGCCTACATGTCGCCGGAGCAAATCGAAGGCCGTCCCAATCGAGTCGGCCCCCGTAGCGACATATATAGTTTAGGCATCATATTGTACGAACTCTTGACCGGCCATAAGCCTTACGAAGGCACGCTGGTTCAGATCGTCGGCAAGATTATAAAGGGGGAGGCTTATTTGCCGCCTTCCCAGTGGAATCCTGCCATCCCCAACGATGTGGAAGCCGTCTGCTTAAAAGCGATGGCCTGGAAAATGGCGGATCGTTTTCAGTCCATGAACGAATTCGCCCTGGCATTGACGGATTGCCTTTCACGGGCTTCGGCAGAGGTTCCCCCGCTGCCTCCGGGGCCGGACTCCGCCACGCAAGTCTGCCCCCTCCCGAACCAAGCCCCGTTCGATCGCGGAGTGGCTTGGGATTCTCAAGAGCGGTGGGCGAAATATCTGGGCGGTCCCGTGCAACGGACGAATGCGATTCAATTGGACTTGATGCTGATTCCGCCGGGCGAATTTTGGATGGGATCTCCCGAAACCGAGTTGGAACGCAGCGAGGAAGAGTTTTCCCATCGCGTGCTGATTTCGGAACCGTTTTACTTGGGAGCCTATCCGGTTACGCAAGCGGAGTACGCCAAGGTTATGGGCTGTGCTCCCAGCCAATTCAACAAGGAAACGCTCGGCCATGAAACCGGACGGTTTCCCGTGGAAATGGTGAGCTGGTACGATTGCCTCGATTTTTGCAATAAGCTTCAGCGCACGGGACGGGCGGCCACCTTATTATTCCCTGACTCAAGAAGATAAAGAGAACGGGAAATTCATCAAATGGGCCAAGGTGGAAGTCTTGGGAGGCGCGGGTTACCGGCTTCCCACCGAGGCGGAATGGGAATACGCCTGCCGAGCCGGAACCCAAACCGCGACCGCGTTCGGGAATTCGTTGTCGTCCACGCAGGCGAATTTCAACGGCAACTCGCCTTACGGGCCGGCCGTGCGCGGTCCGTTTTTAAGCCGCACCAGTTCCGTGGGATGTTATCCCGCCAATCAATTCAAGCTCTACGACATGCACGGAAACGTGTGGGAGTGGTGCTGGGATGGATTTGATGAAGACTATTATCGCAACTCGCCCAAATTCGATCCTGCCGGGAACGACAACACGGCGAACCGGGTGATCCGCGGCGGATGTTGGCGAGACCGAGGAGCCGGCGCACCCGGCGGCAGCGGCTTTTGCCGCTCGGCGGCCCGTCACGATTGCTCGCCCGTGGTGCGGCTACCCGTCTTAGGATTTCGCGTCGCCGTCTCCGCCCTTCGCTGAAGATTAAAATGTGGGTTCGAGTATTAGCCGGCAGAGCTGCACGAGATGCCGGGCGTTTTTCTTCCGGCTACTTTTACTACCCTCGTAATAGACGTGGGCGTGGTTTTCGGGGAACCGATCATCCAATTCTTGGCGGGGGTCGAATCCATGCTCTCGCGCTTGACCGCAATTGAAAGCGACGATTCCTCCCTTCGGTCGATTCAGGTCGTCGTGGAGTTGACGGGCGGTTTCCTCTTTTGTGGTGAGCGAAGCAATGTTGACCGAGAATTTCGGTGCATCAAACGCGGCTGATGAAGGGCGTTTTTCATCGGCCACCCACCAATCCGAAGTGGTGATGAGGCGGTAGAGATCCTCGGTCGGGTTCACTTGGGGGCCGCGTTCCCCAGCGTTAGACATTGGCGATGCCTCCAGTAAACCACTGAATGAGTTCTTCCGCGCGCGAGGTCTCCCGGATGGAAAACAGACCTTCTTCCTCAACACCCTTTTCAGGATGCCACTTCAAATAATGGATGGTTTTCGGGTCATCAATTTCCAATTCCAATGACCGAGGGCCATCGTGCCATTCCAACTGAAGATTGCCTTTCGCCATCGGCACGACTTTGGGGGGCCAACTCAGATCTTCGGGAAGTGCCGATACGAAGCGGCGGGCGGCGGCGATGATTTCACCGTCAATCGCCTTCGCACCTTGAGCATCCCAATTGGCTTCCAAAGCAGCCAAACGATCCAAATCCATTTCGAGGGAAAGCTGAAGGTTCATAATGCGAGTTTACTGGAAATGGGATGCGAGAAAAGGCCGAGGCAAACCACGCGATTACTCCGAATCCAAGTTGGAATCGGGGGGCGGGTTTTGGTTCGAGGAAGACGATTTCTTGCGGCGGGGTTCGCGGTCGAATTGTTCGACGGGATCTTCAGGGATCGGAACCGGAAAGTCCTGGCTGAGACCCAAGGGAGAATAACCGCCGGGGGGATACGCGGAATCCGCCGCTTTCGGCGAAGGCTTGGAACGCGAAGGCGGAGGGGAATCGTGCGAGGCCGTGCCCAACGCCGAATCATTCTGGCTGCCGCTGCCACTGCCATCCCAGCGGGGAGACGGGTCGGATTCAGAATCTATCCGCCCGCGCAATTTGAGAACGTAAGTCACGTCGCCGATGGTAATTTCATCGCCGAGTTTGACGGTGGCTTCTTTTTTCACCCGGCGACCGTTCAGGCGGATTCCGTTCATGCTGCCCAGATCGCGAATCACAATCCTGGATTCCACCTGAGCCAAGCAGCAATGCTTCCGCGAAACCTTGCGGCTGGCTTTAAGGATCACGTCGCATTCGGGATGCCGACCAATAAAAACCACCGCCTTGTCCAAAACAATGGGGCGTCCCTTATCCACCGGTATTAAATACACCGCCATCTTGAAGCGCGCCCCCTTAGGGAAAATCACGAAAACTAAACGGGCGTAACCCGAACCATCAATCTCCTCAATCGTTCATCATAACGCATCAGGAACCTGGAAGAAAATCCATTCCCCGCAAATCCCGCCGGTTTTCCGCGAAGGATTGCCCCCGTCCGCAATCTCTTCCGATGATCGGGAGAAGTGTTCCCCGTGTTTCAAGCTCTTTGCGTTTGGCGGAAGGTTGACGAACCTGCCCGGAAAACGCGCGGATTGTTCCAGAGAGCGAAGGTTTGCGGGCAAGAACGATTGCAAGGGACACAGAAGGAACACGGTCGATGCTTCGCCATTTGGCGGGGGAATTTGACGGGAAGCGGATTATCCTGCTGCCGAGCCGAGTCTGTTCCGAATTGAAAGAGAAGACCCGTTCTCCGCCGATTTCTTGCCCCACGGGTCGGGCCTCTTCGCGTGTTCTTTCGCATGGGTGTCCCGCTTGACTGCAATTCCTCTCCACAAATCCCCGCAAACCGCCGACGCGGAAACGGGTTCTTCCGAGCCGCCTCGCAAACCGTTTCGCCGCAGAGTTCTTTCCTTGTTTGGGCTTTTGGCGGTGGCGAGTTTGATGTTTGGGCCAGTGTTCATCGCGAAAACCTCGCTTAGGCATCGCATTTTGCCGATGCTGCTACCGGAATATCCCGCGAAGATCACCACGGGGCAGTGTTCGCTGTTTTGGTGGTCTCCGGTGGAATTGGGGGATGTGCGGTTTGAAGACACCGAAGGCCAACCACTGCTTATCATCGAAAAAATCACCAGTGAAAAAACGCTGATCGCACTTTTGGCCGACCGGGTTCGCGTGGGGGGATTTCAGATTCTTCGCCCGCATTTCACAATTCAAGTTCGCGAAGGCGGCAGCAATTTGGAAGAGGCAATCGCTCCCTTTTTCGCATCCTCGGAAGATTCGCAAGGCTTGGATGCCGCCTTTCACGTTCGGGAAGGCATTGTGGAGATCGAAGATGCCCAAAACAGTCGGCAAACCGAACTGCGAAACTTTGAAGCGGACGTTCGCTTGCCCATCGATTCCGCCGAAGCCATCACGGTTCGCGGAGCCGCCCAAGTTCAAAACGCCGGCGCGAACGGCAAGGCGGGAGCATTGGATTTCGATGTCTCGTACCGCAGCCTCGCCGAGGCAAACAGCACAACTCCCCAAAACACGGCCATGCTGCGGCTGAAAACCAGCGATTTGCGATTGAACGCCCTTTCAGCGTTACTCGGACGCTGCGGTAGCCGTAGCGAAATTGCCGGCGTGCTGGTTTCGGATCTCGCGGCGGAATGGACAAGCGGAGACGCCTCGCCGACGTTCAAACTCCACGGCGGGCTTTCGGCCACCGGCATCGGACTTTCCGCCCCGGCTTGGTTGGGGACCGACAAATTTCAATTGGAATACCTCACGCAAAAAGGCCGGCTCGAATATCACGCCGGCGAAGTCCATCTGACCGATTGGAACCTAAAATCCGATGTCCTTTCTTGCGAAGCAAACGGGGTCTTGAACGTCCCGCGACTCCTCGCCGCCTGGAAAACGCCTTCCGCCGAGATCCCCGTTGAAGAATTTCATTTGACGGGCGAAGTCAATGTGGCCCGCCTCGCCAAGATGTTCCCTGAAACCTTAAAGCTGCGAGCCGGGTTGGAGGTTCAATCCGGCAAAGTCAATGTGGCTTTGGATGCGGACGTGCAAAATGCCGAGCACGTGTTGTCCGGGAAAATCAGCGCTTCGCGAATCGCGGCGGTGGCCGATGGCCGGGAAATCGCCTGGGACAAGCCTTTGGAACTTAGCATCAAAGCCCGCAATACCCATGCCGGGCCGGTGCTGGATGAGTTCACCTGCCGGGCCGATTTTCTGTCGCTTTCGGCGCAAGGCACTCCCGACAACGCCACTTTCAAGGCGGCCTGCAAACTCGAACAACTGATGATGGGACTCAATCGCTTCGCCGACTTAAAACCCTGGCAACTCGCCGGCCGCATTGACGCCGGTTTGACGTTGAGGCGATTAAGCCCCGAACTCATTCGCGGGGCGGCCTCGGCAATCATCAAGAATTTCCAATTCGCCCAAAGCAGCAACAACGCGGCCCCCGCTTGGGAAGAAACGCAACTCGTGTTGGCGGCGGGAGGCGATCTGGTCTCCCAAGCCAACCAGCCGAATCAGCTTCAAAATCTATCCTTAAAGATCACCTCCGGCGGGGATCAACTGCAAGTCTCGCAAACCGAACCCATTTTATGGACCGGCACTTGGCCGGACTTGGCCTTGAATGCGGAACTTCGCGGCGAACTGAGTTCCTGGCAAAACCGCCTCCACCCGCTTGTTTCGATGGATGGTTTGCAGATGCAAGGCAACGTGATTGCCACTGCCCAAGCCAAGCTCTCTCCGGCTCGGATGACCTTGCAAAAAGCCATTGCGGATTTCCAAGGCTTGCAGCTTCAAACGGCGGGAATCCATCTGAACGAATCGCGGGTTCACGTTGAAACCAAAGCCGACTGGACTGCCGAGGCCAATAAACTCCGGCTGCCCGTAACGACTTGGACCAGCCCTTCGTTATCGCTCAGGGCCGATGATGTCGAATACTTCACCACGCCCCAAGGCCGG
Source organism: uncultured Planctomycetaceae bacterium (assembly GCA_963785505.1). Lineage (GTDB taxonomy): Bacteria > Planctomycetota > Planctomycetia > Planctomycetales > Planctomycetaceae > CAWAVN01. The sequence goes on from CAWAVN010000010.1 coordinate 44,815, forward strand.
CCGCGTACATCCGGGCAAGTGGTGTTTCGCGGCGGTGTGTCCGAATTGTCCCGTTGGTTTTCCTTGGAACAAACCTTGGGGCCGAACCTCGCCTTGGCGGGCATTGCTTCGGGGCAGATGGATTTAATGATGACCGATCAATCCGCCGATGCGAACTGGAACATTCTTGTTGAGAAGGCCGCGCTATCCCGATTGAGTCAAATCCAACCGCCGCCGGGAGCGGGGTTTGCTGCGGCCCAAAACTCTCCCCGGGAAACCGTGTGGGCGGAAGATCGCCTCGCCTTTCGCGGCGGCGGGGTTTACGATTTCAGCCAAGACCATTTGCAACTTCGACCCACGCTTTTGGAATCCCCTTGGCTTTACGTCACCCTCGACGGAACCCTGGCCGATGCCGGCACGCGGGGCAACGCCAATCTCACCGGCACGCTCACCTGCAACCTGCCCGTGTTGGCCGAGCGTTACCGAAACCGTTTGGGGCAGAACTTTCAAATCGCAGGCAACGACAGCCGCCCGTTTTCAGTGCGCGGCCCCATTTGGGGAGCTGCCGCCAACCAGCGCGTGGCCAACGAACTGACCGCATTCGCCGGCGTGCCTTGGCAGAGCATGAATGCGTATGGCATTCCCGTGGGGCCGGGCGAACTGAAGGCCGACCTGAATTTGGGAACCGTGCAATTCGGACCGTTGGATGCCGTTCTCGGCACGGGCCGCATGAAACTCAATTCGCGATTGGCCCTGAATGCTCCAGAGTTGGCGCTGCAAATCGAGAAGGGGCCGCTGTTGGATAACATCCGCATCACCCCGGAGATCAGCCGCGACTACCTGAAATTCGCCGTGCCCTTATTGGGCAACAGCACCGAAACCGCCGGCCAATTCTCCGCGTTTCTGACCACGGAGGGCATTATTCCGTTGGCCAATCCTACCGCGATGAATGCCTCCGGCATCCTGGCAATTGAATCCGTCCAAATGCGGCCCGGCCCTTTGGCGAACCGTCTGCTCGAAGTCGTCAAGCAAGTCAAAACGCTGGTTCAAGGCCAAGCCGTCGGCGGCGTGCTGCCCGCCAATCAAACACTGATCCGCTTGGACAAACAAAACATCAACGTGCAAGCCGCCAACGGGCGAATCTATCATCAACAGTTGAAAATGGTGCTGACCGACATTCCGATTACCACCAGCGGTTCAGTGGGTTTCGATGAAACCCTCTCGCTCACCGCCGAGATCCCGATTCAACCCGGCTGGCTCGCCCAAAACCGTCTGCTCGCGAATCTGAAAGGTCAAACCCTCAAAATTCCCATCGGCGGCACGTTCAGCCAACCCGTGCTGGATACCCGCGCCATCTTCGCCATTCTCCAAAACGCCGCCCAAAATGCCACGGGGCAAGTCATCGAAAACGAACTCCAAAACCAATTCCAGCGTCTCTTCAAAAAGCGCTGATGTAATAGCAGGCCGAGTTTTCGCGGCGCATCTCCAAAAAATCATTTCTCGCATTCCGTCGGCGATCTTTATATTATCTCCCTTATACAAAAACGATTCCATGTTTTCTCTGAGTGAAAATCCAACCTGAACTACGAAACGACTCCCCGGAAAAATGACCGCATCTCATTCCGCTCCGCGATTGATTCTCGCCAGCCGCAATGCGAAAAAGGTTCAAGAGATTCACGCGCTCTTAGAACCTTGGGGCATCGAAGTTCAGGGGGTCTGCGATTTTCCCGACCTGCCCGATGTGGTCGAGGATCGCGACACGTTCCACGGCAATGCGGAAAAGAAAGCCGGTGAAACCGCCCGGCAACTTGGCGAATGGACCTTGGCGGAAGACAGCGGCCTGTGCGTGGATGCCTTGCAGGGCGAACCCGGAGTGTATTCGGCAAGGTACGCCGGCGAAACGGGCCGCCGAGAGGAACGCGACCGCCGCAACAACGAAAAGCTCATCAAAGCATTAGAGAACGTGCCTGGGGAAAAACGCACGGCCCATTACGTTTGCCACGTCGCGGTGGCCGATCCCTTGGGCGAGATTCGGCTGAACGTAGATGCCGTTTGCGGGGGGCGAATCATCAGCGAGCCGCGCGGAGCCAATGGGTTCGGTTACGATCCTTACTTTCTATTGCCCGAATATCACCGCACGTTCGGTGAACTAAGCAGCCTGGTGAAGAACCATCTCAGCCACCGGGCGCGGGCTTTCGAGCGATTGCTGCCGAAACTGATTGCGCTGCTCAATTCTTCTGCGAAAACCGATGGAGATGCTTAGGATTTCAGGTTTTATGCATCCGCCCGAGTCGTTAAGTCGCGATGAGGAACACCACGACGATTGCCAGCCAGGCGAGGCCCAAGGCGTGCCAGAAATAGGCGCAGACGGTGACGCCCCAATAGTATTCGTGATCGTAGCGGTCGCTTTTGCTTTTGAGATACACGAACGTCAAGAACATCATCGCGATGCTCACGTGCATTCCGTGCAACACAGCCAGCACGAACGCGAAGGCTTCCGGCCCCGTCGATGTCGCCAAAGTGGTGCGAGATTGCGTTTGCAACAAACACCACAGCCCATACGACTGAACCGCCGCAAACCCCACGCCGGCTAGAAGCGCGAGCAACAAATCTCGGCGAAACTTGTGTTGGCGTTCCCGCCGCACCGCTTGAATGGCCCAATGCTGCAAGAGGCTGCTCGAAAACAGAAACCCGGTGCTCACCCAAAACGCCCCCGGAAGCGAAATGACGCCGGGCTTGTGGAAGATGGGCAGCAAATAAATCAAGACGGCGGCCAACCCGGCGGCGGCTCCGAACACCAACAGCAGGACGTGAAAAAACCGCAAAGCGAACCCGCCCGCGGTTTCCGAATGAGGGTTGGCCAGAGAGTCGATCATCTTTCAGGGGCCGGAGGTTCAGGGACCGGAGGTCGGCATACCGCATTTACTTTTGAGTTTTCGTTGTTTCCGCCTTCTTCTCTGCGATGGGGGAAATTTCTACAGTGACGATGGTTTCGAGCGGCGGAATGCGTTCAGTCCAGGCTTCGTACAATAAATTTGCTTCGCCCGAGGAGGTGCTTTGTTCGTTTACGTCGATCATTGCGGAGGGGAAATTCGCTACGCAAATCACTTCGCCTCCCTCGGCTTTGTAGAATTTCTTGCCTTTGTCCGGGCCTTCGGTCTCGACGAAAAACCCGCTGCCCGTGAAAACCCAATCGGCGTTCATTTCGCGGGGTTGCGAACGATTGCACATTGATTTTATGGCTTTTTGATAGGCTTTGTCGTCGCTCATTTTCAAGAAATGATCGCGTTGCTTTTCGGACATCGTGCCGAACCAAGCCAGTTCTTGGAACTTTTGATCGTAGCGCAGTTCACCATCTTTAGGGATCACCACGCCCGTGGGCAGCGATTTCAGGTTCTCTACAAAATACCGCCGGGTCGCCGTGCGCACCCATTTTTTGGCATCTGTTTCATGGGGTTTGCCCTCTTTGTCCTGCCATTTGAGCGTGATCTTGAGTTTCTGGCCCGTGGGCGGAAAGTACTTGTCTTCGCGATAAATCATGGGGTGCCCGGGTTCGGCTCCAATCGCCAGCAGGCCGGTGTGAACCAGATAGGCTTTGCCGTCCAACGCGAGAATCGATTCGTGTTCTTTCGTGTTTTTGCGGCACAAAAACATTTCCAGCACACCTTCCCTGAGCACCACGCGAGTTTTCACCACCACGGTTTTATTCGCTGCATCCAAAAGCACAGTTTCCTGCTTATTCAAAGGGATCAACTTTGCGGGCGGGTCCGTTTTCTTAGGGGCGGCTTTTTCCTGAGCCAGACTGAGATTGCAAAGCAACAAGCCCAGCATCCACGGCAATGCGATTCGCCTCATCTCGTTTTACTCCTCTTTGCGGAAAGAAAGGCCAGCGGGAAAACCGGCATCTCTTGAGTGTATCAGGTCCGATCCGCCGAGGAAATTCTCAACCCGAAGGGACGCTCAACGCAAACCAAAAACAAAGCCCCGCTCAGAAGAGCGGGGCTTTGCGAGTTGGGTTCGTTTAGTTGAGCAACAACGAATCGAACAGGCTGTCGTCGGCGAAGGCATCGTCCAAATCTTCCGAGCTGGGCAAACGCCGCGTTCCGACCGGCAGCGTGTCGCCCATCAGGGCATCGGGATGGAGTTGCGAACTAATGTCCTCCAGCCCCAATCGATGGCCCAGTTCGTGCAGCAGGACGGTCAATAAGTCGGTGTGGCCGATCGCCAAGCCGCTTACTGCGGTGAGGTTGCGGCTGCCGTCCAGGTTGGCAAACTCTTCGTCCAGACCGGGCGTGGGATCGATGAACCACCCGTTTCCGGCGGCGTTCACGTCCAGCACAATGTTGCCTGGGGCAGACAATCCCAAGAGGTTCCCGCTGAGATCAGCGACGCTGATGTGGACGTGGCTTAAGGCTTCGATCTCCGCTTCGGAGACTCCGGCCGCCCGCAGACGATCCAGGGCAGCCGGCAGAACGGCATCGACTTCCGCTTGCGTGAGGTTTGCCGTGCCCAGTGCGGCCACTTGGGATTTCGCCGCGAGCTGCTGTTGGCCGACATCCACATTGAGCACGCCCGCGACAAATACGCCGTCGGTGAATGGCGATTTGTAGGCGTTGAAGTTATTGAGGAGAGTGGGCGGGTTTTGGTTACTGGCTCCTGCCACGGTTCTTCCGTCGAAGGCCCGCACATTGGGTCCGCCACCCTGGCCCGGTGCGGTGATGATGTCCGCGATGGTGTCGCCGTTGACATCCCCCGCCGAGACGCGGACGCCGCCTGTGAAGGCCGCGGTGTAGGCGAAGAAGTCTGCGAGAGTGACGACGTTCGAGGCGACGTTGAACACGCGGACGTCCGGTCCGCCGCCGAATCCGGCCCCTGTAATAATTTCGGCAGCCCGCCCGGTGACGGGCGAGTTAATGTCTACATCCGCCACGGCAATATAGATGCCGCCTGTAAACTGCGGACTGTAGGCGAAGAAGCTTCGGACGGCGAAGTTCGTGAAGGCCGTGGGTTTGAGATTTCGTCCGCTGTAGACTTTGACATTGGGACCGCCGCCGGGACCGGCGGCCACGACGAGATCATCGGTGCCGTCGCCGGTCACGTCGCCCGCCGCCACCCGCACGCCGCCCGTGAAACCGGGATCGAAGGCGAAGTCGTTGAACAGAACGCGGTTTTCGATGCCGAAGGGCGTGAAGACCCGATTGTTGGGCTGTCCCGTTGCGGAACTGAAGATTTTGACGTTCGGCCCGCCGCCGGCATCGGCTCCGACAACGATGTCGTCGAAGGAGTCGCCTTGCGTCAGCACGCCTTCCGCGAAATCGCCCGCCGCCACATAGATTCCGCCCGTGAAACCGGGATTGAAGGCCATGAAATTGGCCAACACCGAACCGTCCACGCCGCTGAAGACCATGACGTTCGGCCCGCCCCCCGGGCCGGGGCCGGTGATGATGTCCGGGGTGCCGTCGTTATTCACGTCGCCCGTCGCCACGCGCACGCCGCCCAGGAAACCGGGGTAAGGCTCGAATTGAAATCTTAAGGCTCCGCTGGCATCGAACACCTTAACGATACCCGGCCCGCCGGCATCGGGGGCCGTCACCGTCAGCACGTTTTCGACCAGTCCCGTGTTGTCGATGATCGTTCCCACGCCTTGGGTGTCGTCGAGGGTCGCACCGCCGGGGTTGCTCAAGTTGACGAAGAAGGTTTCGTTGCCTTCGTTCAAAATTCCGTCTTTAATCAGTTGAATGTTAATCGTGCCCGAGGATGAGCCTTTGGGGATCGTCAGCGTCCCGCTTTGGCCGACGTAATCTTGCCCGGCGTTCGCCGTGCCGTCGGCGGTACTGTACTTGACCGTGGTATCCACATCTGCCAGCCTGAGGCTGCCGTCGGGATTGTGCAAACTGACGACGAATTGCACGATGTTGGGAGTGCCCAATGCCCCCGTTTCCTTCACGGGAGCGGGGTCGTTAATTTGCAGCACAGGGGCATCATCGTTGAGGATGATTCCTTCGCCGACCCCGTCTTGAATGGTCGGGTGGCCGGCAATGTTGGCATAGCTCGCATCCAACAACCGCACGAAGAAGTCTTCGCTCGGCGGTTCGTTCAACAGATCACCGAAGACGGAAACCGTAATCGTCCCCGTCGTATCGCCCTGGTTGATCTTCAAGAAGCCCGTGGTTCCCGATGAGGTCGTCACGTTGATGGGATCGAAGTCCGAATTGGGCGTGGCCGTGCCATCGGTCGGGGTCGGTCCGCTGAAGACGGGGGGCGTTCCCGTTGAGTGGCCGCCCACGACCACGTTGAGCCGATAGGTGGCACCGGCGGCAATCACTCCCGTGGGCTGGTTGGCATCGGAAATCTGAATCGTGTAAGTGCCCGTCTGGTTGAACACGGTTTGCAGGAAGGCGTCTTGCAGGCTGGACGAGCCGGCATCTACGACATTGGAATTGTCGTTGGGAGGCACCGCCAGCGCGCCGCTCGGGCCGAATAAACTCAACTTCGAATCGAACGAGGCTCCATCCACGTCGAAGATCCCCGTTTGCCCCGCCGTGGCTTGGAAGGAATAGTAGTCGGCGGTTCCGTCGCCCGTGCCCTGGATGATGACGTAAGGCAGAGTCGCGGAGACGTTCACCCCCGTCTGGCTATTGATGTTCGCGTTGAAGGTTTTATTGAAGTATTCGCCTTCCAGACTTTGCGCCGTCGCGAGGGTGTTGTTGGGCGTTTTTTCCTGGCCGGTCACCGGGTCGGCTTCGAAGACCGTTCCCGGAGGAGCGTAGTAGTTCTGAATCGAGACGTTGAGCGTGTATTGATCGCCTTCGGTCAACGGCGTGCCTGTCAACCCTGTCGCGGTGGGGGTCGAAGTCGAACGTCCCACGGCGATGGTATAGCGGTCGCTGGCTTGCAGCACGAAGTCCAAGAAGGAATCTTCCGTGCTCGTGCTGCCGGGATCAAGGGCGTCTCCATTGAGGCCGCCGTGGACGAAGCCGTCATCGTTGCTGAAGACCACGTTGCCCGAGGAATCGTAGACGACGATCTGGGAATCGAAGGTCGCCCCGTCCACGTCCAAGATCACGTGCTGGCCTTGGGTTCCGTTAAAAGCGTAGTAATCGAAGGCTTCATTTCCCCGGCCCAGAATGCTGAGGTGGCGAATCGACGTGGAGGTGTCCACGCCTTGGGCATCGTTGAAGTCCGGATCCTCGCTCAACACGAAGGAGCGGGGGTCTAGCTGTTCGGGGACGGTGAAAGTCGAGGCCGGGGTCGTTTCGTAGATTTGGCCCGGCTGCGGGTTGGAGACGTTGCTGCCCGCGCTGGTGGCGAAGTCCACCAACACATCGTCCGCCGCCTGAATCGGGTTGCCGTTTCCATCCGTTAAGCCCACAGTGAAAGTGAAGTCCTTCGAGCCGCTGTTCCCTTCCGTTTGGGACACATCATTGATGACGAGTTTGGGATCATCGTCCAAAATCGTCGCCACGCCGCCGTGCAAGGGGTGGTTTTCGATGGAGATGTTCAATTTGTAGGCATCGCCGACTTGCGGCGGCGTGCCGGTGATCCCGCCGTCGCTTCCGGTGGAAGCGGAGGTTCCCACGCCCACAATGTAAGTGCCGCCGGTAGTGAAGGTATATTGCAGGTACGAATCGCTCGTGCTTGTGCTGCCGGGATCGAGCACGCCGCCATCATCGTTTTGTGCATGGGATCGACCAAGTTCCCGGTGAGCGGGTCGTAAATGAACAAGTTGGTGTCGAAGTTGGCTTCATCGATGTCGAAGGTGGCGGTCGTATTATCTCCGACCGTGAAGGAGTAATAATCGAACGTGCCGTCGCCCGTGCCGTTGATCGTCAGATGGGGAATCGTCGTCGAGTTTTGAATGGTCGCATCATTGCCCAAACCGAAGGGGGCATCGTCCACGTTTTGCACGGCGTCGATTTCGGTCACCTGAGAGGAACCGGTTCCGACGGCATGGTTGGTGAGAGACAGATGGAGCTTGTAAACATCGCCTATCTGCGGAGCCACCCCCGTGATGCCGCCGGCGGCTCCGGTGGAACCCGATCGAGCCACGCCGATGACGTAAGTTCCGCCGGTGGCGAAGGTATGCTGCAGGAACGAATCGCTGGTTGTCAGGCTGCCCGCATCCAGAGTCAGTTCATCGTCGTTTTGGTCCAGCAGGTTCCCCGTGACAGGATCGTAGAGGAATATCTGCGAGTCGAAGTTGGCTCCATCAATGTCGAAGGTCGCGGTGTCGCCGGCGGCCACCGTGAAGGAATAATAATCGAAGCTGCCGTCGCCCGTGCCATTGATGGACACGTGCGGAACCGTCGTCGAATTATTGATGTTCGTATTGGCGGTGAGGGTGAACGATGCGCTGTCCAAACTTTGGGCGGTCCGAAGGCTGTTGTTGCCTTGGTTCGGTTCGATCTCGTTGACGGCGTAAATCTCGCCATCGGTCGGGTTTTCCAGCACCAAGGCGAACTGCTCGTCGCCTTCCGAGACGCGATCCGAATTGACCGTTACGCTGACGGTTTTGGTCAAAGGGCCGGGGTCCGTTTGATTGATCACCGCCGGTCCCGTTCCTAACGGATGGTTGCCCAGCGAAACTTGCAAACGGTAAAGATCGCCCGCGAGCACCGGGTTGCCCGTGATGCCATCCTGAGATCCCGTCGATCCCGTGCGAGCCACGCCGATGACGTAGGTTCCCGCCGCGGCAAAGGTGTGATCGATAAACGGATGCGTTTGCAGCCCATCATCCCCGCTGTTGGGCGGGGAGTTGTCGTTGCTATCCACCAAAGTGCCGTTGCTGTCGTAGAGGAACAACGCGCTGTCGAAGTTGGCTCCATCAATGTCGAAAATCCCGCGTTCGCCGGCGCTTTGCACAGTGAAGGAGTAATAAGTGAACTGCCCGTTGCCCGCCCCGTTGATCGAGAGATGCGGAACGGTCGTCGAATCTTGAATGTTCGAATTCAGCCCCAGACTGAACCCGGCGGAGTCCAGATTTTGGTTGGAGTCGATGGGCCGGAAAGTCAGCGTGCCGGTCGCGGCATCGTAATCGCCGTCTCCGGGTCCGCTTCCAGTAGAAGTCGCCGAGAGGTCTTGCGTGCGGTAGTTCACCGTCACCGCCGAGGAAAGCGGAAGCGGCGTCGCGGAAGCGGTCACGGTGAATGTCACCGTCTTGCTGCCTTGGTCCCCTTCGAGCACGCTGGCGTCGCTGATGCTGAATTTGGGATCATCGTCCTTAATCGTGCCCAGGGCCTGCGAGGTGGCCAGTCCGGCTCCCGAAGGATTGTTGGGATTGACGAAGGCCGCCCCGTTGGCATTTTTCAGATCGACGAAGAAGGTTTCGTTCCCTTCTTGTGCCAAGTCGCCCAAGACGGGGACCGAGAACGTCGTACTCGTGGTCCCTGCGAGAATCGTCGCCGTGCCCATCGCCGGCAGGTAATCCAGCCCTTCGGTCGCGGTGCCGGCCAGCGTGTCGTAATCGAAGGTCACGTCGAAATCGGGCAGGTTGGCCGGATCAATGGGACTGCCGTTGACGTCCAACAGCGATGCTGTAAAGACCATGTTCTTCTGGCCGCTGTCGCCTTCGCTGATTTGAGCCGGGCTGACGCCGATCTTCAAATCGTCATCGTTGATTGTGACCACGCCCAGGCCATCATTAATGTTGGCTCCCACGGGATTGGACAGCCGGACGAAGAACTGCTCGCTGCGTTCGGCCAAATTATCGCCGATCACGAGGATCTCGTTATTAGGATCGAGGATACCCGCCGTGGTGTAAATCGGGATGGTCAAAGTCAGCGAACCGTCAGCATTGTGAACGATGCGGTTGTTCGGGTCCGAGGTGTCGAACGTCAGCGTGCCTTGGGTAATGGTGGATGTGTAGTCCACACCTTCGGTCGCCGCATCCGGGCCGGTGGACTGTTCCACGGCGAAATCGACCGAAACCACCCGCCCGACATCCGCCGAGAGCGTGACTTGCAACTGCACCGGGGTTTGGTCTCCGGTGTTGCCTTCCAGCACGCTGACATCGTTGATTGTCAATGTCGGAGCCGGTTGCAGTTCGATCTCGAACCGCGTGGTTCCATCAATCAGGTTGGGGGCCAACGAGTTGCCCGCGAGATCGCGAATCGGCGGGTTGGTCGTGGGGAACAGCAAACCTTGGGCGAAACCGGGGATCGAGGAATCCGTCTGCAACTGCCCGTTAATCAGCGAGATCGGCTGTCCGGTATTCAGCACGACGATGTAATCCCCGATGGGAAACACCCCGCTGGCGGCATCGAACGTAATCTGCTTGGTGTTGGTGTTGTACCTGAGCAGGTAATCGTTTTGGTCCTCGAGCAACTGGTACGAACTGCCGCCATCGGGCTTGCGAAGCAATTTGACGTTGCTCAGCTCGTCGATGCCGTCTCCGTTCAAATCTTGGAACACGGAGAAGTCATCCACGCCGATGCCCACGTCGGTCAAGCCGACGATGAACTGTCTTACGGTTTGGTTCACCAGCCGAACATGGTCGGCGCGGGAGTCCAAGTCCTTATTGGGATCGATCGGCTTCAACGGGTCCGAGTTGTCTTCGGGAGCGATCAACGCGGAGGTGGGCTTCTTGAAGTCCACGTGCTCCACCGCACCCCGGTCGTAAAAGACTTTGTTCCCCTGCCCGGTGTTCTGAATATTGGGATCATCGATCCGTTGTTGACCGAAGCGGTCGATGGGCGGGGCGATCAAGTTCGAGACGGGAATCCCGATGGAAGCGGCGACTTGGGAAATCTCCGGCCGGTCTTCAAACCCGTCGCGGGCGCTGTCGATCGCGCCGGGAACGCCGGGGGCCACATCGGCCAGATAGAAGTTGTTGGTCTTGGGATCAACGAACAAAGGCAAGCCGGAAGGATAATTCACCGCCGACCCGCCGGGCAGGTCGTTGGCCCCGTTGTTCTGATACAGCCCGTGCGAAACCACCGTCGTGCTGGAGGGGTTGCCGGCCCCGCCGACCAATTCGATCGCCTTGTTGGTGTTGGCGACGATGTTGTTGATCAGCGTGGGGCTGCTATTGTTAATGCGAATCCCCGTTCCCGTGGGCGTTTCGCCGCCGTAGACCGTGTTGTTGATCACCCGGTGGAAGGGCACGGCGGCTTGGGAGACGTTTCCGGCTCCGCCGTCGCCTTCCAAATCGATCCCCGCATCGCCGAAGCCGGCGATCACGTTATTGGAGATTTTCACACCGCGGGTCAGGCGGTCATCGTTGGGCGTGGGCAGCGAGAGAACCACTCCGCCCACGGGTTGGCCGTTTCCTAAGCGGACCGTGTCGTTCACCAAGATCCCGGTGGTCAACGAGTCGGTGATTTTGTTTTGGGAAATCTGCACCGAGCCTTGATAACGCTGCGTGTTCGAGTCGCCTAGGTTGACGAACTGATTGTCGAGATTGGCGAAGAATTGGAACTCCAACCCGCCGGCGACGCCATTTTGGTCGATGTTGAAATCATCGGTGCGGCCTTGGCTGAGTGCGTGGTTGGCGATCGAGACGTTCAGCGTGTAGAACTGGCCGGCGGTCACGGGCAGGTTGTCCGCCCCGTGGCCTTCCAGCGTGACGTTTAACGTGTAGCGGTCGCCGGCGATCAACGGGAAGCCGGAAATGCTGCCGGGATGACCCACGGAATCGTAGCGGGCCACGCCGATCACGTAGGTTCCATCCTTCAAGAATTTGTACTGAATCAACGGGTCGTTCGCACTCCCGCTGCCAATGTCACTGAAGCCCAGACCCTCGCTGTTTGCCAGCAACTCGCCGGTTCTGGGATCGTAGAGGTACAGTTCCGTCCGCACGTTCAAGCCCGTGTTGGCATTGAAAGCGCCATCGATGTCGAAGATTCCGGTTTTGCCGGCTTGGGCCGTGAAGGAATAGTAATCGAACGTGCCGTCGCCCGTGCCCGAGATCGTAATGTGAGGCCAGGTTTCCGAAATTTTAACCGCCCCAACGCCCGTGGACGTGGTGGTCGTCGAACCAGTCTGATCGTTGATGGTGTTATTGATGTTGAGGGAAAACCTGTTGGGATCATCCACGTCTTGGGCGGAACCCAGCGAGTTGTTGGATTCCACTTCCGCGACGCCGCCGCCGTTGCCGCTATGCTGGGCCACGCGCATCATGTAGGTTCCCGTGCGGGGAATGATGACCTGCATGAAGGAATCCGCAGTGCTGTCGCTGCCGGCATCTCGGAAACTGTCGTCGGTTCAATTTGATCACGTTGCCGTCAGAATCGTACAAGATGATTTCAGGAATTGAAGTTGATGGCCTTGTCGATGTCGAGGATGACGGTGTCGCCTTGGTTCGCCTGGAAGGAATAATAATCCAGCGTGCCGTTTCCGATCGCATCGATCGTGGTGTGGGGGATGAGTTTCGAGGTGTTGGCGTTGTTCTGGTCGTTGAAGATGGGATTGAAGGTGAGATTGAACCCAACCGTTTCCAAACTTTGCGGCGTGCTGAGTTTGTCGTTGCGGTCCAGGCTGAGATTGCGGGGGTTTAACGTCCCGGAGACCGAAGAGAGAATGTCGCCGAACACGTTGATTTCCGAAGATTGCCCGCCGTTGTTTTCGCCGGTGACTGTGCCGTCCGCCAAGGCGGCTTCGAGGTTCAAGCGATTCCTCACGGCGGTGCTGTTGAGCAAATCCCTGATGCGGGACGCGATCACGTTGGCCGATTCAAACGAGCGGAACTGCACGGCGAAATCGGACGTGGGATCGATCCCGAAGTTGGCGTCGCCGACGTTCAACTCGCCATCTTCAAACTCGAAGACCACGGTATTGATGCCATCGCTGAGCTGGAACTTCTCGCCGTCGAAAAGTTGTTCGCCATCGGGAACCTTGATCGTCAAACCATTGGTGAGACGGTCGTTGGTGTCCGGCAGACCCGCGGTGTACTGGTCGCCCACGGGGTTCGAGCCGAGGGTGTATTCCGTGCCCCGGCGAATTTCCAATTGGTAATTCCCGGTCAGAATGTCGGTCCCGCCGATCGGGTTGTCTTGGACCGAACGGCGCTCCCAAAGCCGCCTCGGTGGGGGAACCGGTCGCGACTTCCCCGCGTTCGGCGAAACCGATCACCACGTCGTCGATGTACATGCCTTCGTGGTCGTTGTTCTGCCCGCGTTTGGGGTCGTTGAACGGTCGGAGCGGATTCAGATAAGTCCCGGTGGGGAAAAGACTTGTGGGCGTGGAACCCGGCAGGCTGGTGGTCAGACCCAAGCGACCCGCATCAAACACCGTGTGGCCGTAGACCTGAATCACTTCGTTGTAGGCTTTAATCGTTTCTAAGGGCACGGGGTTTGCCAGTAATTGGTTGGCGATGGCTCGGCGCATCACGTCGGCGACTTGATCATCGGTCATGCCGGCATCGATCAGCATTTCCACGCGGCCCGGCGTGACGCCATCGCCGCCTTCCACCAAAATGCCCGGCCCGTTGATGCCCGGCGTGGCCCGCGTGACGAACACGTTCGTCACATCGTGGCTGCCGGTGTTGGCATAGCGATGGTTTTCTATGGAAACGTTCAGGGTGTATGTCGCACCGGCGGGCAACACCGCGTTCCCGAATCCGCTGGCGACGCGGAGGAAGTAGGTTCCCGTATCACTAAAGATCGAATCGGAACTCTTAGGCGTGTAGGTCAAAGCATTCGTACCGGCGGCCAACTGATTCCCCAACGCGTCGAAGAGCGTCAACCGGCCCGTAAAGGTTGGATTCATCAGTTTGAAAATCGCCTGCTGATTTTGAGCGATGCTGACCTTGTAATAATCGTAAGTGCCGTCGCCGGTTCCGTTGAGGGCGAGATGCGGAATTGAGGTCGAGTTGGCGAAGTTCTGATCCGAATCCACCGTGAAGGGCTGCAGATCCAGATTTTGGGCGTTGGCAAGCGTGCTGTCGTCGGATAGCGTTTCGGTTACGGCCGGGGTGGAGAATGCGCCGGTTTTGTCCACGAGATTGACGCGTTGCCCGTTTTGGATCGCGGTGATCCCAAAGGCCGCCACGGTGACCGCTTCGCGGAACGCGGTGGCGATGGCATTGGGGGAATCCGTTTCCGTGAAGCCCACCCGAATGTGCGACGGGTCGTTCAAGCTGCCGTTATTGTCGAACTCGAACACGTGCGAGACGTTGTCCGGGGTCGTCACGGTCACGAGATCGCCATCGAAGATCTGGGAACCGGCGGGCAGGACGACGGTGTAACCCAGATCAAACTCGAATGTTGTGCCATCAATATTGAAGCTGTCGGCATCCCGGAGGGAGTCGCCGTTCAAAGCGCGGAGTTCCGTTCCGCCGGTCTCGATGTTCCCGAGGTCGATGGAACCGGCGGTGCTGAACTCGAACCGCAGTTTGAGATCGGATTGGCCGGCATAGGCCGAAAGATCGATGCGGGCTTGCCGCCAACCGGTGTTGTCGAAGAGCGAACCCGTGTTGGCGATGAGCTGCGTCCACGTGCCATTCAGGCCGGCGATGTAGACGCGGGCCACGTCCTGCGCCGGAGTTTTCCGTATCCAAGAAGTAGTTGAAGTACAACACGGGTTGATCGGCGGCGGCGTAACCCACCAGGCTGAAGGTGTTGGTTTCCATCGTGCCGTGCGCCCCGCCGGCCAAGAAGCCGTAGGTGTTGGTCGTGGCATTGTTGACATCGCGTTCGTTGGTAAAGGTGAGACTGGCCCCTCCATTGTGCCCCGCATCCCCGGACCGATCGGTCGTGGCGTGCCAGAGGTTTTGATCCAGGTTGGCAAAGCTCAGCCCCGTGATGCGTTGGCCATTCGCCAGCGTGCTATCCGTTTCGTTGCGGAGTTGCAGGGACTTGGCTCCATCCTGGAAGATCGGCTGCAGTTTGCCGGTGGTGTCGAAGGCATAAAGCACGCCGGATTGAGACACGCCGAACAGCAGGTTCGCATAAATTCCGCCTTCCACGTTGGGCGGGCCGGCGGTCAGCCCTTCAAATTTGATGCCCAAGAGCTCGGTGGCGCTGGTGACGTAGTTCAAACTCCCGCTGTTGTTGCCGATGTTCAATCGATACAGCCCGCCGTTGTCGCTGACGGCCCACATCTGGCCATTTAACGCCGCCATACCGGTGACGTCTCCGCCGGGATGCCCGAGCCGACTTTGAATTGTCCCGTGGGGCTTTGGAATAGAAGTCCGCTGGCTGCCGAGAGCAAAATTGTGTCCCCGCCCCCCCCGATGGTGGGCACTCCGGGAAACTGGTTGTTGATCGCGATTTGAATCTTCGTGGCCAGCGAGTTGGGGGTATCATCGGCCAAAAAGTCGATTTGGTAGGGGTTCCCAATTGAGCCGTCGCCCGAGTTCAATGGCTGCCCCGTCGAGCCGGCGACTTTGACAAGCACGCCCCGGTTCGTGTTTATGCCTCCCGGATTCACCGTCGTGGTGGTGAAGTCAGTCTTGGTGGGGAAATCGACCCGTCCGTTTTCGTAGCCGTTCGGCCCGGTGGAGGGAAGCCCGTTGACCACCGTGCCAATCGCTTCGCCGATCGCATCGGTGAGATCGGTTTCCTCGACGTTGATCGCCGTGGCCCCCAGCGCGACACTCGAGTTTCCGAACTGATCAATGCCGGCGGCCATGCTGGTATTGACCCCGTTCACGCTGGTCAGCGAGATGCGATAATCGCCGGTCGTCGTGTCCAGAAGCACGGTGGCCGTCACACCCTGCAGATTGTTGTTGCCGCCCGTGGTGTTGATGGCATTGACAATCGCGAGGGCAATTTCTTGCAGCGTGGAGGAGCCGGTCACGCTGACCCGCACGTTATTGCCGTTGATCGCCCCGTTCTTGTCGATTTCAAAAGTGACGGTATGCCCCCCGTTATCGGTGACGGTGAAGGTGTCTTGATCGCTCACCGTTTGGCCGTCGGTGGTCGAAGGCAGCACGATCACCGGGCCGGTGTTGAATTCGTAGACCTGGTTATCGATTTCAATTTGGTCGCCATCCATGATGAATCGACCGCCCATAAACAGGGAACTGATGTTGGCATCCGCGGTGACGTCCGAAGAGACCGTCATTTCGGGACCGGAATCGAGGGCGAAGTACGTGGTCGTCATCGCGGTGGGATCGTTGATGGCGAACCCGTCGCCATCGTGGATGCCGAAGGTTCCGGCGGCATCGGTGGGATCGGGCACAACCAGCCCGCCCGTGGGATCGCCGGTGTCGAGAATCGCCAATTCGACGGCGTTGGTTCCGGCACTGCCCCTGGTAGCGGGAGGTCCGGGAGTGGGCTGCACGGGAATGTTCGGCGGCTTATTCGCGGGAAAACCTGGGAACACGCTGTTGATCTGCGTGCCATCCGGCAAAAAGGCGTAAAGGATGTTGTCGATGATATGATCCCCGCGATCGGCCACTCCGAAGACTCGGGTGTTGCCTCCGTTGAGTTGCGTGCCATTGACGACAACGGAATCGGCATTGGTCGGCCCATCGCTGAAGGCGAGGGCATTGAAATTCATGCCGTCCCCCGCCCCGTTTCTCGGCACGACGGGTTTGCCGGTGCCATCGTCAATGTAAGTGATGATTCCATCATCTTTGAGGCTGAGTTGGGCCCCGTTCCCCGAATCGTAGTTGATAAAGTTCCCCGTCGCCGAATCGTCGGCGATCCCGGAAAACGCGGAGAACGTGACGATGTTGCCGGTGGCATTGGTGGAGGTGTCCGAACGGCGATTGATGTCGATGTCGCGGATGTCCCTGCCGGTCGTGGCGATGAGGGATTCAAATTCCCCGGTCAGAGGATCGACCGCGTAGAACTGATTGCCTTGGCCGCCCCCGGTGTCGCGGCTGAGGATTAACGACACGTCGCCCAAGTTCCAAGGCACGAAGGTGCTGGTGGGACGGACGAGGTTGGGATCGGAGGTGTTGTAGTTTTCGTTGCTGAGATCGGCCAGCGTGGTCAGCGTATTCGGATCTTGGACCGTCTGCCCGCCTTGCGAGCCGATGTGGTCTTCCGAGATCCGCGTGATGGACTGCACGGGCTGCAACCGCAACAGGTTCGATGCGGAGTTCGCGGCGGTGAACTGGTTGAGCGCGGTGGCCTGGTTCTTATTGACGGTAACGGCGACGTAATAGGTTCCTTCCGCCAACTGCTGGGAGCCGATGAACGGATCGGAAGTTCCCGCCGAACCGCGGGACGGATCATCGAGGCCGTTGCCATCCAGCGGAAGCGGTTGGTCATCCGCAATGTTGGAACCCGTGGAGGTCAAAATCAGCCGGCCTAGGGAATCGAACACGTAAAGCGAAGTATCGGCGCGGGCCAGACCATCCGCATAGTTAATGTCGAAGATCGCTGATGTCAATTCGGTGCGGAGATTGAAACCGGGGATCTGCTGGATGTCTTGATAGTTGATGGTGAACTGGTACATGTCCACGTCGGTGAGGGTCGGGTTGCCCGGGATATTCGTCAGCGTCCCCGCCACACTAATGGAGTTCTGATCGCTGGCGAGCAAGTTGCCCAGAGTGACGGCGGTGCCGGTCGTGCCGTTGGTATTGTTGCCGGAATCTTCGCCCGCCGTGCCGGTGAGCGGCGAATGCAGAGGCAATCCGTTGACTTGGACGCCGACCTTGGCATAGCGAATGTCGGCGAACGTCACCACGGAACCGGGTTTTTCATCCGTTTGTTGCAGGCGAATTTGCAACTGATAGGCCCCGCTGGTGAGGCCATCTTTGCTGCTGACGCGGACATAGTAGGTGTTTTGCCCGTTGGGATTGGAACCGGGCGGCAGAATGACCCGCATGCCGGCATCTTTGGGATTGGTGGTATAGAAATCGCCGCCGAGCCGTTCATCCTTGATGAGCGGCAGGCCGATGCCGCCGATGGAATCGGGGTTGAATTGCTCGTCTTGGGAGTTGTCCGAGGTCGCCAGCACGTTTCCGTCGATGTCGACCAATTCCAACACGGTATCCAGAGAGCCGGCGGTGCGGTCGATGTCGAGCCAGACTTCGGTTCCCGCCGTGCCGCTGAAACTGTAAACGTCTTGATCGGTGGGCTTGGCCGCGTTGATGAATCCGTGGATCTCAATGCCCGCCCGGTTGTTGTCGTCGGCGGAGAGTTCCGAAGGGGCGAGGCTTCCCACGTTTTGGGCGAGGGCGGGCGTCCCGTTCGTGTCGGCATCGTCGCTGGTTCCCGTGCCGCGTTCGGTTTCGTTCACAACAGACACGTTGCGGTCGTTGCTGTATTGGTCGAGGACAAGACCATTCCAATCACCGGGCTGGGGAAGCGGGGGAGGATTTCCGCCGCCGGAAGCCCCGGCCCCGACGGTCACCAACAGCGGAACGCCGTCGGGGGTGAAGCCGGCTCCCACGGTGTTGTCGTCAATCGAAGTCAGCACGACGGGGCGTCCGGCGGTTCCCACGATTTGCAGCGTGCCGCCGATGCGGTCGGTGATGTCCAAGCCATCGATCGGCTTGCCGGGCAGTCCGGTGGCGGGGTCTTTCTGGCTGGGATCGACGGCTCCCACGGCTCGGAAGCCGGCGTTGAGTGCCATCCAACTTGACCACCAAACTTTCGCGGGAATTGCTTTGCAGCCTCAGCCCGCCGAAGGTGCGCAAATCGGGGATCGTAATTTCATCCCGCACGACGTGGACGATATCGACATCGTCCCACACACCTTCGGTGGTGAGCATTCCGCCGCGAACTTCCATGCCGTTGGTGGTGTTGTCGACCATGCGGTTGTTCCGCACGAGCGGGCCGACGTTGTTGGCGTATTCGGTCGTCAGATTGGCGGCCCCGCCGCCGAAAAGCGGATTGGAAAAGATCGGTCCGGTCGCCCGGCCCAAGTCGGGATTGGTTTCAGAATTGAGGGAATTGACATCGACGCTAATCACGTTGCCGTCGTTTGCTTTGAAAATGTTGGTGACGATTGTGGGCTGTGCGCCGCGGATGAAGATTGTGGCTTCGGAGTTAGCTCCTAAGCCGTTGCGATTGGGGTTGCTGGTCAGATTGCTGTCCACGCCCGAAGCGTTGAACATGAACGTGCTATTCGAGATCCGCACGGCGGCTTGTTCGATCTCGATGGGATTGTAGGTCGCGGTTCCGCCTTTGATCTGCGTGACGCCGCCGCCGTATTTGACGTCGGTATAATCCAAGTTCCCGCTGGATGCCCCATCGAACACGATCCCGCCCCAATCGCCGGCAGCGGTGGGACGGCCCGGATCGGTCAGGGTGTAAGTGAAGCCGCTTCCCGTGGCGAGCGTCACGCTGGCGTTGTTGATGAGAAAAGTCCCACGGCCGAAGGTGCTTGCTACAAGCACATCGTCGGTTTGATCGTATTCCAGATCGCCAACCACGGCGTTGGGAAGATCGGTGCCGACTTCAACCCAGTAGTTCGGCTGGTTGGCTTTCATCGCGAACACGCCGTCGCGTCCACCCACAATCAGTAACTGCGTGGTCCCTTGACTGATGAATGTGACCGAGGTGAACCCGCCGTCCTTGGCGATGGAGGACAGGTTGCCCGTGATTTCCGTCCAGCTTCCGCCGCTGTCGGAGGTGACGTAAACGCCGGTTTCATCCACGACGTAAGCCGTGCTGGGCGTTCTGGGATCGATCACGATGTCGTCCACGTATCCGCCGATGAAGTTGGTTGGCAAAAGCGACCCCGCCGCCGACTTGCGGACGTAAACTTCATTGTTGAAACCGACGTAGAGGATGTCCGGGTTGAGGGCGTTTCCGTAGGCGATCGGCTCGGCTTTGGTGCCGGTGGAGAAATTGAACGAATTGACGCCGATCCCGACGGAGATCGGGGTGATGGGCGTGCCCAAGGCTTGGTTGTACTCGTAAACGGTATCGAATCCGCCGATAATCAACCGCGTGGGGTTGACGTTGTTCAAGGCGATGGGCGTCAAGAACTGGGGATCGATCACTGCCGAGGTGTCGATAAAGGTTTGGCTGCCTGCAACGGGATTTCCGTTGGCATCGTAGGTTTCCCGATTAAAGCCTTGGAGATTTTGGGCGCTGACGTAGTGAATGGACTGACCTTGAGCCGCCAGGCTTTGATCATCCACCAGCACGTCTCCGCCATCGCCGCCGAAAACACCGGTCCAAGTCTGGCTGCCGGGGGCGAGTTGCTGCGAGGTGCCGTTGTCTTGTGCTCCGCCGATGAGGGTGTTGGACACGCTGTCGTAGGCCACATCGTGCATTTCGGTGACTGCAAGATCGCCGATGAGCGAGAACCAATCTCCCGTGTTGTCTCTGGGACTGGTGCGGCGGTAGATCCCGCCGTCATCGACTTCCACGAGCGTGCCATCCGCGAGGAAGGCCATGTCGCGGGAATCGGCGTGCGGCCCGGTATCGTTGGCCGTGCCCCCACCGACGAAGCCTTGATCCTGCACGTTGGTCAAATGCGCCCATTGCGGAGAATACAAATTCGTGGTCGAACTCGGATCGACGGGATCGATGCTGGTGTCGCCGCGGAACAGGCGGCCTGTGAAACCAGTGGCCCCCAGCGAGTTGGGAAACTGGGGAATGGCGAAATCGTTGTCGGGTTGCGAGTCCCCGCCCACGTAGACGATATTGGCATCCAAGGGGTCGGCTTCAATGGAGAAGTGAACGAAGCCCTGGCTGCCGGGTACCCGTCCGTCGTTCTCTGACGGGTTGAGTCCCTGCTTCGAGCCGTCTAATTCCTGCGTGACCGGCAGATCCATCTCGATCCAAGTCGCCCCGTGGTCGTCGCTGTAGCCGATGTAGTAGGGCTGCCCGGCCAAAATCACGGCCACGTATACCCGCCCGGTGATTGGGGAAACGGCAATTTTGGCGTTGTCGTTGTTAGGATTCTTGGAAGAGCGCCAACTGGTAGGGATCGTTCACGGACACGTTGGTCCAAGTGGCCCCGGCGTCGTTACTGCGGAACAGCCCTTTATTTTGAATGGAGACGTAAACAGTGTTCCCGGTGAGGTCGGTGGGATCGGCGATGATGTTAAAGGCGGCCCCCGTGGGCAGGTTGCTCAAGCCCGCCCCGGAAATTAACTCGAAACTCGCACCGCCGTTGGTGCTGCGGTAAACCCCGGCCCCGGTTCCTCCGAAGAAAGAGAAATCGGTGGCCGCCGCGAGAATCGTGTTGCCTCGGGCCACGAGCGAAACAATGTTCCTGCCGTTCAGCACGCCGTCCCCATCCAAGCGGGTCCAAGTCATGCCGCCGTCCGTGGACCGCAACAACCCCTCCAACGGACCGCCCTCGGGGCCAAAGCTGCTGACGTGGCCGATGCCAGCAACCAGCGTGTTCGAGCTGGGATCGGTGGGATCGAGAACCAAAGAGGTCACCGACAGCGAATTTTGGAAATCGGTGAGCGGAGTCCAAGTCGGGCCGTTGGGGTCCAAGGCGTTGTCCGTCCGCCAGATGCCGCCGTTGACGGTCGCCACCCAAATCCTGTTGGCGTTGTTGGGGTCGGGAACCACGGCGTTGATGGCCCCGGTGACTTCGTTGCTCGGTTGGACGGTCTGCGATCCCCCGTTGGTGATCGGACCCGGTCCCTCCGCAGTCCACACGGCTCGGCCTTCGGCACCGAAATCCAAATTGATCAGGGTTTGGGTCGAGTCGTTATTCGTGTCGAACGTCCCCCCGGCTCCGTAGGTGTCATCATTGAGCGAGGTAAAGATAATGGGATCGGTCGCAGTGCCTTCAGCGATGATGTTGGAACTCCCCAACTCGGCCTCGATTCGCGCGGCGCTCAGCTTGACGATCACGCCCGGATCGATTCGCAGCCGGCCCGAAGGACGCGATCCGATCGAGTTGTCGCCGGTCAAATCGGGATTCACGCCTTGGTCGATCACCAATCCGCCCGCTCCCCCATCAATGAGCAGATTTTCGGTGATGACGTAAACCATGTCGGTCGCGGTCAACCGAGCCGGAACGCTCAAGGTCTGCAAAGGAACCCCATCTTCCAACTTGATCCGAATTTGCAGCCCGTTGGTGCTGTTGTTGCCGATTGTGTTGCCATGCACGTTCGGTCCGAGCCGGTCGAGATTGTGATCGTACCGCGTCGGATCTTCAAACGTGTCTTGAAAGGCGTTCGGGTCGGCGGAGACCGGAGCCTGAGCGCTTTGAGTAATCGTGTTGAAGCTGATTGTGGGCCGCGAATCGATCAGATGAATGGCGTCGAACGTGTCGCTCTCCACCGGCCCGCCCGCATAGGTGATCGTGGCGTGGTTCACGATATTGAGGAACATCGGCTCTGCCGTGGCCGTCTTCAGATTGACGGTCAACGATTCGTTGAACAACAGATTGTCTACGCCGGGCGAGGGGTTCACGCTGATGCGGATTGAACCGTCGGCACCGACCAAACCGTGGAGTTCTTCGCGAGTCAAAGTCAACGTGGCCACCAAGGGCACCGGCACGTCGGTGGCCCCGAAGCCGTCGGGATTGGCCCCGTTCGTGACGAACAACTGCCGCGTAATCGGCGTGCTGCCGCCCGCACCCAGGGTGACTGTCAGAAATTCGGACGAGTTGGCCAGATTTGCCACGGCGGTGAAGGTGATCGTGGCTTGGTTAGCATCCGAAGGCAAGGCGGAAAAGACGAAGTCGTTAAAGGCGATTTTCGTGTTACTCGGTCCCGTGGGAATGCCGGGATTTGTAATCGTTTTGTCGTATTCAAAATCGTAATCCGAATCGGCCCGATACACGACCCCGCCCCAATCGCCGGGTTTGGCAGCCGGAGCCACGCCGTCCGAATCGCCGCCGACCGAGTCATCGTGAAAACTCGTCAAAATCACATTATTGAAGGTGGTTCCCAGAATTTGCACGGCCCCGCCGCTGCGGTCCACATTGACGGCGGAACTGCCGGTATCGATGTTGACCGCCTGCAATTTCAACTCGGCCCCGGCGTCGATCACGACGGTCACGCCCTTGGGAACCTTGAACGTCGCACCATCCACGAGCGCTGCGCCGCTGTTGTTTTTGCCGAGTAAGTAGGCGGTGTTGTCGCCCACCGTGCCGAGCTGCCCATCCGTCCCGCCGTTGCCAAGAATTCGCACAATGACCGGAATTTGATCGCCCGCAACCGAATTGGGCGAGGTGCCCTTGCGGCGGGCGTCCGCTTCGGCCAAGGCATCGTCGATGTTGGTATAGGGATTGGCAACCGACCCCAAAGGTTGGCCCGTGTTTTTGACGCCGCTTTTATCGACGAAGATCGTGTCGCCGACTTGGAAGGAATAACTGAACACGCCGCCCGGCTTGCCGTCGCCGTTCCCATCAATCGGCGTGGCCGGACGCATGCTGCCGTCCGGTTGCGGGCTGTTGTCCACGTCCACAATGGACGAGGTGGCATCGGGTTGAATGTCCAACCGCAATTCGTAGGCCCCATCCGTGCGCCCGCCGGCCCCGCTGTCGAGTACAAGGGGGTTGTAATTGTCGTTGCCCACGCTGCTCACGCCGACATAATACGTCCCGGCGTCCAAATGCAGATTGATGAAGGAATCGGTTCCGTAGTAATTGTCGTTGCGGGCCACCTCCGTGCGCACGGGGCCGTTGGCCGTTTGAACTTCTTGGTACAAAGTCAGCACCGTGTCCAATTGGCTGGCTTCCGGCAAGCGTTCGGCGAGGGTTTCAATCGAAACCGTGCCGGATTCCGTCAAATTAAACTTGTACATGTCGATATCGGTGCTGTCTCGGGGATAGAGCCGCCTGAGATCGACGATGTCGGCGTTGCCGGGGAAAATCGGCTCGACAAGGAGCGGATTCGCAGTGTTTTCGGTTCCCAGGCCGCCGCCGTTTCCGCTGCCCAACACCGAATCCACGTCGAGCGAATCGTTCAGCCCCAACAACTGCGCAATTTCGCTCATGGCAATGCGGAAGAACTTTCCGCCGTATTGGTTGTCTGCCGCAGAGAAGTTTTCCCCCGCATTCATCACGGCCAACAAGCCCACGGTGTTGTTGGTGCCGGCCACGCCTTCCACCCCGCTTGCTCCCGTGGGAGTTCCGGCATTGACCGCGCGCGTGTCGCCGGTGGCGATCGTCAGAATGTCGTTGTACCCGGCCCCCATCGCTTCCGCTTCCGCGACACTGGCGGCTTCCACAAATTGCACGCCCGAATACAGCGAGAACAACTCGAAGGCTTCGCGCACCCGCTGCTTCTGGTCTTCGTTATTCGTGATATTATTATTGTTCAACGGGTTACCATTCGTATCCACGCCGTACAACTTTTGGAAGTTGTAGTAGATGGTCCGAATTCCATTGGGAACCTGCGGGTCCACGCCCCGTCCGTTGTTTTCTCCCGCGTTGGTATAACCTTGGTTGGAGTTCGTGAGGGAATTCTGCCCGCTGCTGCCGTTGGGGTTGGAGTCCAAGGTGATGTCGCGATGGCCCGGTTCATCGTTGCTGCCGGGTTCGGGAGGCAGAAGCACATCCACGTTCGGTTCGATTTGGACGTTATCGACCACGTTCCCCGCCGTGCCCAGATTCCCCAAGGTGGTCGCGGTATCGAATGAGGAATTGTTGCCTCCCACCGAGACGCTCAACAGATAGCTCCCGTTCGGAGCCGCCCCCGTGATCACGCCCCCGCTCGCCGTTGAGGCGGCATCCGCCACGGCGAGGTAATACGTTCCCGTGGTGTCGAAGGTGTATTGCAGAAAGGCATCGTACAAGCTCGCCGATCCGGGGTCGGCGGCGAAGTTGTCGTTGGAAGCCAACAGGTTCCCGGAACCGTCGAACAGATAGAGTTTGGAATCGAAGCCAACGCCGGAATCGTCGATGTCGAAAATCCCCTTGTCGCCCGCGTTGGCATGGAACGAGAAATAATCGAAGTTCAATCCATCCCCGTTGCCGGCGATCGTGACGTGGGGAATCTCTGTCGAGCGCCGACGATGGTGTTGTTCAGGTTGGTAAAACTTGTCGGGGCCAAAGCTTGGGCCGTGGCAATGGAATTATTCCCGGACCCGGCATCCGTCACGTTGGCCACTTCCACCACCGAGACGTGTAACTGATACGCCCCGTTCGGAGCCGTGCCCGTGATGACACCTCCGTTCGCGGTCGAAGCCGCATCCGCCACCGCGATGTAGTACGTTCCATTGGTGTCGAAGGTGTATTCCAGGAAGGCATCGGACAGGCTCGCACTTCCGGGGTCGGCGAGGGTGGCGTTGTCGTTGGACGCCAGCAGGTTCCCGTCCCCATCGAACAAATACAGTTTGGAATCGAAGCCGGCATTGTCGATGTCGAAAATATCTTTGTCGCCCGCGTTGGCTTGGAACGAGAAATAATCGAAGCTCGCTCCGTTCCCGTTGCCCGCGACAGTGACGTGAGACAGTTCCGTCGATCGCGCGACGTTGACGTTGTACCGATTGGTGAAACTCGTCGCCGCCAAAGCCTGGGCGTTGGCAATCGAATTATTCCCGCCCCCGACATCCGCCACGTTACCCGCACTCACCACTTCCGCCAACGAGCCTGTGCTCAACGACAACCGGTAAGACCCCATCGAAGCCCCGCCCGTTGCGCCGCTGCCGTTGTTCGGGTTGTAGGTCTGGTTCCCTTGGCTGGAAACCCCGATGTAATACGTGCCCGCCGAAAGCAAGAGGTTAATCGGCGTGGGGTTGAGATCATTATTGTTGAAAGCTGCGGAACCCAGCGCAATGGGGTTCCCATTGGCATCGAAAACTCGAGCGAACGCGTTCAACCCATTCGCCGCCAGCACCGAGACGTTGATGGAGGTGGGGTTCTGCAACTCGAAACGGTACAAATCGACATCGTTGGGATCGAGCGAAGTGAGATTGGGATTCCCCCCGATGTAGGCATCGCGGTATGTGGTAGTACCGACTTCCCGCGTCCCCAAATTCATCGGCGTGCCGTCGGTGATCTGGTTGTTGCCCTCGAAGGATTCGCCGATCTCTAGGTTGAAAGTTCCAACGGGCAGTGGAGCGCCGAAATCTAAGGTCGCCGTCCCGCTGTCGGCATTGTAAAGCACGCTGGTGGGCAACCTCACCGTGCCGTCCGTGCCGATCAGCCGATAAAACGCCGGGCTTTCAGCCGTCGCCAGGTTGAGCGGATCGTTGGCGTTGAAGTAGACGTTGACGAAGTTCGTTCTTTGATGCAGCGCGCCATCGGCAATGTGCAGGCCCGCCGCCGCGCCGGTGGCGGGGGTTATCACCGGGGAAAACGTGGTTTGATTGTTCGCGGAAATCGTGATCGTTGCGGAACTGAGATTGAAATTCAAACCGAACGCATTGCCATGCACGCCGGCGGCATCTGAAAGCGCCGAGAAAATGCTGACGGCGTACTGGGCTGCGGTGGTATCAGTGGAAGTATTGATTGCGAATACGTTGTCGTTGTCCGCGTTGTTGATTCCATTGTTGTCGAACTCGAACGTAATCGCTTTGCCGCCGGCTTTCACCGTGAACGTGGAACCATCGCTGAGTTGGCTGGGGTCCGTCACGGTCAGGGTTTGATCCCGGACGATGGGCTGTTGAACGACGGCTTCAATCTGTGCGCCGCGATCCACCTGGAAATTGAAAGTTTGATCGGCCCCATCATTGAAGGCAGCCCCGGTGTCGTTGCGGAGCGGCGTGTTTCCCGTGCCCTTAAAGCGAATCTGGTAGGTGTCATCCACCAGCGTATTCGCGAACCGCACAATAACGATGTTCGGCTGATCGCCAGGCTGAATCGAACCGATCTGCACCGCGATCGAATCATCGACCACCGAACCCACGGGATTCGGGTTGTTGTCCGCCGGATTCCCTTGGGCATCCCGCGTAAACACATCGTCGAAACCGCTGCGGACGACCTGAATGCCCAACAGCGAATTGGGGTCGATTTTTTGCCCTTCGCTAAATTTAATCGTCAACTGAGTCGGGGCGGTGTCCAGAACCTCGCCGTCTTGAAAGCCCTTGGCAGGATCGAACACATCGGTATTCGGAGTGATCGCCACGAGGCGGGGGCCAACGGCCGAAAGCAGCATACGATCTTCAAGCGACTCCACGAATGCCGTGAGATTCTTCGGCGCGATCCGTTGAGATCCGCGTTTCCTGGAAACTCGCGGACGAGCCTGGCGGTGCAAACGGTTGCGTAATGCCTTCAGCCAATGCGAGATGAGCATTCGAATAATCCTCTGGCGAATAATGCGGGGCGTCGAAGAGAACGTCCCAGAATCGGTAAGAATTCCAAACTAATCTGCCCGCCCCAGGAGATGCAATTCGCATTTCCCGCCAGTTTGGGTCTGGATGGTTTTTGGGGAGGGTTGTGTGTGTTTTGCGGGCAAGTGGCACTAAGAGGCGGGCGAAGAAAATCGAGCCGAATCAACATTCATCGAGTGCAACGGGAGGATTTCCCCTCGGTTCTCATCGGGTTCATTGAGCATGGAAGCACGAACATTCCGGAGCAATAGATCCGGTGGGTTCGCGCTCCATCTCAACTGAGAGAGGTATCCTGAACTCAGACAACAAAAAAGCGTAGGAAGTTCAGGAAGGGGACAGTCTAGGGCGTTGTTTTTCGATTGACCGAATTCTTGTCTTCCCTCAGAAAACAAATGTCAAAAATCAATAAACGAATCGGCCCGACTGTGTTGAGAAATATGGGAATGGATGGGCGTGAATGTGCGAACTGCCCCGGCCTGCACTCCATAGCAGAAACTCTTCCCAAAGTGAGAATTGGGAATCGACTCCAAAAAAATCTCGTGATATTCCCTATCATCCTCTTGGGTGAGACTCTTCTCAAGCCTGAGACGCCGAGATTAGGCCAAGAGTTCCAAAATTCTTAAGAAAAATCTGAAAAAAAACGGACCTTTGCTCCGTTTTTGAGCTATGCCGAATGAAAGAGCCGTTTTTCCGGTTGATGCGCTCGGGCAAACTCGGCAACGGTACGAATCGCCGCCTGCATTTTCGCGTGGTTGACCGCGTGGATTTCCAAAGGCTCTCCCAGACCTTTCAGCATCGTCAGCGTCAATCGCCCCCCCAAATGCTGGCGAAATTCCTCCAAACCGGCGAACAAAGCCTGCGTGTCTTCCAACGTGGGGTGAGACAAAGGCAACCCCAAATTCTTCAAGCAATAAAGCACTTTCCGGGCATCGTGTTCGGGTAGACCGCATTCCAAAGAGGAATACACCGCATCCACCGCCACCCCAATCGCGACGGCTTCCCCGTGCCTTAACGAAAACTCGCTGAGAACTTCCAGCTTATGAGCCGACCAATGCCCGAAATCCAACGGGCGGGCTTCCAAGGCTTCAAACGGATCGCCCCCTTGCGTGATGTGATCCAGGTGCATCCGCGCGGATTCCCGCAAAATCGGGGCTGCCGCCCCCATGTCTCGGCGGCGAATTTTGGGGGCATCTTTGCAAATCTGCTCGAAAATCGCCCGATCTTTCAACAACGAGACTTTGACCGATTCCGAAAACCCGCACAGAAAATCGCGATCCGGGAGAGTTTTTAACAGGGCGGCATCGTTAATCACCGCCCAAGGCACGGCGAACGTGCCCACCCAGTTTTTCTTCTCGAACATGTTCACGCTGTTCTTCACGCCCACCCCGGAATCCCCCTGAGCCAGCGTGGTCGTGGGCAGGCGAACCAGGCGAATCCCCCGGTGGGCGATCGCGGCGGCGAAGCCCACGGCATCCAACACCGCCCCGCCGCCGATGACGACCACGTAACTTCGGCGGTCCAAATTGGCGGCGTTCATCACTTTCAGCATGCGTTCCAGGATGTGAATATCGTTCTTCACCGCCTCTCCGCCGGGCACGACTTGCAGATTCCCCGCCAGCAGAAAATCGCTTTTGTGGGCCTGGGAGAATTCCAACAGCCGATCCCACAATTCCGGCTGCGCGTTCAAGACGTGCTCATCCAACCAAAACTGCACCTTAGCAGGCTGCTCGCCGGAGCGTTCCAGTACATCGACCAGCACCTGGGCCTCTCGGCCGAGGACATCTTCGGTGAACCGCAGCCGATGCGTAAAAGGCACGGAAAACGAACGAGTGAAATCAGAATCGGAAATCATATTGAGAAAAACCTTTGCATAACTTGCGTTAATGGGTCTTTCCCAGTTTGATGGAAGCATGCACGATCTTCAATACTTCGGAGCAACCCCAGCGAGCTTTTTTGCAAATCTGGAATGACATTCCCCGGAGAATCCGTCGGCTTTCCAGAAGACGGAGAGTGGAGGGCAGAGGACGAAGAGCCAGAAAAAACAAAGCCTCGATACCCGAAGCAGTCGGATTTCGGATTTTCAACGAAGGATGACAGATGCTGTGGTTTAAGGGTCACAAGCCCCGCTCGATCACTCTGATGCGGCTCTTCGGTTGCGCCTTGATTTTGAATGGGCTGTGGGGCTGCCATAAATCGAGCAACGAATCGGGAAACGCCCAGCCGCCGCCGGCTTTCACGGTGATCGACCTGGACAATCAACCCACGCCCAACCCGGCGGAGTGGATTCAACCTTTCCCCGGAACCGATCCTTTGCCCGGCTTGATCGCAACCATTAAAACCCGTGGCGGAAAGGTGACGCTGGAAGATGTCGGCATCACCGCCATCGACTGGAATCACGCCCCGATCAACAATCTCGATCTGGAACTCTTGACGGGAATCCCCACACTCAAGCGGCTGTATCTCTCCCGCACGAAGATCGACTCCAGAGGGTTTATCTATCTCTCCACGCTGCCCAACTTGGAACGCTTGGCCTTATGGGGAACCCCCTTCACCGATGGAGACTTAAAGTTCCTCGCCCACGCGAAAAATCTTCACGTGTTGGATCTCAGCCAAACGGAAATCACCGGCGCGGGTTTGGCCCATTTGGCGGACTGCCGAAACCTGGAAACGTTGATTCTGAAAAACAGCCATGGCGATCAGCTAGATTTCCAGCAGATTGCCCGGCTGAAATCCTTGCGCGTGCTGGATGTTCGTGGACTTCTTATTCAAGGTGCGGAGATCGCACCCTTGAAATTGCTGCCCAAATTGGAAGAGTTGCAGATCGATTTCTGCGATCCCGAACTCTTAAAGCAGATCGCCCAATTCCCCAACATTCGCCGGCTCGATCTCTCGCAGCCGTTTTTGCGAGAGGTGGCAGAAAACTTCTCCGAGATCGGCAAGATGAAAAAATTGGAAAGCATCAAGTATGCTAACATCGGCAATCAGGACAATTTCTTGCGGCAGATCTCGAAATGCCCCAACCTGCGGGAAATTCACGTGCTTGGACGAGGGAGACGGCGCACGCGACATCCTCTTCCGCAATTCACGGATCGGGGATTGGCCAGCCTCACCGAATGCCCGTCGCTGCGATTATTGGACGTGCGAAAAGCCACGGTCACTCTCGCCGGTCTTCGCCAAATCGCCCAAGCGAATCCCGATGTGCGGATTCTGGTTTACCCGATCACGCTGCATCGGCTGCAAGATGCGTTTCGCTCCCTGAAATTGGGAGCCGAGAATTCCTTCGGCGGCGGACCCAGATTGCAATTGGATCGCGAAATGAACATCACCTCCCTGCGGTTGGACGGGGCCAAGATGTTTTTGCCCAGTTTGAAACTCATTGCCCAAACGATTGACTCGCAGAAGCTGGAAGAATTAAGCCTCGGCCATACCGATTTGAGCGATGAAGGTCTCGCCATGTTTCGCGCGGGGGCAAACCTCAAGCACTTGAACTTGCACGGCACGACAATCACCACGCAGGGTTTGAGGAGTTGGGGCGGCGGACAATATCCCGCTCTGCCTTTTTTGGAAACCTTGGACCTCAGCGGTCTCACATTGGATGCAGACTGCCTGGCGTGGATCGGCACCCTCGATCGGCTCAAAACGCTGCAGTTAAAGAACGTGCAAGGCGTGACCGCCGCCGGTTGGGCAAATCTCCGCCAACTTCCCAAGCTGGAAGCGCTTGGAAATGTGAGCCGGCAAATCCATTCCTACTCGGTCGCGGGGGCTTCGTAAATGCGGTTGGCTTGGTGGATGTCGAAACGGCGGTATTCCACGGTATGTCCCGTCGCCGGATCGCTGACGATGGTTTGAAACCGCAACACGCCGAAGGGCACGCGGTCGCTAATCCAGATTTCGCTGCGGTAACTCAACGGTTTGCCGCCCTTCGGAGTATAAACCACGCGCGAAGCGGCCTTTTGGCAACGGATGGCATCGGTTTGCAAAGGGGTTTTCAAATAGCGGATACGATCGGCATTGTAGGGCCGGGGGTGCGGCAGGTTTCGCAGGAAGGCATAAGCCCGCTGCCGAGTGCCCGGACCGGGGACGCCCTCCGGCCAGACCAGAAATTCTCGCGGAAATTTTCCGGCTAAAAACTTGGCTTCATCAATGTGATAGGATTCGGTTTCCACGCGGGAGTCGGCGAAAATCCAGGTGGCGATCAGCTTGCGAATGGGTCCGCGCTGATACAGCGTTTGCCCGCCATCTTCCAGGCGGAGAATCGTCAGCGTGCCATCGGTTGCGGGAGAAGAAAACTCGATCCACGCGGGTTTGTCCGCATCGACCGGAGGCAGCGTGGAAAAAAACGTCGTCAGTCTTCGCGGCAGTTCCGGCGGATGGGTGTCGTAATCGATCCATTTCCGGTCCTTCATCACGGTAAAAAGCCAAGAGGGCTGCCAAGGATTGGAACTCGCGGATGCCATTGATGCCACCGAAACCAGCAACAACAGGCCGGCGATTCCCAGAAACCATGCCCGCTTCGCGAAGCGGTCGAACAGCGGCAGCATCGCCAACAGCCAAAACGGAATCAGCCAAAACACCCACCTAAGCCCGGCGGTGTTGCCGCCGTAGTTGTAGTTCGCCGTGCGCGTCAGATAAAAACCCAGCACCGCCACGGTCAAGAAAATGCCCACGGCGTGGAGGATTTTCAAGCGGTGCGATTTCCAAGACTTCACGTCCAGCCAACTCCACAAGGTCAGCAGAAAAATCGGCGTCAGCGAAAAAATCCCATGATGC
The DNA here is from genome assembly GCA_963785505.1 of uncultured Planctomycetaceae bacterium. Taxonomy (GTDB): domain Bacteria; phylum Planctomycetota; class Planctomycetia; order Planctomycetales; family Planctomycetaceae; genus CAWAVN01. The sequence goes on from CAWAVN010000010.1 coordinate 76,599, forward strand.
CCGAACGTGCAATGCAGCAAATAGATGCCGGGCGATTCTTGGTTGGCATCGATGCCTTTAGGGTGCATCCAATAGCTGGGTTCGCCCTCGAACACGTACTCGTATTTTTCCGTGCCGTAGTAAGCATAGAAGGGTTTGATTCCGCCGGTGGCTTCGTAGTTCGTCCAGAAGAATCCCGCCAGGGGAATCGATGCCGCCGGGATGAAATACAGCAGCGTCTGCCGGGGGGCTTGCCAAACCAACAACCCGAATACAATCACGCTCCAAAGAGCGGCGGGCAGTTCGTTGGTACAGGCGAATGCCGCGAAAAATCCCGCTATCAAAAACAAGAGCGGATGCCGTTCTTCATCACACACAATTCGCGCAGCGGGAATCAGCGAGAAAATAATGCAAACCGCCGCCAAGGAATGGTTGTTGAGCGTGACGAGATAACTGCCCAGGTAAGTCCCGAACGCCGCCATCACCAACAGTAGCCAAAGCGTAGATTTCGATTGGCTATAGCGCGGCAGAAATCGGCCCAATAATCCAATCGCCGCCAAGAATGGCAGTAGGTTGACGATCACCAAAATCGTGCGGGTGACGGCTTTGGTGTCATCGGGGGGCTTGGCATCTTCGGCCAATCCTTCCGTATCACCCGGAAACCGCCAGCCGGTGACGGCTTTTACGCCGCGATAAATCCAAGCCGTCAGCCAGGGAAACAACGGCGGTTTGGTGGAATAGAAATGGCCTTCGTGGCGAACTTTGTCGATCGTGTCCCAGTCTTCGTTTTGAATGATCTCATCAATCTGGTAAGTGCCTCGCACCGCGAGCGACCAAACCGTGGCCCAACGGGAACGGTCGTTGGCGCTGAGCAGCGGTTCCACGTTCAAAATCGCCGCCAACCCAAACCCCGCCGCCAGGCACAACAGCAAAAAGGTGAATCCCCCCTGACTGGGAGAGGAAGTCATCGCGGTCTCTGGCGGAGAATCGGTCATCGGCGGGGCTTTGTGATGAGGTGGGAGAAGAGTTTCGCTGGGAAGACTTCAATCCCAGACTAGAAAACTCATGCGGAGCGGGCAAGTTAGCTCTTCTTGCGGTCAGATCAGATCCCGCAGGTGGAAGTGGTGCGGGCCGAGTTTTCCGCCGTAGTTTCCCGCCGTGACCAACAGCAAGCCTGGGGTTTCGCAGGCGGCATGCAGACCCGCCCGCATCGCCTGTCGGACGGCCTCTTCCGAAAGGCCATCGATCACGATTTCGTAGACGGCCCCGGTTTCCGCAGGAATCGCGGATTGGGTCAAGGGGCGGAGCGTGGGGCAATAGGCATCGTTCGTGCTGGCTTTGAGGGCTTTGTACCGCGACCCCACTTTGCTTCCGCTGCGGACAATCCCGCCGGGAAAAGGCAGCGCGATGTCGGGCACGGTTCGCATGGCGGCCACGGCGGTTTCGGCGGCGTGGAGTGCTTGTTCCAGGGTTTGGCCGCAAAACAGCAAATTGCCTCCCGCAACGCCTTTGATGGTTCCGAAACGGTCCTCGCAGATAAATTCGCCATCCATCACCGGCAGCCGCCAGAATCGCCGATCGCCGAGTTTTTTGGAGCTTTGAAATCCATCCCCAAAGAACCGCAACTGCCCGCCGACTTTGATTTGCTTTTTTTGGGGCAATTTTCGATGCCGTTGTAACACGCCGTGGTGGGGCAAGTCAGAATGCACTGCCCCACGCGATTGGTGACGGCTTCCGCTAAACCATCCCGGCTGAAAGCGAAGACCAGCACGCTGATTCCGGGCCGGCCATCGGGGGTTTGTTCCGGCAAGAGGCGAGTTTCGATGGCGGCTTCCACATCGCAGGCGATTACGCTGGTGGAGAACCCGCAAAACTCTGTGGCGGCGACCGTTGCCCAATGCTCGGTCAAAGCGGTGATGACCAACCGCGTGCAGGTGATGGGAAACGCTTCCGCAAAGGTGTCGGCCACCGGAACCCCGCCAAGTTCCAACAACGGCGGAGCGGAGGACATCGAAGAATCAATCAAGTCAATATCCGTTCTGCTGCGGGTTACTGCCATCAAAACCCGAAGCGTCAGCGAGGGCGTGCATGACAAAAGTCAGTGAGCTTCGCTCACGCTTCGGGTGATGGTTTTCAGGTTGAAATGATTGGAAATTCGCCGAGTTCTTCAAGTGTGGTAACTTCTCATCAACAGATTCATGCGAATCAGTTGCGGCACGCCCTTGGCATCCATTTTTTTCATGATTTTGCGCGGTGGACTTCGATGGTTTTGAAAGAGATGCCCAACTCGGCGGCGATTTCCTTGCTGGAAAAACCTTCTACCACGAGTTCCATGACCTCGGCTTCGCGCCTGGTGAGGGTCTCCAGCCTGGCGGAAATTGCTTGGTTCTCGACCCGGGCTTCACGGCGTTTTTCGTCGAGTGCGAGGGCTTCGTGAATGTGCTCCAACAACACGTGGTCGCAGGTGGGTTTTTCCACGAAATCCACCGCACCGGCTTTCATCGCCCGCACGGCCATCGGCACATCGGCAAAGCCGGTAATGATGATGACCGGAATGTCGATTCCTTCCCGGCGGAGATGATCTTGAAGTTCCAAGCCGCTCATCCCCGGCATGCGAACATCCGAAATCACGCACCCCGGGCGCTGGACTTCGAATTGATCGAGAAACTCCTGCGCGGATTCAAAGGTCTCCACCCGCAATTCCACCGATTCAATCATCCAGCGGAGAGAGCTTCTCTGCACCGGATCGTCATCGACCACGAAAACCGTCGGTAGTTCAGTCACTCTTTTTGTCTCCGGTGCAACGGGGAAGGTTGAAACGGAACGTCGCGCCATGTCCTGCATTGGAAAATCCCTCCAACCGACCTTTGTGCGATTCGATGATGGATCGACTTACGGATAACCCCATGCCCAAACGTTTTTGTTTTGTTGTGAAGAACGGTTCAAAAATTCGCTCTGCGAAACCCGGCGACAACCCCGACCCGGAATCCACCACGGAAATGGCAATGCCTCCCTCGGCAGCCGATTCCACGCGAATGAGAACTTCCCGCGATTCGGGAGATTCCGAATCGGCAGGTTGGAGGCGATCTTGCGGTATCATGGCTTCGGCTGCATTTAAGAGCAAATTCACCAAAACATGCTCGATTTGCAAGGCATCCGCGAAGACTCGCGGTCTGGAGAGCAGAATTTCGGTGCGAATCGTCAATTCGCGGCTGCGAAATTCCGGTTCCGTCAAGCGAACGGCATCGATCAGAATATCCGTCAAATCCGTTTCCGACATGATGGATTTCGCGTTTTTGCAAAAAGCCCCGCAAGTTGCGAATGTAATCGCTCGAACGGTTGCATTGGGCCACGATTTCCGTTTGGGCCTTCAAGAATTGGTCGAGTTTCACGTCTCCGCTGTGAATGCGGCGGATGCAGCCTTGGGCGTAATTGGCGATGGCCGCCAAGGGGTTGTTCAAATAGTGGGCCACGATGGCCGCCATTTCCCCCATTGTGGCCACGCGAGAAAGGTGTTCCAATTCGTTCTCGCGTTTTTTGGCCGATTGTTCCGCGCGGCGCAATTCGGTAACGTCCCGAGCAATCACAATCACGGAAACGCACTTCTGCCCCCGATTTGAACGGCCCCAATCGGCAGGCGTAAGTGCGCAACTCGCCATCGGGATCTGAAGAATCGATTTCGTAGTCCACGGTTTCGCCCGTGGTGAAGGCGCGTGCCAGGAACTCCTGAATCTCCTCCCGCCGGTCCTGGACGATGAAATCGTAAATGCTCGAACCCATCACATCTTCGATCCTCAGCGGGGGAATGGCCCGGTTGATGAAACCAATCGTTCCATCGCGGTCCACCGAAAGCACGAAACCCGGTGCGCTTTCCAGCCATCCGTGCAGAGGAGTTTCCAATGCGTGCATCGGCCCGTCCGCCGATTTGGGAAGAGAAGAGAATGTGGGATCTGCGGCTGTCGGGGAACTCGCTTCCTGTTGAGATTCTACGGGCAGGACATCCGCCACCAAAGCCACGCAACGCACGGCGATCACATCCTGTTCCGCGTTCCATTGCGGGAGAAAATCGCAGGCGAGATCGTGCGAGTTCAACGAAATGATTTGCGAAAAAGTCTCCCCCTTGAGCGCGCGCTGGATCGCATTGTTCAAAACGGGATTGTCTCCAAAAACTGCGAAGATCGATTGCCCGTAAACTTCGCCGCCGCCGAGACCGAGAATCTCCAAACCTTTTCCCAAAAACTGCAAGATCCGCCCTTCGCAATCGACGGTCCAAACCACCGTCGGCAAGTATTCGAGCAGGGCATCCAACAAATCCCGGCTGGCCGAATTCGCCTCCCAGTGTTTTTGCCCCTCTTTATTTAGGTTTTTCCAGTAGGTCAATTCCTTCTCGGCGCGGCGCATTTCCGCCTGAAGTTCGCGGATTTTGCCTTCAAGTAGTTTGACCTCGGATGCCGTCATCTCACTCATATCCTTTCGGTGGGAAACGTGGGGGTAAATAAAATCGTGTTCAAAACATCCTCATTGGACTGGGTGAGTATAACTTTGTCAAGTTTCGGCATGGAACCAAATCCGAAAGATCAAAACCAAAAAAAACCAGAGACTTTTTGATGAGACTGAAGCTTGGAAATTCTCCGTAAACCCAGCCGCTAGAAAATCCGAGCCGGGGTCGCTAGGATGTTCGCGGGATCGAGACTTAGGTTTTATCAGGAATCCTTTTATTGTTCTCGACGAAGCCGGCACTTGCAACATCAACTCGAGGAACATCATGGCGACGGGGTTTGGAATTGTAGGCTGCGGGATGATCGCAAATTTTCATGCCAAGGCCATTGAGAACATCAAGGGCGCGAAAGTCATCGGCTGCTTCGACATGATCGCCCCCGCCGTAGACCGCTTCTCTGCCGAAAAAGGCTGCTTGGGCTACCATAAATTGGAAGACATGCTTGCCAACCCGGAGATCGACATTATCACAATTTGCACGCCCAGCGGTGCGCATCGCGACCCGGCCATAGAGGCCGCCAAGGCCAAGAAACACGTGATCGTCGAAAAACCCCTGGAAATCACGCTCAAACGCTGCGATGCGATTATCAAAGCCTGCGAAGACAACGGCGTGCAACTCGGCACCATCATGCCTTCGCGATTCAGCTCCGCCAACATCGAACTCAAAAACGCGATCGAGAAAGGCCGCTTCGGCAAACTGACTTTGGGCGATACCTACGTCAAATGGTGGCGGACTCAACAATACTACGACAGCGGCGGATGGCGGGGAACCTGGGCATTGGACGGGGGCGGAGCCTATATGAACCAGGCAATTCACAACGTGGATTTGCTGTACTGGTTCATGGGAGACGTGGCCGAAGTCTGCGGCCTGACCGACACCCTGGCCCACGAACGCATTGAAGTTGAAGACACGGGGGCCGCCTGCGTTCGCTTTCAAAGCGGAGCCATTGGCGTTTTGGAAGCCGCGACCAGCGCGTTTCCCGGTCTCCTCAAACGCACGGAAATCCACGGCACGACGGGGTCGGCGATTGTCGAGCAAGACAACATCAAACTGTGGTCGTTCGCCAAAGAGCAAAAACGCGATGCCCAGATCCGCGAAAAGTATTCCACCAAATCGGGAACCGGCGGAGCCGCCGACCCTACGGCCATCGACTTCACCGGGCACATGCTGCAATTTAAGGATTTTATTGCCGCCATCACCAAAGGGGAAAAACCCAAAGTGGACGGCTACGAAGGCCGCAAAAGCGTGGAGATTATCCTCGCGATTTATAAATCCTCTTGGACCGGCCGCCGGGTGCAACTTCCCTTGAAATCCGATCCCAAAATCCCCGCCGTGAAATGAGCCGACCGTGAAGGAGCGAGGGCATGGCTGCGGGTGAGATCTACGAACAAACCGCCCGCCTGGTGTTGGAAGCCTCGGAGCAAGGGAAACCGCTTCGGTCCCTCTTCAAAACCCATTGCCCTTGGATCGAAACGCAACTTCGCCGAGCGGCGAAATGTCCTGGTTTGCTCGGGTTATGGGGCCGCAGCCTGAACTACGATGAACACGCGAAGGCCATCATCGTGGAACCGCCCATTCTGCGAATCATCGGCGAATTGGCCGGCGTTGCTTTGCGGGGACGGATCGTGCATGCGGGATTAGAACACACCTACGGCTACTTATTCAGCCTGATCGAAACCCCGTTCGGCAAAAAACGCGAGCGCTGGCTTCTGCCGGATTTGGACCAAGGCTTTGGCTTTGATGTTCCCACCCTGCGGGATCAACCGCAAGCCGGCACGTTGCTGCTGAATTTGACCTATTGTCTCGCGCGGATCGCCTTTCGTGATCAGCCGGGGTTGTTAAATCACATGCTCGCCGAGGAAACCGCGATTGCCCCTTGGCTCTGGGAGTTCGCGTTCGATAAACTCGCGATCCGCCGCGTGGTCGAGCAAGTCACCATTCCCGCCGGCAGACGGCAAGGAACCCGTATCGAACTCCACACCGATCTGGTTTCGCTTCCCCACGGCCCATCAAACGAAAGCACGTTGTTAGTGTATTCTGTGGTGAATGGCCCGCGATTGGGTCCGCAGTTAATCACCGCGTTTCTGATCGCGAAGGAACCGGTTCGAGAAATCACGTCGCCCGACAATCAAGGCGAAGAGGTCGAAGTTCGCGCAAGATACAATGCCTATGTCGAAGGACTGACGGGGAGAACCCTAATCGGGCGGCGGTTTCTCGTGCAATAAGCCCCGTCAAAACTGAATTGCGGCCAAGTACAAAAACCCGAAAATCGAGCTCCAGGCAATCAAACGGATGGCCGTGGTCACGCGGAGATACTTCGCTCCCGAAATGTGGGAATCGATCAGCACGGCAGCCTGAACTTCCCGCTTGAGACCTTCCATGCCGATGGTATTGCAGTCGGTGGCAAATTGGTTGAGATCATCGAGTTTGTACTTCACGCAGACGGCCGCCGGATGAAAGTGGGTGCAAAAATCCAACGAGGGGTGTTTCCCCTTCCGCCGAAAAGGCAAAATGCAGCGAAAAGCCCACACGCTGGACAGAGCCAACAATAACAGCCAAATGCCGAAACACCCCACGACCAAGGGCGTCCAGAAAGCCGGGAGATGCGGATGTTCCGCCTTTAGCCACGGCTTGAGCGTGGGAATTAACAACCCGATCAGTGCGCCATCGACCGTCAAGACGGCGGCGGCTTTCGCATCTGCAAAGCGAATCCACTCCGCGATGATTTGGTACGTTTCGATAAAGTTTTCGGTTTCCAGATTCACGGAGGTATTCTGGGCCGCGGATCGTTCGGTGTCGGTCATGGTCTCGATAATCTGAGGAAAAAGACGGGAGAAGTCGCTGCATCATCTTCGGAAGCCAACGCCATCGCAAGCGGGAAAGGCGGGGTTTCCTATTTCGCCGGGACATTCGCGGGGAGGAACTGCATCACGTAGCGGTCTTCGTGGGGGCGGTAATAGCCTTTCACCAACTCGCGGATTTCAAAGCCGAAGTTCTGGTAGAGTTTGACGGCGGCGGTGTTTTGAGGGTTGACCGTCAGCAGGGTTTTCGTCGAGGTCCGCGCGAGGCCGGCTTTCATCAATGCCGAGCCGATGCCTTGTCCTCGGCCCAAGGGATGCACCATGATCTTGTGCAAAAAGGTTTCCCCTTGAATGGTGGGAAACATCAACAAGGCTCCCAGAACGTGTTCGGAAGCGGATACCCGGCGATTGGAAAGTTCGGCGATCAAGACCACCGCATGCTCGCACCATAACCGCCAAGCATGTTCGCCATCGGGAATGAACACGTCTTGTTCCTCCGGCCAGGCGATGCGGTCCAAAGCGGCCACCTGCAAAAACTCGCCGGGTCTCGCCGGACGGATTTTGTCATCCCATTCGCTCATGTCACCCCTTTGTCGGTCAACCACAGATTGTGAATTGTCAGGTGGAAAATGCGGACCGCAACCCAGGCTAAGTTTTGCGGAGGGCAAGCCGAATCAAAGTCATCGGCGGAGAGCCAAGGGCGGAGAGCAGAGGGCCAGAATGATTGGCCGATTGCGTAGAAGGTCTTCTATGCTTTTTCCGGCTCTCCGCCCTTCGCCTTTCGGTTGTAAACTCTCTTTGGTCTGAGGCTTCGCCTCGCTAAAGTTTTGGGGGCGGGGGTGGCTTGGGGCGATTGACGTTTTTCGAGGGCTTGGGCGGCGATTGATAATATGTGTTGAACTGCACGCCGGATTTGCGCTTCATTTCCCATTCCGCCCGCCATGCCCAAGGCGAATCGGCGTGTTCGACTTGAACTTTTTGCAACCCCGCGATGGCTTGGTCGTAGGCTTTTTGAAGTTCTTCGGGCGTCACGCCCAACAGCTTTTGCTGCACGGCATCGGGCATCACGAATGCCGAGGGATTTTCCCGAATGTACCAGCGGTTGTGGTTGGGGTTTTGTTGCAGTTTTGAGGGCACGCCCAAGCGGGAGAATTGTTCGAGTCCGATGGCATATTCAAAGAGCCGAACTTGATACCACAACAGCTGCGCGGAAATCAGATCGTAGTTGGCTCGCCAACGTCTTGAAGGTTCCGAATCGCGAAGGCTTTTCACGCGGGCCAAATGCAGGCGGGCTTGCTGCATGACTCCCAAAATGGCGGTGATTTGCGAGAGCCGTTGTTGCACTTTGGGGAGATAATTACTCGGGTCGGTGTTGAAGCGTTCGCGGGTTTCTTCGGGGTCGGGCAGTTCCAAGCCCTTGGCATTGGGATCGTAAGGGTTGAGCATCACGATCACGTCCCAAATCGCCTTGCGAAACGGGCTGCTGTCGCGGTGCCCTTGATAGATTCCTCGCGAACTCAGATCGGGCAAGTATTCCCTAAGATTGAGCATCGCGGATTCGCGGTCGTCCAAATCGTTGAGGTTTTCCTGCTCGCCGGGCAATTGGAAGAAGATGCCGTTGGTCATCATGCACAGCCGGACTTGTTCGTAAGGTCCGAAGCCGCTCATTTGGGAATCGCGGCGGCGGCGAAAACCGCCGTATTGCAATTCTTCGGCGAAAGGCGTTTCGGGGCCGCGGCGGATCGGCAAATAGAAAACGTGCCCGGTGACGGGCTGCTTCCATTTGACGTGGGCATACAGCGAACCGAACACGGCTTCCCGGCCCATAATGTAAATCGGAGCCTTGGCTGAGCGGGCTTCTTGAACGGCCTCTTCGACGAGGTGGCCATCGTCGCCGGATTCATCGCTGACCACAACAATCACCAATTTGCGTTTGGCCCGCGAGGCCATGAGTTTGTATTCTTTGATGACTTGAATTATGGAAGAACAAAGGTTTTCCGTGCCATTTTTTTCGATGGGAATTTTGTCGATGGCGGCCATCAGCTCATTGGGATTTCCCGTGGGGGTAGGGGTTTGCTTGTGCGGAATCTCGCCGAAACTGGTGATGGCCGTCAACAGCACGTCTTGCAGTTTTTTCTTCTTGCCGCCCGCCACCGCTTCATCGGTTTCGACCAGATGCAATTCTTCGTAAACCCGTTTCAGGCGGGATTTGATTTCGACCTGGTCATCTTTCATGCTTTCGGATTCGTCGAACATCCACACGACCAGCAATTTTTCGCTTCGCAGCAGCCGAATCAGTTCGCGAGACAGCCGATCGAGCGCGGCTCCGTAGCCTTCCACCACGGCACCGACTTCGCCGGTGACTTCCGCTTCGCCCAAATCGGTGGCCAGGGTTTCGGCCCCCGGCAGAGATTGGGCGGCGATGGTCACGCGGACTTCGGGGCTTTCCAAGGTCTCCTGAATCTCAATTTTTTGGGTTCTGGCCAAGGGAGTATTGGAACCGCCCACCGCTTTGGAAACACTGCCGGACACGAGATTCATGGTCGTGGCAGAGACTTCTTGCTGATCCAATTCTTGCACGATTTCTTCGATCTTTCGGTCTTCTTCAAGAAAGACCGTTTCCACATCGAAGACTTCTTCCGCTCGCGGGGTGCTGGTCACGATGAACCACAAACTGCCTAAAATCAGCCCGTGGACAAGCGTGGAAACAAAGAACGGCGATGCGCTCTGGCGGAGGTTCATGCAGGTGAATCCTTACGGCGAAAGCACGATTCGCAAAATGGCCGTGATTGCGCTGAAGTGTTGATGCAAGCAGCGAAAAGAGAATCAGCCGCTCTGCATCAAAAGAAATTGATCTTTTCTCAGCATGCCAGTTAAAGGCTGCGATGTCAAGGTTTTCAGCAACGCTCTTAAGCGGCAAGACGCTCGGTTGTTTCTCGAACGGTGCTTAATCCGATTCACCGAGTGCAGAGACCGGCCAGCCGAGTGCCCATTGGAGGCGGAATTGGGCTTCGTTGTATTCGATGACGGCTTTCAGGTAAGCCCGCCGCGCATCTTCCAATGCTTGAACCGATTGCAGAACTTCGAGCGGAATCCCTTGGCCATCGCGAATACGGCTGAGGTTACGTTCGTAAGAACCTTCGGCGGATTGGATCGCCCGTTGAGTAATCGCGATGCGTTCGGCTCGATGGATGACCTGAGAATGCGCTTCGGAAACTTCGCGAGCCACTTGATCCAAGACCCGAACTTGCTCGAACTTGGCCTGTTGAATCTGGGCCTCCGTCTCGCGGCGGGCGGCTCCTTCCCCGAACCCCAGATTGCGAACTTTCCAACTCATCAGCGCATTGACGTCGTACCGGCCATTCACATTGGAAAGATTGTTTCCCAACCCGCCGCCGAACCCGCCCGTGCTGAATCCCAAGAGCACGCTCGGCACAAAGGGGGCGTACTTCTGCCGGTTGTGTTGTTCGCACGCGGCGGCAACCAGGGCTTGGGTTTCCTTGAGTTCGGGCCGGTTCGCCAATCCCATGCTGATGAGCGCGCCTTTGTCCAATTCCAGCGACACAAGTTCGATGGGAACCACCGTCGGGTCCAGCGGCACGATGCGCCGTCCCGCATCAATGCTCAGCGCCTGAGAGAGCCGCGCGGAAGCCACATCGACTCGTTCGCGGCCAGAAGCCAGACGGTTTTCCACCAGTCGCAATTCGGTTTCCAATCGGTCGGCATCGGCCCGCAAACCGCGACCGGTGGCGGCGAAATCTGCGGTGATCTTGGACAACTCGGACGTGCGTTTCTCCGATGCTTCCACAATGCGTAAATCCTGTTCCGCATCGAGAAGTTCCAAATACGCCACCGAGACCGTCAGCAATTGCTGATTGACAATGCCTTTCGCGGCGTGGCCTCTAGCCCAAGCGGTTTTCTCGGCGATCTTCGGCTGAAAGATGGCATCGGCCAATTGGAATTGGGCGATGATTCCGGGCCTCTGTGTGAATCCCGCTCCCACCGCTCCCGCACCCAGGCCATATTGAAACGAATTGCGGTTCGCATCGATGATGTTGCCTTCGCTCGTCTGCAAATTGCCATCATGGCGATAGTAACTCATGCCGGTTTGAATCGAAGGCAGCCACAGAATTTTGGCCTGGGCAAGCCGGGCGTAGGCTTCTTGAACTCGCCACTGCGCGAAACCCACCGCCGGATGTTGCCCGCCGACCATGGAAAGAGCGGTCGGCAAATTCAGTTCCACGGCATCGGCCGGCTGCGGGTGATCGGGCACATCCTGTTGGGAGTCGGGATGATCTGGAACGGCAAGTTTCAGCGGAGCCGGGGCCGGCAGGGAAATCGAGTTGCCGGAAGCAGGTTGCCTGACCGATTCTCCCGCGACGAGTTGCACCCGCTGGGTTCGATCTTTCACGGCGAGCGGGGCATCCTCGCGGAAAGAGGGTGCGGGCGGAGAATCGAAGCCGGAACTCCGGCGAGCATTCTGCGATGACTGCGACACGTGCTTGGCTACCGCATCCGCCGTCATGGGACGAGTCGCCTCGTTGCTCAACAAGACGTTTCGATCCTCCGCACAGCCTGTGAGACCGAATAGCAATCCGGAAATAAGCCAAAGGCCAAGTGATTGAAGACGCATGCAATACCATTCCTGAAATCGTTAGTCTATCAGCGCCACGAAATGCGGAGTTCCTTCGGTTGTCATCGACAATCGGAATGTAACCGATCCGCCGAAACTGCGGATTCCGCCGAATGTGCGGATGGTGAGCGTTGGCCGTACCTATTAGGCAAACTTTGCCGATTGTTCCACCGCATGCCATGAAAAATGATCATTCCTTCGTCTCGCCTGCCTGTTCGCCGGTGTGCCGGGGAGTAAACTTAAGGTTTGCCCAAACCGCCTGATCCAACAGGGTTTTCTATAAATGCCAAGCTCTCGAATTTGTGATCTGCCGCGATTGTCGGCGTCCCTCGTGATATTGTGGGTTGCCTCCGGGTGTTCCGGGAAAATCCCGGTGGCGACGGAGGAAGCCGCCAAGAAGGCGGTTCCCGTGAAAACGGTTGCGGTGGTTCGCGAGGATGTCCAACGGACGACGACCCAACCGGCGACCGTTCGTTCTTTCTATCGTGCCGACATTCGAGCCAAGGCAAGCGGTTTCGTGAAGACGGTCGAAGCGGACATTGGCGACTTGGTCACCGCCGGGGCCACTTTGGCGGTCATCGACGTGCCGGAAATGGCCAAGCAGCGGGAGATCCTCCAAGCGCGGATCACCCGTAACGAGTCCGACGAAAAACGCGCCCAAGCGGGCGTGGAGTTGGCGCAAGCGAACGTTCGCTCGACAGAGGCCAAGTGGATGCAATCGAAGTCGGAAATGAGCAAAGCCGAGGCAACGTTGGCGGCAATGGAAGCGGAGTTCACCCGCACCCGCGATCTGGTGCGAGCGGCAATCACTCGAAAGCCGCATGCTGGATGAAGTTCGCAAAAAACGAGACTCCGAAATCGCGAACAAGGAAGCGATGGCCTCGGCGATCAACTTCGGCAAAAGCCGACGTGGCGGTGGCCAAAGCCAAAACAGACCTCGGCCCAGGCCGACTTACAAGTCGCCGCAAGCGGAAACCGCCATCGCCCGGCGGCAGCATGAAGAACTCGACGTGCTGATCAACTACGCCACATTGAAGTGCTCCGTTTGCGGGAATCGTGACCGAGCGGTTCGGTCAATCCCGGGGGACTTGGTTCGAGAAGGAAGCGAAGTCGGCAAAGGGGAACCGCTGTTTGTCATCAGTCAGATGGAGACGGTCCGGGTGCATATTCCGGTCCCCGAAGCCGATGCTGCTCTGGTCAGTCGAGGCGATGCTGTTGCCCTGAACTTTCCCTCGTTTCCCGCAGAGGAAGCCGATCAAGGCGACGTGACACGACTGTCTGGCGACCTCGATCCCAGCACTCGCACGATGCTCGTGGAAGTGGAAGTCACAAACCCCGACCGCAAATTGATCCCCGGCATGTTTGGTGCAGGCCACGATCTACGCTTTCCACCAAAGTCGCCGCCAACATGCTTCCGGCCAGAGCGATTCGCTTTAACGAATCCGGTCAAGCCTATGTTTACATCGTGGGGGACGACCAGACCGTGACGGTCGCGCCAGTCACGACCGGAATCGATAACTGGGCCACTCCATCGAAGTGACGTCGGGAGTCAAAGCCGGTCAGCAGGTCATCGATGCCCACCTGAAACGCTTCACGACCGGGGAAAAAGTGACGATTGTCGATAAATAAGTGCAATCGAAAAATACCCATTTTGATGTGCCATGGCCACTCAAAGCCGTGGCCATGCTCTCCATTACTAAAAGCGAAAATCACGTAATGGGTCTGATCAATTTCTCATTGAAGAAACCGGTTTGCCGTTCTTGCGGCGGCGATTGCTTTGTGCCTGCTCGGGGCGGCGGTGATTCCGGGAATCACGGTCGATATTCTGCCGGACTTCAAAAAGCCGGTCGTCGTCAGCTTCTTTTCCTATCCGGGTCTGCCGACGCTCGACATGGAGAAGTCGGTCACTTCGCGTGTGGAACGTGCGTTGACACTTGGCGGGAAAGATCGAACATCAAGAATCCCGCACGATTCCCGGTGCCGCCGTCATCAAGGTGTTCTTCCAGCCCGGAGCCGATCCGAGTTCGGCGATGAACGACATCGTCAATCTCGAAGCCAGCGACATGTTTCACTTGCCGCCGGGAATCGAATGGCCGTTCACGCTGCGCAGCGAACCGGCCAATCTGCCGGTGGTTCTGGCCGCGATTTCCGGCGAAGGACTGAGCGAGTCGGAACTTTATACCATCGGCTATTATGCCGTCCGCAACAAGATGGGCGGACTCAAAGGCGTGCAGATTCCCCATCCGTTCGGCGGCAAGTTTCGGCAGATGATGGTCTATGTCGATCCGGCCAAACTGCAAGCCTATCACGTCAGCGCCACCGATGTGGTCGATGCGCTGCACGAAATCCAATTTGGTGCTGGCGGCGGGCACGGCTCGGCTGGGTGGAACCGATTATCAAGTCCATCCCAAGAACACGCTGCCGACCACTGCAGAGATCGAAGCGATCCCGGTCGCCGTGCGCGACGGATCGCCCGATTTTCATTCGCGATGTCGGTCACGTCGTCGATGATGCCGCCCTGCAATACAACATCGTGCGGGTCAACGGCAAACGCAGCGTTTACTGCCCGCTGTTGCGGGAACCGGGTGAGAACACGATTGCGGTCGTGGATCGCATCTACGAAGGCATCGCCGCCGAAATCCCCAAGATGAAGGAGCGGGGCGACATTCCCGAAGCGACGGAAGTCACGTTGGTTTCCGATCAGTCGCACTACATTCGCAATGCGATGTCGAATCTGTTACAGCCAAGTCGGACTGGGTGCTCTGCTGGTGGCGGTCGTGGTGCTGCATCTTTCTGCGGCGGTTTCTGCCGACGCTCATCATCGTCTCCACGATTGTGTTGGCGATTTTGATCGGCGGCCTCGGGTTCGCATTCACGGGTCAAACCATCAACGTGATGACCTGGGCGGGATCGCGTTGGCGATCGGCACGGTCGTCGATGCGGGGATCGTGGTGGTCGAGAACATCATTCGCCACCAACGCATGGGAAAGTCGCCACTCGATGCCGCCCGCGAAGGAACCCAAGAAGTCTCCGGCGCGATTCTGGCCGGAACGGTGACCACGCTGGCGGTTTTTCTGCCGGCCGATATTTCTGACAGGCATGATCAAGTATCTGTTCGAGCCGCTGTCTCTGGCGGCGACGTTCACAATCGGTGCTTCCTACGTGTTGGCTCTGACCGTCGTTCCCGCCTTCTGTGCGACGTTCGTGCGAGAACGAAGGCTGAGCCGAGATGCCGACCAACCAGCGATGCTGCCGATGCATCGACGCCAAGCCTCGTGGGCGTCTATGGCCGATTGCTTGAATGCGGCCCTCGAAAGTTCCGGCGCTGACTGCGCTCTGCTGATCGTCGTGGTCGTCGGGAGCATCGTTCTGCCTCTGGCCGTTGATTGGGCACGGAACTGTTTCCCGAAGTCGATGCGGGCACATTTGAAATCCGCCTGAAAACGGCTCCCGGCAATGCCCTGGAAGATACCGAAAAACTCGTCGCGCGGATCGAAGGAACCATCAAAGAAGTCATTCCCGAAGAAGCAGATCGAAACCTTGATTGCCAATATCGGTTTGCCGGTCGGCAAGGGGGCCGGTTTTTCGACCGTACTCAGTTCCAATTCGGGGCCGGATACGGCCTACTTGATCGTCAACCTGAAACAAGAGCGGACGCCGAACCAGCACGCAGACCTATATCGACACGTTGCGAGACAAAGTTGGCCGAGGAATATCCGCTGGAGGAGTTCCTGTTCGTCTCCGGCGGCATCGTCAACATGGCTTTGAACGAAGGCGTGCCGACGCCGATCAGCGTGCAGGTCTCAGCCGGCACGCTCGGTCAATGCCGCGATGCCGCCGAACGCATCGTGGACGTCGTCCAGCAGATTCCGGGAACGGTGGACGTCCAGATCGCCCAATCGTTGGACTATCCGCAATTCGACGTGCAGGTCGACCGCACGCGGGCCAAGTATCTGGGCGTCGATCAGGAGCAGGTCGCTCAAACCGTGCTGACCGCACTCGGTTCCAGTGTCGGCTATTCGCCGACGATCTGGATCGATCCCAAATCGGGCGTCGATTTCTTCATGGGCGTGCAGTACGAAGTCCAACGAATTTCAATCGCTGGATGAAATCCGCAACATCCCCTTGTCGCTCGACACGCCCCAACGGCCCGATCACGATTCCGCTTCTCCAACGTCGCCACCGTCAAACGAGTCACCATTCCAGGCGAAATCGCCCACTACAACATTTCGCGGGTGAACGATGTGCACGTCAATGTCTCCGGTCGAGACATCGGTTCGGTCGCCCGCGATGTGGAACACGCCTTGGCGGAGATGGAGTTTGAGAACGGCGTCTCGACGACAATTCGAGGGCCGGTCGAAACGATGAAATCCGGCATGAATCTGCTGGGCGTCGGGTCTGGCGGTCGCGGGGATCCTGGTCTATCTGGTGCTGATGGCACAGTTCCGTTCGTTCGTCGATCCGCTGATCATCATGCTGGCCGTGCCGCTCGGATCTCGGGGCGTGTTGCTGGTCTTGTACTGCACGAACACCTACGTCAACATTCAGTCTCTGATGGGAACGCTTGATGATGATCGGCGTGGTGGTCAACAACTCGATTCTGCTTGGTCGAGTTCGCCAATCGCACGCCGCGCGGAGGGGCTGTCGCCTCACGATGCCGCCTTGTCTGCCGCCCAGGTGCGCTTGCGTCCGATTCTGATGACCTCGCTGACGCTGGTCGCCTCGATGCTGCCCTTGTCGTTTCAACTTGCGCCGGGAAACGAAGCGATGATTCCGCTGGCGCGTGCCTTGCTGGGCGGGATGGTCGTCTCGACCGTGCTGACTTTGGTGCTCGTGCCGTGCGTTTACTCGCTCGTGCATCGGCGTTCGGGGCTGGCAACCTGATGGCGGCTGAGGGATACTATCATGGCTTTGATAGAATCGCCTCGTGTCCTTTGGGCCTTTTTGCGAGACCGGCATGATTCGTCGAGAAGAGGAAGCGGGTTCCCTCTCCGGGAAACCCGGTTGGATTTTGATTTCGCAGGTGGATCACGCCCATCTGGCGGCGGAACTTGCCGAGGCTTGGGGCAACGAGGAACAACCCGCTTTGCCTTGGCCGGAAATTTTGCTGCCCGCGATTCGCGATCACGATGAAGGCTGGCGGGAATGGGAACGGCATCCCGACATCCACCCCGAAACGCATTGGCCGCGAAACTTCACCGAAATGCCCGCGACCGATGCCGTGCGGATTTGGACGCAGAGCATCGACATTTGCCGAAGGGGCAGGCAATCCATCGTGGCTTCGGTGGATGAATTTCGCCGGTTTTTAACGCGGAAGGGAATGCGGCTGACGCACGAACGGGCGATTGTGGCCGAGGAAGTCTTTTCCACCCGCGAGGCGTTTTCTGCCGATGACCTTTGGGACCGCCTGCCTCCAAAAGATAATGGCCGCCGGCTTTCGCGGGCTGCGGTGCATCGCGTGTTGGTTTTGATGGAAGAAGCCCGGCTGCTGCGGAAAATCGCGATGGGATCTTACCGCGACGCTTACGAGCAAACGCGGAAACTCGGGGACGGTTCGGCCTTGGGCGGCATTTGGGTGAGCATGCATTTCACCTTCTTGGCCAAGCTCGCTCTGGAGCATTATCCCGAGGAACCCGAAATCTACGCCAAGTTCCTCGAACAGCAACACCAATTGCAACAGTACACGGCGGCGGAAATCGGCAAGGACTGGGGAGTCAAAAACCCTCAAAACCCCATTGAATTGGGATTTCAGTGGGTGCGGTTTTTCGATTGGCTCAGCCTCTGGTTTTGCTACCATCTTCAAACGGAAACCGAAACCTTTGCTATGCCCACGGGGGAAAAGATCCATTTCACGCCGTTGCATTCGGGCGAAATCGCGGTCGAGCCGTTTCCGTTTTCGGTCCCGGATTTGGAAGTGGAAGTCGAAGCCAAACGCATTCTTGGGAAATCCTTTCCCGACCGGGCGGCGTTTCAAGCGGCTTACAATCGAGCAAGCCGCGTGCGCTTGAAGTGGAAACTCGTCCGCTGGTGAGATTTTTCGTTTAGGCTCGTCTTCTTCGGAGGAAGAGCAGCCCGATTCCCAGCATGCCGAGGACTCCCAAGACCGGGAAGGCCCACCAGCCCCAACCCAGCGAGGATTCCTCTTCTTTGGATTCACTCCATTGCACGTTTTTTACGGGCTTGGTCGGCGGGGCGGCGTTCTCGGCATACAAAAATTCCGGCGGCACACTCGGCGGCGCTTGCACCATTGCCGAGGGCGGGGGCAATGGCGGCGGCGTTTCCGCGAGAACGGGAGCCGGTGCGGTCATCGCGACTTCGTAAGGCGGCAATTTCGGATAGTCTTCCATAACGGGCGGAGCCAACGGCAGTTCTTGCGGCAAAGGAGCTTCTCTGGGGGCATTCAACTGACCTTCGACCGAAACGACGGCCCCTTGGTTGGCGTTCACACGTTGGGCATCCACCTTCAAAGAGCGGGCGGGCATTTGGTTGTCCGCGACCAACGGCGGTTCAGTTGCCGGCGTTTGGCGTTGTTCAGGCGGGGTCAAAGTTTCGGGGGCGATCACCGCTTTTTGCATCGCGCGGGTCGAATGCTGAAAACTCGACGGCGAAAGCGGGGGTTCCGGCACGGGTACGAGCGGCGATGCCTCGGCTACCTGCAATGCCGAAGGTTCCGCGTTCTTCGCGGGGTATTGCGGAAAGTCCTCCGCTGCGGGCAGGGGAACTGCTTGATCGGCCATTGCTTGGGCTGTGGAAGCTTGCGGTGAATTGGCGGCGACTTTCAGCCGATCTTCCAAGCTCCGCACCAAATCGGCGGGAGGATCTTCTTCCGGTCGGAAGAAGAGTTCCGAACGCCCGGCCAATTGTTCCGCCGCCGTGGCCCAACGCAATGCCGAGACGTATTCGCCGAGTTGAATTTGTCGGCGTGCGTTTTTCATCATCGCTTCCACCCGCTGGCGGGCGAGTTCCGCGGAATCTTGGGGGGGCTTAGGAGTTAAATGGGTTTTGGTATCTTGGTGAAGGGCAATTTTTAAGCGATCCAACTGCGAGGGACCATTCGCTTTCGCGCTTGAAGTTCCGGGCAGGCTGCCGGCGATGGCTTCGTCCCCGTTCCTGTCACCCGCTGAGGAAACCTCGGAGACCGGAGATTCGTGCTCCACCAAACGAAACGGGTTGCCCTTTTCGAGCGTCTGTTGTTCTGCCAGAGCCGTTTCATACACTGCGACGGCATTCGGCTGTTCTTCACCCGCCTTTGAGTTGGCGTTCACATCGCGGGCCGCAGAACGCCCCGCGATCGCGACTTGGCCGGCGGCCGGCTGGGAAAAGTTTTGCTTGAGGAAGGGATCTTCAGTCCAATCCGGTTCCGAAGACTGCTGTCCCAAAAGCATGGGCATCAAGCCGCCCGGATGATTTTTACTTTGCCCGGCGATTTGATTTGCCCCCGGGCGATCAAATCCCCAAAACCGGCGAAAGGCAATGCGGCCTGCCGATTGTTGAGTACACCCCATCGGGATCAGCATCCCCAGCGACAAAATAGCCAAAGAGCAAACCCCAGGCAAAGTTTGATGCGATAACCGCTGATGCATTGCTCAAACCTTAATATCAAGTCTGGTAAATTCGCGCTCCCAATGGGAGCGCAATCCGAAGGACTTTCGTCCCGTCTACTCATTAAATCGACGGAAGCGATTTTTCAGGTGAGGCCGATTAGACGGGTCGAACAAGTTTGCCATGTTTTTTTGCCGCGAAACTGAACGCATGCTAAAAATTACTCTCGATTTGTTCCTTCCGACTGTGCTAAAACCGCTGGTTTCCATACGGGGAAGATGGGGCTTGCCTTTGGGAGGGAACCAATGAAAACGGTGGGGATCATTCCGGCCCGCTGGGCTTCGAGCCGTTTGCCGGGAAAACTTTTGTTGGCCGAGACCGGAAAGTCTTTGCTGCAACACACTTGGGAAGCGGCTTGCCGATCGAGCCGGCTTTCGGAAGTGATTGTCGCCACCGACAGCGTGGAAATCGCGGAGGCCGTCGCCTCGTTTGGCGGTCGAGCAGAGCTGACAGGCGAGCACTCAAGCGGAACCGACCGCATCGCCGAAGTCGCCCGCCGTTGCTGTCCCGATGCCGATTTGCTGGTCAACGTGCAAGGCGATGAACCGGAACTCGATCCCCGCCAGATTGATGCCTTGGTGGAGACAATGAGGCAACATCCCCACACCGAGATGGCCACGCTCGCCGCCCCGATCCGCCATCGCGAGATTTTGGAAGATCCTTCCTGCACGAAAGTCGTGTGTGGCGCAGATGGACGGGCGCTGTATTTCAGCCGGGCGGCGATTCCCTTTTGCCGCGATGCCGACTCCCAAGCCATCGCAACCCTGCTCGCCGAAGATTCCCCGTGGAAGCTGCACTTGGGAATTTATGCCTATCGGCGGGATTTTTTGCTCCGGCTGACCGCACTGCCGCCTTCCCCGTTGGAACGCTTGGAGAAATTGGAGCAACTGTGCGCCTTGGAAGCCGGGGCCGCCATTCAAGTGGCTATCGTGGAGCATTACGCGGTTGGCATCGACACGCCCGGAGATTATGCGCAGTTCGTCGCCCGCCAAAAACGGGCTGCATAACGGCCAAGGCTTGAGGCGGTAGACTTTGGCCGGCGTTGATCGTATTCTCCAAAGCAGGATTGATCGGTCGTTGGCGGTATGCTGTTTTCGGGTTCCGACCGAAGAATTTTCCGCGCAAAGAATCCGTCGGGGGCATCCGGGCCGATTTTTTGAGGTCAGATTATGAACGATTTTCCCGTGCCGAGCGAGCTATGGGATTTGCCCACTTGCCCTCAAATCGCCCATCACATTTTGAAACTGGCCCCGCTCGATGAAGTCGCCATCCCCGCATTGCTCGATGTGATCCGTTGGGAACCCGCGGTTTCGGCTCGGATTCTCGCGGCGGCGAACGGCACGAAATCTGGGCAAACCAAGCCGGTGCTATCTTTGCAGCAGGCACGGTTGCAGTTGGATGATGCGACCATTCGCCTGTTGACGTTGCAATTTTCGCTCGACGGCCAAAATAACCGGCCGCTTTACGAGATGCTGTGGCGGGAATCCCACATCCATGCCGTGACCGCGTTGTTGCTCAGCGAAGAAGACTCGGCCCACGCGGAAGTTGATCCGTTTTTGGCGGGGCTGTTGTTTGGATTGAAGCGTTTGACGTTGCTGCACTTCCAGCCGGAAATCGCAAAAGACATTCTGGAAACCGCAATCCAAACCGGGCAGGCTTGGAACGAGATCGAGCAAGATCGGCTCAGCAGGAGCTTCGCCCTCCCGGATTTTTTCCCTGCGGTCGCGAATTCTCCGCCGGCTTTGGTGCTCGCGGTTGCGGAGGCGATGGGCGATTTCCTCGTGTTTGCCCCCCGAAACCCGGCGCTGTCTCCCATTTGGTTGGACCGCTTGACGAAACAATACGATCACTTTTTGGCTGAATCTGCTGGTGTTCATCCCCCGCTGTCTTCGTTGATCGAATCGGTTCGCGGGCGGTTGGCGGAGTCGTTCCCCGCGAACGAGGAAATCGCTTCCGAGGCAAAGATGCTCACTCTCGCCAATCGCGAATTGGGCCGTTTGAGCCGGCAAACTTCGCTGGCTTACTGGGCAAGCCCTTCGGGAATGCGAGAGAAAGATCATCGACCTGGAAGACCAGGCAATGCACGATCCGCTCACGGGGGTTTACAATCGGCGGTTTTTGCTGGAAGTCTTGGAAAAAGAAGTCGCCCGTGCCTGCCGCCAAGCCGCGCCGCTGGGTTTGTTGTTCGTGGATGTGGATGAGTTCAAATCCTCGAACGATGCCTTGGGTCATCCGGCGGGGGATGCGATTCTCCGCAGCGTGGCCGACACCTTGGCGAATATGTTGCGGCATGCGGATATTCTCGCCCGCTACGGGGGCGATGAATTTGTGATCTTGCCGCATGACCCCAGAGAAACGGGAATCTTGCAATTGGCCGAGCGATTGCGAGGAGCGGTGGAGCAGCTTGCAATCCACGTGGAAACCGAGCGCGTGCAAGTCACCATCAGCGTGGGCTGCACTTTGACCGTGCCGGGACGGAACGATCTCGGCGTGGGGCCGCAATTGCTGGCTAAGGCGGATGAGGCGATGTATGAAGCCAAGCAACAAGGCCGCAACCGCGTGGTGTTTCATCCGCTGCCCGATGCTTCCCCAGAGGAACCGAAACCCACTTGCCGACCAAATTACCCCAAGCCGTAAAACTTGACGGCGTTGTCGTGGAAGAGTTTTTTTTGAAACTCAGCCGAGCGGTCGCGGACAATCCATTTGAGCGCATTCAGCCATTGGGCATAGGTCGCCCGCCGTTGGCAGACCGGCCAATCGCCCGCGAACATCACGCGATTTTCGCCGAAGGCTTCCAGACAGAAATTCATGTTGGGAGCCAAATCCGCCGGGGTCCAATCGTCTTTCTTGGCGGTGACGACAATCCCCGAAATTTTGCAGACCACGTTCTCCAACCCCGCGAGCGTTTTGATGCCCTGTTCCCATGCTTTTCGTAGTTTCTCATCGGTATTGGTCACGCTGAGGTTGCCGCAATGATCGAGTACGAACTTAGTTTTCGGGCATTTCTCGGCGAGTTTCACGCCATCGGTCAATTCTCCCGGCGCAGGCATAAGTCAAAACATTTGCCCATCGAGCCGAGCATTTTGACGTGCTCTACGAACAGCGGCGAAAGGCACATTCCTTGCGGGCGGTCGGCATCGTGCAGCACCGTGCGAAAGCCTTTGATGAACGGGTTGTCTGCGTATTTTTGGGCATACGGCCGAAACCCTTTTTCCTGCGGCGACCCGCCCACCACGGCGGCGGACATCGGGTTGTCTTTTGTTCCGGCAAAGTTCGATTACGAAATCGGCTTCTTTTTCCTGCTGTTCCCCGGCCACATTGACTTCCATGTAAACCGTCTTCACCACGTTCAATCCCTGGGTGGCTTTCAGATAATCTTGCATCCCGAAGCTGCGGCGGAGTTCTTCCGGCCCGCCATTTTCCAGCCAAGGCAGCGTGAACTTCTCCAAATCCCACAGGTGTTGGTGGGTATCCACAATCGGCAAGGCGGCGGTATCCGCCGGGTTGGTTTCGTTGGCTGCCAAAAGATTCGTCCCCCGACTCAGAACCGCCGCGGCCAAACCCGCCGAGCAAGTTCGCAAGAAAACCCTTCGCGAAGGAGAAGGCATCATCGCCGTCATTCCTGGAATAATGGGTCAAGAAATCGTGCAAAAGTTAAAATCTCATCCTACCGAAACCCACTTCGCAAGAAAACCCGCACGAGACTTGAGTTGCTTTGCGAAGAAATCTACCGGCCTTGCGTTTTCTGGGATACGCATTTGCGATATGTTGCATGAGGCCCTTTTGCAAAGAATTTAGACCACACCCAATCCTTGATGCGAGTTCCCATGCTTGAAAATCGTTCGATGCCCGTTTGGCTGCTGGGTTGTTTGTTCTTGAACTGTGCGGCGAACGTGCGGGCGGAGGAAGAATACCGTGCTGCGGCGGATCGTCCGATTGACGTTCTGCACATCCGCTTGGATTTGGATGTTTCCTTGAAGAACCAAAGCATCGCCGGCACAGCGACGATCGACTTCCAACCCCATCGCGAAGTCTCTTCGCTCACTTTGGATGCCGTGGGTTTCGAGGTGTCGGAAGTTCGCGAGATTTCCGGCCAAGGCAAAGCCGGAAAACCGCTGGCCTTCGAGAACAGCGGCAAGGAATTGACCGTCAATTTCGCGGAACCTCTCTCGCGGGATCAGAAACGCCGCATCGAAATCGCCTACGAAGTGAAAGAACCGGAATCGGGTTTGCATTTCTTTCAGCCGAGCGAAACCGAACCGGAAATCCCCTGGATGGTGTGGAGCCAAGGTGAACCGGAAGGCAATCGCTTTTGGTTCCCCTGTTTCGACCGCCCCAACGAACGGCAAACCACGGAACTGATCGCCCGCGTGGACAAGGATTTCACCGTGCTTTCCAACGGCAAGCTCATCAAAAAGCGGGCCATCGAAAACGGCAAACGAACCGAGTTCCATTGGAGTCAGGAAAAGCCGCACGTTTCGTATTTGGTTACGTTGGTCGCGGGAAAGTTTGCGATCATCGAAGAAAACTGGCGCGGGAAGCCCATCACCTATTACGTTTCGCCCGAACGCGAACAAGATGCGAAGCAAACCTTTGGACGCACCCCGGAGATGCTGGATTTTTTCAGCGAGCGGTTCGGCATCGAATACCCTTGGGAAAAATACGCCCAGGTCGTTGTCGAGCAATTCACCTCCGGCGGGATGGAGAACACCAGTGCAACCACCATGTATCAAGGCGTAATGCACGATGCCCGCGCGCTGCTCGACAGTTCGCCGGACGGCATCATCGCCCACGAGTTGGGCCATCAATGGTGGGGCGATTTGGTCACCTGCCGAGATTGGTCGCACCTCTGGTTGAACGAAGGCTTCGCCACGTATTGCGAAGTCTTGTGGAGCGAACACAAACTCGGACGGGACGAACGCGATTATTTGCTCTATCAAAAAAGCAAGTCCGCCCGCGGGGGCACCGCGAAGGACCGCCCGATTGTTGATCGGCATTATCCCACGCCGGACACCATGTTCGATGTGCGGGTTTATCCCAAAGGCGGGTGGGTGCTGCACATGCTCCGCAGCCGATTGGGCGATGACGATTTCTTTCGCGGACTGAAACGCTACGGATTGGCCTACGCGTACCGCACCGCGGAGACTTCGGATTTTAGAAAAACCTTCGAGCAACTCTATGGCGTTTCCTTAGAGCGGTTCTTCCACGATTGGACCGAACGCAAAGGCCATCCGCTGCTGAACGTCAAAACCACGCACCAGGAAGACGATGGTTTCATCCGCGTTGAAGTCACGCAAACCCAAAAAGAGGAGGCGTTTCACTTCCCTTTGAAAATCGAACTTACCAGGGCCGGTGAAAAGGGAAAATCAGTCATCATCACGCCGTTCATCACGGAGAAGAATCAGACGTTTCTGCTGCCCATCAAAGCCCGCCCGGAACTGGTGCGGGTCGATCCCGATTTCACCGTGTTGGCCGAGATCGAAGAAGACAAATCCCGCGACTTATGGGTGGCCCAACTCGCCCACGGGCCGACGGTTCCCGAACGACTTAGGGCGGTGGAGCATTTCGCCAAAAGCCAATCCGCCGCCGACCGCGAATTGTTGATCGACCGTTTGAAAAGCGATGATTTTTACGCCGTCAAAATGGAAGCCGCCACTGCTTTGGGGAAAACCAAAAAGGCCGATGCAAAAGCCTCGCTTCAAAAGGGTTTGGAAGACAAACACCCCAAAGTCCGCCGGGCTTGCGCCAGGCAATGGGAAATTTTGAAGGCGATGAACAACTCGCCGACTTCTTAAAAACCCGCCACGAACAAGGCGATGAAAGTTATTTTGTGGAGGCGGCGATTATCGAATCGCTGTCCAAAATTCTCGATGCCCCGCCTCGCGAGACTTTGGAAGCCTGCCTGAGCAAAGATTCGCACCGGGATGTGATCCGCGTGAACGCCCTGAAGGGCCTTTCGCGATCGCCCGCCCCGGAAGCCTTGGAAACCCTGAAAACCTGGACCAAACGCGGGCACTCTCGCACGGCACGCATGGCCGCGATGGAGGCGCTGGCGCAATCTTTGAAAAAGCACGAGTTCCCCAAGGACAAACAAACCGGGGCCTTGGACTTGTTGGCTTCTTATCTGAAAGAACCCGGCCCGCGAATTCGCCGGTCTTCGATTGCGGCGTTGACGCAGGTTCCCCACCTGGCCCAGAATGAAAAAGACCGGCTCGAAACGATGTCGGAGCACGATGGCGACCCCCGTGTGCGAACCGCCGCCAAAGCTGCCCTCAAAAAACTGGATGAGGCCAAACCGCCCGTTCAAATGCAAAAGCTGCAAAGCGAACTCAATAAGCTCCAAGAACAATACAAAAAACTGCAAGAACAAATCGAGAAAATCCAAACCCAAACCAAAGGCAAGTAACAGGATGGGTGGCATGGCCACTGCTTTGAGTGGCCATGTTTGATCGAAACACGTCGGCTTCTCGGCAAAAGCATGCCCACACAGAGCCTTGGGCATGGCACACAAATCCTGAAACTGATTGTTTATCAACCCTAATTCGTAGGATAACTACGACGGTACGGAACCTCTTCGAATCACACCTTGGACGAACATCAAACCGCATGCACTTATTTTCCATCGCGTGGAAGCGACTCGCCCTTTATGTTTTCGGGGCGTGCGTTGTCTTTGTGTTTTCATCGGGTTCGGCTCACGCCGAAGAGGCCAAGCCCGCCGACCCGTCGCGGTTGACGTTGGATCGGATCTATAAAAGCAGCGAGTTTCATGCCAAGCAGCCAAGCGTGCGTTGGCTGAAAAACTCCGCAGCCTACACCACGCTGGAATCCTCAAAAACAACTTCCCGCGGGCGGGACATCATCCGCTGGGACGCCAAAACCGGCAAGCAAAGCGTGATGGTCTCCGCAGCCGACTTAGCGCCTTCGCTCGAATCCGCCCCGTTGGCGATTGAAGATTATACGTTCTCCAAAGATCTCTCTTCCGTATTGATCTTCACCAATTCCCAAAGGGTTTGGCGAAGCCACACCAAAGGCGATTATTGGGTCTTTGACCGCAGCAGTCGGCAACTGCGAAAACTCGGTGAGTTCGCCAAACCGTCTTCCTTGATGTTCGCCAAGTTCTCTCCCACGGGAAAGCACGCGGCTTACGTTTACGAGCGAAACATCTATCTGGAAGATCTTAGAAACGGCACGGTCAAGCAACTGACCGAAACCGCTTCCGAGAAAATCATCAACGGCACGTTCGATTGGGTTTATGAAGAAGAACTCAGCCTAAGGGATGGCTTTCGTTTCAGCCCCGATGGCCAAGCCATTGCGTTTTGGCAATTGGATACCACCGGCGTTCCGCAACTTCCGCTGGTCAACAACACCGATTCGTTTTATCCCAAAATTACTTGGATTCCCTACCCCAAAACCGGCGAGCAAAACTCCGCCTGCCGCGCGGGCGTGATCTATCTTGACACGGGCAAAATCCAATGGATCGATCTGCCCGGCGATTCACGAGACCATTATATCGCCCGCATGGAATGGGTCGAGAATTCGGGAGCGTTATTGATTCAACAACTCAACCGCAAGCAAAACGCCAACCGCGTGATGTTGTACGATGTTTATCGCCGCTCTTTGAAAACCATTCTGACCGAACGCGATGAGGCTTGGGTCGATGTGCATGATGAGTTGCATTGGATTGATGAGGGCAAGCAATTCACCTGGATTAGCGAACGCGATGGTTGGCGGCATGTGTATTTGGTTTCGTCGGATGGAACGAAAACCACGCTGGCCACGCCGGGCGATTTTGACGTGATTCAGCTTGCCCACGTCGATCAAAAAAACCGCCGGCTGTATTTCATCGCATCGCCGGACAACCCCGCCCAACGGTATTTGTACCAGGTGCGGTTCGATGGCACGGAACTCACCCGGCTCACGCCCGCCTCGCAAGCGGGCTGGCACGATTACCAGATCTCCGCCGATGGCAAATGGGCGGTTCATACGCGCTCCAGTTTTGATGTGCCGCCGCGAACGGAACTCATCGAACTGCCTTCCCACAAACGCCGAAGGCATTTGGAACAGAACAAAGAGTTGCGAAAAAAACTCCATGAATTAAAGCGATCCCGCGTGGAGTTTTTCCACGTCACCGCCAGCGATGGCCTGCAAATGCCCGCCTGGTGCCTCAAGCCGCCGAAGTTGAATCCTAAGAAAAAATATCCGCTCTTGGTTTACGTTTACGGCGAACCCGCCGGGCAAACGGTGACGGATCGTTGGGGCGGATCGAGTTATCTTTGGCATCTGATGCTGGCTCAAGAAGGATACATCATCGTCACCATCGACAATCGCGGAACCCACGCGCCGCTTGGGCGGGCTTGGCGAAAATCGGTCTACCGGAAAATCGGGATTCTCTCGCCTCAAGATCAAGCCGAGGGCGTGAAATCGCTGCTCAAAGATCGGCCCTATCTCGATCCGAAGCGGGTAGGCATCTGGGGGTGGAGCGGCGGCGGATCATCCAGTTTGCAGGCGATCTTTAAGTACCCCAAACTCTATAGTATGGCCATCGCCATCGCTCCGGTGGCCAATCAACGGTATTACGACAGCATCTACCAAGAACGCTACATGGGCCTTCCTCGCGAGAACGTGGAAGGTTACCGGAACGGATCGGCAATCAACTTCGCCCAGCAACTTGAAGGCGATCTACTCATCATTCACGGCACGGGGGACGACAACTGCCACTACCAAACCACGGAACTTTTAATCAATGAGTTGATCCGCCACAACAAACGCTTTCGGACGTTCGCCTATCCCAACCGCACCCACGCCATCCGCGAAGGCCAAAACACAACCCGCCACCTACGGCAAATGATGACCGACTTCATCCACGAAAAACTACCGAGCCGGGTTCATAAATAAGATGAGCTAATCTCAAGTGAGCGGCAAGGCGCTAGCCGCCGGTTCTTCGGATCGAAAGAAAACGGCGGTTAGTGTCTGACCGCTCATTCTTATTTCTTCGCTTTTCGCTCGGCGGCTTTTTTTTCGTAGGCGGCGATAATGCCTTGGGGGTCATCTTCGAAGGCTTGCTTGCAGCCGCTGCAACAGACGTAATAGGTTTTGCCCTGGTAAGCTGACGGCCATCGTGCCTTTGCCTCCGGTGACGACGCATTCCAATTCGCCCGCGCCTTCGACGGCCAGGCTTGTGCCCGCGCGGGTGTAGCCGACTTCCGCAACCCGTCGGTAGGAACCTTGGCCCGTGCGTTTTTCATGCAGAACCAAAGTTCGCTTTTCGTTGAGTTGCGTGATGGTGATGCGGTGGCTTTGGCCGGCTTCATCGGCGGGGGATTCCAGCACGAGTTTTTTGGCATCGCTCAGCTTGCCCTGGTATTCGCGGGTGGAATCATCCGGCAGAATGGCTTTGAGTTGGAATTGTTTTTGCGCGGGGTTCCAAGTCAGGCGGGCGGATTTCAAGAGTTGGCTTTGCTTCACGTCGTACTTAATCGCCGGGGTTTTTTCTTTGAAGTCCCAAACCCAATCGGCGGTTTCAAACCAGGCTCCCACGTTTGAGCCGCGGCGGGGCATTCCCACGCCGCGCCATCCGCCGATCAATTCGTTGAAGCTCGCCAGGGCTGCTTTGGAGTCGGCGGGAACCTTGGGCGGGCTGTTATTTTCCGTTGATGATTCCGGCGGAGCCGACATGCTCCAGCGGGTGGCGACCGTCAAACCGCCCAAGATCATCAGTGGGAAAACCCAACCGATGAGAGTTCGCGAACGCAACAATTTCGAGGCCATGCGGGGATCTCCTCGGATCAATAAACCGTATGTATTCGGACGCGAGACAGCAACGTGCGCCCAAGAGCTTAATTGTAACCCGGTTTGGTCACGGGTCTCAATCCTCGGATTGTTGGCGGCCAGAAAGACGAAAAGCACCGGCAATTACCCGGTTTGCGGGCTTGCCGATGCTTCGAGTGATCGCGTCTCTTTTGGAAAACCGTTTTACGCGACGGAGGCTTTGAGGGGGTTTTCGTGGGGGGAAGCCGAGGCCGGAGCGAGTTCGGCGGCTTCGATTTCCGTGGCTTCGGTGGTGCTGCGATTGGTTCTTTCGGGAACGCGGTCGCGCACGTCATACGCTTGGCCGATGACTTTCAGGAATTTGATGGCCCACCATGTGACATCGACTTCCCACCAACGATGGCCCGCCGGAGCGAGGCTGGGGTGGGCGTGATGATTGTTGTGCCAGCCTTCGCCGTAACTGAGAATCGCGACCCACCACAAATTGCGGGATTCATCGCGGGTGTCGTAATTGCGGTAGCCCCAAAGATGCGTGGCCGAGTTGACGAACCACGTGCTGTGATAGGCGAACACCATCCGCACGCACATGCCCCACAACAAAACTGGCAACCCGCCCAAGGCCAGCAGCGTCACGCCGGTGGCCACGAGCCAGAAGAATTCCGTCTTTTGGAAGAACCTCAGCAGCGGGCGGGCGGCGAGTTCGGGAACGTATTGCCGATACAATTGGTCGCGGTAACTGGCTTTGTGTCCGATGAACAACCAAAGGATGTGCGACCAAAACGTGCCTTCGAGCGGGGAATGGGGATCGCCCTTCAAGTCGGAGCGTTGATGATGCACCCGATGAACTGCCGCCCATTGCAAAGGCGAGCCTTCGCCGGAAATCGCCCCGCAAAGCAGCGTGAGGAATTCCGCCGGTTGTTTCAGCTTCAAAGATTTGTGGGCCAAGTAGCGGTGGTAGCCCAGGCAAATCCCGATGCTGCACGTCACCCAATGCAAGACCAAGCACACGGCAAGGCCCGTCCAACTGAAAAAGAACGGAGCCGCCAAAGCTCCCGCATGGACCAGCACCATCCAAGTGAAGACGACCCAATCGACGTTGTTCAACCGCAATTCACTGGGGTCGAGGGCGGCCAAAATCTCGGCTTTATCTTGGGCCGATTGGCTCGGTTGGGGGGCGGCCACATCTCCGGATCCCTCGAAATCGTTCAATTCGGGATCGGAAAACGTCTCGGCTTGCTCCTGCAATTCAGGCGGAGAAGAGATAAGATCGGTAGACATTGTGATTTCCTATTCGGAGTGCAAAAATCGAGGTGGGTTATCAACGGGGGGAAGGCACCCAGGCAAAGTCTGCGTGCTGCCAAAACGGTTCGACAGCAGAAAACGGTGGCAGTCTACAGCAAGTATAGGCAGGCGACAATTGCGAACTGTCAGGGTCGGGTCAAAGTTATGTCAAAGTTTTGTAAACAACGTAAGTTACTAGAGAACAATGCTTTGCGAATTTCTACCGACATGGAAAGCTGGCGAAAAAAGTCTCTGGTTTCCGGCGGTTTCGGTTAAGGCTGTCCAAAAAAGGATTCAAGTGTCCAAAAAAGGATCACGGATAAACAGCGCATAAAAATGGAACGCATGACAGACCAAACGACGCCCAACGCGGGTGGGGATTCTCATCGCGTGAGGATTACGAATCTTCGCCTGCGCGTGGAAGAACCCGAAACCGAACTGCCCCGGCAAATCGCCGATCGTTTGGGCGTGCGAGAGGACGATTTGCAATCTTGGCGGATTTTGCGGAAGAGTTTGGATGCGAGAAAACGGCACGAGCTCCGCTTCGTTTTCTCGGTTCTCGTCGAATTGCCTGCCGAGGTTGCGGAGTCGCCCCGGCTGCGAATGGGCCAAGACGTGGATCGCTTTGCGGCGAAAGCATTTTACGATCCGCCGCCCGGCGAGGTTCCATTAAACGAACGCCCGGTGGTGGTGGGTTCCGGTCCTGCCGGTTTGCTCGCGGGATATTATTTAGCAAAGAAAGGCTACCGCCCGATCATCCTGGAACGCGGGCAAGCGGTGAAGGAACGGGTTCCCGCAATTCGCAATTTCGATGCGGGCGGCCCGCACGACGTGGAGAACAATTACCTGTTCGGCGAAGGCGGAGCCGGCTGTTTCAGCGATGGCAAACTGACTTGCCGAATCTCAGGGCCGGACGTGGATTGGGTTTTGGATCGCTTCGTGGAATGCGGCGGCAGGCCATCCCTGGTTTACGAACACCGTCCGCATTTGGGCAGCAATAAACTGCCCATGATCTGCCGAAACTTCCGCCGAAAAATCGAAGCCCTGGGCGGCGAATATCGCTTTGGCTGCCGATTGGAAAAACTCAACATCACCGAGGGCCATATCGCAAGCGTGGCGACTTCCAGCGGGGAGATTTCCACGTCACAAGTCATTCTGGCCATTGGCCACAGTGCCCGCGATACTTACGAAATGCTTTACGAACTCGGCGTGCCGATGTTCCCCAAAGCCTTTCAGTTGGGTTTGCGGATTGAACATCCGCAGGAAGAAGTCAATCGGCACAAATACGGGCGGGCGGAATATCTGGACCTATTGGGGGCGGCCGATTACACTTTGCTCGCGCGGGGGCAAAGGGATCTGTTTACGTTTTGCATGTGCGCCGGAGGAATTATTATCCCCAGCATTTCCGAGCCGAGGATGTTCTGCTCCAACGGCATGAGCAACAGCCGGCACGATACGCCCTTCGCCAACAGCGGTTTGGTGGTGACTTTGGAGCCGGGCGAGTTCGGTTCCGCGCATCCCTTGGCTGGGGTGGAAGTGCAAAGGCGTTACGAATCTGCCGCGTTTCGCTTGGCGGGCGGGAATTATTTTTCGCCGATCCAAACCGCCCGCGATTTTTTGGCGGGCCGAGTTTCCGCCGGCCAGTTGGAGTGTTCTTATGAGCGGGGCACGGTTCCGCTGAACTTGGCCGAGGTCATCCCTCCGCCGGTTTTCGCTGCGATTCAAAAAGGGCTGCCGGTGATGGATCGCAAATGGCGGGGCGAGTATTTGCGGCATGCGATTTTGGTGGGGCCGGAAATGCGGGGCAGTTCGCCGCTGCGCATCGACCGCGACCCGGACACCCGCCAATGCCCGCACATCGCGGGGCTGTATCCGGTAGGGGAAGGAGCCGGCTACGCGGGGGGAATTGTCACCGCTGCCGTAGATGGCCTGCGTTCCGCCCGCCGACTCGTCGAAACCTTCGCGGCTCTGGAACGGCTTAAATAATCGTCCTCGTCTCAAACTGGGAATCACGTTTTTGCAGGACAAAGAAAACATGATGTATGTGTTGATGGTCGGCTTGGGCGGGTTTGTCGGGGCGGTTTCACGGTACGCGTTGAACGGCGTGGTTCAAAAAGCTTGTCCGAATTTTGTCCCGGCGGGCACGCTGGTGGTCAATGTCTTGGGATGCCTGTTCATCGGCTTTTTGATGACAATTCTGATCGATCAACCGACGGCGGAAGAACAAGCCTGGCTGCCTTATTCCCTGCGGTTGTTCCTGGTGACGGGCATTTTAGGGTCGTTGACCACGTTTTCCACATTCAGTTACCAAACCATCGAACTTCTTCGGGAAGAGCAAATTCGCCAGGCGGTTTTGAACGTCGTCGCCAACGTGGGCTTGGGCTTTCCCGCCGTTTGGTTGGGACGGATCTTAGCCCGCGTGTTCGGCTATTAAGCCGCGCGGCAAAAACCGACGGTTCAAAGCCAATGCAAGCGGAACTTTTCAAGCCCGGCGGGGTTTCGTAAGATAAAAAGAGAACCTCTAATTTCTTTTGGGAGCCACACACAATGGAACAGGCAACTTCTTCCGGGCGGCGACGGTTTTTGCAGGGGATGGCGTTCACCACGGCGGCTTTGACTGTGCCCGGCGTGTTCGCCGAGGAACTTTCTCAAACGCCCCGGCAAACCGAAGGGCCGTTTTATCCCGACCATCTGCCTTTGGACACCGATAACGATTTGCTCATCATTAACGATGGCATTACTCCCGGCGTGGGTGAGGTCACCCATTTGACGGGCCGCATCCTCAGCCCGTCCGGCGAACCGGTGCGCAATGCCCTCGTGGAGATTTGGCAAGCCGACCACAACGGTGTTTACATTCATTCGCAAAGCGGCGGGGGCGAAAGGGACAAAAACTTCCAAGGCTTCGGGCGGTTTCTCACCGGCTCCAAAGGCGAGTATTACTTCCGCACGATCAAACCCGTGCCCTATCAACCCCGCACACCGCACATTCATTTTGCGATTAACATCAAAGGCAAACGCCACTTAACCACGCAATGCTACATCAAAGGCCACGAACTCAACAAAAACGACGGCGTGCTTAGGGGGCTTCGCGATCCCAAAGCCCGCGAACGGTTGATGGTGGATTTCCAACCCATTCCCAAATCGAAACTGAACGAACTGGCCGCCAACTTCGACATCATCATCGGCAGCACCCCGGAAGATGCCGAACGAGGCCCCGGCGCTCCCCCGCGAAGAAGAAGCTGAAACACAGCGAATTGGGAGCCGCTCCTAGGGAGATGCCGGAAAAAACGCATCAATCCAGCAGGGCGGTCACCAAGCCGCTGCGGATTTTAGGTTCAAACCAGGTGGATTTCGGCGGCATAAAGCGGTTTTGTTTGCAGACTTCCACGAACTGCTGCATGGTGACAGGCGGCAGCGTGACGGCGAATTCGTGCTTGCCCTGGTCCACCTGCGATTTGAGCCACGCCGAGCTTTTGTTGCCGCCCACAAACGTAAGTTGTTCATCGCGGGGATCGGCGATGCCCAAAAGATCGTGGAAAACGCGGTTTTGCACGATGTCAGCATCAATCGCTTCGGCGGCGTTTTTAGGATCGAACGTGCCCGCTTTGGGCCGCAGGCGATACCAACAATTCGGGAGATAAAATCCGATCTCGTGCGTGGTCGTCGGTTGAAACTCCGCCAAGTCGTCCAGGGGTTCCACCTCGAAAAATTGCGAGAGGGCTTCCGGCCAATCGGCGATGGATTTTTCGGGCTTCACCAAACGGTTATACGGAGCCAGCCACATGCGGCCCGTGGTGAAAAACACGGCCAGATAATCTTCCTTGCCCAACAAAGCCGCCGCAGCGCTGCGGTGATTACCATCTGCCACGAATGCGCACGGTTCCTCGGCGAAAAGTTGGGTGAAAATTTCGATGTCCGCAGGCTGCGTGACCAACCACACGCGATGTTGGTTGCCGAATTCATCCACGGCTTCGTAATCGCAATCGCGGGCATCGGCGAATTGTTCGAGGGCGGTGACAACTCGGCCTTCACCATCTTCAACGGTGTTGTTGACGGTCCCGATGTAAGACTGCGTTTTTTCGATCAACTTCGCCCGACCTTGGGCTTTTTCCTCGCGAATGCCTTCGTTGCGAATCACCGTGCCTTGTGGCGTTTGCTCGGTGCGAATTTCTTTCGTCTTCGCCGCCCCGCCCAAGCCGATTTGACGCAGTTCCGGCCGCCGGCGGTCGCGGATTTCATAAACCCAAAGCATATTTTCAACCACGCGCGTCAACGGGCCTTCGATCAATTGCTGGAAATTTTCGCGCGATTTGTCGAGGGCTTCCGGCGAGCCATCTTTCAGAATCTTTGTTAGGTCCTTTTGATCGCAATGCGCCATCGTGACGCGGAGGATGCAATCGGGCTGTTTTTGGAGGATGGTTCCAAATTTCTTCATCGCTTTGGAACTCATCGTAATTCGGCCCCATTATTTTTTGAGCCGCTTGGCTATCGACCGGAACCAAAGCCCGCTTGACGGGGGAAATCGTAATCATGACCTCGTGTCTCTCTGAAATTACCAACGAGATGATTTGGTAGGGCAGGCTCCCGCCTGCCGGATTGAAAAGATGATCTATTCGGGATGGCAGGCGGGAGCCTGCCCTACGGCTAACTCGGAAAAATCTAGGGTGGCAAAATAGTCGCTGAGGGTTTCGGCGCGGCGGATTTGTTTCACGCTGCCATCCGGGCGAAGCAGCAATTCCGCGCTGCGGAGTTTGCCGTTGTACTGAAAACCCATCGCGTGCCCGTGCGCGCCGGCATCGTGAATCACCAACAAATCGCCGGGGTCGATCTTGGGTAGTTTCCGGTCGATGGCGAATTTGTCGTTGTTCTCGCACAGCGATCCCACGATGTCCAACGTCTCGGTTAATGGGGCGTCTTCCTTGCCCAAAACGGTGATGTGATGATAGGCCCCATACATGCCGGGCCGCATTAAGTTGGCCATGCAGGCATCGACGCCGACGTAATTTTTATAGATCCGCTTTTCGTGAATCGCCTGCGTCACCAGATACCCGTAAGGCCCGGTGATGCACCGCCCGTTTTCCATGCAGATTTTGAGGGGATCGAGGCCGGCGGGCACGATGATCTCGTCGTAAACTTCTTTCACGCCCGCACTCAAGCGTTCCAGATCGACCGGGGTTTGTTCGGGACGATAGGGAATCCCGATTCCGCCGCCGAGGTTAATGAACTCCAAGCGAACGTCCAACCGCTCGGCGACTTCGCGGGCGATCTCGAACAGCATGCGGGCGGTTTCGATGAAGAAGCTGGGGTTCAGTTCGTTGGAGGCCACCATCGAATGCAGCCCGAACCGCTTCACGCCTTTTTGCCGGGCGGCTTGGTAGGCTTCAAAAATCTGCTCCCGCATCAGCCCGTACTTGGCTTCTTCGGGGTTGCCGATGATCGCGTTGCCTTCCCTTAAGGGGCCGGGGTTATAACGGACCGAAAGCACTTCCGGCAGGCCGAGGTTCTGATCGACGTAATCCACGTGGGAGATGTCGTCCAGATTGAGAATCGCCCCCAGGTCTTTCGCTTTTTGATATTCGTAAGCCGGCGTGTCGTTGGAGGTGAACATCACGTCTTCGCCGGTGATGCCCACTTTTTCGCAGAGCACTAGCTCCGCCATGCTGGAACAATCCCCGCCGAAACCTTCCTCTTTCAGGATGGCCAGCAAATGCGGATTGGGCGCGGCTTTGACGGCGAAATACTCTTTGAAGGAATCGCACCAAGCGAACGCCGCGTTCAACCGCCGGGCGTTCTGGCGAATCGCGGCTTCATCGTAAATGTAGAACGGCGTGGGATAGGTTTTTTGAAGTTCGCGGATTTGCGATTCCGTAAACGGCAACGGTTTGGTGGTCATTTGCGGTGAGTTATTTTCAGAAAAACCAAGGCGAGCGGGAGGCGTAAGCCTCCCGGTTCCGTGGAGTGGTGAGTTGGGCGTCTTGTAGGGTTCAAGTGAGCGGCAAGGCGCTAGCCGCCGGTACAAAGTTGGCAAGACCGGCGGCTAGCGCCTTTCCGCTCACGAGATTTGCGAGAAACCGGGAGGCTTACGCCTCCCGCTCGCCTTTTGCCGTTCGAGTATAGAAGCGGGTTTCGCGATCCGCAATGATTGGTTTGGAACGCGAAAACTCCGCTCGCATGGGGCCGGTTATTTGTCTCGGCCAGGATCGGCTTTTTTGGCTCCACTCGAAGCCGCTTCACGATCGACGGGTTCCCCGCCGCCGATGGTCAGCAAGGCTTTCAGGGTCTTGGGGTCCGCGTGGGGATCGAGCGTGCTGACGCTCCCATCGGCGAACAACGCTAGAAAGCCTTTGGGATCGCCTCCTAAAATCTCGGCGGCTTTGGCGGGGTCCAACTCGAAGCCGCCGGGCTTGGTCCAGGGCACGGCTTGGTCGGGTTTCACGGTCAAAACCATAATCGTGTTGGACGAGCCATCGAGTGAAGTCGCGACATCCTTCGGCTCGCATCGCCATCCACGATAAAGCCCTTGCCTGCGGGGGCCACGATTTGCGTGTAGCCGGGTTTGGTTTCCTCGCTCAGTTTGTAGATTTCGGGCATTTTGTCGAACAAGGCTTTGTTGTGTTCGCTGTCCCAGGCTTCATCAAGGTGGAACTGCTCGTAAAAGGGGGGCTTGGTCGATTAGGGGCAGAATATAGACCCGCCAACTGAGTTTGCCTTTCTGGGCTTCGGGAGAGTCGGAATTGCCATTGGGGAAGGGAAACGATGCGGTAAATCTCGTGGAAATTGTGGCAAGCCAGCCCGATTTGTTTGAGGTAATTTCTGTGTGTCGCGGATTTTGCAGCTTCTCTGGCCACAGCCGCCGCTTTGGGGAGCAGATCCCCCGCTGAAGCGGGAACGTGCAAATGGAACTTGAACTGGTTGCCGGCGGCTTCGCCCTCAGCCTTGGCATAGACTTGCCCGATGAGGCGGACGACATCGCTACCCAGATCTTCGCCCAAGGCTTGCTTGACGGTGGCGGGCATTTGCAGCCCAAGGAAGGCTCCCGCCAAGCCATAGCCCACATCGTAGGCTTTTTTGATGGTTTGGGCGCTTCCTCGGTATTGGTTTCCACGATGAGATTCAAATCCAAGCCGTCTTGCAGGTCTAAGGTGAACACCGTGCCTTCCAATTGTTCCGGCAAAGCGGCCACGCCTTTGACTTGCTGATCGGCCATCATCGCCGGGCCTTCGGCCAAACCGCGAAGCGACTCCAACCGAGTCACCAGGGCCAGATCGTGATCCATCCCCTGCTTCAAAGCCGTTTGCACCACTTGGGCGGGCTTGGTGTTGTCCAGCACCTCGGCCATGTCATCCCGGTGGGTCATTACCAAAGTTTTAGGGTTCGGCTGAAAAAACGCAGGCGCATCGGCTTCGGGAACCTCGTGGTATGCGATCCCGTTGTGCGAAGCGGCTTTCAGTTCGGGCAGCTTGGCTTGGATGGCTTTCCAATCGAGCGGTTGAGAAAACTGCAAAACCAAGACGAAATCCAATTGAGGAATCCCGCCGGGTCCGCCAGGTCCATCGGGAGGAAACTGCTTCTGCGAACTTCATTACCCGGTTGCACTTCGCAGTCGTTCTTAAACTCTTCGCGCGGCTCTGCGAATGTTTTCGCACCTTCATCAAATTTGCGAAACTCTTTTCGTGGCAATGCTTCGGTTTTCTCAAACTCACTGGAGTCCCATCTTTCGGAAACCCCTTTTGGGGGGATCCCCCCTTCGGGGGCCTCCGAGGCCAAACACACTCATCGCGTGGCCATCGCCGGGCCATAATCCGATGCTGGCGCGCTCGAGGGTGCGGAGGTCGATCCCAGTTGCTTTTTGGGCTTCGGCCAATTTTTTGCCGAGGGGAACCACATCTTCCGGCAGGCTTTTGACGAGCTTGCTATTGAGGATCGCGGTTGTGCGGACGGTGGCCATCACGATGGAATTTTGCGGAATGCAGCCTAACGCCGCGTTCTCGCCCGTCAAACCGGCCACGTTCAGGCAGGGAGCTTCCCCCGCCGCCTTGGACGTGTTATTGGCGGTTTTGTTGTCCGGCGACTTGCCATCCGCCGTGGTTTTCCCGCTTTTGTCCGATTTCTCTTCCGACTTTTTGCTGCAACCCAAGGGAGCAACAAACAACAATCCCAGTAGAATCAATCCGAGGCATCTCATCGGAGCCTCCTCCTTGTGTAAGTGATCGAGTGATGGTTTCAGGAATGCCAAGACACGCGCTTGGCGGATTTCACCGGCGGAACGTGCGCCAACTATCGTGGAAGGCCGCGGGTTATCTGTCAATGGAGGGTGCTCTTTTCTCCTCGACTTTTTGCACGCGAGAAGCCGCCCGCTTTGCACCATCGGGATCGCTCGCATCATACTCGACGCTATCCGAGCTAATCGGTTCCTGGCCGCCGATGGTCAACAGAGCTTTGAGGGTCTCCGCATCCAATTTGGGATCGAGATATAACACTCGGCCATCGCCGAAGAGTACCAGATTGCCGTTCTCGTAGCCGCCCAGAATTTTGCCGGCTTTGGCGGGATCAAGATCGAAACCGCCGGGCTTGGTCCAGGGCACGGCTTTGTCGGGTTTGACGGTCACGACCATCAACGTGTTGGATGAGCCATCGGTGATGTCGCGGAAACGTCGCGGCGTATCGCCATCCACAAGAAAACCTTTGCCCTCGGGGGCGACGTATTGCGTGTAGCCGGGCTTGGTTTGATCGCTGAGCTTGTAAACAGCGGGCATTTCGGCGAGCAAGGCTTTATTGTGCTTGCTGTCCCAGGCTTCGTCCAGATGGAATTTGTTGTAGAGTAGGGCTTCATCTATTTGGGGCAAAATATGCACCCGCCAACTGAGTTTGCCTTGCTGAGCTTCGGGAAGTTCGGAACGGCCATTGGGGAAGGGAAACATTTTGAAGGTATCGTGGTAATTGTGAATGGCTAGGCCGATCATTTTCAGATTCCTTTTCTTGGCGAATTCCAGTTCGCGTTTTTTTTGCCATTCGCCCAGCGATTGAAGATACTCTTTCGCCGAGGCCGGCACTTGCAGATGGAGTTGGAACCGTTTGCCGTCCGTCTCGGCCTTGGCGGTGGTGTAGATTTGGTTAAGCAGCTTGATGGTTTTCAGCCCCAACTCCTCGCCCATTTTTCGTTGGAATTGTTTCGAGAGCTGAGGAAGTTGCAAAGCGATTAAGCCGTAGGCCATGTTGTAGGCTTTTTGAATCGTTTGCGGGGCTTTTTCGCTGTTGGTCTCGATCACCAGCTTGAGATCCGCCGTTTTCGTGAAATCCAACTGGAGAGTCAGCCGATCCAAATGATCGGGCAATTCCGCGAAGCCCTGCAGTTGTATCTCATCCTGCTTGGCGAAATCCTTCAGCAACGGGCGCAGCGATTTGAACTCGGCGACAAGCGTGACATCGTGATCCAACCCTGTTGCCAAAGCCAAGCGCACGATTTTCGCCGGCGTTTTGTTGGCGAGCATGGTTTCCATGGCTTCTCGGCGAGCCACGAGGAGCGTGGTGGGATTGGGCATGAAATATGCCCCGCAATCCGGCGGTTCGGTAGGTCACGCCGTGGGATGTTGCATCGCTGAAATTCTCGATGTCTGGTTGCTTCAAAATCCTTGGGATTGAATGTCTTGTGGAAGTGAAAAATCACGCCGAGATCCACCTTTGGCAATTGCAGGCGGTTCCACCGTCCTCTGCAAACCTTGCTCTTCACCCAGCCAATGAGCGACGGTGATTCGCTCAATGTTCCGCGGATCGGCCCCGGCGATGCTTTCTGATTTCTTCGTTCAGCTATCTATGCCGGGAATTTTCTGAACGAGTTCGTTTTTGAATTGCGCTGGGTTGGCCGGAGACTGATTAAGACTGCGGATTCGGAGGGAACATAAGCGAAGGCGGCGAACTCTTTCGGCAGCGGTTGCTGTTTCCCATCCGCTTGGGCGGGTTTTTGCGGGGGAACCGCTTTGTCTTGGCTTTGGCCGTGCTGACTCATCAAACACAGCAGCAAGGTTGCCACAAAGACCATTTTCAGATTGCGCATGGGGTTCTCCCGGAAAAGAAATTCTGAGTTGCAGAGCGAAAGCGGTTGGAAAAGGGTGTTTTCATGCCGAAGGTTTAGTGTACTTTCCCGCAGAGGATTTCGCGAGCGTCGAATAACCATGCGGGATTTCTGCCGGGCGGGGATTCGCGATTTGATCGGGATTTGTTTATGATTTGATGTCGCGAAAAGTTTGTGGTTTTTAGAGAAGTTTGGGACCGTCATCATGCGATGTGCTTTGCTGGTTGCGATGGGTTTGGGAATGGTTTCGCCGCTTAAGGCGGAAGAGCGGGTGGATTACGTTCGCGAAATCAAACCGATTTTGGCAAGGCATTGCCTGAGTTGCCACGGTCCGACGAAGCAAGAATCCGGCCTGCGGTTGGATGCGGCCAAGTTGCTGCTTCGGGGCGGCGACCGTGGGGCGGCATTGGTCGCGGGCCAACCGGAAAAGAGTTTGCTGTATCAAACGCTGATCGGGAAAGGCGAAGTTTCCGAAATGCCCGCCGAGGGTCCGAAACTCAACGCAGCTCAAATCGCGTTGATCCGCCGTTGGATCGAACAGGGAGCCAGAGCACCCAACGAGGAAATCGCCCACGCGAAAAACTCCCCCACGCATTGGGCGTTTCGCCCGATTGTCCGCCCCGTTGTTCCAGCAACGAAAAACACCGCCTGGGCCAGAAACCCGATTGACCGTTTCGTGCTGGCCCGCTTGGAAAAAGAAGGCTTGTCGCCTTCCCCGGAAGCCGAGCGTGCGACGTTAATTCGCCGGCTGAGTTTCGATCTGCGCGGGTTGCCTCCGGGTTGGGAGGAAGTGCAAGCCTTCGTGAATGATTCCCGCCCCGATGCTTACGAACGCCTGGTGGACCGCATGTTGGCTTCGCCTCAGTATGGCGAACGCTGGGGCCGGCATTGGTTGGACTTGGCCCGCTATGCAGATTCCAACGGCTTCACGATTGATGGCCCTCGCAGCATTTGGAAGTACCGCGATTGGGTGATCGATGCCTTCAACCGCGATTTGCCTTTCGATCAATTCACCAAGGAACAACTCGCGGGCGATCTCTTACCGAAACCCACGCCCGATCAGTTGATTGCCACCGGCTTTCATCGCAACACGCTCATTAACCAAGAGGGCGGAACCGACCCAGAGCAGTTTCGCATTGAATCGGTGGTGGATCGCACCAACACCACCGGCAGCGTTTGGATGGGCCTAACCGTGGGCTGCGCTCAATGCCATCAGCACAAATACGATCCCATCAGCCAGAGGGAGTATTACGAACTGTTCGCGTTCTTCAATAACCAAGAGGAGCCGACGTTCCAAGTTCCCACTTCCACGCAAACCCAGCGGTTGAAAAGTCTCGACCAAGCCATCGCCTTAGCCGAGAAACCTCTCAAAATCCACGATGCCAAGTTCGCCCAGGGTTTGAATGCGTGGGAAAGCCAGATTTCCCAACAACTGCAAACCGAACCGGAATGGACGGTGTTAAAACCCACGGAACTCGCGACGGAAAAAGGTTCGGTCTTGGCGGTGCAAGACAACGATGCAGTCTTCGTGGATTTCAGCGGCCCCGACACCGATACGTTTTTGGTCACCGCCGATCTTCCCTTGAACAATGCGACCGCGATCCGCTTGGAAGCCCTCACGCACATCAGCCTACCCAATAAAGGGCCGGGGCGGGCGGGCAATGGGAATTTTGTGCTCAGCGAATTTGAAGTTTTTCAAGGGTCGAGCGATGCCAAAAACTTGGCCCCCATCAAGCTGATTCATGCCGTGGCCGATCATTCCCAAGATGGCCACCCCGTGACCGCCGCCATCGACGGCAACAAGCAAAAATTGGGTTGGGCCATTAACATCAAAGGCGGCAAACTCAACGTGGACCGCGAAGCGATTTTCTTCCCGGCGAACGCGATTGCAACCAAGCAGGGTTCCCGCGTGCAATTTCGCTTGCATCAAAACAGCGGATCGAAATACA
Organism: uncultured Planctomycetaceae bacterium; assembly: GCA_963785505.1. GTDB lineage: Bacteria > Planctomycetota > Planctomycetia > Planctomycetales > Planctomycetaceae > CAWAVN01. The sequence goes on from CAWAVN010000010.1 coordinate 119,182, forward strand.
CGCTGGGATATTTTCGCTTGTCGGTCAGCGATGCCCCGCAACAATCATTGATGCTGCCCGAACCCCTCCGCCGCATCTTGGCGAAACCGAAAGCCAAGCGATCGAAAGCCGAGCAAAATCAATTGCTGGCGGCTTACCAAAACACCGATGCCGCCCGCAAACCGCTGGCCGACAAAGTTGCCCAGTTGAAAAGCGAACGCGAGGATTTGGCCAAGGCGATTCCCACCACGATGATTCTGCGGGAACGGGCCAAACCCCGCGAGACTTTCATTCATGTGCGGGGGGATTTTTTAAGGCACGGAGCCGAAGTCACGCCGGACGTGCCCCGCGTGCTGCCTCCCTTAAAATCCGAGCACGAATTCCCCAACCGCTTGGAGTTCGCCGAATGGCTGCTCGATCCCAGCCATCCGTTGACCGCCCGCGTGACCGTCAACCGCATTTGGCAGCGTTACTTCGGGCTGGGTTTTGTGGAGACCGAAAACGATTTCGGCCTGCAAAGTTCGCCGCCTTCCCATCCCGAATTGTTGGATTGGCTGTCCGCCGAGTTTTTTGGTCCCCAGGGTTGGAGCATGAAATCGCTGCACCGTTTAATTGTGACCTCGGCGACTTATCGGCAATCCTCGAATTTGCGGGATGATCTAAAGGAACGCGATCCCCGCAATCGGTTGCTGGCCCGGCAAACGCGAATGCGGATCGAAGCCGAGATCGTAAGGGATGCCTCGCTCGCCGCCTGCGGTTTGCTCTCCGCGAAGATGCACGGGCCGGGCGTCCATCCGCCGCAGCCCGCGGGGATTTACGTCCTCACTCAACAGGCAAAACCGTGGCCGACCGAAAACGGTTTGGACCGTTACCGCCGAGCGATTTACACTTATTTTTGGCGGTCGAGTCCTTACCCGATGTTGGTGACGTTCGACGCCTCCGATGCCACCACGACCTGCACCCGCCGCTCGCGTTCCAACACGCCGCTGCAAGCCCTCACGCTGGCGAACGATGCGGCCTTTGTCGAGATGGCCCAGAGTTTGGCTCTGCGAATTTTAGCCGAAGCCCCGGCCTATCCCGAAGGCCGCTTGCGGGAAGCCTTCCATTTGGCGTTCTCCCGCGAACCTTCCAATGCAGAACTGAGCGTGCTGTTGCCCTTCGTGGAAAAGCAGCAAACCCAGTTCGAGAAAGCCCCCCAAGCCGCCGCGCTCGCCGCCCCGAAAGGACTCCCCAAAGATGTGCCCGCCATCGAAGCCGCCACATGGGTCGCGGTCGCCCGCGTACTGTTGAACTTGGATGAATTTATCACTCGCGAATAAACCGGAACCTTTATCATGTCCACGCAAATATCCCAGCAATTTCTTCAAGCCGAAACCCGCCGGCATTTCTTCGGCCAATGCGGCACGGGCATCGGTTCGATGGCCTTGGCTTCCTTGCTGGCCCGGCCATCGGCAGAGGGGGCTTCCACGGAGTCGAATCCCTTTGCACCCCGGCAAGGGCATTTTCCCGCACGCGCAAAAACGTGATCTTCCTGTTCCAAGCCGGCGGGCCGAGCCATTTGGAACTCTTCGATTTTAAGCCCAAACTGCAAGAACTCTCCGGGCAAGTCATCCCGGCTTCTTACGTCGAAAACAAACGCTTCGCCTTCATCAAAAAAGATGCGAAACTCTTGGGCACAAGGCGAAAATTTCGGCGGTACGGCGAATGCGGGATGGAACTCTCGGAACTCATTCCGCACGTTGGCGGCATCGCGGATGAGATCTGCCTAGTCCGCAGCATGAAGACCGATGTCTTCAACCACGGCCCCGCGAAATTGTTCGTCAACACAGGCTCGCCCCGCTTCGGTAGGCCCAGCATGGGGGCTTGGGTGACTTACGGCATCGGCAGCGAATCCCAAAATCTGCCGGGCTTTGTGGTGCTGCAATCCGGGCCGCGCGGCCCGCGCGGCGGCACGCCGCTTTGGGGCAGCGGATTCTTGCCGACGACTTACCAAGGCGTGCCGTTTTTGAACGGGGCCGATCCGATTCTCAATCTTTCCAACCCGCAGGGATTTAATCGGCAAAGGCAAGGCGAGTTCGTGAGTGCGGTGGCCTCGCTCAATTCCCTTCGCCAAAAAACCGTGGGCGATCCCGAAATTCAAACCCGCATCGCCGCTTACGAAATGGCTTACCGCATGCAGACCAGCGCCCCGGAATTGATGGATCTGCGGGGCGAATCGAAAGAGACGCTGGAACTTTACGGAGCCGACCCCGACAAACCCTCCTTCGCGAGAAACTGTTTGCTCGCCCGGCGGTTGATCGAAAAGGGCGTGCGGTTCGTGCAACTCTATCACACCGATTGGGACCATCACGGCAACCCCGGCACGAATCTCGGCCAACCTTTGGATGACCGCTGCCGCGAGACCGATCAATCTTCCGCCGCCTTGGTGATGGATCTCAAACGTCGCGGACTCTTGAAAGATACCTTGGTGGTCTGGAGCGGCGAATTCGGGCGCACCCCGCAAGGCGAAGAACGCGACAAACTGCCGGGCCGCGATCATCACATTGATACCTATGCCCTCTGGATGGCCGGCGGCGGCGTGAAGGGCGGGCAGACGGTCGGCAAGACGGATGAATTGGGCTACTACAGCGTGGAAGATCCCGCCCACGTCCACGATTTGCAAGCCACAATTTTGCACTTGCTGGGGCTGGATCACGAACGCTTGACGTACCGCTTTCAAGGCCGCGATTTCCGTCTGACCGATGTCGCGGGGAAAGTCATCCAGAAAGCTCTGGCCTAACGCGGCCTGTCACACTTCCATCGCCTAATCCACCGCGCGGGCATCGGGGAAAAGCATGCTCACGCTCGTGCGGTCGTGAATGGAACGAATGGCCTGGGCGAACAACGGGGCCACAGAAACCACTTTCACGTTGGCGGGCAACGGGTCGGCGTGGTTCTCGATGGTGTCGGTAATCAGCATCTGCTCGATTTCGCTGTCCGCGATCTTGGCGACGGCTCCCTTGGCCAACACGCCATGACTCACCGCCGCGTAAATGTCCTTGGCTCCGCGAGCCTTCAAAAGCTTGGCCATGCTGATGAGCGATCCGCCAGTGATCGTGAAGTCATCCACCATCAACACGTTGCGGCCCGCAACGTCGCCGATGACTTCCAGAATCGCCGCCGTTTCCGTGTGGTCGGCCCGTTGTTTGTTCCCGATCACCACCGGCGTGCCCAACAAGCGGGCATATTTCGAGGCATCTTTGGCAAAACCAATATCGGGGCTGCAGACCACCAGATCGGGCAGATTCAGCGTGCGCACGTGTTCGCAAATCACCTGGCGGGCGAAAAGATGATCGACCGGCACGCTGAAAAAACCCTGAATCTGCGGGCTGTGCAAATCCATCGTCAACACACGGTCGGCCCCGGCGGCTTCCAGGGCATCCGCGCACACGCGGGCACGAATGGAAACCCGCGGCTCATCCTTCTTGTCGCCCTTGGCATAACTGAAAAACGGAATCACCGCCGTGACGTGCTGAGCGCTGGCCCGCTTTAAGGCATCGACCCAGAACAATAGCTCCACGAAGTTGTCGTTCACCGGCTGCGAGACGCCTTGAATGATGTAGGTGTCCCGCCCGCGGCACGTTCTCTTTAATCCGCACGAAGACGTTGCCTTCGCTGAAATACAAGGCTTCGCTGTTTAAGAGCCGCACGCCTAAAGAATCCGCAATCGCAGCGGAGAAGCGGGGATTCGCCGACCCCGCTAAGATCGCCAAATCCCCCTGCGGAGCTTGAAACGGCTGAGGCGCAGGACCGGCTTGAGGCGTTGGAGGAAACTCAGAAGATGTCATAAAACAACACTATCTTGGATTGACCGCGAAACACCCGATTGACACGAAACATCAAACTCCTCTTACTCTATCTTCGATCCAGCGATTGGACAAACCCGTGAAATTCTCAATAGATTTCAGAAAACTAGGGCGTTTTCCGAGTTGACAATTTATAGCAATCGCGGATATTCTACTGAAAATAGATTCTACTTCTCGATGAAATTTCATTGTAATGTCCTCTTTCCCCAAAAACCTCGAAAATCCTTCCCAAATTTCTGTTAATGCAGAAGGTTGGTGGCGGTTTTATTTTTGGTTTCCGGGGCACGGTTTCCGAGCCGAGGGAGGATGCGGACTCATCCGGGTCTGATTCAAACATTCAATTTCCTCAAAGGCTCTGAAATCGCTTCGCGGTTTCAGAGCCTTTTTTGTTTGGCCGCATTTGTTCTTTCGGACAAATCCTCTACTCATTCAATCGAAAAGGTACCCCGCATGATCGTCGTTATGAAACCCCACGCCACAGAAGAAATGGTCGAACGCATGGCCGCCCGCGTGGAAGCCCTTGGACTGAAAGCCCACGTGATTGTGGGAACCGAACGCACAGTAATCGCCGCGATCGGCGAAAAACGCAACGGCGAACGGGAAACTCTGGAATCTTGCGAAGAAGTGGAGAAAGTCGTGCCGATCCTTGCCCCCTATAAAGTGGCCAGCCGCGAAACCAAACTCGAAGGCACGGTAGTTCAGGCATTGAACCTTCGCTTGGGAGGCGGACACATCGGCGTGATTGCCGGGCCTTGCTCGGTCGAAAGCGAAGCGCAAATCATGCAGATTGCCGCCCAAATCAAAGCCGCCGGAGCGACCGGGCTAAGAGGCGGCGCGTTCAAACCCCGCACTAGCCCTTATTCTTTCCAAGGCATGAAAGAGGAGGGCTTAAAACTGCTCGCCGCCGCCCGCGAGGCCACGGGCTTGGCCATCGTCACCGAAGTGATGACCCCGCATCACGTGGAGTTGGTGGGCCAATATGCCGATGTCCTACAGATCGGTGCCCGCAACATGCAGAACTATCATCTGCTGCAAGCCGTGGGTGAAATCGACAAACCCGTGCTGCTCAAACGCGGACCTTCCGCCACGATGGAGGAATTCTTGCTGGCGGCGGAATATATTCTCGATCAGGGCAATCAGCAAGTCGTGCTCTGCGAGCGAGGCATCCGCACCTTCGAATCGCACACGCGGTTCACGCTGCCTTTGGCCACGGTTCCTTATCTACAAGAACGCACGCATTTGCCGATAGTTGTAGACCCCAGCCACGGCACGGGCATCGCTTCGCTAGTTCCACCCATGTCCCGCGCCGCCGTCGCCGCCGGTTGCGACGGCTTGATTATAGAGGTGCACCCCAATCCCTCCGAAGCGTTAAGCGATGGGGCCCAAACCCTCACGCCCGCCACCTTCTTGGAAACCATGACCCAATGCCGCCTGATCGCGGAAGCCATCGGCAAGACATTGGATTCTCTATAAAGTCAAAAGGCGAGCGGCGGGCTTGAGCCACCCTGGTTATCTTGAATGGTTCCAAAGTATCACTTATTTCTTTGGCGAACCGTGAAAACTCGCGGGAAGTTTCATGTCGAGATTCTTGGCGGCGAAGGCCCATAAGTCGGCGACTTCCTCGATAATTTTGGAAGTCGGTTTTCCCGCCCCGTGGCCGGCCGGGTTTCTATGCGGATCAAAACCGGCGCATCGCCAGCTTGATCTTTTTGCAAGCGGGCGGCGAACTTGAAACTATGTCCGGGAACGACGCGGTCATCGGTGTCTGCCGTGGTGATTAAAGTCGCCGGATAAATCACGCCGGGCTTGAGATTATGATATGGGGAATACTTATAGAGGGCTTGGAATTCTTCGGGGTTGTCTGCCGATCCGTAATCATCGACCCAGAACCGGCCCGCCGTGAATTGGTGGAATCTGAGCATGTCCATCACGCCGACTGCGGGCAGGCAAACACCGAACAAATCCGGGCGTTGCGTCATCGCCGCTCCCACGAGCAAACCGCCATTGCTGCCGCCTTGGATCGCCAGTTTTTCGGTGCGAGTGTATTTGTTGTCGATCAACCACTCGGCGGCGGCGATAAAATCATCGAACACGTTTTGCTTGTTGAGTTTCGTTCCCGCACGGTGCCATTCCTCGCCGTATTCTCCGCCGCCGCGCAAGTTAGCCATCGCGAACACGCCGCCCATTTCCATCCAGAGCAATCGGCTTACCGAAAAGCCGGGCGTCAATGGAATGTTAAACCCGCCGTAACCATAGAGCAGAGTCGCGTTGTTTCCGTCGAGTTCTATCCCTTTCTTATAGGAGATAAACATGGGGACTTTCGTGCCGTCTTTGCTGTTATAGAACACTTGCTTGACTTCATAATCTTCCGGGTCGAAGTCCACCTTGGCTTGCCGAAGCAGTTTGCTTTCGCCGGTGATTAAGTCATAGCGATAGATGCTAGGCGGGGTGGCGAAGCTGGAAAACGAATAAAAGGTTTCGGTATCGGTCCTGCGCCCGCCGAATCCGTTGGCTGTCCCCAACGTCGGGAACTTGACTTCCCTGACGAAGTGGCCGTTCATCTCGTGAATGCGGATTTGCGTTTTCGCATCTTGCAGATAGTGGGCGACGAACAAGTTGCCGACCAACCCCACGCCGGTCAATACGTTTTCGGTTTCGGGCAGGATTTCTTGCCAATGTTCCGGTTGGGGTTTGCGAACATCTATCGCGATTACCCGCTTTTTCGGGGCCTCCAAGTCGGTTTTGAAATAAAAGACCGTCTCGTCGTTGCCCAGAAAGCTATATTCATTGTTGAAGTTCCCAATCAGTTCGATCGGCAGGCCGTAAGGTTCGGTCAGGTCTTTATAGTAGACCTGATATTTGTCATCCGTGCCTTTCCAAACCGTGATGACTAGCCAACGGCCATCTTCGGAAACATCGGTTGACCAGCCCCAATCCGGGTGGTCGGGGCGTTCGTAGACGAGCACATCTTCCGATTGCGGCGTGCCCACGCGGTGATAGTAGAGCTTTTGATTGAGATTGAGATTCTGAAACGCCTGGCCTTTTTCGGGTTCGGCGAATCGGCCGTAGAAAAAACCTTTGCTGTCCCGCGTCCACGAGGCCCCGCTAAACTTGACCCACTTGAGTTCCTCGGGCAAAACCTCGCGGGTGGCGATGTTCATAATCCGCCAAGTGCGCCAATCGGAACCGGCATCTTGAATGCCGTAGGCAATATATTTGCCATCATCACTGAAGGCTTCGCCGTCCAAGGCGACCGTGCCATCTTTGGACCAGGTGTTCGGGTCGATCAGAACTTTCGGTTCGGCATCTAAAGTTTCCAACCGATAGAGCACGTACTGGTTTTGCAGTCCATCGTTTTTGTAATAGTAATAGCTGCCGCCGCGCTTGAAGGGTGAGCCGAATTTCTCATAGTTCCAAAGTTTGGTGAGCCGTTTTTCGATCGGCGCGCGGGAGGGGATGGCTTCCAGATATTTAGAGGTGACTTCGTTCTCGGCCTTCACCCAGTCCGCGACTTTTTGGGAAGTTCTGACATCCTCTTCCAACCAGCGATAAGGATCGGGCACTTTTACGCCATGATAAGTGTCTACGTGATCCACGGTCGGCGTCTCCGGGTATGTTACTTTTATGTTCGGGTCGGCTTGAGAAATCGCGCACAAGCCCCCACAAATAATAGCCGAGCAGAATACAAGGCGAGAAGAGATCATCGCATCACCCATTAAAATCGAGTTGGCAATAAGTTGGGTTTGAAAGAGTTGTATCGCATGGGGTCCATCGCTCGCAAGCCGAGCTTGCTTTGCATCGTCAAGCACTTCACATTCATTTTTGAAGCATTGAATGAAACCAGGGGGCTCACGCCCCCCGCTCGCCTTTTATTCAAATGTGGACTTTGTTTTCTGTGCGATTTTTAGTTCCCGTTTAAGAGTTTGTCCATCAAAAATTCATTCGCAGAGGCATATTTCTTCGACTGGGAAACACCGGGAATCAATAGATAGCATTCCACGCCGAGTTTGTCGGCTTTCTCTTTCATCTTCACGCCATACACCGGATGATGAATTCCATGCCCCGCATTTTCCGAAGGCAGTTTCATGTTGTTGCCGTAGGTCATCAACAGCGGCGGATCATCTTTTGTCAGCTGATTGTAGGGCGAGAACTCCACGTAGAGATCGTGGTGCTTGTCGTAGTTTTTGAGAGCGTCTTCAATCGTCTTTTCGCCGACGGCCAGGTTAATCATGCGGTGCTTCAACACATTGGGGCCTAGCCATTCCGCGATGACTTTGGGATCGATCGAAACCTGCCCCGACGAGACCGCAGCCGCCGTCACCCGCGTGGATTCCCGCTCCACCGGGTCTTTTGATTTGGGGTCGGCCAAATCATCGTGGTACAAAATCCACATCGACGTGCAAGCCCCGGCACTGCCGCCGGTCAAGGCGATGCGGTTCGGGTCGATGTTCCACTCTTTGGCTTTCGAGCGGAGAAATTGAATCCCTCTCGCGGCATCGTGAACGGGGGCCGGCAATGGGGCTTCAGTCGAAAGGCGATAATTGATCGCGGCATAAGAAATCCCTTTGTCCAAAAACGGCTGAAATTGGGCAGGAGATCGCTTCTTGTCTCCGCCAGTCCAACCGCCGCCGTGAATGTAAACCAGCAACGGCCGCGGCCCTTCGCCCTCGGCTTGCCAAAAATCCAACACGTTCCTTGCGTGCGGGCCATAGGAAACATCGGCATGGGTGGGTTTGGAAGGTTTGGCATCGGCGGCAAACAGCGAAGCCGCCAAGGCGAAACACAAAATCATCGCGGATGAGAATCGAAACAGCATGAGTTTTCCTTTTTCGAGTGAGCGCGTTTGATGAAAATTTGCGGGATGAATTAGAAGGATTGGGTGACATGGCCACTGCTTTGAGGGGCCATGTCGGGACCAAGTCGCATGACCTTCTCGCCCGAAAGCATGCCCACGCAAAGCCGTGGACATGGCACACAAATATCTGACCTCATTTTCTTGGACATTCTAAATAAGGCCGGTGAGCGTGCCCGTGCTGGAACCGAATTTGTCCGTTTCGATACCCAAGCGCTGGAGCATCGAGAGGTACAAATTGGACAAAGGCGGCGGGTTGCCGGGGTCAAACGCCAGATGTCGGCCGTGGCGAAATCCCCCGCCGGCAAACAGCACGGGCAGGTTTTTTGTCGAGTGGTTGCTGGCGTTACCCAGGTTGCTGCTGAAAAAGACCATCGTGCGGTCCAGCAGGCTTTGGCCTTGTTCCTTGGTGTTTTTGAGGTTTTCCAAAAGCTCGCGGACGGTTTTCATCTTTGCCAGTTCGAGCGTTTTGAGCTGCGCGATCTTGTGGGGATCTTGACCGTGATGCGATAAATCGTGATGGCCCATTGCCACGCCGGGAATCGGCGGCACAAGGCTGGTTCCGAGCATCAACATCGAGACGAGCCGCGTGGAATCGGTTTGCAAGGCCAAATGAGTCATGTCGAACATCAACCGCGTCTTGCCGATTAAGTCGGCGGGGTTCTGGTTATTTTGCGGTTGTTTCGCGGTGACTTGGGGCTTGGGTTTCTTCGCCCATTCCTCGGCGTTGGCCATTCGCCGTTCGAGTTCCCTGACGCTGGTGAAATACTCATCGAGTTTCTCACCGTCGCGTGTGCCGATGGTGGACTGCATTTTCTTGGCCCGGTCGCGGACGGCATCGAGAATGCTGCGGCCATCGCTCAGCCGGCGCTTTTGGGCTTGGACTTCATCGGGTCGGCCTTCCAGAAACAGTTTGGCGAACAAATTGGCGGGCGAGAGTTCCGGAGGCACGAGTGCGCCGCTGGTCGTCCAAGACAGCCCGAACCCTTCCGCCGACAGCGAGAGACTGGGAAACCGCGTGCGTTCGCCGATGTGCCGGGCGGCGAACTGATCGAGCGAAATGCTATTGCGAAACCCCGCGCGAATTTCGGGATGCGGGGCGGCGGTTAGAAAACTGAAAATGGAATCGTGGCTCGAACCGACATCGGGATGCGACAGCCCGGAAATCACGCTGAAGTCGTCGCGGAAATCTTTCAGCACTTCCAAGTAAGGCGAAAGTTGGTAATCGCTGCCGGATTCTTTGGGAAAGAAATTCGCGGGGTTTACGCTGAGTGGCGTGCAGATGCAAACCATCCGCATCGGCGGAGCCGACGACTTTCCCCCGCCCGCAAGCGCGGTTGCAACGAATCGAGCAGGGGCAAAGGCAAAGCGACGCCCGCAGCGAGCAGGAATTTCCGGCGGTTGAGCTTCATGGAAAGCCTCTTATTTGGTTTGGAACAATGCGCTGGCTGCGATTTCGTGAATCAGCGTGCGGAAGCCATACTCCTTCTCGCGGACAGCGGCCACAATGGCATTCACCGCCGGATAATCTTTTGACTTGGGAGCCGCTCCCGTGGCATAAGTCAGCAGGCGTTCGGTCAATGCCCGTGCGATTTGATCTTTGTCCTCCAGCAAAAGCTGCTTGAACTCGTCAATTCCCTCAAACTTTCGCCCATCCAACATCACATCGGCGGCATCGACTTTCAAACCGTGGTAATACCGCATTTTCTGGCCGTTGAGAATGACTTCTTGGGCATCGCGTGCCCAACCGGAAAGCCGATACCGTTCGCGGTAGCCGCCGATGACGTCGAAGTTTTCCAAGGCGAAACCCGGCGGATCGATTTCCTCGTGGCAGCTCGCACAGGTGTCGATCTTGCGATGCTTGGCCAATTGTTGGCGGATGGTCGTGGCTCCGCGCATGTCGGGAACCAGCCCGTCCACGTTCTCCGGCGGCGGGGAAGGCGGCGTGCCCAGAATGCGATCCAAAACCCACGCACCGCGCATCACCGGCGATGTGTACGTGCCGTTGGCGGTGACTTTCAAAACCCCTGCCATCGTCAGCACGCCGCCGCGATGGCTGCCCGCCGGCAACGGCACGCGGCGAAACTCCCATCCTTCCACGCCTTCGATCCCGTAATGCTCGGCCAGGCGCGCATTTAACATCGCGAAGTCGGAGGAAATAAAATTCATCAAACTGAGATCGTGTTTGAGGAGTTCCGCGAAAAACAACTCGGCCTCGCGAAGCATCGAGGCTTTCAGCATGTTGTCGAATTCGGGATAAACCAACGGGCTGGGGTTGGTGGCATCAATCTCTCTGAGGTTCAGCCATTGGCCGACGAAATTGGTGGTGAAGTTCGCCGCACGGGAATCGTTCAACATCCGCTCGACTTGGGCGGAAAGCGTTTCGGGTTGCGAGAGCTTTCCCCGTTCGGCCAATTCGAGCAGTTCTTCATCGGGCATTGTGCTCCAAAGGAAATACGACAACCGGCTGGCCAAGGCGAACTCATCGAGTCGGCCCGGTTCTTCCCGCAGGAACAGAAATTCCGGCGAGACCATCACCGCCAACAAACCCACACGAACCGCTTGCTCGAACGATTGTTTGTCGTCCAGCTTGGCTTGCACCAAAGGCAGGAACGATTCGATTTCTTCCTCGCGAACCGGGCGGCGAAAGGCCCGGCGGGCGAATTGGCGCAGGATCTTGCGGGCATCGGCCAGCGGATTGTCCGAGGCGACTTCCACACGGTCGCGTTGGCGGTAAATCGGGGTGGGTTTCCGAGGCAAATCCCCGAAGAGTCGGCGATGACTTGCCGGCGGCCAACTTTCGTGCAGCGGGCCTTCGACTTCGATCCATTCGATGGCCAAGCCCGGCCCTTCGTAAGCCTCTGCGCCGATTTTATTGACCGTCTGAGCCGATGCCAAATCGTGCGGCAGAATGCGAATCGTGTTTCGCGGCTCCAAACTCTCGATGAACTCCGCCACGCGCGGTTTGTCTGCCGGGGCATCGAAATAACCCGCCAAATGCGGTTTGCCGGTCATTAACATCAACCCCGCATCCACGCGGTAAGTCACGGGTTTGCCATCGTTTTGGATGCCCTGGGCACAAATCCGAAAGCGATAGTCCCCACGATCCGGCGGATAGAACGGCGTGAGCGAAGCCGCCTGCCAAGCCGAGGAACTAAACATCACCACGCGGCTGTCCTTGTCCGATTTGAGGAACACGCGCTCCTTGGTCGATTTGACTTGATGCGTCTGCTTCAAGCTATAACGCTGTTTGATGAGCTTCGGTCGCGGGCCGTTGGCGATGGCCACGTCGAGCGCTTTTTCGGCGGCTTCGAGATACTTTTCCATCAAGAAGGAAGACACGTGCAAGGCTTCACCCACGTTGTCGAAGCCATCGCGGGAACTATCCAAAGGCAGCAATTCTTTCAGTTCGACCTTCACGCCCAAAAGATCGCGGACGGTGTTTTCGTACTCGATGCGGTTCAGCCGCCGCATCACGACCCGCCCCTCATCCGCCTTGGCGGCGCTAAGGCAGAAGAATCCCATCACGAGAAAACCCAGCCAATGCCGAGTTGCGTTATTTGGGGGAGGATTTTGAAGTCATGCCGAAATCCAATCAAAATCGCGTCCGATTTAAGCCATTCACGTCACCAGGTGGTTGATGCCCGCCCGCTCGCCTGCGCTCAATCCCTAATGTACCCGGACCTGGCTTTGGGCGAAAGCGACGGCAAACGCACGGGGCCAAGTTTTCCGCGCGGGTTGCATTCCGCTTTCCGGCGGGGTTGCCTAGACTGGCCCTTTGAAGCGCCGCAAGCGTGGCCGCGATCACTTTCCATATTGAACATTTGAAGCTAACGCATGCCCAAGGATTTTCTCAAAGAGACGAAAGACCAATACGACGTGATCGTGATTGGCAGCGGTTTGGCGGGGTTGACCTCGGCCAACATTCTCGCCCGCGCGGGCTATTCCGTGTTGCTGTTGGAACACCATTACCAACTCGGCGGGATGGCTACCTGGTTCAAACGCTCAGGCGGGCACATCTTCGATATTTCCCTGCACGGGTTTCCCTACGGGATGGTCAAAAGCTGCCGAAAGTATTGGACCAGGGAAATCGCCGATTCCATCGTGCAGCTTAAAGGCATACGCTTTGAAAACCCGCAATTTTCGCTGCGAACCACTTTCGACCGCCAGGATTTCACGCGGATCATTACCGAGAAATTCGGAATCACCCAAGACACCGTGGACCGATTTTTCGATACCGCCCGCGGCATGAATTTCTTCGATGACCAAACCAAAACCACCCGGCAACTGTTCGAGGAATTTTTCCCCGGACGCGATGATGTCGTCCGCCTGCTGATGGAACCCATCACCTATGCCAACGGATCCACGCTGGAAGACCCGGCATTGACTTACGGCATCGTGTTTTCCAACTTCATGCACAAAGGCGTGTTCACGTTTGAAGGCGGGACCGACAAACTCATCACCGAGATGCGGGCGGAACTCGAAAAAAACGGCGTGGACATTCGCATTCGTTCGCTCGTGGAAAAAATCGAAGTCTCGCCTAACCGCGAAGTCACGGGGGTGATCGTCAACGGCAAACGCATCGGCTGCCGATCTTTGGTTTCCAATTCCAACATCAAATCGACGGTCTTAAACCTCGTCGGCCCCGAACATTTCGACAAATCCTTCGTCGAAGAAGCCCGGGCGGTTCGCCTGAACAACAGCAGTTGCCAGGTTTACATGGCACTCAAGCCGGGCGAAGGATTCGACGACTTGGGCGATTTATTGTTCCATTCGGAGCATCGCGGATTCGACATCGATGCCATGCTCAGCCGGGACGTCAGCAGCAGGACGTTTTCGTTTTATTATCCCCGCACTCGTCCGGGCAGCGACCGTTGGCTGATCGTGTCTTCCACGAACGCAAATTTCCGCGATTGGGCCGATTTGTCGGAGGAGGAATATCACGCCTCGAAACAGAATCTCAATCAAAGCACGTTGGATTGCCTGGAACAATACATTCCCAACATCCGCGAGAAAATCGACCACATCGAATGCTCCACGCCCAAGACGTTCCAGCATTACACCCGGCATATGCAAGGGGCTTCGTTCGGGACGAAGTTCGAGGGCTTGAAAGTCAGCAAGACCTTGCCCGAACAAATCGCGGGGCTGTATCACGCGGGTTCGGTGGGCATCATTATGTCCGGTTGGCTGGGCGCGGTGAACTACGGAGTGATCGTCGCCAACGATGTGGATAAGCACCTCACCAGCCCCCTCGCCGGGATTTAGCGTGTTTCGGGCGAATGGCTTCTTGGGCGAAAAATGGTGAATTTGGGCTAAGCGCCAGTGGCGGATTTTGCTAGCATCGCCCGACTTCGCCAGCTTTGCTAAATCGGGAAGGAACCTGAAAATGCGCGAAACTGCCCATCGTTTGTCGATTGCCGGGACCATGCTGCTGCTGATGTTCGCCGGTTCCTCGGCGGGAATCGGAGCCGAGCCTGCCGATGGTTCTTTTCTGTTGCGATACAAGTTTCAAAAGGATGAAGTGCTTCGCTATCGGGTGGATCACGAAACCACCATGATTACCACCAGGCCCGAACTGGTGGAAAAATTCACGAATGAAGTCCATTCGCGAAAAAATCACCGCGTAATTTCCTTGGATTCCTTCGGGAATGCCCTCTTGGAATTGGCGATTGACGAAACAAAAATGTCGGCCCAATTCGGCGACGCCGAACCACTTTGTTTCGACAGCCAAAACCCCAAAGACTGCCCTGCGGTCTACAAGAGCATTCGGGACATCATCGGCAAGCCCTTGGCCCAAGTGCGGGTGTCTCCGCGGGGCGAAATGTTGTCGGCCAAGCCCTTGTTGCCCGCTGCGTTGCTGGCCAAGGCCAAGCTGCTCAAATCCGATGGCACGCTTGCGGACGATGCCTCCCAGAATTTCCTGATTGAATTTCCCGAAGATCCCGTCAAAGTCGGCGAGGGTTGGACGAACACCTTCAAGGTCAACGTCCACGTCACTCGAACGCTCACGCAGTCGGTGACAATGCAGCGGAGTTACGAACTGGTGGAAGTCAAAGATGGGCTGGCCACGATCAAACTCCGCTCCGGCCTAATTACCCCCATCCGCGACGGCATGATTTTGGCCCAACTGATTCAGATGAGTCCTTGGGGCACGATTGTGTTCGACCTGAAAAACGGGCGGCTTGTCTCGCGAACGTTGACCATCGACAAAACCGAAATCGGCGTGATCGGCGGAGACAGTTCGATGCAAGCGAAAAGTAAAAGGGAAGAACACTGGATCGATCCCCAAAAAGAAAAACAAGCCGCCGGTTAAGGCAACGAAATCCGTTTCGAGATTTGTGTGCTATGCCCACGGCTTTGCGTGGGCATGCTTTCTTTGGGGAAGATGACATGTTTCGATCCGAGATGGCCACTCAAAGCAGTGGCCATGCCACCCATGCCACCCAACAGGATGGTTGGTGACGGGGCTTTCACGAAGAAAGAAATAGGGCAACGCTGCAATTTGTTCCGCGTTTTTTTGGGGCGGCGGCGTGAGTGTTGACCGGCGGGGCTTATCGCTTATATTGTGAAGATACCACGCGCCGAACTGCCCCCTTCATCTCAGACGCTCATCCAAGCCTCTCGAAAAATGGATTGGCTTTCGCGCGACGGATCGGGAGGGCGTGTTTGAGGCGTATTATTGCGAGCAGTGTTTGGCCGAAGTGGATCTCAAGCAGGCAGGACAAGGCCAGCCTGGCGTCCTTTCGATCGAGGATCCGATCTCGAAATGCGCTTCTCAGCGAAACCCCCTCGAAGCGGAGGACCGATAGTGTTCGAAGTTCAACGCGCACGAGGTGGGGTTCAGTCTTGTTGACTACGCTCACGGTGCCCGAACCCCACCTCGTGCGTGTTGTCCAGTTCTTTAACCTGTTACCCATGTCTCCGAACACCCGTTACCCTTGACTCCGGTCCAAACACAAAGCGATGAACAGGCCACCCAAAAACTTCCGGCGCAAAACGGACAGTAATTGATCGAACGATGCTTAACAGTTCTTTCGTGGAGAAATTGAACGATCCCATGAAAAGGTGGATGATTTACACATTGGTTGGGGTGTTGGTGGCCGGGTTGATTGGGTTCTTGGCTTGGAAATCCTCGGAACGGAAGGCCGATGCGATCCTGCTTCTGCCAGTGGCCGGGGCCGAGATTAGGGTCGAGCAATTCCGCCCGCCCGGTGAGGATGCCGCGTCCCAAAGCCAGCCGGCGATTCTGATGCTGCACGGCATGGACGGCCCGGAGAAATACGGCCGCTACTACCGCGCCTACGCCCGCGAGTTGTCCGATGCCGGTTTTCAAGTGTTCTACGTGCATTACTTCGACGGTTCGCCTTACGCGGATTTGCTGGGGCTTAGCGAGGAAGAGTTGGGCAAAACGATTCTCCGCGACCGCGATGCTTGGATCGCGGGGGTCGTCAAAACCTTCGCCAGCCTTTCGGAACGGGAGGACGTCGATCCCCAGCGGATGGGAATGTTGGGTTTTTCGCTGGGCGGGTTTGTGTCGTTGGCCGCCACGGAGAAACTTGTGCAGAGCGAAGATGGTCCCCAACCTGCCGCCGTCGTGGAATTCTTTTCGGGCCTGTTTGAAGATGGGCGCGGCCACCCGGTGGTAGGTGTGGACCACTTCCCGCCCACATTGATTCTGCACGGCGAACAAGACCAGCGCGTGCCGGTCGCCAAGGCTTATGAGTTGGATAAGAAACTCACTGCGGCCGATGTCCCGCACGAGTTGAAAACCTACCCCGACAAAGGCCACGGTCTCTTAGGGGAATCTGCGGCCCGGCGCACGATCATCTACTTCCAAGCCCATCTGCAATAAATCCAGCCTGCTCTATTCTCCACATCACCAGGGGGCTGACGCCCCCCGCTCGCCTTTTTTCCGGTGTGGAAGTTAGGTCTGTGGTTCCGTCGGAATGCGGAAGGAATGGGTTCTGTTCGATGGTCCGAGAATGCGGGCTTTGGCGGTTTCGCATATCCGGCGGACGAGGCCCGGTGTGTTCATGCGGGCTGTAGGAATCCCACAATCGCCGGCGACGAAACCGGCTTCAGAGACTGGGAAAACTCCAAAGGATAGTTGAGTGAGGCAGACCTTCTTGACGACGTAATCCGGGAAAGGCGAGTCCCAAGGCGGGCTGGCTTCCGAATGTCCTGAATCACCGGGTTGAACGTATAAGGGGAACTCTCTCAATGAAACACTTTTGGATATCGGTCGCGGCCGCCTCGTTGTGGGCTTCTGCGGTCGGTCAAACTGCTTTCGCCGGGGGCTATTGCGGCGCGGCCAGCTATAACCGTTGCCCCCAAGATGCCTGCGCTTCGAGCGGCAGCTATTGTGCCGCAAAAGTGAGTTGCGCTCCTTGCTACAAAACCGTGCAGGAAACGGTCTGGGATCAGCAACCCTATACCTGCTGCAAAACGGTTTACGACACCATCACCGAACGCATACCCTGCCCATCGACGAAGAACGTCTACGAAACCCATTACCGCGAGCAATGCTATACCGTCTGTAAGCCGGTCTATCAAACGCATTACCGCTGCGTGAACGATACGATTTGCAAGCCGGTCTATAACACCTGCTTCAAATGCGTGACTTGTAAAGTTCGCAAGCCTTGCTATCACACCTGCTATCGCGATGTGTGCTACACGATTTGCAAACCTCAATATCACACTTGCTATAAAACCGTGACGAGCCAAATTTGCAAGCCGGTTTACGAGAAGTCTTACCAAGACGTGTGCTGCACGACCTGGAAGACCGAAACCGAAACCACTTACCGCGACCACTGCTACACGGTCTGCAAGCCCATCGTGGAAACCAAATGCGTGGACGTGCAATGCGGCGAGTGGAAAACCGTGACCGAGCAAGTTCCCGTGGCAAACCCCTGCAATCCCTGCTGCGAAAGCAAATGCGGCACGCAAAAAAGCTGCGGAACCTGCACGCGCACAATCTGCCGCAAGGTTTGGTGCCCGAAAGTCGAACAACGCCAAGTCTGCTGCACCCGCTACGTTCCCGAAGTCAAGCACTGCAAAGTCCCGGTGACGATCTGCCGGAAAGTGCCCGTGGCCAGCACGCGCCGCGTGTGCCATACCAAATGCCGGATGGTCAAGCAGTGCATCACCCGCCGCGTGCCTTGCACTTCGGTGACTTACGTCAAGCAATGCGTGCATAAGAAAATTCCTCATCGCACCTGCACTTGGACGACGCAATGTGTCACCAAGAAAGTGCCCGTCACCAAGGTCAGCTACGTGAAGCAGTGCGTGACCCGAAAAATTCCCTATCGCACTTGCAGCTACGTCAAGCAAACCTGCGTGCGCAAGATTCCCTATACCACTTGCAAAAAGGTCTGCTGCATGACCTACCGCACCCGCTGCAAGCGAGTCCCCCGCACGGTGAGCTATACCGCTTACCGCTGCGTGCCCCGCACGGTTTGCCGGCAGGTTCCGGTCTGCGGCGGATGCGAGACCTCTTGCGAACCTTGCAAGAAAGACTGCTGCTTGAAGAAGCTGTTTCACTAGCCCTTGTTGGGATGGGTTGAAGACCAATCAGCGGGACTTCGAACTGTGAAACCCACCGATCTCCACCAGCCGGGGGCGATTCCTAGGAATCGCCCCCGGCTTTTTTTAGACGTCAGAAATCAGAGGTCGGAGGCCAGGGGGCAGAGAAGCGGAGATCGGAAGATTACCCTGGCCGCTGAAAGCTGGCCGCTGAAAGCTGGCCGCTGAAAGCTGGCCGCTGAAAGCTGGCCGCTGAAAGCTGGTCGCTGAAAGCTGACCGCTGAATACTTGCGATAGCAGGCGGCTTATGCGATGCTCGCACGCTCCCTTTGGATTCGCTTCGTTGATCTTCCCGCGAAAGAGCGCCTTGCATGCCCCTTCACCCGCTGCTCATTTTAGTTGTCGGCATCGCCATCGTGTTGGGGATGATTATCCGCTTCAAGATCAATGCGTTTCTGGCGTTGATTACGGCGGCGGTGGTCGTCAGTTTGTTGTCCTGCGTGAATCGGCCCGATGATCTGCCTAACTCGATCAACCGCGTGGCCGAAGCCTTCGGCGGGGGAGCGACCAGCATCGGCATCGTGATTGCACTTGCGGCGATTATCGGGCAGTGCATGATGGACAGCGGCGCGGCGGATCGCATCGTGCGGGCGTTCCTTAATCTGCTGGGCGAAAAACGCGCACCCTGGGCTTTGATGGGCAGCGGTTACGTGCTCGCGGTTCCCGTGTTTTTCGATACCGTGTTTTATCTGTTGGTTCCCTTGGCCCGCTCGTTCTACAAACGCACGGGCAAGAATTATTTGTTGTGCATCCTGGCGATTGCCGCCGGCGGAGCGATTACGCACACGCTGGTTCCGCCCACGCCGGGCCCGCTGGTCATGGCTGCTCAGTTGGACATTGACCTGGGCGTGATGATTATCGTGGGCGCAATCGTGGCGTTGCCTTCGGCGATTGTGGGAATTACGTTTGCCCGCTTCTTAGACCGCCGCATGAACATCCCGCTGCGCGTACGTTCCGAAGGGGAAGAACAAGTTCCGCTGGAAGACCATGAGTTGCCCGGCTTGTTCGTTTCGCTGTTGCCCGTGGTCTTGCCGGTTTTTTTGATCGCTTGCCACACGGGGGCGGATTCGATGGTAAAACGCATCGCCCCCGATCAGGATCGACAACTAACGGCACTCTCGGCAGAGGTCGCCGGTTTGAACAAATCTCTCGTTGAAGTGAAGAAATACCAAGCCCAACTCCCGAAGGAACTCAGCGAGAAATCTTTATTGAAGCCCCGCCAGAATCAACTTGAAGCAGAACTGGAAATCGTGCAGGCGGAAGTCGCCCGCGTCAAACAGGAGCTTTCTGAAACAGCCGGTGCTTGGTTTACCGCGACCCGATACACGGCGGTTTTGGGAAATCCCAATTTGGCCCTGCTAATTTCCGCCGCGATTGCTTTGTTTCTCTACATCAATCAACGCAAGCCCTCGCTCACGGAACTTTCTCGCGTGATCGAGTTGGCCCTGATGAGCGCGGGAGTCATCATTCTGATCACGGCGGCGGGAGTTGCCTTCGGAAAAATGTTGGAAGCCGCCAAGATTGGCGATGCCATCAAGGAGATGTTCGGCACGGGGGAAGGCATGGTCTTGCTATTGCTGGGCTTCGGCATTGCGGTGCTGTTGAAAATCGCCCAGGGTTCCAGCACAGCGGCGATGATAATCGGATCTTCGATGCTGGCCTCATTCATTCAAGGCAGCCCGCCGCCGTTTCATCCGGTTTACTTGGCGACTTCCATCGGAGCCGGTTCGCTGGTGGGTTCTTGGATGAACGACAGCGGGTTTTGGATCTTCGCCAAGATGGGCGGACTGACCGAAACCGAAGCCCTCAAAAGCTGGACGCCAATGCTCGTGTTAATGGGCCTGACCAGTTTCGCGACGACAATTCTCCTAGTCTTCCTTCTTCCCAACGGTTTTTGATGCTCCGCTTGCGTTTTTATTCGCTCCACACGGGCAACCGGGCGGGGTCGATTCCCGGCACAACGGACGAAAAACGCGGGCCTTGCCAAGTGATGAGTTTCGCATCCGCCGAGTGATCGCTCTTTGACCCGGCGAACGTCAACTTGGCCAACACCAAACCCTCGATGTGCAATGCAGAAGCATCGACCGCCTGATATTTTTTGGCGAGAGGATTCCCCCACGCAGCCACGGCGGCGGCATCGTTCAGCAAACAATTCCGCCCTTGCAGTTGCAGTTGCCGGTAAAACCGCCCCGCGGAAGCCCCCGAAACCTGAAACACCCCGGCCGCCTCCGCATGCAAATCCCACGCGCAGTTGTCGGCTCGAACGAGCCAAGACGTGGACAAGTTTTTCGATCCCAACTCGCACCGCAACAATCCGCTTGCCCCACGCAGCGTCAATTGGGAAGCGGTTAGTTGCAGGCTGGAAAGCGGGTGTTCGGTTGGGGCGAAATCGAGCAGCACGCCCGCATCCGTTTTCAGGCAGTTCTTGACCACAATTTGCCGGGGCCAATTCAAACATCGGCAAGCGTGGCCCCGTCCGAAGAACACGCAGTTCTCAAAACCGACTCGCCCGTTTGCGAGGTTGGCGGGATTGATCGGCTTCCATTCCACGCCCGCATTTTTCGGCGAAGAGTTTGAAGGCTCTTCACTCAAGCGAAATCCGCATTTTCGCAGCACGAAAGAACTCGAAGCCACTTGCAACAGCGGTTGGCTTGCTTTGCTCGGTTTCGCTCGGCGGAAGAGGATGTTTTCCACCAGCACATCCGCCGCCGTGAATCGGCAAGGGGCATCGGCAATCACAATTTCGCTGGGAACGCCCGCCGTGCCTCGAATGGTGAGCGGCCCCACGGTGTCGATTTGGCTCGCACGATAAGGGCCGGCTTCGGTGAGTTCAATCACGCCGTCCGCATTCGGCAAAGGCAGCGGGATTCCTGGGGTTTTATCCGCTCCGGTGGAGGCATCTTCTGCGGAATTTGCCGAAGCCGCGCTGGTTTCACGATCGTGTACTAACTCTTGAAATCGACCGGGGATCGCCAATAGCTGGGAATAGGTTCCGCTGTCCATCAGGCTTAACGTCACCCCGGAGAAGAGGAACAACATCGCCGCGATCACGGGCCAACGGCTGGATGGAGCTTCGGGCGTCATTGCGGGGACGTGCGGAATCGCGGTATTGAAGGCGCTGCGAAAGCGGGCGATTTGCCGGCGATCCGCACGCTTGGGATCCCTCCACCGGGAATGAAACGCCCGGAAGGAACTCGGTCGGCGGAAGGGATCGGGTTCGGTGAAGGCCCTAAGAATGTCGGCGAGTTCGGCGGGCGTGTCCGGGGCGATGTCTCGCACGTCTGGGATGCGGCGGGTTTGATGGGCCATCAATTTCGCCAACGGATCGCCCGTGGGAAACGGAGGCCGACCCGCGAGCAACTGCCACAACAAACAGCCCAGCGCGTAAAACTCGCTGCGGCTGTCCACGCGGTTTCCCGTGCCGATGAGTTCCGGGGCCACGCCATCGTAACGCTCCGGCGAAATGCGGGCTTGAAAGGTGAGTTCCGGTCGAATTACGGGAGCGATGCCGGCATCGACCAGCATCACCCGCCCGGAAGCAGCCAATCGCAGATTCTGCAAGCGTAAATCCCCGTGGACAACTCCGCACTCTTCCAACGCGGCCAAACCATCGACCAACTGCCGAGCCAACGCCAACACGATGCGGGCGGGAAAGCGGCCCCGCCTAACCAGCAATTGATTCAAAGGCGGCCCGGCCACATAGCGGCTGATGGTGACTAACAAATGTTGATGAACCAGCGAAAATTGCGGGATGATCGCGGAGGGATGAGCAAGTTTTTCGCCCAAGGAAACCAAGTGTCGAAGAGATTCCAACGTGGAATTGCGATGTTCTTCGGGAATTGTGATGAGTTTCAGCACGCAGCGTTCTTTGTGCTGCGGATGCCTGGCCAGATAGGTGGCGGACGTTCCGTGTCCCAAGCGATCGACCAACACGCACGGCCCAACGGCGAGGCGTTCCGGTTGGCCGGATTCCAACAGCTTCGCTTGAAACGCCGTCAGTTTGCGGGCTTGGACGAGGGCATCGATCCAGAGGGAATCGAACGCGGGCACATCGCGGGCCAATTGACGAACCCGGCCCCGGCAGCGGCGAAGATCCGCCCGCGTGCAGAGGTCGAGCTTCAACAGCCAATCCATCAGCGGTTTCGAGAGCGGCTCCATGCCTGCCCTAATCTGGTTTTCGGTTGTCAGGTTTCAGACTTGTCAGAGAGGGCGAAGTTCCCGCCGAGGCGAAAACGGGGGACATTTTACAAGCACGGCTCAGCAGGAGCTTTGCCCTCCCGGTGTGGTTATCCCAGAATGCCTTTGAATGAACAATAGGAACTGCAATGGGTTTAACGCTCATCCGGGGGTGTTTCACAAAAGCAGGTGGCATTTTTAGTGCTCCCCTTTTGTTTTCTGAGGTTTTTTGATTGTTGGAAGGCACTGGCAGCTTGTCTGCCAGTGGGATTGCGATGTTGACGAGCAAAAGCCCGGCAAACACTGGCCACAAGTTGCCAAAGTCACCCATTTTCTACCTACTTTCGTGAAACATGCATGGTCGGCGGGGACATTCTTAGGGGAAATTCGGAGCAAACTCTGAGGAAATGGGCAAGAGAGGCTTTTCAATTCTTGCGGAACTTGCAAGAATGGCTGTGAGAGAGATTTTTCGACTTTTCCACGAAGGATGTTGGATGACCGAATCCGCGAATTCCGGCGAAGTGCATAGCCTGCTCCTCTCGACCAAAGTCGGCGAGTTGGTGTTAACGGCCCGGCCGACGCTCACGCCTCAAAACAGCGTCGGCGAGGCGGCCCGTGAAATGCGGGACTCTCGGCACGGCAGCGTCACCGTTTGCGAAGAGGGCCGTTTGGCGGGGATTTTCACCGAACGGGATTTGCTGCGGTTTTTCGCGAAACATCAGCAGACTCCAGAAGACATCCTCGACACGCCTCTTTCGGAAGTCATGTCCCGCAAACCCGCCGTTGTTTCCAGCAGCGACACTTTACTCGAAGCCACCCAGCGCATGGATCAAGGCGGTTATCGCCGTTTGCCTGTGTTGGATGAATCGGGAAGCTGCCTGGGGTACGTGGACGTTAAAACCATCACCCATTTTTTAGTGGAACATTTTCCCGCAGCGATTTACAACCAAGCCTCTTATCAAGATTCCCTCGCCAAGGCTCCCGAAGGAGCGTGACCAGCCCACCTGGGGGAAACGCCGATGCGCTCGATGCCCGAGCGGCTCCGTTTCTCTTTCGTGGCCATCGTTCATGGTTCTCTCCGACAGGAAGCGCTTGACCTGAACTCGTGCCAATGTTTGGTACCCCCCAAAAACTTGTGTTCGCACAACCTTCCAACCCGAACTTCCGTTCCGCCCCGCGCCCCGTTCCTTCCTGCGCCCGGCGTTTTCCCAGGTTAATGAATTGACCGAGGAGTAATTGTCTCATGTCTTCGACCGATATGGCCGATGTTCAGACCCCCCGAAAACAAAAAACGCGAACATCTTGAACAAGTCGTCATCCGCTTTTGCGGCGACTAGCGGCGACGGCATGCAATTGGCCGGAACCCAGTTCACCAACGTCTCGGCCGTTTTCGGGAACGACGTCAGCACGCTGCCCGACTTTCCGGCGGAAATTCGCGGCTCCGGCCGGTTCGCCTCAGCGGGGTCAGCGGGTTTCAACTGCATTTTTCCAGCAACGACATCTACACCCCCGGCGATGACGTCGACACGCTGGTCGCCATGAATCCCGCCGCCCTGAAAACGAATCTGGCCGACCTCAAGCGCGGCGGCACGTTGATCGTCAATGAGGATGCCTTCGACCGCAGCAACCTCCAAAAGGCCCATTACGCGGCCAACCCGCTGGACGAAGAAGAATCGCTGGCCGGCTATCGCGTGCACAACGTGCCGATGACGCGGCTGACCCGCGATGCCGTGCGAGGGCTGGGCCTCTCCGAACGGGAAGCCGACCGCTGCCGAAACTTCTTCGCCTTGGGCTTGGTCTATTGGCTTTACGACCGGGATCCCAAGCCGACCGAAGATTGGGTGCACGCCAAGTTCGGCAAGAATCCCGCCGATCGCCGAGGCCAACATGCGGGCCCTGAAAGCCGGGCGGCAATTACGGGTTCTCGACCGAGTCGTTCACCGTCCACTACGAAGTGTCGCCCCGGCCAAGTTGGCCCCCGGCAGATACCGCAAAATGACCGGCAACGAAGCCGTCGCCATCGGCCTGGTCACCGCCGCCAAACTTTCCGGCCAAGAGTTGATCTTCTCCGGCTATCCGATCACGCCGGCCAGCGACATTCTGCACGAGCTGTCCAAACTCAAGCATTTCGGCATGCGCACTTTTCAGGCCGAGGACGAAATCGCCGCGATGTCGGCCACCGTGGGCGTCGGCTTTCGGCGGCGACTTGGCCGTCACGGCCAGCAGCGGTCCGGGCATCTGCCTCAAAGGCGAGGCGATGGGCCTGGGCATGATGACCGAATTGCCGATGGTGATCGTCAACGTCCAACGCGGCGGCCCCAGCACCGGCCTGCCGACGAAAACCGAGCAGTCCGATTTGTTGTTGGCGATGTTCGGACGCAACGGCGAATTGCCCGCTGCCGATCGTGGCCGCGGCGACTCCCGGCGATTGCTTCGACATGGCCAAGAGGCCATGCGGATCGCGGTGGAATTCATGACGCCGGTGATTTTGCTGACCGACGGCTATATCGCCAACGGGGCCGAACCGTGGCGGATTCCCGAACATGTCCGAACTCAGGCCGATCAAGGTCACACATCCCAAAGGGTTGCGACAACGGCGAAGGATTCCTGCCTTACATGCGGGATGAAAAGTTGGTCCGCCCTTGGGCCATTCCCGGCACGCCGGGCTTGGAACATCGCTTGGGCGGATTGGAGAAAAAAGACGTCACCGGCAACGTGGATTACTCACCGGAAAACCATGCCCACATGACCGCCACCCGCGGCCAAAAAAGTCGCCGGCATCGCCAACTTTATTCCCGGAGCAAACCGTCGAAGGCCCGGAATCGGGCGATCTGCTGGTCATCAGTTGGGGCGGCACTTACGGTTCGGTCCGAACCGCCGTTCGCCAGTGCATCGCCAATGGCCACAAGTGTGGCCCACGCCCATCTGCGGATACTTGAATCCGTTCCCGAAAAACTTGGGCGAGATCATCAGGCGATACAAAAAGGTTCTCGTTCCCGGAACTCAACACGCGGGCAACTGCGGTTGGTCTTGCGGGCGAACGTATCTGGTCGATGCCGCCGGTTACAATAAAGTGCAAGGGAAACCGTTCCTGGTCAGCGAACTTGTCGAAGAAATCCGACGCCTTGTTGGAAGGTGACTTCGAAATGACCACCGAACTGCCCGTTTTCACCGCCAAAGATTTCGCCAGCGACCAGGAAATTCGCTGGTGTCCGCGCTGCGGGGATTATTCCATCCTCGCGCAGATGAAGAAAGTGTTGCCCACGCTGGGCATTCCCAAGGAAGATTTTGTGTTCGTCTCGGGCATCGGCTGTTCCAGCCGGTTTCCGTACTACATGGATACCTACGGGTTCCACGGCATTCACGGTCGCGCTCCGGCGGTGGCCACCGGCGTGAAAGTGGCCCGTCCCGGTTCCAGGTCTGGGTCATCACCGGCGACGGCGACGCGCTTTCGATCGGCGGCAACCACCTGATGCACGCCATCCGCCGCAACGTCGACCTCAAAATCATGCTGTTCAACAACCAAATCTACGGACTGACCAAGGGGCAATACTCGCCGACCAGCCCGCTGGGCAGCCGCACCAAAAGCACGCCCTAGGGTTCGGTGGATAATCCGCTTAAGCCCGCTGTGCGTGGCCATCGGTTCCGAAGCCAGTTTCGTGGCCCGCTCCGTCGACGTGGACATCAAGCACCTGACGATGGTGCTCGAACGGGCCGCCCATCACAAGGGCACGGCGTTCGTCGAAGTCTATCAGGACTGCAACGTGTTCAATTCCGGTGCGTTCAAGTACGCCCAAGACAAGGACGAAAAGCTGGAGAACGTGGTCTACCTGGAACACGGCAAGCCGCTGATCTTCGGAGCCAACCGCGACAAAGGCGTGCGGCGCGACAACATGGACCGCCCGAAGTCGTGGAACTCGGCAAAGGTTACACCGAGGACGATTTGATCTTCCACGACGAAAAGGCCGCCGAACCCAGTTTGGCCTTCATGCTGGCCCGCATGCGGCATCCCGAATTCCCGGAACCCGTGGGCGTGTTCCGCGCTGTCGAACGGCCCTCCTACGATGAAGCCGTCGTCCGCCAAATGCAGGACACCAAAGAACGCTTAGGCGAAGGCAACCTGGAAAAACTCTTCAACACCGGCGACACCTGGACCGTGAAGTAGCAGCGGATCGAAGATCAGCAACGAAAGCGGCCGGCATCAGTCGGCCGCTTTTTGCAAACGGCCTTTCTGTTTTTCTATTCCCTTTCAATCCTCGCGCTGATTGTCAGAATCAAAATTGAGGAAGCACACATTGTCGGTCGAAATCCAGATACGCGATCTCGCTTCGCGGTACGCCGCAACTCTTAAACAGCGGATGAGCGACCGCGTCAAGGAGATGGAGGCTGATGACAAATCTCACTTCTTGATCTACCAAGTGCTTGGCGTCACGGGCGAAGAAGGCCGCTTGATCGACATTTATCAAAACAAAGGCCGATTTCTGTACAAATACGCCGGCACGTTTTTAGAGAACGCCGCGAAATTGTGCTTCAAGGCCAAATTCCCAGACTCCGGCAGCCTTCGCGTTCCGAATACTCGCGGCCAACGACCGAAAACCTTTGAAATCGACTGTCTCGTCGAATCCAATGCCATCGAGATCAAATGGCGGGATGCCACGACGGATGGGGACCACATTACGAAAGAGCACACGCGCATCAAGGCGATTGGCGATGCCGGCTATAAGCCGCTTCGCATCATGTTTTACTACCCGAATCGTACTCAGGCAATCCGCATACAAGAATCGCTTGAAACGCTGTACAATGGCGTGGGCGGGGAATACCACTTCGGTGATGCGGCCTGGAAATACGTGATTGAGCGAACGGACGTAGATTTGCATGGAATCCTCAAAAAGCTCGCTGCCGAAAACACAAGTCCCGTATGACACGCTCGAACCGGGCGACTGTCTTGAGGTTCTCGGGCGGTGGCCGCGTTCGTTTGCAGACCTTATCTACATTGACCCGCCGTTCTACACTCAGAAAAACCATTCGCTTGTGACCCGCGATCGCTCGCGCGCTTACTCATTCAGCGACCTATGGAAAGACACCACGGAATACGGCGAGTTTTTGCTGCAACGCCTGATCCTTTGCCGGGATGCCCTGAAAGACACCGGATCGCTCTTTTTTCATTGCGACAGAAATGCCGTTCACGTCGCGCGAACCGTAGTCGATGCCGTATTTGGCCGGGACCACTTTCGTTCGGAAATTATTTGGAGCTACAAACGGTGGTCCGGCAATCGCCGGGGACTACTGCCTTCTCATCAGAACATTTTGTACTACACCAAGTCGGATGCCTTCACCTTCAACCCGCAGTTCACGGAGTATTCGCCCTCGACTAACGTCGATCAAATTTTGCAGCAGCGCTGCCGGGATGGAGACGGGAAATCGACTTATCAAATTGACGACCAAGGCCAACCTGTTGCCAACGGCGCAAAGAAAGGCGTTCCACTTGGTGACGTGTGGGACATCCCTTACCTCAACCCCAAGGCAAAAGAACGGGTGGGCTACCCCACCCAGAAACCAATCCTGCTGCTGGAACGGATTCTAAAAATTGCCTCCAATCCGGGCGACTGCGTCCTCGATCCTTTTTGCGGGAGCGGCACGGCTTTAGTGGCCGCATACCTCAACGACAGGAAATACGTCGGCATCGACATCTCGCATGATGCGATCACGCTTGCCGCTTCCCGCCTGTCCAATCCGATCCGTTCCCACTCCGACTTGCTTGAGAAAGGTCGCGACTCGTATCGGAATTGCGATGAAGAGATTCTGAAATATCTGCATGGAGTTGCCTATACTCCCGTGCAAAGAAACCGTGGGATTGATGCGATTTTGCACAAAGAAGTGAACGGCAAACCCGTCCTGGTGCGGATTCAACGTTCGCACGAAACAATTCAAGAATGTGCTTCGAGCTTAACGAAAGCCGCCCGTCGAAAAGATGCGGGAATGCTTGTCATCTTGAAGACACGCGAGGTTCCCACACTGAGTTTCTTTCCTGAGGAATTACCCGCAGACGTTGTCGTGATTGACTCCGTACAACAATCGCTGGCATCGGCCCTTGAAAATGCAAACGCCCAAATCACAAAGCGTTGAACCGAAACGGCAAATGCATGGGCTATAATCGCACTTAAGCGTGGCTCCCGATTAAGCCAGGCGTTGCCCGACACACCGTCTTGGTTCGTAAAAGGCTTGAAAAAAAGACAGTTTTGCTTTCTCCCGCGGCGGGGATTGGGTAGGGTAAACGGGTCTGCCTTCCTCTTTCTCCTTTCGCGAGGGTTTCCCCATGTCACGTCGAATTGGAATGCTCAGTCTGGCCTGTTTGGTTTGCGGCGGCTTTGTGTGGTGGGCGGTGACTCCCCATTCTGCCAATGGTGCTCACAAAACAAAGGCCATCGCGAGTGTAACAGTCCCCGAAGCACCCGCCGCCAAAACTTTTCCCGCGCCGCCGCCCGGCAGAGCTGAGGGGAATTTTGATCTCTACCAGGGAAGCAAAGCCGAGCAGAAAATCCGGGCAGCGCTCACCGATCCGAAAGGCGTGGATATTGAGTTCATCGACACCCCGTTGAAAGATGGGATTGGCTTCCTGGCCGATGCCCACCACATCAAGATCCTGATCGATGAAGCGGCGCTGGTGGAGGAAGGAGTTAGTATCGATCACCCGATCAACCGCACGCTTTCGGGAGTCACGTTGGAGAGCGCGCTGAAAATTCTCTTGGAACCGTTGGGTTTGGATTATGTGATCGAGGATGAAGTTCTCAAAATCAGCACGAAAGACGTGGTGAACGGCAAACGAACGACCCGCGTGTACGAGACGGGCTACTTAAAGCAAATCGGCGTGGAACCGGAAGCGCTGTGCAAAACGATCGAGGCGGTCGTCGAGCCGAAGAAATGGAACGTGCAGGCATTGGGCGACATGATTGTGGTCTCCGCCCCGAAGCCGGTGCATGAGCAAATTCGCGGGTTGCTGATCCAACTCGACCGCCGTTGGCAATCGGAACACGGCAAGCATTAGCCAATCCCCCGCGCCGTTTGGTTGGCCAGCACCCTTTTGGTCATTGGGATTTTTGGGTTTCGGCCCGCTGCCCTGGGAAATTCGGAGGGATATGCTAACATTCAGCTTTCCTTCGCTTGAAGCCTGAAATCCGGGATGGCGATTTGACGCTTGCCGGTGCGGGTTGGAGCGATTTCCCCGATGGATGAATAGACCTACTCAGGGATCGATACGATGCCAATTGATGCCTACGATCCATGTCCCTGCGGCAGCGGCAAGAAATTTAAGTTTTGCTGTTCGGCGGCCACGGACGAGATCGACAAAGTTCTCAAATACCAAGAGAAACACCAAACGCAATCCGCGATGCAAGTTCTGGATCGGATGATGGCTTCCAAGCATGCTGTGCCTTGGGGGTACGTCACCAAATCCAGAATTCTCCTCAACGAAGGCGAATATGCCGAGTCGCGGAAAACGCTGGTTCCGCTGTTGGAGAAAACGCCCGATCATGCTTTCGCGATTGCACTTTATGCCACGGCGGCTTTTGCAAGCATGGGCTACGAATCTGCCAAGCCCGCGATTTATCGGGCCTTCCAACGGTGTTCTCCGGCGTTCCCCGATGTGGTGGGTTCGCTGTCCGGAGCCATCGCCTCCTGGATGTTTGACCACGGTCATTATCTGGGATCTCGGCAGCATTTGGCTCAGGCCATGCGATTGGTTCCGAATGAAGACAAGCAAGCCCTGTTTGTGAAATTGCTGGAATTCGACGGCAACCGCGAATTGCCTTATCCCTTGAGGAGCGTGCATCCGCTGATCCCTTATCGCGTGCCCGAATCCGCCGAACCGGGGCAACAGGGGGAAAGGCAAAAATTGTTGCACCGGGCGGAATCGCTGGTGGCCATCGGTTGTTTTGAACCCGCCGCCGAGGCTTACCGAAATCTGGCCGAAGGCGACCCCGAACACGCCGGTCTTTGGCAGAACGCGGGCTTGTGTGCGGCCTGGGACGGCAACGAAGTTTTGGCCGCCGAGGGCTTGCATCGGGCGGCGAAACTGCATGCCGATCCCGAAGCCGCCGTGGAATGCGAAACGCTGGCTCAGCTTATGGATCGGAGCCGGCCTGATGCGCAAGCCCCCATGCTTCGCGTTGCCTACAAGACGAATTCGGTCAGCAGGTTGCTGAGTTTGCTGGACGAACACCCGCGATTCGACCGCCTGCCGGAACTCCCTCAAAATGATGAGGACAGCCGACCGAACCTGGTCACCTTTCGGATTTTGGATCGCCCGCCTTTGCCGGAAGATCCCACGCTTTGGCCCGAGTTAGATGCGATTCCGCTTGTGATCGGGCAAGTGAATCTCGTGCTGCAGGTCCAAGAAGATCAACCGCAGGCTTTGCTTTCGGGACCGGAGAACGATGCGCTCTGCGCGGCCCGCGAAGAGTTGGAGAACTTTGCTTCCGAAGTGCTGGAAGTCTTCAATGGAGACTTGGGAAGCGCGGGTTTCTCCTCGCCCTACGAAGAAGTTCCGATGTTGTTCGAGTGGAATCTTCCCGAGAAAATGCCCGCGGTTCGGCAAATGCAATTGGAACAGCGCCGCTGGGAGCAAAACGTCAAAGACATCTGGCCGAACACGCCGCTTTCCGGCTTGGGCGGCAAAACCCCCAACGAGGCCAAGGGCGATTCCACGCTGGAAATTCCCCTGCGGGCTGCAATCCATGTGTTGGATGCGTTTTGCGATCGCCACGAATACCAGATCGACCTGGAAGCCGTTTGCCGAGACTTCGGCGTCGCTCCGCCTACACCCATCGAAACGCAGCCCGATTTGCCCCAGCAATCGTACTCCGCGATGCAACTCCAACGCTTAAAAATTAAGGAACTCTCCGACGAGCAATTGGTGTACGTCCTCAATCGGGTGTTATTGATTCATCACGGCAGAGTTCTGCACGAAGCGCTGTTGGAAGGGTTGTCGCGGGCGAATTTCACAGAGAAACTCGAGCTGCAGCGGATTTACGGCACGCTGCTGGAACTCGCCCAGGAACGCAACGACCGCGATGAAACCTACCGCTGGATTCAAGCAGGCCGATCGCATGCCCAAACCCTGGACCAAGCCTTCGAGAAAACGCTTGCCTGGGACGTGCGGGAATTAAGTTTTCGCGTGGAAGACCCCGGCGATCCCAATTTGCTGCCTTTAGTCTCCGCGCTGGTTCGCAAGTACGCCAAGAAGGTTCCACAATTTTTTGACTACGTCACCGACCTCCTCATGGCTTACGGAATCGATTTCCCCGACAATCTGGTGGAAATCGCCCGGGAATCCGCCGCGTTTTCACAAGGCGGAATTTGGACGCCCGACGAGCAATCCGAAGAGGCCGGCTCCAAGAAACTCTGGCTCCCCGGCCAAAGCTAACGCCTCTCACAAAACAAATCGCCCGTTTTGTGTGCCATGCCCACGGCTTTGCGTGGGCATGGTTTCCGCTGGGAAGCTGTTCAACATGGCCACTCAAAGCAGTGGCCATGCCACCCAAGTCGGCGCATCGACCTCGGAACAATGACCATGCGGTTTCCCGATGAATCCTCGGCGATGGCCCGCGCTTTGGAATTGGCCGAAGGCGGGCTGGGTTTTGTCGAACCGAACCCCCCCGTGGGGGCGGTGATCGTCAACAACGACGGCGAACTTTTAGGTGAAGGCCGGCACGAAAAATTCGGCGGCCCGCACGCGGAAGTCAACGCGATCCATCAAGCCGGCGAGCGGGCGCGGGGCGGCACGATTTTTGTCAGTTTGGAACCGTGTTGCCATCAGGGGAAAACCCCACCCTGCACGCGGGCGATTCTGGCGGCGGGACTGAGGCGGGTCATCATCGCCACGAGCGATCCCGCGGCGCACGTTGCCGGCGGTGGCATAAGAGAACTTAAAGAAGCGGGCCTGGAAGTTCAAGTCGGCCTGCTCCAAGAAGAAGCCGAGAAATTGATCGCCCCGTTCGCGATGTTATTCACCCAAGCCAGGCCCTGGGTGCATGCGAAATGGGCGATGACGCTGGATGGCAAAATCGCCAGCCGAAGCGGGCATTCGCAATGGATTTCCGGCCCCGCTTCCCGCCGCGTGGTTCACGATTTGCGAGGCCGGATGGATGCAATTCTTGTGGGGGCGGGCACGGCGAGGATGGATAACCCGCTGCTCACCGCCCGTCCGCCAGGCCCGCGCACCGCGACCCGGATTGTGGTAGACCGCCTTGCCAAGGTTTCGCTGTCTTCGCAGTTAGTCAAAACGATTGATGAGGCCCCGGTTCTCATCGCCGCCACCGATGAAGCCGATTCAAACCGCGTTGCCCGCTTGCAAGAAGCCGGCGTGGAAGTGGTGACATTGCCCGCACGGGAAGATGCCCGCGTGGATGTCTTGGCATTGCTGAAAGAACTCGGCAAACGGCGGATGACGCACATCCTCGTAGAAGGCGGCGAGCAGTTGCTGGGCAGCTTTTTCGATGCCGGGGTGATTGATGAATGGCACGTGTTTCTCGCCCCCAAACTCGTGGGCGGACCAACGTCTCCCACGCCGATGCGGGGCGAAGGTCTGGCGGAAATCCCGCAAGTCTCGCAACTGAAGGATCGAAAAATCCAAATCCTGGCTGAAGACGTTTACATCCACGCCCGCACGATTCGCAATTGAAGATTGAGCCGGTTGGCTTTCATTTTCCGGTGAGGAAGAAACGCAGAACCGCGACGGTAAGGAAGCGGGAATTCTCGCTCCCTTACGGTCGCGGCTCGATTAACTTTCATGGCAGGGCAAAACGAGGACGGGGCACTTGGCGTGGCGGATGATTTTCTCGGCGGCGGAACCCATGACGAAACGCTTCATCCCGTGGTAGCCGTGCGAGGGCACGATGATTAAATCGGCCCCCGTCTCCTCGGCATAGTCCACAACTTCTTCTCCCGGATGTCCGAACCGCACCACGATTTGCACGCCTTCGCAAGCGTGCTGTTTGATGAACCCAGCGAACGTTTTGCGGACCGCCTGTTCGCGTTTTTTGTCGTCCACGCTGCCCCAAACGACGCCCGGAGAAATGGCATCGAGCGGATACAACACGTGGATGAGATGGATCGCGGAGCGGTCCGAGGCTATGTCGAGGGCCGTTTGGATCGCGATTGGCGAACTCGCCGAAAAGTCGATCGGCACGACGATGTTCTGCGCGGTGAAGCTCATAATGGGTTTCTCATGTATTGGCCGGGGGAGGGGGGGAAGCGGGGTTTTCTTCAAATTCGCCGGCTTTGTAGCGCCGCCAATAGTCGTCCAGATCGGCCTTGATTTTCCCCGACAACAGCACCACGCCCAGGATATTGGGAAATGCCATGCCGAGGATCATCAAGTCGCTCAGGCCAAGCACGTTCGATGCGGACACGATGGACCCCAGAAACACGAAGACCAGAAAAACTATCCGGTAAGCGAGAGATGAGTTGTCGCCGAACAGATAAACCCAGCAGCGCTCGCCATAATACGACCAAGAGATCATCGTGGAATAGGCGAAGAGAATGACCGCGACGGAGAGCACATAGGGGAACCAAGAGATCTGTTGCTGCATGGCGGCGGAAGTCAGACCGGCCCCGTTGTCATCGGGCCCGAAATGGGCATTCGCGGGGTCGGCGTAAGCCCCGGTCACCACGATGACCAAGGCCGTCATCGTGCAGATCACCACGGTGTCGATGAAGGGTTCCATCAACGCGACAATTCCTTCCCGGACGGGGTAATCCGTTTTCGCCGCCGAGTGCGCGATCGCCGCCGATCCCACACCGGCTTCGTTCGAAAACGCCGCCCGCTTGAATCCCAAGACCAGCACACCCAAAAATCCGCCGTAAGCGGCCTTGGGCGTGAAGGCTTCGGTAACGATCTGCTCTAAGGCGGCGGGAATTTGTAGGAAGTTCTTCAACAGAATCCACAAACAAGCCAAAACGTAGATCCCGCACATGAAGGGCACGATTTTCTCGGCGGTGGCGGCGATGCGGCGAATGCCGCCCAGAATCACGGTTCCCACCGCCACGGCCATAATCAGGCCGTAGATCCAGCGATAATTTTTGAGGACGGGCACGGTTTCCTGAACTGCATTCAAAGATTGATTGACCTGAAACGCATTCCCGCCGCCGAACAAAGCGCACACGCACAGAACCGCGAACAGCACACCCAGCACTTTGCCCAAACCGGCGAGATTCCGCCCGCCGATCTGGATTTCGGCCAATCCCCGCGAGAGATAGTGCATCGCCCCGCCCATAATGCGGCCATCGGGCCGAACCGTGCGATATTTCTGCCCTAGCGTGCATTCCGCGAATTTGCTGGTCATCCCCAACAGGCCGGCGACGATCATCCAAAACGTGGCCCCCGGTCCGCCCGCCATCACCGCAATCGCCACGCCCGCGATGTTTCCCAAGCCCACCGTGGCCGAGAGCGCCGCCGAAAGCGCCTGAAAATGGCTGACTTCGCCCGCATCTTCGGGGTCATCGTACTTGCCGCGAATGATCTGAATTGCATGCCCAAACGCGCGAAAATTGATGAAGCCCATCCGTAGCGTAAAAAACACCGCCCCCAACACCAGCCACAGCACGACAAAAGGGACTTTCCCCAGGATCGGATAAAACAGCACGGCGGCGAGTTTTTCCGAACACCAACCCGCGACTTGATCGACGTTGTTTTCCAACCGCCGCATGAAACCCGGTGCGACTTCCTTTTTGGTGGTTTCCGGTTTCGGCGATTCCGCGGCGGTAGTGACGGATTTGGTTTCCTCGCCGGGCGGTTCTTCCGCTGCAAAGCCGATTGAAGCGGTTCCAAACAGAATTCCCAGGAGTGTCGCGAATGCCGAAATGTAAACAAACTTCAAGAATGACATGAACTAAAGTTTCCCCTCGCTGCGAGAATCGGGATTTCAAGCTCAGCATGACTATACCAGCCAACAGGTTAAGGCGATACTGCCAAGCGGGAATTCTTCCTGCAGTTGCCGGTGAAAAATAATTCGCCGGGTTTTTGACAGTTTCGGTTGTCAAAATTGTGAAAACTCTCTACAATACCTGCAGAAGCAATGAAATGGCCCAAACTTCGGCGGAAGGGATGCACTCCGAAGGGGAACTCTCAGAATTATGCAAAACCATCTTGAACCACACGACCGCGAATTTCTCGATCACCTCAACCGCATGGGCAGCGGGACGGTGCAAGAGATTTGCGAAGAATTGGGCGTGACAGCCACGGCGGTTCGGCAACGTCTGCTGCGACTGCAAAGTTTGAACCTTATTCAGCGGGAAACCGTTCGACAAGGCCGGGGCCGACCTAGCCACACCTATAAAGTCACGCAAATCGGCCGGCAAGAACTGGGCGACAACTATTCCGACTTGGCGATGATTCTCTGGCGGGAACTGAAGCAAATCGAAGATCCCGCTGTGCGGAACCTTATTTTCGAGCGGATTCGCGAAGCCCTGGTCAGCCGCTACGGGCATCTGGTTTATGCCGAAACTCTGGAAGAACGGTTCCGACAACTCGGCGAGGCATTGCTCAGCCGGGGCTTTCACGTCGAGGTCGATCGTTCCGGCCTGTTGCCAATTTTGAGAGAAAACAACTGTCCTTATTTAGAACTCGCGACTTCCGACCCGGCGATTTGCGAATTGGAAAAAGAAGTCTTCCGTAAAGTGCTCGGCTCGGAAGTGGAACTCACCCAATGCTGCCTAGACGGGCATTCCTGCTGCGAATTTCAACCTGTTTCCGCAGAACGCTGAGCCTGCACTCGTAACATTTTGAACTCATCACGATTCCAAGGAAATGGAGCGATAATAGAAGATGGAGAATCGCGGATAGCTGAAATCCATTTTCCATCCGCAATCTTCCATCCTCTATCATCTTCGCCAACTTGCACAGAGAACGAGAATTGATAAAGTGGCGTGGCATTGGGGCCAGTTTTTCGTCACCACCTAAACACCGGAACAAAAACGATGACTTGGATCGAAGGCCGATTTGAAGAGAACGTCATCACCACCACGCTCGAACAGGGCATGAACTGGGCGAAGCAGTCCAGCATTTGGCCGATGACGTTCGGTTTGGCGTGCTGTGCGATTGAAATGATGGCCACCGGAGCCAGTCGCTACGATTTGGACCGCTTTGGCGCGGGGGCTTTTCGGGCCACGCCCCGGCAAGCGGATTTGATGATCGTTGCGGGCACGGTGACTTTCAAAATGGCCAGCCGCGTCCGCAGGCTTTGGGAACAAATGCCCGATCCGAAATACGTGATCGCGATGGGAGCCTGCACCGTGGGTGGCGGGCCTTATTTCAAGCATGGCTACCATGTGGTCAAAGGCGTGGATTTGGTGGTTCCCGTGGATGTATACGTTCCCGGTTGCCCGCCGCGCCCCGAAGCCCTGTTGGAAGGGATCATGCGGATTCAAGACAAGATCAAAGCCCACAAAATCACCAAGGGCGAAACCCACATGCCCCTGCCCCACCACAGCGGTTACGCCGCCATCCCCGAAGTCGCCTTGGACGTATAACACCGGCGAGCGGGATGCGTCAGCTTCCCGGTGACTCGAATCAGCCAGACCATCAACATGACCAGGGGACTTACGTCCCCGGCTCGCCTTTTTGAATTCTCACCCCAACACCAGAAACATTATGTCGAAAAGCCTTTTAACTGTAGAAGATCTCCACGTTTCCGTGGCCGGCACGCCGATTTTGAAGGGCGTCAACCTGCAAATTCGCCAAGGCGAAGTGCATGCGTTGATGGGGCCGAACGGTTCCGGCAAAAGCACGCTGGCTTATGCTCTCGTTGGCCATCCGCGTTACGAAATCACCTCGGGCAAAGTCACCGTGGACGACACGGACGTGCTGGAACTCGATGCCAACCAACGCGCCCGCTTGGGCTTGTTTTTGGCCTTTCAATATCCCGTCACCATCCCCGGCGTGAAGGTGGCGGATTTTCTCAGGCATGCGGTTTCCAACGTCCGCGATCCCGAACGCAAGGAAGGCGAAAACCTGATCGGCATGCGGGACTTCCGCAAGGAACTCAAAGCC
The DNA here is from genome assembly GCA_963785505.1 of uncultured Planctomycetaceae bacterium. GTDB lineage: Bacteria > Planctomycetota > Planctomycetia > Planctomycetales > Planctomycetaceae > CAWAVN01. Next base: position 156,662 of record CAWAVN010000010.1, read on the forward strand.
CAGATGGACCAACTGGGCATGCCCTTGGAATTCGCCCGCAGGTACTTGAACGAAGGCTTCTCCGGCGGCGAGAAAAAACGCATGGAAATTTTGCAGATGGCGATGCTCAAACCGCGTTTCGCTTTTCTGGATGAAACCGATAGCGGCCTCGATACCGATGCCGTAAACGTCGTCAGCGAAGGCGTGCAGCGCTCAGCCGGCCCGAACAACATGGGCGTGTTAATCATCACCCACCACGACCGGCTTTTGCAATATAACGTGCCGCAGTTCACGCACGTGATGCTAGGCGGGCGAATCGTAGAAACCGGCGATGTCGAACTCGCTCACGAACTGCACACCAAAGGCTATGCGGGCGTGAGAGAACGCCACCCCGATGCCGCCGCCGAGCAACCGGAAGCCGAACACGTCACCGCCTAACAACGGAAGGACTGATGAAATGAGATTTGCCAGCCTGTTTGCCCTCGTCGGAGCCTTGATGGTTTCACAAGTAGCCGGTGCCGAGTGGGTGTTTCCAGAAGATGGTCCTTCCTCGTCCGGCCACAGCAGTCTCGGCAAGACAGGCAGATTTCAAGGGTATTGCACGGTGACAAACCACAGTCCAGAGGAAGTTTTTCTGTGGTACGCCAAGAAATTGGAACTCGGCGAAAATCACGATCTCGTGAAAAAAGCCCAGGCAGGTTTTGGTAGTTCCGAAAAATTGAACCTGCTTTCTTATAGCATTGGTCGCGATACCGACAGCGAAAAATGGGGCGCGATCATCCGCGGATCCCTTTCCCCAAAAGTTGCACACATTCACATTTTCGTCCGACCGAAAAATCAATCCAAAAATGACGTAACAATCTCCATTGCCAAAACACCTGCGGGAACGGCCATCTCGGTCATTCAATCGCTCCCCTCGGAAGCCAAAAATAAGGTCGCTAAAGCAAAATAATCCGACAGTCAAAACCAAGCCCGCAACTTGTTACCGGACCGACCTCCGAGGCGAAGGCTTGAATTCGTTTGATGGAAAAAATCAACCCCAACACTTGGGAGAATCTAAACCGTGTCTACTGTTGAAAACCCCGTCTCGATCGGCGAATACCAATACGGGTTCCACGATCCCACCGATAACTACATCTTTCGCGGTCAAAAGGGGCTGAGCCGCGAAGTCGTGGCTGCGATTTCCGAGATCAAAAAAGAACCCGCATGGATGCGGCAGTTCCGCTTGGATTCCTTGGACATTTTCTTCCAAAAACCCATGCCCACTTGGGGCGGGGACATGAGCCATCTGGACTTCCAGGACATTTACTACTATGTCCGGGCTTCGGATCGGCAGGAAAAAACTTGGGACGACGTTCCCGATGACATCCGCAAAACCTACGACCGCTTGGGCATCCCCGAAGCCGAGAAAAAATACCTCTCCGGCGTCAAGGCCCAATACGAATCGGAAGTGGTCTACGGCAGCCTGCAAGAAGATCTCGCCAAGCAAGGCGTGATCTTCACCGACACCGATTCCGCCCTACGCGATCACGAAGACCTGCTCCGCGAACACTTCGGCACGATCATTCCGCCTTCGGACAACAAGTTCGCCGCGCTGAACTCAGCCGTGTGGTCTGGCGGATCGTTCATCTATATCCCGCCGGGCGTGGAAATTGAATTTCCGCTGCAAGCCTACTTCCGCATCAATTCGGAGAACATGGGCCAGTTCGAACGGACACTTATTATTGTAGATGAAGGCGCGAAAGTGCATTATGTCGAAGGCTGCACGGCCCCGACTTATAGTTCCGAAAGCCTGCATTCGGCGGTGGTGGAAATCATCGTCAAGAAGCGCGCCCGCTGCCGATATACCACGATTCAAAACTGGTCCTCGAACGTCTATAACCTCGTCACCAAGCGGGCGATGGCCTATGGAGATTCGCTGATGGAATGGGTGGACGGCAACTTGGGTTCCCGGCTGACGATGAAATACCCGGCCATCTATTTGATGGAACCCGGAGCACGGGGCGAGACGTTGTCCATTGCCTTCGCGGGCAAAGGCCAACACCAAGATGCCGGCTCGAAGATGGTGCATTGTGCCCCGCATACTTCCAGCCGCATCGTCTCCAAAAGTATTTCCAAAGATGGCGGGCGGGCCAGTTATCGCGGACTGGTGAAGGTCAATCACGATGCGAAAAACTGCAAATCCAATGTGGTTTGCGATGCGTTAATTCTGGATTCCGACAGCCGCAGCGACACCTACCCCTATATTGAAGTCGATGAGAACGATGTCTCCATCGAGCACGAAGCCAGCGTCTCCAAGATCGCGGAAGAGCAACTGTTCTATCTGATGAGCCGGGGCCTGTCCGAAACGGAAGCCTCCTCGATGATCGTCACCGGCTTTATCGAACCGTTAGTCAAAAAATTGCCGATGGAATATGCCGTCGAAATGAACCGCCTGATCGAACTGCAAATGGAAGGCTCGGTCGGCTAGGCGAGCGGGGGCGTCAGTCCCCCAGTTACGCGAATTGTTCCCAAAACTCCTCACATTCTCAAATCCGCTCTCGAATGATTTCGACTGGAGCGGTTTCGCGAGCGTTCCATGTGACCAGGGGGCTGACGCCCCCCGCTCGCCTTTGTCTTACTAAAACATTGTTAGACTTCATGACAAATACCACGATGGAACTCGCCGTTACGCTTCCGGGCACGTTTGATGAGCAGGCGTTCGAGACGTTTCTTGCGAGCCGGGATGAACCGGCCTGGGTCACGGACGCCCGCCGGAAGGCGTTTGCGGTGTTTCAAGAAAAATCCGCCGCCCCGCTCGATCCCGAAGAATGGAAGCGGGTCGATCTTCGCACCTTTCGGCCCGAAAAATTTCGCATCGATCAACCCGAATCCTCCGTGCAGGCCACCTTCAAAACGCTGATGCAGGATCGCGGCGAGTTTGTCGGGCACGTTACCCATGTGAATGGCCGTTGCACGCAGGCGGATTTGGCAGAAGATCTGAAAGCCAAGGGCGTGTTGTTCGGCGATCTTTCCGAGATGGTTCGCGAACACCCTGAAGTCATCGAGCCGCATTTGCAGCAGCGGGCGGTTGCGATGGACACCGACCGCTTCTCCGCCTGGCACGCCGCGTTTTGGACCGGAGGCACGGTGCTTTACGTGCCGCGAAACGTGGAGATCATCGAACCCTTATATAGTTTGATTGCAATTTCCCAAGCGGGCCAAGCGGATTTCAGTCATACGCTGGTGATTCTGGAAGATGGGGCATCGGCCACGCTGTTGGAAGAAACCGCCTCTGCCGATGAAAACTCGCCCGGCCTGCATGTCGGGTGCGGTGGAATTGCTATTCGGTCGCGAAGCCCGCTTGCGGTATGTGCAAATTGCAGAACTGGAACGAGAAGACCTATCACATCGCCCACCAAGCGGGCCGCGTGGAAGCCAACGGTTTCTTGCAATGGACCGTGGGCGGGTTGGGTTCCAGGTTGGCTCACATGCATCAAGATGTGAGCCTTGGATGGACGCGGCGCGGAAGCCGAAGTCAACGGCGTGACGTTCGCCACGGGTCGGCAACTTCTTTCGTACTACACCAAGCAGGCCCACAATGCTCCCAACACACGCAGCGATTTGCTCTATAAAGAAGTGCTTCGCGACCGTGCCCGCGTGATTTGGCGGGGCATGATTCGCGTGGAACCTGAGGCCCAACAAACCGATGGCTACCAACGCAGTGCCGCCTTGATGCTTAGCCCCGATGCCCGTTGCGATTCCGTGCCGGGGTTGGAAATCGAAGCCGACGATGTCCGCTGCACGCACGCGCGCGACGGCGGGACGGGTGGATGAGGAAGAAATTTTCTATTGCATGTGCCGAGGCATGACGGAGTACGAAGCAATGCACATCATCGTGGAAGGATTCTTCCACGAGGTGCTCGACCGCATCCCCATCGAACTGCCTCATCCGAACAAACTCGCGGAAGACGAAGAGGCCTTCGACGAATCCCCCACGGGCATCGTACGCTCCACGCTAAGCCAAGCCGTCGAAACCAAACTCGGCATCGGCGAATGACTATGCAAAAACGGTAATTGCGGACCACGCCGGTTCTTTTCACCGATTCAATTGGCATCCACGTGAGGATGGATGGTAGGGCATGGAGGATGGAAAAGGCGTACCATCTCTATCTTCTCTCCTCCATCATCATTCCATTAGCAAAAGAAGCGGAAAGACAAAAAGCATGTCGGAATGGGAACAGATTGCCGGGGCGGAGGAAATCGCTCCCGGCGGGCGGAAGTCGGTTGTGGTGGATGAACTCCCCGCGTTGTTGGTCCGCATTGGCGATCAGTATTTTTGCTTTGAAGACACTTGCACTCACGATGGGCAAGCCATGACGGATGGCCCGATCGAAAACTGCCAGATCACCTGCCCTCGGCATGGGGCCAGGTTCGACATTCGCAGCGGCCAAGCCTTGTGCATGCCCGCCACAGAACCGATTCAAATTTTCGAGTTGGACCTCCGCGAAGCCGGCATCTTTGCCCGCTCGACGTGATTGGTTATGATGGATTTCCGGTAGGTCAGCCCCTCACCTACCAAACCCATCGCGTGAAAACATCGACGATAAAGCCCACACCAATTGCATGAAACACCTGGCAGGCGGGAGCCTGTCCTACCCAGGGAGATACTTCAAATGGCCGATGAATCCGCGTTGCTGGAAGCCCTGAAACAAGTGGTCGATCCCGAATTGATGGTCAACATCGTCGATTTGGGGTTGGTTTACGATGTCACCCAAGAAGAAGGCAAGGTCACCGTCAACATGACGCTGACCAGCCCCGCGTGTCCCGTGGGTCCGCAAATCGTGCAGCAGGCGAAAATGGCCTTGGAACAGTTGGAAGACGTCGAGGAAGCGAAAATCAACCTCGTCATGTCCCCGCCCTGGGGCCCCGACCGCATGACCGATGATGCCCGCGACCATTTGGGCATCTTTTAAGCGGTTAAGCCATCGGCCGGTTTCCATCCGCGTCACGCCCCGCAAACTCAACGGCGGGATATTGGCCGTGGATCTGTTCTACTAAAAATCTCCCACCACTTCGCCGCCGCCCCGACTGCCGAGCGCCGCCAAACATTGAGAGAGATCGTGTCGGCGATGCTGCGAACCGAACCATCCATCAATAGCGAGTTCACCGTGCCCACGTGATAGCTGCGTGACGTAATCGCGGCATAGGTGAGGGTGGTGGGGGAGTCGCCTTCTTCGCTGGATGTATAGTCCACATCGTAATTGGTCCCGCCACTGTTGTAGGGAATTTTTGCGTTGGGGCCGAAAGTTGTGGTGAAGCCGTCTTGATGAACTCGGCCTTCCACCCATTCGGTGTGGCCATTCGTGGCTTCAAACTCGCCGCTCGGAAATCCCGCGACTTGGGATGTGCTGGCAGGAATCGCGGCGGGCGGGCTGCTTCCTTCCCCCTTCAAAATTGCCTGAAATGCTTTGACTTCGCTAAACCCCAGCGTGTTGCTCGACCCATCCGTAAAATTCTTCATCGCGATGCGGCTATTGGGGGCGAATGCTCCGTTTCCGCCCATGCCGTTGCTGGGGTTATAAACCATCCAGGTTCCCATGTTGGCCCCGTAATTGATGGGGTATTGCTTGAGGCCATCCGCATTGCTTTGGCGGTCGTTGACCTCGCTGGGGCACATGTAAGTGGGAACGCGAAAACCGATGGCGGGCAGGTTCGCCGGCGAACTATAAGGGATCGAGAAATTGATGAGATTCTGCAAACTCGCCTGGTCCATGTAAGGCAGCAGCCTCGCTTGCGGACCCCATTCCCCCCACGGAATGCCGTTAAACGTCAGGCAGATCATGGGAGGAAAGCAATTGTAACTGGAATGGTAATTGTGCAAACCCAGCCCGATTTGCTTGAGGTTGTTTTTGCAACTGGCGCGGCGGGCGGCTTCGCGGGCTTGCTGAACCGCCGGCAACAACAAGGCAATCAGAATGGCGATAATCGCGATTACCACCAGCAATTCAATCAGAGTAAATCCGCGAGGGAAACGGGATCGGCGCGGACGAAAAGCGCACAACATCAGTTGCTCCTTAACTTTACGAAGACCGTAGAAATTGGAAGCAACGCGTGGCGGCTGGCTGGCGTGGCATCGGCGGGTGGGAAAAACCAAATTTCCCCAACAACAGGCAGGATCGAGGAATCCCTGCTACTGAGACTCAATCTCAACCAAAGAGATGATAGATACTTTTCCCGGAGAGTCAAGCCACCCACCAAGAAAAATGCCCCCGCCGAAGTAAACCGGGAATGTTCTGGGATCGTGATGGGAGAGAGAACCAGCAACGAAGAGCGCATGGGGGGGGGAAGAACCCGGCAAAAACCAGGGGTTGATCTTCCTCGCGAACCGAATTAAGGCTATTTGCGGGGCGGTGCTGGGGCGGGTTCCAGGTCAATCATGCTCTCCAAGCCGGTGAGTTGGAAATCCTCGCGGGCGGGCAGGGAAGCGTTTATCACGCGGACTTTGGTCTCGCCTTGGCTGGCGGCGGCGATCATGCCCAAAGCGCTGCTGGGAAGCACCAAGAGACCGGCCAGATCGAAGATCATCTCTTCGAAATCGCCGCGATTCCTCAGTCGCACGATTTCCTCCCAACAACGGGTGAACCGCGAATCCTCGCAATCGAGTTCACGGCCCAAATGGACGATGAGAGTTCGCGAAGCTTGATCGATCTCGAACCAATCCGACACGGAGTTGAAAATTGGTGATCCGCCGGAGAGGGAAGTTTTGGTAACACCCATAAGACCCGGATTCCTTCCTGAGAAATGCGATGGGAAAAGCAAGGAAGTGATGCTCTGTACGTTACCCGGATTTTCTCGAAAGTGCCAGAAAAATCCGAGATTTTCGCCAAAAAAATCGGCCAGGACGATTTGCCGTTATTGGCGATGAATGGCCAAGGTTTCTTTGTCCCAGTCCAATTCGGGAAGGTGTTCGTCGAGCAACTCGGTGTAAGAAGACAAAGAGGCCAACAACCCGCCGCCGTAATTGCTGAGAAAATCGCTGCGGCGGATTTGATACCAGTCTTCCGGCGTTTTGTAGCCCAGATGTTTGCCGAGCCATTCCATGTATCGCCGGCGGTTTTCCGCACTCTTCCAAAACCCCAAAGGAACCCGGCGGAACATCCATTCCTTCCAGGGGTACCTTGGGTAGGCATCTTTCAGCAGCAAACAGGGAGAACCGGCGAACTGCTTCAGCAGGTTGTTGCCGCAGTTTTCTTCGAAATCCCTTCGGGTGAGGTAATACCAACCGTGCATGCGGCGGATGTCCAAGCGGTCGGCCAGCCATTTTAAGTAGCGGCGGCGGTTTTTTTTCAGATGCCAGAAACCCTTGGGGATTTTGCGAAACAGCCATTCTTTCCAATCGTAATCGGGCAGATGGGCCATCACGGCGGCGGAAATCGTGCAATTGTAGTGCAGCAGAAACGCCCCGCCTTTGTTTTTGATGAAATCCTCGTTGGTAACGTTGTACCAATCTTCCGGTCGGCGGATTTCCAATTGCGCTCCCAGCCATTCCATGTAAGTGCGATGGTTTTTCGCATCGCACCAAAACGTGCGGGGGCACATGCCAAAGAGCCAATCTTTCCAATCGTATTCGGGAAAGCAATCGCGGACTCCGGCGATGATGGAACTGTTCCAGGCGTATTTCAGCACGCCTCCCCCCCGATGTGCTTTGACGTGATCGGTGGTGATGCGGTACCAATCTTGAACCTTCTCGAACCCCAACTGCTCGCCGAGCCATAACAAATAGCCTCGGCGGTGTTCCCAGCGATCCCAGTAGCCTGCGGGAACAGGGCCATCCAACCAAACCGCATCGAGTCGGCGGTTCAATCGCGCCATCCGTCCGTTGGGGGGCGAAACTGTCTGGGCCATGTAAGAGCATTCCTCAGTTGGGGGAGAACCTTAAGAGAAGCGACCAACCTCCGCATGCGAAACGCCCTGAGAAGAATCCGCCAGCCGGCACGCCTTCGCCAAAGGAATTCCTAAAAGGGAATCCTTGGGGCACACCGCGATCATACGCGTAGAACGCCGGTTCACGCGCTGCAGATTTGCAGATGATGATGGAAAATTCCTCAATGAACAATCCACAATGTTGGCCCGCCCCCGAAAGGTCTCTCGATGAAGGGAGATTCGAGGTTTTTGTGCTTACAAGAGATGCGATTCTCGGCCGCTCCGAATGAGCGACAAGAATTCAGGAAAAGCACTTAGGCTAGTGTGGGGATTTTTCCGCGAATTGTCTACGCAAAACGGTCCCTGTTCCGGGGTTTCCAGAAATTCTCCCGCAGAGAAATCTTATGCACAAAAAGCCAGGAGAAAGGCTTCAGAAGACCGCGCGGCTCAAGCCGAAAATGGCAGGCAAACAAAATGGCGTGGTTTAATCGTCCGAGGGCGGGTCGCGACGTTTTTCCAGAATCACGCAATTGCCTTTGTCGTTGTATTTGACTTGAGTCATAAACTCTCGCATCAACAACACGCCGCGGCCGGAAGGTTTTTCCAGATTTTCTTCCAGCGTGGGATCTGGCAGATCGTTGACGTCGAACCCCGCCCCTTGGTCCTCAATGCGCACCCAGACAGATTCGCGGTTGACCCGGCACTCGATGCGCACCGTTTTGCCGGGGTCCATTCCGTTGCCGTGTTTGATCGCATTGACGAGCGCTTCTTCCAAAGCCAACCGCACTCCAAACACATCTCGCATGGGATATTCGAGTTGTTCCAACAATGAAACGATCCGTTCTTGAACCGCTTGCCCTTCCCCCGTTTTGCTGGGAATAGTGACTTCAAATTCGTCGTGTTGGACCATGAAACCACCAACGACTGCCATGGGGCGATAGAAGGGCGTGGAACAATGGGCGGAAGGGTCGGAGAATTGGACGGGGGCAAGACAATTGGAATTCCGTCTGACGCCGCGGGCTGCCGGCAACTAAAAAGAAGCCAGCGATTTTTCTTGATCGTCGTCAATCACAAAAAGTTTGTTCAACTTGGTGATCGCGAACACTTCGTAAATATCGGAACGAATCGAACACAGCCGCAGCTTTCCTTTGGATGCCTTCACTTTTTTATCCATTGTGATCAGTTTGCCCAAAGCCGCGCTGGAAAGATATTCCACGTTGGAGAAATCCAGCACGATCTTTTCCCGCCCATCCTCATCCACCAAAGCAAACAACTGATTGCCGATGATTTGGATGTTGGTTTCATCCAAAATCTTTTTGTCCAGGAATTTGGCAACGGTCACGTCGCCGATTTCTTCGAGTTCCAATCGCCGATGGCCGCCTGAAGACATCTTTCGTTCCTTGGGCACAAAATAATGAAGAGGAATCGACCGAAACGTATGTATGGGAGAGAGACAATTGATTTTGACACAAGTAATTCTACTAACAACGATAATCCACCTTCGGGATTGCCGTGTCAAGCGCCATTCCCGGATTGCGGTTGAGTTTTCGTTCACATTTCTCCGCTGCGATGGGAAACCCACTCAGATTACCTCACCTGAATGAACCGAGCAGCCGTTACTTGCCGGTGACTTGGCTCCAAGGCAGCACGAACGAAGCGTCGGCCCACTTTTGCCATTGGTCGGCCAGAGTTTTGACGCGATTCGGGTCGCCCGCCGCGAGATTATTCAATTCGCTACGATCCGTGCGGAGATCGTAAAGTTCCCACGGTTGCTTATTTTTCGCCACCAGCTTCCAGTCGCCCACGCGAATCGCCCGGTTGCCTTCGTGTTCCCAATACAATGCCGGGTGAATGGGTTCCTGAGACCCCTTGAGCAACGGAGCCAGCGAACGGCCTTCCAAAGGGAGAATCTCGTGTCCTGCGAAGGAGCGGGGATATTCCGCTTTCGCCAAATCCACGCAGGTGGCCATTAAATCGATCACGTGGCCCGGCGTGTGGCAAAACCCGCCGCGATTTTCCGAGGCAAGACCCGCCGGCCAATGGGCGATCAAAGGCGATGAAATCCCGCCTTCCTGCGTGAAATGCTTGTACTCGCGAAACGGCGTGTTCTGGGCATTGGCCCACAACTTGCCGCAGCGAAGATAACTTTTTTGGGAACCCCAATCGGCCAGGTTGGATTTCTCGCCATCCACCGCAAGCACGCCGCCTTCCGCACAGCCGCCGTTATCCGAAAGGAACAGAATTAATGTGTTGTCCAAGGCATCGCGTTTTTTCAAGGCGGCCACCAGTTCGCCGATGGTCTTATCCATGTGTTCGACCATCGCCGCGTAAATCGCCATCGCCTTTTGCTGTTTGGCCTTCAGGGGAGGGCGCAGGCCCTTCCAAATTCGATCCGGCACATCCCGCGGGCTGAGTTTCCATGCCCCAGTCGCCAAACCGAGTTTTTGTTGTTTTTCCCAACGGGCTTGACGGATCGGATCCCAGCCCTCCGCGTAGGGGTACATGTGCTCGGCGATTTCCGCCGGCGGGGCTTGCAGCGGAAAATGCGGAGCGTTGTGGGCCAGATACATAAATAAGGGTTTGCCCAGCTTGTCGGCTTCGTCGATGTAACGCACCGCTGCTTCGTTCCAGGCATCGGTAGAATACCAACCCTCCGGGGTTTGTTCCTTCACGCTATAGATCACCTTATTGCCTTCAACTACGTCTCTGCCGGGCTTGACCTTGAAGTAAAACCCGCCGCCCTGCGGCACGCCGTAAAAGCGGTCGAACCCGCGCTGCAAAGGCCACCACTCTTTTTCCTTCGCGCCCACGTGCCATTTGCCGCAGATCGCCGTGAAGTACCCCGCCTTTTGCAGCACCTCTCCGATTGTCACGCACCGCTGCGTCAGATGCCCCCGATAACCGGGCATGGTGTTGCCTTTGTCTTCGTTCATGTGGCCCACGCCCGCCTGATGAGAATACAAGCCCGTCAGCAACGCCGCCCGCGTGGGACAACAACGGCCCGTGTTATAGAACTGCGTAAACCGCAACCCATTCGCAGCCAGGCGGTCCAAATTCGGCGTAGGAATCTCTCCGCCGTAGCAACCCAAATCGCTAAAGCCCATGTCATCGCACATCACGATAATAATGTTAGGCCGCGAAGCAGCCTCGGTAGAAGCACCGTTTCCCAGCAACATCGCCGCAAGAAACAAAGGCAACCATTTCATTAAAAAACTCCTCTGGGATGACTGAACTTTCGGAACTTTCTCGCTCACTATGCAGCGAGGTATAGGTAGTTTTCAAGGGATTCGACTAATTCGCTCATGTCGCGCGGTTTGTGCGACATGCTGTTAATGGTTTGGCGGATTATCAGGCGTCTTAAGAAACGGAACATATGGCGAAACGACCATTCACTTTCCCAAGGGCCCAATTCCTGCCGGGCGGCTTCTGCTTCGGGCAGTTTGCGGCCTTCGCTGAGATACCACAGCATCACCAGAGTTTGGGACAGCCAGACCCAAGGGGCCAACTTTTGGATGCTCGCCTGGCACCAATCTTGAGGCTGCTCGATCTCCATGACTTGCTTGCTACTTTTGAACAAAGTTTCAATCGTGTTCCTCAGCGCGTATGTTCGCACCACCCAACTTGCATCGGCGTCCAGGTCCGTCGTATAGAGACACATGTCGTTACAACCTTTGTCCAGAGGGCGGCACAGTACGACTTGAATCACGCGCGGGCCGAACACCTTGGGCCAGGTCGCTTGAAAGCAGCAAACGTTGAACCGCCGCGTTTCCCCGTAGGCGTAAACTTCGATCGGTTTCCATTGCCAGAGACTCTTCGGCGAGCGGGTGCGATCCACTTTTTTGAAGGCCTCGCACGGAGAAGGCAACCGCTCTCCCTGTTTGCGGTTGGGGCCGCGTTGCCCCTTTTTGCGCGGAGGAATCTCCGGGCTGTGAATCGCTGCATCGCTGCGCATGAGGCCCACGTACTTGATGCGTTTGTTCAATTTTCCCAGCAGTTTTTTCGCGGAAAACCCGCCGTCGCCCACCAAGGTAATCTGCCGATCGGGAAACCATTTTTCAATGTCTTTCAGCATTCGGCGGGCCAAGGTCGGTTCGCCCACCTTCTTCTTGCCATCATCCAGCATGGCGTGAATCGGCAGGCAGAAGCTTCGCTTGACGCCGGGAATCTGAACCACGATGACCACCCACTTGTTTCCAAGCGCCGTGGCCACGCGTTTTTTGGTGGAGCGGACCGGATCGTGAAACCAACCGATGCCGAACACGTGCCTCCCCGACTTATGCAGCAGCGTCCCATCCACCGCCAACAACAACTCGCCCGTGGGATTGAGTTCCGTCACGACTTGGACTGCGATGCGGCAGGCCAAGGTCTTCACGGTCCAAGCCGAGCGGCTGAAGAAATTGTAAAACCGGTCGAACGGATGCCGCCGGTGGCGATCGGTACGCTCTCCCAGAATCGCCTCAAAGATTTGAAACTCGGTATGCCGACCCAAGCACATCACCCAGCCGAGAAAAATTTGCGCGTGAGTCAAAAACGTGGGCATGGTGAAAATTGGCGTCAGGGCTTGAAACAAATTCGTCAGAGAGGGTATTAAAGACCACATGCGGGAGCCTCCTTGTGCGATGTGCATTTTGGTGAATACACATTCTACAAGGAGCCCCGCTGCTTTATGAAGTGACCTCAAAATTGCGAAAGTTCAGGCAAGGAACTTTCTTGAGAAAAGCTCCTCGCTGATGTGGGAGGTCACATGAATCGGCGTAGTTATCGGCCGAAGTGGATCGAAAAGGCAACGTTACCGTTCCGTCTGCGGAACCCCGCCTTGCCCTTGGGGGATCAACGGATTGGGAGACTTGCCAGACGGCGGAAGGTATCCCGGATTGGGCGGAACCACAGGCAACGCGGGACTCACCTGGCTGGGAGGCAATGGAGGAACCCCACCCGCCGGAGCCAATTCCGCATCCAAATCGTCTTGCAAATGGTGAATCGTCTCTTCCATCTGCCCCATCAAAACTTGCAACCGGCGAAGATGGTAAGTGCTCGCGGTGCTGCCGCAGGCGGGAACGGTTTGGTAAGCACCTCCCGGTTCCGCGATGCGAACCGTTCCTGTTTGAGCCGTTAGTTCTTCGGTGTGATGGAACAAGTCGTCCAGTTGCTCCGTATCATCTTTCAAATGCCTTAAATCCCCGTTGTGGTGCGAGACATCGTGAATGTGGTCGGCCAAGGTATACAGCTCGTAAAAATCTTTGTAAAGGTGGGGATAAGCGGCCGTGCGTCGGAACCCGTAACGCACTTCCCGGCAAGCCTGGGCCGCTTGTTGTTTCAAGCGGAAAGCCAGATCGTCCAAATGCCGATCCGCCGCAGAAACGGAATCCGCGAATAACCCGGCAATCAGCATCAAAGTGGTGTTGGCAACCGTCTTCATCTGGCTTTTCCCCAAAAATGATAAAAAACGCCGCGAGGGACATCCCCAAAGAGTGGAATTGACTGGCCGACTTGGCTCGACCCTGTAAGAATGGCAATTCCGTTTGAAACTCCGACAATCGCCTTGGTGTTTTTGGCGATTTGGGTAAAAATGTCCGCTGAAATCTGACCGGCCAATCCTCTCAATTCCCAAAATCTCCTCAATTCGAAGCAAACCGATAATGCGAACCGAACTCTTGGGAAGCCTGCACTGCATGATTCACGATCCGCCGAACGATGCCGCCCCTGAGCGAATCGTGCTGCTCTGCCACGGTTTCGGCACCCGGCGATGATTTGGTTCCGCTGGCTGGGGAACTTTTGTGGAGGAACTCCTCACTCGCTGCCGGCACGCAGTTTGTTTTTCCCTTTGCCCCGATGAGTTTGGATTCTCGCGGGATGCAAGGCGGGCGAGCGTGGTGGATCATCGATTTGGAAACCCGCCTTCAAGCCATCGAACGCGGCCAATTCGACCTGTTCCGCAACGATGACCCGCCGGGAATGGCTGAAGCCTGCGATGCCCTCTTGAGTGTAGTGCAAGCCGCCCTCGCCGAAACCGGGTTGGCGGCCTCGCGGTTGATTCTCGGGGGATTTTCGCAAGGGGCGATGGTCTCCACCGATGTGGCGCTTTGCATGGAACAACGCCCCGCCGGGCTTGCCGTGCTTTCGGGAACTTTGATCCGCGAAGCCCGTTGGAAAGAACTGGCCGCCCAGCGCGGCCCTTTGCCGATCCTGCAAACCCACGGCCGGCAAGATCCCATTTTGCCCTACATTTGTGCGGAGTGGCTAAAAGAACTCTTTGAAGAAGCCGGTTGCCGGGTGGATTTTCGCCCCTTCCCCGGCATGCACCAAATCCCCGCCACCGCTTTGGATGGCTTGTTAAAACTGATTCAGAACGCCGATTAGCCTTGTTCGCATATTTTCGGACCACCGCTTTCAGTGGGCGGTCGGAGCGGTTTCGACTTCGATTTTGGACGACAGTTTCGTCACGTTCATCACCGCGATCACGTGTTCGGAGGGATTCACAATCCGAACACGCAGACCCTGTTGCCGATACACCAGCATCAATCCCAGCATGGTGCTGGGAATCATCACCACGCCGGCCAAATCGAACGTCAACACCTTGCAAGCATGGGATTTCAAATAGTCATCCAACTCGCGCTGGCATTGTTCCAACGCGGATTCATTGGGAAATTCCACGGAACAAAAGCGGGCAATGACGTGGTCGCCGTTTGCCGTAATTTCTAAGATGTCTGAAGAAGTGGACATCGCCAAATCCTTTGGGTGGGGGAACCATGTCGCTCTCAAGGGAGGGGAACTTAAATTCATCAACATTATTTAGCGTAGTTTACCTACAGGGAAAAACAAGGACAATTTACGGATTCCTGAACTGATTTCAACAAGAAAATGCCCGGCCATAATGCGCTCAATTTCCGTAGAAAGCAAACTGACAATTTGAAAATGCCGCAGCTTTTCATTCTACAGGCGGTCTCCGCACGGGAGCGGGACAGCAATCGAGCGGGCAAAGATCGTGGCTTGCCGGGTAGCGTCCCACCGCCCGTTTTTCAAGAGATTCATCCAAGCGTTCCTGAATCAGTTCCCGCAGCATGCCCACAAAGCGGGGATGAGTTCCCACGGTGGGAACGCGAACCATGTTCAGCCCCCGTGCTTCGCAGGTCTGTTTGGCCTCTTCGTCCAGATCAAACAAAACTTCCATGTGATCGGACAAAAATCCGATCGGCAGAATCACCACATCCGTGGTCCCTTGGGTGCTTAACTGTTCGAGAAAATCGCAGACGTCCGGTTCCAACCAAGGATCTTGAGGCCGCCCGCTACGGCTTTGATACACCAGTCGATAACGCTCCTTGGGAATGCCGACTTCCTCGGCAACCAACCGGCAGGCTTCCTGAAGTTGTGCCTCGTACTGCGCAGTTTTTTGCCATCGAAACCGGCAAACTATGGGCGGTGTACACCAAAAATACTCGCTCTCGTTGGGCAGGAGTGAACTCCCGCATCGCCGTGGAAACCCGCTCGGCGTTGGCCAACACGAAATCGGGATGATTAAAAAAGACGCGCATCTTCTCCACAACTGGGGCGGCCTCGCCCACAGAGTCCCGCGCTCGTTCGATATCTTCACGATACTGCCGGCAACTGGAATACGAACTGTAAGCCGACAACACCACAGCCAACACCCGCCGCTTGCCCAGCCGGACCATCTCCTGCATCGCCTCGCTTAAAAACGGATGCCAATTTCGGTTGCCCCAAAAAATGGGAAGTTCGATGCCGTGGGCCGCCAACTCGTTGGCGAGGGCTTCGATGACGGCCCGCGTTTGCGCATTGATGGGGCTGACTCCATCGAAATGATAATAATGCTCGGCGACTTCCAGCATTCTCTCGCGCGGGACGTTCCGTCCGCGCAACACGTTTTCCAAAAAAGGGATCACGTCGTCCCGTTTTTCCGGACCGCCAAACCCGACGACCAAAACCGCATCGTATGCCGAATTCACAATCAAACTCCCCGCCGAACTTCAAATGAGAAAGACACCAGCATAATCGAACCAAGCTCAATGCTCCATGATCCCCCCCCGCCGCACAGAATGCAATTCGCGGACCAACCCCAAAGCGTGTTCGTAATCCGTGTAACGTTTACAACTTGAGTGAAATTCAGGCAAAACCGACTTGACGGTTTTTGCAGAATCGAGAGAATCCCCCCGCACTTGAGACGAAACCCGGCAAGACGCTCGAGGGCCCGAAGACAAAAAGTTCCGACCATCATTTCAAGGCACACCCAGAGCATGCACGGTTCGGAGTCGATTCCCATGTTGGTTCCCACTGGTAAAAATCAACATCCCATCAGTTTGCGAAAGTTATTCCCTTCCGCGAGCTTCGTCGGTTGTGCCGACATTCACGTCAATCACGTATCTGAACACAGCCGCAACTGCCAAAACGGATCTTTGTTCGCAGCAATTTCGGGAACGAAAACCGAAGGCGGGAAATTCATTCAAGAGGCCGCGACCAATGGCGCGACATCCGTGCTTTGTGATCGGCCTCAACCGGACATTATTATGCCGCAGTGCATTGTTCCGCACGTCCGAGCGGGCTATGCAAAACTCTGTCATGCACTCGAAGGCATGCCAGGCCAAAAACTTAAAACCGTGGGAATCACGGGAACCAACGGCAAGACCACCACCTCCTATCTCGTTCGCTCCATCTTAAATGCCGCCGGCCACCAGGCGGGGCTATTAGGAACTATTGAATATCACGATGGATGCACAGGAGAGTGCTCCAACCTCACAACCCCCGACCCACCGGATTTGGCAAAATGGCTCCGTCGCATGCTGGACAATAAAACAACTCACGCAGTTTTTGAAATGTCCAGCCATGCGATGCACCAAGGCAGAACCGCCGGCATAGAACTCGATGTGGCAATACTCACAAATATCACGCACGACCATTTGGATTATCATATACACTTCGAGGACTACAAAGAAAGCAAATCTCAAATCTTAAAGCACTGCAAGCCGAATGCTTCGGCCATTATCAACCAAAATGACGCGCATTTAAGATACATGCAGATCCCGACGGAAAATCATTTGAACGTAACGACGTATGCCGGACAAGATTCCGACTTTCGGGCAACCGCAATCCAGCAATCGCTGACGGAGACACAATTCCTGCTTCACGTCCATCATCAAACAATTCCAATTCGGACGAAGCTCATCGGACAACATAACGTAGAAAACTGCCTGGCGGCGGCGGCGGCTTGCTATCGACTCGGCATTGATCCAACATATATCGCTCTGGGGATTGAACAACTTCAGGGTGTGCCGGGACGAATGGAAGTCATCGAAATGGGGCAGGATTATCAAATTTTCGTAGATTACGCCCACACGGATGATGCCCTCAGACGATGTGTGAACACCTTGAGGCCAGTGACGGAGAATCGGTTGATTTGCCTTTTTGGAGCCGGTGGGGATCGAGATCGAAGCAAGCGCCCCCTTCTCGCTGCCGCCGCGGAAGATGCCGATATAGTAATTGTCACAAGCGACAATCCTCGCAGCGAAGAACCCGTTCAGATTATTGACGACATACTACAGGGATTCTCGGAAACCTCGCCGAAAGTTTACGTGGAGCCAGACCGAGAACAAGCAATTCAATTGGCAATAGAACTAGCCGAACCGGGCGACGCGCTACTCATCGCGGGCAAAGGACACGAAACCTATCAGCAGATTGGCAATACCCGGCACGAGTTTGATGACCGAAAAGTCATTCGCACCAAATTAAGACAATCGACAATCCGTTTGTCGGCCTAAAAACAAACGGGATTGAGGCTAATGAATTATCCAATTGCGGATTTTCTCAAAGTGATCGACGGAAAAGTTCAGGCAGGCAGCAATTCACCCAGCCGCATCGGCAGGATCAGCTTGGATTCTCGCAGAATAAACCCCGGCGATGTGTTCTGGGCCATTCGCGGAGAAAAATATGATGGCCATGCTTATGTAAAATCCGCTTTAGAACAGGGCGCTTCTGCATGCGTGATTGAAACTGAATATAACTTAAACCACCCGCGAATGATTCGCGTCATGGACACAGTAACCGCTCTAAATCAATTGGCAAAATGGCATCGGTCCCAGTATTCCCCAACAACAATTGGAATCACCGGAAGCTTTGGAAAAACGACCACAAGGGAATTGCTTTACTCCGTACTCTCGGTGAAGCACCAAAGCATTACAAATCAGCAAAACTACAATAACGAGATTGGCGTCCCGTTAACTCTCCTAGAACTAGAGCAAAATCATCGGTTTCTCATCGTGGAGATGGGAGCCGCCAAAACGGATGACATTCTTCCGCTTACGGAAATCGCATCACCACAAATCGGAATAATCACGGGCATTGGCCCCGCCCATTTAGCAGGCTTTCGGACGATCGAACAAATCGTAAAAACCAAAGGTGACCTAATCGCTGCCTTGCCGCAAGATGGACTCGCGATCATTCCAGGAGACAACGCATGGACGACCGCCTTCCAAAACCGAGCGAGATGCCGAGTATTGACCTTCGGTCAAAACCCTAGCAATTCTTATCGATCCACAAATGTCAAGTCCGGCAATACCAAGTTGACTTTTGAAGTGAATGGATACAACTATAAGCTGCCAATCTGTGGAAGACATCATGTGACGACAGGTTTAGCGGCGATTGCGACGGCAACGGAGCTGGGCTATTCCCCGCAAGAGATTCAACAAGGATTCGACCACTTTCAAGCCGTTCCAGGGCGTGGAAACGTAATACAAAACTCGTCCTGGATAGTGATTGATGACACCTACAATGCCAACCCGACATCCTGCCAAGCGGCCTGTGACATGCTGGGGGCATGGAACTCAACAGGAAAACGAGTTCTCGTCCTCGGCGATATGTTAGAGTTAGGACCAGATGCCGGAAACTATCACGAAACACTAGGTCGCTATGCGGCAAACCGGCACATTGATGTAATTTTGGCGCTCGGAGAACACTCCCGCCATGTTGTCGCCGGCGTCGAAAACGCGAATCAACCGAACATCGTCGCAGAAGGGTTTACTCGGATACAAAACATTATTCAGGAACTACAAAACACTTTAATGCCGAACGACGTGGTTCTCATTAAAGGGTCTCGGGGCATGCGGATGGAACGAATCGTTAAGTCTCTATTGATCGAAGTTGAACACAAGCCAGCAACATCCGCTGCATGAGATCAATAGCTGAGAATAGTCGAATCAAATACTAAATATAAAGGATTCTAACTTGTCGATTCTGTTGTTTGCGTTAGGGTTTGCGGGGATCCGACGTGGTGCTTGAACTTTCAAGTGCAAGCAATAAGGCAGTGGACCAAGTGATTTCTGGGTCAATCACTCCATCGGCCGCTTAACAACAGAATCGAAACGACCGGGTGCCGGGGGTCTTCCTCCGGCACCCGGGGATACACCAAGCTCGATGATCGTATTGTTTATCAGATTCGTTCCGCAAGTATTTGTTTCTAATGTTATATTGGTTATTGAATGAATTTGGTCCAATACTAAGGCGGGTGGAAAGCCACTCGTCTGGCGACTCCCGCGTGTTTCTCACGGCCCGGATCGCAATGGCGAGCATTACATCCTTTCTCCTGGCACTCTTGTTTGGCCCGATTGCAATTACTTGGTTAAAAAAACGATTCCGCGAGCGGATCGACAGCGCATCGGATCGACTCAACGAAATCCAAGCCTCAAAACAATCCACGCCCACAATGGGCGGTCTCTTTATCGTACTAGCAGTCGTAATCGCCACGCTATTGTGGGGTGACCTCAGTAATCAGTTCGTTCAACTTGCCTTGTTCGTGGTGGTCGGCTTTGCCGGTTTGGGCGCAGTCGATGATTGGATCAAGCTAAGCACGCAGCGAAATGGGCTTAAGGTTC
This sequence comes from uncultured Planctomycetaceae bacterium, assembly GCA_963785505.1. Lineage (GTDB taxonomy): Bacteria > Planctomycetota > Planctomycetia > Planctomycetales > Planctomycetaceae > CAWAVN01. Next base: position 176,422 of record CAWAVN010000010.1, read on the forward strand.
GGCAAAAATTTGCTTGGCAACTACTCCTATCAGGAATTATGGCCATTTGGCTCTATCGAATTCACAATCACAATCAACCTTCCATTGGTGTGATTTGGCCAATTGGGAACGTTCTGCTGCCTCTTGGTCTACTTTATATTATTTGGTCGATTCTGGTTTCCGTGGGAACGTCGAATGCCGTCAATCTTACCGATGGATTAGATGGACTAGCCGGCGGTTGTTCGATATTCACGGGACTGACGTTCGTCGGGTTGACTTATGTGACGGGACATAAACTTCTCGCGGCCTACCTGAGTACGCCATTCGTGCCCGGTTGCGGCGAACTAGCCGTTGTGTTGGCCGCTATGGTAGGAGCCATGCTGGGGTTTTTGTGGTTCAATTGTTATCCGGCACAAGTTTTTATGGGCGATACGGGTTCGTTATCGCTGGGAGCATTATTAGCTTTAGGAGCCTTGGCTTCCCGGCAAGAAGTGTTGCTGGTGATTTGCGGCGGAATTTTTGTTGTGGAAGCTCTAAGTGTGATCTTTCAAGTCGGCTGGTTTCGCCTTACCAAAAAACGCCTAATCGCTTGCAGTCCACTCCACAACCACTATCTCTTTAAGGGGCAGCACGAAATGAAGATTGTTGTCCGCTTTTGGATTGGATCCGCATTGTTGTCTATTATGGCAGTGGCGAGCTTGAAAATTCGATAAACTTATCGGTGGCAATTCCGATATTTCAAGATATAACGCGAACACTTGACATCTGATGAAGCGTTAGGGAGAGAGGGATTTGGGGAGCCGATCTGGCTGAAGCAATTCAGCGAGATCGGCTCCCGCCCTTTTCACCAGGAGCCTAAAGGATCGAACTCCCTGTGGATGCCAGCCGAGGACTATTTATCTCGCTCACGGGTGTTTTGCTGGGCTTTGGAATGATTATGGTCCATAGCGCCAGCATTACGTCCTGGCCCACGGCGTTTGAGCGAGTCTACCTATCCCGCCATGCGGTCTTTTTGCTCGCGGCGGTTGTGATCTGTTGCGCGTGCGCGGCCCTCCCCTCAAAGTTTTGGTGGATCGCATCCCCATATCTTTTTCTGCTGACAATCGCTTTGCTAGTTCTTGTTTTATTGCCGGGGGTTGGGACTCAGGTTAATGGAGCCAGGCGCTGGTTGCGAGCAGGCGGGATTTCGATACAACCTTCAGAAATTGCCAAGCTCACCTTGCCGCTATTTATGGGGCGAATCATTGTGCGAAATCGGCAATGGATTCGCCATTGGCTTTACGGAACAGTTCCTTTACTAGCCCCGCTTGCAATCGCGGTTCCCCTTGTGTTTTTGGAACCGGACTTAGGAACTACAGCCTTCTTAATTCTTGTTGCTTGTCTTTTACTCTGGTTGGCGGGATGGCCGCTGCGAAACTATGTGTTTTGCTTGGTGACGATCTTGCCTTGCGCGGGCCTAATGCTATCAATAAGACCCTATCAATTGGAACGGATTCGCGGGTTTGTTTCTACTTGGCAGGATGTGAATCAGGCCCCCTATCAAATTCGGCAATCATTGATGTCTCTGGGCGCGGGAGGCCTTCGCGGCGTGGGCGTGGGCAAAGGCTGGCAGAAGCTTAGTTTTTTACCCGAAGCGAATACCGATTTCGTGTTTTCGGTAGTCGGCGAGGAACTCGGTTTGCTGGGAACCTGCTGCCTGGTCGTAATTTGGTCTGGACTATTTCTATCCGGTTTTGCAATTTTGCGCCGTCACGAGCGATCTAGTTATCAATATTTAGTAGGAATGATTCTCCTTACGGAATTCGTGATGCAAGCCGCAGTCAACACCGCCGTGGTAACTGCGATGCTGCCTCCCAAGGGCATTTCTCATCCATTTTTGAGTTACGGCGGAAGCAGCTTGATTGTTAGCCTGACTGCCGTGGGGATTATCTTAAGTCTGGCCTCCACGCCGATGCCCGATGTTCCGCTTCAACAACTATCTGCACCTATTGATTGAATCGGCCTTAGCAAACAATGACAACAATTCTCTTTGCCGGGGGAGGAAGCGGAGGCCATCTCTATCCGGGGATTGCCGTCGCCGAGGAATTGACTCTGCTGGAACCATCGCTGCACTGTCTTTTCGTAGGATCTGACCGCCCGATTGAACACCAGATTCTCACACCGACGGGATTTGAGCATGCGGCATTACCAGTGTCTCCTTCATCGCAGTTTTTGTCGGCTCCCTTTTTCTCTGCTTTTAGTAACTGGCTAGCCTATCGGGCTGCGCGAGAGATTCTTGCACGTAATAGTCCTTCTGCAGTGATCGGGCTGGGTGGTTTTGCGAGTGTCCCCGTTGTCTTGGCCGCTTGGCGGCGGAAAACTCCCGTGCTGCTCCTGGAACAAAATGCGGTGCTTGGCCGTGCGAATCGTTTTTTACTGCCTGTTGCCAGCAGGCTTTGTTTGTCCCTTCCTCGCACGCCAATTCCTTCACGATATAGAGACATTGCAGTGTTGATGGGGAACCCGGTTCGGCGGGATGTCATCAATTCTCTGCGCAAGATAGCCAACGGGATTCGGAACCCCGTTGCTTACTGATCCTTGGAGGGAGCCAAGGTGCAAGTGCGCTGAACGATGCTGTAATACGGGCTTTACCGGTTTTGCGAAGCGATCTGTCGGGTTGGCGGATCGTTCATCAAACGGGTTCCTCCGATTATGAAAAAGTCAAAGCGGAATATGTGAGGCTAGGTATTATCGCCGAGGTCTCGGCCTTTATAGGCGACTTGGGTTCGCTTTATCCGCAAACAACATTGGCGATTTCTCGGGCGGGGGGCACAACGCTCGCGGAGTTGGCCATTCATTCCATTCCCTCCCTCTTAATTCCTTATCCGGGTTCGATTCGCGATCATCAGTCGCTCAATGCGGAGCATTACAAGCGAGCGGGCGGGGCGATTGTGTTGCAACAATCTACAGACCCTTTGGTAACGGCGAAACAGCTTGGCGATTATTTAATTCAGTTATTGACTCAGCCCCATCTTTGCGACAGGATGGCCACAGGCATGAGTTCGCTTGCCTACCCGGAGGCGGCTCGTGACGTGGCGGATCTGGTTTTGCAGCATTGCCCGGCTCTTCATCGGGTTGCCTGATTATTGAGTCGCCGGCTCTCTCGTAATTGAAGTGATCGATCAGTATGAAAATTCAAGCCGATGATATGACATTAGTTACCGGCGGCACGGGGTTGGTGGGCAGCCGATTTCTTGAAACTGCTGCTCAGCGCGGATGAAAACGCGTGCCCTAGTAAGAAAGACCAGCGACGTTCGCGTACTAGAAAAATGGGGCACAGAGATTATTACCGGCAACTTGGCCGATGCGGATTCTCTCCGGCAGGCGGTGGAAGGAGTTGAGGTTATCGTTCACTGTGCCGCGAAAGTTGGGGATTGGGGGCCGGTGGAAGATTATCGTGAAACCAATGTGCGGGGGTTGGAAAAAATATTGACCGCAGCGGAAGTCGGCGGTTCACTTAAGCGGTTTGTTCACATTAGCTCTTTGGGGGTCTATCCCGCGCGAGACCACTTCGGCACGGATGAATCCGAACCCGTCAGCACGGCGGGGATTGATGGTTACACGCTAACCAAGGTGGAAGCCGAGTTGTTGGTGCGAAAGCACATCGATCTGCATCAATTGCCCGCCACGATTTTGCGGCCTGGCTTTATATATGGTCCCCGCGACCGCACGGTGTTGCCTCGGATTTTTGAGCGGTTAAAGAAAAAGCAATTCGCATTTTTGGGTTCGGGCGAGAATTTGATGAACAATACGTTTGTGGGCAATCTGGTTGATGCCGTGTTCCTTGCCTTGGAACGAGATGATTGCGTGGGGCGATGTTATAATATCACGGATGGCCGGTTGGTTTCCAAAATGGAATTCATCACCACCATCGCCGAGCAGGCGGGCTACCCTGTTCCGACAAAGCACGTGCCTTTGCCCATTTCGCGATTTTTGGCGAAGGTGATGGAGGGCAGTTGGAAATTGCTGGGAAAAACGGAAGCCCCGCTGCTATCGAATGCCCGCATTAAGTTTCTCGGCTTGAATTTGGATTACTCGATCGCGAAGGCGCGGTGCGAACTGGGTTACGCGCCTGCCGTGGATTTTCGGGAGGGCATGCAGCAGACGATGGATTGGTTTCGCGAGCAGGGGGCCTTGTGACGTTTTGCCTGCGGTGATCTGTTCTTTTGGAGACGCCGCGAAGTTTTTCGGGCAGTCTTGGCATTCGTTCGCGGGATGCGATACCATGATAAGCGAACAACGTCCGCTTTCTTGCTTAGATGATGGAATCACGTGTGGAAACGCTCAAGTGCAAATCGTGCGGAGCCTTGATGGATGCGCGGGACAAATCCGAGTTACCGAAATGTTCGCGGTGCGGTCAGCTTGCGGAGGAATCGGCTTCGCCTGAAATCGAGCATCCGTTTCGCGCGTTTTTGCTCCGCGTTTATTGCCGAGTAATGATTGTTTTGATCTTGTACGTGCTTTCCACCGGCCCATTGTATTGGCCGATTTTTGAAGCTTTCAACAATCGCGGTTCCGCGTTTTTGGCGGAACTTTATCTACCCATTGCGTATGCCTGCGACCAGAACGATACGATTTGCGATTGGTTCGATTGGTACGCGGGCTTGTGGGTGTATTGATTTTGCGGCGAGGGAATTTGTCCAAATCGGAATCGGTTAGGGAGAACGCTTTTTGTGTTTCAGCCATTGCTCTAAGTTGGGCAAGCCGGCTTGGACGAGGGTCTTGCCGGCATTCCAGAATTGCTTGACTACCCGTTGCACGCGATCTTGGCTCATCTCTTGATGCAGCGACCTCAGCACCGAACAAGCACGGGCGTTGTCCAAAAGGGCGGTGACGGCGGGCAGCAAAAACTCCTCGACGCCAAAGACCCGCTCGCGGGCGACATCGGCACACACGGGAACCACGCCCGCAAAGGCTTGCTCGAACAGTTCCCGATTGTATTGGACCGCATCACGAATGCTGATTTCTTTGGGACGGTTGCCAGCTTGCCAATCGTAGGGCGGCGACCATTCCATCACCGGGCTGAGCAAGTCGATGTGGGTCAGTACGCCCACGACGGGAATCGGCTTCAACTCTTGGCGGGTCTGGAACCAATTGGCAAGCGTTGCCAGCATTTCGCGGTCGGGTTCGCGGGCGGGGCTGTTTGCGTTCATCACGAACAGCACCAAGTCGGATTCCTGCAGAGCCTGGCGGGTTTCTCGCAGTTGTTTTTCGGTCGCTCCCTCGGTGGCGAAGCCCACGGTGTCGAGCAGCACCAAATGATCGTTGGTTTTTTCCCAATCCAAGCGATAGCGGGCGACCTCGCTGGTGGCGGGAAGAATATCGGTCTTGGCTTTTTGCTCTCCCAAAATCGCATTCACAAGGCTGGACTTCCCCGCCTTGGTTTGGCCGACTAAGGCAATGGTGACTTCGGTAAATTCTTCGGATGAATCCGGTTCTGAAGCATTCTGCGTAACCGGGGGGCTGACACCCCCCGCTCGCCGGGAATTGTTTTCCTTGGCTTCCATCTTACGCATGGTTTCGCGGAACTTCTTCGCGCCGCCGGCGAGCCTTCCGCTGTTGAGTTCAATCGCATAGTAACCCACGCGCTGGATGAAAGTCATCGTGAACCACGCCAGAATGTTGGCTTGAATGTCTTTGGTGAGCGGATCGACCACGAACCGCGAAGCCGCATAACGGGCGAGGACTGTGGTGGGGGCCAAGACGGCAGAGATCGGCCAATAAAACTTGGAGAGCGTTTTGCTCCATTGGGGGATTTTGGACAAATGCCGATAGTGGTTCACGGTCAGCAAATGCCCGGCGGGGACGTATTCATCTGTCAGATCGGCCAAATCTTCAAACGCCAACTCTAAGGCGGCGAGGATTTCGGGGATCGTGAGTTGGCTGATGGGGTCTTTGGTGTTGGGGTGGTATACGCGGGCGATTTCCAGCGAAAGCGACATCGCAGTGTCCACGTAAAACTGCACTCGCGTTAAATTGTCCGGCGGCACATCCCCCAGCGAATGCGAGCGTTCCTCGACCAATTTCCAAGCCGCCCGGTCGCGGGGCGTCCAATGCAAAGGTATTTCGGTTTGGGTGTCGGGAGGGGCGAAGTATTTTTTCCAGCACCGCATCAGAAGAATCGCTGCCCCCCAACAGATGGGGATGGGCATCCAGAGCCAATTCAGCAAGCCCTCTTTCCACAAGGCCCAGCCGCCGAACCCGCCGTAAACGGCCAAAGGCAAAACGAGCAAGAAGATCACCACCAGAGAACGCCAACGGCTCATGTCGATTCGCCTTCGGAATGATGTTTCTTCCAGAGATCCTGCGCGGCGGCGGTTTGATCTTTCATCACCTCTTGCAGTTCTTCGCGGGTGGGGGCATTGCCCATCAGCTTTTCGCCGAAGTACCAACAGCAGGCTTTGCCAAGCGCGTAAGTCGCGGCGAATGCCAAGGCCGCGTTGGCGGCTTGACCCACGCCGGGGATGACCTTCAAAGATTCCCTTACGATTTGCCGAAGCACAAGCCGCCCGCCCACGGCACCGGCGATTTGCAAGAAATGCTGGGCATCGAACTCTTGCCCATAAAGACCGGCCAAGCGGCGGATGAGTTCGGATTGCACGCCCATCACCACGGGGATGTCTACCCAGGGCACGGGAACCGCCGCCGCCGAAGCCGCCAAGGTGGAAGCCCCTAAGACGTAGGGCATCGCGCGTTCTTCGTGCAAATCCTTGAGGGATTCCATCACGTCGGTCATCGTTAAAAACGTTTGCCGATAGGCTTCGGGCAGCCACCGCACCAAGGCGGCTTTCAAGCGTTCGCCGCCGAAATGAGGGTTCTGGAAACCTTCTTCGGGCTTGGTGAGATCCACGGGCACAATTTCATCGACCAGCCCCGAAAATCGCCGAGATTGTTCCTCTAAACTGCGGTGCAGTTCTACAGGCAGCGAATCCATGATGGTCACCCCGTTGGCATCGCCGACTTGAAACGGATCGGGATCGAGGTGCTGTTGTTGAGGGTACAAATCGTGTAAGCAGGTCAACGCCAGCACCACGGGACGGGTGGGTTTGGCTTTGCGAATTTTCTTGAGCGGTTCCAAGACGGCATTCAAGGCATGGTCGGCCATCCTGGCGGTGACGATCATTAAATGCGTGGTTTCATCGCTGGACGAAATATCTTCGGCGGGGTCGTAACCGCTTTCGCCCACACCCCGCGTATCCAGAAATTCCAACAGCGGACTTTCCAGGCTGGGAAAAGCGTAGCGTTGGGAATACTTGGTTTGCGGACGAAACCCGCTGCCGATCTCCGCTTCTTTCGCTCCGGTGAGGTATTTGATGATCGAAGTTTTTCCGCTGCCGGTTTTCCCGAACAGCCAGAACAAGGGAACCGGTGCGCGATCGAGCAACCGCTTGCGTTGGCGGTCGAAGTCTTCCTCTTTATGTTCCCGGCTTTCGGGTTTGTGAAACCAGCCGCGCACCGTTTCAAACATCGCGAACCGCCGCCTGAATCATTCGCCTAAGTCATGTGTTATCTGTGATTCGTCTTTCCCTTCTCAATCTTAGCGATTTGAGCCAACCGCCAGTAGCCCCGATTTTTTTAGAAAAATTGAAGAGCCTTGATATGACCGAAGAACCCGTAATTTTCGGATGGGCGGGGAAAAGTCGCGGAATTTGGCGATTCTTCCCCAACTTGGTTCAATAGTGATTTGGCAAACACCCGTCAATCGACCAAGATAAAGGGCAGATGGCTTCCATCGAACATGACCCGATTCTTTCTTGTTGACCGAGGATGAACATGTTCCGAAAATTGTTCGCGCTGAATTTACTTTGTGGGATGGCCCTTGGCTCTCTCCCTGCTTTGACGCTCGGGCAGATGCAATATCCCTTGGCCGTGGTGGGAACGAAACCAGGGGATGTGTATGTGGCAGACCGCAAGTTGCCGGGCATTTGGAAAATCACCGCCGGCAAAGCGGAGGTGTATTTTCAAGCCTCGAAAAAATTCCGCACGCCCCTCAATGCGCCACGGTGCTTGGCTTTGGATTCCAATGGCCGGTTGCTCGCGGGAGACTCGGCCACGCGAGACGTTTATCGTTTCGAGGAAGCCGGTAAACCGCGGCCATTGACGAACGGGAAAATCGGGATTCCGATGGCGATTGCCGTCGATAAGCAAGGCGTATTATTCGTGGCAGACTTAGAGAGCCAACGCATTTGGCAAGTGCCCGACAAAGGTGGAGAACCCAAAGAGTTTGCCGTCATCGCCGGCGTGCGCGGGTTGGCGTTCGATTCCCAAGGCCGATTGGTGGCCGTCACCAATTTGGCCGATCCGGTCAAGCGGTTTTCCGCCGAGGGCAAACCGGAAGTGCTCGTCAAAGGCCGCCCGTTTCAGTTTCCGCAACAGGTGGTGGTAGGCGAGAAAGATGTGCTCTATATCGCGGACAATTACGCTTCCGCGATTTGGAAAGTCGTCCCCGGCAGTCCGCCGGTCAAGTTCGTGGAAGGCAAACCGTTGGTCAAACCCGTGGGAGTCGCCTGGCAGGATAAATCGCTCTTGGTGGCCGATCCGCATGCCCAGATGGTCTTTCAAATCGATGCGGAGGGCCAAGCCAAGCCCCTCGTCAAACCGTCCCCATAATTCCGCCGAGATTATTCCGTTGCAGGACAACGCCAAAACCACCGAAGTAGGATGATTGTTGATGTTCACATTGTTTAAGCCCCGTTGCCCTTTGAATCCGGTCGAAAAAACGTGGATCGAATACCGCGTGAGTTGGCTGTTGGAGCATCTGAAACCGGATCGCGTGCAATCTTTCCAAACCATCTTGCCGACGGCGGAATTTTTTCCGCTGCCGTATGAAGGCAAACCCGAGCAACTGCAAGCGGTTTTTGAATGCGTGTGCCGGTACGTAAACGTGGACTTCACACTGTTCCGCTTGCATGTTTTTGATGAATCGACCGATCCCCGTAAACTGCCGGCCATGCAAAAATGGACCGAATGGGAGCGGGGAAGTTCCTTTGAGTTTTATGAAGGGTTTTCTTGCGAACCGCATCACGCCGAGGACTCCTCGAACGCGGATGCGCCCCACGCCACCCTGCACGTGCATCGCGACATGACGGGCGATTTGGAATTGATGATTTCCCTGTTCAGCCGGGAACTTTCGCAATATCTGCTGCTCCAATGGCCCGACAGCCCCCAGGACCAGACCGAGTTCAAACACACAATGGAGCTGATGCCTCTGTTTTTCGGCTTGGGGATCTTCGGTGCGAATGCGGTGATGCGAGAGCGCAGCGAAGTCTTAATGGGTTTGCATTCTTGGTCGATGGTGAATTACAGCGGGCTGCCGTCGCGGCACATCGGCTATGCCTTGGCTTTGCTGTGTTGGCTGCGAAACGAACCTGTTCCCGCTTGGAAATCGCATCTTCGCAAGGATGCCGAAGAAACCCTCAAAGCCTCGCTGAAGTATCTGGAGAAAACCGGAGATACGATTTTGGAACGCGAATCGTTCGCCAAGCCTTACGAGCAGCGTTCGCTTCCGGTCTGGTTGGAAGATTTGCAGCAAGGCACGCCGGGCCGCCGGGTGGCTGCGCTGTGGGCGATTCAATCTTATCCGAAATTGGTTTCGCCGGGCGAACAGGTGGCGTTCATTTCGGAGAATTTGCTGCATCACGATCCGCACGTGCGGTCCTCGGCGGCCCAGACTTTGGATGTGTTGGGAGACACCGCCCAACAAGCCGTGCCCGCATTGTTGACGGCATTGGAAGACCGCCACGGTTCGGTGCGCATCATGGCCGCATTGGCATTGGGAAAGATGACCTCGCGGGCGGAGGAAATTATTCCCGACCTTTTGCCATTCCTTAACGACCGGAATCTCAACGTGGCGAACGCGGCCGCCTGGTCGCTGGGGCAGTTCGGCCAAAAAGCTGAGGATGCCGGCCCCGCGATTGTGCGTTTGCTCCGGCGGGGGATTTTGCACTGCGAGGAAGGCACGCTGAATGACATCCTCGATGCGTTGCTGTCCGTGACGAGTCATCCCGAAGAAGTCATCATGGAAACCTTGCTGAACCGCGATGCGGAGACCTGCGAACTCGCGCTGCGTTGCTGAAAGAACGCCAAACCGAAGCCACGGCGGAAAACTCGGAACTTGGAAGCTGAGATTATTGCGTCGGGTGGCCCCGGTTGCTTGTCAACCGGGGCGGCGAAGCCGTGGGAGTCCATCAGGAATTCCACAAGTCCCCTGAAGACTCTTGTGACTCAAGTCACCCAGGTTGCAAGCAACCTGGGCCACCCCGCGTTGCTGAAAGAACGCCAAACCGAAGCCACGGCGGAAAACTCGGAACTCGGCAATTAAGATTTCTCCCGCGTAGCTCGATCCGTCGGCTTACGCCAAGGATTCCATGCTGTCACCGCTTCGCGGGTCGGGAACTCCCAACGCGAATGGGCTTCGCGGAACGCTCCTTGGGGGAGAAGTTCCGCGAAGCCCGATTCGCGGTTCAGGCATCAAATCGTACCGACTTACGATTAACGGGCCGGGCCTTGTTGTTGCATTTGCAGCGAGATGTCCCGGATGACGGGTTTGGTGATCCAGTCGCGGGGGTTATCCACAACAACCGGGTAGCCGCAATCGTTTTTGGGCCGTGCCCTTCTGCCGCCGAAAGTGTAGGCGACGTTGACGAAACCGCGGGTGCGATTCTCGCCGGTGGTCACGTCCACAATGATGTTCAGCAAGCCGAGATTGAGATTGGCATAACCGCCGTAACCGTTGTAGTCGGTATATCGGTTGCCCGTGTAATTCAGCCAGTTGCCGGAGAAACCGGCTTGCAGGTTGGGTGTGATATATGTTCCCGCCCGAAATTGCGTGTCGTCACTGGCAAGGGCCAGCGTCGTGCCGTTATTTCCGGCGACCGGACTTCCATTGCCGATCCCATAGGCGAAATTGATGCTGATGGGATGCTTGTACTCAGCGAATAGCAAAGCCCCCACGGTGGGACCAATCTTATGCAGGCTTCCTTGGGCATCGTAAAGCACACCGCCTTTGATCCAATGTTCGCGGATCTTAGTGGTTCCCGCGTATAAGTCGCCCGTGTAATGGAAACGATCACTATCGTGCTTGTTATTGACCCCGCCCAGTAAAAACCGGCCGGCCAACCCGCATTGGTCGTTGACGAAAAACTCGAACGTACTGCCGCCAACGATAACGGTTTGTTCGTGATTCGTGTAAACGCCCGTTTGCAAATCGCGAATGTGCAACCAAGTCGCGGTTTTGGGCAGGGAATCCGCACCATAGCCCGATGGTCCCGCGGAAGCCCCCGGATAGGGTGGGTTCGCATAATCCCCGTAGCTTTGGTAGCTCAGGTTTTGCATTTGGTAATTGGGATCGATTCCGCCCGGTCCGTAGGCTGCGCTGGGCGGCCCGAAGGCGGCCTGCGGTTGGGCGGGCGAGTAAACGCTGCCGGTATTTGGCTCGCCATAGACGGGAGTTGCCGTTCCGCCGCCGGGCGACGGGGCAGTAATCGGGCCGGGCATTGCGCCATCCGGTGCGGGGGCGAAGGTCTGCCCGGAGACCGTGGAGGCCGCCGCCAAACAGGTGGCCCAACAGAATCCCCCAAATGTGGAGGAGTCTCCCTTCCTTGCGAAGCGAGAATTGTCGCCAAAAGTCCATCCGTGAATCCCCCCAAAATTATCTTCAAAGGCCGCACAATCCATTCGTGCGGTAGGTTGGTTATCGTCGAAAGTTTCTGAAAATGCTTTAAGACTTTAGTCGATGGAAGTCTTTTTTGGCCTTCGGCCAAAAAATTCACCGATTACTTCACTTGTCTCAAGAGTTACGTAATCCTTGATTTGCTTGATTTTTCGCTGCGGAACGCTCATCGTCGCTTAGTTCAAGGCAATCGCGGGAGAAGACGGGGTGGCGTTCCCCGAGACTCCCAGTGTGAGCGGACAGCGGAATCGTCTGGTCACACCGTCGGAAATCACGTCAAAGTCGATATTAAACGAGGCTCCTTGTCCCGTACTGGGATCGACACCCACGTAGGCGCTGGGAACCAGCATCGCCGCCGAACTTCCCCCGCCCGGCAAATTGGGATAGGAAATGATTTCGGTGGGCGACGAGTTGAAGGCCAGAAACGTGGCATTTGTGCTGATGTTGGTCACACTGATGTTTGAAGCGGTGGCTTTCGAACCATTGCCGAGCGTGACGATCAAAGCGAATCCATCGCCCGGATCGACCACGCCGGGATTGATCTGGTCGGCGCTGGGATTGACTTGCACGGCACATAAGACCTGAGTCAAATTGCCCACGACGGGAGTCTGTCCTGGCGGTGGGTTTCCACTGCCTCCGCCACTTCCGCCATTGCCGCCGTTCCCGCCGTTTCCGCCGCTGGGCAAACTCCTGCCCAGGACTTGTTGCACCCGCAGCGAGGAATCCCGCATGACGGGGCGCGTCAGCCAGTCTTGCGGACGATCCGCGAAGCCGGAAGTATTGCGATTCCGCCAATCCCGCCGTTGCGGGCCGCCAAACACGTAGGCCACGTTGACGAAGCCCCGCGTGCCCAAATTTCCGTTAGTGACATCCACGGTAATGTCCAAATCCGCGATGCTGATGCGTGTGAAACCCCCAATCCCAGAGCCGTTTTGGAAGCCGGGCTGATCCCAGCGGGCCCAGTTGCCCGACAAACCCGCTTGCATCATGGGGGAAAGATAAGTCCCGACTCTGAGCTGCACATCGTCTTTGGCCACCGCCAAAATTCCCGTCTTCGCTTGGTTGAGCCGATCTTGCCCCCGCCCCATGCCGTAGGCGAAATCCACAGTGATGGGATGCCGGGCATCGGCCATAATCACGGCCCCAAAAGTCGGGCCGAATTTGTAAAAGTCGTTTTGCGTATCGTAAAGGAAGCCGCCTTTCAGCCAGGTCTCGCCGGGAAGACAAAGCGCCCCGAAGGCATCTCCGCTGAAGTGCATCTGGTCTTGCAAGTTCTTGTTGAGGTTGGCTCCCAAAAGCGCCCGGCCTCCCACCGCCATGTGGTCGTTGGAAAACACCGAGAACGTGGTTCCCGCATTGACCACGGTTTGACCGGGGTTCGTATAAACCCCCGCTTGCAAATCACGGACGTAAAGTAGAGACGTGGGACTCAGGCTGAACGAAGCCCCGCCTCCCAAACTCGTGGGATCGGGCGAGCCGAAGACGCTCATCGTCCCCAGATCCCCCACCGCATGGCTGAAGGACACGTTGCGCAAGGCTCCCTGTTCCTGAGTGCCATTCGCCGGAAGCAGATCTTGCTGCTGTTGGGGAGCGTCGGCAGGAACGTACACGGGCGGAGGAGCCTTAAACGTCTGCGGCGCATCGAAGACTTTGTTCGGCGTCGCGATGGTTTCGCTACTGGCGGGCAAATCCTGAGCGCCGGCAAACTGCCCCATCAGCAGGCACGCCACCATCCCCATTACGCACCGGCCGGAACTGCTGCCGAGCCGGCCCGCCGGCTCACGTCGAAAACGAACCATCCGTGGTCCCCCCAAGTGTTTCATCCCTGAAACGATATGGCCGCGCGATCCTCTCGCACGGTAACTTCGGTATCGTCGATTGAATCGCCAGAACTGCAATAAAACCTAAATCTTCCCCAATCCGAACCCGACTTTGCGAACCGTTCCGTTAAACCGGGCGGCTTTGGGCGACTCTTCCGGCAAATCGAAGCATCACAAGCCCTTCGGAACTATTCTCAGCACGCCAATCCTTCGCGCCCCATCCGATGAATCGCCAAGAGAAGACATTCAGGATTGCCGACACAAGACGAGCGGGTGGTGTAAGCCTCCCGGTTTTGTGAAATGCTTCCGAGCCAAACCGATTCCTATACCAGCACCCGGCGACCGAACCGGTTCACGAGCGCGGTGACGCAATCGCCTTTCAGATGATTCATGCGGAGGTCCAAAAATGCCAAGGAACCCAACGCTTCGCTCTCCGCGAGTGCCAGAGCGCCGGTTTCCGTGAGGCGGGTTCCGGCAAGATCCAAAACCTGCAAGCGGGCGGAGGCGGGCGACTTCGCCCAGGCGATGGCCGTGGCATCGCCCACTTGGGTTCCGGCGAGATCCAAAACTTCTAATGCCCGGAACCCCGCCCCCGCCAAGGCGGTTCCGCCGGAATCTCCGATGGCCGCGTTGCCCCGTAGATGGAGTTCCCGCAGATCCCCAACGTATGCCGATTCCGCCAATTTTTGCACCCCGGCCTCTTCGATGCGGTTGTGTTCCAGATGCAGTTCCTCGAACGCGGCCAACACCGGCGAAGCCGCCAGCGCGATCAGCCCGGCATCGCCGATGGCATTCCGCCGAAGCTCGAGCGCCCGCAATTTCGCGGGCGGCTTGCATTGGGCGATTTGGATAAGTCCCCGGTCGGTGATGCCGTTGTTCCAAAGTATCAGGCTTTCCAACCGCTGCCAGAGGGGAACGGCCAAGATCACCTGGATTCCCGTATTCCCCACGCCGCAGGATTGCAAATTGAGCTGCCTGAGCTTGGGAAATCGATTCAAACCCACCAAGGCGACAATGTTGCTTTGACTTCCCAGTAAGTTGCCTCGGAGATCGAGCGATTCCAAGTTGGCGAATTGGCGGGAATACGTCAGAATCAGTAAGTGGCTGATGGTGAGATCGTTCGACCGCAGCGAAAGCTCCCGCAAATTCCGCAGGCAGCCGGCCGAGGCCAACGTCTCGAAATCATCCAAGCCCAAGCGATTCTCGAAATTGGAAAGATCGAACGCATGCAAGTCGAGATGGCCGGAGGCCAAGACGCCGCGAAGATCTGCTTCTCGATACGTCCCATCCAGTAAACGGAGAGATCGCAGGTTCTTCAAATGGGGCGAACTCAAAAAATGGTGAATCGGCGAGCCGCCTTTGAATTGCCAGTCGGCTTGTCTTTCGCGGGCGCGGCCAAAATCGGCGGCCAGCCGAATTCCAATCATCCCCTCCAAGGCGGAGCAGTCCACAAGCAAATCGACTTGGCTGGGTTTGACGGTGTTGAAAGTCAGCACGTGCAACAACGGAAATGCCGATTGAAGCGAATCGCCGAATTTCAAGAACGACTTCCCTCCGATGGCCACTTCTTCCACGAGGCCGCGGCGAAACGTCCAATCGCAGACGACCCGTTTTTTCTCATCCACGGGGCTGAGCCATTCGTCTTGGTGATCTTGAAGCAATTCGCGTTCGCGGTCTCTTAGCCGACGGTGCTTGAGCGAGGAAAGGCCGGAGCGTTCCAACTCGCATTGCACGCGGATAAACTCGCCGCGCGGATCACCTTGGTCATCGAGCCAGTCGGCGTAAACCAGTCGAGGCACGGGGTTGTCCAGGTCCGCGCGAATCAGATCGAGAAATTGGCCTTCGGGATTCATGTCGGAAAACACTTGTGATTGAGGGAAACTCGCTGTACCTTCGCGTATCGACTTAAACGGTCAACGGAGTGTTTTCGGCAAATGATTGCATTCCCTCAAACACACCGATTTCAGGGGCAAAGTGCAAAGGGGCAAGAGAGTTGCAGGCTTCCATCGTCCTCCTTGCCCCTAAAAACAGGCCACGAAACGAATTGCCATTTCAAGAAATCTGTTGTGACCGATGTCAGTTTAAGTATCAATCGTTTGAACCTTCCCGCGTTTTACGCCGAACTCTTTCGCGATGCCAGATGACCGCCGATCTACTTGCCCAATTGATGTTGGCCGCTTATGCGATTGTGCCTTGCTGCCTCGTGCTTTGGAATCTTCTCCGCTGCCCGAAGGGGCCGATGCTTTGGATTTTGCACGTCATCAACCGGTTGTATTTGGGGTTCTTTTTTCGCTGCCGGAGCAATGTCTGCCCGATCCCCCCGGAAGGGCCGGCGTTAATTGTGGCCAATCACCGCAGCCCGGTCGATCCGTTGTTTTTATGGTACTGTTATTGTCAAGGAAACCCCGGCGCGGCTTTGCGTCCAATTGGGTTTATGATGGCCAAGGAATACTACGAGCGGCGGGACTTCAATTATTGTTTTCGCGTGCTGGAGTCGATTCCCGTCGCACGGGATGGGGCCGACATGGGGCCGGCTCGCGAAGCCCTCAAGCATTTGAAAGCCGGCCAAATGGTGGGCGTGTTTCCCGAAGGCCGATTGAACAAGGGGACAAACCTTTTGCCGGCCAATCCCGGCATCGCATGGTTGGCCCTTCGCGCCCAAGTGCCGGTCTATCCGGCGTTCATTCAGAACGCTCCGCAAGGCGAGAGCATCTCGGAACCGTTTCGCACGCCGGCCCGAGTTCGCGTGATATACGGCGAACCGATCGATCTCTCCGAATACCAAAACGCCCGCAAAACCCAAGAGCTTCTCAACCAGATAACGCACTTAATCATGACCCGCCTCGCCAATCTCGGCGGTGTCGAATACCTCGATGAACCCGAAGAAATTTCACATTCCGAACCCCAAGCCTCTCCGGCGTAAATGACCCGTCAATTCCCATCCGCGCTGCAGAGAAACGGAACTTTCATGGCGAATCGTTCGCATTTTAACGCCGGCCATCGCGGGATGAATGCCCTCGCCAAAACCGGCAAACGGCATTCTTCGCACATCGAATCTCAACCCCCCGCAGGCACGCGGCATCACGTTGTGGTCGGCGATTGCCTGCCCCTGCTGAAATCGCTGCCCGCCGGTTCTGTGCAATTGATTGTCTGCGATCCGCCTTACAACATTCTGATGGCGGATTGGGACCGGCACGAAACCTATCTCGCTTGGGCCTCGACTTGGCTTGCCGAGGCCGAGCGGGTGCTCAAGGATTCGGGCAACTTGGTGATTTTCGGCGGGCTGCAATATCAAGAGGAAGCCGGTTCCGGAGATTTACTCAGCCTGATGCTGCACCTAAGAGAACGTTCCGCGATGCGGTTGGTCAACTTGATCGTCTGGAACTATCCCAACGGGATGAGCGCCCAACGCTTCTTCGCCAACCGCCACGAGGAAATCTGCTGGTTCGCGAAAACCAAAAGCTACTTTTTCGATCTGGACGCCATTCGCGAACCCTACGACGAAAACACCAAGCAAACCTATCTAAAAGACAAACGGCTGCGGCCCGAAAATGTCGAGAAAGGCCGAAATCCGACCAATGTCTGGCGGATCAATCGGCTCAATGGCAACGCGAAAGAACGGGTGGGGCACCCTACGCAAAAACCCGCCGAGTTGATTCGGCGGATTATGCGGGGTTTGTCTTATCCGGGTTCCACCGTGCTGGATTTTTTCGCGGGCAGCGGCGTCACCGCCCGCGTGGCGATTGAAGAAAACCGGCACAGCATCTCTTGCGACCGCGACCCGAAACTCCCCGAATATCTGCAAGCCCAATTGGCGCATCGGCAGGCGGGAAACCCGGCCCCGCTTCCCGAACACCTAATCCAGAACACCCCGCCTTCGCGAGAAGAGATGGATCGGCTCTGAGCCGCGACAATTTTGCTTCAGATTGGCCTTTGCGAGTTGGGCGATGCGGACTACACTCCCCCTCCCTTCATTCCGAGGGATCACTCTCACTCTCGTTCCCATCCGATCATTCTTTTCTTTCATTTCCGGGTTCTGCCATGCGCTGGGGTTGGTTCATTGTTGCATTGTGCGCTCAGGCTGCGCCGTCTTTTCACATTGGGTTTGCTGAAGACGCTCCGGAGGCTTGTCCATCCTGTCCGCTCGCCGTGCTGAACCGTTGGGAAGAAGCCTCGTCCGGATTGATGGGCGTGGGACCGCTCGAAAACCGTCGTTTGTTTTACTTGCATCAAGCGACGCATTCCGCCCACGAAATCGCGATCTTAAACGAGTTTCGCGGCCCGGTTTCTGCCGCCGACCTTGGCAAGCGCTACGATTGGTCGATGAAGCAGACCGGCGGGCAAATCGAGCTTATCGGAAAACCTGTGGATGAAGTGGAAAAGCTGTTCTACAAGCAGTTGACAGTTCTCATCGACCCCCAAACCCATTTGCCGAAGACTCTGCGGTTTGCGGGAATCGAGCATCTCGTACGAAACGAAGCCCTGGCGGTGGTGATGAGTCCTCGACTTGAACCACCCAGCACGTTCCCGCCGACACAATCGGCTCGCCCGCTGCAAGTAGCTTCTCGGGATGAGGAAACCTCAGCTCAAAATCCCCTCGTGCGGGTCGTGGAACACATCGCGTTGATGCCCGCTCCCCTGCCCGAATTGCCTGCAGATCTCAAACGGTCGTTAAGCCTTTGGGAAACCTCGGCTCGGCAAGTGCAATCGCTGCATGCGAACGTCAAACGCTTCACCTACGAAAGCCAAAACCACGTCGAGCAGCGTGCTGAGGGATCGCTGTCCTACGTCAACACGCCTGCCGTCGCATGCACGTTGAAGCCTGCCGAGATTCCTCCCCAAGAACTCAGCCGACGAACAACCGACGATGGAACAGCTTACGTACTTTTGCCCTCGCCGGCAGAGTATTGGCAATTCGTGCCGACGGAAATTCGCTTTTCCCATGATCCAAATCGGCCCGCGTTGGTGCTGCATCGCACGGTTGAAAATGCCAATCGCGTTCGCATCGTCTCGCACGAAGAACCGCAAACCGCAACCGCCGACCGGGAGCAAATCATCCCGCCTTGGGATCTGCTGTTTCACGTCAAAGCGGAAAGTCTTGCGGAACGCTTCCATATCCGCCTGGCCCAGAACAACCAAACGACCACTTGGGAATTCGTGCCTCGGCGGGGAAGCGATTTCGGTCGATTTCGGGAGATGCGGGTTTTGCTGGACAATACCTCTTGTTTGCCTCAATCGGTGCAATTTTTGAATCCGCGAGGCGACATCGAAACCGTTTACACCTTGCAATACACCCAAGTCCAACGCCAAGAATCCCCGGCCGAAGCACCGCGATTGCTGCCGGTGAAATCCGAATTCCCGCAATAAGAACCTGCCCCGCCAAGTAATTTCTTGAACGATCCTTATGCAATCAGATCGTGAACCACGCGGCCATGCACGTCGGTGAGACGGAAATCCCGCCCGGAGTAGCGGTAGGTTAAGCGCTCGTGGTCCAAGCCCATCAGATGCAAAATCGTGGCGTGCAAATCGTGGACGTGGACGCGGTTTTCGACAGCGTTCATGCCGAACTCGTCTGTGGCTCCGTACATCAAACCGCCCTGGGTTCCGCCGCCGGCGAGGAACATCGAGAAGCCCGTGTTGTGGTGGTCGCGTCCGGGCTTTTTCTTTTTGTTGTTCTTGTCGATCTGGGCATAAGGCGTGCGGCCGAACTCCCCGCCCCAAATTACTAAGGTATCCTCCAACAAGCCGCGTTGCTTGAGATCCCCCAGAATCGCGGCGGTGGCTTTGTCGCTGTCGGCACAGAGTCTGCGGTGGCCGTTGTCGTTGTCCGCATGCGTGTCCCAGGGTTGCTTGCCGGACTTGGTGACGTAATAAACCTGCACGCAGCGGACGTCCGCTTCCAAAAGTCTGCGGGCGAGCAAACACGAACGTCCGTAAGGCGTTTTGCCGTAGGCTTCTTGGGTGGCCTGAGTTTCGCGGCTGATGTCGAAAACTTCCGTGGCTTCCCTTTGCATCGAGAACGCCATTTCCATCGCCTGAATTTGCGATTCCAAGGCATCATCTTGGCCCCGGTTGTTCGCGTGCAAATGATTCAATTGGCTTAACAGATCGAGTTGCTTGCGTTGTTGAGACGTGTTCCAACGCGGATGGTGAATGTTGGCGACAAGTTTATCCACCGCCATGTCGTTGGTGTCCACGGCCATGCCTTGATGTTCGCCGGGCAAAAACGAATTGGACCAAAGTTGCGGCCCCACCACGGGTAGCCCCGGACAGAGACACACGAAACTCGGCAGGTTTTTGTTCTCGCTGCCCAGGCCGTAAGACATCCAAGATCCCATCGAGGGCCTGATGGGTTGGATGTTGCCGGAGTGCATTAAAAGCAAGCCGGGTTCGTGGTTGGGGACATCGGTGTGCATCGAGCGGATCACGCACAAATCATCGGCGTGCCGGGACAGGTTCGGGAACAATTCGCTCATCACCAAACCGCTTTCGCCGTGCGGTTGAAACTTGAAGGGCGAAGGCATGAATCCCGCCCCGCGTCCCTTGGAGCGTTGGCTGGGCGATTCCCCTTCGTGTTTTTTCAAGGCGGGTTTGGGGTCGAAAGTGTCCACGTGCGAAGGGGCGCCGTTCATAAACAAAAACAAAACCCGCTTGGCCTTGGGCGCAAAATGCGGCAAGAGCCGTTCGGGTTTCGCGGCAGCAGCGGATGACAGCAACCCGCCCTCGGACATCGCCCCGGCCAGCCCCAATAAACCAAACCCGGCCCCGGCGTGTTTCAGCATCTGCCGACGGGTGATTTCAGTAGCGTAATGAGAATCGAACATGGTGGTGGGCCTTTTTTAAGCGGTCAGCTTTCAGCGGTCAGCTTTAAGCCATACCTTCCACGATTGAAGTTGGCAGGTGGGATTGCGATTTCTACTTGGTTTTAAGCATTTGCGAAGATTGCTGGTTGCCCCTTCGGGGCGGAAGACCAAGCGGAGATTATACTTTTGCGTCACATTAAACCGAGGCAACCTGAAATTGTGTGTCTCTCTGCAAAAAAGCTGATTACTGAAAGCTGACCGCTGAAAGCTCTCAGTCAATGAACAATAACTCGTTCGAGGCGAGCAAAACTTGGGAGTATTGAATCCAGCGTTCCGGCGAATCGGGTTCGTTTCCGAAAAACGCCCCGGCGAGTTTTCGTTCTGCCTCGCGGGGCAAGCGGTTGTAACACAGTTCGTAAGCCAGCCCGATGCGGTCTTCAAGATCGGAGCCGTTTTCGATCAGGCGTTTTGACAGGGCTTCGGCTTCCGCGAGCATGAACGGGCTGTTGATCGCGAACAGTTTTTGCAAAGGCGTGGTGGTTTCGACGCGGTGTTCGCTATGGGTGTTGGGGTCGGGATAATCGAACAATGCCAACATGCGGTTGAGTTCCAACCTGCTGATTTTGCTGTAAACGGTTCGCCGCCGCGATTTGGGATCTTGAGGTTCGATGGATTCGCCGCCGACTTGGGGATCGAGTCGCCCGGAGACCGCTAAAATCGCATCCCGCCATTGTTCGATGCTCATGCGTTTGCGGGGCATGCGGGCCAACCAACGGTTGGCGGGATCGACGGCCTCGGCTTCAGGGTTGCCCGTGCTGCTTTGGGCGTAAGTCGCCGAGAGTACGATTTCCCGATGCAGCCATTTCAGCGACCAACCGTGTTCCATAAACCGCACGGCGAGGTCATCTAGAAGTTGGGGATGCGAAGGGTCTTCGCCCAGCGTGCCGAAGTTGCTGGGCGTGCCCACCAAGGGGTTGCCGAAATAATGCCCCCACACGCGGTTGACGATCACGCGGGCGGTCAACGGGTTTTGCGAGTTGGTAATCGCGGCGGCCAATTCCAAGCGCCCGCTGCCGGTTTCAAACGGGGTTTGCTGGGGATCGAGGATTTGCAAGAACCGCCGTTTCACAATCGGGCCTTTATTGTTTACATCGCCACGGACGTAAACCGGCAGATCGACGGGCTTGTTCTCTTTGATGATGTGCAGCGCGTTTTCCGCTTTTTTCGACTCGCCGTTTTTGCCCTTCTCTTTCGCTTGATCCAACGGCTGATTGAACATGCGGGTGCTTGCGAACACGCCGGCGAGCGCGTAATAGTCTTCGGTTTCAATCGGATCGTATTTGTGGTCGTGGCAACGGGCACAGGCGACGGTCAAACCCAACAGACCCCGGCTGACCACGTCCACGCGGTCTTCCCATTCATCCGCCATGACTTCCGGCGAACCTCGGCGGTAATACTTCGGCCCCAGCCCGATAAAGCCCAAAGCCACCTGGTTTTGTTCTTCGTCCGGTTCCAACAAATCCGCCGCAAGCTGCAACCGCAAAAACCGATCGTAAGGCAAATCGGCATTGAAGGCTTGAATCACCCAATCCCGGTACATCCAGGCGTTGGGATAACACAGCGAGTTATCGTTGCCCACGATATGGGCTTGATCTTCAGCATAGCGGGCGATATCCAACCACATTCGCGCCCAATGCTCGCCATAGTGTGAAGAGGCCAACAACCGTTCGACCACCCGGCGTTTGGCGTCGGGAGTTTTATCCGCCAGGAAGGCCGAGACATCCGCCGGCGCGGGCGGCAAGCCGATGAGATCGAACGTCACCCGGCGGAGCCAAGTCCGCCGATCCGCCACGGAAGCCGGGCTGAGATTCGCGGCTTCCATACGCTTTAAGATGAACGCATCCAGCGGGCGTGCGATCCATGCGGTTTGCTGAACTTCCGGCGGCGGAGATTTTCGCGGCGGTTGAAAAGACCAATGCTTCCGGGCCTGTGTGAAGTCGATTTGTTTTTTGGCGGGAGTCTCTGCCGCAACTTTGCCGGTGCGCGGATCGGGAGCACCCATTTGAATCCACTTTTTGAAATCCGCAATCACTTCGGGCTTTAACTTACCCTGGGGCGGCATCTCGAAGCTGTCGTAATTGAGGGCTTCAACCAGCAAACTTTCATCGGGCTTGCCGGGAACAATCGCCGGTCCCGAATCTCCGCCTTTCAACGGCGCTGCCTGGGAATCTACGCTGAGTTTGCCCTTCATCTTGCCCTGGGTTTGGGCTTTGGCGGAATGGCAGGCGTAGCACTCTTTAATGAGCACCGGACGAATCCGCTTCTCGAAGAACTCGACCCCCGCTTCATCACCCGCCCACGCGGGCAGAGCCAGAGTCATCAACGCGAATGAGAGGAGCAAGGGTTTATTCATAAGGCAGGCGTGGGCAGGAAGGAATGATTGAGGCAGGCGCTTGCTCTAAGCATAACAAATGCCCGATACGTCGGCTAGTTTCCAGAAAAAAAGACTCGGTCGCCGAATTGCATTCTCTTCGGCAATTCTCCCTTGCTGGACTGTGGTTCAATTCTTACATTGGCATCCCCGTTGAGCAACGGATGCAGTTTTTTGAATCGGCTCGAAAAATTGTGCCCTACTTTCGGACTCTTAAACCAACTCCCTAAAGCGGGTTCTGAATCGAATGAATGAATCTCAAACTTTAATGGAATCTCGGTTCACCCACGCCGGACACGATTTGGTCTCCGGATTGGTCGTGTTTCTCGTGGCATTGCCTTTGTGTCTGGGCGTGGCTTTGGCCTCGAACGCGCCGTTGATTTCCGGATTGATCGCCGGGATCGTGGGGGGGCTTGTCATCGGCGGATTGAGCGGTTCGCAAACCAGCGTCAGCGGTCCGGCGGCGGCTCTTACGACAATCGTGGCCGGACAAATTGTCAGCCTTGGCTCCTTCGAAGCCTTTCTGATGGCCGTCGTGATCGGCGGAGTTTTTCAGTTGGCGTTGGGGTTGTTGAAAGCGGGCGAATTAAGCGAGTTTGTCCCTTCCAGCGTGATTAAAGGCTTGCTGACCGCGATCGGGGTGATTCTGATTCTTAAGCAGATTCCCCACTTGTTAGGACACGATACAGACCCCGAAGGCGACATGGCGTTTCAACAGCCCGACCACGAGAACACGTTTTCCGAATTTCTAAACATCTTTCAAGATGCGCACCTCGGCGCGGCCACCATCGGCATCGTTTCGCTGATCGTGATTGTGCTTTGGGCCAAAGTCAAATTTCTGAAAAAATCCCCGATCCCGGCGGCGTTGGTCGTGGTGATTTTGGGCGTCTTGCTCTCGGTTCTGTTTGAACGAATCGGAGGAAGCTGGGCCATCGGTGCCGGGCATCGGGTGCAAGTGCCCGTTGCGAAGTCGCTCGCGGGATTCGCGGGTTTATTGAGCCGTCCCGATTTCAGCCAGTGGACCAACCCCGCCGTGTATTCCGCCGGGCTGACCATTGCGGTTGTCGCCTCGCTGGCGACGCTTTTGAATCTCGAAGCCGTGGACCGCCTCGACCCTAAGCAGCGGCATTCCCCGCCCAATCGAGAATTGATGGCCCAAGGAGCGGGCAACATCGTCGCAGGCTTGCTCGGCGGGATTCCGTTGACTTCGGTGATCGTGCGCGGTTCCGTCAACATCGCGGCGGGGGCAAGAACTCGGCTTTCCACCATCGTGCATGGGCTGTTGCTGGCCGTTTGCGTGATCGCCTTGCCCGCCTATCTGAATCAAATTCCCTTGGCGTGCCTGGCCGCGATTTTGTTGGCCGTCGGCTTCAAATTGGCCAGCCCGAAACTCATCCGGCAAATGTGGAACGAAGGCCGCTATCAATTTCTGCCCTTCGCCGCCACGGTTTTGATCATCGTCCTGACCGATTTGCTCACGGGGATTTTGGTCGGGCTGGCGCTTAGCTCGGCGTTCATCCTCAACAGCAACCTTAGGCAGCCTTTACATTGGGTGAAGGAAAAGCATCTGGGCGAAGATGTGGTTTATCTCGAATTGGCCAACCAAGTCAGCTTTCTTAATCGGGCGGCTTTGGAACGCACGCTCAGGGAAGTTCCCCCAGGCGGGCACGTCTTGTTGGATGCCGACGGCAGCGACTATATCGACCCAGACATTTTAAGCCTGATCCGCGATTTCAAAGAACAGATCGGCCCCGCCAAGGGCATACATGTCAGCCTGCGGGGGTTTCGCTCGAAGTATCGGCTGGCAGAGGAAATTCACTTCGCAGATTACTCCACCCGCGAGTTGCAAGAGCGGATGACGCCCCGCCAGGCTCTGGAAATTTTGCAGGAAGGCAACGAGCGGTTTCGCTCGGGACGGCGGTTGCCCCGCGACTTCAACAGGCAGATCTATGCCACGTCCCGTGGGCAACATCCAATGGCCGTCGTGCTGAGTTGCATTGATTCTCGAACTCCCGCCGAGCTAATTTTGGATCTCGGTTTGGGAGATGTGTTTAGCGTCAGGGTTGCGGGGAACGTCATCAGCCCGAAAGTTCTGGGAAGCATTGAATACGGTTGCGCCGTCGCGGGGGCGAAGTTGGTGCTGGTGCTGGGGCACACCAAATGCGGAGCGGTTGGGGCGGCGGTGTCGCAGGTCGGTTCGCCTCCGCCTGCCGATCCGCCGGATGCCAATTTGGATTGCCGGCACGTCCAAAGCATTTTAACCGACATTGAAGAATCCATCGACGAGCCGGCATGTAAGCAGGCGATGGCGGGTGCGGAAGACGAGCAGTTGAAGTATATTGACCGCGTGGCTGCCAAAAACGTCGAACGATCCGTGCGGGAAATCCTCGAACAAAGTCCGACGATCAAACATTTGACCGACATCGGCCAAGTCGCGGTCGTGGGCGGAATGTACGATGTCGCCACGGGACTCATCACCTTCGAAGAAGCCTCCGCCGTCGGACTCTAAGGCGAGCGGGGGGCGTCAGCCCCCTGGTTCTGTTAAATGCTTCAAAAGCTGAGTATCGTTCGAGAAATAGGTGAGCGGCAAGGCGCTCATTTTCTCACGACAGTTATTTCTCGAACGATGCTAAAGTTGTTTTCTCGGCAAGCCTTGGCTTTCTGGCCCTCGACTCTTGACCCTTGTCCCTTGACCATTTCTAGTTGGGTTGGCAAGGAGGTCTGTTTCGGGCTAATCTCAACGGCACGGTTGAGAGAACTTCTTCGATTTGTTGGAACCCGTTGGATGGCCGACTGCCTCAAAACTTTGCTGATGGATCAACTTGCCGATTTGCACGATTCCGTGGTTGCAGGCTGGGATGAACACAGCCCGCAAAACGTGCTCGGCGAGGAGTTGGACCAACTTCGCAGCACGGGCACGGGAAAATCGTTAGTGATGTTGGCCCTCCTCGATGATCTCTTAAGGATGACCGAAATCGTGCTGGCCGGCCAATGGAACCCTTTGGAACCCGGCTTTGCGGAGTTTGCGGCTCCGTTCTTTCAATCCGCCGCCCAAACATTTGCGAAGAAGGGACTCAATCAATATGCGCCGTTCCGAGAACTTTCCCGGGCGACAGCGGGCCGATTTTTGGAACATCACGCGGGCAGCGGGCGACCGTTCGGCGGGCTGCATGCCGCCACCCAATGGAGCGGACTGACGATCTGTGCCAACGCGGCGGACACACACGGCAATCTCGCCGCTGTGAACGGTTACGAACGCCTGTCCCAAACGCTGTTGACGGGCTTGGTCAAGCGGGTTCCTCAGGCCGACTTCGACGAGGTGCAGCAGTTGGTAGATTTCATCACCGACCGTTGCAGCGATGTGCGGGATCGGTTGCAGGCACGGAACCCCGATGCGCAGGCGATGGCCAAAGAGCGGGCGGAACTCTCGGCCTTGCGGGCGGAGTTGACGGCATTGGAAACCCGACTCGCCGAACGCGAGCAGCTAATTCAGCAGGAATGGAAGCGGTTTCAACAGCAGCGGGCCGAGTTCGAGCAACTCCGCCAGCAATGGGAAGAACGCCTTGCCGATCAAATGGACCCTGCGGAGGAATTCGAGCGATTGGCCAATCAAAGGGAAACCTTGGCGATTGAAAGAGCCGCCTTGAACAACCAACGGTTGCAATTGGAAGCCGACCGAGCCGAGTGGGAGCGAAATCGCCCTGGTCCGCCGATTGACTCGGATGCCCTGCTTGAACTTCATAAGGACCAAGCCCGCTTGCTTGCGGATCGGCAGGCATTGGAAGAAGACCGGGCGGCTCTCAAGCAGGAGCGCGAGGAATTAACCGCGCTCCGCGAACAATGGCAGGCCGAGCAAAACCTGCTGCCGGAAGAGGACCACGTGCTGTTGGGCGAGGATTCCCTCGATCACAAGTCGGAGGAAGATGCCGCCGTGATGACTGCCGACGATGCCAACGATCTGTTAATCGCAGCGGTTCTGGCCGGGGATGCGGCGGGACTTCAAGCGGCCCTCAATTGGGGGGCCGATGCGAATTACGTCACAGCGGATCAAAAGTGGCAGACTCCGTTGCATCTGGCGGCCCGTAAGGGACACGCGGAAATCGTTTGTGCTTTGTTGGAGGCGGGAGCCGATGCCGAGCGCACCGATGCGGAATCCTTTAACCCGTTGGTGTCGGCTATCATCGAGGAGCAACCGGAAACCGCCCGCATTTTGGCGACCCGTTGTCCCGAAAGCATTGCCCCGGCCTATCCCATGCTGTTGCGGATTTTGCGGGATGCCAAGTCTCCGCCGATGACTGCGCAGGCTCTCCGTGGAAGCGATGGGGAACCTCAAAACTCGCGCGAGGGATTCGATTCCCACGCTCTTGAATTTGTTGGAATCGGAATCGCGAGAGCTGGGACAAGCCGCCGCCGAGGCTTTGGCGAAGATCGATCCTGCTGCGATCGCGGCTCAGGCAATTCCGTATCTGTCTTACATTTTGGATGGACCTTTGATGAAAGAGGAGGCGACCGATCCTCAATGGATCGCCAATTTGTTAGCGGCCCGCGGCGACTTGCACCGCCTAGCGGGCGATTTTCTGTTGGCGGGAAGAGATTACGAAGCCGCCATAAATTTCGCTTCCACCGACCAACGCCCATTGCTGCAAAACCTATTGGACCAGTTGGATACCTACACCTCAAAAACCTAACACAGCCTGGTCGCTGCAACCCCTGAGGCTTCTCTACAAACAGACGCCCTCCCGTCATGTGGGTGTTATCAGGTATTCGGTAAGAATTGGTTTTCCGTTTCTGTTGCCTCAATGGGAAATGTTGCCGAAATCGACTTCACTTTCCGTTTCGCGAATCAAGCGTGCGCCTGCTTTTCGGCCGACGGTCCAAAACAGGGCCGGGCGAACCAGAAATTCGAGCAGCGTGCTGCTAATCAGGCCGCCCATCACGACGGTCGCCACCGGATAAAGCACTTCCTTCCCGGCTTCGCCGGCGGCCATCGCCAAGGGCAACAGGCCGATGCCCGAAGTCAACGCCGTCATTAGCACGGGGGCGAGGCGTTCTTGCCCGGCACGGGTTATCATTTCCCGCGTCCAGCCTTCACCTTCGTGACGGACCAAATGCAAATAATGATTCAGCAGCAGAATCCCATTCCGGCTGGCGATTCCACCCAGAGAAATAAAGCCCACCATCGCGGCAATCGTCAACGTCTGATGCGTCATCACCAAAGCGGCGACCGATCCGATGAATGCCATCGGCAACGCCGCCATGACTTGCAGCGAAAAATTGATCGAGCGAAACATCGTATACAACACCAAGAATACGCCCAGCAAGGAAATCCCGAACAGCACGGCGATCATTCGCGAGGCCGATTGTTGGCTCTCGAATTGGCCGCTGTATTCCAGAAAATAACCGGCGGGCAATTCCACGTTCTTTAAGCGGCTTTGAATGTCCCTCACCACATCGACCAGACCCCGATCCGCGACGTTGGCTTGAATGATGATGCGCCGGCGGACTTGCTCGCGGTTGATGGTATTGGGGCCGCCGGATTCGTAAATCTTCGCCACGGCGGAAAGCGGAGCCTTGCCCCCGCCGGGCAAATCAATCGAAAGCCGCCTGAGCGCGTGCAGATTTTCGCGGAACGGCTCATCGAAGCGGACCAGCAAATCGAAAGTCCGCTGCCCCAGAAGCACTTCGGAAACGACCTCGCCGTTCATTGCGGTTTCGACGTACTCGCTGACATCATCCGGCGTGAGGCCATAGGTGAGAAGTTTGTCGCGATCCACTTCGACTCGCAATTGCGGAATCACCACTTGCGGTTCCACCAACGGATCTTTCACGCCTTCGACTTGAATCATGGCCGCTTTGATTTCTTCGGCTTTGGCCCTTAAAACGTCCAGATCATCGCCGTAAAGTTTGATTCCGATTTGGGCTTTCACGCCGGAGATCATGTGGGAAATCAAATGGGCCAAAGGTTGCTCGGCGGTGGTCACGAGGCCGGGAATCTCTTTCATTGCATCGCGAATTTCCTCCAAAACCTGCTCGCGGGATTGCCCGCTTTCGGGATCGAGGTCGATAATGAATTCGCTGATGTTGACGCCTTCGGCATGCTCGTCGAGTTCGGCCCGTCCCGTGCGGCGGGCAAAGCGGCGGACGGCTTTAATTTCCATCAGCCGGCGTTCCACCATCCCCGCGATCTTATTGGACGTTTGCAGCGAAGTGCCCGGCGGCAAAACCACGTTGAGTTGCACCGTTCCCTCGTTGAAGGGCGGCAGAAAATCATTCTCGAATTGCAGCAACACCAAACCCGCGAACAAAACCCCCGCAACGGCCACGGCCAAAATTGGAATCGCCAACCGCGTGCTCAAGTTAATCACCCATCCCGCGATCATTTTGAGCAGGCGGAGAAACAACCCATCTTGCTCGCCGTGACTGCTGCGGTCGGCGAACATTACGATTAGCCAGATCACCGGAGTCAGCCACAAAGTCCACTTGAGCGGAGTCGCCGCGAGAACTGCGGGGACCGTCACCCAGTCTGAAATTCGCGGCAGTACCCAATAAAAAATCGAGGCGGACATGCCCAGCGACATTAACGGGGCAATGGCTATCCACAAACCTCGGCGGGCCAACAGCAAATACGAAAGCACCGGCGTGACGGTTAGCGACACCACGAGCGAAGCTAACAGCGAGACAACGTAAGCCAAGCCCAATGGCACGAACAACCGGCCTTCCATGCCCTGCAAAGCGAACAACGGCACGAACACCAACACCACGATCATCGTGCCGAATACAATCGAGTTCCGAATTTCCACGCTGGCTTGAAAGACCACCAACAGCGGATTTTTTTGTTCGGCTTCCGGCTTGTGCCGGTTCTCTCCCAGACGGCGAAAGATGTTTTCCACATCCACGATGGCATCATCCACCAGTTCCCCGATGGCCACCGCCAATCCGCCCAGCGTCATCGTGTTGATCGAAAGCCCGAAGGCCGAGAAAATCATCGCTGTGATGACCAGCGACAGGGGGATGGCCGTCAATGTGATGAACGTGGTGCGAAAATTCATTAGAAAAATGAACAGCAAAACCACGACCAGCACCCCGCCATCCGCCAAGGCTTCCACCACATTCTGAATCGCCCGGTCGATAAAGGCCCGCTGCGAATAGGTCGTCTCAATCCTCACATTTTTGGGCAGCGACTTCATCAAATCTTGAATCGCGGCGTTGATGGCTTCGGTGACTTCGCGAGTATCGGCGTTGGGCTGCTTGTTGATCGTCAACACCACCGCCGGCCCACCGGAAAAGCCGGCGGGGCTAAGGGCGGAGGTCGAAGAGCGGAAGGCCAGATCGCCTGCATTCCGGGCTTCTCCCGCATTCGGGTCGCCCGCCCCCTTCTGGCTCTTAGCTCTCTGCCTTTCCCATTCTTCTGGCTCTCCGCCCTCTGCCCTCTGCCCTCCGCCCTGCTGGCTTTCCGCTCTCTGCTCTCCGCTCTCCGACTCTCTGCGAACGAATGCGGAACTGTCTCCTCGTTTGGTTTGCGTGCCGATGGTGATGTTCGCGACTTGTTTCAAAGCAACGGGGCGGTCGTTGCGAATTGTGATGACAAGTTTTTCCAGATCCTCAATTGTCTGGACCCGTCCCAAGGCCCTGACAAGGAATTCGTTCGGTCCTTGTTCATCGAGATAACCGCCCGTGGTGTTGCGGTTGCTTTTCATCAAAGCCTGCTTGACTTCGTGCAGCGAAACGCCGTACTGCAAAAGTTTGTCGGGATCGACCAAAACTTGAAATTGCTTGCGTCCCCCGCCCATCGTGAAGACTTGCGAGACGCCGGGAATCGTCAGCAACCGTTGGCGCACGACCCAATCGGCGAGGGTTCGCAATTGGATGGGATTGGTTTCGCCGGTGTCGCTCCACATCGCAAGCATCACAATCTGCCCCATGATGGAGGAGATGGGGGCCAGCGTGGGCTTCACGTTCTGGGGCATGCGTTCTTCCGCGAGGGCCATGCGCTCGGCGACAATCTGCCGGTCAGTATAGATGTCGGTTCCCCAATCGAACTCGACGTAGATCACCGAGATCCCCACCCCGGAAGAACTCCGCACGGCTTGCACGCCGTTGGCTCCATTGAGGGCCGTCTCCAACGGAAACGTGATTAAGGTTTCGACTTCTTCCGGAGCCATGCCGGGGGCTTCGGTCATCACCACCACTCGCGGGCGGTTGAGATTGGGGAAGACGTCGATCTCCATGTGCAGCGCCTGCCAACCCCCGTAGCCCAATAAAAAGAGAGCCAAGGCAATGACTAGCAACCGCTGCCGGAGAGCAAATCGAATTATGGAATTCAGCATGGTAAGGGCGGAGAGCAGAGGGCTAAGGGCGGAGGGCCAGAAGAACCTATCGACTGGCGACGATTGAATGTAGCGGAGAGCGGAGGGCCAGAATTGATTGTTGGTTGGTGGCTTATTTCGTTAAGCGGGCTTTGAGGCCGCTGAGCATGCGTGCCAATTGATCGGCTGCGGCGTAGATTGCATCAAATTTCGTTGTGGATAGACACTCTTGGTGGGAGAGGTCATGGATTGCGAGACGACTTCCATCAGAGACCCATAAGCAATTTCCACGAACCGGGCAAAGTCTTTGTCGGACGCCCGCCCACTGCCCTCGGCGATATTTGAGGAGACCGACACGGATGCCCGTTGCATCTGGCTTGTTAGTCCAAAACGCTCATCGGCTGGGAATGCCCGCGTTGCCGTGTAGACGAGTTCCGCGAACTCAATCGCGTTCTGCCAAACCTCGAACTTTTCAAATCGAAACATTGTGAACCCCTTTCGCAACATCGTCTCTGAACGGATAAAAAACTCCACCCATGTCCTGACTGTTCCTCCGATTGTCTGGCTCTCCGCCCTCCGCCCTCTGCCTACCGCCTACTGTTAATGGTGGTGTCCCGCGTGGGGATCGACGGGGCCGGCGGATTTGTTTTTGATCGCCATTTGCAATTGGTGCGCTGCGTTTTGGGCCACGGTCTCGCCGGGAAATATCGAGCCATCGTGATCGAGCACCGCATCTTTTTGATCCCGGTATTTCACGTGAACAGCCTTGCGGTCGAAGTGGTCGCCGTTTTCCACGAAAACAAAAGTCTCCGGCCCTTCCTGAGCGATCGCATCGACCGGCAAGACAATCACATTCTCCCAATGTTCCACTGGCACACGAAGCTGCATGCGTTGGCCCGGCTTGAACCGCCAAGTCACAAATGTGTGGGTGCCGCGCCGGCTTTCCCGCACGATCTCGTTGGGCAAATCGACGTAGAAATCCAACGCGCGGGAATCGCGTTCCACTTCATTGGCGACGTGGACGATCTCAAGTTGCTCCAACCCGGCAGGACTGCCCAAACCTTGTTGTTCGGGATACGCCGTGATGGCCCGTTCCTCGTTGGCGGCACGAATAATCTCATCCGCATCCTGCTCGAAAGCACGGCCCTCGACATACAATTCACTGTAGTCGGTGAGGATGCACAAGGTCTGTCCCGTTTGCACCGCTTCCCCGGTCTGCACGTTCAATTGGCTGACCACGAAGCGTTTGGACTGCAATTCGTGGTCGGCTTCCGTGGCTGGGGAATGCTCCGCCTTGGTGGGAACGGTCGCCGGCTTTCGCTTCGCTTCCCCCTCGTTGTGGACGGAAGCATCCGCATGCAGGAACGGGACCGAGACTTTCATTTCGCGAATCAAATTTCGCTCGCGGACAATTCCCTCGACCTGCTCCTCCGTAAGGCCGTGGAGATAGAGCGCGTTCCGCTGCGCTTTGAGGACGGCTTCGAGTTTGTCGATTTCATATTGGCGTTCGAGCACGATTTTTTGAGCCACCACGCCGGAGGTGATTTTTTTTAAGCGGGCCAACTCGCGTTGTTCGACGTCGAGTTTTCCCAGCGAGGTCAAAAATTCCGTTTGGGCTTGGACGAGATCCTGATGGGTCAGCCTTAAGTTGAACAGCAGGTCGCCGGATTTCACCGTTTCGCTGCCGACGATGTGAACGCCGGTCACAATGCCCGTCAATGGCGCTGCGATTTTATGATGGGTTTCGCCGGGCCGAGCGGTGATGATCGCGGGAACGGTGATCGAGCGAGCGTAGTTTGTGATTTGCACTTCGCCGACTTTCAAACCGATGTTTTTGCGGGCCTGTGGTGACAAAGCGACCGATTGCGATTCTGCATGCCCGGCATGATTGTGCCCGGCATGATTGTGTCCCGCGTGGGGATCGGGTTTTGCCGCTGCAACCGGGGCGGGTTTCACCGCGCCGATCGCAAGCGAATTGAGCAGCGGAAACCAAACGGGAATCGTGGCCAAAATAATCAGCAAGATCAAACCGAAACCGGCCCGCCAAAACCATTTTGCGGGGAGTTTCGAGAACACAGAAGCCATGCGAGAAAGCTGGGGATGCATACCCATCTCCATTTGCAGAGAGAAAGAACAAAACAACCGCGCAGCGATTAGCCCGGTTGCGAAGCAGGAGGACGCCAAAGCATCGCAGCGCACAAAATCGCGCAGTGACAGCTATGGGTGAGCGTATGGACGGCAGAAAAAAACAGGCGCGATTAGATCAGCGCAATCTGGGTCACATCGCGGACGTCAAGACTTCCAGAAAGCAAGGAAGCCGAGAGAAAGGGACTCTGCAAACCCATTTGACCCACCGAGAGCGAACGAGCGCTCAGCATGGCAGGCATGAGTCCGAAAATCACGCATTGCCCATCCAAGACAGGCAATTCCACCTTAGCGGTGGTGAGATATTGACAATGCCCTTCCAGACATGCGCCGGAGTCGTGATTCCGCGAATGATCGCAAGGAGAAGTCCCGACAAGGGCGATGCAAGAGTTTTGAGTGGGCGAAGCAATTTTTCCGGCATGCCGGCAACCGCATGGATGGCCGGAAACGCCTGCCGATTTTTCCGCAGCGCAGGTTGCAGGGTAGTCGGCATGTTGGTGGTGCGAACAGCACCCGAACATGGCATGCACTCCCGTGGCCAGAAGCGTGATCACCGTAACAAAAAACTGCGACATGAAAAATTCAATCCCTTCCTTGCGAAAACCGACCAATGAAGTATCCGCAATCGAATCCAACGAGTCAACACGAATTCCCAAACGGACGAAACGCAAATTCCAAGGCGTTAATGCTGGGTTTTCTTCACTCTACCCAGCGTGGCGCGGCTGCACCGCTTGTCTCGGGCTTGGGAATCTAACGCCTTCGGCGTCAAGACATGAGAAACTTCTTTTGACGCGAAAATTTGTGCAAGAAACAAAACTCTTCATCGTTCGTTGCTGAGTAGCACGAAGAGTTTTTCACGCAGCCTTCAGATCACTCTGGCTCTCCGCGGTTGCCCCATCATGTTCGTGCAGAGAAACCAATGCGATTGCTTCCCTGGAAAAGTGCCGGCGAGTTTCTTGCCTTCTCGAAATTTTTGGCTCCTGGGGATTGACATTGTTTCACGGGTTTGGACGATGGCATCCAACCCCATTCTCTTTTCACTTCTGGAGCGTGACAACGATGAAACTTGCCGACTTCTACAACCACGTCGCGGGCTTGACGGACACGGACACGACCAAAATCAACGTGGCCGAAACTAAGCGCGTGCTTGCCATCGCTTTTCAGGAATTGGAAAAACTCGATGCCGCCGAGTTGGCCGACACAATTGCCAAAGGGCTGGCTCAAGCCAAGAAAAAACGCACGAAATGACCCGGTTTCGCAGCGCTCGCGAATACCGAGTTTTTTGAAAACCCATCCGTTCGGTTCCGACCGAGCGGATGGGTTTTCGCATGGACTCTCGCCTTTGATCTCCGGCACTTGTTATTCGCGGATCGGTTTTTCGGCGATGGCGGGACCGGGGGCGAACATCCCTTCCCAGACGGGAATGAAAATCGAGGGCGGATCGAGATCGACGGGTTGGTGCGTCGTCAGTCCGATGTAAAACGCGGCCAAGGGGCGGTAAGGAGATTCGGGATGAGCCTCGAGCAGCCGATTCAACAATTCGGCCGCCTTTTTGGGCCGACCGACTTCCAATTGACAGAGCGCCGCGTTCCATAAAGGCGTGGCGATGTCGCCGGGCATTCTTGCCTCAACGCCCAACCCCAGCAGATAGCCATCGACTTGCCATTTATCGCCCAGGGGCAAGAAAATGGAAACGGGTTCTACCGTCTGATTCACCATCGGCAAGGCCCCCATCAGGGTGAGCATGACCCGCTGTGCCGATTCCTTAGCTTGGCGGGTCCATTGCTCGATGGCCGTGTCGTAATCTCCCACGCACAGAGCAGCCAAGGCGATGTAATGCCGAACATTGGGATTGGGCGGCAGGCCGAATTGTTTGACCCTGGCGTTCTTCATTTGGGCCTCTAATTGGCCGTCGAGTCTCATTAACCCTTGGTAAGCTTCATCCACGAAGCCGGCTTCGAGTTGGCACATCAGCGTGAAGGGATCGTTTTGCGGAAGCTCGCCTTCTTGCTTCAAAAGTTTAAGCGCCAACAACACGCAGCCTTTTTGATGGGCAAACCCCGCGAGTTGCCTGGCGGGAGCTTTTTGTTCCAGGTGTTTGTCGATTTCCTTCTGCACGATTTCGATCTTTTTTTCCAGTTCTTTTTTGATGCGAAGCCGGCGTTCGTATTCTTCTTGGGCCGCTTCGTTTTCCGCATCGGGAACGCCCGTGATTTCCAAAAATCGATCATACTCGCGAACCGCCAAATCGAGCCGTTGATGGTTTTTGTAAAGATTGCCCAGTTCCAGATGTGGAAACGCCCCCTGGGGGTCGGCCAAGATCGCTTGGTTGTAAGCGGCCAGCGCCTGGTAGTAGCGCCGATCGCGATTCAGCTGCACGCTGCTGCCGACAAGCTGCGAAACTTGCTCTTCCAATTGACCCAACTGTTCGCAACTTTCGCCCAACGTCCGGTAGGCCATGCTTGCATTGGGATCTTTTTGCAAAGCAAGCTGCGCATGTCGAATCGACAAGTCGGCCAAGGCGATGATGTAAAACATCTCGGGCATGCTGATCCCGGCTTGCCGGGCCTGATTCTGCATCACCAGAATCAGTCGATCCTGCATCAAGCGTTGGCAGTGCATGGCCAGTTGGGTTTGGGGAGAGTTGGGTTTGTTGGCATTCAACGAGAACAAATCGTCCGTCCAAGTCGGAGCCGTCGCCAAGGTCGGCTGAGAGGCCGCATCTTCCACAGGAGTTTCAAA
This sequence comes from uncultured Planctomycetaceae bacterium, assembly GCA_963785505.1. Classification (GTDB taxonomy): domain Bacteria; phylum Planctomycetota; class Planctomycetia; order Planctomycetales; family Planctomycetaceae; genus CAWAVN01. Next base: position 212,358 of record CAWAVN010000010.1, read on the forward strand.
CGCCTCTTTCAGAAAATCCTCGGCATGCTTTTCCAGATAGATTTGGTCGCGTTTCTCGTTGGTACTCCGCCGGTAAAACCAACCCGCCATCGAACCCAACCGCACCAGTCGCCACTGATTGGAATTGCCGTAAAAGGTCTGCAGCAGGCCGTATTGAGGCACGCGGGGGCCGAGCGGAATCACAGCGTGGGCAATTTTGTATTTGTCCAGCTTCTTTTTCCGGAGTGCCAGAATCGCATCAATTCGTTTGTTTAAGGCGTCTTGCGATTCGTCTTTTTGAGGTTGAATGGACCACGTTCTCAAGAGTTGGCGATATTCCGCCAACAGGCTTTCGGGTCCGCCTTGGGTGAAGAGATTGAGCCGGCTGTCGATGAACGGTTTTCGATCCAGCCAGATCAGCACATCGCCTTGTCTGAGGCTGAAGTTCAGCCCTTGGCCGGGAATCTTGGTCTGTTCCAAGTCTTCCCGCAGCCCGTCGATCACGTAGGTAAGGTTTTGACGGAAGCCAAAGCCCAAGCGATTGGCATCCGGTCCCAGCAATCGCCCCGTGATTGCCAAGAAGGCCAAGCCGAAAAACGCGAGGGCCGTGACCGCGCGGCCGCCGACCGAAAACACTCGCTCGCTGAGTTCCACCGAATATGTCTGCCGAAAGTTTTCCGCGTACCACTCTTGCGCATCCAGCGCCGCCAGCACCGCGAACACCAGACTGACCGCCGCCAGATCGTGGCTGTTCGCCAAGCCGATGCCCAACATGCCCAAATACAACAGCCCGTGCGCGGGAGTGACGTTTCGCCAATTGAGCGCGAACGTGACGGGCACGGTGGCGGCCAACACCAAGGCGGCAATTACCGGCAGCGTAAGATTTCGCCAAAAAATGGGATTCCAAAGCGGATGATAACTCTTCAGCGAACCGCCCGCGTTCTGCAAAAGTTCGCTCCAGGCGGGGTATTCCAAGCCGTACAAGTTCGCCGGAGAAAGCAACGTCTGCCAGCCGAAGGGATGCACCAAAAACGCCAGCACCGAGACCGGCACGATGATCCACAATCGGCTGCGTTTGGCTTCCTCGGCGATGAAGTTCCGCCCGGTCATGTTCCCGATCATTTCGCCCAACGTCACTAACATCAGCAAGGCCAAACCCAAGAAAGCACGGCGGTCCATGTTGCTCCAGAGGATGAAGACGGGAACCAAACCCCACAACGTGGCCGAAGCCTCTCCGCGCTGCCAACGCATCAGAATCCACATCGTCGTCGAAAGCCCCAACAGCGTGATGAGTTGCGGTTCGATGGTGAATTGCTCCGCGCAGACAATCAGAGCCAGCCCACCGCAAATCGAGGCCCACCAAGTGGGCACGTCCCGGCGGATGGTCTTCAAGAACAGAAAGAACGTCAGCCCGGCCAGCAGAGTTTTCAGGACCGTCAAGCCGATGGCACCACCCACAGCGAACGTGCCCGCCGACATCAGATCGAACAACCACGACAAATTGAACCAAGGCGTTTCGCCGACCGTTTCCGTGAATGGGTCCGTTCGCGGCGGCAAGAGACCGTGGCTACTCAAATACTCTCCGGTTTTGACATGGACCAAGGTTGGCGTCTCGCCGATTTCGGTGCAGGCCAAAAGCAGGGCAATCAGCACAATCGCCAACCGCAGCATGAAATCGTTCCGCAGCGCCTCATCCTCGATAATTTCGGGCGTCAGTTCGAAATCTTCCGGCAGCTCATCCGCCGGGGGAGCCTCGGCCGGTTTGCCGGCTGCATCGTCAGAACCGGTAGGCTCGGTTGTCAAAGCGGCCCGGCTGGATGAGCCTGCGGAGGCCGAAATTCGGGTTTCTTTCAACTGTGGGGAGACAGCATCTTCAAGCGGTGAAATCACGGGAGAAATCAATCTCTTGCGAAGAGGAATCGGTGGAATCGGGTCGAAATGCTCGCGAAAGAAATCGAGCGAGCCGGTCTGGGAGAATCGGTTTTTCGCGAATCGCCAAAGCCATCATAATGAAACGGCTAGGCAAATGCCCAATCCAACAGGCGTTTCCCCGCGAAAAAGCCGAAGAAGAACCGCGCACGGTTGCTTACGAACCGCGACCGTCACAGCCTGTGGATTGATAGGTTTCCCCTTGGCTCTTACCCGGTTCAGGGGTGATCTCAGATTGCGAATGCTTTTTGCCACGCAGGAGCATCAACATTTTAGCCCAGTGGGTTATTGGAAGGCTTTGTCCATGCGGTCGGCGATTTCTTTTAAGTGCGTTCGCGGTCGCCGCCTCGGACTTCGGCGGTGGCCCAGCCTTCGTAGTTGATGGCTTTCAAGGCCCGCATCACGGCGGGCCAATCGCAATCGCCTTCGCCGATCTCCACGCCGAAGCCCGCATACGGGCCTTTGCTATTTTGGAGTTTGCGGCTGTAGCCTTTGATGTCCAATTTGCCGATGCGATGGCCGAGGGCTTCAATCCATTGTTCCGGCCAACCGAAGCGAACCACGTTGCCCACATCGAAATAGGAACCGACCAGCGGGTTGTCGAACTCATCAATGTATCGGGCCATCTCCAACGGGCTGAGCAGGAAATTGTTCCAGACGTTCTCGAACAAAATCCGCACGTTCAATTCCTCGGCCAAGGGCAGAGCCTTTTTGATCTCGGCTTGCGAACGCTCGTAGGCATCTTTGTAGCTAATTTGTTTGCTGACCACCGCAGGAACCAACAGCACGGAAGTCGCCCCGTAGGTCTTGGCATCTTTGAGCGCGGTTTTGAGGGCCTCCAAACATTGGGCGCGCACATTGGGATCGGGATCGGAAAGCGGTTTCTGCCAGTGGGCGGAACACACCACGCCGTGAATCGTCAGCCCCGATTTGTCGCGGGCTTGCAAGACTTCCTTGGCATCGAGGCCGTTGGGGCTGGAACCTTCCACGCCGTCGTAACCCAATTCCTTCAATAATTGGAATTTTTCCAACAGCGACAGCTTGCCTTGGACCATGCCCAGTTTGACGGCTTTTTTGAGCCGGGCGCGGGCGGGGTTTTGTCCTCGGCTTTCGCGGTGGCGAAACTCAGCCCGGCGGCTGCGATGGCTGCCGAGGAACTCGCCGCCAAAAACTGCCGGCGGTCGGGGATATTCGCAGCGGGGGAATTAGGTTGCATCGGCGGATTTCCTTTCAAGAACTCGGCCTTTTTTGGACGGAGAGTCGCAAGTTGGCGCGCGATGCGCGTAAAACTCAGTTTACGAAAACTCGCGGAAATTCCCATCCTGCAAGCAAAGGAACGGACGAATTTGCGAGAACACAGGGAGCCGATGCTCCGCGTTCGCCATTTTTTATCAGGAGGATCGCAAAGACATGCCGGAACATTTTGAGCGGGAATGCCGGGTGGCGGTGGAAGCGGTGCGAAAGGCGATGGACGTTTGCCGCCGCGTGCAGTTTGCCATTACCGATGAGGTTTTGCAGAAAGCGGACAAAAGCCCGGTGACCATCGCCGACTTCGCCAGCCAAGCGCTGATCTGCCGAGAGTTGGAGAGGGCGTTTCCTGCCGATCCGATAATCGGGGAAGAAGATGCCGCCAGCCTTCGCGAACCGGAACAGGCTCCGTTTTTGGAGCGGATCGCGGAAGAGTTGGCGGGCATCGGGCAAGCCGCGACTTCCGAAGAGATTTGCACTTGGATCGATCGCGGCTGCGCTCAAGGAACCCACGACAGATTCTGGACGCTGGACCCCATCGATGGAACGAAAGGGTTTTTGCGGGGCGAACAATACGCGGTCTCGTTGGCTTTGCTTGTGGAAGGAAAAATCCAAGTCGGCGTGTTGGGGTGTCCGAATCTTTCGCCCGATGGGGGTGAAATCTCGCGCGGGCAGAACTCCTTAGGATCGCTGTTTTACGCGGTGCGCGGCGGCGGAGCCTGGGTGGTTTCTCCCGCTGACTTGGACAACCCGAAACCCATTCGCGTGCGGGACATCACTAATTCCGCCCAGGCCCGGTTCTGCGAATCGGTGGAATCCGGTCACACCAGCCAAAGCCAATCCGAACGAATGGCCGAGATGTTGGGCATCACCGCGCCCCCGGTTCGGTTGGACAGCCAAGCGAAATACGCCACCGTCGCGCGGGGCGAAGCCGACATTTATTTCAGGCTGCCCAGCCGAAAGGGTTATCAAGAAAAAATCTGGGACCACGCCGGCGGCGTGCTGTTGGTCGAAGAAGCCGGCGGCAAAGTCACGGACGTTCGCGGAAGCGAGTTGGAGTTCGACCACGGCGATTCGCTTTCGGAGAACCAAGGCGTGATCGTCACCAACGGCCCATTGCACGCTTTTGTGCTGGATGCCTACCGGAGCGTATCCGAGTGACTCTGGTCAATGGTGCTGAGGATAGAGGATGGATGATCGAGTATAGATCTTGAATCGAATCCATCCGCTATTCTCCATCCTCTATCCTCACATGGTTTGAACAATCCGACTTCGAAGCATGATCCCCTTTCCCATCTTATTCACGCTGTTGGTGCTTGCCGTCGTGGTGTTGTCTTTGACGTTCCTGCGGGTCGGGCCGGAGTTCGTGCTGTTGGGCGGGCTGACGTTGTTGTTGGTCTTCGGCATCGTGGAGACCCAAGCGGCGCTCAAAGGCTTCGCCAACGAAGGATTGATTACCGTGGCGGTGTTGTTCGTCGTTGCGGAAGGCATGCGGCAAACCGGCGGCCTCAGCAGCATCGGCCAGGCATTGTTGGGCAAACCCAAATCGCTCCGCTCGGCTCAATCGCGAATTATGATTCCCTCCGCCGTGATGAGTGCCTTCCTGAATAACACGCCGGTGGTGGCGATGGCTTTGCCGGTCGTCAACGATTGGGCCAAGAAGTTTCGCTTGTCGGTTTCGCATCTGTTGATGCCTTTAAGTTTCGCCACCATCTTGGGCGGGTTAATGACGTTGGTGGGAACCAGCACTACGTTGGTGGTGAATGGATTACTGATCGATGCCCAACAGCGGGCGGCGGCGGAAGCGGAAGATCCGCCCCCGAACAAACCTCCATTGTTGTTTCCGGGACGCGACGCAAATCGCCCCGGATTGGGGATGTTCGAGATCGCCTATATCGGCGGGCCGGCGGCTCTTCTGGGCGTGGGGTACTTGTTGATTTGCTCGAAATGGCTGCTGCCTGAGCGCAAACCCGTGATGCAGCAACTCGACAACCCCCGCGAATATACGGTCGAAATGATCGTCGAACCCGCAAGCCCGTTGGTGGGAAAGTCGATCGAAAAGGCGGGACTCAGGCATTTGCCCGGCGTGTTTTTGGCGGAGATCGACCGGGCGGGCCACGTTCTGGCGGCGGTCTCGCGGAACGAACGCTTGCAGGCGGAAGACCGTTTGGTGTTTGTGGGGATCGTGGAATCCGTCGTCGATTTGCAGCGCGTGCCGGGATTGAAACCCGCGACCGATCAGATGTTCAAATTGGAAGGCCCGCGCTCGGAACGCTCTTTGGTCGAGGCGGTGGTTTCCAACAGCTACCCGTTTTTGAACATGACCATTCGCGAGGCCCAATTCCGCAGCCATTACAACGCCGCCGTGCTCGCGGTCGCGCGGAACGGGCAACGCATTCAAAAGAAGATCGGCGACATTCAATTGGAGCCGGGCGACACGCTGTTGTTGGAAGCGCCGCCGGGCTTTATCGAACTACAACGCAACTCGCGCGACTTTTTCCTTATCAGCCGAATCGAAGATTCCACACCGCCCCGGCACGAGCGGGCTTGGATCGCGCTGTTGATTTTAGGGGCAATGGTTGTCGTCGTCGCCACGGGTTTTCTGAGCATGTTGAAAGCGGCGATGATCGCGGCGGGGTTGATGATTATCACCCGCTGCTGCAAAGGTTCGGAAGCCAAACGCTCGGTCGATTGGGGCGTGCTGCTGACGATTGCCGGCGGCTTGGGCATCGGCGAAGCCTTGAAATCCAGCGGCACGGATCGCTTTTTGGCGGATGGTTTGGTGGCCCTCGTCGGGGATCGGCCTTGGAGCAGTCTGGCGGTGATTTACGGTTTGACCATGGTTTTTACCAACATCATCACCGCTAAAGCCGCCGCTGTGTTGTTCTTTCCGATTGCGATGGCAACCGCCGCGAGGCTGGGGGTCTCGGCCACGCCGTTCGCGGTCGCGGTGATGGTCGCCGCCGCCGCCAGTTTCGCCACGCCGGTGGGCTATCAAACCAACTTAATGGTCTACGGCCCGGGTGGTTATCATGCCAGAGATTACTTCAGATTGGGCGGCCCGTTGAGCCTGCTGATTTGGGTTCTCACACTCGTCATCGCCCCCCTCGCCTGGCCGTTCGCGCCCGGGTTATAATGAAAAGGCGCTCTTGCAATTTCGGGTTGACTTTGGCTTGCCAAGACTTTTTCGCACCTTTTCGGGGTAGAAAACCAAGAAAACACCCACACATTGTCTTCTATCTACCTGCCATCAGAAGAGAGCCTTACCACCAACCGCAGACCAGGGCCAGCATGCCCCTGCCACTGATTTGGTTCGTTGGTCCCTAGCGAGATCGGTGAGTTCGCAGGATTTGTTTGTAGACTCTGCGATTATTTCAAACTACACTTTTCACGGGCAAGAATGTCGCATTTGTGCTGTCAGAAATTGTAACCCGAAGCGTAAGCAAGGCAAACAGTTAGGGTTCCTCGCTTACGCTTCGGGTTATGGTCAAACCTGCCCGTTTGAAGTATAAACTCAAGACATTATTCAAGGAGTAGCCTCATGGATTATGCTGCCAAGTTTGAAAAGGGCCTGAGTTATGCGGAATTTTTAGACCGTTACGCCAACCCCGACCAAAAAAACCGTTGGGCCGGCTTGCATGAGAAAGTCAAACTTTCCGAATCGCAAACCGGGCTGCTGAAAAGTTTTATCCGCGAGATGAAAGTCCTGGTCGTCGCGGGGGCTTGGTGCGGAGACTGCGTGAATCAGTGCCCGATCTTCGATCACTTCGCTCAGGCCAACGAGAAAATTCGCATTCGCTACTTCGACCGCGATGTGGATTCCGATCTGGCCACCGTGCTGGCGACTTGCGGCGGGCAGCGCGTACCCACGGTGTTGTTCCTTAGCGAAGACAACTACGTTTGCGGGCGCTTCGGCGACCGCACGTTGTCCAAATATCGCCAAATGGCCTCCACCTTAACCGGAACGGCCTGTGCCACGGGCTTCGGCGACACCTTGCTGAACACCGTGACGCAAGAATGGCTCGATGAGTTTGAACGCATTCAATGGATGCTCCGTACTTCGGGCCGACTCAGAGAACTGCACGGCGATTGAAAATTGCCCGAAACGTCAATTCGGGGAATGGGGTACAATAACCACGGCGTTGTCGCATGGATTGCCTTTGCTCGAAAATTGTCTTCCCACTTCCTTAAGGATGGCTTGTGTTAGAGTTCTTTCTGAATCGTCTGCATCATCGGCGGATGCTTACGTTGTGCTTGGGACTGCTGGCGGCGGTTGCAATCGGCGGGTTTTCGGCCACGCTGACCGTCAACGATTCCCCCGAACGCTGGTTTCCTTCCAGCACCGTCAAAGCCTGGGATCAGTTCCAAAAGCATTACAAATACGGCGACACCTTAGTGATGGGGATTCAATTCCATCGTCCGGTTCGCGATGATGATCTGCCTTTTCTCAAAGAGGTTCGCAAGCAATTGCTCGCGATCAAGGGAATCGAAAAGGTGACCGATTCCTCGCTGGTGGCCGAGAAGTTGGAAAACGTGACCCTCACCCAACTGATTGCCGTCCCCGAAGAGGAAGAAGAAACGCCCAATGCGAAAACCAGCAGGGCGGAGCGGTTGAAACAAGACCGCTTTGCTTTGTATCGGGGCGCGTTTTTCGATGATCCCAACGTTTGGAAGGATGCCGAACACGCCGATGATGATGGCCGCACGCTGCTTTACCTCATCTTGTTGGTCGATGAATTGGACCCCGATCTCAGCGAGGAAGCCCAGGCCGATCAACTCAACGCCCGTCGGCGTCACGTCACGAGTGAAGTGGAAGCCTTGGCGAAGCGAATGGACAAAGAAGACGTGACGTTTCACACCGGCGGAGCGATTGTCGTCCAGCACGAGTTGGAACGCATCGCCCGGAATTTGGTGCTGACGCTGGTTCCTTTGTCGCTGCTGTTGGCGATGGTGGCCTTGGGCATTGGGTTTCGCTCTTGGTGGGCGGTTGCGGTCGCGGTGGTGGGCGGCGGTTGGGCGGTCGCGGTGATGTTGGGCTGCGTGGCGTTGTTGGGTTGGTCGCTCAACGTGGTCACGGTGGCCGGACCAACGTTGATGGCAGTCATCATCATCGCGGGCACGGTCCACATCGCCCATTATTATTCCGTGACCGACCACCGGCACAACGTCTCGCCCTCTGCGCACGAACACGAAGAAGCTGAACCTATTCCCAAAGAAGCGGGCCAACGTAAACTCACTCAGGAAAATCGCGAGCACTTTGTGCATTGGGTGGCGATGCCTTGTTTGGGGGCGGCTTTGACGACCGGGTTCGGGTTTTTGATGTTGGCCTTCAACGAACTTCAACCCGCCCGCGAGTTGGGGATTGAATTGTTCGCCGGTTCGGTCTTGGCGTTTTTCGGCGGCTATCTGGCCTGGATGTGGTTCGCACCCTTTCCCGCCGCACGAGGGCATTATCTCTCGGCAGACCGTCTGGAAGGAGCCGAGCAGGCGATGGTCAAACGCCCGTGGATCACCACATCAATTTTGGCATTGCTGCTGGCGGGTTTCGGGTACGCGGCGGCTCAGGTTCAGGTCGATGCCGACCCGTTTTCGTTCTTCCGGGCGAACTCGGCACCGGGAATCGCGATCTTGCACTTCACGGAACGCAAGTTCGGGTTTTATGTTTTGGATGTGGTTTGCGTGCCGCGAAACCAACCGGGGCCTGGGGAAGCCGGCAAAGCACAAACCGCGAAAAACAACCGGGAGATGGAAGAGTTTGAAGCCTCGCTGCGGGATCGGCCCGAACTCCGAAAAATCATCTCCACCGCCACGTGGCGAAAGCGTTTGGCCGAATGGGACAAGGAACGCCAACAGGCCATTGAGCGCTCGAAAAAAGCCTTGGCCAAGTTCCACTTCGCCGAAAGCAAGCAAGAAGCCGCCACCGCCTTGGCTTATTTGGTGCAAAGCAGGGCTTTCAAAGATGTGTTCGAGGATTGGCTTCACGATCATGCCCACGAAAACGCGTACCGCGTGACGTTCATGGTCTTCAACCCCGGCACGGGGTTTCGTCCGCTGTTGGATGATGTCCGCAGTCGGCTGCCCGAAAAGGATTTCGATTGCTTTTACACCGGAACCGCTTCCAGCGTGGCCGTGCTTTCGGAACAACTCATGGGCGGCATCACGCGGGGAATGATCGCCGCGATGGTCGCAATGGGTTTGGTGTGCCTGATTCTGTTTCGGTCCCTTCGGCTCACGTTAATCGCGGTTGCTCCGAATGCGTTCCCCGTGTTGGTGGTGTTCGGTTTTATGGGGATGTTCGGCATCCCCCTCAATTGCGGTTCGGCGATGGTGACCACCATTGCTTTGGGAGTGGGCTTAAACGACACCGTGCATTTCGTGATGCACTATCGCGGCCGGCGGTTGGAAGGCGCGAGTACGGAAACCGCCTTGCAGGGCACGTTTGGAGAAATCGGGCGACCGATTATCATTACCTCCCTCGTGAACTGCGTGGGTTTCGGCATCTTCGTGCTTTCCGATTTTCTGCCGATGGCTCATTTCGGTTTGCTGGCCAGCATCGCAATGGCCGCCGCCTTAGTTGGTGATTTGGTGCTGTTGCCCAACCTGCTGAGATTGTTCGACCAACGCGATTGGCGGCCCCTCACCGGCGAAGAAACCCATCGCGGGGAAGAGCAAGTCCCCGCCCTCAACACCGCACAACAACCCGCCGACTAAGCAGCGTTCGATAACTCGCTAAGCGGCAATCGCGTTCGACTTTGCGAACGGTCAGTATCCCAGGCGTTGGTCGGTGGGGTCGATCAGCCAGAGCCAATCGTCGAACAGAAATTCAAAGCGGATCGCCAACAGCGCGATGCGGCCCATCACGGTGTAGCCGAACGCCGCTCCGAAGGTAATCATCAGCACCCAAATGCCCACGCGGGAAATCTTCCCGACCACGCCTGTGTGTTCGAAGGAAAAGAAGAAGTAGACCAGGCACGCCAGAATGCTGTTGATAATCAGCAGGTTTTTCAGGGTATCCCAGGGTTGAAATTGGCCTTCGCTGTTCATCACGATCAAAGGCAAAATGCTGTTGTTGATCTGGCTGAGGAAGTCGGCTTGTAAAAAACCGATCAGCCGAATCCCCGCCGTCGCTCCGATGATAAACGCCAACGGCCAACGGGAAACCCAACCGCCCACGGGCATGAGCCGCCACAGCAACATTCCGCTGAGAATTAAGGGGATGAACGACAATTCCCAATACTCAACATACACCGGCGACAGCCCCGGTTGTGCCCAGGATTGAATCCACGCGGGCGACAACACGCCGAACAAGTTGGGAATCAGCGTGGTCCAAAAACCGACGACCATCCAATACGCGGCGGAGACCCCGACTACGGTGGATTCGGCGAGTTTATAGAGCGGATTATCGCGGTACAGAAACGAGAACACGCACAACGTCATCCCCGCCGCCACCCAGATGCCGATGGTGCGCGGCAAATCGAACTGGGCCATGCCGGCGGCGGCTTCGGCGGCGGATGCCTTGACCTCAGCACCCGCCGGGGTTTCCTTCACGAAAGCAAAGCCCATGCCCGAAGTGCTTGCCCGGTAGGCCAGGAAAATTCCGCCTGCGAGAAAGAGAAATAACCAGATCAAAGTTTCGCGTTTCATCGGGCTTGCCCCTCCCGGTTTCGCTGCGTGAAGAACACGTAATTCCCGGCGATAATCAACAAAATCATCAGCAAGTGCGCGATCAACTGCGGTCCCATGCGGCGTTTGGCTTCCAGATATTTGGGATCGGGATTCGGTCCGCCGTATTTGTCGATCACCAGTTTCTCGTACTCGGCGGCTCCTTTGATGGCCCCCAATAATCCGGGCAGTTGATCGCCCAAATACGGATACAATAACGGGGCTTGCACTCCGGTGCAGCCCGCGACCAGCCGGATTTTATCGGGATAAGGCGTGGCCGCATATTGCACCCATTCCTTCGTGCCGGGATAACCCGCCGACACGTTGATAATCATGTCCATGTCTTGCAGATTGTCGATGCCTCGGCACATGGGAATCTGGTCGATATTCGTGCCGCGGGCATCGGTCGTGTAAAGCTGCCTGAGATCGGTGATGATGACTTTAATCACTCCCTCTTGCCCCGGCTTGAAACCCAGATTGACGTAATCCTCGCCGTAGACCAAATGCGGGAAGTCGGCCTTGATGACTTTGTTGATGGATTCATCAATCATCTGCGGGCCGACCGGCCAGAGTGCAAGGAAGTACATTTTCAGTTTCTTCTCGCAGCACTGCCTGACGAATGCAGTGGCCATCGGCCCCAGTTCGCCTTCGCTGGCGGGGTCGAAATCGAAGGCCAGCAGCACCTTGTCGCCAGGCTTCAAATCTTCGATTTCCTCGAACACCTGATCCGCCAGTTTGGTGGGAGTTTCGGGAAATTGCAGTTCCAGCAAAATCGGCACGCCCACGGCCAACCCCATCAGCAGAAACACCCACCGGCGATCCAAGTTTTTCAGTAATTCATACATAGAGATCTAATCCTCGAAGGAGGCTAATCTTAAAAGCAACTTCAACTCACGACCGAAGAGGTGGAGTGCGGACAGCCGGAAATAACAGGAAATACGTTTCACGCCGACAAGAATCATGCTGGCTCTCCGCCCTCCGCTTTTGGCTCTCCGCTCAGATCAACTGCAAAAATTCTAAAAACAAAGTCACCTAATCCTCGGAAGAACCCAAATAGGAGCGATCGATTCCCAACAGCACTTTCAGCGAGGTTGAGGCAATCCCCAAAGCAATGCCGATCATAATGGCCCGGTTGCCGGCGGTGTTGAACACCTGCATGATGTAGACCGCGAGGTTCTCGATTCTTAATCCCGAAAGCGCAGCCGGCATCCACGAGGTCAACAGCACGCCCGCGAAAGTGCGTCCCAGCAAAATGATAAATGCCGTACCCAACAGCAAACTGGCTTCCACGTTTTTGGCCCGAAACGCCCGGAACGCCGCCGAGGCGACGTAAAACGCCAGTAAGGCGAACATCGTGGCTGTCAGCGGTTTGAAGAGATACTCGTAAATCCACCAAAACGGCGTGCCCTGTTCGTTATAATTGCCCGACCAACGATATTTCACCTGATGCGCTTTGAGGAAGAGTTGGACGATTCGCTTTTGCCAAACCGTTTCCGCTTGGATGTCTTCGAGCAAAAACATTTTCTGCTCCGCCGAGACCGGCCCGCGTTTCAACAGCACGAAATATAACATCCGGTTTCGCTCTCCGAGCGTGGGCTGAGTTTGCAGGAATTTTTCCACCGCCTTTTTCTGGCCATCGGTGAGTTTCCCCGCTTTTTCCAGGCGTTCCGTCAGCGCTTTGACGAATCGCCCAACGGGTGCGGCCTGGAATGGGCCTTTCAAGATCGCGGCTTGCTCGGCGGTTAATTTCGCATCCGGTTTATCCGCCCGAGCGGGCAGCGGTTTGGTTTGATCTTCCAAAAGTTCGCAGGCCGTTCGTTCCTCTTCCTTATAAACTCCGCCTGCGTTGACGGCTTCGGTCAGTTGCTCGGCGGTCCAAAGCCCATCCAGAACTTTGTTGAACTCTTCGAGTTGTGCTTTGGTAAATTCTTGACCCCGCGATTCGATTTCCCGGCGAAGGTCCGCGCGTTCCGCTTGGCTTAACGGCACGACAATGGGAAACTGCTGCAACAACAAGTCGCGTTGGTCCGTGGACATCGGCCCGGTGAAAGACAGAGTTTGCGCTTGCGAATCGTAACCCGCGATCGTGAGGCCGGAATCTTCCGGCTTTCCGCCGGCTGCGTTTTTTTTGGGCGGCTTTTTCTGGAACAATGCGGGAATTTCAAAATCCGTCGGCGGAACGACTTTGACTTGAACCGTGCGGCGGGAATGTTCATAGAGATCTTCCACGGCCGCTTTCCAAGCTTCGCCGCCGCCTTTCATGTCTAACAGGGCTTTCTTTTGAAAGTCCGTCATTGCGCCGCTGAAAGCCAAGACCCGGTGGTCGGAAAAATAAGAAATCTTCCCCTTTAAGTCTGGGGGCGGTTGGGCGGTTTTCTGCAATTGTTCCAGCGTGCAAAGCCACCGCAGCGTGCTGTTGTAGGCTTTCAAATCCTCGATTTGGTTGCCTCGAATCCAGCCTTGAAACACAAGTTGGCCATCTTCTTCCGAAAGCTGCCGGCGAACGGAAGCGGGCAATGGCTCGTGGACTTCCGAATGGGGAATTTCGCCGGCAACACGAAAGGTTTGGGACTCCGGGAGATTGTTCAAATCGAGCTTCGCGAAAACCTGCCCGTAGAATTCTTGGTTGTCGGCGGGCGGAGTCTCGACTTTGAACAACCCCACGGCCAGTGTGACTAAAAACGCGATTAAGGTAATCAGCGAATAACCCCAACCTGCCGCGCGGTCGCTGATTTTTTTGAGCTGCACCTTAAGCAGATTCCCGCCGCCTAAAATGAAGGCGACCGCCGCGAGGATGTCGAACCACACCGCCGCGACTTCCCCCCAACCCACGGTGGCGGGAATGAACGAAGCCACGATCAACACGAACCCCACCCCCGCCGTAATCATCAGGGGCATCGTGCGTTTGAAAAAATTCATAAGGGCTGTCTCCCTGGTGTGCCTTCAACTGAGGACTTTACTTTTCAACAATTCCAAGGCGGTCTCGAAAGACTCGGCGTGGGTGATGTTGGCCAAGGTCGCGAGCAAACAACCCAACAGCAAGAGGCCGCCCACGATGAGCTTGCCCACATCCTGCCCCTTGAGGCTGCCGAGTTGATCGGGGTCGCCCGACAAATACGCCGACGCCGCGAAGAACTCTTCCCCGATCAAAGTGTAATCGCAAGCCGCCACGAAGAACGGCAGTTGCGAGGGTTGGGCCGTGCCCGCGACTTGGATCGCTCCGATGGAATTGCCGGTCTCGGCCAGAATCAGCGATTCGGCGAAGAACGATCCCATGTAAAAACAGGCGGCGGGTTTTTCGCGGACCATCATCCCCGACAGATACGCCACGTAGCCGAACTGCTCGTCGGTGACGTAATAAATCCGGTCCTCGTTGTAGGCATCGGGCCTGCCGGCGGCAAGGTAGGCGGACTGCACGGTTTCGCGTCCGGTGGTCATCACCAAGGCCCGGCTGGTGGGGACTTCCACGACGGCATCGTACTCCGCCGCCGTCTTGGCCACCCGCGAAAGCACGGTCAGACCCGCCACGGTTTGAATGTCGTTGATGTCTTGCACTCCCGGCACGAACAAACACGTTCGCCCCATTTCCGTGGCGCGGCCCACGGCTTCATCGACGGCTTCCAAACCGGCGATCTTGCGAATCTTCAAATCGTAGCCCGTGCGGGCAATCGCGATAAACGCCACCACCGAACCGCAGACCAAGACCATCATAATCGCCAGGCCCAAGCGGTTTCCCATAAACCATTCCCGCGTAGCGGTCGCGGGTTCGTTCGTCGTGACCCAATCCGATTTTTCGCCCTGGGGAGAGACCGCCCGCACGCGAAAATAATACGGTTCCCCGCGATGATTCTTCCCCACCGTCACCGTGATGGAACCCTTTTTGTATGCCTTGTCATCCGGCACGGCGGGGGCGAGTTCTTCATACTTCCCCTTGAATTCCGCCGAGTGCCTCTAACACGTAGCGTTCCACTTTTTTCGGTTCGGCATCTTTCACATCATCGGGTGAGAGTATAAAGGTCACATCGATTTGCTCTCCCTCATCAAACGGATGATCTTCCGCAATCACATTTATCGGCGGATCGGGCGCGGCTTGAACGACATCGCCCAGGAGAAACAATCCCAACAACACGATTGCAACAATTTGCGTAGGGTGGGCATTGCCCACCAAATGGCTATTTTTTCTGAACACATGGTGGGCGGTGCCCACCCTACGGTTTTGCATGGGGGTCATTCTCCGATAATCTCCACGTTGGCGCGGGGGACGATAACTTGGCTGCCGGATTCCAAATTGACTTCCAGCACGCGGGCTTTGGAACCGGAACCGAGTACGCGGGGTTCCGAGGGCAAACCGCTGACTTGGCCGATCAGCCCGAAATACGGATCGCGAATGATCCGCACCGGCGAACCGATGCCCAGCGATCCCTCGACAGGGGTTCGTTCCATATCTTGATCGAGTTCCGCACCGGAAAGCGGAATCAGAATCTCGGGCCGCATGACGCCCGCGCGAATTTGCGTGGCTCCGTTGACGGCGGCTTGATCGCCTTCGCGAGACTTGAACAAGCCGAACGTGCGCTCGGCCATTGCGATGTCGCCGAAGCCTTCGGTGATGATAACCGTGGTTCCTACGTGTTCCGAACCCGTGACCGCCACGCCCAAATCATAGCCGAGGATTTCTTTGAGATCCTGATCGTCCATCCCGCCGGAGATCACCGCCGAGATGCCCAGCCCGATCGCTTTTCGCACGGCGTCGCCGGTCATTCTGGCTCCGCCGATGATGATTTTGCCTTTCATGTCCGCCGTGAGCAAATCGGCGGTGAGTTCCTGTTTGGAGTCGGCACAGGCCATTTTGAGCGGGCCGTAGGCTTCACCACCGATGCCGAAGATGCCCTGAATGAACGTGATCTCCGCTTCGATAATCACGCCTTCGGAGGGGATAACTTCCACAACTTCGCCCGCCAAAAACGCCCGCACTTGCACGGCGAGCGGTTCGCCCCGAACGATCAATTGCCCGGTGACTTTAGAGACGGATTCCAAAGTTCCCGCCGTTTTGGATTTGTATTCGTTCTTGAAGAACCCGAAAATCCCCTGCGTGCGGGCCAGCGGTTGGCCGACGGAAATCGTTTCGCCTTCTTTGACCAGCAAGCACTCGCTCACCTCGGCAGGCGGAACCGAAAGCAAATTCGCGAGGTTAATGGGCGTGACGTCGCCCGGCATGAAGGTCTGGGCGATGACATCTTCCGCCCCCACCTTCTGCCCGACTTCAACAAGCACATCGCCCGCAATAGGCAACAGCCGCCGAGTCCGATGGCGAACGCGATTGGTGACTTTAAGTCCGGGTGTGTATGCAACGGCCATGCAATCTATCTTTTCTTAATCCTAACGCGGCCTGTTGGCCGCAACCAATGAGGTTTCTGGACAAATTGACGCCCTCCAGTCATGTTGGTGTTATCACACCGCCAACCGCTGGAGGACGCCATGAAGTTTGCTTTGAGTTTCGTGACCAAGTTCGCCCATGTGATTGTAGCCATTTTGGGCTGTTTTGATCGAGTGATTTTCAAAGGCTATTTGCCTTTTTGGGACGATAAACGCTTGAATGATTTCGTGGACTATGTCTTGAAGATGCGGCGGAAGGACTTTCTGCCCTGGCTCGAACAGCATTCCCAAATGTTGGTCCAGCATGCCCAGAAGCTGGCGGCGGAAGCGGGAAGACCTTACGAGTTTAAACAAGGCAAATTCAAGAAAGAAACGTACATCCAAAACCTGATTCAACAGGACAACATCACGCAAGGATTGGTGGCCGTGTTGTGCGTGATGGAAACCTGCCGAAGCGTCACGCTGAAGCGCGGCAAAACGCGGCCTTGGCTGTCTTACAAGCGCCGACCGCAGCGCGTGCTCTACTATTATTTTCTGGACCGGGAATTCGGTTTGATGCACATCCGCTTGGAAACATGGTTCCCCTACGGGATCCAAGTTTACGTCAACGGCCACGACTGGCTGGCGCAGCAGATGCAGAAGAAGGGGTTGGGATTCGTCCAACAAGACAACGCCTTCACCTTTTTGGAAAACCCGAAAGCCGCTCAGAAAATCGCCGACCGCTTTGCCGGTCTCAATTGGCCCAAGCAGCTTTCGAAGTGGGCTCGGCGGGTGAATCCGCTGCTGACGCGCGGCGGATGGCTGAGCCACTTGGATTATTATTGGGTCACCGATCAGGCGGAATACGCCTCGGACGTTCTGTTCGCCGGCCGCAACGAGCTGCGCGAACTTTACCCACGGCTGATCGATCACGCCGTGGTCAACTTCTCGGCCAGCGACATCCTGACGTTCCTGGGCCGGAAGCTTAACGGCAACTTTCAAGGCGAAGTGCTCACGAGTTGCCAGAAGAAGCGCCATCCGGGGGCGCGAATCAAACACCGGATGAAAGACAACTGGCTGAAGATGTACGACAAATTCGGCCTGATCCTCCGCGTGGAAACGGTGATCAACCAGCCGCGCGAGTTCCGCGTCCGCCGCGAGGGGATGCGGAAGGGCGAGCCTCAAATGGTGTGGGCTCCCATGAACAAAGGCGTCTCGAACCTGGCCGAGTATCAACGGCACGCCCGAGCCGCCAATGAACGTTACCTGAATGCGCTGGCGGTGGTGGATGATCCCAGCCCGGCGTATCTCCAGGTGTCGAAGTTGACCGAATCTCAAGTTCACAAAGGCCGACGCTATGCGGGCTTCAACCCGGCGCGGCGGGACGACATCCGTCTGTTCGAGGCGGTGATGTCGGGAGATCATTTGCTCAAAGGATTCCAGAACGCGGACATTCGAGAATTGTTGTGGGGCTCGTGCCGGGACCGCGCTGAGAAAACTCGCAAAGCCAACGCCGTCACGCGGCTGTTGAAACGACTCCACGTGAGACGCCTGATCGCAAAAATCCCCCGCACCCGCCGCTGGAGAACGACGGCCCACGGCCAAAAACTGCTCGGCACAATGATTCATCTGCATTACTATGGACTACCGCTGGCCGCATAAAAACACGTGCGACACCGTGCGCAGAACTGACAAACAAAGACTCTAATCTTACTCTGGTCTTAATCTTACTCTGGTCTTTATCTTGCTAATGGCCGCTTCAGACGAAACCGCAATGATCTCCCGGTTCGAGCCACCAGATTTCCAGCCCGTCTTCTTCAGCACCCGCAATCAATCCGGCAAGACTTCTCATGCAAAGTTTCAGAGCATGAATTGCATCCACTCCATAGGTTATGTAACTGTCGTCATGCAGGAAAGAAATAGCGCATCTACAAGCCCACGCCTCTTTGTCGGCAGACCACTGGATTTCTCCGATCCGGATTAGACCGGAAACTTCCCTTCCGCCCTGCCGAGTTTTGATTTCTCTTACCAATTGGAAATCGTGGATTTCGTTCGGCATGGCTGCTCGTCATCCTCCTTACGTCATCATTCCTGCCTTTATACCGTCCGCCGGGCGGAATTCGCGCGAATCAATCCAACTATCATCGAAACGATCTCAACCAACTTCGCTTTCCCCATCTCCGCAACATTACCATCAACCAACTTGCGAGCCACCAATACATCCAAGCACGCCGCACATTCCAAAGCGGATCCGCGAGCCACATCAAAAAATCGGCAACGATCCGCCGATGTGTGTTTTCCGTTGCCTTCCGCGAGATTCAGAGGAATCGAGGTCATTGCTCGATCCAATTGATTGTGGACTGCCAGGTTCTTTGGAATGTCAACCAATAATTCGCTAGACCATCCTATACGAAGCTGATTGCCGCTTGATAGACGTTTAGCTTTTCGTGATCGAATTGCTTCATCATAACCATCCTTTTGGGATTAAGATTATGATTAGGATTATGATTAAGAACGTTACTTTTCGGGATATAATTCCAAGGTTTGAATCCAGCTTTTCACCGCATTTCGGCAAGTATTAGGGTCGCTCGGCAAGCTCAATGGGCGGCCTCTGGCATCGAGAATTAAGCCCACGGTTCCGCCTTTTACGGTTTTCTTGAGGGGCTTGCCCGAACCGGCCCCCACGTTGAAACCTTTCACGGGTTCGATTTCCACCTCGGCGGTTTGTTCCTCGGCAAGCGGGAAAAGTTTCATCTCGCCGAAAGCCATTTCCCCCTGCTCCGAGAGTCCACCGCCTTCAATTTTATAGCGAAAACACGGCTTGCCGGTTTTGCTCAAACCCGCCGGGGCGATGCAGGTTCCCAGATAGATTAAGCAGTCGCGTTCAAAAACTTCCAAAGCCGCTTGCGGATGGACCGATGCCAACACGCCCAAGTGCGGCATCATAAAAATGCTGTCCTTCGCCAGCGTGGTGAAACCTTCGGGTTCAAAGGCATCAACTAGCATCGCGGCGGTTTGGTTCATGCGCGGGGCGTGCGACAACACCCCGCCGGAAGCCACCAACAGGTTGAGCCGCATGTTGTTCACAATGGTTTGCCCGCTGGTTTGTTGGCTGAAAGTATCGCCCACGGTGCGTTGCTGCTGCACGCCTTTTAGCGTGGTCGCGAACTCTTTGTGCTGCTGGTAGGCCAATCGCAAGGCTTCCCGCGCGAGGGCTTGCTCGAAGACCAGAGCTTCCAGCGTTTGCGGGATCGTGGTCGGGCGGATCATTTTGTTCTTCACGCGGTTTCGCAGTTCCCTTTCATCCATGTCGAAATGCACCCACCTGAGAATCATGGGCAGCGTGGCTTCGGCGCAGACGTTGGAGATGGAGTAGCTCATCCCCAAATTGGCCGAAACCGTGCGATTGAACACGGGTTGTTCGGAATCGGGATCGCGAAATACGCTGAATACATCCGTGGTCGCCCCGCCGATGTCCACGCCCACCGCGTTGATGCCCTGCCTTTCCGCGATGGTTTGCAGAATGTTTCCCACCGCGCCGGGCGTGGGCATGATGTCCGCATCGGTCCATTCAATCAGTTTGTTGTAACCTGGTGCGTGGGCCATCACGTGTTCGAGGAATAAATCGTGAATTGCATCGCGGGCCGGCCCCAAGTTTTCGCGTTCCAAGACCGGGCGAAGATTATCCACGATCTTGAGTTCCACCGAATCATCGAAGACTTTTGCCACCAAGGGGGCCGCATCTTTGTTGCCCGCGTAAACCAAGGGCATGCGGTATTCCTTGCCGAAGCGCGGCTGCGGTTTGGCGGGTGCGATGAGTTCGGCGATCTCGACGACTTTGGGCGCGTTGCCGCCGTCGGTTCCGCCGGAGAGCAAAATCATGTCCGGGCGAAGTTCGCGGATGCGTTGGATTTGCTCGTGCGGCAGGCGTTTGTCGTTGGCGGCAATCGTATCCATCACAATCGCCCCGGCTCCCAACGCCGCCCTTTTGGCGCTGGCGGCGGTCATTTCCCGCACGATGCCCGCGACCATCATTTGCAAGCCTCCGCCCGCACTGGACGTGGAGATATAAATGTCGCAGCCTTGGCCGTCTTTCGCGGGGCGGATGATGTTTCCTTCATCATCGACCAGTTTTCGATTCGCGAGTTCGCCGACTTCGGTAACGGCATTCACCACGCCCACGGTCACATCCGCCACGGGTTCTTCGACCGTGGTGGGCGCTTCGCCCCGGTAGGTTTGACGATAATGGCCATCGACTTTTTCGATCAAGATGGCCTTGGTCGTCGTGCTGCCGCAGTCGGTTGCGAGAATGACGTTGATTTTGCTGGGATCAAGCGGGTTCATCGGAAGTGTCTGTCCGTAAGTTTTTTTATCGTTGGACCTTGTACTCGTTAAGCGGAGAGCCAAGGGCGGAGAGCGGAAAGCCAGAATGATTCTTCGGTTGTGTGAAAAATGTTCCCTGTTGATTCTGGCCCTCCGCTCTTAGCTCTCCGCCCTCCGCTTTTCAACGGCATCCGCTTCGAGTTCTTCGATGCGTCGGCAAAGGTAGTCGATGGAGCCGCGATGTTCCAGGAACGCGGCAAAATGGCGATGACCTTGCCGACTGGTCAAGACCGACAACACCGGGGCGAAAAAATGCAGTGCCTGCGAACCGAGGTAATTCAAAGGGCGGGCCATTTCCAAGAACACCAAGCAAGGCGTGGTCAGATGCCGTTTGACGATCTGCCGACAAACGGCATCGACGGCTTCGCGCTGCTCGTCTGTTGGCTCCGCCGGTCCTGGTGGATCGATCGCAAACGCATGTTTCAACCACCGCATGAGGTTTGTCCCTCTCGCTTCAAAGTGGCTTTCCGATTGGCTTCGCGGACAATCGCGCCCGAAGGCAATCTCTGGCAAATTTCTTGAACGACCTTTTGCGGTTCTTGGGCAAACAACAACGAGATGCCCCGGTATTCATCCAGGAAAGATCGCTTGGCACGCGGGGAGAGAAAACCGCCCGTCCGGTCGTAAACGAAGCGGCGAAGCTCCGGCCATTGATAGCGAACCGTTTTCAACGGATACCGCGCGGAGATGCCCTCTTCCGTCAGTTCGTACTTGGTGGGA
This sequence comes from uncultured Planctomycetaceae bacterium, assembly GCA_963785505.1. GTDB lineage: Bacteria > Planctomycetota > Planctomycetia > Planctomycetales > Planctomycetaceae > CAWAVN01. Next base: position 233,631 of record CAWAVN010000010.1, read on the forward strand.
AAGAAAAACCGATTGCAGCCCGCGAGCAATACCAAGGCGGCGAACACGCCCCAAGCGGGTTGCTGCATCATCTCGGCGGACAACCAAGCCGCGACCGCGATTACGCCCGCTGCGAACATCGCAGCCCAGCGGCGCTCGCTTGCCGGGTGAACTTGCCATGCATAGAGAATCGGAGGAAGTGAAACCAACGCAAAAACTTTCGCCAAAACCCCTAAAATAAACGTCGGCGATACAATAACATCCCGCGAAACAGAATGCGACCAATCCACAGAGAACGATTTCCAGAAGCCGAGGCGTGGATTCAGGCGGGGTTACCAAGCCGCCGACTTCGCGGTGGACCGACACTAAGATGCAGGCTTGGGGGATTCTTCGCCAATCTTTGCAGACTTCAAGGCGATGCGTTAAAACGGTAGTGAACTTTGCCGATGGACCCTCCTCATGAAACCCGCCCGTGACTCGCAACTTCGACCGTGTGTTTGGCAGTTCTGTAGATCACCCTTGGTGGGTGGGCTTGTTCATTCTTGCGCTTTCCGGGTTGGCTTTGCTGGGCTTTCTGGCCCCCGAAAAAGTGACCGGGCTGATCGAGTCGACTCCCCGGCGCTTCCGGGAGACCTCGCCGAGTCCCGACAAAGAGAACGCCCCTTCCGTTCCCCAGGTCGATCCGGTTCGGCTGAACGATTCCGATGTGATTTTGGTGGTCGAGTCGGGGGGGATCTTCACCGCGGAAGGCGCGGAAGCGCTGCGGAACATCGTGACTTCGCTGGAAAAATTGGATTACGTTCAGCGCGTGTTCTGGATGGACCGCGTGCCCGTGCTCAATGTGTTCGGCCTGCGAGAATCTTTATTCCCCCGCGCAGCGCTTCGGCGCGGCAATTCGCGGCGGCTCGCGAAAAGGCGCTCGAACATCCGCTCGTGGGCGGGCAATTGCTTTCCAAAGATGGCCGCACGCTGCTATTGCTTATCAAGTTGGATTGGCTGTTCGTCCAAAGCGATGAAGATTGCACGGTTCACCTCAAAGAAGTCGCCCGGCAAGCGGCGGCGGCTTATCCCGGCGTGAAATTTTCTTTTCTCGCCACGGGCCGGGTTCCGATTTATCTCACCTTCGTGGAGGCCCAGCGCAAGAACCGTTGGAATTATCAACTCATCGGTTACGCCAGCGTGTTTCTGATGGCGGTGATTTTATTTCGCGGGCTGCGGGCCATCCTGATTGTTTCGCTGGCTCCCTGCTTGGGCGTGTTTTGGTCGTTGGGGATTTTGCATTTTCTGGACCTGCAAGACAACCCCTTTAACGATGTCGTTTTGCCCGTACTGTTGAGTTTGGTGGCCTTGACCGATGGCGTGCATTTGATGGTGGAAATCCGCCGGCAACGAGGCAACGGGCTGTCCACGCGAGATGCCGCCCGCGCGGGTATTTGCAAAGTGGGCTTGGCCTGCGGATTGACTTCGCTCACCACGGCCATCGGTTTCGCTTCGTTGGGATTTGCCCATCACGAGATCGTCCGCGAGTTCGGCTGGAGTTGCGTGCTGGGCGTGCTGTTTACGTTTCTGGCCGTCATCACAATTATTCCCTTGGCCTGCTCGACTTGGTTGGGAGCGAAAATTCATCTAGGCCAGGAAAAAGCCATCGTCACCCGGCATCTCGACCGAATCGGCGGCATCATCGCGTTTGTATTGAATCGAGCCAAAACCGTGGCTTTCGTGGGGATTGTTTCCACGGTACTTTTGACGGCGGTTTCGCTCACGCTTCGCCCCGATGAACGCCGCTCCAACGCGCTGCCCGCCAATTCCGAAGCATCCGTGGCCATTGATGAGATGGACCATGCGTTCGGCGGCTTGGAAATGGGTTCGGTGGACGTTCACTGGTCCAGAGCCGTGCCCGCCGACTCGCCGGAGATTCTGGCCGCGATTCGCCAAACGGATGAATTGCTGCTGAGCGAGGATCTGATTAGCAGCCCGTTGTCGCTCAAAAATTTTCTGGACGTGCTGCCCGGCGAAGGCCGCCCGGAGAACCGCATGGCGTTGTTGGAACTCATGCCCCCGCCGCTCAAGCGGGCGTTTTACGTCCCGGAACAAAGGCGGGCGGAAGTCAGTTTTCGCGTCAGGGATTTGGGGATCGCCCAATACGGACCCGTGTTCCAACGGATTCAAGCGGGACTAAAACGCATCGAAGCGAAGCACCCCGGCTTGGAATTGGAACTCACCGGCTCGCCGGTCCGTAGGTGGAAGAACCTCTATCAAATTGTGGTCGACCTGGCTTGGAGCCTGGGCAGCGCTTCGATCACAATTTTTCTGACATTGATGTTAGCCTACCGTTCGGTGCGGTTGGGTTTGATCGCGATTATCCCCAACGTGTTTCCCCTGGCGGTCACGGGAACGTATTTGGTTCTGACCGGGCAGGCGTTGGAACTCGCCAGCGTGTGCGCCTTCACCGTGTGCCTGGGCATCGCCGTGGATGACACGATTCATTTCCTTACCCGCTACCAAGAAGAACGGCGCACGGCGGAGATTCACGAAGCCATCGAACGGGCCTTCATCGGCACGGGAACCGCGTTAATTATGACGACCATCGTGCTGGTGGTCGGCTTCGCCACGGTGATGTTCAGCGACATGCGCGACCAACGTATCTTCGCCACAATGGGCGGTCTCACCATCGCCTCGGCCTTGTTCGGCGACTTGGTGTTTTTGCCCGCGATGTTGTCCCTGTTCGATAAACGCGAACCCTTCTCGGAGGAATCGGGTGAAAATTAGAGATCGCCGAACCAAAACGCGACGGCGGCTTGGTTGACTCCATCTTCCCCGGTCCAGCAATTCACCGGGGAATTCCATTCTTTGCGGGCATAGCTGCTGGGTTCGGGCATTTCGCAGGGCGGAATCCATTCTTCGTGCAGGCTGGGAGAAGCCTTCGGTTGGAGAATGCCCGCCAGACCCAAAATTTCCAGGACGACTTGCCGCTCTTTTTTGTTGCTGGGAAAGAGACCGCCAAGGGATTTATCCAGGTCCGCAAGTCCCGCCGTTTTGGGCAATTTGCGAAGTGCGGAAAACATCTGCTTCAACAACTTCTTTTCTTCCGTTTTCAATTCCCTCGTTTGGCATTTGAAGGCCGAAAGATCGCAGAGGGCGTATTCCAAATTTCCCTGGTAGATGTTGCCGGCCCATGAAATTCGTCGGAACGTGTAATGGTTCACGTCCACGCTGTTTTGCTTTTCGAGGCCGCATTCTTGGCAGGTGTCTTCGCCCTTTTCCGGCGAGAACCGATGCGAGGCCAAATGCAGCACGCGGGCATAAGATCCCAACGTGGAGCGGGTATCGATTCGCCGGTCAATTAGACTCGAGACAAATGCCGCCGCCACCGCCCGCCGGTCGATTTGATCTCTGGCTTGAAGGATTCGCGAGACCAATGTTTTATGATCCAACTCCCAAGCCTCTTGCATCAGCCCGGCGGCTTGGGCGTAGGCGAAATCTTCCGGGGGAACTTCGCAGAACTCGACCCAACTCGATTCGCGGCCATCCATGTTCCACTGGGTGTTGAACAGGATTCCCAATGCCTTGGCATCGACGCCGATTTGGGCCGCGAGTTTCGCAATCGCTTTTTGGGCCTTGGGAGTGGAATTGATCGACCAGAATTCCTCCGGCGTCATCTTCCAATCAATCGTCCACTTTGCTTTGCCACAATAGGTGCAGTAGCAATTGGGAGAAAACGTAAATTGTTCCCGCCCGCAATGGGGGCAAGTCGTTTTGCGGCTCAACATGTGCGATTCGCCTGGAAAAAATCTGGGATGGTTTTGTGTCCATTGTGAATGTCCTGATAATATTTGCCAACCCAGAGATCGTTTTTTAACCAAGCAAGTCCCCGCTGCGCATTTCAGCAATAGTCTTTGATATTCTGGATGGAGCGAAATTCTTGCGTGATCTTTTCCGCGAAACCTCGCCTGAAAGATCGGCGTTGTTTCTATCGCAGTCTGACTTTTGAAGCAAAAGGAAAATCGGCATGAACGATCTCGAACACGTCCCCTTGAAAAAAATGTTCCTTTACGCCTTGATCGTCTCGGTCGGGATCGCGCGGCGTTGGGGATTCTCGCGATCTTGATTGGGGATTTCGGCGAGTTTCAATTAAAGGTACTGTTGACCACATTGACGATTTCCGCCGCCAGTTTGTGCGGGGTGTGTTGCGGGGCGGCCTTGGAAATTCGCAGTAGCCGGGGGTTGCCGATGATGGGAATTTTCTTGGCCGGAATCGCTGCGATGCTGGTGATCAGTGCAATCTGGCTCGAACCGCATGCTGAAGCTTTTTGGAAAACTACTTCAACCATCAGCATCTTTGCCTTCGCGTTGAGCCACCTCTCCTTGCTGTCGTTGGCCCGCTTAACTGAAAGTTATGAATGGGCAATGAGAGCCGCTTACATAGTGGTGTTATCCGTTGCCTGCCTGCTTGCCGGATTGATCTTTTGGGAACCGTCGAACGAAGTCCTCTTTCGGTCCTTGGGGGTGCTTGGGGTGTTGGATGGAGCGATTACGGTCTTGATTCCGATATTTCATCGTCTGAGCCGGGCGGATCTCCGGCGGGAAAAGGCCCTGCCGTTGGCGGAGATCGATCGCGAGATTGCCCAATTGGAAAACCGGCTTCGCGAGTTGAAAGCCAAAAAACAAGCCGCCGAATCCCAGAACCCCACCGCCTCCGTTTCCCCGTGAGCTTCCTTGGTTATGATAAAGGCGAACATCAATTTCATTTGGCCAACCAATCTTCACAACAGCAGACAGCTTGAAGGGAGTTTACATCATGGTTCAAAAGCAACTGGAAGATAAAGTCGCGGTCGTGACCGGGGGAAACGGCGGGATCGGCAAGGGGATTGCCCGCGTTTTGGCGAAGGAAGGTTGTCATTTGGCGATTTGCGGGCGGAACCTCGAGAAACTCTCCGCCGCCGCCGACGAGTTGGAGGAACACGGGGCGGATGTGCTTGCCAAGCAAGTGGACGTGGCCGATGAAATCGCGGTGGCGGAATTTTTTGAAGCCGTGATGAAACGCTTTGGCCGCGTGGACATTTTGGTCAACAACGCGGGAAATTTCGATGGCGGGCGCGTGGATGATGTTTCGCTGTCGGCTTGGAACAACGTGATTGGAGCCTGCTTGACGGGCACATTTTTGTGCAGCCGGGCCGCGTTTTCGATCATGAAAAACCAAGGCGGGGGGCGGATTTTGAATATCGGTTCGATCTCGGCCCAAAGGCCCCGTGAGGGCAGCGCCCCTTATGCCGCCGCCAAGTTCGGGGTCTGGGGACTCACGCAAGCCATTGCTTTGGATGGCCGGCCTTTCGACATCACTTGCAGTTGCCTGCACCCCGGCAACGTGCGGGTCGAACGCCGCGAGGACAGCGGGGAAACTTCGGACCAAGAACCGATGATGAGCGTGGAAACCATCGCCCAAGCCGCCCTCGCGATGCTGACGTTGCCGGCGGACGTGAATTTCTTGGAAGCCATCGTGCTGCCCAAGGATCAACTTTATCTCGGTCGCGGATAAATCAGAGGCCGGAGGTCAGGGTCGGTGATCAGGGTATGCGATTCTTGTTGAGCTACCTGCGGATTCGGCGGTCGGTGAGGCGGTAAACGCGGAGGCGGTGGTTCCGATAAATTTGCGGGGAACCGACTGGCGTGAACTCCACGATGTGATCGCTGCCGGTTTTGTCCGTCAGCCGAAGCGTGGGCGTGCGGATGTCGCGGTCGTTCCAATCAACCACCAGATGCTCGCCGACGTTTTTATCCTGACCGAGATCCCGCGTGAGGCTGGGAGCCCACCACGATTCAATTTCCAAGGATTCCAGCCGAGGCCAAATTGAAGTCAGCACGAACCGCAAAGCCAACGGGCTGCGCTGCGGGGAAACGATGGTCCAGCGGGAAACTTTGGGTTCTTGGATCATCTCGTTCCGCAAATTGGCCAATGCTCGATCATCCGGGTTGGCTTGACGGGTTCCGAAAAATCCGAGCAGCCCCTGCACCATCACGAAGATTCCCAATGTGCAGCCCAGAAACATTCGCTGGCGAAAGTCGTTGTGGCGCAAAAACCGCCAAAGCGACCAGCAGATTAACGTGCCCAAAGAGAACGCGAACGAAGCCCACCAGAACCCCACGAGCATCCAAGGGGTTTCGGGATGGGATAATTTGAGCAGCAAAGGCCAAAGGGAAGGCCAAAGCGGATGAGGGTCTGCCGCCAATCCGAAGCCGATTTCCACCGGCTCGAACAGCAGCAAGCCCACCGTGAAACCCAGCCCGAACAACACGCCGAAGTAGCCGATCTGCCGTTTGCCGATTTGTTCGATGGCGAAGGCCGCCAGCAGGGCCAGGGGAATCAGACAAAATCCCCGCCAAACGATGAGTAAGGCATCCGCATGCTGGGAACCCGCCCGCAAGCACAACCACGCCAGTCCCGCCGAGAAGGTCCAAGCCAAGATCAACGCCAAGGAATGCCGGTCGGATTTGTCTCTGGTTTTTTTGAGCATTCGCAATCCCGTAATGAGTCCCAAAACGGTCAGCCCGCTCAGCGCTCCGCCCATCTGCGACAGATCGCGGAGGATTTGCCGAGCGAAGCCCAGGTTCGAGTCGGCGGATTCCATCGCATCGGAAGCCCCCGTGAACCAACTTGCAAGAAACTCGGTCCCGTGTTGGGAGAACAACCAGACTTCCCACCAACCGCCGATGACGAAGCCGATCAGCAAGAATATCCCCAGCGATTCGACCGCGGGGCGGCCTTTCCGCGATTTGCTTCCATCACCTTTTTTGAGAGCTTTGGATCCCCGACTGACCGACAAGGCGTACATCAGCAGCACAATCAAGACCAGCAAAGCCACCGGACCTCCGGCGAGCAAACACAAGCCCCAGGCCAGTCCTCCCCAAACCAAAGGCGGCGAAATCCATCGCTTGGCCTCTTGACAATGCACCACAAACCCCCAACACGCCGCCATCGCGAAAGCCAGGGTCAAAGCAACCGGAGCCGGCGTTTGTTCGCCCTGCAAAATCGGGCCATCCAGCGCGACCAGGCAGGTGGTCCACCAGGCGAATTGCGGCCCGCGCAGCCGGTCGGCCAAGACGAAGGTGCAGAGAATCAGCCCGCCGGTTGCCAAGAAGGAGAATAAAACCAAAGCCAAGGGGCGTTCCGTGCCCGAGAAAGCCATCGCCCCCGCCACCAGCCAAGTGGACAACGGAGGCTGCCATTTCAAGGGGATTTCGTTCGCGGAACCCGCTGCATCGCCGGGGTCGATCCAAGTCGCGGCGGAAGCGGACGTGGCGACTGCGACGGCCTTCAAGCCCCACAGCGCATCCACCGGCATCAGCGAGCGGTTGGCCAAGACGTAAAGCGGAGGAAGCAACGCCAACAACGCGATCAAAGGCGACATTGCTTCCGCGCGATTCAGCACGGGAAACAACGACCTCTTCGGCGAGATGGACAACTCCAAAAGTTGCCGATCCTCAACAAAAGCCAAAAGCACTCCTTGGGTTCAACAAATGGTACGCTTCCGAATTGTCCAGCGAGGTTTTCGTCTCGCTTAAAAAGGCGTGATGAATCGCTAAGGAAATAACAGAAGCTGTTGAACCATTCAATGCAAACGGGGGCTTTACGCCCCCCAGGGATATTTCGTCAAAGAGAATTCCAACTTTGGGGGTGGCCCAGGTTCAAGAACCGGGGCCACCCAAATTCGTCAACGAAATATCGATGCGCAGTTACGTGCCTTCTTTGTCGGCGAGGCCGCCTTCTTCCAACACCCACTGGACGGCGTGCCTGGTGAGTTCGGCGGCGTTGGCGAGATTCAGCTTGGCTTTGATGTTCTCGCGGTAGGTTTCCACCGTTTTGCGGCTGAGTTCCAAACGGGCGGCGATTTCGCGGGTGGTCATGGCTTCGCCGATAAGACGGAAGACTTCCAATTCGCGGTCGGTCAAACGGTCCAAGGGAGAGCCGCCATCATCGTGCCGGCCCGCGACGCGGTTCAACAGGCGATCGGTCATTTTTTCGCTGAGAGCGATTCGCCCCGCCCGCACGTCCCGGAGTGCTTGAATCAGCCGGCTGGTGTCTTCGTGCTTGTTGACGTAGCCTTGTGCTCCGGCGCGAATCGCTCGCTCGGCAAACAGGGATTCATCGTGCATCGAAGACACCAACATGCGGGGGTCTTCGCCTCGGCTGCGGATTTGCTTGATGAGTTCAATCCCGTTGCCATCGCCTAGGGAAATGTCCACGATGACCAGATCGGGCTTGAGTTGCAGAATCTTCTCCAACGCTTCGGGAATGTTCGATGCCTCGCCGCAAACCTCCATGTCCGTTTGGTCGTTGATGACTTGAGACAAACCTTTCCGCATCACGGGATGGTCGTCCACAATTAAAATGCGGCTTTTTTCGCCGGGCAGTGGTTCGGAAGACATCGCCGGTTCTCGGAGTTGTGCAAAGGAAGAATGGTCATGACGGACGGCTTTCTGTTTGTCGATCTCGTTGGATAGACGCATCTGACAATTGTACCACAAGATGCGTCGGAAGTTGAAGAATCTTTGGCAGAATGAATCGCAAAATTCGCTCCCACCACGCTGGCCCGGTATTTCATCGTGCGAAGTCCCATCCCGGTGAGAGAGGGAAGTTGCCTTCAAGGCTTCCGGGGGCAACCCGCGCCATCGTCTTGAATGGTCGACACCAACCGCGGCCCTTTGCCGATCAGCGAAATTCGGATGTGTTTGGCTCCGCTGTGCTTGACGGCATTGTTGGCGGCTTCCTGAGCGATGCGGAATAAATGCGTGGCGACTTCGTTGCTTTCCACGTCCACCGGGCCTTCGGAATGAAAAGAGCAATCGACCTGCCTGCTGGCCCGCACCGTGTTGGCAAGATCTTCCAAGGCGGAAACCAACCCGTGAGCGAAAATCTCCACCGGAAACAGCCCCCGCGCCAGTCCCCGCATTTTTCGCCTGGGCATCGCGAATCAGCGAGGCGAATTCCTCGGCGGTTTTCGCTTCGGGGATGTCGTGATTTTTCAGCCTTTGCCTCAGACTGTCGATCAACAACCTAATGCCCGTCAATTCCTGGCCGAAGCTGTCGTGCAATTCCTGGCCGAAATGGCGTTGCTGTTCCCAGACGATGTTGACCAACTCGGCCTGCAGGCGGTCTTGCTCGGCCCGTTTGCGGTCGGTGATGTCTTGCACGATGCCCGTCAACAACCGCTCCCCGCCCAATTCCAACTCCGCCACCGAGAGGGACAGCGGAAACGTCGAGCCATCTTTGCGGCGGCCCACGGTTTCCCGCACGCTGCCCAATGCCGATCGTTTTTCTTCCTCGAAGAAACCCACGGTGAAGTTTGGGGGCAGCCATTCTCGCCGGGCGCGGTCAAACGGGAGACCGGTTCGCCGATCAATTCCCGATGGTCGTAACCGAAAATGCGTTCGATGGCCGGGTTGACCGATTGAATGATGCCTTGATCGTTGATCGTCAAAATGCCGTCGGCGGCGGCGTCCACAACCGCACGATAACGGGCTTCAGAGACCGAGGCTTGTTCCATCGCCTGCCCCGCAAGAATCGCGATGCAAACCAACACATCCAAATCATCGGCCCCAAACGGGTTGGCGGAATCTTCGGTGTCGATGTAGATAATCCCCAAGGGCGTTTGCGAGGGGCCCATCAAAGGAGCGCACATCATCGAACGGTGCTCGCTCTCCAAAACCGAGGTCGGCATCTCCGGCGATTGTTGGTCGTAAATCACGTCGGAACTTAAAATCGCCTTGGCTTCGGACAAAACCTGCTTGGCAATCGTGCGGGCAATCGGACGGATCGTACTCGGCAGCTCCGCCCCGTTCCCGGTGCTTGATGACTGCGGGCCGAAGGCCGCCTTTCGCCTCCGACTTCAAAATGTAGCCGTGATCGGCCTGCGGAAAGAAACGGAACACGCTATCGAGAATCCGGCTGAGCACATGGTCCAAGTCCAGCGTGCTGCCCAGATTCCGCGTGATTTCCAACACCGCTTGCAACTTGGTCTCGGCGTTGACTTCCACCCGTTCGGGTCCAGTCCACGAGGCATCCAACGTCATAATGATCGCGGAGGATCGGCTTCGCCTCCGCGTGCGCTGCACCAGTGGATTGCGATTGCCGGGGATTTCCATGTTGGAATCCTCCGCCGACCAGTCGGCGAGATCTTTCTGAACATCCACCGGACGGGCCGAAGCGTTTGCAACTTGGTCGTGGAAAGATAACAGCAACTCGTAAACCTGAATGTAATCTCCATTCTTGAGTTTGGTGGGCTGATCGATCCGCTTGCCATTCACGAACGTGCCGTTGCGACTGCGAAGATCCTCAATGTAAAACCCATCCTCCCGGGCGCGCAACATGGCATGATCGCGGGAAACCACTTCATCGGGCAGCACCAAATCGGAATGGGAATTTCGCCCGATGGAAATGGATTCCCCTAACAACTCGTAAATTCGCCCCGCTTTCAGGCCCCGCAAAATGCTGAGCGTGGGAGCCACGGGGGTTCGCCCCACAACGTCACGAATGGCAGAAGACACGGCGGGTCGTACCTCGGATTCCGGGGATGGGTTTTCGGCGGGAGATGCGGGTTTGGAAGAGCTTGGGAGAGAAGATTGGTTCGGGCGGGGGTCCAACGCCTGAAAGACTTCGCGGTTTGTGGGAAAGATTTTTCGGGTGATTGGGAGTTCCGGCAGGATATGTGAGGAGGGGGATTTCGTCACGGCGAGTCTCGCTTTGCCAAAAGTTCGCGGATTCCATAAGGCTCTCGATCCCGATAATAGCCGATCCGCGACTTTGGGGGATGAAGAGCTTGCCAAGTGGCACGACCATTCTACGACCTCGGATGATGGTTTGTTTCTCGGCCCAAGGAATGCCCTTCATCCAAACCGTAAATCATACAGCGAGCCAGATGCGAAAACATCCGGGGAAACCCCCAAAAAAAAATCCTCTTTCCACCGAGCATTTTCCCGCGGTCTTCCCCATTTTGTCGCCTACAAATGCCCGCCCCGCCCACATTTTCCGGTCTCATCCCTTCGTTTGGCTCAAAAGTCCCCATCGGGCACATTCGGCTCCGGCGACTCGTTCCGTTCCATGTCAAACCACCGCACACGCAACGGCTTGCCGCACCCAAGTCGCCGAACGGTTTCCACGTCGCGCCAGCAGATACGGGGCGTCTCGCCGGGCTTGAAGCTCCAACTGCCAGACTGGGCCAACATCAGCTCCTGCGACTGGAACTCTCGCCGATTCTCCCGAATGCCGTCGCACGCCTGCTTCGCGGTCGCGGACTTCGGGGAGGCGGACGCGACAGCCGCCTCTTCAGTCTGTCCACGGGCATGATCGGCTCGCAGAGTGGTCAGACTCGCGATCAGCAGCAGTGCGATCCAGGTGAGCCGAGCAAGAGGGTTAACGCTTGTATTCTCCAGGCAGAAGAAACCCATTGGGGCATCCCGAAACACTGCGATTGCCCGAGACTGCCGTTAGTCAGCCGAGCACCTTACTGCACGATTGTCGCACAGCACACCCTTCTTACTCAAGCAGAGTGTATGTGCGCCCTTATGAAAATGCCGCAAATGGAACTCTGGACGGGACACAACGTCTGATAATCTGAGCTCAGCGCAGGAAAACGCCCCCAACACGATGACTCAAGCCGGAGGCGTTTTGCTTTTTACAACTCAGCAGATTCCACCTCGGCGACAAACCTTGCGGCATTGCCCGCAAGAAGATGCCAGGCAACCACGCGGAACACGGCGTCGGAAAACTCCGAGGTTCAGGATCTCTTTCCGCTTGGGAGCCTACGTCGATCCCCAAGGCTGGCTGTCGATGCACACCAACTTGGGGTCAAAGATGTCCAGCGACTTCTAGTTCTTAATGAACTTCTGCCATTCGGTCAGCACGCCGGTCGAGCCGAAGTGACCCGTGGCCCACCCAACTCTCGTTGTCGAACCCCATCTTGTGGCTTCGAAGACCACCCTGCGTCCCTCACACTCGCAAGGCATGTTATTGAATGACTCGCTCTCCATCATCGGGACATTAGAGCCGACGACTGGTTTCGCACCAGCATAAGCCGCCTTACAAAAGCGGAGCCTTTCTGAATCGAGCCACGTCGGCGTTCTCAATGATCGAAATGGGTGCTGCGAGGGGAGTCGAACCCCCGCCTTCCGGGTCACAGCCGGACGTGCAGAAACCGCTACACCACGGGCACCATGTTGATTTCAAGCGGAAGGGGAGAGAATCGAACTCTCAAGGCAATTTGAAATTGCTCGGCCGGCTTCCAACCGGGTTCCGTCGCCCATCGGATTGCCCTTCCGTTTTTCTAGTTCTCTCAGTAGCTCGACCAGGATTTGAACCTGGAACGACGGGTTAGAAGCCCGGCATGATTTCCGTTTCACCATCGAGCCAACAGCGGAAGGTGGGGGAATCGAACCCATCCAACCCCAAAGCCGGGGCGACTGGTTAGCAACCAGTTTCCTAAGCCAATTCGGTTACCTTCCCTAAGTGAGTCGAGTGACTAGGAGCCGAACCCGGTCGTGTCTTTCCTTGGACCACCAGCTTGTGCGATGGACCCAAATGCTTTCAAGATTCATCTTGACAGCTTGCCACCATTTTTAGACAAGTCGCCAATTATAGGAGTGTAAAATGTCCTGGAGTTGGTTCAGACGGGTCTGCGGGCTGACTGGCTTTTGCTTTATCACCGGTTGTTCATCCTTAATGAATGTGTCCGGGAATTACTTCGCGTACGGGCCAACAGACGACTTCAAAAAGCCGCCACCAAAGCGAGTTTATGGAGGCGTAATGCTTGCCGGACACATGGGTTGGAACTATGTCAATTACAGGACACAAGACGGTGCCGAATTGTTCGCCTTGCCATTCGGACTGGCAATTTGGGCAGTCGATGTGCCTTCAAGTTTTGTCGGTGACACACTCACTCTCCCGTGGACCATTCCCGCTGAGATCGAGCGAGGAGTCAACGACTACTACTTTCGGGATGCTGATCACGGTGATTGGTCGAGATGATCCCGGCTGGAATTGAACCAGCAATTTCCTGCACGTCACGCAGGCGTCGTAACCGTTGGACCACGGGACCAGATAGTGACCGAGGTGGGGGTCGAACCCACAACATCGCCACGCCCTCGACGTGGCCGCTTTTCCAATTTGCGTACCCGGCCATAATAAGTAGCGGGTCCGGGAGTCGCACCCGGCGGTTCTGGCATATGAAACCAAAATGAGCGCTGGCTCACCCGCGTTAGGTTGCAGGTCTCGGTATCGAGCCGGGCACATCGGCCTTATGAAAGCCGATTGGACACCTGCCGCACCTGCAATGTCAAAATAGCCAAGGCGAGAGTCGAACTCGCATGCCCATAATGGGCACGACGTTCTGAGCGTCGCGCGTCTACCAGTTCCGCCACTTGGCTGTGAGTTTTGTCTGTCAGTGACCCGTATGGGAATCGAACCCATCTTTCCAGCGTGAGAGGCTGGTGTCCTCAACCCATAGACGAACGGGCCTTTATAAGTGCGTCGGGACGGAGTCGAACCGCCACAGCGATTGCGGGTGGGTTACAGCCACTTGGGCTCGCCAATGCCCAGCCGACGCTTGGTGTTTGAGTAGCACGGGTGGGAGTTGAACCCACAAACAATCACGAAGGTTTGAGCTTCGCCGCTTTCCCATTTGCGTACCGTGCCCTATAAGCGTTCCCGATGGGATTTGAACCCACGACCTCCTGCGTGACAGGCAGGCGAGCACTCCGCTGCTCCACGAGAACGTGTTGTCTGAATACCGAGAGCAGGAATCGAACCTGCAAACACTCGGATTTAAGCCGAGCCGCTCTGCCGATTGGCGTATCTGGGTATGTATTCTTATTGGTAGTGAAACTATAAATCGTGGCAACGATTTCTCGGCGGCTGAAACGCTTCACTGCTTGTTTGTAGGGAACAAGGGGCAGAGGGGTAAGAATCGTTCTGGATTTCAAACTTTGCCCCTCGATCCCTTTGCCTCTCTGCCCCTAAAACCCATAAGGAATCCGGTTTTATTATGCATGGTTAAAGAGGCATTATTTACAGCTAGAGTCAAGTAGTCCCGGATGGAATCGAACCATCGTCTCTTGAATGTGAACCAAGCGTCGTTGCCGTTGGACCACGGGACTTTGTTTTGAGTGGACCCACCCGGAATCGCACCGGGATCTCCGGGTTGCGACGCCGGCATCTTCCTGTTGGACGATGAGCCCATTTTGTAGCGAAGGTTCGCTTACTAGCACGCCCCCAAGGACTTGAACCCTGACCAACTGGGTTGGAGCCAGTCATGCTGCCATTACACTAGAGGCGTATTTTTTAGCGGAAGCCGTGAGACTCGAACTCACAAGCCGCGTTCGCGCCACCTGTTTTCAAGACAGCATCCTCATCCGGCCGGATGACTTCCGTTTTTAATTTGCGGGAGTTGGAATCGACTATCTCCCGGTGTTCGTCAAGTAAGACAGCGATTGCTCGAAAAGGTTCGCGTTATTGAAAATTCTCCGTTCGGGAATTGCACCCAATCTGCGAGCTTCAAAGGCTCACGTCGCGGCTACGCGCCGGAGAGAGTCCCTGCGGGAGCGAACCCGTCTTTCCAGTTTGGAAGGCTGGAACCTCTGCGATCGCCAAGGACACGTGAATAGCGAGCGGAAGGAGAGGGAGTCGAACCCTCAAGGCCGTGAAGCTCGTCCCGGTTCGAGCGGGGTGCCATCGCCAGTTGGCTTGCCCTTCCGTTGAAGAGAAAAGCTGCGGTGGCAGGAATCGAACCCGCGTCTGGACGATTAACAGTCGCCTTCCCGTACCAACACAGGACCCACCGCATCATTCAGTCAGGACGGTCGGATGGCCGGATCCAACCTTCGGCCGATCGGCACCCGAACCGACGATCTCGTGCTCCCAAGGCACGCGGGATGCCAGACTTCCCCACACCCTGAGTCGTGTTTGCTTTCCGCCACTTGAGGCGGATCAAGCGCCCAGCGGGAGTTGAACCCGCGATTCCGCCATGGCAAGGCAGTAGGTTTCCGCTACATCATGGGCGCGATATTGGTTGCCGAGTTGTCAAAGATCGAGAGCACTAGGAGAGAATCGAACCCTCATTGCCGCATTACGAAGGCGGTGTCTTGCCGTTGGACGACCAGTGCATGTTTTTAGTAGGACTGAATGGGTTCCAAATCCCCTCGCATTTCTCCTGACTTTCTTTTTCGCTTTGAGAAGCGAGTTTGTTAAAATGAATGGGTAATCTCAAGGAGATATGTAGCCATTGGGTTCCTCATTTGAGCGACTTTATGCGAGGCTGTCTTTTTGTCTTGTCCTTCATTGCGATCCTAGTCCTTTTCGGGACATGGGCTTCCTTTGCTGGATATGCAAGCAACACAACTCACACTATTTCCGTTGTCGCCCCCCTTTTGTTGGCAATCGTGATTCTTATCATGGCGTTTCCCGTGCCTAAGAAATAATGTCTTTTCGGGCCAAGAGTGCATGACATAGTAGGATCGGAGGGACTTGAACCCTCACCCGCCTGGGTAAGAACCAGGGATGCTGCCGCTAACACCTCAATCCCAAATCGTTTGTTTTTAGTGAGGTCGGAGGGATTTGAACCCCCACCGTGCAGGTTAAAAGCCTGCTGTGCTGCCGTTACACCACGACCCCGAAATCGGTCGCGGTGTGTGTTTCAATCGTTGTAACAAGAACATGAGATAACCCCTATTAATAATAGCCCGAGAAAGAGTCGAACTTTCGTTTCCGCCTTATCAGGGCGGCGTCCTCAACCGTTGAACGACCGGGCTGAATGTTGAGTCGGGATGGCCGGACTCGAACCGACGATTCCATGCTCCCAAGGCATGTGGGGTGCCGCTCCCCTACATCCCGATTTGTATTTAATAATGAACCGAACCAACTCACGAGGTCGAACGGGCGGTCATTTATGGGCCGAGTCAATTTGAAGTGGGTCGGGAGGCGCTTGAATCCTCGTCTGCGGCTTTTCAGGCCGCCGCTAAACCATCTCAGCTACCGACCCAAAATGTTTGAAGGGCACAATAAAACCCGGTGTTGTTGGTGACACCGGGTTTCTGATGTTTTCACAGAAAGCAGCCGAGCATCACAAATGCAAAGGATACGCAGGCAAAATGTTCGCCGGTTGTGAGGCGAAATTGCCGTTAGGTTTGCGCTGAAAATTGAGACTCGACCACAAAAACATCATTTTCTGTTTTCCTGTTTTTGACCTTGGTGGGCTATTGGATTTGTTGTTCCACTCGGATAGACGCCCGCGATGAGAAAAGGTTCGGATCTTTTTTCGCAGCATGGACTATTTTATGTACGCACTCACCATTGGCTTTATTCGGGAAAGTCGGAGAAAAAAATGTGGCCTAGGCGATCACTTTAGTGTTGGCCAACGCGCGACACCAACGCGGCCGCCTCGTTCAAAATCCGGCTGAGGAGTTTTCCATCGCGCTGATGTCCTTCCCCTGGCGGGTTTTAAGGTGTCCGGGTCGCTTCTTGGCGATTGCCAAGCTTATCGCCAGTCGCCGCTGATTTGAAAACTGGCCCAGCAGTAAGGCGGGGTTCGTGAAACTTTCGAATGGATGCCGATTCCCTCAGCGAATTGTTTGGGGTGTTTCAAAGCCCAAAGCTGAGCTTCGCGAAGCGCATCGAGCTTGCTCAAGCGTTTTTGCCAAAGGTTCTCGTAAAATCGCTCCAGGAACTGTTGTTTGGCGGGTTGACTCACGGCCCGCAAACCTGCGAGCGTGGAACCCGCTCCCGCCATTTGCAAAGCGCGTTGCATCCCGTAGATTTCCACGCGGCCGGAATCGGGTTTCGGCCCGGTTTCATCGAGCGAAAGCACGATCAGGTCCACGCCTTCAAGCGGTAAAAGAAGCATTTCCTCCACGGTAAGCACTCCATTATCCCGGGCGGGCAAGGGATCTTTGTTCGCGTGATTGAATGCCAAACCGGCGGTGGAATCTAGTACGGCGGGATGCGGCAATTCCGGCGGGTTTGGTAATGGAATCCTCCTCAGATGCAAATGGATCTGATTCGAGAGGGAAGCCAGTTCCCGGAACTTTTTCTCCGTGGCTTGGATGCCGCTCAATCGCCGGATTTCTTTCTTCGGGGATTGGTCGAATGCGGCTTTGTAGAGTCGCTCCACATTCGCCGCTTCGTCACGGGGGCGGTTCCTCGGCATGGCCTGCAATTCATGCGGTTTTTGGGCACGGGCAGGGGCATTCTGGTCCAGTTGTCGGGCATCGACGGGGCCTACGATGAGCAGACCGTTTTTTGATTTGGGGCGATTGGCATCTTGAAGAAGCCGGGGAAGCAATTGGGGCACGGGCAGCAGCACGAGCCGATGGTCTTCCAAAAGAAAGGTTCCCGGTTTTTCCCCAGGCAAGGCTCCCCAAGGCAGTCGGCCCAAGCCGTGATCCGCTGAAACGAGGATCAGATTTTTGTCTTTTACCAGAGACAACACAGGCTCCCACAACTTTTCTCGAAGAGCGTTTCCCGCATCTTCTCCTCCCGCGGTTGTTCCCTGGGTCGCTAGCCAACGGTCTATGGCCTTGTAAATCTCACCAGCCGGCCCCAAATCCTTCCGATGCACCGCGCCATCGTTTGAAACAACAAACGCCGTCAACCAAGGCACGTGAATCCACTTCCCTTCTTTACTGAAAGGCGTGCGGAGAAACTGAGATTGTTTGAACTCCACGTAAGTCACGAAGGCGGAGTTCTCGGGCAGCGACTTAATAAACTCTGCCCACTCAGGCGTGGTTTTGCTGGTTTGAATCGCCACGCCTTGCCGGCTTAGTTCCGCGATCAATTCCTGTTTTTTGCGGGTCAGTTTGGCCACTTGATCCCTCCAAGCCGCGATTTGCCGGGAATCTTGAGGAACGGCTTCCATCAGAGTGGCCTCGCGGAGCGCAAGGTTCTGCAACGCTTTTACGAGTGGAGCCAATTCCGGTTTGCCGGCCACTTGGTGATAGAGCCTTTGGCGAATGAGAGCGTCCCCCGTCCAGCGAAACACCTCTTCAAATTGGGACTTGGCCATGCCCTCGCGCCTCGAAGGCATCCCCAGGAAGTGATCCATTATCTCGCGGGACAATCCATCCTGTTTCCACGCTTCCCGCGGATAACGCCGCAGGGCGAGATCGTCCAGAGCCGCCCGTCGCGATGACAAGGCTTTTTTGTAGTATTGCTCTGCTTGCTCTTCTTGCCGAAGCCGTTCCTGAAAAATCGCGAGGTTGTAATAACTGGTCAACGTTTCCATGTGAGAAGAGCCGAGCACGTTTTCGCGAATCCTGAGCATCTTTTGAATAATGGTTCGGCCTTGGCCGGTTCACCCGATCGCAGGGAGCACATGGCTAGAATGTTGCTATGGTCGGCGGTCTTGGGATGGTCTTCTCCATAGGTTTTTTTAATTCCTTCCAGCACTTGCACGAGAAGCAACTCGGCCTTCGCGAAATTCTTCTGTCTCTGATACAAACTGGCAAGCGAACCCATACTTCTGATGGTTAGGGAATGGGCGGGGCCGAAGGCGGCTTCGCGAATCTCAATCGCCTGTTGATAATTCAATTCCGATTCCGTTAAGTTCCCCTGATTTTCCTGAGCTATCGCCAGATTGGTCATGATTATCGCGATGTCGGGATGCTTGGGGCCATAGATTTCCCGGTTAATCTCTAACGCCTGCTTCAAGAACTTTTCGGCCTGGGCATAATTCTTTCGACGTTGATTAAACAGCCCGATGTTGTTCAGACTCCTGGCCGTGCGGTCGTGATGCCGGCCGTAAAGATCTTTGGCAATCTCCACGGCTTTTTGATAGTAAGGTTCCGCCTTGTCATATTCCCCCAGGTTGGTATACAGGTCTCCCAACTGATAAAGACTGCTCGTGGTGTCCTTTTGGTGAGTTTTGGCAGCGAGTTCTTCGCGAATTTTCAATCCCCGTTTATAATCGGCTTCGGCCTTCCCATAATCCCCCAGCGTCTCGTGCAAATTCCCAAGCCCACCCAGGCAGTCCGCTATGCTGGAACTCGGCTGTCTCTTTTGACTATCGTGAATCTGCAAAGCCTGTTGATAACAGTTTTCGGCTTCCGAGTAATTTCCCGATCTGAAATGCACCGTCCCGAGATTCGTGAGTGTGAGAGCAGTGTTTTGTTGCTCGGGGCCGTCCACTTTGCGGTAAATCTTCAAGACTCTGGTGTAAAGAGATTCCGCCTCGGGAAAACGCCGCTGGGTGAGGCGGACCAAACCGAGTTTGCTCAGGCTGACTGCGGTCAGGCGGTGTTCCGCGCCGAGCAAGGTTTCACGAATCTTAATGGCCTTGGCATAAGCGTTTTCCGCCCTCTCATAATCCCCCATGAGTCGATAAATGGAACCGAGGTCGGTGAGGGTTGTGGCAGATTGAAGCGAATCGGGATCCGAATTGAGCAAGATTTTGAGGAAATAAGATTTCGACTTGGAGAATTGTTGCTGGTGCATTGCCAACTCGCCCAGGTGACTCTGGACGCCAATTATGAGAGAGTGCCTCGGCCCATACACTTTGTCGATATCTGATAGGCATGGGTGAGGAGTGGTTCGGCCTCCGCGTGCCTCCCCTGTCTGAGGTAGATTAATGCTAGGAGGTCCATGTTATATGCGGTATCGGGATGGTCTTTGCCGAGTTGAGTTTCTCGAATCTCCAAAGCCGCCTTCACGTGGGATTCCGCCCCGGGCAGATCCTCGAGATTCTTCAGAATGACGCCCAGCATATTCAAATGCATCGCTGTAATCAGATGCTGGGGGCCGCTCGCTTTCTTAGAAATTTCCACGGCTTGAGTCAGATATTCGGCGGCTTTGGTGTTTTGGTCACAGTCCGAGTACACTCTGCCCAGGTTGTGTAAACACATCGCAAGGTAGGCGTTCGTGGGACCATCCACTCTTCGGTGAATTTCCAAGGCTTCCTGGAAGTAAGTTTCCGACTCTTTCAGATCGCCCCGGTCGGCTTGAACCTGTCCCAACAACTCCAGGCAGGAGGCCACGTGCCGAGCGTCTCGCCCATGAGCCTTCTCCCAAATCCGCAGCGATTGCTTCAATGAGGCTTCCGCTTTGTCGAGTTTCTTCCGGTTTCGTTGCACTTTCCCCAAGTGAAATAACGCTCTTGCCGGAGCGTCATGATCCGGTCCATAAAGTTTGATGTACTCTGCCAAAATGTCTTCGCGAAGCGGTTCCTCCTTGTCAAATTGATTTAGCTTGCCATAGACGATGGCCAATTGGTTTTTGGCATCGAGAATTTTCGGGTCTTCCGGTTCGCAAAGTTTCAGAGAGTTGGCCAAGACCGATTCGGATAAAGGCAATGCCTGCGAGAATTCTAGTCGCCGCTGGTGCAATCGAGCCAGTTTGTCCATCCGCTCTGTAGTCAGCAAATGCACGAGGCCATGCTCTTCTTTGGAGGCCGCCACGGACTGCTGATACCGACTCACGGCGGCCTCGGTGTCGCCGGACTCCGCCAGGGTGTATGCCAGATTGCCGAGGACATTGAGGGTTTCCTCATGGTGTGGCCCGCGTTCCTTCATGTAAATTTCCAGGGCTTCCTCCAACACGGCGATGGACTCGCGATACTCCTGTTTTTGGCGAAGGTAGATGGAGAGGTAGTGTAGTTTTTCGGCCCGGTCCAGGTGCTTTTCTCCGTGGAATTTCGTGGCGATTCGCACGGCTTCCCGATAGAGTGGCTCGGCTTTGGCAAAGTCCTTGGCTTTCAGATAGGCTTCGCCCTGTAAAGCCAAATAGTTTGTGGTGTCGGGATGCCCTTCGCCGCGCACCTTTTTCGAGATCTCCCAGGCTTGATGATAGTACGTTGCCGCCTTTGGATACTCGCCAAGTTTCTTATGGATCTGGCCCAATTGGCTCAACGTGATAATTGTGTCAATGTGCTCTTTCAATCCGGCCCGCAGGCGTCTCTCGAGTATCTGGCGATAGAGCGGCTCCGCTTTAGCATAGAGCTTCCGCCTGAACTGTAAGTAGGCGAGATAATCCAGACCAGTGATGGTGAGGACATGGTCTTTTCCATAAAGCTCTTCTTTGATTTTGATTGCTTGCTCGTAAAGTTTTACCGCAATGTCCCACTGTCCTCTCTGATCTTGAACCGTGGCCAGGTTGCTCAGATAAACGACCGTGTGCTCATTCTTCAGCCCTTTAGCTTTTTTGGAACTCTCGAACGCTTGCTGCCTCATGGCCAGTTCCTCGGCTTGATTTTTTAAGCCGGCATACGTGTTGCCCAAATTATTGAAAGCCGACGCGGTCTGTAAATGTTCCAGGCCATAGGCTGCCTTCGAGCATTCCAGCAATTCTTTGTAAACTTTGAGGGCTTTGTCGTAGTTTTGATGGTTCTGATAATGTCCGCCGAGCGTTTCCAAAGACGTCAGGGTGTTGTCGTGATGCGGGCCGTTCAACTTTTTTCGGATGGCTACCGATTCCAGAAAATAGGTCTCGGCTTGGGTTTCCTTCTGCAGTTGATCGTAAATTTTTCCCAATGCGGTCGTGAGATCCACTACAGCGGGATGAATATTCCCGAAGGCTTTTCGGCGGATCGCCAAGGCCGACTCATATTCTTTCACGGCCTCTTCGAGTTGCTTGTTGAGATAGAGATTGTTGCCGATGGAGGACAACGAGTTGGCCAGACAAGGATGCTCCGGCCCGTAGATGGTGGTTTCCAGTTCCGCCAATTGCCTGTAAAGTTTGATCGATTCTTCCCGTTGCCCTTTCGTGAACGTTGCCGAGGACGAGATTTCCAAGTCTCGAAGTTTTTTGATCTGGTCTTCCGACGCGTGCCGCATACTGCGGTAGGCTTTCCAAGCCCACTCCGCGTTTTTCACGCTCCAATAATCTTGGCCGTAGAGTTTGACTCCCGTTTGATGCGCTTTCTCCGCCCAAGATTCCGCAACCGGAATCGCCCCTTTCATAAATGAAAAGTAGGCCAACCGATTTTGCGCATCATACACTCCCGCACAAATCGCTCCGTGGGTTTTCGTTTCCAACGCTTCAATCTCTTCCCAGACGTTCGCGGCCTTGGCCCAGTCTTCGGCTTTTTCCACAGCCGAGGCTTTCTCAAGCAGTTGCGCTTTTTCGTTTTCGAGTGTTTTCTGGTCCGAATTCTCCAAGGCTTGCCCCCGTGCAGAGATGGAAAATGAACCGGCACAAATGATGCTTAAGAGGATCAGCGTTAAGGTAAGCTGTCGCATGCAAATCTCGTTTCAGAATGCGGGGAGAAGGGTTTATGCCCAATAGTGCTGGAAGAATGATGAGCGGGGGAAATGCTGAATTGAATGTACAAAATATCAAAAGGCAGTATACCACGCCGCGTGAGGAAATATAGAACGGGACCGCAATTCTCACACAGAATGGCCGGCATCTTCCCATCTCAACCTACGCGGTTGGTGAGGAAAGTCTCAGCCGCTGGGAAACGGCCGTGGTCCGGTCTGTTGAAAAGGCCGTCAGATCGAGAGAGATCGAGAGCATAACGTGAGTTGGCGGATGCAAAAATGTTGCATCATTTTCTATGAAGGGTTTTGTGTAACACCACTCATGGAGATGCAGCGGAACAATGGCAGCATCATGGAACGAACGGACTTAACACTTTAAGTCTCCCCGGCGTGAGTTGGGAATGCCGAACCAATAACTGTCGCATCTCCCGTGGCTGCGGCTTCCAGCCGCAGACCAGGGGCAAGATGCCCCTGCCACTTATTTCTTCGCGGATCCTTAGTCTCGCGAAGTCGAGTTGCTTGACAGGTCTGCTTCGTCGGGAGAGATCAAGCCATCGCCATTCTGATCGAGTTTCTGAAAGACCTCAGCGGATCCTAAAAATTCCCGCGGGGAGACGTCGCCATCTCGGTTTCGGTCCATGCGCTGAAACCAGAGGGGTCCAGAGGCGGTTCCGGCGGTTCGCCGCCTGGTCATGTCGGGACTCGAGACCACTCCAAATCCGCTGAACCCGTTGAGTCTGTTCAAATCGCCTTGCACGGTGACTAGGCGGTATTGCTGCGGGATTTCGGTTTCGGCAATCCGGCCGTCCTTGTCCTTGTCCCATAAAGCGGCCCGGTCGGGCATGGCCCGGAACTCGCGTTGGGACAGCCGCCCGTCGCCGTTGCTATCCAAGATGCGAAACAGATCCCGTCCCCGATCGGTCACGGTCAGGCGAACCTGCTGAGAAAGAAGGCGGGCCATCGGCAGTATGCCTTCCACGGCCTCATCAATGAAGAGTTTTTCATCGTGGTCCGCGTCGAGCACTTCAAATAAGATGCTCAAAAGCCCCAGCCGGCGGGATTCTTCCTTGTCGATGTAGCCGTTGTTGTCCCGGTCGGCGGCACGAAATTGGCTTTTGAGATAGGCTTCCAGCGACAAGCTGCGATCAAAGGAGGCTGTGGAAATCTCCATTTGAACTGAACCAAGATTCAAACTGCCGATGGCGTTTTTGACTTCGCTATTGAGTTTCTCATCGTGTTGGAACTCGATCCGTTCGCGGCCTTCGTTCAGTTTTCCCAACCGCACGGTGATGGTGACATCGGGACTTGGGGATCTGAGATACTGCTGGATTTCCTCGAAGTCCCATTGGCCGTTGCCGTCCATGTCGTGCCCGGCAAATAGCTTTTCCGAAAGCCCCAGTTCAACTCGCGTGAGGGCGTTGTCTTTGGGATCTTTGTCGTACTTGGCCGTCAACTTCCCGGCGACTTGGCGAATGGAATTCTGATTGCCCAAGCTGAGGAACCGGGTCTGATCTTGCTGGGCTTGACCCATCCTGCGATCGCTGACGAAGTATCGCGGATAATTCACGGGGACCAATTCGGCGGAGCTGATGGTTTCATCTTGGTCCAAGTCGGATTTGGCGAGCGTGGCCACGGCATGTTCTTGTTCTTCGCGGGAAAGCTTGCCGTCGCCGTCCTGATCCAACCGGCTGAACAGCAACTTCGCCGCTTGGTTGGCATCACTGGGCCGGCCAAAGGATGTGACAACTCGTCTCTGGGAATTCTGTGAGGATTCGACGTTCACCGCGAACGGCTGAATGCCGAGACCTTCGATGGATTCCCCAAATTCCTTCCGCGTCACCCCGGCGGGGATCGGCCGACTTTTGCTGGCTTGCCCTCCCCAGAGCAGTCCCTGCTGCAATCGGCGATCGTTCAGCTTCTCCAACTCCTGGGCGGAGAGTTTGCCATCTTGGTCTTTGTCGAGTTTCTGAAAACAATCGTCCAACAATTCGTCCCAGGCGAAGGGTTTTTCATTGACGGTGACTTGGAACCTGAGCGTAATCAAGCGACTGTCATCCAGGTAGAATAGCGTTTGCGGTTTATTCTCGTCGGCGGAAAGATTGACTCGGTAGCATCCCAGAAACATGCCGAGCAGCAAAAGCATCATCGCGGGTCGTCTCATGACAGCACCTCCGTAATGGGTTTGGCTTCGGGATTGGCGAGGCGGATGGGCCGGCCCACGTTGGACATGTTTTGCTTCATGGGATCGAGGCTCAAGGCTTTGCAAATGGTGGCCATGAGATCGGCGTGGGTGACGGGGCGGTCTTCGACCTGCATGCCATCCGCACTGGTTTTGCCGATGAACTGGCCGCCTTTGATCCCGCCGCCCGAAAGCACGGTGCTCCAGGCATTGGGGAAGTGATCGCGGCCTTTGGAATTGTTGATCTTCGGCGTGCGGCCAAATTCGCCCATCCAGACAATCAACGTCGAATCCAACAGTCCGCGCTCTTTGAGGTCGGAAATCAAAGTCGCCCAACCGGGGTCCAACACGCCGCTTAGAGCTTTGAGCGCTTTGAAGTTGTCGTTGTGCGTGTCCCAGCCGAAGGTGTTCGCCTCTTGAACGCCGTTGAGCGAAACTTCCACAAAGGGCACGCCGCGCTCCACTAGCCGCCGGGCCAGCAAACAGCCTTGGCCGAAGAGATTCCGGCCGTAGCGGTCGCGAAGTTTGTCATCTTCTTCCTCCAGGTGGAAGGCTTTGACGGCTTCGGAGCGCATCATCCGCACGGCTTGCTCGTAAGCGGTGCGATGGCTGGTCGCGGAAACACCGGGCCGGGCCTGGGCGAAGTCATCTTCGAGGCCGGACAAAAGTTCCAGGCGGGCATCGGCTTGGGCCAGTTCGATGCCCTTTGGCCGGTCCAGATTGCGAACGTTGAGGGCATCGTCATCATACTGGCCGCCGATGGAATTCTGATTACCCACCACCAGGGGGGCATGCTTGGGGCCGAGAAATCCGGGACCGTAAGCAGCGGGGTTCAAAAACTTATAGGGGGCGACGCTGACGTAGTCCGGCAGTTCCGCACCGGGGGACGCCAGTTCCTTGCTGATGAGCGAACCCATTGTGGGATACTGCACCGGGCCGGTGGCGGCGTACCCCGTTCGCATCACATAAGTGCCCCGCGAATGGTCGCCTTCCTTGGTGGACATGGATCGAATCGGCGCGACGTGCTGCATGACCTTGGCGAGATTCGGCAGATGCTCGCTGATTTTTACGCCCGGCGCGGAAGTGTCGATCGGCTTAAACTCGCCCCCGTTGGCATGGCCGGGCTTCATGTCGAAGGTGTCGGTTTGGCTGGGACCGCCGGTCATCCACAACAAAATGCAGGCGCGTTTGCGTGTCTGGTTTTGGGCGGCTTCTTCGGCTAAGAGAGGCAGCCAATTCGACATCGACAGCCCGAACGCACCACAGGTCGAGAGCCGGAACAGATCCCGGCGAGAGATTTCCAAAGGTGTGCGAGACATGGCGTGTTTCCTACAAGGTACGAAAGGAAATCCGAAAACGGTAGGCAGTACTGAATACTGAACTCAATGATTCAACAGAAACTCGCTGCTATTGAGCAAAGCCCAGAACACGTCGGCAAGGGCTTTGTCGGGATCGTTTGCCGGGCCGCCTGTGTCCACGTATTTTTTCATTAGGGCCAGTTCCGGTTCGCGCGGTTTGCGGGACAAGGCGGCGAGAAACAGGGTTTCGATTTTTCCCTCGGTGTCGAGAAACGGAGCCTGGGCAACGGCGGCCAGGGTTTGGCTGCGTTTCAGGTCGGTGGCGGTGGCGGTCAGCCCGCCATTCATCAAGGCGAGTGCTTGGAGGATGGTGGTCTCGCGGTCGGTGCGCGTGGTGCCGCTGTCGTCGAAGGCTTCCTGGAACATGCCCTGTTCAGACTGGTTGCCGAGACTAAAGGGATTGTTCGCTTGGAACGTCACGGGGGTTCCCGTGGCCTGAGCCAGGCTTGCGTAAATCTGTTCGGGGGCCAGACCTTGCACGTTCATGCGGGCGAAGAGTTCCGGGGCTTCTTGGGATTTGTGCGTCACCCGGCTGCTAAGCTGATAAGTCCGGCTGGCGGTGATTGCCCGGATGAGGAATTTCAAATCGAACTCGTGATCTGCAAATTCCTTCGCCAGAAAATTCAAAAGTTCGGGATGGCTGGGCGGGTTGGCCTCGGAGAAATCATCGACCGGCTGCACGATCCCCCTGCCGAAGAAGTGGCCCCAAATCCGGTTGGCGGCCGCGCGGGAGAAATACGGGTTGTCTCGCGAAGCCACCCAATCGGCCAGCGTTTTTCTCGCCCCCACGCGAAATCGCCATTGCGGTTCGCTGCCATCCAAGTAACCGGCTTGCACGACTTGCTCGGAGTCTGGGATGCTGATTTCCCGGCGGTCGGGGATCTCGCGGACTTGGCCGAACACATTGGGCTGCCCTTCCCTTACGATCCCGCCGAAGAATGCCGCGAACGACCAGAACTGGTCTCGCTTCCAACTGTCAAACGGATGGTCGTGGCATTCGGCACACTCGATGCGGATGCCCAAAAAGATCCGCGAAGTCGCGGCGGCGAGGTTTTCCGGCGCGACCTGCTTGGCCTGATAGAACGCCAAGGGGGTCGCTCCGCTCGCCGCTTGCATGTAAGCCTGCCGATTATTGCGGTCTTGATTGAGCTTGGCATTGATAATCTGCCGGGCAATCTCATCATAAGCGGTGTTTTCGGCGAGGCGATCCCTAAGCCAAGCCTCGAAACCTGGAATGAGAAACCGCGTTTGCAGGTCGGAACCGGTTTCGGGCAGCATCACTCCCCGCCAATAGCGGGTGAAATTCATAATGTAGCCGGGCTGGTCCAGAAGTTTGTCCACAACTCGCCGGCGTTTGTCGGGCGAAGTGTCCGCCAGAAATTGCCGGACTTCAAACACCGGCGGAATGCTGCCGTCCAAATGCAAATACACCCGCCGGAGAAACTCGGCATCATCGGCAAACTCAGCGGGCTTGACGTGGGCTTCTTTCCAGCGGTTGGCAATGCGGGCATCAATCTCAGCGGCCACGCGCTGCACATCGTCCGCCGCCAATTTGGTTTGGGGCTTCCCGGCAGAAGCCGCATCCTCCGGCCGCGCGGTCCCGGCAATCAACAGCAACACGACCAAAGCACGGCAGGGAAGCAATAAGCTGGGGTTTTGCATGGTCTCATCTCATGTAGGGAGTGAAGACTGGCGAGAAGTTGTCCGCTGGAAAAATTGAGGGTATTGGGGCTTTGGTGGAATCCGCCACTTCCGTATTCGGGGAGGATTGAATCTCTCAAACCGATAAGGTTCCGGGCTTATCCCCCGTTAAGATTTGCTTCCCGCTTGCCAAGTATTAAAGGCTGCCAAACGCGAATTTTTTCCGCCAAACGGGCGCTATCGCCGGCTTTCCCCGCGGGCAATTGCCGAATGGCCGGTTGGGGTGGTTTGGTGGACCAGATTTTGAATAAGCCATCGTGGCTGACCGTAGCAAATTGCGGTTCTGCCGGTGCAACGGCGATCTCGCTCACATAGCCATAATGTCCGCGCGTTTGCCTCTGAATGAAGCCCTTTTGGAAATCGGCTAAAAAGAGCGATCCTATCACATCGCCAATGAGCAGCGTCTCCTCGTTGAACAAGGCCACGGCGGACAGGTTGTGCGGGAAATCGAGTTTTCGCAACAGATGTCCGTCGGCAACATCCCAGATTCGCAGGCTTTGAAAGGCACCATAAGAAATTAGGGTTTTGCCATCGCGGTTGAACAGCAAGCCTTTGATTTCCCCGGCATGCCCTTCCAGCGTGCGAACCGCTTCGCCGGTTTGGGCGTTCCAGAGTTTGATTTTCCCGGGCGTTTCCCAGTTTTGCCAATCCCCGCTGCAGGTCGCCAAAAGTTGGCCATCCGGCGAGAACGCCAGGCCCGTGAGCGGCTGCGATTGATTCGGCAGATGGTAAAGCTCTTCGCGAGTCTCCAAATCCCAGACTCGGCATTCGCCGTTGTCGTTGCTGGTGGCGATTTGCTTGCCGTCCGGCGACACGTCCAAACCGCGCACATGGGCCCGTTTTTCCTTGTGGATGGTCCAATTGGCGGTTTCCCGGCCATTGGCGACGTTCCACAATCGCACCGTCCCATCACTGCTGGAAGATAACAGCGACTTGCTGTCCGGCGTAAAGACCAAACGGAACAGCATGCCGTTGTGCCCGGTCAAGGTGCGCACTTCGTTAAAAGTGGAGGCGTCCCGCAGCGTGATTGTGTTTCTCTGACCACCCACGGCCAGCCATTTGCCGTCCGGCGAATAGGCAATCGTTCGCGATTGCTGGGGATCGTCCACAACTTGGGCCAACGGAACCAGTCCGGCAATGCGGCTGCCCGGCCACAGTTTCACGGTTCCGTCTTTCGAGGAACTCGCCAAAGCGGTTCCGTCCGGTGTGGCTGCCACGGAATACACAAGCGCCTGATGGCCTGCGAATGCCTGCTTGACGCTGCCGGAGTTCACATCATAAACCACCATTCGTCCCGAACGATCGCCGGCGATCAGATCGTTGCCATCGGGAGACAACTCGGCGGCGGTCATCGTCGTGCCCGCTCCGATTGAACGGACGAGCTTGCGAGTCATTCGTGCCCACACCTTTGCCCCATTGCTGCCGTAGGAAATGAAATTACCACCGGCATCGAACGCGATGCCTTTAATCTCGGCCCCATGACCGGAGATTTGACCATAGGACGTTCCATCCTCGGCCTTCCAGATCTTAATCGTCCCCGGCTTTTGCCACTCTTTATAGGATCCGGTCGCCGTGAGCAGCAGTTTGCCCTCCGGCGAGAATTTCACGTCACTCACCGCCAAGCCCTGTGGGGGGGTGCGGTAGCGAAGAGTTCCGTCGGCGACATTCCAGACGGCGGCGGTTTCGTCCCATCCGCAAGTCGCGAGCATTAAACCGTCCGGCGAGAAGACGGCCCGCCTTGCTCCGCCGGGATGGGCCTCCACGGAGAACAGTTTTTCGCCGGTTTCGGCATTCCAAACCGTCGCCCAACCGCTTTGCGCGGCCCCGGCGATCCGTTGGCCATCGGGAGCAAACGACACCGACACACACGAGGATTTGAATGGGCCGATGGTGTGCAGGACATTGCCGGTTTTTGTTTCGCGGATCTCGATGACCTTCGCCGTGGTGGCAATCGCCAGCCGGCTGCCGTCGGGAGAAAACGCCACGCCGAAAGGCTCGGCATCCTTGATTTCCAGCGAGGCCAGCGGCTTCAGCGGCGGCTGCGCGGAAGTGGGCCAGAGTTTTACGTGGCCATCGGCTCCGGCGGAAGCCACGACCGATCCATCCGCCGAAACTCCGACATCAAACACCAAGCGGCTGTTCTGATTCGCCGCCTGAGTATGGCCTGCGTAATTGGCAATTCGTTGGCGGGACGGCACGTTCCACAACTCCACTTTCCCGTCGTAGCGGCCGATCACAATCGTGCGGGAATCCGGCAGAAACTCAACGGCGGTGACTTCCGTATCCATCGGCACGTGCGCGGCGAGCTTTTTGTTGGGTACATCGTAAACCAGCAATTCGTGTTGCGAACCGCCCGCGATCAGCGTGCGGCCGTCGGGGTTGAAGGCGAGGGGCCGCATATTTTGCGTGGGGCCGGGCAGATTCGCGATCTCTTTCCAGGTCTTGGTGTCCCAGAGTTTGACGGTGCCGGCCTTGTTGCTTGCTTTATAGTTGCCCGTTGTCGTGGCCGCGAGTTTGCCATCCGGCGAAAAGGCAAACCCAGTGACAGGCATTTCCTGTTTGGGCAGCTCGCCGATTTTCTCGCGAGTTAGGGCGTTCCAGATCTTCACTTCGCCATTCCAGTCTCCCGTGGAGAGGAGTTTTCCATCGGGCGAAAAGGCCACGACCGTGCCTTGCGATTGGCCGGTTTCCAGCGTATCAATCGATTCGAGTGTTTCCGCGTTCCAAAAGTACGCTTTCCCGCCGAAGTCCGTGGTGACCAGGAGTTTGCCGTCCGGGCTGAGTGCGCCGTTGCTGATGCCGCGAGGCTGAAGCACAGTCTTCATCATGCGGCCGGTTTCCAGATCCCAGAGCCGAATGCTGCGGTTCTGGTTGCCGGTCATCATGCGGGTTCCATCGGGAGCAAATACCACGAACCGCACGAGGGGCGAATCCGAACCGTCGCCGAGATTCAGGTCCGCCAAGGCGGGGATCGGCGGTTCGAGGGCGGTCCAAAGTTTTAGGGTTTTGTCGTAGCTGCCCGTGAGGATCGCCGAGGAATCGGGAGCATACGAAAGCGAAGTCACGACATCCTGATGGCCGGTCAGCGTTTGCAAGGCTGCACCGTTTTCGCCGTTCCAAATCCGCAAGGAGTTGTCGAAGCCCGCACTGGCGAGAGTCCGCCCGCGCGGAGAGAATGCCAAACACCAGACCATTCCGGTGTGCCCTTTGAGTTCCTGCTGAGATTCGCCCGTCGCGGGGTTCCAGTAGCGGATGGTTTTGTCTTCGCTCCCGCTGGCGATTTTTGTGCCATCCGGCGAGAACGCCACCGCGCGCACGGCGGCGGTATGGCCTTTGAGTTCCTTGACGGATTTTTGCGTTTCGAGATCCCAAATCTGCACCGTGCGGTCGCTGCTGCCGGAGACAAGTTGCTTCCCATCCGGCGAAAACGCCAAAGACCGGACGGCGGCGGTGTGGCCTTCGAGAACGCCCTTCGGTTCGCCATCGGCCACGTTCCAAAGCCGAATGGATTTGTCATACCCGCCGCTGGCCAGGGTTTTGCCGTCCGGCGAGAACGCCACGGAAAACACCCAGTTGCCGTGTCCCTTCAGCGTCCGCATCAACTCAGCGGTTTCGAGGTTCCAAAGTTTAATGGTTTGATCGTAACTGCCCGTGGCCAGGGTTTGGCTGTCCGGCGAGAACGCCACCGCAGAGACCACATCGTTGTGGCCTTTCAGCAACTTGATCAACTTTGCGGTCGCGGCATCGCGGAGCCGGATCGAGGTGTCTTCGTGCGTGGTCACCACAAACCGGCCATTCGGGGAATGGGCCACCGCGAGCACGGCTACTTGAACATCTTCCAAGACCTGGTGAGGCCGGAGGATTCCCCGAGCCGCGCCGGTGTCGGGGTTCCACAACCGCACCGTGCCGTCCTCGGCTCCGGTGACGAGTGTTTTCCCATCCGGCGTAAACACCGCCGAGATGCCGGCCCCGCGTGGCCGATGAATTGCAGTTGAATCCTGTGGTCTTTCACAACATAAATCGTGCCATCGCCGCACGCCGCCGCCATGCGGCCGTCGGGAGCATAATTGATCTCCCGCACGCGGTTGGGCAGTCTCAGGCTGGCGATTGGTTTCCCGGTCCGCGATTCCCAAAAGGCGACCGTGTTGCCAAAATCGCCGGTGGCGATTTCTTTGCCGTCTGGAGAAAATTCGAGGGCTCCGAACTGTGACCCGCCGGAGTCGAATTTCGTGATCTGTTTGCGTGTTTCCACGTCGAACACCAATCCCCGCCCGAAACCGGACTGTTGGAAAACTCCGCCCACCGCCACGAGCAATTGGCTGTCCGGAGAGAAAGCGACTTTTTGGAAACGGAAAAAATCTCCCTGAAAGACGTGTTCCTCGTCCCATTGGCCGACGGTCCACATCATCAGCTTTCCCCCTTCGGTCCCGGCGGCCAGATATTTGCCGTCGCGCGAGAAATCCAGCCGGGCAATCTTGTCGGTGCTTTTTTCGGCGACGAGGTTCCAAGAGGCTATGTCCCGAATTTCGATGTGATTGTTCCAATACGCGGCGGCCAGATATTTGCCGTCCGGGCTGAACGTCACCGATGAAACGCCTTGGGGCAGCGGGTATTTCTTCAAGACTTTCTGGCCGGCAAAATCATAAACCACAAGTTCGCCTGCGGTGTCCCAGCGGCCATATCCCGCCGCGAGGAATTTTGCATCGGGAGAGAACGCCAGATCCCGGACTCCCAATTCTGCCGTGGGATAGCCCTTGGGTTTTTTCTCAAACTCGATCGGTTCCTGACCGAGGGGCAGAACTGTTTTCGCCGGTTCTGTTGCCGGCGGATTCTTGGGCGTTGTCGATGTGGCCTGAGTGGACTTCCCCGGATCGGCCTGGGTTTCCGTTTCGGCGACGGAGGCGGCTTCCGTTTTCGCCTCCACTGTTTGGGCGACCAGCCGGGGAAGGACGGAGAGACATACCACGGCCGCCGTCAGCAACAAGAATTTCGGCAAGCCCGCCATTCGGGCCGAGACTCCGCCTTGCATAATCATCGTCAATCTCCGCTTGAGAAATTCCAAATTTCCCATTCCGCTCGCCGACGGCGGCAAAACATTGGGGCTGCCTGACAAAAAATCTACGGTGGCCACCAAGGCCCGCGCATAAACGCCGCCATCTCGGCAATGCTCCACCACAAATGCATCGCAGCATTCTTCTTCGACGATGCGAAGTTGCTTACGTCCCCACCATACCAGTGGATGCCACCAGTAGACACCCTGGCAAACCAATTCCAGAATCCGCACCCAATGGTCGCCTCGCCGCATGTGGGCGAGTTCGTGAAGGATGAGAGTCTCGGCGGCATCCTGATTCAGATGGGCCAAAAGTTCCTTGGGCAACAATAGCCGGGGCCGCAAGCCAAAGCCCCACAACATCGGTGAGACCGCCCCGCCCAGCAAATACACATCGGGTGCCCGGTTTAGCCCGACTTGTCCCGCCAAGCGCCGGACCCAATCTCGCAGGGCGTCCCCGGCAGGCTCCACATGGCGAAGAGAGCGTTCAAACTGCACAATCTGCCGGATGGCGAGAAAGAAGACCGCGACCGCCCCCGTTCCCCAAACCCACAGCATCGCCTGCCATAAAACTCTCCACGGAAAATGCCCCTCCTGCGGAATCGTCCCCGCATTCTTTGGCAGCGGCGCGGTCGCGGGAAATCCCACGGCAGTTGCAGCCGATGAATTCTCCAATTCTGGGGCAGCGTTCTCGATGCGTTCGCCCTGTTGCGCAGAAACGGGATTTCCGGCGGGCATGCTCTCCAGCGAAACCAAGGGGTCGGAAAGCGGATTGTCTTCGCCTGCACCCGGCTGCGGATTGGTGAAATTCTCGATCACAACCGTGTGATGATGTTCCACCGGCACGCGAGTTTTTGCATTAGATGTCGGGGTGGCGGAAACATCCGCCAAGGTCGATTCGGGAAGCTGCGAAGAGTCTTCTTGAAGGACCGGCTCTGGAACCAGAACCGACATTTCCACAGGCACGGAAAGGGTGACCATCGGCGGCGTGACGAGCTTCAATAGCACCACCACCCATAACCCATGAAGCAGAGCCGGTTTATGAAACCAGCGGCCCAGAAGCCACACGCCGAGAGCGAGCAAACTCGCCACCACGGCATTCCCCAGCACTACTGCGACCAAAGAATTCAACATCGTTCGCTCCCGTGAATACGGGCCAGAAGATTCGGATGGCTGTTCAGATCGGTTCTGTTATTGAATCGCCGAGAGATTCCGGCCGCCCGCTGGGAAAGACCTTCTCCACGGGCAAATTTATCTACGTTTTTTTCGCGAAGGTTTTTCCTCCCCATCCAACTCTTGTACGAGTTGGCGTAACATCTCGATTTCATCTGGCGTCAGCCGGTGCGGATCGACCAAGTGCATTAACAAAGGCGTTCGTGAGCCGTTGCAGAGGTCATCGGCAACAGCGCTCAGTCGGCGTTCGATGAGATCCTCGCGGTCGATGATCGCCGAAAACAACAACACCGCACCGGAATCCTCCCGCCGGACGCATTGTTTGGCTTCTAAGCGTTCCAAGAGTTTCAAAACCGTGGGCGCGGCTCCCTTATTGTGGGGATACAGCGTTTCCGCCAACTGCCGCGTGGTCGAGGGGCCAAGCTCCCATAGGTGGACCAGCACTGCGAACTCGGCCTCGGTCACGTCGTGCGACTTTTTCGTCATCACATTCTTGCCTCGAAAGACAGGGCGTCTTTACCGACACGATAAGACACCCTGTCTTAAAGTGCAAGCCACTTCTTCCGATTTTTGAAAAAATCGGCGGGCTGGCACTGGCCGGTTGAAAAGTTCTAGGTTGTTGCCGGTTGTTTTGTTGCGGCGGTGTGGCACGGGCTACTTGTTGCCAGTGTTTGCATGATTGATACATCACTTCCGGAAAAATGCCACAAATGCCAAAGAATAAGTGTGCCACTGGCTTTGCCAGTGCCTTATCGCGAGCAGGAGGGCAAGGTTTCAAGGCCACTCAGAACCGAATGATTCCCCAAGACCGCACTGGCAGAGCCAGTGGCACACACAATCCATTCGCTTCTCGCCCATTCGCCACTGCCATCCCGCCGTCGTGGCCGTGGCGCAACAATTGGAACTCACGGGCGCAACGCCAATCTCGCGAACGCGGAAGTATTGTTCGCGGAACTCAAGCACGAAGTCAATCGGCTCCAAGAGGCGCTGGTTATGGCCCGCAGCGCAAAGCCGACTTGAGGTTCGCGAACAGGTTTTGTGATATAGGATTTTGGAGTCTCCCCGCAGAATTGTCGGTTACAGCTGCACTGGCTCACGTCAATTCGTTTTCCTGTTTTACGCCCAGCGCCGTTTCCCCAGGAATTTGCAGGCTGGGATGCTCTTTTAGGCTGTCGCCCAAAAGCCGCCGCGGGCGTGATCGAACCGGGCTTCTTGGCCGCGATGGGATTTGTCGAATTGGCCCTCATCAAACACCAAATGGCCGTCGAACCCAGGTCTTGATCGGCCAACCTGTGAGCGTCACACCATCCCAAGGACTCCAACGGCATTTGGTGATTTGCTCGGCATCGCGGATGGTCGCCTGCCGATTGAGATCCACCAACACCAAGTCGGCATCGTAACCCTCGGCGATGCGGCCTTTGTCGACGAAGTCCCAAACCCGGGCGGGGGCATCGCACATCCAAGCGGACGATTTGCTCCAACGTGCACAGCCCGCGATGGGCGGCATCCAGCATCAACGCCAACGAGTTCTCCACCGCCGGCAAGCCCGAAGGCGATTGCGGATAGGGCTGGTATTTTTCTTCCAACGTATGCGGGGCATGATCGGTCGCGACGACTTGGATCATGTTTTCCCGCAGGGCCTGCCAAAGGGCGTGGTTGTCTCGCGGGTTTTGATGCGAAGGGTTCATCTGCACCCGCGAACCCAGCCGGGCGTAATCGTCGACGTTGAAAAACAGATGATGCGGGCAGGCTTCGGCGGTGATGAGCCGTTGTGATGGTCTTTGAGCAGTTCCGCTTCTGTCCGCCGTGGAGACGTGCAGCACATGAAAGCGATGCTGATGCCGACTCGCCAAATCCATCGCCCGGCGCGTGGCGATGACGGCGGCGGCGTGGTCGCGAATCTTGCGAATGGTCGGCGATGCGGTTTTGCCGCCGTCCAACGCCTTGGCGTTGGCGCGGACGGTGGTTTCATCTTCGCAGTGGGCACAGATGGGCAGCGTCGTTTCGGCGAAGATGCGTTCGAGGGCTTCTTGTTCATCCACCAGCAAATCGCCGGTGCTGGAACCGATGAAGATTTTGATCCCCGGCGTGCGCTCGGCGGCTTGCAATTCCTGCGACGTTGTCGCGGCGTGGCGCCGATGTAAAAGCCGTAGTTCACCACGGCATTTTCCCGCCGCCAGGGCGAGTTTTTCGTGCAGTTTTTCGCGCGTGATGGTGGCGGGCTTGGTGTTGGGCATTTCCAGAAACGTGGTCACGCCGCCTTTGGCACAGGCCAGGCTGCCGGTGTGCAGATCTTCTTTGTGCGTCAGCCCCGGATCGCGAAAATGCACTTGGTCATCAATCACGCCGGGCAACAAATGCAGGCCCGCCGGCATCCACGGTTTCATCGACCTTCGCGGTCCGGGGCGGATCAATCGCCAGGATTTTCGCATCCTCGATCAACACCGAACCGCGATGAATCCCCATCGGCAACACGCAATCCGCATTTTTGAATCAGCGTTCGCATTCGCGTTCCTCACGCTTTTTTCTTGGGCGGGCGATACATGTGGGTGGCTTGGCCGAAGACGGCTTCGGCGGATTCCATGATGGTTTCCGACAGCGTGGGGTGGGCGTGGATGCTCTCGGCCACATCGCGGGCGACGGCGGCCATCTCCACCGCGAGCACGCCTTCGGCAATCAGTTCGCCCGCACCGGGACCGACGATTCCCATGCCCAGCACGCGCTGGGTTTCGGGATCGACGAGCATTTTCGTCAAGCCTTCGGTGCGATCCAAGGTTTGAGCCCGCCCGGAGGCTCCCCACGGAAACCGCACGACTTGCACATCTCGGCCTTGTTCCTTGGCTTCGTTTTCCGTCAGGCCGCACCAGGCCAGTTCGGGGTCGGTAAAGACGACGGCGGGAATGGCCACGTTATCGAACTCCGCCGGTTCGCCGGCCAGGGCTTCCACCGCGACTCTTGCTTCCCGCGTGGCTTTGTGGGCCAGCATCGGTTCGCCCGCCACATCGCCGATGGCCAACAAATTCGGATCGGTGGTTTGGCATTTGCGATTGATTTTGATGAAGCCTTTTTCATCCAGCTCGGCCCGCGTGTTTTCCAGACCAAAGCCTTTGCTGGTGGGCCGACGGCCAATCGAGATCAGAACGCGGTCGAAAGTTTGTTCGGCGGGGGCTTCCTCGCCTTCCATCTTCGCGACAATCCCCGCATCGGTGGCTTCGAGGGAGTTGATTTTCGTTTTCAGATAGATCGCCTCGAATTGTTTTTTCAAACGATGATGCAGCGGGCGCACCAGATCGCGGTCCGCCCCCGGCAGCAATCCGGACAGCATTTCCACCACGGTGACTTTCGATCCCAGGGCCGCATACACGCTGCCCATTTCCAGGCCGATGTATCCGCCGCCCACAACCAACAAGCGTTTTGGGAATGTCCGGCAGTTCGAGCGCTCCGGTGGAATCCATCACGCGGTCATCGTCGATGTTGAAGACCGGCGGCATCGCGGGCGAGGAACCCGTGGCGATGATGGCTTTGTCGAATTTGAGTTCCCGGGTGCCGCCTTCGTGCAGATCGACTTTCAGCGTGTTGGAATCGATGAACGTGCCGCGACCGCGGAGCATCGTCACGCCCCGCATTTTGCCCAGTTGTTCGATGCCGCCGGTGAATTTGCTGACCACGCCCGATTTGAAATCGCGGAGTTTGTCGAGATCGATTTTCGGTTCGCCGAACGTCAGCCCCCACGCGGCGGCTTCGCGGGCTTCGTGGATGAGTTTCGCCACGTGCAGCAGAGCTTTGGAAGGAATGCAGCCCCGATGCAAACACACGCCGCCGGGTTTGACTTCCTCATCGACCAGAGTGACTTCCATGCCATGATCCGCCGCCTCGAACGCCGCCGGGTATCCGCCCGGACCGCCGCCCAACACCACGAATTTAAGCGGTTGCCCGTTGCCCGATTTTCGCTTCGGCCGGTCGGATTTCTTTTCGGACTGTTGCGGTTTGGGTGTTTCTTTCTTGGCAACCTCGGTTTTCTTGCTTCTTGTTTCTTGCGGCGGAGGCTCTTTCGGCCTGGGCGGATTCTTTCGCGGAACTCGACGATTCCGCGATGCTCAATAGCAAGCCGCCGACTTGCACGGTATCCCCGGAGGCGACGTGGATTTTTTCCACTTTGCCGGCGTGCGGGCAGGGCAATTCCACGACGGCTTTTTCGGTTTCGATTTCCATCACGATTTGACCCTCCGTGATGGTGTCGCCTTCGGAAACCAGAATTTCCGCCACATCGGCGGACTCCACGCCTTCCGAAACTTCCGGCAGCTTAAACTCGATGGCCATCTATAAAAATCCCTGATCTCAAGTCAAAAAGTTTCTTTGTAAAATCCTCTGCGGCTTCTCGAATTTCTGGATTTTCGCTTTCACGTCCCATTCCGACAAATAGTTGCAAGAGTTCGGGAGAGAGACCTTCGGCTAGTTCAAGAAGCCGGCGATATTCCCAGTCATCCGTGAGGTTCAGAGATTCAATTGCAATGGATTCAATATGTTCCATCACCCATTCCCTTGGCAGAGATAAAACTTGCTCTCGACCGGCAACGATGCGATGCGCGTTTCTGCGGTTGGCAAGCAAGCTGAATCGAAGATCGCAAGCACTTTAGCAGCTTTTCATTCGGTATCATCGGATTTACTCAAAGAACGTAATGTGAGCAATTCTCACCCTACACCTTTTTCAGTCTCCCCAATGTTTTGCGGTTTTTATAACCTGGCCAGCCATAGTAGCCGTCAAATTCTTCGATGATGAAAAACGCCTTCGGAGCGAGGGGACGTTCGGCCAGCATCCCCTCTTCACGTAGCGAAAGTTTTTGTAGGGTGGGCATTGCCCACCATCGATTTGGTTTTCCTAGCATTGGTGGGCGATGCCCACCCTACATCTGCCCTACGAAATTAACACTCCACCAGTTTTGTAGGGTGGGCATTGCCCACCATGATTTGGTTTTCCTAGCATTGGTGGGCGATGCCCATCCTACATCTACTACGAAATTAACACTCCACCAGTAACGCCATGAAGTCGGAGAGGGCGTGGGAGAGGCGGACGATGAAGCGGGCGGCATCGGCTCCGTTGACCACGCGATGATCGTAAGACAGCGACAAAGGCAACATCAGCCGTTCCACGGGCTGGCCGTCTTGGAGTTCCAGTTGTTTGATGCTCCGCGACATGCCCAGAATCGCGACTTCGGGATGATTGATGATCGGCGTGAACGCCGTGCCCCCGATGCCGCCCAAGTTGGTGATCGTGAACGTGCCGCCTTGCATGTCGTTCATGCTCAGTTTGCGGTCGCGGGCGGCTTGGGCGATGCCGGCGAGTTCCTCGGCGATGTCGCGAATGCTTTTTTGGTCGCAATCGCGGATCACGGGCACGACCAAACCGTTTTCGGTGTCTACCGCGACGCCGATGTGATAATACTGCTTCAAAATCAATTCGTTGCTGCCGGGGTCCAAACTGGCGTTGAAATGCGGGAACATTTTCAAAGGCCCGATGCAGGCTTTGATGATGATGGCCGTCATCGTGATTTTGGGGCCGTTCTTTCCCACGCCGTTCATAAAGGCTTTGCGGGCGGCTTCCATGTCGGTCACATCCGCCAAATCGTGCTGGGTGACGTGCGGAATCGTCCGCCAAGACATGCTGAGATGATTGGCCGCGGTGCGGGCGACTTTGTTGAGCGGCTCTCGTTGGATCGGCCCGAATTTCTCGAAGCTGGGCAGGCTGGGCTGTTCGGTCATCGGAGCGGTGACATCGTTCGTTTTGGGCAGTCAGGCTTCTTGTGCGGACGTGGGTTTTGACATCATCCTGCGTGATCCGCCCGCCCGCTCCGCTGCCTTGGACGAGATTCAAATTCACGTTGAGTTCCCGCGCCAACCGCCTGGTCGAAGGAGCCGCCGGCGCGGGCGGGCCGACCAAATCTTCCCGCCAAACCAAGGCTGCCGTGGCTTCGGTGGCAACGGCGGGGTCCAACTTGCCGTGCTCTTCCACGCCTTTCGTGTGGTCCGGTGGGGCGACGGATTTTCCGTCCGATGACTTGCCGACGGATTTGTGTTGCTCGGGTTTCTTTTCGCTTTTCGCGTCGCCGGCGGGAGATTTTTGCGGCGGTTCTTTTTTCTCGGCGGCCTCTTCCGACTTCGATGCTCAGCAGCATGCCGCCCACATCCACGGAATCCCCTTCGGCCACGTGGATCTTCGTGATTTTGCCCGCGTGCGGACAGGGAAGTTCCACCACGGCTTTTTCGGTTTCGACTTCCATCACAATTTGGCCGGCTTCGATCACGTCGCCTTCCGAAACCAAAATCTCCGCGATGTCCGCCGACTCGACTCCCTCGGAGACTTCGGGAAGTTTGAAATCTATCGCCATCGTGTGTTCCAACAAAGTCAAGGGTCTAGAGACAAGGGTCAAGGGCCAGAATGTAGGCCGAATTCTCTTCGTGGGGGGATTCAAGGGAGGGGGCATTGGAGCAATGCGGTTCTTAAACTAAATCGAGCAGCTCGACGCCATTCTTGATGACGCGGACTTTCCCATCTCCGGGCCAGATGGAGATGATGGGCTTCCCATCTTCCAATTCGGAAAGCTCTAACGTCACGGGTGCGGTTTCAAACGAATCGCAGATCGTCACCTCGTCCCCGCTTACCAATTCAAATTCGACGGCTTCCGGTTCGATATTGAGAACCAACGAGCTTCGCATTTCATTCTTCACTAAAACCCGGCTTTCGGTCGGCATGATATGTCCTTTCTCAATCGAAAAATCTGGCAGCCAATTCTCGCAACTGTTTGGCACGTCCTGCGGCACTTGGATTGTTCGGCGTAATTCTCTCTATTTCATTATACGCATCCGCAACGTCCAATAGCGATTCTTTCGTCCATCCCCTCGCCAGAAGTTCCTCCTTGGTAAAGTCCCCAATATCTTTCGTAATGTGTCTGGGCTTCCACCCAAAGAAATCCCCCGTTTCCTTAAGATGAGGGCTACCCGTGGCTTTCTCAATCCGTCCGGGTAAATTAACTTCCTTAATGGTTTTAGGAGCCATCAGTCTGAAGCGAATGTCCCTTCTTTTTCAGAGAATGAGTTCAAGGCATACGGACAATAATTCCGGCTCTTGACCCTTGTCCCTCGACTCTTGACTTGCTCATGCCGTTCTGGGATCGACTTGATCGGGGTCGATGCCCAATTCTTGGAGGATGTTCGGCAAGCGGGATTTGTCGAATTGGCCGCGGCGGGCGAGTCCTTCCAATGTCGCATAGACGATGTGCTCGGCATCGATTTCAAAGTGCCGGCGGAGGGCTTCGCGGGTGTCGCTGCGTCCGAAGCCATCCGTCCCCAGCGTGATATAAGTGCCCGGAACCCACGGGCGAATTTGCTCGGCCACCAGCCGCACGTTGTCGCTGGAAGACACGAACAATCCTTCCTCACCGCCGAGCACTTCTTGCAGATACGATTTTTTCGGTTCTTCGCCGGGATGCAAACGGTTCCAACGATCGACGGCATTCGCTTCGCGGGTCGAGTTCGCTGTAACTGGTCGCGCTCCACAAATCGCTGCCGAGGTCGTACTTTTCGGCCAGGATTTTTTGAGCGCGTTCGACCTCGCGGAGAATTGTCCCGCTGCCTAAAAGTTGCGGGCGAAGTTGCTGCTCGGCCTTGCCGGCATCCGTTCCTTTTAACTTATATAACCCCTTAAGGATGCCCGTTTTTACATCTCCGTTTTCGGGGAGTTTGGGCTGCGGAGAGTTTTCGTTATAGACCGCGACGTAATAGAAAACGTGTTCATTCTCGGCATACATCCGGCGGAGTCCATCTTGAATAATCACCGCCAACTCATAAGCATAGGCGGGATCGTAAGACACCAGCGTGGGAACCGTGGTCGCGATCAGCAGGCTGTGCCCATCTTCGTGTTGCAGACCCTCGCCGTTGAGCGTGGTTCGCCCGGAGGTACCGCCGATCAGAAAGCCTTTCGCGCGGGAGTCTGCCGCGAGCCAGATCAAATCGCCGATGCGTTGAAAGCCGAACATCGAATAGTAGATGTAGAAGGGAATCATGTTGATTCCCAAGTTGGAATAGGCCGTGCCCGCCGCGATGAAGGAAGACATCGCCCCGGCTTCGTTAATGCCTTCTTCCAAGACTTGGCCGTCCTTGGCTTCTTTATAATACATCAGCGTGCCGGCATCGACGGGTTCGTAAAGCTGGCCTTTGCTGGCGTAGATGCCCGCCATCGAGAACAAGCCTTCCATGCCGAACGTGCGGGCTTCATCGGGGATGATGGGCACAATGCGCTGGCCGATGTTTTTATCTTTCATCAGCCGCATGATGATCGTGCTGAAGGCTTGCGTCGTCGAGGCTTCGCTGTCGCCCGTGCCATCCAACTGCCGGCGGAATTTGTCCAGTTCGGGCACAATCAGGCGTTCTTCGGTTGGGTTCGCGCGGGCATTTGAGTGCCGCCCAACTCTTGCCGGCGTTCTAAAAGATATTTCATTTCCGGGCTGTCTTCCGGCGGGCGATAAAACGGGGCTTTTTTCACTTGGTCATCGCCAATCGGAATCGCGAACCGCGAGCGGAAGTTGGAGAGTTCTTCTTCGTTGAGCTTCTTTTCGTTGTGGGTGTTCATGCGGCCTTCACCGGCTTCACCTAAGCCGTAGCCTTTGATGGTCTTCGCCAAAATGACCGTCGGCCCGCCGTGGTAATCCACCGCCGCTTTGAAAGCGGCATAGACTTTTTCGGGATCGTGGCCGCCGCGGCGCATCTTGCTGAGTTTTTCATCCGAATACGGCGCGACCATTTCTTCGAGATCCGGCGACACGCCGAAGAAATGCTTGCGGATGTAATCGCCCGATTCGACCGAGTATTTTTGATACTGCCCATCCACAATCTCGCCCATGCGTTTGACCAGATGGCCTTCGTGGTCTTCGGCCAAAAGGGGATCCCAATCGTTGCCCCAAATCACTTTGATGCAGTTCCAACCGGCCCCGCGAAACGCGGCTTCCAATTCTTGAATGATCTTGCCGTTCCCGCGCACGGGGCCATCCAACCGCTGCAAATTGCAATTGATGACGAAGATTAAATTGTCCAAGCGTTCCCGCGAAGCCAGCGTGATCGCTCCCAAGGTTTCCGGTTCATCGCATTCGCCATCGCCCACGAAACACCACACGTGCGATTGGCTGGTGTCAAGCAGCCCGCGATGTTCCAAATATCTTAAAAACCGGGCGTGATAAATCGCGGTCAACGGCCCCAAGCCCATCGAGACCGTAGGGAACTGCCAGAAATTGGGCATCAGCCAGGGGTGGGGATAGGAAGACAAGCCCGTGCCGCGCGGAATTTCGCGGCGGAATTTTTCCAGGTGGCTTTCATCCAGCCGGCCTTCCAAATAAGCCCGCGAATACATGCCGGGCGCGGCATGGCCTTGAAAATACACCATGTCACCGGTGTGTTCTTCAGTTCGCGCATGGAAGAAATGATTGAAGCCCACTTCGTACAAGGTCGCCGAGGAAGCAAACGTCGAGATGTGGCCGCCCAATCCCGGATGATAGGTATTCGCCCGATGCACCATCGCCATCGCGTTCCAGCGAATCAGGCTTTTGATGCGGCGTTCGATTTCCAAATCGCCGGGGTAATGCGGCTGCTTGCCGATGGGAATCGTATTGATGTAGGGCGTATTGGCGGTGAAGGGCGTGGTCACGCCGCGATGATAGGCCCGCTCTTGCAGAATCACCAACAGTTCTTGCAACTGCTTGGGGCCGTAGCGATGCAGCACATCATCCAACGATTCAAACCATTCTTCCATCTCATCGGGATCA
Source organism: uncultured Planctomycetaceae bacterium (assembly GCA_963785505.1). Lineage (GTDB taxonomy): Bacteria > Planctomycetota > Planctomycetia > Planctomycetales > Planctomycetaceae > CAWAVN01. The sequence continues at coordinate 277,113 of CAWAVN010000010.1, forward strand.
ATCCCCGTGATGGCCAGGTTTTTCAGTTCCTCAAGCATATGATTTCACCCGTTAGGATTAAGATTCTTTGTGTTTGGAAGTTGTTAGCGTTGCGATCGGCGGAGAGCCAAGGGCGGAGAGCAGAGAGCCGGAATGATTCACAGGTTGCGCGAAGGTTGTTTTGTGCTTTTCTGGCCCTCTGCTCTTAGCCCACTGCTCTTAGCTCACTTTGGTTTCACCGCCGGAAAGGATGGCAGAAGCGCAAAGGGCTTGCAAGGGTTGCCGATCTTTGTTCGGCGGTTCAGATTACGAGTCTTCACTTACGCCAATTCAGCCAAGGCGGTTAACAAGCGGTCTACTTCTTCCTCGGTATTATAGTGCAACAAACCGATTCGCAAAGTGCCTTCGGGTTCCAAACCCATCGCTTGGGTGAAGGGCAGCGCGTAATGGTTTCCCGGCCAACAATAAAGCCCCCGCTCGGCAAGTGCCGTCGACAACTGCTGCGGGGGTTTGAGTTTCGTGGGTCACGGAAACCGTGGGAACCCGCTTGTCCATGCGGTTGAGGTCCGCGATGCCCCAGATTCGCAATTGGGGCAATTTCTTCAGCCCGGTCAACAACCGCCGGCAAAGGCTTTCTTCGTGCTTGCGGATGTGCTGAAACGTATTGACCAGCGCCTCACGGCGGGTCATTTTCTCTCCCGGTTGTTGGCTCAGTTTCGCCAGATACCGAATCGCCGCCGCCACGCCTAAAATGCCTTCGTGGTTTTGGGTTCCGGTCATCCATTTGCCCGGCAGCGTGTTGGGCGAAGGCCGGAGTTTGTAGGCGGGAAGTTCTTCCAAGCGTGCCCGCTTTCCATAGAGGACACCCACGTGCGGACCGAAAAACTTATAGGCCGAGGCCGCCAGAAAATCGCAATCGAGCGCGGAGACATCAATCAAGCGATGCGGGGCGAAATGCACGGCATCCACGAACACCAAAGCCCCTTTTGCATGGGCGGCTTGAATCATCTCGGCCACGGGGTTGACCGTGCCCGTGGCATTGGACGCGAGACCCACCGCCAGCAAACGGGTTTGGTGGGAGAGTTTCGCGCGGAAATCCTCCATGTCGAGCGTGCAATCTTCCGGGTGAATCTTGATCTGCTTCACGGTGGCCCCGGCATCTTCCGCCGCTAACACCCAAGGCGTGACATTGGCATCGTGATCCAACTGCGTGACCAAAATCTCATCGCCGGGCTGCCAAGTTCGCCCCAAGGCACGGCTGAGTGCGAATGTCAGCGTGGTCATGTTGGCTCCGAAGACGATGCAATCGGGATCGCTTGCCCCCAAAAAATCCGCCACGGTTTGGTGAGCATCGGTCAGAGCGTCATCGCTTTCCCGGCTCGTCGCGAACGGCGCACCCCGGTTGGCATTCATGCCGAGGAGATACCGCGAAACAGTCTCGGCCACTTGCAAAGGCACTTGGCTCCCCGCCGGGCCATCGAAATACGCTACGGTTTGGCCGGACTGCCGGCGATTCAAGGCGGGAAATTGCGAACGAACGGTAGCGAGATCCCAATTGTTCATTTCCAAGAGCCCTTTTCAAAGAAACACCGCAGAGAACCCAAGGGATCTCCACGGTGTTTGACGTTCGTGCGGCAAGCCCACGCCGTTGCCGATTACGCTTCGCTGCTTGCTTCGGCAGCGGGTTTCGGCTCGGCATCTTCCACGATTTCCAAGTCGGGAACTTGGATGTCCTCGATCACGACGGTGGTGTATTTTTGACGGTGGCCTGTGTGCCGGCGGGAGTTTTTGCGGCGGCGAAGTTTTTGCACTTCCAACTTCGGACCTTTGTCTTCCGCGTAAATCACTTTCCCCGTGACCGTGGCCCCGCTGAGAGCAGGCTGCCCGATGAGGCTGGCCCCTCCGCCGTTGGCGAGCAACACGGTCTCGAAGGTAATCGTATCGTCCGCCTTGACGTTCTCCCGCAAATCCACGGAAAGACGAAGACCCTGGCTCACGCGATATTGACGGCCCCCATCGGCAATGATGGCAAACATTGTGAGAACTCTTTCGTATCGATTTCAGAAAACAATCCGATCCCAAATTGGGCAAAGGAAAAGTGTATCGGCTGGTTTTCTCAATTACGAGTCTACCAAGGCCAGATTTTTGACTTCGTGGCCAATTTCGTCCATTCCCTGAATCTTAACGTGCTCCGGCCCGACATCCGTGCGAACGACCACGTTGATGATCACGTTACTGCGTTCTTCCAGCGAGGTAATTTCCCGCCGCTTGCGGTTGTTCAAATAATTGGCGACCCGTTCGTGAATTTCCACGTTCACCCGATGCACGCCTTTGAGGTTGGCGGCGGTCATCAGCAACCGCATCACGTCGATGGCCACGCTCTCGGCGGTTTTGACTTGCCCGGTTCCATTGCAGCACGGGCAGTTTTCGTAGGTGTTCCGTTTCAGCGAAGGCCGGATTCGCTGCCGAGTCATTTCCACGAGGCCGAACGGGCTGATCCGCAAAATTTTCGTGCGGGCGCGGTCGCGTTTGACGGCATCGTGCAATGTGCGCTCCACGGATCGGCGGTGCTTTTCTTCCCGCATGTCGATGAAGTCGTTCACAATCACCCCGCCCAAATCCCTGAGGCGAATCTGCCGGCTGATTTCCTCGGCCGCCCTTAAGTTGACTTGATAAGCGGTTTTCTCGGCGTCATCGTCCGCGCGGAAGTTCCCGCTGTTGACGTCGATGGCCACCAAGGCTTCGGTTTGATCGATCACAATCGATCCGCCGCCCCGCAAAGGCACGTGCCGATTTTGAATGCGGTTGATTTCCTCTTCAATGTTGTATTTGTGGAATAAGGGTTCCTTGCCTTCGTAAAGCTGCACCCGTTCGACGTGCTTGGGCATCACGATTTGCATGAACTCCCACGCCCGTTCGTAGGCTTCTTGCTGATCGATCAGCACGGAATCGATTTCCGCGTTGTAGATGTCGCGAATCGTGCGAATTATCATGTCGCTGTCTTCGTAGACATCTAAGGGTGCGGGCGATTTTTTGATTCGGCCCACAATCACCCGCCAGAGTCTCAGCAGGTAATTCATGTCGCGCTGCAGGTCTTTTTGGGTGCGGTCGATGCCCGCCGTGCGAATGATGAACCCCAAACCTTCCGGCGGGTTCAGATCATTCAATGCCGTCCGCAATTGCCGGCGAACATCGTCATCGGCGATTTTTCGGCTCACGCCCACCCGTTGTAGGCCGGGCATCAGAACCAAATACCGGCCCGGAATGCTGATGTAAGTCGAGAGCGTCGGCCCTTTGGTTCCCAAGCCTTCCTTGATGACCTGCACCAACACTTCATCGCCCCGGCGGAAGATGTCCTGAATCGGCGGCTTGTTGCGGGGACTGCGGTCGTTGTGGCGGATTTTGCGGCCGCGGGAATCGGTTTGCGATTCGGGTCGGCGGCCGTTGTGCGGTTGGATTTCCTTGAAGTATTGGTATTCCACGTCGCTGACGTGCAGGAAGCCGTTGCGGCCCACGCCGAAATCTACGAACGCGGCCTGAATCGAAGGCTCGATGTTGACCACGCGGCCTTTGTAGATGTTGCCGACGAAGTTCTCGGCACTATTTCTTTCAACGTAAAGTTCTTCGAGGATGCCATCTTCAACAATGGCGATCCGGCATTCTTCGGGTTGAAGAACGTTGATGAGCATTTCTTTTTTCATTTTCGGAAAACACCTTTCGTCGCGAATCGAATCGCGAAAAACGAAGGGTGCGCCGAACCTTGGAAAATGGGCCGCTTCGCGTCAATTCGAAATCCTTGGTCTGCCTAAAGGTGGAACGCCGGGAAGATTCAACAGTCAAATCGCTCCGGGGGACGTTCGGGGGACAGAGTCCGGTTCTGTTGGACGAAGATTTGCATTCTTGAGGTTCGGAATTCGTGTTTCTGTGGGTCTCGATCGGAACGGACGGAAAACCGGGGCCTGCGGGAATCGTTGACATCCGCGTGGAGGGAACCTGGTTTTCGGTCAGCGGGGAAGACATTTCGCCGGACTTGCCGGAAGCGGAAATTTCCCGAAGGCAATCCGCCGCCGGACAATCCACCGCAATTTGCGCGGAAGTTCTGCCGGCTGAAGGCCGATTGCAGGTTTCCCTCTCGCGGGAGTTTCCCAAAAAAATGGGACGGGGATCGGGCATCGAAAATGTCATCCGTGGGGATCTGACGTCAACAGAAAACGAAAACGCACCAAAATCTAAAACAAATGTTTCTTGTGAATCCATTGATTGAAGAGTCCATTATCCGAAGCAATGCGTTTTCTTCGCCGGTGCTAAGGCTTCTGGAACGAAGTGGAAGATCACTTCTTTTTCATTAAACGGATTGACAACCAAAATGTGGGCTTGAAATGTTGTGGGGGAAATCTGCCTCGGTTTAATGGTAAGAGTCGGGGCAGATTTTCTTGAGTTCGCTTTGCAAAAAACTTTCCACGTCCCTTGCCAGTTCGAGCGATTCGGCGCGGGCCGCGATTTCTTCCGTCTGGTTGATTGTGACTTTGCGAATAATTTCTTTCAATTCTGGAATGGCATGCGGGGTGACGCTGAGTTGCCTCAGCCCCATGCCGATCAGTAATGGAACGTAAATCGGACTGGAACTCATTTGCCCGCAAACGGTTACGGGAATGTTTTCCTTGTGGGAGGCCTCGACGACCAGCCTAATCAAACGCAAAATTGCCGGATCTCCGGAACTGTACAAAGACGCTACCGAAGGATCGGCCCGATCCACCGCTAAAGTGTACTGAATTAAGTCGTTTGTGCCGATGGAGAAAAAATCGGCTTCGCGGGCGAAATCCTCGGCGAGCATCACGGCGGCGGGGACTTCCACCATCATGCCCACGGGAACATCGCGGTTGAAGGGAATCCCTTGCTCTTCCAGGTCTTCCATCACGTCGCCCATTACCATTTTGGCCTGCCGAAATTCCAACAGCGTGGACACGAGCGGAAACATCACCCGCACATCGCCATGCACCGCCGCCCGAAGCACGGCCCGCAATTGGGTTTTGAACAACGGGAGGTTTTGCAGACTGAGTCGGATGCTTCGCAGACCCAGCACGGGGTTGCCACCGTGAAAGTGGTCGGGGAATCCGCCGGGGATTTTATCGGCCCCCAAATCGAGGGTGCGAATCACCACGGGCTGGCGAGGAAATGCCTCGATCACTTTGCGATAGGCTTTGTAGTGAACTTCCTCCGTGGGTTCACGGTCGTTCTTTAAATACAAAAATTCAGTGCGATAAAGCCCTACGCCATCGGCACCGCGTTCCACGCAATGTTTGGCTTCTTCGGGAAATTCAATGTTGCCCAAAAGCTGAATGCGGACGCCATCGCGGGTTTCCGCTTCTAGGGACCGCATGCCCTCCAAGCGTTGGGAGACGGTGATGTATCGGGCGTGCGAGTCTAAGTATTTTTCGTGGGCGGGTTCGTCGGGATCGAGAATCACCTCGCCTTGATTGCCATCGAGGATCACGGTTTCCCCGCCCGACACATCCGACAAAAACGCTCCCACTCCCACGACGGCAGGGATTTCAAGCGCTCCCGCCAGAATTGCAGTGTGGCTGGTGTGCCCGCCGACTTCCGTGGCGAAGCCCAGCACGAATTTTTTATCGAGCCGGGCGGTCTCGCTGGGAGTCAGATTGTGGGCCAACACGATCACCGGTGTGGTCAGATGGGCCAACGATTGCCGGCGTTCCCCCAGCAAATGGCTGAGGATGCGTTTTTTGAGATCGATCACGTCCGCCGCCCGCTCGGCCAGGTAAGTGTTCCCTAAGTTCTGTAACACCTTGGCGTTGCGTCTTAGCACGAAACTGGCGGCAAATTCGGGCGAATAGCATTTGTCGCGGATCAGCGATTCAATTTCCCCCACGAATTGCGGATCGCGGGCCATCTGCAAATGGGCCGCAAAGATTTGCCCGTACTGTTTGCCCAACTGTGCCGCCGCGAGTTGTTCGTTGCCGGCAATTTCCACGCAGACGGCATCGAGCGCTGCCCGAAAGCGAGTGATTTCGGATTCCACAGCGGTGACGCGAACAAACCGATGGGGAATGCGGAAATCTTCGGCTCCCAGCACGAAGGCCGGGCCGCTGATGACTCCGGGGGAGACCGCAATTCCTCGTTTGATGAGCATGTTCGCTTACCGATTCGTCCTCGCGAAATCGCATGGGAAGGGAGGGGGGAATGTTTCGTTGGGAATGCGGCCGGCAACAGAGAGGGGGAAAATGCGAGGCAATTGGCCAACCGCATCACTCCGCGGGCTACTCGCCTTCCACGGGTTGCCGGCAGGAATCGAGCTTTTTCATCGAGGGAGGCGGCGAAGGCGAGCTAAAGTCGTCCTCGTCTTCATCCCAACCGAATTTTGAGTCAAACAGAGTCTCTAAATAATCGAGCAACTCCCCGGCAGCGTCTCCTTGGGCTTCCAGCATCAAAGGCGTGCCGTATTCCGCACCCAGAGTCAGCAAATCGAACATACTTTTGGCGTTGACGGCATAACCGTCTTCCCGCCGAATGTATACCTCGCCGGAAAATTCCTTCACCACCTTGGCGATGAGGGACATTGGACGCATGTGCAGACCGCTTTTAAGAGTCACCACAACTTTTCGTCGTTCGATGGGAGAGTTTTCCATGACGAGATTTTGACTCCTAAATTGGGCGTCGTTTGCCGAGAACGCAGTCGGATGGAATTTATGCGCAGCCGAGGCCGGCCCCCTTTTAATCGAGTTGATTGTTGTCGGCTTCCTGCAGCAAGTCCATGACTTCCGTATTGGATTTGGATTGCTTGAGGAAATTGCAAAAATTCTGGTTTCTTAAATGGCGGGAAATGTTTTCGAGTCCGCGGAGGTGGTCTCCGGGGCGTTCGGGAGGGGAAACAAGCAAAAACAAGATATAGACAGCTTCGCCATCCAGGCTGGCAAAGTCAACGCCAGCGGGGGCAATCGCGACGGTGGCGACCAAGCGATCCACCGAGGGATGCTTGGTGTGCGGAACCGCAACCCCGTTGCCGATGCCTGTGGACCCCAATTCCTCGCGCTTCATAATTGCCGCCACGATTCCTTCTTCTTCGTCGGGGGGAATGTGGCCGCTTTTCTTCAAACTCTCCACCATCGCGCGGATGGCGGCTTCTTTGGATTCCACCTGCAAATTGGGAAGAATCGCATCGCGAACCACGAAGTCTGATAACTTCATGCATCACTCCTCTTCATCTGAACACGATATGTGAATGCTGCTGCCTCAGAGGATTGAGGCGAAAAAATCCGTTCCTTGGGAGCCAATCCCCATCCGAAAGCACGCTCATTCGTTGAAAAGAACCGGCTTCGGCGTGGCTCGCATTTCGAGGATTACAATTCCTCGGCTTCCGCTTCGGTTTCCGTGGCGGACCCGGCGATTTCCCCCAAGGGAGTATCCCGGCGGTGGTCTTGAATTTTACTCTTGTACTTCCGAATTTGCTGCTCCATTTTGTGCAGCACGCCATCGAAGGTGCCGGGCACATCTTCCCCGGTGTCGTGCGCCACGAAATCGTGCTTATGTTCGGTATCGACTTGAATTTCGACTTTGACGTGGTCTTTGTTGAAATCCACGGTGACTTCAATGGCCGTCACACGTTCGAAGTAGGTCAACAGTTTTTGCGACTTTTCGTTGATGTGTTCGCGCACGTTGTCGCGAATGTTTCCATGACGGCAAGTAATCGCAATTTGCACGGAGGCAAACTCCTTCTCGAACCAGAATTCCCAGCGGAATGAATCGAATACTCAGGTGAATGCCAACGATCAATCTGGCTCGCGAGTCAGTTGGAAAAAAGAGGAAACGAAATTTCGGCGACCCGCAACAAAATGAATCGCCCCTTTATTCCGATTCGCAACCAACGCGATCGTTGTCAGAACCTCACAGTTTATCTTATCTTCGGAATGAATGCTACTCTCTCTGCTCGCCCTCCCGCAAGACAACTCCGCCCGATTCCCACGGATTTCCCCGACTTCGCATTGTTCGAGAAACCACCGTCCTGCGAAAATGAGCGGCGACCCCCTTGCCGCTCAGTGATATTAGAAGGGGGGCGAAAACCACTCAGATTCACGGTCGCCTTTTCAAACGGAAATCGGAAAGCGAGCCAAGCGGGGTTACTCTGCTTGCTTCTCTTCGGTTTTTTGCAGTTGTGGTTGTTGGGCTTTGAGTTTTTCGGTGTTCAATTGAGTGGGGGCGTAGTCGCCGGTCATCCAGCGGGTGAGCAGATCCAATTCGCGATCGCTGAGTTTGCCCGCATAACTGGGCATGCGGTTCTTTTCGCCGTAATAATCTTCCGAGCCGGGATTTCGAATAAAACTCTTCAACCATTGGGCGGAGCCGTAGCCGGTCAAATCGGGATGCCCGCTGATTGGCCGTGGCAATCGAAACAATTCCCGCTGCCCAGAATGCCCTCGGCTTGGGAGGCTTGTTCCAAAATCTTAGCCCCCTGTTTGGCCAGTTTTTCATCGACCGAAGGCGGTTCGAAGTGGCGGTTCTGCTGATCGGCTTCGACGGCTTGGCGGATGAAGTATTCGGCGACGGCGTCGAGTTCGTGATTTTTCCCTTTGAGCAATTCTTGACCGGCATCCTTGGAGAAATCGGCCATCTCGCCATCATCGACGTGAAGATAGTCGCCGACTTCCTCGCCGGCGGCTTCCTTCTTTTTGATCTCTTTGTACCAACCGGCGTTTTTCAGTGGGGCGAAGTGTTTTGGGTAATCGGTGAGGATGCTTTTCATCCAGTCCCGCGAACCGAAGTTCCCCAAATCGGCGGCGACGGGCTTGGTATCGACGGTCATCGCATTGCCGTCTTTGTCTTTGCCGGCTTCGGTGACTTTTCGGCCTTGCCCGTTGAGGCCGGCGTAATGATGGCAGCCCGCACAGTTCTTGGCGAAGATTTTCGGGCCTTGCACGAGCGGATCGTTGGGCAGCATCGTCACCGCGCCTTCCACGGGGATCATGTTGTGCGGATTTTCGGCGATTTCCATGACCCGTGCCGCGTCGATCTCGGCCTTTTCGATGGCGGCCTGATGTTCTTCATTCTGCGAGTCTTCGTAAAACGCCATCCCGGTTAAGCACGCGATCACGCCCAGCATCACCCAGGCGAAAATCTTATTGAAAAGATGCCCCCATTTCCAAATCGCAATGATGGGCATGAGAACCAGAACGAGCATCAAAAGACCGGGAACGTAAATCGCCCCAAAGGCTAAGCCGTGTTCTTCGACCCATTCAAATTTCAAGAAGCGGAACAAAAACAGAAAATACCATTCCGGGCGGGCGGCCCGGTAGTTTTCGGTGGGGTTCGCCGGAGCGCTTAAATCCGCACCTTTGTAGATCGCCAATAATAGGACCGTAGCCAAGACCGCGAGACAGGCGACGGAATCTTTCAACACTTGGTCCGGCCAAAACGTGGTTGTGGGGGCGCGGTCGGGATTGGGAACGGTGATCCCATGCCTGCGAAACACCCAAATGTGCAACCCCAAAAACGCGACCAACAACGCGGGCAGCAAGCCCGCGTGCAGCGCGAAAAAGCGGGTCAGCGTTTGATGCCCGTATTCGGTCCCGCCTTGGGCCAACTGTTGAACCTGTTGACCGATGACCGGGGCCGCGGAGGCGATGTTCGTGGAAACCTTGGTGGCGTAATAGCCTTTCTGGTCCCAAGGCAGCAAGTACCCGGTCAGCGAAAGCCCCAACACAATCTGCATCAAAACCAAGCCCAACCAGAAGTTGATTTCGCGAGGGGCTTTGTAGGCTCCATCAATAATGACTTGCATCAAATGCAATGCCATCAAGACCACCATCGCCTGGGCGGCAAAGTGATGAATGCCCCGCACGATGTTGCCCAAATACATCACGTGGGTGATGTAATACACGCTTTCCCAAGCGGTTTGGGCGCTGGGGCTGTAGGCGGTCCAAAGAAAGAAGCCGGTAATCATTTGCACGGCGAAGGTAAAGACCAGCGTGCTGCCCCAAACGTATCGCCAGCGTGCTCCGCCGGGAATGCGTTCGTAGAGGGCTTCGTGCATCACGTCCCGGTAGCCGGTGCGGTGGTCGAGCCAATCCAAAAGTTTGTTCATACCGGCACTTTCTTGGCGAGCGTGGCCCGAAATTCTTGATATTTCACCCAAACCTCATCGATGCCTTTGTCGTTCTTGACGAGTTTCACGTCCAGCGAATCCAAATCGCGGGGCGGAATGGAGTTCGTCTTGCTGCCATCCAAAGCGAAGGCACTATTGTGGCAAGGGCAGAAAAATTCCGCCGCATGATCCGCAGGATCTCGGTATTCCACCGCGCACCCCAGATGCGGGCAAGTCACGTTGAAGGCCAATACAGTTTTGCCATCCTCCGCCATCCGCAGATAAACCGAGCCGATGGGCTGATCGGGATAAAGATTCCACTTATCCACACGCGAAGAAATCATCGGCACTTGAATCGGCACGGGGGATTTTTTGAGTTGATCCAGCGTGACGTGGGCTTTCAGGTAGCCTTCGTTCCCTTTGTCTTCGTCGGCTTTGGCTTTCTTTCGCAACAGCGGATCGAGAAAGAACAGCGTGCCGGTGATGACCGGAACCAACCCCACAACGCCCCCTATCACAATGGCAAACGCAGAAGCAATAAAGCCCCGGCGGGGTTGATCGGGCAGCAGTTCCGGCGGGGATTTAGGTGAAGAACTCGCGGGGGAATCGGTCATCTGGCGGACTCCGAGCAGGAACGACGCTTCACCAAAATCAGGGATTCAAAATGATTGGAGCGCGTCGCAGGAAGGAATTTGGTTGAGGGACCAACGGCAGGTTTTTGGGTGGCATGGCCACTGCTTTGAGTGGACATGTGTTTGACTCTGTTGATTCTGACTCAACCCCGCATGCCCACGCAAAGCCGTGGGCATGGCACAGCCCCCCCAAAAATGTTGACTTTCTTTCTTATCCATCCAGGGCGGTGTTCATGGCGGCGAGGATGAGTTTGACGGCTTTGTTTAAGGAGCCGGGAAGCACCGCGCCCGCGGCTTGTTTGTGGCCCCCGCCGCCGAATTGCTCGGCGACTTGCGCCACGTTCAAATTCGTGCGGCTGCGGAAACTGACTTTCACGGTTTGATTCTCTTGTTCGATGGCAATAAACGCGGCTTGGGTTCCTTCGATTTTCAAGGCTTCGTTGACGAGATCTTCTGTATCCACGGGCTTGGCTTTGGTCGCGGTAAAATCGCTTTGCTTCACGGTAAGGTAGGCCAACCGGCCTTCGCAATCGAGATGAATCCCTGCCAAAACCCGTGCCGTAAGTTGCACGCGGGCCAGCGAGTTTCTCTCATAAAGTTGTTCGTATATTAAATGCGGTTTCGCCCCTAAGTCAATTAACCGTCCCAGGATTCGCATGGTCTCGCCGGTGGTGGACGAGAACCGAAACCAACCCGTGTCCGTGGCGATCGCACAAAACAAGGGCAGCACCATCTCCGGAGTCAATGGCAAGTCGAGTGCCTCCGCAAGCCTCACAATCATCGCCCCCGTGGCTTCGGCTTGAGTGTCTTTGAATACCACGGCCCCCAAATCATCGGAACTCATGTGATGGTCGATCACCACTCGTTTGGCCTCGGTTTTCTTCAAAACCTTACCCACATCCACAAGTTGCACCCAGGCACTGGTGTCTAAAATCACGTGAACGTCGGTGTCGAGAACTTCCTTCGGCGAGATGTCTTTGCCGATTTTCATGACCCGCTGCGTGGGATCGAGAAATAGCAGGTTATCGGGAATCGCGGAAGGGTTTACGATCCGCACGGATTTTCCCAAGCCTTCCAGCAGCATCGCCATGCCCAGTTCGGACCCCAGCGCATCGGCATCCGGGCGGACGTGGCTGGAAAGTACGAAGCGTTGGTTTTGGTCGATAATCTCGCGGAGAGGCTGCCAGTCGATGTTCATCCCGCTATCCTAGCGGTCGCCTGCGGAATTGGCGAGCCTGCGCACCTCGGCAAGATCGGATTCAATCTGATTTTTCAGCGCCTGCGCCGAAGGAAACTCCTGCGTGCTGCGGATTTTTGCCAGCAAATCGATCTTCAAAGATTGCCCGTACAAGTCCCCTGCATGATCGAGCAAGTGGACTTCCACTTTGCGATCCGCTTCTTGGAAGGTGGGATTGGAACCAATATGAATGGCGGCGGGATAAGGTTTGCCATCCCGCCAACTCCGGCCCGCGTAAACCCCATCCGCCGGGATCAGCGTGGGAATCTCGCCCAGGTTCGCGGTGGGAAAGCCCAAAGTTCGGCCCACGCCCTTCGCCGGGAATCACCCGCCCTTCAATCCGATAGGGATGCCCCAACATTTCGACGGCTCGGCCAAGTTCGCCTTGAGCGATTAGCCCGCGAATTTTGCTGGACGAAATCAAATCTTCGCCTTGCGATTCCGGTGCGATGATGTCCAAATCTCTTCCGCTCGCCCGGCAGAGTTCCGCCAGTAATGTCACATCGCCTTGGCGATTCTTGCCGAAATAAAAATTCGGCCCCTCCACCAAACCCCGCGCCGCCAATTGCCGAACCACAATTTGCGCGAAAAACGCTTCCGGCTCCAGATTGAGGAGTTCTCTGTTCGTGGGGTAGGCGATCAGGCAATCCACGCCTTGGCCGGCCAAGAGTTCGGCTTTGGTTTCCAGGGTGGTCAATCGTGGCGGAACGGATTCCGGGCGAAGGAGTTCCACCGGCGGCGGATTGAACGTGAAGACCACGGCGGGTACGCGATGGGTTTTCGCCCGCTCGACCAAAACTTGCAGCATGCGTTGATGCCCGCGATGCACGCCATCGAAATTCCCGATGGCCAACACCCCGCCCCGAAACGCTGCCGGTTCTTCAAAGCCTTCAAGCACGATCATTGCGGGCTTTTTTTCCCTTCAAATATCCATTTCCGCAGCGCGGCGTTCGACTTCTTCCAGGCTGAAGAAATCCCCTTGCCCGGCTCCGGGACATTCCCGTTTCACTTCTTCCCAGGTTTCGGGCGATTTGAGGTGCGAGTTCCAAAAAGGCCACGTTCGGCATTGGACGGGGCGGGCTTCGTAGATTGTGCAGGTTCGCTTGGCGGGGTCGAAAAACATGCAATCGCCGTTGGGATATTCGCGGAGCGAAACCCTGCCGCCCACGATCCGCGTGTGAAACAGCCGAATTTCGCCGACCGATTTGCCGGTGAGTTTCGCGATGTGGGCGATGTCTTCTTCGGTGACCCAGACCACGCCCGGGTCGCCCGTGCAACAATTCCCGCATTGCGTGCAGGAGAAGCAAAGTCCATCGCGATACCAGGGGGTGTTCTCGCTCATACGCCGAGTTTACGCAACCCACCCGCCCTCGGCAACTGCTCGCCGGTGGGCTAAATGCCCGATGACTAAATGCCCGATGAATAGTCCGGGATCGTTTGCAGTTCGGGGAGCAGCGGTTCCGCGCGGGGTTCCTCCGGCTTAGCGGGAGCGGGCGATTCGCTTTCGGGGAGTGGCCGATGTTCTTCAGGCATCGGTGCGGGCCGGCGAGATGGTCCCGGTTCCGCTTTGGCTGGGGTTTCCCGGTCGAGGGGATAAACTTCAATGTCCAATTCGGGAAATGGAGAGACTTCGGAATTGGAACCTTCATGGGTGCCGACGTTGTGAACGCGAGGCCGCATTTCAATCGGCCCTTGGCCCTGATGTTTCAAGGCATCTAGCGAATCTTCCCCGCGATGATCCGTAGCGGAACCCTTGTCGGCTTGGGCCGTGGTTGGCAAGCCGTTCGCGGGAACGCTGGGCGGATGGGAATTATTGGAAACCAAGAACGCGAGCATCAGCAGCAACAGCGAAGAACATCCCACCATGAGCAGCCCCGCGAAGGAATTGGCCCGCGTTTTGGCGATGGGGTTTAGGGAAACTGTTCGAGCGGGAACAAGCGAAATCCGTTCAGTCGGGTGCGGTTCTCGCAGCGCGGCCGGGATCTCCTTGCGGTAGAAATCTTCCAGCAAAGAGGCCACCCGCGATTCCGTCCAGAGAGGTTTGTTATGATTCTCCGGCTGCTTCATTATCCACTCCTGCCTGCTCCAAAATGTCGGCCAACCGTTTACGGGCACGAGAGAGCCGCATGTCCACGGCGGTGATCGACAACTCCAAAACATTCGCGATTCGGCCCGAAGGCCAACCTAACGCATATCGTAATACCAGCACTTCGCGATCATCGGGTTTCAGGCCGTCCAAGGCAGTTCGGACTTGGTCTTGCAGTTCCTTTTGAGCCGCGATGGCGGCCGGGTTAATGCCGGTTCCCACGGTTTCATCGAGATACTCCACCGAATGGGCAGCGATGCGGCGATGTCTGGCCACGTCGCGAAGCCAATTTCGCCCCACCCTTAACAGCCAAGCCCGGATGTCGCGAAGTTCCGGCCCCTGATAGGCTTGCAACCGCGCGAAGGCTTCTTGCAGGGCATCGTAAGCCAAATCCGCATTGTTGCATTGGGCGTAGAACAGCGCCCACAATTCGCGGTTTTGAGCGCGATACACCGCCTCCACCTTGGCGGACCACGTCGTGGCCTGCTCATCCGACATCGAGTGCCCGGCGTCTTACGCACGCTTGAACAAAAGTTCTAGTCTCCCGAAAACCTATTTCCACAATCATTTCCCGTCCTGAAGAACAGACGCCCGGCCCCCGTTTTCCTAACCGCAGCTTTCCGACGAATGGAACTGGGTTTTTGAAGGAACCTGAACAAATTTCCGCGCAAGCCATCGCACGTTTTCCCGTCCTCGCGTGGTTCGAAGTTATCAACACGTTCCTATAAAACCGAGAAATGCCAACAAACACAAAAAATCACGCTGGGGGGCTTAACATATTCGCCACGATCCAACAAAATTGCCAGCTTTGCCGTGCTTTCTCTGTTTAACTCAATGTGTTTTCGCATCACCGCAACTGAGGACCGCCTAAGTTATGAAAACCGGAGGACCAGCAAAGGTCCGCCGTTTTTTTATGTTGCAGTGATCCGCGCACACAAAATCTGCCCCGGCAATTTGCACTGGGAACGCTGCTTGAGAATAATAGCCTGCATTGCCGGACATCCGGTAGCGTGCCCGCGATTCGCCCGCTTGCCTGCCTTGTCGGAGACGATCATTCCCAGCTTCATGGAATTAGCGGATTCGGAACTTGCCCGGCGGTTTGTGTTGCAGGGCTTGCTGTTTCAACGCGCGAGCCGGCCCCGTCCCGATACCGTGCATGCCATCCTGAATTGGTATTTGGAAGCCGCCAAAGAAGGCTTTCCCCTGCCGCCTGTGGGAGTCGTCGCGGATGTGGGGCATTTGGTGTTCGGCGACGAAACCTCCTCTGCGGGAGAATCGCGACCGGAAGAATGCGGCCCGCTTCCCTCGCCCTTGGTTCGGCAATACGAAGATTTGTTTTTGGGAAAGCTGTACGGCGACCGCTCGTTTGAGCGCGCTGCCGATGGTTTAAGGCGTTACGCCGACCGCCGAGACCGCGCCAAAGGGCTGGCCTTTTTGTTGCAGCAAATCGGTCAAAGGGCCGAGTATCAAGGCGTGCAACTCAGCCTCGGCCCAATTCGGGATTTGCTGCATTCCGAGGGTGACGAGATTCTCAAGCAGGCGGCAGAAAGCCTCCGCGAAAACGGCCCGGTTTATTGGGAGGGTTCGGAAGCCGGCGGTTTGAACCTGTTGGAATTTCTCTATCGGGATTTGATCAGAAACGTCAGAGACTTGGGCGAAGTTTTGGGGATCGAAGATGTGTTCGAGTTGGAACACGGCACGGCCATCGCGGGGTTCGGGCAACGCCTGGCCTTAAGGCAAACGCTAAAAGCCGCCGCGGAACTGGCGAAAAGCATGCCCGATCAGCCCCTTCGCCCCTTAAAAAGCCGCCGGCAAATCGCCACGCAAATCGCGGAGGAAGACACCTATCCCATTGGCGGGTTTTCCTCGATTTCCAACCGGGGTAGCATCGAAAGCCTGCTGCATTCGCAGTTGGCCTTCATGGAACCGGGCGAACGCCCGGACATGTTCGACATCAAGTTTCTCCGCGATGAGTTGTTGTATTATTCGCGGGATGAAAACCAATTTCTGAGGCGGAGGCGAACTTTTCTGTTCGCGTTTGCTCCCGATTTATCCGCCGCCCGCATTAAAGATCCTGATGTTCCTTGGCAACGGATTGTGTTGCTTTTGGGGCTTTTGCGGGTCGCGGTCGAGCGATTGACCGACTGGCTCGGCGAAGAGGCTTTGCGGTTTGAGTTCGTGTTTCTCGAACCGAACCGAAAACTGCCATCCGCCCCGCCCACGCTTCAGGCGGAACGGGAATTGTTGGAGATCCTGTTTCGCGAGCGAATTGCGGACAAGACCGTGGAATTGCAGGAACGCGAATCGCTGGAAGATTTTCTGGAATACGCAGGCCGACAAGCCCGCCGAAGTTCCTGCAACGCGGTGATTCTTTCCGCAAATAGCAGACCGGCGGAATGTGAACAAGCCCGCATCAGCCAATTGCGGTTGAATGCGGAAGTTCCCGCAATTTCCATCGACAATATGGGTTGGACCGTACCAAAAGGCGAGGCTCCGCTCGAAAAATGGTCGGCCACGCTGATCCGATTATTGCAAGCCTGGATCGCGGATTGATGACCCAGTGGGAAAGGCCGCGAAGCATCGCGACGTGCTCCACAAGGTGGAGGAAAAGAAGACAAAATCATCCCCCAACAAAAAGTCTGGTGTATACTTCGTTGCCGGAGAGGTGGCAGAGTGGTTTATCGCACCGGGCATTCGTGTTCGGCAGGCCCCTGTGGCCTCGAGGGTTCGAATCCCTTCCCTCTCCGTTTTTTAAGCCAAAAACGCACCCTCAACCAAACTGCATAGTTGGTTGAGGGTTCGTTTTGCGCGGCAAGTTTTTTTGAGAAGGATCCATTCCATCAACGACGAAAAGCCCCGGCAAACGATCCTGCTGGGGCTTGTTCGATGTTTTTGGCGAGATGTTTAATCGTCGCTGGCCATCACGAATTGAAGGACGTACCAGAACAAAGTCGCCACGGAAGCGAACAATGCCAAGGCGGCAGCGACGTGTTGGGTGGTGCGGTAATGATGCAGAACATTCGAGGTGTAGTACAGAATGTAGCCGGACATCAAAACGATCATTCCCACCACGAACCAGATCCCCAAGTTCAACCTCGTGAACATGGAAACCACGATTAAGCCCATCACGCCCAGAGAAATCATCCACAGAATGTTGCCCAAGAAGGAAAAGTCTTTTTTGGTCAACAGCACCACTGCGGTGAGGCCGCCGAAGATAAAGAGGGTAAGAAACCCGGCGGTGGGAATCACGTTGGATCCGCCGCCAAAGCGGGGGTTGGCAGCCACGATGAGCATGGGCAGGAAAATCACCGCTTCCGCCACGACATAGAGGCCCAACCCCATGTATTGCGTGCCCACAGAGGCGGCGCTGCTGGCCCATTTCTCGGCCACCCAACTGACCAGCATGAAGGCTCCCAATACCAGAAACCAACTGGAAAACATAAAGCCCGCGATCCTTAACTGCATGTCCTCGGACATGGTTCCCAGCAAGATCGTTTCCAAGCCCACAAATGCCAGGATTGCGCCGAACAGGTGCGCGTAGGTACGCTGAATGAATGCTCGCCGTTCATCCACGGCGGCATCCGCCGCAAATCCATCGTAACCGAAACTGTCAAAATCTTGCTCTCGACCGTAGGACATGCCCTTTTGCTCCTCGTTCAGAAAAATGTTTTCGACCCCGTCCCCAGATTTTCGCAGGTTCTGCTGTTCATTTCCATCGGAAATTTAAAAATTCTTTCCGCCGTCAAAATCCCTCAAGTTGCGGGCGGTTTTACGCTTCGCTCGATGAGTTGCTCGTGGATCTCCTTTTCTTGTTCCGGCCAATACAGATGGATTTCCACCAGATCGTAAGCCGCCAAGTCGTGATGCTCGGCGGCGAGTTTCATCACCCGGTCGGCCATGTGTTCGGATTGCTTCATTTCGCGTTCGGGGGGAAAGTCCACCTTCAACACAATTCGCAAAATCCGGGGCGTGTGTTTGTGTTGCTTGCGTTGGCCGCCTTCCACGCGAGGCCGGCATCCGGGAAATTCTTTCGCCAAAGCCGCCTGCAATTCTTGAAATGGGGCGGTATGAAAGTGCCAATAAGCGAACAGCATACCCGTGGCCAACAACCCAAACGCGAACATCCCCAGCACTACGAATGCCCCAGGAATCCCCTTTTCTTGAACGTCAAGATTTTCAGAAGCGAACTTGTCGGGCATGGAAACTTTCAAACCAACTCATAAATCACGCGGCTGCCAGCCAACGAATTCTCAAGACCCGCTAAAATTTTGACAACGACAACCCAACATCGTCTGCCAATCTCCCCTTCTCACTTCAGTCCAGCACGGAATCGCTGGGGTTGTCGGATTCTTCCCATTCGGCTTCGAGGGCGAATACGGAATCGCCGCCGGTGATGTCTCTTTCCGTGCGGACCAAAATCCCCGGACAGCCGATGGGAGTCTTTTTGACCTGGACCGTCAATATCGGCCAAATGTCGGTGGGGGTAATGAGTTCGATCCCGCGTTCGCTAATCAGCACCGTATCGCCCATGACCGCCGGCCCCACCGAAGGATGCCAATGAATCGCCATGTGCGATTGCAGAGGGAACGTGCCGTCGGGTGTGAGGGGAACTTCCGCCGGACTGTAACCCACAACCTCCGCTTGGGAGGCCAATTGCCATTCGCTGGTGTGGCCGAACTTTTCATAGATGCGGGCCACGCGTCCCCAAACATCTTTGAGTTCCCACTTGGCGACCGAAAAGTGCATTCCCGTGGCGTGAATCAGCACGGCGGCCTGGTGGGCGGTTTGCAGTTCTTCAGGAACCGAATCGAAGCAAATCGTGCGGGCCGCTCCCACGCATAATCCCCATCTGCGGCCAATCGCGGAAATCGCGCACGAGTCTTCGATGGGCCGCTCGTCGAACGACCAATGCCGATAGCGTTCCCGCCGTCCCGCCGCCACCACTTGGATCATTTCGGGAATGATCCGATGTTTAATCATGCGGTGGGCCACTTCGGCGGCGACCTCGGCTTCTGTCGCTCCGCGGGGAAATCGCCGGGCGGTTGCTTCCACGGAATGGGCCACGGCTTTGCCCAATTCGCGCATGCGGCTGCATTCCAAGTCTGTCATCGGCAATCGCAATTCGTGCAACCGCTCGGAGAAGTCGGTCACGCCTTCCAAGGGAAAATCGCTCGCCACGTTGCGGCCCCGCGCGATGTCTTCCACCAACAGCCGATGCGGTTGATGCCAAGGCCGTTCTTTCAATTGAAAGCCCAACCCCGGCAACTCGTGATCGAACAACAAAGGTGAGTTCACGTTGTCGGTGACCAGCACCCTGGCATCGTGCGTGATGAACAACGTGGCCGTGGTCTGCGAAGAACCGCCCCGCGAATTGTCTCCTCCCGCCGTGAACCATGCGAAATTCGCGGGCTGGCGAAGCAGAAGGGCATCGAAGCCTTCCCGTTCGAGAAAGTCGGCCACGGTTTGCTGCTTGGTCTCAACATCCCCCGCGCGGTCGGGGCTTCTCCGCGTGGGAATCTCCGCTTCGGATTCGGAATGTGAGAGAGAAAGCATCGACATAACTGATTCCCGTTTGCGGCATTGCCCGCCCTCAAGGAAGATTTGTGGAAACCAACGGAAGACGTTGCGTGGTCTACCGTTGCTCTTTACCTTAAGTTTAACATGCGGTTGACCACAACCAAGAGCCGATCTCTGGGAAAGTTTCTCGCAACGACGAGGAAAAGAAAGCAAATGGCCCGACAGGAATCCGACCGCGAAGATCTGATGCGGGAAGCCGTCGCGCTCGTTCGCCGGGCGGAACTTGCCTATCCGGGCCGAAGCGATCAAGACCCCATCGTCGCCGGCTTCCGCAAAGATGGCCGTCTGGCGGTGTATTTCGGGGCCGATCCGGTCTTCCAATTCGATGACCGCCAACGCCTCCGCCGGGCATACGCGGCGGGGTTTCTCTATCGAACTCAAGGAGAAACCTTGGCCCGCCTCTTTCGGCATCGCACTCCTCTGGAAACCCAACTCCTCCGGCACGACCTCGCACCCGCAGAATTGACGGCCTTCAAACAAACTGCGAAAAACCATCTGACCGAGTTGCTGCAAGCGCTCGTGTTGAACGAAGTGCAAGTCCTCGCCCAAATCCCAGCGGAAGCCGACATCCTCGGCGAACTGCAAACCGCGCTGAGGGAGATTCTCGATCGAGACATTCCGCTCGCCCCGGCCATTCCCGGCAAACGCTAATGCGATGGATTACAGCCGGGATTTTTTCGAGACTCGAAGCGATTGCAGCCATCCGCCGCCGATGGGCTTGCGGTTTTGCACCGCGTGCATTAGACCTTTCGCGATGTGTTGCCCGGCGTTGACAATCATCTTCCCGGCTTGGCGTTGGATTCGCTGCGTTTGCGAACGTTCGGCGATGGCGGGAAGCACAATATGGCTGCCGCGCTCGGCAATGACCGCAACCGTCGATTGCCGATCCGATTGCACGCGAATGAAATGCCAACACCCGTTTTCATCCCCGGAGCGATAAACGTCCCGCGTGATGAACTCCGCCCGCGGCCGGCTCTGAAGTTCCGCCAGCGTCAGCGTGATGTTGCGAACCGTTCCCGTGTTGCTGACGGCCCGATATTCTCCCGGCACGATCCCGACCGGCAAAATGGGGTCTTCTTCGGCAAACATCCAAGCGGTTTCCATCGGGATTTCGGCAGGAGACTCCACCACAAGCGAAGGTTGCGAAACCGGAAGGCAAATTGTGTCTGCACGCGGAGACAATGCGTCCCTCTTGACGTGAGCGATCGCGGAGGTGTGTTGGTTGGGAGCATCGGGCCGCGTTTGGTCGTTGGTCCAGATGGCAGCGAACAGTCCGGTGACCAAGACCAGCAGCGTAATTCGGAGCGTCATCGAGGCAGGGTCCACAAGCAAGGGGTGAAAAAACGGAGTTGGCGAAGGCGAAAGCTGAGTCATTCTTTATTTATGGCGGAGGGTGGCATGGCCACTGCTTTGAGTGGCCATGTCGAACCAATGTACGCCCCTTGCCGCCACAAAGCATGCCCACGCAAAGCCGTGGGCATGGCACACACATCGCAAAAACTTATTCTCTTGGCAATTCTTATCGGGAAAAGTCAAACCGCGACGGGCGGAAAATCCATGAAGAAACAGGCAGTTCGGGCAAGACGGTCGGGTTCTGCCGAAATCACCCATCCCACCGATTGCAGCGCATTCCTTGACATCCGCCCGAAATCTGATGATCCTAAACCATTAACAAGTGTTGATCCCGCCTGCCTCACTCCCGCCTTTTCACCGTCTTGTTTCGACCGATAGGACATACCTTTATGCGCGATTTCCCCGCCCGCCCGTTGTGTTTTCTGCTGGCTGTATTGTTGTTGGCATTTCAAATTCCCCGCTCGAATGCCCAAGACCCCAAAGCATTAACCGACTTGAAGGCCCAAGCCCAAACCGCTTTGGAGAAGAAAACGCAAGCCGAACAATCGCTAAAGGCCCTGCAAAAAACGCAGGCGGATCTCAAAACAAAACTCATTCAAACCAAGTCCGCCCCCGCGCAGGCCAAGCGGAAGCAAACCGCCGCCGAAGCGGAACTGAAAAAGCAGCAGGAGGAACTCAAAAAAGTTCAAGCCACCCGCGATGCCGCTGCCGCCGCCGCCAAAGCCGCCGAAGAGGCTTTCAAAAAAGCGGAAGAAGCTCTCAAAAAAGCCAACGAGGAAAAAGCCAAGGCCGCGAAAATGCTGGCCGACCAACAGGCGGCGTTTCAGAAAGTCGATGTCGTCGTGAAAGCCAACGAAAAAACCATCGCCGAGATCAAAGACATCATCGCTAAGGCCCCGGAACAAGCCAAAGCCGTGGAAACCGAAATCGCAGCAGTGGGCGGCAAAGTCACCGAAGCCCAAAACTCACTGGACGCCGTCACCGCCGATTGGCTCGCCAAGCAAAAAGCCGTGGAATCCCATCTGATCGCAGCCGGGCAAATGGTTTCATTCTCCGAAAGCATGGCCCCGATTTTCTCGCGGCGGTGCGTGGCTTGCCACAACGCCCGCACTGCCAAGGGCCGCTTGAATCTGGAAACCTTCGCCGCGATGACCAAAGGCGGGGAATCGGGCGGCATCTTGGAAGCGGGCGATCCCGATTCCTCCAACTTGGTGTTCCTGATCGAAGATGGCTCCATGCCCAAAGATGACGACCGCTTTGACCAAGGAGGAAATCGCGATCATCAGAAAGTGGGTCGCCACGGGGGCCAATTTGGACGCCGGCAAAGATGCCAGACGCCGCCCTGATCGCGATCATGCCCAAACGCCCGCAACCAATGCCGCCGGAAACCTACCGCGTGCCCATTCCGGTCACGGCCCTCGCCTTTTCGCCGGACGGCAAACTGCTCGCCAGTTCCGGCTACCACGAAATCCTGCTATGGAACCCCGATGATGGCAAACTCATCCGGCGAATCTCCAACGTGGCCGAGCGGGTTTACGATCTGAAATTCAGCACCGACGGCAAAACCATCGCCGTCGCCGCCGGCACGCCCGCCCAAATCGGCGAGCTAAAACTTTTCAGCGTGGACGATGGCAAACTGCTGGGCGATTTCGGCATCAGCGACGATGCCTTCTTCGCGGTGGCGTGGAGTCCCGACGGCAAACGCCTGGCCTCCGCCGGTGCCGACCGCACGATTCGCGTGTTCGACATCGCCACCGGCAAGGAAGAACTCTCCATCGAAGACCACGCCGACTGGGTGATGGGCCTGGCCTTCAGCCCGGATGGCACAAGAGCTCGCCTCCGCCAGCCGCGATAAAACCTCGAAAGTCTTCGATGCCACAACCGGCGATTCGCTGGTCACATTCAATGGCCACGGTGATTCGGTTTACAGCGTGGGGTTCTCGCCCGATGGCAAGCAAGTCGTCACTTCCGGGGCCGACAAACAAGTCCGCCTATGGAACGTCGGCGATGCCAAGGAAGTCCGCAAGATCGGCGGTTTCGGCGGCGACATCTTCCGCCTGCAAGTCGCCCAGGACGGCACAATCTTCACCGCCTCTGCCGACAAAAACGCCCGCCAACACAAACTCGCCGATGGAGCCGCCCTCAAAACGTTCGCGGCCATGCCGACTGGGTTTACACCGTCGCCAACAGCCCCGCGACCAACAAAGTCGCCACCGGAACCTACAACGGCCAAATCCACATCTTCAACACCCAAGACGGCAAACAAACCACAACATTCACCGCCGCCCCCGGAATGGGCGAACCCGAGAAAACCCCTGCTGCCAAATAGATGTTGTGGACAAGCGGAGACGAAAGGTGTACTTTCGATTGGTGAGATGCTCATTAACTCATTCACCATACACCTGATCGAAGCAGGTTACGACATCCGAACGGTGCAGGAACTATTGGGCCACAGCGACGTTAGCACGACAATGATCTACACGCACGTTTTGAACAAGGGTGGCCGAGGCATCCAAAGCCCGGCCGATTTTTTACCGCCCGTACAAGATACAACTGGCGCCGAGCGTTATCTTGCATGACGCGCATGATAAAGACTAGTTATCCGGCATAAGGAGCGTCAATGCTCTACGCAAATACTAGCGATGGAAAACGCATTAGAGCGACGCCGGAAGCTCATGGGTTTTGCTCGAATTACGAACGGCGCTTATGCCGAGATGTGGTGAGACGAACATCCATCACTGGGCACATCGAGCCAATCTAAGCGACTGCGACCCGTGGCACGAGCCAGAATCGGAATGGCATTTGGGCTGGAAAGAGATGGTCAAACCCGATGCGTGCGAAGTCGCTGTGCCGCCGCATCGCGCTGATATCGTAGGTGATGGCAATAAAGTAATTGAACTACAACATTCGTCAATTTCTGCAATTGAAATTGAAAAACGAGAGACGTTTTACAAGAATATGGTCTGGTTGTTCGATGCACGACAATACGATCTTGAGGTTGGCAAACACGAAAAAGGATATTGGACGTTTCGATGGCGACATCCCCGCAAATCTCAATTCGCGTGCAAAAAACCGATCTATTGGGACATTGGTCGTCTTGGGCAATCGTTGAAAAGTCTCGCATAGTTGGCTATGGTCCACATAGAATATTTGAAGTCAACAAAATCTATACCGAAGGTCGGGTTGCGGGATGGGGCAACATGTTGATGAAAGACGAATTCATAAATCGTTTCCTTGCTACCGTCTTGGCGGATCAAGCTGTCTCAGATGGCTGATACGCCGGATAACAAAACGATGCACAGCCAAGTAGCGTCCGCTGTGCGGACGATTGAATCTCGTTCCGATTAAAAGTTTCAACGCATCAAAAACACGGGCAGGCAAACTCGCCCGTGCCACCCTACGCCGTTCACCCCTAGAAATAGCGGGTTCGGCAGTTTTTGGAAAAGTCACTACCAGTTGAGATTCAAGGATTTCTAAAACTATCGAATTTCAAGGGGGAAATGAGGGTGAACGGCGTAGGGTGGCACCCGTCGCTTACGAAATAACAATACCATGGTTGCGTGCGTGTTCGTTGTCACGGGCACGACGGCGTGTCCGCAACAAAACGCCGATTCAGAGACCGGGAAGGACACCCTCAATCGTGAGACCCACGAACAGCCGCTCGCGACTTCGGACTCGCTGAAGCCTAGGAGCGCCCAAAACTAGCCAACCTGTAATGACCGGTAAAGCTTGCTCTGAAAGGCGGACAGGGAGCCGCAACCGAAAGGTGCGGAGAGATGCTCTGGGCTATTCGGCCACGTTGCAGCCGGTCGGTAGTATCCGCCAGATGGCAACCCTGTCGCAAAGCGGCGGGGCCGGGATTGGCACCAGCGTCCGGCAACGGCGGTGTGCTGTGCCTGGTATCGCTCGCCGCAGCGAACAAAACCATCTGTTTCGGAAGCGTTCACAGCCGGAAGGGGAGGGCGGCTCAAAGCCGGCCTTTTACAAAAACGGGACCATTGACCCTCATCGATGGCCGGCACAGACGGCCCTACTTGACGTGGCTTGCTGACGGAACCTCCGGTCGACGGTGACGAAGACAAAAATGGGTTTAATTGAAAAGGAATCTTGTCGTAGTTTGGAGAACCAACAAACCGCTGCTCCAAAAAGTGAAATGTGTGCTAAGGGGCGGACATGGATCAAGACGCCAAAGAAGCGATTCTGGAAGGACTTTCAATTTGGGGGCAATTCGGACCTTCAAATGGCTGGCGGTTTTTTTCTTTGCCTTTGGCTATTGGCTATACATGGGGTTACGAAAACGGAAAAGTCAACACCCTTCGCATAGTGAGATCACAGCGGGATGAACTCGCAGAAAAAGACAAAGAAATTGTGAGATTAACTCCACGATGAGGTGTGAGTCGAAAACGTGCGATTGACTATCTTTCTACCGCCCTCCCTATTGAATTTTTGGATGTCTCGCGTGATGAACGGAAAATTGTATATTTTCGTGGACAAGTCGATGGCGTGTATGTAAGCCTTTGGGGTCCAAAGAGGGGACTTGGAAGCAATTAGAGGGCCAGATTGGGGCTTTTGAAGGAGACTTTGGTGCCCAAACAGGAAGAGTTTTGAGCACAGCCCTAAATCTGGTGGCTCCCGATTGGTCGGGCGGTGAACGGGCGAAGTGGTTGGTGAAGCGCAGGCTACTGGTGATATTGATTTGATTGTGAGCACACTTGTTGATGGTTTAACAGTCACCGTTGTTACTTCGCTTTCTGGCGTCCGAATCTTTTTTCTTCAAGCGAGAGCCGGAGATTTCTGAGTGACTGGGACCGTGCATGTCCTAAACTACTATCGGCAGGGTGGCTGGAGCTTGATGAGATTTTAGATAAGTGTACAACAAGCATCAGGGGGCAAGCGTGGGTGGAGGGGAGACATTCATGGCCCCAGCGTTTCTGCCAAAAAGCTGGGGCCATGGCACGTTCTCTGGATTCAGAGCCAACTCAAGCCCCAGCCACCCGCCGTTGCCCTCTAACACCGACGAGTGTTAAGCAGGCGATTCCGATCCCAAAAAGGGCGAGCGTGGATGGTTCGGGAACGGCTGCGCTTTCCACAAATGTCACGCCGACCATGTTGAAACCCGTTACGATCACCTCAGGATTCGATCCATCAAAACCTCCTCGGATGATTTTCTTGACCCGCCAAACCCGTCAGCGACGTAAATCTCATGTGAATTTAGGTCTAACGCAATTTGGTCGATGGCTTGCAGGTCTCCCGGGCACGTCAGCACCAAGGATTAAGTCTTGACCCCGTCCCGTCAAGGTTTGCGCGTTGAATCTCGTGGCCAAATGCGGCAGACCAGTAGACTTCCGCCCGCAATGTCTAGGGCGACACTGCGGGGGACCGTCCAGGCCGGAAACGAGCGTGACGATGTTCGTCCCATCCAAATTTGACCGCCGGAGAGAACCAGCGTGTTCGTCCACCCAATACATTAGGTTGTCTGGGACATCCAATGCGACGCCACGCGGCCCTTGCAGACCGCTCGTGATGAGGTCGACTCTTCCAGTCCCGTCGTAGTTCACGCGGCTAATTTCGTCGGAACGCAGATCAGTGAAGTAAACCTGTTCGTGCAGTGGATCGAGTGCGAGACCTGCAACCTGATTTAATCCGATCGTTAATACGTTCTCAACGTTTGAGCCATCAGCATCGGAACGCACTATCCTTTTGAGCGCCTCCGAAACCCAATAAAGCTTTTGCTTAATTCTCTATCCAACGCCACGTGACGAGTGATCCCCCAGATTACTATCTAATGTTGGAGCCATTCGAATTTGCGCGGAAAGATGGATGTGTCGCCTGAAAAATATTATCCGCAGTCTGCGCATGATTGAACCGCTACGAAGAACAGGAATCCAATGGTGCTGCGAATTAGGACGCGTATCATGGTCGATATTCTTCTGTGGGATTAGTTGTAATCCCTTTGCAGGATAATTATGAATATATGCAGTTTAGTGAATTGGAATTGGATATCAACCAACTCAAGGTGCAGGATTGGAAAGTAGCAGCGGCGGGGTGGCCTGGTCAGGGCTTTGCATGAGCATGTTACCGGGGTAGCCCAGGTTGCTCGTCAACCGGGGTCGCGAAGCGACAGGAGGTTTTCCTTCCCGCTGTTGGCCAACAACAATCAACCTCCCACGGCTGCACCCCCCGATTGACAAGCAATCGGGGCCACCCCGAGAAATCATGTCCCTCGGTGTCTTGCCACCAAAGGCACAGGTCGATGCGCTCCATATCGCGTCTGTCGCCCATCATCGGATACAATACCTATTGACGTGGAACTGCAAGCACATCGCGAACGCCAAGATTCTTCCACGCATTTACAACGCGTTGGCGGACTTGGGTATTCCGATACCGATCATTTGCACTCCCGAGGAGCTATTAGGCGATGATACAGAAAACGAGTGATTCTCCGATTGACGAAATCCACCGAATTCGCCGTGAAATCTCCGATCGATTTGGCGGTGACATCGTCGCGATCGCCGAAGACGCGGCCCGTCGTCAAGCGGCGTCGAATCGTCCGGTGTGGCAACCAAACACGGCCAAGCCCTGTTTGGAACAACCCAAGGAAACCCCTGCAAAATAACATTTCTATTGAATCGCCGGCTTGGGCCTCGTAGCATAGATTCCGGTCTTATTCCACCGCACGACGGGGTTCTTTTCATGGCCACTGCCACCGCACCGCCGGAAACCGTTGCCGATCTGTTGGATCGGCTCGGCCGCATTCCCCCCGAACGCATCCGCATGCAGCCGCCGCCCGGCACCGCGACCGAAGCCGACGTTCTCGAGGCCTGGCCGCGCCGCGCAAACGATTGTGCGAGTTGATCGACGGCGTGCTGGTGGAGAAAGCGATGGGATATACCGAATCGATTCTTGAAACCTTTCTCACGGAAGTGCTCAATGCGTTTGTCCGCACACAGAATCTGGGGCTGGTCAGCGGGGCTTCCGGTCTGATGCGTTTGTGGCCGGGCCGGGTTCGCATTCCCGACTTGCCTTTATTCCTTGGGATCGCTTGCCCAATCGCCAGCGACCAACAGAACCGATTCCTGACATTTCTCCCGACTTGGCTGTCGAAGTCTTGAGTGCTGGTAATACTCCCGCCGAGATGCGGCTCAAACGGGAAGATTATTTTGGCGCGGATGTGCAACGGGTCTGGGAAGTCGATCCGCGAGCGCGACGGTGACCGTTTACACCGATGTCGATGACCATGTTATCCTGAGCGAGAACGACACGCTGGACGGCAATCCGGTGCTGCCCGGCTTCACACTCCCCCTTCGCGAGCTGTTCGCCGAACTGGATCGGCAGGGATCGCAGTGATGGGCATTGCCCATCCACCTCGAACACGCACCAATCGCCGGACAATGCCCAGCCTCCGACTATTTCCCAATGGCAAGCAGGAGCCTGCCATACGGTACTTTCATGGAGCTCATTTAATGGAACAGTTCAAACACATTCTGGTCGCCACCGACACCCGGTTCGACGACCATCCGATTGTCGGTGAAGCTGCCGAAATTGCCCGGCAGACAGGAGCTTCGTTAAAAATTGTAGACGTAGTCCCGGAGTTCTCCTGGATTGCTCGATTGAGTATAAAAGATCACGAGCACATGCGTGCGTTAATCGCCGAGGAAAAACAATCGAAACTCGAAACGCTGGCTGAGCCGCTCCGTGAGAAGGGAATCGCCGTCGAGACAAAAGTGCTGATGGGAAAGACTTCGGTCGAAATCATCCGCGAGGTGCTACGGGAACAGCACGACCTGGTGTTTCGTGTGGCAAAGGGACAAGACAGCCGCAGCAGTGGGAAGTTTGGCACCACTGGCGTGCGACTCTTCCGGGCATGCCCTTGTGCTGTTTGGCTGACCGTGCCCGCCGCCACGCCTGAATACCATCATGTGCTTGGTTGCATCGATACATCGGCTGGCGAGGAGGTGGAGGAACTCAATGAGAAAATCTATCAGACCGCCTCTTTAGTCAGTCGCTACTACAGTGCATCATTTTGGATCGTCCATGCTTGGTCGATCTTTGGCGAGCAATTATTGCAAAGCCGAATGCGCCCGAACGAGATCGAGGAAATCGAGAAGGATTACCATAATGTTGCCAAGTCAAAACTCGATATGTTCTTACAAAAGCACGGCAGCAGCATCCGCGAGAACAACATCTACCTGATCAAGGGAGATGCGCCTTAGCGTTATCCCCGAGTTTGTAAACAAAAATGGAGTCGATCTTATTGTGATGGGCACGGTCGCGCGTGCGGGTGCGGCAGGCCTGATGGTCGGCAACACCGCCGAGCGCATCTTAAATAGCATCCAGTGTTCTGTGCTCGCGCTTAAACCGGATGGCTTTATAAGTCCCATCACGCTGGAAGATTCAACCAGACCCGCAGCCAAGCCGAGTTAGTAGGGTCGCATCGTCCACCCTCGCTGAGGCGATAACTAACATTCTGGTGGGCATTGCCCTACACCACTCCTTCGCTTGATGGGGACCGATTATGGGGATTGATGGGACGAAGATTATCGACAGTGACTTCGCTTGGGACATTCACGATGATTTCTTTGAGCGGTTTGATCGAGGAACGGATCCCCAAATCATCAAGACGGAATTGATTGAGGAATACGAAGGAGAAATCCTCAGCCTAGGAGACCGAGAAATTTTTCTGGCCGCATTGGCGGAGTGCTTGTGGAGCGTGGGGCAAACCGTGGAAGACTTGTCCGCACAAATCCGGGCGATGATCGAATTGGATTCCACCGCTGAGTTCTGGGGCGAATTGTATCTGAAGCGAAAACCGATTCTGAAACGATTTGTCGCAAAGTTGCGGAAACCGAAGAAAACGCCGTTAGTTCCCAAGAAAAAG
The DNA here is from genome assembly GCA_963785505.1 of uncultured Planctomycetaceae bacterium. GTDB lineage: Bacteria > Planctomycetota > Planctomycetia > Planctomycetales > Planctomycetaceae > CAWAVN01. The sequence continues at coordinate 306,951 of CAWAVN010000010.1, forward strand.
CGCAACCCCAAAAGGCGAATTTTTGAGGAAGGCGACTATCTTGTGTTTACGAAGCGGAACGGCAAGAGAGTGCCCGCGATTATTTGGTGCGTGGATCTCATCGATGGGCTTTGGTACGTGTTTGTTTTTCCCAATCTCACGCGAACCAACGATAGCGGCTTGATCCTTAAGTTCCTCGACACCACTCAGCCGATCTCCAACCAGGAACTGGCCACGTTTTTCACGAAGCGCCATCGGGCAAGATGCGTGGCGGTCGCCCATCAGGCGGTCAAGGAAGAGAAAGCGCGGTTTCACAAATTCGGATCTCGGCCCTTCGACTTCCGGATCTGGGAAGGAAGCTCCTTCGGTTCTTGCTCGACCTTCGCCTGTCTGGAAACCTACGCCGACGAAGGCGGTTCGCGCGCGTTCTCCCCATCAGAACTGGCAATCCTCGGTTTGAGCAGCGCCGATTGAAAATCAATCAAAATATCGGCGAGGTGGCACGCTCTGAGGCTTTGCGTGGTTCGGTGTCGTCACCCCGCCCTCCCGTTGGTCTGGGCCTGCCACACAGACCACAATGCCCGTTGGCTTAAATGTGTTTTGACAAGCGTTGGGCCAAGCGTTTCAGGGCGGGGCTGATGTCGTGCGGGTCGAGGTGGATGTTTAATAGGCTGTAAGTGTCGCGGTTGCCGAGTGCGGCACGCAGGGCTTTTTCCAAATCGCCTTCGTTGTGGACTTCAAACCCCCAACCTCGGCCCAGCAAATCGGGCAGGCGGTGGTATTGCCAATTGGGAATGTCGTTGAACGGCCCATCTTGCAGAAACCGCTCGGTGGTGTAGCCTTTGTTGTTCAGCACTAGCACGATCGGGATTGAAACCGTGCCGTGCCGCCGTCGAGAGTTCTAAGCAGGTCATCTGAAACGCCCCATCGCCCACGAAGACCAAGGGTCTGAGATCCGGGTTGGCGACTTGAATGCCCACCGCCGCCGGGATGGAAAACCCCATCGAGGTGTAATAGGCGGGGCTGATGAATTCCGTGTGGCGGTAGATCGTCAGATCGGAGGCGGCGAACAGCGAATCGCCCACATCCGCCACGACCACGGTTTGCTCGTCCAACATCTGATTCACCCGCGCGAACAACCGCTTCATGGTCACGGGTTGTTCGGGCTTGAGTTGGAACGGTTCCTCCTTGATTTCCTTCTTGGGCAACGGGCGGGCGGTGACGTCGAGTTTCGTCTTGGCCAACCCTTTGATGAAGTCGGGCAGAAGCACATCGTGGAAATGATGATGCCGAATTCGCAGTTTCTCACTCGTCGCATAAATGCATTTGCCGGGATCGAGATTCGCCGTGAAAATGCCGAGGTTGATGTCCGTCATAAACGTGCCCAGCAAAATCACGCAGTCGCTGTCTTCTACGTATTGCCGAACCGATTCGCGGCCCATCGCGCCTTCGTAAAGCCCTAAATACAGCGGATGTTTTTCGCTGACTACCGACTTGCCTAAGAGCGTGGCGCACATGGGCAGCTTGTTTTTCTCGGCGAGTTTCAGCACGTGTTCCCTAAGCTCGAAGCGATGCACTTCCACGCCGGCAATCACCACGGGCTTTTGGCAAGAGTTCATCAACTCGGCGGCTTCTTGCACGGCTTCGCGAAGGGCATCTTTATTGCTTGCTTGGGCTTCTTCCAGCGGAACGTGCGGGAACAAGCCTTCCGTGCGCACGCGGTCGCGGGGAAGTTCCAAATACACGGGACGCTTAAAGCGGACGGCGGCTTCCAGGCAGCGGTCGATTTCCCGAAACGCGGTCAAAGGATCATCCAACAACGCGGTGGCCACGGTGATTTTCTCGAAGACTTCCCGTTGCGTGTTGAAGTCGCGAACGCGGTGATGCAGCAGCGGATCGGTCCGCCGTTCTTCCACGCCCGGTGCTCCGCTGATGACCACCACGGGAGATTTCTCCGCATAAGCCCCGGCAATCGCGTTGCACAAACTCAAGCCGCCCACGCAGTACGTCACGCAAACCGCCCCTAGCCCGTTGATGCGGGCGTAGCTGTCGGCGGCATAACCGGCGTTGTCTTCGCGGGTCATACCGACCATGCGGATCGGGCTATCTTCCAGCATCCCGTAAAACTGCAACACAAAGTCGCCGGGGATGCCGAACATGTCTTTCAGTCCGTAATCCTGCAAGCGTTGAATTAGATAATCGCCGATGGATTGCGGGCGGCCGTTGGCCTCGGCTTTTTTGGCGGGCAGCGGTTTTTTGGCTTTGATTTTGGTCGAGGATTTTTGATCGGCAGCGACGGGAAGTTTCGCGGTACTTTTGCGAGTGGCCATCTATCGGACTCCTTAAGAAATACCGCGGAATGCGGAGATGAAGGCGGAACGGTGAAAAGTTAGGGAACACCTTTCCATAATCGTTTCTTGAATTGTTCGTCGAAAACGGGGATTGGTCAAGCAGAGTTTCATTGGCCTTCAGCGGATTTGTTGGCCGGGCGAAGCGGGAGCGGGCGAGTTTTCGTCCCGTCGGTTTTGATACCAGCCGAAGCCGGCAAACACGCCTGCGAACAGCAAATACCCGATCGCAATGCCCGTGGGGTGAAATGCCAAGGCCCCCTCATCGGGCGATGAGAACAGAAACAGAAAATCGAATTGATTGCCGCTGAGTTGATAGCCGTGCATCAGCCCGATGCCGGTGAAGCCGGCGGCGATCAGCGACCAAACCGCCGCCCGATAAAATTGCCGATCGATCAAACACGCCGAGATCGCCGCCCAAAACATGCAGGTAAAAATAAAGCCCCGCTCCATCAAAATCATGCCGTGGATCAAAAACCCATTGATGGGAAACAGCAGGTTTTTCGTCAACAAGTCTTGCATGGTTTTCACGCCGGGAGCCGCCAACGCGAGAAACGCGCCTTGCGTGATCGTGCAACCCCAAGCGGCAATCGCGGGAAAGAGACCCACCGCCACCGCCGGGGCATGATCGTGAGGCGTGGCCTGAAACGCCTGAGCGGTGATGACCACGCCTATCCAAAGCACAATTGCGATGCCCGCTTCCATCGGCACCACTTTGCTAATCACGCCCACCGTGCCGGTGAAACAGATGAGGGTGATGACGATGCCGTTCAAGGTGGAATAACCCGCCCGCGCTCCCAGTCCTTTCCAACCGGGATGCCCGATGTAAATTGTGGTCGGAAAGCAACTCCCGAAACACGCCGCCGCGATGGTTCCGATTCCATTGGCGGCCAAGGAAGATCGGGTGTCGAACCCATCACCGGCGGCCTCGGCGGATTCGATGTTCTGCAAACTGCCGATGAGATTAAACAAGCCCATCGGCACAATCACCGAAAGATAACCGACCCACTGTTCCACACCGCCCGACAAAGCCGACGCGATTGCGGGGCCGGCAAACGCGGGCAAATAAATGCCGCGCGTTTCCCAAGCCTGGGCGATGTCGCCTGCTTGCATCGGCGGGCCGGTGATCTGTTCCATTCCCGGGGGCATCATCCAAGCGACGAGGGTTCCCAACGTCACCGCCACAAAACCGCCCGGCAATCCCAGCGGAAACCGCACCCGCGAGAAGTACGTGACCAGAATAATTGCCAAGCCCAACATCGCCACCAACGGACGCTGGAAGATCTCCAACGCGAACTTCATCGCGATAAACCCGATCGCGATTCCTGCCAACGTGGAGAGCAAAGCGGCTCGCGGAGTTCGCCGACGAATCCCCGCCGCCACGAACGAACCCACAAATTCAATCACCCCGCTGCCCAAGCAAGCCAATAACCCCATCTGCCAAGCAAAATAGGCGGGGTCGGGAAAGCGCTCGGGATCTTTGGAGGCCAGATCGAAAGCCGGCTTCATCACGAAGAACACGTAGACCAACAGCGAAGGCGTGTTGATTCCGTAAGGCAAGGCGGTCACGTCATCGCGGTTTTCGCGGGCCGCCAACCGCCGGGCTTGCCAAGCGTAGAATACATTGCCCACCAAAATGCTGAGTGCCGCACCGGGAAGAATCGCCCCCAATAGCAAAGGCGAATGAGCCGGGATTCCGCAAAAGACTCCGCACAAAGAAACAATCAACAGCAGTTGCACGAGGTTATCAATGAACAGCCCAAAGAAACCGTCCAAGTCTCGTTTCACAAACAGCGGATAACGTGCGGGCGTTGTCATGCGGGCAGACTACTTTGCGGCTTAGCCTTCCGTCAAGCCGGCAATATTAAGGATCGCCATAGAAATAACTTCCAGGTTTTGTGTGCCATGCCCACGGCTTTGCGTGGGCATGCGGTTTGAAGGATTGGTCGCAGGTCTGGTTTCGACATGGCTACTCAAAGCAGTGGCCATGCCAGCCTTCATCTCTCTTTGTTGAAGTGGATTTCCTAGACGATACTAGGCCGTGGCGTCGTCGATGGCTTGCAGGGTCGCATCGCATAGATTGGCGATTAAGTCGGCGGGCATGGCGGGGGCGGGCATCAGCACGATCACATCTCCCAGCGGGCGAAGAATCACTCCTTGCCTGCGGGCAGCCAATGTGACGGAATGCCCCATGCGTTTCTCCGCCGGAAATGGTTTTCGCGTCGCCCGGTCTTCCACGAGTTGAATCCCGACCATCACGCCTTTTTGGCGAACTTCCAACACGCGGGGATGATCTTTTAATACTTCCAACCGCTCGCGAAGCACGTTCGCGTTGCGGGCGATGTTTTCCAGAAGGCGGTTTTTATCGAAGAGTTCCAGCGTTGCCAAAGCGGCGGCGCATCCCAAAGCATTGCCGGTATAGGTGTGGCCGTGATAAAACGTGTTGCCTTCGATGGGATTTCCCAGAAAGGCATTGTAGATCTCATCGGTCGCCAAGGTCGCGGCTAGGGGAAGATAGCCGCCGGTCAACCCCTTGGCCACGCACATCAGATCGGGTTCGACGGCTTCTTGCTCGCAGGCGAACATCGTGCCCGTGCGGCCAAAGCCGACGGCGACTTCATCGGCAATGAGGGGAATCCCATATTTGCGGGTCAGGTCGCGCACATGCTTCAAATAGCCCCTTGCATGCACCCAAATCCCGGCGGCCCCTTGCACCAAGGGTTCCATGATGAAGCCCGCGATCCGCCGGTGATGTTCCTCGATCACGGCTTCCACTTCGCTGAAACACCAGGCCAAATAGGCTTCGGGAGTGAGTTCGGGGGGCGTCAACACCGCAACCGGCGCGGGCACGCGGAGGGTTTCAAACAACAGATTCCGATAAACGCCGTGAAACAATTCCATCCCGCCCACGCTGACCGAACCCACTGTATCGCCGTGGTAAGCATCGCCCAGGCATACGAACAAATTCCGTTCGGGTTCCGGGCTGGGTTTTTGATGGTGATATTGATAGGCGATTTTGAGGGCCGCTTCGACGGCGGTCGATCCGCTATCGGAATAGAACACCTTGGTCAAACCGCCCGGCGATCTCTCCACGAGTTCGCGGGCCAATTCAACCGCGGGCACGCTGCTGAGACCCAACAACGTGCTATGGGCCACGCGGTCGAGTTGCCGGCGAACGGCTTCATCGATTTCCGGCACGCGATGCCCATGCACGTTGCACCACAACGACGAGATGCCATCCAAATAGCGTTGGCCCTGGGTATCAAACAGATAAAATCCGTCGGCCCGTTCGATGATCGGCGCAAACTCTTCCCGATACGCCGACATCGGCGCGAACGGATGCCAAACGTGTTCGTTATCCCACTCGCGGTATTGCATCGCGGTTTGTCTGGTCTTGGTCTGATTTCTCGCAAGCGAATGGAGGATTGAGGATGGCAAATCAAGGAGAGGCGTTGTTCAAACTGCAATTCTCGCCTCGATTTACCATCCACTCTCCTCGCCACCAATTGCCAACAGGCATCCATCGCAAGGCTACTCTTTCCCGGCCTCAACGGGTTCTTCGGGTTTTTGCGAACTGATGATGCGTTGGTTCATGACCTCCTCGAAGCCTTCGCGGAGTTCGGGCAGGTTTGCCACCAACGCGCGGAAATCGCCTTGCCTGAAGCGCCAACAAGTTCATCGCCCGTTTGCAGCGGATGGTGGCCGATCGCGTTCGCTGGTTCATCAACGCCATTTCGCCGAAGTATTCGCCCTCTTTCAAAGTGGCGACGACGTTTTCCTTGGGCTGGCCCGGTTCGTCCGATTCGACCACAACCTCGGCTTCGCCTTCCAAAATGATGAACAGCGAATCGCCCAAATCGCCTTGATGGAACACGACTTCGCCCGGCTCGAAGTGGACTTGCGAAATCGCATTGCCGCCGTTCATTTTGAGCTGCACGGTTTCCGGCGGGATGAGAAAATCCAAAGCCCAGGCCAGGCCGACTTTGAGTTTTCGGTCGAAGCCGGGCATCTTCCACCAATACACTGAACGCCATAAGAACCAGGCGATCAAGCCGGAAACGGGAATGCGGTTGAACAACAAGGCGACCGCGTTGTGATAGCCCAGCGACCCCATTGTGCCCAAGCCTTTGAAGGTGAAGCGGTGTTTCTCGCCGCCGAACAACTTGGCGTTGATGTTGTGGGCCAGCACTTTGGCTTGGCGGGTGGCGTGCTGAGCGGTGGGCGGGACGAACCCTTCTCCACCGGGGTTGGGCATTGCCATGCAATCGCCGATGGCCGAAACGTCCGGGTGGCCTTCGATCTCGAAGTATTGATCGATCATAATTTTGCCGCGTTCTTTGGGCAGATCGAGCATGTCCACAATGGGGTTCGGCGAAGAAGGCACGGTGGAAACCAGCGTCTTGGTTGGAATCCGCATTTCCTTTTTGGTGGTTTTATCGATCACGATGGCGGCATCCGGCGTGGCGGTTCTCAACCGGGAATTGAGCATGAGTTCCATGCCCCGCCTGCGGAGCACTTTTTGGGCGTGCAGGCTGAGCTTCTCCGGCATTTCCCGTTCGAGAATTCGCTCTCCCGAATGCACCAGCTTCACTTTCACGTCTTTGGGGCTAAGGTTCTGCGTTCGCTTGGCGATGTGCTTGAGGAAGTCGACCATTTCCGCGGCAACTTCCACGCCGGAAAACCCGCCCCCCGCCACGACGAAGGTCAAAAGTTCTTGCCTTCGCTGCGGGTCGCGTTCGATGCTGGCTTCTTCCATCACGCGAATCAGATGGTTCCGCAATTGCACGGCGTCGGCGAGATTTTTGAAAGGCAAGGCATGTTCGTAAATGCCGGGAATGCCGCGAAAGTCCGTCACGGTTCCCAGGCCGATCACCAGATGATCGTATTCCAATTCCAAAGAACGCGGCCAAAAGCCCGGCGAGAGCGTGACGACTTTGTTTTCCAGATCGACCTTTTCCACCTCGCGGATATATAGCTGTGTGCGGGGCAAGAGCCGATTGATCGGGCTGATGGTGTCGGTCAAGCCGATACTGCCGGAAATAATTTCGGCCAGCATCGGCTGGAACACGAAATAGTTTTCCTGGTTGACCAAGGCGATTTCGACTTCGTGGCGTTCTTTGAGCAGCTTTTCCAAATACATGCCGGTGAACACGCCGCCGAATCCGCCGCCCAAAATCACCACGCGCTTTTGTTTTCGATTCGTTTGCATCACCAATGATTCTCGCCTGGGGGTTTTAAGGGGAAAAAACCAGTTTGCCGCATGAGAGCCGTCGAATCGTCTGAAGCCATGTTCGCTCAATATAACCCGAACGCAGCCAAGGCGAAACGCAATTTCAGGAATCGGCCCCACCTTGCGAAAATAGTTTGCCGAATTTTGCCGACCCGCGAAACCGCTGCAATGGGCGTTTCCGTCAGAATTCGCAGGAAGCCACTACACAGCCCGGCAGGTTCGGGTTATCATATTCGCAAGAACCGAAATTTTTCTCAAACCGAAATCGTGCCCACATCGGGCCAACCCTGTGAGAAACCCGCCCGCTTTCCTTTCCCCCACTCTTCGGGTGACGCCGTTGCAAACGCTCGCCCGCTCGCCCATTCCGCAAGGAGTCCCTCAATGAAATCCATTCTACTTTGCTGCCTGTTCTTCGGACTGATGTTTTCCCCCGTCGTCAGACCCGTTCAGGGGGCCAATGATCCTCTTAAAGCGGTCGATCCCTTCAAAACAGCCGGGAAGAAGCAACCGCCCTTAAAACAAGCTCCTGTGAAATACGTGCCTCAACCGGGGCGATTTGAAATCAAAGTTACCATGGGGGACAAAGTGAAATCGTTCCCGCATCCCGCCAAGGCGCTCTCGGAAATCATTCGGGCGGTGGGACGGGCGAAAAAAGCCAAAGAGGGCGATGCCCCCGCTTTCGAGGCCGCGCTGACTTTGAACGATCAAGTCTTTACGTTCGGCAATCCCGAAGCGGCACTCGAAGCCTGCAAAACCTTGTCCACCGCCATGCGGAGTTTGCCCAAACTGAAAATGGGGCTAGGCGACTTGGGCGAGATTCCCGCCGTCAAACCGGAAGACCAAGCCGCCGCCGGCCCGATGGGACAGGCCAAGCAAATCGCCGGAATGATGGTCGTTCGCCAGCGGATTCAAGTTGCCTTGCAACGCCAGATGGGAAGCCGTCGCGGACGCTACGGCATTCCTCAAGCCCCCAACCCCGCCGCCATGCAGCAAATTATCGCTCAGGAAATTCAAAAGGCCCAGGCCGAAGGCTTGTTGCCGGCGGCCCCTATGGGCAACGCGGGTTTTGCCGGCGGCGACCCCCGCGAAGCCCAAAAAGAATCCATCGTGCAAACCCTGGCCTTCGCGTTCTGCAAAGCCGATTCCGTCGGCAAGCCCGAATCCAAACCCGCCGAAACCAAATAATCCAATCGGCCTCTCACTTGCTTCTTATTTCCGAAGGAAGGAAAACGCATGCCGTTCAAACGGTGGTTCCCGAGGGGATTGACGTTCTCGCTACTCTTGGCCTGGGGTTGCCAAGGCGAAGTCCCGGTGGCCGTGAAAGACGATGACCCCGGCAAATCCAAATCCTCCTCCCAAGACTCCCCGACCCTGCCCAAAAGCAATTTCGTGGCCTTGGATTTCGCTGACTTCACCCCGTTTCTCTCCAAACCGGAGGGAGACAAACCGACGTGGTCGGTGACAGAAACCGGCATGATCCAAACCACGGGCACGCCGCGGGCTATCTCTACACGAATAAAACCTACGGAAACTTCACCTTCCAAGGCGAGTTTCGGTTCGCCCCCAGGGAAGAATCCCCCGCCCCCGCCGCGAGAGACAAATACAACACCGGGTTTCTGATTTACGTTCCCGACGAGCACAAACTCTGGCCCAGATCGCTGGAAGTGCAAGGGCGAACTACGATCAGATGGGGCAAGTCAAATCGAACGCCCGCGATCTCAGCGTGCAGGTTTCGCTCGATGATGAGGCCGCCCGCGAAGAAGCCCGCAACCCTGTGGGCGAATGGAACAGCATCGAGATCACCTCGAAAGACGGGGCGGTGACGGCTTCCCTCAACGGCACGAAAATATCTGCTTGCGAACCCGGCGAACTCAAATCCGGCCGCATCGGTCTGCAGGCCGAGGATTACGCCGTCGAGTTTCGCAACCTGCGGATTCGCGAAGATTGAACCTGAAGGAGCAGCGTGACGAAAATTTTTCTCAGCGTCGTCGGGGGGCTTTACGTTTTTTTGGGCGTGTATTGCGCACTGCTGCCCGCGCGGGCTTCCCAAACCGTGGGCTTTGAATTGATTGCCGGTTCCGGCCAATCCGAGTTCCTCACGGTTTACGGCGGTTTGGAAGTCGGCATGGGTTTGGTCTTTTTGTGGCCGCTTTGGCGTTCCGCCGAAACCGAATTCGCCCTCAAAGCCTGCCTGATCATCCACGCCTGCCTGGTGCTGTTTCGCGGCATCGGTTTTGGAGTGTTCCACGAAATCTCCCCCGCAACCTACAAACTCGCCACCGGCGAATGGGTCATCTTCCTCGCCAACCTTTTCCTCTGGCAGCGATGGAAGAAATTGTCATCATTGCCTTAAATGGAAACGTCGTCTCACCCGATAAACCAGCCCGCAAGGAAATGCCCGATGGGGAATCTGAATCTGCCGAAATTGTTTGCCGTCGGTTTTGTAGCAATGAGCTTGCTGTTGTTGCCGGGTTGCGAAGCGAAAACCGAGCCGCCCACGGAGGTTGAAAAATCGGAGACTCCGAAACCGGTGGCTGCCGAGGGCATCGTGGAGGAAAGCACCAAGGACGCGGTGGACAGTAACGCCGAGAACACGGTGGCTGCCGAGGGCAGGGTGGCTGATCCTGCCGACTCCGCACGCGAAAACCCGGCGGTCACGGCACTTCGCAAAAAGTTGCACGCCAACGACGCCGCGAAGTTTGAAGTCCGCGAAGGCAAGATCATCAGCGCGGCTCTTGCGGATTCCGGCGTGAAAGATTTGGCTCCGCTCAAAGGCTTGGACATCGAGCTTCTGCAAATCAGCCGGTTGGTGTCCATCACCGATCTCTCACCGCTGGAAGGCATGCCGCTGAACTATTTGGAAGCCACGCTCACCAACGTGCAAGACATTTCTCCTTTGAAAGGCATGCCGTTGGCTCAGTTGGATTTGTCCTACACCCGCGTGGAAGATCTTTCGCCTTTGGCCGGCATGCAAAAGTTGGAGTTTCTGAATTTGGATCACGCGCAGGTCAAGGATCTTTCTCCCTTAAAAAATCTGCCGCGATTGAGCACGTTAATTCTCAGCCAAACCCCGCTGAAAGATCTTTCCCCGCTGGCCGGAATGAAAAGCCTGAAAGTTCTGATTTTGGCCAAAACCCAAGTCGCCGATCTTTCGCCCTTAAAAAATCTGCCCCAGTTAGAGACGTTAAACCTCAGTGAAACCTCGGTGAGCGATGTTTCTCCGCTGGCCGGTTTGAGGAACCTCAAAGCCTTGGCGTTGGGCAAATCCCCCGTCAAAAATTTCTCCCCGCTGAAAGGGTTGCCTTTGCAGATGTTGGACTTGAGGGGATCGGACATTGCCGATCTTTCCGTGTTGCAGGGTTTGACGATTCGCGAGTTGTACTTGGAGGAAACCCAAGTCAAGGATTTAACGCCGCTGAAAGACATCCCTTTGCAAAAGTTGTATCTCAGCAAGACTCCGGTGACGGATCTCTCGCCTTTGGCGGGCATGAACCTGGCGGAACTCAATCTGGTGGAAACGCCCGTGGATTCCCTCGAGGGCCTTAAAAAGACCACCGTGGGAACGCTGTGGATCGTGAAGACCAAAGTGACTTCTTTGGAACCGTTGAAAGGAAAAATGCTGGTGAGTTTGGACATCACCGGCACCGCAGTTTCCGATTTATCGCCGCTTTCCGAAATGACTTCGCTGCAGAGATTGAACATCATCGATTCCGCTGTCACCGACCTCAGGCCCTTGGCGAAGCTGAACTTAACCCGGTTGCTGTTCACGCCGAAGAAGATCACCAAAGGATTGGAGATCATCCGCAGCATGCGAACGCTGAGGGAATTGGACATCACCTTCCGCGAACCCCAACGGCTAACACCCCAAGAATTCTGGCAACAATACGAAGCCGGGGCTTTCGGTCGCTGAAGGAGACAAGGCGAGCGGGGCGTGTAAGCCCCCGGTTAGGTTGAGTGGCTCAAATGCTTACATTATTTCCTTTGCAGACGGTCGTTTCACATCGGGGCGCTGAGCGATTGGCCGTTGTGTTTCGGGCCTAACGATAATAGGAACGCAGCGGCGGTGTGGCTCCAAAGTTCCGCCGAGGGGTAATGGTGCGCACCTTCGCCGAAACACGTTTGCAGCATTTCGGTGTTGATCACGCCGGGGTTAAATGGCACGGCGGCCATGCCTGGGGGAAGTTCTTGGGCCAAGGCTTGCGTCAAGCCTTCAATGGCGAACTTCGTCGCACAATACGGGGCGACATCGGCGGAAGTGCTGCGGCCCCAACCGGAACTGAAGTTGACGATCACGCCTTGCTTGCGTTCGACCATCGCGGGCACGAAGTGGCGAATCACGTTGGCCACGCCTTTGACGTTGATGTCGATAATCTGCGAGAACTCCTGGGCGGGCACTTTCCACAGCGGGGCATTGCGGTTGATGACGGCGGCGTTATTGATGAGCAAATCCGGCGGGCCGAACGTTTCCAGAACATCGTTCGCCCAGGCGGCCACGCGGTCATCTTGGGCGACATCGACCACGCGAAACCGATGCGGCTCTGGGAATTGATCGGCCAGAGATTCAATCCCCATTGCCGACCTTCCGCAACCGGCCACGGTATGGCCGGCTTCAATGAAGCGAACCGCCATTGCCCGCCCTAAGCCTTGGGTCGCACCCGTCAGCACAATCACGCGAGAATTCTTGTCGGCCATACTGCCGCTCCGTTTGCCTTCCATCAAAACTTCATCCCGGCGAGCGGCCGGTGTCAGCCGGCTGGTGAGATTTGGACGGCTACTATGATCTCAGCAGAACCGAGAGGCTGACACTCCCGCTCGCCTTTCTCCCCATCTACTCCGCCGGGGCGAGAGTATAAAGCACGCCGAAGGTGGTCGTCAGATACAATTCGCCATTCGCATCTTCGCCGAAGGACATAATCGGCAGCTTGTTGGTTTGAATGGGGCGGTTGGCGGTGACGGTTTGGGTTTTCTCATCGTATTTCAGCCCCCAAACCAAGCCGGTAACGTAATCGGCGTAGATGTAATACCCTTGCAGTCCCGGCAGCTTTTTGCCTCGGTACACGGTTCCGCCGGTGATGGATTTGCCGATGGTGTGATGGTACTCCCAAATGGGTTCGATCGTACCCTTGGCAGAGGATTTGCTATTGGGCGGGAAAGGATGCATGGCTTCGCGGACGTTCCAACCGTAGTTGCCGCCTTTTTTAATGATGTCGATTTCTTCCCACAGATCCTGCCCGACATCGCCGGCCCAGAGCGTGCCGGTTTTTCGGTCGAAGGACAACCGCCAGATGTTTCGCAGCCCATAGGCCCAGATTTCCCCGCGCGTCTTTCTTGCCGACGAAGGGGTTGTCTTTGGGAATCGCATAACCCAAGCCGGGGTCTTTGTGGTCCACGTCGATCCGCAAAATCGAGCCGAGCAGCGTGCTTAAGTTTTGGCCGTTCTTAAAGGGATCGTTCGCTTTGCCGCCGTCGCCTAGTCCGATGTAGAGATAGCCGTCGGGGCCGAACTCAATCGTGCCGCCGTTGTGGTTCCAGAACGGCTGCTTGATCCGCATGACTTCTTCTTCAAATTTGGCATCGGCTTTGCCGGGGTCATCCTTGGAAACGCGGAACCGCGAAATCACCGAGGTCAGCGGAGCATCTGTCGTGGAGTAATAAATGAAGAACTCGCCGTTCTTTTTGTAATCGGGATGAAATACGAAGCCCAGTAAACCTTCTTCATTCTGCTTGTCTTGGTAGACGACTTTCGAGGTGATGTCGAGGAAAACCTTGGTTTCTTCCACGCTTTGATCGTTGGGAAAAACAAGAATTTGCCCCTTCTGGCAAGCCACGAACACGCGGTTGCTGCCGTCTTTGGCATAGGTGACGACAATCGGGCGATCGAACCGCAATTCGGGAAACGCCCGCTGGGTTTTGACGGGCAAAGGCGATTCATCCACCTCGGCTCGAACTTCAGCCGCACAAGCGCAGAACACAATCGCCATTCCCAGCGAAGACACAAACAACTTCATGGGGTCAAATCTTTCTCAGGAGAGCCAATCAAGGATGACAGCAAGAATTTAGATTCTGTTCATTTTCTAGCGTTTTCGCAACACACGAGAGCCGAATGAAGTTTTTTTCGGCCTTCACCCGGCTCACGAATTACGCGGGACGCTATTTCTTCCCGGCGGCGGCTTGGGCTTGATTGGGATCGACGGGCGGAACTGGGGGGGCAAAGCTGAATAAAACTTGCCCGTTCTGCCCGTTCCAGACCCGCACGATGCCATCTTCTCCGCCGGCGACGACGATTTTTTCATCGGGCGTGGCGGCTACGGAATAAACATAATCGGTGTTGCCGCCGAAGTTGCGTATGTTTTGCCGATTGGAAACGCGATGGAATCGCACGGTCTGGTCGCCGCCGCAACTCACCACGTCTTCGCCCGTGCCCATAAATTGGATCGAGGTGACTTGCTTGGAGTAATTCGTGATTGTGGTTTTTTGCTCGCCGGTCTCGGCGTTCCAAACTTTGATGACGTTATCCGCCCCGGCACTGACGAGGGTGGTTTGGTCGGCTTTCCAGGCCACGTCCATCACGTGATGCGTGTGCCCTTCATAAGAACGCAGATGTTTGCCGGTGGCCACATCAAAAGTTTTCACGAACTTATCCGTCGCACCGGAAACCAGCGATTTGCCATCGCGGGAGAACTCCACGCCCAGCACGGTATCGCTGTGGGCGTCTTCGATGTTTTTCAGCAGTTTGCGTTCGGGGACGTTCCAGATCATCAATTCGCCGGATCGCGAGGGATCGCCGCCGCCGGTGGCCAGCAGTTTTCCATCCCGGCTGAAATCGAGCGCCAACACCCGATTGATGAATGGCGATGCCGCCAAATCGAGCGGATGATCTGCCGCCGGCCCCAAAGTGGCCGCAAGTTTCCAAGGGGCATTGGTCCGCCAAGCGATGACCTTTTTATCCGCCGAGGCCGCAAGCAAAACGTCGCCCGCACCAAACACCAATTGATCGACCGAGCCAGCATGGCCCGAGATCGTATCCAGCGCTTGCCCATCCGTCGCCGACCAAAGTTGCACGGTTTGATCGTCTCCGGCCGTCGCAAACAGTTTGCCGTCCGGCGAGAACGCCACGGCTTTCAGCGGTTTCGCGGTGGCGTTATTGGCATTGGTGGCTGCCGTGACTTGGGCGGTCGCGGCTTCCAATTGTTTCTTCGCCTCGGCGTGCTTGGTTTTGGATTTCTCCAAATCGGTCTTGGCGGTCTCGACCGATTTTTCCGCTAACTTCAACGTGCGTTCGGCGGCGGATTGGGCATCGGTGACTTTCTTCAATTCCGCATCGAGCTTGACGGCTTCCTTTTGGGCATCTTCGACCTTCTTTTGCAGGCCCTTGTCATCGGTCTTTTTGGCCAATTCTTCCTGAGCGGCTTTGAGTTTTGCCTTCGCATCGTCCACTTTTTTCTGGGGAGCCTGCACCGCCTCATCCGCTTTCTTCTTGGCTTCGGCCGCCGTTTTGACGGCGGCTTCGCGGTCTTTCAGATTCTTGTCCGCAGCCTTCTCTTCGCCATCCGCCAATTTGACCAACTGATCGGCCACGACTTTATCTTCCGTCACATCGTTCAATTGGAATTGCGCAGAGATGCTGCCTTTGACTTCCGCGATTTGCTGCCCATTGCCGGCGTTCCAAAGTTTGGCGGTGTTGGTGGTGCTTGTGCTGGCAAAGGCTTTGCCATCGGAACTTGCGGCCACATCGGTCACGCTGCCGCCGTGGTTCATCGTGCGAATCTGCCCGCCCGAATTGATGTCCCAAACCCTGACGGTTCCATCTTCGCTGCCCGAGAGAACCTGATTTCCCGCCGGCAGAATCAACGCCACGCTGGTCACGGGTTTGCCATGCCCCGCGAGTTCGCGGACGGGAACAACCGGTTCGGGTTTGCCGTCTTTGTCCTTTTTTTCCTCCGGCGTGGTGGACCACACCCGCAGCTTGTTATCTTCATCCGCCGAGATCGCCAGCGTGCCTTCTTTGTTGAGCGTGAGATCCCGCATGGGGACCGGAGACTCGACTTGCCAAAGTTGTTTGCCATCGGCCAGATTCCAAGCCCGCAGCGTTTTATCGGCCGAAGCTGAGTAGAGTTTTGCACCATCCGGCGAGAAAGCCAAACCTTTCACGGGGGCGGCATGGCCGGAAAGCGTGTTGATGACTTTGCCATCCGTCGCCTGGGCAATTTGAATCGAATTGTCCGCTCGCGCGATGGCCCACAGTTTTTGATCGGGGCTAAGAGCAATCGCCGTGGCCGGTTGATTGCCTGCGATGGTATAGGACTGTTCGTTTTGCGGTCGCTGCCAAAGTTTGACGACCCGATAACCCCCGGACGCCAACAAATTGCCATCGGGGCTGAATGCCAAGGAATGCACGAAATCGCGATGGGCAGCTCCTTGGGTATACATCGGCTTGCCGTCAAACTGCAGCGAGTTAAGTTGCGGATCGAACAATTGCCCCAACTCGCGGCCGGTGGCGACATCGTACAAATAGATTTGGTTTCCCCTGCCCGCAGCCACGATCTTGGTGCGAGGGGACAAGGCGACGCTGTAAACCGATTTGATTCCGCCGGGCAATGGATGCCAGTTGATGGCCGCTTGGCTGGAACCGCTGCCGCCGCTCGCGCCTTCTAAAATCCATTGCTTCAAAATACCGACATCTTTGGCCGACAACGCATGGGCATCGACCTCGTTGGGCAAGGGCGGCATCGAGGGTTTTTTGGAACGGGACGCCAACTGGAATATCAGGCTTTTGTCCGGATCTTTCGCGACCACGGCGGGGCCGTGTTTGCCGCCTTTCAGAATGCCTTTGACTTCTTCCAGATTGAGTTTGCCTTCATCAATCGCCACGTTATGGCAAGCCACGCAATTGGTTTCCAAGAACGGGTAAACGTCCTTTTCAAAATCCACGGGCCGGCCCAAGTTCACCGCCGCCGGCTCAATTTTTCCGATGGGATCTTTTTTGTCGGCGGCAAACGCAAACTCCGATCCCAGCAAACATGACCCTATAAGGAGAACGGTAAAAGCAGCTTGTTTCCTCATGATATTTCCCCGTAGCAATGGAGGCGTGTGATTGATGCCGCACCCAATGAAAAAACCGGGCGGGAAAGGCAGGCGTTTTGATTTTGCATCGCCAAGAGCATAAATGTCATTTATGAGACAAAACGAGCGGGGGGCGTAAGCCCCCTGGTTACTTTGAATGGTTCAGACTCTAACTTCTTCCTTGAATCGTCCTTAACTCCGTAAGCATCTTTGTTTCCCTAAAGAACTGGAGTTCGCTTTTAGGTAATGGAAAGAACCGGGGGGCTTACGCCCCCCGCTCGCCTTTTGGTGCAAATGTTGAAATTCGTTTCTTGGTGATCTTAGTGATTGAACAAGAATTCTTTTGTGTTAATCAAGGCCCAGAGGATGTCTTCGTAGGCGATTTTGGGGTCTTTTTCGTGCTTGGCGATGTGGGCGAGGGCGATGGCCAATTCATCCGATTGCGGTTCCCGCGAATACACCCAGCGGTAAAGTTCGCGGATGCGATCTTCATTGGCCCGTTTGTCATCTTTTTTCGAGAGCAACGAGGCCCGGCCCGAACCGCTGCTGATTTTCGTTTGCACTTCTTGGCTGTTCAACAGGTGCAGACTTTGGGCGAGGTTGGCTTCTTGCGAGCGTTCGCATTCGCAGGCGGTGTCGCCTTGCGGTTGGCCGAAGACTTTCAGGAAGTAAGGCCCCACGGTGGGATCGGGAAGTTGCAACGCCCGCGTGCCCGCAGGTAGGCCGGAATAGTTTTGCGATGTGGCCGTCACCTGATGGAAGGCATCGTACAGCACTTCGGCGGTTAGCCGTTTGGGATAATACCGCGAGAAGTTTTGCTTGTCTTTGAGGTTGTAATCGTTGGGCAGCGAAGTGAGTTGATAAGTCTTCGAGCGGCAAATCGTACGGACCAACTCTTTCAGATCGAACCCGCTTTCGATGAAATTCTTGGCGAGATTGTCGAGCAGTTCCGGGTTGGAAGGCGGGTTGGTTTCCCGCATGTCATCTTCCGGTTCCACAATGCCCCGGCTGAAAAAGTGCTTCCAATAACGGTTCACCACGGCTTTGGCGAAGAACGGGTTTTCCGGGGCGGCCATCCAATCGGCCAGATAACTGCGGGGATCCGATCGGCGGGCGATCTCGTAAAGCGGCGCTGCCGAGACCCGTGCCGGTTTCAGATTTTCGCCGGAGCGGGGGTTTTTCGCGGTGGCGGCTCCTTCATTGTGGAAGATGCGTTTTTCGCGGAGGCGGGGGTTGGCATTGCCGGCCAGCGTTTTGTGGCCCACCCGGCTGAAGAACGCCGAGAACCCGTAATAATCGTTCTGGCTCCACTTTTCGAAAGGATGATGGTGGCAGCGAGCACATTGAATCCGCAGTCCCAGGAACAATTGGGCGGTGTCTTCGACTTGCTCGTTGACTTCATCCACTTCGCGATACCAAACCACCGGCGGGCTGTAGGATTGATCGCCCGCAGGCGGTTAGAATTTCCCGCGCGAATTGGTCGTAGGGTTTGTTGTCGTACAGGCTGTTCCAAATCCATTGATAGAAGGCATAAGTTCCTTCGGTGTCTTCGTTCTGCCGTTTTTTGTTGCGGAGCACCAGGTTCCACTTGTTGGCGAAGTAATCGGCGTATTCGGGACTGTCCAACAGCTTGTCGATCAGTTTGTCGCGTTTGTGGGGATCGGTGTCGGCCAGGAATTTTTGGGCTTCTTCGGCGGTGGGCAGGGTTCCGCGAAATGTCGATGGAAACCCGCCGCATGAAAGTGGCATCATCCGCAAGTTGCGACGGCGGGAATGCCCAGCACTTTCAGCTTGCCGAACACCGCTTCATCAATGAAATTTCGCGGTGCGGGCAAGTTGCCGACTTCCGCCCCCAAGGGAATCGTCGCTCGGAAGGTGGAAACCTGGCCTTGATAGCGGGCCATAATCGCGACTTCGCCGGCGAGATCCAAGCGTTTTAACCAGGCCGGTTTCGGTGGCTTCGGCCATTTCGGTGTCGTTGGCTTCAAACAAGGCCATGCGGGTGACATCTTCGGTCGTGCCATCGCTGTAGGTAGCTTGCACGGTGATTTGCTGGTCGGCTCCGCGATCCATCACGCGGCCTTTGGGCAAGCATTGAATGCCCGTGACCACGGGATCGGTTTCGCGGCCGTAGGGCATGCCTTGTTCAATCCAGCGGTAGAGAATGCGGTATTCGTGGCTGTCCACATCCATGCGTTTGCCGCCGCCGTGCGGAGATCGCCCGGTGGGTTTGGTCAAAATCAGGCTTTCCGCGGGCGAGGAAGGAAAGATGCGTCGCCCGCGGGCTTCCTTGACGAGAAACTCGTAATCGTCCTCGGGATAGAAACCCAGCAGCGAGAGCTTGAAACCGTTTTGCCCGCTGGCTTTGCCGTGGCAACCGCCGCTGTTGCAGCCCAACTTGGTGAAGATGGGCACGATTTGGTTTTTGAAGTTGATCGGGATTTGCTGGGCCACGCCTTCCACGCGGACCGCAATTTGCCCGGCGGTCCCTTTGTCGGTCTTGGCGGTGATGGTGGCTTCGCCATCGGTCACGGGCGTGACCAAGCCGGTGTCATCCACGTTGAGAACTCCCGCCGGGCTGACTTGGAATTTGACGTGTTGCGTCAAATCGCGAAGCTGCCCGCTGGAGTATTCGCCGGTCACGAACAATTGCTGCCGGGCATCTCGACCGCGAATGATAATGCCTTTGCCCTCGGCGGAGGGTTCGATCCGCACGGTTTTGAGCGTGCCCGGATCGCCCAATCCCTTGGCTTGGGGAACCTTGGACGCAGTTTCTGCCGCCCACAGGGGTGTTGCCACGGTGCAAGCCAGAGCCAACAATAAGGCTCCCATTCCAAGTTGCAGAGTGTTCCGTTTCGATTGGCTCATGGTTTTTCTCCCGCTTGTTTCCATGCCGCGAACAGTGGGGAAGATGGCGAGACTCAAAAACGAGTTTCCCCATCGGGTTGGTTGTTTTAGGAGTGAATGACCGGCTGGTGGTTTGGAGTGATCTTTGGTGTTTTGAGGAGAACATTCCCTTTTGGGAAATACAGGCGTCTTCCCATCATTTAACATATCAACATTCGTTGGGATGTCAACGTTCCACCGGGTATTCCTTGGGGGCTTCTCTTAGAAGTTGAACCTCCGCCGGAATTGGTTATCCCGATTTGCACGGAAATTCCATATTTTGCAGGGATTGGCGAAAGAACACCCCGGTCTCTATACTTTCCTTGATCAACAAGGACAGAACCTTTAACCGGGGCGACCCTCCCCTGAGCGGCAAGGCGCTAGCCGCCGGTTTCCCAGGTTTTCAGCAGAACTGGCGGCTCACGCCTTGCCGCTTACTTTTCTTCCTAACTTTGGTGGCAACGGAAAACATGACGGATCGCTATCATCCGATTGATGAAGCTTTAGCCGCATTGAAGGCCGGGCGGTTGGTGATCGTGGTGGATGATGAAGACCGCGAAAACGAAGGCGATTTCATTTGTGCCGCCGAGTCCATCACGCCGGAAATGGTGGATTTCATGCTGCGCTGGGGGCGGGGCGTGGTCTGCGTGCCGATGACCGAAGAAACCGCCGACCGCTTGAATTTGCATCCCATCGTGCAGGAAGACCGCAACACTTCGGTGCATCACACCCCGTTTTTGATGCCGGTCGATCACGTGGACAGCGGCACGGGGGTCAGCCCGCACAATCGGGCGTTGACGATCCAAAAACTCGCCGACCCCAAATCGACGGCGGCGGATTTCCAACGACCAGGGCATCTTAACCCTCTGCTCGCCAAAGAAGGCGGCGTGTTAAGGCGGGCGGGACACACCGAAGCCACCGTGGATCTCCTGCAAATGGCGGGGTTGAAACCCGTGGGGGCTTTGATCGAAATCTGCAGCCAAACCTCGCTCGACATGGCGGGATACGATGAACTCAAGCAGATTTCTTCGGAACGCGACATTCCCATTATCACAATTGAAGCCCTGATTCGGCATCGGCGCGTGCGCGAACGGTTGGTCCATCGGGAAGCGGATGTGACGATTCCCACCGCGAAATTCGGCAACCCCCGTTTGATCGGCTATCGCGTGGAACACGAAGACCAAGAACCCTTGGCAATGGTTTGGGGCGACTTCAAATCCGCCGACAAACCGCCCTTGGTGCGGATGCACTCTTCGTGCTTCACCGGCGACTTGATGGATTCGCTCCGCTGCGATTGCGGCGACCAACTGCACATGGCGATGGAAATGATTCACCGCGAAGGCCAAGGCGTGGTGGTTTATCTGCCCCAAGAAGGCCGAGGCATCGGTTTATTGGCCAAGCTCAAAGCCTACGAACTGCAAGACAAAGGTTCGGACACTGTGGAAGCCAACGAGGAATTGGGTTTCAAAGCCGATCACCGGGATTACATGGTGGGCCTGCAAATCTTGAAGGATTTGGAGCTAACCGACATCCGCCTGTTGACGAACAACCCCAAAAAGACCGATGCCTTCACGCTATCCGGGATGGATTTGCGGGTGGTCGAGCAAGTTCCCATCATCGCCCCGCCCCACGAACACCGCGAACGCTATCTGGCAACCAAACGCGACAAACTCGGCCACCTGCTGCCCGGAATGGATGAAACAACCGCCCCTCCAATCCCCGAAGGCGATTGATTGCGACAAGAGTCGAGAGCCGGAAATGGAAAAAATGCTGACCTCCGACCTCTGAAAACTATTGCGGCGAATCGCACAGGGGGCTTGGGGTTTCGCCCGCGTTGTCTTTTTGGGGATCGCGCGCGGCAATTGCGTAAAACGCCAGCCCGCTAAAAAGGGCGATGGCGAAAATCAGCACCATTTCGGCATCGACATACATGGCCGTTCTCCCTCAAAACGTGAGCCGACGAAATCTCTCCCCATTAGACACTTCTTTCCCCGAACGGGTTCTGAGTTTGGCAGTTCCCTATGAAAAAAGGGGGATTTTACCGGCAAATTTCCTGTTTTTTCCATTTTCCGGTGGGTTGATTCTTTTCGCAAACCTGCTTTGTCTTGCCTGCACATTCATTCAAAAGATGGCTTTTCGAGAGAAAAAACGGACACCAAAACGCCTCAAAACGGGGGAAAGTCGGAAATTCTTGGTTTTGCTGCAGATTTTTCCGATTAACTCGCAGGAATTGAGATCTACGATTGAAGTGATTGCGTTCTTGTTTCAAGCAGTGCTTTTTTCTCTCTATCACAGATTTTCTTTTGCCGCCGAGTTTTCTCAATCGAAGGAGTCCCCCCCATGAGTCGCGGACGACAAACCCCTTTGGAAAACGACAGGGAGTTGCTGCTAGGCTGGGATGCCGAGGATTTGATGAACCGCCCGTTTGGATTTGCCCCGGTCTCCCGCAGGATTCGTCGGACCGCTCCGCCCCCCTTGAGCTACGCCGGGGACAGTCACTTGCTGACGGTGGCCCCCACGGGAGCGGGCAAAGGCCGGGGCGTGATTATCCCCAATTTGCTGTCTTACGATGGCCCGGTCATCACGATTGACCCCAAAGGCGAAAACTACCAAGTCACCGCCCGCCGCCGCCGCGAGATGGGCCAACGCGTGATCGTGCTGGACCCGTTCCACATCGTCACGGAAAAAAGCGACCGCTTAAACCCAATGGACATTTTCGAGTTGGATAAATCCATTCTCGATTGCGATGCCGAGATGCTCGCCTCGATGCTCTCCGTCGGACACCATTTCTCCGATGATCCGTTTTGGAGCGACAGTGCCTCGGCAATCATGGCGGGGTTGATTGCTCACATTGCCTCAACTTCCTCCAAGGCGGAGCGAAATCTCAACACCTTAAGGGGTTTAATCTATCACGATGATATGGATTACACTCTCGCCAGCATGCTGGATAAGGATGCCGTCGTCAACAAGATGGCCCGCGATGAAATCGTGGCTTATCTTTCGCATCCAGCGGAACGCACAAGGCCCTCGGTGCGTTCGACGGCTTCCACTTACATCAAAGTCTTAGGCAGCCGGGAAGTGGCCGAGACGCTGGATTCCTCCAGCTTCAATTTGCAAGATGTGGTCGCCGGCAAACCGCTTTCCATCTACATTGTGATTCCGCCCGAAAAACTCGACAGCCACAAGGCGTTGTTGCGGTTGTGGGTCAACACGCTATTGACGGCGGTCATTAGCCGCCGGCAAATCCCCCAGCAACGAACGCTGTTTCTGTTGGATGAATGCGCACAATTGGGTTCGCTGCCGGCTTTGAAACAGGCCATCACTTTGCTGCGAGGTTACGGGCTGCAAATTTGGTCCTTCTGGCAAGACCTCAGCCAATTGCGTTTGCTATACCCTAGGGATTGGGAAACCATCCTCAATAACTCGGCGGTCTTGCAAACCTTCGGCGTGACCAACCACCTGATGGCCAGCGAATGGTCTAAAGTCGTCAATTGGGACGCCCAAGACCTGCATGAATTGGACCCGGAAGAAACCTTGGTGATGATTCACGGCGAAGGCTGCCGGCGCTGCCGGCGTCCCGATTATTTGCTGGACCCGACGTTTGCAGGCCAGTTCGATGCCAACGAAAGATTTTCGCTGTTGCCCAAGTTGGCAGAGACCGTCAAGGAAGAAACCCCGCCCCGCAGCGATGGGCGATAAACCTCGTTCTTAGAATTTGCCGGGGAGTAAAAGCCGCGGAGAGGCCGAGACCCCTGCCGAGCCGCAAACCATATTGAGACAAGACGTTATGACGAATCGTCAGGAACTTCCTCGTCCCGGCTTTCCAAAAATTCCGTGCCGCGTTCGCCGGGTTGAATTTCCCGTTTCTCCAAAGCTTCGGCCAGTTCCGCGAATCGAAGCGATTCTTCGTGTCTAAGCGATCCGTCGTTCCGCCAGCGCCTCCAGTTCGGCGTAACTAAACGCGGTGCGACGATAAGCCTTCACGAGATCCGCAACATCCAGCCCCGCGCGGCGAATCGCCTGTGGCAATGTCAATGGTTTCGCATCGGTGGGCGGACCAAACTCTTTTTCCAATACGCCAGACCGCACAATGGCCTTGCTGCCGGCAATCCCGGTCAGATAGTAACCCAAGATCGTCATGTGGACGTTATCCAAAAAGAACGCGGCCCCCAAAATCCCATCCTGAGTGTGCCCGCGAAGAGATTCGCCGGTTTCCACCAGCGGGCGATTCGTTTTTTGCGCAGTCCGGCGGATTGCCTCGCGGTAATCGCGATTCGTGCGAAGGGAATGTCCATCGCGGTCGATGGCTTCGGCAAAATGCCGCTGCGCTTCTGCGAAGTTCCCCGTTTTTTCCAGACCAAGCGCCAAACGGAAATGAAATTCCGCGAACTCGGGAAACTTGTTCGAGAGCCGGCGATAGCGTTCGATTGCCAAATCGGTTTCGCCCGCCTGCATCGCCTCCGCTGCTTCCTGGGACAACGCCCGATCTTCCGGCGAAAACGGTTGCGAGGCCCGCGAACGGTTTGGCTCGAAAAGGGAATCGGAACACGCCGGCACGAACCAAATCGGCGTGATGTGTTGAGTCTCGCAAAAGCGGTCGAGTTGCCCGCATTGGCTGCGGAACCGAGCGAGGCGTGTTTGGTAGAGATGTGGGGAAATGTAGGCTCTGTCGCCGTAGGAATCGGTCGCCGTGTGAAATTCCGTCAAAGATCGCCAAGATGTGACACGGGAATTTAAGAGACGAAACAACGCCGACCATTCCATCCAGGAATCGACGGCCGCCAACTGGGGCGTGGCATCTTCACTGAGTTCGACCATTTCGTGATAGAACTCGTTATGTCCCGAGTAGATCAATAAGATCTGCGGTCGAACGGTTAGCTGGTTGAGTTCGCGGACCGCTTGGCGAAAATTGATCCCCGCGATGGCCAGATTGTGCAGCACGATTTTCCGCTGCGGATACAACTGCTCCAATCTCCACGCGACAACCTGCGGGAAGCCGAATTTCGGTTGGTAGGGATACCCCAGCGTGGAGGAACCACCGATGGCCGCGATATGGATTTCTCCGGCGGGCGGGTCTGGGAATCCCCTCGGCAATTCCAGATGGGGCGAATGGGAAAACTCCCAAACTCTTGCCAGCGGTTCGGCGGTCAGCAAACTCACCGTCACCAACAGCCAGATTTTGAGCGGCCAACCAATGCGGTGCCGCAACAAATACGGAACCGCGAAAACCCCAAGACCCGCGATCAACCCGCACAAAGGCAGCCCAAAATGCACAAACGCCTCGGCGGTCCACATCAGCACGACCGAGAGCTTGCCGAAATACAAGCCCGCAGAAACAGCCAACACCAAACCCGTGCTGATGAAGGCGTGCATCCACAGTTTGCGAGACCGCCGGCAGCCGAGCAGCGCAATCAAAGAGAGCAGCGTTTGCCAGCCGGAGAAAAAGAAAATTACATCAATCCGCCAGGCGGACTTCTTCTGCGTAAACCAGAGAAACCACAACACGAGCAGGAACAGAATCAATCCCGCATCGAGCAAGCGAATGGCGGTTCGCGCGGTGAGGTTGTCGGCGGAGGGGGAATCCGGTGGAGGGAGGAGCGGGGCGGGATGCAATTCGGTCATGGAAGATTCATCGTGATGATACTCGCCCGGAAAATCGTGGAAACCGATTTCCCGAAAGACTTAGCTCCGATTCCAGGTTGAGAAGGACAATCGGCTTCTGCCCGGTTTTCCGCGCCGGCATCGTTGTTCAATTGATGATCGACGAAAGGGAGCCACAATCTTGGATTATAGCAGCTTTGAATGCGAATCGCTTCGCTGGCCATCAATTCGTCGTGCTTCTGTTTGGTCCGAGAGCATGGCTCCCGCCTGCCGCATCGGCGGGCGGGGGTTTGGGGTCTTTCACTCCGACTGTCGCATGCAGGATTTTGAGTTGAATGTTGAGCTTCATGCTGCTGGAGCGTTGATAGATAATCTCGGTCAGCCGATTGTAAAGCAGCGAGGGATTTTCTTGGGAATAGTAGCCCGTGATGACCCCAATAATCCCCAATAAATCGCTGCACAAGCTGAGATACAACAGGTTTTTTTCTCGCTTGTTGTCGTCGGCCAAGCCGAGCACGTCTTTATCGCTTTGGTGCATGCTAATCAGGCTGATTAACGTATTCAGCTCGTTGAACCGCCGGCGATAGGTGGAAATTTCGATGCCCAATAGCGTCAGAAACGCCAAACCGATATAGACCAAAATCCCCAGAAACGCCTCGATGGCTTCGAAGACTTCTTTGGCTTGGGTGAAGGTCGGCTCGAAGCCCAGCTTTCCCAACGTGTTGGTGTCCTGGTCGAGCAGATGAACGGCCTCGGCGAACAAACGCGGCGTGAGGGATTTTCTCGCCACCAAATAGGTGGCCACCTCGTAAGTGGAAATCGCCTGGGCGGGCGTGGGCGGGTTGGAGTCCAAATAGCCGGCGGGAATTTCCGCGGGTTTGAGAAAATCCCTCGTCAGCGCTCTGGCTCCGATGTCTGGCGAGGCCAAACGAAAGCCGGCTTCGTGCAATCTGCGAACTCCCGCGAAAGTGTTTTCGTTGGCCAAGTCTTTGATGAGAAACGCCGCATCCACACCCCCGGGAATCTGGTAATTGGGATTCACCGTCAGTTCCCGCCAATCGAACAGATACGTCACGCGGTCTTCGATCCGCCAGATCTTTGCAAATTGTTGGGCAACGGTGTGGCTGCCTTGATCTTCCGAGGAGGTCAACATCTGCCGAATTTCCGCCGGCCCGGAAATCCCCTCCTTCAGAAAAAACAAGAGCATTTCCGATTGGGGAATCTGCAAGCGAGGCAGCCCGCGGGGGATTCTCGAATCCGCCTTGCACAAAGGCCAGATCGACTTTTTCTTCCTTCAACAAGGCCAGGCTGTCCCGCGAACCTTCGGTGGTGTGTTTCCGAATTTGAATCCGCCCGGTTTGGTTCACGCGCTCGGAGAGTTCGATGGCATCGCGTGCCGGCAGGGCGATGACCAGCGTTTTGACGTGCAGGAACCGCCAATAAATCCAGAGGCCGAACACCAGCAATGCCGCCGCGAGAAACACGGCGGGCATGCGATGCAGACCCCAGGGCTTTTTCAATTGCTGGGAAACTCGCTGCGCTTCGCGGGCCGCCCGCGCAACACCCTCGGCGGCGGAATCCAAGCCTTGATGTTCCGGCAACTCTTGGCGAACCCGCTGCACAATTTCCTCGGCAGAGGCCACCACGGGATCAATGCGAAGATTATCCAATCGGGGCATTGTGGCGTTCGACGAGGGAACTGAGATACAACAACGCCGACTCTCCGTTGCTTTCGATCGCGCTCATAGTGTGAATCGCGCTCAACACGTCTCGGCGGCTGATTTGGCCTACGAGTTTTCTGTCCTCGACCACCGGCAAGCGGCGGGCGTGCGTACTGAGAAAAATCTGCGCGATGCTCAGCAAGTCCATCTCCTCATCAATCGTGATCGCGTCGATGTCCATGTAGGCGTAAACTTGAACCGAAGGAAGTTGCTGATAGGCTCCTTCCACCAACAGGCTCATGCAGCAGCGTTCGGAAAACACGCCCAGATAATTGCGTTCGGGATCGACCACCGGCGCACCGGAGATGCGGTATTTCAAAAGCAGAGCGATTGCCTCGAACGCATCCATGTTCGGAGAAAGCGTGACGAGCTTGGTGACCATAATATTTTTGGCCAATACGGGATTGCGTGCCATGGGTGTCTGTCTCCTAAGCGAATGCCGACCGGAAAAACATCTCGGAATGAGATGGGGAAGTGTCAATCCACTGGAATGGAGTTTCAGATCTTAACATAAGATCATGCAATTTGACAAACGGTTTTTTCCCGGTTCGACAAAATTCCCGCTTCCGCCAGATTTCGGGTTTTCGCTTGAACGCATGAGTTCATTTCTAGGCGATTCTTATTTCCTCGCGGTTGTCATCTCCCCTTGAGTGAGTTCGGCGATGAGTTTTTGGAACTCGGCATCTTCCCGCACGCCGGCGAGATCGGGGTCGAGTTTCAGCATGCCCGTGGCGCGATAACCTTGCTTCACGGCTTGCCTGAGCGCGGCGACCGCTTTTCCACGGAAGGCTTCGGCGGAAGGCAGCGCAGGCTGGTTCGGGCTGTTTTCGCGCGATCCCGCGCTGCGGCGCACAGGGCGTAAGTGCAGGCGACTTGATAGAGCGCATCGGTTTCTTGGGCCGCTGCATTTTCGATGTGTTCCAAATGGGTCATCGCGGCGGCGATTTGTCCATCGCGGGCCAAAGCCAGCATGAAGACCTGCCGGGCACTCCGCTCCTTGTCCGTCCTCTTAAACAAGTGCTCCCCCGAAGTCACACTGCGTTCAAGATAATGTGCCGTTTCGGGGTCATTTAACTGCTGGCAAGCCGTCCCCAAGCTGTAATACGATTTTACCAGTTTGCGGAGCAGGAACACACTGCGGTGGTTTTCGATATACAACACTTCCAACTGCTTGGCCGATAGTCGGCAGTTCTCCCGCGCGGCGGGCAAATTTCCCGCAAACAATTCCGCCGTGCCGAGATCGTTGTAACAGAGCGCCACATTGGTGCGATCGGTGACATCCGGCTTGTCCTTCTGGGCCAATTTGCTGAGAACGGCGAGCGATTCTTGATATTGCTTTTCCGCCTCGGCGGGGTCGCCCAAGTTCACGTAGGCGTGTCCCAAAGAAGATTTTGCGCCCGCTTGCTCGCGAAGTGCGGCTTCGTTTCCCGGATTTTTTGTCAGCCATTCCTCGCGATACGCGATGCTTTTGGTGAAGTCGTCCATTGCTTCGCGGGGGTGGCCCAAATCGAGAGCCATCCGGCCCAAATCTCCGTAACACTCTGCGATTTCCTGTTTGACGAACAACGGATCATCGGCGATGGGCAGCGCCGCTTCGCGGGCCTTCAAAGAATCTCGGTAAAAATCGTTCGCCGCCCGTGCGCCTTCCAAGCGTTCGGCGGCTTTTCCCAGATTGCGGAACGAACGGCCCAATCGGAGATAATGGACGTCCTTTGCGGTTTCCGTTTCGGTTTTGGCAAGCCGAGATAAAATCGCATGGCTGAGCAGGAATTGCTTCTGAGCGGATTGGGTCTCGCCGACTTCCAGCAGCACTTCGCCCATTTTCGCGTGGGCCTTGGCGAAGACGAAATCTTTGCTTTCCTTGCCGCCCACATCGCCGATTTTGTTCAAGCCATCCATCGCCGTCAGCAGCAGGTTTTTCTTGATGGAATCCGTGCCGGGCACGTTTTTCAGTTGGGTGGGCACTGCGCTCGACGAGGGTTTCAATCGCGATCAAGGCGAAGTCGCGCTGCTCGCGCGCGAGGCCGGCGTTGAGGGCGGCTTGTTTTTCGTTCTTTTCGGCAAGTCCTTGGGCCGTGATCGCAGTTTCGCGTTCGCGATTGATAACGAGAGCCGCCAGCGGTCCGCCGATCATCAAAAAGATTGCCAAGGCGATCGCGATCCCGCCCGAAACCGCCAAAGCCGGGTTCCGTCGGCACCAGCGCCAAAGCCGTTCGCTGCGGCCCACGGGACGGGCCAGAACCGGTTCGCCCGCCTGAAACCGCCGCAAATCTTCCGCGAAATCCTCGGCGTTCGCGTAGCGTTTTTCCGGCTCTTTCTGCAAGCATTTCAGGCAGATGGTTTCCAGATCGCGCGGCAGGTTGGGTTGCAAACGCGAAGGCGGAACGGGTTCTTGGTGACGAAGCAGCAACACGGTCTCTGCCGGTGTCGGTCCCATGAACGGCGGGCGACCCGTCAACAGGGCGTAAAGCGTGGCTCCCAAGGAATAGACATCGGCAAGCGGCCCCACATCTTCGCTGCCCCACGCCTGTTCGGGAGCCATGTAGCTGGGTGTTCCCATGATGGTTCCCGCTCGCGTCTGCACGGAATCCTTATCGTCTTCTAACCGCTTCACCAGGCCGAAGTCGGTGACTTTGGGCACGCCTTCGGTCGTCAGCAGCACGTTGGCGGGTTTGAGATCGCGATGCACAATTCCCCGCACGTGGGCATAGTGCATCGCACGGGCCAAAGTTTCGATGATCGCCGCCGACCGATTGGCGGGCATCGGTTGGTTGTCTTGTGCTGCGGCGAGCGATTCGCCTTCCACCAATTCCAGCGAGAAAAACGGCAAGCCATCGTGCGTGCCGATGTCGTAGATCTGCACGATGTTTTGGTGCTGCAACTGGGCGACGGCTTCGGCTTCGGCGCGAAAGCGATCCAAAACTTCCGGGGCCACGTGCTTTCCGTTGAGGATCATTTTCAAAGCAACGAAGCGGTTTAGCCCTACCTGCCGGGCGCGGTAAACCACGCCCATTCCGCCGCGCCCCAAAGTGCCGAGAATCTCGTATCCTGCCACGCGGACGACAATCGGCTGTTTGGAACTCGCGGTTCCGCCGGCCCCATCGGTGGGAGCGTTTTTCCCTTGGTCGGTGTTGCCGACGATTGTCGGAGCGAAAGCCGGCGTAGAAGCGGCGTCTTCAGGTTCTTCCTGGGAAACCCAGGCCGCAGTCCCCGGCAAGGCCCCGCCAGGGGTTTCCAAAATATACTCTCCCTCACCGGCCACAATGAAGCCCTCCGAATCTTCGATGGGCGGAGGGCCGATAATTGTTGGGGCGAACGCCGGCTTGGAAGCGTCTTCTTCGGAATCTTCCAAGGGAACCCAGGCCGCGGTTCCGGGCAAGGCTCCGGCGGGGGTTTCCAAAAGATACTGCCCCTCATCCGCCACAACGAAGCCCTCCGAATCCTCGATAGGCGGAGGGCCGACGATTGTGTTCTCCCCAGCGCGCTCTTGATCTAAAGCAGAAAGCCCCGGCAATTGGCTCTGGGGTTCTTTCGCGAGTCGGCTTCGATATTCGGAATCCAGATCTTGCAGCCGCGGGCTAAGATGCGAGCAGCCGAAGGCTTGGGCCCGATTTTGGAAAGCGGCAAGGTCGGGCAGCGCAATGCGTTCCACAACTTCCTGCCATGCCTGCTGAAATTCATTCAATAAGAGCGAATCAAAATCATCCGCATTGGCCGTCGGCGGGAATTCCTCTTCAAATTGTCCCATGCGGTGTCTCCTGGGAAAGAAACAGAACCTGAAAGCCGCGACCGTTTTGACAAAGGTTGGCTGGGAAGGTTGCCCACGCGATCTCGCTCGAACGCTTGAATTTTATCAGGTGGTCAATTGAATGGGAATCAGTTCTTACGTCATTTATGCCACGGCTTGCAATCGGCCTCATCGCGCGGGCTATGCCGGCGGAGCATCGGGCCGGCGGAGTTGGCTGAGAAAACCCGTTCCAAAATGCTCGATCTCCAAGAAGCTCGCGTTTTCTCGCGCGGGCTTGTAGATCCGAAACGTGCGCAAAATTCCCAGCGTGGCGGCACTTTCCAGCGGCCCCACGAACGCCGAGGAACGGTCGAGAAAATGCGGTTGGCGGGTCCAGAATGCCATTTGTTCCGCTGTGAGAAAGTAACAGCCCGCGTGCGGATTGAGCGGTCGCCGAAACACCACGGGCACGCCCAAAACCGTCCCGCGAAATTCGGGAATCTGGGTGAGATCCTGAAACTTCGCCGTCAAGCGGGCCGCAAGATCCCCATCCACGTAGGCTTTGTTGACCAAGACCCCCGCGCCTCGCTCGAAGCGGTTGGGCAACAACAACGCCTCGGAACCGGCCTGCGACGAAAACCAAGCCAACTTCACGAACAGCCAAGGATCGTGCAGAATCAAATCATCTTCGAGATAGCCGTAATAGTCGTAGTTGCCCCAACGGTCCCGCAACACCGCCTGGCATTCGTAGCCCAGCAACAACGGGTCGGCTTGCGTGGGGTGATGGTGATACATTTTTCGATCCACGGGCAGTTGATCCAAAAGATGCTGCCCGCCGGTCGTGCAAATCACGATGTGGACCTCAGCCCGAAACGCTTCGTTGGCCGGTCGCGTGCGCTTTTCCGCAAGCTGCATGATGTGCTGAGCGCTGCCGAACGATTGATGAAGCGATAACACGCAGCGAGTCACCGCGGCTTGGCGAGCCTCGGGGTTTCCTCGCAAGGCCCCGTGTCCCGTGGTCGCGGGCTTCGCAGGATTACGCGGAAAAAAATGAGGAATCGTAAACAGCACGCGCATCAAGATTCAAACCGATAAGATCAGCCGGATTGGTCGAGCGTTTCTTGATACAATTTGAGCATCTGGGGCAGGCATTGGTCCAGGCTGTAGTGTTCTTGAATCATCCGCATGCCGTTTCTGCCGAGGTTTCGATAATCCGCGGGGGCATCCAAAACTTGCCCGGCTTGTTTCCCCATCGCATCCAAATCGAAGAAATCGACCAACAACCCGTTCTCGCCGTGGCGAATCATTTCCCGCACCGGCCCCACGTCCGAAGCCAACACGGTTGTTCCGCAGGCCAAGGCATTCATCAGCGACCAAGACAGCACGAAGGGAACCGTCAAATAAACGTGCAGATCGCTCAGCGAAAACAAACGGGCCAACTCGGCGGAAGTCAGTCGGCCCAAAAACAAGATTCGCTGGGGATCGTAGTCTTGCTGCGACAAAACCCACTGCTTGAAACTGAGGCCGCCGGTATAACGCTGATCGCCTCCGTAGGCGATGCGGTCCTCTCCGACGACGACAAACAGCACATCGTTTCGCAATTCGCATAGCCGATGGGCCAACTTCATGAAGATGTCGAAGCCGCGAATGGCTTCCAAACCTCGGCTGACGTAAGTCACAATCCGCTGATCCCCCGGCAAATCCCATCCGCCGATCCGCCGCTCGCCCGCATCGGTTGGCTGCCACACGGAGGTGTCGATTCCATCGAAAATCACCCGTGTTTTCGCATGAAATTCCGCGGGCAAACGATCTTTTTGCCAATGCGTGGGCGCGTAGCCCGCGTCGCAGTTCTCCAAATCCAACAGCAGCATCGCGTTGCGTGTGCGCGCCCGCAGGCGATCCAATTCCCCGCACGCGGGCAGGTCCGTGCGGAAATCCATGTCGGAGTTTTGCGTGCGGTAAAAATACTCGAAGTAATTGATGATCGGGCAATCGTACAATTCGCGAAGATACAAAGTCGAAACGAACCCCGAATGGCCCACGATCAGATCGGGCCGGATGTCCGGGCGGGCTTTCAACGCTTCGAAAACCGCCTGGGAATGCCAGATTTGGTTCTCGAATTTCCGCGCGCAATAATGCGTGCGTTCCGTGGCTCCCCCTTGGGATTGATATTGAATTCGCTCGACCCCATTCGCAACCCCGCCCCGCCGTTCTGAAACGAACGTGCATTGCACGTTGTGCTTCCGCGCCAAATGCGCCGCGATGTGCCCGAATTGGGCCGGGAAATTCTGGTGTACGAACAAAACGTGCATAGCACCGCGAAGAATTCACGTCAGAATTTGGAAGCACAGTTGAGTGAGCGCATAAGCATCGTTCGATAAACAAATGAGCCGACAAAGCCCGAGCTAGGCACCGGTTCTTCGGATGAAAAAAACCACCGGAGGCTAGCTCCTGGCCGATCATGTTGCAGGGCAGTTATTTCGTGAACGAGGCTTAACTGGCTTTGGTGGTGATTCCCTTGAGCCACATTTTGAGCTGTTCCGGGTTGGGGGAAATCTCGAACGCGGCGGCACGGCTGATGTATTCCAAATCGACAAAGCTCTTCAGACTGTGGTTGAAGGCTTGCATGCCGTCTTCCCGTTCGTAAATCACGCTGTAGAGTTTTTCGTCATTGTTCTCCGAGACATACTTTCGCACGCTGGGATTGAAACGCATGATTTCCACAATCGGAACCCGGCCCGGCGTGTCCACGATGGTTTTCAACAGCTTTTGGCCGACGATGGCTTTCATGTTCATCGCCATCGTGGCCCGGATCGCGTTGTGCATCATGGGCGGGAACAAGTCCAGAATACGGGCGATGGTTCCCGGCGCGGAACTGGCGTGAATCGTCCCGAACACCAAGTGGCCGGTTTCGGCGGCGTGAATGGCGGTCTCGAACGTGTCCCGGTCCCGCATTTCCCCCACCAGGATGATGTCCGGGTCTTGCCGCACCGCGTGCTTCATAGCCACGTGAAAGTCGATCACATCCTGCCCGATCTCCCTTTGGTTAATCAGGCAATTGTCGGAAGTATACACAAATTCAATCGGGTCTTCGATCGTTAAGATGTGCTTGTTGAAGTTCTGGTTGATCCAGTTCAGCATCGAGGCGATCGTCGTGGATTTCCCGGACCCCGTCACCCCGGCCAACAGGACCATGCCCTGATCGAACTTGCAGAGTTCTTCCATCACCGGGGGCAGATAGAGTTTCTCGAACGGGGGAATGAAGCGTTCCACTTTCCGGGCCACCATGCCGACTTTTCCCAACTGCGTGAACAAGTTGACGCGGAACCGCCAGGGTTCTTTGTCGTAAACCATGACTTTGGCATAGTCCGCCCCGCCGTCGCGGTGGAAAATGGCGAGATTCCGTTCGTCCATCATGGGAAACGTCAGCTCGATCATACGGGACTCATCCAGCGCGGGCATTTCCAACGGCTTCAATCCGCCGCGAACCCGAAAAATGGGCGGGCTGCCGACTTGCAAGTGGATGTCGGAAGCTCCCAGCTTGACGGCAGCGCGGAAAATCTTGTCGATTTCGATTTCTTTTTTCGGATCGAACGTGGACTTGGTCCACTCGTGAATCATGACCATCTAACGATCTCCCAAGAATTGGCGATGGAGAATTGCGGTTCGTCTATCTTACCCGGTTCCCCGCAGCGAAGACAAGAAATCCCGCCAAACTTCGTTTTCGGGTGTGTGTTTCACGAAAGTCGGTGAGGGTTCTATTGTCATCTTGCCAACAAGTTCTAGGTTTCGGGAATCGCGACGCGATGGCCGCATTTAGCCCTCGGCGTGAGAGATGGTAGGATTCGGCAAAAACCGTTTGAAGCCGCGACAGCAAGTTTCGCGGTTCAGAAAAAAACCATCAACTTATTTGAAACGCACAGGATTCCTCGTCTGCCCAGCTGCCTATCTTATTCTACATCCCTTCGGCCAGTGCTTTCAGGTGGCGGGTGAAGTGGTCGGCGAGAACTTCTCGATAGGTGTCGGGATGAGATTCCAAGACGGAGCGGACGAGAGGGCCCAGTTCGCCATCGGTGAGTACCGAACCGAACGTGCAATGCAGGACTTGCCTGCCGGGTTCGGTGAAACCTTTTCCGAAGGGCACATCTTCCCAGTGTTCCAGATAGAGTTGTTCCAGGCGGCCTATATCGGTGACTTCATTTGCAGGCGGCAGTATTCGCAACGTGGCCGAGACGTGATAGGTGGCCTTGTCGTTGTCGTAGCGCTCGCGGGCGAAGTCGATAATGCGGCGGAATAGAGATTCCTCATGCCGAACCACCACGCGGAGGGCTTCCAAATAACTCGTCCCCGCCGTCTTAACGTGAAACTTCCCCTGAGTCGCACGGGCGAGCGCGGGATACATCGACAACTTATCGGAACCCGAATGCAGGCTCAGTTTATAGGGGCCTAGCAAATTCGCGATGGCCGCGTGATCGTTGAGCGAGGCTTCCAATTGTCCCACGCCGCCTTTGTAATCCACGCCTTTCTCTAGTTCCCCGATAAACCGGGGGGCGAGGCTGACTAACTTCATGCCGCCTTTCAGACATTCATGGGCAATAATATAGTGTTCGGCCAAGGTCGTGGGTTGGTCGGTCTCATCCACGGAGAGTTCGATCTCATAATCTCGATCAGCGGCTTCATTCACTTGGCAAATGTGATCGCCCAGACTCAATGCTTTTTGAATCGCGGCTCCGTATTTCACCGCGGCCCGCATGCAGGCTTCTTCGGTCAAGAGAATTTTCGTGCCCGTGGAAAGCTCGACCGATTTGCCTAGATAGCCCTCATACCAAGGAGCGGTTTCCCGCGCGGAGGCGAATTTCTCTTTGAGCATGGCTTCGCTATAGTCATCCGCCTGCTGATCGACTTCCCCGGAAGGATCAATCGTATAGAACGTAAACCCCACGGCCGAGGTGATCTCTACGTCCTGGGGCGTTTTGAGGTGGTCGGCGTCGGCTCCTATTTTCCCCGTCCAACCCGCCGCCTCAGCCCCGTTCATCGCATCATCCATGACTTGTTTCGGCGTTCTCTTCGTGCGCGTCATTTCGCGAATGGACTGCTGTGGAAAGATCGGCTCAATCCCGGCTCCAGCCCGCTTCATGGCCTCGACGTGTCCCGGCGTCGCCAAGCCGATGCGGTCGCCAAAACCAAAACTCGGAGCCATGCCCAAGGTCACGCATTTCCTGATGTTGTCGCTCATGGAAGGAGATGTCCTACGGAATCTTGAGGAGGATGATCTACCGGGAGCATTCACCCTCTTCAATTCATTGGAAAAAAACGAAGACTGAATTCAATAGCTCGGCAACCCGCCTGACTAAAGGCAATATCACGAACACGAATCTCCGCGAATCGGCGCGAAGAAAACCTTCGGCATGGATCGCGTACATTAGTGAAGAGGAGTGTTCCCCTGAGATTCGTTGAATTGTAACACGTTAGCCGTCCGCCGTATAATTCCACAAGTCAGTAAACTGCAATAACTTAAACAAACAGTGTTCTTTTGTGGTCTGCATTTTAAGTTATTGTGCGGCAATCAGTTACGAGAATCTATAGCATTCGGCTAAAGCGTTGCGTTGAAAATGTGATAACACAATCTGTAAAAAACTCACCGTGCCTTTCCGTGATCCAAGATTCTAGCCGCTCGAAACAATCTGTGAATTCGCCGGCAATCCACTCGGCGATCCTCGGCATAAAGAACTCCCCGAAGATGCCAACCTACACTAAAAGGACATCGCTTGTCCTCTTGGTAAAAACAAAGGGGAAAACGAGATTTTTAGGCGATCCCCGCCGAAGCTGCCAAGTTCGCACATCTTCGGATTGAGGTGAAGTTCTTTCTTCGGCTCAAACTTGGCGGTAGACTAAAGCATACCAAGCCCATCCGCGAACAAGTTCTTCAAATCCTAGGCCATCGCATGAACCATCTGCCATTACCATTCCTTCGGGTGTTCCGGGGTTGCCTCGCTTTCTGGCTGATCTTGGGCATTTTCTCTGCTGCCTTGGCGGAGGAAAAAAAAGCGGAAGCCAAGAAAGCGGAGAACGCCGCCACGCTGAGCGTGGTCGATCCGGTCACCAAACGCAAGTTGGGAAAGCTCAACAGGATGGAGCAGGCGATTTTGAAGTTGACGAATCGGGAGCGAAAGAAGCACGACAAACCCGCTTTAACGGCGGTTTCGCATTTGAACGTGATTGCCCAGCAACACGCGATCAACATGGCCCGCCAACAAAAGATGGACCACAAATTCGACGATAAATCCGTCCAGGATCGCCTCAAAGGCGTGGGCTACAAGTTCGGGAGCTATGGTGAAAATCTCGCGGCAGGTTACAAGAACGAAAAGATCGCCGTCCAAGGCTGGATGAAATCCCCGCCGCACCGCGAAAACATTTTGGACGAAAAAGACCTGGGTTTCACGCAAATCGGCATCGGCGTGCAGCGGGCCGCTAACGGCGTGTGGTACTATTGCCAAGTCTTCGCCCGCCCCGCCACTGGAACAAATTATGAATGAGTTCCCCCTACCTTTGATGGGAGACAAGATGAATACCCTTGGCCGATTTTATTTCGTGATGCTCTTGAGTTTGATGCTGGGACTGCCGGCTTTTGCTCGAGAGGCGGTGGCTCAAGAGTTGGCGGCGGATCGGGCGAATCTCAAGGGGTATCGGTTGGCTCCTTTGAAAGTGCAGCCCGGCGATTGGCCGCAGTGGGGCGGATCGTCCCTCCGCAATAACACGCCGATGGGCAAGAACATTCCCACCGAATGGGACGTGGAGAAAGGCCGCAACATCAAATGGAAGGCCCAATTGGGTTCGGTGAGTTATACCAGCCCGGTGGTGGCGAATGGGAAAATCTACGTCGGCAGCAACAACGGGGCCGAGTACCTCAAACGCTTTCCTTGGAACGAGAAAACCCAAGTTGATCTGGGCGTCTTGTTGTGCTTCGCGGAACACTCTGGCAAGTTTCTCTGGCAGCATTCCAACAAGAAACTCAAAGCCGGCCGCGTACACGATTGGCCGATGCAAGGCATTGTCTCCACGCCTTTGGTGGATGGTGACCGCTTGTGGTACGTCACCAATCGCGGGGAAGTCGTCTGCCTCGACACCGAAGGCTTTCGCGATGGGGAAAATGATGGACCCTTTCAACAAGAAGAAGTCGTGGCCGATGAGGAAGCCGATGTGGTTTGGAAGTTCGACATGATGGGCGAACTGGGCACCAGCCAACACAACATGTGTACTTGCTCGCTGACTTCCGCGGGGGACACGTTGTTTGTGGTGACTGGCAACGGCGTGGATGAAAGCCACATCAACATTCCCGCACCCAATGCCCCCGCATTTTTTGCCATGAACAAGCACACGGCCAAGGTGTTGTGGACCGATGACTCCCCCAACAAAGGTTTGCTGCACGGTTCTTGGTCTTCCCCGGCTTATGCGGTTTTGGGCGGGCAACCGCAGGTGCTGTTTCCCGGCGGGGATGGCTGGCTTTATAGTTTCGATCCCAAAGGCGATGGCAAGGGCAAAGCGAAACTGCTATGGAAATTCGACTGCAACCCCAAACAAGCCAAGTGGATATTAGGCGGACGGGGGACACGCAATCCTTACGTCACCATGCCCGTGATTTACGACAACAAAGTCTACGTCGCCACCGGGCAAGATCCGGAGCACGGCGAAGGGCAGGGCCATCTGTGGTGCATTGATCCCGCGAAAAAATTGGATGGCTCGGACGTCAGCCCCACCTTGGCATTCGATGCCCAAGGCAAACCGCTGCCCTACCGGAAAAAGCAACTCGTCAACCCGGAAGCGGGTGAAACCGCCCAGCCCAATCCCAACTCGGCGATGGTGTGGGAGTACGAAAACTTCGATTTCAATGGGGATGGAAAAATCGAATGTGAAGAAATCATGCACCGCTCCGTCGGGCATGTCAGCATCAAGGATGATCTGTTATTCATCGCGGACTTCAGCGGGTTGGTGCATTGCGTGAATGCACAGACCGGCAAGCCGCATTGGACGCACGATTTGTTCGCCGCCTCTTGGGCCGCCTCCCCTTTGATCGTGGAGAACAAAGTCTACATCGGCGATGAGGATGGCGATGTGATCATCTTTCGGCTATCCGCCAAAAAGGAAATCCTTAATACGGTCAACATGGGACAATACGATATAACCACGCCGATTGTCGCCAACAATGTGTTATACATCGCGAGCAGAGACACCCTCTTCGCAATCGAGAAATCGAAATAGCCTGGGCATCGTTCGGGAAATAATTGTCCTGCGAAAATGAGCGGCAAGGCGTAGCCGCCGGTTGTTCCGATCCAAAAAACCGGCGGCTAGCCTTGCCGCTCACTGATTTCTCGAAGGAGGCTTATCTCATTTTTTTTATCGACAACGACCTCGCTTACCCGTGCTCCTCGCAGGCGGTTTTGAGGAATTGTTCCAATAACTTGGTCGCCGTTCTGCGCTCGTCGCAGACGAGATCGTAGAACTCGGCGTAGATCGCATCGTCGGATCGATTGTCCGCCAGCACGTCCGTGCCCATCGAAATGCCATTCAAACAATTTTGAAGATCGTGATGGAGTTGACGCAGTTGTTCTTCGCGGGACAATTCGAGACCTTTTGTCATGGGAACCTCCATCGTTAAGTCTCCTTAAACTCGATCAAGTTGTGGGGGGGCTGGAAGCCGGCCATCAGTTCTTTGAGTTCGGCGGATTCGACGGGCTTGACCAGGTGAAACTCGTAGCCGGCTTCTTGGGAGCGTTGGCGGTCGCTGTCTTGTCCGTAGCCGGTGATTGCCACCAAATGCACGTCTTTCAGATGCGGGTTTTGGCGAATGTGCCGGGCGACTTCGTAACCGTCCATGTCGGGCAGTCCGATGTCGCAGAGAATCACGTGCGGATGAAAGCCGCTCGCCCGCTGAAGGGCCTCCGGGCCGTTGTGGGCCATGCGCAGCTTCGTGGCCCCAGAATCTCAACAGCAGCGAACACATTTTGGCCGCATCGGCATTGTCATCCACGACCAACACCCGCAGAGATTCCGTCTCCGTTTTTGCCGAGGGTTTCGGAGGCTTCTTGTGTTCGGGTTCTCCGTCCATGAAGACCGGCAACCGCACGATGAATTCGCTGCCTTTGCCGATGCCTTGGCTGCGGGTTTCCACTTGGCCCCGGTGCAATTCGACGAGGCTTTTGACCAAGGCCAAGCCGATGCCCAAGCCGCCTTCCGCGCGGTCCAGCGATTTGTCGGCCTGCGTAAACAAATCAAAGATGTTCGGCAGCACGTCGGGGGCGATGCCGATGCCGTCGTCCCACACGCGCACCGTGGCCCATTCGTGGTTGCGTTCGACCACCACCCCGATGTGGCCACCGGCGTTGTTGTATTTGGAAGCATTGTTCAGCAGGTTGCCGATGACTTGTTCCAAGCGGGCGGCGTCGGCATCCATCCACACCGGGCCTTCCGCCAAGTTGACGATCAGCTTTTGGTTGCGGCGGTCGATGTTGGGCGTGATTCGTTCGACGGATCCTTTGACGATGCCGTTCAAATCCACCCGTTCCAAGTGCAAGGCGATGCGCCCGGTGGTGATGCGGGAGACTTCCAGCAGGTCGTCCGTCAGTCTGGACAGATGCCGCACCTGCCGTTCGATGACGCAGCGGGCTTCGATGTTGCAAATCGGTTTCGTCGTCTTCCTGCCCGATCAGTTGCAGCGGCGTTGAAGATCGGGGCCATCGGGTTTCGCAGTTCGTGCGAGAGCATCGCCAAGAACTCGTCCTTGCGGCGATTGGTGTCGGCCAAAATTTTGGCTTGCTCTTGAGTTCGGATTTGCTCGAGCATTGTGCGTTCCAATCCTGCTTTCGCACCGAGATGTCGCGGATATTGCATTGGGCGACGGTGGCCGCCATCCTCCTGATAGACGTTGCAGATTAACTCGACTTCCCGAATCTTTCCTGCTCGTGGTCTTCCAAGGGCAGGTCTTCGTAGCGGACGTAGCCGGTCTCCTGCAACTTCCGCATCGCGGTCAAGCTTTCCAGTTTGTCCCGAAAAAAGCCGATCTCCCAAAGCTCCTTTCCCTAGAAATTGTTCGCGGGTGTAGCCCAACAATTCTTGCATGAACGGGTTGGCGTCGATGATCCGCATGCTCTTGCGGCATCGAGAATCAAAATGCCGTCCCGGGCGGACTCGAACAGACGGCGATAACGCTGCTCGGACACTTTCAAGTAGCGTTCGGCCAGAATCGCGCTCGGTCGCATCTTCGATGGCCAGCAGGATCATGGTCGGAATGATTGCCCGGCTTGCGGAATTCGGCAAGGCATTCAGCAGCATGATCCGTTCCCCGAGGACAGGGAAATCGTGATCCACCTCGAAATCGATGCACGGGGATGGTTGTTCGAGAGGACTTCGTCTGAGCACCGACTTCAAACCGGGAATGTTCCACTGCCGATTGCCCAAATCGTACAAAAGCTGGCCCTGCGTTTCTTCCGGCGTGGACGTGGAAGTTTTCGTAGAAGGCCCGGTTGGCCGAAGGACATCGCAGGTTTTTGTCGAGAACCAAGAACGGATGCCTGCAGCGTGGAGATGATGTTGGTGGCATAGTCCAGCGAATCTTTGAGCTTTTGTTCGTACGGTTGGCGTTCGCTGATGTCCCGGAAGACCAGCACGACCCCGGCCACGTTTCCCGCCTCATCGCGAATGGGGGCGGCACTGTCGTCAATGGGGCGTTCCGTGCCGTCCTTGGCGATCAGCAGGGTATGGTTCGCCAAACCGACGATCAATCCCTCCCGCAGGGCCTTGGTCACCGGGCTTTCGACCGTGCTGCGGGTGTCCTCGTTGACGATGTGGAAGACCGCGTCTAAAGGGTCGCCCGCCGCTTCTTCGGTTGTCCAGCCGGTGAGGGATTCGGCGACCGGGTTCATAAACGTCACCCGCGTTTGGGCATCGGTGGCGATGACGGCATCGCCGATGCTGTAAAGCGTGACGTTCAGCCAATGGGCCGATTGCATGGAACCTTCACCAATGGGCATGCCTGACGCATTCTCTCAAATTGTTGTTGGGGGGCACTTCGATTCTCCAAATCCTCAGCACAAATCTTAATGAACTTGGAAGTTTTCCTCCACCGCTTAGCCGGAGAAAGAAGGTGTGGGTTCCGGGAAAGTTGGTGAGGGTTCTGTTGTTATCTTGACCAGGGTTCTGGATGTCGGGAATCGCCTAGCGATGGCAGCATTTAGCCGACGTCTGGAGTCGAGAAAAACATTTTGGAGCCGCGAAGCGGCGGCAGCAGTTTACATGGGTAGGCGGCAGGTCATGAGCGCAAAATTGCTCCCGTCGCTTCGCGGCTCTCGAATGTTTCTTGCCTCTTCTCCACGGGCTTATTTTTTGAAACCCACACAAGAAAAAGAGAACCGCATTCGCTGACTTCGTGCGCGGCACTAAAGCTGTTATGATGCCGCAACTGGATTTTAAGCACCGTTCGAGAAATAACTGTCCTCTGAAATTGAGCGGAGGGTCGCATGCTCATGGCTTTGTGTTTCGATCCGGCATGGCCACTCTCTTGGAAGGTGGGAGAGGCCGCTTTCACGATCAAGGAACTGGGGCTTTGCTGCAATTCTCTCAGGCTTTTCCTGGGGCGGCGGCGTGAGTGTTGACCGGCGGAACTTATCGCTTATATTGTGAAGATGCCACGCGCCGAACTGCCCCCTTCATCTCAGACGCTCATCCAAGCCTCTCGAAAAATGGCCCGCGACAACGATGCGGAAGCCGTGGTGATTTTGTCCGCCCTGCCTTACGATTTCGCCGCCATTCGCAGCATTCTGAAGGATGTTCGGCTGGTGGTGGCGACCGACAAATCGGACGTGATGCGGGCCGCCACCGATGATGGCGTGGATTTGGTTCCGCTCTTGCACGAGCCGGAAACCCGGCAGGTGCAACTCGGCCAGGCGCTCTTGGAAGCCATCGCCGATGAACTCTTGCAAGGCGGTTCGCGGATCGTGGCGATGTACACGTTGTTCGAGCGGGAGCATCTCGACACCGTCAGTCTCATCAATTTGGCCGAGCATCTCGCGAAGTTGACGACTCGCGATCTCCGCCGACTCGAAACCCAAGTCCCCTTGGAGACGTTGCGGATCGTGGTGGATTTGGCTGTTGAAATCGGTCGCGAAGGCCGTGAAGGCAAACCCGTGGGGGCTTTGTTGGTGGTGGGCGATCATCTGAAAGTCATGAAACTCTCCCACGAGCAAGTTCACGATCCCTTTCGCGGTTACACCCAAAAAGAGTGCCTGATCCGCAGCCCCCGCGTGCGGGAAAGCATGAAGGAACTGGCCCAGATTGATGGGGCGTTCGTGATTACCGGCAAGGGCGTGGTTGTGGCGGCAGGGCGAATTTTGGATGCCCCTGCCGAGGGAATTACGCTTTCCGCCGGCTTGGGAGCCAGGCATTGGGCGGCGGCGGCGATTTCCAAATCCTCCGAAGCCATCGCGATCGCGGTTTCGGAATCTACGGGAACGGTCCGCATTTTTCAGCAGGGAAAAGTCGTGCTTCGCATTGAGCCGATGGATCGCGGCATGAAGTGGACCGAGTACGACACCGAACCCCCCAAAGACGACTGAGGAACCGCGAACGCAACCTCCCCCGCGCGCCTGTTCTCTTAATTGTTCAGCTTTTTCTTGGCTCTCCGCCCGTTTCATTGCCGGGTTTTATCAGCCAGGTCAATAAGCCTTTGGCGAGGTGCATGCGGTTTTCGGCTTGCAGAAAGGCGATGCTTTGCGGGCCGTCGAGGACTTCATCGGTGACTTCCTCCCCGCGATGGGCGGGCAGATCGTGCATGAAGCGGCAATCTTTCGGGGCCTTGGCCATCAACTTGGCATTCACCTGAAAGCCCGCGAACACTCCCCGCCGATGATCGGCTTGGCTTTCCTGGCCCATGCTGGCCCAGACATCGGTATAAATCACGTCCGCCTGCGGCACGGCGGAAGCCAGATCGTTCGTGATCGTCAATTGCGATTGAGGATGCCGCTGGTGCAAATCCTTCACGAACTTCGCGGGCAGTTCAAACCCCGGCGGGCAAGCCACGGTGAATCGCATGCCCGCCAGCGCGGCGGCAATCGCCAGCGACATGGCCACGTTATTGCCATCGCCCACGTACACCAGATGCAACTTTTCGGTCGAGCCGAAGACTTCCTGAATCGTGAACAGATCGGTCAGCGCCTGGCAAGGATGGCGTTCGTCAGAAAGCGCATTGATGATCGGGCAACCCGCATGGTTCGCGAACTCTTCGATCAACTGCTGCGAAAAAGTTCGCAACGCAATCGCATCGGAATAACTGCTTAAGACGCGGGCGATGTCGGGCAGAGTTTCGCGGCCGTGAAGCCCCGCGTCTTTGCTGGTGATGAAAATGCCCCCGCCGCCCAGGTGCAGCATCGCCGCCTCGAAACTGTTGCGGGTTCTGAGCGAGGGCTTCTCGAACACCATTGCCAGCACTCGCCCCGGCAACAGCGCGGGCCGCTCGCCTTGTTGAAATTTGGTTTTCAACTCCGCCGCGAGCTGCAGAATCTCTCCCACCTCGTCGGCCTTCAAATCGAATAAAGAACGCAAATGTCGCATGGTGGCTCCCGGCGGGGATTACTCTTCATCCGCCATTTCTCTAAGAACGTCCGCAAGGATTTCGCAACCGGCATCGACTTCCTCGGCGGTGATGTTGATGGCAGGCAGCAACCGCACCACGGTGTCGTGGGTCGCGTTGATTAAGAGGCCGCGTTCCATGCACTTGCCGACGGCGGGCGTGGCGGGCAGCGTGAGATCAATGCCGATCATCATCCCCAAAATTCGCAATTCGCCGATGATGGGAAGTTCCTCGGCCAACGGTTCCAGATGACTGCGGAACCGATCCGACATTTGCCGGCAATTTTCCAAAAGGTTTTGGCTTTCGATGGTGGTAGCAGTCGCGATGCCGGCGGCCATTGCAAGCGGGTTTCCGCCGAAAGTGCTGGCGTGCATGCCGGGTCGGAGGCTGCCCGCGACTTCCTCGGTCGCCATGATGCCGCCGCAAGCCACGCCGCCCGCCAGACCTTTGGCCATCGTCATAA
The DNA here is from genome assembly GCA_963785505.1 of uncultured Planctomycetaceae bacterium. GTDB lineage: Bacteria > Planctomycetota > Planctomycetia > Planctomycetales > Planctomycetaceae > CAWAVN01. Next base: position 351,590 of record CAWAVN010000010.1, read on the forward strand.
TGTCCGGCTGAATCCCCCAATGCTGATGGGCAAACCATTCGCCCGTGCGGCCCATACCGGTTTGGACTTCATCGAAGATCAATAGGCACTCGTTTTCATTTGCGATCTCTCGAAGACCTTCCAAATAGCCTGATTTCGGCAGATTCACGCCGCCTTCGCCTTGCACGGGTTCGATCAGAATGGCGGCGGTTTCTTCATCGACCAACGCCTTCACCGCATCCAAATCGTTGTGGGGAGCATACCGAAAGCCGGCCATCATCGGGCCGATGCCTTCGTGATATTTCGGTTGGGCGGTCGCGGTCACCGCTCCGTAAGTTCGCCCGTGAAACCCGTTTTCAAAAGTGATGATCTTATGCCGGCCTGCGGGGGTATGCAGCCGGGCGAGTTTGATCGCCGCCTCGACGGCTTCCGCCCCGCTGTTGCAGAAAAACGCCTTGCCGAAACTATGCGTCGAAAGGATTTCCGCGAATCGGCCTTGGGCCTCCATGTACCAAGTGTTGGGGACGTGAATCAGTTGGGCCGCCTGCTCTTGAATCGCCTCCACCACCAAAGGCGGACAATAGCCCAAAATGTTGCAGCCCCAACCGGGAAACAAATCGAGATAACGCCGGCCTTCGGCATCCCAAACGGAAGACCCTTCGCCGCGCACCAGCGAAATCGGATAGCGCCGATAGTTGGGGATCACATATTTGTCGAATAACGCCATCGTTTCTTGGCTGGATGCGGTTGTGGTGCTTCACCAGTTGGGGTTCCTACTGAAAACAGGGGCAAGGGGCAAAGGGATCAGGGGCAGAGTAAGAATGCAGCATCAGAGCATGGAAGATCGAAAAGGTTCGGGCAATCTTTCTTCCGGCTGACCGCTGAAAGCTGACGGCTGAAAGCTTTCATAACACAATCTCCGTGCCCACGCCGGTGTTGGAATAAATCTCCAGCAGCACCGAATGCGGCATGCGGCCATCGACGATGTGAACTTTATTCACGCCGGCTTTCAGGGCTTCTAACGCCGCTTCCACTTTGGGAACCATGCCGGCGTCGATGGTTCCCCGTTGAATCAGTTCCCGGCAGCGGCTGTCGTTCAAATGCGAAATCAGCGTTTCGGGATTGTTGCGATCCGAAAAGATGCCCGGCACATCGCTGAGGAATACCAATTTCTCGGCCCGCAACAATCGAGCAACGGCGGCGGCGGCGGTGTCGGCATTCACGTTGAGCTTATTTCCCCGCCGATCCAACACCACCGAAGGAATCACCGGAATGCAACCCGCACGGCAAGTGTCTTCCAACAAGTTCAAGTCGAGATCCACGACCTGCCCCACCGCTCCCAAATCAATCGGTTGGCCTTCGGCATCGGGCAGCGTGATTTTCTCGCCGATCAAGCAATTTTGCGTGGCGTAACTCAACTCGACCGCATGCCCGCCTAAATCGCGAATCTGCCGAACCAAAGATCGGCAAATGTCCTCGGCCAACACGCGGGCGGCGATGTCCAGCGTTGGCCCATCGGTGTATCGGCGGCCTTGCACGAAACGCGGCTCGATGCCCGCATCGGTCATGGCTTGGCTGATCGCCTTGCCGCCGCCGTGGATGAGAATGGGCTTCATGCCCACGGTTTCCATGAAGACCACATCGCTTAAAAAACTGCGGACGGCCTCGGTTTCTTCCAGCGCGCTGCCGCCGAATTTGATGATGACGTACCGCCCCCGAAACCGCCGAATCCAGGCGAGGGCTTCAATCAAAACCGTGGCTTTGCGGATCGCTTCGTCCACGAACTTTCCTTTTATCAAACCGCGAAAGAAACCCGCGATTGTAAACCGGCCCCTTCAATTGTCAACGAAGCGGAACGCCAACGCAAACGCAATCCGCCGTGGGTTTGACACCGGCGTGGCTTTCGTGGCACGATGCGATTGCAGTATCATCAACCAATGTCGATTGGATCGTGGAACCAGACCACCCCCAGAACAGGAGCGAAACGTGTTTAAGCATTTCTTTGCGTATTATGTGCCCTTGCTCGCATTGGGCCTGATGAGCGGAGGAGAAACGAAAGCCCCCGCCAAAAAACCCGCCGCCCAAAAAACCGCCAAGACGGACAACGCCGGGCAATTCCATTTCGTGTTGCGTTCGCGGGTTGCCAATGGAAAAGACAACGTGACCTATCACGCTGCGTTCACGCCGGAGACTTGGGATGCCTCGAAAACGGCGGTCATCGTCTGCGACATGTGGGACACCCACCACAGCGAAAACGCCGCCAACCGCACGGGCGAACTCGCCACGCGGATGAATTTGGTCCTCAAGGAAGCCCGCCAACGCGGGGCGACGATCATTCATGCCCCCAGCAGTTGCATGCCCGCTTATGAAAATCATCCCGCCCGCAAGCGTGTGGCGGATGTGCCGCGCTCGAAACACCTTCCCCAAGAAATCGCCAAATGGTGCTACCAAATCCCGGCGGAAGAACAAGGTAAATATCCGCTCGATCAAACCGAAGCCGATGATGATGACCCCGCGCAATTGAAAATCTTCCACGAAAAACTCAAAGCCAGAGGCCGCGATCCCCGTGGCCCGTGGAAATCCGAAATCGCCACGCTCACCATTCAGAATGAAGACTATATCAGCGACAAAGGCGAAGAAATCTGGAGCATCCTCGAACATCGAGGCATTAACAACGTAATCCTGCTGGGCGTGCATACTAATATGTGCGTGCTAGGCCGCCCGTTCGGACTTCGCCAAATGGCTAAGAACGGCAAGCACGTGGTCCTGATGCGGGACATGACCGACACGATGTACAACCCGCGAAAGTCGCCCTTCGTCAGCCATTTCACCGGCACGGATCTGATTGTAGAACACATCGAGAAATACGTTTGCCCCACAATCACTAGCGACCAAGTTCTCGGCGGCGAGGCGTTCCGTTTCGCGGGCGACAAACGCAAGCGGCTAGTGATGCTGATAGCCGAGGGCGAATATCGCACCGATGAAAGCCTGCCCGCTTTCGCATTAAAAAACTTGGGCCACGATTTTTCGGTGGACTATGTTTTCCCCGACCCAAAAGATCCCAACAAACTCATGGGTTTAGAGCTCTTACAGGGTGCGGATATAGTGCTCGTCAGCATGCGGCGGCGGGCATTGCCCACGAAACAATTGGCGGCGATCAAACAGTTTGTGGAATCCGGCAAACCCGTCGTCGGCATTCGCACCGCCAGCCACGCTTTTGCATTAAGGAATCAACAACCACCCGCAGGCCACGCCGTCTGGCCCGAGTTCGATCACGACATCCTCGGCGGCAACTATCACAACCACCACCCCAACGGGCCGAAAGTTCAAATCGAACTCGCCGACAAAGCCGCCGATCATCCGATTCTGAAAAACGTGGACGTGAAAAACCTAGTTGGCAACGGGTCGCTCTATCAAAATAACCCCCTCGCCAAATCCGCCACGCCGTTGTTAATTGGTTCCATTCCCGGCAAAGACAGCGAACCGGTCGCCTGGACCAACCGCCCCGAAACCGGCAACCGCGTGTTTTATACGTCGCTGGGCCATATCGACGATTTCCAAGAACCCGCTTTTCAACAACTACTTACAAATGCACTCATATGGGCCGTCCAAGAAAAAACCCAATGACCAAATCCCAATGACCAATTTCTATAGAACATCGCGAGTATTTTATGAATCGAACCGGATGGATTGTTGTTTCCTCGCTTGCCGTTCTCTCCGCGAGTTGGGTTTGCACGCAGGCGGCGGATGAGGGAAAGTCTGGCTGGACCGCGATTGCCGTGCCCGGCACTTGGGAGGAACTTGCCCCGAAGAAATTCGGCGACTACGACGGCTACGCCTGGTATCGCTGCGAAGTTGTCGTTCCCGAATCCTGGAAGGGTTTGGAGCTACAACTTTCGGTCGAGAAAGTAGACAACGCCCACGAAGCCTATTTCAACGGCAAACGCATCGGCGGCACGGGAAGTTTTCCGCCTAACTATAAAAGCGGCCTCTCGGACAAACCGCAATACTATCCGGTCTCGGTCAGCTACGTGAAACCCGGCGAGAAAAACATAGTTGCCTTTCGTATCTACGATGCCGAGGGCCGAGGCGGTTTCAAAGGCAAGGCTCCGGTGCTCATGGCTGCCGATGAGGCATTAGTGCTCAAAGGCAATTGGCAGTTCCGCACGGGCGACGATAAAAAGTGGGCGAATACTATCCAACAACAAATCACCAATGTCTCGGCTTACAACAAATTGGTTCCGCGTTCGACGTTAGCCGGCGACAACAAAAGCAACCCGGGCGCGCTCTCGCCGCAAGAAGCCGCGAAGACGTTTACAATCCCCGATGATCTTAGCTGGCAACAAGTGCTCGCCGAGCCTGACATCACTCAACCCGTGTTCTTAAACTTCGATGAACGCGGGCGAATGTGGGTCATGGAATATCGTCAATATCCTTATCCCGCCGGCTTAAAGATGGTCAGCAAGGACAAATTCTGGCGGGCAGTTTACGATAAAATCCCGGAACCGCCGCCCTTCGGCCCCAAAGGTGCCGACCGCATTAGCATTCACGAAGACACCAACGGCGATGGCACATTTGATAGTCATAAGGTCTTTGTAGAGGGCCTTAACATTGCGAGTTCTTTCGTGCGCGGTCGCGGCGGGGTCTGGGTGCTGAATCCGCCTTACTTGCTGTTCTATCCCGATAAGAACAACGATGATCGACCCGACTCCGATCCCATTGTGCATCTTTCGGGCTTCGGCATGCAGGATACGCATTCGGTCGTCAATAGTCTCCGCTGGGGGCCGGATGGTTGGCTCTATGCCGCCCAAGGCAGCACGGTCAGCGGGAACATTTTAAGACCCGGCCTGGATAAGAAACCCAAGTATTCGATGGGGCAACTGATCTGGCGGTATCAGCCCGAACAGAAAATCTACGAAATTTTCGCGGAAGGCGGAGGCAATGCGTTTGGGGTGGAACTCGATTCCCAAGGCCGAATTTTCTCCGGCCACAACGGCGGCAATACGCGGGGCTTTCACTATGTTCAAGGTGGCTATTTTCAGAAAGGATTCAGCAAGCACGGGCCTTTATCGAACCCTTATAGCTTCGGCTACTTTCCCGCGATGAAACATCCGCCCGTGCCGCGATTCACGCATAACTTTATTCTCTATGAAGGCGGCTCGCTGCCCGATCAATATAACGGGCGGCTGTTCGGGGTCGAACCCCTGCAAGGCCGCGTGGTGATGAGCGAAGTCTCCGCCAATGGCTCGACCTATCAAACCCAAGATCTAGGCCACCCCGTTACAACAAGCGACCGGCAGTTTCGCCCGGTGGACATTAAGCTCGGCCCGGATGGGGCGATTTACGTGGCGGATTTCTATGAACCGCAAATCAGCCATCGCCAGCATTTTTCCGGCCAGATCGACAAAACAAACGGCCGCATCTATCGGCTGCAAAACAAGCATGCGCCCGAGCCGAAAAAGATCGACCTCTCTAGCATGTCCTCAAAACAGCTTGTGGGACTGCTCGATCACCCCAACCGCTGGTATCGCCAAACCGCACTCCGGCTACTAGGGGACCGCAAGGATACGGCCATTATTCCGCTTCTTAAAACGAACATCCAACAACTCACCGGGCAACTCGCGCTCGAATCCCTCTGGGCACTCCATCTCAGCGGCGGGTTTAATGAAGAGGTCGCTTTGAAAACATTGAATCACGAAAACCCCTCCGTGCGGATTTGGGCGGTGCGGCTACTATGCGATGATTTTGCAGTCTCTAGTAAAATCGCAAAAGCGCTAGCGGAACGGGCTAGTGAAGAATCCTACGTGCAAGTTCGCAGCCAGTTGGCCTCCTCAGCGAAACGTCTTCCGGCGCAGCAGTCGCTGCCGATTGTCGTCAATCTATTCAAGCACGATGAAGATGCCAACGATCCGCATTTGCCTTTGTTGTTGTGGTGGGCGATAGAATCCAAAGTCCATACCGATGGCGAGGCGATTCTTGCGATGATGGCGGATAAATCCCTTTGGCAGCGGCCTCTCGTTCATAATTATCTACTTAGCCGCTTGATGCGGCGTTATGCACAAGCGGGTACGCGAAGCGATTTATTGATGGCCGCTAAGTTGTTTGCCCTCTCGCCCGACAAAGCGAGCACCGCCCAGTTGATGAAAGGTTTCGAGGAAGCCTATAAAGGCCGGGCGCTCACGGGACTGCCCGCCGAGTTAGCAGCGGCGCTTAGTAAGGCGGGCGGGGGTTCGCTGAGTTTGGGCATCCGTCGAGGCGATTCCCAGGCGATCCAAAAAGCTCTCACAACCATCACCGACGACAAAATCCCCGCTGCCAACAGAGCCGAGTTGATTCAAGTCTTCGGCGAGGTGAGCGAACCGAAGTCCGTGCCCAAGCTGTTGGAAGTCATCCAGACAACGAAAGAGGCTACGCTACAAAAAGCCGCGCTGACGGCGTTGGGGCGTTACTCGGCGGAGAACATCGGTCAGGCGGTGCTTAAAGTCTATCCCCGGTTTTCCGCGGAGGTGCAAGCCGTGGCCCAAACGTTGCTTGCCAGCCGCAAGCTTTGGGCGAGGGATCTGCTGGAAGCCGTCGATAATGGCGGGATTGCTTCCGATTCACTTTCCCTCGATCTGGTGAGGCAGCTTACGTTTCATCGCGATCAGCGGATCGCGGAGTTAATCAAAAAGCATTGGAAAGACTTATCTGGGGCTTCCACCGCCGAGATGCAGCAGCAAATCGAAACTCATACGCAAACTCTCGCGGCAGGCAAAGGCGACCCTTACCAAGGCAAAAAACTCTACGCGCAATCTTGCGGGAAGTGCCACATTCTGTTTGAGGAAGGCGGCCGCATTGGTCCGAACCTCACCACCTATAAACGCGACGACGTTTCGCGGATTTTAATGAACATCATTAACCCCAGCGCCGAGATACGCGAGGGTTTTGAATCGTATCTCATCCTGACCGATGAAGGCCGGACGGCGAGCGGGTTTTTGTTCGATCAAGATAACCGCGTGGTCGTATTAAGAGGCGTGGACGGCCAAAACGTCACTCTGCCCCGCGATCAGATTGAAGAAATGATCCCGCAAAAAAAATCCCTCATGCCCGAGGGTCTCTTAAAAGCCCTTACTCCGCAGCAGGTTCGCGATTTGTTCGCCTATCTCCGCAGTTCACAACCGCTCAATAATTAACATTTCACCTTGTACATCTGAACTTTCGCAATTTTGAGGTCAATTCATAAAGCAGCGGGGCTCCTTGTAGAATGTGTATTCACCAAAATGCACATCGCACAAGGAGGCTCCCGCATGTGGTCTTTAATACCCTCTCTGACGAATTTGTTTCAAGCCCTGACGCCAATTTTCACCATGCCCACGTTTTTGACTCACTCGCAAATTTTTCTCGGCTGGGTGATGTGCTTGGGTCGGCATACCGAGTTTCAAATCTTTGAGGCGATTCTGGGAGAGCGTACCGATCGCCACCGGCGGCATCCGTTCGACCGCTTTTACAATTTCTTCAGCCGCTCGGCTTGGACCGTGAAGACCTTGGCCTGCCGCATCGCAGTCCAAGTCGTGACGGAACTCAATCCCACGGGCGAGTTGTTGTTGGCGGTGGATGGGACGCTGCTGCATAAGTCGGGGAGGCACGTGTTCGGCATCGGTTGGTTTCACGATCCGGTCCGCTCCACCAAAAAACGCGTGGCCACGGCGCTTGGAAACAAGTGGGTGGTCATCGGAGTGGTGGTTCAGATTCCCGGCGTCAAGCGAAGCTTCTGCCTGCCGATTCACGCCATGCTGGATGATGGCAAGAAGAAGGTGGGCGAACCGACCTTGGCCCGCCGAATGCTGAAAGACATTGAAAAATGGTTTCCCGATCGGCAGATCACTTTGGTGGGCGACGGCGGGTTTTCCGCGAAAAAACTGCTGGGAAAATTGAACAAACGCATTAAGTACGTCGGCCTGATGCGCAGCGATGCAGCGATTCACAGCCCGGAGATTCCTCCCCGCAAAAAGGGGCAACGCGGCCCCAACCGCAAACTGGGAGAGCGGTTGCCTTCTCCGTGCGAGGCCTTCAAAAAAGTGGATCGCACCCGCTCGCCGAAGAGTCTCTGGCAATGGAAACCGATCGAAGTTTACGCCTACGGGGAAACGCGGCGGTTCAACATTTGCTGCTTTCAAGCGACCTGGCCCAAGGTGTTCGGCCCGCGCGTGATTCAAGTGGTGCTGTGCCGCCCTCTGGACAAAGGTTGTGACGATATGTGTCTCTATACGACGGACCTGGACGCCGATGCAAGTTGGGTGGTGCGAACATATGCGCTGAGGAACACGATTGAAACTTTGTTCAAAAGTAGCAAGCAAGTCATGGAGATCGAGCAGCCCCAAGATTGGTGCCAGGCGAGCATCCAAAAGTTGGCCCCTTGGGTCTGGCTGTCCCAAACCCTGGTGATGCTGTGGTATCTCAGCGAAGGCCGCAAACTGCCCGAAGCAGAAGCCGCCCGGCAGGAATTGGGCCCTTGGGAAAGTGAATGGTCGTTTCGCCATATGTTCCGTTTCTTAAGACGCCTGATAATCCGCCAAACCATTAACAGCATGTCGCACAAACCGCGCGACATGAGCGAATTAGTCGAATCCCTTGAAAACTACCTATACCTCGCTGCATAGTGAGCGAGAAAGTTGCGAAAGTTCAGTTGCTGATGTTCTCGGTTTTGGAGGCCGGTTCTCTGTCGGGCGGAAATGCCGGTTGGCGATGAAGCATTCAAGGGGGCGGATCGGGAATTGGCTGACGGGCCGCTTTTGCCGACGAGGAAAACCCGCTACATTAAGAGAAGTTTATTTTTTCCCTTGAATGATGCTCTCCCAAACCGCAGGAATTTCTTGTGCATACGCAACTTGTTTGTTCGGCGACCGGCCAGGTATATCCCGTGGATCGTTTGTGGAATTTGAGCGAAGCGGGCAAGCCGCTTTTGGCCGAATACGATTTGGATGCCATCAAGCAGCGGTTCACTCCGGAGGCGGTGCGAAGGCGGACGATTCGTTCGATGTGGAAGTTTTGGGACGTGCTGCCGGTGGATTCCCCCCAAGAAGCGGTCTCGCTGGGAGAAGGCGTGACGCCGCTGCTGCCATGCCAAAAGCAAGGTGCGTTTCAGGAATATCAAAAACTTTACGTCAAAGATGAGGCATTGAATCCGACGGGCAGCTTCAAATCGCGGGGGATGTCGGCGGCGATCACGCGGGCCAAGGCTTTGGGGGCGAAAGTTGTCGCCTTGCCTTCCGCCGGCAATGCCGCCGGGGCCGCCACTTATTACGCGGCCCGTGCGGGGATGAAATGTTTTCTGTTCATGCCGGAAGACACCCCGCCCGCGAACATTACCGAATCGGTGGTGGGCGGGGCCAACGTGTATTTGGTGAATGGGCTGATTAGCGACTGCGGCAAGCTTGTGAAGCAAGGCGTCGAGCGATTCGGCTGGTTCGATCTCTCCACGTTGAAAGAACCCTTCCGCATTGAAGGCAAAAAAACGATGGGCTACGAATTGGCCTTCGATCTGGCCGATGCACGGGGCACGCAGGAACTTCAATTGCCGGACGTAATTTTCTATCCCACGGGCGGCGGCACGGGTTTAATCGGGATGTGGAAAGCCTTCGATGAAATGCAACGCTTGGGCTGGATCGGTTCGGAGCGGCCGCGGATGGTTTCGGTGCAGGCGGAGCATTGCGCTCCCATCGTGAAGGCGTTTCAATCCGGGGCCGCGAGCGCGGAGATGTTTCCCAATGCCTCCACGGTGGCTGCGGGCTTGCGGGTTCCGGCGGCAATCGGGGATTTTTTGATGTTGGACGCGATCCGAAAGAGCCGGGGAACCGCGATTGCCGTCAGCGATGCCGAGTTGTTGGACGGCGTGAAGCAGCTTTCCCGCGATCAGGGAATTTACGCTTGCCCGGAAGGCGGAGCCGTGTGGGTGGCCTGCCAAAAGTTGAAAAACCAAGGTTGGTTGTCACCCGAAGAAACTATTGTGTTGTTTAATACAGGGTCGGGGCTAAAATACAATCACCTTTTCCCGCCCGGCGAACTGCCGGTGTTGGATCATCAAAACCCATCTTGTCTCGATGCACTCGCATAAACCAACAAAAGGAATTTCCACAAAATCGCGAAAAATTCCCCCAAAAATGAACCCCTTCTTGGATTTGAAGTGTTTATCCAGAGTCACGTTTTCCGGCGCTGAAATTCCGACGGCCCTCTTCGCGAATCTGTTCCAATGCTTTCCCAAAGCGAACCGTCCCCCGCGAAAATCCACGCTGGTTTGAATGGTGTGGTGCGGGACACGCTGCTTCCTGCCGCCGCGATGCTGGCGATTGCCCACGTATGTTATGCAGTCGCCCGGGCAATCCAACTACCTGCCGATTCTCGCGGAGTGACGATCTTGCTGGATGCAGTGACGGTACTCATCGGCGGAGGACTTTGGCTCTATTTCTCGAAGGCACAGGTTCCTCGTTCGCACGGGAACCGCTGGGCAGGCTTGATGTTGGGCTTGGCTTGGGCGAATTTTGGTAGCCAAGTGTACTTCACCCCGATTCCCTCACTGACGATCTATCTCGTACTGCTGATCGTGGCGGCGGGGTGTCTTCTGCTTTCCTGGTCTTGGCTGGCGACCGTCATTCTCGGCAGTTTGGGCGTGTGGGGGCTGGGAATCCTCCTCAATCCCGAAGCCAATTGGTGGGGCATCGTCCACATCGTGTTGGTGGGGGTGATTTTGGGCATTTTGGTGCATGCGATTCGCTGGCGAACCTACGCCCAATACGAACGAGTCAAACTCCAACTCGAACAGACCACAAGCCGGGCCGAGGAAGAAATATGCAATTTGAATCAACAACTGGAGCAGGCTTCAAAATTGGTGGGCTTGGGCGAGATGGCTGCGAATTTGGCCCACGATTTGGGGAAAGGCTTGTCGGCCATTTTGCATTACACGCAAGGGGCGGAACGCCGGTTAGAAAGGGGAACCCTCACGCTGGAGCAATGCGGCGAATGTATTCAAGAAATTCAACGGCAAGCCCAGTACATGCGGGACATTTTAATGATGATCCAACAATTCGTTCGGCTCAGGGCCACCGAACGGGTTCCCATTCAGTTGCCCGAAGTCGTCAAGCAGGCGGAAATGCTCGTGCGGGGCAAGCTCCAACAAAGATCGGTCGCTTTGCATTTTGCCGAGTTTCCCGAAATTCCCCCGCTAAGTGCCGATCACGCTCAGATTATTTTAGTCACGGTCAATTTGCTGCTGAATGCGGCCCAGGCGATGGCGAATACCGATCTGGAAAAACGCACGATCACGGTGGCGTTGCATCACAACTCGCCCGATTTCGTCGAGGTTTCCATTCGCGACCAAGGGCCGGGGATGTCTTCCGACGTGAAAGAGAAAATCTTCGATAAGTTTTACACCACGAAAAAAGATGGCATGGGGCTGGGGTTGGCGTTCAGCCGGTCTTACATCGAACAGCACGGCGGGAAACTCTGGTGCGAGTCCCACTCGAACGCCGGCTGCGATTTCCGCTACTCCCTGCCGCTCACGGACTCGGCATTGCCGCACGCTTGACAAAAAACGCGGCACGCGATTTTGAAAAAGCTACTTCGCTTTGTGGGCGATGAGTTCCAACAGCTTGTTGGCGGCGGCTTCCGCGAAGGGGGCGGCGTTAATGTGCAGTGGAAGTTCCACGAGTTCCGCCGAGCCTTTGTGTTCGCGGATCGCTTGAAACAGTCGGTCGCGGGCGAGAGGATCATCGAAGGGTTTGCCCAAGCGGTCGATGGCCGAGACGCCTTTCAACGGCAAAAAAATCGCGGTGGGGCCTTTCGCGGCGGCGGCTTTTTGGGCGATCTCGCGGCCCAGGCATTCGCACTCGGCGGGTGTGGTTCGCATTAACGTCACAGTAGGGTTGTGTTCATAAAACAAACGGCCTGCGAATTTGGCCGGGATGGAATCTTTTGGGCCGAAGTTCACCATGTCAGTCGCCCCCACCGAGATGACTTGCGGAATCCCCCGCCGACCCGCTGCCGTTAGCCGATCGGGACCGGCGGAGAGAATCCCACCGACCAATTCATCCGCCAGTTCCGTGGTGGTGATGTCCAAAACTCCTGCTAACACGCCTTCCGCCGCCAAAGATTCCAACGCCTGCCCGCCGTTGCCCGTGGCATGAAATACCAGCACTTCGTAGCCCGCGGCTTCCAAAATGGTGCGGGCGTGTTCGACGCAGGGAGTTGTCACGCCGAACATCGACGCGGCAATCAACAGGCGCTGGGGAGGGTTTTCCTTCGGGAGAATTGAGGAGGACTTCAAACGCACCAACCCCGCCATGGCCCGGGCGGCTTGGTGAAAAATTGGCCGGCTGATGCGGTTGATGCCGGCGATGTCCACGATGGAATTCAGCATGAAGATGTCTTTGTCGCCCACCCAAGGCCGCACCGCTCCCGAGGCCAGCGTGCTGACCATCAGCTTGGGAATGCCGATGGGCAAAGTTCGCATGGCGGCGGTGGCAATCGTCGTGCCCGCCGACCCGCCAATCCCCAACACACCCTCCAACTGGCCCCGACCGTGCAATTCGCGAATCAATGCGGCAGCCCCCTCGGCGGCGGCGGCAACTGCCGCGCCCCGGTCGGCTTGGGATCTTAAGCGTTCGCAAGAATGCCCGGCGGCGGCAAACACCACGCCGCGAGGAACGTCCGCCGCGATTTGCGGTTCTCCCAGGCAGCCCACATCAACCACCTGCACCTCAACGCCTAGACCTTCCAACACATCGCGAAGAAATCCCGCTTCACGACCTTTGGTGTCCAGCGTGGCGAGCAAATAGATCGGCATGGGACAATTCTCAAAAGACCAAGTTTTGGAGTTCGTATTGAACTCCCAAAGGAATTCTTACGGAAAAGCACGCCGGCTCAAGGTGGATTATCTGCAAACCGCAATCAAACCGGAAAATACCGCGCACGCGACTTCTGATTTCAAAGCCTCGGCACAGGCAAAACGCCCCAGCTTGCCAAGGCTTGGGCGTTTGTCCGTACCCTCTTCGAGAGTTTGCTGCGGAGACGCGAAAAGGGTTGGGTTGGGAAACCCCTCGGTTCCCAGTTTGCTCTGCGGGTTGCTTGTGCTTGTTACTTCTTATCCAAGAAAAAGTCATCCGGGCCTTTGAGCGTGTAGTACGGATACACCACCACGCCCGCCGGTTGATTGGCCGCCGGATAAACCAAATCTTTAGGGGCCTGATAACGATAGAGGTATTGGAAATTCAATTGGCGAGGATCGCGGTAATAATCTGAACGAGTCGTGCTGCCGGCAGAGTTGGGTTGTGTGGGATTGCCTGAATAACGCAAGTAGCGGGGATCGCTGAATTGACCGGATGAACGCGGAACGCGGGAACGGCGGGAACCGTAGGGATAGGCTCCCGGTTTTCCTCCCAAAGTGGTGATGTAATTCCAGCAATGACAGATTTTGTAAAAGGGCGAGCAATAGCAGCCTTCACACTCCTCGCACACCTCGCCTTCATAATACTCCCCCTCGCATTCTTGGCAATACTCGCCCCCCTGAACGACCGGGTAGGTTTCCGGGTAGACCATGCCGCCTTGGGCGCGAATCACGGGGCGATCGCCGGCCAGGCCGAAATTCCAAGGCCCCATAACCAACGCGGTGAAGGCAGCGACCTTAACCCAATTCCAGCTCATAATTATCCCTCTCTCGATCTCTCCGATGGTGTGGACACTTGGGAAGACAACGCCCCCACGGATTAGGAACCCGGGTGACTGATTGATTTGGCCCGCATTGGCGGAACCTGTCCCTTTTGATTATCGACCGCTCGCCCCGCCAAAACAAAAAATCCTCGATAAAGACAGAACCGGATGAATGATTCCAACCCATCGCTCTTGCAGATCCGTTATAACCGGGATAAATTGACAATGAGAAACGCGGCTCGCTCAATTTGGGCGAACTTCGCAGTCTCTCAAAACCCTCGGTTTCCCCCGAAGGCCCACGCCGGCTGTTTTAGGGAGAGTTTTGGATTCCGAGTGGGATGTTTCTTGAAACCCAAAGCCACGCGCAAGGAGTGCGAAGTGTTTGTCGCAGCATCGAGCCGTTGTTTCGCGGAAAAACCGTTCTTCGAAGCCTGCCAGCTCGTTACCGATTTGGAATACGACAAAATCGAAATCTGGATGAGCAGTGAAGGCGCGCATTTGCATCCCGGCGAAACGGCGGCGGCTCCGGATAAATTCATCGGCCAATACCGCGAAAGCACCCGCCTGACGCCCATCGCAATCACTTTGGAAGAAGATGTCGAGCCGAAAACTCTCGCCGGATTGTCCAAACTGGCGAAACTGATGCGGATTGCCCAACTCACCGTGCCTGCTTCCCCGTTGGGAACGCCGTTTAACACGGAAATCGACCGCTTAAGGGAGTTCGTGCAAATCACCGGCGGCGATGGGGTCCGGCTATCCATCAAAACCAAAACCGGCCACTTATCCGAAGACCCTCGCACCGCCGTCGAGTTATGCCAAGCCGTGCCGGGCTTGGGGCTGACGCTCGATCCCAGTTATTACATCTGCGGCCCGTGTCGCGGGCAAAGTTTTGATCCCGTTTATCCTTTCGTCCACCACGTTCAACTCCGCGACACTTCGCCCGATCGCGTGCAGGTTCAAACGGGATTGGGCGAAGTGGATTACGCCCGGCTGATCGCCCACCTCGAAAAACAACACTACAAACTGGCCCTCTCGGTCGATCTCATCCCGGAATTCACCGACCAAAACGATCGACCTTTAGAGATGCGGAAACTAAAAATGCTGCTCGACACGCTGCTGTAACTGCATGAGATTGCACTGCTCATCAATGTCACAAGATCCCGTGCAACGGACCGCCTGATGCGGCGAGCAGGTTGACTCGTTCGGTGACTTTGGGATCTTCCACCAACGGCGCGGCGTGGTGGGGTTTGATGCGGGCATCAATCATGAGCGAACCCATGCAGCCCCAATGCTTTTGATGGGTAAACGCTTCGATGCCGTGGATGTCCGCCGCCGGGTTGGACCGCGTGAATGTGACCCACAAGAAATTATTCAGCGTCTTGGCGGTGAACTGGGCATCATCTGCCAAGACCCACAACGGGAACGCATTCAGAGCATGATCTGCGGTGAGGCGGGAACTCAACTGCCTTGCGTGAGTTTCCACTTCGTTTTCGGAAGCCGCGAACGGCGGGGCTTCCAGCACCAACACGCCCGGCATCGCGAGTTGCAAGTTTTTGAAGCCCAAGGGCAAATCCGGTCCGCCGGGAATTTCCGTGGGCAGATCGCGGCGTTTCTTCCCAGCAGCGGCGATGACGACTTTGGAACCCGCGTTCAAGCCCGTGCCGGAATAATCCAGCGTGTCCATCGTGGTGTTGTGTCTGAAAGTGCAAGTCCCTTGTAAAATCCACGCGCTCCAACAGATGCCGAAAGAACGCGGGAATGTCTTCGATGTTAAGCTGCGGGTTGTCTTCCTCGGCCACGATCAGCAAATACTTGGCCAGCGACAATTGCCCTTGCCCCAAAATCGCGTGGGCTTGGGTCAAAAGTTCTTGCGGTTGTCTTTCTTGGGCATAAGGCACATAGCGTTCGCTGCCGATGGCGAATAGCAGCGGATGCACACCCGCCGCATCCACCGCATGCACGCCTTTGACGCCGGGAACCACCGTGGGGATCACCGGCCCCGTCAATTCGTGGATGATCTCGCCGAAGGAAGTGTCTTCCTGCGGCGGGCGACCCACCACCGTGAACGGCCAAATCGCCCCTTCGCGGTGATAGACTTTCTCGACTTCCATCACGGGAAAATCGTGCCGATTGCTGTAATAGCCCAGATGATCTCCGAACGGTCCTTCGGGCAGCGTTTTGTGGGGATCGATCCAGCCCGTGATGCAGAAATCGGCCTCGGCATAAATCGGCAGCGGGCTTTTGCCCTTTATCATCCGCATCGCCCGGCGGGCCAGAGCGCCCGGCGAACGTGAGTTCGGAAAGTCCTTCGGGCAAAGGCATCACGGCGGCGAGAATCATCGCGGGCGTGCCGCCAACAAAGATATTCACCGGCAAGCGTTCGCCCCGCTTGAATCGCCGCCGCGTGATGCACGCCGATGCTGCGATGGATTTGATAGTGCATGCCGATTTGATGATCGGGTTGATATTCGCCGCCCGAAAGTTGCACGCGGTACATGCCCAAGTTGGAATGGAGCAAGCCGGGCCTGCCGGGATGTTCGGTGTAGACTTCGGGCAGCGTGATGAACGCTCCGCCATCGCCGGGCCAACTCACGATTTGCGGCAGTTGGCCGATCGTGGTTTCGTGCCGCATCGCCGGTCCGTTTCGGCAGGTTCTCGGCAGCATGGCAGAAAAGCGCGGGGAACGTCCCGATGCCGCCACGGGTTTTTCCAAAAAGGCGCCGGGTCGATTTTGAGTTCGATCAAATGCCGCACGGCTTGCAGCGCATCGCGAAACAAAAACCGTGTGCGTTCTTTCGTGCCGAACAAATTGCTGACCAACGGAAATCGGCAGCCTTTCACCCGCTCGTAAAAAATCGCCGGGCCTTGGGCTTGATAAACCCGCCTTTGAATTTCCGCGGCTTCCAAATGCGGATCGACCTCGGCAGCAATGCGAATCAAATGCCCGTGCCGTTCCAGATCCTCCACGCATTGCCGGAGGTTTTTGTAGCCCATGAAGGTTCCTTCAATCTTCGCGTTTGAGTTTTTGAGGAATGCGGAAGGATTATAGCCCAAGGAGTCTCGCAAGCCAGGAACCAAAAATCGCGTCGCTCTTGTTCTGATCTTTTGTGCAAAATTGGTTTCAAATCCGACTGGACGGATGCGGAGGTTTCCGTTATCGTCCGACGCTTTTTCCAAAGCGGATTCAGGCTCGGGTTGTCTCGTGAAGTGACGCAAGGAGGCGTCTTATGCGATTGCGAGGTGTTTATGGAATCGGTATCGGATTGCTGATTTGCGGCGCGGGCTTTTGGGGATGCGACTTCCAACGTCTGATGGAGGACATCGCCAAGGGCACGAAAAGCGGTTCCACGCCCACGGCCTCCATTCCGGCGGGCAGTTTGGCAGAGGTGGGAAAGACCAACACCACGATTGCCGTGGGGTCGTTTAACATTCAAGTCTTCGGCCAATCGAAACTCGAACATCCCCAAGCCATGCAGGTCTTGACGCAAGTCGCCCGGCGGTTCGACGTGCTGGCGATTCAAGAAGTTCGCTCCAAAGATCAGAATGTGATCCCTCGGTTTTTGGCACTCATTAACGCGGATGGCAGCAAGTACGATTTCATCATCGGGCCTCGTTTGGGGCGAACGTCCAGCAAGGAACAGTACGTTTATCTTTACGATACCAAACGCATCGAAGTTCTGCCGGGTTCCGTTTACACGGCGGCCGATCCGGGGGACCAATTGCACCGCGAACCTTTGGTGGCCACGTTCCGGGTGCGGAGTTCGCAGTCCGCGAATCCGTTTACCTTCACGCTGATCGACATTCACACAGACCCGGATGAAACGCAATCGGAACTCAACGCCTTAGACGATGTGTTCGTTCGCGTGCAACGTGACCACATTCGCGAAGATGATGTGATTCTCTTGGGCGATTTGAACGTGGATCAATATCACCTGGGGCAACTCGGCCAACTGCCGGACATCACGTGGGTCATCACCACGCAAACCACAAACACCCGCGGCACGGAAAGCTACGACAACTTACTTTTCAACCGCCGAAATACGGTGGAGTTCACCGGGCGGGCGGGCGTATTGAACCTGCGGGAAGAATACAATCTTTCGATGGATCAAGGCGCTCGAGGTTTCCGACCACTTCCCGATTTGGGCCACGTTTGAAGCAACAGAAAACGCCCAAGGCGGCGTGATCGCTTCAAGACCCGTCAATCGCCGCTAGCCGGCAATTTGCAGTTTACGTTGTTGCCGCGCCGGGCCATAATGAGCCGTTGTGCAAAGATTTCACCGGAACAGGGAGCAAAATTGGTGAAGCAGTATTTGGTTACCGGGGCGGCGGGGTTTATCGGGTTTCACGTTTGCCGGCAATTGTTGGCCCGCGGCGAACACGTTGTCGGGTTGGACAACCTCAACAGTTATTACGATGTCCGCCTGAAACAAGCTCGTTTGGCCCAATTGCAAAATCAGTCGGGTTTTCAATTTGAACAACTCGACCTCGCCGACAAGCCGGGCATGGCCGAACTGTTTGGCGATCATGCGTTCGATGTGGTCATCAATCTCGCGGCACAGGCCGGAGTGCGGTACTCGCTCGAAAACCCGCAGGCATACGTGGACAGCAATTTGACGGGCTTTGTGAACGTCCTCGAAGGCTGCCGGCATCACGCCGTCAAGCATTTGGTGTATGCCTCTTCGAGTTCGGTCTACGGGGCGAATACGCGCATGCCGTTCTCGGTGCATGATAACGTCGATCATCCCGTCAGTTTGTATGCGGCTACGAAAAAAGCCAATGAACTATTGGCCCATTCCTATAGCCATCTTTACGCCTTGCCGACAACGGGCTTAAGGTTCTTCACGGTCTATGGACCCTGGGGACGCCCGGACATGGCGATGTTTCTCTTCACCAAGGCGATCTTGGAAGGCCGACCAATTGATGTCTTCAACCGCGGCCAAATGCAAAGGGACTTCACTTATATTGATGACATCACCGAAGGCGTGATTCGCGTGGCCGACCGCGTGGCGGAAGGCAATCCCCATTGGACCGGCGACACACCCGACCCCGCGACCAGCCGCGCCCCGTACCGGGTTTATAACATCGGCAACAATCAGCCGGTGGAACTCTTGCGGGTGATTGAATTGATCGAAAACTGCCTGGGCCAAAAGGCGGAAAAGAATTTGC
The DNA here is from genome assembly GCA_963785505.1 of uncultured Planctomycetaceae bacterium. Classification (GTDB taxonomy): domain Bacteria; phylum Planctomycetota; class Planctomycetia; order Planctomycetales; family Planctomycetaceae; genus CAWAVN01. The sequence goes on from CAWAVN010000010.1 coordinate 370,415, forward strand.
TACCCATGCAGCCCGGCGATGTACCCGCGACCTATGCCGACATTGATGCCCTCGCCGAGGATGTGAATTTCCGCCCCGGCACAAGCATCGAACTCGGCATCGCCCGCTTCATCGCCTGGTATCGCGAGTATTTCCAGAGCGAATAGCACACCTTCTCTGCGATGAGTACGAGGATCGCGGATCGCGGATGGAGGATCGCGGGAAGTAAACCCGGCCATTCTTCTTCCACTATTCTCATTCTCCATCCTCATCATTTATCCGCATTCTTCTTCATCAGTTCCAACATCGCATCCGCCATGGCGTGGCCGATGCGGTTGAACCAGATCGCGCTGCCCAAATAATGATAGCCGTGGTCGGAGCCGACTTTTTCCCAGGCGGGGACGTTGTCTTTCCAAGTGGGATACAATTTCTCGGCGGCTTGATCGACCAACACATCGGTGCGGACGGCTTTCACGTTGCCTTGAAATTCCGGCCGTTGTTCCATGCTGAGTTGGGCTTGTTGAATCGTCAGCATCGCATTCTTGGCCGGCTTGGAACCGTTTTGGCCCATCACGCCGATCACGAAAGGCATCTGGGGCACCTTGAGATCCTTGCGAACGTCCTTGATGAAATGGGCCATGTTCGCAGCGTACTCGTCCTGCGCCTCGTATTGGTCGTTCCAACCTTGGAACCACACGAAGCCCGCGATTTGGAGCTTTTTGCCTTTGAGTTCGGGAAACAAAGTTTCGTAGTTGGCGAAGGTGTCTTTCACTTCGGCGAGCATGTTGCGATAAGATTCCCCATAAGGGCGTTTGATGTCTTCCATCGTGGGCAAGGGATCGTTTCGCTTGCGTTTTTCGTTGTTGTTTTTGACGCGTTTTTGGGCATTTTGCAGTTCGGCTTGCAAGGCTTCTTCGCTGGGCATTCCCGCCGACGGCGAACGAAACAGCTTGAACAACGAATGCCCGCCCCAAGCGGTTTTGATTAAAAGCACGGGTTGTTTCAGATGCTCGCCCATTACCGTGCCGAATTCCAATTCCACGCCCGTGCGGTTTGGGGAACCGTAGCCGATCGTCAACCCGCCTTTGCGTTTGAGATACTTAATGAACACATCTTCCCGAACAATCCACTCGCCATCCTTCCGCAGATGGGCGAACAATTCCTTGGTCTCCGGGGCTTGGGCTTGATGTTCGAGCAGCTTGTTTTGGGCCTTGCCTTCCATGTTGGATTGGCCCGCGAGAATAAAGACTTTCACCGTGTCTTCCTCTGCGGAAATCTCCGCGAGACACCCAAAACTGAAGCACAAAATCACGGCCAACGTCAAAGGGAAATTCCGCTGCATCGCATGGTTCCTTAGTTGCTGAAATGTGAGGCGATCAATCTTTTCGCGTAGGATTTCCCTTACGATACGGCAAATGTCCGGGAACCTCAACGATGCGCTCGCCAAGCCAATGCGGCGGTTGGGGTTGGCTGTGGTCTTGGTGAAAGATTCGCGGGCCAATTCCCTCCGGCGTTAAGGTTTCGGGAAGACGTTCCGGGGCATCGGCGACTCTTTCGAATCGAAGCCCCTAGTTGATTGAGCTTGGCTTCCAATCGCTCGTAGCCCCGATCCAGATGATAGATTCGCCGGATCACGGTTTCGCCCTCGGCGGACAAGGCGGCAATGACCAGGGCGGCGCTGGCGCGGAGATCGGAAGCCATGACGCAGGCTCCGCTCAGGTTTTTGACGCCGCCGATAATCGCACTCGGGCCTTCGCGGCGGATGCAGGCTCCCAGTCGCACGAGTTCCGGGGCGTGCAGAAATCGGTCGGGGAAAACTTTATCGGTGACGATGCTGATGCCTTCCGCCCGCGTGAGCAACGCCATCAGTTGGGCTTGCACATCGGTGGGAATTCCCGGATATGGCAAGGCCACGCAATCGGCGGGCTTGAAGGAACCTGTCGCCTTTACGATCAAAGTGCCGGCGGGCGTGGTTTCTATTTTGACGCCGATTTCGCGGAGTTTTTCCAGAACCGCGGTGAAGTGGGCCGGTTCGACGTTTTCGAGTTCGACATTTCCCCCTGTGATTGCGGCGGCCATGATTAAGGTGGCCGCTTCGATGCGATCGGGGATGATTTCGTGCTGCGTGCCGGTGAGTTTTTCCACGCCTTCAATCGTGAGAAACGGCGTGCCCAAGCCGGTGATCTTCGCACCCATTGCGTTTAGAAACTTGCCCAAATCAGCGACTTCCGGTTCGCAGGCGGCGGCTTCAATCTTAGTGATGCCTTCCGCGAGCGCGGCGGCGGCCATCACGTTGCAGGTTCCCGTCACCGTGCTGCCAAACGGTCCCCCTAGAAAAATCTCAGCCCCGCGAAGCCTTCGGGCTTGGGCGACAATGTAACCCCGCTCCACGCGGATCTCGGCTCCCAAAGCCCTTAAACCTTTGAGGTGCAAATCAATCGGGCGGTCGCCGATGTTGCATCCGCCCGGCAACGAAACGCACGCCAAACCCCGGCGGGCCAACAACGGCCCCAATACGCAAACGCCGGCCCGCATGCGGCGGACGAGATCGTAAGCCGCGACCGAAGCGGTTTCCCTTTGGACTTCGCATTCCAAGGTTCCGTTTTGAAACCGTTCGACCCGCATCCCCAAGGCTTGCAATAATTGCATCAACGTCGCGACATCGACAAGATCGGGCACGTTATGCAGCGTACACGGACCTTCGGCGGCCAGAGTACACGCCATGATCGGCAAAGCCGCGTTCTTGGCCCCGCTGACCTGCACCTTGCCCCGGAGCGCTCGGCCTCCTTGCACCACGAACATCTCCATCCTTGAAGCTCCTTTTCCACGCCGGCAGACCAAACCCGTGTTGTATCGGCTTTATGGTACGATAACCGAACCGCAAAGCCAGAGCGAGGGAAGTTACGCCGAAGAAGCGGAAGCCGATAGGAATTGCTCACAGAATGCGAAGAAGAGGTGGAGACCAGGAGAAGGAAGAATCCTCGCGGGCAAAATCGCTTCACGGCAATTGTTCGCGAATTAACCGCTCGCTAGGATAACGAAACTGCGGAGCGTTGAGGCTTCGTCTCGGTTTTCAGGAGCAACAGCATGGTTCGCGATTTTACAATGGAAAGCCTCTCGCACGATCCGATTCACGGATACGTTCCGTTCATTTCGTCCGGCGATCTGCCGGAAGAGGAAGTCGCCGAGCGGGAAATTCTCGATCATCCTTGGGTGCAGCGTCTCAGGCACATTCATCAGTTGCAGACGGCGTGGTGGGTGTTTCCCTCGGCGGAACACATGCGGTTTCAGCACGTTTTGGGGTCAATGCACCTCGCGTCCCAGGTGATCGAGAGCTGGTACGATTCGCTTTGCGATGCCTGCACCAACGTGCCATCGCGGGCTTACGTCGAATGCCTGACTCGCATGGCGGCTTTGCTGCACGATGTGGGCCACGGGCCGTTCGGGCATTTTTTCGATGAGCATTATCTCGACCGCTGGAACATCACGCACGAAGACATCGGGGCATACATCATCGAGCACGAATTGGGCGAACTGCTCCGCCGAATTCGCCGTTGCCCGTTCGGCAAGATGAAGCCCTTGGAAGAATTGGAACCCCGTCAAATCGCGTGGCTTATCCGCCGCCCGCCTTTGGGAACCGACAGCGAAACCGGCCAGCCCGATTGGCTGCTGAAACTGCGGTCGCTGTTCAGCGGGATCTATACCGTGGACAACATGGATTTCGTGCTAAGGGATGCCTACATGTCCGGATACAACACTAAAGCCTTCGACATTTCGCGGCTGCTGCATTACAGCTTTTTCACTAAGGCGGGTTTGACGATTCACGCCGCGGGCTGCCCACGTTGGTCAACTTCATCGAGACGCGGGCGAATTTGTTTCGCATCATTTATTTCCATCGCACGGTGCGGGCACTCGATTTGGCGCTCGAAGAACTCTTCCCCCAAACGATGAAATACCTGTTCCCCGGCAACCCGCTCGAACATCTGGAAGCCTATCGGCAATTCACCGAATCCTCGTTTTTAGTCGATGTGCAGCGGTTATCCCAAAACGAAGACCCGGAACGTCAGGCGTTGGGCGGGCAATGGGAAGAGGTTCTCAAGCGAAAGATTCCCTGGAAGATGGCCTGCGAACGAACGGTGCATTTTCATTCGGGGGCTTCGGAGCGGACCACGATTTTTTCGGAGCCGGAATTGATTGAACGCCGGGTCCGCCGATTGTTGCCCGCCGAACTGAAAGACGTGCCGTTGGGGATTGACGTGGCCCGGCATTATCATCGCCCCAGCGCCGTTTGCCTTCGGGCGGGCAGAACTTCGTGCTCGATCCCGCCATCGGCACGCCTTTGGTGCTCTCGGACGATGAATTGTTTCGCTCGCTGCCGATGAGCTTTTCGATCTTCCGCATCTATTCCAAATCGCACGAAAACGATGCGGTGCTCAACGCCGCCTTAAACCGCGTCTTAGGCGATGCCGCCGATGCGAAAACCAACATGTGATTCAGAGATCAGGGGCCGGAGATCAGAGGCCGGAGATCAGGGGCCGGGGTAGAAGAGAGTTCGTATCAGGAAGCACAATTTGAATGCAGCAACGCCCCGGACTTTTGGGAAATCCGGGGCGTTGCTGGTTTGGGAATTGTCACGTTCGAGCTTATGCTGGGCTGCTTTTATTGATTGCGGCGTCCGCCGAGATCCCGAGTGAACTCGCGATCGATCGATTCCACGCGGGCTTGGTTGGAATCCCAGAGTTTTTTCATGGGGTAATTGTCCGGGAGGGGATACCCGCCGCTGTTCTTATAAGCTTGACGGTAGTATTTGATCGCGAGCATGGCTTCTTCGATGAGGGTGTCATCCTGGGCCAAATCGTCGGCGGCTTCGGTTTTGAGGGCCTCAAACTTGGCGAACATCTTCTCGAATTTCTTTAACCCGGAGGCCAACTTCTGCACGGATTCCGGCGGAGTGCCATCTTCGTGCCAGTCCGTTTTTCCGGATTTGAAGAGTTGCCGGCCCTCGTACATTTCGCGATGGGCATCGACCATTTCCTTGTTCTTTTCGATCTGCCCGCGGGACAACCAATAGCGGTAGTTCGTCACGTTTTGCTCCATCACGATCCACTTTTTTTTCGTCTCCGCCGACACGTCAACGTTTTCGAGTTCTTCATCGTATTTGAGCATAATCTCCACATCGTCCTTCTCGGGGTTGAGCCAATAGTAGCCGATGTTTTGGCCTTCCACCTTGAAGCGTTCTTTCCCGTACTTGTAGGCCCATTCCTCGTAGGCTTTGTTCCAAGCGGTGGCAGAAACATCTCCGAAAGTTCCCTCGCGATGCAGGGCATCGGCCCAATCGAAGTAAGAGCGCGCGGGATAATGCCTGAACAATTCGCGCATCATCTGATGTTGGCCCTTTTTATCGCCCGACGCCTTATAGGCCTTGGCTTCCGTCTTGTTGGCCGCCGTGTACCATTCGTAGGCGACCAAATAGTTGTCTTCGCCTTGGGGGTTAATGGCGGGGTCGGCCTTTTTGCCGTCCCAGGAAGCTTCCGGGTCGGGATCTTTGAGGAAATACTTGCGGAAGAAACGCCATTCGTCCGAACGCCCGATCTTATGGCCGACCATGCGGCCCACGTCCCAAGGCAACTCGGCGTAGTTCACGTTCTTGTTGACGCCTTCCATTGTGAATTTGGTGCCTTTTTTGACCCAGAAGAAGCGGTCTCTCACATCGTCCCATTGCGAAGACACGTTGAAGGCCAAGTTCCAACCGTGGTAGCGCCAGACTTGCAGGAAATGCGGTTGCAGCGTGATGATCGAATGCACGGTGGCTTCCACCCTGGCCCAGTTCTTGGTTTTATTCAGTTCTTCGTGTTCCATCCACAGCACGTTGGCTGCGATGCCCCGCAGGCCCAACAGCACCAGATTCATGGTGGCGCTCGAGGGATCGACTTCGCCCAGCGTGCTTTCGCCCAGGTCGTATTCCACGCGCATTTTTGGCAGTTTTCCGCCGCTGTTTTCATCGGTTGCGGGTGCGCCAACAGAATCGAGCAGACCATCAACACCACAATTCCGCCCAAATACACCAACTTGCGCTGGCCTGAAGTGAGCCGTTCCAAGCCGAGGAGATCGCTTTTAGAACTCATAATTATTTCGCCTCCAATTCGCGGAGTCTCAAACTAAAATAGCCAATAAATAAACAAGGAAATATGTAGGCCAAAGTCATTGCCAGGGCAGGCAGCAGACCGGCGTCGAAAGGCACGTCGAATCCGTTCGCCACGTAAGGCGTGAGGGAATACACGTTAAAATTGGGCACGGTTTTGCTGACGGTCCACAGCCCGCCGCGAATCACTTTGTCGGTGCCCTCCATCAGTTTCACGCCCCGTCCTTCTTCCAATTCGACCATCGGGTTTTTATGTTCGACGATCCGCACCACCGACTCGATCGCACCGAAGCCTTTGGATTCTTTTTCATCCGTCAGCTTTTCCAAAAACGGATGGAAGAACAGCCCGACAATAATCAGCGTGCAGGTTAAAAGCGTGGCCACCGGACCTTTGACGAACGTGCTTCCGGTCACGCTGAGCACCACAACCAGCAGCAGCAGCAGCCAGATTCCGCCCGCGGCTTTGTAATAGCCCGATTCAAAAGACCGATCCGGCGTGCGGATGTAAAGGTCTGGGCGGGCCATCCCGATGTATTGACCGTTATCCAAACAATAGACGGCGACCCGAAACCGCCCGCCATGCGTCAGATCCTCGAACAAATCCAACGTCGCCCGGCGGGGTTGATCGCCTTTGACGGGCGTGGTGTTGGTGAGCGTTTGCGGAATCGTAAACGTGGTCGTGCCTTCTTCTTGGCCGACCAAACCGGCTTCGGTGTCGGCTTCGGATTTCTGCGAACGGCGTTTGTACTCGATGACTTCAAACGGATGCGATTCCGCCTGGAGATCGACGATTGTCTGAGCCAGTGCCTCCGCGTGTTCCTCCATCAATTTTCCCAAGGCGTCGAGTTGCGCCGCCAGGAGTTTGTCGTCTTTCTTTTCCGCCGCCTGAGAGGCCGCATCGGCCACATCGACGAATTTCCCCGCAGCGGGCAGAGCTTCCTTCCCGGCAAAAGGCTGCATCAAGAGAGAGAGATGATGAAAGCGCTTGGCAAACTCCTTGTGGTGAGAGTCGATGACTTCCACGCCGCCGGGGTCGATTCCCGTGGCCAACCGCTGGAGTTCCCCGCCCGCATCCCGGAAATCGCCCTCGTTAATTTTGTCCGCCACGATTTGAAAGTCGGGCACGCCCGCAAACGTCTGGGCCGTTTGTGTGCGCAGATCGTTCATAAAACGGAACTGCGCCAGCACCCCTTTGCCCATGCGTCCCTTGTGGGTGCGGAAGGCTTCGAAGTTGTATTCCAGCCGCAGCATTCGGCTGGTTTCCCCCGTTTCGGGGTCTTTGACTTCGACCAGCTTTTCGGGGGTGATGTCTTCAAAAGTCCAAATCGCACTGGCGGCGGTGGCTCCTGTGATGTAGCTGCGGAATTCCCAGATGTCTCCCGTGTTCACGCCTTTCTCGGCGGGGTTGCCGTTCTCGTCGGTGAAATCCAACGTGCCGTAAATGGGCACACGGGACACCAACAGCGATTGGGCTTCATCGGGGACTTGGCGTTTAATCCAGACGTGCCCTGCCACCGCCATCACGGCCAAAATCAGCGTGCCGATGGCCGAAAACCCCAAAATGCGGCCCATCACCACTTCGCTGCGGCGGACGGGTTTGGTCACCACGGTATGCAGCGAACGTTGTTTGATGTCTTGAGGCAACCCCCAACAAGCCAGCAACAACACCACGGGAACCGACAGCCAAGCAATCGCTTTCAGCACGAACGTGATGTGAACGGTGGCCTGCATTTCCGGGCGCTCGCCGGGTTCGGAGATAAACCAACTCCCGAACATAAACAGCAAGGCGAACACCACGAACACCAGCAACGCCTTGCGGCGAATGGATTCGCGAAGCACCAAGTGGGCAATCGCCAAAACTCGCCGGGGGGAAACCAGCACCAGTTCCCGAAACCCCTGCTTCAGGTGCATCCCAAATTCAGGGAAACTGCGCTTCATTCCCACCGTCGCCAAGGTCACAAAGTAGGCCACAACGAGAATCACCAGTAAACACACCCCCAGGATTAAAGCCCATTGGCCTAACCCATGTAAGGCGTCGAACGGTATCGGATCAAAACGTAACACGGATTCAAATCCCTTTAAGAACGAAATAAGAAGGAAGGATTCATGATTTCCAAAGCCATCGTGGAAAGAGAAAACGGGAGGAAGGAGACGCCAAAATTGCCGAAACATCCCCGGCGAATTGTTTTCCACTCCTCAACCATCCATCATCTTGCCTAGTTCTCCGAGGGGTTTCCTTTTTCGCTCCCCGCGGCAACGGGGGTTTCTTCTTCGGGGACGAACCGTCGTCCCGGTCGTTCTTGGCTCTCGCGCACCGTGCTGAGGAACAGATCTTCCAAACTGGTCGTGGGATGGTCCACGTTCAAAAGGCTGGCCCCATGTTTGGCCAGCACTTGCTTGACTTCCGCGATGGCTCCTTCGTCGAGTTGGGACGTGACGAGTTGCGTTTCCCCTTGGGATTTCAGCAAATCTTCAAACTTGCCCAGCACCTTCAATTCGCCGGAGTACAAAATCGCGATCCGGTCGCAAACATCTTGCACATCCGGCAAAAGATGGCTGCAAATCACCACTGTTTTTCCTTTGTCGCGCAGACTGACGATCAAATCTTTCATTTCCTTGCGGCCAATCGGATCGAGACCGCTGGTGGGTTCGTCCAGCAGCACCAAATCCGGGTCGTTGATGAGCGCCTGTGCCAAACCGATCCGGCGGGTCATCCCTTTCGAGTATTCTTTCAACTGCCGGCGTTTGGCTTTTTCCAAGCCGACCATGCGAATGAGTTCCTGCGACCGCTCGCGCCTCAGCGATTTGGGCATTTTGAACAGCCGGCCATAGAAATCCAGCGTTTCTTCGGCGTTCAGAAAGCGGTACAGGTAAGATTCTTCCGGCAGATAGCCGATTCGCTCGTTTTTCTCCACGTTCGTGGCCGGTTCGCCTAAGACTCTGATTTCCCCTTCAGTGGGAAACAGCAGGCCCAGCAGGAGTTTCATGGTTGTGGTTTTGCCCGATCCGTTGGGGCCGAGCAAACCGAAGACTTCGCCTTTGTTGATGGTCAGGCTTAATGAGTTGACGGCCCGCACTTTTCGGCGGCCCCAGAAATCGCGGTAATCTTTGGTGAGATTCCGAATCTCGATCACGGGTTCGGGTTGCATGAATGACCTTTAGGAGCGGAAAAGAAGGAAAGAAAAATGGCCGAAATCCAAGCCGCGATTCTCAACGAACGAACACCAAAGAACAAAGAAAGGGAATCAACGGTTCGTAGGAAAGAGCGCTGCCTGAGTTACGTTGAAAAGAGATCTTGAGTTGGAAGAAAAAATTGGGAAGAGGGACCAATCATCGCCTGCTGTGGAATTGCGAGCGAAGCGAATGCGCAGTTTCCCCGCGAAATAATCCCTTATCCTTTTAATCTAGTGATCTCGCGAGGGCATTTCAAGCGCCGATATGCAGAGAATCAGGCCGTTCCAAAGAACGAGGCGGCAATTTTGGCTTTCCAAGGCGAATGCTGCCGAATGTGCGGATTTTAGAACCGCGCCTTGCGTTGGCTCAGATATTCCACCAGGGCTTTGTCGAAGGGCATGCTGGTATCCAACGCGACGTAATCCGCCCCGGCGGAGTAACATTCTTTGCGGTATCTGGCCCGCAAATCGCCGACGGCTTCCAAATAGTCCGCCTTGATGCCGGCGGCATCCAGCACCAACGACTCGCCGGTTTCGGGGTCTTTCAAGTCCACCATGCCCGCAAACGGAAAACTCACCTCGGCTTCATCCAACACGTGAAACACAATCACATCGTGCCCCGCGTGCCTCAACAGATGCAGACTTTCGATGACGGCATCCGTGTCGGTCAGCAGATCGGAAAACAGCATTAGCAGGCTGCGGTGCTTTATCATCGCGGCCATGCGGCGAAGATTGCTGGCGAGCTCCGTCCCGCCTGACGGCTTGGACCGCGACAACACCGCGAGGATGTTTCCCAGTTGGGTTCGTTTGCTCCGCGGGGGCAGGCTGTTTCGGATTTTCTCATCGAAGGTCATCAGCCCGACGGGATCTTGCTGATGAATCATCAGGTAACCCAACGCGGCGGCCAGGCAGACGGCGTAATCGAATTTCGTCAATTCCTGCCGATAGGTGTAGCCCATGCTTTCGGACAAATCGAGCAGCAAATAGCCGGTGATGTTGGTTTCGGCCTGATACTTTTTGACGTAGTAGCGGTCGGTCTTGGCGTAGACCAGCCAATCGATGTCCTTGGGATCATCGCCCTGGGTATAGCGGCGGTGTTCGCTGAACTCCACGCTGAATCCGTGAAAGGGACTCGCGTGCAAGCCCGCCAGAAATCCCTCCACGATAAACCGCGCCCGCAGATCCAAACGGGCCACCGTCTGAATCACTTCCGGCTTAAGATACTGTTCGGAACTGGGCATGGGTGCCGGTACAATCATTCGACGGAGTTTGTGGAATTCATTCCCTTTGAGTTATAGCAGCCCGCACGGGCAACCGCCACGTTGCTTCGCGCCAGAACCTGCTTTCAAAACAAGCGGCGGATTTGTGGGCGGGAGTTTTTTCGCGGCTTGGGTTTGGTAGGCTCGGCGATGGGTGGAGGGATGGGATTGTCCATCGGGGGCGGGGCTTGAATGCCGAGTTTTCCCTGCAATAACGCTTTCTCGATCGGGCTTGGCTCGGCGGTTGTTTCAAACATTTCCACGAATTGGCTTCGCCGCCAGGCCAGCGGATTGCCATTCAAATAGAGCACACGATTGGCAGCCGTCGCGGGAACGCGAGGATGCGGGGTGAGTACGCCCACCAGATTCAATGGGTCTGCCGCGCTGAGCACAAGATATTCTTCGCTCGCGGTTTGGTCCCGAAGCTGCCGAAGTTGCCGAACGCTTTCACCCAACGCGAATTGCTCCCCGGAGACCCCGGCGATAAATCGGCCTCCGCGAATTTCGCCACGGGCTTCCAGTCGACGGTAGATTTGCAGGAGTTCAAACCAACGGGGGCAGCCGGGTTCGCGAACCAGCAAATCGCGAAACACCACGCCCCACCGCCTGAGCAATTGCCAAGCCCATTGCTCGGCGATTTGGGCGGGAGATTCCTCGGAAACCGGCCATTGCCAGACCGACCAGCGGCCCACGCTTTGGGCTTTTCGTTCCCGCTGCAGCCGTTGCCGGGAAGGTCTTCGCGAAGTGATGGCCGCCCCTTGAATCAGTTGGCGAAGCCCTGAAAATCCATCCGCCGAGATTCGCCCCCTGGCCACCAACTCGCCCAAGACATCCGGGAGTTGGGCGGGCAGGATTTCGGCGGCCTGAGCCAAATCGCCCGCGAAGGTGGCCCCGCGTGCGGTCAAGATTTCCAAAACGTGTTCCGCCGGGCTGCTTAAGGGTTCCTCGGCGAGAAGGTTTCTTGCAGAACCCAGCCAAGCCGCATCTTCCCGCAGCAACAAACCCACGGGGACGTTCTTGGTCATCGAAGCCATCGGTCGGCTGCGGTTCGGGTTTTTCTTGGGCGGATACAATCGCCCCCAAGTGACTTCCCCGGCCAGGCAGAGTTCATCCAGCCATTCGGGCCGATAACCTTCCACACGCAAGGGCAGAACATCGCGTTCCCAAGCCACGGCGGGGAGGTCGCCGCCTTGGAGTTGGCCGATGACTTCAAACAAGCCGTTGCTGCCCGCCCGTTTGTTGTCGGCGACAATTCCCTGATGCCTCGCCAGATAACGCATGAAAACATCCACGCCCACCGGCTGAATTTCCCGCCTCAGCCCGGCCACGGTTTCGCGATGAATCCGCGCCAAAATCCGCCGATGACACCATTCGATCTCCGGGCTTTCCTCGGCAGTCAAACCGGGAGAAAAACGGCCCCGCAGCACGGTTCCTTCGCCTTCCAAAGCGTGCAGCGAGGCATCGACTTGGGATGCGGTCAGCCCCAATTCCGCGGCGAGGAAAACGGTTGTAACCGGCCCGGAAACTTCCAACAGCCCCCGCACCATTGCCAAGCGGGCTTCGACGGAAGTCCATTCCTGCCGCACCGTATCGGGCACGGCAATCGGGGGATTGGGGGCGATCTCCGCAAACACCGCCAAAACGGCAGGCCAGCGCTCCGCCGAGACCCACGCGGTTTGTCCATCGGGCCGCTGAAAACTCGCGGCCCGGCCTTCGTCGACCAATTGCGAAAACCAGGTTTTCAAGTCCGGCTCTTGCGATTCCGGCAGCACGATGCGGGACAGCAACACATCGTGGAGTTCATCGGCATCGCGAATGGCGGGCTGGGCCTCTTGAACCACGCCGGCAATCGCGACGGGATCGAGCTTGCCCAAATCCTGCACGCTCTCCACCGACAAAGACCGCCGGGATTGCACGGCCCGCGCCCGGCGTTCCTGCGCTTCGCCACCATCCAAAAACGCATACGGGTTGGAGTTCAATAACTCGTAACTGAAGGGCGACGGCTCGCGGGTGTCGCGGGCGATTTGTTGGATTTCGCCCCGCTGAATTTTCGCGAGCACGGCTTTCAAACCGGCGATGTGGACGTACTCGTTCAGGCAATCGTGCATCGTCTGTTCGACGAGCGGATGATCGGGGATTTCGATGTCGCCGGTGTGTTCTTCTTGGCAGCCGGTCAAACGCGGAAAAACCGCCGTCAGCAAATCATCCGCCCGAAACCGCTGCAGCGCGGGCGGGACTTTTTTCCCGTTGTTGCTTCGCATCACCAACAACGAGCGGGTCACGTTCCATCGCCAACGAATTTGAAACACGGGCGCGGCGAGCAGGGCTTGTTCCAACAACCCTTGGGCGTTGGCTTCGGTCAGCATGGGGAACAAACTTTCGATGGGAAAACTATGCTGCGGACCGAAGGACAGAATGAAGCCATCATCATCGGCGGTGGCTTGCAGTTCGAAATCGAAAGATCGGCAGAAGCGTTTTCGCATCGCGAAGCCCCACGCCCGATTGATCGCCGCCCCAAACGGAGCATGCACCACCAATTGCATGCCGCCGGTTTCATCGAAGAAGCGTTCGTAAACCACCCTTTGCTGCGTGGGCAACAAACCCAAGGCGGCTTTTTGAGCCAGCGCATAGGTCACGGTTTGCGAGGCGGCGAAAGCATCGCAAGACGTTTCCGCGATTAGCCAGCGTTCGGCCTCCGGCGGGTTTTCCACGCGGGTTTCCAATTCTTCCCGCAGCAGGGCGACTTCTTCGGAAAGCTCGAAACTTCGCCCCGGTCCTTCGCCTTGCCAAAAGGGAATTGTAGGCGGAGCGCCTTGGGCATCGAACACGGTCACGTCTCCGCCGCGAACGTGCTGGATTCGCCAAGAGGTATTGCCCAGCAGAAACACATCCCCCGCATTGCTTTCGACGGCGAATTCTTCATCCAGAGAACCGACCACCGTTCTTTCAGGCTCGGCGACCACGCGGTAAGAGGCGATTTCGGGAATCGCCCCGCCGTTGGTGGTCGCGGCGATTCTGGCCGCCTTTCGCGGCCTGAGCCTTTTCTGAACGTGATCGTGATGCAAATACGTCCGCCCGCGTCCGCTGGCTTGCGAAATGCCTTCGCCCAAATAACCCAGCACGCGCTCGAAATTTTCTCGCGAGAGATTGCGGTACGCATACGAACGTGTGATGAGAGCAAACAGTTCGTCGATGTCCCATTCCTCGGCGGCAACTTCGGCCACGATTTGTTGGGCCAGCACATCCAACGGGGCTTCCGGGATAATCGTGGTATCCATTCGCCCTTGGCGAACCGCGCGAATCAACGCCATGCACTCGATGCAGTTCATCCCGCGTGAGCGCGAACAAACGGCCTTTGGGAATCAAACCCAGCGAATGCCCCGACCGCCCGATCCGCTGCAAAAACGTGGCGATGGATCGCGGCGAACCCAATTGAATCACCAAGTCGATATAGCCCACGTCCAAACCCAATTCCAGCGAAGCAGTCGCCACCACCGCTTTGAGTTCGCCCGGATTTCAGTTGTTGTTCGGTCTTCAAACGAATCTCCGCCGACAGCGAACCGTGATGGCTGCCCACGCGGTCTTCGCCTAAAAGATTCCGTCAACTGATGCGTAATGCGTTCGGCCAAACGGCGGGTGTTGACGAAAATCAACGTGCTGCGGTGGGTTTCGATGAGTTCCACGATCCGCTGATTGACTTCGGCCCATTGTTCGTGCATGCAGACCGCACCGAAATCGCTGGGCGGAACTTCGATGGCCAAATCCAACTCCCGCCCGTGGCCCACATCAATGATCGTGCAGGTTTCTTCCCTGTGGCCGACGAGATATTCCGCCATGCGTTCAATCGGTTTTTGCGTGGCGGACAGCCCGATGCGTTGCAGCGGTTTTCGGGTGACATGGGCGAGGCGTTCCAAGGTCAGCGACCAATGCGAACCGCGTTTGTCCCTAACCAGGGCGTGAATTTCATCGACGATCACCGTTTCCACGTTCCGCAGGGTTTCCCTGGCTTTCGCGGAGGTCAGCATGAGATACAGGGATTCGGGCGTCGTCACCAAAACGTGCGGCGGTCGCCGCACCAAACTCGCTCGTTGGGAGGAAGACGTATCGCCCGTCCGCAGCCCTACGCGAATCGGCGGTTGATCGGATTGGGAAGCGGGGTTTTCGCTCTCTTCCAAAGTTCGGCTGGCAAGCTCGAAAATCTCTTCGAGCGGCACTTGCAGATTGCGGTGCATGTCGTTGGACAACGCCCGAAGCGGCGAAACGTAAACCACGCGGGTGGTGGCTTCCAGCTTTCCCGCCAGCCATTCCTGAAACAGCCGATCAATGCAGGCCAGAAAAGCGGTCAGCGTTTTGCCGCTGCCTGTGGGGGCGGCGATGAGCGTGTGCCGTCCCGAAGCAATCGCGGGCCAGCCTTGAGCTTGCGGTTCCGTGGGCTGCCCAAACCGCTCCCGAAACCACTGCGCAATCAGGGGATGAAAACCAAAAAACGTCATCGAGTCGAAACCTTCGTCAAACGAGAATCCAAGCCATTCTCTCCCAGCATAGCACAACCGGGAATTGGCACAAATGTTCCGTAACCGGAAAATCTTTTCCCGCCGGTTTGACTCCCCGCAAACTCGACCTATCTTTTGGTGTCACTCTGAATGAGGACCGCGAACATCTCCGAAAGGAAATGCGTGGGCCATGAAGGGCGAGTGATTAACACGAACATTCAGATTGCGTTGCCTCGGCGACGGATCTGAATCTCGGGCGCGGCAAGGAAAGCTGGGAGCTTTGAGGGGACCTTGCCGCGCTCATTTTCTTTTCGATTCCCCGCTTTCTTGCAGAGATTCAAGGCGGCGATCTCGGCTTTTCCCACGCTGGGGATTTTCTCGCCCCAGTTGACCTTCCGCAGTCAGGCTTGGATACTCACGTTGTGTGTCCCCTGTTGCTTTCGGAGGTTCGCCGATGTTCCCGTGGAATAATTCTCGCCCGAGAAGTTTGACGGCGACATTTCTGCTTGTGCTTGCTCCGGCGATCTGGTCGATCTCCTGCTGCAAATTAAGCGATGCCGCGGAAAAACCCCATCCGCCGAACATCCTGCTCATCCTTGTGGATGATTTGGGATACGGGGAATTGGGTTGCCAAGACAATTCGCAAATTCCCACGCCTTGGATCGATTCTCTCGCCAAGCAGGGGGTGCGTTTTACGAGCGGGTACGTCACCGCTTCCTATTGCAGTCCTTCGCGAGCCGGGCTGATGACGGGGCGGTATCAAACCCGGTTCGGGCACGAACTCAACCCCGTCGGCAAGCACAATTTGGATGACAAAGCGGGTTTGCCCGTTTCGGAAACCACGCTGGCCGACCGCTTGAAAGCCGCCGGTTATGCCACGGGGCTAATCGGCAAATGGCATTTGGGCGGGACGGAAACATTCCATCCTCTGAATCGCGGGTTCGAGGAATTTTATGGCTTTTTGCACGAAGGGCATTTCTTCGTTCCGCCGCCTTATGACGGGGTTTTGTCGTTTTTGCGGAAGAAACAACTTCCCCAGGCCGTGAATCATCGCTTTCGCGAAGGGAACGTGATCTATACTTCCCACATGGGAACCAACGAACCCCCATACGATGAACACAACCCGCTGTTGCGGGGACGAGAAGCGATTGTCGAGCCGATGTATTTGACGGATGCCTTCACCAGGGAAGCCATTCGTTTTTTGAAAACCCCGCGGCAGGGGAAACCTTTCTTTTTGTATCTGGCTTACAATGCGGTGCATAGCCCGATGCAGGCCAAACTCGCTGATGTCAACGCAAAACCGTTCGAGGCATTGGACGTTCACCGCAGAATTTTCGCCGGCGTATTGAGCAACTTAGACCAAAACATCGGCAAAATTCTGGAAACTTTAAGACAACAAGATCTCGAAGAAAACACGCTGATTTTTTTCATCAGCGACAACGGCGGACCCACGCGGGAACTAACTTCCAGCAATCGTCCGCTTCGCGGGGGAAAAGGGAATCTTTATGAAGGCGGGATTCGCGTGCCGTTCCTGATGCAGTGGAAAGGGCATTTGCCGCAAGGAACGGAATACCATCACCCCGTGATTACAACCGACGTGTTCGCGACCGCGAGCGAACTCGCGGGAGGAACGTTTCCCCACGCTTCCCCCACGGATGGCGTGAATTTGATTCCATTTCTCACCGGGAAATCTCCGGGCAAACCACACGAGACATTGTATTGGAGGATGCGAGACAAAACGGCGCTTCGCCAAGGGGATTGGAAAATCGTGAGAAATCCCGTGGGGGGAAAATCCTCTCCGCCGTTTGAACTTTACGATCTCAAGCACGACCTCGGGGAATCCCATAACCTGGCGGAAAGCCAACCGGAAAAACTGAAACAACTCACTTCTCTTTGGAAACAACTCGATCAACAGATGATTCCCCCGATTTGGCAACCGCAGAAGAAATAAAGTTTCTTTGTCCAGCCGTTGCCGAACTCGTGAGGGGAACTCTATTCTTACAGCTTCCCTGCTTACGAATCGCGATAAACCATGCTGACTCAGGAACCCCCCGTGTCCCTCACGCTTCAAGAATACGCGCAGCGGATTGTCGATAGCACCTTGCTCAGCATGCAGGAAGTGACAGACTTCGTGCATCGCTTGCCCGACCGCCATGCGGAGGATGCGATTGAAGCGTTGTCGCAGATGCTCAAGCAAGCCGGGAAATTGACCGACTTTCAAGACCGCCGCGTTCGGCAAGGCCACGTCAAAGGACTGGTCTTAGGGAATTATTTGGTCTTGGACGAAATCGGCCAGGGAGCGACGGGGATGGTTTTTCGCGCCCGGCATCGCCGCATGACGCGGATTGTCGCCCTCAAAATGATACCGCCGGCGATGCTCCAAAACGAAACCACCGCCAAGCGATTTCATCGCGAGGTGGAAGCCATGTCGCGGGTCTCGCATCCCAACATCGTCACCGCGTTCGACGCCGGGGAAGACAAAGGGGCTTGCTTTTTGATTTTGGAATACGTCGAAGGCCGCGATCTTTCGGCGCTTATCAATCCCAACAAACCGCTGTCGCCGGAAGCGGCGTTGGACTACATGCTGCAAGCCGCCCACGGCTTGGCCCACGCCCATACGATGAGAATAGTGCATCGCGACATCAAACCCGCCAACTTGCTGTTGGGGAACGATGGCGTGGTGAAAATTCTGGACATGGGTTTGGCCCGCTTGGATGATGCCGCCAGCACGAATCTCACGCAGACCGGCAGCGTGATGGGCACGGTGGATTACATGCCGCCGGAACAAACCGTGGATTCCAAAGCCGTGGATCATCGGGCCGACATCTACAGCCTGGGCTGCACGATGTATCATCTGCTGATCGGAAAGCCGATTTACGAGTCGGATTCTCTCGTGGGCAAGCTCATCGCCCACCGCGAACAACCGATTCCTTCGTTGTGCGAAGCCCGCGCGGACATTCCGCCTCGGCTGGACGAAATCTTTCAGCGGATGGTGGCTAAGAAGGTCGAAGACCGCTACCAATCCATGCAGGATGTCGTCGAGGATTTGGAATCCCTGCAGCGAAAACCGCCCGCAGAATCGGTCCAAATTTCCTCTGACAAACCAACGGAAAACACGGAAGCGGAAAAAACCGCTCCCCAGCCAGAGACCTCTAAAGGGTTTTGGAGCTTCCTGGACACCCCCACCGGTTTCGCAGCGACAATGCTGGCCGCTTTGGTCATCACCTTGGCCGTGATGACCTGGCTCATGTTCGGCTCGAAATAGCTCCCTTCAATCGCCGCAGCCAACTCGCCAACCTTCGCCTCAGCGCAATTTCCGCAGATGGAAAAACGCGATCCCAGATTGCCCAATTTCAAGCCGTGAACGTGGCTGCAAATTAAAAATCCAAAAAAAAAGCAAGATTATCGCGAAATTGTCACCCGATCTGCATATAATCAGTAGATGTCCAAATAGGCTTCGCATTTTCGGATCGCAAAGTCGGAGATTCCCAAACTCACCCGCGCACAAGGGAGGGAGCGTCTCATGCGGTATCATTGGTTCAGGGGGACGATTTCATTCTGGATCGCCCTTACGGGGTTCTTCCCCGTGTACTCTGCCGACAGCCCGGCCAGCAAATCAAAATCCGTTCCCGCACTCAAAACCCTGCTGGATGAAGGGTTCAGTCGCCGAACTTCCCTGCAACAAATCTCGCGCACAGTTCGGCAAGCCCAGCGATCTCAACCGGAAGACCCCGTGCTGGATTACGCCGCACGGGTTGGTGTTGCAAAGCCGCGTGCAACCCAAACAAGCCGTCCTCTGTTTTGAAGCCGCCCTCAAACGCCAGCCTGCTTATCTTCCCGCTTGGCAAGCCCTATTGCGAACGCGGCTGATTCGTAAAGATCTGAAATCGCTGCAATCCGAATCGTTGGAATTGGCCCGGCTCGCCAAAAGCGAAGAAGCCGCTTGGCCGGAGGATTCCGAGCGCCAACAGGCTGCGTTCTGGCTGGGGAAAATTGTGGGTTATCTTTCGCTTCCCGAAGTGGATTTGCTGAAAGATGCAGACCGCAAGCGGTTCGAGTCCGACCTGAAAACCCGCTTGGGAACCCCCTTGGCTGCGGCTTTCGCCGCCGGTCAAACGGCATTGCAAACAGACTATCAAAAACTTCGGCAGGATCTCGCAAAAGACATTCAACAAGAAGCCAAACACCAAGAGAAAAAAGCCGGCGACGATCTCGCGAATCTGGCGGACAAAGGCCAAAACCTCGATAAAAAAACCGAAACCCTGAAATTGACGGCGGAGCAGTGGAAAGACCAAATCGAACAACAGATGAAAAAAACCGACCAACAATTGAAGGTCTTGGAAGCCGAATACAAAACTTTATCCCAAGCCCTCCAAGGGGTTTCCAAATTGGTTCTGCAAACCCAAATCGACATAGGACGAGTCAGAACAACTCTCGAACTAGGGGGGATGCGCGGAGTTCGGCTTGACCAGCATCCCGCCATGCTCCAACGCAGGCAGGAATTGCTCAAATATGAAAATCAATTTCTGTCGCTGCAACAACGCGGTGCAACCGTGATTTCCCAAGGCCGGCAGCTTTTGACTACCCGAACCGTCGCTGTTCAGAAATATCAGCAGGCCACGGGAAACATCGTCCGCCAAACCGAGACGCTTACTCGTTGGAAGAAAAACGTCGAGGAAACCTCAAAGCAAATTGCAAACCAAGGCCAAGCGAAAACCAAACCCGGGCTTTCGCTGGAAAAACGGCTTTCGTTGGCTACCAGCTATTTTGAACTGGACGAGAAAGCCGAATTGACCCGCCTGATCCAACAAGCCGGCGGAACCGTAAACGTCCCCTGACCTTAACCCGTGAAAAAATGGGATTCATTCCAAGGAGCCGTGTGATGCAAAGCCGTCGTTTGATCGTCTTGTCGGGAATCGCGATGCTGGTGGGTCTTGCGGGCATTTTTGCTGCTGCTCCGCCCGCGAAAGAAAAAGCACAACCCCTCGATCAACCCCGCTTGGAAAAAGCCTGGCAAGCGGAAATGGAAGGCGATGCCTCCACGCGCAAACATTTGCTGACCAGCTTAATGCACGATTTTCCTCAAGCCCCTGAACCTCGTTGGCCGTTGGGGCAAATCGAACGCGATGGGATTTGGGTGGATTACGCCGAGTTCCCGAAAAACTGGAACGAGGATCAGGCGGTCGTAGAATACCGCAAAATTCGCGGGACATACCAGAAGAACTACCGCGATCAATTGGCGTTGGCGGATTGGTGCCGAGATCATCAACTCCCCGACCGCGAAAAAGCCCATCTGACCGCCGCCTTGGAACTCTCGGACAACCCCAACGACCCTAAGTTACGGGCGAGGTTGGGATACCGCTTCCTCAACGGAACTTGGCAAACCCAAACCGCACTGCGAGAACAAGAGCAATTCCTTACAGAGACGCAAAAGAACCTCAAAGCTTGGCTGCCGAGAATTCAGAAGCTGGCCCAACAATTGCAAAGCCCACGCCCCTCAATTTCACAAGCGGCCAAACAGGATCTCAAAGCCATCACCGCGCGGGAGGCGTTGCCCGCGTTGGAAGCCGTGCTTGGTGAGGGGGACTTGGAATCGGCCCGGTTATTGGTGGAGATTCTGAGTAAATTCCCCTCCCATCAAGCAGCGATTTCCCTCGCAAGGCTGGCGGTGTTTTCGCCTTGGAAAGTGGCTCGGGAAGAGGCCGTGGTTCAACTGCGATCCCGTCCTTTCGGAGCTTACGTTCCCGAATTGTTGGCCACGCTGCACACGCCGGTGTCCGCGAAATCAGCCTATTTGTGAGTTCGGGCGGCGTGCAATTGAGCGAGACGTTTTACCGCGAAACCCAAACCGCCCGGCAGATGGTCCAGAATCAATCCACGAAATTCCTTGTGCCAACCCGACTACGTTATCCAATTGGAAGTTCTGCTCCCCCAAGACTTGGATTCAACATCGCGAACAGGGCACTCACGCGGGATCGCATGGCTCGTGCGAGTGCCGATTCCGCTTTGGATGCCCGAGTTCGCGGCCAGGAAATCCAAACGGCCGTAAATCTTCAAAACGAACAGACCCAGGAATGGAACCGGAAAATCTGCGGGATCTTGACCGCATCCACTGGGTTTCAACTTCCCCCCGAACCCGCCGATTGGTGGAAATGGTGGACCGACTACAACCTAGTGGCCGAGACAGCGAAAGAGTACCAATATATCCGCTACAGTGAAGTTGCAGCAGAAACGCTCCAAATGGCGCAGATAGTACCGATTCAACCGCACGATGGCTGCCTGGTCGCGGGGACGCCGGTTTGGACGGATCGGGGAGCGGTGGCGGTGGAAACCGTCCAAGTCGGCGATTTGGTGTTGGCGAAGGATGCGAAAACTGGGGAACTCGCCTATCAACCCGTGCTGCGAACCACGATTCGCAACGCCCAACCCGTGCTGAAAGTCACCACCCCCAAAGGCCAACTCTGCGGAACCTACGGGCACACGTTTTGGATTTCCGGCCAAGGCTGGACGAAACTTCGCGATGTCAAACCCGGCCAACAATTCCACGCCATCGACGGCCCCGTGGAAATTCTCCGCCTGGAAGAAGCTGCCAAGGAAAAAGTCTACAACATGATCGTGGCCAACGTGCATACCTACTTCACCGGCCCCGAATTGATTCTCAGCTACGACGTCACAATCGCCGAACCCGTCGATGCCATCATCCCCGGCTACATCAAACCCTAAGCTGGGCATCATCGCCGCGGTTTTTCTCCGCCAGCCTTTTTGAAACACGCACGATCCGGGATCTCGCACATTCGAGATCCCGGCTTTTACGCATTGGGCTAGCCGTTTTATCGGAAATCGTCGCATGGAGTCATGTTTTCAGTTGTATTCTTGGGATGCTTATGGCACTCTGACGAATCAATAGATTATTATATCACGATCTTTTTTGCTGGAATCGGCATGAGGTGCGGGGCTATGCTCATCGATCCGATTACTCCCCATTTCGTTGCGGAAGTGGGCGATGTGGATCTTTCTCAACCACTGAGCGGGGCGGATTGGGAAGCAATCCAAAAAGCCTTTTGGAAATACGCGGTCTTAATCTTTCCCGATCAAACATTGACCACCGAACAGCACTTGGACTTTGCCCGGCGGTTCGGTTCTTTGCAAACTTCCATCGAAGAATACCGACCGGGCGCGGAACTTCGCGTGCCTGCGGAAATTGCGGATGTCTCCAACCTGACCGCCGGCGACAAAATCTGGGACGAGCAAAGCCAACGCCGGCTGCACGAAATGGGCAACCAATTGTGGCACACGGATAATTCGTTTCGCCTCGTGCCCGCGTTGGTTTCGCTGCTTTATGCGCAAAGCATTCCTCCGGTGGGCGGTCGCACGCAGTTCGCGGATCTGAGGGCTGCTTACGATGCCCTTCCCGAATGCCGCAAACTCGATTTGGAGGGAACTGTCGCCGAGCATTGCATTCGGTATTCCCGCGCGGATCGGATTC
The DNA here is from genome assembly GCA_963785505.1 of uncultured Planctomycetaceae bacterium. Lineage (GTDB taxonomy): Bacteria > Planctomycetota > Planctomycetia > Planctomycetales > Planctomycetaceae > CAWAVN01. The sequence goes on from CAWAVN010000010.1 coordinate 392,947, forward strand.
ACGGATTTTTCCGAGCAGGAAATTCAATCCCTTCCGCCCGTGCCGCAGGCCGTTGTCCGCCGCCTTCCTGAGACCGGGCGAAAAACCTTGTATCTGGCATCGCACGCGGGGAAGATTTTGGGTCTGCCGGACAAGATGGGCCAAGCCTTAATCGATGATCTGATCGCGCACGCGACGCAACCCGAGTTTGTGTACGTCCACCGTTGGCGCGCGAAGGATTTGGTGATCTGGGACGACCGCTGCACAATGCACAAAGCCACGGCGTTCGATGACATCCGCTTTCCCCGCGACGTGCAGCGTGCCACCGTGGCCGACATCGGCCCGACGTGCGAACAAGAAGGCATCCGCCTGCCGGGATGATCTTCGGGTTGGTTACGGGGCCTGACCCCTTCCAACGTACGGCTCGGTTTTCGCTCAAGAACGCGGGGCCGCTAGTGGAAGCGGAGGATTCCAAGTCGCATCAAGGTGAAGGTCACGTTTTCGCCCACAGAGGTCTTTTTGGCCGAAGGCCAAAAGATCGCGAAATTCGAGCCGCATTGCACACATTCAAAACCGGCAATTCGGGCGGGTTGTTCCCAAGATTTTTTTCGCCGTTGCTTACATTTTCTTAGTAAGCATGGGAGAATAATCATTGAACAAGCGCTCGCTGCCCAGATTTCGATTGTGGTGATGGTTTCCCATGTCTTCCGATAGTTCCTCGGAATTTGATTTTCTCCCAAATCCTTCGCCTGAGGATGCCGCGGAGAATCTCCTCTCCAACCCCAACAAAACTTGGGTTCCCGATAAGCGCGAACCGCTCTTGCAAACGGAGACCAATGCGGACGGGCATCCCGCCCCCCGCCGGAAACGGATGCCGGTTCGATCGGTGATGGCAATTTGCCTCTGCCTGAAGATGCGGCGAAAGCCAAAGCCCCTCCCCGACAATTCGGAGAGTACGAATTGTTGGAACACGTGGGCCGAGGAGGGATGGGGAACGTCTACAAGGCCCATCACCGCCATTTGGATCGTATCGTGGCTTTGAAAACTTTGCGAAAAGGTGCAGAGTCTTTTGAACGCCAAGTCGAGCGTTTTATCAGGGAAGCCAAAGCCGCCGCCCGCTTGGATCATCCCAACATTGTTCCCTGCCACGAATTCGGCGAGTTCGCGGGTTGGCATTATCTGACGATGGCCTACGTGGCGGGAGAATCTTTAGATGACCGGCTTCGGCGCGGTCCGATGGAACCCAAGGAAGCCGCCCGGTTGGTGCATGACTTGGCGGGAGCCGTCACCTATGCCCATCGCCAAGGAGTGGTCCATCGCGACATCAAGCCCGGCAACGTGATTCTCGGCGAAGATGGCCGACCCCGCCTGACCGACTTCGGCATCGCCAAATTCACCGATCCGATCATCTCGCCTTCGGCCGCCGCTCAACTGACGCAGGTCGGCCAGGTTTTGGGAACGCCGGGCTACATGGCCCCGGAACAATCTTCGGGCCGGCGTTGGGAAGTCGGTCCTTCCGCCGATGTTTACGGCTTAGGGGCCGTGTTGTCCGCAGCGCTCACGGGGCAGCATCCGGGCAGTCCCGATTCCGCCGGCAGGCTGCCCCAGCCAAACATCCCCGCCGATCTGCAAGCAATTTGCGACCAATGTTTGGCCTATCGCCCCCAAGATCGCTACGCTTCCCCCGATGAACTCCGGCTGGCTTTGCGGGATTTTCTGGACGGCTTCGGCTCCACCGTGATTTCTTCGCCTGTTCCAAGCCAAGAAGTCAAAATCACCCTGCCCGAACTGACGATCACGTTCCACAAGCGCAACATTCTAAGCATAATTCTTAGCCTGATCCTGCTTTTGCTCCTCGCGTTTTTTGTGGGGCCGAAGATTTGGGATTGGTGGAATGGCGGACCATAACCGGCGTTCGCATCCATCGAAAAATAACGGCCATGCAAACATGAGCGCCTTGCTACTCACGGATTTCTCGCACGATGTTAATGATCCACCGAGATCGATTCCGCGTAGGAAAGTTCCCCCGTGCGGCCGTCGAAGTATTGGAAGATCACCTGTGGGTGCGGATAGGCGACCCAGCGTTTGCCGCCTAGCTTTTTCGGCATGTTAAACACATTGTTGACCTGCACCACGCAGTAGTGCGGATAGAGGCGTTCCAGGCGGGGCAAATCGGGCAGGATATAGCTGCTCCAACGGATGTCGCATTCGCGGGGTCCGAACTTGAACTTGCCGGTGGCAGGGCGATTGCTTTCATCGAGTTCGGGAACGTGGTTCACGCTATTGTGCGGACCGCAGCAGAATTCCCAAATGTCATCGGTGACTTTAATCGCGAAACTGTTGTGCAAATCGCCCGTCATCACGAACACTTTTTTGCCGAGCTTGCCCCATTCTTCAATCAGCATTTCGCGTTCGTTGAAAAAGCCGGTCCAGGCTTCTTCCTTGTTCTCGGCATCGAACTCAAAGCCGCCGGCTCCGCTGTGGGGGATCATAAAGGGAACCGTGGAAACCACGAAGAAAAAGTCGGCATCGCTTTCCTTCATGGATTTCAACAGCCACTCCACCTGCGGCTTGCCGATCATGGAAACACCGGGCTTCGTCGCGGTCTCTGATGTCGTGCATGTCGCGGTCGCCTCTGGTGTCCAATAGATAATACTCGCAGTTGGCCACACGAAACTTGGCATAGCTTCGCCGCCCGATCGAATAGCTGACTTCATCGTCGGTTTTGGCGGGCACGTGCAGTCGGAGGGTATGCGGGCCGACAACTTCTTTGATGTCGTAAACGTAGGAGTTTTTATTGCCTTCGTCGTTGTCGTATTTCAGATCGTTCACGCCCGCGTGCGGGGTGCCCCAATGCACGTGCAAATTCAGCATTTCCTTGAGCGGAAGTTTAGTGAAATCGGTCTGGGGATCGACCAATAAATCGCTGCCGGCTTTGAGTTGGCCTTTGCCGTAATGAATGGGGTGCTTGAACTCCATCGGATCGGCCCAGCCCAGATAGTCGTACCAGGCATAAGTGCCGATGTCGCGAAACACGGTTCGGCGATGGCGTTTGCCGGCTTCGGAAGTCCCCCAGATGTCGTTGACGAGTTCGTGGTCGTCAAACGTAAAATAGCTGGGCACGTGGCGATGCCATTTGGCCAACTCCACGCCCCGGCTGAGATAGAGCTTATAGTTCTCCCAAACTCCGACCACCGTGGGCATGACTTTGACCGCCAGCGGATAGTCTTTCACGCCTTGCGTCAACCGCCAGGCTTCCGGGGGGTATTCGCGAAGCTCTTCGTAAAGCCAATCGCCGTTCATAATGTGAAAGTGAACTTTCTTCGCCCAATCCCGGTTGAGATTGTGATAAGTCGGCAGATGCGGCCCCACGCCGTGCAACGGGTTTTGATTGGCACACGAACCGATCTCGAAGCGAAAGTTAAACAGCCCCTTGGGATTGTATTTTTCATTTTTCGTATCTTCTGCCGAGGGCAGCGTAAGAAAACTTCCCGCGAATCCATGCGGGCGGTCGTTGACCCAAATTTGATAATAGTACCGCGTGTCGGATTTGAGTTTCGTCAGTTTCGCCACGCCGGTGTTATCGTGTTCGATGCGGGTCTGCGCGGGTTCGCTCGTTTGATCGAGTTTGTTTTTCTGCGTGCCATAGTGCACGACAAATTCACCGGGGTCGGAAGTCCGCGCCCAAACCGCCATCGAATGGGCTGTGGGTTGCCCCAACATCGGCCCGTGCGTCAGCCGAATCGGATCGCGTTCCGCCCGAAGCTGAGGAACCTGAAAAACCATCGCGAGAAAAACAACAAACAAACTTCGCAGCGCAAAAATCTTGGTCATAGAACTCGCTCAAAGAGTATGAGTGGGACAAGTCTCTTTTTTCGCTTCGTGCGTACACTTTCGCCGAGTGAGGTCATGATTGACATACTTTGTCCTTCGGCCAAAGATTTAGAAATCCGACCGCATCACTTCAAAACTTGCATTTCGGATTGGCCTGAATTTTGCGATTTATGATTGAAGATTCTCCCAACGGGTTCCTTCCCAGCGCAGGGGAAATAACGGCGGTTGGACGGCAAGCTGTTGGCCTTCGCGTGCCCCAAAGGTAATCGGCTGTTCGGAAAGCTCGCCGCTGCTTGCCAGGTCTTTCACCCGCATGCGGGCTTCGGCGATCATTTGCATCACGGTTTCATCCGAACTTTGCGGATCGTGATGGCAGAGAGCCAACATTTGAGGTTTCGCCTGCCGGGCCAAATCCACTACAGTGGACAACGAATTGTGTCCCCAACCCACTTTGGATTGGTATTCCAGATCGCTGTATTGGCAATCAATAGCCAACAGATGCGCCCGGCCAGAAATTCGATCAATTCGGGTTCGTATTGCCGGGGGCTGTTGAAATCCATTTTAATCTCGTCGCGATTGAGTGCGACCTGATCGAACTCGGAATCGGTGGCGAATACGAAAACGGAGTTCTCCGCTTCCAGACGATAGCCGATGCAGCCGCCGGGATGGGGCAGCCCGAAGGTTTTGATGCGGATGCTTCCGATTGAGAATTCCGCCTGCACGGAGTGGAAATTCATCGTAGCCTGCATCGCAGAAATTGGGACGGGGAAATAAGCCCTCTGCATCTGCCCGCTGAGAATGTCTTTCAAGCTCCAACCGTTGGGCGGGCTGCCGTGGATGTCCAGCGTGTTGTTCGGCATGTAGGCCGTTGTGAAGAACGGAAAGCCCTGCAAGTGATCCCAGTGATAATGGGTAAACAGCAGAGTGGCCTGAATGGAGGAGTTGCCGAACTCTTTGAGCCAGGCGAGGCTCATCTCGCGAATGCCGCTGCCGGCATCCAACACAATGATTGTGTTCTCGTGGCGAACTTCCACGCAGGTGGTGTTGCCTCCAAATTTCTCGGTCTGCCGCCCCGGCGTGGGAATCGAACCCCGCGTGCCCCAAAAGCGGACTGTCATCGCACCCATAACTTACTCCGCCGCCAAAGCCCGTGATTCGAGCAGCACGTCAAACCAAAACGCCAGTTTCCCCATTTGCACCAAGTCGCCCGACTTGAGCGCGCTGAACATCACGGGCACATCATCCACGTGCGTGCCGTTGCTGCTTCCCAAGTCCTCCAAGAAAAACTCGCCGTCTCGAATGAGGATGCGGGCGTGTTTTCGCGACACACTCGAATCATCCAGCACCAAATCGGAGTCGGCATCGCGTCCGATCATGGTTTCCGGTTGTTCGATGCGATAGGGACGCAGCCTCTGAGGCATCGCGACGGGGGACGCAATTAGGGACAACAGACCGATCCGCTTCAGGCCCGGTCGGGAATGAAAGAGTGTGGACGTTTGCCCGATCCGCGTGGAAAACGGCAGAATCACGTAACTCTCGCTCATTGGTCTCTCTTCGGCGCAAACAAGGAAACGGAAGATTTTGCAAAATTGAGATCGGCCCCCTGATTCTAAACAACGATCCGCAAATCGCGGACTTTTCCTCATCCTTCATGTTAGCAGCTTTCTCGGGCGACACAAACCAAGCTTGGGCCGATTCGCCGACTTTTGGGAAACAATCTCGGGAACGATCACTTCTTTCCCATCCGGTCCGCTGGGGAGATTCTTCCAACTCCGCCAACTCGAACCCGACCTGTTTGGCCGAACGTCGGACGGTGCTCTCGGGGACTTTCTGTTTCAGAACCCGAACTGTCGCCGTCTCCACCCGCTTATACGACCGGATCTCGGAGACCAGATGGACCACCGCTTTGGTCACTCCGGCGTGACGTTGCGGCTATCAAAGCCCATCGCCACCCGCTGAGGGAAAAAAAGCCCGACGACAGGTCGGGCAGTCGGCCACGGTTTCGGCCGATTCGACCGGACCGCTGAGGCTCAGCACCTCCCGCTTTTTCACCCGAACCTTGCACTTCGTTTTACACCTCGGGCAAGCCGCCTGACTCTCGAAATTCGCCGCGACTTCGCGGGCCGCCCGCTGTTGGGCCTCCCGGCTCAACTCGTGTCCCAAATTCATCGCCGCGATTTCAATGATGCTGTAATGCGGCGTCCCGAGGAACACGCCCCCGCATTCCCCAAGAAAGTCAACTCGCCCTGGCCGGGTTTTCTTTCGTGCGATACACTGCGTGCTTTGTGCGAAACACCTCCGACTCGAAGCCATTTTGCCCGCGATTCCTTTGGGAACCCCATGGCGGATTCCGATTCTCACCCCCCCGAAAATCAGCCGGTTGCCCATGCTTCCTTCAAGCGCTTCGCTTGGCGGGCGATGAAGTGGGGCCTGTGTTTGCTGGTTTTGGCGTTTGTCGGTCGGCGGGGTTGGCAATTGTGGCGGGAAGCCGATTGGAGCCGCGTCCACTTCGAGATCGGTTGGCTGCTGTTGGCGGGTTTGGCCTACACCTTGGGTTGGCTGCCTTCGGTCTGGTTTTGGCGGCGGATGATCGCACGGGTCGGCGGGACGGTGCGATTTACCGATGCCGCCCGCGCCTATTATTGCGGGCATCTCGGAAAATACGTCCCCGGCAAGGCGACGGTCTTGGTGATTCGCTCGGCCCTGTTGAAAGATCGCGGGGCGGCGGTGTCGGTCTCGGTGCTGACCGCGACCTGCGAAACATTAATGATGATGGCCACCGGAGCCGCGGTGGCGGTCGGCCTTTTGCCTTGGCTCGTGCGGGCCGATCAAATCGCGTCTTGGCCTTTCGGACTGCGGTGGATCATCGCCTGGCCTTGGCTGCCCGGTTTGATCGTGGCGGCGGTTTGTTTGATGCTCTCGCCCATCATCGCTTCTTTTCTGACGTGGTTGGCGGTCAAATTCACGCCCCAAGGCATGCTCGATGGTGAGCGACGGGTGCGGATCACGCCGAAACTTGTGATCCAAGGTTTGGCCGCGTTCGCGGGAAGTTGGATGCTGCACGGTTTGAGTTTGGGCTTCACCTTGCGGGCGGTCAGCGATGCGGTCGATTGGACTTCTTGGCCAGTGTGGACCGGCGGTGTGGCGGCAGCGACCTCGGCGGGTTTCGCCGCCCTGTTCGCACCCGGCGGCTTGGGAGTCCGCGAAGGATTGCTGATGGCCGTTTTGGAAAACCAACCGCACATCACCGATGCCCAAGCGGTGATGGTTCCACTTCTGCTCCGCGCGGTGTGGTTCCTCAGCGAAATCTGCGTGGCCGCCGGGTTATTCTATCTTTTCACCACGAAGCCACCCTACGGGGAGGGGACGGAATCTCAAGTGAGCGGCAAGGCGCTAGCCGCCGGTTCTGAGGATGGAAAAACCGGCGGCTAACGCCTTTAACGCCTTGCCGCTCATGGAGGAATCCGCCGGGTTAATCGAACTCGCGGAGCACAAGGTCGAACTCTTCCGGTTCGGGTTGATGCACCAACACGTTCAACAGATGGGCGGCTTGTTGCGAATCGGTTTCCATTGAATCGGATAGGGAAGCCAAAATTTCGGACGTGATCGCCAGGTGCATGAGAAATTCCTTTTCATCAAGAAATGAGTGCAGAGAAACGCAGGGAGAGGGGATTTGTTTCTCGGAGATGCGGAAGAGTTGATGCCTTCCTGCAAAGCACGTCGCGTGCCAATCCGAAAAAGTCAAACGATTATACCCGCTTCAGCCTTGTTTTCTGCAGAAAATGCCGTTCTTGTGTGAGGATTCCCCCGCGAGACTGAGCAAAAATTGCAGAACCCATTCCCAATTGGGGAAAGATTTTTGCATCGGCCAATGCTTGCGGAATGATGTTCTTCGATTGACCCCAAGACCGGCGAGATGTGTGGCATGATTTCAACCTGGGAAACCCTCGGTATTTTGGCAGCGGGCATGACCGTGGTCATCGGCGGGATTCTGGCGCTTCGCCTGCATGCTTTTCTGGCGTTGATTTTCGGAGCGCTCTTGGTCAGCGCCCTCACGCCTCAAACCGCGATTGTGGACTACGCTGTGAAGAAAGAGGGTTTTCCGATTGTCTCCAGCGAGGATTATCGCGAGTTTCTTAACACCGAGGGAAAGCCGCTTGCCGAAGAATTCGCCCAGGGCAAAATTTTGGCGAAGTTGGGGCCGAAACAATCCTCGGCACCGGGGCGCGAAGTGGTTTTGGTCGATGAAACGGAAGCCCAAACCCCGCTCCGCTTTCGCGTGATCGAAATCATCCAAGCCAAGCCCCAGGGAAGCACCAAACGGGTGGATCGACTCGCCGTGCTCGCTGCGGAAAACGCTGGCAAGAAGAATGTGCAACCCGGCGATCTGGTGATTCACCCGGCGGCATGGGCTTCCGCTAAAAGTTTGGGCAACGCCAACATCGGCCAACGGGTTGCCGGCGGCTTCGGCAGCACCTGCGCGAACATCGGGATCTTAATCGCGATGGCATCCATCATTGGCAAATGCCTGCTCGACAGCGGGGCGGCAGATCGCATCGTCCGCACCGCCCTAGGTTGGATGGGCGAACCCCGCGCTCCGTTGGCCTTCCTGCTTAGCGGTTTCGCCTTGGGGATTCCCGTGTTCTTCGATACCGTGTTCTATCTGATGATCCCTTTGGGCAAAGCCCTGCGGATGCAGACCAAACGCAATTATTTGCTGTACGTGCTCACGATCGTGGCCGGGGCGACGATGGCCCATTCGCTGGTTCCGCCCACGCCCGGGCCGCTGTTAGTGGCCGAGCAACTTGGCATCGACATCGGCCTGATGATTCTCGCGGGCGGGTTCGTGGGAATCTTCTCGGCGGGGATGGGTTATCTCTTCGCCACGATGGCCAACCGCATTTGGGAATTGCCGCTGCGGGAATCGCCGGATTTCTCCCTGGCCGATTTGGAAGCCGTCGCCAACCGGGACATCAACGAACTGCCTCCCTTTTCGCTGGCGATCCTGCCGATTGTATTGCCCGTGCTTTTGATCGGCGGCTATACAATTTTAGGCCCTCTGCTGCCCGACGGGTTCTGGAAAAAAACCGCCGCCACGCTGGGCGATAAAAACATCGCCTTGGTGATTTCGGCGATCATCGCGATGCTGATGCTGGTTCGGCAAAAAAAATCCGCTTGGAAAGAACTCGCCGAACCCATGCAGGCCGCGCTCGCCAGCGGCGGGGTGATTATCCTCATCACCTCGGCGGGCGGAGCCTTCGGCAGCGTGCTGCAACAAACCGGCGTCTCCGGTCTGATCGGGCAACTCTCGACCAGAGAACCCGCACTCGTCGTGCTGCTGGCCTTCTGCATCACCACCGCCATCCGCACCGCCCAAGGCTCGGCGACAGTCGCGATGATTACCGCCGTCGGCATCTTGGGCGGCATCAGCACGGAACTCACGTTTCATCCGGTGTATCTCGCCTTGGCCATCGGTTGCGGCTCGAAACCCATCGCCTGGATGAACGACAGCGGCTTCTGGGTCATCACCCAAATGAGCGGCATGACCGAATCCGAAGGCTTGAAATACATTACCCCCATGACCGCCGGCATGGGAATCACCGGCCTAATCGTAACCTTACTCGGCGTCAAACTGTTCCCGTAATTTCGGAGCAACTTTCGTGCGGACTCCGGCAGGTTGAAACGATAAAAGCCAATTATTTTCGAGAATCGAAAAAATAACATAACCCATTCCTGAAAAGTAGGTTATGCAAGCTCTCTCCGCATTTATACCCGGCGAAAAGTAATTTCTGGTTGACATCCCGGCCAGTCGCCCGCATATTCACTTCCATCCTTTCAATCGGGTTTTGGGTTTCTTCTACAAAACCTAACCCACTCTAAACACCTTCAAATTCGGGCCGTTTTCACATCTTGAAGGAATGCATCATGCTGTTGATGGATTGGCTTTTGGCGCTGCGCTCGATTCTATTACCCCCCCCCCCCGCAAAAAAGCACGGCGGAGAAAATTGAACCGCGACTTGGCGACGGCGGCGGAAGTTTTGGAATATCGGGCCGCTCCCAGTGAATCCATTATGGCTCTGCTCAGCGGCGGGCTATTGATGGACATGATGCCGCAATCCCCCGGCCAGACTTCGCCGCCGCTTGTAGAAAGTTTCTTCACCCATCAAGCCGGCGATAGTATCCAATCGAGCCGATGATCTTCCCCATTCATAATACTTTCTCGCCGGCATCTCAACAAACCGAAACTAGCCCAAACTTAGTTCGCGATAGTTCCGCTAGCACTAGCCAAAATACAAGTCCGCCGCGCCCTACTGTCGGGGCTCCCATATCGCAAAATCCGATCCTGCCCGCCATACTGGATGATGCCCTGACCTCGGCTCTGCACAATGCCCCCACTCCGCCGGCGAACTCCGCCAATCAAATTTTGACGTTGCCTGCAATCCCACCCGCTCAAATCCCCGCCAACCAAGCCGCAGCTTCCGCCGGCGTCTCGCCTTCTGCCCCGTCAACGGTCGGTTCCACGGGCAGAGCGGGTTCCAGCGGCCAAACCAATACGGCTGCCACTACGGATATGGGAAGCTCTAACTTCAATAGCATCGCTAGCAACATTGAAAGCGAAGGCGGCAACACCGCCACCCCGGCAATTCCGCCTAAAGCCGAAGCCCCCACGCCGCGAGCGCATGGCCAGATCGAACCCTTGCAAATCGAGCAACAGTCCCAACCGACTGAAGCTCACCAGTTCGCAGGATTCGTTCTTCACGTCACTAGCCTCCGGCGGCATGAGTGGTGGGAACACGGCCCCCGTTGCGGAACACGATCAGGTTTCGCTTGATGAGGATACAGCGCTACCTTCGACGTTCTCGCGAACGACTCCGATCCCGACGGCGATACCATCTTCATCACCGATGTCACGCAGGGCGGTAGCGGAACGGTCAGCTTCACAGCAAACGATGTGACATACACGGCTAACTCAGGTTACTGGGGACCAGATCAATTCAGCTATACGATTAGTGACGGCAACGGCGGCATGGACACGGCCTATGTCTATGTGACCGTGGTATCAGTCAACCATGATCCGGTCGCGACCGCTGACGATGTTTCCACAGACGAAGACACTTCGGCTATCTTCGATGTCCTTGCGAATGACTCCGACCACGATGGCGACGCATTGTTCATTACGGATGTCACGCAAGGCGCAAACGGGGAGGTTGACCTAACAGATTCCGAAATCTCCTATACGCCTTATGAAGATTTTTGGGGAACCGACCAATTCAGCTATACGATCAGCGATGGGGACGGCGGCACGGCCACGGCCTTTGTCAACGTGACGGTGAACTCGGTCAATGATGATCCTGTCGCGGTCGATGATAATGTTTCGCTAGACGAAGATACGACCGCAAACTTCACTGTTCTGGCGAATGATTCCGATGTTGATGGCGATACGCTTTCCATTACCGGTGTTACCCAGGGCGGTAGCGGAACGGTCGATTTCACAGCGAACGACCTATCCTACACGCCTAATGAAAATTATTGGGGAACCGACCAGTTCAGTTATATGATCGAGGACGGAAACGGCGGCATTGCTGAGACTTATGTGAATGTCACAGTGAACCCGGTCAATGATCTGCCGGTTGCCAACGACGACAGCCTGACGACGGATGAAGATACGCCCGTCACGATTTATGTTTTGGATAACGACACTGACATCGACGGCGACCTACTTTTTATAACCGCTGTCACGGGCGGTGCGAATGGAACCGTCAGCTTCACAGCGCACGATTTAACCTATACGCCTAATAAAGACTGGTCGGGCAGTGACCAATTCTCCTACACGATGCAGGAGGACACGGCGGCAGCGACACGGCTGACGTTTACGTGACCGTGAACCCGGTGGAAGATTGGCCCGTTGCTAATGAAGATTTTGCGGTCGTCGGCATGGGCGGTTCCGTAACGATCGATTTGGTCGGAAACGACTTCGATGCCGAGGGGCCGGTGACCGTGGATTATGTGGACTCCTTCAGCTATTTCGGCGGCACGGTCACTGACAACGGCGACGGCACCGCGACCTATGACAACTGGATGGACGGCGGCAGCGGCGGATCGGGCGGCAGCGGCGGCTATTCCGTCGGCACTGGTTGGGACAGTTTCAGTGATGAGATCATCGACGGGGAAGGCAATACCGCTTCCGGGTGGGCGGACATCTATGTGGATGATCCCGACTTTGATGATCCGCCCATCGTCCGGCCGGATTATGCCACGACGGCGGAAGATACTCCCGTCACGTTTGATATCCTAAGCAACGATTGGGACGACTATGGCTTCACGCTGATCTCCGTCTGGACCAGCACACCGGGGCGAGCGTGGCGGACAATGGCGACGGCACGGTGTGGTATACACCTCCACTTGACTTTTCCCGGCACCGGATCCGTGTTCTATGAAATTGAGGTCGCTCCGGACAGGCGGGCGAACGCGTCGGTGGCGCACCGTCGAAGTCACATCAGTCAACGATCCGCCCCAAGTCGTGGTCAATCAGGCGTGGACCGGTTGGAAGCAGACCATCAGCATTTCTGTTTTGGACGGGGCCACGGACGTGGAAATGGACGCGGGCGAACCCGGCAACGAACTCATTTGTGACCGCCGCCTTTGGTGCTCTGAAGGGTAAAACGACCATTATTGACGGAAGCTATGTGGATTACACGCCGAATCCTGACTTCACGTTCGGCACGGACACCTTCACCTACACGGTCGATGATGGCCACGGGGCCTCGGTCTCGGAAAGCGTGACCGTGACGATGGTTCAAGTCTCGGATTGGTGGGGGTTGCAATCCAAGGACAGCGATGGCATCTGGAACGCCAGTCCGACCACTGAGGTTTCGTCCCACGAAGACCTCCGTTGGAAACCGACTTATGGGCCGACGCCCCCGAATGGACTAACTTCGATTACCTGGATAAGATTGGGACGCTTGAAAATAACGACGCTCACGACTTCATCACCCCCTTTGCTGAATATGACTATGTCGAGGGCGGGGATGAGTTGGCCTCCAAGTACCAACGTGGGAATTTGGGCGATCCTGCCGCAAATCAACTTCGCCCCGCCCCACCAATAGAATTCGTCGCTCAAATGGACAAGGACACCATCAACGATATGGGGGAAACAGACGATTTCAAGATTGACAGCATCAAGTGGGTGCCACACAGGTCAACTGCCGCGACAAGGGGTAAAACCGGCATTCTGGAAGACCAATATACCGATGCGAAGTTCTTCCCTGATGCAACAAGTGCTACCGGCCCGCTTCGCAATGTGGTCGATGTGCTTATCACAATTAGACCGAAGAAGGCGACTACCCTTTATCTGAAGGCGTTTGACGTGGATGATCCGTCGGATCGCCTTCAGCAAGTCGCACTGATCCGTCGTATGATCCCAACATTGGATATGGAACAAAAACCGATTCGCCGGCGGACAACATCAAGACTCCCGGCTCAATGGCGGCGGATTTATGTTAATTGTTGCCTCTGCCGATACTACCCCAAATAAAGCAGGCGATTTTGCGACCTTGCGCAAAACGCTGCACAATCAATTGGGTTCAACCCGGCAATAATTATCGCGTGGCGGTATCTGGCCGCAAGGCCGATGACTTAAATAAACTAAAACCCGTTTCGGCGGATGATAAGAGTCGTATCTTTTTTGATGCCAATGGGAATGACGACATCAATAATGGCACCGCTCTGCCCGATCCTCTTTTAGACAAGGACAACGGCTATCGGGGCATCAAGGTCACGCCGCGATTGACCGTTTGGCGGACGTTGCATGTTGAAACGGACTGGATGGGGCCGCCCCCGAAGAATGAGGTCTTTTCCACGACGCCCGGATATATCGACATCAATCCGAATGGCCCCGTAGACAAACCGGATACCGGTCTGTTTGCATCTGCATTTGCTCCGGCATTTGTGAAAGTGGACGTGGGGACCAAGAATGATAACCAAACAGCTTGGGATCACAATATGACCAGCACGGAGTATGTTCAACGAAATCAAAGTGACCGCAAAACCGGTGAATCGGACTATTATTGGGTCGCCTATGTCCAATCGGCCTATGAATACGATACGACGAACGACCACGACCCCGACACTCAAGGTGGGACGTTGGGGATAACCAGCGTCGGCGACGAAGACAACAATCATATTTATGGGTTTCCGCCGCATGAAGATGCTTCGTTTGTTTCTAATGAAACTATTCGCGACGTAATGGCCAGCCAGAATCCAGGTTTGAGCCCGGCGGATTTATCTGAGGCCATCTACAAGGTTGAGCAACGTCCCAGGCGTGCACAAGGTTGGTCATCAATCTGAACTTGCACATGCAGCAGGGGATGTTATGGTTGGCCAAGGAGACATGGGCTACACCGTTCCCCTTGATCCCACACAATTTGTTTTCAAGAAGAGCAACATCTTGTTGATCCGACAGATAATTAGACCTTAGAGACGTGAAGAGGTTTATGCAATGAGAACACCTATGCAAACATTACTTTTTGCGTTTGGGGTCATCAACGCGATTTCCCTTCATGCAGATGAGCCTGAAAAAAAACTTCGAATTGGCAGTATCGCTCTCGAAAAAGGAGATCGTCCAATTTGAACCAGTTGTCTTAGATGTTTCAGTCACACAACCGGTCCAAGGAACCTCAACAGGTTGTTGGGACGTGGTGCTCGACTGGCTTTATCTGAAAATCTCCGTGAAAGATTCTGCAGGCGAAGAATGTCTTTTACCGGATCAACGGTGGAGTCGCTGACGGCATCCCAAGCAAGCTAATCCTAGCCGCGGCTCCGAGGGACAATTCTCTGCACCACAGAATCATGTTAACCGCGTCCCCTGGGAAATGGATGGACATACCCGGTGAATATATGGTGCATGCTACCTTTGACTATGGGAAGAAAATACAAACCCCTGAGGTCGAAGCCGGTGACGTTGACAATCAAACCTGCCGAGGGCATTGATAAAGAGGCCCTGACTCGATTTCGCGGGTATCCCCAAGCCAAGTTTCTCGCGATGTCAACAGGGTTCCGCGGTGGTCGGTGAGGAACTTGAAGCAGTGATAAAAAAATAATCAAAATCTGTTTATACCCCGTGGTGTTATTACATCCTGGGGTGGGCTTGGCAAGACTATGATCGCATCCCGGAGAGACAAACGGCGCTTGCTGCTCAAGAATATTTTGGGGAGCTTTTGCGGAAATATCCTAAGTTTCCCTTAAAGCTCGAAGCTGAATACGAGATGGCCCGCCAGTTGTATCGCCTGGGGGAGCGGGGAAAGGTCTCAAGCTGATCGACAATCTGGCAGGCAAGCATTCGGACCTCTTGTTGTTTCGGAATGATCTGGACCGCATATTGGAGTGGCACCGCGATAACGGTGTGCAAATCCCCGCCGAGGAATTGCCGCACCACTATCCACAATAAGTATTCGTAGGGCAGGCTCCCGCCTGCCTTCTACTTTTTTGTCGATCAGCTATATGAGGAAGTCAGGTTACGATTACTTCTGAACAGCCTGAGTAGCGTCCGGCGGGGTGGCACTGTCAAAGCAACCGATTAATCAATTATCCTCCGTTTTGGGTGCCACTGGCAACCTGTTGCCAGTGCGAATGCTTGACTGACATTCTTTCGTTTATTGCATCTTGACACTAACCCAAATCTCAATTTGTTTCCCGTCGTTTAGAAGCCGAGTAGCGGACCTTTTTTGCTATCACTACTCACATGAAATCTTTGAAATCAGTCTGGCAACTTGTTGCCAGTGCGAATGGTTGGCTGACATTCTTTCGTCTATTGCATCTTGACAATAACCCCGAAGTCAACCTTGTTTCCCATCGCTTAGAAGCCGACTAGCGAACATTTTTCCCCCTATCACTGCGAGCATGAAGATCTTCGAAATCAGCTTTGGGCGGACGGGGACGACTAGCCTTTCCAAGGCGATGCGGATGCTGGGGTATCGGGTGCTGCATGCTTGGGGGACTGAATATGATCAACTCTGCCTGGAGGAATTGCTCGATGGGCGGCTGCACTTTCGCATCGATCAGGCTGACTTTGTTAGCGACATCGCGGCCCCATTTTATCAGGAACTTGATGAGAACTATCCCGGCAGCAAGTTTATTCTGCTCGTTCGCGATGAGCAGGAATGGCTGAAGTCGTGGATCAATCATGCCCGCAGCAGCAAGTTTCAGCCTGCGATGAATTATCAGACGTTTTATCGAATCTTGAAACTGGGCTGCTATTGGCCGGAGAAGAACCCCGAGCGGGTGCTAAGAGCCAACCGCGAGCACCAGCGGGCGGTGAAACACTATTTTCAAGACCGGCGGGAGGATCTCTTAATCCTCGACATCTGCGGCGGCGCGAGTTGGGAGCCGTTGTGCGAGTTCCTGGGGAAACCCGTGCCGGCGATTGCCTTCCCGCACGCGAACCGCGGGCGGTCTCTCCCGGACGCTGCCGATGATCCTAAAAATCCTCAGCCGGTTGCCGTTGGGATCAGTTCAGAGGTTAGTCAGAAGAACTTCAAACAACCCCAACCTGCTCGTTCCATTGACAAGCCCCGGATTTTGTTCGCATCTTATCATTGCTATCTCGATCCTTCGAGCGGGGCGGCACTTTCGACGCGGGACATGTTGGAGATGCTTACCGCGCGGGATTGGCCGGTGCGCGTGTTTTGCGGTCCGCTGTTGGATCACGGGCCGGCGGAACGGGTGGAGCAAATCGTCAGCGACCTGAGGATTCCCTTTGAAACGAAAGGTTTGGAGATCGGCGAGAATGCGGCGGCGATGTTGCACTGCGCGGTGGCCGGCGTGGATGTCAGCGTGTATTGTGCGGCGGATCGGAAGCGCTTGGCCCCGCAGGATGCCGACGTCTTTTCGCGCTTTACGAGCGGATCTTAGATCGCTGGCAGCCGGATATTTTGGTGCTCTACGGCGGCCGTCCTTTGCATCCGTTGTTGATGCGGGCGGCTCGCCGGCGCGGGGTGCGGGTGGTGTTTTCGCTCCGCAATTTTTCGTACTCGGATCGGGAGATGTTTCAGCCCGCCGATGCGGTTCTGGTTCCTTCGCGATTTTCGGTGGAATATCATCGAGAGCACGTGGGCTTGAATTGCACGCCGGTGCCCTCGCCGATCATTTGGTCCCGCGTGCAGTGCGAACCCGATCCCGCCCGGCGGTTTGTGACGTTCATCAATCCCCAGCAGGCGAAAGGAGTTCAGGTTTTTGCGCGGATTGCCGTCGAGCTTTCGCAAAGCCGGCCCGACATTCCCTTCCTGGTGGTGGAAAGCCGGGGGACGGCGGATCACTTGGGAAAACTGCCGATCGATCTTTCCGGCCGCCGAAATTTGCACCGGATGGCGAACACGCCCGATCCCAGGGATTTTTACCGTGTGAGCCAAATTCTTTTGATGCCGTCGCTATGGAACGAATCGTTCGGCCGGGTTCCGGTGGAGGCGATGATTAACGGGATTCCCGTGTTGGCCAGCGACCGAGGCTCGCTGCCTGAAGTGATTGGCGAGGCGGGTTTTCTGATCCCGATCCCGGATCGCTACACGCCGCGTTCGCGGATGGTTCCCACAGCGGACGAGGTGCAGCCCTGGATCGCCCGCATCATCGAACTTTGGGACGATAAGGATTACTATAACGAGATTAGCCGCCGGTGCCGCCAAGCCGCCGAAGCCTACCGGGAAGACATTGTGGCGGATCAATACGCAGCATTCTTTCGCCAGGTGGCAAACAGGCAATCCGGCCTTTCCTTGGACGGCCAATCCCAAGTCCCCGCGACAAGCGAATAAGTCAATACGGAACGTTGATGTATCTGAACCCTTACGAACTTTGTCATTGCCAGGTTCCCAAGTGCGGATGTGCCGGGGGCGTGAGGTCTTATGCTCCCCACTACGCGAGGCTTCTGGAAATCACTAGGGCTCGGCAGGTCTTTGAATGGGGGCCAGGGCCCAATACCCGGATGGCCTTGGCGGCTGGAGCGAAGGTGTTCGCCATCGAACCTGTTTTGCGGTGGGTAAGCCCGCTGCCTTTGGACGATCCGAATCTGGCCGTGCTGGTGACGCCCACGATCTCGCCGTTCTACCTGAGCCTTCACGGCCACGAAGACAGCGACATGTTTTTCGTGGATTCCCGCCGCCGGGCCGAGTGCCTGGATTTAGTTCGAGAGCAGGCAAAGCCGGAGGCGATCATCTGTTTGCACGATGCCCAGCGGGTGCGCTACAACGCCGCCCTGCGGAGATTTGCCAATGTGACGTACCTGGATCGCAGTTTCGCAATTGCCTCGATGAGGGAACTTCCCGCAGCGCTGTGCCCCAACTAGCCAAGAAAGTAGCCGCGTGAGGTGGAATTGCGATTGGTTGCGCGGAATTGCAAACGCCGGCTTGGCTCTATAGAGTGGAAAGACGAATGAAATTGCCGTTTTTCACCCCCGATTTGCGATCTTCCGTCCCGACATCATGCACATTCCCGATGGCGTTTTGAGTCCCGAAGTCTGCGCCGGCACGGCGGTGCTGGCGGCGGGAGCGGTGGGGTACAGTCTGCATCGCCTCAGACTTTCGCCTTCCGACCGTGTGGTTCCGCTGACCGGGATGATGGCCGCCGTAATCTTCGCCGGCCAAATGGTGAATTTCCCGATTTCGCTGTTCGGCATCCCGGCGGTGTCGGGGCATTTGTTGGGCGGCGTGTTGGCCTCGGCCATTTTGGGACCGTGGGGCGGGTGCGTGGCTTTGTTCTTGGTGCTATTGGTGCAAGGCGTGTTATTCGCCGATGGCGGTCTGCTTTCGCTGGGTGCGAATACTTTGAACATGGCCGTGATCGGGGCTTGGGGCGGTTACGGGGTTTTGACGTTCATCCGCAATCGCTTCGCCAACAAGAGTCGCGGCTTGATCGTGGGCGTGCTCGTTGCCTCTTGGCTCAGCGTGCTGGCGGCGGCGGCTTTGTTTTGCGGTGAAGTTTGGCTTTCTTGGAACGTCCCCGACTTCGATTTCGGCAGCCTGTTCGCGTTGATGGTCACCGTGCATTCGGCCATCGGAATCGGCGAAGCGCTTATCACCGGCAGCATCGTCAGTTTCCTGCTTTTGCATCGCAGAGATTTGGTCTCGCCAATGCATCCGCTCGAAACTCCACGGGTCCGGTTGGCTTCCGTGTTGGTGATGGGCTTTGTTTCGGCGTTGGCGGTCTGCGCAGTTCTTGGCTCCGTTTGCATCAAGCCATCCCGACGGCTTGGAAAGCGTGGCCGAACGCACGTCGCTCGATGTGCGATTCGGAGAACCAAAAGTCTTGTTCCTGGCGGAATATGCCATCCCATTGCCATTCACCGATTGGGAAACCATCCCTGCGTGGCGGATAGTTTCGGTCGGACTGGCGGGGATTTTGGGCACGTTCGCCGTGGCCTTAATGGGCTTTTTGATGTGCCGTGCTCTGCCCCCGACTGCGTTGCCTGCGGGAGCCGAAAATGTCCGCTGATGCTGCTTCGACCGAATCGCGTTATCCTTCGGTTTGCCATCGTTTGCCTGCCGGGGCCAAAGTGGGTTTGACGTTCGGTATCGTGTTGGCGGTGGTGCTGACTCCGCCGGAATTTTGGCCGCTGTCGGGTTTGTGGGGCTGCTTCATTTTTGCGGGGCAAACGCTGGCGAAGATCCCCGTGCGTTACCTCGTGCATCGGCTGATGATTTTCGTTCCGCCCGTGCTGCTGGTGGCATTGTCGTTTCCCATGTCGCAGCGGTTTCAAACCGGCTGGTCGGTCGGTGCGGCAATTCTAATACGCAGCACTTTGGCGTTGATGGCGGGCGTTTGGATGGTCCACGTTTTGCCCTTTGAAGAATTGCTGCTGACCCTCCGGCGATACAAAGTCCCGATGATATTGATTGCCACGCTGGCGTTCGCCTATCGGTACGTGTTCGTGTTATGGGATGAACTGGAAAAAATGCGCAGCGCCCGCCAAGCGCACACTTTTGGCCGCAGGGCTTTTTGGTCGCGGTGGAAAACTTCGGTCCAATTGCTGGGCATGTTGTTGCTGCGGGCACTCTCCCGCGCAGAGCGCGTGCATGGAGCAATGTGCACCCGGGGTTGGGACGGCGAAATCCGCACGCTGGATGAGTCAAGGGCCGACCGATGACGGCGCTTTGCGTGAAGCATCTGACTTACGAATACTCCGACGGCTACCGGGCGCTGGATGATGTGTGCTTTGAATTGGCCCCCGGCGAGCGAGTGGGATTGGTCGGTCCCAGCGGTGCGGGAAAATCCACGCTGCTGCTGCATTTGAACGGCTTGCTGCCCCACCCGCTGCCTACGAGGCATGGGGAAAACGGGTCCGCTCAGGTCACTGTCAACGGCTTGCCGATTTCGACCGGCAACTTGGCGAGCATTCGGCGGGAAGTGGGCTTTTTATTTCAAGACCCGGACGACCAACTTTTCTGTCCCACCGTGGCCGAGGACGTTGCCTTCGGCCCCTTGAATTTGGGATTGCCCGCCTCGGAAATCAAAAGCCGGATTGCGGAAAGTTTGGAAGCCGTCGGTCTGGCCGGGTACGAAGGACGCAGCACGATGCGGCTCAGCGTGGGCGAGCGAAAGCGGGTTTGCTTGGCGGGATTGCTCGCCTGCCGACCTTCCATTTTGGCGTTGGATGAACCTTCGAGCAATTTGGACCCGCGTGCCCGCCGGCGGTTGTTATCGCATCTCGGCGATTTTCCCGGCAGCCAGATCATCGCTACGCACGATTTGGATTTTGTGGTCGAACATTGCCAACGGGTGTTGGTGCTGGATGGCGGTAAAATCCACGCGGCCGGCACGCCCCAAAGCCTCCTCGCCAAACCGCAACTGATGGAACAACATGGCTTGGAAGTCCCGTTGCTGTTAAAAGTCCGCGACTTCGGTTCGAAGAATTTTTTGTAGCGCAACGGTTTCTACCGGGTTTTTCCCAAAGAACCCTTGAACCGTTTGCCAATTTGTTTCTATGATGGAAAATCATTAGCAGGCTAACGAACTTGGAAAATCGACAAATGCTCCAATACGATTTTGAAGAAAGCGTGGGTTATTGGGTGACCATGACCTCGCATGCCATTCGGCGGTCCATTGATGGGGAATTGGCTAAGGAAAACATCACGCTCAGGCAATTTGAAGTCCTGGCTTGGATCGCGTTGGAAGGTGAACAATCGCAAGTGGAACTTGCGGAACGCTTGGGCATTGAGGCCCCCACACTGGCCGGGATTTTGAACCGCATGGAACGTGATGGTTGGTTGGAACGTTACGGCTGCCCGGAAGATCGCCGGCGAAAACGCATCCGCGTGACGCCCAAAGCCGAAGCCGTTTGGGTGCGGATGGCCGATTGCTGCCGACGGGTTCGGGCTGAAGCCACGCGGGGGATTTCCGAAAAAGAACTCGCGGACTTCAAACGCATTTGTGAGCAGCTTCGCCACAATCTCGAACCCGAACCGGAAACTTCTTGTCACTTGGAAGAAACCGCCTCGGTGAGACCATAATTTCGGCCTCCCGAGACGTTCCCTTTTCTCTTCAAACAACCCGTTGAGGAATCAATGAGTTCTCGCCCAATTATCGCACAGATTCATCGCACGAGCTTTTTCGCGTATTCCCTTTTGTTATCGGGCGGGCTGGTGCTGTCCAGTTTGGTATTGTCCGGTTGCGGGGGTGGCGATCAGGCGGCGGGACAAGCTCCCGTTAGACCGCCCAGTTTGGTGCGGGTGGATCAATTGCAAAAGAAATTGGTCTCGCGGAAGATCCTTGTGGTGGGGACGGTCACTCCCGTGCGAACCAGCGTGGTGGCCTCCGGGGCGAACGGGGTCGTGGAATACATCAAAGAAGCCCCTCCCGAACACGAAGCCTCTGGTGGGAAACCCGCCGATCCCAGCGCTGCCAAAATCAGCCCCGGAGAACCGGAACCCACGCAACCCGACCTGAATCCCGAAATCGAAAAAGGCCAATACGTGACCGAGGGAACCGTGCTTTCGGTCTTGCGGATGCAAGCCACCAACGATGAACTGGCGGAAGCCAGAGCATTGTTGCGGGAACGCCAGCATAAATACGAAGCCGAGCAAACCATTCACCCCAAGAAAATGGCGAATGCCGAGGCCATGAAACAGGTGGCCATCGCCGTGGAAACCAATGCCCGCCAAAAATGGGAACGCACGCAAAAACTTTTCAGCCGTGGGGCGGCGAACGATGGGGAACTGGAAGATGCCCAAGAACGCTGGAAAGCCGCGACCCAAGCCCTTGTCGCCGCCGATGAAAACCTCGAACAAGTGAAAGCCGGCAAAAACATCGAACAAGCCAAAGCCAGCTTCGCGGCTCAACAGGCGCACGTAGATTATCTGGAGACGGAAAAAGCCAAACGCACCACGAAAGCCCCGATCAGCGGGTTCGTCGTAGAACAACAGACCTACGTCGGACAATGGCTGGCCAAGGGCGATCCGGTGGTCACGCTGGCGAAGATGGATGAAGTCGATGTGATGGTTAATGTCGATCAGGCCGACATCCCCTTCGTGCGTCTGGGGCAAACCGTCGATGTGGCCGTGGAAGGAGCCGATCCCGTCAAATGCAAAGGCCGGATTGTGCAGATTGTGCCTCGAAGCGATTGGGAGCACGGCTCGCGGGGATTTCCCGTCGTCGTGCGGATTCACAACCGGCTGATCGATGTGGAAGTCGCTACCCTAGTAGGCGAGACGAAACTGCAAAAGGTTCCCGCGCTCAAGGCCGGGATGATGGCTCACGTCACTATCCTCGGACCGGCGGTGGAAACGCTGTTGGCCCCCAAAGACTCCCTGGTCCGCACGACGCGGGGAACCAACGTGTTCGTGTTCGATCCAAAAGATCCCTCCGCGAAACTCGATCCCAAAAACCCCACAATGGGCGGCGTAAGGCAGATTGCGATTGAAGCCGACCTCAACATGAGCGATGGCAAAATGATCGGGATTCGGCCCGCTCAAGAAATGACGGCCGGCGAGAACCCGCTGAAAGCGGGTGTGTGGGTCGTCACCGAAGGCGGGGAACGCTTCGCCGCCCCGGTGCAAGACAACGTCAACGCCCTCAGCCCCTTGTCGGAATAATTCGCCTGCGAGAACCATGCGAAGAGAACACATCCACGCTGCGATCGGGCATTTGCACGAAGCCGATTCCAAATTGGGCCGCGTGATTTCCCGCGTGGGTCCGTGTCAGCTGCGCCCCAACCCCGACCGCTTCGGGATGCTCGTGCGGTCGATTCTCTCGCAGCAGGTTTCCACCAAAGCCGCCCAATCCATCCGTCGGCGTTTGGAAGAACTGATGCTTCCCGGCATCATCTCCCCGGAAAGCCTGTCTGCAAAAACCGCCGAGGAATTGCGTGCAGTGGGAATTTCCGGTCAAAAGGCGAGCTACCTGCTCGATCTTTCGGCCCACGTTTTGGACGGGCGCTTAACGCTGAAAACCATCGGCAGACACACCGATGCGGAAATCATCGCCCGGCTGACGGCAGTCAAGGGCATCGGGGAATGGACCGCCCAAATGTTCCTGATTTTCGCGCTCGGTCGGCCCGATGTTTTCCCGCACGGCGATTTGGGGCTGCGCTCGGCCCTGAAAATACTCTATGATTTAGAAGACCTGCCCGACAAAACCACCTCGCTGCAATTGGCGGAACCTTGGCGTCCTTACGCCAGCGTGGCCACGTGGTATTGTTGGCGGCTGCACGAACTGCCCGCCGAAGAATCGTAGAGAGATCGCCCGCGACTGGGAGCATCGTTTTGGAGCCACGCCCGCTTCGCCTTTTGAAAAATCTCGGCCGCAGCCGTCAGATTGCGACCGTGCTCTTAATGCACGGGTTTGGCGATGTGCTGGAACGATTGCATCTCGGGCCTTACGTGCAATGGGGCAAACGGATTGTGTTTTGGTGGCGAATGGAGGAAACCGTTCCCCGCCGCAGCCGGGCGGAACGAATTCGGCTGGCCCTAGAAAGTCTGGGGGCTTCGTTCATTAAGTTCGGCCAGGTAATGAGCACCCGCCCCGATCTTCTGCCGCCGGATGTGATTGCAGAGCTTTCCAAATTACAGGAATCGGTCCCGCCGTTTCCTTCTGACGTGGCTTTGCAAGTTCTGCGAGATGAATTTGGAGTGAGCGCGGACGAGCTGTTCGCCGAGTTCGATCCCCAACCCATCGCCGCCGGCTCACTGGCGCAGGTGCATCAGGCAGTGCATCACGACGGCTCGAAAGTCGCCGTAAAAATCCGCCGCCCGAACATTATTCGCGACGTGGAAGCCGATCTTTGCCTGATGCAGGATTTGGCTCAAATGATCGAAAACCACATCCCCGAAGCCCAGACCTTCGACCCCGTGGGTTTGGTCAATCAATTCACGCGGACGATTCGCCGCGAGATGAATTTCATCCGCGAAGGCCGCACGATCAAAGAATTCTCGCGGATGTTTCGCAACGATGCCACGCTGGTCGTGCCTGAGGTTTACGAGGAACTCACCACGGAAGCGGTCATCACGATGACTTTCGTGGGCGGCTGCCGAACCGACGACAAAGCCGGCCTCAAACAAATGGGCCTAGCGACCCGGCCGTTGGCCACCAACGGGGCACGCATTTTTATGAAGCAGGCGTTTGAGTTGGGCGTGTTCCACGGCGATCCGCACCCCGGCAACATTCGCATTCTCAGAGATGGCTCGGTGTGCCTGTTGGACTACGGCATGGTCGGCACGCTGGATGAAGAAACCCGCGAAACCCTGGTCGATTTAATTCTCGCCATCCATCGCCGCAACGTGAACTCAGCGGTCGATCTAATGTTAATACTCGGCGAGGCTTGGCATCCCGTGGACGTTCCCGTGCTGCGGGCAGACTTGGGGGACTTTATCGAAAACTATTACGGCATCCCTTTGGAACGTGTCAAAGTCGGGCGGATGCTTTCGGACTTCGTGGCGATGGTCGCCCATCACGGGATTCGCTTTCCCTGCGATCTAATGCTGTTGGTGCGGGCTTTGGTTGCCTTGGAAGGCGTGGGCCGGGATCTCGACCCGGAATTCAACCTCGCCGAGCATCTGGCCCCGTTCATCGAGCAAGTTGTCCGCGAGCGCTATAACCCGCAACGGCTCGCCCAAAAACTTTATGCGGAAGTCAAAGCCTTCACGCGGATCTTGCACGATGTGCCCTTGCACGTCGCCCGCACGATTGAAAAGCTCAGCGAGGATGAACTCAAAATCCAACTCGAACATCGCGGCATCGAACACGTGATTTCCGAACTCGACCGCTCCGGGAACCGCATGGTCATCGGCCTGGTCTTGGCCTCGTTAATTGTGGCCTCGGCTTTGGTCATCACGCGCGGAACCGAGATCACCCTTTGGTTCAGCGTGCCGGTGTTCGCCGTGTCGAGCTTGCTGGGCGTCTGGCTCATCTACGGCATATTCCGCAGCGGCCGATTATGATGAGAATTTCCCCGACATTTTTGAGGCGAGAAGAACTCACTTACAGTAAGATGGGAGAATCGTGAGAGACAATTCCTCGCCGATTTGCCCAAGTGACGTGAAGCGATCCCATGCCCAACTCCACCGCGGATCAGAACCTGCTGTTCGGAATCATCGCGCTGCAGATGGATTTTATCACCCGCGATCAGTTGATTGAGGGAATCCATTCCTGGGCGCTGGAGAAGTCCCAAAGTTTGGGACAGATCTTTGTCGCGAAGGCGCATCTTACCCCGGAGCGAAAAACCCTGTTGGATGCATTGGTGCAAGAACATGTCGGTCAACATGAAGGGGATGCGGGAAAAAGTCTGGCCGCGCTGAGTTTGGTGGGAACTTCAGTCCAGCGCAATTTGGAAGTGATTTCTGATACCGACGTAACGGCTAGCCTTCAACATTTCATCAAGCCCGATACTTCGCTTGACGATCCCAACGCCACCAACGCCGTGAACCTGGGTTTTTCGAGTGCGAATGGCAGTCGCTTTCCGAATTCTCAGACCGCATGCCCGTGGCGGATTGGGTCTGGTGTCGGTGGCTTACGACGAAGAGCTGGATCGGGAAGTCGCACTTAAGGAAATCCAGCCCCAACACGCGAACTGTGAAGAGAGCAGGCGAAGGTTCGTGCGGGAAGCGGAGGTCACGGGTTCCTTAGAGCATCCCGGCATCGTGCCGGTTTATGGCATGGGAACCTATGCGGATGGGCGACCCTATTACGCGATGCCGTTCATCCAAGGCAACAGCCTCAAACAGGCCATTCAAGAATTTCACCACGGGGAGGATCATCAGAACGATGTGGACCGCAACCCGGAATTGCCGAACCTTTTGGGCCGGTTTTTGGCTGTTTGCGACGCGATGTCTTATGCGCACA
Source organism: uncultured Planctomycetaceae bacterium (assembly GCA_963785505.1). Classification (GTDB taxonomy): domain Bacteria; phylum Planctomycetota; class Planctomycetia; order Planctomycetales; family Planctomycetaceae; genus CAWAVN01. Next base: position 419,077 of record CAWAVN010000010.1, read on the forward strand.
GCCGGGGCGTGCTGCATCGGGATCTGAAGCCGGACAACATTATGTTGGGAAGGTTTGGCGAAACGTTGGTCGTGGATTGGGGACTCGCCAAACGGTTGAATCTCGCGGACGACGAACCTGACCGGCGGCCTGCACCGTGCTGTATCGAAGCCACGTGGAAGAAACGTTGCCGGGATCGGCACTGGGCACGCCTCAATACATGAGTCCCGAACAAGCGGCTGGAAAGATTTCGGATTTAGGCCCCCTAACGGACGTTTACAGCCTGGGAGCGATCTTGTTCGAGATAATCACGGGCCAACCCCCACACGATGGGAAAGATGCAGTTGAGTGTTTGACCGCCGCGGCCCAAAATAAAATCGTTTCGACCAAGCAAACGGGGGAACTGATCGACATCACTTACCGGGCCATGTCCACAAAGTTGGCAGACCGCTGGCAAAGCATCGCAGAACTCAGTAATGCTGTCCGGGAGTATTTGACCCACCGCGAGAGCATTGCTTTGGCAATCTTGGCGGAAGATGATCTCGAACGCGCCCAAGAAAGCGACCAGTACTCACCCTACGCCAAAGCTCGGTTCGGTTTTGAAGAAGCGCTCAAACTTTGGAAGGGCAACAAACAGGCCCGCATCGGTTTGGGCGCCGTCCGTTTGGCCTACGCCCGCTGTGCGTTCACTAAAGGCGATTACGACTTGGCTTCCTCGCTTTTGGATCCCAAGGACAGAACCCACGAGAAGCTAAAAGCAGACATTGACAAGGCCAACGACGAACGCGACGCCCGTTATAAACGGCTGATTGCTGCCAAGCGCTGGGGCCGCGCTGATCGCCGCATTGTTCGTGGTGGTCAGCGGGGCCGCGTTCTGGATCAACAACGAACGCAACACTGCCGTGGAAGCCGAAAAGGTAGCGGTGAATGAAACGTGCTGCGCCGCCGGTGGAAGCCAAAGGGAAAGGCAGAAATCGCGGAACAAAAAGCCGTCGATGCCAAGAACGTCGAAGTGGGATCTAAGAAAAAGCCGCTGAAGATGTCTTAAAGCGAGAACAAGTCGCATTGGAGCAGGAAGCCGAAGCCCGCAAGATCGAGCAGCACCAGCGTGAACTGGCAGATCAACGCCGGGAAAAAGCCGTGGCCCAGGAAATGGTCTGAGGGCCTGAATGCGATCATGGCGGAAGAGCAAGCCGTCATCGCGGCTGAGCAGCGGGACATCGCAGCGGAGCAGCGGGACAAAGCCGAAAAAGCCGTGATTGCCGAAACAAAAGCCAAGGAAGACGAAGTGAAACAACTCCTGATCGCCGAACAACGCAGGCAAGCCGCTGAGTATCGGGCGATTGTAGCGACACTCGATGTGCTTTTGACGCGGGAAGAGTTTCGCGTCGATCACCCTGGGAAATAATTGTTGACTGGGAATACCTGCCCAATTCAAAAATGTTCGTCGGAGTGAACCGGCTTAACCAATGCAGTGGTTGAAA
>CAWAVN010000011.1:0-312278 GCA_963785505.1 uncultured Planctomycetaceae bacterium
GTTCTTCTCGCCTTTCGTTCGTTACGTATTGCTAATGGCACGAAGGTCAGCTACCAGATGCCGGCCGACATCTAGGAAGAAGGGCCGGTTTGTTTTAGGCTTGCCCGGGGACTCCCTAGCGGGATTTGTGCCCATTCTTGCTCTTCTGATCGGGTCATAAGGTTTTCAAGTATTCCAAGACCGCCCGTTTTTGGGGTTCACTAAGTACGGAAGGAAAGTCGTGCCCCTTAGCGCTTTTGCTGTGGGCGCGGGTATCGAAATACCGCCGATGCTCCGCCGACGTTCTGATGTTATCGGGGATGTCCTCGAACGTCTCTACTTCCAAACCCACGCGGGTTTGATCGTAACCGTCTTCCGTCCGCTTCCAAACCAACGGGCGCTGTTTGGGATGCAGCAGATGCCATAACGTGGGAACCGAACCGTTGTGGAAGTACGGGGCCGATGCCCAGATGCCGTTCAAAGGCGGGGCAACATAGCCGAGGGGAGAATCATCCACGCGATCTTTTCCGTACCGGCTGATCCAGCCCTCTTTCACCCACTGCAAATGCTGGGGAGTAAGCGCCCTCAAGCGAACGGGGTCTGTGCCGATCTTCGCCAAAGGAACCATGCGTTCGGGATAGCTGGGTTTCTCGCCGTAGGTTCCGTGGCATTGGCGCAGGTTCGGTTGAAAATCGCTTCGCCTTTTGCGGCCAATTCGCGGTCGATCTTCCCACGCCAAGGCGGGGCTTCCACCGATTCGATCCAAGCCAGAATGTCGCGGAAGTCCGGTTCCCACGCCTGCACGGTTTTTTGATCGTTCAAAGGCAGCAGCATGAACTGCATCAGCGGGCGATGGGTTTTCGCGATGTGCCCATCAATGTAAAGCCGAGTTTTCCGCTTCACGTTCCAGAACGGCGGGGCATCCATGTCGTGGTGTTCCAAGTCGGGAGTCGGACGGGATGAAAGTACTTTCATGTCCTTGTCCCTCAGATTGCTCAAGAGTTCGCCGAAGATCACCGAGTTGGTCGTGCCATTGGTCGTGCCCAGGGGAAAATTCAGCGTGCCCAAATCGAGGTGCGTCAGTTTCTTCCGCAAGCGAAGTTTGGTGAGCCGCACGTCCGCCGTTAGCGTTTGCAAGGCCAAATGGGTATTGGGCAAACCGGGAATGACTTTCCCCGCGACTTTGCCCGCGTGGCAGTTCAGGCAATTCATCACCCAACCGCCTTGGCCATCATCCACATATCCCAAAGCGGGACCGGTTTTTTGGTTTTTTTGGGGGCGATCGGGATCTTCCATCAAACCGTAGCGGGAAAAAGCCATTCGCCGGCGTTCGGTCGGGGTGGCTTGTTCGGCGCAAGTGCGCTCCGGTTCCGGCCAAACTTTCCACAACTCGTCGAAGACTTCCTGATCGAAGTCCGCCGGCAGATAGGGTTTGGTCCGCAGCCAGGCATATCCGCGCTCGGCGGCGGATTTGGGTGTCTCGGAGGAAGAAACATCATCCGCCCCAACCATTCTCGGCTGCATCACCAGCCCGCAAAAACTCGCCAAGCAAATCAGCATGATCGGGTAGCAATTTGCCCGCAAAAACCCCTGCATAAGAATCCGTCGCTCCTCTCCGTTGAGCCTTCATCATCGAAGATTGCCAGGGAAAAAATTAAGGTATTGAAGCACTCAACCTCACCAGAGGGCTGACGCCACCCGCTCGCCTTCTGTTCCCAAGCACCACGAATCCATTATAGGCGCGGCCCCGCCGATTTGACCATCCGCCGCCGTGCCTTCCACGAGAGTTCCGGTTCCATTCTGCCGCCGAGACTGGCAAGCCGCGGGAAAAAACCGCAAAATCCAAGCAGAGCCATCGCGGAACTTAACGCGAATGGCAGCCGAATCTTTTTTACTTTGCGAGCAAGATCATGCGATTTTTTATGGCGGTCCTGTTGGGTTTCAGTGGCGCGGGTACGGTTGTCGGAGCGGAGAAACCGAACATCGTTTACATCATGGCGGATGAACTGGGTTACTATGAACTCTCTTGCCTGGGAAACCCCAATCTCCAGACGCCGCGAATCGACCGCATGGCCCGCGAGGGAATTCGGTTCACCCAAGGTCTGGCGGGGTCTTCCCTGTGCCTCCCACCCGCTGCTGCCTGATGACCGGCAAACACAGCGGGCATACTTCCGTTCGCTCCAACGGCGGCGGAACGCCCCTGCGGGCGGGCGAAATCACCATCGCTTCGATGCTCAAAGACGCCGGTTATGCCACGGGGGGATTCGGCAAATGGGGTTGCGGTGGCCGAGGTTCCACCGGGGTTCCCGAAAAGCACGGCTTCGACGTTTTTTTGGGATACTACGACCAAGTCCACGCCCACAGTTACTATCCGCCTTACATCATCCGCAATAGCGAAGAAGTCCCTTTGAAAAACAATCGCGGCGGCAGCGATGGGGAAACGTATTCCCATTACGAGATTGTCAATGCCGCGATGAAGTTCATCCGTGACAATCAGAACCGTCCCTTCTTCTGCTATATGCCCATCACGCCGCCGCACGGGATTTTCGACATCCCCGATGATAACCCCGCCTGGCAAATCTACAAAGGCAAACCCTGGCCCGAACAAGCCAAACGCTACGCGGCGATGGTCAGTATGGTCGACCGCCAAGTGGGCGAGGTTCTCGATCTGCTTCGCGAATTAAACTTGGAGAAAAACACGCTCGTGATTTTCTGCGGCGACAATGGAGGCAACGACTATTTCAAAGACAAAGAGCATCCCCGCGGATTTCACAGTGCGAACCTCGATCCGCGAACCGGCGTGGAGTTTCGCGGCAAGAAAGGCAACCTTTACGAAGGCGGCCTGCGGATTCCCGTGATCGCTCGCTGGCCGGGAAAAATTGAACCCAACCGCGTCAGCGATTTGTTGTGGTATTTTCCCGATGTGCTTCCCACCGTAGCCGAGTTGGCCGGAACCAAACCGCCCGCCGACATTGATGGCATCTCCATCGTGCCGGAATTGCTCGGCGAAAAAGCCGCCGGCCGCAAGCAGGCGGAGCACGATCATCTTTATTGGGAATTGAGCGGGCAAACGGCCGTGCGAATGCAGAATTGGAAAGCCGTTCACCCCCGCAAGAACGCGAAATGGGAACTTTACGATCTCAGTAAAGACATCAGCGAGCAGCACGATTTGGCTCTTGCCAAACCCGATGTTTTGGCGGAATTGAAAGGCATCGCGAAGCTGGCCCATCAACCCGTGCAAGAAGGAACTTACACCAATACCGACCTACACGAAAAAGACCGCCGGGCGAAGTTCGGCGGGAAGAAGCCGCCCGCGCGAGGTTCCCAAAAAGTCAACTCGCTCCCGCAAGAAGGATTGCTGCCCCACAAGGCTTGGAAAATCGTTCGCGTTAGCAGCGAATCTAAGAGCAATCGCAAGCTGGCCGCAAATGCGATTGATGGCGATCCCCTGACACTTTGGCACACGCAGTTTCAGCCCAAACTCGAAAAGCATCCCCACGAACTGGTGATCGATCTGGGAAGCTCGCACGCGATTCGCGGCATCCGTTACCTTGCCCGGCAAGATGGCGGATGGAACGGAGCGGTTGCCGAGTGCGAATTGTCGGTCAGCGATTCCGCCGAGGACTGGAAAGACCCGATCCTCAAAACCACGTTCAAGAAACTCAAGACGCCGCAAGAAGCCAGCTTCGATGCGGTCAACGGGCGTTACGTTCGCCTGAGGATTCTCTCGGAAGTCAACGGCGGCCCCTGGGCCTCCATCGCCGAACTGGGATTAGTCGCCAAATGAACCGTGTTTCCTCCTTTTGCCTGGTATGGATTTTGCTGAAGTCTGCGCTTCGTAGGGCTTAAACCCCAGGCACGGTCCTCTATCGCAAAATCGGCAACAGGGAACAAGTGTTGACATCTTCACGAAACCTTGTGCCGAACCGAGCGATGATGGGGGTCATTGTAGACCCCGATGAGGAGTTCCTTTCTTCAAGTGAGGAGATGCACCATGACAGACGAACATCTGAAGCAACGAGATTTCCAGGCGTTGGCGAAGGCTGCTTACGGCGGAATGCTCGCTGGAGCCGGCACCCCAACAGGATCCGAGCATCAACCGGATGCGGGAGGCGACAAGAATGGCATGCTGGCGGCCGAACCGGCTTTGTTGGTACAAGAACCCCTCAATTTCCAAGGACAAAATGGTTGCGGGGCCATCGGTGCCGGCGAACAGAACGGCTGCGGGGCACAGAGGCTGCGGCACGGCCGTCAAGGCACAAGCAGGCTGCGGCACGGCCGTCAAACAGCTTGGCCAAGCTATGAATGCTTGCCATGGCCGAAGCGGTTGCGGTGGCTATCTCGGCTAAATGCCTGCAAAGGCCCCGCGAAATCATGATCGCGGCGGAGATCAGCAGGAGTTTCAGAAATCGGGTCTCTTGCGCGGATCGTTCGGAAACCAAATTGGTTTCTTTGCGTTCCGCGCTTTGCCCCGAATTTCTGCAAACAAGCCGTTTATCGAAAGCGGATGACCGCGAGGGTGCGGTCATCGTCGGCGATGCCGCCTGTGTGTGCTTTCAGGCGTTCGGTGATGGCTTCCAGAACTCGTTTTGCGGATTGATTTTGATGGTCTTTCACGGTGTCGATAATCCCCCACGCGCGAAACAACGTGCAGCGGTCGCTCATGGCTTCGGTAATGCCATCCGTGAACAACACCAGCAAATCGTCCCGCTCGATTGAACAAACCGAAGTCCCGTAGTTCGCCGAATCCAACACGCCCGCAAGCACGCCGTGCGATTGGAGTTCTTGCACTTCGCCCCGGTGGAGAAGTATCGGGGCGGGATGCCCGGCGTTGCTGTAAGTCAGCGTGCGGTTTCGGGTGTCGATCACCAGATAAATCAAACTCATAAATTGATGGGCCGGGGTGACGGCAAACAGCGTGCGGTTCAAACGCTCCATCATGCGTTCGGTATCTAAGACCTGTTCATCCTGCGGATCGACCAACGAATGCACTGCCCCGCGTACGGCAGACATCACCATTGCCGCCGGCACGCTGTCGCCGCAGGCATCGCCCAAGAGAATCACCGTGCGGTCTCGGTCCAAGGAAATCGCCTCGCAGAGATCCCCGCCCAATTCATACCGGCTCGTGCAAAAGCCCGCGGTTTCAAAGCCGACTTCAGCGGGAAGATTCTGAAACAGGCCGGGGATTTGCTGCTCCGAAGCCACGCGGACATCGTGCCTCAGCCGATGCTCGGTGAAGCATTCGTGCTGCAACACCGTTCGCTCGAACATCGCCGAGAGTTGGCGCGGATCGATTCCAACACGTGCCATTCCCGCAGTTCCGGTTCGCGTTGGCGGCGGTCGTAAGCCCAAAGCGTTCCCAAGGGACCATCTTCCAAAGAGACGCCCAACACGACGCCCATTGCCGCCCCGCGCGGCAGCCAAAGCGCCTCTAGAGGCGACGCATCGGCCGTTAAAAGCCCACGCCCCAATCTGAGCGCGGAAAAGTCGGGGGCTTCGGTTCCCAGATCCCGTTCGGGGAAGGGAATCGACCGCGATTCCTGGTGGTATTCCGCCTTCAGCGAAAGCCTTTCGCCGCTGGGGTCCAACAGAAAAAATCCCGCCGAGCGAAAGCCCGTCAATTGCACGCTGGCCTTCACCAGCCGATGCAATACCGAAGACAAATCTTCATCGCCGGGAATCGACCGCCCGATGTCCACCAAGGTCTCGAACTCTTGAGATCGGCATTCCAATTCCCATTGGGCCAACTCCGCTTGGGAAACCAACTCGGCCAAGAGTTGAGAGAGCGACAACACGCGGTGAAATTCCCGTTCCACCAGAGAATCGTCCGGGCGGTCCAGCACCAACCGCCCGCAAAGCCCGTTGTCGCTGTGCAGTTCGGTTTGCCAAATCGGCGCATCCCCGCTCAACGGCGAACCGAACGCGGGCAGCGTGCGATTCGGCGCGCTTTCGTAACGCAACGGCCAACCCGTCGCTTGGGAAAATCGGCGACAGATTCCATTGATCCAAGAATCCGTCGGCTTGGGCATTAAGACGGTTTGAGACATGGAGCGGACCAATGTGAAGAAGAAAGTTTAGGCGGAATACACAGCGCGGCATCGACACAATCAGACGGGATTGATGATTTTAGAATGATGATTGTCGAGTGATGAAGTTTGGCGGAGGTCTAAGCCGCGAAGCGGCGGCAGCAGGTAGCCGTCGGCTTTTCACCGTTTACTGCACAGCGCGGCATTCCTTGGAATTCGTAATCGACAAGTTCCCCGCAAAAATCAAGATCGCCGCCCAAACGCCAAGCCTTGGCGCTTGCAAGGATCAAACCTTTCCTCGCCGTTAAGCGGCTTATGTCGATTGCTCAAGCGCTCGGCGGTTTATCGGGTTTTCGCACCCAGGGGTTTGTTCATCGTGGTGCTGGTAAACATGTAGTAGTAGATGAACCTCGCGATGAAGCCGGAGACCACCAGGCTTAAAGGGGCCGAATACACCATCAACGTGTGTTGCTGAAACTTGCTCAGCGACAAAATGGTGGCGAGGTTAATCAGCACATCCACCACTGCCACGGGCAGCAAACACACGCCCCGCCAACTCAGGCGGTTGAACACGTCGCCCAAAGTTTCGGTGGCGGGAAACATCGCGTGCCGTTCGTGCCAAAGGGAACGCACCTTCTCGACTTGCTGCGGCTGATCGTGCGGAAAGCCGGGCATTTCTTTTCCGAGTAAATCAGCCAGCAATGCCCGGACGGCATCGAACTCGAACACCGCATCGCAAAAATCCACCGCATTGCCGCGATTGTCTTCCAGGTGAACCCGGCGAACCAATCGCCCGAAAAATTTGCCCAACGACTGCCGGGCTTCGACAATCTGAGGAACCGCGATTTCGCCTTGGCCGGAATCGAGCCACACCGTGTTCGGCCCCTCGCTCTGAAAGATGAGGGGCCGAAACCGCCGACGATAAAGGGCCGTCAACGTCAGTAGCCAAAGGGCGATAAGAAGATAAAGCCCGATGGCCACGCCCAAATGAGGATTCGCAACCAACGCCCCGCGTCCACCGCCCATCGGCGTGGTCATGAACATCGCGGAAATTGGGATCGAAATCAAAATGGTCGAAAGATATTCCGGCAGGAAAACCGGGTTGTATCGAAAACGTAGCGAACGTGGCATTCCGGCAGGTCGATCAACAGGAAACGAGGAGGCGACACTTTCATTTGGGGAACAGTCAACTCTTTTTGAGCTTTTATCGTCTTTTAACCCCGCCGGAAATGCAAGATCATTCAAACCGGGAAAGCCGCACGAACAAACCTCGACATAAAAAAACAAAGGTCAATTTTGGCGGTCCCGCCGGGCGACGCAGCCCCGCTTTGGCAGCTCATGCTCATCACGCCCCCCGCCTTTGCCGGATGGTCCGTGGCTGTTCGGCTTGTCAACCCCTCGCCAATCACTGAACATGGCTTCCAAAACCCGCAATAACTCTACACTTATAAGGGCGGAGCGAGTCACTTATGATAACGTAGGCAATTTTCACTTTTCACGGGCAGGGATGATGATCGTATTGGAATTTGACCGAGGCACGCTGCTGCTTTCGGAGTCCGACGGCAGCGACGATTTAACCCGCATGGAACTTCCCCACATTAGTTTCGATGCGCGCATCGGACGTTGGCGAGCGCCGGCATTTGCCTATCGTCCGGTCATTCTCGCAATCCGTAAAGCGGGGATGGACTACGAAGACAAGGCGCGCGGATATGAAGAATTGCCCTTGCCTTTGAAGATTTCGCGGGAACCGTTTCCCTATCAAACCGAAGCCCTCGAAGTTTGGTGGAAGCAGCGGCAAACCGGCGTGGTCGTGTTGCCCACCGGAGCAGGAAAAACTTTCGTGGCCCAGCTTGTGATGCAGAAAGTGGGCCGAAGCGCTTTAATCGTCACGCCCACCATTGATTTAATGCACCAATGGTATAGCGTGCTGGGGGCTTCTTTCGATCAGGAAATCGGGCTGATCGGCGGCGGGGAATATGATGTGCGTGCCCTGACTGTTTGCACTTACGATTCAGCCTATCTTCACATGGAGCGTTTGGGAAACCGCTTCGGCTTGATTGTGTTCGATGAATGCCATCATCTGCCTGGGGAATCCTATTCAATTGCGGCGGAGGCGTGTTTGGCTCCCTTTCGCCTAGGACTGACTGCCACGCCGGAACGGGCCGACGACGGGCACTATAAATATCCCCGCTTGATCGGGCCGATTGTGTATCGCCAGGAAATCAAACAACTTGCGGGCGACTATTTATCCGACTATCAAACGGTGGTTTTAACCGTCAAACTTACAGAACAAGAACTAGAAGCCTATCAAAGAGAACGCAGCCTCTATAAAGAGTTTTTGCAGAAGAACAATGTCAGGCTTTCCAGCAATCAAGATTGGGCTAGGTTTCTCGCGTTGACATCCCGCAGTTCCGAAGGCCGCCGGGCACTCGAGGCCTTTCGGAACCAAAAGATCATTGTGCAAGCGTCGGAAGCCAAGTTTCAATTGTTGGAAACCTTGCTGGTCCGGCATCGTTATGATCGCGTTTTAATCTTCACCAACGACAATGCCACGGTCTATCAGATCTCGCGGCGGTTTTTAATTCCCGCGATCACGCATCAAACAAAGGTTAAGGAACGGCATCTGTTACTAGAGGGCTTGAATAATGGGATATATCCTTTTCTCGTCACTTCCAAGGTCTTGAACGAAGGGATTGATGTGCCCTCGGCGAATGTGGCGATTGTGCTTTCCGGCAGCGGGAGCGTCAGGGAACACGTACAAAGACTCGGACGAATTCTTCGCCGGGCCAAGGAGAAACAAGCCATCTTGTATGAAGTGGTCGCCGAGGAAACCGGCGAGGTTTTTACAAGTTCGCGGAGAACCCAACACAGTGCTTACCAGTAATCTTCTTCGGGCGCGGGTTTGGAAGGGGGAAATTCGTCCCGAATATATCGCCGCAGATGATCCCGAACTACTGAGTCTCGCCGAGACCTTGATCGAATCCTTCCAACGCCATGTCGGAAAACCCCGGCACGAACTCGAGACGGAATTAAAGGAACTCCTCGGCACGGGGACGGAATTCTTATTGCAGCGCGGCCTCGCAAAACTGCTTTGGGACCGCTGCGAGTTCGAACCCGGCACCGAAATCGACCCGCTCGCCCTGCGGCAAACACTTTTCGCATTGGCGGCCAAATCGCGGCTAGCCCATGCCGGGCAGTTGATGCTCGAAGAGATCTACCAACAGATTGCCGAGGAACATCAACTTGAGCCTGCGCAAATTCAAAGAGCGCTCTATGCCGATTTGAAAGAAGAACAACATCTGCAAGAGTTCAAAACGGTCAAGCCCGATTGGCTATTGAAACGCTATAACGTGGCTCTCGCGCAAGCCGTGCTGTTTCGCGCTACTGAACTCAAGGTGCGAGTGGTGAATCAGCCGTTTGCTACGTATCGCGAACTATTTCGGCAGATTAAGTTCTTTCAATTGATGTACCAGGTGCGGGGAAACTCAAAGGAGGGTTATGAGTTGGAGCTTGATGGTCCGATGTCGTTATTTAAATCTTATCAAAAGTATGGACTGCAAATGGCGAACTTTCTGCCCACGCTTTTGCATTGTCGTGCATGGTCGCTTACTGCCGTGGTGCTGTGGGGCAAGACCCGCGTTCCAAAACAGTTTTCGCTTTCACACGAGCAGGGACTAGAACCTTACAACTGGTTGACGGGCCAATGGCAGCCGGAGGAAATGCAGTTTCTTAAAAAACGCTTCGCCAAACTCAAGACCGATTGGACGCTGAGCGAGGATGTCGAATTGATCGACTTAGGCGGCCAAGGTGTGTTGGTTCCCGATTACGTCTTCGTGCATCAGCCCACGGGCCGGCGGGTGTTGATGGAGATTTTCGGCTATTGGCGGAAAGGCGGTTTGGCCACCCGATTGGAACTCCTCAAAAAGCACGGTTCGAAGAACATCTTGCTGGCAGTCTCCGACGAATTGCACGTGGATGAAGAACTCACCGAGGAATTGCCCCAGGAAGTTTATAGGTTCCGCACGATTCCCAACGCCAAGGAAGTCGAACAGCGATTGAACCAGATGCTAGCGGCGGATGTATAGTGTTCTATGATAATTCACCTATCAAAGCCTCAAGGCAAGCCATCTTCGGCGATGGTTTCTTCTGTGATCTTAGCGATCTGTTTGTCTTCTTCGGTCAGGCGGGTTTTCTTCCAACCGCCTTGCACAAACCAACTGACGGCGACGAGAGCTACCACGATGTTAGTGACTGGGAACGACCACCATAACCCCTCGGCGAGAAGTTTCGTGTGCTTCGAGAGAATATAGGCCAGCGGAAATTGGAGCATCCATTGCGAGACCAGCGCGATCACCATTGAAATCAGCATGTTTCCCGATGCTCGAAAGACGGCGACCATGCAAAGTTGCACGCCGATGCCTCCCCAAGTCAGGCACATGATGCGAATGAAGCCCGCTCCTTGGGCGATGACGGCGGGATCGTTGGGCACAAAGAATGCCACCAGATGCGGCGCGAAGAGATAGGCCATCACTCCAACTCCGCTCAGAATGCCGAAAGCCCAAACTGCCCCTAGCACGGCCACGCGGGCGGCGCGATCGAGATTGCCCGCACCGATGTTTTGGCCGACCAATGTCGAAACGGCCATCGACAATCCCATCGCTGGGATGGTGACGAACTGCAAAATGTTCGCCCCCACGCCGTAAGAGGCGATTGTCAGCGTTCCGAAACTAGCGACCAGAAACGACAATACAATCAAGCCTAATCCACGCGTGGAGAGTTCGACCGATCCCGGAAAGCCCAGGAAAAACGCCCGCTTGATATAGGGCCAATCGGGGCGAAAATCTCGCCATTTGAGTTGAATGCCGTGCCGACCGCGGAGGAAGATTATCAAGCCCAACATTGCGGCGATTCCTTGCGTGGCGAGTGTCGCGAGTGCGGCTCCTTTCACGCCTTGAGGTGGAAACCGTCCCCAGCCGAAGATAAGCAGCGGATCGAGAAAGAAATTCAACACCACAGTCCCGGAGACAATCAGTAGCGGAATCGTGGTTTGGCCGATGCCGCGCATTAAGGCTTGGAACATAGCATATAGAAAGACGAAGATAATGCCGACAAACGAAACCCGCATGAAACTCAAAGCGGCACGGTAAACGTCCGCCTCGACTCCCAGCCAATCTAATAGGTGTGGCGAGAGCAAATAGCCGGCGGACCCCAATAGCACCGAAGTCACGGCGACCATCAACATGGTTTGGGCGGCGACGTGGTTGACCATTTCCGGGCGACCGGCCCCCATATATTGGGCGGAGAGCGTTGCCCCCGCGATGGCTAGGCCCGATCCCAAGGCGATGACTAGGAACGTGACGGGAAAACTGATGGAGACCGCAGCCACCGCCGAGGCCCCCAAGCGGCCCACCCAAAAGGCATCGGTCAGTTGGTAGGCCGTTTGCAACACGTTTCCCAAGATAATAGGAACCGCAAGCCGGAAAAGCGCCTTTCCCAGCGGCCCATTGAGAAATAAAGCTTGACGATCCTGCATCATCGGTTCGCGGAGTCCTTTCATCGGCTCTTATTTTTGCGGTGGCTCGTGTGGGAAAATCATCGCGAAAGGCATCGCTTAAGAAATCCCCGGCCCGCATTTCTTAACAGAGGTCAGAGGTCGGAGGCCAGAAAAAGCCAGCATGGCGTGAGAAAGATCCCCAGAACGCTCGAAACATTTGACAATCATTGCAATTGTAGGCAGAATCAAATGGAGTGCTAGATGGATCTGCCCATCTGGCAATTCTGTATAATTACACGGTAGCTCATAACTCGCTGTCTTCGAATTTCTACAAAACACAATTCACACAAAAACAATTCTGTGCAAAATGACGCTGTTTTACTGTTCAACCAATTACTTCAATCCTATCCGCGTGCTGCTGCGGGGTTACTCGATGACCTACTTACAGAATTGGCGTACAAGACACAGGAAGCCCCTCATGATACAGAAGGTATTGAAAATGTAGTTGTTTCTATTCGTGATTGCTTTCAGCCAATGGACGCTGCCTGGCCACCAGACTGTCATGCTTGGGATTTAGCGTTCGCAAAGTTCGGTTGCTGGCTTTGGCGGAACTCCCCAATCCTTCATACACTTGTTTGCGAAATCACCGGCTGGTCCGAGGAACAGCTCGATGAGTGCAAGCAGGCATATCGTGAGTCAGTTAAGATTTTGTGCAAAGATTACAACCAAATTTGGAATGCGTTTGGTGAATCAAATACCTCGACTTAGCAAAATCCTCAACCTAACTCGTTGCTGCCAGGTGGGGGCCTTTGGCATTTTTCGACGGGGTGGCTGCGGTATTAGGAAGTCAAAGGGAGGATGAGCCATAGGGCGTAGGCGACGGGGCCGGCGTAGAGGATGCTGTCGAGCAGGTCCAGCAATCCGCCGAAGCCGGGGAACAAGGGGGCGGAATCTTTTTGGCCGACATCGCGTTTGATGAGGGATTCGCACAAATCGCCCACCAGCCCGACCAATCCCAAAATCACGCCATAGAGAATCGCCCAGCCGATGGGGGCGGGTTTGATGGAGTCTGCAAACAGCCCGGCGGCGAAAGCTAGCCAAAGTGAAGCTCCTAGTGCCGCCCCTAGTATTGCGCCCCAAAAGCCCATCCACGTTTTGCCGGGACTTAGGCGGGGGATCATTTTTCGCTTACCGAACAACCGCCCCAAAGTGTAAGCCCCGATGTCGCCCGATTTCACGGCAATCACCAGCGAACCCAACGCAAAATAACCGGCCTCGGCCCCCGCGACCCAGCGGAGTTGAACTGTCACCGCCAACAATAGGCCCAGATACGCGAGGCCCAAAACTTCCACGCCCAAGGTTTCCAGACTGCGGCCCGGTTCTCGATAGCGAAGGGCCGCCCGCAAAAACACGAGCAGCACCAACAGGGAAAACGTGACCGCGACCGCAGCGAGTGACAAGGCGGGATGCAGGCTGTACTTCAGCGGAAAAAACGCGGCATGCCCCAACCAGGCGGCGGCCACGATGAAGGAAGCCCCGCCCGCGAGCAGGGGAAACGAGGGTTCAAAAGTTCGCACGCTGACGAGGCGGGTGAACTCCCACGTTCCGCGTACCGCGAGCAGAATGCCCAATCCCAAAAGATAGGGAGCCGACGCCCCCGCGCGGTGATCCAGCATGAAGAGACCGATCAAAGCCGGGATCAACACGGCGGAAACGGCGATGCGCCAACCCAACATGCGGAGGTTATTCCTTGAGTCCGCCAAACCGCCGGTCGCGGGAGGCAAAGTTTTTGAGAGCGGTGATGAGATCTTCCTGACGAAAATCCGGCCAGCATTTTTGCGTGACCCATAACTCGGCATAGCTGCTTTGCCAGAGCAGAAAATTGCTCAGCCGCATCTCGCCCGCCGTGCGGATCACCAAATCGGGGTCGTCCATGCCCGCCGTGTAAAGATGGTCGGCCACGCAGGCTTCATCGACATCTTCGGGTGAGAGATCCCCCGCGCTCGTCCGGCGGACCATTTCGCGGACGGCATCGGTAATCTCGGCCCGGCTGCCGTAATTCAGAGCCAGACAAAGCCGCATGCCTTGGTTGGCTTGGCTGCAATCAATCGTCTTTTGGATTTCGGCAATTGCCCCGTCGGAGAGGCCGCTTTTCCGCCCGATAATGCAAAACCGCAAACCCTGCCGCATAATTTCGGAGCGTTCTTGGATCACGTATTGTTCCAAAAGCTGCATCAAGAGGTTGAGTTCTTGTTCGGGACGCTTCCAATTCTCGCTGCTGAGGCAGTAGAGGGTGAGTTGTCCGATGCCGATGCGGGCACATTCCTCGACCATAATCCGCACGCTGTCCACGCCCGCGCGATGGCCTTCGATGCGAGGCAATCCCTGGGCTTGGGCCCATCGCCCGTTGCCATCCATGATGACGGCGATGTGGCGGGGCAATCGTTCGGAGGTCAATCCGATCGCCGCCAATTCCGGTTTCGTATACTCCGCCGTGGCGGCCACCTGAATGTGTTCCTGCTGAAAAAAAGAAACGAAAGATTACGCTCAAAAGCTAATCACCATATTAGCAACTTTTTCGCACGGGCGAAATCACTTTCCTATTTTACCCCATCAGCTCATTCTGAGGGAATCTGGCGCATCATCAAACCTTAAAATTCGGGGTCAGATAAGTGGTTTTTGAGGTTGATTTGTCGATCGGAATGAGGGTTAAAGATGGAAAATAGAGGATAGAAAAGGCATGGGAAACGAAATTCTATGCTCCATCTTCCATTCCCTCTCCTCACTCTGTTTTGCAACAAGCTCGCCTACAGAATCACCTGCCCGAAATCTTAGGCTTGAAGACAGATTAGCGAACGGGTTGCAGCGGTTCGTGGGACGAGTCGGGCAGTTCGATCAGCAGGTTTTCCTCGCGGTAATCGTGAATGCGGGGGAATTCCGCCCTGGGGGCCGAGATGCCCAATCGCACACTGTTGCCTCGAATTTCGAGAACTCTCACGTGGATGTTCTCACCGATCAGAATGCCCTGGTTGATCTCGCGAATCATTTCTCGCATCTTGATGCCTCATTGTTTCGCAATGGCTTGTTCGTTCCCAACGGGAACCTGAATAACGCACGATTTTGACGTGGGGAGATTGTGCTGGCAAGCGGGGCTGAGGCAGAAATTCCCCAGCTTTTTTCTTTGGCATTTTCTGAACAATTTTCACTTGAATTCCACGCGGGGGTTTGACTGAGCCGACCGGGACGCGTTGCTTGGTTTTGGATCGGGCGGGTTCTAAACTACGACGAACTTTTAAGCGTTCAGCTTTCAGCAATCAGCTTTCAGCTTGAAAACCAGGAATTGTCTCCCGAAAAGCCAAATGCTAACCGCTAAACGCCAGTTTGAGTGAATTACGAAGAACTCAATCCTTAAAGCGCTCACTAAACGAAAGATGTCTTGCGATGAAAATGGTGCTCTTCCCTCCGGTCGATGAACCGCGACTCCGAAAAATTCGTGAAGCCGGCGGAGAAATGGCGGTTGTCAATGCCCAAACCGTAGCCGAGGCCATCGGTGAAATGGCCGAGGCGGAGGCGTTTTTCGGGAAACTGACGCCGGAGTTGTTGAAGCCCGCCCTGAATTTGAAATGGGTGCAATCGCCGACGGCCAGTTTGGAACATTACCTGTTTCCCGAACTCATCGCGCACTCTTGCCGACTCAGCAACATGCGGGGGTTGTTTTCCGATGTGATCGCCGACCACGTGATGGGCTGCGTGCTTTGCTTCGCCCGCAATTTGCACGTTTATCTGAGGCAGCAACAAGAACATCGCTGGGAACCCGTGGGCGGAGAATCGTCCCGCCAATCGTTCGCCGCCGGACCCGGCCACGTGACTTCGATCGACCTAGCCCATTTGCACTTAAGCGATTGCACGTTGGGCGTGGTTGGGGTGGGGCAAATCGGTGCGGAAATCTGTCGGCGGGCGGCGGGGTTCGGGATGAAGTTGCTGGGCATCGATCCCGTCTGCCGATCGCTGGACAATCTGCTGCCGGACGTCTGGCCCACGGAACGCTTGCCGAATTTGTTGGAACACAGCGATTTCGTGGTGATTGCCGCCCCGCATACGCCGGAGACCGAAAAGCTATTTGGGGCAGAGCAATTTCGGCAGATGAAACAAACCGCGCGGCTGATTAACGTGGGACGCGGGGTGATTGTGGATCTCGCGGATTTGACAGTCGCCCTTGAGACCGGCGAAATTGCAGGGGCGGCTTTGGACGTATTCGAGCAAGAACCGTTGCCCGCCGATCATCCGTTGTGGGATCTGCCGAACGTGATGATTACGCCGCACGTCGCCGCCGCTTCCCCCCGCATCGCAGAACGCCATTTGGAAACGCTCTTGGAGAACATCCGCCGGTTCATCAACGAGGAAGAACCGATCACGTTGGTCGATAAACACCGCTGGTTTTAGCTGGAATTTGCAATGCGGCCGTGATGTTCTCAATCGGGGATACGCACGGTGACGGTTCGGTCTTGCAGGCGGAGTTTGACGACCGTTCCCGGTGTTTTGCCTTTCACGCGGGCATCGAACTCTTCGGGGGACCGCACGGGTTGGTCATCGACGTGGGTGATAAAATCCCCCACGCGAACCTGGGCGAGTTCGGTGTGGGTGATTAAAACCGCCGGGCGGTATTGCTGGCCGAAAAAATCGTAGCGGGCGGTGGCATAGTCGATCACGATGTGGTTCCACTCGTGCCGATGCCGGGTGGCGATGATGTCTTCCGAGTTGCGAACCGGCCACTTGGACAACACGACGATTTTGCTCAGCCATTGCCCCGTGTTTGCGCGATAGATTTGCAGTTTGGCGGGCCGGCCGGGGCCGATCAACTCGATCTCGCGAATCAGATCTTCTTGAGTCTGAATGGGGATATTGTTCACGGCGTAGATCAAATCGCCAAGAACCAAGCCCGCTTTGCCGGCGGGAGACTGCGATCCCACCGGCTCGACGTTGACGGCGGTGGGCTGCACGCCTTGAGGAAACGGAACCGTCTTGGGCCGGCACGATGCCCAAAAAACCGTAATCCACTTCGTAGCCGTGGGCGAGTTCGGTTATCACCCGCTTGATGCCTTTGTTGAGAGGGACGGCGTAGCCCACCGATTTTTCATAGCCGTCCAAGGCGGCCATCGCGGTGATGATTCCAATAAGTTCGCCCTTGCGATTGAGCACCGCCCCGCCGCTGGTTCCCAGGTTAAGCCGGCCATCGATTTGCAGCAGCGTGCCTTGGTGGTGGATGGTTTCGCGTTCGATTTTATCCCTGCCGCTTGAAGTATCCGCCACGGGTTTGGGACTGCGGGCGATGTTGCTGAGCATGCCCCAACCGGCACACGCGGAACCATCGCGGGCAATCGCATAAGGATTGCCCAGCGTAAACACGAATTGCCCCTTTTTGTATTCGACGTTCGCGGGCAGGCGGATCGGAGTGAGATCGGCGGCGGCAAGCAGTTCCTCCTTTTTGATTTGCAGCACGGCCAAATCGCTGCGGGGGTCGGCGGCGAGAATCTCTACGTGCGCCTGCTTTCGCTTTGAAGTGTGAATCACAAGTTCATCCAGCCCGGAGTCATCGCGTCCGGCGATTTGTCCGCCTTTAACGACGTGATACATCGTCAGGATGAAGCGTTTGCCGGGTTGGTCGGGCGGTTCGAAAATCACGCCCGCCCCGAATTCGCTGGGGATGAAATCCCGGCGTGGGGAGCTTGGGGTGTGCGGCGGTTGAAAGAGGCCGGTTTTGTCGCGCTCGAAGTCGCGAAGTTTGCCGATGCGGGCAATGCTGACCACCGAAGGTTCGGCGGTTTCGATGATTTTGGTGAAACCATCTTCCAACGCCGCCAGAATGGCCGGCCCATCTTGAGCGAACGAGGACAAAGGCAGCCCGAACAACATCCCCGCTGCGAACAGTCCTCCGCAGATGTTGCTTCGTGCCGCTGAAAATGGATTGAGGAGAAGCATCGGGTACTCTCTCGCCAACAGAAAAACCAAGCGGTCAACGATTCGCTATTGAAGCTGAAGAAGACTGCTTGAAAGAAGTGATTCCACACGCTTGTGGAGTCGAAGCCCTCGAATGGCCGATTTCGTTCATCTTATCGCGTGCTCGCTCTTCCCCCAAGTGGGAAAGCCTGGGAAAGCGGGAATTCCCCAAGACCCGCCGGGCCGCAAAATTTTCTCCCGCGCCGTGATTCTCATGGAGCAGGCGGGGTTTTTCCGGAGACCTGGGGCTTATCCACCAAGATGAACAGAACCTGCATGCGTTTGCCGGGCGGAAGGGGCCTCGGCGTGGCGGGCTGTTCCGTTTGGGACTTCGCGTTTTCGGTCTTTTGCGGGGAAGCATTGGTGATCTGTTGCCGCAGTTCGTTCAAGACCGTGGGCGAGAGTCGCAATTCCCGTTGCGTGGAAGGTAGATCGGCAGGCAGGCTTCGCACGCCAAATCTTCGGGCGGCCGATTTGGCTTTTGCGTTGTCGTCGCGTTTTTTCGCCGGGGGGATGCCATCGGCCAGGCGGGGAAGTGCGCTTGACTTGGCAATGCCGATTCGCGGGGCGGGTGCTTTTTGGAGAATCGGCGTTTTGTCCTTGTGAGCTTCGGGTGCGGTTTTGCCGGGTTCCTTTTTGGATTGCTGGGGAAGCGGTTCTGCCAGCGGTTTTTTCTCGTCGGGTATGGCGGGCTTGAAATTGGGAGATCGAGTGGTCCTCATCACTTGCGGCTTTAGACTTTTCAACCCGCCCGCGCCCCCGCCGAAACCTGCGCCCGATGGCAGCTTGCGGAATTGCCCCTTGAAATCGGCAGCGGGAGGAGGAACCGCCAAGGCATCGAGTTGCGCCACCGCAAGCGGTGCTTCCATCTGAAGTTTTTCAAAAGCGGTTTGCTGCTGCAAATTTTTGAGCACGGCGGCAAGGCGATCATCGCTGGCATCGACATAAACGGCAAAGAGCTCGGCATCTTTCGCGGCCCCCGCTTCGCGCTCGGGCGATTCGGCGGCATCGGCAACGACGGGATTCGCAATGGTAATTTGGTGTCTTGCCAACAGGGCTTGCAATTCTTGCAGTGCTTGCCGACGATTTTCGACCGGCAATTTCACAACCGCAACTTGCTCTTGCCGACTTTGCCGATCCAACGCTTCCACCGCCTGCGGAAGGGGAACCGCTTTCAAATCGGTGTTTTGGGCGTATAACAATTTGCCTTCCATGCCGCCGGAACTCAAGCCCGCCGGAACTAAGCCCGCCGGAACTAAGCCCGCCGGAACCAGTGCCGGCGGTCGGATTGGCCTGGGCAATGTTTGGGAGCTGTTTTTGTTCTTCAACGCGTAATCTGTCGGTGAACTCTTGCGGCGGATTTTGAGCGGACCGGGCTTCGGGAAGGGTTTGTTCTTTAAACGTCTGTCTGTCGCCGGTCTCGTTGGCTGAGTGGTTTTGAGCGATTTCGGTTTGGCGTGAGTTGCGGGATTCGGGCCAAGAAAGCAGCACGATCAAACCCAACGCCGCCGCCGAGATCGCCACGCCGAGGAAACCCCGCCAAGCATTGTTTCGTTTGGGGGCAGGCAATTGAGGGCGATGGTTTCCAGAGGGGGGAGATTGCGATTTTGCTTGTGAAACCAGCGTTTCGCTTGCAAAAACCCCCGTGTCCGACAGGCAACTATCCAAAACATCGGCGGTAAAAGATTTCGGGAGGGGTTGGCGAGGCAATTTTCGCAGCCATTCGCCGACTTGTTCCAATTCGCGGAGTTCTTGCCGGGCCTCGGCAGATTCCTCCAAGAAATGTTCCACCTGTTCCCGCTCGCTGGCGGAAAGTTCGCCATCGAGATAGGCCGACAACAGCAGGTGGGGAGAATCCGGTTTCATGTCAAAATCTCGTCGGGCGGCGGGTCATGGCAGTCTATCTTGCCGCCCGGAATAGGGATAGGTCAGTCGAATGAAGACAGCGAACCACTTTGGCTCCGCTCGAATGTTAGAGTGCATTCCGGCAAAAATCGTTCCCGGAAATCCGCAAAGTTCCGCATCAAGAGCTACGAATCCGCTGAAAAGCCGCTAAAATAGTATCATTCGCCCCGTGAAATGGGGATCTTCCCCTAAATCCACCCTTTACAATCGACCATCATGCCCAAACGGCCCCGATTTATCAAATCTACCGGAACTGCCGGCGAATGCGCGAGAAATCCCCACCGATGATGCTTTCGCGGGCTATTCGGGTTACGATACCGCTCGCGGAGCATCCCCCCCAGCAAAAAAACCTTTCAGCCGAATGAACCAGGAATGGCCGAACACGATTATTACGAGACGTTGGAAGTTTCTAAGACCGCCAGCCAGGATGAGATCCGCAAAGCCTACAAAAAGTTGGCCCGCGAATATCACCCGGACAATCGGCCCGACGATCCCGCTGCCGAAAAAAAATTCAAGGAAATCCAAGAAGCCAATTCCGTGCTCAGCGATCCCGAAAAGCGGGCGCAGTACGACCGCTTCGGATCGGCCTTCCAAAATGCAGGGGCGCGCGGCGGGGGACCGCAGTTTCATTGGTCCCCGGCGGATGCGGGCGGAGGGCTGGATCTGGATGACATCTTCGGCGGCGGGGGAATCGACTTGGGCAGTTTGTTCGGCGGCGGAGCACGCGGGCGACAACAAGCCCGCCCCCGCCCGCAAACCGGCCAAGACCAGGAAATGGAAATCGAAATCCCCTTTCACCTCGCCGTGGAAGGCGGGCAATATAGTTTGTCGCTCCGCCGGCAAAACGGCGAAGTGGAGCAGTTAAACGTGAAGGTTCCCGCGGGCGTGGACACCGGCAGCGTGATTCGCCTTGCCGGCCAAGGGCATCCGGGAGTTCAAGGCGGACCGGCGGGCAATCTGCGGTTGATCGTGAAAGTCGCTCGGCATCCTTATTTCCGCCGCGAGGGCAACAACATTCTGCTCGATGTGCCCATCACCCCGCCCGAAGCCGTATTGGGAACCAAAATCGAAGTCCCCACCATCAAGGAAGGCAACGTCACGTTGACGATTCCGCCGGGCACGTCCAGCGGGGCGAAATTGCGGCTGACCGGCTTGGCGCACCCGATCCGAAAACGAAAAAACAAGGCGATCAATTCATCGTCATAAAGATCGTGGTTCCCAAAACGCTGGACGAAGACACCCTGAACTCTACGAAAAATTGGCCGCCCAATCCCACGCCTCTCCCCGCGAAAACCTTTGGTGATGCTGCATTTTCCGATAATCGTTGGAAGAACGAACTCCGTTCGGCCTGCGGAACTGGTGGCTGCCGGTTTTGTTCTTGCTGGCGGTCGCGGGGATGCCGGGGCCTCTGTTCGCGGATTCGGTTCCGCCATCTGCTTCGCCCAAACCGGCGGATTTTCACGATCCCGCTGCCGCAACTCAACCGCGTCACGTGATCACGTTGGGTATTTATTTGCTGTTCGCCATCGCGATGTTGCTGGTCTCCTTTTTCATTTTGTTAATGCTCTGGGGAGCGCGGGTTCGCCGGCAAGCCCGCAAACCGCTGCCGGGCATCACGCCCAACGATCCCTTGTGGTATCTGAAAGCCAAGAAACCCCCGCTGAGAGAAGCCGATCAAAAACCTTCCGAGGACTCTTCCTCGGATTGACTCATTTCAGGAATCAAGCCGTGAACGAGGAACGCGCGGCGTTTCACAATCTCCAAAGACCAGCGGATTCGCAGTTCGCGGGACTTCGCGCGAGTTTACGATCACAAACAACGCGCGGGCGATGCGCATTTGTTGGTCTTCGGCTTGCGGAACGATCTGGACCTCACGCGGTTTGGTTTGAGCGTGTCTAAAAAGCACGGCAATGCCGTCAAGCGGGCGCGGCTGAAACGATTGCTCAGGGAAGCCTTCCGCTTGTCGCAGCACGAGTTGCCCTGCGGTTTGGATTTGGTGTTGATTCCCCGCCAAGATTCCGGGAGCACGCTCGGCGATTATCGTGAATCTCTCGAACGGGCTGCCCGCAAATTGGCTCGGCGGTTGGGGGAATCTTCAGACCGTCCCATTTCGAGGATTCCGCCGCGATGAAATGGCTCCGCCCGATTTGGCAGCTTCCCTCGCTCTTGCTGATTGGGATGGTGCGGTTGTATCAGATTTTTCTCAGCCCGTTATTGGGCGGGCAATGCCGGTTCTATCCGAGTTGCAGCCATTATTTCATCGAAGCCGTGCGGAAATACGGGGCGATGACCGGCAGCCTCAAAGGCATTCGCCGAATCCTCCGTTGCCATCCGTTCCATCCCGGTGGTTACGATCCTCCTTAAGCAGGGGTCGGAGGCCAGCGGTCAGAGGTCAGGCAGGAAAAAGTCCCCAGCCCCAGTCCGAATAGGTTTTCCAGGGGATTTTCCTGGCGGCTTGTTCATTGGTTGCCCTTCGGATTTTTCGGAATTTCCCGCTGATTTTGCGGAATTTTCCGGTGGGTTGCGTTATCTTAGGAGAGAGAACTTCTTTGCTGAGGGGCGATGCAGATTCCCTGGGGGATTCCGGTTTTGCGGTTTGATTTGTTGCCGAATCGCCACGTTTGGCTTGGTTGAATTGTGCGGGCGCATTTCCATCATTCGTTGGAAGAGATCCATCCATGAAATGGTCGCTTCGCCTGCCCAAATCCCGCAGCACCCGGCAACGTCCGGTTCGTTTCCCTTTAGCAATGGAGGTGGAACTGTTGGAGGCGCGGTTGGTGCTGTCCGCCGCCTTCGACGTAACGAGCCTGACGGCCCTCAGAAACATGGCGGAATATGCTGCGATTGATGGGGCTTTGCCGGATGGTACGAAGATCGGGATTGCGGTGATCGACACCGGGGTGTTGGGAACGCACGTCGATTTGCAAAGCAATTTCGAGGCGTTTTTCGATGCCGTGAAAACCGATGCCACTTCGGATGGAATCATTACGCCCGCGACTTCAGTATCTGCCTCGGGTGCTTTCGACCCGGTGGGCCACGGCACGCACGTGGCGGGGATCGCGGCCTCTTCCAATCCCAACATTGGCGTGGCGTATGATGCGGGCCTGATCTCCATTCGCGGCCTGCCCGGTCCGGGGGAAAGTTTTCCGCAGTACGACACGCTGCTTTCGGGGCTGCATTGGGTCGAGGAAAACTATCAAAGGTACAACATCAAAGTCGTCAATATGTCGATTCAGGATGGCACGAATTTGAACTTCGTGCCCAACCCCAACGATTTCGCCCGCGAGGTTCAGGTGCTGGAATCGTTGGGCATCACGGTGGTCTCGGCGACGGGAAATGCCTATGCCGATTACGTCGCCTTAGGGGAATCTTTCCCGGCGATTTATTCCTCGTTGAGCGTGGCGAACACTTGGGAAGACAGCGGCGTAGGCGATAGTTTGCCCTCATTGGGAGCTGGGCCGAATCCGCGATATGTCGCCATCGACCGCGCTCCCACCGCCGACCAACTTGCTGCCAGCAGTCAACGCAGCACGTTGGACAATCAAGTGGCCGCGCCCGGCAGCACGATTTACAGCACTTGGAACGATGGCGGATACAATACGATTTCCGGCACCAGCATGTCTTCGCCTTTTGTGGCCGGGTTGGTGGCTTTGGTGCAAGATGCGGCTTTCACGTTTGGCGGGCGTTATCTTTCGGTCAGCGAAGTCGTTTCGGTCATCCGCGATTCTGCCGACACGATTTTCGATGCCCAAAACCCCAACACGCAGCGCGCCCCGCTCATTCATAATTCCGATGGCACGCTGAGCCTGGGGACAATCACCGATCTTTTGGAATCCGAGCAGGATTATCTGCGGGTCAATGCGCTGAAGGCGGTGGAAGCCGCGCAGCAACTCGTCGCCCCGTCCGCCAATCCCAACAACAGCAACGACAATAACGACACGTTGAATTCGGCGATCGGGTTTCCACCCGTGGATGGCACGCAGGAGTTTACCATCACCGGGAACATCGGCACGGATGGAGCAATTGCGGTCGGCCCCGACGATGTGGATCTCTACCGCATCACCGTGGAATCGCCGGGACAACTCCGCGTGGAGACCGGCCCGGTTTCCGGCGGAGATCCCGTGGATCTCTATCTGCGAATTTTCGATGCGAGCGGAACGGAAATCGCCGCCCAAAACGACACCGCCGAGGGAAATTTCTATCCCGATTTGACCACGGGCACCTTGGCCCCCGGCGTGTATTACGTCGGCCTCAGCAGCAATGCCAACACGGGTTACGACCCCAATACTCCCGACACCGCCGCCGGCGGGCAAGACACCGGCGATTATCAATTCACCATTTCTCTGACCAACCCCGACCCCAACGGCGTGGTTTCCGGGGCCACCGCGGTGGATCTGACCAGCCCCAACGCGCTCAACCCCAACAATGATCTGCTGAGCCAAGGGGTTTACGTCACCAATCGGATTTCTAACCAAGCGGTGGGATACGATGATGACCCCGTGGCGGTGGTCAATCCGCTGATTCCCGAAGGCGGGCAGAATTCCGTTCCCGTGGGGCCGACCGATGTGGATTTTTTCCGCATCGTCGCCCCGGACACCGGTCGGCTTTACATTCAGACCGACACCTCCACGCACCCCGGCGACGGAATCGATTCTTACGTCGAAGTCTTCACAAGAGATGCCGAAGGCAATCTCATCAGCGTGGGCCACAACGACAATGCTTCGCCCGGCTCCACGGATAGTTTTTTGGATGTCTTCATCTCAATTGGGCAGACGTATTACATCGCGGTGACGACCTCCGGCAACCAAGATTTCGATCCCGAAAATCCGTTTGGCCGGGACTCTTCCACCAGCGACACCGGCGAGTACGACTTGTATCTTTCTTACTCCAACGGCGACGTGAACGGAACCGCGTTCGGGGCCGTGGATTTCACTTCGTTCGATGATAATCACGATGGAATCATCGACGGCGTGATCGGCAGCGACTTCGGCCAGCCTTTGCTGGGAGCCAACGGCGGTTTCAAAGATGTGGATTTCTTCCGCTACACTGCGACTCAGGATAGCCTTTTAGACATCGCCGTTTTGCCGGAACCGGGCAGCCTCAACCCGCTGAACGGCGTGATCGGCGTGTGGGATCTGACCGCATCGCAAGCCGACATCACCCAAATCGTGGACACCAACGGGCTGTTACCCCCGCGATTGTGAAAGTCACCGCCGGAGAGACAATGTGGATTTCCGTCACGGGCTTAGGGAACCATGGATTCAATTGGTCCGCGCCCGGCAGCGGAACCGGCGGCGACACGGGCGACTACCAACTCTCCGTCCAAGAGCTTCCCACGGCAGACTTGGCTTTCCTCGCCAACAATTCCATCACGCTCAACACGCCCACGCCGATCACGCTGGGGCAGACCGTTACCGAAAACATCGGCAGCGACAACCAAACCTATATCGGGGCCGATGATGTGGACATCTTTAGTTATACCGCTCCAGGCGATCAGCTTGTGGTGGTGCGCACGTTTGCGGATCAGGAAGGCTCGGCGGACACTTATCTGCGGATCTTCAATGCCCAAGGCCAAGAGTTGGCCGCCAATAACGATGCCGATGCCACCACGAAGGGCAGCCAAATTACGATTCTGCTCAACGCCGGGCAAACTTATTACATCGGCGTGAATGGAAACGGCCCCGGCGCGGCAGATTATGATCCGCTGACCGGCGGAAATGCAAAAGCGGGCAGCACGGGAAATTATTCGCTGCTGATTAGCGAAGTTGCCCCGTCTTCCCCACCCATTTATGCGACCGGAGCCGATGCCGGCGGCGGCCCGCACGTCCGCGTGTTCAACGCCCAGACCAACGCGGAGATTGCTTCCTTCTTCGCTTATAACGCCCTTTTCACGGGCGGAGTTCGCGTGGCGGTGGGCGATGTCACCGGGGATGGCATTGATGATGTTGTGACTGCGGCGGGTCCGGGCGGCGGGCCGCACGTTCGTGTGTTCGATGGAGCCACGCTCCAATTCCGCACCGAAGACCGTTACAACTTCATGGCATTTCAGCCGAATATGACCACCGGCCTCAACGTGGCCGTAGGCGATGTGAATGGCGACGGCTTTGCGGACATCATCCTCGCTCCCGACGCCGGCAGTTCCCCGGCGGTTAAAGTCTTCAGTGGGAAAGACGGCAGCGTGCTGCTCTCCTTTTTTGCCTACAACCTCGGCGTGACCAGCGGCGTGCGCGTGGCGGCGGGCGATGTCAATGGCGACGGTTTCGCGGACATCATCACCGCACCCGGCCCCGGTTTCCCCATCAACGTCCGCGTGTTCGATAGCCAAGTCCCCCAACAAGGACTCGGCACGGATCTCCTCCAATCCCAAGGGCTGAGGATCGGAACCTTCTACGCCTTTCCCGGATTTTACGGCGGCGCTTACGTCGCGGCGGGCGATGTGAACGGCGACGACCTCGCGGACATCATCGTGGGAGCCGGCCCCGGCGGCGGACCCAACGTGCAGGTGTTTAACGCGGCGAACTCCGAACCGTTCGTACTGCAAAACTTCTTTGCCTACGATCCCCGATTCGTCGGCGGCGTGCGCGTTGGTGCCAGCGATTTCAATTTCGATCATCTCGCAGAAATTGTGACGGCCCCCGGTCCCGGCGGCGGCCCTGACGTGCGATTGTACGATGGCCGACAGACTTCCACGCTCGATGAACAATTAAATGCCTACGGCGGATTCATCGGTGGCGTGTTTGTTGCGGGCGGCGGAAATTCTCAATTCCCCCCGCAAACCCAAACCCTAGCGTCAACCGCCGAGGCCGCGCTCCCGGCTGCTTCGCCGGTGAAGCTCTCTGAAGTGGAATCCCTTCGCTCGGCAGCCATCGCCCGCTTCGCAGACGCCGGATTGAGTGCCGATGAATTGCAACAACTGCAAATCGTGCAATTTTCGCTCAACGATTTGCCGGGCCGTGAATTGGGACTCTCGCTGCCGGGAACCATTCTGCTCGATTTCAACGCCGCCGGCGCAGGCTGGTTTATCGACCCCACGCCTTTTTTGGATGAAGAATTCACCTCGCGGCCCAATGGAAATCTGGCCGCAATCGGCAGTCCAGCCAACAGCGGTGTGGATTTGCTTTCGGTGATTCTGCACGAGTTTGCCCATCAACTCGGCGGCCAAGATCTGAATGGGGATTCGTTCCCGAACCAACTTTTGGCCGACACCATCGCCCCCGGCGAGCGCCGCCTGCCGATGCTCTCTTCTTTGGATGCAGTCTTTGCGGGCGACGATCTCTTTCAAAACCTATGATCCTCGCGGGAGTTGCCCGCAGCTTGGGTTCTGAACTTCCGAACAATCGCCGTCAATCTCGTCTGGACCCATCCGGCAGTTTGGTGTTTAATTCCGCCGATTCCCGAATGCGGTCGGCCCTCCGCTTTCGCTCTTTCTGCAAAAACCTGCAATCGCCACTCGACAATCCTCATTTCCGCGAAGACCCGCGACTCATTTCCACGGACGATGGACAAACTGACCGGCAAGGATGACTAACCGTGAATAGCTTTACCCGCCTGCTCCCCTACGTTTGGCCTTATCGGAAGAAACTTTTCCTCTCGTCGATGTTCGCGGTTTTGGTGGCCATGTTTTGGAGCCTCAACCTCTCGGCGGTGTTTCCGGTCGTCAAAGTCTTGATGGAGCAGCAGAGCCTGGGGGAATACATCGATCAGGAAATCGCCGCCTCCGAGGCGGAAATCGAAAGCCGCTCGGCCACAATCGAACGCATTGATACTCTTATCGAAGCCAGCGAGCAGCAAGGCGACGGGGACAGCGTGGAGTTGCTGAAAGACCGCTCTCGCCAGCAGACCAAACTTTCCCGCGCTTCGAGGCTGTCGTTGGCGATGAGTTGGCTGAAATCCAACGTGATCCCTTGGCTTCCCGGCGACAAATTCGACATGCTGGCCTTGATTTTGGGCGTGCTGCTTTTCGCAACCGTGCTGAAATCGATTTGTGTGTTCGTGCAGGAAGTCCTAATCGGCAGCGTGGTGCAACTCACGGTGATGGGCATTCGCAAAGATTGCTTCCGCAAAACCCTGCAATTGGATTACCAAACCCTTTCGCTCAACGGAACCTCCGACTTGATGTCGCGGTTCACCTACGACATGAACGTGCTTGTCCAAGGACTGACTTTGATGGGCGGCAAAGTCATCCGCGAACCTATGAAAGCCTTCGGTTGCCTGGCCTTCGCGTTTTTCGTCAATTGGCGGCTCACACTCTTGTCCATGCTGTTCGTGCCTTTGGTGGGCTTGGCGTTTTACCGGGTGGGAAAACTTCTGAAAGTCGCCAGCAAACGGCTGATGGAAAGCATGTCCCGCTTGTACAAAACGCTCGAAGAAACCTTCGACTCCGCGAAAATCGTGATCGCCTTCAACGGAACGCACAAGCATCGCGCGAGGTTCCATCGCGAAAACAAGGAGTTCTACGGCAAAGCCATGAAACTCGTCAGGGTCGATTCCCTCACCAGTCCGATGACGGAAATTCTGGGGCTGCTCGCCGTGTTCGTGGCGCTGTTGCCCGGCGCGTATTTAGTGCTTCGCGAAACCACCACGATTTGGGGCATCGCGCTTTCAACCAACAAAATGGACATGGCCCAACTCTCGCTGCTATACGTGTTGCTGGCGGGAACCATCGACCCCGCCCGCAAATTATCCACCACCTATGCCAAGCTGAAACGCTCGATGGCGGCGGCGGATCGCGTGTTTGGTCTGGTCGATGCCAAGTCGCTGGTTCGCGAACCGCTCGAACCGAAAACCGCCCCCTGGCATGCCAAGTCAATCGAGTTCAAAGATGTGCGGTTTACTTACGCCCATGCCCAGGATGACGACACCCCCCGTCCGGCCGTGCTGCAAAACGTCACGCTCGAAGTGAGGGCAGGCGAAGTGATTGTCGTCGTGGGCGAAAACGGTTCCGGGAAATCCACGCTCGTCAATCTGCTGCCCCGCTATTACGATCCCGAACAGGGTTCCGTATTGATCGACGGCGTGGACATCCGCGAGATCCGCCTGAAAGATCTGCGGGCGCAAATCGGCGTGGTCACGCAGGAAACCTTGTTGTTCGACGAAACGATTGCCGAAAACATTCGCTACGGCCAGCCCAATGCCGGCCCGGAAGAAATCGAAGAAGCCGCCCGGCAAGCGCACGTCACGCCATTTCTCAAGACCCTGCCCGACGGTTTGAACACCCGCGTGGGAGACAAAGGCGGACGGCTTTCCGGCGGGCAAAGGCAGCGGATCGCGCTGGCGCGGGCAATTCTTCGCGATCCCCCGATTTTGATTTTGGATGAAGCCACCTCGGCGATTGATGCCCAAAGCGAACGCCTGATCCATCAAACACTCCGCGAATTCGCTCGCCGCCGCACGGTCTTTATCATTACCCACGCCGTCAGCCAAAGCATTCTGGATTTGGTGGATCGCATTGCGATTATGGAAGAAGGCCGTCTGATTGCGGTCGGTCCGCACGAATCTTTGGTGGAAGTCTGCCCGGCCTATCGCCGTTTGTATCGGGCGCAAATCCATCAAGCGGCCCCCCAAGCTGAAGAGGATTCCACCGCTGACCAAGACGATTCTTCGGAAGCCCCCGGCATCTTGCCCCTCCGCCGCATCGAACAAAGCCCGAAGAACCCAAAAACCAACCGCCCCACGGGATAGAACTCTTAGATCGCTTTCCGTTTTGCTCTTTCTGCAAAAAAAAATCAGCAATCAACACTCTTTAATTCGCAATGTCCACGGACAACTGACCAAAGACAACGGCCCATGCCAGGCGTAGAATACATCGAAGCGGCGGTTTTGGGAGCGGTGCAAGGCGTGGCCGAGTTTTTGCCTATCAGTTCCTCCGGGCATTTGGTGATCTTGGGCGAATTGATCCACCGTCTGAGCGGCGCGAAGTCGATCCCGAAAGTAACCTGCGAATGAACGTGGCCTTGCACGTGGGCACGCTGCTGTCGATTCTCTGGGTCTACCGCGAGGATTTGTGGGTGATGCGGCAGCGCCCGAAACTCGTCTTGGCGATTGTCCTCGCGACGCTGCCTTTGGTGGCCATCGGCTTATCGCCCGTGAAAGACCTGATGAAGCACGGGTTCGATACCCCGTTGATCTCGGGCTGCGGCTTGCTGGTGACGGCAGGGCTTTTGGCCTCGGCCCATCTTTGGCAATCCAACACCCGCACGCTGGAAGAAATGACCCTTTGCCGGGCGGGCCTCATCGGGCTGTTTCAAGCGGTGGCGTTGTTTCCGGGCATTTCGCGTTCGGGCAGCACGATTTCCGGCGGATTACTGCTGGGATTGAGAAGAGAGGCCGCCGCGAGCTTTTCGTTCTTCATCGCAATTCCCGCCATCGCTGGGGCCGGCGTGCTGATGTTGAAAGACGTGCTCACCGAACCATCCATCACCTCTTCCCCCGGTTACGGTTGGGGACCAATGTTGTTGGGCGCGCTGGTGTCGTTCGCCGTCGGGCTATTGGCACTGCGGTGGTTATTGAGATTGATCTCCCAGCGCCGCTTGCACTGGTTCGCCTGCTACTGCGCCGCCGTGGGCACACTAACCATCCTTTGGCAAATCTTAGAACGCTTGCGAACGTGATTGATGAGCGATCAGCGAACGCGAATGTTCTCCCCATGAACGTCTGCGTAATGAATTCCGATGTGCCTCAACGCATCCAAGAGTCTGGCAACTTCCGGCCAATGGGTTCCAAACACGCGTTGTTTCTCTGCAATCCACGATTGATCCTCTGCGTCAAACCCCGGCGGGGGCTGATCGAGCGTCGCTGCGGCAAAGTCGAGAATATAAGGCGGTGTGATATAAGACAGTTCCAACACAAAGAGATTTTCGTCATAATGGAGAAGAGCAGGAATTTGAAAACCCTGAAGTTCGTCAATGTGATGGCTTTGTAAATGCTCATAGACGGAAACCTCATTTTGAAAAAGAACTCGCGCTGGAACACCTTTAGAATACTGTCTTGGGTGGTCTGCCACACGAAACCCTCTAAACCAGAACCACGCAACTGTTCTTCAATATCAAGTGTGCGCCCCCGGCAATAAGCATCACGGCGTTCACAAATCTCAACAGGAATGTCTGACATGCCAAAGCAAACCTCCCTGGAGCGGTTTTCAACCATAGCAGATTTTGAATTGGTAGCAGGCGGCCAGTCCTACGATGTGGTCCAGGTTGCCCCTGAAATTCATTATCCTTAAAACACCACAAGATATTCCCCCCGGAGATGCGGAACTCATCATCCGGGTTGAAGATGAGGTCATCCAACGGCAAATTGCTCTGCCGAAAGGATCTAGCCTGGAAATGCGGCGAGTACCCATCCAACGTTATTAGTTTGAAAACCGGAGAATACTAAGATAGGTTGGGGACGAGGAACCGTGAAGGCTTCCGGATGTTTTTAGTTGAAAGATGCCCTACTGAATCAACTTGGGCACTTGTTGGGTGAGGCAGTGGAAGGCTCCCAGCCCCCAGATGAGATCCGTGCAATCAATGCCGATCACCCGGCGGTCGGGGAAAGCGTTTTGCAGGATTTCTCGGGCTTCGGCATCTTTTGGGCCGCCATAAAAGGGCAACAGCACCACCGTGTTCGCGATATAGAAATTCGCGTAACTCGCCGGCAGGCGTTGGCCTTCGCATTCCACGGGCCGAGGCATCGGCAGTTCCACGATGTTCAATGCCCGATTGCCTAAAAGGCGAAAGGATTTCAGGCGGGCGAGATTTTCTTGCAGCGGTGCGTGGTTTTCATCGTCGGGGTTTCGTTCGATGGCCGTGACCACGGTGGTTGGGTTGATAAACCGCGTAATGTCGTCGATGTGGCCATCGGTGTCATCGCCGACGATGCCTTCGCCCAGCCAAAGAATTTGCTCGATGCCCAAATGCTCTTTCAGCAGTTCTTCGATTTGGTCTTGGGATAATTCCGGGTTGCGGTTGGGGTTGAGCAAACAGGCTTCGGTGGTCAGCAGCGTGCCTTCGCCGTTGACATCGATCGAACCGCCTTCCAAAACCCAGGGGATTTCGATTCGCGGGACGTTCAAGAACGCGGCCATCCCGGCGGGCACGCGGTTGTCCAAATCGTAAGGCGGGTATTTATCGCCCCAGGCGTTGTATTTCCAATCCAAGGCACACAGAGCCGATTCGACAGCGTCATGCTTCCGCTTCACGAAGATCGCGCCGTGGTCGCGGCACCAGGCATCGTTGGTGGGAATCCGCTGAAACACGATTTTCCCAAGCGGTTTTTGCTCGGCCAAAAGCCGGCGGGCCTCGGCTTCCATGCGGTCATCGTTGATGTTGACATGCACGGTTTCCGAGCGCGAAATTTCCGCCACCATGCGGGCGAACACGGGCTTAATCGTTTCGATCTTGCCGGGCCAAGAGGCTTCTTTGTGAGGCCAAGAAACCCAAGTTGCCTGATGGGGTTCCCACTCCGCCGGCATCCGCAAAACTGGTTCCGGCATCATGCGTGCGGTTCCTCATCGAGATAGCGGCGGGTGAGATCGCCGTAGGCATCGATCCTTCGATCCCGCAAAAACGGCCAATGCGTGCGGCTGATGTCCAACTGCCCCAAGTCCAATTCCTCAAGCAAAACTTCTTCATCCTGCACGCTTGCTTTGGAAAGAATTTCTCCATTGGGGGCGGCATGAAAACTTTGCCCCCAAAACTCAATCCCGCCGCCGGCCTCTCCTTCGTGCCCCGTGCGGTTGGGGGCACACACGAAACATCCGTTGGCGACCGCGTGCGAACGCTGCATGAGTTCCCAACTTTGATGTTGGGCCGTTCCATACTCGGCTTTTTCCGAGGGATGCCAACCGATGGCCGTCGGATAAAACAGAATCTCCGCCCCCCGCATTGCGGTCAGGCGGGCGGCTTCGGGAAACCATTGATCCCAACAAATCAGCACGCCCACGCGGGCATGTTTCGTCTGAAACACCTTAAAACCTAGATCGCCCGGCGTGAAATAAAACTTTTCGTAAAACAGCGGATCATCGGGAATGTGCATCTTGCGATACTTGCCGAGATAGCGGCCATCGGCATCCAGCACCGCCGCCGTGTTGTGATAAAGCCCCTCGGCCCGCTTCTCGAATAGGCTGGCAATCAGCACGATTTGGAGTTCCGCCGCGAGTGACGAAAGCCGTTCGCTGCTGGGACCGGGAATGGGTTCGGCCAACTGAAAGTGGGCGTGGTCTTCGGTCTGACAGAAATACGGCGTGCGAAAGAGTTCCGGCAGACAGACGATCTTCGCCCCCCTTTCCGCCGCCTGGCGAACCAGCGAAATCGCCCGCTCGAAATTGTCTTCCGGCACGGCGGAAACCCGCATCTGCACCAAACCCACCGAGACCGTTTTGCGTTCCGACATATTTTCTATTGCCTCCTTAAGCGGGCTTGCCGCAATCTCATAAAATCCCTTTAAGACAAAGCGTTGCCGAAGACAACCCTTCATCTTTTGAACCATTCAACAAAACCGGGGGGCTTACGCCCCCCGCTCGCCTTTTAGCTCGGATGATTGTTAGTTTGATCCTTACTTCGCGACGGCGTGTTGGTCTGGGGCGCGGAGGGTTTTTAGGAAACCGATGACTCGCTGCCGTTTTTTCGCGGGCAGCATAAAGAAGTGAATCGCGGCGTCCGAACCTTCCCCGCCATGCAGGGCAATGGCTTGTTCCATTGTCATCGCTCGGCCATCGTGCAGATAGGGAGCCGAGTCGCGAATGCCCCACAGCGGCGGCGTTCGCCATTCCCCCGGCGTGACGGCCGGCGGCATT
The DNA here is from genome assembly GCA_963785505.1 of uncultured Planctomycetaceae bacterium. Taxonomy (GTDB): domain Bacteria; phylum Planctomycetota; class Planctomycetia; order Planctomycetales; family Planctomycetaceae; genus CAWAVN01. The sequence goes on from CAWAVN010000011.1 coordinate 33,179, forward strand.
TTTTTCTTCTCCGCCACGGGTTGGCCGGGTTGTTGTGCCTGTGCTGGGCTTCCGCTGGTGTTGGCTGCCTGCGGAACGTCGCCGGGGTTAAACTCTTGCGGTGTGAAGCTGGATCCATAACTGCCGGAGGCTTGCAGTTTGTCGCCCATGTCGTGCAGCAACAAATCGCTGTAGATTCCCTTGGCTTGTCCCATGTCTTGCTTGTGGCAGACCGCACAGCCGGCGGACTCGAACAATTCCTTGCCCTGCGCGATCATTTTGGCCGCCCGCTCTTCCTGCGGGGTTTCTTGAATGGGAGCCGGCAAATTGCGAACGTAAGCCACCAAGGCATCGGCTTCTTTCTCGGTCATGTCGTGGCCTTTGGATTTCCCGTGGGCTTCGTAGGGAACTTTGGGTTGGGGGTGTTCGGGCACGTCCAAACCCAATTCGTTCGCGCAGGCGGCCAAGGTGAAATCCCTGAGCGTGGCTTTCTGGGCCTTCCAGCCGAACTTGCCGATTTTGTTGTCCGGCAAACGATGAACCCGCCCGTTCACGCGGGGATAATCTTCGTACTTTTGGTTCGCGGCGGCTTCGATGACGGCATCGGGAACGGCATCAATCTCGCCCGCTCCAAACAAAGCCGAGGTATTCCGCTGCGAACGCAACAACAAAACTCGCCCGCGATTCTGCGAGCCGGAAAGATCCTGGCGGGCTTCCTGCTGCAACCGGCGCATTTCCGCGAGCGCTTCATCCACCAACGGAATGCCCGTGTTGGCGGCGCCGACGACAGCGTTCCCAATGGGATTCCCAAAAGTCGGCACTTGCGGAACTTGTTGGAATACGAGGTTCTGGGGAACCGCTTGCTGCCTGGGTTGTGACAAGGGATCAACAGGCACGGGCTGAATCGGTGGAGGATTTCCAAAACCACTCCGATTGTCAGCACGGGGCGGTTGTTGAGGCCGCGGAAGTTCAGCCGCCGGAGGCCCGATGCTCGGTTCTTCCGCCGGCTTTGGTTCAGTGACAGGCGTGGGCGCGGTGGGTTGTGACGGGCCATCATCCGCTTTAACTACATCTATATCATCACCAAAGGGATCGACGAAGGCTTCGAGCATTTGACCTTGCGGCGTCAACAGGTTCGTTCGCCATTCGTTGTGTTTGGGGGATGTGCCGAAGCGATGAATCACCACGCTAGAACTTTTCGCGAAGTCCGGGTGAATGCCCGCCAATTCTTGGGCAATCGCCTTGCGATAGCGCGGCGGCATTCATCGGGATTTGTGATTGGTTCGGGACTCCTGAAACTCCTCCCGGCGGAATGGGGCCGCTTATGGGAGCGTCGAAATTCGTGACCGGCTGATTGATAAATGCGGTCAGCAGCACCACGTTTTTGTCGCTTGATCCGCCGCCGCCGGGTCCGCCTTGATTGTGGCAGCCCGCGCACGAGGTTTCGTTGAACATCGGCCCCAAACCATCGCCTTGGGGACTGCGGGGATCATCGGGCAGCCAATTGCGGTGAAACAATTCTTGCCCATCTACGCCGGATTCTGTCTGGGCGGTTTGCGGGCGGGCGTTGGTCTCTGCCTGAACTTCCCCCGGCAGCCATTGCCAACAGATCCATCCGACCATCGCGGCCAAAGCCACCGCTCCCATCCATCGCCAACCTTGCGGTTTCATCGGTCGTGTTTGCATGCGATCCTCCCTGAGTGAATGTGACGTAACGCCATCGGACTTGCTCCCCAAACGGGTGCGGAATTTCCTCCCGCCACGCGCGTGGCGGGAAAAGAGGATTTCAACCATCATCATACCAACTCCCCGCCCGTTTGCGTAACAGTGTTGTAACATGTCTACTCTTGGGTGCGATAGGCTTTCACCAAGAGTTGGCCGGTTGGGGAAATCTCGATGGTCACCGCACCGTTGTCGTGCGTGGACAACAAACGGACGGAACTGCCGTAAAGCGTTTTCAGTTCTTGCATTCGCCCCGGAACGTGGCCGACGCTGACGACGACAATCGCCGGGTTCGCCCAACGCACGAGTTCCGCCGTGTTGGCGGTCCGGCTGCCGTGGTGCGGCGACTGGATCACGTCCACTTGCCCCTTGTCGTGAGCCATTAAATCGTCCAAACCTTCTTTCTCGACATCGCCGACCAACATCAAACTTCGCCCCGCATGGGTGAAGCGAATCGCCAAGCTGTTCGCATTGCTGCGCGGGTACTTCTTGTTTGGATCGGGATGTTCGACTTCCACGTTCACGGAAGGATCGAACGCCAAACGGTCATCTTGGCCCACGGTGCGAATCGGGATTTTTTTGCCTTTCACCCGCTGAACCAAATACGGAACTACCGCTTGCGGAGATTGAAAAAACGACTTGGCCACCAACAGCGTGCCCACGGGAATTTCCTCGGTGAGTTGGGGGATCGCGTTGACGTGATCCAAGTCGGCGTGGGAGAGAGCAATCGCATCTAACCGCGTGATGCCCCGCTGCCAAAGAGCCGTGCGAATCACGCGGTAAGCCCGTTCGCCATCGTCCAAAGCACCGGCATCGAACAACAGCGTTCTGCCGTTGGGGAACTCCACCAAAATCGCCGATCCATGCCCGACCGAAAGAAACGTGCAACGCAAGCCACGCGGCGAATGCGGCAACGCCGCGATTCCCAAACCCACCGCCGTCCAACTCAACAGCAGAATCGCCCCGGCGAAATTCGGTCGAGAAATGCGAGGACGAAAAACGCAGAGACAGGCCAAGCACAAATAATATCCCGCCAACCACCAATCCGGGGGCCCGGCGACATAAACGTGCCCCAATCGCAAACCGGCTCCCCATTGCACCGCCTTGAGCAAAAACGTCAGCCCGGCGGACAAGGGAACCGCAAAGATCACCGCCGCCATCGGCAGCAAGCCGCCGACGAACAACAACAGATAACCCGACCACAACACAAGCACGACCAACGGAACCAAAAAGCAATTCAGTAGCATGCCGATGGGCGAAATCAAATGAAACCGGGCCGCGATCAATGGCGAGGTAAACAACCAAATCCCCAGCATCAAACCCAAGTACCGCCAGAGAAAATTGCCCACTGCCTGGAAGACTTTTTGAAATCGGTTTTCCAGTTGCGATTCATCGGGAGCCAACACATCGGGATGGAAAAACGGGGCGATCCAACGGGCGGAGACCAAAATTCCCATCACCGCGAGGAAGGAAAGTTGCGTGCCCACATCAAATAGGTCCGATGGGTTCCAAGCCAAAATCACCAAGGCTGCCAACGCCAAAACGTTCAGCGGCTGCGAATGCCTGGCCGCCAATTTCCCCAAAAAAGCGATTCCCAAAAACACCGTGGCCCGCACAATCGGCGGACGGCCTCCCGAAATCACCGCCAACCCCAACACCGCCGCGAACGTCAGCAGCGTGGATTTTCGCGGCGAGAGTGAAAGCAGCCGGCACAGCAACCAAACCAACCCCGCCAAGAATGCCCACATGCAAACCCGACAACGCCAAGACGTGCATCATCCCGCTTTCGGCGAAGGCTTCTTTCTGATCGGTCGGCAAGGCCGAGCGAATGCCCAACAACAAAGCCGCCGCGATCTTCGCGTTTTGTTCGCGCTGAGATGGGACTTTAGAAATTCCCTCCGCGCCGGATGCGCACCTTGTCCATCTTGCGAGTCCAAAATGAGCCGGACTCGCCTGCGATTTTCGTGACCGCCTCTGGATGTTGCACCCGCAGCACGCAGGCGATTTCCCGTTGTTTCAGCGAATTCCCAAAATGCAAAATCGCCGGGGTTCGCGGGCGGGAAGGGTAGGGAGATCCAACCCGAAAACTTCTAAACCGTCCCCCGCTTTCAAATCCGCCAAAAGGCCGTTGACTCGAACCTGAACTTTCCCCCGAATGGGCACAAGCCGCTTGCCATCCCGCAGCGATCCGCAGTTCAAGCTGAAGATCGTAAGCTCGCTTTGGGGAAGCACCGATTGAAAGGGAAGCTGGCTGGGCGGTTTGATGAAAGGCGGTTCCGCCACGCGGCCTCGCAGCCGAACCAACCGAGATTCCATCCCCACGAACCGCGACAACATTCTCCGGGAACTCAACGACCAAAACGCATGATGCCTGATACCGCCCAAACAAACCCCCGCCGCCAACAGGCTTGCCGCCACAATCCGCACCTGCAACCGCCGCCAACCCCAGATTGCAAATCCCACCGCGATACCGGCAAGCAGACTCCATCGGCCCCAAGTCAATACGCTCACAAACCGATCCAGCAAAATGCCCGCCGCAAAACAAACCGCCACCACAACGGCGGGTTGCCGAGACCGCGAACGAAACGGAAAAGACTCGGTCGTCGAAGTCAACATCACCAAGACTCAGCAAGATATGGGAAGCATGAGTCACACGCAACAATCATGCATTGCATTTCTCATCAATCCAGTGCGGATTTCAAGCGTTCGCAAAGCGTGTTCAAGACGAAGACTCGCCCGAAATGCTTGTCTTCGCCGGGAACCAAATGCCAGGGGGCGTACTCGGTGCTGGTTCGCTCGACCATTTCATTCACGGCGGCTTGGTACTGGGGGTACTTCTCGCGGTTCCGCCAATCGTCCGCAGTGATCTTGTATTGTTTCCACGGCGTCTGCTCGCGTTCTTGGAACCGGCGAAGCTGCTCGTCTTGGCTGATGTGCAGCCAGAATTTCGTGATGATCCCGCCGTGCTCGACGATTTGTTCCTCAAACTCGTTGATCTCGCGATAGGCCCGCATCCAATCCACCCGGCTGGCAAGCCCTTCCACGCGCTCGACCAAAACTCGCCCGTACCAAGAGCGATCAAAAATGATGAGCTTACCATCGCGGGGCAGGCACTGCCAAAACCGCCAAAGATAATGATGGGCTTTCTCGATCTCGCTGGCGCGGCCACGGGAACCACGCGCGTCAAACGGGCATCCAAAGCGGCGGTAACGCGGCCAATCACGCCGCCTTTGCCGCCCGCGTCCCAACCCTCGAACACCAGCACGACCGTGCGTTTCTTCTTCCAGGATTTCCAGACCAGTTGATTGAGATTCCGCTGCCCCTCCGCCAATTGGGTTTCGTAATCTTTGTCGGCAAGTTTTTGGCTCAGATCCACTTTGTCCAAAATGGTCTCGTTGGCCGAGGGAATCTGGATGGCAGGCATCTCTTCGGCCAACGCGGCAGATGGGTTGTGGTTGACGTTCAAATGATGCCGCATGGCTTGCAGCAGAAGTTGCCCCGTCGCCAAGTTCCGGTAGGCGCATCGGTGGCTTCGATCAAGTTCCAAGGCGCGTGCCCGGCATCCGTGAGGCGAATGGCTCGCTGAGACGCGGCGAGGAATTGATCGTAGTTCTTGCGGAACTTGCCCAGGTAAGGCGAGAGATGCAGCAGTTCCTTGTCCTGTTTTTGAGCCTTCGCCCGGCGTTTTTGCTCGCCCTTGGCCAGATGAAACCACAGCTTGACCAGCAGATAGCCATCATCGGTCAGCAGGCGTTCGAGCGTGGCGATGTGCCGCATTTGGCTGTCGCAGGTTTCCTCGTCGATTTCGCCGAACACCCGCTCCATGATGGGCTGTGTATACCAGGAACCGAACATCAACCCCATGCGGCCTCGCGCGGGCAGCCTTCGCCAGAACTGCCAAAAGGTAGGGCGTTCGCGTTCCTCGTCGGTTTGATCCCAAAAAGCGTGCGTTTCCAGGCCCCGCGTGTCCAGCCATCGATTGAGGAGATTGACGACCTCGCCTTTGCCCGCCCCCTCCACGCCCGCGACAATCACCACCACGGGCACGTTCGCTTCGCGGATTTCCCGCTGGGCTTCCAAGAGCGCCGTTTGCAGCTTGGGTTCTTCTTCCTTGTAGACCGGTTTGGAAACCTCGCGTCCCAGTTCCACGGATTCAAACATCGAATGGCATTCCCAACTTCCAAAAGGCATCTTACGGAAAGGCACACTTTTCGTCCGACATGATAACACGTTCGGACAGTCCACCAAGCCGATAAGGCGGCCTCCACCCCGCACGATGCTTAAAATCCGCACCGCTTTGCAGACTGGAGCGGCACGAATTGGGGTTTGCGAAATCTAGTTCTTGACGTTGCTTTTTTCGCAGTGATATAGTGGAAGAGGCCGTTTGTGCCGACTTTTCCCCCTCAAATTGCTCTACTCCTTTCGGGATTATTCTGCCGATGAATCGCCATATTACGTTTTGGATTTTCAGCGGGTTCGCCTGCTTAACCCTCATGCCGGCAACCGCCGGGCGGACGTTCGCCCAAAATTCGGTTCGCGATAAGTTCCCGCTGGTCGCCAAGGTTTCGCCCTTGGGCGAGGAACTCAGCGCACAAAAACAGCTTTGGATCATGGAAGTCCACTTCAAATCCATGCGGATGATTCAAGTCACGCTGACCAACCCGGAGACGGGCAGGAAGCAGAGGGAGAACGTTTGGTACATCGTCTACAAAGCCATCAACCGCCCTTTGCCTTACAAAGCGGACATGTCGAACACCACCCCCGTGAACGATGATGACCCGGAACCGATTGAACCGATGTTCGTGCCGGTGTTTACGCTGCGGACGGATGATGTGACCGAGGGCCAACCCGTGCAGAAGACGTACAAAGATGTGATTTTGCCCGAAGCTCAAGCCGCGATCGACCGCCGGGAACGCCGCCATTATAAAAATTCGGTGGAGATCATGCAGACGGTTCCGCCGGCCACGCCGGAAGCCCAAGGCGATGCGAACGCGATTTACGGGGTCGCGATGTGGCGGGGCGTGGATCGGGAGACCGATTACTTCACCGTGTCGATGGCCGGTTTTTCTAACGGGTATCGTTACGTCAATCTTGCGGGAAGTTTCACCAAGCTGCAAGCGCTGGCCAAAAGCGGAGAACTCAAACCTTCGGATGCCGTCTGGGACGGTGCGGAAGACATCAAAAGCGCTTCGGAAATCTGCAACTGGAAAGCCTCGATCAAAGCCCAAACCAACGTGCTTCGCGATTGGCGAAGCGCCGCCAGCGTGGGCGGGCTATTCGTTGGCGACGTGAAGCCGCCCCCGCCGGATGCCCAGACCCGGCAATGGTTCTACACCCAAACCGCCGACCGCTTTCCCCGCGCAGCGCGCCCCGGTTTGGCGGCGGACGATCATCCAACATTTTTCCCGCTTCGGGGATCGCGTGGATGAGTCGGAAGAGGAATTTCGCTCCTGCCTGGAACCGACGTGGATCTACAAACCAGATGAGGACAAGCCCTCTAGTCAGCCGCCCCTGTCCCCCGAAACACCCGTTGAAACTCCTGCCGATAACTAATGGCATCCGCGAGAGGTTTGTCGTCAATTCGGGAATGGGTTGTGATTTTCTGAGTCAAACCCCCGCTCTGAAATGCGAATTCGGCGGGGTTGCTTGGGGGCAAAAGCGCTGCTACGATCCGAGGTCGCGATGGAGGCCGATGCTGTCTTCATCGCGTGCTGCCGTGGTGGCGGAATAGGCAGACGCTGGGGCCTTAAAAGCCCCTGCCCGTAATGGGCGTGTGGGTTCGAGTCCCACCCACGGTAACTCGTAATAGCCTTGTTTTTAAGCACTTTCGTCAACGTCTTCGCTCAAAAACGCGAGGGCATTTTTGCTTGCTCGGCATAAAAAACGCCCATCCGCGGGTTGCGGATGGGCGGTGCTTCAACGCAAATGTTTGCGAAGGTCAACTATTTGGAAGTCTCTTTTTTGGTAGTTGCTTTGTCGCTTGATTGATGGTCGGCTTTCATGGGCATGATCGTGATCGTGCTGGCTTCGCCGATGAAAATTCGGTCGCGGCCGTGCTTGTTCGATCCAACCTTACCCCTGTATCCCGCCACGCGTTCTTTCGGATTCTTGTTTTGAGCCGTTTTTTGGCTATCCGAATTCTTGTCTTTCGATGCGTTCATCTGTCCCGTGTGTTGGAACTGAACCGTCACGCGGTCGCCGATTTCCAATTGCATCAGGGCAGATTGATTCTGATCGTTCTTCCCGGTTTTGGCGGCGTTCTTGTTCCCGCCGGCTTTTTGCCCGCCCATGCGAATTTTGGTTTCGGGCGAAATCGCCACGAGATAAAGATTCTGCCGGCCTTGGTCGGCTTGCGTCTTTCCATGATTTTGCTGGTCGGAATCGGAAGACTTTCGGGTGTTTGAGGCCGCGGCAGTCGCGCGGTTGCCCTGATGATTGACGGGGGAACCCAACACGGTTAAGTAGTCGGTTTCGACGGACACTGCGACGCCGTCTTCCGGATCGATGGCGGCTTCTCCCAAGGTGGTAACGCCCGCAACCGTGCCGCGAATGGTTTGTTGTTGTCCCTGTTGCTGGTGGCTTTGGGCCTTATCCGTGTTGTCGGCTTTTTTGCCTTTGTCCTGAGCCGATGCCTGGAAACTCATCACCATTGCCAAGCACATGCCGATTGAAAGTAGCTGTTTCATTCTCTCTCTCCTTCTCGTTGCAAATCCAAATCGAGTTTTCCCCTCACGCGAGGGGTGTTTCACATAATTGGATTGTGCCTTTTCAAATCGAGAGACAACAGAGGAACTTCTCTGGTTTTGCAACCCGGAACTCTCCCTAGTGCTAGCTGCCATGTGGCATAAGCCTTTAGGGATTGCCCGCAGGTTGGGGCGTGGCGTTTTTGGCGACGTCTTCTTGCCAAGTTCTGATGCCTGCCAGCATTTGCTTTAATCGCTGCGGTTGTTCATCGGCGAGGTTGTGTTGCTCGGCAAGATCATTTTCGAGCTGAAACAGCCCCGCCGGTTTTTGACCGGGGGCATTGATGACGACTTTCCAAGTCCCCGAGCGCATCGCCCGCGAGTTGCCGTGCTGCCAAAACAGATGGCGTTCGCCGAGCGGTTTGCCTTCGGTCAAATGAGGCAGCAAGTTGATGCCATCTAAGGGGCGGTTCTGGGGCGGTTCGATTCCCGCCGCCGCCAGGATTGTGGGCATCACATCCAGGCTGATCGCCAAATCGTGGGAGACCTTGCCGGCGGGAATTTTACCCGGCCAACACGCAATGCAAGGCACGCGATGGCCGCCTTCCCAAACTTGGCCTTTATGCCCTCGCAGCGGCCCATTGCTGCCCTGCGCTGTACCGCCGTTATCGGAGAAGAACATCACCAGCGTCTTTTCTTCAAGGTTGTGCCGTTTGAGGGTTGCGAGGATGTCCCCGATGCCCTTATCCATTTCTTCCACCATTTCCTTGTAGGCCCGTTGGATGTCGGCTTCCGATTGCTTGCTTTCTTTTGAGCCTCTGGCTTTGCCTACGCTGCGGATGGGAGAATCGTGCGGTCCTTGATAGGGATAATGCGGCGGTTCGTAAGGGATATAGAGACAGAAAGGCTTGTCTCGGTTGGCTTCGATGAACGCTAACGAATGCTTGGTGATAAGGTGCGTGGTATAGCCCGGTTCGTTATGGATCACATCGTCCCGCCACCAGTCCAGTTTTCCCGCTTGATCGATGTGGGAAAAGAAATCCACGTTGCCGCTGACGTAACCGCGAAACGCTCCGAAGCCGTGCTTCACCGGGCTATAGTTGGGAGTATAACCCAGATGCCATTTCCCGAAGATCGCCGTCTGGTAGCCGGCCTGGGAAAACAACTTGGCAAAGGTGATTTCGCGATCTTGCAGACCGTGAGTGTGAACCGGCTTTTGGGGGTCGGCAGCGATCACGCCGGGAATGCCGGCCCGCTGTTGATACCGCCCCGTCATCAACCCCGCCCGTGTGGGACTACACACCGCCCCGCTGGAATGAAAGTCGGTGAACTTCATCCCCGCCTTCGCGAGTTGGTCTATATTCGGCGTTTGAATCCGCGTGTTTCCATAACAGCCGATGTCCCCATAGCCCAAATCGTCGGCCATGATGATGACGATATTCGGTTTGCCTTCGGACTCGGCGAAAACGCTTTGGGAACAGCACACGACAACAACGGCAAAAAATCGGAACACGTTGCATCCTCTCTGTTTAATCTCGACAAGTGCAAGCGGGGGACTTTTCTCGCTCCCCACGAATGTTTTCCGTGCGCAACAAATAAGAAATGGGGGATAGTATAGTAAGGAATGGAACAGGGTGACGGCAGGCCTCATTGTGCGGGTCGCTTGGTGCTTCGTCAATTGCCCGGCGGGCAAGGAGGAAAAGTTCCCGAACTCTCCAAAATCTCTTGGTACACTTCGCGGATGCGGCGGGTCATGGTTTGGTGGCGGAATTGGTCGGTGAAACGTTCGCGACCGGTTTGGCCGAGACGGGTTCGCAAGTCGGCATCGCGGCGAGTTCGCGCAGGGCTGCGATCATGGAACCGGCACATCGCGAGGCGGCAACAGGTAGCCCGTTTCGCCGGGAATCGCGACTTCGCGGGCACCATCCACATCATAAGTCACGATGGGTTTGCCCGAGATCAGTGCTTGCGGCAGCACCCTCGCCAAACCTTCTCTTAAACTGGCGTGGACCACAATGTCCATTGCCCCCAACAGTTCGGGCACGTGACCTGGCGGAACCAAGCCGGTGAACATGAACCGCTCGGTCAGACCCGGCGGCAGCGATGTTTTGCGCGAAACTCTCCCGCAAAATGCCATCGCCTACGAATAGAAATTTGATGCGGGGGTTTTCGGCGCACACAGTTTTGGCGGCGGCAATCACATCATCGTGGCCTTTGAAATGAAACAAGCGAGCGACTTTGCCCACCACGATGTCTTCGGGCAGAAACCCCAATTCCCGCCGAACCGTTTCGCGGGGTTTAGGCGGGTTGAGAAAGGGTTCGACTTCCATGCCGCTGTAGATCGTGACGTATTGCTCCGGGCGGCCCACTTCGGCGGCAAGATAGTGGGCGGTCATGGCATCGGCCACGCTGATGAGCGTTCGCACCGTTGGGCCGCCCAGCGTTCGGCGGCAACGTAAACCCGGTTGACAATTGCGTTTTGATAAGGATGAAACGCCGCTCCGTGAATTGTATGTACGGCGGGGATTTTCAGTTTCGCGGCGGCGGCTCGACCCAGAATGCCGGCTTTGGAACTGTGGGTATGTACGATCTCGGGTTTTATTTCTTTCAGCAATCGCAGCAAATCTCGATAGCCGGCCCAATCTTTCCAGGGGCTGATGTTGCGGCGGAGTTCGGGGAGGATTCGCACGTCCAACCCGCCGCATCTGGCCCGTTCTTCCAAACTGCCTTCCGGCCCCAAACCCGGCCCGGTGATGAGCGTCACCCGGTCTTGATAATCCCGGTGCTGATCCTCCACCGTCAAGAGTGTGTTTTCCTGAGCACCCCCGATAATCAGCCGGGTAATAAAATGAACGATCCGCATTGCCTGATGGTAATCTTTCCCACGAAAAAAATCTCTTAAACAAATTTCGCAGCCACGGGGGTCTGTCTTATGTTAAAGTGAAGTTTTACCCGACTTACCCACTTGAACGCAGAATTTCCCATGCAAGAAACTCCTGCGGGATTTTTTCAGAAATACCTGCCCGGCACGAATCCCCACGATCCCGACCGGGTTTCGCGGATTGTGGAAGCCATTCTGACAGCAGCAAGAGATGCCAATGCCAGCGATGTGCATTTAAGGCCCACCGCCGACAAAATGGAAATGGCTTGGCGGTTAGATGGCGTGTTGCAACCCGTGGCGGTGTTCCCCGAAGAATTGGCCCCGCAAATTGTGGCCCGGCTGAAAGTGCTGGCCGAACTGTTGACCTACCGCACCGATATGCCTCAAGAAGGGCGGATTCGCTCCGCAAGCACGGCATCGCCCCACGCGATTCCCGGCGAACAAGACGTCGAAACCCGTTTGAGCACGTTTCCCACGCTGTTCGGCGAGAAAGCCGTGCTGCGATTGTTCGTGGGTTCGGGAAAATATCGCAGCCTGCCGGAATTGGGACTGCCGACCGATGTGCTGCCTCAATTGCAGGAGCTTTTGGAAGAAACCAGCGGCGTGATTTTGCTCACCGGCCCGGCGGGCAGCGGCAAGACGACCACAATTTATGCTGCTTTAAGGGAAATCGATCAGCAAACCGGCGGCGGGCGAAGTTTAGTGACGTTGGAAGATCCCATCGAAGTCGTGGTGGCGGGGGTCGATCAATCCCAGGTGCATCCCTCATCGGGTTTCGACATGGCGATTGGACTCAAGTCCCTGTTGCGGCAAGATCCCGACGTGTTAATGGTCGGGGAAATTCGCGACAAAGGCACGGCGGAGACTGTGTTTCAAGCCTCGCTTACCGGGCATCTGGTGCTGACGACGTTTCATGCGGGCAGCAGTTCGCAGGCCGTCAGCCGCCTGGGAGACATGGGCATCGAACCGTATTTGCTGCACAGCGGGCTATTGGCGATTGTCTGCCAACGGCTGCTGCGAAAGTTGTGCGATTGTGCCCGCGAATCGACAGAAGCCCGCGAACTGTTGGGGCTGCCTTTAGAGAGCGTGAAAGTTCCCGTGGGCTGTTCGGCTTGCCGAGGCACGGGCTACCGGGGCCGCTTCGTGATTGCGGAACTTTTGCTGCCGGGTTTGGGCCAAGTCGGAGCGGGGATTCTCGCCAACTCCAACGCCCAGGCTTTGGAAGAACTCGCGATTCAATCCGGCATGGTCGGCCAATGGCAACGCGGTTTGAATGCCGTCGCCACCGGCCAAACCAGCCCGCAAGAACTGCGGCGGGTGCTGGGCTTGGGTCAAGGGACAAGAGTCTAGGGCCAGAGGATGCATGGTAGCGGATAGTAGATCGCGGATAGTAGATGGAAGATGGCGGATAGAAGATAGATGGAAAAGAAATTGATGATTGTCGATTAGCGATTGTTGAATGTTGAAGTTCAAAACCAATAAAGAATCAAACGGAAAGCCCATCTGAAGTGATGTAACGCGCTTAAATTCTGGCCCTTGACCCTTGTCTCTCGACCCTTGACCAATCTGGCCCTAGACTCTTGACCAACCCAACCATGCCCAGCAAACATCGCCAAGTCACGCTTGAGGAACTGATGGCCCTCAATGATGAGATGATCGCACTCGTGCGGGCGGGGGTTCCTTTGGAATTGGGCTTGGCGGAATTGGGGGAAGACCGGGCGGGCACGTTGGGACGGTTGGCCTCGCGGTTAGCGGCTCGCTTGAGCCGGGGCGAATCGCTGCCGGAAGCCCTCGACCATGAAGATATGGGCTTGCCCCGATCTTACAAGGTGATCGTGGAAGCCGGCCTGCGGGCGGGGCGGTTGCCGGCGGCGTTGGAAGGCATGTCTCAGGTCGCCTTTCGCCTGGCCGATCTCAAGCGGCGGATCGGCTTGGCAATGGTCTATCCGCTGATCGTGCTGATGCTGGCTTACGGAATGTTGCTGTTTACCTGTTACTATGTGGCTCCCCGGATGCGTTTGATCTATAACGACATGGGATTTGACAGCGGTTTTTACGATTTCCTGAACGACATTGGACATCTAGGCGGTTCGCCGTGGGGCTTGGTGTTCCCGGCGGTCATTGTGGCTCTCATTATTTGGTGGCGGCGGGGGGATGGCGGTATCTCGCAGCTTGCCGGCCTGTGCCCCGGCGTCGGCAAAATCATCACCTATTCCCACCATGCGCAGTTCGCCGACTTGCTGGCGTTATTGATCGAACACGACGTGCCCTTGCAAGAAGCCATCTTGCTGGCGGCAGAGGCCACGAACGATCTGGCGATTCAAGATGCGGCCCGCGCGATTGCGGTGGCGACTTCGCTGGGTGGAGTTCACCCCGGCAGTTCGCCGGGCCATGCCGGGTTTCCGCCGTTCTTGTATTGGCTGATTACTCGCCGCGAGGAACAAACGGGCTTGGTCTCCGCCTTGCGTGCGGCTTCGGACATGTATCGCCGCAAAGCCGTGCTGATTGCCGAATGGATCAAAGTCGCGTTCCCGGTGGCGGCAGCGGTCATCATCGGCGGCGGAGCCACCTTGATCTACACCCTCACCGTATTCTGGCCTTACACCCAACTCCTTAAAATCTTGTCTGACCAGATGCTTTGAGATGACCAATTTTTAAGGCTAGAGACTTTAGGCTTTAGACTATAGAAAAACAAACACCGTCCTTGGCGAACTGAAAACTGAAAACTAAAAACCATGTCGTACTTTTTTTACGAAGCCCGCGATGAGACCGGCCAAGCCGTTTCGGGCCGCATCCGCGCGATGGACGTGAAAGACGCCATTCGCCAATTGGAAGCGAACCAATGGGACGTGGTTTCGGTGCGCACCGTTCCCAAGCGGGGTTCTCTGCCAAGCGCTTTCAGGGAAGATTCTGCCGAGGATTTTCGTTCGACGGAAGAGGTGGCCTATGTCCCCCCGGAAGAACCTGGGGAACGGGAAATCCCGCGTTTGTCGCGGAAGGACTCCGTGGAATTGGCGGGGCATCTGGCCGATGTGATGAAAGCGGGCCTGCCTTTGGTTCCGGGTTTGGCCGCATTGGCGGATGAACTGCCCGATGGAAAAGTTCGCCGGGGTTTGAAGGTCATGGTCTCGCAGTTGGAAGCGGGCCGAAGTTTGGAGATGGTGTTGGAATCCCCCGGCGTGCCCGCCGATTTGCGGGGCCTCGTGCGGGCGAGTTTGCGGAGCGGGCACACGGGTGAAGTTCTCAGCCAATACGTTCGGCACGTACAGATGATGATCGATCTTCGCCGACGGATGGCGTTGGCCTGGGGTTATCCGCTGGTTTTGATTTTGTCCTCGGCTGCAATCCTGTTCTGTTTCGCCTGGTTCATCGTTCCGCAGTTCGCCAAAATTTTTGCTGACTTCGGCACCGAACTGCCTGCCATCACCCGTTCGCTGGTTTGGTTCTCTAAGACGATCCACGAGGAATGGCCCGGCATTATCGCGGGGGCGGTGGGCATTTGGGCTTTGCTTTGGGTCATTTGGCGGCATGGCTTGACTCCGGTCCAACGTCGGCGGTTTTTGTGGTGTCTGCCGATTTTGGGCAAGATGATTCGCTCGGCAGCGTTGGCCCGGTTCTCGCGGCTGTTGGGTTTGTTGATCGACAACGATGTGCCCTTGCCGATGGCATTGCGGTTGGCGGGCCAAGGAGCCGCCGATGCCGCATTGGCCGAGTCCGCGATGGATTTGGCGGACCTAGTGGAAAAAGGCCAGCCTCTGACGGGCAACGAATACGCTTGCGGGCGGTTCCCCGCGACTTTCATGCAATTGCTGGCGAAGATGGACCATCAAAAACCGCTGGCCCAGGCGATGCACGCTTTGTCCGATGCCTGCGCATCGAGTGCCAGCCTGTTTGAAAGCCAAGCCCGCGTGGCCTCCGCCCGGATCGCGGCGATGTGTCAACCGTTAATTGTGATCTTCACCGGCTGCACGGTGGGGTATCTGGTCATTGCCTTGTTCATGCCGTTAATCAAACTGCTGAACGATTTGTCGTAAAACCATAGACACAAATTTTGAGAGGATCCCGGCAGGCCGGAGTCTGCCCTACAAAAGTTACGAGAAGCCCCATGAGTCCTTGGTATCATTCACCCATTCTTAATTTGCTGCAAAGGATGTTCGATCGCACGCGCGTGATGCGGCAGAATGCGCTGCTGTGGGTGCTGGCGATCTCCAGCGAACATAACCGCCCGTTGGGGCCGATGCTGGAAGCCCTTGCCCGCGATGAAAGCACTCACTATTGGAGCGCCCGTCTGCGGGAGTTGGTGAAGCACTTAAATGCCGGGATGTCTCTGCCCGATGCTTTGGAACGCGTTCCCGGTTTGCTGCCGCCGAACGTGTTGTTGGCGATTCGCGTGGGCGCGGAAACCGGCACGCTGCCCGCCATGCTCAAAGAGACCGCCCAGGAATTTACCGAACAACAAGAGGATGAAGTCTACTCCACCTGGAAAGGCACGCTATTTTACCTGCTGGCCTTGCTATGGACGATTAGTTCGGTCGTCGGTTTTGTGATGTACTACATCATCCCCAAGTTCAAAAAGATCTTCGAGGATTTCGGAACCGAACTGCCGGCGATCACGAAGTTTACCATCCAGGTCTCCGATCAAGCCGTGCAATGGGGGCCGATCATTGTGCTTGGCGTACTGATCGTGTGGGCGTGGTTTGCTTGGCGGACGCGGCATGGAACGACGGGCGGGCTTTTTCGTTGGCTGTTGTTTTCCCAGGCGAGGGGGCAGGCTTCAGTGGTGCTGCGAATTTTAAGCGTGGTCGTCAAAGGCGGCCGACCCGTGGTGGGCGCGATCTCCACCTTGGCGAAGCATCACCGCAATTCCGGCGTGCGGCATCAATTGTTGTTTCTGCGGAACGAAGTCGAACAAGGCAGCGAGGTTTGGGACTATCTGGCGAAAATCGGGATGCTCAAACCTGCGGAATCCCGCATTTTGGAAGCCGCCGGGCGGGCGGGCAATTTGCCCTGGGCCTTGATAGAAGTCGCCGACAGCATCGAACGCGATGTGGATTACCGCACCGCGTTGGTCCTGGAAATCCTTCGCCCCGTCGTTTTGCTCGCGGTCTCGCTGCCCGTGGCAATTTTCGCGATCGGCATGTTTATGCCGCTCATTAAACTGATTAACGATTTGTCCTAACAAAGCCGGTTTTGAGAACACCATGAAACGCTTGCGGAACCAATTTCATGCAAACACGAGCGCCTTGCCGCTCAGGCGATTCAATTCGCACCATCGGCATGGTCTTTTGCTGTTGGAAATGATCGTGGCTTTGATTTTATTGGCGGCGGTAACGGCGATTGTGATTCCCACCTTGGGATGGATGAACGTGCAAAACCAAGTCGGGCGGGAACGTAGGGAAGCTGTGCAAACGCTGCACAATCTGATGGAAGATCTGACGACCCGCCCTTACGCGAAACTGCAGCCCGAGGCGGCGGGAAAAATCGAATTGCCGGATGCAATTAAACACCAACTGCCGGGCGCGAAATTGGTGGTGATAATCACCGAGACAAAACCCGCCGCCAAACGGATAAAGGCCAGCTTGTCTTGGAAGCAAAAAACGGACAAAGGCTGGCTCCCGTGCGGTTGACGGCTTGGGTACATCACCGGGAGGACAAACCATGAGGAGGCGAACCTTCACTCAACCCGCATCCGTTTTTCCCGCCCGCCGGGGCGTGTTTCTGATCGAAATGATGATCACGATTGCAGTCGGTAGCGTGGTGCTGGGCTTGGGAATGGGCATGTTGCATTTGATGCTTCAGACGGACAAAACCCTGGCCGATTCCCTCTGGCGCGGCCAAACCGTATCGCAACTTTCGCAGGTCTTTCGCGGGGACGTTCATGCGGCCCGCGAAGTCAAAACCGAGGCCGACCAAGAAACCGCCCTCACCTTGGCACTGGGAAAGAATCATCGCGTGCGGTATTCGCTCGAAAAGTCCCTGATCCTCCGCACGGAAACCCAAGCGGACAAAACCCTGAGAACCGAGCGGTTTCGCTTTCCCGAAGGAACGAAGATCTCCTTCAATGTTGATAATCCCGCCCGTGTGGCGTTGGTGATCGCAACCCCGAATCCGCATACGATGAAAACCAACCGGAGTCAAAATTCTGTTCCCCTGCGGGAATTGAAAATCGAAGCCGTGCCCGGACGCGACCATCGCTTTGAAAATTCGCAGAACAAGGGGGCGGCTCTATGAAACGCACGGTGTCATTAACTCCCAAAACACCCGGCGGCCCGCGGGCGGGGTTGTTTATGATCGTGGCCATGATTTGTCTACTGTTGACCAGCGCGCTGTTGGGCACACTGCTGAAGATGGCGGTCTTGGGTCGGCAGCAAGCCGAACTGGATGCCTACGGCTTGCAAGCCGATTGGTTGGCGGAATCGGCCCTGGATCGCGCTCTGGCGAAGTTGGCCGAGCAACCCGGCTACCAGGGGGAAACCTGGACCATCCCCACCGAAGAATTGGATGGGCTGCATCGGGGGCAAGTCGCGATTTCCCTGAAACCCGCCGCCAGCAACGGGCGGGAAGTGGAAGTCATTGCCCGATTTCCTGCCGAGGGTTCGCAAACCGTCAAACGCACCAAACGCCTCCGCGTGGCGATGCCATCCCCGGTAGTCCCCACGAAGGCGAAATCCAAGAAACCAAAATCCTCGAACGCAAAAAAACACGTTCCCGCCTCCGCCGAGAAGATGGGGAGACGGGGAGCATAGGGTGAAGGGGAGATAAAACCCGGCATGGGATTTCCCGCTTTTTCCCCTATCAACTTTTGCACGTTTTGAATCACGATCTTGCGAAACAAAATACTACCTCTGAGAAGGAGACTTGCCATGTCCGCAGCTTTTGTTCGTCCGCCTGCTTCGCGGCGCGGGTTTACGTTGATTGAACTTTTGGTCGTGATTGCGATTATCGCGATCCTGATCGCCCTGTTGCTGCCGGCGGTGCAGCAGGCCCGCGAAGCCGCTCGTCGCAGCCAGTGCAAGAACAATCTGGCCCAGATCGGCTTGGCGATGCACAATTACTATCAAACCTGGGAAGTGCTGCCCCCCGGCACGGTGAACCCCAAGGGGCCGATTCGCTGGGAAGAGAAAGGCTACCATGTCAGTTGGACGCTGGCCTTGCTGCCTTGCCTCGATCAAACTTCGGTCTTCGAGCATTACGATTTGACCAAAGGCGTCTACGCGCAGGAGAACGCGGAGGTTCGTGAAGTCAGCATTTCCGTTTATGGCTGCCCATCTTCATACAATAGTGATTACGGGAAAACGCCGGGTGGGCTGCAAGTCGGGCAAACCAGCTACGTGGGTTGCCATCACGATCAAGAAGCCATGATCGATGTGGACCAGAACGGGGTGTTGTTTTTGAACAGCAGCGTGCGGTACGCGCAAATTCGCGATGGGGCGAGCAACACCATCTTCGTCGGCGAAAAACTGGACACAAAAATCACCCTGGGCTGGGATTCGGGAACCCGCGAAACACTGCGAAACACAAGTTCCATCAATGATGAGGACCGCTGGAAGCATCGTGGGCAAGGGGATGGTCCTCCTGCGCCTCCCACCGAGGTGGGCGGGTTCGGCAGTTACCACACGGGGGGCGCTCAATTCTCGCTGGGAGATGGCTCCGTGCGCTTCATTAGCCAAAACATCAATCCGGAAGTCTTTCGCCATCTGGGGAACAAGGCCGATGGAGCCATACTCGACAATTTTTAGGCCGCTTGTGCTTTCCTGCAACGCCAAAGAAACGTGAAACCTCGCTGGGTTTCACGTTTTTTTCGTTGAGAGAAGGCTGAATGAAAATATTTTTTCGGTTTTGCGAAACCTTGGCCGCCCGGTTGGGTTTAATGGGTAGCTTCGATGATTTCACAAGAAGGTTGACCACAACTTATTTGCAGCAGATGGGTTGCGGTTCTTCATCAACTAAGAGTTTGTCACCCGGCCTTAAAACATCCACGGGAATCTCTCGGCTTAGGTTTTAGGTTGCGAATCGTCCAGGTTGGGTCTTGTTACGGGTAGGAAAATTCCCTATAGTGAATTTCCTGCCTCTTCTCCTTCCAAACTCGCTTGCCCGCCTGAAAAGGTGCTCTTATGGCTCCCTCAAAATTTCGCGCTCCCGGTGTGCGCTGGCCCATTCCCAACGTCTTCGCCTGCTTGGCGATGCTAGGTTTCGGCATCTTGGGATGGACGGTCTATACCGTTTTGGAAGAAGAACAAGCCCTTAACCAACTCTTCAATGCCGAAGCCAATTCGATCGATACGCACGATCGCAGCCGAATTGTGGGCCAAGCAGGGTGAGCAAGCGATTCCCCGCCTGCGGGAAAGCTTGCATTCAGCCGATCCCACCGTGCGGGAATCGGTGTTGTTGGCTTTGACCTACATGCCCAAAGTCCACGCCCGCTTGGCTCTGCCGGACGTTTTAACGCTTTGCGAAGATTCCGATCTCAAAGTTCAGGCCAATGCCCTGCTGTTGATGTCGGAATTATCGAACGACCGCGCTCAAATCGCCGACTTGGCGGTAGCCCGGCTGTTGACTGCGGAGCCGACTTTGGTTGAGGCGGCAATGTCCGCCTTACGTTCGCTGGGATCTGCCGCCGTGCCTGCGATTGCGGAGGTTCTCCCGCAAGCCACACCCGAAATTCAATTCTGCTGCCTGGATTTGTTGATCGAATCCGCATTCGACGAAGGGCACGGCACGGAAGCCCAAGCCGCGATTTCCACGTGTCTTCAATCCTCCGATGGAAACCTCCGCCGGCATGCTTACCATTTGGTGGCTTCGCTGCGTCCGCTGAGTTCCGAAGAGTTGTCGCGGGGAATCCAAGATTCGCAAGAGGACATCGTGAAATTCGTGGTGCGAAAGTGCCTTGCCGACCATCGACTTGCTCCGCAAGATTTGCCTCGCCTGGCAGAACTTTTAAGCAGCAAGCCGGCTTTGCGGGTTTCGGTTCTGGCCGCGATGGCAAACTTCGGCCCGTCGGCCTCGGAGTATTTCCCGGAGATTTTGACTTGGACCGAAGCGGATGCCCCGGCGGTTCGGCTATCGGCCGCCCGTGCTTTGGTTTGCGTGGCCGACGATTCCGAGCGGGTTCGCCCGGTGCTTGCCAAGCTGCTTTTGGATGCCAATCCTCAAGTCGCCCATCAAGCCGGGGAATTGCTTGCGAAGGTGGCTCCACAAGATCTTCCCGGAATCGCACAAAACGTGCTGCTTCCCCGCGTGCTTTGGGGGGAAGAATCGGTTCGGCTTTCTGCAATCGCAGCGCTTTCGGGAATGCCCGAAGCCGCGGCGAGCAAACGGTTGGCTCTCATTCGCTTGCTGGCGACGGAATCCTCCGACATGCCCGTTTCCACCACAGTGCAGTTCGCATTGGCCGAGGCTTTAGGCGACATGGGTTCGCATGCCCGGGACGCAAGCCCCGCGTTGATGCA
The DNA here is from genome assembly GCA_963785505.1 of uncultured Planctomycetaceae bacterium. Lineage (GTDB taxonomy): Bacteria > Planctomycetota > Planctomycetia > Planctomycetales > Planctomycetaceae > CAWAVN01. The sequence goes on from CAWAVN010000011.1 coordinate 53,893, forward strand.
TTTGATTCATCGCACCTCGCCCGGAGATCCGCGCCTCGCGATCCCGGTGGCTGCCTTGGGAAAAATTGGAACGGACGACCCGGCGGTTTTGAAGCTGTTGATGGAACTTCACGATCTACCCCATTCTCGCCATTCCCGGTTGCCGTTGACGGTAATCGAAGCTCTGGGTCGGCTGGGCGGGGGCAACGCCGCCGTCCTCGAATTATTGACCAAGGACGCCGGCCATGCGAAAGCCGCCCGCATGAGAGTGGCGGCTCTCAGGGCCATCGCACATTTGGAAACTCGTTCCGACACCACGCAAATGGCCTATATCCATGCCCTGCGGAATGACAACGTCAACGTGCGGATCGCGGCTTGTTTGCTGCTGGTCGAAAACGGCGATCCCGACGAAGCCGCGGTGGAACTCTCCCGGCTGCTGGATGATTCCTGCTATATCGTGCGGATTGTGGCGGCTCATTCCTTGGCCGCCTTGGGATCGCATGCGGCCGAGCGCTGCCGGCACTTTCTCGGCAGTTAATGGACCGCACCAACGCCCTGCCGTGCAATCTGTATCACGAGACGGAAGAAGACAGTGTGGGCCTGGATTGGAGCTTATTCGACCACAATCTCCAAGCCCTCCGTCATACTTCGTTGCAGACTGCCGTTCGCCTTGCCCTGACCGCCGTGCAGACCCCGCCCGCAAGTATCAAAACCGCAAAGCTGCAAAAGCGGACAAACTGAATCCGGTCTCTAAACTGGGGCGGGGGCGGAGAGCTTGAGAAAATTCTTCAATAACCCCACGCCTTCTTCGGTGAGAAAACTTTCCGGATGAAACTGCACCCCATGCACCGGAAACTGCCGATGCCTTATGCCCATCACCTCGCGGGGATGGTCGGCATCATCGGTCCAGGCACACAACTCCAAATCCTCGCCGAGGGTGTGTTCCGGCACGGTCAGACTGTGATACCTGGTGGCGAGAAACGGGTTGCGAAGCCCGGCAAACACGCCTTGGCCATCGTGATGAATCGCCGACACCTTGCCGTGCATTAACCGATCCGCCCGCACGACTTGGGCGGCGTAAACCTCGGCGAGGCTTTGATGGCCCAAACACACGCCCAACACGGGCAATCGCGGGCCGAAATGGGCGATCACCGCTTTCGACAGCCCCGCCTCGCTGGGAGTGCAAGGGCCGGGCGAAATGATGATGCGTTCCGGGGCCAACTCCTCGATCTGGGCGATTGTGGTCTGATCATTTCTGGCCACGGCGATCTGCAAAGCCGGGTCGATTTCGCCCAATCGCTGCACGAGGTTGTAGGTGAAGGAATCGTAGTTGTCGAGTACGAAAATCATCAGAGGCCGCCGGGAAAGTCGAAAGAAGCGATTCTTCACTCAGAACCGTTTCAAATATCATAGCCCGGATCATTCGTAACCCGAAGCGTAAGCAAGGGAAACCCATATCAACCTCTCAATTACGCTTCGGGTTACGATGAAGGACTGCATTTTAAGGATTTGAACCAACTCGTTTGTTAATTATGGGTTGTTGCCAAATCACATTTTCTGATGAATAATCCAGACTAAAATAGTCTTCGGGAAATTAAAACGCCGGGACGAGGGGGAGTGGCGTATCCTCCTGGGCCAACGGGGCGGGAACGGGAATTGGGTTCTTCCTCGGCTTGGAACTCGACTGTTGGAGAGCAGGCAGGGGGTGGGCGGGTGTGGTCAGCAACACCCGCCGGCCGAGGGAATCGACGGCCACGATGCGGAAATCGCTTGCCGACAGCATCGGCCATCGCAAGGCGGATTCCTTTTCGCCGGTAAGGGTTTTCAAAGTCCGTGCAGAGACTTCCTGCAAATGGAGGTGCAGAGTTTCGGTTTCCGGGTATTTGAGGATCAGCACGATGGATGCCGATGAAGCCGCACTTTGCAGCGGATTGCCCAATTCGCCGATGCGGGCAAAGCGGGCTTTGTGCCTATCGGATTCCACCGAAACCCCAGGCTCCGCAACAGTTTTTCCTCCCAAAGACAATGCCAGACTCGCGCGGTGAAATTGCCAAAGCGGATGGGCTTCGATGCGAAAATCGTCCGCTCCAAAATGGTGGTCCACGTTGGCTTGCAACGATCCTAAAAGCTGGGCCAACGTCGCCTGCGGGACATGGCCCGTGCCCAGCACGGCCACGCATTCCAACAGCAAAGGAGCGGGGATGTTGCGGGCAATGGCGGGATTGCTTAATCGCTCGGCCAATTTGCGGGTGTCCAGAGAAACGTGATAAACCGCCAACAACGCCACCAGGCTTTGTTGGGTTTCCAAGTGCACGTCGAGGTTTCTCAGAATCGCATCTTCCGCCTCGGCGATTTGTCCTCGTTTCATCAGCAGCACGCCGCACATCAGGTTGACTTCCCAAACTTCCGTCGAATATCCCAAGGCTTTGCGGGCGGTCTCAATCGCGGTTTGTAGATGGAGGTAATCCTCGATCAACGCCCGGTTCGCGAACGCCGCCGCCAGCATTTCGTCCTTACGGAAATACTGGTCGCCCAAGGCGGTCAACCGCCCGTAGGTTTCCAAGGCTTCCGTGAATTGCCCCAAGGCTTGCTGCGTGCGGGCGACGTAATACCAATAAGGCGGATAGCATTCCATAAAGCGTTCCATCCGTTTCAGCACCCGCAAGCGAACGTCAGGCCGCGGTTCGTCGATGGCCGCCGCGAGTTGATCGAGGTCGGAACCGCGAATCAGCCATTGATCGGGAATCCCGCGTTTGCGGGCGAGTTTCCAGAAGGTGTCGAGAAACAGCGAAGACTTATCCACGAAGGCCACAATGCGGCTTTTATCTACCCGCCACAAATCCACTTCACGGGCGAAGACCAGCGAACGGTAATCCCACCAGCTTGCCGCTCCGGTTTTGAGGGCGCTGACGTATTGCGTGGTGGCAACCTGCGTTCCAATCGCCAGCGCGCTAATCGCTAAATCATGCACAACCGCCCGTTGCTGCTGCGTGCGGATGACTTGGCGTTCTCGGTCAGCGATTTGCACGTCGGCGATTTCGGACAGCACCGCCGTATAAAGCCGAATGATTTCTGCATCGGCGATGGGATTCAGGTTCAGATTGTTGAGGATTTTTTCCTGCTCTTCGAGCAAGACCCGTTTCGAGGGCGTTTTTTGGATGCGATGAAAAGAAGCCCGGCAATAATTCAGCACCACTGCTGTGGGGCGGGCCAGCGGATCGGAACCGGCGAATTCCTTGCGTTCGGTCTCGCATTCTTCTTCCCGATGCCCGTAGCCGGGATGTTCTTCGGCCCAACCGAAAGATCCCGCCGCAAACGTGCCTAGCAACGCGAGAAACGCCGCGATCCAACGAAAAGAAATCGGTCCGGTGAGGGAATGAATCATCATGGAACAGCCTTCGTCAGGGATTCCTGTCCAATGCCTTCCCTGTCGTAGGGAATGCCTGGCGGGAAAAGCGCATCCTCCATTGATGCGCGGGGTGGCTCAATCCATGAGATTTTACGTTCGCCGGCCCATCATGGGGGCGAATCGCCGTCCGAAAGTTCCGCAATTTTGGAATGTCCCGCCGCAGTTTCACGGCTGGGCAAACTGCGAAAACTGTAAGGGAACTCTCGAACGGCTAGGGTGGAGGGAAGCAATTCTCTTGCCAAATCGGGAAAACCACGGGCGAGAGGAACGTACGTTACGCGACTCGTTTTTCCCCAATGTTGCCGGGATGATCGGGCGCGGGAAAATATCCCTGAGCCGGCAGAGTTCTGCCCAAGCCCGCGCGAAATGCCCCGCACAACGGTTTCCTGCTGCCCGGCGGTGAGTTCCGCATAAATCGGCAGTGCCAAAACCTCTTCGCTGGTTCCTTCGGAGATGGGAAAGTCGCCCGCCCGATAGCCCAACGAGGCAAAGCAGGGTTGGATGTGCAACGGTTTGGGATAGTAAACCGCCGCCCCAATTTTTTGTTGGTGCAGCGAGGACAAAACTTCATCTCGGCGACCGTTTTTGACGCGAATACAATACTGATTGTAAATGTGTCGCCGATGCGGAAGTTCTTGGGGAAGTTCCAAGGCATCCAGCAATCCCGCTTGCTCGAACAACTGACAATAGCGGGCCGCGTTTTCTTGGCGGGATTTTGTCCATTCATCGAGCGAGCGCAATTTAACGTGCAGCACGGCGGCTTGCAGAGCATCCAACCGGCTATTCAGGCCGACTTCGACGTGTTCGTAACGCCCCACGTCGCCATGCACGCGCAGATGTTTCACGCGCTTGGCCAATTCGGGATCATCCGTGGTGATTAACCCGCCATCTCCGGCACCGCCCAGATTTTTGGTGGGGAAGAAACTAAAGCAGCCCATGCGGCCCAATACGCCCGCCCGGCGGCCTTGATATTCCGAACCGATGGCTTGGCAGGCATCTTCGACAATCGGAATCCCGTGCTGAGTTGCGATCCGCCAAACGGGGTCCATTTCCACGCATTGCCCGAACAAATGCACGGGCATAATGGCTTTGGTGCGGGGAGTAATCGCCGCTTCGATCAAGGCCGGGTCGAGATTAAAACTCACCGGGTCGATGTCCACGAACACGGGTTTCGCACCCACGCGGGCGATGGAACTGGCGGTGGCGAAAAAGGAAAACGGTGTGGTAATGACTTCCGCACCGGGGCCAATGTCCAAAGCCATCAACGCCAGGATTAACGCATCGGTCCCCGAAGCGCAGCCGATGGCATGCCGAGAATCGCAATACTTGGCGACGGCCTCCTCAAAATTCGAGACGGATTCGCCCATTACGAACCCCTGCGATTCAAACACCGCATCCACCGCCTGCATCACATCGCGGGCAATGGTTTGATGTTGCGCCTTCAGGTCGATCATGGGGATCGGTTGAGCGGGATCTGTGTCCGAAAAGCCCTCAGCCATGCTGCGACTCCATTCGCGGAAGAGACTGGGAAAATTGAGTTTGAGAGAAGAGGGCGGTACATTACGCCGCGCCCAATTCCTGTCAAGATGGTTGCACTGCACCCATAAGTCCATAAGTTCAGAGGTTTCGCGGTAAGGCGGACTTTCCGCTTGGAAGGTTTCCCTGTCCTGCAAACGATAAAAAGATTGTTTTCCTAAGAAAATTTTGCGGCAAGAGTTCGGCTTAAAAACCAATTTCATGCTTGATCGTGCTGACTTCGATTTCCGACTTCAACATTCAAAAATCATCACTCGACAATCATCAATCCGGTTTTGGTGGCGGCTCTGCCACGCTGTATTTCACAGAACTCCGGAAGGCCGACAACTTCCGCGCCTTATTCTAATAACGGCCAGGGCCTTCGGGTTGTTTTTCGGGAAGCAAAACCGTCTGTTGGAATTCGCTTCTTGTGGGCGGGTTATATTCAAAGGTCTGCGGATAAAACACGCCGGGGGTGGGCGGGCAAGTTTTGGATGGTGCGGAACCGGCCGCCGGCGAAGCATTGCTGGGCCACGCGGCTTCGACGGGCATTTCGACCGGCGGGGGAAAATCCGAGACTTCCCCATGCAAGAAGCGGTAATACGTCGAACTAAAACCGCCGGGCAGTTGGTACGACGGAACCTGGCACCCCAATCCCAGGCCGGCGGCAATAAAGCCCCAACAGATCCACGGGGAGCGATGGTTCATAGTTGGCGTGTTCCTGAAAAACTCCGAATCGGCAGGTCTGCATCAACTAGGGATCGGTTGGTGAAGCCGGCGATAGAAGTTTCTTAACGCTCCCCCTCTTGCCTTCGCTTTGTCTCCCGCTTTTCGTTGCCTGCCCGAACTACCCATCATTCGCCGAAAAAACCGCCAACCCCCCCCCCCCGAAAAATCGCTCTTCGAGCGGGGGAACTTGTCTTTATCGGAATTTACTCGGCATGGGCTTGACCCAAAATTTAGAATCTCGTAAAAACCCGCCCCGCGAGTCACCGAGTCTCTCGGCTCTCTCTGCCGAATCGTCTCTCGCGTCCCTTCACTCACATCGCTCTCTCCCATCTCGATGCCTTTCAATTAGGAAAGTGCCCATGTTCCATCGCATGATCCGTCCGGTCGCACTTTGCGGATTTGTCGTTCTCGGTACGAGTTCGGCTTCCGCCCAGTTTTTTCCGGGCAGTTCGATTGATCCGTGTGCCCCGGCTGTTCCGGTGGCTGCCACGACTTGCACGCAAGTCGCCGCCTTGCCTGCCGCGTTTGTTCCCCAACAACGCTGCGTGACGATTTGCCAACCCGAACCTTTGGTTCCCGTGGCACAAACGACTTACCAAACCGTGCCCGTCACAGAATATCAACCCGTCAAACGAACCGTGGAACGCCCGGTGGTCGAAACCAATTACGTCGATCAAGAAGTGACGGCCTATCGGCCGATCACCGAAACCCGCGTGTCGCAGGTTCCTACGGTGAATTACCACAACGTGACCGAGTACCATACCGTCACGCGGGACATGGGCCAATGGGTCACGCAGCGGGAATGCATCAATCGGATTTCGCCCTGCCAATATGACGGCCGACCCGGACTCGCGGGCGAGATGAACCGGTTCGGCTATTCGTTAAGGTCCGCGTTTAGTCCCAGCTTTCGCACCCGCCGCGATTATGTGCCGAATTACGTCGCTCAGGCTGTGCCCGTCACTCGGCAAGTCGCGGTTCCCGGCACGCGGCAGGTGACTTACAACGTCACCAAATTGGAACCCTACAAAACCACGCGGAAGGTCGCAGTCAACTCGGTGCGGATGGTGGCCGAGCAAGTCACCGAAATGCACCCCGTCACCGTGATGCGAACCATTCCCACCGGCACGCGAGTGGCTTATGTTCCGCATTCGAGTTTGGGCCGTGCGACGGCTTCCCTTCCCGGCGGACCGCGAAGTGCTTCGACGGTCGTTCGTTCCCGAACCGCCGATGCCAGAAACGAAGAATACATTCGCAACCGCCCCGCCGGCACGCCGGCTTACGATGCCAACAACCCTAAACCCTTCCGCCGCACCGAACCCTTCCGGGATGAAACCAAGGTTCCGCCGGCCACTGGGCAGATTCAGCACGAGAACATCATTCAAAACACGTCTCAACTCGATCAGCCGACGCAGCACGCCGAGTTGTGGGAATCGCCCGCGATGCAGCACACGCCGACTTCCGCCGCCGAACCGGCCAAACCGCAATACAACACCACCGCGCGGCCTGTGACACCCCAACCGCCCGTCCGCCCTTCGCGAAGCATCCCCTCCATCGTGCGGGTCAATCGCTGGACCAGACATCCCCAAGCCATGCCTTCGCCCACCTTTGCCCCCAAACTCGCCACGCCCGGCATCTCGGTCGCGGTGGACTAAATCGAATCACACGTTCGCGAAACGGTTTGAAAGTCAATCCGATCAAGGAGTTTTCTTCCCCCCGATGCTTTAAGGGCATCACCTTGGAATCCCTCAAGGATTCTGCCTTCCCCCCTTGTTCGACATGACACGCGGCCTCGGTTTCTTATCGAGGCCCACCCAACTCGAAGCGGGATGGTCCACCGGGGCCATCCCGCTTCGCGATTTTCCAGAGACCGGACTTGCCCGCCCTAACTTTTTTGGGGAGCGGACAAGCCCGGTCTTTTCGTATTGCCCTTGCGGAAGAAAAGATCTTGGCCGGTCGTGCGGATTTTCTCGGTCGCACGCATCGAAGGACCAGGAACGATTGCAGGGGTTCTGCCGGCGGTTTTTCGGGTTGTAACACATTCAGCGACAATAGGTTCCGAATTTTCGCTTCTTGGGGATTCGAGCGAGAAACGGAGTGATTCCGCGCTTGCGTTGCAGTCGAAACCGATAAGGCTCTCCGAGCGAATTTCCCGCATGAGGATTCGGAATACGCGGGGGGACCAATTTCCGCTCGGCCGATTTTTGCACCCAAGGAGGGTTTTTCGATGCCACGAATGCTCTTGCGAGCCGCTGTTGTGACCGTGCTGGTTTCGACCGCAACGCTGTCTTCCACGTTCGCCCAACAACCGCAGCAGCCCCAACAACCGCGGCAAGCCTCTCAGGCGAACCAGCCGCCCATGCCGATTGCGGGCGGGCCGCAGCAACCTTCGCCTAGCTATCTGGCTCAGCCGGGCTATGTCTTTCTCAACGCCCCGCTCTATCCCACGCCTCAACCTTTCGTGCCGCAGGAAGTCGGCAGTACGGTGATTACCAATCAGGCGTTTTCCCCGCACGAGATGCTGTATGCCCACAGGTATCACGCGATGTATCCCCCGTTTTACTACAAGGTCAACGGACGCTGGTTCGCCACGCCGAGCGGGTTGTTGAATCGCGAAACTTGGAAGCTGCAAGGCACGGAAGTCAAAGTCAAATATCACTCGCACATCAGCCCGTTCGCGTTGTTTGCTCCTCCGGTTTTCCTAAAGCACTAATTCCACCGTCCCCCCGTCCACAGACTTCTTTACGCATACAGATTCAGGGAACGAGACTTATGCCTATTCCATTTTTCCGCCTCGCGCGAGGATTCCTCGCCTCCGGCCTGTTGGTGCTGGCGACGTTCGCGTCGGCTCAGGCCCAAGAGACCTCTTTGGACCCGAACGCCACGGACATTCCGCTGCCTAAAAAACAGGAAGCGGGATTTCACCCCGTGAGCCAGTTGGCCGCGCCCGAAAACGATTACCCCAACTGCAGCCCCGCGGCGGCTTCTTGGCATCCGCCGATTTTCTACCCCAATCCCACGTTGTACTGCTCCACGGGTTTGGTGGCTCGCGATTGGTTCCGCGAAAAGCTGGTGGGTTTTCACGTCAATCACCGCCAACGGATGCTCGAAAAAGACTACGCCTGGCGAGTTCGCAATGGATGCGCAATGCACCTGTTGCGCGCCGCTTTCCTGCTGGGGACATTATTCCAATTGCGGCCTCGGCCCTTGCATCCGCAAATACGTGTACTGTGTGAGACGGCTTTGCAAAGGGGAGGAGTGCGACCATTGTGAGGAAGCCTACCACAAGCACCCGGAAGGTGCTCATGCAGAAGACATGCACCCGGAAGCCTGCGCACCCGGAAGCCACGCACCCGGAAGGCCCCGATGCCCCGATGCCCCTTCCTGAAGTGAAAGCCGAACCCTCCGCTGCGCTGGAACCGGCTCACCTGCCCGAACCCCTCGTGCTTGCCCCCATCCCAGAAGCACGACTCCTCGTTGCGGATTCAGGCGATGAGATCCCGGCAGGCCGCGTGCAATTCGCTTCGGCTGAGGAAATCGAGCCGGCAACAATTCAATTGATCGCCCACGAACAACCCGCCGCCGAGACCGCATCGGAAACGAAACCGGCTGTCGAAACGGCCGGCTTCTGCGAAATTTCAGACAGTTGCACGCAAGGGAAAGTTATCCAATACGTTCCCGATGGACGGGGAACAAATCCTCTTTCCCGGCTGTGCCAACGTTCTGGCGATGAGGGCTGGCAATACTGCGACACCGAGGAAGAGGCTTGCGACTGCCCGATTTGCCGATTCAAACATCACTGTAAATGCTGTTGCACGTGGCCCTATTACAGCTTCTGTCACTGCCTCTACGACGATCACACCACAAACTCTTATGCCGGGGGTTCCCGAGTCTGGGGCCGACCTTTGCCGGAGCAGATTCCGCCGGATGCAACCAGCGCCACCAAGAGGTCGATTCTGAATACCCGCGTCGGAACTTGGCGTCGAGAGATTCCCCTCGCGGGGCATTATGGGATGGGCTATCCCATCGATCCGCATTATTTCGATCAACGCGATGGACGAATCTACGCGGCTCAGGGTTACGGCCATCCGGTTGCTGTTCCGCTCGCGCCCAACGTCGAATACACCTACAACTATGGTTGGGGACTGCCTTCCAGCCGCTTGACGCCCATCTCGCGGATGCCCAAGCCCGCCAATGCGGGGTTCCCCGGAGCCTATCCCCTCGGGATGCCCCTTCAATGAAATGAATCCGCCTAAGTCATGTGTGCCGACATCTCCGTTCCAGACCTCCGTCGAAGGAGGAAGGTCTCCCGGCTTTCCGCTCTTCGTGCGGAGCGTCTTGGAGCCGGAACAGAATGCAAAACCTTTCTTTCATGCTTTTTATTCGTCCCAGGAACTCCGCGATGCCCAAATTCCCCGTAAAACTTATCGCCGCCCTGGCATTGGCCGGTGTCGGCCTGGGCGATCTCTCGTCCTTGCCGGCTCAAGACGCTGAGGTCGGTATTGTCAACATTAGCGATACCCCCAACGAGCCGATTACCGAATCCGAACCGCTGCCCACGCCGGGTGAGGCCGATGCGGATTTCATCGGCATGCCCCAAGCGGGAATGGATTATCCTGGCATGATGGGCTATCCCGGCATGCCGCAAGCGGGGATGGGTTTCCCCGGCATGCCGCAAGGCAGCGTCCCGATTCAGAAGGGCAAAGACTGGTACGGCTATCAGAACCACGGCCCGAACTGGATGATGCCAATTCGCAGACCGATTTACCGCCAGCCCGTGGAATACGCCCGTTACTGGCCGAGATCTTATTACACCGGCGGAAATAATTCGCAACAGCAATATGCCAAGCCGTTGCCCGTGATTTATCAACCCACCGACACCACGCAATTGGGCTTTTACCATCAACAGGTTCCCCAATGGCAACCTCGACCCAATGCCATTCCCGGTGCGCCTTGCCCGCCCAACTGGCACTACACGGTTCCCATTCGCTACGGATATTACAAGACCCGCAACCGAACTTCCGTTCAAGGTCAGCCTTACGGTAACAACAACGGCAATCCTTACGGCAACATATATGGAGCCTCTCCCGCGATGGGATTTGCAGGCGATGGATCGCAAGGCTTTTATCCCTCCGCCGACTACTCGGGGAGTTCTTTCAACGGGACTGTTTTGCCGCCGGGGGTGATCCAACCCGACGGAACCGAAATCGATGCCACCCCGACGAAGCCCAACGCGCCCATCCTCGCCCCCACGCCGGCGGCCCCCATCGACGAATAAGTTCCACAAAAACAACTCATCTCCACAACCCGCATGCCTCGGTGTTTTCACGCACCGAAGCATGCGGTTTTTTGTTGGAGAAATGGAATCTCCCCCAAAAGGCTTGGCATCCTCCGTTTCGGTTGGCACAATGGCGGGTATCCCTTCTCGTTCAATTTCTCTCAGGGGAAACGCATGTCTGTTTTCTTTCAACCGGACGACTCGCGCACGCTTCCAATTTTGCTTTCGTTGTGTCTGTTGTGCATCCTCGCAGGTTGTGGAGGTCCGAATCCCGGACCATCCCCAGACCCCGAACCGCCCGCCAAAACTGCCGCGGAGCCGAAACCCAACCCCCCGCCGAAAAAACCGGCTAAGAAAACCGAGCAGAAAACTCCCGCTGCGAAAGAAGAAAAACCCGCGCCCGACAAGCGTCCGGTCAGCAACGATCCCAAAAAACAGCTCGAAGCCGACCTGGACGATGCGATCGCCCTTTTGGAAAAAGGCGACCTGGCCACGTTCATGGAGCGATACATGCCCCTGAAAGAACTGCAAAACATTCGCCAGTTTTCCACCGTCGAGAAAATGGCGAAGAACATCAAAGTCGGTGGAGTGTTCGAGAAAGAATGGCTGGATAAATTAAGGGCGATGAAAAAAGCCGAGATCGAATTTCAGGATGCAGAGAAATCCAAAGCAACAATCGTGGCCGAGACCTCCTCCTCGGAAGAAGCCTCCCACGATTTTCACCTCACCGACCCCGCCGAGGAAAAAATCCCTCACTTCGAAGGATTTCCCGGCGATGTGCAGGCGGCGATTGAAAAAGCCATCGCCGCTTTGGAAGCCGGCGAGCATCGGAAGTTCGTGGAAAACATGTTCCCCGAATCCGAACTCAGGATCACCAAATCCGATGAGGAGATGCAAGCGCTCGAAGCCCGCTTGAAAGAGCATCCTCAAATGGTCAAAGGCATGATCGCCGACTTAAAAGCCTTGCAAAAACTCAAGCCCAAACTCGATGCCGGGCAAACAATGGCCTCGTTTGAACTCAACCCCGGAACCCGCCAAGCCCGCACGATTCGATTCGAGAAAGCCGGTACGTGGCGGATGGCGAACACGGCGGAAAAAATGCGCCAATTGGCCTACAAACAATCCCGGCAAGTGCCCATCGGAATCAAAAAAACGTCCACAACCCGCTGGGAACGCATTCGCGACCACTGGCGTCTCGCTTCCACTCACTAACACGATCGGGCAAAATCCATGCGCACCCCCACCCCCCAACGGCGCGGCTTCACGTTGATTGAATTTCTCGTCGTGACCGGCATTGTCGCCCTTAGCATTTCGTTCTTGCCCTCGGTCATTCAACAAGCCCGCGAAGCCGCCCGGCGCTCGACTTGCAGAAACAATTTGAAGCAAATCGGACTCGCCTTTCATAACTATCACGACACATATCGACTATTCCCGCCCGCTTGGACGGCCCACATCAGCACGGCGGGGAATGGCCCGCGAATTGGCTGGCAAACCTCGATTTTGCCTTATGTCGATCAAGCCCCACTCTTTCAACAATTTAATTTCAGCAACCCCTTGCCGGCGGCGGATTCCGAATTCGGCAAGCAATGGCTGCGAATTCAAATCCCCACGTATCGTTGCCCGTCCGATCCCACTTCCGCCATCAACCCCATGCGGTGGGATTACGGAACTTCCAACTACTCAGGCAACCACGGCAGCCTTTCACTACCGCGTTGGACGACGGGCCGCAATACCGTGTTTTGGCCCGGACAAATCGACACTCCCCGCGAAGCCAACGGCATCATGTGGTGGAACTCGAACTGCGGGATTCGCGACATCACGGATGGCATGTCCAACACGTTCATGGTCGGCGAACGCAGCGTGGCGAGTTCCGCCGGCATTTGGCCGGGCGTGGGTTCCAACGAATTTGAAAACGATGTAATGACCGAATGCAGCCACGGCTCGCGGCTTAATCGCGGACCGACTTCGTTTTCCAGCCCGCACCCCGGCGGTCGCGCAGTTCCTCATCTGCGATGGCAGCGTAAGGTTCATCAACGACGATGTGGAGTCCAAACCCATCAGCAAAGGTGATTTAGGAACCTATCAACGCCTCGCCAACCGCCACGATGGTTTGGCCGTAGGAGATTTTTAGCCTGAATTATTCAGAGTTCATGGCGATCCGGCAGTAATCGCTGATGGGAAAATGATTTTTGTCAAATACTTAAAATGCCGTCCACCATCGAAACCCGAACGGGCAAAATCCATGCGCACCTCCACCCCCCAACGGCGCGGCTTCACGTTGATTGAATTTCTCGTTGTGACCGGCATTGTCGCCCTTAGCATTTCGTTTTTGCCCTCGGCCATTCAACGCGCCCGCGAAGCCGCCCGCCGCTCGAGTTGCAGAAACAATTTGAAGCAAATCGGACTCGCGATGCATAACTATCACGACATTCATGGCGTATTCCCGCCCGCGTGGACGGCCCACGTCAGCACGGCGGGGAATGCTCCGCGATTTGGTTGGCAAACCTTCATTTTGCCTATGCTCGATCAGGCTCCGATCTATCAACAGCTTGATTTCAGCCATTCGATGCCTCGCCGCGGATTCCGATATTGGCAAGCAGTTCCTGCAAACGCAGATCCCTCCGTATCGTTGCCCGTCCGATCCGACTTCCGTTATCAACCCCATGCGGTGGGATTACGGAACGTCCAACTACTCCGGCAACCACGGCAGCCTTTCGCTGCCGCGTTGGACGACGGGCCGCAACACCGTATTTTGGCCTGGGCAAATCGACACTCCCCATGAAGCCAACGGCATCATGTGGTGGAACTCGAACTGCCGGTTTCTCGACATCACCGATGGGACGTCCAACACGTTTATGGTCGGCGAACGCAGCGTGGCGAGTTCCGCCGGCATCTGGCCGGGCGTGGGTTCCAACGAATTTGAAAACGACGTGATGACCGAATGCAGCCACGGCTCGCGGCTCAATCGCGGCCCGACTTCGTTTTCCAGCCCGCACCCCGGCGGGGTGAACCTCGGCGGTGCGCAGTTCGTGCTCTGCGACGGCAGCGTACGGTTCATCAGCGACGATGTGGAGTCCAAACCCATCAGCAAAGGCGATTTAGGACTCTACCAACGCCTCGCCAACCGCCACGATGGTTTCCCCTAGGAGATTTTTAGCGGGCCGTTATTCCGCATCGTCTGCTTCGCTGCCCTTCGGGGATTCGCTGCGTTTTCTCAAAAATCGCCCGCCGCTTAAAAACATTCCGCTTTCGCAGGGGTGGCACCATTCGATGAGCACGCGGTATTCAAACTGGCGGGTTTCGCTGGCCATCCGCACGGTGACTTCGCCGGGACTTAGCGAACCGCGATGAAACAGCCCGATGCCCAAGCGGCTGATTTCGCGGGTCATCGCGGAAATCACGTTTCCCCGCCGAGTGGTAATTTCCGCCGGCACCGAAAGCTCCAACCGCTCGGCTTCGCGAGCGTGGGTTCCGGGCGATTTATCAATGCTTTCCAAAACCCGTTGCAAATCTTCCAACGAGGGTCGGCTCCAGGGGTCACCCGACATATTTCGTTCTCCCAAGTTCACGGCGGCATCGCGCAGAAAAAACTCGCGCACAAAACGCATCCCAGCGGACTTGAGAAAACATAGCACACGAACCGCCCGCATGAGTGCGAATCTCACGCGCGCCGACCGGGAAAACAGCGGATGACCGTTCGAGACGACTTTTACCGGATTCCCGGATTGTGCGTCTGTTGCTCATCAATCCGCAACGCGCGCTTGATTTTGCGATGGATCGGCTTTTATCATCCGGCACGCACCTGCCATTTTTTCTTTTTTCATAGAGCCGATTTCATTATGGTCCGCACGCGATTTGCTCCGAGTCCCACGGGTTACATGCACATCGGCGGGATGAGGACCGCGCTCTTCAATTGGCTATGGGCCAGGCACAACGGCGGGCAATTCGTGCTGCGAATCGACGACACCGACCAAGACCGCCACGTCGAAGAAGCCCTCGCCCCCATTTTGGCGGCCTTTCGCTGGCTGGGTTTGGATTGGGATGAAGGCCCGGAAATCGATGGCCCGCATGGCCCGTATTATCAATCTCAGCGGGCGAATTTGTATTCCGCCGCCATCGAAAAACTCTTGGCCGAGGGCAAAGCTTTTCGCTGTTATAACACGCCGGAAGAAAACCAAGCCGACCGCGAAGCCTCCGAAAAAGCGGGCGGGGCCAGGCTGAACGTGCGGCGGTCTTTGGATTTGTCCGCAGCGGAGCAGGCACAATACCAAGCCGAGGGCCGAAAGTTTGTGGTGCGGTTGTTGGTTCCGCGAGATCAGAAGTTGAAAATCCAAGACCTCGTGCGGGGCGAAGTGGAATGGGATCTGGCTCAACTCGCCGACCCCGCGATTGCCCGAGGCGATGGTTCCGCACTTTATAATCTGGCCTGCGTGGTGGATGATGCCGCGATGCAGATTTCGCACGTCATTCGGGCGGAAGAACATCTTTCCAACACGCCCACGCAATGTTTGCTTCACCAAGCCTTGGGATATGAACCGCCCGTGTTCGCACACATTCCCTTCGTCACCGCGCCGGGAACCTCGAAGAAACTCAGCAAAAGGGACGTGGGCAAGTACCGCAACAATCCGCAGTTTCGCAAAATGTTCGACGCCGGCGACCGCGTATTCGCCCGCTTGGGTTTGGGGACTGCGGATGACCTCAATCCCGTGATGACGGCGTATTACGAAAGCATCGGCTATCTGCCGGCAGGGGTTTTGAACGCTTTGGCCCGGCTCGGTTGGTCGCTGGACGACAAGACCGAATACTTTTCCCGCGAAGAGTTAATCGCCGGCTTCACGTTGGATCGGGTCATCAAATCGCCCGCGGGATTCGATTGCGACAAACTGCAAAGTTATCAGGCGCATTGGATGGGCGAACTGTCCCGCGAAGCAAAAATTGCGGGCTGTTTGCCGTTTTTGATTCAGGCCAAGCTGATCGCGAATCCTCCCGATGAAGAGACGCAAAACTACGTCGGCCAAGTGATTGATGCCTTGGCCGAGCGGTTGGTGATTTTTGGGGATGTGTTGAACGCCGAGGATTTCTTCCTGCCGGATGATGGGTTGGCCTACGATGAAAAAGCCTTCGCAAAACGCCTGACGAATGCGCCGGAAGCGGTAGGTCATCTGAAAGGCTTCCGCGAAAAACTGGCCGCTGCCGAGGCATTCGACCCGGTTTTTTTGGAAACCTTGCTGAAAGATTATTGCGAAGAAGCGGGCATCAAATTGGGCGACGTGATTCACGCCATTCGGATTTCTACGACGGGAAAAGCCCAAGGGCCGGGGTTGTTCGATTGCCTCGCCGTGTTGGGGCAGCAGCGATGTTTGGCCCGCATCGATCACACGCTCTCGCGAATCTCGGTTTCCCCCTAAAAACCGCGAAGGCGGCGTCTTATGTTTCCTCCCACGATTCTGGTTGTCCATCCCAAGGAACGGGCCGGCAAATGCACGGTCGCCCCATTGAAAGGGCGGGAGGGGTTCGTGTTCTGGAAATTCCCGCACCGCGGGCCGGAACCCTTGGGCAATTACGTCCGGTTGGGAATCGGCGGGCCGTTGCTTTCCGCCCAAGATGCCGAGTGTGGATTGTTGGTGTTAGATGGGACTTGGAAATATGCGGAAAGGATGGAGCGCGAGTTTCAAGATTTGCCCATCCGCAGTTTGCCCGCATGGAAGACGGCCTATCCCCGCACCTCAAAACTCCATCAAGATCCGGCAGCAGGACTCGCCACAATCGAAGCCATCTATGCCGCTTTTTTGCAGCTTGGGCGAAGCACGGAAACCCTGCTCGACGATTACCACTGGGCCGAGGAGTTCCTAGCCATTAACGAAGAGCTCATCCGCGAAATCCAGCAGTAAAGGCCAAGCCGAATTTCATTCGACGCGCGAAGTCATTTCTCCGGCATGGTAGCTGGAGCGGACGAAGGGGCCGCTGGCGACAAGCGAAACCCAAGCCCCGGGCCAAATCGCCGATTTCGTCAAATTCTTCCGGCGGAAGATAGCGTTCGACCGGCAGATGGGCGGGCGTCGGTTGCAGGTATTGGCCCAGGGTGAGCATGTCGCAACCGACCGCCTCGCAAGTCGGCGAAGACTTCCAAGACTTCTTCTGGGGTCTCGCCCAATCCCAACATCAGGCCGCTTTTGGTAAGCATCGTTGGGCGCTTCGTTTTTGACCCGTTTGAGCAGATCCAGCGTGCGTCGATAGACGGCGTTGCGGCGGACGCGGTCGTACAAGCGGGGGACGGTTTCGGTGTTGTGGTTGAACACTTCGGGCCGGGCTTCGATCACGCGGTCGATGGCTGCGGTGTTGCCCAGGAAATCGGGCGTCAGAACTTCAACCGCCGCGCCGGTGCGTTCGCGGACGGCAAGAACGCATTGATAAAAATGCTCGGCCCCGCCATCGGGCAAATCGTCGCGGGTGACGGAGGTAATCACCACATGCTTCAGTCCCAACCGGGCGGCGGCTTCGGCCACGCGGTGCGGGTTCATCCGACTCCACGGTTTCCGTTTTGCCTTTGGGGACCGAACAAAATCCACAGGGCCGCGTGCAGACGTTTCCCAAAATCATGAAGGTTGCGGTTTGCTGCGACCAGCATTCGGTGCGGTTGGGGCACTTCGCGCTCTCGCAGACGGTTTCCAGCTGCAGGTCTTCGATCACGTTGGCTCGTGTAAGCCATGTCCGGCTGGGGCATGGGCCGTTTGAGCCATTTGGGCAGTCTTCGCCTAGGCGGGGTGGGGGGAATCTCGGTCAGGATTTCAAGCATCTACGAAAGCCCTTCGCGTCTGGCGATGCAATAAAGGATGACTGGTATAAAAGTGAGTGCGGGAATACCCCATCTGTTTTGCGATGTGCCGGGCAAGGCTTTCTCGCACGGAATTCATCGAAACCAACTTGCCCGATTGTGCCGAGAGGGAAGTCAACGGCTCCCCGCTGGAAGAGGGTTTCAGCAACTTGGAATTTTCCACTTGGGGAGCCACATCAATGAAGATGCCATGATAGGAAACCCAGGACTTCACGGCCACGCCCAGATGGGCAAATTGGCCGTTGCGGCACCAAAGCCCCGCCTGGCCCGGCAGTCGATGGGCGGGAACTTGAAATTCTTCCGCCATGTCGATCGCGCTTTGTTCCAAGCGGGATCGGAATTCGACAAGCCCCAAACCCAGCCGATCCAAAGGAAAGATAGGGTAGGCGGCGAGTTGTCCCGGCCCGTGAACCACGCAGCCTCCGCCCCGGTTCAGCCAGCGGGTTTCGATTTCCCGGCGGGCCAATTGTTGGACATCGGCGAGAATATCGTCTCGGCTGCCATCCCGTCCCACGCTAATCATCGGCGGATGTTCGCACAGCAGCAGCCCGGCATCTAGGGAGTTCCTTCCGCTGATTTCATAAACCGAACGCTCTTGCAGAAACAGGGCAGCATCGAAATCGAGCATTCCTAACAAATGGATTTCCAGCAAGCCGGAGGGCGTGTCGGTTAAAGTCGGATCGGGATAAGGGTTCATGGCGGTGTATCTTTCTCAACGGATTTTATCAGGCCCGATTCTCGGAAACAACGGGCGAGTTTGGGCAAGAGGAAATTCCTGCGGATCGCGGGACATCAGGCGGAACCCAAACGGGGAACCGCTTCGTTGACATGACTGAACCCCCACCCTACGATAGAATTCAGGGTTTTATGCAGAGGGTCACTTCACAAAACCCGCCGAATTTCCTACCCACCATCATCTCAAAACCATTTGCACGCTCGGCTTCGTTGCCCGGGTTTTTGCGAAGAGGATGAATTGAATGGCCACGAAAACCGCTCCGCCTCGCCGAAGCAAACAAGACAACACCTCGGTTCGAGATCGCAAGCGGGAACCTGTGATGGGTGTCACCAGTTACGACAATGCGCGGGCGTTCATGCTGGCCGTGGTGCTGTCGCTGATTCTCGGCGTGATTTACTTGTTCATCCTGTATTTCTCGCAGTTGGAGCCGACGGTGGAAGACCGGGTGGCTTTGGAATTGGTCGATCTTCCCGGCGGTGAATTGGATGGCGACCCCAACGAAACCCTGAAAGTGGATTCCCCCGAACCGCCCACGCAAGATCCCTCGGTGACCGAAATGCCTTCGGAAGTCACCGAAATGGAAGAGACTTTGGACAACGTGATTGATGTGGCCGACCAAGCCACGACGCAAGCCCCGGAACAGTTTGAAGTCAACGATCAAAACTCCGGCAAAACGGGCAGTGCCACCGGCACGGGCGGCAGACCTTTGGGAAACGGAGGAAAGGGAGCGGGCTTGCCTCGCGAACAACGCTGGTTCGTACGATTTTCCGATTCCGGCACCATCGAGACCTACGCCAAACAGTTGGACTTTTTCAAAATCCAATTCGGCGTGCTGACCCCGGATGGCAAACTGTATTACGTCTGGAATTTTTCCCAAGCCAAACCCAACACCAAAACCCTGAACACCGGCAAAGGGGAAAAGCGATTGTACATGACTTGGCAAGGCGGGGGCCGAAAATCTGTTGACATCAAGCTGTTCAAAAAGGCGGGCGTCGATGCCCGCAACGGCACGATCTTCCACTTCTATCCACCCGATGTGGAACAAAAACTCGCCCGTTTGGAATTGGATTATCGCAACAAACCCGTCGCGCAAATTCGCCGAACTTATTTCGTGGTGGAATCGCAAGGAACGGGTTACAAATTTGTTGTCACCCGGCAAACTTACTTACAATAACCGCCGCCTCGCGATTGCGTTTCGCGAGGATTTCGTTTTTTCTGTTGAATCGACTTCTTGGACTTCATAAATGGACGATCTGCTTGTCTTTCTCGCGAACGGCATTTACGTGGCGATGGGTTTAACGGCCATGTTCGGCTTGTTTTGGGTGATTTTGTTGTTGTACCGGGTTCGGCAAAAGCGATTCGCTTCTGCCGCTTCTGCCGATCAGTTTTTGGATGACATCCGCGATCATCTGGCCCAGAAGGATTTGAACGCCGTGGCCGATCTGTGCGATTCTCCGACCTTATTGGAGCAAAGCCGTGCCCCAATTGGTGTTGGTGGCCGCCCAAAACATGGACCGCCCCATGAACAAACTCCGGCAAAATTGTTGGCGGAGAAATTCGAGCGGGACATTCTGGCCTCGCTGGAATACGGCACATCTTGGATTGCCACGGTCGTCAAGAGCGCCCCGATGTTGGGGTTGTTGGGGACGGTGTTGGGGATGATTAACGCCTTCGCCAAAATCGCCTCCTCGACAGGCGGAACCGACCCCACCAAGTTAGCCAACGACATCAGCTTCGCATTGTTGACCACCGCTTTGGGGCTGATTATCGCGATTCCGCTGGTGATGGCCGGGAACTTGGTTCAAATTCGCATCGGCAAACTGCAAGATGCCGTGCAACACGATTTGGGCGTCTTCCTGGAAGATGTGGAAGACACGCGGGCTGCCGGAGGGGCGACGGCGTGAAACGCAAAGGTTCCATCAGCGGTGAAGAAGACGCCCTCGCCCACAAAAAGGGCGGCGGCGAGGAAGTGGATCTCGACATCACCCCCATGATCGATGTGGTGTTTCTGCTGTTGATCTTCTTTATGGTCACCTCCACCATGCAGAGCAAACGCGATCTGGACGTGCCCCCAGCCAAGCATGGCGTGGGCGTGGATTCCGCCGCTGCCACGATTCTGACCATCAAACGCCCGGAAGACCCCGCGCTCCGCCCACAATTATTCTCAACAGCGGCGAGGAAGGCACGTTGGACGATGTGAAGGCAGATGTCGAAGCGGGCGTCGCGGCGGGCAAAACCAAGGTCATCCTCAAAGCCGACCGCGACGTAAGGGAAGGCGTGATTATGGATGTGATGCGCAAAGCCGCCGAAGTGGAAGGCATTCAATTCTATTTCGAGGTCAAGGATAAAACCAAATGACCAAAACCCAATGACCAAAGACCAATCCATGAAGTGTTGTTCCATTTGTTGGTCATTGGGTTTTGGTCATTGGGATTTTTTTTCAATCGATTTCCATTTTGATTTGAGTGTTCGAAATCCATGCCCATTCTTTTTCGCTGTGAAAACTGCAATCAGAAATTGAGCATCAGCAGCCGCAAGGCGGGCAAGACGCTGAAGTGCCCCAAATGTGCGCAGGAATTCACAGTTCCAATCCCGGAAGCCAAACTCGAGCCGGAGGAACCCGCCCCCGCCGAAGCCAAACCTCTCGATCCCCTGCCTCCCACTCGCGAATTGAAAGCGCCGTCGGAAACCGCCGATGCGGGGGGCGAGGAAAAAGCCGATGCGGGGGGCGAGGAAAAAGCCTGGGCAACAACCCGCGAACTTCCGCGAAAACCCCGCGAAGAACCGGCGGAGACGGCTCCCCAGCAACGATCTCTTGCGCCTTCCCCTCAACCGGCCCAACGTCCTCCCCAACCGCCTTGGGGTCCACCGTCGCCGAAGGGGGATGATGAGGAAGAAGAGTTTACCTTCACCCGCGAGAAGGGCGAACTGGAAGACATGGACCTGACGCCGATGGTCGATGTGACGTTTCTGCTGTTGATTTTCTTTATGATTACGGCTTCGTTCAGTTCGACGAAAACCATCGAAACCCCCGCCCCCGATCCCGACAAAAAAGGCGCACAGACTCTGCAAAACATGGAAGAATTGGAGATGACTTCGATCATGGTGCGGATCGACGCTGAGGACAACATTTTCGTCGATGATGACCCGGTCGATCCCCTCGAATTGGAAAACATACTGGGGGATAAACTGCGGGCGGAACAAAAGAATGAAGTAATTATTAAAGCCGACCCCAAATGCCGGCACGAAGCGTTCGTGAAAGTGTTCGATTCCGCCACGGGTGCGGGGATGCAGAAAATCCGCCTCGCCTCGGTACAAAGCGAGGAATAAGTTTCGTCACATTCGTGTTCGGTCCCGCTCATCGGGGTGGCATGGCCACTGTTTTGAGTGGCCATGTAAAAACGGGGGAAGCCCCTTTTTCACAAGAAACATGCCCACGCAAAGCCGTGGGCATGGCACACAAAACACGTTTCGCCGGCAAGAAAAAACCTTTGTTATCAGACCTTCGAGAATTCCCATTATGGCCAAAGATCCCAAATCGAAACGACCCTCAAAAAAGAAGGGGGAAGAGTTCGCCGACCTCTACCAAAACGATGTGGAGTTCGACGAAGAAGATTTCGTCGAGGAAGAAGAAACCCCGTTGGATGAGGAAGCGGATTTCATCGACGATGAGGATTTGGAAGATGAGGAAGAAGACCGCCCCAGACGCAAAGGCCAAAAGCCCGCGGATAAAACCGAGGGCAAACCGTCTTCCTTGGGGAAGCTCCGCGAGCGAATGCGTCCCCGGCCGGTGCGTCCCGGCGAGCAGGATGTGCTGCAATCGCCCATTGTCCTGAGCCTGTTCGGCGGAACGTTGCTGCTGCTTTTAATCGGCGGGATCTTGTGGTTCATCATCGGTCGGCAGAATTCGAACGCGGCGTTCGATGCCGCTCAAGCGGCTTTGGATGAAGGCCGCTATTCGCAAGCGATTTTGTTGTTCGAGAATTTCGAGAACTTATATCCCACCCATAAGCTATTGCCCGATTCGCGCATCGGCGTGGGCAAGGCTACGATTCTGCAACGCATCACGGGCGGTTCGCCGGATTGGCCCGAAGGTTTGGAGGCGTTGGAAAATTTCATCCGCGACTTCAACGACAATGAAAAATTCGAGGAACTCAAACCGGATCTCAGGCAATATGCGACGGAAATCGCCGTGGGTTCCGCGAAGACGGCCGCCCAAGCCCGCGACCGCTCGCTGCTGGGAATCCCGCCGAAAGCCTTGAAAATCGCCCAGCGATACTCGCAAGATGCCGACACGAAAGACTTGGAAGAAAAGGTGAAATCGCTGCTGATCCTCGCGCGGGATGCCATCGTCAAGCAGGAAACTTACGATGCGGCGGTGAAGCGGATGGAAGCCGACTTGGCGGCCAAACCTCCGCGAACGTTGGATGCGCTTCATGCCCGCGAAGGTTTGCTCGCCCGTTATCCCGATACGAGAACCAACCGCAAGATCAAAGCGTTGTTGGTGCAAACTTTGGATGCAGAGAAAGGCTTGGTTCAACCGGAAACCGTGAAAGCCAAGGTGTCGGAAGAAGACCACCCGGCCTTGCCGCAACCGCCGGTTTCGCTGGTGATGCACTCGCGGACGAGGTCCGATCAAAGCTCGGAAAACCGCACGATTTACGGACTCGCCAAAGGCTGCCTTTACGGTGTGGACACCGCCACGGGGGAACCGATTTGGCGACGGAGCATCGGGCTGGACACGCCTTTTTTCCCCGAACCCATCAACACGGAAACCCCCGGCGTTTTGGTGTTCGACACCAATCACCGGGAATTATTGGCTCTCGCCGAACGCACGGGAAAACTGCTCTGGCGGTTGCCTTTGAACGATACTCTCTCCGGCGTGCCTTTGATTCACGACAACGTGATTTACGTCGTCGGCGCAGGCAATCGGCTTTACAAAATCGATCTAGGAAACGGTTCGCTGGCAGGCGTGCTGCATTTCTCGCAGCCGTTGCTGTCCCCGCCGATTGCCGCCCCCGATGAGCAGCATCTGATTGCGGTAGGCGACCGGGAATTGATTTATACGGTGGCCTTGCAAGATTTCGCCTGCGTGGCAGTTTCGCACGTGGGGCATAAACGCGGAACGGGCCAAGAGCTTTCGACGGCCACCGTCGATGCCCCTTTGATGGAGATGGGCCATCTGATTTTGCTGGCCGAGAACGATGAGAGCACCCGCAGTTTGCTGAGGGTCTTTCGCATGCCCAAAAATCCGCAAGATCCCATCGTGCAAGTCGCCACCGAGCGCATCGAAGGCCAAGTCCGCGATGCCCCGGCCTTAAGGGGCAACCAACTTTACGTGCCTTCCAGCGGGGAACACATTACCGTGTTCACAGTGTCCGATGCGCTCGACCAACCTCCGCTCACGTTGCTCTCCCCGCAAAAGGTGCCGGTGCCCCACGAAGGCCCCATGAATCTGTTGGCCTTGGAAGGCCAAGTCTGGATGGCCACCAGCGCCCTCAGGCGGATTGAAAATAACTCCGGCACGTTGGCGTTCGTCGGCGAACCGTTGGCCGTCGGCGTCAGTTCTCAGCCAATCCAACAATTGGGCGACAGCCTTTTCGTGGGCCGGCATCGACCGTATTCCAGTTCCACGGTGTTGATTCAATTTCTCTACGATTCCCTGCGGACCAATTGGGGATTGACATTGGGATCTTCGATTCTCGCGGCCAATGCCACGGGCGAGACTCTGGTCTGCGTGAACGAAGATGGGCAAGTCTATCGCTTGAATGCGTCGGATTTCGCGGCCAATCAGAACGCCAGCCAATTTCAGCAAACACCCAGCTACGCGGTGAACTTGCCCAGGGATTTGGCTTCCCCCTTGGGAGCCGTGCCTTTGGAAGATGGTTCGCTGTTCGTTTACGCGGGCGGCAAAGAGCCGCGGGCCTGGTTCATCACTCCCAACGCTCAATTGGGCCGAGGCTTGAACATTCCCGACCCGCTTGAAGTCAAGCCTATCGCCATTCGCGACGGGATGGTGTTGCCTCTTAAAGGCCGGTTGCATTTCGTTCCCTTGAAGCCGGGCGGTCCGCGCGTGGACGATTACACGCGGGAACTCGACGTGAAGCCCGCCAAGGGACAAAACCCCATTCGCTGGATGCACTTGGAGCGTTTGGACGACACCCAATTTATGGCCGTCGATAGCGCGGGCGTTTTGACGCGGTTCCAATACCGCACCGATCCCCGCCCGCATTTGTTTGAAGTTCGCACGCTGCCGTTGAAATCCCCCGTGAACGTGCCCTTCACTGCCTTTGAAGATGCTGTGGTCTTCGCCGATGCGGCCCGGCAATTGCACGTGTTGGATGCCCAATCCTTTCAGATTCTCGGCAGCACTCCCTTAGATGGCGATGCGACCAACGCCGTATGGATGGTGAAAGACAAAGTCTTCGTGGAAACAAACCGTTCCGAGTTGCACGCCTTTGAACTCACGCCGGCCCCCAAAAAAGTTTGGTCGCTGTCTTTAGGAAACGCCGGCTTGGCGGGTGCTCCGCTTGCGATGGGATCGGGGTTGCTCATCACCAAGCAAAACGGCGAAGTCTGGGTCGTCGATCCCAATACGGGCAACGTGCTGCAACAAAAGGCCGTGGGGCAATCGCTAATAAGCACCCCTTTTCTCTTCGGCAAGCACATCCTCGCCCCCAGCTTAGATGGCAGCCTCTACCCCTTGGAAAGCCTGCTCACCGAAGACAAGTAATGCGGAATCAAAAGGCGAGCGGGGAGCGTCAGCCCCCTGGTTATGTTGAATGCTTCAAAACCTAACGGATTTCCTTCGCGATCCTCAAGAAATCGCCCCGAAAAATTGAG
Source organism: uncultured Planctomycetaceae bacterium (assembly GCA_963785505.1). Lineage (GTDB taxonomy): Bacteria > Planctomycetota > Planctomycetia > Planctomycetales > Planctomycetaceae > CAWAVN01. The sequence continues at coordinate 79,214 of CAWAVN010000011.1, forward strand.
GTCTCTATGAAGAATACACAATATACTCGATTCCCAATTTGGTTTTCCCGCGCGATCCTCTGCGTGGGCTTGCTTGCCTCTTTTGCGATAGCCCAAGAAAAACCCGCGGCGCAAGAAAAACCCGCTGCCGAAGAAAAACCGCCGGCGAAAGCTCCCGAAGAAAGCCTGCCCAAATACGAGGACATGCAGGTTCCCACCGTCAAGCAATTGCTGCTGGAACCCCCAGTGGATTGGGTGCGGCTGAAAGACACCGATGAAGTCATCGTCTGCGAACCCGTTTATCCTCGCCCCGACACCCTTAAGAAGCTGGAAACACAACTCGAAGAGTTGATGAAAAACCGCTCTAAGCTCAGCACGGACGAATTCAAGGAGCAACGGGACAAACTGAATTATCTGACCTTAGTGCTGCCCAACGGCGGGGAGGCCCCGGAATTCCGCCTGGAAACCAAAAAGGTCGAAGAGATCATTCATCACGAGGAACTCTTGCTCCGCCGGGTTGATTTGCTCGTCAAAGCCGGCGAACAACGGCAGGCGTTCGAGTTGCTGTATCAACTGGAACGCAGACTCCCCGAATGGCCGGGCCTCGACGGACGCAAAAACTATCTGGTCTTTATGGAAGGGGAAAACCATCGCAAAAAGAAAGAGCCGGAAACCGCCTTGGTTTACTTCGAGGAATTGCACGACCGCAAACCGGATTACCCCGAACTGAGCACCAAACTCGGCGAAGTCACCGAGACCTTGGTGGCCTCGGCGGCGGCGACAAAAGACTATCGCAGGGCCAGGCATTTTCTGGGCCGCCTGCGGAAGATCGACAAAACTCACGCGACCGTGAAAAAGTGGGAAACCAATCTGGAACAGCAGGCCGCCAAGCTCGAACAACAAGCCTTGGCCGTCGCCCAGCAGGGAAAGCACGATGAGGCCTCAACGCTCGCCGGCCAGGCGATTTCAATTTGGCCCGACACGCCCGGCTTGCGGTCCAGCTACACCAAAACCTGGCGGCGGTTTCAAAGATTGCACGTGGGCGTAATGCAATTGCCCTATGAACCCACCGAGTTCTTTCTGCCCACGGCGGCGGATCAGCGGGAAAATTATCTGACCCGGAGTTCGTTATTCGCGGTCAACCGCTATCACGGCACGCCCCGTTACCATTCGCGGTACTTCGAGCAATGGGAACCTAAAGATTTGGGCCGGCAGGCGGTCTTCCAATTGACGCCCGGCCAATTGTCCTGGGAAGCTCGGCCCCAAACCACCGCCACAGACATTGTCAATACCTTCAATCAACTGCTCGATCCCCATCATCCGCTGTACGATGAGCGGCTGGCGAGTTTCTTGGATTCGATCGAAGTCATCTCGCCTTTGCATTTGGAAGTCAAGTTTTCCCGCGTGCCGCTCCGCACGGAAGCCTTGCTGAACTTTCCGCTCAGGCGAACCCCGTTCGATGCCCAGCAATACGAAGGCCCCGAGGAATTGAAGGATGTGTATAGCGAGCGGTTCCGTCCAGTCGAACGAAAACCCGACATGGTGCGCTATCGGCGGGCGATCCCGCAAACCGACGAAAACACCGAGTTTCACGTCGCCGAGATTCAAGAACACAAATTCGCCACGCCCGAAGAGGCGAATCAAGCGCTTCTTCGGGGCAAGATCGACCTGCTCGCGAACCCCCGGATTTGGACGATTGACAAATTGAGCGAAACGGATCGGTTTTTCGTGATGAAGCAAGCCTTGCCCCGCATGCACGTGTTGCAGTTCAACCCGAAAAGCAAACCGCTCCGGAACCGTGAATTTCGCCGGGCCTTGGTGCATTCCATCAACAAAGAGCGAATTTTGCGCGAGGACATTCTTCAAGGAGCAGACCCTAAACACGCCCGCCTAGTAACGGCCCCATTCGACCGCAGCAACTACGGCTACAACACGCTCATCGAACCTCGGGCTTACGATTTGACCTTGTCAGTGGCGTTGCGGTTGGCGTCTCAGAAGGCGTTGGGCGGAAAGATTCCCAAGCTGAAAATGGTCTGCGACCCCGATCCGCCCATCATGGCGGCGGCGAAAAACATGATCGCCGAATGGAAGCGGGTGGGCATTCCGGTGGAATTGCTCAACGGCCGGGGTGAAAAAGTACCCCAAGATTCCGAAGATTGGGACATCGTGTATCGCACGGGAACAATGGCCGAACCCTTAACCGAACTTTGGCCGTTCCTCACCATGCAGCCCCGCGCCCGCATCTCTGATTTGGAACACCTGCCCGATTGGCTAAGGCAGGAATTGATTGCACTCGACACAACCAACGATTGGAAAACCGCTCTCGATCAACTCAAGCGCTTGCATCGCCTGATGTGGGCGGAAGTGCAATACATTCCCTTATGGGAAGTGGACGAGTATTCGGTCTACCGCAGCCATTTGGAAAACTTCCCGCTCGATGGGGTCCACACCTATCAAAACATCGACCGTTGGACGGTCAACGCCTGGATTCCCCCGGAAACCCCTTAAACCGACATGAATCATTCCACCTGGAACCGCCGCCTCATGCAAGTCGCGTTTGCTAAGAATCGTTTGCTAGATCCCGTTGTCGCCAAACTGAGCGGCAAGGCGCTAGCCGCCGGTCTTTCACCAAAAACCGTTTCCGAAGAACCGTTGGCTAGCGAGATTCCGCTCAGGGATTTCTCGATCGATGCAAAGCAAGCTTCGCCAAATCGCGTTGTCACTTTAATCGGGCATCGTTGCCGCGTGATTATTTTGGGAATGATGCTCGCGGTTCTCTGTTTCAATGGCCCGGTTTGGGGACAAACTGCGAAACCCAAAAGCAAAAAGAAACCCATGCCGGTCCCGGAGACGCCTTACGAGCTGCAACCTTATCGCGTAAGGGTGGCAGTGGCGTTTGATCGCGATCCGTTATTGACGGCCACCTATCGTCGGCGGGTTCTCTCGCAATTGTCGGCGGCGATTGAACGCAGCACCGGCGGACAATGGAATTACCGCGTGGAAGAAGCCCCGGAAATCGCGCCCGCGAATTCTCTGGGTTTGGAACGCCTCACCGCTGCAGATTTTGACCTGCCCAAACCCGCCGAAGGCGAACCGGCCCCCAAAGCGGCATTCGACAAACAGTTTTTCCTCACGGTGACTCGTGCGGGTTCCGGGTACGAATTGGCCGGAAGAGAATGGGACGAATTGACGCACGAAATGGGACCGCTGTTCCAGACGGAAATCTGGGAAAGGCCGACCGTCCCCGAAGCACTCTTTCGCGTGCTCTCGGAATTGTTTCAGCCCTCGTTGACGGTGGAAGATGTCGACATGGCCCGCGGTGCAATTTCCTTGAGACTGCGGGCCGGGGCTTTCGTTCCCGTCAAGGTGGCCGAAGATCCCCAAGCCGAATTGCTCCGCGTGCAAATTCGGAAGGGTTCGATTCTGATTGCGTTTTTCCGCTACGACAACAAAGATGGCTCGCTGAGAGAAGTGCAGATGTTGCCTTGGACATATCTCGTCGTGGACAGCGTGGTTCGCGGGCGGGTTCAAGCCACGTTGGTTTCGGGCATTCGTCCGCCTTTGGGAGCAAAAACCAGCAAGAGGGTGCATTCGTTTGCGGTGGCTCGCCGAGTGCGGTTTCCGGCCACCACGCTGCAAATCGACCTTAGAAGCAATCCGCGCAGGAAACTCGCCGGCCACTACGTCGTCGCGACGGCGGAAAAATATCCCCCCAAAAACGCAGACGAAGAGAAAGACAAAGGAAAAGCCAAAGAAACCAAAACCGAGGAATTGTTCAAGCTTACCAGCGACCGCTTGGGCCGCGTGGAAATCCCCGTCGATCCCAAACACGACATCATTTGGCTGCGGGTTCATAGCGGCGGCGACTTTGTTGGCATTGGTTCCCTTCGCGCCGGGGTTGGCTCCCGAATTGATTTTGGACCTTCCCGACGACAGCATCCGCCTGGCCGTGGAAGGAGACCTGATGCAGGTCCGAGCAAAACTGATCGACACGGTAGCCAGACGGGCGGCCATGATGGTACGCGCGGAAATACGTCAAGGAAAAAAGCTGGAAAAAAGTCGATGAGCAAATGGCCGATCTGGACAAGCTGCCTTCGCTGAAAGAATTTCGCCAGCGAATTTCGGACATCCTGGTTAATGCCACCGCCTTGGCCGACCAGCAAAGAAGCCGCTACACCGCACGAAAAGTTCGCGAACTCTGCGATCACGCGACGGAACTGGTCGATCGTTATCTTTCCGAGGAGCGAATCAGCCAACTCAAGGAAGAAATCCAAGAAAGCCGCAAAAACGCCGGCTAAGCGAACGCGATCCAAAGCGTGTCGGGATTTTAACGACCCCAGCCAAGCCGACGGCTTGTCGTCGGATCGACACCACCAAGGTGTCGGCTTGAGTGTCCCTTGCTGATGGAATTGCGTTGGGCGGAGCGGAAGATTACTCTGCGAACCGAGACCGATAAATCAATCAAAACAACACTAAACCAAGAAATCTTCGCGAGGAAGATTGAAGGAGACCACCGGATGAACCGCCCCTTGATGTTTTTGTGCTGCTGTGGCTTACTCTTCGTCTGCGGATGCCAAAAGTCGGACACCTCGCAGGAAAAGACCGCGAAGAGCCAATCGTCCTCGGCCACCGCAGGCAAACGCGAATCCGAAAACAAGACCCCCACCAAAACCGAGCAAGAGTCCCCAAAAGAACCCATAGCAAAAGAACCTGCCGAGCCGGTGAAAGAACCCGCACCGAAAGAACCCGTCAAAACAACGGAAGACCAAGCGAAGATTCGCGCAGGAAATCATCCAGACGATTCAAGACTTTGAAGGGCAGGTGCAGCAAAACAAACAAGGGGAGATCATTCGGATTGATCTCATCAAAGGGTTGGGAAAAGATGCCGACTTGAAATTCCTGAAAGACACGCCCGCCTTGGAACGCCTTTATTTGGAAGGCCCCAACTTTAGCGACAAAGCGTTTGCCTACATCAAAACCCTGCCCAATCTCAAGGTGCTGAGCCTGCAAAGCACCTCGACCACGGATGAGGGATTAAAGCAGCTCAAAGGCATGAAATCTCTGCAAGCCCTCACGCTCAGGCGGACGGACATCACCAGCGAAGGCATGCCATACCTGAAAGACCTGCCGAACCTTAAAGATTTGGACATCCGCTTTACCTACGTGGGCGATGAAGGCATGGTTCCCCTCGCGGAAATCAAAAGCCTTCGCTACTTAAAACTCCAACAAACGCAAATCAGCGAAACCGGCATTAAAACGCTGACGAAACTCAAGGATTTGCAGCAACTGATTCTGAACAACCTCTTCATCGAAGATTCCGCTCTCGAACAGGTGGAAAAATTTCAAAAACTTCGCGCCCTCGAATTGGACGACACCCGCGTGACCGATGCGGGGTTGGCACACCTCGAGGGTCTCAAGTCGCTGCAAACGCTGACGCTCCGCCGAGATTTCATCACCGAAAAAGGCTTGGCCCATCTGTCCGGCCTGACCAACATGGAAAACCTCAATCTCCGCCAAATCGAAACCAATGATGCAGGCTTGGCCCAACTCAAGGGGATGACCAAGCTGAAAATTCTCGACCTGAGCGAAACCTACATCGGCGATGCCGGCGTGGCGAACCTGACCACCTTATCGAACCTGGAAGATTTGGATCTCTGGGCCACGCAGGTCACCGAAAAATGCACGCCCTTACTCGCCAAGCTGACGAAGCTCAAATCGCTCAGCCTGGAAGCCTGCCCCATCACGGATGACAGTTTGCAGGAACTCAAAGGCTTAAAAGATTTAGAAGTTTTGAACCTCACCAAAACCCAAATCACCGATGCCGGTTTCGCGCACTTGCAAGAACTGCCCAAGCTCAGGCAAGTCGTGGTGGGTTCCACGGGCGTGACGGACAAAGGACGGGAAGAGTTCAACCAAAAACGCGGAGCAGGGAACCCCCAAGTCCAATTCACCGAAACCGTCCGCTAAGATTTCTTGGCTCCTTGGTTCAACCGTTGAATGATTTCCGTGGCCTGCTGGAGCAGTTCTTGCGATTTCTGTTTTTTTTGCGGATCATCTTCGCGAATGGCTTCGGCTTCGAGTTCCCAACCGTCTTCCCTCAGCTCGATGATTTTCAAAAGCTGGGCCATGATCTCTTGGTTGGCTTGGGGCACGTTCTCGGCGTTTTTGAAATCTTGATGGAGTTCCTTCCAACCCGGCAGGATCTCCGTTTCTACAATCGTCGCGAATTCTTGGGGAGTGATCGCCCCGGCTTGCCGGCGTTCCCGGGCGGAATCCAAAATCCTTAGCGTTTGTCTTTCCACCCGCTGAAATTTGGTCTCCAACCCGGCCACATCCGCCGGCGGACCGGCAAGCGTCGTAATCGCCAGCCAAAGAAGCAAACTGCCCACAATCGCCACGATTGCGTTTCGCAGGTTCTTCCGCGATCGTCCGGGGTGGGGTACGGGTTCGGCGAGGATCAGACCGATAATGCTTCCCGTGATGCACCCCGCCACGTGGGCCGCGTTGTCGATCATGTTCTGAAAATGATTGACCACTGCGAACACGGCCAACAACACAATCACGTTGATCGCCAACCCCCAAGCGGATCGGACGAACGGCCTGGGCATGCTATGGCGGAGTTTCCAGGTTCCTCCCAACAGCCCGCCCGCGACTCCGAAAATCGCGCCTGAAGCCCCGGCACTAATCACTGTGGGATGATAAATTACGCTGGCAAGACTGCCGGCCAATCCCGACAAAATGTAAAGCAGAAAAAAGCCCACGTTGCCGAACATCCGCTCGACGAACCCGCCTAAATTCCACAATGCCAGCATATTCATGCCCACGTGCAAAATTCCGAAATGCAAGAACATGCAGGTCAACAGCCGCCACAGTTCCCCGTTCAAAGTTCGCGGGCCGTAGTTGGCTCCCCATTCGATCATCGCCAGCGGAGCGGGGGACCACCAGTCCACATTTTTCGCGACCATCACCAAGTAAACCGCCACGTTCGCCAGCACGAACAGAATCGTGAAAACCGCTTTCGGGGTTCGCTGAAGCAAGGCGAGTTTGTACGCATCCGTTCGATACGCTTCACTGGCCGGCGAGAGGATTTCGGGCGAGGTCGGGGCCGCGTCCGTGGGATCCGCGTGTTGCATAAATCGGCACTTCAAACAAATGGAACCAAATTAAAAGCTGTTCGCCGCATCATAGTCCATCCGGCTCCCCAGGCGAAAGCGGACTTCCGGCGTTAAGGGGCTGACGTGTGTGTTTCACAAAAGTCGGTGGATTTTTTCCTGAACCGCTTCGCGATTCCCGAAACTCAACACCGTTATCAAGAAAACAATAGAACCCTTACCTACTTTCTTGAAACACACACGGGAATCACACGTCCCAAAGCAGCCTGCTGCGTTTGATCTGGTCGGCCAAACCATGTTCGGCGGCTTCGGCGGCGAAGGCGGGTTTCTCGCCGGTCGGTTTTAGCTCGGCGATTAACCGCCCGTTCGCCTCGCGACCCGTCAAATGCGATACGAACAAATCCGTGAACTGATAGCGGTTTTGCTCGTCCAATTGCCGGCATTCGGTGATCCGGCTGACTTTCCGCGAGCCATCTTCCACGTGCCGGCGAAGTTGCACGACCAAATCAATCGCGGAAGCCACTTGCGCGCGGGCCACGTACACGGGGAGTTCCACGTCCGACATCAACGACAAAGTTTCCAGCCGCACCATTGCATCGTGGGCATTGTTGGCATGCACGGTCGTCATGCTGCCGGAGTGCCCGCTAATCATGGATTGCACCATGTCGAGCGCTTCGCCGCTGCGAACTTCACCCACGATAATCCGATCCGGCCGCATTCGGAGAGATGCCTTGAACAAATCCCGAATCGTCAGCGCCCCTTTGCCGTAGGCATCGGCTTGTTGAGCTTCCAAATACAGCGAATGCTTTTGAGCCAGCCGCAGTTCGGAACTGTCTTCGATGACGACAATACGTTCTTCTTCGGGGATCGCAGCGGACAGGGCGTTTAGGAACGTGGTTTTGCCGGTTCCAGTTCCGCCGGAGACGACGGTGTTTTTCCGCAGCTTCACGCAGATTTCCAAAAACTCGCGGGCGGTTTCGGACAGGCTTCCCATCCGCACGTAATCCTCCAAGCCCAGCAGATTCCGTAGAAACTTGCGGATCGTCAAATACGTGCCCCGGCGGGCGCTGGGAGGAATCACCGCATGCACCCGCGAACCATCGGGCAGGCGGGCATCCAAAATCGGGCGATCTTCATCAATTTCCCGGCCCACGTATTGGGCCACGTTATGCACCGCTGAGAGCAGCGCATCTTCGCTGGGAAACTTCGCCTCCGTTTCCAGCAACTGGCCCCGGCGTTCGATGTAGATCTCATCGAACCCGTTGACCATAATTTCGGTCACGGTCTGATCTTTCAAAAACGGCCCGATCGGACTCAAAAAAAAGTCCAAACTCGCCGAAAAAATTTCCTCACGCGGCATATTGCGTTTCTACTTTAACGAAGAGAGACTTTTGAACTGAATGGAGGGAATCAACCATGCTCGCTTGGTAAATGTGTTCCACGACTTCCCCGCAGCAAGCGAAAGAAAATAATGCCGAGTACGAAAACCATAATGGAACAAAGAAGCAAAATGAGAACTTTTCTAGGATTCCATTCTCGGAAAAACTCTTGATAAGACGAGGGCTTCTCGCCGTCAAACGTTGTGGAGAGTGCCGGTTTTTTGTCGTACTTGCGGGCAAATTCTTCGTCGGGATTCTTGCCGGCTTTGATCCACGCGAGTTCATCCGCTTTTAACTCAGCGGACCACGCTTGGGCCTCGGCGAGTTGTTGCTTGAAAACTTCTTCCAATTCCTCCAAGGACAATTGATCGCGCGTGGAAAGGCTCGTGGTTTGAAAACCCAAAGCCCGTTCCGCCAAATCCCGATAGGCTTGGCGGGTCGATTCTTCTTTGCTTTCGTAAGAGGCTTTTAAGTAGGCGCACGCCGCAAGCCGCTTGCCATCCTTCGTCGGGGCTTGGGCTGATTCATTCCCCAGCAGCAGGAGATTGGCAAGGGCTTCCAGCAAAATCGGCGAATCATAATTGCCGAACCGCATCATTCCGAGCACGCCTTTTAAGGCTTTGTGCAACTCATCCGCACTGGCTTCCTCGTAAGCCGTCATTTTCTTCTGCTTAAACAAATAGTCGGCAAAACCTCGCTTGGGATTCTCATCCAAAGGCAATGGGGTTTTTCCATCCACCTGCTTGCTTAGTACGTATTGCACCAAAAGTTTCTGATAGATTTCCCTGCCAAAATGGGCATCCGGGTTGATGGCGATGGCGCGATCGATCTCTTTAATGCCGCGTTCCAATTCGCCGGAGTGGATAGAAAACGTGCCCAGGTTGGCGTAGGTTTCATACAATCCGGGAAACTGTTTCTCTTTCTTCAGAATGGTTTCAATCGCTTTTTCGTGGTTGCCTAGCTTTTCGTAAGCGACGGCCAAATCATCCAGCAGCGGGGCTTCATACCGCCCGGATTGGATGATGGCTTCGCACGCTTTCACGCGCCATTCATAGTAGGCCCGCGAGTGCCTTAAAAACTTGCCGGTGATGAGTTCGATCGCATCGGGAAACCGCTCGCGTTCCATCGCCAAAGTGTCTCGATCCCACAAACAGGCAACCAAAGGCTTGGCGGCAAGAACCGCACCCATCAATAGAAATAACCAAAGCAAGCGTTTCATGGGCAACCCTTTCAAAAGAATTCGCAAGGAGGAGACTTCCCACTAAAAACGATTTCACTATTGCTCAATACTCTTAAGATCGCGGCAGAGCCGGTTGGCGACAATCTCGGCTGCGAGTCGATGGCCCTTAGTATTCCAATGCCCGCTGCTTTTGGCCGTGTTGGGAAATCCATGCAGAAAGACTTGATTGGCTTGGGCGTATTCCGCCATCGGCTGCCCCAAGCCGATGGCAGAGATTTGATGGTTTTCGGCAAAGTTTTCGATTCTCTGCTCAAAGTAGAACAGATCCGAAACATCCAAGCCATGCCTAAATGCCGTTCGGACGTGTTCTCTGGGGTCGAGTTGAATTCCGGTCGTGCCGATGACAACATAGAGCGGGACTTTGTGCTGTTTTGTCTCCTGTTGAAGTTCCAACAGCAGCCGTTCCGTCAGGCTCCACGCCTCTTTCCAGGCCGGCTGCTCCGGCTCGAAGTAGCATAGGTTGTCCACTAAATTGCGATCCGCCAGATCTGTTGCGGAGGGATCTTGCCGGTCCGCCGGGCGGCGAAAACGCGCGTACAATTGCAACAGCCGAAATCGGTTAATCAGATCAACCTTAAACTTTGTCGATTTCCCCTGGGCAATCCGGTACAGAGGATGCGTTTGAAAAGAGTGATCCAACTCCAACGAATCCGCATGTTGCTCGTAAAACGGGCGCACTTCATTCTCGGTCAATCGGCGCGAATTGTCGGCAATGTCGTTTTGCGGACACATCAGCAACACAATTAGGTCGGGGTGATAATCCCAGACATAATGCCTGAGCAGCAATAGTTCTTGGGCCGTGCCGAAACCGGAGATGCCAAAACTGAGAACTTCCGGTTGTTTCTCGGCGAGAGCCTGGCAGTTTTTGAGCTTCGCTTCGATCACGGCAGAGAAGGATTCGGCACGCTCAATTTGCAGGGCTTCCACATAGGAATCGCCGAGTACGGCAATTCGGTAGGTGTTTGGGGGCTTTGCTTTTGTGCGTTCCAAATCGCGAAACCCGGCGGAGTTGATTTGCACGTCCGACCGGCCTTCCCGCGTCCAGGTTCCATGAAAGCCAGGCAACAATCGCGTGCCGACGTTCTCGTCTGGAACGTAAATCTGCGGTTCGGAGAATCCAAAAGACTCTCAGCAAAGCTTCGGTTGCAAGCAGGCCAATCAGCAAGCCCCCTGCGACAAGCAGCAGGCGGAAGGCGTTTGTTTTCAGGCGGCTTCTCGACAATTTCACGGCAAGCCCCGCAGGCAGTTCGTTAGTTTTCCGGCCCGCTCTACTTCAGTTTTTGTATAGACAGGCTACGATGTTTTTTTTCGACTATGGGGTCTCTGGCCGGAAATTCGGATTTCCTGAAAAACGTGGGGAAGTTTCCAAAGCTCTTCGAAGAGGGAACCCCTTTTCGGGTAGAGCGGACAGTCTCGAAATGATCGCGGTCGGACCGGCATGGACTATTATCGCGAAAAAACGATCCAAAGCAATCTCCGGCCAGACACTTGTTAAGGGTCGTGACACGGGCGTCTCGCCCGTGAAGTGACATCAAAACCCGCCTCATGGGCGAGACGCCCATGCCACAAGGCAAGAAAATCCCCTAGCGAAATACCGATGGAGTGTAAGCCCCCTGGTTCTGTTGAGTGCTTCCGGGGCTAAACTTATCTCTTTGACGTTCCGCAGTTACGCACCGGCAATCTCGTCTGCTCCGGGTGAGAAACTTTTGTTTCTCGGATTGAGTTTTCGGACACGACGGGTATGATAATTTGGGAGGAATAAGGAGATTGTGAGGCGTGAGGGAGCCGTTCCATTTTCAGTGTTTTTCCAAGGATACCAACGATGATTCGCTTGATTGCAGTTTTCGCGGGGTTGTTCTGTTTCACGGCGGTTCCAGGTTCGGCTCAAGAGCCGTCCAAACCGGAACCAAGCCCCACCATTCAAGAACCCGCCCCCACCGAACCAGCCAAACCCGAACCGGCGAAACCCGAACCGGCCCCCACATTTCAAGAGCCTGCCCCGGCGAAACCTAAACCGGCACCGGCACCGGCAGCCCAGCCAACCCCTCAAGCAAATCCGGCGGCGTCCGCCCCGGCGGTCGTTCAAGAACCGACACCCTACGTGGCCAATTATGGGGGAAATTATTACTACCCGTACTACGCCTATCCCCCATACTATTACGCGCCCGCCTACGTTTACCCGGCTTATAGCTATACCCCCATCTCGCCAATCGCCTATCCCGTTTACGGTTACTATCCGTATTCCTACGGCTACGCGGCTAGCCCCTACTACTACGCAGGCTATTACGATTACAGCTACGTGCCTTATGCCTACGGGGGATATTATTCTGCGTATCCCACGTACCCCGGAGTGGGCTGGTACGCGGGCTACGGCTGGCCGGTCTATATGGGCTGGTAGTGCCGTTTGACTATCTCATACGGAGAGGGGCCGTTTCCAAGAAACGGCCCCTTGATAGATCTAATGAGCGGTAAGCCGCTCATTAGCATGTTGCCTAGAGCAAAATATCCCGGATGACTTTCCCGGCCACATCGGTGAGGCGGAAGTCGCGGCCGTTATAGCGGTAAGTGAGATTCTCGTGGTTGATGCCTAATAGATGTAAAATCGTGGCGTGCAAATCGTTCACGCTCACGCGATTGATGACGGCTTTGTGGCCGATTTCATCGGTCTCGCCATAACTTGTGCCGCCCTTGATGCCGCCACCCGCGAACCAATAAGTGAAGGCGTGCGGGTTATGATCCCGGCCGGGTTTGGCGGATTTTTGGGCGATGGGCAGACGGCCGAATTCCCCGCCCCAAATCACTAATGTCTCGTTCAACAAACCGCGTTGTTCCAAATCCGTCAACAGGGCGGCAATCGGCTGATCGGTCTCGCCGGCGAACCCGCTGTGATTGCCCTTAATGTCGTTGTGGCCGTCCCAACTCCGCTGGTTTTCCATCCCGCCGGAATAAATCTGAATGAAGCGCACGCCGCGTTCGATCAGCCGTCGGCTCGTCAGGCATTGGCGGGCGAAGTGGGCGCACTGTTTGTTGTCCGTGCCGTAAAGCGAATGCACGTGCGCCGGTTCTCGGCTGATGTCCAAGGCTTCGGGCGCGGTGGACTGCATGCGATAAGCGAGTTCAAAACTTTCCAAGCGGGCGGTGAACTCCTTTTCGCCGGGGTTTTCTTCCGCGTGCCGGCGGTTAAGTTTGGCGAGCAAATCCAACTGCCGGCGTTGCCGTTCCTCGTTCAATGCTTGCGGGCGGTGCAGATTGTCGATGGGATCTCCCGCCGGTTTCAGCCAAGTCCCCTGATAGATGCTGGGCAGAAAGCCGGTTCCCCAATTCTGCGAACTCCCCTTGGGCAGACCTCGGCCCAACGGGTCCGAAAAAACCACGAACGCCGGCAAATCGCGGGATTCGCTGCCTAGTCCGTAAGTCACCCAAGACCCCACGCAGGGAAACCCCATGCGGGGCACGCCGCAGTTCATCATAAAGAGGGCCGGGCTATGGTTGTTGCTTTTGGTATAGCCCGAATGAATGAAGGCCATCTTATCGACATGCTTTGACAGATGCGGGAACAGGCTAGATACCCATTTCCCCGATTCGCCATATTGCCGAAACGCGAACGGCGATTTTAAGAGCGGCCCCACCGAGTTCGAGAAAAACCCGGTGAACTTATCGAAGCCTTCAAGTTCTTGCCCATCGCGTTTTTCGAGTTCGGGCTTATAGTCCCAAGTATCCACGTGGCTGGGGCCGCCGTTGATGAACAGCCAAATCACCCGCTTGGCTTTCGGCGCGAAGTGGGCAACACGCGGCGACAACGGGCTTGGCGAACTCAGACCGGCAGCATCCGCAGACGGACTGAGCAAGCCTTCTTGCTGAAGCAGCGCGGCCAACCCCAATAGTCCGGCTCCGCCGCCGGCGCGGCGAAGTAGGTCTCTGCGATCAATGGAAAACATAAGGGAATGGACCTCATTCAAGCTGAAGAACCAAGGAGCTTACTCTCCCCGCTCGCCTTTTCTTACCACGCCTTTTTTTAGGATCAGATTCGCGTAGATTGCCTTTTCGCTGGTGGCGACGATGGCGAAGGCGGATTTTGCACGTTCGTAAAACGCGAACCGTTCGACGAGTTCCAATCGCACGGCACGTTCCTCGGCGGCATCGATTAGATCGCGGAAATCTTGCCAAATTGGCGGTTCGGGGGTTGACCCGTCCACGGGCTTCATCACGGCGGCGGGGGTTTCCACGAAGGTGTCGAGCGGCAGGAATTTCAAGACCGCTTCCAACAACTGAGGCACGCCATGCCCATCCGCGCGAACCACTCTTTGGGTATGGGAAGCCGCCGGGAAATTACCATCCGCCAGCACCAACTCATCGCCGTGCCCCATTTCCATCAATACGCCCATCAAGGCGGGAGAAAGAACGTCCGGGATGCCTTTGAGCATGTCGTGCGTCCTACGGGGAAAGAAAGCGGGTGAGGAGATTCGAACTCCCGACATTCAGTTTCGGAAGCAACTTGCAAAACAAGGCTGTCAGCCCGTTTTTTTTCCAGAATATAAGCATTATAACTGCTGTAAGCCCTTTATCAACCGTAGTTACGGATTCGCATTCTTTCGCTTGTTGTCGTGGGATTTGGGGCCGACTTGGATAGCCCCACTTCATTCGTGGAAGAGTTCCGTCTTCGTTGGGATCGAATCTGCGGCACCCAGTCGCGTGACCGAGAGGGATGCCGCCAGGCTTCCCATCTTCAGAGCAAGCGGCAAGCATTCGCGATTCAGTAGCTCGGCAAGGAAAAACCCGAGGAACGTGTCACCGGCCGCGGTGGTATCGACTGCTCGAACGCAATTTGCCGGCTGTTCCCACCGTTCGCTTCCGCGTGCGGCGGAAACACCCCGTTCGCCCATTGTGAGGATGCAAAGTGTTTTCGGGAATCGCTCGGCCAGCCGCTGACAGAGTTCTTCGGGACGACCAGCACCAACAAGCCCGCCGGCTTCGACTTCATTCACAATCAAAATGCTCAATTCGGCGAGTGGCAATTCCCGGACTTCGAATGTCATGGGAGCCGGATTCAAGGCGACCGGCAGACCGCGCCGGCGAGCCGCAGCGAGAACCGGCGCGACGGCATTTGTCTCGTTCTGCAACACAACCAAATCGAGATCTGCGACGGTGGAAAAGACCCGCCCCACAAACGCCTCATCCAGCGTTTGATTGGCACCGCCGTGGATGAGGATCGAGTTTTCTCCCTTCGGGGCCACCTGAATGATGGCGTGACCGGTGGGATGGTGATTTGCAATTTCCAGCAAGCTCACATCCACACCTTCATCAATCAGCCTGTTTCGCAGCCACTCTCCGTCCTGACCGATTCGTCCCGCGTGCGTGACACGAAGGCCCGCGCGAGCCAGGGCAATGGATTGATTAAATCCCTTGCCCCCGGCGGACCGCTGATACGACAAACACGGTTGGGTTTCTCCCGGCTGCATGAAATGTTCGACCTGATAAACGTGGTCGATATTCAGCGAGCCAACGTTCAAAACGTGCTTTTGAGTTTCGTCAGGCACTTGAGCGTTCCTTCACAACAGACTTTTCTGCATCCTGCGCTCTTAAATTGATCGTCCTGATCGCCCCTATCTCAAATGGAACTCGGAATCGATAAGAAAATCGCACCTGCACAATTTGCCAAACCCAATCAGGGCAGAACCAGTACCTTCAAACGAGACGAGGCATCAGGCGTGCGATGAACCCGCTGGGTTGCACTTTGGTAGTCCGACTCTTTCGCCTGAAAGATGTTACAAAACTTTTGCGGATTCCGATCCACCAAAGGAAACCACGAACTTTGCACTTGGACCATGATCCGGTGCCCCGACCGAAAGCAGTGGCAAGTATCCGGCATCGTGAACCGCACCAGAGTCGGCTGGTTGGGTTCAAAAGGTTCGGGCTTTTCCAGGCTGTTGCGGAATTTGCCACGCATCACATCCCCACGGACCAGTTGCTGATACCCTCCCATGTGGATTTCCTTGGGAATTTCCTTGGGCTTCTCTTTAGGGATTTCTTTGGGGGACTCCTTGGCATCGGGGAAATCATCGGGATACACATCGATGAGTTTGACCACCCAATCGCTGTCCGTTCCCGTGGTCGAGATTACCAACTCGACTTCGATAGGCCCGGCAATTGTCACATCCTCCTCCAGCAACTCCGTCCGATACACAAGCACATCGGGACGGCGGGAGGCAAACCTCTGGTCGGCGATCATGTACTCGGCTTTCATGCCGGCCACAATTTCACTCATGTAGGGAACCGGTTTGGCAGGGTTACTGACGTATTCATCATAGCTCTCGCTGGAATCCATTGTCGGAGGAGCAAACGACAGGCTTTCCGCTTCACGAAAGTAGAGGGATTTTCGCTGGGCCTCGGATGGGGGCCAGGTTTCATATTTTCGCCATTGATTCGTTCCCGTTTCAAAAACCCAGGCTTCCGGCTGCTTCCCATCCCCTTTGCCTTTCAAATGCCGTTGAAAGAAGGGAAATTCAATGTGCTCCCTGTAAAACTCGGAGGTTTTCTGGTTGAAGGGGATATCCCCGAAAGACGAGCCTTCTCCTTTCGCCCAACCCCCATGTCGCCAAGGCCCCATCACCAGCGTATTGTCCGCCTGAGGATTATTGGCTTCAATCGACCTGTAAGTTTCCAAAGCTCCGAACAGATTTTCCGCATCGAACCAGCCGCCCACGGTCATCACGGCGGGCTTCACATTCTTGAGGTGCGGCCGGATATTTCGGGATTTCCAGAAATCGTCATAGGCATCGTGCTGCATCGTCTCTTTCCAGAAGGGGACATCGCCTTTCAGATATTTTTCATCGATCTTGGAAAGCGTTTTGATGCGGTGATAAAATTCGTACCCATCCGGCGTGCCATAGTCGAAAGTGACCTGAGGGAATTTCTTTGTGGGTTCAGGACGATTCCGCCCATTGCGAGCCATCCAATTGAACATGTGGGCCAAAAAGAAGGCTCCATTGTGATGCCAGTCGTCCCCGGCGAACCAATCGGTGACGGGAGCCTGCGGGGAGGCGGCTTTGATGGCCGGGTGCGAGTCGATGATGCCCGCCGCCGTATAAAAGCCGGGATAGGAAATCCCTGCAATTCCCACTCGACTGTTATGCCCACGTACCCGTTTGAGCAACCACTCGATGGTGTCATGGGTGTCGGTACTCTCGTCGATTTCCGTCGTCTCCGTTTTCTTGGGACGATGGGGCCGCACATGAACGAACTCGCCCTCCGACATCCAGCGTCCCCGCACATCCTGATACACAAAAATGTAACCGTCCTTGGCGAATAGCGGCGAAGGCCCAAGATTCTCGGGGTACTGATCGGCTCCATAAGGGCGAATACTGTAGGGGGTCCGGTGGAGCAACATAGGATAGGTTTGGGTATTGTCTTTGGGAACGTACACGGCCGTGAAAAGGCGTTTTCCATCCCGCATGGGGATTTTGTATTCGTACTTGGTGTAATGCGCCTTCACATACTCGCTCCCTTGGGACCAGGCCATTTGCGGAGTGAGTATTGCCACCAAGAAAGTCAAAGACAGGCCGCTCCATGTTTTGGAAAAATTCATCGGCGATACCCAACCCTTTCAATTCGAGGATCGATTTCTTGATTCAACATTTTGCCGTCCAAAGGCACAGTTGTTTGACTGTCCCAGAATGAGGTGAAGGATTGCGATCGTCAAGCCTCCACCCGATCGGCAGGGCCGACACCTTGTTCAGGTTCCTTTGTCTCCCAGCCTAAAATTCCTCCTCAAAATTCGGCATAAGTTCATAGCGCAAGATCCGTTCTCTACAAAAGGAAGAAATCCATGACCGCCTCCCTTTGCATTTTTGTGCCAACCCTGGCATTTCGGAGGGCAGAAGCAAATCCAAGTGCAATAGCATCCGCGAATTGCCCGGATATAACCGTAGCGATACCGGGAATCTGCGGCCTGTTCAATTCACCTTCTGAAAACAGAACAGCACGGCACGGCTGTCGGGACCAACGAAGGCGACTTCCGCCACGGAATAGCGGGGGACAGACGGCAACTCGGCCGCGCAGGCGAAGCCACAACCGCCGAGTAAGACAGCAACAAAGATGGGCTTGTTCAAACTCATTTGCGCCTCCGACAAGCTAGGACTCTACTTCGCGGTCATTCGGAGGGCAGCACGGCGTCACAGGCAAGGCAGAGGAATTCTTCGTAGTCCCACGGGCCACTGCCGCCGGTCTGGCGGGAGATGACCAGATCGAGGCTGGGCACGAAAGCCAGCAGTTGGCCGCCGCTGCCGGGTTTGTAACGTGCATCGGCCGGGATGCCGGTGATCTGTTTCCGGCTTTCGGGAAAATGTTTTGCGGGAAGCTCCCAGCCGAGCGTGAACACCGCTGGGTTCAGCTTCCAACGCAGCTCGGGCGTCTTGACCTTGTGCGACGGTTGTGCGGTCTGTTCGACAAACCACTTGGGAATCACTTGTTGGTCGTTCCAATGCCCGTTGTGCAGCATGCAGTAGCCGATTCGCGCCAATTCGCGGGCCGGCAGGCCAAGTCCGTGCGAGGGCTTCCGCCCCACTTTGCCGCCGACATAATACTGAAACCACCACTTCTCAATGCCCAGCGGTTTGAACAGGGCCTCGGTGGCGAACTCATCATAGGGTTTTCCGGTCACTGTTTCGCAGATGAGCGAAGCATGAACCAGCGCGTGCGTCGAATAGCCGCAAGCGGAGCCGGGATCGAAGGCGAGCTTTGCGGTTCGTGAATCGCCGCTATGGCCGAGGATATAGTCCCAGGTTCCGTCATTTGGCGCACCAGTCGCTTCGGGACAAATCCCCGACGTGTGATTGAGCAATTGCTTCACCGTGATCTCCGCCTTGCGCGGATCGCTCAGCGGTTTGGCCCAGGGGAGGAAGTCAAAGGCTTTGTCATCGAAGGTCATTTTGCGTGGCGTTAGTCCCTGCTGGCTGCGTTCTGACGCAATCGCCAGCACGGTCGCGCAAACTGCTTTTGAAACCGAAGCGACGCGACGAGAATCGGTTGCCGCATTATTGCCGCGCTCGACCTGCAACACGATCGTCCCGTGCCGGATCACGACCGCAGCGAACGGGCGATTGTCCGATTTGAGCAGCCACTCGCGCAATTCCGCGATTTTCGACTTGCCCATACCGCCGACCGTTTCGATTTCGTCTTCGTTTTCCACTGCGCGCCAGCCGCCCCGCGATTCCGGCGGTGGGAAATACAGGGTCGCCTTTGATGTCTTTTCGTCCTTGGCTTTTCCCAGAGGCTTCGCCGCCGTGCTCTTGGCTGCCGCCTTCAGTGCCGCGTAAAAGACCGCATCGTCCGCCGCGCCGTCGAAGTGGAATGGGAACGTCTGGTTGTGATCTTTTAACATCAGCCCGTAACCACAGCCCGCTTCGACCGAAGCCCGCATTGCGGAGGCGGCGTTTTTCCCGGTTTTGTCATCCTCGTTGCAGACGATTGGTTTGCCGAACAGCTTCAATGCCTCGACCCGCATGGGAATGTCTTTGACTTTTGTGCCGTTCCAATGCGGGGTGAGAAAATCGCACGCTCGGGCCACTTCCGCATGCACTTTTCCATCGCCGTAGCCGCTGGCGGTCACCAGCAGTTTCGGCGCGGATTTTTTCGCAAGCCGAATCAGCGACGCCTGGCCTTTCGGACTGCGAATGATCTGGTGTTTGAATCCACCATGCGGATACTCATTCGCGATCTCGATCACCACGTTGCCCACACTGAGTGATTGCACCCAGCGGACCGCGTTCTCCACGCCGGATCGTACCGCGGCCTCATCGCGGAGAATCTTCGATTGCCGCTGGTAGTACAATCCCAGAATCACGACAACGCCGTTTTCATCGCAGGCACGAATCACCCGTTCGATGCGTTTGAGATATTCCGCCCGCAGCGAGCCGTCCGGCTCGAATGCCGAGTTGAGCGGCTCCTTCGTATCCCGGCATGCCGCCTTGCAGATTTAACGTAAACGCATTGACGCCCTGCGCGGCATAGTCGGGAATCTTGGCTAGGAATCCGGCGGTGTTCTTCTCCGCATCGAACTCCGGCTTCCGGAGATCCTCGAACGTGGCGTTGACCATCCGCACATTCATCAGCAAGCCTTCGCACGGCGTTCCCACATTCGTTGGCTTGCCGTTGATCAGCCAGCGTGTGCCGTCAATCGCCACTTTCGTCCCGGCGGGGGGCTGTTCCCGCATGGGGATGGGAGATTTGTCTTCTCCATACGCCAACAGTGCCCCGGTCATCAGCCACGTTGCAATTGCACATTCCATCACAAAGCCAACAGTCATGGGTGACCTATTCTCCAAGGGGAATTCCGCCGGCAGGTCGCGGACGACACAACCGCCTACGCCGGTCAGGCGGTCGTCGCGGCCCGCGTGGCGGTCGGTAAGTTTTGTGTGGTCGATACCAAGCATGTGCAGGATTGTGGCGTGAAAGTCATAGTCGAGAACTCCGTCCGTGGCCACCGCCAGCGCCTCGGTCACTTTCGCATGGTCTGCGTGTTCATTAACTCAGGAGGCAAAAACTTGTGGCTATAAATGAATCTCTTGATTTCCGAGTACGCCCTGTCCTTCAACAGAGCCTTATCCGTCGCAGCAATTGACATGCACGGGTTCCCGGTTAGACATGTCCAATCACATAATTTCACCAAACCAAACTAACTGAGATCTCAGAAGGATGCAAGGTCCGTGCTATTTCACATAGGGGGACGAGTTCATTCGGTTCCACCTTCAGGGAATACAAAGCACGATGGGGTCTGGGTCACGATCGTCTCCAAGCGGGTGAAATGCCGCCCAAAGATCGCCCGCACCCGCCGGGCGGAGTATTTGCAGCCTGCTGACGAGTGAACAAAAAGCTCCTGTCCGGTTTCGAGTTGATCTCGACTTGGTTTTTAATTGCCAGTAATCTGCGGCGTTTGAATCCTTGATCGCCGTCTTCGTCAAGCCACAACCCCGAAGCAGGATTGAGCCGCTATTTTTATCCTGCATCCTGCCGATTCGAGCAATCCGCACTTAAACGAAAGCTCTCTCCTCAATGTATTCATTGATTATTCCGGTCTACAAGAATGAGGGGACTATAGTCCCCTTGGTTGCAGCCCTCGATCACATCAATGAGCAGCTTGACAGCCGGCTGCATGTAACGTTCGTCGTTGATGGCAGCCCCGATCGTTCGCACGAATTGCTGGATCAGCAGTTGACGGAGGCATCCTTCGCCGCTCAACTCATCGGCCTTTCGCGCAACTTCGGCTCATTTGCGGCGATCCGCATGGGCCTCACAGAGGCCCCGGGGCCTTATTACGCCGTTATGGCAGCCGATTTGCAAGAGCCGCCCGAGTTAATCGTCGAGTTCTTTCAGACACTGGTTCGCGAGCCAATCGACGTGGTTGTCGGATCGCGAAGCGAACGTCACGATCCCCCGATAAGCCGCTGGCTGGCCCAGTCGTATTGGGCGATTTACAATCGCTGGGTTCAACCCGATATGCCCTCAGGGGGTGTGGACGTGTTCGGTTGCAACGAAGCGGTTCGCAGCGCCTTGCTCAGTTGTGGCGAATCGAACTCCTCGCTGGTTGGCTTGCTTGTCTGGCTCGGATTTCGACGAAAGTCGATTCCTTACGTGCGCCATGCCCGTTTGAACGGAAAAAGCGCCTGGACCTTCCGCAAGAAGCTGCGGTACATGCTCAACAGTATATTTTCATTCTGCGATTTGCCAATCCGGCTGTTGACTGTGATCGGCTGTTTGGGGGCTTCCTTGTCGGTGCTGGTTTCGATGATCGTGCTCACATCCTGGGCGTTGGGAAACATCACCGTTCCCGGTTATGTTCCGGTCATCCTCACCGTATTGTTCTCCATGTTTTTGCAAATGCTCTGCCTGGGCGTGATCGGCGGCTATGTTTGGCAGGCTTTTGAAAACACCAAAGGCCGGCCGCAGTGCATCCCCATGTCGCATCAATCGTATCGAAGTCACCGAAAGGACAATGCCCCGCCCGCAGAGATTCGTGTTGACAGCCGACGCCCGCCCTTTATAACATCCGCGCCGCAAAAATCCGCTTAGGAGTATGATGCATATTGTATTGCCGTCGAGGTGTAAATGGGCGTTTTCATTCATCCGAACAGTTTATGCGAAAGCGCGACAATCGGTGACGGCACAAGGGTTTGGGCCTTTGCACATGTCTTGCCGCAAGCCATAATCGGCCGCGATTGCAACATTTGCGATCACGTATTTGTGGAGAATGACGTGGTAATAGGCGACCGCGTCACAATCAAATGCGGCGTGCAATTATGGGACGGTGTGCGATTGGAGGATGATGTATTCATCGGGCCGAACGTCACGTTCACGAACGACAAGTTCCCTCGGAGTCGTTGCTATCTCGATCGGCCCTTGCAAACGCTTGTCCGCCGCGGAGCTTCAATCGGAGCCAATAGTACCATCTTGCCGAATGTCGAAATCGGTGAGCGGGCCATGGTGGGTGCAGGCAGTGTCGTGACCCGCAACATTCCGCCGATGGCAACGGTCATGGGCAATCCGGCACGTATCGTAGGATATGTAGATACCGCGCAGCATGACGGTGCCATGACATCCCGAACGGCCCCGACAGACCATGACGACAGCCGAATCCCTTCGGTTCGTACCACATCGGTCGCCGACGTGACGGTGCATCGATTACCCCAATTCAAGGATCTGCGGGGCAGCCTTTCCGTAGGCGAGTTCTCGAAAGAGATTCCCTTTATCCCGCAGCGTTATTTTTTCGTGTTTGGCGTCTCAAGTACGGAAGTACGAGGCGAACACGCACATCGAGAATGCGAGCAATTTTTGATTTGTGCTCACGGGGCCTGTGCCCTCTTAGTCGATGATGGATCAAACCGTGAAGAAATCCTGCTCAACCGCCCCGACGTGGGTGTTTATCTTCCGCCCATGACCTGGGGCATTCAATACAAATACACCAGCGATGCGCTACTGCTCGTCTTTGCGTCGCATGCTTATGACAACGCAGATTATATTCGCGACTACCGGCAGTTTTTGAACGAGGCACATATTTCCCGGAAAAGTGTTGCGACACCGCCTTTCTTGAAAAAAGCCAGTTAGGCAGGCTCTTTGCCGGCTTTAGGCGAGACGAATCGTTCACTGCCGGCTTATTCATTGATGTCGAATGACAGGGGGGTTCAATGGCCGCTAATGATCGCGTTGTGCTTTGCGATACTAAACGTCAATATCTCGCCCTCGCCGATGAAATCAACGCTGCGATTCGACGGGCCCTCGATGGCGGACGATATATTATGGGCCCCGAACACGATGCGTTTGAAGGCGAGTTCGCCGACTATTGCGGGCGGAAATATGCCGTCGCCTGCGGCAACGGCACGGATGCGCTGGAGTTGGCCCTTCGCGCATCAGGAGTTGGTCCGGGGGACGAAGTCATCACCGTGGCGAATGCAGGCGGATATACAACCACAGCGTGTCAAGTGCTTGGAGCGACCCCGGTCTACGTCGATATTAACCATCGACTCAGCATGGAACCAGCAACTTTACTGCACGCGATGAGCGAGAAAACGCGGGCGATCGTGGTGACGCACCTCTATGGTTGGCCGGCTGAGATGCCCGAAATTCTTCGCATAGCGGAAGGGCATGCTCTGACCGTGATTGAAGATTGCGCCCAGTCGCATGGGGCATCCCTCGAAGGACGCCGAGCCGGCAGCTTCAGCCCTATGGCCACCTTCAGTTTCTATCCTACAAAGAATCTGGGGGCAATCGGGGACGGCGGTGCCGTCGTGACCGACGACTCCGAATTGGCAACTCGACTACGGAGCCTTCGCCAATACGGTTGGCAAGAGAAATATCATACGACGCATTCGGGAGGGCGCAACAGCCGAATGGACGAGTTGCAAGCCGCCATTTTGCGTATCAAATTGCCTTGGCTCGACCGCTGGAACCAAAGGCGAAGAGAAATCGTCGGGCGGTATTGCGAGGCGGCGAAGGGAACGCCACTCCAGATGGTTCACGAACCCCACAGCGGCTATGTCGCGCATTTGGCAGTCGCTCGTCACCCGGAACGCGATCAATTTCAGCAACGCATGGCGGATGAAGGCATTCAGACCGCCGTGCATTACCCGGTGGCCGATCATCAACAGGCCGCGTTGGAAAAAATCACGTGGCGGGCACTCGACCTGTCGAACACGGAAGCAGCGATCCCGGAAATCGTCACTCTTCCCTGCTTCCCCGAAATGCTCGACGACGAAGTCAAGCAAGTTTCTAACGCGATTTGTCGCGCGGCTTAGCGTTTTACGTTTATATCAATCAGATCCCAAGGTACGTAGCCAGTGATTTCCTCAATCCAATTCCGCCAGACAACAAAAATCAAGGCCGGCATGACGATCCAACGGTCTGTCAAGGCATTGGCCGGATGTAAGGACTACGCAATCGCAATGGGGCTTTCCGTTCTGATCCTTATCGTGGTGATGAGGCTCTGGCACTTTAACATGAATATTCCCGTATGTTATTTCGAGGATGATTTGGCTGTCGGGATGTGGAGCAAGACGATTTCCGAGCAGGGTTGGTATTTACAAAATCCCCGACTTGGAGCCCCCCTGGGAATCCATATGGGCGATTACCCCGTAGCGGATGGGTTTCACCAGCTAATCTACAAAATCCTAAGCTGGTTCACGCCGAATTATGCCTTTGCAATGAATTTGCTTTACTTTTTGACATTCCCCCTCACAACTGCATCATCGCTCTTTGTCATGAAGCGGTTTGGGATGAGTTCTCCTGCGGCGATTGTATCTAGCCTGCTATTTAGTTTTCTCCCGTACAAATTTTATCGAAGCATTAGCCACTTGTCCCTTTCGGCATACTACGTAGTGCCCCTGTCGTGTCTCACAATCCTTTGGCTTTATCTCGATCGAATTGCCATCTTTGCACCAAAGGCAAATCGGCCCCAGAATGAACTGAAAGCCGGGAGATTCCGTTTGCTTGGAAGCATTGGAATTTGCATTCTCCAAGGGGTTTCCGGTGTCTATTATGCGTTTTTCGCCTGTTATCTTCTTCTGGGTGCCGGCATGGCATCTGCGTTCAGAAGCAAGAAAATACATCCCATTCTGACGGCAATGTTGCTGGTGGCAATTACCTGTGGAAGCATGCTTGCCAATCTGGCTCCCCACCTTCTCTACCAATGGCGACATGGAAAAAACCCTGCTGTTGCCGTTCGCGAATTAGAGGGCGTGGAATTGTTGGGGCTTAAGCTTTCGCATTTACTATTGCCCGTACCAAACCACCGCTTCAAACCATTTTCCGAACTGACAACTTACTACCTCAAATCACTCGGTTCCCTCAGCGCTCAGCGAAATTCAGTGGTGTGCATTGGGCATTGTGGGAGGAGTCGGACTCTTGGCTCTGCTGTTTACGCTACTTAAAAACCGAAAGCAAGACGATATCGTCAACGCCCTTAGCCAAGATGAATATCTGGGCCATTCTACTTGGAACCATCGGCGGATTCAGTTCACTGTTCGGTCTGCTCGTCAGCCCCATGATCCGTGGCTATAATCGCATTAGCATTTATATAGCCTTCTTCTCCTTTTTCATGGTGTGCATCTTACTCAATCAATTGAAGCAATACCTTTCGCAAAAGAAGCGTTTGTCGGGGTTTTACTTTTGCCTTGCACTCGTGCTGGTCTTTGGGATCACAGATCAAGTTCCCTCAAGCGTTTATCCTATTGCCAAGACCTTAGTGCCCCAGTTCGAGCAGTCGAAACGGTGGGTCAATGATGAGAATTTCTTTCGGAAAGTCGAAGCCTCCATGCCGAAAAATTCTGCAATTATGCAGTTTCCTCACATGACGTTTCCCGAATGCGCATGGGTGCATGGGGTGCCGACATACGATAATATTCGTGGTTATTTACACACAAGCCATCTCCGTTGGAGTTATCCAATGCGCGGACGCCACGTTGATAGGGTCTTATCGAAAGTTTCAGCAGAACCAATTGTTGAGCAAGTAAGAGACTTGGCAGTTTCCGGATTCACCGGCATTTCCATTGACCGCAGAGGCTACCCCGACAATGCGGTTGCGATGGAAGAGGCCCTCTCAAGCTCGCTCAACCAAAAACCAATCGTCAGCGATGATGGAACGATGTCCTTCTTTTCAATGGTCAACTATGTGAAGACACTCCATGACTCGATGACGGCAAGTGAATGGGAATCCGCACGTGCTCTTCTTTGGGAGCACCCCGATGTTCAATTCGGCGCGGGCTTCCATGGTTTAGAAGTTCATGGTTCGGAATCCTGGCGTTGGTCGCAGAACGAATCTGAATTCGTGCTGGACAACCCGACAACGAAACCAATGCAGGTCGAGATGCGATTTGTTTGTTTGACAGGCCAGCCGACGGATTCGATTGTTTCCATAAAAAGCCCGATCTTGTCAATAGATCTCACCACGAGTAACAAGGGAGTATCTTTTGTAAAGACATTCGTGCTTCCGCCGGGGTTGCACACTATTCATTTTTTTACGAATACTCCCTCCTTCAAAGTTGATCCCGATCCGCGAGAATTCGTCTTCATGGTCCGCAACTTTCAACTGTCTCTCGTAGATGCCAAGACCAACTCTTCGGCCCCATAACGCCCCAAACATTGCACGACAAACAAACAAATTTCACTCGCTTTCAGTGGCAATGCGGAGAGATTCCGCCACGCGAATAGATTGATCGGCTTTAGCCTGCCGATTTCTGAAATTCTCTACATCCTCGTCAACGGCATCAGAATTTCTTGGACTTTTTCGCGTTCCGGGGCTTTGAAGCGATCGAAAGGTTCCGCCATGCAATCGTCGCAAATCTCTAACAGTGATAATGCGCACTTGGTGGCCTTGATGAACCGCGAGGCATACTTGCCGATTTCGTAGATGCGTTGCAATGCGTGGATTTGCCCGCTCAATAGTTCCACGCGGGCGGAATCTCCAATCAAGGCGGCCTGGTAACATTGCACGAATAGCTTGGGAAACACGTTCGCTCCGCCCGCCACGCCGCCGTCTCCGCCCAACATCACCGCTGTGGGCAAGAGATGTTCGGGGCCAATCATGATCGACCAATCGGGCCGCTGTTCTTTCAATAGCAACAGCCGCTTGAAGTAGTCCAAATCGCCCCCGCTGTCTTTGACTCCCACGATGTTTTCGAGTTCCGATAGTTGCTGGAGCGTCTCCCATTCAAACCAAACTTTGGTGAGGCTGGGCATGTTATAGAGCACCAAAGGCAACGGCAGTTCCCGCGAGATCCGCCGAACGTAACCGCTGAGTTCCGTTTGGCCGGCGGGGAAATAGTAAGGCGTGGAAAGCACAACTGCTTTCGCACCGGCCTCGGCGGCGAGGCCGGCTAATTGCACGGACTCCACGAATGCCGTGTCCGTGATGCCCACCAACACCGGAACCCGGCCGGCCACCAAACGGCAAACCCCCGCGATGAGTTCGCCCCTTAAACGGTAGCTCAAACTGGGGGCTTCTCCGGTCGTGCCCAGAATGAACAGCCCATGCACGCCCCCCGTTAAAACGTGCTCGACCAAGCGCTCAAGTCCTGCTTCATCCAGTGTGTCGCGGTCGGAAAGCGGGGTGACCAAGGGAGGAATCACTCCGCGAAATCGCGGTTCCGGGTTTGAGTGGGCATTCAAGGCGAATCAACTTTCCAATGCTTGACAGAATGAAGGCGGCTCCGCATGATCCAAAAGGAACAACACTTTGCCGTTGTTATATTTGTTCAATGTAAACGGCAAAGCCATATCGCAACAAGTCTCACGCCTTTGATTTCGGCCCCCTTAGTGCGAAGGAAACCGTAATGAAGCAGAATCTCTTCTCTTGCCTCTTCATTTTATTGAGCACAATGGCTTCGCTTTGGTCGCCTTTGGTTTCAGAAGCGGCCAAACGACGGAACGTGTTGTTCATCGCGGTGGATGACATGCGGGTCGAACTGGGTTGCTACGGCGATCGTTCGATTCTTTCGCCCAACATCGACCGTCTGGCGAGCCAAGGCACTTTGTTCGAGCGGGCTTACTGCCAGCAGGCGGTTTGCAATCCCTCAAGGGCTTCGCTGATGACGGGGTTGCGGTTGGACACAATCGACATTTGGGACTTGCCCACACACTTTCGGCAGCATCGGCCAGATGTGGTCACGCTGCCTCAGTTGTTCAAACAGCACGGTTACTTTACGCGGGACATCGGAAAGATCTACCACAACTGGCGGCAAGACGATTACAAGGGCGACCCCGCTTCGTGGAGTGTGCCCGCCGAGATGCACTACAACAATCATGGAGCTGACAAAGCCATTGTGAAGGGCAAACTTTCGCCGGATTTGGCCACGG
Source organism: uncultured Planctomycetaceae bacterium (assembly GCA_963785505.1). Taxonomy (GTDB): domain Bacteria; phylum Planctomycetota; class Planctomycetia; order Planctomycetales; family Planctomycetaceae; genus CAWAVN01. The sequence continues at coordinate 107,263 of CAWAVN010000011.1, forward strand.
TTCCCAAGTGCGAAATGCGCGATGTGCCGGATGATGCCTATTTCGATGGCCGCATCGCCGCAAATGCGATAAACGCTTTGCAGGAGTTGAAGCAAAAAGATCAACCCTTTTTTTTGGCAGTCGGTTTTTGGAAGCCGCACGCCCACTTCAACGCCCCCAAAAAGTATTGGGATTTTTACGAGCGGAAAAACATCCAGCCGCCCAGCTATCCCGATCCGCCGCAAAACGTGCCCGCCATCGCGCTGCATGACAGCCGGGAGATTCTAAGGGCCTTCAAAGATCGGGCGGATGGAAAACCCACCGCCGAGGAAACGTTGGCACTCCGTCACGGCTACTATGCGGGAATCAGTTATGTCGATGCCCAAGTCGGCAAAGTGATTGCAGAACTCGACCGCTTGGGTTTGAGGGAGAACACAATCATCGTGTTCTGGTCCGATCATGGCTATCACTTAGGCGAGCATGGGTTGTGGGCCAAGACTTCCAATTTTGAGTTGGATGCCCGCGTGCCGTTGATTATCGCCACGCCCGATTTCCAACCCGGCCAGCGTAGCGACTCACTGGTTGAACTATTGGATCTTTATCCCACGCTCGCGGATCTTTGCAGCCTTCCCGCCCCTAAGGATTTGGAAGGCAAAAGCCTGCGGCCGATTTTGGAAGACCCCGCTGCCCAAGTGAAGCAAGCCGCCTTGACGCAGCATCCCCGCCCGGCTTATCCCGCGGCGGGTGAAAACCCAGAGGCAATGGGCTATTCCCTGAGAACCAACCGTTTCCGCTACACCGAATGGCGGAAGTTCCGCAGTTCAAAAATCCTCGCCCGCGAGTTGTACGATCATCAAACCGACCCCGCCGAAACCAAAAACCTCGCGGGGGAGAAAGATCAAACGCCAACGATCAAACGCCTCCATAATCAGCTTGAGGAGTTGATCGCTCGCCCGCAACAACCCGCAAAAGAATAGGGACGGAAGAATATAGCCAATCTATAATCTCTGCTCAGACGGGAATAGTTTCCACCAAATCGCAGACGAGACGGGTCAGGACTTCGTGCGTCAATTGCAGATCGACCGCCGTTCGTCCGGGCTGCCCTGGAAGGGATTCGTAGCGATTGAGCGAGAAACTCCCGTTAGCATTTGCGTGCAACAACACCTCGTAAAATAAGCGTTTATTGGGCTGCTGCGTGGGAACCGTCGAGCGGATCAAAATTTTTCCAGCATCGGGTTCAAACTCCATCGGCCCCATGTTTTCCAACAAGTATGTAATTCGCCCGCAAAGTGCATCGGCCCATTCCCGAAGCAGATCGGGAGCCGCCTGGCTCATGGAAGGAATGCTCAGCCGCAATTCCCGCAGCGCGCAACTCAGCCGATCCACCTCGACGAAATCCAGATGCACTTCCATCGTGTCGGCAGCATTGCGGGGATCGGCAGTGCTTAACGTGGTGGTTTGCGGCATGGAGACGGACAGACCGTTCAGCTTCAATAACTCGGTCGTCAAATCTTGAATGAGCTTGGCGGGCATGGGACTTTACCTCGAAAGGCGGTGTGTGCTTAATAAAGGATAAACATGAGGAACGGAAAATTTGCCGCGATCATCTCCTGAAACTCGTTCGGTCATCAACGCGGGGAGACTTCATGCGAACGTCCATCGTATGACAGAACGGAGGGAATCTCATCGAGCACGGTGGCAATGTGTACGGGTCGCGACCAAAGTTTCTCCAGGTTTTGCAGCGTATCGCGGGCATAGTCCATCTTGAGTTCGACCCCTTGATATTGATGCTCCAAAAACAATTCCCCTCGGTTTTTATAATTTCCATCCACGACATAGATGAATGGCCTGCCGAAGTTGGTTAATGAGTGCAACAGTTGCTGCTTAACTTTCTCGAACTCGCGCGAGGCGATTTCGTAGTAGTTGGTCGCATCGTTATAAGCGAACGAAAACATCTTATGTTTGGCGCAAAATTCCGGCGTGAGGAAAGTATCAATAAAAGTCAGGTCGTTATGAACCCGGCGGACCTCATAAATTTTCTCGCGGCCAAGGCCGAGTTTTTTGTCCCAGCGCTCCTTTTCGCGAACATCATCGCATCGGTCGTACTCGGAACCGAATTGCCCTTTGTTCCACCGCTCTTCAATATCCCGAAAGAGTTCCAAGCCGAGTTTATAGGGGTTCAACCGATTGGGGCTGGTGGCCACGGTTCCGCTATGGTGGTCGGCGTAGCAAACAAGCTCCGAATCGGTTAGGGCGTACTGCGTCATAATTGTGGTGTGCCAGTAACTCGCCCAGCCTTCGTTCATAATTTTGGTTTGCCCTTGCGGCGCGAAATAGTAGGCTTCATCACGAATGATAGAGAGGATATCGTGCTGCCAATCGGGAAGTGGAGCATTTTCGACAAGGAACAGCAGCACATCGCGTTCGGGTTGATCGGGGAAAGATCGGCTTTGATTTTTTTCCTCGGCTTGGCGGACCCGCTCGCGGGCTTCCGCCTCCAAGACTTCCGGAGGATTGATAAAGTCGTTCATATAGAACTTTTGAGAAGGAAACTGTCCGGGCGAGGCTTCTTCCCGCTTGTGCTCCTGATCTTGTTTCTCTTTTCGCGTGGGCTTGGTGTCCTTGCGTTTGATGAACTGGGAATGCGGGTCGATCAGATCCTCGATGGACAAGCAGGCATCGATAAATTCTTCCACAACTTCGTAACCGTAGCGGTCGATATAGCGGTTCACACGGGCGGCATTATTGGCCATTTGATCCAACATCCGCCGATTGGTTTTCGAGAACCAAGCATTATTTTTGAAAAAATCGCAGTGTCCGTAGACGTGCACGATGACGAGCTTTTGATCGGTGATTTCGTTCGCAGTGAGGAGATAGGCATAGCAAGGATCGGTGTTAATCACCATCTCGTAAATTTTTTGCAGCCCATAGGAATAGCCTTTCATTAGCTCATCGAACTGCGCCACCGAACCGCCAGTGGGGATAGCGCTGAGGAAACCCGCCATAGGCGGCGAGCATGCTCATTTCCTCGTAGTCCACCATTTCAAAAATGGTCTCGAAGCAATCCAACCCATACTCGCGGGCCTTCACGGCCAGATCATCCTGAATCGCGCGAATGTTGTCGGGCAAAGGTCTATAAGTGCTAATCGCCATGTTAATCTATCCGTTGTTAGTTTCATTGTTCGCTGCGTTTTTTCCGCCGGGGCTGACCGGAAATAACTCTTCGATCCGACAGGCAAACCCATTCAGAACGGACTCGCCGGAAAGTTGGTCCTGCTCTCGCAACAGTTGGACCGTTCCATCCGCCCGATAAACCATCACCGCCCGGCTATCGGGATCAATCACCCAGACCAGCGAAACACGGGCTTCCAAGAATTCCAATACTTTGCGAAACACATCCGCATAGAGGTCGTTCGGTGAAACCACCTCGGCCACCAGGTCGGGAGCGATTCGGCAATGGCCACTCGGCAGCTCCTCGTTAGGCAACTTTCCTGCGCGTATAAAGGAAACGTCCGGTTTTCGCACGCGGTTGGGATGATTCGGGAAACACTGGTAACCATTGTCCGCCGGAAACACCCAACCGAGCTGTTTTTCTCTGAGATGGGCAATTAACAAACCCAATAATTGGCCAGCAATCCAGCTTGATTTTGTTCCCATGTCTCGCTCCACGAGCCTTCCATCGATGAGTTCATAGAGTTCCCCATCCGGCATGGTCAGTAAATCTTCGGCGGTGTAACTTGTTGAAATCGTGGTACTCATGTTAGCTACTCGGAGACAAGTTCACTTGATTAGAAGTTGATATATTCTTGATTATCAAATAAGGACAAAATTGACTTGAAACAGATGCCAATGCCGAGTTAAGGATCCCTTGAAGCGGATTATGGGGACATCTCGACTTTTCAAATCAACTTCCATCAGATGAATGGTTTTTCCATTCCCTCTAACTCGAACTACCCCATCCAATGGGAGAACGTTCTCGCGAAACCGATTGTTGTTAGGATCTTGCCGAAAACTGCGAAAGGTTTCTTCCGGCAACCCCCAGGCAATTATCTCATCCGAACTCATCGGCGTCTTCATAAACCACGCGCTCAGTGTGTCGGATTCTGTTGCTTCTGTTCTGTCATATTTCTCGGTCAAATTTTTGCACCGAATCAAAAACCATCCCTTCAAATCATACGCACGGATGGCAAACCAGCGCCTCGGAGGGTTCACAATCCAAATTTTGAACAACCCGAATTGTATCACTTTCTATATGACCCGCCCCATCAAATTCGTGCGTCCAATGAGGATCAATTGTCACGCATCCACTGACTACAAATATCACTAATATGAAAAAAACGTTCTGTAATCGGGAAGCCAACGAGTTACCTCCCCGTCCCCAAGAACTCTTTAATGGAGTCGTAAATCGCCTCTTTATTCTCGATTTCGGAAAGCACGAGGTTGTCCCATTCATCTTGGATGCGGGTTAAATCGCGGATGAAATCTCCGGAACCGTACGGGCTTTCCACTTGTCCGTAGCAAAACAAATTGCTGATAGGCAAGAGTTTTTCTTTAAGGATTTGCAGGCAAGCATCGCTATCCTCTCCCCAGTTGTCGCCATCGGAAAATTGAAAGCAGTAGATATTCCAATCCGAGGGCGGGAAATCTCGCTCGATAATTTTTACCGCTCCGCGATAGGCCGAAGAAATTCGCGTGCCGCCGCTTTCCCTTGTGCGGTAAAACGTATCTTCATCCACTTCGCGGGCGACGGCATCGTGGATAATATAGCGGCGTTGCACCCCGTCGTATTGTTTTCTTAGCCAGGTGTCGATCCAGAAGGATTCAATGCGGACGATCTCTTTTTGCTCGTCCGTCATCGAGCCGGAAACGTCCATCATATAGATAATGGCCGCGTTGGTTTCCGGTTGTTCGACGGTCTTCCAACTGCGAAAGCGTTCATCTTCCTTGGTGGGGATAATCACCGGGTTTTGGGGGTTATATTGATTGGAAGCCACTTGCCTTCGCAGGGCGCGTTTATAGGTCCGCTTGAAATGCCTGAGCGAATCCGGCCCGGTTTGCCGGATGCTGGTGTATTTGTCCTTTTTGGAACTGATCGTGTTTTTGCCTTTGGGTTCTATATTGGGGAGTTCTAAGGCTTCGCCTAGCATCTCGGCGAGTTCATCGAGAGTGACTTCGACTTCGCGGATGTGGCCGCCGGGTTGGTCGCCCGCTTGCCCGGTTCCATCCCCGTCTTGTTGGCCGCGTCCGATGGGTTGGCCTGCTTCCCCCTCGCCTTGCCCGACGCCTCCGGAACCTTTTTGGCCGTGGCGGAAGTGAGGAATCTCCACGTTGGGCACGGGGATGCTGATGATCTCCCGCCCTTTGCGGCCCAGCATTTCGCCGTGCGTAACATATTTGCGGAGGTTCTCGCGGACTTTGCCTCGCACGATTTGTTTGAAACGCTGGGTGTCGCGGTGGATGCTGCGGCTCATGGTGTTTTTTCTCCTCCGGTTTGGCCTGTGAAAAACAGGGCCGACACATCGATATTGAAGCCCGGCAACAACACGGATTCCGCCACTTGCCCGTGTTTGAACTCGCCATGCACGCGGTAGCTTTTGCCTTCCAAAGCCAGCACGCTGACGGTCTGTGTTTCCGGGTCGATAATCCAGTATTCGCGAATTCCCGCGCGGGCGTATTCTTCGCGTTTGATTTCCAAATCTCGCGTGCGAGCTTTTTCACCAGGGCTGACGACTTCCACAACCAAATCTGCCCCATCGGGTTGACGATTGAGGTCGGTTAGCCTTTCGGGGCGGAAGTAAGCGACATCAGGCTCTCGAAACTGACCCGGCCAAAGCCGAATTGGCAAAGGAGCAGGAAGCACCATGCCCAACTTCTGCTTGGCCACGAACCGCCGGAGTTCATCGAGTACAAACAGCATGAGCAGTTGATGAAGAGGCGAAGGCATGGGAAGAAACTCCAGGCATCCATCGGCGAGTTCGATCAAATGGTTGGTGTCCAATGCGAGATATTCACTCTCCGTCCAATCGCCTTGATGAGGGAATAGCTGCGCAATTTCCCACGTCGGCGTGCCCTTTTGGGACGTCACATTGGCGACCTGAGTTGCTTGGAGTTCTGTTTGGGTGCTCACGCTTGAAGCCCTGCTGTTTATTGGTTCGTGGTTAATGGTCCTTTGATAGTAGAAAAGGCGAGCGTGGGGCGTAAGCCCCATGAGGTATTCTAAACTCAACACACTCTCTAATTTGTAAAGAACCAGCCAGCTTACGCTGGCCGCTCGCCCGAGTACGTTAGTCGTGCTTGGCATCGCCGCGGGCGAAGATGCTGGCCACGTATTGCAGCACATCCGTTGCGGATTCCTCGTTGTAACCGAAGTCACGAATCAGGCGGCTTTTGACGATGTCGATCTTTTCCTGCGTGTCGGCATCGACCACGTTGGACACTAAGCTGGTGAGCTTGATCGTGTCCTTTTGGTCCTCGAACAATTTCATTTCGAGCGCCTTTTGCAATCGCTCGTTGGTGCGGTAGTTAAACTGCTTGCCATCCAGAGACAGCGCGCCGATATAGTTCATAATCTCTCGGCGGAAGTCGTCTTTGCGGGTGTCGGGAATGTCGATGCGTTCCTCGATGGACCGCATCAAGCGTTCGTCTGGTTCTTCATCTTCGCCGGTGAACTTGTTCTTCACCCGTTCGCGCTGCGTATAGGCTTTCACGTTGTCGATATAGTTGGAACACAACCGCGTGAGCGCTTCTTCATCGGCGGCGATGGCCCGTTGCACTTCGTTCTTCACGATATCGGTATACTCCTGCTTGACCACCGAAATCAATTGGCGGTAGTTGTCGCGGAGTTCCTCGTTCTGAATCAGGGAATGATGCTTCAAGCCCTCGGTCAATTCATTCAAAACCATAAATGGGTTCAAACAAGTCGAGATGCTATTCACGACCAGCGCGTTGGAAATCTTGTCCTGCACGTAGCGCGGGGAGATGCCCACCATGCCTTCGTGGCGGGCTTCGCGTTGCAGTTGCACGACATTGTCCGAGGTAAAGCCCGGCAAGGTTTTGCCGTTATAAAGCTTTAACTTTTGCAGCAGCGTCAGCCCGGCGTTCTTGGGTTCCTCCAAGCGGGTTAATAAGGCCCACATGGCGGCGATTTCCAAGGTGTGCGGGGCGATGTGTTTGCCCCGCACGCGGCGGCTGTTGTAGTCTTTCTCGTAGATTTTATTTTCTTCCGACAGCTTCGTAACGTAGGGGATGTCGATTTTAATCGTCCGGTCGCGAAGGGCTTCCATAAACTCGTTGGATTGCAGTTTGCGGTATTCCGGTTCGTTGGTGTGCCCGATGATGACGGTGTCGATGTCGGTCTGGGCGAATTTTTTGGGTTTGATTTTGTGTTCTTGCGAAGCACCCAATAGATCGTACAAAAACGCCACATCAAGTTTGAGGACTTCGATGAACTCGATCATGCCCCGGTTGGCGACGTTGAATTCGCCGTCGAAGTTGAAGGCGCGGGGATCGCTTTCGCTGCCGAACTCGGCGATTTTGCGGTAGTTGATGTCGCCGGTGAGTTCGGTGGAGTCTTGGTTTTTCTCGTCTTTGGGCTGGAACGTGCCGATGCCCACGCGGTCTTGTTCGGAGAAGAAGAAGCGTTTGACAACGATGTCTTCCAGCACCCTAGTCCAATCGCCATCCGCTTTTTCCAGGCGTTCTTGGAACATATAGCGGCTTAAGGGGCAAATTTCGCCGGTGATTTCGACGTGAAACACGTGCTCATCTTCCACGTCGCGGCCTTCGTTCAGAAACGCGCACAAATCGGCCCGCTGTTCTTCGGGAACCAATTGCAGCGGTTCGCCGTGCATGGGATCCCAATGAATGCTGCCATCTTCCTGCTTCCAGCCGAAGGTATAAACTGCCCCTTCTTTCGTGCGGGCGTAGCGTTCCAGTCCGCGTTTTAACAAGCGGGCGATTGTGCTTTTGGAACTGCCCACCGGGCCGTGCAGCAACAGCACCCGGCGTTCGGTTCCGTATTTGAGTGCAGCACTTTTGAAGACGTTGACAATTTCCATCAAAGGGCGGGTTAATCCGAAGATGGCATCGCGGCCATCGTTTTCGGGGTCATCGAAGAAACGATAACGCACCGTCTGATTTTTCGACCCTTCCACCGGGTGGGTTCCATACGACAAGATCATGTCGTACAGCCTTTGGTACGCGGTGCGGGTGACTTTCGGGTTCGCCTTGACGATGTCCAGATATTCTTCAAAAGACCCCTGCCAATGCTCGTGCCGGTAGGCATCGGGGCTTTGACTTTTTGACATTTGCTCGAGAAACTCGCGGCCTGTTCCCATGGAACTTTCCTCCCCTTGAAATGAAAACCGTAGTGAGTCGTCCCCTCGAATCGGACGTCGGAAAAATCGGTTCCCCGTTCCTTCCCTTGGCGATGGAAACGAATAGTCCCGATAGCGCAGGGTGAACGCCCCCGTCCTGACCGAGCCGCGAAAAAAAATGCGGACACCGAAAAGGCGAGGTGAGGGCTGACCATCCTTGGTCGATACCGAATTGTGAAAAACGTGGGAACGATGTTCCCCCACCAGGGTGGTGTGGGAAAGTTGTCGGATGCCATCCTCCGCAGATGCCATCCTTATTTGGGTATGTACTTGAATTATCGCAACTTTTGAGGGTGTGGCAATATCAATGTTCTCTCACAAACGAGAAAAGCCGGCGAATCTGAAAGAATTTTTCCGGAATATTTCCTTCCAAATTGGACCGGGGTTTTCGCAAAAATCCCCTAAAAAATAGGGGGTATTCCCCTGAAGATCTATCCAAATGCACAATGTTTTTTGCAGGTTTCTTGCACATTCCTCCTCGTGGAGGAATCCCACGTCTTGAACCGGCCCCCATCGGAATGGTACGTTTCAGACAGTTGGCAATTTCACGGAATGCAAAATTCTTTCAGGCAAAAGAAGGCTCGGACATGAATCCGTTAATTGTGATGGCCTTGGTGATCGGCGGGCTGATCGTCTTCGTCTTGTTCATCGCCATGGGAACGTATTTCAGTTTGTGGTTCCGGGCTTTCGTTACGCGGGCCAGAGTCGGGCTTCCCACGTTGGTGATGATGTCTTTGCGGAAGGTCAATCCCCGCGTAATTGTCGAATGCAAAATCATGGCGGTTCAAGCGGGGATCACGGGGATTTCCAATCAGGAATTGGAGGCCCATTACCTTTCCGGGGGAAACGTCCGCCGCACCGTGCAAGCCATGATTATCGCCCACCGGGCGGACATTTCTCTAACTTGGAACACCGCCGCCGCCATCGACTTGGCCGGGCGGGACATTCTGGAAGCCGTCCGCATGAGCGTAGACCCCCGTGTGATCGATTGCCCCGATCCCCGCGTGCCGCCGGGCCGCACCACGCTGGATGCCATCGCCAAGAACGGGATTCAACTCAAAGTCCAAGCCCGCGTAACCGTGCGCTCGAACTTGGACCAACTGGTTGGCGGAGCCGCCGAGGAAACCGTCATCGCCCGCGTGGGCGAAGGCATTGTCTCGGCCATCGGTTCTTCCGAAACCCATTCGGACGTGCTTTCCAATCCGATGGTCATTGCCCGCCGGGTGTTAGAGCGGGGTTTGGACTCGCAAACCGCGTTCGAGATCGTATCCATCGACATCGCCAACATTGATGTGGGCGAAAACGTGGGGGCCAGATTGCAGGTCGATCAAGCCGAAGCCGATGTCCGCGTAGCCCGCGCCCACGCCGAAGAACGCCGCCTAGCCGCGGTGGCGGTCGAACAAGAAATGGTCGCCAAAACTGTAGAAAACCGGGCGTTGGTCGTCTTGGCGGAATCCGAAATCCCCAAAGCCGCCGCTCAAGCCTTCCGCATGGGCAACTTAGGCGGCAAAAAACGCCGCGAAAAACAAAAACAAAAGAACCAAAATGGACAAAGTTAGGGTTCTCACGGCAATAATTCAGTCATGCCTTTCGGAGATTGGTGCATGCAACTTGAGCCGATAATTCCCGCAAAACTCACTTGACCGTCAGATTCGCGCCAATTACGATCAACACGAACCTGGCTCTCAAGATCGGAAGTTGTTCGACCGATAAACTCAACAGTCCCAATTCAGGCGCCGTAGCCAAGTGGCCTAAGGCAGCGGATTGCAAATCCGCCATCCCCGGTTCAAATCCGGGCGGCGCCTCTTCGGACATCAGCGGACATTCGCGGCTTTCATCGCTCAAACCCTTAATTTTCAAAGGGTTTGAGCGATTGTTTTTTGGGGGTTGGGTGCTTGGCGTTGGAGATGCGGAGATCTGGAATGGTGGGAGGTGCGGTTTGTAGCTTTTGAGAGATAACTGCCGCATGAAACTGAACGGCAAGGCGGTCGCTGAGTTCGCGAACGATGCTTAAGCCAAAGGCGGGGGGGATTGTTTTTTCCAGGCGATGATGTCGTCTAGGATCTCTCCCAGCGTCAGGCGGGGTTTGCTGCCCAGCGTGTTTTCCAGGCGATCCAAACAGGGCACGCGGCGGCGGACATCTTCGAAATCGTCGCCGTAGGCTTTGTTGTAGGGTAGAAATTCGAGGGAAAGTTCGGGGTTCACGCGGGCGATAACGGCTTCCGCCAATTCGCGGATCGAGACCGCCTGATCGCTGCCGATGTTGAACACTTGCCCGTTGGCCGAGGGCGTGTCCATCAAACGGATGATGCACCCGACCACTTCGCGGACGTGGGCGAAACAGCGGACTTGTTCGCCATCATCATAAACCACCACGGGTTTGCCCGCGAGTGCCTGATCGACAAAGCGCGGAATCACCATTCCATAATGCCCGACCTGCCGAGGCCCCACCACGTTGAAGAACCGGCCCACCACCGTGGGCACGCCGAATTTGCGATGATACGCCAGCGCCAAAAACTCATCGATGGCTTTCGAGCAGCCATAAGCCCAACGCGGGCGGGAGGTTGGCCCCAAGTGCAAATCGTCTTCTTCGGTCCACTGCTCTTTGGGATTCTTGCCGTAGACTTCGCTGGTGGAGGCCAAGAACACCCGCTGTTTCCCTTGGGCTGCCATTTGCAAGAGCGTTTCGGTGGGATAGATGTTGGTCTCGATGGTTCGCACGGGATCATCCGCGACCAGCTTCACACCCACGGCGGCGGCGAGATGATAGATCACCTCGATGCCCGGCATCACACCTGCCATCGCCACAGTATCGGTGATGGACCCCGTTTGAATTTTTAAGCTCGGATGCGATTCCACGGCCTGTAAATTTTCGCGTCGGCCTGTGGACAAGTCATCCAGCACGACGACTTCGTGCCCCAAATCGAGCAACTGCTCGACCAAATGGCTGCCGATGAACCCCGCCCCGCCCGTCACCAAACACCGCGACATGAAAGCTTCCCAAAAACAAGCGCCCCACAAAACTGCAACCAACGTCAAGTGGCCTTCAACGATACAGAATCCACTCAGGAAACAACAGGGCGACAGGGGTCAGGAGTCGAAGGACAAGACTCAAGAGCCAGAAGATGCAGGCCCATCGACAGCGGTTGCAGTGCTTGTTTTAGGAGAGTAGATCGCTGTTTCCCTGAACCGCGAAGCGGCAGCGGGAATTCTGCGAGCATCAGGTTCCCTAGGAGAGGAAAATTGCTATCGCCGCTTCGCGGCTTAGAACGGTTTTTGTCCAATCAATCCGTCGGCTCACGCCGACGGCTATGTGCGGCCACCGCTTCGCGGATCAGGAAATGGGTTCAAGTTTATCGCGAACTGGACGAAGTCCTCGAAGCAGTGATCGGCCACTTCCAGAACTCCGGGCGAACACTTCCTGCGGCCACCATTCGTTCCATGAAAGAGGTTCTTTAGAATCCCCCGGAAATCAACTTTCGCGGGGGGCCGTTGCGGCTTGAGTTTGCTGGGCTTCCACCTCGCGGTCGGATCGGCGTCTGGGGCGGGAAGAGCTTCGTCGTTCTTGGAATTTCGGCGTCTTGGCGAAAGAGGCGTACAAGACCGGCAAAACGAACAACGTCATCAGCATGCTCATCATTACCCCGCCGATGACAACCGTGGCCAACGGGCGTTGAACTTCGGCCCCGACCCCCAAGCTGGTGGCCATCGGCACGAAGCCCACGCTGGCGACCAACGCGGTCATCACGATGGTCCGCAGGCTATCGACGGCGGCGGTTTTGATGGCGTCTGACATCGAAGCGCGTTCCATGAGCCGCCTGCGAATCGCCGAGACCAGAACCATGCTGCTCAGCACAGACACCCCGGAAAGCGTGATGAAACCCACGGCGGCGGAAATCGAAAGCGGCATCTCGCGAGCCCAAAGCGCCGCCACGCCGCCGATGCACGCAAACGGAACACTGAGGAAAACGAAAATCGTATCGGTCGTGTTGCGAAACGTGACGAAAAGCAAAGCGACGATCAACCCCAATGCCAGCGGAACGACGATCAGCAACCGTTGTTGCGCCCTTCGCATGTTCTCGAATTGGCCGCCCCATTCGACGTGGTAACTGGGAGGCAGATCGATTTGGTCCTCAATTTGGTCTTGGGCCTCGGCGACGAAACTGCCCATGTCGCGGCCGCGAATGTTGCATTGAATGCTGATGTAGCGATCGCTCCAATCGCGGGTGATGTATTTCGCCCCGCGGACTTCCTCGAAGCGGGCGATGCGGGAAAGCGGTATCTGCTCTCCGCTGGGCGCGGTGAGCATAATGCGGGAAAGATCGTAAGGGGTTTGGCGACTCTCTTCCGGCAGGCGAACTGCCAAGGGAAACCGCAACTGCCCTTCGATCACGTGGCCCACCGATTTCCCCGAAACCGACTCGACCACATCCAGCACCGACTCGGCGGGAATGCCGTAACGGGCCAGTTCATTGCGGTCGAGACAAATTTGCAAAATCGGCTGCCCGTTCACATCATCAATGGCCAAGTCGGCGCATCCGGGAATGTTGTGCAGCACCCGTTCGAGTTCCCCGGCCTTTTGGGTGAGCACATCCAGATCTTCGCCGTAAAGTTTGATGGCCACGTCCGAGCGGATCCCGGTCAGCATTTCGTTGAGCCGCATTTCAATCGGCTGAGTGAACCAAATTGTGCGGCCTTTGAAGTCGGCCAATTCTTCTTCCATCAGTTCCACGAGTTCGATTTGCGTTTCGGCCCGCTTCCAATCGTGGCGGGGGTTGAGGCGAACGAACATGTCGGTGGTTTCGGGAGCACCGGCATCGGTGGTTACATCGGGTTCGCCGGCGCGGCTCCACACGTGCGAGATTTCATTGGGGAAGGCGGTCATCAATGCCTTTTCCATCAGCAAGTTATTGCGGGCCGATTCGTCGTAGCTTGTGCCCGGCGGATAGCGAACTCCGACTACGATTGCCCCTTCGCTGAGTTTAGGAATGAACTCAGTTCCCAGTTGCATCGCGATGAGGACCGTTAAAGCCAACAAAGCGGCGGAGAGGGAAAGCACGGCGAATTTTGCCGAGAGTGCCGCCCGCAAGCACGGTTGATAAAGCCGTTTGAGCAACCGCACGATCCACACGTCGCGGTCGCTCATCCGCCGGGGAAGAACCGCGCTGGCCAGCACGGGGGTGAGTGTGAGGGACATCACCAACGAGCCGAGCAGCACCAAAATCACCGTCAAAGCCATCGGCAAAAACATTTTGCCTTCCACGCCTTCCAGCGTAAGAATCGGCAAGTAGACGATCATAATAATCAACTGCCCGAAGACGGCGGGCTTGCGAACTTCGGTGGCGGCTTCTTGGATGGCCGCCAATCGCCACTCGGGACTCAAGGGATTATCGGGGCCTTGCAATTCTTGGTCTTCCGCGAGCTTGCGGACGATGTTCTCGATCATCACGACCGAACTATCGACCACAATCCCAAAGTCAATCGCGCCCAGACTCAACAGCGTGCCGGCGATGCCGAGTTGCTGCATGCCCGTGAATGCGAACAACATGCACAGCGGAATGCCCGCCGCCGCGATCAGCCCGGCCCTTAGATTTCCTAGAAAGAGAAACAGAATCGCCACGACGAGCAGGGCTCCTTCGCAGAGGTTCCCGCGAACGGTGGCGATTACGTCGCCCACGAGTTCCGTGCGGTCGTAGACGACTTCGGCCTCGACGCCTTCGGGAAGCGTCTGTTCGATCTTTTTGAACTTGTTGCCGATCTCGCCGGTGACGGCATAACTGTTTTCGCCGGTCCGCATGAAACCCAGTCCCAGCAGCACTTCGCGCCGGCCATCGGCCGTGACGACGCCCCGCCGCATCTCGTGGTTAATCACGACATTGGCGACATCCTTCACGTAGATGGGCACACCCTCTTGGGCGATGATCTGCACGTTTTGCAGTTCCTCGACCCCGGAAGCCCGCCCGATGCCGTGAACCAGCAGCATGTCGCCCTTGCGGTCGATGTACCCGCCGCCCACGTTGAGGTTGTTGCGGCGCAGGGCTTCGATCACGTTCTCAAACGTAATGTCGTATTTGAACAGCAAAGCCGGATCGATGCGGACTTGATACTGCTTTTTCAATCCGCCCCAAGCGTTGATTTCGGCGGTTCCGGGGACAGCCCGAAGTTGCGGGCGAACGGTCCAATCTTGCAGCGAGCGAATTTCCGTTTGGCTTTTCTTCTTGGGACCATCATCGGCATAGAGCAAATAATGGAAGACTTCGCCCAGACCCGTGGCGACCGGACCGAGTTCCGGGCGAGGAGTTCCCGGCGGGAGTTCCAATTTTCCCAACCGCTGCCCAATCAACTCTCGCACGCGATACAATTCTGTGCCATCGGCAAACGTCACCGTCACCTGTGCCACGCCGAATTGCGAAATCGAACGCACTTCGACCAGCCCCGGCAGCCCGCCCATCAGCAATTCAATCGGATAGGTGACGAGCCTTTCGACTTCAGTGGCCACCATGCCGGGAACCTCGGCGTTGATTTGCACCTGCACCGGGGTGGTGTCGGGAAACGCATCAATGTTCAATTGCCTTAGCGAAAAGAAGCCCGCGATGGCGACGACAAACGCCCCTAATAACACAAGCAAACGATGGTTCAACGACCAAGCAATAAGGGACTGCAACGAACCGACTCCCAAGGGGATGGGGTGAGGGGGAAACGACAAGCCGAGGCTTGCCCGCGTGTTATTTGGTGGAATGAACGGCCAACTCTCGCTCTTGCAAGGTCTCTGTAAGATCGGCCATCAACATGCGGCTGCCGCCGGTCACAACTTGCTCGCCGGGGGCCAGCCCTTCTAAAATCTCGGTGTAGCCGTTTCGATCCAAACCGGGCTGGACTCGGCGTGCTCGAAAACTCAAACCATCGGCATTGGGGACGAAAACGACGTACTGCGATTTCTCCCACTGCCACTGCACGGCCAGACTGGGAGCGACCACCGCCTGCGGGTTGTCTCGGCAGCGAATGCGGGCCGTTCCATAGGCGTTGGCCTTCAAAAGCCGTTGCCCGGCCGCGCGATCGGAACCGGCCAATTGCGGGGATTCTCCCGGCAGGCTGACGGCCATCAACATCGGCGGTTCCGGCGTGCTTTCCAGAGGGTTGAGCAACGGATTGATGACTTCCGCGCGGGCTTTGACGGTTCGCGTGGCGCATCGATCTCCGTTCCGATCCAAGTCAGCGTGCTGGGAATCTCATCCGGCCCGCCATTGACCGAGAACAAAATTTGCTGTCCCAGTTGCAGCTTTCGCGCATCTTCCTGCCTTACGTCGAGTTCGAGCCACATGCGGCTGACATCGCCGATCAGGAACTGAGGTATTTCGGGCGAGACCATCTCCCCAACCACCACGCGGCAATCGGTGACGATGGCATCGAACGGAGCGGTCAGCGGAATCAAATTCGCCGAGCAGGCCGCGGCATCGAGCGAGGCGATGCAAGAAGCCGGCAAGCCGAGGAAATGCAATTTTTGTGCGGCTTCTTCTTCGGAAAGTCCTGCAAACTCTTCCAGGGAAACAGGCAGGCCGAGATTGGCCAATGCCTGCCGTGAATTGAAACGGCGGACGCGGGCCAATTCGCATTTGCCCTTGGCTTCGTGGAGGTCGCGAACGGAGATCACGTTTTGGACGCCCGACAGCCGCGTCAAAGTTTCTGCGGCCAGCTTATGCAGCACAAGAGCTTCCACGAAATCGGCTTTCGCCCGTCCGACCTCCGCCGCCTCGATGATGGCCAACACATCCCCTTGGCGAACGGGTTCGCCCACGCGCTTCTCGACCCGAAACACTCGCCCCGGCACGCGGATCGACAATTCTGCCAACCGCGTGCGGTCGTAGCTCACCACGCCGTTGGCCACCAGGAATTCGTCCATATTGCGGAATTCGGCGGAAGCGATTTCGATGCCGGTTTTCGCAATCGCCGCGAGGGAGGCAAAGCGAACTTCGGGCAGCGCTTCGCCTGCGGAATCCTCGACCGACTGCGAACCGGCCGCCGGCGAGTCCGAGTCCATCGGCGTGGTTGAGGGCAAGGCCAACAACAAATCCGTCTTGTTTTCGCGCATCCCACCCTCCGCCGATCCGGAAATGTTGGAAAATGCTGGAATCGTCCAATGAAACATGTATCCCCAATAACCGATTCCGCCAAGCACCGTGAATACCAGCAGATTCGGAACCCAGCCGAGCATTTGCCCCGCTGAGCGCGCAATGCTTTTTGTGTTCATGTGGACCTCAAGTTGTCATGGATGTCAATTTTGCGGGAAATATCAAGATGTGGGCTAAGCAAAGTTAGCTTTTTTTTGAGGTGCGGACCGGCGGAATATCGAAAAAGAACGAAAAACAATGCGTTATCGTTCTTTCGCAGCCTAGCGGCGCGACTCGGCGGGGCGAAAGACCATCAGCGTCTTGGAAAACCAAGGAAAAGTGGCCGCTTGCCGGAGTTGGTGTTCCAGATGCAGATCGGAAAGGAAATTCCGTTCCCGCATCAGCCGACGAATCGCGGGATTGGGCTGCTCGTTCACGTGGCCTCGTCCCCCTTGGCCGGGCGCAGCCCAACTGAGCACAATCCCCCTCGTGGAATAGCAAACGAGATGATCGAGAAACACCTCTTGATGTTCGCGGGGAACGTGCTCGCCGACTTCCAGGCTTAGCCCCCAATGGAAACGGCACCCCAATTCCAAAGGGACGGCTGGATCGCGAATTTCCAAGCAAGCGATGCCTCGGTTCCGAAAATGAGCCGCATACCGACCGTGGCCAAGATTCAACACGCTGAAGCCCTGCAACAATTCCGAGAGTTTTTCAGCGAGGGGTTCATCGAAGTCGTTCCGATTATCCGTCGCATCGTCGAGGACCGTTTCGATGGCTCCCCCAAAAGAGGTTTCGGGGCGATAAAATGGAAAGCAGCCAGGCTGAGCGTGGCCCAGAGTCGTTTCACGAGGAAGGCGAAGTTTTGGAGACGAAGACTCAAGTTTCCGCAGAATCTCTAAGTGCTGCCTTGCTTCCTGAAAACTTACGTGGGAGGGGTCTTCACGAATCTTGTAAGGACCGTTGGCCGGCGCACAACAAGGCACGCCGGCGGCGCGGGCAAAAATGATTCCGTGATAGCGGCCGCTCACAACCCACTTCGCCCCGCAAACCAAATGGAACGCATCCCGCGGAGTAGGATTGAGCACTACCCGCGCCCGGGGCAGGGCTTTACGGCAGCGGTCGATTGCAGGCAAATCGTCGCGCTCGGCTCCAAAATTACAGATCACCAAAGCACAGCCCGCGTCTTCCGCCTTGGCAATCGATTCGCTAACGGCCCGGCTGCGAACATCGTGAAACGAAGTGGGAATGAGCAGAACGTATTTGTCCGCGTTCGCGCTGGGTCGGCCCCATGCTTCACCGGCCAAATAACAGAGATCGGGAAAAAAGCGAATGTCGTTTCGCCCCGTCAGTTGCCCGAGAATGGCCGCATCCGTCTCGGAACGAACTGTGAGGAAATCCGCCCGTTGGAGACAGGGTTTCCAAGGAATCAAAGATTTCCAGTCATAACCGTTGCCCAGCCGGGCCACTTGAATTCCACAACTGAGGAATCCCCAGGGGATTTTTTGGCGGATTGCCTCATCCATGTACCATTGCATATAGGAAAAGTGGGAAACCAAGTGCGGATTGGTCGAACAGTAAATCAGCCCCCCGCCGCCAAAGATGATCGCATCGAAATCGGCAGGGAATCGTGCGGGCAGATCGGAGTTGAAGAATCGGCATTCGTGGTGTGTAAGGTAGTGTTGCAGAAGTTCGCGGTAGGCATCATCGCCGACGTTGCCGTAGCCGGAAGCTCCCACGATGGCAATCTTCACGGTCGCTCCTCGAAGTCTAATCGGCGTGGGAATTTCTGCCGGAACTCGATTAGGGCGGCTTGGCAAACTTTTTCCAAAGGCAGATCGAAATTGAAGCCGGCTCCGTGTTGTCCGGGAGTGGAATCGAAGCGGGTTCCTTCCAGCACGAACTTCCCCGTACAGCGATGCAGAAATAGCGGTTGGCCCCGTTCATCGAATTGGTAAATGCCTTCCAGAAAAGACCGGCTGCTCGGCCACAGTCGGCCGTACTTCTGCCCGAGTTGTTTCCAAGCGATGGGAAACGTGTTTTTGTCGCCCCAAAGAATTTGGTAGGTGAAATCCGCCTGTTGATTGTGATGGCCCGCCAGGGAAAGTTCCCGCCAGCTCGCCCGGCGATTCATCAAGATTTGCCCCGATTCCGCCGCTTGATCTTGAAAGGGAGGCAGACCGAACACCGCAACCTGCTTTGGGGTGAGCAGGCAACGCGAGGAAGGAATGTCCGGCCAGAAAACCGCCCCATGCCGGCGGAAGACCTCGCATTCCAACAGAAACTCCGGGTTTCGCAAAGGATAACAATCCGCATCCAAAAGCAGCAGTTTTTCAAAGCCGGAATACAAAAGCGCATACGCTTTGAGTTGCCAACCTTTCCACCAGTTCTCATCGAGAAAGCGAAACGGATGCCGGGCTTTGATGAGATCCGCATTTCGGAACGCGACGTTCAGCCCGTCAAACGCGCTTTCGGCCCCTGCAATTTCTCCCTCCAAGTGCCAAAGTTCGATCGGCAATTCGCAACCCAAATGCCGAATCACCCGGCAGGTGACATAGGCCGATGGCAGATATTTTCCGCCCCCCACGACGACGATTCCACATTCTGATTCATCTCCAGGATAGGCGGGGAGTTGGTCAAGAAACTCTTGGCTGAGCAGCCTTTGGGCCTGATGCACGTTCTTCCAAGTCCACCACCCCTTCGGTTGAACCGCCCCGGGATGCCGGCGGTGAATCAAGACTTCCTCGACCGGCATCCGCGAGGACATGACGGGAAACAAGTAATCGGCACAGCGGTTGCAATGTTCCAGCGTAGTGTCGGCATGCTGCGCGTGACGGCACTCGTAAGTTTCCCCGGCAAGCGATGGCTCGCCCAGCCAATGGCAGGAAACCAGCCGCTTGCGGGAAGTCGGCACGTTTGCGGGAAGGGGAGTTTCCGTGCGCAGCGTGCAAAACCGGCAGTCTTCGGGGGTGACGGTTGGCAAACCCAAGATGCGCGGAGAGAGGCAGCCGCGAACATTCGGTGCGATTTCCTCGCCCGCATGGAAACAGCGGGCGAATAGTTCGGGGGCGGTCATGCCGGAGCGACCGTGATGCGATCCGGCAACGGGATGCGGGGATCCCCCCGGTTCCACCCACCAAAAACAACTGATTTTCCGCCAGCGGACGCCAGTGCGCGGCCTTCAATTGATATTCGAGCAGCACCGAACCGAGCTTCAAGGTGCAAATCACATCCGCCCCGCAGATGGATTCAATCAATAAACCGATGTGAGGCGTCTCCGCCGCATCTCCGCCGTTGGTCCACAACAGCGACCCGTTGGCAGGGGTCTGGTGCATTACCACCCAACCGCGATTGAGTTGATCGAGCGGCGCGCCTTGAAAGCCCGAAACCTCCACGGCGTAGGAGTCCGCTGCTTGATCGTGAACCGCCTCGGCTTGAGCCAACATTCGCAGCTTACCGGACCCGCTTCCGCTTCCACTTCCACTTCCCCCCGGGCAGACCTTCGTGGCGATTCCTGCCGTCGGTACAATACAGGCTCCCCAAGCATAGAAATGCACCGTGCCGGTTTTCGGCCAGGCGTTGGCGGATGGTTCGGGAATGGTAAAATCGCCCGTCCCGCCCGGCCAAGCAATCCGGCTGGCATTCGCGGGGGGCCACTTTGAATTGGGATTGAAAACTACACCGTCCGGCCAGGCATGGCCATAAATAAATAGCGGAAAAGGAGCTGATCCCGCCACCGTTCCCGTAATCGTCGGATTTTCCCCGCAATGATACTCAAACTGATCGAGGGGCAAGTTGGACACGTGCTACTCCTGGTTGTCGATTCGGAAATCGTAACTTTTCCCATTGACTTCCGGGTTGGCGAACGCTCCGCCTCCTCGAAAGCAGGTCAAGCCATAGAGTCCGGTACTCTGCGGGGCTGGGGGTTTGGTTTGGCGGTATTCGTCGAGAAGTTCCTTCATCGAAACATCGGCCACGCTCAGTTTTTCGATTCCGTTCTCGCCGAGTTCCAACGTCATGTCCAGCTCATCGTGGGGCAAAGAGCCTTTCCATCTTCCCAAGGGTCTGGCATTTTGGATTCCCGGTATGACGTACCAGGCGGAAATGAGCACGACGTATTCGTTCTCGGAAAGCCGCACGCAGCGCCACGTTTTGCCACTCGGTTTTTCGATTCCCCACTCCCAAATCATTCAATCCGAAAAAGAAACCGATCTTGCTGTCTATTTCGAGCTCGGGAAAATCCAAATGGATTTTGAGTTTGCCGTTTTTGAATTCTCCGCAAGACCGCATCGCGGGATCCCGCGAAAAAACGCGCAACTGGTTTTGCTTCGGTTCCAAGGCCCAAAGCCCCTCCTCGCAAATGCACGATTTGATCTTTTTCAAGACCAGTTTGGAATCCTCTTTTGGAATGGATGACAGCGGGTCGTTTTGTCCCGGAGCCGAAGCTGTCTGCGAAGGAAGTAACAAGCCGCCGGCAATGAGCAATCCCATCGCCGAGAGACACAGCAACCACCTTCCCCAGCGGATTCGCTTGCGCGGCGGGGCGACGGCGATTTTCTCCTCGACAAGACCCGCAGCTTGGGGCTTTGACTTTTCCAGAAAGTGTTCCAAATCGGTGGCGAGGTCGGCTGCCGTCAGGTAGCGGTCCGAGATTTCTTTCTTCAAACATTTGAGGACAATGCCTTCCAGTTCCCGCGGCAGGTTCCGCGTTTGCAGAGTCAAGGAACGCGGCTCGCGTTCGAGAATCTCCTCGGAGATTTCGCTCAGCGTCGAACCGGAAAAGGGACGTTCTCCGGTGAGCATTTCGTAGAGGACAACGCCCAGCGACCACACATCGGCCCGACCATCCAAAAAATGGGCTTTCCCTTCGATCTGCTCCGGGGCCATGTAAGCGGGACTGCCGGCAAACTCGCCTTTCGCGCGGATTTGCCCTTCTTTGCGGAGTGCCAGTCCGAAATCGCACAAGTAAACCCCGCCCTCCAAATCGAAGAGAATGTTCGAAGGTTTCACATCGCGGTGGAACACCTCCTCAACGTGCATGGCATGCAAAGCTTTGGCGAGCGGAATGATGATCTTGGTCGCATCCTCGTAGTTCAGGCGAGGCTCCGCCTTCAACCGTTCCGCCAGCGTGCCCCCCGCGACGAACTTCGAGATAATGTACCAGACCTCCGAATTGGGAATCTGCTCGATCCCGTAAATGGGAATGATGTGGGGGTGCTCGACCTTGACCTGGGCTTGGGCTTCTTGAATGAAGGCGTCGAGAGTCTCCTGATCCAAAAGCCTGCGCGGCAGCAAAACCTTGATGGCCACTTCCCGCTGGAGATGAGGATCGTGCGCAGATGAACCCGCCCGAAAGAGCCGACCCCTAGTTCCCTTAAAAGTTCATAGCGGCCCAAGTGGGTCGAAATGGAATTCTCTTCCGCCGGGTTTGTGGAGAGGGGAGTTTGCTCGGTGGTTTTCCCACTGACACATCGCGTGGAATCCAAAAAACTGCAATGCGATTCCAACACCTCCTTAATGCAAAGTAACTCGTGCGGAAATCGGGTGGCGTATTCCTCAAAGCGAACGTCTTCGCCCTTGGAGGTACGCTGCTGAACTTCGATTTCCAGCAGAGTCTGAAAAAGCGGCAACGGCTCGAACTCGGGATGCCGCCTTAAAACATCTTCCAAAACCGGACGAACACCATTGGCCCAATCGCGTTCAAAAATCGAACAGATTTCTTGCAGGGAGCTGAAGGCTTGCGTGGAATGCGTCACCATAATTCGCTCAATATGTTGGAGTACGAAAGTCCCAACCGGAAGCATGTACACAAACGATACTAAAACTTCAAAATGATTACAAACATTATTTTCCAGAAAACCCACTTTCCCTCGTATTCTTCAACGGGGGAATTTCATCAAAATTCGGATGAGGATTCAGATCATTTGGGTTTCGTTCTGAGGTGAAAATCCCTCTTCAAGAATGGGCTTTGTTTTCGGTCATTGTGGGAAAAGTCGTCTTTCCCGTTTTCAGGCATTCTGGTAGATTATCGCATTCCCGATTTTGGAATACGAGGGAATACGGTTTATCATTTCGCGTTGCGGGGTTTCAGGAGGAAACCAATCCATGCGCAAGATTTTTTTTCGCTATCTCGCCATTGCAGTATTGAGCGCGGGTTTCTTTGCGGGTTGTCCTTGGTCCAGTTCCCCGAACGGGTTCAAAGGGGCAAAAGGGATTTCCCTGCCGCATTTCGGCGGGCCGCCTCCCCAAACCGAACCGCCCGTGGCCGAGAGTGCTTCACAACCTACCGCTCGGGCCACCGATGCCGAGTTGGATTAACGGGCATTCGTCCACTCCCTACTTGGGAATCGTTTCTCCGGGAGGAACGTGCGATGCGGTTTAACCTTCGGACTTTCCAAATCCCATTCCTCCGTCCGGTCTTGGTACTGGTGATACTTTGCGCGGGTTGTGCGGCTCCCGCGCGGACGTTCGTTTCGGAGAGAGACGCAAAAAAACTTAAACGTTCCGCGATCACGAAATCGGAACCGGCCTCTCGGAAACCACCCGCTTCGATTTCTCCGCCAACAGAAGCGAAAGCTCCGGAACCATCGGTTTGGTCCAAGTGGGTGGGGGCATTGGTTCCGACCAAGCCCAAACCCACCCAACGCATTCCCCTCCCGCGAACCGACCCGGAAGTCAAGGAAAGCGGCCAAACCGACTCCGCCGAGTTCTCCGGTTTTTATTCCCGGTGATTGTCTTGTGAAGCGGCCTGAGCCGATTGGCGTCATTTCGCGGGTTTTGGACTCATCGGCAACATCCCCCGCGAATCGGCAGAGTGGGGATGAGGCTCTCGAACTTCATCCTCCTTCGCCAGTCGTTGGAAGGGTTCCAGCAACACGCGGTTGCCGTCGCGAAGCACCAGTAAACAGGTCGCGGTTCCCATCCCCGGCAGCAGTTGATGGCAGCGGTCTTTCGGTGCCGCCAACAGCACTTGCAGGCCCAATCGCTCGGCCAACCGCAGCGTGGCGGCGATGTTGGATTCATCCATTTTTTGGAATGGCTCGTCAAAAGCCACCAAAGCCGCCCGGCTGCCTTGGCCGGCGTGCGTTCGATAAACCCGCGCCAACGAGGCCAGCATCGCTACGTAATAGGGCGTTTGTGTTTCCCCGCCCGAACCCGAACCGGCCACGCGGCTAAAGGCATGCACGCTGCCATCCGCTTCGGTAATTTCGATGTCGTACTCGAAATACGCCCGGTAGTCTGTGCAATGTTCCAGATGCGACAATGCGCGGGTTCCGCCGGGGCTGAGAACATCTTCCAGCAATTCCTGCAATGGCCCCGCACCGTATTCCTCCAACCATTCCGATTGATGTAAAGGCCGATCGGCAATTGTCTCGGCGGCGGCGAGCATGTCGTAAAACGGCTGAAATTCCCGCCGCACGGCATGAGTGAATCGGTATTGGCGACCGCTGAAATCCAGCCCCTCCAGCGCCCGATTCAATTCCTGAAAATGCCGTTCTACCTGAGAGAGCCGTTCTCTCAACCGATGGACGACTTCCTCTTCCAACACCTGCCGAGCGGTTTGTTGGGCGGTTTCCAAGCGGGTTTCGTAGCTGGGCAATTCGGAATCCACCCAGCGGCTTCGCTCGGCGAGATATTCCGGGATCTCGCGGATGTGCAATCGCCCGCGAACTGAAAACGATTGTTGTATTCCGTTCGCAGACGCACGCCATCATCGTGCCGTTCGCTAAAACTTTTCTGCAACCCGCGAAGCTGCTCCGTCCAACCGGCGATCAATTCATCCCAAGATTTCTGATTCGTGTTCGAAGCGATGACCGCTTCGCATTGCCGAGCGGTTTCCGACTCCGCCGGCCAATTCGTTCCATAGGCGGACTGCATTTCCGCCAGATGTGTTTGGGCGGCGGCCAGCGTGTTTTCTGAAGTTTTCAGCGATTGCTCGGCCACGCATTGCCGGCCCCAAGCCAACTTCAAATCCTTGCCGGCCTGATGCTCCTCCGTTTCGGCCTGTTCGACCTTTTGACGAAGCGGACCCAGATCGCTGGCCTTCAAAGCGGCGGCTTCTTCGCGGGCCGTCGCGTATTGCAGCCGAAGTTCCCGCAATCGGCTAGGCAGTTCATAGTCCTCGAACAACAGTTCCGGTCCCCGCCGACCTCGGTCGAACAATTCGTGCGCGGCTTGCAGATGCGCAAGAAATTCCGCAAGTTCGCGAACGCGGTCTTGCATTTCTGTTAGCCGGGCTTGCAGCGATTCCGACCGCCGGGAAATGCCCCCCCCGCCCATTGGCCACGTTTGATGATCGCAGACCGCCGGCAATCGGCGAACCGCGAAATCCCCGACGAAAAAACCTTCCACCGTCACCGCCCAGCAATCGGCATCCACGTGGGATTCGAGATTGCCGGTGGCGAAACCGCTTCCCAATATCGCATCGGCATAAAGGCGGGCCAACGGATGCGCGGTCGCGATGGCTTCCGCCAATGAACCCTCGCGGGCAAAAATGTTTTCCCGCATCAGCCGAGGGCTATCCGCGAATCCATACGCCGACATTTCGGGATCGTGAATTTGTTGAAACACTTCCATCGCCGCGGAAAATTGTGCCGGCTCGATGAGAAGATCGAACCGTCTCGTTCCCAAGACGTTTTCGATTCGCGCCTGCAAAGCGGGATCGGCAATTTCGATGACTTCGCAAAAAACCGTGCTGGAAATCCCTTTCGCTTGCAAATGTTGTTGCAGCTTTACCAAACCGGGCGGAAGCGGGAGCCGGCCTTTTCTCAATTCTTCAAGCTCCGCCTGAATGGTTTGGCTTTGGGTTTCTCGTTCCTTCTTTTGCGATTCCACCTGGAATTGCAGACTCTGCAACCAATGGCCGATGGCGGGCCAATCCTCGGCCACTTGGCGGACAACCGTTTTGCTGTCCGGGGACGGAATCTCCCCGGCAAGACAATCGGCGGCTAGACAATCCAAATCTTCCACTCGACCGGGAACCGCCGGCCCGAAGGCTGCGATGAGTTCTTCCCGCAAACAATGCGGATTTGTTTCTTCATCAGCAATCGGCGAGGCTTCGTTCAACAACCGCCGCCAAACCGCAATGGCTTCCCGCGAAGCTCGGAGGGCTTGTTCCAATCGTTCGCTGTCGCGGTTTTCGTGGCGAATTTGATCAGCCAAGCGTTCCACGCGGTTTTCAATCGCCAGGGCCTCGCTGTTTTTTTCGTGCGCGGCCAAATCGTGCTGCAAGCGAATCAGCATTCCGCGAGCGGTTTGATGGCCCGCTTCGCATGCGGTGTGACTTTCCATAGCCTCGGCTAATTCTTTTTGAAAGCGGGCATGGTTATCCTCGGCAGATTGGGCCGCCTCTTCACATTGGCAAAGCTCCGCCCGGTCGATCAAGGCCCTCAGTTGCTCAGCTTCTTTGTGGCCGGCTTCGGCGGTTTGAGCATTGGCCGCGATGCGGTTCAACAAGTCGATGCGTTGTTCCGCTTCTTGGGAAAGCGCGTGCAATTGCCGATAGCGTTCCGCCGCTTCCCGGAGGCTGCCGACTTGCACTTCGCCGGCTTCGGGCAGCAGAAAGTCATACACGAAATCCCTGAGATTGCGGATTTTCCGAAACGCCATCCCGCTGATGAACAAGCGAAAGAACTCCGCGTCCAAGCCACCCAACTGCTTGAGCACCGCTTGCTGATATTCCTCCACCCGCGAATACCGCTTGAACGATTTGAGTTCGGGGATCAGCCGTTTGAACTCCCGCACGGTGTGCGGAACATCCCGCTCATTCAGGCAGGGGCAATCTTCCAGATGCGAATCTCTGGCGATGAAGTGTTCTTTGTCGGGCGAACGGCCATCGGCATGAGCATCGATCACCGTGCCCAGCACGAAGGATTCTTCGGTTTCGGTATCGGCGAATTCCAACAATATATAGCCGGTCGCGTTCTTTCGCAGCGTCTTCGCGGGATGCCCGTTGTTGTTGCCGCCGACGAGACCCAAAACGTAACTTTTCAGGCTGCGGTCCCCGCCTTCATTGGCGGCAAGATTCAACCGCACCGAGCGCATGTTGCCCACCAAGCCCACTTGGAGGGCATCGAGAATCGTAGATTTCCCGCTGCCGTTGTCGCCCATCAACAGCAAATGGCCTTCCACGTCAAACGTGTGCAGAGTGAAGCGATGCCAATTGATGAGCCGAATCCGTTTCAACCGTTTCACGAGTGTTCTTCTCCATTCGCCGAGTTGACGGATGAGGATTTCAAATAGTCTTCCACGCGGGCGGCCACCCGTTCCAGTGCGGAGTCCGGCAACGCCGCCGCGAGTGTGGGCAACAATTCCAAGCGGACATCGGGTTCGGGATCGAACGGGCGAGGCAAGGCTGTTAACCCCAACTGTTGAAACCGCCTCAGCGTGGTTCCTAAGAATTGCCGGGCAAACGGCCGGTCCGCGCCGGAGTGCATCAAATAGGCTTCTTGAATTTCGCTAACCGAAACCAAAACCTCGCTTTCCCAGGCGGTTCCGCCCGCGCGCTCTTGATAGAGCAACCTTAACACGCACAGTAATAGAGAAGCGTTTTTGCCCAATCGCACCCGCCCGTGGCCTTCGGGATGAACCGCCTGCACGAACCCGCCCAGGCGGTCGATCCGCAAATCCCAACCAATGACACGCAAGTAAGCCCGCGCGGCTTCCTCGTGGTGATCCAACATCCGATAGCCGACATCGGGAGCGGTGGCCGGCCCTTTCAAGACGAATCCGCGATCCAACAATCGCCCCACCGCCTCGCCCAACTGCTCTTGCCGGGCCGCATCGAGTTCGCTCCAGATTCGGAATTCCTCATAGTCAGACAAAGCCGACTCCCAGGTTTCACACCCACATCAATAGAAAGAATAAAAGGCGAGCGGGAGGCGTAAGCCTTCCGGTTACTTTGAATGCTTCAACTAATCGCAACTATTTACTTCTCCGACGCTAATACCGATGCTCGCCGCGGCGGGCGGCTTCTAGGGATTTGTAGGTGTCAACCGGAATGCCGGGGTCGCCTTGGCTTTTCATCCACTTGTCGAGTTCCCCGCTAAGTTCACTTTGAATTTTCGCGTAGTTCGGATCGCCCGCGAGGTTTACCAGTTCGTAAGGATCTTTCGCGGTGTGATAGAGTTGTTCCGCCGGGCGTTTCATATAGCGTTTGACGAGCTTTTCCGTGTTGGGGTTGTCGGTGTTGAACATCCACGTGCCCCAGTAGGGGTTGTTGAGCAGTCCCTTGCCTTTTAATCCCATTAGATGTTTTTCGATATAGATCTCATCCGGGGTGAGGTTGCGAATATAGCGGTATTGGCCATCGGTCACGGTGCGAATGGGATAGGGCGGGCCTTCGGGAACATTGTTGTGGATTCCATAGGCATACTTGCGATGCGGGAGTTCGGGATTGGTGAGGACGCTGCGAAAACTTTTGCCATCGTAGGCATGAGGTTTCACGTCGCCACCCGCCAATTCCATCAATGTGGGAGCCACATCCGCATATTGCACGATGGCATCGGTGCGTTTTCCCGCCGGGACGCGGCCCGGCCAACGGGCAATCAGTGCCGTGTGCAGCCCGGTGTCCCAATTGGTCCATTTGCAACCGGGGAACTGCGCCCCTTGCTCAGAGGTAAAAAGCACCAACGTATTCTGGGCTTGGCCGCTCGTATTGAGCACATCCAAAATCTCGCCCACTTGGCGATCCATATAGGTGATCTCGGCGAGGTAGCGGGAA
Organism: uncultured Planctomycetaceae bacterium; assembly: GCA_963785505.1. GTDB lineage: Bacteria > Planctomycetota > Planctomycetia > Planctomycetales > Planctomycetaceae > CAWAVN01. The sequence continues at coordinate 135,447 of CAWAVN010000011.1, forward strand.
AACGCTTCGCGCGTGCCTGCGGTATCCGCGAGGTTCGGGGGCAATTGAATTTTCGCCGGCGGATACTTGGAAGCATCGCCCATCACCCAGGGAACGTGCGGTTCGACCAACGCCACGACGAGGCAGAACGGTTGTTTCAGGTCGCGTTCCATGAATTTCTGAATCGGCCCCAAGGAATGCGGGCGGGTGGGCGAGCGAACGCAATTGGGATCGAACCCGCCGACCGATTCAAACGCGAACACCTTCGCTGGTTGGACGTGAACTTTCCCCGCCAGCCCCACGCGATAACCCAACGGCGTTAAGTGTTGGGCGATGCAAGTGGCCTCCGGGCGGCTGGCGGAATGATTCCAAGCCGACCCGTTCTTCATCGGAAATAGCCCCGTGTACAATTCCGAGCGGCAAGGCTGGCAGATGGCTTCGCTGACATAAGCCCGATTGAACACCAGCCCCTGTTTGGCCAAACCGTCGATGTGGGGCGTCTTGGCGTTCACTCCGCCATACACCGGCAAATCGCTGTGCGTGCAGTCATCGGCCATGATAATCAGCACGTTGGGCTGGCGCGTTTGCCCATTCGCGGCCAAGGCAGAGCCGAGCCAAATCGAAAGTAAGAGCAGGCGAAAAACAAACCGCATTGGTTGTTCCTTCCAGAAGTTGTCGGAGGGAAATCATAAATCGAATACTCGACTATAACCAATGGGAATGGATTTGGTAATTCACTCCGCTCAGAACTCAAAATGTGCTGCCGTTGCTAATCGGTATAGGGGATGCCTTTTTCTTTGTAGATGCGTTTCTTTTCGGCTTTGTCTTCCAAAACCAAGACGTTGCCCGTTTGGGGATTGTAACCGTACATTCGGTAAGGGCGTTGGTTTTGGAATTTCCGACCGGAATTGGCAAAATCCTTCAGCAAATTCTTCGTAACTTAAGGGTTTGGGATCCCCACCCCCCTCCAGTGCGTTCAATTGGCTTTGAAGTTTCGCATTGTATCCTCCCGCGAGGGCTTCAACCCGGGCGGGAATATTCACGTATGCGGAAGCGGCCGTGCTGTAGGGATCCCATCCATCAACCTTTGTGTCGACGGCAACGACCTCTGGGTGTTCTTGGCCATACTTTGGCCATTCCACGATTCGAGATTCCACCTGGGGGATAGTTTTAGTGTTCGTCACCGGGGCGGGGGCCGGGGTTTGATTTTGCCCGCCGTTGCCTACCGGTTGGGCGTCAAAATCGCCCGCCACCAGCCCTGCCATGCCTCCCGGAGAACGCCTCTTGGGTTGGCCGGGGTCTGGTTGGGATTTATCTTTTTGAGCGACGGCGGGTTTGGGAGCATCTTCCATACTGCATCCGAAAACTCCCGCGATCAGCAGGCTGCACACTAAAATCCGCATGGGTTTCTCCTTGCCGGTTTAACAAAGCCGCGAAAAGTTTAAGCAACAAGGATGATTATACAAAATTCTCACGCGGCTTCCCATCCGCGAGCGCGGCGGATTGCAGGAATTGGCTGCCAATGCAAAAAACCCGCCTCGCGGCCAAGGGGATCTGGGTCTATCCCCCGGACTCGCGATGCGGGCGGGCCAATCACGCGCTTTGATCGAGTTTAGCGCGGCTCGTCATTCCCCGTCTGAACCGGGGAAAGCGGGCGAAGCACTTCTTCCAGCGTGACTTGCTCCTCAGCTTTGCTTTTCGCGAGTTCCCGTTTGCGGGCGGCGACGAAGACCCGGGCCGTGAGTTGAATGAGTTCGTTCTTCCGCTCGTGCGGCACGCCGACCAACTTGTGGGACACGTGTTCGACCCAGCCCGGCTGATGTTCCATCGCGGTGGACATCATCCCCACGAACAAGCAGACTTCCCGCAGGTTGCGGTCGATGATCAGATTGCCCAACGGAGAGACCACTTTGGCGGCGGCTTCGATGGCTTGCGAAGGAAACGCGACGTACATTCGCAGCGGTTTCGCGACCAGATCAATCCTCTTTCGCTTTTGACAAAATCCGATTTGCAGATGCAGCAGCGAGTTGGCTTTGATGTCTCCCGGCAGAATCGGGCTATGCACTACGCCGTCGCAAACCACCAGGATGTGATGCCGGTCGCGGTAAAGCATTTCCATTGGCCCTCGGTGCCGTCGTTGTCGGTGGCGGTGTAAATGCCCGGTTGAACTTCGGTCAGATCGAACTTGGAGATTTTCATCGCCCGCCAAATGCTGACGGCCATTTCAGGATGGTCGAGAAAGAACTCATGCACTTCCGGGTCCGTCTCGAAAGGCCAGCGTGGGCAGTTCGCGAAACAGGCTCAGACGGATCCAAAACGCCGTCGTTCTTTGAGCCGATGGGCGGGCGAAAGTTTGTCGAGCGGAAGTTCGGCAAGGCCTCGGCGTTGGGCTTCTTTCGCAGGAGGTGCCCTTGGATAGCGTTCTGCAGTTTGATCTTCCAATCCCGGCTTTTTTGGCTCGCGGGCTTTCCGGCAAAGCCGCCCAAAGCGGACTTGAAACAAACAGCCCCAGTCCCAAGCACAAACACAGAAATCGGACCGCGCGGACCGAAGACCGCGGATTGATGCAACATACGACCCCCCTTGTCGCCATGTGGCAAAATTGCCTCTCTAAAAAAGAAAGATCGGCAAATAACCCCTCTTGACACCAATCGAAATATCCCGCAAACCCGGCAAGATGCTTCGCGCCTCAAGCGTTCGAGAAATCGCAGCAGGGGGAGGAAGAAGGCTGTGAAGTGCGCGAACGGAGTTTGATAAGCGTGACTTCATTGCCTCTCCCGTTGTAAGACACTTCGTCGAGAAAGGCCCGCATCAGCAGCAACCCGCGGCCGCTGGGTTTGTCGAGATGCTCCAAATCGGTGGGATCGGGCACGGCGGCGAGATCGAAACCCAGGCCCTCATCGCGAATAACGTACCGAGCTTCCGCAGGCGTGAACCGGGCGTTGATCGTGAGTTTTCGGTCGCAATACGGAACTTTCTCGCGGCGAAAAGCGATCAGCTTTTCGTAAGCTCCATCGTGTCGCAACCGCAATTCCGAACTGACTTCCAGATTGCCGTGAACCAACGCATTCAACAAGGCTTCTTCCAATGCAACACCAATCCGCGTGCGCTCGACTTCGCCGAACACGCCCATCCGCACGCCGGCTTCCTGCAAATAGTCGATGAGGGCGGGAATCAATCGGCGGTCGTTGGGGACCACGAACTCCACCTGCTTCAGCGTGAGGCTTTCCATCAAGGGCTGATGATTTCGCCGCCTTCCATTAGCCGCCAAGACCATTTCCAACACCGAAATCAATTGCTCGGGGCGGGATTTCTTGGCGACGTAATTGGCCGCTCCCGACCGCAGGGCCTGCATGGCGATCTCCGCCGACTGCGGAGTGGTGAGGATCACTACGGGGATTTGCGAGAACCGTTCCCGAATCGCCCGCAGCAGTTCCAGCCCATCCATCCGGGGCATTTTCAAATCGCTGAGCACCACGTCGGGCCGTTGCCGGGCCATCGCCTTCAGGGCTTCGCTTCCATTGGAGGCGAAGGACAAAATCCATTCGGGCCGCTTCTCCAACAGCCCCGCGGTGAGTTGGCTTTCGGTTGGGGCATCTTCGACAACCAGCACGCGCACCATAGAGAGCCTCCCCGGATCGGAGAAAAAGGAAGCGCGGAATCCAGGCCGAAAAAACCGTCCCGCGCAAAGACAGGGACGGTAATGGGTATCGAAGCCCCCCAACGCAAAACTTCACCTGAACTCGGCAGCCGATCCGATCCCCCAATGCGTAAAACTCAGCGTCATCGGCAAAATCCTCGCCGACTTGCCCCCATGCGAAAAGCCTTTCTAAGTTTGCTCAAGATTTGTCGTTTGATTTCGCGAAACGGGCAGCCTCTTTAACCGCATCACTTGCCGCTGCGCTGGGGGTCGGCGGTGAATTCATGGACGACTTTTCCCTTCACATCGTGATGGCGAAGGCTGATTTGGGGTTGGCCATTAATGTGGGAAACCTCGACCGTCAAAAAGCCGCCTTTCACGCGGTGGAAAGGTTGGATTTTCGGATCGCGTCCGGGCGAACCGCCGGCATGGGAGTCGCTTGCGGCTCCGCAAGAAAATTCGTGCAGATTGGTTTTGGGGTCGATGGAAAAATACTGCCAGTGCCGGTCGCCGTTGCAGACGTAAAAGTTTTTGAGCTTGTGTTCCGCCGTCCAATCGCGGAAGAAATTCCCCGCCGTCGCGAAACCTGCGTTAGAATCGTTGTCGTTCTTGCCCTTCGGGCGGTCGGGGCCGACAATCGGCGTGGGGCTAATCAGCACGCGGAAGTCGGCATCGCTTTCAAGAATACTTTTTAACAGCCAATCTCTTTGTTCTTTTCCCCAGATAAGTTTGTCCGGTCCATCAGGCATGTTATTGGGCGAGCGAAAATCCCGCCCCTCGACCAGCCAGATTTCCAACCCCTTGCCCCAACGAATGCTGCGATAGGTTTTCTCGCCCATTGGCACTTGCTCGCGAAAAATCTCCAAGCCCTCTTTAAAAGTCAGCGGGTTCATCCAGGGGGCTTTCTTGGTGGGCCAGCAATCGTTGCACCAGGCATCGTGGTCGTCCTTTTCCCAATAGCCGGGGAAGTTTTGATGAAACTTGGCATGCCAAGGCAGCGAATACATGCGATGCCAATGGTAACGGGCCAGTTCCACCGTGCGGGCGCGGGGCGAATCGCTGTCCAGATAAACGGTGTCGCCGGTGGGCACGACAAAATCGGGGTTGAGCCGTTCCATTGCCGGGTAAATCTGATAGCCGTTTTTGTCGTCCAAATCCCAATACGATTGACACGAGATCACCGCGAACTTCACATTCTGCCGGCGATCCTTTTCTGCCGGCGTATGGAACTCGCCCTCCCGCGAGACCACGTTGTTGTCGTTGGCATCATCGCGGACTTCGACTTTCAGCGAGTAGTTGCCCGCGGACTCCAGGCCGGTCAAATGGAATTGATGGATATAGTCCGTCTTGGCCGAAACCGCGACCCAATCGGTCGTGGTTTTGAGACCGCCCTTCACGTCGTTGCGATAGTAAGTCACGCGAACTTGCCCCGCTGCTCCGGTGGCTTCACCTTCGCGGTCAGAGATTTGATGGGAGAAGGAATATATTCCCGCTGTTGCGGTTCGCGTTTTTGCGGCGGCTTGACACCCTGCCAGTTCCGCTCGGCATCCTTTGTCACGCGGGTCCAGACAATCGCGGAAGACTGCGTGACTTCCCCAACCTTAAATCCCATCGCCATCTGAGCCGCGTTCGCGGCATCAACAATGTTCAAGCCAATTAACAAGACTAGCGCCAACCGCATTATAAAACCTCGTCATACTAGGGGTTGTGAAATCGTATTAGAACAATATCCGAGCCTGGCAGGAATCGCTAGCGATTTGTATTTCGATTCCGATTGCGTTTCTGCTTTCCTGGCTTCTTGCCGTTTGATTTGGCGGCGATGGCTCGGGCTTCCGCTTGGGCATCATAAGCGGGATTGGGTTGGTCGGGAATCGCCGCCTGAGTTTGCTTTTGCCAGACTTTTAATCGACCTAGTAACTCTTGGGTTTTCTCCGCGTTTGCTTGAGCGAGGTTTTTTGTTTCGCCGATGTCTTGCCTGAGGTTATAGAGTTCGAGTCCGCCATCTTCAAAGTATTGGTGCAGCTTCCAATCACCTAAACGAATAATACTGCATGGACGCGAACGAAAGAGCGGATCGCGCTGCTCATCCCAAACGGAATAAGATTCCAGGTAAGCCGGGAAATGCCAATACAATGCTCTCTCGGGCCACTTGTTTGCGCCCCGGAACAAGGGAACCAAACTCACACCATCCAACACTTGATTTTCAGGGAGTTTCGCCCCCGCGATTTCGCAGATCGTGGGATAGAGATCCACGCCGATAATCGGTTCGTCAGATTTTGTGCCCGGCTTGACGACATGAGGCCATTTGACGAAAAACGGCTCGCGAATGCCGCCTTCATAGTAGGTTCCCTTATAGCCTTTGAGCGGGTCCATATCGGTAGCGGGGCCGTAGCCGCCGTTGTCTGAGAAGAACAAAATCACGGTATTCTCGACAAGATCAAGTTCCTCCAATGCTTTTTGAATGCGGCCCACGCCATCATCGACGGCTTGGATCATCGTCGCCATCGCCACATGATGATGCAGCTTGCCTTTGGGCTTGGATTCATATTTGGGCAGCAGTTCCTTCTTGGCATCGAGCGGCGTGTGAACGGCGAAATGGGTGAGATAAAGCGCCCACGGCTTGGCTCGGTTCTTGCGGATGAATTGAACCGCTTCCTCGCTGAGGCGGTCGGTGACGTATTCGCCTGGGGGCGCATCTTTCAAGCCGGGAACCTTGCCGTGCGGCGGATAGTAACCCTTTGGGGGACCGCCGGAATGCGTGCCTCCCACGTTCACGTCGAACCCATAGGGAATCGGGTCATCGCTCAAATGCCATTTGCCCATTGTGGCGGTGGTATAGCCCGCTTTTTGCAGTTGAGCCGCCCATGTGGTGATTTTCGGATCGAGCGTATTCGTTCCCGGAACGTGTAATAGTTTGCGATGCTTGGCATTCCCGCGTGGCCTAGTGCCCACGTTATATATCTGATGTCGCGGCGTATATTGTCCCGACAACAAACAAGCCCGCGCGGGCGCACAATTCGCGGCGCAGGAATAAGCATTCGTGAAGATCATCCCTTCGCGGGCGAGTTTGTCCAAGTTCGGGGTTTCATAGAAATCCGACCCCGCATAGCCGGTGTCCCGCCAACCGAAATCATCCAAAAAGATAAACAGGATGTTCGGCGATGCTGCGTGAAGAATACTAGGCATCCCTAGCCCGACAACTAACAAAACCAATTGAAATACTAAGCACAAGCGGGACATAGAGTGTACTCCATCAGGTTGAGCGATTGAAGATTGCCTAAAGGTTATTGATGAGGGCGCGGGTCGCGGTGAGTTCGCGGGTTAAGCCATCGACTAGCGAAACGGACGATCCACTGGGCAAGACTTCCCAGGTATAAGTTTCGACTTCCAAATGGGGAGCGGACTTGAGTTTGGCGACGGCGGCAAGGGCTTGCTTCAACTCGTTTCGCGTGGTGCCGATCGGCTCCAAATCTTCCGCATCCACGGGGACGTGGAAATGAACCCGCCAAGCCTCGGCTTCGCGAAATGCTTCCGGCGGATCGTTCGCTAAAGATTCCGTCAGATCCACAAGTCGCAACACTTCACCCGTTTGCGTTTTCGCCATTGTTTGGTGCAGGTAGCGAGGTTCGACATAACTTGCAAGTCGCTTGCGTGCTGCGGTATTCGTCGCCGGGTTCTCTATATGAATCGCACAAGTGATGTGGACTTTATTGATGAGAATGCCCGCCTTATCAATCAGGCGAATGGAATCGGCCACATCTTCAAACTCCACCGCTTGATGGCAAACATCGTAACATAGCCCCAGATATTCCCGAGCAATGATGGGCGAAAAATCTTTCTCGGCGGCCTCAAATAGTTTCTGGAAAAACGCAATGGCTTCTTGGGTGGTTTCTATCAGGCAGAACGGTTCGGGTTCGATGGCTAGGCGAATTTTGCGTCCGCTTTCTTGATAGAGGCGATCCAAACTCGCCGCGAGTTGTAATAGTTGCGAGATGGCGTTTGCTTCAAAGTCCGGCGGGTGCGGAAATTCTTTGAACCCCAAAGGCACGGTGGAGATGCTGCCTACACCATTTGCGGGCAGCATCGCGGCCAGAATGCGGGCACAATTTTCGGTGTATTTCAAGCGGGCGGGATCGGCCCAATCGGGCAGATAGACGTTTTCTTTCACGCGAGGGCTGTGAAAGTCGCCGAAGGGAAAGGCGTTTAAGGTGTGGCAACTCAGCCCGCGATCTTCCAAACCCTCCGCGAATTTTTGGGGGCCGGCTTGAGCTTCCAACAGTTCGCGGACCACGGGTTCCGCCAACCACAACCCCGCCGCCAACGGTTCGCCGAAGTTGGAACGCAGGGGAACGGTGTATTCATTCAGCCCGCGTTCCACTTCCGCCACGCTGCGGCCAGGATGGACGTTGGTGCAATAACTTAACGGTAAGGGATTGAGTGCCATCGAGGGAAAATATCTCTGGAAAGAACTTAATGGTGATGCAGGGGAGAGCGCTATCTTATCGGCAAAAAACCAGGAAACCACCGAGCCTACCGCGAACAACGATTATTGCGTAGGGTAATGGAAAGATTTGGCTTCGTTTCTGCCATGACTTAATGTTTTGAAGTATGCAACATCACCGGCGGGCTGACACCCCGCACTCGCCTGATTGAGGGCTTTGATGAGTTTGCCCCGTCCCGTTTATTTGGACAATCATGCGACCACGCGGGTCGATCGCGCGTGTTGGAGCAGATGCTGCCATATCTCACGGAGCGGTACGGCAATCCTTCCAGTCTTAGCCATGCGTTCGGATGGGAAGCCGCCGAGGCGGTGGAAGCGGCGAGATCGCAAATCGCCGGGTTCTTGGGCACGGTAGAGCGTTCGCTTGTGTTTACCAGCGGGGCCACGGAAGCCAACAACTTGGCGCTGAAGGGCGTGATGTCCCGCTGTCCGCCGGGCAGCCATCTGATCGTGTCTTCAATTGAACATCGGGCGATTCTCGACCCCGCTCGGCGGTTGGAGCGGGCGGGTTACGCCGTCAGTTTGTTGCCAGTCAATGCTTGGGGGGAAGTCGATCTGAACCAGTTGTCTGAAAGTTTCACCCCGCAAACGAAACTGGTTTCCATCGGTTGGGCCAACAACGAGGTCGGCACGTTACAAGATGTGGCTGCCATTGGGGGACTTTGCCGAGACAACGGCGTGTTCTTTCATACCGATGCCGCCCAAGCGGTGGGCAAACTGCCGATCCATCTGGGCGAACTGCCGATAGATTTGCTGAGTTTTACCGCCCATAAACTGTATGGTCCCAAGGGCGTAGGGGCCTTATCTATCAATCGGCAGCGGCGGGGGTTGCGATTGGAACCCCTGCAAGAAGGCGGCGGCCAAGAACGCGGTCTTCGCAGCGGTACGCTGCCCGTGCCTTTGATCGTAGGCTTCGCCGCCGCCTGCGAGTTGGCGAGGCAATTGATGGCGGAAGAAACATCCCGCGTGGGCCGGTTGCGGGATCGGTTATGGGAAGGGTTATCGATGCAGATTTCGGGGCTGACTTTGAACACTCATCCCCAGCGCCAGCTCGCGGGCAACCTCAACATCAGCGTGGAAGGCGTGGATGGTGATGCGTTGATGGCCAACTTGAAAGACATCGCCGTGAGTTCGGGGTCGGCTTGCACGTCCGCCGATCCCGAACCCAGCCACGTTCTCCGCGCGATGGGGCGGGATGACAACCTGGCTCGGTCCAGTCTGCGGTTTGGTTTGGGTCGGTTTAGCACGGAAGCAGAAATCGACTTCGCCATCGCCCACGTCGCAGAAGTCGTTTCCCGGCTAAGGAAGCAACAGTAGGCGGAGGGCAGTAGGCGGTCTGGTTTATTGGAGATTGGCTGTTGGTAGTATATTCGTTCCGATGATTCCTAAATACTCCCCTCGGCGGATGGCGGTTTTTTAGCGAGGGTTTTTCAGTTCTCGGTTCTGCCTATTAATCTGCCTACCGCATTCTGCCTACCGCATTCTGCCTACCGCATTCTGCCGACTGCCTACCGTTCAGACCAATTCCGGCAGGGGTTTGTGGTCGCCGAGTAGATACTGTGGACGGCCTGCGAGATCGGGCAATTTCGTTTCGAGATCGAGACCTAGAAAGCGGTACAGACTGGCGTGGACTTCGCCGAAGTGAATCGGGCGGTCTGCAATTTCCCCGCCCAAACGGTCGGTGGCTCCGATGACTTGCCCGGTACGAAATCCGCCGCCTGCGATCAGCCCGCCGCCCACTTGCGGCCAATGATCGCGACCGGCGTCTTGGTTGATCTTGGGTGTGCGGCCAAATTCGCCCCAGGCCACCACGGCCACATCTTCGCCCAAGCCGCGTTCGTGGAGGTCGGCAATCAACGTAGCCAGCCCCCGGTCGAAGAGCGGTAAGTGCGTGTTCTTGGCTCCCCCGAAATTGTTGCTGTGAAAATCCCAACGGCCAAAATTCAACGTCACCACCCGGCACCCGGCTTCCACCAGTCGGCGGGCCAATAGAAAGTGTTCCAAGTTCCGCGGAGCGCCATCGCCGAAGTTCTTCGGGTCGCCTTTGCCGTAGCGTTCGCGAACGGCGGGGTCTTCTTGGGATAGATCGAGCGCTTGAGCAAGTTTGCTCGAAGTCAGAATTTCCAATGCTTGTTGGTTGATTGCATCCATGCCTTCCATCATGCCCGTGGCATCCACGTCCCGGCGGAGATTGTCCAACGACTCCCTCAGCAATTTGCGGTTGTTTAAACGGGATTCGGAAATCCCATTCAGCACCATGTCCGCGCGGGCCGGTCCCGATGGCCGAAAGGCCGCGTGGCCCACGCCCAAAAAGCCCGGCAGCCCCGGCGAGCCGTAAGGCGGATGACCCGCATCCGGGGCCAAGCCCACGAAAGGCGGAACCGAACGGTTGGCAGGGCCTTCGACGCGGGAAACAATCGAACCGATGGACGGCCAACCGCCGGGCGGCTGGTTGCTCGTTGTGTGCCCGGTGTAGCAAATGAACGAATCGTGCGCCCCGTTGGGCGAGCCGTAGACGGAACGCAAAGGCACACACTTGTCCATAATTTTCGCCATCAGGGGCATGTGTTCGCAGATTTGAATGCCCGGCACGTTGGTGTCGATGGGAAGAAACTCGCCGCGAATTTCCTTCGGGGCTTCCATTTTCAGGTCGTACATGTCTTGATGAGGCGGAGCCCCGACCATGTAAATCATAATCACCGATTTGGGCGAGGCCGGTCGATTGGCGGCCCGTTCCGCCTGCAATAGAGCAGGCAGCGTTAAACCGCCCATGCCCAAAGCTCCAATCCGCAAGACTTCGCGGCGGGTCATTCCATCGCACAAACGCTGCTTCTTGCCGAGCAAATCCAACATGCAAACGTCCCATTCCTAATCAATTGAAATCATTAACCCATCAAGTATTGTCAATGCGATTATCATAATGTCTGCGCGGAGATCTATCCAGAGACCTTGGGGCGAAAATGACCAATGCCCAAACCGCAATGACCAATGAAGGCGGAAGCTGAAAGTCTTCTTGATCGGGCAAGATGTGTTATGATGGGTATTGGAGAGACCGATTTTGCGGGTCGTTGCCGTTTCGAGGTTCCGAAAGAGTTCAAAACCGGGAGAGAAACCATGACCATTGATCGCAGCCATTGGCACGAAGCTGTGGAAGCCGTGATTCGTTCCAGGCATTATCGTTGGCTGCCCGAAGGCTTGGGCGGCGAACCCGTGGATGTGGCGATGACGTATTTGCTGGCGGACATCATGCACGTTTGCGGGCGGACGGGCGTCTCGTTCGATGCCATCTTGGAAAAGAGCAGGCAGCAATTCCGCGAAGAAGAGATCGAGCGGAACCCCGAAAATGCATCGGCCCCGCCTCCGCCCGCAGAAAATTGAATGATGGCGAACAGCGGGCTAAGCGCCTGGACTGTTGGAAACGCGGGGGGGCAGGCGGTAGAGATTTTTCGTCAGACAGTGGAGCGAACCGTTAAACGAGATCCACGCATCGGCTTGCAACGAAATAATTTTCCAATCGGGCAGTAATTGCCGATAAATCGCAACCGCCTTGGCGTGGCCCTCGGGGTCGGTGTCTTTGTATTCCGGAACCAGCAAAATCCCATTGGCGTAGACCACGTTGGTGTAGGTTCCGCCAAACGTATCCACCCCGTGCGGAGGCATGGGGATGCGGACGATTTTTAAGGGGTCTGCTTTTCGCGGAACCCTGCCCAGTCTTTCGATGTTGCGTTCGAGCAGTTCCCGATTGTCGGAATCTTGCTCGTCGGTGTATTCCGCGATGACCACGGTGTCCGGAGTCGGCATGGTGAGGAACATATCGACGTGTTGATTGAGTTCTTCGGCAAGCGGTTCGAGGTAAACAATTTGCTTCGCACCGAAGTATTGGCGAAACATGGCGTTCAAATCGCCGCGTTTGGAGCCGCCCATTTCGCGATTGATCTCCAAAGTGTGCGTGGTGGTAATCAGCAGCCCTTGGCCATTGGAGATCAGATTCCCGCCGTCCAGGTAGAAGGGAACCTCGACGGGTTTCAGATCCCAGTGGCTGGTAAAATTCTTGGCCATTCGCCCATCGGCGTCCCGCTGTCCGGGGACGTGAGAAAACTGGCAAGCGAGCCAAGTGGTTTGCGGGTTTCGCATGGTGAAAGGCCCGAAATCGCGGACCCAGGGGGTGTCCAGTTCCATCAGTAAAACTTCGACCCGTTCCAAAGAAATTTTCCCCTTCGCCATTTTTTCCAGCACATCTTCGCGAATTGTCGTCGTGGGAACCACCACGATCACGTGGATTTGAGACTTCACTTGGGCGATCACGTCGAGAATGGTTTGCTCTAAGTCCGCGACGAACAGCAGCGTTGTCGGGGTGATCTCGTTGACGGGGTTAATCGGCCAACTGATGACTAACGCATCGTGCAGTTCAAATTCGCCCGGCAACTCGCCATACAAGGGCGCGATGTTGGCCAGATCCCGCTCGGCATCCACCACCAAAAGATTTTCGAGGTCTCTTTCGACAGGGGGCGAAGTTGAAGAGGCATTCCAAAAACAGAGCAGGAGGATTCCCGCGATCCCGGCCCCCGTTGCCAGAAGAGTTGCCAACCCCCATCCCCGCCGAGCGGGAGTTTCCAGGACTTTGGGTGGACGCACAGAAAAATTCCAGTACGATGGGGGATAAGCATCCCTTCCAAAGGTGTGGAGTCTCTCCAGACCTTTGGAAGGGAGCCGGGCCGGTGAGGGAAATGTTGCCAGACACTTCTCACCGGCCCCAATTCGTTCATAACGCCGCGAATGGATGGAACACCAACAGCGACAAAGGTTTGGGTTGCGTGTTTGTGAATCCGAACATCAACACGTGTTCCTCTCCAAATCAAACCCCGCTCCCACCCAAAAGCATCGCGGCAAAGAAAAAAGATTTTCGCTCTCCTCTCGGCGATCTCCTCCCCTACGAAAAAAATTGGCCTTTTGATCGACCATGCGAATTACGACTTGGAACGTGAACGGTTTGCGGGCGGCAATTCGCAAGGGCTTCGCAGACTATCTCGACATCCTCAAACCGGATGTGCTCTTGCTGCAAGAAATCCGCGTGCTGCCGGAACAGCTTCCCCCCGAATGGGCGAAACCGGAAGGTTGGCACGTTTGGTGGCATCCTGCCGAGCGACGGGGATACTCCGGCGTAGCGGTCTGGTCGCGGGAACCTTTTCAGGTCTTAGGGACCGGCATCGCGGGGGGCGATCCCGAAGGCCGTTTGCTCCACGTGAAAGTTTCCGGACTGGAAATTGCCAGCGTGTATTTGCCTTCCGGTTCTTCAGGAGACCACCGCCAAGCCCAAAAAGAACTTTGGATGAACGATTTTGTTCCCTGGGCGAAACCGTTATTGAAAAAACGCACCCCGGTGATTTTGGGGGGCGATCTGAACATCGCCCATACCGAGCAAGACATTTTCTACGCCAAGGGCAACGAAAACAGTTCGGGCTTTCTGCCGCACGAACGCGAGTGGTTCGGCCAACTTTTGGGATCCGGCTGGCGGGATTTAATCCGCGAACACTTCGGCGATGTGCAAGGCCCGTACTCGTGGTGGTCCAATCGCGGACGGGCCAGAGAACTCGACCGGGGTTGGCGGATCGATTACCTACTCGCCAACGCCGCCGCCGGTAAAAAGTTCGCCTCCGCCACCATCCACCGCGAAGGCGGTTTAACAATCTCCGACCACGCCCCGGTCTCGATTGATCTTGCCGTCAGTTGATTCTGTTGTGATTTTCAGAGAGACAAGTTGCAGACCAATTGATACTGTGTCAGTAGCACTAAAGAGAGTCAATATCGATAACACCTATTGGCAACCTCCTACTCTTTTTTACCGATCCAACCTTTTGACAAGACAGTCCTGAGGCCCGACAGCCCAGACTTGCAGAAATCCAGCCTTTTGGCATTTCTCAAGATGCCGGGTTTGGAACTCATTATGGACTTGATTGAACGTGTGACTAGGCGTTCTAGCAGCATCAAGGACGAGCGTCATCTCCTTCTTCTGCGCCGGAGGGTACTTACTCGATTTATTGAGGATTGCTTCGAGCAACTCGTCTGCCACTGTCTGTGCAGTGTAGCTCATCGTAACGCATCCTGATTCGCTCAGACCTCTCCATAAATTGGCATTGTTGCTTGCCCGCACAACTTGCATGTTCAGTCTCTCACCAGCGGCATTCGTAGAACAACCGTCGATATCTTGTTCCCCTTCCACTGGGACAGACCAATCTAAGCCACTTGAGTTCAGAAATCGAACAAGTCGCGCGCACATATTGAGTGCATCCTCCTCATTCCTCGGGGCGGGACCGCTAGCAGTAAGCGTGATCTTCTTTTGATCGTCCGCCGCCGCAGTACTCTGAGTACCTGGCCTTGTATGGATCATTGAGGGAGACTGGCCAACAGTCAGATAATGGCCAGGTTCAAGATTCATATGAAATCCTCGCAAAGTCGAACCGCATTCCGGGCATGGCTGGCCCTTTATCTCGCCGAATTCTGGCGGCAGTTCATTACCGCAATCTCCGCATCGCACCATTGGTTGCCTCTCCTTCACTCTCTTACAGATGATTTCTCTGGTGGAAATCCGACCAAATTATAGGCACTCAGTAGGTTTATGACCCAGAAGAACCGTGGGTTGCGATATAGTAAGTGATGACTCCCGTAACGCCTGATCCCAGAACCGCTCCGATAACTACCGTCCATATTGCCCACTTCCGTGTTACGGCGTTTTCAGCGGCCTTTTCAAGGCCATCAACTTTTACGGCCAGCAAAGCAATGTCCTTTTGAATGGCCGCAAGACCAAGAGCTTCTTTCCAGATCCGAAACTCCTGCTGCTGCTGTTCGACATTGACCATTTTGGTAGAAAGTTCGATCAACATATTCTGGTTTTTGATAATCTCCGGGCTGAATCGTTTTCCCTCTTCGCGGAGATTATCCAGCCTTTCATCCAGTGTGGCGACCAACTTCATCAGTTCATCGATCTTTTCACCGTGTGTCGCCACCTTATTCCCCTTGCTCTGTGCCGATCAATTCCAATTGCTTGAGTTGCTCATGGCTGCGGCTTTGCAGCAAATCGCCCCACAACCAGTGCAGGCGATTTTTGAGATGATTGGGATTTTCGGTCCAATCACTCATTTCTTTCGAGGAAAATGTGGCCGTCGCCGCCCCAAACGAATCACTTAGCCGCAGAATTATACAGAGTTGATTGTTGGCATCCGTGCCCACATCCCATTCCGCTTTAAGTGGAATCTGAGACCGCTTCATCATTTCGCCAAGCATTTTGTTGGCTTGGTCTAGTGACCCATGAAAAACGCTGGGTACGGATTGTCGTTCCACAATCGTCAAAGCCTCTGAATGAGCGGAAAGTTTGTCTTCAGCGGAGTGAACCGGCTGAGCAACCAGCGCGATATTCGCCCTCCCGGCGGGCGAGTAAAAGCACATCGGCGTTTTTCAAAAAGTCGGGACGATCTCCAGCCGCAGGTTTTAGAATGACATCGTAACCATCGCGGCGGTATTGGTCAGCCAGTGCTTCCAACTTATCATCGTCATTCATGACCATTTCTCCGATCTTCCGAATGAAGTGGCAATATACCATTGTGTGTCAAGAGCTTGATGTTTTATTGTACGCGGATGGGTGAACTGTTGCCAGTTGTCTTACCCATCCGTTTCCGTCGGTTCCTCAATCGTGATCCGCTCGACCCACAAGAACGGCTCGCCCTGGTCCTTCGCCGTGTGGGACGCATCGGCCCTGGCAATGGCGTCCGCCCCCTGCTCCTGCAGCCAGGTGACGCGATGCATGCGGAGCTTTTCTTTCAGATCGAAAAGCCCGGTGCCCTCGATCATGATCTTCAGCCCGTCCACGAATTGCAGCTCGATCTTGCACTCGGCCTTGTGCCAGATGGTGCGGCGGCGGAAGCTGTATTCCACGCTAATGGATGCGTCACCAATGTTGGGGCATGGGCCGGATCCTAATGCTTATGTGGCATGTGTAGCGCCTGATAGGCAGTCAGTAGGTCGACAAGTTTCCGAAATCAGGGCTTTGTCGATTGATGCAGTTGCGTCAGCACACCGTCCAGGAACGTGGCTAAGCGTTTGGCAGCTTGGTGGGCGGATTCTCTGAGCCGCCATAGGTCTTTGATGCTGCCGGGGCGTTTCCAGAGGGAACCTATTGCCGATCCTACGCGGACGGCTCCCGTGGAACCGATTACGCTCAGCACCTCCGGCGGCAGGTCGGCGGAAAGATCGTCGCTCATCACCCGCACCGCCAAGAAGGGGGTTTTCGTTTCCCGGCAGACTTGGGCGACGGCCAGGCTTTCCAGATCGACGGCAATCGCGGCGTGGGTTTCGGCCAACTGTTTTTTCTCGGCCACTGTGCGGACGATTTCATCCGTGTTGACCAACCGGCCCACGTAGATTCCGTTTTGGGGTTCTTCGGAGATTTTGAGATCGACTTTGATTTCGTGGCCGTGGGTGTCCACGATGGAATTGGCCATCACCAAGTCGCCGACTTTCATCTCCGGCAACAGCGCCCCGGAGAACCCGACCGACAACACCCACTTGGGCGTGTGGGCATCAACCAATGCTTGCGTGGCTCGGCGGGCATTGGCGAAGCCCATTCCCGATTGCACCACCGCGAGCCGAATTTCATCGTACCTTCCCCCGCGAAACGTAAATTTTCCGCCGGTGTATTTGCGGACCCGCGAACACCGCTCCAGCAACGGATCGACCTCAATCGCCAGCGCGCACACCAAGCCGATGTCCGCATGGGCCTTGTCTTCGGTCAAGGGTCGAGTGTCAAGAGTCAAGGGCCAGATTCGTTCGGTCAAGAGTCGAGGTTCAAGAGTCGGAATCGTTCGGTCAACAGGCGGAATACCCGTTTCAGTTTTTTTCTGCCTAACGCCCTCTGCTATCAAAAGTGGTTCGCTTCAAACTGCCGGAGAACTTCAATCAAGCGGTCCACGCCTGCGGGGGGGAAGGCGTTGTACAGGCTGGCTCGCATGCCGCCGATGCTGCGGTGGCCTTTGAGGGCATCCAAGCCCGCATCCTTGGCGAGGGAGAGGAACTTGGCGTCCAGGTCATCATCGCCGGTGATGAAGGTCACGTTCATCAGCGATCGGCTGTCGGCATCGGCGGTGGCTTTGAACAAGCGGCTTTCATCGAGGAAGGCATACAGCTTGCCCGCTTTCTCCTCGTTGCGTGTTTGGATCGCCTCCAAGCCGCCTTGGTGCTTTAACCATTTGAAGACCAAGCCCATTATGTAAATCCCGAAGGTGGGCGGGGTGTTGTACATGCTGTCGTTGTCGGCGTGCGTGCGGTATTGCAGCATTGTGGGCAATTCGCTCGCGGCTTTCGCCACCAAGTCTTTGCGAATGATGACCAACGTCACGCCGGAAGGCCCCAGGTTTTTTTGTGCCCCGGCATAGATAATGCCGTACTTGGCGATGTCCAACGGACGGGAGAAAATGTCGCTGCTGGCATCGCAGACCAAAAACCCGCCTGCGGGTACAGCGGGTTCTTCGCGAAACTGCGTGCCGTAGATCGTGTTGTTGGACGTGTAATGCACATAGGTCGGCGATTTGCTGTACTCCCGCTGTTGGGGGATGTAGCAGAAATTGCGGTCTTGGCTGGAACAGACCGGGTGCGTCTTGCCGAAGCGCCCGGCCTCGGCAATCGCTTTTTTCGACCAAGAGCCGGTTATCAGATAATCCCCCGTGCGGTCTGCTGTGAGGAAATTCATAGGGATTTGATAGAACTGCGTGGAAGCCCCGCCTTGTAGGAACAGCACGTCATAATCGTCGGGGATGCCTGCCAAGTCTCGGCACAAAGCGACGGCTTCTTCGTAAACCGCCATGAACGCCTTGCCGCGATGCGAATGTTCCAGAATGCCCACGCCGGTTTGGCCCAGGCTGAGCAGATTCTCGCGGGCTTCTTCGAGGACTTCCCTCGGCAACACCGCCGGTCCCGCCGAAAAGTTGTACAAACGCTCGGTCATTTTTTAGCTTTCAGCTTTCAGCGATCAGTTTTCAGCCAATCTTGGTCATGGGTCATTTTTCTGCCTACCACCTTCTGCCCGTCGTGAGCTATATCGTCTCGGCTTAGGTTTCGTCAAGTGGCTTGCAAATTCGGGATTGTCGAGATAAATTCTTTTCTCTAACGAAAAACCGCAGCACCATTTGACAGAACCGGGGGGCTGACACGCCCCGCTCGCCTGAAAACTGAAAACTAAGCAATTGAAGGAAAGAGTTCTTTATGGGGCGTTACACGGGGCCGAAGGGCCGAATTAACCGCCGATTGGGCACGCAGGTCTTCGAGAACAGCGGAGCCATCAAAGCCCAGGAAAAAAGGGATTACCCGCCGGGCATGGTGCAGCGCCGCCGGAAGGTTTCGAACTACGGTTTGGCCTTGCTGGAAAAGCAGAAGATCAAATTTTATTACGGCCTCCGCGATCAGCAGTTGTACAAATACTTCGACAAAGCCCGCCGGACGAAAGGCAACACCGGCGAGCAATTGCTGATTTTGTGCGAACGCCGGTTGGACAACGTTGTGCGCCGGGCCGGTTTCACCGCCACCCGCCCGCAAGCCCGCCAGGGAATTGTGCATTCGCATTTCCAAGTCAACGGGGTCACGGTGAATAAGCCTTCGATTATCGTCAGGCCCGGCGATAAAATTACCGTCCGCAAACGCCCGAACCTTAGAAAACTTTACGAAAACATTTTGGAATCCTCCGGTTCGATTCAGCCGACCGATTGGATCAATTTCGACGCCAAAGAACTCACCGCAATCGTGACCACGCTGCCGATGTTTGAAGATGTGAGCCTGCCCGTGGATGTGGGCCAAGTCGTGGCGTTTATGTCGCGCTAAAGGGTCACGCAACAATCAGACATTCCAAAAAAACACCGGAAGCGGCCCTGTCCGTTTCCGGTGGTTTTTTTATTTGTCCCGCTTAAAAATTGGAAAACACTTTTCGCCTGCTTTTGATACCATAAGGCCACTCCATCGCATGTGTTCTCCCAAAAACTGGTGGCTTTCTATGTCTTGGTTCCCCTTAAAACTCTCGGCGATGATTTTTCTGCTGTTGGTATTTTCGGTTCATGCCCAAGAACGAAAACCTCAGCCAACAACAGAAGACATAGCCAAGTTCGGCCAATTGCCGGTGCGATTTAACGGCAGGGTGACGACTTACGATTTGGTCGCCCGGAATTACCTTCGCCGTTTTGGTGGGCGGGATACCTGCTGCGACCAAGACGATAAAGAACAACCCGCCGCCCGATGGTTGTTGGAGGTGATGGCCACGACTGAAGCCCGCGATCAATGGCGTATCTTTAAGATCGAGAACGCCGAGCTGTTGAAGTTGTTGGAACTCAAACCGCACGCGGAAGCCAAAGCTTCTCGAAATCTGTTTTCTGAGAAAGAACTGCTGGGGAAGTTGGATGTGCTGGCTGAAAAAGCAAATGCTTTGTACCAAACAACGTCGCAGTCCGAACGTAATGCGGAGGAACGGGCGATTGCCGAACTCTCCGACCACATCAAACATTATCAGAATTTGCAACTGAGTTTCAAACCAGTCCCTGACATCTCAAGAGATCTGGCCAAATTATTGCTGGACCGCCTCGGCGTGGTGGAGCGAGACCCCCTGCCGTTGTTTGTTCCCAGCGCCGATGGCAAGGATTGGTTGATCTCTCTTCGAGCGGGCCTACTGGAAATCCTTGCGGGAGATGACATCAAGAAGCAAAACGGCCTCTTTCGGGAACTCAAATCGTTATTGAAAGCACATCGGCAACAGGATTACCCAGCATTTCACAAAGTATTGAATGGCTATTCCCAATCGCTCAAAACCGCGCACGTGAGGAATGATGCCTTTCAGATGGCTCCCCCGAAAGTTTGGTTAGAGATGGGGGTTCCGCCCGCGCGGGAGCTATTCTTTTACAATGATGCCAATGCCCCGGGGCATCGCATCTTAGAGATGTTTCTGGAGGGAACGCATTACTCGGAATTTATGGTCAACCATTTTCCGGGCGGCGACATTTCGCCGGTTTATCTTCATAACTCTTGCGCATCTCGCTAGGATTGGCCCCGCTTTCCGAGGCGGAATCGAGAAAATCCTGGAAGTCGATCGAAATCGCGGGCCGAAAGGCAATTCTGATGGATGATTCCATGCCGGAATATATCGACCTTTCCGGGTCTAAACGATTCGTCACGGCGGTTTTGCAGGAAGAAGGGCAGACGTTTGTGTTTGGTTGGAACGGACAGTCGGAAGTCATCACAGAACATTACGACGTGTTTCGGCAATTGATGGGATCCATCCAAATGAAATCCATCAAGGAACTCGCGGAGTGGTTTCGCACGCCCCCGCTGAATTATCAGAGGCCACCGCAGCGGTTAATGGCGGCAGTGGTTCCCGATGGCAAGCAAGTTTGGGCCTTTGAGATTTTCGGCCCTCCGCAGATTGTCGCATCGCACCGCGAAAGATTTCTCGCGTTCCTGAAAACCGTGGAACTCAATAAGTCCGAACCGCCAAAAACCCAACTGGAATGGAAACTCCCGGATGGCTGGTCGAAAAACGGCGAATCCGGGTCGGCCGCCATCCTGTTATTGGGCAAAGACGAAGAAGCCCTGTCGATGATGATTATGCCGCTCGGCGAGGCCCGACCGGACACCGTGTCCACGCTCATGGATTATTGGGCCTGGAAAGTGGGGCTGGGCCAACTCTCCAAGAAAGCTCGCAAAGCCGGCCTTAAAGAGATTCAAATTTCCGGCCGCAAAGCGTATTTGATCGACCTGCAAAAGCCTGCGGAGGCTTTTAAGGATTCCGAAATCTCCTACACCATTCCCGATGGGTGGAAGCAACTTCCGCCCGGTCCGATCTATAAAAGTTCTTTCGAGATTTCCCAAGGCGAGGCCGCCGCCAAAGTCTCGATTGTATCTTTGCCCGCGAACAACAATTTGGTTGCCAACGTCAACCGCTGGGGGAAACAGCTTGAATTGCCTATGGAAGTTGCGACAAAAGCCTTCGCATCTGCGAAGCCGCTGACCGTAGATAACCGGCCCGGAAAGTTGGTGGAACTCCATAACCCGAACACCAAAACGCGAATCGTGGTGGCAGTCGTGACGCAGGGAAACAAAGATTGGTATTTCAAAATGATGGGCGATGCAAACATCGTCGAGATGCAACACAAGACCTTCAAGGATTTTTTGAAAACCGTTCAATTCATCGAACAAGATGCGAAACCAAATCCGTAGTCGAATACGGGAAATCTTCGCCCCTTGCCCGCGGGGCTGGGGCGTTTTAGGATGCACTTGGCCAACTCGCTTTCCCTCTATCCCGCCAAGTGGTGCTTATGTCGGATACTTCCCCCACCTTGAATCGGTTGATAAACGAAACCAGCCCGTACCTTCGCCAGCACGCCCATAACCCCGTGGACTGGCGACCGTGGGGAGCCGAGGCTTTGCAGGCCGCCCGCGAAGAAGACAAGCCCATCTTTCTTTCCATCGGCTACAGCGCCTGCCATTGGTGTCACGTGATGGAACGCGAAAGTTTTGAAAACCCCGAAATCGCGGGGCTGATGAATCGGCACTTCATCAACATTAAGGTAGACCGCGAAGAACGGCCCGATCTCGACCAGATTTACATGCAGGCAGTGCTCGCCTTAACCGGGCAAGGCGGTTGGCCGATGTCGGTGTTTTTAACGCCCGAAGGAAAACCCTTCTTCGGCGGAACCTATTGGCCGCCCGAACCCAAATACGGCAGAGCGGGCTTTCCGCAAATCTTAAAGGCGGTCGAAGACGCCTGGCGAAACAAACGCGAACAACTCGACGAACAAGCCGGGCGATTGACCGAAGCTCTGATCGAAGACGTAGGCCATGCAAGCGAAGGGCAAACGCTTTCGCGGGAACTGTTGGAAAACGCAGCCCCGCTGCTCTTGCGACATGCCGATACGGACCACGGCGGGTTCGGGCGGGCCCCCAAGTTTCCGCACCCGTTCGATCTGAGGGTTTTGCTGAGAAGTTGGCAGCGCTTCGGCGACGAAGAGGCGCTCGATCATGCGGTCTTCACGCTGGATCAAATGGCCCAAGGCGGAATTTACGATCATCTAGGCGATGGCTTTCATCGCTATGCCACCGATGCCCGTTGGCTGGTTCCGCACTTTGAAAAAATGCTTTACGACAACGCCCTGTTGGTTCCCGCGTATTTGGAAACCTATCAAGCCACGGGCGAAGAACGCTTTGCGGATGTCGCTCGCAAAATACTGGAATACGTGCTTCGCGAAATGACTTCGCCCCAAGGCGGGTTTTACAGCACGCAAGACGCCGACAGCGAAGGCGAGGAAGGCAAGTTTTTCGTCTGGACAAAAGCAGAAATCGAAACCCATTTGGGAACCGAGCGGGCGAAGATTTTCGCGGAATGGTACGATGTCTCGCCCGCCGGCAATTGGGAAGGCAAAACCATTTTGAACCTGCCCAAACCGCTGCCCGGCGTAGCCTGCCGAACGGAATCTCAAACGGATGATGGCAGGCAGGAAGCAGCCCTACGAGAATTGTTGGAAGCATGCCGAGCCGAGTTGTTCGCCGTCCGCGAAAAACGCATCGCCCCCGCACGCGATGAGAAAGTCTTGGTCTCTTGGAACGGTTTAATGATCGTCTGCGATGGCAATGGCGGCCCAAGTTCTCGGCGAACCCCAATACGCGGAAGCCGCCCAAAATGCGGCGGACTTCGTATTGAAGTCGATGCGAACCCCGGCAGGCGGGTTGTTCCACGGCTACAAAGATGGACAAGCCCGCTTCAACGGTTATCTCGACGATTACGCTTGTTTCATCGACGGCTTGACAGAAATCTATCAGGCCACGTTCGAGCCGCGTTATCTCGAAGAGGCTTTGCAACTCAGCGAACATATGGTTTCCCAATTCGCCGATGCAGAGGCAGGCGGGTTTTATTATACCGCGAGCGATCACGAAGAATTGATCGTGAGGCAGAAGGATGGCCAAGACAACGCCACGCCTTCGGGCAACGCAATGGCGGCGACGGCTTTGCTCAAACTCGCCCGGCTCACGGGCCGCTTGGATTTGGAAGAGTTGGCCGTGGGCACGTTGGAAATGTTCTCCGGACAGATGGAAGGATCGCCCTCTGCTTCGGGGCAATCGCTGATCGCGTTGGATTTCTACCTCGGCAAGACTTGGGAAGCCGTCGTGGTCGATGGCGAGACCTTGGGGGACTCAGCGGAACTTTTAACGGCGATCCGCCAGAAATTCCTGCCGAACAAAGTCGTGCTGTATCGTCCTTTAGGTTTGGTAGAGGAAAACATTTCTTCCGCAACCAAAGAAATCCTCCAAGGCAAAACCGCTCAAGACGGCAGGCCCACCGTTTATCTCTGCGAACGCGGAACCTGCCTGGCTCCTCTGGTGGAGAGGGGGGAACTGATCGCCAGGCTCGATCACTGACCAAAACAGGCGAGCAGGGACGCTCGCCCGTTGATTTTTGATGGGGAATGGAACGAGTTATTCTTCCGAGTCGCCGGGGGTGTCTTCTTCGGTTTCGGCGGCTGCTGGGGCTGCTGGTCCGTGCCCGCGTTTGGCGAGGACTTTTTGCTTGATCTCTTCCAGAACGTCCGGGTTTTCTTCGAGATAAGTGCGGGCTTTGTCGCGGCCTTGCCCCAAGCGGGTTTCGCCGTAGCTGAACCAACTGCCGCTTTTATCCACGATGCGGTCTTCCGCCGCCAGATCGAGCACGTCCCCTTCAAAACTGATGCCCCGCGTATTCAGCATGTCGAACTCGGCCACGCGGAACGGCGGGGCGACTTTGTTCTTGACGACTTTCGCCTTCATGCGGATGCCCGTAGTGTTGTCGCCTTCTTTGAGCGTGCTGATCCGCCGCACGTCGATCCGGCAGGAACTGTAAAACTTGAGCGCCCTGCCGCCGGGCGTGGTTTCCGGGCTGCCGAACATCACGCCGATTTTTTCGCGAATTTGATTGATGAAGATCACCAGCGATTTCGATTTCGCGATGGCTCCCGTGAGTTTTCGCATGGCTTGGCTCATCATGCGGGCTTGCAGACCGACGTGGGTATCGCCGATTTCGCCGTCCAACTCGGCTTTGGGAACCAACGCGGCTACCGAATCGATCACGATCACGTCCACCGCGTTGGATTTAATCAGCATCTCGGCGATTTGCAAACCTTCTTCCCCATAAGAGGGCTGGCTGACGAGCAATTCTTCCAAGTTCACGCCCAAGCGTTTGGCCCAAGAAGGATCGAGTGCGTGTTCGGCATCGACGAACGCCGCGATTCCGCCGGCTTTTTGGGCACTGGCAATGACGTGCAAAGCCAGCGTGGTTTTTCCGCTGGATTCCGGCCCGAACAATTCGATAATCCGCCCGCGCGGCAGCCCATATCCGCCCAGAGCCAAATCCAGCGACAAGGCCCCCGTGGAAATCCCCGCGACGGCGGCTCCTTCATCGGTCAATTTCATAATCGACCCCTTGCCGAATGCCTTCTCGATTTGCCCCAAAGCGTTTTTGAGCATCGAGGGATCGCCGTTGTGCGCAGCGGTGGGTGTGGAAGCACCCTCGGTTGCGGTCGGGCGTTTGGTGCGGGTGGTTTTGGTCTTGGCCATTGGGGTATTCCTTGAATTGGTTTGGGGGGGAGTTGCATTGTTGTTTGCGGCAGTCACCATGTCCATCTCCTGGTTTGAAAAGGTTTTCAAATTGCACGTTTGAATACTATTTGTACATACGATTTCAAACAAGCGAGTTTTCTGGACAAATTTCTAGTTTTTTCAAAAAAACCAAAAAAAGAGGCCGGGATCGCAGTGTAATCAGTTTGCCGGCGATTCGTTAGCAACCCCGTTGAGCAACGCGGTGAGGGCTGATGTGATTCGCTTTTCGCAACCTCGGCTGACCCAGCGCCAATCGTGATTAAACCCCTCTTCAAACGCCGACTTGGTGGGAATGTAGCCCGGCCAGCATTCTCCGTAGCCAATCGACATCACGAAAGAATCCGGGCGCAGTTTTTGGGCCAGTAATTGATAACCCACGAACGCCTCGCCGGGAAACACCACGATTTGCGCGGGGCCGAAATCCAGGCAGGGCAGGTCAATGGTTTGCCCCTTGGCAATTCGGTTTCTGCTGCTGAGACTCATCGCGGCGAGAATCCGGTCGCCGATTTTGGCTTTCGGATTTTCAAGCGTTTTCTTCAAAGCCTCGCGAGTGAACTCCGCGCCATCGTGAAACGGCACGCAAGCGGTTGAGTCCGAAAATCCAGTTGCCGCAGCGGTTGGCGTTTCGTATTCGCCCAGGCTTTTTTCATGCCTTGGTACATTCGGTCGGCGAGCAAAGGACGCATCGCGGGCGAGCCATCGTTGTATTTGCCGGCGGTGATGTCCCCGCTGCATCCGGTGACGAAAATCTGAAAGACTTTTGGATGGTCGCGTTGCTGCCGGCGGCGGGCCAAGCCCACGAAATCCGCGCTGACTCCGCCCCGTCCGTAATAACTCATGGGATGCGTGGCGTAGCTCGAAATCGCGAGCACGGGTTCCTCGCCGTTCCAAAAGCTGATCGTCTTTAACTGCGGGTCGATCAGTCCATCGGGAGCCTCCCGATGGAAGGCATTGCCCCCGGAACTGCTGTAACGGTTGTATTGAACTTGGCCATTCTTCGCGATCACCCGGCGGTTGGAGGCCACTTTTTCCACTAGGGCTTGGCCCAATCCCAAATGCGTGATCGTGTGGGTTTTCTTGAGGCTCGCTTTCAAAGCCATTGTCGTGTCGCTCGATGCACGCGGCGTGAAAGTCGCGGTCGTAAAGTTCGTTCTTCAGCCCCACACCATCCAGCAAATCCTGAGCGCCGCTGTCGCAGACTGGGGCATCGTGCTGGTGCAGGCAACTGACCAAAACCCGCTCGCGAGTGGTTCCCGCCGCTTCGGCCAAGGCATCCCGCCATTGGTCGTAGGCTCCGTTTCGCAGTTCGCACCAATCGACCGCCAGCAAGACCACGGGCTGCTTTCCGCCCAAAAGCACGAAGCCCCGGGCTTCCAGCGGATCTTCGATGACATTGGATTTCGTCGGCAAAATCCCCATGCAGCGATGGCCCAAAGGAATCGTAACCTCCGCCGAGAACACGCCCACGCGAAAGTTGGGAGCCTTGGTCTCGCCCAAAACAATCGAGCGCGGGCCAAGTAGAATCACGATGAGGAGTGCAAAAAACTTGGGCATGATAAGACGGCTCCATCGAGAAGGGATCAGCGAAAAGTCGGATTGGAACGAAGGCTTGAGGGTATAAACGAAACGCTCAATTGTGATTTCGGATTGATCTCGGATTGCGAATGCCTTTTCGCCCCGAAGGGGCATCAACATGTCAGCCCAAGGCAACGCCCTGGGAAAGGTGTTCGTCCAAAATCTTAAGCCCTGAAAGAGCGCGACATTATGCCATGTAATGAATTGTGTCGCCCCTTCAGGGCTGGGAGTTTTATGATCTTTCTCTTCCTATTTTGTGGTTGCCGCTGCGGAGCGGAAAACCAGGAAGACACTCTTTATTCTCATGTCCCTGAAATCAAAATTGAGCCGAACAAAATGAGTGTTGTTCGTTATCTTACTCGCGATTTAGTTCCAGGAACATTGTGCCACGAACAACCCATTCGGTACCCGCTGACGCTGACTTCGATTTCCTACTTTAACATTCAAAAATTCTCGCTCACACTCATCAATCCGTTTTGGTTGCGGCTCTGCGATTCCGGGCATCTCAGTTGACGAATGAAGAAAACTTCCGCACGATTGTAGAAGCGGGATTACTTTAATGCTCACCATACACAATCAAAAAGACAAAGGGGGATGCAATGAAACAGGCATGCTGGATGGGAACGGTCTTGGTGTTGTCGGGCGTGTTTTCCGGGGTCATCCTCGCCGAAGACAAGCCGGCGAAAAACGATTTGGGGAAACTGATTTTCGAAGATGATTTCGAGCGAGACGAATCGACGCCCGGCAAGGAGGAAATCGGAAAGGGTTGGGGCAGCAACAGTAAAAGCCGGGCCAAAGGCCATCAGCAAGTGGATTTGAAGGAGGGAGCGATCCACGTCACGAAGCACGCGGAAGCCGATCATGGCGTATCGGTGACCCATAAAGTGGCGTTCCAAGATGGTGCGGTGCAACTCAAGTTCAAGCTGGGGGCAGGGGATGATCTGGGCATCGACTTCGCGGACAGCGAACTCAAGACGGTCCACGCTGGCCATCTTTGCGTGGCGCGGGTTCGGCTGAAACGGCTGATCCTTACGGATTTGAAGACCGGAGCGATGGATCTCAAACTTCGCGAACGCCGGCTCAAGGGCGAAAATTCCCCGGAGCTATTGGAAATCTTCCGCAGCAAAACCGTCTCTTTCCCGCTCGATCTCAAACCGGACCAATGGCATACGCTGTTGGTGGTGATCGAAGGCGACGTGATGCGGGCTTCCGTGGATGGCCAGGTGATCGGCGAACTCAAATCGCCCGGCTTCGCCCACCCCACAAAACGGATGATTCGGCTCGCCGTGAACAAATCGGCCTGGGTCGATGAGGTCAAAGTCTGGAAACGCGACTGAGATTCGCGAAGAAAATTCGTTCAAGTTTTGTGTGCCATGCCCACGGCTTTGCGTGGGCATGCTTTTTGTCGAGCAGGTGATGTATTTCGCAGCGCGTCGGACCCGCAACTAAAAAGCGATTGATGAGTGTCGAGTGGTGATTTTTGAATGGTGAAGTAGGAAATCGAAGTCAGTGCCAGCGAACATGAAATTGGTTTTTACGCCTTCGGCGTAAAGAGATTACAACCATCTCTTGGTGCAAAATCTTCTCAGGAAAACCAACTTTTATCGGTTGCAGTGCAAAGGCATGGCCACTCACAAAGTGTGGCCATACTACCCATCACCGATTTTCCCGCCCGTGGTTTTTGTTCAATCGTAAAGATAGACCTTGACGGTTTCTCCGGGGGCGTAGCCTTCGCGGTCTTCGGGCACGATCACGAATCCGTTGGCCCTCGTCGTGGAAGACAAAATCGAAGCTCCGCTGAGGGCGATGGGTTCCACGCTGTCGTTGCGGACGATCACCCGGCAGTAATCCAATCGTCCAATCGCGGACACCATTTTGCGGGCCAGCGGAAGTTCGGCCAAGCGGTGCGGCCAAGCGGGATCTCGTCCGCCTCGCCGCCGAATCGCTCGGCCCGCGAAAAAATCGTAAGCACAAAGGCACGACACAGGATTGCCCGGCAACAAAAACACGATTGTCGAACCGATTCGCCCCATGCCCGCCGGGCTGGATGGCCGCATCGCCAAGCCGTGCAAATCGAGCGTGCCGACTTCTGCAAGAATCACCGGGGCATGGTCTTCGGCTCCCACGCTGGAGCCGCCGGAGACCAACACCACATCGGCCCCCGGTTGCGTCGAGCGCTTCGCGGATTGCATCTTTCTGGTCGGGCAAGTTTTGTTGAGATTCCAACACGCCGCCGTCGCGTTCGATCAGCCCCCGCAACGTGCTGGAGTTGGCTTCAAAAATTTGAAACGGCCCGCGCGGTTCGCCCGGCGAAACGAGTTCATTTCCCGTGATCACAATTCGCACGCGGGGTCGGCGGACAACGGCGACATCCGCGATGCCCAAAGAAGCCAACAGCCCCGCATCTTGGGGACGCAACTGCCGACCGGCGGAAAACACGGGCTGCCCCTCGGCGATGTCTTCCCCCACTCGGCCCACGTGTTTGCCCGGCGAGACCGCAGCGGTGAGTTCCACGCAATCCTTCGCTTCCGTGGCGTACTCGGCGGGCACGACGGCATCGGCTGCTTGGGGCAGAGGTGCGCCCGTCATAATTCGCACGGCAGTTCCGGTCGCGAGCATTCCCGCAAACGGCTGGCCCGGCAGAGATTGGCCGATGATGCGAAATGACAAGGGATTGTAGTCGCCGGCCCCATCGGTTTCCGCCGCCCGCACCGCGAAGCCATCCATCGCGGACCGATCAAACGCCGGCACGTTCAAGGGGGCCGTCACATTCCCGGCCAACACTCGCCCGCAGGCATTGGCGTGAGAGACGGTTTCGGCTTCGAGCAAGCTCGCGTGCCGTTCGATCCAATCCCAAGCCACGCCCACGCTGTGCCTGTGAGCGAAGCCCCGCATCCGCACGTCGCGCGGCGATTGTTCGCTATCCGTCATAATTTTCCAGGCCCCATTCCTCTCTCATCCGCGATTCCTCATCGGGGTCAATCCAGCATCGGATCAAAGCCCGCATCTTTAAGTGCTCGATCGTATTCTTCGGGATGATTTGTGTTTCGCAGGGAAGCCAATTGCGGATCGGCATCACGCAAATCCTCCACATCGACAATCTTCGCCCGGCAGGCTTCGATCAGAAAAAACGGACGCAGGCGATTCTCGGCGATTAATGTGCGAATGGCCGATTCCAACGAGCTGCGATAAACCGCCGCCAGCGGGTGATAATAAGACTCCTCGCGGGGGATTGCCAGATCGTGTTCCCCCAACTCGGTGAGCATGCGGCGGATAAAAGCCGGTTCCAAAAATGGGGCATCGCAGGAAGAGACGAAGGCCGCTTCGCAATGGGAACTAATGACGGACAAACCCGCCGCCAAACCCGCCAGCGGCCCCTTGCCTTCCACATCATCGCGAGCGATCAGCACCTCTTCGGGCAACGGCGGCAATTCCTGACCAACCGCCGCCACCACAACCACGGGCGAAACAACTTCCCGCATTCGCCGCACCACACGCGCGAGCAGCGTTTCGGGACCGAAAGGCAGCAGATGTTTCGGGCGACCCATCCGCGAACTTCGCCCCCCGCATAACACAATTCCGCTGAACGGGAAATCTTCTGTTTCAGTCAACGAACTCGCCTTCGTGAAGAAAATGACCAATCTCCAAATCCCAATGACCAAGGAAAACCCGGCCATTCGGATTGCTCATTGGTCATTGTTGGGATTTGTCCGGCCTCTGGTCGCCGGCCTCTGGCTTCTGCTTGAACATCGGATCGTTGGGGTTGCCTCGCGATTCAAGGTAGGCCAAGAGGTCGAGGATTTCTTCTTTGTTCAAGGGTTTGAGCAAATCCTTGGGCATCAGGGAAACCGTGGAGGGGGCGATGGCTTCGATGTCGTCCGCACGGAGTTCCTTCACCTGGGTGGCATCCTCGGCATCGGTGACGATGGTGATAATTCCATCCGCCTGGTTGACGATTCGCCCCGTGATGATTTCCCCCGCTGAGGTTTGAATTTTCGAGCCTCGGTATTGATCGGAAATCACTTTGCTGGGGTCGATGATGGATTCGCTTAAATCCTTAAAGCTAAACCGACCGGCGAGGTTGGTGAGGTCCGGCCCCGTGGCTCCACCTTCTCCGCCGAAGCGGTGGCACATCACGCAGCGGGCGGCGGCGTAGGCCCGTTTTCCCTTTTCAAAATCGCGATTGCTTAAACCGTTTGCGGTGAGGGCCGAGATTTCATCAAGCGTCCAATCTTGGCCCGGTCCGATGGCTTTGGGCAGCGATGCGGGTTTGGGTTGAGTTTGGGCGATGGTGGATTTCAGGCGCAATGCGCTCGGCTTCGGTGGCGTTGTCCAGAAAATCTTGCCGCATGTTGTCGATGAAGCCCCGGTAACTGGCCCCGCCGCTTTTTTCGCGTTCGCCTTCCAAGAATTTGAGGTAGGCTTTGCGCTGGTCCAGCGTCCAACCGTATTTCATATTTCGCAGCACGAAGCTGTAATACAACTTTTGCAGTTCGGGCCGGTTGGCGAGCATTTGGGCGACGGTTCCGCCATAACCGGGATTGCGGGCCAGCAACTCGGACATCACGCCGGGTTCGGGCGGCGATTCTGCCGCGATCAGTTTCAAAGTTTTGTCAATCACCGTGGGCGATTTGAGATAAACCAACATCTGGCACAATTCGCGATTGAGGTCTTTATCTTTCGCGGGATAAAAGGCATCGAACTTGGCGGCTAATTCCGTGGCAACGGCGGTTGATGGTTCACCGAGCCGGATGAAGGTCAACCCATACGCCCGCAACAGACCGAGTTGTTGCTCCCGGGTCAGATCGGTCCATTTGAGTTGCCCCAGACTTTTCAACAGCAGTTTTTGATCCGCTTTCTCTCCTTGGCGGGCCAGAGCAATGGCCGCATCAATGGAAAACCAAGGCGATTCCGCGTCGACGCCTTCGCCAACATTGTCCCGAAATGTTTCGCGCACCCACGATAGTTTCGGATTTCCCAATTTCCAATGTTCCAAAGCGATCCGCGCCGCATACCGAATGAAACGATCCTTGTCGTTCAAGCTACTCCACACAAGCGATATTGTCTTGTAGGTCCATTCCGGGGATTGTTGTCGGCGTTCCAAGAACTGCCGCCGTTCCCTCTCGACCTTGAACTTGGCGTCTTTGCCATCCACCGGCGCGGTGGATTCCTTGCCCACGTAGGTCACGCGGTAGAGTTCCGATTGCGTGCCTCTGCCGCCTACGGTGAAATACAGCGCCCCATCTTTTCCCACGACGGCATCGGTCAACGGCAACGGCGTGCGGGAGAGAAATTCTTCTTTGGTCGCGGTGTAGCTGGCTCCGATCGGTTCTAGGTGAAGTGCGTAGATCGTGCCGAAGGTCCAATCCAAAATGTAAAGCGCCTTCTGATACTTCGCGGGAAACTTGGTTCCATAACCAAACGTCACGCCTACGGGTGAACCGGGGCCGATGTTGACCAAGGGCGGCAGGCTGTCTTCGTAATAGGTCGGCCATTTGCCGGTTCCGCTCCGCCAACCGAACTCGCTGCCGCTGGTGGCATGCACCACGCGGGTGGGCCGATACCAAGGCATGCCCATATCCCATTCCATGTCGGCATCGTAAACGAACAATTCGCCATCCGCGTTGAAAGCCATGTCGTAAGAGTTGCGGTAACCGCTGCTGAAAATCTCCCAGGTTTTGCCGTCGGGGTCAGTCTTGGCCACCCAGCCGCCGGGCGCGAGTTTCCCGCGTGCATGCCCGCGGGCATCCCATTGGCGGGGCAAAAGCAAATCTTCGGACCAATTGCTGGGCAAGCGGCTGGCTTGGAAATCTTCGGGCAGATTGGTGTGGTTGCCCGCGACAAGATAAATCGACTTGCCATCCGGCGAGAGTCTGAGCGCATGCGGTCCGTGTTCTCCGCCGCCTTGGAGGCTTTTGAGTTTGATGAGTTCATCGTATTGGTCATCGCCATTGGTGTCGCGAGCGCGGTACAACCCGCTGCCGGGGCCGCCGTTGACCGAAAGATACAAACTGTCGAACGCAGAAAGCATGCCTTGGGCCGAGGTGATGTCGAGATCCAAAGGCTCCACGCGGGTGGGTTCTTCGCTGCCGATGGGCGAAGGCGTGATGCGGAACAACCCCTGTTTGCCTTGATCGCTGGCGAGCAGTCGGCCTTTGTCGTCGAGAGCCAGCGAGACCCAAGAGCCTTGCGTGTTTTTGGGCACGGTGTAAAGCAGTTCGACTTGAAAACCCGGCAGAAGTTGAAACACGTCGCGTTTACCGCCGGGCAAGCTGGCGTTCGCCGGTTTGGAGAACACATCGCCCCAAGGTTGCCGGCCGAGTTTGCCCAGCATTCTGACGGCCTCGTTTTTGCCGCCCGCGATTTGCCAGGTTTTATCGGTGAGGACGTAACTCGATTTGCCATCGGCTCCCGTCAAAATCAACTTGGCGACGAAGCCCGCGATTCCGCCTTGGTTTTGCACCTTGGCCGAAAGCACGTTCTTGCCGGGCTTTAAGAACTTGGCGACATCCACAACCACGGGCGATCCCCAATCGCTACTTTTCGCGACGGGTTTCCCATTCAGCAGAACTTGCATTTCGTTATCGCAACTGGCCGCCAACACGGCGGACTTGGCATGGGTTTCAAATTCCTTGCTGAGCGTATACCGCGTATTGTAATCCGGCCCCCAAATCCATTCCGGTTTCGGCCCGGTGATTTTCAAAGGCGGCTTGGGTTTCGGAGATTCCGTGATCTGATCGGCAGGAGTCGCTTGGCGAACTTCCGAGGGAGCAATCGCCGGTTTCTGGGTAAACTCTTCCGCGAGCAAACTTCCCAAGCCAAGACAAGATAAACCGAAGACCGACCAAAACCCGCGAGAAAATCGCGGCGGATAAGCACGTTTCATAGAGGTTCCTTCAAAGGCGTTCGATACTTTTTTGGAATGGCTTCCGCAACTTTGCGGTTTCGCCCGGCGATGGATTGAACGAGGCTTAGCATCGTTCGGTAAAGTAAGTGAGCGGCAAGTCGGTCATTTTCATCGGACAGTTATTTCTCGAATGAGGCTTACTTCCACTCGTCCAGCACGACGGAGATGATTTGCTCTTTGCCGTTGCGGCGGATGAGCAGCGGCACTTTTTCGTCGGGATCGTGTTCTTTCAGCAGTTCCACCAGCCGCTCGAAGTCCAGCGATTCGCCTTCCTTCGGGCCGCGTTTGCCGTTGAACTCCACGATCAAATCGTGGGTTCTCAGGCCGGCTTTGTCGGCGGCGGAACCGGGGTCGATGATTTGAATTTCGCAACCGCCTTCCACGCCCGCGCCGCCCACGCCCAATCTGGCTCCGCCCCTTAATTGCACGCGGAGATTGGGAAGTTTTAATTCCAAGCGAGCGATGGCTGCCGGGGTCAACACGCCTTCCACAAGATACAGCGTGCGCACAAACCGCAGGTTTTCCAGGTGTTTCAGGCCGGCTTCTCCGCCTTTCCAGCGTTTGTTCAACACGACGGTGGTCATCACGTCTTCGCTGCGCGGGACGCCGGCGGGAACCAAGCCGAATTGACGGACATCCGATTTCACGCTGCCCTGCAATTCGGTGATGGCGGCGATGGCTCGCTTCTCGCGGACTTCGCCCATCAAACTCAAGGCGACTTCCGCTCGCGGAGAAACCGATTTCCCCCCGGTTTTTCGCAAGTCTTCCAAAGCAATTTCGGCGGCTTCAAATTCTTTCAGCGTGCCCGTTGTCAACAGCGATTCCAAAATGCCGACCGCCCGCAGGGAGGCTTCCAAATCCTTCGACTTGGCGGCTTGGATTAAAGGCGAAACCGCCGGTTGCCCCGCTTCGCGAAGGTCGCGAGTCGCGGCTTCGCGGACGGCAAATTTCTCTGCCCCTAAGTCTTTCACCAACTTCGCGATTTGCGCAGCCGTGAGCACGGGCTTAGCAGCCGGCTTCTCTGCCACGGCAGGCCGATTTTGAGCAAAACCGCGAACATCGTTCCCCAGCAACAAGATACTGAGCGAACACAAAACGAGCCATTGGCGAGATCGAGTTTTCACGTGAAATCTCCTCCAGTGAAAGAAACCAAGGCGAGCGGGTTCATCAAACTGAGAGATCTATGATGGCAGATTTTCACGCGATTCGCCAGAGGGATTGCGGGGAGATCTTGCTCGGACTCTTGCGGGGGATGCGGGCGATGGTTGCCCGCGAACCGCCGAAACGCTACAAGATGAAGCAGAGTTTTGTGGTCTTTTCGTGAGTTAAAAACATTCAAGGAGCCGGTGACATGGCAACTCCGATTCGCGTGGCAGTGACGGGGGCGGCGGGAAACATTGGATACGCAATGGTCTTTCGTTTGGCCTCCGGCGAGATTTTCGGACCCGATCAACCCGTGATTGTGCATTTGGTCGAAATTCCTCCGGCAATGTCCGCCTTGGACGGCGTGGAAATGGAACTCGACGATTGTGCGTTCCCCACGCTCGCCGGCGTGGTCAAGGCGGACAGCGATCATCTGGAAGATGCCTTCGCCGGGTGCAACTTCGTGATGTGCGTAGGCAGCGTGCCGCGCGGCAAAGGCATGGAACGGGCGGACCTGATTCGCGTCAACGGGCCGATTTTCACCAGCACGGGCAAAGCAATTCAAGCCGCCGCCGCCGATGACGTGCGGATTGTGGTGGTGGGCAACCCCTGCAACACCAACTGTTTAATTGCGATGTCCAACGCCCCGGACGTGCCCCGCGACCGCTGGTACGCGATGACTCGGCTCGATCAAAACCGGGCGATGACCCAACTCGCCCAGAAGGCGGGCGTTCCCGTGGCCGGGGTGAAGAACGTCACGATTTGGGGCAACCACTCCACCACGCAGTATCCCGATTATTTTCACGCCTCAATCGGCGGCAAGCCCGTCAGCGAAGTCATCACCGATGAAAACTGGCTGAAGAAAGATTTCATTCCCATCGTGCAAAAACGCGGGGCCGCCGTGATTGAAGCCCGTGGAGCGTCCAGCGCCGCTTCCGCTGCGAATGCCGCGCTCGGCAGCATCAAAAGCATCATCAATCCCACACCTCAGGGGGAAACTTTCAGCAATGCGGTCTGCAGCGATGGCAGCTACGGAATTGATGAAGGCTTGATTTTTGGTTTCCCGCTCCAAAGCGACGGCCACAATTGGACCATCGCCCAAGGCCAGGATCACAACGAGTTCGCCCAAGCCAAAATTCAAGCCACGCTGGATGAACTCCGCAGCGAACGCGACACCGTGAAAGATCTGTTGCCTTAACAACGCCGAGAAATAAGACAAAAGGCGAGCGGGGGGGCGCTAGCCCCTTGCCGCTCAGGGATTTATCAAACGATGCTTCATGCGCGAAGGGATTTCCAGTCCCCCACGATGAAGCCCAGCACCCCCGCCAATCCAAGCAGAATCAGCCAGGAGTACGGATTGTCTAAGCGGAACAATTCCCCCTCCCCGGCTTTCGGTTCGATTTTGCCGGAGTTGAGCCGGCTGAGGTCGGACTCCTCCGCATCGAAAAAATTCACCGCGAGCCGATCGAATACCAAGTCGCCGCTCTTGAGTTCATAAAGCCCCGGCTGTTCGATGCTGTCGATCTCCACGAAATCTTCCGGCCCGCGAACGAGGGTGCGAATTCCGGAAGGGCCAATCAGTTTCAGTTCCCGCGAAGTTTCAGCGGCGGCGGGTTTCTCCGGCATGCGAAATCGCAGATTTTGATTGATCCGATAATTCCAACGGTTCAAGCCGGGCAGGTTTTTGCGGCGAAGTTCCATCAAATTGCTGAGTAAGATCGGCCAATCTTCGCTGTCGGCCAGTTGCGAGCGGGAGAAGTCAATATTCAGCAAATAGCCCGTGGTGAAGGTGGCTTCCAGCTTGGCCAACAGCGTGGAGCGGTCGCAGCTAATCAAAGGGGCGAATGTCCCCGGCATCGGCTGCACGCCGCCCCAGGCCAAGGTTCCCAACTCCAAACCCCGCACCAAGGGGTCTTGCCTTTTCAAAATATAAGGCCCGCCCAAATCGACTGCTTTTTCTTTCGCCTGTTTTGAACGGTTCAAAGGCCCGATGCCCAACCACCATAAGTGGGGATCGGATTTTGGCAGCGGGTTGGCGGCGGCGATTTGCAGATCGGCTTTCTCCGGAGAAACGATTTCCACGCCGGGAAGCACCGCCAAACCTTTCCGCACCGCTTCGCGGGCGGATTCCTCCTCGGGCAACTCGACGGAGACTTTCACTTCGCGCGGCTTGGGTTCCACGAGCGAAATGGTGTTGTCGAGTTTCAAGCCATCCGCCGGGGCGAAAATCTCCACAGTGAGTTGCCCGGTTCCGGGGGCGACATCAAACTGTAAGGGTTCCTCACTTTTTGGTGAAACGCTAAGAGTTTGGGAGAAAATCTCGGCATCTGCCGCAGTGGCTTTCACGTCTACCCCAACTTTTGTCTGCCCGAAGTTCGCCACGCGAAGATACACCCTTGTCGTTTTTTGGGCATCATCGTAAGTCCATTCCGCCGTGGTGATCGCCACGTTTCGCAGCGCCTCGCCGACCGCGATGACTTCCATCTCTGAGGGCACACCGGCTTCCTCGGCAGGCAGATGGTCGGTCAGAAACAACATCTCGCCCGAAGTATCCGCGAACTGCACGGCCCGGTCCCAAGCCGGTTGAAAGCTATGCTCCGGCAGGCTGGGTTTCCAAGTTTTCAATCGCAGTTGGGCGGTCTCCCAGCGCTCCGCCGGCCCCGCGATGGTTTGGGGCACGGGGCCAGAGAGAATCACCGTCACCCGGCTGCCCGCGGGCAAACTTTCCATCCGCTTGCGAAGTTCCTCGATGGCTTGCTCTCGGAACGCGGGCTTATTCGGAGCCCCGGCTTGCATCGAAGCGGAGTGATCGAGCACCACCACCACGTGCTTGGCCGTCCCCAAAATGCCCAAACGCGGTTGGCTTAACAGCATCGCCAGCAATATCGCGGCGAGGAGTTCCAGCAATAGCGAAACCGACAAAGGCAAGCGGTCCCAGCGCCGGCCCACCGTTTGCACTTCGGATTCAATGCCCCACAAGTGCGCTCCGGCGATGACTAAAGGCGGATAGCGGCGATGGAAAAAATGGATCGCCAAAATCGCCGGAACCGCCAACAACCCCAACAATCCCCAAGGATTCGCGAAAGACATAAATCAAACCGCCCCTTTGTTGGGGAGTATTATCGTTTCCTCGAAGTCAACAATGACGAGATTGCCGCGATTCATGCGTCTTTGAGGTATTCCAAATACTGTTCGGGGTACTCGTCATCTTGGTCAATCGCTTTGAGGACCATCGCATAGGTTTCGCGGGGTGATGGTTCCGTTTCCAAGAGTTGCCGGTAGGAGTTTTGGGAAAGGATCACGCAAGCCGTCCCCGCAAGTATCACTTCGATGGCTTGGCCGGCTTGAATGGCTTTTTCTTGATCTTCGGTCAGTTGCATCGCCATAAAGTCCCTATTATCCCTTATCTGCCAACATCTCGCGATAATAGCCACCGCTTTCAACATGCAAATCCCTTGAAATTAAGGTGTTTTTGAGGCAATTGGCAAGAAATTCGATCTCCATGACGTTCAAAAACCCGAAATACGCCTGAAAATAGGCACTTTTTGCATGTTGAAAGGGATGCGCGATAATAGCCTACGCTCATCTTCCTACAGCCTAAGACCTACAGCCTCATTCATCGATTGAACAAAAACGCGGGGCTGTTGATGAGTGCCCACATCAGGTCTTGGGCGGCTTCGGCGGGTTTGCCGACGTTCTTCATATAGAGCAGCGAGTTTTGCAGTTCATCGACCGAGGGATGCCGACACAACACGCCTAGATAAACCGTCTCCACCAGTTCCTCGTTGGAGGCTTTCTTGGCGAGAGCCTGAGCGAGACGGCCTTGTGGATGCACGATGGAAGTCGCCACCGTGGGGCCGTTGACCAGATTCAAAGTTTGCGCCAGGCTGACTTCACTGCTACGTTCGCACTCGCAAGGGCTTTCGCGGGGAGCGCAGGCCGAACATGTCCAGAAAATCCACTTTCACGTTGGGGTCGGGCAGTTGGCTAGCGCGGAAACCGGCGGGCATGCCCGGCAGATTCACCGGCGCTCCGGTGGCGATGAGAATGGCATCGAACAGTTCCTCGGCCGAAAGCCGGCGGGGAATCGCGTGCGAGAAGTTCACCGTGTCATCATCGTTCCATTCGTTGCCGCGATAGCTCCGCTGATAAGTATGCGAGCGGGCGATGGTGCGAATCAGATGTTTTAAGTCCCAACCGTGGGCGATGAAATCTTCGGTCAAGGCTTCCAACAATTCGGGATTGGACGGTGGATTGCTCGCGCGGATGTCATCCACGGGATCGATAATGCCCCGGCCTAGGAAGTAGCTCCAGTAACGGTTGACCAAACTCTTGGCGAAGTAGGGGTTCTCTTTGGCGGTTAGCCATTGGGCCAATTGCTTGCGGCGATGGGCGGTCGCATCGATCTTGCCGGTGACTTCGAAGGGAAACTCGGCGGGGGCGGCCTGATTGGTCGAAGGATTGACCACCGCTTGCGGGCTGCGGAGCGTGTAAATCACTTCTTCATCGGGCAGCACGCCCTTCTTGCGTCCCACGGAAGAAAAATACGCCGAGAGTTCGTAATACTGCGATTGGGTCCAGCGTTCAAAGGGATGATCGTGGCATTGGTTGCACTGGAACCGCGTGCCCAAAAATACCTGCGTCATGTTTTCCATGACTTCCTTCGGCTCGCGGGCGATGCGGTAATAATTCGCCGCCGGGTTTTCGTAAGTGCTGCCGTTGGCGGTCATCAAGTCGTACACGAACTTGTTGTACGGCTGATTGGTGGCGATGGAATTGCGAATCCAATTGCGAAACGCCCACACGCCTTTTTCTTTGATGTATTTGCGGTTGGCCATCAAGAGATCGCTCCATTTGAGCGTCCAATGGTCGACGAATTCCGGGCTGGAAATCAGTTCTTCAATCTTCGCGGAACGCTTGGTTTGCGACTCGCGTTTGTCTTTCAAGAAGGTTTCGGTTTGTTCCGGCGTGGGCGGCAGGCCGGTGAGATCCAACGAAACTCGGCGGAGAAATTCCGCATCGGTGCAGAGTTCCGAAGGCAGAATCTTCGCGACTTTCAGCTTGTTGTTGACTTGCGTATCGACGTAGTTGAACTCCGGCGAGGATTTCCACTGGAAACCATCGCGAGAGCCGATGACGGTAGAAGTCGCCACGCCGTAAAGTCCCTCGTAGCGCACCAAGGCTGCTGCTTCGCCCCGGCGGACGCCTTCGATCAAACCGCTTTTGGAAACGGTCATAATTTCAAAGTTGCTGGTTTCGTAGACCGCTTCGCGGGTCACATCGCGGGAAGTGCCATCGGGGAAATGGGCCACGACTTTCAGTTGTTGGCGGTCGCTGGTGTGTTGCAAGATCGGTTTTTTCGGGAAGACTTCCAGGCTTTCCACACGGGCGATGTCCTCGAATCGGCAACCCTCGGCGATCCAGCGTTCGATCAATTGGTAATAGCGGGATTGCTCATCGAACAAAAACCCGCCTTCGTGCGGCACGCCTTGCGTGGGTTTTAGCAGCATTAAACTTTGGCTTGGCTGCGAACGATTGAAGCGCCGCCCGGAAACATCATCCGTCAAAGCCCGGTAATCGAAGAGGGGATCGTAACCCCTCAGCGAGAGCTTAAAACCGTTTTTGCCCTTTTGCGCCCGTGGCAAGTTCCCGCGTTGCAGCCGACTTTGCTCATCACGGGCAGAATCTCCCGCACGAAATTCACCGGGGCCGCTGCAAACAGCTTGACATTGACCGGAATGCGAGCCGTCAATTTTTCGTAGCCCGCGACCAGTTCGGTTTGCCCGGCGTGTTTCGGCACGAGAAATCCTTCGGCATCAAGTACCGCGTTGTTCCCGGTCACCGACAATTTGGCGGTGTGAGTTAGATCGTAGGCCGCGCCTTTTTCATCGTGGCCTGTGACGATGACGCCTTGAATGTCGCGCTCGGAAGAAAGCGTTAATTCCGCCGGAAAGATTTCCAGCTTGACGATGTTCGGCAGTTCGCGATCGGCCGGCAGCGGTTTTGTTTCGGCGGCGGAAAGCGGCAAACCGATTCCCAAAACGGCGGCGATTGCCAACCAGCCAACAAACGAGGAACGCGGCATTCTGCGGGATAATTGAGGCATGAGCACGTGGGGAGGTTAAAGGAAGGGGGGGAGTTTGACCCGAAGGAAGGTAAGTGGATCTCCACGGGAAGATCTTCCACCTCCTATTATATGCCGAAACGTGGATGTTTTCGCAACTCCCGGCGGGGATTTCCGCTTCGTTCCGCGAAAGAAGTTGTGTTGAGCGCACGCCGCACATTCGGCAAAACGGTCGCGAATTCCGGGAAACCGATTGGATTGCGGGAAACTCTTTCCGCTGCGTGACGTAAAATTTTCCGGGCCAGACTATCGTTAATTGCATCACAGATTCCAGCATGGGCCTTAGAAGAAAGACATCCGGGAAATTCATCATGGTTGAACTTCCGAACGGCGAGCGACTGAAACAGCTTCCCTTAAGGGCTTTGGTGGCGTATGCCGTCCGCTGCGCGCTGCGGGTGCAGTTGTTGTATTTGAAGTGGCAGGATGGAAAAGCGGATTCCGGTCCGCCGGCGAGCATGACCGAAGCGGTGGCCGAAGCCATTGCCTTGGCGACCAAGTTCGCAGCGGAAGACGGCGAGTACGATCTGAAACGCGGCCAGGAATTGGAAGAAACGGTGATCGAGGCGGTGATGCGGGCCAAAGGCAGCCATCGCGGGGCCGCTTTTGCCGCCAATGCCGCTTATGCCGCCTTAAACGCCGCCAACTTGGCATTTTGCGCGGGGACCACGGGCGGCAACCGCCGTTCGGGGGCCGAGAAAGTTGTGTTGGCCGTCATCACCGCCGCCGATGCCGCCGCCGCCGCCCACCAACCGGCGATTGAATCGGCCATCGAAGATTGGCACTCCTTGCAACTGATGCGGCTCGGCCAATATCCTGAATTCGGCCGTCCGGTCGATCCGCGTCCCGAAGGCAAACTCGGTCCGCTATCGCAGAAGAAGCAGAGCCAGCCGAGTTGGAAAGATCAATCGCCCACGCTCCGGCAGATCAAAAAACATGAAAACGTGTTGGAGCAAACCCGCGAAGAATTGGTGATTCAACAAACGGAACGCAAAAAAGACAAAGTCGTCCACGAAGCGAGATGCGAAGAATACGAAAAAACCATCCGGCACTTAAAAGCCGAGGTCATCCCGCTCAAACGCGAACGGGACGATCTCACAAAGCAAGTGGAAGAACTTCAAACCCAGTTGGATGCCCTCAAAACGGAATTCGCCGCCCAGGATCAAAACCACCGCATCCGCCTGACGGAGTTCGCGGGCCAACTTTTAGCCTGGGCCGAACCCAAACCGGCAGTTCTCCAAACCGAACCGAAAAAGTCTCCCGAACCAGAACCCGCCCCAAAGGAAGCCTCCGAACCGCAACAACTCGTAGAAGCCATCGCGGAGTGATGACCGTTTACGAACAGCTAACGAGTTCATTTCAGGTTTTGAAACATTCCACAAAACCGGGGGCGCTTGCCAGCGGTTCTTCGGATTGGGGAAAACCGGCGGCTAGCGACTTGCCGCTCACTTATTCCGGCTGGTTGACTTCCAAGAGGGCGGCAACGGCGGCGCGGCGGACGAATTTGTTGGGGTCGCGGATGGCGATGTTCAGGGAGGGGACGGAATCTTTTGCTTTGGCTCCCATCGTACTCAATCCCCGCGCGGCGGCGCGGCGAATTTGCCAGTCGCGATCTTTCAAACCCGCGATAAGTTGCGGAACCACCTGTTTGACCGTGGAATCGGCCTGGTATCCCAACAGCCCCAAGGCGATCATGCTGTTCTGGCGAATGGGCCGGGATTTCGATTGGGCGGCTTCTAACAGCGGAGCTAAAGCCGGCTCTCCAATCTTCGCCAAAGTGATAGCCAACGCCGAAGTGACTTCGCCCTCGGAATCGTTAAAACCTTCGATGATTAACGGGATTTGGGCTTGCGATTCTCTGGCGAAATGCGCCAAGGCCCTGGCTGAGGCGATGCGAACGTCGGCTTCCTCATCTTTTAAGGCCGCCGCCAGTACGGGGGGAACTTGCTTATCCTCGGCGGTAATTTTGGGCAGGGCTTGGGCAGCGTTTTCCCGCACTAGGCTTTCTTTATCTTCTGCGAGCGATTTCAACATCCGCGGCACTGCGGGCGCGGAAGCCTTGCCGATTGTGCCCAAGGCCCGCATCGCATTTCGCCGCACCGGCCCCTTGGCATCATCCAAGGCTTTGGTCAAAGCGGGAACGGCTGCCTTGGCTTTCGGTCCCAAGTCGGCAATGGCATCGGCAGCATCCGCGCGGGCTTTGTCGTCTTTATCCGCAAGCACTTCGACCAATACGGGCGTGGCTTTCTGCGACTGCGGATCGATTTGCACAATCGCCGCCGCCACCGCGATGCGTTGAAAGGGATCTTTGTCGCCGAGGGCTGCTTCCAAAACGGGAATCGCCTGCGAGGCGGCGGGGCCGATTTTTCCGAACGTCAAGGCCAACACTTCGCGGTCGTTACTCTTGCTGGTTTTGAATTTCTTGATGAGCGCGGGAACGGCGGGTTTGGCTTTGGCTCCCATCCGGGCTAAGGCCATCGCCGCCGAGTACCTGACGAAACCGCCTTCATCGTCGAAGGCTTGAATCAAAGCGGGAATCACGTCTTTCGAGACCGGACCGATTAGCCCCAAGGCCTCGGCATATGCCGCGCGGGCGGGTTCGTCTTTGTCCTTGCCCAATTGCTCGATCAGTTTGGGCACGGCTTTCTCGGCGGCAGGCCCCATCAGAATGATCGAGCGGGCGGCCTGATAGCGGACTACCGGGTTTTTGTCGTCCAACTGCGTGATGATTTCCCGAACCTGTTCGGCAGGAGTGGCGGCGGGTTGGGGATTTGGAGCCTCTTTCGGCGGTTCCGCTTCTTGCCCGAATGCCAGCGATCCGCACGCCAGCCCCATCAATAACACAAACCACGTTTTCATGGGTTTTTCTCCTCAATGATTTTGCCGAGGTTCTCGCAATTTCAAACAACGGCACACGCGAAATTCGGCGGTTGGCATCATAACAACTTCCGCCCGCCGTTGTCGTGCCTGGGTCTACGAATCGGGTGATGGCTGTGCTTTGCGGGTTCTTCT
Organism: uncultured Planctomycetaceae bacterium; assembly: GCA_963785505.1. Taxonomy (GTDB): domain Bacteria; phylum Planctomycetota; class Planctomycetia; order Planctomycetales; family Planctomycetaceae; genus CAWAVN01. The sequence continues at coordinate 178,975 of CAWAVN010000011.1, forward strand.
TTTATAGTGTGAGGCAGATGACAACTCGCGATTTTGCTTTTATTCGAGGGAGATCAGAACGTGCCTTTGGAAATTGTGGGCCACCGGGGGGCGGCGGGGGAGGCTCCCGAAAATACGCTCTCTGCGATCCATCTGGCTTGGCAACAACAAGCCGATGCCGTGGAAATTGATGTTCAACTCACCGGCGATGGCCGGATCGTGGCGTTTCACGATGCCAGCACCTTGCGAATCACCGGGGAAGATCGTGCCATTGCTTCCACGAGTTTGAGCGAACTGCAAGAACTCGATGCGGGACTTTGGAAAGGCAGCCAATGGGCCGGCGAAAAAATCCCCACGCTGGAAGACGTTTTGGCAACGGTTTCCGCCGGCAAACGCCTGTACGTGGAAATCAAATGCGGAACCGAAATCGTGCCGGAATTGGTTCGTGTGCTGCAAACAGCCTCGGCGATGGAGCGGGTGGTTTTGATTAGTTTCAATCTGGAAGTCTTGGCCGAGATGAAACGCCGGCTGCCCGAAGTCTTATCGCTTCAAGTCGTGCAATTGGCGGAGTCTCCCCAAGAGATTTACGACTCTTCAATAACTCTCGCCGAGCGAATCGGCCCCGCCAAACTTGCGGGGTTGAATGGCTTCGACATCGGTGCGACGGAACTGTTGGAGCCGTTCCTGGCCGAGCAATTATTGGCCGAGGGTTTTCAACTGTGTACTTGGACGATCAACGATCCTCAAGAAGCCCGGCGTTTGGAACGCATGGGCGTGTATGCCGTGACCACGGATTTCCCCGGCCAACTCCGGCAGCAATTGGCGATGACGGTTTGACCCGCAACTTTCGATGCCCGAAGCGCTGTGCTATCTTGAAGTCTGTAGAATTGTTCCCCCCGCCGCATGAGTGCCCTGGGCATGTTTGATCGCAAATTCATTTTTCAGGAAGGCGACGCCTCCGGTTGGCTGTTGTTCTTTCTGGCCGGAATCGCCGCCGCGATTTTGATTTTGTCGCTGCGTTGGTGTGCCCGCAAACGAACCGGTTCCGCAAGCTCGGCGGGCATCGCAACCGAAATTCTGGCGGGGCTAATGCTCGCGGGTTTCGCTTGGCAATTATGGCGAATGAATCTCACGGGCTGGATTTGGCTTTCGATCTTTCTCACCGTGGGAGCCGCCGGGCTGATCGTGGTGTTGATGCAGTACGAGCGCAAACTCGTTTCCAAAACTGTGGGAAACACGCTCTTGGTGCTACGGTTGTTGGTGTTGCTGACGTTCTTCCTCACGCTCTTAAAACCCGCATTGACTTGGGAACTCGACAAAAGCCATTCCGGGCGGATATTGGTTGCGGTCGATCTTTCCGAAAGCATGGGAACCACCGATTCCCACGCGACCCAGGCGGAAAAACTGCGCTGGGCGAGAACGCTGGACTTGATCGGCAATGCGGAAACCCAAAGCCGACTGGATGCTTGGCAAACCGCGTTTGACAGAGGCCGGGAACCCGAATGGGTTTCGGCGGAAGAGACCTCCGACCCCGAACGCCGCCGAGTCTTGGCCAAATCTCGCCGGGAACAATTGGCGGAAATTTTTCAGCAACTCGATCACATCCCCCGCAAGGAAATCGCCCGGCGGCTGTTGACCGAGACCAATTCGCCGCTGTTGCCCCGCTTGGAAGAAGTCGGCACGCTGGAAGTTTTGGTCTTCGGCGGCAAGGCCGAATCCGCCGATGCGGAAGCCTTGCCGGGGTTCGTCAAACATCCGCCCGACAGCATTCTGCCGCAAATTTCGGATTTGACGCGGGGGCTTTCTCCGACCGCAGGCAACGAGAGTTCTGCCCCGCTGATCGGTGTGGTGTTGGTGACAGATGGCCGCGACAACGCGGGCCGCGATGCCGGTCGAATCGCAGCCCGCCTGGGCAACGCCGCTGCGCCGGTGTTTCCCGTTCTGATCGGCTCGGTCGAACGTCCCAAAGATTTGGCGGTGGCGCATTTGGATTATCCGCAACTCTCCTTCAAAAAGGACAAACGCATTCTGACGGCGGTGCTGAATACTTCCGGATTCGCAGGGAAAGAAGTCACTGTGGTACTCGAACCCGCCGGGAAAGAACCCATCATCCGCACGATCACGCCCAGCCAAACCGAAGCGGTGCTGACGTTCGAGTTGGAAAACGAAGAGATCGGTCGGCACGAATATACGCTGACGATCAAACCCCAAGAGGGAGAAACCCGCAGGGACAACAACTCCCGCCGGTTTGCGCTCACGATTGTGGATGACAAAGTTCACGTTCTGATTGCAGAAGGCGAAGCCCGCTGGGAGTTTCGCTTTCTCACCAATGCGTTTTATCGCGATGCAGGCGTGGGCCGCGAGAACGTGAAGGAAGTGGTGTTCCATCAGCCTTACATCGGGATTTTGGAGGACACCTGGTTTCCGCGCAAACTCAAACTTCCCAAAAAACCCGACGACTTGGCCGACTCTGCTTTTGCCGACCCGGATTTGGTCATCATCGGCGACGTGGCTTCCGCCGATATGCCGGAAGAGGCGTGGTTGTTGTTGGAGCGATTCGTGGCCGAAACCGGCGGCACGTTGGTGATGGTGGCCGGCAAGAATGATTTTCCTTTGGGCTTTCGTTCCCCTACCTTGGAGCGTTTGTTGCCGATTACGAATCCCCGGGCCATTAACATCGACGGCAACCAAGGGGCCGGCGACCCCACGGAACGCGGGTTTCATTTGCGGTTGACGCCGGATGGCGAACGCGAAGCCATGCTGCAATTCGAGACTTCCGGCCGTTTGGATAACGACCGCGTGTGGGAGAATCTGCCGGGCCATACTTGGGGAATCTTCGGCGAGGTGAAACCCAACGCGACCGTGTTTGTCACTGCCGACATGGGCCGGGGCGGAAATTTCACCTTGGAGCAGGAACGCAAAAACGCGGTGATCGTGCATCAATACCTGGGCACGGGGCAAATTTTGTGGATCGGAATCGACAGCACCTGGCGATGGCGGCATCGGGTGGGGGATAAATACCATCATCGCTTCTGGGGACAACTCGGCCGCTGGGCGACCCGCAACAAAGCGAGCGCGGGGAATGAAGTCGTCCGCTTTGGGCTGCAACGCACGGAAATCGAGTTCGGGGAAGATGCAATCGTGCAAGCCCGTTGGACGCAAAAGTTTTTGCTGAAAAATCCCGATCCCCACGCCAAGGCCGCGATCTTTCGCAAGCAGACCGATAAAACGGGCCATTCCCAGTTCGAGAGCAAACCTTTCAGCACCTTGGACTTGGAACCCACTCGCACGGGGTCTTTGTTGCACGAAGCCCGTGCGATCTCGCTGCCTCCGGGGGAGTACAAAGTTAAACTGGAAGCCCCGCTTGCCGAGAGGGACGGGCAGGAAGTTTCGACCACGTTTTACGTCAACGAGAAGCCCACGTTGGAACTCAGCGATCTTTCCGCGAACCGCAGACTTTTGCAGCATCTCGCAGATGTGAGCGATGGCCACCTCTATTTCCCCGATACGCTGTCCACGCTTCCCGAGCGGTTGATTCCCCCCGAATACCGTTCTAAGAAACGGGAAGAAATTGAACTCTGGGACAACTGGCCGATTCTGCTTTTGTTTTTCGCCCTCCTGACCATCGAATGGATCGTGCGGAAACTCAACGGCTTGCCGTGAGGAAATTTCGCATCATCCCCCTCACAATAAATGCCGGGCTTTGATGTCTAAATAGCGGCTGATGAGTTGCGAGGAAAGTTGATCGGGCAGGGCATCGATCACCAAGAGGCCGTGCTGTTCAAATTCCAGGATCTGCCGGCTTTGGGCTTCCACCAAACTCGCGGCGGCGGCGACTTGAAAGGCTTCCAAATTGGTGCGGGGGAAACTCATCATGCGGTTGACCAAAGGCACGTTCTTCAAAAACGCGCCCAGCACCAAATGCGGAAACTGCAACTGCTTGAGAGACCGCCCCACTTCTTTCAGATGGACTTCATCAATCGCATGCGTCAATAAGACCACCAGCGAGCGTTTGCGGTGGCGAAGCCTGAGTTGCTCGGCCATCAGTTGGTAGTCGGCGGTGTGGTAACTGGGTTCCAAGTCGAAAGTTTGCCGAATCAACGATTGCATCGCGGTTGTGCCCCAGAGCGCGGGAACGTACTTTTCCACCTTCCGCGAACAGGCCAAGAAAGCCACGCTGTCGCCTTGCCGGAGCGCGACGTAACTCAGCAGAATGGCGGCATTCAAAGCACGGTCGAAATGGGTAATGCCCCCCAATTCGTTGCACATCGACCGCCCGCAATCTAAGAGGAACACAATGTTCTGGTTGCGTTCCACAACGTATTCCCGGCTGATGAGTTGCCGAGTCCGCGAGGTGGCTTTCCAATCGATGCTGCGAAATTCATCTTCTCGGCGGTATTCGCGGAGGCGGTCGAACTCGGTCCCTCTGCCGCGCAGCAGCGAAAGCCTGACCCCCGCCTCCGCCACCCGATTGTGCCGGGCCAACAACTCCACGGCATGGATGGCTTGGACGTTGGGATAGATTTTGACTTCGCGGGGCAGTTCGCGTTGGTCGATCAGTTCCCAAAAATGCAGCCGGCTGCGGCAGCGCAAAAACACCTGCCCGAAGCGATTTCGCCCCCGATGATGCGGCTGGACGTGGTAGGTAATTTGCTGGGCTTGATGCGGCCCCAATTCCACGCGGCAAGGAACTTCCGAGAGCGTCGCGGGTTGAGGCGGCTCATCGTGGACTTCCAAAAACAAGCGAAACGGCGTGGTGTTCCGCAGCCAAATCGTGACTCGGTTGCGGGCTTCCACGCTCATCACATCTTGGGTTTCGCGCTCGACTTCGATTTGCTGGGGTCGAGGCGAAATCGCCAAGTCGATCAATGCCATCGCGAAGATCAGCAGCGTGAGCAGAACCCCCATTTGCCCCACCGGCGGTTCCCAAATCCCCGCCACCAACGGAACGCTTGCCAAGCCGAGCATCATCAGGAAAAAAAGTCGGGGCAGCATGAGCGGCTTGCAAACTCATCCGAATGGCGGGAAATCGGTCAACACTTAGCGGTTACTTTTTGGCGTGTTCGGCGGCGCATTTGGGGCAGACTTTGAGTTCCCGCACGATTTCCCGGCCTTCCCCGCCTTTATCCACGGTGCGTTCCCGCACGAATCGGCTGCGGCCGCCGGTGAGTTTTTCCGAGCGGGACGGGTAATCTTTGGAGCGAGATTGCACAACCACACTCTGTGCGGACACTCCCGCCGGCACGATGTCTCCACAAATTTCACAACGAAACATAAAAATCCTTAATGGCCATGAGGCCAGTATGTTAATTGTTAGATCGCGAATGCTTTCTTTTCGAGCATAGCGAGTTCGCATCCGGGTTGCGATCATGCTTAAAAAATAAGAGCCGGCGCTATCGCGCCGGCTCGGAAAAAAACAAACGGCCAATTAGGCGGGTTTGACGTTTTCCGCTTGCGGACCTTTTCTACCTTGACCTTCGTCGAAAGTCACGGCTTGTCCTTCGTACAATTCTTCAAACCGAACTCCATCCAAGTTGGAGAGATGGAAGAAAATATCTTTCCCATTCTCCAATTCGATGAATCCGTACCCTTTGTCCGTCAGCCGTTTGATTGTGCCCTGCGCCATTCTTCTTTTTCCAATGCTGTAAAAAGTTTTGGCTTGCATTCCGGTCAGAAAACAGGCTGTCCGGAATCTTCACCACGATGTGTTGTGAAGTATGACGAACAAACAGATATTCGTCAATCGCCTCTTTTGCCAGAAGGCAAGAACTTCTGAAAGTATTCTGGGACAACCCGCAGACTCATTGGGGCCTTACATCCATTGTCAGCCGCTGCTCGCGGCAGAATTTTACGATGCAATTGATGAACACGTCTCCGTAGTCTTCGAGTTTCTTTCCCCCACGCCGCGAACTGTGCGGAAGGCTTCGATGGTGGAAGGCCGACGCCGGGCCATTTCGCGTAAAGCCGCATCGCTGAATACGATGTAAGTCGGTATGTTTCGCTGTTCGGCTTCTTGGCGGCGAAGTTTTCGCAACACGTCGAACAATTCCCGATGGACGCCTTCCCAGGCATCGGTTTCCACGGCGGCGGCTTTTTTCTTGGCCAACTTTCGCGGCTTGAGCAAACGAGGCGTGATTTCTCCTTTCAGCACTTTCCGCCCGGCGGGAGTGACTTTCAGCACGTTGTATTCGCCTTCCTTCGCCAAAAACCCCTGGCTGGCGAGTTGCTCGATCCAATCGCGAATGACCTGTTTTTCCTGGTCGGCCAACAAGCCGAACGTGCTGATTCGGTCGTGCCCGTTGTCGAGAACCCGCTTGATTTTGGAGCCTTTCAGCACTAACGCTGTATATTCCCCGCCGAATCGCTGCTGCTGCCGGACCACGCTGGAGAGAATTTTCTGCCCCACGATCAAAGCATCCCCAATGAGATCGAGTTGCCCCAGGCAGACATCGCAGGCATGACACGATTCGCGGTCCCAGGCTTGCCCAAAGTGTTCCACTAACCCCCGATGCCTGCAAGAAAGCCCAGTGCAAAACGCATCAATGGCATCTAAGGATTTCAACGAAGCCGCGCGGGATTGGGGGGAATCGTCTTCGGTCATTTTCCGCCAAATGCGGGGATCGTTGCCGGAATACAGCAAGCAACACTCGGCTTCCAGGCCATCGCGTCCCGCCCGTCCGCTTTCCTGCTGATAGTTTTCCAGCGATTTGGGCATGCCCGCATGCACAACGTAGCGCACGTTGGATTTGTCGATGCCCATCCCGAACGCCACGGTGGCCACGATGGTTTCAATCTTCTCTTCGATAAAGGCTTCTTGGTTGCGTTTGCGTTCTACGTCGGAAAGACCCGCATGATAAGGCCGGGTTTTATAGCCTTCGGCGTTGAGTTCCTCGCTGAGTGTGTCCACGTTTTTGCGGCTGATGCAATAAATAATTCCCGAATCCCCCCGGTGTCGGTCCAGCACATCGCGGATTTGCTTCGTGCGATTTTGACGGCGTTCCACGCGGTAAACCAGATTGGGCCGATCGAAAGAACCCACCAAGATTTCGGGGGTTTTCAGGCCCAGATTTTGGGCGATGTCTTGCCGAACCCGATCGGTAGCCGTCGCGGTGTAGGCGTGAATCCCGATATTGGGGAACTGTTTGCGGAGGATTTTGAGCGCACGGTATTCGGGACGAAAATCGTGGCCCCATTCACTGATGCAGTGGGCTTCATCGACTGCGACAAATGACAGTCCGGCGGATTTTAGGAACTCCAAAGTTTGCGGTTGCAACAGACGTTCCGGGGCTGCGTACAACAACCGCAAGTTACCCGCGCGAATTTCCTCCGCCACCTCGCGCTTTTCCCTCGGCGATTGCGAACTGTTGATGCAAGCCGCGGGAACCCCGTTGGTTTTGAGGGCATCTACTTGGTCTTTCATCAGCGAGATTAGCGGAGAAACCACGACCGCCAATCCGCCCAGGCAAATGGCCGGGGCTTGATAACACAAAGATTTTCCGCCGCCCGTGGGCAGCACCACGACGGAATCCCGCCCGGCCAAAACCCGTTCCATCGCCCGTTGTTGCAGCGGGCGAAACTGATCGTAACCCCAATACCGCGCCAATACGTCCTGCAAAACGGATGGCCCATCGGCGTGATTCGGCTTGATGGATGACACGAATGTTTTTCCCCCGCTCCCAATCTCCCCCACTCCCGATCTCTCCATCTTCCTCAAGAACCTTCCGGGTGAACGCCCAAGTCGCGGATGGTCAACAGCGATTGAAACCGCAATTTGTGTTGGGCAAAGTTGCCCGCTCCGCCCTGCAAACGATCCACAATACCGATGACCAACACAACTTCGCAGCCGAACTCGCGGGCGCGTTCGATAGCCAAAATGGAACTTCCGCCGGTGGTGACCACATCATCCACAATCACAACTTTTTGCCCCGGTTCGACGGGGCCTTCCAAGAATTTTTTCATGCCGTGCCCCTTGGCTTCTTTGCGAACCATAAAGCCTTTCAGGTCGCGGCCTTGAACCGCCGCCGTCGCCAGCACCCCGCCGATGATCGGGTCGGCCCCAATCGACATCCCGCCGATGGCATCGCAAGCCACGCCATCGAGCAAGGCCAACACGCCCTCGCTGACCAAACGCAACCCCTCGGCATGCAGCGTGACTTGTTTCCCATCCAAGTAATAGTTTGAAGTTTTGCCGGAGACCAACTGAAATTCGCCGTATTTCAGAGCACGTTGTTGGAAGAGTTCGATCAATCGTTGGCGGTCGTACATAACAGGTTCTCTCGGCATGGGGTTTGCGTAATGGGCTTTCGCGGAGCTTGGGCGACCGACCCAGATGAGAAAACTCCTGGTTTGCCCGGCTCCTTTCCTCATTTTAGCCGGTTTTCGTGTAAACACTACAAAGCCGCGATGGAGAAATTTCAATCCTCGAAAATCATGAGTGGAAAAGGACATCCTTATGAATCACCGCATGAACCCGCATTCCCAATTGGATCGCGGGCGACATCCCGCTTTGTTTCAACGTGTGACCCGCAGTGTTCCGCCCGTGAGCGAACCTCTCGAACCCCGACCCGAATTCCCCGTGGCTTCACGAGACATATACGCGGCCTGCACGGAATTTCTTCAGTTGCGTGCGGCGGAAATTCACCATTGGGAGCATAGAACTCAACAAAGCCCATCGGCGGTTTGGGAATTTCTGGAAAGCCGGGGGTTTTACCCCGAAGAAATCCCACACTTGAAATTGGGCCTCTATACGACCACCGAAGATGTGCGCAGTTATTTGCGAAGCGCGGGTTTTTCGGAAACCGCGATTGCCGAGTCCGGTTTGGTCAGCGATGAACTCGGCACGCTTCGGCACGATTGGCACGGTTGTTTGCTGGTTCCGCTCGAAGAGGAACGGGGCCGAATTTTGGATGTGCTCGCGGTGATTCCCACGGCGTTGCCCGGTCATCCCATACGATACGAGTTCGCCCGCGGGTCGATGCGATCCGGCCTGATCGCTTACGGCTTGAAAACCGCCTTGGCTGCGCCGGCGGGTTTGAAAAACTTGGTGTTGGTCGAAGATGTTCTCGAAGCCTTGTATTTGCAGTGCCGAGGTTTCACCAACGTGGTCGCGGTCGGCGGCGATGGCCGGGAGTTCTCGTCCAAACGCTGGGAAGACCTGGCCCGCATGGGCGTGGAAGCGGTGACTTTGGCCTTCGGAAACGATGCCACCCGGCAACGCGACGTTCGCGAAGCCTTGGATCATGCCCTCCGCGCAAGAACGGCCCCCGAAGTCTTCGTGCTGGAACGCACCCAATTGCTGGAAAACGAAACCCTGGCGGATGTCGCCCGCCGGCATGGATTAGAAGCCTGCCGCAAGGCAGCCTCGGCCAAATCGCTGGCATTTCACGGCAAGGATTTCGGTTGGTCGCATCCCCGTGAAGCCGCCGCGAGTAATGGGCACGCCGTTCCCACAACTTTCCACCGGGAAAATTATTGGGCCTACCTGCGGGCCGAAACCGACAAAATTCCGCGCACCCACGAACGCAGCGTCGTTCAAGGGACGATTTCGGAAGTGGAACAAGCCCTTTACCACAGGCATTTCCGCCAAGCCCGCGCGATTCTGGAAGCCCGCATGGGTGGTTTCGGACTCCCGGTGCATCGCCCGGAAGTTCGCACGCAAGATGTGAATACCGTGTTGGACCGCCTCTGCGAAGAATCCGCCCGCTCGGTAATTCCCGATTACCTCGGTCGCTACGATGGCCACGAATTGCAAGCGGGCACGGTGGCGATTCTCGCCAATGAATCTGTGCGCGGTCGGCTGGCTGATTTGTGTTCACGGTTGGTGACCGCCTTGGAAACCCGTGCCGATCAAACCTGGCTCGTGGTTTGCCGCGAGTTTTCCGAAGAAACGATTGTGCTGGGTTTGATCGCCCACTTAACCCGCCGAATGACGACTTCGCAAGGCTTGACGTTTGCAGAAATTCAAGCCCGCCTCAGCGGTCGCGATCCCTCGGACGGCTACGGTGACAAGCCTTGGCTCGTGGATGAAGCCGTCGATCGGCTCAGGCATTGGACCGAGCGCTTGAAGTTCTTCGCGGATTCGGCCCATGCCCCGCATTCGATCCATGCCATCGAACGCCTAGCCGACCGGCAAACGCTGGGCGGCGTGTTCTTCGATTCCATGCCCTTGGCTTGGTATGCGGAAACAAGCCGGACCAACGGCTGGGAGCAAAACCGTTCATCGGCTGCAATGCTGCGAGAATTGGCTCAGCGGTTGTCTTGTGCCGTGGTGGTTGTGACCGATCACGTCGCAGAACAATGGCAGGCCCCGGCGATGGCCTCCCGCCCCGCCGATTGGCGTTTTCCAGAGACCAACCCCGCGATGGCCGAGTTCCGCGAGATGATTTCCCACGGGATCGAACAAGAAGAACGCCTGGAAATTCGCGTGGCCTAACCCGAATCAAAATATCGCTCCAGAGCGACATTCCCCGCCACAAAGTCCGCCCGGCAAGCATTTGTCGAGCGGACTTTGTGTTTGCTGTGATACGAAAAGTTCAGAGTTTTGTTTCCTGCAACATGAAGCACTCCAAAGGCTCGCGTTGCCTTGATTGGGAATCTCGCTAAAATTCCCCCGCAGGTTCCTCTTTCCCCTAAAACCCAAACTGAAATTCCCTCAAACTGCTGGAATTGCACACGATGGCACGACTGACTCAGGGCGATTTGTCCGAACTCAATAAGACTTTTGAAGAACGCACGCCGCAGGAATTGATCCAATGGGGCCAAGAGATTTTCGGCGACCGCTTAGCGGCGCTTTCTTCCATGCAGCGAGCGGGCAACGTGGTTTGCCACATGCTGCATTCGCTGAAAGCCCCCGTGCCGGTGCTATTCGTCGATACCGGCGTGTTGTTTCAAGAAACTTTGGACACCAGAGACCGGCTGATCCAAGAATACGGCTTGGAAATCCTGACCCTCAAACCCGAAAAAACGATGACCGAACAAACCGCCGAGTTGGGCGTGTTGTATCTTTCGCCGGAAGGCCAAAAAGAATGCTGCCATTTGCGGAAGACCGAACCAATGCTCCAACAAAAGGGCCGGTTCGATGGGATGATCGGCAGCCTTCGCCGGGCCGATGGCGGTCGCCGCGAAACCTGCCCGATCTTGGCGATCGACACCGAAATGAATTGCCTGCGGATCAATCCGTTGGTCAATTTCTCCAACGAGGAGATGGAAGCCTACATCGCCGAGAACAATGTGATTATCAATCCGCTGCATTCGCAGGGGTATTCGACCATCGGTTGCAACCGCTGCACCACGCCCGTTCTGCCCAACGAACCCCACCGCGCGGGCCGTTGGCGGCATCTGGGGCCGTGGTCGGTGTATTGCGGGATCAACCCGACCGACATGGATGGCGACGGCGCTCCCGCTTTGGAGTTCGATCAGGATCTCGTAGACCGCATCCTCGGCCGCGAAACCGACTTCATGATTTAAGCAGAGGCCGGAGGCCGGGGTTCAGCGATTAGGAAAAAGGCGAGCGGGGGGGCGTCAGCCCCCTGGTTATTTGGAGTCCAGAACGATGACGGAAACTGAAGCCGTGGCAATGACGGTTCACGACGGTTCGCCGAGGAAGCGGTAGCCGGCTCCTCGGACCGAGAGAATGTGCTGCGGGTTGGTGGGGTCTGGCTCGATGTATTTTCTTAGTCTTAACACGAAATTGTCGATGGTTCGCGTGGTCAGGTCGGAGGGTTCGCCCCAGACATCTTCCAAAATCCGCGACCGCGAAAGCACCATGCCTTCGTGTTCGATAAAATACTTCATCAATTCCAACTCGCGACTGGTCAGCGTGTGGGTTTCCTCGCCGACGTGGAGTTGATAGCGCTCTAAATCCAACGTAAACCGCTTGAACTCGTAATGCGGGGCCTCCGCGACACTCTCGCTGGATGAAGCGGGCGGTTTGGCTTCTAAGGCGGTTTTGGTGCGGTGGCGTTCGATCACGTTTCGCACGCGGTTGAGCAGTTCCGCCAACTCGAACGGCTTGGTGATGTATTGATCGGTCCCCGCATCAAACGCCAACATGCGGTCTTCCGCCAGCGTGCGGGCGCTGAGCACCAGCACGGGCACTTGCGGATCGAATTGGCGGATGCGGCGGCAGATTTCGTAGCCGCTCATGCCGGGCAGCATTAAGTCCAGCACGATGGCGTCAAAGGGATCGGACGGTTCCCCATCATCGGGGGGTTGGTGGGCCGCCTCGAACAATTCCATCGCGCGAAATCCGTCCCCGACGACCGCGACATCATAGCCTTCTTGCTCGAAGTTAAATTGGAGGATTCCGGCCATCGCCGACTCATCTTCGACAATCAACAATTTCACTGGGCCGCTCTCCCCGGCAATTCGACTTCAAAAATGCTTCCCGGTTGAGTTCCCCGGTCTCGCACCGCAACTTTCCCCTTCATTATATGAACAAGCGTCTTGACAATGTAAAGCCCTAATCCGGTTCCTTGCCGGGTGCGTTCCAATTCGCTGCCGGCGCGAAGAAGATATGAAAAATCTGTTTTCGCATATTGGAGGGCACGCCTTGGCCGTTGTCCAGAATCCGCGCGATCACCCGGTTGCGGTTTTTGATGGTGACGTGGACTTCCACTTTCGGTTCGACCCCGGCGTATTTCAACGCATTGTCCAAAAGATTTCCGAAGATCATTTGTAGCACCAACGGCCGCCCATGAACCACCACCGGAGCCACCTTAAACTGCACGACTTCTTCCAGGCTTTGTTTGTTGTGCATGCAGGCATTGGCGGCACACTCGCGGAGCATGGGTTCCAACAGAATGTCTTCCGGATCGGATTCTTGCCCGATCGCATCCAACCGCCCGACTTCCAATAGATGATTGATGAGCCGATTCAACCGTGCGAGTTCGGCTTCCATCACCCGAAAAAACTCCGCTCGTTGTTCATCGCTAATGGACCGCATCTGCATGGTTTCCAGATAAGCCCGCAGAGACGCGATGGGCGATTTGAGTTCGTGCGTGACGCTGTCCACAAAGTTCGCCTGCCGTTGGCTCACGCGGACTTCTTTGATGGTCAGCACCATGTAGAACGTCAACCCGACGAGAATCAACGCGAACGCAATCGTGCCGAGCGTCAGCATGTTCCATTCGTGAATCTGCGCCGCCAGCACGATCCAGCCGACCATCAACCCCACGTTGAGCATCATCAATGAGACGCTGATTGTGATCGGCCAATGCAAAGTCCGGCGTTTGCGGGAGAAGTCGGTCATTGGATCAGAGGTCGGGGATCGGAGGACGGAAATCAGAGGTCAGGGAAGAAATTTTGCCGAGGTGACGGGAAGAACGACACTCTGTTTTATCCGGTTTCTCCGCCGCCTTCTTGAGAACCTTGACCGCGGGAACGCTTGCGGCCCGAACGCCGACGGCGCGGCTTGCCTCGACGGGGTTTTTCTTGGGCAGCGGGTTCCGCAGGTTTTTCGGTGTCCGGTTCGGAAACGGTGGGTTCCACGGCTGGTTCGGAAGCGGTGGGTTCCGTGGCGGAGGGATTGTCCTCGTTTTCTTCTTCGGGGGAATAGAACTCCTCCTCCTCGGATGGCGGGGCTTCGATCTCCGCCGGTTGGACGGTTTCCACCACGGCGGCGGGTTCTTTCAATGTGTGGGTTTCGCTGGGAGTCGGCTCTTCATCGCCCAGTAACTCGTCGGCTTGAATTTCGGGAACAATATAAGGTTCGTATTCCCGGTTCTCGCGTTGGCTCTCCACCAGCCGCATCCAAATCGGCGGTTCTCGGCACGGGCATGAATAAGAGGTAACGTCTCCCTGCCGTTTCACGCGGCGACCGCATTCCGGGCATTCCCAAACGCGGCGAACGTCCAAATTCACTTTAAGTCCTGGTCCCTTAATCGGTTTGCTCCTTAATTCTCAAACTGTCAACGTAAAATGCGATCATTCGCTAGCAATACCAGTACCCGCAGTAACTTCACTTCTGACTGTTAGCTGTTAGCGATTAGCACTTAGCGAAGACCAAAAGTCAGAAAACACCTGAAAAAAAGCTAAAAGCTTACCGCTAAAAAGCTAATCGCATACCTTTTGCGTTAATTCGTTTTTTGCGATGAGCGATTCTCTGTTCTTACTGTGCCATCCTGCGTGGGATTCGACAAGAGCGGGACGCTTTCATTCCCTTGTTATTTGCCCAACAGATGCCTGAGAGCCGGTTCAAGTTCGGCGAAGCGGAAGGCATAGCCGGTTTGTTCGAGGCGTTCCGGCATCACCCGCGCACTGGCGAGTAGCAGATCATCTGCCATTTCGCCGAGTGCCAAGCGGGCGGCGAATTTGGGCATAGGAAACAATGTGGGTCGAGACAGCACTTTGCCCAAGGCTTTCGTGAAGTCCAAATTCGTGCAGGGATTGGGAGCGGTGGCGTTCACGGGGCCATTGAGTTCCGCGTTCATCAAGCCGTGATGGATCGCACCGACCACATCATCCAAAGCGATCCAACTCCAGAATTGGTTTCCGCTGCCGACTTTTCCGCCCAGACCCATTTTGAAGGGCAACAACATCTTGGCGAGTGCCCCGCCATTTGGGCTAAGAATCACGCCGATCCGCAAATTCACCACGCGAATGCCTTTCTCGCGGGCCGGTTGGCAAGCGTCTTCCCATGCCTGGCAAACTTCGGGCAAAAACCCTTGGCCCGGCGGGCTGCTTTCGGTAAGAACTTCTTCTCCCCGGTCGCCGTAATATCCGATGGCCGAAGCCGACACCAATACTTTGGGCGGCGTTTCCATTCCCGCCAGGGTTTCGCTTAACAGCGTTGTGCCTTTCACTCGGCTTTCGCGGATGAGCCGTTTTTGCTTATCGGTCCAGCGCTTGGCGATGTTCTCGCCCGCGAGATGCACCACGGCATCCACGCCGTTCAAACCGTCTTTGTCGATTTGGCCATCATGCGGGTTCCAACCGATGTCCGCGCCGGCGGGCGAACGCGAAAGCCCAACCACCTCGTGCCCGGCGGTTTTCAGAAAGGAACCCAATTCGGAACCCACCATGCCGCTTAAACCGCTGATAAGAATTTTCATAGACCGTATTTCCGGGAAAGATTGATAAGGATAAATCGCGGCCACATCCTCCCGCGTGATTTGATGCCTGTACGCAAACAAGCGTTCGAGCTTGCGGCGAACAAAACCTGAGCCGCCCCATTGCCCGAACTTGCCCATCGGCAATCGGTATTCAATGTGATCTTCCAAAATCGAGGAGTTCCGGCCATCCGGGATCATTCTATGCGTATGCACCCAAGAGGCAAATGGCCCGGAAATTTGCACGTCCCGAAACTGACGGCCCGGCTCGACATCGCGAATCTCGGCGATCCATTTCTTGCGGAACGGCCCGGCTTTGATGAGAATTTCCCCCCGCGACCCATTCTGCAAACCGTGGGACATTTCTCCAATCTCGACGGGTTCCCAAGGCGGGGTGAGGCGTTTCAATGCTTGCGGGCAGGCGTGCCAGTCGAACACAAACTCCGCCGGAGCCGGGATTTTCGTGCGGGTAACGAATTGAGCTGTCAAATGGTGTTTATCGTCTGGGGTAGATTTCATCGTTCCAGTCGCCGTGGAATTTGTTCGGCTTGATAAGGCAGGCGGCGAGTACATGGTCGGGAACCTGAATCCCCTTTTCATAGATACTATCATCAAGCCGGGCGAGAACTTCCAAACCTTCTTTCGTTTTGGTATTACCGATGATTTCGATCTGCACTCCAGCAGCATTCAATCCACTCGCCTAGCGGACTATAAACACATTGCTAGTCAAAGATGCCTGCCTGTCGTGGAACATTTGGGGAAAGCATCGAGCAGGTTATCGCGAGAAGCCTTCGCGAATCGTTCCCTCGCGGTTGATGAGGGGTTGTGGATGGGCGGCTTTCCCTAGCGGTCTGCAACCGGGACCGATGCCATCCATGCCGAGGTCATCCTTCGTTGCTAGAGCCACGGCCCGTAGTTTCTCGACGATATGAGGGTTCGCCTTGGCTACGTTTTTAGATTCTGAAATGTCATCCTCTAAATGATAGAGCTCGCCTTTGACGAGGTGCAGTTTCCAAGGGCCTTGGCGGACGGCTTGGAGCTTTAAGCCGCGATAGTAGTAGAAGGCATCATAAGGGGATTTGGCGTTCTCTTTACCGCTAAGGATCGGCCAGATGTCGCCGCCGTCTAGTTTGCGATCCCTAGGGATTTTGCCGCCGGCGAGCGTTACGAACGTAGGCAGTATATCCATCATGCTGGTGATCTCATCGCTTTCGGTTCCGGCGGGGATTTTTCCCGGCCACCAGGCGATGGTAGGTTCGCGCATGCCGCCTTCAAAAGTCGTGCCTTTGCCTCCTCTCAGCGGAGCGTTGACTGCGCCGTGCCGCATTTGGCCGCCGTTGTCTGAAGTAAAGAGCACCAATGTGTTATGATCCAATTTCAATTCGCGAAGCGTGTCTAAAACTTGGCCGACGCTCCAATCGACTTCCTCGACCCAATCGCCATATAACCCGTTGTTCGATTTGCCCTGAAAGGCTTTGCCGGGATAGAGTGGAAAATGCACGGCGGAATGCGGCAAATAGAGGAAGAAGGGTTGATCGCGATGTTTCTTGAGAAAGGCAATCGCTTCTTGGGTATAGTTTTCCACGAGCTTTTGCTGGTCATCGGGCAGCACGCGCTTTAGCACGGTTTCATTGCGAAGTAGGGGCAGCGGCGGTTGGCCTTTGCCGGGCTTGGATTTGGGCAGCGGTTTGCCGAGGTTGCTTTTCACGCCGTCTTCCGCCGGCCCCATGTCGTTGGAATAAGGCAAGCCATAGTAATAGTCGAACCCTTGCCGCGTAGGCAGGAACTGCGGTTGATCGCCCAGATGCCATTTGCCGATAATGCCCGTGCTATATCCCTGTTGTTTGAGGAGTTCCGCGACGGTGATTTCTTCCGGGGCCAGTCCCTCGGCGTTGCCGGGAAAGAGCACGTGCGGAATACTGAGCACCCGCTTGGGATAGCAGCCCGTCATCAAGGAAGCCCGCGAGGGCGAACACACGGGAGCCGCATAGTAGCAAGTGAGTTTGCGGCCTTCTTTGGCCATGCGGTCGAGATTGGGCGTGCGGTTTAGCTTGGAACCGAACGGTCCTATATCGCCGTAACCTAAATCATCAATGTTAATCACAATGAAGTTAGGTTGATCGGCGGCAGTTAGGACATCGGTCGCTAGTAAGAATGCTAGTGCCGAGAGAATTATGGAAGATATAAGCGAACGAATCATAGAACTCACTCTGTTGCTAGGTGTATGTGCCGGGAAAATGGGTTAGCGATTTTTTTGTGCGCGGTTTGGGTTCTTGGGGACGGGGCCGGCTAGGGGCGGGTTCTCGAAGTATGCGCCATTGTTTTTCATGCGCGGGTCACCGCTGCGTTTGAGTTCGGCTAGCAAGCGTTCCCTTAACTCTTTTACGACATCTTTATATGCCGGGTCGCCGGCGACGTTGTGCATTTGATCGGGGTCTTTTTTGAGATCGAAGAGTTCCTCGCGAGGACGTTTGCCGTAGGCGTGGTTGAAGTATTTTTTCCATTGGGGATCGTTGCGGTGTTCGACGATCCAGGCTTTGGTGGGGCCGGCATCATCATCGGGCAACGTGGCGAAGGTGTTGTTCGTGGTCTCCTCCACCGTGGGAGGATTGTCGGAATCCAAGCGGTAGGGGTCTCCCAGGGGATAGCGGTCGGGGCGGAAGTTGATGATGAACGAATAATCGGCCGTGCGGATACAGCGCTGCGGATAGGGCAATTGGTTCGCCCGGGCGGTGGCGACGTGCCTTTCCCTTCCCGTGAAAACCTGCGTTCGCGTGGGATCGACCAAGCCTTCGCGGTCAGATTTTAAGGTCGGCCAGAGACTTTTGGCGGTCATCACATCGGGAATTTTTACTCCCCCGGCTTCTAAAAACGTGGGGGCCAAATCCGGCAGGCAAACCAGGTCTTCCACAACTCGTCCGCCTTTCACGCCAGGACCGGCGATGGCCAAACTCACGGCGGTTCCAAAATCGTAGAGGTTGCATTTGCCGTGCGGAAATCCCGGCGGGCCGTGGTCTCCACTAATGACGATTAACGTGTTGTCCAGTTGGCCGGACGTTTTGAGTTCCTCAATCAAGACGCCCAACGCGGTATCAAAAGCGGCGACTTCACCGAAATAGTCGGCGATGTCTTGGCGGACTTCGGGAACATCCGGCAGAAAGGCGGGCAGCTTGCCTTTGAGGGAATCCGGCTCGAAGCCCCACAGGGCCTTGCCGGAACCTTTGATCCATTTGCGATGCACGTTGGTGGGGCCGAACCAATAGCAAAACGGTTGATCGGGTTTACGGTCGGCGAGGAATTTGGAAAAGTTCTGCCGCACGTCGCCAAAGAGTTCATCTTTCGCTTCCTCTAAAGATTTGCCCGCTGCCACCATGCGGGTGGCTTGCTGCGAGAACTGATTGAAGCGATTGCCGGCTTGTTGATAGCTATTCGCATTGCGTCCGTAAGGGGCATCGGCGGGAGTGCCGGGACTCCAAACTTTCCAAGTTTTGCCGATGTGGTAGCCCGCATCTTTCAACAGCAAAGGCCACGCGGGAATGCTTTCATCCCACACCGCGCCTTGCAGAATCGCCCCGCGTCCCGTCCGCCAAAAATACTGGCCCGAGAGCAGCGAACTGCGGCAGGGCGTGCAGGAAGGAGCATTTACAAAGGCGTTTTGGAACAACACCCCTCGCCGGGCGATGCGGTCGAAATTGGGCGTTCGCACCACGGCGTTCATGCCGGCTTTGGCATCGGTCTGGGCATAGATGCCGGCCTCGCGACCCCAGTCATCGGCGAAGGCGAAGAGGATATTCGGGCGGGGCTTCTCGGCGGCGTTCAAAGATGGCAGGCTCGATAAACCGGCGGTCAACAGCAGTGCGATAAGTAGCAATCGACTGCGGTTCGGTGATGCGGACGGCATGGATGCGTTCTCCAAAATGGTAAAATCCTTCGCGATCAATAGCTGGGGTAATGGAGATTAGCCTACGGAAACCCTCCCAAGAAATCCAGCATGCCCATTGCTTTTGGAAAGCCCGCACGCAAGGATTGGGTTAGTACTTTACCTGGGCTTTCGGTCGGGATAGAGTCGGTTTGATCTTTCGATTCCCTCCGCATTTTTCAGCGGACAATTAATGAAATTCGTTCCGGTGTGGAAGCACTCAATGTGACCGGGGGGCTGACACCCCCGCTCGCCTTTATCTCACATGTTGAAGCGAGATTTTTTTCATGTCGCCCGGAGTGTTGCCTTTTCTTGCCTTGCTGCCGATTGTTGTGGTGGGCGTTTTTTTGGTGCTTTTGCGTTGGCCCGCAAGCCGGGTGATGCCGTTGTCGTATATCACCGTGGTGGTGTTGTCCTTGCTGGTGTGGCAGGTTCCGGGCTGGCAGATGGCGGCTGCTACGGTGAAAGGTTTGATCGTCGCCGCTTCGCTGTTATACATCATCTTCGGCGCGATTCTGCTGCTGAACACGCTGCAGGAGAGCGGGGCGTTAAATCGATTCGCCGGGGCTTTACCGACATCTCGCCCGACCGCCGCATGCAGGTGATCATCATCGCGTGGCTGTTCGGTTCGTTCATCGAAGGGGCTCGGCCGGTTCGGCACGCCTGCCGCCGTGGCTGTGCCTTTGCTGGTGGGATTGGGCTTTCCGCCGATGGCCGCCGTGGTCGCTGGAATGATGATCCAATGCACGCCGGTTTCGTTCGGGGCCTTGGGTACGCCGATTCTGGTGGGCGTGAAGACGGGCCTGGAGACCGAAACGCTTCCGCCTGGTTATTTCATGGAAATCGCGGGACGGGTCGCATTGTTGCACGCGGTCGCGGGAACCTTGGTTCCTTTGTGCGTGGTGGCCACGATGACACGGTTCTTCGGCCCCCACCGTTCCTTCGCGGACGGGCTAAGAGTCTGGAAGTTCGCGGTTTTTGCGGCGTTTGCAATGACGTTGCCTTACTTGGCGGTGGCTTGGTTTTTGGGGCCGGAGTTTCCTTCGTTGATCGGCGGCTTAACGGGCTTGGCGATTGTAGTTCCCGCTGCCCGCAAGGGTTTTCTCTTGCCCAAAGAACCCGCGTGGGATTTTGCTCCTCCGCAGGAATGGGAACCCGCTTGGACGGGCTTAATCCACGTTGAACAGCCAAGTTCAAGCCAGCCCAAAATGGGATTGTGGAAGGCGTGGTTTCCTTATGTCTTGTTGGCAGTGTTGTTGGTCATCACGCGCGTGCCGAGCCTGGGCGTGAAAAACCTGCTGACTGCTGATGCCGTGACGATGTTGCTGCCGAAGTTATTCGGAACCAACATCGAAGCCAAGTTGCAGGTGTTGTATCTTCCCGGCACGATTTTTCTGGCCGTTTCTCTATGCACGTTTTTTCTGCACGGCATGAACGGGGAGACCTATCGGCGGGCGTGGCGGAACTCCGGCAAGACGATCATCACGGCTTCGGTGGCCTTGGTGTTTACCGTGCCGATGGTGCAGGTTTTCATCAATTCCGATCTGGGAGCCAACGGTTATCTGGCCATGCCCAAAGAATTGGCGAATGGCGTGGCGGCGGGCGTGGGGTCGGCTTGGCCGTTCGTTTCGCCTTTCATCGGCGGGTTTGGCGCATTCGTGGCGGGCAGCAACACGGTCAGCAACATGATGTTCTCGCTGTTCCAATTCAAGGTGGGAACGCAAATCGGCGTGGACCCGGCTTGGATCGTCGCCTTGCAAGCGGTCGGCGGCGCGGCAGGCAACACGATTTGCGTGCATAATGTCGTCGCGGCTTCCGCCGTGGTGGGTTTGGCCGGGAGGGAAGGCGCGGTGATCCGCAAAACCCTGGCTTTGTTTGCCGGGTATGCGTTGCTCACGGGGAGTTTGGGCTACGCGATTGTGATGTTCCCCGCCCAAGGTTGGCTGAACGCAGGCAGCTTCGTGTTCGCGGGCCTGCTATTGAGTTTGATCGGCTGGGCCATCGTGCAATCCCGCTGTGATTCCCCCGCCACAATCCATCGAAAAGTGATCGACTCGACCGGGCGCGATTGAAGTCGGCGCGTGGATTTTACCGTTAGACAATTTCCTTATGGACCAACCCTTCCAGCCAAAAGAAACGAGAAGGATTTCCTAGGGCCACTAAAATTTGAGTGGGTTCGCCTGTTTCCTTAAATAATAAGGCCCGTCTTGTTTGATCGCCGTAGGTCCGCGTTTGCGGCTCGATAACTCTTCCCCTCATGGGAATACTCGAACGTGACCGCGTACCGGCGGTAACTGGCATCTCCCACGAGAAGTTGCGTATTGGTGCATTTGATTTCGGTGACCTGGGCCATCACGGCACACCCGCGTTTGAGCAGCGAAAGTATCCGCAGCCGCTTCCAAGTGGGAATCGCAATCAACAGGAAGCCCAACAACATTACTGGGCATAACATGAACATGGGCTGCACACGGCTTTCGGGAAAACTCGGCATCCACAACACCGCCATCAAGCCGCTGGGGATCAGCAGACATATCCAACCGGACAAACGAAGCCATTGAGCAAATTTGCTTTTGGTGGCCTGGCGAATTGCCTTGGAAATCCGGCGGGGCGGGTTCTCCCTCAGCAACCGGTCGAGTTCTTCCGAGGACACGGTTCCGAAACTCGGTCCTTGCCGATAGGCCGAGGCTTTCTCGGCGACTTCGGCAGCCGACGGGCGTTGGCTGCGGGTTTCGATTTCCGCCTTGCGAATCGCATTCACGATGCCCAAAGTGGCCCCCAGAAACTTCGGCTTGTCGGCGGGGTGAATGGTTTGATGGATTTCCACGTCCCTGTGGCGATTTGTGATGCGAAATCTCCCACCACGAACACCCGGCTCGGCACGCCCTGCCGCCCCCATGCCGTCCGGCGGAACGATCATTATGCTTTGCCCCGTGGCGATGGTGGTTAAACCGGCATTGGCTTTGAATTCTTCGCGGACCCGCGCGGAAAGCAACGGCCTGACCGCATCGGGTACGACGGTTCCGACAAGCAGCTTCTGGTGGAATTCGGCATCCTCTTCAAACCGTATCTGTCCAAACCATCGGCTGGCGAGCCTCCGCATCAACCATTCATTCGGTTTCCAACACGGATTGATGGTGAAGGGCGGGAAGTACACCCCGCGAGCCGCCGTGAAAATCAGCACGGTTTGATAGCGGGTTTCCGTATAAGTGTAACGATTATCTCTCGTTCCCCCCGTGCGATCATGTTCAAGCCGGACATCGCACAAGGTGAATGTGCCGCTGCGCACCCGCCGCTGCATCACGTGGCTCAACCGGCTTCCTCCGCTGCCCAACAGAGATTCAATGGCCAATTTCAATTCCAACGGCACGCGCTCGACAAGACGAAAGCCCATTTTTTCCGCCGCTTGCTTTTGGGGCTCTTCATCATTCGCCTCATCCGGGGTAACGCGGCGAAAGGAGAGCGGGAAGGTTTGGCTCGGACGAAGGGCATTGAACCCAATCAACCCCAACAGCCCAAAAATCCCCAATATCGTCAACCCCACCAACCCAATAAACACAATGACCCAAATGGAATCCTGAGAGGACTTTTTTTTCTTGGGCGTGGACGCACGCGGTTTCGTGGGAATCGTTTTCCCAACGGCAGCAGCGGTTGGTTGCGGTTCGGATCGCGTGGTTGAGTGAGACTTTGCTTGCGGTTTTAGTGCCGGCTTGGGGCGCGACTTTGCTTGCGGTTTTGGTCGCGACTTCGGAAGAGGGGTGAGCGGGGCATCTAACGGAATCGCGATTGTGTCGTTCGCGGGGTTTCGATCTATACCGCCGGGCGTCAATCGAATCTTGACCACCAAGAACTCAAAATCCCCTTCCTGAAGTTTAGCGTAAAAAGTGGCCGAGGCCGTTTCTCCAGGCAAGAGGGTATGGCCACCCGGCACTCTACGGCCATTGGCGTATCTTGCCTTTCCATCTGTCCTGCGGTCGGGGGAAAGATAGCCCAGCATAGTCAGGTATTTTCCCGCGATGGGCAGGATTCCCACGTTCCGAACCACGCAATGGTAACTGACTTCGGTTGCCGAACGCTTTGTCAAAGTCAGCGAGGAAATCGCCAAGTCCGGCCCCGCGACTTTTTTCTCTTGTCGCTTCTGTGGTTTCTCTTGGGCCAACACGGGCGAGTAAGCCAACCCAAATTGAGTAAACGCGAAAAGTAAGTGAATGCAAAATAAGAAATGCCTCATAGAATAAGAGTGTAAGGGCAAAAAAAGTGAACGTAAACCCCCTGTGTTTTCAAATAGTTCGGTTCCGTTGTCATTCTGCTTGGCCGCTGGCCGCTTTGGCAAAACGGAATGCCGGGAAGCAGAGCCTCGCCCTTTCTGAAAACCCACTCTAAAATAAGTTTTTGACGTGTAATCCAAAGCCTTCTTGAAATCTCATTTCGTCCACGCGGAACTTCTCGGGAACCAAACATGCACAATACATTTCGCCAAGACCTCAGGAACAAAAAACTTTTGTTGGGAACGATGGTCACGTTGCCCATTTCCGCGACGGCGGAGATTTTGGCAGGGTTGGGGTTTGATTGGTTGTTTGTGGATGGCGAACACGGGCCGTTGGAGTCGGCGGAGATGCTGGCGATTCTGCAAGCCGTGGGCGACAAAGCCGCGTGTTTGGTCCGCGTGCCTAGGGCGGAAGAAACTGCGATCAAGAAAGTGTTGGATTTGGGAGCGGCGGGGATTATCGCCCCGCAAGTCAACACGGCCCTTCACGCTGCCGAGATTGTGAAATGGGCGAAGTATTCGCCTGTGGGCACGCGGGGCGTCGGTCTTGCCCGGGCGCATGGCTACGGGATGAACTTTCAAGAATACGTGGAAACCGCCAACGAGCGCGTGGCGGTTGTGGTACAGGCGGAACACCGGGAAGCCGTCGAGAACATCGAAGCCATCGTGCAAGTCGAAGGCGTGGATGCCGTGCTGTTGGGGCCTTACGATCTTTCCGCCAGCTTGGGGAAAATGGGCCAACTCGATGCCCCGGAAGTCGTCGAAGCCATTGACCACATCACGCAAACCTGTTTGGCCGCCGGGATGCCTTTGGGAGCTTTCGGCATCACCGCCGAGGCCGTCCAACCTTACATGGAGCGCGGATATACGCTGATCGTGGCCGGGGTGGATACCTTATTGCTCGCCAGCGCTGCGAAGCGAATGCTGTCCAAACTGCAAACTTGAACGGCTCGATTTACGGTTTTCAAGCGGCGGCGGGTTGGTTGCGGCGTTCAAGTTCCGCGTGGATCAACAGCCCGCGCGCGATGGTGTATTCCGCCGAGGCCAAGCGGGTTTTTTGATGATTGATCGGCAACGCCGATTCTTTGAGATGTTGGTTGAGCAATTCTTCAAAGCCCGGAATGCGGGTCGCTCCGCCGGAGACCGCGACCGCCAATTGGGCGGGCAAACCGTGCTGCGGGAACGTCGTCTCGCAGGCGGCGCATAACTCGGCGACCAGTTGATGATAGCCCGCCAACAAGCGTTCGCCGCGCGGGAGTTTTGGTTCCAAGAGGGAGCCTTTCCGCGATTCTTTCCAAAGCGTGATGCCGTGGGTTTCCAACTCGCGAAAGCCGGACATGCTCCACCAATAGCGGTCTTCGGAAATGGCGATGCTTTGGTCGATAGCTTCGCCCCCGCGCGGCAATTCGCAGCGAGCGATTTCCCGGCCTTCTCTGGCGAACACGGCTTCGCAGCGCGAACCGCCGAAGACCAGCCCGATGCCGGTGAATTGTTCCCGCACCAACTCCGCCAGCACAACTGCCAACCCCGCCGAACATTCGGCAATGCGATAGCCCCGCGAAATCACGGCGGCCCGCAACCAATCGGCGTGGAGGTCATCGGACAGCGAACCCAGGCAGCAGGTTTCCTCAGCATCGGCGACGGGCAAAATCGTGGCCAGCACATCGTTCAACGCCTCGGCAATGCTGTGTTTTTCCTTGCGGAGCGGGTTGCGTGCCAGCAAATGTTCGGTCTTGATCGCACAGCGTTTGGCGAGTTCTTCCGCCGAGGTTCCCCAGACCACAAGCTGTTCGCCAGTGGGGTGAAATCGCACACCCGCTTCTTCCAGCAAATGCCGGACGGAGGGTTTATCGGGCAGGAAGCTGCAAGCGGAAGGGCAAGTCTTGGCGAGCAATTGATCTTCGCCGCGTTTCAGCGAACGAAACTGCCGGGTTCCAACATCCAGAGCCATCGTCATGGGCGGGTCTCTCTTTCACATTGCGGCATCAAATTAGGCGGCTCGGTTTTGATGAACTCGTTCCAGCACGCGATCCAACAGCCCGCGTTCCCGCTGGCGGGCTTCCGGGGGATTATCCGGGGTTTGTGCAATCTTGGGGCCGATTTCCGCAATGGTCTCTTCGGCGGCGGACTTGGGCGGTTGGGCATGTTTTTTGAAGCGGGGTTCGTTTGCGGTTCCGGCAGAGCGTTCTTCCGGCGGATCGAACCGGAAAAACTTTCGCGGTGCGGGTTGGTCTGCCGGGGGTTCGACGGGGGTTGCCTCCTCAGGGACTTCCTTCACCGGAAGTTGATTGAACGCCAACGCCGTCAGAATTTCATCCGTCAAAAACTCTTCCGGTCCCGGCAAAGAAGACGCGGCCTGCTGAGATGGCCGAAGAGCTGCCGAAACCAACGGCGGCTCGAACGGGTGGATGGCCGAAGGAGCGGCTGGCGTTGATCGGGCGGGCAATGGTTTTCGTCCGCGAAGTTTGAAATAGGTTCCGGCTAAAACCCCGATGAGCACAAGCCAAAGTAAATAAGACCACCCGGACGATTTCCCGGCTTGCGGATCGTCTTCTGAGTCCGCTGCGGGGCGGGCGGCTTCGGCAAGCGGCGCGGGCGATGCGTTCGGAGTCGCGGAGGATGTTTTCGCGGCTTGCGGTTGCGGCGTGGGGATCCGCCGTTCCATTTCGCGAACGTTGGCGATCATCGGCGGTTCCGGAAAATCGCTCGCGGCAGGAACGGGTAGCACGACCGTCGAATGCAAACCGGGCCGCTGAAACCGCTCGACCGAAGCCGCTTCTTTCGGCAGCAACGCAGCCGTTTTGGGTTCTTCAATTCTTCGCGGCGGGGCCGAATCATGCTCTCCGGGTTTGTACAGATCGGGAAACTTCGGCAATTCGCTCCGGTCCAGCGATTGCGGGTTGAAATACAGCACCGTCGGCACGATAAACTTGGCCGAGGCGGTGTGATCTCCATTGACAAATCCACGCCCCGGACCCACGGGCAAGGCTTCCACCTCGGCAGCCACGGCCGCGGTTTGCCCCAAGTACGCCACAACGGCCCGCACGTTGGCATGGGCTTCGGGGACCGGCAAAATCACGGGCCGATCCAGCACGTTCATCAAAGCCACCTGGGCATAATTTTCCGAATTGTCCCCATCCTCCTCTTCCACGAAGTCCGCATTCCGAATCGGCGAGCGCGGTCTGGGAAGAGTCCGCTGCCGTTTGGAAACCCGCGAGATCAACGGTCCATCGGCCACAACGATGTCGCCGGAAATCAACGGGAAATACAACGTCGGCGTGAAATACATGCTTTGCCCCGCGTTGCCTTGGCGAACCACGCGGATTTGGTTGGTGGCCTGCGTGGTCAATCCGCCCGCATGCCCGATGAGATCGAGGAGTTGCGGTTGCGGAGTGTCCAGTTCGTAAACTCCCGGCTTGGCGACTTGCCCCATTACGCCGAAGTAAAACCGCTTTCCCGCCGGGCTGGCGAATTGCGGCCCGCCAACCACCAAGGCAGGATTTTGAGCCGACACCAGCGTGCCGAAACACAACAGGCCCAGCCAAATCCCGATAGATTTCCACAAATGCTGTCCGGCTAACATGCGTTCGCTCCTTCTGGCGGATTTCGCGCGGATCGCTCCCAGGTTGTGTAATCCATAGAATCGGCACAGAGCGGAGACATTCTTCAAAGGAAAACGAAAATTCCCTCAAGTCGGTCCGCTTTCAACGCGACGGCCTTAAGGCGGCCTGTTGAAAAGTGTGTCGTTTGGAATAATTAGGGCAACTGGGGAGATTGTGTTTTGTTGCGCAGGTTTTGATGGTCTGCCTTTCAGCGGCGAAGCCGCGGCAGCAGATAGCCGACGGACCAGTTTTCCCCCAGAGACTTCGAGCCGCGAAGCAGCTATCTGCTGCCGCCGCTTCGCGGCTAAGACAAAACCCCCCCAGACAGCGAAACAAAAACGTTCACCATAACTTAGTCTTTTCAACAGACCGGCCTTAAGGCGCTTAAGATGTCTAAGCGGCTTAGGCGACAGTCTTCTAAAGATGTTGCAACGCACAAATGCGGGGGTGTTTCCAAACCCGCGATTTCGGCCATAATTGGGGAAGGAGACCGAAAACCATCTTCAATGGGAAGGAAAACATCATGGGCGAGGCTTATTTACTGGCTGGTCTGCGAACGCCGATGGGGAAATTCCTGGGGCAACTCAGCGGACTCTCGGCCCCGGAATTGGGGGCGATTGCCATTCGTGAATCGCTCTCGCGAGCGGGAATTGCCCCCGGTGAGGTCGAGGAAGTCATCATGGGGCACGTGCTTCAGGCGGGCGTCGGCCAAGCCCCGGCCCGGCAGGCCGCCTTGAAAGCCGGGCTGCCTCCCAGCGTGGCGGCAGTGACGATCAATAAAGTTTGCGGCTCCGGTCTAAAAGCCGTGATGTTCGCCAGCCAAGCGGTGCGCGCAGGCGATGCGAAAATTGTCGTCGCCGGCGGAATGGAGAGCATGTCGAACGCCCCCTTCATCACACGCGGGATTCGCAGCGGGCACAAGCTCGGCAACCTGCCGATGGAAGATGTCCTCTTAAAAGATGGCTTAACCTGCGGCTTCGGCGACTGCCACATGGGAACTTACGCGGAAGCCGTCGCCCATAAATATGGGATTTCCCGCGAGGATCAAGACCGTTTCGCCGCCCAAAGCCAACACCGGGCGGGCCTGGCGATGGCCGAACATCTGTTCGATGAGGAAATCGTGCCCGTCACGATTCGGCAAAAACGCGGGGAAGTCACAATCACCCATGATGAAGGCCCAAGGCCGGAAACCACCCTTGAACAGCTCGCCGGGTTGAAACCCGCCTTTCAAGCCGAAGGCACAGTGACGGCAGGTAACGCATCCATGCTCAGCGATGGGGCGGCGGCAGTCGTGGTCTGCGATGCCCAAACCGCCCAGAACTCCCCATTCCAATGGAAAGCCAAAATTGTGGCCTCTTACACCAGCGGCACGGCTCCCGAAGATTTGTTCATCGCCCCGGTCGCCGCCGTGCGCGGCGTGTTGCAGAAAGCGGGGCTATCTGCCGAGGAGATTGATCTTTACGAAATCAACGAAGCCTTCGCCTCGCAAATGCTGGCCTGCCTGCGGGAACTCAAACTCGATCCCGCGAAAGTCAACGTGCATGGCGGGGCAATTGCCCTCGGTCATCCCATCGGAGCCAGCGGCACACGGGTGTTGGTGACTTTGCTGGCGGCCCTTCATCAAAAACAACTGAAACGCGGCATCGCCGCCTTGTGCCTGGGCGGCGGAAACGCGGTGGCCATGTTGGTGGAACTTGGTCAAGGGTCGAGAGACTAGGGTCAAGGGCCAGAAAAGGCGAGCGGGACCGCTGAAAGTTCAAGTCGCCGAAACCTCCCGGTCGATGATGAAAAGGGAACCGAATTTTCCGAGAGAGCTAAGGAACGTGCATGTCGAAGGATGGGCAACACGAGGGGTTTCGTTTGGGGTTCCTCACCGAAATTCGCATCGGCGAATGCGGATTCGTGGGCGGGTTGTTGGTCACCAATCATTTGGGCCGACCGCTGGAATTTCAATGCACAGCCCCGGTTAAACCCAACCGCACGCAAGAGATTTTGTACGGCCCCACATTGGTCACGTTTTTGCTGGCGGAATTGATCGGCAGAACGCTGGTGGAGAAAATCGGCGTCAAACCGCATTTGGTCTTGGTGGAACGCGGCGATTGGCTGGAACTGCGCCGGCACGTGGCCATGCCCGTGGCTTGCTTGGTGGAAGAAGTGGAATCAGAAAGTCCCGCAGTGCGTTTGGGCAGGCAAGCGGTCGTTTGGCATGCGGAGTTTTCCGGCGATGAAGACCCGATTTCCCAAGGGGCCAAGAAGATCACGGCGGATGCCGATTTGAGCGAACCTTTCGGGCGAGTCCGCGACGCTTTGAACGAAGCCCTGGGCACGGCCAACACGGCGTCGGTCCCAATCCGCGAAGCCGCTTAAGTTATATGACAGGGTCCTCCCTGCCATCCTCCTCGGATATAATTTACGAAGGAAGGCGAAGTGGGGTTTGCATGCAAGTCCTGCCATCAATGCGGTCGCTCGTCCACCCCCAGGAGAAAAACCCATGTCCGTAACCATTCCCCTCGACGAAGCCCAAACCCGCTTGGCGGAACTGATCGACGGCATGGTTCCCGGCGAGGAATTGATTCTGACTTCCCAGGGCCAACCCGTGTCGATTGTGACCCGGCCTCAGCGAACAAGTTGGCCCTGCCGACCGGGGTCGGCTAAGGATCGCGACTTTTGGATGGCTCCCGACTTCGATGCGCCCCTGGAAGACTTCCAGGAGTACATGGAATGAAATTACTCCTCGACACGCACACGTTCCTCTGGTTCTGGTGGGACGATGCTCGGTTAAGCGAAGCGGCGAAAAATGTGATTTGCGACCCCGACAACCGCAAGCTCATCAGCATTGCAAGCTGCTGGGAAGCCGCCATCAAAGTCAGCCTGAAGAAGCTCGATTTGGGAGGACCATTCCGGGGTTTTCTCCATGACCACATGGTGCGCAACCACTTCGAATTGCTGCCCATTATGAATGAACATACAGAGGAAGTCGTCGATTTGCCGTTTCACCATAAAGACCCATTCGATCGAATGCTGATTGCACAGGCTTTTTACGAAGACATCCCCATCGGTTAGTGCCGACTCGCAATTCGATGCCTACGGCGTCACTCGGATTTGGTAATCATTCCAAGCACTGAGAAAGGCAAAAGCGAAACGCCCTTTTTCTAGCGCGAGACATGAGGTCTCCATGTTGTTTTTCAACCGCCCGCAACCCACGGATTTGGAGACGGTTTCCGAATCTTCCCCGCCCAAGCCATTGCCGATCGATCATGCCCCGCCGGAGTGCGCAGGCTTTTCGTTGGAAATCCCCGTGGGAATTTATGCGGCGGGGTTGAACGGAGCGCTTGCCCGATGGCCGAGCATCCAAACCGTCGGCTGCGATCTGATCGAAAAAGCCCCCTTGCTGCCCGCTTGGAAGCCGCATCGCCCGCGAGTCAAAACCTTCGGCCTGACTTTTGCGGATGGCTTGGAGTTCCTCCCGCCCAAAGCAGAAAAACCCGAAGATCAAACTGAGCTTAAACCGATTGCCCTTCCCAAACCGCACGCCGGGGAAGGCCGGCCCAAGCCGAAAAAAGTCACCCGGCTGAAAGCACCGGAAGATGCGCTCTCGCTGGAAGACCGCTTGTTCTACGTCTTGCAGCCGCCTTTGGAAAGCTGGCTGGCGGGGCAGGAATTGATTATGCCCTTCGAGCCGTTTCCTTATCAGTACGAGGGCATCGCGTGGTTGTTCTCCCGTAAGTCGGCATTGCTCGCCGATGAAATGGGCCTGGGCAAAACCATGCAAACCATCACGGGCATCCGGCTGCTGCTGCGAAGCGGGCAAGTGCGAAAGATCGCCTTGATCTGCCCGAAACCCTTAATCCCCAATTGGCAAAGGGAGTTCAAAACCTGGGCCGAGGAATTGCCCATCGTCACGATTGAAGGCCATTGGTCGCGGAGGCAGATGCTCTGGAAAATCCCCGGCGTGCCGATTCGTCTGGTGAATTACGAAACCTTCGTCCGCGACTTTGAAGCAATGCCGGAAGAAGAGCCGCCGCAGTTCGATTTATTGGTGCTGGATGAAGCCCAGCGGATTAAAAACCGCGAATCGCGCACCGCGACAACCATCCGCAACGTCAGCCGCCGACGCAGTTGGGCGCTGACGGGCACGCCCATCGAAAACCGCCCGGAGGAACTCGCTTCGCTGTTCGAGTATTTGGAAGTCATCCCCCCGCGAGGCACACCCGATCTCAGGCAGCTTTCGCAACTGGCCGACATCTACATCCTTCGCCGGACCAAAGATTTGGTGATGACCGACTTGCCGCCCCGCTTGGACCGGGACGAATATCTGCCCTTAACGCCCGCCCAGGCCCATTCCTATCACACCGCCGAGAAAGAAGGCGTGGTGCAACTCAACGACATGGGCGAGGAAGCCACGATCCAGCACGTGTTCGAGTTGGTGCTCAGGCTGAAACAAATCGCCAACTGCGATCCCTTAACCGGCGATAGTTCCAAGTTGGAACGGCTCGCGGCGGACATGGAAGAAATCTCCGCCAGCGGCGGCAAAGCGATTCTCTTCAGCCAATGGACCAAAACGCTGGATTGGCTCAAAATCGAACTCGACAAACGCCTGGGCGATCAATGCGGTTCGTTGATCTATCACGGCGGCGTGCCCACCAAAAAACGCGAACCGATCTTGGCCAAGTTTAAGGAAGACCCCAATTCGCATTTGCTGTTGATGAGCTACGGCACGGGAGCGGTCGGCCTCAATCTGCAATTCGCGGGCTACGTGTTTTTGTTCGACCGCTGGTGGAACCCGGCCATCGAAGACCAGGCCATCAACCGCGCCCACCGCATCGGCCAGAAAACGCGGGTGATCGTCACCAAGTTCATTTCCAAAGACACAATTGAAGAACGCATCGACAAAGTCCTGCAAGAAAAACGCGAACTCTTCGCCAGCATTCTAGGCGATGGCGACAACACCAACGCCTCGCTGGGTCTGAACGCCACCGAAATCTTCGGCCTGTTCGACCTCAAGAAAAAGAGCAAAAAAGGCCCCGAATCCATCGGCCCCCAACCCGTGCGGAAAGCGGCTTGAATTGGGTCAAGGGTCGAGAGTCAAGGGTCAAGAGCCAGAAATCAAATCATCCCGCGTAGCCAGCCGCCTGATTTTTGGCGCGCAGTTAGTTGGGAGTATGCAAATCCTCCGGGGCGATGCGATCCTGGCCGGAACCACGGACGTGAAGGACGAAGACAGTCTCCTCGCGGACAAGAAACAGCGCACGATAGGGCAATCCCTTCCGCGTGCGGAATATCGCTTGTTGAATGCAGTCTTCCGTCTCTTCATCTTCGGGGGCGATTCCGAAAGATTCAGGCGAGTTGCTGAGTTCATCGAGGACTTCAGCCCAGCGCCGCAACCAGGCTTCAGCCCCGGATTGCGAACGCTCTCTCAACCAACGAATGATGATGCGAAGTTCGCGCTCGGCATCCCTCGTCACCTGGACCGAGTATCTCATTGATCCTGGGAGCCGACTTCGTTTTGCAGCTCGTGAAGCACTTCGAAGGCGGAACGGTAGTTTCCCGCTTCGACATCCGCCAAACCCCGCCTGATCGCGTGATTGATCTCGGTGCGTTGGTTGCGGGACTCCCACAGCACAAACAGTTCATCCCAGGTCAGAGAACTTCCGCCCTGAATAATTTTCTGAGTGGCAAAGTGGTGAAAATTGTCGAGTTCGGCTTGGGTAATAGGCATAGGCTTAATCTCCAATTGTCGTCGACAAGTATCGTATCATGGAAAAACAACCCTTGTCCATCCCGCCAAATCCCCCGTCGTTTGTATCACGACAACTCGCTCCGCCTTTTGGGGAACGCCCTCTCGCGAAGCTCCGCTTCGCAATGGGTGAAGTGGAAAATCAACGCATTTTTCCCCCAGCCCGCCCGACGAGGGAAAAGTTATTTCTTCGGCGGTTCCAGGGAGGTTTGGATGAACGTCTTTAACGAGACCGGGAATTGGTCGAACCGCTCAGGCAACGTCACATTCCCCTTCGTTGCTTCTTCCTCGGACAATTCCATGTTTCGGTCTTTATCAAACCGGAAAAACATCAGCGCGACATGCCCCACGTTGCTTGCCAGGAACTGGGGGAATTGTTCCATGGCCAGCTTGGCTTGGGTCATCGCGACATCTGCCGGGTCCAGTTCGATGCTCACTTCTTGACTGCCGCCGGGATTCGCCAGCGACACGCGGGTCTGAGCCTCCGAACCCGTCCTGCGTTGAAAGGGATTAGAGTTTGAAATGTGCCGCGACTGGGACGCAATAAAGAGCGAATCGCCATTTCCCGGAAAGTCCGCATCTCTCGGCAACTTCACCACCTCCAATTCATAAAAAGTTAGGAATTGGCCCTGCACGGGAAACGAATCCTGAAAGACCTCCGGATCGGAACGAAAAAGAAACACCTCCTCCTCTAAAATTCGTTTCCTTTCCGGTGTAAATGGTTCAAAGCGGGACAGAGTTTGTATCCCATCCGCATACTTCGCCAGCCGACCATCCGGGCGAATCAATAAATAGTATTGTTTGATTTCTGTCCAAACGTTCTCGTCGATGGTCGTCTCGCAGCTTAATGACACTTTCGCTATAAGGGCAACGTCTTGGTCTTTTAGCTCCTTGGGCCACTTGACGACCGGCTTAAGTTGCTCCGGTTGGGGCAGACCGGCGGGGCAGTTGACGATTTCCGTATGCGCCGCCCCCGGTTTGACGACAATCTCTTTGCGGAGCTTCTGGCCCCAAGGTGCAGCCAGAGCGATTGTATAGGTGCCAGGCCGAACCAGGCCGAACTTCGCAAGGCCGGCCTTATCCGGCTGTTCCTGAAGCATAGTTTCTTCCGAAGTGGAAATCGCGTGACCGTACAGCTTGATCTTGAAGCCCGCGGCAGGGCTTTGCTTTTCGTTTTGCTGCTTGAGTTGCACGGAGAGCGGAACCCACTCCATCAAGTTCGGCCCTTCCGGTTCGCGGTTGACCAGCGCGGTGAGTTGCTCCATCATCTGCCGGTTTTGCTTGAGCAGTTCCTCGTTGGCTTTCATGCCGAAGGTCAGCATCACCCCGCAAGCGGTTGCCGAGGCAATCGCGGCGAGGGTCACCAAGGCGAGCGTGAGTTTTTGCATCATGAGTTTCTCCTGCATGGCATCGAACCAAAGTTGACGGGCGATTTTCTTAGGGTTGCCGAAGCGGCGAAGAACCCGCCGTTCGACTTCCTGCGGATCGGAATGGGTGATCGATTCGCGCAAGGCGGCGGATTGCAGATGGTCCGCAAGTTCATCCGCGATGTCCTGCCGCAGGCCGCGGCTCCGCATCGTTCGGGGCGGGCAGGTCGGAAAGAATGTCGTCACGCCAAGCCATAGGTCAGCCCCAACACGCCATCCACGCCTTTGGCAAAGCGTGCCCACTCGGCTTTTTTCTCGGCGAGGGTGCGTTTTCCCGCCGCCGTCAGCCGGTAGTATTTTCGCCGCCGGCCCTCGGCTTCTTGCCATTGGGCGGCCAAGAGTTTTTGCCGCTCCATGCGATGCAACGCCGGGTACAGGCTGCCTTCGGTCAGTTCAAAGTACCCGTTCGAGCGGGAAATCACCTCTTGGGCGATTTCGTAGCCATAGGTGGGGCCGGTGGAAATCACTTCCAAAATCAAAAGTTCCACGGTCCCGGACAACAATTTGGAATCCATCGTTTGACCTCCAGTACATAATGAGACTAGGTATATACCTAATCTGATTAGGTGAGGATGTCAAGCGGGGAATTGTTTTCGGTTTTCAGTTTTCGGTTTTCAGTCTCTTAATCTTAATCCTACTCTTAATCTTACTCCCCTCGGGCTTTCGGAGTGTTCCCAACCAAAACCCGATTAAGATTAAGAGTAGAATTAAGATTAAGAATTGTTTTTAGGCTGGCCCTGGAATTGGGGGAGGACTTCGGTGAGGCGTTGGACTTGGCCTTCGGCGTCGATACAGGCCAAGACCGTGCGGCCTTTGGCGAGAACTTCTTCGCCGCGAAACACGGTGTGCTCGAACTCGATCTTGGCCATCGACTGCTTGCCGACGCTCGTGCGAATGGTGAGCAGATCATCGAAGCGGGCGGGGATTTTGTAATCGCATTCCACGCGGATCACGACCAGAAAGAAGCCGCTTTCTTCCATCTCGCGGTAGCTGCCACCTTGTGCCCTGAGAAGTTCGGTGCGGCCCATTTCAAAGAGATTGATGTGGTTTCCATGATGCAGATAGCCCATCGCATCGGTTTCGCTATAGCGGACCCGCACAGAGATGTCGTGGCTTTGTAATGCTTCTGTGGTCATGATTGTTCCTATCTGATTCGCGAAGGGCAAAAAGCGGAGGGCCGGAAAAACCGCTTGGCTCCGCCCTTTGCCTTTGCTCTCCGCCCGTGGGATTGAAAGGTTTCGTCCCTTTGCCTACGCTGTAGA
Organism: uncultured Planctomycetaceae bacterium; assembly: GCA_963785505.1. Taxonomy (GTDB): domain Bacteria; phylum Planctomycetota; class Planctomycetia; order Planctomycetales; family Planctomycetaceae; genus CAWAVN01. The sequence continues at coordinate 214,212 of CAWAVN010000011.1, forward strand.
TTATTCGGAAGGCGTTATTGAGACGGTCGCGAGTTTGCGTGAAAAAGTCAATTTCCCCGTCCCCAATTCGGGAGACCACCGTGATTCAGTTTTCGATCCCCCGCCGTTTTTTCGTCAAGCCGCTGCTGGCGTTGATTGCGTTATCGGCAGGCTCCCAGGCTTGGGCGTGTTCGGTTCCGGTGTTTCGCTATGCCTTGGAACATTGGAAGTCGGACCCTTATCAACTCGTGTTCTTCCATCGGGGCGAACTGTCCGCTGAGGAACAAGCCTTGCTCTCCAGGCTGGGTGGACTCGGCCAGTCGGAAAAACTCGCTCCCAACATCGCCGTGATTCCGGTGGATTTGGACAAAGTCAAGCCGGATGATCCCCGCACAAGGGACGATCTCGCGCTTTGGAAAGAGCAAAAAACCGAAACGCTGCCTTGGATTGTGGTGAAGTATCCGTTGTCCAACCCCAACGTAAATACGATTTGGGCGGGCAAACCGACCGAGGAAGCCATCGACCTGCTGTTGGAATCCCCCCAGCGGCGGGAGATTTCGCAACGGCTGCTCAAAGGCGACACCGCCGTTTGGGTGCTGTTGGAAGGCGGGAACAAAGAGGCGGATGCAACCGCGTTGCTGCGGCTGAAAACCGAACTCAAAAAATGCGAGCAGGAAATGCAACTGCCTGTGCCCGATCCGCAAGATGTGGCGGATGGCTTGATTAGCGTGGATCAGGCTTCCTTGAAACTTCAGTTTTCCATCGTGAAAGTTTCGCGAACCGACCCCAAAGAAGCCGCCTTCGTGAACATGCTGCTCGAAAGCGAAACCGGGCTAAGGGACAAGGAATTCGCGGGAGAGCCGATGGCGTTTCCCGTGTTTGGCCGGGGGCGGTCGCTGTATGCGGTTGTCGGCGAGGGCATTAAGCGAGACGTGATTTTCGATGCCTGCCGGTTTTTGACGGGGCCGTGCAGTTGCCAAGTCAAAGCCCGCAATCCCGGCACGGATCTTTTAATGGCGGTGGATTGGGACCGCGTGGTAACGCCGAAGATTCCGGTCGATCAATCGCAGCCGCCGTTGCCGGTGATTTCGCCTTTGACCGAAACAGGCGATCCGCAAGTTCCCGCCGAAACAAAAACTTCTGCCGAAAAGAAAACGTCTGCAACAAACGCCGAGAAAGCCAACGCCGGCGAGAAGCCTGCTGCAACGGAAACCATCGCGATGACGGCAAACGCAGAAATCCCCCCCAAAGCCGTTGGTTCCAAAGTGATGACCACGATGCTAATTTGCCTCGCCGCCGCCATCGCCGGCATCGCAGTGATGAGCGTGGTTTTAGTGAAATCGTGAAGCAGCTTTTAGCGGTTAGCAATTAGCTTTTAGCAAAAATGTCAAATGCTAGAAGCTAATCGCTAACCGCTCATTGAATGACTCGCATTTTTGCAACGCACCACCATCTGAAAGGGCAACAGTCATGAGCATTTCGCGGATGATTTGGCAAGAGATTGCCCACCGGAAGCTGAATTTCGCCTTAGGGCTGTTGTCCGTGGTGGTCGCGATTGCCACGCTGGCGGGGGTGCTTTCGCTGCTGCAAACCGATCAACAACGGGCGGAGGCGGCGGGAGAGCAATTGGCCGTCACCAGCAAGCATCTCGACGAGACCGGCGCGGACCTCAAACAAGCCGGTCGCAAACTGGAAGATGAGATGCGAAAGATCATGCTGGGCTTGGGATTCAACATTGTGATTCTCAGCCAAGATGAGGATTTGCACGCCATGAATCTCACCGGCGTGCCTACAAAAACCTTTCACGAAAGCAACGTCGGCCGGCTTGCGGAATCGGAAGATCTGCTGATTGTCAATCACCTGCTGCCCATCGTGAGCAAACGCATGCAATGGCCGGAGCAAAACGACTACGAATTTTTGCTGACGGGCACGAGGGGCGAAGTTCCGCAGGCACACCGGGCGATGAAGAAGCCGCTGCAAGCCCAAGTGCCCGAAGGCACGATGATTTTGGGACACAACATCGCCGAGCAGTTGAAACTCAAAAAAGGAGATTCGGTCAAACTCATGGGCCGGGATTTTCAAATCTCGAAAATTCAAGAAGCCCAAGGCGACTTGCCGGACAGCACGGCTTGGATCAACCTCAAAGAAGCCCAAGACATGCTGGGCATGCAAAACGAAGTCAACGCGATTCTTGCCCTGGAATGCAATTGCGCCTCGGTGGACCGCGTGGGCGAGATTCGCGAAACCATCGCCAAAATTTTGCCGGGGACAAAAGTCGTGGAACGCGGCAGCCAAGCGCTGGCGCGGGCGGCCTCGCGGAATCAAGCGAAAGTCACCGCCGAAGCCAACAAGAAAGCCGCCGAGGAAAGCAAACAAGCCGCCGAGAAAACCGAACAAGCCGCGGTTGCAAAACTCGAACAGCACGAAGATTTGGCCGCAATGCTCACGCCGTTGGTCTTTGTGGGCTGCGGCTTATGGATTGCCGTTGTCACGCTGGCGAACGTCAGGCAACGGGCCGAGGAAATCGGCATTTTACGGGCCATCGGTTGGCGATCCGGGCAAATCATGGGGTTGTTTCTGGGCAAAGCCGTGATCTTGGGATTGCTGGGGGCGGTCTTGGGCTACCTCGCGGGCTTCGCGGTCACGGCGGCTTGGAACGGCGGCCATTGGGACCAATCTCTGCTCTACAATCGGCAGTTGTTATTGATGACGGTGATCTTAGCGCCGTTGCTTTCCGCCGTCGCCAGTTGGCTTCCTGCCCTTTCCGCCGCCCGCAACGACCCCGCCGCGATTTTGCAAAGCTATTGACTCTTCCCGCATTTTGAATTGAAAGAATCACACCATGAAGCGCACAACCTGTTACCTATTGGGACTGATGATAATCCTCGGCACAACCAGGGTGCAGGCACAACCGGGGGGCGGTCTCTCGCAAGAGCACAAGATCTTGAAAAAGGATGTGGGCGATTGGGATTCCGTGATGAAAATCTATCCGCAAGGCCCGGATGGTCCCGCAATTGAAAGCAAAGGGGAAGAACACAACCGACTGATCGGCGACGGCATGTGGTTGGTTTCCGATTTCAAATCGGAACTCGCGGGCGTCCCGTTCGAGGGGCACGGAACCTTCGGCTACGATCCCGTCAAAAAGAAATACACTGGCACGTGGGTGGACAGCATGAAACCCACAATGGACGTGATGGAAGGCGACTACGACGCCAAGACCCAAACCATGACCTTGATTACCAAGACCACCGACCCCGAAACCGGCAAACCCACGAAAATGAAAAACGTGGGCAAATCCATCGACAAAAACACGCGAACATTTACGCTATCTGCCCTTGTTCCCGGTAGCGAAAACAAATACATGAAGATTATGGAAATTCATTACACTCGCCGCGAAAAACAAAAATAAAACTCATCCAGAACACTTATTTGAAAGTGAATACGATGCCGGGTTTCGGAGTTGATCGCCGACGGTTCTTACAGTTCTCGGCGGCGGGTCTTGCCACGGTGTTTGGGCCGGGGCAATTTACAAGAACGGTTCAGGCGAAAGATGCAGGCGAATCCTCGTTGATCGTGCGGACGCAATCGCCCATGAACGCGGAACCGGCATTGGAGGATCTGGTGTCGGATTGGATTACGCCCACCAAGTTTTTTTACGTTCGCAGCCATGCCCCCAATCCCGTGATCGACCCGAATAACTATCGCCTCAAAGTGGAAGGCTTGGTGGAAAAGCCATTGGACTTGTCGCTGGCTGAACTCAAGCAGCAGTTCAAACAGCATTCCACCGTCGCCACCATGACTTGCGCGGGGAATCGACGGGCGGAATATAGCCAAATCAAACCCGTGGGCGGCGTACAATGGGGAGCGGGAGCCGTCGGCAATGCCAAGTGGGACGGTGTGCGATTGTCGGATGTGCTCAAAGCCGCCGGCTTGAAAGAGGATGCCAAACACGTTTGGTTTGAGGGGTTAGATGCGGTTCCCCACGGCCAAGACACGATTCCCTTCGGCGGCTCGATTCCCGTCCTTAAAGCTCTGGCCGATAGTGACAGCATGCCGGGGGCGATGTTGTCCCATCGAATGAATGGCCAGCCGCTTTCGGCCGATCATGGGTTTCCGCTGCGGTCGGTCGTGCCCGGTTATATCGGTGCCCGCAGCGTGAAATGGCTGGGCAAGATCGTGGTCAGCAATCGGCCTTCGCCCAATCACTATGTCGCCGATGCCTATAAACTGGTGACGAAAAACACGCCCTTAGCTTGGGAAGAATCTGGCGTGCTCTATAATTATCTGCTGAACTCCGTGATTGCCGATCCTTCGCCTCATGCCAAAGTGCAGGGAAACTACAAAGTTCGCGGCTATGCACTCCCCGCTGGCGATGGCAGCCAAGTAGACCAGGTGGAAGTTTGGACGGACACCGCAAGGAAGTGGACTCAAGCGAAACTGCTCTCGAAACCTAAACCCTATTGTTGGGTGCTTTGGGAAGCTGATGTTTCGATCTCCGCAGATACCACTCGATTCATCGTGAAGGCGACGGATTCCAAAGGCCACACCCAACCCCAAACCGTGCCTTGGAATCTCAAAGGCTACATGAACAATGCCTGGTACCATTTGCCCATCAATGGGAAAAATTAGCAGGCGTTACAAAATAATTGCCTTCTCTTGACACGTCTGGTTCACGGCGCGGGTATGACTCGGCAGTGTGAGTCCCCGCGGCTTTTTTCCAATGGTTGATTTATGACGAGTTCGCAATTCTCCGCCGAGGACATCGCTTCCACAAAACCGCTTTCAAGCCGGCGTTGGGGGTGGAAACTCGCGATTACACTTTTACTTACGCTGGGCGTCGGCAGCGCGGCGGCGTTTCATTTTCTTAAGGCAGGGGCCGATTCCATGCCTGTGGTGGAATATGAAAAACTCGATCCCGCCCAAGCCGCCGCCGAGGAGCAAAAAGCCCAAGTCCTGGTGCAAGATGACCGGCAAACTCTCGAGGCGGCACGAAACGCGATGAAATCCGCCCAAGCCGAATGGGACGCCGCGAAATTCGCTAAGGAAAACACCGATCCAACAAAACTCTCGGAAGCGGAAAGTCGTTTCACTCAGGCGGCTTCAAAACTCGAACGGGCTAAAGCCCAACTCAAAGCCGCCGAGGATCGGCTCAAAACCGCCGACCAACTTCTCGCGGAAGCCGAGGCCGAAAAAGCCCGCGTGGCGAAACTGCTTGCCCGTCAAGAAGCGAATCGTAAGGCGCTGATCGGAAACTGGACGCGCCCCGGTTCTAATGGAACATACAGGCTGCTCTTGAAGGCAGACGGCAGCGGGCTGATGGAGATCGATTTCAATGCTACGACCAAGTTTTTGCTGAGAACCGGCAAGCTGGAAATCGACATCAAATGGGAAATCGTTCACGGCGACCACGCGATTTTCGATTCTCTCCAAGGCCGGCCGGAAGCCGCCTTCAAAACCGTTTCGGGCATTAAAGGCACGCACCGAGACGAAGTTCTGATGCAGGTTGAGGAAAACTCGTTCACCACGCACGATGCTGCCGACAAATCCAAAATCAAAACCTGGACCCGCATCCGCGAAGAATAAATCATGCGGCTTATCGTCTGGGGTGGAAGCTGTATTGCGGGTTGTTTTCATCGAAGTCCGCATTTCCGAGGGGCAGGTCGAATTGCAAATCGGAATACTCGTAGTGCTCTAACAGGGTTTCCGCATCGAGTTCCGCCGCCGGAAAGTCTTGGTCCGGCTGGGGCCAACCGTAAGTTAAAATTTTCACCGGCAGCAGCGTGGCCCGGTCGATGAAATGCAGGGCTTTGCGGTATTCGCCGCCCGTTTCGGGGTTGGCGTATTCGGTCATCACGCGAATCGGTTCTTTCGCATTCTTAGCGTGCAATTCGCAGCGAATGCCGGCGTGCCGAGTGAGATCCTGCTCGCAGTGTTCGAGGACTTGCCGAGTCAGGTTGAGAATGCTTAAGTGGGACACGTGATGCCGCACCCGTTGGCGGACTTCCTCGCTGTTGGGGTCGATCTTTAACGTGGGCAGGAACCGCCCGCGCAGTCCGCCAAGCTTCACCAACATTTCGCCGTCGCGTTCGTTTTCCACGTAAAGCAACTCGCGGCCCTTGTCGCCTTCCAACCATCTTAGATACAAACTGAATGGTTCGTGCCGGCCCTTGACCTGAATCAAACTGCCGGGGTCCAAAATACCATCCACACGTTCTTGTTTGCGGAACGTGCCGGCATAGTCGGCGGTCTGTTCGAGCAGCCTTAGCCCTTCCCTCAGCAATTTCAAATCGCATTCGATGGCTTCTTTGCCCGCCAAGTTTCGGGTAGGCAAAGAACGCCGGATTCAAAATTCGTTTTGCCCGAGACGGCCAGAACCAAGGGCGTTCCTTGCGGGGCTTCCGCGAGTGCCGAAAGCAGCCAAGGCAAACTGACCGCACAAATTCCCCCGCACAACAGCGTACACGCAAGAATTTGCACCCGACCGAACCGATTGGAATGGGAAACGGATGACATGGAATCAGAAGCACCCCCGCTGGACGAATCGCGAAAGATCGACATTTCGATCCACCGCCCCTCGCAAACTCTTTGCGGTGTGGCGGTTCCTCTTCGACATCGGCAGCGGTGGCGAATCCAAATAAGCGAAACCCCTTGAAGCCGCAAGCCTTGCCCGCTTTACCGAAAAGACTCCCAGAAATCCCATCCACCGGTAGGGATTGTCCTTCTGCATCAATCCGGGAAAGCGGGGGTCAATTCCCGGTTTGAGGATTTGCTCTTCGATCGAGCCAGCGTTTGTACGATGCTTGACTTTCTCCCGATGGGCGGCCCAAGAGAAGATTTTCCACGCTAATGTCCTCATCGAGATCCGGCCAATGAATCCCGCGCCCGCCACCAACCAACTGCCAGTGATTTTGTTCCGCAGATGTGCCATGCGCGAGACGCGGATACCAAGCCACAGGCACGGAAATCCCCCGGCCATCGGACAAAGCGACGAAGAGAGTTTCCTCATCAATCCGAACATTCATAGCCAAGGGAAATTGTGTTTCAACCGTTGAAGAATTCATCCCAACTCTCCTGTATTTCTGGAAAACCTAAGCCGCTTTTTCGTTTGGTTTGTTGGGGTCGTAACCCAAGTTGGGGGCCAGCCAGCGTTCTACTTCTTTTATTGGCATGTTTTTGCGTTTGGCGTAGTCTTCCACTTGGTCGCGGGTGAGGCGGTCTACCGAAAAGTAACGGGCTTCGGGGTGGCTGAAGTAGAGACCGCTGACGGAAGCCGCCGGCCACATCGCGTAGCTTTCCGTGAGTTTGATGCCGGTGTGCGTCTCGGCTTCCAAGAGTTCCCAAAGCTCGGCTTTCGGGGTGTGGTCGGGGCAAGCCGGGTAGCCGAAGGCCGGGCGGATGCCTCGGTATTTTTCGGCGACCAAATCGTCGTGCCCCAAGTTTTCGCTTTGGCCGTAGCCCCAGGCATCGCGGGCGGTTTTGTGCAGACGCTCGGCGAAGGCTTCCGCCAAACGGTCGGCGAGGGCTTTGGTCATAATCGAATTATAATCGTCGTGGGCGGCATCGAATTGTTTCGCGAGTTCATCGCAGCCATGCCCCGTGGTGACGGCGAAGGCTCCCATGTAATCGGCGCGGCCGCTTTCGAGCGGGGCGACGTAATCGGCCAGCGAACGAAAATCTTTCTGGCCTTTGCGTTCCCATTGCTGGCGAAGCATCGGAAAGCGAACCAATTCCCGCGACCGGCATTCATCGGCGAAGAGAATCACATCGTCGCCTTCGCTGTTCGCAGGCCAAAATCCATAGACCGCTTTGGCGGTCAATAATTGTTCGTCGATCAATCTTTCCAAAAGCGTTTGGGCATCGCCATAGAGTTTTTTGGCTTCCGCGCCGAGATGCGGGTCATCGAAGATCGCGGGATATTTGCCGCGAAGTTCCCAGGTAGCGAAGAAAGGCGACCAGTCGATGTAGCCCGCGAGTTCCCGCAGATCGTAATTGTCCAGCATTCTTAAGCCAAGAAACGAAGGCTTGGCGATTTCGACGGTGTCCCAATCGGTGGCGAAGCGGCGGCGAAACGCTTCGGGGTAGGGCACGAGTGATTTCTGCTGCCGGCCCGCGAATTGTTCGCGGTCGCGTTCTTGGGCGGACTTGTTCTTTTGGATGAAGGCATCGCGGCGGCTTGCATCCAAAAAGTTTTCCACGGCGGGGACCGACAGCGAAGCATCCAACACGTGAACCACGGGCTGATCGTAAACCGGGGCGATTTTGACCGCCGTGTGCCGGGCGCTGGTGGTTGCGCCGCCGATCAGCAAAGGCAGCTTGAAGCCCTGCCTTTGCATTTCGCCGGCGACATGCGTCATTTCTTCCAGCGAGGGCGTAATCAAGCCGGACAGCCCGATCAAGTCTACGTTCTCTTTGACTGCCGTTTCCAGAATGGTTTCCGTGGGAACCATCACGCCCAGGTCGATGACTTCAAAATTATTGCAGCGCAGCACGACGCCCACGATGTTCTTGCCGATGTCGTGAACATCCCCTTTGACGGTGGCGATCAGAACTTTGCCTCGGGCCGATTTGCCGCCTTCGGCCTTCTCGGCTTCCATGAACGGCGTCAGCCAGGCGACGGATTTTTTCATCACGCGGGCGCTTTTGACGACCTGCGGCAGAAACATTTTGCCCGCGCCGAAGAGTTCGCCCACCACGCTCATTCCATCCATCAACGGGCCTTGAATGACTTCCAAACCCCGCCCGTATTTCAGCCGGGCTTCTTCGGTGTCTTCATCGATGTAATCGGTAATGCCCTTCAAGATCGCGTGGGCCAAGCGTTCTTCAATCGTGCCCGTCCGCCATTCTTCCGTTTTGACTTCGCCCGTCGCCTTCGCCTTAACGGTCTCGGAAAAATCGATCAGCCGTTCGGTGGCATCGGGCCGGCGGTTCAAGAGCACATCTTCGATGTAGACCAGAAGTTCCGGGTCGATTTCCTCGTAGACTTCCAATTGGCCGGCGTTGACGATGCCCATGTCCAAACCAGCCTGAATCGCGTGATATAAGAACGCGGCATTCATCGCTTCGCGGACGGTGTTGTTGCCTCGGAACGAGAACGAGACATTGCTGACCCCGCCGGACGTTTTCGCGCCGGGGCATTCCCGCTTGATGCGGCGGACGGCTTCGATGAACTCCACCGCGTAGTTGGCATGTTCTTCCATGCCGGTTCCCACGGTGAGGATGTTGGGATCGAAAATAATGTCCTCCGCCGGGAAGCCGGCTTTCTCGGTGAGGAGTTTATAGGCCCGCTTGCAGATTTCCACTTTGCGGTCGCACTCGGCGGCTTGGCCTTGTTCATCGAAAGCCATCACCACCACTGCGGCTCCATACTTGCGAATCGTCTGGGCTTGCTCGAGGAATTTTTCCTCGCCTTCCTTCATGCTGATCGAATTAACGACGCCCTTGCCCGCCAGGCACTTGAGGCCGGCTTCGATCACATCGAACTTGGAACTATCGACCATCACCGGCGTGCGGTTCACGTCGGGATCATCCGCGATGAGATTCAAGAACCGCACCATTTCCTTTTCGGAATCCAAAAGCCCCTCATCCATGTTCACATCGATCATGTTGGCCCCGCTTTCGACTTGATCGGCGGCCACGCTGAGGGCTTCTTCGGATTTCTCTTCTTTAATCAGCCGGGCGAATTTTTTGGAGCCGGTGACGTTGGTGCGTTCGCCGATCATCAAAAAGCCCGCATCTTCGCCGACGATTAAAGGTTCCGCACCGCTGTAGCAGGAGAACCTCGGCAGATCGGGAACACTGCGGGGCTTGTAGCCTTGAACTTTCTCCGCGATCTTGGCGATGTAAGCGGGCGACGTGCCGCAGCATCCGCCCACGATGTTCACCCAGCCTTCTTGGGCGAAGGATTCGATGAGGTCGGAAAAGTCGCTGGGGTTGGAATCGAAGCCGCCCATGCCATCGGGCATGCCCGCGTTGGGATAGCAACTAATTCGGCAGCGGGCGCGTTCGTTCAAAACTTCCAAATAAGGCCGCATTTGCTTGGGACCGAGGCCGCAATTCAGGCCGATGCTCAGCATGGGGAAATGTTCGAGGGCAATCAAAAAGGCTTCTAGGGTTTGTCCGGTCAGCGTTCGCCCGCCGGTGAAGATCGTGCCCGACACCATCACCGGCACGCGGGAACCCCGCTCGGCAAACACGCGGGCGATGGCGTACAGGCAGGACTTCATGTTGAGGGTGTCGAACGAAGTCTCTGGCAACAGCAAATCGGCCCCCCCATCCAAAAGCCCGCGAACTTGCTCGGCGTAAGAATCGGCCATTTGATCGAAAGTCACCGGGCGAAACCCCGGTTGGTCTGCATTGAAGGAAAGCTGCACCTTCGTCGGGCCGATGCTGCCCGCCACGAAGCGGGGTTTGTCGGGCGTCTTTTTGGTGAAGGCATCGGTCGCCCGCTTGGCAACCGCCGCCGCCGCCTTGTTCATTTCATAAGTCAGATCGGCCAGTTCAAACTCGGCGAGCGAAATCGCGTTGGCATTGAAGGAATCGGTCTCGACAATGTCCGCACCGGCTTCCAGATATTGGCGGTGGATGTTCTCGATCATCGCCGGCTGCGTAAGCACCAACACGTCGTTCGCGTTTTTGAGATCGATGGAATGGTTCTTAAACCGCTCGCCGCGATAATCGGCTTCCTGCGGTCTTTGATCCATAATCAAAGACCCCATCGCGCCATCAATCACGAGAATGCGTTCGCTGAGCAGTTGTTCGATGTTTAAGTTAGCCGTCATTCGGAAATGGTTCTCGCTTTGGGTTTCTAATGGAAATTCGTGCCGATGGTATAAAATGGACAACTCGCCAACCGGCGGGGTTCAGTGCGTTCCCGCTCAATGGCGCGCACGTTCCCCTCGGTATTTTAGTCAATCTTATCCCAGGGGATAGGCTAACCTACGAGGTTTGCCGGGAGCGGAAGCAATCGGCTCGACGGTTAAACAAAAGCCGTGGTGGCCGAGATGCCTTTGACGAACATCTGAAATTTCGCCGCGATTGTGGGGGCGGACAACAGCGGAACCCCGTTTCCATTCCCCTGGGAATTGGCTTGGAAGGCGGCGAACTCTTGCGCGTTTTGCTGCGCGCTCGCTTGGGCGGCGATGTTGCGAAAGAGTTCCGCGAGCTGAGGTGTTTTCGCGAGCAGGTCTTGAATCGCCGAGCGCTGCGGATGGGAACCGGCAACTTCCACATCGCCCGCATCGTTCAAACGCAATTGCACGCCGGAACTGGAATCCAGATTGTGATTCCAGAGCAATTGATTGAAAGACGATGCGAAATCCCGCAGCAACGAAGAGATTCCCGTGGGCGAACTCGTGTTGCCCACAGGCGGGGAAGTGTCGGAAACCGGCGCAGAACCGCTGGGCAGCAAATCCACAGCATCGCGGAGCAAATCCCCGAATGAACCCGCCGCCTGCGTCGCCACATTTTTCGCGGCGAGAGCGGCAGGAAGCAGTTGGGCGGCCGAGACAAGGGGAAGTAAAGGCATAGGGGTTTTCTCCATTTATCGGCATCGACGAGAGAGTTTGGGGAAGTGAGTCAATTCGATGGCGAGCATCGTTTTTTTCCAGGCAACCCCTTTGGGCCATCCTATTTCCTCCAAATTGCCACGACGCAGATATTCTGCATGAATGCTGTGCCGAAGAAATTCCCTTCGGTCGGAAGCCGGCCGCTGCCATTTCAATTTCCGGCCACGAGGAATGAAATTCGAGGAATGTGACATGATTCCTCTTGCGTGCTGCCTGTTTTTCGCTTGGATTATTGATGAGACTTTCTTCCCCAGCCTGCCGATTGGCGGTTGTTTTTTATGGCCTGGCATTGTTTCAGACGGCGGTCGGCAACGGCGAGGAAGCCCCCAAACGGCCCAATGTGTTGTTGATCGTTGCCGATGATCTGGGATTTAGTGATTTGGGATGTTACGGCGGAGAAATCGCCACGCCGAATTTAGATCGCCTGGCGAAAAATGGGTTGCGGCTCACGCGGTTTTATAACATGGGGCGTTGTTGTCCTTCGCGGACTGCCATTTTGACGGGGCAATATCCGCATCGCGTGGGCGTGGGGCACAAGGTCGAAGATTTGGGCCGGCCCGGTTATCGCGGGCGAATTTCCCCCGAAGCCGTCACCATTGCCCAGGTGCTGAAACAGGCAGACTATCGTTCGTTCCTCTCCGGCAAATGGCATTTGGGCACGCCCGATCCGACCCGGCATGGGTTTGAAGAATTTTACGGCACGTTGGTCAGCGCCCAGACATTTTGGGATCACGAAGCATTACCTGCGAATGCCCGCCGGACGAAAATCTCGGCAATATCAGCCGAACGAGTTCTACGGAACCGATGCCGTCACCGATCACGCCCTCGATTTTCTCAATCTCGCCCGCAAAACGCCAAAGCAGCCCTGGTTTTTGTATCTGGCTTATCATGCCCCGCATTTTCCATTGCAAGCTAGGCCGGCGGAGATCGCGAAATATGCGGAGACCTATGGGATTGGTTGGGATGAAATTCGCGAACGCCGTTTGCAGCGGATGAAAGAACTCGGCATCGTGCCGAAAGACACGCCCTTAACTCCGCGTTCGCGGTATTGGAATTACGGCGAGACCAAAACCGGCGTGAACCCGGCGTGGTCTTCGCTTCCTGCGGATCGCCAGGCGGATTTGGCTCGCCGGATGGCAATTTACGCCGCGATGATCGACCGGATGGACCAAAACCTGGGCCGGATTTTCGCGAATCTTCGGCAAGAGAAAGAATTTCAGCACACGTTGATCGTATTTCTTTCCGACAACGGAGCCTGTGCCGAGTGGGATCCGTTCGGTTTCGATGGCAAATCCAGCAACCACAACGTGCTGCATCGCAAAAGCGAGATCGAAACGATGGGCGGACCGGGGACGTATTTGAGTGCGGGTTCGGGTTGGGCGAATGCCTCCAATACGCCTTGGCGATTGTACAAGCACTTTAATCACGAAGGCGGGATTCGCTCGCCTTGCATTATTCATTGGCCGAAGGGAAACGTGCGGTCTGGAAAAATCGAAAACCAACCGGCCCACATCATCGACCTCATGCCCACAATTGCGGAAGCTGCCGGGGCCAAATACCAGGGCCAACTTCCGCTGCCGGGCGTGAGTTTATTGTCTTTAATGCAACAAGGAACCCCACAACCGCGGACGTTGTTTTTCGAGCACGAAGGCAATCGGGCGGTTCATAAGGGGCAATGGAAACTCGTCGCGCTCCGCGATTCTCCCTGGGAACTCTACAACATCGCTGACGATCCTGCGGAATTGAAAAACCTGGCAAAACAAAAACCCGAGCGGGTGAAAAACCTCGCTACTCAATGGGACCAGTGGGCGAAAGAAAACCAAGTCACGCCGCTTCCCGAAGATTACGGCGTCGATTACCTCCGCCGACCGGCCACCCCGTAAGGTTCCCCGCGATGTTTTCAGAATATAGGCTCCCCCACCCGCAACTAAGACAATCCAGAGGGCCACGTTATAGAATGGTTCGCACAGGGCCATTGGCTAGTTTCGCCTTTTGAGCACAATATAGTAGCCATCCGTTTTGTCGGGGAGAAGTTCCCAGTCTTCGGGGTGGGCTTTGTATTCGGGGATGTCTTGGGGGGTCTTGATTGTGCTATAGGGATGTTGAGTGTCTATCACCAGATAGTATGTTATGCCGGGTTCGGGGTGTGTGAGTTCTTGGTCGGTTTTGCGAGGGTAGGCACTGTAATCGTAAGACCGGGCGAAATGCGTGAAGCGGGGATGTGCGAAATCCGTGGAGAATACGCGGGCGGTGCGGGGGATCTCATCCAGAACAATTGCGAACTTTTTGCGCGCTCTCCGATAAGATAACGCCCCTTCCAATACGCCGACGAATTTTGATCCCAGAAGCCGATTCCTAAAGGGCTGATGCTCGCAAATAAGCCCGTGGCGAAGGCGGAAGTCAACACAAACCACGCCGCCCATTGACTGCTTGGTTTGGGTTCGGAACTCTTCCAAGAAATGCAAGGAAACCTCGCCACTCCGGCGGCGGTCGCCCACAAGAGAATGGGAATCAACGGAGCGTGAAAGTGATGCACCGGCGTGCGAGCGATTTGATTGAGGCACAATAGCCCGAACAATGGCAGACCCGCGAGCAATCGACTGGGAGAGAACAACGCCATCATCCCTAATGGGATGAGCAAAGAGACGGCATAGATCGGCGTTGTGACCGCGAAGAGTTCCGAGAACAAGAGCTTTGGGTTGCCGAGGATGTTTTTGACGACTTCTTCCAAAGTCGAGCCGAACCGCTGAAAGTATCCCACATAGTGAACCTGCTCGCCGCCGCGAAACGAGGGGATGATATATTTCACTGCGAGCGCCAGATAGAGGGTGCTGCAAACCGCAATCGTTAGACCGAGCCAACGTGTTTTGCGGGTTGCTAGTTCCGGCTTGCGAGTTGCCGTTGGAAACAAGGCGATCCATAGGCCCAGCGGGGCGAGGATAATTGCATAGTCTTCCTTGGCTGATAAGGCGATGACCCAACAGGTGATGGCGGATTTCAAGCGGCCGCGTTCGAGCTGGTCGAGTCCGTAGAGCATCGCAGGAATGCCGAAGGCGATGGGGCGGAAAGTTTTTAAATCAATCGCTATATCCACATATTGCATAGGGAAGTACAGCAAATAGCCCACGGCGACGAGCAACCCCGCTTTGTTAGATTTTGTGTGCCTCCGAGTCATCCAGAAGATAGGGATTGCCGCCGAGGCCAATGCGAACGATTCGCACAAATCCATCAGCATCAGCGAAGGCCAGAATATATAGAGGGGCAAGAGGAGGAGATGCACGACTTGTAGATGCTCGCCTAGAAACAAACGGTCTTCCAGATAGCTTCTAAAACCCTTGCCGTGGGTGAAGTTCCAGAGATGTTCCTCATACATCGCCGAGTCGCCGTGCGGCACAAGCAGATTGCGATAAAGCTGCCAATTCATTGCGGTGAAGACAACGACATATATCAACACGGCCAAGACTACGCCCCAAAATGCGGCCCGGTTAAGTTTTCGATCGGCAACAAGAGAAGTCGCGGGGGCGGGGTTTTGCATCAGCGAGGCCAAAGTCGCCAGCCAACCGGCCAGCGCCATGGCCATCCAAAGCTGGGCGGTGGCTTGTAAAAAAGTTTGGAGGGAATTGTCTTGCCCAAATCCCGCCGCGATAATGCGGCTGATTTCCCAGAGAAAGGGAATCAGCCCCCAAAGCCAACCGCGAACTCCCCAATGGCCGAGGGCCAGGGAAAACGTCCGGCCAGACCGGCGGGAGATCAACCAGGCTCCCAGCAGCCAACACATCAACCCGCCGCCCAGATTCAAGAGGGCGATCCGCCCATAAGAAATCTCGGCAGCAAGACCATCTGGGGAAATGCTTGGTTGATTTCCTCCTGCCAACAAGCCCACCAAGTCCCGCCAAAGTCCGTGGCTGATGAATTGGCCGGCGAGAAGACTGCTCTCCAAAATGCTTTGAAGAGCCAACGAACACAACAGCGTACACAGCAATACGCAACCTCCCCCCAACCAGAGGGAGTCTGACACACGGGCGGGTTGGCGAGTGCCTGCCATGAAGAATCACGCTGCAAAAACAAGGAAAGACACAAGAGTGAATCCTCAGTTTAACAGATCTCGGCGGGATCAACGTCCTCGCCTTGCCATACTTGCGTTCATTGGGCTGGGCAGACTTGGGGGCGGCTTGGTATCATGCCTGAACATAGCGTACGTACTTTTTTCAGACCGCACCTACCAATCCCCAACAAAGTGTGGTAGATTGTTTTTGGTCCACAAGATGTGGGGGAATTCTTGCAGCGGGCTTTCCCCATCATCACAAATGGTTTAATGGGTTTTGCTAGAGTGAAGATTTCGCGAGAATTTTCCATCCAGACGAATTGAAATTTGCCAAGACTGTGCGGCTGGTATAATCCACAAGAAACCGGCCCGTAAACTCTGCCCCATCCCACGCTTACCCTTGGGAACTGCTGATGTTGCAACCCGCCAATCCTTCACCGACTCGAATTTATTGTGCCGGCCCTTTGTTCAATCAGGCCGAGCGGGATGAGATGACGGCCATTGCCGATGTCCTATGCGATGCAGGGTTTACGGTGTATTTGCCCCATCGCGATGGGATGGAATTCCGGCTGATCTTGGATGAATTGGTGGATCGAGGTTGGCCGGCTCCATTAGCAGCTCAGTTTTTGCATGCGGCGATTTTTGCGTTAGACGTTTATCAACTCGCCGTCGAATGCCAAGCGGTGGCCTGGAATTTGAATGGCCGGGTTCCCGATGAAGGGGCAGTTTCGGAAGCCGCCATCGCATGGACGCTCGGCAAGCCCATCATTGCATACATGGATGATGTGCGGACTTTGATTTCCGGTCGGGTCAATCCGATGTTAGTCGGGCTGGTCGAATTTGAGACCAAAGACACCATCGGCGAACTTCCCGCGGCATTAAAATCCGCCTTGGTCGCCGAGGACTACCGCCCGTTGCCACTCGATGAATTGCCGCCCCGCATGAGGAAAGCGGTTGGGGATGGTTCGCGGCTTTGGGAAGCCATGCAACAAGCCGATGCCCAATTCGACAATGAATTGATCGCCGAGGTCGTGGCCGAGTTGTTCGCCCCCACAACTTCGGTGGGTTAAGGCGGGTCTTTCCTCACGGCCATTGATTGTTCCTTCCAATGCCGCATCCTCTGATCGATCTTCCAGAACTGACTCAACTGGAATCCGGGCGGGGTCTTGTTCGGATTCCGATGGAACAAGACGTTCCCTTCACGCCGCGCGTGCGGGCCTTGGTCGATACCCGCGAGTTTCAACGGCTGCGGCACATCACCCAATTGGGGCTGACTTCACTGGTCTATCCCGGTGCGACGCACACGCGGTTCGAGCATGCGTTGGGGGTATTTCATAACTCGCTGCGGTATTTGTGGCAGTTGGGGAAAGATCCCCGTTTGGCCGATGTGCTCGATTCGCACGGGGCGGAACTGTTGATGGCTTCCGCGTTGCTGCACGATTTGGGGCATTGGCCGTTTTGCCATGCGATTGAAGATTTGTCGCTGCCGGAACTCGCTTCGCACGAGGCATTCGCCGCCGAGTTTTTGGCTCCGCACCGCGAGTTGGCCCAGGTGTTGTCGCAGGATTGGGGCATTGGAGCAGATGAAGTTTTGGACGTCTTGGTGCCGCGCACGGACAGCCCCTCGCTACGGCTGATTCGATCTGTGCTTTCGGGGCCGGTGGACATCGACAAGATGGATTACCTCGACCGCGACAGCCTGCATTGCGGCGTGCCTTACGGTCGGAATTTTGATCGCCAGCGTTTGATGCAGTCTTTGGTGCTCAACGAAAACGCGGATGGGTTGGCGGTCACGATCAAAGGCCGGACGGCGGCGGAGTTGATGGTATTTGCCCGCTACGTCATGTTCAGCGAAGTGTATTGGCATCACACGGTTCGGGCAGCGACGAGCATGTTCGCACGCGGGTTTTACGAATTGCGGGCCCACATCGACCTCTCGCTGTTCTTCCAACAAACCGAGGCGGAGACGATTGCAGACCTCCGGCATCGGGCGGCGGGAACGAGTTCTCAATCTTTGATCGAAGGGCTTTTCGGCTCGAAGCGGAGGCTTTACAAAAGCGTGGCCGAGTTCAGTTTTTATCAGACGCCGGAACTCTATCAGCCGTTGGCACGCCGGCCTTTTGACTATTTATTGGAGATTTCCACTCAATTAGTGGAGCGTTTGAAAGCAAAAACGGGTTGCGAGCTGCTGCCGACGGAAGTCTTGATCGATGCTCCGCCGCCTGGCCGCGAGGTGGAATTCAACGTGCCGATTTACTTTCCCAAGGAAGGCGTTTACCGCCCGCTGCACGAAGTCTCGCCGGTGGTGGAATCGTTGGCGCGAAAGCAATTCGACGATTACGTCAAGCGGGTGCGGGTATTCGTCCATCCCGACCGAGCCACCGCCATTGCGGAACACGTCTTGCCTTGCCTGCGGGAGACGGTGGTTTCTTGATATACTATGGATCGCCAAGAAAATCATTTTGGTTTTTGAAGCACTCATCATAACCAGGGGGCTGACGCCCCCCGCTCGCCTTTCTGGCCTCGATGTTGAAGTTATTTTTCCCCCGAACCGGCACGGACTGACGATGAGGATTCTTGAAGGCATAGTCACTACGCAAAACGCGGATGCCGGCATCAACATCGCCCCGATGGGGCCGATGGTCGAGGGGGATTTTGAATCGTTTCTGCTGCGTCCGTTTCAAACCTCAACGACTTATCAAAACCTGAAACGGCAGCCCTGGGGCGTGTTCCACGTGGTCGATGATGCCCGGTTGCTCGCAAGGGCGGCGATTGATTGCTGGGACGAATTGCCGACTCTGTTCCCGGCGGAGAAAGTCCAGGGTGCGGTGTTGGCAGCCGCCTGCCGATGGTACGAATTTGAAGTGGCCTCGCTGGATGATGCGGAGGCGCGGACAAACATCAAAGTCCGCGTGGTGCATCGCGGAAAGCTAAGGGATTTTTTCGGTTGGAACCGGGCCAAGCATGCGGTGCTGGAAGCGGCGATTCTCGCCACGCGGGTGCATTTGCTTTCGGAAGCGGAAATCGCCGAGCAGTTAGAAAGGCTGCGCATCCCCGTGCAAAAGACCGCCGGGCCGGAAGAACAAGAAGCCTTTGACTTGCTGGAACGGTTCGTGCGGAAACATTACGCCGGGGCAGGGCAGCGATGAAGATGGGGGTTAAGATCCAAACCGGTTCCCGGCTGCACTTCGGCTTGCTGGCCCACCGCCCGCAAGTCGGCCGGCATTTCGGCGGCGTGGGTTTGATGATCGATTCCCCCGGCGTGAAACTTTCCGTCACCCCATCGCAAAGCGATGAAATAATCGGTCCCGCTTCAACGCTTGAACGGGTGCAAAACATCATCGCGAAGTTTCGACGGCAGACCTCAAAAGAACGGCAGACCCCGCCTTGCCGGGTTGAAATCCATCGAGTCATTCCCGCCCATCAGGGATTGGGTTCGGGAACGCAGTTAGCATTGGCGGTGGGAAAAGCACTTGCCGTCGCTGCGGGCGAAGCGGAGATCCCGATCCTCGAATTGGCCCGCCGGGTGGGGCGAGGCAAACGATCGGCCTTGGGGATTCATGGATTTCAACGAGGCGGTTTTTTGGTGGATGGCGGTAAGCGGAACTTGGAAGAGGTCGGAACGTTGGTTTGGCAGAGAGATTTTCCTGCGGATTGGCGGGTGGTGTTGGTCAGGCCTGCCGAGAATGCGGGGCTTTCCGGCACGGATGAAGTGGCCGCGTTTCAGCATCTGGCGGGCATGCCCGGAGCGATGACCGACAGGCTTTGCCGATTGGTTCTAATGGAACTGCTTCCCGCGATTCTCGAAAAAGATTTTCGCGGGGTTTGTGAAGCGATCTCCGAATACGGGCTTCAGGTGGGAACGTATTTTGAACCGATTCAAGGCGGCAAGTTGGCCAGCGAACCGATGGAACATCTTGCCGGGTGGTTGCGAAATCGAGGGCACTTGGGCGTGGGGCAGAGTTCTTGGGGACCGACGATTTTCGTGCTACAAGCATCGCAGTCCGCCGCCGAGTTGCTAGTCCGCGAGTTGCAACAGGATTCCCCCTGGGCCGATTGCACGTTTCAGATCGCTTCGCCTTACAATCGCGGCGCGGTTCTCGAAATGGAATAGCGAATCGGTCAGCGGGCCAGCCAACCGCCGTCGATGGGGATCACGCTGCCGTGCATGTAGTTGGAAGCCTCGGAGGCCAGGAACACCGCGAGCGGGGCGATTTCATCGGGCTGGCCCCAACGCCCGCAGGGAATGCGATCCAGAATTTGCGGGCCGCGAATGGGGTCGTTTCGCAAACCGCCGGGCGGATCGGTGTCGAAATAACCCGGCGCGATGCAGTTGACGTTGATTCCCCGCGAAGCCCAGGCAGTGGCCAGCGATTTCGTCAAGCCGGCGATGGCGTGCTTGGCGGCGGCGTAAGCGGGGATGTGCCAACCGCCCTCGAAACTTAGCACCGAGCCAATGTTGATAATTTTCCCCCGCCCCCGCCGAAACATGTGCGGGGCGACTTGCTGGGAAAGATCGAACGCGGCATTCAGATGGATTTCCATCAAATAGCGAAAGCGTTCCTCGGCGTAATTTTCCGGCGGAAAGCGTTCGCAGATGCCGGCGTTGTTAATGAGGATGTTCACCGGCCCCATTTTTTCGGCGATTTGATCGATCAATCCCCGCCTTTGCGCGGGATCGCCCAAATCCGCTCGCAGATCGAGAAACCCCCGCCCGCAACTTTCCACCAGTTCCCGCGTCTCATCGGCGGTTTCGCGGCGGGAGACATTGACGATGTTCGCCCCGGCTTGAGCCAAACCCCAAGCCATCGCCTGCCCTAAACCGTGGCTGGCTCCCGTCACCAACGCCACCCGGCCATCCAGTTTGAACTGATCCCAAATCATCTTTCACCAATTCTGCATCGCGTTTATCGCTTCAAGCCGCCCGCCGGTTTGGGGTTTGATCGTCTTTCAAGACTTCCGCCACCATTTCGAGGGGGCGGTCGATTAGGTTGGCGATCTCGTGTTTAGCATATCCCGCTCCCGCCAAATGAACCACCATCCGGCGTTGTTCGGGGGATAAACAGATTCCCGGTTTTTCTTGGCGTTCTTGCAGCAGCGTTTCCAGGCGGACAATTTCGCGGTCGGCCTCGGCGATCAATTGATCGAGCATCACCATTGTGGTTTCTACGCGGGCGGCCACATCGCGGTCGTAATCGTGCAGGCGGACTTCCAGTTGATGGAATTGCCCCTCGGCAGACCGCCGTTTTTCGCGGAGTTCGTTTTGAAGTTCCTTGGCCACATCGCGATTGCGGGACCGGCGGCTTTTGACAGCAGCGGTCTTGACCATCAAAGCCGACCAAATCAAGAGGCCCAGAAACATCAGATTCGGTCCCGATAAAAGTTTGTCCAACATCCACAGCCTCCGTGCTGGATTTCAGTTTTCAGTTTGAACTGTTCTTGTGAGTTCACTTGGCTAGGGGTTCTGCTATTGGTCATTGGGATTTGGTCATTGGGATTTTATTCATGGTGGTCGTGATCGTGATGATGGTCGTGATCGTGATGATGGTCGTGTTCGTGATGGTCGTGTTCGTGATGGTCGTGTTCGTGATGGTCGTGTTCGTGGTGGTCGAGGGCAGGGGAGGGGGTTGGAGGCTCGAGCGTCTTGGCATCGAAGGCGGCTTCGGCGGTGCGGTAGATTTGACGCAACGGCACGGAATGCTGGGCGGCGAGGTTCGCGCAGGCTTCAAACTCCGGGGTGAAGATTGGCTCATCGCCGTGACGCCAGCCGAGTTTCCCCCGCACCGCTCCCCAAATTGTTTCGACGGTGTGTTCTTGGCGGGCCAGTTTGGACCGCTGAAGAATCTGCCGGCGAATGCCGAAGGTCGCGGTTTCCGCGAACAGAATGCTTTCCATGTTTTCCACGGCATGCGGAGGGCAAAGCACGCTGAGGATCACGCCGGGCCGATCTTTTTTCATTTGAATGGGAATGGTGTAAACGTCCGAAGCCCCGGCAGCGAATAATTTCTGCCGGGTGTAGCCGATGATCTCGCCGGAGACATCATCGAGGTTGGTTTCCAGGAGTGCGATTTGATCGGTCTCGCTGGAAAGATAAGCCGTGCCCACAAACAGCCGCAACAAATTCGCCCGCTGGGGAAAATCTTTGGTTCCGGCTCCGTAGCCAATGTGTTCTATCGTCATTTCCGGCAGAGAACCGAAACGATCTGCTAGCGTGGTCACGATGGCCGCTCCCGTGGGCGTGGTGAGTTCCGCTTCGACGGGAACATCGGCCAAGGGGATGCCTTTCAATAACTCCGCCGTGCCCGGCGTGGGCACGGTGCAAATGCCGTGGTCGATCCGCACTTGCCCGCGACCCGCAGGCAGCGGGCTGCACACGATTTGATCTGCTCCCAATAAATCGAAACCGATGGCCGCCCCGACAATATCGACGATGGAATCAATCGCGCCGACTTCGTGGAAATGGACTTCCTCGACCGGCATGCCATGCACTTTGGCTTCGGCTTGGGCGACGGCGGCGAAAATGCGTTTCGCCAGATGTTTTTGGGCCGGGGTGACGGCCTCCGCCCGGTCGATCAAAGCATGCACGTCGCTGAGATGCCGATGGGCGTGTTGTTCGGGATGCTCCACCCGCACGTGGATTGCGCGAAAACCGCCTTTGATGACGGTCTCGGTCAAAAGTTCCACGCCTTCCAAGCCCATCGAAGCGATCCCCGTGCGAATCGCGGCGGCGTCGATGCCGGCATCGATCAAAGCGGCTAAAGTCATGTCGCCGCTGATGCCGGTGGAACAATCGAGATAGGCAATCCGCACGGAACTCTCTCTTAATCCAGGGGTTTTCGCCGATGGGTCGGGCCGGGTGAAATTCTATCGACCGAGACGAACCGAACCAAGGGCGGTTTTGTCCGTGGCAAATCGCCCGCTCGCCGAAAGGGCCGCCGGTTTACTCGCTTTTTTTGGCTCCTTGTTGGCGGGCGAGTTCCAGGGGGGAGAGTTTTTTGCCTCCCGTCGCGGCGGGTTTGGGAGCGGCGGGTTTTTCAGCCGGGGCAGGGGTCTCGCTGTCGGTGTTCGCAGCGGCGGCTTGTTGGCGGGCGAGTTCGAGGGGGGAAAGCTTTTTGCCGGCGGGTGCGGCGGCAGGTTTTCCGCCACCACTGGCTTGTTCGCGGGCCAATTGCAATGGGCTTTTCCCGGCGGTTTTCGCGGGGGCGGCTTTGGCGGCAGGTTTTTCCGCGGGCGGGGCGTGTTCGGCCTTTTTCTTTTTGATCGGGGCATCCACGATCCGCAGATGATCGGGGTCGATGTCGTACCAACTGATGTCTTCCGGGCCATCGAACTGCACCAAGGCGCGGCCGTTCATGTTCACGGTCTTGACCGTGCCCGTCAAATGTTGAAACCGCCTGAGTTGCGGAACGTCCGGGTGGACCACCACGAATTTATCGGTCCATTCCCGCTTCAATTGTTCGGCACGTTCGATAGACATTGTCGAAATCACGCTTCAAAAAACCCAAGGAAGTGGAAAAAGTTCCCCCATGATCGCAGGAACTTGCCGGGAAACAATTTGGGGATCATACCGCAAGCCGGGGCGGAATGGAAACCAAATTAGCGTTGGTAAATCGGCAGATACCGATAATCTAAGGCCAAGGCCAGCACGGCCAGCGCGGTGCAGTAACAGCGGCCGTAGGTTCGTTCCGCCGGTCCGAGCCAGCTTCCTTCCGCCATTTGCGTGGAGAGCAGCAGGTTTTCGATGTGGGGCTGGGTGCGTTCCCAGTATTGTCCGCCCATTTTGAACATGCCCAGGCTGCAATAATAGACCCCGTAGAAGAAATGGTTTTCGGTCCAGCGAAGCGGTTGGCGAAGCAGGTAATCGGCCCCCGAAATCGCCACGCTGGAATACACGTCTTTCCCGTTGACTTCCTCGTGGTCGCCGGTGACTTCCAAGGCCAAAAGGCCGATGCCCGTGCGGACGGCGGTGGGACGTTGGCCGGGCTGATAGGTAAACCCGCCGCCGGAGCTGCACCGTTTGACGTAGGCGATGGCCTGGTCGATGTTTTTCTTAGGCACGTCGCAGCCTACGTTTTTCGCCGACCGCAAGGCCAAAAGTTGCCAACCCGTCACGCTGAGATCGCTGTCGAAACTGGAGGGGCCGTATCGCCAACCTCCGGCGTGGTTGTTCGGTTTGGGAACTTCTTGGGCTTTGATGATTAAGGCCACCGCTTTCTCCAAAACTTTCAGAAGCGGAGCCGATTGCTTCTTGCCGACCATGCCCACGACTTCCGCCAACATCAGCGTGCTAATGCCGTGGCTATACATCGGCCCGTGACTCGCGGGACGGTTCACCAACATGCCATCCTCTTGCTGATGGTCGAGAACCCATTGAACGCCCCGGCTGATCCGCCCGCCGTAGGGGCCTTCATCCGGCACGTGCCCCGCCGAGAGAAACGCCATCACCGCCAGCGAAGTGGCCGCAGTCGATTCGCCGAATTTATCTATCCGCCAAGCTCCCGACGGTTGCTGTTCGAGCGCCAAAAACCGCAGGGCATTGACGACCGCATGATCCACCCGCTTCTGCTGTTCGGTCCGCTCTGCTCGGGCCGAAAGCGGCACAGACGCAAAAAGCAAAACCCAGGCGAAAAGCATCAACGATCGCTTCAGCGGAATTTCAGGCATCTGAAAACCTTTCTCGGACAAGTTACGGTGTTTGCTTGCCGGTTTTGGTTTGTTGTTTTTTCAGAAGTTCCTCGGAATACAATTGAATCAGCCGGGCGTAATCGCCGGCGGTTTTTTGTTTTTTGCCTTCGAGAATTTCTGTCCGCAGTTCGCCGGAGAGTTGGCCCCATTCTTCACCCTTTTGCCGGTGGAGCAGGGCATTGAGTTCGTCAAACGGAATCGCGGACTGAGAACCCGGGCCTTCGGAACCGGAGGAAGATGGCTGGCCTTGCCCGGCCTTGGCATCGGACGATTGGCCCGCAGGTTCGCTGCTCGGCACGCCGCCTTGCAATTGATCGGCGGCTTGGCTGAGCGATTTTGCCGCCTGCTGCAAACTTTGGGCGGATTGAGCCAAGCCGCTCGGTTGTTGTCCAGGTTTCCCCTCTTGTCCGGGTTGCCCTTCGCCGGGTTGCTCTGGCTTGGGGGATTGTTCTCCCTTTTGTGTTTTGTTTTCGGAAGTTTGGCCATCGGCGTCTTGGCCATCCATCGGTTGTTGGCTGTTGCCCGCTTCCATCGGGGTTTGGTCGCCCATCGGCATGGGTTTGTCGTTTCCGGCCTTCGCGGCTTCTTGGGAGGGTTTTTCCTTCTGGGCGTTTTGAAGTTGCTTGCGGGCTTCTTCCAAACGCCGGCGAGCATCGGCGACTTGCCCGGCCAAGTCTCCGGGAACCAGCGTGTTGGCGGGGGTGTCTGCCGGCGGGGCAGGGGATTCTCCCGCCGCCTTCCGCAGAGCTTCTGAAGCTTTTTCCCCCGCGGTCGCGGCTTGACTGGGGTTGCCTTGGGCCGCTTTCGCTTGGGCTTGTTTCATTTCTTCCGTCGCCTGATTCGCCGCTTGACCGGCGGTTTTTGTTTTTTCGCCAGGCCGTTCCAAATCCAAAGGTTGGCTGGCGAGTTTGCGGGCGGCTTCGTTCAAATCGGACGCCAATTTCTGGGAAGATTTTTGCAATCCCCGCTGCCCCGCTTGTTGGGCGGCTTGTCTGAGGGCGGGGTTGGCGGCAGCTTTTTGAAACTCCTCGGCCAATTCTTGTTGCGCTGCGGCCTGTTCATTGGCGGCTTGGGCAAGTTTTTTGAGATTCCCCGCTTCTTGGGGTGGCTGCGCGAGTTCCTCGGCGGCGGATTTGGTAGCCTGGGCAGATTTCTCAGCCGATTTCGCCGCCCGCTCCAGCGCCCCAACTTCCGCGTGTTCGCGGGCGGTTTCGGCTTGGTGGGCGGCCTCGGCGGCTTGTCTAGTCTCAGGCGATTCCGCACCGCGATCTTGGGCGATTTGGATAGCCAGTTCGGCGGATTTGCGGGCTAACTCGGCTTGTTTTTCCGTCAAACTCTTCTCTGCCGATGGAGCCGGCTTCGCGGAATCCTCCGCGCTGAGGATTCGAGCGCAAACCATTTTCCCGCGAAGGATTTTCCGCTGTGCCTTCCATTTTTTTGTCGGAAGGTTTTTTCGCCTCGGCGTTCGGGGCAGGGGACTGGTTTTCCGCTGGTGAATTTTTCTCCGGGGCAGGGGATTGCTTGGGAGGCGAAGCCTCCGCCGCGAAGGATTCGGTTCCGAATGGTTGGCATCCGCAGGTTTCACTTCCGAAGGATTGGGCGCGAAGCATTCGCCTGCGGAGGGTTCGGCTCTTGAGGCTTGGGTTCCGAATTATTGGGGCGCTCAGAGTTGGGTTGCGGATCGTTTGCGGGCGGCTTGGGTTCCGGTTTTGCCGATTGGGCCGCTTTCTTTTCCGCTTCGTTCAGTTCCTCATCGAGTTTTTCTTGGTTTTCCTGCTTGGCCTGCGCTTGTTTTTGGCGTTCCAATTCCTCGGCGGCTTGCTTTTGAGCCTGGGCATTTTTTTGGATCAGCCGCTGCAATTCCTCTTCCGTTTTGGGTTCGGGAATGGCGGCGGCCTCCGGTTTTTTCCCGGCGGAAGGGTTTTGTGGCTCGGTTTTCTTTGCCAATTCGGCTAAATCCTCGCTTGCCCGCTCGGCAATCGCAGGGGCGTGTTTTGGGATTTTCTTGGCTTCGGCTTTCAGGCTCTCCGTCAACGCATCTTGCCTGTCCGCCAAGCGGGCGGCTTGTTTCGAGAGTTCCGCAATTTGCCCGAGCGCCTGCTTGCGGGCCGCCTCCAAAATTTCCGGGCGGTGCGACAATAACTCATCCAACGCATCGGCAAGCTGTTGGCGTTCTTCCTCCAATCGGGCTTCTTCGTGTTGGCTTTTCGCTTCACGGGCGGCGATTTGCTCTGGGGTTTCCTTGGCGGGCGGATTGTCTCTCTGCTTGGCCAAATCCAATGCGCGATCCGCCACACGTTCCGCCCGTTGAGCCAAACGCGGAACCACCAATAAATCCCGTTCCAACGCGGCCAACTCATCGAAGCGTTTTGCGAGCTTATCCACATCTTGCTCGGCATCGGCCAAGGCTTCTGCGGATTTCTTGAGCGTTTCGGTTTGCTCAGAGGCTTTGGTTTGCTGTTGAACTTGTTGAAGTTGCTCCGCGGCTTTGTTTAGCGGATCGCGGGCAATGCGGGTCGTCTCCGGCGTGAGTTTCGCGAACAACCGATGCCCCGCAAACCGCCCGGCCAATTTTTCCAAGCGATCCGAAAGTTCCCGTTGCTGCTGTTCCAAATTCGTCAGTTCGGCCTGTTTCTCGAATGGCTGCCCGTTGTCTTCGCGGGCTTCGGCTTCTTGTTTGAGTTTCAAAGTCTCTTCGCGGTTTTGTTGCAGATCGCTGCGAATAGCGTTAAGGATCTCCCGCAATTCGTGCTGTTGCTTGGCGACTTCCTGGCTGCCGGGGAGTTCGGCTAATGGGTCGATGATGATTCGCCGTCTCTTCCGACCAAACTTCGTTGGGGCCTGGCACGGGGCGGTTGTCCGCCGCCCGCACGCGGTACTTCACCCATTCGCCATCCGCCAAATTCAAGCTCGCCAAATCTAACTTAAAAGTCTGCCTTACTTCTCGTCGGCCCAATTCCTCGGCGGGGACGGCTTTGATTTCCGTTTGCCCGCCGAGGGTTTCCACGTGCAGTTCCAAGGCGGAAACGGCCATGTCATCTTTGGCCTCGGCATGCAGGGTGATGACATCATCCCGGCGAGCGCGGGTGGTCTCGATCTGCCCGGAGACCGCCAACTCCGGCGGTCGGTCGGCAATGATGACCAGATTCCGGGCCGGTTCTTCCAGATTGCTCAGGCCATGTTCATCAATCACCCGTGCGGAGAACCAACCCGGCGACGCCAACAATTCCAACGTAGCGGATTTTTTGTCCTTGGAAAGCTCGAAGGGCAGGCTGAGGGGGCGGCGGGAAGTTTCGTCAGCCGCTTCTCGCCAAAACCAACGGGCTTCTTCAAGGGGCTTGTTGAATTCCAAGACCGCTTTGATGCGGCTGCGCTCGAAAGCTATTACATCGCCGAGGGCTCCATCGACTTTTCGTTCTTCCAAGCCAGTGTAACTGGGCGGCGTGATCGTGAGCGTGAAAGCTGTGATTTCCGGGCGATCGACCACCGTAATCGTATGGCGTTCCGACCGTTTCCGAGTCGCGGTGACTAGGTAGTGAAAACTCTCGAACACGTGGGGAATCGTCGCCACGAAACCTTTTTGCTTGGCAGCGTATTTCATCGGTCGGCGGATGGTTTCGCCGGCGGCATTGGTGCAAACCAATTCCACGTCAGCAGGCAGATCTTCGCGGGCCGCCTCTTCGGGCGGCAAGGCGAGCAACAGCACATCTTCGCCCCGCGCCGCCACGCGGTCGCCGGCGAGAACGTGGAAATACAAGTTCGCGGGCAGTTCGTGCGTTCCCCAAGGCAGCAGCAATCTGCCCCACAACTGCCCGTAACCCGAAGCCATCAGCAGAAAGGGAATGAGCAAAACCACCGCTGCGATCCCGCCGGTCCAGGCTGTTTTTTTGGCCCGTTCGGTGGAGACCGCTTCGCGAAAATCGAGAGGTTCGGTGGAAGCCAGCGTCTCGGCTTCCAGCCATTCCCGCATCAAAGCCGAGCCTTTGAAATCTTCGGGGATCGTCGGATCGGTGAGTTCCACGGCGGAGGTCAGGCGTTCTCCCAATTCAGGATAATGCGC
Source organism: uncultured Planctomycetaceae bacterium (assembly GCA_963785505.1). GTDB lineage: Bacteria > Planctomycetota > Planctomycetia > Planctomycetales > Planctomycetaceae > CAWAVN01. The sequence continues at coordinate 242,545 of CAWAVN010000011.1, forward strand.
TTCCACAATGGCCGCCAATTCCGCCGCAGAGAATCGCCGAAACACCGGACAGAGAATGGCCGCCCAAACCGTGTAACCCATCCCGCCGACGATGAAAACCAGCCAAGCCGTTCGCACCCAGGCGGGCAAAGGCCAAAGCCAATCCAGGAACAACCCCGCCGCACACGCCATCGCAGTGAAAATCGCCAACCGACCCAAACCTCGCCAGAGGGCCACCCGGCGGAGTCGGGAAGCCAATCCATCGAAGCGATCCGACAAACCGGAAAGCGAACCGGCGGAGGAAGGAACCAGCAATTCGGAGGCCATCGACAGACTCCCCAAGAGATTGGTAAGGCCAAAAGAGACCGGGATTTGCGATCTTTTTAATTGTACCAATTTGCAGTCAAACCACCAGCGAAAATCGACCTCAGACCGGCAAAGGCTCCCTTTTCAAAAGACCAGCTTCAAGAAAATCCAGCAACCGATGAGAACGACGAACAGGAACACGGGGCGTGCGATTTTGAGCAGAAATTCATCCTCACCCACAAAAAAGGCGAGCATCCCGTCCAAGATTTTCAAAGCCCAGCGACCGAATCGCCCAGCATACCAAGCCAAAAATTTTCCGTAGGCAAACATCTCGACTTCTTGGAGTTTGTATCTTTCCAGGGTGACTTTCATCATCCAAATGGTTTTGCCGTCCTCAACCTCGTAAGGCCAAACCTGGGCGACTCTCGACTCGTATTTGGCTTCACCCGAGTCCATCTCTCTGGCCACCCATTCGCTCGTTTCAGCGGGTAGATAACCGAGGCTCTTCCCGGCAAGATAAAGGGCAATCGCATTCGAGTCGTAACGATTTCTCGGTTCGCGTTTGAATCGAATTTTCATACCTTTCTCAGCAGCCCGGATGGTTTCTTGTCGATTCCCCAGCGTCACCCCCTTGACCAACTGCCAAGGTGGATTGCCAATTTTGACCCATGCTTGTTTCGTTTTCCGAAAACTCGGCGAAGGCATGCAGTCCCTTTTCGACTTACTTTTGTTCGACTTTTCCGTAGCGGGCCGTCCGCTCGATGGACGCTTCCGGGGAGTCGCCTGGCCGCCAACCCTTCGAAGCTCCCACGATGCCCCACGCATGCGCCCCGCGATTGATTTTGCGATGACCCCGGAAAGCAATGACCGAAATCAATTGCTTCAAATTCTCATCGAATGCGTGCAATCCGACGTAGATGTTGTTGTGCTCCACTTCCCACCACGCAATGTTGGGCACTTCATCGAGATAGCCTAATAATTCCCGCAAGGCGATTTCTTCCGCCGTGGCCGCACGTGGCCCGGCAGGGATTTCAGGCAACGTCTCTTCTTCGACGCTCGCAGCCTCCGGCATGTTCGGCGTTTCGGGATGGGTGCGAAAAACCCAGCAAAGCAAAACGAAACATCCAATGCCGAGCAAAAATTTCATCACCCTCCACTCTCCATTGCTGAAGTTTTACCGATTCGTAAAACCTTCTTTACAAACGTACAAATCTCCCGCAACCACCTAAACGCCCGTATGATGATGGGAGTTCAAATCCCGCCATCAATATCCTGGCGAGAATACCTTTTTTCCGCAAGCCGAATAAGCCTAAAGCCTTGGCAAAAACCCAAAAACGGGTGAGTAACGGGATTTGAACTCCCTTGGGGGCGGGGCGGGAAATTCTGGGAAATGGTGCTGGACTTCGGGGCGGGGCGGGGGTAGGTTGGGGTTCGACGTGTTGGTGGGGAGGAACCTCATTCTCTCTCTGCGAGGTGCGTGATGGTTCCACATGGGTTGCTGGTCATGGTCTTGGTGGTGGGAGTGTCGGGCGAACCGTGGACGCCTTCGACGCAGACCTCCCGCCTCGGGGATGTTGAGGTCGCGATCCGAGCTGCGACCACGGATCCGGTGCTGCTCCGAGGCCACTATTTTTCTACCGACGAGCATTTGCAAATTCGGGTCGCGATCCGCAACCGCGGCAAGACCCGCTCCCTGCACTATCAGGGCTGGGCACTCCGCGAGAATGATCCCGCCGCCGACAACCGGGCTTATCTCGGAGATGAGCTTGGGCGGAACTACAGCCACATGAACTACGGAGACTCGCCCCCCTTGGCGCAAATCCAAGAGCAAGCCTTGCCGCCGGGCGGGCGACTCGATGATTTGCTCGTGTTCGCGCTGCCCGGCAAGCAAACAAAAGAACTGCGATTGATGCTGCCCGGCCAAGCCTTGGGTGTGGCAGGGGAGTTTCGATTTGCGATTTCGATTGATGACATCGACAGCCCCCGCGCCCGCGCCGCCGCTACCGAAATTCCGCCCACTCCGCCGCCCGTGCTTCCCACGAATTCCACGCCATCCAAATCGCTACCGGAAAAAACCGAGGAAGCCGAGACCGAAGCGGATCAACGGGTGGACCAGCGCCGCAGCATGTCAGCGATGCGGTCGCGATGGGCTTGGGGGCGATGCTACTGATCGGGCTGATCGTCCTGGCGATGTATTGTCTCCCCTTGGGCGTGGCCCTCTTACGCGGGCATCCTCAGACGGCCTCGATCGCGGTGATTAATCTCTGTCTCGGTTGGTCGATCATCGTCTGGGTCGTGGCCCTGGCGATGGCCGTCTCCGCGATCCCCAAGCGCGGAGAGGCACCGCCGCCACGTCCCCGCCAGGGCGAAAATCTCCCCCCACCTCGCGGCGGCGATCTTCCCCACGCGATTGATTTTTTCTTGGTCGCCCATTGATTTCTTGCGAAATCGGGGCGTAAAAAACCGCCTCGGCGGCGGTGGTGTCACGCCGAGACGGCTTGCAAGGTCCGCTTGGGTGTACCCCAACTGGAGGCGGCGATTTTTCACGCTTCGCCGAAAGGCTTCGTGGAGATCGAAGTCGACCATCGCAATGCTCATGAATAAAGTTTACGGGTAAGGCAAGCAGAAAAAAAGGGAGGTGTGTCACATAAGCACCAAAGGGCTTGTGCGCGGGCCTCGCGGACACCGCCACCTCCCAGTTATTTCTTGGGTTCTGGCTCACTCACGCTCCGGGGCGCATTGGCGTGATCGCGGAGACGGCCATCGCCATCGCGACCACCCAGCCTATCAGAGGCCAGCCAAGACACAGATTCACCACTCCGATCGCCGCCCACTGCTGATGCGAGCGGTAGATTGCGATCAGCGCAGGGGAACGAAATAGAGCGATCCCAAGCAGAGCGCCAGCCCCCAAGAAAGGCGGTGATCCGCTCCACGTCCCTCGCCCCGGCGGCAATCTCCGCATCACTCAGGCCAGCACGCTGCACCGCCAGCGTGCCTAAAAATCATCCCACGAAAATTTTCACGTCTCCCCCCTCCTCGCAGTTCTTTCAGTTCTGGCTCTCGGCCCTTGTCCCTCGACTCTTGACCGCCCCCAATTCCCATGTACCCCCGTATGAGGACGGGATGTATACTCCCCGCCTCAGAATCGCGAGCGATTCTACGTTTTTGGCGTAACTCCAATAAGCCCAAAGCCTTCCTTCTTCAGGCGCAAATTCCCAAAAACGGGTGAGTAACGGGATTTGAACCCGCGACCTCTGGAACCACAATCCAGCGCTCTAACCAACTGAGCTATACCCACCATGCACAGCGAAATACGCCGCTGCGGTTAAGATAATTCAGAACCCCCCGCGATGCAACTCTTAGCGAAACCCCGATCCGCGAATTTCCGTGGGAGCGGTCAGCTTTCAGTCAACGGGATCGCTGGAATCGGCTTCTTCCGCATCATGGGGGGCGGCGAATACAAGCAACCGCCCATCGGGCGAAAGACAGGGCGACGTCGCCCGCTTCACATCCGTCAGCGCCACCCCTTTACCATAACTATCTTTGACGGATTGCCTCACTGGTCCCACGGTTCGATCCGCCCTCGCACCTGTCACGACGACGCTGCCGGAATCTGCGGCCCAGTTGGCGTGGTACCAGCCGTAACCGATAAACCACTGCCGGTTGGACTTGATCTCGATGATGCGAATTTTTGGTGCCGGGAACGCCGGGTCAGAGTCAATGCAGGCGATTAGCTTACCGTCCGGGGAACAGCCGAGGCCATTTCTTCGCAGCGGCTGCCGTTGCCATTCGCCGCATTCTGATCGAAAGCGCTCGGCGGAAGCAGAGTCTCAAACGGGGTGGCGGTCGCTTGCGACAAGAATTGCCGGACAATCTGCCGGACAAATTGCCGGAGCTTGAAGAGGATTCTTTTGGCCCTGGACGAGGCCCTCGGGAAGTTTGCTGTGGAGAATCCCCAAGCCGCCACTTTGGTGCAACTCTTATATTTTGCAGGGCTTACACTTCCCGAAGCAGCGCGAACTCTCGGTATTTCCCCCCGAACCGCGGGAAGACGTTGGGCCTATGCCCGGGCTTGGTTGCGGCGAGAAATTGAAGGACTTGGCCCATCCGCCGAGAATTCGTGATAATTTATGGCCAGACTTCGCATCCGATTTCGCATTGAAGAATAAGAGTTCCGTAGAAGGCGAATATCAATCATTTGGGGGATGCGATGAGCGAATATGAAATCTTCGTCGAGGCGATCGAGATTGATGATCCTCAACAACGGGCCGATTACCTGGATCGGATTTGTGCCGGGAATCAGACGCTCCGGGAAAACATCGAGACTCTGATTGCGGCTCATGAACGCACGGGGGAGTTTCTCAATCGACCGGCTCTCCAGCAGATGAACGATGCCAAGCCGAATCGAGATGCGAGCATGCCTGGGACGCAAGTTCATGATTCAGGCGAGCAGGCAGAGATCATCCTTTCTTTTTTGCAGCCGAGTTCCAATCCCGATGCGCTCGGCCGGTTGATGCACTATGAAATCTGCTCGATCGCCGGTCGCGGGGGCTGCGGCATGGTTTTGAAGGCGATGGACGAGAAACTCAACCGGGTCGTCGCCATTAAAATCATGCTGCCGCACTTGGCCGCCACTTCTCCGGCGCGGAAACGGTTTCTCAGGGAGGCCGGCGCGAGCGCATCCATTCGGCATGAGAACGTGGTCCGGATCTATGCCGTCGAGGAACACCCGATTCCCTTTATTGTGATGGAATTCATTGAAGGCGAGACCTTGCAGCAGTTGCTCGATCGCACGGGACCGCTTGATCCCCCCGAAGTCCTCAAAATTGGGATTCAAGTCGCAGCGGGAATTGCCGCTGCCCATGCGAAGAAAGTGATTCACCGGGACATCAAGCCGGCGAATGTCCTGATCGAAAGCGGAACCCATTGTGTCAAGATCACCGACTTCGGACTGGCACGGACGGCTGATGACGCCAGCTTGTCGCACAGTGGGCTCATTCTGGGAACTCCGCTGTACATGTCACCCGAGCAGGCCCAGGGAAACAAAATTGATGTGCGAACCGATCTGTTTAGTTTGGGGAGCGTGCTGTACGTGCTGTGCAGTGGGCGGCCTCCGTTCCGGGCTGAGACGGGCATCGCCGTGCTGAAACGGGTGATTGAGGATCAACCCCGCCCTCTCCGGGAAATCATCCCGGAGGTTCCCGCATGGTTGGAAGACATCATCAAGCGGCTGCTCGCGAAAAACCCCAAGGAGCGTTTTGAGTCCGCCCAAAAAGTGGGCGAATTGCTCTCGAACTGCCAAATGGAACTTAAGGAACACGGCCAAGTCATTCTCCCCCCCGCCCGCCGGAACTGGGCCTCCGTTGTTGTAGTGTTTCTATTACTCTTCGCCGGTTTAGGTCTGATGGAGGTGACGGGAGTCACCGATGTTCAAAGCACGGTGATTCGCTTTTTCCGGCCAGAAGGCACGCTGGTGGTGGAAGTGGACGATCCCGAGGTGAGCGTAAGCATCGACGGTGAAGCAATTGTGATCACCGGCACGGGGGCCAAAGAAATTCGGCTGAAACCCGGACAATACAAAGTCTTGGCCCAAAAAAATGGCGAGGTGGTGCGAGAGGAAATTGCGACCGTCACCACCAATGGCCGCCGAGTCGTGGAAATCCATCGGGAACCCGCACCGAAGCGGTTGCCCGAGGCCCCGTTGACATCCGGGAAAAAACCGGAACCTCCTACCAAAAAGCCGAACCCTCCCGAGCAGATCAGTTCGCTGCCCAAACCTTCCCCGGAACTTCTTGCCCTTAAGCGGGATCAGATTTCACCCGAAGCTCTGGCTTATGCCGGTTTGGGCGATCCGAAAAAAGCCCCCGCCAGCCTGGTGGCGGTGTTGGGGATCCCAGAGCCGATTCACACGGCGTATGTTCTGACTTTGGCTTATAGCCCCGATGGACGCTGGCTGGCATCGGGCGGGGTTGAACGAAAAATTCTGCTGCACGACGCAAAGACTGGAAAGGTCCACAGAGTTTTTGAGGGTCACCAAAGTGACATCAGATACGTGGCATTTTCACCGGATAGCACTACGCTGATTTCCGGAAGCTCCGACGGCGTGGTGAAATTGTGGTCCCTGGAAGAAAAGCAGGAGCCAACAGCCCTCAAGTTTGATATCCCAGGGATGCGTTTGGCCGTCAGTCCCGATGGCCGATTTCTGGCAGCGGGCGGAGTGGGCGGCACGGTTAAGCTTTGGAAATGGGGCCTTTGGGACTCTCCCGTGGAATTGCCCGATGAGCTGAACCGGAATCTGGGAGCGATTGCAATCAGCTCCGATGGCGAACTTCTGGCCTGTGCTCGATTGGACAAAAAACAAGAAAGCCACATCACCCTTTATTCCACGGCGGACGGGCGTCTCCAGAAAACTTTGTCTGGCTCCACCAAGTCGGTGTTTTTGCTGGCCTTCAGTCCTGATAGGAAGCATTTGGCCGCTACTGCAGCCTTTAGTCCGACAACGCCGCACCATACGAGGTTGTGGGAGGTTTCCAGTGGCAAAGAAGTCGGGACTTCGCACCCTGGAGTAATCTGTTTCAGTCGCGACAGCCAGAAACTCATTATCCTCAGTGACTGGTACCCTTTTGTTTATGACGTGGCCAATCGAACGACATCACCTAGGATTGGGTCGATTTGGTATCATCATGGGTTTGTGTGCGTGGCAGTCAGCCCAGACGATCAATGTTTCGCGATCGGGGATCGAACGGGCTCCATAAATATTTATGAAATGAGCACGTTGGAGCAAAGCCCGGCCTTCGTTCAATTCGGTCATAACAGCTCCATTATCGCTTTGGCCGTCAGTCCCGATGGTCGAACGGTGCTTTCACGGGGGTTGGATCACACGCTACACCGCTTTGACATTACAAACCGGCATCAGGTTGTTCGCACTCGTTCTGGGGGAAATCCAATCGCATTCAGTCCAGAAGGGGACACTTATGCTGTTTGCGAAGGTCGCGTGTACGTTTGGGACGCGGCCTCGGGTAAGGAGCGGTTCTCTCTGCAATTCAACGGTAACACCGTTCCAAATAAATTGGTTTACAGCCCGGATGGCAAGCTCTTAGCCGGTGAGGGGATGTGGGATCGAATCATTCGACTTTGGGATGTGCGACTTGGTAAGGAAATCCTCCAATTTCCCCCATTGAAGGTGCGCGGCAACCAATTGGCATTCAGCCCAAATGGCCAACTTCTTGCAGCGGCCGGTGTTGACGGAAATCTGGTTGTGTGGAACGTGAAGACCGGCGAGGAGATTGCCGCTTGGTCAACTGTGGGCACAGGGTGCCTGGCTTTCCATCCCGATGGGAAGTTGCTTGTCACGGGACATGCCGACGGAATGTTTCGGTTCTGGAAAACTTCCACCTGGACCAACACTCGCGAATTCAAAGCCCACTCGGGCTGGATTCATCAACTGAGATACACCCCCGATGGCAAGACGCTGCTTTCGTGCGGGCCGGATGCCATAATTCACGTCAGGAATGCAAACCAGATCGCGCCCCGAGCGGTGATTCCCGTGGGGCCGGTATCAATCAACCGGGTCATGTTCGACCTCGACGCTTCGGGACAATTCCTGTTTGCCACCGGCCCCACGCCGTTGATCTACGTGCATCGGCTGCCCTTGGAGGATTGAACCAGAGCCATCCCCAAGTCCGACGATCTGAGTCCGCCCCACTTGCCTTTGGTGTTCGGGAATTTTTTCGGGGATCGCTTTGACTTTCGGCGTTGCTCCGGCATGATGGAAGGATGCACGTTGATTTGCCTGCTTCCGATCTTCCCAACGCCGGGTTGCCTGCTGCGGCCGGTCACAAGAACCGATGGTGGTTCCGGTTGGGGGCGGTTCTGTTCGGGCTGTTGCTGCTGATGCTTTTTGAAGCGGTCTGCTGGTGCTTCGATTGGGGCAGGGCTTCTCATGCGGAAGATCCTTTTGTGGGGTTTCGGCAAATTCATCCGCTGTTCGAGTTGAATAAAGCTCGCGAAGCCTACGCGATTCCGCCGGCCCGCTTGAAATTTTTGCGCCGGAATCCTTCCCGCTGCACAAGGGGGAAAACACGTTTCGGATTTTCTGCCTGGGCGGATCGACCGTGCAAGGCCGGCCTTGGTCGAAAGAAACGTCCTTCACCACGTTTTTGGAATTGGCCCTGAAAGCAGCCGACCCCAACCGAGATTGGGAAGTCATCAACTGCGGGGGGATTTCCTACGCGAGCTATCGGCTGGTTCCGATTTTGAAAGAGTGCCTGAACTACGAGCCGGATTTGTTCATTCTCTGCACGGGGCATAACGAGTTTCTGGAAGATCGCACTTACGGGCACATCAAGCATGCCCCGGCGGCGCTGGCGATTCCGCAGCGGTTGTTCGGCGGGACGCGAACTTTCACATTGATTCGCCGAGCCATGTGGAACATGGGCGGGGATTCCAACGAAACCGTTGCCGAAAAGCGCCCCGAACTCTCGGCGGAGGTCGAACCGATTCTGGATTATCACGACAGCCTGAAAGCCTACCATCGCGATGCCGATTGGCGGGCGGGCGTGGTCGCGCATTACGAATCGAATTTAACCCGTATGCTCGCGATGTGCCGGCAGGCGGGCGTGCTGGCGTTGGCGGTTTTGCCGCCTTCCAATTTGGGCGACTGCCCGCCGTTCAAGTCGGAACATCGCGAGGGGATTTCCACGCGGGATCGGAAGCGGTTCGAGCAGTTCTTCACAGAAGCCCGCGAGTTGTACAAAACCGATCTTACCCGGGCGATTGACCGCCTGAAATCGGCGGTAAATGTGGATGATCGTTTCGCCGCCGCCTGGTATGAATTGGGGCAGTGCTACCGCACCAAGGGCTTGGCCACGCAAGCCCGCGAAGCCTTGGTGAGGGCACGCGATGAAGACATTTGCCCGCTGCGAATGATCTCGCCTTTGGAAGCCGCGTTGAAGCGAGTGGTCGCAAAAACCAAAACGCCTTGGCTGGATGCCCACGCCTTATTGGAAAAAGACTGCCGGCAGCACGTGTCGGATGGAAGATGGTTGGTGGATCACGTTCACCCCACGATCCCCGGCTACCAAAAAATCGCCGATGCTTTACTGGATAAGCTGGCAGAGCAGGGGATTGTTCACCCTGTCGAGAACTGGCAAGCTCGTGCGCATCCCATTTATCATCAGCACATGGAGCAATTGGACACGCTTTATTATGCCAATGCCGAACGCACTTTGAAGGCGGTAAGGGGTTGGACCCAAGGCCGCGCGGATGGCCCGCCCGCCGACGAACGCTTCCCCCAACGCATGCCCACGGAATCGAAATCCTCAAACCCCGCCGAGCAATAACCGGCCGTGTGGCTTTGATTGTTCGTTACGGTTTGCGGTAGCCGGCGGAATTGGAAGTGGGGATCGAAAGCGGTGCGGGAGCCTCGATGACCGGGGGCTGATCGTATCCCGTCTTCTGCAAAGAATCGGTGGGTCCGTAGGGGGCGACGCGATAGATGCCCACGCGGACGTAGTGCGGGGGATTGCAGCAGCAGGGGGTATTGATCGGGCTTTTGTTGCCGATGTAATCCGCCACATCCGCCCAGCCGTTCTCCAATTTTTGCACGGGACGCGGAGTTGGGATTCTCCAATACGGGATGAAGCACCCCGTGGCGGAGGCGATCCACAGCAGCCCAAACCATCTCGCGGCACATCGGCTCATGGTGTTTTTCTCCAGCTTGAGAATGCCGAAATGGCGAGCGGGGGCGTCAGCCCCCCTGGTTTCGTAGATCGCTTGAGGACCGGAGCTTCGTTCGATGCCTCGGCTTTAGATTTGCGTTTTGCTTCGCCACATTTTGGTTGATTGGGAGTAACCAGGGGGCTGACGCCCCCCGCTCGCCATTTTGAAAGCTTGCCCCTGTCTGTTTTCGGCGGTGTATCACCCAGAGAATTCCCTCAAACTGTCAAAACCCGGATGTCCGAACGGCAAGCGGCCCTCATGCTCTGAAAAATCGTTGCAGTCGTTAAAGTCCACGCGACTGTCAAGCCGAACTCAGATTGTGACACTCTGTGGCTTCGATGCGATTGCGATCCGGCGAGTGAGGGTTTTGGCAAAATTGGGGGGAGCGGGGATGATGCGGCAACACGGGGGAGGAAATCTTCTTTGGGCTGGCTGGACGGCGGCGGCCATGTGCCTGCTGCCCGTCGGATGCAACCGATACGATTACGTTCGCGATGCCGACGATCAGGCTTACCAGTTGGTGGCCGAGAAATCGAACGATCCCCGCTGGGAACAGCCCGGTTTCGCCGTCGATTTGGACCCCCGCAGCCGGTACTTCGATCCCTACGATGACATCTCCCCGCCCATGCCCCCGGACGACCCGTACTCGGCCCAGTTCATGCAGGTTGTGGATGGGAAGAAACATTGGCCGTATTGGGATCAATTCGGCAACAGGCCCATTCTCGAAAATCCCAACTGGAAAGATGACCTGGCGGAGTACGTGGAGGTCACGGAGGAAGGCAAAGTGCGGATGGGCCTGAAAGATGCCGTCCGTCTCGCATACATTCATAACCCTTCGTATCAACAAAATTTGGAAACCTTGTATCTTTCGGCGTTGGACGTCAGCACGGAGCGGTTTCGCTTCGATACGCAGTTCTTTGGAACCGTCCTCCCACTATATACCAACATCGGCCCCAATAAAGGCCGAATCCTCAATGGCCCCAACGCGACGCCCGGCCGGTTCTCGACCGCGAGCAGCCAATGGAACAATGCCTCCAGTCTGATGGCGAAACGGCAACTTTCGACGGCAGGACAAGTTCTTGTGGGCTTTGCCAACAGCACGGTTTGGGAACTCGTGGGCCGCAATTCCAACGTCAGCACGTCGCTGTTGAACTTCAGCTTTATTCAACCGTTGTTAAGGGCCGGCGGCCGGGCGGTTGCACTCGAACAATTGACCATCGTCGAACGGGCCTTGTTGGCGAACCTGCGGTGCTTCGAGCGGTATCGGCAAGGGTTCTTCACCAACATCGCCATCGGAACCAACGGCACGCAAGGTCCGAGTCGTCGCGGGGGCTTCTTCGGAGGCACGGGTTTGACGGGGTTCACCGGCACGGGCAGCGGCGGCTTCGGCGGCGTCGGGGCGGCCACGGGTTTCGGCGGCGGCTTCTCCGGGGGAGCCGGCGGCGGAACCGGCGGCGGGGCCGGAACCACGGGCTTCGCCGGTGGCGGGGCCGGAACCGTGGGCGGATTTTTGGGACTCTTGCAACAATCCCAACAAATCCGCAACAGCCAGCAAACGCTGGCCTTGCAAATTAACACGCTGGAACTCTTGGACAATCTCTTCCAGGCAGGTGAAGTCGAAATTGTGCAGGTGCAGCAGTTTCAGCAAAACATTGAAACCGAACGCGCCACTCTGCTGCAATCTCAGATTGGGTTTCAGAACTCGCTCGAAAATTATCTCATTAACACCCTGGGCTTGCCGCCCGAATTGCCGGTGGAGTTAAGGGAAGAGTTTATCGAACCCTTGCGGTTTACCTCCGAGGAAGTGCTGAGCGTGCAAGACCAATTGACGCATATCTTCACAGATTTAGGGAAAGCCCCCAAAAACCCTTCCGTCGAATTGCTCAAGAACTATTTCGAGCGTACCGCCAAAATCTTTCCCGAAACGGACGACCTGGTGAAGTCCACCCAGGAAGACCTGAAAAAACTTGCGGAAAAGGCCGAGGCCCGCAAAGTCACGATGACCGACCCCGAAAAAGCCGCCTTCGACGCTTCCAACAAAAAACTGAGCGAGGATTTGCAGAAGGCCATCGACGAGTTGAAAACCTCGGCGGCCGCTCTGGAAGACCTGCAACAAAAAGTCGAGACCGCCGAAGCCAAAAAGGAGGCGGACGACTTGACAGTGTTGCTCAGGAACATGCAAGACTCGGTGGGCGGACTCTTTCAAGTGCAGGTTCAGGCCCGCTTGGAAGCCATTACCGTGCAGGAAGTCTCTTTGGAAATGGACAAGGCCCTGGAAATCGCCCGCACCCACCGCCTGGATTGGATGAACAACCGGGCCGCGTTGGTGGATACCTGGCGGTTGATCCAGTTCAACGCCAACGCCCTCAAATCCAACGTGACCGTGACGTTTAACGGGAACATGGGCACGGTGGGCGGGGACAACCCGCTCAAATTTCGCGCCGATAGCGGCACGCTGACCGCCTCGGTGCAATTCGATCCGCCCTTAACCCGCTTGACCGAACGCAACAATTTCCGCCAACAACTAATTCTCTATCAGCAATCTCGCCGGCAATTGATTCAATACCGCGATGGAGTGTATTACACGTTGCGGCAACTGCTGCGGGGCATCCAACAATTGCGGGTGAACTTGGAAATCCAACGCCGGGCCGTAAACATCGCGATTAGACGCGTGGATCAGACGCGGTCGGATCTCAACAAACCCGTTGGTCCCGTGGCCGCCGGGCAGCCACCGCCCACGAAATCGCCAACCGCGTCTTTGAACCTGCTGAACGCGCTTTCGGACCTTCGCAATACCCAGAACAACTTCCTCAGCGTGTATCTAAACTATTACGGATCCAGAATGCTATTGATGCGGGAATTGGGTTTGATGCGGCTGGATGAAAACGGGGAGTGGATCGATGAGCCGCTCGATCTCGCGATGGCCTCGATTCTGGATTGCGAATGCGACGAGTTTCCGCCGGCTGTGCCCGGAGACTGGCTCGATCCCAATTACGTTCCCGGCCTGCCGATGGATGAGGCCCCCGAAACCGGCGAACCGATGAAAACAACTCCCGATGCAAAGGTGGATCAGGCTCCCGAAACCGGCGACCTGGGCGTTCCCGGACCCGCCCCGATGGAAAATGAAAAACCCCGCGTTCCCCAAGCCAGCCTGCCCGCGTGCAAGCCGACTCAAAGGCCAGGGATCAAAGGCCAGAAGCCGGGGAGGGGAGGGGGAGATTGGCAGAAAGGGGAGGGGGAAGATTGGGATTCGCATTTTCTCACTGAAAAGAGTAGAAAGAGTAGGCAGCTAGGCGGGAGGCAGAACCGAAAATCAAACCCCAGTTGGCCAACGGGAAGCCTTGGCCTGCTGGGGTTTTTCGTTGGGATTTTGAAGATCACAATCTCCCGATCTCGCCCTTTGTCTTCCCCGGCCTCCGACCTCCGGCCTCTGGCCTCTGACCTCTGATTTAAAAGTCATCAGGGGATTTTCGTTAGAACGTGCGCATCAAAATCTCCCCATCTCCCCCGTTCGCGTTCTCCCTCCCTCTGTCTTCTGGCCCCTGAATTAAAAAAATGTTGATTTGTGCGGTCGTCAACGGGGCGTTAGGGGTTTATACTAGAAGAGAACACCAAACACCCCCGGTATTTTTCATCCCCTCCGGCCACCCCGCCTACCTGGGCCGAACAATCATCAAGGTGCATTCATGGCCAACACCCTGCAAGATGCGGACACGGCGAAGGTTTCCGCGAAACGTCCGAATTTGGAACTTCCCACACAGCCTAAAAGCGCGCCGGGCAAACGCGGCGGAAAAGCCGCCCGCTGGTTATTGATCTTAGGCGTACTGGCTTTGATCGGAACCGCCGGGGTCTACACCTTGCCCCACATCGGGAGTTTCGGCGGCGGCAAAGCCCAAACCAGCGGGATGACCGAAGCCGCCGTCCGCCAACGTTTGGTGATTACCGTCTCGGAAGATGGCAACATCGAAAGCGCCAGCAACGTGGACGTGAAGTGCGAAGTTCTCGGCGGGAGCACGATCCTCTGGATCGTGGAGGACGGCAAACAGGTGGAAAAAGGCGAAGTGATTGTCCGCTTGGATGAATCGACGATTGATACCCAACTCAACACTCAAAAAATCGCCACTCAAAAAGCCGAGGCCGTCAAAATCCAAGCCGAGCAAGATTTTGAAGCCGCCGAAATCGCCGTGGAGGAATACGAAAAGGGAACTTTCCTAATGGAAGAGCAGGCGATGCAAGCCACCGTGAAAATCGCGATGGAAAACCTAAGAGCCGCCGAGAATTTGTTCATTCACACGCAGTCGATGTTCCGCAAAGGTTTCGTCACCAAGCAGCAGATGGAATCGGATGAGTTCGGCGTGCAACGCACCGAATTGGAACTGAAATCCGCCCAAACCGCATTGAAAGTGCTGCAAGATTTCACCCGGCGGAAGATGCTGACCCAACTGAGAGCCACCCGCGATGCCGCCGACGCCCGCCGGCGTTCGGAACTCGCGGCTTGGAACTTGGAAGTCGATAATGAGAGAAAGCTGGAACTCCAGAAAAAATTGTGCGTGATCAAGGCTCCCCAACCCGGGATGGTGATTTACGCCAACGAAAACAACCGCCGGTCTACTCAAGTCACCATCGAAGAAGGAGCCGCCGTCCGCGAACGGCAATCGATCATCAAATTGCCGGACCTGAACCGCATGCAGGTCAAAGCCAAAATTCACGAAACCAAAGTGGAACTCTTGCGAACCGGCATGCCCGCCCGCATTCGCGTGCAAGACCGCACCTATCCGGGCAAAGTCATGGCGGTCGCCAATCAGCCGGAACCCGGCGGGTTTTTCTCGGCCAGCGTGAAAGAATACGCGGCCACCGTGGCCATTCAAGGCGAAATTGACACTCTCAAACCGGGCATGACCGCCGAAGTGGAAATCTTCGTGGCAGACATCCCCAATGCGTTGACCGTCAACGTCTCCGCCGTCGTGGAGCAAGGCGGGAAGTGCTACGTTTGGGTCGAGACCCCGGATGGCCCTGAACGCCGTCTCGTCTTGGTGGGCCGCACGAACGAAAACGTGATCGAAATTAAGGATGGGATTTTGGAAGGCGAAAAAGTGCTGCTCAATCCCCGAGCCGCCGTGGAAGAAGCCCGCGAGGAAGTGGACCCCGGCGAAGCGGCCGGCAAACTTCCCGACGGGATTCCCACCGGTCCCAATGCCGGCGTTTCCCAAGGCAAGCCCGCCGAGAAACCTGCGGCGAAAACCGGCCCGAAATTCTCGGACTTAGACAAAGACAACGATGGCAAACTGACGAAAGCAGAAGCCCCCGAAAGAATGCAGCAATTCTTCGACGGCATCGATAAGGACAAAGACGGCTCCATCAGCCCCACGGAATGGGCCAACAGACCAAAAGGCCGCAAACCAGGCCAAGGCGGTCCCGGCGGCGGTCCTCCCGGAGCCGGCGGCGGACCTCCTGGACCCCCCAGAGACAAAGCCGAATAAGTGGTCCGTTGTCAGTGGGCCGTTGAAATTTGCCTTTGGACAAACAAGCGGGAAATCAAGCCTTACACCAACCCAAAGCGCAAGCGAGGGAAGTGGACCATTAAACCCTCGCTTACACTTCGGGGCTAACTTTCTTTTTAGGGTGTTGCCTTTGAATCTGAACCATCCTTCAAATGGCCGAGGGATTTCGTGGGCCATCGAAGTGGGGTTTCAGCAAATTTCAAAGGACAACTAACAAAGGACATCTCAGCGTGCTGTTCGGGTTTCTTCGCGCCCTTCGCTTCGGCTTCAAAAGCCTGTTGATGCATAAGCTGCGGTCCGGCTTGGCGATGTTGGGCATTCTCATCGGCGTGACGGCGGTCATCTGGCTGGTCGCTTTGGGTGAAGGCGTCAGCTATCAAGCCCAGCAGCAAATCAAGCAGCTTGGGGCCACCAACATCATCATCAAAAGCGTTAAACCGTCCATCGCCAGCGGGGAGGGCAGCTCTGTTCTTGTGTACGGCCTCAAATGGAGCGACTTCAATAAAATCATCCGCTTGCCGACCGTCAAAACCGCCGTCCCCATGCGGGAAATCCGCCGCAAGGCTTCGTATGGCCAACGCGAAGTCAAAGACATTCAGTTCGTCGGCTGCACGCCGGAATACTTCGGCATTAACCGCTTGGTGATGGATCGCGGGCGATTCCTCACCGACCGCGACGTGGACCGCAAAGACAACGTGGCCGTGCTGGCTTCCGAGGCCGCCAAGCATTTTTTCCCCTATGAAAACCCCATCGGCCGCAGCATTCTCGTCGACCAAGATTTTTATACCATCGTCGGCGTGACCGAAAACCGCCAAGCGACTGCTTCCATAGGCGGAAGTTTGGAAGGCCGGGATTACAACTGGGACATATACACACCGCTTTCCACGATTCGGGCTAGAATCGGCGATCAGGTCAACACCAGCACCACCGGGGTGGAAGGGGAACTGGTTGAACTCAACCAAATCACGGTCACGGTGGATGACATCGAAAACGTGGAAGCCACCGCGGAAGTCGTGGAAATCCTTCTGAAAAAGGACAAAGCCCATCTCCTTGTGGCAGATTATTCGATCACCGTGCCCAAAGAACTCTTAAAGCAAGCTGAGATGGTGCGGATGATGTTCAACGTGCTTTTGGTGCTGATCGCGGGCATTTCGCTGGTCGTGGGCGGCATCGGGATTATGAACATCATGCTCGCCACCGTCACTGAACGCACAAGAGAAATCGGCATCCGCCGGGCGTTCGGCGCGAAACGCTGGGACATCACCGTGCAGTTCCTCGCGGAAACCATCGTGCTCTCGGCAGTGGGCGGTGTTTTGGGCGTGGCCTGCGGGTTTCTCTGCGGTAGCACCGTCCAAGTCGCCAAGAAGGCATTTGCAGCCTGGATTCCCGATGCCTGGAGCAAACTCCCTCCCAGCATCCGCGACCTGGAACCCATGATCGCCACCTGGTCGGTCATCGCCGCCTTCGGGATTTCCGTGGGCGTGGGTGTGTTATTCGGCCTGTATCCCGCCCGCAGAGCCGCCCGTATGGACCCGATTGAAGCCCTCAGACACGAATGATTTCAGCAGCCAGGGAAGAAAGAAGGGGAGATTGGGAGTGGGGGAGATTGGGAGATTCTGATCCGCACATCGCAACCAAAAACCGAAAGATCTTCCCTGATCTCTGAACTCCGGCCTCTGAACCCTGACCCCTGGATAAAACAATGACATTAGCCGGCCAAGTCGTCGATTTGCACAAGTATTACTTCCTGGGCGATGTCGTGGTTAAGGCCTTGGACGGGGTTTCGATCGACTTTCCCCAAGGCGATTACGTGGCCTTGATGGGAACCTCCGGCAGCGGGAAAAGCACGCTGCTGAATCTGTTGGGCGCTTTGGACCGCCCCACCACCGGAAGCTACCTGCTCGCCGGTCACGATGTGGCCACCTTAAGCGATGAGGCTCTTTCGGACATTAGAAACCAATGGATCGGCTTCATCTTTCAGTCTTACAACCTCATCGCCCAATACTCGGTTTTGGAGAACATCCAAGTTCCGCTGCATTATCGTCCGGGGCATCCGGCGTTGTCTTCGCAGGACATCAACTACTGCATCGACCTCGCGAGTTCGTTGGGACTAGGCGACCGGCTCGATCACCGGCCCAGTCAACTCTCCGGCGGCCAGCAGCAGCGCGTGGCCATCGCCCGCGCTCTGATCAACGACCCGGCCATCATTCTGGCGGATGAACCCACGGGGAACCTCGACAGCAAGACCGGCGAGGAAATCATGGGCATCATGCAGCAACTCAACTCCGAGGGCCGCACAATTATTATGGTCACCCACGAACCCGACATCGCCCTGCACGCCAACCGTCAAGTCTACATGAAAGACGGCAAAATCGCCGGCGAAGGCATCTTCCCCGGTTGAAGAAGACCGGAGACAAGGAGCAGGGGAGATCGGGAGATTTCAGAATCCGCGAATTGCATTGGGCCGAGCGATGGGTGTATCATCAAAACCGTCTTATATCCACAATCACGGCGAAGGGGACTCTCATGCTGACCTATAAAGCAGCTTATCAGTTCATTGAAGGCGGGGTGCATGCCCACGTCATCGACTTCCCCGGAGCCATCACTTGCGTGGCAGACTTGAACGAGGCTCGTCGGCTGCTCGCATCGGCCTTGCTCGACTTGGCCGGATATGCCCTAGAACGCGGGGAAGCCCTCCCACTCCCCGATGCCTCAGCAACCGACCCGGACGCGGATCTGGAAGAGCCGATTCATCTTTAAGGGGCAATCACTCCAACGAGGAATCCACTATGCAATGCTGCCCGTTCATTTCCTGGCCAGTTTTATTGTTGAGTTCAGTTTTTGCCTTAGCTTTTCCTAGTGATGTGCTCAATGCTTTTTGCGATCCCCCGGCAGTCGCGGAAAAGCCATCGCCCTGCTATTCGTTTGTGGGGCTGATCGATTTGGACAACGACGGCAGTAGCGACCGAAAGTATTTGCATGAAAAGTTCCACTCTGCGGGGATCTCAATCGACAATGAAGTGGATGACCAAGGTCTAAGAAAACCGGCGGACAGGAGAATCACGACGCGGACGAAATTCTTAATTGTCGGGACAATTCCCGATCCCGCCCAGGCGACCAATGCGATGGACCGAGAAGCCGCCAAGAGAATTGCCCGGCATTATCGAGAAATGCAGGCCGAGGCCCGGAAAGCGGGCGTGCGTGTCGTGCCATTAGCAGCCTTATACCGCTTTGGATCGCTCCATCGCAGTGGCAAACCTGTAATCCTAGGGCCAGCTAGCAAATCATCGTCTGGAAAGACCAGCCGCATTTACCGTCGCGGTAAGTAGATTTTTGAGCCTGGTGACCATTGCGTTCCAAAAAGTGAGGTAGCCAAGCACAATCTGCGAATTGAATTGGGCCGCGCGATGGGTGTATCATCAAAACTGTCCCTTATCCACAATCACGGCGAGGAGGTCTCCCATGCTGACTTATAAAGCAGCCTATCAGTTCATTGAAGAGGGAGTGCATGCCCACGTCATCGACTTCCCCGGAGCCATTACTTGCGGGGCAGACTTGAACGAGGCTCGGCGGCTACTCGCATCCGCCTTGCTCGACTTGGCCGAATATGCCTTGGAACGCGGGGAAGCCCTCCCACGTCCCGACGCCTCAGCATCCAACCCGGACGCGGATCTGGAAGAGCCGATTCATCTTCACCTTCGCGCGAGTACGGGGGTCGAAGTAGTTCCCGCCGGCGTGGTGGTGCCGTGAGCCGACGCGATCTGATCCGGCATCTACGCAAGCATGGCTGTATTTTGGCGCGGGAGGGATCAAACCATTCCCTCTGGGAGAACCAGGCGAATGGGCATCGAACATCAGTTCCTCGGCATCGGGAGATCCCAAACCCAACCGCATGAGCCATCTGCCGTCAACTGGGCATTCCCGACCCGTGAATTGAAGATCCGCAGTATTTTTGGTAACTCTAACTCTGCTTTTCGTGCTTTGGCAGCGTCAGGGTGATTGCTCATTTGCCAAAAACAACCAAGGATGGATGATTGAAGAATGGTTTTCGTATGGCTTTGCATCAAACCAAACATGGCTTAAACCGCAGGCGGCTTTTGGAAGTCGGCTCGCTCGGTGCGTTGAGTTTGACGCTTCCCGATCTCTTTGCCGCGAAATCAAAATCGGCGGGGCAGGGCGGGGCGAAGGCTTGCATCTTTATTTTTCTCTGGGGCGGTCCCAGCCATCTGGATACGTTGGACATGAAGCCCGAAGCCCCGGCGGAAGTTCGCGGCGAGTTTCTGCCCATTTCCACGCAAGTCCCCGGCCAGCAGGTTTGCGAGCATCTGCCGTTCTTGGCCCAGCGGATGGATAACGTGGCGGTGATTAAATCGCTCTCGCACGATGATCCCGCCCATCTTTCCAGTGGGCACACCACGGTGACGGGGCATTTGGCTCCCATCGTCAAAAGCGATCAAGACCCGCCCAGCGAAAAAGACACCCCGCACATGGGGGCCGTGCTTTCCCACTTGCGGCCGAATGGCGGTGAATTGCCCGCCTGCGTGATGGTTCCTTGGAAAGTCTTTCACCCCGCCGCCCCCGGCGGACAGGCTCCCGGACAGCACGGCGGTTGGCTGGGAAAAAAACACGATCCCTTCCTCGTCACCGGCGACCCCAACGCCCCGAATTGGAACGTCCCCGAATTGGCGTTGCAGGATGGGATTTCCGCCCAAAGAATGCTCAAGCGGCAAGAGTTGTTGACTTCGCTCGATCAAGCCCAGAGCCGACTTTCCCAGCGGGCCGAGAATTCTTCTTGGACCGGCTATCAAGAACAAGCCTTCGGATTGTTGACCGCCAAAGCCGCCCGCGAGGCGTTCGATCTCTCGCAAGAACCCGCCCCTCTCCGCGAGAAATACGGCAGAAACATCCACGGCCAAAGCGTCTTGTTGGCCCGCCGGTTGGTGGAACGCGGCGTGTCTTTGGTTTCGGTGAATTGGCATCAGGACGGCCAGAATTTTTGGGACACCCACGGCAACAATTTCAATCGCCTGAAAAACGATTTGCTGCCCCCGGCGGACAAAGCACTGGCGGCACTCTTGGATGATCTTTCCGAGCGGGGTTTGCTCCAAAGCACTCTGATCGCTTGGGTGGGCGAGTTCGGCAGAAGGCCGAACATCACGGCGGGTAACGCGGGCCGCGAACATTGGCCGTTTTGCTATTCGGGCCTGCTTGCGGGCGGGGGAATCAAAGGCGGAGCGGTTTACGGAGCCAGCGATTCGCAGGGCGGCTACCCGCAAGAACTGCCGGTCTCTCCCCAAGATTACGCGGCCACGGTTTACCAAGCCTTGGGCATTCCGCCCGATCAAATGCTGCCCGACCCCTTAAACCGCCCCCGCAAATTCTGCGAAGGCCGCCCGATCTCGGCGTTGTTCGGGTAACCGAAACATTCCTCTCGATTCTTATTGCTTGGCGAGGATGGATTGAGCTTGCTTCGCTTTCCGTTTGCGGGTGGTTTGGACGATCCAACTTTTCCAGGCGGATTCGAGGGCGTTGGCATCATCGAGCTGGTAATGCTGTTTGATCGCGCGGTCCCAGTCGGTTTGACCATCTTTGACGAACAACAAAAATCGTGCATGCCCGCCCCGCGAAATAAGGAAATCGGTGAGGACGAGACTTTCCGCATAAAACGCCTGAAGCTGCGGATATTCGCGGGGATACTCGGTGAACTTGAGAATCTTTGAGAGCGGGATCAGGTCGCCGCTGGATTGGAGTTGCTCGACCAGCAACCGCTGCCTCAGCCGTTCGGGGGCGGATTCGGCCAGCATGGCGGCTCCTTCATCCGCCCAGCGGGGCAGCATCGTTCCCGAAGCCGACACCAAAATCGCATGCGTGACTTCGTGCGGCAGCACATATTCCAAAAGCCGTTCGGGCGGGCCGTTCAAGCGAATGCCCAAGCGAGTCACGTGGCCATCCAATAAACGATAGGACGTCCAACCGTTATTCTCGGCTTTCAGATCGGACACGCAGATTGCGCAGCGAAAGCTCCAATCTGCCAGCGGTTGATCGAGCCAATTGCGGGCGAGTTTGCTTCGCAATTGCTCAGCAGATTCGGCGATTTCCTGGGCGATGTCTGCCGATTCCGCCGTCACTTGGAAGTTCACGGTCTGGAATTCCGCCGCCGACAATGGGCAATTCAGCCCGATCGGCAAGAGAACAATTATTGCAAGTTGTTTCCAGTTCATAACTTAAACCTCCTTGACTGGGTGATGGCCTTCCTTGGTGCATCACGGGTAATCATTTTCCCTATAAGGGACTCAGACATTTAACTATAGACCGGCGGACTACGAGATTCAAGGGGGCATGCGCTGCGACTTTCGCTGAGACAAGTTTCCAATCTTTCCCGCTGGCGGGCGATTTTGGCGATCGTAAGATGAATAAAACGCTCAGAACGTCTGAGCGACCGCAACGGTTTTTCAAAAACTGGAGAAGGAGTAGCAGGATGAAAACGACATTCAGGAATGCGTTTGTGGTGGGAAGTGCCTTGAGCCTGTTGGTGGGCATGCAAATCTTCGCGCAGAAAACACAACCCACGAAAGATCGCAATTTGACTCAACGAACGGCAGGCCAGCATAAGTTTTGCTTGGCCAGCAAGGTGGAAGGGATGACGGTCAAGGACAAAGCCAACCAAGAGGTGGGCAAAATCCAAGACCTGCTGATCGACCAATCGGGGCAGGTGCAATACCTGGCGATTGCCACCCAAGGACAACAAGATCCCACCGAACGAAACGCGGCAACCAACAATGCCACGGAACGAAACGTGGCGCGAGGAAACGCGGCGGGACGAAACGCGGCCGATAAGAATGCCAAGCTGACGTTGGTTCCCTTTGAAGCGGCCCAATTCCACGATGGGCAAATTCAATCGCAGAACTACGTCACCTTGAATCTCGACAAGGACCGCCTCATGCAGGCTCCTTCCTTTACCGCGCAGCAGTTGGCGGCTCAAGGCCAACAATCGCAGTGGATGAGCCAGGTGGACCAGTTCTTCAACCGCGAAGGCGGAGCCTCGGCCCGCCCGAATTTGAACCGCGACCAAGACCGCATCAAAAAACCCGAAGAAGACAAATAATCCCCGCTGATTACGGTCAGAGACCGCAATCACAAATCACCATGCGGGGGGTTTTCATTACCCCCTCAGCCACCCTGGGAATCACGGTAGATTCCCGGGGTTTTTTGTTTTCCTTGCTTCTGCGAAGGCCGCGCGGTCTCGGCGCTGTGGGGATGATGCTGGAAACTTGGAACCCGGTTGGTCACTCTTTAATGGTCATCAGCACGGAGGCTCTTTGGCCGGGATAGGCCAGCGGTTTTCCATCTTTCCCCACATTTTTGAACTCGCAACGAATGCGGAAGGTACCCGTCACCGGTTCGACGATGGGCGAAACAAAGGTCACCTTGGCAGGCACAGTATTTCCCTGATTGGTGCGAGGTTGAATCATCACGACTTTTCCCATCAGTCCTATCTGTACTATAGCATCTGGAACATAGGCTTCGGCGATCAGCGTGCCCACATCGATTAGCCGGCAAGCCGGGGCATTGGCTTGAATCAATTCCCCCGGCTTGGCCTTGAGTTCCAGCACCACACCGGCCACCGGGGCTTTGATGGAGAGTTCCTTGATGAGACGCCCGGCGGAGGCCACGCGGTGCTGCAAGCTCGACAATTCCACTGCCGACGCCTTCGCATCCAATTCGGCTTTTTCCACGTTGAACCCCGCTTGCTCTTCTGCGGCTTTAAGCTGTGCTACACCGTTGGGGCTGATTAGACCGCGCTTGAGTTGCGTACTGGATTGTTCGTACTCAGCCGAGGCTTCCTTCAGGGCGGCCTTTGCCAGCCGAATGGCGACTTCGGCGGCTTTGGTTTTCTCGGTTTGAACTCGCAATTCTCCCTCGGCTTCCTGCAGCCGAATCTCCATTTCGGTATTCGTAATTCGCACCAAGACTTGACCGGCTTTGACATGATCGCCCTCGGCAACGGGGACTTCGGAGACAACGCCCGCATGCAAGGTCGAGATTTGCACATCCGCGCCGGCTTTTAACACCGCCGGGAAATTCTGCGTTTTTTGTTGAGGTTCCGCCGCTTCGCTCGGCAAGACTTTGCCCGTTGCAGCCTCTTTAGAAGCCTGAGACTCCGTTAGGGGGGCGGGTGTTGCCGATTGGAGATCGGCGCGGTTTCTTCCGTCGAGGGTTTTACGCGGGGCTTGCTTTGTTCCGCTTGTTTTTCAGGATCTTTTGTTTGCGCAAGTACGGGCAGCGTGGCCGCCGCGATTAAGAGAATTGCGAGCCAACCCTTCCAGGACATGCGGTGTTTGATGTTTCGATTCATGATGAGTTCGATTCTCCGTTTGAGAGGTTGGGCGCTCATCGCACCGCCGGCGACGGCCGGGATGCGAAGCGGAGATCCCATGAGAAATTCGGCGGTTTTGAACAGAGCCTGGCCGTAACTTTGGCGAGATGCGGGGAAGGCCCAGACGACCAGGGCATCGCAGCATTCTTCTTCGGCCCGGCGCAGCTCTTTGATGGCCCACCACGAAAGCGGACACCACCAATAGAACACGTGGGCGGCCACTTCGATCCAACGAAAGATGTGGTCCCGCCTTTTGATGTGAGCCAGTTCATGGGCCAAGACCGTTTGCCTTTGGCTGATGCTCAATTGCTCGAAAAGTTTGCGCGGAAGGACAATCCGCGGCCTGCGGACGATGCCCCAAACCAACGGCGGAATCCTGGCCTCAAGCAACACGACCGCTGGGACGCGCTTCAATCCCAACTGCTGCGACAGAGAAACTACATTTTCCGTGAGTTCCACATCCGCCGGGATCGCCGACTTCAAAACGGCTCGGAATCTCAAGCAGCGACGCCAAATCAACCCGCAAGAAATGAATGACCCCAAAGCCCACGCGAGAAACAAAACCCTCAAAACCCTCGGCCACCTAATCGCAGGAGAAGCGGACATGCGAACGGGTTTTTTATCGTGATTGGGCGGAACGCGGTTCTCTTGCTCAGTCATCGCGGGCGAAATGTTTTCAGGAATGCTTGGCGGGTTTTCCGATGTCTTGCGGGGCCGGTCAACTCCGGGAAAGGTTCGGGGACAATAGCCAGATCGGCAGGCGGCGGCTTGGCCGTTACTTCCCCAGGCAGATCGGATTTCTGAAACCAGGAAATCTCCATCACATAGATCGGAGGCGTCAAAAGTTTGATGAGCACCAGCAGCCACAGCCCATGCGCCACGTGCGGGTTTCGCCAAATTCTGCTGACAAGGAATGCGGTAGCCGCGAGCAATGCCGAGATCGCCAAATTGGAAACCACCCAAGGCAGATAGTCCTCCATCGGTCAGTCTCCTTCGCCTAAGAGTTTGCGAATCTCCGCTTTTTCTTTTTTGCTCAGTCGGCGGCCTTGGACCAGGTGGCTGATAAAAGGCAGCAGCGATCCGCCGGTGACTTTTCTCGCGAGTTCCTCCAACTGCCTCCCCGCTACCGAGGCTTGCGAAACCTTGGCGGAAAACGAGTGGGCGAAGCCGCTACGGTCGCGGTCGATCAACTCTTTGGCTTCCAGCCTTTGAACCAGTTTTTGCACCGTGCCTATGTGCGAGTTCGTCGGCTCGCCATACAGCGAAATCGTAATCTCGCGAATGGTCGAGCCGGGCTGTTCCCAAAGCCGTTTGAGAATTTCCAACTCGGCATCGGTAATGTGTGGATGTGATTTTGACATGAGTCCCCCAGCCAATCGTTGACAGTTTGTCTATGAAAAAGATAGACAACTTGTCAATGATTGTCAACGGACATTCTTCCCAAGGAAGTCTCTTAACGTTGTTCGAGAAAAAACTGTCCGTTTTGCGCCCGAAAATTTTTGGGTGGCATGCTCATCGCTTTGGATGTGCATGATTCGGCGCTTTACTTTGACAAACCCATGCTCATGCAAAGCCATGAGCATGCCACCCTCCGCTTATTTTCGCACGACAGTTATTGCTCGAACGATGCTTAATACCCAATCGACCAAGTCGCCTACTTCGGTTCCAACCGCGCGGGCTTCTTCGGCCCAGGGGCCTCTTTGGTCGTATTTGAGATAGGTTTCCCAGTGGGGTTTGGCTGCTTCGGTTTGGCCGAGGCTGTCCAAAAGAGCCGCTTTGTGGCGGTGGGCATCGGGGTATTCGGGATGGAATTCCAAGGCGACTCCGAAAGCCGAAAGCGCTTCTTCCGAACGACCGCTTTCTTCCAACACACAGCCCAGTTGCGTCCAGGCTTCGATGTATTGATGATCGCATTCCACGGCGGCGTAATAGCGTTCGCCGGCGGCTTCCAGTCGGCCTTGTCGATAGAGACATTCCGCCAAATGAAAATGCAATTCAGGATCGTGCGGGTTCTCCAAAAGGCACAAGCGAAAGGCCGAGACCGCCTGTTCCAAATCGCCCGCCTCCGCCGCATGTTGTCCCGCCTTGAGCCATTCGCCGGCGGTCCAATGGGCGGTATCGTCCGAGGGCAGGGCGGAGGGCGGAGGGCGGAGAGCCAGAACATCGGAACCCCCGTTTCCTCCTTCCTCGGAACCGGGGGGCTGACACCCCCCGCTCGCCTGGTCGAAATCGAAATAGCGTTGGCGGGAAACGGGTTCGATCAGCCCGGCGGAATCGCGGCAGAGCACTTGGCCGCCATCCACCAACATTTCGAGTTGCCCCAACGGGCGTTGGATGTCCGGCCAGATGTCGGCCAGGTTTTCCAGGCTGGTTTGCAACTGCTGCCGAGAGATACCCGAGGCCAGCAATTCCATCAGTTTTCGCGCACCGGTGACTTCGCAATAATCGAAATAAGGCAGCCGATAGACTTTGCGGACCGCCCGGATGAGGCCCAAGCGTTCCCACCCGCGAATTTGGCCGACGGGCACGCCGAGCAGTTTGCTGAGCATTGCCGGAGTGTACAGCCTGCGAATTTGCTCGCCTTGTTCGCCCAAGTCCAACAGGGCAAGCCAGTCGGATTCCTTCACCAGTTTGATGTCGTAACCTTGCGCTCGCAGGTCTTGCGTTTGCTGCAATTTTTGGGAAGGTTGCCCATCGGGATCGAGCGGCCAACCTTCTTCCCCGATGACCAGCATCGTCGTTTGCCGGCTAATGTGCTGCATTGCAGTGCCGCCGTGCTCCTCGGCCAGAGTTTGGGCTTGGCGGTGCGTCATCGAAGCCAATGTGCCCGTAAACGCCACGTGCTCCGATTGAAGCACCGGCGAACTGGCTAGGTTGGTCTTTTGAGATTTGAAATTTTCAATTTGTGCTTGCCCATCAGTCCTTGTGTCCTCTTCGGGGGTCGGCGGTTCGTTGTTCATGAGCGGGACTTCACATCAATCACTGGCAATTGGTCATTTTTTAGGCATCTTGTTAAACTCTAAAGTTCCACTGCGGAACTCACAACAACGGACAAATTTCAAAGCACAATTTTCTAATTTCAAAGGACCAGCAGGAATGTCAGCATTGGAACACGCGGACCCGCAAATTTGGTCGGCTCTGCAACATGAACGCGAACGCCAACAAGATGGGTTGGAATTGATCGCTTCGGAAAATTACACCAGCCCCGCCATTTTGGAAGCCGCCGGAACTGTTTTCACCAACAAGTACGCCGAGGGTTACCCCGGCAAACGCTATTACGGCGGCTGCGAGTTCGCCGATGTGGTGGAATCGCTGGCCCGCGACCGAGTCTGCGAACTGTTCGGAGCCGAGCACGCCAACGTGCAACCCCACGCGGGTTCGCAAGCCAACATGGCGGTGTATCTAACGGTCCTCAAACCCGGCGACACGTACTTGGCGATGGATCTGTCCCACGGCGGGCATTTGACCCACGGCATGCGGTTGAACTTTTCCGGGCAGTTGTACAACCCCATTCATTACGGCGTGAGGGAGTCGGATCAGCGGATTGACTTCGACCAAGTGGCGAAACTCGCCCGCGAACACAAACCGAAATTGATCGTCGCCGGGGCCAGCGCCTATCCGCGAGAAATCGAGCACCCCAAGTTCCGCGAAATTGCGGATGAGATCGGGGCGCTATTCATGGTGGACATGGCCCATTATGCGGGCTTGGTGGCCGGAAAAATCCACAACAACCCCGTGGAAGTCGCCGATTACGTCACGTCCACTTCGCATAAAACCTTAAGGGGGCCGCGTTCGGGGTTTGTGCTGACCAAAAAAGCCAACGCCCGCGATTTAGACCGCACCGTCTTTCCCGGCATGCAGGGCGGGCCATTGGTCCACATTATCGCCGCCAAGGCGGTGTGTTTCGGCGAAGCCTTGCAGCCCGATTTTCAAGATTATGCCCGGCAAATTGTGGCGAATGCCAAGTCGCTGGCGGAAACTTTGATGTCCGGCGGGATCAAACTTGCCAGCGGCGGAACCGATAACCATCTGATGCTCGCCGATGTCACCGCCATCGGGCTAACCGGAAAAATCGCGGAAACTGCACTCGATCAAGCCGGCATCACCGTCAACATGAACATGATCCCCTTCGATTCCCGCAAACCGCTCGATCCCAGTGGAATTCGCATCGGGACGGCGGCCCTCACCACCCGAGGAATGAAAGAGAACGACATGCAAAAAGTCGGAGCGTGGATTTTGCGCGTGCTCAAATCGCCGGAGGATGATGCGGTCATCCAACAGGTGCGAAACGAAGTCCGCGAGTTCGCCCGTCAATTTCCCGTCCCCGGCATTGTGTAGACAGACAACCATCAAACAGGTCCGCGAGACAATGGCCGATGACCCGTCGCAATTGGATTTCGACTTAAGCGACCTCGATGATTTGATGGAAGCCCCTGCCGAGAAACTGGTCGAACCCAAAGCGAGTTCCCCGCCCGAAACCGCCGGGTTGGAACCGTTGCCCGAATTGGCAGACTCGTTGGAACCACCGGCGAAAAAAGCCGCACCTGCCGTTTCCGCCAAACGCCGCCGGCCTCTTTCCGAAGTGGCAATGGTCGTGGGCGGGGTATTTCTTGTGGTGGGGCTGATCTCCTGGGTGCTGGTGACGTTTGTGTTCGTGGAAAGACCGGAAGAAGAAACCGCCTTAGAACTCCCTCGCAACCGCATGGAAGCCGTGTTGATGGAATTGCCGGTGGGCGAGGTCACTTACCAAAGCGCAACCTCCCCCAAAAGCAAAGGTCCGCAGACGGTTTTTATCGTCGAGATCGACGCCTCGATCATCGTGCATGGCACGTCCGGCGAATTGATCGCGGTGGAAAAGGTACTTCTTTCACACCATCACCGGATCGAGGAAGCCATCGAGGAAACGATCCGTGCGGCGACTCCCGCCCATCTCAACGAACCGGATGCGCTGACAATCCGCACTCAAGTCCGCGACCGCATCAATCATTTTCTGGGCCGGCCCATCGTGCGAGAAGTTCTCTTCAGCCACTACCGAGCCTTCCGCACGCCGATTAAAACGTGATACGGTAGGCGGTATGCTGTAGGCAGAGAGACTGGGGAAGTCGGTTTGCATTCGCGGATCTTCTCAACTCTCGAAGCGATGCCATTGGCCTTGGATTTTGATGATGACATTGCCCAAAGCCAGGTATTTGACGATGCGTTTGTCGGACTGGATCAGCTTTAAGTATTCCTCGCTGCCGACTTTGACGGTTTTGGCCGGTTTGTCTTTTTCGGAATTGAAATCGCTGTCGTACCAAATGCCGGCGGATTGGTAGAAGGTCCGCGAACCGATGTAGCGGATGGCGTGCATCGCGTTTTTGCCATCTTTCTTGCCGGAGAGTTTCAGTTCGCGGTCGGCGGATTCGTAAAAGGCATCGGCGGCCCCGCTTTCACTTTTGGCGCGGCGGGCTTCGCCTAGGGCTTTCGCGGCGCGGACTT
The DNA here is from genome assembly GCA_963785505.1 of uncultured Planctomycetaceae bacterium. Taxonomy (GTDB): domain Bacteria; phylum Planctomycetota; class Planctomycetia; order Planctomycetales; family Planctomycetaceae; genus CAWAVN01. Next base: position 271,906 of record CAWAVN010000011.1, read on the forward strand.
GGGCTTCGCGGAGGGCGGGTCCGTTCGCCGGGGCTTTTTCCAAGTTCGCTTGTTGACCGCCTTGCCTACCGCCGCCTCCGAACCCATTGCCGGGCGCGGCGGCTTGGGGAACTCGGAAACCGCCTTGGAGTTGCAGGCCGCGATTGAATTGCTGGGTCATTTCCGCTTGATCTTTGCCGGCAATATTATCGGTCATCAGATAGGCGGTGTAAGGTGTGACGATGCCGTAGCGTTTGGCGAGATAGGTGACTTCCTCCACAAGTTCTTTGGCGGGCTTTTCGGTCTTGCGAATTTCGGAAAGCAGAGAGTCTACCTTTTTGCCGGCCCATAAACGGGGCACGAAGGAGCCCTTGTCGTCTTCGGTCATTTCGGGGAAGTCGAGTTGGTAGGTGAAGGATTTTTGCGAGCCGCCCACGTTGCCGGTGACGGTCACGGTTTTGTTGCCGTAGCCGGTGTAGCGTCCGTAGAGAATGACTTGCTCGCCGCGGAAGATGTCATCGATTTGTTTGGGGTAAACGTCTTTAACTTCCACGCCGTCGAACTGAATGGTTACGTCCGTCATAATCGGCGAGCCAACGCGGTCGAAGAAGCCGCTGATCTTTTTGCCGATGTCTTCTTCCGGCAGGATGTAATCGGCTTCGCCGCGATGATTGAGGGCCAGGAAGTCGAGGAGTTTGGTATTCACGTCGAAGCCTTCGCCGAAGATGAACATTCTGACGTGTTCGGTGTTTTTCTTGGTCACGTTTCGCAGGATGGCATCGGGGTCGCGTTCGCCGAGGGTGGGCAGACCATCGGTGGCGAATAGCACCATTTGCAAACGCTTGCTTTTGCCGAGGAGTTCCAGGGAAAGATCGAGGGCTTCTTGCATTTTCGTGCCGCCCTTCGGGGCCAAGTTTTCGGCATATTTTAATGCTTTGGCTTTGGTGTCTTCGTTGAACTCCACCAAGCCGTTTTCCTGAAAACTGCGGACCTTGCTGCCAAAGTCTACGATGTTAAACCTGTCGCCTTTTCGCAGATGGTCGATGCAATACTTCAGCGCGGTTTCGGGCTTGTGCGATTTTGTTGTCTTGCAGCATGGAGCCGGAGGTATCCACGCAGAACACCACATCTTTGGGCAGAATGTCGGACTCTTGTAATTTGCCCCGCGCCTTGGCCCACGGTGGGGGAGAGCATCAGCATGAAACTGCCTGGCTTCATCGAGTTCGCGATTCGCGACCAGACTGGCCCCAACTTGTTGGCTGTCGGTGGCATAATACAACACGAACGGCTGCTGGGGCAGGTAATCTTCCTTCGACCACTTGGCCACCACGTCCCAATTTTTCGTCTTCTTCAATTTTGATTTTGTGCGTGGGCGAGTAAATGTTTTTCAGAGGCTCTTTGCTTTTGATTTTCACCGTGACCGAAGCGCTTTTCAACGGCTGCATGGAGGCTTTGGGATTGGTGTTGAGCATTTGCAAGCGGATGGTGTTGCCTTTTTTCTTCAGCAACGTGGTATAGGTCAGTTTGACGGTTACGGTTTGATTGGGGGCGATGCGGGGAACCTTGGTGGTGATGAGTTGATTGCCGTAGTATTCCAACAGGGCAGGGCTGCCGCCGTTTTTCACGATGTCGGTGAAGACCTTGTTGGCCTTTTCGACGTCCAGAATCTCGGCCTTCATTTTCTTGCCGTCCACGGTGATGGACATGTCATCCACCTGAGCGCCGGGTTCCAATTCCATAAAGCACTCTCCGCCGACCACCGCTTGCGAGTTGGAATTCTTAAAGGTGCAGTTGTAGGTTTTGACCGCAACCTGATCGGTGATTTCTACGTGGATGTGATCCAACCAGACCTGCACGGGCTGCGGCGAGCGCATAAAACATCCGTAGCCGACCGAACCCGTTCCCATGAGGAATGCCGTCACCAGGGCCGCCAAACTCAATCGCAATGCGTTCATTTTGTGCTCCTTTTTCCTTGCCGAAACCAATGGAAAAAACTCCGGTGTCAGATTGAGACGAATAAACATCCATGAAGTTCCGCAAATCTCGAAAATCCAAGCAGTCTTTCCGTTCTTGTGAAAATTTGTTATTCAGAATTGAAGAAGAGTTGTTTGCCAAACACATTCTCTCATCCAAGCCGACGCCTTGGCGTCGAAATCCGACCTTGGGTTTCCTTTATTGGCTCAATGAGTACGACCATGATGACAGAACCCATGAACCAGGCGGAGTTAATTCCCGTCCGGCGGTTTTTGCGGCAGTGCAAACGAGATTGGTCCCGCGTGAAAATTTCCGATTCCAGCGGTTTGCAACTGACCGGCAAGCGATTGCTGATCGCTTCGCTCGCAATGGGGCAGGTGTTGAAGCGCGAAATCATAGCCAAGGAAGAACAGCAGGTCGGGCTGCTGCTGCCTCCTTCCGTCGGCGGGGTGCTGGCGAATACCAGCGTTTCGCTTTTGCGGCGCGTGGCGGTGAATTTGAACTACACGCTGTCGAGTGCCGACCTCAATGCCTGCATCCGCCAAGCGGAAATCCGCCACGTACTGACCAGCCGGCGAGTGATCGACAAGTTGGGCCTTCAACTCGAGGCGGAACCCGTTTACTTGGAAGATCTCAAAACTCGCATCACCAAGTGGGATAAACTGCGGGCGTTCGCGGCGGCTTCCTTGCCCACGGGATTGCTCGAACGCCGCTTGCGACTCTCGCGAATTCATCCCGATGATTTGATGACGATCATCTTCACTTCGGGATCGACCGGCGAACCCAAGGGCGTGATGCTCTCCCACCGCAACGTGGGCAGCAACACGATCGCCGTCGATCGCACGGTGCATCTCAGGGATAATGATGTGCTGTTGGGGGTGCTGCCTTTCTTTCATTCCTTCGGTTATACCGCCACGATGTGGCTGCCTTTGACGCTCTCGCCCCAAAGCGCGTACCACCATAACCCCTTGGACGGCAGGGAAGTGGGCAAGCTCGCGGAAAAACATGCCATCACCATTCTGATGGCCGCCCCCACGTTTTTGCGGACTTACCTCAAACGCTGCACCCCGGAGCAACTGCATGCCCTCAATCTGGTGATTGTGGGGGCCGAAAAAATGCCCCGCGACTTGTGCGAAAGTTTCCGCGAGAAGTTCGGCGTGGAACCCAGCGAAGGCTACGGCACGACCGAACTTTCGCCCGTGGTTTCGGTCAACGTGCCCCCGGATCGCTTGGGACCGGGTTCATCCTTGGGCACGAAACTCGGCAGCGTGGGCCGCATGTTGCCGGGGATTTCCGCCAAAGTCGTTCACCCCGAAACCGGCGAAGACTTGGGCGAAAACCGGGAAGGATTGCTGTTGATTTCCGGCCCGAACGTGATGCGCGGCTACTATCGGCAATCGCAGAAAACGGCGGAAGTTCTCAAAGAACGGCTGGTACAACACAGGCGATTTCGCCCGCCTCGATGAAGAGGGTTTCATCCACATCACCGGCCGCCAAAGCCGATTCTCCAAAATCGGCGGCGAGATGGTTCCCCATCTCAAAATCGAAGAAGTTCTGACCGGCATCCTCGGTGATGAGGAAGAAACCGAAGACGGCCAACCCGCCATCCGCGTCGCGGTGACTTCAGTTTCCGATCCTAAAAAGGGCGAGCGGATCATCGTGGTTCACAAACCGCTGCCGATGCCGATAGATCAAGTTCAAGCCAAACTCGCCGAAAGCGGGTTGCCGAACTTGTGGATTCCCGATGCCAAAAGTTTTTTGGAAATCGAACAAATCCCCATCCTCGGCACGGGCAAGCTCGATCTCAAAGCGCTGAAGGAACTTGCGGAATCGCGGTTTCTCGTAAAATCCAAAATCGCCCGCAGCGCATGAGCAGAGGTCAGGGGCCAGAGGTCGGAGGCCAGCCAAGAGGAGCACATTTTCTTTCCTGCCCTCTGATCTCTGCCCCCGATAATCCGCACAACCCTTTTTTGCTGCCGGCTTCTCCCAGATTTCCTTCCTGTTGTGCCGGCATGATGCCGCTTGGCAACGGTTTGTGTTCTAAAACTTAATGAAGTTTCAAGAACCCAACATTGCAGAAAGGGAGATTTGATGGATACGCGCCTGCCCCTCAGTATGGCGAAATGGACGGTTCTCTTGGCTGGAGCCTTGGTGGCCGGAGCGGTTCCGGTCTCGGCATCGGCGAATGAGAACCTCTTCAGCGCCTAATGACACGACGATTTCCGATCCGGTCACGACGAATCCCAGCATTCCCGTTCCCGAACCGATTACAGAGAAGCAAACTCGCAAAGTCACTAAGTACCGCAAGGAAACTCGCACCAAAACGGTGACCCGGCACTATCTTACTCCGGTCACTAAAGAAGTGCCTTACACCTATTCGGTGTGCGTTCCCAAAACGGAAATGAAGACCGAAACCTATCACGAAAACATTCCCTATATTAAAGCGACCGAGAAAAGCTATACCGTGATGGTCCCGGACGTTCATCAAAGGCAAGTCACGCGCTACGTCGCCGTGCCCGTCATGCGCCCGGTCACTCAGAAATATACGGTGATGGTTCCCGAACACAAGACGCGCATCGAACAATATACGGTGGCAACCCCGATCGTTCGGCAAGTCCCGCGAAACTATACGGTGATGATTCCCGAATACCATAGCCGCACCGAACGCTATATGGTGCAGGTTCCGGTTCCTCGTCCGATTCCGCAACAATACACGGTGATGATTCCCGAATATAAAACGCGCACGGTGAACTTCACGGTGAATCAGCCGGTTGTGCGTCCGGTGACTCAAAACTATATTGTGCAAGTTCCCGAACAACGATCTCGCACTCAGTATTACACGGTGGCCATTCCCGAAGTGAAATCGCGCGTGGTCAACGAAACCGTTATGATTCCCTACATGAAAACCATGCACGTTAAACGCCCCGTTTGCAAGATGGTTCCCGTGCAGGTGATGCGAGAAATCCAGGAAGACATCGGCTATTGGCAACTCATCGCCGACACAGAAACCCAGCCTGCCGGGGACGGTGAAAAGAAAGAGACGGATAAGGCCAAGGCCACGAGTTCTTTGGACGGAAAAAACGGCATCCACCCCGTCAACTATGAAGATGCGACGCCAGAAGCAACAGAAGAAGCAGCGGCAGCGGAAGATGTCGGCTACTCTTACGGCAATGCTTACGGCAACAACGACGGCGGTTTGGCGGGCTATCCGGTCAACCCGAATTACTATGGCGCTATGGGCGGCTATGGAATGCCCGGACAAGGCGCGCCTTATGGAATGCCCGGACAATGCGCGCCCTATGGAGTGCCGATGACGCAGGGATTCCAATATCCCCGCTCTTGCCTTAGACGCAAGGTGGATTGCATCAAAGACCATCTGCCGCTGAGACAGATCAAGTATGGATTAAAAGCCGGTGCTATGTTTGTTCACGATTCTGTGCTCTGTTTGGGTGGGGCCGTATTTGGTCCCGGCGGTTGCACGGATCGTCTGCTCTTCGTGGGAACGCATCCCTATCGCCAAGCGAAGTCCTGCATAGGATCGTTTGCTCATCGCCTGGGGGATTCCTGCCTGGCCCATCCTTTTCGCGGATTTGATTCCTGCCTGAGCCACGCTCCTGGTTTCGGCAGCCATTCCTGCCTGAGCCACATTCCTTGTTTCTCTGGATCTTCCTGCTTGAACCGTTTTTCCAATCGGGGGATGAATCCTTGCTACCCGTCGATGAATCCTTGCTACCCGTCGGCTTATAATGCCTGCTGCCAAAACCAAATCGGCATGAGCTATCCGGTTCAGAACGGCATGGGCGATCAATGCGGACTCACCAATGTCTCCCCGCCTCAGGGCAAACGAGTTTGGGTTTCCAAGATCATCAAACGCAAGGTTTACGAGACGAACTGGAAAAAAGAAACGTCTGAAGAAGACTACTACTATAACGTGGTCAGCTACCATCCCGAAAAGCGAACCCGCGTGGTTTGGACGACACAGTTGCGGCCCGAAATCCGCAGCCGGGAAGTCTGCTATACCGTGATGCGGCCCGAAGTTCGCACCTGCACGCGACTGGTCACGAGTTGTGTACCTCGGACGTTCTCGCGACAAGTGCCTTATACCCTGATGCGGCCCGAAGTTCGCACCCGGATGGTCATGACCGTGAACATGGTTCCCCAAGTTCGCACCCGCGTTGTGCCTTTCATCGTCATGCGGCCTCAAATCCGCTCGGAATTGGCCTACGTCGTGAATTGCACCTATCAAACCCGCGCTCGGAAAGTGCCCTATACGGTCATGCACCCGGAAGTTCGGGAGCGAACGGTCTGCGTCACTAGCCACATCAAAAAACCCTATACGGCAACTGTTCCCTATATCACGCAAAAGCCGGAACGATTGACGCAAACGGTTTACCAGACTTTGTATCGTTCGGTCGCTCGCACTCGGCAAGTTCCGGTGACGACCTACGCAAAGATCATCAAAAAAGGCACGCGAACCGAAGTCAGTTATAATAAAGTGCCTTACGAATGCCAGGAAACCTATACGGCCGAGATTCCTTACGAAGTCGAAGAAGAAGTCGTCGAACCGCACGTGGCGATGGACGACAGCCTCCAATCCGACTCCTGCGGACTCTGTGCGATGGGGCCGTGCGAACCTTGTTGTCCGCAGCCGCGCAAAAAGTGCTGCCTGTTGAACCTATTGCACAAACCCTGCCAGATTTCTTCCCGACTCTGGCATGGCTGCTGCCTGAAGAAGCGTCAGTGCGACTAATCGCTTGACTTGATGTTTCAATCCAACGCCCGAAAGCCATGCAAATGACTTTCGGGTGTTTTTATTGGTCAAGGGGCAAGAGTCGAGGGTCAAGGGCCAGAAGAGTAATCGCTGGCCGCTGGTCTCTGCTTTACCGACGTGTTAGTGTAAAACTTGTTGTTTCGGTGCTGGAATCAGATGAGGGGAAGAGCGTTATGGGTTTGAAAGCGGGAACGGCTCGTGCGGTGCTTACGCCGTTTTGGGGCGTGGAACTTGCGGGCTGGGGATACTATCTGGAACGCACTTGGCAAACGGTGCAGGATGATCTCAAAGCCTCGGCCTTGGTTTTGGACAACGGCGAAACCACGCTGGCGGTGGTCTCGTTGGATCTGATGGTCATTAGCGAAGCCTTCACCCGGCAGGTGCGGGAATTGGTTCGGGCCGAGACCGGCATTCCCGCCGAAAACATCATGGTCGCCTGCACGCACACGCACAACGCGCCGGCTTCCGGCGGATTGCTCGGCGTGGGCGAAGTCGATCCGTTTTACGAAGACTGGGCCGCAAAGCAGGCGGCCACGGCTGTCATCCAGGCTTGGCGGCAACGCGAGCCGGCCGACTTATTGGTGGCCGGCGTGAATCTGCCCCGGCAGACGTTCAACCGCACCCGCGAGAACGGCCCGGTCGATCCGCGACTGACCACGCTGCGCGTGAACCGCGCCAATGGTTCGCCGCTCGCAATTTTGGTCAACTTTCAAGCCCATCCCACGGTGCGCACGAATTTGCAACCTCGGGCGGTTTCCCGCGATGTGCCCGGCGAGATTTGCGATTTTATAGAACGCGCTTTGCCGGGGGCGACCGCTTTGTATTTGCAAGGATCCTGCGGCGATGTGAATTACCTTCGGCGGTTTTCCACCACGCCGGAACTCTCCCGCGAACCGGGCCGCATCACGGCGGCGGCGGCATTGGCTTCCCTCGCCGATGCCGAGCGAATTGATGAGCCGGAACTTTCGGCGGTCAGTCAAACGGTTTCCTTGCCCACCCGCCGTTGGACCCGCGAAGAAATCGACCACGACCGCCAAGAAGCCCAACGCCGTTTGAAAGACAAGGACATTAAAGGCTGGAAGGAAACCATCGGGCGAGTAATGACCAACCGCCCCGAAGAAATGGTGGCCCGGCATGGGGGCGATGAATGGAAAGCCGTCGAAGCCATGTGCCGCTTCAATCTGGCTTGGACTTACGCGATGCAGAAAGATTGGGAAACCCGGCCCGAAACGCTGGCCACGGAAGTGCAAGCCTTTCGCATCGGTTGTTTGGGCCTGGTGGCGAACTCGTCCGAGTTCTTCAGCAGTCTGGCATTGGCCGTTCGCAATCAGGCGGGGCTGGATCATTTGATGATTTCCTGCTACACCAACGGGAGGATTGGTTATCTGCCCGATGCCCACGACATCGCCCGGCAGACCTACGCCGCCCATCAATCGCCCAAGTATTGCAACCAGTTTCCCTTCACCAACGAATCCGGCCCCGCCATGTGCGAGGCGATGGTCCGGTTATTGCGAATGGAGAATGGAAGATAGAAGATGGAGAATGGAAGATAGAGGATGGAAGATGGCAGAGGCAAAGACAGGCATCTTTCGCGAACCTTCTCTAACCAACTGCCATTTTGCTAAACTCTATCTTCAATCTTCCATCCTCTATTCTTTGGTATTCTGATGAATCGGATCTTTCTCACGCTCGCTGCGGTCAGCGTATTATTGCTGATGATGACGATGGCTTTCGGCTTGTCGATTGAAAACCCCGCAGCCCGAGATGCGGCGGAACAAGCCCTTGTGCAACGGCATTTGCTCTCGGCGTTCGGCGGATTGATCGTGGCCTTGATGGTGCATGGTTTGGTGCTGACCTACTTCATGGGCACGGGGCGGTGGATTGAAGAAACCTCAATCGCTTACGGTCTCGATGAAAAATGGCGGCGGGAAAACACATCGCTCAAAATGCAAACGCTGCCTTTGATGGTGGGCAGCATTTTCCTGTTGATAACCGCCGGGGCCTTCGGAGCGGCGGCAGACCCGGCCTCTCCCGTGGGCTTTCACGGTTGGCTGGGACTCACGCCGGCGACTTGGCATTTCACGGTCGCAATCTTAGCCGTGGGTTTGCATCTGATCGCGACCATCGTGGAATACTTCGCCCTCAGCCGCAACGGAGAACTGATCCAAGCCGTGATGGCCGAAGTCCAACGCATCCGCCAAGCCCACGGCTTGCCGAACAGCAAGCAACCGACGTCTGTTTGAGTATTGTATTGAGGAGAGATGGAAAGAGTGTGCCATGCACATGGCTTTGCGTGAGCATGCGGAAAACCTCTACCGTGCCAAACCCATGCTTGCCCAAAGCCGCAAGCATGGCACTCCGCCGAAAACAATCCCCATTTCTCTTGACAACCAAAACTCTTTCAGGGATGGACCACCCCGCGCAAAGGGGATAAAAATGGAGAATGATGAGAAAATCTAAAGCTAAGGAGAATCAATGTCTGACAAAATCGAATCGGGTGACGATTTAACACCAATCCAGAAAAAAGGGTGGGTGACGTACATCAATCCCTTTGTAATTATCCGTAAAGATGATGAGCCGACTTTTTTCGTATCCACCGATGAAGCCAACGACAATACATATAGCTCATATAAATTGTGTGAGGTTGTTACGGCGTTGCCCTTAGAGGCGATTCATCCATTTAAGTTGCTCGTGTGTTTTGATGGAGCAATTGCGTTTCCCAAAATCAAAAAGACATTCGGGCCTGATGTTGCCCTTGAGCATTTCAATTACGTCCTATGCAGCTTGCTGCTTGGCGGGATACGGTGTGAGGCTGTTGATCGTCGTGATGTCGTTGAGGGCGAGTTAGGAAATGACTTGCATATCTGGCCTGTTGATCTGGGCCAAAGCCTGAGTTCCCATATTCATGCCCTACTTCGTATGAAGATTTCGGCTGGAATTGATCGGGGTCTGCTTTTACACCCAATAAACATCACTGTATCCGAAATTCGGGAGGCCTTTGGCCAGGGCCTTGCCGTCCTTCAGACCCTTGGGGATTTCACTCCTACATTCTTTTTGCGTGGGTACACAGAGCTCCGGTTCCATAATTACAGCGATGCACTCGCCAATCTGTGGATTTGCATGAGCAATTAACCTCCACATTGTGGAAGCAGTTCTTGGGCAATGCCGTTTACCAAGTGGTAAATCTTAAAGATCGGATGAAATCTCTGGCGGGGGATCATCGAACATGGTCAGCATCGGTCTGTCAGGAGCTACTTTTCCAAGTGGGGCTATTGGAAGAAGAGACGTTCGTGCTGCTGTTTAAGGCACGCAAAGCCCGGAATGATCTGGTACATTCAGGCAGGACTCCCACAAAAGAGGTTGTGGAGAATGTATATAAGGGGCTCTTGCAGTTGATGAAGAAGATTTCTAAAGTCGATAGCCTAGGGATTGAAAACATTCCACTCATTGAGGACTACATGAAGTATACCAAGGTGAGCTCTGATCTTGATTATTGGATGGGGGCGTCTTACTATTTTGAGCACAAACCTACGAACGACTCTAAGACGTAGAGGAAGAAGCGCAGGGGTGGCCCAGGTTGCTTGCAACCTGGGTGACTTTAGTCACAAGAGGTTTTTCCTCTCGGCCACCATCAACTGTAACCTCCCACGGCTGCGCCGCCCCGGTTGACAAGCAACCGGGGCCACCCTGGGGAATAGTAAGTGATAGGGGTAGGAAGGATTATTGATTTCATTCCCTCCCCCTCCGAAGCGTGCGTGACACCCCGCCGTGGGATGATTCATTCCGCTGCCGAGAACAACCGATTCTCGCGGAGGCATTCGCAGAGTTCGCGGTAGACTTCCATCAAACGGGGCCTGCTGAAATCTTCTTCGATCGATTTCAAAATTCGGGCGGCTAGGGTTCCTTCGGTGATGATGTGGTTGATCGTCTTGGCATGCTCATTCTGGAATGCGGGCGACTCTTGGCAGACAATGTTCAATAGATGCCGCCATAAATGCCGGATCGTGCAACTGCCGGTGTCTTCCAAACCGAAGAGGGCTAGATAATCGGGATCGTTGATGGCCGCGCGTTGGCCGTCGCGAATTGCCGCGAGGAACAAGGCTTCCAAGGGATCGACTTCCCAGGCTTGCTGGATCGCGAGCGGGGTCCAATGTTCTTGGGTTAGGAGTTTCAAGACTTCTACAATGAAGCTGCAAATCGCGAGGTCGGCTTTCGGGCATTCCTGCACGTCCAAGACGCGGATCTCAATCGCGTTGCGTTCGAAGCGGGCGATGGCTCCCCGCGAGTTCAAAAATTCGTGTTGCAGCAAACCTTCGGGATCGGAGGCGGCGATGTCGCGGTACATCGGCTGGAAGATCTTCTCGTTGTAATCGGCATGCGTATAAACGGGTTCGGGGATCACTCGGCCGATGATCGAAGGAATCCGCCGGGCGTTGGTGCGGTAGACTTCCAAGCGCGTGTCCAGCCATTCGGTGGCTTGGCCTTCCACAATCGGGGAACTCGCGGCCAAGGCGGGCAGAATGGGCAGCAACAACCGAATCGCGGCGTGCAAGCGGCCGAACTCTTCCTCATCCGCGAACGGCAAATTCAAATGCACGCTTTGCAGATTGGCCCAACCGTGGCCTTGGCAATCGAAAATGCGATTGTATGCCGCGTAGATGGAACTATATTCGTGCGGCCAAAGTTGAAATTCGGTTTTGGGGTCCATCCAGGGGTGCATGCCCGTGGGCATCAAGCGGGCGTGACGTTTTGAAAGCAGCGAATCAATCTGCCCGACCTGCCGGTGGAATTCTTCCGCCAAGTCCGGCAAGCGACGGGGCAGGGCCGTTGGTTTTGAGTTCGATCACGTGGAGCGCCAATTCGTTCGACCAAGCGATGCGGTCGAACTCCACGTCCGAAACGATCTCGCCGGCGGCATCTTCCAGCAAACGGTCGGCGATGGCTTGGACGGCGAGCGAACCCTGGTCCACAATCATATATTCCAACTCGACGCCAAACCCCTCGAACAGATGCAGCGGGGTTTTCACGGGAGGAGCATTCATAGTCCGGCTTTCTTGCGTTCCACGCGATCCAGAAACACCCGCATGATGCGGTCGTAAAGTTCCTCGTGCAGAATGGCATCTTCCACGCCGGAATCGAGGTTGGGGTTGTCGTTGACTTCGATAATGTAAAAGTCGTTGCCGGCCTGTTTCACGTCCACGCCGTACAAGCCGTTGCCGATGAGGTTGGCGGCTTTCTTGGCGATGCTGACGGCCTTTCGCGGGGCGGTTTCGACGGGCAGGGTTTCAAATTTGCCGTAGTTTTCGTGGCCGGATTCATCCCGCCGGACAATTTGCCAATGCTTAGGGGCCATGTGGTATTTGCAGGCATACATCGGTTTCTGATCCAAAATTCCGATCCGCCAATCGAAGGTACTGGCGATGAATTCCTGGGCCACCACCAATTCGGATTGGCTGAAAAAATAATCCAATTGGGTGTCGAGTTCTTCTTCGTTCTCGGCTTTGACGACACCTAGCGAAAACGCGCTGTCGGGCTGTTTCAATACGCAGGGAAAGCCCAATTCTGCCGCCACCACGTCGCGGTTGTCGCGGTTGACGACGAGGGTTTTCGGCGTGGGCAGTTTGTGGCGGGTCATTAACTCGGCCAGATAGACCTTGTTGGTGCAGCGGACAATGGACTGCGGATCGTCGATCACCACCAATCCTTCCTGAGCCGCACGCCGGGCGAAGCGGTAGGTGTGATGATTGACATGCGTGGTCTCGCGGATGAAGAGGGCATCGAACTCGGCCAGGCGGGCATAGTCGTCGCGTTCGATCAACTCCACGCCGAACCCGGCTCGCTCGCCGGCTTTGACAAACCGCTTCAAGGCCACCTCATCGGAGGGGGCGTGTTCTTCGTGGGGATCGTAAAGAATCGCCAAGTCGAAGCGGGTGGTTTTCTTGCGAATGGTTCCGCGGCGGCCGGAAAAATGTTCGTGGGCCGATTGCAACAAAAACGGGCGGTGCGATTCGGGAACTTCATCGGAGGCAATCGCCCGCACGTTGCCCAATTGCCAACCGTCGGTATCCCGAAAAAACTGGGCGCGGAGCAGGGGGGCTTGGAACAGATTGAACAGATGCAAGCTCAGCCGGTCGTATCGCTTGGCGGTGTTTCTTCCGAAATAAATGCTGAGCGTGAAATGGCTGCCTTGAATCGGGCTGAGGCTTTTTTGAATCAGGTCGTCCAACTCGCCGGAGAGCAGCCGAACCATCGAAGGCGATTGGATGTCTTGCATCGTGGTCACGCTGGGCAGCGGACGGTGCGCCCGGGCCTCGGCTAACAGCGAAACGTAATAGCCCGCCGTCTGATATTGATAACTTCGGCAGAGGTTAAAGATCTTCACCCCGCGCAGCAGGCTGTATTGGCCGCTGGTTAAATACGACCAGGCATCCACCACGGTGACGCCGGGCATTTCGAACGGCCATAAACTCGGCTCATCCGTCACGATGATGATTTGCAAAGCAGGGCCTCAATGACGATGGGGTTATTCTAAAGGTTCAATGATTAACAAGTTGGCATCGTAGGTCATCACCCCCAAGAGGATGGAGCATTTGACGCGGTCCATAGAAACGTGATAAAGCTGGCCGGCGGCCATCGGGTTGGGATGCAACGGGTCTGCGATCATCACGTCGCGCTTCTTGCGATCGTATCCGCACAGCACCACAAAATGCCCCGTGGGATAGCCTCGCACATCATCCGGGGTGGAATCGGGCAGTTCCCGTTTTTCTTGATAGAGATACGTCGCGCTTAAGCCCGTGAGGATGGGAACCGAACGATTGAGCTGTTTGCGGATCAGTTCGTTCGTTAAATCCTGCATGCGAATCCGTCCGCCGAGTTCCAAAAACTCCAAATAGGCATCGGTGGCCGCGCGGAGCTTGGGGGACTCTTTGGCGGCAATCTGTGCGCGGAGCTTTTCTTTCAGATCAACGGAGGATTCGCTAAACCAAGTCGGATCGAAAACTTGCAAGTCGAACGTCAAGATCGTGGCCCGATAGCCCCGCTCAAGCGCATGCTTGCCCAAGACGACCGCCAAGGTTCCTCCATCCACCAATTGAGGAATTTCGTCGATCACCTGCCTGAGCGGCAGAGGATCCTCGAAATAGCCATAAACCGCTTGCAGGCAGGTCGGGCCGCAGGTTGTCAGATCGGGCTGCGGCAGAATTTCGAGTTTCAGCCGGTGACGTTCCGTCGCTTCGGACATGGCTCCCAGCGGGAAAATAAAAGACATCCACCCCAATACAAGAATTCCACAACGCGCTGAATTGTGTCGTAGGGCAGAGTGTCCGTCAATCCCCGCAAAGAACGGCTCGCGAGATTTTGCAGAGGAATTTCTTACCCGCGGATTAACACGCGCGGCGGGAAGCGCGGTAGCCGTATTCAATCGCGAACCAGTCGGCGTAGCGTTCCCGGTCTTGAAACCGCCGGTTGCGGTCATCGTGGATGTGCCCGATTTCGTGAATCAGCACGCTGTTCAAATAAAAATCGCGGATTGTGTCTTTCGTCCAATTTAAGATCCAATACTTTCCCTCCCGCGACCAAACTCCCGCGTACATTTGGGCATCGATTTTCTGCTGCGGAGACGGCGGGCGGGAATACACTTCCTGATAGCTGGTCTCGATGGGATAGAGATACACCGCCGATCCCCATTGCATGCCATAGCAGGGAAACAAGGCCCGCTTTTTCGTCATGCGGCTGAATTGCACGACTTCCAAATTTTGGGTGAATCGCTTCGGCAACAAGGCGATCCGACGATGGGTTTCCGCCACCGTGAGCGGATGCACGTAACCTGCTCCTGGCGGCTCGACGACAAAACGAATCCGCCCGCCTTGGCCATCCGGTTCATGCCAGGTTTCGGGGGCATTGAAGGGCAGGGAAGATCCTGATTCTTGTCCCCGCTGCCGATGCGCCACCGCCGGGCGTCGGCTTCTCGATTTGGCTTCGGCGCAATTCGCCCGCACGTGCTGTTTCACGTTTTGGGATTGGTTATGGCAATTCCCGGCAGAGATTCCTCGGCTCATGATTTTCGCTCTCAGTGTGGAATCAAAAGAATTCCCCACGTCCTTGTCGCGGCCCGGCATCTGTACAAAACAGAAGTTTATTGCCGGGTACTTTTTGGATGGATTTCTACATCCATCCTAGAGCGGAGCGAAAAGCACTATCAAGGTGTACATTTCAAGTGCCACGGCCAAGCGGAGTTACGGCAGAGAAAAAGCGGGCGCAAAGCGAAACCAAGAAACTCCACGCGGTTTTCGGCAGTCAATTGCCATAAGTTACGAACGACAAAGGACTTGCGGTTTTCAGTAAAACTTTGACTGAAATAAATGGGCGCAAACCCTTATTGCGCAATGGTTTCCAAGCGGCGGTGAAAGGGACAACTTACGGCGCGAGTGCCCCGACGTATTTTTTTAGATCGACCGAAAGCGAACCGACTTTCACATTGGTGGAAGTCAGTTTGGGAAGCAAACCGGCTTCTTTGGGGGCGAGAAATTTCGCGTTTCCCGGTTCCGTGGATACGAATGAAAGCTTCAAGTCCGCCTTGCTGTTCTTGCCCGTAAAGAGCTTGAGTTCGATTTTGTCGCCTTTTTTCGTTTTCGCCCCCGTGGTGCAGTTAGCATCCAAAGTGGTGGCTTTCAATAACTTGGCGGGGTCGCCTTGCAGAAGTGCCGCTTCTTGGGATTTGATCTCGGCGAACAGATTGCGCTCTAGGCCGAAGTTCTGAATGGGTTGTGGCATTTGGGCGAAGGTAATGCCCTGCGACAGATTGTAAAAGGTGTTGTTGCCGATAAGGACTTTGTTCAAAGCCGTCTTGCCGGTCCAGGCGATGCCCACGCCTTGTCCATCACCGGCGAAAACATTGGAAAGCACTTGCAAGCTGGTGATGGAGTGTTTGATTTCCATGCCGGTTTTCATTGGTCCTAGAAATCGGCAATTTCGCACGATAATTTCCTCCAAGGTCTCTCCGCTGAGCAGCGAACCGTTGTTTTCCATACGAACGCCGAGGGAATCTTTTCCCCCGCCGTCAAACGTGCAATTTTCGATTATGAAAGAGCGTTCCTCTTCGCCTAACTTGGGACTGCCGAAAACCGATTCGGCGTATATTCCCGTGGTTTGGTAACCGGTGATGGAAAGCCCGATGAGCCGGGTGTTTTCGAGGCTGCCTTTAAGTCTGATCGCCGTGTCTTTGTCGGAGGCGTCGATTTTCAGATGTTGAATCCAAAGTTCTTTAATCCCGTTGGCTAAGTGAATCACGGGTTTCGCTCCCGAGGGTTTCAGCGTGGCGGGGTTTTTGGGATCGGACTGTATCCGCACCTTGCCGGGGAATTCCGAACGGGACGGATTCTGCAAGTCGATGCGCTCTTCAAACACTTCGCCGGCAGCCAGTTGGATGACTTGCGGTTCTGTGGCGTTGAAGGGGTCGTAATTTTTGGCGACGTAAGCCAGGGCTTCTTTCAGCGATTGAAACGGCCCCTCGGCTCCGACGAGGATCGGCTTGCCGATCAGAATCGGATCATCGAGGTCGGGTTTTTTGGCGGCCGTGCCGGATCCGCCGGGATCGTCGGATTTTCCTGAGGTGAACCAATAAATCCCCAACGCCAACAGCAAGATCAGCAGACCGCCCACCCCGCCCAGCAGCCGCTTGTTCTTGAGCCAGTTTTTCCCAGCCCCCGAAGTTTTGTTCGGGCGAGAGGATTCGCTCTGGGAGGGTTTATAGGCGGGCCTTACGGAGGATTTGGAGGAGGACGTGTCGATTGCAAACCCGTTTCCAAAGGCGGGAAACTCCGGTTCCTCGGCGACAGCGATGGAAACCGGCGCGGCAGGAACGGGCGAGGCCACGGGCGGAACTGCCGGGGCGGAGACGGGCTGAGCCACGGGCGGAACTGCCGGGGCGGAGACGGGCTGAGCCACGGGCGCAGCGGGAAGAACCGGCATGGCGGAAACCGGCTGTGCCACCGGCGCGGCGGAAGGAACCGCTTTCGCCACCGGGGCGGGACTTACTGCATTCGCCACCGGAGCCGCCGGGGGAGGTTTTTTCGGAGTGGGTTTGGGAGGCGGAGAATTCGAGGCTGTCACCGAAAGCTTGGCCGAGGAACCAGCCGCCGGCTTTTCGGAACGGCCGTTGGAACCGGATTCGCCCGAACCCAGATTGGCCAGGAAATCGGAAAGCTCGTTTTTCGCCTCGTCGAGGTCTTCGGTCTGGGCGGATTGAGACGAAGACGTTTCCGCAGCCGGGACATTCACCACGGGCTGGGCAACCGGCGCGATGGGTTGGGCAAGCGGCGGGCTTGGGGCGTCAGGAGCCTGTAAGTTCTTGCCGCTGTCGCCCGACTTTTTGATGTTGCCGCTCAAGCCGGGATGGGCTTGTTGCCAATCGTCCGAACCGTTTTGCACCAGCCAACCCCCCAAAACCTCAGCGATTTCTTGGGCGGTTTGATAGCGATCCTCGCGTTTTTTGGCCATCATTTTTTCGAGAATCGCCTGCAACTCCGGCGGAATGTTGGGCCGCTCGTTTGTCACGGGCGGCGGTTGCTTGGTTTGATGGCTCATCAAGCGTTGAGCCAGCGTGCCTTCCGTGAACGGAGGATGCCCGGTCAGCAGAAAATAAAACGTGCAACCCAAGCTGTAAAGATCCGCGCGGGCATCGACGCTATGACTGTCGAGGGCTTGTTCCGGGGCGAGATAATCGGCCGTGCCCAACACTTTTTCATCGTGGGCCACTGTGAGGGATTCTTCATCGTCATCGTTGAAGAACCGCGCGAGGCCCATGTCCAACAGCTTGATGGTTTCGTTGCGATCGACCAGCAAATTGCCCGGCTTGATGTCCCGATGCACCATGCCCGCCTCGTGCGCGTGGCCCAGGCCGGACGCACTTTGCCGAATGTATTCGGCGGCGGTTTGAAAATCCAAGAGGCCATCTTGCTGAATCACTTCTTGCAAACTTCGCCCATCCACGAACTCCATCACCAGAAAATGGATTTCGCTGTCTTTATCCATTTCCTTATCGACATCGTAGGCTTTGATGATGTTGGGGTGATCCAGCGAAGCCACCGCTTGGGCTTCGCGGTGAAATCGGCCCAAGTAAGAGGTGTCGTTGACCCGCTTGGTCGGCAGCACCTTAATCGCGCACTGCCTTCGCATTAAAACATGCTCGGCCAGATAGACGGAACTCATCCCGCCTTTGCCCAGCAGTTTCAGCAAGCGGTATTTGCCCAGGAAAAATCCCTTGTGCCGGCCTTGCAGCAATTTATCCGCTTGCCAGCGCGTAAGCAAATTTTGCTCCACCAATCGATCGGCAATCTCCCGCGAAGAGTCCGCCGGAGCGCCATCCGAACGAAGGTCAGACAGCACGCGCTTCAATACGTCCGCCGTCACCAGATTGCTTTGCTTAATGACTTTGAGGAAAGATTCGGGTGTGAGTTTGATTGCCATCGCAGTTGTTGCCCGTATGTCCCTGCGGTTTTACCGCCCGGCGACCCATTGAATCTTTAAGGCGTTATGAAAAAGCGCGACGAACCGTCGCGGGAAATGGAGCCGACTTGCCGACTCGCCGGGGAGTTACTTCTGGGAAATTTGCATCTTGGTTCTTACTTTCTCTCTACCTTACCAAGCCCCGATTGCCCTTTCCAGTCCTAGATTTTCGACCTGACAAACGCCCGCGAAATGCACTACACTTTGCGAAGAAAAAGCACACTCCCCGAATCGCGGATGGAAATGCCTGATGAGTTCCCCCTCGCAAAACGCCATGCCCGAATCGCCGACGACCAACCCGCCCGCTTCGATTCCTGCCGAGTCCTTTCCGGGGCAGGGGGCTTTGGGGTCGTTTTTGTTGTTGGCCGGGGCGGGCATCGGGATTTTGGCCTTCATCGACCGCACGGCGGGTTTGCCCTTCGACATGCCCCGCACCTGGTATTCCACGGAGTTGCTGTGGTATTTTTTCGGGTTCGCCAGTTTTTGGTCCGGCGTGATGCTGCTGCGGTCAAACCCGGTGGAAGATCGAAGTTGGCAACCCCAGGTTCCCGGCCAACGGTTCGAATCGCTCGTCGTTTACACCCGCCCGGAATGCCATCTCTGCGATCAGGCCAAAGATGCCCTGGTCGCTTACCGGGCCTGGCTTCCGGAACTTCAGGAAGTCAACATCGCCGGCGACCGAGATCTGATGGAAAAATTTTCCGAGCAAATTCCCGTCGTCGAAATTGACGGCCAAATTCGCTTTCGCGGCCAAGTGAACGAAATCCTGCTTCGCCGCCTGATCGATGTCACCGCTCCGAATCGAAAAGCCTGAGTTGCCGCGAGTCTTGCCGAAATCCGCCAGCTTACAGGCTGGGATCAACGCCGATGATTCCGCTATAATCGACCGATTCTTTCAAACCCATTCCGCGCCCTTCGCATTTGGAAAACGAACCCAAACGCAAAGTGCCGCAAACAACCGACCACGATCTTCCCAGGAAACTGATGCACAATGGATGACCAAGCCCTCTCGTCCAAAGTTTTAATCGCCGATGACAACCAACAAAATTGCGAACTCTTGGATGCGTATTTGTCCGATGAAGACTACGAAATTGCGATGGCCTACGATGGGCAGCAAACGCTCGACCGCGTGGCCTCGTGGGAACCGGATCTGATTTTGCTGGACATTATGATGCCCAAACTCAGCGGGTACGAAGTCTGCCAACAATTGAAATCGGATGAACGCACGCGGGCGATTCCGATTTTGATGGTCACCGCGCTCAACGAGAAAAACGACATCGAAAAAGCCGTCAACGCCGGCTGCGATGACTTCCTCACCAAACCCGTGAATCAATTGGAACTGAAAACCCGCGTGCGGTCGCTGCTGCGAGTCCGGCATCTTACCAACGAACGCGACCGCTTGCTGGCGTATCTCGCCGAAGTCGAAAGCCACCTCCCGCACCGCCCAAGTCCTCCCTAAGAATTAAGATGCTGCGGGACAAATCCCCCATGACCAAGTTCCAATGACCAATGGAAAACACTTTGAATCCTGGTTCTTGACCGAGGCGGGGTTTGTTTCAGGACAACTTACCAAAAGCCTCTTGTGAACCGAGATTCAAATACCTACATGCCTGCTCTGACTTATGCGAAAGTTGTTCTCAAACCCAAACGGGCGCTGCCGTTTTTTTCTCGGCATCCGTGGGTGTTTTCCGGTGCGATCAAACGCATCGAAGGCAACCCGGAACCCGGCGATGTCGTGGATCTGCTCGCCAGCGATGGCGGGTTCATCGGGCGGGGCTTGTTCAATCCGCACAGCAACATCAAAGTTCGTCTGTACGCCTGGGATGAAACCGCCGAACTCGATGAAGACTTTTGGTCGCATCGCTTGGAAGCCGCCCTTGCGCTTCGCCAACGGTTCTTCCCGCACGCCGACCGCGAAACCGCTTACCGTGCGGTCTTCAGCGAATCGGACGGCCTTTCGGGGTTGACCGTAGACCGCTACGGCGATTTCCTGCTCGTGCAATTCACCAGCCTGGCCTTGTGGCAACGGCGGGAAGTTCTCATTCGCCTGCTGCAAGATAAATGCCAGCCATCTGGAATTTGGGTTCGCACCGAGAAGGGGATTCGCGAAAGCGAAGGATTGGAACAAGCCGATGGCCTGCTCTCGGGAGCCGAACCGCCCCGGCCGATGTTCATTGCCGAACACGGCGTTCGTTACGGGGTGGATGTCGTCGCGGGCCAAAAGACCGGAACCTATTTAGATCAACGCGACAACCGCGCCGCCGCCGCCCGCTATCTGGCCGGGCATCGCGTGTTGGATTTGTTCTGTTATTCCGGCGGGTTCGGCATCTCCGCCTTGAAGTTGGGCAACGCCAAATCGGTGTTGGCCGGGGACGTGTCCGAATCCGCGTTGACTTTGGCCAAGGCCAATGCCGAACTCAACGGCGTTGCCAACCTCATCGAGTTCGAGAAATCCAACGCTTACGATTTGCTCGAACGCCAGGCCGGCTTAGGGGAACGCTTTGATGCGGTGATTCTCGATCCGCCCAAAATGACCCGCCATCGCGCGGGCGTGGTGAAAGCGCTGCGCGGTTATCACAGCCTGAACCGGCTTGCGGTGGATCTTTTGAATCCCGGCGGAATTCTGGTATCGTGCAGTTGTTCGGGACTCGTCGGCAGCGAGGAGTTCGCCCAGATGTTGGCCGAAGTCAGCGTGCGATCCAACCGCACGATTCAGTTTCTGGAAATTCGCGGCCAAGCCCCGGATCATCCGATCTCGGCGAACTGCTTGGAAACCAATTACCTCAAATGCTTCATTTGCCGGGTGGTGTAGGATGGCGAAACCCCGTTCCTTCCGCCCCAACCCCGGCAAGAGTTCGGCGGGGGAATCTGTCCGCCCGTCCGAACGGCTTTTGATCGATGCCATCGAAGACTTTCCCGCCGAGCGCGTGTTTTGCACTTCATTGGGCCGCGCTCCATTCGCTTGGCAATACGCGGAACGCTTCGCCGAATCGCGAGTGACGTGTTTGTTCCTCGACCTCTATCAAACCCGCCGGGCAGAGACAGCCCAAGAAAACGTGCCGGGAAATCTCAATCTGCTCTGTGCCGCCGACCCGCCGGAGGAAACATACGATCTGGCCGCCATGCCATTCACCCAAGGCGGCGAAGCGGAACTGGCACGCGATTTGATGCAAGCGGCCCATCGGCAATTAAAACTCGGCGGGCAGTTGGCGGTTTCCATCGACAACCCCCGCGACACCTGGCTGCACGAAGAAATGCGCACGCTGTTCGAGAAAGTCACCCAGCGGGCAGGGCAGGGCGGCACGATATACTTGGGCACAAAACGCGAACCCCTCAAAAAGCCCAAGAACTTTCGCTGCGAGTTTAAGTTTCGCGACGGCGAGCGATTGATTTCGGTCGTCACCAGGCCCGGCGTGTTCAGCCACCGCCACTTGGATTTGGGGGCCAGGGCGATGATGGAAGTTATGCAAATCTCGCCCGGCGACCGCGTGCTGAATTTGGGTTGCGGGGCAGGGGTGCTTTCGATGGCGGCGGCAATGCGTGCCGAGAACGTCCACGTTCACGCGATTGATGCCCACGCCCGCGCGATCCAATGCACCGCAGAATCCGCCGTGCTCAACGGCATTGAAACTCTCTCCACCGATCTGAATGCCACCGCCAAGGTGGACGATCTGGAATCTTTCGATGTCGTCCTCGCCAATCCGCCTTACTTTTCCAACTATCGCATCGCGGAGATTTTCTTGAAAGGGGCACGCCGAGCGCTGAAACCCGGCGGGCAGGTTTTATTCATCGCCAAAAGTTCTGAGTGGTACGATGAAAACATGCCCCGGCAGTTCGATGATGTCGCGGTCCAAACCGTGCGCGGCCATGCCGTCATTTGCGGAACCCGCCGAGAGTCGGGAATCAGACGCCGGAAGCCCAGGAAAGCAGAAGATTGCTGAGTGTCGATTGCTGAGTGCTGATTTTTGAAGGAATTTTTTCCTTCAAAATTCAAAAATCGCCGCTCGACAATCATCAATTGTCTCCGTGAAATCCATCTTTTCGGATTACGCCGTGATCCGAAGCCGGCTTGAGTGCGTTCCCTCAAGAAAGAACCGGGGCAATGACAAATCCCCCTTGGTCATTGGGGGTTGGTCATTGGGATTTGCCAAGTTTTGGGCTTGTTTCCGCGAATTCCCGCCCCCACAATTAAAATGCCTCCCGAATTTTCCTTCTCGATTCCCAGGAGCAAACCATGCACGCGATTCTTCTCACCGTGGCCCTGGCGGCTGCGCCCGTGGAAACTTCTTGCACCTCGGCTCAATCCGCCGCTGCGGAAATGGCCCCGTTCGCCCAAACCGGCACGTTAATTTTCAGCCAAGGCGATTGTTTGGCCGTCCGCATGTTTACGCTGAGTGCATACACTCACGTCGCCGCCGTGGTCGTGGAAGATGGCAAGCCCTATGTTTACGACAGCATGAACGGCGTGGGCGTCCGCAAGCAACCGCTCGCAACATACTGCCGCTGCGAATGCCCCAACACCATGCACGTTTACGAGCCGGCCACCCCGTTCAATAAACACCGGCGGGAATTATTTATAGAGCACCTTAAAAGCGAACTCGGCCGGCCTTATGGAGTGAAACATCACCTCACCGGCAATCGGGCCAAGGGTATTCATTGCGCGGAGTACATGATGGACTCTCTCGCCGCCTGCCGCTTGATGAAAGCCGAGCATCCCGCCAAAGTCTCGCCCGACAGCCTCCGTAAAGGCGTGGAAACCGCTGGCCTGTACGATAAAATGCTAATCCTCAAACTCTCCAAACCCATCCAAAAAGAAACCGGCAGCAATTGGTGCTCGCAACTCTGGATCGACACCAAAACCTGCACCAGCCAATGCTGCGGCAAACTAGGACGCTGGTTTGCGTGCAAGTGATTTTTGCAGGGTAAAAGCCTGCCATTCACCACTAATAGCTTTATCGGTTCGCCAGCCTTCTGGACGTTTAAGCAGCATCGGGAACAGGGGGAGGACTGACATGTGGAATGGGGGAAGCGTTGTTTTGAAGAGGACTTGAGCTTTCCAATGCATGCCTTGCCCATTGGACGAGCATAAACACCGCCCACAACTCTTTATAATGGTTAGCTCGCCGAGAGATGTGCCGGTCCCACAAGCGTTTGACCTCTGAACGATCCACCATGTCGAGTGCCGAGGGCCAGTCATCAAATAATGCTTCGCGAAAATAGTCGTGAAGATCCGTTCGCATCCAACGTGCAACAGGTATTCCAAATCCCTTTTTCCGGCGCTTGACGATTGATTTGGGCAGCAGTCCGCTTTGAAGCACCACATCCTTCAACAACAGTTTTGTAGTGCCTTGGTGGAACTTCATCCGGCTTGGGAGCCGGTTCACGTATTCAACCAAGGCTGTATCAAGAAACGGTGAGCGGATTTCGAGTGCATGCAACATCCCGGCTCGATCCAATTTGACGAGGATGTTATCCGTGAGGTAACAGTTTTGATAAAACTCCAATGCCAACTGAACATCATGGTCGCTGTCTGAGCAATTAGGAATGGCGATGTGTCTGTCCGCCAACGTATTCTTATCGAAAGAGGAGCACAAATCGGGAACCAGACGCTGCACTCCCCGCATATCAAACGGTCCCATCCAAATAGGGAGTTGCGTCATCGGAGCGGCACGCGCGCCACGGAGGAATCGTGAAATCTTAAATGCGAGCGACATGTTCCGATCGGAGTCACGCAACCGAGTAGCACAGGCCACCAGAGAATTGTGGAGGGGGGACGGAACCAATCTTCGATACCAGCGGGCGAGAGTGAGGGCCTTGAACGGATCGTAGCCGGCAAATAACTCATCAGCGCCATCGCCTCCGACCACAACTTTAACATGCTCGGCCGCTAATTCGGAAAGGAAGGATGTCGGGAACACCGACGGGTCCGCAAATGGCTCGTCCAATGTTTTCGCTATACGGGGTATTCGCTCAACCAGATCCGCGGTGGTAAACATTCTCTGAATATGAGTAGTTCCAAAATAACCGGCGACCTGTTCGGCGAATCCCGTCTCATCAAAGCTGGATTCCAGAAATCCAATCGAAAAAGTTTTAACGGTATTGTTTCGGTGTTTCTTTAACAGCGCGTAAGACGGTGGAAGAATCAATGCCGCCAGACAGAAATACTCCCAGAGGCACATCGGAGAGAAGTCGTTTTTCAACGGCTTTAGAAAGCAAGTTGAGGGTTTGTTCACTCGCTTCGCGAAATGAGGGTTCCGGCTTGGAGTGAACTGCCCCAATGGAGGGGGACCAATATCGCCAATGCTTGAATCCTTCGCAACAGCTTCCGGGGAGGCCCCACGTGAAGCCGGAACCTGGATCGAGACTGGCTAGTCCCTCATAGATCGTCGTATCTCCGCGAATGTAATCATTGAGCAGATATGAAAGCAGTCCTTCGGAGGAAATCTTTAGCTGCGACTCTATGTCTGGATGCGCCCGTAAAGCTTTTAGCTCCGAAGCAAAGGCGAAGTCCACATTACCAAAGGCCCGTTTCGTATAAAACAGTGGTTTTTTTCCGAATCGGTCGCGTGCTCCAAACAGTAGTTTACGACGCGAATCGTAGATCACAAAGGAAAACATTCCATCCAGATGTTCCACAGCGGCGGTTCCCCATTCGATATAGGAATGGAGTATCGTCTCCGTGTCGGATCGAGTGCGGTAACGGATGCCACGAGACTCAAGTTGAGACCGCAAGTCGAAATGATTGTAAATCTCGCCGTTGAATACGACTTGAAGGGTTCCGTCGCAATTCGCCATCGGCTGTGCGCCATTGGCAAGATCCAGAATTGCTAGCCGGCAATGGCCTAGAGCTACCGATTCGTTATGGAATGTGCCGAAACCATCGGGTCCACGATGGAGATAGCGCCAACTGCATTGGGGCAATTGTTTGTGATGCACCTGTTCCAACGGACCCGCTAAAGCCGCACATAGTTGAGAAACTTTCAGAACGGATCTCGGCAAGCTATTGCAGATTCAAACCCAGAGAGAACACTTTCATTTAAGAGTCTAATTTTTTGCTTCAATCTGTCAACGCCGACATCAACATGACAACATTAGCATTACTTTAGATAAAGTTTTCTTTAAGAGCCTGGTTTTGGTCCAATCTGTGAACGCACACTTCATCTTGACATTATTAGTCTTTCTTTCAATAAAGATTTCGAATTCAAAGTTTTGCCTGAGAAAAGGCATGTGAAGTGGCGACACGAAGGGATCTTTGTATGTCAGAAAGCATGAAGCATCAGTGTTGGCTTGTCGTAATTTGTGCCGTCATTTATCTGCCAAATCTTGGGGCAACCCATTTGTGGGATGAGGACGAAGCCTATTTCGCATCGACTGCCCGTGAAATGTCTAATCGGGGAGATCTGATTGTTCCCTACTTTAATGGTCAGGTTTCACTGCACAAACCAGCGCTTATGTATTGGGTTATGATTAGCTCTTTTCAATTGTTTGGAGTTACGGAATTTGCCACACGCATCGGTTCCGTGGCGTTCGCGCTTGCCAATGTTCTTCTTGTATACAATCTGGCACGATTATTGTTTACACAACGCACAGGATTCTGGAGTGCATTAGTTCTTGGCACCAGCATTCAATTTGTGGTGATAGCCCGAGGCGCGGTTGCCGATCAGGAACTTCTTTTCTTTTGCACATTGCCTTTGCTCATTTTCGTGGCTAGCAACCGATCACAGTTCCAGATAACACGAGAATCCGTCGTGAGATTTCAAGAAAACAACCTGTCTTGGAAAGAGTGGGCGTTCGTTTATTCATCTATGGCAGTGGGGTCACTAGCCAAAGGTCCGGTTGCCATCATACTGCCAACTGCAGTAATTGGACTTTTTTTGCTTCTTGCAAAAACGGACTCGGAATTCCCAGAAAGTTGTAAGACTTATTCAGAACGATGGGGATGGTTTCGTAGCCTGATTTGGCCAACGAAATTCTTTCGAACTTGTTGGGAGATGCGTCCAATCACAGCACTGCTTGTGATCGGCCTTATTGCCGGTCCGTGGTACGTGGCGGTCGGAAAGGCAACGAATGGTGAATGGTTACGAGGGTTTTTTCTAATACATAATGTCGGGCGGTTTACAAACTCGTTCGAAGGCCACGCGGGAGGTCTCTTTTTCTATCTTTTGGTAATCACAATTGGTACCTATCCCTGGGCGGTCTTCTTCTATCCAATGCCTCATACCTACCTTTCCGAAATCCGAAAAGGATCCCCGCATCGCAGAGCCTACCTACTGATTTCCTCATGCTGTGCTATTTGGATTGGGGCATTTACATTGGCTGGGACCAAGCTCCCTCATTATGTCCTACCGGCTTATCCCGCAATCTCCATACTGTTTGGTCGATTTATCGTCGCGTGGCTGGACGGCACAACCGAGTTGAATCGCCGTTGGATGCAGGCATCTTGGATTAATTTGATAGTCGTCGGATCATTAATTGTGGTTGGCGTGCCTTTTGCCTGCAAGCATTACCTGCCGGGGGAAGAAATACTAGCTTGTATTGGGGTAATCCCATTATTCGGTGGGCTAGTTGCATTTTGGGCACACAGACGCGGGAAGAGATCTCTCGCTGTTGCCGTGATCGCAGGTGTTGCGATTGCACTTCCTCTTGTCGGTTTGGCGTGGGGTGCTCCCCGTATAGACAAATATCAAAAGAGCCATCTTGTTGCGCAATGGCTGCAGGAAATAGAACAGAACCCAGAGTTCACGGCTTTTGCAACATTCCAGTGTTTTAATGAAAGTTTAGTTTTTTACTGCAATCGCAACGTAAAAAACCTGGATAGACCAAGCGATGTCTATGAGTTTTTAAACTCTAATCAGTCAAAAGATGCCTTTTTGCTGACAACCGTCGACGATCTCGCACGCTTAAAAGATCTACCAGGTGACTTTGTAAAATATCGAGAAACACCCCGTTTTCTGAAACCTGGTCGGCTTGTCTTATTGGGCCGAAAAATCAATGCGCCAATACCTACTCTTAGCAAGAAGGGTAGCTATTCCCCGCTACGATGAGCTTTGCCGAGTAACTGTAGGGTTGGCTCCCGCCTGCCGGAATGATTATAGAGCCATCGACAACAAAATCTGAAACTCGAACACCTAATGCGGCTCACCAAAGCCCGGGTGCGGTCATCGAGCCGGGCGAGTGATTGATTTGATGCGATGGGCCGGTAAGAACACTTGATCGTCTCCCTCGCGATAGGAGAGAAAGTCGTGCCCCACTTGCGTGATCGTGTAGGATCTCCTTTGGATTCTCGCTCGCATGCTATTCAAATAATGGTCTAAGGTTTTGTGCTTCTCGAGCAAGGCTTTTATTTCATCACTGAACTCGTCCAATTTCTTTCTGGGGTCACTTCGCTGTTGATGGTAAATTGCCTGAACTTCATCGTATTGCCGATGCTCTTCTTTCGATGCCACTAACTCGCGCAATTCTTCCGGGGTGACAACCTGAATGGCGAAACCTTCGGTTGGTGTTGATAGCGGGTGAATCACAATCGTTTCACCCGCCGAAATGTTGCTGAGAAAGTTGGCTTTGGGAACAGCTTGTGATGGGGGCACTTGGCTTTGGGCGCTCATTGAAAGCGCGAATAGTCCTAGTCCTACAACAAGAATGGCTGCCGAGGTTCGCATGATTGGTCCTTTTCTCCAGAGAGTGGGATGGACATATCCCGAAGTTTTTGACGTTTCTGCGTAGCGTTGGCGGAGCCTACGATACGACGCTACTATGCCGTTGCTAATAATGACTTGTACCATGAGAGACTCAAAGTCAGGGCAATCGCATAGTCCATGACTACAATGATACACTCTCGTTTTGGCATTCACATATTCGACATAGAACCCCGCATTACCGGTCCACATTTCTTCAGTCGTTTCACCAAGTGGCCAGAGTCTTTCATAGACGTTCCAGAATTGCAGAACCTCATTGCGAGATTCGTAGTAATAGTGAACCTCATCCTCAAGCTCAGGATCATTCCAGGTTCGCAGATGGCTGACCGCTTCTCCCTTTTTGAGAAAAATTGAACCTATTGTTTTAATGTCGAAACCCTGACGTACGCCAAGTTTCGATTTGAGGAATTGAATCGCCACTGTTCCGATCTTAGTTACTCGGAAAGAGTCCACCGTCTTGACCTGGTATGGCCCGTTCCAAAAGTTTTGCAACACTATGATTGACGTCGAGTGAGAAATCAATGATAACCACTGGCTATGAGCCATTCCACTTATGAAATCCGCATCCGTGCAGTGCATGCTGTACTTGAAGAAGGACTACCCGTCACCGTTGTTGCACGGGCTTACGGGACGGATCGCACGACAATTCATCGTTGGTTAACTCGCTACCAAGAAGGCGAAGAATCGGGTTTGGTGAGAAAACCTGTCAGCGGTCGTCCTCGCAAACTTCAGGAGATTGACAACGAGTCGCTCAAGCAAATGATTTTGGCACCCGCTGGTGAATATGGTTTTGAAACGGACTTCTGGACAACACGCCGATTGATTCAAGTCTTTCAGTCTGAATTTGATGTCAAAGTTTCCAAGCAGACGGTGACCCGCCGATTGCATGAAGCCGGGTTGAATTATCAAAAGCCCGAACGAGAGTACTTTGAATTGTCGGAAGAAGAACGAGCGGAGTGGGTTCGCCAAGAAGTTCCCAAAATCCGTCGTGCTGTGAATCAACATCGAGCGATCCTTTATTTTCAGGATGAAGCGAATATTTCTCTCACAGCCTTGTTGGGAAAAACTTGGGCCGTCCGAGGAAAAACTCCAAAACAAAAAGTGACGGGAAAACGAGCGGGGGTCGCTGCCATGTCGGCGATCACCCGACGGGGGCAACTCATCTTTCGTCTCCATGAGAAACGGATTGCATCGGATGAAGTCATCGAGTTTTTGGGGCAGATGCTAAAACATCACTCTCGCCGCCATTCGGTGGTTGTCATGGATCAAGCTCCACCACATACCTCTAAGAAAACCAAAGCTTATATTGACAGCCAGAGAAGGTTGCATGTCTTTCATCTTCCCAAGTATTCGCCAGATTGGAACCCCGATGAAAAAGTGTGGAATCATCTAAAGCATCAAGAACTCAAAGGACATCAGGCAAGAACGAAGGACGAATTAAAATCCCTGACAGATGAAAAACTAGCGAAAATGGCTAGCGATGCTAGCCTACTCCGGGGAATATATTTCAGATGCTGTATTGCAGAATTACTAGCATAGACTGTGTTGCAAAACTTCTGGAACGACCCATAATTTCCCCAACGAATTTGTTCCGGGCGGTTCGTCTTGTCTGGGAACCGTTTGGCGAGATCTACCATCGAAGCCTGAATATCATATCCAGTGGTTTCATAGTCAATGTCCTCATGTTGCATATTTGCTTATTTCTAGTAACTGTATGGTGGGCATCGCCCAGCACAATATACATTGCTGGGCGATGCCGCCCCGAAATCACTCATGAGGCTGACGCCCCACGCTCGCCTTGATTGGTCATTGGGATTTGGTCATTGGTCATTTCGCCGCGTCTGCGCGGCGTTGGCGGATGAGGGGGATAAGGACGTTGTCTAGTTCTTCCAAGCCTTTGTCGGGGTGGATTTCGTAGTAGCCGGATTTGTAGTGCGCGACTTTGCCGTGATGGTCGATCACGACCCACAAGGGCAGGGGGGCTTCTACTTTGCGGGGGTCGCCTAGCGTTTTTAAGAGGCTGCCGGAGTTTAAGGCGATGGGATAGCTCAGGTTCATAAAGTCGCGGAACTTGCGGAAGTCGCGTTTGGCGAGATTGAGTTCGGCGGGGTTGTCGAGGCGGGGATCGACGGCGATGCCCAACACGTTCACGCCGAGTTTGCTGCGCTTGTTGTGCAGGAAATCCAGATAGGCCACTTGGCCGTAGGGTTCGGTCAAGGGGTTGTCGTGGTATTTCCAGAAATGCAGCACTACGATTTGATTGGCCAAGTCTTTTGAGTCAATCGGCTTGCCGTCCAAGCCGGTTAACTGAAAGGCCGGGGCGTCTTTGCCGAGGATGCGTTTGGCGAGGCTCTCCACATCCTCATCGCGTTGAGATTGCAGTTTCAGATCGCGGCTGATCGTGCTCACCAACTGCTGAAACGGCGTCTCGGCGGCATCTTGGGCAAGCGTTTTCAACGCGGCTTCGGTGGCGGCGAGTTGTGGCTTGCTGAGTTCCGGCTTCGTCGCGTTCGCCCGGCGTTTGAGATCCTGCTGTAACTTGAGCAATCCCGCCAAGGGCTTTTGAAGTGCAGGGAGTTTCTCCGGGGAGATTTCGGTGATGGAATCCAACTCCATCAAGAGTTCAAAGGGATCGCCTCGGCCCATCGTGAGTTTGGATTTGACCGCGATGACCAAGCCGGTGTCTTCTTCGATCCATAAAGTGTGCCGTTTGCCGATGTTCGTGAACACATCCGTTTCCCAGCAACTGCGGTTGCCTCGTTTGATGCGGCGGACGACTTCATAGCGTTCTTTGCCGATGTTGAAAACGGCATCGGCTTTCAGCTTGTCGGGCTGTTCGAACAACGGTTGCCGGAGGGGCAGGGGATAGGCCGTGCCTTCGTGGGTGTGCAGCACGCGGATTTGGGTTTTGTCGGTGGGCTGGGATTTTTCATTGAGGGACAACACGCCGAAGCGTTCCGGCCACGCCCAACCTCCGCCGCCGCGTTCATCGACCAGAAAGGCGATTTTCGTGCCTGGCTGTTGGTCTTGGAGCAGGCAATACAGATCGAACTGCTTGACCTCGACGTTGGCATCTTTGCGGGAGACTTGTTCGAGCGAACCTTTGTAGCGAAGTTCCATCGCGGAGCCATCCGCAAAGAACGCCGCGCACAGGGAGAGCAAATAGGGCAGGGGGGTGGTCATCAATTAGACACCTTGTTGTGAAGGCTTCCCGCCTTTGGCGACGGGGGCGGGAAAGAGTGAAGGCGGGATTTGTCGCGCGGAAATCATCCCAAATTCCCCTCAGGCTCACAAGCAAGAGGGGGAGATTGGGAGCAGGGAACCATCCCTTTCAACATGCAAAAAGTGCCTATTTTCAGGCGTATTTCGGGTTTTTGAACGTCATGGAGATCGAATTTCTTGCCAATTGCCTCAAAAACACCTTAATTTCAAGGGATTTTCATGTTGAAAGCGGTGGGAGCAGGGAACCTATCGGTTTCGATTGCGGTTCCTAGCGGGGAAGGTGAACTTTTCGCCTTGCATTTTCTCGAAGGTTTCTTTCTGGGCGGGCTTCAGCACGGCGAGCAGGGCGGTGTTGACCTTATCGCGGCGTTCGCGGGCCTCGGTGAAAAATTTCTGCCGCTCTTCTTGCGAGGCATTTTGAAAATCAAACCGTGTGGTCGGAGCGTTATCGGCTTGAATCTTCTTGAGCTGATCTTTTTGGGCCTGATCGAGGTCGAGCTTTTTGGCGACTTCCGGACGATTGATCGCAGCGGCTCCTTGCCTCTGAATCTCCAATTCGCCGAGCCGTTTTTGTTGCTTTTCGTCGAGCACGGTCTTGACGGTTTCATCGGCCTTCTTGGCCATTTCTTCATAATTTTTTCCGGCGTTCTTCCCGGCTGAGGTTTTGGAGGTCGCCGCGTCCGCCCCCGCGCAGGGCTGTTTGCAGCTTTTCCTTTTGCTCGTCGGTGATGTTCAATTCTTTTTGCACCGCTTGGTTCATCAGCAGACTGGCCCCTCCGCCGATTCCACCAAAGCCTCGTCTTCCACCGGGCTGTTGCGCCGAGGCCGTCGAACTCATTCCCGCCACCGCCAAAATCGCTACTGCAACCGTCACTTGGAACCGTTTCATCAGCCGTTCTCCCAAAGAAAGGGACTCTTATCGTGGCGAACGCCGGCACGCGACATCCACAGGCCGCAATCGTTCGCGAGTTTAGTAGAACACAACCCCCAGCCGCCCGCAATTCCCGCAGTCTTGGGCAATGCAGCACGCGGCGAGTCGGGCCGGGGGAAATGGAAGCCCCGGAAAAATTTCCCCTGCGAATCGGCGGGTGAATTCGTTATACTGAAAGTGGGGATACGAATATGGGGCAAGAGATTCGCGTGGGAGAAACATTGTGTCTGATGATGTCTTTACCGTCGATGGGTATCAACTTCCCAATTGCCTTGCCAACGGCAATTCCAGCGAGATTTGGGAAGTCGCGGATCCCGTAGGCGGTTCGCAAGCCTTGTGCATGAAGCTGCTGCTGCCCGAAGCCTTTGAAAAGTCCGAAGCCAAGGCGGTGCTGAAACACGAGGCCAAAGTCGCCAAAACGTTGGATCATCCCAACATCATCAAGATCCATAAGGTGGCCGTCACCAAGAAGCACGCCTACATTTTGATGGACTACTTCCGCGCTCGAAACCTGAAAACTCAAATTGGCAGCGATCCCGTGGGCTTGCAGGTGCGGTTTCGCAATGTGTTCGAAAGCCTGTGCCTGGCGTTGGGATTCATGCACGAAAAAGGCTGGGTTCACCGGGACATCAAACCGGAAAACATCTTGGCAAACAAAGTGGGCGAAATGCGGTTGATCGACTTTTCGCTTTCCGTGCGTTCGGCGGGCGGATTGGGAAAACTGATGGGCGCTCGCAAAAAACCTGTGCAAGGCACGCGGACCTATATCGCCCCGGAAACGCTGCTGAAAAAAGCCCCGACCTTTCAGACCGACATGTACAGCCTGGGAATTACGGTTTTTGAAATTCTCACGGGCAATCCGCCGTTTCGCGGGATGTCGCCCAGCGATTTGCTGAGAATGCACATCCAAGATAAGGCTCCTCCCATCTCCGCGATTAACGAAAACGTCACGCCGGAAATGGATCGCCTGGTGGCGAGGCTGCTCGAGAAGAAGCCCGTCAATCGGCACAAAAGCATGGAAGAAGTGTATTCGGAATTTCGCTCGCTGAAAGTCTTCAAGGAAGACCCCAAAGTCATCGATGAGGCCCAGAAAAAGAGCGCAAGGAAGCGGAGTTGGATTCGCTGGGTTCCGGGGACCGAGTCGACAGCCGCCGCGACCATTTGCGTTCGGAAGCGGGATTGGCCCCGCCCCCCAAACCCAAAGCCGCGGTGCCGGCCAAACCCCAAGTCGCGGAGCCTCCGCCGCAAGCTGCACCGAAACATCAGCCGCCGCAGCCGCCATATCCCGTGGCGGGGCAGGGGTATGGTCCGCCGGGAATGCCACCGCAGATGCCCTACCCGAACTATCCGCAGCAGCCGCCGGGCGGATATGGATTTCCTCCGGGGATGCAGCCGCCACCCGGTTATCCGATGCCGCAACAAGCCCCGCCGGGATTTCCACCGGGATACGGTTACCCACCGCAGGGAATGCCGCAGCCCAATCCGCAAGCGCCTTATCCTCCGCAAGGACCGCCCGCTCCGCAATCGCCGCAGCAAGCCCCGCAGCCCGCACCCAATCCGCAACCCTCGGCGGCTTCCCAGCCTCCGCAACCCAATCCCCCGCCCGCCGCCGCGAAGCCACCCCAAGCGGCTCCCAAACCCCCAGAGAAAAAAGAGGAAGAAGACCTGCCCTTGATGGAAATGGACGAACTCCCAGACGTGCTCTGAGGAAAATCCCAATGACCAAGTCCCAATGACCAATTTCAAAGCACAACCGAGTCTTGCATCGTTTCCCTCTAGGGATTAAAACGCCATTAACAGTCTGATTTGAATTCCATTTGGTCATTGGGACTTGGTCATTTCTTCCGGCCTCTGACCTCTGAAAAATTGCTCATTTTCCCCCTAGGGGTTTTTCCGCATGTCGGTTACGCAGCAACTACCTTTCGAGCGGCCCATCTACGAACTCGAACGCCAACTCGAACAACTCGAAGCCCAACCCCAGCCCACCGCGAACACCAAAGATGCCATTCGCAAAATGCGGGTGGAGATCACGCGGATGAAACGCGAGATCTTCGAGAACCTCGACCCTTGGCAAACCGTCAAAGTCGCCCGGCATCAAGAACGGCCGCAGACGCTCGACTACCTCGAACTATTGTTTGATGAGTTCGTCGAACTCCACGGCGACCGGGCTTACGGCGACGACCGGGCCATTCTCACCGGATTCGCCAAGCTCGACGACCAGAAGATGATGTTCGTCGGCGCAGCACAAAGGCCGAACTCTCAAAGAACGCAACGAGTGCTACTACGGCTGGCTCATCCCGAAGGCTATCGCAAGGCGCTCGGCAAGATGCAGATGGCGGCCAAGTTCGGCATTCCCATCATCTGCTTCATCGACACGCCCGGCGCGTACCCCGGCATCGGGGCCGAGGAACGCGGGCAGGCGTACACCATCGCCTACAACCTCCGCGAGATGTCGCGGCTCAAAACGCCGATCGTCTGCGTGGTCATCGGCGAAGGGGGTTCCGGCGGGGCGCTGGGGATCGGCATCGGCGACCATGTCGCGGTGCTGCAGTTCGCCTATTATTCGGTCATCAGCCCGGAAGGCTGCGCGGGGATTTTGTGGAAGCACGTCAAGCACGCCGACCAGGCCGCCCGCGCCTGAAGTTCACCGTCCAAGCATTTGCTGGGCATGGGCGTGATCGATGAGATCATCGCCGAACCGCTTCGGCGGTGCCCACCGCGATCACCGCGCGATGGCGACCTGCGCTCAAAGGTTCCTGGTGCTGCACGCGATCAAGGAATTGCAAGCGATTCCCAAGGAAGAGTTGCTGGATCGCCGCTACGAAAAGTTCCGCCGCTTCGGCGTCTTCGAAGAAGCCCTTGCCGAACCGAACGACACTTCCGACCCGCCCCCCAAAAACGGCCGTCCGGGATAAGGGGCTAGCCTTCGACAATCTGGACAGATAGAATTCCGATCATGCAAACAACTATCGATCCTCAAGTGCTTGACACTTTTCTCAATCCGCTCGCCGAGTGTTTCACTCCCGAAGTGGCTCTGCGGATTCTCAACCTCCGGGCTGCTCCTTCGCTACAAACCCGAATTGATGAACTCGCCGAAAAAGCGAACGAAGGCACATTGAGCGAAACGGAAGCCGGAGAATACGCGGCTTACGTGGAAGGCATCGACATGGTCGGCATCCTGCAAGCCAAAGCGCGCGGCGTGCTGGCCAATTCCTCCTCGGATTCGAAATGAACGCGGAACTTCGCGAGATGGTCCGTCAACGGGCGGACAACCATTGCGAATACTGTCGGCTATGGCAAGAACATCTTCCATTCGTCACCTTCCAAATCGAACATATCCGAGCACGCCAGCACGGCGGGCTGAGTGAACCCGCGAACTTGGCGTTGGCGTGTGACCGCTGCAACGCCCACAAGGGTCCGAACCTCAGTGGAGTTGATCCCGAGACGGACGAAACGGTGGAACTCTTCCATCCTCGCCAGCAATCGTGGGATGAGCATTTCGAGAGGCAAGGGGCATTGATTGCCGGTCGCACGAGCGTGGGCAGAGCCACGGTGCAAGTCCTCAATATGAACGAACCCCGGCGCGTTCAACTCCGCCAGGAACTTTTGAAAACCCAATTCCCGGAAGATTGACGCCTCCCGCTCGCCTGGGGCCAACGTCCGATAATGTCCGTTATGTTCGGTTAGAAGGCATAAAAAGCCTTGTTTTTGGCCGATTCGTATCGGAACCTCCCCCGGAACTCTCTTGCGTTTGGGCCGATTGATTGGCAAACTCAGGGGAAGGTTTTTCACTCGCGGAGGTCAAGCATGGCAATCACAGCGCACGGCAAAATTCAGGGCAAGACGATCGAATTGGAGTCGGATCTCGGCATTCCAGATGGCGCGGACGTGGAGGTGACGGTCATCATTTCCAAGCCCAAGCCAACGTGGGGAGAAGGTCTCAAACGCTCCAGCGGCGCAGCCGCAGACATCGCGGAGTTTGATGCAGTGTTTGACCAAATTGCCCGCGACCGTGAGACGGCAAGTTTTCGCAGGTCCGGCTCGTGAGTTTTCTATTGGATACCAACATTTGCTCGGCCCATATGAAGCGGCCCGCAGGATTGATGCATCGTTTCATTCAGCATTCCGGGCGGCTGTTTATCCCGACGATTGTTCTGGCAGAATTGTATGCCGGGGCTTACATGCTTCCGAATCCCGCAAGAATCTTGACACTGATCGCAGACCTGCTCGCGGACGTCTCGGTTTTGCCCTTCAATGAAGCCTGTGCCGAGGAATTTGGAAAGCTTCGGGGCATGATGCAGCAGCAAGGCTTTGCGGCTAACCCCATCGATTTGCAAATTGCGGCCGTCGCCTTGGTTCACAATCTGACGTTGGTTACCAATAACACGAAGGATTTTCAAAACATCCCCGGCGTAACGCTCGTCGATTGGTTGACGCCGTGATTTTGCGGATCGGGTGATTTGACCAGGGACGGAAATGGGAGTGGAAAAGGAACACTCCTTTTCACACTCCCTCGTAACTCGTCGCGATTCGGTTGTCACCCTGCCCTTATGCAGCGGTCAGGCAGACTGAGAGCAATTCGGGACTGGCGACCGAGTCCAGAATGAGATCGGGATGGAACGCATAGTTGGGAAGATCGCGGCGGTGGGTTCCGCCGGAGAGAACCAAGACCGTGCGGTAGCCCAACTGCACCCCGCCCAGAATGTCGGTTTCCATCGTGTCGCCGATGATCGTCGTTTCTGCGGTCGAAAGGCCCAACTCTTTTCTGGCGGTGCGCATCATCACGGGGCTGGGTTTGCCCACGCTGAATGCTTTTACTCCCGTGGCCGACTCCAGCAAAGCCACGATTGCTCCACACCCGGGCCTGAGTCCCCCGCCACTGGTCGGGCAATTGGGATCGAGATTGGTGGCAATCAACTTGGCTCCGTCCTGAATCATGTTGACTGCCCGTTCCAACATTTCCATCGTGAAGGTTCTGCCCTCGCCGACAACCACGTAGTCGGGATTGTGATCCACGATGGCGTAGCCGTTGCGATGCAGAGCATGCAAGAGACCGCCCTCGCCGATGACAAATGCCGTGCCGCCCGGTTTTTGCTGGGCCAGAAACCGAGCCGTCGCCATCGCGCAGGTGAAGACGTGATGTTCCTCAACATCAATGCCCATCGGCTGCAAGCGGGCAACCACATCTCGCCGGGTGCGTTGGCTGTTGTTGGTCAGAAACAGAAAGGGGATGTCGAACTCTCTGAGCCGATTCACGAAGCGGTCGGCCCCTGGAATCAGTTCGTGCCCCCGGTAAATCACTCCATCCATGTCGATCAAAAATCCTGTTGTCATCTTTTCCTCGTTACCATAAGCAAAACACTTTCTTTGGTGAACGCTTTGCCAATGACGGCAACGAACAACACGCTGTTGCCCGCTCGTCATCTCTCATCAAAGCAACTCGCGTGCCGAGGGTTTCCCTTGGTTCCCGGACCGGCCATCAGCCGCTTTAACCTCTCAGAGATAGTAGAATGCCGCGAATGAAGTTTTTTTCATTTCCCCAGGAATGGGGGAAAACCCACACTCCGCTGCGCGGGAATTGGGCACAAATGGCACTGCACTGAGCGCCCTTCAGGAAACAAAAATCGACTGGTGATTCCGTGGAAGCACTCTGCGAATTTTGCGTTGCCGCCCCGCAACTGCGGCTTTGGTGATGGCGGGCATCTTGACAGAAATCCGCGCGCTAGGTATATCTCCCACCAGGCGCAAGGAAGGCACTCCATTTCGAGTGCTCTTTCGCGTCTCCTCTCTCACACTTGCAATCTCTCATCACTCAACTCTCGATCGTCTATTGTTCTCGATCATCCACCGAGCGGCGTGTTCGCGTTCCCTACGAACTCAATCGCGGATCGCGGTGCGCCGCGATGAAATCGAAACACCAAGACGGCAAAGGTCGCGATGCCATGATGTCACTTCGTCCGTTGGATTTCGAGGGCGGGAGATCGGTGGGCCGGCGCGGTTACTTGTGCGGCCTGTGCTTGCTGCTTTCGTTGAATCTCTTGGGGGAACTCGGCATCGCCCCGCCCGGTTTGGGGAAAGCCTTTGCCTTCGCGGATGTGGAAGCCGAAGACCCTCCCGACAACCCTGCTAAGAAAGCCCGAACCGAAGAAGACCAGGCTGAGATCGACGGTGAAGCAGCGGAGTCGAAGAAACCAAAACCAAAACCCCGCAGCCCCTCGCGAGCCAGAAACTCGCGTCAAGCGACTTCGGACGTCGCCGGCGTCAACGGGCGAGTCGGCCATATCGCCTTTCCGAGTTTCGGTCGCAAAAACTCGATCTCGCACGTGGAAATGTTGCCGTTCGTAATGGTCGATAACGATATGCTCTTCGGGGACACGCGGTTGTTTACCGACAACCTCGGGCAGTTTGGAGCCAACGGAGGCGCGGGCTACCGCCGCTGGGTTCCTGCCTGGCAAAGAGTCTTCGGCCGAGTCTGTGGTACGACTTCGATCAAACTTCCGGCAAATCGTTTCAAGGCGGCGGCTTGTCGCTGGAGTCTTACGGGCAAATTCTCGACTTCCGCGCCAACGGGTATTTCCCCGTCGCCGATCGGCAGAAGGACGATTACAGTCGGATCTCGAACGTTCGCTATCAAGGCAACCAACTGGTCTTCGATTATCTCCGGCAATACTCTCAGGCCCAAAGCGGGTTCGATCTGGAAGTCGGCGTGGTCGTGCCTTCCAAATTCGCGGCGAACCACAACATGCGCGTGATCGGCGGTTACTATCATTTCCTCGGCAACACGGTTCCCGCAATTTCGGGCTACAAAGCTCGGTTGGAAGGCAGTCTGAATGACAACATCAGCATGTTGGCGCAGATGACGGATGACAACACCTTCGGCAGAAACTTCAACATCGGGGTGGCCTACACCTTCGGGCCCCGCACCGAGAAATCCCGCCGCAGCGACACGAAGTTCCAGCAGATGACCCGCTATATCCACCGCAACTACAACATCATCGTGACCCGGCAGCAAGACAATTCTTATCATCAGACCGCAATCAATCCTGCGACGGGCCTGCCTTACACCTTCGAGCACGTTTCTTCCACGGATCCGCCGGCGGCTGCGGGAACGAGCAGCAATCCTTACTTGACGATTGCCCAAGCCCAAGCGGCCAACCCGGACATCATCCTCGTGCAATCGGGCAGCGTGCTGACCGCGCCCGTCGTGCTTGCCCCAACCAAAGGATTCTCGGCGAAGGCGTGGACCATCTCATCAACGTCCGAGGCTATGGCAACATTGTGCTGCCTTCCGACACGGGCGGAACAGTGTTGCCGATACTGCAAGGCGTCGCCGGCGATGCCGTCACCTTGGCTTCGGGGTCAGAGTTTTCCGGCTTCGTGATTAACGGCCCGAGCGGAAGCGGACTCGTCGGCAACGGCATCGGCGGGGCGGTTGTCAGAAGCGTGACGGTCCAAAACGCAGGAGGCGACGGAATTTATTTGGGGAACCCCACCGGAACCAACATCTTCCAAGGCGTCAATCTCGCGGGAATCGGCGGAACGGCATTTCACGTCAACGGCGGCGTGGGCGATACGCTCTTCACCGGCACGATCAACAATACCGCGGGACGCTCGGTCTGGATCGAAAACACTGCCGGCGGCACGGTCGATCTGACCGGCGTGGAACTCGTGGACAACGGCGGCTTGGGCGTTTATCTCGCCGACAATGCCGGGAACGTCTCCTTCGGAAACGTGGATGTCGAAAACACGCCGCCACCGGAATTAACATCCAAGGCGGGACCGGAACGACCCAATTCTTCAAGCAGACCACCATCGTCAATTCCGCCGGACCGGCCGTGAACATCGAAAACTCTTTTTCGATAGCACATAGGGTGCCGCCTGCTCCTTGCACTCGCCGGACGCCCAGCCCGGCGCGCTTGGGTTGCGTGCACCTTCGAACAGGAATTCCCTCGAATCCGAGTGTGTCGAGCGAGGTGACGTGCAGGGCGATTTTCACGGGGTGCGCTTTGCGCCGGTTCCTCCTGCGCGCTTGCCGAAATTGCGGTGGCGCCGGAGCAAAGTGCGAATTAGAGCGATGCGATGATCGCGGCAAATTGCTGGGATCGTTGATTTAGCCGCCGGAACAGCCCGGCCGAAGCCGTGCATAGAAAAACGATGCGATCCACAATATTCCCCCCGCCCCTGCCAGTCCGTACAGATATAGAAGAATTGCATAAATCAGGAAAGCACGCACATCGCCACACGAATTCAATGCGGCCGCCCAGGCGCTCGCGCCGGCCGCCGTGGCAATTCTCGG
>CAWAVN010000012.1:0-224795 GCA_963785505.1 uncultured Planctomycetaceae bacterium
AACCTATACCCCAAAACTTGGTGCCGCTTCCCAATCCTCTCCGGCGGGTTTGAATTGGAGTTGGAAGAACTACGGGAGGCGGTTGACAACGATGGAAGTGATTTGGCATAACGGAATCTCCTCTCCCCCCAAACGGAGGCCGTTCATGGTCCCACAATTCCGCTTATTCGCTTTGTGGTTGGTGTTCTTGGCGATGTCTTCTTCACTTGTGCTCGCGCGGAACAGCAACCGAAAACCGCAGTTTTCACGAAACAAGCCCGCGAATGGCTGAAAAAGCGCGAGTACGACAAAGCGATTGCCAATTACACCCTTGCCATCAGTCATGATCGCCAAAACACCAATGCTTGGCGAGAACGAGGCTGGGCTTGGATGCAGAAGAAGGACTACGATCAGGCAATCGCCGACTTCACCGAGGTGATCCGCCAACAACCTAAATCCGAGCATGCCTACACGTACCGTGGAACTGGCTGGATGCGCAAACGAACCTTCGAGAAGGCCATCCCGGACTTTGATAAAGCCATCGAGATCAACCCCAACAATCCAAGTTACTATTATCTTCGCGGCTCGACTTATTATCTTCAGAAACAATACGAGCGGGCCATTGAAAATTACGATGAGACTCTGCGGTTGGCCCCCCAAAACACCCAGGCTCTCCTTTATCGGGGGTTGGCGCGGAGCAACAATAAAGATTATGCCAAGGGAATCGAGGATTTCACCAATCTGATTCGCTTAAATCCCAAATCCGGCGCAGCCTATGCCGGGCGAGGCTACGGCGGGGTGCGCTGAAAGAATACGACAAAGCCTTCGCGGATTTCGACAAAGCGATTCAGTTGACCCCCACGGGAATCTCCACCTATGGAAACCGAGCCTCACTGTGGAAAGCGAAAGGGGAGTACGAAAAAGCCATCGCCGATTACGATGAGGTGATTCGACTCAATCCCAACATTGCCCGATCCTACTTCGATCGGGGTTACGCGCGGAGCAAAATCGCAAAGCGCGAGGAAGCCATTCGGGATTACTCCAAAGCCATCGAGATCGACCCGAAACATGCGACCGCTTTTAACAACCGAGGGGATCTCTACCGAAAGCTGGGCAAACCGGATCTGGCCCTCACAGATTTTAATAAGGCGATTGAAATCGATCCCAAGTACGTCTTGCCCTACTGCAACCGAGGCCATATTTGGTCGGACAAAAGGGAATACGAGAACGCCATCGAGGAGTTTACCGAGGCCATTCGCCTGCAACCGAAATACGCGGAAGCCTACGCGGATCGAGGTTTGGCGTGGAGTAAGCTCGGCGCAGACTCGCAGGCATTGAAGGATTACGAGCAAGCCATTCAACTCAAACCGACGTACGCGAAAGCGTATAATTTCAAGGCTTGGCTCTTGGCGACTGGTTCGCGGGCGGAACTGCGCGATGGCCCGCAAGCCGTCAAAGACGCCACGCGGGCGTGCGAACTGACCGATTGGAAATACGCGTACTATGTAGATACTCTCGCGGCAGCGCACGCGGAAAACGCGGATTTTGAAGAGGCCGCCAAATGGCAACGCAAAGCGATAGAGCTGGTTTCCGATCGGGAGAAGCCGGAGTTCGCAGAACGCCTCAAACTCTATGAATCCCAAAAGCCCTACCGCAAAGAATTGGAGAAAATGCCGTCGAGTTAAGGCGAGATCCACCGACCGCTGAAACGGCAATTGAAAGATCATCGTTCTCTCCCGACGAATTTCAAATCGTTCGGCCCATCATGCCGGATCGGACAAAGGCCATCCCTCGCTTCTTGTCATTTCACGAAGGAACAAATCGGGCGGATTATCCGCTTGCTGCGCGCTCGAATTTGTTATATTGAGAGAGCAAACTT
Organism: uncultured Planctomycetaceae bacterium; assembly: GCA_963785505.1. GTDB lineage: Bacteria > Planctomycetota > Planctomycetia > Planctomycetales > Planctomycetaceae > CAWAVN01. The sequence goes on from CAWAVN010000012.1 coordinate 1,859, forward strand.
CAAAGGTTCCTCTCTTTTGACGGTATTCTTCCGTGTCAATCCTCGAGAATCCGCGACTGGTCGTGCGTTTTCAGACGCTGGCAAAAGCTGCCGGCGGCGCAGTGATTTTTGTCAGTTGCCTGGTTCTCGCGGGCTGGATTTTGGACGTGGAAACGCTCAAATCCTGCTTCCCCGGCATGGTGGCCATGAACCCCGGCGGCACCGCCTTGGACTTTCTCATGGCCGGGGCCGCGTCTCTGGTTGTTGACGGAACCGGGAAGCAAGCGACGGCGGCATCTGGGGCAGGCTCTCGCCTTTTGCGTGGTCTTGCTGGCCGGCGTGCGGCTTTTGGAGTATGGGTTCGGCTGGGATTTTGGCCCGGACCGCTGGCTGTTTCGGCAGAGATTGGAAGCCTACGACACACCCAACCGCATGGCTCCCAACACCGCCATTTGCTTTCTGCTGTCTGGCTTGGCGTTGCTCTTAATGGACGTCAAACTCCGCCAAGCGTTTCGTGCCGGGGAAATCTTCGCTTTGGTCTCGGCCCTGATCTCGCTTTTGGCGATCATCGGCTACTCGTATAGCGCGGTCACTCTCATCGGCATCACCTCGTTCATTCCCATGGCCTTGAACACCGCCGTGGCATTCGCCTTATTGAGCGCGGGAATTCTCTGTGCCCGGCCCACCCAAGGGCTAATGGCGACCATGAGCGGGGATGGAGCCGGCGGAGTGATGGCCCGGCGAATGCTGCCGGCGGCGCTGCTGATCCCCACTTTGGTCGGCTGGCTCAGGTGGTATGCTCAGCAGCAGGGGCACTTCGATGCCGTGATGGGATTGTCGGTGTTCGTGCTGGCGATCATTGTCGTATTTAGCATTTTGATTTGGTGGAATGCCGCCTCGCTGAACCGCACGGATGCCGAACGAATCCGCGCCGAGGGCAATCTGAAACAAAGCGTCGAGCGGACGCGGCGGATTGTCGATGCCGCCCACGAGGCGTTTGTAGTGATGGATGCCGAAGGCCGAATCGTCGATTGGAACCCGCGGGCCGAAGCGGAGTTCGGCTGGTCCCGCGAGGAAGTTATCGGGCGAAACCTTGCGGAGACTCTGCTCCCGGAAGAGAAGCGTTTGGCCCACACGCTCGGCTTGAAGCGGTTCCTCGCCACGGGAAAAGGGCCGGTGTTGGATCGCCGGATCGAACTGCCGGCCATTCGCCGATGCGGCGAGTCGTTTACCGCCGAGGTCACGATCACCGCCATCCGGGAAGCGGAATCGTATTTGTTCGCGGCGTTCCTGCACGACATCACCCAGCGCAAATCGACCGAAGCCGAGCTAAAAGCCTCCAAAGAAGCGGAAGCCGCCAACAAATCCAAAAGTGAGTTTCTGGCCAACATGAGCCACGAAATCCGCACGCCGATGAACGGTGTCATCGGCATGACCGAACTCACGCTCGACACGGATCTCTCCGCCGAGCAACGGGACTATTTGGAGATGGTCAAAACCTCGGCCGATTACTTGTTGGCCGTCATCAACGACATCTTGGATTTCTCCAAAATCGAAGCCGGCAAGCTGGAGATGGAGTCCATCGACTTCGGCCTTCGCGAACAACTGGGCGAGACGATGGCCGCCCTGGCTCAACGCGCGCACGCCAAGGGCTTGGAACTCGTCGATGATGTGGCTATTAATGTGCCCGATGCTCTCGTGGGCGATCCGACCCGTCTGCGGCAGATCATTATTAACCTTGTCGGCAATGCGATCAAGTTTACCGAGCAGGGCGAAGTGGTGCTTCGCGTCGAACTCGAAACCGCGTCAAACGGGAGTGTGCAATTACACTTTTCCGTTTCCGACACGGGGATCGGCATTCCAGCCGATAAGCTGGACCGGCTGTTCAAGGCATTTTCCCAAGTCGATTCTTCCACCACCCGCAAGTACGGCGGAACCGGCCTGGGTTTGGCCATTTCGTCGCAATTGGTTCACATGATGGAGGGGCATTCGTGGGTGGAAAGTCGGCCCGGAGAGGGAAGCACGTTCCATTTCACGGCTGGTTTCGGGCTTTCACGGCATCCTCGGGCCAAGCGGGCGGCGATTAAGAACGGAAAACTTCGCGGAGTGCGCGTGCTCATCGTCGATGACAACGCCACCAACCGCCGGGTGCTCGCGGGCTTGCTGACCCATTGGGAGATGATAACCACCCAGGCCGCTTCCGGCGCGGAGGCGCTGGCGAGTTTACAACAGGCGTGCGAAACCGATCAGCCGTTCCGACTGGTGTTGCTCGACAACATGATGCCCGAAATGGACGGCTTCGAGTTGGCGGAACACATCAAGCGGCATCCCGAATTCACCGCCTCCACGCTGATGATGATTTCTTCCGCAGACCGCCGCGAAGATGCCCAGCGGTGCAAGCAGGTGGGGGTCTCGGCTTATATGTGCAAACCGATCCGCCGAGATGAATTGTTGAAAGGCATCTTGCAGGCGCTGAGTTTAGCGGATGAAGAATTGGTTTGGGGAAAATCCTCTGCGCCTCGGATACGGGCCAAGCCCGCTTGCGCTGAAAATTTTGTTGACCGAGGACAATCCGGTCAACCAAAAACTGGCAGTTCGCTTGCTGGAAAAACGCGGTCACGAAGTCATCATCGCCGACAATGGAAAAGCCGCGTTGGATGCCTTCGGGCGGGAAGCGTTCGACGTGGTGCTGATGGATGTGCAGATGCCCGAAATGGATGGGTTTGAAGCCACGAGAGCGTTGCGGGTGCGCGAAAGGGAAACCGGCGGGCACGTGCCGGTCATCGCGATGACGGCCCACGCCATGCGGGGAGACCGAGAACGCTGCCTCGAAGCCGGCATGGACGATTACGTTTCCAAACCGTTCCAGCCGGCGGAGTTGTTCGACCGCGTGGAAAGTTTCGCAGCCAAATTCCCCCGCGAAACGGCCCCCGAACGAACTTTGGCGGTCGCGACGGCGGCCGGCTCCTCTCAGTCATTCGGGCCGGCTGAAACGGCAGAATCCGCGACCCTGTCGGAAAACCCTTCGATCTTCGATAAATCCCTCGCGCTCGAACACGTCGGCGGCGACGAAGAATTGCTCCGCGAGATCATCGGAGAATTCCGCACCGAATATCCCAAGCTGCTCGTGGAGATTCGCGAGGCGATTTCCCAAGGCGACAACCAGCAATTGCGCCGGGCGGCCCATACGATCAAAGGCAACGCGGGCACACTGGGGGCCGCTGCCGCGCACGAAGCGGCCCAACGTGTGGAACTCGCCGGCCAAAACGCAGAACTCGCCGATGCCGAATCCCTGATCGCGGAATTGGAAGCCGTTTTGGCCGAGTTGCTACCTCACCTGACGTTGGCCTGCTCCGCATAAAACCCGGCCCATCTTTCGAGGGCGGGCATCATCGAGATTGAGTCGGCGTTATGAAAAATCATCGTGCAGAATTCGCAGATAGCTTTCGTAACGAGACGCGAAGATCAAGCCTTTTTCGACTGCCCGTTTGACGCCGCAACCTTCTTCGTGCTCGTGCGTGCAATCCGGGAATTTGCAATAAGCCACAAACGGGCGGAACTCGATGAAGTAGCCTTCGACTTCTTCGGAAATCACGTCCCAGAGGGCGAATTGCCGAATGCCGGGGGTGTCCACCACCCAACCGCCGAAGTTCAAATCGTGCAAGATCGCTCGGCGGGTGGTGTGCTTGCCTTTGCGGGTCCAATCGCTGACCTCTGCGGTTTTGAGGTTCAAGCCCGGTTGCAGGGCGTTCAACAGCGAGGATTTTCCCACTCCGCTTTGCCCCGCGAACACCGATTGTTTGCCCGCTAGCAACCGCCGAAGTTGCGGGATGCCCTGCCCCGTGAATCCGCTGGTGGCCAACACCGGATAACCCAAGCGGGCATACAAACCCAGCATCGGTTGCAACTCGGCCAAGTCGATTAAGTCCGTCTTGTTGATGCAAACAATCGCCTGAACTTCACCCTTCTCGGCACTCACTAAAAAGCGGTCGATCAAATGCGGTTTGATCTGGGGATCGCAAGCGGAAGCCACGATGACCACTTGATCGATGTTGGCCACGATGATGTGTTCGCGGTATTGGCTCACGCGGGAGATGATGCCCGCACGCGGTTCCACGCGCTCGATCACGCCTTGTTGAAGTCCGCTTTTGGTGACCTGGCCCGTGGGCAAAAACCACGCGCGGTCTCCGGTGACGACCACGTTCCGGGCATCGCGGGCCAAGGTGCGCACCACGCGGCGGATGGTGCATTCGTACTTCTGGCCGTCGGCGGTTTGCACGATGGAATTCAAACCCGTCGCTGCGACGACTCGGCCTTTGAGGCAGTTTTCCTCGTCGATCTCGCGGAGGAAGTCTTCGCCATCTTCGCTTTCCGTGCCGATCACCGTGCGATAGCGGGTGAGCGAACCTTTTCCCGAAAGGCGTTCTCCGGCATGGTGGGCATCGGTGTCGCCGGTTTCTAGGATTCGCTCTTGCCGAACTTCCCGCGTTAGGTCATTGTTGCGGGCGCGTTTTTCGCGATTCTTACGAAACGCCACGCGATGCTTTTGCTGCTGGGGCCGTTTTTTATTTTTCGCCACGATTAGTCCGGTTCGCTCAGCCATCTCATGGCGAGATCCTCATCTTCATCGTTCGGGCGTGCGGATGGAGGTAGGTCATTTTCATCGAGGGTAATGCGCTTGTCTTCTTCGGGCGGTTTGGGGCGGGGACTTTCCGCTCGTTTCGCCAGGCCCGCCTTTTCCATCAAACTCATGGCGAAGGCGTTTTCTTCCTCGGGAGGCGGTGCGCTGAGATCGGGTTGATATTCAATGTGGTAGCGATGCTTCGCAATCGAGATCTCGTCGCCCGGCATTAGCCATTTGGTATCGCAGCGCTCGTTGTTGACTTTAATGCCGTTGCGGCTGTTGAGATCGCGGATTTCCCAATACCCGTTTTTCAGCACCAACTCGCAATGTTGGGACGAGATATTCGGAAAGGCCAAGGTAATGTCGCAACGGTCGCGACGACCGATCACCACGGTGGGCTTTAGCAGCGGAATGGGATCGCCGCCGCCACAAGGGATGAGTTCGCCCAACATCTATCCATCATCCTCCCAAAAAGTCCTCGCCGAGTCCCACCACGATCTTGGCCCGATTGGAAAAGTAATGAGCAGGGTGAAGAGGGGAATCAAAATTCATCAGCAGATTGCACGGTTTAACGCAGACTAAATGCCTACCATAAACAATTTACCGCCCCGGAATGGCCTCGTCAATTGTCGGTTTTCCGCGGGTGCGGATTTTTCACGGTCTTAAAAATGCCAGTCGGTATAGAGTTTCGAGCGGAAGTCGCGCCATTCTTTGCGATGGTTGTCGGGGCCATCGGGCCGTTCCACCAACTCGCAAGTCCAACTATCCATCCGTCTCAGTCGTTCCGCGAGAATCGTCACGGCGTTCACCAGCATCTTATGGACGGTCAGCGGATTGGTTTCCTGCAACTTGGCGAACTCGTCCCGCGAGAGTCGCATCACTTCCACTTCCGTGAGGGCACGCACGGATGCCGAGTGTGGGGCAGGTTGGAAAAACGACATCTCGCCGAACACCGAACCGGTATCCAATACGGTCAATCGTTGTTCGATGGCTGGCTTGACCATTTTGAAAACTTCGCACTCCCCCGCCGCGATAATCCAAATCACTTGGAAGGATTTGCCTTCCCTGAGGATCACTTCATCCTTGGGGTAATGCTCGGAAACCAAGCGATGTCGCACCTCGGCGAGTTCGGCAGGGTTCATGTCCCAAAATAAGGGACATTGCTTGGCCCAGGGTTCCAAGGTTTCGGGCGGATGCGAATGGTTGTTCGCGGGGTGGGGCATCGCGGTGTGATTGGCGTTTTGTGTCATGGTGTTTCAAATTCCTCCCAAGACCGTAGCCCGCCCCACGCGGCCAATGCCCAACAAGTAGGCGGCCGTGCGGAGCGAGACTTTTTTATCGGTGGCGATGGTCCAAACTTTATCCAAACTATCGTGCATGATTTTATCGAGTTCTTTTCGCACCCGCGTCAGTTCCCATTTGAAATGCTGCCGGTTTTGCACCCATTCAAAATAGCTAACCGTCACCCCGCCCGCATTCGCGAGCACATCGGGCACGACGAGAATTTCCCGCTTGTCGAAAATCGCATCGGCCGCGGGAGTCGTGGGGTTGTTGGCTGCTTCGATAATCAGCTTGGCTTGAACTTCCCTGGCGATTTCCGGCGTCAACACATTTCCCAAGGCGGCGGGGATCAGCACATCGACTTTCGACGTCAACAACTCTTCATTGGTGATCGGTTCCGAACCGGGAAAACCTTTGACCGTGCGATTCGCCTTGGCATGTTCCAGCAACTGGGTGATGTTCAAACCCTTGTCGTTGCGAATGCCGCCGAAGGCATCGCTGACCGCAACGATAATTAGCCCTTGCTTCTCTAAAAACTGAGCCGCATAACTCCCCACGTTTCCAAACCCTTGGAGCGAAACCGTTGCACCTGGGATGGGCCATTTCATGCGTTCCATTACCGAGGTCGCGACTGTTGCCACGCCGCGGCCGGTGGCTTCCTCGCGGCCTTCCGCGCCGTGCAGTTCTACGGGTTTTCCCGTGACGCACGCCGGATTATATCCGTGAAATTTTTGATACTGGTTCATAATCCACGCCATCACCTGGGCGTTGGTTCCCATGTCCGGCGCGGGAATGTCTTTATCCGGGCCGATGAAATCGTGTATCTCATCCACGAATTTCCGCGTCAGCCGTTCGAGTTCGCCGGCGCTTAACTCATCGACGTTGACCTGAATCCCACCCTTGGCTCCGCCATAGGGAATGTTCACAATCGCAGTTTTCCAAGACATGAGCGTAGCCAACGCCAGCACTTCGTCGGCATCGACTTCGGAATGGAATCTCAACCCGCCTTTCATCGGACCTCTGGCGCTGTCGTGCTGCACGCGATAACCGATATAGGTCGCCAATTCGCCGTTGTCGCGTTCGATGGCGACCTGCACTTTGAGTTCTCGTTCGGGCACAAGCAATAGCTGCCGCATGTTCGCAGACAGGCCCATCAACTCGGCGGCCCGGTCAAAATACTGAGAAGTGGTTTCGTGGGAACTCATTGCAACCTGACTGCCGAAATCGAAAGAGGTTCGGTGGGCATGCGGGGCGGGCCATCGTCGCGACGAATGATCTTTCACGAATTGTATCCCAATCGGGCGTGTTCGCCCATGCTGATGGGTTTTCCTTCGCTTCGCGATTCTCCTTAAAGCCCGCCGCTGGGAACGGGCGGAAACGCGGAACTTCGCGTTCGCAAAAAGTCGGCGTGCTTCAGGTAGTCCGAGACGACCCGCGCGAACAACAAGTGTCCCTGCCGGGAAAATCGCGGGACGGTTTGAAGAAACAACAATTCCGGCTGCTTTGCCGCTCGAAACGGGCCGCTTAACTCGCAATAGGCAATCGATTGGGATTTTAGGTATTGACTTACCCGTAACATCGCGATGCTCGGATCGTAGACTTTTCCCTCGGCGATGCCCCAATGTCGGCGTGATTGGGGGTCGGGCATTGCCCGTTCGGAAATCTGCCAAGGCATCGGCGATAATGTCACCACCAGCGGACACGACAGTTGGTTTGCCAGGCTTCTTAGGTCTCTGATCGGAGCCAGAGTCTGGGCGATATAGACTTGCCAATCGGACTGCTCTTCGCGCGTCCAGGCATAGCGCCCGGCGGGGGTCTCGATTTCATCCCGCTCGCCGGCCCGCGAATCATCTGAGGGCAACAATCCGAGTTGCCGTTTGAGCGCTTGGAACAACAGCGAATTTTTCCCAAAGGGCTGCTGGGAGGAATTGGAATCGGGTTGTAGGTTGGGGTGCGTGCAGAGCAGGGGTTTTCCATCCGCTCCGATGCGGGCGTGCCGGCGATATTGATGGTCGTCGGCCACGTCGGACATGTCCAAGTTCAAGATCAAAAGATCAGGTTTTAACCCGGCGAGCGAATGCTTGAATTGCAAATACGACAACAACGGGCAATAGCCGGGTATTCCCGCGTTAATCACTTCGCAGGGGCGCTGTTGGGTTTCTCGCAAATCCCGGGCGATTAACTCGCAGAAGGTTTCTTCTTCGGGCAACTCGGATGCGAAAACGGTTTCATCTCCCAGATACACAATGCGGAATAGCTCGCGCGGTTTGGGGAGGAAAACGGGTTTGCCTCTCAGCCCGAAACTGTTCGTGCGAATGCCGACGGGCAAATGCGTGTCGGGATTAAGGCGAATCGTACTCTTCAAAGGCTTGAGAAAATGATGGCATTTCCAAGAAGGCGCGGACAAACTCGCTAGGTCCAAGCGTTCTCCGCGGGCTTGCATCCTGTAGGAATGATGGATGCGCAGGCCGACTTCCGCCGCGCCGATCAATAAGGCGAAGGCAAGCAAGGCAAGGGTGCCGTGCTTCACACAGGCTGGCCGAAATCGCAACATGCCGGCCCTTTGACAAAAATAATGCTAGCCCGAACATCCCAACTAGCTCGTTGCTGGCGGACTAGCGAACCGCCGGGAGGTTATAGCAGTTCCTCTATTTTTACAAGAGGAGTCCTCGCGACGCTTGATCGCTCACTAGCGACCTAGTAATGTAATCTTTACAATTTGCGGGCACTCGAAAATCGAGAACACAAACCACAATTTTCGTTGCTAGTTGCCGAGGCAACTCGTCAACATCGCAACAATCGTTTTGGAAACTTTTTACAAGAAGAACATCATGGCCAAGAAAAAACGCGTCCCAAAACCAAATGAACTTTCTCTCGCCCAATTGCAACAAATGGTGGACAGCAAAGCCTCCCAACTGATGGGGTTGAGAACCAAGCGCGCGAAAGTTCAACAAGAACTCGACGAGTTGGACCGCTTGATTCAACAAACCGAGGGAACTCAAGGGCAAAAATCCAGCGTGGCGAAGAAGTCGGTCGCCGGTTCGACCTCGGCGACTCGCCCTGGGAAAAAGAAGAAAAAAGTCGCCAAAAAGGGCAAAGGCACACGGGCCAAAAACGCCCGCTCGGCCAAAAGCATTGCCGAAGAAATCTTGAAGAAGGAACCCCAAGGGCTTTCCTTGAACGAACTGGCCGACCGAGTGCTCGCCAACGGTTTCAAGTCCAATTCGGTGTCCTTCAAGAACACGCTCTATCAATCGCTCTACAATTCCCGCAAAGCCGGAAAAATCTTCGATTTCGACGACAAAACCGGGCTTTGGTTCCTACGCTAACGACCTCGCGTTTTCCGCGGAAACGTCAGGACATGAGTGGCCCCGGTTCAAGAATCGGGGCCACTCAAATCCCTCACTGAATCCCTCTGGAGGACTTTCTTCGGCTTGACTTCGTGGAATTTCGATGGTGTTCCGGGTAGGATGCGAACTTTAATCCACCCTGCACGACACCGGAGAGAAATACAATGGTCGATCCCACCCCCAATGGTGGCCAAAGTTCCCAAGGCAGCAAACTGCTTTTTTTGGGCTGTTTTGTCGCGTTGATTACTACTTCGTTCGCCTTTACCAGCCGGATTACGCTCTGCGAGTCTCGTTTCCGCACGGATTTCGGTATTAACAACGTGCAAGTGGGTGAACTGATCGGAGCCGGGATTTGGCCTTTCGGCATCTCCATCATTCTGTTTAGTTTGGTGATCGACAAAATCGGCTACCGCATCGCGATGCTGTTTTCGTTCGTGTGCTATGCCATCTATCTCGTTCTGGCCTGCTTGGCTTATGCCACGATTCAGGGAGTCACAGGAGATGCATCCCGGCGGCACAAACCGCGGGGTATAACTATCTGTTTTGGGGAAGCATTATCTTGGCCTTGGGCAACGGCACGGTGGAAGCTTTCATCAATCCCGTGGTTGCCACGATGTTCCAAAAAGCAAAAACCAAATGGCTGAACATCCTGCACGCGGGTTGGCCCGGCGGTTTAGTGATTGCGGGCATCATCACGATTGCCATGCACGACACGGTGAAAGAAGGGGATTGGCGGTTGGTGCTGGGAATTATCGCCATTCCCGCCGTGATTTATTTATTGATCCTCGTTGGTGCGAAGTTCCCCAAAAGCGAACGCGAACAAGCCGGGGTTAGCTATCGCGAAATGCTTGGGGAATTTGGAGCGTTCGGGGCCTTGGTCGGCTTTGGATTGATCTTCATGCAATTGGGCACATCGTTGGCCCCGCAATTGTCCTCTGCGGCGGCTTCGATTGATGGGCTGACCCAAGCCGCGAACGAGGCCGTTGGCCCAGCCAACATCGAAGCTGCCCAAAAAGCACTCGCCGCCGCGAAAGAACAAGCCTCAGCGGATTATTGGCAATTTGTGGGAATTGCCACCGCCGTGGTCACGTTGATTTTCGGCCTCTACACCAAAAGCCTGGGACGCGGGATTCTGGCGTTCTTAATTTTGATTATGATGCCTTTGGCCACGACGGAAATCGGCACGGACGGCTGGATCATGGGATTGATGAAAGGCCCGATGGAAGCTGTCGGCTATAATTCCGGCTGGGTCTTGGTTTACACCTCGGCCATCATGGTCGTGCTAAGGTTCTTCGCCGGTCCCATCGTGCATAAACTCTCGCCCATTGGGCTGTTGATGATGAGTGCGATGCTAGCCATCGGCGGCTTGTTGGCTTTGTCTCAAACCGGCGGACAAGGCTTGGCGGTGATTTTCGTGGCCGCCACACTCTATGGGTTTGGCAAGACGTTTTTCTGGCCCACAATGCTGGGCGTGACTTCCGAACAATGCCCCAAAGGCGGGGCGTTGACGTTGAACGCGATTTCGGGCATCGGCATGATCGCCGTGGGCGTGTTGGGTTTCCCGTTCATTGGCTTTCTGCAAGAACAGACGACAAGCCAAGTCCTTCAGCAAAAATCGGAAACCGTGGCCAAAAATGTCTTGGAAGACAAATCCTACATGAGCCTGAACTACCAAGCCATTAACCCGAAGCAGAAAGCCGCCGTCACCGATGAGGAGGGCAAACAGGCCCTCAAAAATGCGGAGCAAGCCGGCCAGTTCAACGCCCTCGCCAAAATTGCGATTTTCCCCACCTTCATGTTGACTTGCTACATCGCGTTGTTCTTGTACTTCAAGTCCAAGGGCGGATACCAAGCCGAGGTGCTGACCGGACATGCCGCCGAGGATGAAAAATTCACCGGCGGCGTGACCGGCCCCGCCGATGCCTAGCATCGTTCGATTTTTCGAACGATGCGCCAAAAAAACTCCTCTGAGAAATCATGCCGAGGAAATTTGTGGAAACCTCAACGGGACTTCCGAGGTATCACCACAAAAGAGTTTCGAGAACATGAATTCAAACGTGAGGAGAAACGCATGGGCTTTTGCACCAAAATCGGCGTGTTGAGTTGGGTGATGATGTTCGCGGGAATGTCGGCGGCGGTTGTTCAAGCCGCCCCGTTGCCCTTCGATCAAAAAGTCGAAACTTACCGAGATTCCGAAACCGGCGTGACCGTGTTTACCCTGAGGTTGGAGCAACCGTTTCTGGCCGAGGAATTTGAAAAGAGCAACTACCTCCGCCTCAAACCGTTGGACAAAAACGCGTGGTTGGTCTATCCCCGCGAAACGCGGTTCGAGCAGAAGCACGCGGAATTCTTCGGGCGGCTTCGCCGCGAGAACGCGGATGACAAAACCGCCAAATTGAAGCTGTCTTACGAGATCGTTTCGGAAAATCTGGATGGCTCGCGCAAGGTGGATGTTCGCGAGGTGGAGATCGAGATTCCGATTCCCACCGAAGATGGCGGGCCGAAAAGTCTCTATCAGGAATGGGCGAAAAAGCAGAACGCGCACTTTGCCGAGTTGCTGAAGTATTATCCCGAAAACTCTTTTCTGGAATACGTGCTGCTGCAATCGAAAGACCGTTACGGCGTTTATCCGCCCAATTTGCCGGGATCGATTCCCACCTCGGACGAAAACGATTTCAGCCTGTACCACCTTTTCAGCGGTGGCCTGGCGGTACAGCAATCTTTGCAGAGAGAAGTCCTCAGCCGGGGCGCACGGACCGGAGATTTGACGACCCACATCAGCGAGATCTCACCCCCAGTTTGCGTTCCTTAGATTACAAAAAGCAGCTAGAACAGCAGCAAAAAGATGGCCATCAACCCCATCCGCATGCTGCCGCCAAACTGGTTCCGGCGGACCAGTATTTCTTGCAGTTCCAATCCATGAAAGCCGCCGATGAACTGATGGAATTGTCCGAGGAATGGGGCGAAAGTTTTCTGAGGATGTTCCAAATCTCGGCCAGAGATCACCACCTCAGCCAACGCTACGAAGATCAACTCTGCATTCGGCGGAATGCGCTTTCCAAACTCTTCGCAGATGAAGTGATCGAGGAATTCGCAGTCACCGGGTCGGATTTCTTCATCGCGGAAGGCACGGACCTATCGCTTATCTTTCGGCTGAAACGCCCGGACGTGTTTCGTTCCGTGGCCGAGGGTTGGTTGACGGCCAGCCGGAAGCAATGGCCGGAACTCACCGTGCAAGAGTTCAACTATCGCGGGCATCAGGTGGCGGCGAGATACACGCCGGATCGCACGGTGAGTTCCTTCGTCGTTTACCAAGGCGAGTATGCGATCTTTTCCAATAGTCATCGCGCGATCCGCCGCATTATCGACACCACCTTGGGCCGCTCCCCCAGCCTTTCCGAGCAGTTGGACTATCAATACGTCACCACGATGCTGCCTCCGCAAAATCAGGAAAACACGGCCTATCTGTTTTGTTCCGAAGCCTTTCTTAAGCATTTGATTAGTCCGGAGTTCAAAATCGCCGAAAAACGCCGCCTGCAAGCGTTCACGAATTTGGTGATGCTCAACAACGCATCCTTGTTTTACCGCATGGAGGAAGGCCGCTCGCCGAAGTCTCTCAGCGATTTGTCGGAAGGAAACTTCGTGGACCTTTCGCGAATTGTCGATCCTTCCGGCGGAGCGTATGCCTTCGATGCCGCCCGCGATACCGCCACCAGTTCGCTTTATAACCGCATCAAATACTTAACGCCGATCTTGGAATTGAACGTGCTGAAGGTGTCTCAGCAAGAGCGCACGGAATACGAGCAGTACAAACGCCGGTACGAGGCCCGCTGGCGGGATTATTTCGATCCCATCGCGATCCGCATTTCCACGGGGCCAAGCGTGAAATTGGAAACGCTGGTGTTGCCCTTTGCCAACAGTGGAATTTATGGAACTTTTCGCCGGTGGTTGGACGACCGACCCCAGCCTTTGGACGATGCCCAATTCGCCGCCTCGGCGGTGGCGTCGGTCGCCTTGGTCCCCGGCAGAAAGCGGGTGGGAGACCTCTTGCGGCTCGTCCCCGGCGTCTCGGAAACTTTGGAAGCCAACCCCACGCTCACAAATCTCGCTTGGCTGGGCGACCGGGTCACGCTGCATTTCTGCGACGATGACACGATTTTGGAAGTCGATCCCACCCGGCTCAAACCGTTGAAATCTTTTTTCCCGTTGTCCGTCCGGCAACAAGCCTTGGCGACGGCGGCCATTACCGCGACCAACTTGCCGGTCTATGCGACGGTTGCGGTCGAAGATCAAGAGAAAGCCAAGCGGTTGTTGGATGAACTGACTTCCCGCGTGTTTTTGCATGGAGATCCATCGGGCGATCTCCCCACGAACTTGGATGCGTACCGGCTGCCCGCCTATCAAGATCACCCCGTGTACGTGCTATCTTTTCAATTTTATGCAGCCAAAGTGAGGTTGTATTTATCGCTGATTCAAGGCCGGTTGGTCGCCGCCACCGAACGGGAAACTTTGCAGCAAGTGATCGACGCTGCGGCGAAAAAACCTCAGGCGAAGGCCGAACCGGCGCATGCCCTCTTGCGGATTAATTTCCGGGCGATGGTGAAGCTCAAGGAAGATTTGCAAATCTATTGGGCCGAGAAAGCCCGCAAGGCCGCCCATCGCAACATCATGCCGCTTTACACGCTGGTCAAGTTGTACGATGTCTCGATTGAGGATGCCAACAAAATCGCCGATGCCAAATACGGCGTGACTTATTTCTGCCCCGGCGGCGGAAAATACGAGTACGATGCCGCCCGCGATCAGGTGACTTCCACGATTTTCGGAAATCGGCGAAACGCTCGGCAGCAGGTTTCGCTGGACGACAATTCCCCCTTCGCCCGCTTTTTTCAGAGCCTGGAAGAAATCACCGCCACACTCCGCTACGAAGGCGATGGCCTAATTGGAACCGTGGAAATCCAACGACGGAGGAAAGAGTAACGCCAACGGGGTGCGGCAATACATCTTCCTGCCGCACACTCGGAATTATCTGGCGGGGCTTTTCAGTTGCTTGGCGGTAATGCCTTTGCCGGGCCGGCGATCGAAAAAACTGGTCGAGAGCCGTTCGATTTCCTCCGTGGTGTAGCCGTGGTCGATCAACGCTTCGACAAATTCCCGCATCTCTCGCAGCGAACGAACTTTACGCCACTGCACAAATCCCACGGACAGTGTGGTGATTAGAATGGCCGACGTGAATGCACCGACCACCGAAACCAACGCCAAAACCAATCCCGGTTGCCAAGTGCTGAAATCAATGCCCATCAATCAACTTCCTTTCCACAATTTGCCGCGATCACGAATTTGCCCATCTTAACTTTCTCTCATTCGTTGGCACAATCGAAATCTTGGCGAGCGGAAGGAATTTATCCTAGGAGCTTGGCCCGCATGCCGCCGCGAATGGCCCCGGCGGCGGTGGCTCCGTAGTTGTCCCGGAACAACGGATCGAGCGGGCGGCTATTGGGCACGCTGAGCCACGCCCGCAGAATGTGCCGTTTGCGCTCTGCTTCCGGGTGATCCTCGAACTCACTCCGGCGATGAAACGTCACCCAATTGTTCAACAACAAAATGTCGCCCGGTTGCTGTAAAATTCTGACATGCAGCGAAGGTTCCTCGGCAACTGCTTCCAAAAAATCCAAGGCTTCTTTTTGCGTGTCGGTCATGTCGGGCAAATCCCCGGCGGCGTAAGCGCGTTCGATCAGCACCCGCAAAAAGCTGCCCGCGAAATGCCCGTTGCAGAACGAAAAAATCGGCTGCCGACAGTAAGGCAAATCGTTCCCCAGATCGACATTGTGCCTTTGGTAATAGTAGGGCTGCATCAATTCCGCCAACAAATCGGGCCGACGGCGTTGGATTTCGCGATAGAGCGCCGGCGAACTCACCAGATCGTTTTCGCCGCCGGTCTTGGCTTGTTTTAGGCAGGCGAAGGCAATCACGTCGCAGCGGTCGGTATGAAAGCTCAGGCGTTTGCGAGTATTCGGCCCCCTTGCTCGGGGATCATCCGAACGAAAACCTTCATCGCGAACGTGAAAAATCCGTTCGCCCGTCGCGGTTTGGGAAACGGGCGTACCGATGTGCCGCACGATTTCCAAAAACAGTGTTTCAATTTTCGCTTGCGAAAATTTCGCGACGGGAAAACCCCGAATCAATGCCGCCCCGGAACCGGCCTCCAGCGAATTCTGGATTCCCGCCAACCGCCCCGCGAGTTTCGGGAATGAAAATGCTTCTCGGTCGGGTTTGTTCCCGTCGCCATCTGCCGCCCGCAATAATTCTTCGATTTCTTCCTCATCGAGCCGATGGAGAAAGTCCGCTCGGGTCAGCAATTCATCGCCGAACCAAACGGCGGGGCTTTGAAGAAAATCAGGCATGGGCATAAATCAGGATCACCAAGCAAACAATGTCATCATGGAAAACAAAAGGCGAGCGGGGAGCGGAAGCCCCCTGGTCACGTTGAGCGGTTCAAAAGCTGATGAGATTTTACTCGAATTCGCTGGATTTCTTTTTCGTCGCAGAGCGTTTCTTTTTCGCGGGGGCTTTTGTTTTTTTCTTGGCCGTTTTCTTTTTCGCAGACTTTTTCGCGGGTGGGGATTTCGCGCTCAGTGCAGACTTTTTGGCGGCCTTGGTCTTTTTGCGAGTTTTCTTTTTGGCGGCCTTCTTCTTGGCAGACTTGGGTTTGGCTTCTTCCGCCCTTGCGAGGTCGATTCCGAAGATGTCGCCGAGTTCGTCGGCGTTGAGCTGTTTCCCACCCGTTGTTTGCAGCGTGCTGTCGATGGCAGATTCGGCATCGGTGACGATGAGTTCTTCGTGATCCACCCCGCGAAGCAGAAACAGCAACTCGGGCTGATGATCCAGCCGAGACCCCACCCCATAAAGCACCGCCGCCACGTGTTTGCACATCGTGGCCCAATCGGGACAGGAACAATTTAACTTGATCTCGCCCGGCTGCGGAAACAGCCCCTGTTTGCGGTCGGTGACGACTTTCAGAATGCTATCGGACAGCTTGCCTTGCAACAGTTCCAACAGCGAACCGATCTGGCCTTGGCATTTCTTTTTCACGGCCTCCCATTTGCTTTGGGGAAGTTTCTCGATTGTGATTTTCACTTTGTAAAGTTCGCTGCCGCTGACGAAGGCTTCCACTTTTCCCGGTTCAATCGCCAAATGGCAGACGGAACCGTTGCGGACGTAGGTTCTGCCGCGAGGTAGGCGGTTGGCGTAATCGCTGAAAGATTCCAAATGCTCGCACCAGCCTTTGCCCCAAAAAGATGTGGCGATTTTTCGGCCTTCAATGGCAATGGGCTGGATGTCCATGCCCTTTTTCCTCAGCTTGTCCATTTCCTTGGCGGCCTTTTGTCGCCGCTTCGCGACGGAAACGTAAGGCCGAAAACCGTAATAATCGTAGCGAGCCATTTTGGGGGAACTCCTTTCAACGGTTGTCCAACACACAGGAACTATACAAAATCATGCAGTCCGGGTCGCCGATTTAGAGGCTGGCGCGTTCGACGTCCAGCGAGACCAGCTTGATGAGTTCTTCGTTGGACATTTCGGTAAGCATTTTCTCGCCGCCTTCGTTGAGCAGATCGTGGGTGAGTTGAATTTTCTCGGTGATCATTTCGTCGATTCGTTCCTCAACGGTTCCTTGGCAGATGAATTTGTGAACCAGCACGTTTCGCTTTTGCCCGATGCGGAACGCGCGGTCGGTGGCTTGGTTCTCGACGGCGGGGTTCCACCAGCGGTCGAAATGAATGACGTGCGAAGCCGCCGTCAGATTGAGGCCCGTGCCGCCGGCTTTCAACGAAAGAATAAAAAACGGCGGGCCATCATCGGCTTGAAAGGCATCGACCAATTGCTTGCGCTTTTTGACCGCCGTGCCTCCGTGCAGAATCAAACCCGGCCGGTCGAAGACCTGCGCGAGAAACGATGACAACGGATCGGTCATTTCGCGGAACTGCGTGAAGACCAACATTTTTTCCTGGCGGGACGCGACCTCTTCGCAAATTTCTTCCAAGCGGGCGAACTTCCCGCTCTCGCCCGGCGAGAATTTTCCATCCCCCAAAAGTTGGCTGGGATGATTGCAAACCTGCTTGAACCGCATCAAATACGCCAACACCAAGCCCCGGCGTTGGATGCCTTCTTTTTCCTGTAGCGACTGATCTAACTCGGCCACCAGCTTGGCATATAGCGCCGCTTGGGATTTCGTGAGACCGCAATAGGCTTGCATCTCGGTTTTTTCGGGCAGGTCGGCGATGATGCGTTTGTCGGTTTTCAGTCGGCGTAAAATGTAAGGCTGCACCAGTCGCCTCAGCGGGGCGTAGCGGTCGTGTGAGCGATCATTCAAGACTTTGATGAATTGCTTGAACCGCGACTGCGAACCCAAAAGACCGGGGCAGAGAAAATCGAACAGCGACCACAAATCGCCCAGCCGATTCTCGACCGGCGTGCCGGTGAGCGCAATGCGGGCCTCGGCTTTCAACTTCTTGACAGCTTTGGTTTGCCGGGTTCCGGGGTTTTTGATGGCTTGGGCTTCATCGAGAATCACGAACCGCCAAGCAACGTCCGCCAGCCACTTTTGCCGCAACAGCGTGCCGTAGGTCGTCATTACCACATCCGCTTGAGAAAATGCTTCTTGCGGATTGGATTCCCAGGCTTTCAAATCCTCCTTGGACGATTGCGAAAGATGCACGAACATCGGCTTAAGCGTTGGGGCAAAGCGTTCCAACTCGGCTTTCCAATTGCCGATCAAAGAAGCCGGCAACACCAACAGCGAGGGTTTTCCATTTTTGTTTTTGGGTTTCTTTTGATCCAGCAACAACCCCAGCACTTGAATGGTTTTTCCCAAGCCCATGTCATCGGCCAGACACGCCCCCAAGCCCAAACCGGACAGCAAATTCAGCCAACTCACGCCCGCTTCTTGGTACGGCCTGAGCGTGGCTTTTAAGTTCTTGCCCGCGGCGGCCGGCTTGAGATTTTCCGGCGAACGCAACTGTTCCAGCAATTCTTCCAGCCAAGAGCCGGCATTCACGAAAGACCACTCGGCTTCAAATTCCTGACTGGAGTCTCCCGCGTTCAAGTCCGCCGGCGCTCCGCCAACAGCCGCATGCCTTCCACGAAGGAAAGCCCTTCTTGATGGCCTTGCTCGACCTGTTTCCAATGTTCCAAGGCTTCTTTCAATCGCTCGCGGTCGATTTCCACCCACTGGCCTTTGAGCAGCACCAAGCCTTCTTCGGAGGACATCAACTCCTTCCATTCGGCTTGGGTGACTTGCTGATCTCCCAAGGCGAGATCCACGCGAAAATCGAGCATGGAATCCAAATCCAACGTCTTCCGTTTTTGCTCGCCGATCGTGACCGAGACGCGCGGCTTGGGGCGTTTTTTCCACCAATCGGGCAGGCGAACCAACACCCCGCTATCTTCCAAGAGAGAAACTTCTTTAAGGAAGCGGTACGCCTCGCGCGGCGTCCATGCCAACGGATGATAGATGGCGGCGGACTCGACCAACTCGCGCACGAACTCACTTTTTTCCGCAGCCCGCTCCACGGGCGAGAGCAAATGGATTAACCCTTGGCGGTTTTTTTCGCCCGCGTATTCTTTGAGCGCCTGGCTCAGCGGTTGATACTGCACCTTGCCGCCGACCGCCAACTTGGGAGCGTAAGTCGCCAGAAACGCGAAGGGATAATTGGGGTCGCGGCGGTTCTCGGCTAGATGAAAACAGACCCGCCCGACTTGATGCCAAAGCGGTGATTTGGCTTTCAAAAAATCCGAAAGCCCCGGTAGCCGGCAGCTTCTTCGCGGACTCGGCTATCCAACTCTTGCCAGAGTTCTTCCAGCACCGCCGCCGAGACATATTCCGCCCCGCGCATAGGTGGAACGTTCAAAACCATCCGCGAGAGTTCCGCCGAAGTCGGGGGAGCGATGGGTTTCAAATCGCCGCTGCCGTCTTCCGTGGTTTGGCAGAGTTTGGTGACGTAGCCGACGGCGAACTCCCGCCAGTATTCCCAAGCGGTGGGCAGCGTTCCCGGAAACTTAATCGTCGCCAAGGCAAACAGCCCATCGCCCGCGCTTTTCTCGAAGGCTTGCCGGATCGCGGATAATTGGCGGGGAGTGAGTGCCGAGGCCGCTTGTTGGGCGAACTCGCCGTCCGCGTGATCGAGTTCGCGGACTGCCAACCGCCCGGAAGGAGAAACCACGAGTTCCATTATTTGATCCCACCGCCGTTGTTTGGTTCTCTTTACAGACCGCCAAGCCTCGCTTGCCGAGGCCGATTTATTGCGGAGGCGATCCTAGCATTTCTGACGGCAGATCCCAAAGCCAACCGATGCGATTCGGACGGCAATCCGGGTCTTGGGCGGAGCTTGAGGCGAGTTCTCTTTCTTAAGTTGCGGTGTGAATTATGAGTTCCAGCGCCACCTCCGCCGATGTGCTAAAACCCGCAGACGCGGAGTTGGGGGACGATTCGGAAAATTTCCCAGCGAGCGGGGCCAGCGGTGAAAGGCATCCCCAAGGTGCGGATGCAGCATCAGCGTGGGAAAAGGGGAACCGTAACCCGAATATCTGTAGCGATCGTCATCGCCTCCGGAAGAAACCGGCAGACTGGCCATCCGACCTGCGAAAGGAATTCTGGCAAGCTCAAGTGCGTTTTTTGTAGCGGTGGCTGGCGGTTTTGAGGATTTCGCGTTCTTCGTCGGTGAGGCTGGCTTCGCCGGTTTGCGATATTTTTTCGAGGATCGCATCGACTTGGGAGTCTAGGTTTTCCGGCGGTTCGTAAAGACGCAGATTCGAGCGGGCCGCCCGGCGGCGGGAAGCCCCCTCGGCAGAAGAAAACTTGAACCCGGAAAACAACCGCTCGAACCGCCATTGAAATTTGAAGTACAAAAACCCGAACGCCAAACCTCCCAAGTGAGCCGAGTGGGCCACGTTGTCGTTGCTGACTCTTCCGCCCAAACTTTGCAGGATGGGGAACAAATCCATGACCACAAAGAACGCCACAATCCAGCGGGCTTCTATCGGAATGATGCCCCAGATTCTGAGGATTTGCCGGGGATAATGGGCGGCATACAACATCAGCACGGCCATCACGGCTCCAGAGGCTCCGATGACGGGGTTCAATTGCCCCATAAAGAATCCCAAACCGAGAAATGCCAACCCGGAGGCCACTGCCCCCATCAGGTAGAACCAAGTGAATTCCCGCGTGCCGTACATTCGCTCCAAGGTGGGGGCGAAAAACCAGAACGCCAGCATATTCAGGAAAATATGCCACACGTCGCGTTCGGAATGGCAGAAGGCGTAAGTCACCAACCGCCACACCTGAAAGCCGGAAACCACATCCTTGGGATCCAACTCGAACCCGCGCTGCAAGACCGAATACCGATTATTCGCGAACTTCCGCATTTGTTGCTGAAGATATGGCTCGGCTTGATCGGGGGGCACGTCATTCTGTTCCAAATCCCTGAGAACGTCTTCCCGATATTGCTCGATTTGTGCTTTGGACGGGCCGGCGGTCCAGACCAATTGAAGCACGAAGACCGCGATGTTGAGGATCAGAATCCATTTGCAAGCGGGAGGCATTCCGCCGGAGGTATAGCCCGTTCCGTAAGAACCGTAGCCGCCGTACCCCGATGAGGAACCCCGAACGTAATCGCGATTTTCAATTCCCATAAGACAAGCCCATTTCCGTGGGACAATTGCCGACCGGGCCTAGGAAAAAAACTTGGAAACCCGGCAAACCCTAAAAATGGGCCAAAACCCAAAGTGGCGGGGGAACAAACTAACGTGTGGTCACCTGAGTGGTGACGGGTGGCGGATTGCTGGGGGAGGACGTCTTGAGTTGCTGCTCCAATTCGTGGCTTTCTTTCAGAAGTTCTTTGATGGTTTTTTGGTCGTCATCGACTTTTCGCCGCCAGTAGTCCAACTCGTCCAGTTCGATGTTGCGGGCATCCTCCGAGGTTTGCAATTGCGAGACCACGCCATTCGGGCCTTGCAATTGGTCGTTCCGCTTATCCCGGATGCTTTTGGCGTCGGCTTGCCGCAATTTTTGCTCGGCCAAATCTTCTTGTTTATCCGCCAATATCCGCTCGGTGACAGTCATCTCGCCACGAACGGCGGCATACTTGGTGGTGAAATAGGAAGGAACCATCGGGCGCACGCGAAACGGTCCATTCTGATTTTGGATTGCCGCACCGTCCTCGGGCCGCACGGTCCAAGTCGGAATGAAGTCTGCGATTCCACCCGCTTGCACGGGGGGCTTGAATTGGAACGAGCCAATGTATAAAGAACTGCCATCCGCTTGCGGTTGAAACACATACACAACCTGCGCGGCTTGCTTGGCCGGATCGAGCGAAGCCAACCAACCTGCCAAACTGGGATTTTGCGTTCTCAACCCGGCAGCGTTCAGTTGGCCGTCCACGTTCACGAACGGGCGTTCCCAACCCAGGATTGTGCGGTCGAACTCTTCCCGCAATTCACGGAGTCGGGCTTTTTTTTCCGCAAGGACAGGCTTGTCTTGTTCCACCTCTTTTTTCAGTTGGTCCACCTTTTTGATCCAGCTATTGCGGACCTCATAAGTTTTGGCGGACAAAACCGTGGCGGCCAAGGCTCCCACGGCAATCAGCCAAATCAGCACGTGACCGAGGACATGCATTTGTGAAAATCCTTATGAAGCAAACAGTGCGTTATTGTTCTTCTTTCATCATAGGCCACCTTCTCCGGCAGGGTCAAGCAGAAACTGGAAACCCCGTGATTTCCCGGCTGCCTTCTCAGCGCAGGCAGGCTTGTGTCCGGGGCAGAGCGGGGCTAGCATTCTTTGGGGATGGGATATTGATAGGCGAAGGATAAGTGAATGCTGAAAGATCCCGAAGTTCAACAGGCGGCGGCGGCGTTTCAATTGGGGTTGCCCCGCTTGCCGGTTTCGGGACACGCCGGCGAATTGCTGGGACGGGGATCGGGCAGTTCGTTGGAGTTCCAAGAATACCGGGAATATCTGCCGGGCGATGACATTCGCCATCTGGATTGGGCCGCCTATGCCCGCACCGATGCTCTTATGGTTCGGCTTTACCGCGAAGAGATCAGCCCCCGCGTAGAGATTTTCTTGGATGCCAGCCGCTCCATGAACACGCGCACGCCATTGGTTCAAGATCCGCCCGCGACGTTGAAATCCACGCTGGCAAAACAACTCACGGCTTTGTTCGCGGCGTTGGCGGCTAAGTTGGGAGGGCGGCCCGCGATTTTTCCGATGGCCGATGCCCGCCCGGCGGAAACTTGGGGTCTAAGGGAATTGGAAACCTTGGAAGCGTATCCGCTGATGGCTCGGCGAACTTTGGCCGAGTACGCCGCCGACCATCAAATTCCGCCGGGCCGCCAAGCCGTGCGCGTGATTATCAGCGATTTCTTGTTTCCGCACGATCCCGAATCGCTCATCAAGCAGTTTAGCAATAACATCAGCGGGTTGTGGGTGTTCCAAATCCTCAACCGCTTTGAGGCGGAGCCAAAGGCACTCGGCGGGCGAAGATTGATCGACATGGAAACGGACATGGAATCGGATCTGGTGCTGGATGACCAAATGATTGCCGCCTACCAATCTCGCTTAAACCGTTTGCAAGAACTGTTGGCCCGCGAATGCCGGCGTCGGCAAGCGGTGTTCGCCCCGTTGATTGCCGATGCCGGTTTGAAGTCGATTTGCTCGAAAACTCTCTGCCGACTGGGCGTATTAAAACCGGCCTGAGATCGGAATGGGGGAAACCACGAAGGCAGAGAGATATCAGACCGCGGTGGAACCGCCATCAAAACGGATTGATGATTTTTGAATGTGGAAGTAGGAAATTGAAGTCAGCATTGTCGAGTACGAAATTGGTTTTTGCCGCGTGGATCGGCGTAGGGCATCATTTGGGAAGGGAAGCATGTACGATTTAATTGGCGACATCCACGGGCACGCGGATGAACTGGTGTTTTTGTTGGAGCAACTGGGATACGACCGCCGGCGGGGCGGGGTGTATTCTCATCCGACCCGCCAGGCGGTGTTTGTGGGGGATCTGATCGACCGCGGGCCGAAAATCCGCGAAGTTCTGCACATCGTGCGCGGGATGGTCGAAGCCGGTTATGCGCTGTGCGTGCTGGGCAATCACGAATTCAACGCAATGGTTTACCACACCCGCCACCCCGAAGATCCCAGCCGATTTCTGCGCAAGCACGAGGCACGCGGGGGTAAGAACGTGCGACTGCACTTTCAGACGCTACGGCAAGTTCCCGCCTCGGAACTCTACGATCACTTGGAATGGTTTCGCGGGCTGCCTTTGTGGTTGGATTTGGGAGAATTGCGGGTGGTCCATGCCTGCTGGGATGCCCTCGCGATGACCAGGATTCAAAAAGACTGGCAGGCGGAAGCGGGAATCACAACGGCGTTTTTGAAGCAAGCCGCCGATCCCGAAACGGAATTGTTCGATGCGGTGGAAGATGTGCTGAAAGGCAAGGAACTTCAACTGCCTCCGGGCGTTTGCTTTCACGACAAAGATGGGAACCCCCGGCGGAAATTGCGGGTGAAGTGGTACGAATCGCCTGTGAATCAGACGTTCCAAACCTATGCGTTTCAATCTGGGGCGGATTTCCCGAACAATCCCTTGCCGGCGGAGATTCATGGGAAAATCGCCCCCTATGCGGATGATCTGCCGCCGGTGTTTTTCGGGCATTATTGGCTCCAAGCCCAGACGCCGACTCCTTTGGCGGGGAACGTCTGCTGCTTGGATTACAGCGTGGCGAAATCTGGAATGCTGTGCGCTACCGCTGGGACGGCGAGCGAGAATTGTCGGCAGAAGGGTTCGCCTCCGTGCCCGCATTTTCGCATTCTTACGGCCTGGCGGAAGGGCTTGAGTCGTAAGTCATTCAAAATTCAAGGATTGCAAATTTGTGATTTGTGCGATTTTTTGGGGAATTCGGAAAATAATATCGGGCCGAGAATCATCATCTTATAAAGAGATGTTATGGCGTGGGCGAATTTTCTCCCATTGCCTTTTTGGAGAATCTGTTGGCCACCACAAACGAGGTGCGAATCGATCCTGCCGTGATCGCGGCATTGTATCTGGAACATGGCGATGAACTGAGAGCGTTTCTGGTTGGGGTGTTGAAGGATCACGATTTTGCTCAAGAAGCCCTGCAAGCCACGTTTATCAAAGCCATGGAACAAGGCCACACCGTGCGCGAAGAGACCCGTAAAGGTTGGCTGTTTCGCGTCGCGTTTCACGAAGCCTTGGCGATCAAACGGCGAAGCAAAGCCCACGAGAAAAACCTGCGAAAGATGGCTTGGAGCCGATCACAGGAAGATCAAAGCGCACCGGATGACCGCCTTTGCCGATGGGAAACGGTTGTTAATGTTCGAGAAGCCCTAGAAAAATTGCCGGAAACCCAAAAAGAAGTCGTGCGACTGCGGATTTATGAAGAAAAAACCTTCGTCGAAATTGCGGAAGAACTAAACCTGCCGCTGGGAACGGTGCTCACCCGAATGCGGTTGGCTATGCGAAAACTGGAAACCTTTTTTGAAACTAAGAAACACTGAGCAAACCATGAACAGCCTAGAATCCCTCGCCCAACCCTATTCTCAGGAACTGCCCTGGCTGGCGTTTCTGTATGTGAGCGAGGAACTGACTCCCGATGAAGCCGCCGATTTTGAAGAGCGGTTGCTCGTCGATCAATCGGCCCGCGAAGCCGTCGCCAACGCGATGAAAATGGCCGAGGGCTTGTGGATGGCTACCGCGATGGATTCCCTCCACTCCCCACCGCCCGGCTTCGTGCCCCAGTCCGCAGCGGTTTCCGCGCGAAAAGCGAACGGGGTTCCGCTTGATTTTATGGGTTGGCAGCACGGCGATTGCCGCCGGTTTGGCGTTTTGCGTGGGCTGGTGGTTTGCCCAAGCGGGGGTTTCGACCGATTCGCCTTCGTCCATTGCCGAGCGCAGCGTTCCTGCCGGTGTCCCCGAAGTTCCACTTGCCGCTCCTCATGCGATTGAGGGAGCCGAGCAACTCGTGGGCATTTGGACGCATTCGCAAACCTTGCTGATGGATTTGGGTTCCCTTTCCGCACTAGAACGCACGCCGGAAGATCCCAGCCCCCAAGAAAGCCCCGCCTCTGAAGACGATGCCTTTGCTTGGATGTTAGCCGCCGTCTCCGCCGATTCGCCGGAGTTCCCACCCGCCGCTGCCGAAGTGATGGAGAACTAGCACCCATGCTGCAATCTGTTTCCCATCGGTTTTCGCCCCGCGTTTGGCTTTTCGCCGGCGTGGTGCTGTGGATGGTGACTTGGGTTTCCGCTCAGTCCGACGAGAAGAAATCCGCTTCCCGCCCGGCTTCGCCTTCTCCTTCCAAGCGGGGCAATCCTGCCGATGAATCGCTGAAAGTTATGATGACTCCCGAACGGCAGGCGGCGGCGTTGAAGTTCGCCGAGCTGCACCACCCGGAGCTTTATCACTTGTTGTTGGGTTTGAAGCAAGCCCGCCAGGCGGAATACCAACAAGCCATCCGCCAGCTTTACAACGATAGCGAACGCTTGGCTCGCTTGAAGGAGCGGGTTCCCTCCCGTTACGAATTCGTGCTGGCCGAGTGGCAACTCGATTCTCGTCTTCGCCTTTTGATCGCCCGCATGACGATGATCTCGGACGATCCCGAACTCGCCGCTCAGTTGCAAGACCTGCTGAAAAAACGCTACGAAACCCGCTTGGGATTGCTGAAAATGGACCGGGAACGCCAAGCCGCCAAACTGGCGAAATTAGACGATCAAATTCAAGCTCTGGAAACCGACCGCGAGTTGGCCTTGCAAAAAGATTTGTCCCGGATTCAACGCAGCTTGGGCATTCCCAAGCGAAATGCCAAAAAACAAACCTCAGCCAAAACAAAATCGGTGCGGAAGGGGAATTGATTTCACGCCGCAAACCCATGCCCCTAATCCACCTTAAAACCATGCCCGACTTGGCAATTTCGCAACCTCAAAATTGCCGCCTGCCTCACAACAATGTTCCCTCCATTCACTCACATTTGCCACAAACTGGGAGATGTCCATCAATGAAACGTCTTGTTCCCATCACGCTGGTTCTCCTCTCGCTGACGGCGTTCGCGTCGGCGGCGGAGGAAGTGAAACCCTCCATCCGCGAGCGGTTCACCCCGCCGAAAGACCAAATCAAAGAGGTTCCCGACTTTCAGGCAGCACATCGTCCCCATGCTCGGCAGATTGGGCTGCAACGGACGGGCTTGCCACGGTTCGTTTCAAGGGCAGGGCGGTTTTCGGCTGTCTTTGTTCGGCTACGATTTCAAGATGGATCACGAGGGCCTCACCAAAGGCGAATACCCCCGCGTGGACGTGAAAAACCCCACCGAGAGCCTGGCCATCCAAAAGCCCACGATGGTCGAACAGCACGAAGGCGGGCTGCGGTACAAACCCGATTCTTGGGAACACAAAATCTTCCTCCGCTGGATCGAAGGCGGAGCCAAAGGCGTGGATGAGAACACCCCCGACTTCACGCGGATCGATGTTTCCCCAGCGAAATTCAATTCAAAAAAGCCGGCGAGACCGTGCAGCTGAAAGTCGTCGCGGTCTGGTCTAACGGCAAAGAGAAGATGTGACCACCCTCTGCCGCTTCCAAACCAACAGCAGCAGTGTGGCGGAAATCACCCGCGAAGGCTTGGTGACGGCGGTCGATCCCGGCGATACGCACGTGGTCATTTCCTACGACAAAGGCGTGGTTCCCATTCCGGTGCTTCGCCCCGTAACGGAACTGGCCGGGGCGAAATATCCCCAAGTGCCCGCGCCGACCAAAGTCGATGAATTGGTAGTGCAAAAACTCCGCAAGTTGGGAATCGTGCCTTCGGAACTGGCCGACGATGCCGAGTTTTTCCGCCGAGTTTCCCTCGACATGACCGGCACGCTGCCTTCCGCTTGGGACGTGCAAAAGTTCCTGGCCGATGCCTCTCCCGACAAGCGGCGCGGAAGATTGATGAACTTTTGGAATCCCCCGCTTATGCCGCTTGGTGGACCACCAAACTCTGCGACATGACCGGCAACAACGACGACCAACTGAACAACGTGACCCCGGTTCGCTCCGCCGCCAGTCAGGAATGGTACGACTGGATTCACAAACGAGTTTCGGAGAACACCGCCTTACGACGATCTGGTGGCCGGCATCGTGCTGGCGAAAAGCCGCAACGAAGGCGAAGATTTCCAAACCTACGCCAAAAACATGAGTGACTTGTACCGCGACAAGAACGGCAAAGACTTCGCCGAAACCCGCGAAACCATGCCCCACTATTGGGCCAGACGGAACTTCCGCCAACCGGAAGAACGGGTGATTGGTTTCGCCTACACCTTCATGGGGCTTCGTATTCAGTGTGCCCAATGCCACAAACATCCGTTCGATCAATGGACCCAAGACGACTTCAAACAATTCACCGGGTTCTTCACCAACGTGCGTTCGGGAACCAATCCCGAATCCAAGGAGGAATACAACAAAATGTTGGCCGCTTTGGATATCGGCGATCTGAAGGGCAACCAGCTTCGCCGCGAATTTCCCCGGCTGATTAACGAAGGCAAAACGATTCCTTTCCAAGAAGTTTATTCCACGAAAGTCCGTGCCCGCACCACCACAACCCGCAACAAAAAGACGAAAAAGAACACCCGTACCACCGTGGCCGTCACCGCCAAACTGTTGGGCGGCGAAACCGTGGACCTCACCCAAGTGGAAGATGCCCGCGAACCGTTGATGGCCTGGCTCAGGGCGAAAAACAACCCCTATTTCGCCAAGGCGTTCGTCAACCGGGTTTGGGCGGGCTACTTCAACGTGGGCATCGTCAATCCGCCGGATGATCTGAGCCTCGCCAATCCGCCCAGCAACCAAGCCTTGCTCGATCATCTTACGCAGGGTTTCATCGAAAGCGGATTCGACATGAAATGGGTGCATCGCGAAATCGCCAACAGCCGCACCTACCAACTCACTTGGACTCCGAACGAAACCAATCGCTTGGATGAAGTGAACTTCAGCCATCAAGTGCCCCGCCGCTTGCCCGCCGAAGCCGCTTACGATGCGATTGTGCTCGCGACCGCCTCCGATGCGAGCGTTCGCAAGCTGAATGAAGATCTGGATGGCCGGGCGATCGCAATTCCCGGTGCGGGCCGCCGCAGCCGAAACGGTTCGGGTTATGCCTTGTCCATCTTCGGGCGTTCGATTCGCGAATCCAACTGCGATTGCGACCGTTCTTCCGAAGCCAGCCTGCTGCAAACGGTCTTCCTGCAAAACGACCGCGAAGTGCTCAGCATGATCGACAACCGCAACGGCTGGTTGGCCCAAGTCTCTAAAGACTTAAACACCCGCTTCGTTCCGCAAACCGAACCTGCCCCAACCAACGGACGGAACAACAAGTCGCAGGCCGGCAAAAAACAAATCGCGGCCATGCAGGATCAAATCGACAAAGTCGAAGCCCGCATCAAAAGCCTGAAAAAAGCCGGCAAGACGAAAGATGCCGAAGCGCTGGAGGCAAAAATGACCCAGTTCAAACGGCGAATTGCCTCGCTGCAAAAAGCAGCCGGTCAAAAATCGGCCCCTGCCAAGCAGCCCAAAGAGTCTGGGGAAAAGGTTGCGAATCTCGATCCCGAAAAGATCATCAAGCAAGCCTATCTCCGCACGCTCAGCCGGTATCCCACTTCCGCAGAACTCGACCGCTCCCGGCAATACATTAACGCCAACGATGACACCATCAACGGCGTGCGCGGTTTGTTGTGGGCTTTGGTCAATACCAAGGAGTTCATCGTCAACCACTAAATCGGCTGTAGGTTTTAGACTGTAGGCTTTAGGAAGACATCATCCCGCGGCCCAAGAAAGGCTTGGGCCGCGGGGAACCAAATACCGAATACACCTTCTTTTTTAAGGAAATGCAGACATGGCGATTCATCAAACTTGCGACGGCATGAAACGACGGGATTTTCTGAAAGCCGGTGCTTTGGGCGCGGGCGGGTTAACGCTTTCCAGCTATCTGCAATTGGCGGAAGCGGGGCAGATTCGCGAAAATGCTCCGGCCAAGGCCGCCATTTTCATCAACCTCACCGGCGGTCCGACGCACATGGACACCTTCGACCTGAAGCCCGATGCTCCCGTCGAATACCGCGGCCTGTTCAACCCGATTCGCACCAATGCCAATGGCGTGGAAATCTGCGAACACATGCCCAAACTCGCGCAAAACATGGACAAGTTCGCGATTCTTCGCGGCGTGTCCCACACCTTGGGCGCGCACCAACTGGGAACCGAGTACGTCAACACCGGCAACAAACCGCTGCCTTCCATCGAATTTCCCGGCTACGGTGCGGTGATGACCAAGGAAGCCAAGACCCTCGAACCCGATCTGCCCTCGTTTGTTTCCGTGGGGAACTCCAACCAAAAGCCGGGCTTTTTGGGCGTGAAATACGCGGCCCTTAACACGGGTTCGACTCCGCGTGCCGGCCAGCCGTTTAGCGTGCGGGGCATCACATTGGGCAACGGCGTGACGATCAAAGAAATCGAAAAACGCCAAGCCCTCTTGGGCGATCTCGACAAAACCTTCCAAGGCTTCGAGAAAGACAACCAACTGCTCGACGGCTTGGATAAATTCGGCGAGCAAGCCTATGCAATGATTACCTCCAAACGCGCCCGCGAAGCCTTCGACACCAGCCGCGAAGCAACCAGCTACTCGGCTCCGTTCGGCGATTCGCCCTTCGGCATGAGCTGCCTGTTGGCCAGCCGATTGGTCGAAAGCGGCGTGAAGTTCGTCACGCTGACCTTGGGCGGTTGGGACACCCACACCAACAACTTCGCCAAACTCAAAGACAGCCTGCTGCCCACGCTCGACACCGGCTTGTCTTCGTTGCTGAACGGTCTTCACCAAAAAGGCTTGTTGGATTCGACGGCGATCTTCGTCACCGGCGAGTTCGGCCGCACGCCGAAGATCAACCAGCGCAGCGATCCCGGCGGTCGCGACCACTATCCCCGCTGCATGTTCATGCTGATGGCGGGCGGGGGAATTAAAGGCGGGCAAGTGGTGGGCAAAAGCGACGCGAATGCTTCGCTGCCGGCCAATGAAGCCATCACCCCGGACGATGCCGCCGCCAGCTTCTATCACGCCCTGGGCATCGACCACACCAAGGAATACCAAACCAACATCGGCCGCCCGATTACGATTGTCCGCAACGGCAACGTGATCGACCAATTGTTCGCTTAATCTTGTCCGTGGTCAGTTGTCGTTGGCCCTTTGCGGGCCATTGATGACTGTTGATCTCAACAATACGCAAAACAGGCTTCGAGGATTCATTCCCCCGAAGCCTGTTTTTTTGATGATATTCAAACGTTAGAATGCGCGTGATCTCAAAACTTATCTTTCTCCTCTTCTTCCGGCGGGTTGCCTTTGAGCCACCAGCCCCAGAGGAGGTAATGAAACGCAATGAAGCCGATAAATCCCAGCACGACCAGCACGAGAGCTAAAAAGACCTTTCCCAATACCAACGTGCCCAGGCCGATCAACCCGCCGGTGACCACGAGCAGGAACAACATCGCCAGAGCCGTGCCGCTGTCGCCCGGTTTTTGTTCTTTGCGGGGACGAGGTTTTCGGGGCACGTTGCTCATGTTTGCTCTAACTGCTGTCTGAGCGCCCGATGGCGGTGGGCGAAGTTTTTTTCCAACCCCTCGCGAACCCGCGATTCCGTCAAGAGAAAGCCCACCATTCCGCCAGGCGGTTCGTAATTCACCCGCTCGAATAAAATCGTCGAGCCGTCGGCTTGGGCTTCGATTGTGTGTTCGTGCTCGAACTTTTTAAGAACCCCTTCCACTTCGCGAAGCAGAAACCCTTCCAATGTTTTGAAGTTGATGATCTCGTGCAGCATTTGCTGCTTGAAACCCATCGCTTCCACTTGAAAGCGAATTCGGCTGCCTTCCTCGATCACATCGGGAGCTTCGATCAGCGTAAAATTCATTTCGGGAGGATTGAGGGCGATCACGTTCGCGGGATGGATCAAAAAATCGAACAACACGCTCGGCGGGCACGAGAGCGAGACTTGCGTTTCAAACAAAGGCATCGAACAACCTACCAAAGCAAAGGCCAAACAACGGAGCATCGAGAATTTCCCGCAACCTTGCAGACGGGATTTCGTGCCTGTCATATTAAAGGGGGATTGTTCGGCGCGTAAAGCCCCGCGAAGAACGCGCCTTCTCGAATTCTCGCCGGAAATGCGATGGCCTTATGCAGTTGGATTGGGAACTTTTGCGAAGTTGTTGGTTTTTGGCCGGTCCCACCGCCGCCGGGAAGTCGGCGACCGCCTTGGAATTGGCGAATCGGCTGGGTGCGGAAATCATTTCCTTGGATTCGATGGCCATCTATCGCGGCATGGACATCGGCACGGCAAAACCCGGCCCGGCGGATCGCGGGGTGATTCCCCACCATTTGCTGGATGTGATCGATCCCCACGAGGAATACAGTCTGGCCGATTACGTCGCCGCGGCGGAGGCGGCTTGCCGAGACATCGCCGCTCGCGGGCGAAAGATTCTGTTCGTGGGTGGCACGGGGCTTTATCTGCGGGGCGTTTTGCGCGGCGTGTTCGATGGCCCGCCCGCCGATTGGGAATTTCGCCAAGAGTTAGAAACCTTAGCTTCCCAGCACGCCGACGATTATTTGCACGGGCGGTTGGCGGAGGTCGATCCCGTGGCCGCCGGGCGGTTGCATCCCCGCGATCACCGCCGCTTGATTCGGGCGATCGAGGTGCATCACGCGACCGGCCAGCCACTTTCTTCGCAGCATCGGCACGGGCCGTTGCCCGCAGCCGAGCGTCCGCAAAACGTGTTTTGGCTTCACCCGCCCCGCGATTGGCTGCACGAGCGGATCAACCGCCGGGTGGAGAAGATGTTGGGGGAAGGTTTGATTGCCGAGGTCGAACGGCTTTTAGCCACGGGGCATCCCCTCAGCCGCACGGCTCGGCAAGGGTTGGGATACAAAGAAGTCATCGACCATTTGGAAGGCGGAACCGATGTTGCGGAGTTGGCGGAACTCATCAAGAGCCGAACCCGCCAGTTCGCAAAACGCCAGCATACTTGGTTTCGCAATCTCGAAGAATGCCGCCCGGTGGAAACAACGGGCACGGAATCCCCTGCCGACTTAGCAACCCAGATTTTACAAAGGGCGTACACAGAATGACGGCTCGTTCAAAGCACTCCGGTCCAACCGATGATTTTTCTCCACGGGCGTTGATATTAGGCATCATCAAAAATCGGCGGGGGCGTTCTTCTTTATGCTGATGAACTCGGCATAGAACTTGCGTCCTTTGGGGGGTTGACCGATCAATGCGTGGACCGGGAGAGACTGATGCCGATGATTAGCGTGGCGGAATATAACCAAATCGAGCAGCTTCGCCCGTTGGAAAGTTTGTGGAATCGTTTGCACGAACGCACGCCGGGGGCGAGTTTCCAGCACTCGTGGGATTGTTTTGCTGCCGGGGCTGTTTCCGAGGGGATGAAACTGCGAATTTTGGTCGCGTTGATCGCGGGCAGGCCGTTCGGCATTTTGCCTTTGCAAGTGGAAACGCGATCTACTCCGCAGGGAACCTTGCGCGTTCTTAGCGGCCTGGGTGAGCCTGTTTGCGACTTCGCGGGGCCGTTGGGACCGAATACCACGGCCATGCTCGCCGCTTCATTCCGACATTTGCAGCGCACCCGCCGGGATTGGGATACGATGGAATTCCGCGTGGCGAACTCTGGCGAAATGCTCGCCCAGCGACTGCAAAACGCATTTCGTTTGATGGGTTGGCGAGCAGATTGCGAATCGAGCGGAGATTGGCGGGAAGTCTGCCCGGAAGCGGTGATGTCTGGGAATTTGCCCGGCGGTGAGTTGCGGCCCGATCCCCGTCTGGTCTTTGAACGCTTCCGCCCGGAAGACAATTCCTTCGCGCCATGGCCGATGTTGGCCGTGTGTTTGTCGCTGGTGGAAGAAACGCAAGGATCTGAAAAGGCGAAGCGGTTGCGGGGTTTGCATCAGGCGGCGTTTCGGGCGGGAGTTTCCGATTGGTGCTTGCTTTCTGAAGCCGGCGTTCCGCAAGCGGCGGCCCTTAATCTTATTACGCGCGAAGGCATCAAAGCCACGGTCTTGACGGGACGGACAGACGCCTTAAAACATCGGCTCGTTCATCGGCTGTTGGAAGATGCCCTTTGGCGTGGCGATGGACCATATTGGTTTCGGTCGAGCGAGGTTCCATTTTTCGAGGGATGGAAGCATGCAACAGGGCGGGGTTTTCGTTACACTCACATCAGCCCGTGGGCCTTTCGGGCCAGATGGATGCGGCTGCGGGAACGAATTCAATCCGTGGGAAAGAATTCCCCGCAAGTTCCCGAAACGAACATCTGCCCCCGCCCGCACAAACTGATGTTGCACTCCCCTTCATTTTCTGAAGCGAAATCTCCGGTCAAAGTCAGTTCGCAATCGTAAAGGCTAAGAGCGGAGGGCCAGAAAACATGAAACACCTTTCACACAACCTGACGAACATTCCGGGAAAAAGACGGAAGGCTAAGAGCTAAGAGCGGAGGGCCGGGAAAAGCAAAAAATACGTTTCACGCAAACTACAAATCATTCTGGCTCTCCACTCTCCGCCTTTAGCCCTCCGCATTCAGAACTCTGCCGATTTCAACCTCCAAAATCAAATTCACCTTAACCCATTTCGCGCTGCGGCTTCCCATGAAAATCGCCCTTGGTTCCGATCACGCCGGTTTTGAGTACAAAGAACAAATTCGCGAACATCTGAAATCTTTAGGCCACGAAGTCGAAGATTTTGGCACGCATTCGCTCGAGCGCGTGGACTATCCCGATTTCATCCGCCCCGCCGCGCGGGCGGTTCGCGATGGGGAATGCGAGCGGGGAATTGTGTTGGGCGGTTCGGGCAACGGAGAAGCCATTGCCGCCAATCGCTTTACGGGCATTCGCTGTGCGCTGTGCTGGAACGAAGAATCGGCCCGGCTTGGCCGCCGGCACAACAATGCCAACATGATTTCCCTTGGCCAACGTATGATCTCCGGCGAGATGGCGATTGCGATTGTAAACATCTGGTTGGAAACCCCTTTTGAAGAAGGCCGCCACGTGGCGCGGCTCAAAAAACTCGATGCCCCCACGGATTGAGTTCATCCCCCGAATCCGCATTTACGAAACCGAGGATTCTATGTTTCGTTCCCTTCCCTTGATGGTCGCCTTGTCTTGCCTGTCTGTTCCAGGTGTTTCTTCCGCGGATGACTGGCCGCAGTGGGGTGGACCCCAGCGGGATGGAGTTTGGCGGGAAACGGGGATCATCGAAAAGTTCCCCACGGAGGGATTGTTGCCTCGCGTGTGGTCCACGCCGATTGAAGAAGGCTATGCCGGCCCCGCCGTCGCCGATGGCCGGGTCTACGTCACCGATTACCAAAGAGCCGCCCGCAAAGAGCGGGTGCTGTGTCTGGATGAGGAAACCGGCAAAATACTTTGGACGCACGCTTATACGGTGATCTATAAAATCAGTTATCCGGCGGGGCCGCGCGAAACCCCGGTGATCGACAATGGCTTGGTCTATACCATCGGCGGGATGGGCGATATGTTCTGCCTAGATGCCAAGACCGGCGAGGTTCGCTGGCAGAAAAACTTCGTGAACGATTACGACACCTCGCTGCCCACTTGGGGCATGGCCGCTTCGCCTTTGGTGGAGGGCGATCAACTCATCACGCTGGTCGGCGGGAAAGATGCGCTCGTCGTCAGCTTTGATAAAACCACGGGCAAAGAACTTTGGCGTGCCCTGAACGATTCCGAAGTCGGCTATTGTCCGCCCGTGATTTTCGACTTCGGCAATACTCGGCAACTCATCATCTGGCACCCGCATGCGTTGTCTTCGTTGGATCCTCAAACCGGCAAGGTGAATTGGCAACAGACGTTTCTTGTGCGGGCCGGTTTGACGATTCCCACCCCGCGAAAAATCGGCAATCGGCTGTTCGTGACTTCGTTCTACAACGGTGCGCGGATGTATGAAGTCGCCCCAGATGGGAAATCCGCCAAGGTAATTTGGCAGGGCAAAAGCAACAGCGAAACCCGCACCGATACGCTGCATTCCATCATGCCCTCTCCCGTAGTCACCGCGTCCAACATTTACGGCATCGGCAGTTACGGGCAACTTCGTTGCCTAGATGCCAAGACCGGCGAACGAATATGGGAAACCTTCCAAGCCACTGGCAACGCCCGCTGGTGGAATTGTTTTCTGATTCCCCACGAAGACAAATACTTCCTGCACAACGAACAAGGCGATCTAATTATCGCCAACCTCAGCCCCAAAGGCTACGAGGAAATCAGCCGGGCGAAGTTGGTAGAACCCACCCGCGCTGTCGGTCGCCGCATGACGATCTGGTCTCACCCCGCCTTCGCCCAGAAAAGCGTGTTCGCCAGAAACGACAAAGAAATCGTCCGCGTAAATCTGGCGAAAATTCCGGGCGAATAAATCGTACCATACCTGTAGGGATTTCTATTTTTGACAGAGAGAGAATGATGTGCCAAAAAAACAGCATTCACCTGGGGATTTTTGTGGTCGCCGCGATTTTCACGTTGGGATTCTCCGGTTGCATGGCCAGCGAATCGCAGCAAGGCGACAGTTTCGTTTACACGAACACAATTCTCAAAACCCTGATGCTGTTGGGCATCGCCGCGGTGCTGTTGGTGATTGGGGCCGGTATTCTTCGGGAGAGTCTTAAACCCCCGAAGCCGCAAAAGAAAAAACGCACTCCAAGGGATGGTAAACGCCGCAAACCCGAACCGCCGCCTACCGACCCTAAAAAGAAAATTGGGGCCATTCTCCTCGGTTCGGGGCTGTTGTTAGGGGGCGTGCTGGTTCTGATATTGGGAGTGCCCAGTTCCTTGGTGCAGCACGTAACGGTTTCCAAAGATAAAGTCGCGATGCGATTGTCGGTCTTGTGGTTCTCGAACGGAACCCGCGAGATTCCTTTTTCTTCCATTCGAAGCATTAACATTGACGAGGAACAAGTCGCGACCCGCCGGGGCATGCGCACGAAGCAAATCATGATTCTTTCGCTCGACACCGGCACGGAACGCATCGAAATGGGGGCCTTGGAGAAGGCCGCCTATCCCAAACTGAAAGAAATGTTAGAGGACTACCGCAATGGGGGCGGCGACACGAACCCCGTGGCTGACAACGGCCAGAACCCCGCGAATCCGCCGGCCCAAAATCCTCCCGCGAACGTCCCCGCAAAAACCAATCCGCCCCATATCGCCCAAAACAACCCGCACACCAATCCCAGAACCTTCCCGCGAAAAACCACTCCGTTCGGGCAAAATCCCAATTCCACCAATCCCGCCCCGCCCGTTAATGTCGCGAACCTCACCCCCGTTTCGCACATCGGGCGGTTCTTCAAGGGAGGCGAAGCCTGGACAGCCGGACCGGGCGCGGCGACAATTTTGGAAGTCTACGCCGAGGGCAAACTCAAATTGATGCCCCGTCAAGAAAATTCAGGAGGTGTGAAAGTGGTCAACCTGGCCGATGCCCGGCCGATTGGGTCCGGCTTCGTCCCCAAGGAATTCGGTCCGGGAACCCTCATCGATCCCGCGAATCCCCCAGCTCCGGGAGCCAAGCTGCTCGCAGTTCACGCCGGGCGGTGGTTTGAAGTCGAGCTGCTCCGCATGCAGGGCAAAAACCCGGTCATCAAATGGCCCAGCGAAAAAAACCCGAACATCGCGACCGCAAAGATGGTTCGCGTGCCTCCGCCGGAGGGAACAAAACCCTACGATGGCAAGCGCTACAACCCGCCCACCGATGCGGGCTTGACTCCCATCGAACAACGCGGCAATTTTGAGAAAGGCAAAGAAGTCTATTTCAAAGAAGGCGGCGTTTCCCGCAAGGTGATCATCGTGCAAATGTATCGCGAGTTTCTCAGCAAAGTCCGCGACCCGGCGACCAACGAAGAGTTTTACGCCTTCTCTCAGGAACTCAGTAACAGACCGTGACGATGAGCGACGTGCCCATTTGGGTGCATTCCCTGGATTGTCGAGTTAGGTGGCGAGCTTTCGGTAGGTGTTGCTGCCTGTTTGTTGAGTTCGCCAGTGAGCCCAGAACTCTTGGAGTGGCTGGGAGTCGCTGAGGGAATCGGCGCGGAGTTGGAGCACGGCTTCTCCGCTCGTCTTCTTCCAGAATTTTTCGGTTCCTTTCACGCGGGCGTTCATTTGTTTAATGGTCGATTCCATCAAGCTGCTGGTCAGCGGCAGGCCCGCTTGGCGATACTCGGGATACTTCATCAAATGCGCGTGATTGGTATAGTAGGTGATCGCTCGTTGAAGGCGTTCGCGGGGGTCGCTCGCCGGTGTGCCTGATGCGGGAAGGCCCATTTGTTGTTGATGGTCCCGGAGTTCGTCGATTACCTGCTGCACCCGGCCTTGCCAAATCCAGGTCGCATAGCGGCGGTAGGCTTGCGGATCGTCGAGTCCGGCGGCGGCGCGCCAAGCGTAGCTGAGGGCGTGCATCAGGTCGAGAATCCCGGTCATCTGGCTGAAATGTTGTTTGTGAATCGTCCAATTCACGGCCAGTCCATCGGCCACGAAGGCTTGCCGCTCTGCCGCGTGAATGCCTAACTCCCAAGCCTTCCATTCCAGATGCACCGCCGAAGGCATCTGCACTCTCGCTGCTGGCGATGACATCCCGCGAGAGCAGCTGGGGAGCGAGGTCTTTCCAGTCGCCGGAGACGTCCTCTTCGGGCGCAAAAAAAGGGAATCGACCTCGGTCTGGCAGGCTTCTTCCTCTTCGCGGGCCGCAAGTTTTGCGATGTCGGCCACGACTTCGGCCCCCACCAGCCATTCAGGAAATTCGGGAGCCGGATCGCTCGCGTGGATGGGGCTTTGCATCGAAAGCACGATGCCGACCTTGTCTTCCCGCCAATGAGTCGTCTTGGACGAGGTCTCTTTTAGAACGGCGGGGAAGGGTGGTGGGGAAGCCGCTTTCCGGTCGCGAAAATGATCGCGACGCTGGAACCGTCCGCCATCCATCATCACGACGGCCAACTCGAGGGGCTTGGCTTCCGGCGGGGCCGTGGTTCGCTCCATCAAGGGACGCAAAACGTGTTG
Source organism: uncultured Planctomycetaceae bacterium (assembly GCA_963785505.1). Classification (GTDB taxonomy): domain Bacteria; phylum Planctomycetota; class Planctomycetia; order Planctomycetales; family Planctomycetaceae; genus CAWAVN01. Next base: position 40,230 of record CAWAVN010000012.1, read on the forward strand.
CTCGACTTGCTGCCGACGATGTTCCACGTCGTCCGCGCCGATCTGGCTGGTCATCCGCTGCACTTGTTTGGGAGCCACCGTGATTTCCGAAAGCATCTCGATCGCAGCCGCCGCTTGCGAATAACTCCCCAGGTTCGCGCCCGCCCAGACGATCTTTTCCAGCACCAAAGGCGTGACCCCTTCACGAGGCGGCCGCTGAAGTGCCTTCGCCACCGGGAAAAAAATCCCGCCGACAGCGGGAACAATGACACTTGGGTTCGCAGTATTCGATGTCTCCTCGCATCCCCTTCAGGATCAACGGTTCGGCGTCTTCAACCGCACACGCTTTCCCGCAGGTGGGACACTCGTGAACCGCGCAGCCTGGTGGCCTCCTCGGCCCGCGAGGACAACACCGACCCGGTCAACTGCCGCGTCAGTTCATCCCCGATTTCGACCGCCAATCGCTCCAGATCAACGAAGGTCTCCGCCGCCCCAAGTTTTTCTTTTTCTTCAAGGGCCAGCTGAGTCGCCATCTCTGAAATCCGTCTTCGTAGCCGATCCTCCATGACCAATCCTCCGCAAATTTCCCAGGTTCCTAAAATCCCAACGATTTCAGAGACAACCCCATTGTACACATTTCATACCAATCACAAAGCAGGGAATGCACCCTGCCCATTTTGGCATTGCACATAGGCATTGGCGGATTTTTGGGAAAGTGCTATGGTTCGTTGCTTTTCGGGCCATTTTTGAGGAACGCAGCATGCAAATCGCGGGCAAGGTGGCGGTGGTTACGGGCGGAGCGCGGGGCATCGGCCGCGCGATGCTGCGCGATTCGCCGAGGAAAATGCAAAAGCCATCGTGGTCGCGGACAGAGATTTCGCCGAAGCCCAACGGGTGGCAGAAGCTGTGGGAGGCATCGCGTTGGCATGCGACGTCGGCCAGGAAGCGGAAGTCCAAAACGCCGTTCAGGAAACCATTCGCCGTTTCGGCGGGATCGACGTTTTTGTTTCCAACGCGGGAATTACCACCAAGGGTGGCATCGAATCGACCAATGCCGATTGGCAAAGGCTCTGGGAGGTGAACGTGATGTCCCGCCTTTACGCCGCCCGTGCGGTCGTGCCTTCGCTGTTGGAACGAGGCGGCGGGTATTTGGTCCACGTGGCTTCGGCGGCGGGGGTGTTGACGGAAATCGGCTCGGCGGCTTATTCCGTCACCAAGCATGCCGATTTGGCGTTGGCCGAGTGGTTGGCCGTGCAATACGGACGCGAGGGAATCCGCGTGTCTTGCGTGTGTCCCTTGGGAGTCGAGACCGACATGCTCGACCCGGACGATCCGATTCACCAATTCCTGCAAGTGCAATCCATCCAGCCTGCCGATGTGGCCGAGAGCATTGTTGCGGGCATGGCCGAGGAAACTTTTCTGATCTTACCGCATCCGCAGGTGGCGGAATTTTTTCAGATGAAGGCCGACAACATGGACCGTTGGATTCGCGGCATGCAGCGGCTGAATCAAAAACTCCTCCGCAAACGCAACAAAGCCGCCTGATGGCTTGAAGCCTTTTCTGAACTACAGAAAATCGGCGACGACGGTGTCGGCCACGAATCGCCCTTCGCGGGTTAACCGCAGATGAGTGGCGGTTTGTTCGAGGAGTTCGATTTTCAGATGCCTGTGGATGGCATCCGCCGCCAGGGATTCCAACGGGTAGCCGGTGCGGGTTTCAAACTCTCTCCGATTTATGCCCGCGCACGTTCGGAGGCCCAACACGCAGAGTTCGCGGGCGCGGTCTTCGTTACACAATTCCTCCGCGTCCATAATCGGCGATTCGCCCGCGCGCACCCGCTTGATCCAAGTCGTCACGCTGCGGTGGTTCATCTCGCGGCGGCCATTGAGGTATCTTGCCGCGCCGGGACCGAAGCCAAAATAGGGCAGGCTTTGCCAATAGGTTTCGTTGTGTCTGCAGCGAAAACCGGGCCGGGCGAAATTGGAGATTTCGTACTGCTCGAATCCATCCGCGGCCAAATCATCCATCGCGGCGGCGTACATCTCGCGTTCCAAATTCTCCGGCGTGCGAACAATCCCGCCCTTGGAAAGCCGGTTCCAAAACGCGGTACCTTTTTCAAAAGTCAGCCCGTAGGTCGAAAGATGCGCGGGCTTAAGTTCCTTGGCCTGCTGCAGCGTGGCTCGCCAAGTTTCGAGTGATTGCCCCGGCACGCCGAATATCAGATCGAGCGAAATGTTCGCGAGGTATTTCTTCAAGCGTTCGACGGCCAGAAGAATCTCCGACTCGCGATGATCGCGTTCCAAAAACTTCAGCACCTTATCATCGAACGATTGCACGCCCAGGCTCACGCGGTTGACGCCGGCATCGGCCAGAATGCGAATTTTTTCTTCGGATAACCCCGCGGGATTGGCTTCCACGCTGAACTCGGCCTCGCGTTCCAGCGGAAACCATTCCCGCACTATTGTCAGTAACCGTTCCAATTCGCGGGGCGGCAAATGCGTAGGCGTGCCACCGCCCAGGAACAACGTCTCCACCGGTTGCGGTTCGCCGAGCGTTTGCAAATCGGTTTCCAACGCCTCGAGATAATCTCCCATCAAATCATCCCGCCGGGCGACCAGCGTGAAATCGCAATACCCGCAACGATGCACGCAAAACGGCACGTGAACGTAAGCGGCTTTCGGGGTTTGATCGAGGGATGAAAAAGGCATGAAAACCCCCGCTCATCGTTCAATGTTGAGTGGCCATGTTGGAACGAGGCAAGTCAGCTCCCCATGAAAAAGCATGCCCAAGCAAAGCCGTGGGCATGGCACACAATTCCCCGAAGTGTTTTTCTCGGCAACTCTTAATCGTTCAATGGGCGGGGCGGGTTGGCCCAGTGGCCGGTGGGGTCTTCCCCACTGACGATCACGCCTTTCATGTTCCAACTCATGCCGGCCCTCACATCGGCGGCACAATACCGCAGTGTCAACCCGCAGCGCCGGCGGTCGGAATCGTTGGCTTCGGAACCGTGCAGCAACAAATCCGCATGCAACGAGGCTTCTCCCGCCTGTAACTCATCATCCACAGCGGTTCCGAATTGCGTCGCGTCATCAATGGTCTGCCCCAACACGCTGTGTTCGGAAACATCCGCCGGGCGGTACGTCAAGTGGCCGTGATGATGCGAACCGGCGATAAACCGCATGCAGGCGTTTTCGCGGTCGGCATCGTCGATGGCGAGCCAGACGGTGACGGCTTTCGAGGGAGTGAGCGGCCAATAGCTCGCATCCTGATGCCAAGCAACCTGCTTGCCATCCTTGGGCATTTTGCAAAAGAAATGCGATCCCCAGGCGATGACATTTTCGCCCAGCAAATCTTTCACCAAAGCCACGATGCGGGGATGGGTCAGCAAATCGTAAACCCGCCCGTAGCGCATGTGGGCCGTGCTGATGGAATAACTATCCTTGCCCACCGCCAAAGTGTCCGCGAGCAGCCGATCGAAATACCTGCGGATGTCGGCGATTTCTTGCTCATCGAAAATCCGAAAGGGTTTGAGATAACCTTCCCGATTGAACTCTTCCACCTGTGCGGCGGTCAGCGTTTGCGGGTTCTTCGTGCAAGCCGGATAAAACCGCAAATCCCGCGACAAACCGGACAATTCCTCTTCGGGCGGCGTGATGTCAAATTCGGTTTTCATGGTGTAGGTTGATCCCCAGATTCAGTCAGGAGGAAATTTTGGTGGATAAGGTCCATTATCACACAAGCTTTCAGCAGTCAGCTTTCAGCAATCAGCTTGAAAAACCATCACTTGTCGCTCGAAAAAGCTAATTGCAAACCGCCTCTTCCATCGTGAAGTCACTTTTTCCACTCAAAAAATTACTCTCGCGATGTGTGGCTTGCAGTTTGAGATTATAAAAACTTGCGATCCCCACGCACAGGTTGAAAGACTCGCTTGACGGGCGAACCAAATCCTGGCAGAACACGGGTTGGTTTCGTTCTTTGAGAGGAGAATCTGATGGCTGCATTGTTTGATCCTGCTTTGCGTGATGGGTTTCTCGGCGAACATCGGGAAGTGGCCCGCCGATATTTTTTGAAGCTGGGTCTTAGCGGGGCCGCGATGCTTTCCGGCTGGCCGTTATCGGCGGATGAAGGAGGGGGCGATTCTTCCCTCCAGCAAGCCATCGACAAGCTGGAATCTTGGCTGACGATGCAGGAAAAATTTCGGGACGTTTCCCGCGGCAAGCCCGTGCCGCATTCTTTGCCGGAAGAAAAACGCAAGGAAGTCGGGCTGACCCGCGAGACTTGGAAGCTGGAAGTCATCAGCGATCCCAAAAATCCGGCCCGGTTGCGGTCGCCGCTGACGAAAGAGAAAAACAACGCCCTCGATTTTTCAGGCTTAATGAAACTCGCCGAAACCAAAGCCGTGCGGTTTGCCAAAGTGATGACTTGCCTCAACATCGGCTGTCCTTTGGGTACGGGCATATGGGAAGGCGTGCCTTTAAGGGATGTGGTGTGGCTGACCGAACCCCGCGAGGATCTCCGCCGGGTGTATTACTTCGGCTATCACAACAGAGATGAAAAGCAGATGTTTCAAAGTTCGCTGCCGGTCGGGCGCGATGCTGGAAGATTACTTTAATCTGCCGCCCGTGATTTTGTGTTACAAGCTGAATGGGCAGTTCCTCACGCCGGAGCGCGGCGGGCCGGTTCGCATCGTGGTTCCCGAAGCCTACGGGTATAAGTCCATCAAATGGCTGACCACGGTGGTGCTCTCCAATTTGTCTCACGCCAACGACACCTACGCCAATGGCAACAACGATTTGGACAGCCCGTTAAAATCCTTCGCGGCCACGCTTTCGGTTCCCAAGAAGATCAAACCGAACACGCCGATTCCGATTACGGGTTACGCCCAAGTGGGGATTTCCGGCCTGAAGAAAGTGCAAGTCTGGATCGAGAACAAAGCCAAACCCCATCCAACGGGCGACCGCTACTATACCAAAGCGGCTTGGACGGATGCCCAAATTCTGCCGCCGCCGAAAAGTTGGGGCGGGGGCATCGCGGCGGACAAAATCCCCCTGCCCACAATGGGCTTCGATCCCCAAACGGGCGAACCTGAAACCTGGCCGATGCGGCTGGCCAAAGTCCATTGGGCGATCCTGTTGCCCGGTTTGGCTCCCGGCGAGTACGCTCTGCGAAGTCGAACCATCGACGAAAATGGCCACGCCCAACCCATGCCTCGCCCCTTCCGAAAATCCGGCCACGCCGCAATCGAAGAAGTGGATTTCAAAGTCGGCGAAACATAAGGCGGGAAGAATTTAGTGGACCGTTCTAGCACGCGGCGTTAAAATCCGGTTCTTGTTTTCTTTTTTTGAATCGATGAAATGAGGGCCGTCGCAATGGCGTCGCGTTGGATTGTGAAGCGAAACGGCAAGGAACAAGGCCCGTTCACTTCTCCGCAACTGAAAAGCCTGGCCGATTCGGGCCAATTGCGGCGGAAGGACTTGGTTCGCAAACACGATTCCGAGCGATTCGTCCCAGCGGAAGAAGTGAAGCGGTTGTTCGACGCTCCTTCAGACGTAAGCTCAAATCAACAACGCAGCCCGACCGATCCGCCGGCGATTCTGGTCGCCGAACTTGTCGAGGTCATCGAGGATGATCCCCCCGAAGTCGTCGAGTACGAATATGAAGAGGAAGCCGACCTCGACCAGGATGACGAAGCCAAGGGAGATGCGGACGACTACGCGGATTACGAAGCCTCGGCTGCGAGACCTAGGCGTTCCGCCAATCGCCGGCCCGAGCGGGGCAACCATCGCCGAAGTCGATCCACGAGAACCACCCCCAGCAAACCCCGCAAGCCGAAAACGTCCGGCGAGGAAGAAGACGGCCCTTGGCAAGAATTGTTCGGCGGCTTGGTCGCGATCGGGATCGGCGTATTTCTCTTTATTATCATCGGCCCCAACGGAGTGGAGATCCGCGGTTGGGGCATCATCGTTTGGGTGATGATGATTCTGAATTACATCGGCGGGCGTTGGGCCATCCTCGTGTTTTTCATTCTCGCGGGCATCGCCTGTTTATGGGACGCTTTCAAGAAGTTTACGGACAGGTAAGCATCGTTCGAGAACTCACCTTTCCGCTCACATATTTTTCGAGCGATTCGATTTCGTCAACGGTGAGTCATTTGGGAAACGAAAATCATAACCGTCAAAGCATGCGGGCGGATCGGCCCAGCCAGCGGTGGCGGATGATCGCATCTAAAGAAATCCACAACTTCCGCCAGCGGGGCAAACGCACCCTTTGGCTGTAAACGTCGAAATCTCGGCGTTCGATCTCATCCAACAACCCGCCGTAGATTTTCAGCATGGCGGCATAAATTGGTTTGCCCGTCGGTTTCAGATGCGAAAACAACCCGCCCGCTTTCGCGTAATACTCCCTGGCCCTAGCGACTTGAAATTCCATCAATTCGCGAAAGCGTTCATCCCGGCAATGGGCTTCGATGTCGGCTGGGTGATAATCGAACCGCCTCAGATCTTCGCGCGGCAAATACACGCGGCCCATCGAGGCATCTTCCCCCAAATCGCGGAGGATGTTCGTCAACTGGAACGCCATCCCGCAATCCACCGCCAACTGCAGCGCCTCTTCTCCCTCGAAGCCCCAAACGTGAATACAGCACAGGCCCACCGCACCGGCGACGTGGTAACAGTAATCGGCGAGTTCCGCAAAGGTTTCAAACCCCGTGGGGTTCAAATCCATTTCGACGCCTTCGATCACCGCTTGCAGATATTCCGCCGGAATCTGTTGCCGGTCGACCAAATCGACCAAGGCGGGAAACACCGGATGTTCGGCCAATGTTCCCGCTAAGGCGGCATCCAATTCCTGCCGCCAATTTTGCAGTGCGGTTTGCCGTTGTTCCACCGAAAGCGCGAGGTCATCGCCCAAATCATCCGTCACCCGCATGAAGGCGTAAAGCACGCACATGTCCCGCAACTGATGCGGAGGCAGCGTGAGAAACGAGAAATAAAAATTGCCGGCCGTGCGTTTGGTGAGCGATTGACACCACGCAAACGACTCGTCCAAAGCGTTTGTCATGGGAATACTGTTAGGGGAAAGCTTCACGCTGGAGATTTGCGGCCGCGTTTTGGCGTCCATCGGCGTTTTCCGCTTCTTAACATGCAGCCGAAGAGCAGTTTCAAAGCGTCGAACTTCGTGACCACGGGCCTCTTCTCCCACACACGATAACCGATTGCCTCGATGCGTTCCAGAATCTTCAGACCTCCGAGGGCGAACAATTCAATATCGACCTGCAAACGGCCCGGCAGGTTGGGAATTAAAGGCAAGCCCGCGTGCAAAAACTCGCGGGCGCGGTCCACTTCAAACCGCATCAGATTGAGAAACGCGGGGTTGGTCACGCGAGATTGCAAATCTTCTTCCGCGTACCCGAACCGGGCCAGATCTTCTTGGGGCAGATAGACGCGGCCGATCTCGAAATCGCGGGCCACATCCTGCCAGAAGTTGGCCAATTGCAAACCCGTGCAGATCGAATCCGACCATGCCACGTTTTGTGCTTCATGCGACCGGCAGAGATAGAGCACCAACCGCCCCACGGGGTCGGCACTTCGCCGGCAGTAATCCCTTAACTCCGCGAAGGTTTGATAGGATGTGGTTCGCTGATCCTGCTCGAACGCGGAAAGCAAATCTTCAAACGGCTCGGCGGGGATCGCGAACTCTTCAATAGTTTGCGACAACGCCACGAACACCGGATGTTTCGGATCGCCTGCATAACAGGCGGCCAACTCGCCGCGCCACCAGGCGAGCAGTTCTAAAGACCGCTCTGGATCGCCGACTTCATCGCCCAAATCATCCGACCAACGGCAATAAGCGTAGACATTGTAAAAGTGTTGATGGAGTTGTTTGGGCAGCAACCACGAAACCAGCGGGAAATTCTCGTAGTGGCTGGTGGCCAACTGCCGGCAATAGGCTTCCGCTTCCGGCAGGCCCACAGCGGAATCGGCAGTTCCTGCCGGTCCCCAGCGATTCAGTTCTTCAATAAACGCAGCAGCCATCCTGACGATCTTATTCTTTGAGGGGCTATCAATCAAAAGGCTTCAGCCGCGAAATGGCGATAGCACCTCGCGGTTCCGATTTGCTTGGTGGTTCTTTCGTCACCGCGTTTCCAACTGGCGCATGGTTTCTTCCAGCGTGTAGTCCAGCCATTTGTCGGTGTCGTGGTTGAGCACTTCCAAGGCCGTTTCCACGGCGGAATCACCCGAGAGAAAACTGAGCGCCCGCACGGCTTCCAGACGCACGCGTGCGGCTTTATCGTTGATGAGGGTTTTCAGCATCGCCAAGGGGTTGTCGATTTGGTCCAGCCAGAAAGACAACACCCGCACGCCGGCGGCGCGGGCGTGAAAGTCTTTCGCCTTGAGTACCCGGTCGAGCAGTTCGCGGTTCACGCGGTTGTGGGTTTGGCAGACCCACAAGGCTTCCAGCAGATTGTGCTCGTAATTTTCCTCGCCCGGCGAAAGCGAAGCCGTCCACTTTTTGACTGCCGCCATCACTTGGTCGGAATCGCGTTCGGCCAACTCTCGGCGCGCCCGGTAACGGGTGCGGTCTTCTGGAATTTTGAGGAGTTCCAACAAGGCGGGAATCGGCTCGCCGGCGATTTTTGCAGGGGTGACCAAAGGCCGGCTGGGATACGTCACCCGCCAGATGCGGCCGTGGCTGTGGTCGCGGTTGGGATCGCGAAGGTTGTGCTGCAAGTGCCCGATTAAAGCGTTGTGCCAATCGACAATATAGAGCGCACCATCCGGGCCGAATTGAACGTCCACCGGGCGGAAGTTGCCATCTTCGCAGAACACCAAGGGCGGTTTTTCCTTGGCCGTGAAACCGGAACCGTCATCATGCATGGAAAGCCTGAGCACCGCCCGGTCGCCGATGACGTTGGTCAGCAAAAAATCGCCTTGGTCTTCCTCCGGGAAATGCCTGCTGGAAACGATTTCGCATCCCGCTGAGGGCCGGGTGCGTTTTTCGTAAAACGTCGGATAAGCTAGCCGGCCTTTGTATTCCTTCTTTTTGAACTTGTTCACGCGGTCGCCCTGAGCGCCGCCGACGTGCTTGTTCGGGTAATCCATCTTGCCGGTAATGGGGGCGGCCCAATAACTGTAACCGGGCGAGGCATCGGCGATGAAGTCTTGCCCCCAGCGGTCGAACACGTGGCCCCAAGGGTTGGCGAATGCGAAATTGACGTGGACGCCGAACTTCTCCGTTTTGGGATCATACCGCCACAGGCCCGCTTCGTGCAGACGGGTTAAACCGTAAGGACTTTCGACTTGAGAATACTTGAACGTGCCTTCCTGAAAATACAATCCGCCGCCCGGTCCCCATTCAAAGGCGGAAAGCCCGTGATGCGAGTCGGCGGTATCGAAGCCCACCAAGCGGCGCTCGCGAACATCGGCTCGGTCATCGCCATCGGTGTCTTTGAGGAACAACACGTCCGGTTGTTGGGCGACATAGGCGCCGCCGCGGCCGATCTCAAAACCCGTGGGTTGATGCAGGCCCTCGGCGAAGATTTTGCATTCATCGGCCCGGCCATCGCGGTCGTGGTCTTCGAAGATCAAAACTTTGTCGTTCAGCGGGGTTTTGGGTTTCCAGTGTGGATAAGAGGCCATCGTGGAAACCCACAGCCGGCCTTTGTTGTCGAAGTTGAGGGCCACGGGATTGGCGAGTTCCGGGAATTGCTCTTCGGAGGCGAACAGATTGATTTCATAGCCCTCGGCAAGCTTGAACAACTTCTGTTGCTTCTCCGCATTCAGATATTCCAACGAACCGAGTTTGCCCGCTTTGCGGTTTTTGTCGTTCTTACCGCCCACGTTGGTTTTGGGTGTGATGAAAGGCAGCGTGTTGCCATCATCAATTTTTTCGGGAACCTTTTCGCCCCGTGCAATCGCCCAAATCCGCCGGTCGCGGTTGGCGGTCATTTGATCGAGAATCGCCCGCTCGCGTTCCATCACGTCGGCATTGTTGTAAGTTCCATCCGAACCCGCCTGGCCGCGCGCTCCGTAAATCGAATAGCCATTCACCGCCCGGTAGCGATGCCACCAATGGAAGTTTTTGTCGGCGACGGCTTGCTTTAGTTTGAGATCGATCTTGGTTTCCTCGGCAGCGAAGAGACCTTGCATCAACAAGGGAGCCAAGGCTTGGTAACCGGCGGCATTCAGATGGGAACCGTTGAGCGTGAGTTGCTTCTCCGACTTCTCGAACAGCGATTTTGTAGGGTGAAACAAATCCACGAAACCCGCCTTGGTTTTGGCGGCGGCATCTTTCAGGGCGGCGGTGTAGAGTTCCAGGTTTTTGTTTTGGGTTTCGCCGGTGGGCAAATCGGGGTTGCCCGTGTTCTCGAAGGCAATGGGCGAAATTAACACCACGCGGGGGTTGTCTTTGCCGTTGTATTTCTGCTGTTTCGTGTGTTCGACGAGCTTTACGATTTCATCTCGGAATTTGTCCCGCCCCTTTTCGCCTGCGAAAGATTCGTTGAAGCCGAAGAAATACAGCACCACATTGGCTTTGCTGTGCGCGAGATGCGAATCGGGGTCGCCAAAGTTTTGCGAGCGAATGCGTTCGAATGGTTCATCGCCGGGGAAACACAAATTGCGAACCACCAGATCCTTTTCGGGAAATTTGGCATATAAGCGGGTTTCCCATGCGTTGTGGTGCTGCATGCGTTCGCCCAACGCATTGCCCACCAAGCAAATGTGGTCGCCTTGTTTCAGTTCAAGAACTTGGGCCGGCAACGCCTTCGGGATAAGAAACAAGGCCGGCACAAGGATGATTAAAAGTGGTCGCATCACGTCGGTCCAAAGGAAGTCAAGAGTTGAGGGGCAAGCCGAGGTTCTGGGCATATAGGTTGGAAGGATGCCAGTATAACCCCAAGCTCCCCGGATCACCACGATTCAAGAATCTGCTTGTTCGCCGCCATCAATGCGAACGGGTCCGGGCAGCGTGATTGCGGCCCGGACCCGGAAAAGCCGGCTGCGAATTGGCGGCCAGGGTTAATCGTCGTAATCCACGTACACGACTCCGTTTTTGGAAGTGATTTCGATTTCATAATCCCCGTAATCGTATTCCACTTTGCTGTGGTCTTTGCGTTTCACGTCGAACTTAAAGCGACCGCTCGGCGGCACGCAAATCATCACGTACACGCAAGGCGGTGCGCACGTTCCGCAAAGTTTCCGCCGATCGCGGGGGTCTTTCACCGCCACGATTTTTTGCACGGCGAAGGGGTGGATGTTGTTGAGGTCTTCGTATTTCACGCGGGGATAAAGTTCGATGACTTGCATCTCGGGCGCTTGGGGAGCGGGGATCGCATTGCCCGAATAATAGGGTTCGGGAACGGGTTGTAGGCCCGCGGGAGGTGCCACCGGAGTCGGTGACGGCGGTGCCACCGGAGTCGGCGAAGGCGGAGCGAGCAAAACCCCCGGTGCGGGAGGTTGCAAGGCGACTTCTTGGAAAGACACCGGCTTGCCGAACACATTCCCATTCGTCGCCACTAGGCGGATTTGGTAATACTTCTCGGCGGCCGGCAGGGGAATTGCGGAGAGCAGGAGCAGGCAACCGGCTATTCCCCAAACAAGTTTCTTCATGGTGCGTTCCTCGGCGGTTAAAGTCTGGTGATTCAAGAGCAAGGTTTTCGGATGGCAGGGCGAGGTTCCCGCCGAGCCGACATTATGGAAAGATCGGCTCTGGAGAACACCCTCGCCTTATGAAATTCCCTCTTTTGAGAGAGACCCTCAGATTGTCAAGCATATCCTATTTTGCCCGATGCGTAAAATCTGCGCTCTTCTCCCAGAATAAAATCGCCGCGAATGAAGCGGAGGACTGCGGTTGATGCGGGACTGCCGCCGCCTGCTGTTTTTGCGGAATGCATGCTTCTCAAGGTTTTTGCGGGCGATGCCTCAATTGTCGAAATGAAAGTTTGCACGGGGTTTGGGCCGCGGGGGGAATTTTTTGAGGAACAGGATTTCTCCGCCGGGATTCTACCGGTTGCGTATCCGTTGTCGGTTTGAAACGGAGGGAACGCACGGTGCGCAAGGGCAACAACCCGCCGTCGCTATCAAAAATATCTTCCGGCAACAATCTCAGCACGCCGGCGGCCATGTCTCGATGATAGCCCGCGTGGGCCGGCACGCCCGTCAAAGTTTTGGGAAAGGCCACGCTCAATCCCGCCTGGAACAAGCCGCTGCCGACGGGTAAAGTCAAATACGGCAGGATCGTTTGCCCATAGTCTTCGGCCCGCAAGGGATCGAATACCAAATGCCCGATGGAAAATCGGCAGGCCAACGGGCCCAAGAAAATATCGGTCCAACGCTCGGCCAAGCGGCGAAGTTTGTCCAACTTTCTTACTAAAGGGTCGTGGGCATCGGCCATTTCGAGCATCTGCGTCAAAGCCGAGCGGCGGGCGAGTTGATGATCGTTAAACAAATCCGCCGCCAACAACCGGGCAGTTTTCTCGCCGGAAAGCTGTGATTGCACGGTCAGCAATCCCGCCGTGACTCGCGAGAGGATTTCCGAGACCAGAATTTCTTCCAGCAATTCGCGGCGAGGATCTTCGGCGTAAAGCGAGGACCATAAATGTGCGCCGTTGCCGAGCGATTGCATCCGCGAAGTCCAGGCATCCGCCCGCTTTTGGGAAATCTCCCGCAACAGGCGGGCGGCTCCCCCCGAAACCGGGCGGGGAGATTCCACGATTTGAAGCGCATGGACGGACAAAAGGCCCGCCAATTCCGCCAAGTGTCTGACGTTCAAAGTGTCTCTCCGTGGCCGAAACCGAAAGAGGAGATGGGATCATTCGCAACTTCCTCCTTCCGAAACGCAAATCGGATACCGCGTGAAGAATTTCTCGCTTTCGCCCCGCAAACGGGGAAATCCCCGCTGATTTTGGGGGTTCGCCCCTCGCGGGCGTGTTGCAAAACCCACGGGAGACGTGGCGAAAACTCCTCATTTCCACACAATCCGCCAGCCCCGGCTTCTTTCCCCCGGGCTTAACGCAGGCTGCCGGACAGCGACGCGGCTGAGGAAATCACGGTGTCGATCCATGCCAATCCGCCCACGTAGATGCTGAAGGTGATAATCGTAATCATAATCAAACAAATCCGGCGTTCGTGCGGTTCTCCGGTGAAGCCCACGGTCAACAAGCCCACGCTTAGAACTACCGTCCCCACAACGAACAGCAACTCCCGCCAGAATTGGCCCAACACATTATTGGCCATCGCGTTTCGGGAATCCCGCTTCAAGGATTTCCAGGCTCCGTGCTCCATGTTCCGTCTTGCGCCTGCTCATCTTCCACGTGGTCCTTCATATCTTTTTGGGCATCTTCCAGGTCGGTGCGGATTTGGCCGATTTCATTCGGCATTTCCGCCTTATCACGTTCTTTTTCGAGCCTTTTGATTTTGTCCTCCAACTCGTTCCGCTTGTCTTCCCATTCATCGTTGAATTCATTTTGTGCCAACTTGAACCTGGCCGTGGTGGAGGCCGCGGAACGGAGCGACAACGCATCGCAACCCCGGGCCGTCAAAACGAAGATCAATCCCACCAGCAAGCAGGCCAACCCGCTCAGACGGCCCAAGCCGAACAGCCCGGAATCGAGGCCCGCAAACCAGCGGGCACTGCTTCTTCCGGCTCCGGGAAAAGTGGCCGATGAGGGGCCGCCTTGAACCCGTGAAAAATCCGCCGACGATTCTGGGAAATCCGCCAACGGAATCGCAACCGGGTCGCCGCAAGCCGGGCATTGGGCCTTTTTCCCGGCGTATTCATCGCGGACGCGAAACTGATGCCCACAATCGCAGGCCACGGTGATCGGCATGGATTTCTTTCCCGTGTGCATGGGAGGATTGAAGTTCTGGAGCTTGCCAAAACATGCCGAGTTTCCCCCGAAAATGCAAGCCGCTTTACGGCGAAGTCCCTCAATCGAGGCAGCTCACCCACCCGAAATCGCGACCGAAGAAACGGAGGAAGGCGAGCCGAAAAACTTCAATTCCCCGGCTCGCCCGCCTACAACTTCAACCTAACGCCTATTCTTGCAGTTCCACTTCCCAGTAGGCTTCGCTGAGAAACTTGGACCAACTGCGGTAACGTTCGCCGCGGGTCGCGTAAAGCGGCCGCCATTTGGGGCGTTCGGGACGTTTGAAGAGCGGCATCCGCGCTTCGTGGGGAAGCTGGTCGGCCTTGCGGCTGTTGCAATCCACGCAGGCGAGCACGCAGTTTTCCCAGTTGGAAACGCCGCCGCGCGAACGGGGCAAAACGTGGTCGATGGTGAGTTCTTCCTTACCCGGTTGGCTGCCGCAGTATTGGCAGGTGAAGCGGTCGCGTTTGAAGATGTTGCGCCGGCTGAAAGTCACGGTGTTGTTGGGCACGCGGTCGTACCGCGTGAGGGCAATGACTTCGGGCACGCGCAACTCCGAGCGCACCGTGCGGATGACGAGATCGTTTTCCCCCGGTCGAATCGCGGCCCAATCGGCCCAGGTATAAAGTTGGTAGTCTTCCGGATCGACCACACGCGCAGTGCCGTTCCATACCATCACCAAGGAACGGGAAACCGTGGCGACACCCACCGGCTGCCAATTCCGGTTGAGCATCAGCGTGGGTCGTTGTAAAACCGCCGAGACCATTTGCGTTTACCCTCCACCTTAAAACTCATTAGACAAGGCAAAAACCCAATCGGTTCGGACCGAGAGCATTTCTCGCCTCTCGAATTTCCAACCGACCCAAAAAAAACGCCCGATGCCAAATTGACAACGGGCGGAACGTAATCACCAAACGCGGGGACTGAAAAAACGATTTCGGCCTGGACACGCTGGCTGAGCGTGAGAAGCGGTTTCTCATCAAACAATCCGCGAACGGATTTTGAAATCCGAGTGTGGGAGTCATGGTGAATTGAATCGTGGAAACAAACGGGAGTGAACTCGTTGGGGATGCGGATGTTTTGGAAGGGACAAGGTTGCCTGAAAGTATTGTCATCCCCATTAAGAATACGCAAGTCCCCCGCGAATTTCGCGGGCAAACCGGAAATTTTCTTTGCAACCGGCCAACCGCCCGTTTGAAGCCGATTTCCCAAGCCGGCAATCTTTCCTGGCCGCTTCTTGAATTCCCAGACGGGCTGGGTAGAATCTATTCCACAATTCAGTAGACGTTCGCTCCATTGTTTCTTCATCAATTCCCGCGTGGTTTGCTTCGGGCGGTCTTCTTAGCGCCATCTTTTTTTGGGAGATTTCTCATGGGTTTGTTCGACAATTTTTTTGGCACCCAAAAAGAGAGCCAGGAAATGTTGGTTCAAGAAGCCTTTGCAGGCGTTCTCTTGGGCGCGGCGGCTTCCGATGGCCACATCGCCGATGAAGAAGCCGAAGGCTTGTGGACCACTTTGTCCCGTATGCGGATGTTCGAGACTTGGAGCGGTCAGCAATTCAGCCACATGATGGGCAAACTGGTGAAAATTCTGAAGCGGCACGATGTGGATGGACTGCTCGACCGTTGCGTTTCCGGCCTGCCCCGCAAACTGCACGAAACCGCCTTCGCCAACGCCTGCGACATCGTGCTGGCCGATGGCGTGGTCGAAGAAGAGGAAGAAGAGTTTTTGGAAAAGCTCCAACGCAAATTGGACGTCAGCGGCGATGAAGCGTTGACCATCGTGGAAGTGATGATCATCAAAAACAAAGGCTGACTCCGCGACTTTCCAAGGCCGCACTTCCTCAATCGCCAAAGACATTTCCGAGAGAGGATGGAAGATCGAGGAGAGAGGATTGTAACAATCAAGTGAGCCTATTCCTTTACAGCTTTAATGTTTGATGTCTACTTATGAGCAATGAACGCACTGAAACTTTTGATGTTGTCCTCCAATCCTATCGGAAGGACGAAGAAATCAGGGTGATTTCTGCGGTACGTCATTCGACAAATATCAGCATGGGCGAGGCCAAGGAATTGGTTGAACATGCTCCGGTTGTTGTCTGTTCTGGCTTGCTATTGGAAGCCGCACAGACTTTGAAAGCGGATTTGGAATCTGGTTTTTGGCCTGGGATGCGGAACTTCGAGCGGCTGCCGGCCGATGCGCTCTGCTGCACTATTGAAGTCCGCGAATCTGCACACACTCACAATTCTCTTGACTATCCCGCCTAAAAAGGCGATCGACATAGAACCGGCCCGGCCGCCGGTTTTGGGTTCTTACTACTAACTCTGCAGGCCAGTGCAGGTTAGATTGGTTGTTACTGAGTTCCATCTTCTTTTCGCCATTCTCTATTCTCACTCCAACCCGCGGGGGGAGATAGAGAACGAAACCAAGACCATTCCAAAGGGGAACATTCATGGGGCTTTTCGAGAACGCATTCGATGGAATGAGCGGAGACAAAACACTCAGCAGGCAAGAAGCCTTTGCCGGGGTGCTGTTGGCCGCCGCCGCTTGCGATGGGCACATCTCCAACGAAGAAGCCCAAGGGCTGGGGGTGATCGCACTCCGCATGAAAATGTTTCAAGGCTACGATGGCTCAAAATTCAGCAAAATGATGGACAAGCTGTTGGGCGTCCTCAAACGCGAAGGCGTGGAAACCCTCGTGCAGCGTTCCATCGATGCGCTCCCCGAAGAACTGGGCGAAACCGCCTTCGCCGGCGCTTGTGATCTGGCCTTGGCCGACCAGGGCATCGAAGAAGATGAAAAAGAATTCCTGCACGAGTTGCGCATGAAACTCGGCATCGACCGCGATCAGGCCCAAAAAATCTTCAAAGTCATGGCCGTCAAAAATCGCGGATAACCGGCAAATATCTGAGCGGCAAGGCGTTAGCCGCCGGTTGTTCGAATCGGAAAGAACCGGCGGCTAACGCCTTGCCGCTCATGGCATTGGTCATTGGAACTTGGTCATTGGGATTTTCCGCAATCAGCGGCCCACTTGGGATTCGGTTCGCAAGCCGTTGGCACGGTCGAGCAGTTCTTCCTCTCGGGCGGGAACGCGGGGCTGCATTTGGAAGAAGAACTTGCTGCGGTTGGTCACGCGGAACGGCCAGAAATTGTCCGAGAAGAACTCGATCGGAAAAATCTGATACCAAGGTTTGGGAACTTTTTGCAGCACCGTCAAGGTTTCAAAGTTAGGCTTCACCAGTTGGACTTCCCGCGTGCCATAGTAGGTGAAATCCATCGAGTAAGGGGTGTAGCCTTGTTCGTGGCCATCGATCAACACCAACGCATTGGGGGGATTGGATTCAATTGTAACACGCCGGCTCACGCAGCCCATCGACCCGAAACCGCAAATCGCCAGCAGCACCAACGCCCGCATAACCGAGAGCCTGCCGCGCTGGTGCGCGGTCTCTGCGGAAGTTGGAATGGGGCGGGCTAACATCAACCTCATAATTGCCGCGTCTCGATGGAGCAAGAAGGGATGGAGAGGCAATCGAGAATTTCGGAGAAGCCGCGAATACTACCGCTTCCCTCCCCATCAGCCAAGACCAGTTGAGCGAAGATTTCCCGCCGAGATGTACGTCAGTTAGGTATTTCTGGTGTTTTCCGAATTTCGCCGGTGGGAAATCCGCTGCCTGGTTGACCTGCTGGGGGGGCCGTGTTAAAAAACGGGTTCCGAAAGTTTTTTATCAAATTCTCTCACTCAAGGATTATTTACTGATGGGACGCGTGGAACGAGATCGCGAAATCGCCCGTCGGCGAACCCGCCGGGCGAAGTTGCGGAAGTTACGGGCCAAATATCGGGCAGCCACCAACGAAGCGGACAAAGCGGCCATTCAAGAAAAATGCCGCCGCATCAGCCCGCTGGTGAATTTGGCCGAAGAAGAAGCCCCCGCAGCGGCAGAGTAATCCCCCCAAAAGCTCAAGACAATCCGCGCATTCCGAGGGAGAATTGTTATGCCCCGCTTGGCTTGGCTTACCGATCTCCACCTCAACTTTTGCCACGATGGGCAGGTTGCTCGGCTAGCGGCAAAAATTCGAAAGGCAACCCCTTCCGCCATTCTCATCGGTGGAGACTTGGGCGAGGCATTTTCCTTTGAGGGCTATCTTCATCAGTTGGATGCCCTGCTGAAACTTCCGTTGTATTTTGTGTTGGGGAACCACGATTATTACGGAAGTTCCCTGTACGAAGTCCGCGAGCGGGCAAGGCAAATCTCAGAAACCTCCCAACGGCTGCATTGGCTGCCCGCTACAGATTTCGTTTCTTTGGATTCGCAAACCGCTTTGGTCGGGCACGGCGGATGGGGCGATGCCCGCGCGGCCGCATTTGGGCAATCCCGGGTGCTACTCAACGATTATTTTCAAATTACCGAACTGCGAACGGCGGCCGCCATTCCTCCGGGCATCAATACTTGGCGGGGCGAAGCCTCGGCGATTCTCAATGCGGGACTTGAAAGCCAACTTCAAGACTTAGGCGAGGAAACCGCGAACCATTTCCGGCGGGTGCTTCCGGCGGCTTTGAAAGATCACGAGCAGATCTTAGTCTTAATGCACGTTCCGCCCTTTCGCGAAGCCTGCCGGTATCGCGGGCAGATCTCGGATGATGATTGGGCTCCCCACTTTTGCTGCATTGCAGCGGGTGAAGCACTGGCCGAGATAATGAGAGCCTACCCGCAAAAACGCATGACCGTATTTTGCGGGCACACGCACGGCGAAGCGCGGGCCGAGATTCTTCCCAATCTTGTGGTCCATACAGGAGCCGCCGAGTATCGCCGGCCCACCCTTCAACGCATCGTGGATACGGAATCGCCGGATTGACTGTTCGCGAAATGAGTTCCCGACTGGGGCAGACGGCTCCCCTTGTTCCTCAACTGGGACAGGGAGAGAGCAGATCTTCAAATCGAGAGCGGCAGTGTTCGAGCAACCAATCGTAATTCGCTTTCCAGAGGTCTTCCGACCAAATCGCGATCTCGAACGGCCCGCGATAACCGTTGTCCAGAAAAGCGTGCGTGATGTCGGATAATGGGATTTCCCCGTCGCCGATGAGGCCGCGATCGTAGACGGACAACGGATCGCGATGCCAGTCATTCAATTGCACGACGGAAGTCAGGTGCGCAATTTCCGCGATGCGTTCCAATAGATTCGGCTCTTGCCAAAGGTGGTACACGTCGAACGCCATGCCCACGTGGTCGTGGTCGCAGGCATCAATTACGTCCAAGGTCTCATCTATGGTCGTGATGAACGTCCAATCGTGGGCGAAGTTCCTCCGCATGGGTTGCACGGCCAACTTCACGCCGAATTCGCCCGCCAAATCGCCTAATTCATTCAGGGCACTGACGAACAACCGGCGGGCATGGGTTAGAATGTGGCCTGACAACGCCCCGCTGAGCATCACCGCGCAATCGGCGTTCAATTCGCCGGCGATTCTGATGGTCTCTTTGGCATCTCTGACGGATTCCAGGTAGGGATAGCCGTTTTGGCCAGTGAAACAGCCCGCCCACGACACGCTGGACACGCCCATTTTGGATTCGTGAACCAGATCGATGGCTTCTTGCTCGCCGAAAGTATCCAACTTCGGCCGCCAGACGCCCATCGTGGGGATGCCTGCCGCCAAATAGCCCCGCAGATCCTCTTCAAAAGACCAGCGGTAGGTGGTCATCTCGTTGACCGCCAACAGCGTTTTGGCGGAAAGCGGTTCTGGATGGATTTCGCGTGCGCGGGGAGTTTCGTGAGTTCTCCGAAACCAGGAATGAGGGCGAAAAAACGTGGAGAGGAAATTCTCGTGAGGCGAAGGAAAGTCTTCGGGCACGTGATCGCTTTCTGTTATGTGGAATCATCCCGGAGGATGGAAGGGAATTGAGCCACTCGGCGTTTTGAATTCGTAAACAGGGCAATGTAACGAACGCCACCAAGGAAACAAGACGGAAATGAAGAAAAGTTGTGTTTGAGAAATCGTGTTCCCCAAGACATTTCCCCTAATGCCCGTTGCCCGAAATTTCGAGGGGGGAAATGCTCGAATCGGATTTCTGAAAAACCGTTTGTCTTTAAATGGTTGGAAAGCATCGAATCGCTCTTTCCAATTCGCGTTTAGTATGCGCATAACCTGTGGATAACGCAAATGCACAAACCCTAAGATTCCAACTTTGCGCAAACCGCCCAAAAAGTTCAATCAGATTTTCCTTTTCCTCGCGCCCAAGAGCGATTGATTCCCCAAAAATCGCCAAGCCCCGCCGCCGCGAATGGCCCAGGTTTCTCGTGCCGGAATTGCGGTGGGATGAAGGCCGGTTTAGGATAAACCCAAAGCCGGGGCGTTCGCCTCGCCGACTTTTATCACCATTTTTTCGAGCCGACAGAAAGATAGGATTGCTGATGGACAACTCCCACGTCTCACGAAGATCGTTTCTGCAAACCACCGGGGCCGCCGGCTTGGCGACCGCCGGCATGACCGCCGCGAGTTACGCCCGCGTCTTGGGAGCCAACTCGCGGATTCGCGTGGGCTTCATCGGGGCCGGCGGGATGGGAACCAATCACCTCAATGCCCACAAAAAACTGAAGCAAACCAACAACTTAGAATCCATTGCCGTCGCCGACTGCTGGAAAAAACGCGCCGAGGAAGGGGCCGCCCGCATCGAAGCCAAGCACGCCTTTACCGATTACCGCAAGGTGCTGGAAATTGATGACATCGATTACGTCACCATCGCCACGCCGGAACATTGGCATTCCCAAATGACGATGGATGCGATGGACGCCGGCAAAGCGGTCTACTGCGAAAAGCCGATGACCCACACCATCCCGCAAGGCTTGGCCGTGATGAAAAAGCAAAAGGAAACCGGCAGACCTTTGCAAGTCGGCGTGCAAGCCATGTCGGACGATAGCTACATCACCGCGGGCAAAGCCATCGAAGACGGCGTGTTGGGGCAAGTCGTTCAAGCCCAAATCGAATACGTCCGCCGCTACGATACCCAAGGCCCGTGGCGCAGCAGGCCGCCGATCAAAGAAGATGCCCCCAAACCCGGCGACTTGAATTGGGACGATTGGCTCGGCCATGCCCAAAAAATTCCTTGGAACCCCAACCACTATCACGAATGGCGGTGTTACGCGGCGTACTCCGGCGGGATCGCGACCGATTTGTTCATCCATCGCATCACCCGCATTATGAAAGCCTGCAAGCTGTTGTTTCCCCGCCGGGTCGTGGGCATGGGCGGCATCTGGCAATGGCCCGATGGCCGCGATTTGCCCGACAACTTCGAGATGATCTGCGAATACCCCAGAGACATGACGGTTTACGTGCTGGGCACAATGTCAAACCGCGTGGGCGTCGATCATCTCATCCGAGGCTACCGGGGCACGCTGTACTTCACGCCTTCCGGTTGGGTTGCCAAGGACAAGGATGACAAAGTCCTCGCCGAGCACAAAAAGACCGGCGGCGAAGACATCCATCTGCACCACACCAACTTGCACAACCACCTGAGAAACGGCGACCCCTTGAACTGCCCGGTGGAACTCGGCATGGCCGGAGTCGCCGCCGTCAACATGGCCAACGAATCCTGGCGCACGGGCCGCATGATCGGCTGGGACGAAACCAACCAAAAAATGGTCCCCGCCGACACGCTCGACTTCAACCCCGTTCCTCCAAAGCAAACCTAAAGTCGAGAGTCCCGCGATGGCCACAACTTCCACCACCGATTTTACCGAAGCAATCGCCTCGCAGCATTTGCTGCTGCGCGGGATTGCCTGGGAAGATTACCAAGCAATCGCTCAAGCGCTGAGTGGTCGGCACGTCCGTCTCACCTATGACCGTGGGACGTTGGAATTTATGACGATCTCGCCGCTGCGCGGCCATTTGAGCCGATTGCTGGCCCAAATGATTTTCGTACTCACCGAAGAACTCGGTTTGCCGCTCGAAATCCTTCGGCGACATGACCTTGGGCCGGGAAGATCTGGAACGTGGCTTGGAACCGGACGAGTGTTTTTACATCACCCACGAACCGGAAGTCCGAGGCAAAGAACAATTGGATCTTACCACTGATCCGCCTCCCGATTTGGCGGTGGAAATCGATGTGACCCATAGCCCGAGAAATCGCCTCACCATTTATGCTGCATTGGGAGTGAAAGAAGTTTGGCGAT
Source organism: uncultured Planctomycetaceae bacterium (assembly GCA_963785505.1). Taxonomy (GTDB): domain Bacteria; phylum Planctomycetota; class Planctomycetia; order Planctomycetales; family Planctomycetaceae; genus CAWAVN01. Next base: position 62,240 of record CAWAVN010000012.1, read on the forward strand.
TTCACGATGAAACCTTAACCGCCCAAAGCCTGGATGATGCCGGCGAATATCAAGCGAGCGAAACCAGCCATCATTTCCCTGGTCTACAGATCACCGATGTGATGTCCTTTCTCAATCGCCGCCATGAAAGGGATGAGAACACACTCATCCGCGAGTTCCGCGAATGGGTGCGCGAGAAGTTGGTTTTAGGTGACCCATAGCCGAGTAAAGCCGTCTCGGTTTTGGACAGGATGAAGAAGATTGACGCGATCGTTCAGGTAATCAAAAGCGTTTGGTAGCTTCGTCGTTCCCAAGCTCTGCTTGGGAACGCCCACTCGCGGAGTTCGGCTTCGCAGCGATTTGGAAGTACTATCAACACCTTATTCCCAGGAGGCGAAAAGGGAGACGGGAAAAGCCCGCAGGCCGTGAGAAAGATTCAAGAATTACAAAACATTTGACAATCATTTTGAGTTAAGACAGAATATAATGGAGTGATAGATGGATTTGGCTTTCTATATAATTCCAAGTTATGTGGCATCATGTCTGAAACGGCATTTATCAACTACCGGCGTGAAGACTGCGGTGCTGAAGCCAAGCTGATTGCGGATGGTTTGTCAAAGCATTTATCTTCCGACCGCGTCTTCATCGACACCCATGGGATTACTATCGGAGACAAGTGGCCGGAGCGTATTCAATCCGCATTATCGGCCTCGAAGTACGTCCTCGTCGTCGTTGGCCCACGGTGGCTTCACGTCGGGATGGATGAGTGGGGCCTCCGTAGAATCGATAACGACCAAGACTGGGTTCGCCGAGAAATTGCCTTTGCATTGCTGGATGAAACAAAGACAGTAATACCAGTGTTGATCGGCGGTGCGAAATATCCTGCCAGCTGAAGCACTGCCAAAAGACCTCGCGGCGCTACCATCCAAGCAAGCAATCGCCCTGCGACGAGACTACTGGGATCACGATTTGGAATTGTTGACGACACAGATTTCTCCTGATGCTGGTCTCGACACAATTGCGAATGTGAATCCGCTTCTCAGGCCGATCTGGCCGCATATTGATGATGAACTTAGGCAGATAATGGTCGTCGCGGCAACGCTGGCTCAGGTGGAGAACAAAACATATGTCTCAACTACAAATTTCGTCAAAGCACTTATGGTCCTGAAACCCGGCCGCATTTCGGAGTTTTTCAATAGATTACCCATCGGAGCGCTACCCGATTCCGTGCCTGAGGATGTACCAAAACATTTGGAAGCACTGGCATCATTAGAATCGTTCTCACCCTGCATCAATTCGGCCATGTCGCACCTAACCCCGCTAGTGGCGCGTGAGGACAAAGCTCGAGCGAGGACGTGTATATCGATATCGCCCGACACGGACGAGGCAAGTCAACCCGTCTTCTTACGAAGCAAGGGAGTCAGCAAGGAGGATGTTGAGTACATTGTAAATCAACTTGGCTGGAATCTCGTCAGTACGGCAAGTCGACCGGATAGCTGGGGTCAGATTGTCGGGGAGTGTTGCGAGATCAAGGTAATGCATCATCGACAATCTGCCCCCCCCCCCAGCTCGGCAATCACAATTCAACCCGCTGGGGGCAAATTGCCGATGCCGCTTGATCGCAAATGAACGACTTTCGGGAGGGAGTTTTAACAATGAAGCAAACCGAACCTGTCGTTGAATCCGATCCTGATATTTTGGGCGGTGCTTTGGTATTTCGTGGCACTCGTGTTCCTGTTCAAGCACTGATTGATTACCTGAGCGGGGGCCAACCTCTTGCTGAGTTTTTGGAGGATTTTCCTACTGTAAACCGCGAACAAGCTGTCGAAGCACTTCAGTTGACCGTCCAGATCCTGAGTTCCCATGCGCATTCTGCTTGATGAATGTGTTCCCAAACGACTGGGAAAGGAATTGACCGGTCCTCCTCGTTCCCAAGCAGAACTTAGGAACGAGGGGAAGGTGTTGAACTGATTTGCTTGGCAAGTCTCAACTTTCTTTTGTGAAGCGGATTTCTACGCTGGCGCTGTGGGCGGTGAGACCTTCTTTTTCGGCCATCAGGCGGATGTCTTCCGCGTGCGATTTTAAGGCGATTTCGTCGTAACGGATGACCGAGGAACGCTTGAGAAAATCGTTGGCATTAAGGCCGTTGGCGAAGCGGGCGGTTCCGCCGGTGGGCAAGACGTGCGATGGCCCCGCGATGTAATCTCCGCAGGCGACCGGCGTGTGATGCCCCAAAAAGATCGCGCCCGCATTTTGGATTTTGGCGAGCATCGCTTCGGGGTCCGCCGTGGAAATGTGGAGATGTTCGGGAGCCAAGAGGTCGGTCAAGCGGGCGGCTTCCTCGGCATTGGGGGCGAGAATCAAGGCTCCATATTGTTCGAGGGATTCTTTCGCCAAGTCGCCCCGCGCGAGTTGGCCCAATTGCCGATTGAGTTCCGTTTGCACGGCTGCGATTAACGGCGGATGCCAGGTAATCAACACGCCGCTGCCGGGGCTGTGCTCGGCTTGGGAAATCAAATCCGCCGCGACGAAATCGGCCCTGGCGGTTTCATCGGCGAGCACGACGACTTCGCTGGGACCGGCGATGCTGTCGATGTCCACTTCGCCGAACACCAGGCGTTTCGCGAGTGCCACGAACAAATTGCCGGGGCCGACGATCTTATCCACGCGCTCGATGCCTTCCACGCCATAGGCCAAAGCCGCCACCGCTTGCGCTCCGCCGATGCGGTAGACTTCCCGGATGCCCAATTCGTGGCAGGCGGCGAGCAAATCGGTATTGTAACTGCCGAACTTGGTCGGCGGAGCCACGACGACAATCTGCGAAACGCCGGCGGCTTGGGCGGGCACGGCGGTCATTAACAGCGTGGAAGGATAAGCCGCCGCTCCGCCGGGCACGCAAATTCCCACCCGCTTCAGCGGCAAATACCGCTGCCGAAGTTCAATTTGTCCGCCGTCCGCTTCGTGCGCGAGCCGATAATTCTGATTCAATAGCCCTTTTTGAAAGGCCAACACGTTCGCGCGAATTCGGCGGATGACTTCCAGATATTTAGGGTCGGCTTTGGCGTGGGCTTCTTCCATCTCGGCGGGGGAAACGCAAATGGATTCCGGAGAGAGCCTTACATCATCCAGTTTTTGCGTGTAGGCTACCACGGCCCCCAACCCGTTGCGGGCCACATCCCGGCAAATGCGGCCAACGACTTGCTGAGGCGACAAGGCTTCGCCGAAGAGTTCCAGCGTGCGCTGCCGTCCCGCTTCAGAAACCACGTCCCCGCGCGGGCTGAGTTTCTCGCGGAGTTCGGCCAACAATTCCTCGGCCTCATCTCGGGCACAATCGATCACGGAAATCGAACAAACAACGTCGCTCATGGTCAATCACGATTTTTTAAGAAGGCAAGCAAATGGAACGCCTTCATCGTAGATTTCCGGGTGCGCTTGGTAAAGTCGGAGCGGACCAGTTTTTATGCCTCGAACTTGTGATGCTTGCCGCAGCATCGGCCCGATTTTCCGCTACTTGCCGGGGTGTTCGATGAGGATGTTGCTGCGGATGCCGCCGCGGGGGGTGAACTCCGCGAGGATTTTCATCCAGCGGGGTTCGATGACCTGCATGAGGTCGTTGAAGATGCGGTTGGTCACATCTTCATAAAACGCGCCCACGTTGCGGTAGCTTTGCAGGTAGAGCTTGAGGGATTTCAGCTCGAAGCATTTTTTGTCCGGGCGATAGCTGATCGTCAGCGTGCCGAAGTCCGGTTGCCCCGTTTTGGGGCACATCGAGGTGAACTCGGGGCAGATGGTTTCGATGAGATAATCGCGGGCAGGATGCGGATTGGAGAAGACTTCCAATTGCTTCCAAAACTCGGACGTGTCTTGCGGGGCGGGATTCATAGCTGGTCGATGGTGTGGCTTTATGTGTGATGGGTGGCATGGCCACTGCTTTGAGTGGCCATGTCTGATAGAACAACGTTGCCTTCCATACAGAAAGCATGCCCACGCAAAGGTTTTGAGGTGATTCGCTTGGCGATCCTTACGGGCGGACGGCGAGGATGCGGATGCCTTCGTCGCGTGTTAGGGGTTTCGTCATTTGATCCGAGCCGATTTCCATGCGGACGTGGGCATCGCCGGGCTTGTTGGATTTCAACACCAAATCGAAGTCCAATTCCTGCTGCGCGTTGAGGGATGGCACGGGGTTAAATGTAAGCGTTGCCCCGTCGCGTTTGAAGTCTACCGGCCCTTTGGCGGAAACAAATTCCACTTCTTCGGGCAGTGTCATCTTGATGACCACGTTCGTGGTGGGCCGCGTGCCCCGGTTGGTGGCGACAATCCGCAGGCCAACTTGCTGGCCCACATCGACGGGTTCGGCAAATTCTTGCACGTCCAAGCGAAGAGCCGTGTAACCTTCGACGGTCGTTTCGGATTTGACGATGGCTTTGGTTCCGTTGGGGTCCATCGCGGTGACCTCGCCGGCTTGCGGGCCTTCTTGGCGAGCCAAGAGATCCAGCTTCAACAGTTGGGTTTCGTGCGGGCCGAGGGCGGCGATGGTCCAAGTCACGGTGCGTTTTTGGGGATCGAATTGCCCGCCCGCATTGGCTTCGACGAAATCCATTCCCGCCGGAATGACTTCCACCACGCGCACGGGGGAAACCTTGGCATCGGATTGGTTAGCGATCGTATTGGCATAGCCGGCTTTGCGACCGACGTAACGGCGTTTGGGGCCGGTGCGGGTAATTGTGAGGCGGTCGCCGATGATTTTCAATTGGGCGGCGGCTTCTTTTTGCAGTCCGCCCTTAGCCGAGAGAATGGCTTTGCTGGTGAACTCCCCGGCTTTGGTCGCGTTGACGGTTAGGTCCAGTTCTTTCACTTCGCCGGCTTTCAGCGTGCCGACTTCGTATTCCAGATCGTTTCCATCGGGATGGTTGAGACCTTCGGGAAGAATATTTCGCAGATAGACTTTGCTGGCATCGCCGCTGCCGGTGTTGCTCAGTTTGAAGTGATAGGTTACGGCATCGCCCACAACACTGCTTGCGGGACCGCGAAATTCCAAAGCCAACTTGGCCGCCGCCACGACGGTGCGGGCGGCGATTTCTGCGACGAAACTGACTTTGGCGATGCTGCCGATTTGGCCTTCCTGCGTGGGAATCACGCGGACGGCGATTTTTTTCTCATCGCCGGGTTTCAACACGCCCAACCGCCAAATTAAACGGGTGTCGGCCATTTCTCCGCGTGGAATCGTGCCCGTCAATTGCGTGCCTTGGGGAATTTGGTCTTCCACAATCACTTCATGCGCGGCACTTTGGCCCACGTTTTTTACGAGGATGTAATAGATCATCGGCTGACCGAGCACGGCCTTGGGCGGGGCGGTCTTTTCGATTTTGAGTTTGGGCTGTTGCGGGCCGGAGGGAGCCGATTCGCTCAACGTGCCTCCGCCTTCCCCGGTTGGCAGACCGGGGGGAATTTGTGGAGTTTGGGCGGGTTCCAAAGCCGACGGAAAGTCCGCAGGCTTGGGTTCTAAGCCCGGGTTGGCCGGAAACGAGGGTTGGACGAGTTCGCGATTTGCGGGCGGCGGTTGAATTTCCGGAAGCGGACTGCCATTGTTCTGCGTTTCGGGGGCGGCAGGTGCATTCAACCCCGGCGCCTGCGCCGGAAACGGTTGCGATTCCGTCGGTGGTGCAGCGGTGGCGGGTTTTTTGGAGGCTGATGGAGCAGGCTTGGGGAAATTCAATTGATCCAATGGATCGGGAAACGGCTCGGCTTGGGCTGTGGGAGTTTCCCTCGGTTCCAGCACGGGCGCAGGGTTCTCCACATTTTTCGGCGGGGAAGCGATTTCCGGACCTGCCGCGGGTGTGTCGCCTGCGGGCAAGGGCATCGCAGGGCTGGCGGGCAAGGCCAGTTTGGGCAAAGCGGACAACGCCGGAGCCGCCGGGGCGGATGCGGGCAATTTCGGTGCAGCTTGCCCAAAAGTTTCGTTAGGTGCGGCTGGAGGCAGAGACGGTTCTTCAGCGGGCGAGGCCAAGGGAATGTTTACGCTCGCCCGACCGGGTAAGTTCGGAGCATTCTCGGACGAAGGAGCCGCCTGCGGGAAATTCAAATCCAGCGGATCTTGGCTCGGCTCCGTTTCGGACGGAATTGACGGAAGCGCAACCGGAGTCGGCACGTTTTCTAGGGCTGCCGGTTCCGGGAAAGCGGGAGCTTGATTTTCCCCCGACAACGGAGGGGCCGCTTTTTCTTTCACCGGCGGAAAATTCACAGGTGATTCCGCGACGGGTTCCGCCGGAAGCGGTTCGTAAGGATCGAAGGGAACATCATTTGGCTGGGCTGGGTTCGGGGTTTTCTCCGCCGACGGCAAGGAAGCGGAAAACGGATTTTCTGCGCTCGCGGGCGGGTTTTCAGCGGGGGGAGGACTCAACGCGGGCGGACTGGCATTCGGTTCAGAGAACGCCCCGAAGTTGGGAACTTCCGTGGGATTGCCGGCGGGAAGCGGAGTTGGCGGACCGGTGGGAATTTCCGTGGGAGTCTCGACCGGAACTGCCGGCGACGCGGATGGCGAGCCGGCCGGTTCGGGAACATAAGGCGAAATCACCGGAAATGCGTTAGCTTGAAACGGATTTTCCGTGGGCGGCGGCGAAACCGGCGGAGTGTTCGTGGGCTTGGCCTCGTTGGCGGGAAGCGAATCCGCCAAGGCAAGCGTTTGCTTGGTTTCTAAGGGCGGCAGCGGAGCCAACGTCTCCCACTCGGGCGGGTCGGCCACGGATTGATTGCCCTCGGTCGGTGTGGCCGTGGCGGCGGAAAGTTTTCCGGGGCCGAGCTTCGGCTCCACGGATAAACCGTCCATCGCCTGCCAAATCACCATGAAACCAATTCCGGCCACGCCGGCGAGTGCCACAAATTTCCAAAGGAGATTGTGCATGGGAGTCCTTTCCCGATCTCCGAAATGTAAAATGAATTTGAGGATTCTGCCCCAAGAAAACCGGACTCGTCAAAACAGAGCCGGCCCAAAGTAAGAGGAGATTGGGCTACTTACCAAAATCGGAAAGATGAGAAAAGATCAATCCGCCACTCACTCGCACGTTTTCTGTTACGGAACCGTTACACGAACAGGTTCGTTTTGGTGTTAGAATGGGGAAAGTCTTCACAAATCGCGGATGCGGGGAATAATGAACATGGCTTGGCGTAACATACTGCTTGCATTGATGATCGGATTTCTGGCCCGAACCGGAGCGGCTCAAGCTCCGCCCCCACGCGAGATGGACGCCATCATTTCGCCGCAACTTCGCGATTCTGCATTCCCCGGAGCGAATCCGAAAAATCCCCTCGGCGGCCCTTCCCAGGTGACGACCAACCCGGCGCAACTCCAGCGGTTGACGGAAATCTCGCCGGGGTGTGCCGTTCCCAAAGTCTCGGCCCAAGTCAACATCCATAACGACCTCGCGGAAACCCTTTTGACTTTTCAATGTGTGAACACCGGCGGCAAAGCCACCCAAGCCCCGATTGCCGTGCCTTTGCCGAATGGAGCGCGGCTTTCGGAAAATCTGCCTAAAACATCAGAATCGGGACACGTTTCCCCTGTCACGGAATGCACGGTGCTTCCCGCTGGGCAAGCCTCGGTTGTTTGGCAAAATTTGGCCAAGCAACTGTCGTGTTCGGCTCCGGTGGAATTTTGCGGTTTGCCGCTCTTGCAAACCAATCCCGTCCCGCTGCCCGCCCAAGGGCAAACGCCGATCTCGCTGAATTATGCTTTCACCTGTCCTTCTTCCGGGTCACGGTTCGATTATGTTCTGCCGCGGAGCGAATCGGTGGAATATGCCGTCCCCTGGTCGATGCAGGTGCATGTTCAAGCGGACAAACCCATTTCCACGGTGTATTCACCCAGCCACAAACTGGAAACCAAACGGCTCTCGGCCAATTCTTTTCAAGTGAAAGTGGCCGAGAATGAAGCCGCCCAACCCGGCGGTTTTTGGTTGTCGTACTTGCTCGAACAAGGCGAGTTGTCCGCTACGCTGTTTACGCAACCGGATGGGCCTGAAAACAGTTCCACAGCCGAGGGCACGTTTTTGTTTCTGCTGGGCGGGCCGGCAGACTCCTCCCGGATCAAAGGCATTCCCCGCGAACTGACGTTGGCCTTGGACCGATCCAGCAGCATGCAGGGCGAGAAGATGGAGCAAGTTCGCGAGGCCGCGACGCAAATTATCCAGGGCTTGAACGAAGATGAGTCTTTCAACGTCATTGCATACAACAACAAGGTGGCCTCTTTCGCGGATAAACCCGTGCGGAAAACTGCCGAGAACTTCAAGGCCGCGTGCAAGTTTATCCAAGCGATGCAGCCTCGCGGGGGAACCGATTTGCAGGCTGCGTTGTTGGAGGCAGTCCGCCAAGAACCGACGCCCCGAACGCTTCCCATTGTGCTGTGTTTGACGGATGGCTTGCCCACGGTGGGGGAAACCGCCGAGGCGAAAATTCGCGATGGGATCGCCGCGCGAAATTCCTACCATCAACGGATTTTCACGGTGGGCGTGGGCGTGGACGTGAACACGCCTCTGTTGGAAACCCTCGCCGATGAAACCCGCGCATTGCCCACGTTCGTGCTGCCCAAGGAAAACATCAAAACCAAAGTCTCGCAAGTTTTTCAAAGTCTGGCCCGCCCGATTTTGGCCGATGCCGACTTGGAAATTCGCGATGCCGACGGACAGACAGAGACCACGCGAGTCTGCGACGTGTATCCTAACCCGCTGCCCGATTTGTTTCAGGAAGATCATTTGGTCGTCTTGGGCCGCTACCACGGAACCGACCCGCTCACGTTTCGTGTTCAAGGGAATTATTTAGGCGAGAAGAAAACCTTCGCGTTTACGTTTCCGCTCAAAGATCAACCGGCGTACCCTTTCGTGTCCCGCTTGTGGGCCACGCAAAAAATCGCGGCCTTGGTGCAAGAAATTCGCAAGTCGGGCGCAACGGCCGATCCTTACGAAATCCTCGCGAACCCCAAACAAGATCCGAAGTTAAAATCGCTTGCGGAAGAGGTGCTTAAGCTGACCACGCGGTACGGTATTCTCACCGAATACACCGCGTTTCTCGCGAAAGACACCGGGCCTTGGCTCAACCCTAGCCAGCAACTTAACAGGGCTTACAGCAACTTCGACGAACGTGCGGTCAAGACCCGTGTGGGGTTGTCTTCGGTCAGTCAATCCATCAACAACTCGTTGCTGCAAAGGCAATACTCGCTCAACGGAACAAATTCATATTGGGATGCCGACATGCGCCGCGTGGGAGTGTCCAATGTGCAACAATTAGGGAGCGGAGCTTATTTTCTGAGGGGTTCCACCTGGGTAGATGGCCGACTGCTCAACCTCCCAAACCTCAGGCCGGCGAAAACCATCACCTTCGGCAGCCCGGCTTATACGACCTTGCTGAATCGGTTGGTCAAAACCGGCGCACACACGCCGCTTTCGTTAAGCGGCAACGTCCTCATGCAAATTGACGACAAACCCGTGCTAATTCGCGGGCTGGAAAAACAGGCCGCTTCAATCAAATCAAAATAAGCAGGCGAGCGGGGAATGTAAGCCCTCTGGTTCCTTGGAATGCTTCAAAACCTGAAAGGCTCTCTTTGACTGATCTTGTGGGCTGGCATTTCCGAATCGTGGAACCAATCGGCTTTCTCAATCGTCTTTTTGTGAGTCGCGGGGTTGTTCAACCGAACCGATAGGCGGGCATTATGGATCGGCAGCGGATATTGACGATTGAAGATGATCCCGCGATTCGCCGGGGCGTGGCGGATGTTTTGGAGTTCGCGGGCTATGCGATTCTGGAAGCCGAGCGGGGCGACGTGGGCCTCGAAATGGCGCTCTCTCGAACGTTTGATTTGCTGCTCTTGGATCTGGTGCTGCCCGGCGTGGCAGGGTTGGAGATTTTGAAGCAGGTCCGCGAATTAAGGCCCACGCTGCCGGTAATTATTCTTTCCGCAAGAGGCGAAGAAGCCGACCGCGTGGCCGGGCTGAAATTGGGAGCCGACGATTACGTTGTCAAACCGTTCAGCGTGAAGGAATTGATCGCCCGCGTGCAAGCGGTTTTAAGGCGTTCGCCCGAACGGCCCACCGACAACCCCGAACTGCCCATTCCCGGCGGCATCGCCGATTTGAACCGCGCCGAAATTCGCCACGAAGATGGAACCCGCTGCGATTTGTCCGAGCGGGAGGTGGACATTCTTAGGTATCTGTCCAGCCACGCCGGGCGGATCATCAGCCGGGATGAGTTAATGTCCCGCGTGTGGCGAATTGACCCCCGCGGTCTCAACTCCCGCGCAATCGACATGCAGGTCGCCCGCTTGCGGGAAAAGCTCCGCGACAATTCGACCGATCCGAAACTCATCCGCACCGTTCGCGGCAAAGGCTACGTCTACGTCGCCAGCGTCTTGACATGATAGGGAGATGGGGAGAGGGGAGAATGGGGAGATGGGGAGATTGAAATGCCAGGATCTTGGAAAGCATAATGGAATGATTCGATTTCGTGATGAATTCGGGGTTGGCATTGAATGGTCAGTGTCTCCCTTTCTCCCCTTCTGTGTCCGATACTTCTGAAGTGTGCAACATAAGATGATGCGACCGCGTTATATTTGGCTGGCGTTTGTGTTTTGCCTGGCGATAGTCAGCTTGGCGATGGGCTGGATCAGCCATGCGGTATTCCGCTTGGAGACCGCCGAGATCCAAGCCGCCCGCCAATCGGAGAACGAACGTCTGGGGCTGTGGCGGATGGATTCCACGATGATGCCCCTTATCACAAGGGAAAGCGCGCGGCCCGCTTACGAATATCAACCGTTTTATCAGCCGGACAATCTCTACACGCAGATGTTCTCGCCGATTGATGCCAGCCGCCTGCAAAGCCGATCTTCGCTGATCTCGTTGGAGAACCCGTTAATCCGCCTGCATTTTCAGTACGAAGCGGATGGCGGGGTTTCCTCGCCTCAAGTCCCCACGCAAAGTTGGCGGGAGTTTGCGGAATCCCAAAACTTCACCACCTTCGAGCGGATCGAAGACTATGCGCGGGAGTTGAAAGCTCTGCAAAAAGAATTGCGCTGGGCGGATTTGGACAACGTTTTGCCCCATGAAACGGAACCCGAACCGCGCACCGTTCTGGAAGAAGCGCCAATTGCCGAGGTTCAGCCTAATGCGGGGGCGAACGTTCCGCCCGATCCTTTCCCGATGCAGCAGGCTCTTTTCCCGCAACAAATCGCCCAGCCCTTTCAGCAAAAGCAGATGCAGGAAAATACCCGCAACATGAAGGAATATCAGCGCAGGCAAGGGGCCGCTTTGAACAACCAACTTCAGCCCAATCCTTATGGCCAACAAGCCAATGCTCCTCCCGAAGAACCACAAGTCCGAAAGCCGGCCTCGACCAAAGAAACCCAAAGCGAATCGCGGCATGGGGCCATGCGGGCCATCTGGCATCGGGGCATGCTGCTTTTGGTCCGCCGCACGGTTGTGGAGGGCCGCGAATCGATTCAAGGCTGCCTGCTAAATTGGCCGGAGATTCGCGGCCGATTGCTTTCGGACATTACCGATCTATTGCCGGAAGCCGAACTCGTCCCGGATACCAAAACGCCCACGGCAAACCATACCTTGTTATTGGCGACGTTGCCGGTTTGGTTGTCGCCCGGATCGGCACCCTTGGAACTCGTGCCGACGGTGACTCCGCTGAGACTCTCGCTCCTGATTGCTTGGGGCGGCGTGTTTTTGGCGGCGGTTGCGGTTGCGGTGTTGCTCATGTGCGTGCTGCGGTTGAGCGAACGCCGGGGCGCATTCGTGTCGGCAGTCACGCACGAACTGCGAACGCCTTTGACCACGTTCCGGCTCTACACCGAAATGCTGGCGGATGGCATTGTGCCGACCGAGGAAAAACGGCAATCGTACCTGCAAACCCTCCGCGTGGAAGCCGACCGTTTGGGGCATTTGGTCGAGAACGTTTTGTCGTATGCCCGCTTGGAAAACGGACGGTCCCGCTTGGTCAAAGATGAAATCGATCTGGCCGAATTGGTTTGCCGTCTGGAACGCCCGCTTCGCGAACGCACTGGGCGGAGCGGGATGACGTTGGAATTGGACATCGCCCAAGAATCCAGTTTGTGCATCCGAGGCGATGGCGCGGCGATCGAGCGAATTGTGTTCAACCTTGTCGACAATGCCTGCAAATACGCCAAAGAGGCAGACAATCGCAACATCCGCCTTGCCTGCCTTAGGGAGGGAAACCACGTGCTTTTGGAAGTTCGCGACCACGGCCAAGGGATCGCGAAAAAATCTGCCCGCAGGCTGTTTCGCCCGTTTTCCAAGTCCGCCACGGAAGCCGCCCATTCCGCGCCAGGCGTGGGTTTGGGTTTGGCTCTGTGCCATCGACTTGCCAAAAGCCTGGGCGGTCGGTTAATCATCAACCACAATGTGGAAGAGGGAGCCTGCCTAGTGCTGCGGCTTCCCTCGTGTTCTTAAAATCACAAAAGGGGTCAGGCCCATTTTCCGGTGGGTGGCATGGCCACTGCTTTGAGTGGCCATGCCTGCTCGATACACTTCACCCTCCCCACAGAAAGCATGCCCACGCAAAGCCGTGGGCATGGCACACACCACCTTGAAGTTTATTTTCTTGGCGATGCTTAATGCTGGCGGGAATCTGCCCGATCCATTTCTCAGCGAAAGATATTTGATTCATGCCCACGCGAGATCAGTTGGAAGAGTTGTTGCAGTCGGACCCCGAAGATACGTTTTTGCTGTATGCCCACGCGAAAGCCTGCGCGGCGGAAGGCGACGTGGAAACGGCGCTTCGGCAGTTCGATGAAGTCCTCAAGCGGGATCCCCGGCACGTGGCGACTTACTTTCAGAAAGGGCAGGTTCTCGCAGAACAGAGTCGAAACGCCGAAGCCGCCGCGATTCTCAATCGGGGAATCGCCGTTGCCAAAGAAGTGGGGGACGACCATGCCGAAGCCGAGATGCAGGGTTTCTTGGAAACCCTGGCGTGAACGCTTGCCGCTTCGAGATCACGGCTTGTGCGTGACGGACAGATTCGGGTCGGGTTGCCAAAGATACATGAAGGTCGGCAAATGCGAACGGGTGAGGCCGGGCACATCCACCGGGAACAACGTGCGTTGAATGGGCGTGTTGGGAGAGATGTCGTAAGGCGAACGTGCCCAATCGTTGCGGCGATGGAGCATCACCGCGTTGACTGTCCGGCCATCGCCGGAACCGCCGACCATCGCTAACGCATCATCCAAATAGCCGATCCGGTCGATGAAGCCCACGGTCTTGGCCTCGGAAGCGGTGAAGATTCGCCCATCAAAAATGCGTTTGTCGATGGCCAAGGTCAGCGGGCGACTGGCTTGAATCCGTGTGATGAACCGGGCGTGAAATTGATCGGCGATTTGCTGCAAACGCAGTTCGGTTTCCTCGGACAAGGGTTCGGTGGGTGTGCCGGCGTCGATGTTTTCGCCCGCTTTCACCGTCTGCGGGAGGATGTTGAATTGTTGCAGCGTGTCTTGCAGATTGTACAAGTTCAGAATCACGCCGACTCCGCCGGTGAGCGTCGTCGGATGGGCCACAATCTGATCCGCCCCCGTAGCCAGAAAATAGGCTCCGCCGGCGGCAACGTCCATCAGACAGGCCACCACAGGCAAGCCGGTTTTCTGCTTGAAGGCCGCCAGGTCGCGGGCCATGATGTCCACCGCCGTCACGCCGCCGCCTGGGCTGTGAATCCGCAAAACCACGCCGCAAAATTCGGGCCGGCAGGCCACGTAGTCCAACTTCTCGCGAAACAACGCGACGGGATTTTGCCCCAGGGAATAAATCCCCACTCGCTCTTCATTGATAAGCAGCCCATCCACATCGATCAAAGCCACCCGCCGACTCGCCAGGGTTCCCCACTCACGGGCATTTCCAACAGCGGCCCGGCGTTTTGCACGGGAGGCGTATGCACCACGACTTCGTTTTCGGAAACGACGTGGCTTTCGGTGAAGATATTCCCGGTGGTGATGGCATGAATCGGATGTTTGCAGCCGGCGCAAACGAGGGCCAAACCCAAGGCGAAAGCAATGTCAGCGCATAATAATCGTCTAGCCCCTCGCAATTGGCGGAATGCGATTGTTCCCGTTTCCGGTATCGACGGGATCAATCGGCCCATGCAGCACAACCCGGAAAAATCGCGAAACGCGAACCGGCTTCCGCCGAAGGTATCGACGCAAAGCGAGTTTTTTGAAGAAACGCCGCCCAAGCCGGCAATTCCCCCAAAGTTTGCGGAAACATGCCTCACGCAATGGCCAAGTTAAGAGACTCCCCCATCAGGTGGAATTTAAGCAAGGCGAGAGCTTCCTGCCGAGCCTCAAACAAGATATACGTTTCATTTGATGACGGCTCAGCAGGAAGCTTTCGCCTTCCTGGTTCAAGACGAACTTTTTGATGGGGCAAAGCACGAGGCAATGCTTCGCGGGGAGAGAGGTTTGTTGCGCGTGCTTTTGGTATTCGAGTTCGCCAGCCTGAACGGCGGCGAGCATTCGATGTTGGCGGTGATCGATGAACTTCACGGCAAAGAAGTGGAGTTCATCGCGATGGCTCCAAATGAAGGCCCGTTGCGCAAAGCGCTCGAATCGCGCGGGGTTTCCCTCATTCCGTTTGAAGTTCGGGATTCTTTGGGGCAACGTCGGTCCCGCGAAGAAGTGCTTGCAGAACTCCGCCGCAAGTTGGCCGTCGGCGGTTGCGATTTGGTGCATGCCAATAGTTTGTCGATGGGCCGACTGACCGGCGCGATCGCCCACGATTTGCCCATCCCTTGCACGGCCCATCTGCGGGACATCCTCAAATTGAGCCGGGCCGCCGTTCGGGATTTGAACGGCAACACGCGGTTGGCGGCGGTCTCCGCTGCCACGCGGGAATTTCACGTCGCCCAAGGCATGCAGCCGGCACGAGTTGTCACTCTCTACAACGGCGTAGATTGCCAGCGGTTTCAACCGCGATCCTCGCAGGGGGCGATTCGGGCAGAGTTGGGATTGTCGCCTGAGGATTTTTTGGTGCTGACGGTCGGACAAATCGGTTTGCGGAAAGGCCAGGTCGTTTTGGGCTTGGCCGCCCCGTTGTTGGCTTCCCGATGGCCCCGCATCCATTATCTGCTGGCGGGAATGCGGTGTTCCGGGAAGCAGGAAAGCGTGGACTTTGAAGCGGCAGTGATCGCCGGGTTACAATCCGTAGGCGCGGGAAATCATTTGCATCTCTTGGGATACCGCGAAGATGTGCCGGAGTTGATGAACGCCGCCGATGTGTTGGTGCATCCCGCGCATCAGGAACCGTTGGGGCGGGTGCTGCTGGAAGCGGCGGCGTCGGGCTTGCCGATCATCGCCACCGATGTGGGCGGGACAAAAGAAATCCTCCGCGATGGAGAATCCGCGATGCTGATTCCACCGGCAAACCCGCAAGCTCTCGCGATCGCCATTCATCGGCTCGCCGAAAACCCGGAACTGAGGTTTCAATTGGCAGCGAATGCTCGCAAGCGAATCCTCGAAGTATTTCCCATCGAAGCGGCCGCTCGGAATCTGTGCGCGTTTTGGAAGGATGTGTTGCAATCGTAACCGGCGAAAAAACTATTTCAACAGGTCGCTGATCGAGCCGCCTTCTTCGTGGGTGCGGCGGATGGCTTGAGCGAACATCATCGCAGTGGGAATCAGGAACAACCTATCGTGCCAGGTTTTGGGGTCTAAGCGGAAGGGCTGAATCGTGTCGGATACCACCAATCGCTTAATGCCTTCCAAATTTTGCGTGGCGCGGCCGACGAACAGCCCATGCGTGGCGCAGGCGGCCCAAACTTCTCCGCCGTGCTTTTCCACGGCCCGCGAAGCGACGTTGATTGTGCTGCCGCTGGAAATCAGGTCATCCAAAATAATCACCCGTTTGCCTTCCACGTCTCCCACGATTTTGCTGGCGATGACTTCGTTCCCGCTGATACGTTCCTTATCCAAATAGACGACTTCAATTTGATTGCCCATGTGCAGGCGTTTTTCCAAGGCGCTGCGGAAGCGTTTGGCCCTGCCCATTCCACCGCTGTCCGGGGCGAGAATCACCACGTTTTGCGGATCGCTGATTAACGGTTCGGGAATGTGCAGATCAACAATCTGCGGCTCCCCATCCACGCCCAGTCCCACATCCACCCCGCAGAGAAAATCCGCGATTAGGTTTTTGGATTCCAAGGTGTCGGTAGGAATGCGAAAAGCATTTTGAAAAGCGGACAGGTTATGCACATCCATCGTCAGCACGCGGTCGGCTCCTACCGCTTCGATGCACTGAGCGAAATACTTGATGCTGATGGGAGCGCGGCTTTCGGTCTTGCGATCTTGCCGGGCAAACGGCAGATAAGGCGTGACCAACGTAATCCGCCGGGCCGAGGCATCCCGCAAAGACCCGATGAACAACAGGGTTTTGGTGAACTTCTCGCCGACGGACTGATCTTGCCCGGAATACAGCGAACTGATGACGTACACGTCGCAGCCGCGCACGTTTTCCTCGCTGCGGATGTAGGCTTCTTTGTCGGAGAAGTATTTTTCGATGTGCCTCGCCAAGGGCACATCAAGGTATCTCGCGACCCGTTGAGCGAACTGCCGCGAGCCATCTAAGCCAAATAACCGAAAGTTGTTCAAACCAGCACTCCCCTTCACCCGTGGGGCAATTCAATCGGCCCCCAAGGCTTCACTTCCCCGACGCCAAAAGGCGACATATTAAGATGATGTTATCTTTGCACATTACGCTTCCGGGGTTTTGCCGGTCAAGCGCCAGCGCGGAGTTTCCACGGGAAAGTGCGCCGAGTGGGAAGATGGCGGGGAGCGATACGTTCAGAACCATCGTTTGGTCGAAACCGCTCAGCCGTCCTCAAACGGAAAAGCGGTTCGACCGGATCGGCCCGTATCGCCGGTTCATGTCCCGCAAAGCTAAATGTGAATCGCGGCTCCGCCATCGACGACTAGGGTTTCGCCCTGTACAAGATCGGACAGCGGGCTGGAGAGAAACAGCACGACATTCGCCACATCATCCGCTTCCAGCACGCGCTCGCCCATCATGCTTTTTTCGGTGCGGCCCGCGAACATGCGGTCTGCAAACGGAATCTTGCGGGTGGAATCGGTCTCGACCAGGCCCGCTTTGACCACGTTCACGTTCACCCCGCGGTCGCCGACTTCCAAGGTGAGATGGCGGGCAATGCTTTCCAAGGCGGCTTTCGATCCGCCCACCAACCCATACATGGGCAGCGCCATGTGTGAACCGTGGCTGGAAATCGCCACCACTTTTGCCCGGCCTTCGCTTTTCTGAAGCAAAGGCAGCGCCGTCCGCACCAGATATACCAAACTCAGCACGTTGGTGTTCATCGTGGTTTGAAAGTGCCGAGCGTTGGCCGCGAGCAACGGACGAAAACCGCCCGTGGCGGCGTTGGAAACCACGATGTCCAACCGCCCGATGTTTTGCGAGATGAAGTCCATCATGCACTCCACATCGTCTTCCTCGCCTACGTCGGCTTTGATGACGTAAGCCCTTCGGCCCAGCCCGATGACTTCGCGGGCCACATCCATCGCCGCCGCTTTGGAAGTGACGTAGTTGATGATGACATCGGCTCCCGCTTGGGCGTATTTCAATGCACACGCCCGCCCGATGCCCCGCGAAGCCCCCGTGACCAACGCCACTTTGCCGTCCAAATGAATCATGTTTTTCCTCGAATGCTGCGAAAGAGATTTGTGATTGTAAGCGATTTGTAGGGGGACCATTTGTTCGGCGCTGACTATAAGAAATGTGGTCCGCAGAGCGGACCCTACGACTACTTTTATTCGCTCATTACCGCGGGAATTTTGGTTGCGTCCAGCGTGTTGTCCCGAATGTATTCTTGAAAGTGAAACAGCCGCTCTTCGCGGATCGAGATCAACCCGCGAGAAGGATGTTGGTCCGATTCCATGCCTTGTTGAATGTCCGGCATCACGCTGCTGTCTTCTTCCACTACCTTCGTCCAGAACTTTCGCCCCCAACGCTTGAGGCTGCGGTAGAGCAAATGACTGCCCAAGCGGCCGCGCGGGCCGGAATATACGAAGAACTTGCCCACGATTCGCGTACGATTTGGCGACAGGGGAAACACCGCCTCAACGAAGGTGAACAATCCCATCTTGCCGAACATGATGTTGGGGTAATAGTGGTAGTGCCTGTATTCCCCATCGAATGGAGTGCGGGCCAAACGATGGACCAGCAAGTTCAAGCGGTGCTCGATTTCGCTCACGGCCCGCTGCGAGGTTCCGTAGCTCGTCCATCCCGGTTCCAACTCGTGAAAACAAATTTCCGCTTCGGGCGTGAGTTTGAAAGTGCTGGGATGAATGAAATCCACGTGGTAGCTTTCCAGCGAGTTTTCGATTTTGATTTTCCAATTGCAATCGACCTCGTAATCCATCGAGAGATACATCCGCTGATCGTTCCCGAATAATCTCTCGGCGACTTCGTAACCGGGACCGAGTTGCGCTCGCAACGAGGGCGGGTTCTCGCTGAGGTTGACGAAAATTAACTGCCCTACGGTCTCGGCGTGAAATTTGGTCAAACCCAATTCGCCTTGCTGCATCGGCTTGAAGCTGCGGGCATCGGGAATTTTCCGCGTGTTGCCGGTCTCATCGAATTCCCAACCGTGGTACTGGCAGCGCAAGCGTTCCTTGGCTTGGCCGCAGCCGTGGTGGGTCAACATCGAGAACCGATGCGGGCAGACGTTGAGGAACGCATGAATTTCGCCTTCCTTGTTCCAGACGATCAATGGTTTGCCGAACAATCGTGTGGTGAAGTAATCTCCCTCGCGGGGAAGATCCGCAAGCGTGCCTACGAGTTGCCAACTCCCATGAAACAACGCCCCCATTTCCTTGTCGAGATGATCTGCGGACGTGTATTCCTCCGGGGTCAGCACTTGAGGCAAGTGAGTTTCGTGAATGAACATGGCTTCTTCCTCGGTCTCTTGTTGAAGAATCTCACGCAAAGTCGCGAAAGGATTTTCTGACATCTCACGTTATGGTTTGCAGTACGTCACTTTTAGTGTGTGCCAACGGTGCGATAAGATTCTTCCCCCCATTTTGAGGAAGCCCGCTGAGGCCCCACGGAGTGGAAGAGACAATGGCCGTCACCGCGACGTGGCCGTCTACGTCCCAAACCGTAATGCGGGAACGGTTCTTTGAGGGATGCTCCGTCATGCCGACAATCATAAGTTTCCCAACTTTGGGGAAAGACTTCAAACTTTTTCGGGACGAAACTTTCCCCCGTATTAATGGCCTTGTAAACGGCTTCTTTCACCGCCCAGCACACCGCCGTCTGTCGGGCATCGGCTTCGCGGAGTTGTTCGCGTTCCCCGGCGGAAAACCAAAACACGAGCGATTGCGGATTCAACTCTTCCCTCTCCGCCAAGTCCACGCCGACTTGAATCCCAGGACTGAGCGAGACCGCCGCCAACACGCCCCGCTGGGTATGCGAAATCGACACGCACCAAGACCTCGGCTTGCCGTGAATGCGAACCCACGGTCTGACCGCGCGGCCATCCTCGTCCCGCGAAAGAATTTCCACGTCCCGCCAAGGCGTGGAACCGGGCACGAGTTGTTCGTTCAAAAGTTGCTTGACCAAAAAACGCCCCGCCTGCCATTGCTGCAAGCGGCCTTCATCGCGGAACCTGGCGAATTCCCGGCGTTCCGCATCGCTCAGCCAATTTCGCGGGTCGGCATTGCAGGCGGTTTTCATGGTTTCCAAGGCTCGATAACGAACCCAGATTTTACGAGACAACATCGGCAGGAGCCTCCGCGACAATCACGTTGCGATATCCCTCCACTTGGAGTACTACGGAACCGTCTTCTCCGAACACGGTAAAATCGAACAAGGCGAGTTTTCCCTCCCGGCCACGGATGGTGATATGCACCAGGCACATTTCTCCCGGCTGGGGACTTCGGCCCAGATGAATGGCTTCGATGCCATCGGGAATCGACACCGCCCCCCGCAAATGCCACCACAACGCCACGCCGCAACTAAACAGGCAGGCATCGAGTAAAGCCGAAGGCAGCACCCATCGGTTGCCTTGCCGAAGGCCGCCCAACTCACCGGGTGAGGGAGCCACGATTTTGCCCCAAGCCTCTTGGCCTTCGACGGCGAACTCTCTGAGACAGCGGAAAACCGGGCCGTGATAAATCACCAATTCGCTTTCGGGATACCAGCACAACGTCCACCCTGAAGGTTCCGCCGGCAGCGGAACGGAAAGCGTGCGGCTTTCCGGGGCGGTTTCGATTTGCGCTCGCAAATAGGGTTTGTCCTTCAGCAGCAACTGCCCTTTGCGGTTGTAAAAATCGCAAGTGAAATCGCAGCCGACGACGCCTTCTCCATTCGCTTTGGCGTGAATCCGCACGGTTTGCGGGTCATCGGAATGAAACCTTAGCCCATTCAGAATTTCGATGTTCCTCAGCGACACAACCTGCGAATCTTCGCCCGCCAATAACCATGCCGCCTCTGCGAGGGCTTCCAAGGTCATCACCACGGGCATCATCGGCCGTTTTTGTAGCGGTGCTGAACCAAAAACACATCTTGCACGGGGTCCAAATTCAACTCGGCGGTGAGCCGTTTGCCGGGTTCATGTTCCAGAACCGAGTCCAAGACCGGGAAGTCGTTCGGCCCGAAGGCTTCCGTGGCGATGGCATTTCCCCTCGTCTTGAGGTTCGCCGCGTTGCCGTATTTCTCGCGGCAGAAATTGAGTTCGGTAATCGCGATTTCGCGTTCGGGCAAACCGGCGGCCAATTCGTGCAACAGATGTTCGAAACCTTCGCGGGCGGGCATGAATTTGATGTTGTGCAACTTGGCGATGTGCCTGGATTCCGGCCGCACCGCCATGCCCACATCATCCCAAGCATGCCAATGAAACGTGGTCGCGGGGCATTCGGGCCGTTGCTGGCGATACCAAGCCCCCAACTTGGCGAGCATTTCATTCGCGAGGCAATAATCGGTTTGCCCCACGCCGCCGAACCGCCCGCTGACAGAACCGAACATCACGAAAAACCGAATCGGGTCGGCCATTGTCAATGCCATCAAGTTCGCGGCTCCATCCACTTTGGCGCGGATCGTAGCATCGACGAGTTCGATCTTTTTCTTTTCGAAACTCGCCGCCCGTTCAAAGCCGGCTCCGTGAACGATTCCCGTAATCGGCCCGCTTTGCCCGCGAATTTCCGCCAGCAGTTTTTCCAATTGCTCGCGGTCGGCGATGTCGCAGGAATGGTAGGTCACATCCATCCCGGCCTCGGCGAAGGATTTTAGGTTGCGGTCGATCTCGACGGCTTTCTCGAACTTGGCCCAAACCTCGATGGGTTTTTGCCCGCCGGCGAGAGCTTCTTTCATCACGGCGGATTTGTAGTCTTTCAGATCCTGCTCGCTGAACTGGCGATAATTCGGCGGGACTTCCGGCAGCGGGCTGGAGCCGACGAGATGCAGTTTCGCCCCCGTGCGAAGGCCCAACTCCATCGCGACTTCCGCCGTGACGCCCCGCGCTCCGCCGGTGATGAGAAACACCCCGCCCTGGGGCAACTCTTCGTGCTTCGTTCCCAACGAGACCGCGACGGGCCGCACCGCAAACCGCCGGGTTCCCAGATAGCCGACTTCCCGTTCCGCATCGTTCGCTTGCCATTCGCGAATGGCAGCCTCGGCGATGTCATCCGGCGACATGGAAGCGGCGGCATCCACGATTTTCGCGGGGAAGGCCGAAACGTGCCGGGCGAGATTCAATTCCATCGCCACGCCTTTGACCAGACCGGCCAGCGTCCGCCTTCCACGTTTTGAACATCGCCGGAAAATCCCAAGTCCCCGCCGAGCCGCGTGAGCGCCATCAGCGAACCCTCGGCGAAACGATCATCGGCCAGCATCAAGCGATACCATTTTTGGCAGATTTGATAGGGCAACATCACGCCCCGCAACCGGCGTTGTTCCCAGGCATTGGTTTCGATCTGGGTGATCGCCTCCGTATCCCAAGCCGTCGCTAAGATCAGATGCGGCATGGGGCGGGTTTGCCAATCCGATTCCAAGCGGGCCAGCAGAGTTTCGATGGATTCACTCGCGGACAACATCAAAACCGCTACGCCCGCCGCTTGCAACTTTTCCCGCAGGGCTATTGAAACGGGATTGTCGCCCACGATCACCACGCCACCCGCGAGGGCGGTCATCGGTTTTATGGGCAGCGGTTGAGTTTCGACCATTCGCATCACGAAGCGTTGGCAAACCGCAGACGGTTCAGATTTCGTTTGATAGGAATGCAGTAACTCATCCCGCGAGATGGTGCTTGTGAAACTTGGGGGCGGGTTGTCGTCCGAGGGGTTTTCAGGTTTCGCCGGTTCCGATTTTGCCGTCGCCAATTCGGGCAGCAGATCTTTGAGGTTCAGTTCCAGAAATTCATTTTGATGCCCGTTGGAATTGGGGCCGGCGGTGACCCACACATGCCCGTGACTGGGTTGAAACACAATGCTGATTTGGTTATCCACCCGCCTAAGCGTGTTAACGTTGGGTGAAGGGGGTTCTTTGCCTCGGCTGAGATCGAAGCGGTCCCGCAGCACCTGCCGGGCGAGTTCGGACGTCAGATTCTTGGGAAGATCGCCGCCGAGCAAATCGCGGAGGCGGTTCAGCCGATGTTCCGATGCCGCCGGGATTTCGCTGGCGAAGGTTCGCATCAAGCGGTGATTGACCGAAGTGATCGCCGGAGCCGTGGGCAGCACTTTTAATTCTTGGCCATCAAATTCGACATAGCTGATGCGGTCGGTCAGATGATGGCTGAGGCAGAAACTAAAGGCCCCGGCTAAGGGGAGTTTGCGGATGATCGCAATGGCTTCATCAATGTTTTTCGCTTGTTCGAGCAGATGCTTCACCAGCACAATCGGCAGCCTGCCGATTGCGTGTTGGTCGGACTTGGGGATGTCCAACAAGGCCGCCGTGCTGATTGCCAGCCCGCACGCGTTAATGCCGTTCAAACTGCCGACTTGCCCCGCCACACCAAACGTGATCGAAGCCAAACCGCCGGCAGGTTTGCGAACCTGCACGATGCGTTCCAGGCAATCGCGAACGCCTAAGCCAAGCTGCAAATCTTCATTGGCGGCGTGAAGCAAACCATGTTTGGAATTGATTTGAGCCGTGACCGCGAAATGCAGCCCGCCGGCTCCGGCATCCAAAAACAGCCGGAGATTGTGGGACACCACGCCGCCCAAACTGACATCCGCCCCCTTGGCGATGCCCCGCATTTCTTCCAGGTCATCGGGGCTGAAAAAAGCGTTGGTGTTTTCGACCAAGGCTTCCATGTCCCGCAGGCGGTCCCAACGGCTGCCGGCCAAATCGGCATACCTTCTCAGCACTCTGCGAATCTGCTCTTTGCGAGCCTGTCCGTGTTGAAAACCCATTTCATAAGCCGTGCCCGCAAGCCTTAGCACGTGCAGTCCCCCGTGTTCTTCCATGATTTCCACCGGTGGCGACACGGCCGCGGCAGGTTGTGTTTCGCTGGGGATGCGGGAAGAAATTCGCGGCGTTGGCGATTGCCGTTCCGCATCGAGCGCCTCCCGTAACTTCCACGCCGGCTTTGGCGGAGAGCAGTTGTTGCAGGCCGTTCCGCTTGGGATGATCGCAGCCGATGACTGCCATTTCCCCGTTAGGGAAGATTCGCTGATGCAGCCCCGTCAGCACTTGCCGAGGCCCAACTTCCACGATGATGTGGACACCATCCGCGCAAAGACGTTCCGCCAGCTTCACGTATTCCACGGGTTGAGTCATCTGAGCCATCAGATTTTGGCGGATGTCCCACGGGTCGGAAACGTAGCGATTCGTCACGCTGCTGAGCACGGGAACTTGGGGCGGGATGAGCGGAACTGTTTCGAGCGCGGCCCCAAAAGGCTGTTGGACGGGTTCCATCAAGCGGGTGTGAAACGCGGCGGGAACATCCAAAATTTTTGCTTGGTAGCCTTTCTGAATCACCGCGGCGGCCAGTTGCGAGATGGCGGTTTCTTCCCCGCCCGCTACGGTTTGATCGGGTGCGTTGTTGTGGGAAATCGCCACGCCGGGGATGTGACGGCAGAGCGCTTCAATGACTTCCGCCGGCGCGGAGGTGGAGACCAGTCCGCCGGGATTTCCGGTGCAGTGGTCGATCGCTTGGCAACGGGCGCGAGTGGCGAGGACGGCTTCTTCAAAACTCCAAGCCCCGGCGGCGACCAACGCGGCCAGTTCGCCGAAACTATGCCCGAAGACCACATCGGGCCGCAGCCCCAATGCCGTCACAGCCGAGAACGCCAGCGTGTTGGCGACCAACAACGAGAGCTGCGTACGCCAGACATCGGAAGCCAGCGGGTTGGCTTCCTGCCAAGCCAATTCCGCGAAGCTGGGCAGATCGAGTTTCGCCAGCACTTCATCCAATTGCCGACAAGTTTCGCGGGCGGGGGCGAAGTCCGTCACCAAGGTTTTGAGCATTCCCTGGTATTGCGAACCCTGTCCCGGAAAGGCGAACGCCACGCGAATCGGGCCGCGTTTGGCTTCGCCCCAAAAAATGCCTTTGCCTTCCAAAAGCGATTTCGCCGCAGGTTGTTTTCCTTGCTGGAGAAACAGAGACAGTTTGGCGGCCAAGTCCTCGGCGGAGTCCGCGACAACGGCCAAGCGAAACCGATCCGCCGCTTGGAACGCAGATTGATCGGCTTCTTCGAATCGGTTTGCGGTCTGTTGCGCGGCTTGGTTGGCGATGTTCCAAAGTTCGGATTCTTCCGCCGCTCCGATCCGCACGATTCGCCAAAGGGAAGGTGCGCCCACTTCGTTGTGACCAAGGGGCTGATGACCCCCGCTCGCCTGTTTCGCGCCTCTTTGGGGACTTTGACCGCGCCTTCGACGATGAGATGATACGCGACTTGGCATTGCGAAAACGAATTGATGCCGGCGTAAAGTCGGCCATCCTCGTTCAAGCCCTTTAACTTCGCAGCGGACGGGGAGAGTTGCAGACCGGAAGCATTAGAGAGCTTGGCGTCGAGCGAATCGCCCAACACATTGGGGGGCATCTCGGCACGATTGAGTTCCGACATGGCTTTCAGAAGGTTTAACGCCCCGGACACCCCGCCGGTGTGGCCGAACTGACCGGCAACCGCACCAAGTTGCAGCGGGGTTTCTCGTGGCTCGGATCCAAAGGTATTCAGCACGGCGGCGAGTTCTTCCCGGTCGTGTTGGGGAACTCCTGAAGCGGCCGTTTCCACTACGGATATTTGCGCATGCGAAAGGCCCGCTTGGACGAAACCGCGCTCGGCGGCGAGCTTCAGACCTTCTTCGAGCGATTCGTTTCGAGCCACGCCGATACCGCGAATGATGCCGTGAATCTGGTTGCCGTCTCGTTCGGCGTCGGACAGACGTTTCAAAAGCAATACGCCCACGCCTTCGCCGGGCACGCAACCATCGGCCTTGGAATCGAACGGTCCGAAAGGCATTGCAGAGGCAAGGTTGCCATTGCGGGCCATCAATTCGTAAGTGGCGAAACCCATCGCCCGATGCCCCACCGCGCAGATCATTAGGTCGCAATCGTCCGCTTGCAAGATGTCCATGCAGGCATTCAAGGCCGCGAAGGAAGAAGCATCGCCGGAATCCACGGCGGTGGCTCCGCCCATCAAATCGAAAGTTTTGGAGATCCGTGAAGCCAACGTGCTTGCGGTAAAGCTGCCGGTCTCATCCACCAAAGCGGGCTGCCTTTGCAGGAGGATTTTTTCATATTCCTTATAGATGCGGTCGATGGCTTCTTCCCGCACGCCGCGTTTTCGCAAGCTCTCGGTCAGTTGCCTATGGAAGAGAGGCAAACCCAGGCCCATTTGCAATTGTTCGGCGAACTCGCCGCAGAAAATTGCCCCCACCACCACGCCGGTTCGCAGGCGGTCGAAGGGGTTTTCCTTGCCGAAACCCGCATCGTGAAAGGCTTGGTCGGCGGCATCCAAGAGCATGAATTGCAAGGGGTCTGCGGTGGCGATTTGCTTGGGTGGAACTTTGTGCTTTTTCCAATCGTATTCAAAATCGGTAATGTACCCACCGATTGTGGTGGAGACTTTCCAGGGCTGGTTGCTGCCCGGTTCGTAGCCGATGGCGGGGTTCCAGCGTTCCGGCGGCACGGGGCGTTTTTGATCTTGGCCTGATTGAAACACCTCCCACAAGGCATCGGCAGTTCGCGCGCCGGGAAACACCGCGCCCACGCCGATGATCGCCACGGGTTCTCGTTTGCGCTTTGTGACCTCACGCGGTTCGCGGGGAGTATCGGGACGGCCTTCTTCCAAAACCACGTGGACGTTGAGGCCCCCAATGCCGAAGGCATTCACCGCAGCCAAGCGAGGTTGGCCGGCATTTGGCGCGGGCCAAACTTGGGCGGTTTGCGGAATGTAAAACGGCACGTTGTCCCAGCCGATGGCGGGGTTTTCCGTGCTGACGTTGATCTGAGGCGGGATCATTCCGTGCTGCATCGCCAACACGGTTTTGACGAGACTCGCCAAGCCCGCCGATTCCAGCGTATGCCCCACGTTGGCTTTCACGCTGCCCACGGGGATTTTTTGGCCCGCCGGGAAATGCTCGCCTAGAACTTTGGTCAGAGCCGCAATTTCGG
Source organism: uncultured Planctomycetaceae bacterium (assembly GCA_963785505.1). Classification (GTDB taxonomy): domain Bacteria; phylum Planctomycetota; class Planctomycetia; order Planctomycetales; family Planctomycetaceae; genus CAWAVN01. The sequence goes on from CAWAVN010000012.1 coordinate 88,832, forward strand.
TGGCATCGCCGACTTGCGTGGAAGTCGCGTGCATTTCCACGTATTGCAGATCTGCAATTTTCAGTTCATCGTGGTAAGCCCGTTTGATGGCTTCGATTTGGCCTTCCTGCCTTGGTGCCCACAGGCTTTTGCCCTTGCCATCCGAGGAAATCCCGATTCCGCGGATCACGGCTTGAATGTTGTCGCCCGCCGCGAGGGCGGCTTCCAACGTCTTCAAGCACAAGACGATGTAACCATCCGAAGCTACCAGCCCATCGGCATCGGCATCGAAAGGTCGGCTGCCCGAAGGACTGACCGACTGCGCCTGCGAAAACAGCACCAGGCAGTCGGAATGCACGTAAGAGGCCCCGCCCACAATCGCCATTTCAATCTGACCCAACTGCAACGCACGGGCGGCGTGCCCCAAAGCCCTTAGCGAAGAAGCGCAGGCGGCATCGAACGACATGGAGGGGCCGTTCAAACCGAAGCCCTGCGTAATCAACGCCGCCGCGTGAAACGCATTGGAACACATGCGGATTTGCGGATGATCGGGCGGAAAGTCCCCCCGAAAGTGGCCGATGATCTCGCGAATCACCTCCTCGGCTTGGTCGGGCGAGAGATGTTGAAAGTCGGCGATTTCCCGTAAGTATTGGGCGGCGTGTTCGAGTTGGCGGGCGTAAACCACTGCCCCGGCGAGCGCACTGGGCGGCGTATGGCCGATGTAAACGCCCACGTTGTCGGTGGGCAGCGCGAAGGGATCGAACCCCGCATGCCGGCACGCCGCCACCGCGACTTCGTACAACCGCAAATGAACTTTGTGGGAGCGGTCGATCAGCGATTGCGGCAGCGGACTGGTCTGGGGATCGAACGGGCGTTCGCTCGTCATTCCGCCCAGCTTGGTGTAGGACTTGGTTTTTTGGCCTTTGTCCGGATGGTAGCACAGCGATTGATCGAAACGCTCCGGCGGAAGTTCGCCCAGATTGCTGCGGCCTTCGATTAACAGTCGCCAAAACTCATCCAGATTGTCGGCCCCCGGCAGTCGGCAAGCCATGCCGGTGATGGCCAAGGGGATTTCAGCATCAATAGATCGGGACATGAAGGAATTTCGTCTGTCGGATGCAAGTCAAAAGGCAGTGTTGCATCGTGCAAGCAAATCGGCGCAACTCAATTTGCGCCACGCAAGGCGGGGAGGGATTAGGTGGGATCGCTACTGTTTCAGGCGATGGGTGGCATGGCCACTGCTTTGAGTGGCCATGTCTGATCGATACAATTCGCCTTCCCGGCAGAAAGCATGCCCACGCAAAGCCGTGGGCTTGGCACACAAAGCCTTGAAAGATTTTCTTGAAGGCTAGACGGCGGCTTTTCCGGGGGCAGCCAGGAAGCGGCAAACGTGCCGGAGGGTGGGGAAATCGTCCAGCGACAAATCCTCATCCGTCACATCCACCGAGATCGCGAATTGCTCGGCCAACTCGCCCATCATTTGGGCTTTTTTAATGCTGTCGATGCCCAAATCGGCTTCGAGGTCGGCATCAAGTTCCACCATCTCCGGTGGATAGCCGGTTTGCTCCACCACAAAATTCACGAGGAAAGTTTCGAGTTCATCCTCAGCCAAAAGGGATGAAGAGGCCGATTCCTCCGACTCCATTTCCCTCGATTCGTTCGGTTCAGCTTCTTCCAAGACGGTCCGCACCGCGGCATTGCTGGAAGCAGCGGAAGGGGTTTGCGAACCGGACGATTGCAAGAACTCCATCACCTGCCTGAGCGTGGGAAAGTCATCCAGCGACAAATCCTCATCCGTCACATCGACCGAGATTGCAAACTGTTCGGCCAACTCGCCGAAGAGTTGGGCTTTCTTGATGCTGTCGATGCCCAAATCGGCTTCGAGGTCGGCATCGAGTTCCACCATTTCCGGCGGATAGCCGGTTTGCTCCACCACAAAATCGACGAGGAAAGATTCCAAGTCGACACTCGCCAAAGCCGAGGGCGCGGGAATCGGAGTTACCGCGGGTGGGGGTGTCGCGGCGTGAGAGGCATCGCCGTTGCCATTTGCATGAGGATTCCCATTCGCGGATGCTGGGGTGGCGACCGGCGGGGTGGCGGCGGAATTCGATTGCAGAAACCGCATCACGTGTTCGAGCGTGGGGAAATCATCCAGCGAGAGACTTTCATCGCTCGCATCCACGGTAATCGCGAATTGCTCGGCCAACTCGCCGAAGAGTTGGGCTTTCTTGATGCTATCGATGCCCAAATCGGCTTCGAGGTCGGCATCGAGTTCCACCATTTCCGGCGGATAGCCGGTCTGCTCAACCACGAAATCGATCAGAAACCGTTCCAACTCCGCCCCGCTGAGTTTGCTTAAAGCCGGTGAGGCGTCGGCAACCGGATTGGCTGCGACTTTTGGCGCGGGGAGAGGTTCAGGCACAGGTTGAGGTTTCGCCGCCGGTTGCGGGTTTCGCTCTGCAACGCTGGGGGCATCCTGCGACTTTTGCCGCATTTTTTCTTTGCGGCGTTGCGTCGCATCGAAATGGATAATCTCCGAATGCCGTTCTCCGTTTTGCATCTCGCGACCCAGCGTGGCGGACACATCGATCAGTGAACTCACTTCACCGCTCCCGTTGTTGAAACAATCGAAAAGAACTCCTTCGCTCTCGTCCAAACACAAGAGCGACCCAGCCCATTGGCTTGAAGGAAACGTGAGGTCCATCACGTTGCCCCAAGCGAATGGAGTCAATTTTATTCCGCGGGCAAAAAGTTTGGATTCCCGCCGGCGGCGATTGCTAAACTTTGCAAGGCGTTCGCGAGATCATCTTGCGGAATGCCGTTGCCTTCGATCACGACGCGGCCGGTCCCAATGGCCTGTTGAGCGTTTGTGCGGGATTCCGCTAATCGCTCGAATGTCTTGACGTTCAAATAGTATGTCGCCGTGCATCGCGGACTCAAGCCCGAACGGGTAGAAATTAGCCGGCCCTGGTCTAACGTCAACTCCCAGTCGCCGCCGCCGGGACCGTTGATTTGCAATCCCAAATGCACAGGTGAGACACCGCTGTCCGTTGCCGAGGGGAAATTCTCCGCGACGAGCGAACCCGCCAAAGGCTGCAAACGGGCGTGCAAATCGAAGACGGGCGGATTGGGAATGATCCTCGGCCAACCGAAATTGCTCTCGATGGCATAACGGCACATGCGGCGAATCACCGTTTTGTCCATTTCCGGGCAAGGCAAGTGAGGCAAGGCGGCTGTCAGGTTTTTTTGATCGAACGCGGGGTCATCCTTCCAATACGCCCGGTAAACCGTCATGCCATCCACGAACGACTTCAGAAACAGATCCCAATCGATGGAATCCGGCGAGTGTTTGCTCTCGTAATCCATCTTTTCCAGGAAAATTTCTTCCATCACGTCCTGAATCATGCGGACGGTGGTTTTGTTTCCCGGCGTCAGATGATATGTCTTGCGGTGATGCTCCGGCTTGAGAAAAATCTCGCTGATGACCTGCGAACACCAATCCACCGGCACAAGATTTTTGCGTTCGTGCCCCTCTAATTGCAGAATTTCCCGCAGGCGTTCCGAGACCATTTTGATGATTTCCGTCATGCCTTCCGGGGTGATTCCGGGAACCGAAGCCCGCGTGAGCAGCGTGGAAACCAATTTCAAAGGGACGTAAAACCCGTGGAACGTCGTGCTGTAGCCGGTTTGCGAATCGCCCAAAATGATTGCGGGGCGGTAGACCGTGACCGAGTCCAGAAAATCGGCCTCGCGGACCAATTGTTCCGACTGGAATTTGCTGACTTCGTAATCGTTCCCGTGCTGTTGGCCGACATCGAGTTCGCTTTCCAGCACCAGATCTTGCCTCAACCCGCAAACGTAGGCCGTGGAAACGTGATGGAACTCCCGGATTTTCGCTTTGCGGGCGAACTCCAACACGTGGCGGGTTCCATGCAAATTCGATCGCCACGGTTCGTCTTGGGGGGAATCGGCGTGGAACGTCAAACTGGCGGCGTTGTGCAATACGCGGCGGCAATTTTCGGCGGCCCATTTCGCCGCCTCGGAGGAAAGTCCCAAACCGGGCTGACTGAGATCGCCCTCCAGAACCACGGGGCGAGGCAAAGCGTGCCCGGCATGTTTTTCCCAATGGGCGACGAGATTTTCGATGCGGGAGACCGCCGACTCAAACCGCGTGCCGCGCACCAACACGGCCGGCTTCACTCCCGCGCGGAGCAGATCTCGGATAAGGTAGGAACCCAAAAGTCCCGTGCCGCCGGTGAGAAAAACGTAATCCATGCTGATTGATCCATATATTTGCGAATTGCGGATCCCTTCCCTGATCCGAAATCATTGATGATTCAACTAGAAAAATCACCAGGATTTTTTCTGATAGACACTCGTCAAAATCAACACATTCCCCAAAACTATAATGTCGTGTCAACCCATTATCAAGAATATAATCCCATTAAAACTCCCATCTTACCAAGTTGACTTCAATTCCACTCGCCGATTAAGGTGTTAGGTCGATTGAAGAGGTTTTCAGTAAAGGTTACGGGCCTCTGACATAATTATCTCGCAATTATAACTGTTCAAACGTATAAAACAACCCGAAAGATTGACTTATGTCCTCTGTTTTGGAAGACTCTTCCCCCGCTTCCGGCGAATCGTTGGCCGGTTTGGAGTCCGGCCCTTTGGCGGCGAAATCGGGCAACGAGGTTTATCGCAAGTTGCTGCACGTGCTGCCTGGGTTGTTGCCTTTTTTGTTGGTCTTGATTCCGCACGACGATCCCTTGGATTGGATTGCGATGGCGGTTGTCGTCGCCATCGCGGTGGTGTTGACTGTATGTTACCTTTCGCTGCGTTCGCGGGTTAGTCGCCCGGAAGAAGCCAATTTTTTCAGCACCGCGCTCAGTTACCCAGCCACCGTGCTGGGAACGCTGTTAGTCTTTCCCGCGCACGCCGAATTTGCGATGGTTGTGGTGATTATGATTGGCTTAGGCGATGGCTTTGCGTACATTTGCGGAAAACGCTTTGGCCGAAGAAATTTGCCTTGGAATCCGCAAAAATCCTGGGCGGGGCTGTTGGGCTTCCTCGTGTTTTCCGCACCGGCGGCGACTTTGGCGTTTTGGTTGGAGGCTCAAAACCCCGATGTTCCTCTCCCCTTGGCCGCCTTGTGTTGCGGGTTGGCTTCCGTAGCCGCCGCCTTGGCTGAGTCTTGGCCCACGCAATTGACCGACAATCTTCGCGTGGGAGTGACCGCCGCGATTGCTGTTTCAGCTAGTTATTTTTTGTTCGCCCCGCTTTGGCTCTGATCCCGCCGCGACTTACTGAATGGATGCCCATGAATTTTCTGCTGACCAATGATGATGGAATTTCCGCGCCCGGCTTGGCCGCTTTGGAACAGGCCGCGAAAGGTCTGGGAACTGCGGTCACGGTGGCTCCCGATCAACATTTGTCGGGATGCAGCCATCAGGTGAATGCAGATCGTCCCTTGAATCTTCTGCAGATTGAGCCTGGCCGATTTTCTTTAGATGGCTCACCGGCGGATTGCACGCGAATCGGACTGAAACACCTGGCGACTCAAACCGACTGGGTGCTGTCGGGCATCAACGATGGCGGCAACCTGGGCGTGGACGTGTTTATGTCCGGCACGGTGGCGGCGGTTCGCGAAGCCGCCTGGCACAAAATTCCCGGCGTGGCGTTGTCCCAATATCGAAAATCCCGGCAAGATTTTGATTGGTCCACCATCGTGCCTTTGGTTCGGCGTGTGCTTGCGGAACTTTGGAAACGCCCCTTGGAACCGGGAGCCTTTTGGAACATCAACCTTCCCGACCTGCAAGCGGGGGATTCCGCTGCGATTCCCGCCGAGGAAATCGAGATCGTCGATTGCCCGCTCAATCCGCATCCGTTACCCACGGAGTTTGAGGTTCGCGAGAACGCCTACCACTATCGCGGCATCTACGCCCAAAGGAACCGCGAGCCGGGAACCGATGTGGATGCCTGCTTCTCCGGCAAAGTCGCGGTCACAAAAATCCTCCCCCATTACACGGCCTAATGCCTAGAACATTCTTTTACCGTCACTCCCGCGAAGATTTGGGACGGGATTTTCTCCATCTTCAACTGGATCGGCATTTGTCGACTCGGTGAGAGACAAAATCGCCCAAGCTCAGATTGCCAAAAGAATTTCTGCCGGGCTTTCTGTGTCCTGCGCAAGAGTTTAAATGAGCTGCGAATTGTCTTCCGATCGCGCAGGCGCTCGGCAATCCGCCAGGGCGAGAGAAATCGCTTCCAGAGAAACCCCGCCGTTGGATTCGCTTGGAAGGGGAAAAGCCGGCCTCTTTCGTGGTCTGGGAGTATTGGAACGGGATTTGCCTATCTTCCCCCCGTCGTTTTGATGGTCAAGCGGCAGACTTCTTGCGCACAACATTGGGGAACAATTAGGGAGATTTTCATGTCGGACAACGTCAGCGATTTTTTGCTCCAGCGGCTGAGGGAATGGGGTGTGGAACGGATTTACGGCTTTCCCGGCGATGGCATCAACGGAATCCTCGGAGCCTTGAATCGCGCGAAAAACGATCCCAAGTTCATCCAAGCCCGGCACGAAGAAATGGCCGCGTTCATGGCGACCGGGCATGCGAAGTTCACGAATCGGCCTGGCGTCTGCATGGCGACTTCCGGTCCCGGGGCGATCCATTTGCTGAACGGTTTGTACGATGCCAAACTCGATCACCAGCCCGTGGTGGCGATTGTCGGGCAACAACCGCGAACCGCGTTGGGGGGAAACTACCAACAAGAAGTCGATTTGCAATCGCTCTTCAAAGATGTGGCCCACGAATACGTTCACACCGTCATGGCCCCCGAGCAATTGCCCGACTTAGTGGATCGGGCCATGCGGATCGCGATTGTGGAACGCACCGTCACTTGCCTGATTATTCCCACTGACATTCAAGAAACCAAGGCGGTCGAAAAAACGCCACAGAAGTTCAAAATCACCCCCGGCAGCGTGGGATTCGCGCGGCCTCGCATTATTGCCTCGGAAGATTCCATCAATCGCGCCGCGGGCATTCTCAATTCCGGCGAAAAAGTTGCGATTCTGGTCGGTCAAGGAGCACGCGGAGCCGTGGACGAGGTCATAGAACTCGCCGAGAAAACCGGAGCGGGCGTCGCCAAAGCCTTGCTGGGCAAAGATGTGCTGCCCGACGATTTGCCCTTCGTCACCGGCTCGATCGGGCTTTTGGGCACGCGGCCCAGCTACGAAATGATGATGGACTGCGACACGTTTTTGATGATCGGTTCCAGCTTTCCGTATTCGCAATTCCTCCCGCCCTACGGCCAAGCGCGGGGCGTGCAAATCGACATCGACGGCAAGATGATCGGCATTCGCTACCCGATGGAACTCAATCTGGTCGGCGATGCCCGCGACACGCTGCGGGAAATCATCCCGCTTGTCGAACGCAAAATCGAACGCTCTTGGCGTGAGAAAATCGAAGGCGAGATCAAACAGTGGTGGAAGGTCGTGGAAGCCCGTGCGATGGATGATGCGGACCCGCTCAATCCGCAGCGCGTGTTTTGGGAACTCTCGCCCAGGTTGCCCGAGAATTGCATTCTGACCGCCGATTCCGGTTCGGGAACCAATTGGTACGCCCGGGACGTGAAGATTCGCAAAGGCATGCGGGCCTCTTTATCCGGCACATTGGCCACAATGGGACCGGCGGTGCCCTATGCCATCGCGGCCAAGTTTTGTCATCCCGACCGGGCCGTGGTGGCGATGGTCGGCGATGGGGCGATGCAAATGAACGGCATGGCCGAACTGCTTACGATTGCCAAGTATTGGAAGGAATGGTCCGATCCGCGCTTGGTGATTCTGGTGCTGCACAACAACGATCTTTGCCAAGTCACTTGGGAGATGCGGGCGATGGAAGGCGACCCGAGGTTTGAAGCCAGCCAGCAACTGCCCGATTGCAACTACGCCGAGTTCGCCAAGATGATCGGGTTGAAGGGGATTCGCGTGGACCACCCCGAACGTGTGGCTTCCGCTTGGGACGAAGCATTCGCCGCCGACTGTCCCATCGTGGTGGATGCCATCACCGATCCCAACGTCCCGCCGTTGCCTCCGCATACGACCTGGGAAGAAGCCAAGGCCATGCTTTCCACACTGCTGAAAGGCGATCCAGATTCCGGGGAGATCATTCGGAAAAGTTTCAAAGGCAAAATTAAAGAGTTCACGATTTGAGAATCAAAACGGCCAAGCTGTCCGCTTTGAAAATTCCTCGGATCACAAATCGACATTCTCCGAGGAAGGTTTCGGCGCGGCGGGAGAAGCGGAGGCTTGTTCCAAAGCCGCATGTTTGTCTTCGGCTTTTTCTTCGGAATGAAACCATTCCGCGATCAAAATGTCGGTCGAAGAATGGGCGACAATTGAGGCGGTGACGACCAACCCGATGAGATGAAACAGCTTTTGGCTTTCCTCCAAGCCCGTTTTCAGAATGAATAATCCGTAGACGACAGAGGCGAAGCCTTTAGGCCCGAACCAAGCCGCCGCCAGACGCTGGCGTTTGCCCAAAGATTCTCCCATCAGGGCGAGATTCAACGTGAGCGGGCGCACGATGAATAACGCCGCGAACACGAAGGCAATATCCCAGGCCGTTGTTTGGCCTAAGTATTCCAGCGACATCAACGCCCCGAACACCAGCAACATGGCCAGTTTTAAGAGTTCCGTCAAAATTTTGCCGAACTCGTGAAAGGCGTCTCGCACGGCGGGGCCGGCGGAGGCAATGGTGATGCCGGCTGCGAACCCGCCCAGATATGGATTCAAGTGCAAGGCTTTGGCCAGGACGAACAATAACAGACCAATCGCGAGGCCGTTGATGGCTTGATAATCTTTCGCGGTGGTGAAAAAGCGAAATCCTTCCAACTTGATGACCAGCCAAGGCAAAGCGATGCCCAAGGCCACGCCGCCCAAAAGTTCGCCGCCTAAGCGGAGGTAATCCACGTTCTCATACCCCACGATGGCGATCAAGGCCATCACGACCGGCAGCGCCAAACCGTCGTTGACGCCGCTTTCCAGATTCAGCAATCGCCGCAAACGCAGCGGAACTTCTTCGCGGCCGACCAAAGCCGCGGCGAAGACCGGATCGGTCGGACTGAGGACCGCGCCCAACAATGCCGCCAATGGCCAGGACAAACCGACCAGCCAATGCGCGAAGACCATCGTGAGCAACATCGTTAATGGCATGCCGAACAACAGTGCGCGGCTCGGCAGCCGCCAAGTGTCGGCTAAGTCTCTCACGCCCACGCGCATCCCATCCGTAAATAACACGCTGAAAAGTGCCAACTGCGCGAGTATGTCCACAAAGGGGTCTGTATGGCGAATCGTCAGCATCCCGATGGATTTAAGCCCCAACACGAATCCCGCCGCGAGAAAAAGCACTGACGTAGACATGATGCTTCGCCGGGCGAATCCCGAAATCAAAACGGCGATCAGCAACATGATGGCATAGGCAAGTGAAAGCGTCATTGGTCTCCGTTTCTCCAAAGGGCGGTTTTCCCGTGCGTTCGCGGCGAGGCAGGAAGAGGGATTCGCAAGTCCCGTTCCAGTAGTCGGGCGATTCCGGCTTTGGCATGGCGATTGCGAGAACCAAACTGCGAAAAGAAAACAACCGTGGGAGGGAAAATCGGAGAAATCCGTTCCCATCTCAAAGCGGTGTTCTTGAACTTCGTCACTTTCGACAGGAAAGGAGTGGTTTCGTCGATGAGTCCCCCCATTCGACAGCTCAGCGTGGCGGCCTACGAAATCCCCACCGATCAAGAAGAATCCGACGGCACGTTGAAATGGAATCAGACGACAATGATTGTCGTACACCTTCATGCCGAGGGAAAAATCGGCATGGGCTATACCTACAGCCATTCCGCCGTCGCCCATTTGATTGATGAGTCGCTACGAACCACCGTGCTCGATCAGGATGCAATGGCCATCGGAAAAATCTGGGCCGCGATGCGAAATGCCACGCGGAACTTGGGCCGGCCGGGTTTGGTGTCCTCGGCCATGGCCGCCTTGGACATCGCTTTATGGGATCTGAAAGCCCGTTTGTTGGACGTTTCTCTGTTGGATCTGCTTGGCCCCGCGCGAACCGAAATCCCCATTTATGGCAGCGGCGGATTTACTTCGTATTCCCTGGGGCAACTGACCGAACAACTAGGCGGCTGGGTCGAGCAAGGCATCCCGCGGGTGAAAATGAAAGTGGGCCGTCATCCGCAAGAAGACATTACCCGCGTCAAGGCGGCCCGCGCGGCGATTGGTTCTCAAGCCAAGTTGTTCGTCGATGCCAATGGAGCCTACAGCCGAAAGCAGGCATTGGCTCAGGCGGAAATCTTTGCGGATTCCGGCGTGGTCTGGTTCGAGGAGCCGGTGAGTTCCGATGATCTGGACGGATTGCGGTTGCTGCGAAATCGCGCCGCCCGCGGGCATGGAGATCACCGCCGGCGAATATGGGTATCAACTTCTGGATTTTCGCCGCCTCTTGGAAGCCGAGGCCGTGGACGTGCTGATGGCCGATGCCACCCGGTGCAGCGGTTTCACAGGTTTTTTGGGGGCGGCTGAACTCTGCTTGGCGCGAAGTTTGCCACTCTCGGCCCATACGGCTCCGAATCTGCATTGCCATGTCGCCTGCGCCTGTTTGCCCGCAAGGCATCTGGAGTATTTCCACGATCACGTGCGAATTGAGCAAATGCTGTTCGAGGGGGCTTTAAGTCCGATTCAGGGAACCCTCCGCCCGGACCGAAGTCGTCCGGGTTTGGGGCTGGAGCTGAAGAGGACGGATGCCGACAAATTCCTGACCTGGAAGAGCGATTGAAGCCATTTGCCCCAATTGGCTCGCTCATGGCCGCTCTCGTTCGTGGAAATTCTGATTGTCTCGAAAAAACGGAGGAATAGAAACTGATGGCAACTTCCACTCAACCAAGCACCCAGCCTGCGGCGAGACCGTCTCGATCGTTCGGCAATTCCGAAGCCGAGCGTTTGATCGTGGAACTGCGTAACAACACTTCGGGGGAAGTCCGCTTCGATGAAGGCAGCCGGGCGCTTTATTCCCGCGATGGCTCGAATTACCGGCAAGTTCCCATCGGCGTGGTCGTGCCTCGCGAGATTGACGATGTGGTGGCGACGGTGGAATCTTGCCGGCGATACGGCGTTCCCATTCTAGCCCGAGGCGGCGGCACAAGTTTGGCCGGTCAGTGCTGCAACGTGGCCGTGGTTTTGGATTTCTCCAAATATATGCACGATGTGATCGAGATTGATGTGGACCAAAAACTCGCCCGCGTGCAGCCGGGCACAATTTTGGACCACCTTCGCGAACAAGCCGAGCAACACCATCTGACCTTCGGCCCCGATCCCTCGACCCACAATCATTGCACGCTGGGAGGCATGATCGGCAATAACTCCTGCGGCGTGCATTCGGTGATGTCGGGCCGTACCGCCGATAACGTCCACGAACTCGATATTCTGACTTACGATGGCCTTCGCATGAAGGTCGGTCCGACCTCCGAAGAAGAACTGGCCCAGATCATTTCCGATGGAGGCCGGCGGGGGGAAATCTATCGCAAGCTGCGAGACCTGAGGGATCGGTACGCGGATCAAATTCGCCTCCGCTATCCCGACATTCCCCGCCGGGTCTCGGGCTACAACCTGGATGAGCTTTTGCCGGAAAATCAATTCAACGTGGCCCGCGCACTGGTGGGCACGGAATGCACGTGCGTGTTGACTCTGGAAGCCACGCTGAATTTGATTCACAGTCCGCCTCATCGGGCATTGGCGGTCTTGGGTTATCCCGATGTTTATACGGCGGGCGATCACGTTCCTAAAATCATGGAGCACGGGCCAACCGGCTTGGAGGGAATCGACCACCATCTCGTGCGCTACATGAAACTCAAAGGCTTGCACCCCGACGATGCCAAATTGCTGCCGGACGGCGAAGGTTGGCTGCTCGTGGAATTCGGCGGCGAATCCAAGGAGGAAGCCCGCGAAAAGGCCGAGAAGCTCAAGACCGATTTAAGCAAGCAGGACGATGCCCCCCACATCGAGATCTTTGCCGATCAAAAATCGCAAGACACAATTTGGGAGATTCGTGAATCCGGCTTGGGAGCCACGGCGTTCGTGCCGGGCGAACACGATACTTGGCCCGGTTGGGAAGATGCCGCCATCGCCCCGGAAAAGGTGGGCCGGTATCTCCGCGAATTTCGCCAACTCTTAAATAAGCACGGCTATGGCTGCTCGCTATATGGGCATTTCGGTCAAGGCTGTATTCATACGCGGATCGATTTTGAACTCACCACGCCCCAAGGGTTAAATAACTATCGCCGTTTCGTCGAGGAGGGGGCCAACTTGGTCGTTCGCTACGGCGGTTCTATTTCCGGCGAGCACGGCGACGGCCAGTCGCGGGCCGAGCTTTTGCCGAAAATGTTCGGCGATGAACTGATCGGCGCGTTCCGCGAGTTCAAGTCCATTTGGGATCCGAATTGGAAAATGAATCCGGGAAAAGTCGTCGAACCCAATAAGCTGGATGAAAACCTGGTACTCGGCGTCGATTACAATCCCCCCCGGCCCCAAACATACTTTGCCTATTCCGAGGACCACGGCGATTTTGCCCATGCCGCCAACCGTTGCGTGGGCGTCGGCAAGTGCCGGCGGACCGAAGGCGGTACGATGTGCCCCAGCTACATGGTCACCCGCGAGGAAAAATACACCACGCGCGGGCGGGCTAGGTTGTTCTATGAAATGCTTCAAGGCGACGTAATTCAAGATGGCTGGCGCAGCAATGAAGTCAAAGAGGCCCTCGATCTGTGCTTGGCCTGCAAAGGCTGCAAAGGCGACTGCCCCGTGGATGTGGACATGGCCACCTATAAGGCGGAGTTTCTTGCGCATTACTATAAAGGCCGCTTGCGTCCGCGAAGCGCCTACAGCATGGGATGGATTTATTGGTGGGCGAGATTGGCATCGTTCGCGCCGGGCTCGTCAATTGGGCCGGCCTGCGCTCCGGGCTTGGGTTCCTTCGTCAAATGGGCCGGCGGCGTGGCTCCCCAACGTCAAATGCCCGCCTTTGCCCCGGAAACTTTCAAAGCCTGGTTCCGCAAACGGGGACCGCAGCGGCGGGGCAATCCCGAAGTTATTCTCTGGCCGGACACCTTCAACAACCATTTCCATCCCGAAGTCGCCAAAGCCGCAGTCCGCGTTTTGGAAGCTGCGGGCTTCGACGTCGCGCTGCCCGAAGCCTCTTTGTGTTGCGGTCGGCCTTTGTACGATTTCGGCATGCTGGACAAGGCGAAAAAACTGTTGGCCGAAATCCTCAATCACTTGCGGACGAAAATTCGCCAAGGCGTTTGCATCGTGGGATTGGAACCCAGTTGCGTGACTGTGTTTCGCGATGAACTGACCGGCTTGTTCCCGTACGATAATGATGCCAAACGCCTTTCCGAGCAGACGTTTTTGCTCAGCGAGTTTTTACGGCAGAAAGCGGATGATTATCAGCCGTCCCCATTAAACCGCCCCGCCGTGGTGCATGGCCATTGTCATCATCATTCCATCATGGGCATGCGGGACGAGGAAGAAATTCTCTCGCGATTGGGCCTGGATTACCAATTGCTCGATTCGGGTTGCTGCGGGATGGCCGGCAGCTTCGGATTTGAAAAACAGCATTACGAGATTTCGGTCCAATGCGGCGAACGGGTTTTGCTGCCCGCCGTCCGCGAGGCCGATGCAAGCATGCTGATCATCGCCGATGGATTTAGTTGTCAAGAACAGATCCAGCAATTAACCAACCGCCGTGCGCTTCATTTGGCCCAAGTGCTTGAAATGGCTTTGGACGAGAAATCGAACGACCCGCGGCGGGACTTTCCCGAATCGTCTTATCCCTACAGCAATGGAAAAGTGCCCTCGCAGATTCCCTCGAAACGGCCAATGTAACCGGTACGTCCAAGGCGGACGCTGGCGGGAAGGAAACCACCGCATTCCGCTTATCTTTTCTTAAGGAAATCCATAACCATGCAATCGAAGCTGCTCAATTCCGACTCCGAAAAAACTTATGTCGTAGTCTTTGAAGCCGGCGAAGAATTTGTCGAAGGTCTGCTTGGCTTCGCGAAAGCGGAAAAGCTGACCGCACGCGCATTTCACCGCCATCGGAGCCTTTCAAAAGGCCAAGCTAGGTTGGTTCAACCCGGATAAGAAAAAGTACGAGGAAAACCCCATCGAAGAACAGGTGGAAGTTTTGTTTTTGGTGGGGAACGTGGCGGAACACCAAGGCAAGCCGAAAGTTCACGCGCACGTCGTCCTCGGCAAACGCGACGCCACCGCCTGCGGTGGGCACGTGTTGGAAGCCTTTGTCCGCCCGACTTTGGAAGTCATTCTGATGGAGTCCCCCAGGCATTTGCATCGCCTGATGGATGAGGCCACGGGGCTGCCGTTGATTCGCCCCGATCAACCCGATCTGCCTCCCCGTGGCGGAAGACCTGCCGATGCGGGGATTCCCGAAGATCGTTCCGCGAGAGGGGAATCTCAATAGGAGAAAAGACACCTTCCCGAGCACTCGCCGCTGTCCGATTGGGATTCCAAACGGTTTTTTTATCGTCAGCATAGTTGCAATCCGCAAGTTGCGCCGCGACTCTCTCCCGAATCGCTAATCCAAATTGCGGAACTCCGCCGTGCATAACAGGGCTTGGCAAAAACTGATGAGTTTGTCGTGTCCCGCTTTGTCATCTTGCGTATTTGTTTGATGCAAAAAATCCAAACTGCGTTCCGTTTCTGCTTCTAAGGGAAGCCGGCCAAAACACAACAGGAAAGCCCGTTCGATTTGAGCTTGAGGTTTCGAAGTTTCCCGTTCCAAGCGGGCGGCCAATGCCTCGGCTCGCCGGCTGACGAAGGGGCTGTTCAGCAAATACAAGGCTTGCAGCGGGACATTGGTGATTTCCCGTTGGCCGGTGACCAAACTCGGCTCGGCGAAGTTGAAGAGGTCAAGAATCTCAGGCAAGCGGTCGCGGATGATCGGCAAATACACCGAGCGATGGACCGACCCATCTAAATCGGCGGGCACGCGCTTGTCCAAACCGATCAGTGAAATCGGGCGATCCCCAATCACCTTGGCGACCAAAGAGCCTTCAGGGCGAGCCAAATCGAGTTCCCCGGAAGCCGCCAACATCGCATCGCGAATCGCTTCCGCCGGCAGCCGTCTTTTGGGCATCCGCCACAACAAGCGGTTGTCGGGATCTTTGCGAAATCCGGTTTGCTGAAACGTGGAGGCTTGCCGATACGTTCGCGAAAGCACCATTTCGCGAATCAGCCGTTTGACGGACCAACCGTCTTCGATGAACCGCAAGGCGAGATGATCGAGCAATTGAGGATGGCTGGGCGGTTCTCCCGTGGAACCGAAATTGTCCACGCTTTTGACGAGGCCCGCTCCGAACAGATTCTGCCAAACGCGGTTGACGAACACGCGGGCGGTCAGCGGATGTTTTGCATCCGTCACCCAACGGGCCAATTGCAACCGCCCGCTCTGATTTTTGGGGATCGGAAAATCTTCTTCGAACGAAAGCACAGCGGGGAATCCTGCGCGGCACGGGTTCGCCGGCTTGGCTGATGTCGCCTCGCTTTAAGAGCGGGGCATCGTAGAGAGTTTCCCGGTCCAACGCGCCCATGGCCAATGGCAGCGCCCGGCCGGAGTCATCGACTTTTTCCAATTGGCCTTCGATCCCGCCGACGCCCCAGAAAATTCGCAGCGCATCTTGAATTGTGAATAGTCCGCTGGGATCTTTCCCGTCGGCGACAGCTTGGAAGACGGCTTGTCGTTTGCGTTTTTCTTCTGCTTTCAAGGCGGCGAGATCGGCTTTCAATTTCGCCACTTTTTGGGCTGGGATGGAAGGATGAAAAATCGGCTGCCCTGCGAGTCGGGGCAAGACCAAGGGGTCGCCGGCCACGCGATTCGCGGGCGAGATCGCCGTTCCGAAATACGTTTTCGTGCTGAGAAAAATCCCGCCCAAGGCGTAATAATCCCGCATGGTGAAGGGGTCGAACTTGTGATCGTGGCAGCGGGCGCACGCCACGGAACTGGCGAGCAGCGAACGCGAAAAACTGTCGATTTGCTCGTCCACCAAGTCCGCGAGAAATTGAAACCCGTTGCCTTCATCCAAGCGTTTGGGGCCGACCGCCAAATAGCCCGTGGCAATTAACAAGCGGGTGCGCTGGGCCTCGGTGTCGTAGGGCAATAAATCGCCGGCAATCTGTTCGGTCAGAAACCGATTGTAAGGCAGATTCGCATTGAAGCTGTCGATCACGTAATCCCGGTATCGCCAGGCGTGCGGAAAAGAAATGTTCGCCTCGCCGCCGCTGGATTCCCCGAAGCGGGCCACATCCAACCAATGCCGGCCCCAATGTTCTCCGAAGCCCGGCGAGGCCAATAACTCATCGGTTTCTTTTTCCAAGGCGGCATCCAACCCGGCGGATTCCATGCGATTTTGAAAGCGTTTTCGCGCTTCGGGGGAAGGCGGTAAACCCACTAAATCAAAATGCAATCGACGAAGCAGCACGGCGGGCTTGGCATCGGTTGACGGCGTGAGAGACTGTTCTTCCAACTTCGCCAGAATGAAGGCATCCAAATCGCGTTGGGGCCAAGCAGTGTTTTTGACGGCAGGAACTTTCGCCCGCTTGGGGGTTTGATAGGCCCAGAAATCTCGGCGGGGCAGTTCTGGTTTCCATGCTTTTTCGCCAGCGGGTTCTTCGCGCGGTCGGGAGCGCCCTGTTTGATCCAGGTTTGAAAATCCGCGATCACCTTTTCCGGCAAACGGTTTTCCTTGGGCGGCATTTTGAGTTTGGCATCGGCGTGCGAGATGGCTTTCAGCAGCAGGCTCGATTCCGGTTTGAAGGGCACGACCGCCGGTCCCCGGTCTCCGCCTTTGCGAAGGCCCGCGCGTGTATCGAGCCTGAGATTCCCCTCGGTCACGCCCGCTTCCGCGGAGTGGCAATCTAGGCAGTGCTTCACCAACACCGGGCGGATCTTGGCTTCAAAGAAGTCGAAACCTTTTCCCAGGTTTGGCTTGGCATCTTCTGCGAATACCGAAGTAGCCAGCGGAAAAGCCAAGACAAAAATCGCAAATCGAAAACTCATGCCTATGTTTTCTGCTTAGCCAAAAGGGTTTTGTGAAATCTGCAATGATCGCCCCGGAGTGCCAAAGAAATCATTCTACGTTTTGAAGCATGCTCCATAACCAGGGGCTGACACCCCCCCGCTCGCCTGGATGATCTTTAACCCACGGCGATGGTTTTTAGGTATTGGATGGCTCGGCGGATGTCGCCGGGGCGGTCTTCGCCTTGCGTGCGGTCCACGGTGAGCCAGTTTTTGTATTCGGCCTCGTCCAACTGGGCGAGGACTTCTTCCCACGCGACTTCGCCCCGCCCGAGGGGCACTTCCAAACCGCTGCCATCCATGTCGCGAAGGCCATCCCTTGCCAACACGTGCAGCACATGCGATTGCATTTTCGATAAGGCTTGGATCGGGTTTTGGCCCGCCATCGCAAACATGGCGGGATCGTAGTTGATGCCCACTAGGCCCTCGGTGATTTCGCCCAGCAATTGCAGCAGCAAAGTGGGGTTGTCCCGCATGGGGGTGATCGCCAAAGTCACGCCCACGCGGTTTCCGTGCCGGGCCAAATCGTTTAGCACTTGTTTGAGGATTTGATATTCTTGCGAATCGGCTTCCTCCGGGATGCGTCCGACCCGCAAGGTCAAAATATAGGCTTTCAATTGGAAGGCGAACTCCATCGCCTGGCGGGTTGCGGCCAAGCGGGTGTCGAGTTCTTCCAGATCGTAAAACGCCCGCCGGGTGGGGAACATCGCGGAGGCGACGGTGAGGTTCATTTCCTCCAAATAATGCAGCAATTGCCTGCGCCCGGTGTCCGACATTTCGCCGGGGCGGATTTCATTTCTAAGATCGAACTCTACGCCTTGTGCCCCCATCTCCGCCGCCGTTTGCACGGCCCGTTTGAGGGGTTCTTGTAACGAGCGTGTGGCGATGGACATCCGAAGAGGAAACATGGGAAGCGAACGATTCTCAAAAATGGAGGTGGGATGAAAACGGTTTCAGCCGAAACTTTCGTGCTAATCCGCCTGATGGGAAAGACCCGCAGGAACCGCGAACGGCTTCATTTCGGCAGGGAGATTGCCCGATTTGTATTCAAGCCTCGTGTTTCGTAAACGATCAACCTATTTGACCTGATGGCGAGAATCCCCTTCCTTATTCTACTCGGCGGCGCGATGGCGGGCTACCTCGGATGCCTGCCTCGAGATTTGGCGGCGGAGTCTGCCGATCCGTTTCGCGGGGCGTTCGAGGTGTTTCGGTTCTCTTTCGAGAACAAGGAAGACTTAGATTATGATTTACAACCCGATGATTGGACCCGCCGCATCGGGCGGGCTTTTCCGCATTATCTGAAAGTGGAAATCGATCCCACACGGGGAGTGCATGGCGGGCAAAGCCTGCAATTTCAGGCCAATGGCGGGCCTGCGATTCTGTATTCGCCGGTTTGCAGAATCGATCCGTTTCATGCTTACGTGTTTCAAGGAGCGATCAAAACCCGCAACTTGAAAAACGATGCCGCGTTGATTTCGGTTTCGTTCTTGAACCACAAACGCCAACGAATTCAGCGGTTTTTGACGCGGGCGGTCAGTGGGACGTTTCGGGATTGGCAGCGGGTGCGGATTGGGCCGATTTCGCCGCATCCCGATGCCAGGTTCGTGGTTGTGGGTTGCCATCTGGTCAATGGAACCGCCACCGACATCGCGGGCAGCGCTTGGTTCGATGATCTGTGGATGGGCCGGTTGCCGCAGCTCGAATTGGTCAGCAATTTCCGCACGCAATTTGTGGAACCGGGTTCGCCGGTGAAAGTCGAAACCCGCATCAGCGGATTAGACCCCTTGCCGCCGGTGTTCGTTCCCGCGTTTCCGGGCTTGGGACTTACCATGCCCACAGTTGTGCCGATTCATCCTGTCTACCATTTGGATTTGCGGCTGCTCGATAATCGGGGGAACATTCTCGATCAAAAAAAAGAAGAACTGCCCGCGAATCCCTCGCAGAGTTCCCCGCCGAAGCAAGATGCCTCGAAACAACGCGCGGTGATTTGGAAGTTGGCTCCTCAAGATTATGGAATTTACCGCGTGCAAGCCTCGCTGCGGCGGGATGATGGCATCATCTTCGAAAAGGTATCCACGTTCGCGGTTCTCGATCTGGTGGACAACCGCCTGGATGGCGAGTTCGGCTGGTCGTTTCCTCAGGGGGCGGGCGAACTTCCCTTGAAAGATCTGGCGGAGGTCTCCCTGCAAGGAGGCATCAATTGGTTGAAGTATCCTGTGTGGAACTCCGTGCATGCCGGAAGCGGTGGGCAGTCGGCCGACATCACTCAGTTCTTCAATCTTCTCTCGCTGCGGCGGATTCAGCCCGTGGGGCTCCTCAACGATCCACCGACCACGCTGCGCCGCAAGTTCGCTGCCAATTGGACCGGCATCAGCGAGGTCTTCACGCAATCGCCCTCGTTTTGGTCCGCCTGGTTGGACCCCGTATTGGCCAAGTATTCTTCGACCGTGCAATACTGGCAGTTGGGAGATGACCGGGATGGCAGTTTCGTCGGCATTCAGAATCTTCCCGAAACCCTAACCGCCATCAAACGCCAATTCGACCGCATCGGGCGAGACACGCACATCGGCGTGCATTGGAACACAGACGTGCCGCTGCCTCAAGACAAAAAACTCTCTCGTTCGTTTCTTTCTTATGAACAAAAATCGAAGCGGCCGCCCTTAAAGTCGGCGTCGAACCAAATTCCCAAAACCGCATCCGATCGCTGGGTGTTGCTCCGACCATTGTCGAAATCGCAGCACACCACAAAAGAGCGCGGCGAGGATCTCGTCAAGCGAATGGTCGCCGCCAAGATGACCAACCCCGAAGCGATCTTCGCGGAGGATGTCCTCGATGAAGAATGCGGGCTACTCAATCCCGATGGTTCCCCCACGCTTTTATTCTTGCCCTGGCGGACAACGGCGTTGGCATTGCGGGGGGCAAAGTATCTCGGCTCGCTGCAATTGCCGGCAGGCAGCCGAAATTTCTTGTTCCAACGCGAGGGCCAAAAAGACGTGGTGATGTTCATCTGGAACGATCAACCCGTGACGGAAACCGTTTATCTGGGCGATGCCACGGAAGTCACCGCAATCAACTTATGGGGCGAGCAAACGCGGTTGGCCATCGACCCCGACAGCGGAAGGCAGATTCTTTCCGTCGGTCCGATGCCGCTGGTCATTAGCGGTTGCTCGGAACCCATCGCCCGTTGGCGGTTGGCGATGCAGTTTGAAACGGGCCGACTCGCCAGCACCACGGGCGTGCATCGGGAAAACATCCTCGGACAGAACACCTTCGCGCAAGGCGTGAGCGGAACCGTGGCATTAAACGTCCCTTCGGAGTGGGAAGTGGAACCGCGCGCCTTCCCTTTGCAAGCCGGACGCGGCGAAAGTTTTCGCCTGCCTCTGCAAATCACGCTGCCTCCCAATGCGACTTTGGGAACCGAGCGAATGGCGATGGACGTGGAAATCGACGCCGACCGCAAATACCGCTTTCGGGTTTATCGCCGGCTGGAAGTGGGTTTGGGCGATGTGGAAATGATTGTCACGGATCGGCAGATGGAGAACGGAGTTTTAGAGATCGAGCAAACGCTCATCAACAAAACCGCCCCCTTGGAATCGCTGGACTTTGAATGCAGCTTGTTTATCCCCAGCGCGAAACGGCAGAAAAAGCTCATCATCAAACAGGGAGCCGGCCAAAGCGTGAAGCGATATTTCGTCCCCAATGCCCAGGCCCTGAAAGGCCAAGAACTTTGGCTGTGCGCCGAGCAAACCAACGGCCGCCGCGTGCTCAATTATCGCTGGACCATCGGCAAAAACTGGGACAAGTAAGGGACCGGCGGGGAAGCGCATTATTCAGGCAGGGCTGCCTTGATCTGATGCACCACCCGCTTTGCCTGCAAAAGACGGGCGGAGTCCCGCAAAGAAAAATTGCGGAAAAACCCCTCAATCTTGGGCTTTTTGTATGCATTGCTTAGATTTCTTCCGCGCAAAGGCATGCGAATTGCGATTCCGCCCAAGTCAGCCGGAATGAGGCAGTTTTCAAACGGTCCCAAGATTCTTCCGCGAATCTTCGTGTTGAACTGCGCTCGGCTTGATCGCAACGCTTAAATTCACCCGCTTCCAAACGCCCAACTTTTCCGCGATCGGTTTGCGCGGAAACAGGCACACTTATTCGGCCCCATTTTTGAGAGGGAAAGTTTTCCATGAAGTGTTCGCACGCGCTCATTCCCATTGTCGGCGGCCTCGTGCTGCTCGCTACGTTTGCCCGGCCCATGCCCGTGTTCGCACAGGAAGACGAACCCGAATCAAAACGGGCGGAACTGATGGAAGAAGGAAAATCTCCGACTACTCCCAAGGAAGAGGAAGCCCCCCCCGATCCTCCGCCTTCGCTGTTGGAAGTCAATTTCACCGTCAACAACATTTTCCTCCTCCTTTCGGCGGTTCTGGTCTTGTTCATGCAAGCCGGCTTCGCGATGGTGGAAACCGGTTTTAACGCCGCCAAAAATGCCGTCAATATTCTCTTCAAAAACCTGATTGATATGTGTTTGGGGGTCACGTTGTTTTGGCTGGTCGGTTATGGGCTGATGTATCCCGGAGCTGAGTTTGAAGGGAAGTGGTTCGGTTTCGCCGGTCCCGGCATTTCGGAAACCATTGCCACCGCGACCCCCGAAGAAGCCGAGAAAGAAACAAGCGACTTAGAAACCAAAAGCCCGAAGGACTTGACCGACGAAGAAAAAGCGATGACGCCGGAAGAAAAAGCCGCCGCCATCAAAGCCGAGAAACAAAGTAAAGCAGATGCCAAGGCCACGTTAGCGGCCATCGAAGCGAAGAGCGGGTTTCTGTTGGACCCACAAGTCGATTTTCTGTTTCAAGTGGCCTTCGCGGCCACGGCAGCCACCATCGTTTCGGGGGCCGTGGCCGGGCGGTTGCAATTCAGCGCCTATTTGATCTACAGCATGTTCATTACCGCCTTGGTCTATCCCATCAGCGGGATGTGGAAATGGGGCGGCGGTTGGCTTCAGACGGCGGGCTTCCACGATTTCGCCGGTTCGTTGGTCGTGCATGCTTGCGGGGGATTTGCCGCGCTCGCCGGAGCCATCGTGCTTGGTCCCCGCATCGGACGGTATTCCGAAGATGGCAAGTCTCAGCCGATGCCGGGGCATAACCTCACAATTGCCACGCTCGGTGTTTTCGTACTTTGGATTGGTTGGTACGGGTTCAATCCGGGAAGTCAATTGACATTCACGGGGGCTGCCAACACTTCAGTCACCATGTTAATCGCCGTCAACACCACCATCGCGGCGGCACTGGGTGGAATTACCGCGATGATCCTGAGTTGGGCGCTGTTCTCCAAGCCGGACTTGTCCATGACGCTCAACGGAGTCTTGGCGGGTCTGGTGGGAATCACCGCCAACTGCGATTGCGTGACCAACCCGGAATCTATGGTGATCGGAGCGGTCGCGGGAGTGATTGTCGTCTTGGGCATCATCGCTTTGGATAAGCTGAAAATCGACGACCCCGTGGGTGCATTCCCGGTGCATGGCCTGTGCGGCGTCTGGGGTGGGATTGCCACGGGGCTGTTCGGGGAAGGCAAAAATCTGATGGCTCAAATCAAAGGCTCGGTGGCTATTCCAATCTGGGCCTTCGCGACGATGTTCGTATTGTTCACAATTCTGAAAATCGTTGGAGTGCTCAGAGTTTCGCCCGAAGAAGAAGTCAAAGGTCTCGACATCTCCGAACACGGAATGCACGCTTACGACACCGGCCACTAAATTCAGCGGACTCTCTCCAGGTGCTGCTAGGGCACGGATGTCAAAGGTGCAGCAACTTACGAAACCGACGGTCATGGATTGCCCGTCGGTTTCGTTTTTGTTTTCAGCAATCAGCTTTTAGCTTTGCTTTTCTAAGCCCTAGACCTCAATCATCAATTCCCTTGTCCCTTGACGCATTCTAAAATGAATGGAGAAATTCCCCGGCAAAAACTTCTTGCACCAATAACCTTAAAACTTTTTTCACATGCAGCAAGCGATCGGGTTGGCGTTGGTGGCCTTGCAAGCAGCTCTGATGGGGCTGCTCTCGCAGAGCGTCCAATTTCCATTGCTGATTGTGATCTTGGCCGCATTCGGGGCCGCGACCCGTTGGCGAATTTCGCTCAGCCGGGAGCAGGCGTTTTTGCTCTCGGCGACGGCGGCGTTTTTCTTTCTGTTGAAGCATCGGTTCTCGCCCAGCATTTTCCCCGTGGGCACGGAATTCATCCGCACGGAAGTCGCCTTTCTGATCGCTCAATTTCTGCTGTTGATCGAGGCGGCACAATTTCTTGTTCACCGCGAAGAAGATGCGCTCTCGCCCGTGCTACCCGCTTTGGGGGCTGTCGCCTTAATCTGCATCGCCGACATTCAAATCACCGGCGAACAACGCACGCTGACGCAATTTTTCGCGGTGGGCTATGCGCTGCTGTGGGCGATCTACCTTTGGACCTGCCGAAAGCCGATGCCCGTTCCCGCAGCGGGCGATGCGGACCGGCAATCCCGCCGGGTGAAAGCCGGCAAACGCAGAAAGACCGCCGCCGGTTTCGTGCTGGGAATCATCGCGGTGACGGCGTGGATGGGTTCGTGGGGACTTTATGAATTCGAGAAAAAAATTGAAGACTGGCTGATCGAATTGATGGCCGCCACGAACGGAAGCGGTTCGGTGGGTTTCTCGCGGACTTCGCGATTGGGATCTCTCGCCCGCGAAAAATCCGCCCACGAACAAGAGATCGCTTTATGGGTCTATTCCCAAAAGTTCCCCGGCTATTTTCGTGGGGCGGTGTTTGTGCAATTCGCCTCCAGCACGTGGGAATCCCACATGGGTTTGCCCGGCGTGGAAATCACAAAGAACGCCGATGTTCCCCAAGGCATGCGGACGCTAGAACCCGGCGAGAACTTGTTTGCACACCCTTCCCATGAAAAACCAAAAACCGAGGATTGGCAATACTGGGAATGTTGGCAAGCGGGCCGGCAAGCCGCCTCGGCGTTTACGCCTTTGGGAACCACGCATCTGATTACGCCGGCGGATCGGTTGGGGATGCTGGCTTTCGGAGAGTTCGTGCTTCCCGATGTGGAAGCCTGCAATCCTTACACCGCTTGCGTTCCCGTTCCTCTGGGTTTCGATTCGCCGACTCCGCAACTCTTCGAGCGCTGGCTGCAAGTCCCGGAAGAATATCAACCGCACCTCAAGGAACTCGCGGCAAAGATATTTGCAAATGCCCGCACCCCTGCGGAAAAAATCACCGCTGTGGAACGGTACTTTCAAGACAACTACCGCTACCACTTGGGAATTGAAGTTCCCACCGGCGAAGATCCGTTGTTGTATTTTTTGAGGGAGAAACCCGCCGCCCATTGCGAATACTTTGCCTCGGCCGCCGCTTTGCTGTTGCGAATCGCCGATGTGCCGACTCGCTACGTCACGGGATTTGTGCCTGCCGAGTGGAATCCTGCGGGCAAGTATTGGGTGGCCCGCAATCGCGATGCCCACGCTTGGGTGGAAGCCTATGCGGAACCACAAGGCTGGATCACGGTGGAAGCCACGCCGGCGGAAGGCGTGCCCTCTGCCGATCAACCGTCTCCTCGCTTCGCTTGGTGGGAAACGCTCAGCAGCAATTGGCGGAGACTGCGGACTTTCATTTCCCAAAAGCGTTGGGGCCGGGCGTGGTCTGTGGTGCGTTCGACTTGGTTGGGCGTGCTGATCGCGGTTTTTCTGCTGGGCTTTCTGGTGTATTTGGCCCTGCGGATTCCTTGGCCAAGACGATTTTTTAAGCGCCGGTCTAAGCCGCTCGATCCTGGTCTCGCGGAAATGCAACAGCTTTTGAAGCAGGTGGATCACAACCTCCATCCGCACGGGTTAGCGCGGAGTGCCGGGGAAACGCTGCACCAATTCGCCGGGCGAATTGCGCATGGAACCAATGGCGAGTTCCCCCCGCAACCCCAAAAAACTCCCCGCCCGCAGATATAAGGGAATACGCCGCCCGCACGGCGGAATGGTATCGCGACTATGCCAACTCGCTTTACCGGGGACAATGGGACCGAGAAACCCTAGAAAGTTTGCGAGCTTCTTTACCCCGGCCTTAACGCAGATTGCCGGACCGCGAAGTGGCGGCGGAAATCCCCGTGTCGATCCATGACAATCCACCCACGGAGATGCTGAAAGTGATAATCGTATGTCAAATTGAGAAACCGAGAAACACTCCAAAGATCTCGTGTCTGTTTGCCACACGATGCGATACGGCCGCCACTTGAGGTACCCGGCGGCATCGGCGGAGCATTTCACGCGAAAAAGGACTCAAGGCAAGACGCCCTAAGTCCTTTATTAGAGAAGTGTAAAAACCCGAATGCGAGAGACAGGACTTGAACCTGCACGTCCGAAGACACTGGATCCTAAATCCAGCGCGTCTGCCAATTCCGCCACTCTCGCCGGTTGGGGTTGCGGTTGTTCCGCCGATACGAAATCAGTTTAGCGAGACCGTAGGCTGCTGTCATCCGTGGACAGAGCGAAACCTGTGCCTCAGAAAGGTTGAGGCGATTTGGGGGCCGGAGGTTCAATCTCGCGACTGGCGTTGCCGAAAAAGGCAGGGGCAACGTGTGGCCGCTACTGCGCTTTGTTCTGAGTCCCGTCCGATCTCGTGGCCGTTAGAGGTGTTTTGTGGCTCGGTCGAGTTCGGCGGTTTGGGTGGGGGGTTGAGGCATGCTGTCGCGGGCGGCGGTGAAAGCGGGCGACGTCGGCAGCGGAGTTCCTTCCGGCGCAGATAAACGATGGTCGCCCGTTTGGTTTTCCAGAGGACATTGACAACCCCATTCGCCGGGAACAGCCGCTGCAATTCCGCGATTTCGACATCGTAGTTCATCACTAAATAGGTGCCCCGGCGTTCCTGCATGCGTTGAACCAGCTTTTCCAAGTTTCCCCGGTGCAAGAAGGTCACATCATTTCGTTGGAGATAAAACGGAACCGAACCCCATTCTTTTCCGCAATTGATCACATCCGCCGGGCTGTGCATGATCTCGTCGTGAAGCGCGGTTTGAACCGGCAGCACCGCGTGGATTTCGCTCCAAGCCGGAAACAAAGTTTGCGCGGTCTCGAAGGTGACCGCGAATGCGATCAGGCTGAATACCCCATAGAGAACTTGTGGAGACCAGCGCTTATACAGAATGACAACTGCGACCAAAGATGCGGTCCACAGCACGAATTTGTAACCGAACTCGACCGAGCCGATGAGCTGCAAGAAATAGGCTCCCGCGCAGCCGATGACTCCCGCGACGGACATTCCCAAGAGGCCGATTTGAAATCGCGAATGCAGCAGAGTCCATTGCGGAAGCACACGCGGAGCCAGCGCGCCCATCGAACCTAGATAATGTCCCAGCACTAAAGCGATTGCAGGCCAAGCCGGCAGAATGTAGGTCGGCAGTTTGCCCTTCGAGAGCGAGAAAAACGCCAAGCACCAACCGGCCCACAACACGAAATATCCCATACCCAGCGGGCGGGCCGCGCGGATTTCCTTCGAACGCTTCACCAAAAACACAGCCAAAGGCGCGAACAGCAAACCCCAAGGCATCCAGGCCAAAACCAGCACCGGCGCGAAGTACCAAAACGGTTCGGGATGGCTGACGGAATACATAAACCGCCCGAAGTTATGCACCCAAAAGAAATGATGGATGAACCCCGGTTGCCTCAGACTGACCGCGACGTACCAGGGTGCCGCCACTGCCACCGCGACGAGACCGTAAACCATCCAGGCGGTGAACTTCGGCACGGTCTTCAGGCGGCTCAGCCAGCAAGAGGC
Organism: uncultured Planctomycetaceae bacterium; assembly: GCA_963785505.1. Classification (GTDB taxonomy): domain Bacteria; phylum Planctomycetota; class Planctomycetia; order Planctomycetales; family Planctomycetaceae; genus CAWAVN01. The sequence continues at coordinate 115,747 of CAWAVN010000012.1, forward strand.
CACGACGGGCGGAGCCAGCAGCAACAACGCGACCGGCCCTTTCGTCAAGAAGCCCAATCCGCAAACCATCGCCGAGGCCACCCACCACGACCATTTGAATTTCCCGCCCGCCACGGCTTCATAGGCCAAAAACAGCGAACCGGCGGCCAAAAACGAGAACAGACTGTCCAGAATTAAATATCGTCCGCAATAGATGAATCCCAACGACAAACACATCGTCAGCGCACCCAAAAATCCCGAGCGGACGCCCAAAATTCGCGAGCCGAACAAAAACGTCATCAGCACCGTCAGAAACGCGGAAATCGCAGGCACGAGCCGCGCCGCCCAATCCGTGGGGCCGAAGAGTTTGTAACTGCCCGCGCATAACCAATAAAACAACGGCGGCTTGTCGAGATACGGTTGGAATTGCAGCGTGGGCACAATCCAATCTCCGCTGGAAAGCATTTCGCGGGGGATTTCCGCATAACGGCCTTCATCCGGTTCGATCAGCGGATACGAGAGGTTCGGAAACAGCAACGCCCCCGCAACCACCATCAGAAAGACCAGCGCCGCCCAGAAATGGCGGTTGGACTGTGCAGGGGCCGATTTTTCCCCCGAAAACAAAACCCGCGTCCACCAGAACGGCAGCAGCGATTTCAGGGTTTGGGGGATGTCCCTTAGCGAGACTTTGCTTTCTCCCGCAGCGCGCGGACGATGATGAACCCCCACGTCCACCACCGAAAGATCCTGCCCGCGGGCTTTGGAAAGCATTTCGGTATTCGCGAAAAAATTGTTCGCCTCCGGCAAGATGCCAGGCAGACTATCTTTGTGATAGATTTTCAGAGCACAATCAATGTCCCGAATTCGGCTGCCCATCAGCAGTTGAACCAGCGTATTGTAGCCCCAAGAGAAAAACCGCCGCATCACGGGGTCTTTGCGGTCGATGCGATAGCCCGACACGATCTCGAAGCGATCCGTCAAAGGCAGCATGTAACCCAGATCGCCTAGTTCAAATTGGCAATCCGCATCGGTAAAGGCGACCAACTCGAAACGGGCGGCTTGAAACCCCGCCCTTAAAGCAGCCCCGTACCCCATGTTCCTCGGTTGTTGCAAAAGCCTGACGCACGGGTTGATGGCGGATTGCTCGCGAACGATGGCCGCCGTCCGGTCCGTGCAGCCGTCATCGACGATCAGAATTTCATAAGCCGACACAAGCGATTCCAGCGCCGTTTGCGCTTCTTGAATCGCCTGGTGGATGGTGTCTTGTTCATTGTATGCGGGGATCACCAGCGACAGACGTTTGCCGGCGTTCAAGTCGGGAGCGGGGACTACCGAGCAGGCGGGTCGAGCGTTTGGAACGTCCAAGGTTTGGCACTCCCTTGCCAGATAAGCTTCAAATTCCATCGACAGCAGCCGATCAGTTCGCGAAAGGGGTCCGAACCTCCCCGCGAAGCATTCTACGAAATGTTTCCTCTATATCGGCATTTCACAAATCGAATATCACCAGAGTCCCCCATAACTGAGCGCTGGCCATTTCTTGAGCAAATCTCTCGTTCTTATCGTCAATTATTGAAATTTTGGCCCAACCGAACGCCCCCGTATGGCGGAATTTGGGATCGCAATTTCGCAACCTGTTTCAGGGTAGGCACTATCTCACAGGGAGCACATTCACTCAAGGTCGATTTTCGCTTGGGGAGGAGGGAAAAAACCGCCGACTTCCAGGAAAGTCGGGCAGGAATTTGCGATAATGGCCCACATGCTGACCGGGAGGAACGAAATTCTAATGTTTTTTTAATGAGTTTCTGAGGATAAACAGAGATGAAACATAACAAACGGATACTGGAACAAAAATGCAAGTTCGAGGTTGGCTTTCCTGCGGGGATTATTTGCCGCCTCAAGCGAATGGGTACGATCTTTGTATTCATCGCGGCTTCGGCTTCCGGATTATTTGCCCAAGACACTGCCGATCAACCCAAGCCGATTGCAGGCGTGGAGAAAATTCGCCTGCTGCCGCCGAGTCCGGGCAATCCGCGCAATAGCGAAGGGGATTTCCTCAAGCTCAAAGATGGACGGGTGTTGTTCATCTATAGCCACTTCACAGGCGGGGGCAGCGACCATGCCGCCGGTCATTTGGCCGCTCGCTACTTGAGCGCCGATGGCAAAACCTGGACCGGCGATGACAAAATCATCGTCGCACGGGAAGGCAAGTTCAACGTGATGTCCGTTTCTCTGCTCAGGCTGCAAACCGGCGAGATCGCCTTGTTCTATCTGCGAAAAAACTCGCTCACCGACTGCCGGCCTGTGATGCGAATCTCGAAAGATGAAGGCAAAACTTGGAGCGAACCCGTCGTTTGCATCTCCGAAGTGGGCTACAACATCCTTAACAACGACCGGGCCGTGCAACTCAAAAGCGGGAGATTGGTGCTGCCGATCTCGCTTCATAATACGCCCGCGCAAAACAAATTCGACAGTCGCGGCGTCATCAGTTGTTATCTCTCCGATGACAACGGCCAATCGTGGCGGCAAAGCCGAACTCGTCAAAAAGGCGAGAAGCTCACCCTGCAAGAACCCGGCGTCATCGAGTTAAAAGATGGGCGATTGATGATGTTCTGCCGCACGCCGCACGGCAGCCAATACCTTTCTTATTCCGAAGACCAAGGCGATACGTGGACGCCATTTGAACCCTCGAACATCAAATCTCCGCAATCCCCCGCGACCATCGAACGCATTCCCCAAACCGGAGATTTGTTGATGGTCTGGAATAATCACGACCGCGTAGCCGCGAAATACCAAGGCAAGCGAACCCCGTTCCACGTCGCGATTTCGCGGGATGAAGGAAAAACCTGGGAGAAAATCAAGACCCTCGAAGATGACCCCAACGGCTGGTACTGTTACACCGCGATGGACTTCATCGGCGACCAGGTGCTGTTGGGCCATTGTGCGGGAGACCGCCGCAAAGGGGGGTTGAACACCACGCAAATCACCCGCTTCTCGTTAGATTGGCTCTACGAAAAAGACGCAAAAAAGTGACCGAGTTCGCGGAGGAATCCGCTCTCCAGTTGCCCGGAAGTTTTCACGTCCACATTTTTATAGAGGTTGAACCATGTTAAGGCGATTGCTTGCGATGGCGTTGTTGGGGGGCTTCGTGTCCGCTGTGCGGGGGCAAGATTCGCAGGAAGCCGCCGCGCCGAAGATCTTTTCCGGTCCGCAAGTCGGCGAGAAATTGCCGGCACTCAAAGTGAAAGGGGTCTATGGCGAACAAGCGGGCAAAACTTGGGATCTGCTCGAATCCAACAAAGACCAGCCGAAACTTTTGATTTTTTTGCACAAGCGAACTCGCCCCGCGTTTGGCTTGGCCCGCACGCTGTTGACTTACCTCAGCAAGCGAAAAGACGACAAGCTCACCGGCGGCGTGATTTGGCTGACCGAAGATGCCACCGAAACCGAAAATTGGCTCTCGCAGGTCCGAAAAAACTTCCCCGCAACCCCACGCATGCCGGTGACGTATAGCCCGGATGGAATCGAAGGACCGGGAACCTACGGGCTCAATCGCAACGTCACGATGACAATTCTTGTCGCCGACAAAAACAAGGTGACGGCGAACTTTGCTTTGGTTCAACCGAGCTTGCAGGCGGACCTTCCCAAAATCGTAAAAGCCGCGATCGAAGTCGCCGGCGGCGAGATGCCCAAGCTCTCCGACCTGGAACCCCGCGCGATGCGGGCTGCAAAACCGGCCCCTGCCGCGAACGATGAGAAACTCACCGGGCTGCTCAGGGAGTTCATTCAAAAAGATGCCAGCGACGAACAAGTGAAACAGATCGCCGAGCGGATTGAAACCTACGTCAAAGATAAGCCAGCGGCGCGGACGCAACTCGGCACGATTATCTCGCGGATTGAATCCGCGAAAAAACTCGCGAACTACGGCACGCCCAAAGCGCAAAGCATGCTCCGCGAATGGGGCAAGAAATATGGCCCCCAGAAAACCCAGACGCCAAAACCCGAAGCCACCCGCAACCGTTAAGGCTGGGCGGAGTTCTTGTTGCCGGCAAACTTCACGCAATGGATCTTCGGCCGAGACGGCATTTGCATTTCGTGGCCCAGATAAAAACCGGGGTGCGCCGGCTGATTGTACGACACGTTTTGCCAAGCGATGCCCAACCGATACACAGGATCGTGCATTAAAGTGGGCAGGCGGTGCGGGGTGGGAATCGTGGTGGTGAAGATCCGCAATTCCTTGCCATCCGCCGTGCGGGCGATGAGTTCCTCCCGCCAATCGCCGAGGATGTCCGCACACAAACACGGATTGGATTTCGAGCCGTTGTTGGAAGCACAACCAAAATCCCGACCATCAAACAGGCGTTCTTCGCTCGAATTTTTGGGGTTCCACTTGCTGATGCGGACGCCATCCAGCAGTTCCCTTAGCAAATCGCCATCCCACCAAATGCCCATGTTGCAGGTTCGCGGCGAACGTGCCGAGATCAATTCTGCCATGCACGTCGAATAGTCCGCTGCACGCCTTCCCCTTTGCCCCACATTTCCACGCCCATGTGTCGGGGTCGATATCCAGAGCACACGCCCGGGCCACGCCGTCGCGACCTGTGGAGCGCCGGGCGAAAGATTTGCTTGCCCGTGCGTCGCGTTTCGCAGTTCGAGTCCGGCGGGACTGGGGCCGTCGCCGTTGGCTTTGTAAACCTCCAGACCGGGCTGCGTGGGGTCGATGTCCGTCAAAGTGCATCGCGTCGCCATGGCCGAAACCGGTGGAATAGAGACCGCGGCCGTCGTCGTCGATGACGCAGGCACCGTAAATGATTTCGTCCCGGCCGTCATCATCGACATCGCCGACGCCGATGCCGTGGTTCCCTTGGCCGCGATAGGCTCGATTGCCCGGCGTGCCGTCGTCGCTGTCGAACGTCCACACATGCGTGAGTTTGCCGTCGCGCCAATTCCAGGCGGCCAGCACGCTGCGCGTGTAGTAACCGCGGCACATCACCAGACTCGGGCGTTTGCCATCCAGATAGGCGACGCAGGCCAGGAAAGCGATCGACCCGATTGCCATAGTCGTCTCCCCAATCGCCGCACGTCGCCCGCGCGGCGGGACATAGTCGGTCGTGGCCAAGGCCGCGCCGGTTTGACCGTCGAAGATGGTCAGGAACTCCGGACCGCTCAGAATGTACCCGCGTGCGGCTCGTTGCGATGGTCGGCTTGCGCATCGCCGATGACTTTGCCTTGTCCATCGACCGTGCCGTCGGCCGTCTTGCAGGCAACCTCCGCGCGGCCGTCGCCATCGAGATCGAAAACCATGAACTGCGTGTAATGCGCCCCCTCGCGAATGTTGCGGCCGAGGTTGATTCGCCAGAGCCGAGTGCCGTCGAGCTTGTAGGCCTGCAGGATGGGCGGCTCGGTCGTCAACCGCGCTTGCGAGTTATCTCGCCCGCGTCCGGCTTGATGGAGCACGATGTCATACTGCGCCGTCGCCATCCAGATCGCCGACCGAAGCATCGTTCGGTTGATAACCCGTAGGAGTTTTGAGTGGAATCGAAAGATACGGCTTGGCCAACCTGGATACCCATCGACTGGCGGCTTGCTCTTTTCCATCCAATACCGCCCGCACGAAATACTGTTGCTTTCCCTTTGAACCCGCTTCGTCATCCACGAAGCAAGTGGCTTCTGTGATGGGTTGGCCGTTGAGTTTCATCGGTTCGCCCACATCCACTTTGCGATACACGTTGAAGGCGATGTTTTCTGGATCGGTCCCCAACATCCGCCAACTGACAAAGATCTGCCGATCATCCTGCCGAACCGCAACCAAACCGCGATCCAACCATTCCATCTGCCGCTGAGCCAACAAAGGCTTAGCGAACCACAACAGAATCATCGCCAGGCACAAGTTTTTCAAAGCCCGTGACTTCCCTTGAATGTGTCGTGACCGAACCGCCATCCGAACTCCCCTTTTTTTGAAATTGCTGCCTTGTTCCCGACTCGACTCCAAAACCCGCAACCGAGCTGAACGTCCAGACTAACGCACGAAAGTTTCATTGGCCAGGGAAACCACAATAGGTAGCATTTGTCAGGTTGCCTAACCCCCATAATTTGTGGGAACTCTCTAGTCAAACAGTTTCGGTTGCGGTATGTTAAGGCGGGGTTCGAGTGAGTTGTCTTGAAAGGATTTTCATGTAATTGCCGTGTGGTATTGAGGAAGGGTCGTCATGATTTGCCCGTTTTGCCGCGAGGGTGAAACGAAGGTCATCGACTCGCGCGAGCGAAGATTTCGTCATCCGCCGCCGAAGGCGATGTCTCCATCCCGGCTGCGAACGCCGATTCACAACTTACGAAAAAATCGAGGATTCGCCGCTCAAAGTTATCAAGAAAGATGGCACGCGCGTGCCTTTCGACCCGCGAAAAATCCGGGTCGGTTTGGAAAACGCCTGCCGAAAACGCCCCGTCGCGCCGAGCAAATCGAAGCCATCGTCGCCGCCGTGGAGGTGGATGTCTACGAACACTTCGAGATGGAAGTTCCCACCCGCTACATCGGCGAGCGGATTTACGAAGCCTTGCGGGAAGTGGATGAAGTCGCCTTCGTGCGATTTGCCTCGGTCTATCGCGACTTTCAAGATGTGAACGACTTCGTGGGTTTTGAACCCCTGCTGCGAACGACACCCCACATCAAGTAGCCCACCAATTTCACGTTTCACCAATGCACGCACAGCCCGAATCGGCGGCGGGGAAGCTTCCATTTCCCCCGCCGCCGATTCGGGCTGGCTTCCGTAATCGCGATGAAGTGGCGATTCCGAAATGCTTGACAACCCGCGGAGTATCATGTAGATTTGATTCATCAAAACTTTTTTTCTGTTGAATCAAATTTTCTCAACTCGGACAGGACATGAATCGACCGCTTTCCCAAACTTGGGCGTCGCTCATTTGTTGCGGGGCGATGCTCTTGGCTGCGACCGGGTGCAGCGAACATTCCGAAGTTGGCCGGGCCGGCAGGGATCTGACGGTGCAATGTGGAGCCGAACCCCGCCCCTTGGCCCGCGATCCGAAAGAAATTCCCTTTCAGCTTTCGGAAACCCGTACTGGCGACAAACCTTTTCAGATCGTAACGACCATCGGCATGGTGACCGACATCGTCCGCCAAGTCGCAGGTGATCGCGCCAAGTCACGGGGCTGATGCGGGAAGGCGTCGATCCGCACCTCTATCAACCCACGCGAGACGATGTGCAAAAATTGCAGGCGGCGGACGTGATTTTTTATTCCGGCCTGCATCTGGAAACCAGCCGCATGCAAGCGGTGTTCGTCCAGCAAGCCAAAGCAGGCAAGCCCGTGTTCGCGGTAACGGATGGCATCTCGCGGGGCTATCTGCATTCTCCGCCGGAATTCGCGGGACGCCCCGACCCGCACGTGTGGGGCGACATCGAAGCCTGGAGTCTCTGCGTGGATTATATCTCCCGCGCACTGTCCGTTTATGATCCCCAAAATGCGGAATCCTATCGGAAGAACGCGAAAGACTATCAAAGTCAATTGGCCGAACTCGCCGAGTACGCGGCCAAAACTATCAAAAGTATTCCCGAAGAAATGCGCGTGCTGATTACCGCTCACGATGCGTTTAGCTATTTTTCCTGCGCCTATCAAATCCCCGTGCAATCCGCCCAAGGGATTTCCACCGAATCCGAAGCGGGCGTGAACGATGTGAACTATTTGGTGGATTTAATCGTCGCCCGAAAAATTCAAGCTATCTTTGTGGAAAGCAGCATCAGCCGCAAGAACATGCTTGCAATTATTGAAGGAGCCAAACAACGCGGCCAAAACGTGGCTATCGGCGGAGAGCTATATTCCGATGCCATGGGGCCGACGGGAAGCTATGAGGGAACCTATCTCGGCATGATGGACCACAACATTACCACCATCGCGAATGCACTAGGCGGCGAAGCCCCAAAACGCGGACTGCACGGAAAACTTAAACTTGAATAACGCCATGCCCGATTCCTCTCCCTTGTCGATTCAAGATGTAACGGTGGCCTATCACCGCAAGCCCGTGCTTTGGGACATCGACTTTGTTGCACCCCGTGGAAAACTGATTGCGGTGATTGGGCCGAACGGGGCGGGCAAGTCCACATTGATTAAAGCCTCGCTCGATCTCGTGCCCCGCGCTTCGGGCGTGGTGCAACTCTTCGGAACCTCTTATCGCAAAGCCCGCGACCGCGTGGCCTACGTTCCACAGCGAGGTTCCGTCGATTGGGATTTTCCGATCAATGCCTTGCAAGTCGTGACGATGGGGCTATATCGCAAAATCGGTTGGTGTCGTCCGGTCACGCGAAAATATCGCCAGATCGCGCAGCAGGCATTGGAACGAGTGGGGATGGGCCAATATGCGCATCGGCAGATTAGCCAACTTTCCGGCGGTCAACAACAGCGCGTGTTTCTCGCCCGCGCCTTGGTTCAAGATGCCCAACTCTATTTGATGGATGAACCGTTCGCCGGCGTGGATGCCGCCACCGAGCGGGCGATTGTCGAACTCTTAAGAGGACTGCGCCAATCCGGAAAAACCGCGATAGTCGTACATCACGACCTACAAACCGTGACGGAGTATTTCGATCACGTCTTGCTCTTAAACATGCGCGTGGTCGCCGCCGGTCCGACTTCGACAACCTTCACTTCAGAAAACCTGAGAAAAACCTATGGTGGAAAGCTGGCGTTGCTGGATCAAGTCGGCCACCTGATGGAGATTGGGAATACTCCATGAGGGCCGCGATCTATTTGGCTTTTTTTTGCTTGCTATTAACTCCTCGTATGGCAATGGCGGAAGAGGGGTTCGTTTTCTCCGCTTTATATTCTCGCGGACTTTGGGACACGCTGAGCCACTATAACACCCGCATTGTCTTGTTAGGCACAACCATGCTCGGTATCTCGGGCGGAATCGTGGGCGTGTTTATGCTGTTGCGAAAGCGGTCTCTGGTGGGCGATGTGGTCGGGCATGCTTCCCTGCCGGGAATCGCGATTGCCTTCCTTATCATGGAAGCCGCTCATCCGGGAACCGGGCGAACCTTGTCCGGACTATTGATCGGAGCCACGGTTTCCGCGCTACTCGGCGTCTTATGCACGCTAGTGATCGTAAACTATTCTCGCATTAAAGAAGATGCTGCGCTCGCGATCGTGCTCAGCATTTTTTACGGGCTGGGAATTTCCTTGTTCACGGTCATTCAAAGCATCCCTGCGGGAAGTTCCGCGGGCCTGCGGGATTTTATCTTCGGCAAGGCCGCTTTGATGATCCTTTCGGACGTTGAGTTAATCGCGAAGGCGTCGGCGATTGTTTTGGTTCTTTGTGGCTTACTGTTCAAAGAGTTCTCGCTGCTCTGTTTCGATGAAGAGTTTGCGGCCGCTTTAGGTTGGCCCGTAACGATTCTCGATCTGTTGCTGATGGGAATCGTCGTCGCGGTGACGGTGGTGGGGTTGCAGAGTGTGGGGCTGATTTTAGTGGTCGCGATCTTAATAATTCCCGCCGCCGCCGCTAGGTTTTGGTCCGACCACCTACAGACGATGACGGTTATTGCGGGGACGTTAGGCGGGCTGGGGGCGTTTGCCGGCGTGCTGACGAGCAGCCTCGTTCCCAAACTCGCGACGGGAGCGATTATCGTCGTCGTCAATGCGGGATTTTTTGTGGTGAGTTTGCTAGTCGGCTCGAAACGCGGGATTATCTATCGTTTGTGGAACCAGAGCGTGCTTCGCCAGCGCGTGGGCCGGCACGATTTGCTGCGGGCGATTTATGAGCTGATCGAATCCAAAACTCAAACGAGTTCGCAACAACAGCTATTGGCGATCTCGGTGAAGTTACCCGAACTATTAAGACAACGCAGTTGGACTTCCCCCCGCGTGCGATCGCTGCTGAGAAAGGCTCAAGGGCACGATCTGTTATGGAAAGATGCGGAAGAGTCTTATCGGCTGACTCCGCTGGGGGCGGAATCTGCTCGGCGAGCTGCGCGGAATCATCGCATGTGGGAACTCTTCTTGATTCACTATGCCGACATCGCCCCCGCCCAAGTTGACCGCGACGCGGATCGCATCGAACACATTTTAGAACCTTCAATGATCGCGGAACTAGAATCCCTGATGAAAGCCGACTTGCCCCGAGTCCCCGAAAGCCCTCACGAACTCGCGTCACACTCTTAGGATTCCGTATGCAAAACAGTGGTGCTCTTCATGTTTGTTGAGATGTCTCACTATCTCTCCGCTTGGGGCAGCCTCGATACTTGGATTGAGATGTCTCACGGTCTCCCTGCTTGGGGCAGCCTCGATACTTGGATTGTATTAGGCGCCGCTCTTGCGGGCATGGCGTGCGCGATTCCAGGGAACTATTTGCTGCTAAGACGGCAAAGCATGATGGGCGATGCGTTAAGCCATACGTCACTATTAGGAATCGTGCTGGCTTACTTGTTCTACGGACTGGCTTTTTCGCAAACTAGCACGCACGAGATGGAGCCCAGAGTCGCGGGCCAATCTGCATTGGATGATGTTTGCAGGGGCGATCCTAATCGGCATCTTAGCGGCCTTGCTTACGGAGGCCATTCAAAAACTCGGGCGGGTGGAAGCCTCGGCTGCGTTGGGGGTCGTGTTTACTACGATGTTCGCCGCCGGGCTGTTATTGATGCGATTGGTAGACAAGGCGGATCTCGACGTGGCCTGCGTGCTGTACGGTTCGATCTTGGACATGGTGGTGAATAAGATCTCCTTTGGAAATTGGGAAGTCCCGCGGGCCATCGTGCTGAACGGGGCCATGGTGGTTATTAACCTCGGCCTAGTCATCCTCTTCTATAAGGAACTTCAAGTCAGCACGTTCGACCCGGAACTCGCGACCACGTTGGGCATCAAATCGAATTATGATTAACTATGCACTGATGGCGGTGACGGCTTCCACGATTGTTGCCGTGTTCGAGAGCGTGGGAAGCATCATCGTGATCGCCATGCTCATCGTGCCGGCGGCGACCGCGTTTTTGCTCTCCACGCGATTGGAACGGATGATTCCCATTAGTCTGGCCCTTGCGGCTTTGAGCGCCCTCTTTGGCCATGCGATGGCGATTTGGGTTCCTCCGGTTGTCTTCCCCCGGTTGGGGTTTGAAGGCGTCGGGGCTGCGAGCAGCACGGGCATGATGGCCGCCGCTTCCGGGGGCTTCTTTTTTTTCGCCTTTATCTTTGCACCCAGATATGGGATTCTCAGCCGGTCTCTTCATCAAACCTCGCTTAGTTTGCGAGTCGCGGCGGATGATCTTTTGGGGTTATTATATCGCATGGAAGAACTTCAACTCGAACCGGAGGCCACCCCGTGCGCAAGCGGTGCTTTCGCAGCAATTGGGCTATCGAAAACTAATAACTCGGCTGGCCTTGTGGTGGTTGATTCATCGGAACTATTTGACGAAAGCCCAGACGGAATATCACCTGACTTTGCAGGGAAAAGAACGCGCGCAAGGATTGGTGCGCGCCCATCGGCTCTGGGAAAGCTATATGGCCCATCATTTCCAGTTCTCGGATGAACGACTGCATCAATCGGCTCACCTGATCGAACACTATCTCGACCCCGCGCTCAGGCAAGACCTAGCCGCCGAGCTACAAAGCCCTAGTGAAGATCCGCACGGACGAACCATCCCCGATGAACACGCCGGCGAGTAACCTGCGAGACGATGCGATAGATAAGGTATTCGCCGTTGCTTAGAGTTTGGCGGGCTGCGTGAGCAGGGATTCAAACCGGGTGAGTTGATTCTCTAAGCGGTCAATGGTTTCCTCGTTCAGAGGTTTGTCGCCGTAACGCACATCGTAATAGGCATCGATGAGGGACAGCGGAAATCCTTTCCATTCGGCGGCGGGCATTAGGTTCTGAAGTTGGGTTTGCACTTCAACCGCGAATTCTCTGTGCGTTTGCGGGTTTGCGGGAGAGACCCGCCCTTGCGCAAATTCGCCGAAATCGCTCGTGGAATGCCACGGTTCGTGCGAGCTTTTGGGGATCGAAATACTGCAATCGCAATTTGGCGACCAACCGCCACAACGCACGGGTTGTCCAGACAATTGCGGAAAGAACGGTTAATAGCAAGAACGTAACCAAACCGCCTTGCCAACTGATCCAGCGTTCCGGTTCTTGCAGTTGGTGCTTCAAGGCGGTGACGAAATTGGAAAAGTGGCCGCGACCGTTTCGCAGCCATGCGAGGGCATTTGACACCAGCCGTTTTAAGGGTTCGAGCATGTGTTCTTGTTCGCTTCCGCTGAGATTCACGATGAACCGCGACCAGAAGTTCCGCAGGGAGTTGCGAAAATCTTGCCAACTGCCGGGCGCAGCGGCTATGCTGGCCACGCTTTCGGCGCGGCCGGCGGGAGTGGGGTCGAGCACCTGCCACTTCTCGTCGATGTAGGCTTCCACCCAGGCATGAGCGTGCCGTTCTTCCACTTCAAACCATCCCGTCGAGTCATTGTGGCTCCCCCCTTTGAACCCGCTGACCAGACGAGCAGGAATCTCCACGCTGCGGAGCATCAGAACTAAAGCCGAGGCGAAATACTCGCAATGGCCCATTTTGCGGTTCAGCAGAAAATCTTCTAAGGGGTCGATGTTGGGATTCGTCACATTCGCTTTTAATGTGTAGCGAAACTCTCCCGAAGCCTTAAGGTAGGATTGCAAACGGCGGGCGATTTCGGTTTTGCCGGGAGGGGGCAATTCCTTGATGCCGGATTTTTCCAGCGCGAGCCGGCGGAGATTCGGCAAGTCTTGGGGAACTTTTAAGTACATTCCAAGCCGTCTTTTCAGATAGGAAGCGAACTTTGCAGGGACGGGAATCGCTCCGGGGGTATCCAAAAACTTGGGCGAAACGACCGCATAAGAAAGGGCATCCACGGAGGCACTCGCCTCGTCACGCTTCAGGATGCCGTTCAATCGCTCCACGTAAATCGTTTTGTTTGTCCCTTCCAACTCGCCATATTGGGCAGGAGGCATCGCAAACAAGAGCAAAGGATCTATGGACTCCAGGCGAATTTGCTGTTTGACCAACGGGGTCGCAATGCCTGTAGGCAACTCAGGCAAAGGGACGCCGTCATCATTTGCGCCATCGCCCGCGTACCATTGGCCGCCTTCGTATTCGTTGATCGTCATTCCCCGAAACAAGGGTTCCTCGAAGCCCATGTCGAACGCGTATTTTTCGATGTCGAGGGATTTGCCGGTTTGATAATCGCTGAGCCGGACTTCCATCACGCGCTTCGTGCTCTCCAAAATTTCTCCGATGTCTCCCAATGCCATGTCTCGAGAAAATCCCGTAGCCGACCCGAAGTCTCTTTCCCCTTCCGCCGCAGTCTTTGTCCAAATTCTGGGATGGCGGGGAATGAGGAAGAAGAACAGCATGGCCAGCACGAACGAGACGCAGGCGGTTCCCAACACCCCGCAAAGGAAACGCGGATTGATCCACGAAGCCGACGGATCGCGCTGCACGTTTCCAATCGCGCTGCTGGGCCGTCGCCACAATGCCGCTGCGCGGGATTCCCCCGACGGAATTCCCCCTGCCGGAACTTTCGCTTCTTCTTCCGGTTCGGTGGATTTGGCGATTTGCTGAGCGCGATCGAATTGCTGTTGGCCTTGCAGCAACGAAAACACGGACAACGTCCAGAGCGCGAGGAACAGATACCCCGACAGCATCACCCCAAACAGGCTCTCGGTCGATTGGCTGGCTCCGACGGCAATTTCCAGCACGGCCAAGGCCCACAACCACCAATACTGCTGATTCGTCTTTTGCAAAAACAACACGATCCACGAAAGATAGACCAGAAGATGCGCCCCGGCAAAAATTAATTCCAGTTGGTGTTCTTCGGTAAGCAAAGGCATTCCCCGTGCCAGGCGGATGTGTTGCGGGACGTTCCAGAACGCGGCCACCAAACTGACAATCCCCAAGCACCCCGCAGCCCACCACGGCAAAAACCAAGCCCTTCCGCGATCCACGACAAAAAATGCCGCAATCAAAAAGAGAATGGTGAAGCATTGCGGCGGCGTGCCGTGTTGGAAGCCTTCCGAAATTGCGAGCATCACACTCGACAAGCCCACCAGCGCGTACAAGCTCACTTCAAATAGAGTGGACAACTTCCAAGTTTTCGATCGCTCGAACGCGGACAGGGTTGACAACGAAAAACTCCCGGCACGGCAAGGTTTGCGAAAATGAAAGTCTCTGGAACTGCGAGCAAATTTACGGGCCGGGTTCGCGAATCGGCGGCGGGGACAATCGGTGGATTGCCTCGGCGGCGAATTTGCGAATGGCGGGGACGTTGGTGGAGTCTCGGAAAAGTTCCAGCCGTTTTTTGGCGGCGGGGGTTCCCAGCCATTTCAGCAATTGCACCACCCGCATTTGACGGTGGTTTTTGGATTCCCGCAACAAGCGAAGTTGGGCTTCGCGATTCGGCCCGGCCAGATGCCCCAACAACCGCCGGATGCGCACCCGGACTTCCGCCGAGCGGGACTTCGAGAGCGTCTTCTGCAAGAATGGTTCGGCGTTGAGGCTCAGTTGCCGGAGTGCGCGATAAGCCGCTTCCCGCGCGGTGAACTGGTCATCGTCCAAGCGCCCGATGAGTTGCCGAATCAAGAGTTCTTCATTGGGGGGATTGTCGATCAAGTCCAATGCCTGTTCCGGGCGATGTCTTAAGGCGATCATCGCGGTCCAGGCCGCTCCTGCCTGATGTTCTCCCAGCATCCGCCACAGTTCGCGGAATTGTTCATTGGTGTAGGGGGCATTCGGTTGGAACGGCGTTGCGAATTCGGGAGCGGTGAGATCCCACAGAGTCACCCATCCCCGGCCATCCGCCGAAACCAGATGCACACCGCTGGGCAAGAATTGAACGTCTGCAATTTCGCCGGGTTTGATTGCGAGCGATAAAACCGTCCGCCCCGTGAAGGTTTCCCAGATTTCGATGCGCTCGGGACTCGGCGCGACGGCCAACAGCGTGCCATCCGGCGAGATCGCCATCGGGTGCGAGAAGTCTTCTTTCACGAAGTCGTGCGTGCGGGCATAGCGGTGCAAAATCTTTCCGCTGGCAGCATCGATCACCCATAATCCCTCCCGCTCCAAGGAGACAAAGATAACCGATTGATCGGGTGAGAACACGAAGCCTCGGATGTTGTCTTCCAAGCGGGATTTCCAAACCAACCCGCCGGTTTTGCTGTTCCAAAAATACAGCCCGACATAGCGGGAGGTGGCCAGGAATTTTCCCGAGGGGGAATACCGCATGTCATCGACGTGGACCTGCCTATCCACGCGATGGGTTTGCATGCCGGTTTCAGGATCGAAAAACGAGATCGGCGGTTCCTTGCCGACTCCCGCGATCTGTGCTGTTGTTGGGGAGATGGCCACCTGCGTGAGGGGGGGGAGTTCAATTTGCCGGGGTTCGCCTTGTTGCGGGCGAATCTCCAACCGCGAACCCGATCCGGCAATCAGCCGGTTGTTCGGCTCGCAATGTAAATTGGAGATCGGCGCGGCGGGGGAAGAAGCGGGCCGGAGTTTCTTGAGGGAAGCGGCCTTGGGGTTCCATTCCCAGATCTCGCCTCGTGTGGTTCCCAAGAGAATTTCCGTGGGTGAACGCACCGCGATTTGGGTCAGCCCGCTTCCTTTCACAACCGCCTGAGTGGACACGAGGCCGGGTGGTTTTTCCTCGGCGAGAACACGCCCGAAAACCCCCGCAAAGATCGCGGCGGCGAGTGTCATCAAGAAAGAGGTAGGGAACCGGCTCATACTGGAATCGATGTTCCGCCAATCGGGTTAAGAAGTGATTTTTAATGATTCTTCTCTTCCAAAGCTCTGGCCAGTGTAACCCGTTTCGGGCGGGGTTCGCAAATCTTCCAGAAAGATTCCCGCAGGAGATCTTGACTTCCGACACCAAAGGAAATGTATGATTCCTTCAAGTCGCTGCTTTGTGTAAACTGGCGCTTCGTATTGGTTTTCAGGATTATCACTTCAAAATCAGGAGCATCACCATGAATCACCTGCAAGGATTGTTCAGACGACCTTTTTGGCAAACTTCGAAACCTTCGCGGAGAAATCCCCGCTCGCTGCGTTCAATCTTGGGAGTCGAACACGGGATGGCTTCGGAAGTGGAATTGCTCGAAGAACGCTTGGTGCTGTCTCCCGGGATTCTGGCCATCGGTGTGGATGCCGGGAGTCAGGCCCGCGTAAGCGTGTACGATTCGGCAAGCGGAACTCCTCTTTACGAATTCAATCCCTATGCCGACCTGTCTCCCTTTTTCGGCGGGGTTCGCACCGCCGTCGGTTACACGGAAGACGCGAATGGGAACCCAGGCTTTCCCGTTATCATCACGGCTCCCGGGCCGGGGTTGTCCATTCCCAATCCCGCCAGCCCCGGCCCCGTGCGAGTTTACAGTGCCGTGGCCGGGACTTTGTTGGGCGGGGTCTCTGTGGAGGCGGGACGGTTCTTGACCTCTTTGAACCCCTATCCCGGTTTTGGCGGAGGGATTTACGTCGCCTCCGCGGATTTCAATTTGGATGGGTTTTCGGAAGTGGTCACCGGGGCCGATGCGGGGGGCGGACCTCACGTGAAGATCATCAGTTTAGCCTTAAAACCAAACTCCGCGGTTCAGGTTTTATTCAGTCAATTTGCTTACGACGCCGGTTTTCGAGGCGGGGTTCGGGTGGCAACGGGGGACGTGAATTTTGATGGCGTTCCCGATTTGATCACCGGAGCGGGTCTGGGCGGCGGGCCGAACATCCATGTTTATAGCGGTGCGACTTATACGATCTTCCCCGGAGCGGCAGGAGACTTTTTTGCCTATCCGGCGGGGTTTACGGGCGGCGTGTACGTTGCGGCGGGAGATTTCAACCCGAGTGGAAATTTTCGGACGGGAGCGGAAATCGTGACCGGAGCCGGTGCCGGCGGCGGGCCGAACGTGCGCATCATCCCGTTCATCAGTCCCAACCCCAACGATCCCACTTTCGACCTCAACCGCTCTACCACCGCATTCCCGTTTTCCGTCAACTACACCGGTGGAGTGCGAGTGGCAGCCGCCTACGTCGATAATGATTTCGCGGCCGACTTGATCGTGGCAACCGGCTATAATGCCGAAGCCCGGATCGTCGTTTACAGCGGACCGAGCGCCAACGTAATTTACACCGGTCCCTCCTTCGCCAATCCAACGTTTGTGGGAGGAAGTTTCCCCTCCAGCGGCAAATTTATTGGCGAACCCCAACGCCTCGATGCCCAAGGCAGCACGCCGCCGGCAACGGCCACCCAAATTACCCAGGACGAACTGACGCCCTTGGTTCACGCCGCCTTGGCCCGCTATGAACAAGCGGGGGTTCCCCCAGATATTCTGGCTCAGTTGGGCACGGTGCAATTTCTAGTGGGCAATCTGCCGGGCAATTTGCTGGGCTTGGCGGAACCGGGTGTGGTGATTTTGGATGATGATGCGGCGGGCTTCGGTTGGTTTATCGATCCGACCCCCACTCTGGATGAAGAATTCGATACATACGGGCACGCCATTGCTCTCAAGGCCCAAGGGCATGCGGACCTGTTTACGGTGATTCTGCACGAATTGGGACATCAACTCGGCTTAGGCGATCTCGACCCCGCCACCAACCCCAACCATCTAATGACCGAAGGTTTAACTCTCGGCCAACGCCTTCTTCCAGAACGCAGCGTGATCGAAATGCTTTTCTCGGGAGATACGTTAATCGACCACTTAATGGCTCCCGCTTTGTTCTAAACCAAACGGTTTCCAGCCCTTACCGGTTTTCGCTGAAATGCCCACGGTTTTCCGTGGGCATTTTTGATGCCGGGCGGACACGCTCTGCCGGCGTTCGATTGCGCGCCGAGTTTTTTGGTTCTTGAATCCATTCGCCGCCAATTGGAGATCCGCAGGGTTTTGCCTGCGGGAAGGTGGGGTTGCGGGGAGTTTGCGGATTGCCCTTCTGCGCAAACTGTGCGCGGGAAAAGCGCAGATTTCAAGGCCGTTCACCGGAGGTGTCGATGGCCATTATTGCGGAGAACCGAGGGAGCGCTCTCCGGTCGGCTGAAGGAATCAGCACGAACCCTCTCCACCTCACTTCATGCTCGCACGATTTATTGCTTTCAAGATTTCCTCTTCACTCGAACTGGAATCTCAAGGAAGACTTCAATCATTCGAGGATGACGTACCGCACGAATGAACCAGCCTATGATCTTCCGAAGATTTCAGTTCGGCGTGTGCATGCTGCTTGTTTGGGCCTCCGTTTCTGGAATCGGAGCGGCCTCGGAACTCCGCATGACGCCGACCGTGCGGGCCATTCAGCGTGTCAAAACCTCCGCCGTCAACATCCACAGCGAAAAAACCACTTACGGAGATTCCCTGTTCTCGACGGGAAAAGGCCGCAAGGTCAACGGGATGGGAACCGGCGTGATTGCGGATGAGCGGGGCTATATCATCACCAACCATCACGTGGTCAAAGGGGTCGATTCACTCCGCTGCACGCTGTTCGATGGCAGCACCTACATGGCGGAGGTAGTTTCTTTCGATGAAAAGAAAGATCTCGCGATCATCAAAATCAACGCCAGCCACCCGCTGACGGTCATGCCTTTGGGAACCTCGTCCGATTTGATGTTGGGCGAAACGGTTTTGGCCATCGGCAACGCCTTCGGCTACGAACATTCCGTCACGCAGGGAATTATCAGTTCGCTCTCGAGAGACGTGGAAGTCAACGAACAGCAATCTTACGAAAACCTGATCCAGACCGATGCCAGCATCAACCCCGGCAACAGCGGCGGCCCGTTGATTAACCTGGATGGGGAAGTCATCGGCATTAACGTGGCAATTCGCGCGGGAGCGCAGCGGATCGGGTTTGCGATCCCCATTGATGAGGCCCGCCGAATCGTGGCGAAATTGCTCAGCATCGAGCAACTCGACCATACCTGGCACGGAGCGAAAACGGAAGATTTGAAGACCGCCGCCTCCAAACGTCTGGTCGTGCAATCCATCACGGAAAAAAGCCCGGCGGGAATCGCGGGACTGAACTCCGGCGACGTGATCTTGAAAGCCGGCAGCGTCTCCATCACCGATGGCGTGGATTGGGAACGGGCCTTGTTGGGCCATAAGTCGGGCGAGCGAATTCCCATTCACGTCGAGCGCGACGGCAAACCGCTCGATTTGGAACTCGTCCTCGCGGCGGCAAAAGCGAATCCCACGCCGAGTCTCGCCCAAAACGTCTCACTCGGACATACCTCCGAAACCGAAGGCCGCACCTGGATGCTATTGGGCATCAATCTTGCGAAACTCGATCCGCAAAATGCCATCATCCAAGGATCGCGTTATCGGGGCGGGATGACGATCACCGGAGTTCGCCCCGGCAGTCCCGCCGCCAACAACGGGCTTCAGGAAGGCGATGTTTTGGTGGGCCTTCATATCTGGGAAACTGTCAACGCGGACAACGTGTCTTACGTCCTCGATCACCCAGATTTAAGCAAGTTCGCTCCGCTGAAATTTTACATTCTTCGCGGCCAAGAAACCCTGTACGGCCACCTCAGACTCTCAAATCCCCCCCACGAAACCGCATTGAAGAACTAAAGCACGGATCAAAGGCGAGCGGGGGGCGTCAGCCCCCTGGTTCCAAGGAATGCTCCAAAAACTTCTCTGAATGTTCCTCGGTTCAACTCAAAAACCAATTGGCTTGGGAAGCGGCTTCGGTGTTATAGCGGGATTGGAAAGCCTCTTGGTCCAAGGCGAACAGCGGGCTGATTTCCACTTCGCCGAACGCCGGAGTTTGCCCGCCCGCCGACTCCATCCACGCGCGGTAGATTTTCAAAATCGCCGCGCGGGCTTCGGCGGGGGAATCGTGGCCTTCGGCGTTTTTCACGGGATTGAACTCATCCTCCCGGTTCGCTTCCACGACCAAGGCGGTCTTGGCTTTCGGCAGGGCATCGAAGATGAACCGCTCGAACTTCCATGCATTGGGCTTGGCGGGTTCCACAAGTTCGCCCTCTTCATCCAAATGCGGCACGATCTTATGGGCGCGATGAAAGGGCAGGCTTTCCTCATCCGCCAACAATTCCTCCAGAAAAGCCCGACTGAAAACGTGCATCGCGGTGTTGCCCGCCCAGAATTTCAATTGCCCTTGCTCCGTTTGGGCGGCCACTTCGGCGGGCATGTCGCTGTACTCGATGATTTGCGTCCGCCCATCGACTTCCACCAGCACGCCCATTTTTTCTTCCGCCGAGCGTTTGGCGACCACCTTCGTGGAGAGATCCGAATTTCGCAAGGCATGAAAGCCCAGGAATGCGGGGTCGCAAACCTTGGCCGTGGGATTGTCTACCTGATGATAGTGCAGATAGTCGATGCCCCGCTGCCGCATGTCCTCGATCAGCCCGGCATCTTTCAGCGCGAAAAGTAATCCGCCGTGACCGTTCGGGCTTTGGCAAAGTCGGTCTTTCTCGGCCAACAACAGTTTGCCGGAGTTCGCATCCACTGCCGGCATGTTGCCTTGCTTGAAGAAGCAAACGTGCTCGGCGGCCAGTCCGAAGTATTCGTGCTGCTGAAAAAAGTCCACGGTCTCTTCGTGGGTGGCATCGCTGGTCATAATGTAATACGGAATGCTCGTTCCCGCGATTCGCGCGCGGGCAAGAAGTTGTTCCGCCAGAATCTGAAACAGCGAATGCCCGCTGACCGGCCCGATGGGAAACATGCCTTTCGGATGCGGAAACCCCAAACGGGTTCCCTGGCCGCCGGCTACCAAAATCGCCCCCACTTTGCCGGCGGCGAGCAATTCTTGGCCCTTAGTTTCCGCAGCCCGCCAATCGGCTTGGCTCTGTTCCGACTGAGGCAGCCGCACGATTTGCGCGGGCGGAGCCGCGCGCTCGGATTGCTCGGCGGAAGATTCAGCAGACGTCTCCGCGTTTGAACCGCTGCTGAGTTTGCGGATCTGAGAAAAATCCACCTTCGCCAATTGCTCGGACAAAGCGGTTTGTTGGCCGGTCGTCAAATCCTCCCACCAATGGAGAACGTGTGCCTGGCCGAATTGGGTGAGCGTATCCAACAAAGCTGCGGGCGGCATCTGAGCCATAACCAAAAGTGTTCCTTCTTGAAAACAGTAGGCAGAGGGCAGTAGAACCGAAAACGAAAACCGAAAACCGAAGAAACCGAAAACCGAAAACCGAAAACCGAAAACCGAAAACCGAAAACCGAAAACGCTTAAATCCCTGCGTGGCGAAGATAAAGGATCAGACTGTAAACTACGACTCCGCCCACGACCAGCGTGGCGAATTGCAGCAAACGGGCGGCGATGTCTTCGCGGGTGCGGGCGATGATTTGCGTAATGATCGTCACAAACGCCACCATAAAAAACTTGTAGAAAACCAAGCCTTTCACGTCCCAACGATGCAGGAAATAAGCCGCCACCGGGTTGCCTTCAGTGAACCCCGCCCGCCGAATGAGCAGGTAAGTCATAAACACGTCCAAGGCACTCACCAGCAGAAACCAAACCGTTTCGCTCTCCAAAGGCAGTTGCTTTCCCGTGAAGGAAGACTTCTTCTTGTTTTGAGGTTTTGCGGGCGGTTTTGGCATGAAGTCATCCTGGAAATCCATTTAACAACAGCCACACGAATGTCATTTTTGCAAAAACCGGGCAGAAATGCTTTGTAAACATTGCATTTTGTCGCGAGTTTTCCAAATGTCAATAACTGGCCCCAAGAGGCAGTGTTTTTCTTAAAGTCAATAACAAATTTACTTTATGACAAATAACAACGCTTAAGCCGGCGTTTTGCTCTGTGAAATTCACCGATTGGCACGCCGAGTGCTATTTCCTCTTGCCAGAGTGAGAGAAGCTCAAGAGAGGACTAACGAGGGTGAGAGCTTGTTAGGCCCCGCAAAACTCTTGAGCAAAGAAAGAGAGATTTTGACCCGCCGGCCCGTGGAGACGGGCCTGTCCCCACCTCACATCGGCACACCGTGCCACCACACCCCCTTAGGGCCAAGAGGATTCCCGCATCCTCTTGGCTCCTTTCCTTTCTTTGGATTAGAAAATTTCTTCCTCGAACCTTCCCCGCTCCTTACGTGTCTCCTAACTGAATTCTCAATCCCCCACAAACAACCAATTGATGTAACCGGGGTTTGGTCATAGAATGATAGAGAAGGAGATTGTGCCGGAGCAATGGATTTCTCATTAAACACATTACTTTGCGTTTAGAGTTCTTGCCGATTGTTGCATCGCCAAGCTACGATCCAAAATATTCTCTCCACGGGACTTCCCTTCCAAGAATGGCCCCGACAATGCGGTTCTCGATTTGATTCCCTTCCGTTTTCACCTAGTGCGATGCCCATGCGCGTTCGCCCAGTGAAGATCCCTTGCGGAGACCGCGCGATTTTGCCCGGTTCGACTTTCGTCGCAAGGCTACTGCCGAGAACTCGCCCACGAGTTTTCGGTTCTCGAAGTTTTTCCGATCCTTCTGCGCGAAAGATGCGTCCGCATCTCTGTTCCCATCTTCAAACTCAAAGGAAATGCTTTGTCCCAATCTCAACGCGAAGAATTGAAAGTTCAACACCAGAAAGCCGTTCTGGTTTCTGTGATGCCTCGCGACAAAACCGTTTCCAAGGAATCGGCTCTCGATGAACTCCGCGGGTTGGTGAAAACCGCCGGGGCCGATGTGGTGGGCACGCTGGTGCAGCATCGCGAGCATCCGCATCCGGGAACCTGTTTGGGGCCGGGAAAATTGGAGGAACTTAAGCAATTGATCGCGTTGAACGATGCCGAGTTAGTGGTGTTCGACAATCACCTCACCCCCGCCCAGGGCCGCAGGCTCGAAGAAGAAACCAAAACGGTGATCGTGGACCGCAGTGAAGTCATCCTGGACATCTTCGCCACCGCCGCCCGCACGCACGAAGCCAAACTGCAAGTGGAATTGGCCCAACTGCTGTATTTCCGCCCGCGACTCAAACGCATGTGGACCCACTTGGAACGGATTCAAGGGGGCATTGGAACCGGAAGAGGGCCTGGCGAAAAGCAGCTTGAAACCGACCGAAGACTGCTCGACCGCCGGGTTGCGGAACTCAAACGCAAACTCGCCGAGATCGAAAGCCGGCGCGAACGCACGGTGGCCAATCGGCACGATGACATGACGGTCTCTTTGGTGGGCTACACCAACGCCGGCAAAAGCACGCTAATGAACTCGCTGACCGATGCGGGGGTGTTCGTGGCCGACAAACTTTTCGCCACGCTCGACACCCGCACCCGCAAATGGGCGATCCCGCATTGCGGAGATGTGCTGATTAGCGATACCGTCGGGTTCGTCAGAAACTTGCCCCACCAACTGGTGGCTTCGTTTCGTTCCACGTTGGAAGAAGCCCGCCGGGCCGATTTGCTGCTCCACGTTGTGGATGCCAGCCATCCCGATGCCAAACGGCAGATTGAAACCGTGTATCAAGTCCTCGAAGAAATCGGCGTGGACTGCAACAACATCTTGTTGGTGTTCAACAAGGCCGATGCAATCACCGACCGCTCGTTGATCGATGTACTCAGGCGAAAGTACGAAAACAGCATTTCCGTCAGTGCGAAAACCGGCGAGGGTTTGAACCGCTTGACCGAATCCGTCGCCCAGCGATTGTCCGGCGGCTACGTCGAAGCGGAAATCCGCACCAACGTGGGCAACGGCAAGCTGTTCGCATTTCTGGCCGAGCATGGGGAAATTTTGCATCGCGAATACGAAGATTCCCGCGTGACCATCACCTGCCGACTTCCCAAAACCATCGCCTCCAGACTCTCGAACGGGGAAACCACGATCACCTACCCCGGCAGCCAACTCGCCGCCACTGTGGAAAATAACAGCCAAAAAGAATGGTAAGCGTAGGAAGCCTGAGTGTCTTGCCCCAACCCGACACCTTGGTGTCAGTCCGGCTGGCACCTAATCTTCATCGGGCGGAGCAATGGGACGGGAAGCATCGATGCCCAGTCCGCAGAGACCCGCCAGGAAGAAGGCCAACGCACAGACGAGAAACATTGCGTTCCAATTCGCAATTGTAGGGTGCTCGCCGAGGTAATAAGTATAAATCAGCGAGGGGGCGAAACCCGCTCCTAAGTTGCCCCACATGTTGCCCCAGCCCAAAATCGAGCCGACGTATCTGCCGCCCACATCTTGATTGAAGGCCCAAGTGGCGGGCGATCCCAAATCCGTCGAGAACGCCACCAACGAAAACGCGGCGATGAACATCCAAGGATCTTTCCAGGGAGACCCCGCCGGCAGCATCGCCAAGCCGAACACGAAGACGTAACCCAAACCGGCAGTGAAGCGGGTGAGCATCATCGGCAAACCCCGGCCCCACCGCACGCCGAATTTTCCCGCCATCCAATCGGTCAGTCTGCCGCCCGCGAGCATGCCGACGATGCCTGCCAGCATGGGGACAGTGGTCATCAAGCCCCGTTCCAAAATTGGAACCCGATGCACATCGGCCAAATAGCGGGGCAGCGAAGTGACGAGAAACACCCAGCCGATGTTCGTGCCGACTTGCATCAAACAGCAAAGCCACATGCTCGCGCTTTTCAGCAAGGGCTTCCAAGGGACCATGCCCGGTTTGCCGTGCGGGCTGAGAGTTCCCAAGGGTCTGCCGGAGTCGATCAACGTTCGCTCGGCCTCGTTGCACCAGGGGTGAACGCCGGGCCGATCCCGCACGCAGAAAAAATACATCATCGCCACCAAAATTCCCGCGGCCCCGTAAATGAACATCACCGGCCGCCAACCTTGGGTGTAAAGTTTGCCGACTTGCTTGGGAAACGTGCCTTCAATCAAAAACCGATTCAGCCGTTGTTGCTGTGGAGGCGAGAGCGATTCTCCCCCGCGTTGCCGCTTCAATAACGCGAGTGCCTCCCGCACGAGATTCGCGGAACGAAACGCCGGCTCCTCGAAAAAGCCAGGGGATTTGACGGCGTGGTTCAAGCCGGCCAATAAAGTTTCCCGTTGGCTTGGATTAAGGATTTGATCCTTGGTGACAGCCCGGCAAAGGGACTGGGCTTCGGGCGAAAGTGCCGAGAAAATTTGGCTCGCCGCTGTGGGGGATTCGGTTTTCTCTCCGAGTTTGACGGCGAGCGAAGTCGGCTCCAAGAGTTGCGATTCCACGAACAAAGGCGAAGTAGACATCGGCACGAACTGCACGATCAGGTAGGCGGTCAGCAAAGGCGCGATCGCGCCCGCCAACTCGCCCGCCGAAGGCGATCACGGCATTGGCCATGCCTCGCTCGGAAAACGGAACCCACTTGCTGACGATGCTGGCGCTGGTGGGATAGGCTCCGGCTTGCCCCAAACCGCAGGCCAACCGGGCCGCCATCAACAGCAGGAACGAATAAACCGCCCCGATCATAGCGGTGAAAACCGACCAAGACAGAATGTAAATCACCAGCATGATCCTTGCGCCGAATCGGTCGCTCAGCCAACCGGCGGGAACCTGGGCCAACGCATAGGAATAGAAGAAGGCCCCCATAAACCAGCCGATTTGCTTTTGGGTCAGCCTTAAATCTTCGCGGATGTAATCCGCCGCCAGGCTCACGCAAAATCGGTCCAGATAAAGCAGCACCGCCATCGACATGGCCGCGAACACGACAAGCCATCGCACCCGGCTGGGAGATTCAAAAGACGACATGAAGGGCCGCTTCGTTCCAAGAGAAAGGAGAGGGGAAATCCCAACCCAAGGTAGAGCGAACCGGCCACGGAATCAAACGAACGCAGAAAATGGCGAACGGAGGACAACAAACGTCATTTCACGTCCACCGGGCCGGCATTCAGGTGTTGAAGGTGGTTGGGAAAATCTTCCCCCACGAAAGCCGCGAATTGGACTTGGCCGCCGGGTACGTTTTCGGGGACTTGAAACGTCGCGGTTGCGGTTCCGCTGGCGGTGGCTTTAAGAACTTTCCGCTCGATCCGTTTGCCGTTGCCATCTTTGAGCGTCACGTGAATCTGTTGCTCGCCCAAAGTCTTGGGCAGCGTGTGGGGAATTTGAACATCAATCGTCTCGCCCGCTTTGATGGACTTGGGAATTTTGAGTTCGATCAGCTTGGCATTTCGGCGGGCGCGTTGCTGGGGATTCCGCTGCCGTTTGGGCTTTCGCCGCTCTGCCGATACTTGTTCCTGTTTGGCCATGTAGGCTTTCACCACTTGGGGATCATCGCGGTAGCGGTAGCAGTCCAACATGGGATCGCCCGTGCGTTCCATCCAGGCCAGCATTTCCTTCCGCAGCTTGTCGATTTCCGTTCGATAAGCTGGGTTGCCGATCAGATTGTGCAGGGCATCGGGGTCTTTTTCGTAGTCGTAAAATTCTTCCGGCACGCGATGATCGAACAATTCCAACCGGGCCGCGATTTTTTCATCGCTGGGGGCAAGCTGCTGCATGCGGCGGTAAGTCAGCGTGCCTTGGGTGGCGGTTTTGACCACCCGCTTTCCATCGGACCAAGGGTTATAAATGTAGCCGAACTTTTTGGTCTCGACGCTTCGCATCGGCTGCCGAACTCCTCCGGCGTTCTCGTTGTATTCCTTGACGACCATTTCCCGCCCGGATTGGCTTTCGCCTTTCAAAAGCGGCAGAAAAGATCGGCCATCCAAACCGGGGGGATGATCGGTTCCCGCGGCATCCAGCAGCGTGGGCAAAAAATCCACGGCGGAGACCATGTGCTGGTTGTCGATGGTCCCGGCTTTCACTTGGCCGGGCCAACGCACGATCAACGGTGTGTGCGTGCTGTGGTGATAAACGGCCGTCTTGGCAAAGGGCAAAGGCATGCCGTGATCGGATAAAAACAGCACCAGCGTGTTGTCCGCCCGTCCGGATTCCTCCAAGGCTTTCAGCACCGCCGCGACGCAATCATCCGCCCGCCTGACGGAACTGTAGTAGTGGGCCAACTCTTGGCGGACGGCAGGATCATCGAACAAAAACCCCGGAATGGGCACTTCCTCGGCAGTGAAAATCCGCGAAGGCACATTCGGATCTTCCACGACGTTCCCCTGCTTGCCCATCGCATAAAACGGCTTGTGCGGGTCGGAGACGTTGACCATCAAACAGAACGGTTTGCCGGCTTCCCGACTGGCGGCGATGCCTTTTTGGGCCGAGAGATAGTACGAGTGGATGTTCTTGATGTGCTGCTTCTGGCCGTCGATCACATCCAGCACCAAATCCCAGCCATAGGGGGAATAAGGTGTGGAGTGCGGCACTTTGCCGCGAATTGCAGTGAAGTAGCCTTGCTGTTTCATCAGATCGGCCAGCACGGGATAGCCGGGATCTTTGACCTGATAAAACCCTTCCACGCGGTTGTTGTGCGGAAACCGCCCGGACCACATCACGTTTCGCGAAGGCATGCAGTTCCCCACCACGACGTGGGCCAGATCGAATCGCTTCCCCTGTTTCGCCAGGCGGTCGATGGCAGGCGTGGTGTTCGGCAGTTTGCAGCCGAAAGCCCCCACCGAATCGCAATTCATGTCGTCCACGGTGACGATCAGCACGTTCGGAAGCGATGGTTTTTCCACTGCTCCCAAAGCAGCAAAGCCAATCGACCCGCACAAAACACACGCGAGCAAAACCAGATGTCTCATTGAGCAAATCCTAAAATTGGGAAATCGGACGAGGATTTTCGCCCTCGGAGTTTTCCATTCGAGCGATGCTCCGGGAATCTTCACTTGGGTTCGCGGTGCGAATCGGGGATGCGGCTGGGAATGGACTCGGCGACCGCCGGGCGAAAAGTTTGGATTGCTTTCAACGGATGATCGACGGAAGCACTTCCCGCAGCATTCTCCGCAGGAGATCCCTGCGGGCCATCATCCAAAGGCACGTTCGCGTGGGTCGCGGGTATGAACTCGGACGCATTGGGAAAAGTCACGCCAGAGGCATCCTCGCCCCGCATCAGTAGTCTTGCCTTTTCCATGTAAAGCGTGGTGTGAACCCAGTAGATCTCTTTCCGGGGACTGGTGGGCCGGTGGATGTCCAAGCGGTTTTTCTGCACCAACAATCCCCGCAGGATGTTATCGCGGATGGCGAACAACAGGCATTGCGCAACCCGCCCATTGCGCGTGATCGGTCCCCCGCGTTTTTTCAAGCGGGGGATCATCGCTTCCAACTCCCCCCGGGCGCGGTTTTGAAGTTTGCGCAAGCGGTCGGAGGAGCATTCGCGGCCTTCAATTCTTGCATCTCTTCCCAAAACGCCGCCACGGTGTCGTAGTCGCGTTGGTTAATGTACTCCTCGTAATAGGTGCGCCAAGGCAGCGAAAGTACGCCGAGGCAAAGCAGGACGCAAACCAGCAAAGCCACCTGTTTGCCGTGTTGCCGGAAGGTTTCGAGGCGCGTTTCGGTGACGACGGCTTTTATCCCCTCTACGCGGTTGGGGTACTGGCTCCAGCGGTCTTCCAAATTGAAGATGCGAAGCAGTTCTTTCATATCGTCGGATAGGGCGCAAATGGCGAACTTCGCGTTATGCGCTTGGACGGGAATGGCCCATTCCGACAACGCGCCCAGCATTTTGGCCCCAAAGTAATTGGAGCTGCTGAAATCCACCAACACGTTCCAGGGCTTTTCCTGGTTCAACAACGACAGCAACCCCGCATGCTCTCGGCTGAAATCCAATTCGGAAAAACCGGCAGGGTCGCCTTTGGGAGAAACAATCAACGTGTCTCCCCGCCGTTCCACAAGGAACAGCCGATGCAGGTCAACCCGGTGTTGATATTTCGGCATCCCCTCAAGATCCTCCCTAAAAGTCGATCCTCCAACCCCGAACGTTCGAGGCGGAGAGGCCAGTCGCTTCGTGTTTGATTGCTTGAACGGAATTGTCTCAGCGCGGTTTTGGCGGTCCTTCCAGAAACGCCGTCGCTGGATTGGGTCGTGAAGAATTTCGGAGTCGATGTGATCCTTAGGAAAAGAAGGATGATTCCCATTCCGCCGGTTTCTATTTTGCCCAATGGGAAGGCAATTTTACCATCCCAAAATACATTCCCTTCCAAATGTTCGTTAGAATAATCTCAAAAACAACCCGCCGGCGGACTTTCGACTTTAGAATAAAGCAAGCCAGCGGACAAATCACCACGGACCAAAAACAACGGACGAATAATTATGGGCTTGCCCTCGACAACGTATCACTGGATCCGCCAAGCGGGCCGGCCCACGCAAGCCCGGCAATCGCGATGGGAAGCGATGGCCGGCAAAATTATCAAACGCTCGGAAGAAATCCGCAATTGGAGCGACCAAGAACTTCGCCGGCACGCCCGCGAAATCCGCTGGCAAGCCAAGACCGGCATTCCTTTGGCCTCGCTCATGAACGAAGCCTATGCGATGGTTCGCGAAGCCTCCCGCCGAACCACCGGCAAGCTGCATTATCCCGTGCAACTCATGGGCGGAATTGCAATGTTCGAAGGGCACATCGTCGAAATGCAAACCGGCGAAGGCAAAACCCTCACCGCCACCTTGTCCACGTTCCTCCGCGCACTGCCCGGTTTGGGCACGCACGTGATTACCGTCAACGATTATCTGGCCGAACGCGATGCGGAACTCAACGGCGAAATCTACAAGCTGCTCGGCCTGACCGTGGGCTGCATTCTGACCCCGATGGAAACCGATGAACGCCGCGAAGCCTACACCAAAGATGTGACCTACGGAACCTCGAAGGAAATGGGGTTCGACTTTCTCCGCGACCGCCTCCGAATCGGGGCGGGAAAACGCGAAAGCGACCGGCATCCCGTGTTCGGCGGGCAGAAAGTTGAAGGCGAACAACCCGTGCAGCGCGGGCATCATTTCGCACTCGTCGATGAAGCCGACAGCATCTTGATCGATGAAGCCCGCACGCCTTTAATCATCGGCCTGACCATGCCCAACGATGCCGCCACGGTGAATCTCCTCCGCTGGAGCCACCGAGCCATCCGGCATTTTGAAGCCGAACAAGGATTTCATCTACGAACCCGACCGCCGCACGGCGTATCTGACCGATGCCGGTTGCCGCAGGGTGCTGCTGTTGTCTAAGCCGTCGCTGTTGGACACCATCGACACCGAGCGAATCTATACCAACGTCGAGCAGGCCATCACCGCCAAGTTTGCCTTTGAAAAAGACCGCGATTACGTGATCGTGGACGATGAAATCGTGATCGTGGATGAATCTACCGGGCGGTTGATGGATGGCCGCAAGTGGCAGGATGGTTTGCATCAGGCGGTGGAAGCCAAGGAATTGGTTCCCATCACCGCCGCCACCGGGCAAGCGGCCCGAATTACCGTGCAAGATTTCTTCCGCCAATACACGCATCTGGCCGGGATGACGGGCACGGCAGTGCTGGCTCGGCGGGAACTCAAGCGGATTTACCAGATCAAAGTCACGCCGATCCCCACCAACAAACCCTGCATTCGCGAAGGTCTGCCTTCCCGCGTGTTCGCCACCAGGGAAGCCAAAAGGGAAGCCATCGTCGAGGAAATCGCCAAACTCAACCAAACCGGGCGGGCAGTGCTGATCGGCACGCCTTCGGTGGAAGCCTCGGAACTTTTAGGCGCGGCCCTCGCCGAGCGGGGCATTCCGCACAAAACTTTGAATGCCCGCTATCACGAAATCGAAGCCGAAATCGTGGCAGAGGCCGGTAAGCCCGGCAAAGTCACCATCGCCACCAACATGGCCGGTCGCGGGACGGACATTTTGTTAGAACCCGAAGTCCGCGACAACGGCGGCTTGCACGTCATCGCCACCGAAATGCACACCTCCGCCCGCATCGACCGCCAACTTGTGGGCCGCGCCGCCCGGCAAGGCGATCCGGGTTCCTATCAATTCTTTCTTTCGTTGGACGATGAACTACTTCGCTGTCTCACGCCCGAAGCCCGCCAAAAACTCCACAATCAAGCCAACCCCAACCCGCAAGGCGAACTAGCTTCCAGTTGGCTGCCGTTGTTCCACAAAACGCAAAGGTTCTTAGAAAAACTGCACGTCAAACAGCGAAAAATGATGCTCCGCCAAGAAAAAGAACGCAACAAACTCTACCGCCAAATGGGCCTAGACCCGTACTTGGAACTCACGGAATAAAATGTAGGGTAGGTTCCCGCCTTCAAATGGAACCGTTGCATGATTCCCGGCATGCGGGAGTCTGCTCTACAAAAAATGCCGGGCGGATGTGGTGGAATAGGGAGGCGTTGCCAGGCAGGATGTGCTAATTCAAGATTGACGAATTGACATTCGGGATTTTTTCGATCACGGGCATATTTTGTCCGTGATTTTTTCGTGCGCTTTTCGCCAGAAAACCTGATTCTTGTTGAAACAATCATATTCACAAATGGGAACTGGTTATAATGCATACTCTCCAGATCATCTGATCACGTCACGATCGCGGAATCAGCAAGGCCATCATTCCAAACAACGGGCCAGTCCGCCTTTGTCTTCACCATCACAGCCCAAGAATCAGAACACAGAAACCGCGCCGAGGTCAAACTCGAGGGTCGGTTGTCGATCCACCGACGATCCCGCCTAAAAGCATTCTGAGTTCGGAACCGGCTGCGACATTTGATTCTGCCAGTTTTAGGTTCAGTAAACGATCTCTCACCTGTGTTGGGTTGCCGATTCCCAAGAGTCAGCGATCTCCATGACAACCCAAATCTCTCTCCTTAAATGAAAGAACCGAAATGCCATCTCCAGAAAGACGATGGAACGATCTGTTGCAGGCGTGGGACTTCAGCACAATGTGCTTTTCCAAGTGGTTGCAAACAGGTGCGATTGCGCCAAACCAACTTGAGGAGATTCGGACTCTCTACGAGGACCGTCGGAATAATCCCCCCGTGGGAAACGACGAGGATCTGGCCGCGGCAATCGGGTTGCCTGCCGAGCGGCCTGGGGAGCCTCAGGTGTCGCGGTTGATAAGGTATTGGGCCTTTGTGGAATACGAGATTCGTGAATTCGTCAAAAGCGGTTTGTTAACGTTGGCCCAGTCCCACGCGTTACTGTCCGAATCACGGGAGCGCTCTGCCGTTTTGAAACGCAAGGTCGTGTTGGAAGCCCCATCGTCTGCCTCCTCGAGTGAAGAACCGTCCGAGGCACATAGTGCCAAATCGCGACGCTCCTTGCTGGAGATCGTGTTAGACCCGCGGAACATCCAGATGTTACTGGCGATTGGCGGGGCGTTGATGGTGGTCGGGCTGGTGATTTTGTTATGGGTGAATAAGTTTTTCACGCCGCCCGTGGTGGCAGTGGGCCTCGGGATTGTGAATGGCGTGTTGTTGGCCGCCGGCTGGTGGGTGTTGCGTTCAACCCGTTATCAACTCGCGGGCCGGGCGGTAACGCTCTTAGCTTGCCTAGTTATGCCTTTGAATCTCTGGTACTACCACGCCAATAACTTGATTACTCTGGACAATAACTTGTGGGTTGCGGCGTTGGTCATCAGCACTTTGTATGCGGCCTCGGCCTATCTCCTCCGCGACGAGTTTTTTGTCTATATATTCATGGCGGGGGTGACCCTGACAGGATTGCTGTTCCTGGCCGACTTGCCGACCACTCACCAGGTCTACATGAAGACTGCGGCACCGGCAGCGCTGCTTGTCATACTGGGTCTATTGGCCATTCACGTCGAGAGGGCTTTTCTGGATCAAGAAGGACCGTTCGGCCGGAAACGCTTCGGTTTAGCGTTTTTCTGGTCTGGGCACGCCGCTCTTAGCCGCCGGTCTGCTTTTGGTTCTCGGGGCGCAGGTCACGGGAGATTGGCTGTATGAGCCAATCTTCAAAACCTGGTATGGGAACTGGGGCTTCGCAGAGTCGCCTTTCCTTAACGAGCAACACTGGTTGGTGTGGGCGATGGCGTTGGTTGTGGTGGGAACCTATGGTTATATCTATTCGGACCTAGTCGTGCGGCACGTCGGCGTGTACGTCCATATTGCGGCAGGAACGCTGATGTGGGCCATTGTGCTGGGCCTCGAACTTTTCCACATCAGCCTGGGACTGGATGCGCTGATCGCAGTGTTGGCCGTGACTGCGATAGTCGTCAATGGGGCGCAGGTCATGGTGTTTCGCGATAGCCGTTACACACGGACGCTGCCTTTCCTGGGCGTGTTGCTTCCCTTTCTGGCCGTGGGGTTGGGCCTCATGGTTTACTTCCGGGCTTTGAGTGGCGATCTGCAAAGTGTCTGGCACGTAGAACCACCCGCTTGGACCTATGTGGGCGCGATGCTGCTGACCGCCGTCTCCTGCCGCTTTGGGGCGCACCTCTATCGAATCATCAACCCCAAACTTTCGGGAATGTACTTCTTTGCAACGGCGGCGGCCACGCTGGTAGCGGCGACGGCGTTGCTCGCGGCGTTGGGCTTGAACACTTGGCAGCAACACGCGCCGTGGTTGATGCTCGTGCCCATCGTTTACCTGATCGCGGCCCGGTTGTCTCGTGGGAAACCTTCGGAACAGCCGCTGATTCGAGTCAGCCACGCCGCCACCGTGGTTATGCTAATTGCTAGTCTGGCATCGGCAGTGGAAGGCTTTGTGCTGGTTAAGCAACAGCCGCTGAACCTGATGCTGGCGTTGTTTTTCGCCGAGGCCGCAGTGTTCTACATTTTGGCGGCGGTGTTACATCGCCAGACCTGGACGATTCGTTGGGTCGCGATAATGGGATGCGGGGCGGTTTGGCAATGCCTGACCTACTTGGGCGTGCCCGCCCCTTACTACACGCTCGCGTTCGCGCTCGTCGGTTTGGCGCTGTTGGTTGTCTATCGCTTGGCGGTGCTGGATCGAATTGCCGCCAAGCCGCTGGCGGATGCCTCATTCCAATGCGCCAATACCTTGCTGTCACTGGCGTTTGTTGCGGCGCTCTTCCTGGGGCTGAGTCGGCTCGCCACCCGGACGATCGAATGGAATCTCATCTGGCTCTTCGGCGTGTTGGCGGTCATCAGTTTGTTGGCCTTGGCAATGGTGCGGCACTTGGGCTGGCGGCGATGGTACGTCATAACAACCATCGGACAAGCGGGACTGGCGTTTCTCGGCCTTACCGCAGTGATTGAACTCAGCCCCTGGCAGAAACTGCAAATCTTCAGCATGTCCGTCGGCTTCTTGCTTTTGGTGGCTGGACATATCGGCTGGTATCGCGAGCAGGATCGGCAAAACGACTTGGTTAGCCTCAGTTTGCTGTTGGGCAGTTTGCTACTCGGAGTTCCGTTGGCCGTGGCCACTTTGATTGACCGGAGCGGTGATCATTTCATTGTATGGAATGAACTGGGTTTTTTGGCGGTCGCGATCCTGCTGCTCATCACCGGCTTTTTGTTCCAACTTAAGTCAACGACTATGACGGGAGCTTTCCTCACGGCGTTGTATTTCGTGACCCTGCTGATCTACGTGCCCTGGAGTCGCTTGAATGCCGTCGCGGTTTTCATCACGGTGGGAGGGGGCACAATTTTCCTAGTGGGATTGCTCTTAAGCGTTTATCGAGATCGACTGTTGGCCTTGCCCGAGAAAATCCAACAACGCCAAGGGGTGTTTCGCATCTTGAATTGGCGATAACCAATGGCTTCATTGTGTAGGGCAGGCTCCCGCCTGCCTTCCATTTCTGATGCTCAATCATCGTGCAAAAAAGAAGGCAGGCGGGAGCCTGCCTTACCTACTCACTGAAATCCTCGGCGTGATTTTGATATTCCGCCCTTCGCGGTAGGCTATGGGGAGTGACTTGGGTTCGCTCTTTTTGGGAGGTTTGCCGCGATGAATTGCTTTTCTTTCTGTTTTCGGTTACCGATTGAGTTGGGTTTTGCTGCTGGTCTTTGGGTTGTTGGCCGGGTCCAATGCCAACGCGGCGGAGTTGGAGTTGGTGCAGAACGTGGAGCATCAACCGCTGGCGGCGGCTTGCGAACGGCTGTTGGAAGCGCTTTCCTATGTCGGTGCGCCGCTGGCTGAGGAAGATGCGAAAACTCTGCAAGCGGCGATGAAGGCTAAGGATCATCCGCAGGGAATCAAGGACATTCAAAAAGTTCTGGACAAGCATTGCCTGGCGGGGGTCGAAATTAGTGCGGAGAGCCGGGTGAAAGTCGTCGAGGGGCCGGCGAAGAAGGAACTCATTCAGCAAGGCTGGCGGACGTTTTTGGTAAAGGTGCATAACGAAGCGGGAATCACGCCGAAGCTAGTGGCAGACAGCCCGAACGCGGCTCCGCTTTATATGCGCGGTCAAGGAGCCAGGCAACGCCCGCTGACCGAGCAAAAACTTGTGCCGCCCGGCGAGGTTTCGCAGCGGTTTTTGGACATCGCCATGTTCGACCGCCAACCTTTGAAGCCCACGCTGTCGGGCTTGGAGTTGGAATACCGCATCATCCAACTTTACAGCCGAGATGCCGGCAAGCGGGAAGCCCAATTGGCGTTCAATGTGGGGCAAGGCACGCAGGATATCGGCTTTCGCAACGCGGTTCCGTTGTTATTCCATTGCGTGCCTGCGGTCACGGTGGCATTGAGCGTGCGGGATATAGATGGCTCGCCCACGACGGCGGCATTCGTGATTCGCGACAAACAAGGCCGAATTTATCCCAACCCCGCCGAGGCGGTTGGCTCCCGACTTTTTCTTCCACAATCAAATCTATCGCACTGGACGGCGAAGCGGTGTATCTGCCGCCGGGCGAATATCAAGTCACCGTCTCCCGCGGGCCGGAGTATCTGGAGCAAACCCGTTCCGCTGCAGCGTGCCCAAAAACGTGGCGAGCATCAAGGCGGATTTCCAATTGAAGCGTTGGACGCATCCCGCGACCCGCGGGTTGGTTTTCGGGAGATCATCACGTTCACGCCGCCGGGATGTGCCCATTACGACAGCCCCACCGAAGGCGTCACGCCCACCGATATGATGCGGCACATTCTCGGCGAAGATTTGAACGTCGGCTGCGTGCTCAGTTGGGGGCCGTGCTGGTACACGCAAAAGCAATACTTCGAAGGCCAGCCCTCCGCGCTGTCGCGTCCCAATTATCTGATGCGGTACGATGTGGAAGTCAGCGGGTTTCCTTCTTCGCACGCCGGGCATTTGTGTTTGCTGAGACTCAAGGAAGATGACTACCCCGGCACGGACTATATCGAACAATGGCCGAGTTGGACGCTGCCCGTTTTGAACATGGGGCAAGAAGCAAGGCGGCGTGGTGGGCTACAGCCATAGCGGTTGGGGCTTGCAGCTGCCCGATGTCATGCCCGATGGCTCGCGGCGGTTCGTGAACTATCGCAATCAACCCACGGGTTGGAACGGCCGCGATGCCGACAAGCTCCCCGATTACGCGATGCCCCAATTCGATGGCATCGGCGCGAACGAATACATCGTCACCGTGGCCCACGATGTTTGCGATTTTATTTCCGCCGTCGATACGCCTAGCATTTGGGAACTCAACATCTGGTATCACACGTTGAACTGCGGCTTTCGCTCGGTGATCAGCGGAGAGACGGATTTTCCCTGCATCTACGGCGACAAAGTGGGACTCGGCCGAGTTTACGTCAAAGTTCCCAAAGATCAAAAGCTCGATTTCGATACTTGGATTCTCGGAGTGAAAGAGGGCCGAAGTTATTGCGGCGATGGCCGCAGCCACATTTTGGATTTTCAAGCCACCGATCCCCAGACCAAAAGCACGGTCTCACTCGGCGAACCCGGCAGCGGGCAGAAGCTCAGTCAACTCAACCTCGCCCAACCAGGGAATGTCAAAGTCCGATTCGACGTGGCCGCCAGATTGGAACCCGAACCCACCGAGGAAACCCAGCGAATTAAAAATGCGAGGCTCGATCAAAAACCCTATTGGCACATCGAACGCTGCCGGAGTCGGAAACAGCCGCAAGGTTCCGGTGGAGTTAATCGTCAACGGCCACCCGGTGGCGAAAAAGGAAATCCTCGCGGATGGCTCGGTGCAATCCCTAGAGTTTGATGTGGACGTAAACCATTCGAGTTGGCTGGCCGTGCGGATTTTGCCTTCGGTGCATACCAATCCGATCTTCGTGGAAGTCGCCGGCAAACCGATTCGCGCCAGCCAAAAAAGTGCCGCCTGGTGCCGCGATGCGGTGGATGTCTGTTGGAACGCCAAACAAGGCCGAATTCGCCAATCCGAACGCCCCGCCGCCAAAAAAGCCTACGACGAAGCCCGCAAAATCTACGAAACCATCCGCAAGGAAAGCCAAGCGGATTGAAGGCACTCCTAAGCGGCAGATTGTCGAGTAAGTAGGGCGGGGATTGCCCACCAAAACAAAAGTTGGTGGGCGATGCCCGCCCTACAATTACTCAGCAAACTTGGGGAAGATTGACCCGTCAAACGCGAATGGCGGGTTTCTTTGTGAGCCGATTTAGTCACAGGCCCAGCACATCCGCCATGGTGTAGAGACCGGGGCCTTGGGTGATGAGGTACTTGGCGGCGGCGAGTGCTCCGAAGGCGTAGCTGTCGCGGGTGTGGCCTTTCACGTCAATGTCGATGGTTTCGCCCATCAGACCGAACACGATGGTGTGTTCGCCCACGTTGTCGCCCGTGCGGAGGGCGTGATATCCGATTTCGGTCGGCTTGCGGATGCCGGGGCGACCGTGCCTGCCGTGAACGTGTTCGGTCTGGCCCATTTCCTCGGCGACGATTTTCCCGAAATGCAAAGCCGTGCCGCTGGGGGCATCTTCCTTGAAGCGGTGATGCCGTTCGATGATTTCCACGTCCACGCCGCTGGAAACGTGCTTCAACACGCGGGCGGCTTCGCGGACGAGCTTCATGGCGAGATTCACCGCCAAACTCATGTTCGGAGCCAAGACCACGGCGGCGGTTTGGGCGGCGGGGTGACGATGCGAGTTGTGCCTCGGTCAAACCCGTGGTGGCGGCCACCGAGCGCGATTTGCCGCTGTCCGCAGACCTCGGCGATTTTGGCAAGACCCGCAGGGGTGGAGAAATCGATCACCACATCCACGTGTTCGCTCAATTCTTCCGCGATGGAAACGCCAATGTTCCCAATCCCCGCGACTTCGCCGGCATCGCGACCGAGCGCGGAACTGCCCGCCGCTTCCAAAGCCGCCGCGAGGATTAAATCAGGATCGGCATGAACCAGCGCCGCAATGCGTTGTCCCATCCGTCCCGCCGCCCCATTCACCGCCACTTTCACCATGAAATTTGGTCCTTTGTCAGTTGTCCGTGGTGCGTTGTTTTTTCGTCGAGATTGATATTTTGCGGCACGGTTCTCCCCCAATTCTTCACTCAAGGTCACGCTGCACCGTGCCGGGTGAGAACGCCGGAAGACACACGGCGATGTAGTCCGCTCCGCCGGGTTCTGGGGAACTGTATTTCACCCACTCGCCCGCATGGGCGATGATCGCTTGCCCTGCCGCGATGTCCAGCGTACCGTCAGCATGCTCGACCCTCAACAACCCCTTGAGCACTATGGTGTATTCATCGAACAGGGGGCGTTGTCCCGGCTCCGACCAACCCTGGGGGCTTTGCATGTGGGCAATGCTGACGGCCTCCGTGCTGGAATTCAATCGGCCAACGTATTCCCGAATGATCTTCGGCGGATGTCCGGCAGCTTCCACCTGTGTCGGCTTGGCAATCTGCGTGGGCATGGCATTCCTTCGGAAGTCAAGGGTTGAGAGTCCAGGGCCAAAAAGATGGGTCTATTTGATAAACTTTGCCCGCCAAGGTCAAAGGATGACAGTCAACTCGATACAATCAGTATTGGAAAATCACGAGTCATTGGTCCCCCCCTTCCGGCTCTTGACTCTTGTCCCTCGACTCTTGACCAAACTGCCATGCCAGCCATTGATGTTCTCCATCTTCGCAAAGTTTACCGCGTTTACCGCAAGCGGGAGGGATTGTTCGCCTCGCTGCGCGGGTTATTTCATCGCGAATATAAAGAAGTCGCCGCCGTGAATGATGTCAGTTTCCAGATCGAGGAAGGCGAAATGGTCGCCTTTTTGGGGCCGAACGGAGCGGGCAAAACCACCACGCTCAAGCTGCTGTCGGGTTTGATCTATCCCACCGCTGGGGAAGCCACCGTGCTGGGGCACGTGCCTTGGAAACGCGAAAACGCCTACCGTCGGCGGTTCTCGCTGGTGATGGGCCAAAAAAATCAACTCTGGTGGGATCTGCCCGCCCAGGAATCGTTTCGGCTGCATCAAGAAATTTACCGCATCGAACCCGGCCAATTCCAACGCCGGATGGAAGAATTGGTCAGCCTGTTGGAAGTGCGGGATTTGATCGGGCAGCCCGTGCGGGAACTCTCGCTGGGCGAGCGGATGCGAATGGAACTCATCGCCGCCCTTTTGCACAGCCCGGACATGCTCCTGCTGGATGAACCCACCATCGGTTTGGACGTGGTCTCCCAACGCCGAGTGCAAGAGTTCCTAAAATTCTATCAATCCGAACAGCGGATCACCGTCGTTCTCACCAGTCATTACATGAAAGATGTGGAAGCCCTTTGCAAGCGGGCGATCATCATTAACCAGGGCGAAATCAAGCACGATGGCCCGCTCGCGGAAATCATCGACCGCTTCAGCCACCATAAAATCATGGAAATCCAATTCGCCGGCAACACCCCGCCGCCGAACTTGGACCGTTACGGAACTGTGATCGAACTCGCCCCGCCCAGAGTCAAACTGGAAGTCCCCCGCAAGAAGATTCCTGAAATTCTTTCCGACTTGTTATCGCGATATACCATCGAAGATGTCGGCGTGCAGGAACGCCCTTTGGAAGAAGTCATCGCGGAAGTTTTCACGAATACGAATCAACAAGCCGAGCAAAACCCACAAAAAGAAGCCGCCACAAAATGAGAAGAAACTTGAATTGTTTGTTTCCGTGGAGTTTGACCGGCCTCCGCTTGATGATATGGGCAAAACCCGTGATGATGGGGGCAAGTTCCGGTTTCGAGATTCCGTTTCTCACTCCATTATTTAATAGACCCCAAGAAAAAGGCTTTGACATGAAACACTTCCTCCTTGCATTCATCGCGTTATTGCCGCTTGCAAACCTCCGCGCGGAGACCCCGACACCGCCGGATGGATTTCAGGTCTTGTTCAACGGAAAAGATCTTTCCGGCTGGCATGGGTTAAACCCGCACTCCGTCGCCAAACTGCAGGGCCAAAAGAAAGCAGCCGCCTTGAAAAAAATGCGCGACGAGTTCGCGGAACATTGGTCCGTGGATAACGGCGAGCTAGTCAATGTAGGCACCGGCCCCTATGCCACCACGGATCGAGAGTTTGGCGACATCGAACTTTTGATCGACTATAAAACCGTGGCCAAGGCCGATAGCGGCATCTATCTTCGCGGAACCCCGCAAGTGCAGATTTGGGATACCACCAAAGAGGGCGGCAAATGGGACCGCAACGCCGACAAAGGTTCCGGGGGCCTCTATAACAAC
Organism: uncultured Planctomycetaceae bacterium; assembly: GCA_963785505.1. Lineage (GTDB taxonomy): Bacteria > Planctomycetota > Planctomycetia > Planctomycetales > Planctomycetaceae > CAWAVN01. Next base: position 155,988 of record CAWAVN010000012.1, read on the forward strand.
GCCAAAGGCAAGCCGGGCCAACTCCCGTTGGTGCTCGCCGACCGCCCGTTTGGCGAATGGAATAGCTTTCGTATCCGCCAGATCGGGGCGAAGACTTGGGTTTGGCTGAACGACAAACTCGTCGTGGATGGAGCCGAGATGGAAAACTATTGGGACCGCTCGAAACCCCTGCCCGCCAAAGGCCCGATCATGCTGCAAACCCACGGCGGAGAGATTCGCTGGCGAAATATCTTCCTTCGCGAAATCGGCCCGGAAGAAGCCCGATTGATCCTCAAAACTGCGGATGCCGCGAAATAGGTTTAGCCTTTTTCTTATGTCGAGCGAATCGCCGGACCCACCCGCCAACGATGACCCCATCAACCCTCGGTTTCCGTGGGTTGTGTGGGTGTCGCTCGTTGTGGGGTTGGCCATTGTTTTGCCCGTGGAGTATCGACGGCTAGAGGAATCGCTCCAATCAAAAGCCGGCGGGATCGGTTGGTTGACCTCGATCAATCCCGATACCACGCCTTACTTCTTCGCTTTTCTCTTGCTTCCCCTCGCGTGGTGCCTCCGCACGCGGAGACGGCCCAAGAAGCTCGCAACTCGCAAACTTTCCGCAACTTGGTTTGGTGCGAATACAAAACCCGGCGAGCAAACGAGCGGAGCGGATCGAGTTCGCGCTTTCGTGCTTGCGAGTTTCGTCGCGGCTATCTCGTGGGGCATGAGCTATCATTACGGTTCCACGCCGGTCACGATCAAGCGGCCTTTAGTCCGCTACCGAACCACCCTCTCTGAACTTCCGCCCGCTTTTCACGATGAATATAGCTACTTGTTTCAAGCCAAAACTTTTTTGCATGGAAAGCTAGCCTATTCGAGTTCCGAGGATTGCCCCGCATTGTTCGATCAAATGCACGTCCTCAACGATAACGGCATCTATGCCGGGCGGTATTTCCCCGGCACTGCGATTTGGATGATGCCCTTCGTCGCGATGGAAAAACCGCATTGGGGGCATTGGCTGGCCGGTGCTCTGAGCGCGGCATTTGTGTTTTTGATCGGCAGGGAACTAGCAGGCAATGCCGTGGGGTTTCTCGCGGGTTTATTCACCGCATTGTCGCCGGGTATTATGACGTTCGGGCAACTGCTATTGGCCCATCAACCCACGCTCGTCGGTTTGACATTTTTCGCGTGGATGTTTTTTCGCATGATGCGCACGCGATCTTGTTGGAATGCGAGCTTGGCGGGGTTCGGGTTGATCTTTGCCGCACTCTGCCGACCCATGACCGCCGCCGGCATCGGGCTGCCCTTTGGAGTTTGGCTTCTCTATTGGTGGTTGCGAGGCTCGAATCCGACGAGTGATGATCTCCATTCCCCGTGGAACCTCAAACGCCGCACGCTTCTCGTTGCGAGTATGGGCTTGCCGATCTGTTTGGGGATCGGGGGAATGCTGATCTATGATTATCAACTCACGGGAAACATGTTTGTTACACCCTATCAACTCTATACCGACATCTACACTCCCAAGCATATCTATGGGTTTAACAACGTCGAACGGGCCAAAGCAAACAACAGCGGGAAAGTCATCGAAAACTATGACAGGTGGGCGGAAAATCTCACGCCGTCGCTAGCGACTCGCAACGTCAGAGACCGGCTGATTGCGAGCGGTCAATGGGTTTTGGGGCTAGTTCCCTTGGCGATGTCGGTTTGTGTGTTTCCCTTTCTTGCAGGACGAAGAAAGTCCGCTCCTCTTCTTTCGGATTTCCGCTGGTGGTTGATTTTTTTGGCAGCGATCTCGTTGCACGCAGCGCACATTCCTTATTGGTATGCGGGGATTCGCAACTGGCATTACGTGTTTGAAGCCGCCCCATTTTTCTTGCTGATGCACGCGGGGGTGACGGGATATTTTCTCCGCCAATGGTGGCAGCTAGGCTCGCGGGGAGTCTGTGTTTGGTGGACTAGCTTGACTCTCATTGCCTTAGTCGTCGCTTATAGTCCTTTACCGTTTGAGTCTCATCGCCCGCGAGTCCGCGCCGCCCTCCAAGAAGACATTTGGGCTAGACGGAACTATCAGGCGTTTAATCTGATGCTAGATCATATTGTCACAGATCGGCCCGCATTGGTGCTTGTTGCAGAAAACCCGGCCGATCGGCACATCGACTATGTAACGAATAACCCCACCCTCGATGATCCCGTGATCCGCGGGCGATTTCGCCCCGAACTCTATCCGCTCGAAACGGTATTCACATCGTTTTCTAATCGCGCGGTTTATGCCGTGATCTTAGATCCAACAATCCTCAAGAGCATCGAACGCGGGCGGTATGCGGGTGTGCGGTTTCAATTTCTTGCTGAAGAGCCCCTCGTGTCGGGCAACGCCTTTATCTATCGCCTTTCTCTTGATATAGCGAAAAAACGCTGAGCGGAATGACGCTCAAATCTAAGTGAGTCGTTAAATGGTAGCCGAATTGAATCCGCTCACTAGGACGTGGGCTTTTGCAGGATTGCATTGGGAACTCGGCAAGTTCCCCAAAATCATGGGCATTGTCAACGTGACGCCGGATAGCTTTTCGGACGGTGGTCAATATATTGATCGAGATGCCGCCGTCGCGCACGGTTTACAACTGATCGAACAAGGGGCGGACATTCTGGACATCGGCGGAGAATCCACCCGCCCCGGCGCAGCGGGTATCTCTTTGGATGAGGAACTTAGCCGGGTGCTTCCCGTGATTGAAAGCCTCGCCCGGCAAACCGTCGTGCCGATTTCGGTCGATACGACGAAGGCCGAGGTGGCGCGGCGGGCGGTGTCCTCTGGGGCGAAAATCATCAACGACATTTCCGGGTTAAGATTCGATCCTGATATGATCCCCGTCTGCCGGGACACGAACGCGGGCATCGTCTGCATGCACATTTTGGGAACCCCGCAAACTATGCAGGATGATCCCCATTACGAGGATGTGGTCGCAGAGATTTCCCTCTATTTTGAAGACCGCTTGGCCGCATTGGATCAAGCGGGCATCGCGAAAGAGCGAGTGGTACTGGACCCCGGCGTGGGGTTCGGGAAGACCGCCCAACACAATCTGGAAATCCTTTCGCAGGTCGAACGCTTCCGCCGACTTGGCCGCCCGGTGCTGATCGGGCATTCGCGGAAACGATTTCTTAAAGCCATTCTAGGCAGGCCCATTGAAGAACGTCTCTGCGGAACCATCGGCGTTTCGATAGCCTTGGCGATGCAGCATACCGACATTCTGCGCATCCACGATGTCTGCGCCGTGCGAGATGCGCTCACTGCTTGGAACGCGATTCGCCAGGCAATTTCCGATGGAAGGCGATCCAATCTTCGGGACGAATGAATTGCACCGTTCGTTCTGCTAACTTGAGTATGCCCCGGTTGGGGAAACAGCCTTTCCAAAATCTTGGTGATAAAGGGTTTCGTTCGATGCCGATTACTAAGGATCGCTTGCTGGCTTTGGTCGTGACGATTGCGAATGGCGTCTTGGGAGCCTGGTTGGGAAGTTTTTCCCAAAGCCACGTCCAGGAGGCCGGGTTTGCCATTTTGTTGTCGTTGCCCGGGTTGGCGATTATTTGGCTGCGCGAGATTCTCCAAGATCGGGATCTGGCCTTCCCGCGCGGACTGCCTGCCGAGTCCCCACCCGTTCTGCTTGCCATCATCGGCTGGCTGTTCTTGCTTGTAATTCCCATGCTGTACGTTTACAAATTGAGCGAACATTTGAAGTGACGGCAATTCTCGTATTGCATCGAATCCGACACCTATGGTTCGCAAAATTGTCATTTTTGGTTTGATCGCCTCGGTTCTGATTGGGATTCTGGTCGCCAGCCAACAGACTGCCAAGCCCCTGAAAGTTTCGGGGTATATTGAGGCCGATGAAATTCGCTTGGGCTCGCGGGTGGGTGGACGCGTGCATGCGGTCCACATTGAGGAAGGGGACACGGTTCGCCCCGGCGAGCTTTTGTTGGAGTTGGACCCCTTCGATTTGTTGGCACTTCGGGCGGAGGCAGATGCTCAGCTTCAAGCGAAAACCGCCGAGTACCACAAACTGAAGGCGGGGTTTCGCGAAGAGGAAATCGCCGAGGTCGAGGCCAAGTTCCGTCAATTGTCCGCCGATCTGGAGAAGCTGAAAAACGGCCCTCGTCCGCAGGAAATCGATGTGGCCAAAGCCGAGTTTGAATCGGCCCATGCGGATTTTGAATTGCAAAAGAAAAAGCACGAACGGATTGTTTCCCTCTTTGAAAAAGGAGTGGCCACCAAGGATGAACTCGATCAGGCGGACAAAGGTTTGGAAGCGGCGCAGGCTTTGATTAATGCCCGCCAAAAGCAACTCGATTTGTTGCTCGCGGGAACCCGACCGGAAGAAATCGCCGCCGCGAAAGCCGGCATGGAACAAGCCCAAGCCGCCTGGAAGCTGCGAAAAAAAGGCAATCGGCAGGAAGACATCGACCAAGCCCACGCCTCGATGCGGGCGGCACAATCGGCACTTGATGCGATGGATCGGCAGATTGCGGAACTCAAAGTTTATGCTCCATTGGCGGGAACAATTCAAGCGGTCGATCTGCATCCGGGCGATCTGGTCAAGGCGAACTCGCCCGTGTTGTCCATGTTGGACAACCGCCATCTTTGGGTGCGGGCTTATGTTCCGGAAAACCATCTGAATTTATCGCTCCACCAGAAGCTGAAAGTCACCGTGGACAGCTACCCGGAGGAAAGTTTTACCGGCGAGATCACTTTCATCTCAGAGCAAGCCGAGTTCACGCCGCGAAACGTGCAAACCCCTGAAGAGCGATCTAAGCAGGTGTTCCGCATCAAAGTTCATCTGGTGGATGGGCTGGATAAAGTGAGAGCGGGCATGGGGGCGGATGTGTGGTTGGAACCATGAGCGATCTGGTGATCGATGCCCAACAACTGACCCGCCGGTTCGGGGAATTTACCGCCGTGCGGGATGTCTCCCTGCAAGTGGCACGGGGGGCGATCTACGGGTTGCTGGGTCCGAACGGCAGCGGCAAATCGACAGTTATTCGCATGCTCTGCGGCGTACTTCCGCCTAGCGAAGGCGATGCCTTTGTCTTCGGTCAAAGTGTCAAGGCCGACCCGGAATCGATTAAGCGCGACATCGGGTATATGTCGCAATCTTTCAGCCTGTACGCCGATTTGAGCGTTCGCGAAAACATCGAATTTTACGGGCGAATTTACGGCTTGTCTCCCGAACGCCTGGAAGAACGCCGCGAAGCCGTGCTGGATTTGACCAATCTTCACGATCAGCAAAAGAAGCTGGCGGGGACGTTGTCCGGCGGTTGGAAACAAAGGCTGGCCTTGGCGAGCGCCTTGGTTCATGAGCCGAAATTGCTGTTCCTGGATGAGCCGACGGCAGGCATCGATCCCGTGGCCCGGCGGGATCTTTGGGATCTGCTCTATCAGTTGGCCGCCGAGGATGTCGCGCTGCTGGTCACCACGCACTATATGGATGAAGCCGAGCGCTGCACCGAGATCGGCTATTTGTTTCAATCCCGCTTATTGGTGTCGGGCCGGCCCGATGAATTGAAACTTCGCAGCGAAGTCACCCCGCCCGGAACCTGCCGGCTGGAACTAATGGCTTCGGACCCTGCGGAGGCTCTGAAAACGCTAAGGCAAACCGATGGCGTGTTGGATGCTTCGTTCTTCGGCCAGACGCTGCACGTCTTGGCTCAAGATCAACTGAGCCTTGAACAATTGGCGAAGAGTGTTTCGCTGACCAAAGAGGATGGAATCCGTCCCGTCTCGCCTTCGCTGGAAGATGTGTTCGTCACGCTCACTCGACGAGCCGCCAAAAACCCGGAAGAAACCTTTACTTCCCCGCCTGCTGACAAAGAATCGAAAGCCGCAACCGAACCGGCCCCGCAAACAAGCAAAGATCAAGCGGAACCGCCTGCTGCCAAGCCGCGCATCAATCGGGCGACTTTCGGTTTCCTGGCGATCTTCTTGAAAGAGTTCGCCCACATTCGCCGGCAGCCCACGACCTTGTTTTTTCTGTTCGCCGTGCCTTTGCTGCAGCTGTTGGTTTTCGGTTATGCGATCAAAACGGAAATCGACCACATCCCCGTAGTGGTCTTGGATTTTGATGGCAGGCAACAATCCCGCGATCTCAGGGAAGCCTTCGAGAACACGCGCACTTTTCATCTGATCGGGCGTGCGACCGATTGGCAATCGTTTCACGATGCCTTGGCCTCCGGGACCGCCAGCGTGGGGTTAATCATTCCGCCGAAATACACCGAGAACCTGCTCCGCGGCGAACAAGCCCACGTGCAAGTTTTGATTGATGGCAGCGATTCGCAAGTTGCCACCACCGCTTTAAGCACGGCCAATTTGCTGGGACAGAGCCTTTCACTCGCCAAGGCCAAGGTTTTTGTAGAAGCCCTGCCCGCAGTCCCTTCCAGCGATGACTACGGCGAACCCGCATTGCCCATCGAAGTTCGTCCCCGGCTGCTTTACAATCCCAACTTGGAAAGTGAACGCTTTTTCGTGCCGGGCTTGGTGGGGATTATTTTGCAATTGGTAACGTTGTTCCTCACATCGTTCGCCATCGTCCGCGAGCGGGAATTGGGCACGCTCGAACAATTGTTCGTCACGCCGGTGGGCCGGGCGGGTTTGCTATTGGGAAAACTGCTGCCGTATGCGGTGCTGGCGTTTTTAGAAATCTTGGGCGTGCTCGTCGTGATGGTCTACGTCTTCGGCGTGCCGATTCGCGGACGGCTCGACGTGCTGTTGTCGCTGTCGCTGCTGTTTTTACTGTGCGGGTTGGGGTTGGGGTTATTGGTTTCCACGTTGGCGAAGTCGCAACTGGCGGCGATTCAATTCGCGTTCATCATCATGCTGCCCTCGGTGTTACTTTCGGGGTTCATGTTTCCCCGCAGCCAAATGCCCTTGCCGATTTACTGCGTGACATTCGGGATTCCGGTCACGTACTTCCTGGAAATTCTGCGGGGCATCATCCTCCGCGGAGCCGGCTTCGCAGACCTGCTTTCGCCGATTGTCGGCCTGTCCATCTGCTGCATGGCGATTCTGCTGCTCAGCGTCGCCCGCTTCCAAAAGCAGCTTTCGTGATTGACAGCAATTTCCTGGGGATTGTGCGCCCACCGGAAGCGTTGTTGTATCCCATGCGACCCTGCCGGGAGTGCCGACTGGGCATTCGCTGTGATGCAGGTTCTGATGGCTCGCAAGCGAGATTCTTCCCAAGCCGCTCTCTGGAAAGAGCGGCGCAGGCGTTCTCAAATCACATGACCCGAATAAGGCTTCCGCCGTAAATCGATAACCGATTTGTTGCGAATCAGCTTCACGAATCGAGTTGACTGCCAAATTCGGCCGTGATGATCTTCCATTGGTGTCAGAAGTGAGCAGCGTAGGATTCGCTGTGCGGACCATTTGTGTGTGCGTCCTTTGTGAGAAGAGTGGAATTAAATTGGTCCGCACTACGGACCTTACTCTGCTTGTTGGAACCGTCATATCCGCGCGAGGCTACAGCGGGATTTTTAGGCCATCATAGGCTAGCTCGACGTGCGGGGGGAGGATGGCGTTGGTTTTTTCGTATTCCAACGAGCACGAAAGATGTGTGAAATACGCTCGCCGGGGTTTTAAGCGTTCCACCACTTCCAGGCTCTCGCTGAGGCAAAAATGCGTGGGGTGCGGCTTCTCTCTGAGGGAATCCAAAATCAGCACGTCCAAGCCTTCCAACAGCGGCCAACTGGATTCGGGAATAAAACTGACATCCGTGCAGAATGCGACATCGTTGATGCGAAACCCCAGCACAGGCAACTTGCCGTGCATCAGGCGAATCGGACGGATCAACAGCCCCAACAGCCGAAACGGATCTTCGCCGATGCGTTCGAAGCGTAATTTGGGCAAGGCGTATTTGTGCGTGTTGAGAGCTTCTTCGTCGGCGAAGGCATAATGGAACGATTGGCGGATGGTGCGTTCCACGGGTTCTTCGCAATACAGCGGAATCGCTTGATCGAGCCGATGCCCGCAAATCCTCAGATCATCCAAACCGAAAATGTGGTCCGCATGGGCGTGGGTATAAACCGCGGCATGCACGAGGGGGATTCTCTCCCGCACCAATTGCAGACGGAGTTCCGGGCCGGTATCGATCACGAAATTGCCTTCGGGGGCACGCACCACTACGCCGGTGCGGGTCCGCTTGTTTTTGGGATTGGCGGACAGGCAGGTTTCGCACTCGCAGCCGATCACCGGCACGCCTACGCTGGTTCCGCAACCCGTGACGATCAATTCCTCTGTAACGTGTTCGCTGCTCATAAGAAAAACGGGGTACTCGATGATTGCATGCTTGGCGGATGGGGATTTTTCGGACTCGCGCCCGTTGGCCGGTCTCCGCGATAATCTGCGACATCTGCGTTTCAAAATCAAACGCAGATGTCGCAGATTATCGCGGATTGCCACTCTTAGCACAATTTCCAGGTCGGGAAACCGCAACGACGAGTACACAAATTCCATCGGTGCAGAACCGCTTCCCGCTCGCTCCCCATCGGCCCGCCTTGCGCAATCGCTGCCTAAGACGCAGGCACGTTTCTAAACTCCCGTTAGGTTTTTGCAAAACACAAAAGATGTATCTCCTTTTATAAAAATGACTTACGGAGAACGCCCCGGCTGAATGCGGTCCCCGGCACACGGTTTGCCTCAAAGGGATTTTAGAATCCTGCCTGATGGGGTTTTTGAGGTGTTCTCTTCAAAAACGGCCATCAACAGCCTCACGAATCATCCTGTCCATTGGGGGATCGGCCGGAGGTGTAGCCGGGGCGGACCTTGTGTGGGTTCATCTCCGGGCGAGCGCCTATGCTTCCGGTCGTCTCCCAACCCTTCTTTTTTCACCGAGAAAGATGGCGATTCACTCGCTGCGCAATAAACCTGTCAGCGCGACTTCCAGCAAATCCCGGTGGCCTAAACCGTCTCGCCAATTTTTCGGGATGCCCGATTCTCCCCAATACGCCCCGGCGAGTTGACCGCAAACGGCTCCCGTGGTGTCGGCATCATCGCCCAGATTCACCGCCCTCAACACCGCCTCGCGAAAATCGGCGGCCTGGTGAAATGCCCAAAGAGCCGCTTCCAAAGATTTCACGACGTACCCGGAACCTTTAATCTCCGGCGGATTCAACCGATGAAAACTGCCCGAAGCCACCTCTTCAATGGGACCAGCCAACGGCTTCAAGCGGCGGAGATCTTCAAGTGGTTCCCAAGTAGAAGAGAGCACTTCCTCTCGGGGAATACCCGACATCAAACCGGCGAGAATCAACGCGAAATATCGGCAGGCCGACAAACATTGCGGGCTGGCGTGCGTGACCAGGCTGGATTCCTCCGCGAAGTTCGCTAACTCTTCGATGCGACCGGGAAACAAAGCCGCGAACCTGATCGGCACGGGAGCCAGCCGCATAATCGAGCCGTTACCGCTGGAGTATTCATCGCTGCTCGCCGCTGTGCGGGCATCGCCGGTGGATGTGAACCGAGACAAACTGCTGCGGCAGGTAATGCCAATGTCAAAACAGCGGCCATTCACCGAATACTTCCCGCCACGCCACCAATCGCAATACCTTTGGGCCTGGTCGTTCAAATCCCAACCGACCTGGGCAATGCTATCCGCCAAGGCAAGGGCCATGCTGGTGTCATCGGTCCATTCGCCGGGGTTCAAGCCGTGCGGCCCGCCGGCGCGGTAATCGGTGACGGGTGCAAACGTGCCGGGCGATTTGAATTCCACCGCCGCCCCCAACGCATCGCCCACGGCCATGCCGATGAGTGCGCCGCGCTGTCTGTCTTCCATGTTGCCCGCTTTCGTGTTTAGGATGATGTGTTGTGGCCCCGCCGCCGCAAGATGGTAGGCCGTCCAAAGAACCTCGGCTTTTGAAGGATCGACCATCGCCGCGTAAGCGACTTTGCCTCGGAGATGATTTTGAAAGTTGGGATGCTGCTCCCGGTTTTGGGAGGATAATCCAAATCTCGCCGCGTTGTGCAGAATCGCCCGCAGTTTGCGGAGTTCGTTCCGCGAAAGCGTGGGTCGCCGGTTGACGGTGACGCCGGTGACTTCCTGCCTTTGCGACTTTCGCATGATCCGCGTTTTCGAGGGGTGTTCCGTCAAACCTTCATCCGCCAAAATCGCCCGCACGCTTTTGAGCAATCGCCCCGCGCGGCGGGGGTGATCTCCCGAAAACGTCAAATCATCGGCATAGCGCGTATAGGCAAAATGGTGCTTCTTCGCCAACCCCGCCAGCCGGCGATCCAACCGCCGGCAAATCGCGTTGGTGATCGCCGGGCTAGTGCAGGCACCTTGCGGCAATACGCGCTCGCCCAAAGCAACGTGATAGATCTTGCCCTGGAACTCCGCCGGCACGCGGGGCGGTTCGGTGCATAACAAAGCCAGCACCGTCGCCAAGTGCTCGCCGTAACCCAAAGCAAAAAACAGCCCCTTCACTCGCCGGAAGGTAAACGTGGGGAAGAAGTCTTTCAGATCCAAATTGATGACGACTTCTCTTTGCGTGTGCTCCAAAGCATTGGTGACGATGGACCGCCCTCCGATGAAGCCGTGGGCTTCGGTTTCCACGGAAAGCCTCTGTAAAATGTGTGCGAGAATCCAATGCTGAGCCTGGGCGAGTGCCGGTTTGGGGGCGGAGATTGCCCGCGAACCGCCGGTCTTCTTGGGGATTTCGTAGCGATGATAATGCACCACCGCCGCCCCGCGGCGGTGGTAAGTCAGCCAGCGGAGGGTTCCCAATTCTATCTCCATTGCCGCCGCCAATTCTTCTGCCCGGTGCAGCACGGGCAACCCACGATTGCCGAGCGCCACCGGATTGGAACCCGTCCCCTGAAGCCCGCCGCTCACGCCCAAGCCGGCATGTACAATCGTGGTTTGCCGATAGGCTTCGTGCGCTTCCCGGCGGATTTGTTTCTGTTTATCTTTCTGAACTTTGGCTTCGGCCCGGCGTTTTTTGCTTTCTTCCCAACGGCGTTTGCGTTCTTTCGCCAATGCCTGTTCGGGATTTTGCACCGCGTCGGCCTGCTGCCGAAGTTGGGCGATTTCGGCTTCGAGTTTCGCCCGCTCGGCCACTTCTTCCGGCGGATCGGCGGGCAGCGGCTCGCCCTCCGGCCAGAACCCCAATTCCCGCATCCGTTCCAACACCAACCAATCGTTGGAATGCTGGATTAACCGTTTATAGAGGCGGGCTTTTTCGGAGTCGGGCATTTTTATAGGTCAAGAGGCGAGGGACAAGATGGAGTCAAAGGTCAAGCGTCAAGAGTCGAGAGACAAGAATCAAGAGCCAGAACTGAAAACTGATTGAGAGGCGATTTTCGCGAGTTGGGGGCAAGCGGGGTTACGAACATCCTGCGGACGTGATCGTTCCACTATAGCGACCGGCGTATGGTCCGAGGGCCCGCGGAGACCCGCGGTCTCCACCCAGCGCGGGCCGGACCATACGCCGGTCGCGGGGTGAAGAACGAACACGTGACGAATGAAAAGCACGGAAACCCGCCCGGCGTATCGCCGGACATAAGGCTAATCCTGCCGCCTGCTTCCCAACCGCTGCGAAAACCGCCTCTCAATCAGTTTTTATTTTGGCATGATAAGGGTAGAAAAGTTAAATAGTAAAAAGTTCAAATCATTGCTTCGAGTCGAACCACGAAAAGGCATCTCCTATAAAACTACTGACTCATCGTTAAAGACAAACGGTTTGCGAGCACCATAAATGAAACGGTACATCATGTTTCAGTCTCTCTTTACGCCGAAGGCGTTATATTCCAAAGCATATTCCAAAGCCCAGGGTCGCGCAGCGCACCCTGGGTGGCGATGCTTCTGATGATGAGCTGATGATGAGCTTCTTGATTCAAGATATAATGTTGTAATGCTTCCACGTGAAAAGGGCTAATCGAAAAAGCTCCATATCCATTTTGCCAATAGAAATCATTCATTTTCGATGCATGGTGTTTGATCCATTTTGAAGATTCGCGTTTGAGTTCTCGAATGAGATTCGCAATCTCAAGTTTTTTCGACAAACGACAAAGGATGTGAACATGGTCTGCAACCCCGCCAATGGATAATGAGGGTGATTGCAAATTGCGGCAAATTCCCACGAGATACGAATGAAGTTCTTCCCTTGTTTTCAAGTCTTGCAGCAAAGGGGTGCGGTTTTTTTGTAGAAAAGACTAGGTGCAGATAAATTTGGCAGAGAGATTGTGGCATACCCTCACTCCGGTGCAACCCCTGAGGGGTATATCAGATCTTACCTTATAGTACCCAGGGTGCGCTGCGCGACCCTGGGCTTTGGAATATAACGCCTTCGACGTAAATGCAACAATCGTTAATGTTGATAGAGACAATATAGTGCGGGCATCTCCCATCGATTTCAAGTTTTCCTCATAGTTACGCTACCCATTCCGTCTCTCCGCCTAGCAACGTCAATTCTCGAAAAGTTGCATGTGGACCAACCTTAAGGCCAGCACGTGTTCGCAGGGGCCTTTGGTTAGTTTGCTTTGCTTGTACTTTGAGCAGGTACAACTGGCATCGACGATGCGGCTTTCGGAATCCACGCTTAACAGCGGGCGAACTTGCTTTCCGTTGCTGCCTTTTACGCTGCCGGTGAGTTTGTAACCTGATGATACCGGACGCCGGGCCGTTAGGCGGGCATCGCCTTTCTCGTAAATTTGCCTTGCGGCTTTTGCATCGGGGTTTTGTGCTTCGGTTTCTCGGCTGACCGATTGTTGGGCATCTTTCCGGGTGAAGGGCGTAGAAAACAAATCGCGATGCCGATAAACGCCGCCGCTTAAATCCACCATTCCGCGCCCGACTCCGCACAAATGCGAGGCGGCGGAACGGCATTTCTCACGGTCCAAGCCCGTCCTCAGCGACAAATCGCTCTCGCTTGCATAACGGGTTTCGTGCAGAGATTCGTAAACCAACATCAATTCCTCGGCGGTCACGTCTTGCCTACGGGCAAGCAAATCGAAACTTGCCCCGCCGGTCCAATCGTTATCGGTCCAGCCGGAGAGTCCCAATGTAAACGTCACCGCCCCCAAATCCAAGACGTAAAAACTGGGCAAACCGTAGCCTGCCAGATAAACGTCGATCTTGCGGCAAATCGGCAGCATGCGGGCCAGCGTTTGCAAGCGGTCTCGGCCCCAAGTGCGAATCGAAACGGGTTTCAGTCCTGCGTATTTCTCGGCCCCGGTCAAAGGAATGATTTGATCCCAAGGTTCCAGCACCACCCACGGTTGCTTGCCAGGCTGGAATTCGTACCGCAGCGAGCGGGGCGAGATTTTCGCTTTTCGCCGCCGGAGTGCCCGGCAGATGTTGAATAGATCGACCGGAGCGAGTGAAACATGCGTCAGCCCCATCGACATCACGGCGTGGACTTGCAAAAAACCGTTCAGCCAACTCTCCGGCAGTTCGATTTTTTTCTCGCGATGCACGCTTTCTTCCTCTCCCGCAAGATGGGCCACGCTGAAACCGGCGGGGTTAATCTCGAACCGCGTTTGGCGGTAGCTTCGCATGCGTTCCAATTCGTGATGCAGGCGAATGCTGAAATCGACGTTCGTCGTGCCGCACTCGAACTCGCGGACTTCATCGAACAAATGATATTTCGCCGCCAGCCGAGCATAAGTGCTTTCATCCCGCGAGAAGGCTTCGAAGGAAACTTCATCGGGATGCACGGTGATGACGGGATCGAGAATCAGATATTGTTCATATTCGTTGGCATAGGCGTAATCGAAATACTTTCGGCGGGCTTGATAGAACTCCGTCAACCGCTGCCGATGCAAAGTCATCAACTCGGCCTTGCGGGCTTCGAGCCGTTCCAACTTTTGTTTAGCCTGGGCACTTTGCTGCCCCAAGCCGGCGAGAAATTCGCGGTCTTGGCGTTCCAGCCAGGCTTGAAATTCCACGCGGTCGCGGGGCCGATATTTGTAATCGCTGATCACGACGTGATAAAGCGCCGCCAACGCATCGCGGAAGATCAAAGGCTGCCCCAGCGTGCCTTCCAAATAAGTGGGTTCGCGGAGCGCATTGGCGGCGAACTGCACGCGGGACCGCGTGAGCGAACTAATAATCGCACTTCTGCCGCGATATTGCGTATGCAGAATCACTTCGCTCCCTCCCTTAAGACGCTGACTTCGGAGGGCAAATCGGGATAAGCGATTTTCATGCGGGTGACGGCGGCGAGCGCGAGTTCAAAATCGATTTGCGTGTGGACTTGCAAAACCGGATGCAGAATTTTCATTGCGATCACGGCTTGGCCTCGGTCTCGTTCGCCGCGCTGGACCAAAAATTCCAACATGCGGGTTTTGATGTTGCGGTTGGGAAAAGTATCCAATAAGCCCTTTCGGAAAAATTCCGCGACGGCTTCCAAGGCGATGGCGGAATCGGGCAGAAACTCTTCCACCATCCGCATCGCAAACCGCCGAGTGTCGGGGTGCGAATGCTCGGTCAAACGGTTGGCCAACAAGCCGGGGTCCAGCGTGGAGAGATGTTGTTCCGCCAAACTTTGGCCAAGTTGTTGCACGTCAGGGCGGTGGGAATCCAACAATGCCATCAGTTGTGCGATGCCCGCCGATTGCCAGTCGATGCGCTCCGCCAACAACCGGGCGGCCAAACGGCGGTTGTCTTCCCATTCGCTTTCGACTAAGCCGAACAACACCGCCGGTTCGGTTTGGGTTTCCAACTCGGCAGAGAGAACCAGCGATTGAGCGGCCCGGCGGATGGCGGCGGTTTCGTGTTCCGCCAACGCCAAAATTTGTTCTTCGCCCAAGCGAGAAAACACGCCCGCATGCCGCACCAACACCGCCGCCCCCAAACCTTGCACGGCGGGCGATTCGCTGTTGATGAGATGTAAGCAATGCTCGATGGAAAGCCGATCCGTCAGTTCCTCCAACAACAGCCAGCGGGCGATTCGCAACGGGCCTTCCAGATTTTGCTTCGTCGGACTTTCCAACAGTTTTACAATTTGCGCGGCCCAAAGTTGTTTGTCCGCAGGATGGATCAAATTCGCTGCGACCAAGTTGATGACCAACTCGCGGGTTTCCGGGTCTTCCGTTTGCAGCCATGCCAGGCAACGGTCGATGTTTTTCATCCATAGCGAGACGGTTTTCGCGATCCAATCGCGGGCGATCTCCAACACGAAGGGGCGGTCATCTTTCAACAAGCGGTCCAACAATTCCCAGTCGGGCGAGTCGGGATGAAATCGCCGGTGCAATTCGGCGAGTGCGATTTTTACCGTCTCTTGATGCGGCGCGGCCAACATGCCCAGCAATTCATCCGGCGTGGCTTCCCATAGTAAATCGGGATGCGATCTTTCCACCGCTGCCAAAGCCCAACGATGCACGTCAACCAGTTTTGCGGCGGACAACAACCGCAAATACGCCAGCGGAAACCGATCCCAAAGTTCCGGATAAGATTCCTCCCTTAGCCCGGCAGAGGGTTGGGTGTCGTTGGACGTGCGGAACAAAAACCGCAGTCGGCGGTCATCCAAGGTGAACCGCGAACTCTCGCCGAACAGAATCCGATGCAACAAATAGCAATCCGCAAACCGCCCAGAGCGGAACACCGGTGTCTGGGCATCTTCTTCGGTGTAGGGAATCAAAGCCTCGGCGGCGGCGTGGGGATAACGTTCCGGTTGGTAACGGGCGATCTTTCGCAGATGCCGCCAGTTCGAGCGGCGGATAAACTTTTGCGTCTTGGGCCGGAAAATCGGTGTGAGCCGGGTCATGCCGTCGTAGCCCGATTTGACGTTCGCATTTCGGCCTTTGGTCTTCCGTGCTCGGCGTTCGATGCGATGTGCCAACCAGCCGAACATCTCCCCATCGCCCCGGAGCGTCGCCCGCTTCAATAAACTTTTGACGTACCGCCACACAAACGGTTGATCGAACGCTTGGGCATGGGCATCCAACACCTGTTGAATCGCTTGATTCGCAATCGGGTCCGCGAGTTCGTAAAGCGTATCCAGATATAACCCCAAGCGTTTGGAGTCCTTAATGTTTTTGAGGGCTTCCGCAATTTTTTCGGCGGAATCCGATTCTTCCACGGCGGTTCGCACTTCTTCGGGAAGTTCCGCGAGCGCCCGTTCGTGAACCGCTTTCAATCCCTCGGCATCGGCCAGATTGTAAAGCGCCTCCACGCCCGATCTTCGCCGGGAAAGCAATTTGCGGGCCGCGACTTCGCGAACCGCGGGAATCGCTGCCGGTTCTCCCAAGTAGCCCAGGGCATCTGTGTAAGCACAAAGTTCATCCACCGCATCCGGCAAGCGGGCCAAAATTATTTTGGCGGCGGTGGGATGTTTCAACCACCCCAACCGCAATGCCATCCGCGCCGAACGGCGGCGGAAGGATCATCGAATTCTGAGAGCAAATCCCAAGATTGAGGCACGAAGACTCCCCATCAAATCTTTGCCGCTTCATTGGCCAGTGTTCAAATAGATGTTACCGCCCGTTTGGCAAAAGTCCAGTATCTGCGAAATCCGACGAGGATCGTTGACGACCAAGTGCGTTTCTGGGAAAAACCACATGCGTTCGTTTTTCCGATTCGTCTATTTCCTTTTCTGCAAGCGACGGGTGATTATGTTGTTCCCATCCAAGTTTTTCGCGGTTTGCCTGGGCTGTTTTTTCTCGATGAGTATTGCCAGTTCGGCGTTTGCTGAAGAGGGGTATTCCGAAAAGCCCGGAACAAAAGGCAACGGAGATTTTACGATTGGCCCGGATTACAAAATCGATCCCGATCTGACGGATCGCGGCAATCCCAAAGGGAAGAGTTTCGAGTTCTCGATGCCTTTGGCCGACAGCAAAATTTTTCGCGGTAAAGATTCCACGCTCGATCCGAAAAAGCAAGTCCGCAAACAACGCAAGATTTTTGTGTATGTTCCCGCCGCCTACAAAGATGGCGTGAAGGCTCCGATTCTCGTCACCCTCGATGGACCCAGCCGATTGAATCTGGTGAAGAACGCGCTGGACAATCTCACGATTTCTCAAGATCCGAACCGCAAACTGCCGGCGTTCATTGCGATTGCCGTCGAGAATGGCGGCAACGATAGCAAAGGCAGCGAACGCGGATTGGAATACGACACGATGTCCGACCGCTTCGCCCGGTTCATTAACGATGAGGTGCTGCCTGCCGTGCTGAATAATTCCAAGATCAAGGCCGTTTATCCGCACATTGCGTTCACGGACAATCCCTGGGGCAAAGCCGTGATGGGTTGCAGTTCCGGCGGAGCGGCGGCGTTGAGCATGGGCTGGTTTCGCCCGGACTTGTTTCGACGGCTAATTACCTATTCGGGCACGTTCGTCGATCAGCAGGATGATGATGCCCCGGAAGAAGCCAAGTATCCCTTGGGCGCGTGGGAATACCATTCCGGGATGAAGCTGATTGAAAATTCCGACAAAAAACCATTGCGGATTTTCACGCACGTTTCCGAAAACGATCTTCGCGCGAACGATCCCGAAAGCACCTATCACAACTGGGTGATGGCCAACAAACGCACCGCCAAAGCGCTGAAAGCCAAGGGCTACGATTATCGTTTCGTATTCAGCCGAGGAACAAGGCACTGCGACGGAAAAGTTTTTGAGCAAACGCTGGCCGATACGCTCGTCTGGATGTGGCGCGGCTACCACGCGGATTAACGGCGTTCTCTTTCTGCGAAAATATGTATGGGAAACATAACTTTTCATCGTTTGCATCATGGATGAGCCGTTACTGAAACCGCCCGCGACAATCCCTAGCCGTCCGGGAGGTTTGGGGGCGTTCCTCGTGCGCCTCAGGTGGTACGGGCTGCCTTTGGCATTGTTGCTGTTCCTCGTCGCATGGCCGATTTCGGCACGCTTGACGTTCGACCGATCCATCGAATCGCTGTATGCGGAGCACGATCCGCAATTGCAGAATTATTTGGAAAGCAAAGCATTATTCGGCGGGGATGAATTGGCGATCATCGCCTATACCGACCCCGAACTTTTCCAGCAAGGAACCCGCAGACTTTCCCCCGAAGCGAAACGGCGGATTCACGAGTTGGCGGGGGAATTGTCAGAAATTGCAGGCGTGCGAAAATCCAGCACGCAAGATATGGCCTCGGCCGCGGAGAAGCGTTACTTTGGAATCCCGATGCCTCGGGACGTGCTGCATTCTCTTTCGCGGGGGCTTCTGTTGGGGCAGGACGACAAAACCACCGCCGTCGTTTTAAGATTGGAACCCCAACAAACCGCCCAGGTGTCCCGGACGGAGACCATCCGTCAAATTCGCGATGCAGCCAACCGCTTCAGCGAGCAAGAGGGATTGCCCACCTACATCGTCGGCGAACCCGTGCAAGTGGAAGAAACCTTTCGCTACGTCGAAGACGATGGCCGGGAACTGTTTTATTTTTCGCTGGCGTTGTTGGGCTTGGTGTTGGTGGTGCTGTTTCGCAGTGTGCGATGGGTTTTGCTGCCTTTGTTGATCGTAGTGGTGACGATTCGTTGGACCGAGGCGTTGTTCGTCATCAGCGGCGTTCAACTCAGCATGGTGAGTTCGATGCTGAACTCGCTGGTGACAATTATCGGCGTGGCGACGGTCACGCATTTGGCGGTGCATTATCGGGAACTGAGAAGAACCCACGAGCGCGAAGCCACGGTCGCCTTGACGTTGACCCGCTTGCTGCCCGCGATTTTCTGGACCTGCGCCACCACCGCCGTGGGTTTCGCGGCCTTGCTGACCTGCCACGTCACGCCGATTAGAAGTTTCGGGCTGATGATGAGCCTGGCCACGGTATTGGTCTTGATCGCGGTGGCGGGGATTTTTCCCGGCGGCGTGTTATGGGGCCGTTGGTCGGCCGACCCGCTCGATGCCCCGGCGGAAAAACATTTGATCGGAGCCTTGATGCAAGTCACGCGGGGCATCAAACGCTATTCCATTTGGTTGGCTTTCGTTTTTTTGGGGATCGCGGCCTTCGCGGGAGCAGGGTTTTCGCGATTGAAAGTGGAAACGGATTTCAGCAAGAACTTTCGCGAAGACAGCCCCATCGTGCGGGGTTTGGAATTCGTGGAAGCCCCGGCACACTTCGGCGGGGCGGGCAGTTGGGAAGTCAACTTTCCCGCGCCCGAAGAATTGACCGAAGACTATCTTCGAAAGGTCGCCGAGTTGGCAACGCGATTGCGGAAAAAATTCGTGGTTGAAGGCCAGCGCGGAGAAATCACCAAAGTATTGAGTGCAACCGATGCCATCGACCATATCCCAAACCTCTTCGGCCTGTTGGGTTCCTTAAAGCAGCGGTTGAACGTGCTTTCGCAAATGCAGCCGGAGTTTCTGCCCAGTTTGTACAATCCCCAAAAGGGGCGAATGCGAATCGTGCTGCGCGCGGGAACGGCAAAAGGCGGAGCGAAAGTTGGAACTCATCTCCGAGGTTGAAGCGTTGGCTCAACAATGGGCCGAGGAAAAATTGGCGGAGGAATATCCGCATCCCCAGGTCAAAGTCACCGGCTTGTTCGTGCTGCTCGCGCATCTGATTCAGAGTTTGTTAAGCGATCAACTGGTGAGTTTCGCCATCGCGGCTTTGGGGATCTGGGGGATGATGTCCGTGGCCTTTCGCAGCTTGCGAATCGGACTGATCGCATTGGTTCCCAATCTGTTTCCCATCGTGTTTGTGATCGGCGGAATGGGCTGGGTGGGCTTGCCGATCAACATTGCCACCGCCATGATCGCCAGCGTTTCGATGGGGTTAACCGTCGATTCCAGCATTCACTATCTTTCGGGATATTTCCGCGCCCGCAAACGGGGCCTGGGCGTGGATGAAGCTTTGCAAGAAACCCAAGCCGAAGTGGGCCGGGCGTTGGTGTTCGCCAACGCGGCCTTGATCGCGGGATTCAGCGTTTTAACTCTTTCGCACTTCATTCCCTTGGTGTATTTCGGCGTGCTGGTCAGCGTGGCGATGCTGGGCGGACTGGCCGGCAATCTGCTGCTGCTGCCTTTGTTGTTGCGTTGGCACGGCAATCGAAAACGCGAACCCGTTTCCAACCCCGCCGAGTGACCGGCTTTCACACCGATTCGCTCCCCTCCGGGGGATTCAAAATCAGGCTTTGAATCACCAGGTAAAACACGATGCCGTTAATCAAATGCCACAAGAAATGGGTTCCATAGGGAATCTTCTCGCAGAAGGTCTTGTCGATGGTGCGAAAACCCAAGGCCGACAGAAGCAAAATCGCGGCGATCACTAATTGCCAAGGGTGATGCTTGGATTGGCGAACGTGATATGCTCCGAATGCGGCCAGCAACAACCACGCGGGCAGATAAGTTAAGGAGCCGTTCAAGACGTCGTGAAAAGTCAACAAGGGAAGCGAAGTCAGCAACAAGCCGGCCAGCAAAAGTCCGCCACGCAGCCGGCTGAATTGTATCTGCCGCCGGGAATACAGCCAGACGAAATCCATCTGAAACACAAAAATGGGGATCATGTCCAAGTACATCGCCCACGAGGTGGCAAATGTGTGAAACAGAAAACTTCCCACGCCGACGATGGCCGCCAGAGCAATCAGAATCACGATCTCACGGGTCAGGCGGTGATGGCGGCGGGCGCTCCACCAAGCCGCGGCCGCCGCCAGCAGAAAAACGAGATTCGTGAGCGCATTCAGAGGTTCCGCCCAAAATTCCGGTCCACGGCGTTCGCAGTACATATCGATCAAGGGTTGTCTCCGAGAGTTCGAGGAAATGGCGTGGTCACCGGAGGAATTGTGTTTCCGCATTTTGAGAATTTTGCCGCGAAAACGCAATTCGGGCGGATTGCTTGCTTGATGCGGGCCTGCTCCATAAAATTCCCAAGATACTTTTCGTGAGTGAACCTAGGGGGAGAAACGGTTAATGGAACCGCGGCGCGAGATTTTTCCGCACGTGATCGAGATGAATTATCAAGCCCGTCGTCGATTGGGGTGTTGCGTTTATTTGGTTTTCGACGATGCGTTGAATTGGCTGTTGATCGACATCGGTTACGAAGACACGGTCGGCGAGATTGTCGAGATGATTCGCCTGATGGATTTTCCCTTGGCGAACTGCCGGTATTTGGTGGCGACTCATGCGGATGTGGATCATGTGCAGGGCTTGAAAAAAGCCAAAGAATTGCTGCCCTCGGCTCAGATCGTGGGTCATCCCGATGCCGCGAAGGCGTTGGCCGAAGGCGACCGCATTCTAGCTTACGCCGAGATCTCCGCGCAAGACATTTCCATTGATTTGCCGGTGGTGACTTTCGATGAAACCATTAACGAAGGCGATGTTTTGAAGCTGGAGGGTGTTGAACTGGAAGTTTGGCACACGCCGGGGCACACGCCTTCGCAACTTTCCTTCCGCCTGGAAAATTTACTGTTCAGCGGGGACAACATCTACCGGGATGGCTGCGTGGGCAATATCGATGCCCATCACGGTTCGGATTTGCCGGATTTTATTCGGTCCTTAACCCGAATTCGCGAAAGCAACGTGGAATGGCTTCTGCCCAGCCACGGACCGATTTTTGCCAAAGACAATGCCCAGTTGACCCGCACGATTGCGCTTGACGGAATACCAGCACATGGCGGATTTCGGCACGTGCGCGGTAGATTGGCCACTTTTGGAAGAATGGGAAAAGGAGTTGGTCGAGGGATTTTCGATAAATCCTTCGGGAAACTCCTGATTCTTACTTGACGATCAAACGAATTCACTAGACAATCCGTCGGTGAATAACCCGAACAAAACCCTCCCACGCTCGCAATTTGCGTATTCCCTCCCACCGCTACAATCGCTCCCTAGGCCGGTTATTCCAGAAGCTCCGCTTGAAGAACCCAGGAAATGCCTGGTTTTGGGGCCGGTTCTTCCGCTTGGGTCGTTATCTCACCTTTGAGAAATGACCCGGATTCCTCGCCTTGCCTGCCCCTGAGATTTTACCGAATCGTTACTATCTGAAACCCAGAAGTCCTCGGCAGAGCGTCTCTGGTTTTCCGAATGAGATTTTTTGGGGCTTACGTCGATACTAACGAAAATGCCACACTTTTTTGAAAAACGCGATTATTGGGGAAATGGATACGCCCTTTGGATTCTGGCGGGGATGGCCTTTCTTACCCCGCTGGCCATTTGGTCGTGCGAGAACATCCATTTGGAAAACCGCATTGATAGCTGGTTGCCCAAAGATGATCCTCAAGCCCAAATTTTAGAGTGGACTCACGAGTATTTCCCTCAAGAAGATCGCGTGCTGCTGAGTTGGGACGACAGCTCCCTCGGTGATCCCCGCCTGATTGCTCTGAAAAACAATCTGCTCGGCGTGAAGTCCTCCGCAGAAAGCCAAGCGAAAAGTTCGCTGCCGGAAATCGCTGCCGTCATCAGTCCGCAAGATGTGTTCGAGCGGATGCGAAAAGGCGGCGTCGCTCCTGAAACTGCGCTCGCACGCTTGACGGGTGTGTTGATCGGGCAAGGTCCGCTTCGCGTGCGATTGTCGCAAGAGGCCAAGGCCCGCCAATCCAAGATTTTGGAAGAACTGATCCTCCGCGGTCGCGAAGAATTGGGGCTGGAATTTGAAATTCTCGCCGCGTCGGAAGATGCGACGAGCGGGCAGAAGCCTGCCCCGGGGAGTTTGGCGGAATTGGCCAAACCGGCTGCCCACGATTTTTCAGTGCAATGGCCGCAGATGCACGTGAAGCGCGACATTGAGCAAAACGTAATCGAGTTGGTGAAGTCGTTGGGCGATGCGAAGCATCCCGATGTGGCGGATGCCTTCTTTCAGCCCGGAACGCCGGCGGCATTGGGCGTGGCGATTTCCTACGGGGGACGCCGCCGCATGTCGCGAACGATGGAAACAATTTACCGCTGTGCGGAAGAAGCGGGCATTCCCCGTGACAAACTTCGCGTGGGCGGCGGTCCCGTGGCCGGTAACGAAATGAACCAGGGCGTTAAGAAAGCCTTCTGGAACCGCGATTATCCGCTTTACGAATTTCACAAGCGTTCGCCGCTGCTGTTCTCGGCATTAGTCGGCGTGATTTTGGCCTTCGTGATGCTGCGAAGCGCCCGCTTGGCGATTTTGGTTTTGATGGCCTCGAATTTTACCGTGCTGTTGACGGTAGCCTTGATTCCGATCACGCAGGGCAGCATGAATATGGTGCTGGTCTGCATGCCCAGCTTGCTTTCGGTGCTCACGCTCTCGGCGGCGATTCACGTCGCCAATTATTGGAAGCACGCCGCCCTCGAAGATCCCAAAAACGCGATTGCCAACGCCTGCCGGATGGCTCGGCAACCGTGCGCGTTGGCCAGCATCACCACCGCCGTCGGTTTAATGTCTTTGACGACCAGCAACTTAACCCCCGTGCGGGATTTCGGTTTTTACGCCGCCGTCGGCTGCTTGATTTCGTTGGTGATCGTGCTTTACGGTTTGCCCGCGATGCTGCAAGTTTGGCCGGGGAAAGTGCCGCGGTTGACCGAATCCGACCATGAGGCGCTGGCAAAAAATCGCGTTTTGGCTGACGGACAATTGGAAACCGGTGAGCGTGTTTTCCATCCTCGCGTTTTTGGTTTGCAGCTTCGGGTTGATGTATTTTCGCACAGAGACCAAAGTCATCCGTTATTTCCCCGATGATAAACGGGTTGTCCAAGATTACGATTTTTTGGAAGAGAAGCTTTCGGGCATTGTGCCGGTGGATGTGCTGGTTCGCTTCGACCACGATTCGCAACAACGGTTGACTTTCGCCGACCGCAGAAACTTAATCGCGAAAATCGGCGAAAAAATCCGCGAGCATCGGGAAATCAGCGGGACGATTTCGCTGGCGGACTTTCTGATCTTTGAATCGGCTTCCCCCAGCCAACCACGAACTTCGTTTGAAAAAATGGCGGCCCACCGCAAACTTTACGAAGCGGAAAAGCAACTAAAAGACGGCGAAATCGCGGGGGCCAAAGCCCTGTTTGCCGTCGTGAAAGAGCCGCGAGTTCTCGAAACCGTGGGCGGCGGACAGTTCTCGGTCGAACCGGGGGATGAACTCTGGCGAGTCACGGCCCAAGTCGCAATCATGTCCGACCTCAACTACGCCGACCTGACCGGCGATTGGACCGACCCCTTGCGGAAGCCAGGCGAACTCAACACGATGGTCGCCTCGGTGCTGGCAGACACGCCGGGAAGCACGCATCTGGTCACGGGCATGGTTCCGCTGTTTCTGCAAACCCAACAAGCGGTGCTTCGCAGTCTGATTGTGAGCTTCGGCGTCGCCTTCATTCTGATTGCATTAATCATGATGTATCTCTTGAAGCATCCCGTGTCGGGCCTGATGACGATGATTCCCAACGTGCTACCCGTGGGCATGGTCTTCGGGCTGATTTCTTGGGCCGGGATTTCTGTGGACATCGGCACGATGATTACCGCCTCGGTGGCTTTGGGAATCGCCGTGGATGGCACGCTGCATTTGCTTTCATGGTTTCGCAAAGGCGTCCTCAAAGGTCTTTCCCGCCGGGATGCCATTGCTCAAGCCCTCGTCCATTGCGGGCCGGCCCTTTGGCAAACCAGCATGGCCGTGGGCATCGGGTTGTTGATGCTTTATCCCGCTGAACTGCTGCTGGTCAGCCGCTTCGGTTGGCTGATGGCCGCGCTCATCACGGCGGCGCTGGCGGCGGATTTGATCGTGCTGCCCGCGCTGTTGGCTGGACCATTGGGAAACATCATCGAGCGCACGCTGGCGAATTCCCAGCCGGAACCCGAACCCGTTCCTGCCCCGGCCAGACCGCTTCCCACCCCCGAAATCGCCCACCCGCAACCCCAGCACGGCCACTTGGCCTAGTTGGATGTGGTGCAGGTTATTTTGCGATCTCCCCAGTCTCCTCGAGTTTGTGTCGCACGAGCGGGGGAGTTTGCCTTTCTTTGGTGGAGTTCGTAAGATGTTTTGAAGGTTGTAAGAACTGCGCCCGCCACTCACATTCCCCAACCAACCTCCTCGACTTTTCGCGGGCGTTGGTCCCACCGTTGGTACTCGATTTATTTCCCCGCCATGACCGCATAGGGATCGCATGCAGGGCAAATCCACCTCCCCCAGCCAGTCAACTTCCACGTTGCTTTCCCCTGCATCGCTCGGTGGGTTGGCGGCTTTCGATTTCGACCCTCGCACGCGGGTGGTTTTCGGATCGGGAACCGTGAAACGCTTGGGCGAACTGACCGCCGAACTCGGCAGCCGGGTGCTGTTAGTGACCGATCCCGGACTTCGCAAAGCCGGCCACGAAGCCGTGGCGTTGCATTCGTTGAAGTCGGCGGGGTTGGCAATCACGATTTTCGATGAAGTCCAACCCAACCCCACCACCGACGATGTGGAGCGGGGTTTGATCGAAGCCAAAAAGCAGCAGACCAACGTGATCGTCGGCTTGGGCGGCGGCAGTAGCATGGACTGCGCTAAGGGCATTAATTTCCTGCTGACCAACGGCGGAAGGATGGAAGATTATTGGGGTGTGGGCAAAGCCGATCAGCCGATGTTGCCCCTGATCGCCGTCCCCACCACCGCCGGCACGGGCAGCGAAGCCCAATCGTTCGCCTTGATCGCCAATTCCCAGACCCACGCAAAAATGGCCTGCGGAGACAAAAAAGCCGCCTGTCGGGTG
The DNA here is from genome assembly GCA_963785505.1 of uncultured Planctomycetaceae bacterium. Taxonomy (GTDB): domain Bacteria; phylum Planctomycetota; class Planctomycetia; order Planctomycetales; family Planctomycetaceae; genus CAWAVN01. Next base: position 181,532 of record CAWAVN010000012.1, read on the forward strand.
GCGATTCTCGACCCCGACTTGACCAGCAGCATGCCTTCCTCGGTACGCGCGGCAACAGGAATCGATGCCCTCAGCCACGCTTTGGAAACTTATGTCACCAAACCGCGAAACCCGGTCAGCCAATTGTTCAGCCGCCGGGCTTGGCAGTTGTTGGTTGCCGGTTTTCCCCGCGTGCTGGAAAACCCCGGCGATTTGGCAGCCCGCTCGGCGATGTTGTTGGGTGCGCATTTCGCGGGAGCCGCCATCGAAAATTCCATGTTCGGGCGCGACCCACGCTTTGGCGAATCCGCTTTCAGCCCATTACCGCATGACGCACGGCGTGGCCATCGGCATCATGTTGCCGCACGTGATTCGGTATAATGCGAAAGTCGTTGGCGACTTGTACGGCGAACTCGCCGAGGATGCCGGCCTCTGCGACAAGTCGGACCGGAACGCCCCGGAACGTCTGGCGGATTTAATTCAATCGTGGGTGGCCTTGGCAGGGCAACCAAGCGATTTGGCAGAATGTCGGTGTTTCGCACGAATTGCTTCCGCAGTTGGCGGAAGAGGCCGCCGCCCAATGGACGGGCAATTTCAATCCCTGTCCTGTCGATTCTCATTCCCTCGAGGAGTTGTACCAATGCGCCTTCCCCCGCGGTCTCGTGCATCGCCTCGGTTTAACGGCCCGTCTGGCTTTTTTGCGGTTTGACCTTCTTGGCCGTCCCGGTCTCTGCTTTTGGGGCCGATGGAACTCCGCCAAAGACTGGCGATTCTTTTCGCAACAACGTAGAACTGACCGGAATCGCCGGCACCAAATTGCCGGACAAGTTGGAAGTCCTCTGGAAGTTCCCCACCCCGTTCGGCGTTTGCAGCACCGCCGCGATCGTGGGGGAGCGAGTTTTCTTCGGCACGATCAACGGCGATTTCTATTGCCTGAACCGCGAATCCGGCAAGAAGATTTGGGAATATCGTTCCATCGATGACACCGACCCCATGGCGTTTGCCCCGGCTTTCAAATGCTCACCCACGGTGACGAAGAGCGCGATTTTCATCGGCGATGAAGATGGCGTGTTTCATGCCATCGACCCCGCGACCGGCAAACGAAAATGGAAGTTCCACACCAACGGAGAAATCATCAGTTCGCCTTCCGTAGTCGATGGGAAAATCATCTTCGGTTCGTACGACAATAGTCTCTATTGCTTGAATGCCTTAGATGGCAAGAAGATCTGGAATTTTGAAACCGATGGCTACGTCCATTGCTCTCCCGCGATTACCGGGAAACATACGTTCGTCACCGGCTGCGATGAACAGCTTCGCGTGATTAACATTGATTCGGGCAAGGAAGAAGGCAACCTGCCCTTGGGAACATATCTGATTGCTTCGCCTGCATTGAAGGGCGATCATTTATATTTCGGAACCTATAATAGCGAAGTGCTCAGCGTGAATTGGAAGACTCGCCAAGTCGAATGGCGGTATAGGGACGAAAAGAAAGAGTTTCCCTATCAATCTTCCGCCGCCGTCACCGAAGATTACGTGGTCGTAGGCAGCCGGGACAAACAAGTGCATTGCATCGACCGCAAGACCGGCAAAAACATCTGGAAGTTTAATACCGCAAAAGATGCTTCGGGAAGAAAAAGAAAGGGAGGCCGGGTCGATAGTTCGCCGGTGATTGTCGGCGAGCGCGTCTTCGTAGGCGCGGGCGATGGCTTTCTCTATGAACTGGGATTAAAAGATGGCAAAGAGCAATGGAGATTTGAGATAGGCCGCGATGTAACCGCCTCCCCCGCCATCGGCGAAGGTTGCGTAGTCATCGGCGGTGAAGGCTCGGAGGAGTTCGTCTATTGCTTCGGAAAAAAATCGAAATAGTCAAACCTATGTTCGCCAAAGTAACCACTTCAACAGCGAAGTTAAAAGGCGAGCGGGGGGGCTCGAGCCAACCTGGTTACTTAGGGTGCTTCAAATCCTAAACTTATTTCCATCGCAATCCGCAGCAGCACGTTATGGTTGGTAACTCGAGTAGGTTTCAATCCGCTAGCATACGCATTATTTCATAGAGCCGGAAATCCCATGTCCACCGATACCACGTTGACGACGGAAGTCGGTAGTTACTTCATCTCGAACTATCCGCCCTATTCCCAATGGAAACGAGATACCGTCGCCCAAGCATTCGCTGCCTTGGAAAGCGAACCCGACCGCAGCGTGCCTTTGGGGTTATATATGCACGTTCCGTTCTGTCGGAAACGCTGCCGATTTTGCTATTTCCGCGTGTATACCCAGCAAAACGCCAAGACGATTGAGAACTATGTCGCCGCCTTGGAGCGCGAGTTTGAATTGGTCAGCAGGCAACCCGCCGTGGTCAGGGCGGGAATTGAAGTTCGCCTATTTCGGCGGCGGCACGCCATCTTACCTTAGTTCGAAGCAGTTGTTGTCGCTAAGGGATCGGTTGATCGAACACCTTTCTTGGGACACCGCCGAGGAAGTCACCTTTGAATGCGAACCCGGCACGCTGAGTTTGGAGAAAGTCGAAACCCTGAAAGAAATCGGCATCACGCGGGTCTCGCTGGGGATCGAGAACTTCAACGATCAAATTCTGGAAGAAAACGGGCGGGCGCATCTCTCGCCGGAAGTGCTCAAGGCTTACGATTGGATTCAGCAAGTCGGTTTTCCGCAGGTCAACATCGACTTAATCGCGGGGATGATCGGCGAGACGGACGAGAATTGGCATCGCTGTCTCGAACAAGCTGCCCAGATGCAGCCCGACAACATTACGATCTATCAAATGGAACTGCCGTTCAACACGCTGATTTCCCAAGAGATGAAAGAATCGGGCATCGAGTCGCCGATTGCCGATTGGAACACCAAACGCCGTTGGGTCAGCGAGGCGATGGATTTTCTCGGCGAAAGGGGCTACCAGACTTCCAGCGGCAACGAGTTTGTGCAAAGCCAAGAGACCGACCGCTTCATCTATCGGGACAATCTGTTTCGCGGGGCCGATTTGTTGGCCACGGGGGTTTCCTCTTTCGGCCATTTGCAGGGTGTGCATTATCAGAACTTCGATCAGATCGAAGACTATATGTCGGTCGTCAATGAAGGCCGGTTGCCGATTAACCGGGCAATGACGCCCACTCCGCATCAACAGTTGATCCGGGAATTCATATCTACAAATGAAGGAAGGCCGCGTCGCCGCCGAACCCTTTCGGCAGAAGTTCGGCGTGGATGTTTTGGAGGAATTTCGCGAAGCCCTCTCGAATCAACAACAAGCAGGCTATTTGATTGTGAAGGATGATAGCGTGCAACTCACCCGCAAAGGCTTGTTGCAAGTAGACAGCCTGCTGCCGGAATACTTTGAAGAACAACACCGCGCGGTAAGATACACCTAGTCGGCGGAGCAGAAAGCGAAGGGCGGAGAGCAAGAGTGGAGAGCTAAGAGTGGAGAGCCGGTGGCGTGCAAGGTGTTCTATGTTTTCCCGCCTCTTCACCCTCTGCTCTCCGCCCGTTTGGTTGCTAACTCAATTTATAATCAGAGGCATCGCCTCGCTAGAGGGTAGGCTATCCGGTGAATCCTCAAGATGAACTCAAAAAACTCACGGACCTGTTTCCTTCCGAGCAAACGCTAATCGCCAAGGCCGAACACGTGGCCTCGGCTTTAGTGCCGGAACCCTATAAAGGTCTACTAGCGCATAACTCGCATATGACAGTGACGATGGAGGAATATCATCACACGTCCGTGGACGTCAAAATTATCGCCCGCGCGCATGCGGGGGATATTTATTGCCGGAAAATTATTTTGGTGAAAAGCGGAACCGACGATGTGGTGCAATTCGGTATTGTGCGCTTCGATTTTCAATATGTGACCGATCTCGTTCGCGAGGAAATTCTCGCGGGGCAAATCCCACTCGGACGGGTGCTTATTAATCACAACGTGCTGAGGCATATCGACCTAGGGGCGGTGCTTCGCATCACGATGGGACCGGAACTCGCCAACATCTTTCGGAAGGAAACCGGCGGCATCACTTACGGACGACTCGCCACAATCTTTTGCAACCAACAACCCGCCGTCGATCTCTTGGAAATCTCCGTACCCTTGGACTAGGTAAGCATGGTTCGAGAAATAACTGTCCTGCAAACCTAAGCGGCAAGGCGATAGCCGCCGGTTTTTCCGATTCAAAGAACCGGCGGCTAGCGCCTTGCCGCTCAATGATTTATCGAACATTGCTTCGTCGTTAGCCTTACAATTCAAGATAGACATACAAATTGAACAGAGGTTTATAGATCACCCCATGCAAAATATGATTACTCACCCGGAAAGACAGCCCATTTCGCAGCCCGAACTCGCCCTGGAGTACGATGTGATCATCATCGGCGGCGGACCGGCGGGGGCGACCACGGCAGCCCTCACGGCGGAATACGGGCATCGCGTGCTGCTCTTGGAACGCACGCCGTTTCCCCGCTTTCACGTGGGGGAATCGCTGATTCCCGAAACCTATTGGACGCTCAAACGCTTGGGTTTGCTGGAACACATGCGGCAATCCGCCTTCCCCAAAAAGTACAGCGTTCAATTTGTGAGCGATGGTACGAAATACTCGGCTCCGTTTTATTTCGAGGACCACAACCCGCACGAATGCTCGATCACTTGGCAAGTTGCGCGGGGCGAGTTCGATCAGCTTTTGCTGGAAACCGCTCTTAAGCAAGGGGCCATCGTTCGCACGGATGCGCAAGTTTTGGAAGTATTGTTCGACGGCGAACAAGCCAAGGGCGTGCGCGTGCAACTGGGTGAAGGTTCCGAGAAAACGGTTCGCGAACTTCGTTCCCGAGTCGTGGTTGATGCCAGCGGGCAGTCGGCGTTTTTGGCGAGTCGGCTGGGTCTGAAAAAACCCGACCAAAAACTTAAAATGGGCACGGTTTGGACTTATTACCGGGGAGCCTACCGAGACCCCGGCAAAGATCAAGGGGCCACGCTCATCATGCAGACCGAGGGGAAAAAGTCTTGGTTTTGGTACATTCCTCTCCCGAATGATGTCGTGAGCATCGGTTGCACAGGTCCGGTGGATTATATGTTCGCCAAAGATCGGGGCAATGCCGAAGCAACCTTTCAGGCGGAACTTAACCGCTGCCCGGCTTTGCAAGATCGGCTTAAAAATGCCGCGCGGGATGCAGACTTTTTCACCACCAAAGATTTTTCCTATCGAGCCACGAAAGCCGCCGGCCCCGGTTGGTTGTTGGTGGGAGATGCATTCGGGTTTATCGACCCGGTCTATTCTTCGGGAGTTTTTCTGGCGCTCAAGTCGGCAGAGTGGGCGGCGGATGCGATTCACGCATCGCTGGAAAAACACGATCTCTCAGCGGAATCGCTGGGACGTTGGCAGCCCGATTACGTCCAAGGTTTGGAGATGTTCCGCAAGCTAGTCTACGCCTTTTACACGCCCGATTTTAGTTTCGCTCAGTTTCTGAAACAGCACCCCCAATTCAAAGGGCATTTGGTGGATATTTTAATCGGCAACGTGTTCCGCCCCGGCCTCGACGAGATGTTCGCCGCAATGGGCGATGTGGCCCCCACGGAAATGGCGGCCAAGTGAACTGCCGCAAGTAAGCCATATTTCATGCCCATCCCAAGCGATGAGCACGGCCCACAAATCCTAAACTTCCCATCAGCGGGCGCGGCCGGGTTGTTGGGCGAGGACTTCGTGCAGTTCCTCTTTGGCGACAATCCAACCTCGGCATTTCGTGCTTTGACAATGGCAGGGAATCGCGCAATCGGCGGGCCAACCATAGTCGATGGTCATTTCTTGACCGGGCCGAATCGTGCGGATGGCTTCTAAGATCATCACCGGCACGGGGTCATCTTCGGGGCGTTCGGGCGGCACAATGAACAACTGAGCGTTCGGCTCGCAGCAATGGTTGAGATAGCGAAACGGAGCGGCGGGTTCCAACGAAAGCGTGCCGCCTAGGTCCATGCAATAGTCCGAAGAGTAGTCGGCATCATCGATGACTTTGCCTTTCACCACCGTCACCAGATCCCCCTTAGAGAAAGACCGTGTGGCAAAGACGCCGCGACCATACGAAACTTCGCCGACGCGAACACCGGATTTTTGAGTCATCTGGGAATGCTTTACGAGTAATAAGGCGAACCGGCAATAGGCCCGCGAATGTGGAGAGAGTCAGAAATCAAAAAGGCGAGCGGGGGGTTTGAGCCACCCTGGTTACTTTGAATGTTCCAAAACCTACAATTAGAAAATGTTTCGTTGGCGACACTCTAAGGAGCATCCGGTTTTTCCGGGGCCTTTGAAATTTTTCCAAATAAGTGCCCGCCGACTTTTCCGTGCTGCCAAGTGCCGGCATAGCGGTCTTCGTAAAACAGCACCCTTGCGGTGAAGGTTCCCATACGGGGGATGGTCAGGTCGGTTAAGGAAACCATCGGCGTGTCGCCGGCCCAGAGGATTTTCACGGTGATGGGCACTTTGGTATCCACGTTGCCGTATTTGATGCGGGCCAGAAACGTCCAATAATCGTCTTGGGTTTTGGTGACGCTTTCAATCTCGTAGCGTTCGGTTTTTGGGTTGGCGTCTTTCCTGCCATCAACCGTGAATTTGCCCTCCAACACCGAATGGGCCATCTGTTGGCTAAACTGCTTTTCCAACTCGGCTTGGCTGGGCTTGGCTTTCGGTTCTTTGTCTTGAGCGGGGGAAAGGGACGCCATTCCCAACAGCAACAGCGTGATAAGCGAGGATCGCGTGAAACCCATCGACATCGGATTGTCTCCTGTGAAAAGAATTGCCATACTCGTTTTTTCCATTGGACGAAAACTTCATGCGGTTAGCATTTGGCTGTTAGCGAATCGCCTTGTTACAGTCATTCTAACGAGGGGCGGGAAACATTGAAAACTACGGATGAAAGCGTTGATTGATCGCAACCGACGATTTGAGTCGTAGAAAACCCCTTCCCAAAATGCGAAAAGCCAAACGCGAATTGCAAAACGCCCGATTGATTGAAGGTGATGGGAATTTGAAGTTCCCCGCATCCGCCAAACATTCTTGCATTGTACAAAACACGAAAATTGAAACATACCAAGTCGGCGGGAAATCCCGGCTTGACGGGGAATTTCCATGAAGCCAGCGAACAGAGAATCCGCCGCGAATCGCGAGATGGGCCAGCCCCCGGAGGCCGAGCGTTTGCTGCCGGCGTTTTTCCGGTTTTGCGAAATCGTGGCTAAGCTGCGTTCGCCGGAAGGCTGCCCTTGGGACCGCGAGCAAACTTTGGCAACCATCAAGCCTTACACGCTGGAGGAAACTTACGAACTGCTGGAAGCCATCGACGCGGGCGACGATGAAGCCATTGTGGAGGAACTGGGCGATCTGCTGTTGCAGATCGTGCTGGATGCCCAAATTGGCGCGGACGAAAAACGGTTTGATCTGGTGGGCGTGATCGAAGCCATTTCCGAAAAAATGATTCGCCGGCATCCGCACGTTTTCGGCGGAATTGAAGTTCACAGCAAGGAAGAGGTTTCGCGAAATTGGGACCGCATTAAACGGGCCGAGAAATCCCGCGATTCGATTTTGGCCGGTATTCCCGCCGCGCTGCCTCAATTGGCGCGGGCGTTGCACATCACCAAAAAAGCGGCCCGGGCGGGTTACGATTTTCCACACCGCGACATGCTGTTCGACAAACTCCGCGAAGAAGTTGCGGAACTCGCCCAGGAATTATTCGCGGATGGAAAGATTCCTGATCGTCCCGCTGCGGTGGATGCGGAAGTCACGCCGGATGAACCCGTAGCCGATGCGGAAAAACTCGCCCGGATCGAAAGCGAGATCGGCGATGTGTTGTTCGTAGTCGCCAATATCGCCCGCCGTTGGGGCGTGAATCCTGAAGAAGCTCTGAGAAACAGCAACCGGAAATTTTCCGCCCGGTTTCAGTACATCGAACGCCAACTCGCGGCCCAAGGAAAACAACTAGCCGATGTCTCGTTGATCGAGATGGAAGAACTCTACCAACAAGGCAAACGCTCGGAAGGGGGTTAAGGCGAACCTCAATCACCCGGCGGGTTTGTTCTCGTTCCTGGCTCGCAACGCGGCATAGAGGAATTCGTCCAGCGCCCTTTCCAGAGTTCGCTTAAGTTGTTCGTGGTCACGCCCGTGCGGGCATCTCGGGCGGAGGGCCGGGGATTGAAGGTGTATTTTCTGATGATGTCTTCCACCTGCACGGCTTCCTCGGTTCCCGATGCCGGCGCGGAAGATGTCTGCGACTGGCGGTGGGCGAGTTCGGAATGCAATAAATCTTCGATTATGGGGGCGGCTTCTTCCGGCGCAAGATCGCTGGTAATCGACCGCGACGTGGCCGAGGGACGGTGCGTGATCGTGACGGTGGACTTATAGCGTTTGCACCTTAAACCCGTGCCGCGGGCTTTTTGTTTTTCGATGGAGATTTCGGAATCGGGAATTTCAGAATCGCCGCCATCCATCACGGGCAGTACGCGGACTTTGACGAACTTGGATTGTTTCGCGTGCTTGGGCGTGCGTCCGAAAACCATTTCGTGCATGCCGGCTTCACCGCGGAGCATGCCGTAAATCGCCACGCCTTCAATCAGCAAAATAATTTCCCGCGTGAGCTTAGGCGTTGCCAATTCCTCGTGGATGATTTTCGCCTCGAAGCCTTTAAGATGCGCCCAATTCCGATAGGTGTCCGCGAGGTGGCCGACAAGATCATCGGGGGATTCTTCTTCCACGGTGGAGATGAAAACAAAGGCATCGCTGCGATCCAATTTGCTTTGGCATTCCAAGCTGAAGCGAACCAAATCGGCGTGTTGATGGCTGTGGGCGATGGCTTTCGTGACCGAGGCCAACTTGTCGGCATCACCTTGACTGCGGGCGGATTCAAATTGCCGCTGGATGTCTTCCGTGCGTTTTCGCACGCGGGCGACGGCATCCAGCAACCGTTCCAGCCGATAGATTTCCCCCAGCACGTCGCGAGCTTGTTCGGGATCATCCCAAAAATCGACCAAGGTGGTTTGGTGCAGCATGTCGGATTTTAGCTGCTCCAACTTGCGGTCTTGGCATTGTTGCTCCAGGCTGGCAATCGCGTTTTGAAGTTCGCCCACGCGGTCTTCGATTTGGCTGGGTTTGAGTTTGCTTTTGGTTCCGTGGATGGGATCGACGACTTGCACGCCACGGGCGATGGATTCCTGTTTGCGGCTGAGGCGGTCTTGCACGATTCGCACGGTGATGCCGTGGCCCGAAGGCAGCAACCGCAGCAGCGATTGCCGATTTTCGCCCGTCATGTGGACGATTTGCCGAGCGATGGGAAGCAGTGCGAATTTCTCGACGGCTCGCTTCAAGGGCCTGGCTCCGTAGATCGGGCTAAAGCCTTCGCGAACGAGAATGTCGATCACGCCGGGGTCCACATCGACCCTGAGTTCTCGCCGAGTGATGCCGCTTCGGAGCAGCACTTGGCCCAATTCGCGTTGGGCGAGAATCCGCACGTGTTCCCGTTCCAAGGGCCGAAAGGAAACAATGCGGTCGATGCGGTTAAGAAATTCGGGCCGGAAAAAGTTTTCCATCGCCCGCGAAGCCTCATCTTGCAGCGTGGATTCCGGCGGCGTGTGAAAGCCCAAAGGCGGGGCATCGGTGAGTTCGCTGCCCAGGTTGGAGGTCATAATAATAATCGTCTGCGTGAAGTTTGTGGTCCGCCCGCCGGGGTCGGACAGCCTGCCGTCATCGAAAACTTGCAGCAGCACATCGAAAATGTTGCCGTGCGCTTTTTCGATTTCATCCAACAAAATCACCGAGAACGGATTCTGCCGAACCCTGCTGAGCAGGCTGCCCATGTGCAAAGGCGAATCCGCCTGGGCGGAGGGGCTGCCGATGAATTTTTCGAAGGAATGAAAATCTTTGAACTCGGACATGTCGAAGCGGAGCATGCGCTCGCTGCTGCCGAAGATGAACTCGGCGAGGGCTTTGGCGAGTTCGGTTTTGCCCACGCCGGTCGGGCCGACGAAAAAGATCACGCCCATCGGTTTTTCGGGGTCGGTCAAACCGGCTTTGATGAGCGTGATAAGGTCGATCACCGATTCGACCGCCTGCGATTGCCCGATGACCCGCGATTCAAAAAACTTGCGGACTTCGGGGAGTTTCAAAGGTTGCGAATCGTCCAACAACAGCCCCGGAATGCCCGTGAAGGATTCCAAAGTATGAACCACGTCTTCGTGCTGAATTTCCAGCTCGCCTTCCAAGGCGAGCGGTTCGCCATTGGCAGCGGCGTTGTGATTGAGCTTGAGATTCACCAGATGATCGAGCAGTTTAATCGCCCCGCCCGGAGCCGCCACGCCGGGGAAATACAACTCGCCGAACTCTAAAATCGCAGTCAGCGTGTTTTCGGAGAACAGCAGTTTGCGTCCCGATTCTTCGACCGAGCGGGCGGCGATGGTGTCGGCAGAACGGCGGACAATTTGACGCACATCGTGCTCGGACGGTTCTTCGATGCGGAACACGGTGAAAAGTTTGTTGAACGAGGGATGCCTTTCGATGCCTTTGCGGAACGAGTCCGGCGTGCATTCGCCGATGAGCGTCAGGTCGCCGCTCTCGACGAAGGCGGATAAGAACGCGGCCATGTTCTCGTCCGATTTGGAATGTTTGCCGGCATCGGCGAGTTGGTGGATGTCTGTGAAATACACCACGATGGAAGCGTGTCGCTGGGCGTAGCCCGCCAGTTCTTGCACGCGGGTTTGCCATTCGCCGATGTAGGCGGTTCCCGCCATCAGCGTGGAGGCAGAGGTTTCCAAGACCAGCCAGGGTTTGTGTTCGCGCTCTCCCAGTCGGCGGAAGAGTTCGTACAAAATCGCCGTCTTCCCGCCGCCGGAAGGACCGACCAGCAAAAAGGAATTGAGCTTGGCGTGGTCGAGATGTCTTTCGAGCAAATCGATTTCGGCATCGCGAAAAAATGCGCGCGGCCCCCGCGAATCCCGCAGGCGAGTGGTTAACACGTGACCGTAAGATTCCAAGGCACGAACAAGATCGGGATCGAACGACATGGCAGATTGATAAGATAAGGTTCCGAAATGGTGATAAGTTTCGCGAGTATATCAAAACCCTGGATGTTTGGCGTGTCATTGCAAAACTCGCCGGGGCAGGGAAAATAAGAACTCACCTACCACTTTTCTAAAGAGGCCACCCATGCGATTTCCTTCTCGCTCGCTTCGTTCGCTGACTCCGTTCCTCGCACTCTTTGTGTTCTCGCTGCTTCCGGTGGTCGCTATTGCTCAGGGGGACACTACGCGAGGCGATACGATGATCGCCGAGTATTTTAAGGAGGAAACCGCCAAGCTGACCAAGCACTCGTTGGCGGACATCAAAACGCGGGCGGATTGGGAACGCCAAAAACCGCTGTATCGCAACCAACTGCAAGAAATGCTGGGACTCGATCCCTTCCCCGAACGCACGCCCTTGAAAGCGAAAATCACCGGGACGTTGGAAAGTGAGGAATTCACCGTAGAAAAACTGCACTTTCAATCTCGCCCCGGACTTTACGTCACCGCGAACTTCTATCGCCCCAAACATTTTGCAGGCAAGCTGCCCACAATTCTCTACGTCTGCGGGCATGGCGGGAAAAAAGTCGCCGGCCAAAGCCTGGGCAATAAGGCCAGCTATCAACATCATGGAGCCTGGTTCGCCCGCAATGGCTATGCCTGCCTGATGATCGACACCGTGCAACTCGGCGAGATTGAAGGCATTCATCACGGAACTTATCGGTACGGCATGTGGTGGTGGAACGCCAGGGGTTATTCCTCGGCCGCCGTCGAAGCCTGGAACTGCATCCGCGCTTTGGATTACCTGGAAACTCGCCCCGAAGTCGATGCCAACCGCTTCGGCGTCACCGGGCGTTCGGGAGGCGGAGCTTATAGCTGGTGGATTGCGGCTCTCGATGAACGCATCAAAGTCGCGGTTCCGGTGGCGGGAATCACCAGTTTGCAGAATCACGTGGTCGATGGCTGCGTGGAAGGCCATTGCGATTGCATGTATCCCGTGAATACCTATCGCTGGGATTTCGCTCAAATCGCGGCGTTGGTCGCGCCGCGTCCGTTGTTGATTTCCAATACCGACAAAGACCGCATCTTTCCTTTGGACGGCGTGGTGGATGTCTACGTCAAAACCCGGCGGATATATAAGTTACTGGGCGCGGAAGACAAAATCGGTCTGCAAATCACCGAAGGCCCGCACAAGGACACGCAAAATTTAAGAATCCACGCCTTCCATTGGTTCAACGAATATCTCAAAGGCCAATCGCCCTCCCCGTTGATTGAAATGGCCGCCAAGCCGTTTTTCGATCCGGTGCAACTCGCCGTGTTCCCCAAAGATGGGCTGCCCGAAGACCAGATCAACACGACCATTCAGGAAACCTTCATTCCCAAAGCCGAGGCCCCCAAACCGCCGGCCTCAAAAGAAGTATGGAACAAACAGAAAACCGCCTGGAAACAACTCCTGGAAGACCGTTGTTTTCGCGGTTGGCCTACCAAAGAATTTCCCACCGGCGAAAAGCTGGGTTTGAAAGAAGTGTTTTCTGTGGCGAAGGATGGCATCAGGCTTTCGGCTTACGACTTCACCAGCCAAAACGCCGTCCGATTACGGTTGTACTTGGCCCACCGCGAAGGGTTGAAACCCCAGGATTTGGAACTTACCGTCTTGAACGTATTGGATGATAAGGGCTGGAAAGAGTTCGTGGCTTCGATGCGAACGGGGTTTCCTCAGCAATTCGTGGCAGAAATCCCCGTGGAAAAAGATGAAGAAGAATTTGCCCAAACCCGCAAAATGATCGCATCTTTCAAATGGGCGATGGCGTATGTTGCTCCGCGCGGCCAAGGTCCAAACGCTTGGAACTCGGAAGAACGCAAGCAAACTCACATCCGCCGGCGGTTTATGCTGTTGGGGCAAACTTGGGATGGCATGCAAGTTTGGGACGTTCGCCGAGCGGTGCAGGCATTGCGGGAAATCCCAGGCATGAAAGACAGGCAACTTTGGCTGCAAGGCGAACGCAACATGGCGGGCATCGCACTTTATGCGGCATTGTTCGAGCCGAACATTCACCGTTTGGATTTGTGGAACCTGAGCGTTTCCCATCACGAAGGACCGATTTTCTTAAACGTGCTCCGGTTTTTAGACATCCCCCAAGCCGTGGCAATGGCCGCCGAAAATTCCCAAGTGCGGATCTATCAAACAGACAAAACCGGCTGGGATTATCCGCAGGAAGTCTCAAAAAAACTCGGTTGGGACAAGAAGCAAATTCAAATCCGCAATCTTCCCAACCTAAAAAAAGAGGCCGCTCCCCGATAATTTCAGCGGAAAAGCGAATTTCCGCGAATTGGGTTCATCCGCCAACGGTGATTTCCCGTTTTCCTGAACGCCTTTTCTGATGGGGTGGGCATTCGTTAATTTTTGCTCACAATCCGCTGCAAAATCCGCCCCTCAACTGGCGGAATTGGAAATCTCGCCGGATTTGATGAGCAACGCGGGAATAAATGGCCCGGCGTGCGGGTCACACTACTGACAGGATGGTCCATGAACGACGGCAACACATTATCAAAAGGCCCGACTCTGCCGGAGTTGGTGGATGAATACTACGAACGTCTGTACCGATTCGGCTACAGACTCAGCGGATCGGCAGCGGATGCCGAGGACTTAACCCAACATACGTTCCTGACAGCCCAAACCAATCTGCATCAACTTCGCGAGCCTGAACATGCGAAATCTTGGTTGTTCTCGATTTTGCGGAATACTTACTTAAACGGACGAAGACGCCGAAAACAATCGCAAATCGTTTCCTTGGAATCGGCTCCCGAACCCTCGGAAACGGAAGATGAAGCCGCGCAGCTTCGTTTGGAAGAACTGCAATCGGTCTTGGATGAACTGCCGGACGAGTTTCGGGAACCACTCATCTTGTTCTACTTTCAGGAGTTAAGCTATAAGGAAATCGCCGACCTGTTGGATGTGCCCTTGGGCACGGTGATGTCTCGGCTGGCCAGGGGAAAGAAACACCTTAGAAAGCGTTTGGCCCCGGAAGAAGCCGATTCGATCACAGTCCCCAAGCCCCCGCATCCCGAATAGGATTATTTTCAATCGCATTTCATTTTTGTTTCGCCCAGAGGCATTCGGAGGATTACGAATCGCCGTTGGACGAGGGACTTATTTCGGAAGGAAGGCACAATGGACCGCCGCACCGCTCTCGACATGCTGGAACTCGTTCGCCCGGATGCGAATGAGCTTCGCGATCCCGAATTCGCGGAAGCCTTGGGTGTTCTCGAAACGGATGAGCAAGCCCGCGCCAAGTTTTCGCGCCGGCAAGAGCAAGACCGTCAAATTGCTTGCGAGATGCAAAACGTGCCTGTCCCGGAAGAATTGAAAAGTCGTCTGTTGTCGCGATTGGCGAAGGAACCTGCGGCGAAAGTCGCGGATTCTGTGGAACCCCCGCGACGCCCTTCTCCGAAAGAACCGCAGATGGGTTCTTTCGGCCTCTGTGGTGATGGCCAGTTGTTTGTTGGCGGCATGGGGTGTTTGGTATTTCGGCGAAACCGCCAAGACGCCGCTCAGCCTGGCGGAATTGGAAGCGGTAGCTCCGTTTGCGGCGCAAGACCTTGCCCAACTCGCGAACTTTTCCGGTTCCTTCGACCCCGTGAAACCCGATGGTTTGTGGAAGAGCCGTTTTCAGTTCTCGGCCCCTAAAGGCTTTTCCCCCGATCGCGGGGGTTCCGACCGCGTGGCGGTTTACGAATTTCGTTTCCGCGATCCTCAGCAGCGTTCGCCCGGCGAATTGCGGGGCGTGATGTTGGTGCTGCCTCGCTCCGAATTGGCGGAACCGCCCGAAAGCAAAACTTTTTTCGATGGGGCTTACGTCACCAATCAAGCCAAACCCAATGTGGCAATTCGCTCTTGGTCGGAAGGGGATTTGGTTTACGTTTGCTTGGTTCCCACCCAAGACTTCGAAGCCCTCAACCGCGTGTTCGATGCGACCGCCGCTTAAAGAACAGGCTTCGGTAGAAATCTGAGCGGTTGCTGCGATTCACATCAACCACCCCCTCGGGTTTGGTTCGGGACGATGCTTAATTCTCGGGGCTAAGTTTGACGCATTCTCGTTGTCGGGAATTGTCACCCGAAGCATCAGCGAAGCAAGCGAAGAGAGTTCCTCGCTTATGCTTCGGGTTATGGCCAAACTTGCTCCTTTGAAGTATTTATTTAACACCAGCGAGATGTGATTGATCGGGTGGCTGGTTACTCTTCAACGTAGCGGCCACCCATTTGGTAGAGGGGCAGGAAGCGGTAGTAGACTTCCAGAATCAGCGTGCTGAGCGCGGTGGAATATACCCGGCCGCCGTAACCGCCCCAGCGGTCTTTGGGATCCCAACTGCCTTGGTCTTTTCCCTGGGCGCGTTGTTCTGAAACCAGCATGTCGCGGAGTGTTTCGTTCCATTGTTTCCACGGTTCGCCGCCATATTGAAACGTCGCCAGCGTGCCGTAGTACCAATAATAAAAATTCAAGCCTTCGCGGTTGGGAAGTTGGGTCATCAAATAATCCATTGCTTCCTTGCTGGCGGGATTGGAACGTTGCAATCCCAGCATTTGCTTGGAGAACAAAGCTTCCGCCGTCATTGTGGGGCTTGGGCCTGACGTTCCGTATTGCGGATGATAAGCCGCTAAGCCTTTGTTGCGTCCCAAGCTGCGATCGGTCAAAAACTTGACCAGCAAATTGCGGTTGGCGGGGGGGATTTTGAGGCCCGCGATTTCGGCGCTTTTCAGGGCCATTAGATTCCAGCCGAAGATGCTCATGTCGCCGGTTTCGCCTTTGCGATACCGCCAACCCCCATCGCTGGGATGCTGGTTTTCCAGAATGTAGTGAATCGCTTTTTCCAAAGGTTCTTTCAGCGGGCTGGGCAGCGTGGGATCGCTGCGCATGCCGTAGGCTTCCGCCAAAGCATAAGTTGCGATTCCGTGGCAGTAAGCCCTGGCATAATAGGTGGCCTTTCCACCCAAGAAACCGTCCTCGCTTTGTTGAGAGACCATCCAAATCAACGCGCGATCTACATTGTTCGCATAGGGGCCTTCTTCTTGAGTATACCCCGCCCCCAGAAAGGCCAGAATGGCCAAGGCCGTCACCCCGCTGTCGGCTTCGACGCCGGGAATCCCGCCGCGAACTTCCGCGCCGCGGGTGTCCAAGCCGTCTTCGGTCAATTTCACGCGGCCCGCTCCGTTGGCGTCGGCATCCCAAAACCCTTGGGGCGTTTGATTGCTCGCCAACCATTTCAAGGCGGCTTCCACGGCTTGTTCCGAGGCTTCGCTGCCACCGAATTGCAAGGCCGCCTTGCGGCGTTGTTCCGGCCCGCGATAACGGTAAGTCGAAGGCAAAGCCACCCTGCGGCCCGTGGTGCGCGGGGTTTCCAAGCGGGGACGAATCGGCTTGGGAACCGAACGATCCGCCAATAAATCGGGAGCCGATTCGAACTCTCTGGATCGAACGGGAGTCACCGAACGCGGCGTGCGTTCGCGGCGGAAGCGTTCGATGCTGGGATCGATCCGGTCATTCGTTTCACGGTCGATCAAACGGCTGGGACGATTGGGAACCCGCACGCCGGCAGGCGTTGCTTCCGCACCCGTAGTATCGGGGCGCCCAAATCGGGAAGGGGGGCAAACGCCGGGGCGGGGCTGGTGCGGTGCTTCATCACGTCCGATTCCGGGCCGCGCTTGAGATAAGCGGCGGGGTTGTCGGGCGTTTCGATGGAAGCGAACTCGCGATTGGGATCGACTTCTCTTTTGACCTGATCGGTCGCCCCGTGCATCGGTGCGCGATCAATCACGGTTTCAAACGGCCCCCGCGCCGGAATGGGGTTGCGCTCGCGGACTTTTTTCGGCGAATCGCGGTCGGGAACCGCAATCGTCTCCGGTTCTTCCATCGGAAGATTCACAGGAGTGCGCGGCTCGGTCTTCTGCTCCACTCGCTCGGGCTGGGGAACTTCCGGTTGTTCTTCGGGAAGAGCCGGTTGCAAATCGGGAATTTTGGCTTCGGTTTCTTTCGGGGCCGGTTCCGCTTCACGGCTGGGATCTTCGAAGGGAATCGGTTGCAAGTTTTTCTGATCGATGCGAGCCATCAAGGTTTCCACCGGGGCCGGCAAACGGTTCCAAACCGGCGTATTGCCTTCATTGGGCAGATCTTGCGGATCTTCCGAAAGCAATTGAATGCTGGTGCTCGGTTCCTGTTTTTCTTCGGCGGCCACTACATCCTTGCGGTTGGTTTCGGGCGTCGCGACCACGGCCACCACGCCGGCCACGCTCACCAAATGAATCAATCCCGAAAACACCAATGCTTTGGCCAGCGTGTGCCGGTCGCCCCATTGGGTCAGCAGCATCACCAAAAAATAAATCGCCGACAACCCCATCCCCACCCACAAACCTTGGGCGACAACGTCTTTCTTCATCTGAACCAACGCGATGAACCAGTCCAAAAGGTCGGGATTTTGCGTTGCAAACATCACGTTCTGCCCCTCTGTCCTGCGGAGTGCGGCACTCTGCGGCCTGGGTGGTTAAGTGGCTAGGTGTTACCGCCGGGTCGAGGCTCTGGAAAGATCACGGGGTTGCGGGTTCGATCTTCTTCGTTTTGAGTTTTGCTTGTTTGATTTGCAATTTCTCGCACATTTGCAGCACATCCACCACGATTTGCAAATAGGCTTGGCCGTCTCCGGCGATGATGACGGCGGTGTCGTCGTAGTTTTTTGGCCAACTTCAAATCTTCCCGCAATTCCTGCAAGCTGACTTGTTTCGATCCGAGGTACAATTCCCCTTGCTTGGTAATCGAAACCAACACCGGGTCCGGTCCCGGTGTGATAGACGATTCTGAAGAAGAAGTCGGCAATTCGATCGGGACCAGAGTGCTTTCTTCCTCGACCGACTTGTCCTCCGCAAACTCCGTTCCCACTAGAAAAAAGATAATCAGCAGAAACACAATATCAATCATCGGCGTGAGATTGAGTTCCGGTTCGTCGATCCCATCGGTTTTTAACGGCATCGTGTCATCTCAATTTGCGAAAACCCATCACACAAGGAACAATTGCCCCAAACTATTTTCCGATTCAGAGTGTAGACGAAACAAACCCAAACATTCCCCCAGACCCCTTATACGTCCTCGCCGCTACATTTTTTTCATACTAAACAGATTGATCCCGCCCAATTCCCATTCCCCATCATTCTGTGTCGAGCCGCGGATTCGGTCAAGGGGATTCTCTTTTCTGATCGGGGATCTTCAGAACTCAAGGCGTCGAGTTGGGCAGAGAAATTCAGATCGCGAAGCAGCATCTAGGATTGGGCGGCGGAGTTGGGTAGAATCGGAGGATGTTGTTTCCCTTGCACTTTTGCATCTTACCTCCTTCCGGGTTGAATTGATGCCGACCGAGAACGGGCTGCCATTGGTCGAACTGCTTCGCCGGGCAAAGTCCGGAGATGCGGAAGCCCGAGAGCGGCTGTTCAGCGAGTGCCGAGATTACGTCGTGATCGTAGCCCGCACGCAAGTCGGGAGTTGGTTGCAGGCCAAAGTGGATGCCTCAGACTTGGTGCAGCAAACCTTGCTCGACATGCACCGGGGCATGGCGGAATTTCGCGGCGAAACCGAAGCCGAGTGGCTGGCTTGGCTACGAAAGATTTTGAACCACAACGCGACTGATTACGTTCGCCAATACGGCGGCACGAAGAAGCGCCAAACCCGCCGCGAAGTGTCGATAGATCGCTTCACGCCGGGCGATTCGCAACCGCATCGCCTGGAACCCAAAGACCCCGGCGAATCGCCCAGCCAACTGGTTCTCCGCCGGGAACGCGAATTGGAAATCGCCCAAGCCCTCGCCCAATTGCCCGCGGATTATCAGGAAGTCATCGAACTGCGAAACTTGCAGCGATTGTCTTTTGAAGAAGTTGCCGAGCGCTTGGGCCGTTCGCGGGGTGCCGTGCAAATGCTCTGGATGCGTGCTTTAAGAAAACTCGAAGAAACCCTGAAAAGACCTACCGATGTCGAACCCGTCTGAACCTTATTCAGCGGAAACACCCGCATCTCATCAAGGCAATACGCTGCCCGAAGCGGACCAACGCCTGTTCGATTTGCTCGATCAATATCTGGAGCATCTGCACGGGGAAGACATTCCCTCGAGGAGCGTGCTGATCGAACGCCATCCCGAATTGGCCGAGCTTTTGCACTGCCTGGAATCGTTGGATCATTTGGCGGTCCCTGCACTCCAAAAAGACCCGGACGAGAATCCGCCGTTTCTCGAAAAAAAGCCGACCAACCCCGAGACCGCGCACACCCAAATTTGGAACCCGGAATTTGACGAGAATGAAGAAGATTCCCCCTGCGAACCGAAAGCCGGTCTCTTTCCTTCCGATGCCGCCGAGTTCGGCAAATATCAATTGCTGGAAGAATTAGGGCGTGGCGGGATGGGCGTGGTCTATCGGGCTTGGCAAGCGGACCTCCGCCGGCACGTGGCCGTCAAAATGATTTTGCAAAGCCGCTTGGCATCCTCGGATGATGTGCGGCGATTCAGCGTGGAAGCCCAATCCGCCGGCGGTTTGATGCACGCGGGCATCGTGCGGATTCACGAAGTCGGTCAAATCGGCGGGCAGCATTATTACACGATGGAATACATCGACGGCGAAAACCTGGCCGAGCGATTAAAAGATCGCCCTTACGATTTCCAAGAAGCCGCCCGTTGCGTGGGCGTGGTTTCGCGGGCGGTGCATTATCTGCATCAGCACGGGGTGATTCACCGCGATCTCAAACCGTCCAACATTCTGTTGGATTCCGAAGGCAATCCCCACGTCACCGATTTCGGACTCGCGAAAATTTTCGATGGAACCGACAGCGGCAACACGCAATCGGGAACCATCGTGGGAACCCCCAGCTACATGTCCCCCGAACAAGCCGCCGGGCATGCCTCGCAGATTTCGCCTTTGTGCGATGTCTATAGCTTGGGGGCGATCTTGTACGAGCTTTTGTGCGGACGACCGCCGTTTCAACGCCAAACGCCGCTGGATACTTTGGTGGACGTGCTCGAAGGCGAACCCACGCTGCTTTGCAAGCAAAACCCGGTCGTGCCCCGCGATCTGGAATTGATCTGCATGAAATGCTTAGAGAAAGATCCCGAAAAACGCTATCCTTCGGCGGAAGCCTTGGCCGAAGATTTGGACCGCTTTCTGCGCGGGGATGCCATCGAAGCGAGGCCCTCGAACATCATCTCTAAACTCAAGCGTTGGTTCAGACGGGAACCGGCGTTGGTTTGCCGCTTGGCGGGCGTCGCAGCCACGGCGGCCATCGTGCAAATTCGTTATTTTTTCGTGCAAGATGTGACGCCGGACTATCACTACCGCATTATGTCGCTGTTCGGACTATGCGCGGCGATGGCGTTTCTCTTCCAACGCCTGCTGAACAACGATTCGTTCGCCCAAGCCGCACGCTTCGGCTGGGCGGCTTCAGACGTGCTGATTATTACCAGCTTGTTCTACCTTTCGCCCCCGCCCATCGGCCCGATTTTAATTGGCTATCCGCTCATCATTGCCGCCGCCGGTTTGTTCTTTTTAGTGCGATTGGTGCTATTTACCACGGTGCTTTCGCTGCTTGCGTTCGCCGGGCTGCTGTTGCTTCGCCCGCAGATTATCGCCGCCGAGCGTCCGCATTATTTGCTGATCTTTGCCGTCGTACTTGCCGTGCAGGGTCTGATTACCGCCCATCAGGTTTATCGCGTCCGCGCACTCAGCCGCTATTACGAACGCCGGGTCTGATAGAGAATCTCTCTCGCGGGATCTTTACGAGACTGTTTCGGGCTGCGATCTCGCTGAAGAGGTCTTTATTCAGCCGGCAGGAGGAAGTTTGCCCGTGAAAACTGAAAAACAGTCTGGTATGGGAATTGCTGCAACAAGACCCATCACCACAATTTCAGTTTTGAACGGGGCAACTCAGGAGATTTTCCTATGACGTTATTGTTTTGGGCCATCGTAGCGGCCGTGATCTCTTTGATCGCCGGCGGCTTGGGATTCACGGGCATTGCCGCCGGGGCCGCGGGACTTGCGAAAATTCTATTCGTCTTATTCCTCCTGATCGCGGTGGTGTTGTTCGGATTGATTCTGTTCGGCGTGGGGGCCGTCGAAGCGGTCAGTCTCTCGCCAACGTGGATGATCTATAACCAGTTCGTTTAATTCTGCCGATTCGCGGAAAGCCCCAGCTTTATTTTTAAGGGGCATCGCAACTTACAAGGCCCAGTTTTTCGTTTGCCTGCTCGCTGTAGAAGGATTTTTCGAGGCTGTCTGTTCTTTGCCGCGGTTTGACCGGAATTAATTCTCCGGGGACAAAGGCATTCTCGACGGGTGGTTCGCCAAAAGTTCTTGCAGAGCGGCCGGTTCGGCCGGCTTGACCAAATGGTGATCGAAGCCCGCTTCCCGCGTTCTCTCTCTATCCTCTTCCTGGCCCCAGCCGGTGAGCGCGACCAGCACCATATTTTGGCCCCAGGCTTGTTCTCGAATGTGACGGGCGGCCTCATAACCACTCATGCGGGGCATTCCCAGATCCATCAATACCACATCCGGCCGGAAATCGGCGGCCACCTCGACGGCTTCTTGTCCATCATGGGCGGCGCGGACTTCATTACCGAGCATTTTGACGACCATTTTCAGCATGGTTGCCGCCGCTTTGTTGTCATCGACGACAAGAATCCGCAGCGAGGCGGTTTTGGCCGTATCTTCGATGAGTGCGGATTCCGCGGCCTGCGTCTCGATCAGAATAGGCAGTCGCACACGGAATTCGCTGCCTTGGTCCGGCCCATCGCTGTGAACTTCGATGCTGCCGTTGTGCATTTCCACCAATCGCTTCACCAAGGTCAGGCCAATGCCGAGGCCGGTATAACCTTTTTCCAAGGGCCGGTCGATTTGGGTGAACATCTCGAAGATGGAGTCCCGCATGTCGGCAGGGATGCCCAAGCCGTTGTCCTTCACCCGCAGCAGAACGTCGCTGCCTTGCCTTTCGGCACTCAGCCAGATATGGCCGCCGACCGGGGTGTATTTGGTGGAGTTGTTGAGGAGGTTGGATAACACTTGGGCGAGTCGATTCGGGTCGGCCTCAAGAAAAATTGATTCTTCAGGCAGCGTCAGCGTCAATTCGTGGCCTGCCTCGTCGATGAACGGGCGCGTCGCTTCAATGGCGCTTTGGACCACATCAGCCAAGGCCACCCGGCAGGTTCGCAGTTCCATTTTGCTCTGCGTGATGCGGGAGACGTCCAGCAGGTCATCAATCAGGCGAACCATTTGCTGGACTTGGCGCTCCATCGTGTGACGGATTTCCCTGATGGCGTCGGGATCATCGCCCATCAGCTTCATGGCTTCCAGTCCCGTGCGAATGGGAGCCAGCGGATTGCGAAGTTCGTGGCCCAAGGTGGCCAAAAACTCGGTTTTGCGGCGATCGGCTTCAGACAACTCGGCGGCGAATTGCCGCAATTCGTCTTCCATTTTTTTCCGTTCGGTCTGATCCCGCATGACTTTCATAAAGCCCAGCAGTTTTCCGTTTTCGTCGTGCAAGCCGGTGGTGACACCCGCCGCCCAGAAGCGGGTTCCGTCCTTCCGCCGCATCCAGCGGTCGTCGCTAGCACTTCCCGTGGCTGCGGCCTTGTCCAACTCGGCCCGAGCCGTGCCCCGTGCCACATCTTCCGGCAGAAAGATGGATGCCACAATGTCCTGCCCGATAAATTCCTCTTCCTCGAAACCCAGCACGCTCAAGACCCCCTCGTTCCAAGTGGTGGCCCGGCCCTCCGAATCGGTCATAAAGATGGCGTAGTCTCCCACTTGCTCGACCAAGTTGCGGAATCGCTGCTCGTGCTCGCGCAATTGTTGCTCCGCCTGCTTGCGCTGCGTGATGTCCCGAAGGTAGCCCGTGAACAACGGCGGATCGCCCGTGCTTAAGCGAGTAATCGCGATTTCGACGGAAATTTCCTTCCCGTCCGCACGAATCGCCGTCACTTCGAGCCGCTGGTTCAGAATCGGACCTTCGCCCGTTTCCAAGTACCGGGCGATGCCCCGGCGGTGTTGGTCCCGCAGGGCGGAAGGGATAATGAGTTCCGCCATTTCCCGGCCCACTGCATCATCGTGCGCATAACCGAACATCTGCTCTGCGGCGGGGTTGAAATCGACAATGATTCCCGTGTGGTCGATTGTGATGATGCTGTCGAGAGCCGTTCTTAGCATGGCCGCTTTGCGGGCATCACTTTCCCGAATCGCCTCTTCCGCCCGTTTGCGTCCCGTATTGTCTCTCACGAGTTTGGACGCGCCGATGACTTGGCCTTCCGCATTCTTAATGGGCCAAACTGTGAGCGTAATGGGAATTTTTTTGCCGTCGCTCCTTAAACGCACGGTATCGAAGTGTTCGATGCGTTTGCCCGCCCGCAGTTGGGAAATAATCCGCTCTTCCTCCTCGGCTCGCTCCTCGGGAATCAAGAGGGTGATATGTTGGCCGATCGCTTGCTCGGCGGTGTAGCCGAAGATTCGCTCGGCGGCGGCGTTCCAACTTTGAATCGTCCCGTCCAGAGACTTACTGATGATGGCATCATCCGAGGACTCGACGACCGAAGCCAACAACCGTTCCGTTTTCAGGGCGAGTTTTTGTTCGGTGATGTCCTCGATGGCCAGCAACACCAACTTCGTATGATTGCCTTCCCGGTAGAGTTTGCGGGCGTTGAGCCGCATGGTTCGCGGGCCGATTTCGGGAAAATCATGCTCGAGTTCAAAATCCGAAACAATGCCGTTCTGGGGCAAGACTTCTTCCAGTAGCGACCGCAACGTGGGGATGTTCCATTGTCCGTTCCCCAAGTCGTAGAGCAAACACCCCTCGGTTTCCTCGCTGCTCATGTGGAAGGCGTGATAGAAAGCACGGTTCGCCGATCTCACGCGCAGATCGCCATCGAGAACCACCAAAGGCTCGCGGATGGTGTCCACAATGCCCTCGGCGTAGTGCCGCGCATCGGCGATCAGCCGCTCGGTCTGTCTGCGCTCGGAAATGTCCCGAAAAATCAGCACGCTCCCCAAGATTTGGCCTTGCATGTCGCGGATCGGAGCGGCACTGTCGTCGATGGACCATTCTGTTCCATCTTTGGCGATCAGGACCGTGTGATTGGCCAAGCCGACAATCGCACCTTCCTGCAAGGCTTTGAACACTGGGTTCTCCGCTTGTTGACGGGTGGCCTCATTCACGATGTGGAAGACCTGTGCCAAAGGCAGGCCCTTGGCATCCTCAGCTTTCCATCCGGTTAAGGACTCGGCGACGGCGTTCAAGAAAGTCACGTTGCCTTGGGCATCGGTGCTAATGACGGCATCGCCGATGCTGGCCAGAGTGATGCGGAGCCTTTCTTTTTGTTCGGCCAGAATTGCCGAATTGCGTTGCCTTTGTCGCTGACCACGTGCCAAGAGGAAGAACACCACCGCGATCAAAAGAATGCCAACCAGCACGGTGCCGAAGGTCGTTAAGACTGCAATGCGGTAGCTGTTTTCCAAATCTTTCGTTCGCCGCTTGAGGCGGTCTTGTTCCTCCTCTTGCATCAAGGCGACCGTCTGCCGCATTTCATCCATCAACGCCCTTCCTGTGTCGCTGTCCACAACTTCCAGAGCGCGATCGCGGTTGCCGGCTTTCGCCATTGCCACAGTTCGCTGCAACTCGCTCAACTTCTTGGCATTCGTCTGTTCAAGTTGCGCCAAAAGAGCTTGTTGGGCGGGGCGGTCGGCAGTCAGTTCCTTCAGTTGAACCATTTCCGCTTCCACTTTGCGCACCGCTTCGTTATAGGGCTGCAAATAGGCTTCATCTTCGGTGAGCAGATAGCCTCGCTGCCCCGTCTCGGCATCCTTCAAGAGAGAGAGCAAGGATTCCAACTCGATGGAAACTTCCTGAGTGTCTGCAACTCTGCGGTTCGTCTCAACCAATTGGCGGATGTTGGAATAGCCCACGAACCCGCCGACCAGCAACACCGCCAAAGTCAGCCCGAAGCCGATCAGGATCGTGTGATGCCCGCCACCATTCCGGGCCGAATTGGCTTCCATGTTGGTCACGGGTTTTCTGGTTCCATTGGGATCACCCACTGTACTCACAGATTTGTTCTCGCCGGCCACTGCCTATAAGGGGGACATGTCGATTTTCGCAATTTCACGCGCAGTCTTATCGTCGAGCCAACTACCGTTCCTGAGAACGTGGAACTTGATCGAGAATTTGATTCATCACTTCATCGTCCAGAGCGGCAAACCGGCTGAAGGCTTCCGGCTGTTCCAAAACCCGTTTGCGGATGTGTGCGGGAATCTTCTCGGCCAGGAACAAAAGTTCGTCCTCTTCCGCCCCAAGAGTTGCGGCCAATCGTCCGATCAAAATTTCGCTGGGATAATCGCCGCATGTCATCTTCCCCGTTTCGACCCGCGATAAGTAGGTGTAGCCCACGCCCACTTTGGGGGCAAGTTGCCGCAACGTCAGCCCCTTTGCCTTGCGAAGTTCCCGAACTCGCTCGCCAAATGTCATCGCATCGTCCCCCGGTAGCCGAATTTCGGCTGGGTGTTAGCTCTTAAAGAGAGAGTATCCTATGATGTTTGCACTTCGTAGGCAACCGGCAGCAGGCTTATCTTCGGCTGAGAAATCCGGTTGGTTAACAGCGAGCGTCATCCGGGAATTTGACGGCGGCAATACTCTGATCTTGACGGCGGGGCGGGGTTCAACATATTTTGCCCGCCCTTTCTTTTCTTCAAAATCCCCCTTCTCGAACGATTGTGCGTGCCGGGATGCGAAACCTCTTTTTGCGAGGCGGGTTGATAGTTGCGCTGGTGGCGGTGTGCTTGGGGCGGGACGATCAATTCGGGCAAACCCAAGCAGGCGATGCTCCGCCCCCATCTGCCGCCGGAACGCGGGCGGGCGTGTTGGTTCTCAACAGCGGCCAACTCGTGGAAGGCCGGCTCAGCCAATCTGCGGGCGGGTATCAGGTCGATCTGCCCGCGGGAAGTTATCTGGTTCCGTTCGAACAAGTTCAACTCGCCGCCGATGACCGCCACGAAGCTTACTTAAAACTCAAAGCCATGCGGCCGAATCCCACGCCGGCTTTTCAGGTGGCTTTGGCTCGCTGGTGCATGGCTTGGAAACTTTTCAAGGAAGCCCGCTTGGAATTAAGGGGTGCGCTAATTGCCGAACCGGACAACCAAGCCGCCCGCGCGATGTACGCCGGCTTGGATCAGTTGATGCACTCCCAACCCCAGCCTCAGCTCAAAACGGTCCCCCAACCCCAACCGAAGACGGCGGACGGATTTCAGCAGGAGGAACCGGAATCGCTGGCGGGCCTCTCGCCGGAGTCTGCCAAGCTATTCGTGATTCGCATACAACCACTGTTGCAGAACCGCTGCGGTAACGCCGCGTGTCACGCGCCTCCAGCGGGACGGGATTTTCAGATTACGCACGTGCGAGGGCGGCTCAATCGGCAGACGCTGCAAAACCTGGAATCCGTGCTGAAATTCGTGGATAAGACTTCCCCCAAAGACAGCCCGCTGTTGAAAACTCCCACCGGAACGCACGGACGAATCGGCCGACCGATTTTCTTAGGCAGCGTGGGCGAACAAAATCTGGAGACGTTGAAAGATTGGGTGACCCAAGTCGCCAAAGATTTGGGAACAGACCCCAAAGACAATAAAAACAATAAAGACAACGCGAAAAATGACCCCTTCGCCCGCCGCGATCCGTTCGACAAGGAGCCGGACGAAACCCTGATTCGCGGAACTCCCGAACCGGCCAAACCGCTCAGCCCGGAAGAACGCACCGCCCAGGCCGATGACAAACTCTTGGATTCCATCCTGCAGAACGAGCAAAAAGACGCCTTCGACCCCGAAGAATTCAACCGCAAATATGGCTCTTAGCGATTCTTTGCCCCTGGAAATTGGGCATTGGGGAGTTGCGATTTCCCCGGTTAGTTAAAGCCTGTGCTTGAAATAAGTTACGTATAAAATAAATATCATATTTCTCTATCGGTTCGGTGGCTTGCGTTGTCCGTCCGAAGTGCTTTCCCTGCGATGGGATTCGCTGCGAATCATGGTGACATCCCCCCAAATGGAACACCACGGGAAAGGAAGCCGCGTGGCTCCGTTGTTCCCGGCATTGCTTCCCATTCTTCGTGATGCTTTCGAGTTGGCCGAGGACGGAGCCGAACTCGTCGTGGGCTGGAATTCTCGGTAAGCGGCGAGCAGCGACCACGGTTGGTTGAATTGCAACCTGAGAACGCAATTCGAGCGGCTCATCAATCGGGCGGGCTTATCGACGTGGCCAAGGCACTTTCAGAACCTGCGTGCTTCCCGCGAAACTGAGTTAGTGAAACACCATCCATTCATGTTGTGACGACTTGGCTGGGAAACACCCCGCATGTGGCTATGAATCATTACTTGCAGGTGACCGATGCGGATTATGAGTCCGCCACCAAAATCGCTGTACACCAACCCAAAAGCGCTGCAAAATCCGGTGCAGTGGATGCAGAATCAATCCCAAAAGCGCTGCAAAATCCAGTGCAGACGGTGTACGCCACGGTTTGTCGGAAATCGCCAGAATGATCTCCACCCGATGATGGAATGGATGTTGTGGCGACTTCTGGCGATTCCTGTTGTTCACTTACTATAAACAAATATGGTCCCGACAGGACTCGAACCTGTAACTTCTACCTTGTAAGGGTAGCACTCTAACCAATTGAGTTACGGGACCGGATTGTGTGTATCTTACGTTGGGTGGCGAAATTTTCAATCGTGGGTTTCGCAGATTCCCTTGAGCCATCGGAATGCCGAGATCCATTTTCCGCTGGGAACCGTTAGCGCATCCGAGAGCATCTGAGTGGTGCAATCTTGCTTCGCAGGGCGAAACCGCAGGCAATAGAACAGTCGTGGCAATCGCGTTTTTCTGAAATGGTTAGACGGGAACAATTCATGAAACTCGAAACGCTGCGCTGCAATCATTGCGGGGGGCCGCTGAGCGTGCCGGAGTCGGCGAATTTTGTGACTTGCAACCACTGCGGCACGCAGCTCGCGATTCGCAGAACCGAATCCACCACCTTCACGGAACAGCTCGGGAAAATCCAGTCCAATCAGCAGCAAATGCTGCAAAAGCTCGCCCAACTCGAACGGCAAAATCAGTTGGAAGAAATTGATCGAGAGTGGGAACGGGAACGCAAAAAATACATGACCACACTCAAAAACGGACAAAGGGTTGAACCCACCGAACTGGGGTCTTTGGCGTTCGGCATCGTTGCCGGGATATTCGGCATCATTTGGACCATCAGTACATTTTCTATGACCGCCGCCATGCCAGCGGGGATGGGGTTTCGTTGGTTTTCGCTGTTTGGATTGTTGTTCGTCGTGTTTGGCATTGGTTCGGCCTTCTACGGCTATTCGCGGGCAAAAGACTATCGAACTGCGTATCGGCGCTACCTCCAACGCAGGTCCGAAGCGGAGAGCGAGACCACTTCAGATAGGGAGCGAACGGAAATTGGCCAACGGGTTCCCAAGCCCGAACTCTAGTGGACCCCATTCGCTGGACCATTTTTGAACAAAAATAAGAGGGTGTGCTTTTAGAAAAGAGGTTGGCTTGGTTCCGTTCGGCTCGCAAGCGGAGATCCTCACCCCCCTGAGGAGTTCGGCGAACTGGTGCGATCCGCCCGTGAAAGCTCGGAACAGATTCAATGCTCGAAGTTGGGCAAGCGTCGGACCAGGCTCATGGTGAAAAAGGATTTGGAGCGTCTCGGAATTCGCTACCGCCACGAACAGAACCGAGTCGCCGACTTCCACGCGGCGGGACGCCATACCCACGTTACCGAGTTGCTTCGGAATGGAGCGACTCTGTTTGAGGCCCGGGAGTTGGCTCGCCATTCTGACATCAACATGACCATGTGATACCCGCACATTGGTATTGAGGACCAAGTCAAGGCCCTGGCAGCCCTCCCGAATCCTTGTCAGCGTATTGTCAGCGATTCAGTTGTCTCTGACCGTCGTGAGAAGTCGGAGATGGCACGGAAAAGCAGAAAGCCATTGCCAATAATGACGACGCAAGTCCAGATCAGTATTCATCTTCTGTCGCAAGCCAACAAAAAAAGGCACCGTCTGTCGCAGACGATGCCATAGTGGAGGCGGCGGGTGTCCAGACTGACCTACTTTTTCTGACGTTCTCGCCGCTCGCAAGTCCCTGTTTACACGACACTTAGGCCCTTACCGGAACATGTGGAGGTTCGACTCGCAGGCAGCTGAGTCGGACTGCGAGTCGGACTATTTATCGGACTACTCTTGGTCTCCTTGCTAGATGCGTAGAGAGTTCGCCTGCACACCTGTCATTTCAGTTTGCCGGCCCAATCATGGTTAAACTTGCGTCCTGCTTGTGTGTCATTTTTCGATCGCCGACTTTTGGGTTGGCGGGGCTATCAATTTCTTCTCGACTTGATTGTTCTCTAAAATCGCATGGCCGCCTGTGATGGTGATTCCGACACGGTCACTCTCACTTTCAAACATGTTTCCGACTAGCATCGGCGTCCCGATCGGCTGATCGACCTTGATTCCAACACTGCCGTAGTTCGTAATGCGATTGTTGCTCGCAGTGACGCTGGATTTACTGGCAAGCAACGCGTGCCGCCAACCGGATACTTTGTTGTCGGTGAACACAATGTCGGAACCGGGCAAGCCCCAAATGGCAAACTGCGGCGGGCCACCAACGCGAAGTATGGGGCAATTGAAAGTGTTATTTGTCACGCGAATGATTCCTTCGGCGCGGATGCCTGCGACGCCGCTGCCACCGAATGTGTTGTCCGAGAAGTCTGCCTCGGCTCCTTTGAAGACCATGACGACCGGCGGTAGCCCTGCTGGACGTGAAAGTTCATTTCCTGCGAGCCGGACCTTCCACCCAGAGTGAATACCGATTGCCACTTTCTCGTTGTCGAACACGCGGTTGTTGAGCACATCTGCCTCGCCAGAATCCGTTGCATCAAAGCCGATTCCTACCGCTTTGTTCCGCGAACACTCGTTGCCGACAATCGTCGGTCGTGCATTGAGTCGGCAGCCGATACCTGCCAGTGCGTTCGCGCGGCACCGATTATTACGAAGCACCGGCTGACAATCTTCCTCACAGCCGATGCCGGCCATGTCGTTCTCAAAGCAGTCGTTGTCTTCGACAAGGGGTCGCGTGTCCTCTTCGGTGCGAATACCAATGCCGGCTCGGCGATTGTGAGAGCACTTATTCCCGCGCACGACCGGGCTGGCTCCTTCGCTGATACCGATTCCCGCGCGAATGTTTTCGTAGCAGACGTTATTGATGACCAGCGGACTTGATCCTTCGTGGCCAATCCCGGCATAAAAATTCTGGAAACAGATGTTCGCTTCAATGATCGCGGTAGAGCCCTGCATCGAACCGATGCCGCCTCCCATGTTCCGGTAACAGACATTCCCGCAACGAGCGGCGAGCAGCGTTTGCCGTCAGTGCCCTGAATCGCGATTCCGGTGTAGCCGATGTGATGCACATTGTTGTGCCTGATGGAGCAGGTAACACCGATCGCGCTGATTCCAGCCGTTCCGGGTTGGCCAATGTGCTCATGCGACTGTTCGTTCCCTTGCGTCGCGTGATGCTTGGTCCACTCGGCATCGTCGTAGACCCCGACGTTGGTCACGGTAAACCCATCGAGCGTCGAGCCTTCGGCCATCGCGACTCCCGGACCTTCGACTTTAGCTCCCCCACCGTCGATGATCGTCACCTCAGCTCGCTTCAAGCCGAGCTTGCCTTTATCGTTGTTACCATCGCTGCGCAGCATCACGCGTGGCTTCAGCCGAATCCGTTCGTGGTATGTTCCGGCTGCGACCAGTACGGTATCTCCGGGAACTGCTGAGTCGATCGCTGCCTGTATCGTCTTGTGGTCTTGCGGGACTCGAATCGTTTCCGCTGGTGCGACATTCCAAGAGCACACAAACAGGATTACAGCGGCGAGGCTACAGCGAATCATCATTGTTGGCTCCTTTGTCATTGGTATATAGATCGTGCGGCGTCGAGTATTCAAATGAGGTGTAGGCTAATGATTCTAGCATTACAGAAAAAACATCCCGGACTGATAATCAGACTCTCCGCCAAGAACGCTTTCGCATCCGACGCAGCCTGAGTGAGCTGCCTCGCAGTAGGTTCGTTCATCCTGATTCTCCATTGAGCCCATCACATTCTTCATCGCGCAGCTGTAACCTCGCTGACGACCGTTGATGTCAGCTTAGCTCAACTCGATGCAGACATGCAGCCCGTGCCGCACCTTTCGGATGTTGCCATGTGGCAGCGACAATCCTGCCGCCACTCCGAAAAGCGGAATCACGTGAATGTTCTGGGCAAACGTGGGCTCCTTACGCCATCAGTCCTCCTTGGCTAAGTCGGTTCGCCATGGATACTGTGCCATGCGGGACGCTTTCCCGCTCATCTGCTGGAATGCAGACGGCATGGTGGGTGGGCGCGGCAGCGCAACACCGAAGACGTAGAAGGAATAAACCCCGTAACGAACGGAGTATCCGGTAACCAGAATCAGACACGACGTACCCTCCACTGCTCGCAAAGGGTGCGCGCACCTCGAATGAGCGTCTCGGCTTATCTGATGGAGCGTCTGACGATCCAACTCAGTGAAACCACACTCTCGGGCTGTTGTCATCACCTGATCTACGAATCCAGGTCTTACCGCATTTGTGAGGGTTGGTCCCAAAAATTCACCCATCCCTGAATGACAGAGAGTGCTGTGGCTTTGGGTGCCAATGTTGTCAGTGCCTCGGACAGTCCATACCTGAGGTCTTCAAGAGCAGAAACTGGTGCTGTAAGGGTCAATTGACCATTCTTCCAGCACGGGTTCAGCCCCAAGACCTTTCGGTCAGGATGTTCTGTGTTGAGGTCTATTGGACGGTCCATCGGTGGGCGTTCACCTTTTAGTGTGAAACCCAGGTCCAACAGGACGTTGCGGCAGAACTCAATGGCCTGACGGCCCTCACTCTCGCTAGTGCTCAAGATATTGATATTGTCAACGTATCTCAGCAATAACGGAAATCCTCGGAACTCGGTTCCAAACCGTGTGTCGAGGTGGATGTGGAGCAGAAGCTCCATGGCAATCGGCGAGTACGGCGAACCTTGGTACAAGCCGGTTGTGTGTTCAGGGCCTTCATGTCCCCGAACGATGGTTTCGATCAGCCAGAGCAAGTCGGGCTGCGAGATGTGTTGACGATGGCATTCCAGAACGGCGGCTATCGGCGCGTTGGGGAAGCAGTTTTCAATGTCATCGACGGTCAGGTAGCGACCATTGTTCCTGCGAGCGGACCATTGCATTTCCGCGTAAACGTCATGGACGTCTTTCCCGAGCCGAGGCAGTAAATCTCTGAAAAACCCGTC
Organism: uncultured Planctomycetaceae bacterium; assembly: GCA_963785505.1. Classification (GTDB taxonomy): domain Bacteria; phylum Planctomycetota; class Planctomycetia; order Planctomycetales; family Planctomycetaceae; genus CAWAVN01. The sequence continues at coordinate 213,935 of CAWAVN010000012.1, forward strand.
GAGTGAAAGTTGCAGCGCTTTGTCAATGACCCGGTCAACCACACGGTGCAGTTGAAGCTCCCGAAACTTCGTACGCTCGCGGTCCTTGGGGATCAGCGCCGAACGCGTAGGATGCGGAACGTACTGATGCGTGCGGATGCTATGACTCACATGACGGAGCGCCTCGAACAGCTCCGGGCCACTAAAGTCGGAATAGGTGATCCGGTCTTCGCCCGCGCCGTCGCCGCCATTGGCTTTTAAGATTCGGAACACAGATGCGAGACGCTCCGGCGAGGCGAACTGCTCCAAATCAAAGTGATCGGGGTTATTGGTCGTGAACGGCTCAATCCGTTGCTGAGTCCTATGATGCGTGGTTCGGCGCTGTGAACGAGTCCGGCGAACCGTCGATTGTCCATCCCGCTGAAACACGTAGGATCGTTGCAGAGCGTCATCGACAGCATTTCTTGTGAGGCTACCGCTGGTCATTGTTGGCCTCCGGTGTTTGGCGATTCAGGAACATGGCCAACCGCCCCCGGCTCGGCGAAATGCCAGCCGGAAAGATGTCCTGAGTTCGGTAAGCGCGCTGCCGTTGTCGACTCATGCGAGCCGCATCGGCATTGTGCTGGTCAATGAAGTCGACGATCAGCAGAGGCCTGTTAGTACCGGCGTCGGCCCGCAACCACTTGTGAGGCAAGAAATCAGCTTTTTGGCCGCCACCTGCCCAGATCACGACGTCGGCCACGTCTCCGCGCCAGCTCTTTGCAGCATCGACCGTCACGATCTGATGCGTTCCCGGTTGCACTGCGCGACGATTCCGCTTCGCTCTGTTCCGAAATTGCCCACTGCGCCCCCGCATGTCATCATCTGTAGCAATCAACGGCCAGTCGGGAAGTGACTTCGCGAGTTCAATCGCATGGATAGGTCGTTCAACCAGGATTGTGACGGCTGGTCTTGGACGGTCAGCTCGATCAATTGCCGTTGTGACCTCACCAAACTTTCTGGCGTCAAGTAGCGCGCCGGTTTGCAGGGCAACAGCCAATTGCGTGATGTGTCGATTCCGCCGTTCGTGGTGCCAGTAACAGCGGACACCAAAATCGTGATGGTCACGTTTCAGACGAACGACCGGACGCGGCGTTTTGACCAACGCATAATTTACGGGACGTCGAATGCAACCCGATTCCTGGAGCTGAAGGACCTCAGGGCCGAAGACTGCAAGCATGGCGTCAACCGAGGACGGAGCATACGACCGAGTGACGTCAAACAGACCAAACAGCCTGAATCTCGCATCAACCTGCGATAGAGCAAGGTTCATTTCCTCGTGTTGGCAACTTGCTGCATCGAGCACAATCACGATGTCTGTTCCTGCCAGATCAAATTCGGCAGCCAAGCGAGGAGTTGAGCAAATGATCTGTGGGAAGGAGTTCTCGGAGTCGTCGTCAGCCAGAGGTAATGGGTTCCTGCTCGAAACGCTGACGGCTTCCAATCCCCGTTGTTTGAGACGAACAGTCAGCCCATTCAGCTGCCGGCTGTGTTTTGACAGCACAGCGATATGGGCGGTTGGATAAGTGAGGGCCAAATCAGCTAAGAGAAGTTCAATCTCGATGTCCGAGTGGACACCGATCTGCCCCAGTGAGTTATCTCCTACAAATTGGACAACGTCCGGGTGTCGAGGCCGGTTGGTTCGACCGGGCATGGCAATGCTGAAAGCGATGGCGTGATGCGACGGCGCAGTTCGTAGCCGCTCTGTCGCACTATCCACTGCAACGCGGGATATAGACCGGCATTCGGGATGCGTGCTCCGTCGTCTGCTCGCAAAAGCGATCGGCTGGAGCAACTGACGGCAGTCCCATGCTGCTCATCAACTTCAGTTTCGAGTATCCGACCGTGTAGATCACCGAGGAGCCCAATCAGTTCGTCGGTCACCGTCATGTACTGACCGTTCTGGTCGAGCGTTATGGATCGGTCTGAAACTGCGATGTTGGTTCGCTGTGTTCCTTCAAGGAGTGACATGGACATGGCTCATACGACACGAATGCGGATTGGTAAATAAATACCGCTGGACATCATGTCCGGCGGCACTCAATTAAAACATCTCCCGAATCGCCTCCAACGAATCGCTCTTGGCTTTTCTTTCCACGTCCTGCATCGTTCTACAAAACGCTTCGGCGTGCTCCAGAACGGTCACGGTTTCATCATGAGTTCCAGCGGTTCCCGCGATCGTGGATTGCTCCGCAACCATCACGGAGATGTTCTCTTCGAGAAACTCAATCAGCATCCGATACAGGTCAGCTGGGGCATCTTCCGACTTCGAGCTTCGGCGGGGAAAAAACTGATCAACAACAGTTCGAGCTTTCTCCCCAGCTATAATCCGTTCGGCGATCCGTTGCTGCTGCACAGGCTTTAGTTTCTCGATCAGCAACGCTCTGGTCATTGGTAGCTCACGCTCAACAACTGCTCGTTGTACTGCGGATGGCAAACGGTTGAACTGTAAGTAGCGGTCGAGTGTTCGCCCGGAAATCTTACCTCCAAGCATTTCAGCAATTCGATCACGAAGGTCGCCCTCGAAGTCAGTGTTTTCGTCCTCGATACGACGTCGCTCGATTTCTACGAGGGTGCTCAGTGCTCTGGCCTTTGCAATCGGATCGAGGTGGCGACGCAGCAAGTTTCCCAGCACGAAGCTCCGGTCGATGTCGTCCTGGGCGTGGTCCTGGCAGAGAATTGCGTCAATCTCCTCAATTCCCAATTCGCGGCATGCTCGAACCCTCTGATGCCCGTCAACGATCATTCCAGTCAGCGTGACCTCGATGGGTTGCCGCACTCCTCGGGCCTTGATGTCCCGTTTCAGGGACTCGAATTCGTGTTCTGCGAGGTCTGTGTAGGTCTCAGATTGCTGTGGATGCTCTCTCAGCTCCGAGACGCGGAATCGGCGAGTTTCCATTGCCGTCTCCTCGGTAAGGTTGTGATGTCGTGTCCGCACGCTTGCGAAACACAGAATGCAGTGGTACCATTACTGCACTATGAAGTCAAGTAAGGAGCATGCAGTGGATGCCGTAACAACCCGTGACATACTTGAAAAACTCAACATCAAAGTCAGAACGCTACGCCGCTGGCAGGAGTTGGAGCTGATTCCAGCGCCAACCGTTCAGCCTCACCCAGAAGGCCGAGGCAGGCTCGCAACTTGGCCCGCCTGGGTCATGGACCGCTGCCTTGAAATTCGCAAGCTCACCAATGAGCAGAAGACTCTTGATGAGGTCGCTGAACTTCTCGGTAAACCGGAGCCACCAAAACGAAAGTACCGTTTCAAAGAGGATTCCGAACGGCGTGAACGCCAACTGTCGTTGTTCAGAGCGAGAGAAACGATTGGTAAGACGCTACGAAAATTCGCCCGCAGCACGTTGGAGTGGTCCGACCTTGAGTTGCTGTCTCAAGACAATCTCGACAAGGCGATAACGCTGGCCGAGGACGGTCACATGCCGTTGCTTTTCATCACCCAGGAGAGTGCCGAGGTCGCGCCTGCCTTTGTTGCGAGCCACTACCTGACAGGACGAACGGATTGTTCTGTGGTTGCGGTTATCCCTCTGATCGACTTGATCTCAAGTGATTGTCCGCAGCAGAAGGGGCCGTCACATCCTGTTAATAAGGTGCAAATAAATTCTGGTAAGCGGTCGAAAACTGTGTCGTTTGAATACCTACCAGATTTCGACTTCAAGATTCACGAGGAGTAAACGTCATGTCCGCAGAATCTCCGTGGTTTCCACTGAGCCCGAGTACAACAACAAATTCACAAGCGTCGCCGGTCATCGTGACTCAGTAGGAACTGTGACAACTCCAAGCGGGTCAATGGCAGCGTCGTGAGGCAGAGCGGCTCCGTAAGTCGATTCTCGAACGCCTTGCGGCTGGCGCACTGATCGAAGAAGGACGCCTCACCTATCGGCTCGTCGTCGCCGCCGCCGAGACATCCAGCAAGGTGCTCTGCTTTGAGGCACCGAGGGGTTCGGCTCGGGCTGCTGACAATGAGAAGCCCGAAAGCCCAAGGCAGAACGGCACGCAACCAGGCAGGGTCAAGAAAAATTGAACCCATCTTTCGTACTCGCCCCCTCCCGTCACGGCGGCCAAAATGATTGCCGGGCATGGTTCCCTTTGCCGGCTCAAATACCGGCACCTTTTGGAATTTTACCGACCACTTGAGGCGTGAAAATGACGTTTACGGTTGCCCAAATTGACAGATCAACAGACGCCATTTTGCATTGATCATGAGAGTTGCACGCTGTGAGAGCTCTCACAGCTCGCCCGGCAAATCGTCATTATTCATAAGTCCCGACTTTTCATGTAGTTGCAGCTCGCTGCCACCTCACGTGCTTACGAGCAGAGCCCCAAAAACAGGGGCCAACGGACGCCGCGACATCGTGTTTTCACAAATTGCACAAGCGACCTCGCCGCTTGATACCTCCGCTGTGATCGCGAACCAACGGGTCGCGAAATCAAATTCTCGACAACAAGGGTCCAACAGTGCGTGAAGTCGGTTACAGTTGCCTTCATTTATCACACTTTCTCTTCAAAACGCCGCCCACTCGCATCCCGAGCAGTCGAAAATTCAGGCCGCACGGAGCACTCAGTTGGACGTCCCGGGCCGAGCTCCCCCCCAATCACTGCGTCAACGCCGCAAATTCGCGGTCACAGAATGGCTCTGCTTTCGGCTCCACAGCAGAAGGAACGTCGTCTCAGATTGTGATCGTTCAAACGAAACCGTAGAATCATGTGCGAGAAAATGTGTTGCTGGCGCTGGGTCAGCAACCAGATTTGAACACACAACACAGAGGACACTGATCGTCGATACGCCGGGTTTGAACCCCGGTTGAACTTGATTGTCGCGAGAGCGGCAAGCTGTTGTCTCCTCCTAAAACCGCCAACCTGAGCCTTCGGGCTCTTGGAAGTACAGACACCGGCGCTTGGACCGCGCTCCGTTGCGAAACGGGAGCGTCGGCCGGTGTTGGTCTGTACGCCCCTTGGCGGGGGTTGGAGGAGCGACCTGGTTCGGCGACTCCTCTTTTTGTTTGGGATAGACAATGAAAGCGATCATTCTTCAGATCACCTTGGTGTCCTTCTTGTGCTCAGGATGCCAAGCAAGTCTCTCTTGAACCGCTTCGCCCGACAGTTCAAAGACGATGCGCCACTCGTCCAAGGCCGAGCCAGTCGAGCATCGAGGCAAAGCGATTTACCGAAGCATCTGCCAAAGTCGATCAGGGTCGGCCAAGCAAATCTCCAGAGGCTATGAAGACTTCGGGGCAACGCTGTATTGAGTCAAAGTGGGCGATTCTCATTCAATCAACGCTCAATACAGAAACCGGACTATTGAATCAACGCTTTGCCGCAGTCGGAGCATGAATGGTGGCACGAGCGAATCTCCAGCAGAGGAAGATGTCGTCTTTTGAAGATTCCATTTCGGTTGTATTCACAATCGGCCGAAGAATTCGTGAGCTGCAATACGACGAACGGACGAGTTCATATAGAATTACCGTAAATCGCTGGAAACGATGTGACTCGCCACACTGGAGATGATGACAACCTCAGGACAGATGCACGACCGAAAGTGCGGCAAGGTATTCGACAGTCCGGCCTCGATGGTTTACTGCGTCGAGCGCGATTTTCATCGCTGTTTAGAACCCCAAAGGTCTGATCAAATGATCGAACAGGTACGAGAGACGGATCGCTAGACGGAATCTTCAGATACGAGACAGGTTCCATTAAATACGAATTTGATCGACTAGTTACTGAGTCTCCACTCGTTATGGCAGTTGGAAATCGGATATAGCCGACATTCAGCAATTGACAACAGTCGGATTCTGACCTGTGCTTGAGAAAGTTCAGGTCAGCAGGACGGAAGGAAATTCCACCTGACTACCTCCAACCTGAGGAGACATCCGAATCACGGATTGTAAACGAAAGGCTAACTCGCGATAGTTCAAGACAAGGGCATGCACCTCATTGCCAATTGCAGTTAGCGACGACAACCTTAGGGAGCGTCAGTAGCTAAAACAAAAGGAAAAGCCGCCCCCGAGAAGACTCGGACGGCGGCAGTGGAGACGAAAACTGTGACAGAAAACGAAACTCTTTCTATCGAAAGTGACGCATCGGCATCGAAGCCAATCGACATCATTCCGTGGGTAGTGGTCGCCGTGTTGGGGCTTATCCTGCTTTGTGTCGGCTTTACGTTCTACTCAGCCGGAACATGGCTATTCGGTGAGTCCGCTCAGGTGAAAGCAATGAAAGAGGTGCTTCGCCAAGACCTGGAGATGAAACGGACGATCGAAGAAACCAACTCCGTAACATGGATTTCAATGTATTCGAAAGAGGCCGATGACGCAGACCTGCTGGAATGCCCCGCAGATTTCCAAAAGGCTTACCAATCTCATATCGCAGTTTGGAAAGAGCTTGCCCGAATGTCGCAGGAGGCCCAGGGCATGGGCTTCCTGGCTGCGATGTGGAAAGTCGGAACGACAAGCATGGGAGATGCAATGAAATATCAGGAGAATACAATCGCGAGGCTGAGAGCACTTGGAGCGATGTTGAAAACGCAGCAAAACAGCACGGTGTAACTGTTCCCGAAGTGATTCATGTTCCTTTCCCTGAACTTCCGAAGCTGAAGAAACAGCTTGGATTGAAGTAGCTTGCATCTGCAACAGTCGCCGCAGATGCAAGCTCAAGAGTCTGGTCTACGTTCCACGCGGACGTCGACTATTTGATCGTCGTCCGCGACGCCAGCCGACTTTGAAGGCGGCTTTCGAGCCGTTGCGTTTCCCCGTGGTGTAGGCCCAGTATCCGATGCCCGCAGCAACGGCGAGAGTTACGATGGATTCCATGTTGAGTGATCCTTTGATTGGTGGTGGGTATTCGTTGTTGAGATTTAGCCCTGCCAGGCGTCGCACGGTCCTCGAAAGGCACAGACGGGGCAGTTCATGGGTGATGGTGATGGGAAGAAATGCCCATCCTGAATTTGAGTCCCAAACTCTCCGCATGATGAGTTGGGTACGGTCGAGTCGCTGCTGATCAAAGGACACTGGTAAAGATTCAACCGTTGGTTTCGCTCCCTTCGTCACGACGGCAAACGCCAGTTTGATTGGTTTTCCGGGTGCGAGGTCCTTGGCCAGCCCCGCGTACAACATCAGCTGTTCGCCTGGATCGTTCGGCTTGATCAGTGGACCATCGCGTGCGAGCCGTTTTCAGATCGGTGATCGTGAGTGCGTCTTCCGATTCGACAATTAAGTTGACGCGGCCGAGAACCTCCGGTAACCCCGGGAACAAGTTCGCTGCGTAGTTCTTCCTCAACGCCAATGATGCGACCTTTCGGTTGGGCGATGCCACTTTCGCGGAAGGCTTCGATGACGCGGTCTACAAGTTCGCGATCGAGTCCAGGTCTTCCTTCTTGCCGTAGCGGATTTCAGCCGCCTCACTTCGAGTTCTCCATTCATCCCAGAAGACGCCCAGCAACGTGTCCTGATCTGGAGGTGAATTCCCCGTCATCAACTCGTTGAAATGGAATTCCGCCTCAGCTGTGAACGGCTCCTCCGAATGCGAAACTTGCCGACAAGAAGTGTTCATCGAGTCCTTTGATGTAACGGAAATAAAACCGCAACGGGCATTGCTGGTAGGTGCTGATCGCTGACCAGCTGATGTAATCCCGCTGGAACGTCGTGTCGCAACCGTTTGATGACTGTGCGGCCGCGATCATCGGCTGCCTCCGTTCCCGGCAGGCTGTCCTTTCAGTTCATCAATCAACCCGCTGGCGTCGCCGATGCTCAGGTCTTGCAGGGACTGAACACCAAAGCGATCCAAAATCGGGCTGAGGTCGATGCGGTTCCGTCCCTGATCGCATTGATTGCGGCGGACCTGGTGTCAGCGGGCACTTGAAACCAGCCACGGGGGCGGAATGAAAAGCAGCCATTTTGAAAGGACCGAAAGTCGTCGTAGAGGTTCGTCAACATTCCTTTTGTTGATGGAGTCCTCTGATGACGAATCGGCTCAAAATGGCGAAAATTCACTCGATACTATTGTTGCATTCGATGCATTGGTCCCAGCGGCGGATCGCTCGCGAGCTGGGGATCGATCGGGAGACAGTCCGGAAATGCCTGGCTTGCGGGTTGGATGGGGCAAAACCCGCCATTCCGCCCACCGGCTCTTTGGAGTCAAAACCAGCCACTTTTGCCGGGGTCCCGGCTCCGGCGGTCCCAGGAATCGGTCCGAGCGGTTGTGCCGGGAATGACGGCGATTCAAAACCAGCCATTCCGCCCACCGGCTCCGACCTGATTTCGGACGCTGTTGAAAGTTCAAAACCCGCCATTCCGCCCACCGGCTCTGACGTGTTGAAACCCACGCGTCACGCTGGTCGTCTGAGCGCGTGCGAACTGTTTCGTGATGTGATTCTGGAGATGCTGGATCGGGAGCTTTCGGCTCAGCGGATCTATCAAGACCTCGTGGCCGAGCATGGCTTCAAGGCGGGTTACGATAGCGTCAAGCGGTTCGTGCGGAAGCTGTCGATTCGCCGTTCGCTGCCGATGCGGCGATTGGAATGTCTGCCGGGCGAGGAAGCTCAAGTTGACTTCGGCACGGGTGCGCCGGTCGTTGATGCGAATGGCAAACGCCGAAAGACGCACGTGTTCCGCATCGTGTTTTCGCATTCCCGCAAGGCGTATAGCGAGGTGACTTTTCGCCAGACGACCGAAGACTTCATCACCTGCGTGGAAAATGCGTTTCGGCAGTTTGGCGGTTGCCCCAAGACCTTGATCATCGACAACCTTAAGGCCGCGGTGAAGCATCCCGACTGGTTCGATCCTGAGCTGGTCCCGAAGCTGGCCGCATTCTGTGCTCACTATGGTGTGGTGATTCTTCCCACGCGGCCTTATATGCCCAGACACAAAGGCAAGGTGGAGGCGGGAGTGAAATACGTCCAAAGCAATGCGCTCAAAGGGCGGAAGTTCAACAGTCTCCAAGAGCAAAATGTTTTCCTGCTGGATTGGGAACGCGGCGTGGCGGACACACGGATTCATGGCACGACCAAAAAGCAAGTCGGCAAAGTGTTCGATGAGATCGAACGCCCCGCGCTCTCCCGGATGCCATTGGAACGTTTTCCGTTCTTCCACGAAGGCCAACGGATCGTCAGCCGGGATGGCCACGTCGAAGTCGCCAAGTCGTATTACTCGGCCCCCCGGAATATCTCGGGCGGACAGTCTGGGTTCGCTGGGATAGCCGGGTCGTGCGAATCTTCAATCAGCGGTTCGAGCAGATCGCGATGCATGTGCGGCAGGAGCCGGGCCGGTTCAGCACCCAGGGCAAACACATTGCGAAAGAGAAGATCAGCGGCATCGAACGCGGAGCGGCTTATCTTCTCGCCAAGGTCTCGCATGTCGGCGAACACACCCGGCGATGGGCCGAGGCGGTGATCGTCGCTCGCGGGATCGAAGGCTCGCGCGTGCTGTTGGGGCTGCTCAACCTGACGAAGAAATATCCCTCAGAAGCCCTGGAAAAAGCCTGTGAAACGGCCCTCTCGCATGCAGCGTTCCAGTTGCGGACGATCCGCCAATTGCTCAAACGCCCCGGTTTCAAACAAGAGCAACTGCCGTTTCTGGATGAGCATCCCCTCATTCGCCCGCTCGAGGATTACGCGCGAATCGTCGCTCAGGCGCTGGAGCGAAAAGGTCCGGCTGCGCCGGAAGGTTTTCTAAGGCATGGCTGGACAAAAGCAATAGATCAAGATGCGCAGCAAAAAAGCCTGAACGCGCCGTCACCGACAAGTTCAGGCCTCAAGCAGGAATTGCTCCCGCCCAGATCCGATTATCCCTCGCCAGGTTGCACCTCTGCAGAGCCTGACTCCGTTTTACCGGACAGTTCCATGTTACGTTCCTTACCACCCTCTCACCAGGAGAAAAACACCCATGAATGATCGCTTGCAATCCACGCTCAAACAACTACGTCTCTCCGGCTTGGCCGAGACATTGGACATCAGGCTGCAAGAAGCCGCCGGGCACCAGTTGTCGCACGCCGAGTTTTTAGAACTGATCCTGCAAGATGAACTGCATGTTCGCGAACGGCGGCAAATCGATCGCCGCGTGAAGTCCGCGGCGTTCAAAGAACTCAAACCACTCGATGATTTCGACTGGACCTTCAATCCATCCATCCCGCGCAAGCAAGTCTTCGATCTGGCGACCTGCCGCTTCATCCGCGAGTCTCGCGATGCGCTGCTCATCGGCCCGCCGGGCGTGGGAAAAAGTTTCGTGGCCCAGGCCGTCGGTTACCAAGCCATCCGCCAAGGCTTCGTGGTCTTGTACCGTTCGATCTTCGACCTTGTTCGCGACTTCCTGCATGATGAGGCCCTGGGAGGCGAGGAGAAAGTGCTGGCTAAATATCTCAAACCCGACCTCTTGATCGTCGATGATATGGGGATGAAAAATTTGCCGAAGAGAAGCGGTGAGTTTTTGTTCGAGATCATCCTCAGGCGTTATGAAACCCGTTCGACCATTATGACCTCGAATCGCCCGCTCGAAGATTGGGGTAAATTAATTGGGGATGTTCCCAGCGCGACGGCGATCCTCGACCGCTTCCTGCATCACGCGGAAATCCTCACCATGAACGGCCGCAGCTACCGCCTACGAAACCGCACGAACGGCGACACCGACAACAGCAATCAACCTGAACCGGAGAAGTCAAAACCAGCCATTCCGCCCACCGGCTCCGAGCGGATTTCCAAGACCAATCCCCGCGGGAAAAAAGCCACCTCGGGTACCGACAACCCTTGCGAATCGTAAGGCTTATGCCGATTATGAATCCCCACTAACCCGGCTGCCCCAATTCCGCCCCCCAAGTGGCTGGTTTTAATCCGCCCGATGAC
>CAWAVN010000013.1:0-422641 GCA_963785505.1 uncultured Planctomycetaceae bacterium
CCCACGGCGGAGGGCGGAGAGCCAGAATGATTCATTGAGAGTCTATCCGGAAACTGATCTATCCATAAGTGCCGATTTTTTCGAGACTTGTCGCATTCCGTTTTTCATTGACCACAAAGGAGTGCTGGCATGTCTCAAGTCGCGAGTGTTCGAAAAAACTATCCCACCGATTTGACCGACGAACAATGGGCCCTTGTTGAACCGCTGATCCCCGGCCCCAAAAATCGCTGGGGAGGAAGGCCGCGGACGATCTCGATGCGAGAAGTCCTCAACACGATTTTGTATCTCAACCGCACGGGTTGCCAATGGGACATGCTTCCACACGACCTGCTGCCCAAAAGCAGCGTTTATGATTACTTCGCAAAGTGGCGGGATGACGGAACCTTGACGAAGATCATTGCAGAATTGCGGACTCAAATTCGCGTCCAAGAAGGACGGGAACCTACGCCCAGCGCCGCTTGTATCGACAGCCAATCGGTGAAGAGCACGGAAGTGGGTGGCGACGAGCGCGGCTATGACGGCGGCAAGAAAATCAAGGGGCGCAAGCGTCATTTGGTTGTGGACACCCTGGGGCTGCTCATCGTTGTGCTGATTACTGGAGCGAACGTTGATGATGGGACGGCTGCTCCCGAAGTGCTGGCGCAGATGTCCCAAGAGGACTTCCCCCGATTGGAAACGATCTTCGGCGACAACAAATATCACAACAAGAAACTTGAGGCCTGGTTGAAGCAAGACCGCCCTCAATGGAAAATGGAAGTCAATCGCCCACCCGAAGATGCAATAGGATTTCAACCCGTGAGGATCCGCTGGGTCGTCGAACGATCGAACGCCTGGCACGGACGTTGTCGCCGGAACAGCAAAGACTATGAACGACGCCCCGATTCGAGCGCCTCGATGATTCAGATCAGCCATATCCACGTAATGCTCAGAAAACTCGTTCCCAACAAACGCAACGCCAAGTTCAACTACCGCACGGCGGCGTAAGCTGAAAAATAAGAGAAACATTTCCGGATAGACTCTGATTGCGTGAAACGTGTTCCCTGTCTCTTCTGGCCCTTCGCTCTCTGTGTTTAGGGCGTTTCCTTGCGGTTTTTGACCATTTCGGGCGTGGCCACGCAACGAAAGCCGGCGTGAAACGTGCCGGTGTCTTCTTCGCCGCTGCCACGGGCGGAGTTGCGGTAGGAAATGCAATACGAATCGCTGCACATGAACGATCCGCCTCGCTGCACGCGCTTGATGATGTTGGGTTCTCGCGGGTCTAAACTGGATTTTGGACCGGGGGGATTTTTACGCGGGCTATGTTCGTAGTAATCGGCCCGATAGTAGTCTGCGACCCACTCCCAAACATTGCCGGAGGTGTCGTAAAGACCGAAGGAATTGGGAGGGAAAGAAGCCACGGGAGCAGTGCCGCGGTGGCCGTCTTCTACGGTGTTGTTTGTGGGAAAATCGCCTTGCCAGATATTTTGCCGCCATTTGTCATGGGGGTTTCGCTTGTCGCCCCAGGGATAAATCTTTCGGGGCAGGCCGCCGCGCGAAGCGTATTCCCATTGGGCTTCGGTGGGCAGTTTTTTGCCCGCCCAATCGCAGTAGGCTTTGGCATCCAACCAGGAGACGTGAACCACAGGATGATCCATGCGATCTTTGATGGAAGATTTCGGCCCCCCGGGATGCCGCCAATTCGCTCCGTCGATGTAATCCGACCAACTATACGCCCCCGTCAGGGGATCGAAATCCCCGACTTTCAGATCGGGATTCATACAGATGGAACCGGGTTTGCTGAACTTTCCCTCTTGCGGAACCAGGGGCTTCACGAAGCCGGGTTTCACGCTGCGAAGTTCCGGCTTGCGTTCGGCCAGCGTGACGTATCCGGTGGCTTCCACAAACTTCAAAAACTGAGCGTTGGTGACTTCGGTCTTATCCATGTAAAACCCGTCGAGTTCCACCTCATGCACCGGAAATTCGTCGGGCTTAATTCCCGCCGTGAGATCGCAACCCATTTCAAACGTGCCGCCGGGAATCCAAACCATGCCTTCCGGCGGCTGAGGTCTTGTGGTTTCCGCAGATTGATCGGTGGATGACGCCAAGGATTCCGGGCTTTTCGCGCAACCGGCCAACAAAAAACTCGCGAGTGCAAAACCGGCGATTCCGTGATAAATGAATCGAGACATAAGCATCATGAATGTTGAAGGGGTTTATTCGAATCAAAATTGTTGAGGGTTTAGAATTATTCTAACCGCCGTCCGCGTCAACACGCAAACCTTTCTCAAGATCTCGATGCCAAGCGACGTGTTTCACAAAAGTTGGTGAAACTGTTTTAACCTATTTTTCAAGCGGATTGGGTGACATGTCCCTGAACGCAGCGAAGAGCGTGGCCATCGCAGAGACCACGCCCAAGCCGTTTCAGGGATATTTCGGTTCCGCGCTGGGCACAAAATGGGAACCGTCTGCTAGAGGAATTGGGATCTGGGAATTTCGCCCGCCAGTCGCTTGCGTCTGGACTTAAGCGGAGTACACTGATGAGGATAAAGTCGTCTCAGAATTGCCTGCAAGGATTGTGTTTCCAAGGGGGGAAATGTGGCCCAAGTGTTGATGTTGCCTGCGGAGTTGGAGGAAATTACCGATCCGCCGCGGGAAGAGGATGAACTGTTAACCGCCGATGAACTCGACACGATTTCGCTGTTCTCGTCTCTGAAAAAAGGCGGGCCGGATTTTCGCCGCTTTCCCAGCACGACTATTCTCCGCCGTTGCCGCCGCGGGCGGGTGATTTGCGAGCAAGGCGAAAGCGGATCGACCGCGTTTTACATTCTGACGACCGAAGACGTGCTTAAACTCCGCGAATTGCAAAAGCAGCTTGTCGAAGAAACGGTTCAAGGTAAAGCTGAGGGCAAGCCGGAGTTCGAGCTGCACCCGTACTTCAAGAGTATTCCCCGCGCGAACTCGAGGCGGAAACTCGCGGAAGTCACGCAAGAAATCGCCGAACTGAAACAAAAGCTGGCGAGCTTGCCGCCGGTGGAAAGCGATTTGGGTCCGCAGCGCGAAGTGGCGGCGGCGCACTTGCTGGTCAACATGGAAGGCGAGAAAAAACGGAAGGGCTTGCTGCACCGCATGCTGTCCACGCTGACGGGCGGCGACCAGCAAAAAACGCCGCAATATTCCCGCGAGCATTCTGATCGACGGCCCCGCCGTCATCAACGCCCAGACTCTGCGCGGACCGCTGCACGAAGGCGAATTGCTGGGCGAAATGAGCTGCATGAATCGGGCTCCGCGCTCAGCCACGGTGATCGCGGAAAGCGATTGCTACATGCTGGAAATGCTCCGCAACGTGCTGGACATGCTGCAAAAAGATGAGGTTTACAAAAAACGCACCGATGCCATGTACCGCAAGCGGGTGATGGAAACCCACGTCCGCCGGTTGCCGGTGTTTGAGGATCTCAGCGATGAGGATTTCGAGAAGCTCAAACAAGCCATCGACTTGGTCGAGTTCGATTCCGGCGAGACGATCTTCGGGGAAGGCGAGCCATCGGATTGTTTTTACGTGATCCGCAGCGGGCTGGTCAAAGTCATTAAAAACGCTTGGTACGAATTCCGTCCCGATGAGTTCAAGCCGGACTACTGGAAGAACCTCGGCCAGGAAGTTCACGATTCCGAAGATGAAGACGCCGACATGCGGGAAGCCGTCAAGGAGATGCTTTCCGAGGACGCCCAAACCGCATTGGAGGCCGCGAAAGGCGGAAAAGCGATCTCGGCGGAACAGCAAACCGCGATCATCAAAAGCCTGAATGAGTTCATTCGCGAGGCGAAACTGCACGAGCAACTCGGCAAGACCCGCAAGGAAGTTTTGGACATCATCACCGGGCCGCAGTTGGAAGCCACCATCGCCGAGTACGCCAAGGACACCAAGAAATGGTCGGTGTTGGAATACCGCACGTTTCACCGGGTCTTGTTGGAACGGCTGTTTCCCACGGGTTTGCCCCGGCAATTGGATGTCCGCCGGGCCTCGCCGCACGCTGGCCTATTTGGGGCGGGGCGAAATCATCGGCGAAATGGGGGTGTTTTCCACTCCTCCCAGCCCGAGAAGCGCCACCTGCATCGCTTACGATCATCCCGACAGCGGGTTTCAACAGCGGATTCCCGATGGCCGCATGGGTGCGGTTCCTTCCCGCGTGGAGTTGGTGAAAATCAACCGGGCCGAGTTCGAGCAAATGCGGAAAACCTCGCCTTCGATCGACACGAAAATTCGCGAGTTAATTACGATTCGGCAACTGCATCAACAGGAAACCCAGGATCTGCGGATTGGGGAAGCGCGGCGGGATTTCCACGCAAAGTCGGGACTTTGAACGGTTGGGGCTAATCCAAGGCCAAAAGCTGATGCTGATCGATTTGGACCGCTGCACCCGCTGCAACGCCTGCGTGGAAGCCTGCGTGGCTTCCCACGAAGATGGCCGCACCCGCTTGTATTTGGATGGCCCCCGCTACGATAAATTCCTCGTTCCCTTGACCTGCCGAAAATGTCTAGACCCCGTCTGTATGATCGGCTGCCCGGTGGGTTCGATCAACCGGGGCGAGAACGGGGAAATTATTATTCGGGATTGGTGCATCGGATGCCGGATGTGTGCCGAGCAATGCCCTTACGGTTCGATCCAAATGAACGAACTGAAAACGCCGATCGATTTGTCCAAGGAACAGCAGGCGATTTTGGGACCGGAAGCCACGCTGAAAGCCGTCGGCGAGCAAGCGGTGGTCTGCGATTTGTGCAGTTCGCTGCCCAGCCAAGATCCTTCCTGCTGTTACGCCTGTCCCCACGATGCCGCCTTCCGCATCAACGCCCAAGAGTTTTTCTTTCAAGCGAAATGAAGAGAAGAGGGGCAAGGGACAAAGGGGAAGAGGGGCAAAGGCCGAATGAGACCAGCGTTAAGAAAATGGATTTCAGTCACTCGATCAAAAAGATTCACGCACGCGGGAGAGGAATTGGCCGGAGGTTTAATGGATCGCGGGGGAAATGTGAAATGGGCTTTCCACTTTTCCCCGCTGCCCTTGGCCCCTTTGCCCCTCTCGATTTGAAGGAACTCACATGCTGATTGACAGAACGCAGCGGAAGTGGGCTTGGATCTCGTTCCTCATCTTTCTCGTCGCCTCTGGGACTTACGCGGTCTATGCCGCGAAAGCGCCGAACGGTCCGCACGGCGGCAGCGTGATGGGCTTGATCTACGGCATCATCGGCACGCTGTTTATGATTTTCGCCGGCCTGCTCGCCGCCCGCAAACGGGTGTCTTATTGGCGATTGGGCAGCGCCCAATTCTGGCTGCGCGGGCATTTGTGGTTGGGCACGCTGAGCATGCCTTTGATTTTGTACCATGCCGGTTTCGGCTGGGGCGGGCTTTTAGAAAACGTCCTTTGGATTGTCTTCGGGCTGGTGTATTTTACCGGGTTTTTCGGGCTGGTCGTGCAGCAGGTTTTGCCGAGAATCCTCACCACGCGGGTTCCGTTGGAAACCTTCGGGGCGCAAGTGCCCTATCAATGCTTGCGCATGCAGTTTCTCGCCGACCGTTTGGTGTCCGAGACCTGCGGCAAACTCGATATTCACCAGGAAGAGATTTATTCCACCTTCAAAAAACTCGCGGAGTTCGGCAACACCGCCAAAAAGGAAGACCTGGGCAATTGGCCCGACCACGTTCCAGGGGAGTTTCGCGGGTTGTTTTTGGACTTGGCGACT
Source organism: uncultured Planctomycetaceae bacterium (assembly GCA_963785505.1). Taxonomy (GTDB): domain Bacteria; phylum Planctomycetota; class Planctomycetia; order Planctomycetales; family Planctomycetaceae; genus CAWAVN01. The sequence continues at coordinate 5,714 of CAWAVN010000013.1, forward strand.
TATTCCAAGCAGCAGGGCTGGATCAACCAAGAAAACAATTTCCCGAAAATGCTGTCCGAGGTTTATCTCGACCTGCTTCCCGAAGCCCCTGCTCCCTCCGAAACAAAACCCGCCGCCAAGACCCCGGGGAAAAAAGCCTCGCCCCTGGACCAAATGAAAGCCAAGAAGAAAGCCGCCCCCGCAGGCGATGGCGAGAAAAAACTTTCCCCCCTAGAACAGATGAAAGCCAAAGCCGCCAAGAAAAAGGCGCGGGCAGCGAAGGCGATGGCGAGAAAAAACTTTCGCCCTTGGAACAAATGAAAGCCAAGGCTGCCAAGAAGAAAGCCGCCGAAGCCGGTGGGGAAGAGAAAAAACTTTCGCCCATTGGAACAGATGAAAGCCAAGGCCGCCTTAAAGAAAAAAGCCGCTGAAACCGGCGAAGGCGAGAAGAAACTTTCGCCCTTGGAACAAATGAAAGCCAAGGCCGCAGCCAAAAAGAAAGCTGCCGAAATCGGTGGGGAAGAGAAGAAACTTTCGCCTCTGGAACAAATGAAAGCCAAGGCCGCAGCCAAAAAGAAAGCCGCACCGGTCTCTGCCAGCCATGCCTTGCAAGGCATGGTTCCCGAAGATGCCGGGAGAACCATCAATTTCTCTCCCGAACAAGCCAAGATGCTGGCGGCAGCCGCGGAAAGCGTGCAACCGGAATCGTTCGATGCCTCCGCCGAGGCGGATGGTCCGATCATCGTGCCCTGCCCGGAATGCGAACATGAATTGAAGCTGCCGGACCGCAGCCTCTTGGGACGCAAAGCCCGCTGCCCGTTGTGCAGTTTCAAGTTCGTGCTGGAACTTCCCGAAAAAGAACCCGTGGCCGTGGGAGCCTCCGCGGCGGTTTTGGGATCAACGGCGGTGAAGCAAGCCCCGGCCAAACCCGCCGGCAAAATCTCCCCCTTGGAAGCCGCCCGCCTGCAAGCCGCCGAAAAAGCCAAGGCCCAAGGTGGAGATGCCGCCGCGAAACCCCTGTCGCCTATCGAAAAAATGCGGGCCGCCAAAGCGAAAGCCTCCGCTGCCGCGAAACCGGCCGTCGCCGCCAAACCCGCCAAGAAGAAAAAAGCCACGCTCAAAGTTCCCAAGAAGAAAAAGAAAACTTACGTCGGCCCCATTCCCCGCGCGGGCGAACTGCGAGAATTCTATCTGCGGCAAATTCGCCCGTTCTTGGCGGTGAAGAGCCAAACCACTCCGCAACTCGCCGTGGATGCCCAATCCAAACGGTTGTTCAACCAGATGCGTGCCGACTTGCCCGGCGAACTGCACGAGACGTTGAATCACATGGAAGATTCCGTCGATGAACGCCGCCAGTTTTCGTTGCAATTCACGATCCACCATTGGCTGCATTGGTGGTTGTTCCTGCACATTCCGCTTTCGATGGCTCTCTACGTGTTAATGATCGCCCACATCATCATGGCACTCATCGTGAATCCTCAGTTGTTCTGGAAATGATCGGTCAAGAGTTTTCGATCAAGAGCTTTCGGTCATAAATCTTCGGTCAAGAGTCGAGAGACAAGGGTCAAGAGCCAAACCGAGGGAGAATGGCGGATGGCAAATCACGAACAAGTCTATCTTCTATCTTCCATCCTCATCACATCATCGGCTCGCAATCGTAGACAAATTGGTCATTGGGATTTGGTCATTCGGAATTGGGATTTTTGAACTATGTCGCAACCGCGTTATAGCCGACAGTTGGCCGGACGAGTGGAAATTGAGTTTCATCACCACCCCAATCGGTTCCGCCGACTGACGTGGTGGACGGCGCTATTGTGCGTGTTGGGCTGCTGCGCGTGGCTGTTGCAAGCGGGCATGCGGGGAGAACATCGGCTGTATGAAGCCGGTGCGGTTTCCACGCCGCACACGATGTTCGAGAACGATTGCAAGCAATGCCACATCGACAATTGGGCTCCCGTGCAGCGCTTGGCGAGTTTTAACGATCAGGTGCATTCCGTCAGCAATGCGAAGTGCGTGGTTTGCCACATCGGCCCCGCGCATCATGCCAATCAAGTGCCCAAGCAAGGCGACCTGCCGGGGCAACTTTCCTGTGCGAAGTGCCATCGCGAGCATGAAGGCGACGAAGAACTGGCCCGCGTGGCAGATCGGCATTGCACCGATTGCCACGGCAATTTGAAAACCTCCGATAACGAGCATACGTTCGCGAAGTCGGTTTGGAATTTTGAGGAACCAAAAGGCCACCCCGATTTTATGATCGAGGACTTGCTGAAACTCAAAGACGACACGGGGATCACAATTGCCAAAGGCCCGAACGGCAAACCGCTGCATCATGCGTTTACCGTGGTTGGCTATGTCGCCCGCGCGGGAGAACCCCCCACTTGGCAGGACAAAGCCCGCATCCGCTTTAATCATCAAGCCCACTTAAAAGCCATGTTCGACGCGGAAGGAAATCGCATCAAAGGGGAACGGCTTGATGACATCAAACGCCGCGGCGGAGAACGCAACGGCGAATTCTTAGGCTATCCCACAAGTTGCACCGACTGCCATCAGTTCGATGAAGACCGCCGCTACATGAAGCCCATTAATTTCGAGGCCCATTGCAAGACCTGCCATCCTTTGACGTTCGATGTGGATAAGTTCGTCGAAACCAAGAACCCCGACACGGGAAAAACCACAAAAGTGGCCGTCACCGTCCCGCACGAAACGCCGGACGTGGTGCGGGGGTATCTCTCCAAGGTTTACAGCTTAGACACTCTGGACGAGAAACCCGGCGAGAAACCCCAAGCCGACGACCAACAGACGGCGGAACTTCGCCGCGGGTTTCCCGGACGGGATTTTGAAGCCAATTTTACGGAAGAGCAGGCCCGCAAAATCCTGGCGGAACTCTCGGATCAGGAAAAATCGCTTTATCCCTTGAAGTTCGTGAAGCACGAAATCTCCCGCCGAAAAGGTCAAGAAGTGCTGTTCAAGGAAAACGGTGCCTGCGCACTCTGCCACGACATTGACAAATACGACACCAAACAACTCGCGAAACAAGCCGACCCCGCCGGTGCGGAACCTTGGGCCATCGTCCCGCCTCGAATTCCCCAGCGCTGGTACAAACAAAGCCGATTTCGGCACGACAGCCATCGGCTATTAAGTTGCGTGGAATGCCATTTCGACATGAAGAGCGGACTCGACCCCGAGACCGGCAACCCCGTCCGCCCGGTCTATCAAAGCACCGCGACAGGGGATGTGCTGATGCCCAAGAAAGAACTTTGCGTCAAGTGCCATCGCACGGGTCAGGTCGAACAATCCGATCAAGGCGATAGCCACTTATTGGGGGCGCGCGTGGATTGTGTGGAATGCCACGGCTATCACGATTACAGTAAAGAAGACTTCGATGGGAACCTGAAATTGGATTTGACCATCCGGCGCGATCAATCGCATTCAGCTTCTGCCGCTCACGGATCGAAATAAACGCTTAGACACCGGCGTTCCCGGACTGCTTCCATTGGCATTGCGCAAAGCGATGTCGCGGTTGTATGGGTAATAGGATCGCTCGTTCTAGGAAAACAGTGCTTTCTTTCCCCAATCGGGGAGTGTACAGTTTTCTTTAGAACTGCGGGAAACATAACGCTCCCGGTGCTTCGCTCGAAAATCAATTTAACGTGGGAACAACGTGATGGGACGTACCGCCGGTCGACTTTTGCTGTGTCTCCCCCCGGCTTTGGCTGCCGGGCTATTTTTTCTGGGCGATTCGTCGTCGGGCGTCGAACCTGAAGCCGGCGTGCAAGTCGCTTCGGCGACCGCCGGTCCCGGTCAAGACGTAACCCACGCTGACGATGCCCTCCCCAAAGGCATGGACTGGCTGGGCGATCCGCACCGGGCGAAATACGTGGGGGCCGCCGGTTGTGCGGCGGCGAATTGTCACGGCGGAGATGCGCTCAAGGGACCGCAGGGCAGCGAGTTTAGCATTTGGCTGCAAAAAGATCCCCACGCGGGGGCTTATAACGTGCTGCTTAACAAACAATCGCAACACATGATTCAACTGCTTCGCGGGTCGGACCGCTACAAAGATTTGCTTGCCAATCGCGAGGCCCATCAAACCCGGCTCTGCCTCGATTGCCATTCGGTGGCTCCGCACGAATCGCACTTGGCCCAGGGGCATCAGTTTTCGCTTCGCGACGGCGTAAGTTGCGAAGGCTGTCACGGGGCGGCGGAAAAATGGCTCGATCCCCACAAACGCTACGATTGGCAATTCAAATCCACGGAAGAAAAAGCTGCCCTGGGGTTCGCGAACACCGACAAACTCTCTTCCCGCGCCCGCTTGTGTGCCGAGTGCCACATCGGTTCAAAAAACAAAGAAGTCAACCACGATCTGATGGCGGCGGGACATCCCCGGCTGACTTTTGAAATGTCGGCCTACTTCGACAATCTGCCCCCGCATTGGAACCCCAATCAAGACCGCCGGCGAAATGCCGTCAACGATCCCAACCAAGCCCCCGAAGACGTGCGCTCGGCCTTTGAAGCGAAACTCTGGGCGGTCGGGCAATTGGCCGTGGCCGAGAAATCCGTCGAACTTCTGGAAAAACGGGCTGCAGACCATCACGAAGTGTGGCCGGAATTTACCGAGTACGGCTGTTTTGCCTGCCATCACGATTTGCAGCCCACCAACTGGCGGCAAGACCGGGGCTTCGCGAATCGTCGCCCCGGCGGCTACCCGTGGGGGACTTGGCAGTTCCCGGTGTTGGCCCAGGTCTCGCCGTTGCTTTTGGCCGGTCAACCCAATCCGTTCTTGGAAGAGAATGGCACTTACCAGCAGTTGCAAAAGGAAATGAGCCACCCTCTGCCGGACCGGAAAAAAGTCGCCGAACTCGCGGGAACGATGAAAATGCAACTCAAAGATTTAGGCGATGCATTGGAAAAGCTGTCCTTTTCCGAGTCGGAAATACAATCTCTCTTACACAGGCTGACCGGTCCCGATGGGGGCCAAAAGCTGACGGGGCAGAATTGGGATTCTGCCGCCCAAGTTTATTTGGCCACGGTCGCGCTTTATCAAGGCTTGGCGGATGCCCAAGGACGCATCGCAAATGATGGCCGGCACGCTCCGTTGAGCGATCAGGACAAAACCGTTTACGAACACTTCCGCGCGATCCGCGAGAATCTGAAATTTCCCGTGGAAAAGGCGGACTCGAAAAAACCAACGATTTACAACAGCCCCAGAACCTTTGAAGCCCAAGCGCCCAACCCCGTGGATGAGATCAAACGCCAGTTGGACGGCATCAACCAAACTGTGAAGCCTTAAAGCAAAGGATTTAGTTCATGTCGAATCGACGTCTGGTCAATCACTGTTTGCTAGGCTCATTGCTGGCCGGTCCTGCTTTGCTGTTCGGCATCTATTCGTTGGGTGTTGCCCAAGAACCTGAGTCTGCGGCATTTCCTTCGGAAGCCTCGCTGCGGCCCGTGCTTCGCGTGGCCCAAGCCGAGGCCAAACCCGCAGCGGGCAATCCGCATCATCTGTTGGATTTTCCCGGCGGCGTGGCTTTGGTGGGAAATGGAGAACGCCAAAGACCTTCGCGAATCCGTGAGGCGTGGGAAGCTGCCATTCGCTGCCACTGCCGTGCAAATCTATCGGTCAGCCAGGATCTCGAGGGATTCGCACGGAGTTGGCAATGGCCGACGGATGACAATTGGGCTTTGTTGAACGAAGCGGCGACTTGGGCCAACGCCGACAAGCACCACGGTTCTTACGTGGCCTTGTTCAATGAGCGTTCCAAGCAGATGGCAAAAGTTTTGGGAATCGTGGACAAAGACGGCAAATTCGCTGATCCATCGCGATGTCCGCTGCATCGCCTGCCATTCGGGCATTCCGCTCCGCGAACTCGAAATGGATAAGATGCGCATCCTGGATTGAATAACCGAAGACGATGGTGAAAGAACAAACGCTCGAATCGCGGCGTGAGTTGCGAGGGCTGCCACGGTCGGCGCGCGGCGGGACCAACAAACTCTGAAGATGGCTGGGAAACCGAACACATTTCCAAAAAACGCTGGCGGTTCATGGATCCCAAAATACAAGGCGGAGAATACGGCTATTATGACATTCGTTCTCCCGTGTCGCGCACGCGGATGTGCTTGTCTTGCCACGTGGGTAATGTCCGGGAAGGACGGGTTGTCACGCACGAAATGTTTGCCGCGGGTCATCCGCCGCTGCCCGGTTTCGATGTGGAAACCTTCAGCCAGCCAGGAACCGCAACACTGGCGAAACTTCCACGAAAAATCGGAAGACATGCGCGAAGAGTTTTTGGAAAAAACCAAAAAACACGTGGACAGAAACCAAGGAAACGCGGGTGGCGAACGGAGAATGGCGCAAACGATCTCCACAATACCCGCGATTTGCTGATTGGTTCGTTGGTCAACTTGAGCGAAATGTTGCGATTGACTTTGGACCTGGCCGACCCCGACGTGACCGTGCCCAATCGGCGGCAAAGAATTGGCCAAGCGGGGCCGAACGAACAATGGCCTGAATTTGCACTTTTTCGCCTGCTATTCCTGCCACACGATTTGCAAGACCAAGGCTGGCGATTTCAAACGCAAACCCATCGGGATTCCGGGTCGGCCTCCGCTGCACGAATGGCCTTTTGTGTTGGCCAAATACTGCCTTGAAGAACACGGGCAAGGGAGAATCAAGAACTGTTGCAATCAGATCATGCGGCAAGTTCAAAAAGCGTCGGTGTCAATGGACCCTTTGGCAACACGGGATGAACTGACACAATGGCTGGGGCCTAAGTTGGCCACCGCCCTGGATCAACTCGGCTATCCAGATGGAAACAAAGCCCTCGCCGAAGGAGATGCTCCCAAGTTCCTCAATGGCTCGTCGAAATCGGCCAGTAACCGAAACACTCTGGACTACGATTCTGCCCGTCAATTGGTGTGGGCTTATCGCATCATTTACGAGGAGTGCGAAAGGGAATCCCGCCAAGCGATCGAGAAGTTGTACAAACCGAAAACAATAGATCGAACGTCCCGGATGGTACGACGCGATAGAACACAAACTTGAAATCCCGTCCAGAAGGCGATGGCCGGTTTTGCAGAGATGATCCTAGTGGATCTTCGAAAAGGGCGTCTCGACCAATCGAAAAGATGGGCGAGCGGTAAGAAGATGAGCGATTGTTTCTGCAGTGGCAATCGGACGAAAGCGTTACCTCAGATTGGCAATTATGACCTCGAACAATTCCAGAAGAAAATGGGTCGAGTTAAAAACTTTACTCACTCAATAACAGCCATCCATTGGCTAATGCATGAATAAAAAACCCCCGCTTGGAATCGATTCCCAAGCGGGGGTTTCTTTATGCTTCAGCTTTTGTTCTGCCTCAATCGGTTATTCGATTCTCGGCGAAGTCGTCGGCAAGGCCGATTGCGGAACCGGGTTTGGTTTGGGATTAGGGATCGGTCCCGGTCCCGGCAGCGGAAACTCATAGGGCTTTAACGCCGGAGCCGGTGCCGGAGAATCCGGCGCGGGCGGCGGGGCGAGGATTGTCGGCGGAAGCGGCGGCAGCGGTTTGCCATCCGGCGATTGATACCCCGGATAGAAAGCTCTCAGGCTTTCCAGCAACTTCCATTCCCGCTGTTTGGGGTCGCGAATGTTGAAGTCCCGCTTGCCATCTTCCACGGTCCAGACCCGGCCATCGGGCCGCTGCCAGAGTTTGCGCTGCTCTTCATAATTCAAAGGCCGAGCACCCACGCGGCCAAAAACCGCCGATCTGGTTGCCCGACTCATCCACCGCCCGGTCGCGGTCCATGCCTTCCGAAATCGCCAGGGCGTGCCCGCCTTTGGGGATCTTGAAGGAGGCCACCAACCGAGGCGTGGGCCTTGGGCTAAAGCCCCGATAGCCCGGCGTGCTCGTGCCGATGAGTTCCACCACCCTTAGCCCGTTCTTGCCATCCGCAAGATACGCGAACTGCGTGGTGTAAGTAATGCCCAGCTTCACATCGTGCAAGTCGTTTATGCAGCCATCGGCATTGTAGACCTGATCGATCTTCGGTTTGAGGGGATTCTTCACGTCCACGATCACCAACCCTTGGTGGCCGCCGGCCACATAGGCATAAGTCCGGGCGACGTAGACGTTGTGAGCCTCGTGAATCTCAACGTGGGAGACGACCTTGGGCCTGGCCAGGTCGGTCACATCGATGATTTTCAGCCCTTCCTCGTCGCAAACGAATCCGTAGCGGAACTGCACGCCCACCGATTTGGGATGATGAATGCCTTCCACCACACAGGTGACTTCGGGCTTCGTCGGATCGGCCAGAGCCACCACGACCAAACCGGCATCGCAAGAAATGTAGGCGTATTCGCCCACGATCTCGATGGCGGTGGCTCCGCAGAGAATGCCATTGGGATTAAACGTGAGTGCGCGTTTCACGAAGTTGTTCAAAGGGTTGCCGTCCAACAACGTGCCCACGCCGACCACGATCAAGCCTTCGTATTTGTCGGTGACGTAGATGTTGCCGTAGATCGCATCGATCGGGCTTTCCATATTTTCGGGGTGCTGTTTCCGCGTGGGATCGGGTGCGATCGTCGTGGGGGCGGCCACATCGGTGGCGTATTTGCTCCGCACGTAAAAGCGTTGTCCCAAGGGCGAAAGCTGCGAGGTCACAATGCGTTCCGAGAACCCTTTATGGTCCGTGAAGGCCACGTCGAAAATTCGCATGCCCATTTCCCCGCAGGCGGCGTACAAGTATTCGCCGCGAAGCTGCACGTTCAGGATTTCCGTCTTCTTGAAGGGATGGAAGATGGCATCGCCGATGTCGTTGCCGGGATGCTCGAAATACCTCTGCAACTGGTGCTCGTGTCTTTCATGGTCTTTGAAGTAATCGGGATAGACCATTTCGTGCATCGAACTTCCGACGACGGCCTGCGGTTCGTCGCGTTCGGTGACTTGCACGGCCCAGAGTCCGTGCTTTCCCGCACCGACCCAGGCATATTTGCCGATGAAGTTCATGTAGTTCGTGCCCTGCATCGTCAACTGCGCGAGCAGCGCGTTGTTGTCGTTTTCCTGCGAGACGTGGCAGTCGCTGCAAAGTTTGGTTTCGCCTTTTCCCCTGACGGTGTGCGGCACGTTCGTGCTGAACGCAATGCCGCTCATGCCATCGGCGGAAATGGTTTGCTGCTGATAGTAAATCGACTCGCGGTTCTTGTTGTAAGAACTGACGTGAATCGCGCACGCCGAGCGCACGGGGCCGATTCGCTGCTTGGTCACAATCCCATCGCGAGCCAGCATGTAAACTTCATCGCGAAGCGTTTGCCAGTTATAGGCGGTGTAGTTGAGGGTCACGTCGCCTTCGTTGTGCAGTTCCGGCATTTTCTTGTCGGCTTTCTGCGGCAAATGGCAACCGTAACAACTGGGGTTCCACGAAGAATGGCACGCAATGCAGCTCATGTTATTGATGGCATGGGCGCATTGGTTTTTGTCCGCAGGCAAATTGCCCCAGACCATTTTCTCGCCGCCCTCGTCGAATCGCACGGTCTTCGAGATCGCCGAGAGCGCGTTGTAATCGGGATGGTTGGGATTAATCGTGTCTTTGACTTGTTTGACGTCCCAACTCATGCCGCGCTCGACCATCGAGTTTTGCACGATCTTGCCGTCGATGACTTCAAACCTCCGTTTGCCGAAAGGCGTGGTCATGCCGTTGAGGTTTCGTCCGGTCGGGCCGTTGGGGCGTTCTTCGGCGGCGGGACCGGAAGTCATCAGGTGTCCGTTGCCGAGTTCCATCGCGTTTTTATAGGCGTCGCCGTGGCAATCCACGCATTGGATTTCCACCGCCGCCCGCACTTCGCCGTAGAGTTTCGTGTTGCCGTGGGCATCTTGCACGAAATGGCAATCCACGCAGTGCATGCCTTTTTCGAGGTGGATGTCCAACATGTGCACGGGCACGTTCTCGCGGAGTTTGTCGAGATCGGCCTCCATCTTGGCGAGGGATTCGGGCGTTTTTTCTTCCCGGTTTCGGTACAACTGCTTGACGTACTGCGGAATCAGCACGGCCATTTGCAGTTGGGCGTTGGTCGGTTTTTCAATGACCTTGCCTTTCTTATCGAGCAAATGCCCTTCCCGGTTCTTCTTGAGCACGGTTTGATAAACCCAACCGTGGCCGTGGAAGTCGGCGAATTGCGTCTTGGACAAGTACGGATTGAGTTCGGCCACGCGGCTAAGAAATTCGGGATCGGACCAAAGCCCTCGTGCCGCCGGATCGTTGGGGTCGTTCATTTGCGCCCGCACGAATTCTTCCGAGGTGAGGTAGCGCTGCTCTTTCGGATACATCATTTCGCCATCGGTTTCCAAGTCCCACCACATGTAACCCAGATAGCTATTCATCACCGTCGTGCCGGGGTGCATGTGGCAAATCATGCACTGGCTGGTGGGAATCGCCCGCGTGAAGCGGTGTTCGATGGGATGTCCCGACTCATCGCGGGGAATCGTGGGGTCGATGGTGGTAACCAATTCATCCTTGTGCGGGGCGGCATAGCCCCGATTGCCATATTTTGCGTATGGACCGGAATGCACCGGCGAACGGTCGTTGGCATAGATCACGTGGCAAGCCGTGCAACCGCCGTTGCGATAATCGCCGGCGTGATCGTTCGTGCCTAAGAAGTTCAACGTGGGATCGAACAGCCGGGCTTTGGCCAGAGCTGATCCACACCGGGTCGGTCCGGTTGCCCGTGCCCAAACCACGCGGGCCCGAGCTTTTCGCGGGGCTTGCCCGTTGTCGTTCATTTTTTCGGGAATCCCGGCTTCAAACTGGAACTGACCGCCGCGTTCGAAAATCCGCAGCACATTGCCCGGTTGAGAGTTTTGATAGTGGGCCAGGGGATCGAGAAAAGGCACAATGCCTTTGTATCTTCATTTCTTCGGGAGTGGGCGGAGGCACGGTTTGCAGGCGTTGAGGCACGCCGTTCATGCTGTAGCTTTCGCCGTAGCGCGGCCATTTGTAGGGCACGGCCCCGTTGTTGTAGAGAGCCGCCCCCCACAGCATGCAGCCGTGGGTCATCATGCTCTTTTTGACTTCCAAGGTTTCCTTGGGATGGCAGCCCGCGTTGCCGCAACTGATGTGCGCCACCCGCAAATCGCCGGGGTTCATAAAGCGAATGAACTCCGGGCCGCTCGTGGTTGAGCAGCGTATAAGTCCGAATGGGATTTGCCGAACTGGGCCAGGCATCGGGGAAGCGGGGCAACTCGTGGGCTTGGTTTTTGTCCACGCAGGCCGCATTTCCGCCGTGGCAGTCGGTGCAGCCGATGTGGATCGCCTTGGAAAAGTGCGGATCGTGCTGATCCTTGTGGCATTCCAGACAGCCCCAACTTTTCGCGTGGGCTTGTTCTTTGGTTTGGGTGAGCAGGTTTACGCCCTGCATTTCCGGCGGCAGGGGAAACGGGGTCTCGTGTGCGCCATCGCGGTGCCATGGGGATTCCCGACCGGGGCAGGTTCAACCGCTCGGTTTCCCGTGACTTGTCGAATCACGCGCTGCACCGCATTTTGCTGCGTGGCGGAGGTGGGGGCGAAGCTTGTTCCGGGGCTTCTTCGTAGGCTTCCTGGGCCGCCGCAAATTGAGGGCCGTTTTCCGCGGGTCTCATCAGCCAATACACGAAGCCGGCCATCACGTGCCGCGCTGGTGCAGAGAATGAGAATGGGTATCCTCGCCTGTTTCATCAGAATCCGGACCTCCCTATCCAGTCACAACCTACGGGGCATTGGGTCACGGCGGACTTCCCTCGTCCGCCCATTTTGGTAATAGATCGGGTGTAATAGCGGGAGCTGCCAATCGAGTCAAGAGCGATTGTTCATCCAAAAACGTGGACTCGTAGGCTTCCACTCGCCGGTTTTTCAAGCGACTGATTTCGGCTGCCCGAAGGTGGCTATTCCAAGCGGATTTTTAGGTCGTATTTGGCTTTGATCGCCAACAGGGCCTCGGCGTTGCCTTTGGCATCATCCACCGGATGATGCGTATGGGCGGTTTTTCGCAGATGCTTGAAACTCTTGAAGGTGTCCTTCACCAAGCCTTTATACAGCGACCCCAAATTCGTCGAGCTGAAGCCGAACGGGTTTTGTTCCAGAAAATGATGGAAGTACCAGTTGATGAACTGCCAATCGAAGCCGTTGTTGTCCGAGATGAATATTGGCTGATTTTTGCTGTGTTCCTTGATCCAAGCCGCGAAATTTTGCATCACGGTTTTGGGATCGTCGAAGGCCATTGTTTGTTCCCGCGAAAACCCGCTGACAGCAAGGGCTTCGGGAATCCACTTTTCCGAAATCGGTTTCAGTTGGCCATAAAAAGTTTGGCTTAATGAGGACTCGACGATGATCGCCCCGAAACAGACCATCGAATAATCCCCCGAAATCGGTCCATCCGCCTCCACATCCACCACGATGTAACTCATGCAAACCTCAGTTCAAATTGTTTTTGAGCAAATTTCTATTCGTGTTTGTTCTCACAGAAAGTCTGTACGAAGGCAAATCCACGGAAATTCACTCTTTTACAATTGAGAGACCAATTTGCAGAATTTGCTTGCCGATTCGGTCCCGGAGGACACGGCGGGTTAGTGTGCGATCAAGGGAAACCGCGACCAATTCCCGTTGTATTTGGTGAAGTCCGAATTCCCGCAAAGGATTTGGCCCTTTTGGAATTTGAAATGTAATACCAGCCGACCATCTCGTTCCGTGCCGATCTTGTTTAGACGGTGTTCCGCGACTAAATCCGTTCGATCAATGACCACAAAGGATTCCCATTGTTCCTCGTGCCGGACAACGAAAACATAAATCACATCGGGCGTGATCGGCGTTCGCAATTGGGTCAGTGAAAGGTTGCAAACTGCTCGGTGACCGCCTTTCATCGACTTGGCGATGGCGGTTTTGACTTGCACGCGCCGCAATCTGCCGTCGCTATCGCGGACGACAAAAACATCATCGCCGACGTCCACTTCGGGAATCGCGGCATTCCAGCCTCTAAGAAGAAGTTCGGCCATCACGACCAGATGCCCGGCTCTTCCTGTATATAAGTTGGCCCGTTTAGACATTGGCTCCCACGGTCTCAAAAAGCACCGTTTCGGTCTTGGGATCGACAAAAACGACTTTTCCCAATTCCTTTAACTGCTCGGCGGACAACCCCGTCAGCATCTCGGCGATGTGCTGCCTATGGGCCTCCTCCATCCAAGGTGGTTCGGTTCCCGAATCATAGGACACATACACGCTGCCCACGGGTTTCAAGGGCGAAACTTGGTTTTGAACCCACACCCTGCTGAGCGGATCCAACTGGTAGGTCACGCAGTCGAGTTGATCGTTGAGATAGATTTTGATCTGTGGCATTTTGGTTTGTCGATTTAATGGGTATTGGGTGTTTCAAGTCAATTTTCAACCAAAGATGTCAGTTTCAACCATCAATTTATCAGTTTCGAATGTTGCAATTCGGCAGCGATTTGCGAAGCGCATTCACGACCTTTCTAGAGGCGGAGGTTTGAAATAGTTCCAGTTTACGCAATGATTTGCATTTTGTGAGACGCAGGAGGTTTTCGTCGGTCACCTCAGTCTCGCTAAGATCCAGAAAAGCAAGGCTGTGTAAGGCTTCCAGTCCGCCGAACGATGCGCCGATTAATCTTTGTTTTACGCAGCCACAGCTTCTTCAAATGCCGCAGTGACGCAAATTGCAGCATACCCTTGTCGGTGATGTTCGTTTTCTCCAGATCGAGCTCTTCCAGATTCATCCACTTGGAAAGATCGACTAAACCGGCATCACTAATCGGATTTCCAGAGAGATCAAATCGCCGAAGTGAGGAGAGTGATGCCAATTGAGTCACGCCGACATCGCTGATTCCAGTGTCACTTAGAACCAGTTCCTCAAGATTTTCAAGTTTCTTCAGATTCTCGAGACCCGCATTCGTGATCTTGTCGCAGAACCGCAATCCAAGGCTTTTCAAATTCTTGGCATGGGACAAGTAAAACAGGCCGTCGTCCGTAAGATCGTTTGCACCAATATCAAGCACCTGTAGACTGGGCAATGCCGCAATAACCCTTGTACCACGGTCGGTAAGTTCATTGATGAGAATATAGAGTCTCTGTAAACGCAAAAGCTCAACGAGTTCCTCTGCATCTTCGTCGCCAATATCACAGTTATAGAGGTACAAAAGTCGCAGTTCGTGCAATTGACCGATGGCTTTCATGGCCCCAAGCGGCAGAGATACATCTTCCAAATAAAGTGCCTGCAGCTTCGAGAGGCGCGCAAGTAAATCATAATGATTGGGGGCAATGTCATTGTACCTAAGATCGAGCCATTCAAGCCTCGGCATTTCCGCAAGCGACGCGAGCGTCTCGCCTTTTAGTTTGGCCGAGTAAAGATTGAGCCGCCGAATTTGGCTAAGCCCGCATATTGCCGGGAAATTCAGCATCCGTCACGGAGGAGTTCTCAAGAATCCAACGAGTGAAGATTTTCGATTTCCTTTAGAGCACTTAGCTTTTCGGCCGTCAAATCCGTGCGACTGAGGTCGATGGCCTCAAGATTCTTGAATTTGGCCAGTGATTGTAGTCCCGCAGTGGTCACAGTCGCCTTTGATAAAACGATTGCAAATGAAACACCGGGATCAGGCAGGTCGGTTAATCTATTGTCGATGAGTTCTGACAATAAAAACGCAGGCAGAACATGTGATAGACCGTATTCCTCCGGGTCGCCTTCCATCATGTAGCCGGAGTCTTCGCTGATTCCCCACCATCCGGTGTCCGCGCCAGCTTTTGACCATGCTTCGGCGATCTCTTTAGGAATCTGCTGGGGAGGGCTACGTTCCGGTTCCTTTTCAACGACGAAATCAGAAGGAACGTCAATCACGAGTGGATCGAGTACCCGTGTCTGTATCGATGGTTCCTCGACCACAGTTGTCGATGGTGTTCCCGAAGAAGCATCAGCAGTGTCCGTACGTTTTTCCGTTATTTCAGTCTCCACTTGTTGTTGCCGTGGACTTGCGGCAGTTTTGTTTTCTGGCAGGCGAGGTGGATTTTCGGGTACTGCTTCTTCCGAACATCCTGCCATAAATACCACCACAAGTGAGGCCAAGAGTATACGGTCGGAGCAGAAAATCAGGTGCATAGACTTGCCTCACCAAAAGCGGTTTTTCAGAACTTGCCATCGCAGACAGCAGCGTCTGGCGTGCCTTTCAGTCATTGATTGATTCTAGCGGACCTTCCGTCGAAAGACATCGCGGAGAGGGATGCTGAATGTCAATTCTCAACATCACGGAATAGCTGTAAGAACGAATCTTAGCTCTTCAGAGTCCTAATCCGGAGTAATGCTCCATCTTAAATAGGCTTCGATGAAGGGTTCTAGGTCGCCGTCGAGGACGGTGGTGGGGTTGCCGGCTTTGTGGCCCGTGCGGGTGTCTTTGACGTATTGCTCGGGGTGCAAGACGTAGTTGCGGGCGGTTTCGCCGCCGAAACCGATTTTGGATTTCTGTCCGTGGCGGGCGGCGATCTCGGCTTCGCGTTTTTCGACCTCGGCTTGATAGAGTTTGGCGATCATCATTTTGCGGGCGGTGGCCCGGTTCTTGTGCTGGCTGCGTTCGTTCTGGCATTGCACCACGGTGTTGGTGGGGAAGTGCGTCAGGCGAACTGCGGAGTCCGTCTTGTTCACGTGCTGCCCGCCCGCGCCGCCCGCGCGGTAAGTGTCTTCGCGGATGATTTTGTCATCGTCCCAATTGACTTCGATTTCGAGATTATCATCCGGTTCGGGGGTCACATCGACGGCGGCGAAAGACGTTTGCCGACGACCCGCCCCATCGAACGGGCTAATACGAATCAGCCGGTGGTTGCCGCTTTCGCCTTTGAGATAGCCATAGGCATAATCGCCTCTGACCGCGATGGTGGCGTTGCGGATACCGGCTTCCTCGGCGTCGGAGCGTTCCAAGAGTTCCACCTGAAAACCTTGGATTTCCGCCCAGCGGAGATACATTCGCAGCAGCATCTCGGCCCAGTCGGAGGCATCGGTCCCGCCTTCGCCCGCCTGCACTTTCAAATAGGCGTTGCAGGCGTCTTCAGGCTGCGACATAATCGCCTTGAGTTCCACCGCATCTACTAGGGGTTCCAACTTTTTCAGCGTGGAACCCAGTTCGGTTTCGCTGGCGGGATCTTCCTCGGCGAATTCCATCAGCACGGCCAGATCATCCGCCGCCTGCGAGAGTTCTTCCAAGGGTTTGATCGTGGTATTGATGCGGCGGAGTTCGCCGACCGTGCCTTGGGCTTGTTCTTGGTCGTCCCAGAAATTCGGCGCGGCCATCAGATCGTTGATTTCCCGCACGCGAGTTTTTTTGCCGGCGAGGTCAAAGACTATCCCGCAGATGGATAATGCGCTGGATCAAACTTTCGCCGGCATCTCGCAATTCAGGATTCATCGTACCGCTCCGCACAGAAGGATTTCAGATTCACAAAAGGCATTGTAGAAACCCAAGCCCACGAAGGGAACGAAGAAAGGCTTTAGACTGTAGGCGTTAGGAAAAGAGGAGGAAGACGGGCGGCCACCCCGCCGCGGGGGGGGTTGGCCCTCCGCCCTCTGCCCGCAATCACATCGCGGCTTTGCGGCCGGGTTTGGATTTGGGGATGTGTTCCATCCCGCAGGCTCCGGCGGTGGGCAGCATTTTTTGGGGGCTGCATTGGCCTAAAGGATTGAAGGCCGCCCGCACATCCGCCATCACGGCGAGATCGGTTTCGGTGAAGAGTTGGTTCATAAAGGAAATCTTTTCGACGCCGATGCCGTGCTCGCCGGTGACGCTGCCGCCGAGTTCGATGCACTTGGCCAGAATCTCATCGCTGGCCCGCATCACCCGTTCGATTTGCTCTTGGTCGCGTTCATCGAACAATAAGATAGGGTGAATGTTGCCATCGCCGGCGTGGAACACGTTCACGATTCGCACATCGTGCCTTCGGCTGCAATCGGAAATGAAATCCAAAATTTCCGGCAGCCGCGTGCGGGGCACAACGCCGTCTTGCGTGCAATAGCTGGGGCTTAAACGGCCGATGGCTCCGAAGGCTTGCTTGCGGCACTTCCACAACAGCAGCCGTTCTTCGGTGGTTTCCGCCCGGCGAACTTCGCGGGCTTTCGCTTGATGGCAGAGTTCCACAATGCGGGCGGCTTCGCCATCGACGGCAGTTTCTAAACCATCCACTTCAATCAACACGACCGCCCCGGCATCCAGCGGAAACCCGAAATGGAAGGCGGCTTCCAAGGCTTCGATAATGCCTTGATCCATCAGTTCCAAAGCGGCGGGCACGATGCCGGCTCCGATAATTTCGCTGATGGCGGTGGTAGCTTCGCGAACGGTTTCAAAGATGGCCAGCAGCGTGCGATACGCCGCCGGGTCGCGGGTGAGCTTGACGATGATCTTCGTGCAAATCCCGAACGTGCCTTCGCTGCCGACGAACAACCCGGTGAGATCGTAGCCGGGGGTTTCTTCAATCGGCCCGCCTAATTGCTGCACGGTTCCATCGGGCATTACGATTTCTAAACCCAAGACGTGGTTGACGGTCACGCCGTATTTCAGGGTGTGTGGGCCGCCGGAGTTGGTGGCCACGTTGCCGCCGATGGTGCAGGCTCCTTGGCTGGAAGGATCGGGGCGTAATGGTAGCCCGTGCCTTTCAGATGCTGCGTAAGATGCACGTTGACCAAACCGGGTTCCACGATGGCATAGCGATCCCGAAGGTTGACTTCCAGAATGTTCCGCATCCGCGTGAGCGCGATCATCACCCCGCCGCCCACGGGCAAGCATCCGCCGGCCAAACTGGTTCCCGCACCGCGCGGCACAAATGGCACATCAAACTCGTTGCAAGCCTTGACGATGGCCGCGACATCTCCGGTGCTCTGGGGAAACACGACCACGTCCGGCATTTTCTTCTCGACGACGTAGCCATCGCATTCATAGACCAAAAGCTCATCCGGGTTATAGATCAACCCCTCATCCCCCACGATCTCGCGAAGGCGGTTAATGAGTTGGTGCTGAGAGGCAGGCGATTGATGTTTTGAGGGCATGAGGGACAACCTGAAATGTTCCGATGGGCCTCAGCACGGACGAGGAATGTCGCAGTGCGACCTTTGGATGGATCATAGAAATTAGAGTTGGGTATTCTCAGAAGAGCAGGCAAAGTAAGATTCCCCTCTCCATTCATTTGCGACATCTGGAAAACCGGTGCTGAGAACGATGTTTGAAAGAACTAATGCAACATCAATGAGGCGATCGAAGTTCCGGCTGTTCCATTTGCACAATCCATCACAACGGCTTTTTTAGATCGTACATGATCCAGGCCATTGCCGCCAAAGTGACCGCGAGGACGACTAGCATTGTTCGGACCAAAGGTGTCGGTGTTCTCATCAAGCTTGAAAACCCAGGTGCTTTTTCCACCGAATGTGAGTCCGTCTGCATATAATCGCCGTCATCATCGGCAGGTGGGCAGTCCTCGCGCACGCTTCCAACGTTCATCTCCATCATTTTCAGCAACTCGCTGTCATCTGAGTCAGGTCGAGCTTGAAGCTGAAAAATACCATCCTTCATCAAGGCCCGCAAATCGTCGATCAATTCCAACATGGACTGGTAGCGATCTTTGGGATGCTTGGCGACCATTCTCTGGAAGATGGCATCCAATCGAGGGGGGATGTCCGCCCTAGCTTTGCGCAGAGTGGGAATCCGGTGTTTGCGATGTGCGAGAAGTTTCTCCGTTAGGGAAAGAACATCATAGATCGGCTTGCGCGTTAACAGGTAATACAGCGTACACCCCAAACTGTAAATATCGGCCCGATGATCCGCGTCTTTGGAATCCATCGTTTGTTCAGGAGACATGTAATCTAGGGTTCCCATGACGCTACCCACCATTGTAAGTCTAGTACCAAGGGTCTCATCAAACCGGGCCAAGCCCAGGTCAAGGATTTTGATGATGCCGTCTTTTCCTAAGAGAAGGTTTGAGGGTTTAACGTCCCGATGCACGATTCCCATGCTGTGGGCGTAGGCTAACCCCTCCGCGGCCTGCAAGACGTAATCCAGGGCCGATCCAAGGGGCAAAGACTCGGCTTGTTGGATGAGAGTGGTTAAATCCTGCCCATCCACATATTCCATCACCAAATACCCAAAACCTTTGTCTGCATCCTCTCCCGCATCCAGCGCTGTAACGATGTTGGGATGGGAAAGCCGAGACTGTGCTTCCACCTCACGCAGGAACCGTTTCGCCACAGTCGCATTTTGGAACACGGAGGCGGGAATCACTTTGATTGCGACGATCCGTTTCATTCGGTAATGCCGCGCCCGAAACACCATTCCCATCCCGCCTTGACCGATTCTTTCCAAAATGATGTAGTTTGCGATTTCTAAAGGATCCTGGCGGCCTTGGTAGAGAGTCTGCGCTTGATATTGCGTCAATTGGCCTTGGCGGATCAACTCTTCAATGAGTGGCCACGCATCTTCGGATTGAGGGTGATCTGCTCCGGATTTTTCGAAGAAACCAGGAATGTCGCCATTAACCAGCCCGTGGTCCTTCAGCAACGTCAGGAACTGCTGAATCGAGGTGCCCCCTGTCATCCTCGGAGGCATGCTTGATTGTTCGGGCAACTGGACAGGCTCGTTGGGCAAGATCTCAATGGATTGAAACACATCCCCCGGATTTTGAAATCCTGCGATGGAGTATTGAGGAACGAATTGCTGAACGCTGTTTGATTCCGCGGTTGGGGGAAGGGCAGGCAATGCTGTTTCGTCGAGGCTCTGTTCCAAAAAATCCAAGGCTTTATAGACTTCGTCCAACGTTTGTGGCCGCTCGTCCGGGGTTCGATTCAATAACCTTTGGATCAAATCATCGGCCAGCGTGCCGAAGACACTGTTGCATGTGGAGGCGAGAGGAATTGATTTTGCGGTATGACACGAGACCAACTCAAAAGCCGAGTCCGACACAAATGGCGGTTGGCCGCAGGCCAATTCGTAAAACAGGCAGCCCAGGGAGTAAAAGTCGGCGGCGGGACTGACGGGAGAGGCATGGAAAAACTGTTCGGGGGCGGCATAGCGGAAATCATAGGATAGGCGCTGCATGTCGTGGCCGAGGAGCTGAAGCGGCAAACTGAAGTCGCCTAAGATCACCCGGTTCTTGTCCGTCAGAAAGACATTGCTGGGCTTGATGCCGCCGTGGGATATGCCCTGTTCATGAATTGGCCGAAGCGCGGAGGCGATTTGCCGGACGATGCCGCAAATCCGCTGGGGCGAAAATGCTTGCCCTTTATTGAGCATGTCTTGGAGGGTCGCGCCGGGAATGTAATCGCGGACATAATAATACATTTGGGCTTCGAGGAATCGCCCGGTGTCGCGGATCATCACCAGATTTTCATGGACGAAACCGCAGGCCGTTTGGGTCAGTTCCAGAAACGCGAAACGAATTTCATGCCGGCTCGCCAATTCAGGACGCAGCATGCGAACCACGACCTGTTTCTCCCCCATGTAAGCATGCTCGGCCAAGAACGTGGCCGCCGTCAGACCCTGTCCGAGAACTTTGACTAGGTTCAAAGGTGAATGATGCGATTGAAACACTTGGGACATCTTCTCGCGGCGGAGCGCTAGGGTTTTGCGTTCCCACAGCAGGATGGCCCGGTTGCGGGCATCCCCCGTCAACCGGTTGCTGAGTTGGTCGAGAAACTCGACGACCTCAATGTGTGATTCCAAGGCGGCCAAACCATCTAAAATCCCCTCGATTTCCGAGACCGGTGACAGCGGGAGTTTGGCAATCGCCTGGGTCGCTTCCTTCCAACCAATCGCATGCAGTGCCTGTCGTGCGCGATCCCGAATGGCCTGATCCTCGCTCGCCAAAGAGCGAAAGACCAACCCGATTTGCGCGGAATCTCGGGATTCGCGGATCGTCCGTAATGTTCCAATCAGGTTCGAAGCAAACCCCTCAGAATGGGACGCCGGAAACACCTCATCCGAGGCGAGCAATTTTTTTTTAAGTTTGGAAAGCGCGTGATCGCGATTTGGGAACCAATCGATCATATGATAGCCCGGAAGCTGCAGATGGCACTCCGCGGGATTGCAGTCTTGGATCAACACCGGGATCACCCGATCCCGCCGATGCTCAATGGCCAAGCCGACTTCCGCCTGCACCCAAGGCGACTGGATGGAGTGCGGCGAAAGCACGATCAGAAACCACTCGCATTGATTGATCGCCGCATGAATTTCCTGTTGAAATCTCGCCCCGGTTGGCAACTGTTCCGGAGAATACCAACTAGACAACCCCCACTCCGTCAAGGCGGGAAGGATCTCCGATTCCACGAAGCCCCCATCCGGCGTGGCATGGCTGATAAAAACGGTGTGCGGCATGAGAAACTTTTCACCTATTGGAGAATCTTCCTTTAGATTTGCCCCATCATACTCAGAAAAAACAATAAAGCACCAGAATTGACAGGTTTCCACTCGATTAAATCGCTATTCCGTTGAAACCTGACGGCGGAATTCGCCCCAAACGTCCGCGACTATTCAGGCAAGTTCCAATGCGTTACAACAATTCTGTCGAACACTTATCGGCACTTTTGAGTAGGCACTCATCTGGAGAAAAAATATGACCGAGAGCGCGAAATGAAAGCTCCGGGTGGGATTGATCGGCACGGGAAAGATGGCGACGGCTTTGGCGCGGGGCTGGGTTCGCTCCGGCTGGTTGCCGGCGGAGAACGTGACCGGAACCGATGTGCTGCCCGCAGCGCGAACGCAATTCCGGGAAGCCACCGGTTGCCAAACCGTGGGCACGGTCGGGGAAGTGGCGGCACAATCCGAAGTGTTGGTCTTGGCCGTGAAGCCCCAACACGTGGGCGGGGTTTTGCAGGAGTTGCGGGAGTTGCTTGAAGATCGGCACTTAATTGTTTCCATCGCCGCCGGGGTGACGTTGGACACAATTCGTCACGCCATGGGCGGCGACCGGCGGTTGATTCGGGTGATGCCCAACACGCCGGCGTTGGTGGGAGCGGGAGCCTCTGCATTCGCGCTCGGCGGCACGGCGACCGCCGAAGATGGAATCCTCGTCGAACAAATGTTTTCCAAAGTGGGCTTGGCAGTGCAAGTTCCCGAAAATCTGTTGGATGCCGTCACCGGATTGTCCGGCAGCGGCCCGGCGTATGTCTATCAAATTATCGAAGCCTTAAGCGACGGCGGCGTGCGTGTGGGATTGCCCCGCAGCATCGCCACGCAATTGGCGGCCCAAACCGTGTTAGGAGCCGCCCGCATGGTGTTAGAAACCGGCGAACATCCCGGCCTGCTCAAAGATGCCGTCACCAGTCCCGGCGGCACGACCATCGCGGGGCTTCACGCCTTGGAAGCCGGCGGCCTGCGGGGGATTCTGATTGATGCCGTCCTCGCCGCCACCACCCGTTCCCGCGAATTGGGCCGGCCTTCATAGCGAAGCGGCCAACATGTTGAAGCTTCGCCTAGAAAATCACTTCAACAAATAGGCGTTGGGTGGCATGGCCACTGCTTTGAGTGGCCATGTCTGCTCGAAACACGGCCCCTTCGCAAGTGAAAGCATGCCCATGCAAAGCCGTGGGCATGGCACACAAAACCTCGGCGATTCTTATGCGCTCTCGGCTTGGTGTTTCGGCAACGAGAGGTGTTCGCGGATTTGGTCTTGGATCACTTCCTTCGTGCCGGTCCCGTCAATTTCAAAAATCAGCGCCTTGCGGCGGAAGCGTTCGAGCATGGGTTTAGTTTTCGAGTGGTAATTTTGCAGTCGGCTGGCGAGGGCCGATTCGGTGTCATCGGTTCGGCTGACCAACGCCCCTCCGCAAACGTCGCAGGTTTCCTCGACGGCGGGGCGATGGAAGATCAAATTAAAATCCAAACCGCAATGGCTGCACAACCGGCGAGACAACACCCGATCGCGAACCACTTCATCGGGAATCACCAGATGAATCACCGCATCGATGTCGTAGGTTTCCAAAAAGAATTCCGTCTGCGTGGCGTTCCTGGGAAAGCCATCCAGAATGAACCCGAAATTCCAATCGTGTTCGGCGAGTCGGCTGCGGATGATTTCCTCGACGACCTCATCCCCCACAAGTTGCCCGCCATCCACAATCCGCCGCACCCGCGCCGAGCTTGGTATGGTTCTGGATGTGCCAACGAAAAATCTCGCCCACGCTGATGTGGGCCAAGTTAAAATCTTCTTTGAGCATCCGCGCCTGCGTGCCTTTGCCGCAACCCTGCACGCCCATAATGATATATTTGTGCATTTTGAATAAGACTCGCTATTTATACTTCAAACGATAAAAAGTGATGTTTTCTGCGCAAACTTCTGTTGAACAGTTTGCTTGACATTCTTTACGCCGAAGGCGTTATATTCCAAAGCCCAGGGTCAGCGGCGCAGCCGCGCCACCCTGGGAGTATGGAACAAATATCCGCATTTACCCCGAAGGGGTTAGACCGAGATTCTTGTGTAACCCCTTCGGGGTAAGGCGTTGGTGTGCATCGTTTACCCAGAGTGCGTTTCGCGACTCTGGGCTTTGGAATCTAACCGCTTCGCGGTTCAGAACGGGAATCCTCACTTCGATTTGCCCAGATGCTTGTTCGCGAAGGTTAGGTATTGATCCCAATCGTAGGCGGTGACATCGTGTTTGCCGGTGCGGATGTGATAGGCGATTTGGCCGGCGATGGGGTGATTGACTTCGGGCCAAGTCGTGGTGGGCAAGCCTTCCAAGCCGAACAAACGGTAAACCGGGCCGGCTTCCACGCAGGAAAGAAACTCGCCCTTGGGGTCGGCCCATTGGTCGCCTTGAGCGCTGGCGACATAAACGGGGCGCGGAGCCATCAACGCGATCAGTTCGTGCTGATCGACCGGCATTTCCGCTTCGTTGTTGTTGTATTTCTTGTGATTCTTGCAGAACCAATGCGGGAAAGAAGTATTGATGCGGGCCACGGTTTCACCGAATTGCCGACGAGCCAACGCCGCCCCGCCGCAACCGGAATCGTTGGAGATCACCAAGGCGAAGCGTTCATCGGTCGCTCCCGTCCACAGCGAAGTTTTGCCCAACCGCGAATGCCCGATCACCGCCACCCGCGTCGCATCAATCGCGGGTTCGGTTTCCAGATAATCCAGCACGCGGCTCATGCCCCACGCCCAACCGCCGATGGCCGTCCAATTGTCGTCCCGGTTTTGATAGTCTGGGTACAGCACGTGAACCCCATTCTTAAAGTCATCGTAAAAATCGGGATCGACATCGCCGTAATAGACCGTCACTAAGGCATAACCTTGGGAAAGGATTTTCTCGACCTGCCACCTGCTGGCACTGCTGCCTCGGGTCGATTCCTCGGCGATTTTCGCTTCGCTGCCGGGCTTGCGGTTCCAAACTCGGCTGAGCCGAATGCCGGGGTCGGCATTCACCGTATGATTGCCGTTGAAGTTATACCCCGCGAACGCCGGGACCGGGCCTTTGGCGTTCTTCGGCAACAAGATCAACACGTTGATTTTCGGGCCGGAGCCATCCGCCTTGAACGACAGGGTGACTTCCTTGCGAATGCCTTTGCCCTCGATCGCATTTTGATCTTGGCCTTGGTCTTTCACCTGGGCAATTTTCATCGCGGGCGGCATCGCGCCGTAAACGTGTTCCTTGAACAACGCCAACAACTCCGGGCGGCGTTTGGTCTTCCAAGTCTCCGCATCGGTCACCTTTTGGCCGTTCTCCATCACCAAGGGATCGGGCAGCGTGTAATGGGGAACCTTGGCTTCCTCGTAATTAAACCCCTTAGGCTGAGCCTTCGCCTGGGGAACGCCAAAACTCCAAATCACAAGAGTGATGCAAAGCAGTCGAACGGTGGTTTTCATGGGGGTGGGTCCGTGGTCAGGGGAAATTGGTTATCCGTGCCGGGTGGGCATCGCCCATCCACAACGAGATTTGGTGGGTGAGGCCCGGTCTATGCGGGGATCTCGAAGAAATAGGTTTTCTCTGCCGTCTTTCGCAGCAGCCATTCGCGGTCGGAAGCGGAGAGAAAATCGGCCCGGTCGCGAATCAATTCGATCGAGGCGGGATAGGTGTTCTCGCCCACCAATTGATAAGGCGAATCGCTAGCCCACATCAGGCGCTTTGGACCGTAAGCCTCGACGAGGCGGCGAATCATGGGCAGCAAATCCAAATAGGGCGGCTGCTTTTTGCCCAAGGCGTAATACGCAGAAACTTTGACGGAAACCTGCTTCTGCTTTGCTAAGTCGCAAAGTTGTTTCAGGTCTTTTTCGCGAATCGTGCCATCTGCCCCCACGCGGGCGAAGTGATCGATCACCACCGGAGTGTCTGGGAACTTTCGGCACATCGCGGTGATGTCGGCCAGGTCTTCGGGGTTAATCAGGCAGCAGATGGCTTGCCGAGTTTGGGCGGCGGTTTTCCACATCATCGCCATGCCGTCGCTTTTCAACCAAACCTCGCGGCCGCGCACGCTGGGGGTAATGCGAAAGCCCGTCACCTGTTGCTGCAACAGTTTTCGCATCGCAAGATCGACGCCCGCTTGGGATTCATCCACCATGCCCACAATGCGAAACTTGCCCGGATGCTGCTTGGCGGAATCGATCATGTACGAGTTGTCGTAACGGTAATAAATGTTATGGGCGATCAGCACTACCCGCGACACGCCTTCTTTGGAGGCGGTTTGCATGAGTTCCTCGGTGGTGAAACTCGGCGGGGCGAGATCCTTGAGGGTTTTTCCCGCTCGCAACGGATACTTGGCGATGTCCCGCGTCCATATATGCGAGTGGGCATCGATCCAACCGGGGGCCGAATCGTCTTCTTTGGCTTGTGCCGAGGGGGGTTGGGAAAGCCCAATCGCCATGCTTGCCAGTCCTATGCTGCCGGTCTTGAGGAGATCTCTGCGGGAGAGGGAAGCGTTCATCATTCATGCCGTCTTTCGCTTGCGGTTGATGAAGTTCGAGCGTTTGCGAACACGCTTCCCATTCTGGCGTGGCGACCGAAAGAGTGCAAGAATCGCCGCGAAAGACCGGATTTTCCAGTGCGGCAAAAGCCTTGAGCGGCAAGGCGCTAGCCGCCGGTTCTTCGGATAGAAAAAACCGGCGGCTAGCGCCTTGCCGCTCACTTGTTTCTCGAATTAGGCTAGCTAGCTCACACGCTGCTGAATCCGCGTGAGAAACCATCCCGCCAGAACCACGGCGAGAATCATGTGCCCATAGTCCACTAAGGTGGCTTGCTGCCAGTGGTTCAACAGAAGTCCAACGCTGTTCGTGATCTTGTCCATCGGGATGATTCTCCAGGTGCATTGCCGGTTCGATGATTGGAACTCTTCAATTCAAACCTAGCTCGCGAAAGGCAGCGGGGCAAATCATTTTGTTCCGCTGGTTCAGGTCTGCGGGGATTTGTCGAGCAGATCACAGACCGACTCCAACACGAACGCGGCGGCGGAGAGTTGGCGGCGGTTTCGCAGCGCGACGCCTGTTATGTGTTCCGTTCCGGCTTCTAAAACGTGTCGTTTGACCTGCGTTTTTAGCGGTTGGCCTGCGGAAGACCGCCGAGCGATCCCCACGAAAATCAGCCCATCTTGACGGGGCGGGGCGTTCGGTCCCAGATGGCCGGTGATCGAAGCGGCCACATCGGCTTCGGGCGTGTTGGCCAACACGTTCTCGGCCATTAAAGTCGCCACAACGCGACTGACCGGACCGGGCTTTTCCAAAATCTTTCTGTCGATTCCCAGCCATTGGGCTTTGGTTTCGATGCGATAAACCACCGCCGACCCGCAATGCCATTCGGAGATGCCCGCGATCCGGGTCAGGGCGTTGGAGACCAACCCTCCCGTGCAGCTTTCCGCGAACACGATGCGAAGTCGCTTTTCCGCAAGCACGCCTGCCAAACGTTTGGCGTGGGTCATCAATTCGCGGTTTGTACTCATGGGTTGAGTCGTTTCTTGAGCCAGTTTTCGGCTTCGTGGGCTGCTTGGGTGTTGGGGTAATCTTGCACCACTTTGCGATACCATTTTTCCGCCGCTTTGAGGTTTCGGGCGGACATGTTTACCGCCAATCCCAAGGCCCGTTTGGCCGCGAGTTCGCGCTCGGTTTGCTTTTCTGCCGCCGTCTTGACGGGTTCGGTCGGCAGAGCTTTTTCTGTGTCTGCGTCAACGGGGACAGCGGAAATCTTTGGCCGAGGCCGAACAAAATTCGGCGGGGCTTCGTTTTGGGATTCCGGGTCATCAATCGCTTGAACCTCGGCGGACTTTTCTGGCGGTTGAGCCTTCGCGGGTTGGGGCGGTTTGTTGAGCAGATCTTCCAGAAAGAAAAAGTACACGCCGAAGACCGTCACACCGCCCAAGACCACGGGAATCAACAGGCTCAGAACCGCCGTCACTCCACCCCCGGATTTCCGTGCGGGGGCGGCGGATATGAGGTTGGGTTGAGCCACCTCGCCCATCAGAATCGGATCGTGTTCCGTTTCGGTTTCGCAAAGATGGGAAGATTCCCCTTCCTCGAAGGGAGTTTTATTAGGACTCATGCCGGCAGACTCCGGTGGAATTTACTCAAACTGTAAATGATATGGTATCAACGATTCCTCGCAGAATAGCTTTCAACGCGAATTTGAGGGGCAGAGGGGCAAAGGGGTCGTGGGACAAAGTTGAAAACCGGAACAATTCTTCCCCCTTTATCCCTCTGCCCCTGCAAACAAACCGTATCGCAATTCAGCCATCAAGAACTCTGTTACCACGATTTACAGTTTAAGAAATTGTGAAACGGACCTCGACGTTATCCTCAACGTTCCGGCGGGGAATTGCAATTCCAATGTTGCGAGAAGCCAACCGATCCCCACGAATCGAGCAATTCCTTTCCGCAAGAATTTTACCCCCCAGGTGGGAAAAAGTCGAAATTCCCCCTCCCGCCCGCCTCTCCCGGCAGTTTACGCTGAGAAGAGGACGGCGTGCAGAGGCCGGAGTGCGTTTCATGCATCGTTCCTATTCCTCCACTGATGATCTATGACGTTTGTGCAAGGTGAAATTGGATTCGATTCATTCCAGTTCTGAATACAAAGCAACCGAGAGAGGCAGATAACATGATTGGCAAGATGTGCGGTGTTTCCTTCGTTTTCGCGTTGAGTTGGTTGATGGCCGCACCGCCGGCTTGGTCGCAAGAGACCACGCAAAGCGAGGTGGCTTTCCTTGTGGAAGCACTGGACCATCCCGATGCCCGCATCCGCCAAAATGCCGTGACCAAATTGGGCGAGTTGCCGGACAAACCGTTTGAGGCTTTGGTTGCGGTGCTTGAACAGGGCACGGAGTTTCAAGCCGCTTGTGCCGCGGTCGTCTTGAAGAATTTCAAAATCGGACTGGCCCGGCAGCCCATCCCGACGGCCACGCAAACGGCCCTGTATGGGATTCTCGCCAACCCGCAAACGGAAGCCTGGCGTTGGAACATCACCGCGGTCTTGCTGGCGGGGCGGCCTTACCGTTCCGAGAACGCCGAGGACACGCGGATCACCTCGAATTCGGGAATCGCCGAGGAATCTCTCGAAGACCACGTGGACCAATGGATTTGGGGCGTGAACCACCCGAACCCGAGGATTCAACTGCCCAGCCTATGGGCTTTGCAAAAAACTAAGCAG
The DNA here is from genome assembly GCA_963785505.1 of uncultured Planctomycetaceae bacterium. Lineage (GTDB taxonomy): Bacteria > Planctomycetota > Planctomycetia > Planctomycetales > Planctomycetaceae > CAWAVN01. The sequence continues at coordinate 34,281 of CAWAVN010000013.1, forward strand.
AAGGGCAAATCCGCCGAGAAAGCCGTGGCGGGGTTGCTGCATCGACCCCGAAAGCCATTGACGAGTGTGGTGTTGCAACGGCAAATCGTAACGGATGGCTCGTTGGGAATCCAAACGCCGATCCCCCAATACGATCCTTTGACGATTTTGGAAACGCTGGCCGCAATCGGAGCCGATCCGGCCTTGATGGCGGAACCCTTGATTGCGTTGACGAAAAGCGATTGCGAATACGTCCGCGTAGATGCCGCCGCGATGCTGGGGAAACTCGACGCCGCGAAATTGCAGAACGACCCCCGGCCTTTCGCGGCGCAGGTTCTCGCGAAGTTGGCGGCGGAACCTTGGGGGAAAGTCCGCGAAGCCGCCGTTCGCGAGTTGGGGAACATCGGCGAGCCCGCCGCCGGGCAATTGCCGGTGTTGATCGCCTTGCTGAGGGAGGGTGATGATGCTCTCCGCCTGCAAGCGGCGATCTCGCTGGGCAAATTCGGAGCCGCCGCCAAACCGGCGCTCCCCGCCCTAAACACGGCGCGGCGTTATGCGGAACTGGATACTCAACCCGTCGCTGCCGCCCTCAAAACCGCCATTGAAACCATCGAAAAAGCAAGCGGGAACAAAAGCAAAATGCTCTAACAAAATCTGCCGGGGGGCCTGAACTGATGAATGAATGACAGAGGTCTTTGGCCGCCATAATAGATGTCGCCGATTGCCCGAGAGGGATCTCCTCGTTTTCAACCACGAAGCGGCAACAACATTTGTTTGCTGGTGTCAACCGGCAGAGGCCGACTTTGCGGATTGGAAAAAAACTCTTGAAATTATTTGTTTAGCGGTGGTTTTACTGATAGACTGAGGTTTAAGATTTGGAATGCGTTCCTTGGGAGATAAGGGCCATTCACAACCGCGAACCTTTTCAAATTGGTGCCGCCGTGTCTATGCAAGGGATGGAAGACAATCAACCCACGGACATTGTTCGCAGCGATTCCCCTCAAAAATTCCCGGCTTTGCCTCACAAATTTGGGCGATATGTGCTTCAAGCAGAAATCGGCGCAGGGGGCATGGGGCGGGTTTTCAAGGCGTTGCATGCCACACTCAAGCAAGTCGTGGCATTGAAAACAATCCGCAGCGAGAAATTTCCCGATGACGACGAATCGGCGGTTCGGAGGTTTTACCGCGAGATCGAAGCAGCGGGAGCCGTGCTTCATCCTCACGTCGCCCGGGCCACCGACGCGGGCGAGGAACGGGGGATTCACTTCTTAATCACCGAATACATTGATGGCATCAACCTGCAAAGCCTCACGCAAAAATTCGGCCCGCTTTCGGTGGGGGTTGCTTGCGAGTTGCTGCATCAGGCGTGCTCCGGTTTAGGGGCGATTGATGCCCAAAAGATGGTGCATCGCGACCTCAAACCCTCCAACATCCTTGTGACTTGGCAGGGGCAGGTCAAAATCGTGGACTTGGGCTTGGCCCGTTTCGTGAATGACTCATCGTCTTCCCACGATCTGACTGGCAGCCATGCGTTCTTGGGCACGGTGGACTTTCTGGCTCCCGAACAGGCGATGAGCGCCCGCGAGATCGACATACGGGCCGACATTTACAGTCTGGGTTGCACGCTGGTTTGGCTGCTGACCGGCAAGCCCGTGTTCGGGCCGCCCAATTATTTCTCGCCCGCACAAAAACTTCGCGCCCACGCCGAAGCGGAACCCGATTGGGCGGAGTTTCATCGACTCGATCCGCGTTTGGTTCCCTTCGTCAAAAGGTTGCTCGCCAAGGATCCGCAAGATCGGTTTCAATCGCCCGCGCAACTCGCCCAAGCCTTGGAACCCTTCCGCGACGCACTCGGCCTGCAAACGCTGCTTGAAGAAGCCGGAAAAGATTCGTTTCTCGATCCCGATTCCCGAGCGGTTACGGAGACGCTTTCGTTCAAGTACGACACCACCAAGCCCGGCCAAGAGACCAAGTTTTGGAAACGAGTCCGCTTGTCGGTCGGCATCGCTGCGGGGTTGCTGCTGGCTTTGGCCATCGGGTTTTGGCTTCCCCGCTTCTTGGGCAACCGGCCCGAAATCGACCTGCCAAACACGCTGGCCGCGACAACAGTTCCCGAAAAACCAAGACCGGCAGTCGTTTCCAAGATTCCTCACGAAAACCCGTCGCGGAACCTCGACAACTTGCTCAGCGGGCAATGGCACAATTTGCTTGAACGGCCCCCCAAAAAACTTTATTGGGACAGCAGCAATACAGGGACAGAGTGGCATTACAACCCCAAAACTTGGCAAGTCACCGGAAGTTGCGGCGTGATGGGCCTGTTGGAACTCGGAACGACTTCCGCATCCGATTACACCTTTCAGCTCTCGCTCAATCAGCAAGATTTGAGCAGTGGTTTGGGCCTTTATTTAGGGGCTCATCCCGACAAACACGAAGGCCAGGCGGTCATTCGCTATCAGCATTTCCAAATCAAGGCAGGAAGAATCGGCCATAAGAAGACCTACCGCGTCACCCGAAGTCTGGGTTTGCTTTCCGATCCCCCCGATCCGAAATTCTTCGTACTCCGGAGCGAACATGTCGCTGTCTGGGCAATTTTTCACCCCAGTGGCCTCGGATCAATGTCTGGAAGTCAAAGTGGTGAAGAACCGCGTCCAGCACGTAAAAATTAACGGCGTGGTACTTCCCGATTTAGTCCAACCCGATGTCAACCGGGCATTTTCGGCGGGCAACTCCCAAGGAGGTTTGGGAATTTGGATCAAAATGACCGAGGGAACAATCCGCAACGCCCGCTTCTTGCGTGAAGACTAACTTAAAAAAACTCAGTCTGCCTTTCTTGTTTCAAATTTTGGAGATCGACCATGGCCAAAAATCCGCCCACCAAAACAAAAGAAGAAGTCTCTCCTTACAATAGCGGCGTGGAGATTGACCAACCGGCAGACAACCAAACCTACATCATGCCCGACGATACCATTTGCGTGTCGGGAACAGCCGCCGTGGGCACGGAAGCCGTTTGGATTCTGGTGCTGAAAGCTACGGAAACTCCGAATTTGGCTACTCAGACGAAAGTTGTCGTGGATACCACGACACAGCTCGGCTTCGCCGTCAATGCTGCATATGGGGGAAACGATGGCAATCCGCCGGAATCCGGCGATTACAAAGTTGTGGTCTACCCGGTGATCGCCAACACCCCCGATACCCCGGAAACCGTGTCCTTTCACCGTGTGCCGGAATCGCAAATAGTCAGCGTCTCCGCTCAGATGTGCCTCTGGTATGCCCTGGCGGGCAGCAATGCTCAAGCGCCTTACCCAGAAGAAGACCCCGTCAAAAACTTTAAACCCCTCAAAGTTGTTGTTCCCCTCAACGCGGCCGAGGCGAGCTTTTCCGCAACCGGAACCTGGCGGCACTTCGCATCAGACCCAGCCACCGATGCCGGCCCCGATGGGCGAACCGACGTCACCGTGGGCCTGGAAAACACGGACTACCAAAATGCCAATTTCGGATCGGCCGACATCGCGGTCCTCACCACCAACGTCTGCAAACTGATCGGGCTTTGGAACGATGGCGGAACCTATACCCTCTTTGGAATCGGCAGCGAACTTTCCGACCAAACCGTCCCGGACAATGCCCGAACCGAAGGCGCACTTTATCTCGGCATGCACGATGGCAAAAGATGGTTCAACAATAGCGGATCGCTCAGCGTCACCATCGAGTGGACCGCCGATGAGTGCTACGAATCCCTGTTAGCCAAAACCCGCAAATTAAAGTGAAGCCGACCAGGAAGAAATCGCCTCGGCAAACTCAGCGGGCGGAACCGCGCCGGAATTTCTTCTTCCAGCAACAACGCCCGCACGTATTGCACGGGCGGCGAACCGAAGGACAGCGCGGAGTCGTGGTAGCGCTTGAGCGTGAAACCCTCCTTCCATTTCGCCTCGGCGGCCCGGCGCATTTCGCGGTGTTCCTGATAACCCACGAAATACGTCGAAAGCTGGGCGGAAGTCAGTTGGGCGCGGGTCCATTTGAGAGCGGCTTCGCGTTCTTCTTGAAACGTGTCTTCGATCATCATCCGCATCGCATCCGCCCGCCGCATGCCATCCACATGAATCGCCTGATCCAACAATGAATTGGACGTGGCCCGGAGATACCATTTCAAGGTCGTCAATCGCATCAAGGGGTCGCCGTCCAAAAATCCTGCTTCGGACATCATCTGTTCGGTGTAGCAGGCCCAACCTTCAATGAACGTGCCAGACCCGCAGACCGCCCGCAACCTGCCGGGGTATTTGTTGGAGTGCGCCAATTGAACGTAATGGCCGGGCATGGCTTCGTGAACGGTTAAGTTGTGAATCGATCGGCGGTTGTACTCCCTTAAGAACGAGGAGATCTGTTGTTCGGTCCAATTGTCGGGAAGGGGGGAGACCGCGTAAAAAGTTTTCTCGCCCGCATCCAAAGCCCCGGCGAATCGCAGTATGCCACCGAAACCCCGCGCTGAAACTCCGGCATGATGATCACGTCCAAAGGAGACTCCGGCAGACGAATCAGATTTTTCTTCCGCACGAAATCTGTGGTAATTTTCATCGAATGCTTGGCCGCGGCGACGATGCCGTCCGCCGGCGGAACGTCCGTGGCCGCCATTTCCAACGCCGCCCGAATGATGGCTTGCTTGTATTCCGGCGTCGGGGTTTTGGGGAATCGCGTATAGGGATGCTGCTTGCCATATACTTGCTTGGCGAGTTCGTACATCTCGGCCCGCACCCGTTGGAGTTCGCGCTCGGCCAGGCGGCGAACATCGTCCCGCGTCAGCGTGGTTCCCAAGGCGAACCCTAGTTTTTGATCGTAAAGTTTTGGACCTAAACGAAAATCCCCCTTGGCGGCCGGCAGCAAAGTTTTTTCCAACCAAGCCTGATGTTCTTCGACCGCCTGCTCCGCCAATTTCATCGCTTGGTTAAGTTCCTTGCGTTCCGTCTCGGAAAGTTCTTTAAGCTGCGGGCGGACCATGTGATCCAGAATCGAAAGCAATCCCTTGTTCTGCTTGATGGCCGTTTCCGCATGAATCCGTGGAACCCGTGCGGGAACCAGGGTCTCGCGAACCTGCTCTAAAAACTTGGGCAGTTTGTTAAGCCGGGCTGTGGCGTTTTGCAGCCGATCTTTGGGCGGAGCGAAATTGCGGGCCATCAATCCGTAAATCGATCCGCCGGAGAGTTCGGTATAAACCAGCGGATTCCACGCCCATTCTTGCAGGGTTTCTTCTTCCCAGATTTGTTTTCGCAGCCGATGATTTAACAGCGCATAATCCACCTGATTCGCGCGGGAAAGTTTCCCGCGATCCAGCCTTTGAAGTTCTTCGAGAAACTTTTTGCAAAATGCAAGTTGGCGTGCTCTCCCCGTGGAAGAGACATCATCGAGTTCCCCATCAAAACGATGGTCTCCCAATTGCGTGGCCGACACCGGCGAGAGCGCCGGGAACTCTTTCAAATACCTGAGGGAGAGATTTCTAAACTGTTGGTTCTCCGCACTCGGCTGTTTCGCAAAAAGTGCCGGGGACAACAACAAAAAGAAAAGACAGGAAAGCAGCCGAAGTTTCATCATCATCAATGGTTCCTGGAAAGTGTGTTGAATCTTTGAACGGCATTCTCGACATTGCGAAGCCTGCTCTCAAGATTGTCGGCGAGGTTTGTTGAATCGAAGAATGCATCAGTCGGCGGTTTCGGGAGAGTCCGCCGAACCGGGGTCGAAGTAGTTGCGGTCGCGTTGGTCGAAATTTTCGTAGTTCAACAATTCGTAAAGTTCCGTGCGGGTTTGCAGGGTTTGTAGGAGCGGTTGTTGAGTGCCATCGGCGAAAATCGCGGCCAGAGTTTGTTGGGCGGCTTGCATCGCGGCCCGAAAAGCCGTGAGCGGAAACAGCACGACGGCGTAACCTAACTCGCCCAGTTGTTGGGCGGTTAAAAGCGGGCTTTTGCCGAACTCGGTCATGTTGGCCATTAGCGGCGCGGGAAAGCCCTGGGCGAACTCGGCGAACTCTTCTTGGGTTTCCAAGGCTTCGGGGAAAATCACGTCAGCCCCAGCTTGAACATAGGCATGAGCGCGGGCGATCGCATCTTCCATGCCGTTGACGCCGCGGGCATCGGTGCGGGCGATGATGACGAAATTCTCATCCACACGGGCCGCGACAGCAGCGCGAATTTTCGCGACCATCTCGGCCTGGGGAATTAACGACTTGCCGCTTAAATGGCCACAGCGTTTGGGGAATTGCTGATCCTCCAAATGCAGCCCCGCCAAGCTGGCGGATTCAAACATTCGCACGGTGCGTTCCACCGAGAGCGCTTCGCCGAACCCGGTGTCGGCATCGGAGATGACGGGAATCGAAACCGCCTGGGCCAGATAGCGGCCTTGCTCGGCGAACTCGGTTTGGGTGAGCAAGCCCACATCGGGCAACCCGGCTAAACCGGCGGACAACGCCGCCCCCGATTGATACACCGCCGAAAACCCGATGCGTTCAGCCATCCGTGCCGTGAGCGCATTGAACGCGCCGGGAACGATTAACGGGCAATTCGCTTTCAAGGCATCGCGAAACCGCATTCCGGGCGAGAGTGGCAATTCTGGCATGAGGTTTTCCTTCGGGTGAAGTTCGCAAGCGATTCCGCCTTTCCCGGTTATGGGATTTCGCCGCCGATGGATGGCGAAAATGGATTTGCGGGGTTGGTTTTTTCAGAATTGTGTTGCGCCTTGGAAGCCGACCCGCTATAATACGAAGATTACAGTCACCTCGATGTGCGTGCCAGAGCCGAACCAAGATCAATCTCAGGAAAAGTCTCGCTCACCGCAACCGAGGGGGCGAAGTTCACGCCGAGGAAATTCCCTCGCGGGCAAATCTTCCACACAACGCAGGATGGTCTCAGTCGATTTTTCTATGGCCGTGCCCTCAAATACCCCTTCACCAAAACCCCCCAATTCCCCAGGGGCAAACAACCCCCGCGCGGAAGGTCCGCCCGAATCGGAACACGCCGGACGGGTCACGCTGGGAAAATATCGCCTGCTGAAGAAAATCGGGGCCGGCGGAATGGGGGCGGTGTTTCAGGCCGAAGACACCGAACGCGGGCGAGTTGTCGCCATCAAAATTCTGCCCAAAGACAAAGCCAAGAACCCCATCTTGGTCCGGCGGTTTAAGTCCGAAGCGCAAGCGGCGGCCAATTTGTCCCACGACAACATCGTGCAAGTTTTCGGAGCGGGCGAGGCCGACGGGTATCTCTACATCTCGATGGAGTTCGTTGAAGGCACGGACGTGCAGGAGTTGGTGTCTAAGCACGGCGTACTGCCGGTGAAACGCTCGTTGGACATCATCCGCCAGATGGCTCGGGCGCTCGATCACACCGGCACGATGAATCTCGCCCATCGCGACATCAAGCCCTCCAACCTGCTGATCCAACCCGACGGGATGATTAAACTCACCGATTTGGGGCTGGCGAGATTTATTGATGAAGAAACCGAAACGGGCATCACGCGGGCCGGCTATACGGTGGGAACCGTGGATTACATGGCCCCCGAACAAGCCCGCGACAGCAAATCGGCTGATGTTCGCAGCGACATTTATTCGCTGGGTTGCACCTGGTATTTTATGCTCACCGGGCAACCGCCGTTTCCCGAAGGCAGCGTGACCAACAAAATTACCGCCCACGCACTCGGACCGATTCCCGATCCTCGGCAGATCAACCCCGAAGTTCCCGAAGCCTTCGTCGTGGTCATGCACCGCATGATGGCCAAGCTGCCCGAAGACCGCTATCAAACGGGCCGCGAACTTTTGACGGATTTAAGAGCCGTGGTACAAAGCCGAGAGAACACCGCGAACCACATGCGGGACGCCTTCCGCGATGATGATGCCGCCTCCTCTCGCTCTCGTCGCAACCCCCGCCTGAGCGAAAAAAGCATGCGGGCGATCCCGGAAAAAAATCGCCGGCCCCGCAACGAACGCAAAACGAAAAACTCTTCGCCCCAAAGCGGGGGCATTCAAATTCAGATTGACCCTTTGCGGTTCGTGGTGGCGACGTTATTGCTGATCGGAGCCTTGGGCGGCGTGTTGTGGGTCAGCCATAATCTCTCGCAAACCGCCAACCCCGCATCGCCCGCGGAGCACGAGTTTGCCGACCCCCCAAACCCGCCCGGCGCACCGCTCATCAAACCTAGGCCTTAATGCGGGCTTAGCCCAGCCGCGGAATGCAAAGGAATTCTCACGATGTTTCACAAATCGGAAATGGATCAGTACGGCCACCAATTTCCCCATGATGCGAAAGGCTATGTTCCCCATGCTACCGATCATTGGCGGGACATGAATTTCGAGCATGAAGGCTTGGATCCCTATGAAGAAGGGATCTCGCCGGAGGAACATGATCAACGCGTCGCCTACCTTAATTCCACATGGTGGCCTGAGGTTCTACAACGTGTGGACGAAGAGCGACAACGTCTGGAAGCCGAGCATGGGGAAACGTTCGCCAAACATTGGCAGCACGTTTTGGATATGCCGACAGACAACCCCCACGGATTTGGCGTGACGTAGTCCTGAAAAAGATGTGACAGATTCAGAAGCATAAATGAATAACCGATACACACGGTTCAGAGGAGTTCATCAGAATCGTGTTCTGCAATCCCAATCACCAGACCTGTTTCATGCTTAAGAAATTCTAGAAACCATTGAATTGACTGATTCGGTAAAATCCCCGGAGCACGAAAGTGTAGTGATCCGGCGCAAATCGTTCCTTCCATCGCCGATTGGGAATTCAATTGGATTCGTACCAATCGTCCCGGCCCGAGTTGCCGCTTTTTTTGTTGTCAATACTTCCCAGTATTATAGATTTGTGTTTAAAGACCCTGCCTTCTGTTTCAAGTCTCCGAATTACCTCAGATTTCATTTGTTTTTCATGTTCAAAACAATCCTCCGCAATGATTGTCGCATTGAAGCATTCCAAAATGCGTTGCGTGAGCCGGTTAACCTTGATCTTGGTATTCGGAAGCGGGTTTGCACTCATCACGACCATCACAACGCCTCAACCTTCGACATCCTTTGAAGTCAGATAACACCGCTTGGCGATCAAAAGAGCGAAAAGCCAATTGCTAACTGCTAAAAGCGGATGGCCACATCGGCGAGGCCGAGCAGAAACAGGCCCACGCTGATGATTGCATTGACGTGAAAGAACGCGAGATTCACGCGGCCTAAATCATCGGGCCGAACTAGCGAGTGCTCATAAACCAACAGCACCGCGACACCTGCGATTCCCACGAGAAACACGATTCCCAAATTCGCGGCGAACCAAAGTCCCAGCAAGCACGCCACCGTCAGCAGATGGCTGAATGCCGCGATGCGAAGCGCGGGGGAAATTCCCCAGCGGGCGGGCACGCTGAACAATCCGCGCTGCCGATCGAACTCGGTATCTTGGCAGGCGTAGATGATGTCGAACCCGCCCACCCAAAAAAAGATCACTGCCGCCAACAACACGGCAGGCCAATCCACTTGTCCGGTGATCGCGATCCAGGTGGCGATGGGGGAGAGCATCAAAGCGGCCGCCAACCAATAATGACACCACGCCGTCCACCTTTTTGCGAAGGAATAGCCCAACAAAAACGCCAATACCGGCAGCGATAATCGCAGCGGCCAAGGGTTGGGCAGAAACAACAACGTCGCCGCGATGAACCCCGCCGAACTCAACACCGTGAATGCCGCGACAAGCCGAATGCTTAACTGTCCTTGGGGAATGTGCCGCTTTTCCGTGCGGGGGTTCTCGGCGTCAATTCGGCGGTCAACCAACCGATTGAACGCCATCGCCGCCAAGCGCGCACAGACCATGCAGAGCAAAATACCGCTCAAATCCCGCCAGCGAAACGGCACGTCCCGCCACGCCAACACCGCCGCCAACAATGCAAAAGGCAACGCAAAAACCGTGTGGCTGAAACGAATGAGCTCTAGTAATTGCCGAACCCGCTGAAACATGCCGAACCCGCCGAGATCTAAGTTTCGATGCTTCCCCCGCGAATTTTAGGCAGTCCCGTTCCGAATGACCATTCCAGCGAATCGAGAATCAAAAACTTCCGCACGCAACAACCGTGAGTGGTCGGTTTTGACACTTCGCGATCTTGTGCCCCGCAACTTACCCCGGCTGGCCGCCTTTTTGCCAGTGGAGGCGGTTGTGCGTGACCATGCCGTTCCGCAAGGCACAATCGAGGCAAAATTTTTCGTGGTCGTGCTGCAAATAGATTTCGCCGCACATCAAGAGATGGAAATAGTCCTCGCCGGGCTTTTTATGGAAACAGTATTCCTTCTCCCAATTCTGTTTGATGTGGGCCGACCAGCCATCCGGTTGCGAGAGATACAAGCGGATATCGGGCGAATTTTTATTATCGGAATCGGGGGGATCGTTTTTTTCGGGCATCGTGGGATCTCGCTCGATGTTACCCCATCGCGGGAATGGCGACGTTTAACGAATTCGCCAAATCCGAGAGGGCCGACCAGTTGCCTGCATCCAAGGGAATCCCTTCCGCCAAACGCTGCTGCATGGCTCGGCGTTCGGGATCGCCCGGCAGCATGATGCCGTCCACGCCTGCTTTCAAAGGCACGCCGCGAACATAGGTTTCCAATTGGCTGACTTCGCGGGCGAGATGTTCTTCGCCTCCCAATTGGTTGGGAGCCATCACCACGAACAACGCACAGTTGCCCATCGGCGGGGGCGGATTGGGAATCGCGCACATCCCGCCGGAAAGCGCCCCGGTGAGCATCTCGATCATGAACGACAACCCAAACCCTTTATAAGCCTGATCGCCGCCCATCGGCAGAATGGTTCCCGGCGGATCGCCGTAGAGTTGGTGCGGGTCGGTGGTGGGGTTGCCGTCGGGGTCCAACAACCAACCGGCGGGCACTTGCTGGCCGGCGATGCGTTTCACGCGGACTTTGCCTTCCGCAGTCGCAGAAGTGCCGAAGTCCAACACGAAGGGGCCTTCTTTGCCGCCGGGAAACCCGATGCACAAGGGATTGGTTCCCAAGCGGGGGCGAATCCCGCCCACGGGAGCCACCCTTTGCCCGGAACCGTGCGTGTTGGCGCAGATGATGGCGGTCATTCGCTCGGCGGTGGCCATCTCGGCGTATTCACCCAGGCGACCAATGTGGGCGGATTGACGCAACGTGCCGCAGGCGATTCCGGTCTCGGCGGCTTTCTTCATCAGACGTTCGGTCAGATCGCGGGAAAGCACCTGGCCGAATCCCCACCCACCATCGCAAACCAAGGCACTGGCGGTTTCGTGAACGACCGAAAGCTCGGCTCCCGAATGCAGCCTGCCGTTTTGAACTTCCTTGACGTAAAACGGAATCCGCATCACCCCGTGGGAATCGTGCCCTCTGAGGTTGGCTTCGACCAGACTGCGGCCCACAATTTTCGCTTCGCTGTCGGTCGCTCCCCCCGCCGCCAGCAACGAAACCGCATAATCCAAAAGGGCATCACGAGTAATAATAGGCAACGCAGTCACTCCCCGCAGGCTAAAGAACAAATTCCCATCGGAGAGATTCACTCTCCCCAAACATCAGGGTTTAAGATTTCATTTCCTCCGAGCATAACGCAGACACCCCGGCCTCTCCAAGTCAGAAGGGCTGGGGATCGCGAATTTGTCGGTTGCCTCTGGGAAATCGCCTCTTCAGTGGATTCGCCCAGCCATTGGCAAGTTCGGTCTGCCAAAAAAACGGAAACCTGCGGTAACTCCTGGGGGGCGGCTGACGATCATGGTTGCTCTGTTTTTAAGGCTTATTCCGATACTTTGACCGCTGCCACACCGCAACCTGCACAAAATACCTTAACCCCGCTTTCCCAGTTGTCCCATAACTGCTATTTTGAATTTGACCAATTTAACCTCCCCTGCACGAGTTGTGGCCATGTTCTTGCACGATACCCACCTTCCCCAGGTCTTAACTCCCGATTATTACACCAGCCAGGTGCAGTTCGAGCGGGAGATCAAGACGCTGTTTGAACCGGCCTGGCATCTGGTGGGCACATATTCCGATTTGCCTCGCGATGGGAATTATCTGACGACCGAAATTCTGAATCATCCCCTCATTGTTTGGCGAACGAACGGGGACTATCAAACGTTTTTGAACGTCTGCCCGCATCGCTTCTCTCAACTCTCCTGCAAACCCTTTGGCAAGGCCGAGCAGCATCTCAAGTGCCAATATCATGGGTGGGAATTCGACGCCGAAGGCAACACGCGGCTGATTCCCGATGCGCAGAATTTTAAGCCCATGACAAAGGGGGCTTTATCGCTCCAAAAAATCCGCACCGAAACCATCGGCCAACTGATATTCATCAACCTCAATGAAGAGGCGCAGCCGCTCAAGGAATGGCTGGGATCCAAAACCGCTTCGCTTCTCGAACAGATGTTTCCCAAAAAATATCGGCTATTTCACACGGAGGACTTCGTGGCGGAGGCCAATTGGAAATGCCGCATGGAAAACTCCGTGGAAAACTATCACCTCGACATGGTCCACAGCGGAACCTTCGGGAAAGTTCCGCCGGCGGAGGACGTGATTCATGAATTGGAGCCGGGCTCGAGCGCCTATTACCTGACCGAGACGCAGGCCCGTTCCCAAACCGAGGAACGCCTGGATCGCTTAATGCACCGGCTCGCGGGCTGCGAACAAGATCGGACGTTCCGCAATTATTTTCACTATCCCCATCTCATGTTCACAAAAATGCGGCTGTTTGGGTCGATGGAATGGATCATCCCATTGTCTCCCACCCGCACGCGGATGGTTTACAAGTTCTTCTGCTACGAGAACCCTCGCTCGTGGCGCTCGCGATTGGCCCGGCGAATGCTCTCCCAATGGGCACGCCGATTTTTCCCCCAGGTGGTACGGGAAGACCGCGAGGCGATTGAATGGGTGCAAAAGGGCCTGAACTCCCCAAGGCATCCTTCGCCCGGTGTGATCTCGGCCCGCGAAGAGCGCTGCTTTCATTTCCAGAACTACATCCGCGACATGACGGGCGATCTCGAACCGACAAATCGTGAGTTCGCTGCCGCCGGAATCCCTGCCCCCGATCAATGCCACTGCTAATTTTCCAATCCCGACCCTAATCTTTTCCTTTCCTTTTTGTTGATTTGAATCTCATGGAACAGCGTATTCCGGTGCAAGCCGTCAGTCCATCTTCTCAGAAGCTGAAGATTAAAAAACCACTTAGCCACCGCCTGAAGGACACGGCGGCATGGCCTTTCCGAAAAGTCGGCCAAGCCCTGGCCGGCTGGATCGTCGATAAAGCACGCTACGAAATCGTTTATCTTACCTTTCACGGATATAACGTGGCGACGTGTGCCTATGTCGCCGCGAAACTTGGCGTGTTCGACCATTTGCAAAAGGGGCCAAAATCCGCCAAGGAACTCGCGGCCCTCACGAACTCCGACGAGGCGAATCTGTACCGCATTCTCAGAGGGCTGGCGGCGATTCGGTTTTTGCATCAGGCCCGTGACAAATCCTTCAAGCTGTCCAAGCTAGGCGAACTGCTCTGCGACGATCATCCCCGTTCGCTTAGGCATTGGGCGATGCAATGGGGCCAAGACGTGCTGCCGGTGCTGCCGAATTTTGAACGCCAAATCCAAGAAGGCGGACCCAATTCCTTCCTCCGCGCGCATGGGAAATCCTATTGGGAGTATCTCGATGCGAACCCGGAACTCTCTCTGCTCTTCGACAAAAAGATGAGCCGGCTGACGGTCAAACACATCCCGGCCATTGTCGAGGCTTACGATTTTTCCCAGTGTGGAACCATCGTGGACGTGGGGGGCGGACGCGGTGCGCTGCTCTGCGAAATCCTGCGGAAGAATCCAGAGACCAAGGGCGTGGTTTACGATCGCCCCGACGTGGAACCCACCGCCCGCGAATGCCTCAAGGAAAACGGCATGACCGACCGCTGCCGAATCATCACCGGCAGCTTTTTGGAGTCAGTCCCGGCGGATGGCGACACTTACATAATCAAGCACGTGCTCCACGATTGGGACGATGCCAGCGTGCTTACCATTCTGAAAAACATCCGCACCGCGATGCTGCCCGGACAGAAGCTGCTCATCATGGAAGGCTTTTTGGAACACGACTACTTCGGCCTAGATAGCTTTCGCAAATGGACCGATATTTATCAGATGGTCTATCTCCCCGGCAAGCAGCGAACATTCGATGAGATGCGAGATTTACTAGCGAAAGCCGGCATGCAAATGGAATCCCTCACCCCCACCATCGTCCCGGACCTCGCTGTCCTAGAATGCGTGGCCGTTGGCTAATGTCTGATGAAAAAGCCGGAACCCATGCGGCTAAGTTCCAGCGTAGGGCCGGCTGTGCCGGCCTTTTGTTTTTGCGACAACGATTTTTCACTCAGCAAAAGGCCGGCATCCCCGGCCGCCAATCGGCATGATGTCCCTTCATAGAAAAGGCCGGCAAAGCCGGCCCTACTTCACTGAGACTTACGAAAGAACGCAATGGAACTCTTGCTCGAAAAGCATCTGCATGAGGTTGATGCGGACGAAGCCATTACACTGCTCGACAGCGATGCGCAAAAGGGATTGGACCTGTTTGAAGTCCAAACGCGGCAGGAGCGGTTCGGTCCGAATACAATCCCTGTGCGTGCTGGGCACGGGCCACTGATTACCTTCCTGCTGCAGTTCCATCAACCATTGATCTATATCCTCTTGGTCGCGAGTGGAATTACCGCGGCGCTGGAAGAGTGGATCGACGCGGGTGTCATCTTCGCCGTTGTCCTCGTGAACGCCATCATCGGGTTCCTGCAGGAATCGAAAGCCGCGAAAGCCTTGGAAGCTCTCGCGCAAATGACCGTCACCGAGGCGCGCGTCCTGCGAAGCGGCGAAATCCAAAAGATTCCCTCGGCGGAACTTGTGCCAGGTGACATCGTGCTGCTGCAATCGGGCGACAAAGTCCCGGCCGACCTCCGCCTGATTCGCTGCCGGGACTTGCAGATCGACGAATCGACACTGACCGGCGAATCGGTGCCCGTGCCAAAGGACCGTGATCCTTTGCCCGCCGAAACACACCTCGCCGACCGGCGACAATCTCGCATTTTCCTCGACACTCGTGACGTACGGGCAAGGGCGAGGGGTGGTCTTTGCCACGGGAGCAAACACCGAAGTCGGTCGGATCAGCACGTTGGTATCGACTGCGGACATTCTGGAAACGCCGCTGACGCGCAAAATCGCGGCCTTCAGCCGGCTACTGCTCGTCGTGATCCTGGCATTGGCGGTGCTCACCTTTGTCGTCGGCGTGATGAGGGGCCAAAAGGCCTTCGACATGTTCATGGCCGCGGTGGCATTGGCCGTCGGTGCGATACCGGAGGGATTGCCAGCCGCTGTGACGATCACGTTGGCCATCGGGGTCTCGCGCATGGCGCGGCGGCGTGCCATTATCCGGAAACTGCCCGCCGTGGAAACACTCGGCAGCACAACCACAATCTGTTCGGACAAGACGGGCACACTGACGGTCAACCAGATGACGGTGCGAGAAATCTCTGCCGCAGGACAAAAGTTCGAGCTGACGGGGAGTGGTTATGGTCCCGAGGGCGAAATTAAAACCGGCGCTGTTGGCTACGATTTCCCGAACAACGTCGCAACTCGCGAATGTCTGCTGGCGGGCTTGCTGTGCAACGACTCGACGATTGCACAAAAAGGAGGGCGCTGGGATGTCAACGGCGACCCCACCGAGGGCGCGCTGATCGTGGCCGCTCGGAAGGCGGGACTGGACGAAGGCCTAATTCACCAGGAGTTGCCGCGGCTCGATTCCATTCCGTTTGAATCGCAGCATCAATATATGGCGACCTTGCACGACCGCAAGAGCGATGGGTCGCGACTGGTCTACGTGAAAGGGGGCGTTGAGGTCGTGTTGTCCAAATGCAAGTCGGCACTCGACACGAGCGGCCACGCGGTGGAACTGGATTCTTCCGTAATCCATGCCCAGACCGAGGAGATGGCGTCGCAAGGGTTACGCGTATTGGCATTCGCGCGAGGAGAACTGCCCGCCGACGCAACAGCAATCGGACATAGCGACATCGCCAACCTCACGTTCCTGGGTCTGCAAGGCATGATCGATCCGCCGCGACCGGAAGCGATTGATGCCGTGCGAGCGTGCCAGAGCGCGGGAATCCGCATCAAGATGATTACGGGTGACCACCCGATAACGGCTCGCGCCATTGCCGAGAAACTTGGCTTGGATGGTGCCGCCACCGGCACGGAACAATCACCATTGGTAATGACCAGTCAGGATTTGGCGGAAAAGAGTGACCAGGAATTGATCGACATTGCTGAGCAAGTCGCCGTATTTGCCCGTGCCACACCCGAGCAGAAACTTCGGCTCGTGAGGGCGTTGCAGGCCAATGGGCACGTTGTTGCCATGACCGGCGATGGAGTGAATGACGCACCGGCTCTTAAGCAGTCCGACATTGGTGTGGCGATGGGTGTGGGCGGTACCGAAGTCGCTAAGGAAGCGGCCGACATGATTCTGACCGACGACAACTTCGCCACGATCGAAGCCGCCGTTGAAGAAGGCCGGGGCGTGTTCGACAACCTCACGAAGTTCATTGTCTGGACACTCCCCACGAACTTGGGTGAAGGGTTGGTGATCCTGGCGGCGATTTTTGCGGGCGTGACGCTGCCGTTGCTGCCGGTCCAAATCCTGTGGATCAACATGACGACCGCAGTGCTCCTGGGCTTGATGTTGGCGTTCGAACCGAAAGAGCCGGATATTATGCGCCGGGCTCCCCGCGATCCCAAAACGCCAATCCTCGATGGCACATTGATCCTCCGGATCGGCATCGTCGGCTTCATTATGTTGATCGGCGCCTTCGGGTCGTTCGAATGGTGCTGGGGCAAGGCTTCAGTGATGCGGCCGCACGAACGGTCGCCGTCAACGTATTCGTAACGGTCGAGCTCTTCTACCTGTTCAATTGCCGCTCGCTGACCAAATCGATGTTTGCTTTGGGGCTGTTCACCAATCGCTGGATCGTGGTCGGTGTGGCAACAATGGTCACCCTACAGCTCGCGTTCACGTATGTGCCACTGATGAACCACTTGTTTCACGCAGCACCGATTGGTTGGGATGCGTGGTGGCGCATCTTGCTGACAGGTGTCGCCGCCTATGTCATTGTCGGAATTGAAAAGTCGCTGCGCCGGCAATGGGCCAAGCGGCGGGGTGGCACTCAACGCCGGTAACGATTTTGGTTTCTTTCGATAGCTCTTGCGGGAATTACACTTATAGCAAAACTCCTCCTTGGACCAGAAGCCGTTGTTCGCGGATTTATCTGGTAGCCCAAGTGAGTAGGGTGGGCATCGCCATCCCTTTCAACATGCAAAAAGTGCCTATTTTCAGGCGTATTTCGGGTTTTTGAACGTCATGGAGATCGAATTTCTTGCCAATTGCCTCAAAAACACCTTAATTTCAAGGGATTTGCATGTTGAAAGCGGTGGCGATGCCCACCCTACGATTATTACTGCCAATAGGTGCGGTCTAGGGTTCTGTAGTTGATGGCTTCGCTGAGATGGATGGCGGTGATGGAATCGCTTTGATCGAGGTCCGCGATGGTGCGGCTGATGCGGAGGATTTTGTCGTGTGCTCTGGCGGAGAGGCCCATGTCTTCCATCGCGGTTTTTAAGAGGTTCTCGGCGTCTTGATCCAATTGGCAATGCGTGCGGATTTGGCGGGGGGCCATCTTGCCGTTGAGCAACGCCGGTGCTCCCTTGAAGCGGGCGTGTTGAATCTCTCTTGCGGCTTGGACTTGCTCTTTCATTTGGGCGCTGCTTGTGCCGGAGGTTTTGTCGGAGAGTTCCCGGAACGGCACGGGCGGGACTTCGATGTGAATGTCGATCCGGTCCAACAACGGCCCGCTGATGCGGCCCAGATAGCGTTCGATTTGCATGGGGTTGCATTTGCACTGTCGGCGGGGATCGCCGCGAAACCCGCAGGGGCAGGGGTTCATGGCGGCGATGAGCATGATGTTGGCCGGGAACGTCATGCTGCCGATGGCGCGGGAGATCGTCACGCGGTGCTCTTCCAAAGGTTGCCTGAGCACTTCCAGAGTCCGGCGGTTGAATTCGGGAAGTTCATCGAGGAATAAGACCCCGTTGTGGGCCATGCTGATTTCGCCGGGCGTGGGCGTCGAGCCTCCGCCGACCAAACCCGCTTCGCTCACGGTGTGGTGCGGCGACTGAAACGGCCTTAACAGCTTCAGCGATTCGCCGGAATTCAGCCGGCCCATCGCGGACCAGATGCGGGTGGTTTCCAGGCTTTCTTCGGGCGAGAGTTGCGGCAAGATCGTGCCCAGGCGTTGGGCGAGCAGCGTTTTTCCCGTGCCGGGACTACCGAGAAGCAGTAGATGATGCTGCGCCGGCGGCGGCCACAGTCACGGCGCGTTTGGCCATTTCTTGGCCTTTGACATCCGCATAGTCGATCATGTATTTGCCGAACTGTTCGACGGCTAAGTTCCAAGAAAATTCGGTCGGCGCGATCGGCAATTGATCGGAGAAAAACCCCACCGCTTCGGCTAAGGAATCGATCGCGATGACTTCGATTTCCTCGACCACGGCGGCCTCGGCGGCGTTGGCGACCGGAACCAGCAAGCCCCGGCAGCCCTGCTCTTTCGCGGAAACCGCCATAGACAGTGTCCCCTTGACCGGGCGAACGGAACCATCCAACGCCAACTCGCCGACTACGGCGAAATCGGCGAACTTTTCGGAACTCAATTGACCGCTGGCCGTCAAAATGCCCAAGGCAATCGGCAGATCGAACGAGGCGGCATCCTTGGGAAGATCGGCGGGGGACAGATTGATGACAATGCGATCAATCGGGCGGGTGTAGCCGCTGTTGACGAGCGCCCGTTCGATGCGGTGCGTGCTCTCTTTGACGGCGGCCTCGGCCAGGCCCACCAAAATGGTTTTGGGCATCGCGGCGGGGGAAATGTCCACCTCGACATCCACCGGCTTGGCTTCGATCCCGAACAGCGAATACGTCAACAACTTGGCAAGCATGCGAGATGGGCCATTTGAGTAGAACAATTGGTCAGATTATCATTGTGAATGGAGCCTCAAACAACCGCAAGCCCGTGGACAACCAAGCCGATGCTCTAGCATCGGGGACCGACCGCAAGCGGTCGGCTTGGGCCGTTTCCTTTTTGCGGCGGGGTTGTTAGATTTCGGGAAGGATTTGAACTCGCTTTTGGTTCGATTGAATTGAACGATTTGCCCTGAATGGAACTTGGCTGCCATGACCGCTTCGGAATCTGCTCCGCTGAATTTCCTCAAAAAAATCATCGAAGACGACAACGCCTCCGGCAAGCACGGCGGGCGAGTGCATACGCGATTTCCCCCGGAACCCAACGGCTATCTGCACATCGGACACGCCAAGTCGATCTGCATCAACTTCGGCTTGGCGAAGGTGTACGGCGGGAAATGCAATCTTAGGTTCGATGACACCAACCCCACCAAGGAAGATGTGGAGTACGTGGATTCCATTCAAGAGGATGTCCGCTGGCTGGGTTTCGATTGGGAAGATCGGCTGTTCTTCGCCTCCGATTATTTCGATCAATTGCACGCTTGGGCGGTGAGGCTCATTGAGGCCGGCAAAGCCTACGTGGACAGTTTGAGCCTGGAACAAATCCGCGAATATCGGGCCGGTTGGGATAAAGCCGGCAAGGAAAGCCCGTATCGAAACCGTTCGGTGGAAGAGAATCTCGATCTGTTCGAGCGGATGAAAAACGGCGAGTTCGCGGATGGCGAGCACGTGCTGCGGGCCAAGATCGACATGAACGCCACGAACATGAATCTTCGCGATCCGATCATGTACCGCATTCGCCACGCGGATCATCATCGCACGGGGGACAAGTGGTGCATTTACCCCACATACGATTGGACCCACGGCCAAAGCGATTCCATCGAGAAAATCACGCATTCCATCTGCACATTGGAATTCGAGAACCACCGCCCGCTTTACGATTGGTACATTGAAGCCTTGGGCATCTTTCACCCGCAACAAATCGAGTTCGCCCGGCTGAACCTAACCCACACCGTGATGAGCAAACGCAGGCTGTTGGAATTGGTCGAGGGCAAACTCGTCGGCGGTTGGGATGATCCCCGCATGCCCACAATTTGCGGATTAAGGCGGCGGGGCTACACTCCGGAGTCGATCCGCGATTTTTGCGAGAGCATCGGCGTCACCAAATTCAACAGCCTGACGGACATGTCGGTTTTGGAAAACGCGGTGCGGGCGGATCTCAACAAACGGGCCAACCGCGCGATGGCGGTACTGAGGCCGCTCAAGGTAATTATCGAAAACTATCCTGAAGGCCAAACCGAGGAATTGGAAGCCGTCAACAACCCCGAAGACCCGGCGGCGGGCACGCGGAAAGTTCCCTTCTCGCGGGAGCTTTACATCGAGCAGGATGACTTTATGGAAGATGCGCCCAAGAAGTTTTTCCGGCTCTCGCCCGGCAAGGAAGTTCGGTTGAGGTGGGCGTATTTCCTCACATGCCGGGAAGCCGTCAAAGACCCCGCCACGGGGGAGGTCATCGAGCTACGCTGCACTTACGATCCCGAAACCAAAGGCGGCAACGCCCCCGATGGCCGCAAAGTCAAAGCGACGCTGCATTGGGTCTCGGCGGCGCATGCGATCGAGGCCGAGGTGCGGTTGTACGATCATCTCTTGCAAATCGAAGACCCCGCGGATGTGCCCGAAGGCGAGGATTGGAAAGATTCTCTCAACCCCAACTCGCTGGAAGTCCTCACCGATTGCCAACTGGAACCCAGCCTCAAAAACCAAGCCCCCGGCAGCCGTTTCCAATTTGAACGCCAAGGCTACTTCTGCGCGGATCGAGATTCCACAGAGGCCAAGCCGGTTTTCAACCGCACGGCGACCTTGAAAGATTCGTGGGCCAAATCGCAGAAGCAGAAGTGATCTAAAGATGATTCTGCTGATCGATAACTACGACAGTTTCGTTTATAACCTGGCTCGGTATTTGACCGAGATGGGGCAGGAAACCCATGTGGTGCGGAATGATCGGGTTTCGGCGGGGGAAGCTTTGGCGATGAAACCGGCGGCGATTGTCGTTTCGCCGGGGCCTTGCACGCCCAACGAAGCGGGGGTCTCGGTGGAGTTGATTCGGACGCTGCCCAGCGAAATGCCTTTGTTGGGGGTTTGCTTGGGGCATCAGGCGATTGCGATGGCGTTCGGCGGCGACGTGGTGCGTGCTCCCGAACCCGTGCATGGGCGGACTTCGGAAGTTTATCACTCAGGAACCGGGCTGTTCCAGAATTTGCCCAATCCATTGAAAGCCACGCGCTATCATTCGTTGATAGTCGATGCTTCCACGCTGCCGGGGGAAATTCAAATCACAGCCCGCACGCGGGAAGACTTGCCGATGGCGTTGGCCCATGCACATCGGCCGCTGTTCGGAGTGCAGTTTCACCCGGAATCGGTCTTGAGCGAACACGGCCGGCCGTTGTTGGAAAATTTTCTGAGGCTGGCCGGTTTGCAAGTCCCGCAAAGCTCGCCGGAAGAATTCATCGCTCCGCTGTTGACGCGAGACACGATGCCGGCCCCCTCGCAAACCGAGCGGCCTTTGCATTGGTGAGGAAGAGAAGAACCGATGGAACCCGTTCCGCCCAAAACCTGCCCGCGATGCCAAGCGATATTTGAGTGCGGCGTATCCCAAGGTCACGAAACCTGTTGGTGTTTCGCGTGCCCGCGCGTGCTGACGGTGGCGGTCGAAAATTCCTCTTGCTTGTGTCCAGATTGTCTTCAAGCGGCAATCGCTGCGCGAAACGATCTCATGCCAAGTCGCGAGGAGCCTGTCCCGAAAGATGGAATTGGGGAGAGCGAAGCTCCTGCTGAGCCGACGCGCATCCCGAACACGTCTTGAATTACCGACGGGAAGAATCCCGCCAAAAATCCAAGCGCACCGCCCGCCGCGAACGTCAGTAATGCATTCGCCGACTGCACCGGACGCTAACAACCAATCCTCGACCGGCTCTTACCGGGAGAGAGTGGGTTCGGGGTAGATTTCCAGCTTCTGGGCCAGTCGGCGAATGCGACGAAACAGGGCTTGCTGTTCGCAAGAAAACTCCCGCTGACGGCGGGCCATCACTTTCTCGATAATCTCGATTCCCCGCGATTCGTCAAATGACGTCCAAGTCTCGCCATCCACCCAGACAAAACTGGGCACGAATTTGGGGCTTTGCGATGCGAACACGCTGCTGCAAAAACCGACCACCGCGCCTGTGGGAAAGCTGACGTTGATCCCAAGCTTGCTGTAATCTCCCACGAGCATCCCCACGAACATCTCGCCGGTCTCCACCGGCCGGCCATTGATGGGAACCCTGACCGTGCCATAAGTGTTTTTGAGGTCGCTGTTAATGCAATCCGCCGCGATATTCACCCAGGTTCCCACGTAGCTATGGCCCAAAAAGCCATCGTGCTGCTTGTTGGAGTAGCCTTGGAGAATGCTGGCTTCAATCTCTCCGCCGACTTTGCAGACCGGACCAATCGTCGTGCCGGCGTGAATCACCGCGCCGGTTTGAATTCGCGAACCCGAGCCGATGGCCGCCGGTCCTTGAATATAGGTATGCGGAGAGATCGTCACATTGTCCCCGATCCAGACGGGGCCTTGTTCGGCATCGATGACCGCGCAGGGTTTGATCCTTGTTCCCTGCCCCACATGCACCCCTTCCGGCGCGAGAAGATGGCTGCCCGCATCAATTCGCACGGCCTGGCTCGGTAGGTTTGCTTCCGTTGCCACCCAATCGGCGATCAAGGCTCGATGATTGGCATGGATGATCTCCCAAGGCCAGCTAAATAACTCGACGTGCTCGGAAACATCCCGGCGAGGCAGCTTCGCGAGGAGTTCGCGAATTTCCTCTTCGTCCAAGAAACAATTGGGCGAGAGTGACTCGGTCAATTCCCCAGCGGCGCACACGCAGGCGATTTGCTCCTGATTCCCCGCAACTCCCACCCAGGACGAGCTTGTGGATTCATCGAGAGGACAACTTTTCCACCAACCCCGGCCATTCAAAAAGAGCGCGGGACCGGAGAGTTTCTGATTGATGGGGTGGGTTTGAGTCTCGGAGAGGACTGGCGAAAGCTCGTCCCGGCACCAGAGGTGCGGCCGTGCAGAGGCCCCCCGGCAACGGGCATTCTCCAGCCGCTCGATTTTCTTGAGCAAGCTTCCCCGCCCACAAGTCAATTCAAAGGTCGGTCTGAGATACGTCAAAGGCAACATGTGCTGCCAGAGAGAATCTTCAAAAACCACGATTGGCAATGTCATGCATGCTCCCGGTATTCAAAAAGGGCATCGAGCGAAACTTAAAGCCCTCGGAATTTGGGTTGGAGAGTTCGGTTGAATCCCAAAAGGCGAAATTTATTCCACCGTGACGCTCTTGGCGAGGTTTCGCGGCATGTCCACGTCACATCCTCGGCCAAGGGCCGCATGATATGCCATGAGTTGAAGGGGAATGCTCGTGACCAAGGGGGAGAGAATCGGGAGCGTGTGCGGCACGCGAATCACTTCATTCGCGATTGAAGAAATGTCCTCATCTCCTTCCGAGGCAATCGCAATCACATAGCCTTCCCGGCTGCGGACCTCTTCGATGTTTGCGAGAACTTTTTCATAAGTGTGATCTTGCGGGGCGATCACCACGACGGGCATTCCTTTGTCGATCAAGGCAATCGGGCCGTGCTTCATCTCCGCAGCCGGCAAACCCTCGGCATGAATATAACTGATCTCTTTCAGTTTGAGAGCTCCTTCCAGCGCCACCGGGAAATTCACGCCACGCCCGAGGTAGAGCCAGTTGTCCCATTCTAAAAGCCGGGGGATCATCCGCCGAATTTGCGCTTCCGTTTCCAAAGCGAGCGACACTTTATCGGGAATGGTTTCCAATTCTGCAATCACCATCCCGGCATCTTCGGGAGACAACCGCCTCCGACGGCCCAAGTGGGTGGCCATCATCGCCAGGACCGCGACTTGGGCACTGAAGGCTTTCGTGCTGGCCACGCCGATTTCCGGTCCCACGTGCAAATACACGCCGGCATCGGTTTCGCGGGCAATCGTGGACCCCACCGAGTTGACCACCCCCAAACAAGTGGCCCCCTTCAATTGCACCTCCCGCAGTGCCGCCAGGGTATCGGCCGTTTCTCCCGATTGGCTGATGGCAATGGCTAACGTGCCTTCATCAATCAAAGGGTTGCGATAGCGAAGTTCGCTGGCGTATTCGACATCGGCGGGAATTCCTGCCAAACGCTCGAACAAATCCCGCCCAATTAGCCCCGCATGCCAAGCGGTCCCGCAGCCGAAGAGCAGCACCCGTCGGCAGTGCGGCAACTGGCGTTCGCAGCTTCTTAGACCATCGAGCACGATTGAACCATCATCCCGGCGAATGCGGCCTCGCATCGTGTTTCGCAAGGCTGCGGGTTGCTCGTTGATTTCCTTGAGCATGTAATGCGGAAAGTCGCCCAACTCAATTTCTTCCAAATTCATTTGCAGCGTGTCAAATTCCTTTTCCACAGGGCGAGCATCCACCGTGGTCGCCAACAATCCCTCCGGGCCGACTTGGATGATTTCATTGTCGTGGCAATAGCTGACCTCAGCGGTGTAGGACACAATCGCATTGGCATCGGAAGCAATATAGAAATCATTTTCCCCTCGACCCACAATCAAGGGACTGCCCCGCCGGGCGGCAATTAAAGTTCGCGGGTGATCGGCACTGAGAACTACCAAACCGAACGTGCCCCGCACCTCTTCCAAAGACTTGCGGACACTCTCCATCAGATTCCTCGATTGGGCATAAAACATCCCGATTAACTGGGCCAGAGTTTCAGAATCCGTTTCACTTTGGAAAAGAACGCCCCGCGTCTCAAGATAGGATCTGAGGGCCGCGTGGTTTTCAATCACTCCGTTGTGCACGATCGCGATTCGTCCCGAGGCATCCCGATGCGGATGGGCGTTGCGTTCGCTGGGTTTGCCGTGGGTGGCCCAACGGGTATGGCCGATTCCGATGGTTCCCGCCAGGGGATTCCGGGTCAGCGAATCCCGAAGTTCGCTCACGTGGCCGACCGTTCGGCGGAGAGCCAATTGGTTTTCGGTAATTGTGGCCAAGCCGGCCGAGTCGTAGCCACGGTATTCCAAGCGTTTCAGCCCCGCCACGATCACGTCCGCGGCGGACTGGGTTCCAAGATAACCAACAATCCCACACATGGGAGAAAGTCCTCTCTGTAAGCAATTTACATATGCAAATCATTAGATTGCATCAAAAAACTCTGCGCGAATGACTGAGAAAACCGAATGCCAAAATCCGCGAGATTTCCGATCTCGGCAGAACGGAGTGAGGCGGGAGATCCGTTTTTGCCGATTATTCCCAATGTCCAAAGGACAATCCCCGATTGTCTGAGCCGCGAATCGGTGTTAGAATAAATTCTAGTGTCGATTTCCTAATGTTTTAGCAAGGAGATACTGATGAGAACCAATCTGATGATTCTGCTCGTGGCGACCATTTTCAGTTTAAGTGGCGAATTGGCGATGGCACAGTTTTCCGGTCCCTCGACGCTTTTTGCTCCCCGCGCTCGCAGACCCACTTTAAGTCCCTATCTGAATCTCTTGAACGACAACAACACAGATGCCTTCAATTATTATAGCCGAGTTCGGCCGCAGGAAGCATTAAGCGACTATCGCAATTTGCAGGCTCAAAGTTTGAAAGGGCTGCAAAAGGAGATCGACAAAACGAATCTGCATCTGCTCCAAAACGAAAATTCCGCATTGTCCCCTTCGGGCCACCATGCGAGGTTCCTGGATTTGGGCGGTTATTTTGGATCGAGTTCGGGACAAAGGGGCGGGGGCGGGATTGGCCGCCGCTAGCTCTTTCCTCTTGAAATCCCAAAAACTGCGAGCGTGGTGTTTGCCGGCCACGCTTGTGGTTGCGGCCTTGGTTCTGCTGTTGTTGCCGCTCGCCCCAAACGGTCGCGTGGGTCGGGCCTTGATGGATCTCTGCCACGGGCCGTTATTTGCCATCATCGCGGGAGGAACCTGTTGGGCTTTTCGCGGCTCGCCCTCCCCCAAAACTCGCGCGGCAGGGGTTTGGATCTTCTGTGCCGGCTTGGGCCTATCGAGCGAGGTGCTTCAACATTGGGTGGGGCGTCAACCCTCATGGCATGATGTTCGTGCGAATCTGTTGGGAACCACGGCTGGCGTGCTTTGGATGAATAACCAAATCGCCGGCCGGTCCAAAATTGGAAGTCGCCTGTTCGCGGGGCTGCTTCTTGTCGGGGCTTTGCTTAATCCGGCTTGGATTCTCGCAGATGCGGCCTCACAGGCTCTCGAAATGCCGAGCTTGGCTTCTTTTGAATTTCCCTGGGAACTCTCGCGGTGGTCCGTTCAAGACTGCCGAATCCAACGAGTCCGGCAACATTCCACCTCAGGCGATTGGGCATTACAGGTGGATTTTGACCGAAGAAAGTATCCGGGTTTGGCCATCCCCGAAGTTCCTCCCAATTGGACTTTCTATCGGGAAATCGCGTTTGACGTGACTTTAGAGGCCCCCGATTCGCTGAACCTGATCGTGAAAATCACCGATGAAGCCCATAATTGGGAAAGCAACGACCGCTTCCACTACCAAGCCCATCTGACATCCGGCCTCAATCGCATCCGCATCTTGTTAAGAGATGTGCAACAGGCTCCTGAAAGCCGGTTGATGGATTTGTCCCGAATGCGGATGCTTCAGTTCTTTCTCATTGATCCAAAAACACCCGCACGGATTTATCTGGATAACATCCGGCTGATCCCCGATGATTTCGATGAGGACACGGCCACTCCAGACCCCAACGGTTTGATTCTCGGAGAGACCCCCTGCGAGTGACGATGCCACCAACACGCTCCCCAAATCCCCAGCCCGGCCCCCAACGTGTAAAGCCCAATATCGGTGCTGTCCGGGGTATGGGGGGGCATCACCAGTTGCAATAACTCCACGCCCGTGCCCACCGCCGTGCAGATTGCCAAACCAAGCATCAAAAATAATCGCCGGAGTATTTTGGGAAGTTGGGATTTGAGGATCGGCTGGCTGATGAAAACTCCCAGCACGCTCCACAACAGCACTTTTCGGAAGATTTGCGTGGCCGCGTTATATTCGGTGGACCAGTAAAGCGCCGTCATGGGCGGCGTGAAAAAAATGGCTCCAGGCTTTATGAATCCGGGCCGGGTCATTCACGACGTGCAGCGGCCAGCAAAAAAAACAGACGAGAAATCCTGAGTACAAAATCGCCCCACTCAGCCAGCCGAGGGTTCGGATCAGGCTTCGATCCGAGGAAGGGGAAACCGCAGTTTGCTTCGACTGAAGATACGAAACCCCGCCCGAACCGATGCCCACTCCCAACAGGCCCACGAGCAAATCGGAAACCTCGGCGAATCGGCTCAACAAAAACACCTGAGTCGTCTCGATGACTAAGGCCACGCAACCGCCGATTAACAGACTGCAAATCCAACTTCTCCGCCGATTGTCGTCCCGCCAAATGAGAGCCGACCAGATCCCGACGGGGATAAATGTCAAGACATCGCTCGTCAACCGCCAAATGGTTTCTTTGGAAAGTCCGCTCCGCCAATCTAGGGTGAGCACGATCCGCCCATCCTGATATTTCCGATACAGTTCCCCCGGATGCGTAATGAAGTCCAATGGAATCAGTGAATAGGTGAGGAACCCCAAAACATATATCGAAAGTACGGCCGCCAAGAGCCGATGGCGATTATGTTGGGACGTGTGCAGCCGCCACCAGTTCGTGAAGGTTTGCCCAAAACCGAACCAGAAAACGGTTCCTATCAGCGTTCCAACCCCTTGGGCATAAACATCATTATGCGAGGGCACGCGGGCATCCACCCAACTTTGAAGAAACTCAATCACCAGGCTGCTCGCGAGACAACCTCCCCAGACAAACAACGTGGAAAGACTTTTCCATAACCTGTTTTTCCGATCCAGGCAAAACACCCCCAGCCAACAAAAACTGATTGGGACGTAAAGCAGGACGTTCGCTCCCCAGTCGCTGCGGTTGCTGAAGTCGATCTCTCCCCAATGTTGGGTGTACCAGAAATACTGCCAAGCCTGATGAAAGGTGACTTGGCGAAGATTGAGCGGCACCAACGAACCATAAACCGCGAGCAACAAAAAGCCCAAGGCTGCCAAGAAGACGTGCAGGCGTCGGGGCGGAGTTCCGGGGGGGAACAAATTCAATGGGGAAGCAGGCGGGTCAGCGGGGAGATCCTCTCTTGCATCGAGTCGTTGGCGGATCCCAACAAAGAGGGCGGCGACCAAAAGCAAAGAGAGGCCCGCCCCACAAAGCCGTCGCCAAGAGATCCATGCCGCCACTCCTTTCCAAGCCTTCTCCAGCAGGCTTTGGTCTTCGGTGACGATCCGAATCGGGTTCGTATAGAACATCAGATCGGGGCCATCGGGAACGATGCGTCGGCCACGCGCTCTCACCACGAAACCAGCCCGCAACTCCTTGAATTTCCGTATGAACGATTGGCCGGGAACATAGGGCTGCCGCTCGATCACCCTTGCTCCTCCTTGGGGAGTCACGGCGATCAATTCGATCTGATCGATCTGATTGGGCTGCCCTTCCCAATCGGTGGGGGGGATTTCGAGTTTCAATTCAACGGTCAGGTTTGATCCCGTGGCGAGGGCAATCGTTTCCCCGGCATAAGCGGGCCTTGGCAAGCCCTCCGCGTGAATTTGTAATTCCACATTTCGCGCGATATGCCCGTGTCCCGCGAAAAACGAACCGGCTTTGAATGCCTTCAGCACGCCTTCCGGCGTGCGAGTTGGAACATAAAGCCAAGTTTCCGAAAATTCACCCGGCCAAAAATCCATTTGGAGACTGTGAAAGTCTGAGGGAGCCCGGGCGGCCCACACATCTTCTCCCCGCGCTAAAAGTTGATCCCAGACTCCGCCGACTTCCGCCGCTGCCGGATCCCAGCGGTCGATCAAGGCCACTTTGCCTTTGTACGATCCTTCAGTCTTTTGATGGCCGGGCGCACCCGAAAAGCCCGCGGCCAAGTTGGAGTGGTTCCGCCATTGACCGAAATACAGCGAGATTTCCTGGCTTTGATCCACCTTCCGACTGGGGTGATTGAGGAAAATCAGCGGCGGGACATCCCAAGCTTTTCCTGCTTGAGACAACCAGGCGAATGCGGCTAAGGCTCTCTCCGATTGGTGCGTTTCGCGGCCCAAATCATCAAACTTTTGCTTGAATTCCGCCAGGGTGAGAAACTCATCCGGTCCGGGCGGAACCAAAACCGTGGCATGCTCGTCTCCGCCCCAAGGCGGCACGTTCCACTCCAAACCGGAAAGAATCATCAAGTCCGGATGGCTCCGCCGGGCGGCAAGAATCGCCTCTGCGTACTCCGGGGTGGCCGCGCTCAGATTGCGGTCGGCATGATCGGTGATTGCGATCACGTCGCATCCGAACGCTTTCGCCTGGAGGGCGATTTCATCGAGGCCATGCGACCCATCGGAAAATCGCGTGTGAATGTGCGTGTCGGCTTTGATCCATTGACCGTGCTCCATCCAATCAATTTTGGTCACGAACCGGGTGGCATGGGGCACCTCGCAACCGCCGAGTCCCAACACGAATAGGATCGAGACCCACAGCAACACAGCCCCTCGGCCCAAAGACCAAATTCGCTTTGGGGATTCTTGCCGGTTTAATTGTGAGGGACGAAAACAACAATTCACGAACGGATTCACTTGGAGGCGCTTGAAAGTTCAGCCACGGGGAAAGACAGAGAAAACACTTCTCCAGGAGCTGCAGGTTGATGTTGAATGAGTTCAATCGTGGGAGCTTTGGGAGGCTTGGGCAGCGGTTTGGGCGCGGGTTTTTCTTCGGATTTGTTTTCGGTCACGCCGATGCCCACCTTGCCGTTTTGCTCGGCGCGAAGGGCGGCTTGCTGGGTTCCCGCGGTATTGGTCACGGCTAGAACCGAGGTCCCCGTCGGCGAAGCCACCATGCTGGCGGCCGGTTGCCCGTTCGGATGCCTGACGGAAATGATCGCCGTTCCATCCGGCGTGCGAATCAGCGTGGGACCGCTGCTCGAACCGGGGCCGTTGATCGAGAATTGCCCCAGCCCATCTTCAAAGAGGTGCATCACCGGACCGTATTCCCGGTCGTTGCCGGCAATTCCGATGGCCGCTTCTCCATTTTGCTGAACCGACATCAAAGGCCCTCCGGTTCCGGCCCCGCGATGTATCTGAATATCCGCCGTTCCATTCGCCCGGCTGCTGAGAGCCAGGGTGGAGGGGCTTCGGCCTTTCGCCATCAACTTCGCTTCGCCGTCCTCGGACAATGTCAGACGAATTTCCTCTTGTTCCGCACCCTGAAGCACGACGGCTAAGTCCCCCTTCTCATCGGGACCGATCTCAAGCCGGTCGCTGTGATGCCTGAGCATCATTCGTGCCGTGCCATTCTCATCCACTTTGAGCGAAATCATCGCCCGCCCCACTTTGTCGTTCAATAAAAGTTGCGGCTCATCGTGGGGACCAATTTTGAATTCGAGCCGGGGTCGCCCGTGGCGATCTCTCAAAACGAGCGAATTGCTCGTGCCGGCAGACCGATTGAATTTCGACCGAGCGGATGCGGGATTTTGCGTGGATTGACTGGCTGCGAAGTTCGCATCTTCCAACTCCGACAATTCCAGCGATGGGTCAGCGAAATCATTCTGAAGCGTAGAAGCCGGTTTCGCGGGGGCGGATTCCGATCGAAACAGCAAGGTGATGGATGCCAGAGACACGGCGTAAAGTAGAATGCGTTCCAAGATGTGCATGGCTTCACTCCCGGTTCTTTATGGGAATCGAGTTGGCTAAGGTTTGCGGTTCGCGGGACTCTGGGGAACATTGGCGGGGCAGGGCCAGCCAAAAAAGTTGGGTTTGAATCACACTTGCAGCCAAGGCCACCCCCAGCAAATCACAGCCGAGATCTGCCCAATCACACTCGCGAGAGGGGATAAAGAATTGAAGCGCTTCAAACAGCATCCCATGTCCGATCGCCGCAGCGATTAACAGCCAGATGGCGGCCGATGTTTTCGGACGATAACCCCACCAAAACACGGACAACAAGCCCGCGTAGGCGATGACGTGCTGCAAATACCCTGAGACAGTTTTGTCGATGGCCTCTTCCGCGTCTTGGCCCCAGTCTCCGAACGGCTCCAACGGGGAAGGGGCGATCAACAAATAAATCAGCAAAAAACAATAGCCCCAAGCCAGCCACAATCGGCGGGCCCGAGGCATTTCAGCCCACCACGCGAAAAGACGAAAAATGCGATTCATCGCGAGAGTAATTCCTCATAAACTGCACGGATTCGCTCCATCCGGGCCGCAAAGCTGAAACGTGTTTCAATCGTTCGTCGTCCGCAGGTTCCCAAGGTATCGGCCAAGTTGGGATCATCAAGCAGCTTTCCCAAGGCGGTGGTCAAAGCGGGCACATCATTCACCGGAACCAATAAACCATTGTGTGCGTTTTCCAGCAAACGGGCAACCCCGCCCGCCTCCGTGGAAACCACCGGAACCCGGAAGGCCATGGCTTCCAAGAGCACGTTCGGCAAGCCTTCCCGCAAACTGCTGAGGGCGAACACGTCCAAGGCTTGATAAAAGTCGCCCAATTCACTTTGAAATCCCAATAAACGAAAACGCCCCGGCTCCGGTTGCTCGGCAATTTGCTTTTCCAGATTAGCCCGCTCCGGTCCCTCGCCCGCGATGGCCAATTCCACGTCTTGACCTTGTTTCAACAACCGGGCAACGGCTTCGATTAAACTCGCAAAATTCTTCTCGCCCGACAATCGGCCCACCGCACCGATGAGTTTTCGATCTGGCCGAAATCCCAACTGTTCTTTCATGATCGGGGCGGATTCTCTCCGCTGCGACCGTTCGGTGTCGATCGCGTTGTCGATCAAGAGGCTTTTTTCCGCAGCCGTTCCCGAACGCCGGACGGTTTCCAATAGATCCGCAGAAACACAAATCACTTTGTCGTACCGCTTTTGAGCCCAACGATCAATTTTGTAATAAAGCAGCGCTCGCCAAGTGTTTTGGTCCCAGCCATGAGACGGTGGTCACGAGATGCATGGGGTAAGAACGATTGACGAGGAGTCCCATGACATTGCTCTTGTAATCGTGAGCGTGCCAAATCGTGACGTTTTCTTTTTGGCAGAGGCGGACGAATTGTTTCACCACGGACACGTCGAAGGGGCCGCGATCCGGAATGGAAACTACTCTCGCGCCCGCCGCCGCTCCGCGCCGCTGAAGTTCCGCAAAACCGGGATCCTCCGGGGGATGCATGAAAGCGCAGATCGCCCGATACCCTTGCGATTCTAAAAATCGGGGCGAATTAAGAATCGTTTTTTCCGGCCCCCCACCCGTCCCCGTCACCACACGGGTGTGGAGGATCAGGGGCGTCTCGGTGCGATTCACGGGCAGAGTATGCGCTTCAAGGGTATTGGACATCATGGCATGGTTTCGCATTGCGAAGCATCTGGGACGAGCGACAAGACATATTCTTCCAATTGGTTAGCACGAAGATCCCAGGTCTGGGATTGAACCTTCTGCTGACGCAAAATTCGCGAGGAAGAAGCAGGATCTTCGTCGAGCGCGCTTTTGATACCCAGAAGAAATTCCTCGTGAGTCTTGGCGACACGAATGTGGGGCTCGTGATCTCGGGCTTCGGGCACTTCCACGGAAACCGTCGGCTTGCCCGTCGCTAGGCATTCGCGGCAATTTCAAAGGATTACTTTGCCGAATCATTTCATCCATGACGTAGGGAAGCAGCAACACATCCAAACCCGCTAACCAACAGGGAAGTTCTCGATAGGGTTTTGGACCCAAGAGATGCACGTTGGGAAGTTCTCTGATCGATTCGGGGCAGTAGTCTATTGGGCCGATCAGCATGAGGCTGGCATCGGGGAAAGTCTGGGCCACCCGCATGAGGAGGCCATAATCGATCTTTTCATAAAGCAGGCCAAAGAAGCCAATTCTTGGGCCGGGGAATTTCAATATCTCCGGGTGAGGCATCGTTTGGGAAGATTGCGCGAAATGATCAAAATCGACGGCATGGGGAAAAAGTTCGCAGCGTTTTGCGGATTGGCAACGGGAAACGAGGTGTTGAGAGACCGCGAGAACCAAATCCGAGCGTCTCAAAGTCACTCGCTCCGCCTCGAGCATAACTTTTTGGTTCGCATTAGGCCATTGGCTATAGTCATCCGTGCAATAGTAAATCATCCCGACTTGGCCGATGTTCCTTATCAGAGAGCTGACGTGCGGCAAGGTGGTGATAATGACTGGATCCTCCACGCGCAGCCGACGCAATTGTTTGCGAAGAATCGCTCTGACCAGCTTCTCGTTAATGGACCGCGTGAAATATGATCCAGACCAGGGCAGCATGGGAAGATCGATCACCGATAATTCCGCTTCGGCTTGATTTAGCCCCTTCTTCCAACTTTTGAGTTTCTGAACGCCGCGCCGAAGGGTGAAGAGGTCGAATTTGGGCGTGCGTGTGCCAATTGTGTTCACCCAAAGAACTTGAAACCGGTTGGTCAACCGTTGAATCAAATGTTGGCAACTCGAGGGATGCCTGCCCCAATCATCAGCGAACACCAACAGAGTGGGCAGACGCTCGGTGGTGTTCGGTTTCACGGGCGACGGGACGAGGGCGGGATTGCTCATGGAATTCCCCGCACGATGTGGGGGCCGAGCAGATTGGCGCACCAAAGCGGCAACCGCCGCCAAGCGCGAATCATAAGCTGATACTTAGGATGATTGGGCCGCATCGCACCCACCTCGCCTCGGCGGATGTGGTATTGCCAATTCGCGGGATGGGGTTTTGCCCCCCATTGCTTCTTGAAGCGAAACGTGGGAGCCTCCGGCGTGCTTCTGCCAAAATCGAACATCGTTTGGCCGCGCTCGATCGAACGGGCCAGAAGGTGGTAATACATCAGCATGTTGGGGTTGCGGGAGTTCTCCGCGCGGAGCGAACTCGCGCTCGGTACTTCGGAAGCCCTCCGGCCATGAATCAACAGGGCCGAGGCAATCGGTCTTTGGCCATCCCGCACGCTGCACAACTCGGCGGATTCCGGGAAACTCTCCAAAATCGCCTCGAATAGTTTCCGCCCGAAGACCGGCGTTCCCAAATCCCGCATGTTGCGAGAGAACACCGCGTAAAAATCCTCAAGAAGTTCCTGCCGGCCCCAGAGAATCGAAAATCCTTGCCCCTCGCCATTCTTGACTTGGTTTCGCACCTTGCTTTTGAGCTTCGCCCGCAGTTCTTCCACGGTCTCCGGCAATTCCATTCGCATGTGAACTTTTTCGCTCACCGTTGTGGTCAGGGCCGGATGCTCAATCGGAGTTTCGTGCCGAAGCTCGAGAAATCGGCAATCCAATTCTTCCGCCAAATCGACGGCTCGCTGAATGACTAGCTCGGCGGCACGATCTGATTCCGCAACCACCCCTGACGAATTGATATAAGGCAGGCTGACTAAATACCGCCCGAACAAGCGGCTTTTCACAAAACACAAAGGCAATTCCGCCAAGACATTTTCCCGCGAATCCTTCGCCCGAATTAAATAGGGTTCATGCCCGAGTCCGTGTTTCAGCACCGTAAGCCAACTCAGCCGAGAGTCTTTTGGATCTTCCTCGCGACTGTCCCCCGGCTGACTGAGGACAATCTGCAAACTCTCTTCATTGGCGGAGGGAGGTTCCAAACCGGTTGACTTCCTCAGTGACATGTCTGTCTGAGCTAGGGAGAGATTCATGGCAAATTGCGAGTTGAGAGCGATTCCCAAAGGAAAGAGTTGCAAAACCTAAATCGGAAGGGCGGCTTTTTCCAAAAGGGGTTTTGGATGCTGGGTGGTTCCCAACACTTCATCAAAAATCTCTGCGTACTGGCCGTGCATGGTTTGCTCGGAAAAGATTTCGAAAGCCCGCTTGCGGCCCCGTTCGCCCAATTTCTTCCGCAAGGCAGGCTGTTCCGCAAATTCGATGAGCGCCTCGGCCAATTGCAGATCATCTCCTGCCGGGGAAAGTTTTCCCACGGGCGGATCGCCGAGAATCTCTCGCAGGCCGCCCACATCGGTCGAAACCACGGGCAATTCCGCCGCCATGCCTTCAATGATCGTCAAGGGGATGCCTTCGCTAATGCTGGTGAGCAAGAACACATCCGCGGTGAACAAGAGGCGGGGAACATCCCGGCGGGAACCCAGCAACCGCACATGATCTTCCAAACCCAGTTCGCGAATCAAGGGTTCAATCTTCGCCCGTTCGGGGCCTTCTCCAACGAGGATCAGTTTCGCCTGGGGGATCTTATGCACAACCTGCCTCATGGCCCGAATCGCCGTGGGATGGTCTTTGAGGCCGTCGAGTCTCGCAACTTGCAAAATCAGAAAATCCTCAGGCGAGAAACCAAATTCGCTGCGGATCGAGGCCCGATCCTGCGGAAGTTGCTGGAAAGGCTGGAGATTGATGCCGTTATAGACCACTTGCACCCGCTCTTTGGGAAGTCCTTCATTGGTGATGAGGGCCTGCCGAACCCCTTCGCCCACGCCCAGAAATCGGTCCCGCTTGCGGGTCATCATCCGATTGAAAAACATTCGCTTTTTGCGGGGATAATCTGGATGCCAGCGCCCGTGTTCGGTAAACACCACCGGCACGCCACGGCCAAATAACCTGCTGGAGAGCGCATAGAAAAACGGCGTGTATTGATGGGCGTGGATCAAATCGACTTTTTCTTCGCGAACAAAACGGGCAAGTCTTCGGCGCAGCCCAAATCCAATCCCGGCTTTCGCTTCAGATGACGGACCGTGAAGCCATCCGCCTCAAGCCCTTCCCCCAATGTTCCCACTTGGTCCAGGCAAGCCACCACAAACCGGTAGCGGTCCGAAAGGCAGCGCACGAAGCGGTCGGCAAGAACCTCGGCCCCGCCAATCGGCAAGCCGTGGAGCAATTGGCAAATCGTTGGTCTGTCCTGGGACACGGGGAACTCTAGTGACGAGACGCCGGTTGGATGTGAGAAAAGGGCATCAGGGACGGCGTGGGAACCTGGTCGGCGAAACGGCGTTGCCCCATTTCAAAAATCATCATGGAAAGCAGCAAAAACGTATGATTTCGCTGATTCCCCAGATGTTGTTTGACAACGCCACGCACCGTTTCGGGAACGAAGACGCCCCGGTCCAAACATTCCGAAGAGAGCAAAATTTCCTCGACCAAGGTTCTTAGCGAGGTTCTAAGCCAAAGCCCTAAGCGTTCGTAAGGTTGATGGCCTTTGAATCCCAATTTGCCCAACACCTTCATGCGGAAGAGAGCCGCTTGGCGGACAAGTTTCGGTGCGCCCACTCTGGCTCCCGTGTTGGAATTCGCCGGAGCCAGAAACTCCGGAATGCGTCGGCGGAGGATCGCGGCCTGCAAGGTTTCTCCCATCCGCAACTCAGGCGGGCAGGACAAAAGCAGTTCGATCAGCCGCGAATCCATGAAGGGCAAACGGGTCTCAGTCACGGATTGAAATTTCATCAGCGAAAGGGCTGTTTCCCTGCGGAGTCGCTGCGTCAAAAACAACTGACTGATGCGATTGATGGGCGTTTCCCAATCGCTTGTCTCCTCAAGCGCTTCGCGGATCGACTCCCGCACGAGGCGTTCCCGCT
The DNA here is from genome assembly GCA_963785505.1 of uncultured Planctomycetaceae bacterium. Lineage (GTDB taxonomy): Bacteria > Planctomycetota > Planctomycetia > Planctomycetales > Planctomycetaceae > CAWAVN01. The sequence goes on from CAWAVN010000013.1 coordinate 70,955, forward strand.
CTTGGGTGTCGGCCTGAACCAATAAGGGACCATCCACCGCTTCGAGCATATAGGCCGAGAGCCGTTTCAGCAGCCACGCTTCCAGATCCTGTTGGCCGCGTATTTTCCGGACGGATTGATCCAACGAGAAATTATAGGCTTTGTGAAGGTGCATCAGTTCGCCGGCATGGCCCCGCAAAAGCACGCGGATGCCCCATTCCCGAATCAGCGGAAACGTCGGCAGCACGATGCACTGGGAAAGATAATGCCCATCGGTCAATTCCACCATTCGCTCAAGGTGCCGCGAAAAATTCCCCAGAAAGTTTTCATCCAGCGTGCAGAAGTGATAGGGATAGCCCGCCAGCCCCGCCAATCTGCGGGCGGAATTGACGTCCAGACTGCCTTCCATCCCCAAGCTGAAGCAGGTCATGGCGACCCGTTTATGATCTGTCAGCCCCAGCACGGTTCGGGCATCGAGTCCTCCGGAGAGTGCGATTCCCAAATGCTCGGTGTCCAACGTTTGGGCATCGACCGAGGCTTTCAGCCGATCATCAATCCGCTCGATCCATTCGTTTTCCGATAACTCGCCCAGGTTCCGATTCGGAGCCATCTTCCAATAACGCTGGCACTCCAATTTGCCCGTTCTTAGGTCGTATGCGGCCAGCGTGGCGGCGGGGATCACGCGAATGGAATCGTAAAAGGTGTCGTTGTTCCAAAAATGCCCCAGCGAAAAGAACTGTGCCAGCCCGCGTGGATTTTGATCTCGCGAAACATTGGAATCGCAGAGGAGAGATTTAATTTCCGAGGCAAATAACAACCGCGACTCGGCCTCGGCATGATAGATGGGCTTCAACCCGAATTTGTCGGTGATCAAAAACAGCTTCTGTTGCCCGCGATCCCAGATCGCCGCACAAAACTTGCCATCGACCTGCTTGAGAAACTCGCTGCCAATTTGGGTCACGCCCGCGACAAATACTTCCCAGTCGCGTGCGGCGGACTCTACAGAGATTCCCTGGGTTTTGAGGAAATTCCTAAGCTCTTCACGGTTATAGATTTCGCCGCTAAAGACAGCAGTTAGCTCGCTCGTTTCCAGCGGGGTTTGATGATCTGCAGCGAATGGCAGATGCACCACTCCCAAGCCGGCGGATTCTCCCTCTTTGGCCGACAGTCGGACGACATCCTCGGCATGATGCCGCATCGACAGCAGCATGCGATTGAGCAACTCGCAATCCGGCACTTCGGAGTGTCGGCTAGCGATCCCACATATTCCAGGCATGATTCAACCGATCAAACAGGATTTCAATTCACGCAAGTCTTATTGAAAATGGTGGAGATCGACAAGCACGAACTCCCGAACCCACCCCGCGACAAGTAATAGACAACACACTGACGCCATCGTGAATTGCCAAGTGGGCCGTTTCGCCCAAATCGACTTCCAATTGACCACTGCTGCCGCCGCATAAACAAGCAAAATCGGGATGAGAGGCAGATGGTACCGAGAATGCGCGAATGCCGCAGAATGAATCACACAAGGAAATGCCATTCCAAACAGCAACAGGGCATGAGGCCATCCCTTGGAGGGGGGCACAATCCAAAGCCCGAACAAAGCCGACAAAATTACGATGGCATAACCGCCGCAAATCGCAGCGGCTAGCCCTAACATCACCAAACGCGGAATGTCGCCGAATAGACCTTGGGACATGCCCGCGATGAATGTGCGTTCGAGTTGCCAGAAATTAAAAAATTTGACCACCGACCGCTCGATCGAGAGACGCAGGTGCGAGAAGAAGAAGGTGATGCCATACTTCATCGCCGCCTTGTCGATTTGCCCTTGAGTTAATGTGGAATAGTCCGGCGTATGTTCGCTAAGAACCTTGTGCCAAGCTCGCTCGCCCGTGACATCGGTAATCGTCGCCCAAGATCGTTCCTGCGGGGTGTATTCGTAGTTCCCCATCATCACGTTCCGCCCGCCCATCACATCGACCACGACCAGCGTTTTCTGAAGTTGCGTATTCCGCCAAGCCCAAGGAAAGATCACCAGTAAAAAGGTGGCGAGAACAGTCCCCGATGTGAGAAACCGTTTCTTGATCGGGGCCTGAATCGCGAAAAACAGCAACACGCAAAACAGCGGCGAAAACAGCCACAATATGCTTCGCGTCAATGCACCCAACGCCAGACAAAGCCCAATCCCGATCGCGCCGAATAGTTTCGGCGAGTCTACCGCGCACGGCCAGAAGCATGGCGGCCGTGAAGAAAAACGTGAACAAGCCCTCGCTTAAAAGCAGGTTGTTCATCACCAAAAGTGTCGGATAAAAACAATAGCCCGCAGCCGCCCAGAGTCCCACAGTGGATGAGTAGAGTTCTTTCCCTAATTGATAGACCAAGAGCAGCGTGAGCAAACTGAGCAAGGCTTGAGCAATTCGCACCGCCGTATAGTTCTCCAGCCCAAATCCTCGATAGAGGAGAGAGACCAGATACGGATAAAGCGGCGGCCTCAGTGAGGTCAGATTACCTGAGGAATCCTGATATCGACCCGTCTCCACGAGATCGACGGCCAATCGATCATAGTCCTGGGCATCCGCGATTTCGGGTGTTTGTTGATCGAAGACAACAATTAATCCTAACCGCAACAAGGCCCCCACAATCACAAGCAGCACAAGAGCCGGCCGATGCCGACTGCCGGTTTGCGGGGCATGATTTATAGGAAGCGTTTGTGTGGAAGTCACGTCAAGCACTCTGAGAGAATCTCTATGGGATTGTTGAAATCAGTAGCTCGGTTGCCAGAGCATCCTAAAATTTCCAGAGGGACTTCATCTGAGAGGGGGTGACGTTAAACACATCGTACAAAGCCGGAATGTCCACGAACATCAACCCTAAAAACGCTACCACGCAGAGGCTGAGGTAAATCATCAAGGTTCGCTCGCGATAGAGGTGTTCGGGGTTTTGCACCGGGCTATTCGGTTTTAACGTGACGTGCAGATACATGGCGAAAAAGCCGGCGATCATCGGCACCGAGAGCAATAGCTCCAACTTATAGCGAACAATGAATACGCCCAATAAAAGTGCCGCCGCGGAACCATAGAAAAACATGCTTACCATCAAGCGGTTATCATCATAGTAATGAAAGGATTTTCGATAGGCCGCCGCACGGACGGGATCATTGATCGAGCGGTATTCGGCAAAGCGCTTGCTCGCCATGAAGAAGGCCCCCACCATCCAATAGGAGATCATCAACGACAAGGGAGGAATCGCCGCCGGCTTCACGATAAACCAACCCAGCATCAGCCGCAGAGGATTATTCACCGACTCGGAAAGCACATCCACGTAGGGAACTTCCTTGCTGCGGATCGGGGGAATGTTATAGATCAAGCCCATAATCCACAGCCCGGCAGCCGTGGCAAGAAAAGCCCCATTCACCATCGCCGCCAAGCCCAAACCCGCGACTGCAAGCAGCAGCCACTCGACATAGGCCAAGGGCAAGCTGACCAACCCCGCGGGGATTGGCCGCTGACACTTCACGGGATGGTCGCGGTCGGACGGGGCATCCAGAATTTCATTGATGACATAGTTGCTGGATGCCACCAGGCATGTGCTGGCCAGACCGATTCCCAGCATCAGCCAAGAAAACGCAGCCAGATCGGAAAAGTAAAAAATCGCCAGCACCACGCCCACCAGCATGAACACGTTCTTGAACCAATGATCGGGCCGCGCAATCTGGATGTAAGGTACGAGCCGTTGAAGCCCTCCGGACGAGGCCGGATTCGAGGGAGCCATCACGGCGGTGGGTTGCGATTCGGAGGATTGAGACATCAGAGAACCTATACGCCGGCGGACCAGCGGAATATAAAAAGGGAAGCAAAAGCTCTAGTCGCGAGGAAAGGTGGAATCGGGCGATGAACTCGCGGTTTCCACCGCATGTTGGATCGTGGCCTCCAAACGCTTTTTCGCTCGCCGCAGTTTCCATAAAATCGGCGATTCAAAAGGACGTTTCAGCCGTGTGAACCAGGGTTCGACGCGGCTTGTGGGCTTAATCAAAATCGTATGCATGCGGCTCAATCGCCCCACGAGCACATCCGCATAAATCTGGTCGCCGACCATCGCCATTTCATGAGGCAACAAGCCTCGCTCTTTTAGCGCTCGCCGGCAACGAAATGGAAACGGCTTGAAGGCTTCGGCGATAAAGGGAACGTCCAAGCGGCGGGCCAGTTGTTCTATCCGGCCGGCTCGCCCATTGGAACAGAGTGACAACGTGATGCCGCTCTCTTTTATCATCCCCATCCATTCCAAGACGTTGTTTCCAATCTCCGCAGAACCATGATCTTTTAGCGTGCCGTCCACATCCAAAAACAATCCCCGGATCCCCCGCTGCCGGAGATAGGCGAGTTCCAGTTCAAGGATGCTATCAAGATAAAGATGCGGAAAGACCATCGTCAATCTCCAATCGGAACAGCATTAGCAAATCGCGGCGAAGCGGGGTCTGGTTGTGAGGAATAAACCTGCATCCACTCTGCGAGCACTAAGAGAGACCACAGCACGCCTCCGTGCCGACCCACGCCGGCACAATGCCGAGCATACATCGTTCTCGCCGCCGATTGGTTGATAAGCTCGGCCACGGGCGCGGATTGCGAAAGCAAACTGTCTTCAATGAATGGGCGAAGCGGACCGCGCAGCCAGTCATCCACCGGGATCTCAAAACCTTGTTTGGGCCGGTCAATCGTCTCCGCCGGTAATTTTCGGCGAGCCAAGGTTTTGAAGATCGCTTTGGATTCCCCGCCGCAAATTTTGAACCGGGAAGGAATCCGAATTGCCATCTCTAAAAACTCATGATCGACCAAAGGCGGCCTGACTTCCAATCCCACCGCCATGCTTGCTCGATCGACCTTCACCAAAAAATCATCGGGCAACAACAGTTCTACGTCGCACAACAACATCGATTGCAGGAGATCGCGGCCTCGCCCGAACGAGGAAAGCACCCGTTCCTCCGGCCGATAGCCGGCCAGTTGGTTTCGGACCTCGTTTGTCAATAATCCCCTACGGAGTTCCGGTCGGCAGACCGAGATCGTGTTGGCATACGCCGCCGCCGGATCAAGCGACAAATTCCTGAGCGCCGTTTTCGCCCGCAACGCCCGAGGCAGCCAATCCGCCTTGGGCCAAATGCGACCGACCGGCGCGAGCAGATTCTTGCGAAACCAAACCGGCAATCGGCTGCGAATCGCCCCTTCGCGAAGATCGTGCGCATAACGAGAATAGCCGCCGAAGGCTTCGTCTCCCCCGTCCCCAGAGACGACCACCTTCACGTGTTCGCTCGCCAACCGGGCCACGGCCATTGTGGGAATTGCGCTCGAATCGGCGAACGGCTCATCGTAATGCCTGGTCAAAGCGGTCAAACATTCGACGGCTTTGGGCGTGACGACATCTTCATAATGTTCGGTGTGGAGGAAGTCCGCCACCTTGCGGGCGTAAGGCAGTTCGCTAAATCGGCGGTCTTGAAACCCCATCGAAAACGTCTTCAACGGTTCCCCAATCGCTTGCTGCATGCTGGCGACAATCATGCTGGAATCCAACCCTCCGCTCAAAAACGCTCCCACAGGCACATCCGCGATTTGATGGGCTTTGACCGTCTCGCGAAGTTTCTCGTCGATCGCTTCCAGCCATTCCGCTTCGGTGCGCGATTCATCGGGTTCGCCTTCCAACCGCCAATACCGCCGCACGGAAACCTGCAAATTGTCTTGCCGAATCGTCAGCGTATGCGCCGGCGGCAGTTTTCGGATGTGCCGAAAGATGGATTTTTCGCCGGGGATCACCCCAAACGTCAAATAGTCTTCCAAAGCTTCATAATCGAGCGAGCGATCTACCTCGCCAAATGCGAGAATCGCTTTAATCTCGGAACCAAACAAAAACTGCCCTTGATGGCGATAATAGTAAAGCGGCTTTTGCCCGATGTGATCCCGACCCAATAAGAGGAGTTTCCGCCGATCGTCCCAAATCGCGAAGGCGAACATGCCCCGCAGCCTTTCTACTAACCGCTCGCCCAAGTCCTCATAAAGATGCACCAAAACTTCCGTGTCGCTGGACGTAGAAAACCGATGCCCCTTTTGCTCTAGTTCTCGCTTGAGTTCCCGATAGTTATAGATCTCGCCATTGAACACCACCCGCACTCGTCCATCTTCATTGGCCATCGGCTGATCGCCCCCGGCCAAATCAATAATCGAAAGCCGCCGATGCCCCAACCCCACGCCATCCCCCACCCAAACCCCCACCGCATCCGGCCCCCGATGCGCGATGGAATCTACTGCAAGTGAAATCGCGCCAGCAACTACTGATTGATCTGCCTCAGTATGAAGCAATCCAGCGAACCCGCACATAATAAAATCGTGTAGACAAAGGGGTTAAAAAACTATCCAAGCAAAAGATTATCAATCCTTGTCTAAAGCTGGCCACCCAGCGGTAAACATGGCAGTTGGTGAAAAGGTTAATTCCACGGATGGTGCGGTTGGCTTAATCAGCAGAAACCCATTGGAGGCCCCAGGCACATCAAAGCCAGTAATAGTTGATTCATTGCTGGCGGACCAAGCAGGATGATACCGATACCGTACCACAACTTTGCCTTGGTTGGGTTTGAGATTCTGAAGAATTATACGGTTCACCTTTGTTTCAATTGTTCCCTCGCCTATGAGAAACCTGGTTTGATCTTTCGAAACGTAAAAGCCACGAAAGATTCCTGTTTGTATCCCTTTTTTTTCATAGGTTCGTTCAAATAGCTTTGCCGCTTCATCCGTGCATGTAAACACCCAGTTGATCCCCCACTGCCCGATGGCTGCCTTCAGTTCGCCTGAGGACCAACTGGAAATTTCACGTCCAAATAGTCGATTGGTGAGGAAGTTGGCAGGATCATTTTGATCGGGATACGCATTTCCTATGACCTCTCTCCGCCAAACGGCAGCTAAAATTTTTCCTTCGCATTGAGCCCGCGTTTGAAGCAGGATGCGATCATTTTCGTTCGTATGTCGTGCAACGAAAATGGTTAACGCATCAACAAAATCTGGAGTAGGAATTGAACGAGGAAGCCCCAATGTTCCCGTGCTTTCGATTTCGGTATTGCCAGCGAAGTTTACATGTTCTCGCCCGGAGTTGTGTTCATGGCTCTGACGGTCTTTCCAACCCGCGGTTCCAATCACCAAGAGGGTCGCCAAACCGCAAGCAAACGAGTTTGGAATCCGCAGCAAACGACAAAGTCGTTCGGTGCCCATAGCCAACGGAAGGGCGAGCACGCTCGCGCCGGTCAATAGAAATCTCGATGGCTGCATCATCACTACGACAGGGATGAAGGAACCGAAGAATTTCAGCAGAACTCCGAACATTCCCGCCGCGAGAAATGCCACAGCAGTGCGTTTTCCACACAATTTTGCAAACTGAAAAAAACCAATCCCCACTAGAAAGAGTGAAAGCAAGGCAACCACAACACGCATGGGAGCAAGCATTGCCAACATGTGGTCCCAAGAATGATAAACCAAGTCGGCTGGATAGGTTGTAAAGTCCCGTCCGGGAGGATTTGGCGTCATCGCGAAATCTGCCACAAACGGAACGAGCCAAAATGCATTTAGCAAAGCGACAACTAGCGGAATAAGAAGTGCAGCCAATCGCCAGGGCCTCGAAAGATTTGATGCGAACACTGCTTCAAAACAAATGACTGGTGCTAAAATTACAGGCCCTAGAACATGCAGAAAGGCTTGGAATGCGAGCAACGCTACGACTAAAAAATAATGCCGCCACGAAGCATGCGCGAAAAAAACCTGAAACGACGCTAACACGAGGGGGGCGAGGTAGCTGGAAAACGCGAACGCCGTCAAACCCCAACGCAAAAAACCGGCAAAATTCAAATACAACCACATGGAGGCCAAAACCATGAATAGGTTCCAAACCATGATGGAGGGTGACAACTGAAGCAGGCGGCATGCCAAAAGTGACCACAGGGGTGCAAATAATGCTGTCAGGAATAGAAAGTGCCGAAGGACTTGCCCTTCCGTCAACCAAGGAAGCATTGCTCCGATCACTTCTTGGGGCTTCGCCCCAGCATCCTGGGTTGGACGCATAACGACGCCGCCACAAACTGATGGATCGTATCCCCAAGGCGCATCACCTTGATAAAGTGCATTTCGATAAACAAGAACCCGATGGGCGTGGGCCGGATGATCGGCCCCCAAAATTGGTTGCGAGTTGAAAAGTTCCGTAGGTGGCAACAGCAGGAAAACAGCACAAATATGGAAGACAAATAGGATGATAAGAACCAACTTGCTATACATCCCGTTTTTTGGAACGGCACCATGACGGTCTGGTTTTAGGATTTCTGGAGGGTTCATGGTTTCCAAGTGACTCGTTTGAAGACGGGGTATAATTACCGAGCGGGTTTGGTCAACATTGGATCTGGTTGCATAATTGTGCCGAAGTATCCGCCGGTTTGTCATTCCGTAACTTGATAACTTTCGCGGGATTGCCCACCACAATGGCAAAATCTGGAATAGGTTTTGTCACCACTGATCCCGCCCCAACGACGGCATGGCGACCCACGTTGGCCATTACGATCGAGCGGTCTCCAATCCAGCTATCTTGGCCGATGGTCACGCGCGGGTATTCTCCCGGTTGTTCCCGGACGGGAACGTCCAACCGCTCGATTCCGTGCTGGCGATTTCCATTGATGATGGAAACGTGCGAGCCGATCAGCACGTCTTGTTCCAAAGTCACGTCCCCAATCATGCAGCCCACGCCCACGTAGACTCGTTCGCCGATTTCCGCCGTGGGATGCGAGAAAACCGTGCCGAAACTAATCCAAGCATCTTTTCCCACCCCAGGCAGCACCCACCCAAAAAACGCCCGCCGTAAATACACGCCGCAGATGCCTGGAATGAGACTAAAAACTTGCGACCAACCGGGAAAACAGGTTTCCTTGCCGAGGCAAAAAGATCCCAGGCGGAATAATACCACGCAGGGAAGCACGAGTAGAGTGCTAATCCCATTCACCATCGCCTTGAGATTGGATTTCACGTGACTCGACATCCCGACCGCTACAAACCCGCGCGGACAATGGAATTTGTATGAGGAATCGCGGCCCAATTGGCCAGGAGCAAATCGGACGCTTGTTCCGTGAGAACGGGCCAGTCGAAATGTTCTTTGACCCATTGCGCGCACGGACTGGCCCATCTTCAGGCGAGTTTTGGAATCGAGCAGCAATCCGGAGAGGCATTCACTCAGCCGAGCGGTCTCGTCGCAATTCAGCGTGAGGCCGGTGTCGGGAATCCGCATAGTTTCGCCCGTGCCTCCGCTGTTTCCCGCGATGACGGGCTTCCCGCAGGCTTGCGCTTCGACGAGCACCATCCCGAAGCCTTCCAAATCCTCCCCAATCCGGCGATTGGGCAGCGCAAACAGATCGCACTGTTGATAGCAGGCAATCAATTCCTCATCCGTCGTTTCGCCCCGAAATTGAACGAAGCCCCGCAAATCCAACTCGGCCACCAATTTTTCGAGTCTTTCGCGCTCCTCGCCGCCACCCGCGATGGAGTAGAGAACTTGAGGAACATGCTCCCTAACGAGCGGGAGGGCTCGAATCAACGCATCGTGGCCCTTGCGTTTCTGCAATCTGCCGACCGTTAATATCACGAGGCGATCCTGCCAACCCAGGTCTCGTCTCAACTCGGCATCAGGTTCGCGAGGATGAAATCGCTCGCAATCCACGCCGGGGGTCAGCACTTGAATTTTGTTTTCCGGCACGCCCCATTTTTCTAGCAGAATCGTCCGCGTGTTTTGGCTGTTGGCCACGATAAACTCAGCAGCCAAAAGAACCTTGCGGCACATCCAACCTAGCTCGTGGCTACTCCCGGCGTAACACAGTTCTTCCCCGTGCATATAAACCAAGTAGGGGACGCCGAAAAATCGACGGCAAAGGTAGCCCAACCATCCATCAGGAAGGCACGCGCCACAATGGAGCTGCGTGATCCGGTCTCGCTTGACGATTCTCCGGATCTCACGCAAAGCCCGCCAATACCCTTTGATTCCACCTAGGCTGCGGATCCCCCAACTCGGCAGATTCATTGGCACGCGATTCACCCGCAAATCGTGACCAAGATCAAACTCGGCGGACCTGAGATGTTCTCCGGCGACAATCGCCACTTGCTCTCGTGGCAGCCGACGATAGATTTCCCAAAACCAGCGTCCGCTCCCTCCCGGCAAAGGAGGAAAGACATGCGTGACCAACAACGCCGTCAAGGGTTTGCCCCCACAGCGGCGGGCAACAAAACGTGTTCGTACTCTTTTAATACCGCTTCCACGTGCGCTTCCAGCGAAAACATCTCTTCACACCGCGACCTTGCCGCTTCCCCCATTCGTTTTCGCAGGGCCGCATCCGCCAACAAGCACTCGACGGCCTCGGCAAGTGCTTGCGGAGACTTTGGCGGAATCAACGTTCCCGTAGTTCCCTCCACGATCATCTCGGGAATCCCGCCCACATTTCCCCCAATTACGGGCAACCCATAAGCCATCGCTTCAAGCGTCGCATTTCCCAAAGGCTCGGCATGGGAGGGAACCATCACTATATCCGCCGCCGAGAGCCATTCGGGAACGTTTTGCTGAAATCCCACGAATCGCGGGGCAACCCAATTTGAGGGCCAACGCTTCCATCTCCTGCCGATAAGCCCCTTTGCCTGCCAAATCATCGCCAAGCAAAATGAGCTCCGCGCACTGATGCCAACTTTTCAGCATCGACCAACCCACTAACAAATCGGCCACGCCCTTGCGTTCGATGATCTGCCCCGCGAACAACACCACGGGGCGATCCGTAGGCAGCCCCAATTGCCGCCGGCACGCTAGCCGTTCCTCGGCTGTGGGCAACGCGGGCATGGGTAAGCCGTCGTAGACCACAGATCGCGGGCTTTCCGACAGATGCGGCGATTCCCCCGCCAGCATTTCCATCAAGGCATTTGAAACGAACAAATGCCCGTTCGCATCGAATTTATTGAGCCAATCAATCGCCGACCCTTCAAATATCCAGCGATGATGACAAACCCTAGGAATCCCCATCCGCCCGGCTGCATCGGCGGTCATCTGATGCGTGGGCAGATCGTTACTATGCACCAAATCCGGCTGTTCGCTTCTTAGAATCTCCCTCAGCCGATTTCGCGACTTACGGTACGAGAGCCATTTTAGCTTATCGGTAAAGCGTTGCGGCACGAACTCGCAGCGAATCCCCGCCCCGCGAAACCGGGCCAGCATCCCCATCGGTTCCCACGACCAACAGCACCTCATGCCCCGCCGCAGCCAGCCCCAAAGCCAACCGCTCCACCGCCACCTCCGCCCCGCCAATAAAAGGAGCCCAAGTGGTCAGGGTGATTTTTAGATTCATCATACCGTAGCCGCCGCCTTGACAGACTTGGGATTCCGAATACTTAGAACATCGTTATATTCGTCCCAGAGTTGATAGGAAAGTTTCTGCAAATCAAAGCGTTCCGCTTGCTTACGGGCTAAGGGACGTTGTTCTTTCAGCCATTGACGATTTTGTGTCCAATGCCGTACCGCATCCGTTAGTTTATCGACATTGTCTTGTTCAACGATTTCTCCACCGTCTGGTAGGACAACTTCATCAACCGCTTTGCTGTCATAGCCAACCGTTGGGCAACCACAAGCCAAACCTTCAAGCACGCTAATTCCAAACGATTCCTCGCGGCTAGTGTTCACGAAGAGATCGAGGGCATTACTAAATCCTCGCATATCACTTAGGCAGCCAACAAATTGAAGGCGACCGCCTAGCAATTGCTTGGCTTCGCTCAAAAGGGATTCCGCATACGCTGCTTCTTCGCTAACTGGAAAGCCAGCGAGCACGAGTTTCACCCGATCATTCGCCAAGCGTGATCCGACTTCAAAAAGATGTTCAAGTTGTTTCCGTTCCCGAAAAGCACAGCCTGCCCCAATTAAAATATCATCTGGTTCTAGCGAGTGTTCTTGACGAAACTGTTGAGCTAAGACGGCATCGGGCCGATATGAAGTTAAGTCAAGGCCGTTGTGAAGCACTTGCCATTGAGATTCGGGCACCACACCATCAAGCCCATCGCGACAGGCTTCCAGATTTCGCCGGCTGACGAAGAACATCCGTTCTGGGGCCTTCTTCCCGCCAAACGCCCAAGTGCAATACCCACGGCCCATTGTAAAATGCACGCTGACTACTACAGGCAACTTGCAGATTCGCCCCAGATATTGCCCGATGGGATAGATGTCTTGCTCATTGCAATGGATCAATTCGATGCGATGTTTTTGCACAATCTTCCGCAGATGCCAAAGCGAGCGAAAAAACGGTATGGGGTTCCGCTTACTTGGAAACGGCAACGCATCCTGATACGCCGGTATCCCTTGCTCCAACGACCATTCGTGAAAGGCCCCCAACTCCCGCGACACCAGCACGGGTCGCAATCCCCGCTCCGGCAAAAACCGAAACCACCCCTCAGTGGGCACAGTGGTGCTCTGACGGTTAGGGTTCATGGTGAGATAGAGAACGTTCATGATTTACAAGCCGAGAGTGCGTTCACGTTGGTCCATTCAGGGAAGTCATACTCCAACAGCTCCCTAAGTTCCGCGACTTGCTCACTTTGAATCGTCCGTAGAAATTCCATCGCGGGTTGGGCATCGATGGCGTTTCGATCAATTTTCCGTGCATTCCAACGACAGGCTGCGCTTCGAAGAGGTTTTGGGATCCAAGGACCGATGCGGTCCCACGCACCGGAAAACCGAAGTCGGTCGAGAATACCCAATTTCGGTTGACTTACTATGTCCGGGGTCGTGTTCTCGCGAGTACGAAGACCCGGCGGCATGAAGGAACTATCGACTCCCAACCAAGTGAGCAAATTTGTAAGAATTCGTTCGGGTTCGCTCCAAAGCGATTCCGCCGTTAGCCAGTAGACCCGATCTCGGCCAAATCTGTCCAAGTATGGTCTCAGTTGCATCGCATAGTAACTCAAGTCGCGATAGGCTCCAGGATGGACAATCGACGAATGAAGATCCCTTTTCTCTCCCTCGTTTTGAACATTCCACCAATAATGACTAATTGCACGATCAACAGGATCACGCATCAAATAGATAATTCGCGCATCCTTGTTGAAAGCGTGAATGCGATCGGAAACGCCTTCACGGATTGGCAGTTGAGAATAAGCCGTCGAGGATTCTCCAACATATTCGGCATCACCAGCCTCTTCAAACAAGGATAAATACGATGTCATGTCGTTGCGGTACGGTTTCATGGTGGTCTTGCCCAAAACCGTGAAGGGCCTTTTTTTTATAATCGAGGACTCAGGTTCGGAAAAATACCCAGGCTCTTTCAGCCTGCTCATGTAGATTTGGGGATGAGCAGACAAATAGGTATGCAACGAACTCGTGGCGCACTTGGCTGCACCAATAATAAACAGATTTGGCTTTCGAGGCATAAGTTTCACCTATCGGGAATCAGGCGAAGGACGAGACATCCAAAACCATTTGTTTTCGCGGCCTCTGAATTCGTCCATGGCATGAATGATAAGTTGATCGGGCAGATTCACTTGTGACGGGCAATCGCTAGCGATCCGTGGAACACTTAGAATTTCATTGATTGGATGAGTGGTCTGAAAGCGAGTGCGTAGCACTTCTGAGACACCAGGTGCGAGATTCTCGTGAACTTCGACCAGAACATCAGCATGCCGTAGCTCAGGAATGGCATTAGGATTCAATACATGTTCCTCCGCCCCCTCAATGTCGCAAATGACTAGCGTATCTGTCCCCGTTCCGAGCACATCTTTGAGGCTAGATGAATCGCAAAGCCCACGAATCTCGATGCGATTTCGGACACCGTTTCGATTCGCCAACTCGTCGAATGCGCGGATGAATTTTTAGTTGGGCTTCGAATGCGACAACCCTCGCTTCCGGCATCCGCTGGGCAAGCCCGACTACGTAGTACCCCTCAGCAGCACCAATATCGATGATAGTTCGATAATCACGCGCAATAATTTCCTCGATAATCGGCCACAATTCCTTTTCATAGGTTCCAAGTAGTTTGTGAGTTGGTACGGTATTGTTTTCAACCAAATAGTTCAGGCCCCGAAATGGACCGTCTAGAACAATCGAACCGTAGTGGGAGAGAATGTATTTTCCAGCTTCATTTTGAGCTGCTCGAAGATTAGCAATTCTCTGTTGGTTTGCGCGATACTCCTTTCGATACTCGGCATCCGTCAAGCACCAGATCCAGTTCCGAACCAAAGGCGGCAATGACTGACTCACAGCTTTTTTCATTGATACCAGCATTAGAGAATTCATATTCGAGTAAAGAGTTGCTTAGGCAGATAAGTTTTCCAACAGCGCCAATCCCACGGCCAGTGCCGTAGACCGCGGCGGAACATTTTTAATGCTTCAGCACGCCGACCCGTCATCCATAGCGTGGCATAGCCCAGCTTCCAGAAGTATTCTTGGTTGAGTCTCCGCCGCAGGGCCCGGCGATCTAAGGGACGCCATTTCGGTTCTCTTAGCATCCGCTCGTAGCCGGCAGCCAATAGTTGAAGCACTCGACGGTTTCTTTCACCATTCGCAGAGTTTCCCGCCGCCGAGGAATTCGAATCGTGAACCCGATAGACCAGATGAACCGCATCAATGAAGGCGATTCGGTCATTTCGACGCAGGCTGAAAATGACGAACAACTGATCTTCCGCTTCATTCCGGCTCTCGGCTTCAAATCGCTTCTCAGTGAATACGGACGCTCGAATGACCGAATTCTGCAACCCATTGTAGAGACCATGTGTAATCATGCAGCGAATTGCCGAATCGTCCTCGATAATCCGCAGCTTCCCGACGGTTCGAGTTTTCAGTCTCAAAAATGGCCGCGGTTCCCCATTGATGTAGAATGTCGAGGGAGCCAGTTCCTCGCCGGTCGAGTGGTCCACCATTCGGCAAGCTCCATAGACCCAGTCCACGTCCGGGTTGGCTTCCAAGCCTTCCACGCAATCCTTCAGATGGTGCGGCAACCAGAGATCATCGCTGTCATAAAAGGCGATATATTTTCCGGTCGCATGATCCAGACCCGTGTTGCGTGCTCCATAAGCTCCTTGGTTTTCTTGATAAATGTAACGCACAGGCTGCGGGAAATCCGCAGTCAGTTGTGGCACTAGTTCCCGCGTGCCATCCGTGCTGCCATCATCCACGATGATCAGTTCCCAGTCCGTGAAGGTCTGAGAAGCAATCGCCGCAAATGCTTCCGGGAGAAACTTCTCGCGGTTATAAGTCGGCAAAATAATGCTAACAATTGGCATGGGTTCCATTCACTACTGAGATTTCCACTCTCGCCACCAAGCCAGCGTGAGTTCGCGCGCCTCTAATCCGGAAATGAGCGGCCCATAACCGAGTCGGCTTTGGGCTTTCTTCGTGCTGATTGAGGCAAGCCTTGGGGTCACGCGAATTTCTGGAGCATCCGCAGTTGTTTCTGGTCGATAGATTGAAGCGCCGCCCCCGCCCAGTCGGCGTTTTAACCAATTCGTTAAGCTCGGTGAAGAGTCGAGCAACCATCGGAAGGGCGTACCCAGCGGTTTTGTGTCGATAGCTTTCCGGGCCAGTGCCCGAAACTCCGACGACTTCACCACGTCTGTAATCCCCAATAACCGCCCTATTGCCGAGGAGGAACGCACGCTCGGTAATTGGCTGCCTTCATAGTGTAGTTCATAGTCTAAGGCATCGGCGAAAAAAGCATAAAATTCGCCCCAAGTTACGGAATCTCCATCGCTGATGGTGAAAACCTCCCCTACGTTTTGCTCCGCCTGCCGCAAACTCAGCAGGATCGCTTCCACCAGATTGTCCACAAAGACCGTGTTCGCCGGGGTCTCTGCCGAACCGGCGAGAATCAGGCGACCAGACTCCAACGCTTCGAGAGGTCGCGTGATGAAAGTCGTCCCATGCGGACCATACACACATCCGGGCCGAAGAATCACTGCGGACAACCCGTTCGCCGCAGCCTTTTGAACAAGTTGTTCCGCTTGCAATTTCGTGCGACCATAATGGTCGTTTTTCGGAGGAGCTGTGGGTGAAGTTTCATCCAACACACCATTCAATCGGCTATTGTGCACGCCGATGCTGCTGATGTGTACGAACCGCTTCACTCCCGCTGCCATCGCGGCCTCTACAATGTTCCGCGTGCCGCCAATCGTCACGTCCGCAACCTGCGCTGGCTCCAATAATCTGTGCCGACCGCGCAATGCACCACGGCATCACAGCCCTGCACGGCCTCTCGAACTTGATCGCGATCCCGCAGATCCACTTGCACCAGCTCAACATCCAGCCGAGCGATTCGGGCGGCGTTGGCCGGCTTGCGAACCATCGCCCGCAACTCGCACCCCGAATCTTGCGAGATGACCTCCGCCAATCGACAACCGATAAAGCCCGATGCTCCGGTAATTAATACCCGTTGGATTTCCGAACCGAGCTTGGGAGCTGTCACACCGGCAATCCATGGTCGCGGGAGCGGTTCCTTTCTCGCGAAACAGTCATCAATAAGCTTCATAGAGGGCAGGCAGCTTGAACCGGAGAGCCTGCTGGAATTTCCGCTGCGAATCGCATCCAGCCAATCGTCGATTTGCATGCGGAACGATTGATACCATTCCGATTCTCCTTCTCCCGCCCATTCCGCCTCTAGTTGGATGGGTCTCGTTCGCTCATCAAAACAATCCTCAGCACAAAGCCCATCGGGAACGATCTTAACTCGAAACCGATCGCTGAAGCCGACTTCCAAGTAGCCTCGCTCACATTCAATTTTCAGACTATTTCGCAATGACTTGGTACGACTGAGGACCAATTCGCCATCCACATTCTCGCCCCGGTGCCGCATTCGCAAAGAGACCTCGCAATTCGCTTCGCAGCCTCCGTAAGCATCATCGCGATATTGCAGAACCTCGCCGGGGCCAACGAAAATCGCGAAGAGCTGATCCAAATGATGCGGGCCCATGTCCATCAGCACGCCGCCGCCCGCCCAGTCTCTCCGCACGTTCCCCAATGTCGCCGCGTCCCAACCATAGACTGCCCCGCTTCGCAAACTGAAGTGTCGGGGTCGGCCAAGATACTCGCATTCGAGCAAGCCCCGCAACAACCGCAAACTGGGATACAACCGCCGAAACACGCCGACGTTTAGCACCACGTTTTCTTCCGAAGCCGTGCGAACCATCTCAACCGCATCTTCGTAGCGAGTCGCCATCGGCTTTTCGACCAGAACGTGAATCCCCCGCCGCATCAATTCTATTGCACAAGGGGCATGATGAAACGGCGGCGTCGCGATTACCGCGGCATCAATCTCTTCCCCATTCAACTCCGCCGCATCGCTAAGAACGGCCTTGACGCCATATTCCTTCGCGATTTCACCCGCCCGCTTAAGATCCCGGTCCACCAAGACCGAAAGTTCAATGCCCTCGTGCCCGGCCAACACCGGCAAATGCATCTGCCGAGAAACCGCCCCACAACCAATCAGAGCGATGCGAACTTTCTCGATCATCAGGATGGTGTGAGGAAATTGCCGAATTGCAACTGCGCTTTGAGACATTACTTTACAGTCAATTTGCAAATGGTTGTCGAACGGGATGCCGACGTAAGTACGAAGTGAGATACGTCTTCCAATAGTCTAGCCGCCAAGGTTTACATTTCAGTGCCGTCCGAAACCACCGCCGGGCTTCCTTGTGATGCCCTAATTGCAAATAGCCATTATAGCCGATTTGCCAGAATGCTTCTTCACATAGCAAATTAATCACTTGCCGTCGTTGCCTGCGAGTAAGCTGTAGTGATCTAAGCATCAATTTATATTGAACTTGATATGTCTGAAACAATGAGGCAATCTTTGCTGGATTGCTGATTCCCCCAGCGGTCGTTAGGTTATCTCCATGCGCCCAGTATGTAAGATGGACATCAGCAAAATGGCCAATTTTGATCCCTGAGTTCGTTAGTTCCAATTGAAAGAAAAAGTCCTCGGGACCAGGGGGAAGTTCCTCCCGGAACCGAATTCGCTGCAACCAATTCCTTCGCATCACAATTGTCTGCGTAGTGATTAAGCCCTCTCCATGAAGAATTAGGTCGAAACTCTTCTCTGGGTCGAACAACCACACCTGTCCCTCTTGTCGAATCGCCGCCCCTTCAGCGTTTGCCATCGTTTGTTGATACACTTTCCCTGTCGAGCGAAATCTCCGCACGGCATTCGCGGTCATCAGGTCAATCTCGTTCGCCAACGAATTCAGTGTAGCTACCATCTTCTCCAAATGATAAGGCATCCACTCGTCATCGCTATCGAGAAACGCGACGTATTCTCGTCGGGAATGATCAATTCCGGTGTTCCTCGCGCCGGCCGGCCCCTTTGTGCGCTCATTGACGAGATAGCGGATCCGGCCGTCCTCAGCGGACCACTGCTCGACTAACTCCCGTGTGCCATCCGTGCTGTGATCGTCAACGATCAATAGCTCCCAATCACCGAACGTCTGAGCCCGAACCGAATCCACCGCGATCGGCAACAGATGCTCGCGGTTGTAGGTCGGGATGACAATGCTGACAATAGGCTGCACGACAAGTCTATCGGTTATCGACTGCGTCAGGTTAGTTTGTACTTGGGATTGAATCATATTCTTCCGTTTTCTTCACCGAGTGTTCTGGCAGGAACTCTGATCCTGCTGAGAAATCGAGATTGGCTTTGAACTCGTGAGGAATTGATTTGCGATTACGTGCAATAGTGGATAAGTTACTCAGGCAATCGCAATACGCAGCGATCCAAGAAACCAGTTGGTTCGGGGCAAATGGAGGCGGTATGTGGCGCAGTAAAGAAATGAAGGCAAATATTAAAGATCGCGAGCTTTGCTTCAAATGCAGAATCATCCGACTGTAGATCCAATTCCTCCTCCATCCAAATGTTCGCTTGCCATGTAGATGTCCGTTTTGGTGATAAATAACAGCATGAGTTGCAATCCCAATTTTCCATCCGGCAGCGCGGATTCGGTTGCAAAGATCATTGTCTTCTCCATACATATAAAACAAAGGATCGAAACCGCCAATGGTTTCCAGCACTTCGCGGCGAATCATGACTGCTGCTGCAGGAGCAAATTCGACTTCGTAGAGATCTTTGAAGTCTTCCAAAGTAGGCTTCGTCCAATATCGTAGCAGGGAAGTAGCAGCGAAATTCTGAATCGAGCGCATCACCATTGTAGTTCAATTGAACGCATGCGATCAGACCAAACTTTTCATGTTTTTCAAGCAGTTTAAAAAGAGCGTCACAAGTGGATTGATCTACTATCGCATCTTGATTTAAGAGCATCACGTGAGTCGCACCACGGTTTAATGCATGCTGTATTCCCTGGTTGCATGTTTCGCCAAACCCACCGTTTTGAAATCTTCGGATCAGAGTAACTTGAGGAAATGCGTTTGAGACGATTTCCACTGTCTCATCGGTCGAAGAATCATCTACGAGGATGATTTCTTCGGGCAACTGTGTCTGCACAAACACCGACTCCAGCGCCATGCGGATGAACCGCGCGCCGTTGTATGTCGGGATGACGACGGTTACGTTTCTCATGGTTTGCATAACCAGCGTCGGTACCTTAGGCGGACCTCATTAAGGCCGCCAGATCGCAAGGATTGCCACGTGGATTGGATCAGTCTCGCTAAATGACTCGGATTCAGTAGGAACGCTAGTTTTGCAAAGCGTCGTAAGCGAGTGGTCAGGGGCTTTGTTGTCGCCGCATATTGGAGCGCATTAAATAAGGCCGGCTTAACAGCCGAGGGAGAAAGTACGTGTTCAACATACATTTTTCCATTCTTCGATAACCTGTTCCACAGTGCTTTGTCGTCGTGAAGGCGAATGATCTCACTGGCGAATTCCGAGGGCGAATCTGCGATGAGAATGTCAGTGCCATGCACAAGTCCCATTCCTTCTGCGCCGATTGAAGTCGTTACACAGGGGGTGCCCATTGATAGATATTCGCCAATCTTACCTTTTACGCCAGCACCGTACCGCAACGGTGCGACTGCGACGAGATGCGATTCAAGAACAGACCGATGATCTTCGACAAAGCCTGCCAAGTGGACGCCGGAAATGGATTCGAATTTCTTAAAAGATGTAGGAGGATGACTCCCGGCGATAGTGAATTGAATATCCGGACGTGCTGCATGCAAGCAAGGGAATATCTCATCCATAAAGAACTCGACAGCGTCAACATTTGGTGTGTGCTTGTAACCACCAAGAAAAACAACACCCTCACGGTCATCCGCGCAAAGCGTTGAGTCTTTCGCGACGTGAACGTTACCAACGACAAAGATCTGTTTATCATGTCCTAGACCATCATCCACGAGTTGGTTGGTTTCGACAGAGCTGACGACCCAGACGGAATCCGCAGCACTTAGTGCTTCCCACTCAGAAGTTAGACTATGCTGAGCTTCTACTCGGTCTCGATCCGATCCCGACATCTCAGCACGACGCCGTTCTCGAATGTAGTGCAAATCAACCGTGTCGAGAATACAATGGCACTTCGGAAAGAGGCTACGAATTGTTGAAATCGCAGATGAAAACACGAAATGATGGACGAAAAGTGAAACGTCAGGAGTTGCATTCCTGAGGAACACATTCAAATCTGCCAAACTCCCATCCTCGGATTCCGGGTGCCCAGCAAAACACCTTATCCCCAACCTCTCTAGGGCAGTGCGATATTTGGGATCATTTTCACGTAAGGCCCAGAAAAAAACGGTATCCCCACAATCTAAGATCGCCTTGACAATCTCAAACAACCGCATCGCCCCTGAGTTCGTGTCCCATTCGGGATAGGTAGGGTATATCAGAAGTATACGCATTTTGCCTCCTCTAATCAAGATTTCTGCATTGGCCTCAATGGAGACAGTTTTTTGCTCACGATATTGAAGTTGTGAATCGTGAATGGTGCTATTCCCGGATGCCGTCTTTTTTTGCGACAATGTTGAAATACCCTTCATCGGGGCAAACATGCCGAACAGATTCAGCAAACGAAAGAACATTCAGCCAAGTTGTCTCTTCATGGGTTCCGTCCTCAAGTAGCGCGTATGGTGACAATCCTCCATGACGGCAAATTTCGACGAACTCTTCTACCGATGAACCCGCTCGTTTCAATCCAGATGGCCAGATTTCGCTAAGCATGATAAGGTCAGTGGCTTCTGCTATAACCTGATGAAGCCCACGTAAGACGTGGCATTCATAGCCTTGCACATCCATCTTGATCACGTCCACAGGCTTCGGCAATTCCGTTTTGACAAGTTCATCCCCAGTGCGCACCATTACCTCAATACGCGCTGCGCACTCTGGTGATGCATCGAATGAGTCGTACAGACGATGGTCTCCAAAGTTCTGAACGGGCGATTGGTACAATTGAGCCGTTCCTTTACTCTCACCCAATGCGCAATTGAACAGACTTACGGTATTCAGAGAATTTGAAGTGATGTTTCGTTGGAGTAACGAGAAATTATGCGGATCTGGTTCAATTGCGAGAATGCGGCCATCTGGACCCGCCAAAGAGGCGGCGAGCAGAGCGAAATAGCCAATGTTTGCACCTATATCTAAAACCGTATTTCCGGGGTTAATTATTTTCCGAAGGAAGGCGGTCTCGGATGGCTCATACTCTTAGACGGGTAAAAAGGGGACGAGCAACGCCAATATCGCGAAGGTCGACATCTATTCGGCCGAAGCTTGTTTGGACATTTGCCATGAATTGCCCATGCGCGATCAAATGTTGTCGTCGCAACTCTCTCCGCATTTCGGGTTGGAAAAAACGGTCCCCAGATCGGGATAACAAGGCTCGGACACCCCACAACCAACGGCGACAAGGTTGCGGTACAACATACCGATACACTGACTTCAGCGCGCCCGATGAATTGCGCCTTGGGAATCCATCATCTGCCTGCCCCGATTGTGTCGGAGAAGAGTTTAGCGACTGGCCTAATACGAACTGAGGCATTGCTTTTGTTCCGTGTCAATGTTCCAATGGAAATTGGGTGTTACAAACCCAAGCCGCCCATCGTGCGCTGCTCAGGGAATGGTCGTCTCTGACTTCAAAACTTACCGTCCGTTCCGCAAGATCGATCGACCGCACAGCGGACATGCCGACACTGTAGTTAATAGCGGCTAGAATGTGGTAGGATCCTGGTGCAAGGAATCGTCCGGGGATCTCGCACCTCAATACGTGCACACCGGCCTCGAACGAGAGAACCTGCTTATCTGTCTGATCAGCCACACCTGTTGTGAACACCGTTAACAGGTCACTATTTCTATTGACTCGAAATGCTACCTGAAGATCCTTGGCATGTGCTAGGCGACATTGGAATCTACAATAATAGAGTCTGCCCCTGAAAAGGATGCACTCAATTTTTCCACGATGTTCAGTAGTCGTACTCGAGTAATGGTCGCACTTTTGTCCTCTATAGAAAATGATGGTTTCCACTCAGGCAAATGAGAGGCGCCGTTGCTCCCATAGTTGTCGACGACCATGGTTGTGGGGCCGTTCAAGCTTAGAAGACCCTTTTCTAGTAGGATGGCACGCGTAGTCAGTGTTGTAACCGCATACAAATTATGACTCACAAACAGCACCGTCCTGCCCTCTTTAGCCACATCTTGCATTTTTCCCAGGCATTTTTTTTGGAACTCGGCATCGCCCACGGCTAGCACTTCGTCGATGATGAGGATTTCGGGTTCCAGGTGGGCGGCGACGGCGAAGGCGAGGCGGACTTGCATGCCGCTGGAGTAGCGTTTGATGGGCGTGTCAGGAATTTCTCCACGCCGGAGAAATCGACGATCTCATCGAACTTCTGTCGATTTCTTTTTTCCGCATCCCCAGGATCGTGCCGTTCATGTAGATGTTTTCCCGGCCCGTCAGTTCCGGGTGGAAGCCGGTTCCCACTTCCAAGAGGCTGGAGACGCGGCCGCGAATCACGGCTCGGCCGTGGGTGGGTTCGGTGATGCGGGAGAGGATTTTGAGGAGCGTGCTCTTGCCGGCCCCGTTGCGGCCGATGATGCCCACGACTTCGCCTTCGTTGACCTCGAACGACACATCCCGAAGCGCCCACAAAATGTCGTCTTCCAGCCCGTTGTTTTTGGTAGCTTGTCCGTGGCCATTTGAGGAAGGAACTTCGACTTCTGCTAATGCCGTGGAACCATTCGAGACCGGCACATCGAAAGTATTCAGACTTTGCAGCCGCCGCCAATTGCGCAAGGGCGATTTCAGCCAGCCCGTGAAGGCTCCCACGAAGGTATCGGGAACTTCTTCCTTCATCCCCAGCCGATAGGCTTTGGAAAGGTGTTCAACGGAAATGATCGGTTGCGACATTAGCGGAACAATTCGTGAAAAAATCTGAGGGCCGGCATCACCCAACTTGAGTGGGCAGGCGTTTGATCCAAAAGAGCGGGGTTAGCATGGCCCGCAGGCGGGGCAGGGGGTAATGGGCCATGATCCACAAGGCCCGCGACCGGCGGCGGTCATCCCCATCCAAGCGTTGCGGCAAGAGTGCGGCGGGCATGATGCGATCGAAAAGGCGGACGAACAGGCGATTGGGTTGGAAATCGTCTAAAGTCGATTGGACCGTTGCGGGAATCGCCGTCTCTAAATACCGGGAGCAATAGCGAAGTGCTAACCCGCAAGGAATTTGAAGATTCAATTCCACAGCCCGATTGAGGAGTTGGTCCCAATAATTCGGCGAAGCCGCGAAATGCGAGATCAGGGTATCGATGTCGAGCAAATCGCGCAGACCGCATTCAAAATTCCCATTGCGAAACAAATGCGTCGCGGCATGCAGCACCATATCGGGAGGGCTGAGCACGTGAAACATGCTGTTTGACGTTGCGGGAATACTTTGATCCAAAAGTTTTTGAGGGGCCACGCGCAAAGTGTCCGTCCTTGGTAGAATCGTATGATGCAGGTCCAGTTCGACGCCCCGATAATGGTGGTGCATGGGAGGGACTTCATGCAACCAACGCCTGAAATAGTTGGCATCGCGGGGGGACATCTCTTTTTGAATCCAGCCGGCTTGGCGAAGTTGAGCTTCTACCTCGGCGATGGCGGATTCCGGCACGAGCAAGTCGATGTCGCTGGAAACGCGGCCCCGGGCGGTTGGGAGATTCGCCAACAGGTAAGCGGCCCCTTTCAAGAGTACGAATGGCGTTGATATTTTTTCCAAGGCGGCGGCCAGGCAATCGAGTTCCCAGAACAGCCGGCGGTGGTTGTGTTCGGTGAGTTGCAGTTCCGCCCGCAGATGCCAGTGAACCTCTTCGGGAATGTCGTCCCACATGTCGGCTTCAGAAACGGAGTTCGCCAATCTTGGCAGAAGATTTGCCAATCGCGCGGCAGGCAGAAGCTTGTCCCAAACTTTGAGCGGAACATCGCGAAGTCGCGGCCACAACGTGGCGCGCTGCGCAGCAAAATCTCGGTAATGGAGTTGATGGATGAATTAGGCATGAGGAACGAGAGGGGCGATTTCCGCAGCGACATTGGCGATCAAATCTACGGCTTCGGGTAAATTGCTATATGTTAATTCGTATGATTGACAGCGGTCGATCACATTTCGTAGCGCATTAAATCCGCGGCGATGGAGTTTCGAATAGTTCAGACTGGTTTGGGCGACACGGATAAAGCTATCGGCTTGAAGCACGGGAGTCAGAATCGTTTGGCTGCCGGGTTTATAGGTGGGAAACAGAATCAAACCCGGCATCGCCGGCTGATCCATGCGTTCCACGGCATCGATCGGGGGCTTGACGTGACCAATGAGACGACGATCTTTTCGATGATAAACCACCGGGCCGAATCTCGCCTCTGGAGCGAACTTGCGAATCACGGGAATCGAATCCCCTTTAAGGGAAATGGGTCTCGGGTGCGGAAGGAGTTCGCCCGATTCCGGTTGAATTAATGCCTGTTCATCCGAAAACAGCCGCCAACCCGCATGGGCCAGGGCAGCGGCCAAGGTGCTTTTTCCGGAACCCGAATGAGCGGGCATTACTAAGCCCACGCCATCGCGTTCCAACGTCGCGGCATGGATAACGAGTAGATGGTTGGCGTACCGAAACACAAACCAGTTGATGGCCCATTCCAGGCTGGCCATTTGAAGGTGTCTTTCGGTTCGATGCCATTCTTTTCCGTTCACGATCATTCGCGTGGGTCGCGCAGAGAATTGGCCTAGTCCTGTCGAGCGAAGCACCCGGATGTGGCAATCGCTAAATTCGCAGTTGGGTTGAAAATCGTGGTCTGCATAGAGAATGTGAATTCCCTCGGCGATTTGCCTGAGGGGGGATTGAATGCGAACGGTAAGGCAGCCTGTGCGAAAGGCCACACCTTCGCTCAACAACCGTTGACCGAGAACGGACAGTGACAGTTTGCCAATTTTCATAAGTCGGCGATGCGGACAAATCCGATTTGTTTTAGTTGTTGTGCAAACTGTGACAAATACGAGCGAAAATGCTCATCTGCTTGAATTTCCAGTTTTCGAGCGGTCCGTTCAACCCAGTCTTCAAGAGAAAGGCTTGCCCCCAGATTGTCGAAACACGCAGATCGCCGCCTGCTCGACCAAATTGATTCGCAGGGTTTCCCCGGAGGCTTTATCGAAAACTACCGCGGGGTCTTCGTTCGACCAATCTGCGTGGTGAGATTTTGGGGAACCCAAGTGATTTCAAACGTGTCGCTGACCTGCACACACCCTCCCGGAGAAATTCGTGTTAGGGAGTCGTGGTTCCATACCCATTGCCGGAAGTGCCATCCTGAGCATAAGCCGATCGGCCGGTCGCCAAAAGAATGGCGGTGGCGCCGATCACGATTTTTCGGATCACGTCTCGCCGCGATTTTTGCGGATCGGGTTTTTCCGTTGATTGTTGGTTGTCCATCATGTTATTCAATGTAATAGAGGACTAGAGGGAATTGATAAGTTGCAAGGTTTGTTTGAGATTTAGGCGACATCGGCGAACAGGCGTTCTTTGCTGCGGAAGTAAAGTATACCAGAGAAAGCGATCAGGAGGGAAGAAAAAACGCCGATTCCCAAAAGATCCCAAGGCATGGGGCGGGTTCCCAGCAAAGCCGCCGAAACCCTTCAATGACGCCGACCATCGGGTTGATCGCATAAGCCAATTGCCATTTTTCGGGAATCAAGCTCGCAGGATAAACGACCGGGGCCGCGTACATCAAAAGTTGCACCGCGAAATTCAAACCATATTTCACGTCCCGATACTGCACGGCGAGGGCCGTCATCCACATTCCCAGCCCCGCGGCGGTGAGGATCATCAACAGCACGAGGACCGGCAGCGCCAACACGCCCCACGTCGGAACCACGCCGTACCAAGCCATAAGGACAAAAAGTAAGATCATCCCAATCCCAAAATCCACCAGCTTCGCCAACACCGACGACAAGGGCAGCACCAAGCGGGGGAAATAGACCTTGGTCAGCATGTTGGTGTTGCTCACCAAGCTATTTGCCCCTTGCGTCACCGCATTGGCAAAATAGGTCCAGGGAACCAACGCTGCGAAACTGAAAACCGCATAAGGCGCGCCATCCGAGGACACCCCCGCCAAGCGGCCAAATACAATCGTAAAGACAATCATGGAAAACAACGGCTGGATCACCGCCCAGCCAATTCCCAGCGTGCTCTGGGCATATTGGACTTTGACGTCCCGCCAGACGAGAAACAGGAACAAGTCGCGATAATCGAGCAGCTCCCGCCAATCCACCAACCGCCAACCCGATTTGGGTTCGATGATAGTTATGGGCACATCGAAAGACTTAGCAATCATGCCATCCTCGGCGGAAAGAAAATCTCCCTCCACGTTTGAGGACGCGGAACGTAAATCATCAGCGACTGTTTCCATGTTTGGTCTATTCAATCTTAAGTCTGAGCTTGATTGCGTTTCTCAACAGCTAATCTCAAGGATTATTGGAAGTCTGACACAAAATGAGGCTGGCTAAAACGATTAAACTGTGGACCTAATGCAGGTTGCGTAAAGGTCTGATGAGTTTTTTGACTCGACGCCAATTTCAGTGATCCAGCGCCGATCAGGGTGATGTAGTAAGGCAGTTCCAGTCCTTCGAGCGAGACGAACTGGGCCGACACCATGAAGCCGGTCTGGGAGGCGATGACCATGCGGCTGACCGCGACTTCCCATTCGCTGGCCTGGGGAACTTTTCGGCGGGCGATGGGCCAAAGTTTCAAGAACGTGGCTAGATAGAAGAGCAGCAACAGTCCGAGTCCCACGGCTCCTAGCTCGGCTCCGATTTGCAGCCAGAGCGAATGGGCTTCTTTTCCTTTCGTTAAACCAAGCGAAGAGGCCATCAAGGGAAAGTGGTCTGGTCCGACTCCAAATAAGGGATGTTCGGCGGTCAAATTGACGCAGATCAGCCACATGTCGAGTCGGCTTTGGGCGGAGCCATCCCGCTTTTCTTCGCTTGCGAACGTCATTGCGAATCGTTGACGGACTTCCGGGCCGGCCAGCATCAAGCCTGCGACGATTGCCACTCCAAATAAGGCAAAGTGCTGGGGGCGTTTGTCGATGAGCAAAAACGAGACCATTCCCAGGATTACGAGTGCCAGCATCCCCCCTCGGGAAAAGGCGAACATAATGGCATGCGCCATCAGGGCCGCACAGAAGAACGCGAGCAATTTTCGCCACCAACGGGTTTCGTGCATGCCGAGAAAGAATGCCAGGCCAGCCGCAGTGACCATCGAAATCGCCACGCAGTTGTTGTCCATGCCCCCAAACCCGCCCGGGCCAACATTTCCATCGAGAAAGTTGAACCCGTTGAGATAACTGAGATTCAATGACCAAGCCAAATAGCCTTGGCTGAGGAGAATCACCCAGGCCAATTGTTTGAGTTTCTTTTGGGAGTCGATCAGGCTGATAGCGACCACAAATGGGAGCACAATTTTGAGTTGCTGCTCCAAAAAGCTGAACGCAACTTCTTGATCCGACGCGGCCACGAACGAACTGATTAATGCCCAGATCCAATAACCGACCAGCGCCAGCATTGTCGTTCGCGATTTGCCCAACTTCCAATTCCCAAACCCGTGCATGGCCCAGCCCACGAGCAAGGAAATTGCAATAATCCGGCTGAAGTTTGCTCCCGCGCCTCCCAACGACCAATACCACAATGCCTCTGGGCGGATGATCGAAAAGCAAACGTAGATGAGTAGTCCGTACCAAGGGCGAAACAGGGACGCGAACGATCCGCCGTAGCAGAGAAGGTAGGTGAAGAGCAAGCCTTTCATGGCGTGAGGCTCTCCTCCAATTCTGCAAGCTCCTCGGCAACTTCATGAGGCAGCAGCAGGTTTGACAATTCCTTCAATCGGTTTGGCCAAGTTGCATTCGCCTCAAGGAAGTCTCGGCCCGAATCCGCCAACTGCTCGCCAAGTTTGCGATCACAATTGAGGTTTTGGAGTTCATGCACCCATTGCTCCGGTTCGGAGGCGGCTAGGAGGTGCTGGCCCGCAATTGCGCCGGTGCCTTCGATGGCTTGCGGGCTGGCGATGATGGGTTTTGCCATCGCCATCGCTTCCAATACTTTGTTTTGTATGCCGCGGGCAATGGTGAGTGGAGCAATGACCACATCGGCGTTCCAGACATAAGGCCGTACATCATCCACTTCGCCGATTAAATTCACTCCTGAAAGTTTGGCAAGTTGCCAAGCCTCGTCACCGGGCCGACGGCCGACAAGATCAAGTTCAACACCTGGGATTTGTTCTCGAACTTTCGGCCAGACTTCGCGACAGAACCAACGCAGACCTTCGATGTTGGCTCGATAATCCAACACTCCCACGAAAACCAGTTTGAAAGATTCGCCATCGCCGGTTTTTGGTTTGGAGTATTCGGCGGAAGCGGGATGGAAATAATCCAAATCCACCCCGTTGCCGATCGCGTGGAGATTCTCGGCTTCGCAAAACTTTCGGAAGACTTTGACTTCCTCTCCGCTGACTAAAGTCACGGCGTTCGCGCACTCAGCGATCTTGGTTTCCAATTGGCGGACCCGTTTGGCCTCGAGACGATAAAGTTGCCTCTTGAAGTAGGAGGCCGATTCCGCGTAGTTCAACCATTTTTCGCTGTCGACATCCACCAAATCGACCACTAGGGGGATGTCGTTTAATTCAGGAGCGGTTGCAAATTGGATCATGCTGGAACAGAAGACAAATACGGCATCAAATTGGATTTCTCGGCCCCAGTCAGAAACTGTTGCCTGGAGTTTGGAGCACTTAAACATCCCCTCAGTGGCAGAGCCGCCGGTAAGAAGGGAGAAAATCCCGTGAAGCCAACGTGCCGGACTGGAAAGCGGTTGGATTTCGATGCGGCTGCACACCCGATCGAGTTCATTTCGTGAAGCCTCAGATACGGGTTCATCCGTCAAACAGGCCAAATGGATATTCGCCCGTTCTTGAAGAAAACGTATGATATTCCAGGACCGAATCCGATCCCCCCGGTTGGGAGGGTGTGGAACCCGGTGGGTCAAAAACAAGATATTTGGACGGTCTGCCATTGTGATTTGCGAGCTGGCTAACGGTTACTCATCTTCAAATAACGCGGCTGAGGAACTGGGTGGTTTGGGTTTGCGTCATGAATTTTGAGTTCTAGGTGCGTGGTGTCGAGGGTGTGTGCCGAGTCTTTCCGCATCAGGGAAAGCGAGTGCTGTCGGGAACGGTCGAACGAGCAACGAAACTCGTCAAATGCACCAAAAGGAAACGTTTGGAGTAACCGATCGAGTTTTGCTTCCGTGGTATGCAGGTTGCGGTAATGCCTCAGTCGGCTTTTCCATTTGGATTTGAGGCGGGGCTGTTCGGGGTCCACTTCCCAAGGATGGATGTAGAACACGAAAGGCCGGCCTTCTTTACGATTGACGTTCGTTAGCCAGTGTGTGGTGAGTCGGTAGGGAAAAAGTCGGAAGTAGCCCCCGCCCGCCACGGGGATATTGCCGAAACGTTTGCAACGCACTGCGGGCGGAAACTCAAAGAGGTCGCCTGCGGGGCGATGAATGACGTGCGGGGCGGGATCGACTTCGGGGATGCCATAGGTATCGTGGCGCACGGGAAAGATGCTTGAGTCGATAGAATAGCCTTCTTCAAGCAATATATCCAAGGCCCACAAAGATTCGCTGGTGATGGAAAAACTTCGCGCACGGTAGGCGGTCACCGGTTCTCCAATAATGTCCGTGAGCGTTTGCGTCGCCTGCCTGAGATCTTTTTGGAATACCTCGGGGGTTTGTTTGAAAACCAATTGATGCCAATAACTATGGCATCCGATTTCGTGGCCGGCCCGGTGAATTTCCCGAACGAGATTCGGATAGCGTTCCGCAACCCAGCCTAGAATGAAAAAGGTAGCGCGGGTCTGCCTGCGTTCCAACAAATCCACGATCCGCAGCGTATTGGGGACCACGCGAGATTCAAACTGATCCCATTCGTGGGGACGGATTTGATCGGCAAAGGCTTGGACGTGAAAGTAATCTTCCACATCCACAGAGAAGACGTTGGGCAACATAGTGGGCTTCTCTGCTTTGTAGGGGATCGGTTCAAAGATGTTTGACACTAGGTTTATTTTGGAGGCACATTGCGGCCGGCCACTAGCAAGTCGGAGTCAGGCCCGAGAATGCCTTCAATGCTGGAAATCACGTGCGCCGATGGCGGGAGCGAAATCATCGAGTAGGCACCTTGCCAGAGAGCGCAAACTAATAACCATCCCGTGCCGGCAAGGATGCGAATATCCAACCAGGCGCTGACGTGAGTCACATAGTAGAGGTCAAAGATTTGCTTGCGACGCACACTTTCCAAATCCGAGTCGGGCGGCAATTTCAATTGCGACAAGCCGGTGATCCCCGGCAAGACATTGGTTCGCGAGGAGTAATTTGGGATTTTCCATTCCAAATCCTGCACGATTTCGGGACGCTCGGGACGAGGCCCCATAAGTGCCATTTGTCCCAAAAGCACGTTGATCAATTGAGGAAATTCATCAATGTGAGTCTCCCGCAGAAATTTCCCGATCGGCGTGATGCGGGGGTCGTTCAGGGTCGACCACACCGGCCCGGTTTTGCCTTCGGCGTTTTTGACCATCGTGCGAAGCTTAATCACCCGAAACGTTTTCCCATGCTTCCCCACGCGCTCCTGCAAATAAAATATCGGGCCTTTCGACGTGCAAACGATGAGCAAGGCCGCGATCAGCAAAATGGGAAGTGCGATTAAGAAAAGCACGGCCGCCAACAGGTATTCCATGCCCCACTTGATTGGCAAGTACCAACGAGTCAGCGGGATGACGGAATCGCTTGAGCAACTCAATCTCTTAGCCGGTTTGCCGGGCGAGTTCGTTGGGGAAAAACGAGTCGAGAAGTCGGAATCGGTTCCGTTAACGCGAGTTGTGCTCATTGAGGTGTTTGCTCCATTAGTAGTCATTCCGCAGGCGGGGACGATACGGGTGCGGATCTCTGGTTGCACGGGCGGACATCCTTGAACAGTGTTGCCGAGTCTCTGGCAGGAGTGAAAATCAATATCTGGTGCGGCCATGCAAGAAGGAGTTACGCGGCCGGGTGTTATCGACAAACCGTGAAGCGAAGAGTCGCTTGAGGGTAACAGGTGCGATGAAATAAGTTGGAATCAGCACAAAGACTTGAGGCAAGTCCAAAATGGAACCTCTGAAGTTTGTGCCGCACTGACTTTGCGGCTCGGAGCCGTGAGCGAAAAATTTTCGCATCGGCTAAGGAGTGGAAGATTCGGATTCCGAAATCGTTTTGCGAAACACTGGGAGAAAGGCTTTGAGAAAGTCTTCGCAAGGCGCTTCGGTGGACTCCTTCACGTTCAAGTCAAGAGAACTCCTGCGAAGGTGCGTCACGTACATTTTATAGAGGTGAGGACTGCTGGCAAATTCCAGGCGGGGGTTGCCGGGGGCCTGACACTCGCCATGCACAGACCAAGCCCAATAGGTTTCCAATTCCGTTCGCAAACCGTCCGGCGTACGTTTGGTGAACAGCGTCTTCCAAAACGCCCCCTTGGCACCGCCGGCTTCGATGGCTTGCATTTTCTCGGGATAATCTTGCTGCAATCCCGCACTCGTAAAACAGATTGTGGGAGGATGAACGGCTATCGCACCGTGGGGGCCACAAAGAATCATAATTTGAATTTCCGCTTGAGTCTTATCGTTTCTGTAGATGCGAGAAAGATGGCCCACGGCTTCCGCACCTTTGAGTTGACCTTCTGAAATCGTAAGCGGCTGGCTGTGCCAATCCCCTACAACCTGCGGAATCGAATCGAGCTTGGCTGCTGCTGCCGACAGGTCTGGCGGCGTCCCCCAACGATTCGTGAGCACGCCATGCACATAGGCGGAACCAAGAATAAGCACCATTCCTGTTGCGAACAGTGTAATCTTTTTTTTCATAATCAATCATCTGAGAGTTTTAAGAGGATGAATCAAATCGCGATGAGTAGCGGTTTGCTTGCCGACACGAGCTATGCGGGTGGCGGTGTTTGATAATAGTGTTGCCTATGCCCATAAGCGTAATAGTTGTAGCCGTATTTCGATTGATACCCAGTATCCTCCTTAAGCCCGATCGTGACGGCCCCTAAGAGCGGTATGCCGAGCATACTTAGTTTTTGACAGGCCATCATAACTTTACTGATTCGGCTCACGTCCCGTCGGATGGAGAGAATGACCCCATCCACGTGTTGAGCCACCAAGAGGCCGTCCGTCACCGGTAATAGCGGTGAGGAGTCGATGACGATAAAATCGTACTGCGCTTTGAGAGGTTCCAGCATTTCAGCCAACGTGTCCAAGGCTAGAAGCTTGAGAACCTGTTGATTGATTTTCCCCGCAGGAAGCACCGACAGCCCGTGGGGAGATTCCAGCTCCTGAATGCAGTCGGCGACGGTTGCTTCCCCGCGGAGGATTTCGCAGACGCCTTTGCTCATCGGCAAATCAAATGCGCGATGCATGCACGGTCGACGCAGATCGCAATCGATGAGCAGGATTTTCCGACCGCCCCGAGCTAAACTGGTGGCTAGGTGGGAAGCCATTGTTGTTTTCCCCTCTCCGCCCACGGCACTCGCGACCATGACTGTTTTGAGCGATTCGATTTGCGAACCGCGAATCAACAGCGTGCGAGTCGAATCGACTGCTTCCGTCAAGGCACTATACCAAAGCGAGTTTTTGGCCTTTTTCTTGACCGTAGTTCCACTCGTGGCAGATCGCGGCAGCATTGGGACGGTCCCCATGACCCGGAGATTGAGTTTCTCGCTCACCTGATTGATCGTGGCAATGCGTTGCGTGCGGTATTCAAGAAAGACGATTCCCGCCACGAAGAATCCAAACCCGCCCAAGCCTGCCACGCTTGAGAGCATGACCTTTTTTTTCAAACTCCGCGTGTGAGGCACCTCCGCTTCCCGGCTGGACGCGATCAACTTCGGTGCGTTCTCCGCCTCAAACTTCAACCGTTCCAATTCATCTTGAAAACGTTCCAGCCGAGATTGCTCCCTTTCAATTTCCCGAGTAATACGAGACCCCTTGAGAGAGTACTTTTCCAAATCCTGCGTCTCAGCTTTGATCTCATCCAACTCGACTTGTAGTTTCTTTTTATTCTCATCAAACGCTTCTTCGAACACCTTCTGGTGTTTTTTCAGATATTCATCCTCATTAAGTTCCGCTTCCGCTCCCGCAGGCAACGACTTCAACAGCTCTTGTTTGATTTCTGCACGAACGGTCGCCTCGTTCTTCGTGAGTTCTTCAAGCTCCTTCTTATATTTCACCAGCTGCTCCTCCGCCTCAACCAGGCTTGGATGGGTGGCGTCTAATTCGTCCGTTTGTCGACGGACAAACTTTTCCTGGGTTTCAACTCGCTTTTTTTGGGCGGAAACATCCTCGGCCGCTCGTTGATATTTCGGATGTCCGTCTGCAATTTTCTCCACGAGCCGATCGATTTGACTCTTCGACCCAGAATTGTCGTTCGATGCCGGCGATTGCTGCGCCTGAAGTTTAAGCCTTTCAACCTGAATCGTGACTAATGCCGATCGCAAGCTGGCAGCCAACTCGACCAAGTAGGAACGGCGTCGGTCAATTTCTGCGGGATCCACCTTGAGGGCACTCCGCATGTTCTCCAGGTCGTTCGTTTTTGTTGTAATCGTACTGCTCACCTCCGTGACTAAAGCGTCCAAATTCTGTCTTCGTTTAATCATCTCTTTATGCAAATCTTTATCCACATCTTCAGCCACGGCTTTCGCCACGGCGTTGACAACAGTCGCCAACTCTTTGGGTTGCTCTCCTTCGAGTTCGATCCGAATATATTCTGTCCCTACCGACTTGACGGCCAAATGCTCCTCAAGCCAAGCAGACTCATGAGGCTCTTGCTCGCGAATCATCGAAGCAGTTCGAACACTCTGTTCACGCAGGGCTTCTTTAAGAACCAAGGGATGCGTCGCCCGCTTGAGGACCGCTTGTTTGAAAATATCAAAATTTGCGACCGGCTTGCTACTAGTACTACCAGGAAGAGACTGCGAGTTGATGGAATTAAGCCGCAATTCCGCGAAGGTCACGTACGGGGCCGGGGCGACGAACCACATTCCGATCGCTGCGGGGATTCCCAGCATCAGCCCAAGGCTGATGGCGATAAACCAACGTCTGCGAAAGGCATTCCAAATCGCGCTGAGATCAATCCCTCCCTCATCTTCCGATGCGGGGGGATTAGGCATGGTTAACATCATGGGAGGTGCCGGGAGATGTTTGCCATTCACTCCATTGGAACCATTCGCGGATGAACCATTTCGGGATTCGATTTCGGGAAGAGGGACGCGTTGCATATTCCTGAGGCACCGTAATTGAATGATGGAAGAATCGTGTTCATGCCAACAAGAAACGGGCGTTGGCGAGATCGCGAATGACTGGTGTTAACGGCCCGCAGATACTGGAATCTGTTGATCCAGGGAAGAGTTTGGCGAATGAATTTGCAGTTTGGCAGACATTGGCGAATCCTCCTCCACGAGTATCAGCTTGGAGAAGAACCAAAGCTCCAGCCAGAGCAGACCCAACGCGACCGGCATCATCAGAAAAGCGCTGAGCTGTTCGTGCAAGACTTGTGCCGCCCGTTCAAATCCCCAAGCATACAAGGTGCCGGTCGCTGAAATGCGCAAAACATTCGCAAAGATGGCAATTGGGGCAGCACTAAGGAGCACGAAAATGCGTTCCCACAAGGGACGTTGAGAAATCAGATAAACCACGGCAGAACACAAGGCGAAGAAAACCATCATCATGCCTAAGCCGCTGCAAGCCTGCTCAACTTCCAAGGGATGATCGGTAATTCCGTGAATTTGGTTGCCTTCGGCATATGCGGGTAAGCCCAACGTTTGCAGGGTATAGCAACTGCCCACTGTTCCCAAATGTTGAAGCGGGGTCCGCATGCCAATTTCCACGCGGTAGGGTAAGGGCAACATAAAGAACAGAAAGGCAATGGAAGGCGCGGCCCAGTTCAGAGCAGGGCGGCCGCCAATTAGCAAGCAAAGGCCGGCGAGCATGGGAAGAATCGAAAGAAAATCCAACCAGTCAAAAAAGTAGTAACGCGCCCGCCCATCGAAGCCCGGCTGCAATGCCCAGCAGCAGCATTCCCCACCAAGACGGCGCAGAGAGCCGAATGGAGTTTTTTTCGACGAACCCACAGCAGGATCATCGAGAACACTGGAATCAAGTATCCGTGAGAATAGACTGGCTTGTGTTCCCATTCATGGGCAATTGTCCCCATGGTTGTGGTTTGCGACCACGGATCCCAATAGGACAAAATCACGGCGATCAGCCCGAATCCCGTCGAGATTGCAAACCAGCGGGCGGAGGCGGAAGGGGGTGTATTGTTATTTTGTTGTTGTTCTTTCACGACTATCCTTGTGTTGCTACGCAGAGTCAGACCGCCAAGTTCAAATAGTGATCCGGGCGAAGATGACAGCGAGTCGCCCGAACCCCGTCAGGGTTGCACACCAACGGGTCGAGTCGGGCGGGGACCAATGCTTTTTTGTTGCAAAGTAGAGTACGATTGATAGATGCAACAATTCCAGCGAGCGAGTTTGAAGAACGACAAGCACAATCCCACATAAATTTGCCTGGACTTCGTCCCCGTGGATTACTCACCCAAATGTTTGCAAAACGCAAGTTTTGAGATATTTCGCCGAAACAGATTTGGTTCCCGTGGGGAATCCCACTCTCTTTCAGCGACTTACTACGCTGCCGGATTCGGTTTTACTAGAGCGGACGAATCATTGAGGAATCGACCTCAATTGACGCTCCGCGCTGCAAAAAATTCACTTGGATGACAAATTTCAAATGCTTGCCGGAACGAACGACAATACCTTGGTGGCCAGTGAGCGGCCCGCTAATGATTTCGGCCGGAGTTCCAGGCTGTATTCTCTCTTCGGGCAATAGCGGCAGTCCGGTTTCGATTGATTCTTGAACCCAAGCCAAGTCGCGATCGATCGAAATCTGATCTTCCACGCGGATGCAATTGGCAATTCGATGGGTCTCAAAAGCGACAAGCCGTTCCTCATCTCCCCCACGAAGGAAAACATATCCCGGAAATAATGGGAGATACGAGGTGACTGTGCGACGTTGAACTCGTTTACGCTGTTCGTACAAAGGTAGGAAAAATGGGATCTGTTTCGCCGCCAAAAGTCCTGCGACGATTTTCTCAGCCCGCGGTTTTGTGTGCAGAACCCACCAGCGGATTGTTTCAGACGCTACCCGGGGGGAAGCGAAGAGATCTTCTGGAGAGTGGGTAATAATTGGTTTTGTCAGTGGCATTTGTGATACATAAGTGTTTCAGGAAATTCCTCAAAAACACCCCCAGGATATTGGGACATGGATGAGAGTATATCCCGGAATAACTGGGGTTCAAGAAAAAAACCCAGGTTTGAGGCAAATTCCCAAAACTTTTACCAAATGCACCAAATCCCCTCATCATTCGAGGGGGAGAAGTCCAATCGGAAGCAGCCTCGTGGGTAAAATTAGTATTGCCCCCAGCGGCCATAAATCAATTGGACACTTGGTGGCTGCGTCTGGCACCGAAAATAGGTAGAGTTTATCCGGTACGTATTATTGAAAGTCGTAGGGGGGAAATCTCAAAAGTTGTTGAAATCGGTCATCCTCCTCGGCTTCGGCAAAGCCGTTCAGATTTTTTGAATATAAACATTTGTTCTAATATAGGTTATGGCTTCTAGCAGCGATTTCTAACCGGACCGTCCATTTGTGCATTTGTTGAAGCTCCAACAACTCACAACTGGGATTGCACCTATGAATAGGCAAGTCTCTTCGCCGGCTGCCTTCATCTGCTTCTTACGCCAATTTGACCAGTTTTTTTGATTTAGGGGATCACAACGAATTAAAGGATGGTCGAGATTAGACCGATTATACATTTATGAAGCTCTCACAAAATCACTCGATAATGCGCATAAATCCGCAAGCCCTTCGATGAAATCGCAGAGCTTCCTCTTCGGCAGGTCTGCGATAACTGGCAAATGTCGAGAAGATATGTGTTCACACCGTCTATTTGAGCATTAAGGTGATCAAAAATGGTAATCTCCAGTTTGAAATGCTTCTGGAGCACCACACCGCTGTTTCTATTTCTGATAGGAACGGGTTGTGTTTCACATCCTCCTTGCTCTGTCAAAGACGAGATCCAAGAGATTGGTCAATCGGACATCCCTCGCGAACTGAGCAAGGTGACTTTGCCGATTTACCGGGTTGAGCCACCTGATATTTTGTTGATTGAGACGGTCAATAATATCCGTCAGCCGGATTATCAACTTCGAGCGGGCGATGCGCTGAAGGTTCACTTGGCCAACCCCGAACCGCTCCAACCCATTGAACAGGATGTCAATCCGCTCGAAACGCAATTCCGCATTCAATCCGAGGCAGAATCCAAAATCATCAATGGCGACTATCGCATTCAACCCGATGGCACGGTCAACCTCGGACCGATTTACGGAAACGTGAAGGTCAGCGGTATGACATTGGTGGAGGCCCGGGCCACTTTGGAGCAGTATCTTCGCGGTTACACGAAGGATAAAATGGGAACCCCTGTGGGAATCAAAGATCCCAAAGTTTCTGTCACCATGGAGGATTTGGCCGGCAAGCAACTGATTACGGGAGAACATCTTGTGCGGCCGGATGGAACCCTATCCTTGGGAGTTTACGGCCAAGTTTATGTGGCAGGCATGACCTTGGAGAGTGTGAAGGCCGTCGTGGAGTCGCACTTGGCGCAGTTTATTCAAGACCCTGAAGTGAACATAGATGTTCTAGCTTACAATAGCAAGGTATTCTATGTCGTAACCGATGGGGCGGGCTTCGGCGAGCAAGTTCAACGTCTTCCCATCACGGGAAATGAAACCGTTTTGGATGCGATTGCCCAAATCAATGGGCTGTCTTCGATCTCCTCCAAGCGAATTTGGGTTTCCCGACCCGCGCCCGCCGGCACGGGTTACGCACAAGTCATGGATGTGGATTGGAAGGCAATCACCGCCGAGGGCATGACGGCCACCAATTATCAACTCTTGCCCGGCGACCGAATCTACATTCAAGCCGACCAACTGGTGATGCTCGACAATATGCTCTCCAAACTGACGGCTCCCATCGAACGGGTTCTCGGCGTGACCTTGCTGGGTTATGGAGCTTTAATTCGAGCCAATCGAGGAGTCAACAATGGATCTAGCGGCGGCGGTGGCGGCGGCGGTGGATTCTTTTAACGGTCCTCTGGATAAACTCCGCCCCCCAATCCGCTTCGTTCCCGTTCTGTTCGGCTGATCCTCATGTCGCGTTTTCTCGCGATGACCTACTTGCAGGAAACTCGGATGACTTTTTATACGAAACCCCGTTGCCTCCTCTTAATTCTGGTTGCAGCAAGCACGAGCCAAGCTTTCTGCCAGGATGTCCGTTGGACGCAACCTTATAGCGGAAACGTGGTCTACGGTCCGCTGGTTACTTCGGGGGGAAAACTTCCCAATTGTCCCGATTGTCAATGCGAATCCTGCCAATCTTGCGGCCCGAAGGGGTTTGTCAAACGGCTTTTCGGAGGAATTTGCGACAAGGTTCGAAGCGGCCGTCGCGAGTATTACTACTGCAAGCAGGTTTATCACACAATGTACACAAAACCAGTTCTTCCTCCCTATTGTGAAGTTGGACATGGCTATTATCAAACATCCTGGCGGCAAGGCGGCGTTTCTGTTTGTGATCCCGTGGGAGGGTACGCTCTCCCTCCCGTAGAGGAAGCGGCTCCGTCGCCAGAGATTCCCCCTCCCCCCGCTCCCCTCAGTGCGTCATCTTCTGCGGTGCAACCGGATCCTCGTGGGCAACCGGATTCTTCTGCAGTGCAACCAGTTCCTTCTGCGGTGCAACGAGTTCCTTCTGCGGTGCAACTGGATCCTTCTGCCATGCAAGCGAATCCTTATCCCAGTACTAAGCTATTTCTATTAAACGAATTAGAACAGCAAAAGGAGGCGGAAGTGATTACGCCGGCTTCCGCTTCTTCGGTGGGGGATGAAAAACCCCGCTTCCAAGCACCCGCTCCAAAATCGGACCAAGTCCAATGGAAACGAGTCACTCCTCTCGGCAGGCAATTATATTACGCACCAGTCATCACCCCACGCTAATTTTTTCGGCGAATGGTGCAATGTGGGTAAACATACTCAGAAACGCTCCCCTCTCCTGTCGATACTAGCAGGGAACCGGAATTGTCGCGTATCCCGCATAGTCCATTGCGGATATCGGAATCCATAACTTCGGCGGAGATTACTCATCTTCTCTGCTTCAGCCTTTCCTTAAGGAAAGGCTTTTTTATTTGCATCCATCGGGAATTTCCCGACCGACTGATGGTGATAAACTTGACCGGCGATCAGCCCTAGGGCTTCGTTGGGAATGTGGGCTTCCTTCAATATAACCCTCTATTCCAAGAGTTCGGCATATTCGTTATGATTCGGTTCTCTTCCGTATATCCCTTCAAAATCACACAACTCATCTTGGAGTGGAGCCTTCTTTCCTCCCCTCGCATTTCTATGGAGATCTTCTCCAAAAGCTATTCTAGGCTTCTGGTGGAATGCTATTTTCACCACGATCGACATCACAATTCATTTCTATCGGCAGAACTATGTACCTAGCACTGTCTACCGTTGGGTCACGACCAACCTATGCGCCTCGCAATGCCTCTCCGGCACTCGATTATCGAATTGTCAGCAATCGTTGGGAGCGAATCGCTGCCTACCGCTTGGTTTACGAGACCTATCTTAGGCGGGGGTTAATTCCGCAGAATCATTTTCGCTTGCGGGTCACCCCTTACCACATGCTTCCCACCACGCAGACCTTCATTGCCGTCAAAAACCAGGAAGTCGTCTGCGCCGTGAGTTTGATCGGCGATGGCCAACTCGGGCTTCCTATGGAAAGCGTGTATTCCGAAGAAGTCAATCAGGCTCGATCGCGGGGGCTTTATGTCGGAGAAGTCTCGTGCCTCGCTTGTCGCTGCGACGATTTCCGGCAATTCCTGCCTATCTTCGTCCAGCTCACCCGATTGATGGCGCAGCATGCCCGCGGCCAGGGAATGAATCAATTCTTGATCGCCGTTCATCCGAAGCACGCGAAATTTTATCAAAGATTCATGGGGTTTGAGCAGATCGGCTCCTTGCGGGAATTTCCTTCGGTTCAAGATGCTCCCGCCGTGGCCTGCTGCCTGGATTTTGCCCGCATTGATCGCGATCGCCCCAAATGCTGGAGCGAGTTTTTTGGGTCGCCTCTCCCTCAAGCCAAACTAGAGCTTCAGCCCATCTCTCTCGAAGAAGCCGACTATTTTCGCCCGGCTACCAAGGTGAATGAAGTCCACTTCCTGGTCACGGCCTGAGCTTGCCAATAATCGACGGCAAGAGCTAGGATGAGGTTATGACCCGCTTCGCGCTGAAAACGCTCTTCTCGGATCGAGGCAAATTGCTCGCCGCGATCACAGGGGTCGTGTTCTCTCTCGTGTTGGTCAATATCCAGGGCGGGTTGTATTTCGGCCTCATGGAGCGGGCCAGCCTGCTAATCAACATCGCGGGCGCAGACATTTGGGTCGGACATCGCCTGGTCGAAAACGTAGACCTCGCGAAAGAAATTCACGTCAGCCGGCTCTCCCGAATCAAAGGCATGCCCGGAGTTCGGGAGGCCGAACCCTATATTGTCGGCAAGGGATTGGCCACCCTCCCTGACGGCGGCTTCGAGGATGTGTGGATCATCGGTTGCGATCCCGTTTCATGGATGGGAGGGCCAACTTTTCTCGCAGGCTCCCGTGCCGATCTCGCCTCGGGAGATCGAATCAGCATTGATGAATTGGATCGCCCGAAACTCGGTTACGCCGATGTCGGCGATGTGATGGAAATCAACGGAAGCCGAGCCGAAGTCACGGCGAAGACAGATAAGATCCTGGGATTCATGACAACTCCCTATCTTTTTACCAATCTCTCGGCCGCCCGCCGCTTGGCCCAGGTCCCGAGGCGTATTGTCATTTCTTCCTCGTGAAAGCAACCGAGGGAACGGATCCTCGCTTATTGGCCCAGCAAATGCAAAGCCGCTTGCCGAATTTGGATGTCTACACCGCCGACCAGTTCGCAAACCTTTCGCAAGACTATTGGATGAACCGCACGGGAATCGGAGTCAGTTTCGGAGCCTCCACCTTGCTGGGGCTGCTCGTGGGTTTGGTGATGGTCGGCCAAAGTCTCTATGCCCTCGCCCTCGATCATCTCGCGGACTACGCCACACTACGGGCGATGGGAGCCAAAGATGGAAACATTTCGGGAATCGTGTTCATTCAGGCAACGACGGTGGCGTTCCTCGGCACGGTGATCGGCATGGGGCTTGTGCTTTTGATTCGGCGAACTTGGTCCGTGCCGATGGCTCCCATGATTATTCCCCTGCCCCTCATGCTGGGCAGCATCGCCTTGGTGTTTTGCATTTGTTTTCTCGGAGCCACGCTGCCCCTCAGGCGGGTTCGCAAGGTGGACCCCATGATGGTTTTGCAGGGATAGGGAAATGACAATCGTCGTCCAAGGAATCAATCTTCAAAAAGCCTACCGCAACGGGCCGACCACCACGCCCGTCTTGCGGGGCGTGAGCCTAACCATCGAACGCGGCGAGTGCGCCTTCCTCGTGGGGCCGTCCGGCAGCGGAAAAACCACCCTGCTTTCCATCTTGGGTTGCATACTTTCTCCCGATGATGGTAAGCTGGAGTTACTCGGACAAGATGTCTCAAAACTCAAACCCAAACACAAGTCGCGATTCCGACGGGAAAGACTAGGGTTTGTTTTTCAACGCTTTCACTTATTCGACGGTCTCAAAGCCTGGGAGAACGTGCAAGTTGCCTTGCAACTCCTCGGAAAATCTGGACTCGCCGCCAAACGAGAATCTATCAAGCTCTTAGAAGCCGTGGGCCTGGCGGATCGAGTCAACTATCACATCGCACAACTCAGCATGGGCCAAAGACAGCGGGTCGCGTTGGCGCGGGCCTTGGTTGCCAACCCCGACCTCATTTTGGCGGATGAACCCACCGCGTCCCTCGATGCCGAGTCGGGCCAAACCGCCATGCGATTATTGAAAGACCTTTGCCGGGAATTGGGAAAAACTGTCATCGTGGTCACACACGACTCACGCATATACCCCATGGCCGACCGCATTTTGACCCTCTCCGAAGGGCAACTGGCGACCTCTCCCGATAATGCGACGAACCCTGTCTCCGCCCGCGAAACCCAAGGTGGAATCTCTGCATCATCCGTGCCCATGAGTGAAAAGTTGGGAGTAGTGTTATGAAATGGCTTCTCATCATGGGGGCCGTGGTGGGAGGCTCCGCCGCAGCGGCTTGGCATCATCGGGATCAATTGGCCGCGTCTTTGGAATCCTTCAAACCCCAGGCCGGCTCCGTCAAACCCGTGGTTCACTCCCCCTCAGCAGAGGAAACCATCTATGCCACGGGCTTTGTCGAAGGAGCCGAACGCACCGCAGAGCTGCGCTTCGAGTTGATGGGGCGGTTGGAAAAAATCTTCGTCACCGAAGGTCAGCCGGTTCGGAAGGGGGAAGTCCTCGCCCAGCTCGATTCGGCGATGCTGAAGCAGCAAGTGGTCCAGGCGCAAGCGGATTTGACCTTGGCCCAAGC
Source organism: uncultured Planctomycetaceae bacterium (assembly GCA_963785505.1). Lineage (GTDB taxonomy): Bacteria > Planctomycetota > Planctomycetia > Planctomycetales > Planctomycetaceae > CAWAVN01. Next base: position 114,089 of record CAWAVN010000013.1, read on the forward strand.
GGAATGGGCTCGCTTGAATCACGCCGCCCGCTCGGAAACTCGGCAAGTCGCCCAAACTCAAGTGCTCATCGCCCAAGCGGAATTAGCCCATCTCGAAGATGAATCCAAGCGAACCAAACGGCTATACGATAAAGGCGTGGCCTCGGAACAGGAGTGGATGGACGCCTTTCATCCCCACCAAATCGCCAAAGCCCGCTTACTGGAAAAACAAGCACTCGCCGCAGAAGTGGAAGCCCCCGCCCGAAATGATGACCTCGCCGTGGCACAATCCCGCATCGATGTCGCGCAAGCCGCCCTCACGCATGCTAAGCTTCGCTTGGAGAAAACCAAACTCCTCGCCCCCTCCGCCGGCACCATTTTGCATTTGGCGGCGGAAAAAGGCGAACTCGTCGGCCCCTCCGACCGGGAACCCGTGCTGCTGTTCGCAAATCTCGCTCAGATCCGCGTCAGAGCTTACGTGGAAGAATTGAACGCCTTGAAAATCTCGGTGGGAGACTCAGTTCAAGTCTCGGCAGATGGATTGCCGAATCAAAAGTTCAAGGGAACAGTCGTTTTTATGGCTTCCTGGATGGATGAAAAACAGCACCGAACGCATAAACCCAACGAACTCCTCGACGTAAAAACGCGAGAAATCCTCGTCGAACTGAAAAACGCAGAAAACCTAGTCGTCGGCCTACCGGTAGAAGTCGAGATTTCCCCGGCGAAACCCGCCGAACTTTCCATACGTCCGCAAAAATCCCAGGAAGATTCCTCCCCTTCTCCGGGGAACGCCTCCCAATCCAAGGGTTCTCAGAATGACGCCAAAAACAAACCTGGGGAACTTCCCGATCAACAAGCCAATCCCCATTTATTACAAATCCGAAAGCGAGCGGATGACCCGCCCGCGGAACCGATGATTGGGTTAGGGGCGAATGAAAATGAATATCCTTACGCCAGACGTTGATGCCGAGCCGGTCTCGTCCAAGGAAACCCCTTGGTCCTACGAGGAAGCCTTTTGCCGGAATCAAGGGATTCTGACGCCCGACGAACAGCAAACACTGCGGAACAGCCGAGTTGCCATCATCGGCATGGGTGGAGTGGGCGGAGTGCATTTGATGACTTTGGCCCGCTTGGGCATCGGCAAGTTCACCATCGCCGACCCCGACCGCTACGAACTGGCCAACTTCAACCGCCAATACGGGGCCACGGTAAAGACCATCGGCTGCCAAAAAGCCGAAGTCATGGCCGAACAAGCCCTGGCCATCAACCCCGAACTCGACATCCGCGTGCTCAACGAACCGGTCTCCGAAAAGAACCTCGACCGCTTCTTCGACGATGCAGACATCCTCGTGGATGGTGTGGACTTTTTCGCGATTGATGCCCGCCGCCTGGTCTTCGCCGAAGCCCGCCGTCGAGGTCTCTGGGGCATCACCTGCGGCCCGCACGCCTTCAGCGCCGCTTGGCTCATCTTCGACCCCAACGGCATGAGCTTCGACCGCTTTTTTGATTTCCAAGACAACATGACCGAAGTCGACAAAATCGTAGCCTTCGCCGTAGGCTGCGTTCCCGCCGCCCTGCATCTCAAGTATTTGAATCTCTCGACCTATTTCCGTCCCGGAGCGCGTGCAGGTGCCTCCTTAGGCTTAGCCTGCCACGCAGCCAGTAGCATCGTGGGCACGGAAACCGCCAGAATCCTCCTAAACCGCCCCGGCATACGCCCGGCTCCATACTATTTCCAATACGACCTCTACCGCCAAAAGCTAGCGAAAAAACGTTTGCCTTGGGGAAACCGTCATCCCTGGCAGAGAGTCAAGCGAGTTTGGCTCAAGAAAAAAATGACTCAGGAATGACAACCGGCTGCTAGTAACGAAAGGAACCTCACTCTTCAATCAAACGTTGGACGACCCTGCATGTTGTTATTGCAAATGAGTAAGCACAATAAGCTTCCCCCCGGTCCAAAGGGCAAACCCTTTGTGGGAAGCCTTTTTGAATTTCGCAAAGATCCTCTCGCATTTCTACTTGATATTGCTCAAGAATATGGCGACGTTAGGCGTTTTCAACTAGGACGAAAACAGATTGTACAAGTCAATCACCCAGATTTGATTCGCGAGATACTCGTGTCTAATCCCCACAATTATTGCAAGACAGGTGTCCTTGAGGCGCGAAGCCCGTGCTGGGAAACGGATTAGTGACTACCGATGGTGCATTTCATCGCCGTCAACGACAATTAATGCAGCCCGCGCTCATAGGCAACGGATTCTCAATTTTGATCAGGTTTTCGTGAACTCCGCACGACAATTGTGCGAACATTGGCAGGATGGAGCTACAATTGAAGTGTTTCATGAAATGTCCCGATTGACCTTAAGCATTATTACACGGGCACTTTTTAGCGTGGATTTGGACTCGCTGGCAACCCAAGTGGAACGTTCACTTTCCATCGTACTAGAACATTTTCAGAGAGTGCTGGTTTCGCCGCTGACCCGCTTAACATCCGCATTGCCAACACTTGAGAAGACTCGCTTTCAAAAAGCAAGCCGTCTACTCGACGAAATCGTTTATGGCCTCATTGCAGATCGGCGTCGAAACGTTGGGTCTCAGGATGACATGATGGAGCGGTTGATCGTGGCGCAGGATGAGGGGAATCCTTCCAGTAAGATGACGGATAAACAAATTCGAGATGAAGTCATGACGTTGCTGACTGCCGGACACGAAACCATTGCCACCGGCTTGACTTGGACTTGGTATTGCCTTTCCCAAAATTCCCATGTGGAAGCGTCGCTTCAGCATGAGATTGATAATGTCCTTAAGGGGCAAGCGCACAACGGCTAACGATTTGCCGAATTTAAGCTATACCGAATGCTTCTTCCGAATCAATGCGGCTTTATCCGCCAGTTTGGGGAATGACGAGACGTTCGATTATTGAGCATGAGTTAGGAGGCTATCGAATTCCCAAGGGCACTATTCTTGGATTAAGCCAATATGTCACCCATCGCGATTCCCGGTTTTTTCCAGATCCAGAAAAGTTTGACCCATTTCGATGGACTTCCGCAGCAAGAGAAAAACGGCCAAAATATTCTTTACTTTCCCTTCGGAGGCGGGCCTCGAGTTTGTATTGGAGAACCCTTTGCCTGGATGGAAGGCATCTTGACGATTGCCGCGATTGCGCAACAATGGAAAATCAAAGTCAATACCGATGAGCCGCTTGATTTGCAACCTTTATTAACTCTTCGCCCACGACATGGACTAAAAGCCTGCGTCGTGAGGCGATCGACCTCTCAGAATTGATATTGTGCAGTAATCCTTTAGACTCAAACGCAAATGTCAACCAACGCTCCTCCCACAACTATCTTGGCCGAAGGTGTCTGCGCAGGCAATTCGTCGGTTATCTCAACTAACCGTCTGGAAAAGCACGTTGGCCATTGCGATGGATTGGGCCATTATCCTCGGGTGTTTCAGCTTGGCTCATGCCGTTCGGCATCCTGCCATTTGGGTTGTCTCGGCAATTATTATTGCCACGCGCGAACATGCATTCCTCATTCTCATGCACGATGCGTCTCATTTTCGCTTGCTGCCTAGTCATAAATGGAATGATCGTTTGAGCAATTGGCTTTTGGCATGGCCTCTGTTTGTCACGACCGAGGGTTATCGCCAAAACCACTTGCGCACCATCGTCATTTGAACACCGACCAAGATCCAGATTGGGTTCGCAAGCGAGGCAAACCCGAATGGAGTTTTCCGAAGACACGCCTAGGCTTAATTTGGCTGCTCTGGAAAGAGTTAGTGGGCGGAGGCTTTTTGGAGGCATTCGCTCAATATTCGACTTGTCCCGGCAACAAAGCCAAGCCCCCAAGAGTGCATTGCCTAAATGGGAACGCCCTTTGTTTTACCTAATCGTCTTGTCCGGCTTGATCTACTTTCAAGTCTGGTGGATTGTCCTTTGTCTTTGGATAGTTCCCGCATTTACCCTCCTGACGGTTATCTTACGTATGCGAAGCATCGCGGAACATTTTGGGGTGGAACGCGAGAACGAACTTAATTCCAGCCGCAACACGACCACTCGGTGGTGGGAAGATTTTTTGTTCGCCCCGCACCATAGCGCGGCCCATCTCGATCATCATCTCTTTCCGTCGGTGCCGTTTTACAATCTTCCGAAACTCCATCGGTATTTAATGGAAGATCCTCAATACGCGGCTCTTTCTCATCAAAGTAATTCATTGTTGGGCACGAATCCGACAAGTTTCTTTTCCGAAGTGACAGCCAGCGAGGTTTCTCGTGTTGATGATAAGCAATACGCGCACCCAACTCGAATCTCTGGTTGAAGCGGCAACTCGCGCACCGTCTGGAGACAATACCCAACCTTGGCGATTTGAGATTCGCGAAAAGTCTAACCAAATTCTCATCCATCTGGATGAGTCGCGCGACACCTCGCCGATGAACGCCGGCCAGCCATGTCCCGAATTGCCATCGGTGCCGCGATTGAGAACGTTACGCAAACGGCACGCCGGAATTCTTTGGAAGCCGAATGTGAAATCGCCAATGATGGCGGCCAAGCTGCTATTCAAATTGGCGGGATTGGCGATGCTCCATTTCTTTCCGATGAGAGTGTTGCCGAAGATGCACAAACCGCAAAATCTATGATGGCCGCGTGATTCCACCAGAGGTATTCACAAAAACTGCGGGAGGCGATGCCTCGGTTTGGCAACGGGGAATCGCATTGGATTATGGACCGGAATCAAATTGATTCCATCGCGGACATCATCGCCGAATCCGACAAAATGCTGTTTGACTTGCCGCTGTTTCGGGATGCGTTTTTCGCAAACGTCCGATTCGATGCCGAGGATTCCGCCGAAGTCGAACAAGGGCTTTCGTTGGGATCGCTCGAAATCCCCAGGAAGGAACGCTCTGCGTTTCGTCTGTTGCCGCGTCTCCCCGCGTGGTTGTTGCGGGTTGCCCGGATTGGTTCGACTTTTGCCAAGAAAACGCGAAAGCTCGTTTTGAGTTCGTCGGGGCTGTGCATCGGCACGGCTACCGATAACGCCCCATCCACGGATGTTGTTTTAGGCAGGGTTATGGAACGGGCTTGGCTAGCACTTGCGGCTGAGGGCTTATCAGTGCAGCCGATGATGTCCTTGCTGGTTTTGAAGAATGCCCTCGACAATGGCTCTCCCGAGGTCGTGAAACAACTCTCGTCCGCACGAATCGAAGCATTATTGCATGAACTCCAACACGTCTGCCCCGCGCGTGAAGTTCGGACCGCCTGGGATTTATCTTCCGCTTCGGGCATGCTGATCCGCCAAACGCCCGCGTGGGACGTCGGCCTTTGGATTCGGTTCTCGAACATCCCGCCTCTGACTGAGAAAGACTAACGTCCAATGCGGCAAGTTTGGGTAACTCGGCACGGCGGACCGGACGTGTTGGAAACTCGTGAAGCCCCGGACCCGGAGCCGAAAGAGGGTGAGGTTCGGATACGAGTTCATGCCGCCGGAGTCAATTTCGCGGATATTTTAATTCGCATCGGGATTTACCCCGACGCCCCCAAACTTCCCGCCGTGATCGGTTATGAAGTCGCGGGAGAAATCGATGCCTTGGGGGCCAATGTCGATGGACCGGCAATAGGAACCCGCGTGCTGGCCTTGGCACCAAATTTTGGCGGCTACAGCGATTCCCTGGTGCTGCCTGCCACGGAAGCCGTTCCGATTCCCGAGGGCCTGACTTACGAGCAGGCAGCGGCGATTCCAGTCAATTACCTAACCGCTTGGTGCATGCTGATTCGGCTTGCCAACCTTCAAGCGGAAGAAACCGTGCTGATCCACTCCGCTGCCGGGGGAGTCGGCCAGGCGGCGCTGCAAATCTGCCAGTGGCGAGGTGCCCACGTGATCGGGCTGGCCGGCCAGCCTAAGCATGCCCGGCTCCATCAACTTGGCGTGGAGCATGTGATTGATTCCCGCGCAGGGGGATTTTGAAATTGAGGTGATGAAGTTGACCCAAAACCAAGGCGTGGATGTCGTGCTCGATGGTGTTGGAGGGAAATCGTTCGCAAAAAGCTATCGCTGCCTGAAACCAATGGGCCGCTTGATTGTCTTTGGTGTTTCGGGAATGGTTGCCGGCCAAAAAAGGAATCTCTGGCAGATTGCCGAAGAATGGCTCACCATGCCTCGCTTTAATCCCATTAAACTCATTGAGAACAGCAAATCCGTGATGGGTTTCACCCTGGGTTCGCTGAAAAATCAACCGGAGAAAAGGCGGCAACTTTTAACCGAAATTTTGGCATTGACCGCTCAAGGAACCTTTCAGCCAGTCGTTGATCGTTGCTTTGGTTTTCAAGCGGCGGGAGACGCTCATCTGTGTCTTACAAAATCGAGAAAACTTTGGCAAGCTGTTGTTAAAACCTTGAAGCAAGCGGGCTAAGTCCGGGCAAAAAGTTGCCGGTTGGTTCCGATACCAACCGGCAACATGTGATTCTCGATTGGCTTAGTTTTATTCGTTAACAACGAGCAGAGTTTGACGGCGACGCACCATAACAATTCCCATTCCAATCATTCCCAACGAGAACAAAGCAATGGAACTCGGTTCTGGAACGATGGCCGTGTAGCCCACATATGTTGTGGAAGAAAAGCTCGTTATGAAGTCGCCCGAGCTAGTCGTTAAATACTTCAGTGAATGCTCCACCAAAATCGGAATCCGCTGTTCCCCAAGCCAGTTGCGAAATCAAGCCCTAACGCAAGTTGATAAAAGGAGTTCAAGGCGGCCAAATCACTACCTACACCTGAGTCAAGCGTGGAACTCACGTCTCCAGCAACGGTTGGTTGGACTTAGGTTATTCTAGTAAAGAGTGCCTCGCTATTCGTAACCTGACCGATCGGGTTATCAACGCTGGTTAAGAAATCAGTCACATTGTTTGGGTCTTCTGCAAACAGAAACTGACCTGTTGCCGAAGTGGTAAAGTCAATAGCACTGACGTTTACCGCAGTTGAGCCTTGCGTTCCAAAGGGATGAGTATCGGGGGATCCAGGAGCACCCGCACCCGTAGGGCCGTCAATCGCCGATTCAGAGGGACTCACCAAATTATAAGTGGCGACAATTTGGCTCGTTGAAAACAAGAAGAATCAGTAACGGCACCCGTGCCGGGAACTTCCAACAAGAACAATGTACCCGCAGTAAAGTTCGCTGAGAGAAGTGGACCTAATGTGCCATCCAGCACCGTAAGTGCAATGAAGTTATTAAAGCCGCCATTACCATCGGGGATGGCAACTGGGCTTTGCACTCCATCAGTTGCAGTCGAAATAGCCTGAATCGAGACGGTACGAATCAGCACCCCGCCCCAAATGCACCGTTTGGGGAATCCCATTGATTGGTGTAGATTGCCCCACCTTGAGCAGTGAACTTATTACCCTAATGTCGGGAAGTGGGAGACCACTGGATCCAGGTGATCCGCTGGCAAAACCAGGATCCTCAAGCGTTGTAAATGTTCCATTAGAAGAGATGAAAGTCGCGTAGGACTCATTCGACAAGGCGAAGAAAGCTGCCAGTGCGGCAATAAGCGATGTAAAAATAAAACGAGACATGGATTTTTCCTCTAAGTTTGGAGATATAAGAAAGACCAAGAATGCAAGGAGCATGGTCAAAACTTAACCACAAACCGAGGAGGACGAAATACGCCGGTGCTGAAGGGTGGGGGGAGCCAGACTCGGCCTTCGGGGCCGAGTTGGGTGATGAGTTGGGTGGGAATGTCGATGAGGGTGGTGGGGAGCATTGCGTGGGCGGCTCCGCCGTTGGTGATGCTGTGAACGGTGGAGGGGCCGGACATGCCGCTCATGGGGCGGTTTCGGCCTGGGTTTCTTGGTAGGCGGTGGGGGCCGGGATTTGGGTGGGCTGGCTTTGAGAGGAAGAGGATTCTTCCGCACACATGCCTAGGGGATTTTGTGAGAGCGTCTCGGCTTTGGCGACGATAAACCCAGCCCGCACATCCGCGATGATGGTGAAATAAATCACCATCGCCGTTGCGAGTGAAAGGATTTGTGATCGCCGAGAGTTTTGCATGAATGTTGGGTGTTTGGGTAAAGAAACACGCTTCAATTATTTAGAGAATACCGGCTTTGGGGGATGCACGTCAACTAAAAAAGGGGAAATTTGTAAAACTCTTCAGGAAAATCCCCATGAGCGGATTATTTGAACATTTCGGAGAGTTTCTGGTAGTTGGCGAACTCCAGCACGTGCAAATTTGTGACGGGGTCGAGGTTTTTGGATTGGGCCTCCTGGAACGCCTGTTTGGCGGCGGTTTTATGGCCCGCCGCGAGTTCGGCTTCCGCCAGATGGAAATAGATCGCGGCGGAGGGGGTTTCCTCAACGGCTTGCCGTAAATCGTCGAGAGCTTTCGCCGTTTGGCCGCGTCTAAGATAAATCATTCCGCGGGTATCCAAGAGCGCTCCGACGGGACCATACAAGCTAATGACTTGCTCGATGAGCGTTTCAGCCTCGGCATGGAATTGGGGTTGGTAAGACAAGAGCCAAGCGAGATTGTTGAGGGCGGTCGCGTTTTGCGGGTTCTTGGCGAGCATTTCGCGGTAGATGTTGATGGAATCTTCGTGCCGGCCTTGAAGATCCCTGAGGTCGGCGAAGGTGGTGATGAGTTGTAGCCAATGCTCGGAGTCGGCATTTTTCACGGCATCGGTGAGGTGGGTTTCCACGCGCTGGAGTTGGGCGGGGGTGGGTTTGCCGGCGTTTCGCAGTGTGCCTACCGAGACCCTGGCCACCAAACGCGGATCGCAGGTCTTCCAGGCGGATTCGCAGATGTCGAGGGCGGCATCGGTTCGGTCCTGCGGGCCAAAAACGCAGCCACTTCGAGAATCGCTTCGGGTTGTTTGGACTTGGCGGCGTATTGGCGGTAGGCTTGTTCGGCGGCGGGGTATTGTTCGAGTTCTTCCAAAAACCGGGCGATCACGCGGATCAGGCGTGTTTTGCACGTTGGCCACCATGTCGCTCGCGGAAATGTACCTTTTCAGCGAGGCGACGGCTTCTTCCTGATTGCCCTCGGCGACGAGTTTGCGGACGTGGTCAATAATTTGCTTGGCTCGATTTTCTCGTCGAGTAGATTTTTGAGGGAATCGAGGGCTTCATCGATCTTTTGCTGCTCGACCAGATCGCGAAACGCCTGTTCGGGGGTTTGCAGGTGGTTCAAGCGCAGCGATGTATTTCTGCAATAACACCGCTGCTTCCTGCCCCTTTCCCTGCCGATAGAGCAGCAAAGCGCGGGCCGTCGACGGCGCGGAAGGACTGCGGGTTCCAGGCGTTCCAATTCGCGGACGAGCGATTCGCCCTCTTCGAGCGTTTTCGCCTGATCCAGTCTTTGCGGTTGAGAAGGGCCAGGGCATAGTCTGCGAGGAGTTTGGCGCGGGTGGCGGTCGATTCGCCGGCCACTTTCGCTTTCAGAAGTCTTGGAACTGTTCCTGAGCCTTCGGCCACTGGTTGGTATTTTCGTAAGAGCGGGCAAGGAGGAGTCTTTCATCGAGGGAGAGGGTGTTTCGGCTCTCCAGGGTTTCTAGGATTTTGATGAGGGCGAGGCGGTCTCGGTAGCGGTTGCGGGCCTGGAGGATTTTGGCTTCGGTGCGGAGATCCTCATCGGAAAGTTTTTCGTCCGTGCGGCCTTTGGCGAGCAGTTTGAGCGCGCGTTGCGTGTCGTCGTAGCGGCCCGAAGAGGCGGCGATTTCGGCTTTGCGGCGGCGGGCCCAGTCGCGGGTGGCTTGGGGAACGTCTTCTCGGGAATCGAGCAACATGTTCAAGAATTGGTTGGCCTTGTCTTGGCTGATTTTTTGTTGGGCGGGGTCGGTGTCTTTGGCGCGGCTGTAGAAATCCGCCAGGATAAGTCGGACCGCCATCTTGGGTTCGGTTCCCGCAGCTTCTGCGGCTGTGAGGGCTGCTTGATAGTTTTCTTCCGCTAGTTTGCGGTCGTTAAGCAGGTCGTAACAACGGGCCAAAGCCAAGAACCTTTGATGCGGCGGGTCTTGGGCGAGATTTTCCTTCTTTTTGGCTTCTTCGATGATGGCTTTGGCCTCTTCGGTTTTTCCGATGCGGGCATAATAACTCACGAGTGCCAGCCAGGGTTGGGGTTTCTCTTTGGCCAGATCGCGGGCTTTGAGGAGCGGATCGAGAACGCTGGCCCCGCGTTCTCCTCGCGAAAATCGCAGCCGGCTTTCCCAAATGTGATCTTCGTAATTTTTGGAATGGGAGGCGAACTGGCTGGCGACGCCCACGGCTTCTTGATAACGCCGCATTTGCCAATCCACGCGCCACTTCCAGCGGGCCAGTTCCCCCGAAAGCAGAATCGGGGTGTCTAACGCCAACTTCCTTAAGAACTCATCGGCGCGTTCCACCTGTTGGCGGGTGTAGTAATGATCGACCATCCGCGTAATCATGCTGCGGTTGCGGTCTCCCAGTTGATAGGCTTCTTCGTAATGCATGATGGCCCCATCTTCATTTCCCGCCGCCAGTTCCAAATCGCCCAATCTGCGGGGAAGCACCGTCCAAAACGGGCGATCTTTTTTGGCTTGGGTGAGCAACCGGCGGATGGGTTCCAGGCTTTGTTTTTGTGCGGGGGAGAGTTTCGTTCCCGGCTGGATTTCGGCAAGTTTGGACTCAAAAATGAGTTTCATTGCGGTGAGGTAGTTGCCGTTGGGTCCGTTGGGGCCTTCGACCTTCGTCACGCGGTCGATCGCGGTTTGCAGTGTCGCCAGGTCTTTTTGGCTGAGGGCGAGTTCCGCGAGTTCGATTTGGGATTCGATGTCGGTGGACTTCAAGGCGGCGGCCTGTTTTCGGTATTCCATCGCCCGTTGGAACGCGGCCTCTTTTTGCTTTGGATCGGAGGAGCGGATACCCAACAAGGCATGCGCCCGCGAAAGTCCTTCCAAAAAGTCCGGCTGTTTCTCGGCGGGGAACGCCGGCTTTTCGAGGGCCGCGATTTCTTTGAGGGCCTCTTCCGGCGGTAAAAAGGTGGCGATTTGCACGGCGGCCAATCGTAGCGGGAGTTGATCCTGGCCCAAATCCAAGATCGCCTGTTCCACGATGGTGGCGGCGGCTTGAATTCGCTCAGCGGTCGAGCGGTTTTTGGGGTAAGGAAGGCTCAGTTCCAACAGCCCGCGGGCCGCCCGCAATTCGGGGCTTTTGGGGGAAGAGGCTATCGCGGTTTCCAGCTCGGCTTCGGCCTGCTTATACTTCTCTTCCGATTTTTCGGCTTGGTCGAGGCTGGCGAGTTGGGCGGCTTCCAAGCCCAGAATTTCGGCTCGCAAAATGGGAACCGACGCGGAATTCCCTAGGGATTGGGTCTTGGCGGAGTCTAAGGCCGCATAAATCTGGTCCCAAGTTCTGCTCTGGGCGGGTTTGTTCAATTCCTTTTGCAGCTCGATCCGGGCGATGGCGAGCGAAGCCCCCGGCCATTGTTGAATGCGTTGGTAAGCCTTGAGGGCATCCTCCGGCCGATTCGCCTTTTGATACGCGCCCGCCAGACGCAAATGGGCCGGCAGCCAAGTGGGCATTTCCCGCACGGCTCTGAGCGCGACTTGAAGTTGTTGATCGGGATTGCCCATTTGGTCGTGGCACTGATCGAGCAATACGTCGATCCGCTGAATGATTGCCGGTTGTTTCGCCAACCGCAGCCGAGTTTCCTCCAAGGTCCAGGCTGCCTCTTTCCAATTCTCCTCCGCCACCAAAAGCCGGGCCGTCAAAAATTCGATGAGGCCCGTGCTTGCGCCGGATTCCTTCATGAGTTTGACCTGTTCGTTGACTTCGGTTTTGAGGGAATCTGTGGAGTTCTTTTCGGTGTGAGAATCCTCTGCGACGAGCATGTGCTCGGAGATCAAAGTATCCGCGAGGGACCACCTCAACTGAACCGCGATTTGGGACAATTGGTAGCGGTTGAGCCGAGGCGTTTTCTCTTGAATCCGCAGGCTGGTCCGCTGGGGGGGTTGGGTTTTGAGTTCCTTGAGGGAAGACGCGGCTGTTTCCAGCCCATCGCGAAGAATTTGTTCCGACTTTTGGAGCGAGACCCATTGTTCTTGTTGCAGCGGATTGAGATGTTTTTGAGAAATCTGCCTTGTTTTGCCCGGTTTTTCCGCGATGGCCGGCAACAGGCCCAGCCCTTCCCGGACTTCGTTTTCGATCAGCGATTGCAATTGCGGAAAACGTACATCTTTTGGGTTCTGCGCTCGGCCTTGGGCCGCATCTTGTCGAGCCACGCGGACGAAGGGAAAATACTGTGCCCGCCGACCCAGCAAGCGCGCGTTGCGAGCTTGGTCCACTCCCAATTGGGCCGAGAACATGAGCAGGGTCGGATTATCGGCTTCCCGCGAGCGCGAGGATTCCACATCTTGCCGGGCTTCCTCAAGCTGATTCCGCTGGAATCGATAACCCGCGCGGACCAGATAGGCTTCTGCCTTCGAATCCGCCTGGTCTGCCATCCATTCTAGAATTTGATCCGCGGCTTCAGTCCCGGCAAAATCCCGCTGATTTTTGTAGGGCAATAAGGCGTGGATCTTTTCGGAGAGCGTGACGGGAGCCGGTTCCGGATTTTCAGGATCGGGTTTGGAGCGAAGGGGGAGATTGCTCGCTTGATTTGCGAATAGGATCGCCAAGGGGAGGTAATACTTGTGCTGGGCGGGATGGGCTTCCAGCACTTCGACATACCCTTCAAAGGCCTCTTTGATGCTTCCCTCCGCTTGACGGCACTGGGCGGTTTGGAATCGCCATTCTGGCAATTGATCGGGATGGCTCTCGCGGAATTTTTGGAACCGGGAGTCTTCGAGCAGCCTCTCTAAATGAAGCAAGGCGAGGGAATAATCGCGGAGAGTCATGGCCAAGGCGACAATATCTTGGCGAACCTCGACCTCATCGGGCTGATCGGGATCGCGCCGCAATAATTCTTCGTACCCCAGCACCACCCGCGAGAGCGCTTGGGGTGTCGTCGCCATGCCGTCTCGCAGACGGAGATAATGCAGCAAAGCCTCAAAATCATCATCGCGGAAGTTGAGATACTGTCCATACAGTTGCATGGCTTTCTCGTATTCGCCCTCGGTCTCGGCGGCTTCGGCTCGCAGTTTGAGCTTGTCTGCGTTTCCTTCCACCTGCCAACCATGCACAAAATACAAAGTCGGCGTGAGGACGGCGAAAATCCCCAACGTAATCAAAATTAAGGGGATATTCAGTTTCTTAATGAAAACAGGCGCAGGCTCACTGGCGATTTCCGTTTTACCGGCATTTTCCAGTGGAGGAGTCGGAGCCGGTTTTTGAACTTTCTTTTTCTGTTTGGCCATTTTTTATCCCGGACGATCCCGTCCATTTGGCGGAGATTGTGTATGACGGAAACCCATTCAAACGGTTGTTGCGTTCCCGATAAACCCGATTTTAAGCGGTGAGAATGTTAAGGCTCAGCGTGTGAGAGTTACATTCCAAGTTTATTTAATAGTCTACTCATCCGCTCACCAACCGTCCAGAATTTTCCGGCTGGTTTCCCAGATTCTTTATTGTTCGCTTCCTACGGATAAGCCACGATGTCCAAATTGGCAGGAATAAACTTCAACCCGGCTCCTCGGACCAATGAGCATAATCCTTTTAATGACTCGAAATTGTGACTTTTGTTATTCCAAAGGTGATTCGTCGATTTTCCGGGTTGAGTGAACGTAGGATAGAATGTCTCAAGTCGAGAAATGTCTTTACAGCCCGAAACTATCTGTTCAAATGCAAATAGACATTCGTGCTCGATTAAGGATTTCCCCGATGGTTTTTTCTTGACGGGTGGCCACCGGCCAAGGGATAATCGCTGAAAAATCTGGTTGAACAACTCCCCACTTTTTTTGATGAATACATGTTGTGGAATCATTCGACGCCAATCGGCGTCATCGAGCAAGACGAAGACCGTCTCGCCAATCTCGAACAGACGCCGGCCCTCATCAAACCGGATTCGCGCAGGGGGCTGGGCAAGTCAATCCCTCGGAACCCAATCAACAGGCCCTGCGGACTGTGAATGTGCGGTTTTTCTTGATTGTGTTGATTGCAATACCTGTCTTGGCCACCAGCGTGCATTTTTTGCATGCCTTTCAAATGCAGCGGATTTCCAGCGTCTTTTTGATGAATGCCCAAAAATCTGCCGCAGCAGGCGAGCGGCAGGATGCGATTCGGTTCGCTTCGCAGTATTTGAATTTTCACCCGAAAGATTTAGAAGCCCGCGTGCTTTTGGCGACGGAACTCGCGGCCGTTGCGGAGACTCCGCGTGAAATTCTGAATTTCTTGCTGATCTCGGAAGGGATCTTGCGGGCGGACCCCAAACGGTCGGAGCTGCGATCTCAGGTCGTGGCGTTTTATCTCAGGCTGGGCAAGCATCAGGATGCCCTCGTTCATCTGGCGAATCTCCTCCAAGGGCGACCGGCAGACCCGGAACTTCTCTTGCAAACCGCCAAATGTCACGAGGCAATCGGCGAATCCGACAAAGCCGCCGCCACCTATCGGAATCTGATCCGCTTGACCCCCCAAGATGCCAGGGTTTACGAACGATTGGCCTATTTGCTTCGAGATCAGTTGGATCAACCCGAAGCCGCCGACCAACTGATCCAAGAATTGATGGACTCCAACCGGCGGAACGCGCTCGCCTATTGCGTGCGGGCAAGTTATCGGCAACGTTACAGCGAACTCAAGCACGCCGCCCGCGATGCCCGGATTGCCTATCAGCTCGATCCGCGAAATCCGGACATCCTCAGATTGGTGGGGACAATTACGATTGACCAACTGCAAGCTGGGCAGCAACCGGATTTCCCCGCGTCTGAAGTCCGCGCCAATTTGGAACGCCTGCTCGCAAAAGATCCCGACGACAAAACCGCGATCAATGCCTTGATCGATTTGGATTTGGCGGATGGCCGCCCTGCTCAGGCGGAAGCACGGCTGCGGAAGACTCTTAAAGAAAATCCCCGCGATCTGATGGCACGTTTTCAACTGGCCGACTTATTGTTGGTGACCCAGCGAGTGGAGGAATCGAAACGGGAAGTCAAACGCATCCAAGAGAGGGGAGTCACTTGGCAAGCGGTGAATTTTTTGGAAGCGCGGATTTTGATGGTTCAAAAACGCTGGCTGGAAGCGATCCGCATTTTGGAAACCGTGCATCTGAATCCCCGCGAAGACCCCGATTTGGCATCGAGCGTGTATCAACAATTGGGGCAATGTTACGAGCAAATCGGCCACCATCATCGCCGGCTGAAAGCCTATGGCGACGCCGTGAAAGCCAACCCCCACTCCGCCGAAGCCCATTTGGGCTTGGCCTCGGCTTTAGCCCGCATGGGACGGGTGGATGAAGCCTTGAACGAGTACCAACTTCTCCGAGGAGATCCGCTCGCCTCCCTGGCGATGGCCCAGCTTCGGCTGCTCAAACAATTGATGCTGCCCCCGGCAGAGCGGCAGTGGAACGAAGTGGATGCGGCCCTCGTGCAGGCGGTTCGTGAAAAGGCCGACATCGATCAAACCTTGCGGCTGCGGGTTATGCTTTTGGTCGCCCAAGACCAGACGGAACCGGCCCGCAAACTCTTGCAGCAAGAGCGAAACAAACGGCCCGATGCACTGCCCGTTTGGTTGCTCTCGGCTCAGTTGGAGAATTGGGCTGGCCAGGCCGAGGCGGCTGCCGAACTCTTGAAAACCGCCAAGACGCGATTTGAAAACTCGGTAAAGTTGCATCTCGCCGAACTTCGCCTCAAGACCCGCCAACCCAACGCCAACAACGCAGATTGGATTTTGGGGCAGTTGGAAGCCTGGGACGATCTGCCCGAGAATGTTCGCGTGCCCGCCTTGGGGAACTTGGCCGATGGCCTGGAAAATGCGGCTCCCGACCCAAAAGAATCGCTCAAACTGCGGTTGGAAATGGCGGCCCTCACGCCCGATCATCTCGGCGTGTGGCGAAAAGTGTTGCCATCGGCTTTCGCGGCCAAAAACGAGGAAGCGGTCAAACGCGCGATCGGCGAAATCCGGCGGATTGAAGGAGAGACCGGCCCCTACTGGCGATTGGCCGAAGCCGACCGGCTTTTGATGCACGCGCGCCGAGGAGAAGCGGGCTTCGATCGCCCCGCACAAACCTTATTGAAAAAGCTCCGCAACGAAATGCCCGCCGATTGGACAATTCCGCTCCGCCTCGCCGAGATCGCCGAACGTCAGGGAGAGACCGCTCAAGCGATTGGGTTTTATCAAGCCGTTTTGAATTTGGAAATGTATCATCCCCAAGTGGTTAAGCGGCTGGTCGTCTTGCTTTCCTCGAAAGGACGCGATCCGGAAGCCGAGGGAGTGTTAACGAAATTGCAACAGATCCGCCCGCGCTCGTTCGGGCCCCGTTACGGACGGGTGGCGGCGGTGGTGGCGCTGCGGTCTCAACACAGGATTCGGGCGCTGGAACTCGCCCGCGAAGCCGTCGCCGCCAATTCCAAGAATCCCAAAGATCACTTGTGGTTAGGGCAAATTCTGAATGCCATCGGCATGATGCAGGAAGCCGAAACAGCCCTCCGCAAATCCGTCGAATTGGACCCGCGCAAACGGCCGGCGCGTCGCCTTGGTTCAACTTTTAGAGAAAACCAAACATCGGAAAGAAGCCCGCGAAGAAATTCTGGCACTGCAAAAACAAGCTCCGCCCGAAAAGGCCGCGCTCCCGTTGGCCTATTGTTTTGAGATCACCGACCAACCAGAGGCGGCGTTTCAGGCGTATCAACAAATGGTGGCCTCCCATCCTCAAAATGGCCATTTCCAATGGGCTTTCGGAGATTATTGTGTTCGCAGCCGGCGCGGCGAACAGGCGGAAACCCTGCTGCGGAACCTGCTGGATGAGACAAAAACCTGGAAAGATACGCCGCTGCCCGCCGCCCGCCGCAGTTTGGTTCAAGTCTTGTTAGTGAAACCCGGTTTTTCGTTTAACAAAGAAGCGCTTGCCCTCCTCGAAAAGAATTTGTCCGCCGACTCGCAATCGTTGCCCGACTTGCGGATGAAGGCGCATTTGCTCGCCAGGCGTCCCTTTCGGCAAGACCGTCTGAAAGCGCTGGCCGTGTTCGATCAACTCAGCGAACTGGCTCCGCTCTCCAAGGGCGACCAAATCGAACGCATTCTGCTGCTGCAAAACCTCTCTCGGCAAATGGAAGCCAAGGAAGCCCTTGCCAAGTTGTTGTCCCAGTTCCAGAACGATCCCAGCGTGCTCGCGTTCGGCATCAGCCGGCTTTTGGACTGGGGCGAAGCGACCGAAACCACCCGGGGTTGGATGGCCCAACTGGAAGAACTCGCCTCTCACAAGTTCATCATGCGGGAACTGAACGCGCGGCTGTTGGTGGCGGAAGGAAAGACCCAACAAGCGGTGCAGACCTTTGAGAGTTGGATTTCCACCCCAACCGACAGCCCGGAAGATCCCCAGCAGAAGATCGCCCGGCTCGAACAGACCGTGCTGGCCTTAATGCAATTGACGGAACAGCAAGACCGTTTGGGGCAAGCGCAATCGGCGGATGTGCTCGGAAATGCCGCCGACCGATTGCTGGCCGAACTGCTCCCCCTCAAACCGGAGCGGGTCACTTGGAAAATGCGGTTTTTGACCCATCGCTGGCAACTGGACGATGCGTGGCAGTTGGCCGAGGAGGCTTGGAAAACCGCCCCGGCTCTGGACGTGGCGGGGGCTTTGGTTTCGCTTTTGCAAAAAAGCCGGGAGGACCAACGGAAGTACGCGCAAATTCGCGGCCCGTTGGAAGCTGCCCTGACCCGCGAGCCGAATTCCCTGGGCCTGAAAATGGCAGCCGGGACCATCGCCCAACTTTGCGGGGAATTCGAGTTGGCCATTCCCTTTTACCGTTCGGTCGTGGAGCAAAACTCCAATTCCATCACCGCCCGCAACGAATTGGCCCTGCTGCTCAGCCTGCAAGGAAAACCCGGCCAAAACGAGGAAGCGCTGCAAATGATCGAGCGGGCCATTCTGCAAGATGGGCCGGCCCATTATCTTTTGGACACCAAAGCCACTGTGCTTTTGGCCATGAATCGCCCCCGCCCCGCGATTTCCCTGCTGACCCAGGCCATCGCCGACACGCCCAGCCCTGCCAAATACTTTCACCTCATGCAGGCCCATCTGCAGTTGGACCAACCCCAAGAAGCCCGCCGAATTTACCAAACCGCTTTGGCCAATGGGTTCAACATTAGCAAGCTCCACCCTCTGGAACGCGCCCTCGGTGAAGAAATCGCCCAAAAGTTGAAGAAATAGGCAGCCTGGGTAAAAATAAGTTGGATTTCCTCCGGATTTTTCGGATTTTGGGACTGGTAAAACGCTTTGTTCCCGGTTAGTCTATTGTGTATTAAGGAAATTCCCCACGGGGAATCGGTAATTGGCGAAGCGTTGGAATTCCGATCACTCTTTCCCATTTTTCATGAGCAGCCCGCTGTTAGAGGAAATGGAATGCGAAAACTTATCAACCTGCTTGGGATATGCTTGGCAATCGGGATCTCCCTGATAGCCCGCAATTGCAGTGCGGAGCAAATCTACCGTCAGGAATTTTCGTACTACACCGGTGGGCAGGGAACCTACTATAACGTGAGCCCAACTCAATCATCAAGTGGTTCTGGTGATTTCGCCGCTGAGAATCCCCAATGGTCTTTCCAGCACGAAAGTTACACTTCCAGTGGTCCCGTATCGCCTGGACAAGGGCAAGCGCGGATTTACAACTGGGGTGGTTCCCAAGGAGGGGTGCTGCTTTTAGATGATAATAAGGGAGATTCGATTTATTCGCTAAATGAAGCCATCCTGACCCTCGATTTAAGCAATTACACTGGGGTAAACTTGAGTTTTCAAGCTTACGATTCCAATGATGAAGAAGATCCTTTTCAAGGCGGTGATTTCCAAACAGATAAGAGTCGATCTGATATTCCATCTAGTCAAAGGGCCACATATGCCCCAGGCTCCCCATCTGACACTCAAACAAACAATCGATCACTATACCGAAGATCTCACAAGTCTATATGGCAGGCCAAAAAATGATGGGGTTTCAGTGAGCAGCAACGGCACGGATTGGTATGTGCTCACGAATTTCTACAATACGGATGGTGCTCCGTTCTTAGATTATAATAACCTCGATATTTCCGCCTTGGTTGCCGCCGTAAAAGATCCCATTAAATTGTCGTTGAACAGCAATTTTGAAATTAAGTTTCAACAATATGACAACTACCCTCACGGTACTGATGGGCGGAAGTTCGATAACATCGTTGTCGCTGGCACGGCTTTGCCGCAGAGTGGTCCAAAAAGTGGTCCAAGTGGGTCTGCTGTGCCGGAGCCGGCGAGTTTGTCGCTGTTCGGGATTGGTTTGACGGCATTGTTCGGCTATCGCCGACGACAAACACGCCAAAAAATAAAACGGCTTGCCGCAGAGAGCCTTTCGCTGGCTTGAAACAAAAGACGATTCAGAGTTGCCGCGATGCCCGCGCACGTTAGCAAACCTTGCCTCTTCCAAATCGGGAAGAGGCTTTTTTTATGGCTCCCAGCGATGAAGGCGCATCCCGTGAGGCCATTGGGGAAGGCAAGGTCTGCGGCGTGCGGCCCGCGGGCAATGCCTCAATCCGAAACGCGAAAGGCGCGGAAGATCTTTTGCAGGCGGCTATTGCGTTCTCGATCCAAAGTTTGCATGCGTTGAAACAGGACCGCATGGTCTTGGACTTCATTCGCTTTCGCCCGCGGCGGGGAATTCGCTGCGGCCGCGAGTTGGGGTTCGGAATCGCCAAACGATGCCAAGCTGGGGGCCGGCAAAACATCCTCTCGGTCCGCATCGCTTTCCCCTGCTTCGCCGGAATCGGGAGCCGCAAGAGACTCCGGGGGCGAAAGCAGCGGCTTTCCTGAGGAGGCTTCTGCGGGGGAAGATTTCTCCACGGCCAACCGAAGCTGCAACTCGTGCATTTCTTGGGAGATTTGATGAACCCGATTGATTTCGGTTCGGAGCAGGTCTTGTTGGCTTTGCTGGAGAGAACCGAGCATCTGCACCAGCAGGCCGATTTGCATTTGACTTTGATCGAACATCTGTTTTTGCATCTCGGCCATGTTGGTCACCAGATCGTAAAGCAGATCTTCGGAGACCGTACCAGCGGAGGATTTCCCCCGTCTTTGGGGAGCGCGTTGGTCTTCATCCAGCACCGCTTCCGCCGGGTGGGGTTGGCTAAACCGGGTTTTGTAATGCACCCGGATTTTGTAACCCCCCATTTCAATCAGGCTGCTATCGTGGAGATAGGCATAAGCCGAGAGCACGCCGTTGACTTTGGTTCCGCCTCGGCCCAATAAGTCCACGATCCATAGCCCTTCCTTGGTCAGCACCAAGCTCGCGTGGACCCGCGAAACGCTTTCATCGGCAAAGCGGATGTCGCAGCAGGATCGCCTTCCGAGAAGTGTGATACTGTTCTCGATCGGCCAAACCTGTTTCTCTTTGCCGATTTTCCCGTTCTCGAACTCCAACTCCACCTGAGGCAGGCCGGGTTGTTGTTGGACGCTCAAAGTCGTGGGGCCGGTTTTTGCCAAGGCCGTTTTGGACGAAGCATCGGGGAGTTTCTCCTGGGCTTCGGCCAGCCGCAAGGAATAATCGCCCACTTGAAGCGACATTCCCGGCAGCAAGCAGCCTGCATTCCGTTTTTGATCCTGGTAAAGCACACCGGAACGGCTATCCAAGTCGAACCACCACACGACCCCATCGAAATACTGGAAATACACGTGCCGGTAACTGAGCGAACGCAACTGGCAGGTCACGTCGCAAGCCGCCGAGCGTCCTGCAATAAGAAATGGACGTTCAAATGCGTAGCGATCCAGATTTCCCGATTCGTCGACCCGCTCTAAAACATAAGGCGGCGAACCGCCAACCGCCTCCAAAAATCGAATCCGCGTGGTCAGATCCAGATGGGAATCATCGTCACTCAGCAGAGAAAGCTGGGTGAGCAGGGCCGAGTCCTGTTGTTGGAGGGCCAAGATTCTCTTGTTTTGGGAAATCCGAGCGATTTCGGTCATCGCGAGACGATTATTGACCATGGTTTCTGTGCATTCGGGGAGAACAAAAATGGCTTGGTTATCGAATGAAGAGAATCCGACCAGCCGGAATCAAACAAAAAAGCTGCTTTTAAACTCCGACTTGTACGTTGATAATTGTAATAGTGTACCCAATAGGCCAACTGGTAATCTAGGACTATCTGGCCGGTTTTCACGATTCCTTCAACGTCGCTTTCTGGAGAGAAATCAAAGGATTGAGTTCTGCTCACTCAGACGATGACTGACTTTGCCCCAGTCCGGGGAGACACAAGAACGGAATTACCAAAAATCGTGCAGGGTGGCGATGGCCGATGCCGCCCGACTCGGTGACTTGCCGGCGACATCGCTGCTAGGCTCGCAAGACGCTCGGTGCGGATTTCCGGTCGAATTCACCGGAGATTGCTGGTAAGGTGGGCTGGAGATCAACGTTTCTTTGTCGCCGACAGACTTTCTTTTCCCAAGATTCTCGACTTTATGAAGCCTCTAGTTCACATTTCCTTTGCGGATTCGAGTTCGGTTTTTCAGCGGTTGGCATTGCCCGTGGGGATGGGATTGGGCGAACAGAATGCCGGCTGGGTTTCGATTCTGCGAAAATGGATCGGGCCTTGGCTGGCGGAACCCGTTTGGGAAGGGAACGCCGTTGCCTATTGTCTGTTCGAGGAATCTCGGCAGGAAGTTCGGCCTCGGGCCGTCAAACCGATTTCCGCTCGTGGACGTTCAAGGCCCGATGCAAGCGGAGTTCACCGCATTAAGGGAGCAATTGGAGCACGCACAGCCTCGCGGGGGCACGGAGCAGTCTCTGCATCGCTTGGTGCTGGATCGTTTCAAACGGCTGACAAGCAGCCCCGCGCAAGCCGCTCAGGCGGGCGTGTTTTTTAAGTATCGCGATTCTTCGGGCCGTTGGAGATTGGCTTGGTGTTGGGGATGCGAACGGAAAGGCTCCGCCCTTGGCCCGCTTGCGGTTTGTCCTTCGGAAGACTGCCGCGAGGTTTCGGTGCTGCCACACAAGTCCGCCCGTTGCCCGCGTTGCCAATCTCGGCTGGGAAAATCGAACGGACTGAAACCCATGTTGGCCGCTTTGCTTTTGATCTTGGGTTTGGCGGGCGGGGCGTGGTATTGGTGGCAGCAGCCGCATGCCGCGAGCGACCGAACAACGCTGCAAGGAACCGTGGTTTTCGCGAGCGATCCCAACCGCCCGATTGCCGGCGCGAAGCTTCTTTTGGCGGATGGCAAACTCACCACCACGGACGAAAAAGGCCGTTTCACCTTTCAAGATCTGCCTTTGGAATCCGTGAAGTTGCAAATCAGCGCGGCGGGTTTTCAGGCCGAGACCGTGGAACAAGATCTTCAAAAAGAGGACCAACGGGAAGTCACGGCCCGCTTGCGGGGAGCCGGGGCGCTGCGGGGCGTGGTTCTCAGCCGATTGACGGGCCGGCCGATTAAAGGGGCGAAGGTGTCGCTGCCGGAGTTCTCTCAAAGCACCCTCACCGATGACAAAGGGGAATTCCATCTGGGCGAAATTCCCGGCGAATCGGTGCGGGTTGTGGCGGCGGCCAAGGGGTTTCGCACGGGAGATCGGACGGAATCTGCCTTGCCTGCATCAAACCGGAAGCTGGAATGGCCGTTGGAAGGAGCCGGGCAGTTGCGGGGAACCGTGATCGATGCGTTGACGCTCAAACCCGTTCCCGCGGCGGAAATCTTCGTGCAAGGGACATCGCTGCGGGAGAAGACCGATGACCGGGGGCAATTCGCGATTGCGAACCTGCCCAGCGGAAGCACGACCATCGCGGTGCAAGCCCCCGGCTATCTGCCGGAGCATTTGGGAAGCCAATTGGCGGGCACGGAAGTCACGCCGATTCGCGTGGGGCTTTACGGTTCGGGAGTTCGCATGGGCATCGTGCGGTCCGCGAGCGACAACCTTCCCGTGGCCGGGGCCGAAATCCGCCTGCCCGATTTCGGGCGGACCATCAAAACGAATGATCTGGGCGAGTACGAATTGACCAAACTTCCGCCGGGCCGAGTCGCCTTGCAAATCGAAGCCCCCGGTTTTCGTCCGCTGGAAAAAACGGTGGCGGTATCGGGGGATTCCGCTGCGTTGCCTTGGGAACTGACTGGGAATGCGGTGTTGATCGGCACGGTGAAAGATGCCGTGGAAAACACGCCTTTGGCCGGCGTGGAAATTCGCATCGCGGGCAGCCATCTCACCGCGAAGACGCGGCCCGATGGCCGCTTCCGCTTGGAAAACGTCCCCGGTCGAACGGCCCGCGTGCAAATTCTGGGCAAGGGGTATCAGCTTGTGGAGTTGGAGCAAGCCTTTTCCGGCGGGAAAGAAGCCTCCATCGAAGTCGCGCTCAAAGGGGGCACGATTCTGTCCGGCCTCGTTCAAGATGCCGCGACCCAGGTGCCGATTGCCGATGCAACCGTCCAACTCGCGGGCACATCCCGCAAAACGCAAAGCGATACCGCAGGCCGGTTTCGGTTTGAAGAAGTGGTCGCCGGCCCCGCGAACCTCGCCGTCTCTGCCGCAGGTTATCGCGCGGGCGAACAAACCGTGCAAACCAAAACCGGCGAAGAAACGCAAATCGCGTTGGCTCTCAAGGGCAATGCCGCGATTGCGGGAACCGTGCTGCAAAGCGAGGATGAAACTCCGCTCGCGGGCGTGAAGCTCAAGTTGGTCGGCACATCCCGCGAAACGACGAGCGATGAAAATGGAAAGTTTCGCTTCGCGGACGTCAAAAGCGGTTTGGTGGTACTTCAGGCGGAACGGCCCGGATACGAGCCGAGCGTGATTTCGCGAAACCTGAAGCAAGACGAAGAGGCTCCGCTTCAAATGGCTTTGCTGGGAGCGGCCTCGCTGCAAGGAACCGTGACCGATCCGGCGGGCAAGGCGTTGGCCAATGCGACCATTCGCCTGAAAGACCAAGGCATCGAGAAAACCACCGATGCCCAAGGGCGATTCCAGATCGCGGGGCTGACTCCGGGAAAAGTGCAAATCGAAATTGCGGGCCAAGGATTTCAACCGCAATCGAAAACCGTGCAGCTTGCGATTGATCGACCGACTTCACTCGATGCCATCGCATTGCAGTCCGACCGGAAAGCATCGGCGGCGAAACCGTCTCTGCAAGAAAAACCACCCACCCAAGACAGGGAAAAAGAAGCGGAGCGCCTTTTTGAAGTAGGCAGGGATTTTGTCCACGCCCGCAAAATTGATGAAGGCCGCGAATGGCTCGAAGATGTTGTTGCGCGGTATTCCGAAACAGTCGCCGCCCAAAAAGCCCGCGACCTGCTGGCCTCGTTGAAGCCTCCGGAAATCGCGAAAAACGTTCCCGAACCGATGCCCCGTGAAGTCAACACACCAAAAAACCAGGAGGAACCGCGAGACGTGGTGGTCGATTTTTTCGGCGTCAAAGGGAAAGGCAATTCGTTTGTGTTTATCGTGGATTGCTCCGGCAGCATGACGGAACAAGCCGGGGAAACCACGCGATTTCAGCGGGCAAGATCCGAACTGCATTCCGCATTGCAGCAACTGACTGACCACCAAAAATTCTATGTAATTTTCTACAACACCGGCACGTTTCCCCAGCCGTTTCCCCGCCGAAATCCGGGCATGCTCCCCGGTTCCTGGGCAGCTCGTAGCGTGATCCGGCCTTGGATTCAAGAAGTTCAGGCCGGGGGCGGCACGCAGCCTCAAGAATCGTTTCGGGTGGCCTTCCCTTTGAAGCCGGACGTGATTTTCTTCCTGACCGATGGCGAAATTCCCGCGGAAACCCGCGAGATTGCCTTCAAGGGAAATCAGAACAGAGCGGAAATCGACACCATCGGATTCTGTGTGAAGGATACCAGCGGAATCCTCAAAGGCATCGCGAGAGATCATCACGGCCAGTACCAATACGTCCCCCCGTATTAACCCGAAACGATCTAGAGTGACAAAAACCCGCTTCCTGAATGAGTTTTGGCCGTTTGGTTTTATGGCCTTCGGCCAAAAGACGATTTTGTTCTCAGCAATTCATGCCGCATCATATTTCAGAGATTTGTGTGTCACGGTTGTTTTGTTTCGGAGTAATAAACCCAAATTGTCGCCGAGCCGGCGAACTCAAAGAACTTCAACCCGGCGGATTTGCAGAACTTCCCGGCGATGGCGTATGCTAAAGGAACGGAAAATCTTACACCGATCCTCATGTTCTTGCGGGCAGAAGGCAGATTGATGCGAACCATTCTTACTTTCATGGTGGCGGTCTTGGCCGGGGCTTGCGTTTTCGCGGATGACACTTGGCCGGAGTATCGCGGGCCGAAGGGCAACGGGCATGCCGAGTCCAAAAATCTGCCGCTGCATTGGAGCGAAACCCAAAACGTGAAATGGAAGACGCCCATCCACGGCAAGGGCTGGTCTTCGCCCGTGGTCTGGAAAAACCAAATCTGGATGACCACCGCGACCGAAGACGGCAAGAAAATGTACGCCGTCGGCGTGGATGCAAAAGAGCGGGCGGATCTTGCACGACCTCTTAATCTACGAAAACGCCGAGCCGGAATTTTGTCATCTCACCAACAGCTACGCCTCGCCCACGCCCGTGATTGAAGCAGGACGCTTGTACGTGCATTTCGGCACTTACGGAACCGCCTGCGTGGATACCAACACGGGCGAAACGCTGTGGTCTCGGCGGGATTTGCATTGCGATCATTTTCGCGGGCCGGCGGCTTCGCCCATTTTGTTCGAGGACAATTTGTACGTCGCCTTCGATGGGTTCGACGTGCAATACGTGGTGGCTCTCAACAAAAACACCGGCAAGACGGTGTGGAAGCAAGATCGAAACATCAACTACCGCACGGACAACGGCGACCGCAAAAAAGCCTATTCCACCGCCCAGGCCATTACCGTCAACGGCAAGCCGCAAGTCATCAGCCCCAGTGCTTCGGAAACCATCGCATACAACCCTGCCAATGGGGATGTGATTTGGCGGGTTAAGCACGGAGGCATGAACGCCGCCTGCCGGCCTTTGTTCGCGCACGGTTTGGTCTACATCAGCGCGGGCGATGGCGGAGATTCGCTGGTGGCGGTTCGGGCCGATGGAAGCGGCGACGTGACCGGCAGCCACATGGTTTGGAAGACCGGAAAGACCGTGCCCAAACGGGCCTCGCAATTGATCGTGGGCGATTTGTTCTTCATGGGGAACGATTCCGGCGTCGTCACCTGCCTCAATGCCAAGACCGGAAAACTGCATTGGCAGAAACGGTTGGACGGCGAATACTGGGCGTCGCCTTTATATGCTGATGGGCGGATTTATCTCATCAGCAAAGATGGCAAAGCCGCCGTGATCGCCGCCAAACCCGAATTGGAAGTCCTCGCCGAGAACGTGCTGGATGCCAGTTTCAACGCCTCTCCCGCCGTCGCCGGCGACGATTTGATTCTCCGCAGCTTCACGCACCTCTACTGCATCGGCAAGTGACTTTTCCGCAATGTTATTTGACTAGGTTAAAGAGGGGACACGGAAGCGAATCATCCGCTTGGTCTTCCGCCCCGAACGGGCAAGCAGCCAAGCCCAGTAAATCAAACGGAGAGGGAAATCGCAATCCCTTGTGTCACCTTCAGTCCCAGAAAGTAGAAGCTACTTTCCGAGCAACTTTATCACCACTCCCAAACTACCGCGATTCGTAACATTCTCTTCCGGGGCAGAGTTTTTCTGCCGAACGCATTAGGGCTTTGAAAATTGCGGGAACCGATCTTCCGTGGGCCATTCTTGCACTTCATTGGCGGCTTTGTGAAGCAGTCCATCAATTTCCTGCCCCATGTGGGCCGTGTGCGGGCTGGTGCGCGTATTGAACAACGCGATGAAATCTCGGCCATCGTGGCGGCGAATCAGAATCGTCGCCGTGCCCGGCAGCGAACCCGTGTGCCAATGGTTCGTTTTGTTTTCGCCCACCGTGCGGTTCATCCAGCCTAGCGAATAAAACACATCTTTGGGGTCGCCGTTTTCTTCGTGGCCGGCCAAACCCGGCGGGCGAACGTGCATTAAGCGAAGACTTTCTTCCGAGAGTATTTTGCAGTGCGCCGGGTCGTGAAACGCCGCCGCAAAACGGGCCAGATCCACCGCCGAGGCAATCCAAGCCCCGTGGGAATCCATCGCTTCCAAATACCAAGCCCCATAAGCCGAGGGAACTTTTTCACCCAAATCCGCCTGAAATACCGATTCCTCCCAGCCGGGATGATAGTAGCAGACTTCGCCCTCGGCTTTGTCTTCGCGATGAGTTCTGCCGATTCGCATATCGTGAATGCCCAACGGCGCAAGGACGTGCTTTTTAACGTAAGCTTCGTACTTTTCGCCGGTGACTTTTTCGATCACCCGGCCCAACAGGCAGTAGCCGAAATTGGAATACGCATAGCGCTCGCCGGGGTTGAAATCCAACTTCTGCCGCAGCATGGCCCGAATGATGTCCTGCGGTTTGGCGGGAGCGGGAACATCAAGCTGTTTCGCGAACCTTACGGATTGAAACATGGCATCGAACGATTTGTCGCGGTCCCAACCGCCCCGATGTTCCAGCAGATGCCGGATTGTGATTTCCCTTTGGCGGGAGTCAAATTTTTTGCCGGCTTGTTTGATGTCTTCATGAAAATCGAGCACATCGAACACGCGGTCGTCCAGAGAAAGTTTTTTCTGCTCGATCAATTGCAAAATCGCGACGGCGGTGATCGGCTTGGAAATGCTGGCGATGCGAAACAGGCTCGTGGGTTGGGCGGGTTTCGCATCGGCCACATCGGCATAACCGAAACCTTTTGCATAAACGAGTTTGCCTTGATCTGTCACTGCGACCGCTGCGCCGGGAATGCGATGTCTTTGCATGAAGGCCCGCATCATCTCATCGAAACTCGCAAGCCTTGCATCGGTCTGCCCCGTGGAAACATGGTGCGCGGCTTTTTCCACCTGATAACCCGGCCCCCTCAACACGCGACCCGGTCGCTGTTTGGTGAATTTTCCATCCTCTAATACCAACACGCCGTTGACGATCACGTGCTGCATGCCTTGGGAAACCGCGTGCGGTTCGGCGAAAGTGGCTTTGTCGGCGAGATTTTCGTAATCGAATACAATCACATCGGCGGCTTGGCCTTCGGAAATCCGCCCGCGGTCGTAGGCCAGCACATCATTCGCGGCGACGGCGGAGGCTTGGGCAATCGCCCGTTCCAAAGAAATCGCCCCCAAATCGCGGACGTACTTCGAGAGCATCCGCGGAAACGCCCCGAACGCGCGGGGATGCGAAGCGATGCGGCTCCCGCCGCTGGGGCCGACATCGGTGCAGAACGAAATAAACTCTTCCTTCATCGCGAGGATTTTGTTGGCTTCGGTCATGCTTTGAGGCAACGCGAACGCCCCGGACTTTACCATTTCAAAGAACACGTCCCAGGGATCTTCGTGTTTGGCCTTGGCAATGGCGGCGATGCTTTGCCCGTCGAGTTCCGCATACTTTTTCTCGTTGCTTTGCCCGATGATAATGCGGTCCCAATCCAGACCCACGTGCCGATACCAATTCTCCCACCCGCCAGTGGTTTCCATCTCGCGGCGGATTTCCGCTCGCAACGCGGGATCGTCCAAACGTCGGCGGAGTTTTTCGTAGCCTTCGGCGAAATGCCGGGGATGAATCAACGCCGCAATCCCCAAACCGTTATTGATGTAGGGATAGATGTCGGCGGTGACTTGTTGGCCGGCGGAGCGGGCGGCTTTGATTTTAGCAATCGCCAAGGGCATTTTGCCCCAATTTTGGCGGCCTGCCGCTTTCAGATGAAAGATATGCACCGGCGTCTTGCCTTGAGTTCCGATCTCCAAGGCTTCGTCGATGGCTTCCAAAAGCCGGTCGCCTTCGTTCCGCATGTGGGTGTAATATCTTCCGCCATATTCGCCGGCGATTTTTGCGAGGGCCGCGATTTCCTCGGTGTCGGCATAAACCGCCGGCGGATAAATCAACGCGGTCGAAACCCCGATCGCGCCGGCTTGCATGCCTTCTTTGACCAATTCCTGCATGCGTTCGAGTTCTTCGGAAGTGGGCCGGCGTTCCACGTCGCCGATCACAATTTCCCGGACTTGCGTATGCCCCACCGTTTGCACCACGTTCAGCGGCAAGCCCTTGAGTTCCAGCAGCGTGAAATACTCGGCCATTGTGGTCCAACCCGCATTGCGGCCCGCCTTTTCGCCGAGCGGGGCGGCGGAACCTCCTTCGCCTGCGTTAATCGTGGTGATGCCTTGGGTCAGCAGATTGAGCGCGGTGTCGGGGTCTTCCATCATCGGAGTGGCGGTTTGGCCCATCATGTCGATGAACCCCGGCGCGACGACCAACCCCGTGGCATCAATGACTTTCACCGCCTCCTCGGCGGAAATGCGTCCGATTTTTTCAATTTTTCCCCCGCGAATCCCCACATCTGCAACATACCACGGAGTCCCCGATCCATCCACAACTTTGCCGTGCTTGATGACTAGATCGTATTTCGCCTCGGCAGCAACGGCCCCATCAGAAATCATCAAACCCTCGCCGACAAAAAAGGAAAACACGATGAGCGGACACAACAACAAAGAACGCATGAAAAACGCCTCGGCTCGCAGGAAGGGAATCTCAACGCGGCTGATGCCGCCTATAAAGTTTTCCAGCCTACCAATTCACAGATTCCCTGCCCACCATCCGAACGGGGATTTCCGGGACGTTATTTCCCGGTCAACTCCATCGCGACGGCAACCATTGGGCGGCTTGGTACGAAAGAAACGAACACAAATTGGCGAGGACAATCGCGAACATATCGCGGAGTTGGTCTTTGCGGGGTAATCTCGCGGGCCGATTGAAGGCGAAATAGAACAGCAGGCATTCCGCCAGCGGGGCGAAGGTTTCCGCCACGCTGAGATAGGCCGCCCGGCCAAAAGGTTGCCAAACCAGAATGGGCAGCACCAAAACCACGATGGGGTAAGTACAAGCCGTCAGCCAAAGCCCGGCCCAAAACCGCCGACGGAGGGAATGCGAGGCGGACAACCCCAACCGCCGCAGTTTTCAGGCAAATGGTCAGCAAATAGCCCCACGGCAGAAAGGCCCAAAGTTCGCCCGTGGTCGGCATGAATTAAAACTCAAATGATAAATAGAAACAACTGGTTTCTCGACAACTGAATTACTGCGCGGCTTGTTTGTAGGGGCAAGAAATTTTCCGGTTTTCCAACTTTGTCCCTCTCCAACTTTGCCCCTTTGCCCTAAAATCCGCCAGGAAAGCGGTTTCGTGAGGAATGGCTGATGACCCATCATTTTCAGTTTCAATTAAAACAATCGCAATAGAAAAGGAATCTCGGCCAAGACGTGCAAGATGGCCACGCTGAAATAGAGGTGCGGTCAGCGGGAAAGTTGGTGAAAAGCCCGCCC
Organism: uncultured Planctomycetaceae bacterium; assembly: GCA_963785505.1. Taxonomy (GTDB): domain Bacteria; phylum Planctomycetota; class Planctomycetia; order Planctomycetales; family Planctomycetaceae; genus CAWAVN01. The sequence goes on from CAWAVN010000013.1 coordinate 144,483, forward strand.
AAAGAACCAAGGGACGGCACCCGCCGATCATCAGCACTCCCGCGAATGCCCCACTTCCAAACCCGCGAACGGGACGCCAGAGGAACTTTTTTCAATGCCCAAGGCCGGCCCGCGTAACCCACCAAGGGAATCGCCACGATCCAAGCCGCGTAATGCAGCATCTCCAAAAAAGTGTGCGCAGGCCACGAGGAATCGGCTGGACACCCCCGACAGCAAATTCGCGCCGGCATGCTGGGTGATTTGCATGCTCAATAAATCCCCGCCGGGCAAATCGGGAGCATCCGCCAATCGCCACCACAACACGCCGACAAGAACCGGAATCAACATCAAACCTCGGCGATAGACGGTTTGCCACCTTGGTCGGCGTCGGCCCAATTCCCGGTCCAAAAACCAGATCGCCACCAGCGGATGCAAATACACCAACGCCAAACTCCAAGCCAAAGGCCAGGCCCAAGTCGCCGCCACCAAGGCCAGGCCGACCGGAAACAACCACAGCCATTTCTCGGCCAAAGTTTCGCGAAACCGATAATCGGCCAGCAATAAAATCCACAGCACGAAGGCCGAGTTCACGCGGCAATCCCGATCAGCCAATCGCCCCGTTCCCATTCCAATTGCGGGCGAAGCCGGAAAGCAGCGAACTTTCCAAGGCCAACCCCAATACGTCGTCGATGCCCAAAAAATACGCTTTAGCCGCATCCAGCGGGCGGGCATTCGCGAAAGAAAGTGCGGGCTTCAATCCAGTTGTGGGGACCGGAGAGCAAAAACACCGTCACGATGAAAACCCAGGGAGCAAACTCCCGCCAAACGCAGAGCTGACCGGCAAGACCAACACAAACGGCGAAGTGCGAACAGCCCGCAGACAATTCGCCCAACCCCGTTTCCAAAATCGCATACCGGCGAACCCATAAAAAACTTTCCCCGGCGGGTTTATTCGGGCTTGGGTTTCCTTAGAGGAGGATATCGCGGAGGCTTGCGCAGTTCTTCACTTTTCGCGGTCTTGGAGGAGGGTTTCGCCCGGGATGACTTCCACGGTGTCGCCTTTTTCCGTGCTTTCGATTTCACGGTCTGCTCGGCCTTTGAACGAGGCCCATTGGGAACCTGATGGGCGGGGCAATGTCCGCCACCTGGTTCACATAGAGAAAACCTCCCGACCACAGCTTGACCAACAAGGACATCGCCTGGCCCACGACTTTTTTTGCGAATCGAATGCTACCCCAAGAACGCTGAAGGAAGCCAAGCCTGCAAAATACCGTTCGAAGATGCTTCCCGGATCGCCATTACCCAACCAGCCGACGACTCCCGCGTTCCGTAAAAACTTCTTCGGGATAATCAAACGGTTTTCTTTCGTCTTGCTGTCCCCCGTAATTTTGAAGGGCACGTTTGTTTGCGGTGGGGGTTCCGGCCTTTTTTCTCGATCGGGTTCTGCGACATTCGCGAACCCCAATCTCGGATGGATTGCAACCACCATCCCAACCACACAGGCAACAAGCAACATCGTTTCATGAACGCTTTCTTGGAAAAACGCGGCGGAAGAATCAAAAATGGATTGTGTCCGAACCCTACTTACGATTTCAACCCGGCATTCCGAGTTCTCGGAATTTCTCCCCAGATCAAGCTCTCTTCTCTCGTTTGAAAACGAAATTGGTGAATTTGGACAAATTTTCATTGAAAATGAATAAATATACAGTATTTTGTAGCGTATGGGGAATCTCATCGCACATCTTGATTCCGATTGCTTTTACGTCTCCGCCGAGCGAGTCCGCGCGAGAAATACCAGCATTGCCCGGTGGGCGTGTTGGGGAACAACGGGGCGTGTGTGATCGCGAAATCCTACGAGCTTCGCGAATTCGGCATCAAGACGGGAGAACCGATTTGGGAAGCCAAACTGAAGTGTCCCCAAGGCATTTTTATCAAAAGGGATTTCCGCTGGTACGAAGTCATTTCCCACCGCATGTGGGAGTTTCTGAAAACCATCAGCCCGCGCGTGGAATACTATTCGATTGATGAATGGTTCTTCGATGCCGGCGAACTGGCCCGCGAATTTGGAAGCCCGCTCGAGGAAGCCGCCCGCCGACTGCAAGCGAGAATTTTGGAGCAAATCCGCGTGCCCGTCAGCATCGGCGTTGCCGCTAGCAAAACCCTGGCGAAACTCGGCAGCGATTCCGCCAAACCCTTCGGCGTGCGGATTCTGCTGGGCGATGAAATTGCCCCGCTGTTAACAGCACAGCCCATCGGCGAAGTTTGCGGGATCGGGCGGCGAAGCGTGGAAAAGCTGGCCCGGCATGGAATCGCGACGTGCGCAGATTTCGTGCGGGCCGACCGAAAATGGATTCGCGAACTGCTGACGATCAAAGGCGAAGGCTTGTGGTGGGAATTGCGCGGGGAAGCGGTGAATCCCATCGTCACCAAGCGTCCGCAACATCAATTCGTGTCGCGCGGGGGAAGCGTGGGCCGGGCCATCACCACGCGGGAACACCTTTGCGGTTGGCTGATGCGCACCTTGGAACGCTTAATCGAAGCGTTGAATTCCCATGCCTACGTCTGCGGCACGTTGGGCATGCAAATCGCGTTCAAAGGGGAGCAACATTGGTCGGCCCGCTTGCGATTGCCGGGCGATTTCGCCGAGTACGAACAACTGCAACCGGCGGCGTTGGCCATGCTGGAAAAAGGTTGGCGGCGGGAGAAGCCGTCACGCATTTGCATTTGATCGCGGGAAACATCGCCCGCCGACAAGAACGGCAACTCAGCCTGTTCAATCCCCAGCCCAAGCCGCAAATCGACGAACTGAAAAAGCAAATCAACGAGAAACTCGGGCACTTCGCCGTGCGTTCGGGAGCCACGCTGCATCTGCCGGAACTCTATGAAGATGCCTCCCACGATTATGAAATCTGCGACGTTCAAGGCAAAATGTGCTTCTAAGGGACAAGATGTTTCAAGGAATTGGTCTGAGTTTTCATTCGTTGCCGGATTCGATCCTGGATGCCGTTCCCAATCTGGCCGACCGGACTCATCGCCGGCACGAAAAAGCGCAACCCGAAGTCTGGTTTCTGCTGCGCGCTCGCGTGCCGACCTTGCCGGTTTGGTGGGAAGGACAGTTGCGGTTGATGGCCTGGGGCCGATCGGGACCGAAGCAAGCCCGGCTTTGGCAATGTCCCCGCGAAGATTTGGAAGCGGGCCGATGGTCCCAATGGGAACCGGAACCCGTGCAAATCCCCGCCGACTTCGGGCGAGACAACGGCGTGTGGTTCGATGTGCGCGAAGGCTTGGAAGGCGTTGTCATCTCGGGGAAATTCGGGCCGGAAGTTTACGTCCTCACGCAACCGGCAAGCCATTATTACGAAGTGATGTGCAGCCATTCCGAGTGCATGCCCTGCCTGATCGGGCAATGGGTCTGAGAAATTTTTTTGCATCGACCGACGCCAATGTCGTGAAAGAACCTGCCCCTTCCAAATACTTTGGAACCCGAAGCGTAAGCAAGCGATGGAGGTCGGGCATTGGACGCCAAAACAATAGTTGGTGGGCGATGCCAAACCACTCTCTCTAAAGCCTATCGCCTTAACTTCGCACGGTGCGGAGCATGACGGGGATGCCGAAGATTTCTTCGAATAGCGAGCCGGTTTGTTTGAGCGCGAGTTGTTCCAGCGAGAGATCATCTACGTCGGGGACTTCAATCACCAGTTTGGAACGCTCGCGGACGACGCGGATTTCATCCACCCTTTGGCTATAAGAACGGTCCAAGGCATCGGCCACGCGGAGCATGGCCGCGAGCTTGGCGACGGCGATGCGGCGTTCGCGGTCTAAAGTCGAAAAGCCTTCGTGAATGGGCTTCGGCGAAGCCCGGCGATGATAGCGGGCCACTAAAGCCATCACGAGCATGTCCTGCTTTGCCAGCCCGAAAAGTTCGCTATTGATGATGAGATAAAACGAATGCTTGTGATAGGAGCGGTTGCTGATGAATAACCCAATTTCGTGCAGCAGTCCCGAAAGATACAGCAAAAGCTCGTAACGGGAATCGAGTTGATGTTCGGCTTGCAGCGCGCGAAATAGGCTGAGGCAGAGCTTGCCCACGTGCAAGCCGTGGGCTTCGTCGAAATCGAACTTGCGGCCGAGTTCAATCGCGGAGCGCACGACCTGGTCGCGAAAATCATCCGTCCAAAATCCGCTGGCGGCCAAATCTTCCAATAAGCCATCTCTGAGATTGGTGTTGCTGATGAAGAGATGATTGACCCCCAACCCGCGCCCCAGCATCACATAGCCCAACAATGCCGGGCCGACGGTCTCGGCATCGGGAAAACCCATGTGGTACTTCCGCACCAGTTGATCGATGGAAGAACCGAGGATGCGGTCGGTGAAATCGGACAGGGCATCCAAAGGCAAGCGGCCTAATTCGTTGGGTTCGCGCTCGGCGAGCAGATGCGCGCTGGCAAAACGAACGTCTCCGCCCAATGCCACGACTTCCACCGTGCCCCGGTCGGTCGGCACGTGTTGGCGGACTTCGTTGATGGTCTGCTCGATTTGGCTCCGCATGATTCGCTTGGACTGTGCGCGAGACGCCCGGATGCTGTCCACGGTTTCGCGAAGCCTGAGCGATCCCAGCCGATAGGTGTGCGAATACAACACTTCGCCTTCGTGAACCACCAAAAGTTCCGTGCTGCCGCCGCCGATTTCCACCACGACCGAACACGAAGCCGCCAATTCGGTGTCCGCCTTCAGATGCGGTTGAATGCCCAGGTAAGTAATTCGGCTGACCTCGGCTTCATCAATGGGTTCGATCTCCAAACCCGTGGCGGAATACACCCGGTCGAGAAATGCCAAACGGTTCTCGGCTTCGCGGACGGCACTGGTTGCGACCACGCGGATTTGGTCGGGCTGGGTGATGTCGTATTCTTTCAGCAGTTGCCGATAACTTTTCAAAACGTGAACGCAATCTTCCATCGTGGCTTTGGAAAGTTGGCCTTTGGTGAAGGTGTCTTTGCCGAGATTGACGGCCCGCGTCAGCGTCTCCAAGCGATGCACTTCGCCCGTGGGATGAATCTCGGCCACGGCCATTCGCAGGGATGTCGTGCCCACATCAATCACCGCCACGGGCCGCACTCCCCTTCGGTCTCCCTTGGGAGAACGCTCCTGCTGCTGCTCGGCCATGTTCGTTGACATTCTTGAATCCTTCCGGCACACCGGCCACTAAAACCCCTACGCATCGTGCGAGAAATAACTGCCCTGCAAAACTGAGCGGCAAGGCGCTCAGTGATTTATCGAATGCTGCTAAAAATCCATCATCGCGGAAACTCATGGGGAAATCAAAGCGGGATCGTCTTGGAAACTTCGCGGGGGTTTGGGTTAAACTATCCAATGGCCGAATCATAATTTGCAAAGAACAACGGACTAAAATCAACGGACCCATCCCATGCCTGCCGAAGAGTTGGCCTATCGGCCCGAATGCGAACAAGACGCGGCCCGCGCGTGGCCGGCGGGTTTGGGTTGGTTTCTCGTCGCGGGCCTCGCCTGGGCTTTGTTTGAACTGACGGCCAATCCTTCCCTGGTCGCGGTAGTCGCCTGCCTAAAGTTCGGCTGGCCCAATTTCCACAACGGCTTCTGGCTTTGGCGAATGGATCACAATAAAAAACGCGGGCGGGCTTGCTTCTTCTTTTACGGGGCGCTTGCCTTTTGGAAGATCAGCTTAACCGCCGTGGCGCTCACAATCGGAATTGTGATCGTCACTTCCAGCTTGCAGTTGGGGATTCCCGGCAAGGAACTTATCGCGGCGACGATGTCCCTTTGGATCGGTTGCCTCTGGGCCACGATTTTCACCGGGATCGGCTGCGGCATCGCTTGGAAGGGCGGCCTAAAAATCTGGGTCGATTCCACAGTCACTTGGTCCAGAAAACACCGCATCTGGCCGCCGCAAACTTATGGAAGCAATAAACTCCACGGACTCTTGTTGGGAGCCGGTTTGGTAGGGGTGATGGTCGCTCTGCTATTGGCAATTATCATCATGGGCCACATCGCCTTCGCGGGAAAAAAACAAATCCAAGCCGGATGGATCGTACTTGGCTGGATGCTGGGAATGATCCTCTTCGCCGTCGGCCTGTTAGTGGTGACCGAACAACTCACCAAGCGAATCTGTGCTTCCCACGCTTCCTATTGTTGGAATCCTGCCGAGCCAACTTTGGAAGAAGACGAAGTTTGGCTGGAAGAAGACGAAGTTTGGTTGGAAGAAGACGATTTCAGTAATTGAACTGGGTGTGTTTCACAATAGTTGGTTTTTTTCCTGAGCCGCGAAGCGGCGTCCGCATGTAGCTGCGGGCGAAAGCCCGCAGAAAGCTTCTTGGCTCAATTGCCCCGTAAGGTCCACGAACTTTCTTGGCACACACAATTGAACTCATCACCCCCATTCATCTCCCTCAAGGAACAGAATCCTCATGCTGCGAATTTTTTTGTGTTTGACGTTGGCCTTAATGGGAATCTCTGCGGCTGCGTTTGCCGAGGGGAAACAGCCCAACATTGTGTTGATTGTCAGCGACGATCAGGGCTATCACGATTTGGGCAGTTTCGGCAACGAGGAAATCAAGACGCCGCATTTAGATCAGTTGGCCCGCGAAGGCGTGCGGCTGACGGATTTTTACGTTACCTGGCCGGCGTGTACTCCTTCGCGGAGCAGCATTTTGACGGGCCGCTATCCGCAGCGGAACGGGCTGTACGACATGATCCGCAACGATGTGGCCGACTTCGGCAAGCTGATTCCCCCCGCCGAATACGCGGTCTCGCCAGAGCGGGTTTTGGGAATGGATACGCGGGAAATCACGATTGCCCAGACTCTCAAAAAAGCCGGTTACGCTTGCGGAGTGTTCGGTAAATGGGATGGCGGGCAACTCCGGCGGTATCTGCCTTTGCAGCGCGGGTTCGATGATTATTACGGGCTGGTGAATACCGGCATCGACTATTTCACCCACGAACGCTACGGCGTGCCTTCGATGTATCGCGGCAATCAACTCACCACCAAAGATCGCGGAACTTATGCCACGGATCTCATCGAACGCGAAGCCTTAAGGTTCCTTCGCGAACATAAAGAGCAGCCTTTCTTTTTGTATCTGCCGTTTAACGCGCCGCACGGGGCTTCCAATCTCGATCCCAAAATTCGCGGCGCGGCCCAAGCCCCGGAAGAATACAAAAAACTCTATCCACATTTGCAGGAGGGTTTTCAGGCAGGAACCCGCTACGGAAAACCCGCCCAGGTTCCCACGCGAGAAAAACGTAAGCTGGAATATATGGCATGTGTCACCTGCATGGATCATGCGATTGGCGAAGTGCTGAAGGCATTGGACGAATACCAACTCGCCAAGGATACGTTGGTGATCTTCTTTTCGGACAACGGCGGCAGCGGCGATGCGGACAACACTCCACTCCGCGGCCATAAAGGCCAGATGTTTGAAGGCGGGATTCGTGTGCCTTTTATCGCGCGGTTTCCGGGTCGCATTCCGGCAGGAACGGTTTCGCATCAGTTTTTGACGTCGCTGGAACTCTTCCCCACGTTCTGCAAACTGGCGGGTGTTTCGCTTCCCAAAGATGTTTCCTACGATGGTTTCAACATGCTGCCGGTGCTAGAGGGCAAAGTTTCCTCCCAGCGGAAAGAAATGTATTGGGAACGCCGGGACGATCAAGCGGCCCGCGTGGGAAACCTCAAATGGATTCGCACGCCCAAAGGGGAATCTCTGTTCGATCTTTCAAAAGACATCCGCGAGAAGAATAATCTGGCCGCATCGCAACCGGAAAAACTCGCCGAGATGCGCGCCCATTTCGCCCGCTGGAAACACGAAATGAACGCCGCCGAACCGCGCGGCCCGTTTCGGGATTATTAAATTTGCCGCTTCTTTTGAGGATGAGAAGTCAAAAGCGTTTTCATTCCGGTGGAATGACGCCCATCACGCGGTGGGCGTAGTCGATGTTGGAACCCGTGACGATGCCGGACTCCTCGCTGAGCAAATACAGGCAGAGTTTCGCCACATCATTCGGTTTGATAATGCGGCCGAAGGGCGAGGCTTGCTCGCCGAGTTCCAGCCAGTTCTCGGGGCTGCCTTGGCGTTGTTGCACGAGGTGTTCGTTGGGGGTGTCGGTCCAGCCGAGGTTGATCCCGTTGACGCGAATGCGATATTTCCGCAGCGAGTTGGCGGTGTTTTTGGTGAACGTGCTGAGCGCTCCTTTCGTGGAACTGTAGATGGGAAGAATCTCCAGCCCGCAATACGCCGCCACCGAAAGGATATTGACGATGGAACCCGCGATCTTTTCCCGCCGCATGATTCGGGCGGCTTCTTGCGTTAAGAGAAACGGCGCTCTGACGTTGACCGCGAATTGATAATCCCAAAACTCTACGGTGGCTTCGTCCAAGGTGGCGCGGTTGGTGTCGGCGGCGGCATTGACTAGTCCATCCACGCGGCCGAAGACGCGATCGCAGCGGGCGGCCACGTTTCGGCAGTCTTCTACCACGGCAAGATCCGCCTGCACAAACTCGGCTTGGCTGCCAAGTGCTTCAATCTTGGCGGCGACGTTTTTGCCTTTGTCTTCGTGCCGACCGCAAAACACAACTCCCGCCGCACCCGCTTCGGCGGCGTGCAAGGCCACGGCTTCGCCCACGCCTTGCGTTCCGCCTGTTACAATCACGACTTTTCCATCCAATCGAGCCGGCATGTTTTCGTCCTTTTTGGTTGTGTTGGAAATCAAATAGAGATTCGCCTGCAGCATAAACGGCCGGGCGAAAAAATCCCAATCATCAAGCTCCGATCAACCGCTTGATTGCGGTGCGGAACAGCAAACGGCACAATAGGTTTTCTGCTGAGAGCAACCGCAATTTTGAGGAGGTTCATGTGATGCAATTGACGGATATGAGTTGGCCGCAGGTCGAACAGTTGCCCAGGCATACGCCGGTTTTGATTCCCATTGCGGCGCTCGAGCAGCACGGGCATCACATGCCTTTGTTTACGGATTCCTTGCTGCTGGGGGAAGTCGTGAGGCGGGTGCGGGAACCCTTGGAAGACAAGGTTTTGTTCGCCCCGTTGATGTGGTTGGGAAACTCCGAACATCACTTGGATTTTCCCGGCACGATGACGGCATCGCCTCGCGGCTATCTCGATTTGCTCAGAGATTTGGCCGAGAACTTTTTGTTCCACGGCTTTCAAAGGTTGGTGTTTCTGAACGGGCACGGCGGGAACATTGTGCCCAGCCAGCAAGCCGTGTTTGAACTGCGGCAAAAATACCGAGACCGCAACGATCTCTTGCTGCTGGCTTCCACCTATTGGACGCTGGGCGGCAAACCGCACGAAGTCAACCCGGACATTCGGCAGATTCAGATGGGCCACGCCTGCGAGTGGGAAACTTCGATGATGCTTCGCATTCGTCCCGAACTCGTGCAAAACTTGGAAACCGTGAAGCCGGTGGAATTCGGCGATCCATTTCAACCCGCCAGCCGGGGTTGGATTACCAAAGACCGAAGCCAAGCGGGGCACATCGGCGACCCGCGTCCCGCGACAGCAGAAAAAGGCGAAACGCTCTTCACAACTTTCGCCGCCGATGTGGTTCAATTGATGGAAAGAGTCATCGGTTGGGACGGCCAATCGTGGTCGGCCTAGATCGTGTGGATCGTTTCAAACACGACGATGATGTTTTGCCTTTCGAGCAAGTTGCGCGTAGCCTTTCTTCCGGGAGTTGTAGAAATCACTCCAGCTTTTGAAGCATTCAACATAACCAGGGAGCTGACGCCCGCCCGCTCGCCTTGTGTCCTGAGGGTTGATGTGATTTTCCTGGCGAACCGAAATCCTACTTCAAAATATAAAGGCCGATGACCGAACCGTTGCCGATTATTTCCTTCGTTCCCCGCGGCACAAACGGTTGCTTAGATTTGGCGGTGCGGTACGTGGGGCAGTTTTCCGCCATCGTGCTGGGAATGTGGCTCTTGGTGGCCTTGCCGAGCACATCGGCGGTTTATGCGCTGGCATTTTGGGGGAAGATCGATCTTCGCTTGACGCTGGCGGGAATTTATTTCGCCACGCTTCCTTTGGGCGTGTTGGTGATGAACGACGCCGTGCCCCGCATCTTCGGGCAATCGTTAGAGATGCCGCCCGCCCGTGCGCGAAACGGAGCCTTCGCGGTCAGCGTGGTCTTGGCGATCTTGGGCTTGGCTTGGGCCTTTCTGGCCGAGAACATGGGAGACCGCCTGGGGTTGTCCGTGCGCGGGCGGTCTTGGTCGATTGCGGGCGGCTTGGGGTTGGCGGGGTTTGTGCTCAGCTTGGGTGCGTTAATCGGCGTGGCTCGCCATCAGCGGATCGATTGGGGAACCGGGCGAATGTTCTTTTTGTGCCTTTGCCTAAGAAGTTTGTCCGCCTTGGGGCCGGCCTTTGTGATCTTTCCGCCCTTTCACGATTGGCGGTTGGCCGTGCTGTTGGTGTTGACGATTCTCCCCGGCATCTGGTTGTCGTTACGGACGGGATTTCTCATGGAGCAAGCCTGCCTTTCCCGTTTGGACCCCGACTTATTGAACGAAGAAACCCCCGCGATTTTGAAGGCGGAGACCGGCGAACTTTTCGGGCGGGCGATGTGGATGACACAATTCGCGGCGATGCTGTGGGGCGTGTTGTTCATCAGCATCGATGCCGCGAGCAGCTTATTTTTTCGCCGACCCATTTTTTTGGGCCGATTGGTCAACCTGCCTGCCGCTGCGACAGCTTCGGATTATTTTCATCACGCCGGAGATTTGCTGGTTCACGATCCCTTGGTGCTGGCGACGTTGACGGCGACCGCGCTCCTGGTTTATCCCATCAATCGCCTGGCTTGGTTTTTCTGTTATATTGATATCAGGGTCCGTCGGGATTGTTGGGATCTGGAATTGCGGATCGCCCGGAAAACCAGAGAACTCCACCGCAACCTGAGCGCAGAACAAACTGAACCCATCAGCCATTAAGGACTGCCAACGAAAACACTTCGAAACGAAGTACAAAAGGGTAAGCGGCGGGCATTAGTCCAATGGCGACTTTGAATGCTCCAATAGTTTCACTGGACTTTTGCAAAATCGCATTTCAATAAGTCGCCAAATAGAATCAGCACAACCGAAAAAGCCGCTGCCTTGTTTACTCCAATGGGGTTCCGATGGTTGAAGGATGCCATGAAAGGTTTCAAAGATGACGAACCCATTCCAGACTCCGTTCTCGAACGATTGTCGGGTCGCCTGAATCGGAACAAGGTTTCGATCATCAAAAATGAATGGGCTCAAACGATACTTGAGAAGGCTGGCGATAAAGCTCAATTCGTACGATTTAAGGATGGAAGTGCCGGAATTCTACTTCGACCGAAGGCAACACGTTACCAACTTGTTCACGAACTCAAACACTACGAACATTGGCTGGCTGACCCTGCAAAATATTCGAAGTTGGGCAAACTTGAGCGAGAGGAATTTGTTTTCGAGGCACTTCAAGAGAGCAACCATTGGGGAATTTTTTTCGAATGCTGAGCGAAACCATGCGTTAGAATACATCCAGTACATCCGAAGGCTTTATGGAAACTAGGTAAGCAGGTGCGAAGATGGCGACAACTAGTACGATTACGAATGTTTGCCAGATCGCCGAGGACTATGTGCGCAAGATCGGTCTGGCGGAATTTGAAATTGAAAGAATTGTTCACTCGAAGCAGGCAGGCAAGGACGAATGGATCATCCATTTACAATTTGGTGAGCTTGATCCATTGATCGAGACTGATGGACACGGTGCAATGATTGTCGTGGATGGGGCCACCGAGAAACCGAGGCTGATAGAGGGACTGTAATGTCCGAGATCCGTACCCAAAGAAGAGATTTTCTTGGCGGTTTTCAAACAGATTTTGAACCAGCGATGCCGGACGACTTTCAGTATGCTTAGGATGCGTTACTCAATTCTTTTTGCGGCGGGTTTTTTGGGGCTGCTGTGGGGAGGGACTTCCGAAAGTTTCGGGCAAGTTCCCCGGCATCAGGATCGGATTCGCGACACCGCGCGGAAGATTCTTTCCCGCCCGGAATTTCGCTTATTCCCCCGTTTGAAACCCGGCCAACCGGCGAGCCGGTTTTCTCACGGGCGGGCGAGCGAGGGGGTTCCTCGGTTGAAATCTTCCCGGGGTCTGCCCCCCGAAGCGGGCGAGGGTGTGCCGCAGAAAAGAGCGGGCGGCCAAGACCAAGCGGAGAACCGAGCGGAGAACGGCAACGGTCCCCGGCCAAGAAATCCCCAAGAGTTGCCGGGGGAAGCCGGCGGTCCCAAGGCCAAAAGACCTCAGAACTTTGAAGAGGCATTGGGCCGGGAGGATCTCTTTCCCGAAGCCGGGAACGTGGATGGACTGGTGGAAAATCAAGAGTTGGATGCCGAGCGAATTCGCCAGCTTCGGCAGAACAGGTTGAACCGGAAAAACCAACCGGGCGACAACAATCCTCCGCCGGAGAACGCCGAGAACGAACCCGTTCTCAAGCAAAACCCCGCGAAGCAAGCGGCGGGCGAGAATCCGCCTCCTCCCAAAGAAAACCCCGCTGCCATCCGCGGAGCCGATGCGGAACATCCCCGCAAGCAAGCCGGCAACAATGCCTTGCCCGCGCCTTGCCCGCGCGAGCACACCGAGGAGGAACAGGAATCTTCGTTCCGCGTTCCGAAACCTGAAGTCGGGGAGTTCGCCCGCTTTGTGGGGGCGCTGTTTCATTTCACGGCTTGGGCGATTTTGGCCGTGATCTGCGGGTTGATTTTGTGGTTGATCGTCAAAGCAATTCGCGAATACGAACGCCCCTTGGCTTTGGCGGCGGGCACGGCGGGCGAGTTTGCCGCGCTCGATTTGGAACCCGCGCAGGCTCCGGGCGATTTGCCCGCAGATGTTTACTTGGCTCAGGCGGAACGGTTGGCGGAACAAGGCCGCTATCGTGAAGCCGTCGTGCAATTGCTATTGGGAGCCATGAGCCGCGTGGAACGCGCGGGTTGGGTGCGCTTCCGCCAAGGCATGACCGTGCGCGATTATCTCAAAGGCGTAGCCGAACACCCGGCGGCTTATCAAGGGTTTCGCTGCATCATCCGCGTATTCGAGCCTTTAACCTTCGGCCGCCGCGAACCCACGCAGGAACACTTCGCTCAATCCCTGAAAGGCTACGAAGCCGGCTTCGGGTTGAATTGACCTTCGCCCGCAAAAATGATGCCTGGCTGGAATAACCGGAAGAATCGTTAAGGTTTCGCAGGGATTTTGCCGAATATGATACCAGGGCATTCTTTGGGAATGGCCGGAATGCAGCATCTTCCCCCGCGCACCTAGCCATCGGGAGCGAGTCGGCATGTCAGCCAAGCAGACTTCATCGACCCCAGCCGTCAAGCCGAAAGCCGTCCAGAACGCAAAACGCCTATTGCCCGCGGGAATGGCGATGGTTGGCGGGTTTTTGAAAACAATTTCCGCCAAAGCGATTCCCTGGTGCGGAGATCACGTGCTGTCGATGGCGATTTTGTTGGGGTTTCCTCTGGCAATCGGCGCGTTTTATTGGAACCGCGACACTCCGGCAGACACGCCTTCTCCCGGTTATCTCAATCAGGATTCCGATCCGATAGCCGGAAAAATCGCGGAGGATTTGCCGCCCGTCGCGGAGGCCCCATTGACGGCGGTGGTTCCCGATGTGCCGATCAATGCTGTCGCCCCGCAGATTCTGCCCGCTCCCCATCCGCCCGCCGAGTTGGAATTCGAGTTTTCCCGATCAATGCCGATTGCCGTGGATTCGCCCCAATTCGTTTCGGGAACGAACCCCGAACCATACAGAGATTTGGGTTCCGGCGTTTCAATGGCCGATGCCCCATCAAGTTCCGAAACGAATTGCGTTTGGTTGACCGGCAGAATTGAAACGGCGGAGGGGCCTGCGGATTCTCTCCGCAGTGCTTCTCGCGTTCACGAACTGACGATGCCCGCCACCCATTGAGCGATGGAATTTGCCCTTCCCTTCACCACGGATGAAACCTCATGTACGAATCTTATTGGAAACTGAACGAACGGCCTTTTCAGAACAATGCCCTGCCGGATTTCTTTTTCCGGGGCGAAACCCATCAGGCGGCGATGCTGAAATTGCGATATGCCGTCGAACACCGTTTGGGGGCGGCCATGCTGACCGGCGGAGTCGGGTACGGCAAATCGTATTTGATCCAAACCTTGGCGGCGGAGTTGCCGGACGCTTTCAGCCCGGTGGTCTTGCTGGTTTTCCCCCAATTCTCGCCGCCTGAATTGTTGGCTTGGCTGGCGGTGGAATTGGGCGTGCCCGTGGAAATCACCGTCGAAGGCCGGCTCGATCAAACGCTGAGAGCTTTGGAAACCCGTTTGCAACAACTCACCGAACAAGGCTACTCGCCGACAATTGTGATTGATGAAGCCCACAGCATCGAATCCCCCGCTGTGCTGCAAACCTTCCAATTGTTATTGAACTATCAACAGCAACCCTCGATCGACTTCACGCTGTTGTTCGTGGGCGATCGTCCGTTGACTGCCCAAGTGGGCCGCTGTGCGGCGTTGGACGAACGCATTCCCATTCGGGCCGTGCTGCAACCACTCACTCGCCAAGAGACCGCCTTTTACGTCAAACATCGCCTCGCCGTGGCCGGGCGGAAGGAACCGGCGTTCGACGAATCCGCATTGACGACAATCTTCGAACTCACCGGCGGCGTGCCGCGACGCATCAACCGAGTTTGCGATTTGGCGTTGCTCGTGGGATATGCCGATCAGTTGCCGATCCTCACCGGGAGGGAAATGGAAGCCGTCGGCGAAGAATTAAACGTCGGTCTGACGGTGTAACCAGACAGCACGCGACTGATTGTTGACAAATTTCAATGCCGCGCGGGAACCTGTTTTCCGCGCGGCATTCTCTTGCGCGGCAGGAGATACGGGATTTCAAATGGATGATGCCTGAACAAATTCAAACAAATTGCCGGCTCTGAAATGTGCCGTTCTTGTGAAAATCTCGAAAATTTCGTGAAATAAGAGCAGGCCGCCCGCGTAGAACACTTTGAGGTTGGTGCGGCCAAATCGTGGAGAAATAAGATGACACGTTTTGGCGAGGAGTTGACCCAACAAGGAGACTTAATGGACGAAGTTTGCGCGCACCTCACAAATACGCTGCAACAACAACTGGAAACCCACTGGAAAACACTCCTAAACCCCACTTTCGCGGCATTAATTTCCGGGAGCAAACTCCAACCCGTAGAACTTCAAACTTTCCAAGCCGATTGGTGGGAACGGGTTCGCCCGCACGTCGAAGCCTGGTCCAAAAGACAAGCGGGACGGTTGGCCCGAAAACTCTCCCGGAAAAAACAGGCCGAGGAAACAATTTGGGAATCGGACATCGGCCCGGTCATCGAAAAACTTCGCCATGCAGTTCGGCAATTGATTTTGGTGCAAACTTTGATTGACGGAAAACTGAACCCATCACAGGAAAAACGCATTCGGGAAGAACTTTGGTTGGAATTGGCTCCGCAAGTGGAACGCACCGCGATGTGTTATCAAAAGAGTGCGGCCAAACGGGGGTTTGAAGTGGAAGATTTAATTCAAGATGCCTCGGCCCATTTTCAACAAGTGATTACCCGTTTCAATCCCCAAGATTCCCGCCAAGCCATGTTGGGAACTTGGTTTGATGATGTGATCGACAATCTCTTCGCTGCCGCCGTTCGTCCGCGAAAAAGCGATCCCCTAAAACGCGGTTTGGGCGGGACAGCGGAAGAAGAAACCTCCGAGGAATTCTCCACTTCACCTAAACAAACAATCCGCTACGTTCGCGATTATCGCCGTCAAAAAGAAGTCGAAGATTCCCTCAAACATATTGATGAAGTTTGCAGCCAACTGGTGGAAACCGGCATCTGCCCTTTCGAGCGGGTCTTGGCTTTCAATCTCTACGTTCGCGAGGGTTTGACCTATCAACAAGTGGCCGAGGCCCTAAAAACCCGCGGATACCAATACGGCACCACGCAAATGTTTAACTTCGTGAAGGAAGTCAAAGCCCACGTACAACACCGATTCGAGGGCGATTCCTTCACAGGATTAGTCAAGGGACAAGGGCCAGAGGAATGAAGCGAATCATAGGAAACGTTGGTTTGACAGTTTCAATACTCCATCCTCCATTTTCTATCATCAAAAATTTTTCTCATTTGATGTCCTAAGAAAAACCGCAGCAAAAAGTTGGAGAGCCATACGATGTCTGGTCATGGTCAATTTCATTCGCTTGAAGGTCACAATTGGGTGGAACAACTTCGAGACGTATTGAAGTACGAACCGCCTTTAATTGATGAAGCGGTTTTGGAAGCCGCCTACGATGCGGGCGAAATCGACACGCCGACCATGTTCGCTTATTTTGAAGGCCGGTTAAGCGATGAACAGCGATTGGAAGTGGAAGCCGAAGCCGCCGCTTCCGCGCATGCGTTGAGAAAACTCACCCGCGTGGGGGCCATTGTGGCTCAAAGCCGAGGCGGCGCGGTTGCCTTAGGCGGTCGATCTTCTGCCGCCGGCAACGTGCCCGCGGCATCGGTTCCGCAAAGATCCGCATCGGCAGAATTGCCTTCCGCCGGCGCTTCTCCGCCGAGTCCCGCTGCAAGCACGCGGGTGGTGCATCGGATTACACTGGGGCCTCCTTGCGATTCCATCGGCGGAAATTCTCTGCCCCGCGCGGAAGACTGCCTGCGGATTTCGCCCGAATCGCCTTGCGAGTTTTTTCGCTCGCTCGAAAAGAACCGCGATCAGCTTCGCATCTTCCATCAATCCGCGCCGGAAGGCACATTGGTGGCCGTGCGTTTGGAAGAACCCGCTGCCGAGGTTCTTCAATCCCCAGCCAGGCAATTCGCGGTGTTGCGTCGCGGGTCGGATTCGACGACAACCACCACGCTCACAATCCCGCGCTCTTGCCAACGGGCCGAAGTGATTTTGGAACTCAGCGAAATCCCTCTCGCGGAACTCACGGGGGACGATGTGACTTGCCTGCTCAATTCTTACGCGAACGCTTCGGCAGAAGATCCGGTGTCGGTCACACCGCTGCACGAACCGCGTTCCGCATGGCAAACCTGGGCCGATGGGGTTTTGCAAGCCCCCGCGAATTTCGTCGATCCCGCCATCCGGGAAGTCGCCGAACTCATCGCAGGCGAGTAATTTTCGCTTAAACGTGGTCGATCTCGCAAATGCAAGCGGCGGCTTGCTGCATTTCGGGGTCGATTTGTTTGCCATCCTTAAGAGACTTAAGCATCGTAATCTCCACCTCGCGCGGAGCCAACGAAAACCTTGCCGCGAACGCGGGCTTGTTCGGCAGCCAGCCTCCCAATTTTTGAAAGCCCTCGGCTGTCGCTTTTTCCAAAACCGCAGCGATGAACTCGGGTTGATGTTCCTCCGCGATGGCGAAATCCGTGATCGATAAATCAGAATCTCTCGCTGCAAAACTCACATAGCCCAACCGATTCCCCCCGGAATCTTCCAGCCAATAAAATCGGTTTGCAGGGAACTTGCCGATCAGATACCGCCAATAGGCTTCATCCCGCGCAAGCGAAATCGCGAGTTGCCCATGAAGAGCAGCATGAACGGATTGCAATTGGCCGAGTTCCCGGAGAGGATCACACGCGACTAACCGCAATGAAGAGCATGCCATCAAGCGATTCTCCTTCACATCGAGCCAACCTTCCCAGGCCGGGCAGACGACATAGCCCAGGCGGGCGTAATACTTGATGGAGATGTCCGAGAACAACAAACTCAATTCGCGGCCTTGGGCGGCTTGATGTTGTTCGACCCAAGCGAGCAAACCGGCGGCAAATCCCCGGCCTCGATGTGCGGGCACGGTATGCACCGCGCCGATGGCTATGCCTTCCACGGGTTGGTTTTTGAAGAGAAATCGCAGCGGATAGCACCCCAGCGAAACGACAACATCCTCTGCAACACACCCCACGAACCACGCGGCCCGGTTGTGTTGCGGCGACGCCAACCGCCGGGCCACGTGTGCTTCCAGCGTGTCGGCATGAGGCCAAACGGGAAATACGTTTCGGTAAGCCTGCATCTGCTCTTGTCGAGTCGCAGGGTGGCAATCGAGTTCGAGTGAGTCAGTCATGCGGGGAATCTCAAAAGAAAGAGACATCGGAAAAACGCGAGACCGGCAGGAACAACCGAGGGTGGCATTGTTTCGCTTTTGCCGGCGAGGTGCAACGCGGTCGCCCGATGCGGTATGATCCTCGCATTCGTGACGAGTTATTATCATTCAAATCCCAAGGAAATTGTCGAGCATCCTTATGTCGAATTCCTCCTCACAAACCCCGCCCGCCGTCTCGCGAAAATCCGCCTTGGAATTGGTGACCAAGATGATGGCGATTCCCGGCAAAAGCTGCCAAGAAAAACAAGTTGTGGAGTTCATCACTCAGCAACTGACCGATGCCGGTGTTAGCCCCAAAGACATCCAAACCGATTCCACCCCCAAACTCAGCCCGGCGGGCGGCGAGGTGGGAAACTTAATCGTCAAACTGAAAGGAACCCTGCGCGGACCGAGGCGGTTGTTGATGGCTCACATCGACACCGTTCCGCTTTGCGTGGGCAGCCGGCCCGTGCGGCGGGGGGATGTCATCGTTGCCAAAGATCCGCACACGGCGTTGGGAGCGGACAACCGCGCGGGGGCGAGTGTGGTGCTCTCGGCGGTGTTGGAAATCCTCAAGCAAAATCTGCCCCATCCGCCTTTGACGTTGTTTTGGCCGGTGCAAGAAGAGATCGGCCTGTTGGGAGCCAGGCACGTCAAACTTTCCAAGCTGGGCGATCCCAAGTTGTGCTTCAATTGGGATGGCGGCCTGCCCGAAGCGGTGACCATCGGTGCGACCGGCGATGATGCGATCCTCGTGGAAGTGGAAGGCATCGCCAGCCATGCGGGCGTCTGTCCTCAACGTGGCGTGAGTGCCATCGCCATCGCCGGGCACGCCATTGCGGATCTTGTGGAAAACGGTTGGCACGGGTTGGTCATCAAGGGCAAAAATCAGGGAACCAGCAACATCGGATTCATCAATGCGGGCGAAGCCACGAATGTCGTTACACCTCGGCTAATGCTCCGCGCCGAAGCCCGCAGTCACGATCCCGCGTTCCGTGCGCGGATCGTGAAGGAATATCGACAGGCGTTCGAGCGGGCGGCCAAGCGAGTCAAAAACGAGGAAGGCAAAACCGGGCGGGTGAATTTTGCTTCCGACATGAAGTACGAATCCTTCCGGCTTTCCGAAAAAGAACCCGTGGTCGAAGCCGCGTTATCCGCCTCGCGGTTTGTCGGGCTTTCGGCGGAGACCAAAATCAGCAACGGCGGCCTCGATGCCAATTGGCTCTCCGCGCGGGGTTTGCCCACGGTTACTTTGGGCTGCGGCCAGCAAAACGTGCATACGGTCAATGAATCGCTGCACATCGAAAGTTTTCTCCACGCCTGCCAAATCGCGCTGTTGCTCGCAACCGACTGGCTGGGACAAAACCCTATCGCGAGATAGGTCTGTCGTTGCATTTCAGAATTGCGATGAGTGACTGGTTTTGTTCATCCAAAAACTCCCGCAAGTCGTGCCGGCGATTGATGGAAAGCGTAGAATTCGCCGCCGTTTTTGAAGAAACCGCTTCCGAGGGTTCTCGATAGAGCACGTCCAAGTTTGTCAAAATCAATTGCTCGCCTTCTTGGAGACCCGCATCCAACACCGCGAGGTTTTGCAACGTCTCGATCGGCTTGATGTGTTTTTGCAAAAGGGGAGCGTTCGCTTTTTTTGTTGCGATCAGCACGTGATCGTTGATGATCGCATCGCGGGGAATTGCGAACACGTTTTTCAGCAACGGGCCTTCGATGCGGGCTTGAACGAAAGTCCCAGGCAACAAGGGCGTCGATTGTTTCGCATTCTCGACTTCCACGTAAACCTCAATCGTGCGGTTGTCGCGGTCGGCTTTGGGGGCGGTGCGGGTCAGTCGGCCCGACCACTCGGCGGGCTGGGAAACGTCCTTCGCCAATTGGACCAAAGGGAACTTCCCCTGCCGCACCAATGGAGCCAGTTTGGCATAGTCGGAAAGTTTGATCGGAATGGGAATCTCGACGAAATCGGTGTTCGTAATCCGCAGCAAAGGATCGCCCACGCGAACGTATTGCCCTGTTTCCGCGAAAACCTGGCTGATGACTCCCGCGAAGGGGGGCCGAACTTTGGTGTCATCTAAATCGAGTTGAGCCAATTCCAAGGCGTTTTTCGTCGTGGTCTGACGCTTCTCGATCTGATCAATTTTGAGCGGATAAATCGCGGCTTCGTTTTCTTGGCGGATCACGGCTTCTTCGTATTGACGAAGATCCAACAAAGCCCTGGCGAGTTCATCGGCGGTCACGATTTCCCGCGACTGCAACGTCTTTCGGCGTTGATATTGTTGCGTGGCGGTTTCGTAATCCGATTTGACTTTCACGAGCAACCGGGCTGCGTTGATTTGCTCTTGCTTGAGTCGGCGTAGTTCGCTGTCGCCCTCGGCGAGCTGGTGCTTGACTTGCTCGTGCCGTTGCCGATAGATGCGAGGATCAATTTCCATCACAGGATGATCGAGGCCGATGGTTTGGCCGACTTCCAAGTCGTGCGCTAAAATCTGTCCCGCGACCTGAGCCGACAACGTAACTTCGCGATCCGGGAGAGCCGTCCCGAAACCGGAAATCGTTTCCCTGAGACAAGCTTGGCGAACCACAAAAACATCGACGTTGTAGGTTTTTCTAGGCGGCGGGGTGACTTCCGGTGCGGGCCTCAAAGATGCCAACGCCGCGAACCCGGCGATGCCCAGGGCAATCGCCCCCAGCATGCCCACGGCGGAGAAAACGCGAATACTTTTTGAAGATCGGGAAGGAGTTGTCTGCATGGTTCCTGATGGGGTTGTGGAAAAGAGTGGGGATTCCATCCATTATAGACGAGGCGTTCACGAAAAGGATTCGGATTTTCCGTCGCCGAAGAGCGAATGGGCGATCAGGCAGGCGGCTCCTAAAACCAGCCAGACATCGGCGAGGTTGAACACCGGCCAATTATAGGTTCCGAAGCGAAACAGCAAAAAATCCCGCACGGCGTAAATGCGTTCGTGGGTGATGGGATCGAGGCAGCCGTGCAGGCCCAAGCGGTCGTAAAGATTGCCCAACGTGCCCGCCATGATTGAAGCCAGGCACAGTGTCACCGCCCAACTCCGGGCGGCTCCCCGCGCGAACAACCAATACAAAATCATGCAGACGGCGAGCAGGCTGAGCAGCGCGAACAGCCAAGTGAAACTCTGCCCGATTCCCCATAGCGCTCCGCGGTTAAAGCTGGTATGGAAGCGGAACGTCACCCAAGAATTGAGATACGCTTTGCTTTGCCCGTTGGGGTAGCCCAGTTTGGCGAAAACGTAGGATTTGAAACACAAATCGCCGAGCATTCCCAGCCCGCTGAGAACCGCAAACGCAATGAACCGCGAAACCGGCGCGCGCGGGAAAACCGCCGAACGGATGGGCGCGGACTCCGCCTGCCGAGGGGAGTTCATAGCGACATTTCTTCTCGCTTCCGCTTGCAGGAAACACAATCGCGAGCATAGGGAATTGCCTTGAGCCGCATTTTCGGAATCGCCGCTTTCGAGGCGGGCCGACCTTCGGCTAGGCAGCCTTCGCACAACCCGTAGGTTCCCGCTTCAATGCGTTTGATGGCAGCGGTGATTTCCTTGAGGACTTCCTGATCGTTTTCCATCAGATGCAGGGAAAAATCCTGCTCGTAGCTGGCGGTTCCGAGTTCCGCCAAGTGCGTCGGGCTTTCTCCGCCGTTGTTCCCGCGTTCCAGGGCCTCATCGCTGAGTTGCTCGACATCCCCGCGGATTCGCAATTTGAGGTTGATCAGCAGGGCACGGAATTCATCAATTTCAGTGGGTTTTAACATGGGTGTGAGAATCGAGGTAGGAAAACAAAGGCATGGAAGGCAACAAAAAATCAAAGAATTTCATTATTGGGAGAATCTCAAATCCGGTCAAGCATCCCCATAAGTTTCCCTTGAATTTTTGTTCAGAATCCCGCCTGCCCAGTGACTATTCCAAAAGTCTCGCTCCTCACGCGGCTCCCTTGCTTTCTTCCCTGGCCTCTGGCCGCTGACTTCCGGCCTTCGCACAAAAGGCTTCCCGTTTGGTGGCGATGCGTTTCAGAAATCGCACGCTCGATTTTCGGATGACCCATTCCCCCAAAGCCGGCCAAAGTTCCGCGAGGACGAACGCCGGTCGCATCGGGGGCCAATTCACGATCACCTCGGCCTTGTCCTTTTGGATCGCTTTCACGACCGCGCGGGCGACTTTCGCGGCAGAGGTGGCTCCCATTTGCGGCGGCGTGCCTCGACCGGCGACCCGTTTCATGCGTTCGTAAATTCCACCCTCGTGCGTAAAGCCGGGACAAATTGCCGATGCACTCACGCCTTGCCCTTTGAACTCCGCCCGCAGGGTTTCGGTCAGGGAAATCAAACCCGCTTTGGAGGCTCCGTAGGCGGCCCCGTAAGCCGGCCCGTGTTTGCCTGCCGTGGAAGACATGTTCACAATGTGCCCCGCTTTGGCGGCCAACATCGCGGGCAACACCAGTTTCGACAGCACCAACGCAGAGGTGAGATTGACCTCAATCGTGCGGGCGATTTGCTCCAGCGGCAATTCGGTGAACGGGCTGTAGGTTTCGATTCCCGCGTTATTCACCAGCACGTCAACCCGCCCGCATGCCGCGATTGCGTGATCGATCAAGCGTTCGCGATCTTGGGGGTTCGTCACGTCACAGGGAACCGCAATCGCAGTTGCTCCCGTCCGGCGGATGTCCCGGGCGACGTTTTCGAAGCGCCGCTTCACTTCGAGCCGCGAGGATCACCGTCATTCCCTTGGAAGCCAAGGCTTTGGCTACGTAGATGCCGATGCCGCTGGAAGCCCCGGTGACAATCGTAGCCCGCCCCGTTAAATCCCGCATGCCGAAAACTCCTAAAGTCGTGATTAAAATGGGCCTAGCCGATACGATCCATCAGGCGGCATCGGTTTGGGGTTTGGCCATCTTGGCGAGTTGCTTCAATTCTTCGGCGATGGGGCCGTTCAAGGTTTCTTCCAATGTTTTCAGGCAGCGGGCGATTTGCAGGCCATCGGTGAGGCGATGATCGTAAGCAATTGTCACGCGGGTTCGGCCTTGGTCATCGAAAGGGCCGTAGGTCATATTGCTGGTCAGGAATGCGGGCGGATGTTGGATTTCCGCGCCCTGCCCGGCCAGCGTGGTCAAGAAGAACGTGCCCGTTCGCCTGGGCCGTTTTGAACCGGCGGCGTTCAGGTTCCACCACCAAAACAAGCGGCGAATCGGTGTGGGAAACGCACTGAACTGCCATTGCCTTTTGAAAATTTTCGGCACGGGTTCGTGCAAATACCGCGTGAGTTGAGTTTGCAAATGGGCGAGCGATTGCGATTCCGGTTCGGAAAATCGCCCCCAAAACAGCCAAGGCTCGCCGCGATATTCCCGTTGGATGGCCATCATGCCCACGCTATGAGGGTGTTCGTAAATGTGCGGCCAAGGCCAAGGCTGATAGATTTGCCGCAGCACGGGAAACTCCCGCCCAAGCAATCCAAACGCCTTGATGAAGAGCAGCGTCCAAGAAATTCTCTCGGGGAGCAGATTTCGGGCCTCGGCGACTTCCCGCAGATCGCACAAACGGTCGTGCGCGCAGGTGGGCACTTTCGCGTGATAATGCAGCACATCGCAAGTTAAAGCCCGGCTGCGAGGCAACCGACGCCTTTGGGGCTGAGCAGCCATCCGATTTCTTTCGGTAAAAACTCCAATCCATCATCGGCGGGAAGCTAGCAAATCCCCCTATTTCTGAAAATCCCAATGCTTCTGAGCCAATGCGTGAATTTCCCCTTTCGCGAGAGATTTCGGATCCACTTCATTGCGAGGCACGCCTTTGCCGAAAACAATTTAAGGGAAGCCGCTATGGCGCAAAAATTTCGCTCCATCCCTTGGGAAAGTATCAGGATGCACTATTTTTCGCGAAGACCGTTCGACTTGCCGATGCGGCGGCAGACTTCGCCCGAAGTTTATGCCGACCGGCAGGGGCATCGGCGGGAATTTCTGAAACACCTGGGGCGAAGCGCGGCGATTTCTCCATTGCTGCTTGCTCTCTCCGGTTGCAACAAACCCAGCGATCGGGAAATCTTGGAAGCGGGAGCGGTCAAACCACGGGGCAAAATCGAAACCGGGCTTTATCCCGCCAAGCGAAACCCGAAATTCGAGTACGGCCGACCAGAAACTTCCCAGCGCGATGCCGCCGCGTATTGCAACTTCTACGAGTTTACCTCCGGCAAAGATGTTTGGCGGCAGATGCCGGCGTTTCAGCCGCCTGAAAATTGGCAGGTGCAAATCGAAGGAGCCTGTGCGAAACCAACGACTTTCGACATGGACGACATCCGCGCCAAACTCAAAAATCACTATGAAGAACGGGCGTATCGGCATCGCTGCGTGGAAACCTGGGCGATGTGCATTCCCTGGACCGGTTTTCCGCTCGCGGAACTCTTGAAACTCGTGGAGCCCAAAGCCACCGCCAAATTTGTTGCCTTCGAGACCTTCCCCCATCGCCAAGATGCCCGCAACATGCGGGATCATTCCTATCCGTGGCCTTATCTCGAATCGCTGACGATCCAAGAAGCCATGAACGAATTGACCTTCATCGCCACCGGAATCTACGGCGAGCCTTTGCCCAAACAGCACGGCACGCCTTTGCGGTTGGTCGTGCCTTGGAAGTACGGCTTCAAAAGCATTAAGTCGTTGGTCAAAATCACCTTGAGCGAAAGCCAGCCGGGTTCGTTCTGGAATACCGTTTGGCCGGAAGCCTACGGTCTTGCGGCCAACGTCAATCCCGAAATCAGGCATCCGAGCTGGAGCCAACGCACCGAATGGATGCTGGGAACCCGCGAACGCTACGACACCAAACTCTACAACGGTTACGGCGAATACGTGGCCGAGTTGTATCGGGGATGATCGGCGAGATTTAACTCCAGGCGCGTTGGAAGAAATTCACGAAATTGCGATACATAATGCCTTCCACATCTTCGCGGGAATAGCCCCGCCGATCGAGGATTTCCGCGAAGCGGCCCAAATCGGCGATGGTCTCCAGATCGTGAGGGGTTTGCTCTTTGCCGAAACCGCCGTCGAGGTCGGTTCCCAATCCGCAATGCTTGGCATTTCCCGCGAGTTGGCAGATGTGATCGGTGTGGTCGGCGATGTCTTCCATCGCGACCGTTTTGGGATCGGTGACCATGCGGACCCAACCGGGTTTAATCATCCAGTTGTCGAAAGCCGCCCCGATCACCGCTCCGCGGGCGATCAAGGCTTTGATTTGCTCATCGCTCAGTTGCCGATCTCCGGGAACCAGAGCGCGGCAGTTGTGATGGCTGGCCAACACGGGGCCTTCAAAAATATCGAGCGCTTCCCAAAACGATTGATCGGAAAGATGGGTCGCATCCAAAAGCATGCCGGCTTTGTCCATTTCTTTCAGCAACGCCGGCCCGTGTTCTTTCAGCCCGCCTTCGCTGCCCGTGCCGAAACAATACGGGTTCTCGCCATAATGTGCGGGGCCTAAAACTCGTAGGCCCGCGGCATGCCATTCGTGGATTTGTTCGGGGTAAAGAATCGGCTGGCTGCCTTCCATGCTTAAAATAAAGCCCAAAGGCAATCCGTTTTGGCCGTCGGAGGCGATGTCATTTTCCCAAGCGGCGACGTGTTCGTTCAGGGTTTTCCAATCAGGAATTTGCCGAAGTTCCCCGCGTTGGGCCATCGCCCGATAGTAAGCCATTTGGCCATAGCCGGAGGCGTAATCGGCTTCTCGCGACTGATAGAACGTCAGTTCCGCGTGCTTGCGATGCAGCCGAGGCAGCAGCG
This sequence comes from uncultured Planctomycetaceae bacterium, assembly GCA_963785505.1. Lineage (GTDB taxonomy): Bacteria > Planctomycetota > Planctomycetia > Planctomycetales > Planctomycetaceae > CAWAVN01. The sequence goes on from CAWAVN010000013.1 coordinate 170,380, forward strand.
TGCAAATCGTGATGCCTACGCGGCCTCGGCGAAGTTCCGCCCAAGAAACCGTGCAATCTCCGGGGATGATGTCGTCAAAATGTTTCTCGAACTGGCGAATCTCGGCCACGGGCCGCATCAAATCGCGATTCCATTCGCAGGCATTCCAAGCCATGTCCAAGTGGGCATCGAAAATAAGCATCACGGGGTCTCGTTTCCAAGAGGGATCATCGGTTTTGATCGCAAATCAAAATCTACAGAGACCGAAACCAACCCGCAAGCGGGAACTGATTAAAGCCGCAGACTTGCAACCCCGCATAACCCCTCGTTCCCAAGCTCTGCTTGGGAACGCATTTTCGCGAAGCTCTGCTTCGCAACGCGATGACGGGATAATCAACGAATTTCTCGTGCTGCGTTCCCAAGCGGAGCTTGGGAACGCGGGAGGAAAGTCGCGGATGAAGCGCGAATTGAAAAACAGGAAAAACACTTTCCCACTCCCATCGGGAATTGTCACTGGGTAAGATAGATATTTCCTCCCTAATCACGTGGAAGTTTGCGAAACGGGTTTCTCTCCCCTCAAAAAACAATCGGCAATCGCATTTGCTCTTCAGACAGCATGGTTTTCACAATTTCAAACTATGGCGAAAACTCTTCAGGAATACGCGGATTGGTTGGGTGACCGGGACGATTTGCGCTGGCCGATGCCGCCGGAAATCGAAATCCCCAAGGCGACGGCTTGCCTCAACCCGTTGGCCGGCGTTCGCAGCGTGGCTTGGAATCTCTACGGCACGCTGCTGCGCATCGCGGATGGCGATTTGCTGTTCGATGTTCCCGATACGTTCCGCATGCAGATCGTTTTGGAAAAAGTCGATGCCGAATTCAACATGTGGAACAGCATGTACCGCAAACCCGTTGCGCCATGGAAGTATCTGTGCGAGCAATACGAAAAGATCCTCGGGCGAGAGCGGATGGCGGCCACCCAAATTAAGGGGGAGGTTCCCGAAATCCACGCCGCCAAAGTTTGGCGGAAGATTTTTTCGCAACTGGAACAGAAAGAGTATGAGTACGATGCGGACTTCTACGGAGACCTGGAGGAACTCAGCGAGAAAGTCGCGTATTTTTTTCATGCCAGTCTGCAAGGAGTCGAGGCCGCCCCGCATGCTTTAGAGGCTTTGCAAATGGTCGCCGGCGGGCAGATTCCGCAGGGGATTCTCGCGGATGCCCAATCGTTTACGCTGGTTCAATTCTTGCGGTGCTTAAAAGCACAGGGTAGACTACCCCCATTAGGGGATTTGTTTCAGCCCAACTTGATGGTGTTGTCCCATCAACAGGGGGTCAGAAAACCGTCGAAATCGCTGTTTCAAAACCTGTTGCAACGAGCCCGCGAGAGCGGAATCTCGCCCGCAGAAATTCTTTACGTCAGTTCCCGTTTGGATGGGGATCTGGCCGTCGCGAAGTCTCTGGGAATGCAAACCGCACTTTATGCGGGCGACAAAACCAGCTTAAGGGCCACCAAAGCGGAAATCGCCAATCCCAAACTTCGCCCGGATCGACTCTTGACGGATCTCGCTCAAATTGGTGAACTACTCGAATTGTAAATTGTCCTTTCCCGGTGATTTTTCCCGTTTGTTGGTTTTTCTCAAGGAGGTTGAGAGCGGCCATGCCTCCCCCGCCTTTTGCCGATATTTCCAAATTGAATTTCGATAAGCCCCAGTTCGATCTGCAAGAGATCCGCCGCGTGAATCCGCAACGGCACGAGATGGAGCAGCTTAGCGGAATTTTGCTGATCGACGAGTCACAAAACCTGGCCGTGGGCTACAAAGACATCACCCACGAAGAGTTTTGGATTACGGGGCACATGCCCGGCTTCCCGTTGATGCCCGGCGTGGTTCTCTGCGAATGCGCCGCTCAACTTGCCGGCTTTTACGCCCGCAAATATAACCTGCTCGGCGGAGATTACTTGGGCTTCGGCGGCATGGACAACGTGCGGTTTCGCTTTCCGGTTTTCCCCGGCTGCCGACTGGTGTTGCTCGCGAAGGTGACGAAAGTTCGCAAGCATCGCCGGGCCGAGTTCGATTTTCAAGGCTTTGTCGGCGACCGCATGGTGTTCAGCGGCAGCATGATCGGCGTCCCGATTGAACGCGACCGCAAACTCGATTGAACTCATGCCCCGCATCGCCCCGCCCGATCTGACTCCCTGGTTCGTTCCGCTGCACGATCTTAACGGGCCATTGTGTTGGTCCGAAATGTTCGGCAACGAGAAGCCTGTCGAAATCGATGTGGGCTGCGGGCGCGGTTTGTTTCTGGTGAACTCCGCAGAGGCGAATCCCCAGATCAATTATTTGGGGCTTGAGTTGGAGTTTCGCGAAGCCCGCCGCGCCGCCCGCCGGCTGAAAAAACGGAACCTCGAAAACGCCCGCATCCTGGGCGGAGATGTGAGGGAGGCTTTTCTCAAGCAGATTGTCCCCGGCACGGTCTCGGCGGTTCACGTTTACTTTCCCGATCCTTGGTGGAAAAGGAAGCATCGCCGCCGGCGGGTTTTCACGGATGAGTTCGCCGACCTCGCCGCCAACGTGCTGAAACCCGAAGGTTTGCTGCATTCCTGGACCGATGTGGAAGATTATTTCGAAGTGATCTCCGGCTTGATGGACCATCACCCGCAGTTCCAAACCCTCAGCCCGCCGGACGAACGCCCGCCCGCGCACGACATGGATTTTCAAACCAGTTTCGAGCGAAAAAAACGCCAAGCCGGCTGCCGGATTTATCGCGGACTCTGGCAACGCCTGCCATAGCGGTTCGCGTCGAGATGTCGCACCCCGATGGTTTTGCGCGGCCCCAAGCTAAAATCGGGCTTCTTGGGCGTGGTCTTTTTTGAGCATCGAGGCCACATTGCTTAAAGAAGCGTCTCCTTCGATTTCCGTCAGCACGCGGTATTTGGGTAGGCCGGCTTCCGTGATGTATTGCTGCAACTCGCTGCGGCGACGGGCATAAATCCCGTGCTGAGTCCATTCCTTAATCAGGGAATTGGTGGCGAAGCCGAAGGCGAATAGCAGCCCGTAAACCCATCCGCTTTGCAGTTTCGCGAAATTGATGGGAAGGCCCAACCCCGAAAACCATTCCAGATGCAACGCCAAAATTGACGCAAAAACGAAGAGCCGCACCCCCCAACGCGGCAGAGTCGCAGCTTGGGCGAGTTGCTGATTGAGGGACAACATCAGGCCGTAAAGCTCCTCGTGGTTTCGGCGAATCGGGTTGGCGTGCTGCGCGGGCACGACTTCGATTTGGTCTTCCTCGCAGCGAACGAGAAACGCCTCGCCTTCACAAAGAAAATCTTCGACCATTTCGGTGAGTTCGGCAATCCGTTTTTCTTCCAAAGTCTGTGACATTTCCCGGGCGATCCTTTTGAACTTTTCCACCCGAATCGGGGGTGCGGTTTTCTTCGGCTTGCGTTGTGACATTTCTCGGTCGATCCTTATGAACTTTTTAACCGCGTTTCTCAATAATAGCCCAGCAGAAGATGATAGCCTGCCCGCTCATCCGTGTCTTCCAAGCCGAGTTCGATTCCCGGACGCTCGGCGAGAATTGCGAGGTAAGAACGAGGCTTGAGGATCGGTTTCAACCCCCCGGCTGGTCGCCGTCTTTTTCGTAGTCGAAGTTCTCGGAATCTTTGATCTTCAAAAACTGTTGAATGTTCGCTTCCATCAGCCCGCTTTCCGCTTGCTTTTGCACGTTGATGTCATCGGGGAATTCCAGTTCTTCGTTTTCTTCCAAGGCTTGCTGAAAATCGGCCAATTGGCTGGAAAAGTTCGCCGGTTGCACCAAGTCCAAGACCCCGGTGTTGCCTGCCCCTAGGGCCGTTCCTTGATAGATGTTCCCTTTGTCATCGGCCCAAATGATGGCTTTGATGTCCCATTCCAGGCCATTAGAAATTGTGAGTTGTGTTTTGGAGGAGGTGGCGATCTCCAAACGGCCCCGCTCGGTCCGGTGCTGAACCGTGGCGAATTGAGTGCGGGTGCGGGAACGCAGCCAGCCATCCGCCAAGACTTGCCGTTCTCCCCAAACGACCCGGCCGGATCCAAAGTGCGATTGTCCGAATTGCCTTCCGGGTCTCAAATGTTGTTGCCCGAATTGCATCGAAGCCCACATGGGATAAACCGCCGTGTCCGGCGAGAAGTTTAACCCTTCGGAAGGGGCCAATCCCGCGAACAGGGAAATCCGGCTGCGAGAGACGGAGGTGTTGGTGCGTTGATCCAACACGGTGAGGCTCCGCGACCGCGAAGTCACGCTGAACCCGTAAGACAGGCTGGAATAGGCGAACAAGGTCAAGCTGGTCACGAACGCGATCACCGGGATGGTCAGCAGCAGAAGATAGGTGCGTTTTCTTCTTCTCAAGAAGATGTAGTTCAAGGGGCCGATCACGATTGTGAACAGCGTCATCAGCACTAAAAACGCATACACTGGCACGCTGGTGACGCCGGGGATGAGAAAATTGAAAAAGTTCTGGTTGGCATCCCGTGGAAGCACTCCCTCGCGAAGGCCCCAATTGGCACGATCCTCCGGCAGGCTGCTGAGCCACCAGGCCCAGTCAACCGGCGTTCCGGGAAAGGGATTCTCGCGAAAAGCGTAAACCCGGCCCATCAGATATTCGTGATAGGCGAAGGTCTCGTTCGAGAGATTCCACTGCTTTGCCTCAACTTCAAATCCGGGACGGCGATGCCCCGGGGCTTCTTCAAACCCCGGCGGACGATGATCCGGGGCTTCTTCAAACCCTGGCGGAAACTCTCCAGCACCCGGTTCTTCCAACTGGTAGCCATTGTTAGAGTTAATTTGTTGTCTGCTTCGATCCGCCGGTTTCGCCCACACCCAATGGCGAGGTTCCGGAAGATTCAGCAGAGCTTGCAAATCGGGTGAAGTCGCGGCAGACGCTCCCACTTCATAAATGACCAATGTTCCGCCCGTTTCCGCCCAATCCAACAAAGCCGTGCGTTTGGCGGATTCCAAGCCCGCCAAGGTTTTCAACGGAATCATCACGATGTCGAGGCCGCTGTAATCGGACCAAACACCGGGAAGCATGATCGGCTCGATCACGTGGGGGTCCAGCGCGTTCTGCGATTCGGGTATGCTTCGCGTGGAGTGAAATCCCCGCTCCATCTCGGACATCTGCAAGAGATCGGGAGAAATAATCAACACGCCGGATCGCATCGAATGATGATCCGGGTACGACAAGGAAATCGGCCTGGTCAATGAATCCAACAGCACGCCGTCCCGTTCGACCAGCAAATGACCGTTCCTGCCGCTTCCGACCATAGGAATCGAAAGAATGATCGTCGCTTTCTTTTCCGAACCGAGCGGCAGATCGCGGCGTTCCACGAGAGGCACTTGTTGATTGGTGGAAGGCTCGAAGCGAAACGTCAACCGGCAGTCCGGGCCTTTATTCAGCACCTGAATCCGAATGGGAAAATATCCGCCACGCGCGGTTCCGGCCCAACGGTAATCCACGAAGAGCTGCAAATCGTGGCCTTTCGCCTGAAATTGATCCCCCACGCCGGCCCACACTGCCGAGGGAGAAAAGCCCCCGGCCCACGCCAAAAGGAACCCCAATGCAAAAAGGAAACGTCCAATCGAAAAGGTCTTGAGAAAGGTTTGCATAGAGGGGCAAAGCTTGTATTGAGGAGAGAAAACTCGCGGGCAGGTTGCCGGAACGCAAACTTGCATTGTAACCATCTGCAAACCGGCGTGCAGTTGCGGAATCGAGATTCTTTTCCGTTTTCTGTTCGACGCTCGCGAGTGAGTCGTCCACGGCTCATTGCAATTACCGGGGGACCGACTACGATACAAAAACCGTAGGAATTTTCGAGACCACGTTCCATTGATGGAAACCTAAACAAGAGGACGCCCCAATGAGTCATCACCCCTCGCAAGATGGCCGAGACTATACCCTGCCGGCCTTGGGCAGCAATCCTTCCTCCCTGCGCGGGAACCACGCCGGGCAGTTTCGCCGCGGCTCCGCAAATCGCTCCGGGAGCCTTAGGCCAATACACGTTTTCCTCGCCGGACACTCCCGGCATGCCCAGTCCCTCGGGAAAAACCGCCTGGGATTTCCTGCCGGAAGGATGGAGCACCGAAGACTTGGGCTTCATCGAACCGGGCGACATTGCCGAACAGGACAATGCCGATTTGAAAACCCTGGTGTTTCAACAAGCCGATGGCAGCCATCGCCGGGTTTCTTTCCCCGCCGCTTTCGATCCCATCACGCAATTGGAGCAAGCCCGCTTGGGGTTTGTCACCCCGCAGATGGAACGCATCGCCGAAAGGGAACCCCACCTCACGCCGGAACAAGTTCGCGATGAAGTCGCCGCCGGACGCATGGTGCTTCCCGCCAACAAAGTCCACTTGGGTTATCAACTCGATCCGATGGCAATTGGCCGGGCTTCCAAAACCAAAGTCAACGCCAACATGGGGGCCTCGCCCGTGTCTTCGGGAACGTCTGAAGAAGTCGAAAAACTGCGCTGGGCCGAACGTTGGGGCGCGGACACCGTGATGGATCTCTCCACCGGAGGCGACCTCGACGAATGCCGCCAGGCTTTGATAAAGCACAGCACCGTCCCCATCGGCACGGTCCCCATCTATTCCATGATTATCGGCCGCCGCATCGAAGACCTGGATGCCCCCACGATCCTGGCTTCACTTCGCCATCAAGCCAAGCAGGGGGTGGACTACTTCACCATCCATGCGGGCGTGCTATTCGAACATCTGCCCTACGTCAAAGATCGACTGATCGGGATTGTCAGCCGGGGCGGTTCGCTGTTGGCCAAGTGGATGATTCACCACAACGGGCAAAATCCCATGTATACGCTCTGGGAAGACATTTGCGACGTGATGCGGGAATACGACGTCACGTTTTCCATCGGAGATGGATTAAGGCCCGGCGGACTGGCCGATGCCACCGACCAAGCCCAGCTTGCAGAGTTGCAAACGCTGGGCGAACTGACCGAACGCGCCTGGCGGAAAGGTGTGCAAGTCATGATCGAAGGCCCGGGACACGTCCCGCTCGACCAAATCGAATACAACATGAAGCTGCAACGCCGGTTGTGCCACGGTGCTCCGTTTTATGTGCTCGGCCCGTTGGTGACCGATATTTTCCCCGGTTACGACCACATCACCAGTTGTATCGGCGCGACCAACGCCGCCTACCACGGGGCCAGCATGCTGTGTTACGTCACCCCCAAAGAGCATCTGGGCCTGCCCAAAAAAGATGATGTCAAGCAAGGCTGCATTGCCTACAAAATCGCGGCCCACGCGGCGGATGTGGGCTTGGGCATTCCCGGTAGCCGCGACCAAGACGATGAACTCACCAAAGCCCGCGCGGCCCTCAATTGGGAAAAACACTTCGAGCTAAGTTTCGATCCCGACACCGCCCGCGCTTACCACGATGAAGATCTCGACGTGGACACCGACTTCTGCGCCATGTGCGGACACGATTGGTGCAGCGTGCGAATCTCCAAGGAAATCGTGGAATTCGCTTCCGGCAAAGATGCCGACTACCAATGGGATCGCGCCAAAGTCACCGCGGCTTTGACGGAGGATCAAAAAGAGATTCTCGAAAAACGCGGCGTGCTCTCGCCCGATCAAATCCACAAACTCGCCAGCAAAACCAAAGCCGGAATGACCCCCGACGGCGAGGACAAAGCCGCCTGCCACAGCGATTACCTCGATCCCGAGGAAGCCCAAAAACTCCAACAACAAACCCTGCCCATCGTGGAGTTGGATGTCTAAAAACCCAACGGCAATCGGGAAGCGTCTTTTCAAGGGGCACGCTTGGCTTCCTTGGAACCCTTCCGCTTTGAGCGTGAGGATGGATGCTTTCCGGTTCGCAATTTAATGGGGCCGGGCTTTTTTGTCGTCGTACCATGCCAACTTGATGGAGTTTTCCTTCATGCGAAATCTCAACGGGATTTGCTTCTGGATTCTCGCGGCGATGCTGCTGCCTGCTCCCGAACCGGCACGCGGGGAGGATGACAACGCCAAGCGGCCCAACATTTTGTTCTTTTTCACGGATGACCAACGCAACGACACGCTGGGATGTGCCGGGCATCCGATCATTAAGACGCCCACGATCGACAGCCTGGCCGAGCACGGCGTGCGGTTTCGCAACATGTTCGTCAGCCATTCCATCTGCTGGGTTAGCCGGACGACAATTCTTTCCGGGTTGACTGCGCGTTCCTTCGGCGAACCCGAACAGCCCGACAAAGCCAAGCCGGAAGCCGTCGCCATTTTGTATCCCGATCTGCTCAGACAGGCGGGCTACCGCACGGGCCAATTCGGCAAATGGCACATGAAGGCCCCCAAGGGTTACAAACCCGCCGATCATTTCAGCGAGTTTGAAGCCATCTCGCGAAACCCTTACTTCAAAAAACAGAAGGATGGAAGTTTAAGGCACGAGACCGATTTAATCGCCGACCGCGGAATTGGGTTTTTGGAATCGCAACCCAAAAATAAGCCGTTCATGCTCAATTTGTGGTTCAACGCCGCCCATGCGGAAGATGGCGACAAGCGGCCCGGCATCGGCCATTATCCTTGGCCGCCTTCGACGGATGGGATGTACGAAGACATCACCATCCCTAAGCCGCGTTTGTCCGATCCGCAGATTTTTGAAAGCCAGACGAACTACCTAAAAAAATCCATCAACCGCGAACGCTACTTCTGGCGATGGGACACGCCGGAGAAATACCAGACCAACATGCGGGCGTATTTTCGCATGATTTCCGGCATCGACAACGCCATGGCCCGCGTGCTGAAAGTGCTGAAGAGCCAGGGACTGGCAGACAACACAATCATTGTCTATCGCGCAGACAACGGCTATTACATGGGCGACCGAGGCTTCGCGGGCAAGTGGTCGCATTATGAGCAATCGTTACGAGTTCCGCTCATCATTTACGATCCCCGCCAAACCGATCCGGCTCTGAAGGGAAGGGTTCTCGATGAGTTTGTGATGAATCTCGACTTGCCGGTGACGTTCCTCAGTTGGGCCGGGGTTCCGGTCCCGGATCGTTATCAAGGCCGAGATCTTTCGGGTCTCGTCGCGGGCGAAAAACCGAAAGACTGGCGGGAAGACATGTTCGTCGAGCACGTCACGCTCAGGCCGCTGTTGTCTTGGGAAGGCGTGCGGAACCAGCGCTACAAATACGCCCGCTACATGGACCAACAAAAAGACGGCGAGTTTCTGTTCGATCTGAAAAACGACCCGGATGAACTCCACAATCTTGCTAACGATCCGAAGTTGACGAAGGTTCTACAATCTCTGCGGGAACGCACGGATGAGTTAGTCAAAGGCTACGGCGGCCCGCTGTTGCCCTATCAAAACCGCCGCCGCTAATCCACATCAACCGTGCGAAGCGACATCCGTGCGGATGAAGTGAAACGTGGCGTGGGGCAGGGCGATTTCCGAGGCTTCTACTTCGCTTGGGTCCATCTCGCTGATGAAATCGGCCCGGCTTAAGGTGATGAGGTTTTGCCGATTCGCTTCCAGCAGGTAGCCATCAAATTCCGCGCGGGTCATGCCGGGAGATTCGGGCCGGGCCAGATAGGATTTCCACAATTGCGAAAGAAACACTTTGTTCCCGCCGAACTGCCCCGCTTCGGTTTGGCCGGCCAAATCCTGAATTTCGTCGGCGAAAGTTTTTACGTCCAGCGCAGCTTCTTCCCAGTCATCCGCCTGTGGTTTAGGCAGCAAAAACTCGTACTCGGCGGCATCGCAACCGTTGAGCCAGCGATTGATGACCGCCTGCCTCAACGCTTCGATGGTATTGTTTCTGGCCTGGGTGACGAAGGCGGGCAAACAGACTTTTAGGTCGCCCGGCTGATCGGGAATGAACGCCTGCCGCAATTTTTCATCCCTGTCTGCCGGTTGGGCTTTGGCGGGGTCGAGTTGGTTCCCGTGCCGCAATTCCTGTTCGGCGAGCACGTCCAGCGCGTGTTCCAAGGTGGGCAAAGGTTCGATGGGCAATTTGTAATGCTTGACGAGCACCGCCGCCCGCAAGCCCTGCGAAGTCGCCAGACGTTTCAGTTGCGCGGGACCGGCGGGAAGCACATCGAGCGCTCGGGCGATTAAATAGCGATTCCGCAGGAACAGCCATTTGCCTTCGGCGGGCAAATCGTCGATGCCCAAAAAATCTTTCAAGGCGGCCTTGCCGGATGTTGTCAGCCGGTAAGGCCGCCGTTCGATCCCGCCGGCAACCGTCAGTTCTTCCAAGGTGTTGGCCAACAGCGTTCGCCAAAGGCCGTCCGAAAGCCCCAACCGGTTGGAGAAATAGGGTTTTAACGCCTGATCCAACACAGAGCGGCTCGGAGGGTTCCCCGCCGCCGCCAAACGAATCAAAATAAAATGTCCCAATCGACTGGGAGAACCATCCATGAAAGAACCTCGAGGGTCGCGGTTGCGAAAGCGGTCAATCGAAAAAGCATAAGGAAATCCCCGTTTTCCCGCAATTCCTTCGAGCAAAGCCCGCGGGGGTTGCGGGTGATCTGTTCTGCCTGCTGAATCCTCAAGAATTCAAGAAATGAGGGCGACGACTTCCTCTTGACGGAATTGGTCGGTTGTGCAAAATACGCCGTCCGGTGTCGGCCAGGCGAATGGCCGTTGCCGCCATTTCCACAATTGCCCGCGGAGGGGCATCACCAGCCCTTTCGGGCGATTGTTCAGCAAAGGAGTGCATCGGCCGTGAAGAAACTCGTTCTCTCAACTGTTGCAGTGGTTCTCGCCTGCGGATGCGTATTATCCGCCAACACAGCTTCAGCCCAAGACGCCGCCGCCCCGGCCCCCACAAAGGTCGGCTTAATCGACATGGCGTTCGTATTCAAGAATTACGACAAATTCAAAGCCATGCGGGAGGATCTCAAAACGGAAATCCAAGGCAGCGACAATCAAGCCAAAGCGATGGCTGGGCGGATCAAGACCATCCAAGATCAGCTCAAGACCTTCAACGACAACAGCCCGGAATTTCTGGAAAAAGAAAAAGAGCTGGCCAAGTATGGTTCCGAATTTGAAGCCTTCCGCAAAGTCGCCCAGCGGGATTTTCTCCGCAAAGAAGCCGAGATTTATAAAACGGTTTACATGGAAGTTTCGGATGCGGTGAAATTGTATGCCCAGCATTACAAATATGCCGTCATCTTGCGGTTCAATCGCGAAGAGATCGAATCTTCGAGCAATCCCGAAACGGTGCTGCAAAGCATGAATCGCCAAGTGGTGTATTTCTCCACGCGGGACGACATTACCGATTCGGTGCTGAAATACTTGAACCAGAAATATCAACCCCAAGCCAATCGCCCGGCTCCGCCGCGCAGATGACCTCAATGGGGTGGGTTGATTGCTTTCCCGTTCTATATGGAATCCCTCGAACCGGCAGCTCCCTCGGTGGGGGCTGCCGGTTCGCATATTCCACTTGTGCTTGTTTGGCCGTCGGCCTTTGCTATAGAAAGTTTCCTGTTTATGCCGGGTCGAGTTGCCTCTAGTCCGCGATTACAGCAAACCCTCGCCGAGCCGGTCGAGACCCAAGGCGTGGGCTTTCTGACGGGAGCCGACGTCACAGTGCGGTTTCTGCCGGCGGCTCCGCATCATGGGATTCAATTTCAGCGGTTGGACGTACCCGGTTCGGAGCCGATTCCCGCGCACATCGACTATGCAATCCCCCGAGACCGGCGGACCGCTTTGGCGAACCGCGACGTGACGGTGGAACTGACCGAACACGTGCTCGCCGCTTTGGCGGGGCTTCAGATCGACAATTGTTTGGTGCAGCTCGACGCCCCCGAAACGCCGGGCTGCGATGGCTCGTCGATGGCATTTGTCGAAGCGCTGTTAAGCACGGAAATTGTGCCCCAAACTGAGCCGAGAGTTTGTTTCGTGGTAGAACACTCCACCCAAGTCGCCGGCGAAGAGGGTAGCAGCATTGTGGCTTTGCCCAGCAAAACGTCCGGATTGACCGTCGAGTACGTTTTGGATTATGGGGCCGATTCGCCGATTCCGTTTCAACATTTCTTGATCGAGATTACACCCGAGACCTTCGTGCAAGAATTGGCGTTCGCCCGCACGTTCATTTTGGAATCGGAAATCGAAGCCTTGCGGTCGGCGGGTTACGGCCGCCGCACGAGCGAGAAAGATCTGCTGATCTACGGCGAAGAAGGCATCCTCGGCAATGCGTTGCGCGCTCAGAACGAATGCGTCCGCCATAAAATTCTGGATTGCCTGGGCGATTTCGCGTTGATCGGCTGCGATTTGATCGGGCATTTCCGCGCCCATCGTTCCGGGCATCGTTTGAATCGCGAGCTCGTCCGGGAACTTCAACACGGCCATCCCAATCATTTTTCCCGCTCCGAATTCGACGCCGCCTGACCGAACGGCGGCCAATTCCTGAACGATGGTAATTATTGCAAAACCCGGAATCTTTATTTTCCTTGCCCGACTGCTGCATAATCCGCCCGCCGAAATGCCGATGATAACATGGGTTAAAACGCATAAGTTGCAACCCGCATTTCCGGCAGACAAGCCAAGTTTTGAAATCGGTTGTATGAACTAGATCTTCGATCCCTTGTGAAGGATCATCGGATGTCCCCAAGAATCTCACCGCTCGCATTCGTAGATTCCCGCGCTGAATTGGCCGATGATGTCGTGATCGGTCCATTCTGCCACATCGGACCGCACGCAAAAATCGGACCGGGAACCACGTTGGACAGCCACGTTAGCATTGTGGGTCACACCACCGTCGGCAGCAAAAACCGCTTCTTTCCCAACTGCGTCATCGGCACGCCGCCTCAAGACATTAGCTGGCGGGATGAAGCCGTGACCTATGTGGAAATCGGCGACGACAACTTGTTCCGCGAAGGCGTGACCGTCAATTGCGGGGCCGAGAAAGAAGACCAAACCACTCGCATCGGCAACCGCAACCTCTTAATGATTAACAGCCACGTGGCCCACAATTGCCACATTTTCGATCAGGTGATTCTCGTCAACGGCGTGTTGTTGGGCGGGCACGTTCACGTTCACGATGGAGCCATTGTTTCCGGCAACTCGGTCGTGCATCACTTTTCGACCTTGGGAACTTTGTCGTTCATCAGCGGCGGATGCCGGGTTCCGCACGACATCCCCCCTTTCATGCTTTCCGCCGGCAGCGACAACCCGGAAATCAAAACCATCAACGTAGTGGGCATGCGGAGGCGAGGAATCTCGAATGAAACCATCCGCATCATCAAACGCACGCACCGCTTGATCTTTCGCGAACACAAGCGCGTGGAAGCCGCACGAGACATCTTGCAAGAAGAACTCCAAGGCGTGTTGCCGATGGAACTCAATACGCTGCTGACTTTCTTGGAAGCCCAGCAAAACGGCAAAATGGGTCGCGCCCGGGAAGCGGTTCGCAACACCCAACCCACGACTACGAATTCGCAACATCGGAGGGCGGCATGAGTCGGTTGAACGTGGCGGTTGTCGGCGTGGGGGCTTTGGGTCGCCATCATGCGAGAATTTTATCGCAGCTCGAAGGGGTGAATCTGGTCGCGGTGGTCGATCCGAACCAAACCGCCGGTCAAGCCGTGGCCAGCGCGCATCAGACCCTTTGGCTAGCGGACTATCGCGAATTATTTGAAGACGGTTACGCGCTCGATGCCGTCTGCATCGCCGTGCCCACGACATATCATCACGCGGTCGCTTCGGAATTTTTAATGCGGGGCGTTCCCACGCTCGTGGAAAAACCGTTGGCCGGCGGACTTGCCCAAGCCTCGGAACTCGTGGAACTCGCCGAACGCCACCACGCGATCTTGCAAGTCGGCCACATCGAGCGGTTTAACCCCGCGACTCGCGCGGCGTTCTCTTTTTGCGAGAATGCGAAATACGTGCATGCCGAAAGGCTTAGCCCGTTCAGTTTTCGCTCGACCGACATTGGCGTGGTTCACGACTTGATGATTCACGACATCGATCTGATTCTCAGCCTTGTGCAGTCGCCCGTGGTCGCGGTGGAAGCCTTCGGCGTCGGGTTGATGGGGAAACTCGAAGACAGCGTGCGGGCGAGATTGAAATTTCAGAACGGCTGCTTGGCGGATTTGGTGGCCAACCGCGTGAATCCCTCAGCCCGGCGCGCGATGGAAATTTGGTCTGTGAACGGTCGCACGCTGGTGGATTTCACTTCCAGGGAAGTAGTTCACTATCGGCCTTCGGAAACCCTGCTTTATGGAACGTCGCCGGTCGAAAGAGCCGCGTTGCCCGGCGCGGACATCGACCAGTTGAAGCAAGATGTGTTCGGCACGTTTCTGGATGTGGTCACCCCCGCCGTCGGCCAAGAAGATGCGTTGACGGCAGAGCTTTTGAGCTTCACCGAAGCCGTTCGCTCGCAGCATTCCCCGGAATGCGACGGCAGGCAAGCCTTGAAAGCGATGGAGGTTGCCGATCAAATTTTGCAATCGATCCAGTCGCACCGCTGGGACAGCCATGCGGATGGACTCACCGGCCCGCATTTTCGCCTGGCCAAAGAACGCAAACTCGCCGGGTAGCAAATCCGGTTAGGACTTTTCTTCAGGCGGCGGCAGGGTTCTGCAATAGTCGCCGTTGGGAAGTTCGTAATACCGAATGCCGTTGATAAAGTAGACATTCGGCACGCCCAAACGGCGGCTTTCCTCCTGAGCCTTGCGCACCGCGGTTCGGAAAACTCGCATGAATTCATCCGCTTTGCGATAGGTCTCAAGGCTGACTTGGTCGCCCATCTATGAATCTCCATTGAGCGGTGATTCGAATTGTGAAGCCGCGATTGGTTCTGATTGCCACATCTCGCCATACCACTTCCACCTCAATGCTCTGCGTGGGCGACTGCTGCGACGGCGGCGGCGATTTTGGGAGCGACGCTGCGATCCAATGCATCGGGCAGAATGTGTTCTGCATCCGGGTTTTCCAGCGCCGAGGCGAGAGCACGGGCTGCAGTAATCTTCATGGTTTCCGTGATCCGCGCGGCCCCGGCATCGAGCGCTCCACGAAAAATGCCCGGAAATACCAGCACGTTGTTGACCTGATTGGGAAAGTCGCTGCGGCCCGTTCCCACAATCGCCGCCCCGGCATCGAGAGCGACATCGGGCATGATTTCGGGAATCGGGTTGGCCATCGCGAGAATAATGGGATTGGCAGCCATGTGCCGAATGTCTTCGCGCGTCAGAAGATTCCCCTTACTCACGCCGATGAAAACGTCCGCCCCTTTAAGAACTTCCTGCACCGAGCCTTGGCGGTTTTCGCGGTTCGTCCAGGCGAGAAGTTGTTTTTTTTCCGGGGTGAGATTCGCCCGCTCGCGATGGATCGCCCCTTGCGAATCGCAAATCACAATGTCTTTGACGGGCATGCACACGTCCGGTTGATGCCCCACGCACGCGCAATAACTTGGCAATCGCGGTTCCGGCGGCTCCCGCCCCGTTGACGACCACCCGAAAGTCGGTGATTTCGCGGCCCAGAATTTTCGCCGCATTCAGAATCGCCGCCAGCAATACGATGGCGGTTCCGTGCTGGTCATCGTGAAAGACGGGGATGCCCAAATCTTGCAGTTGGTTTTCCACCGCGAAGCAGCGGGGGGCGGAAATGTCTTCCAGATTGATCCCGCCGAACACGGGGGCGATGCGGCGAACCGTGGCCACGATGTCGGCCACCGATTGCTCATCATTCTCGGCGGGCACGTCCAAGCAGATCGGCCAGGCATCGATGTTGGCAAACTCCTTGAACAACAGGGCTTTGCCTTCCATCACGGGAATCGCCGCGTTCGGGCCGATGTTTCCCAACCCCAGCACCGCCGACCCGTCGCTGACAACCGCGACCGTGTTGCGTTTGATGGTCAGATCGCGGACCCGTTCGGGATGGGCCGCAATAATTTCGCACGGCCGCGCCACGCCGGGCGTGTAGGCCAGGGAAAGATCATCGCGGTTCAAGACGGGCATTTTGTTGTGAATGCCGATCTTCCCGCGAAGTTGCTCGTGGACAATTAAGCTGCGTTCGTAAAAGTCGGCCATCAACGAATCCTAACCCGGCAGTGGGAAAAACTGAAAGGGGATTATGTGAGCACCTTGCCGCTCATCGCATGAAGTATAGCACGCCTTTCGCGGCAATTCAGCCGTGCGATGATTGTTTGTCGAGGCGGGGTTATGGTATTCTGAAGGGTCGGATGTTTTGCGAGCCGAGGACGCTTTGAAAACCCGCGCACGAGGAATAAGAACGATGATCCGGTTCTTCCACTTCTGTTTAGTTCTGCTAATTTTCCCGGCAATCCACACCGCGAACGCGCAACCGCCGGCGGTGGATTTTCAAAGGGACGTGCAACCGTTGTTTCGCCGGCATTGCTACCGCTGCCACGGCCAAACCAAAGCCGAGGGCGGGTTTCGCTTGTCGCTTCGCAAAGAAGCGATGGGCAAGGGAGATTCCGGGGAGACGTTGATTTCCCCGCAGCATCCCGCACAAAGTTTGCTGCTCGCAAGACTGACCGATGAATCTCTAGGCGATGTGATGCCCTTGGATTCCGAACCGCTTTCCGAGGCCGACGTTTCCCTCATCAAACGCTGGATCGAAGCCGGCGCAATCTGGCCGGATGAGGTGGCGGAAGATCGCCATTGGGCCTATGCCAAACCGATTCGCCCCGCGTTGCCGAAAGTCAAAACCGAAACCTGGCCAAAAAATGCAATCGACCGTTTCGTGCTGGCGAGATTGGAACGCGAAGGCGTGAAGCCTTCCCCCGAAGCCGAGCGCACCAACTCATTCGCCGGGTCTCGCTGGCATTGACCGGGCTTCCACCCACGCTCGAAGAAGTGGAGGCTTTCCTCAAGGATGCTTCGCCGACTGCCTACGAAAAACTGGTGGATCGTTTGTTGGCTTCGGATCGCTACGGCGAACGCTGGGCGCAGCAATGGCTCGACTTGGCCCGCTATGCGGATTCCAACGGTTTTCAGGCCGACCAATTAAGGGACAGTTGGGCTTACCGCGATTGGGTGATTGATGCGTTCAACAAGGATCAGCCGTTCGATCAATTTACGATTGAACAACTCGCGGGCGATCTGCTGCCGAATGCGACGCTGGCCCAGAAAATCGCCACGGGTTTTCATCGCACGCCCACCTGCAACGTGGAAGCCGGCGTGCAACCCGAAGCCAACCGCGTGAACCAGGTCTTCGATCGCGTGAACACCACCGGCACGGTGTTTTTGGGAACGACGATTGAGTGCTGCCAATGCCACGACCACAAGTACGATCCCTTCACCCAGAAAGACTATTACAAACTGTTCGCTTACTTCAACAACACGCCCCTGGAAGTCAAACAAGACTCCGGCGTACAGTTCGATTTCGTCGGCCCCAGCATGCCTTTGCCGCTCGCGCCGGAAATGGAAACCCGAAGGCAAAAGCTGAAAAGGGAACTGGCCGCGTTGGAAAAAGAACGCACCGCCGTGCGCGAGCGGGAATCGGCCCGGTTCGCGGAATGGGAAAAACGCATCGAGGCCGCGATCAAAAAACATCCTGCCGAGTGGAAACCGCAAGCAATTCAACAAGCGAGCACCACGGGCGGCGAGGAGTTTCAAATTCTGGAAGATGGGTCGCTGCTTCTCGGCGGTTCCGTGCCCAGCACGACGCTCTATAAACTTCAGCTTGCCGGCCCGCTGAAAAACGTGATCGGCTTCAAGCTGGAAACCCTGGCCGACGATTCGCTGCCCGGCAAAGGACCGGGGCACGGCGATGCCGAGCGCGCGAATTTTATCCTCAGCGAGTTGACCATCCATCTGAAAAAGCCGCAGGGAGAACCTCGCGAGATCTCGCTGACCGCAGCCAAGGCCGACTTCTCGCAAGCCAAATGGGACGTGGCCAAAGCCATCGACGGCAACCGAAAAACCGGCTGGGCGATTAGCCCGCAATTCCATCAATCGCATTGGGCCACGTTCCGTACCGAGGCCCCCGTGCAAGTGGAAGCGGGGGAAACCTTGGAGTTGTGCTTAGATCAAAATTACGGGCGAGGCCGCGTGATCGGGCGGGTTCGCGTTTCGTTGCTGATGGGGGATGAACTCACCGCAGATGTTCCCGAAGAGATCGTCGCCTTGCTGAAAAAGCACAAACGCAAACCTAAAGAGCAAGCGAAATTGGAAGCGTATTTCGCGGAGTCCAATGCAGAACTCAAAAAACTTTCAGGGCAAACCGATCGCCTCGAAAAGGAACTCGCAGGACTCAAACCCGACGAGACGTTGGTGATGGTCGAGATGGATCAGCCCCGCGAAACCTTCTTGCTCAATCGGGGGAATTATCTCGACCCGGCCAAACAAGTTCAGCCGGGCACGCCGGGGAGTTTGCATCCGCTCGATCCCGAGTTGCCGTCCGACCGCTTGGGCTTGGCGCGTTGGCTGGTCGATCCCGCGAACCCCCTGTTGGCCCGCGTGACGGTCAACCGCTGGTGGGCGGAAATCTTCGGCCAAGGCATCGTCAGCACCGAGGAAGATTTCGGCACGCAGGCGGAATATCCCACGCATCCTCTGTTGTTAGATTGGCTGGCGGTGGAGTTTGTCCAAGCCGGTTGGTCGATGAAGCACGTACACAAACTGATGGTCATGTCGGCGGCGTTTCGGCAATCTTCCAAGCTCACGCCGGAACTCGCCCAAAGAGACCCCGGCAACCGGCTATTAGCGCGGGGGCCGAGATTTCGCCTGCCGGCGGAAAGCGTTCGCGATAACGCTTTGGCGATTGCGGGGTTGCTGTCCACGAAGATGCACGGTCCGCCGATCATGCCCTATCAACCGGATGGAATTTGGCGGGCCGTGGGCCGCAATCAACCGATCTGGAAAACCGCGACCGATGAAAACCGCTTTCGCCGGGGTGTTTACGTGGTCTGGAAACGAGGTGCGCCGTACCCGAGTTTCGTCAACTTCGACGCCCCGGACCGCGCGGCTTGCACCGTGCAGCGCCCGCGCACCAACACGCCCTTGCAAGCCCTGACGTTATTGAACGACCCCGCCTACGCAGAGATGGCCTTCGCCCTCGCCCAACGCATGCTCACCGAGCCCGCCGAGACCACATTGGAAGCCAGGCTGACATACGGTTTCCGCTTATGCGTCTCTCGCGAGCCGAACCCCAAAGAGTTTGCGATTTTAGAAAAACTCTATCAATCGGAAAAATCCAAGCTCCAAGCCGACCCCAAAATCGCCGCAGCCCGCTTGAAAAACCTATTGCCCAGATTGCGAGCCAAAAACGTAGATCAAATGGAAGCCGCCGCCTGGTTCGCAATTGCGAACGTGCTTTTGAATCTGGATGAAACGATGTCTCTTTGAAGGGGCAAGGGGCAGAGGGGGAAAGGGACAAAGCAAGAAAGGAACAGAGGGGCAAGTGGGAAAGGGACAAAAGTGAGGGCAACATGACCATTTCCACGTTTCGGGATTTGATCGTTTGGCAGAAGTCCGTGGTGTTGGTAACACGCATTTATGAAGAGACGCGACAGTTTCCCAACGATGAGCGATTTGGATTGACCTCGCAAATCCGTCGCAGCGCTGTGTCCATCCCCAGCAATATCGCAGAGGGATATGGCCGCTATGCAACCAATGATTACGTTCGCTTCCTACGAATTGCATCGGGTTCGTTATGCGAAGTTCAAACCCAATTGCTGATCTCCAAAAACCTGACCTTCCTAAACGATGAAACCCACGCCGAACTCGACGAATTCACTCGCGAAATCGAACGAATGCTCACCAGCTTAATTCGTAAACTCACCGAAAAAGGCTCCTAACTATGTCAACCCCCTCCAACTCTGCCCCTCTGCCCCTTTGCCTTGCCCCTTCCGACCCTTTGCCCCTCTGCCCCTTCCGCATCTCTCCAACAATCTCGCCGGCAGTTGTTTCAACGTGTCGGCATGGGCGTGGGCGGGTTGGCCTTGGCTTCGTTGTTGAATGAGGATTCCGCATCCGCAGCGAAAACTAAGAATCCGCTGGCTGCACGAATGCCGCATTTCCAACCGCGAGCGAAGAACATTGTCTACATTCATCTGGTGGGCGCACCATCGCATTTGGACTTGTACGATTTCAAGCCCGAACTGCAAAAGCACAGCGGCGAACTTTGCCCGGAAGAACTTTTCGAGGGCAAGAAGTTCGCATTCATTCGCTCTCGCCCCACGATGCTCGGCACGCCCGACACGTCGGAGTTTCAGTTTGTTCCATCCGGAGAATCGGGGTCGCTGGTGTCGAACCTGATGCCCAACCTGCAAAAAGTGGCCGATGAAATCTGCTGGATCAAATCCCTGCACACCGATGAGTTCAACCACGGGCCGGCCCAACTTTTTATGCTCACCGGGTTTGGCCGCTTCGGTCGCCCCAGCATCGGTTCTTGGATGACCTACGGCTTGGGCAGCGAGAACAAAAATCTGCCGGGGTTTGTGGTGCTGATTACCGGGCAAGTGTTGGGGGCGGGCAATTCCGCGTGGGGCAGCGGGTTTTTGCCCACGGTTTATCAAGGGATTGAATTTCGCAGCCAAGGCGATCCCGTGCTGTTTCTATCGAACCCCAACGGCGTCGATTCGCAATCCCGGCGGAAGATTGTCGAGGCCGTCAACGAACTCAATGCCGTGGCTCTGGCCGATGTGGGCGATCCCGAAATCGCCACCCGCATCAGCCAATACGAAATGGCCTACCGCATGCAAACCTCGGTCCCGGAACTCATGCAAATTCAGGATGAGCCGGAGCACATCCACAAACTCTACGGAACACAACCCGGCAAAACCAGTTTCGCCAACAATTGCCTGTTGGCCCGGCGGATGGTGGAACGCGGCGTGCGGTTCGTGCAATTGTTCGATCAAGGCTGGGACATGCACGGCAACGTGTTCGGCGGCTTGCCGAAAAAATGCAAGCAGGTCGATCAGCCCATCGCCGCCCTCATTCAAGATTTGAAGCAACGCGATTTGCTGAAAGACACGCTGGTCGTCTGGTCGGCAGAGTTTGGCAGAACGCCGATGGCCCAAGGCAACAACGGCCTGGGCAAAAAGACCTCTGCGGGCCGCGACCACCACAAAGATGCCTTCACCGTGTGGATGGCCGGCGGCGGCGTGAAAGGCGGTTTCTCTTACGGACGCACCGACGATCTGGGCTATTCCATCGCCGAGAACCCCGTTCACGTTCACGATTTCAACGCCACGATTATGCACCTGATGGGCTTAAACCACGAACGCTTGACGTTCCGCTATCAAGGCCGCCAATTCCGCCTAACCGACGTGCATGGCCGAGTCATCGAGGACATCCTTGCATAACGGCGGCTTAGAGATTGTAGATTGGGCATCGCCCACCTCAACAAGAATTGGTGGGCGATGCCCAATCTAAAGCGACGCAGGTATTAAATGTATTAAACAAGGGTGGCCCGGGGGTAAAAAGCCCGGCCGATTTTGATGATTTTGTTTCCAGATCATATGCGCACGTTATTCGGAATGGTTCAGAATACACACTAGTTATGTCACTAGAGGCAGCCGATGCATTGGCCGCAAGGTTTTGACGGTAAACCAGAATCTCCCGCAACGGACTCCGACATCACAGCGCTTGTTGAATCAGTATTCGCACCGCTCTCCGCGCATGAAATCAAAGAACTGCATAATGAACACAAGGCGGCGGTCGGAGATGGTTGCTTCGACCCTCCGTTCGACCCCGCAGGGTGGGAACTCCCCCGACGCCCATTGCCCGCTTCCTACTTGGCGTTCTTGCGTTATTCCAACGGTGGATTCTTTCCAGGTGCGAAACGCGATTTGGACCCACTTTTCAATACACACGAAATTCGCGATTACATGCTCGGCTATAGTATCCCCCACTGGATGCCCTTGTCTTGTCCAATCGGATTTGACGGAGGCGGTACGTTCTACCTGCTCGACATGAGACGCAGCTCAAAAAACAACGATTATCCAGTACTCTTCGCCCATGCAAGCAACTTAGGTTATGATGATGCCGTCACATTGGCTGATTCGTTCGCAGAACTGATCGAGACTCAACTCGGATAATCGTGACATAACAAAACAATGCACCGGAGTTGCCGTCCGGGCCGAATCTGAAATCAATCTCGCTAGTGGTAACCCGGCGATTGCGGTCGTTCTGTTGCCAATAGATGCACTTGCAATTTCCCCTCGTTCCCAAGCTCTGCTTGAGAATCCAGACCATGCGTGGATTTTCCCGCCAACGCGTGCGAAGCTTCGCGAGAGTGCGTTCCCAAGCTGACTGCTGACCGCTGAAAGCTGACCGCTGAAAGCTGACCGCTGAAAGCTGAAAGCTGACAAGCTGAAAGCTAAAAGCTCCCTACCCCGCGCGGCGGTGGGCGAGGGCGGCGCGGTGGGCGGGCAGCCAGACGGGTTCGATGCCCTGGCTTTCGCACAACCGGGCCAGATGTAGATGGCTGGTGAACAACAACACCTGATGCCCGCGCTCGGCAAACTCGATCAGCGTTTGAATCGCCGCTTCCGCACGCGATTGATCGAAGTTGACCAGCACATCGTCCAAGACCATCGGCAGTTCGATCGCGCGTTCGGCGAACTCGCCGACAAGCCCCAACCTGAGCGCCAAAAAGAGTTGCTCTCTTGTGCCGGTGCTGAGTTGCTCGACCGAAAAGTTGTTACTCTCGGCATCGGAAATTCGCAGTTGTTGTTCGCTTAAAGTCGTCCAGATTTTTACGTATTTGCCGCAGGTGAGTTGGGCGAGATATTCCGAAGCGATTTCCAAAATGCCCGGCTGGCAAGACTGCTCGAACCGGCTACGAATTTGCCCCAAGGTTTTCGCCCCTAAATGCACGGCGGCGGTTTGGGCGAGGCAATCCCTGAGTTCGCGGGTGATGGTTTCCCGCTCGCAGCGAATCGCCGACGGTCGGCGGTCGCTTTCCAAGGCTTTTAGTTCCTGCTCGATTTCTTTGAGCCGCGCGAACGATTCGCCGTGCTGCGATTCCAGGTCTTCCAATTCCAACAGCATCAGGTCGATAGCTTCCTGCGTTTGGTCAGGCCGATAGCTTTTCAGGTCTTCCTCGACGATGGCCAATTCAGGATGGTTCCGGCTAGAGGGCGGCGAGTTCGGCTTTCGCGAGTTGCAGCAATTCCTCCAACTCGTGGCGGCGGTGAGCGGCGTTCTGGTTTCGCTCGAACTCTTCCCGGTTGGCAGCGCCCGTTTGAACCAGCAATGCTTTTCTCGCAGAGCGGACGGCAATAATTTTTTGTTTCAGCCGGTTGGCTTCGCGTTTGCGGTCGCGCGAGTTCCCGCTTCAACCCAAGCTGTTCTTGGTTGTCTTCTTTGCGGCCCGCCAGTTCATTTTGCCAAAGGTCCAACACGCGCACGGGGTGGTTGTAATCCAAATTCGCGTGGCCGGTTCGCTGGCCGAACTCCGCCAGGCGATGGCAAAACGCTTCGTGCCTGCCGGATACCTCGCGGGCGGTTTCGCGGGCGGCGTCCCAGGCTCGCATTTGCTCCATGACCTCGGCGATTTTTTGCCAGAGTTCAAAGGCATCTTCCACTTGCACGCTTTCGGGCAGGCCGCATTGTTTCAAAGCCTCGCACCACGCTTGCCTCGCTTGGCCGACGTTCCTTTGCCGAGCTTGCATCGCTTTTCGCATTTGGCTCAATCGCCGTCTGCGGGACTTCAACCGTGTTTGAGTTCGCGCGAGCCGTTTCAGTTCCCTCAGCCGATTCGACAACTTCGCAGCGATGAGAGTCTCGGCAGGGTTCTCTTTCGGATCCGCTTCGCTGAGGGAAACGATCCAAGCCTCGGCGGTCATCCGCTTGATGGAGTCTTGAATGTCGTGCAGCGATTTTTCTTGTTGATGAAGTTCGGTTTGCTCGTGGGAAACCCCTTCCTCGACTCGGCCCTGGGAATCGAGCTTGAACCCTCTGGCTATCGCGAAACCCGCAATGCCCAACAACGCCAAAATCGCCCCGGCGATGCCGTTGCTCGTTAACGAGGTGTAAAAGCCGACGGCGGAAAGAAACATCCCGCTGGCCGCCAGAAACAACAAAAAGCCGGGAACCCATTCGGGAACTTGGGAACGATCTTGCAAATGTTTGAGCGAATTTTTCTGGCGGGCCATGCGATCCGCCAATTCTTTTTCCTCGGCCCTCAAGCGGGAGATTTCTTCCACCTGGCGGAGTTGCTGCCTCGTCTTTTCGAGGGCTTCTTTGAGGGACGGTTCGCCAACCGCTTCAATCTGTTGGTCCAATTCCGCCTGCTTTTGATGGCCGACTGCGGCGTGTTTGTCGTAGCGTTTGCGGAACGACGCCTGCCGAGCTTGAGCGAATTGAAACCCGTTCGCGGCTTGAACCAAGCGATGATAAGCCGCCCGGCTCACGTCGATGCCCGCCAACCGTTGCACGGGCCATTCGGGGCCGAGCAATTTTTGTCGGGCTTCAAATTCGGTTTTGAGTTCGCGGGCGCGGGCCGAGGAAAGTTCGACCTCGCGTTCGATCTGCACCACCCAAGCCCGTTGGCTGAGAAACCCCTGCACCTCGCCGACCAACCCCGCTGGGGAAGTTTCTTTGGTCGTCTGCCTGAGCGTTTTTCGCAAAGGGCCGATCTCGGCCAACACGGTTTTGCGTTGCCGGGTGAGTTCGCGAATCTCGTTTTCTAAAGCGGACAAACGCGAAGGATCGACTCCCGAAGCCGCCTGGGTCAAAGGCAGCATGCGGAGTTCCGCTTCGTATTCGCGGACCTGATTCCAAGGTTCCCAAACTCTTTGGACGGTTTCGTGGCCGTGAAGTTGCTGTTCCAACTCGGCCCGGCGCGGTTTGAAGTCTTGGACTTCCGATTCCAACCCGGCTTGTTCCTCCAAGAGTCGTTGATGCCGTTCGCGTTGCCCGGCGAAGGATTCCAACTCCCTTTGAAGTTCCCTGTCGCGGTTCATCAAGCGGGCGATTTGTGCGGAGTTTTGGGCCAGCCAGGAAGAGTTCTTATCTGCTCGGTCGAGCCGCGAGCAGACCGAAAGCAGTTTTTGCCCTTCCACTCCCAACGTGATCCCGTAAATCTGCCGGGCGACTTCTTCTTCTTGAAGTGCGGCCAATGCTTGCAGTTCTTCGAGGCCGATGGCGAACACTTGCCGAAATAAACGGGCGGGCGTGTCTGCCAGGATTTCCCGCAAGGCCTCTTCGGCGGGTTGCCCGACTTTGACGGTGGAATCGTATTCCTCGGAATCCGCAGCCGCCCAATCGGGTTCGGCGGTCCAAGCCAAGCGGGGGTCGAGTTCTTGAAATTCCAATCCGCGCGAATCGCCGCTGTCGGTTCGGCGATGGGCTTCGCAAAACCGGCCCGCGTGGGAGATCCGCAAGGCTCCGTTCCAAGTTGAGCTTTCGGCGTCTGGAGTCAGCTTTTCCAAAGATTGCGTACCGTAAAGCACATCGCGAATGAACTTTAGCAGCGTGGTTTTCCCGGCTTCGTTCGGGCCGTAAAACACATTCAAGCCGGCAGAGGGCAAAGGCAACGCCAGATGGTTCCACACGCCGTAGCGTTCGATCTGAATGTCCGTGATTTTCATGGTCAAAATCCTCTCTCTGAGAGCTTTCAGCCGTCAGCTTTCAGCTATTTTCTGCTAACGTCGCCAAGTGTTTTCCTTGGCAGCCTTAGGCGTTTGGGCGGCCTTAGCACGGATTATTCGTAGCCCGATGCGCAAGCGAGGGAACTCCCTAGAAATCCCTCGCTTGTGCTTCGGGCTACGACCCTTTGTCCCTTTCCCCCTCTGCCCCTTGCCCCTTCAAAGAAAACCATTGGCTTCCCAGCATGCGGGCGGGGGCGATGATGGCTGCGGCCTCCAAATCGGCCACCAAAGGCAGAAGCCGGCGTTGCCAGTCGGGATCTTTCAATTGCCCGATGTCCGCACGCACGGCCTCCCGGAGCGAGGGAAGAATGGCCGAGTTATCGGCGGCCAATTCGTCCAAGGCTTCCCGATAAAGCCGTTCCAGATCGCGGGAAGATCCCTTCGCTCCGCCGGGAGGGGAAGACTCTTGCAAATTCAGTTGATGGTGAATTGGCAGGCTGTCGTCTTGGGGATGAAAGGCAGGAAGTGCGGCGATCAATTTCTGCTGCAGACTGCTATCTTTCCACAATTCGGAAAATGGCCCCTCGCCGAAAAGCACCCAACTCACAAACCAAACCCCTTCGCCGGCCTGCGAGGTTTCGGCTGCCAAGAGCGCGGACAGGGTTTGTGCGAGGTCTTCCCAACCGGCATGCGGGGGGACGTTGATTTCAAACCGCAAAAGCCGGGCGAAGGCGAAGGGCAAAAAGGTACCGCGAATTTCACCTGCATGATCGACTTCGATCAACGTTCCGCCGTGCGGGCCTGTTTCATGGGCCGAGAGTGCTTGCAAGCGACCGGGATGATGGGCGATGCCATCAGTTGTGTGCAGCGTTTGCCCCGCCTCGAAATCCCAACCCCGCTCGCGGGCGGCGACATCGCTTAAAGGAACCGCCAAATAATCGCAGCCGCAAGCGGACAAAACCGAGGGTAAATCGTGGGCTGATTGAGGAACGGATTCGGCAGGCCAAGCCGAGAGCAAACCAATGCGAAACGGCAGCGAACGGGCGTGGCCATTCTGAGAAGGAAGCAAGCCGACCCCTTCGTGTTCCGGGTTCGGTTCGGGTTTGGTTCCGGCGGAGAGTTGGGACAGCGTGCCTGCGGTGATGGTGGCAATCACGCGGCCCTCTCTCAGCACGGCCACGGGAGTTTCCGGTTCCTCTTCCTCCGCATCGCCCAGATTCAGCAAGGTCACGTTTTCGGGCAAATCGGGAATCGCCCGCCAAGCAGAGGCCGGATCGCAAATGCCCGGAAGCACGAACGCGGCAATGCCTTGGTCGTCCAATTCGCGAAGACCATCCCGCAGGTGGATTCTGGCCCTGAGGCTTTGGTCCGCTTCGCGAAAGGTGTTCCCCGCGAGCAACACAAAATCCACGTTTTGGGCGATGGCTGAGCCGATCATTTGATCGAACGCGATCAGCGTCGCATCTTCCGCGAGTGGCCCGAGCGCTTCGGGAAGCGGCCCCAAATCGCCCAGCGGCCGATCGAGACCCGCCTCGGCGACGTGCAGAAAACGCAAAGGTTCAAACATCTCGGCAGACTCCTTTCCGCCTTGGGTGATCGTCGGTTTTTCACGTTGGCGGGAGTATAGCGGAGATGCGAAATTGGGAAAAGCCCGCTTTTCCGCGAAGCCTATGCAAAGTAGGGGGGAAAAATGACCAAGGACCAAGCTCCAATGACCAAGGGGAAATCCAGAGAGAGAATGGACATCCGGGCCGGCAAACCGTACCTTGGGAATGACCAATGACCAAATCCCAATGAGCACCCTACTCATTGTTTTACCGAAAACCGAAAACTGAAAAACCGAAAACCCAAATCGAGAGGAAACTGCCGTGAAACATCGAAATGTATTCGTTTGCTGGGTGGCCTTGTTGTCTGCCACGACCTGTTCGCAGAGTTTCGCCGCTTCCAAAACGGTAACGTTCGCGGCAGATAAAGAGAACCATACCGTCGCGGTGGAGATCGGCAAGGAGCCGTTCACGGTGTTTCATCTCGGTAAAGATTGGCCCAAGCCATTCGCTTCGCCGGTGTACGGTCCCGGCGGTGTGGTGATGACCAGGGCCATCGTCAAGCCGGGGGATAAAGCCGATCATCCGCATCACAAGGGGATTTGGGTTTCGGTGGATGAAGTCAACGAGATCAAATTCTGGGCCGAGAAAGGCAAGATCGAAAACATCAAAGCCACGGTCCACCCCGGCGATCCGGGCATCATCACGCTGACCAATCACTGGTTGGCCGCCGACAACGTGCCCATGCTTGAGGAAACCACGAAGATCAGCATTTTTCCCGATCGGCTGATGGTTTACGACATCACCTTCGAGGCGCTCGCCGAGCCGGTGACATTCGATGACACCAAAGAAGGGCTGTTCGGAATTCGCCTGGCCGATTCGCTGCGGGAAAAGGAAACGGGCAAGGTCATCAATTCCGAGGGGAAAAAAGGCACGAAACAAACCTGGGGCCAAACCGCCGACTGGGTGGATTACGATGGCAAGGTGGAAGGCAAAAGCGTGGGCGTGGCGGTGTTCGATCATCCCGACAACTTCCGCCCCTCGCGGTATCACGTTCGCGATTACGGGTTGTTTTCGATCAGCCCGTTCGGGGAACAATCTTACGCCAAAAAAGGAGCCAAGCCGCTCACGTTGGAACCCGGAAAAACCCTGCGGTTGCGATACGGCATTTACATCCACGCGGGAGACACGGCGGAAGCGAAGGTAGCGAAGGTGTATCAAGACTTTGTGAAGTACGGCAAAAAGTGAAGTCGAGCGAAGTGCCAAGGACGGAGAACAATCGGGTAACGCTGCGCAGACCCATTTTGGCTCCGCTCCCATCACAGAGGGTCCGCCTAGCGGACCCAGCGCGCTAGATCGGCAGCGGAGTCTTGGCATGAGTTCGTATAGCCATGAGTGTTCAACATGAGTTTGTCCGGGCCTTATGGGATGGCGACACTGAGCGGGCGGCGGTACTCCGCGCCGCTGGAGCGAGCTTGAACGCGGTTGCCCCGGGTGGTTATTGGCCGCCGCTTCACGCTGCAATCGAGAATCTGCAAATAGAATGCGTCGATTTGCTGATCAATGCAGGTGTAGATGTCAATTGCTCCATGCCGAACGGGCTGACGCCGCTCATGCACGCCATCGATGCGGAGAGCGATTCCGCCTGCCAGTGTAATGTCCACACAGACTCCATGTCGCTCGACATCATGCTGGCGCTGCTGACGGCCGGGGCGGTGGTGACGCCGGAAGCCGTCGGGTGGGCCGAACGGTCGTATGGGTCAGCTCGGATAATGCAATTGCTCGCGGGTGGCAAGCAGGCCGAATCAGGCCCTGCATCTGACCCGGAGGGCGTGTAAGCATTCCGTATCGTGTCGTTTCCCTCGTGGAGTGCGATTCAATGCAGGGACAATTCTGAGTGAAGTCTCTCCCTAAATTCTTGTAGTTTCGCAGAAACAGAGGGTCCACCGCTGCTCAAAGCTTCCCATTATGGGGACTAAGCGGTCCAAGCGATTTTCCTTGGTTCCCTTATGCGGGTTTTGCTAAGGCGGCCAAGTTTTGCTAGAGTGGCTAACCGATTTTCCCTGGCCGCATTAAGCAGCCAATCCCTGTGAGCGGCGAGGCGCTAGCCGCCGGTCTTGCCATTCGAGGAACCGGCGGCTATCGCCTTGCCGCTCATTGCGCGGAGCGGCCTTGCCACGAAAGCAATTTCTTATGGACCCGTTTTGGACCGGGCTGTTCGCGGGGGTCGGGTATCTGATGCAATTGGGATTGATTCCCATGTTGATGCTCAACCGGCGAAAGCATCCTTCTTCCATGACGGCCTGGCTAATGGCGATGCTCAGCCTGCCCATTTTGGGGGGCGTGTTGTTTTTGATCTTCGGCATCAACCGCGTGGAACGCAAAACCCAACGCAAAGCCCACGCCAGCCGGGCCATCGGGCGGGGGCTGCCGGAGTTGTCGCAGTATCAATACATTCCCGATGCGATGTTGTCCAAGCAGCAATTGGAACTGATGCGGTTGGCCAACCGCGTGGCCGAGACCGTGCCCACCACCGGCAACCGCATCGAGATTCTTTCCGACACCAACAAAACCTTCGGCCTGATCGAAGAAGCCGTGCTCTCCGCCAAAGATCATCTGCATTTGGAATACTATATTTGGCAGCCCGACGAGACCGGCACGCAGCTTCGCGACTTGCTGATCCAAAAAGCCCGCGAAGGCGTAAAGGTGCGGTTTCTGTACGACAACGTTGGCTCGATGCGGTTGGGAAAAAAGTTCTTAAAGCCCATGCGGGATGCGGGGATCACCGTCGCGGCCTTTCTACCGGGCGTGAATTGGTATCGCTGGTCGATCAACATGCGCAGCCATCGCAAAATTGTAATCGTGGACGGCAAAACGGGGTTCACCGGCGGAATGAACATCGGCAACGAATACCTGGGCAAAGACCCCAAGCTGGGCTATTGGCGGGACACGCACCTGCGAATGTTCGGGCCTTGTGTACTGCAACTGCAACAGATCTTCGCCGAGGATTGGTACTATGCCACCAAAGAGGAACTGACCGATCCCCAATACTATTCTTCCACGGATGAAGCCGGCCCGATCACAGCCCAGGTTTTGGCGGGCGAACCGGCGGGCGATGTGGCGGTGTTTCATCAGATTATGTTTGCCGCCATCAACAACGCCGAACGCAACATCACGCTGGCGACTTCGTACTTCGTCCCCACCGAACCCTTGGCGGCCGCTTTGGAATCCGCCGCTTACCGGGGCGTGAAAGTGCGGCTGTTGGTCTCGAAGCACTCGGCCCACATGACCACCATCTGGGCGGCCCAATCGTCTTATGAATCGCTCTTGCGGGCGGGCGCGGAAATCCACGAATACGAACGCGGCTTGTTGCACTCGAAAACCTTAACCATTGATGGCTGTTGGTCGCTGGTTGGTTCGCCGAATTTCGATGCCCGCAGCCTGCTCTTAAATTTTGAAGTCGGCGTGGTGATGTACGACACCAAAGCCGCCCATCATTTAGAACAGGATTTCGAGGAAGACATTCAATACGCCAATGAGTTGAATCTCGCGAAATGGATGGCCCGTCCCGAAGTGGAGAATCGTGCGGGAAAACATCTGCCGACTGTTCTCGCCCGTGCTCTGAAAGTTTTGGAAAGAGATCCGGCCTCCTTTTTGTTTCAAGGAGCGTGGTGCTTGGCGATTATTGCTCTGGCCGGTCGAGTTCATCTTTTTCCGAGGTGAGCGAGAAATTGGCTTCCTCCGTCCCATCGGCGGGGACTTCAAATGTCAAAGTCGAATCGGTGTTGTATCTCGCGGGGATCGGGTCTTGAAATGTATTGGCATCATCGGCTTGGGCTGCTTCGGGTTCCGGGGTCACGATGGAAACCCGGTGCTTTCCCACCACCGCACCCGCATCGCCCGAGGCAACGAGTTCCAGCGTGAAGTTGCCTTCGGCATCGGTCTTGCCGAAGGAACCTCCGCCGGTCTCCTTCGTCTTGGCCTCTGCGGGGGCAATTGGTTGAAAGGTGACCGAAACATTAGGCAGCGGTTTTCCATCCATCGTAACCTGGCCCGAGACGGCAGCCGTGGGGATTTTCTCGCCGCCTGAGCAGCCTCCCCAAAAGAGCAGAATGGGCAATGCCGCACATAAGCAACAACGACTCGACGAAGAATCCAACACGCCGGAACCTCTCCAAAAACACAGATTGAAAGAATATGATTTCTTCGCGGGAGCGGAAATCGGCGAAGACACTCTCGAGGCGAAACCTCAGACTGAAGGGGGCGCTGTTCGCGCAGCAGGCCAATCACTCTGGCTCTTCGCCGATCTCCGCTGCAATAACTTCTGAAAACGCGGTGACCTAAAAATTGCCGATGACTTCCCTGCCGGCAATCGTGGCCAGACCGCCTAAGATGTTTGAGTTGATGTTGACGCTGATGAACCGCACGGCTCCATCGCAAAGCCCATACTGAATGCCTCCCACGTGGAAACTGCCCCAACCGCGTTTGCAGGCATCGGCACCGGCGACTCCGCCGATGCTGACACAACGGTTATAATCGGCGAGCAAGGTGCGCCGGTTGATTCAAAGAGATGTCTGAGGAATTATAAGACGTGTAACTATACGCCCAAAACGTGCCCCGCCGGGGTTGAGAGATGGTGTGAAATTCCCCAATCATAATGGTGTTGGAAGCACCGTCGATGATGTCCCTTAAGCCTTCCGGGTGCAAGCCTCCCGTACCGATGGCGTGCAGCGGACCTTTCCACGTTCCCGGAAGAGAGCCTTGGCCATCGTCCCACCAGGCGGCTTTATTCGTTTTTCCGCCCACGCAACGGTAAGAACTCATGCGGTAGTTAATTCCGCTGCCCTCTCCGCTCGCCGGTTTCTTTAGCGTGCCGGCGTTGACGTCGGAAGGGCAGTTCTGCACGGTCAGGTTTTGCTGGACCACGAATTGATTCGCCGCGTTATTGTTGTAGAGATTGAAATTATACCTTTGGTAAAGCGGAGCCTGATCCAGAAACGGAAGAATGGAAATCGCCCAATTCGTGCCGCTTTTGGTGCCGCAACAAGGGCCGAGCGTGATTTTTCCGGGCGGGAACATTTTGAAATTGTCGTGATAGTTGTGAATCGCCAGCACGAGTTGCTTAAGGTTGTTCTTGCACGTGGAACGGCGGGCGGCTTCCCGTGCCTGCTGAACGGCGGGCAACAACAAGGCAATCAGAATTGCAATGATGGCAATCACCACCAACAATTCGATCAACGTAAATCCAAAGCGCTTTGGTTTGCGGACCATCGCGTCCCTCCTTCTGAGACTATGATGAAAAGAAATCCCATCCCGCGCCAAAAGTGGTCGGGGAATTACAGATTTAAGATGTGAGTTTGGAATTGTTTGATGGAAGAGAAAGTGAGTTCAACAAACAGAATTCCCACACCGAGAAAGGGTGGAAAAGTGAACTCTTAAGAATGTGGGTTTTTTAGATGAATGATTGATAGAGTATTTTTATTAAATCACGTTGAGGCATAATGTCAATGGCTGGCTCGATTTTTATGCGGTCGTAAGTTTTTTCCACACAAGGGGATGGGGTTTTTCCTTGCCGAAAAGCGGTGGAAATGGCAGTTCTTCGGAAAACAAAGTACCCTATAGTCAAGGCCGAATGGGCCGGATGTCCCGCGCTTATCTCTCGTTGATTACCCCCCCCCCGATCTTTGCTCCCTCAAGGAACCAAATTGCCCGTGATGAATTCGCATACCGCCGCCGATCCCACCTTGTTGCTGTTGTTGGATGAAGTCCGCCGCAAGACCCTCAGCCGCTTGGAAGATGTGGCCGAAGAACAAGCCCGTTGGACGCCCCCAGGACTGCAAAACAACATTCTTTGGCACGCCGGCCACGCTTACGTTGTGCTGGAATGGCTGACGATGGAAGCCTTGGGAGCGGAAACCACTTGCCCCGAAGATTGGTTTGAACTTTTCAGTTGGACCAGCAACCCCGCAGAAATCGCCGCCGAGCGTTGGCCTCCGTTGGAAGAAATTGTCCACGAGTTGCAGATTCAGCACGGGCGGATGCACAAGCTGCTGCAAAACTTAACTGCGGAAGACTTCGATAACCCCGCCCGCAATCGCCCGGACGTAACCGTCCGCCACCGCATCCTGCACGCCCTGTACGATGAATCCAGCCACGCCGGTGAAATCTGGCTGCTACGAAAAATGCAGGGCGTTTAATGTTTCTGTCGAAATTGAAAATCTGATGCACTACGTTCCGGAATCTTCGCGAGAATTTCTGCCCGATGATCCTGCCGCTTTGGCGGGTTCCCGGCGGGGGATTCACTATCAATCCGCGCCTTTATATCTTGCTCACGCTGCTGGTGGGTGGATTGCTGATTGCGGATGTTCTCGCTTCGCTGACCGGGGCGTTTTCTCCCGCGTTTTTGGGATACCGTTGGGCTTTGCTGGCGGCGGTGTTGGGCGGATCGCGGATTTTGTATCACACATTGGACGATCTCTCCTCCGGCAGGCTCGGCGCGGGCTTGGCACTTACGATTGCCTTCGTGGCCGCCGTCTGGCTGGGAGAAGCGATGACCGCCGGCTTGGTGGTCTTCATCACGCTTTTCGGGGAATGCGTGGAACGCTACACGATCGATCTGGCGCACGCGGCCATTCGCAACGTCTTCGATCTTTATCCGCCCGTGGCCCGCGTGCTTAGGGAGGGCCGTGAATGCGAATGCCCGCTTGCGGAACTTCAACCGGGCGATGTGGCCATAGTTCGGCCCGGCGAACGCCTGCCGGCGGATGGGATTGTGCTGGAAGGTCAATCCCGCGTGGATCAGGCGGCCCTCACCGGCGAGAGTCGGCCCCTCGAAAAATCGCCGGGCGATGAAGTCTTCGCGGGCACGCACAATCAATTCGGGCGCTCACGTTTTCCGTGGTCCGCACGGGCAATCAAACGGTGTTGGGGCAAGTGACCGAAACCGTGGCGACGGCGGCCCGCAACAAATCCTCGTCCGAACGCACCGCGGACCGCTTGGCCAAGTTCTTCTTGCCGATGGTTCTGGCCATCGCGGGGTTGACGTTTTGCGGATGGTGGTTTTTCACGGGCGATTCTTCCGCCGGTTGGCAACCGACGTTGGGTGTGTTGGTGGTGGCGTGTCCGTGCGCTTTGGTGCTGGCCACGCCCACCGCCGTGATGGCATCGCTGGCTTGGCTCGCGCGGGCGGGCATCGTGGTGAAAGGATCGGACGCCCTCGAACGCTTGTCGCGGGTGGATGTCTTCGCCTTCGACAAAACCGGCACGCTGACTTTGGGCGAACTCCAAATCGGCACGATCAAAACAATTCCCTTGCCCGATGACCAAGCATGTCCCGCAGAACTGATTCTGTATTTGATCGCAACAGCCGAGCAGCAAAGCGAACATCCGCTTGCTCAGCCATTCGCCGATCACAGTCGCGAGCAACTTTGGAACTTGCCCGGAGTGCATCAGTTTTCCGCCTCGGTGGGAGGCGGAGTGGCCGCGCGGGTCAACGCGGAAGAACTTCAAAATGCCTGGAAAAAAGCCACCGCCGCCGACTTTCCCCTCTCGAACTGTTGACCGCTTCAACAGACCTCACCATTCGCGTGGGCAACTTGCGTTGGCTGGTTGCCGAGGGCGTTCAACCGGCGGAATCCCTCTCCGAAGTGGCCGATCCCTTCGATCAGCGGGGCGAGACGGCGTTGTTTCTGGCCGTGAACGATGTGCTTTGGGGTGTCGTCGGTTTACGCGATGCACTTCGCGAAGAGGCCCGCGAAGTTTTGACGGACTTAAAACATTTGGGAATCGATCAGACAGCCCTGCTGACCGGAGACCGCGAAGCCGCCACGATGGCTGCCGTCAAACCGTTGGGGCTGTTGCATCAAATCCAATGCGAACTTTTGCCCGGCGAGAAAGCCCAGTGGATCGAATCGCAGCAGTCGGCGGGGCATCGGCTGGCAATGGTGGGGGATGGCATCAACGATGCCCCCGCGCTTGCCCTCAGCGAAGTGGGCATCGCCGTGGTTCAAAAGCAAAGCAACTTGGCTGCCGAGGCCGGGGACGTGCTGCTGTTGTCCGGCGACCTCAAACCGCTGCCGGGTCTCTTGCGTCTTTCGCGGGCGTTGGTGGCGAACATCCGCCAAAGCATTTTGTTATTCGCATTCGGTCTGAACGGGTTGGGCTTGCTGCTGTGTGCTGCCGGGGTTTTTAGTCCGGTGGCCGGGGCGTTGTTTCATGAATTGGGATCGCTCGCGGTGATGGTCAACGCCCTTCGGCTGTTGTGGTTCGAGCATTCCAATACCCAACCAACGAGCCGAATCGCCAACCGAACCACGCAGCTTGCGGAATGGCTGACCGGAGCTTTCTCCCCATCGCGATGGGTTTACCGCGTTGTCGATCATTGGAACGTCCTGCTTCGCTTGATGGCCACAGGGCTTGCAGCGTGGTGGTTGCTCTCGAACGTGGTTTTTCTTTCCCACGATGAACAAGCCCTCGTCACGCGGTTCGGAAAAGTCCATGCGGAATTGGGTTCCGGTTGGCATTGGCGGTGGCCGGCTCCTTTCGAGAGAATCTACCGCGAAAAGCCCGCCCATCTACGCGTGCTGACTTACGGTTTTCGCTCGCAACCTTTGCCCGCAGGCGAAACCCGGCCCGCCGTGATCGATTGGACCAGCCCCCACGAAAAAACCGGCGAGGAACCCGTTCCCCAAGAATCCCTGTTGCTAACGGCGGATGAAGTTCCCCTCGAATTGACCGCCCTGGTGCAATACCGTATCGCGGATTTGCGGGAGTTCACTTTCGGCAATGCCCAACCGGAAGATTCGCTTCGCGCACTGACCGGGCAAACCCTGCGCACCCTCGCCGCGCGGACTTCGCTGGATGACATGCTGACCGTGGGCCGCGCCCGACTGGAACGCCAATGCTTAGCCCGGCTTCGCAAGCGAACGGCGGATTTGCAGTTGGGGATTCAGATTGTGGATGTGCAATTGGTAGAAGTGCATCCGCCGCGTGCCGTCGTGCCGGCTTACCGGGATGTGGCGAATGCAATGGAAGAGAAGGAACTTCGCATCAACGAAGCCCAAGCCGCCGCCAATTCGCGGTTGCTGCATACGGTGGGTCCGCGGGCCTTGGCGGAACTCAAAACCGCCTTGAATTGGGATTTTGCATCTCTCCGCAAAGACCCGCCTTCAATCACAGATGCAGATTGGCAACACGCCGCGAAAACCGAAGCCGGTCCCGATGGCTCCCGGTTGTCGTTCCTGGCAGGAGACACGGCGGATTTGTTATTGGAGGCCCAAGGAACCGCCGCGAACAAACGGGAATCTGCCCAAGGCGAAGCCGAGCGGTTCCGGCATTTGCAGCCGATCTACCGCGCTCAACCAGAATTGACTTCGACGGAATTGTATTGGAAAACCCTAGAAGTGGTGCTGTCTTCGCAGCCGTTCACAATTCTCGATCCTCAAGCCGTCGGACGCCGCCATCTCTGGCTGTCCAACCCCGATGGAACCGAATTCCCCGCCCCACCCCTCTTCGCAGACCCTAACCTGGACCCACCACCCCAACAGGATTAACCATCGCCGTCCCACCCGACCCGCTACAGTGCTGCACATCAGAAATGGCAGGCAGGAGCTTGTCTACAAGAACTCGAGTTCCCCATCGCCATTACGCTTCTGTCAGAAGCCATAGTCGGGGAGCTCGACTTGATCCCGCAGTTGGCGGCCGATGAAGAAATCCATCACGAACGGTAGCCGCCCCAATTGCGTGACCAGATTGCGGAAAGTAATGCCAAACGCCGTCCTGGGAGCAAGGGACGAAGCGAATTTCGCCGCTGATTTCTGCTTGCGCTTTCAGAAGCGGCATCAGCCGCTGCTGGTATCGCGCGAAGGCCGCACCGTAATCCCCGCCGCAATTGCGCAGTTCGCCCGCGAGCACATACGCCTCTGCCATCGCCAACCCCGAGCCTTCACCAGCCATGAGGGAGACACAGGCCGCGGCATCGCCGATCAGCGCCGTGCGCCCTTTCGTCCAGCGATCCATTCGGATCTGGCTGGTCCGGTCGAAATAAATGCTGCCGGCGCTCGCCAAAGCCGCGAGGATCTCCGGGCCTTCCCAGCCGACATCGGCAAAGACATTCATCAGTACCGATTTGCGCTCTTGGTCGTTCGCAGGGCTTTCGGCGGGCAGGTACTCATCACGAAAAATGAAGAGAAAAAGCGTTATGTCCTCGCGCATGGCGAAGCGATAAATCTGTCGTCCCGGAACCCCGTAGCCGACATAAACGAGTTCGTCGCGCGGCCGATAGCCCTTTAGCTCGAACGCGGCGACGTGATAACCAAGCGATACCTCAACCCCCGAATCGTGCCCGAATACCAGTTGGCGGACACGCGAATGCAGGCCGTCCGCGCCAATTACCAGGTCGGCCTCACGCGGGGGAGCGTGATCGAAGCGAACCCGTACGCAAGCTCCCGCCTCCTCGATACTCGCGATGGAGTCGCCGAAAATCGTCTCGACTGTCCCATCCAGTGCATTGTAGATCGTCGCCGCAAGGTCCGAGCGCTGCAGGGTGATGTAGCGGCCGTGAGTCAGGCGGGCTAGTGCATCGGCCGACATGCTCGCACTCGTGCGGCCCTGTCGGTCCACGAAGCGGATCTCCCTCACATGGTAACCCAACTCACGAAGCCGAGGGATGAGGCCCATCTTTTCGGCGATGTCGTAGCCGACTAACCCGAAGTCAATGACGTAACCGCCGTGGCGAAGCTGCGGCGCTTCCTCGATGAGCAGCACCTCATGACCAGCCTTCCTCAGCCAGTAGGCGAGCGTCGGACCCGCGATGCCCGTCCCGTTGATGATGATCCTCATACACCTCTCTGTCGGCCGAACTAGAATTCGCTTGCGGAGCGTAATACTTTTCGTCCTGCGGCAAGCGCAGGCTGTCACGGGTATCGACGAGATGGTTCGCACCGCGCAGAACTTATTTGATTTCCATCACTTCTGCCGAATTGTGGTGAATCCGGCGTACCTAGATATCCTGTGTCTATACGCCACTGGCAGCTTGCTGCCAGTGTGTTCGATTTTCGACTACCAAGCCACGGGCAACAAGTTGACTTCGGGTTTATGTCCAGGACGTAATAAACGACAGAATGTCAGCCAAGCATTCGCACAGGCAACAAGTTGCCAGTGTTTCAGTTATGACTGAAACTTCCACATCATTCCAAAAACGCCAAACGCCCGCAAGTCTGTTCAGACTTGCTTGATGCCACTCGCTGACCCCTTTTCTGGGGCGGGCCTTGCGAATTTTGCTGGAGGAAATACACTCCACACAAGGCCACCCTAACCGGAAAGGAACGCCCAGATGACGACAACTCGCGAACCCCTCACAGACACCGCCGCGTGGAAAGAG
This sequence comes from uncultured Planctomycetaceae bacterium, assembly GCA_963785505.1. Classification (GTDB taxonomy): domain Bacteria; phylum Planctomycetota; class Planctomycetia; order Planctomycetales; family Planctomycetaceae; genus CAWAVN01. The sequence continues at coordinate 208,788 of CAWAVN010000013.1, forward strand.
CTTACGGAGCATTACCCGCAAATGCGGGATCGGCATCTTCGCGATTTATTCGCGGAAGATCCTTCGCGGGGCGAGCGAATGACCGCCGAGGCCGTGGGATTGTTTTTCGATTATTCCAAGAATCGCATCACGGAGGAGACGCTGAAACTTCTCCTCAATTTGGCGGAAGAAACCGGACTGCGGGAACAAATCGAGGCCATGTTTCGGGGCGAGAAAATCAATCTCACCGAAGACCGGGCCGTGCTGCACGTGGCTTTGCGTGCCCCGAAAGATGCCGTGATTCTGGTGGAGGGGGAAAACGTGGTTCCCCTGGTGCATGCCGTGCTCGACAAAATGGCGGACTTTTCGCAGCGAGTGCGAAATGGCAAATGGACGGGATACACTGGCAAGCGGATTCGCAACATCATCAACATCGGCATCGGCGGATCGGACCTTGGCCCGGTGATGGCCTACGAAGCCCTCAAGTTTTACAGCGACCGCGATTTGATGGTTCGCTTCGTCTCCAACGTGGATGACACCGATCTCGCCGAAGCCCTGCGGGATCTCGACCCGGCGGAAACGCTGTTTATCGTGGCCTCGAAAACCTTCACCACGTTGGAAACGATGACCAACGCCCAAAGCGCCCGCGATTGGCTGTTGAAAGGATTAGGCGGAGATGCCAAAGCCGTCGCCAAGCATTTCGTGGCGGTTTCGACCAATGCCGAGAAAGTAACGGCATTCGGCATCGACACCGCGAACATGTTCGAGTTTTGGGATTGGGTCGGCGGGCGGTATTCGATGACATCGGCCATCGGGCTTTCGACAATGTTGGCCATCGGGCCGGAGAATTATCACGAACTGCTGGCCGGCTTCCATCAGATGGATCAGCATTTCCGCGAGGCTCCGTTCGCGCAAAACTTGCCCGTGCTGTTGGGCCTGTTGGGGATTTGGTACGCCGACTTCTTCGGGGCAGAGACCATCGCCGTCTTGCCTTACGAACAATACCTGAAGCGATTCCCCGCTTATCTCCAGCAATTGACGATGGAAAGCAATGGCAAATCCACCACGCGTGATGGGGCCAAAGTCAATTACGAGACCGGCCCGATTTATTGGGGCGAACCGGGCACGAACGGGCAGCATTCGTTTTATCAATTGATTCATCAAGGAACCCGCTTAATCCCGTGCGACTTCATCGCCTTCGGGCATTCGCTGAACCCGATGGGTCGGCATCACGACATGCTGCTGGCCAACGTCTTCGCCCAATCCGAAGCCTTGGCCTTCGGGAAAACCGCTGAAGAAGTTCAAGCCGAGGGCACGCCGGATTGGCTCGCCCCGCATCGCGTGTTCGAGGGCAACCGCCCATCCAACACGTTCCTCGCGGACAAGCTCACGCCGGAAATGCTGGGCAAACTGGTCGCCCTTTATGAACATTCCGTGTTCGCGCAGGGGATGATTTGGAACGTCAATTCGTTCGACCAATGGGGCGTGGAGTTGGGCAAAGTCTTGGCGCAGCGAATCATCCCGGAACTCGAAAGCCAATCCGCACCGGAACTTAAGCACGATTCCTCGACAAACAACCTCATCCAACGCTATCGTAAGCTGAAAAATCCATCTTAACTCAAGCGATAAGTGTAAATGCGGTCGCGTCTAAAAATGCCGGCGCAAGGATTATTGTCTGCTCTGGCGGTTAGCTTTTAGCGAAGACCAACAGGCAGAAAAGCCATGAAAAATGGCTAAATCCTAACCGCTAAAAGCTAAGCGCTTACAATTTGAAATCTTGAAAAGGAAATCCCCTCATGAGCGAATCGGTTCTCTCCGCCGAGACTTTGGACGAACTTTGCGTGAACACGCTGCGATTTTTGTCGGTGGACATGGTGCAAAAAGCGAACTCCGGCCATCCCGGCCTGCCCTTAGGGGCGGCGGCAATGGCTTACTCGCTTTGGGATCGCTTTCTGCGATTCAACCCGACCGATCCGAATTGGCCCGACCGCGACCGCTTTATTCTTTCGGCGGGCCACGGCAGTGCGCTGCTTTATTCGCTGCTGCACGCCACGGGTTTCGATCTGCCTCTGGAGGAACTCAAAAACTTTCGCCAATGGAACAGCAAAACGCCGGGGCATCCCGAACACGGTTTGACGCCGGGCGTTGAAGCCACCACCGGCCCGTTGGGGCAGGGAATTGCCCAAGCGGTGGGCATGGCGATTGCCGAGACCGCTTTGGCTGCCCGCTTCAACAAACCCGATCACGCGATTGTCGATCACTACACTTACGTCATCGCCAGCGATGGCGATTTGATGGAAGGCATTTCCTCGGAAGCGAGTTCTCTCGCCGGCCATCTTCGGCTGGGCAAGTTGATCGTCTTATACGATGACAACAACATCACGATTGAAGGAGACACCGGGCTGGCGTTCACGGAAGACCGCAAAGCCCGTTTCGCCGCCTTCGGTTGGCACGTTCAATATGTCGAGGATGGCAATGATTTGGCTGCCGTCGCCAAGGCGATTCAGGCGGCACGGGACGAAACCGACCGGCCTTCGCTGATCGAAGTTCGCACGCACATCGGCTTCGGCAGCCCGCACAAGCAAGACACCGCGAGTGCGCACGGCGAGGCGTTAGGCGAAGAGGAAGTTCGTCTCACCAAGGAACATTTGGGTTGGCCGACGGAACCCGCGTTTTACGTCCCCCCCGAAGCGGCGGAGCATTTCCGCCAAGCCGCCAGCCGGGGGAAAGAGTGGCAAGCCGATTGGCAAACCCGCTTTGAAGCCTACGCCAAAGCCTATCCCGAATTGGGCAAGGAGTTCGAGCGCGTCATTCAAGGGCAACGCCCGGCGGATTGGGACAAGTCGCTGCCGAGTTTCTCCGCCAAGGATGGCCCGTTGGCAACTCGCGCCGCATCGGGCAAGTGCATCAATTCCATCGCTTCTATCTTGCCCGAATTGATCGGCGGGTCGGCGGACTTGGCTCCCAGCACTTCCACGCTGATGAAGGAATCCGACGGCTTCCAGCCCAGCAACCCCGGCGGACGGAACATGCACTTCGGCGTCCGCGAGCATGGCATGGGAGCCGTGCTTAACGGCATGGCCCTGCATCGCGGCCTGATTCCCTTCGGAGCCACATTTCTGATTTTCAGCGATTACATGCGTCCGCCTATGCGGCTGGCGGCTCTGAGCCACATTCCTGTGATTTACGTCTTCACCCACGATAGCATCGGCTTGGGCGAAGATGGCCCGACGCACCAGCCTGTCGAGCAGTTGCTCGGCTTGCGTTCCGTGCCCGGCATGTTCGTCGTTCGTCCCGCCGATGCCAACGAAACCGCCGCCGCCTGGCGAATCGCCATAGAACGCAAAGATGGTCCGGTGGCGTTGATCTTAACCCGCCAAAAACTGCCTATCATGGATGTGAAGCAATTTCCCAGCCTGACCGAAGGCGTCTCGCGGGGGGGTTACGTTTTGGCCGATGCGGAAGGAAACTCGCCGCCCGATATTATCCTGGCGGCAACGGGGTCCGAAGTTCATCTGGCTTTAGAAGCCCAAACACAATTGGCCAAAGCCGGCACGCGGGCCAGAGTGGTCAGCCTGCCTTGCTGCGAATTGTTCGCCGCCCAACCAGAGGAATATCGGCAGCAAGTCGTTCCGCCGGGCGTGCCGTTGCTGACCATCGAAGCCGGCGTGACCTTGGGTTGGCAAAGCTATCTCGGCCCGCAAACCACCGCCATCGGCGTGGATCACTTCGGAGCTTCCGCCCCCGGCGACATAGTGATGCGGGAATACGGCTTCACCGCCGAGAACGTCTGCCAAAAAGCCAAAGCCTTGCTGCAAGGGCAGAAAAAGTAGTAAACAAAATTGCCTCCGCCAACGTGTGTTTCTCGAAAGTCAGTGGCTTTTTCCTGAGGATCGCCAAGAAAATAACTTCAAGGTTTTGTGTGACATGCCCATGGCCTATAAAGCTTAGCCTGGGCATGTTTTCTTTTAGAAAGGGGACGTAAGTCGATCCGACATAGCCACTCAAAGCAGTCGCCCCATGCCATCCAACTCCTATTTGTTGAACTTATTATCGACGCGATCCTACGATTGGCGGCCTAGCCGCGATCGAGGATTGCTGACGGATCTCTCCATTGCAAATTCCGGCCAAACCCGCATCAAAAACCAACACGCCACGCTCTCACTTATGCTCCGCCTTTGTAGGTTTCGCGACCAGCGGATTGTAAGTGAGCTCCTTTTCTCTGTTTTCCGGTGTCGTATTTTCTGCAGCACGCGGGCGTAAAATCTCCATCGCGGCATGGTATCTTGACGCGACGCCGGGCTGCGGAAACAAACCACCGCCCAGGATCAAAGCGGTGAAAATCAAAACTGCGATTTTTTCCGGGAGCCGTGCCCGGAGTGAAATGGACGCGGTATGCCGCGTTCCCGTGAAAACGCGGAAATAGGCATGCAGAATCGCAATTCCGTTCAAGGCCATTGCTGCGACAACGGACATGCCGATCAGCGGATAGACCGTAACGACCCCTTCAATAAGCAATTCGGTTCCGACAAATCCGACCGTTCCGGGAAATCCAATCGAGGCCAGACCCGTAACCATAAACAACGCGGCCAGCGTCGGCGTGTGTTCGTAGAGGCCGTGATACGTCGCGAGCGACACGCGGCCCATGCGGGATTCCACACAGCGAAGGGTCAAACCAAACCCCGCGAGCGACAACCCGACGGAAAGCCACACGCACAAGGCCCCCGTCAGCCCGATGGGTGTGACCAGTTCCAGCCCCACCAGCACTAGCGAAGAATGGCTCAGGAACAGATAGCAAAAAAAACGCCGGGCCTCCTTTTGCACGAGCGCCATGCCGCCGGCGTAAACCGCCGTCACGAGCGAAGCGATGGCGATGCTTTGCAACGCCCAGTCGGGAGCAATGGGCAACACCAACCGCACCACGGCATAGGCTCCGGGGATCGGTGTGACAAACAACAGAGCCGTGCCAAATGTGGCTTTCTCGAACAGATCCGTCATCCAGCAATGGAGTGGGATAATGCCGCTCCGCAAGAGGCAAGCAGCGGTGAGCATCCCCCCGGCGAACATTCCCATCACGGACGAGGGAGACGAACGATCCAACAGCAATTGGCCGGCCACGAGCAAGGCCATGAATAAAGCCATGTGGACTGCATAGACTCTGATCGATCGTCCGCGTCCGCGGATTTCGATCAGGGGGAGGATCGTGGCGAGGGAGAGCAGGGCAATCAGAATCCAAGGGTCTCGGCAACTCAGAGTCGCCAAGAGAATCGCCTCGGAAATCAGCGTCCCGCGAAATGAAAAGCGACTCACCTTAGTTCGTAAGGTGGCCATAACGGTCATCAAATACAGAAGCGCAGCAAGCGGCAACAACGGAGCGCTCAACTCATCCGCCGCAAACGTGTCATTGGGGAAAAAACGCCAATCAGGAGGAGCTTCAAACATTGGAATTGCACCGAAGCCGATCCATTCCCCAACCGTGCAGAGAAGCGCCACCGCGCAAACCGCCACGCACAGCCACTGTGCGAATTCGAGATTGCGGAGGAAGCCGATTGCGAGAGCACCAAGCAGAGGAATCAGAATGGAGAGTTCCAGCAGGGGCAGGTGGAATTCCGACATTACACAAACTCCTCCAAGGATTCGGTGTGTCGTTGAGCCTCGTCGGATTCACGGGATTCTCCCCCGGAAAGCAGATCCGTCCAACGGCGTTCCATGCGATCGCACCAACGGAAGATCGCCATAAACGGCCGAACAATGTACTCATTGAGAATGTCATCAAGGAAACCGCGTTCCAGCGAAAAACGATACAGCCAGGCGCGGCGATTCCCCGGAACGTCGCGGTTCGCAGGGGCCGCTTCTTCCCGAGCCGCGAGTTGGCCGCCAATGGCATTCTCGATGCTGTGGTAATCCTGCAATAGCGAAGGCGCACGCAGCAATTGCAGCGTCCGCAAACAGGCGTGACCGATGATGTGGATGAGAGCGAAATAACGCAGGCCGCAGCCGATCTCAGCGACAATCAGCCCCACCTGAGTGAGCGAAGCGAACGCCAAGGCAGTTTTGATGTCGGATTGGACGCTTGCCGCAAGTGCTCCAAATATCGCCGAGAGCAATCCGAGCGCCACGACCGCAATGCTCAGCAGCAGCGACGCTTCCAGGATCGGGCTGACTCGCAACAGCAAGAACGCACCCAAATGCACGGAAAGCGCTCCATACAAAACGGCGCTGGACGGCGTCGGCCCTTCCATCGCGCGGGGCAGCCAACTGGAAAAAGGAATCAGCCCGGATTTGCCGGCTGCGGCAACCAGCAGCAGCAATCCCACCAACAGCGCGTGGGATTGGGAAAGGTTGGCCTGGCCTTCGGGCCACTGACCGCCTCCCAGGAAACTCTCGAAATCGCCTGCGCCGGTTAAATGGTGCATCGTCAAGGCGGCGATTAAAAACGCCGCATCCGCAATGCGGTATACCGCCCAGACACGTTGTCCGTTGCGGACGGGGTTGCGTCGTTCATGAAAAAACGCAACCAACAAAGCGGACGACAATCCCACCAATTCCCAACCGAAGAACAAGGTTTCGATCGTGCCCGCCAAGGAAGATGCGACCATGCCCAGCAAAAACAAAGCATAAAACACAAAATATCGGCCAAAACCCGGTTCGCGGTGCAGGTATCGGCTTGCGAAGGCCCCAACTATTCCCGTAAGCACAAAGGTGAGAATGACGAACGGCACGGACAAACGGTCAAAAATAAATTTCAGATGGAAATGAAAGTGTTCCTCGGGAATCACCACCCAATTGCCCAATTCGATGGGCACCTCGCGCGTGCCCAGCACGAGCATCATGGCGAGAATCGCGAGCGATGCCGTGAGTCCGAACAGAACCGCTGTTGCGGTGAACCGCGTCAACCAGCGTTCACTTAGCGGATACCCCAAAAGCGCGGTCAGACCAAACGAGGCCAACAACGCCATTGGACTGCCGACAACGCAAAGGCCCAGAATGTAGAACAGTGTTTCCGATCGCATCATGCGCTTGATCCAGGTGGCGACCATACGGGAGGAGGGGAATGCCGAGGCAACTTTTTCGAGATCGCTTCTCGCGGCCGGTCAGCCGGTTTCGACGGGAACCTTCTCTGCCGAAACCGAAGCCAAGGCTGCGGATTGTTCCCGAATCGAGCAAAATCCCAGGTGCTCGCGCCGGCCACGGTACCAATCGAGGGAAGAGTTCACAATCGGCAACTCGGCAGTCTCCGGTGCATACGGAAGAAATTCCCCTTGGAAGAAGCGATGCACTTGAAGAGTCTCGGCATTCAGCACGGCGAGTTGCACCCAGCCTCCCTGGACTAAGCGGGAAATCGAGGGGTTGCCGTCGATGATCCGTTGCATCGCGGCGGGGGTCGATTCGACGAGGAACAGCAATCGCATCGGCTCGTGAATTTCCACCATCTGCCACGGCAAGCCGGGGCGAAGGTCGCTGGCCGTGCCATCCATCACGCCCAACAGGGACGTGATGTTGTGCGGCAGTTTGGTCCCGCAGCCATACCCCGTCGGATCCACAAAGGAGAAGTAGTATTCCAGATTGATCCCCGCACAAACGGGAATCACTGCCTGCAACAACCGTTCGAGCAGGGAACAGCGCGTCATCATCCTGCCGGGGATCGTAAGAGGTCAAAAAGGCCCGCCGATCGAGGAACAACCCGCGACTCCATTCCCGTCGGCCGACAAAACAGAGCGCATTCGTTGCATGGCCGCATTCGGGCCGCGTCTGCGACAAGTCTTCGGATCGGCCCTCCACGTGGCGCAGCGCGTTTTCAGCCGAGAGGGACAATTCCGCCGACTCAAATCGGCGGCAGCGTTCGTGGGCGCTGCGTCGCCGGGCTTCGTCGATCTTGGCCTTGGCCGTTTCAAACAAAGGGCGATGCCGCACCGGCACGTGGTCGAGATCGTACCACGTCACGCTGTCATCGCACGTATTATGAAAACAGCCCAGAAACAGCGTGTCATCCGGGATGAAAATCTCCCGGTTTGAGAGCATCCGGCGAACGCGCTGATCGTTGGCCATCTGGGCAAAAGCCCGCGCGTTGGGACCGCCGCGACCGCCGCCGCAGGCTCCGCAATCATACGCGGCTTCGTGGGGGTTGTTTAGGCTGGAGGAACCGTGGCCGGCGATCACGACGAGCCGGGAAAACAAGTGCGTTTTCGTCAGTCCGATGGCACGCAATCCCCCCTCGACAATCTGGGCCATCTCCTCCACCGAATAGCCGAGATGCCCCTCGTTTGATCCGGGATCGGGTTCCAACCGTTCGAGCCGCAATTCCGTCGCGGGAGTCTGCACCATCTTCCCCAACAGGCGATGGATCTGAGCCGTGGCCCGAGGGAACAAGACGCGGGCTACCAAGGGAAATGCGGCCAATGATCCCAACCAGCCTGCCGCCAACCCGCCAAGAAAAGTCCGCGTGCCCCGCTGAGCCTGCCGAGTCGCCCAACCAATGCGCCGCCGGGCTTCCGCACGGCGGCGTCCCGATTGAAGAAATGAATAAAGCGGCTCCTCGGCGACATAATGTTTTGGCGTGACGTTCACCGGGCAAAGCGGTTTATAGCGGGCGTCCTCCGCCCCCCGGTAGTACATCGCCACCCCATAAAAGCCTACGATTCCAAAGGTTTCACACGCGGGATCGACTTCTTCCAAGTGTCGGCGAAAGGATTCTTCTCGATCATCAATGCAGCAGAGGACTTGGAATCGCGGAGCCGTGAGGCTGTTCTGTTCAGAGCGCGGGCTTGGGGTTCTTTAGAACAGGATTTCCGTCTCGAGTGGTTGATCACCGCGTCGAGGGTCTGATTCCGGTATTTCCGCTCGAAGGCGCCTGAAAGATTCGCTGCCGTTCCAACGCGGGGAAGGCGTCTATTTCCCCAATCAGCGCCCGCCATTGCTCTAGGGACAGATACTGCAAGTCCTTCGGTTTCCAACCGCGAACCTGGGCGAGTTGGAAAACCTCGAACGCACGCTGCGCAACGCTCTTTCGATCACTCCAAAATAAGCGGGGCACAGCGGCCTCGCGAACACCATCCAGCTTGCCCCGGAATCCCAACGACTTCCGCGCGACGTGAGCCACGGCCTGCCGGTCCAAAATCAGTCGCACGGCGAGGAATTCGACGAGACTCTGAGGAGCAGCGGGATGGGGCATCCAGGCTGCGTTGGTTTCCAATTGCCACACAATCCCGGCCCACCCTCGCAGCGCGAGCAGGCTTTTTTTGAGAAACTCCTCGTGTTCCTCCTCGTGAACTCCCAGCAACGAAAGCGATTCTTGAATGGATTCCAGAGGGCTTAATCCCGCATGGGCAAGGCGTTGTGCTTCGCGCTTCAACTTGGACATCCCACGCGTTGGGGATGCAAACCGCATGCTGTAAAGTTTCAAAAACGAGCGGTAGATTCCCAAGTGGCGATCGGGGAATTCCCACGTTGCGAAACCCTGATCGAGAAATGCCGAGCAGAATCGAATTAAGACATCATTCACCAGCACATCCGCATCTTCCCCCGTGGCCGCGAGGAGAAGATCCCGATGCCTTTTTTTGAACTGCCCAGGCCCGGGTTGAGGGGGCGGGAGTTGATCCTTAAAAGTTTGCACTCCGTTTTCGCAAACCCGCCAGAGGAAATTTAACACAAACGCTTCCCAGCTCTTTTCAGACCAAGATTCCATCGTCCTGGGATTAAACTGCTCGAGCACCTTGGCCAAAACGTGCTGGGCACGTTTCTCGTGGGGAGAGCCGCCGGTTTGAAGATCCCGAATCACCCATTGTCTGGTCGCGGCGATCATTCGCTGGCGAATCTCCGCCTGGACATCATCGCGAAATCGCCTCAGGGCATCGGTTTCCGCAATCGCCCATCGCAATTCCGCAGTTGGTCCCGAACGCAAGGTAAACTGCAACATCGCGAGACGGAGTGCATAGCGGGTTCCAAAGATGGCCACCAGACGATCCGCTTCATCGCCCAGATCATCGAGCAAGACGGCTTCCAGTTCTTGAACACGAAACCGACCATGCCCGAGTTTTTCTCGGTATTCATCTTCGGACAGATAAGCGTTGCACCCAAATAAACTACCACCTGCGACAACACCCGACTCAAACGGCAGATCCTCGAAGGCATGCAACGTATTGTGATGAACGAAAACCTCAATCGGTCCCTGCGATGGCAAAAGATGCGCAGCGTGCTGAATGCTTTGCTCGATAGATCGCAGATTTGCAGGAACCAGCGTGTCAGGCACATCAGTCCGTTGATGAGTGGCGGGCGAGAACATTTGTGGGAGGAACTCTCTGCGGGTTACGGCGTGAGATTCTTGGAAATCGCTGAGTGGAAATTTGATCGGAGCAACCTCTGGAAAACCACCAACCGGCCGCCAGAGAGATCGTCTCTCCTTTTGGGACACGAATCTTGCGCCAATTTGGAGAGTATCCAAGAAGAGCAACAAGGAAACTTTCTCATCAACATATTATCACCATCCCGGATGCCACCCGCAAGTTGGCGATGGACACCGTGCCGAACGTGAAACCTCTGCCCGAAAACGAACAGAACCCGTTGGCCGAAAACGCCACCGCGGATGACCTCATCGTCTGGCTGGCCTCCAAAGAAGCCCAAGCCTTGATCGGATTTGCCACCTCCATCAAACCGGCCATCGCCGAAAAATAACCCGCCGCAACGTTGCCGAAGTTGACCCGCCGCCGCCAGCGCTTGATACTAAAGATCGCCGAAGTAATCATTTCAGGTTTTAGAGCGATTCAACATCTCCGGGGGGCTGACACCGCCCGCTCGCCTTTTGACGGTTTGTGCTTTTCGTCACGTTCTTTGCGGAAAATATTATGCCTCGTTTGCTCTCTGGATTTGTGAAATCCCCACTCGTGCTTTTGATTGGGTTTTCGATTTTCGCCGGGAATCTCTCGGCGGCGGACAAGACGCGAGTTCCCAACGTGGTGTTCTTTCTGGTCGATGACTTGGGCTACATGGACGTGGGCTGCAACAACCCGCAGACTTTTTACGAAACGCCCAACATCGACAAGCTCGCCCAAAGCGGCATGCGATTTACCAACGGGTACGCGGCGAATCCGGTGTGCAGCCCCACTCGCTACAGCATTATGACGGGCAAATATCCCTCGCGAGTGGGGGCCACAAATTTCTTCTCTGGCAAGAAGGCGGGGCGATTTCTGCCGGCTCCGTTAAACGACCGTATGCCGCTCTCGGAAACCACGATTGCCGAGGCTTTGAAGGCGGATGGCTATGCGACCTTCTTCGCGGGCAAATGGCATCTTGGGCCTTCGGAAGAATTCTGGCCGACCAAACAGGGTTTCGACGTGAATCGCGGGGGCATCTCGCGGGGTGGTCCTTATGGCGGGAAGAAGTATTTCTCTCCCTACGGCAACCCCAAGTTGGAAGATGGCCCCGCAGGCGAACATCTGCCCGACCGCCTGGCGAGCGAAACCGTGGCGTTCATCAAGGAACATCGCGAGCAACCGTTCTTGGCGTATCTGGCGTTTTATTCCGTTCACACCCCGTTGATCGGTCGGCCCGATTTGGTGAAGAAATATCAAGAAAAAGCCAAACGCCTGGGGCTAACGGGAAAAACGGAGTTCGCCGAGGAAGAACAAAACCTGCCTATGTCGGGGAAACGCCAAGTCCGCATTTTGCAAAAGCACGCGGTCTATGCTGCGATGGTCGAAGCGATGGATCAAGCCGTCGGCAAAGTGCTGAATAGCCTGAATGATTTGGGTTTGGCCGAGAACACCACGGTGATTTTCATGTCCGACAACGGGGGTTTAAGCACATCCGAAGGCAGCCCCACCAGCAACTTGCCTTGGCGGGCCGGCAAAGGTTGGCTGTACGAAGGCGGGATTCGCGAACCGTTTCTGATTCGCGCTCCGGGCATTACCAAACCGGGCAGCGTGTGCGACGTGCCCGTGGTCAGCACGGATTTTTATCCCACGATTCTGGCGCTCACGGGTCTGAAGGCCCGGCCCCAACAACACTTGGACGGCGTTTCGCTGCTGCCTTTGCTGGAAGGCGAACAGCACTTGGACCGTGAAGCGATCTATTGGCATTATCCGCATTACTCCAATCAGGGCGGCTTTCCCGGCGGTGCGGTGCGGATGGGCGATTGGAAGTTCCTCGAACGCCTGGAAGATGGCAAAGTCCATTTGTTTAATCTCAAAGATGACCCCGGCGAACAGCACGATCTCGCGTCTTCACACCCCGACCGCGTGGATGCGATGCGGAAGAAATTGCACGCCTGGTACAAAACCGTGGATGCAAAATTCCTCCGCCCCAAACCCAACGGCCCCGAACCCTATCAACCGTATTGAGCAGAGAGTAGAGGGTGGCTTGGGTGGCACGTCCCTGGACGCAGCGCTGTTGTTTACACACATCTTTTTCCGGCGGTGGGGCCGAAGGTTTGCCAGGCGGTGGCGTAATCGAGCATACGTCGTAGGCCGATCCAGACCGGTTGCGGGCCGGGCGGGCGTTCTGTGTTGCGGTTGTTGTAGCCGCCCAGTCGCGTCAGCAGTTTCATCATTTCGGCGAGGGTCGGGGGTTGGCTGGGCAGCGGTTGTTTCGTGGTCACGCACCAGACGGGTTTCCATTCATGAGGCGCAAAGAACACGGTGCAAGGTTGATGGGGGGAGGCGCGATTTTGCAGCGTCAAATACAGCACCCGCCAGGCGATGATGTCGTAAAACGCCAGACAATTCTGCAGGCGCAGCCCGCGTCTCCAATTGAAGTTTCTCGACCAGACAACCGGTTTTCAGCGTGCGGAACCAGACTTCGATCGTCCAGCGGGCCACATAATAATCCACCACCCGCAGCACGTCCTCGACGGTCTCGATTGGCAGCGTGGTCATCAATATAATTGCATCCACGACACGTCCGTGCCGTCGTCGGGGCCGTTCACTTCTTGAACCAGCACCATGTTGTGTGTGATGATGGGCTCGCCGCTCCGGTGATTGGGCGGTTTCACCTGAACTTGGATGGCGCGGATTTCCAGCGTCGCCAGCCGGGCTTCACGCTGGGGCGTTTCGTGCAGTTCAATCTGATGTCGCGTGGCGCAGCGGCGAGACCTGCACCTGATCGAACACCTTGTGCCACGTGCCGCCGACTGACCTCCCGGTTGCGCTCCGGCGTGCTGCGATTCTCATGCCCCGAATCACATAGTCCGCTCGAGTCAAACCCTCGGCAACGGCCTGTTGGGCATCCACAAAAATGTCATAAATGTCGGCTTCACTGTCCGCGAGACTCACGACCTGCGTGTCGGGACATTCCGCCGCCAGTTGGCAGGCATTGCGGTAGCCTTCCAGCCAGCGAAAACTTTCTTTCTCTTCAATGGGCGTGCGGGTTCTGCGTTTGCGTTTTTCGTTTTTATCTTCCTCAAGCGATTCGGGGGTGCGGTCGAAATTCTTGGTGCCGACAACACCCAAGGGCACGCGATCGGGCGTCAGCGCCAGTTGCACATGATGATAAAAGCCGAACTGTTCTGTGGTACTCAGGCAGCGGGCATCCTTTGGCGGATGAGCCGAATAATCGAGAACCGTCGTGTCCTGGGCAATCAGAACCACCGACTCGGCCCGCATGCGTTCCGCCGTCGCCTGACGATGAGGCTTGAGAATTTTTTCCGGCGTGACGTTCCGGTTGTCCAACAGACGATAGGCGGCCTGCGTGTCGCCCCAGCCCTCGACGGCACCATTCACGCTGGCCTGTGGATCCTTCGACAAGGCTTCGATCACTTTCAAACTCCTGGCATTCAAGCGTTGGTCGCCCAAGTCCACTCCTTGCAATTCCGCCGCAATTCCCGTATCCATTCCATTCGTCTCCTGCAAAATTGGCAGTCCAAAAACACCCTCATCCCAGGGCGCAAATCTCATGCCAACTCGCAGGAAAATCAGAAAAAGTTATGTGTAATCAACAGGAGCGCAGCGAAGGGCGTGGCCATCGTAAAAACCACGCCCTTCCTTCCTCAGGGCGTGCCACCCAAGCGAAATAAGCGGAGGGCTAAGAGCCAGAATAATTTGCGAGTTGCGTGAATCGTGCTTTTTCTGACTCTCCGCTCTCTGCTTATTGAGTCAAGCCGCAATGGCGTAGGAGCGCTTCGGGGCGGGGTTCGCGGCCTCGGAAATCTTTGAAGACCTGCATCGGATGCCGACCGCCTCCCCGGGCCAAAATCGTCTCGCGGAAACGATGCCCGGTTTGGGCCACCGCCTGTTCGTTGTCCAAGCCCGCTTCCTCGAAGGCGCTGAAGGCATCGGCACTGAGAACTTCCGCCCATTTGTAGCTGTAGTATCCCGCCGCGTAACCACCGGCGAAAATGTGCTGAAAAGAACACAAGCTGCGATCTTCGGCCAAGGGTTCCAATAGCGAAGTGATTTTCGCAATCCGCTGGGCCACGTCTTCATGGGTTTCCGGGCCGTTGGGATCGTGTTCGTGATGCAGGCGCCATGTCGGTCATGCCGAAGGTCAATTGCCTCAGCGTTTGCATCCCGGATTGAAACGTGCGGGCTTGGCAGAGTTTTTCAAAAAGTTCTTCCGGCAGCGGTTGGCCGGTCTCGAAATGGGCCGTCATTCCTAACAACGTGGGTTTGTGATAGCACCAGTTCTCCATGAATTGGCTGGGCAGTTCGACGGCATCCCACTCTATGCCATTGATGCCCGCGGCATCGGGGTAATCCACTCGCGTGAGCATGTGTTGCAGACCGTGGCCGAACTCGTGGAACAGCGTCTCCACTTCGCGGAACGTCATCAGCGAAGGTTGCCCGCCCACCGGCGGCGTGGAATTGCAAACCAAATGGGCCACTGGCAATTGCAGGCTGCCGTCCGGGTTTCGCCGGCGGTTCATGCAGGTCGCCATCCAGCGCCGCCTTGTTTGTTTTCGGGGCGGGAATACGGATCGAGATAAAACGACGCCACGTGCGTGCCTTCGCGATCCAGAATTTTGAAGAACCGCACATCGGGATGCCAAACCGGGGCATCGCCATCCGCGGACTGAACTTGAATCTCGAACAAGCGTTCCACCAATCCGAACAAACCCGCGAGCACACGTTCCAAAGGAAAGTACGGACGCAGTTCTTCATCGGTGAAGTTAAACCGCTTTTCCCTGAGGCGTTCCGACCAGAAGGCGATGTCCCACTGTTTCAAAGGTTCGCTCACGCCGGCGGCTTCGGCCAATTCTTCGAGATCCGCCAAGTCGCGGCGGGCGGGTTCCCAGGCGGCTTTGCGGAGCGTGGCGAACATCTCTTCGACGGCGGCCACGTCGGGGGCCATCTTTTGAAGCAAGCTGACTTCCGCGTAAGTTTGGTAACCCAACAATTGGGCTTCTTCGCGGCGGAGTTTCAGGATCTGCGTGATAATGCCGGTGTTGTCCCATTCGCCTGCCGAAGCCCGCGTGATGTAAGCCTTGTACATCTTCTCCCGCAATTCGCGGTTTCGGCAATGCTTCATGAACGGCAGAAAGCTGGGGATGTCCAGCGTGAATCGCCAGGGGCCGTTTTCCGGCGTGGCGGCGCGGGCGGGTTCTGCGCTAGGCAATTGCGGAACCGAATTATAAGACTGGGCCGCGAGAGCCAACAAACTCGGCGGCAAGCCTTCCACATCCGCAGGCTCACTAAGTTCCATCGCGAATGCTTTCGTGGCATCCAGCACATGGTTGGAAAACTCGGTGGCGAGTTTGGAAAGCTCGTTGACGATCTCATTAAAGCGTTCGCGTTTTTTGCCGGAGAGGCCAATCCCAGAAAGTTTCATATCCCGCAGATGCGTGGCCACGATGCGTTGTTGGGCTTCATCGAGTTTTCCCCATTCCTCGCCTTCGCGTATCCCTTGAAGCGCCCGATACACGGGTTCGCTTTGACTGATTCTAAGGCCGAACGTCACGAAATGCGGGCGGGCTTGTTCGTAGACTTCGCGGAGTTCGGGCGAGTTCTTCACCCCATGCAAATGCCCGACGGGACTCCACGCCCATTGAAATCGCTGCCCGTTTTCATCCAGCGGAACCACCGCCCCTTCCCAAGTGGGCGTGATGTTTGTTTCCAACTTCGCAAGATTACTTTCCATCTCGGCCAGCACAAAGTCCGCCGCCGGCAGCACGTGTTCGGGCCGAATTTTATCGTAACGGGGCAGCCCCTGAGTCACCAACAGCGGGTTGTCTTTAAGTTCCGGCGGTAAAGAGGCGGTTTGATCCATCATAATCGAGTGCTTTCATTTTGGAAGTCGTTGCCGTTGAAACCTGCGGAGAGCCAAGGGCGGAGAACGGAGAGCCGGACTGTTCGGCAGCTTGCATCAAATGTGTTCCAATTTTGTTCTGGCCCTCCGCCTTTTCGTTTGTGTTCCTTCGACTGAAAATCCGAACGGTTCATTGCCGTTGATGGTAACGAGCGAGAGAAATCGCGTCATCCCCGCCGTGCGATCCGTTGCGAATTTCGGCAAGATGCGTCATTCTGGTGAGGCTGTAGGCTTTAGACTTTAGGCTGTAGGAAGGCGAGTGATGGGTGAATTGATGAGATCGACAATAATCGCCGGCTTGGTTTTGGCGGGGTTTTCCGGGATGCCGGCTTGGGGGCAAGAGGCGAACTCGCCTCACTTCGGCTTTCAAGGGTTGGAGATTTTCAAGCTCGAAAACCGTTCGGGCAGCATGGTTTCCGGCGATTTCAACCACGATGGCCGGCGGGATTTGATCTTGATCGACAACAGCCACAGCCGTTTGGATCTGCTGCTGCAACGGGCGGAAAAACCGGACAAAGACGACCCCATCGACACCACCGACGTGAACGCCATTAAATACGATTGGCGGTTCGAGTACGAAAAAATCCCCGTGGATAAGGAAGTCTCTTCCTTGGCCGTCGGGGATTTCAACCACGATGGCAAAGATGACATCGCGTACTTCGGCCAGCCGGATCGGTTGATCGTCCGCACCCAAGCCGAGAACAACCAATGGCCGGAATTGTTGAATGTGCGGCTTTCGGACGTTCCCAATGCCGCGTGGCTCATCGTGGCGGGCGATCTGAACCACGATGACCGCGATGATCTGGTCGTGCTGGGCAAGACGGAAACCTATTTGCTGTATCAGCAGGAGGATGGCACGCTGGGCACGCCTCAAACCCTGATGAACACGTCCGACAAACTCTCGCTGGCCCAAATCGCCGACTTGGATGGGGATGGACTGAACGATTTGTGCTACACCGCCGATGAGGATGGCAAGCGGGCATTGTGCATACGGATTCAAACCGCCGATGGCCGACTCGGTCCCGAATGGGTGTTCGACCTGAATCGCCCGCGTTCGGTCACGCTGGCCGATTTCGACGGCAAGCCCGGCATGGAAATTATCGTGGTAGATTCCCGCACCAACCGCGTGAACGTGCTGAAACTCGAACGCCCCGAAACCCAGCCGAAAGATTCGCTGTCCCGGCTGATTCAATACGGCTTCGGGGAATCCGGCTCCGGTCGTGACCGGGAAATGGCCACCGGCGACATTGATGGCGATGGCCGCACGGACGTGGTCGTCACCGATCCTTCCGCTGCCCAGCTTTTGGTGTTTCGTCAACGGAAGCAGCAGGGCTTAGATTCCGGCACGACGTACCCGGCCCTCGTGGGAGCCAACCAGGTTCGCATCGCTCAATTCGGTCCCGGCCCCGCCAGCGTAATCGTGTTAAGCCCCCGCGAGAAAACGTTGGGCGTCTCTAGGTTTGAAGAAGGCCGTTTGACCTTCCCCGCCGCGCTGCCCTTGGACATCAAACCCTTGGCGTTTGAAGTCACCGATTTGGACGGAGACAAAACCCCCGAAGTGCTTTGCCTGGGAGAAGCCCGCGACAGCGACCGATCCCGCGAGTACCAGCTTGCACTCTTGACATGGACCGAAAAAGGCTGGAAAGCCGGGAATAACACGATTAAGCTGAAGTTGGAAAGCGAACCGGAACGCCTCAAACAATTGGATGCCAACCAAGATGGCCGGCCCGATTTTCTCGTGTTTTACGGCGGTGGTCGCACGCCTTCGCTGTTGCTGAGCGACAAAAAAGGCGAACCGCAACTGACGCCGACGCCGGGTGGAATTCAGTTGGGCGACGTTTCCCGCGAGTCGGTCTTTGTCAAACCTGCTGGGGGGAAATCTTCCAAGATTCCCACGGGTGCGCTGTTGGCCGCCCAAGACACCTTCGCCCGCGAGTTGGTGCTCGATGCCTCCAACCAATGGCAAGTGTTGGACCAATACAACGCTTCTGAAGCCAGCGCCCGCATTCACGGCGTGGCCGCGATGGATTTGGATGGCGAACCCGGCGATGAAGTGGTGTTGGTAGACACCGGCATCCAAAAGCTCCGCATCCTCCGCCGGGAAGATTCGCTGTACCGACGCTGGAAGGAAATCGAGTTGGGCACGTTCCCGTTCGTGTCTTCGCACGTGGCCGACTTGAACGGCGATGGCCGCGACGATTTGATAATCTTCGGCCGCAATAAATTCGGCGTAGTTTACACCGGCCAACAAAATTCGCAGCTTAAGCGCATCGCCAGTTACGAAACCAAAATCGACAAAGCCTACTTCGCGGATGTGGTGGTCGGCGATCTGAACGGCGATAAGAAAACCGACTTGGCGGTGATCGACACGCGCGAGCATTACGTCGAAATTTTAACCCAAGACCCTGAAGCGGGCCTTAAGCATGCTTTGCAATTTAAGGTCTTCGAGGAGAAAAGTTTCAGCCGAACCGGTGCGCCCGGCAACGAACCCCGCGAATCGAAAATCCTGGACGTGACCGGCGATGGTCGGCCCGATTTGCTGCTGCTGACCCACGACCGAGTGCTGTTGTATCCCCAAGATCCCGGCAAGTGAGCAGAGGCTAGGGGCCGGAGATCAGAGGCCAGTCAGCGCGTGGCATGGATCAATTGGCCGAGGGGGTTTGCGGGTTGGGTTGGGTTTCATTGGGCATCAGTTGGAAGGTTCGGCGGCCGATTTCCTGGCCCGCGTGGCTCAACACCAATTGATACTCGCCCGGCGGATAAGACGTGTTGAGCACGTAGCTGAAATGTCCGCGAAAACGTTCATCTTTTATCACTTGCCATCGCCGTTCCACCAGGCGGTCTTCCGCATCGTGCAGATTGCATTCCACGTACATGTCTTCGTGCGGCGGGTTGAGGCTGACCTGGGCGATCAATCGTTGCCCGTGCTTGAAGACGCGGAGGCGATTGGCCAGCGAATCCGCCACGGTCATCGTGCCGATGTCGAAGGAAAAGACTTTGTCTTCCTCGCGAATCGGCTCGGTCTGCTGAAACCAAAGGGCGGCGACATCCGGTGCGATTTCCTTCAGAGTATAGCGGCCTTCCGCGCGGCGGATTCCGTAGGGATCCCTCAAATGCTCGGCTCCCAAGCCCGCCACAGCGACGAGGAACATCATTCCCGCATACGCGGCCAAGGACCGGCGAATGGTTCCTGAAGAACTCGCCGCCGTCTGTGTTGTTCGTCCAAAACTCCATCGCGGCAAATGCCAGCGTCTTCGCAAGCGACGGAAACCGGCGGCGAAATAGCGGAAATCTTCCTCCCGCAAAAAGGCGAGGTAAACCGTGGCGCAGACCAAAGGAAAGATGTGCAACCCCAGCGTGATCATGGTCATCACATGGAACATCAAGCCCATCCCGATCATCAAAGTGCGGCCCCACCCCCGCCAAGCGAGGAAGAGAAACGTGACTTCCCAAACGATGGTGATGTAAGCCGAGGCCACGACAAGCGAAGGATATTGCGAAAGCACTTCCCCGCCGGGGTTCGAGAAGTTGACGTGCGAGAGCAGCCAATACGTCATCTGGTCGCCGCTGAAAAATTCCGGCGTGTGCATTTTGGTGATGGCCGCCCCGAAATAGACAATCCCGATCATCAGTTGCATCAACCGTTGCGGCCAGAGGGGAAATTTTTGCCGCGCGATGGCCGGTTCGCCCGGCCAGGGATTTTTTCGTCGCCTGGGACCGGCCAACCAGGAATCCACCGACCAAACCGCACCGCAATGCGACAGCGTGAGCAGCAACATCACGTGCGAGGCGATTACCGAGTATTTGGTGATCGTGCTGACAGAATCCAGCATGTTGAGGTAAATATAAAGCACCGTGCTGATGCCCAAAGAAAGCCGCGTACACCAACCGATGCAACTGGCGATCAACGCGAGAATCAACACGCTGTGTAAAACCACGACCACTTCGCCCGAATACGTAGGCAGCAAGTCCGGCCAACCGTAAACGAACCCCAACGGGCACGGGGCCCCATCGGACGAGTACAATTCCCGCGCGTTGAACCACCTGGGAATCATCACGAGCAACAGCACCAAAGGCATGGTGATGCGAACCAAGGCCAGCGAGAACGGGACTTCCTCCCGATAGAAGAACTCGCGAATCCGTGCCGAAATCCGGGCATTCTGCCGAGGCGAATAATCTGTACTCACGGGAACTTCCTTGGTCAGAGGCCAGAGGCCAGGGATCGGGGGTCAGTCAGAGGTCGGGGGTCAGTCAGAGATTCAGAAGTCACTTAGCGGTCAGAGAGTGGGAAACTACCAGCGAGCGGGGTTTTCCCCGGCCTCTGACCACTGTTCTCTGACCTCTGTAACTCAGTGGCCGAGCGGGGAACCGATCAGATTGGGATTTATGGTGTTCCAGGGGGCCGATTTCTGAAAGAGCATGTTCTGCTGCATCTCGCTCGTGCCGATGGTCACGAAGGGGCGGCTTTTGCGGAACTCGGCTTGCAAGCGCGGGTTTTTCCCCATCATCAAAGCGTGCTGGTGAACCAGCCAATTGTCGTTGATTTGCAGAGGGATGCCATCGCTGCTGAACACGTATCGCACGTGCCGATAGCGGTAGGGAGTTTTCGGTTCCTCGTAGCGGGCTTCCCAAAGCGCATCGGGCAGGTTGTATTTCTTGGCCCAGGCTTCTTCGAGGACGAAGATGCGGGCAACGGGTTCGTGGTCGGTGTGCTTCAGCACGTTTTGAGCCATCGACATACAGAAGTTTTGGTAAGGATCGTAATGCCGGCGGTCCAGATCTCCGTAAGGATGAATCCCGCCCCAAGGCGGAGGAAGCACTTCATAAAATTTGCCGCTTTCTCCTTCCACGATGACTTGGTTTCGCGTGGAGTAAGCGGCCCAACCGCAGAACATGTCCCAAACCACAAAATACATGGAAGGATGAATGTGCGTGCCGAACTGCATCGAATGCGCCACGATGCCCCACGAAAGAGCGGTGAGATAACCCAGAATCGTCAAATGTGCCAGCCAGCGTTTCATGGGGCAACCATCCTTGGTAGCCGGAACCCGTCCGGGACGGCGGCGTCGGCAAACCCGCGCCAAATCTTGAGTCCAATCGCGGGAACTGTTCCCGAAAGTCGAGATTTCGTCAAGACCAAGTTGCGAACACTTTCCGCGCGAATTCGATTTCGAGCATTCGGAATCAACGAGAGAACTGAGGTTAAGCCTCCCCGGCGCACCGTCCTCGCCGGAAATGCCGACCCGTGGATTTTTTTCGCAGCCGGGCCGATTATTCGCATTTCGCTCAAGGTTTGCCGTTCGCCAGCTCAAAAAAACAATTCGCTGACTAGACCGGAAAAGCCGTGCGGTTCATAACGGCTCTTCCTTGGCCTCTGGGAATTTTGCGAATCGGCGTTTCGGTTTTGTGGAAGTCCGAGGGCGGGGTGTCCGATGTAGAGAAAGAATTCGCATCGCTTGGCCTCGACACTTTCTCTCACCGAATCCGCGCTCGAATATGCATCTCGACTTAAAAGACCCCGTAACCCGCCTCACCTGTTTCGCGCTCGATCTCTTCGAGGAAATTCGCTCGGCCCCCTGGGAGATTGATGCCCAAGAGTGCCGGGCCGTTTTCCGGGAACTCTTGCGGGCCTTCGATCAAACCGGGCCGAGGCAGGAGACGTTTCGACTCGCAAAATATGCCTTGACCGCTTGGCTCGACGACTGCCTTGGCCGCATGAATTGGCCGCACGCGGCAGACTGGAATGCCCATCCTTTGGAAGAGGAATTCTTCCGCACAAATTGCCGGCATTGGCGGTTTTTCGAGCAAGCCGAACTCGCGCTTCACCGGCAAGATTGGGATGCGTTGTTGGTGTTTCAGTTTTGCGTGGAATTTGGGTTTCTCGGCATTTACGCCAACCGCCGCATGAAAGTCCGCTTGAACGATCCCTTGCCCATGACTCGCGCCTCACGGGATTCCCAAAAACCCGCCCCGATTTTGTCTAAAGTTCTGGGGGAAGACACGGAAGGTTATGCCTCGGCAAATGGAGGAGATTTCCTCGCCCGGAACAACGCCGCAAAGGGCGTCACTTCGCAACACCCGGCGGTCCCCCAGGAATCGGCTTTACCCGCCACCTTGGCCGCGTGGAGCGAAAGAACCTTCGGCGGGCGGGGCGGGCATTCCCCGCAAACTCTTCCCCAGCGAATCTTGTTCGGGCGGGGCCTTGATGCCAGTAGAAAACTCTTGACCGAGTGGGCCATCGTGATGGCCGTGGGTCTTCTGCTCATAGCGGTCATCTTCGCCATCGGGCATTAAGACTTCGCGCTTTCACCGATCTCGGGGAATTGGGAAAGTGAAAGTTCGCAAAATTATTTCCCAAGAGATTGAGGGTATCACGATTCGATCGCCGACGTTATAGAATAAGGTAAGGTATTGCGGCTCTGAATCCTCGGCAGTGATTTCCCCATGCACAACGATCCCATTCGCGTGCTCGTGATCGATGATGACCACTCCATTTTGGAGGTGATCGAATTCGCACTGATCGAACGCGGTTACGACGTGTTGTTGGCCGATGATGGGGCCGAGGGACTCGCCCGCGTCGAACGCGACCGGCCCGATCTGATTATTCTCGACATGGTGATGCCCCGCCGCAGCGGGTTGATGGTGCTCGAACGCCTGAGGCAATGGGGAACGCAGTCCCCGCGAATTATCGTACTCTCCGGGAGCGATCATCCCAAGCAACGGGAATTCGCGATCCACTGCGGTGCGGATGCCTTCCTCGCCAAGCCCGTGGACATCGACTTGGTGATGGATCAAGTCGATTCCCTGCTCAGCAAGTCTGCGTAAGCGCTCGGAAGATTGCCGATTTTTCTCGGCTGTTCGGCAGGATCTCGTCGAATCTTGAGTTCCTCTTCCCCCATTTTCGATTTTTGCCTAAAACCCTTGCTCTAGGATTTCCACGGAGGACCGGCGGTTTGGTATTCCCCAGAAATACTCCGCCCGCGATCCATTAACCCGCGAAGGAGCGAGTGGTTATGCGCACGGCTGATTTTGGTAGACCCGGGGTATTCTTCCTCGCAATCGGCCTGATGGCCGGAACATTGGGCTGCGGCTCGGGCGACGGCAATTCGGAAACCGCCGCCAATCCTTCACAGGCTTCCAACCCACCTACGGCGTCGGTCCCCATCGCAGAAACCGCCCCGGCGGAAAACCTGCCCCAGAAAGAGACGCCGGAATGGTATCTTCACGAAATCACGTTGGAGCGATTGAAACCCACCCCCGAAACCGACGACATCAATAAAATCCGCGATTCGCAACGCGCGCGGAATTACAAAATTGTCGAGTTGGCCAATCATGCCGTCGCGAAAACTCACGATGACCCGGCGAAGCAACAACTTTTCGAGACGGCGGTGCATCACGCAATGGAAGCCCAAATGCAGTTGGCGATTCAAGTCAATGGCGTGAACCCGGCGGAACATCAACAGAACGTGGAAGAACTCTTCCAAAACGCCCAACTGCTTTATAAGAAAGCGCCGGAATCGAAAGCCGCCAACGAAGCGGCGTTTACGTTGGTGAAGTTCGCGGAAATCATGGCCCGCAAATTGGCCGATGAAGACCCCAGCGTGTTGGAAGAATACGCCCGTGTGGCGCGGATGTTCGCACTCACCTTTCCCAAGGATGAAGCCCGGGCCATCGCCAAACTCGATGCCGCCGGTTGGAGTTGCGAAGCCTACGGCAAGCTGGATTTGGCCATCGACTGCTATGCCCAAATCGAATCGCAATTTCCCAAAAATCCGCTCGCGCAACACGTGCCCGCTTTGCTCCGCCGGTTAAGGCTGAAAGGTCAAGAGCTGCAACTCGCCGGCCCCACGCACGATGGCAAGTTTCTCAACATCGACACGCTGCGGAATAAAGTTGTTCTCGTCGCATTTTGGGCCGCCGACACCGACGGCTTTGAACTCGATGCCGCGATTCTGAAAGATGTTTATGCGAAATACGCCTCCCAAGGCTTCGAAATCGTCGGCGTGAACCTCGACGAAGAACGAAGCCCAGATGCAAGATTTTATGAATCGGCACAGCTTCACTTGGCCGAACATCTTTTATCTCGACCAAACCAAACGCCGCTGGAACAACCCGCTGGTGCGGTATTACGGCATCCGCGAAATCCCCACGTATTGGCTGGTGGACAAGCAAGGCATGGTGCTGGATACTCAAGTTTCGCTCGAAAACGCCGAAGCCCAAATCCAACAACTCCTCGGCAAATAAGAAAACATCGCGAAAATTACATCCCAGCCCGAAGCGCAAGCGAGATTTGAACACTGCGTTCCTTTGCTTGCACTTCGGGCTGATCTCGTATCGAAGATTTCCAAAGCTCAGTCATATTTATTCCGGCCCTTTGCGTTGATTCTGTTTGCGTTAAAATAATTGTCGTTGAGTTTGCGGCATGGCGACGTGAGGAGAAGCCCTCTTGGATAATCGGCGCTGCATGCCACCCGGCAACCCATATCGGGCAGATTGCCTGAGCAGAGAAAGCGTTCGGCATGACAGAAGATCCTTCCAACATTCCCCAAAACGATCCCCCGCACAAAAGCGGGCACAAGCACGCCCCGCCCGACATGGGCGAAGCGGATGTGATGCCCACCGAACACGACTGGGAACTGGCACAAAAATCGCAACTGGTCGCCGAGATTAAAGAATCCGCCGACAAACTCGCCCGCGATGATGCCACCCGAGGCGACATGAAAATCATCAGTCGCGCATTGAAGGAATTGCGATATGCCTTCAAAGTCTTCACACCCTATCGGCGACGGCGGAAGGTCACGGTTTTCGGTTCCGCCCGCACCCAACCGGACCATCCCACTTACCTGCAAGCCGTGGAATTGGGCCGGCAGTTGGCGGAAAACGGTTGGATGGTCGTCACCGGCGCGGGCGGCGGCATCATGGAAGCCGCCCACGTGGGAGCGGGACGCGAAATGTCGATGGGCCTGAACATTATGCTGCCCTTCGAGCAGGATGCGAACCCCATCATCTCTGATGATGACAAACTTGTGCATCTCAAATACTTCTTCACCAGAAAACTGCTGTTCGTCAAAGAAGTGCATGGCGTGATCCTCTGCCCCGGGGGATTCGGCACGTTGGATGAAGGTTTCGAGACCCTCACCTTGGTCCAAACCGGCAAACGCGACCTGATGCCGATTGTGCTGTTGGATCAGCCCGGCGGAACCTATTGGACCGATTGGATCGCCTACGTCCAAAAAAACCTCTTAGATCATGCCTTGGTTTCCCCCGATGATCTTTCCCTAGTAAAAGTCACCCACAGCGTCGAAGAAGCCATTGACGAAGTAATGGATTTTTACAGCGTGTACAACAGCATGCGGTACGTGCGCGGGCAATTGGTGCTGAGATTGCACAACGAACCCAGCGAGGAATTCGTCGCCCGCCTGAACGATGAATTTCAAGATCTTTTGGAAAGCGGGCGGATTCAGAAAGTGAAAACGCATCCCCTCGAGTCGGATGATGAACACTTGGCAGACCTGCCCCGCTTGGGCCTGCGATTCAACCGCCGCAGCATCGCCCGGCTGAGGCAAATGGTGGATCTCATCAACCGCGAACTCGGCGAAGATGCTCCGTGAAACATCGCGTCCCCACAACTGGAAACTGTGCCGATTGACCGCATCGTTCGTGTCGTGGTCGGCATTTTGGGAAGAAAACCCCGCTGCGGTCCTTGGTTCCCAGACGGCTCCGCGATATGATGAAGGTGTGGTGAATGTCTTCTCGGCTCACCGTCCGTACCCCTTCCTGATTTTCCCCCTTGCGAGTCTTCCCCCATGGCGGAACTGTTTCACGAGTGCGGCGTTGCGGCGATCTATCACCTGCCCGGCGGCGATGTCAGCCCGTTGGTTCCCTTTGAAGATCCCGACCAAACCGCCCGGCTGATGATGCAACTGCTGATGGACATTCAAAACCGCGGGCAACTCGCGGCGGGAATGACCAGCTATCACCCCAGGCGTCGGCAATTGATCGACACCTATAAAGATGTCGGCACGGTCACAGAGGTATTTCAACTCAACCATCCCGACCGCGTCTCCGAATTGATGAGCGAGTATTCCGGCCCCGCCGCCATCGGCCACACCCGCTACGCCACCTGCGGAAAAGATGACCGCAGTTACGCCCAACCGTTCGAGCGGCATCACATCGAAAAATCGAAATGGTTCAGTTTCGCATTCAACGGCCAATTGGCGAATTACCCGCGAATTGCGAGATGAGATTCTCGCGGAGAACGAATTTCCATCTCGCCCGCGAGACCGACACCGAAATTCTGATGCACTTGATTGTCGCAAGAACTTTCGGGCGAACGCCGGGTTCGCTGGAATGAACTGCTGGAAGGGCTGAGTCCGCGTTTGGACGGGGCTTACAACATCGTGTTCTCAACGCCTGGGCGATATGTTCGTGGCCCGCGACCCGATGGGGATTCGTCCGCTGTGCTACGCGAAAGAAGGCCCGCTGTTTGCTGCCGCCAGCGAAAGCGTCGCCTTGGCCAACTTGGGTTTTCGCAAGATCGAAAGCATTCACAGCCTGCCGCCCGGGCGAAGCGGTGATGATTCGAGACGGCGAATTGTCGATTCAGCAATTCACCGCCAGCGAAACGCCGCTCGCATTGCTTTTTCGAATGGATTTATTTCGCCAACGTCGCCAGTACGCTGGACGACCGCAGCGTCTACCTCACCCGCAAACGCTTGGGCGAAGAATTGGCAAACCAGGAAACCATCGCGATCGATGAAGACACGATCGTCGTTCCCGTGCCCGACACCGCCAAAGCGGCGGCCGACAGTATGGCCTATCGAACTTGAAAGTACCCTGGCTGGAAGGGTTGATTCGCAATCGCTACATCGGGCGGACGTTCATCGAAGGGACCAACCGTGCCGATAAGGCCGAGATGAAATACACGCCGTTGCCCGAAGTGCTTGGAGGCAAAAAGGTGCTGCTGGTGGAAGATACGATCGTCCGTTCGACGACGATGAAGGCGCTGGTCTCCAATTCAAGGAACGCGGCAAGGCCCACGAGGTTCATGTGCGGGTCGCCTGCCCGCCGATTATCGCTCCCTGTTTTTACGGCATCGACATGTCGACGATTCGCGAGTTGTTCGCCCCCAAATTCATGGAGGGAACCCGCCTGACGCCGGAAATCGAACAGCAAATGGCCGAAGCCGTCGGCGCGGACAGCCTGAAATATCTGCCGTTGGATTCCATCACCCGCTGCCTGGAATTGCCCGCCGAGGTTCTCTGCCAAGCCTGCATCAACACCACTTACCCCACGGAAGCGGGCCGCGAACTCTATCAAATCGCCTTGGGCAACGCCGAGACCGGCCAAAACGGCCGCACCTACGAAGGCAACCCCAAACCCCAAATCGCCGTGGTGCGCGGATAAATTTCCCAGATCGTGAAGACCCGCCATGCTTGATGATGAATTTCTTGATGACCGAGATGCGGCAAAACATCTGCAAGAATTTCGCGTTCGGCGGCGAATGCAGCGGACGACTTGGCTTGGGGTGAGTCTGGTCGTTATCCCTCTCCTACTCATTCTAGTAATGTACTTCGTACTGCTCTTTTCCCCTTGATTCAAGTCCTTAGCTGTTGGATGCAACCAACTGGCCGGCGGGGTGGCAGGGGTCGATCTGCCGGGATATATTGGATGAATCTAGATTGGACGTTCTCGGCAGATCGCCCCCAAGGATGTTAGACTTGCATTTCCTGGGGGCGGACTGCTGACAAAATCCCTTGCGAATTCGACGTGTTCTCCAGCAGTCCGACCCGAGCCACCCTGCCGCTGCATAACCAAACGCTCAACCTGACCCGGAGGTGCCGGGCAGGTTTTGTGGTAGAATTTCGTGCCAAGTAGTTCGGCAGCACCGGGCAGTTTATCTTCATCGTTCGCCAGTCAGTATGAATGAGCAAGTCTTCGATTTGGTCCAGACAATCTCATTGCGTCCAGCGGATCTCTCGTTGCGACTGGATCTGGCCGACTGCCTTCAGAAGCATCGAAAATCCCGTCTGGCGGATTGGATGCGAATGAGTCTCTCCCGAAGTGCGGCGTTTGCGAATATCAATGTCACTTTTCCAACATTCCTCTGGGGACACATCTGTCCTCCTCCCTACTACGCATGCGACCGGTCCCGATCCCTTGCACCTTTGGAATCGCGTTCACCCGGACTATTGGCAAGCACCCGCCGCGTGCGCGTGCCACGACTACTACGGACGCTGGATGATTTCCTGTGGGGCGACGTCTTACCCAATTGATCGTTCGGAGATTGATGAACTGGCCACGATGGGCTGGCTCGAAACTCTTTGGCAAGACGGGCTTTTGGAACTGATCGAGTATCAGCATGGTTATCATGAGACAGCGGAATGGATGTTGAACCTGCCGGCGGAAATTCGGGCGCTTCCATTTCTCTGAATACGGCTGGTGCCTACGATCGCCTCAACATGGATCTCTCACGCCAGCTCCTGTCTTGGCCATCGCTAATAGGCTTGTACCTCAATTCGGGCGTTTGCGAAAGGAACCCTGGGTGAATTGCCAACGCTGGCAGCGCGGCTGCAGTTTATCGCTGTTGAAGCGACCAGGGGATCACCTGAGCTTGATGAGCTATTCGACAGCCTTGAGCATTTTTCAGAGCTAAGACTTTCGCGATTTTCGGTCCCCATTTGTCGATCAACAACCTGGAGTCACTCGCTCGAGGCCCTGCAGTGACTTCCATTGGAATCCTCCACCCGAATCTGGATAGAAAGGAGTTTTTCACCATCGGAAAAGCCAGCAACTTGCGGTGGTTGGGGATTAATTCCAGGACGTTAAAAAGACAGGATCTTGATGAGTTTCGGAAGGAATTTCCGTCCGTCTCACTTTTGCTTTCCGGTGATATGCAGGTCCTCGCTTTGGGCACACGGCGTGAAGTGGCGGGCAAGTCTGTGAGCCGCGGTTGAGTGCCACCAAAAATCTTCCCGACTCAAAGCGGACAGTTATACCTCGAATGATGCTTAGCGGCCGGCGGGATTGGGGTTTTTTGTTTTGAGTTCGCGGTGAATTGCTTGAACTTCCTTGCGAAGTTCCATCAGCGAGGTCTCCAACCGCTGGTTTTGCTCGAACAATCTGCGGACCAATTCGAGCGAGAGATCTTCATGGCTGATGCCGTGATCCTTGGCGAAGTCGGGATCGCGCGGTCGCGTTGCCACATTTCCCGGGCATAACGGGCGTGAAAATCCCGCAGGCTGCCCACAACAACTTTCAGCGATTGTTCTTGTTTGTTTCGCTTCACAACGATGACGGCTTCTTGCCCCGGTTTGAGTTGCTCGATTTGTTTGGCGAGTTCCGCTTCTGAAGTCACTTTCACGCCGGCGACCTGAAGAACCACATCGCCTTGACGAAGCCCCGCAAACGCGCCGGGTCCGCCGGGAAAGACATTGGCCACCTGAACCTGGCCTTTGGGTTTCTCTTCGACCATCAAAC
Source organism: uncultured Planctomycetaceae bacterium (assembly GCA_963785505.1). Taxonomy (GTDB): domain Bacteria; phylum Planctomycetota; class Planctomycetia; order Planctomycetales; family Planctomycetaceae; genus CAWAVN01. The sequence goes on from CAWAVN010000013.1 coordinate 238,479, forward strand.
CCATCCAGCCGAGGTCTTTCTCCGGCGTTGCCTGATCCTCCGTTTTCTTTGCAGTTTGTTCCGATTCTTGGGCGAACGATTGCGAAGCCATCGATCCCGTCCAACGTCCGATTAGACCCGCCAAGAGTGCCAAGCTCAGCCCGCAGAGTGCCCATTTCCAGCGTTTCATCGTGTCGTCTCCTCATTGGTATAGGTCTTCGTTTGCTTAAAGGGCTTTCAGTTCGTCCCGTGAAAATCGCGATTTCTTCGGAACGCAGCTTTCTCAATTATACCAACAGAGCGAAAGTCATCATCCCCAGAGGAATTGAGAGGCGCATTGTTCGAGAAATATCTGTCCTGCAAAAATGAACGGCAAGTCGCTAACCTGCGGTTCTTCGGATCGAAAAAACCGCAGGTTTAGCGCCTTGCCGCTCACAGATTCATCGGACGATGTTTACGCGAGCCTCTTACCTTCCGGCTCTTGACCTGTTCAAACTTTGTGGATGTCGTAGCCTTCGCGGCGTTCGCGGGAGAAGAAGCCGGCGGCTTGCTCATCTTCCAAAATTTGCTCGTTCTTGGGATCCCATTTGATAACTCGGCCCAAGCGGGCGGCGATGGCGGAAAGGTGGCAGGTGCTCATGGCTTGCACGTGCGAGAACACGTCGGAAACCGGCAGGCCGCCTTCCACGATGCAGCGGTAGAAGTTGTTCTTGTGCCCTTCAAACGGCTTGCCTTTGTAGAGTTTCTTCACGTCTTCGTCGGTGAATTGGTCTTTGTCCCAATTTTCTTCGATGGGCTTGCCTGCAATTTTGCCTCGGTTGACGAAAATTCGGCCTTTGGTTCCCTCGAACATGATGCCGTTGTCGCCCCGGCTGGTCACATCCATCACGATGCCGTTGTCGAACAGGCACTTGATGGAAAAATCGTTCGAGGTGTTGTAGCAGTCATCGACCAAGGGATAACCATCTTTGAACTGACGGGATGATTGGCATCGGTTCCATCGACTTGAATCGGGCCTTGGCCTTCGCCGTTTTGGTCGATGGCCCAGGTCGCGATGTCCACGTGATGGGCCCCCCAGTCGGTGAATTTTCCGCCGGAGTATTCGTACCACCAGCGGAACTCGTAATGGCAGCGTTTTTTGCGGTAATCCACTTTAGGGGCTTGGCCCAGCCACATTTCCCAATCGAGATTGGGAGGGACTTCGGCGACAGGAAAGGGGCCGCCCGTGGGACTGCCGTTAATGCCCACGGTGACGTGCTTAATGTCGCCCAGCAAACCTTTTTGCACCATGTTGACCGCGCGGAGGAATTTATCGCGGGTGCTGCGCTGCTGGGTTCCGACCAAGAAAATTTGATCTTTGTATTTTCGGCAGGCGTTGCGGATCAGTTGGTTTTCTTCCAGCGTGAGCGTCAACGGCTTTTGACAGAACACGTGCTTGCCGGCTTCCAGGGCTTCGATCGCGATTTTGACGTGCCAATGATCGGGCGTGACCACGCTGACCACATCAATGTCTTTGCGCTCCAAAACCTTGCGGTAATCGCCGTAGACATCGGCCTTGCCTTTGCCGATGCCCGGATCGTTCTTGGCACGGTTGGCGTGTTGGGAATCCACATCGCAGACGGCGATGATGTTGCCGAAGTTGGCGTGTTGCTTGGCATCTCCGGTTCCCATGCTGCCCACGCCGATGCAGCCGATGTTTGGGCGGGCATTGGCGCGATTGGTTGGCGAACGCGGTTTCGCTCCAAGGGAAATAAGGCAGACTGCCCGCGGCAGCAGCCAATGTGGAGGCTTTGAGGAAATCCCGTCGGTTGGTGGCGTGCTGAGTCATGGAAGAACTTTCCGAATCCAAGAGAGAAAAAAAACCGCGATCTGAAAAAGATCACATTGGCGAACTGAGGTTTAGGGGGCTTGGGAAGAAATCATGATATTCCCTCACTGGGAAACATTCCAGCGCACCACAACCAAGCCAAGAGAGAGCGGCGGGTTATCGGGGTGAAGTTTGCGACTTGGATGTGTTGCGAAATTGTACCGGCAAAACGCGGCAGGTGGGGCTTTTTGCAACAGCTCCGCAAATTCCTCTGCGAGGATGCCGGCCTCGAAATGAAAAACTTTCCGCCAAAAACCGCTTACTATGAGCACTTTTTAGAAAATATTGGCTGGGGCGGGAAGTTTTGGCACTCGAAATGCAGTGTATCATGGCGGTGAGTGGAGCTGGCCCGCACCGCTCACCAAAACAAAAAGGTGTCTCAAACTAAATTGTTTGGGGCACCTTTTTTATTTTGACTGCGAGCCGAGATTTCACAAATCCGTCTGGGCGTTGCGGCGGCGAAAAGGGTAAAACCAAACCCCATAAGGCAGGAATCGCGGAACCACGGGTTCGCTCAATCGCGTGGGATTTTCCAACCGCCACGCGAAGCGGCCATCCAGATATTCGGCGGGCACGCAGGCGGCGTCTTCATCGTCTTCATCCGCCGGGCCGCTGGCTTGCAAATCCACCGTGCCCACCAACACGCCGCGCGGCAGCGATTCCCGATCCAACCCATGCCGATGGATGGCTTCTTCCGCGAACGAGTGATCGGCCGGCTTCTTGGAGGCATAAACGTAAATCGTGCCTCGTTGCCGGGTGTCGGTCGAACGGACTTCCACGGTTTTGATGCCCCGCAAAATCAGTTCGGCCCACGGTTGCCGGATACCGAGCGCGATTCGCTGCCGATCCAAGGGGGAATCTTCGTTCAAGGTTCAGCCCCCGAATCGCATGGACCATAAAGACAACAGCACCAACGGCACGTGGAAAGACACGATCAACCAAAACATCAATTGGAATTTGAGTTTCTGCGTCTTGTGGCGGAAGGTCCGCTGGCCGATCAATCCGCCCGGCCAACCGCCGAGGAACGCCAACCATTGCAGCGTGGCTTCGGAGATCCGCCAGCGCCGGGCTTGGGCGCGGCGTTTGTCCAAACCATACGCAAGAAAGCACGCCGCACTGCCCAACACGGTGGCTCCCAAATACACCGAGACCAGCCAAGGGCAATTCAACGAACTGCCCCAGATTAAAAGGGACGACAACAGCACCGCCAATACCAGCCACGCAATGCTGCCGATGGCCACCCAACGGCTGACTTTTCGCCGCCAAGTTCGCGAGTTCGCGGCATCTGTCGAGATCGCCATTCGCTGTGCAATCACCGGGGCCATCCTCACTCCGTAATGTCCTGGTTTTTGTTGTTTCGGGTCTCATTCTCGCCTTGCCCGTTATACCAAACGAAAACCCCCGGTCCCAGGGGAAATTCTCAGGGCGGGGGTTTGGATGGCGGAATGATGAGGCCGGCTTACCAATGGCCTCCGCCGCCTTTGGAGACTTCGGGGGTGGGCGATATGCAATCGAGATCGCCTTGGTTGTTGTCGCATTCATCGACGAAATCGCGAAAGCTCGAACCGGCAAATTTCGCTTTGATCCCGCGGCCTTCAGACTTGTAGGACGTAAAGCCGGCGAATTGGTAGCTTTGATTCATGCTGCCGACGGCATCGGCCACATCGTTCAGTTCGGAAACCACCGCATGCTGCACTTCGCTCAGCCCGACAATAATGCCGATGACCAACAGCGTGGCGATCAACACAAGTTCGGAAGAGACGAGGAACCCGGCTTCATCGTGCAGCAAGTTCAGCATCAGAAGTTTCATAGTGCGGCCTTTTCAGAGTGGAGAGAAATTGTGCGTGGTGGCCGAAATCCAAATGCACGTCTCGGACCATTCCCCGTTTCGCGGGCCGGGTTCTCCCATCCGCTGGCACGTTGGGGGCTGCTCTAGTATTGTGATAAACACGGTTTACAACTCGCTTCAACATTTTGAGCAATAAGGCGGCGGGTGTCACGTTGTCTTTTCACAACGTGCCGGCCGTTAAACCGGTTTGACGTTTTGTTCGCCCGGTTGCTTCAAAACTCGAACACTTAACACGGAATGAACATGAGCCAACATTTTCAAAGACTCGCCGGGAAGAGGTTTTCCGTTCTTGCAGTTCTCTTTTGCAGTCTGCTCTCAAGGAATGCAATTCTCGCGGCGGACAAATCTTCCGCCCGTAGTCGGCCCCGTTTCGCCCCAGGATTCCCTCAAATATCTGGTAACGCATCCCGATCTGAAGGCGGAACTCGTGGCTTGCGAACCGCAAGTCATCGACCCCGTGGCGATGGCGTTCGATGAAGCCGGGCGGTTATGGGTCGTGGAGATGTCCGATTATCCCAACGGCCCTGCTCAAGGCGAAAAGCCGCGTTCGCGGATTCGACTGCTGAAAGACAAAGATGGCGATGGTTTTTACGAAACCGCGACCACGTTTGCCGACGGGCTTGCTATTCGCCAACGGCGTGCAACCGTGGAAGGGCGGCGTGATTGTCACAATGGCGGGGCAAGTTGCCTACTTCCGCGATAACGATGGCGATGATCGGGCCGACTTGCGGGAAACGTGGTTTGAAGGCTTCAAAGAAGAAAACCCGCAACTGCGGGCGAACCATCCCACGTTCGGATTGGACAACCGTATTTACGTCGCCAACGGTTTGCGGGGCGGCACGGTGATCGCCGTCAAAGACCACTGGAAAGAAGGCGCCAAGCCGGTCTCGATCAGCGGACGCGATTTTCGCTTCAATCCTCTCAATGGAACGTACGCCGCCATCTCCGGCGCGGGGCAGTTCGGGTTGACGTTCGATGACTTCGGCAACCGCTTCGTGTGCAGCAACCGCAGCCCTTGCAAGCAAATTGTGCTGGAAAGCGAATATCTCGCGCGGAATCCGTTTTTGGCCGTCGCCCAAGTGGGAAACGACGTTTCGCCCGCGGGCGAAGAATCCCGCGTGTATCCGCTCATCAAAGCCTGGACGACTTCTACGCTGCACGCCGGGCAATTCACGGCGGCGTGCGGGGTCACGATTTACCGAGGCGACGCCTTGCCCAAGGAATTTCAAGGCAACAGTTTTACTTGCGAACCCACCGGCAGCTTGGTCCATCGCGACGTGCTTTCCCCGCAAGGGGCGACGTTTACTTCCCATTATGGACGCAAGGAAGTGGAATTTCTCGCCAGCCGCGATCCTTGGTTTCGGGCGGTGAATCTGGCCAACGCTCCCGATGGAGCGCTTTACGTTGTCGATATGTACCGGGCGGTGATCGAGCATCCGCAATTCATGCCGACCGAACTCAAAACCCGCCGCGATCTGACGGATGGCAACGACCGGGGCCGAATTTACCGCATTGTCCCCAAGACAGGAAAATTGCCGATGCGGGAATCTTCCCCATCTCTCGCCAAATTGCCGCCTGGGGAATTGACGAAGTTGTTGGATCACGAAAACGGTTGGAATCGCGAGACGGCAGCGCGCTTGATCTATGAACGCCAAGAGGCCGAATTCGTTCCGCTGCTTACCGCAATGGTGAGAATGGCGAAAACTCCCGCAGGCCGCATGCGGGCACTATGGGCCTTGCGGGGACTTGAAAAACTGATGCCAGAGTTGGTCGCGAAAGGTTTGAACGATCCCGCCCCCCGCGTGATCGAGCAAGCGGTTCGCTTATCGGAACCTTGGTTGGCCACTGATGCCGGGTTACAAGAAAAGCTGAAAACTTTGGCCGATCATCCCGATGCCCGCTTGCGGTTCCAATTGGCTTTGAGCTTGGGCGAAGTCCCCGACAAAAAAACCATCGTGCCATCGCTCGCGAAAATCGCCTTGCAACTTCCGCAAGAAGAATGGACCCGTGCGGCAGTGTTGTCATCGGTGGGAGAAAAAGCGGGCGATTTATTGCAGGCGATTCTGCGGCAATTGCGGAAAAACTCTCCTTCAAAATCCGATGCGAAACCGCTGTTGCACGAAGTCGCCGGCGTGTTGGGTTCGCAAAATCAACCCTCTGCCATTGGGCAAGTCTTGGACGATCTCGGCCAACATCACGCGGCTGATCCAAAAGTCGCCGAACCCGTGTTGCTCGGCTTGGGCGAAGGCTTGGCCCGCCGGCGGGGATCTCTGGCCACCCAGATTCAAAAGACCTCAAGAGCCACGCAGCAAGCGCTTTCGGGAGTCTTTCAAAACGCGGCTCAGGATGCGGGAGATGAAAAACAACCCCTTCGCCGGCGTCTGGCCGGGTTGGATTTGCTGCGATTCGCGGATGCCAACATCGCGGGGCCTCTGTTAAAAACCTTGGCGACGACCGAGACCAATCAATCATTGCGGGTGCATGCGATTGGCCTGTTATCGCGATTGCCGGATGATGACATCGCCGAGAAACTCCTCCAGAATTTCCGCACCAACACCCCGGCGGTGCGGCGTGCGATTTTGGATTGTCTGCTCGACAACCCGAATCGCACCGGGAAATTGCTGAAAGCGATCGCCGCCAAGAAACTCGCGGTCAATGAACTTAGCCCGGCTCAAGTCAAACGGTTGACCGGGCATCGTGATAGCGGCGATTCAAAAAGAAGCCCGCCAACTTTTGGCTGCCGCGATTCCCGCCGACCGCAAACAAGTTTTAGAAGACTACCAAAGTGTGCTGTCGCTGAAGGCAGACCCCAATCGCGGGCGGGCGGTGTTCGTGAAAAACTGTGCGGCGTGCCATCGCATCGGCAAGGAAGGCGTGAACGTTGCCCCAGACATCGCCGATTCGCGCACCCGCAAACCCGAAGCCCTGTTGACGGACATTCTCGATCCCAACCGGGCCATCGACAACAACTATTTCAGCTTCACCGTGTTGACCTCGGCGGGCCAAACGCTGACCGGGATCATCGAAACCGAAACCGAAACGTCGCTGACGTTGAAACAACCCGAAGCCAAAACCGTGAGCATTCTCCGCAGCGAGATTGAGGATCTTAAATCGGACGGCGTCTCTCTCATGCCGGTGGGTCTCGAAAAAAACATCCCCAAACAACAAATGGCCGATCTAATTAGCTTCATCAAAAACTGGCGCTATCTGGAAAGCAAAGTGCCTATCGACTTCATGAAGTGACAAACCACGCGGGCTTGCGATTCTCTCTGCGGGTCGATTCCCAATTGACCACTCTGGCCAATTTTGAACCACAACTTTAGCGGAACGTCGAAATAATGCTGTGGAAAATGCCTGTTTCTCTGCGAGTTGCGCTTGGGGTCAATGGCTTCCGAAATCTCGGCACGCGATTCGCAATGGTTATGGACAATGCGGAAAGGTCAATCGACGTTCCGACGAAGAATTTCAATACCTGAAAAAAGGGAGCATGCCATGAACTGGGATCGTATCAAAGGCAACTGGAAGCAATTTACCGGCAATGCCAAAGAACGCTGGGGGAAACTCACCGATGATGACTTGGTGGTCATCGCCGGGGAACGCGATCAACTCGCGGGGAAACTCCAAGAACGCTACGGCATCGCCAAAGATGAAGCCGAAAAGCAGATCGACGAGTTTGAAAATTCCTGCAATCGCTAGCGGAAATTTGCTGATGTTTTGATGGAGAAAAACCTCCTCTCGAAAAATGACACCGGGGCCTGCCGGAAAGCGGCTCCGGTTTTTTTATGAAAGGACAAATGCGATGCCCAAAGCCTGGACCAAAAAAGAGGAACGGCAGTACCAGCACATCAAAGAAAGCGAGCAAGACCGAGGGCGGACAGAAGATCGGGCGGAAGAAATTGCCTCACGGACGGTGAATAAGTAGCGCCGCAAAGCAGGCCGCACTCCGAACAAAACCACGCAAGGAACCGGAAACCCCAATACGAAGCTGGAAGACCGCACGGTGGAAGAACTAAGAAACCTGGCGTCGGAGTTGAAGATCGCGGGCCGCAGCAAACTCAAGAAACAGGGTCTCATCAAAGCCATTGCCAAACAGCAGCATAAGACAGAAAAAAGCTGATCGGTATTTCCAATCGGGAAGGCGATCTTTTTATCGAGGATTATGGGAGGAGGGTTTGCGTTCAGGGAGATGGCGAATTTCTCTCTGATCTCTACCGAGAGAACACATCGCTGCCGGTTTGCGGATGTCGAGATTCCTTAAGAACTTGTGCGTTTTTCGCTCGCATGGTATGACGCAAGCTGATGCAAAAGGTTTTCCGAGGGCCTGAATCCCTGTATGGAAAGGGGAAATCATCAGCGTGCAACCGATATATCTCGACAATAACGCCACGACCCGCCCCTTGCCGGAGGTGGTCGAAATCATCGGCAAACACATGGCCGATAGTTTTGCCAACCCCGGCAGTCGGCATTCGCTGGGACGAATCGCCCGCCGCGTGCTGGAAGATGCCCGCGAGTCGATGGCGGCCATTTTGGGGGCGAATCCCAAAGAGATCCTCTTTACCAGCGGGGGCACGGAATCCACCAATGCCGCGATCTTCGGCTTGACCGGGAAGGATTCGGGCAAACTTGCTTCGACCCAAGGCGAACACCCCGCCACGCGGGAATGCTGCCTGTGGCTGGAAAAGAATCGCGGCTGGAAACAGATTACTTTGAAGGTCAATCCCGAAGGCCGCTTGCTCACAAATCAATTTGAAAATCTTTCCTGGAACGAATTGCGATTGGTCACGGTGATTTTGGCCCACAATGAGACCGGGGTGATTCAAGATTTGGGGCCGCTTTCCGAACGCTGCCGAAAACACCACGTGGCTTTGCACGTGGATGCCGTGCAAGCGGTGGGAAAAATCCCCGTCAATTTTCGGGAATTGGGGGCGACGGCTCTCAGTTTGGGGGCGCATAAATTTTACGGCCCGCGCGGAATCGGGGCCTTGTTGTTAAGGGAAGGCGTCGAGTTGTCGCCTTGGTTGTTCGGCGGCCATCAAGAACAAGGCCGACGACCGGGAACCGAACCCGTCGCCTTGATCGCGGGCATGGCCAAAGCCTTGGAACTCTGGCACGCGAAGGAAGAACGGATCACCAACCGCCTGCAGTCTTACCGAGACAGGCTGCAACAAGGCTTGCAAGAAAACTGCGAACCGACTGCCATCAACGGATCTTTAGAGTACCGCTTGCCCAATACGCTAAACATCTCTTTCCCCGGCTTGGATGGCGAAGCGCTGTTGGTGGCCTTGGATTTGGAAGGCATCGCCTGTTCGCTGGGCAGCACCTGCGCTAGCGGTTCCACGGAACCGGCTCCCTCGTTGGTAGCGATGAGTTTGCCCGAAGAAGTCTACCGTTCCGCCGTCCGCTTTTCCGTGGGCCTCCACAACACGGAAGCAGAAATCCAAGAAGCCATCCGCCGCATCACCACCGTCGTCACTCGCCTACGGGCTTCCCACATCAAGCCGTAATTGAACGTTTCTTTGCGTCGCCGGCGGGTTTGCGGTAAAACAGATTGATGGGGAACCGATCACTTTTTTTCAAGGGGACACAATCGATGATGATTCCACTCAAGCCGAAGCACGTATTGGTGCTGACAATTGCCGCCGCGCGGGTGTTTTTCTTGGGCTGGACCGGCGTGGAGGCGGCGGATCACACCAAGGATTCCCTCGAAACGGTGCAGCAAAACATCGCCGACAAAAAAGCCGTCTTGGTCGATGTGCGCGAGTTGAAGGAATGGAACCGAGGCCACATTGAAGGAGCCGTGTTCGCTCCTTTGTCGAAACTCGCGGACAACAAAAATGCGCCCGCCGTCAAAAAGAAACTGCCACAAGAGAAGATTTTGTACTTCCACTGCAAATCCGGCGGCCGCTGCCGAATCGCCGCCGACCTCTTAAAGAAAGACGGCTTCGACATCCGCCCCTTAAAAGCCGGTTATCAAGAACTGATCGAAACCGGCTTCAAAAAAGCGGAAGACTAAGTAGGCTTGTTCCCATGCGAAAGTTGATTGCGGCGACTTGCCAGTTTTCGGTCGAGGCCGACATCGAGCACAACTTGCGGAAGATCACCGGCCTGATTCAAAAAGCGAGAGCAGGGAAGGCGGATGTGGTTCACTTTTCGGAGTGCGCTTTATCCGGCTATCTCGGCGTGGATGTGCCGACGGCGAACGACATCAATTGGCCCAAACTCAGAGCCGCCACCGAAACGATTCAAGGCTTGGCGAAGCAGCATAAATTGTGGGTGCTGTTGGGGTCCACGCATCCGCTGTCCGCCGGGGCGAAGCCGCACAACTCGGTGTACATCATCAATCCCCAAGGCGAGATTGTGAATCGCTATGACAAACGCTTTTGCACGGGATCGGCGGGCAAACGGCCCACGCTCGATTTGGTCCATTACTCGCCCGGCAACCGCTTCGCGACGTTCCAAGTCAAAGGCATCACCTGCGGGGTGTTGATCTGCTACGACTACCGCTTCCCCGAACTCTACCGCGAATACAAAAAGCAAGGCGTCGAGGCGATCTTTCAATCCTTCCACAATGCCAGGGCCTCGGTGGTGAAGGATGAAAGCTACGACATCTGGCGAACCATCGTGCCCGCGACCATGTGCTGCCGAGCCGCGGAGAACCACGTATGGATCTCCGCCAACAACTCAGCAGCCCGGCCATCGCGGTGGGGCAGTTTTAGCGTCAGACCGGACGGCCAAATTTTGGGCCGACTCCGCCGGCATCAGACGGGCCTGTTGCTGACCGAATTTTGCCTCGATCCGAAGTTATTCGATGCCCCCGGACCTTGGCGGGAAGCCGCCATGAACGGCCAACTCCACAGCGGCACGCTGGTCGATGACCCGCGTTCTTCGGATGCGACTTGCCTGTAACACGGGTTAGTTGCCTATGGCTTCTCGGAAGGGGAACGTCGCCATCGGAGTTAAAGGAATCGGGGCCAAAACTTGGTTTGCGTTGTTAAATGGGAATCCGTAGGCGGCGATTTTTCCGCTGGACAATTCCCCGACGTAAATCACGCCGGTGGCCATCGTTAAGCGGCCTTGGCTGGGCAGTTGGGCGTTGCCTTGCACGATGGCGTAGTGCGGCGTGGCGGACGGGTCCACTTGGAAATCTGCCGCCAAGTTGCGGAAATAATAATGCGTGAACGTCCCCGCTTTGGACAAAACCGCCCCTTTCAGTTGGCCGGTGAGAAAGTCCAACACGAAAACGCCTTCCAAATGGTCGCGAACCCCGCCGAAGGTCACATCTTTGACGGGAACGGTCAGCATGGCAAACTTGTCGTCCCGGTCAGCCGTTCCCGCGTGCATCGGCTCTTGAGGCCAAAACCACGATCCGGCCAAACCCACGGCCACGCCGGCCAACAACCATAAATATCGATTCCCCGACTGCAACTGGTTCACCGTGAAACCCTCCTCTTTGTGTTTGAGAGAAAACGTCATCCCGCAATTTTGGAGTGAAAAGACAATCCCAAAACCAACATACCAATCTTAGCGAATTCTTCAATAGGGGTATTTTGAACAGATTTGCAACTGGCCCGCAAACACTTGCCCCATGAAATAATGCGCCCCGCCCCCCGAATTGCGCGGCACAATTCCCGATGGGAGTCGGAGAGAGGCTGGAATTTCCGTTTGGCACGCAGTCAAAAAGTCTCTTTCATTAAAACGGTGATCCAAGTGAAACAGCGAAATGCCGATCCGAAGCGACAAACCGGCTTTGAGAATGGTCTATGTGGCCGGAAGTCCATAAAATGTCCCGGTCTCTATCTCCTCACTTTCGGCCCGTTTTTTGGGTGATCTTTTCGCATGAATCAACATCTTTCCACCGAACCCCAACAGCAGATTGCCGCACTGCGCCACAATCTGGCCGCCGTGATTCAGGGGAAGGATGAGGCGTTGGACATTCTGATCGTGGCTTTGCTCGCGGGCGGGTCGATCTTGATGGATGATGTGCCCGGCGTAGGAAAAACCACGTTGGCCAAGGCGTTGGCCCGTTCGGTTGATTTGGCGTTTCATCGGGTGCAGTTCACGCCGGATTTGCTGCCCAGCGATATATTGGGTTCCTCGATTTACAACCCCGTAGATGGCCGCTTCAACTTCCGCCAGGGGCCGATTTTCTGCAACGTGCTGTTGGCGGATGAAATCAACCGGGCTTCACCCAGAACGCAATCGGCGTTATTGGAAGCCATGAGCGAAATGCAGGCGACCATCGAAGGCGTGCTGCATCCCTTGCCGGGGCCATTTTGGGTGATCGCCACGCAAAACCCGATTGATTTTCATGGCACGTATCCGCTGCCGGAAGCCCAGTTAGACCGCTTTTTAGTGCAGCTGCATTTGGGCTATCCCGATGAACAACACGAAATTGGGGTTTTGTATTCGCAGCAGGAATCGCATCCTTTAGAACACGTCAAGCCGGTGCTCACACGGGAGAACGTCTTGGCCTTGCAAGAGGCGGTGAGGCAGGTTCACGTCGAGCGAAACGTGGGGGAGTATCTGGTCCGCATTGTCCGGGCTTCCCGGGAGGATGCCCGTTTGAAGCTGGGAGTCAGCCCGCGGGGTTCGCTGATGTTGTTTCGGGCCGCGCAGGCGGCGGCGTTCGCGGCGGGACGAAATTTCACCCTGCCGGATGATGTCCAACGTTTGGCCCCGTTCGTTTTGCCGCACCGCATGATCCTCACCGCCAAATCGCGCTACGGCAGCGTGCAGCGGGCGGAGATTATCCAAGACATTTTGAAGAAGGTTCCGGTGCCGATGTGACCAATTGGAACAAACACTGGCTGAATCAACTTGTCGTGCCGCGCTGGGTTTGGAACTTTTGGCGGTTCAAGATGACGTTGTCGGGACGGATGCTGCTTGGGGCAACGGTGATGTCGCTGTTGGGCACGATTTCGGTGCAAATTCCGATCTATCAAATCTTCTGCGCCTTTTCGGCGTTGTTGGCGGTGTCTTTCCTGGCTGGTCTTTGGTGTCGGCCGCGCGTGAAAATTTCGGGCAACTTGCCGCGAACGGCTACCGTGGGGCAAACCATTCGGGCCGAGTTTTCGCTTGCAAACGATTCTCGCAGACCCGCCTACGATTTGTCGTTGGGGTTTATTGATCTCACTCACTCCATCGAACACCGGGACCGTGAATTGTCGGTCGATGTCTTGGCGAAAGCAGACTCCCTCACGCTGCCCTTGACTTTGGAGCCGCGCCGCCGGGGTCTGCACGAACTTCCGGATTTGCGGGCTTACAGCACGTTTCCGTTCGATTTGTTTCGCAGTGGTTCTGCTTCGGTTTCGCTACCGCCTTTGTTGGTGCTGCCTTCATTTCATCCGTTGGTGAACGTGGACGTGCCCGTGGGAGTGAAGCATCAACCCGGCGGGATCGCATTGACCTCGAACATCGGCGAGTCGCCGGAGTACATGGGCAATCGCGATTACGTCCCCGGCGAACCCGTCAAGCGGATTGATTTTCGTTCTTGGGCGCGTTCGGGCAAACCCGTGGTGCGGGAATATCGAGAAGAATACTATTGCCGCATCGCCTTGATCTTGGATACCCACGTCGTCCCCAAGCGGACTTGGGGATCGTTCGAAGCGCTGGGCCGAGGGCTGGTATTTTCCCTATGAGCAAGGGCCGGAAGAGTTTCCCGAATTGGAGGCGGCGGTGAGCATGACCGCCGCAATGGCCGATGCGCTTTCGCGCGGCGAATATCTGATCGATCTATTCGCGGCGGGGCCGGATTTGTACGTCTTTCAAGCGGGCAGGCACATCGCCCATTTTGAAAGCGTGCTGGAAATTTTGGCCTGTGTGGAAGCCTGCCGGCAAAACTCCTTCGACACAATTGCCCCCGCATTGGTCGATGAATTGGCCCAAATCTCGACGGCGGTGTGCGTGTTTCTGGACTGGGACGAAACCCGCCGGCAATTGGCCCAAACCATTTTAGAAGCCGGTTGCGGACTGAAGCGGATCATCATTCGGGACGGGAAAACGACCCTGCCCGCCAATGATCCCGCATTCGGAGATTGCCGGCAATACACCCTCGAAGAAGTCGCCCGCGGAACCATCGAGTTTGCATGAAGCCACCAGGCCGATTAGGCGGCGCGGCGTTTGTTCTGTTGCGGGGCACGCGAGGCGGAATCTTTGGATTCAAACGGAGTGGTTTGCGGTTGTTTGCCGGCGTTCGATTCCTGGTCCCCTTTGGCGGAACGATCCGAGAGGAACGTCAGAATCGCCGGCAGCGTGACCAGCGAAACGAACAGGCAACTGCCCACGCCGATGACCAGCACCAACCCCACGCTGGATAGTCCGCGATGGGCGGCGACCATCATGCTGCCGAAGCCGATCATACTGGTCAGCGAGGTCAACACAATCGCGTTCATCGTGCTGGACGAAGTGCGGTAGCGGCCTTTTTGCATGCGGAAGTCGTGGACGACGTGGACGCCATCATCCACGCCGATCCCCAAAATCAAAGGCAGCACGATCAGGTTGGCGGGGTTCAGATCGAGATGAAACAACCCCAAGATGCCGAACATAATCAAGCCCCCTGTGACCGGGGGAATCATTGCCAGAATGGCATCCCTAAGATTGCGAATGTCCAAGATCGCGGCAATCGCGGTGACCATGAGCAAGTACGAGCCAATCAGCAACAACGGACTGACTTCAACCCGCCGGGTTTGCAGCATCATAAAGGCGAACACCACGACCGCAAGCGGCGGACCGAGCACCAAAAGTTTGTGCTCGCGGCCGAGAAAGTCTACCAACAGCACCAGACAAATCACGCCCAAGGCATAAAGTGAGGCGGTTTGATAGCTGTCGCGAATCTGACGAGAGGCTTCAAAGTTTTGCAAAGGCGTGCCGGTCACGTCGGGATCGACCGTGCGCACGTCTTTAACGAACCGCGTGAGCGGTTCCACGTCCCAGATTTGTTCTTTGGGATAGATCTGAACCAGCCAACGCCCTTTGTCGCTGACGAACCGATTCGCCAAAGCGGGCGGTAGGTCGGCCAGGGTAATGGGCGTGGAATCCGATGCCCCGGCAAGTGCTTGAAGTTGCCGCCAAAGCGCCATCGTGGACCGGAGTTGAAAGCCCGACAAAAACTCGGTTTGCGAGCGAAGCGACATCGTTTCAAAGCGGTCCAGAAAGCGGTCGATGATTTGGGCGGTTTCCAACGCAGCAGGCGTGTTGACTCGCCGAAGCGATGCCAAAAGCTGCTCGAAAGCCCTACCCACGGCGGCGGGATTCAGCGAAGGCGGATTCATTGAGGGAGCCGACAACCCCGCCAGCCGAGTGCGGTACGATTGAGCATAAGGTGCGGTGGCTGCGGGCGAAGTCGCCGGCAAGCGAGTGGCCAATTCCTCCACGCGCTGCACGGTGGGCAAGGCTTCATACTCTTGTTTCAGGCGGCGGGCTTCTTCCGGGGTGTCGGCGATGGAAACCGCGAACAACAGCGAATCGTTCGCCTCCCCGAAAACTCGCTTTTGCACCTCGACCGATTCCAAACCGTCGGCCTGCAAATTGAGCAAATTGTAATCGTAGCGCACCCGCGACTTCGGCCCGCCCTTGGCCGTCCAATCAATCAACTGCGAACCCAAGCCCGCAATCACCAACAGCGAAAAGCACATCACCAAGCGGGGAAACCGCGAAGTCAGCCCGCGGAGCAAACTGCCGTCGAAGGGGGTGGGCAGTTTTTTCGGTTCGATATTTTGATCGGCGAGAGAAATCAAAGCCGGCAACACGAGGAACGTGGCCACGCAGCACAGCAGAATTCCGCCGCCCGCGATGATGCCCAATTCCGCCACGCCGAGAAACTGCGTGAACGTCGCACAGAAAAACGCCAAAGCTGTGGTCAAGGCTGCCGTGACGATTCCCGAACCCACGCTGGTGGAGGTTTCCCTTAGTGCCGGCCGCAGTTGCTCTCCGTGATGCCTGAGTTCCAAATACCGGGCCATGTAATGGATCGCGAAGTCGATTCCCAAGCCGATCAAAATGACGGCGAACGAGACCGACAAGATGTTCAAATGCCCGACAACCAGCGTGGTGTAGCCGAAGGTCCAAGCCATGCCGATCAACAGCATCACCATGCCCAACAGCGGATGCCGAATCCCGCGAAACCCGATGAACAACAGCACCCCGACCGCCACGAAGGAAATCACCGAGGCGAGGATCATGTCGGATTGCGAGCGGCGCATCTCGTCGTTTTCCAAGACGGGAATGCCCGTCACGCCGAATTTTACATCGGGATGATCGCCGGTGACTTGCGTGATGAGTTCGCGAATCCGATCGACGGCTTTGGAGTCGCCGTTGAAGTCGTCCTTCAAGTGCCCCGCCGGCACCACCTTCAAAAACCCGACCGTGCCTTCGTTGTTGAGCAGATAAGTGGATGTTTCCGCGAACGCGGGAAGTTTTGTGCTGCCGGGAATGATTTCCGGCCAAGGGGATTCAAACTTGTTCGGTTGCTGCAACGCCCCGCTGAGGCTGTTGGCCAAACGTCTGGCCCGTTCGAGTGCGAAGTTCCCCAATTTGGGATCGGAGGAATCCAACGCGCGTTCGCAAGCGGTAATCGGTCGAGCGGACGGCATAATCCAGCCGAGCGGCTTCCCAGCGGCCTTGGGCCAAGGGTTGGTAATCGGTCAGGCGGTTCAAGCCGGCGGCCAGTTGTTCGGGCCGAAAGTATTGCAGCCCCTTCCGCCTCAAAGCCGTGGTGTCGGCTTTGTAAAGAATGTTGGTGAACAATTTCGGCTCGCGGGACAAGCGGCTGCCCAAATCTTCCAAGGCGGCTTGGATGGGTTTGGCTTCTTTCCCTTCCACCAAGACCACGATGTCCGAACTATCGCCGAAGGTCTTGGTGTACTCGATCCACCGTTTGTGGAAGTCGGCTTCGGGATCGATCAGAATCCGAGCCTCCGTGTGGAACTTGAGGCAGCTTGCGGTGTAACCCACTGCCGCGCAGGAAAGCAACAGCACGAACCCCAAGGTCAACCGGGGATTTCGCGAACTAAGGCGCGTCAACAACCGCAGCGCTTCGCCGAGAATGGACCCTGACGAAGTTTTGCCGGCGTCATGTTGCGTGGAATCGTGCGAGTGCATCCGTGCCCACGTAAACCCGTATATTAAGAGTGGCCCACCGGCCCCTCTGGATTATCCGTAACGAGAGTCATTCCGACTCACCGATTCTTTTTTGCATTTGCAATTGGTTCGGGCGATTTTCGATCGAACGGGTCTCGATCAGCACGACAAATTGCTTGTCTTCGATTCATCGGAATTTCCGGGAGGCTTTCTCGACGGAATCTCTAAGGACTGCCCTGCTTCTTTGCTGACGACAGTCCACCATCCCGCGAAAACAATTGCAAAGCCGGATTGCCATTTTTGCAATCCCGGCATTCTACTCCACTTCGTTCCAGCGGGGCAATACCGACTTAAATGCCTACTCCAACAGATCTTGCATTGGTTGATCGCAGTGAATTGCCCACAAGTCCTTTGGAAAGGCATTTTTCCTCGAGAAAAAAATCGGCCATCCCGCACCTCTGCTTTCACTCAATGATCTCATCTGCTGAATCCTCCCCGCTTTGCTGTTTTTTGCGGTTTCGCCAGTCTGCCAACCGCCGGGCGATCTCAGCTTCAAACCCGCGGGCTGCGGGCTGATAGTATTCGCGGTCCACGCCCAGATAATCTTGGGCCAACCAACCGTCCTCGGCATTGTGGGGATATTCGTAACCTTCTCCGTGCCCCAACCGCTTGGCTCCGGAGTAATGCTTGTCTTTCAGGTGAACGGGAACCGGCAACACCCGCTGGTGCTTCACGTCCGAAATCGCCGCATCAATCGCCTTGATGGCCGCGTTCGATTTCGGAGCGGTCGCCACGTAAGTCACGGCTTGGGCAAGGATAATGCGGCATTCCGGCAGGCCCACGAACTCCGTCGCCTGAGCCGCCGCGTTCGCAATGACCAACGCATCGGGGTCGGCGTTGCCCACATCTTCGGCGGCGGCAATCACAATCCGCCGAGCCAGAAAGCGGGGATCTTCCCCAGCCTCCAACATGCGGGCCAACCAATAAATCGCCGCATCCGGGTCGCTGCCCCGCATGCTTTTGATGAGCGCACTGGCGGCATCGTAATGTTCATCGCCCGTGCCATCGTATTGAATCGCCTTTTTTTGAATCGATTCCTGGGCGACTTCCACATCCACCGTGCCTTGTTCCGGGATGGAAAGCACCGCGATTTCCAACGCATTCAGCGCCCGGCGGGCATCGCCATCGCAAATCTCCGCCAGAAAGTTCGAGCGCTTCCTCCGTCAACGTCGCCCGGTATTTGCCCATCCCGCGCGATTCATCGGAAATGGCCCGCTGCAATAACTGGCGAATGTCTTCACGGGAAATCGCTTGAAACTCAAAAATCTGGCTCCGGCTGACCAAAGGCGCAACCAGCGAGAAAAACGGATTCGCCGTAGTCGCCCCGATCAACGAAATCACCCCGGCTTCCACATCCGGCAGCAACACATCTTGCTGAGCGCGATTGAAGCGATGCAATTCATCAATGAACAGCACGGTTTTCGAGCCGCCGGTTTCCAGATCTTGTCGGGCCTTCTCCAAATGTTCCCGCAATTCCTTGACCCCGGAAGCGGCGGCGTTCAATCGTTGAAACTTAGCTTGGACATGCTGGGCGATCAGTTCCGCCAGCGATGTTTTTCCCGTGCCGGGCGGACCGTAAAACACCACGGAGCCAATCCGCCCGCTTGCAGCATTCGCCGCAATAACCGCCCTTCGCCCAAGAAATGATGCTTGCCCGACGAACTCCGCCAACGTGCGCGGGCGCATGCGGGCAGCCAGGGGTTTGGCCCGCTTCCAGGTGCTGCGGCTTCTTGGCGATCAAACAGCCCCATGCCGGGCCTCATCACGAAAAAAGCCCGGCGGAAAACCGGGCGGATTTATCGAAAAATGCGATGTGGTGATGAGAAGAAAAAACCTCCACCAAAAAACCAACCGAAAGAATTGCCTGAACCCGTAGGTTCAGGTGGGCACCCTCCGCCCAGGTTGTGTGAGCCGAGCACGCTCGGATATACACGCGGCTGGAACTGTCAGGGTTCCCTAGTTGAAATAGCTGTAGGGTTCGGCAAAACGTTCGTGTTGGCTTTGGTAGAGGTTTGGCAATTCCCGAAGGAATGCTTCCCTGCATCCTAGCAGCGGTTCGCAGACGAGGCAAGGTTTTGTTCGCCAATTTTCCCGCGAACCTCAAGGGAAAAAACGCTCGCGATCCTGCCCGCACGCGGCCACGATCCGCTCAAGTGGAAGAAGATTCATAACAATCTCGCCACGGCAAGACAAATCGTGAATCCGTAGGCATCAGAAGTCTTTCCTCGTAACGCGAAGCATAAGCGAGGGATTTGCTTTGGATGTTCCTCGTTTATGCTACGGGTTATGGTTTTTGTATTCTCAATCCATTTGTTTCCGCCCGTTTAATCAACCGCGGCGATGGCCCTGACGCCGCGTTGAAATCAGCCGTGGAAGTGGAAATTCGCCCGAAAGGTTTCAGACCGCTTACACATTTCCATCGGTTCGCTTAAAAGTCGCCGACCACGTAGCCGTCGTTCTTCATAAATAGGTTTTGGAAGGTGTAACCGGGGCCGGTGATGGCCGCGGTCGAAACCGAGCAGCCGGTGGCGGCGGCGGCGGGGTTACTGGAAATGTTCTGGCTCACGAAGCGGACGGAACCATCTCCCATCAAGAACTGCATCCGCCGACGTGTTGGCTGCTGAGGCCGTAGTAAGTGCAGAGGGTGTCTCCGGTAATTGTCGTTGCGGAAGTCGTGGGTGAAGGGGTGTTGATGGGCACGACCGCGCAAAACTTATTTTCGGCATCGAACGCTCCCCGGCCCCAAATAATGCCTCCAGTATAGCGCTTCCCGTTCGAGCCTCCCGGAAAGAGCGCCCGTTCCCCGTGCAGGAACGTGTTGGATGTGCCGTCGATGATGTCGCGGATTCTCACGCTGCTGTTCGCGGTGGCAATTTGCTCGCTGATGACGTAGTTGCTTTTCGAGTAATTCGCGAAGAACATGTTGACGGTGGCTCCCGTGTCCGAAGGACAAACAAACGCGGGAAGCGCTTGCTGCAACAGCGTGGACGTAAGGTAGGGCGTCGTCGAGACCGGGAACGTGCAACCGTTGGGGCCAAGCTGCTGGTAAAGCGGGGCTTGGTCGAGCATTGGCAGCAGGAACGTGCCCCAACCCCAATTATAGTTAGTGTTTAAGGCAGTCGTCGTTCCGGCGGCGGGAGTCGACATCGAGCAAGAAATGGGCGTGACCGAGGCGGGCGGAAACGAGAGGTAGGTTTCGTGGTAGTTGTGCATCGCCAACCCAAATTGTTTGAGGTTGTTCTTGCATTGGCTGCGGCGGGCGGCCTCACGGGCTTGCTGAACAGCAGGCAACAACAAGGCGATTAAAATCGCGATAATCGCAATCACCACCAAAAGTTCGATGAGCGTAAAGCCCACGCGTCTGCGACCGAACAGTTTACGATAACTAGGCATGCAAAAACTCCTTCGCCTCAGAGTCGAGGCAGACAGATGCTTCTCGCACGCCGCGCGGAAACGATCCGCAATTTTCGGCGCGCGAAATGGGAACAACGATTCGCGTGACTTTATTAGAGGGTAATCACGTTGCGGATGCCACTACGAGTTTTTCTCGCCGTGTGGATTTTGGGGCAGGGGGGGAGGAATGGGGGGAGGGAAACTGGCAGGAGGATTTTATGGATTGTGCTTCGCGGGCACTAACCATTTCTACTTATACACAAAAGATAGGGCAGGAAGGAAGCCTGCCCTGCGAAAAATTATTTGGATTTGAGGTCAAAATTGAATTCGTGCTTCTCTGGGGAGAGAGTCTCTTCCAAGGTGGATGCCACATTGTATTTTTGGGGGATGACTTCCTTCACCCCTCCGCCGGCATCGGGATTTGCGACTTTCTCGCCCGTGGGTTTCAACCAAGAGATTTTGACGAGGTAAAGCCCGGCGTTCCCGCCTTTTTCTTGGGGAACATTATATGTTCCATTCTCGATGGGACCGCCGGTGGGACGAAGCCCCTCTGCTTTGGGTTCAAACGAGATCGTGCCGTTTTCCAAGGGTTTGCCGTCCAAGGTGACTTTTCCACTGACGGGAATCCTGGGCGGGCCGGTATCCACGGGTTTCTTGTCCCCGCAACCGGAGAGGAAACAACAAATCGCAATCGTAGTCAGAGACAGAAAAGGGGAAAGTCGCATTCGCTTCATAGTTCTTCCGAATGAATCTAAAACAGGGGAAAACAAGAAATCGCGGCGATGGTTCCTGCGCCGTGTTCACATCTGTGGGAAAGAAAATCCGTCTGAAAGGGTTCAGACGGATTTTAGGTTTCCATTCGCTTGCTTAAAAGTCGCCGACCACGTTTCCATCCGCGATCATAAACAGGTTTTGGAAGATGAAACCGGGGCCGGTGAGGGCGGTTGACATTGCAATACAAGTCGAAGTGCTGCCAGCGGCGGGGTTATTGCCGATGTTCTGGCTCACGAAGCGGACGGATCCATCTCCCATCAGGAATTGTGCGCCACCCACGTGTTCGCTGCTGACCCCATGCCGAAAGCATCCCGAATCTCCACCAATCCCATTCGCTGTGGAGGTCGTCGGATTGGGGGTGTTGATCGGCCAGTTCGCCCGAAACTTGTTCGAGGCATCGGACACGTCAATCCGCCCCCAAATAATCGCCCCAGTAAAGCGTTTTCCCACGACCGCACCTGGTTTCAGCGTGCGTTCCCCGTGCAGGAAAGTGTTGGACGTGCCATCGGTTATGTCGCGGATTCTCACGCTGCTATTCGCGGTGCTACCATTCGTGGTGATAACCGCTTCGCTAATCACATAATTGCTCTTGCTGTAATTCCGATAAAAGGCATTCACCGCCGCCCCGGTGTCTGAGGGACACACGTAAGCTGCCAGCGGAGTCTGCAACAATGCGGAAGACCAGCCGGTTTGAACCAGGGTCGAGGGTTGGGGCAGGTTGCATCCATTCGGGCTAAGTTGTTGGTAGAGCGGAGCTTGGTCAAGCATTGGGAGGAGATACGAACCCCAACCCCACAAATAATTGGTGTTCGCCGCGGTGCAGTTCGTGGCATTAACAACCCCCGGCGGAAACATCTTGTAGGTTTCGTGATAGTTATGCATGGCCAACCCCAATTGTTTGAGGTTGTTTTTGCATTGGCTGCGGCGGGCGGCTTCGCGGGCTTGCTGAACGGCGGGCAATAACAAGGCGATCAAAATCGCGATGATCGCAATCACCACCAGCAATTCGATCAGCGTAAAGCCCACTCGTTTGGGAACGGACTGTTTTTTAGGCATTTAGCAAACTCCTTCGCCCCGAAGTCGAGGCATACAGACATTCTCCTCACGCTGCGCGGAAACGCTCCGCAAAAATGTATGCGTGAAAAATAACCAAAAGGAAAAGAACTGATACGGATTCATTCTTTCACAGTCGCGGCATCGCGAGCCATGAGAATGGAATGGTTGGGTATTGTTGGAATCCGGCACGACTCGATCAGGGCGCACGACTCGCCGTTTTATGATTGAGCTTGGATTTGGTTGTGGGTTGCTTGGGGAGATGCGAGGGGAGGTTTTGTTGAGTAAGAGAGTGATGAGACCAAGACTTACTCTAAACCGCCGCGCGGCATGATCCTTGCGAATCGCACCACAGTTTGGGTTCCGGTTTCGGTGGGCCGCATTGCCACTTTGATGCTACAAACGAAGGATCGTTTTTTGTCAAGTGGCGAACACTGAAATCAGAAGGTGAGTTTTTGGACAATAATGGTTTTACGCTCTCATCATAGACTTCGCCATACCCCGGCACAGAGTAAACACCCCAAATTCTTAAAGGTTTCTCTGAATATTAAAATTTCGAAGGGGGAGTTTCGGCTGGAAACGATGAACGATAGCCCGTTTGCGGCCAGAAACACGGCCGACCCAAATCTCTTGATTCTTTGCTTGCGGTTGGTATTCTAAACGATGGCGATTTGAGAACCCGGCTCCTTTTTCTTTCCAAAAAAGCCGGGGGCGATTTCCGCTCAAATAAAACTTTCTGCAATTTATGGAAATTTGAAAAATTGCGAGATTCTTTTTCGCAAGAGAAGGGTTTAATTGAGTGGGATGGTCTCTCTCGACATCCCCTCCCCTTTCAAAATCATTTAACAAGTCGCGAATAGAAATAGGGTTGGTGAGTCTCCACCCGTCAAAGTAAGACACTCACCAACCCTTGGTCCCGCTTCGGCGATGTTTATGCGCCGAGGTGGGGATTTTTATTGTAATCGTTCAGGGTTCGATCACAACCCTAAACTTCGGTTCGCGCGGAAGACATTCCTGTTTTCTCAGGTCAACTCAACGGCAATCGTCGTTGAGATCTTTCTCATCTCACAAACTTCAATGGCGGAAAATCGGTCTGCTGATTTTCATTCCCAACGCATCCTTCGTTGTGTGTTTTTCGACCTTTGCATTATGGAGAAAACCCATGAACCCGAAGCAACGGCGCGGTTTTACTTTGATCGAACTATTGGTCGTGATCGCCATTATCGCGATTTTAATTGCCCTGTTGCTGCCGGCGGTGCAGCAGGCCCGCGAAGCCGCCCGCCGCTCGACCTGCAAGAACAATCTCAAGCAAATCGGACTGGCGCTACACAACTATCACGACATTAACAAATCCTTTCCACCCGGTTACATCTATGCGTCCCCCTCCACTACTGCGGGCATTGAATCTTGGGGTTGGGAGGCGTTTATTTTGCCGCAAATCGATCAGGCTCCCCTGTTCCAAAGCCTCCAAATCAATACCTTAAGGCTGGACCAAGTTTTGGCCAATAGTGCAACCAACGGGCTGGCCCCCGTGCTACAAACGCCGCTGCCCGCGTTTCTCTGCCCCACCGATCCCGGCGGGGACAATGGCCCGAATTTGGTCGACAGCAATCACGATTTCACCGGCGGTTCGGGAACCGGAAGCGGGGGCTTGGGAAGTTTCGCCCCCGCCGCCAGCAATTACATGGGAGTCGCGGGAAACAAGGAACAATGCCCCAACCAAGGCGTGAATACCGGGAACAACGGCATCTTCTTCTATAACAGCCGAATTGCCATTCGAGACATCGTCGATGGAACCACCAACACCTTTATGGTCGGCGAACGGGATGGCTCAAACTGTAAAGGCGGAACGTGGATCGGCGTGCGGAATTCTTATTCCGGGACCGGAAAACGGGGGCAATACGTTGTGGTCGGCGGTGCCCACGGGGCCTCGCTGGTTCTCAATGCCCCGCCTTGGGACGGCAATAACCTCTGCGGCGAAGGATTTTCCAGCCTGCACATCGGAGGAGCGCAGTTCGCGATGGGCGATGGCTCCGTGCGATTCGTCAGCGAAAATATCAACTTCAATTCCACAAACCGCAACGCAACCAACGCCAATACCGTCAACATGGGAACCTACCAACGCCTGATGCGCCGCAACGACAAACAACCCGTCGGAGATTTTTAGCAGCCCCTTTCATAAAGCGAAAATGGCCAAGTGACGGTGGCATTGCGGGAGCATTCCTCAGCGGGGGAATGCTCCACATTCTGAATCCCCAGCCTTTCCTGCACATGTGGTCAAAATTCCAGCACGGGTTCTACCTTACGCAAAGGCTTCTCGAACCTCTTCATAGCCTCGCCGTGCGGATTGGCATGGAAGCGGCCAATCTTTTATACTATTCGATTGGCGATGGGTTTCTGATGGCAGTGAATCGCCGCGTTGAACAGCCAACCCTTAGCGTTTTCGGGATTTGGGCGGATTCATGGAGCAGAACGTCGAAATCATCACGCCGGTCAACGGTCCCGTGCAGGGATCGATCCGACCGCCAGGTTCCAAAAGCCTCACCAACCGCGCCTTGGCCATCGCGGCTTTGGCGGAAGGGGACTCGCGTTTGGTGGGCGTGCTCGACAGCACCGACACCCGCGTGATGATCGAAAGCCTGAACCGATTGAACATCCCCGTTCGGCACGATAAGGAAAACTGCATCGCCGATGTCACAGGATGCGGCGGCATCCCCCCGCGAAATTGGCGAATCTCTGGCTGGAAAACAGCGGAACCAGCATTCGCTTTCTTACGGCCCTCTGCGCGTTGGGGCATGGGATCTTCCGCCTGGACGGCAACCCCCGCATGAGGCAGCGCCCCGTCAGCCCGTTGGTCGATGCCTTGAACGATTTGGGGGCCAACGTCCAATGCGAAACCGATTCCGGGTGTCCGCCGGTGCTGGTCAAATCCCAAGGGCTGCAAGGCGGGCAAGCCACGGTTCCGGGCGATATTTCCAGCCAGTTTTTGAGTGCCCTCTTGCTTGCGTCGCCCGGTGCGAAGAAACCGGTGGAACTGCACATCGCGGGGGAATTGGTCTCTCGGCCTTACGTGGAAATGACGTTGGGTGTGATGGCGAAGTTCGACGTCACCGCCGAACCGCTTTCGCCGGATGTTTACCACATCGTGCCGCAACGCTATCGCGGAACCGAATACGCCATCGAACCCGATGCCTCCGCCGCCAGCTATTTTTTCGCGGCGGCGGCGATCACGGGCGGAGAAGTCACCGTGGAAGGCTTGCCCGAACACGCCCTGCAAGGCGATGTGGCGTTCGTGGAAGCCTTGGCCGAAATGGGCTGCCAAGTGAGGGCGAGTTCCAACGCGATTACCGTGAAAGGCGGGCCGCTGCGGGGCATCAACATCGACATGAATGCCATCAGCGACACGGCCCAAACTCTGGCCTGCGTGGCGGTGTTCGCGGAAGGCCCCACGCGAATCTCGCGGATCGGCCACATCCGCCACAAAGAAACCGACCGCGTGGCCGCCTTAGCCACCGAACTTCGCCGACTGGGGTTGCGGGTCGATGAAGAACACGATGCGCTCACCGTGCATCCGGGACCGATTTCGCCCGCCCGCATCGAAACCTACGATGACCACCGCATGGCCATGAGCTTTGCAATCATCGGCTTGAAAGTGCCCGGCATCGAAATCCTCGACCCCGATTGCACCGCGAAAACTTATCCCGGCTTCTTCAAAAACCTCAAAAAACTCACCGCCCCCGCCAGAAGCTAAATCGCTCATCAATCGAGATCGGCTGATGATGGCCTATTCCTCGCGATGCAACGCCGTCAGGGCGGCGCTGCGGTTGAGGTGGATCGGCCAAAGAGTGTCAAACCGCGAGAGTTGCAAAATCTCTTGGCAGGCGGGGGTCAGGCAGCAGAGCGCCAGTTGGCCGCCGCGCTCTTTCACCCGCAGCCAAATTTGGCGGAGGAGTTCCAACACAATGGACGTGAAGAAATTGATGTGGGAAAAATCGACTAGCACATGCCGGTTTTCCGCGCGTTCGATATGCTGATAGACATCATCCAATTCAAAAGACAAGCGAAGATCCGCGAAGCCGATGTTTTCGGTGAGCAGGGAAATCACCAGCGTATCTTCGATAATTTCCAACTCGAACAACCGTTCGCCGTCGGCGTCCGCTAGCGATTGGATGCGGGCTGCCGGGATTTGGTTTTTCGCCGGCAGGCGGTGTTTCCACATCGTGAGTTCGTTGCCGAGTGCGTTGTGTTCGACTCGATCCATGAAGGTGCGGATCAACAACAACCCGCTGCCTCGCATTTCGTCCATGTTGGCCGAACCGTTGAACCCCGGCGCGCAGGAAACATCGAAGCCCGGCCCTTCATCTTTGACGATGAACCGGGCTTCCGCTTGGTCAATGGTGACCGTCACCCACACGCTTCGCTCGCACCAAGGCGGGCGGCAGCGGCGTTGTTCGGCAAGGTCGCGGTAAATCAGTTCGCCCTCTTCCCGCTCGTCTTCGCCGAGTTCCAAGTTACCGTGGAAGATCGCATTGTCGAGGGCTTTCCGCAAGGCCACGCCGATCTGCCTCCGGGTGGTGGGATCGGCAAAACGCTGATCGGCCAATTCCTGTTCGACCTGAGCCGACAATGGGGCGATGATCGCCGGATCATTTTCCAGCCGATATTGAATTTCCGTGCGAAAGCGGCGGTCTTGAATCAGTTCTTGCCGGTGCGCCAAACGTGTGGATTCCAAAATGTCGTCCAGCGTGGCGACCATGTGATGGTGCAATTGATTTTTGGGAAGATAACTGGCCGCGCCTTGTCTGAGGGCGTCCAAGGCGATTTCCTCGCTGCCGTGCTGAGTCATCAAAACCACGGGCAAATCGGGGTAGCGCTCGCGAACGGCTTGGACCAATTGCAAGCCGTCCATTTCGGGCATTTGCATGTCGGTCAGCACAATGTCGGGCGGGTGTTTTTTGAGGATTTCCAAAGCTTCGCGGCCGTTCTCGGCCACATAAACTTCAAATTCCGCGCTTTTCAGCATCAACCGAATTTGCGTGGATTGGGCGCGGCTGTCTTCGACCACGAGGACGGATGGCATGATCTCTCCTCCCGATAGGCCGATCCCTGGCATGATGTGTCGGACCCGTTTCCCGCGGTGGAGAGATTGGAGATGGTCATCCCCGAACGTGACGAACTCCCTCGAAAGCACCGCACTCCTTGATCCTTGGGATGACCTATTGTAACCCATTCCCAACCATTCTTAACAAGAAGTTGGAAAAATTTCGGGAAGCCGGCATTACGACGCCTGCGAGCGGCCCCGGAGAAAAGGAGAGAAGGAACGCCGAGAAAGCCCATCGGCAGTTGAGAGAAAAACACCGCCGAGAGCAAGAAAGCGTCTGGCGGTGTCGCGAAGATCGTGGTGAAGATCGCAATAATCCGGGTGGCGGGTTCTACTCTTTATAGCTGTCGCGCAAGTCGCGAATGCGATCGTGGGCGGATTTCACGCGGGCGTACTGTTGCTGAAGCACATCGTTCAATGCGGAACCGGGGATTTCCTTGAGAACCTCTTCATAAGCTTTCTTGATGTAATCTTCGCCGCGCTCCGCTTCGACCAGGATCGTAGATGGGTCTCCTTCGCTCAGGTTGCTGCGGAGATCAATCCACGCGCGGTGGACGGCAGCCTTGACGGAACCTTTATGCTCGGCCTCTTCGTTGTTCCATTCCACGTAGTTTTGTAATTCCGTGGCCAAGGCGAATCGTTCCTGTGCCAAATCGCGGAACAAATTCGCCAGATGCGGGCTTTCAATTTCCTTGGCGCTCTCTCGCAATCCCTCGTAGGCGTCGATGTTGTAGCGAATGAGTGTTTGCAGTTTTTCGATAGTTTCTTTTTTCAGATCAAATTTCGTTTCCAGACTCATGGCGGTCTCCAGAACATAAGAACAAGGGGGGCTTTCGTCAGCATCGGGCTTTTCTCAAGCAAAGCGAATGCCAAAGGACGCATCGCGGAAATCCCGGCGGGGTTTCCCCCCGCAAGTGGATGCGGCGGACCCACGTTGATTCCGAAACGATCAGACCGCACTGAAGAAACGTTGCGGAGGATTCTGGAATTTACGTTTCCGGCGGGGCGAGAGGACTTTCCGGTTTGTGCCGACTCCACCAATAGGCCGCCGCAAGCCAGACCGCGAGAATCGCGACGTACCCCAGAAACCCCATTGGCCCAATCAGGCCGGTTAAACGGGCATATCCGAACCACAACAAAAAGCCGAACGTAATTCGCACGGCAGTATGAAACGACCATCTTCGCAGTTGAGCCAACAACGCCAAGCGAACGCCGTGCAAGGAATCGGTCACGCGGTGTTCGACGTATTTCCGAGGATTGAACAGCCCCAACGAAGCGAATCGCAAGGCCGACATTGCGCGGGAATTCAATGCGAATTCGCCCTTGGAAAGATTCTTTTCGATTTCCGCGAAATCCAACTGGGAGGCCGTGAACAGATTTTCCAGATCGAGCAAAACCATCCACAAACTGACAGGCAAAAAGAAGGTCAACACCAGCCGATTGTTCCAGAGACTCACGGGCGTCACGACAGCTTCCGACCAGATCAAACGGTAGCACACCGTATGAGCCAAAAGGATGGCCAACGTGATCGCGACCGGCAGCAGCGTGGTCCATTTCAAAAAGATTCGGCTGTTTTGCTTAATGACTTCCAACACGCTGGGCCACTGTTGCGGAAACTGCCAGGCAAACTGCACGTTGCTTTGATACTGCCGAAAGCGAATTAACACGCTCAACACGAACGTCAAGATCAAATAACGCTCATACGCCGCCATCAGATTGATGGTCAACAAATCCACCGTTTGCCCGCAGAGCCAACACCTGACAATCATCATGCCGTTTGCCTGACCTTCTGAGTATAACAGTCTCTAGCTTCGCCGACGGAGTTCTTGAAGCAGCAAGGAGGTGACGTCGGATCGGCGCACGATGCCCAAAAGTTCGTGCGGTTGTTCGCGAGAGGCCACCGGAATGCAATCTTCCGAAGTTTTCCGAAAGAGTTCCAAGGCCACTGCAACCGGATCATCGGGATGCAGCAAGAACTTGACGGAAGTGGAAAGATCTTCCGCGCGAACCAACGGACCCACCAACGGGTCAAACAGAGTCGCACTCAATCGCGAATAAGAGATCACTCCGGTGATCGCATTCTCGGCATTCACGACAGGGTAGGTGTTGTCGTGGCTGCGTTCGATGAAGCGAACGATTTCGTCAAAACTGGCAGATTCCGGGATGCCCTCCACGTTTTTTCGCATCAGCCGGGCCACGGTCAGTTCGTCTGGTGATTGATTCGTAGGATGATAACCCAATGCCAGCAGCAAGCGATTCCAGATCGCCAGAAATTGGTTCCAAGGGTCCACCGAGGTGTGATGGATCGCCTGGGCGAGCGGGATTTCCCCCGCACGCAACACGCTATATCGGAGCAAAAACGGACCCACGATTTCAAAGAACACCACCGAACCCAAGATGAGGGTTTGAATCGGACGGCCCAGCTCGGGATCGCGTTGGACGGCAATCGCCGAAAGCGCAATCGCGGCCCCCGCTTGGGCCAAGAGCGAGGTTCCCAACCATCGGCAAACTTGGGGCGGTTCGCCGATGATCCGCGCGGCAACGGCGATGCCCGCCCATTTGCCCGCCGACCGCATAATAATGTAAACCGCTCCGATCATCCCCGCCGCTTGAAACGCGCGCAAATCCAACTCGGCCCCGTGAACGGCGAAAAACAGCACGCACAACAATGCGGTCAGCCGTTCTAATTCCTGCAAAATTTGCTCGCTGAGGTCCGAGGAATTCACCACCACAACGCCCATCACCATAAACGCCAGCATGTAGGGCATCTCGAACGTCTCGCAGCATCCCAGCACCACCGTGGCCGTCGCGATCAGCAACACCAGCCAGTGGCTTTGCTTGAGGAGTCCGCAGCCATAACTCACGCCGAGGCCCGCCAACACGCCGATGAACAGCGACCCGAACAGATCGCGGATCAGAAATCCGATTTCCCAAGACAACGGATAAGTCAGTTTTTCGTTGGCGAGATGCACCGCGATGAACGCCACCTCGAACGCGACGATGGAGGCGAAGTTATTCAACGAGACCAGCGTGTTGGCCCGCTCGGTGACGGGGCCTTCCGATGCCGATTCTCGCAAGACTAAAATCGTGGTCGCCGGCGCGGTGGCCAACGCCAAAGTTGCCAGCAAAAGCGCCGCTTCCCATCTTTGGCCGAACAACAACAAGCCGAGCATTACCAAAAGAAACGTTGCGCTCAATTCGCCGAAAGACAGCCAAAGCGAACGGCGAAAAATTTTGCGCACGTGGGAGAGCGGAAAATGGCAGCCCAGGTTAAACAGAACCAGCGACATCGCCAATTTCGTGATCGTATCGAGCGCGTGAAGATGTGCATCGGGCAGCCAATTCAGCACGCTCGGCCCCATTGCCAAGCCCACCAGCAAATACGCGGTGACTTTGGGGAAGTGGAACCGTTCGGCAATCAAGCCGGCCAGAAGACAAACCCCCAGCAGCGAACCGAACGTGACGGCAACGTGAAGCTCGAAATGACCCATCCGTTTTTTACTAAAAGAGGAATGACTTCGCGTGCGCTGCTTTACGATCTTTTCGATCGCGGCTGGTTTCTATCGGGCGGTTCGCTGCCTTGAAGATGGCGGACGAAGAAATCCCGCATGCGGCGTTGGCCGTAATTGCCGCCGTTCGTGTGGCCTGCGCCGGGAATCACGATCAAATCGAAATCCTTGCCGGCTTTGATGAGGGCATCGGCAAATCGCAGCGTCGATTCCGGCGGGACGTTCGTATCCATCTCGCCCACAAGCAACATCAAATGGCCTTCCAAGCGGCGGGCGTTTTCGATGTTGGAACAACGCGCGTACTGCGGACCAACGGGATAGCCCATCCATTGTTCGTTCCAAGACGCCTTGTCCATGCGGTTGTCGTGGCAACCGCATGCGGCGAACGCGGCTCGATAAAACTCAGGATGAAACAGCACCGCCGCCGCCGCGTTTTGCCCGCCGGCAGATGTGCCGTAAATTCCCACTCGGCTCGCATCCATGTGGGGATACTTTTTGGCCGCCGCTTGAATCCAACTAATCCGGTCGGGAAATCCCGCATCTTTCAGGTTGTGCCAACAAACATCATGAAACGCCTTCGAGCGGTTCGCCGTGCCCATGCCATCAATCTTGACCACAATAAACCCCAACTCGGTCAGCGAGGAATACCGCGAAGACGTGCTAAAAGACTTGGGCACAAACGAATCGTGCGGGCCGGCGTAAATGTCTTCGATGATGGGGTACTTTTTCGCAGGATCGAATTGCCTGGGTCGGCAGATGATGCCCCAAATGTCGGTCTTGCCGTCCCGGCCTTTGGCCGAAAAAACTTCGGGCATCCGCCAACCGGTGGCTTCCAATTCCGAAACGTCTGCGGTCTCTAACTTGCAGATGAATCGGCCATCTTCAACCCGCCGAAGTTCGTGGACCGGGGCCATGTCCACGCGGGAATACGCGTCGATCAGAAAATGGCGGTCGGGCGAGAATTCGATTCGGTGGTTTCCATTCCCTTCGGTCAACGCCACCAAACCGCTGCCGTCGAAATTCACGCGATAATAATGGATGAAATAAGGATCTTGGTCCGCGTTCTTGCCGCTGCCGCGAAACCAGATTTGCCGCTTGGCTTCATCAATCTGATCGACGCCTCTGACCACGAACTCGCCTTGCGTAATCTGGTTTTTCAATTCGCCGGTGTTCGCATCGATCAGATACAAATGCCGCCAACCGTCGCGTTCGGAGAGATAGATAATTTCCTCGGTTTGCTCCAACCAGTTCACCAGAGGCACGCCCAGATCTTGGGCATGGCCGGTCCAAATGAAGGTTTTGCTTTTTTCATCAATCAGATTACGATTCTTTCCCGTTTTTGTCTCGACTTCGACAACGCGAAACCGTTGATGGCCGCGATCCGTTTTTTCATAGGTCACGGTTCCGCACTTGGGATGGAATCGCAGACGAGGCCGGCCAAAGTCGATGCGCTCTACGTCCGGTTTGATTTGCTTTTCTTCGGCAATTTGGAATAAGTTCAATTCGTAGGATGTAAAGCGGTCGCCGGGCAGTGCGTAATTGCTGCGGTGGAGTTTGGCCCGGCCTCCTTCGGGCGGGGAAGATTCGATCCGAAAGACTTCCTTTTGCTCGCCCGGTTGCACGCGAAACGCCACCAGGGTTTTTGAGTCCGGCGTCCAGGCGAGCATTTCGTAATGCTGGCCGGCTTCGCCATCGCGGCTAAGTTGGATTTCTTTCCCGCCCTCGGTTTCACGGAGGAACACGTTGTTCTCCCGCGTGAACGCCCGCCATTTGCCATCCGGCGAAAGATCGCGGGGCGGGAGATTCGTCCGCCGGGGCCGCCGTCGTTGTCTGCGAGGAATTTCCTTCCCCG
The DNA here is from genome assembly GCA_963785505.1 of uncultured Planctomycetaceae bacterium. Lineage (GTDB taxonomy): Bacteria > Planctomycetota > Planctomycetia > Planctomycetales > Planctomycetaceae > CAWAVN01. Next base: position 270,993 of record CAWAVN010000013.1, read on the forward strand.
TGATAATGGCCTCGCCGGGGTTCGTTTCAGCCTGAAAAGCGGCCAAATCGCGGCCAGCGGCATCCACGGCCATCCAGACGTGGCCGGCGAACGTGTGCTGAGATCTTTTCCCGCCCGCAGCCAGCTTTCCGTAACTTCGGCGTTGGCCGTCGGTGTCGAGCCAATACAACTCCACGGCGGAATTCGTCCGGTTCATGAATTGCAACTCCGTCTCGGCCCCCGTTTGCGTAGAGGCCCGGGGAGCATCCGCCGGGTGAATCGCGGAAGAAGAATTCTCGGAGGTCAGATTCCTCTTTTCGATTCGGCTTAACTCATAAGTATCGAGATCGCATTGCCAATTTTCGTCGGCGATGCGAAACGAGATTGTTCCCCCGGCAAGATCAAACTCAAGGCCCTGCAAATCCAACTGCCCGGCTTGAATTTTTTTGAGGCCGGAATTCTTTAAGGCCGTGGCAAGCCGAGCCGAATCGAAGGCTTGCGAACGAATGCCCTTGATTGCATCCACCAGAATATATTCCCGCAAGCCCCCCGGCAGATCGTTGCGATACCAAAACCGATTCCCCCCGTCGAACCAATGCGCCGCGATGCGGGTTTTGTAGGCCCGGCGATTGTCCGCCGGTCGTCTTCTTTCCCGCTGCGGAGCCGTGACATTTTCCGCATTTGGCCGAAAATCTTCCCCCATCAAAACGGAAGCCATTGCCAAAGAGAGGAACAACGCAATTCGCAACGGGAATCTGCGCTCGGTCATGGGTTTCTCCAAATCAAACAAAGAGCTCGCGGATCATTCGCGAACGAGGTTTATTGCGACGAGTTCGCAAACCAAGAGGCGGTCTGCGAAAGTCCCTCGGACAAAGAAACCCCGGGCTGCCAACCCAGAACCGCTTTCGCTTGGGAGGCATCCACGAGGCTGGAACGCAAATCCCCCGCCCGCGCTTCACGATGGAGCGGTGCGGGAACAGGTTCCGCATGCCCCGCAGCCTGGCGAAGCTTGTCGCAATTTTCGCGCAGCAAGGCTTCAAGTTGATTCACGTCGGTCGGCTCGCCGGTTCCAATGTTCAAAGGCGTGAACGACTCCATGTCCGGGTGCGTCAACGCGGAAACATTGGCGCGGGCCACATCATCCACGAACACGTAATCGCGGATGTAACGGCCATCGCCGTTGATCGTCGCCGGTTCGCCCGCCAACATCCGTTGGCAAAAAATCGCGACCACGCCGGCTTCCCCGTGCGGATTTTGACGGGGGCCGAACACGTTCGAATATCTGAGGGCCACGGTTTTTAAGCCATGTTCGCGGGCATAAAACTCCAGGTATTTTTCTCCGCCCCATTTGCTGATTCCATAAGGAGAAATCGGATTGGCGGGCGTGGTTTCCGGGGCCGGCTCAAACACATCGCCGTAAAGCACGCCGCCCGAAGAGGCAAAAACCACCCGCTTGGCTCCCACGGCCACCGCTCCATCAAGCACGTTAATCAGCCCCAACAGGTTGACTTGGGCATCGAATGCGGGTTCGCGCACGGATCGGCTGACCGACATCTGGGCCGCCTGATGACACACCGCTTCGGGCTGAAACTCTTCAAATACCTTCGCGATGGCCGTTCGGTCGCGGACATCGACTTGATAGAGAGGCACGGACTGCGGCAGATTCTCCCGCCGACCGGAAGACAGATCATCCACCGCGCACGGTTCGTGCCCGGCTGCGATTAGTCGATCCACAATGTGACTGCCGATGAACCCAGCCCCGCCGGTGACGAGCATGCGCATCCGAATTTCTCCTCAAAAACTGGTCTATGTGGTGGTTGCCCCATCGGGGCGGAAAACCAAGAGGAGACACATTATCCCCATCCGCGTGCCGGCAGAATAGAGGAAATGCTATTTCTTCGGCAGTTTCTGGGATTTTTGGCTTTGAAGTTTCTCCGCGGTTTGTTCGGCTTGGCGGAGAACCCGCAGCACATTGCCCCCCAGGATTTTGTGGATCGCTTTTCGGTCGTAGCCGCGATTTAAGAGTTCCTGAGTGATGGCCGGATAGCGAGAGACATCCTCCAAGCCCTCGGGCGTGCGGTTGATGCCGTCGAAATCCGAACCGATGCCCGCGTGGTCGATGCCTGCAACTTGAATCACGTGTTCGATATGATCGACCACTTGCGAAAGCGTGCCGCGACTTTTGGGGTCGCGTTTGAGTTCTTCGGTCGGCACGATGAAGCCGGAGTAAAAATTGACCATCACCAGGCCGCCGTTTTTGGGCAGTTGCGCAGCACATCATCCGGCACGTTGCGGGGATGATCGCAAATCGCGCGAGCGGAAGAATGCGAGAAAATCACGGGAGCCTGCGTGATTTTGAGGGCGGCTTTCATGGTCTCGGGCGAAACGTGAGATAGATCGACCAGCATGCCCAAGCGGTTCATTTCCTCGATAACTTCCCTGCCGAACGAAGACAGCCCGCCGTTTTTCGGTTTGTCCGTGGCGGAATCCGCCCAGCCCAGCGAGCGGGAATGCGTGAGCGTCATGTACCTGACGCCCAGATCGTAAAACCGTGCTAAATTCTGCAAGGAATTCGCAATGCAGTGCCCGCCTTCCACGCCGAGCATCGAAGCGATTTTTCCTTGCTTAGTGATGCGTTCGACATCCTCGGCGGTGGCGGCCATTTCAAAAACATCGGGATACTTCTTCACCATCCGATGAGCCAAATCGATTTGCCCCAAAGTTTTCAAGAGGGCATCGCCGGTGGCATCGGTCTCGGCGGGAACGTACACGGACCAGAACTGCTTCAAGTCCGCCCTGATGCAGCCGGGGAATGTCCGTGTGCAACTTGGGCTGCGGTTGGGCGATGTCCATCTTCTCGAACGAAGACCCGCCGATCTGCCAGATTTGCCAAGGCAGATCGTTGTGGCCGTCGAACAGCATTCCTTCGCGATGGATTTCCAAAGCCTCCGCCCCGATCTTGGGCGGTTCATCTGCCCGCAAAAATGCACCCCCCGCCAACCAAATGGCCGAAGCCAAGCAAATCAGACTCATTCGATTTTCCTTTGACATGATCTGTCCTGCTCAGTGGTTTTCTCAAAGAATGCTTATTTCTCCACGATCCAGATGTTGCGGAATTGCAGCGGGTTGCCGTGGCCTTGGAGTTTGATCGGGCCGGGCGTGCCTTCGGGACCGGGCCGCGCTCCGCCGGTTTTGCCCGCGAGTTTCTCTTCATCTTGAACCACCACGCCGTTGTGCTTCAATGTTAATCTCGCGGGTTCCGTTTTCTTGCCGTCGGCGTTTGTCTTGGCATTGGTGAATTCCACATCGTAGGTTTGCCAAGTCAAAGGGGGCAGGCACATGTTGACTTTGGGGGCGGAAAGTGTGTACACACCGCCGCACTCGTTGTTTTTGCCATCGAGACCGAAGGAATCCAAGATCTGCACTTCGTAAAGATCGACTTGATAAAACCCGCTATTGCCCCGGCCTTGTCCGCGAGCTTCGGGCCGATACGGCAACAGAAATTCCAAGTGCATCGTGTAATTATTGAATTTTTGCTTGGTGAGGATGTCGTGGCCGGCGTTTTCCAACCAGCCGGTTTTCTCGGCGACTTTTCCGCCGGTCCAATGTTCGGTGTTCTTGCCATCGAACAGCACGATGGCTTTTTGGGGCGGTTTTTTGCCCATCGTTTCGCTTTTTCGCTGTGTTCGCTTTAATGTAAATGCTGGTTCGCTCACGAAAATTCCAGTCATTTGACCATCGCGGATCGTTGCATTGGCTTCCGTTTGACCGGCGGGGGGAAACTCGGACGTGGCGGAGAACTCATCCGGCTTAGCGGCCAGATACTTCCGCTTGCCGGTGGTGGTGGTAAAGTCCGCATAGCCATCGTCATTCATCTTGCCATCCAGCAAACTTTTGTGTTTGCCGTCCCAGCCCGCGCCGGGCAACCCGCCGGGATAAAGCACCGCTTGGAAGGTTCCCTTTCCCAAGGCGATGACTTGGGCTCCCAGTTTTTGGCCGTCTTTCGTTTCTCCCACGTACTCGCCTTGAATTTTGAAATCCGCCGGCAGCGTGGAATCGTCAGGACTGGTCCACACGCCTTTTTGGCCGAACGCAAAATCGCCCGCGAATCCGCAGCAAAGAATCAAACAACCTAAAAACAAGCAATGCCGAACGTCGATTTTCATGGCGTTTCCTCGCGAAAGATTACAGACTAGTTGACTTTTGATTTGCCCGTTTAACGATTGAAGCGAAAACCGCCGCGGATCACAAGCGGATCGGCGGATTTTCGCGTTACGTACCTTCCCGGCTTTGGGTGAAGTCCGCTTCCGAAAATTGCAACTCGTGCAAGTTGCGGTAAAGACCACCGACGGCCAGAAGTTCCGCGTGGTTGCCTTGTTCGATGATTTGCCCGTGCTGCAATACCAAAATCCGCCGGCAGTGGCGGATCGTCGAAAGCCGATGGGCGATAATCAACGCCGTGCGCCCTTCGAGAACTCGGCGGGTGGCAGTAGAAAGAAGATATTCCGTGGCAGGATCGACAGCACTCGTGGCTTCATCGAGAATCAACAAATCCGGGCTGCCCGCCAAGGCCCGCGTGAAAGACAACAACTGCCGTTGCCCGACGGATAGGTTCCCGCCGCGCTCCGCCAAATCAGTTTGCTCGCCTTGGGGAAGTTGACTGATGAAGCGATCCGCGAGCGTGGTTTCCGCCGCCTGTTTCAGCGCCTCCGCCGAGACTTCGCGGCCCATCGTCAGGTTCTCACGAAGATTGCCGGGAAACAAATACAAGTCTTGCAGCACCATCCCCAACCGATGCCGCCAGGCGGAAAGCGGCAGTTCGCGGAGGTCCACGCCATCAATCAAAATCCGGCCTTGTTGAGGATCGTAAAACCTCAGCAGCAAACTCACGATGGTGGTTTTCCCCGAACCCGTCGGCCCCACCAACGCCCAATTCTCGCCGACGGGCAGCGTGAAGGAAACATCTTTCAAAACCCATTCGCCACTGTCGCCGTAACGAAACCAAACGTGGTCGAATTGGATCTCGCGTTTCAGACCCGCAAAGGGTTGGGGAGTGATCGGGTCGGGCACGGTGTTGGGTTCTTGCAGCAACCTAAGCACGCGTTCCGCCGAGGCGAAGGCTTTTTGGATCGTCGCCAATTGCTCGGCCAGGCGATGCAGCGGATCGAAAAACCTCCGGACGTAGCCCATAAACATCGCCAATAGCCCGATGGTCACGGTTCCCGACAAAGCCCAATATCCGCCCACGCCCAAGATCAGGCACAACGCTAGAGTTTCGATCACGAAAATCAAATTGAACCAAACGATGATGTACCACTCGGCCAGCATTTGGGTGTCATATTTTTGTCGAGTGATCTCCTGCAAACGGCTGGTCGCCCAACGATGCCGGGCAAAGGCTTGCAACAAAGGCACGGCTTGGATCAACTCCGCAAGCCGGCTGCTGATCGCCGAGTTTTGCCGGCGGACTTCCACGAACAGGGGATGAAACCGCTTTTGAAAAAACAGGGTGACGGCAATCATCAGCGGCACCACGCTGCCGGTAATCAGCGACAGCCGGGGGCTGAACCAAACCATCACGCCCGCCATGCCCAGCATCATCAGAAAGTCGCCCACCAGCATCACCGCCGTGGTCGTGAACAGCATCCGCAAGGCTTGGGTATCGCTTTCCAAGCGGGACAAAAGCTGCCCCGGCGTGGTGCGGTCGTGAAAGGAAATCGGCAGCGAAATTAAGTGCCCAAACACCCGCCCGCGCAGGTCCGCCATCACCCGTTGCCCGGCCCATTCCAGCCAATTCCGCATCACGTAAAGCGTGATGAGATACGCAATCTGCACGCCCACAAACCAAGCAACCGTAACTTTCAACCCCGGCAAATCACGCAGGGCGATGTCTTGATCGATGGCCCGTTTGACGAGAATCGGCCCTTCGACTAACAACCCTGCCGAGACCACCAACAGCAAAAACGCCCCGGCGAAATGGCCCCAATACGGCCGAAAAAAAGGCCAAAGCCAAACCGCCAAAGTGCGATAAGACAGCGTTCGTTTGGCTTCCCCGTCCAAGCTGCTCCCCTTCCGAACCCCCCGCGCACACCCCGTTCCCTCAATCAGTTTTAACGGGTGAATTAGATCGCGAAAAGCCCGTTGGGATCAAACGGAGAATTCTAACGCAATGGCTCTGCGAAAGCGCAGCTATTCCCCAGCAGTTGCCTTGGCTTTCTCCCCTTCTCCCCGGCTCCCTTTCTCCCCCTCTTCCTTGAGGATCGGCTGTTTCTCGCCGTCCTCGCGGAATTGGCCGGTTTTCAAAAATCGGCGGGTGAAGTCGATCACGTCCGCGTTGTTCATCAGAAAAGAGTGCAAACATTCGACGGTCGCAAAGTCTGCCGCTCCGGGCAGGCGGGAACTTTTCACGCTCACGGTTCCATCATCGTCGCCAGGGATCAACGGGTTGTAGCCGGCTTCTTTCCCGCGAGAGCCTGCGATCACGCCGAATTCAAATTTGGGCGTGGGCAGCGAATCAATAAAGCCGCCATCAATCCCCAACTGCTTGCCAGCGGGACCGAAAATCAGCTTGAACAACAGGTTGTTCCGCATGATGTCGGCCATGTTCGCCCCGTGATTGGGCACGCCGAGCATCACCATGCGTTCGATCCGCTTGTCGTTGTGTTCCTTCAAATAACAGCGGACCAGCAACCCGCCCATGCTATGCACCACAAAGGAAATTTTCTCGATGCCCTCCAGCGATTGCAGCAGTTGATCCAGATATTCCGCCGATTGTGTGATCTCCACTCGCGTGCTGGGATAATCGAAGCCGATGACGACGTAGCCTTCTTTTTTCAGGGCCTCGGCCATTTTGCTGAACGATTTGGAAGACCGCACGATGCCGTGAATCAGGATCACCGCATGCCCGGACATTTTGGGCAGTTTTTTCTCCTTTTTGATTTCTTCCAGCTTTTTTCGGCATTCTACGAGCGTGCCGGAGGCGTGCCGATGGTTTTTGGGATCGAGCAGGCGATGCTGCTTGAAGAACACGTTATGTTGAATCCGCCAACCGTGGCAGTAAGCCACATCGCCCCAAAACTGCATGCCGCCTAGAGTTTTCATCTCGAAATCCTGCTTGAGGGGAATTTTGGGAATCCACTTGAGATCCTGAGCCGAAACCGCCGGGGGCAACAACCCCGCAAGCAGCAACCAAACCCCCAGCTTCCCAATTGCCGTCAAAGTGAAATATCGCATCGCTTTCCATCCGCTTTTTGTCTCGCCCAATCCGTCGAAACCAATCGACAAAAAAACCGCACCCATCTTACCCCGATTGGGGCGGGAAGGATGCGGCAATCTCACGCGGTTTTTTGTTATTCGCCGATTTATTTGGAAACGGGTTTCTCGGCCACCGCTGGATTCGCGGCGGGTTTGCGGGCTTCCACTCGCACCAAACCCTCGATGGGCGGGGTTTGATTTAACAAGCGGGCGGCTTCTTTCAGCACGAAATCCGGTTCCATGAAGGGTTCGTAACTGATGTCGTGCCAACGCACAAGGCCCTCGGCATCGATCAAATACGTTCCGTGCAGCGGTTGGTTCTCGAAATCGTCAAAGGCCCGGTAGGCTTTGAACACCTTGTATTCCGGGTCGGAGACCAACGGAAACGCATACTTTTGCTCTTCGTTGTAGTTCTTGAGCGCGTTTTCCAAGGCTTCCCGGCTTTCCGTGCTGATCGCGATGATCGAAATGCCCTGTTTTTCAAATTCCTCCGCCTTGGGGGCGAAGGCTTTGAGTTGCTCGACACAATGCAGGCAGCCAAAGCCCAGATAGAAAATCACCACCACGGGTTTGCCGCGATACTCCGCGAGCGTGTGGACGTTGCCATCTTTGTCCGGCAGCGACCAAGATTTGGCCGGCGAAGGATGCCAGCGAAACGGACCCAAGGAATCCAAGTCGGGCCGTTCTCCGGTGTCATCGGCTTTCGCCAACGGCAACCGCCAATCTTCGGGCAGCCCTTGTTCTTTGGCGAAGCCTTTCAGACGGGCAAAGACCGGCGTATCCAGATCGATCGGCCCCGACAACTTCCGCAGTTCTGCGAAGGTTTTTTCCGCAGCGGCTTTCTTGCCGGCTTTCCATTGAATGTAAGCGGTTTGAGCCAAGGGGATGGTTTCGTTTCTATGCCGGGGCAAATAAGAAACGGCTTGCTTCTCGGCTTCGGCGGCATCGCCGGCCTGCAATTTCAGCAAGGCCAGAGAAAACACCTCTTGGCCGCCGGCCTTGCGGAGCAAATCGTAGGCACGCTTATAATCCCCTTTGGCGAAGGCGGCTTGTCCTTGGAATTCCTCTAAAGTTTTGTCGAGCGATTTGAGCGTGTTGGAAAACGAACGGAGCCCGCGCCGCGGGCTTTGCTCAATTCCTTGCCCGATTGCCGGGACACTTCGCGATTATAGTCTTCGTCCGATTGACCGGGTTTTTGCTTGATGCGATTTTTGGCATCCGCGAGGACTTTTTGTTCCGCTTTCCGCTGGGCGTCCAGTTTGCTCCGCTCGAGTTTGGCTTTCCAATCTTTCACTTCTTGGGCGATCTTCTCAGCTTGTTCCAAATCGCCGTTGCGGTAATACGCCCGGCCCAGATGCCGCAGGCGATTGATTTGCTCGCTCTCGTTTTCGGTCGGTTCGAGGTAAGGCGAGTTGCAAAGATGGATCATTTCCGGCCACATTTCGTTCTGATTGAGGGCCATGAATAATCGCTCTCTTCCGTAGGAGGTGCTGCTACCGCTACGGTTGATTGTGTTGTACTTGGGATGCTGGGGCAGTTCGATCATGTTTTTGGCGAGATCGACGGCATCGTGAATTCGCCCGGTGAACAGCAAATTGCGAATCAGCCATTCGTTGTTGTGGGCGAAGTTGTGAATCTGATCCGGCAGCACGCGGTCGCGGATCATGTGGGCGTGATCCACGCGGGCAGAGGCTTCTTGCTGATAGACGGCATCGTTGTATCGTTTCAGCCGCGAATAAATGTGCCCCGGCATGTGCCACATGTGGGCGATGGCCGGCGAAGACTGCCCGCACATCGAAGCCGACTTCAAAGCCATCTCCGCCTTCTTCACGTCCCAAAGGTGAATCACGTAATGATGCACGGGATGCTGCGGGTTTTTCGCAAGAATTTCCTGCAAGAGCGCATTGGTGGTGAGGTAACTTTGAATCTTCGAGCCGGAACGGTTCAGGTAAATTTGCAGGCACAAAAACGCTTTGGCTTCCAAGTCGTCCGGGTAGGCCAAGGCGATTTCTTCGAGCGCGTGCAGGTAGTCGTCCTTGCGGTCGTTGCCCTTGCCGGAGGCGTTGAGATATTTATTGAGGGCTTCGATGTATTTTTGCTCGCGGTTGCTGGCCTTGTCTTTTCTGGCCATCGCTTCTTTGATGAAGCCCTGCCCGCGTTTGGTGTTGTTGTAGTTGGCCATCGCCATGCCCCAATACGCGGTGGCGCAAGCGGGATCAATCGCCGCTGCCTGCCGGAAAGAGCGCTCGGCCTCGAAATACCAAAACCCGTGCAATTGCCCCACGCCTTGGTCGATAAATTTTTGGGCCAACTCGCTTTTGGTGGTCGCGGGAAAGGAAACGTGCCCCGTGCCGCCCATCAGATAGGCTTTTTGGCGGGGGCCTTCGTTGAAGGCTTCGCTTTGATGCGAATGCCCCGCATCCGGCCCGGTTTCTTTCTCGGCAGCGTTTTCCTCGCCGCAGCTTAAACCCGCGCCCACCGTCAATAGCCCGAATAAGCAACAGAGATTAACAATCAATAACTGGAATTGTTTGCGGCGAATCATAGAAGTCGCTTCCTTGTCAGGCGGGAAAAGAAGGGAGGGAAAACCAAGTGGCGTGCGAAAGGCCCGATCCATATACCATTCTGACGCTTCGCCTGCGGAATTCCAACAAACCTCCCCAGAAACCGCAAAAAATCCCCAAAGAACCCCCCAATCCGACCGGGTGGGCAAACCGCACGGCGGCTAACCCAAGTTCGACAGTTGTTGACGTAAGTTCTTGCTACGCAACACCTGGACCTTCAAAGTTCTCACTACATTTTGATTGGCTTTCTTTGTGCCGGCAGGGGGAATCCCAATTTGTGGAGCAGAATGTTTTGGTGTTCGCTCGGTTTGGTGATGCAGCGTTTTTTGATCTCGATGCCCTTCCGCGTGGGCAGCACCACATCCACCACGCGAATCTCCTCCAACTCCTTAAGCACGCGGCGCGGTTCATCGCCCAAGTCGGCCCGTTGGCAGGAGGCGGCCAGCGTTTTCCACAACACGTACGCCAAGAAACACACCAGAATGTGGGCCTGCACCCGCTCTTGTTTTTAATGCCAAATCGGACATACACTTAAATCACTTTTGTGAATGCGGAACGCGGCATTCCACCCCCCCATCGCCGAGTATAGAGTTGGCTGGCTTGCGCTTCACTCAGTTGCGATGGATCGAGGAGTGACGTGACCAAGTTCCACGTTTGCCGGCCCTGGCGCACGGTGATCAATCGCAGGGCCAGCGGCGGTTGATCCTTTTTGCGTTGTCCATCCGGCCACAACCAAACTCTGTCGCCGTCGCGTTCGATCTCGCAGCCCGGAATGAGTTCTCGCAGCAGTTCCACGTTCGCGCCGACACGGATCAGAAAATGTCGGCCGCCGTTCATGATCGTTTGCCAGAGCAGATAGCCCCACGAAGCCGGCATCGGCCACCACCAGCGCGGCTTGGGCAAGAGGTCCAGCAGATCGGGGAACTGCGTGCGTTCGCCTTCGGACAAGCCACCGTGCTTCCAGGCCCAGGGCAACCCGAGATTCATGTGCCACAGCATGGTCAAAGTCAATTGCGGCCTGAGGTCCGTTTCCTTCTTTTGGCATTTCGCGCCTTTGGGTTTGCGGCCCTTCTTGCCCAGCGTCTCCTCGTTGGCTTTGGTCCAAGGCGCGGCGATCTGGCTGCCGTCGACCACGAAGGGAATCAAACCGGCGATCTTCCCACGACCCTCGTCCAGTTCCAGCATCCGCATTCGCAACTGCGCGGAGATGACATTCTTCAGGGCGGCGTTATGCGTCACGAGCGCGTTCACGAAACCGCGATAGGTTGTCGCGATGAACTCGCCGGGGAACCAATGCGTCGTGACCTCAGCCGCCAACGTGAACCGCTCCACTAGAGTCGTTTCACCCGAAATCGCCCAAAACAGACCCACGAATGCCAAGACGCAGAGCGACCAATCCGTATTGCCATGCTTGCCCAGACCGGCAAAAATAGAGTCCGGCAAGAGCATGCGAATGGCACGTTTCAACTTACCTCGCGGTGAGTGTTTGGCACGGGCGGCACTTCGGGTTTTCTTGGCTTTCTTAGATTTTCGCTTTTGAGACTTCCGCGCTCTTTTGCATCTTCGACTCCTTCCTTGGGTTACGAGATAATCCGCAATCAACGGTCTCTGGTCCAAGGAGGAGCCTTTGCGATAAGTCCAATTTCAGCAAGAGTTAGCAGTCAAATAAAAAATCGTTACCGGCGTTGCCCGCCACCCAACGCCGCAGAAGGCTTGAGCAGAGGTCAGAAATCAGAGGCTCGAAGTATTCCGAGCGGTAAGACTGTGAAACACAATGGCCGTCAGCATCTCAATCGAAGACTATTCCGAGACTATGCCCATCGTCTTCGAAGATGATGATCCGATCTATTGGTTCCTCTTTCCCTACTTCGAGGAAACTTGTCGCGAAGTCGGACAGATGGTTGATCTCTACGGCGATGCGGAATTCTTCGCCGAAGAACTGTTGGCGTTCTTCCTCGTGCTTGAAAAGGCATTGGCAGACGCCAAATCAGGACATCTAGAAATGAGGGTGACAGTCGGATACCGTCATGGAAACGGTCAAATCAACAAGTCCGTCGCAAAATCGTCTGTAATGGATTGCATCGAATCGCTTAAGGAAATGCTGAATCATGCATACAATATAGATCGCAAAGTCGTGTGTCTCGGCGATTGATGAACCCCGCAGGCAGGATCCGATTGCTTGTCAAGCGGGGCGGCGCAGCCGTGGGAGGATTGTGCTTGATGGATTGCATCCTCCATTGCCCCTTGTCGCTTCGCGACCCAGTTTGACAAGCAGCCTTGGCCACTCCGCGACCGGCGTGTGATGCCCCAAAAAGATTGCCCCCCGCCCGCTTTTGGATTTTGGCGAGCATCGCTTCGCCGAGACTCCGCCCCCCGCAAGAAACTTATTCGGGCATCAGTTGCAACAATGGTTCTGATGGGCGTCACGATTTATCCGTGGGCATGAATGACAACTTTATTGAGGAATGTGGACCCCATAAATCCGCAAACCGTGTATGGCACTTTGCAGAGAGGAGACGCCCTTCTGAGTCACTTGAGTGTTGTTGAGGAACAGGGTTTCCAGGTTTTTCAATCCCTGCAAATGCACCAGGTCGGCATCCGTCACGAGATTGGAGTAAATCCGCAAATCTTTTAAGTTGCGAAGATGTTTAAGCGACTCCAGGCCGGAATCGGTAATTCTCGCGGTTGCCCGAGGTTCCAAGTAGTATGTTCCCAGACTCAGGAGCTCCAGATTGGTCAGGCCCTTGAGAGACGCCACGCCCTCATCGGACACATAGGTGCAATCCAAATGCAGTTCGCGCAGCTTTTGGAGTTGAGCCAAATGCACTAGCCCCGCATCAGTCAGCTTCATTGTCGAGAGATCCAGCTTTTCGAGTTGCTTCATTCCGCGAAGATGCACCAACCCGGAACCGCTGATCTGGTTCCATTCTAAGCTCAATTCTTTTAGCTTCGTCAGCCCTTTTAAGTGTTTTAGCCCCGCATCCGTCAACTGGAGGCGACTGAGATTGAGACGCCTGAGTTGCGTCAGCTTTTCGATCGATGCCAATCCCTGATCGGTCAGTTGTCGCGATTCCGAGAGGTCCAAGTTTTCGAGTCCCTTTAACCCCTCGATCTGTTTCAAACCGGCATCGGTAATCCCCGAACTGCTGAGTTTCAATTCCTTGAGTTTTGGACAACTCTGCAAGTGTTTGAGTCCGGCATTCGTGATGGCTCCATCGAGAATCAGGATTTTTAGCTCCTTCAGTTTCGTCAACCGGGCCAGGCCATCGTCTGTGATGGGCGTTGCCCACTCGAATGTCAGGGATTCCAGCCTGGGCAACTCGCTCACATATTCCAGCCCGGTCTCTGTGATTTTACAGTCTGCAAACGTCATCCGTTTGAGCCGGGTCAGCCCCTTGAAATTCTTTAGCGATGCATCCGTGACCTGCTCACCATAGAGCTGAAGCGATTCAAGGTGCGGCAACATTTTCAAGTAGGCCGCATCTTCAGCGGTAAGCCTTGTAATTACGAGGTTCGGTACGGCAAGGGTCAGAATGGTGGAGAAGCTGATGATCGTCACATCCGGCCGCTCTTTGAGCAACTTCAACTTGTCCCATTCCGTCACTTTCTGCTCGAACGCATCCATTCTTAAATGTTTGAGTTGGGATAAGTGTTTCAATTGGAGTAGCCCAATGCCGGTGACGTGGGAATCATCAATCGCCAACCTGCGGAGCGATCGCAGGTTTGCCAGATAAACCATTCCCTGATCTGTTATCAAAGAGTCATTGAGGTTGAGGGATTTCAGATTGACCAATGTGTTTAGATCCTTAAACCCGCCGCCCGTGATGTTTTCGCCCACGTGAGGACTCAAATTCAAGCGTTCGAGTTTCGTCAGATCCTTAAGATGGACCAAGCCCGCGTCGGAGATGGAGCAATCACACAACGTTAATGATCTGAGTTCCACCAAACCTTTGAGATGCTTCAAACCGGCATCCGTGATTTTGCTGTCAAAACTGAAGTCGCCGAGGGTTAGCTTTCGAAGATGAATCAATGACTCAAGACGCTCAAGCCCCGCATCCGAAATCTGGGTCTTATACAGATTGAGTTTCCGGAGCTTTGTTAAATGCTGGAGGGGTTCAATCTCAGAATCCGTCACGTCTGTGTCGCTGAGATCGAGTTTCCGCAATTCCTTCAGACCGCTGAGCTGTTCCAAACCCCGCCCCTTGATGCGTGTTCTACTCAGATTGAGCGTTTTGAGATGGGAAAAGGGTTTCAAATGCACCAAGCCCGGATCGGTCACTTCGGTGGAATCCAGATTGAGCTTTCTAAGTCGCGTGAAGGGTTTAAGGTTGCGAAGTCCCTCATCGGTGACGTGAGTGCCCGTCAGATCGAGGGATTCAAGCTGCGTTAAGTCTTCGAGGTGCTTTAGCCCCGCGCCGGTCACTCCCTTGCAATGCCAGAGCCTAAGGGAGCGGAGGTTCGTCAGTCCACGCAATTGCTCCACACCGGCATCTGTGATTGGCGAATCATAACCATTCAGGTCAAGCTCGCGGAGATTTTTTAGCGACGCAAGGTGTTTCAGATCCGCATCACGGATGGTCGGGTTAATTACCTGGAGCGTAGTGAGTTGCGTCAGTTCGGAGATCACTTCGACAGGAAGATGCACGATCGCGAGCGATTCCAGCTTGGGGAAATTTTTGAGTTGTCGAAACCCGGCCGCCGTAATCTGAGTTTTAAAGAATCTCAGAGATTTGAGCTTTGGAAATTCTTTCAGATGCTGGAGTGCTTTGTCGGTAACGGGTGCGGGACTTACATAGTTTCCCAGTCTCAGTTCTTCGAGATTCGGCAGCGATTTGAGTTCCGCGAACCCGTCATCGGTCACCCGGGTAAAACTGAGATCCAGTACTTTGAGCTTTTTGAGAGTTTTGAGGCGGACCATTCCCGCGTCCGTCACTTCAGTGTCTGAGAGATCAAGCTCTTCGAGTTGGGGCAATTGCTGCAGAAAAGGAATGCCCGAATCCTCAAACCAATTCAGCCCGTCTTTGCGGAATGAGATCTTTGTAATCTGGTCCTTACCGACCGGGAGCGGATCCATTCCCATTTGTTTGAGGGACGTGGTCGCGTTTCGCTGATCCCCAAGCAGAACCTGAGCGTGGCTGGGAGCAGGCCCGGGAAACGTGTCAGTCAGCATGCAAGTCAGCATGACCAGAGGAATGATTCTCATGTGAAAGGTAGCCTCATAAGAGTGCGAACCTAATGACTTCCCATTATACACCCAATTGGCTGTCGTTTCTGACACTTGGTTTTGTGATCGCTTGATTCGGGCCTGTCCGGAGTTTGTGTCAGTGGGATCTCTTGGTTGTAATTTGGAAAATCGTTGAGTTTTTTGGCCGAGGGCCAAGAAATTCCTGAAATTTTCTGCACGCACAGCAGAAAACGCGTCCTCATAAGAGGAAGGCCGGCGGTAAACATCGGAAGCGAATCGAGGCCGCTGGCTAAGACTTATCAAAGGGGTGTTAAGTGATGGACGCAAGTGACCGTGCAAGGCTGGAGGCATACGCCCGCAGCCAGAACTATTTCCGGGGTGTTGCCGAGGAAGTCGCAGAAGAAATGTTGATGGAGTTCATTCGCCGGGCTTTGCCCTGGTTGTTGGCCCGAATTTACGACGCGGTTCAAGCGGCTTGGGTCATAATTCGGCAGCGGATGGGCTGGTAGCCAAACCGGAAAGGAATCCCAAAATCAAGAGGATAAAAAACCCATTGACAACGTAAACATCGTCATGGAATCAGGAACCGCACACTTTTAAGGAATTTTGAAAATGTCCAAAAGTCTCTCTAGTTATGAGAAAGACCAGTTGTCGGAGGCCATTGCCCGCGAGTTGGAGCAACCGCCGACTATTGGCGTTATTGGTGTGAGTGGATCGGCCAAGAGCAGCACGATCAACACCTTGTTAAAAACTTCGTTGCCGGTCAGTCACACGGTGGCTTGCACGAAACGCTTTGAGGAGATTGAAACGACTCTTCGGATGACGCAGGGAAAAGCGGAAGGCCGTCCTGTGAAGTTGGTGGTGTATGATGCCCCAGGCTTGGGCGAGGACGTTCGGAAAGATCCTGGCTACCTGGAAATGTACCGGAACTACTTGCCCATGTGTGATGTCGTTCTTTGGATAATGTCAGCCCGCAATCGCGCGATTGCATTGGACCAGCAATATCTTGAACAGTTGAAGGAGTTCCACGCAAAAATGTTGTTTGGCATCAGCCAAGCCGACTTGGTCGAGCCGATGAACTGGAAACCGGGACTGCCGATCCCATCCAAGGAGCAGGAAGCCAACCTTGCCGAAATCGTCGAGGATCGAGGCAAGCGGATCTCCGAGACGTTGGGTCGGCAAGTTCGGTTAGTACCGTACTCAAACTACAAGGGATACAATTTAGAAGAGCTGTTCGCGGCACTCATAACGCACGTCGAAGGAGACCGGGCGTGGATCTTCTCCGGCCTGAAGAACTTTAGCTACAAAGACTTCATGCCAAAAAAGTGACCGGCAACACGAATAGACTCAGGCTGGGGGATTCGCCAGTCTGATTTGACTGTTTAGGTGCGGTGTTCGGCCCTCAGTGTTTCCGTGATGGGGAAATGTTCGTTGCAGAGTTGCAGAAGTGAGTGTTTAATGGAAGTAGATAATGGGTTCCGTTGTCAACTTGACAATAGTTTTGTCTTCCGGGAATTGCGAAGCGATGGCTCCAAACGGCTTTTGTCGAATCTTACTGCGGGGTTCAGGAAACAAACACCAACTTTCTTGAAACACACACGTTGCAGACCGGCATTGTTCGCACTGCTGGACTTTGTCCACACAAAAAGATATACTACTAACAGCAGTCTATTCTCAGCACCATTTACCCCCCTCATTAAAACTCCCCTGCTAAACATCGGTCGTTTATTGCCCACAACTTAGCTCGCGCGGAGGAATGATTTGTGGATGTTTTTGACCGATTTGAAGAGCGGATGACTCAAACTGATCCCGGCGATGATGTCGGGCAGACCGTGGACGATCTGTACGCGCGCTACAGGAATCGCCTGTTGCGTGTGATCCTCAATCAGCTCTGGCATGGTGAGACCGGACCGGAAACGGTTATTCAATGTGTGCTTCTGAGCGTAGCTGGGCACATTGGCTGTGCCGAGTCGACGATGTTTCCGGATGATGAGCTTAGAAAGCTGCTATTCCGTACCGCGCTGCGGCATTGCAACAACGCGAACCACAGAACAAAACGCCGCGGGACAAAGGGTGCGTCCCTGTGAAATTTAATCAAATCAGAGATAAGCAAGACCGCGAGTTCGATCCTCCGGAAAATGCTGAGTCCGCTTTGACGATACTGGAGCGGGAAGGGTGGATCGAAGAGGTTCTCGTTCGTCTTAAACGGCTAGGTTTGTCTGAACAGCAGCTAGAAGTGTTTCCACTGAAACTTGTAGGCTACACACTTGAGGACATTGAACAAAAAACCGGTTTAAAGAGGGGAGCAGTCCGAGCAGCGCACGATGCCGCCAAGCCTATCATTCTCTCTGTGCTTGAGGAGGCTGAAGTTTGAGTTGGGATTCTTGCGAAGTGTCGAAACTTATCGGTGAACTTACCGAAGCATGGAAACAATACGAAGCAAATCGCGTTAATCAAAAACCGGACTGGCGGAAATTTCTCGTCCCCGGCCGGCCGATGCTTCCCGATCAGTTGCTCAACGTCTGCTTGGAGGACATCGCTTGGCGGTTGTGGCTGAAGGAACCGCCTCCGCTTTCTGAAGCCTATCTTGAATCCGACGAAGCTCCCGGATTGAAACAAGACGACTTTTTTTTCGAGCTAATCAAATTTGAATACGAATGGTGTTGGAGACACTATGTTGGTGTTGAGGCTACGAGCGATTATCTGACGAGGCCGTTAACAAAAGGCGAGTACCTGCTTCGGTTTGATCGCTTAAAGACACAGATTGAAAGCCTGAAAACCCGGTGGGAGTGCATTAGATGCCGCCAATGGACCCATGGCGACGAAGAGGATGATCCACCCTGCTGCCAGCACTGCGGTTATGGGGTTGACCAAACCGTGCTCGATCTCCCTCGGCCTTTAACCGGAACAGGGCCTATTTTACAAGAGCTGACGATCGACCCGGACAATCCGCCTCCTTTCGAGCGCCTCGGCCTGTACCGGTTGGGTCGACAACTCGGTAAGGGCGGCATGGGGGTCGTCTGGGAAGGGCAACATATCCATACGAAGCACCGAGTCGCCATTAAGTTGATGGACTCGAAGTTTGCTGATCGTGATGATAGTCGGCCAAGATTCCTCCAGGAAATACAGCACGCAGCACGAATTCCGCGAAATAATCATGTCGTGCCTTTCGTTTTCTCTGACGAAGACAAAGAAGCAATTTACTTCGTGATGCCGCTGCTGGATGGAGAGACTCTGCAACAGCGGCTGGAACGAGACAAAAAAATGGCCGCAAAGGATGTAGAGAAACTCGGGCGCGAAGCGGCTCTCGGGCTTGAGACAATTCACCAAGCTGGAGTCATCCATCGGGATGTCAAGCCTGGAAATATCTGGCTAGAACAACCGCAGCAGGGTGGTGCTTGGCAAATCGTACTTCTTGACTTCGGGAATGCTTGTGCGGCCGACAGAACCGATGCTCTTCCTCGTTCGGGAGGCATCACTGGAACTCCGGCATATATGGCTCCCGAACAAGCCAATGGAGAGCCGGAGTACCGGTCTGATCTCTTCTCGCTCGGATGTGTGATGTATCAGGCGGCAACGGGTGAGCAGCCATTTCCCGGCAACACATACCCCGAAATCTTCGCTGCCATGGCCAATGTCACTCCAAAGCCTCCTCATGAAATCGAGCCGACGTTTCCATTGTCATTGTCTAAGCTCATTATGGATCTTCTGAAAAAAGATCCGAAAGAACGACCAGCATCGGCCGCAATTGTTACCCAGCGGCTGAGTCGGGCTGATGTTGAACCTCCTCCGAACAAGGAGGTCTCTAAAACGAAAATGTCCCTGGTTTTCCTCTTTCTACTTTTCCTTGCAATGCAGGGGTCATTTTTTCATGCATTGTCCAGCAGAATGATACCGAGCGCTTCAAGGCCATCGGAAGAAGTGGCACCCCGCACGAGCCTAGAAGAGATCCACAAAAGAAATTTGCCGGCCCAACTCTTTAGCATGTCTAAACTGACCGAGACAGACGGAACAAGCATCTGGATCGACGTGCGGACATCTAAAGAACAATGCCTGCGCACTTACGAAGAATTTCGGTTTGACCTTAATCGCAAGGCTTCTGAAACATTTCGGGACGGGGTTTTGTTCTTGACTTGTGCCAACGACGCGACTGTTTATCAGTGGCCCGCAGAACTGAAACCATTAAATGATTCGCCAACAGGGCGTAGCCTATTGCAACTTACTCATAATCGACTAACCGCATCACCATTGCCTCCTCAAGTCGAATCCGACGTCATCCTAGCGGTTGTTGTTCTCTCCTCAACTACTTTGAAAGAGGAAGAACGAGTGCGTTTGGAAAAGCAAATCAAGGATCTCGACAACGGGAACATTCCTCGCTTCAAAACTATCACTCTTGAATACATCGATGGGTTGCTGCAAACGGATACCCTCCTTATGAAGAAAATGATGGAGAAAGGGATCCGGCACGAGAAAACGGTAGCTCCCTCCCGAAGTTTCGGCGATGAGTTGAAGCAGCTTACGAAAGGGAAGCCGCATCTGCACTCACATGCATTCATTATCATGCAACATGACTAGTCGCAAGTATTATTAACGGATACCACCGGTGATTGATATTGCCGGAATACAGTCTTTGCAATCATTACCTTTCTCGTAGTCGGATTTTTTCCAGGATGTGGCTTTTAACCCTTAAAAAATAAGGGGGTTCGTTGCTTTCGCCGTGATAGACAGTGCGAAAAAACAGCCCCACTCGCCGTTGGACCTAGCCCTCACTACCTAACTTTTCACGAAACCATCGCCCCCCCACCTTATTATGTTGATGTAATCCGTACCTAGCTGCGGCTCTTTCCAATTCATTGATTGATAAGTTCCTGGTGATCAGTTAGAAGCGCCAATTGCAAAAAAAGCTCCCCAGATATTCGGATGGCCAAAGATCGTTTGACGAGAAGCAAAAGGGGCTTTTGTCGGCGGGACTGAGCCTATTGACACACCGCGGAGGTTTTCGGTTAAGGTTCTGTTAAATGTTAGCCAGTCCTTGTCAAGTTTCAGATTGAGTTTCAGTTCCGCAGCATATTTTTGAACAACCACATTGTTTCGTATCTCATTATCATTCAGATCACGGAGCCAGCGTTTCGATTCCTCTAACGCTTCAGCCACGTTCATTCGTTCTCCGGAAGAAAATGATTTCCCGGCCACATCTCGCTGTTGATTATGTTGTGCCAGAACATTTTCGTAGAATCGAGAAGTGATGAGCAGTGCCGCCAAGTCAGGGACTTTCCAGCGAGTAACAACAACATTCTTACTACCCGTGGCTAAAAATGCATAAGCAAATCCTAAGTATCCTTCGTGTTGCCAAAAATCCGTAAGCGAGGCAGTTTCACAAGCGGAGAGTACCGTACATTCTGCATTGAGTTGCCAAGTCGTAAGCACAGTCGCCGCAGTCAAGTCGTTAAGATCTGTCGTTTGTCCGGAAACAGATCGTGCCTCGCCGGACTCATAATCGTCAAAGAGGATTAGCCTTGAAGAAAACGGCTTCACACCGGCTTGACCGTGAGTATCAAAGTGTAGAAAACGGTAATTGCTTAGCTGGAGGCGAATCTCCGGTTCCTGCAACAGCTTGTTACTGGCAGCCCGGTCACGTAATACTTTTATAGCGTCTCTCGGCAACAAGTGTTCAATTCTGTTTAGAAACACTTTCGATCCGATAAGTTGATCGGCATTCAAGCTGGATGTTTTTGGCGAAACAACAAACATGCGATCCTTGGCATTTTTCGATAATGCGTGTTTCGATCGAAGGAACGCATATACCGTGGCAGATGGAGCGTAGTTTACGCAGTAACGATCACCGGCAAGCAGTTCCACGGGAATCCCTGACAAACCCGGAGAAGGCAGCACGACCAGATTACGAATACTAGGGCTTCCCGTCTGTAAGGCGTTTTCCACAGGTCGCCAGCGGTTCTTCCGGACAACCTGAATTGTTTGTGGAAGTTTTTGGACCGTTCTTTGAGAAAGCATCTGCCGTAGTTTGAGTTCTGCCAAGCGCTCATCATTGCTAATCTCTAACTTGATCCATTGCACGGGTGCCGCATGTCTTAAGATCACCGCCCAGTGTTCATCGTACGGAGTCGCGCCTGCTTGTAGAAGACTCACATCCAGCCAACCTATGAGTGCCGTGTTTTCCGGAATGCATTCTTTAAGAGCTTCTAACGATACTGCTGGGGCAGTGAGTAAAGGAGGGGCTGGAGTCAGAATTTCGAGATCCTTAAGGGCGTTGAACATCTCTGCTTGCAGGGCGGCGGCATCGGCTCCATTGTCCTTCAGATTAGGGATGGCCTGGTTGATCGCGCGAATGCGGCCAAACAGTTGAACACGCTTTTCATGTTTCTCTGAATCGGTAATCTGTTGCGAGGTGCCGACCAAGTCGGTTTGAAGACCTTGGCTCAAGCCGCGTTCCCATGCGATCCATGCTTCAATCGGCTTATCCCTTCGGGCCTTTAAAACCGCCAAATGAGCGTTTGGTGAAGCAAAGGCCAGGAAAGGAGCTTGTTGCTGCCCCGTCACACCGATCAGGCTCGCCACACTTTTTAGTCGTTTCGAGGCTTCTATCCAATCTTGTTCGGCACCTGCAAAGTCGTCGGCAGCCAGGCGTGCGGCTCCGAGATTGGTCAGAGCGGTTAACGAGTCCGGATGATTTTTTCCGACTTTGGCCTCCAATATCTGCAGAGATTTTTGAAAGTGGCGAATACTCGATTGCGGATTTCCTAAAGTCAACTCCACCACGCCTCTTTGATTCTCGACGAATGATTGGTGATTTGGATAGTCGGTTAGTGAGTCCAAGGTTGCGCGCACATCGTTCATTTTACCCAATGTGATTAAAACCGCGGTTTGGTTTAATACAGCCGTTGGCAAATCGATGCCCGGCCCGTTCAAAGCAATGGCTCGTTTTTGCAGGGCTTGAAATGGGTTGGCGGGTCGCCCACTTTTTCCACTGAGTTGTTTGAGGATTTGCGCGGTCTCCTCCAAATCAATCAAAATTTGTTCCAAACGGGCGGCAGGATCTTGCGCCCCTCTTCGTAATAAAAGTTGGAATTGAACGATCGCCCGATTTGAAAGTGCATAGGCGTATTCCTCAGTTTTGCCGTGAGATTTCAGTTGTTGATCGAGAACACCTTGAAGGAGTTCAAGTGCTTCAGCCAAATTGCCAGTCTCACGAGACGCGGCAGCAAGATTATTCTGGATGCGGATTGCGAGTTCGCTAGTTGCCGGGCCATGTAATAAAATGGCAGCATTGACAAGCTGCAACATTTTTTTCGCTTCGTAGTGTTGCCCGCACGCACTGAGACAGGTCGCGAGGTTTGCCGAAATCAGCAAGGTGTGCGGATGGGTTGGACCTAAGCTTTCAGAGCAGAGTTCGATCGCTTTTTTGAATGCCCGTTTGGCGGTTTGAAAATCCTGTGCAACGAAATGGCACAACGCTTGATGGGCAATGGCTGAAGCAATGTTGGGATGCTTGGGATAATACAATTGATTTGCAAGTTGCTCGGCTGCATGAGCCGCCTTCAACGAATCTGGAATCCGGCCACGCGCAAAATCAGACTTCATTTCTGCGCTCTTGAGCGCTAGTCTTGAGGCTGTTCTTAAGTTGCTCGTGAGAGAAACCGCTTTGCGGCCACGGATTTCAGTTTCTGTTAGGCTGACTGTTCCTTTAGGTAAGCAGATTTCGATCTGGTCGACCATTTGCGGATTTGTCGTCAATTCCTCGCCAAGAGGACTCTGAAGATACGAGGCAACGTAAGTTTTTCGTGGCCCCTCGACAACGAGTTCGCCAAAACGAAAACGAATAGTCCATCGTCCGTTCAAATGATCTTTATGAGGCAGGATGGTTGCTTTCCGCAACAGAGTGGTCGTTCGAGTTGGGAAAAGGAACCCCTTCTTGGTAACGGCAATTATTTCGACCAGATCGCTCGCAGCCTTTCCCGGCATGCCGCCGGGCGAAGTCAATACAACTTGTAAACGGTCTCCTAAACCTAGGTGATATACAATCTCAAGTCGCGCAAGTTTGGCAGCGTCTTGCTTCAAATTAAAGCTCAAATCACAGATGGGATCAAGATCCAACGAGCGAGTTAACCGTTGGTCTGCCTCAAGCTTCCGGTTCCAATCATTAACCGCGAGATGAAAGTCCAATAGTTCCTCATCAGCCCTAATTGGCTGATAAGCGTAAAAAACGCAAATACAACAAAGCCAGAAAACGTAAATGACTCGATTCTTTGCCATGATGGATCGTGTCCACAAATGAGTAATCGAAAAAACTAAGCAGAGAGAGCAATGCCCCGCCCAAAGGAGAGGAGGCGCTGAAGGTTATAGTATATTAGTATATTCTTAAGGGAACCTAATGCTACAGCGCTAAGTTGAGCTTTTCTGTTTTTGGGCAGGATTCACGAAACGATTTTGGAGATTTCGGATTTAAGCCCCCACGGAGGGGGATCATCGAGTTGCAATCTCTGCGAGCGTGTGTAGGAGGGTCAAGTATGAATGATTCGGAATGTCAAAACGACTTTTTGTGTCCCAAGGAACGGGCTGAGTGGGCCGAGTTGGAGATTTTGGAGGTTCGGAGTCAAGCCCCGCCATCACTGTTTAACCGTTTGCGGCCAAATCCTGATTTTGGCCGACTTGCTGAGCGAAACACCCCCGTTTTGGGAACAAATCCTGATCGCGGTTCCTCCATCCCCCCCTTGCCGGACGATTCGTGGCCCCGGCATGCCAAGCCCCCCTCCAATCGCTGAACACGACTTCCAAAACCGACACTTATTTAAGCTAATCTCCCGTGTCACGCCGGTGACGACGCCGTTCCACGTTAAGGTGGGGATCTGTCCAAAGTGTAGGAATCGCGTGCAAGGCTATTCAGCCCAAACAGATCTCCGACGCTTTGGGATCGGCAGAAAATCTCAATGGTTCCAACGCCGAGACGATGGCCGCTCAACTCAAACATCACGCCGGTCTGCCCTCCGTAAATGAAATTCTGTTGTGCTCTAAACTCAGGCAGAATGGGGACTTGACACTCTTGCCGGGATGTGCCATAAGAGAAAGCGTTGCCCGGAAGTTATCGCATTTCAGCAGCGATAACGACCGGACTCCGAAGCAGCGGCATGGTGGGGCGGTGTTGTATCGTGCCTTTAGTGAGACACATCCATTCGGTTAGAAAAACATCAGAAGGAGCGAAAACGTGGCAGAACGTGTTGTGGTGATTGGTTCCGGACCCGCCGGTTGGGCCGCCGCGATTTATACCGCCCGTGCGAATTTGGAGCCGTTGGTCATCGAGGGAGCCGAAACCGAAGAGAACCGCGTGCAGGGAACGCTGCCTTTGGGTCAGTTGGCGTTGACGACCGAGGTGGAAAACTATCCCGGCTTCCCGGCGGGCAACATGGGGGCGTTTTTGGATGATGCTCTGAAAGATACTTTCGTTCCTTACCGCGATCCCAAGGAAGATCCGCACCGGGCGGTGACGGGGCCGGAATTGATGGAACTCATGCGGCAGCAAGCCAAGAACTTCGGCACGCGAATCATCACCGATGATGTGACGGACGTGGATTTGTCTTCTCATCCCTTCAAGATCAAAACGCGGGGCGGGAAGGAATTGGAAGCGCTGGCTTTGATTATCGCCACCGGAGCCAGGGCGAATTACTTGGGCTTGGAATCGGAAAACCGTTTCAAGAACGCGGGGGTTTCCGCGTGTGCCGTCTGCGATGGGGCGCTGCCCCGCTTCCGTAACAAACCCTTGGTGGTTGTGGGCGGCGGCGACAGCGCGATGGAAGAAAGTTCTTACCTCACCAAGTTCGGTTCCAAGGTTTACATTGTCCATCGGCGGGATGCTTTCCGGGCCAGCCAAATCATGGCGGGCCGCGTGTTGGCGAACGAGAAGATCGACGTCAAATGGAATACCGTGGTCGATGAAGTCCTCGGCAACGACAAAGACGGCGTGACCGGCGTCCGGCTTCGCAGCACTCAGAACGAGAACGAAACCGAGGAACTGGAAGCTGGCGGATATTTCGCGGCCATCGGCCACACGCCGAACACCGATTTCCTCAAAGGCCAACTCGAAACCACGTCTAAAAAGTATTTGGTATGGACGAAGCCGTTCCGCACCAACACCAGCGTGGAAGGCGTGTTCGCAGCGGGCGACGTGGCGGATGATTATTACCGCCAAGCCATCACCGCCGCCGGCAGCGGCTGCATGGCTGCCTTAGACGCCGAACGCTGGCTAGCCGCGAAAGGGCTTGAATGAGCGGTCTGCTTTCAGCGGTCAGCTTCGTCTATGGCCTCTTTGTCACAGCTTCCTTGATGAGTTGCATTTGCTAAGTGAAATTCCCTTGGGATAAAACCTTTGCACAACAGATGGTATGGGAGTTACGTTCACCGAGATTAGGTTGAGATTGTCAAATGCCCAAAAAGTGGATCATCAATTTCGTAGAGTCAGAAGTTGCAATCACACAGCCCGTAACAAAGTTTGGCGGGCAGCCTGTCTGGATTGGTGAGTCCAGTTGGCCACTGAGCCGAGAAACGGGAAACCCCATGCGGTTTATTGGTCAAATTGAATTGAGCGAGGAGCTTGGTTTCACCACGCTGGCGAAGATGGCGTATCTCTTTATGACGGATGAAGCGGAGGGAGAATTTGTTGATGGAACTTACCAGCCCGATGGTGGGGAAAATGCCGTGATCTTGCAGCCGGGCACAACAACTTTGCCAACGGCTGCTATCACCGAGGGGCCAACCTTGTATCGCATGGTAAAGCAACCGGATATGGATTGGCTCCAGCCGGAGCCTAGTGAATTTTCCGTTGAACTCACCCAAGCGGATGATGTGGAATTCCTATCAGAAGAGGATCGCTGGAAGATGTCCGAGGAAGAAGCGGAGGCGATCAAAGGGAAGCTCGATGAAAACAAGATCGCCGGCACACCCGTTTTCATGCAGGGTGATGAATTTCCATTCGAAGCCGGCTGGCAGCTTTTGGTTCAATTGGACTCTTGCAGCGTTCCATTCTCCATTAATTTTGGCGATGCAGGGGTGGGCTATGCGTTCCTGAATGCTGAGGGAAATGAGGCCAAGTTCCTTTGGCAGTGTGGGTGAGTTGGAACCATTCTCCATCGAGATCGCCCAAATCTTTGATCAAATATTTATGGGGCGAGTTCCCCGGTCACATCGAAGTCAAATACAAAGCAGTGAGGAATGCAGATGCTCACGAAAGAGGGATGCCTGGCGAGGCGGAAGCGGCTTTGGAATGCCGTGGCTGAGGATGTGGAATGGCTGCTGATTGCCGATCCTCGGCACGTGCTTTATCTGGTGAATTTCTGGGTGCAGCCGTTGAGTTTTTCGGGTGGCGAACGCGGGCTGCTGCTGTTGGAACGCGACGGCGGGGCGACGTTGTTCGGCGACAATTTCGCGGTTCGCTCCTCCGCCTCTGAACCTTACGTGGATCGCGAAGTCGTCGAGGATTGGTACGACCACAAGCATTCGGTCATCAACCGCGACCACGCCTTGCTGCGGGGGGTCGAATCGGTTTCGGACAGGCTGTATGCCCGCAAGGGAGCCGTCGAAGCCGAGTGGTTGCCGGTCGGGGCTTGGGAATTGTTGGGCTTGGATCGCGAATCGCATTCGGTCACGCAAGAATCTGTAACGCCCCGATATAAAGCCCAATCGACGGATTTGGGAACCTGTATCAGGCATCTTCGCCGACAAAAGGAAGCCGATGAAATCGCGCTATTGAAAGAGTGCATGCGGGCGACCGAAGCCGGCCACGCCCGCGCGCGGGAAATCGTCAAGCCGGGCCTCAGCGAAATGGATATCTACCGCGAAGTCCAATCCGCCGCCTTGGCCGCCGCCGGTCGACCGGGCTTGGTGTATGGCGACTTCCGCGCGGTGAGCGCCAAACACCCCAAGCTCGGCGGACTGCCGACGGGGCACGTTCTGGAACCCGGCGAGATGTTTATTCTGGATTACAGCGTGGTCTTGGAAGGTTATCGCAGCGATTTCACGAATACGCTGGCCGTCGGAACGGTCACCGACGAGCAGGAAATGATTTTTCGGCTGTGCGAAAGCGCGATGCAAGCCGGCGAAGATGTTCTCAAAGCCGGCACGGCGGCGAAAGACGTTTATGCTGCGGTTTCGCGGCCGTTGGAAGAAGCCGGTTATGGGGCATTGGTTCATCACGCCGGGCATGGGATCGGTTTGGCTCATCCCGAACCGCCGATTCTCGTGCCGGAAAGCGAAGACGTTTTGATGGCCGGGGACGTGGTGACATTGGAACCGGGCCTGTACCAAGCAGGCATCGGCGGCGTGCGGATCGAGAACAATTATCTCATCACCGCAAGCGGATTCGAGAAACTCAGTCAACACCTGATCGCATTGACGTAGGTTCGCCTGAAAATAGGTTGAGGGTGGCATGGCCACTGCTTTGAGTGGCCATGTCTGAGAGAAACATGTTAGCTTCGCGTCAGAAAGCATGCCCACGCAAAGCCGTGGGCATGGCACACGAATCGTGGAACTTATTTCTTTGTGATCCGTAGAGGCAAAATGGCGGAGGCGTTCGAGTGGCTGGCTTCGGGCTTGCATGAATTGCGATCCGAGGGATTGCTTAGACAGCGGCGGCGGGTGGTTTCGCAGCCCGATGGTTGGTGTCAAATTGAAAACCACCGCTTGCGAAATTTCGCCTCCAACGATTATCTGAATCTGGCCCACGATTCCCGTTTGGCCGAGGCTGCCCGGCAGGCAATAAAAGAAGCGGGCATCGGAGCCACCGCCAGCGCCTTGGTGATGGGCCGATCCGCCTTTCACGAAGCGTTGGAACAAAGGCTCGCCGAGTTTGAAGGCCAGGAATCCGCCGTGCTGTTTCCCACGGGTTACGCCGCCAACGTGGGCACGATTTCCGCCTTGGCGGATGATCGCGACATTATCTTCTGCGACCGCTTGAATCATGCGAGCCTGATCGATGGCTGCCGGCTTTCGGGGGCGAGGTTTCAGGTTTATCGGCATCGGCAATTGGACAAACTGAAAGCCGCGTTTCATCGAGCGACGGGGTATCAAAGGCGATGGATCATTACCGATAGCATCTTCAGCATGGATGGCGACCCGGCTCCGCTTGCGGATCTGTGCGACATCGCCGAGCGGTTTGAGGCGAGGCTGATCGTCGATGAAGCCCATGCGACGGGGATCTTCGGCGAAAACGGCCGCGGCGTGGCGGAATGGCAGGGCGTGGAACACCGCATCGCCGTCCGCGTGGGCACGTTGAGCAAAGCTCTGGGTGCGCTGGGCGGGTTTGTCGCGGGGCCGGCGGTGTTGACCGATTGGCTCTGGAACAAAGCTCGCACCCAAGTGTTCTCCACCGCGCTGCCGCCCGCCGTTTGTGCCGCCGCCTGCCGGGCGGTGGAGTTGATGGAAGAACTCTGCGACCGCCGCCAATCTCTGCTCGCCTTAGCGCATCTTTTGCGGTATGAACTCACGAAACGGGGCTTGGAAATCCCGCCGGATTGCGTGGCACCGATTGTTCCGGTGATCGTGGGCGATGCCGAAAAAGCCGTGCGGACAGCCCGGCGGTTGGAGCAAGCGGGGTTTCTGGTCGCGGCCATTCGTCCGCCCACGGTTCCCCAAGGTACATCGCGAATCCGCATCACGCTGACCGCAGCCCATACCGAAGAAGACGTGCATCGCCTGGTTTCCGAATTGGCAAGAGCCGCGAAAGACAATTCCGATGAGTGATATCACCACGGCGGAGAAAACAAAATTCCCGGCCAATTCGCGAATGGGCTTTGAGGAAGAATATCCGTTCGCCTCGCATTTTTTGAATTTGGACGGGGTGCGTTATCATTACCTCGATGAAGGCCAAGGGGAGGTGTTGCTGTTCATCCACGGCAACCCGACTTGGAGTTTCGCCTGGCGGCATCTTATTCGCGATTTGTCCCAAAATTACCGCGTGCTGGCGGTCGATCACGTCGGCTGTGGGTTTTCGGATAAACCGCAAGATTACGATTACACTTTGGCCCGTCACATTGCGAACTTGCAGCGGTTGATCGAGCATTTGGATCTCAAGCAAATCACGCTGTTGGCCCACGATTGGGGCGGAGCCATCGGCATGGGCGCAGCCGGGCGAATGCCGGAACGATTTTCGCGGTTCGTGCTAATGAACACGGCGGCGTTTCGTTCGACGCAAATCCCTTTCCGCATCGCGGTCTGTCGTTGGCCGATTTTGGGACCGCTGGGAGTTCGCGGTTTGAATCTCTTCGCCAAAGCCGCGTTATGGATGGCGGTCAGCAAACGAGACCGCATGACCCCCGCCGTTCGCCAAGGCTATTTGGCCCCTTATAATTCTTGGGCCAATCGCGTGGCGGTGATGCGATTCGTGGAAGACATCCCCTTGAAACCTTCGCATCCTTCCTACCACACGTTGGTGGAAGTGGAACAAGGACTCAGCCAATTCCAAGATTCGCCCATGCAGTTGCTTTGGGGAATGCAGGATTGGTGTTTCACGCCGGAGTTTCTCAAAGAGTTCCAACGGCGCTTCCCCCAAGCCGAGACCACGGCCTTCAAAGATTCCGGCCATTACCTATTTGAAGATGCCCGCGAACATCTGCCGGCACTGATCGGCGAGTTCTTTCAGAAGCATCCCTTGACAGATAATTGATAAAAAAAGCAACTCGAACACCGACGCATTGGAACTATGAGTCCGTCTGCGCCGAGAGCGAGATTCTGTTCAGAATCTGAGACAACAATTCCGAGTGTTTTGCCAATTCCTGCAAGACGTGATTCCGAAATTCTTTTTGCTCTTCTTGCTTTTGGTCGCTTTCCTTGCGAAGCTCGCTTAATCGTTGTTTGCTTTCAATGAGCGTCTGTTCGCTTTTCTCACGGGTCAGCCTGCCAAATTCTTCCCGTAACCCAATTTCTCGGCGATGCAGTTCCACAAGTTCGCGAAGCAATACCATGAGTTCATCTTGCGAGAAGTTTTCTGCCATTGTTTCAAGATTCCTTATACAAGCATGGTTCAGCTTGTCCTGACCTCTGATCCCCGGTCTCTGGCCTCTGTCAGAATGGCAATGGTTTGCCGAGACCTTCGGCTTTGGCGCATTCCAGAATTTCTCACACCTAGAGCCACATCTTCGATGGCCAGGCCCACGGACTTAAACAGCGTGACATCCTCCGGCGTGGCCCGGCCGGTTTTTCGGCCCGCGACCACATCCGCCAAGTCGTGCATCAGCCGCCAATCGGTGACGCCTTGATCGAGGGCTTCCACGAAATCGCCCGCTTCCAATTGGCAGGCTTCGATGCTGTCGCACACGATGTGATCGGCCTGCTGAATCGTGGCGACATCGATTTCCGCCTTGCCCAAATGGTTGGAACCCATCACGTTCAAATGCGTGCCCGGTTCCAAAACTCGGCCATCGAACACCGGCGCTTTGCTGCTGGTGGCACAAATTACGATGTCTTTCTCGGCGGCGGCGATGTCGGGACTATGCACGGGAACCACTTTCGCCAGGCAGTATTCGGTCATCTCTTCCGCGAAGCGTTCGCAGCGTTCGGCGTTGCGGCTGTAGACTTCCACCCGCTCAATCTGTCTGACCGTGCAAACGGCCTTCAGTTGCGCGCGGGCTTGAAGACCGGACCCTAATAGCCCCACGATGCGGGAATCGGGCCGGGCCATGAACTCCGTCGCCACCCCGCTGGCCGCTCCCGTGCGCAACTGGCCGAGGTAGTTGCCTTCGATCAAGGCGGCCAACTCGCCGGTCTCCGCGTGGGATAAACCAACGTGAAACTTCGCCCCATGCAAAGTGGTGGTATAGACTTTCCAACCCACGAAACCCAGATACTCGGCAGCAGCAGACATCGCATGCAGCATAATGCCCGGCGCTTTGGCACGCCGTCGGGGTACGTTGTCCGCCTTGCCTGCGGCCAAAGCCTGAAACGCCTGCTCGATCACGTTGATAGACGTTTCCATGTCGATCACGTCGCGAACATCGTCTTCCGTGAGAAAAATTGCCATCTATTCAATCCTGGTGAAAGGAAAAGTTCAGGAATGCCAACGCCGGTTGAGATCGGCCATCTCGCGAAAGTCGGTTTTCAAAGAATCGTAAAGCCGGCGATAAATCGGGTAGGCTTCATCATAATACTGTTTCGCGCGCGGATCATGCGGCACGCGGTTGACCACTTTAATCGTGTTTTTGCAGGCTTCTTGAATGTTGGCATAAGCCCCGGTACCCACCGCGGCCAAAAGCGCCACGCCAAACGCCGGGCCTTCTTCCGCGTTGATGGTCACGACTTCCTGGCCGTAAACATCGGCCTGAAGTTGCCGCCAAAACCCGCTACGTGCTCCCCCGCCGGAGAGGCGAATTTCGGAAACGGGAATCTGCATGTCGCGGATGATCCGCAAGCAATCCCTGAGCGCGTAGGTCGCGCCTTCCATCACCGAACGCGCTTGATCGAGCGCGGCCATGACGCAGCGATAAGCCCACCCAACTGCCCCTGGCATTGGCATCGCAATGCGGCGTGCGTTCGCCGGTGAGGTAAGGCAGAAAGATCAAACCTTCGCTGCCTGCAGGAGCTTGGGTGGCTTCTTGGGAGATGATTTCGTAGGGATCGACTCCCAAAGCGGCCGCCACGGAGACTTCGGCGGCGGCGAATTTGTTGCGATACCATTGCAGGCTGCCGCCAGCGGAAAGCACCACGCCCATCACGTGCCATTTGCCTTTCACGGCGTGGCAAAACGTATGCACGCTGCCTTGGGGATCGATTTGAACTTCTTCGCTATGGGCGAACACCACGCCACTGGTTCCCATGGCGGCGGAGATCGCCCCCGGTTCGACAATGCCGTTGCCCACCGCACCGGCAGCTTGATCGCCTCCGCCGCCCACCACGGGCACGCCGGGTTTCAGCCCCAACAACTCCGCCGACTTCGCGGTGAGTTTCCCGCTGACTTCTTCGGATTCGTAAACTTTAGGAAGCAGCGATTCCTCCAATTGCAGTTTGTCGAGCAACGCCTGCGACCATTTGCGGTTTTTGACGTCCAACAGCAACGTGCCGGAGGCATCGCTGACTTCGGTGGCGAACTCGCCGGTGAGTCGGAAGCGGACGTAATCTTTGGGCAAAAGCACCTTCACAGTTTCCGCGAAGTTTTGCGGTTCGTGCTTTCTGAGCCAGAGAATTTTCGGCGCGGTAAAACCTTCCAAGGCGGGGTTGGCCACCAGTTCGATTAGTTTCGCCCGCCCGCCCACGGCGGATTCGATGTCTCGGCATTCCTCGCTCGTGCGTTGGTCGTTCCACAAAATCGCGGGGCGAATGACTTGCCCATTGGCGTTCAAGAACACGCTGCCGTGCATCTGTCCGCTGAGGCCGATCCCGGCGATTTCGCTCGCGGAAATTTTCCCCCGCTCGCAAACCTGCCGCACGCTCTGAACGCTTGCCTGCCACCAATCTTCTGGGTCTTGTTCCGACCAGCCGGGCTTGGGCGTGGACAGCGGGTATTCCACCGTAGCCGAGGCCAGAATGGTCCCGTCTTCGCGAATCGCCAGCGTTTTGGTTCCGCTGGTTCCCACGTCGATTCCCAGATACACGCTCATTATGCTTCCTCGTTCAGATTCCTGGTTTGCGGGGGAATTGATTCAAGATTGGGCCGACTTGGATTACCGCTCAGTGTAACACGCGGAACTCGGCTGGGAAGCGCGGACCAAAAAGATCGCGTGATCGGGCCAGTTTTGTGCTTGGCGGAAAAAAACGATTCAACCGGCTGGTTGGTTTTTGCCGATGTTTTTTCTGGGTGGCGCGGAATTTTATGTTGAGGGGGGATGAACGATGCCCGATCCGGTCACGATGGCCGCCATCCAAGAGGCCCTGCACGAATTTTTGATGTGGGTCGGTTTCGGCACGCTGGTGGGATTGTTCGCCAAGGCGATTATGCCCGGTCGCGATCCCGGCGGAACCGTGGCCACTTTGATGATGGGGATAGCGGGCAGCGCGATCGGTTGCAGTTGCTTGATGTATTTTTGGGATGGCCGACGAGTCAGCCCGATCAGTTTTCTGGGCTTCTTCGCTGCCGTGGGCGGGGCATTTGTGCTGCTGCTGTTTTATCGGATTTTGGCCGGCTACTACTTCGTGGAAGCCGAGGCCAGCGATCAGGTGCTGCAAAGAACCTATCGCCGCCGTCGCCGCCGCATCCTGCGAGGCGACTGAGGATTGCCAGGGAAATCATTTCCAGGATTTGTGTGCCATGCCCACGGCTTTGCCTGGGCATGCTTTCCACGGGCGGCGGGAAATTTGCTTCCCTCCTACATGGCCACTCAAAGCAGTGGCCATGCCACCCACCGAAGAACCGGCGGCTAGCGCCTTGCCGCCCACAACTCCTGCCTTCGGGATGGTCAATCGCAGGGCCAATTCGCTATGATTTCGTGAGTGAAAACACACACGAAACCACAATGCGAATGGAAAGGCAAAGACACACATGGCGGATGCGAACACACTTTACGCCGAGTTGACGGACCATCTGCGGAAGACGGCTTTGTTGGAATCCACCGGCAGCGTGCTGGGCTGGGACGAGCAAACCTATATGCCGCCGGGTGGGGCGGACCATCGGGCTAATCAACTCAGTTTGCTTTCGGGGTTGGTCCACGAACGACGCACCGCCCCGCGCGTGGGCGAACTCTTAGGCGAATTGGAAGGGCAGAATTTGGGGCCGGCGGATGGGCCGATGGCGGTCAACGTCCGCGAAGCCCGCCGCGATTACAACCGGGCGACCAAGCTGCCGCAGAAGTTGGTCGAGGAAATGTCCCGCGTGGTTTCGCTCAGCCAGCAAGTTTGGATCGAAGCCCGCAAACAAAAAGATTTCGCCAAGTTTTTGCCCTGGTTGAACCAAGTGGTTTCGCTCAAACGCCAAGAAGCCGAGGCGCTGGGTTACGCGGGCGGGGTTCCTTACGATGCGCTGTTGGACCAATACGAACCCGCCGCGAAAAGCAGCGAAGTCACCGCCGCCTTCGCCTCTTTGCGAGATGAATTGGTTCCCTTGGTGGCAGCGATTCGGGATTCTTCCAAAAAACCGAACGCAGACATCATCACCAGAAACTATCCCAAAGCAGCCCAGCGAAAATTCGGGATGGATGCCGCAGCGAAAATCGGGTTTGACTTTAAGGAAGGCCGGCTCGATGAAGCCGCCCATCCATTTTGTTCGGGCTTCGGTCCGGGCGATTGCCGCCTGACCACGCGCTACGATGAACATCATTTTCCCGGCGCGTTCTTCGGCACGCTGCACGAATCCGGTCATGGATTGTACGATCAAGGACTAAACCCGGAAGCCTACGGCACGCCGATGGGCGATGCGGTTTCGTTGGGCATTCACGAATCGCAATCCCGCACGTGGGAGAACTTTGTGGGCCGCAGCCGGGCGTTTTGGGATTATTTTTATGGTCCCGCCCAGCAGATGTTTCCCGAAGCCTTAAGCGATGTGACCTTGGCGGATTTTCATTTCGCGGTCAACGACGTGCGGCCTTCGTTCATTCGCGTGGAAGCGGATGAAGTCACTTACAATCTGCACATTATGCTGCGATTTGAAATGGAGCAGCCTTTAATCGCGGGCGATTTGCAGCCGGCAGACGTGCCCGGCGTTTGGAACGAGAAGTTTCAGCAATTCTTCGATCTCACTCCGCCGCACGATTCGCTGGGCTGCATGCAGGATATCCACTGGTCTGCGGGTTTGATCGGTTATTTTCCCACATACGCCTTGGGCAACATGTATGCCGCCCAATTCTTTCAGGCGGCTGAAAAGGAGTTGGGTGATTTGTCCCCGCAATTCGCCCAAGGGGAATTCGCCCCGCTGTTGGGTTGGTTAAGGAAAAACATCCACCAAAGAGGCCGGCAGTATCCCGCGACGGAATTGGTCCGCGTGGTGACGGGAGAATCGCTCTCGCACAAACCGCTCATGGCCCATCTGCACGCGAAATATGACGAGTTGTACGGTCTCTAACAGATGCAGGAAGACGGAAAGAGTAGAATCCCTTTGAAATGATGAGTCTACTCTGACGAGGAATGCCATGACTTCGGAAAACCTGACGACTCCTGAAACCGGAACGCAGCGCGGCTTTTTGTTCGTCTTGTTGGCGATTGGCGCTTGTGCGGTGTTGCTGGCGGTTTGGATCAAACACGCGGTTCGCCACCCGCATGGCGGGTTGGCCGCCGGGGTTTCTGCGCCGACAATCCGGGCGGCGGGTTGGGTGAACGGGGAAGCGCCCGCGAAACGCCGAAGCCGGGCACGATTCGGCTGATGCACGCTTGGTTTACGACATGTCCCGCCTGCTATCGGGAATCCGCCGAGCTGGTCAAACTGCACGCGAAGTACCAAGACCAAGGCGTGGAGTTTGTGGGCCTGACCTATGAGACGCGCGAACGACTGCCGGAGATCGAAGAATTTTTGAAAGCCACGGGAGTCACTTGGGTCAACGGTTACGGTGCTTTGGAAACCCTCCAACAATTCCGCGTCGAGTATTTCCCTTCAATTTGGATGATCGATTCACAAGGGCAAATCGTGTGGAACATGGATTCGGACGTTCCACTCGATCGAGCCATTCCTTTGGCATTGGCGGGAAAACTCGCCACCCAAAACTCAGGCCAACCATGATGAATTAAGGAATCCCCGCGATGCAGCTTTTGATGATCCGCCATAGTTATGCCGCCGAACCGGGAAGCGTGGTCGGCGGGGATTTCGAGCGGCCATTGACGGAGCGCGGGCG
This sequence comes from uncultured Planctomycetaceae bacterium, assembly GCA_963785505.1. Taxonomy (GTDB): domain Bacteria; phylum Planctomycetota; class Planctomycetia; order Planctomycetales; family Planctomycetaceae; genus CAWAVN01. The sequence goes on from CAWAVN010000013.1 coordinate 306,722, forward strand.
GCAAGTCTTCACGCACGTGGCCTCATGGATGACCGGGCGGGGGATTGTGCCGGATCTCATTCTGCACAGCCCGTTGGTTCGCGCCCGGCAAACGGCAGCGATTTTGGCCCAGGCCGGCGGGCAAAAACTGCATGCGGAAAACACGCGCGGATGGCTCGGCTCCGGGTTGCCGATCGACGAGCTTCTGGACGAATTGAAATCCCAGTCATCGGAGTCGGTGGCAATCATCGGCCACGAACCGCGCATCAGTTCCTGCACGTCGGCTTTGATTGCCGGCGGCAAACTGCACTTTCGCCCCGCGACCGTGGCTTGCATTGGCTTCCAGGGGCCAATTCGCGAAGGCCAAGGCGTGTTGGAGTGGATGCTCAGCCCCAAGCAGTTTCCCGGCTAAAAGCAAAACACCGATTTTTTGGAAATCCGGGCTTGAACGGAAAGCGGGACTTGACTCCGACTTGGGTTGCGTCAAACTGAGAGGCAGTTGTTCAAGCCCTGCTTTCACAGCAGCGGGAAAGAACGCTGTCTGTCGTGCGTTTTCACCGTGCCGACCCGGTCTTATTGCCTGCACCATTCGTGCAAACGAGTTGGCAGGTTTCAGAGGATATTAAACCCAAATCAACCCGGACTACAAATATCAACAAACACGCAATCGCGCCGGAGTGGTGACCGATGAATTCCCATCAAGACGAGCGAAACCCAGCACAGAGTTCTTCCCAAAGCGACGTGGCCCAAAAAGATTGGCCCGATGAGGAACGCCGAGAATTGGCGGATTCCGAGCCGATCGAAAAAAACCAACCGAACCCCGCTGAGGGTTTGCTCGGTTTGCGAGAACAATTGCAAGACATGCGGCAGCGATTCGACGTGACCGATGCCCAAATTGCGGGCTATCTTCGCGAACATGCCGACGGCCATCGCGAACCGGCGGGAAACGGAGCGGCTTTGGTCCAAGTCCAACAGAGTTTGGACCTTCTCTTATCCAAGTTTGAGGAGGCGGCTCCGCGTTTTCCCGCGCCGATGCACGCCGATCCGACGCCCGGCAGCGAACCGGCAACGTCCGGCGGGCACGAGGTGTTGGATGCCATCAAAAAACTGTCGGACATCCAGCATCAGCTTGCGGGCAAAATCGTGAATACTGTGGCCAAACGCATCACGGAAGAACTCGATTTGCTCAGGTTTCAGCAAATCGTGCATGAGACGATCACCACGGAATGGGACCGCAGAGACGCGGAAGCCGAGGCCAAAGCCCGACAACAAGCCGAGGCCAAAGCATTGGCATTTGCGGAGTCCGAACCGGATTACGAATCCGAAATCGTGCTGCAAGACATAGAATTGGAGGATGTTGCCTCGGGAGAAGATCCTTCCTCCGATGCCTGGTCGCGGGCAATCTGGGGGCCGGAGTTGATCGAATCCGAGGGGTTCGTTCCCTTTTTGGATGAGCTGAATCAAAGATTGTTGGCGGGCGATGCCGGCATTGCGACCTTGGCCGGGCAGTTGTTGGTGTTTCGGCAGTCGCCGCCCGAAGCCAAGCCGCAGCAGTTGAAGGATGTGGGCGAAGCCTACTACCGCACTCGTTTGGATGCCGCTCAGCCCGATCATCCGTTCGAGGGGGCTTTGATTTCCTGGCTGCAACACGAGTGCGAACGGGCGGGGCTTCCCAATACGATTGAAGTCGTCCACGTGGGCGAGCGCTTCGACAAGTCCCGGCATTCCAGCACGACCCGCGGCGGTGCGGAAGTCGCCGAGGTTTTCGGCTGGGTCGTCTTGACCGAAGGCGGCCGAGTTTACACCCGCGCCAGCGTCGCCGCCCAATAAAGAACCTTTCGCAGAATCGCCTCCAACAACGGTTCTTAGCGAAAGTAGCAAGCCGCGAGCCAAAACCCCCGTTTACTAGACGCCCGCGCTTTCTCTGATATGATGGCGGCTAACCAACCTGCTTGTCTTTTCTACCCTTGTGCCCCCTCGGCTTGGACCGGCGGGAACCCATTTGGAGGATGCAATCCATGACGCAACAAACGACGCGCCGCGACTTCGTGAAACAAACCGCTTTGGGAGTCGGCGGGGCCTGGTGGCTCGGCACGCAATCGCTGGAAGCCCAAGAACGCTCTCCGGTCGAACGCTTGAATTTCGCTTGCATCGGCGTGGGCGGCAAAGGCAGCAGCGACACCGACTCCGCCAATAACGCAGGGAACATCGTCGCGCTCTGCGACATCGACAAAAGCAATCTCGAACAAAAAGCCGCCCGCATTCGCAGAAAAAATCCCGGCGTCAAGTTGTTCCACGATTACCGGCAGATGCTGGAAGAAATGGGCGATGACATCGATGCCGTCACCGTCAGCACGCCGGACCACACCCACGCCCCGGCTTCCACTTTGGCCATGAGCATGGGCAAGCATTGCTTCACGCAGAAACCGCTAACTTGGTCCGTGCAAGAAGCCCGGCTGATGCGGGAAATGGCGGCCAAGAAAAAAGTCGCCACCCAAATGGGCAACCAAGGCACGGCCCATAACGGGTTGAGGGAAGCTGTCGAAATCATTCGCGCCGGCGGTTTGGGAACCGTTACCGAAGTTCATGTTTGGACCAACCGGCCGATTTGGCCGCAAGGCCAAGGCCGGCCCGAAGGCAGCGATCCCGTGCCCGAAGGTTTGGATTGGAACATGTTTTTGGGAGCCGCCCCGAAGCGACCTTACGTCAAAGGCGTTTATCATCCCTTCAAATGGCGCGGCTGGCTGGACTTCGGCACGGGGGCATTGGGAGACATGGCCTGCCACACCGCCAACATGGCCGTGATGGCGCTCAACCTGTTCGATCCCACCAGCATCGAAGCCGTGGAATCTTCGGGGATCGTCGAAAACGAAACCTATCCCAAATACTCGAAGATCGAATTTCTGTTCCCCGAATCCAACGGCCGCGCCCCAGTGAAATTCTACTGGTACGATGGCGGCAAACGGCCTAACCCCGAACTGCTGCAAGGCAAAGACTTCAAAGCCAGCGGGTCTTTGGTGGTGGGCACGAACGGGACGCTGTATTCTCCCGACGATTACGGCAGCAAATTCTTTCTGCTCCCCGAAGATGTTTACGCCGACTACAAAAAACCCGCCCCCACGCTGCCGCGAACCGGCGACCACTTCGGTGAATACGCCGCAGCAGCCAAAGGCGGACCCGCGGCGATGTCCAACTTCGGTTATGCGGGCCGATTGACCGAAACCATTCTTTTGGGCAACGTGGCCCTCAAAGCCGGCAAAAAAGTGGAATGGGACGCCAAGAACATGAAGATCACCAACATCCCCAATTCCGAACACCTCATCAAACGCGATTACCGCGAAGGTTTCGGCTTGCACTTGGGATAAAAGGCGGTGGATTCATTCCAAGCCAAAACGCAGCGAATCCCCCCGATGGAGCCAACCCGCTCTATCGGGGGCTTCGTTTTCCAATTAGAGCAAATTTCTTTGCGCCTCCGCGTCTTTGCGTGAGTTTTTTCAAAACAATTAGATGTGAGCAGCAGACACAAACCACGGGAAGGCAACTATGGATTTCAATGACCGCACCGTGATTGTTACGGGGGGAGCCAACGGCATCGGGCGGGCGACGGCTTTGCAATTTGCCCGGAGGGGGGCCAGGGTTTTCGTCGGGGATTTCGCTCCCAAAGACGAGAACCAAAACTTGTTTGAATCCTTGGGCATCGTTCCTCGCGAGTGCGATGTCAGACGGGAATCTGCGATAAAGGCTCTGATCGATGAAGCCGGCCAAAGCACGGGGCGAGTTGATGTTCTGGTCAACAACGCGGGCATCGGAATGGTCAAGCAGATCACCGATGTCACCGAAGAAGATTGGGACCGCTGTTTGGCGACCAACCTCAAAGCGGCGTTTTTCGGCTGCAAACATGCCATCGGCCACATGGTAAAATCCGGCCGAGGCGGTGCGATCATCAATACCGCCAGCAACGCCGGTTTACTGCCCAGGGCGCACGATCCCGTGTATTCCATCAGCAAAATGGCTTTGGTGGGGCTGACGAAAAGTTTGGCCCTTTGCCACGCCAAAGACCGCATTCGCATTAACTGCGTTTGTCCCGGCCCCGTGGGCGACACCGGCATGATGAACGCCGACTTGGACAAAGCCGAGGATCGCGAGGCGGCCATTCGGCAATTTATTTCCGCCAGTCCGTTGGCTCGGGCCGAGGGAAGAATGATTCGCCCCGAAGAAGTCGCCGAGGCCATTGTGTATCTCGCCGGCGATGCCGCGATGATGGTTACCGGCACGGCAATTGCAATTGATGGAGGAAAATCCCTGGGCGTGCCTCCGGTGTGATAGTCGGCGGGTATCCCGTGCAGGCATTCCCCAATCTCACGGAAAGCGATTCATGCAGGAGGAACAGGACTCTCTCTCAATGCCGGCGCAGCATAAACGCCGCTTGTTGGTTGTCGTGCATGGGAAATCCGCCGACTTACCCCCACTACGGGAAGCCATCGAGACAATGCGAACGATGGGGACGCAGGTCGATGTCCTCGCGACGCGCGAAGCGGGGGATGCTTGGAGACACGCCAAAGAGGCCGTTCAAGGACCATGCGACGTAATCGTGGCTGCCGGCGGCGACGGCACGCTGAACGAGGTTGTCAACGGAGTTTTTGCAGCCACACCCGAACCGCGAACCGCCGTGGCTGTGCTTCCTTTGGGAACCGCCAACGACTTTGCATCCTCTTGCGGTTTGATGGGATGCCCCCCTTTGGAAGCCTTGAAACTCGCGGCGAGCGGACCCATCTGCCCGATTGATGTCGGCCGCTTGAATGGGCGGTGTTTTCTGAACATCGTCAGCGGCGGCTTTGGAGCCGAGGTCACCGCAAACACGCCCACCGAAATGAAGCAAGTTCTCGGCGGGGCGGCCTACTCACTGATGGGATTTATCACCGCGTTTAAGTTTCGGCCTTATCAAGCCCAACTTTCCCTCGGGGACGACCGGCGGGAAGAAGCGCTGCTGATGTTGGCCGTGGGCAACGGCCGCCAATGCGGCGGAGGTTACCAACTTACGCCGAGGGCATTCCTCGACGATGGTTTGCTCGATGTCGTTTACGTGCGCGAAGCCGGTTTTCCCCAGTGGGGCACGGTCTATCAAGAAATGGCCAACCCGGACTGGGATCAAAATGAATTTGTCGATTACCACCAACTGCAAGAATTCGTGTTGGAAACCGAAGAGCCGTTTCAGATGAACCTCGACGGAGAACCGCTTCGCGCCATACGCTTCGAGTTTGACATCCACCCCAAAAAACTGCCCTTTGTGCTTCCCTTGGGCTGTGAATTGCTATCGGAACCCAATAATTCTTAGCGACATCACGGCTTGTTTCGCTTCACGCCCGCTTTCTGGAAGGCGGCGGAGAGGTTGGCGTAGCAGATTTTCGCGGCGTTGATGGGATCGTAGCCCGGCTGATTCCAAACCATGCCGCTGACTTCGCAGTTAATGTCTCCGCGATAACCGCCCGCGTGGAATTCCCGAATGATTTTCGGAAAGTCCACCGTGCCGGCTTCGCCCGGAAGTTTGAAGATCACCTTCTTGCCTTGCCGGACGGGATCTTTCACCGCAATGTGCGCCGTGTAAGGCAAGGAAGTGCGGATGGTTTGATCCAAAGGCAAATCGCGGAATGCGTAGTGGCTGTCGTCGTAAACCATTCGCAGGCGTTTGGGTTTGCCCAACTGCTCGATTAGCCACACGGCCTCGGCGGGTTGCGAAACCACTCCGCCGCGATGGGGCTTGATGGCGATTACGGTATCGGTGGTCTCCGCGAGTTTCACCCAATCGCCCAAGCGGTCTCGCAACTGTGCTTTGGATTCCTCAAAGCGACCGCTTCCTAAGACCGATTGAATCAAAGGCGGGGTGTCGGGAGCCAAGTCGTGCGCCAACTCGGCGGCCAACTTCAACCGTTTGAGAGCTTCCGCTTGCAGTTTGTCATCGGTCGGCGGGACGTGTTCCATCAGCGAGGTTAATCGCAACGGTAAATTTTTCAGCAACGCCCGCAGCGATTTTCGGCGCTTCGCATTCAGTTGAGCCGAATCCGCATCCCAACCGCTTTGGACGGTGAGTTCCACGGAGTCGTAACCGATTTCCGCCAGAGCATGAAGTGCCCGCTCGGTGGCAAGCGTTTTCATGCCGTAGGTGCTAAACCCCAACGTGCATCCGCCGGGCTTTTTCGGGGCGGCTTGAATTTCTTCAGCGAAAACACCCACGGGAGCCAACAGCGCCGCCGTGCCGAGGGACCACCGCAACATCTCGCGGCGGTTTTGAATCTGGTCAAAAGAGTTCGTAGCGTCCAACATAATGCGTGCCCGGCAATTAGAGGAGAATTCAATAGGAATTTAGGATCTCCAAGAAAATCACTTCACTTCAGCATTTCAATCCAGGGTGGCAGGGCCACGGCTTTGCGTGGCCCTGTTCTTTGATGATGTTCCTCGTCGTGATTCCGCATGCCCACGCAAAGCTGTGGGCATGGCACACAGATCTGTTGAACTTGTTTTCTCGATGATCCTTAATCGTAACCCGGCAGAGTTGTTGCTGCAAACCGCATGGGTTGGCTGATGGTCGATTTCGCCGCCGGTTCCGGTTAGGATTTTCCTTGTCACCGGAATTCCCTCCTCCAACTTGCAGAAGGAATTGGCCATGCAAGCTCGCCTGTCTTTTCTTGTTCTCGTCTCGCTGGTGCTTCCTGCCGGTCTGTCATCAGCGGAGGAGAAACCAAACACGAAACCCGTCGCGAAGCCGGTTCTTTGCCAGGGTTACTATCAAACCGAAGCAGAAGCCGTGAAGCAGTTGCAGCGCATGGCCGCCACGTATTCCACGTTGAAAGAATGGAAATCGCGGGCTGCCAAGATTCGCCAACAGATTTTGGCGGGGGCAAATCTCGATCCATTGCCGAAACGCACCCCGCTCAACTCGGTGATTCGCAATCAAAGAAGTTACGATGGATATACCGTCGAATCGGCGGCGTTCGAGGCGCGGCCCGGCTTTCTTGTGTACGGCAACCTCTATCGTCCTCTGGACAAGAAAGGCCCGCATCCCGGCATTCTCTGCCCGCACGGACATGCCCAAGGCCCCGCGGGCGGTCGGCTCAGACCCGATCAGCAAAACCGCTGCGCCACGCTGGCCCGCATGGGGGCGGTTGTGTTTTCCTACGACATGGTGGGTTTCGGCGATTCGGAAGTTCTCGGCTGGAAGCACGATCATCCGCAGATGCTCACCCTGCAAACTTGGAGCAGCATCCGCGCGTTGGATTTTCTGGAATCCCTGGAAGATGTGGATTCCAAACGCCTCGGCGTGACGGGATGTTCGGGAGGCGGCACGCAGACGTTTTTGCTCACCGCCGTCGATGACCGCGTGAAAGTCGCGGTTCCCGTGGTGATGGTTTCCGCCCACTTCTTCGGCGGTTGCAATTGCGAGAGCGGCATGCCGATCCACAAAACTCCCGAACTCGAAACCAACAACGCCGAGATCGCCGCCCTCGCCGCGCCGCGCCCGCTGCTGTTGGTTTCCGTCGGCGGAGATTGGACCAAAAACACGCCCAAAGTGGAATTTCCCTATATTCAAAACGTCTACAAACTCTACGGGGCGGCATCGAACGTCGAGAATTTCCACTTGGCCAAAGAAAAGCACGGCTACGAAAATTCCAAGCGGCAGGCGATGTATCCCTTCATGGTCAAACACCTGGGGCTAAACCCTGCGGGCGTACGCGATCCTCAAACCGGCGAGTTCGATGAAACCAAAAACACCATCGAAAAACCTGACCAAATGCGGGTCTTCGATCAATCAAACCCGCTGCCGAAACACGTCCTAAAACCCGGCTCAACCGTGGACTTTTGAAAAATCTCGCAAGCCTCGCCTGTCATTCTCAACCCCGCTAAACTAAGGCAGATTTTTATTTTCAACGGAAGAGGAAAACTTATGAACGTCGATTGGCAAGGTGTGTTTCCCGCCGCGACCACGCAGTTTCGGGACGATCAATTTTTGGATTTGGACGCCACCTTAAAACATCTGGACGCGATGCTGGATGCGGGCATTCACGGCTTGATTATGTTGGGAACCGTGGGGGAAAACTGTTCGCTGGAATGGCACGAAAAGCGGGAAGTCCTCGAAGCCACGGTGAAGCACGTGGGCGGAAAGGTTCCCGTACTGACCGGAGTGGCCGAGTACACCACCAAACTTGCTTGCCGATTTGCCCTGGAAGCCGAAGAAATCGGCCTGGATGGGCTGATGGTCTTGCCCGCGATGGTCTATAAATCCGGCCCCCGCGAAACGCTGGCCCATTTTCGTGCCGTGGCCCAAGCCAGCCGACTGCCGATCATGGTTTACAACAACCCCGTAACCTACGGCGTGGACATCACGCCGGCGATGTTCGCGGAACTGGCCGACCAAGAAACTTTGGTGGCGATTAAAGAATCTTCCGAAAACGTCCGCCGGATTACCGATCTGGTCAACACCGTGGGCGACCGCTACCGGCTATTCTGCGGCGTGGATGATCTGGCCCTCGAAAGCGTGCTGTTGGGTGCGGAAGGTTGGATATCGGGTTTGGTCAATGCCTTCCCGCAAGAAAACCGTTTGATGTGGGATCTCGCCACCGCGGGCCGTTGGGAAGAAGCCCGCGAAGTTTATCGCTGGTACACGCCTTTGCTGCATTTGGATACCCTGCCCAAACTCGTGCAGTACATCAAACTCGCCGAAGCCGAAGTCGGCGTGGGTTCCGAAATGGTCCGCGCCCCCCGCTTGCCGATTGTCGGCCAAGAACGCGAAGAAATTCTGGCGATCATCAAGAAAGCCATCAAAACCCGCCCCCAAATCCCCGCCCCGGCATAGCTTTTTGAAATCGAGTTTGAAGGTGGAATTTGGCGGATTGGCTCAAGTGGAGTAGAATTCTAGAACTGATGAGTCATTCCAATCCGAGGAAAAGGAAACACTCCATGCAAACCGTTAAATATATTTACTGGCAGGAAGAGGATACGTGGCTCGGCTATCTCCAAGGCTAGCCGGACTATTGGACTCAAGGCGAGACGTTCGATAATCTGATCGAACACCTCAAAGATCACTACCAAGATCTCGCCGGCGGGCATGTTCCCGGTGCGCAAAGTGGGCGAGCTGACGATCTCATGAAAAGGCTCGATCTGATTCGCACAATTGAAGGTTTTGGCTGCGAGTTTGTCAGACATGGAGGCGATTTCAGAAATCGCGACTCAGGAAAACTCCATCAAAGTTTGTAAATTACATATTGATTGTCCTATGAAAATCACCAAAATTTCGGTCTATCAAGTCGATCTCCCGCTCCACGAGGGAACCTACAACTGGTCGGGCGGGAAATCTGTGACCGTGTTCGATAGCACCATCGTGCGGGTCGAAACTGATGCGGGTTTGATCGGGCACGGCGAGGTCTGTCCCTTGGGTCCGGTCTATCTTCCCGCTTATGCGGGCGGAGTTCGGGCGGGTTTGGCGGAGTTGGCCCCGCATCTTATCGGCGAAAACCCTTTGGAATTGGGGCGGCTCAATCGGCGAATGGATGCCATTTTGAAAGGCCATCCATACGTCAAATCGGCGGTGGACATCGCCTGTTGGGACATTCTGGGACAACTGGCCGAGTTACCCGTGTGTTCGCTGTTGGGCGGGCGATATGGGGAAGATTTCGTGCTGTACCGGGCGATCTCGCAAGAGTCCCCCGCCAAAATGGCCGCCCGCGTGGCGGGGTATCGCCAAGAAGGCTATCACCGATTTCAACTGAAAGTCGGCGGCGATCCGGACGTGGACATCGAACGCATCCGGGCGGTGGCGAAGGAACTGCAAACAGGAGACCGGCTCATCGCCGATGCCAATACCGGCTGGTTACAACACGAAGCCATTCGCGTCGCAAGGGCGGTCAAAGATGTGGATGTCTATATCGAACAGCCCTGTTTAGATTATACCGATTGCCTCGCCGTCCGGCGGAACACCGACCATCCGTTTGTATTGGATGAAGTGATCGACGGCATCGGACCATTGATTCAGGGCAAGGCCGACTTGGCGATGGATGCGGTCAACATCAAGATCAGCAAATTCGGCGGACTGACCCGCGCCAAACAAGCCCGCGATTTGTGCGTCTCGTTGGGCATTGCCATGACGATTGAAGACAGTTGGGGCGGCGACATCACCACCGCCGCCATCGCTCATTTGGCCCATAGCACGCCGAGCGAGTTTCTTTTCACCTCGACGGATTTCAATAGTTACGTCACCATCAGCACCGCAGAGGGCGCACCAAAACGCAACCACGGACGCATGGCGGCATCCACTGCTCCCGGATTGGGCATAACCCCCAAAATGGAAATCCTCGGCGAACCCGTTTTAGTTTTCGGCAAATAAACCGTATCGTTTGCTTCGATGTTAGGGAACCGGCGCTCCCGTGCTGGGGTTGAGATCTTGATGGATGACGTGGGGTTCGTTTTCTTCCCATCCGCGGGCGATAAAGTCGCTGAGGGTAATCATGATTGCGAACGAGAGCCAAAGCACCGCGGCCACGGCGACTAAACGCATCGCCGACGGCGACCCGCGAAGATTCATGAAGATTGCGACAATCAATAACGTCTTCAAGACCGAAACCGTCAGCCCGGCAGTGGTCGCCTGCACGCCGCTTAAATACTCGGCGGAAACCACGGTTCCCACGAGCAGCAGCATCAACAGTCCGAACGTAACGTAAAGCGTCATCGCGTTCGCGTGCCAAGCTTCATGGGTGGCGGAAGCATTCTGCGATTTCGTGTCGTTGCCGGTCATCAGCCTTCCACCAAATAGAATAAGGGGAATAAAAACACCCACACGATGTCCACGAAATGCCAGTAAAGCCCGATGTTTTCCAGCAGCGTGCGATACTGCGAGGCATCGGAGCTTCGGTAAAACGCAATCGCCAATCCGGCCACAATCGAGACGCCCAAGATCATGTGAAAGGCGTGCAGTCCCGTCATAAAGAAGAACAGGCAAAAGAAGAGTTCCATCGTCCGTCCGTTGGTTGAAGCAGATTCCCCGGCATCAAAATTCTTGCCAGGGAACAATTTGTCCCCGATGAGTTCGCCGTATTCGTGAAATTCCAAACCCAAAAACGCGACACCCAACACCGCCGTGATCGCCAGGCTCCAAGTGATGGCGACTCTGGGGTTTTCTTTGGTGCGAATCCAAAGATCGCTGAGCGCGACCAACAAGCTACCCAACAACAAGACGGCGGTCATCAGTGCGCCCGTCATCATCGTCAACCGCTGGGAACCCTCATGAAACACTTGGGGATAGGCGTGCCGATATACGACGTACCCCACGAAGAGGCCGCCGAAAAATAGGACTTCGGTGGCCAGAAAGATCCACATGCCCAGCGCAGCCGATTCGCGTTGCTGCTCGGCATTGTCGTAAGGGAGTGCGATGGAACTGGCGGCGGATTGATTCACGAGCAAACTCCCCAAGGCTTCGGTTCCTCAACGAAACGAGGCAATCGACAATACATCATGAGTGGACGCCACCTTGAACTTGTTGTTTTTCGGGTTCGCCTTCCCCCACTTCTTCCTCGGCATGTTGGTCGAGGTAATGGTAGGGCGGTTGCGTGACCACGGGGGTCTCAAGAAAATTGTGCGTCGGCGGCGGAGAAGCCGTTTGCCATTCCAACCCCGTTGCATGCCAGGGATTGTCGCTCGCGCGACGTCCGTATTTTAGCGACCACGTCAAATACAATAGCGGCAAAAGATAGCCCAGACCCAAGATAGTCGCTCCTAAACTACTCATCACGTGGAACACCTGAAACTCGCCGGGATAAACGTGATAGCGGCGGGGGTTGCCCAAGTAGCCTAAGATAAATTGGGGAAAGAACGCTAAATTGAATCCCAAGAAAATCACCAAGGCACTCACTCGGCCCCACCATTCGGAATAGATCCGCCCTGTCATCTTCGGCCACCAATAATGAACGCCTCCCATATACGCCATCACCGCTCCGCCCACCATGATGTAGTGGAAATGGGCGACAATGAAATAGGTATCGTGAACGTGAACGTCGAAAGCCAAGGTTGCGACGCTAATTCCCGTCAACCCGCCCACCGTAAACAGGCCGATAAAGCCGAGGGCATAGAGCATCGGAGTCTTCAGAAAAATCGTGCCTTTGTAGAGTGTGGCCGTCCAATTGAAAACTTTAATGGCCGAGGGAATCGCGACGAGCATCGACAAGAAGGAAAACACCAGCCCGGCGTAGACCGATTGTCCGCTGACAAACATGTGATGGCCCCAAACCAGAAATCCTAAGACGGCAATCCCCATGCCGGCCATCGCCACGAAGCCGTATCCATAAACTTCTTTTCGCGAGAAGCAAGCGACCAGTTCGCTCACCACGCCCATAGCCGGGACGACCATAATGTAGACCGCGGGATGGGAATAGAACCAAAACAGATGCTGAAACAAGAGGGGATCTCCCCCCAGCGCCGGATCGAAGATGCCCACACCCAGCAAGCGTTCCACGGCGATCAAAGATAAGACGACCGCCAAAACCGGAGTTGCCAACACCATAATCAGACTGGTGGCATAGTGCGCCCACACGAACAAAGGCAGACGAAACCAATACATCCCCGGTGCCCGCAGCATGTGAATCGTGACGATGAAATTCAGTCCGGTCAGGATCGTGCCAAAACCGGAAATAAAAACCCCAACCGCCGCGAGAATGACGTAGCTGTTCGCATAGGTGCTGCTATAAGGAGTATAGAACGTCCAGCCGGTGTCCACGCCGCCGACAAGAATCGTGGTCAACGTGAACAGCCCGCCCAGCATGAAAAGATACCAGCTCAGCAAGTTAAGTTTGGGAAAAGCCAGATCCCGGGCACCGATCATCAAAGGGATTAAAAAGTTGCCCAACACGTTGGGGACTGCCGGGATTAAAAAGAACCAGACCATAATAATGCCGTGCAGCGAGAACAACTTGTTATAAGTATCGGCCCGCACCAAATCCGCTTGGGGAGTCATTAGTTCGATCCGCAGCAGCATCGCCGCCGCCCCGCCGAACAGAAAAAAGAACGTGATCGACAACATATATAAAATGCCGATCCGCTTATGGTCTGTGGTCAATAGCCAAGACTTCAGCGTTTTGCCATCGTTCAGATAGTTCGTCGGAGCGTTCATAGAGTTAGTCTTTCCCTGGTTTTTCTTGCCCCGACTTGTTCAGATCATCCGACTCTCCCGGTTCCCCCGGACCGGCCAATGGGCCATCCGTGTCGGCCACCGACCGCAGATAGGCGATGATGTCCAACACTTGTTCCGCGTCGAGTTTGCCTTCATAGCTGGGCATCACCTGTTTATATCCCGGACGGCTCTCTGCGTTGGGATTCAAAATCGACTGGCGGAGGTAATTTGCATCCGCAAACGCTTCCGAACCGTCCGCGAGCTTGAAGCGCCGTTCGTACAATCCGGTCAATGGCGGGCCGCTTTGATTGCCCTTCGCGCCGTGGCATTGCAGGCAACCGGCGGAATCCAACAGGCGGCGGCCGCGCTGGGCGGCGGAGATCTTCGGCTGTTTCGCCAGCCAAACGGCATAATCCTCCGGGGATTGCACGATGATTTGCCCCGCCATCTTCGCGTGATCGGTTCCGCAATACTCCGCACAAAACAGATGATAGGTTCCCGGACGAGTCGGCTCGAACCACATCGTGGCATAGCGTCCGGGCAGAACATCTTGCTTCACTCGAAATGCCGGAACGTAAAAACTATGGATCACATCCTGCGAAATCATCGTCAGCCGAACCGGGCGGCCGACTGGCAAATGCAGCGCGTTGATCTCGCGGGGACCGCTGGCATGGCTGAGTTTCCACATCCATTGCTTGGCAACGACTGAAACTTCCAAGGCATCTTTGGGCGGTTGGTGGTCTTTGATGTAAACACTCGCGCCCCACCAGAACATCACCAGTAGAATTGCCAAGGGAACCAGAGACCAAAAAATTTCGATTCCCCAATGGGCGCGGTTGCTTTCGTGAATTACGCGATTGACGTCCCGCGTGTGCCAATACCTGACGGAAAAAAACACAATCGCGGTGGCAATGCCCAGCGAGAAAACGGTGCCGATGCCCAGCAAGGTCAGGGAAATCCAATCGACCATCTCGGCGGTGCGGGAGGCGGCATCGGGAAAAAAGTGAAACGACGGGGTCACGGTTTTCCTCCTTCAGCTTTGGCAGGCTTTTGTTTCGCGAGGGGTTTCTGGGAGGAACTCCAATCGACCTGCATTTTGCGTTCTGCCAATAATTGCATCGCGCGGGCGATGGGAATGCGGGCCGCCAGATGGGTTTCATCGACCCAGCCGTAACTGTTGAGTTGCTGTTGCTGCCCGGCTTCAATCTGCCTGCGGTCGCGGGTTTGATTGGGATTCACGCCGGGGTCGGCGGCCATCCGCTCTGGTTTGGGAGGACCGATTCGATCCAGCTCAGAATTGCCGCGAGAAGACAACATCCACGCGACAAGCCCCAGCGATCCCACCGCCAACAGAAATAAGGAGGCTCCCACCCAGAGGATGGTTTTGGCATCCAAGTCGAAACCTTCGTGGCCGGCTTGCACGGCCTTCGCAAGCGAATCGTCCGGTTTGAGATCTTCCCGAGGCAGATCTTGATGCTCATTCATGGGTTTCTCCTTCGGGCCGAGAGGAACCATCGTGGGAAGGATCGGGCAGGGGGCGAATGCGGTCGGCGGAACGAATCTGGCCCAAGGCGATCAACAGAAACGCACTGACGACAAAACCCGCCGTGGGAAAAATCGCCCAATTCCAAGCTCTCGCCTTTTCATTGGTATGCGGGAAAACCAGCCACCAAAGTTCGACCAAGCGAACCAACAGCAGCCAACCCGCGAGATAACCCACCTTGCGAGGCGAGCGTTTGAAGTCGTAAGACATCAGGCAGCCGAAAGGGATCATAAAACCGCTAACGATCAGCACGAGGGCGATGGCGTGCCAAGGCCCGTTCATGCGGGTTTGATAGTAATAGGCTTCGCGGGGCAAATCACCCGCCCACATAATCAAAAACTGTGCGAAGGACATATAGGCCCAAAGCATCACGAAGGCCAACATCAGATTGGCCAAATCGGGCAGCGCCTTGCCGGGTTCTTCTTCGGAATGCAACAGATGAAAACAATAACTCGCCGTTGCCATTGCGAGGCCCGACAACAAGGCTCCCATGCAGATCAACGCCCCGAACAGCGTGGACATGAAGTGCGGATCAAGCGACATCACCCAATCCATCGCGGCCCAGGTTCCCGCGAGAAACACAGCCAGCAGCCCCAAGCCGCCTGTCCCTTCTCCACCGGGCACGACGGGCGGGATCTGCTCCGCCGGATCGACGGAGAATCCCCACCTCGGTCGGCCCACAAAAACCAAGGAAAGTCCGCACCACACGCCGAAGTAAGCCAGTGTTCTTAAAATCACGAACGTCGGTTGGAAATACAATTGGCGATGTTCGGTGTTTTCGATGCCTTTGAAAATCTCGGGGTCCATCCAGGAGTAAACGAAATCGAGTCCCAAAGCCCAGGGGATGAACAGCAACAAGACCAGCGGAAAAAGTCTGGCCCCTGCCGAGATCCAAGGAAACGCCGCCACCCCCCAGCGCCCGCCGGTGAGCACGAATATCAATCGCAGGATCAGACAGCCGAAGCAGATGCTCCAAGGCCAAAGTATCGCGGCCAGCCAGGCCGTAAAGAAATCTTTCGGTTTCCAGACCGCGAGAACCACGCACAAGATTGCGCTGACAGCCAGCACCAACCAGAGGATTTTGCGCGCCTTCGCCACCGGGTTGTTGAAGGAATCCGTCGTCACGGGATCTCCTTGAGCTGGGCCTGATCGCGAGTTTCAAGCTGGTCCTTCGGCGCACGTTGACTGAATTGCAAAGCCCGCACGTAAGCGGCGGCGGCCCAGCGTTCTTCGGTGGAAACCAAGTCGCCGTAGGCGGGCATTTTCTCGTGTCCTTCTGTTGCGATGAGGAAAAAATACCCCAACGGTTTTTTCCGCAGCCGGTCGCTGTGATAGCTGGGCGGAAATTGAAATCCGCGGCGGGGAACCATCCCGTTCCCGCTGCCGGTGGCATCATGGCAGGGCACGCAAGATATTCCAAATCGCTTTTGTCCGAGAGCAAGAATCTCGGCATAACTCATGCGTTCCAATAAGGATTTCGGCAAGGAATCCAACAATTGGCCGTTCTCTTTTCCCGTGAGGAATTGGGAATCGGTCAGGGGTTTGATGGATTTTTCATCGGCTTGCTTTTGCCAGGTTTTGTTTCGCCAAGTCGTGGGGTCGGCAGCGAGCGCGTGGGCGGGCAGTGGCCGGGAACCGACGGAATCGCTAAAAAACTTTGCGGCTTCCTGCGGACCCAACCGGGCTTGGTCGTCCATCTCTTGCGCAGCCGAGGGCTGCCAGCAAGATCAAACAAATCGGCAATCGAGGGAATTTTAATGGAAAGCTAGTCATCCATCCGCACCTCCCAAACGGAGTCGGCACCGAGTTCCCTTAAGCGGGCTTGCACCTTTTCAGAATCGAACATCGCATCTTCCGCAGCGATCCAAAGGAAAAACGCATCGGTACTCGCGCGGCGAAAACGCTCTACCTCGAACACCGGATGATGCAACTGCGGCAATCGCGACAGAAACAGCACGGAGAGCACGGCGGCAAAAGATGCCCCCAACACCGTGCCCTCGAACGTGGGCGGAATGAACGAGGGCCAACTATTGAGCGGGCGGCCTCCGACGTTTATGGGATAAGCCGATGCGCTAATCCAAAGCGCCAATGAGAAAATCCCGCTTCCGCCTAAGATTCCGCCAGCCAACACGTACCAACCCACCGGAGTTCGTCCCCGTCCCAACGCCCGGCCAATTTCGGGCATGGGAAATGGTGTGAAGGCATCCGTGTTTTGGTATCCATCCCGGCAAACATCTTCCGCCGCGCGGGTGAGTTCCTCCGGCCCGGCAAACTCGGCCAGCACGCCTTGGATCGTGGCGGGTGAAGAGTTCATTCGCCATCCTCCTGCCGTTCGTGGACGAGTTCGCGAATTTCCGTCATCGAGATCGCCGGCAACAGCCGGAGGAATAAATACAACAAGCTGATAAATAACCCGAACGTGCCCGCATAAAGTCGCCCAGTCCCAGGCGGTGGGATAGTACATCTCCCATGAAGAGGGCATGTAATCGCGGTGCAGGCTGATCGAAATGATGATGAACCGCTCTAGCCACATGCCGACGTTAATTACCAAGGAAATCGCGAATAAGGCCAAGGTATTTCTGCGAACGGAAGGAAACCAAAGTGCCTGCGGCACGATGCAATTGCAAAACACCAACCCCCAATAACAGCCCGCATAGGGGCCGGAAAATCGGTTGGCGTAAATGTAGCTGTCGAAGGGTTCGTTCTTGTACCACGCACCCCACGAATCCATCAGATAGCCGTAAGACACGCTCAATCCGGCGGCGAGCATGACTTTGGCCATGTTGTCCAAATGCCGTGCGGTGACCAGCGATTTCAGGCCGTAATATCGGCGGAGGGGAATTGTAATCACCAGCACCATCGCGAAGCCGCAAAAGATGGCCCCACCCACGAAATAAGGCGGGAAGACCGTCGAATGCCAAGCGGGAACAATGCCCACGCAGAAATCCCAACTCACCGTGGTATGCACCGAAACCACCAAAGGCGTGGCAATTCCCGCCAACAAGACGTAAGCCTTTTGGAAGTGCTGCCAATGCGAGACGGAGTTTCTCCATCCCAAGGCCAGCACGCCGAACGCGCGGGCTTTCCAAGGCTGCGTAGCTCGGTCGCGCATCGTTGCCAAGTCGGGAACCAGCCCCAAATACCAGAACAGCAGCGAAACGGTTCCGTAAGTGCTGACCGCGAAAAAGTCCCACACCAACGGGCTGCGAAACTGAGGCCAGACTCCGGTGGTCGCGGGGTAGGGAACCAGCCAATAGAAGAACTTCGGGCGTCCCAAGTGCAGCAAGGGGAACAACCCCGCACAGGCCACGGCGAATAGCGTCATCGCTTCGGCGAAGCGGTTGATGCTCGTCCGCCAATTTTGATGCAGCAGCAGCAAAATCGCGGAAATCAACGTGCCCGCGTGGCCGATCCCGATCCACCACACGAAGTTGACAATCGCAAATCCCCAAGCCACGGGAATGTTGATTCCCCAAATTCCCACGCCGAACGCGAACAGCCAGCCGATGGAAACCAACAGCACGTTCAGCAGCAGAAAACCGATCAGAAACCCAAAGACCCAACCCCGCGTGACGGGGCGAGTCAGCACGATTTCGCTGATCTGGGAAGTCACCGATTCGTAGCTGGCATCACCGGGAAGCAGTTCATCCAAATGATGATCGAGCGGAGAGGTCATGGATTTCGCACCTCCGCCAGATACGCGGTTCTCGGACGGGTATTCAAGTTCGCCAAGAGTCCGTAACTCAAGGGATGATCGTGTGTTTCCCGCACCCGGCTGGTGTTATCGTTCAAATCGCCGAAGCGAATCGCCTCCGCCGGGCAAACGGCTTGGCAGGCGGTGACGATGTCGCCATCTTTCAGTTCGCGGCCGTTTCGGTGGGCATCGATGCGGGCATTTTCGATCCGCTGCACGCAGTAGGTGCATTTTTCCATCACCCCGCGCTCCGCACCGTGACTTCGGGATTGGGCAGTAGTTCCAGGCTGGGCGAAGTGATGAACTTATCGGAAAAATCGAGGAAATTAAACCGCCGAACTTTATAGGGGCAGTTGTTCGAGCAATAACGGGTTCCCACGCAGCGGTTGTAAACCATTTGATTGAGGCCCTCATCGCTGTGATTCGTGGCGGCGACGGGGCAGACAAGTTCGCAGGGAGCCTGCTCACAATGCACGCACGCCACGGGTTGATGCAGCGTCTGTTCGGGGTTCTCGCTTTCGCCCTCGTACCAGGTGTCGATGCGAATCCACTGCATTTCCCGGTTGTTGATAACTTCGGTTTTGCCGACCACGGGGATGTTGTTCTCGGCCTGGCAGGCAATCACGCAGGCGGTACACCCGGTGCAGGCGGTGAGGTCGATCGACATCCCCCAGCGATGGCCTTCCTCGTACTTCCAAGACTCGTAGAAATTCGCTTCCACCTTCTCGACTTCCGGCAGAGAGACGAATGGCGGATGCTTAGGAGGCCTGGGGTCTTTTTGATGTTTTTGAAATTCTTGATATTCTTCCAGCGTTCCCCCGCGAACCAGATGCCGGCCTTCCATCAATTGATGGTGCTGCGTCGAAGCCAACGTGCGATGGAAGTTCGCTTTCGAGAGTTTGACTCCCCCGCGGTTCCACAAATGTTCTTGCGTGCGGAGCGGAAAGACATTCACGCCCGTGCCTTCGCCCGCCCGCCCCACGACTCGCCTGCCATAGCCAAAAAACAGCGTCAGGCAACCGGCGGGTTGGCCGGGCAGAATCCAAATCGGCACGGTGATTTGTTTCTCGCCGGCGGACAGCACAATGCCATCTCCGTTGGACAACCCTTCGCGCTCGGCGTCGGAGCGGTTCATCCAAGCCGCGTTGTCCCAGGTAAGTTTGCTGAGCGGTTTGGACAATTCTTGCAGCCAGCCGTTGTTGGCATAGCGGCCATCCCAAAGCGTGGGGTCGGGCCGAAACAACACCGTCCAGCCTTCGGAAGAAGAACTCGATTCCGGGTTTTGCAGTTGCTTCGCAAGATCCTTCCCCAAAGAAACCGTAGCGGTTTCGGCGGGTTTTTCTTCAATTACGCCCAGGCGAAGCGCCTGCTGCCATTTGGGTTCAAAGCCGGCCTTTCCCAATTCTTCCCGCCAGGTTTGACGGACGGCTTCGTAACCGCTTTTCTCGCCGGCGACCAATTCCGCAAGCAATTCGACCGGCGACAAACTTTCGTACAAAGGTTCGATCAACGGTTGAATGATCGAGGCCGTGCCTTCCGATCCGCGCACATCGCCCCAGGCTTCCAGGAAATGCGATTCGGGAATTACCCAACCGCAAAGCTGGGTGGTCTCGTTCGCATCGCGGGACATGGCGAAGGTATGGGAAACTTTGCGAAGCGCTCCGGCGAAGTCCACATCCGCCGGGGCATCGAACGCCGGGTTGCCGCCCAGCACAAATAGTGTTTCGACTTTGCCTTCGGCCATCTCTTCGACCAAACCTTGCAGGTCGGCCGGTTTTTCGGTGCTGGGCAGCAGGGGGGAGGGAACGTATTCCACCCCCTGGCCAACGGCTCCTAAATGCTGATTGATCGCATGCGCGTCAGCGCATGAACTCGCGGGGGTTGATGATCGCCCACGCAGACCACGGCGGATTTTTGAGCTTTGGCGCGGGTTAAGTTTTTGAGCAGCGTTATCATCCAACTGCCAATGGCATCGCTGGTGATTCCATCCGCGATGGCCGGCGGCTCATTTTCAAAAACGCCCAACTCATAGGCGATCTTGAGCAGCACGGCCTCGATTTGCCGCGGGGGAAGTAGCAAACGGTGGTCCGCCTTTGCGCCGGTCAACGTGGGCGTGGAACCCAAATGATAGAGCTTCACCATCGAGGCTTCCCCGCCTTGTTCGCGACCGGCGACGCGGCGAACGGAGGAAAATTCTCGCATCTCATTCAGCGGGCGCTCGCGGGCGGCGAGGAAATCGCAGTCGATGCTGAAGATGATTTTGGTCCGGTCGAAATGATAAACCGGATGCAGCTTCGCCGCTTCCGAGCCGAAAGCCAGCGACATGCCCGCCCGCACTTGGCCCGTACAAACCGGATCGCACACCACCCAACGGGACTCCGGCCAGCGCTTGGTCATGGCTTTCAATAGGCGATGCAGTGTAGGGCTGCACGTTTCCCGCAGGAGCACGCGAAAGCCTTTGCCTTTCGATTCATCCAGCCGATTCCGCAGATCCTTCAATTCCCGCGAGAGCGAATCGCGCGGAATAATTTGCCCGCGATGCAGCACCGTTCGCAGGCGGTCGGGATCGTAGAGATCCAACGTCGCCGCCTGCGCAAATACGTGCGTTGCGCCCCCGCTAATGGGATGTTGCTGATTGCCTTCCACTTTGATGGGACGGCCCGCTTGGCTTTTGACGGTCAGACCGATGGCCACGCCGCTGAGTTCCATTGCGGTCGTGAAGTATTCCGCGATGCCGTTCGGCAAATGATTGCCCTGTTTCACCACGGGCACAATGGTTTCGGGAGGTTGTTTGATGTCGCAGCCCGAAAGCCCCGCGAGCGCAAGCGAGGCCCCCATCAACCGCAAAAAATCCCGCCGGGAACCGGAAAGCCAAGTGGAAGCGTTTTCGGGAAACTCTCGATGCAGATAGGTTTGAAACTCCTCGGTATCGGCCAATTCTTCGAGGCTCCGCCACCAAGTGGCTCCCTTGGCAGCGAGCGAAGAATTTTCCGTCGAGGAAGTTTTATGCGGATTGATCCCATCATAGTCGCGAGGCATGTCTGGCGTTCCTTCTAACGATGGCAGGTGTAACAATCGGTCCGCGAGTGCAATTTGTAGTCCTTCGCCAATTGGTCTCTCAGCTTTGCCATCTCTTCGCTCTTGCTCGTCGAAGAGTCGGACGAAATTGCTTGAACGGCTTCGCGGTATTCCGGCGTCTCGGTCAGGTCTTTCAGAGCTTTCGCCTGAAACACCAACGAACGCGGGCGCACGTGGGGCGTGGGATTGCGGTGGCAATCGAGGCACCATTGCATTGTGAGTGGAGCGGCTTGGCGGGTGAGGGACATCTTACCGACTTCGCCGTGGCATTCGTAACAGCCGATGCCCTTATGAACGTGAATGCTATGATTGAAATAGACGTAATCGGGAAGATCGTGGACGCGGTTCCAGATGAGCGGTTCGTTGTTCGCCCAACTGTCTCGCACGGGCTTGAGCATCTCGCTTTGCGTCCAAAGTTCGCGGTGGCAGTTCATGCAAACCTGAGTCGCCGGCACGCCCGCTATCGCCGAGGTTTCTACTGTTTGATGGCAATACCGGCAATCGAGACCCACATCTCCAACGTGATGTTGATGACTAAAGGGAACCGTTTGCCCGACCGTGACGTTCTGGTTTGTGATGTCGGCAGAGCGGGCGATGGTCAGCATGGCCAAGACCACCAGCACGAGCAAAACCAAACTCGAAACAAGAAACGTGCGGAATAGGGTGTCCGCCGATCTCGAAAACAACTGAGCCATCTCGACTCCATCTTCGGGGGAAGAAAGTGTCCTCGTTTGGCTGTAAACTAGCAACCCGATTCAAGTTTGTCAGGGGAATTCTATGCAGAAATACTTGTTTCTCGAAAGTGAGAACCCACCCATAATAGCACCACACCGGCGACCAGCAACCGGATACCCACCAGCACGCCCACAACCCACGGCCCATCGAGGGGCCAAGCCGAAAGAATCATCACCCCGATCAGAATTCCCAAGATGCCATCAATGATGAGGAATGCCTTGTTTTGCGAAACATGGGAAGCCATGAGGATTCGCAAAATACCATCCACGATGAACAGCAAGCTCATCACCCAGGCCAACGCGGCGATGCCCAACTGTGGGAACACCAGCAACACGATGCCGCCGACAATATAGAAGGCGGCCCGCAAAAACCGCCAAATCGATCCGTGCGCTTTGCGAACATCCCACGCAAACGCCAATTCTCCGCAGCCCGTCAAAAGACACGCCACGCCCAAAAACACATCCACGACTACGCCGCCACAAAAGGCATAATGATCGCCAAGATGCCCAACACAATGCAAATTCCGCTGGCAATCCGCAGGGATTTTGAGAGCGTTTTTCGTTCCTCGGTCGGCATTAACACCTGCTCATCATTCATCGGGTTTTCCCTTCATCAATCATCATCTGCGAAAATGAGCGGCAAGGCGTTAGCCGCCGGTTTTGCCATCCGAAGAACCGGCGGCTAGCGCCTTGCCGCTCAGTGATATATCGGACGATGCTTCAATAATCGGTCACAAAGTTTTCCTCAGAACCTTATAATCTCAATCGATTCCGGGTTCTAGTTCCAACGCTTTCTCTCGGTCGGCTTTGGCTTGATCCTTATCCCCCAAGGCTTCGTGCGCCCGCCCGCGCATCAAGTAAGCCTGGGCGTATTGGGGGTCGAGTTCAATCGCTTTGTTGAAATCCAGAATGGCTTTCTTCATGTCTTTGCTTGATGTGAGATAAGCAAAACCCCGCGCATAATATGCCTTGGGATTTTTGGGATCGGCTTCGATGGCTTTGTCGAAATCGGCCATCGCTTGTTGGTGGAGTTTGGTGTCCGTTTGGGTCATCTTGTCGGGACTCATGTGCGTGTCGTCGGTCAGGTTTTCTTTTTCCTTCGCCAGTGCCTCTTTCTGTTTGCCTTTGGAAACATCTTCGTTCGATTGCGTTTTGGGACCGGGGGAACAACCCGCCAAGGGAAGCAGGCACATCAATAGAGTCGGCAGCCAATATCGCATAGTGGTTTCTCCGTTGCTCGGGAATCGGATGCCCGCGAAGCATCCTCTTAAAGTGAATCGAACATTTTCATCTTGCCCGGCATCTTGCGAAGCTTGCCGGAGTTTTTACTCCCCGGCGGGTGGGGTATCCGCAGGAACCGGCAGTCCCGAATTGCCGGGGGCCGGGCCTAAAGATTCATCCATCGTCAGCAGATAGATCAACATGCTGAGCAGCATTAACCCCACAACGAACCACATTCGCCAGTCTTTGTGAAACGTCCGCTGCGGGTCTTGGTTTTCATCGGCCATAATGGGTTTTTCTCAAGGAGGGGAAATTTGGGTTGGAGTTTTGTCGATTGCCATATCGCGATTATACGCATCTGGCGTGCCGGGATGGGAATAGTTTTTTTCCGCAGCCAATCTTTCGGAAAACTCCCGGTTCTCCAGCGAGCGGAATCCGGTTCTGATTGCCGGTTGATCGTTCAGCGTGCGAGTTGGTCGATCGATAACCGGCCTTTCGAGCCAGTCTGGGATCTATGTTTTTGCCGGGGGATGGAAGCGGTCCGGCGACGCCTGTTTCCATAACGTGTCCCAATACTCAGGGGGTTGTCCTTCGATCAATTCTTTGGGTTCGAGATAGTGATAAAGCTCGGCGTAGCTTTTGGCCTGGGTCGGGCTGATTCGCCGCATTAACATGGATGGTTCGAGCTGATGCGGTTTTTCGAGGCCCAAGGCGGCGATCAATTGACGAAAATCGGCGGTCGTGTTGCGTTGGAAACTGTGGACCCGCTCGGCCTTGGTCGGAACCACCAAAGCCCGCACCCGCTTGGGGTCTTGCGTGGTGACGCCGACCGGACACTTGTTCGTGTGGCAAATCTGCTCCTGAATGCACCCCAAGGCGAACATCATTCCACGGGCGACGTTACAGTAATCGGCCCCTTGCGTGATGCGTTTGGCCATCTCGAAGGCGGAGGTCACTTTGCCGCTGCATCCGATGCGAATCGGTTCGCGCAATCCGCAGCCGATCAGTGCGTTATTGACGAAATGCAGCCCTTCGGTCAACGGGGTTCCCACGTGGTCTTCAAATTCCAAAGGGGCGGCTCCGGTTCCGCCTTCGCCGCCATCCACGATGATGAAATCCGGCAAGATGTTCGATTCCAACATCGCCTTGCAGATGCCCAAAAATTCCGCCGGCCGCCCCAGGCACAATTTGAAACCCGTCGGCTTACCGCCCGTGGCGTCCCGCAATTGTTGCAGCCATTCCAAAAGTTCGCGGGGAGTGCCGAAGGCCGTGTGCCCCGGAGGAGAGACGCACTTTTCGCCCGCGGGCACGCCGCGCATCTCGGCGATTTCGGCGGTGACTTTGGACGCCGGCATCACGCCGCCCAAACCCGGTTTAGCGCCTTGAGAGAGTTTGATCGAAACGCATTTGACTTCCTCGCGGTTGGCCTTGTCGCGAAAGGTTTCCAAGTCGAATTTGCCGTCCCGCGTTCGGCAGCCGAAGTAACCACTGCCGATTTCCCAGATCAAATCGCCCCCGTGCTGAAGATGATATTTCGACAGCCCGCCTTCGCCGGTGTCGTGGGCGAAACTTCCCATCTTCGCGCCGAGGTTTAATGCAAGAATCGCATTTTGACTGAGTGCGCCGAAGCTCATCGCGGAGATGTTTAATAAAGCCATCTCGTAGGGTTTGCGGCAACCGGGACCGCCGACGCGAACGCGAAAGGGGAGTTCCTCTTGGGGCCGCGGCGCGATGGAGTGTAGAAACCATTCGTAGCCATCATCGTAAACCTGCAATTCCGTGCCGAACGCTTTTTCTTGGTTCACGTTCTTGGCACGCTCGTAAATCAAAGAACGCGCATCGCGATCGAACGGCCGTCCATTCAGGTCGCTTTCTATAAAGTATTGATGCAGCTCCGGTCGCATCTCCTCGAACAAATAGCGGAAGTGCCCAATCAACGGATAGTTTCGCAAGATGCTGTGTTTGGTCTGACAGAGATCCCAAACCCCCAACGCCGAGAGCGGCAAAAACACGGCCAGCGGCACAAACCACCCGGGGCCGATCATCACGCCCCCAATGAGAAATGCCGCGCTCAGCAACAACGTCAGAATGAAACCGACGTAACGCATGGAATCTCCTTGAAAGCATCCTCTTTAAGAAATTGGACAGCGACTCCCGGCCGCTCGGCTGAATGTTGTTATATGCAAATGCTGCGCCTTCTCGGAAGGAGGCGGGCTGGCCACTCTTTCAAATGAGCGGCAAACCGATCTCGTAAGCGTTCTGGCCAACTAAGCGGAGAGACGCTAGAATCCAACCACTTCTCTATAATCCCCCTGGAATTTTCGATCAAGCTATTACGACGAAAATCGAGCTCACGATGTTTCATCCGCCGCATTTTTATTTCCCGAATTCGCCGCTCTTTTTGCTGGTGTTGTTTGTGGGTCTGGCGTTTCTGATCGCGTTGATCGAACTGCGTGTGCTGACTTACGCTTATGCGAAAATGGGGGTCGATCCCCGCTACGTGTTCGCGATTTTGCTGTTGTCGCTATTCGGCAGCGGGATCAACATTCCCATTGCTTCCTTTCCGGCGAAAGACATTGTAACCAATCGGAAGGTGGAGTCTTACGGGGTGACCTACGTCGTCCCGGAGATCAAGCACGAAAACCGCACGATTCTTGCGGTCAACGTAGGCGGATGTTTGATTCCCGTGGCACTCTCGATTTATTTGTTGGTCAAAAACCCGATCATCATTCGCGCCGCAATTGGCGTCGTGATTCTCACCGTGGGAACTCATCTGATGGCCAAGCCGGTTCCCGGCTTGGGGATTTCGCTGCCGATTTTTCTTCCGCCGATTCTCGCCGCGTTGACCGCCGTGCTTTTGGACCGCGAGCGGGCCGCCCCGATTGCCTACGTCGCCGGGAGTTTGGGCACGCTGTTGGGAGCGGATGTGCTGAATTTGTACCGCTTGCAGGAATTGGGTGCTCCGATTGCCTCCATCGGCGGCGCGGGAATTTCGGATGGGATTTTCCTCACCGGGACTTATCGCGGTTTTGCTGGCGTGATCGAGATGAAATCAACATGTGCCGACGTGTTGTTTTTGCGGAGTTTTCTTGGTATTGTAATGTTCGCGTGCTGGGTTTTCTGCCTCACTCTTTCAGGAGTATTTCGCGATGAAGCCATTTTCTTCTGCGTTGTTCGCATTCGGGTTGTTGTTGCTGGCGGTTCCGCAAATTCATGCGGGTGAAGTTTCCGTGAAAAATGCCCACGTGTGCTGCGCGGCCTGCGTCAAAGCCGTCGAAAAGGCACTCGGCGATGTGGAAGGCGTCACGAATGGAACCGCCAATCAAAAGGCGAAAACTATTTCGTTCGAGGCCACCGACCAGAAGGCCGCCCAACGCGGGATCGCCGCTTTGGCGAAAGCCGGGTTTCATGGGGCAGCCAGTCATGGGGACCGGCTGCTGAAGTTTCCCCAACCTAAAGTCAAAAAAGGCGAAACCGCCGACAGCGTAACGTTCACCGGCGTGCATCTTTGCTGCGGAGCCTGCGAAACCGGCGCGAAAGAAAGCTTGAAAGATGTGAAGAACATCAAGGAAATCAACGTGGACCGCAAAGCCAAAACCGTGACCATCACCGGGAAAGGCATTGACGTTCTCGAAGCCATCGCAGCCTTCAACGATGGCGGTTTCCACGGCAACCTCAAACAGAAAAAAGCCGAGTAACCCAAAAAATTAGCTCTGGCCCGAAATTCACACTGCCTTCTCTCCCGCCTTGGTCTTCCCTGATCGGAACGATTGCCTCATGCCTTCCTTTCTTTCCGCGACTCGGATGCTGCTTGCGATCCTGCCGTTTTTGATCTTGCCGCAAACCGCTTGGCCCCAGACTGACCCGGCTTCGCTTACCGGCCAGGTGATCGATGATCTCCAAGCCAAGTTCACGGGGGAGTGGAAGTCCAGCACCTCCGTTCGGCCTTTCTTGGGGGAGTCTTATCAGCACGATGGCAACGAAGGCAAAGGCGAAAAATCCGCCGAGTTTACGTTTGAAGTGAAAGAACCCGGCCCGTATGCCGTGCTGTTGGCCTACACTCCCAGCGGCAATCGCGAGAAGGCCGTGCCGGTGACGATTCAATCCGCCGAGGGCACGAAAACGATCACGGTCGATCAAACCCAGCGGCCTGCCTTGGGGTCGGGTTTTCATCCCTTGGGCACGTTTCGCTTCAAACCGGGAACGGCGGGCAAAGTGTTGATCGAAACCAAAGGGACCAAGGCCACGGTCATCGTAGATGGCATCCGCCTGCTGACCGCATCCCAATTCGCGACGGCCAAAAAAACGGAAAAAGCCTCGCCCCAGAAAATCGCCAAAAAACCAGCCCCGCCCAAACTGAAGGCTCCCGATTTCCACAGGCAAAAACCAACCAAGCCGGCGGAACTCATCGTTGCGGCCCAAGTCGATGCCCTATTCGCCGAGCATTCCGGCCAAGCCAAACCCCTGCCCTTGGTGGATGATGTGCAATTCCTGCGGCGGGTTTCGCTGGATTTGGTGGGTCGGCAGCCTTCGTTGGAAGAGTTCCGCTTGTACCTCAAAGATCAAAAACCCGACCGCCGGGCGAGGGCGGTGGATCGTTTGTTGGCCTCGCCGGACTTCGGCAAAAACTGGGGCAATTTTTGGAGCGACGTGATCGGCTCGCGCCAAGAAGAACCGCAGCTTACGTTTCTCGATTACAAAACCTTCCGAACTTGGCTCGCGGAGCGGTTTAATGCGGGCGCGGGTTGGGATGAGATTGTGTTTCAAATGCTCACCGCCGTGGGAACCGTGGGCGAGAATCCGCAGGCGACGTTCATCGGGTTTCATCAAGGAGAACCCAATAAACTCGCGGGGGAAACCACGCGGGTATTTCTGAGCGTGAAAATTGCCTGCGCCCAATGCCACGATCATCCCTTTGTCGACATGCCCCAAGAAACCTTTCACGGCTTCGCCGCATTTTTCGCCCGCACCAAAGTCAAACTGCCTAGGAACGAAAGCGACAGCATCGAAATTTCCAGCAGCGACAAAGGCGAGCACAAGATGCCCGGCAGCAAAGGCATGATGCACCCCATGATCTTCAACGCCAATCCGCAGCAACTCGGCCTCAGCGATTTAGACCGCCGGGAACGTTTGGCGAAATGGCTGGTCAGCGGCGACAACCCGTATTTTGCCAGGGCGTTCGTCAATCACGTTTGGGCCAGACTGATGGGGCGGGGCTTTTACGATCCCGTAGATGACATGGGCGAAATGGCCGATGCCCGCCTCACCGAATTGCACCAAGCCTTGGCCAATCATTTCACGGCATCGGGGTTTGAAGCCCGTTCGCTGTTTCGGGTGATTGTGAATAGTCAATACTATCAGCAAGCCGAACGCAAAGTTCCGGGTTCCGAAATTGCCTTCACCGGAGCCACCCCGAAAAAGCTGCGGGGCGATGAAGTCTTCGATTCGCTCGCCAACGCGATTGAATTGCCGAATCTCAAAGGCGAACAAGCCAAGCAAACGGCCGCCGTGCGGTTTCCGCCTCCGCCCAAAAGCACCAGGGATTTGGTGAACGAAGCCTTCGGCTATGATCCTTCGTTTCAAGATGCGCTCATCAACCGCACGATGAAGCAAGCCATGCTGATGATGAACAACAAGCAAATCCTGAATCAACTCGAGGCCGATGCCGACCGCGAGACAATGCTCTCGAAGCTGCTGAAAATCGAAGCCGACGATGCCGCCGTGACCGATGTGCTTTACGCCCGCGTGTTGGCCCGCCGACCGAATGACAGGGAACGGGCGATTGTGAAAACCCATCTGAAAAACTCGGCCAACCGGGAACAAGGTTTCGAGGATTTACTGTGGAGCCTGCTTAATAGTGCGGAATTCACCACGCGAAATTAGTGTCAAACCGCCAAACACCAGCCAGGAAAACTTTCCATGATTCGACCATTCCTTCATGCGTGGACGGATAAAAACGGAGTCGCCGGGCGTCGCGATTTTCTCAAGCAAATTGCCATCGGCGGCGGTGCGTTGGCGGCGGCCCAAATTGGTTGGCGGGATTCTGATGATCGCGCAGGCGGAGGAACTCCGCAAACAAGGGCGGTCGATGATTCTCTTATGGATGGACGGCGGACCCAGCCAATTTGAATCCTTCAACCCCAAGCCGGGATCGAAAAACCAAGGCCCGGCGAAAGCGATTTCCACGAAACTGCCCGGCATCGCCTTCGCCGAGTTTTGGCCCAAGGTTGCCCAAGTCGCCGACAAAATTAGCTTCATCCGTTCCATGAACACCGGAGAAGCCGACCACTTCCGTGCGATTAAATTGGTTCGCACGGGCTATCCCATCAATCCCACGATTGCCTATCCCACTTGGGGTTCGGTGGTGTCATTAGAACGGTACAACGCCTCTTTCGAACTGCCCGCCTTCGTTCGCATCGGCAAACCCCGCATTAAAACGCGGGATGTCAATTCCGGCGTCTTGGGGGCGAAGCACGAAGCCTTCGCCATTGATGAGCCGGGAACCCTGCCCGAAGATGTCACGCCTCGCCTGGAAACGCCCACCTTGCACCGACGCTTGGCATTGGCGGATGCCCTGGATGCCGAGTTCGCCAAATCGGGCACAAAGGCGGCGCGGGTTGTCGAAGACAAAAAAAACGTGTACGACCAAACCAGCCGATTTATCACCAGCCCCAAACTCAAAGTCTTCAAGCTGGACGAGGAACCGGACACCCTCAGGGATGCCTACGGCAGAACCACCTTCGGCCAAGGCTGTTTGCTGGCCCGGAGGTTGGTGGAAACGGGCGTGAGTTTCGTGGAAGTTTTCAGCCACGGCGACAAGAACGATGCCGGTTGGGACACGCACGGCAACGGCTTCCGCGATACGCCCAATCTTTGCGGAGAAGCCGACCCCGGTTTCGCAACTTTAGTGACCGACTTGGAACAACGGGGCATGCTGGAAAACACGCTGGTGGTCTGGATGGGCGAATTCGGACGCACGCCCAAGATCAAAACAGACGGCGGCAGAGACCACTACGCCAAAGGTTGGATCACGGCCCTGGCGGGCGGGGGAGTCAAACCCGGCCAAGTATTAGGGGCCACCGACAAAGACGGCGTGGACGTGACCGAACGCCCCATCGGCGTTTCCGATCTGTATCTCAGCTTCTGCCATTCCTTGGACATCAAGCCCGAAGAAGAATACTACACCCCGGAAAACCAACCGCTGAAACTCGTGAAAGAAGGCGGCAAACTCATCAGCGAATTGTTCTAAGGCAGCGGTTGGCATTTAGCTTTTAGCCCAGAGTGGCCCCGATTGCTTGTCAATCGGGGCGGCGCAGCCGTGGGAGGTTGTTTTGAAGGTGGCCATACTTTAGCACCGCTTACCGTGCTTCAGGGCGTTTTGTTACTCGATTGCCTCGGCCTTCACGTACAGATGTTTCGGCGCGGTTGAGTAGTATTTGAACATTGCAGGGCAAATCCAACCTTCCATTGGCGAGTCTTCCCATGAGTAGTAGTTACCACCGGAATTTCCGCGGAGCCAGGTCAGCTCCTTTTGATGACCGGGAAACGGCTGCGCACTAAACAGCAGGCGGAATCCTTTGTCGGCGTTCGGGATGTCTTTTACGAGAACGTCGATCATCTCTGGCACACCCGCGACAAATGGCTCCTTGACGAGACCTGCCGAGGCATCATCAAAGACCCAAGTTCCCTGATGGCGGTATGGTGCAATCACCATGATCGCATTCTCGCGAGCATTGGGTTGCATCCCGGGAATCAACCGATAATGCCATGCGACCGCCCCAGCAACAACGACGAGGCAAGCGACTACAAAGGCAAGGCGACGCAGACGCAGCTTTGGAGGTCGTGGAGGGGCGGCACTTTCGTCAAGCATGATGGTCACTATTGATTCGCAGAAAGGTGGGGTTGGTTTGCTGGCCCGGATCGCCCCGACTGCTTGTCAATCGGGGCGGCACGCAGCCGTGGGAGGTTGTTTTGAAGGAGGCCATCCTCTTGCACCTCCTGTCGCTTCGCGACCCAGGTTGACAAGCAACTTAGGCTACCCCGCTTTGTTCGGCTGCCACGAACCTATTTCGGCTCGATTTTGATGCGGTAGAACTTCATCGCCGAGCGCAGGGATCCCAAGCTGTGATCCCATCGTCAGTCCAACTTCCTCGATTGAAGTCATGTCTTCATCCACGCCGTCGTAGGTGACCTGGAACTTCGACACTTCACCTTTCGTGAGCCTCACATTGCTATTGGATACGTACACCACCTTGCCGTCCAACGCCTTCCCGTCACCCGTTGTGAGGGTCAGTCCCTTACAGCCGTGAACAGTTTCCACGTTCGCCTTCCAAAATTCGTCCCGTACCGCAAACGAGAAGGTGACCCGATTGCGAACTTTGGGATCGCGGACGCACTTGACCAATTCGTATTCGACAAAGCCCAATTCGGTGGCTTTCGTGCGCGGTTTCTCCTCGGTCTTCAGGTTTTTGGCCGCATCGGGTTTGGCCTCGGCCTCTTTCTTCATCAGTTCGATCTCCCGCTTGAGCAATTCATTCTCCTTCTCCAGATTGCTCACCTGTTTGCGCAGGTTTTCGATCTCGGCTTTCAGCTGCTTTACGCCTTCCGGGGTTTGGGCATCGGCCTCGGATAAGGCTCCTCCCGTGGCGGCCAGAACGAAAACCGCCGTCATGACCATCTGACGCATCTTTGACCTCCGCAACCAGGTATTTGTGGGGAAAAGACACTCACCGACGAACAAGCACGTATTCGCTCGGCACCGCATGACATTTTGGCCAAACTTATGTTTCTCTCTACAATCCGTCTTGAGAATACCCCCTGCCAATTCGGTCGTCAATCACAATGGAGGATAGGAGATGCGTCGAATTGGCTGCGGGATTTGTGACCCGGCCATACCTGTGCGGCAGATGGGGGATATGAAACGGCTGGAGCAAAACGAGGCGGCGGGGATGTGGGATGCGAGAGGAACCGAAGGAAAGCGTCGCTCAACAGCTATGCTGCCTACAACATCGACTGCACTATCGTGTGGGCGGCCATTTTGGTTATCATTGTGCCTGAAACAACACGAACAAAGAGCACACTATTTCCCGATGACCGGTAAAAGCAGAGCGTTCACCGTTCATGTCGTCGATCTGGTTCCGAATTATCTGATTATAAGGGGAGTTGCAACATGGCAAGTTTATTGAGACGTAAAAAGTGCGTCGCGTTTTTAGCGGTGATTGTCTCTGGCCTATTTGCCGTATCCTCCCCCGCTGCTGAGAAAAAGCTGGATGCGTTGATTGTCGATGGCCAAAACAATCACGGCAACTGGCCCCAAACCACGCAAATGATGAAGAAGTATCTGGAACAAACCGGGCTGTTCGATGTGGCCGTTGCCACCACGGCTCCCAAAGGAACCGATCCGAATTTCCACCCGGACTTTTCCAAGTACGACGTGGTGGTTTCCAATTACAACGGAGCGGAATGGCCTAAAGAAACGCGGGATGCGTTCATTCAATACCTGAAAAACGGCGGGGGTTTGGTGATCGTGCATGCCGCCGACAATGCATTCGGGAACTGGAAAGAGTACAACGAGATCATCGGCCTGGGCGGTTGGGGCGGACGAAACGAGCAAAGCGGCCCTTATGTTTATCTGGCCGAGAATGGCGAAACTCATCCGCGATGCCGGCAAAGGCGGCGGCGGGCATCACGGGGCGCAGCATCCGTTTTCGGTCGTCGTCAGGGACTCGGAACACCCCATCACCAAAGGCATGCCCCGCGAATGGATGCACGTCAAAGATGAACTTTACGATAAACTCCGAGGCCCCGCCGTCAACATGCGAATTTTGGCGACGGCGTATGCCGACCCGGCAAAAGGCGGCTCCGGTCGAAACGAACCGATGTTATTCACCATCACTTACGGCAAAGGCCGGGTATTTCACACGCCGATGGGGCATGCGGAATACTCGCAGGAATGCGTGGGTTCATCACGGCACTTCAACGCGGGGCGGAATGGGCAGCCACGGGCAAAGTGACTCAGAAAATTCCCGAAGATTTTCCCTCGGCCGGCAAAGTCAGCCAACGCCCCTTCCCGGCAAAATGAGTTGCCCGCTTGAGGCTGATGTCTTTTCTTAAGCCAGCCTGCTTACGATTTTTGGCAGGACTTGCCTCAAATTCCGCCTTCCTGTTATGGGAGGAGGCGGTTTTTTCTTGGAATGTCGGCAAATATCGCAGGGATTTCGCGGAATTGGCATGGAGACAAATAAGTGGGACTTCTTGGTGCGATTGGCATTCCGGAAATTGCTAGTGGAAGGAAGTCCGTTCTAAGCACCTCTGCAACAAATCCCACCTCGAAAGGAAGGCCTGCCCGATGATTGCTCCGCCACTGCCGACCGCGAAACCGAAGTTTTACCGAAGCCCAACAAGCCTTGTCGGAGCGACTTTTCGCTCTGAGCCAAAACTTGACGTGCGAATTTCGCGAAGGACTGTTGCTTTTACGCGGGCCGAGTTTCCTCTTACTATCATAAGCAAGTTGCACAGGAAGCGGTTCTCCGATTGGATGCGGTCGAACAATCATCAATCAAATCGAAGTTGTTCCCATTTAATTAGTTGATGATAATTCTTCCCCATGAGAGCCCGACTTTTTCTCTGGATGAGATGCCAACGGCTCTATCTCCCATCGTCCTCGATTCCTACCCGGTGTTTTTGGGGATCGGGGACGATGCCGACTTCAGATTTCCGAATCCCCTCCCCCACTCGGCGGTGTCAAATCCACTTGGAAAACGGCACATTGGTGGCGATCGATTTGCATTCGCCAGAGGGCACGTGGGTCAACGGGGAGTCCATCGAGCGGGCTCCCTTATGCCCGGCGACAAATTGCTGATCGGAACCTGGACGCTCGTCATTTCCTACGAACGGCTAACCCGGCAGACCACCTCCCGATGTGCTCTATCGTTGGGAAGTCACGGGAAAAACGGTGCCCAGCGAAGTGGGCCAGTAAGTGGTTGCCGTGCGTTGCCGGCTCCGCCCGGATTAATGGGGCTGCGCCGAGATGCAGCAGGGAATCGCCATCGTGGACGTGCATTTGGTTGCAGCCCTTGCTTTCGGATTTGGCGAGGGCGTTCCCTGCCCGATTCAGCACCAGATCTTCATTCTCATGCGGAAGGCAGTCCGAATAGCCGTAATGAGCGTTGAAAATGATCGACGGTCCGCTTTCGCTCAAACGGAACTGATGGCTAAAATCGATTTCCGCACCGCATCGGCCAACGTCGGGCCTTCGCGGCCTTCATCGAGTGAGGGAAACAGCACCGCCAACGTGTCGGCATCGTATCGGCACACCAAATCTTCTTCGCGGACCGCCCGGATGATCACGCTGACGAATTTCCGCAGCAGCGTCTCCCGGCCTTCCGGCGCCATGACGCTTCGGCGAGTTTTTCAAAGCCTTCGATCTTGATGAACAGAATCCCGCTGCCCCGTTGATGCTCCGTCCTTTTGTCCAGCATGGAGTTTAAGTTGTTCGCCATCACCTGGGCATTGGGGAGTTTGGTGAGTTCATCCGTCGGCTCTCGTTCCCAGGCGATTTCAAACGGAACCGAGCTCCGGAAGTTCCCGGACAGAGGTTTCCCTTCCAGCGTCGCGGCCACTTGTTGTTGCAGTTCGACGATTTCATTCAGAATCGCGGCCAAGCTGTCCCGCCGGCTGGAAAGCTCGACGGTTTCTTCTTCGGAAAGCACCAACTGCCGGTGTTTTTTGAGTGCTTTGCGGCATCCAAGGCGGATTCGAGTTGTTCCCGCACGACTGGCATTAAATTGCCCGGCGACCGCAGCGACCTTTGGAACCTGCCACGGGAAGAAATCCCACAGAACAAGACTCCCATCAGGAAACCCGTCCCGCCGACCGCGAATACGCCGCCCAAAACCCAGAGCCAGAACATCAGCGGAGCCGCCTCTACGGGCAGCAATTCAGTCACGGCGAAACTCACGCACCCATCTCCCAAAGCCAAGAGGGATCTCAGCGGATAAGGCTCCTCAACCGGGAACCTCAACCCTCAAGCCTAGCTTATTCCCCACGGGAAGAGGCGAAACGGCAAAGATTCCCCCTCCGAACCGAGAGGGTTTTGCGGATTATTCCCATTGCACTGAGATTCACCCCGCTGATCGACCTTTACTTGGAGCGAATGTTCTTTGAGGGAATACTTTGGATAATTGGGATTCAGTGACTGCGTCCCAATCCAGGAGAGGATTACTGAGATACTTTTTGACGACATAGACCGTTTCTAAAGTTCCCGATGGGTCAATGATCGAAACGGCATGCACGCGGCGCATTTTCATGGCTCCACATCACAACAATCGCCTGGTGTTGTTGGGATTCCGGTTTCCCTCGCGGCCGCATTCTGATCACTGTATCCCTTTTGTTCTCCTGTTCAAAGTCAATGTCGTATCGTCGCTTCAACTCATCCGCTCGAACACGGATGTAACTCGGTACGTCCGATTCAAGAAACGCAGGAACAGCCAAGTTGAGAAAAGATGATTGAACCTCCGGGATTGGAGCCGGTCTTTCCGGTGTGGGCTTCGCCCAATTCCAGATGTCAACCGTTTTGCATTCATGGTTGATTTGAACTGTTCGTTTGGAATTTCCAATCCACGTTTCCGTTTGCGATGTCCGAAGTTTGTATCCTTCTCTCTGACTTTTGATTGTTTTCCCAGCTTGTCTCGGTTCGAAATCCGCTCGATATTGGCTTTTTCCAAGGATGAGGCGACCCGTGTCTCGTCGTTCTGTCTTGAACACGGGATCATACACAAATCGTTCAAACTCAATCTGAATCACCCTGCCGGTTTGCGACTGCCTTTCCCAATTTTTGAGGAGTCCCTCTAAACGGCTCTCTGCGGATTTTTCTGCATGGGCGGGGACTTGTTCTTCACTCGCACTGAAACAGAATGCGACTGCCAGGATTGTTCGCGCACGTTTGGCCTCCGTGATACAAACGATAAAAGTGATTTAACCGCTTCGCGGTAAAAAACTCGCTTTCTGTTTGCTGGCAGTGATCGAGATTTCCTACTTCATCAATTCAAAATCATCAATCGGCATTCATCAATCCAATTTTGGATGCGGCTCGGCAGCGATGGGTAGAATTGAAAGGGAAACCTATTTCTCGCCGCCGGCGGGGATGAGTTCGGGCTTTTTCATTTTCAGGGATTGAACGAGTTTGAGATCTTCTTGGCCGAGCTTTTCCTTGAGGCCGGTTTCAAACGCCGTGAAGAACAGCACGTTTCCGGCGGGAGTCGCGGTTTGATAGTAATGCCAGGTCATGTCGATCTTCTGGGTTTCGCCCGTGGCAATGATGCGGTCGATGGCGAAGTCGGCCTGATCGCTTAACGTTTCAAAACTCACGATGGATTTGAGGCTTTCGCCCAGCCCTTTTTGAACCAAGCCGCGAAATTCGGATTCGCTCATCCGGCGGCCCGATTTGGGTGCGGGCAATGGCGACAAATTGCATTGGGCGATCAGGCTACCTGCTTGCACCAAACGCAGCACCGTCAATTGCGGTGTTTGTTGGAACACGTGCCAATCGCGGCCATGCGAGATTTGGGCGTTCCAAGGCAGTTTGAGCACAAGCCCTAGTTGCTCGGCAGCGGGTTCCAAGGGGATGTGCTCCAAAACGGCGGGCGTGATTTTTCCTGAGTCTGTGGCAGGCGAGCGGGTGAGCGTTACGTTCGCGACCACGTCCATGCCCGGCGAGACCGCACCCACGCCGCGTTTCTCCGTTTGCTTCAACTCCACGCCTCGCAAATAGTTTCGCTTGAGATCGAACACGTAATGCCCGCTCAGTTGGATTTCCGCCGTCGCCCCTTGAACCGCTCCTTCGGCAGTGCCCTCAAATTTCACGCGGGCCAGGTCGTTTTTGACCGATTCCAACTCGCAAGACACGCTGCTTTTCAGCAAGGCTTCCATGCCGGTCAGCATTTGCACGGCCCAATTTTCGGCGGTCCATTTCTGGCCGACTTCGACTTTGGTCTGGGGCAGCAATCCCAACACCGCCAAGCCGTCGCCCGGCATTTGCAGGAGTTCCAATTCGTTCCGCGTCATCGGGGCTTCGGGATGATAAAACACGATGCCTTCGCGGTTTCCGTGGGCGACAATCAACGGCTTCGTTTGGGAAAGTGAAGAGAAACTGCGGTTTTTGTTGACCGAAATCGCGGCCTGGGCCTGGTGGTATTCGCGGAGCGAGCGAAGCGTCTCGGCATCGCGGCCCGCGCCGGGCAGTCGGCGTTCGCGGTAATCGAAGTCTGCCTCCACCACGAGATCCAAATCCAAGGTTTTGTCTTTGTCCGCCGTGGTTTGCAGTTTGCCCCGCACGTCCACCTCGGCATTCACGCGAAACACCTGCGAATTCGCGGGCGATTCTTCCAAGGTGTAGGCATCCTCTTCCGCCACGAATCCGGTTTGCCCGTTTCCCAAAAACAAAAGGCCGAATGCCGCGAAACAAAGGCCAACTTGGAACCGCGTGATCTTCATGACATCCTCCTTGAGAATCATGCACTGAACTGGGAAAATCTACTGTAACCTCGGAATTTTGAAATCGTCCTTCGCGGCTGTAGAACCCGCTGGCGCAAGAATTGCTTGTAATTTTGCGCGTCAGAACGGATGATAAATAAACTTTTCAGTTGGTATTACAAGCCTTGAGAGATACACGGATTGTTGGAAAAAAAGTTGGGAGAAAAAACATCTTCGCCTCATCAAGACATTCGGAAGAAGATTCACTCGAAGCTCGGATCTCTGATGTTCTGTGGGAATGGCGATTCGCCGATCTTGCGGATCGAGAACGGATCATCATGGACTCCGGGCTGGTTCTGCTGCTTGAATATTGGTTTCCGTTTGACGAAATCCCTTTCACTCGCAGCCTCGGCACTTGGTGTGATGGAATTCCGTTGCTAACGCTAAAGGACATCAGTCGTACCGCGTTTGCGATCGCTGGTGTTGGGTATTTCCCTCATGACTTTTCGCCGTTCGAATTGGACTTCCATTACAAGAACCGCCGAGATCAACTCGCAAAAAAGATTGAATTCCGCTTTGGAATCACTGATCAAGTGGGACGGCTCCGAACATTTCCCAACAGCGCATCTCCAGACCGAGTATTTTCATGTCGTCCTAATGATATTCGCGGGTGGGCGGTCGCTGTAGAATTGACACCGCAAGACCCATGACGAGAGGCTGACCCAAATTGGGTGGTAGTCTCTCGCCTTACAGTAGTTCAAACGGGTTGATTTTGGAGCAGGCTTTCGCGGTGGAGCATTTGTTTGGCGGCGGCGATGAAGCCTTCCTCGTCCAAGCCCAAATCCGCCAGAAGTTCGCCGCGTTCGCCGTGCTCGATGTATTGATCGGGAATGCCCAAACAGCGAAGGTGGTCGGTTCCGGCCCCGGCTTGATTGGCGGCTTCCAAGACCGCCGAGCCGAACCCGCCCATCAACGTGTTTTCTTCCACGGTGATTAAGAAACCCGATTCGTTCAAGGCTTTGAGCACAATGCCCGTGTCCAAAGGCTTGCAAAAACGGGCATTGATCACGCCCACGTCCAAACCTTCTTCGCGAAGTTTGTCCGCCGCCTTCACGCAGGTCGGGAACAATGCCCCGAACGCCAGGAAGTTGCCATCTTGACCGAAATGATAAACCTCGGCTTGGCCGAGTTCCACCGCGGTGCGGTGTCGCGGTCCACGGTCTCGGCGTTGGTTTTGGGATAGCGGATTGAAGTCGGGCCATCGTGCTGGAGGGCGAACTTCAGCATGGGTTCCACATCGGCGGCATCGCCGGGGGCCATGACCACCATGTTGGGGAAAATTCGCATGTAGCTGTTGTCGAACACGCCGTGATGCGTGGGGCCATCCGGTCCGCAAAGCCCCGCGCGGTCCATGCAGAACACCACGGGCAAGTTTTGGAGCGCGACTTCCTGGAAGATCTGATCGAAGCTGCGCTGCAGGAAGGTGCTGTAAATATCGACGATGGGCCGCATGCCGGATTTGGCCATCCCGCCCGCAAAGGCGACGGCGTGGCTTTCGCAGATGCCGGTATCGAAAAAGCGGTCGGGAAATTCATCGCGAATGCGGCCCAATTTATTGCCGGCACACATCGCCGCCGTCAGCACGGCCACGCGGTCATCTTTTTGCATCGCATCTTTAGATCGCCGCGCTGACGATGTCGGTGTAGGCGGCGGCGGAACTTTTTTTGACCGTGACGAAGCCGTTCTCTTTGTCGCGTTTGAACGGAGCGGGCGTGTGGAACGAGACGGGATCTTCGCGGGCGGGTTCAAAGCCGTAGCCTTTTTCGGTGAAGACGTGCAGCAGCACCGGGCCGCGAACGTCCTTCACCATTTCCAAGGTTTTCTTGAGGCCGATCAGGTCGTGGCCATCCACGGGGCCGATGTAGCGGAAGCCCATTTCCTCGAACAGCATCCCGCCGTGCAGGAAGGATTTGACGGCATCTTTGAATTGGCCGAGGGTCTCGGCCATGGATTCGCCGACCACGGGGACTTTGTTGAGCAGCCAGGAAATGTCCCGCTTCAGTCCGTTGTAGAACGGAGCCACGCGGGCTTTGTCGAGATAGCTTGCCACGCCGCCCACGCGGGGGCAAATGCCCATTTTGTTGTCGTTGAGGATCACGAGCAGGTCTTTGTTGAGACCGGCCGCATTGTTCATGGCCTCGAAGACGATTCCCGAAGGCAAGGCTCCATCGCCGATGACCGCGACCGATTTGCGGTGGTCGTCGAACAGCAAATCATCCGCCGTTTTCATCCCCAGCACCGTGGAGACGCTGGAACCGGCGTGGCCGGTCATAAATAAGTCGTAATCGCTTTCCGCCGGGTTGGGGTAACCCATCAACCCGCCTTTTTGGCGAATGGTGGAAAACTCTTGGAACCGCCCGGTAATCAGTTTGTGGGGATAAATTTGATGCCCGGTATCCCAGATCAGCCGATCTTTGGAAAAATCGAAGACCAAATGCAAAGCGACGCACAACTCGACCACGCCGAGGTTGCTGGCGAAGTGCGCTGCTCGGTTGGAAACCACGTGGCATAATGCCTCGCGGATTTCGGCGGCCACTTGTTGAAGTTGCGAATTGGAAAGGCTGTGCAAATCCTTGGGGGACTTGAGGCGAGGTAACAGCTCGAAGTGCATTAGTGGTCTCGCTTTAAGACAAATTGGGCCAACGCGTCCAAGCGTTGACCGTGAACCCCCAACGGGGCAATGGCTTGGCAGGCTTGGCGGATGAGATCTTCCGCCCGTCGGCGACTTTCTTCAATTCCCAACAGGGAGGGGTACGTCAGTTTTCCGTGATCGGCATCTTTGTGAACCGCTTTTCCCATTTTCGCTTGGTTGCCGGTCACATCCAAGAGATCATCCGCGATTTGGAAGGCCAATCCAACAGATTTTCCATAAGTTTCCAGCCGGTCTCGCGTGGGTTTGTCCGCGCCGGCGACTCTGGCCCCCATCACCAAACCGCAAGTCAATAGGCTACCCGTCTTGCGGCGGTGGATGGACTCTAATTGTTCTAAGTTCGGGCGATCATTGGGGTAACGGAAGGCTTGTTCTGCATCGAGGTCGGCCGTTTGGCCTCCGACCATGCCCGTGGCCCCGGCGGCGGAAGCCAAATCCGCGCAGCAAGCCGCCGCAACTTCCGGCGGCTGAATTTGTTTGGCAATCACCTCAAACGCCAGCGTTAGCAAGGCGTCTCCCGCCAGAATCGCCAGGGCTTCGCCAAATTGTTTGTGGTTGGTGGGTCGGCCTCGGCGAAGGTCATCATCATCCATGGCGGGCAAGTCATCGTGAATGAGCGAGTACGCATGCACCATTTCCAAGCCACACGCGGCGGGCAAGGCGAGTTCCGGTTCTCCGCCGCAGGCTTCGCAGGCCAACAAGACCAACACGGGACGAAGCCGCTTTCCGCCCGCCAAGAGGCTGTAAGACATGGCTTCGCGAAGTTTGGGGGGGCAATCGCGATGCAGCAATTCCTCGCGATGGAGGTAATTGGCGAGTCGGGTTTCGATGAGATCGCGGTAGCAATTCCACGATTCATCGAGCAAAGAGGAGGTGATGGGCATGTTTTGCAAGAATCGGCGCTCCTTCGCCAATTTCACCCACTCACAGTGAGGAGTAATCGGGAAAAGTGAGTGGTATTAAGAGGAAAACAATACTTTCCGGGCAGAATGTCTGGGGAGATTCTCGCACCGCATTCGCCCGACAGTGTATCGCAGAAGCGCCAGAGCGCAAAGTTCCCTGGGGTTTCCGATTCGCTCAATTTGAAAAAACCTGGCCAGGTTTAGAACAAAAGTATAGAAAATTATCCTGCGTAAACCGCACAACTTACCGAGATTGGCAAAATCGGAAGAATGCCTGGACTCGATAGCCTCGACAGAGATTTGCAGAAACCCGTTGTCGGAAAACGGGATCGTTGCGACAAACGCGGGAAAATGAGCGAAGTTAAGATGCAAGGAGACACCACGAAAATACACCCGCCCGTTGTGGGCTGGGCGAGGTCAAGGATGGTGACCGTGTGAATCACAACTTTACTTTCCCTCGAGGAGAACACGAATCCATGCGATGGATCAAACTCAGCGTTGCGTTACTTATTCTCTCGGCCACAACGAGCCAAGCCGATGCGTGCTTGTTCGATTGCTTCAAGTCGCATTATAGCTGCTGTGCGCCGGAACCCTGTTGCTACATCGAACCCACTTGCTGCGCTCCGACCACGTGCTGCGAAGTGGCTCCCACCTGCTGTGCCCCCGCTCCGGTGACTTGCCACGTCCCTCCGAGCTGCGCTGCCCCGGTCTCTAACAATTGCTGCCACGTTGCCCCCACCTGCTGTGCCCCGGCTCCCGTTTGCAATGATGGCTGCGGCCCGGTTTACGACTGCTGCCCGCCGAAGAAATGCTGCCTCTCGCGATTGTGGGACTGCGAAATGCGCAAAAACCGCTGGCTCATGCGACAAGTGGGCTGGTAGTGCATTGAAAAGATGATCCCCAAAGGATCATCCCGAAAAACGGGCCGTCCCCAAGCCCACTCAAACAATCTCGGCAGCCGGAACGCCCCCCGCGTTCCGGCTGTTTTTCGGTTGCCAGGCATGGTTTGTTTCTTGGAGAGGAAAATTCTCTCCCAACCGCGATGACCGGAACCAGAAGCCGGTTCGCGACTTGACGCTCATTTTTGCAGGGCAAGCCTATCGCAAACAATGGTTTAGGTCGTGGGAACCAATTGGCCCGCTTTGAGTTCTTTTTGATCGGGGAAGCGCCCGGCGAGTTCTCGGCTGTGGGTCACGCAGATCAAGAGCGTGTTTTGCTCACTGGCGATTTCCAACAGCAAGGAACCGATGGAATCCGCCGTTTTTTGGTCCAGGTTGCCGGTGGGTTCATCGGCCAATAACAGCACGGGTTCGTTAATCAGCGCCCGGCAAATGCCCACGCGCTGGCGTTCTCCGCCCGAAAGTTGGGCCGGTCGATGAGCCAGGCGTTCTTGGAGTCCCACCCGTTCCAACAGTTTTTTTGCCCGGTCCTCTGCCGCATCTTCCGCGCCGGCTCCGGCCAATGCGGGGATCAATACGTTTTCCAGAACCGAACACTGAGGCAGCAAATGATGGTCTTGAAAGATGAAGCCGATGGATTCATTGCGAAAATGGGCCATCGCCTTTTGGGACTGTGCAAAAGGGTTTTGCCCGAGGATTTCCACGCTGCCGGCGGTGGGCCGGTCCAACGTGCCGATGATGTAAAGCAGCGTGCTTTTGCCGGAACCCGACGGCCCGGTGATGGACACCGCATGCCCGCGCTGCATTTCCAGGTTGACGTCGATAAGAATCGTCAATTCCCCCGCCGCCGTGGGGAAGGTTTTGCTGAGACCGGAGACTTTCAGATCAATCGGGGCTTCGTTCATGGTTCCTCTTTCGAGTCTGGGGCTTCGGCGATTTTCGCGGCAAACGGGGCGGGAAGATTCCAACGACCGCATCGGCTCG
Source organism: uncultured Planctomycetaceae bacterium (assembly GCA_963785505.1). GTDB lineage: Bacteria > Planctomycetota > Planctomycetia > Planctomycetales > Planctomycetaceae > CAWAVN01. The sequence continues at coordinate 350,088 of CAWAVN010000013.1, forward strand.
CCCGCCGACGAATACGCAGCAAACGGTTTTCATCTGCCCCCGGGCGATCGCGTTGGTCTTCCCGCCAAAATTCGTAATTGATGGTCAGCGACTTCACGCCGATGCGTTCCACGATAAGGCGGATTTCCAGCACATCTTGATAAAACGCCGGGGCCTCGAACGAACACTTCGCCGAGACGCGGGGCCAACCCAAAACCGTGCCATCGGCTTGGGTTTCCATAATGCTGAAACCCAGCGAGCGAAAAAAATCGTGCTCGGCCTGTTCCATGTAGCGGTAGAAATTCGCAAAATGCACAATGCCCGCCATGTCGGTATCGCAAAACTCCACGCGGCGCTGGGTGATGAAACGGGAAACGGGCATTTTCAGAGGTCGGGGGGTCGGAGGCTGGAGGTCGGGGGGTCAGAGGCCAGGGGTCAGAGGAAAGACCTATTGATAATTCTTGAAGGGTTTGAACTTCATCCTTCAAAAATCGCTAATCGACAATCATCAATTGCCTTTCTGAGTTTCTCGTCGAGGGAAAAACTTTTGCAGGGTTTCTTCCCCCGGGGGTTTGGTCATGAAAGACACCGAGACTAATGCCACGGTGGCAGACACGAACATTGTCGCGACGGGCTGCATGCCGAGGAAAGTGTACCGGGGATTATTGCCGAAGTCGGCCGCTTGAAACAACAGCCACCACGAACCGATCACCGCAAACACGCTGGCATAGGCCCCGGCTTTGGTGACGCCCCGCCAATAGAGCGATGCAAACGCCAAGGGAACCAAACTCGCAAAACCGGAGAACGTCCAAATGCCCAGGCGAAACACGCGGGGCATTGGAATAAGACTTAGGCCGTAAGTCATCGCCACGATCAGCACGATAAAACAACGGGCGATCAACACGATTTGTCTTCTCGCTAAACCGATTCTTCCCGGCGTAACGCAGCACGATGTCTTCGGTGAACATCGTGCCCAGGCACAAGAAACTGGCTGTCCAAAGAGGACATAATCGCCGCCAGAATCCCCGCCGTCAACAACCCCGCCAGCACGGGGTTGGTGAAGCGTCCCACCATGATGCCCAGGATCTTATTCACATCACCCGGCGGCATGTCTTGGGGGAACATCAAATGGCCGTTGGCATCCAGAATCGAAGTCGCCCACACGCCCAACAGCACGCAAGGCAGCCAGACGATCAGAATAAAAATCGGATGGGCCACGATGGCCAACTTAAAACTGCTCGCTCGCCGGGCGGTCAGCCAATGCTGAAACACGTGCGGAAACATGCCCACGGACAAAGGGATTAAGAGGTAAGTGAAATACTCGGGTTGCTGGAGGTTTTGTAGCGTGAGTTTGTCGGGGAAGCGTTTCAAGACCGCCGCCGTTGCAGCTTCGGCTCCGCCGAGTTTGTCCGCGATGGCAAAAAACGTAATCACGCCCAGCAGCATAAAGACCATTGTTTGAAACGCATTCGCCCAAGCCGTGCCCCGCATCCCGCCGAAGAAAACGTAAGTCAGCACGACCAAGCAAATCACGAGCGAACCCAACCACGCCGGCACGCTGCCCGCGGTCGCGGGAAAGACTTCGGGAAATGCCCCGCGGGTCACGCCGGCGATCACCGCGCCGGAAGGAATAATGCCGATCAAAAGATAGATCACCACCATCGCCACCAACACCGGGAACAACAACAGCCCGATGTGCGGGGCATCCAAGCGGTCGCGGAAAAATTGAATCTGCGTGGTGTAGCCGAACTTCCGTCCGAAAGTCCAAAGCCTCACGCCAATCACGAAAAAGCACAGCGAATGCACGATCCCGCTGGCCGATGCCAGCATCGCATACACGCTGATGCCTTCCTTGAAGGCTTCGCCCGTTGAACCCACCAAAGCGAAGCCGGTCATCGTCGTGCCGAACAGCGACAACAACAACAGCACCGGGCCAATGGAATGGCTGGCGAGCATGTAGTCTTCGCTGGTCCGGCGAAGCAGTCGGCTGGAGAACAACCCCAAGCCCAACAGCAACGCCAAATAGATCGCCACGATCACCAACTGCGTCATCCGCCGGCCTCCGCATCGCCGGCAGGAACTTCCACCTCGGCATCGGTCGGCCAACAAAACGTCACCGCCAATAACCAAATCAAAGAAGCCGCCACCGAGATCCCCGCATGAAACATCAAGCCCGGTGGAACCACCCCGCCGAACAATGGCTCAGCGGGGAACCCCCAATCGACTTGATGCGCCACGGTCAAACCGGCCAACAGAATCCAAACCACGAAAGCCATGCTGACCAATCTCTTAAACGGTTTTCGGTTTGGGGGCTTCGCCGGAGAGTTCATCTTCTTGCGGTTCGAGTTCCGGCAGGAAGAAGCTCAAGATAAAGTTCAGCAGATACAAGCTCGTTCCGACAATCGCCGCCGTGTATGCCGTGCGGGCGGGACCGTCCGCGCCCGGCATGAAGGCTTGATCGGCCAAAGTCAATGTGAGGGCAGCACACGAGGTTCCGATGATTCGTCCGCCGATATTGGCCGCGAAACTTTCTCCCGTACCCCGCAAATGCAAAGGATAAGCATGCGGGAGATAGTTGCCCCAAAAGCTAAACTGAGCCACGGTCAACAGCCCGGCCAAAAACATGCCGATATAGGTGAGCGTCAAATCATTGATGACTGCGTAACCGAATGTAAAGGGCAACACGATCAACCCCGGAAGAAGGAACATTCTGATCAACTTTTGCCTGCTGGCGAAATACACGATCACGATGGCGAGAATCACCCGTCCCACCAAGCCGCCGATTTCCTGCACCGTCGTGACGGACGATTTGGTCTGCACGAACTCGCCACGCTTGGCTTTTGCGATGGCTATTTTCAAGGGCTTTCCGGCGAGCGGGGTTTTTGATGCTGCGTTTCGTTTTTCAAAGTCGGCCTCGGCTTGCTGCTGAGCTTCTTTCACTTGCGGTAGGCCCGGCAGGATGTGCTGCACTTGCTGAATCGCCCCGAACGCGACCCCGTAACTGCAAGCAAACATCAAGGTTGTGATGATTGTTGTGCGGCGAAGTTTCGGCGTGCCGAACAACTCCCCAAAAGTCGGACGACGAAGCGTGCCCGCATCTTTCTTTTCCTTCCACTTAGGCGATTCGGGCAGGAAAGGGCGAATTAGGATTAAGGGGATCGCGGGAACCAAACCGCTCATCAACGTGTATCGCCAGGCGACGTTTTGGCTTTCCGCACTGACCTGTCCCAGCATGCCGGTGAGAAATTCCGGGATTCGCACAGCGAACAGATCGGGGGCGAATTGGCCCGCCAAACCGTAGGCCACCGCGACCAAAAACCCGCCTATGGAAGAAAACGCCTGCGTATAGCCCAAAACTCGCTCGCGGCGGATCGGGTCATCGAAGAGTTCCGCGAGCCATGCCACTGCCGCCACGAACTCGACGCACACGCCGATGAACGTCGTGCAGCGAAAGACCAGCAGCATCCAAATGTTCGTGCTGTAACCCGCGAGAAACGCTGAAACCGCATATAGAATAATCGAATACGTCGAGCACCCGCCGACGGCCCCAGATGTCGGTCAGGTATCCGCCGACCATCCCCACCAAGCCTCCCACAAACGCTGGCACGAAAAATAGCCAAGCGGCCCACGAGAGAAACAGCGAGCGGGTTGCGGGATCTGTGGGGCTGGCTCCGGTGAGATCGCGAATGGCATCGGGAAAAACCAAGGGGGCCATCAAAAGTTCATAAATGTCGAACGCAAAGCCAATCGAAGCAATGATGCAGATTAACCATTGCACGCTGGTTAAGCCCTGCTTCGGCGAGGCAGTGGACATGGCGGATCTCTTTCAACAGCGGGATGAAATCAGGGCGGGAGGGATCGGCTTCGCGCGATACTGCCGAGGGATTCGGAAGAATCACGCGTGGCAGCGTAACGCGCCGCGCGGGTTCTTTCCAGTCCGCGCGAAAGCCTTCGCAAGGAATAAGGCGGGCAGGAAGAATGTTTCACTGGGAAGCGTTTGGAGCATTTCACGTAACGAGTGGGCTTACGCCCCCCGCTCGCCTTCTTGCTTACTTCCAGCCTGCGCCCTTCGTGCTGGTTTGAATCCGGCAGATGTAGGAGTCGGCACAGAGGTAGAGCATGGTTCCATCGTTGCCCCAGGCCACGTTGGCGGTGCGCTCGCCGGTGTCCAAGCGGCCCAGAAGTTTGCCGGCGGGCGAGAACACGTACACCCCGCCCGGTCCCGTGGCAAATACGTTGCCTTGGCGATCGACTTTCATGCCGTCGGGAAGTCCCGGCAGCTTGGCGACGGCAGCTTCGGTGGCATCGTAAAACACCCGGCTTTTGCCCAGCGTGCCGTCTTCATTGACGGGAAAGGCTTTCCAAATCGCGGCTTCGGGATCGGACTGGGCGACATAGAGCGTTTTTTCATCGGGCGAAAACGCGATGCCGTTGGGCCTCGTCATTTCCTTCGTCAACAGCGTGAGTTTGCCGGCTTTGGAAAGCCGATAGACCCCGCAGAAATCCAATTCCCGCCGAGGATCGTCCCAGCGGTTGGGCAGGCCGTAAATGGGGTCGGTGAAATACAAATCCCCGTTGGATTTGAAGCAGCCGTCGTTGGGGCTGTTGAGCCGTTTGCCTTGGTAGTTATCGACCAGCGTGCGTTTGCCGCCGCCTTTGGTCAAAACGGAAATCCGCCGGTCGCCGTGTTCGCAAGAGACCAATTGGCCTTTGGAGTCCAGCAGCAACCCATTGCAGCCGGGTTCTTTGCCGTAATACACCACGCCGGTGTAGCCGGCAGGATTCAAAAACAAGCGAATGCCTTGGCCTTCTTTCCATTGGAAGACCGAATTGCGGGGGATGTCCGAAAACAACAAATGCCCGCCCGTGCCGTCGGCTCTCCAGACCGGGCCTTCGGTCCAAGTAAACCCCTGGGCGAGAATTTCGATCTTGGCATCTTTCGGAATCAGTTTATCGAACGCGGGGTCTTCGCGAATGATTTTTCCCAGCGTCTCTTGGGCCGGCGCTTCCGCCAAGCCCAAAAACATGGCGAACGTCCCGGCGGCCAACAACAGCGAGCATCTCATAATCGACTCCAATCAAGGCATGCGTTGTCAAATCAGGTTGGAAAAAGATTGAAAATTATCCTACCGCCTCGGCGAACAATCGCAAGCGTGCCCGCCAGCCAATCGCCCCGGTGAACTTTCGCCCGGCGGCGGTTCTTGGGTAATATGCATCCGGAAACAACTCCTCGATTTTGACTTTCGGAAGGAACGGCAATGACTCTTCATCGAAGCGCTTTAGGATGGTTGATTGTGTTGGCGGTTGCACAAGTGGGAACGGCGGCGGGGCCGGAACCCATTAAACTCTGGCCGGACGGAGCGCCCGGAGCCGTCGGCAACGAACCGGCGGACATCCCTGAGCTGCGGGTCTATTTGCCCGAAGCAGGCAAAGCCACGGGCGCGGGAATTGTCGTTTGTCCCGGCGGCGGATACGGCGCACTTGCCACCGATCACGAAGGCCATCAGGTCGCCAAATGGTTGAATACCATCGGCGTGGCGGCGTTCGTCTTAAAGTACCGCTTGGGCGGGCGCTACCATCACCCGGCCCCTTTGCAAGATGCCCAACGGGCGATGCGCACCGTTCGCGCACGTGCCAAAGAATGGAAGATCGATCCTGACCGTTTGGGCGTCATGGGGTTTTCTGCGGGCGGGCATTTGGCCTCCACCTTGGCCACGCATTTCGATGCAGGCGATCCGAAGAGCAAAGACCCTATCGGCCGCGAAAGCTGCCGACCGAACTTCGCGGTCTTGTGTTATCCCGTGATTAGCATGACCGAAACCTTCGGGCATTCGGGATCGAAACGGAATCTCTTGGGCAATAACCCCGATCCTAAGTTGGCCGAAAATCTCTCCAACGAAAAGCAAGTCACCGAAGACACGCCGCCCACGTTTTTGTTCCACACTGGAGCCGACACCGGCGTGCCCGTGGAAAACAGCATTGCGTTTTATCAGGCGCTTCGCAAAGCCAAAGTCCCGGCGGAATTGCACATCTATCAAGATGGCCCGCACGGCGTGGGCTTGGCTCCGGGGCGACCGGGGCTTTCAACGTGGAAAGACCGCCTCGCCGATTGGCTGAAAAATTCTGGCTTCCTCTCTGGACCGGTTAAGCGGGCCGGAGTGAAGGGCGCGGCGGCGGTGGATGGGAAGCCCATCGGTTTTGGCTGCATTACGTTTTTGTCCGAAGCCGTCCCCAATGCCGCCCCGGTCTCGGCTCGCATCAATCGCGGCAGATATTCACTTTCCGAAACCCAAGGCCCGGTAGAAGGCCCCAACCGGGTGTTGGTCTACAACCTCGGTTCGGTAGAACCCCACCCTACGATTGAAGCCGTGGGCATCCACGCAGCCAAAGCCGACATCCGCGCGGGCGAGAACGAAATGGATTTCGCATTTCGCGGCAAATAGAGAGCATCAAGCCCGCGAGGAAATCGTCAGCGATTCCCTCGCATTGGCTTCGAGTCCGCATTCCTGGCGGATGTATTCTTGGAAGGCATAAATGCGTTCTTCCCTTGTGCCGATGCAACCGGGATGTCGGCTGGCTTCCAAGCCGCGCTGCTGGTCGGCGAAGATCTCCCAATCTTCGAGTTGAATTTGTTTCATCATCCGCTTGCCGAAGGTTCCCGAAACCCAAGCCAAGTAAGCCGCCCAAAGGCCGGGCTTGCTGCCCCGATAATTGAACATCCGCAGCCAGATTTTCGTGGTCTTGGGGGATGTGGGGAAATAAGCCAGCACATATCCAAACAGATCCGTGGTGACAAAAATCAAATTCGGATGCACGTGAAAGTGCCTGTAGATGTTCGTGGATTCTCCCCCCAGCCAGCGCGTGAAGCGGGTTTGCCACTTATCCACGCGGGGATCTTCGGCGGAATTGTAAGTCAGCGTGGTATAACGCGAGGTCATCTCGTGGGTGGATTCTTCTTCCGAAGGATAAATCCCGCCGAACGAATCCGCGTGCAAATAGGGGATGTGATAAGATTCCAGCGTGTTCTCGGCGGGGACTTTCCAATTGGAAGGGCAATCGTACTCCCAAGCATATTTCACCGGCCACGCCGGAGCGGCGAAGCGCTCGGCCAGATGATCGAAATGCGGGTCCAAAAATTCCTGCAAACTGGGGCCATCTTCGGCGAGTGAGACGAAGATTAGCTCGCCCAGCATCTCTAAGCGGTATGGTAAGAGGTTCGCATTTTTCCCGGTCGAAGGGGCGAAAGCAACGGGCATCGGGAATGCGGTTGGTGAAGCCGGTTTTGTCGTATTCCCAACCGTGGTATTGGCAGCGCAGTTTTTCGCTGTGCCCGCGGGCTTCGCCAGTCAACAGGCAATGCCGATGAGCGCAGACGTTCTGAAACGCCCGCAGTTCGCCCGCGAAGTTTCTAACGAGCACGGGATGCCCGAACAATTCGCAGGTCAGAAAATCTCCATCACGCGGCAATCCGCTGCGCGTGCCCACCGGATGCCAAGCAGGCAGGAATAGCTTGTCGAGTTCCAAGCGAAAATGGGATTCTGAAGAATACGCCTCGGACGGCAGCAGATATTCGAGTTGGTTTTGATGGACGAACATGGCAGGTAAATCACGGAGGCTTCGTCAAAAGGAATTACGGCAGTTTCATAATTTCCCGGCGGGCGGAACGGACTTCGTGTTGAATCACGGCGGCGAGTTTCGAGCTGAGGAGATTCGTTCCATTAAACCAAGCGTGCGGCTCGGCGAAGATCAGATGCGATTCGACGAACAGCGCACCGGCGGGTGCTCTGAGTTTCGTGATTTTGGTGTAGCCGCCCGCTCCGTGATAAGGCGACGGCTTGCCGGCTTCAAAACCATCCCGGCCACGTGTCAGCGGCTGCCAGCGGTTGGGGTAAGTTTCATCTCCATCGAATCGCGAATCCAAAACAGCGGCGGCGAGCAGGGAATCCTCGGTTTGGGTCCAATACGTTCGCAACACCCCGCTGAGGCGAATTTTGTCGATCACGTCATTGGTGAAATAACCATACGATTCGTGATCGGGTTCCACCGCAGTGATTTTTTTCGCGGCCAAATCTTTGGCGGTCAGTTCTTTCCATTGCTTGCCGGTGGTGTTGTCCGGTTGCATTAAACCGCCCTTTTTGGCAATCGCCTGCATGTCGCCGAAGACCACAAAATAGACGTGCATCATGCGGGCTTTGGTTTTGGTATTGGCGGGCGTTTCTTCGTCGAGGTGAATAATTTGCGGGGCCACCGTGGATTTGTGGGTCATTCGTTCCCAAGGATACCGCCGACCGCCCAACTTCTCGATCAGTTTCCGCTGCTCGGCTGCGTCCAAACCATCGGCCAAATAAGGAGCCTGCAGTTTGAATGCATTCTTGGCGGTGATGTCCACCCCGGTTTGCCTAAGTTCCCGATAAATCGGATTCTGTTCCAAATGCGGAGCATCCGCCAAAACGGAATCGCAAAGAAAAAGGAGAGGCAAAAACCACACAAAACTGTTCCTCAAAAAAGCGGAGGTCGGAGGGTTAAGAGCGGAGGGCCGGAAAAATATGCAACACGTTTCCAGACCTTGCAAAGCATTCTGGCTCGCCGCTCTCTGGCTCTCCGCTGATGTTTGCAATGGATCTTAAAACAAAGCAACCTAAACTACCCAGTCCACTTTATCGTTGCGGGGAACCGCTCGCAACACGGTTTGTGGAATCTCTGCGGGCGGTTCTTTGAATGATTCGCTGAAGTTCCGTTCGCAACGCCGACTCCAGTTCCCCGGCGGATTGGGCGGTATAAACGGCTCTGCCCGCCGAGATCGCCAAATCGTTCGTCAAAGGAATTCTCGCGTGGCCTTGCGGGGCGCGATCGACGGCGAATGCCAGATCATCCGGGATGGTTAGTGTGATGTGCCGGGGATCGACGTACAGCACCAAGTCCGCCAATTTATTGGGCGGAAGCCATTCCAACGCCGTGGTTGCGGCACGCGGGCGTCCTTGCTGGTCTAAAGCGACTCCCCAACACAGGGTAGCGATTTGTCCCGAACGGGGATCGAGCAGCACGGCATAACGCACTCTGGAGAGCCTATGCTGCCCCTCGCGGATCATCACGGCATGGGTGTCGAAGACCGCCATTGTCGGCGTGCGAACCACGGAGCGGGCCATCGCTTGCCGTTTGTAGCACTCACTCAGTACGATGCGTTCTTGAAATCCCAAATTGGCCCCCAAACGGGCTTGAGTCTCCGGCGACAAAACCATGTCCCGGCCTTGAACTGTGGTTCCCAAACCCAATCCAATGTCGCCCAAAACGTAGCGCGGCGGATTGGATTGGGGAATCTGTTCAACCCGCGCCACTATCGAGGTGAACACCAACCGCGAAAGTTCGTAAGCCGTCGCGGACACCAAAGCTTGATGCTTCGGACTGATGCGGGGCAGGCTTTTCAGAACCAAATGCGACCAACCCCGCGGAGCGGATTTGCTCACAATTGTCCCCGGCGGAACCAACACCAATTTGCCTTCGGGCATCTGAACTGCGGTATTCCCGCCGCTGGAGTTGACCTGGGCCGTATTGACGCGGACGGGTTTTTCAAAGGCCGGATTGCCGGCAAAACCCTCGGCGAGCATCGATCCGAAAATCGTACAGCAAAGAATCAGACCGACCCGTTTGACGGCATTCCAACTTCGCGAGGGAATTAACAAGGGATTGACCAAGGCAACATCCTTCCTAGGCGATGGAGGGGGACAATAATGAAAATTCTGCAAAGCGTAGGGAAAGCCTTACAAATCCAAACCTCAAATGACACGAGTTTTCCACTCGCGGCGTACTTGTTTCCTACGATTGGCAAATGCCATTCCGTCGAGTTGCAATTCTCAAATGCAGCGCGTGATATATACTTTTGTTTATGCAAAAAGAGCAGTGTCGGTTCAATTTCATTATATCAGTTATCACGATCAAATTCCGAGATGTGGCCAGGAAGTCTCTCAAAGGTCTTGAATTCCCCCTGGCGCGTCCAGTAGCATTTGAAGATAAATCGAATAGAGATGTTGGGGGAAATAGGTTTACTTTATGATTTAGCTGTTTGGTGCTGATTTCTTCCGCTTTTGAATACTGGGCAAAAGAGGAAGGTTTTCGGCTTATATGCTGGCAAGTGGGTTATCTCGCCAGATTTTTTGTTTCAAGTCGATTCGGAGTGAATCCGATCGCGTGGGGAATCAATGGACCTTCACAATTTGCTGGTGATGACGCCGCCGGGCCAAATGGAACCGGGGGTCGTCATCGCTTCGTGCCGAGCTGGCGCGGCGGGGTGTCTTGGATTTGGAATTCGCTTCATCACCATCGCAAGCGCGATTCGCGCTTGAGGAGGTGGCAAAAGGATGTAGCGGAGAGTTCGGCGTGAAGCTGGGCCGAGGCGGTGCGGAGATTCTCCCCGTACTGGAAAACGTCTCTGCTCCGGGATTCGCGTTTGTGATTCTCGCGGGGGGCGATCATCCGCTCGCCGGCGAGTGGGCGGAGCGCTTTCACCGCCAGGGAATCGCCGTCTTTTGGGAAGCCGTTTCCGTAGAGGAAATGCATCAAGGCCATCGGCTGGGCGCGAGCGGGCTAATTCTCAAAGGCCAAGAAGCCGGCGGGAGAGTCGGCGAGGAAACCACTTTCATCCTGCTGCAACGCTGGCGGGCGGAATTTGGTCCGCAATCCGAACAATCTCTGCCGGCCTGGGTGCAAGGCGGGATTGGCCCCAATGCGGCGGCGGCTTCGATTGCCTGCGGGGCCACCGGAGTTGTGCTGGACCATCAATTGCTGCTGGCGAAAGAATCTTCGCTCCGCAAATCCGCCCGGCAATGGCTGGCGGCCTTTGATGGCAGCCAAACCGTTTGTTTGGGAGAACGCCTGGGAGAAATTTATCGGCTGCATAAACGGCCCGGCGGTTCCCTCGTGGAACAATTGCAAACCGAGGAAGCCCGATTGGAAGCGGCGGAGTTGACGGCGGAAGAAAAACGAGCCGCATGGCGGGAAGCCGTCGAAGCCCAAATTCAAGCGCGCCCGAGAACGAAGTTTTGTTCTTGGGGCAATCCGCCTGTTTCGCGACGGCACTCGCGGAGCGTTACGTCACCGTGGCGGGAATTCTTCAGGCGGTCGCAGATCGCGTGGAACGAAACTTGGCATGGGCCAGGCAACTGCAACCGTTGGCCGCCGAGTCCGATTTCGCGAATCGGCATCAGATTAAATATCCGATTTTTCAGGGGCCGATGACGCGGGTCAGCGATACGGCGGCCTTTGCCGATGCCGTCTCGCTGGCGGGCGGGCTGCCGTTCTTGGCCTTGGCCTTGCTGCGAAAGAAAGCCACCGAAACCCTGCTGGCCGAAACCCAAGAGCAATTGGGCGAACGAAGTTGGGGCGTGGGATTGCTGGGCTTTCTTCCGCCGGAAATTCGCAAGGAACAAATCGAAGCCATCCGCAAGTTCAAACCTCCGTTCGCACTCATCGCCGGCGGTCGGCCCGATCAAGCCCGCGAGTTAGAAGAAGAAGGCATTCCGACTTATCTGCACGTTCCCTCGCCGGGACTGTTGAAGATGTTTCTCAAAGATGGGGCCAGGCGTTTCATTTTCGAGGGCCGGGAATGCGGCGGGCACGTTGGTCCGCGCGGCAGTTTCCTGCTGTGGGAAACCATGTGCGAATTGCTGTCGGATCACATCCAAAGCGGCGGAAAAGCGGAAGAATTGCACATCGTGTTCGCGGGCGGGCATTCACGATGCCGCTTTCCGCCGCGGCGGTCGCCGCATTGGCGGCTCCATTGGCCGAAAAAGGCGTGGCCGTCGGCGTGCTGATGGGCACCGCTTACCTGTTCACGCAAGAAGCCGTCGCAGGCGGGGCGATCGTGCCCGCGTTTCCAACAAGAAGCCCTCGGCAGCCAAAACACGGTGTCTGTTGGAAACCGCGCCCCGGGCATGCGATTCGCTGCATCAACACGCCTTACTTCCAGGCGTTTCATCAAGAAAAGCAGCAAACTCCAAGCGCGAGGGCAAAACCAACGAAGAAATCACCCAGGCCTGGAATGGATGAACATCGGCCGGCTGCGCGTGGCCTCCAAAGGGTTGGACCGCGTGCAGCAGGAATCGGCAAGTTCGAAACTGGCGTCCCTGCCCGATGATGAGCAATTCGCACGCGGCATGTACATGATCGGCCAAGTCGCGTCCATGCACGACCGGGTGATCACGATGGATGAACTGCACCGCGAAGTCTGCGAAGGCAGCGCGCGAGTTGCTGAACAACTGGCGCCGGAAATCGGCCAGACCCCGGCCGCCGAAAAACCCTGCGACATCGCCGTGATCGGCATGTCCTGCTTTCTATCCCGGGAGCCAAGAGCCTCCGGGAGTATTGGGAAAACATTCTGGATCGCGTGGATGCCGTCACCGAAGTTCCCGAAACCCACTGGGATTGGCGGCTGTATTACGATCCCGATCCCCGGGCGAAAGACAAAATCGTCTCCAAGTGGGGCGGGTTCATGGGGGACATCCCCTTCGATCCGCTGCAATACGGCATCACGCCCGCGAGCGTGAAGGCCATCGAGCCGTTGCAACTGCTGCTCCTGGAAGCCGTGCAGCACACGATTGAAGACGCCGGCTACACCGACGCGGCCCTTCAACCGCGAGAAGACCTCGCGCGATGTTGGGCATCGGCGGCGGCGGCGGCCCGGTGGCGGTGGCTTACGGTTTCCGTTGTTGCCTGCCGATGTTGAACACCGTGCCCGGCATGGACATCCCGACGGAGAAGATTCTCAAAAACAGCGGTTCCGCATTCTCCCGAATGGACCGAGGATTCGTTCCCCGGCATTCTCTCGAACGTCGCCGTGGGCCGGGTCGCCAACCGCTTTAACTTCGGCGGGGCGAACTTCGCCATCGACGCCGCTTGTGCTTCGTCGCTTGGCGGCGGTGTATTCCTGCGTTCGCGAATTGGAGATGGGCACCAGCGACGTGGCCTTCGCGATGGGGGCCGACACCGTGATGACGCCCTACGCCTACACCGCGTTCAGCAAGACGCACGCCCTTTCCCAACGCGGGCGATGCAGCCCCTTCGATGCGGCGGGCGACGGCATCGTGCTCAGCGAAGGCATCGGCGTGGTGATGCTCAAACGCCTGGCCGATGCCGAACGCGACGGCGATAAAATCTACTCCGTGATCAAAGGCGTGGGCGCTTCCAGCGACGGCAAGCGAAAAGGGTCTCACCGCCCCGAACCTCACGGGACAAATGCGGGCACTGCGCCGGGCTTACAGTCAGGCCGAATTTCGCCGAGCAAGGTGGAACTGGTCGAAGCCCACGGCACCGGCACGGTCGTCGGCGACCACACCGAAGCCCGACGCCTTGATCGAAGTCTTCACCGAATCCGACGCCCAACCGCAATCGTGCGCGATCGGCTCGGTCAAGTCGATGATCGGCCACACGAAATGTGCGGCGGGCATCGGCGGGATGATCAAGACGGCGTTGGCGCTGCATCACAAAGTGCTGCCGCCCACGTTGGTCGATCAACCCAACCCGCGGATCAAGTTCGAAGAAAGTCCGCTGTATCTCAACTCCGATGCCCGCCCGTGGGTGCACGGGGCGGACCATCCCCGCTATGCCGGCGTGAGCGCCTTCGGTTTCGGCGGCACGAACTACCACATCGTGATGGAAGAATACACCGGGAGCGATCCAAGACCGCACGCCGCCGGCTCGCACGCGAATTGGCCCGCCGAGTTGTTCGTCTGGCGGCGGGCGACCCGCGAACTGCTGACCCAAGACGTGGAAAGCGTCCACAAGAGTCCTAGGCGGCGAGCATTCGCCCGAATTGGCCCGCTTGGCGATGTCGCTGAGCCGCACGAACCCCACGGATGCGGCGCTTCCCCACCTTGGCGGTCGTGGCGGCTCAACGCGGAAGACCTTAAGCAAAAACTGGTTGACCGCCTTGAAATGTGCTGAAATCGGACGCCGAAGCAGGCAGCGATCCGCGCGGGATTTATTTCCATCACAATCCGCCAATCGCGGGCGGGAAAGGTCGCGTTCTTGTTCCCCGGACAGGGGTCGCAGTATCCCAACATGCTGGCTCAAGTCGGCATCAACTTCCCCGAAGTTCGCGAAGCCTTCGACAAAGCCGACCCGGCAACTGGACGGCAAATGGGATCGCCCATTGGGACGGTTTATTTACCCGGCTTCCACGTTCACGCCCGCCGCCGAGAAAACCACTCGGGACATGTTGGCCCAAACCGATGTGGCCCAACCCGCATTGGGAGCCGCCGGGATGGGAATGTTCGGCTGCTGGAATCCTTGGGAATCACGCCCGATTTTCTCGCCGGGCATAGTTACGGCGAATACGCCGCCCTGTGCGCTGCGGGAGTGCTGTCCGAAGAGGATCTCTACCACGTTTCCCACGAACGCGGACGGCTGATTAACCAAGCCGCCGAGGGCAGCCAAGGCGGAATGGTCGCAGTCGATGCCGATGCCAAAACCGTTGCCGAAGCCATTGAAGGTATGGAAGGCGTTTGGCTGGCGAATCTCAATTCTCCCAGCCAAACCGTGGTCTCGGGAACGGAAGCCGGCTTGGAAGCGCTCTTAACACGCCTGCCCGAAAAGAAACTTCGCGGGCGGCGGATTCCCGTCGCTTGTGCGTTTCATTCGCCCTTGGTCGCCGAGGCCGCCCGTCCGTTTGCCCTGGTCTTGGGAGAAACGCCGTTCTCCGCGCCTACAAAAACCGTGTATTCCAACACGCTGGGATCGGCCTACCCGAACGAACCCGATCGAATCGGTCAAGTGCTGTCCGAGCATTTGGCTTCTTCGGTGCGGTTTCAGCCGGAAATCGAAGCCATGTCTGATGCCGGGCGCGACCCTGTTTGTGGAAGTGGGTCCGCAAGGCGTGTTGACGGGCTTGGTCAATCAAATTTTGAAAGATCGCCCGCATTTGGCGGTCGCAACCGATGTCAAAGGCCGCGATGGGTTGGTGCAACTGCAACACGCCCTGGCGCAACTTCTGGTGCATGGAGTGCCCATCCGGCAAGAACGGCTTTACGAAGACCGCGATCTGGCCGGCTACAACTTGCTGAACTTGGAAAAAGAACTCGAACCCACTCCCTTGTCGCCGATGACGTGGATGGTGAATGGCATCCGCAATCGTCCGCTGAATGCTCCAGAACCTTTTTTGTTGGGACAAACCATGCAGCAGAACGGCCAGAACCAAGCCGCTCCTACCCCCGCCGAAAAAACTCCTTCCCCAAAAGCCGAGCCTAAAACCAACGGCCAGGCTTCCCTTCCGCCCAAACGAATCGCCATGAGAGAGACAATGCCCTCCGAACAAACCGCTCCTGCTCCTACCGCTGCCCCGGCTTCTCAGAACGGCCATCATGCCGGTCCTCCCGCGATTGTCGCCCAAGATCAGACTTCGATCGCCGCATCAAACGATGATGTCACCCAAGTCATGCACGGGTTTCAGAATCTGATGTCGCGGTTTTTGGACACGCAACGCAACGTGATGCTTAGCTACCTTCAAGGCGGCACGCAGTCCGCCGCCTATCGAGATTCCCCCCATGCAGCCGCCGGCAAGAACCGCCGAGCGGAACCCGGCTCCTGCGGTTTCCCCCAACGGAAACCATGCCAATGGAGCGGCCACGAACGGTGCTACGACGAACGGAAGCCATTCCAACGGCAGCCACACCAACGGAGCCGCCGGCAATGGAACGCATCCTAAACCGCCAATGGCTGAGGAACCCAGAAACGGAGCCGTGAAAACAGAACCGGCAGCCCCCGTCGAACCGGCTGCGGTGGAGCCCGAAGCCGAAGCCACGCCGGCAGTCACGCGGGAATCGCTCACTCGGCAGTTGTTGGATTTGGTCAGCACTCGCACAGGCTATCCGCCGGAGATGCTGCGGATGGATTTGGACCTGGAAGGAGAACTGGGCATCGATTCCATCAAGCGGGTGGAAATCCTCGGCTCGTTGGCGGAATCGTTGGGAACCGACGATGACGAAATGGATTCCCCACTCGATCTGGAACAACTCACCACGCTGCGCACCCTAGGCGGCATTTTGGACTACCTTGAAGAAGCCTTGTCCGAATCCGCCAACGAAAAGCCGCAAGCAAAACCCGCAAAAGCCGAGGCTGTTCCCGCGAGTCCCTCCGAAGAATTGCAAGTTCAACGCGGTTTGGTCGAAGTCGTGGAACTGCCTTTGCCCAAGGGAACTTCGATGCTGATTCCCACCGGCACGGTTTTAATCACTGATGATGGACGCGGACTGGCGGCGGAGATCGCGGGCCGATTGGCCGATTTTGAAGTCAACGCCGTCCTCATCAACCCGCACGAAACCAACCTGGAAAATGCGGAAGACGTGGAAGAACTTTTGGCCGCTTTGAAGGAAGAACACGGTTCCATCGGCGGATTCATCCATCTTTCGCCTTTGGAAGAACTTGCGAAAAACGAAACCTGGACCGACCGCGCCCATCGGGATGTCAAATCGCTGTACCTCTTAGCACGCGGGTTGGAAACCGATCTTCGCGCAGCAGGCGAAGAGGGCGGAGCCTTCTTGCTGGCCCCGACTTTGCTGGGTGGCCAACTGGCCTTCGGCGAAGATTCTCTGCCCGATCCCTTCCTGCCCGGTTATGGCGGCATTTTAGGGTTCGCGAAATGCCTGGGTTCGGAATGGCCGGAAGTCTTGGTCCGTGCCGTCGATTTCGCGGAAGTTTCTTCGCCCTCCCTGTTCGCGGAACAGCTTTTGAATGAACTCAGCGACCGGGAAGGCCCTTTGGAAGTCGGCTACCGCGATTCCCTTCGCTACACCTGGGAGCCGGCGAACATCGAATTGGATGAAGAGCAACCCGGCGTGGTTTTGGATCAAAATTCGACCGTGTTGGTCACCGGCGGAGCCAGGGGAATTACGGCCCGCATCGCTTTGGAACTCGCGAAACGCCATCAACCGAAATTGGTGATCGTGGGCCGATCCGCCGAACCTCAACCGGAATCCGCCGAAACCGCGAAACTCACCGGGCAAGCGGAAATCAAAGCCGCCTTGATGGCCCGTTTAGAAAAAGCCAAGGAAACTTTCACGCCCGCCAACGTGGAAGAAATCTACCAGCGATTGCTCAGAGATCGCGAAATTTTGGCTAACCTGGCCGCCATCAAACAGGCGGGGGCGACGGTGAGTTATCGGTCCATCGACGTTCGCAACGAAAGCGAAATGGCGGCCTTGATTGAAGAGCTTCAATCCGCCGGTGGAATCGACGGCGTGATCCATGGAGCTGGGATCATTGATGACAAACTCGTCAAAGACAAAACCCCGGAATCCTTCGACCGCGTATTCGGCACGAAGGTGGACAGCGCCGGGATTCTGGCGAGGCATCTGGACCCCCAAAAATTGAAGTTCCTGGCGTTGTTCGCCTCCATCGCGAGCCGGTATGGAAATCGCGGCCAAGCGGATTACGCCGCCGCCAACGAAGTTTTAAGCAAGCTGGCCCATTCGCTGGATCGCCAATGGCCGGGCCGCGTGTTCGCGGTTGCTTGGGGGCCGTGGGCGGAAGTGGGCATGGTGTCCCATTTGGAAAAACATTTGGTGAAGCGGGGTTTGAAACTCATCCCGCCGGACCAGGGAGCCGCCCGCTTCGCCGATGAGTTGGAACACGGCCAAAAAGGCGAATCCGAAGTTTTGATCGCCGGCGGCGAAGAACACGAAATCCGTCCCAAACGCTCAGGCGGGCAACCCGCCCAACTCGCCTCGGCGAATGCCTGATCCGATTCCCGTTTGATTCCCGCCTTCAACATCTCGGACCCACCCGCTCCCATTTTGGGAGCGGGCCGGGAGTTTTTCCCTCATCCCCCGCACTCAAGATTCGTATGTCCCGCATGGTCACCATCAACGATACGGCTCAGCCTTCGCCCGCTTGGGAGACGGAACTGATCCTGCTTTCCGGCGGGGATCGTGCCGAGCTACTCCAAGTAATTGCCGATCTGCAAGCCTTCCTGCAAACGTCTCCGCAGCTACGCCTGACGGATCTGGCCTTCACGCTGAATGTGCAGGAATGCCATCACCCCGTAAGGTTGGCGGTCGTGGCCAAATCGGTTTCCGATCTGGCGGAAAAACTCCAGCGGACCGCCGAGAAGTTGGCCGATGCCAAGTGCAAGCAGATTCGGGACGTGCAGGGGATTTTCTTTGCCGGGGAACCTTTGGGACATGCCGGTAAGCTGGCAGTACTGTTTCCGGGCGAAGGTGCTCGCCTTATCTAGGAATGATCGGCGATTTAGCTTTGCATTTTCCCGAAGTCGCGGAGGTGATTTCGCACTGCGACGAAATGAGCCAGGCTCAAAACAATCCCCCATTAAGCCGGTTTCTCAGCGTGCCGGAAGATCCCCGCGAGCGGACCGGGCGGGACAAAGAACTAGGGGGTCTGGGCAACACGATGTTCAGTGTGCTGATGGTCGATTGGGCGCTGAAGGAATTGTTCGCGGCCCTCAAAATCGAACCACACGCCTTGGCCGGGCACAGTGCGGGCGAATTGGCGGCGATTTGGATCTCGGAAAGTTTGGTCGGCGCACTCGATTTCGCCAACGTTCAGCAGACGATGGATTTTTTGGAAGCGGATGAGCAATCCCAGGGAACCGAATCTGTGTTGTTGGCGGTCGGGGCCTCACGGGAAACCATGCAGGATTTGTTGACGTTGGTCACGGCGGATTTCGGCTACCCGGCAGATGCGTCGCCTCTGTATTTAGCGATGGACAACTGCCCGCATCAGACGGTGGTCATCGGCCCGCCCGATGCGATGGAGAAAGTGGCGGCGATTCTCCGCGAGCGAAAAATCATGCACGAGCGGCTGCCCTTCAATCGCCCGTATCACACGCCGTTGTTCGAGCCGCAAATGGGGCCGTTGGCGAAGATGTTCGATTCGATGGATTTCCAAGTTCCACGAACGACTTTGTATTCGTGCACGACGGGAAAACCCTTTCCCCAGGAACCCGCCGCGATCCGCGAATTGGCCATGTCGCATTGGATTCAGCCGGTGGAGTTCTCGCGGATGATCCGCAACATGCACGAGGATGGCGTGCGGATATTTTTGGAACTCGGCCCGCGCGGCAACTTAACGTCCTTCACGTCCGACATTCTGAGGGGCCGGGATTTTCTGGCGGTCTCGGCGGACGTGCAAAGGCATTCGGGCCTGACGCAGTTGCAGCACGTTTTGGGCCAATTATTCGTCCACCATGTGCCGATGCAATTAGACCATCTTTACAATCGCCGAAATCCCCAGCCCATCGCCTGGCGGGGATCGCTGCACGAGAACACACCCATGATTCAACCGCGAACCGCCAATGCCGAGCTGGGCATGTCTCATCCCGGACGTGCCGGCGTGGTCACCAAGTATTGGTCCGTGATGGAAGAGTTTCTCGATCTGGAAGAACAGGTGATGCAGCAGTATTTGCATCGTCGGCGAAACCCCCAGGCTTCTGCTTTTCCCTCGCTGGAAATGGCGGGAGATCCGTTTGAGTGGTTGCAAGATTCCCCGGTGGAAATGCAAGAAACGGTGGCCGAGCAACCCGTGGCCGCTCCGCCGGTTTCCGTGGGTCGGTTGCCGCTGTTGGGCACGATTGAACGCAGCGTGCCGGGCGAAGAATTGGTCGTGCGTCGCGTGCTGGATCTGGCAGAGGATCATTACGGAGACCACCACACGGTGGGCGGACGGGGCGTGAGTTACGTCCATCCCGAACGCAACGGCCAGCCCGTGGTGCCGATGACGTTCAGTTTGGAGATGCTCGCGGAAGCGGGCACGCTGTTGCTGCCCGGCCAGGTGGTGACGGCGATTCGCAACGTGCAATTGGCCCGCTGGCTGGTGTTCGATGAAGAGTTTCCGCATACCATCGAATTGACCGCCCGCGTAATGAAACGCGACCAGGATGTCACGCTGTTGGAAATGCGGATTTTCGATCTGGGATTCGAGCCTCCGGCATCCGATCACAAAGGCGACTTGGCGGCGGTGGCCACGGTGGAGATGTCGGCGGCTTATCCCGCTCCACCGGCATTGGAAGATTTTCCCCTCAGCGGAGAACGCCCCTGCCGCATTCCGTTGGATGTGCTCTATAAAAACCTGTTTCACGGCGAGTTGTTTCAGGGGGTGATGTCGCTGGACCGCTACGGCGAGGAAGGCATTCAAGGCCAGCTTCGCGTTTTGCCCCGCGAGAATTTGTTCCGCTCGAATCCCGATCCGCAGTTTGTCTTGGACCCGGTTTTGATGGATGTGGCTATGCACCCGCTCGCCGGTTGGCATTTGGAACAGCCCGATCAATCCGGGCGGATTCTGCTGCCTTACGAATTGGGCGACATTCGGTTTTACGGTCCCCGCCCCAAAGTGGACACCGAAATGACCGCCCGCGGGCGGATCAATCACGAATCTGCCCGGCGGTTCACGCATACGGTCGAAGTTGTGGGGCCGAACAACCGGCTGTGGTGTACGATGGAAAAACTCAAATACTGGCGGTTTTATCTGCCCTTCGGCGAGTTCAATTTTCACGGCCCGAAGGACGATTATTTCCTCAGCGAAACTTGGCCCGAAGCAATTCCCTTCAATGGAGAGGCGGACGAAATTTCGCCCACCGCCTGTTGCGTGGGTTTGATGCCCCCCCGCGATTTGCAAGCCCCCGGCATGATGTTGGCCTCGGCGCGGGTGACTTTGACGGAAGAAGAACTCCGAACTTTCCGCAAATTAGAAGTTCCCGATGCGAAAAAGTCGCAATGGTTGTTCGGACGCATGGCCGCCAAAGATGCCGCCCGAATTTTATGGCGGGCACGCACTGGCGAACGCATGGTCCCGGCGGACATTGCGATCACCCCCGACGAACACGGCAAGCCCGTCGCTTCACCCATCGGCCAAGCACGCCCGGAGAATTTCCCGCTAGTCTCCATCGCCCATACCGAGGGCGTGGTGGTGTCTTTGGGGTCTTTCGATAAATCGCCCGGCATCGACTTGGAACGCATTGCCCATCGGGAAGAAAGTTTCGAGAAAGCCGCCTTCAATGCGGCCGAGCGAAAAATGCTGCCCACGGTTCCCGCCGACCGCGATGAAACCATCACGCGGTTCTGGTGTGCCAAGGAAGCGGTCTCCAAAGCCTTGGGCCAAGGTTTGGTTTTAGGGCCGCATAGCCTGGAAGTTGTCGAGTTCGATTCCGCGAGCGGGGATGTTCGCATCGAACCAAGTTCCCAATTGGCCGAGCAATTGCCGGGCGATTGGGCCGAGCAATCCCTCCTTGCCCGGACGATTCGCAAAGATGATCTGATTATCGCCACGATTTTGCTGGAAAGTGATGCCTCATGTCGCGTAGCCTCGATGATGTCTTCCGAGAAATCGCCGGCCTCTTGAGAAATTTCGAGGGCCGGGAGTATTCGGGAGAGATCGGACCGCAGACCCGATTTTTCGATGATCTGGGCTGCGCTTCGATCGATGCCGTCGTGTTGGGCGAGCAACTCGAACAACACTTCGGCTGCCCGTTGTCCTTTAACGAACTGCTGATGGACTTGGGAAATCGCGGGGCCACCGATCTGGAAATCGGCGAACTCGCCCAATTCGTACATCGGCATTTATAATCGAAGCAGTTAGCAATTCGCTTCTACAATTCGTGCCCTTGCGACAAAAATTCTTTGCTGACCGCTAAAAGCTAACTGAAAACCGAAAACTGAAAACCAATTGCCATGCCTCATTTGAACGCGAACGGGATCAACATTCACTATCAGCAATCCGGCGAAGGGCCGGACGTGGTGCTGATTCATGCCTTTACCAGCAACATGGCCATCTGGATGTTGACCGGCTTGATCGAACATTTGGCGAGCGAGTTTCGCGTGACCGCATACGATCTTCGCGGGCACGGCGTGAGCGAAATCCCGCCCACGGGCTATACTTCCGACATTATGGTGGAAGACCTCTATCAACTGCATTCCGCTTTGGGATTGGGGCCGGCTTATTTGGTGGGCCACAGTTTCGGCGGCGTGGTCGCCCTGCATGCGGCGGCCGAACATCCCGAAATCGCCGCCGGCGTGATCGTCTCCGATACCTATTTCCCCGGCCTGGGGGACATTGAGCAAAACATTGCCGACACTGCGATATGGAAAGAACTTCGGCAAGATCTGCTCAAAGCGAACGTAGAAATCGGCAGCACGGTCGATTTTGGAAGCCTGTTCCAGATCGTCGCCAACTTAACGTCCGAACAAACCGAAGCCATTCGCGGCGTGATGGGGGCTTCCGCCACTCGTTGGCTTTCTCAATTGGCGAAGCTGGCGGGAACCACCGCCGGGGTGGACGTGTTTCAACCGGCGGGCTTCACCGAAGACCGCATTCGTTCGGTTCGCGTGCCCGTGGTGGGGTTGTACGACGAGGAAACCACGTTCTCGGCCACTTGCCGATACTTGGAATCCCACCTGGCGGATTGTAAGATCGACACCGTCGCAGGAGCCAGGCATGTTGCCCCTCTCCAAAACGCCGCCGAGTTCGCCCGCCTAATAAAACTCCATCTTCAACGAATGTCACTCGGTCAAGAGTCGAGGGACAAGAGTCAAGAGCCGGAAAAACTTGAAGTCGATCCCTAACTGTTCCACGGCTCGGTGAATCCTTTGCGGTCATAGCCCGGATGCTTACCCTAACACTTTGCTTTTTTGCGACGATGCCCCATTGCTCGGCCTTTTTGGTCATTGGTGCTCGGTCATTGGACATTTCCCCCCATGTGGTTTTCAACCTTACTTCTTAAAAACCTGCTCAGGCGGAAGTTTCGTTCCGGCTTGACGTGCATCGGCTTTGCCGTCGCGGTGGGCACGACCGTGGCCTTGTTGGGGGTCTCGGAAAGTTTTGAACGGGTCTGGCTGGAATCCATGACCCGCCGGGGTTTCGACATCATCGTGGTCGAAGGCGGCAAGCCCGACCAATTGAACAGCAGCCTGAGCGAATCCTTTCGCAAGCCCATCGCGAAAGTCCCCGGCGTGAAAGACGTGTACCCCAACATGGTCGAAGCCACCGGCTATGACAACGGCGTGAGTTCGATCAACATTCTCATCCAAGGCTGGGAACCGCACAGCGTGATGATCGACCAATTAAAAATGCTGCCCGGCGGCCGCTGGTTCGGCAGTAGTGAAGAACACGTGGTCGTGCTGGGGGAACAATTGGCAAAAAGCATCAATAAAAAAGAGGGGGATTCCATTGAACTTTTAGGAACCACGTTCCAAGTGATCGGGATCTATCGGAGTTTCATCGTTTACGAAAACGGTTCCCTGGTCATGCCGATCCGGGCCATGCAAAAACTCATGGGCCGACCGGGCGAAGTCACCGGCTTTGCCTTGGTCTTGGATGATGCGGTGAAAAAAGATGAAGACAAGATCAAGCAAGTCGCCGACCGTCTCAACAACATGACCTTGGAAGCCGAGGGGGGTTACAAAATTACGCTCTCGGCCATGCCCAGCAAGGACTACGTCAGCAACACGCTCTACATCAAAATGGCCCACGCGATGGCTTGGATGACCTCGGCGATTGCGATTATTGTGGGGTCCATCGGCGTGTTGAACACGATGATTATGTCCGTCGTCGAACGGGTGCGGGAAATCAGCATTCTCCGTGCGATCGGTTGGAAGAAGTCGCGGGTTGTCCGCATGATTTTGGGAGAAGCCTTGATTTTAAGCCTCGTGGGAGCAGCCTTGGGCATCGGTGCGGCGATTTTGCTCGTCCAATGGCTGACCACGCTGCCGGCGGCGGCGGGGTTCATCGAAGGCACGATTGCCGGTTCGGTGTTCGTGAAAGGCGTGATCTTAGCCATCGTGGTGGGTGTCTTGGGCGGGGCTTATCCCGCTTGGCATGCCGCCCAAATGCTGCCTTCGGAGGGCCTGCGCCATGAATAATTTTTCCGACCCCAACCGCGTCTTGATTCGCACCGAAAACTTGGGCAAGGTCTATCCCGATGGCAAAGTGAATGCCATCGTCGATATGAATTTGACGATTCACCAGGGAGAATACGTGGCCATCATGGGGCCGAGCGGCACGGGCAAATCGACGCTGCTCAATCTGTTGGGGGCTTTGGATCGGCCCAGTTCCGGCGAGATTTATTTTGAAAGCGAACCGCTTTCCACCATGCGGGATCTGGACGGGCTTCGCGCGCGGAAAATCGGCTTCGTGTTTCAATCGTTCTATCTTCTGCCCACGTTAACCGCCTTGGAAAACGTGCAAATTCCCATGTTCGAAGGAACTTTGAAGCCCGCCGAGCGAACCCGAAAAGCAGCCGAACTTTTGGAAGCGGTCGGCATGAGCCATCGGTCCCGGCATTTGTCTTCGCAGCTTTCCGTTGGGGAACGCCAACGGGTGGCGATTGCCCGGTCGCTGGCCAACGATCCCGCGATGTTGATGGCCGATGAACCCACCGGCAATCTCGATTCGCGAACCGCGTTGGACATTCTGAGTTTGTTCGACCGTTTGCATCAAGAACGCGGGATGACGCTCATCACCGTGACCCACAGCGAAGAAGTGGGCCGCCGGGCTAACCGCCTGATCCGCCTGAAAGACGGCAAAATCGTGGAAGACCTTACCGCCGCCGAGATGACTTAGAGACTCGCCCTCTCACCGGCCAACCAAACAATTGGGCTGGGACAAAACGCTAGCTTTGCGTTTCCGGTTGCCAGTCTTCGAGTTTAAGTTCGACGGATTCTCGTCCCATGAAGCGGTTGATGGCCGCCGTGAAGCCGATGGCAATCGGGCCGTTGACGGCAGCGATTTCCTCGGCCCATTCGCCTCGCCCAAAGGCAATTGCCCGCAGCTTGACGTTGTGTTGCCGAAGTCTGAGATCCAAATGCCGGTCGCCTTCGCCCATGGTTTTCGGCGGGCCGGCGAGTTCCACATGCGTGGCGGCAAACACCGGACGCGGGTTGCCTTTGCCGAACGGGCCGAGCTTGTCCAACTCCTTCACCGCACGGTGTGTGACATCCGCCAACCGCACCTCGGCGTCGATTTGCATTTCAAATTCGCGTGCCGAAGGTTGGTGATGCTCCGCAACGTAATTGCAAAATGCTTCGCGGAAGCCGTCGAGTTTTTCCAGACTCACCCTGACCCCCGCCGCCGCGCGATGCCCGCCGAAACTCAAAAGCCAATCGGAACAGGCTTCGAGGCCGGCGTGCAAATCGAAACCGGCATAACTCCGCCCGGACCCGCTGGCCATCGTATTATCGGCGGAGATGGTTAAGAGCAGCGTGGGTTTTTCAAAATGCTCGGCCACGCGGTTGGCGACAATTCCGATCACCCCCGCGTGCCAACCGGAGGACGCCACGACCAAAGCCGGGGCTTCTTTCCATTCGGGATGTTCTTGCACCAAGGCTTTGGCCTGCTTGAAGATCCGCAGTTCCGCGGTACGGCGATTCTTGTTGAGTTCCTCGAAATACGCCGCCAAATGCAAAGCCCGTTCGGGGTTTTCGGTGGTGAGAAGTTCCACCGCGAGCCGGCCTTGCTCCAAGCGGCCGGCGGCATTGATGCGGGGTGCGATCCAGAAAGCGATGTCCTCGGCTTCCAATGCTCGGCCGGGTTCAATCTTGGCCACGTGCATCAACGCCTTCAACCCCAAGGATCCGCGTTCGGCGAGGCTCCTGAGGCCGTAGCGGACCAAAACGCGGTTCTCGCCCAACAACGGAACTAAATCGGCAATGGTGCCGATGGCGGTGAGGCCGACGGCGGACATCAAAAACTCTTTCATGCGGGGGGCGGCTTTTTTGCCATCGCCCAACCGCTGGCAAATCGCCCAAGCCAATTTGAAGGCCACGCCCACGCCGCACAAATCGCCGAAGGGATAACTCCCGCCCGGCAAGCGGGGATGCACCAAACACGCGGCTGCGGGAAGTTCCTCGCAGATGTTGTGGTGGTCGGTGATAATCAGTTCCAAACCCAACTCGCGGGCCAGGGCGGCTTCTTTCACGCTGCCGATGCCGCAATCCACGCTGACCACCAACCGCCCGCTTCCATTCTCGGCGAATTGCCGCATCGCATCGCAATTCAATCCGTAGCCATCGTTGAATCGGCAAGGAATGTGATAATCCACATCCGCCCCGGCGAGTTTCAGGCAGTGCCAAAGCAAGCTCGTCGCGGTGACGCCATCCACGTCGTAATCGCCGTAAATTGTGATCGGCCGCTTGGCTTTGACGGCGGAAACAATCCGCTCGGCGGCCTCGACCACGCCGGGTAGCAAATCCGGTTCGTGCAAGTCCATCAACTTCGCATCCAAGAACTCTTGAGCCTGGGACACCGATTGCAACTCGCGGGCGACCAACACCTGAGCGGTCAACGGAGCCACCCGCAAATCCCGGCACAATTGCTTGACGAGTGCTTCATCGTGCGGACAAAACCGCCACGCCTTGGCCATGAATCGAACTTTCTGGAAAGACAATCTCGGAAACGTGCTTTCAGGCCATTACAACACATGCGAACGGAAACTGTCAAAGGCGATAGGCTTTCAGCGGCAAGGCGAGCGGAGGGTGTCAGCCCTCCGGTTTCATTGATGCCACATTCAACGTGTGTCACCGGCCAAAAAACAGCGTGCTGAGCGGGCATAAAAAAAGCGTCTCAAACATATTGACATGTTTGAGACGCTCTAAAACAATCTTGAAAGCAAGTGCGGGCCAACGCTCGCTTTCAGATGGGAAAAGAATAAAGCACATTTCGTGCCTAAATATGATTTCTTGATGTGGTTTGACTCAAGTTCTTTGCTTAAAGGACTTAGGGCGAGAAGTTTTTACTGAGTAGACCAAAGACGACTTTTTTGACCTGTTGCAAATTGCAGCACGTGCAGTATTTTGCGCGGGGGGTTTTGCGACAGGTGGATCGGTTCAGGCTTTGGGAAACTTCAAAGTTCCCCTTGTCATTCGCGGAAGGGGTTCGGATACTTGGAAGGCATTCCCTCCTTCCGACATTGGCCAGACCCATGCCGAATTATCTCAATTCCACTCCCGCCTCGACCCGAAAACCGATGACCATTCCTCGGTTTCAGGCGTCTAAAAAAACCGGCCAAAAGCTGACGATGCTGACGGCTTACGATTTTCTCTGGGCGGGGCTGTTCGATGAAGCCGGCGTGGACAGCCTGCTTGTGGGAGATTCGCTAGGGATGGTCGTGCAGGGCCATGCAACTACGCTGCCGGTGACGCTAGAGCAAATGATCTACCACACCGAAATGGTCGCCCGTGCCGCCCGGTATGCGTTGGTGATCGCCGACATGCCGTTTATGACGTTTCAAGAATCGCCCGCGAAAGCGATTCGCAATGCGGGGCGAATTTTGAAGGAAACGGGAGCCGCCGCCGTCAAATTGGAAGGCGGGGTCCACCAGGCCAAAACGATGGAAGCCCTTGCCAACGCCGACTTGCCGGTGATGGCCCACATCGGGATGCGTCCGCAATCGGTGCGAAAACTGGGCACGATGGCCAAAATCGCCCGCAACGAAAAACAACTACTCGCCGATGCCCGCGCCGCCGAGCAAGCCGGGGCATTCGCAATCATTCTGGAACTGATGCCCCAACAAACCGCGCGCACGATCACGGCGGAAATCGGCATTCCGACCATCGGCATCGGAGCCGGCCCTTTTTGCGATGGCCAAGTGCTCGTCAGTTGCGACATGCTCGGTTTAACCAGCGGCTTTGAACCCAAGTTCCTCAAACGCTATGCCGACTTGAAATCCACCGTGCTTTCCGCGACGGAGCATTATCTGAAAGAGGTCGCGAGCGGCGAATTTCCCGCCGCCAAACACAGCCACGATTAGCTACCCTTTGGTGCGATAGCCGAGTTGGGTTAGGTGATCGCGGATGCGGTCGAGATGTTTGCCTTGAATTTCGAGGATCTCTTCCTTTAGAGATCCGCCCGCGCCGCAAAGAGTTTTGAGGGCAACCAAAAGAGCCGGCAAGTCGTTGCCTTCCGCGGGCAAACCTTGGATGACAGTCACCATCTTACCTTTTTTGCGTTTTTCGATGCAGAGCCGGGCGGTCTGTTTTTCGGGAGGAATTCGCTCCGGTTCCGGCGGCGGGCAGGTGCATTCCGCTTCCAATTCGCCGCAAACTTCGCATCGCGGCGGACGGTCGAACGGTGTGCCCTCGAACAATCGCATGAAAATTCCTCCGCGTAAAATCAACGGGATGGCTTCTCTCCAAAACCGCCGCCACTAGGATTGCAAGAACGTGGATTCCTTGGGGGCGAAGTATTTGACGTTGAGGTGCGGGGTTTCCAAGCGTTTGCCTTTGCCCAAGGATTGCATCCCGGCTTCCACCAAACCCGAAGTCAGCAGCGTGCGCTCGATGGGATAAGGGGCAACTCCCGTCAGAAAGGTTTCCTCAGCCTTGGACATCAAAGCGGCGGAATAAGTCACGTTGGGGTTCGGCGGCAGATAAAACAGCGTGGAGAGCGGTTCGGTTCGGTCTTTGAGTTTCGCGGCGAACGTAAAATCTTTGACCAAACCGTTCATCATCAACATCGTGGCTTTTAGGCCATCGGCGTACTCGAAGCGATAAGCCGCCGGGTCTTTCACCCACGCGCGGATTTGTTCCGGGCGGGGATAGCGATGGCTGGTCGTGGCGGTTTGGGCGAGCGTTTGAGACCGGCAAAGACAGGCTTGGAAAAGTTCGGGATTGCAGCCGCCGGCCAACCAACTGCCCGCCGCCAAGGCTTTCCAAACGGCATCGCCCTGAAGAGCCTGCATGGAAGCCACGCCCGTTTCGCCGCCCTTTCTTCGCTCGGCCATGCACTGCAACACTTCCAAAGCGTGGAAGTCGTAACTATCCAACCCGCCGTAGGCCACGCAGAGAATTTCTTCGAGTTCCGCTCCGTAGGGAACATCCACCGCAGGCAGCCGCCAAGTCACCGGTAGCGATGAACCCGCCAGAAAAGGGATTTTCATCTCGCGGGCGGTGTCCACCATCTCTTTGGCCCAGGCCCATTTCCATGAGAGATGTTTGTCGTTGAACATCGGCGTCACCCGGCCATCGGTTTTGAAAACCTCGATCACCTGCTTGAAAAATTCGTATCGCGGGTACTTCTTTTGCTGAAACTCGTTCAGGGGATAGTTTCCATGCTCTCCGATAATCAGCACGGCATCGACCGCGAGTTTTCTCCCCCCGCAGCGAAGTGCTTCGGCGATATTGTCATAAATCGGAAAACCGAAGGTCTTAGAACGCTCGCGGCTGAGATCGTTCTTGGGAAACTGATCCACATAAGCCGAGACGACTTCCAAAGGCGGATGATGCCAACGGCCATTCATCGGATAGCCCGCCAGAAATCGCTCGGCCATGTGCCAAGCGTGCGAGTGATACCGCCACTCGGTCGTGATGACCGCAAGTTTTTTGGGAGCAGGCGTCTTGCTGGGCTCGGCAAAGGAAAGCCATGGAGCCGAGGCGACCCCGGTTCCCATCATCGACAAAAAATCTCGGCGTGAAAGCATCATCGGCCCTTTCAGATATGCTTCAAACTGTAAAGGATGTGTCATCAGCCATTTATCACGGAACCGCTTGCCTCACTAATTTGTAGGGGCAGAGGGGCAAAGTGGCAGCGGGACAAAGTTGGAAAAACCCGCAAAATGCTCTCCCCTTTATCCCTCTGCTCCTTAGCTCCAGCTCCTACAAACAAGCCGCAAAGCGGTTCTGTTATCGAAAAATCTGTTACTACTGAGAAATTCATTTGCAACAAGCTATTTCTTCCCGATGCAATACAAGTTGTGGTCGGTGCGAAATAGCAATTGATCGCCCGCGACGGCGGGGCTGGCATTGAACATGGTTTCGTCGCCTTCGGGAAGCAGCGAGTTTTGGGCGACTTCTTTGTATTCGGGCTTGGCTTCCAAGACCACCACGCCTCGGTCGCGGGTCGTCATATAGAGATACTTGCCGGCTCTGATAATCGAGGCGTAAATTCGCGCCCGCGTCGGCAGGCGTTCGCGGAACACCGATTCGCCAGTCTTGGCGTTCAAGCAATTCGCGATGGCTTTGTCGCTGGACCAATACAAATGCCCTTCATAGTACACCGGCGAGGTCACGTTGGCTCCGATGTTGGCTTTCCAAAGCCTGTGCGTTTTGGTGACATCACCCCGTCCGCCCAACTTCAACGCCATCGCACGGTTGGTCCGCCCGCCCAGGCAATAGATAATTCCCTCGTGCGAAACCGGCACGGGAACCACGTAATCGTCCACGCCTTCGCAAGTCCAAAGTTGTTTGCCGGTTTTGGGATCGAAACCGTAAATCGTATCTTTCTGGCTGATGACCAACTCGTATTCGCCATCGGCCGTTTGCGCGATGCAGGGGCTGGTCCAGGCTTTGTTGATTGGACTGAACCGCCAAACTTCCTTGCCGGTTTTCTTATCGAGCGCGAACAGCGTGCTACTTTCGATGCTGGCGTTGATGTAGACCAAATCGCCGAAGATCACCGGCGAAGAAGCCGAGCCGAAGCCTGCGGTTTTGCTGCCCAGGTCGGCAGTCCAAAGCTGGTTTCCTTCCACATCGTAAGCCACCGCGCCGGAGACGCCGAAGTATGCGACCACAATTTTGCCATCGGTCGCGGGCGTGCCGGAGGCATAACCGTGATCGGCCACGCGCAGCGAGAATTTTTGCGTGTCCGGCGATGCGGGAAGGGATTGATCCCAGAGAATTTTGCCCGTCCGGCGGTTCAGGCAAATGGTATGCAGCATCAAGTCTTTTTTGTCGCCGGGTTCTTCCTGATCTTGGCCGAACCCCGTGAACGCGGTGAGGAAGATGCGATCTTCCCAAACCACGGGACTGGAAGCCCCGCGACCGGGCAGCGGCGTTTTCCAAGCGATGTTCGCGGTGGGACTCCACTCGGTCGGCGGTTGGCTGGCTTCCGCCGTCGCATTCCCCAACGGCCCGCGAAACTGCGGCCAATTCTCCGCCAGAACCAACGAAGAATCCATCATCCCAACCAACGAAGCCACGATCAGCAGGCGAACGAACATCGAGAAAACTCCCCAGCAAAAAAGTAAGCGAATGACATCCGCCATAGTATAACGACTGCGGCAAGCGAGGCCCATTCATAAGAGTCCCCTGGTTGATGCTTCGGGTTGCGAGCAAAAACTTCTGAACAACTCCGTAAAAAGTGCTTGCGGATTGAATTGCCGCTTCGCACAATGGAATAGAGCAATCGCTTTTATTTCCTGTCATCTATTCTGTTTTTTCCCTTCATTTTTGTAGCGGCTTTCCTCGTCTTCGAAGCCGTTGCCGGGAGGGGGCCAAATGCCCTCTCATTGGTTTGTCTTCATTCGCCGATCTCCATGCGCGATGGGTTTTCGCGAAGTTCGCAGAACCCTTCGGCTGAGGACTGCCCCGGCTCGCGCACCGCCCGCCGCCTGCAAAGAATCCTTCTGGGAGGAAAATCCGTTTCGTGGGGTTTTCCGCTTCTTTGTTCTGGCGGCAAATTGGAGGCGTCCGATGCAAACTCATACCAAACTACCGGGGGTCGTGCGATTTCTCTATAACCACAACCCCTTTTATCTCATCAGCACTTGCCTGGTGCTCTACGGGCTTCAGGCAGCGTTTCATCCCCAGGCGGGCGAATTGATCGACCCCTGGGCGCTTTTGGCCGCGCTCAGCGGCTTCACTTTGCTCTCGGCGATTACCGCGTTTTTAATCGTGCGGTTGGGCAAAGTCTGGGAAGATGCCCGTTCGCTCTTATTGATTTTGTTGTTCCTGTTTTTGGCCCTCTCGGTCAGCTTCGATGAAATCGTCAATACCACCTCCGAATTAGGTCAGGCACTTTTACTTTTTGGTTTTTGTCTCTCGGTGGGGATTTCGGAATGGCTGTTGACCGGTCTTAACATTCGCTTGCCTTGGCTTTATCGCGGGCCTTATTATCTGCTGCTCGCCTTGTTTTTCGGATACCCGCTTTGGGTCTCGCCCGAAGTCACCGAACTGCCCGTCGATTTGCTACGATGGCGGATCATGATGTTTCCCGCAGTGGCGGCGATTCCGTTTTTGGCGTTAATTCCCGCAGTCCATCGCGGAGCCAATTACACCCGGCCCAACGGCACCCCTTGGAGATGGCCTTGGGTTCCCTGGCCGATGTTCGCCTTCTTAGCCCTTGCAGTTTGCGCCCGCTCTTACGTGCTCTGCATTTCGTTCGATCCTTTGGCGGGCATGAACAGCACGTTCGGCCTTTACGCGCTGGTTCCATTTCTGTTGGCCGGATTGGTGCTGTTGCTCGAACTCGCCATCGTGCATCGGGCGGCAATGCTTCGCCGGTTGGTGATGGCTTTGGGCTTTGGACTGTTGTGGTTGGCCCAAGCGACGGGAGATGGCAGCGGCGTTTCTCGGCAATTTTTGCAGGGACTGACCCACCACGCCGGTTCCCCGTTGTTTTTGACCATCTGCGGCTTGATCGGGTTTTATGCCTACGCTTGGATGCGCGGCGTCCGCTTCGGCGAGTGGGGATGCCTGACGATGTTGGTGCTCGCCATCTTCGTGAAACCGACGTCCCTGCGATTCGGCGATTGGCAAGAACCGCAGCTTTGGGCCTTGCGGACTGCCGGGCTGTTGGAGTTTTTCCTCGCCTTGGTCCGCGTGGATTCTCGGCGATGTTTTCTGGGCCTCAGCCTTTGCATGGCGGCGCTGGCGTTTTCGCCGGAGGTTCCCCAATATGATCTGCTGAGGTGGGTGGTTCCCTATCATCTGCTGTTGATCGCCACGTTGGTCATCGGCGTGACTTTCACCGACCGCTTCGCGAAGTTTTTGCGAAAGGCCGGAGCGGTGTTGCTGCCGATGTCTTGCCTATTCGTTTTGGGAGTTGAACTTCCCGAGACCGTCCGCTTTGCCTTTCAATCCTCCTACATGGGAGGCTTGACAATGGCGGCCATCGGGCATTGGTGGTTCTCCGGCGATCGCTGGTATTTGTACGGTTCCAGCGTGTCGTTGGGCGGAATGCTCGTCACCGGCGGGGCCAGGCTTTGGGAATTTCTTCTGCTGAGCATCGGAGCCAAAAGCACTTTATCCCTTAGCCGGCGGCGTGGGATGCTTTCTGTTGGCGGTGATGATTAGCGCCCTCAAAGGCGGAGCCGTCTCCTGGCTGCGCACGCTTTGGAAACGCTGGCACGTCCCCAAAGCCATCACCTGAACCATCCGAAATCAAACCGAGGACGAGGCCGACGGATGCAAGCCATCCGCCGGCCTATCTCTTCTTTTCAATGAATGCCTGCGTAAGAACTTATTGTCCGTCGCAAAATCGCATACGGGGATTTAGTGAACTATGCGAGAAGTTCCTGAATCACCTTGCCGCCGGTTTGCGAGAGTTGTTTGAAACGCCCCGCGTGGAAGTAGGTCAAGCGGTTGTCATCCAATCCCAAAAGATGCAACAGCGTGACGTGGAAATCGCGAATCGGGCGGGCGGCTTCCACGGCTTCCGCGCCGATTTCATCCGTCGCCCCCACTTGTGCGCCGGCTTTCACGCCGCCGCCCGCCAAAATTGCGAACATCGCCTTGGCATTATGATCCCGCCCGTAAGCCATGCCGCCGCCCCGCAAACCGTTGTCGGGAGATCGCCCGAACTCTCCGCACATCACCACCAAAGTTTCTTCGAGCAACCCCCGCTCGCGAAGGTCGGCAATCAATGCGGCTACGGGGCGGTCGATGCTGCGAATCCGCGCACGGTGAGCGCGTTCGATGTAATCGTGCGAGTCCCAGCCGCCGCTTAGAACCTGCACGAACCGCACGCCTTGTTCCACCAACCGCCTTGCCAGCAGGCATTTGCGGCCAAACTCATCGGTCAACGGGGCATCCACTCCGTAACGCCGGCGGGTGGAAAGCGTTTCCTGGGAGAGATCCAATAAACCCGGCACTTGGGCCTGCATGCGAAACGCCAACTCGTAAGACTCCATCCGCGCTGCGAGTTCTTCATGCTGCGGATGCTGCGAGTGATGATCCGCATTCAAGGCCGACAACAAATCCAAGTTGGCCCGCTGAATGCCGGGCGGTTTGCCATCGGCAGGGGTCAGATCCAAAATCGGCGATCCCGTGGGCCGAAGCGCGGTCCCTTGAAAATACGCCGGCAAAAACCCGTTTGACCAATTCGCGGCCCCGCCTTGCGGATAGGCGGCTTCCGGCAAGACCATAAACCCCGGCAAGTTTTGATTGAGCGAGCCTAACCCATAAGTCACCCAAGCGCCAAAGCGGGGTCGCCGCCGAATCGGTTGCCCGTGTTAATGTGATAGCACGCCGTGGGATGATTGATGGACTCCGCCTGCAAGCCGTGATAAACGCAAAGCTCATCCGCGACTTGGGGCAGATGCTCGAAAGGTTCGCTCATCCAGATCCCGGCCCTACCGGCTTGGCGAAATTCATAAGGGCTTTTGACGTAGTACCGCGTGCCGCTCGCCATTGCGGAGGCGAATTTATCCTTCCGCTGAAACCGCTGCGAGTGCAACTTAGCCAGCTTGGGCTTGGGATCAAACGTATCCAGATGGCTCGGCCCGCCTTCCAAGAACAAGAAAATGCAGTTCTTCACCTTGGCCGAGAGGTGCGGCGGTTTGACGGCAAGCGGCCTCCGGCGGGAATCGTCCGCGCGACTCGCTCGTTCGGTTTGCAGCAACGCATTCCAAGCCACCGTGCCCAGCGTAGCCCCTAGCCCATACAAAAACTGCCGACGATTTGCACCTTGCATGAAGTTCGCCAATTCGTATCAAAAACACAATAAGCGATCAACAATAGATCCGATCGCAGTTTCAATAGACATATAAAAACTCATTGGAGTTCATCAGCACCAAACAAATCTCAGCCAACGCCCGCGTTTGGGCATCGACTTGACAGGGCTTGACGTCGGAGACAAATTTGGGATTGGCATAGATATCGAGTTGCTCGGTCCAAGAAAATTCTTCTCCGGTCATCTCCTCCACCATGTGCCGTGCGATAGACCGAGGCGGCGGAACGGGCTTTGGCGGATGACTTTGATGATAGGTAGTCATCATGGAGAGATGTTTCAATGACCGGGAAAGTTGTTTCGGCGTCGGCTCCCGATGATAGGCCAATAAAAAGGCTTGCCGGATTTGTTGTTTATCGTCCGGCGAGAACTCCTTCAAGCGTTTCGCCATTGCTAGTGCGCGGGATAGGCTGGATTCCGAATGGAATAACGTAAAAGCTTGAGGCGTTACCGTGGTTTGATCCCGGCGTTCGCAACTCGCATCAGATCCTGGTTGATTGAAGGCTTCCAATTGCGGAACGCCGCGATTGCGCTGCCGATAGATATAGATAGTCCGCCGATTGCGTTCTGCGGGAGTTAAGCTGGGCTGCCAAGCCGGAGCGACCGAACCCATCACGTGAATCGGCTGCATGGCGACCTCAGGGTGAATCTCCGGGAACACGCCCGGCCCGCCCATCGTCAAATTCAATTCCCCGCTGAGCATCAACAAACTATCGCGAATCTCCTCAGCATCCAAGCGGCGCGGCGAATAATAGGCCAGCAATGCGTTTTCGGGATCGCGTTGTTTACTAGCTTCCGGCTCAATCGCTCGGCTACTGCGGCGGTAGGTTTCCGAAGTGAGGATCAAGCGATGCAGCTTTTTCAGCGACCAATCGTGTTCGATGAACCAACTCGCGAGAAAGTCGAGCAGTTCGGGATGCGTGGGCCGTTTGCCCATCACGCCGAAATTATTGGGCGTGCCCACAATGCCCCGCCCGCCGAAATGATGCTGCCAAACTCGGTTGACGATCACGCGGGCTGTCAGCGGATTCTTCCCATCGGCAACCCACTTCGCCAAAGCCAAGCGGCGACCCTGCGTTGTTGTGGGAATCGCATGGAAATCTACTGAGGAAGATTCCTGTCCCACAGTCCGCGTAGCCGAGAGCAACCCCGGCGCGACTTCTTCACCCGGCGATTCTAACGAACCCCCGGTAAGAATATAGATCGGCTCCGCATTTCCTTTGCGATGAGCGGGCATTGCCATCATATTGAGGTTGGAGCGATACAAGCGGGAGGGGCCGCTATAAATGCTCAAGGCATAAGGCTTGGCGGCAAGCGCCATTCGTTCAAAATATTCGATCCGCTTCTTCAAAACTTTTTGCACGCCGAGATCAATATAGCTCAGCCCGATATATCGGGGTGGTTTTCGGTCCTTGGTAAGTGTTTTTAAGGTGGCCGGCAGTTCTTTCAAATCGGTCTCGACGCCTTGCTCTTTAAGCCACGCGACTTCCGCGATTTGATTTTTCCGGCGGATCGCGGCTTCCTCTTGCCGGGCTTCCGACAGAAGATTGTGATACCGCGTTTGCAGATCTTTGAGGCCGCTGATGTTTTCCTCCGGCAGAAACGCCGCCTCGCGCTCGGCGAGTTGCACGGGAGCCAAAGCCGCCATGATGCGGTAGTAGTCGCGAGTGGGAATGGGATCGAATTTATGATCGTGGCATTTAGCGCACCTCAATATCTGCCCCAAAAATGTTTCACCCACCGCATTCGTGACATCATCCAAATACTGCTGCCGAGTGACGGCGGCCACGGACATCCCCGTGTGTTCCCAAGGCCCCATGCGAAGATAGCCCGCCGCAATTAGGTTTTCCGGGTTGGATTCGTCTAGCTCATCGCCGGCAATTTGCTCGATAATAAATTGATCGAAAGGTTTGTCGTTGTTGAATGCGCGAATCACATAGTCCCTATAACGCCAAGCCTGCGGCCGGGGATCATCACGGGAAAAACCGCTCGTGTCGCCGTAGCGGGTGACGTCCAACCAATGCCTAGCCCACTGCTCTCCATAACGCGGACTAGCAAGCAGTTGATCGACCTTGGCTCGGTAGTGCTTGCTATCGTGACGCAAAAACTCCTCGACTTCGTTCCATGTGGGCGGCAATCCGGTCAAATCGTAAGTCAAACGGCGGAGAAGCGTTAAGGAATCCGCCGATGGGGCGGGTTTGAGATGAGCTGCGTTCAATTTGGCTTGAATAAACGCATCAATCGGATGCCGCGGTTGATTGTCGGCCAATGCCTCCCAAGGGACGTTTGGTTTTTGAAGGGGGCGATAAGCCCAAAGATCCGCCGACTTATAGCGGCGAAGGTCCCATTCCTCGGATAGCCCCCCGCTAGTCTTTACAGTAATCAAACCTTGGGAATTTGTTTTGTCCGCTTTTAGTATCTTGGTGATTCGTTCCTCGCTAGGCCAAGGAGCGCCCGCATTGATCCAATCGCGAATTAGCCAAGTTTGCCGTTTCGTCAAGCGATCATTTTCTTTGGGAGGCATTTCACAACCGGGATCTTCCCAAGTTGTGGCGACATAGAGCAAACTTTTCTCGGCCTGATGGGGAACCATTACCTGCTGGGAACCTTCGCCGCCTTTGAGCATTCCCGCACGGGTGGTCAAATCCAAGCCGGACTCGATTTTCTCGCGGTTCTTACCGTGGCAGGCGAGACATTTTTCCGCAATCAAGGGGCGGACTTTGAGCGCAAACAATCGCTCTTCCGGTGTGAACTCGGCTTTTTCTTCCGCGAACAGCATCCCCGCATTGAAACTACCCAGCCCAAGCAGGAATAAAATATAAGGCAACAAAAAAGAATTCATCAGGACAACCAAAAACTCGGCTTAGGAGCGGCAAGATGCGAAATGGATCGCATGCAATAGCTTGAGCATAACCCCGCCCAAAATTGGTTGTCAATCTGTCAGCGGTGATTGTTGGATGCGCCCGCCTCTTTGGTTGTGGCCATTAGGCCGCGTTAAGATTAAGATGAAGGACGCCGAGAAAAGCCTGAATCTACCTCTCCAAAAAGCGGAGGGGATTTTCTTGGCGGCCCTATGATGGAGAAGTGGGGATTCCAAACCGATTGAAACATCTTCAGAAAAGAAAGCCCGATTCATGGAGGAGCTATTTCTTGCGGAAGCGGTTCGGCTCGCGGTTCAGTCCGTGCAAAACGGTGGCGGGCCGTTTGCGGCGGTGATTGTTCGTGATGGGAAGATCATCGCGCAGGGAGCCAATCGGGTGACGTTGGCGAACGATCCCACTGCGCACGCGGAAATCGTGGCGATTCGCGAAGCCTGCTCGGGTTTGGGGGACTTTCGGCTTTCCGGTTGCGTGCTTTACAGCAGTTGCGAACCTTGTCCGATGTGTCTGGCCGCCTGTTATTGGGCGAGGCTTGCGGAAATCGTGTACGCCGGCAGCCAAGCCAATGCCGCCGCCGCCGGGTTCGACGATGCGTTTTTGTATCGGGAACTGATCTTACCTCAAGCGCAACGCAGCCTGCCCATCCGGCAACTGATGGCCGATGAGGGCCAACAGCCATTCGAAGCCTGGAAACAATTCACGGGGAAAATCGAATACTAAAAGGCGGGCGGTTTGGCGAATCTGTCCGGGTTTTGCGGGAAAAAGCGATCTCGCTTCCAGGCGGGAAGATGTGCCGGTTGGGCGAGAGAATTTGACGATGCTTTGAACACGCAGGGCAATTGGTGAAAATCCATTTGAATGGAATATGCGTTGTTCCTAGAATAAATGAGGAAGCCGGGGAGCGGCCACGGTTCGGAACACTTGGACGAGAAGGCGGTTACGGTCATGGCAGATCCCGGTTCGGAGGAAATCACCGTTTGGATCCAAAATCTAAGCGGCGGCGACGAAAAGGCCGCCCATCTGCTGTGGGAACAGTATTTCGACCGCATGGTTCGTTTGGCTCGCCGAAAATTCGATCAAATCGGCATCAACCGCCGGGCCGCCGATGAAGAAGACATCGCCCTCTCTGCGATGAATAGTTTTTACAAAAGAGCCGCCGACGGCCAATTTTGCCTGGGCGACCGCCAAGAACTTTGGAAGCTGTTGGTCACCATCACCGTTCGCAAAGCCTACGCCGAACTCAAACGGCAGAAAGCCAAGAAGCGCGGCGAAGGACACGTTCGCGGGGAGTCCATCTTTCTCAAAGCCGGCAACGATGGCGGGGAATTGGGAGGAATCGGGCAGGTGTTGGGACACGAACCCACGCCGGAACTCGCCGCTCTCGCCGCCGAGGACTGCGACGAATTGCTGAACAAATTGGGAGATGACACCTTGGTGGCGGTGGCAAAATATAAGTTGGACGGTTACACCAACGAAGAAATTGCCGAGAAACTCGAATGCGTGCCCCGCACGGTGGAACGCAAAATGCGATTGATTCGCGATAAATGGGCGAAAGAATTGGGTTCCCTCGATGGGGAGCACCCGGACGAAAACCAAGCCGGTCCAACCCTCTCCGAGGAACCGGAGTGAACGACGACGGAAAAGACAAAATGCCTCCCTTTCCCTCATCTTCCGAGGTCGCGCTGAGAGTCCGCATCGACCGCATTTGCGAAGAATTCGAGTCGCTGCTCAAAGCCGGCCAATCGCCCCGAATCGAAACCTATCTGCCTGAATTTCCCGAAGACCACCAAGCCGAACTCTTGCAAGAACTCTTGGGTTTGGAGTTGGATTACCGCGCCAAGGCCGGCGATTCGTTCACTTCGGACGAATACACGCTGCGGTTCCCCGAACACGCTTCGAGCGTGGCGGAATTGGTGGTCAGCATCCGCCAAGAAAAACCCGACGCCGGGCAAACCTGCGAGATCAGACCCCGGCAAGTTTCCGCCTCTTCAAAACGTGCCTCCTCCTCGGATTCCTCACAGAGCGAGCCGAGCCGTCTGTCGTCCAATTCGTCCCGTGCGAATCGGTCCTTACGAGATCATCGAACCCTGCGGGCGCGGCGGGATGGGCGTAGTCTACAAAGCCTGGCACGAATTCTTCAAGCAATATCGGGCGATCAAAGTCTTGCCCAGCAATTTCGATGAGGAAGACATCAACCGCTTCTCGATGGAAATTGAACTCGCGGGCCGGCTGAATCATCCCAACATCGTGCAGGCCCACGAAGCCAACCGCGAGCAAGGCATTCTTTATTTGGTGATGGAGTTTGTGGATGGCATCACGCTCGATCATCTTGTTAAGCACCACAAACGCCTGCCGATGGGCTTGGCTTGCGAAATGATTCGCCAGGCGGCGGAAGGTTTACAGCACGCGCACGCCCATTTTCTGGTGCATCGCGACATCAAACCTTCCAACTTGATGGTCAACCTCGACGGCGAAGTGAAAATTCTGGATTTCGGCTTGGCCCGGCTTCAAGCCGAACAAAACGCTTCGCGTTTGACGCAGCACGGCAGCGTGATGGGCACGTTGGATTTTATGGCTCCCGAACAATGGGAAGACCCAATGGCAGCCACCATCCAAGCCGACATCTACAGTTTGGGTTGCACGCTGTATTATTTGGTCACGGGCACGCCGCCTTACGGGGGCGAAGATTATGCCCACTGGTTGAAGAAGCAGGAAGCCCACCGCAAATTGCCCGTACCCCAGGTCGATCTGGAAAACGGCGAATTGCTGCAACCCATCATCGACCGCATGATGGCCAAGTCCTGCGAGAAACGCTACGCCACGCCCGCCGAAATCGTCACGGCTTTGGAACCCTTGGCCGACCGCAGCGAACTGATTCGCTTCGCCGAGACTCCGCCCCCGCCAGAAACTTATTCGGGCATCAGCCGCACGCCGATTCCCACGGTCAACGTGTCCGGTATCCAAGAGTTGGGCAATGGAATTTTAGATCAACTCGCCCAGCAATTTTCTCCGGAAGGCAGCGACGTCTTTTCCGAGCAGAAAACCCAAAAGCGGGATCAATCTCGAACCGATTTCGATTCGAACGTGCTCCCCCCGTCCAAACCGCCGTGGTATCGGTCCCGCCGTTGGCAGGCTTCGCTCGCGGTTTTGGCTGTTGTTCTTTTGGCCGCGTGGATCGTATTCCGTCCGGTTCGGAACATTGCCTTGGCGGTGCAAATGGGCGCACTGCCCAGTTTG
Source organism: uncultured Planctomycetaceae bacterium (assembly GCA_963785505.1). GTDB lineage: Bacteria > Planctomycetota > Planctomycetia > Planctomycetales > Planctomycetaceae > CAWAVN01. Next base: position 390,836 of record CAWAVN010000013.1, read on the forward strand.
AACGGCGGCCTCAACGGGGATTGGTGGTTTGCGGAAATGCCCTGGTACGGACCCGGCGCACGCAAAGCCTTCATGGAAGCGCTCCGGGCGGGCGAAACCGAAATCGCGGGCGTCTCTTTGGACGACTGGCAACAACGCCTCGCGGATGCAGACACCGAATCGCTTCAAGAAGATTTGCGGACCATCGTTGAGGATTTGATCCCCCGCCTGCCCGAGCGGGAGCAAGACATCGCCGGCCGCATTCGATTTCTCGACCCAACCAGCCGAGACTACGATGCGGAACTCCTCAAGCTTTTGCCACCAGAATACCTCACCGATACCAAACTGACTCCCGAAATCCTCGCCGGGCGAACCGCCACCGAACTGCACGCCTTCGCCAACATTTTGCATCGGGTCGGCAACAGCAATACGCAATTGGCGGCCAATCTTCCCGCCAACGCCGAAACCGCCTATCGCGCGGCAATCGCGGCCTACGATGAAGAAAACCCGGTCGAAAAAGTGCTTTGGGCCTTGGCCACTGCCGACTTCGGCCGCTTTTTCTCCGACCGCCGGAATTATTCCAACGGAATTTATCACGCGGAATCGGCGGCAACTGCCATTCCCGATGCGATGCTGTTTCAGATTGCCCTCAGGTGTCAACTGGCCGACCAGTACCGCAAATGGAACGGCGATTTCAAACCCGCCTTGTACCAATTAAACGATGCACGAGTTTCCGCGGAAACCTGGGCCGATAAAATGCAGCTTGCCCCGGATCATCCGTTGCGGGCGGAAATCCGCGAACGCCGCGCCTGGATCGAGGTGGACCAATGGCACATGAAACAAGCCATCGAAGATTTCCAAGAAGCCGGCCGAAATTCGTGCGGCCAACCAAAAAAATGGCAACACTTTCGCCTGGCGGCCAATTCTGCTCGATGACCAAGGCCGAGCGATGGCGTTGCATTTTTTGGGACGCGACAAAAACCGAAAAGATGCGAAAGGAAAGACAAGCCTCGGCGCGATTGCGGTGTATCGAAAATTGTTGGACACGATTGAAACCCCTCCCGACGATTTGCCCTTCGGTTCCCCAACCGAACGCGAAGACCGCCGGCCCAACATCTACGAGCGTTTGGGCGACACCTATTTGTACGGCGATTCCAAAAACTACCAAAAAGCCGGCGAAACTTTTCAAAAGGCCACCAACGCCGCCAACAGCCAAGGTCTCGACCGCAGCGCGAGCATGTGGTTCCATCTCACCCGTTTGTATTACAAGCGCTGCTTGGCCTTAGCCCTGCAAGCGGATCCGGAGGCTCAGGACATGGCCACCGAGGCGGAACAAATCGAGTCGGACTTTGCGGGGCAAATCACGAAGACAGTTTTCGAGAAACAGCAATTGGTTTTTCGCTTGGAAAAAGAGATTGCGGCTGGCCGTGCAGGCCGCTCAAACCGCCGAGCCGAGCAATGCCCAACCGCCCTTGGAGAAACTGCAAGAGCTGATTCACGACATGGATCAATCCCGCATCAGCCGCAAGAACATCGAAGTGCTGCTGCCCGTGTTTCAGTATTTGTTGACCAAGGCGGATCAATTGGAACACCATGCGGTCAACGAACTCAGCCTCGATTTATTAAGGTTCACTTCTGAGATGCGCCGGGGCGACCCTGCAATCCGCCGAGCTTATCTGCGGCCCGTGTTTCAACAAGCCCACGATGCCATCAACCACCTGCCCCTCAAGCAGCAGAACCAGAGCACCAAAGACATGCTCAACGAAGTGCTCAATGAGGAAGAAGGCGAGCGGGAAGCGTAAGCCTCCCGGTGAGATGGAATGCTGCCAAGCCCGGAAATTATTTCCTCGGCGGTCCTTTGGGTGACACGCCATTTGGGTTAGGATAATCGAGAACTTTCGTTTGAGCTTTTTCGTGACTCACGAGACGAATTCTCGCGCGGCACAAGCCCGGATCAAAAGAGAGGATACACCATGTTTCCGTTTCCGACCAAAAGACAAGCCGACCGATCTGCGCTGAATGTCCGCCGGGATTTCCTTGGCCGAACCGCTTCGCTGATGCTGGCGATGGGGCTAATTTGCGTTTTGCAATGGATTTCTCCGCAAAGCGTTTTCGCCGAGTCTCAAGGCAAACCGAACTTCGTGTTTATCGTCGCCGACGATTTGGGCTACCGCGAAGTGGGCTGTTTCGGGCAGAAGTTGATCGAGACGCCCAATCTCGACCGCTTGGCAAGCCAAGGCATGAAACTTACGCAGCACTATTGCGGAAACGCGGTCTGCGCCGTCGCGGTGCGTGCTGTTGACGGGAAAACATCCGGGGCACGCCTATATCCGCAGCAATAAAAGCACGCCGCCCGAAGGCCAAGAACCCATCCCCGCTAGCGAAATCACCCTGCCTGAATTGCTGAAAAAACAAAGCTACGTCACCGGAGCCTTCGGCAAGTGGGGCCTGGGCGGACCCGATTCCTCCGGCGAACCGTTGAAGCAAGGCGTGGATCGCTTTTTCGGCTATCTCTGCCAAGGCAAAGCCCACACCTACTATCCCGAAACCTTGTGGAGCAACGACCAACTCTTCCCGCTCAAAAACAATCCCCCCGTGCCCGGCCACGCAAGTTTGGCGAAAGGGGCCGACCCCAAAGATCCCCAAAGTTACGCCCCTTTCAAAGGCCAAGATTACGCCCCGGCACGCATCAATCGGGAAGCCCTGCAATTTATTCGCGACAACAAAGACCGCCCCTTCTTTTTGTATTACCCCACAATCATTCCCCACGTCGCACTGCATATACCCGATGAGGATCTCAAACCCTATTTGAAACTCGGTTGGAACGATCCGCCATTCACGCGGGGGAAAGGTTACGGCTATACGCCGCACTTCACGCCGAGGGCCGCTTATGCCGCGATGGTTTCCCGCATGGACCAGAACGTAGGCAACGTGCTCAACCTGTTGGATGAACTCAAGCTGGCCGATGACACCATCGTGGTCTTCAGTTCGGACAATGGAACCACGCATCTGGAACAGGAAGTCGATTTCACGTTCTTCAAAAGCGTGGGGGAACTCAGAGGTCTGAAAGGTTCGCTTTATGAAGGCGGAGTCCGCGTGCCCACGATCGTGCGTTGGCCGGGGCACGTTGCCGCCGGTTCCACGAGCGACCGCGTGAGCGGCTTTGAAGATTGGATTCCCACGCTGTTGGAACTCATCGGCGAAAAACAAGCCGCGCCGAAAAACATCGACGGCATCAGTTTGGCTCCGACATTGTTGGGCAATACCCAAAAACCACGCCCGTTTTTATACCGCGAATTTCCCAGCTACGGCGGGCAACAATCGGTCCGCGTGGGAGACTGGAAAGCCATCCGTCAAAACATGACCAAAGGCAATTTGACGATTGAGTTATATAACCTGGCGGATGACATCAGCGAACAAAAAAACGTTGCGGATCAACACCCGGAAATCGTGAAAAAGCTAGGCGAAGATCATGAAACAGCAGCACGTGCCCTCGAAAATCTTCCCGCTCATCCCCATCGATGCCCCGGCGAAGAAAGGCAAAAAGTAGAGTTATGTGCGTCGTTGGGCGGCGAGGCGATTGCGGATTTCGCTCAGATCGCCTTGCCGGGCTTCAATTATTGCTTGAATGGCAACGGCCTGTTGCTCACGCCGGGTCAGGTAGTCTTCGACTTCAATTCGGTGCCTTAAATAATAGGCGATGACAGCATACACTTCCGCCAAACTGAGCGAGGAATACCGCTGTATGATGGTTTCCGGCGTGGCCCCATCTTCAAAGGCCCGGATCACAAACTCAAGCAGGACGCGGGTTTGACGGACGCGGATAGCCCCCGATTCTTCCCGGCGAAGCGGCACGGGATCGGTGAAACGTGATGGAACGTGTTTCGCCAAACAAACCGGGAATAAGCGATTCTCCTATCTGGATCAGTGATTCCACGCCCTGCAGGCTCAGGGGCGGGGATTTTGTGATCACCGTTTCCCGGTTGCACAATGCCCGCTTTCGCATCGCCTCGATGGAAAATTACAAGACCTACAAAGGTGGATCGATTGATGAGTTCCTCAATCAGTTGATCTTTCGTGAAATCCTCGATTTTTTCCACTGACATATAGTTGGACCTTCATGCGGGGAAAATAGGTTTGTTCGCGATATTTATGAGAATTTTGATTATATCAAAATACCGCTGTCGGGAAAATCACGAGTTCTTCCGCACCAATCCTTCCCGCAGACGGTGCAGTTCTTCCAAGGCTCTTAAGGGCGTCATTTCATCGAGGTTGAGTTCGCGGAGTTCCTCTAACAGCGGGTGATGTTCGCCGCCGAAAAGCGATAACTGTTTGTGCGGCGATTTCTTCGTGCGGCGGGCGGGGACTTTGGGACGGCCGGCATCGTCCAAGTGGTCGGCTTCCAGGGTATCCAGAATCACCTGCGAACGCTGGATGACTTCCGCCGGCACGCCCGCCAACCGGGCCACGTGGATGCCGTAACTTTTGTCGGCGGAGCCTTCCACGATCTTGTGCAGAAACAAAATCTCTTCCTGCGATTCCCGCACGGCCACGTTCCAATTGGCGGCATGTTTTAGCGTCTGCGTGAGTTCGGTCAGTTCGTGGTAATGCGTGGCGAACAGAGTTCGGCAGCCGATCACGTCGTGCAGAAATTCGGTGATCGCCCAAGCCAACGAAATGCCATCGTAAGTGCTGGTTCCGCGTCCGATTTCATCCAGAATCACCAGGCTGCTTTGGGTGGCGGCGTTGAGGATGCGTGCGGTTTCGGTCATCTCGACCATGAACGTGCTTTGCCCTTTGCCAAGTTCATCGCTGGCTCCCACGCGGGCGAAAATGCGATCCGCCACGCCGATGGTCGCGGTCGCCGCCGGCACGAACGATCCCATTTGCGCCATAATTGTGAGTAACGCCGCCTGGCGGATGTAAGTGCTTTTGCCGGCCATGTTGGGGCCGGTGATGATCTGCACGCGGCCGCCTTCAAGGTTCAGCCGCACATCATTGGGCACGAACTCGCCCGAAGGTTTGAGCCGATCCAACACCGGATGCCGGCCTTCGCGAATGTCCAACAACGGTTCTTTCACCATAACCGGGCGGCAATATCCCTGTTTGACCGCAATAGTCGCCAGCGAAGTCAGCCCATCAATTTGGGCCAGAACCTCGGCGGTTTGCCGCAAGCGAGCGGATTCCGCCGACACCTGTTCCCTGAGCGTTTGAAACAATTCCTGCTCTAAACGGACGGCGCTTTCCTCGGCCCTTAAAACTTTGTCTTCGTGTTCCTTAAGTTCCGGCGTGATGTAGCGTTCCTGGTTTTTCAGGGTTTGTTTTCGCAGGTAATCATCGGGAACCTTGGCCGCGTGTGTGGCGGTGACTTCCAGATAATACCCGAAGACTTTATTGAAGCCGATTTTGAGATTGTGAATCCCCGTGCGTTCGATTTCGCGGGCTTGATAATTGGCGATCCATTGTTTTCCGCCGCGTGCCAAGTCGCGGAGTTCATCCAACTGGGCATGAAAGCCCGCACGAATCATCCCGCCTTCGGTGGTGAGCAAAGGCGGTTCTTCGATGAGAGTCGATTCAATCGCCGCCCGCACTTCGGGGCAGAGATCCAAAGCGGCTTCCAACTCGCACAGCAACTCAGGCCGCCGGCTCGTCAGCTTGGCTTTCAGCCGGGGAAGTTGGGCCAGCGTTTTGGCGAGACATCCCAAGTCGCGGGGGCTGGCCCGGCCCGTGGCGATTCTCGCGGTCAGCCTTTGCAAGTCGTACATCGGTTCGAGTTGTCGCGAAGTTCCCGCAGCAATAACGCATCCGTCGTCATTTCCTCGACCGCATCCAAGCGGGATTCGATCCGCGAGACATCGGTGAGCGGATTCGACAACCAATCGGAAAGCAGCCTGGCTCCCATCGGCGTTACGGTGTGATCCATCACCGCCAGCAAACTGCCCTCGCGGCGGCCTTCGCGCATCGTGCGGGTGAGTTCCAAACTGCGGCGGGTGGCTTCATCAATGAGCAAAGTTCCGCCGCGATGGTAAGGCTCCAACCGCGTGATGTGCCCCAAGTCCGATTTTTGCGTGTCTTGCACGTATTCCAACAACGCCCCCGCCGCCGTGATCCCCGGCGAGTCGGCATCCACGTCGAAGCCTTCCAAAGTTTTCGTGCCGAAGTGTTTCAGCAATCGGCGTTGGCAATCATCCCGCGAGAAACACCACAAAGGCCGCTCGGTCAACATCGTGCCTTCGAGTTCGGACAGATTCGGAAACCCGGCAGGTGTGGAGGAAGTTTGCTCAGGAATCAAACACTCGGCGGGATGCAGCCGGGCGAGTTCATCCAAGAGTTGCCCGGCTTCCACATCGGTCGTCACGAATTGGCCGGAAGAGAGTTCCAGCCACGCCAGCCCGATTCCCGTTTTGCCGGGAAACACCGCCGCCAGAAAATTGCGTTCCGCGGGTCCAACAGGGCCTCATCGGTCAGCGTGCCCGGCGTGACGATCTGCGTGACTTCCCGTTTGACCAATCCCTTCGCCAGCTTGGGGTCTTCGACCTGCTCGCAAATCGCGGCCCGGCAACCGGCGGCAATCAGCTTTTGCAAATAGTTGTCGAGGGCATGATACGGAAACCCCGCCATCGGCACCGGGTTCTCGGAAGATTTGTCGCGGCTGGTGACGTTCAGCCCCAAAATTTTCGCCGCGATTTTGGCATCTTCGTAAAACAGCTCGTAAAAATCCCCCATGCGAAACAGCAGGATCGAACCCGGATTCTGGGCTTTGACCTCCAGATAACGTTCCATCATCGGCGTCAATTTTTGCGGCATCGGTTCTTGGAAGGAGAGGATGGAGGATGGAAGAGCGAGGATGGAAAGCAACTTCAGACGATTCTCTCTCATCGTTCCCCGATCCTCAATGCTGACGCCAAAATCGCTCTTCATGGTGCCGAAAAAATCCGTCAGAGGCCAGAGATTTTACTTGACATGTGATTCTCCCGCCTATGCAATGGGGATGCTACTTAGTATCTCTCCTCACTTCAGGCGGACGCAGTGTCCGCAACCCAACAGACGGGCTGGCTCGCGATGTGAAAACCGAGAAACCGATAGATACAATTAGACTTACAACTCTTTTCTGCCTGCGCGTTAGGCGGACAGTTTTTGCCGTCTATAGGCGATAGGCAGAAACTTTCTATAAACAAGTTCGGCAGCTAAATCGAACCCGCATCTGCGCAAAGAGTCGCATACCTTATCGATTGCGTCTGCGGAAGGGAAATCCCATGCAAGATAAAAAGGCATACGAACAACACTTCTTCGAAGTGCTCTGCTCACAAATTACGGACATTCCGTCCGGCAACGTCGTCTATAACGATGCTCCCGATGTCCGCGTCCACGCGTCAACAGAAATCCTTGGCATCGAAATCTCACGACTGTTTCGAGATCCACAGCCAAACCAAACACCGCTTAAGCGAGAAGAAGCCGAACAGCGCATTATCGTCCACGAGGCACGCCGAATTGTCGAATGCTCGGGCCTGTCGCCACTCGTAGTATCGGTCCACTTCGCCGCATATCCAGTGCTCCGAAAATCTGATCGGGACACACTTTCGCAAGATCGCACAACTGGTCATCGATCACGCGCCCTGTGGCGAAGCATTGCTAAAACTCGAAAACGATTTTTCTGATCTCAACCGCTACCCCGAAAAGATTGATGCAATTCATCTCTGGAGAACCCCACAAATCACGAGACACCATTGGCAGAATAGTCGCAGCGGATGGGTCGACTCCGACTTCACTTCCGATCTTCAGGGTAGAATTGACGCGAAAAACGGTCGGCTCGCCCATTACCTGGCAAAATGCAATCAATGTTGGTTGGTGGTTGGGGCTGATTGGGATAGTGAATCATCCTTCTATCAATTCTCTGATAAAATGGCTTCGCACATTTTCGCCTCAGACTTCAAACGCACATTTTTCATTGATGGCTTTACAAAGGACGTCTACGAACTTCAAACATCCACACGAGAATGCGCTGGCTAATATCCGTGTAGGGCCGGCCATCAGTGTAAGAGGTATCGTGTGCTTCAAAAAAAGGCCGGCACAGCCGGCCCTGACTTACTTGCATGCGCGTCGGGGTGGCTGGGGCGAGCTGACGCGTCCCATGCAGGGGAAATGTGCGAAGGCTGGGGCCGTGAGCGCGGCAGAAAACGCCCACACTGCCCCAGCCTTTGACTGCTGAATGTGGGTGGTTTACGAATCAAGGCCCCAGCCACGCAGGGCTCTTCCGGTCTGGCTGAGGGTGTTCGTCCTGTCGAAGCGAAGTAGCGTCCGTTGTGCGGACCATTTTAGGGGGATTATCTTTCGCGGGATGGCCCAAGTGGCCTGTCAATCCGGCCGGCATAGCCGTGGGAGGTTTTTTATTGGTGGCCAATGGAAGGGGAGAGCGGTTACAATCGAAGGAAAGAGGACTTTCCATGAATCTTGTTGAAGAGACAATCGAGGCGTCGGGTGGGCTACCCTTTCGTTGTCTTTGTGGAGGATACCCGATGGAACAGGCGCTGATTGTCCGAGGCCGGTATTCTGGCCGAACGTTCATACCCGACGGCCCGCTGCCCGACGAGGAAGGGACGGCCGAACTGATCATCACTCCCACTCCACCACGGGCACGCCGGTCGGTCGCCGACGCCTTCGGCCGCGCCCCGGTGCTGCGGAGCGGGGACGACATTCTGGCTCAAGTACGGGCCGACTGCGACGAGTGGGGTGACCGCTGATCTATCTCGATGCGAATGTCGTGATTCGTTTGGTCGAAGGGGATGCCGCAACCCGCGGCCCACTGGAAGCCCGGCTCGCCCCTTGCCTTGGCGTGCCGGGGTCGCTGGTCATGTCGCGTCTGACCCGGCTGGAGTGCCGGTCGAAGCCACTGCGGGCGGGCGACACGGCCACCCTGGCCCACTTCGACGTGTTCTTTGCCGGAATCGAACTGACCCTGGCCGAGGTGAGCGCGGCGGTAATCGAGCGGGCCACAGACCTCCGCGCCAAGTACAACCTCAAGACGCCCGATGCTCTGCACTACGCGACGGCCGTGGAGGTCGGCGCGACAGTGTTCTTGACCGGTGACCGTGGCCTGTCGCGGTGTTCGGAGGTGCCGGTGGAGGTGTTGTGAGCCAGTCCGTGTAGGGCCGGCTGTGTCGGCCATCAGTGTAAGAGGGGTCATGTGCTTCAAAAAAAGGCCGGCACAGCCGGCCCTACTTACTTACTCCCCTTTCTCGGAGGCGTAACGATGCAACCCATCTTCAACCAGGAAAAGGCCAACGACCTGATCCGGGAGTTCCTGGCACTCAAACAGCACGTCAGCCATTTGGAGAAGCGGCTCGACAAATGCGGCAGCGTGCTCCGGGCGGTATTCGAGCTGGTTCAGGCGGAACTCGACATCGAGCCATCCGCACTGGCCGAGAGCCTGGCGGCCGTGGTCCGCGCGAAGGACGAACGGTTGCAGGCGCTCTGCGAGACCTGCAACCGCCCGCTTGGAGACAAGAAGAAGTGCATCTACTGCGGAACAGAGCGGAAGGCCGAGTCGATCTTCGACCTCCTCTAGCGAAGTAGGGTCCGCTCGGTGGACACCGGCAACTTGTTGCCAGTGCGAGTTGCGAGAATCAAAGCTTCATGGTATCAATAATCTGGGCAAGCAAGCTGGCCCGGGGCACACGCCGGTGCGCCTCCGTTGAGGGCTTTAGACAGGTCTGTCCAATTACGTGTTCGGCGGCGTTGGTTGGGCGGAGGGTGTCAGACACATACACGAGCGGTTGAACCAATGAAGTCTCTTCTAATCGGCTTGCTGTTCACCTTCCTGTACCTTCCCGGCTGCGCTAATCCGGCAAGTTCGGAGAAAGTTGCCTCGGACTTGCGGCTCAAGGCCAGCGAGGCGCTGGGCAAAAACGACTTCGAGACGGCGATCAAGTTCGCCGGCGAGTCGCTGGAACTGGAGCCTCAAAACGTTGACGCCTTGTGGATGCTCGGCTTGGCGCGGCTGAAGACCAAGGAGTATGCCAAGTCCGAAGCGGATTTGAATCAAGCCATCAAGCTCGATCCCCAGTACGAGCCGGCCTATCGAGAACGCGCGAGCGTGTTCCTGGCTCAGGAGAAATATGCGGAGGCCATCGAAGACGCGAGTACCTTCCTCCGCATGCGCCCCGGCGACGAAGACGGCCTGAGAATCCGCATTCTCGCCTACAACAAGACCGGCAACGAGGCGGCGGCCGAAACCGACTTGCGCGAATACGAGAAGGTCAAGGGGAAGCACTAACGGCGGGGTGGCGGGGCGAGTTTACGCGTCCAAGGCAGCGAAGTAGGGTTCGCTGGGCGGACCATTCCGGGGAGATTCTCTTTCGTTTGGGTCCGCACGAATCGCGGGCGGAATGGCACAACCTGCCGAAATGGAGAATCCCATTGTGTCCGGCGGGGTGAGGAGTCTGACTCGCCTAACCCCTGAGGTTATTCCAGCAATTCCCTGATCGAAAAGACTTGGCAAAGTGTGAGATGCCTTACAGAACTTTTTGGAGCCAACCCTCAGGATAACATTTGACGAACCGAGGTTAACATTCGTATGATAAGCCCGCTTTGATCCAAGCCCAAAACACCGCCTAACCGAAAAAAAGAAAACCTTCCCACCCATCGCCGTCCTGTCGGCGGTTCACCCCCAAAGTGCATTCCTTCAAAAAACAAAACCGTGCGTTGGTTAGTTTCGATTTGAAAACCCAAAGGAGTCTCCATGAAACAGTTGAGCATTTTGACCGCGTTGGCCCTGTTGGCCTTGACGACCCAAGCCCCGGCGGAAGACATCAAAAGTGGTCTGCAACCGGGTAAATTCGTCGGGGCGTTTTACGTCACCAAATGCGCCGGTGCCGCCGATGACGGCGTGGCCGTCGGCAAAGAACTTTGCTACCGCTGCAAAAACGGCGGGCGTCCCCAAGTGATGGTCTTCACTCGTTCCACCAAAGACAAAAACGTGGTGAAGCTGATCCAAGAATTGGACAAAGCCATTGCCGACAATTCCGAAAAAGAATCTGCGGGCGTTCGTCAGCGTATTGGGCGAAGACAAATCCGAGTTGTCTTCCGACGCGAAAGAAATCGCCAAAACCACCAAAGCCAAGAACGTGCCCATCGTTGTTCCCAACGAATTTGAAAACGGCCCGGACAACTACGGCTTAAACACCAAAGCCGAAGTCACCATTATTTTCGCGAATGGCGGGCAGGTCAAATCGAATTACGCCGTCGCTTCCGCGAAAGATTTGAAGGTGGACACGGTTTTGGCCGATGTGAAAAAGCTGGTGAAATAACCTTCGGGCCGATCCCGATTTCCCATTCGATTGTCTTTTCGCTTTCGTTTTCCAACGCACGAAACTCAAGGAAGCTGCCCCGCCCATTCATGGCGAGGCAGCTTCTTTGCTTTACAAACGGTGATTTCCGCGTTTCGGGAATCGCATCTCCATTCGCTTAACGCAGCACGGGGCCGGGTTTGCGGAACATGGACTGCATGGGGGAAATTCTCACTCCCTGGGCACTCGCGCGATGCCTTTTTTTATCGAAGGTGCAGCGGAACAATGTCAGCCGATCTTCCGGGGAAGATTCTCCGCCCGTCAGTTCGCTTTGCCCGATGACCCGCCAACGGCTCAGTTCGGGAACTTCCTCGATTTTCTTCTGCCGGGTTAAAAGATAGACCTCGCCCGGATTCAGTTGGTCATCTTTCAGAAAACTGAGGTTGTGCAAGGTGTGAACTTCTTCGGGAAGATAGAACAAACACAAAAACGCCCGCAGGGCATCAATGTCCAAATCGACCAACAAGGGCACATTTTCGGTGCATTGCCCTTGGACCGATTTTAGAAAAGCGACATCGTAACGGTGTTTGTCCGCATAATGACCGGCGGCCCAGTTGATGGTGCAATAGCAGGCCCCCACCATCAGAAACACCACGCGGGCCGAGACTATCCGCGAAGGATGTTGCAGTCCCCAGTTCCAAATCCACAGCAAAACCGGGCACAAGGCGGCCAGAAACCAAGGCAGCCAAGCCGGTCCGAAAATATGATCCCTAAACAGCAAGATCGGCAACGCGAACAACGGGCCGAAAACCAATGCACAACTCCACGGGCTGCGAATCAAAGCCGGCGCATTTCGCGCCCATTCGTGGAAGCGAAGCATTCCCAGCGTGCCCAAAATCGCCCAAGGAGCCAGCGCGTGCAGCAGATAATGGTGGTTTTTTCCTTGGGGGATTGAAAACACGACGGGAACCAAAATCGCCCAGCACCACAAAAAGCGTTCCGGCGAATTTTTTTCAGATCGGGCGGTTTTCGCGGTGATTCCCAAACCCAAAAGAGCCAACGGCGTCCACGGGGCAAGCATCCACAGCAGATGCTGCGGGTAGTACCAAAGCGGTTCGACGCTGGGTTGATAACCCCCCGTCAACCTGCCGCCCAGATCGGTAAACCAGACTTGCCAGGCATCGGGATGGCGGGCCAACACCGCCAAAGGCCAAGCCGCCCCGACAACCAAAAACGCCAGCCAACCCCAGAGCCAAACATATCGCCGAATGCGGGACAGATTGCCCTGTAGCAGCAGATAACCGGCCATCGGGATCACGGCCATGCCGGTTCCAAAAAAGAAACCCTTGGCGAGGTTCGTCATTCCCAAGGCGACGAACAAACCCAATACCCACCACCCTCGAGTGCCGAAGAAACTCCGCAGCCACCCCGTAAACCCAGGGGCTTCGGGCATGGATTCCGCAGACTCCGGTGAATCGAATTCCAACTTGACGAAGATAGCGACCGCCACCGCGACCAAGGCGCACAGAAAAATTTCATCCTCGGCCAACCAACTGTAGCGCGTGAATTGGGCGGTGGTCGCCATCACGAAACCGGCCAACAAACCCGTTGTGCGTCCAAACCAAACGCTGGCCATCCACGCCACCAGAAACACGGTCACAAATCCCATCAGCACCGCACCCAAGCGGGCGATGGATTCCGTGTCGCAGCGGCCAAATGGGGCCGCCAAACTCACCGTCACCCATTGGGGAAAAGGCGGGTTTTCCAGCCAAGGGCTTCCCGCCCGTTTGGGAACCAGCCAATCGCCGTCGTGCAGCATCTCCCTGGCGGATTGCGGCAGCACGGCTTCGTGCATGCTCAAGCCGGCCGCTCACCAGGCAACAGCCGAACAGAACCAAACAATACAACCCCAATTGGGACCAATCCCAGCGGTTAAGGCGATCTTGGCGGGGAAACGCATCGGCAGGTTGCTGATTCATGGATCACTTGTTCCTGTCGCTCGGCCGGAGGTTTAGAACCACAAAGGACTTTCATCGACGAAAAAACCCAAGGCCAATCGAGAAAGCGGGAATGTAGCCCGCATGCCCCAGAATACATAGAGGACTTTTCGAGAAATTCGCGGCGAGGAAAGTTTTTCCGCCAAGTTGAAGCAGTGATTTTCCACCCCAAACAGTCTTCCAAAGGGAAATCCCTCACTGTGATGTTCCGCGAGTGTTCAAATTCCGATCAGAATGGTCGCAAATCTGCCAAAATCCCGCGAACTACGCCCTGAATGATGGCTCAAGTCCATTGGCACGTTAGCTGCATGCCCAAGTCAGAGCGGCTCGAAACCCTCGCGATGCAAAACTTGCCTCGCAGAAATCATCCAGAATGTTTCTGGATGAGAGGAACTTTTTCAGATCAAGGAGAGCAACATGTTGAAGATTCATCACATCACTCTAGGAACGGCATGCGCGTTGTTGGCGACTTCCACCGTGCCTGCCGCCGAACAACTCGGCAAGGCTTCCCAAAAATCCGGCCAACAAAAAAATAAGCAAGAAGTGGATACCGGGGATACCCATCTCGTCGCCGCGTTGGCCGAATGGATCAGTGACGGCAACAAAGGCGAAATCGCGCTGGGCCGGTTGGCTTCGCAAAAAGCGACCAGTCCGGAAGTCAAACAGTTCGCCCAACGCATGGTGACCGCTCACACGGCCTTCCTGAAAAAACTGCAAAAATTCACGATGGAAAAAGCCCGCCCCACCCACCGCCACCGCCGACCGGAAGACCTTTCAAAACCTCACCGAAAAACCCCGCGGGCCAAGCAAGAAAAACAACGCGACCGATGTGGCGAACAACGATCCCGTGGAACGGGAAGTCGGTTTTCGCGGCGGAAAGCACGCGACCATGCAGAAAATCGGTGACCGAGCCGGCGAAATCAAGCTGCAAATGACCAAAGACTTGCTCAATAAATATCAAGGCCGGGCCTTCGACATGGCCTATGTCGGCGACCAAATCGCCGCTCACATCGACATGCTCTCCACCTTGAAAGCCATGAAGGAAAACACCACCGGCGAGTTCTCGAAAGTCGTCGAAGAAGGCATTCAAGTTACGGAATCTCATCTGAAGCGCGTTAAAGAACTGTCGGATGAACTTCAAAAACACCACGGCCAAGCCAAAACCGCTCGCTAAAGGTCTCCCCAGCGAATATCGCTGAAAGAAACGGATGGACAATCGCTTGTCCATCCGTTTTATTTTTGACATGAATTCGCCGGCTACGGCTTGGTTTATTCCGAAACTTTGATGCGTGTTTGCCAACCCTCCCCTTTTCTTGCGGAATCGCCTATAATCTTGTGAACTTTTGAAACCAAGGATAATTTTGCATTCACACTTCGGGAGGTGTTGATGATCTGCCCAGATTGCAACCACGATAACATTGATGGGGACGACCACTGCGATGCGTGCGGGCAACCGCTGGCGAACGTGGAACTTCCGGGAACCGAGTTAGAGCAGACCATCACCCGCGAAACCATCAAAATTCTCGCCCCGCATGCCCCCTTCGCCATTGAACCGGAAACCACCGTCCGTGAGGCGATTCAAAGTTTGGTGGAAAAACGCATCGGCTGTCTTTTGGTCGAAAGCCAAGGGGAATTGCTGGGCATCTTCACGGAACGGGATGTGGTCAACCGCATTTCCGAAAACCCCCACGTGATGGATCACCCCGTCCGCGAGTTTATGACCACAACCCCGACGACGGCCACTTTGGACGATTCCATCGCTTATGCCCTGCACGCGATGGACCTCGGCGGCTACCGCCATCTGCCGATCGTCGGAACCGATGGCAAACCCCAGGGTGTGATTTCCGTGCGAGACATCCTGAGTTTTCTCTGCGACCGATTCGCCGAATTATCGCCCCCCGTTGCCTAATGGAGCGAACTTTTCGAGCGGCCTTGGTGGGCGATTTGTCCTGCCCGGAAATGTCGCAAGTCGGCATTTCCGTTTCGCGGGAGCTATGTGGGTGGGAAATTTGCGAGTTTCGCGAGTTGGCCCCACTGCGGGAGAGCGCCCGAAATGCCGAAAATGCCCCCGATTTGGTGATCGTCTGCCAATGCTGGCGGGATGAGTATTCCGGCCCAGAGGTGCAGGAAACTTTGGCCGCATTCCCCGTGGCTCGTTGGATTTGTGTTTGCGGAGCTTGGTGCGAATCGGAAGGCCGCCACGGGTCGCGATGGCCGCCGGCGGTTCGCGTTGCCTTAGGGGCTTGGGAAACCCGGTTGGTTCTGGAAAAGGCTGTGGTCGAAGGCCAAGTTCAGGCATTGGCTTTGACCGCCGCTCGCGATGAAGTCTTCGCGTTCGCTGCCCAACGGAATTTTCCCAAGGCTGCCCGAGGGAATTTTACTCTCGCCGTCATCAGCCCGGATCGAGAATCGCAATCCGTGATTTCGGATCTTTGTCGGCAAGCCGGTTACAACGTGGCGGAAGCGGCGGACCGGAAAGCGGTCGATCTCTTCATCCTGGATCTCGATCCGTATTTTGACGGGGAAACCGCGACCGTTCAGAAACTCAAGCAGCAGCAACCGCAGGCAAAAATCCTCGGCATGATGGGTTTGGTCACCACCGATGTTCGCAGGCGAATGTTGGCGGAAGGAGTGGCCGAAGTCCTCTCAAAACTCGCTCCCGTTGGGCAAATGTTGGATGCCATTGGCCGATTGGCTCAGGGGCAGCAACACGGGGAATAAATGTTGCTTAACACGCGAGGCTTAATTGCCCGGTCTTTGAGGTAGGAACTCAAAAAGTGGCCCCAGTTCAATTTTCCCTGCCCGGTAATTTGTTCGATTTTCGTCGCTTGCCAACCCAATCGCTTTAAGTCTTTCCGCGTGAACCCCGTTTTCCCCAAGGCGCACGCACTGCCGGGATAACGCCCGGGATACGTCAACAACGCCCAGTCACAGGTATGCCGATGGTTTTGCAGCCAACACATGCGGTTGATCGCCAAGTCGTATCGTTCGCCGGGGTTCAGCCAATCGTGATCCATTGCGGCGGAAAAAAACGTCACCCGCAGGCAGCGCTCGGACCAATCGCAGGGAGGCAGCGATTTTCCCTTCACTCGTCCGCCGGAAAGCAAATGCAACGCGGCGGCGATCATTCGGCAACCGTGACTGTGCCCAAGCAAAGACACCGAATTGCCGGGGGGAACTCTGTTGATGAGTTGGCTCAAATAGAACCCGTTGAACTCCGCCCGGTGCGCCAATTGGCAAACGGCAATCGACCCTAAAATGGCTTTCCAGCCGATGTCGCTGGGCCAACGATAGCACAAAACCAATAAAGGCTGATCCGGCGCGGCGGAACGAATCCATTCACAAGTTTGCAGAAGTTCGGGCTCCTCCTCGAAATCCACAAAGCTGCCGTGAACCAAAATTAACACGGGCGCGGAGCGGGGCAGCATTTGAAACATCTCATCGCCGGAGATGGCATGGAATCGCCCGTCCGGTCCGTGGTAATCGTAGCGAAAATCGCAGGCCGGGTTCTGGGTTCGAGGGGATTGTGGACATTGCCTACTGCGAACGAAGATGCACACCGGGTGCTGAAGCACTTCCGGCGTCAAGACCGCTAAAGGTTCCGCGGGGTTGGCGTGGGCGGCAGAAGTCTTGCCCAAAAGACTGCCCAGCAATACGATGCCGACCGCGAGCAGAAATCTCCCCGTTCCGAGTTTCAAGATGGTTTCACTCCTCCCTGTGGTCGGTGCTCCGAGAATCTCGTGAGTCCGTTTTTGATCGTCCAGATTACTCTTCGACATAAGTCCCCCCTTGGGTTTCGCGAGTCTTCTGTGAAATTCACTTGGGGACAATCACACCGATCGTGCGGGCGGGTTTTTCCCTGCGGGTTCGGGTTGACGGTCATTCCGATCCTCACGAAAATGCGGGCTGGAAATGGGGGTTCGATAAGATCGCACCTCGAAGCGAGTCATTCATTCAAGGAAGAAGTTGCCATGAGCCTTCCCGTCGCCGTGATTTTGGCCGCCGGAAAAAGCACACGCATGAAATCGGCCACGCCCAAAGTCATCCACGAAATTTTCGGCAGGCCCATGATCGATTACGTGCTCGATGCCGCCCGCGAAGCCGGCGTAGGCCGCATGGTCATCGTGGTGGGCCACGAAGCGGATCGCGTGAAAGCCGCGCTCGGCCATCATCCCGACGTGGAATTCGCCCTGCAAACCGAACAGCACGGAACCGGCCATGCCGTGATGATGTGCCGCGAACAATTGGCCGAACACGCCGGCCCGGTGCTGATCTTGGCCGGGGATACCCCGCTCTTGAAGGCGGAATCTCTCAAAGGGTTGCTGGAAGAATTGGCCGCCCACGAAGCGGGCTGCATCATCGGCACCGCCGAGACCGAAGCCAACCAGGGTTTGGGGCGCATCGTCCGCAACTCCGCCGGGGAGTTTCTCTCCATCGTCGAGCAAAAAGACGCCACGCCCAAACAACAGGCGATCCGCGAAATCAACACGGGTTGCTACGCCTTCGATGGCCGAGCGTTGCTGTCGGCACTTGCAAAACTCGACAAAAACAACACCCAGCAAGAGTATTATCTCACCGATTGCCCCGCGATTTTGAAAGCCGATAGACTGCCCGTGCTTGCCAGCCGGAAGTTCGACATCCAAGAAGCAATGGGCGTCAACACGCGCACGCAACTTGCGGAAGTCCGCCGGGCGATCCAAGACCGTGCGATGCGGCATTGGATGCTGAATGGCGTGAGCATCGAAAACCCCGCACAAACCAGCATCGACCCCCGCGCCAAATCGGTGCGGACACGATTATTCACCCCTTCACCGTCATCGAAGGGCCGGCGGTGATCGGGAACAATTGCAAAATCGGCCCGCATGTCGTGCTTCGCGGCCCCGTCAATCTGCCCACAGGCACGCAAACCGTTCCGTTTCAGATCATCGAAAGTTGATTACACTCAGCCTGAAAAAGTGTGTATCTTGTGTGCCATGCCCACGGCTTTGTGTGGGCATGCTTGCTGAGATGAAGGGAACTTGCCGGTATCAACATGGCCACTCAAAGCAGTGGCCATGCCACCCACTTATCTGGAAGATACTCGATAACGGATCTGGCCCTTGACGATCACCGTGTGGGCGCGGCCTTTGACTTTCCAACCGTCGAACGGAGTGTTGCGGCTTTGGGACCGAAACTTCGCCGCGTCGATGGTCCATTCCGCATGCGGGTCGATTAACGTCACGTCGCCATCGGCTTCCGGTTTGAGAGTTCCCTTGGCAATTCCCAGCACCTTTGCCGGGCCGAGGGTGAGTTTGGCGATCAGTTCCGGCCACGTCAAATGGCCCGGTTCGATCAAAGTTTTGATGCAGACCGGCAGCAGGGTTTCTAGGCCGATGATGCCGAACGGGGCCGCATCCAACTCGACGGCGGTTTTTTCCTCGGCATAAGGTTGATGATCGGAACAAATCGCATCAATCGTGCCATCTTTCAAACCGGCAATCAGAGCTTGGATGTGTTCCTCGGTTCGCAGCGGCGGATCGACTTTATAGTTGGGATCGAACCGCCTTAAACATTCATCGGTGAGCGCGAGTTGATGCGGCGTCACATCGCAGGTCACGCGAAGCCCATCCGCTTTCGCGTGGGCGATTTGCCTCACGCTGCGCTTGGTGGAAATGCACATCAGATGCAGCCTGCCGCCAGTGAGTTCGGTCAAAGCCAAATCGCGGCCGACCATCACATCCTCGGCGGCGGCGGGCATGCCCCGCAGACCCAAGAGCATGGAATGATAACCCTCGTGCATTACCCCGCCCGCGACCAGTTCGGGGACTTGGGGATGGTTAAAAATCGGCTTGTCGAACATGCGGGTGTATTCCAGGGCACGCCGCATAATTTCCGCATTGGCCACGGGCGTTTTGGCATCGGTGAAGCCCACGGCCCCGGCTTCCACAAGTTGCCCGATCTCCGCGAGTTCTTCCCCGGCATGATGTTTAGTGATCGCCCCCAAAGGAAACACGTGGCAGTGCCCGGCCCGTTCCGCTTGCAAAAGGATGAACTCCGCTGCCGAGCGGTTATCGACCACGGGCGAAGTATCCGGCATGCAGGCCACGCTGGAAAACCCGCCCGCCAAAGCCGCCGCCGTCCCGGAGAACGTGGTTTCATCATCTTCGTTTCCCGGCTCGCGAAAGGAAACGTGGGTATCAATCAGACCGGGGCAAACAATCAAACCCGCGGCATCGATTTGGTTTTCAATCCCATCGGAAGTGGAAAGCGGGACATCAATCCCCACGACCTTGCCGGCACGAATCAGCAGGCTGCCTTCGCGGTCGATGTTTTGCGAGGGATCAATAATCCGCCCACCTGTAATTAAAATCGTGCCCATTACGTGTTCCAAAAGGCGAGCGGGGGGCGTCAGCCCCCTGGTTACCTGGATTGCTTCAAAGGTTTTTCCAGAGTTGTTCGATTTTCAACCATTGGACGAAACCGGGGGCTGACGCCACCCCGCTCGCCTTTAAGTTCTTCCGCTCAATAAATACAGGCAAGCCATGCGGATGGCGAGGCCGTTGGTGACTTGATCCAAAATGACCGAGTGCGGGCCATCGGCCACGCCGGGGGTGATTTCCACGCCGCGATTGATCGGGCCGGGGGCGAGAATCATCACATCGTCTTTTGCCCGCCGGATGCGCTCGCCGTTCATGCCGAACAGATGGGCGTATTCGCGAATGGAAGGAAAAAACGCCCCGCGTTGCCGCTCGAATTGGATCCTCAATAGGTTGATGCAATCGGATTCGGGGACGACGGCATCGAAATTGTTCGAGGTCTCGACGCCGAGCTTTGTGATCGCAGGCGGAATGAGGGTGGATGGTCCGCACACAATCACCCGCGCACCGAGTTTTGTCAGCCCCCAGATGTTCGAGCGGGCCACCCGGCTGTGCAAAATGTCGCCCACCAGCGTGACCGTCAGCCCGGAGAGCGAACCGCGATGCTCGCGAATTGTAAAAATGTCCAACAAGGCTTGCGTGGGGTGCTCGTGGGTTCCATCCCCGGCGTTCAGCACGTTGGCCTTCAATTGCTTGGCGAGCAAATGCGGTGCGCCCGGAGTGCGATGCCGCACCACGACTTGCGAAACGCCCATCGCCTCGATGTTGCGGGCGGTGTCGATGAAGGTTTCCCCCTTGGACAGGCTGCTGCCGGAGGAGGTGAAGTCGATGGTGTCGGCACTCAATCGCTTGGCGGCCAGGCTGAAACTGGTTCGCGTGCGGGTGGACGGCTCGAAAAATAAGTTGCCGACGACCGTGCCTTCCAGCGACTTGAGTTTGACTTCGCCCAGGCTTGCCAAGCGTTTGAATTCGGCGGCTTGATCGAGAATCAGGGTGATTTCTTCCGCCGAGAAATCTTCCAAACCCAGCAAATGTTTTCGCGTCCACTGTTCGCGAAAGCGAGTGTTGAGTACGGGGGCGTTCGCGGGCATCACGGTCTTGAAATCGGTTGGTGGGTGTCCGTTGGCCAAACGCGCAAATCCTAACATCGGCAGGCGAGTCGTTCAACGAGGCCGGCCCAATTTCTTGCGGGAAAATTCGCCAAAGCAACCGCACCCGCCACGCCCGCCTACGAGTTTCCGGTCAATCGCGCTGGCACGGAGAGCCAGGCCGCTTAAAATTCCAGTCATTCATTTCCTCAAAAACCTTAATAAACTCCTCACTTGATTTGTTTGGCGATCAATCACTTCCCCGCTGCTTCAACACAAGGGGACAATCGCTCTGTGCTGTTCATTTCGCAATGATTCGTGACAATCGAATAAGTCCCGGGTATCATTAAAAGCATGCATTTTCGCGGCCAAAAATGATTGCGGGCACACGATGGGCAATTCGATCTCGGACAACAGTTTGCTCAAGCAACTTGCCGAAAGGGATGAGCAAGCCGCCCGGCGATTGTTTGAACGCTATTCTCGCCGGCTGTCCGAATTGGCCGAGCAGCACATCAGCACTCGCCTCGGCACGCGCTTGGATGGCGAGGATGTGGTGCAGTCGGTGTTTCGGACCTTCTTCCGCCGCGGCGCAGGCGGTGAGTTTCAGGTCGATCCCAGCGGCAATTTGTGGTGTCTTTTGGTCGCGATCACGCTGACGAAAGTCCGCCGGCAGGCCCGCTGGCATCAAGCGGCCAAAAGAGATGTCACGACCGAACAAGCCCAGCCAACCGGCGATTGGGCCGAAGAAATGCTTGCCAGAGAACCGGGACCGGCGGAAGCAGTGGTGTTGTGGGATCAGGTCGAATCGGTTCTCAAAAATCTGCCCGAAACCTACGCCCGAATTTTCACGATGCGGTTGGAGGGCCAGACCCGCTCGGAAATTGCCGAGCAATTAGGCATTTCCCGGCAAACCGTGCATCGGGCACTCACTACCATGCAAAAGCGAATGCAGTGCTTAGAAGACGACCCTCTCCAATAACAATGCCAGGCGTGTTCTGAGCAGGAATTTTAGAAAAAACTCAAACGGGAAATCGTGGTCATGGAGTTCTCAATGACTGAATCGCTTTGGGGATTGTCTGTAGGGGCAAAGGGCCAGAGGAATAAAGGGGAGAGAATTTTGCCGGTTTTTTCCAACTTTGTCCCTCAACCACTTTGCCCCTCTGCCCCTAAAATCCGCGTGGAAAGTGGTTCTGCATCAAATGACCGATGACGCATCATTTACAGTTTGCGTAAAAAAACTCAATTTTTCGTGTGACACTTTCTTCTGGAAAAGGAATTAACCTTTCGAGACGGTTTCATTCCTTGGCATTCGACGAGATTCCTCCCCATGACCAATCCGCTCAATCCGCCGAAAACCTGGTCGGCAAGCACCGAGGACCAATTGGAAGCGGCGTTGCTGGAATTCGACGAAAACTGGACGCCCGAGCGGTTTGAGGAAATCGCGGCCCAGTTGTCGAACGCCGAACCGAAGCTCCGCGAGGCGGCCTTGGCGGGGTTGGTTGGCATCGACCTGGAAAAGCATTGGCAACAAGGCGACTGCCGTGCGTTGGAATACTATTTCGCCCGCCACCCCGCTCTGGGAACGCGGGAATCGGTGGCGGTCGATTTGATTTTCGCCGAGTACGAAATCCGCCGGCAGTTTAAGCAGCCCCAGACATTCGCCGAGTTCGCCCGGCGATTCCCCCACCAAGCAGCGGCCTTGAAACAAATGATCTTGGAAGCCCGGCAAGCCGGCGGAAAAAGTTCCCTGCTGAAAACGGGCGAAACGCTGAAACCCAACGATACGGAACTCTCGCAGTCCGGTCAGATCAAATCCACGCCGGGAATTGCCGAGACCACTGCGATCCCCAAAGCCAGCATCCCCAATCAATTCGGGGAGCGGTACGAACTGTTGAAAGAACTGGGCGCGGGGGCGATGGGCCGCGTGTTTCTGGCTAGAGACAAAAAGCTCGACCGCAAAGTCGCCCTCAAAATGCCGACGTTCTCCGGAAAGAATGCCCAGGAATTTATCGAGCGATTTCAGCAAGAAGCCAAAAATGCCGCCCGCTTGAACCATCCCTTCCTTTGCACAATCTACGATTTCGGCCAATTCGACGGCAAAACCTTCATCACGATGGAGTACGTGGAAGGCAAGCCGTTGGAATATTTTGTCGGCAAAAACCAATTCTCGGAAGCCCGGGCTATTCGCCTGGCGGTCAAAATCGCGCAGGGTCTGGCCCACGCCCACGAAAATGGCGTGGTTCACCGGGACGTGAAGCCGGACAACATCATGGTGGATGGCAAGTCCAACCCGCGGATCATGGATTTCGGCTTGGCGTTTCAGTCCAATCAGGATGCTCGCCAAACTCGGGATGGCATGCTCTTGGGCACGCCCGCGTACATGTCTCCCGAACAAGTTCGCGCTGTCGCCAAGGATGTGGGGCCGCTCGTGGATGTCTATGCCCTGGGCTGCATTCTTTACGAGATGCTCACCGCCCGCTTGCCTTTCGGCGGCCCGATGATGGCAGTTTTAGAGCAAATCCTCACCACGCCTCCCGAAAATCCCCAGTCATTGCGGGCGGACTTAAACCCGGAACTGGCCGCCTACTGCTTGCGGATGATGGCCAAAAAACCGGCGGATCGCCCGCAATCCATGCAGGAAGTCGCAAAAACCCTGCAAGGTCTTTTGAAAAAGCTCTCTGCCGACAACTCCCATTCGCCCGCACAATCCCCCGAAATGGAAACTCACGGCCCCAAGGAAACCGCTGCCCTCGATCCCGCCCTGTTTAGCTTCCTGGACGACCAAGCCGTTCAATCGCCGACCCTCATCACAACTCCCGCCCCCACCCGCCAACGCCAAAAAGGTTTTGCGTGGCCGCATTGGATCGCATTGGCTATTGGAACTTTAATCCTGTGGGGCATCATCATCACAATCCGCCACAAAGACGGCAGCGAAACAAAAATCACCACTTCGGATGGGGACAGCATTACCATCCAAGCCGAGAAAAATTCTAAAACGCCCCTCAAAGCCCATCCGCCCGATCGCGATTCGCATTCGGTTCCGAAATCGGCCCGGCCGGAACTCCTTGTTGCCCCTTTCAATTCCGACACCGCCCGCGAAAGGCAACAGGCATGGGCAAAGTTTTTGGGACATCAGGATTTCGTGGAAACCAATTCCCTCGGCATGAAAATGGTGCTGATTCCGCCCGGCGAATTTCAAATGGGTTCCCCCGAGGGCGAAAAAGATCGACTGGATAATGAATTACAACATCAGGTGCGGATCACACAACCGTTTTTCATGGGGCAGCATGAAGTCACACGCGGGCAGTTCGTGGCCTTCGTGAAAGAGACGGGCTATAAAACGGAAGCCGAAACCGATGGCAAGGGAGGAAAAGGTTGGAATGAGTCCAGCGGGAAATTTGAAGATCCCGATCCCAAGTACAACTGGAAGAACGTTGGCTTTCCGCAAACCGACCGGTATCCCGTGGTCAACGTCACTTGGAACGATGCTGCGAAGTTTTGTGAATGGATGAGCAAGAAAGAAGGCGTGACTTATCGTTTGCCGACAGAAGCCGAATGGGAATACGCCTGTCGCGCTGGGACGACTTCTATCTTTCAACCCGGAGATGATCCTGAAGGATTGGCGGCGGTGGGAAACGTCGCAGATGGAATCGCGAAAGCCAGATTCGCAGATTGGGCTACGATTGCGGCGGCCGATGGTTTTCTTTTTACCGCGCCCGTAGGCAGCTTCCGCCCCAGTGCGCTCAATCTGTACGACATGCACGGCAATGTGTGGGAATGGTGTGCAGATTGTTATGCTGCAGATTATTATGGACGATCAGCCAGTAATGATCCTCAGGGACCATCCACAGTTGCGTTCCGGGTGCTTCGTGGCGGGGCCTGGAACAACTATGGCAGGTTCTGCCGTTCTGCTTACCGCGGTTGGACTACGCATTCCTACCGGAACTACGACTTGGGGTTCCGGGTGGTTGCGGTTGCAGCCAAGCCGCCCGCATCGTCCCCCACGTTTGCAGCAGAAGGAGCGGGTTGGATCGACCTCTTCAATGGCAAAGACCTCAGCGGCTGGTCGAATAACACTCACTATTGGAAAGTTGAAAATGGGGAACTTGTCAGCTCGGTAGCCGAGGAAAATCTCTCAACTCAATACCTGCAATACTGGGAAGAGTTCGGGGATTTTGAATTGTGGGCCGTTTACAAATTGGAAAATGAAGGCAATAGCGGCATCTATTTCCGCAGCGAGCTTACGTCAGGTTATAAAATCATGGGTCCGGCAGTTGACATCGGCCGAATCAAACGCGACGAGGTGATGACAGGGCATGTCCGTGAAGCGGGAACCCATCGGTCGCTTTTAACCCCTCGCGGCGACCCTGCTTATGCCCGGGCGGAGTCGGCATCGAAAGATGGTTGGAACCGGGTTTTGATTCGAGTCGAAGGCAAACGGATTACCGTGACGATCAACGGCGTGCAAACGGCGGATATCGAAGATCCCCAAATTGCCCCGACCGGGGTGATTGCCCTGGAACTGAGCAGCCGGAAGAAACCCAAAATCCGCTTCTCCAAGATCCAACTGCGAAAGCTCAACACGAACTCAACGACAAAACAGTCTACCACACCGCCTCGTGAACTAAAACCATCCACAAAAAGTGATTCCCCGCCAAAACTAGCAGGGCCTGAACTCCTTGTCGCGCCCTTCAATTCCGACACCGCCCGCAAAAAGCAAGAGGAATGGGCGAAGTTTTTGGGACACAAGGATTTCGTGGTAACCAATTCCCTCGGCATGAAAATGGTGCTGGTTCCGCCCGGCGAATTTCAAATGGGTTCGCCGCCAGATGAAAAGGATCGGCAGGATAATGAATTACAACACCGGGTGCGGATCACGCAACCATTTTTCTTGGGGCAGCATGAAGTCACGCACGGGCAGTACGCGACCTTTGTGAAAGATACGGGCTATAGAACGGAAGCCGAAACCGATGGTAAGGGGGGGGGTTGGAATGAGTCCCGCGGGAAATTTGAACGCCAAGATCCCACGTACGATTGGAAGAACACGGGCTTTCCGCAAACTGAACAGCATCCCGTGGTCAACATCAGTTGGAACGATGCCTCGAAGTTTTGCGAATGGATGAGCAAGAAAGAAGGCCAAACCTATCGTTTGCCGACCGAAGCCCAATGGGAATATGCTTGCCGAGCAGGAACCAGAACGGCCACACAATTTGGGGATTCCCTTTCCTCCAAACAAGCAAACTTCATCGGCGATTCTCCTTATCATGGAGCGGCAAAGGGGCCTTACATAAGGCAAACTACCAATGTAGGTTCCTACCAATCCAATGCGTTTGGGCTTTACGACATGCACGGCAACGTGTGCGAGTGGTGTGCGGATTTTTGTAGTGGCGGCTACTATTACCAATCAGCGGTTGATGATCCCCCGGGCCCGTCCACGGCTTCGTACCGGGTGCTTCGCGGCGGTGCCTGGAACTGCTATGGCAGGTACTGCCGTTCCGCGTACCGCAATTGGACAATGCCTACGTTCCGGCTCCACAACTTGGGGTTCCGGGTGGTCGCGACTGAAGTGAACCCGCCCAAATCACCCCCTAAGTTTGATGCAAAGCAAACCGAATGGATCAACCTCTTCAACGGTAAGAATCTGGAAGGCTGGATGGGCGACACCCAGGGCTATCACGTCAAGGAGGGCCTACTGATCGCTGCAAAAAATGGGAGAGGGAATCTCTACACTAAAGAGCAATACGCAAATTTCGTGTTCCGGTTTGAATTTCAATTGCAAGCCGGCAGCAACAACGGGGTGGGAATTCGTTGCAAGACCAGCAAGGACGCGGCCTATGAGGGGATGGAAATCCAAATCCTGGATGAGACCTCGCCTCTTTACGCGAACATCAAACCCTTCCAATCCCACGGCTCGATTTTCGGCGTCGTCCCGGCTAAGCGCGGGTTTCTGAAACCCCTCGGCGAATGGAACTCCCAAGAAATTACCGCCAACGGTTCGCACATCACGGTCAAGCTCAACGGCACGGTGATTGTCGATGCGGACATCGAAAAAGCCGGCAAACCTAAGACAATGGACGGCAAGGAACATCCGGGCCTTTTCAACACCACCGGCCACATCGGATTTTTAGGTCTCGCCCCCGAAGTGACATTTCGCAATCTGTTCCTCAAACAATTGGACTAAGCACCAGTCGGCCTGAGCTCCATCCTGCAGAGTTTCACCCTAATCGCAAGATCGCCGTAGGGCAAGCTCAAAGTTGTACGACGAAACCTAACCCGGTTGGCCGCCTTTTTGCCAGTGAAGG
The DNA here is from genome assembly GCA_963785505.1 of uncultured Planctomycetaceae bacterium. GTDB lineage: Bacteria > Planctomycetota > Planctomycetia > Planctomycetales > Planctomycetaceae > CAWAVN01. The sequence continues at coordinate 417,843 of CAWAVN010000013.1, forward strand.
CGGTTTTGCGTGAGCATGCCGTTCCGCAATGCACAATCGAGGCCGTATTTTTCGTCGTCGTGCTGCAAATAGATTTCGCCGCACATCAAGAGAGGGAAATAGTCCTCGCCGGACTTTTTATGGAAGTAGTATTCCCTCTCCCAATTCTGTTTGACGTGGGCCGACCAGCCATCCGGTTGCGAGAGATACAAACGGATGTCGGGCGAATTTTTATTATCGGAATCGGGGGGATCGTTTTTCCGGCATCGCGGGGTCACGCAATCCGAATGGGAGAGGAGAAGGTGATGGGTTCCAATCCGAGTTGGTTTGCTGCGAGGGGATTCGGGAAAGCCAAGCTGGCCGGGCTACAACGCAAGAACAGGCTTTCGCAATCGGTCCTTGACGGCTTCACCCCCGCCTGCCAGAATTGAAAGAGTGTTTGTTCTCAAATTGTAATCGACTAGAAACTCATTTCTCGAAAACGGAATCCCTTCGTGGCCTGTTTGAAGGGACGAAGGAGCAGGGGGCAAAGTGGCAAGAAAAATTCCAGCTTTCCAACTTTGCCCCTCGATCACTTTTCCCCTCTACTTCTAAATTCCGCAAGGAACGTGGTTGTGTGATGAATGGTTGAAGACACGTCTTTTACAGTTTGAGCTTGTTTGAATCTCCCACTTCAAATCGGAGGATCCCCACGATGCGTTTTGGACTTTTTGCTGCTGTGATGACTGCCGTGGGTTTGGTGTCCACCGCCCGCGCCGCCACGATTGAAGGCGAATATCTGGAAGCCCGCACCTGCAATGTTTACACCGGCCCGTGTTTCGCCAATGCCGAGATGGGCCTGGCGGGCGAAAGAAGCGATTTTGGCCTGGAAGGTGGATCAAGGCCGTTGGAACGACATTTCGCTCAACGGTTTGGGCGTGGCGTTGGTGGTCACCGCCGACAACACGTTGGGCGATGATGGCGTGTTCGGCCAAGCCCCCGCAAAAACCAAGTCGATTGTGTTGATCGATCAAAAGGCCGACAAAAACCAAAAAGCCGCCTTGATCGCGTTCGTGAAGGATTCCGCGAAAATGCTCGCGGAAAACATTGTCCGCGTGGAAGAAGTGCCCTTCACGCTCGAAAACAATCACGTCGATTCCAAGGGCGTGTTCTCGGCGGGCAAAATCGCAAAAATCGAAACCCGCGAACTCAAAAAAGGCGATTGCGTCTGCACGAACGAAATCGTGTACTACCAACCGTTGACCAAAGTCGATAATTTTCATCCCGCGTTTTCGTTGTCCAACCAATTCCAAGGCCAGGGTTTGAACAACCGCTGGTCTTCAGGCGAACAACGCAGCGCCTTCATGGCCACCTTCCGCCGTTGATCTTGTCTGATTCAATCCATCCGAACAAAACGGGGATTCTCGAAGCGAGAGTTCCCGTTTTTGCATGCGCGGGGAAGTGCGGGATTCGCCGGGCGACTGGTTTGCTTAATCGATTCCGGGTATCGTAGCGAATCGAAATGGCGGCGTGCGAAGAACTCTCCGCCCATCTTTCCGGTTTCAATTTTCTCAAAGAGGAATGCACCGATGAATTACCGACGATCGACGTGGCTGTTTTGCGTGGGTTTGGGTTTGGCGATGGTTGGCAGCACGCTGTCGGCGGCAGACAACGACGGCTGGACCAAGCTGTTCGACGGCAAAACATTAAAGGGGTGGGAACAGAAAAACGGCACGGCCAAATACAGCGTGGAAAATGGCGAGATTCTGGGCCAAACCAGCGAAGGCAGCCCCAATTCCTTCCTGTGCAGCACCAAAAACTACGGCGATTTTGAACTCAAATTTGAAGTGAAGGTCGATGATGCGTTGAACTCCGGCGTGCAGATTCGCTCGGCCAGCAAAACCTCCAAAAACAACGGCCGCGTGCATGGGCCGCAAGTCGAAATCGCCACTAACGGAACCGCCGGCTTTATCTACGGCGAAGCCTTGGGCACGGGTTGGATCAGTTCGGAAGAATCCCGGGCCGATGCCAAAAAGCAAGCCGCCCTCAAAAAAGGCCAGTGGAACAAATACCACGTCAAAGCGGATCGGCAAATCGATCAAGACATGGATCAACGGCGTGCCGGTCGCGGATGTGATCGACAACACATCCAACATGCCTTCGGGCTTCATCGGCCTGCAAGTTCATGCCATCGCCAAAGGTACAGGGCCTTATGAAGTCCGCTGGCGAAACATCGAACTCAAAAATTTGTCCCAGAAATAGCGGTTCGAGTCGCCAAGAAACGCACTTCAACAATGTGGAAAAGAGGCGAGCCGGGTTGAGAAAAGCCCCTGGATTCTACCCATTTTAACGACGGCGCAGGGCTAGCGATTCCGTGATAGCCTGCGCATAGGCGCAGAATAGCACGGTACGCCGGATACACGGCAATCCGGCAGAAATGATTGAAATTATACATGTTGCGTGTCGCGGGCAACTCGTCGATACTCGTGATAGCCTGCGGCTAGTGCAGGACGAAAAGTGATACGCTGCGCAAGCGATTTCTAGTTAGGCGGAGGGCAACGCTGGTGCGAGCGTTCACGCAAGATGAATGGGACGCGCTTGTGACCGCATATCCACCGGGCACGCCGGTCACCGGAGAAGTCGTATCTTGCCAAGTGTTCGGTGTGTTCGTCAGGCTCGATCAATTGCCCGAAGTGACAGCCCTCTTGGAGATCATCCACTTCGGCTTATTGCGAGTGACCCTCAACACCGCATCGAGTTTCCGGTTGACTATCCTCCGGTTGGTGCGGCATCGCGGCCCGCGTACTGGCTTGGTGCCTCAAGCCGAAGGACGTGCGACTTACGCAGCTTCCACACTTGGATTGGAGCAACAAGCTGCGGTTGGCAGAGCACGCCTAACAAGGTGCTGCACCTGACTGCGGCGGCGTTACCCGTTATCCTATCTTCCAACTGCACCTGCCGCCGCGGCAGGTGAGCGTTGGCGTTAGGCACAGCATCGGAGGATTCTGTTGAAAAAGAAGCTTTCTAAAGCAAAGATGTACTGCTGAAATTGAAAGGCTCACATTTGCTGGTGCCGAGTTCAATTTAGGCCCAGGAGGACTTTGGGTCTATGCAAAGGATTTTGCGGCGGCAGCCAAATCACTTCCAGTTCCGAATGTACCGTATGAGCCAGTACGATATTACCTTGCTTGTCATGCCATCGAGCTAGCTTTAAAAGCATATTTGTCGCTTAAAGGTGCAACATTACTTGAGCTATCTGAAAGTTCTCGTGGCCACAACATTGAGAAAATTCTTGAGGAAGCCGAGGCCAAAGGTCTGAGTCAACTTGTGCCGTCACAATTACTTCATCACGCTGAGGTGCATAAAGCGGCGGGGTGGCTGGGGTCAGGTTGTCGCGATTCGTATCAATTACATGTTTCGCGTGTTCGACAACCTACCCCCAGCGAAGATAGGGGCAGGAAGGACTGATGGTTTCAGTATAAGAGTGGGCACTGCCCACGAAACCCAAGCTATCGGTTAATGTTCCACCACGATTTACGACATCGCCAGCCAACCCGTGGCCTCGATCAATCCTCTAGGGAATCGAAACACCACGATCTATAACGGGGCCTCGCGGCCTGTGGTTTCGATTGACCCCCTGGATCACCGAAAGTAAGCGTCCGGTTTTTTGCCCAAGAAGGATGCGCGACGGCTTCTGTCATCATGCGAAAATCGAGATCAACCCGAAATAGCCATTGCTGAAAAAAAATATCCCCGTCTGAAGGCCAATCGGCACGGCAGAAGGGGAGTTATTTGTAGGGATAAGTATGAGGTATCGCGTCGAAAGAGAGCTATTTGCATTGCGAAATGGGACAAGGCGTCCAATAGAGATCACGTTCGATCGGCAAACCGAGCGGGCCGCGAATGGATTCCAATTCATCGAGACTAAAATAGCCGAGTTCTCGTTCTTGCCCCACCACCAGCCCGAAACAGAGCCGATCGTCGGGATCGTATTCCACGACAAACCAGGTGAATGAGCTGTCGGGCGTGAAGAGTTTCAGGCGAGCGATCGGGTCATCTTCGTCTTGCGTGGCATAGAGCGGGGGAATGGTCTTGGCGATCTCATCAGGCATCAGGTCATGGGCGGGTTGATCGGCGGGTGGCTGGGGTCAAATTGCCGAAATCGGTCTTATTCGTAAGAGGGTGTGATCGGCAATTTGCCCCCAGAGAATGGATTCGAGATCCGAGGCGCTGGGGGCAGATTGTCGATGAAGCCCTGCGTCCATTCCGCATTACCACCGACAATCTGACCCCAGCCACCCCGCCTCCGAGAAGGATTGGAGTGCATTTCCCTTTTCTGGCGGGGGCCATGCCAGCGGGCTGTTCCCCTTGGTATAATGCGGGAAAGGAGAGAACCATGATCGAACTCACCGAACAGCAAAGACAGGAGCTATCGGCACCCGAGCCGACCGCTATCGATCCGCGAACGAACGTGAAATACGTCTTGGTCCGCCAAGACGTCTACGAGCGCTTGAAAGCTCTGATCACGATGAATGAATACGACCCTGACGAAGGGGCGGCGTACATCAATGAGATCATGGCCGAGGATGACGCCAAAGATCCCTACTTAGAAAGTTACCAACATTATGGGAAGAACGTATGAAGCGGGGTGACGTCGTCCTCGTGCCTTTTCCTTTCCAGGACAAACTGGGGGAGAAGATCCGGCCTGCGGTCGTGGTGCAATCCGACGCGGAAACGGCGCGTCTTGTCAACACCATCGTGGCGATGATCACGGGCAATACGCACGACGCCAATCAGCCGACGACGCTTCTGGTCGATCCCTCGACCCCGGAAGGGCCGAG
>CAWAVN010000014.1:0-353200 GCA_963785505.1 uncultured Planctomycetaceae bacterium
GTCGAGAGCGGGCTTCCAGCACGATCAACAGCAGCACGTCCCACGCATCCGGGTTTTGCCAAAGCTCCAGAAATCGCGGCGCAGGGGGAAAGTTCGCCCAGCGTATGGCCGGGACGAAGTTTGATCTGCGAAGCCCCGAAATCCAACGCGGGATGCTGCCCGAAGCAAGCCTGCATCAGGCTCCAACTATCGAGCAGGTTTTCCCCTTGGGCGAAATCGGAATCGCGGTAGAGAATCAGCGAGCGGGCGATGGCCAACGCATAATCGCCCGGCCTCTGAAAACCCAGCCGACGAAAATACCGCCAACTCCGCCGGCGAAGATAATACCGCGTATGATAAGAGAATAACCGACCCCGTGCTGGCTTTTCAGGGGGACGTTTTTTATCCGCTGACCCGTGCGGGGGTTGCGATAATCCCGCGATTTCGTCCCGGCGGGCAACACGTCGCGGGGTGCGACCAGCACCGTGTCTTCCCAGTGCGAACGGGTTTGCCGATCGTACTGCCATCGCTTTTGGCGGACTCGGCGGACCAGCCGATCGCAACCTGTGGCGAAGGCCGCCATCAACTCATCGTTTTGTTGCTCCTCAGCCCATTTGAACAATCGCTTTATCACCGGCTGATGCCCCGCCCGATCCCAGGCAAGATCCAAATAGCGAAACATCTGCTCGTGCGCCCGGCCCGGCCATCGGCTGTCCAACGCCCGACGAACTTCGCCAACGCGGCGGAATCATGTTCCGCCCGCAAGGCTTCGACAAACCCCGGATTTTGGGCTTCGAACAACTTTTCGTAAACAGGTTTCGCCATCCCAGATTCCGCCTGAAGAGTCTATTAACAAGCCGGTGGATTATGGAAGGCGAACGGAAACCCGTCAACGTCATCGGTTATTCGAGTTCGCCGCCGCAGTGCCGGCAAGCTCGCGGTTGTTTGCCGGCTTGTACGGATTCCACAAAGCCGGAACCCAAAATCGCGGTCGGCAGCGCGAAAAACCCGATACCCAAAATCGCGATCACCCCGGCGGCGATTCGGCCCAATAACGTGATGGGAAACACGTCTCCATACCCGACCGTCGTCAATGTGGCCACCGCCCACCACATGCTTGCGGGGATGCTGCCGAACTTGTCCGGTTGAGCCGCGTTCTCGGCGAAGTACATCACCGAAGAAGCCATTATCAGCAGCACCGACATCAGGCCGACGGTCAACACCAATTCCTCGCGCTTGGATTGCATCACAGCGCGAAAGTGTTTGACTGCCGCGACGTAGCGAGTCGCCTTGACCAACCGCACGAGCCGAAACATCCTGGCCGCCCGCATGATTCGCAGATCGACCTTCTTGAACGAAACGAAAACGAAGAAGGGAAGAATCGCCAGCAGATCAATCAGAACCAGCGGCCGCAAAGCAAAACGGATTCTACCGAGAATGGGCCGGGAATAAAGCGGATCTTCGACGCACGCCCAAAGCCGGGTTAGATACTCGATGGAAAAAATGAGTACGGAAACGACCTCAAAGGCGTAAAACGGCGCGGCGAACCGAGTCCCAATTTTCGGGACGGATTGCAGAATCACTGCAACCAGATTCAGCCCGATTAAGCCCAGAATGGCCATGTCAAACCATCGGCTGGCGGCATCACCGGGGTGAGCCACTTCCACAATTTCCCAAGCACGTTCGCGAGTTTGGTTCATGAAGTATTAGGTTTCGTAGAGACCATTTTGGCAACCGTCAAGAGTTCAAGATAGTCCGTCGAGCGGACCGGCCCCATACTTTATCGTATGTGTTTGCCGCTTGCGATGCTATGATTTTTGTTTGATGCCTGAGTCCGGCTTCGATGGGAAGAAGAGCATGAAACGCGGAACTCGCAATTTGCCCGCCAAACCCCTTATCGCGGATGAGGATGTTTTGCCTTCGGCTTTTGAGCGGAAGCCCCTGCGCGGCTCGCGAAGGGATGCAATTCAATCTTTCGGCGCGAGTTTTCTTTTGCACCTTCTGTTGCTCTTGATGGCGGTCAGTTGGTTTGTCTCCCGGCAGATGGCCGCCCGCGAAGATTTTTTGCTCGTCACAAGTTTGGACAGCCCAGGGGATTCGCAAAAGCAATTCGAGGATGCCCCGATTGAGTTTCGTCCCTTGGAGCCGATTCCTCCTCCAATCCGGTTTGAAGATCATTTCGCGGTCTCTCAAGATCGGCCGCTGGAACTTGTGGGAGTCTCCCTGCCGAGATTGCGAACGGCTCAACAAAAGTCGGCCTTCCCACGCGAAGAGGTTGCCCCCGAGCAGAAGCCGACGGAATCGGCAGCGGCCAAGCAGGCGGTCGAGAAAGAAATTCAAAAACGCCTGGACCGCGAAGGAGGCAAAAACGGTGCGATTCGGATTTCGCTGATTTGGAACAACGGCAACGATTTGGATCTCTACGTCCAAACGCCCGTGAAGGACATTATCGCGTTTAACTTCAAACGCTCTCGGTGCGGCGGCGAATTGGACGTAGATATGAACGCCCGCAAGACCCAATCCACCAAGCCCGTCGAAAACGTGTTCTGGTCCGCAAAACAAGCGCCCTTCGGCACGTTTGTCGTCGCGGTTCACGAATATCAGAATCACGGGTTCCGCGACCCGACGGCCTTTCTGGTCTCGGTCAAAGTCGATGGCGAGACCCATCATTTCCGGGGCAATACCAGCCTCGGCAAGATCGAAATGGGCGTTTGCAAGTTTAACCGCACGGCAGATGGCGTGAAGTTTCTCGACCCTCCTGCCACCATCGGCGGCAACAACAGAACGGGAAAACCCATTCTCAAATAATCGCGGGCGGCAACACAAGCCGCTGGAAATGGCTTGCGTTGCCGCCCGTTAAAAGAAGCACGTCCCACATTCCGGTTAGGAATTCAATCAGCCTTTCGGGACGTTGTCGGCTGAGGAAGTTTGGCCGGTTGAGCGGAGGGCAGCCGATGCGGCCCCTTGAAAACCGGCTGTGCGCGGCGACCGCTGGGAACTTTGGCTTGCGACAAATAGTTGATAATCACTCCCGTGTCGTCTCGTTGCGAAACCACACCATCCATGTCGTAGCCCGCTTCATCCAGCAAGCGAAGGAAGTCGTTTTCCTCCCTTTGCAAGAAGTGCCAATCCATCAACCATTGGTATTCCACTTTGTCGTAGCGGTTCTTGTTTTTGAAGGACACGTAAACGCATCCGCCGGGATTGATCGCATCTTTCCAACCCGCGAGCATGGGGATCAGCATTCGGTCGGGAATGTAATCTGCCAATCCCACGCTATAGATAATGTCTTGCCTGCCGAACTGCTTGATGATCGCTTCCCCCGAACGCATTTTCAAAGCGTTGTGCTGGCTGAACGTAAAGCTGAGGTTTTCGGGGCAATGAGTGGAAACGTGTCTGCGGACGTATTCGAGCGCCCCGGCATCCGAATCCACGCACGTTACGTGAACCGAGCAATTCAGATCCGTTCCAAAGCCGCCTAAAAATTCCCGACCAGGCCCGGAAGCGATGTCCAGAACCTGCACGGTTCCCTCGCGCTCTTGCATTTCGCGAATCAAAAATGCCTTGGCATCTCGCAAGCGGGCTTCGACGGCCTTGCCTAACGTCATTTTAAGGCACAAGCGATCCAGATACCCGCCAAAGCCGCGGGCGATGGGCACGCCGTCATAGATCGCCAACAGCATTTGATAGTCGCCGGGAAACCCGCGCGGCTTGTTCTGCGCGCGACGGATGATCCAACTTTGATCGCACCACGGGGCGGTGGCTTCCCGAAAGCGAATTTGCGAGCTTAATCGCAGTTCGGCATCATCGCCCAAGGCATCGTCGAGTTCCCGGCAGGCCATCAAGGCAGGGGCGACGATGTTTTCCAAGGCTTGCAAATGCTCGTCGTTGTCGGGGTAGGCGAGCGGTTTGACTTTCATTTCCAATTCGGCGAGTTGGGCTGTCAAATCCGTGACATCGCGGTTGAAGAATCGTTCGACGGAGGCTTGCATTTTCGGCTCCAAATCAGAGGGATGGGGATAAAATCGCCGTCGGCTGCCGGTTTCTTTCCTGAATCATCACTCCATCAATTCAGCGTAGGCTCGATGTGAGATCACATTGTGCAAAACGTCCGCTTCGCGTTCCAGAAGCAAAACGGGGGATAGGAAAAAATACTTAGATGCTTAGGGAGAACCCCGGACAACGAGATTCACGGGCCGACTTTACGCGGCTTGCCCAATCCTGCGAGGAATCGAGATTTTGCTAACCGGTCCTCGACGAAAATGGACGATGCCCTAGAACCGATATGATGCGTACAGCCGGGATAAGAGCGTGCGCTCATCCTTCTTGGGCAAACAATTCCGCATAAATCGCCAAGGGCGATTGATGAATTTGATTCCCGGCCAAATCCGGTCCACACTCTGAGAGGCAGCTTGAGATCCCGAACCATCGAGGACGTGCTGAATCGTGGATTGATTTCTCGCATCCGCCAAGAAGGCCGTTCCGATTATGAGTGCGTCACCGACCAGAACCTTAGGCCGAGAGGATTGGCCGGCTTCCCGCTATGCTTCCCCCCGCGTGGTGAAAGCCGATGCGCACGGGACGTTGCGCACGGCGGTTTCCCCAGAAACCGGCCAGAGAGTTCTCATCAAAACTCGTCTGACGAGTTGCCTGCCTTCCGGTTCCGTGATGCGGCTGCATTATGAAGCCACGCTGCTTTCCAAAGTCGAAAGCCGGCACTACAACTCGCCTTTGGAAGTCATCCAAGATGCTGAGGCGATTCACATTGTCTCTCCCTTCGCGCGAGGCATTCCGCTTGCAAAACGACTGAGATCCCACCCCGCGAACGCGCGGGAAGCCATCACGTTGGGGATCTGCCTGTTTTCCGCGCTCAAAGATCTGCACGAGAACCGGGTGTTCCATCGGGGAGTTCGCCCGGCAAACGTGATCGTGAATTCCGGGCGTGAAATTCGCAAGGTGACGTTGATCGATCTGGGCGGAATCAGCCCGTTGGGTTCCCGCGTGAATCCTCCCGAAAAGATTCTCGAAGAAGCCAAGTATTACGCGCCGGAACAAGCGGGTTCGATCGACCACGACATCACCGCCGCCGCCGATTTGTATTCCGCAGGGGTCATTCTTTTTGAATGCTTGGCGGGGTATCCGCCCTTCGCGGGTTCCGATTTGAATTCGCTCTTGTTCAACCACGTGACTGCCGGCGTGCCCGAATTGCGGTCGCTGGGTTTGGCGGTTCCGCGCGCATTGGATGAGGTGATCCAGCGGCTGTTAAGAAAAGATCCCAGGGATCGCTATCAATCCGCCCAAGCCGCGTTGGCGGATTTGCTGGCGATTCAACAAGCGCTGGACGAGGGCATCGAAGAACCGAAAATTGTGATCGGCGGTTGTGATTCGCGGAGCAGCCTGATCGAACCCGCTTTCGTTTCGCGCGATCAAGAGATGGCCGTCTTCGAGGAATTGCTGGAATCCACCCCCTTGGGAAATCCCGGGCTGGTGTTTTTGGAAGCGGAATCCGGCGGGGGGAAGTCGCGGTTATTGACCGAAGTCTCGCTACGGGCTGCCAAAAAAAACTTTCACGTTCTGCGCGGCGTGGGAACCAATCACGTGGCGCAGCACCCGTTTCACATTTTAGGCGGCGTCATCGAGCGCTTCGTTGCCGACTGCAAAAGCAACCCCGCCTATGCCGAGCGAGTGCGTTCGGTGCTCGGCCAAGATGCGGAAATTGTTTCTGCCGCGTTTCCTTCGCTGGCGGAAATTTTGGAGGCACCGGCGGTTGCTTCGAGCGGGCCGGAACTCACCGGGGAAATGCGGACCATCCGGGCCTTGGGCACGTTTTTATCCGCCTTGGGAACCGAAGATTCCCCGGCTCTGGTGATCTTGGATGATTGCCAATGGGCCGATGAATTGACTTATAAGTTCATCAAGCATTGGCAAAGCCAGGGCATGCAGCATCATCCTTCGCACGTTTCGCTCGTGGTGGCGTTTCGCAGCGATGAAGTGGAAGCCGCGCACGTGCTGCGGCAAATTCCCGCTTCGGCCCAAATTCAGCTTTCGCTGTTTGATGCGGATGAAATTCGCCAACTCGCTGAATCCATGGCCGGCCGTCTGCCTGCGGAAGCTCTGGAAATCATTGTGCAATTGGGCGGCGGCAGCCCTTTTATGTCGGCCTCGGTGCTGCACGGGTTGGTGGAATCGGGCGCTTTGGTTTATCGAGAGCAGCAATGGCAAATCGATCCCTTGGCGCTCGATACGATTCGCTCTTCAAATCGCGAGGCGACAGTTCTCGCGCGGCGGTTGGATCTGCTTTCGGAATCGGTGCTTGAATATCTGACCGCCGGGGCGGTGATCGGCAATCAATTCGACATCCAAATGGCGGCGGCGATTTCCGAATTGGAAGCGGCGGATGCCATTGCCGCCGTGGACGTGGCCAGGCAACGCCAACTTCTTTGGTGCAAACCGGACGGCGTGACGTGCGTGTTCATGCACGACAAAATTCGGCAAGCTCTGCTCGACAGGCAAACCCCGGAAGCCTGCCGTGACTTGCATTTTCGCGCGGCGAGGTATTTTCAAAAGCAAGAGAGTATCCACGCTTCGGAACTGGCCTACCACTTCGATGCGGCGGGCGCAAGCGACCTGGCTTTCGCGTATGCACTCGAAGCCGCCGAAAGCGCCGCGCAAGGCACGGCTTGCAAGTCGCCGAGCAGCAATATCAAATCGCCCGCCGAGGCGCTGCGGGGCATAGTGATGATGTGCGGTTTCGCGTCGCGGAAGGACTAGGCGACGTCTTGATGTTAAGGGGCAAATACGATGCCGCCGGCAAGCTATTTGCCGAAGCGAAACCCTTCGCTGCCGGCCAACTTGCCCAAGCTCAAATCCAGGGCCGACTCGCGGAACTGGCCCTCAAGCGAGGCGACATGGAACGCGCCGTTGACGATTACGAAGCCGCGTTGCGTTCCTTGAAGCGAGGGCTGCCTTGCCGCCAATTCTTCTTGATCGTCTGGTTGACTTGGGAAGTTTTCGTTCAAGTGCTGCATACGTTTCTGCCCAGGCTCTTCGTGCATCGCTATCGAAAACCTCCATCGGAAACTGAGCGTTTGACGTTTCGGCTTTATAGCGGTTTGGCGCACGGGAGTTGGTATTGCAAAGGCTGCTTAAACACGCTTTGGGCGCATTTGCGGGGGATGAATCTTGCCGAACGCTATCCGCCCACGTTGGAATTGAGCCATGCGTATTCCGAACACGCTCCGGTGATGTCGCTGCTGGGACGATTTCGGCGGGGCATTCGCTATGCGGAAAAATCTTTTGCGATTCGCCGCGATCTGGGAGACCTTTGGGGGCAAGGGCAATCGTTGCATTATCACGGCATCGTGTTGTATGCGGCGTCTCGTTATGCCGAGTGCATCAACCGTTGCCGAGAGTCGATCCGCCTGTTGGAACGCATGGGCGACTATTGGCAAGTTCACATCGCCCGCTATCAGATTGCCGCCTCGTACTATCGTTTGGGCGATCTTCCCTCGGCGATTGAAGAATCGAAGCGGAACCATCAATCCGGGATTGACCTCGGCGATGAGCTAGCCTCCGGGATTATTTTGGACGTATGGGCCAGGGCCGCGCATGGGAATTTGCCGGATGAGTTGATCGAACCGGAACTCGAACGGGAAAGGCATGATGCTCAGGGGCAGGCCCAAGTCTTGTTCGCCGCCGCTGTTTGCCGGCTCGGTCAAAATCAACTCGAACAAGCCTGCCTCCAATTGGAACAGGCGGAAGCCATCGTGAATCGCGCGGGAGTCTGCAACAGTTACACTCTGCCGATTTCCGCGTGGAGGGTGACGGCCTATCGCCGCTTCGCCGAATCATTTACCGAATACAGCCCCAATCGCCGGAATCTTTGGATTCAAAAAGCCCGGAACGCCGCGGTGCGCGCTCGGCTTGCGTGCTGGCGTTGCCAAAACGATGTTCCGCACATTCTGCCGCAGAACTGGCCTTACTCTCCGGTTTGCAGGGCCGCAGCCGAGCGGCTTTGCAGTGCATCAACAAAAGTTTGCAGATCGCAGCCCGGCAACACAGCCGCTACGAACACGCCCAATCTCTGCTGGTGAAAGCCAAACTCGGCAAGGAATTCGGCTGGAAGATCGACGACGGCGAAGTGCAAGAAGCCAAAGCCGTCATCGCCGAGTTGCAAGCCCCCCACGAGGCTTTGCTTCCCGACCAAACAACCGAGGCCCCGGCGGCGAGTCTCTCGCTGACGGATCGCTTCGACACCATCTTAGAGAGCGGGCGAAAAATTGCGACCGGGCTTTCGGAATGGGTGATCTATCAGGAAACCTGCGCCGCGGCGTGCCGATTGTTGCGGGTGCATTATGGAGTGATCCTCAAGGCGACGCCGGAGAGTCCGCCCGCGAACTGGCCGACGATTGCCGGTCGGTTGGGCTGGGAGTTGAACGCAGCGCTCGTGGAACAAGCGGTGGCTTCCCGCCGGGCGATTGCAACGGGTCGCGGGGAAGGATCGAAGCGCGAGTATCTGTCGAATGCAAACGGAGATTCGGAACTTTGCGTGCCGCTGTTCAAGCGGGGCAAGCCGGTGGCTTGTTTGTGTGTGATGCATTCCGAGATTCGCGGCTTGTTCGGTGAGGATGAGGAACGCCTCGCCGATTTCCTGGCCACAATCTCCGGGGCGGCTTTGGAAAATGCGGAAGGATTCGCCGAGTTGCAAGAACTCAACGCCACCTTGGAACGAAGGGTGATCGAGCGAACTGTTGCCGTCGAATCCCGCAGCCGGGAACTGGCGACTTCCAATCAGGAACTCGAACGGATCGCGCACGAGTTGCGGCAAGCCCAGGTGCAGTTGTCGGCATCGAAACAGGCTGCCGAAGCCGCCAGCGAAGCCAAAAGCCGATTCCTCGCCACGATGAGCCACGAAATCCGCACCCCGATGAACGGCATTTTGGGAATGGCGGAATTGGTGTTGGGGTCTCAATTGTCCGACCGCCAACGCGGATATTTGGAGACGCTGAAAGATTCCGGCAACGCCTTGTTGACCCTCTTAAACGATCTTTTGGATTTTTCAAAAATCGAAGCCGGGAAAATGGAACTGGAATCGATTTCCTTTGCCCCGCGCGATGTGGTCATTGATTCCGCTCGCTTGCTGGCCATTCCCGCCGGGACCAAAAACCTCGACCTGTTAGTTCGCATCGAACCGAACGTGCCCACTCATGTCGTCGGCGACCCGAATCGGTTGCGGCAGGTCATTGTGAACTTGCTGGGCAACGCGATCAAATTCACGTCGGTGGGCGAAATTGCAGTTCACGTTTCCATGCCCTCCCAAGCGGCGGAAGAATCGCTGCTGAGATTTTCCATCCGGGATACGGGCATCGGCATTCCCGCGAGCAAACAGAAATGGATTTTCGAGGCCTTTCATCAAACCGACAGCACCATCACGCGGCGATTCGGCGGAACCGGGTTGGGGCTGGCCATCTCCTTGCAGTTGGTGCAACTGATGGATGGCACGATTCAAGTGGAAAGCGAAGAAAACGTCGGCACGGTCTTTCACGTGGATGTGCCCTTCAAATCGTCGATGCAGCAGGAAGAAGAGTTACCCCTGCAAATGCTCGACCGGGCCGCGTTGATTCTTTCCGATCATTCCGAAAGCGAACTCGCGATTCGAGACACTTTGGAGTTTCTCAGCGTACCCGTCGCGAGCACACATCTGCCGGCGGACGGAAAGCAATTCACTCCCTCCCGGCCCGTGCTGATTGTAGATTTGAACGTCCACTCGCCGAATCTGGTCGATATCGTCACCCGGCGAATTTTCGAGGGCAAGAACAAGCCGGAAGACGTCATCTTCCTGATCCCCGGCGGGCCATCCGATTTCTTCGAGGAGGGCGAGAACCTGGAAATCGAACAGATTCTGACCAAACCTGTGAAACCCAGCCAACTCGCCCAGGCGATTCAAACCGTTCTGGACCGGAAACCTGCGGGAGAAACGCTTGCAGAATCCGTCGGCGAAACCGAACAATTTTCGCTGCGAGTGCTCGTCGCGGATGACAGCCCCGTCAACCGCGAAGTGGCGATGGGGTTGCTGGAACTTTGCGGCCATTGTGTGCGCACGGTCCAAAACGGCGAAGAAGCCGTCCAACTTCTTGAGGAAGAAGAGTTCGATCTCGTGTTTATGGACTTGGAAATGCCCGTGATGGATGGCCTGGCGGCCACCCGTGCCATCCGCCAACTCCCCGGCGAGAAGGCTTGCGTTCCGTTGTATGCGATGACGGCCCACGCACTTTCGGAAACCGACGACAAATGCCGGGATGCCGGGATGGATGGGTATCTCACCAAACCTATCGTCCCCGAGGAATTGATGAAACTCCTCGACCGCGTTGCCGCCCACGCGAACCCGACCGCGGTATGCTCCTAGCGCAAAGTAAGCCAAGCGAAGACGCAAAGGTCCGCAGTGCTCCGTGATACTGCGTGATACTGACTGTGAAAGGTTTTGTTTCCTGCACAAATTTTCGTAGGAATGGCCGATTCTAATCTCTTTATGCCGAAGGCGTTATATTCCACAGCCCAGGTTCAGCGGCGCAGCCGCGGCACCTTGGGAACGTGGAAGAAAAATCTGCATTTCCCCCGAAGGGGTTAGACCAATCCCGTTGTGCAACCCCTTCGGCGGGGTAAGGGCTTTGGATCGACCGGCAACCCAGAGTGCGCTTCGCGACTGGGCTTTGGAATGCCACCACTTCGCGGTTCAGAAAAAAAACACCAACTTTTGTGAAACACTCGCTTTCCATCATGCCCGCTCTGGGCTGGGGATACGTGTCAATCGGCATCGAGTCTAACAGAATCTGTCGAATGCTCCGCCTGGGCATCGCTGGGAGAAATCTCGGCAAAATTTTCCGGCTTTCGAGAAAATCTTGAAACAGCCAAGCGGCTCAAAGACCATTTCAAGGAAGCCCCCGCAGCCCGGATGAAGTGTTTAAGCCACGAAGCCCCCTAAATTGCATCCATCGGAAAGATTTGTTTTGAGGGCGAAAGAATGGCGAGGAACACTGCACCTTTGCCTTCCAATTTGATAGAATTGAGATATTGTGATACGTTGATTCCCCGCTGTGGAAACCAATCCTGGCTGAACCCGCACCAGATGGATTCCCACCCAAGTGCAATTTTTTGCCGAGACCCGGCAAGAATTTGACAAACCTGATTCCACCAGGCTGCTTCTTATGTTGATTCCCGTTGAATGTTCTTCTTGTGGCTTGCGATTTCAAGTCCATGGCCGCCACGCTGGGAAAGTGGGGACATGTCCGCGTCCGGAATGCCGTCGCAAATATCTCGTGCCGATTCCCTCTCAAAAATCGCAGCCCGTCAAGCCGGCAAAATCTGCCGCCAAAAAGCCGCCGACTCAACCTGCCGCAATGACTGTGACTGTCAAACCCCTACCGGAAACTTCCGCTACTGTAAACACGCGCAGACCTCGCTGGCCTCGGCACGCGAATGCGTGGATTGTTTCGAGCCTGATTGTCGCAGGGATTTGCTTGGGGTTCCTCACGTTCCTCGATCGCCCGAACGGTTCCGCTGTTCAAACGGCGGAGACTCTGCCCCTGCCCCACGATCAATTGCAATTGGTCGCCCACAAACCCAACCCGGCGAGTGAGGAAAAGTTCCAACAAAACGTGAAGCCGTTTTTGAAAAAATTCTGCTTCGACTGCCACGGGGAGGGGGCCGATGAAGGCGGTTTGACGTTGGATGGATTTCTGAAACCGGAGGCGTTCCACGCCAATCGCAAGCAGGCGGAGTTGATTTTCAAGCTGCTCAATTCCAATACGATGCCGCCCGAAGAAGGCGAGCAACCGTCAAAGGAAGAACGCGAAAAGGCGGTGGATTGGATTGATGCCAAGCTGTATTTTGTGGACTGCGATCTGCCGCCCGATCCCGGTCGGGTGACGATTCGCCGCTTGAACCGGGCGGAGTACAACAACACGATTCGCGATTTGGTAGGAATCGATTTCGAGCCGGCGGCCGATTTTCCTTCCGATGAGGTGGGCAACGGGTTCGACAATATCGGAGACGTGCTTTCGTTGCCTCCGTTGCTGTTGGAAAAATATCTCGTCGCCGCTGAAACCATCGCCAAGAAAGCGATTGTGGCTCATCCCGAGCGGTTCGGCATTCTGCGAGTGGCGGGCAAAGATTTGGAAGGCACGGGGTCGGCGGGAGATTTGAACGAAAGCGGTTTTGTGTCCATCGCTTCCTCGGGATCGGTGATCGCCGATTTTCGCATCCCCGCTAAAGGCGAATACGTGCTGAGCGCGGAAGCAATGGCCGAACAAGCCGGGGATGAACCCGCCAAAATGGAACTTCGTCTCGACGGCAAAGCGATCAAAGTATTTGACGTCAATGGACGACGCAAACCCGAAACCTACGAAATCAAACACAAGCTCGATGCGGGCCGGCACAAAATCGAGGCGGCGTTCATCAACGATTATTACAACCCCAAAGCCAGGGACCGCCGCCAACGGGATCGCAATCTTTACGTCCGCAAGTTGGAAGCTGCCCCCTTGGATGTTTCGCTGGTGAATCTTCCCGAAAGCCACCGCCGAATCATCTTTCTCAACCCCGACAAAAAAACTTCGCCGAACGATGCCGTCGCGAAAATTATGAAACGCTTCATCGGGCAGGCATTCCGCAGGCCGGCGACGGATGAGGAAGTGGAGAAATTCACCAAGCTGGCGATGTTCGCCATCTCCCGCAAGGACACGTTCGAGCAGGGAATTCAACTGGGGGTTACGGGCGTTTTGGTGTCGCCTCACTTTTTGTTCCGCATAGAAAACCATTCGCAGCCCAATAACCCTGCGCGGATTTTTCCGGTTTCAGATTATGAATTGGCCTCGCGGTTGTCGTATTTTCTGTGGAGCAGCATGCCCGATGCGGAGTTGTTTCAGTTGGCCTCACAAGGCAAACTGGGGCAGCCCGAGATTTTGGAAAAACAAGTTCGGCGAATGCTTAAAGATCAGAAATCGCAAGCCTTGGTGGAAAACTTCGCCAGCCAGTGGTTGAACCTGCGGAACTTGGAAGAGGTCTCGCCCGATCCCCAAATGTTCCCCGCGTTCAACGATCAAATTCGCCGAGACATGCGGAAAGAAACCGAAGCCTTTTTCGGGGCGATTATGCGGGAAGATCAAAGCGTGATGAATTTTCTTTCCGCGAATTTCACGTTTCTCAACGAACGATTGGCGGAGTATTACGGAATTTCCGGCGTGAAGGGAGATGCCTTCCAAAAAGTTTCGCTGGCCGGTGTTCCCCGCGCGGGCGTGCTGACGCAGGCGAGCATTCTAACCTTAACTTCCAATCCCACCCGCACTTCGCCTGTCAAGCGGGGCAAATGGATCTTGGAGAACTTACTGAACCAAGCTCCGCCGCCGCCCCCGCCCGACGTGCCGGAATTGGAAGTCACCGCCAAAGCCAAGCCGGGGTTGTCGTTGCGGAAGCAGTTGGAAATTCACCGCGAATCGCCGAATTGTGCTTCCTGCCACAAAAGCATGGACCCATTGGGCTTAGGCTTCGAGAACTTTAATGCCATCGGCCAATGGCGGGATCGCGACGGCGAATTGCCCGTGGATGCCTCCGGCGTATTGCCCAGCGGGCAGAAATTCAACGGCCCGATTGAACTCATCAATCTGTTGAAGCAAAAGCAGCCGGAGTTTCGCCGCTGCCTGGTGGAAAAAATGTTGACCTACGCACTCGGGCGCGGCTTAGAGTATTATGACCGTTGTGCCGTGGATTCAATTTGTGGAAACATGGAAAAGGACAATAACCGATTCTCAAGAATGGTGCTGGAAATCGTAAACAGCCAACCGTTCCGCTACCGACGAGGCGAAGCCAAGCAATAACCCGGTCTCGCCAAACGAATTGTTACACTCACTCTGTCAAAACCGACCACTTGCCAAAGGAGCCGAACGTGAGCCATACGCAACTTTCCCGCCGGACGATTCTCAAAGGACTGGGCACAACGATGGCGTTGCCTTTGTTGGAAGCCATGCTGCCCGGCCAAGGTTTGCTTTCTTCGGCCAAGGCGGCGGAATCTGCAAAATCGCCCGTGCGGATGGCGTTCGTGTTTTTCCCGAACGGAGCCATCGTGGACGATTGGAACTGCGCAGGCGAAGGGAAAAACTTCAAGCTCTCGAAGACGCTGGAACCCTTGGCCGACTACAAAAACGACCTCAACGTGTTCACCGGGCTGGCCCAACACCACGGGCAGGCCAATGGGGATGGGGCTGGCGATCATGCTCGCAACGCCAGCGTGTTTTTAACCGGCTGCCAACCGCGAAAAACTTCGGGCGCGAACATCGAAGTCGGCAAGTCCGTGGACCAGGCCGCCGCCTCGGTCATCGGCCATCAGACCAAATTGCCCTCGCTGGAACTGGGCGTGGATCGCAGCAAAAACGCTGGCAATTGCGATTCGGGTTACAGTTGCGCCTACTCTTCCAACATCTCTTGGAAGACGCCCAGTACGCCGATGGCCAAGGAAATCAACCCTCGCCTGGCGTTTGAACGGCTGTTTGGGACTGGGGAAGATTTCAAATCCCGCGCCCGCAGGGATCTCTATCGGCAGAGCATTTTGGATTTGGTTTCCGAAGATGCCGTCAAGCTGAAAAACCGCCTCGGCCAAACCGACCGCCGCAAAATTGATGAGTATTTCACCAGCGTGCGGGAACTGGAACAACGGATTCAGCAATCCGCCGTTGCACCCGCCGAAGTGCCCGAATATGATTTGCCGGCGGGTATTCCCAAAGAAACCCAGCAGCACATCCGGCTGATGTACGACATCATGGCGTTGGCTTTTCAAACCAACACCACGCAAATTGCGACCTTCATGCTCGCCAACGCCGGCAGTAATCGCAGCTATCCGATGGTGGGCGTCACCGATGGACACCACAATCTCTCCCATCATGGCAGGGACAAAGAGAAGATGGAAAAGATCGCCAAGATTGATAAGTTTTTTGCCAGCGAGTTTGCTTACTTTTTGGGCAAACTGAAATCCATTAAAGAAGGCGGCGGAACCCTGCTGGACAACAGCATGATTCTTTACGGCAGCGCGATTTCCGATGGCAACCGCCATAACCACCACGATTTGCCCATCGTGATGGCCGGAGGAGGCGGCGGCAGCATTCAAACCGGCCGGCATTTAATCTATCCGAAACACACGCCGCTCAACGATCTGTTTCTGTCCATGCTGCACCGCGTGGGCGTGAACCGGAAAGAACTCGGCGACAGCAAAGGCCCACTTCAAGGGCTGGACTCTTAAAACACTCCGATTGAAAATGATGTGTCTTTAACGATTCATAATCAAACCGCTTTTAGGGGCAAAGGGACAAAGTGGTAGAGGGGCAACGTTTGAAAACCAAGAAAAAATCTTGCCCCTTTCTTCCTCTGCCCCTTTGTTCCTACAAACAACCCGTGAAGCGATATAGTCGCCGAGAAATCTGTTGCCACGATTTACTGTTTGAGTAAAACCCATTTGCAGATTTCCGTTCGTCCATCGGGCATTCTTTTTGGGGAATGCCCGATTTTTTGCGCGCTGGAACCGGGGAGAGTTATTCCGCTGAAGCGGGTTTGGAATCTCGGTGATGTTTCGAGCGCAGGGATTCCGCCGTTTCGGGTTGGCCGAAATAAAACCCTTGAGCCGTATCAAATCCCAAATCTCGACAAACCTCATATTCGCCTTCGGTTTCGATGCCCTCCGCCAAAGCCATGATGCCCAAATTCCTGACAGCATGAACGAGCGAGCGCACGAAACGACGCCGGCTCGGATCGGCCAGATCGAGTCCTGTGATGATGCGGCGGTCGAACTTGAGATGCTGCGGGCGAATCTCCGCGAGTTCCGCAATGCGGGCTTGCCCCGCACCGAAATCATCGAACGCGAGGCCCATGTTCAACTCGTCGAGTTTCCGCCGCAGGTCCGCGAGGGCCGCGATGTCGGTTACGGCGGCTTCGTGAATTTCGATGGTCAACGCTTGCGTGGGGGCCAACTCGCGCAAGCGACAAAGCCATTTCGCAAAATCCCGCCCGGACAATTCTTCGGGGTGCGTATTCAAGAATAAGTGCGGGAGGGAATCCAGCGTCCAACTCGCCTCTAGGCCTTTGCGGCAAGCCAGTTGACTTAAAGGGATTTGCATGCCCAGTTCTTCCGCCGCCCGAAACATTGCGGCCGGGGTCTCTAAGCCGGCCAACCGGGATCGGGCGAGAACTTCATACGCCCGGATCTCGCGGGTGTGCATATCGACGATCGGTTGAAAATACGGCAAGACGGCGGAGTTGGAAATCAATGTCTGAAATTGAACCAGCCCGAACGCATGGTCGCAAACATCTTGGCATTTCGTGCTGGTGTCTTGTGCCTGGTGTTCGAGGCCCAATTGAAACGGGATGTCCGCGAACTGAATCAAACAGCCCGGTTCGATAAGCAGTGTTTCGGAAATTCGTTGGCCGTTCACAAAGGTTCCATTCGTGCTGCCCAGATCGCGGATGAACAGACCGGCTTCGGTCTGGAAGATCTCGGCATGCACGCCGGAAATTGTTTGCCGGGGCAGCGTGAGCGAAACGTCGGCGCGGCGGCCGATCAAAAACGGCAGGGGTTCGATCACGGTCATCGAGGGCACTTCCGCCGAGGAAAGCTTTCCCATCAGCACCCAACGACACTCAAGCCGATTGCCTGAGAGAGACGGATTCAGATGATCCAAGGAGAGCATGTTTGTTCCACCACAATGATTCAGTTCAGATCGGTCTCACCGACGGGTCGGACGGGAAAAGCCAACCGTTCACTAGATCGGCCCCCCGATAACCATAGGTCAACTTATGAAAGACTCGCACCAAATTTTCTCTCCTCATGCAAACTCCCCTTTTAATTTCGAGCGGCATTCAGAACGCATCAATTATGACATCCCCGACGCGGCGAAAAGAATTCCCTCAACCCCAGCCGGCAACTTTGGCTTTAGCCACCTACAACACAAAAAACCCGACGAACTGTCAAGAACGGACCGGGGAAGATTTGTTCTTGCGGAATCCTGGAGTCGCCCGTGGGGAATTTGACCTATTCTTTTAACGCACTGCATGCCGCCCGAAGCCAAGCGGCACCCATACGCAGCAAGACACTCGCAGGCGTGGGTGGCAATAACAGTCAACCCGTTCCATCGCCTTTGCGGCATGATTTCGTAATTTCCCATCTTTCAGACGGAGTTTTTTCGAGATGACCACCCTCCCAGCCCGGCCAGAAGTCGATCCGGAACTGCTGAGGCAAATTCTGTCAGATGACACCTTTTTGCCGACCGAGCCGAATTCGATCCAAGAAACGGGGCTGAGCGATTCTTTTGTGGAATCGCTGTTGATAAAGCACCTAAGCTACCGCGGTGCGTCCAGCGGACGTTCACTTTCCGATTGCGTGTGCCTGCCGTTCGCGGTGGTGGCTCCGATACTCAAAACGCTGAGATCGCGGCAGTTACTCGCCCATTCCGGGGCAGCTCCTTTGAACGATTACACTTACCTGCTTACGGAATCGGGCCAGGAAAAAGCGCAAGCCTACATTCAGCAATGCGGTTATGCCGGCCCGGCTCCCGTGCCGCTCGAAGAATATATTACCTCGGTCAATGCGCAGTCGATTTCGGAAGAGGCTCCCGACCGAAGCCGATTGCTCGAAGCCTGCAAAGACATTTCCATCGAACCGCAACTGTTCGACAAACTGGGGCCGGCCCTCAATTCCTGCGCGGGGATGTTTTTGTATGGGTCGCCGGGGAACGGCAAATCGACGTTGGCCCGCCACATCACGGCGTGTTTCGGCCAGCACATTTGGGTTCCGCATGCGATTATTGAAGCGGGGGAAATCATCAAGTTTTTCGATTCGCAGTTTCATCGCATCGTCACAAACACCACTCAAGGCGTAGTGCGAACCACCTTGGATCGCCGTTGGGTTCAGGTGGAACGCCCCACGGTGGTCGTGGGCGGAGAACTGACTTTGGACAATTTGGAACTCCACTTCAACGCCTCCAGCAACATCTGCGAAGCGCCTTTGCAGATGAAAAGCAACTGCGGATGCCTGCTGTTAGATGACTTCGGCAGGCAGCGCGTGGCTCCGGCGGATTTGCTCAATCGCTGGATCGTGCCTTTGGAAACCCAACAAGACTTTCTCACACTGCCCAGTAGCAAGAAAATCCAAGTTCCCTTCGAGCAGTTGATTATCTTTTCCACCAACCTGGAACCCGAAGATCTGGTTGATGAAGCCTTCCTTCGGCGGATTCCCTACAAAATCCACATGACCGATCCCGGCGACGAGGAATTTCATTATTTGTTCAAGATGTACTGCGGGAAGTTCGACTGCGAGTACCGCAAGGACGTGGTGAATTATCTAATCGAAACGCATTATAAAAAAGCCGGGCGACGAAAAAGGCGGTGTCATGCCCGCGATTTGCTGCTGCAAATTCGCAATTACTGCCAGTACAACTTGCTGGAATTGGAATTGCTGCCCGAGTATTTCGACAAAGCGGTAGATACGTATTTCACAATGGTTTTGAATAAGCCGAATTGAAGGAATGCCTTACGGAGGATTTTATGAATCACCCCACTCAACATTTTTCCCGCGAAGAACCGCTTCCGGGTTATACCACCACCGAGCTTCTCGGCCGGGGCGGGTTCGGCGAAGTCTGGAGAGCCGTCGCTCCCGGCGGCGTGGCCAAGGCCATTAAACTGGTCTTTGGAGACGACCCTAAGCGTGCCGAGTTGGAATTGCGTTCGCTAAACCGCATTAAAGACGTGCGCCATCCTTTGATTCTCTCGATCGATCGGATCGAAGTCGTGAAGGGCACGCTGGTGATCGTCACGGAATTGGGCGATTGCAACCTCAAAGAAACTTGCCTTCGCTTTCGCAGCCAAGGCCATGCGGGCATCCCGCAACCCGAGGTGCTCTCGTTGCTCCACGATGCGGCGGAAGCGCTCGATTACATCTACGCGGAACATTCGCTGCAACACTTGGACGTGAAGCCCGAAAACTTTCTGGTGTTCGGCAAGCACCTAAAGATCGCGGATTTCGGCGTCGTGAAACACATCTACGAACGCTCGGCCTCTATGGTCCACGGGCTGACGCCGGTCTACTCCGCCCCGGAACTTTTTGAAGGCAAAGCCAATCGGCATACCGATCAATATAGCCTGGCTATCGTCTATCAAGAAATGTTGACCGGGCAGCTTCCCTTCGATGGCCTCTCGACGGCAAGATTGGCCACGCAACATTTGAAGGAAGCCCCAAATCTGCAATCGCTGCCGATCCGTCAGCAACCCATCATTGCCAGGGCGCTTTCGAAAGATCCGCACCAACGATTTCACTGCTGCGTGGAATTGATGGAGGAACTGGAAAATGCCGCCAGTCAGTCGGTGCATTCCGTCGGGGAACTCAGGGCATTTGTCCCGCTTGCCAATGAGGATAAAACTCGGCTGTTGCCAAGCCCCGCGGCGGCCCACCCAACGATTTCCCCGCAGAATTCGCTCACGCAAGCGAACGAAGACGCGGCTGCAAAGCCAAGGGTGCATGCGTTGCTGCAAAGCATCGAGCAGGGAGTGCAATCGCTTCCCCCCGCCATCATTGTAGGCATTGGGGGGACGGCGGCGCACGTGATCCGGCAGTTGTGGGTTCGCATCAACGAGCGGTTGGGACGCCTCGACGAAACTCCTTCCCTGCAATTGCTCATGATCGACTCCGACGGCAAACAGCTCAATCAAATCAATCGCAACGAAGAGATTTGGCGAGACATCGAAACCATCGCGACGCCCCTCCGCAGGTCCGACCAGTATCGATCCCAACATGACTATTTGAGGCGTTGGCTCAATCGGCGGTGGCTTTACAACATCCCGCGAGACCAATCCACAGATGGAATTCGCCCCTTGGGACGACTGGCGCTGGTTTCCAATTTCAAAAGAGTGCTTTCCGCAATCGAAAAAGCCATTCTCGAATGCAGCTCTCCGGAAAGCGCAGTTCAAAGTGCAGATTCCTTAGATCTTCCCTTTGCTCCCGGCAAACCGCGGGTTCTCTTACTCGCGTCCATCTCGGGAGGAACCGGAAGTGGAATGCTGTTGGACTTGGCTTACGCGATTCGCAGCAAATTGAGAAAGGCGGGCTTTGACAGCGACCGCGTCGATGCCGTCTTAATGCACTCGACGCCCCGCAACAAAGGCCGAGACAAAGCCATCGCCAACGCCTACGCGACGTTGCAGGAGCTGGAACATTATAGCCTGCGAGGGAATTATTATCCGGGCGATCCCCATGTGGGGATCGAAGCCTTCCACGGAAACAACCGCGTTTTCGGGGAATTGGACTTCCTCCCTCTGGGCGAGAACCTCGACGAACACCAATGGCTGGATGCCGCCGATGACGTGGCGGAATATCTTTTCGGTTCGCTGTTGGAACCCCAGAGCATCAGCCCATCGAAGACAAAAACGGAGGGAGCGGTAGGCCGCACGATTGCAATTCGACAACTGGGAGCCGCCAACCGAGCGTTTCTCAAAGAGTTTTCTTCGCAAATCTGCTTGGAGATGCTGAATTGCTGGCGCGGCCGGGAACTTCAAGATCGAAACACGGTGTCCTTCACACAACCCACGACGTTTTTGCACCATCTCAGCGCGTCGAATGCGGCTAAACATCGAAGATTGTCTGGCCTGCTCGACGAAAAAATTGAAAGCGTCGGACTGACATTGGATCGCTTGTTACAACACGCCGCAGAGGTGCTCACCCAAGAGGTCGGCAAAAGTCCCGAGAAATACGTAGAAAACATGGTGCAAGATGCGCTGCGTCTGGAAGCCAATCCCGATGAGAGTCCGAGCCACGCGGCATTTCCCTTGATCGACCATTGGCTCTCCGCCGATAAAGGCGGCGCGGAGGTTTGCGACGAAAACGGTTATCAGACTCTGTTCGGAACGCTCTTGGTCCGCTCGGAAACCATCGCCAACAAACTCGCATCGGAACTCAGGGATTGGCTGCAACAACTCGTCAACGATCCGAATTCCCGCGTGGATGGGTCGCAATATGCGGCGGAGCAAGCCGACGCTCGACTGCAAGATCTGCTTTCGGCCGTTGCCAGCGACATTGCGCATGAGCGGGAGAAGACGGCCGGATTGAAACTCTCGATCACCAGCGGCTCTTACGACATCGTCAGCAAGCGGTCCCGTTGGAATCCGTTTCGCGCCCGCGCGACCCGAACGAAGAGAAACTGGAGGCGGCACTGAGGGAATACGGAGAGTCTAAAATTCAGACCATCTTGTTGTCGGTCGTCCACAAGCAATTGCGAACCATCGAAGCCCAGGTGAAAGTGGTGATCGGCCAGACGCAGCGGCTTTCGCACGATCTCACGCGGTTGTCCATGAAGTTTGAAAACCTCAAGCCGTCGGAGTTTGCAAGCCTTACCTCTCAGGTTTTTGAGGAATCGGTCGCGTGCTACGTGCGGGGGGTTCGCGAAATGCTCTTAGGCAATCGCGTGCCGATCATCCGGGAATTGGAATCGGCCATCGAAGGAGCCTTAACCGCGGCGGGCTATCCCTTGCAAAAATTTCTCGATCACCGCATCGAACTGAGCGATGTGCTCTTGCAGCCCATGAATGAACACGCCCGCGACGTGGTTTCGCAAGCCGTCGCAAACATTCATTGCCGGCTGATTGATGATGCGGTGAGCGAACAAAACCCCGCAGGCGGCCCGTTTCGACTCCCGCATTTGATTCACAATCTGATCGCGAAGCACTGGCAGGGTGGCCCTCGGGATCGCGAATCGTTTTCGGTACTCATACCCATGTCTGCCGATGCCCTGAAACTCAAACAACAAATGCAAGAATTGGGGAATCGAATCTCGGTCGTGAATCTCATCACAAACGGGATCACGCTGCTGAGGCGGATAGATAACGTTTCTCCTTTCGAATATCTCCAAACGCTGACCCAAGGAGAAGACATCTATCGCGACTTGGCCGCTCGGCTGCACTCCCGCGAGGATGTCGATTGGACGCAGTTCGCCCCTATGGACATCCCGGCCAAACCGGGGGGGGGGAACGGGCCATCGAATGCCGTCCAAATCGATCAAACCGCGGTCTTGCAAACCTAACCGATTTTCTTGCTCGCGTTGATCGAGGTCGCAAAAAAAACCAGGCCCCAATGATTGGGCCTGGCGAAATCGGCGATGGAAAACACGATCCGACTTTTGGATTACGTTTTGTACTCGAAATCTTTATTGATCCCCGGCATGGGGATGGGATAGGTTCCGTTGCCTTCGTTGTCCGGTTGCACGGGAGCCGCGCTTTCGAAGGTGAAATCGGCGATGCCGGGAGCGAACTCCTGCGGGCAGTTCAACATTTGGTCGAACGTGATTTCCTGCCCGGTATGAGCGGCCATGCGTCCCATGCTTGTCACCAGACTGGCTTCGACTCCGCGGGGAACTTCGTTGTACGATTTGTCGTGGATGATCGCATCGACTAAATCGTCCCATTCCAATTGGTACGGGTTCTTTTCGGGTTGCGGGAAGGCCCACATCACATCTTTGCGGTCTTGCAGTTGGCCTTTGAAAGTCCGCACTTTGCCCGGCGTGTGGCCGGACGTGCTGACGATGGCCGAGCCTTTGCTGCCATGCACCACGCTGGACATCTTATTCAGGCAGCCGGGCATCGTGCGTCCATCGAAGAACAACTTGGCTCCATCGGGGTAAGTGTATTCCACCGCGTAGCTGTCGAAGTTTTGATCGACGTAATCCCCGCGATAATTCCGCCCGCCGAGCGCTTGGGCTTTCACCGGCCAGGCGTTTTTCATCCAGGAAGTTTCGTCGATTTGATGGATGTAGAAATCGCTGAACAATCCCCCGCTGGCCCAGATGAAGCTATGAAATCGCTCGATCTGCCAGAGCAATTCGTTTTTCTCCGCCGGCTTTCGCCTGGAAAAACACGATCCCACCGGGCCGTGCATGCGGTAGGCCCGCATCGCGACAATGTCGCCGATCTCTCCCTCTTGGATGCGTTGATGCAGTTCCTGTCTGCCCCGGCAATGGCGGACCATCAACCCCACGGCGGATTTGATGTTTTTCTCGTCGGCCTTTTTCGCCAACTCGAACATTCGTTTCGCGGAAGGGCCATCCGCAATGAGCGGTTTTTCCATAAACACGTTAATCCCGCGATCGATGGCGTATTGATAATGCACCCAACGGAAAGCCAAAGGCGTGGCCAGAATGACGATGTCGTTCTTGTTCAAAACGTCCATCGCTTTTTTGAAGGCATCGAAGCCGATGAAGCGGTTTTCTTCGGGAACGTCCACCTTGCCTTCCTGGTTGGAGAAGTTGTCGCGGATGTTCCGATAGCTTTTCGCCAATTGATGATCGAAGACGTCGGCCATCGCCACCAGCTTGGTCTTGGCGTTGGTGACCGAGAGCGCGTTCACCACCGCACCCGAGCCTCGGCCTCCGCAACCCACCAAGGCGACTTGCAACGTGTTGTCGCCTTCCCCCGCATACACGGGAGGCAGCGCGAAAGCCGCCAATGCGGAAGCGGTTCCCGCCGCTTGAAGAAACTGACGGCGACTGGGGTGGGCATGATCTTGTTCATTCATCATCGAGGCGTGTCCTTTTTCTGGAAGGTGTGAAGATGAGGAGTGGTTATCGTTTGTTCGAGGCACTGTTCCAGTAGAAATTCATTTCTTCCACAGTGGGGATTTTTTCGGGCCGCACGATGCGGAAGCCCAGCCAGAGAGCATCGGTGTGGTACCAAATGCTTTTGGGCAATTGCGGGTCTTGAATTTTCCAATCGGGAGTGGAACCCCGTCGAAATGCGGATCGCAAATTCTCGGCATCATCGTCCCAACCGCCTCCGCGCACCGTGCGAGGATAGAGTTTCGCGGGTTTGATGAAGGGGTTTTTCGGATCGGCTTTGATGCGGGAAAAATAATCCTCCACGTATTGGTCCGCCGTCCATTCCATCACGTTGCCGTGCATGTCGAACAGGCCCCACGGGTTCGGTTTTTTCTGGCCGACTTTTTGGTATTTCTCGTTGCTGTTTTCGTAGTACCAGGCATATTCACCGATTTTTGCGGGGTCGTCGCCGAAGGAATACGCGGTTGTCGTTCCAGCGCGGCAGGCGTATTCCCACTCGGCTTCGGTGGGCAGGCGATGGAACTGCCCGGTTTGGGCGCTCAGCCATTGGCAGTATTTATTGGCGGCGTGCTGGGTCATGCTGATGGCCGGGTAGCCGCTGCTGGCCCATGCCGAAACTCATTTCCATGTAGGGAGCCGTGGGCTGGCTGACGGCATCCACAAGCGAATGCAGTTTAGGGTCATAATCGGGTCGCGAGCCGTTTTTTCGCCGGTTGACTTGGGTCACCATGTAGGGTTCGTATTCATCCCAAGTGACTTCGTACTTTCCCATCCAGAACGGGTCCACGGTGACTTTGACTTGCGGACCTTCGTTCTTTTCGCGGTGAGCTTCCGAGGGCGGGCTGCCCATCAAAAACTCTCCGCCTTTGATGGCGACCATGTGATAGGCCGCCCCGGTCTTGGGAATTTTCGCGGAATAATCCGCCATTTGGGGGCCGGCGGAATTTTTGGCGGTTTTCACGAACAAGGCGTGCAATTGTTTGAGGAGTTCCAGATTGTCGGAAGTCTCATCCGCAAACGCACCGGAAGAAAAAACCGCAGCACAGACCAAAACAACCACCGCGAGTCTCGCGTTTGGCAAGAAAGGCATCATGGATTTATCACCAAAAAAAGAAGTCGAGAAGTCTTCACAGTATAACCCCAAAGGAGCCAAAATGCGATCAAACGGGCAAAACAGGCCGTTCTCAAGAGGATTCCGCCGGCATCCATATACTTCAGCCGCACGCGGGGGAGGAAATTATTTTAGCGAACTTCTTTGCACAAAATACAATGCACAAAAACCAGATGGCGAGAAAATTCGGATCGGTCTTGTGAGAGTTGGGCCGATGGTTTATGTTCCCCGGCCTTTGCTTGAGAATGGGCCATAAGATGGCGCGTTCTCGAATCACTTCTCTGCTCAGGTTCCGATCTGCCGCGCCCTCTTCCGTTGCAAGGATGCCGCGATGAGACGCTTTATTCTATTCGTATTGCTCGCAGGCTTGTGCGCCGTTGAGCTTTGGGGCTGTGGACCTTCCGCCAACATGCTTGCGGGAAAATCGTTGTTCAAACGAAGCCGGCCCGCTGCAGATCGGATGGCCGATAATCCCCTCCGTGAACGCGCGGATGCTAAACGCACTCGGCAGGAGGCAGGGGAAGATGCTTTTGCCGGAAGCGAACACGGCACCGCCAAACTTCGCCGAGAGGCTTCCCAGACCGAGTTGGACAAGTTCGATAAAGAAACCTTAGACCTAATCGAAGAAGAACTGGCCAACACCCCGCCGGAAGAACGGGCGCAATTTTACAAGGATGTGATTAGTTTGCAGCCCGCGATGGTGCGGCAGATTATTCAGACACGGCGAATTGTCCGTCAAGTGGGACAAGATGCCCCCAGCCGATTTGTGTCGCCTCAGCAAATGAAGTCGGGAAACAGAAGCGGGATTCAACTCGCCGCTGCGGAAGAATACGCGGACGACGCTCCGACGCTGCCGCCCGAAAATTCTTCGCCGGGGGTTTTAGGCCGCGAACCCGCCCGCGATCCGGGATTGGGCGCAGCGGACCCTTGGAATCGTCAAACGCAATCGCAAAGGCAACCGGCATCGGGCGGTTGGACGAACGACCCGAAACGCCCGCCCGCGCCGCTGCCGTTCAATCAGATTCCCGCCATTTCGGGAACGGGCCATTCCGCCGGTTACGTTCCCGAAGAAGCCGATTCTGCAAACGGGAATCCCTCGCGGAGGAATGACAAAGGCGGGGTTGTGTTCCGCAATGCGAACACGCCTCCGCGAATCCAACCGCCGCCCGGCGGCGCACAATCCCCGCTGACAAAGCCCGGCCAAGGCGTTGCCATCGTGCCGAATGCTGCGGGGTCGCATCGCAGCGCGCGAGTTCCCACCGATTACAACCCCCAATCGCCGCCGGTTCCCAACTATGCCCAAAACGGCAGCGACCCGTTTGCAGCCGGCAGGGTTCCGCCGGTGCGCACGGCGAGCAGCAATCCCAACCAACCTTTGGCCGGCGTGTCGAGTTCGCTGGGCTTGGGCGATTCCTTCGGCCCGCCCCCCAATGCAGCCGAAACCGCCAAGCCCGCGAAGCCCGGCGAATCCTTTCCGAAAACCGACTTAACCCAGATGATTGCCGCCCAAGAAGCGGAAGTCGCGGCGATGCGTTTCGCGGACCAAACGCTGCCCGAACAGAAAACGGCTTACGTTCAGAAGCACGTTTATTTGCGAATGCTGTACCTGATGGCCGGGCAGGAATCCCGCGCGGTGGCGGCGATTCCCGACATTTCGCCCGCCGACCAAGAGTTTTGGCAGCAGACGTTCTGGGCGATGTCGAACTATTTCGACGTCAACGCGATGCCGGAGAGCGAATACCGAGCCACGCAAACCATCGCCCAGTTGCGAACCGCGATTCAAAAACTGCAAGAGAACGCCCGGCTGGAACTTCGCAATGTCGCGTTTTGTCACAAGATTAGCAGCTTTGGAAACTTCGACCGCTTCCCGCAGGATGAATTCGGCCCCGGCCAACCCGTGCTGGTTTATGCCGAGGTCTTGAATTTCAAGAGCAAGCCCACCACGGTTCCCCAAAAGCCGAACGAGACTTTCTATCAAACGCAATTGAAATCTTCGATCGAGATTCACCGCTTGGGGCCATCGGGAGAGTTGGTGGAACGTTTCGATTTCGAGCCGACCGAAGACCTCTGCCACAACCATCGCCGGGATTACTTCCACAGTTACGAGTTCACGATTCCTCAACGCATCTCGCTGGGGCCGCACGTGATGACATTGACGGTGGAAGACCAACTCAACCACAAAATCGCCACCTACCGCCTGAACTTCATGGTGAAATAGCCGCCGCATAAACAAGCGCGAAAAGGCGAGCGGGGGGTATCAGCCCCCCGGTTTCGTTGGGTGCTTCAAAATCGCGGGCATTTTCCTCAACGATCCTGCCCGAAGTACCGCAGTAACTCTCTCTCGTCGTTGCGAAGGCCGGCACGCGCGGCCTACAATCTCCCATCACGCTTTGAGAGATTTCCCCGAATGAGAGATGCGGTTTCATGCCGGAATTGCCCCGCCAAAAAAGCAGCCAACATTTCCACCAAGCCACCCGATTCATTCCCGGCGGCGTGAACAGCCCCGCCCGCGCGTTCGGTGGGGTGGGCGGGGAACCGCTTATCATCGAAAGCGGCGATGGCCCGTATCTTTACGATTTGGACGGCAACCAACTTTTGGATTATGTCGGTTCTTGGGGGCCGCACATTCTGGGGCATCGGCATCCGAAAGTCATGGCGGCTTTGGAAAACGCCTTGGCGATGGGCACGAGTTTCGGTGCGCCCACACGCTTGGAAACCGAGATGGCGGAACTCCTCGTCGGCTTGGTTCCCTCCGTGGAAATGGTTCGCATGGTGAGTTCCGGCACCGAAGCCACCATGTCCGCCATTCGCCTCGCACGGGGACATACGAAGCGGGATGTGGTCATCAAGTTCGCGGGCTGTTATCACGGGCACGTAGACAGCTTGCTGGTTCAAGCCGGCAGCGGGGCTTTGACGCATGGTGTGCCTTCCAGTCCCGGCGTTCCCGCCGGCTGCACCGCCGACACGATTGCACTGGAATACAACAACCCGCAACAGTTGGCAGACACGTTCCAAAAGCGGGGCGAGGAAATCGCCTGCGTGATTTTGGAACCCGTGGTGGGCAACATGGGCGTGGTCTTGCCGGAGCCGGGTTTTCTGGAAACCGCCCGCGAACTCTGCACCCAGCACGGGGCGATCTTGATTTTCGATGAAGTGATGACCGGCTTCCGTGTGGCGTTGGGCGGTGCGCAGCAGCGCTTCGGC
Source organism: uncultured Planctomycetaceae bacterium (assembly GCA_963785505.1). Taxonomy (GTDB): domain Bacteria; phylum Planctomycetota; class Planctomycetia; order Planctomycetales; family Planctomycetaceae; genus CAWAVN01. The sequence continues at coordinate 27,922 of CAWAVN010000014.1, forward strand.
GTGCTGCCCGACTTAACCACTTTGGGAAAAATCGTGGGCGGCGGAATGCCGGTCGGAGCCTACGGCGGAAAAGCCGACATCATGCGGTCCATCTCGCCCGTGGGTCCGGTTTATCAAGCCGGCACGCTTTCGGGAAATCCGCTGGCAATGGCCTGCGGCTTGGCCACGCTCAAAGAACTCAGGCAATCCAACCCCTACGAACGCCTAGAAACTCTCACCGCCCGATTGGTCCAAGGCTTAAGCGAAGCCGCAACCACTGCGGGCATCGCCCATCAAACCGCCCAAGTCGGCAGCATGTTCACGCTGTTTTTCAACGAGCAAAAAGTCAGCAACTACACAATCTCCGCCAAGAACGACACCCAACAATTCGCCAAATACTTCTGGGGCATGCTAAACCGCAACATCTATCTGCCATGCAGCCAATTCGAAGCCAACTTCGTCTCCACCGCCCACACGGAAAAGATGATCGACCAAACCATCACCGCCGCGAAAGAGGTGTTTCAGGAGTTAGTTGCTAATGATTGAGATAACACATTGCAGTAGTTTTGAAAAACCAATAGAGAGATTGATAATTGTCGATTCATAATGTTTGATTGCTGAACTAGGGAACCAAAGTTGGGCGAGTGTTGCCTTTACCGCGAAGCGGTTAAATTCCAAAGCCCAGAGTCGCGAAGCGCACTCTGGGTCCGCGATCCATCCATACGCCTTACCCCGAAGGGGTTATACAAGTCGGTCTAACCCCTTCGGGGTAAATACAGATTTTCCTTCACGTCCCCAGGGTGGCGCGGCTGCGCCGCTGACCCTGGGCTTTCGAATCTAACGCCTTCGGCGTAAAAACATCAGGACAGTGTGTGTTGCCGCATGAATTTGCGAAGGAAAGAAAACTTCATCCTTTGAAGCACAAAAAGCATGACCATTACAGCCTGCTGGCTACTCGATGCCGACATTTTCCAGGAATATCGGGATGAACTCGTCGCGGCGATTCAAGCCGATGGTCATGCGTGCAAGCTCATTCAAGCACCGAAGGCGGGCTACTCGTGGGAAGAGGAGGGGTGTTCGTACCGACAAACTTTTCCCAAAGATGCCTGCGTGATCGTTCACGGGGACATCGCTCTTTCAGTGCGAGTGAATCGTGAACATCGCTGGACGCCGGGTGCGTATTGCACGATCGAAAACTTTGCGTGTTCGCGTTATTACGCAGAGTTCGGCCAATACTTGCTCAACCACGATTACATTATGTTGCCATTCGCCGAACTTGATCGCTGCAAGAATTTATTGTTTGATGCGCTTGGCAAGAATGGCGTTCTCTTCATCCGGCCGGATTCACCTCTCAAGATCTTTACCGGGCAGGTTGCAAGTTACGAGACGTTCGAGAAGGATCTTGAGTTCATGGCGTTCTACGAATTTCCATCCCATGAATTGGTCTTGGTTAGCTCTCCAAAAAGCATTGCGGCGGAATGGCGGTTTGTTGTCTCGAATAAGAAAATCATTGCCGGAACTCAATACTCAGAAAACGGCGAGGGACTTTCACGACCCGAATACCATTCCCAAGCCTTTCAACTCGCAGAACGGATTGCATCGAATTCTTTTTCAACCCGACCCCGTTTGGGTGATGGATATTTGCAAGACCTCCACCGGTGCTTATCATCTCCTTGAGATTGGGGCATTCAGTTTTGCGAATTTGTACTCCTGCGATAAAACGGCCATCGTGCGTGGCGTTTCGGAAGCTGCGATTCGAGACCATCAACATATATTTGACTGACCTGCGATTTAATCCCCATCCTTCCCCTGACCTCTGATCCCCGAACTCTGGCCTCTGCTAATTCATGGAAATTCGTGCGTTCGCCGAACGGGTTCTGTTTTCGGAATCTTTGGATGAAAAACTTCGCCGGGCCGAGGTTGCGTTTACGGATGAAAATCCCGGCGAAGCCACGCGGGCGGAGGTTCCCGCGCGGCCCGCGAATTTGCAGTTTGCTCCCCGCCGGCATGCGCCTCCCATGCCCAAACCAGGAGCGTTCGGTGATCCGGCAAAGCGGGCGGCAGCGCATCACATCATGGCCAATCACGAACTTCAAGCCTGCGAGGTGATGGCTTTCGTGCTGTTGGCTTTTCCCGAAGCCCCGCCCGATTTTCGCTTGGGCTTGGCAAAGATCATCGACGATGAACAACGGCACACCCGCATGCACATGCAGTGCGCCGCCGACTTGGGAACCGCCTTCGGCGAACTCCCCGTCAACTGCTACATTTGGAAGAAGGCGCTCGATTATGCCTGCGTGCTGGATTATCTGGCCGGTTTGCCGTTGACGTTCGAGGGCCGCAATCTCGATCACACTTTGGAGTTCGCGGAACTTTTTCAGAACGTGGGCGATGAAAAAAGTGCCGCCGTGATGCGGGTGATTCATCGCGAGGAAATCGAGCACGTCCGCTTCGGTTGGGAATGGCTCCGCCGGTTGAAGCCGCCGGGATTGTCCGAATGGGACGTTTATTGCGAGCATTTGCATTGGCCCTTAAGGCCCGCCAAAGCCAAGGGCGAGACGTTTCAGCGAACCGCCCGCGAAGATGCCGGCATGACGGAAGATTTTCTGACCCGCCTCGAAAGCGCTGAAATGTGAAACGGCTGCCTGCGATTTTTTCGACCGCTGACCGTCGCCTTCCGGGTTGCTATACTGAAGAACGATCATATTCTTCATTTTTATTTATCATCGCGGATTCGACTCGGCATGAAAACGCTTATCATCGGACAAGGCGGGCGAGAGCACGTTTTGGCTTGGAAATTGGCTCAATCTCCGTTAATCACGGAGGTGTTCTGCGCTGCCCGGCAACGCGGGCACAGACGCCGAAGCCATCAACGTCCCCATCTCCGCTACGGATATTCCCGCCCTCATCCGCTTCGCCAAAAAAGAACGCATCGACCTGACCGTGGTCGGTCCCGAAGCCCCACTGGTCATCGGCTTGGTGGATGCCTTGGAAGCCGAGGGCCTCAAAGTCTTCGGCCCCACGCAAAAGGCGGCGGAACTGGAAGGCAGCAAAACCTTCTGCAAAAACCTGATGAAACAAGCCGGCGTGCCCTCGGCGGAATATCAATCCTTCACCAACTTTGAAGATGCCATCGCCTACGTCGAAGAACGCAGCGAGAAGCCGTTGGTCGTCAAAGCGGATGGCCTCGCGGCGGGCAAAGGCGTGACGGTCTGCGCAAACAAGGATGAAGCCGTCGCCGCCATCAGAGAGATTCTGCAACAAAAAGCCTTCGGCAATGCGGGCAGCCGCATCGTGATCGAAGAATGTTTGTTCGGCCAAGAAGCCAGCATACTGGCGATTGTGGACGGCAAAAACATTCTGCCTTTGGATTCCTCTCAAGACCACAAACGGGCTTACGATGATGACCTCGGCCCCAATACCGGCGGAATGGGGGCGTATTCGCCCGCTCCGATTGTGTCCCCCGAAGCGATGAACCTGATCGACGAAAAAATCCTCGTGCCCACGATTCACCATCTCAGAAAAGTGGGCCGCCCGTTTCGCGGGCATCTTGTACGCGGGCTTGATGATGACCAACCAAGGCCCGCGCGTGCTGGAATACAACGTCCGCTTCGGCGACCCTGAAGCCCAACCCGTGTTAATGCGGTTGAAATCCGACTTGGCCGAAGTGCTCTTGGCCGCCTGCGAAGGCCGCTTGAACAAACTTCCGCCGCTCGAATGGGATCCCCGCCCGGCGGTCTGCGTGGTGATGGCCTCCGAAGGCTACCCCGGTGAGTACGAAAAAGGCAAAGTCATTCGCGGCCTGGCCGACGCCGACGCCTTGGAAGACGTCAAAGTCTTCCACGCCGGCACCAAGTTAATCGATGGTGAAGTCCTCACCGACGGCGGCCGCGTGTTGGGCATCACGGCTTTGGGAGATGACATCTCCCACGCCAAACTCAGAGCTTATCAAGCCGTCAAAAAAATCCGCTGGGACGGAGCCTGGTGCCGAAAAGACATCTCCGACAAAGCCCGCAGCACGGAGTGATTCTTCGCAGAGATTTTCGTTTGGCATTCCGAAAAACGGTGGCGGGGACGGCGATATTTTACGGTTGGGGTTTGGATTGCATTTCTGGGGGAACGCGATTCGATGATTGATGAAGTTCTTATCTCGGCGGAAGAGTTTGCCGAGGTCAAATACGATTTGCCGGAGAACGGACGTTGGACGGAACTGGTCGCGGGGCGGATTGTCAGTTTGCAGCCGCCGGATGACGTTCACGGCAACGTGGTCTTGAATCTCTCCAAAGCGATGGCGGCCAGTTATCAAACCGGACGCCCTCCCGCGGGCTTGGCGTGTTTCGACGTGAGCGTGCTGGTTCGCCGCAATCCCGACTCGATCCTGGCCCCGGCGATGAGTTACTTCTCGCTGGACTTGGGTTTTGCGCCCTTGGATGAAGTCTATTCCGATGCGTGCCCCGTTTGGTGTGCGAGATCGCTTCCAGCAACGACCGCCGCAAAAACATGGCCGAGCGCGTGTTGACGTACCTGGATCGCGGCGTGGAAGTGGTCTGGGTGGTAGACCCCCTCGAAAAACGCTGCCACGTCTATGGAAAGAATCAAGCGCCGAAACAACTCGACGACAGCCAAACCCTTGAAGGCGGCCAATTCGCTTCCGATTTCCGCATCTCGGTGGGAAATCTCTTCGCAGACCCCGAATGGTGGAAGTGAGAGTTTTCGGTTTTCAGTTCTTGCTTTGCCCCTTTGCCTCTCTGCCCCTTCTTCCGATCGCGCTTGTGATTCGCGGAAAGCTCGCCTACGATCACCGCATGTTATGAAAGCGTTCGCGTTTTTCCCGGCTGCACGAATCCCCAGAGGCCCTTATGGCTGGTTCCGAATACCGCACCACTCCCGATGCTCTCACCACCATGCCGCCGGGCATTCCTTTCATCGTGGGCAACGAAGCCGCCGAGCGATTCAGCTTTTACGGGATGAAAGCGATTCTGTTTGTCTTTATGACGAAGTATCTGCTGTCCGCCGATGGAAGCTCGACGGAGTTGATGACCGAAGAGCAAGCCAACACCTACGTGCATCTGTTCGTGGCCTCGGCGTATTTCTTTCCCATTATCGGGGCAGTGGTTTCCGATTGGCTGTTCGGCAAATATCTGACAATCCTTAGCCTATCCATTGTGTACTGCCTGGGGCACCTGGCGTTGGCATTGGATGAAACGCGAGTCGGTTTAACGCTCGGCCTGACTTTGATTGCAATTGGAGCCGGCGGAATTAAACCGTGTGTCTCGGCACACGTGGGCGATCAATTCGGAAAGATGAACCAACAATTGCTGCCCAAAATTTTTAGTTGGTTTTACTTTTCGATTAACTTAGGGGCCTTCGCCAGCAGCGTGATGACGCCCAAGCTCTTGCAGTGGTACGGCCCCCAAGTCGCCTTTGGAGTGCCCGGAGGTCTGATGCTTCTGGCCACTTGGGTGTTTTGGCTGGGCCGCCATAAATTCGTCCACATTCCGCCGGCGGGAATTGATTATGTTCCCGAATCGCTCAAAGAAAGTTCCGGAAAAGCGAAGCTGTCGGCATTGCTAAGGGCGGGCGGAGATTACTTTCGCGACACATTTAACGCAGAGGGCCGGCAAGCCCTCTGGAATTTGGCCCGCATTTTTGTGTTCGTGGCGATGTTCTGGTCGCTGTTCGATCAAACGGCTTCCAAATGGGTCGGCCAAGCCGAGCAAATGGACCGCCATTTTTTGGGCGTGGAATGGCTGTCGTCCCAAGTTCAAGCGGTGAATCCCATTTTGGTCTTACTGTTAATCCCTGTCTTTTCCTACCTGATTTATCCCGCTCTCGACCACATCTTCCCGTTGACGCCTTTGCGAAAAGTCTCGCTCGGTTTTTTCGTGATGGTGCTCGCGTTCGGCATCCCGGCATTGATCGAAGAAAATATCACCGGCGGGCAGATCCTTAAGGATAAAGTCAGTTCCCAAGCCAACCCTGAATTGCTCTCGGCCACGAATTTGCTGGATGAAGAGGATGTCGATCCGAACGGCAATGTCACCGGGCGCGGTTGGGTTTCAACCAAAAAAGCGGATTACGACATAGCCGAGGCTGGCAAGACCAAGAAAAAAACGTACCTTCCGCAAACCATCACCTTTCAACTTCGCGAACGCAGGGCTTGGGAAATTGACAGCGTGGAGATCAACCCGGCTTCGGATTTGAACCCGTATTTTGAGGAACGCGAAAAAGAGGAGGGCTTTGAACCCGCCGCTGCGGAGGAATACTACGCGCGGGAAGTGGAAGTTCTGGTCTCGGCGGAACGGGACGGCCCGTGGAAGAGCGTGGGTAAACTGATGTTGAAGCCCAAGAACGAGTTTCAAACTCTTCGCTTCTCGCCGGTCAAAGCCGAATACGTCGCCGTGAAAGTCTTAAAAGGCGGCAACGCAGATGCGGTGAGTCTGGGCGGAATTCGTGTGGATGCGGCGGGAGATTTGCCCGCCGAAGCCCATCCGCACGCCGAAGCCGTTTGGCCCAACGTCGCCGCCACGGGACATAAGCCGAAAATTATTTGGCAGGTTTTGGCCTACGTCATTTTAACCTCCGCCGAGATTCTGGTTTCGATTACTTGCTTGGAATTTTCCTATACCCAAGCCCCACCCCGCATGAAATCGCTGGTGATGTCGTTGTACTTGCTCTCGGTCTCTTTGGGGAACCTGTTTACTTCGCTGGTGAATAAGGTCATCCAAAACGAAGATGGTTCCAGCAAGCTGCCGGGGGCATCGTATTATTGGTTTTTCACGGGGATGATGTTGGCAACGGCGGTGGTGTTTATCTACATCGCGAAAACTTACCGGGGCAAAACTTACATCCAAAATGCAGACCCTTTGATTGGCAGCGACGACCACGATCTTCCCGCTTCGGAAGCCCTGGGAGGCTCGCCTTGGAAAACTTGCCCCAAGTGCGGCCACGCGAATCCCGCGAGCGATCTCCGCTGCGAAAAATGCGACACCGAATTGCCCGAAACCTAGGCGGATGCAGGGCAGGTTCCCCGGTGAATGATGTTCTTCTCCATCAACCCTCGCATTGTAGAACCCGTTCAGACCATTAAAATCAACCGAAGCAAATATCCAAGGACAACTGACAACGGACAATTCTCAGATGACAACAGCACAACCCCGCCGCGCTTTGGTCAGCGTGAGCAATAAAGCCGGCTTGGTTCCTTTTGCGAAGCGCTTAGTGGAACTGGGTTTCGAGATTCTATCCACCGGCGGCACAAGGCGGCATTTGGAAGAAGCGGGGCTTCCCGTGATCGATGTCACCTCTTACACCGGCTTTCCCGAAATGATGGAAGGCCGCGTGAAAACGCTGCACCCCAAAGTCCACGGGGCGATTTTGGGCCGGCCCCATCTTGCCGAGGATGCCGCCGCGATGCAGGAGCACGGGATTGTTCCTTTCGAGTTGGTGATCTGCAATTTGTATCCCTTCCAAGAAACCATCGCCCGTGTAGGCGTGACGGTGGAAGCGGCCATCGAGCAAATCGACATCGGCGGGCCTAGCATGATTCGCTCCGCCGCCAAAAATCACGCCCGCGTGGCCGTCGTCACCAGTCCGTCCCAATACCCGCAAGTTTTGGATGCCATAAACGGCGGGGCATTGACCGAAAACTTCCGCCGCGAGTTGGCCTCGGCAGCGTTCGAGATGACCGCAACCTACGACCGGGCCATCGCCGATTACTTCACGAATCTTCAACAAGAATCGGAAACTTCGCTTCCGCAAACGCTCAACCTTTGTTTCCAACAAGCAATGCCTTTGCGCTACGGCGAGAATCCGCATCAACAGGCGGCGTGGTACAAAGAAGCAAACTTCCCCGCTGCGAGTCTCTCGGCAGCCAAGCAACTTCACGGCAAGGAGCTGTCTTATAACAATTTGTTGGATTTGGATGCGGCTCTGAATATCTCGCGGGAGTTTACCGACCCCGCCGCCGTGGTCCTCAAGCACAACAATCCCTGCGGTTGTGGAATCGCGGAAACGCTGGCGATGGCTTTTGACCGGGCTTACGCGGGCGACCCGGTGAGTGCGTTCGGTTCGATCATCGGCTTCAACCGGCGGGTGGATCGCGCGACGGCGGAAAAACTTTCCGAACCGGATCGCTTCGTCGAAGCCATCATTGCGCCGGGTTACGAACCGGAAGCGTTTGAGATTCTGACCACAAAACCCAAGTGGAAGAAGAACGTCCGGCTGATGGAATGCCCGGCCATGACCGAGCCGCGCGAAGCAAGTTGGGACTACCGCCGAGTCACCGGCGGGCTGTTGGTGCAAACTCGCGATGAAGTCCCCGATGCCCCCGCCGAGTGGAAAACCGTCACCGAGCGCCAGCCCTCTGCTCTGGAACTTCGCGATCTGAAATTCGCCTGGGCGGTGTGCAAACACGTCAAATCGAATGCCATCGTTTTTGCGCGGGAAGGGCAAATTGTGGGTGTGGGGGCGGGCCAGATGAGCCGCTTGGATTCCGCGTTCATCGCCTCCCACAAAGCCGGCGAAAGAAGCCGAGCCGGCGTATTGGCTTCGGATGCGTTCTTCCCTTTCCGCGACGGCGTGGATGAAGCGGCGAAAGCCGGCATCACCGCCGTGATCCAACCCGGAGGCTCCCGCAACGATGAAGAAGTCATCGCTGCCTGCAACGAACACCAGATGGCCATGATCTTCACCGCCCGCCGACACTTCCGGCACTAACAGAGGTCAGAGGTCAGAGATCGGGGTAACAGGAAATGCAATCCCTGATTCACCTTCTGGCCCTTGTCTCTTGTCCCTCGACTCTTGACCTTTGTTTGACCCTTGATTGATCCCGGCGTATCATCGGGGAAAAATCGCCGATGTTGTTTTCCCCTGGGAGGTTGCTCATGTTACGTTTGGCTGGTTGGTTTGGGCTTGGCTTTTCGGTCATCGCTTTGATTGGGGGAATCGGCAACGCCGCAGAGTTTCCCGCGTTTCGCGAGCAAGTCATCGATCCGCATTGCGGGGAGATTTGCTACGCGGTGACGTTGGCCGATGTGGATGGCGATAAACGGCAAGACATCGTGGCGGTCACGGAAAACCGCGTGTTGTGGTATCAGGCCCCGGATTGGAAAAAGCGGGTTATCATCGAAGACCAAACTACCCGCGACAACGTCTGCATCGCGGCTTACGACATTGATGGCGACGGCCAAATCGATTTCGCTTTGGGCGGCGGGCTGGACGAAAGTCGGCACGATTCAATGGCTTTCGCGGGGCAAGTCGCTGGATGACAAATGGAACGTGCATTTCATCGGCGAGGAACGCTGGCTGCACCGCATGCGGTTCGCCGATGTGTTAGGGTTGGGAAAGGCCCAGTTGGTAATCTCCCCTTTGAATGCCACGCAGGGCGACGGCGTGCGGTTGACGGCGTTCGCGATTCCCCAAAATCCCCGCAGCGATCCTTGGCCGCGGACCCTGCTGGATGGGGAACTCAACCGCATGCACAACCATTGGCATGCTGACTTAGACGGCGACAAAACCATCGACACACTCACCGCCAGCCAAGAAGGCGTATTTTGGATTCGCCGAGATGGAAAAGGATTTCAAAAAACGAAAATCGGAGCAGGAATCCAAGGGCCGAAACCGGATGCCGGCGGCGCGGGGGAAATCAAACTCGGCAAGCTGAAATCTGGCCAACGGTTTATCACCACCGTGGAACCCATGCACGGAACCCATCTGGCGATTTATCTGGAACCCGAAGATGGGAAAATCGACCAACTTTGGAAACGCATTGTGCTCGAAGACACGCTCGGCCGGGGGCATGCGTTATGGACGGCGGATTTGGATGGGGACGGGGCCGATGAAATCGTAATCGGCCACAGCGACAAAGGCCCCGGTTCCGTGAAAGGGCCGGGAGTTTACGTCTTCGATGCTCAAAACGACGCCGGCACGAAATGGAAAAAACACATCATCGACAACGGCGGCATCGCCACCGAAGATGCGGTCGCGGCGGATCTCACCGGCGATGGCCGAGTAGACATCGTTGCCGGCGGTCGAGCCACGCACAACATCAAACTCTACGTCAACGAAGGCACAAAGGAGTGAAGCGGGGTATCGTCACGAGCCGGCAAAAAATGCCGAGACGGGTTGCCGGAACTCATCCAGCGGAGCGGGCAGGGTGAGTTCTTCATCGCCTTGGCGGATTTCGCCGGGCTGATCGGCATAGAACAAATGGGCGGCGGAAGTTTCGGGAACGAGGACACACATGACCTCCACCCCCGCCGACAGATATTCCGCGATTTTCGCGTGAATGTCGCTCCAACGGTCATGAGGCGAACGCACTTCAAACACAACGTTCGGCGAAGAGGCGGGGTATCCCAGAGGGCTAACATTGCGCCACAGCGCTCGTAACTGTAAAAGGACACATCACCGCCGCGCACCGTATCGGGATCTCGCTGGGTGATAATCCCGCCATCGTTGCTGATGACCCGCCCCAGATCATGATCTTCCAAATAGCGTTGCAGCAAATAAGAAGTGCGGGCACAAATTTTACAATGGCGAAAACCTGGCGGTGTCATCGAAATAATCACTCCGCGCACGAGTTCCGAATAGTCAGGCTTGTCGGGAAGGCGAAGATACTCTTGAGCGGTCAGTAATTGTTCTGCGGTGGACATGGCTGGGCACGCCTTGATTGGTCGTTGGGAACTTGCGGCGGAGGTGCGCTAAGACGGCATGGGTTCGATGGTGACTCCCAAGGGGAACTTCACGGTTTGCGTGGCGTGGAAATCGGGGCCGAAACCGCGGATTTGATCGCGTTTTAACTCGGCGACTTCTTTGGTTCCAGACCAGACCACCGCCCGCCCGGTGAGATCGACCGCTTGCGTTAAAATGAAGGCTTTTTGCAAATCGTGACCGCAAACTTTTTGCAGGACTTCCATCACGTATTCGTAAGTGTGGAAGTCATCATCGTGGACGATGACGGCATAAGGTGGTTGGGTTTTGGGCTTTTTTTTGTCGTCGGTCTTCTCGTCGGTTCGAGCTTTGGGGCGAACCTGCGGTTCCTCCAGTGTGATGGTTCCCTGTTGGTCTGCTGACATCGTGACTAACTCCCAAACGAATCGGTTTCTTCCCAGGCGGGCAGGAGTCGCGCACCTGGGAAACTTACTTCCATCGTATCAATTCCACAGGCTCGTTCCAGAGAGATTTGGTTCGGACTGGTTTCGGCGCATGAAAAACCGAAGTGTTTGGATTCGGTCGGAGATTGTCTCCTCGACCGAAACGCAACACTTCGGAGAACGGGCGACTTGGCGCTTGCGGTGAATGGGAATCGCTGGTTAGTGCGTCATCCCGCTTGAGATTTCGGGTTCACGTTTTTGTGTGGGAGGAGAGAAGTTGGAGCATTGCAAAGGCCGGCGAATCCGGCAATCCATCCTCTCTCATCCATTCTCAAGCCTCGCTTCGATGCTTGTCGCGACATCGACAACAAAGCGACCAACCCGAATTCCCGGATTTGTTGTTGACTAGCCTTGTTGGCGGACCCGTTTGCGGACGTCGGTTTCCAAGACGCCGAAGGCTTGTTCGTGCCGTTGCAGAGCCATCGACAACGCACTCAGCAACCGCTTGGCGGTGTAGTGGTTGAGAATAATCCGTTGTGAAACGTTCACCGTTTGCGGACCCGTGGCATAGGGTTGGGGATTGAGGCCCAAATCGAGCACCAGTTCTTCGGGCGTGCTCATCACGCGGCAGAAATTCGCATAATGGGCTTCCACGGCTTCATCGGCGACCGTGATGCTTTGCTGACCGGCAGCAACCGGTTGGGCGGGAGCATCGGCGGCGGGAGTTGCTTCACCGCCGGTTTCGGGGGCATCATCATTCTGGGCCATTGTGTTTCTCTCCTGGATCGAATCAAAAACTTCGGGGATCAAGCACTTATAGCAGTGCCTGCGGACAGATGCAACGAGTGTTCCCAACCAAATCCGATGGCCTTCCAAGAATACTCGTTAAGGTTTTTCTAAAGCACCCGGCTTAACATTCGCCGGTGATTTGGAGGATGCTCAAGGCGGGTTATTCGGTCTCTGCCATCACAGGCGGAAGTGAAACGTTTGGCAGAGGTAGCGCCAGATATGCTCGCCGGCGCTTCGGCGGTCGATCTCAAATTTGGCCCAACCCTTCATGCCGGGCCGCATTAACTCGGGGTCTTTCTTGATAATGACTGTGGCTTGGTAGGCGACGCTGTTTAGTTTTTCGCGGCCTTGTTTGTCGGTCACGGTGGGCAATTCGCCGCTGGCTTTGTTGGAAAGCGCTGGTGGAGCGAACTCCAAATGGCGGTCTGAAATCGTGTCCAAACGGGCGATGTATGTTCGGTTGGGAAGGTGATCGAACTTCAGTTCCACGGGTTCGCCTTGCGTGACATCGTCCCGGTGGCTTTGATCGATGACCAACACCGCCTGCATGTTTTTCGTGGGCGCAATGCTGAGCACGTGGGTGCGTTCTTCCAACAGCGAATCTTTGTTTCGCGGATCGAGCGGCGTGCCGTGCCAAGCGCTGAGTTCCTGCCGAGTCACATCGCGGACGGGCCGTTCGGTACGGGGCGGGGCAACCACGACCCCATCAATCGGAGCCACCAGCGTGAGTTGCCTTTGTTGGTCTTTTAAGTCCAGAAGTTTTTTCTCGATGGACTTGGCTTTTTCCAATGCCTGATGAAGTTCGTGTGGGTTGTCCATTTGCTGGTAGGTGAAAATGGAGGTCTTCACCACCGCTTTTTCCACCAGCGCTTGATGAAGTTGATCCTCGATTTCGGGATTTTCGAGGATGGCGAGGATGTCGCCTTTTTTGACGGCTTGGCCCGGTTTGACGCGGAGATCTTCCAGATGGCCGGGAATTGTGACGTACATGTTCTTCACGTCTTGGGGTTCCAGCAGACAGGCGGCTTCGATGTTCCAGGGGATGGGGATCATCAGTCCGCCCACAATGACCAGAGTGGCCACGGTGAGCGTGGCGGAGACTTTGTAGTAGTTCAAAGGTTCGGTCCTCGGTGCGGTAATAATCGAATACACGTTATAAATCATATTCCCCACGATGCCCGCCAGCGAGAACACAGCCATCGCGATGCCGAGGCTTTGCAGTCCGTAAGGTTTCAGCACGGTGTAGAGAAACAGCGTGATGCCGAACAGAATGAACCAACGATAACTCGCCGCCGCAATCGCATACGCGATAAACCACAGGCGTCCCGTCTCCGGCATGAAGGGATCGGGGCGGGATTCGATGCCCAGGCAGTACCACGAAAATTTTTCTCTCAGCATGCGGTCGGACTTGGGGCGGAGATTGGGGATCTCCAAGAAGTCGGCCATCATGTAGTAGCCGTCAAACCGCATCAACGGGTTAGCGTTGAAAATTACCGTCGTCACCGTGGTCACAAAAAACACGTTGAGGCACAGGTGATTGAACAGCCCCGGCTTGGTGTACCACCACAGGAAAATCGCGATGGCCGAGAGAATAATTTCGATGTACATCCCGGCGGAGGCAATCATAATCCGCTTCCACTTGTTGCGGAGCATCCACGAATCGGAGACATCACAATACAAACACGGGCTGAAGACTAACAGCATCACGCCCATTTCGTGGCATTCGCCGCCGAAGTGCTTGCAGCTTAACCCATGCCCGAATTCGTGGATGATCTTCGCGATGCTCAGCGTAATGTACATGTACGCGAGGTTTGGCCAAGCGAAGAACTGATGGAACTCCGGCAGTCGGCTGTAGAAGGCATCGAAGTTGACGCCGATCAAAATCCAGGACGAGACCACGAAAGTCATCGCCAACACCACCGCCCAGCGTTTGAACATCCAGACCAGATAGGGATAAATCGCGTTCAGGGTTTGTTCGGGATCCCAACCCGGCAGGCGAAAATAGAGAATGTTTTTGACCGCTTCCCAGCGTTTTTTGCGTTTGGTCTCCAGCTCTTGCTTGAGCATTTCGATGCCCTGCCCGGAGCGATGGCTGTAAACCAGCCCTTTTTTGTGCAGATCGGTAATCAGATGCTGCACGTCCGGCAGCGTGAAATGCAAAGCCGGAAACAAGCGCTGCAGTTCGCCTTTGACTTCATCCAGGCTCCGCGTGCCGTCCAAGAGTTCCAACGTATGGAATTGCTCTTGTTGCAGACGGTGGTATTTCAGCCCGACGGGATCTTTGATGACATAGGAATTGATGCCTTGGAATTCGATCCGCTTGACCACCAGATCGCCCCGGCGTTCCAAAGGGATCGCCCGTTGCGTGGAGGGAATCATGGATGCGTTCGCTGCCGCCGTCGCCGAACTCATGCAGGTTGGTCCTTGGTCCGTTGAAATTTGTCAGTTGTGGGGTTTCCGTTCTGGCTCTCGTCCCTTGACCTTTAACCTTCAAAAATCAGCAATCAACACTCGACAATCATCAATTCCGGCCCGTGGGTTTGTGTTTGGATCGGGAAAACTCGCACAATTCCTTTGTCAGTTCTGCCGACCGCCTCCTGCCCGCCGCCTACCGCTGATTCAAGAACGTGGTTTGCACGGCTTTGCCGGTTCCGGGGTAGATGGTCATCGTGGTCGGCAGGCCGGCTTTGAGGATGTCGTCCGGGTTTTGGACCTCCGCCACCACGCGGACTTTTTGAAGGACGGGTTCCACGGTGAGATCCACCAATTTCACCACGCCCTCCAATTCCTGTTGCTCTTTCGGCAGCTTGAGTCCGGGGATGTTCAGTTGAACCTTAACCTTGTCCCCGCGCTTGACTTGGAACATGTCTTTCACGTTAATCCGCCCTTCGACGTGCAATCGCGACGTGCTTTCAATTTTCAGAATGATGTCGCCTTGGCGAACGGCTTCTCCCGCAGATTTGTACCGTTTGGTTACCACGCCGCTGATTTTGGTGGAGATTTGATATACTTGAACATTAGCCTCGGCCTCATCCGCTTTCAGCGTCGCGACGGCGATTGTGTGTTCGGCCTGCTCGATTTGCAGATGCGCCGCTCCGCAGCCAATTTCAAACGCTCCACTTCCACTTTGGCGACGGTATCCTTCAGATAGTGGTTGGCTTCCAAGGCTTTGCGATACTCGATGTCGGCCACCTCGGCGGCTTTGACGGAATAGCGTTTTTCCACGTCATTTTGAGATTCTTTGACGGCAACCGCCTTTTGCGCTTTCACCACGTCGGCGTCCAAACCAACCACGAGTTGCCCGGCGGAGACTTCGTCGCCGACTTCCGGTGTCACAAATTCCAACACCCCCGGCACGGGAGCGGCCAGATCCAAAGTGTCGATCAGTTCCACGTGGCAACTCTCGACGGGCACGGGCTTGGGTTTGGCGGTTGAAGATTGTGCTTGTGCAATCGCGGTGGTCGTGCCGATTGTCAAACCCAAACCAAAAAGCACGAAGAACCGAGTCGGGCCATTCGATAAACACATCATAACAACTCTTTTCGGGGATTTTTCGTTGGGATAAAAATGAGGACTCACCCGGCAATCGAAGGATGCCCAAACACGCCACCTGCTTAGAGCAATTCCGCAGGGATGAGATGCTTTTACTATTTTAGGCTTTCTGCCGAAGAAGAAAGCGAAAATTTCCTGCGGGGATCGCAAAACCTGCTAAAAGAGTTCGGGCTTTTCGCCGAAGCCCCAGCGGAATACACTCAATAAACCGTATGATATAGTTTTCCAGCAGAATTTCTTGGGCGGGCCAGTGAAGAAATCGGACGTGTCCCCAGTCGTCGCCAGCTTTTTCCGCCGACAAGGGCTGACCGGAACATTTGGCAGAATTGTTCGCGAGCCGCTTTGAGCTTCCCCTTCCCTTCCAACCCGTAATGGCCATTCATGTCACAGACCACTACCGTCGAAAAAGTTCGCGAACGCGTTTTGCTGTTGGCCCGTGAAATTGAAGCTCTGGCCCATTCGGAAGCGCCGCCGGAGGAATTCTTTCCTCAATTTCTGGACAAACTGGTGCGGGCGTTGGGGGCCGATGCCGGCGTGGTCTGGCTGATGGAAGAAGGCCAACGCCTAGGGTTGAAGGCCGAGATTGGGCTGGAGGCCACGGGGTTTCGCGAGAACCCCAACGCGGCTCAGCAAAACCATTCGCTGCTGGTGGAATCCATGTCCACCGGGCAGGCGGCCTTCTACGCGCCCGGCGAAACCGATAAACCGCTACCCACGCAGCATCAAATCGTCTTGGCCGCTTTGCAAACGGGCAGCGAATCGGTGGGGGTGGTGCAAATTTTTCAGCGGGCCGGCGCTGCCAAAGAAGCCCGCCCCGGTTATTTGCAATTCGTCGAGCAAATGTGCGGCTACGCCTCGAAGTATTTGGATCGGCAAAAAAAACGCAAGGAACTTCCCGCCGAAACCGCCGGAGGAGCCGTCAGCCCGTTTTTGATGGAGTTCGGCGACTTCGTGTTGCAGATGCAGCGCACGTTGGACACGAAAGAAGTTTGCAGCACCGCCGCCAGCGATGGGCGGTTGCTGCTCAATTGCGACCGCGTGAGCGTGGTGCTTCACCGGGGGCGAAAAACTTTCGTGCAGGCCATTAGCGGACAAGATTCCGTCAACAAAAGGGCCAACATCGTGCGAAAAATGGTCGATCTCGCTGATGCCGCGATCGCTATGAAAGAACCCATTGTGTATTCCGGCAAAAACGAACCCTTGCCGCCGCAGATCGAAACCCCACTCGCCGATTTTCTGCAAGAAAGCAAATCGCGGTTGGTCATCGTGGCTCCGTTGTTTGAAACGGAACTGCTCATCAAATCGGACGATGACGATGATGACCCCGCCCGCAGCCGCGCCGCCCAAAAAAGCGACAAAGTCATCGGCTGTTTGGTGATCGAGCAATTCCAATCCAGCGAACCCGCACCGCATTTGGAAGAGCGGGTGGATCTGGTTACGGACCACGTGGCGGCTGCGCTTCACAACGCTCGCGAACACGAGCGAATTTTCTTTCTGGGCACGTTAAAAACGCTCGGCAAAACCAAGGAATGGTTTCACGGCCGCAAACTCTTGAAAACGTTGGCCGTGCTGGGAATTGTCACCGTGGTGATTTTCGCGATGGTCTTCATTCCCTGGGATTACCGCGTGGAAGGCGAAGGCCGATTGATGCCGGTCGATCAACGCCAAATCTATGCCCAGGTAGATGGCGAAGTCATTAAGGTTTACTTCGAGGGTGGAACCCACGTCAAAGCGGGGCAGCTTTTGTTGGAACTCAAAAACGATGAACTCCAAGCCCAACTCACGGCGTCGGAAAGCGAACTCATCGAGAAACGAGAACACCTGAAAGTCTTGGATGCCCAAATCTCCGAAGCCGGGCGGAACGCCGAGTCTCGGGAAGAAAAACTCCGTCTGCAAGGGCAACTCGAAGAAACAAAAATCGAAATCATCGGCCTGAACGAACAGGTCGCGATTTATAAGGAACGCCAAAAACATTTGAAAATCCACGCCCCCATCGACGGCGTGTTGGCGACGTTTCAGGTCGAGCAAAAACTGTTGAACCGCCCCATCCGCCGAGGAGAAACCTTGTTGGAAGTCATGGACGAGCACGGCCAATGGCGGTTGGAATTGGAAGTCGAAGAACATCGCCTGGGCCACATTTTTGAAGGCCAAAAAAAACTGCACACCAAGGATTTGCCCGTAGAATATGTGCTGGCCACAAGGCCGGAAGAGTCGTATGAAGGAACCGTGGAAGCCATCGCCACGCGGGCCGACATGGCCGCCGAGAAAGGCAGCATCGTGGAAGTCTATACCAAAATCGAAGCCGGCGACCTGCCCACCGACCGCCGTCGCATCGGAGCAGACGTGCGGGCGAAAATCAACTGCGGCAAGAGCAGCCTGGGCTACGTGCTGTTCGGCGATGTGATCGAATTCCTCCAAAAACACTTATGGCGCTGGATGTAATCAGGTTTTCGGTTTTAGACTTTAGGCTGTAGGCTGTAGGAAGGCGAGCGGGAGGTGTGAGCCTCTCGGTGACATGGAATGCTTTTCTGCGTTTCCCCATACAATCAAAAACCCAGTATGAGATAATGAAATCCGAACGCGATTTACTTCCCAACATCGAACCGCTTTGTGAACGCTTGGCGGAGTTGGCCCCACAACTTCCCGACCGTACCGATGCCTGGCCTGCCGAGCAGTTCGCCGAACTCGCCCAAGCCGGCGTGTTGGGTTGGGTGATCCCCGAAGAATTCGGCGGACAAGATCTTTCCACCGAAGCGCTGACTTTGGGCTACCTCAAATTGACCGAAGCCTGCCTGACAACCACGTTCATCCTCACCCAACGAAACGGAGCCTGCCAACGCCTGGCCGGCAGCGAGAACGAAGAACTCAAATCCCGGCTGCTTCCCGCGCTCTGCCGAGGCGAATTGTTTAGCACGGTGGGGATTTCCCATCTGACCACATCCCGGCAGCACCTTTCCCGCCCGGCGGTCTCTGCCGAGGAAACGCCAAGCGGGTGGATTTTCGAAGGCAACGTGCCTTGGGTCACGGGAGCCAACGCCGCCGATTACATCGTCACTGGCGGAACCTGCGCGGATGGTCGGCAGTTATTGGTCGCCCTTGCCCACCGCGAGTGAAGGCGTGGAGATTCAGAATCCCCCCGAACTCTTAGCCCTGAATGCGTCTCAAACCGGATCGGTGCGGCTCAATCGGGTGCTGGTTCCGCAAGATCTCGTTATCGCCGGCCCTGTGAAAGACGTGATGAAACAAGGCCAAGGAGGCGGGGCCGGTTCGCTGACGACTTCCGCCTTGGCCATCGGCCAGGCCGCCGCTGCCCTCAAACGCTTGGCGGTTGAAGCCGACAAACGGCCCGATTTGTGGACGATCCACCGACCGCTCGCCGAGGAATGGCAAACCCTGAAAGCGGATTTGATGTCGGCCTTGAACGGCGAAGATTCCGAGGCTCCGCAACTTCGCACCGAGTCCATCCGCCGCCGAGCGAACTCGCTGGCTCTCCGCATGACGCAAGCCTATCTCGCCGCCACCAAAGGCGCGGGCTTTCTGGCAAGCCACCCGGCTTCGCGGTTGGTTCGCGAAGCCATGTTCTTCTTGGTCTGGTCCTGCCCGCAACCCGTGCTGACGGCCCAACTCCAAGAATTCGCCTGCACGCTGGAACCGTAACTCGGCGAAATCACTATTCCGGAGTGACGAGTTCGGCGGTGATCGCGATCACCTGGACCGTGCCGCCTTTGGCGGTTTGCGATCTCAGCCCGCTTATTACGCGGGGTTTTCCCGGCTTGAGTTTCAGCGTGGTTTTGCAAGTCACCGTCGAAATCCCCGGTGTGCGAACCGCACCGTTATCGTCGGATTCCTCCAACAATGCGCCGGCTTCCGGGGCGAGTTGCGAGCGTTCGATTTCGAACTCGGCAAGGATCGTGTCATTTTCCAGCACGCGGGCGGTGCATTTTACAATTGTGCCAGTTTGCCTTTGTTGAAGGATCGGAGAACGCGTTGGTGCGGCCCCTCGTCCGCCGAAGTTTCGTTCCACGCCCGTTACGACCGGCGTTTGCCCGCCGAATTGCACCGTTGCCTGATTTGTCTCGGTCGCGGTCAGCCGCAGTTTGCTGATGTTCGCTTTGGGGTTGCCTGCATTGTCTTTCAGCCGCGCAAGCCAGGTTTCATCGGAAGTCGATTGTTCTTTGAGATCCTCGGCTTTCGCAGGCAGGTCGGCAAAGATGATGTCGAAAGCGATCATTTTGACCGGCTTATCCAAAGCATTCAATACGGCTTGTATTTCCTTGAGTTGCGATTCCGAACCGCGAATCACCAAGGCGTTGCTAACCGGTTCCGCAAGCACGGTGCCTGAACGCCCCGCCAGAAAAGCCTGCAATAAATCGGCGGCCTCGCTCGCGGGAAGGTACTTGGGTTTATAGATCACGATTTTTTCCAAAGCGGCCGGTTCCCGCTCTGCTCTTCGATCGGCCACCAACGTCGTGTCGGGACGGGGGATGAACTTCTCCTGGGCGGATAACAACCGGGGTTCCCACATCAATAACACCGTCACTAACAAAACAAATCGCATCATTGTGAATCTCTCCTTTGAAGAATCCGAATCGCAAACCCACGGCAGACCTCCCGAAGACTGTGTGGTCTTCCCGCCTGCGGCTATTGTGCGATAGTTCATACCAAGGCACAAGCACAAATCGGCTTCGCGAACTGGCAATTCCTTCGCTGGCTCGCCAGAATCGCGGTCGATTGTCCCCGCTGATGGGGCTGCGTTTTTCAGCAAACCGCCGAACGAAAACAACATCGCGAAAGTTTTACGAATGAACATCGCCGCTCGGATGCGGGAGGCCGCGCGGGAACGGCCCGATCAATTAGCAGTGGTCAGCCCGCTACAACGGGACCGCCGAGGAAACGCGCGCTACGAGCACATTACGTTCGCGGAACTCGAACGCGAAAGCGACCGACTCGCGCGGGGGCTTCGCGAAATGGGCGTGATGCCGGGCACGCGGTTGGTGTTGTTGGTGCGTCCGGGGTTGGAGTTTATCTCGCTGACGTTCGCGCTCTTCAAAGCCGGGGCGGTGATCGTGCTGATCGACCCCGGCATGGGACCGAAGCACATCTTTCATTGCCTGGATGAAGTCGATCCCGAAGGTTTCGTGGCAATCCCTATGGTGCAGCTCATCCGCTGGCTGAAACGCAAACGCTTTCCCCATGCTCGGCACAACATCACCGTGGGAACCAATTGGCCGCGAACGAAAATGACCTACCGCAAACTGCGGGGCGGCGAATGGACGCCTTTTGAAATCCCGCCCACAAAGCCCCGCGATCCTGCGGCGATTATTTTCACCAGCGGCAGCACGGGACCGGCTAAGGGCGTGCTTTACGAGCATGGGATGTTCAATGCCCAAGTCGATCTGTTGCGGGAGTTTTACGAAATCGAACCCGGCGGCGTGGATTTGTCGGGCTTTCCGTTGTTTGCATTGTTCAATGCCGCGATGGGCGTGACGACGGTGATTCCCGAAATGAATCCCGCCCGCCCCGCGGATGTGGACCCGCGAAAAATTCTGGAGAACCTCAGCGATCAACGGGCCACGCAGGCATTCGGCTCGCCCGCGATTTGGAACCGCGTGGGCCGCTATTGCGAAGCCGCCGATGTGAAGCTGCCGGCTTCCCTCAAACGCATTCTCTCCGCCGGTGCGCCGGTTCCGCTTTCCGTCTTGGAACGCATGACGGCGGCGTTTTCGCACCCTGAGGCCAATCTGCACACGCCGTATGGTGCGACCGAATCGTTGCCGGTCGCGAGTTTTTCCAGCCGGGAAATCCTCGCACAAACGGCGGCGCTCTCGCGGGCGGGCCAGGGAACTTGCGTGGGGCGAATCTTTCCCGGCGTTCGGGTGAAGATCATCGAAATCACCGCGGGGCCAATTTCTTCGCTTGCCGATGTAACCGAATTGCCAACGGGCGAGATCGGCGAGATCATCGTGCAATCTCCTTCCACCACGCGGGAATACTTCCGCCGACCCGAACCGACCCGGCTCGCGAAAATTCCCGATGGCGAAACCTTTTGGCATCGCATGGGCGATGTGGGCTATCTCGATGCAGCCGGCAAACTTTGGTTCTGCGGACGCAAAGCCCACGCGGTGGAAACGCAAAATGGCCGATTATTCAGCGTTTGCTGCGAGGCAATCTTCAACGAACATCCCCGCGTGTTTCGCAGTGCGCTGGTGGGCGTGGGATCAAAACCCGATCAGGTTCCGGTCATTATCATCGAACCGGAACCCGGCCACTTGCCAAAAAAGGGTTCTGCCGAGGAATTGAACTTCAAAATGGAACTCGCCGAACGGGCGGCGGCTTACGAAATCACAACTGACATCGAAGAGTTTTTGTTTCATCCCGCGCTTCCGGTCGATGTGCGGCACAACGTCAAAATCAACCGCGAACAATTGGCGGTATGGGCTACGCAGAAACTCATCCAAGTCGAGCGGTAAAATTCATTTCCATAAGCTTGTGGCATCGTTGAAAGAGATGGTGCTTTCAAATGGTGGTTTTCGGCAGCCTATCTTGACGGAATTGGGTATTTTAACTATTCCGCTGAGCTTCCGACTGCTCTCCTCAGAGGAAAGGACTAGAACCCTCATGAAACGCCGTCTATTCGCTGCATTCGTGATTCTGTGGCTTGTTGTCTCTCCCGCGATAGGAGAAGACGAATCCAAGGCCATTGATCAACCACCGAAGTTTCAACCCGTGCGGATCGTTCCAATCTATGCGGATGCTCAAAGAAACGGGCCTGCCATCGCCGGCAAACCGCTAGAATTCTGGGTTAAGCGATTGCTGCATGAGGATCGGGCCATTCGCGAATTGGCGAATGAGAAGATCAGCGAAGATTTTCGCATCGACGGAATTTGGGATCTCGATTATTTCATGACGGATGAGGAAATCCAACTCCGCAATCAGTTTCAAAAGGACCATAAGTCCCTTGTTCCTCTATTGCTTCATGTCATGAAACACTCTCAGGATGAGAATGGGATCGAAGCCGCGGCTTCGTTGCTCGCCATGCTCGGTCCGGAAGCCCAAGTCATCCTGCCCGATCTAAGGCGGCTGGCCATTCAGCCGGAATTGGATGGGAATAAACGGATGATGGTCCTGTTTGCGCTCTTGTTTGTGACTCCTGTAGATAAGGCGGTTGGGCCAGCTTTCTTGACCTATTTGAAACGTCTCCCCAAGGAAGTCCTGAACGAACCGTTTGCTGAGCAGAACACGGACCTCGTTCGCGCATCCGTGTGCTTGAGCATTCCCTTTTATACCCTGATGTTGGTGAACTCAGGACGTACCAAAGTCGAGGTTCCTTATCTGGCCCAATTCGCAATGGGCGATTATCCCGTTCCTCTCCGGGAGATGGCCATTGGAGTATTGGGAGGATTGGAGTTTGATGCCAAGGCCGCAGTTCCCTCGTTGCATAAGTTATTGAAAGACGATGAGAAATACATTCGACTGTTTGCAGCTGATGCCTTATTGAGCATTGAGCAAGATAAAGCCTTAATTCCCATTATCATCGAAGCTCTTGGCTTGAAAGGAAAAGACCGGGAAGAATTTGAAGAATCCTGCAAAGAGTTTTTCGCGGAAAAAGAAGAAGAGAGAAAATCTCTGGCGGAAATCCGCGAAGACGACGAGTTCATATTGCCAATGCTCATCGCCATGCTGAAGCAGGGCAACGGTTTTTTTCGCCGCCAGGCGATTCGCAATCTTGGCACTATTGGGGCAGCAGCGAAATCGGCTCTTCCCAACCTGCGAATAGCCCTGAAGGATTCCGATGAGGAAACCCGCAAGCTCGCATCGGAAGCCATTAAAAAAATTGAGCGATCGGTGGCAAAACCGTCCAAGAATTGATCTGATCTGAATCGGCATTCGATATTGGATCTTAGGCATTGGATTATTGAACGATGGCAACGCTAGTAACCGGCGGCGGCGGGTTCTTGGGGCTTTATATTGTGGAGCAGCTTCGCGAGCGGGGCGAGAATGTCCGCGTGCTGTGCCGGGGCGATTATCCGCGACTGCACGAACTGGGGGCAACGTGTTTTCGCGGCGACGTGCGGGATGCCCCTGCGGTAGAAAAAGCCATCGCGGGCTGCGACACGGTGTTCCACGTTGCCGCCGTGCCCGGCATTTGGGGGAGTTGGAAACATTTTTATGAAGTCAACACTCAAGGCACGTTGAACGTGCTTGACGCTTGCCGAAAATATCAAGTCGCCCGGCTGATTTACACCAGTTCGCCCAGCGTGGTGTTCGATGGCACGCCGCATCTGAACGCCGATGAATCCATGCCTTACCCCCGCCGCTATTTGTGCCATTACCCGCATACCAAAGCCCTGGCCGAACAAGCAGTCTTAACAGCCAACGGCGAAGAAGGATTGTTGACCTGTGCTTTAAGGCCGCATTTGATTTGGGGGCCGCGCGACAACCATTTGATTCCCAGCCTGATCCGCCGGGCCAAAACAGGGCGGCTGCGCCGCGTGGGGGATGGCTCGAATTTGGTATCGATGACTTATGTCGAGAATGCGGCGGCGGCGCATCTTCAAGCCGCCGAGGCTTTGGTTCCCGGTGCTGCCGTTTGCGGGCAGGCGTATTTTGTGAACGAGCCGGAGCCGGTCAATCTTTGGCAATGGATTGATGAGTTGTTGTCCCGCGCCGGTTTGCCGGCTTTGCAGAAACACAGTTCCGCGAAAACCGGCTATCGGTTCGGGAGAGTCATGGAAAGGATTTACTCGGTCTTGCGAATCAAATCTGATCCGCCGATGACGCGGTTCCTCGCCTTGCAACTCAGCCAATCGCACACTTACAGCATCGCCAAGGCGAAAGGCGATTTCGGATACGAGCCGCGAATCTCGGCAGAAGAAGGCATGCAACGCCTCGAACCCGAACTGCGACGGTTCGCCGAGTGATAATCTGAGCGAAGGAAAAAACGAACTCAATCGGCTAAACTCTTTGGGCAAGCCTTCGCCAATGCTGAGGATTGAGTTGAACCGAAAACAATGAAGTTAGCGCCTTAACACCGAAGGTTCTGCGATGAAATTGACTTGGGAACAAATGCGGCAGGAGTTGTATTCCGCCGTGGTCTGCGATGCGTTGGATGCCTTGGGCTTTCCGCAGCAGGCGGTTCGGGTTCCGATGCAGTCGCTGATGGGAGAGGGCTTGTTGGTCGGACGCTGCCAAACCACGCTGTGGGCAGACATGGCTCATCCCGATCCTCGGCCTTACGAGTTGGAATTGGAAGCCGTCGATGGTTGCCGGCCCGATGATGTAATGATCGCGGCGGCGGGGGGGTCGCTGCGGTCGGGAATTTGGGGGGAATTGCTTACGACCGCCGCCCGCAACGCCGGTTGCGTGGGCGCGATTGTGGATGGAGCCGTCCGCGATGTTGCCAAGATGCGGGCGATGGCTTTTCCGGTCTTTGGCGGGGAACCTCGCCTTACGACAGCCAAAACCGGCAACGCGTGATCGACAGGAATGTGTCCGTGGAAATCGGAGGCGTGCGGTTCACGCCCGGTGATCTGGTTTTCGCCGATGAAGATGGCGTGGTCGTTGTGCCCCGCGCAGCGGAAGAAGAAACCCTCGCCCGCGCGTGGAACAAAGTCCACGAAGAAAACGTCACCCGCGATGCGATCCAAAACGGCATGAAAGCCGTCGATGCCTACAAGAAATTCGGCACGCTCTAAAAATTACCGGAAGGAATGGAAGCGGTGGCGCGCCATTTGTCCTTTTCCTTTGACGTGGATGAACTCCAACGGCGAGCCCTTGCAAACGTCGGCCACCTGGTTCCACGCCTCGGCACTTAATGCGATGGCTCCGCTGACACCATGACTTTCCATGCGGGCGGCGGTATTTACGGTATCGCCGAAGAGATCGAACAAATACTGCCGGCTTCCCAGCACGCCGCCCAAAACTTGGCCGAAGTGGATGCCCACGCGAAGATTCCAACCCGTGGGAAGCTGCTGGGTCAAAGCGATCATTTCCTGCCCGAAGCGAATGCAATTCAGCACGGGGTTCTCGACCGGAACCAACAGCCCGCACGCCGCCATGAACGCATCGCCGATGGTTTTGATCTTCTGAATCGCATGGGTTTGGGCCGCCTCTTCCCAACCTTTGATCAGTTTCTGAAGCTGAAACACAACTTCTTCCGGAGTATGCTTTTCGCAATAGGGGGTGAAATCGACGATGTCGGCGAACAGCACGGCGACTTCTTCGTACCGCCTGGGCGCGACGGTGTTGGTGGCTTTGAGTTCCTCGACGATCTGTGCCGGGAGAATGACGTGCAACAATTCATCGGCACGGGTGCGTTCGCGTTCAATCTCGATCAGATGCTGCTTCTCGCGTTCGCGCAGGCGTTTCTTTTCGAGGCACGCTCCAATGCGGGCTTTCAGAAAGACTGCATTGTACGGCCTGGCGAGATAATCTTCCGCTCCCATTTTGATGCAACTGACCACATACTCGATTTCGTTCAGCGCCGAAATCATAATCACTGGCACTTCCCGCAATCGCGGGTCGGATTTGAGTTCGATCAACACCGCGAAACCGTCCATCTCCGGCATCACGATGTCCAACAGCACCAGGTCGAAAGTCCCTTCGGCAAGCATATTGAGGGCATCCCGGCCATTCGAGGCGACTTCGACCGTGTGCCCGTGCGATTCCAGCAAACGCCTTAAAATGTCGCGATTGATGTCGTTGTCGTCCACGACTAAAACGTGCCCGGTCTCGTCCGGGGCATCGGTCAAGTCCCGCGACATGCGCTGCACCATGTCTTGGATGACTTTCAGATCGGGAAGATCCGAACTGTCCACCGAGGTCTCCATGTTCCACGAGGCCAAGACCGTATCGATCCGCTCGAAACACTTTTTGCCGAGCGTGTGCAGCAGTTGCAGATCCGGCAGCAGATCCTCCAAAAAATACTCCGCCGCATCTTCGATCCACATTTCGGAAAAATTGATGACCGGGTTCAGCTTGTTCAACATGTTGTGCCGAAGCCGCGACCGAAGTTCCTGAAACTCCGCCTCGGCGGCTTGATCGAGTTTTGCGGGGGCCAACACGTTTTCGATCAGGACGCAGAGTTCTTCGGCGGCATGCCGAATTTTGCCGATGTCTTTCATAAAACCCGGTTGCTCGGCGGCCTTCGGGTCGGACATGATCCGATCCGAAATCGCTACGATGGCCTGCACCGGCGTAAGCAGTTCGTTTCGTTGAGTGGTGAGAAACGCGCGGAGCGTACGGGACAACAGCTCAAAAGACTCTGGAGAAGTGGAGGAGGGAACAGTCGCCATGGTCTTTATCCAATCGGGGGGAAAGGCACCGTTTTTAGGTCACGTTGCGGGACCGTTTTCGAGCAGGAGGCGGATTTTTTCCAGCAAGGAAGGAAATTCGATGGGCTTCGTTTCGTAGTCGTCGCAACCGGCCTCCATCACCCGCACGCGATCTCCCGCCATTGCCAGAGCCGTCAAGGCAATAATAGGAATCGCTTTGGTGGCCTCATCCGCTTTGAGTTGCTGCGTGGCCTGCAACCCATCCATCACCGGCATGCTGACATCCATCAGCACTAAGTCCGGTTGCTCGGAAAGCACTTTCGCGCAGGCATCGGCTCCATCCACCGCCGTCGTCACTTCATAGCCGCGTTTTTCCAACCTGCGCAGTAAAAAATCGCGGTTTAATTCTTCATCGTCCACCAACAAAATTTTCGGCACGGACACATCTCCTTTCGTGTTGAACTGTCCCGCAGACGTCCGTTGAAGTCCGCTACGTTTTTCCAGAGGCCCCTGCGTTCGCGGCGACGAGGGCGAATTTGCCCACTTGTTCCAACAATTTTTCCCGCGAGTAGCTGCCCTTTTGCAGCACGTCTCTCACTTCGCCGTTCAGCAAGTTTCGCTCATCCTTCGACAATTCCTTCGCGGTGACAACCACCACCGGCGTCGCACTCCATTCGGGGTTCTTCCGCATCTCGGCCAGCATAGAAAACCCATCCATCACCGGCATCATCAAGTCGAGCAGAATTAAGGTGGGTTTGCAATCAGAAAGTTTCTCCAAAGCGCTTTTTCCATTGGCGGCTTCCGTCACGGTCCAGCCGGCTCCTTCCAGAATTCGTCCAATCAGTTTCCGCGTGGATTCATTGTCTTCCACGACCAATACCGAGTGGTTCCCTGCAACGGAATTGCGGTACCGCGATGCCAACGCCATCAGCCGATTGCGGTCGATGGGTTTCATTAAATAATCCGTGGCCCCCAGCGAGATTCCCAAATTTTTGTCTTCGACCATCGTCATCATCACCACCGGGATCTGGCACAACTGCTCGTCGGCTTTCAATACGCTAAGGACTTCCCAGCCGTCCATGCTGGGCATCATTACGTCGAGCGTGATGAATACCGGCTGCAATTCCTTGGCTTTTTGAATGCCTTCTTCGCCTCCCGTAGCTGCAACCACGTGAAAGCCTTCTTTGGATAGATAACGTTTTATCAAATCGCGTGCCGTGGGATCGTCGTCGATCACCAGCACTGTTCCCGCAGTTTTGTCGGTTCGGGCTTCCACTGTTTCGGCTTCGGGTTCGGCATCTTCGGGCGGCTGATGCACGAGAGGGATTTTCACAGCGAAGGTCGAGCCTTTGCCGATTTCGCTGGTGACGGAAATTTGCCCGCCCATCATTTCACAGAGGTGTTTCGTGATCGAGAGTCCCAACCCCGTGCCGCCGTATTTTCGCGTGGTGGAGACATCCGCCTGTTGAAACTTCTGAAACAGCTTCTGGGCTTGTTCCGGCGTGATGCCGATGCCCGAATCCCTCACGGCGAACACGACGTATTCTTGCTCTTCCCAGGTTTCGGGCATCACGCTTAGATGGATCTCCCCTTTGTCGGTAAACTTGCAGGCATTGCTCAGCAGGTTGAATAAAACCTGGCGAACCCGCGTGCGGTCGGAAAACAACATGCCGATCGCGGGGTCGCATTCCCATTCCAAGCGGTTGGCGTTTTTCTTGACCAAAGGTTCCACTGCACTGACGACACTCTCGATCATCGGCTTGACTTCAAAAGTTTCGTAGTAAAGTTCCATCTTTCCGGCTTCGATTTTCGATAAGTCCAAAATATCGTTAATCAATGCTAATAAGTGTCGGCCTCCATCAATGATCTTCCGCAAATCGGGCGTATATTTGTCCGCACCGTCATCTTCGACATCTTCGATCAGCAGTTCGCCATAGCCGATGATCGAGTTCAACGGCGTTCGCAATTCGTGGCTCATCTGGGCCAAGAACGCGCTTTTGGAGCGGTTGGCTTCTTCGGCCTGATCGCGGGCGGTTTCCAATTCCGCCGCCGACTTACGCAGATCTTCCGTGCGTTCCTGGACGCGAAATTCCAGCAGATCTTTGTCATCCTTCAAGGTCTGATTCAAGACTTCGATCTTTTGTCGATCTTCTTCCAACTTGTGATTCCGTTCGCGGATCTGCTCGACCATGCCGCGAAACGCGCGGGCCAAGTCGCCGATTTCGCCCCGATCTTTCACAGGCAAGACGACGTCGAAATCTCCCCGACCCAACCGTTGGGTCGAGCCGATAATTTTCTCCAAGGGGCGGGTAATCATCAGAGAAAACAACACGCCCAACACCGCCGCCACACCGCCGAAGCCCAATGCCATCAGACGAATTTGCGACATTTCTCCCATAACGTCCGCCTTCAATTCTTCCTCGGCGACGGCGACAGCCAAATCCACGTGCAAATCAGGTTGCATTCCGGCATAGCGCACGCGCACTTGATGGACGGCGAAATGCTGCAATTCTACGGGGGCCTTCCAGGCGACTGTTCCGGGGATGTCGGCTTCCTTCAACAGCCCATCTATTTTCTGTTGGAACATTTTTACATCGGCTTCGCGAGGCGAGAGGCAGCGAATTTTGAAGCGGGGAATGCCTTTGGTCGGAAGGGTGGACCGATTGT
This sequence comes from uncultured Planctomycetaceae bacterium, assembly GCA_963785505.1. Lineage (GTDB taxonomy): Bacteria > Planctomycetota > Planctomycetia > Planctomycetales > Planctomycetaceae > CAWAVN01. The sequence goes on from CAWAVN010000014.1 coordinate 57,269, forward strand.
TCGGATGCTGCCGGATGAAGGTGTAGAGTTTCGATTTGAATACCTGCCGCTTTTTCCGTTTGTCGGGATCTTGAGTTTCCCAATCCAGAACCTCGATCATTTCGTCGGGCAGAACAGCACTTAAGGCGAACCACGAATGCAATGAGGAGAAGTCCACGTGTTCGGTCGTCAGACCCCGCTGTTGGTTGAATTTTTCTTCTTCGGTTGTTGCCGGCTTTTTGACGTATTGGTGAAAATCCTCGAACAACTGATGGACTCCCGGTCCTGTGTTCGCAACCGTGGCTCCCGTGTTGCGTTCGAGGTCGAAACTGTTCGCGACCTGGGGATATTCCAGAAATTCCCCCCGCGAATTGGCGACAAACAGAAAATGCCTCGGTGAAGCCCCGGTCTGATCGTCTTTGCTCAAATCTGAATCCAACATGCGGAAATGCAGCGTGGCGACCATCACCAAGGATGGCCCATCCGCGTTTTTTTCGTGGAGGGCCGGCGGAAGTTTGATGGCCAATTGCAGGGTTAGCTTTCTGCCGTCGCCCGGCAGTTCTGTCGCCGAATCGGGCCGGTCGGAATCGCGCCGATACGCAATGTCGGCCTGGCCGAATTCCGACATGCGAATGATCGCCTCCGAGTTCAGGGTGAAGCCTTTGAGCAGATCTTTTTGCGAGGTCGGTTCGGAAACCGATTTCACGGTGATTTTTTTCTTCTGCACAAGGGGTTTGGTTCCTTGTGGTGTCCCTTGAGGCCCTACGGACCAAACTTCAATCTGCACCAGGTCTGCCGATGACTTCAGCAGTTGCTCGGTCATTTCCTGCCACTTTTGCAGCAGTTTGTTTTGAAAGTCATTGGCCCTTAACGCCTTGGCGGATTTGTCGTCGGGGATTGCGTTCGCCAATCGCCAAAAATCGCGCTGAAAATCGCCGATGGAGTGCAGCATCCTTTGGGCGGACAATTCGGTCTCATCGGCCAAATCCACCACTTCGTGATCGACGATGTGTTGCACGGACATGGCCAACACATAACGCGAGACAAGCATGGCGGTGACGAGAACCAAAAGCGTCGTCAGCACGCAGATTTTGGTTGCAATGGTAATTTTCATATTCGCCGAGTTTCAGAATTCGGGAAGGAAGGTTTCTATTGTGGAGCAAAAAAGAAGTGATGATCGGTGGAGATTTTCAGCCATCCCCCCTATAGATTAACTTGGGAAAAACCCCTGTGCAAGTGGCAACTTGTAATGATCTTCTCCGTATATGTGTGTTTCAATAAAGTGGGTGTATTATTCGGGGCCAGCAGGCCAAATGTTTTGAGGTCATTTCTGGGTTCGAATCCGCGAAGCGGCGGCCGCCCGCAACTCAATGCGGCCGCCGCTTCGCGGCTCAGGAAAAAAAACCACCAACTTTCGTGAAACACACACCAAAACCAGAGATTGAAGAGGCATCCTGTCTCCTGGGTTGGAAAGCGCCTATAATGACGGCGGCAAATTTTCGGGATATTGACTGCTCGCGCGAACCAGGAATCCACTGAAACAGAATTATGACCGAACACTATGAAATTGATGGCGTCAACTTGCACTTGGGCCGGCCGGACGCTTCGCAAGGCGATTGGATCGGGCAGAGGGAAGTCCTCAAGCAAGTTCTGGCCTGTTGGCTGGTCGTGGATGAGCGGGACTTGCCTTTAACGCCCCGCTTGGTGGGCACGCCGGGCATCGGCAAAACCACGCTGGCCATCGCGGCGGCCCGCGTGCGGCAGCAATCGCTTTACATCTACCAATGCACCGCAGACACCCGCCCGGAAGATCTGCTGATTACTCCGGTGCTGGCGGAAAAAGGGACGATCAAATACCACGCCTCGCCTTTGGTCTCAGCGATGATTCGCGGCGGCATCTGCCTGTTGGATGAAGGCAACCGCATGAACGAAAAATCCTGGGCCAGTCTGGCTCCGCTGTTGGATCACCGCCGGTATGTGGAATCCATCGTGGCCGGGATCACGATTCCCGCCCATCCCGATTTCCGCTGTGCGGTCACGATGAACGAAGATGAATCCACGTTCGAGATTCCCGATTACATTCTCAGCCGCTTGCAACCCACGCTGACTTTGGGTCATCCCAATCGCGAAGATGAACTCTCGATTCTGCAATATCATCTGCCCTTTGCCACCGAGGAAATGCTGAATCTCACCGTGGAATTCCTGCAGGAAGCCCACGAGTTGAAGTTGGATTTCTCCACCCGCGACGGCATCAACGTAATGCGTTACGCCCTGAAACGGATCGCCTCCGACCCGGATCATCCCCTCAGCAAAGACGCGGCCTGGCGGGAAGCCCTGCAAAACTGCCTGGGCGAAGAAGCCCTCGATTTGCAATCTCTGGCCGACCAAAAAAACCACACGCTGGGCGGCAACGTGGTTCCGATGGGGCTGGGCGATTTTTTCTTCTCACCCAACGATCCTTTGCACCCCGACTACGACGATGATGATGAAGATTTCGATGACGAGGATGATGACTTCGACGAAGAGGATGATTATTGAGTCTCCGCGCTGAGAACCAGGCGATGTCTAGCAACACCCTCGGCAGAATCGGTTTAACGGGCAGGGGTCTTTTTGTCGCTGAGAATGGCGGGAGTGGTGCGGCCTCACCATTAAGAGCGATGCTTAGGATGCCGCCGCAAAAAGGGCAGGCTCGGTGAACGGAGCGAAATGATTGAAAAATTCCCTCTGCAAGCCCGATGTACTGTTTACGGTTTGGGCCGCCCGCTGAGAAATTCCTCCCCCCGAGCAGCATGAAAGATTACGGAGACCTTCCCTCTTGAGCCATTCTCACATGCCGGTGAAACATCTTTTGAAACAGTTGGAACTCTATCGCTCAACCCGAAAGAATCGGGACATCCGCCCCCAATGGCTGACCGATTTGATCGGCCGGGTTTCGGAATTGTTCAATCCTGTCGATGATTTGGCCCGCGTGGGGTTCGAGTGCCGCTTGACCGAAGATGCCTGGGAATTGCTGTTATTCTTGGGCAGCACCGAAATCGTGGGCGGCCCCGAAGATGGCCAAACCCGGTTCGCAAATTTTCGCTTCGATTTGCTGACCCTGATCGATAACTTTACTCAAGTTGATCGAATCGAATGGAACGTTCAATCCGAACCGGAAACCGAATCCGAACGTTCGCACGTGCAAATCGCCGGCTGGATTGATGAGGAACCTTTGCGTTTGCGAATCTTCGCCACCCCGCCCGCCGATGTGGGTCCCGGCATTCGGGCGCACCTCAACGGGGACCGCGAACCCGTCTAAGCCGATGATCTTGCCAAGTCTTCTTTCCCACGGCGTTGGCTTGGGTTGATTTGTCATGCCCTGCGGGGCGAAAAGGCATGGGCAAAACCAGATCAACCTGAAATCCCGATTGAGCCAAGCGAAAAAGCGACTTTCCGGTTGGTCATTGGGATTTACGACTCCATGTTTTGCTGTTTGTGCCTGATGAGGCTTTGGTTATACGCGGCGATGGTTTCCTTGCGGCGGAGCATGCCCAACAGTTTGCCGTCGTTGTCCGGGTCCAAAACGGGCAGTTCATCGAGATTGATCGCGGTGAAGCGTTGCAAGGCGGTGTTGAGGTCATCGTCGGGAGTCACGCTGACGATGTTCGTCACCATCACGTCCCGCGCGACCGCGAGCTTCCAAATGGAATCATCGTAAAGCCAACTGCGGACATCGTCGGAAGAGAAAATGCCCACCACTTTTTCCTGCTTGTCCACCACCGGGAAATAATGCTGGTTGCTCTTGGCGAGGGTATGCACGATGCCGTCCAGCGACATCGATTCGGGAATGTAAATCAGTTTGCGATCTTTGCGGTAAGCATCGGCCACGCGGAGTCCCTCTAAAACGTCCACGATGAAATCCCCGCGATGGGCGGGCGATTCCAAGCGGGTGGGGACTTGCTTTTCGTAAATGCTCCACCGCCTGGACATCAAAAAGCAAAGCATGGAAACCCACATCGTGGGCAACAGCAGGTGATAGTCACCCGTCATTTCCGAAACCATAATGATCGTGGAAAACGGCGCGTGGCGCAGCCGGCGAAAAACCCCGCCATCCCTACAATCGCATAAGCCCCCGGCTTCGCGACCCAGGCGGGATAAGAGGCGTGAAAGGTCTGATAAAAGAATTGGCCCACGGCGGCTCCCGTGCAACCGCCGATGACCATCGAAGGCCCGAACACCCCGCCCGAACCGCCGGAACTGATCGTCAGCGACGTGGTCACAATTTTAATGAGTGCAATCATCACCAGCAGTTTGATTCCCACCAAATCGCCATCCGGGGAGAGGGCTTCTTGCAGCGATCCATAGCCGGTGGAAAGCACGCCCAGTGCGTGCTTGTCTTCGCCCATCGCAAGGTAAAAGCCGATGCCGCAAATCCCGGCCAGCGCCGCCCCGATCGCCGGGCGAAAATGCGGGCGAATGGGCAGCTTCTTGAAGACTTTGTGCGTGCCGTAAAAAAACTTAATGTACAACACGCCCACGGCCACCAATACCAGCGACAGCGCCGCATACGAGAGCAATTCCACGGGCGAACCGAGCGCGTATTTTAAGTTGTCGCCGAACAGCGGCGAGAAGCGTTTTTCGGCGGGCAGCGAAAGCGCGTAAACGCTGTAGCCCACGATGGAAGAAATCGCAGCCGGCACAATGACTTCAGATTCCAGGTCGGCATCGCGGTAAAGAATTTCGCCCGCGAACAACGCCCCCGCCAACGGCGCGCGGAAGATCGCCCCCACGCCGGCTCCCATCCCGGCGGCCAGCATAATTCGCCGGTCGCGGGCGGAGAGACCCAACCGCGTTGCTAAAAACGAACCGAACCCCGCCCCGATTTGGGCGATCGGACCTTCGCGGCCCCCCGATCCGCCGGTTCCGATGGTGAGGGCCGAGGCAATGGTTTTGATGAAGGGAACCCGCGCGGCGGACTTTGCCTTGCTTGTGGTGGAAGGATTCAATCGCGGCATCGGTTCCGTGGCCCTCGGCTTCGGGAGCGTAAGTGTAAACCAACAACCCCGATGCCAACCCGCCCAGCGTGATGACCACCATCAGCCAGACCAACGATAACTGCACCCCGAAAGGGTCAAACAGCGAATGTTCGCCGAGGGCATCTTGGGGATCAAATCCTGCAAATTTGCTGAGCGTAAAATGAACGACCAACTGGCCCAACAGTTGAAACAGCGTCGCCCCTAAACCGGCAACCACGCCGATCATCGAAGCCAACACCAGCCATTTGCCCGAGGAATGAAACTCCAAATACCTGACAAAACGTCCTAATTTATCGCGCAACGACTCCGCCCCGTATGAATGAAAAAACCGCCAAAACGCTCACCGTATCAAGCTACCGGCAATTTTCAAGGCTGTCGGAGGTCAGAGGCCGGTGTTCAGAGGCCAGTTTTGCTCTTCCTCCAAAAATCAGCAATCAACACCTGAACTTTCGCAAATTTCTCGCTCACTATGCAGCGAGGGAGAGTAATTTTCAAGGGCTTCGACTAATTCGCTGATGTCTGGCGGGTTGTGCGGCATGCGGTTCATGGTTCGGCAGATCATCAGCCGTCTTAAGAAACGGCACGTACTTTTGAACAAAGTTTCAATCGTGTTCCTCAGCGCGTGCGTTCACACCACCCAACTCGCATCGGCATCCAGGCGCGTCGTGGAGAGACACAAGCCGTCGCAGCCCTTGTCCAGAGGGCTGCACAGGGCCACTTGAATCACCCGCCAAACACCTTGGGCCAGGTCGCTTAAGGAATCCTCATAGGGGATCCCTCAAAACGATTGAAATTTACGCCCACGGCGAAACGCGGCCGTTCAATGGTTGCTGCTTTCACTACCAAAATCCGCAGAAGGCTTGGCAATGGATTTGCGGGATGGCGATTTTTTGTTAGACTTTCTCACACATTGCCTCTCAGTTGGCAGGATATGGTGATGTTGGTTGGGGCAAATCTCGCTCGTTCAGGAGGGTTTACTGGGAAAGTCGAGTTTTCAGCAGTGCAATGGTTTTCAATCTATGCGCTATTGGTCTTCAAAAGGATGGTCTCCAAAAGGAACAGAAGCCTAGTAAAATAAAAACATTAAACCACACGGAGAGATGACAGAGTGGCCGAATGTGCCGGTCTCGAAAACCGGTGTACCTTCACGGGTACCGAGGGTTCGAATCCCTCTCTCTCCGCTTGAAAAAACGCATAACCCGCAAGTTCAGTTATTGACTGGACTTGCGGGTTCGCTTCTGAATGGGCACACACATTTGTCAAAACTTTTGTGGAAGAACGCGACTTCCTTTTTCTGAACTTTCGCAATTTTGAGGTCAATTCATAAAGCAGCGGGGCTCCTTGTAGAATGTGTATTCACCAAAATGCACATCGCACAAGGAGGCTCCCGCATGTGGTCTTTAATACCCTCTCTGACGAATTTGTTTCAAGCCCTGACGCCAATTTTCACCATGCCCACGTTTTTGACTCACTCGCAAATTTTTCTCGGCTGGGTGATGTGCTTGGGTCGGCATACCGAGTCCCAAATCTTTGAAGCGTTTCTAGGACATCGCACCAATCGCCATCGGCGGCATCCGTTCGACCGGTTTTACAATTTCTTCAGCCGCTCGGCTTGGACCGTGAAGACCTTGGCCTGCCGCATCGCAGTTCAAGTCGTGACGGAACTCAATCCCACCGGCGAGTTGTTGTTGGCGGTGGATGGAACGCTGCTGCATAAGTCGGGCTAGGGCATTGAGACTAACTGGTTGATCCAAGGCCTTCAACTCCTTGGTCGTTGCACCCCCAAAAGCCCGCCCCTAGCCCGCATTATGCGTAAAGTGGTTTGTTGATGCCAAGCCAGCTTAAAATCTGTTGCCAAGCCGATTGTTGCTTCCGGGTTGGAGTCGGTTTCGACCAAATCCGCGCAACCCCGATTGGTGAAAGAAGGGTTCACCGGAGAATTGCTCTCGCAGCCTTCCCGCACCGCGAAAGCCCTGATTGTCACGGGCAAGGGCGAGCGGATTTGGCCGCGCCCGCTTGCCAACGGATTAGAGACGATCTTAGGGCCGGATGACCGGGTGCGCGTGCTGGATACCGATTTAAGCCCGTGGCGGATGATTTGCTCCCTCAGAATCCAAGGCAGCTTTGGAGAGGCCATCGGCACCGGCTGGCTGGCAGGTCCAAGGACAATCATCACGGCCGGGCATTGCGTCCATCACGTTCCGTTTTTGGGAGGTTGGGCCGGGCAGATTCGCGTCAGCGCGGGCCGCAATGGCGACGAATTTCCGTTCAGGACGATCACCGTCACCCGCCGCTCGGCATCCCGGATCCGGTCGTTGGCGTCGGCAAGACGCGGATCGCCTGGACGGGACGACGCAACCAACTGGCCAAGTTCGGCGTGGTCGTCGCGGAGCCAGGCCACGAGGCCCCCACGTTCGCCCCCAAGGCGTTCGATCTGATCCTCAGCCTGGCTGCGGGCTTGGGCCAACGTCTCTTTGATCACGCGCGGGTCACGGCCGATGCACTTGATCTGCTCGACCACGAATCGTTCAATCTCGCCCGCTGGGATGGAGGGCGACGGGCATTCCCGCCAGCCTCGCTGTTCGGCGCGGTGGCAAACGTAATACCGGTACTGCCGGGCTCCATCACCCGAGCGAGGACGTTTCTGGATGACGCGGGCCGCACCGAACAGGTCCGCAACATCAAGGGGGATTTGCGTATGGTAATTTCCCCTGGTTGCTTAGGGAAGAATTCTAGTTTTTTTGTCGCTTTGGTGTTCGTTCAGTGGTAGATTAACCAATATGAACGAATTGACACACGTGTTTCTTCGCATCGAGGAAGGCCACTCATCCACTGATGAGTTGCTGCCCCTGGTCTATGGGGAATTGCGTAATCTCGCGGAGATCCGCCTTGCGGAAGAAAAGCCCGGACAGACGCTCCAGGCGACCGCTTTGGTCCACGAGGCTTTTCTCCGGCTCGTGGATCCTGAGCAAATTCGGCATTGGAACGGTCGCGGTCACTTTTTCGCGGCCGCGGCCGAAGCCATGCGGCGAATTCTGATCAACAGCGCCCGCGACAAACAACGGCTCAAACACGGCGGGGCTCTTCGGAAAGTCGATCTGGATCTGGATCAGGTCGAAATCGCATTTGAAACTCCTGCCGAAGAATTGCTCGCCCTGAATGAGGCGCTGGAGCAGCTTGCCATCCAGAATCCCGCCTGCGCCGAGCTCGTCAAGCTGCGATTCTTTGCCGGTTTGCGCGTCCAGGATGCGGCCCAGGCATTGGGGATCTCGGCGAGTACCGCCGACCGACATTGGGCTTTTGCGCGGGCGTGGCTTTATCGGACCCTTCGCTCTGACGACACGATTTTCTAATTTTTTTCATAATTTCGGATTTTCTGTGAGGTGATTTCCGCCCAAACGGGGCACTGTAAGCAGCGGAAAGGAATTGGGCCATGCCCACGTGAACAATCGGATGACGTCTCACTCTTCGGGAAAATTCTCGACTGCGAAACCCCGGAGCAGCGGGCCGAGCTGCTCAGCGAGATCGGCCGGGATGATCCGGAATTGCGGGACCGTTTGCAAAGCTTGTTGCAGGCCCATCTTGAGGCGGGGAATTTTCTCGCGGGGGCCTTGGATGACACCCGCATCGCCAGTCGAGACGCTGCTGGAAAACCTGATCAGCACCCAGGTCGGTCCCTACAAGCTCCGCGAGCAAATCGGCGATGGCGGGATGGGTGTGGTCTATGTGGCGGAGCAGTCCGAACCCGTCCGCAGGCAGGTCGCACTCAAGATCATCAAGCCGGGCATGGACACGCGGGATGTCATCGCCCGATTCGAAGCGGAGCGGCAAGCCTTGGCGGTGATGGATCACCCCAATATCGCCAAGGTGCTCGATGCCGGAACCACCGAAGCCGGCCGGCCCTATTTCGTGATGGAACTCGTCAAAGGCGTCCCCATCACCGACTTCTGCGATGAGCGGAAGCTCAGCCTGCGGGAGCGGCTGAAATTGTTCGCCGATGTCTGCCGGGCCGTGCAGCATGCCCATCAGAAGGGGATCATCCACCGCGACCTCAAGCCCTCGAACGTGCTGGTGACGCTGCACGATGACAAGCCGGTGGTCAAGGTGATCGACTTCGGCGTCGCCAAGGCTCTCAGCCAGAAACTGACCGAGAAAACCGTCTACACCGCGATGGGCCAGATGATCGGCACGCCGCTGTACATGTGGCCCGAGCAGGCCCAACTCAGCGGCCTCGACATCGACACCCGCAGCGATGTGTATTCGCTGGGCGTTTTGCTGTATGAACTGCTCACCGGAACCACGCCTTTCGATAAAGAGATTCTGAAGACCGCCGGCTTCGATGAGTACCGCCGCCTGATCCGCGAAGAGGACCCGGCCCGTCCCAGCGCCCGCATCAGCACATTCAACGCCGAAACCCTCTCCACAATCTCCACCCGCCGCCAGATCGATCCCCGCAAACTCAACCACCACCTGCGGGGTGAACTCGACTGGATCGTACTGAAAGCTCTCGAAAAAGACCGCAACCGCCGCTACGAATCTGCGAGTGCCTTCGCAGCTAGATGTGGAGCGGTATTTGAACGATGAACCAATCGCAGCCTGCCCCCCGACGATAAGCTATCGGTTGCGAAAGACGATCCGACGCCAAAAGACGATATTTACTAGCGCCTTGTTGATTCTGCTAACAGCGCTTGTTGGCATGATCGTTAGTATTAGGTACGCCAGCGAGGCCAAAGAGGCTGCAGGTGAGGCCATTTCGGCAAAAATCGATGCTGATAAGCGAGCAATCGAAGCCAATCAGGCCAAACAGGATGCCTTGAAGCAAAAAGACGTGGCAGATGCCGAACGCGAAAAGGCCGAGACGAATTTCCGACTTGCAAATCGTGCCGTCGGCACAATGTTGACAAAAGTTGCAGATTCGAGATTTGTAGCAGACGAAAAATATGTTGAGATTCGAACGGCGTTGCTCAAAAGTGCCAAACAGTTCTACGATGAACTTCTCAAGATTAATCCGAATGACGCTGCAACTCATATTCAACGCGCTAAAGCAAATGAACGGCTTCATAAATATGAAGAAGCATTGGCGGACTTTGAAATGGCAGTCCAGCTTTCTCCGGACAGTGCGTCCGCTCATCACAATCTTGCCTTTTTCTTGGAACATTGCTACGACACCCGACTGCTCGATCCAAAAAGAATCCCTCTACCATGCTTTGAAAGCAACCAAACTAAACCCCGACATCCCTGGGTCGTGGTTTGTATTGGGCGGGGCTCAATCAAGTAACCAGGATTATGAGTCCGCATACAAATCAATGGAGCGGGGGCTGGCACTCGACCCGAAGAACGCCAAAGGACATCACCAGCTAGCAGTCACCTTACGCCTAATGGGCGACCATGAGGGCGAACTGAAACATCAGCTCAAGGCCCTGGAGTTAGCCGACGACCCCACCTACCTGTTCTATTTGGGAGTTGCTGGGGCATACAACTCGAACGGCGAATTCGATAAAGCGATTCAATATTACAATTTGGCGGAAGAGAAAAGTAAGTACAGCCTTTACGTTTATGAGGAACGCGGCGGTGTCCTTTTGCGGCTAGGGCGAATTGAAGAGGCGATGAAGGATTTCACTCGGGCCGTTGAAATAGCGCCCCATCGGAGCTTTAACTACAAACGACTCGCGAAATACTATTTTGCACGCAACGATTACGAGAAAGCACTCCACAACATCAGCTTCGCGGTGAAGTACAATCCCGCGGATGGAAGCAATCTGACCTGGATATCACCACGCGATGTCGCGAAGTGTCCCGATCCTGGATTCCGTGCCGAGATACTCAAACTAGGTGAAGTGGCCGTTAAGGAGGCCGACTGTGCTGGGGTTCACGTTGGCCGCGCGGAACTTTTTTCAGGGCTCGGAATGAAAAAACAAGCCATTGCGGAGTACACACGGGCAATTGAAATGGACCAAAAGCTCTATAACCGCGCAGGCCTGGTTTTTCGTTCGTTACCCAGTGGATCTGCCCCAACTAAAATCCCGCGCGGTGGAATGGGCCGAAAAGGCCGTGGCACAAAAACCTAAGGACGGTAATCTCTGGAACACGCTGGGCGTGGCCCAATACCGTGCCGGGAACTACGCGAAAGCGATCGAAACACTTCAGAAGTCAATGGATTCTGCGCGGTGGTGGCAATGCGTTCGATTGGTTCTTCCTGTCAATGGCCCATTGGCAACTCGGTCACGAGAAGGAAGCAAAAGCTTGGTACAAGAAAGCTTCCGCTTGGATGGAGGATCATCGATCGAAAAACGGAGACTTATTGCGATTTCGCGCTGAGGCGGAGGAACTGATGGGCATCCCCACCGTCACACCCAAACCCGCCGTGGCGGAGAAGGTGTTGGATCAGCACACGCAGAAACGAAAACGACACCGGCTTCCTGAGGAGCCGATTGAAGAATCAAGAAAACCGGCCGGTGAGGGCCAGTCGCCAAACGGAATCCTCACCAGCCGACCCCGAAGACTTCTTTTGGAAAGTCTTCAGATCGCCACGCCGGGCGGCTGGTCTGCGCACCGCGGCATGGACTTTTTCATTCTACCCCGCAGACCGACCCATTTGGAAAGGGAACACTGATGAAAAGAACACGAATTCTGGGCGGCCTGTTGGCCGCGTTCGCCGTCAGCTGCTGGCTGGCCGGCTCAAACGCCCTCGTTGCCGGCCACGGTAAAGGCGGCAAATCCTCCGACCCGGTGGAGACACCGAAAGATTACGCCATCTACTATTTCGACTCTGGCCAGGCGAGCACGATACCCCACGCAATGAACGAGAGTGCCGACATCGTAGGGTACGCCTCGTGGAACCACTCGTTCCTCTATTCGTTCACGAACAATAAGATGGTCGATTTGAAAGACAAGTTCAACAGCGAGGAGTTAAACGCGCCGGACGGAAATGCGATCACGTACGATGGCCCAAACGGTAACGGTTGGCTTGTCACCAACGCACCCGACATCAACGACGCCGGCCAGATCCTTTGCATCTTCACCCACTTCAATGGGGGGCAAAGCGATGCCGCGTACGGGGCTCGGTATACCCCCGGCTCCACTGATGCGGCCCCTCGACTGGATTTTCTTGAGTCGCCGTCCGATGGTGCCTCGGCGATGAACAATCAAGGCGATGTTGTCGGGGGCGGGTACCTCTGGACGGACGCGCAACCCCTCAACCAGGACGGCTGGTTGACGGCAAACACGCTTCCGCATTCCAGCGACGGCGTGAACGACGACGACGGGAGTGGTAACGTCCAGGTCATCGGAGACAACCGCCGTTACACGGTGAACGTCAATTCGCTGGGAGTCACCAACGACATCGATTTAGGTTCAAGCAAAAATTATTATACCAATTACTGGGCAAAGTGCATCAACGACCGCGGAGACGTTGCCGGGGTGAAACAAAAATGGGCGAGTCAGGAAACTTACCGCTACTTGGCCCAAGACGGGAATGTGAGCTTGTTAGGAGCGTACGGCCAAGACCTTTCCTGGCCGGGCGGCATGAACAACTACGGCGACATTGCCGGTACCTACCAGACTTCGACGGGCGAGTACCATCTCTTCCTTTACTCCGATGTCTTGGGCGGCATGACCGACCTGTCCGCCAAGTTCCCCGGTGCCTCACTGGCCAACGGGAGCTGGGGGCCGTCCGCGATGAACGACCACGAAGAAATCTGTGGGTTCACGCATCAGCCTGACGGAGGGACGCAGGGCTTTATTCTCGTTCCCGTGAAGGACCGCTCGTCCTGGTAGCGTTTCATTTGACCGGGGGCTTATGTTGTCGACGCAGACATTCGCTGCCACGCGGAGCAAAACCGGCCGGTGAGGGCCAATCGCCAAACGGAATCCTCACCGGCCGACCCTGAAGACTTTTTTTGGAAAGTCTTCAGATCGCCACGCCGGGCGACTGGTCTGCGCCCCCGGCATGGACTTTTTCATTCTACCTCGCGGACCGACCCATTTTGGAAAGGGAACACCGATGAAAAGAACCCGAATTCTGTGGGGCCTGCTCGCCGCGATCGCCGTCGGCTGCTGGCTGGCCGGCTCAAACGCCCTCATCGCTGGCAAAGGCGGCAAGGGCGGCAAGGGCGGCAAGGGCGGCGGAGGAGACTCTGGCCCACCTGCCGGACCCGCCTACAGCCTTATCGATTTGGCGGGATTTCGCCCAGTTGCGATGAATGACAATGCCGAGTTCGAGTTGATTGGAATCGTGCCGAGCGGCCACGTGGCCTACCGCGCGGTTGACGGCACAGTCACCGAACTCTACCAAAAATTCAATGATGAGGGTTTGAAAGATCCAGACGGCAACGCGTCACAGTTTGTCGTCGGCGGCTCCAACGGAACAACTACTGAAGGATGGCACGTCGGTAACGACGGGAGTATGGACATCAACAACGCTGGCCAGATCGTCGGCCAAATCGATAAATTCTCCAATGGCGCGTTCGTGGACTTTGTCGGCTACCGCTATACGCCAGGATCCGGCGATCCATCGACGTCAGATTATATCCCTCCCCGACTGGAGTTTCTCGATAAGGACGGAACGGACTGGTTTTCCCTCCACATGAATAACGACGGCGACGTGGTCGGCAACGGCTATTTTTGGACCGATGAAACCATCAGCGCATCAACGCCAACCCAGCCCGCGAGTCCCGATGCGGATTTGGGTTTCTCCCCCGTGGACCTTAACGAGCGAGCGAACGGCACGGTTCAGTTCATCCTGGACAATTCCCGGATTACCTTGGATTTGTCGTCCTTCCAGAGCACGACGCTGGACCTCGGCTCGGCGTTCACTTCGAAACCGCATGATCCCATCGACAATTGGGCGGTAAGTCTCAATAACTCAGGTGCCGTCGCGGGCAACTCCTCGAATGCCTATTGGAGTCCGAAACATTTTCAACATGCTTACCGCTACACAGACCAGGGTGGCATCAAGGATCTCGGCACGCTGGGGAATAATATCAGCCGAGCCGACGACATCAACGACTACGGCGACGTCGTTGGGGTTTCCGGGAGTTCAAATGGCGAACTGCACTTGTTTTTGTACTCCGACGCCTTGGGAGGCATGACGGAATCTCGAAGCGGGGGTTCTGGGGAATACCCTCGGCCCGTTATGCGGCCCGAATGGAAACTACCGAGTTTTGATCAACAACAACGGAGTGGTTTGCGGGAGAACCGACCAAGGGGATACCTACATCTTAATTCCCCAGCCGCAACTCTAATTCCGACACTCACATAGTTCGGATTTCCGAAATCGTTTGGGGAATTATGGTTTCGCCTGACTCCCGGAGGCTTCTTGAAATGCTTCCGGAGCCTGCGGGCCGCGAAGGGCGTGGCAAGTCCAAAAGTCTTCACCACGCCCTTCGTTTTTCAAACTCCGATGTCAGAACCAAAACCGGTTACGTGGGCGAGCAAAGTCCACCGCCCCATTGGAATCATGCACATTGCCGGGCCGATGCAGACGATCCAGAAACTGACCTGTCTGCGCCACCGTGCAGAACAGAACATAGTAACTGCGAGCGCCTTTCTTCTTTTTGTTATAGCCCACCGCAGTGCCCTCGGCGTGACGGGTGGTCGATAACACGGAACCATCAAAGTCCAATGTCAGGCGTGGCAGACATTCCTGTTCTACTCTGTCGAGGACTAGAGAACGAGACAGGTTTCTCAAGTTCTGCACACTGTCACTTGCGCTGGACCATGCCCACCGGGTCCACATCCAGCAACAAACAAGCCGTGCAGCGATCCTCTTTCGCCTCGGGGTAGAAGACGTGCGCCTGCCCGAAGCTCAGGTTGAAACTCTGAAACCGCTCCGGGTGCTTGTGCAGCAGAAAACCAAGGTCGATAGCTGGTTTGTGTTCTGTGGAGATCGTCAGGAGCATAAGCACTCTTCTTGATTGTCGATTTGTTGTTGAAGGCGGACTTAATTATCTGTCTTGCAATCGCTTATCACCAGACTGTGACACTCGATCCACGTCGGCGGCTCGCACTTCTTGGCCAGTTTGCAGATGACGTGTTCGGGAACCGCCTTTTTGCGAGATTTGTTTTGGCGGAGTAATGTTTCAAAGGGCGGTTCGAGATAAACGATCTCAATGTGGGCGTTGTAATCAGTGAACAGATCGAGCCAACGGCTTCGAGTCTGCCTCATCGTATTCGTGGCGTTGAAGGCGAACGACGTGCCCGCCCTGAGCAACTCCCGACAGCGTTCTCGGGCGAACTGGGCGACCTCTCCTGGATTGTCGGTCGGCTCAACGCCAAGTTCCCCTCGGATGTTATCCAAGGAAATCAGCGGAAGATCAGGCCGGTGTCTTGTCAGCCAAGTATCTTTCCCACTGCCTGGCAAACCGGACATCACCGTCACATTGCAGGAGAAGTCTTCGTGGGGAATATAATGGAGGTTCGGTTCTGATTGCCGAAAGAAGGTGAAACGGGCGTGGTCAGTCTCAAAGAGATAGGGCCGATCATAACAGCCCACTTCTTCGGCCATCATTTTCCAGAAATGGAGATTTTCCTGGGGACTTGTCATCGAATCGGTATCTCGCCCACGGGTGTCTGCCAAAGCGAATAGGTACAAAAGCCGATTGTTGACCAGCCAAGACAGTCGCACCACTTCGTGGGTTGGCTCTTCACGTTCAAGAAGGAAGGCCGGTCGTCCGTGGTAACGAACCAGCCGGGCGATTTCCTCACGGGTCACCAGATCGCAGCCGAGATCACGCAGGACAGCACGGGCGACGTGTTCTCCTTTGACGGCGTGCTTCGGTGAGCGGACACGACCCGTCTCGGGATCAACCTCGGTTGTCAGTGGCTTGGCGACATCGTGGAACAGAGCGGTGAAGATTAGAACGATCTGCTCGTGCGGTGTGAGCGAAGGCCAGTCTTCCAGTTCGACCAATTGTTCCAGGACCATTTTCGTGTGAGTCCAGACATCGCCCTCGGAATGCCACTCGACATCCTGTGCGCAGTCCGCCATCGCCTGACACCACGGCTGGATTTCTGCCCAATCCGTGATGCCCTCCAGCGACGACTGTTTGAGTTGCTCCCAGTTCATGACCAGATATCCACATCTTCCGCTAGTGTGTTGGGCACCATCTGCTGGTGCTGCCAGTGTGTGCTTTGTTTGATCTTCTCCACGAACTCGGGTCGCACGAACTTTGCTCGCCCCGTGACCACCCCGTCCGTCTCCGTCCGCAGGTACAAACCTTCCATCAGGTTGTCGGATCGTTTCGTGATCGGGTTCTCGAAGTGGCTGTCGAACTTCGATGGCCCGATCAGGTCTTCAATGTCGTCACGACTCACCGTGCCTGTGTGAACGACCGGCACTGTCTGGATTCCCGTTCCTTCGAGCAGCGACAACCGACATTCCAAGATCAAGGAAGGCTTCCTGCTCTTTGTCGTAGATGTCGAACTCGAAGAAGTAGTGCGTCAGCTTCCGGTAGTGGATCGAGTGCCGGGCGTAGACCCATTCTCCGAACAGGAGGAATCGGTTCTGCAACTGCTCCTCCAGCACATGCCGCTTCGCCGCCGCCCATTGCTTGAACAGGTCGTACTGCGGGTGCATCCCCTCGGTGATGAGATGGCCCCGGCATTGCAGGACCATCTCACCGGAATCCGAGAAGTGGATGCCGACGTTGGTGCCGTCAATCTTCTCTTCGACGATCAGCGATTCATCAGCGATGAAGGTCTTGGATTCCGCTTCGCCGAGATGCTTGTCGTCATCCGTTCCCTTCGAGCCAAACAGATGGGGCGTGCGGGGATATTTCACGAAATCGCCATGTGAAGTGCCCATTGGAATGCCTCTGAATTTTCAAACCTCATCCAAACGAAGAAAAAGCCCGCCCAGTGACTTGCACAACCACACCGAGCGGGTTTTTGATGGTCAGTCCCTAAAAGTAGTGATCCCGGTTCACGCCGTCAAAAGCGGCCTTTCTTGAGACAGCACTTCTTGAACCGTTTGCCGGAACCGCAGGGACAGAGGTCGTTCCGCCCCAATTTTTCTTCCAGCAATTTGTCGCCGTGGACGACCCGCATTCCACGTTTGACCTGCGTTTCGGACGGGAATCCCCGACGACGCTTGCTCATCGTCTCGAAAAAAATGGCTGTTCGTCGAACTGTTCGTGGTTCGTGTGTTCCATGGCGCACCTCCGCTATTTTGGATGTTCTCCCACTCAGACGCCGCTCGCTGGGAAAGGTTCGCTCAGGACGCTCCTCGTCCGTTCGGCATCGAAAATTAGGACGGTAAGACTTCCATTCGTCGGCCCGTGACCATGATCCGGTGAACTCACCACGATTCGCACTGCCTTCTCCGGCCATCCTCGAAGATCGGACAGCTTGGGCTGCTCTCCGAAAATCTCAACGTACAAGGGAGCGACATAGCGATGGCACGGAAGATCACTCACGCTCTCCATCATGAGCTCGTGGTGGACCCAGAGGCATTCGGTGATGTTCTCGAAAAGGACGGCGTCGGATTCGTCTTGGCTCCACGTCAAGCCGGTCTAATAGATTGGATTGCGGTATTCGTCCGCCTTTGCCAAAACGTACCTCGGGAACGTCTTCGGTCCCCTCTTCACCAAAGAGATCATCGGAATTTCGTTGCTCATTGACCTTCCTCTTCGTGTTCGGGTACGAAATTTCGCGATCTTGTTCGAAGACCGCATGCCGACAAATCTCAAACCACAACCAAAAAATCCCACTGGCACAATTTTCCGCACAGGCCCGTCGCTGATTCTGACTCGGCAAGATGTCGAAGCGTTTCGGGATCACCTCGAGGAACGATCTCGTCACAAATTTCTCTATCCAGCTGATTCGGGACTCCATCAACAGAAAGAATGTTGACGAACCTCTACGACGACTTTCGGCCCTTTCAAAATGGCTGCGTTTCATTCCGCCCTACTGGCTGCTTTCGAGTGCCCGCTGACACCTAATTTGCAGGCGTGCAATTTTTCTTTCGACAAGAAGGCAAAACTTGCAGTTCAAAACATCAATAGTCGATCAATGATTTCGGCGGCAAGGCAACACGCAGCGCGTTCAGCACGGCCACAACGTCGATCACCTCTTGAGCCACCGCGCCGGCGACTGGGGACAGATAGCCGGCGGAGGCGAACAGCATGCCGACGATACTCAATGCCATTCCTCCGACGGCACTTTGCAAAGCGATGTTGCGCATCCGCCGGCTGATGTGCATAAACTCGTCCACCTTGGCAAGCGAACTATCCATGATGACTACGCCGGCGGATTCCGTTGTTACGTCACTATTTTGTCCGAAGGCAATCCCTACGGTTGCCGCCATCAAGGCCGGCGCATCGTTGATGCCGTCTCCCACGAATACCGTCTTAACGCGGTCCGTTTCTTTTCGGACAAACACTAACTTGTCTTCAGGGCTTTGGCCACCGTAGTATTCAGTGATCCCCACCAATTCCGCAAGATATTTCACCTCCGAATCACGATCTCCCGAAAGCAACACCACGCGCTCGATGCCATGACGCCGTCCGAGATGCTTGACAAACAAGGCCCCCTCTTGCGCGGGGCATCCCGCATTCGGTAAGTCGCCGCGTATTTTCCGTTAATCAGAATCACGCATTCCAAGCCGCCAACTTGTAACGGGAGCGAATCGATGGCTTCGGGATGCCGGGCCGCCAGTTTTTGCCTGCTGGTGATCCAGATCTCATTTCCCGATACGATCCCCCGCAATCCTTCCCCCGGACGTTCGCTGATCTGGCTGGATTCTTGAATCTCGACTCCCTCATTTCGTCCGGCGGCGACGATGGCTTCGGCCAGCGGATGTTTGGAATACTGCTCCAGACTGGCAACGAGCATCAGCACATCGCGGGGCTTGTACCCGGAAGCACAAAGCTGTTCCGTGAGTTGGGGTTTGCCGTAGGTGAGAGTTCCCGTCTTATCGAAAATGATGGATTTGCACGTGTCGACTTGTTCCAGCACGGTGGGATCACGCACGATGATGGCCCGGCGGGCAGCGAGCGAAATTGAGCCGATGATGGCCACGGGAATGGCAATCAGCAGCGGGCAGGGAGTCGCGACCACCATCACGGCGAGAAACCGCACGGGATCGCCAGACATTCCCCAGGCCGCCACGCCCAGCATCACGGCGAAGGGTGTGTAGAACGCGCCCAACTGATCTCCTAAGCGGCGAATCTTTGGCCGGTGCTGCTGCGAAGACTGCATGACTTGCATGATCTTGGCATAGCGGGAATCGATGGCCAGCTTATCCGCTCGAATGGTCAGCGCCGATTCGCCGTTGATCGCCCCGGACAAAACCGCCGACCCCGGCGTCTTGGAGATCAGATAAGGTTCGCCCGTCAGGTAAGACTCATCCATCACGCCCTGTCCTTCGATGACCGTGCCGTCGATGGGACAGATTTCATGGGGAAGAACCAGCAACACATCGCCAATTTGCACGCTTTCCAACGCGACCTCTTCGAGAGTGGAATTGGATTTGCGGTGTGCCACCAAAGGCATGCGTTTCGCCAACGCTTCCAGCACCGACGAGGCACTGCGAACCGCATAGGCTTCCAGCCATTCGCCTCCCGAGAGCATCAAGACCACCAACGTTCCCGCCAGATATTCGTTCAAGATGACCGAAGTAATGATGGAAATTCCAGCCAAAAGATCAGAACCGAACTCGCGATGGGATAACTTCACGAGCAAGTCCCACACGAGCGGCAAACCGCCAAGCCCTAGTGCCACAAGGAGTGGAATTTGAGATAGGCGAGCCTCTGTCTCATACTCAAATCGCAGTACGAGATGAATGCCGATCGCGGCGACTGCCAATGCGGCGATGGCTCCTTGTTTTCGGCCGAGGGCTTTTTCGGGAATCGAGCCAGGTGACTTCGACATCGGACACCTTAGAGTAACATGTGATGGAATTCATCGCGGAGGCAAAATCAGCAGGCGGACTTTTCGATGATGATCGCGGTTCGTGTTCCGCTTTCCAAGGCATACTAACAGATTCCCAGCTCGTTTCTCCTCAATTGACTTCAAGAAATTCACCGATTATGATGAAAGTTGTGGCTGCGATTGCCACACATTCCCAGCAGCGATTGCTCTTTTGGTTTGCTACGCGAACCAAAAGAGCTTTTTTTTGGGGTTGTGCTTCCAATCGATTATGGTGATTGCTTTCTCGGTAGATGTCTTTAGGGCTTGATTCATGAGTAATCGAATTTCATTCCAGAACATTTTTCTGGTGATGGCGTGGTTGATATTCGGGCTTACTTCACCCCTTTGCAATGTGGTCTCGGCGGAAAACTGTGTCCGCATCGAGTTATTCATTAGGAACGACTCGGCCCAAAGCAAGGCAGCGTTCAGATTCATGAAGAAACTGCAAGACCGTTGGCCTGGGCTCGTGATTGAATCTCGGGATGTGCTTACCGACAAAGTTGGGCTGTCACGGGCGCATCAGTTGATTAAACAGTACCAGATCCAAAAGCCTGGGTTACCAATCATCCACGCTGCTCGGCAGTTGATCGTGGGCTTTGGCGATGAAGAAACCACAGGCAAGCAAGTGGAGAATCTTCTAACCATTCATGCCTATACTCGGGATGGGTGTCCCCACTGTGCCGCCGGAAAAATTTTTTTAGCGAAGATGGAGAAGAAGTATCCGGGATTTCGGTTGAAAATCTCCGAAATTACCCGCGATCCGGGAGCGCTGAACGAAATGTACGCCGTCACCCGTCAGCATAAAATCCTGGCCTCCAGCGTGCCACTGTTTCATTTCTGCGGTCAAGTTATAGTGGGATACGACACCGATCAGACGACTGGCACACGAATCGAAAAACTCCTTAAAGAATCTTGTGTACTTTGTACTCCCAACTCGAAATTTACTGGGCTTTCTCTGGCTGCGTCCGCTCGTTGGTTGGCACAAACATCGCCCATTCAAATAAGTCAAACAGAGAATGATTCTCGCCATCCGTCAGTCGATCCCGACAAGCCTATCGAGGATTTTTCTCTTGAAGAGGTGCCTTTGACTGAGTTACCTCCTGCTGAGGGCGAGGAAACCAGCGTTGAGACTGCGCCAGTTGATGAGCAACCGAAGTCGATTGAACTCCCGTTGATCGGCGTGCTGAATGTCCAGAATACCGGATTGCCTTTATTCACAGTGGCCGTGGGTTTGGTGGATGGTTTCAATCCTTGCGCGATGTGGGTGCTGCTGTTTCTGTTGTCGATCTTGGTCAACCTAAAAAGTCGCGGAAAAATTCTCGCCGTCGCGGGCACGTTTGTCTTGATTAGCGGGGTGGCGTATTTTGCTTTCATGGCCGCATGGCTTAACGTCTTCTTATTCATTGGCTATTTACGTCCGGCCCAGATCATGTTAGGAGCACTCGCCATTTTTGTGGGAAGCATTCACGTCAAAGATTTTTTGCGCAGGGCCGAGGTTTGTCCTTTTCGATACCCGAGTCTGCCAAACCGAGCATTTATACTCGCTTGAGAAAAATCGTGACGGCGGAGCATCTCTGGGGGGCGGTCATCGGAGCGGCTGTTTTAGCTGTGTTGGTGAATATTATCGAACTGCTCTGTACCGCCGGATTGCCCGCGCTCTATACGCAAGTTCTCACTCTGCAAAAACTTCCGCAATGGCAAAACTATGCCTATCTTGGGCTATATAACTTCGCCTATATGTTTGATGATTCTTTAATGGTCATAGTCGTGATTATCACTCTCGGACGACACAAACTGCAAGTAAGCCAAGGCCGCTGGCTCAAGCTTGTAAGCGGGTGTGTCGTCTTGTTGCTTGGGCTGGTGTTACTATTCAAACCCGATTGGTTGGTATAACAACAGTTGCTGCGTTCGCGGCGATGGTCCTGATTTCGGCCCTCACTCGCCTTTTGTCTCCCCTGATCCTTTGACCGATGCTTTATCGCGGGAAACAAAATGAGGAACCATCACATGAAACTTGACACCGTGGGAAGATCAGATTCTCGCTGGCTTCCCAGAGGATCAATCCAAGTGTCCTGTGAGCTGGAAGTTCCCATCCCAACGTGGATCTGTTAAACTCCCTTTCAACTTCCTCCTGAAGATCTTCCGATGACTGAGTCCCATTCATCAACATTCCAGAGAATGCGACAAACCAGATTTCTGGATGAGCTTTCCGATGAAGATCTCGCGAAAGTGGCTGGGTTGGCAACGGTTGAAGAGCGAAATGCAGGGACGATTCTCTTTCGCGAGGGCGTGGTGTCGGACCGATGGAATCTGATTGTTCGTGGGAGCGTGGCTCTCGACATGCATGTTCTTGGGCGCGGACAAGTCCGGATTTTGACCGTTGGTCCCGGTGAGATTTTAGGCTGGTCAGCCCTGCTGACGGACCAACGCATGACGGCTACGGCAACAATTGTTGAGGCGGCCACTTTTATTTCCATCCCAGGCCAAAAGCTGCAAGACCTCTGTGATGCCGACCGGGATGTGGGATATGCCGTGATGCGGCGGATGGCCATCGCATTGGCTCACCGACTTTTGGCCACGCGCTTGCAATTATTGGACCTGTTTATGGAAACTCAGCCAATGGAAACCTCTTCAACTTTCACGAGGCAGAATCCATAGTGAAATGAATATCGTAACAGATCGCACTCAAGTCGAGTTTTTGCCCAAAGAGCAGTTGTACTCGTTGATTGATGCCTTAACCTCCGAGGGTTATCAAGTCGTGGGGCCGACTATTGATCAGGGGGCGATTATCTACGGGGAAATCCATTCCGTGGATGATCTGCCGCGAGGTTGGACGGACCGCCAACAAGCGGGACGATACCGCTTGGAACGGCGGGAGGATGATGCGTATTTCGGTTTCGTGGTGGGGCCGCATTCCTGGAAGCAGTTTTTGTTTCCCCCCCAGGCCACGGTGGCGAGCGCGGATCGAACCGAAACCGGCTGGCAAATGCGGACGCCCGATGATGATCCTCCGCGCCTGGCTTTTCTGGGAGTCAGGGCCTGTGAAATCGCCGCCATGCGAATTCAGGATCAGGTCTTTATGGGCGGGCCGTTTGTCGATCCGATTTATCAGAAACGGCGCGAAGCCGCGTTCATCGTGGCCGTGAATTGCACGCAGGCTGCTCCCACTTGTTTCTGCACTTCAATGAACACCGGCCCGCGATGCGAGAGCGGTTATGATTTGGGTTTGACCGAGATTGCCGAGGGCTTTCTTGTGGAAGTCGGTTCGGACGCAGGCACCGAGATGATTATGCGGCTGCCGACATCTCCTGCAACGCAGGAGCAACTGAACCAGGCCGAGGCCGCCCGGAAACAGGCGGTCGAGCAGATCACCAAGACGATGGACACCACCGACATTCGCGATTTGCTGCTCGGAAATCTGCATCATCCCCAGTGGGATGAAGTGGCGAAGCGTTGCTTGTCATGCACCAATTGCACGATGGTGTGTCCCACGTGCTTTTGCTCGACGGTCACGGAAGTCAGCGATCTGACGGGCGATCACGTGGAACGGCAACGGCAGTGGGATTCGTGCTTCAATGTCGATTTCAGCTACATGAACGGCGGCGTGGTTCGCAATGATGTTCGCAGCCGATACCGGCAATGGCTCACACATAAACTCGCTTCGTGGCACGATCAATTCGGTACATCGGGCTGCGTGGGTTGCGGGCGCTGCATCACTTGGTGTCCCGTGGAAATCGATTTGACCGAGGAAGTCTCCGCCATCAGACAAACCACCACAGCGAAGAATGGGGCGCAGACCGGATGAATGCGAGTGCCTGTCTCCCAACGAATCCCTGGTTGTCGCATGCGGTGACGATCGATCGCGTGACCCCTGAGACTCCCGGCGTGGCGACTTACGAATTGGTGTTTCCCGATCAAACGCTCGCCGCCGCGTATGCGTTTTTGCCCGGTCAGTTCAACATGCTCTATTTGCCCGGCGTGGGGGAAGTGGCGATTTCGATCAGCGGTAATTCGTCAAACCAAGGAAAGTTGCCGCACACGATCCGCGCGGCGGGAAATGTCACACGGACTCTCGCCGGGCTGGGACAAGGCGCGGGGCTTGGGCTGCGCGGGCCGTTTGGTTCGCATTGGCCATTGGACCAGTGCCAAGGGAAGGATGTGGTGTTGGTCAGCGGCGGAATTGGTCTTGCACCGCTTCGGCCCGCGATTTACGAATTGCTGGCCCAACGCAATTCCTATGGAACCATTTCGTTGCTCTATGGCTCGCGGACTCCCGAGGGGTTGCTGTACGCAAAAGAATTTAACGACTGGAGAGCAAAGGGGTTGGATGTCCAAGTCACCGTGGACCGCGTGAGCGACGGGTGGGCGGGACACGTGGGCGTGGTGACTTTGTTATTGGAACGACTGGCCCTGCCGCAACCGGAAAACACGCTGTTGTTAAGTTGCGGCCCGGAGGTGATGATGTGGTACACGATCCAGTCCGCGAAGTCGCGGGGCATCCTTGACGAAAACTTGTACGTTTCGTTGGAACGAAATATGAACTGCGCGATCGGATTGTGCGGGCATTGCCAGTTCGGGCCGGAATTTCTCTGCAAAGATGGCCCGATCTTCCGCTACGACCGTGTGGCTTCGATTCTTAAAGTGAACGATCTGTGAGTTCTTCGATTTCTCAAACCCTGCCCGATGTTCGCCACAAGCCCCGCCTGGCGGTCTTCAAGTTTGCCTCCTGCGATGGCTGCCAGTTGTCATTGTTGGACTGCGAAGATGAGTTGCTGGCGATCGCGGGAGCGGTGGAGATTGTCCACTTTCTGGAAGCGAGCAGCCGAGTCGAACCGGGGCCGTATGATGTCTCTTTGGTGGAAGGTTCCATTACCACGGCGGAAGATCGCCAGCGAATCCAAGAGGTGCGCCGGCAATCGCGATTTCTGATGACGATTGGAGCGTGCGCGACCGCGGGCGGGATTCAAGCACTGAAGAACTGGGCAGATCACGAAGAATTTCTCAGGTGTGTATATGCCCGCCCGGAATATATTTCGACCTTGGAAACTTCCACGGCGATTTCCGATCACGTCGCCGTGGATTTTGAATTGCGGGGTTGTCCCATCAATCGCCATCAGTTGGTGGAAGTGCTGGCCGCCTTGATCGCCGGTCGAAAGCCCCGCACTCCAAGGCATAGTGTTTGCTTGGACTGCAAACGCCGAGGCACGGTCTGCGTCGAAGTCGCTCAGGGCATTCCGTGTCTGGGACCGATCACTCAATCGGGCTGCGGAGCCATTTGCCCCGCTTATGATCGAGGCTGTTATGGCTGCTTTGGCCCCGCCGCTCAACCGAATTGCGAGAGTTTGACCAAGCAATATCTCAAAGCCGGTTCGACTCGCGAAACATTGCTCCCGCTCTTGCACAACTTTAACGCCGCCGCCCCCGCGTTTTCCGAGGCGACTGAACGATTATTGAAGTCTGCTGAGGAGGCTTCATCGTGACTTCGGACGAAACAACAACTCGAACCATCAAGGTCGAAGCCCTCACGCGCGTCGAAGGCGAAGGGGCGCTCCGCATCAAGCTCAAGGGCGAAACGATCGAAGACGTGCAACTGGCCATTTACGAACCGCCCCGGTTTTTCGAGGCGTTTCTGCGCGGCCGGCCTTTGGAAGAAGTCCCCGACATCACCGCCCGAATATGCGGCATCTGTCCAGTGGCTTACCAAATGAGTTCCGTACATGCTCTGGAAGCGGCGCTCGGAATTTCCATCACGCCGGAAATTCGTCGCCTGAGGCGATTGCTTTATTGCGGAGAATGGATCGAAAGCCACGCTTTGCACATGCATTTGCTGCATGCGCCCGATTTCTTCGGTGCGACCAGCGGGATTGAATTGGCGGGACGGTTTCCCAAAGAAATCCAGCGGGGATTGCGGCTGAAGAAACATGGAAACGAGCTATTGGAAGCGTTGGGAGGAAGAGCGATTCATCCCATCAACGTGGCGGTGGGGGGATTCTATCGCTTGCCCAAGCGAAACGAACTCGCACGATTGATCCCGGATTTTGAATGGGGACTGGAAGCCGCCGTCGCCGCCACCCGCTGGGTGGCCTCCTTCGACTTTCCCGACTTTCACCGCGACTACGAGATGGTCGCCCTCAGTCATCCCGATGAATACCCCATGAACGAAGGCCGAATCGTTTCAACCACCGGCTTATCCATCGCGGTGGCCGATTACGAACGGGAATTTGAGGAACAGCAGGTCAAACACAGCACCGCTCTTCAATCCGTGCGAACCTCGGAACAATCGAGTTACCACGTGGGACCATTGGCACGAGTGAACTTGAACTTCGACCGCCTCTCGCCCACGGCCCTGCGGGTGGCGGATGAGATTGGGTTCACACCTTCTTGCCAAAACCCGTTCAAAGCGATCATTGCCAGGGGATTGGAAGTCATTCACGCTTATGAGGAAGCCCTAGAGATTTTGCGAGACTATAAGCCGTTTCAACCCGCGCGAATTGAATACAAATACACAGCCGGCGAGAACTGCGCCGCCACCGAAGCCCCGCGCGGATTGATCTACCACCGTTACGCGATCGATGCCGAAGGCAAAGTGACCTTTGCCAAGATCGTGCCCCCGACTTCGCAAAATCAACGCCAGATTGAAGCCGATCTCAGAGATTGGCTGCCCAGCGTGCTGCAAGATGATGACGTGCAAACTGCCCTCGACTGCGAACGGCTCATCCGCAGTTACGACCCTTGCATCAGTTGCTCGACGCATTTTCTGAAACTCCACGTAGAACGAATCGGCTCGTGAATTCTCCTCGATCAATACTTTTCGCGGGGCTCGGAAGCCCTCACGGAGATGACCAGATCGGCTGGCTCGTGGCCGACCAATTGGCAAAATCAGAGAATCTGCCGAGACACGTCAGCATTCGGAAAGCGGCCATTCCGCTGGACCTGCTCGATTGGTTAGAAGGCGTGGAGATTCTGGGAATATGCGATGCGGCGGAGACATCGACAGAGACAGGAAAACTCGAGCGCTGGGAATGGAATGCAAACTTGCCTCGGGCACGAGATACGACTCCCTCGAATACTTTACTTCCCATGTTCAAACGATTGCGAAACCCTGGCAGCCATGACTTTGGGATTGCGGAAGTGTTCGACCTTGCCGAGAGACTAAACCGTCTGCCGGCACGGATTGTGGTATGGACGATTTCCGCAAGTCAGTTTGGAACCAGCGAAATCCTGTCCGGGGAATTGCAACAAATTGTTCCGATTGTGACTGAAAAGATTTTGAGAGAGTTGTCTGATGCATGAAGTCTCGTTGGTGCGGGCTTTACTCCAACAAGTGGAGCGAATTTGCAAACTCCACGAGGGGGCGGCCATTGAGCAAATTGACGTCGAAATCGGACCTCTCAGTGGTGTGGAACCTTTGCTCGTTTCCGAAGCGTTTCAGGTTGTCGCTTCTTCAACACCTTGTGCTAAGGCGGCCCTGGTCATTCACGAAGTTCCCCTCAAGGCTCGTTGCCAAGATTGCGGAAGGGAATCAATTGTGGCAGATTTCAATTTTTCTTGCGGGATCTGTGGGTCTCATGCACTTCGGATTACACAAGGCGATGAATTTCGGCTATTAAGCGTAACACTCCAAACCCATGAACCACTCAACACAATGGCGAAGCTGGCGAAGGTTTGCGATCATGAGTAAGAGGATTCTTTAATGTCGAATACCATAACGCGAACCATCGTTGTGAATCAGGATCTGCAAGCGGAAAAAAAACGCCAGGCTCAGGTCTTGCGGGAATCTTTTTCCGCCCAAGGCACGCTGGTTGTGAATCTTGTCTCCTCCCCCGGAGCAGGCAAGACCAGTCTTCTGGAAGCAACCGCCAAATACTGGAACGGCAATCGCTCGATGGCAGTCTTGGTTGGCGATCTGGCGACCGAGCGGGATGCGGAACGCCTCAGGCCCTATGTCCCCGTCGAGCAATTGACCACGGGCGGCGCTTGCCATCTGGAGCTTTCGCTGGTTGAACGCGGGCTGGCCTTGTTGCCGAAAGTGAACTATGACTTTTTGTTTATCGAAAACGTGGGCAATTTGGTCTGCCCGGCTTCCCACGATTTGGCCGAACATCTCCGCATCGTTTTGTTGAGCACGACGGAAGGCGATGACAAACCGGGAAAGTACCCCAAAATGTTTCGCACCAGCCAGGGCTTAGTCATCACCAAGCGCGACCTGCTGCCCCACGTGCCGTTCTCCATCGAGGCCGCCGTCGCCGATGCCCGGTTGATTCAACCCGACTTGGACGCGTTTTCGGTGTGTGCCCTGACGGGCGAAGGCATTGCGGAATGGTGTCGCTCTCTCGACCAGGCTCGCGATCAGATGCTTCACCTGTCAAACAGAAGTGAGGAGCACGCGGAACATTGAATCATCCCTCTTCAGAGATTTGCCGGGAACCCATCATTGCAATTCGCTTCCAACTCGGCGGAACCGTGCAAGGGATCGGTGTTCGCCCCGCGATTGCCAGATTCGCGGCGCTACACGATCTCTCGGGATTTGTAAGCAATCAATTGGATGGAGTCGAGATTCACGTGGAAGGCCCTCGTTCGCGGATCAAGGCATTCGAGACTCGGCTCAAGGCCAATCTCCCTGCATTGTCTGACATTCAACGCTTCACTCCAACGCCGAGCCTGCCTCTGGATTTGAAAGGTTTTGAAATTCGAACCGCGGAACCTCTGGGTGTGATTGGGACAATGGTCCCGCGGGATTTGGCCGCCTGCCCGGAGTGCCTGAAGGAAGCGGCGAATCGGCACGATCATCGCTTCGACTATGCGTTTGCCACTTGCACCCATTGTGGCCCGCGGTATTCGATCATTAAATGCATGCCCTATGAAAGATTTCGCACCACGATGAAGGATTTTTTATTGTGCGAATCTTGCGGGCAGGAATATAGATCGGCGGTGGATCGGCGGTTTCAC
Source organism: uncultured Planctomycetaceae bacterium (assembly GCA_963785505.1). Lineage (GTDB taxonomy): Bacteria > Planctomycetota > Planctomycetia > Planctomycetales > Planctomycetaceae > CAWAVN01. Next base: position 86,119 of record CAWAVN010000014.1, read on the forward strand.
GCACAAACAAATGCATGCCCTGATTGCGGTCCGCAAGTTTGGTGCGAAACCCGTTTGCCTCCACAGACTCTCCACGGTCGCGATGCGATTACTCGGGCTGCCAATGCGCTCATTGAGGGAAAGATTGTCGCGGTCAAGGGCGTGGGGGGCTACCAGTTGCTGTGCGATGCGACCAATGAACGGGCCGTTGCCCTGCTAAGGTCACGGAAACACCGCCGTATGAAGCCGCTGCCCGTGATGATCGATCGACCGACCGAGGCGGACCAGTTCCCCGAAGTGCTCTTTAGCCCATCCAATCCGATAGTGCTCCTGAATTCCGATTTGGTTGCGGGGCTTGCCGAGTCGGTTCATCCTGATTTGAAAACAGTGGGTGTGATGTTGCCCACCACGCCTTTGCATGCGTTGCTGCTGAAGAAGTGCGGCAGGCCGATTGTCGTGACCAGCGGCAACATCGAAGGCGATCCATTGGCCTATCAAAACGAACCCGCGCAGGATCGCTCGAAAGGATCGCGGATCTGATCCTGCATCACAACCGCGAGATTGTTCGTCCGATTGATGACAGCGTCGTGCAAGTTGCCGGAGGCCGGCAAATCACAATTCGCGCCGCACGGGGAATCGCCCCGCTCCCTTTGAACATGCCCGCCGACCAACCTATGCTCGCGGTGGGAGGACATCAAAAGGCAGCCCTCGCTTTGTCGAATGGAAAACAGTGCGTGTTGGGTCCGCATATTGGTGACTTGGATTCCTTGTCTGGGCGTGAACGATTCCTCCAACAGGTCAACTCCTTCACGGAACTTTTCGGCTGCGAGCCGCAATTCATTGTCCACGATCTGCATCCCGATTATTTCACGACGGTCTGGGCGGAGCAACAGTCTCAACCCAAAGTGAGCGTGCAACATCACCATGCCCATGTGGTCGCGGGAATGTTGGAACACGCCTGGCTCGACCGAACGGTGTTGGGAGTCGCTTTTGACGGGACCGGTTACGGCACGGATGGCACGATCTGGGGCGGGGAATGTCTGATCTCTACGCCCACCACTTTTCAGCGCGTTGCACATTTGCGTCCTTTTGCATTACCCGGCGGCGAGATGGCGGTAAGGCAGCCCTGGCGGATCGCTCTCTCCCTATTGACTGATGCCGTGGGAAGCGCAAAGGCCATTGAATTACTTCACGATTTTGTTGATCCCGGACAATTGAAACCACTGGCCACGCTCGTGGAACGCGGTCGGTCGGGACCAATCGCGACCAGTGCCGGTCGGCTGTTCGATGGAGTTTCCGCTTTGCTCTTATCGCAATCCAGTGCCTCTTATGAAGGAGAACTCGCGATGCGGTTGGAGTCCATCTGCAACGAAAGCATTATTGGGAGCTACTTAATTCCCCTCAGAGAACATGAGCAGGCGATTTGGTTGGATTGGCAGCCCCTGCTGCTCGAAATCGTGGAGGAACTCTTTCGAGGCGTGGAGGTGGGCGCTATTGCCATGCGTTTTCATCGCGGCCTGGCCCAAGGGATTGCCAGCGTGGCCCAGCGATTCCAAACATTGCCGGTTGTGCTGTCGGGGGGCTGCTTTCAAAATCGGCTCTTGACTCGTTTGGTCCAAGAGGAATTGGCGGGACATCCTCAACCGCTGGGGCTGCCCGGCCTCATTCCCTGCAATGATGGGGGACTCGCCGCCGGGCAACTCGCGATTGCCGCTGCCCAGTTGGCCGACCCAAAGTTTGAGCGAGGGCAGTTGCCATGTGCCTAGCCGTTCCGGGGCGAGTGATGCAGTGGATTGATCGCGATCCCACGTTCGCCAAGGCAGAGGTGGAATTCGACGGCATCCGCCGAGTGTGCCACATGGCCTGTGTTCTGGAAGCCGCTCTGGGGGATTATGTCGTCGTGCATGCCGGTATCGCGATCAGCCGGATCAATCCCTGGGAAGCTCAACGCTTGATCGAGGACTTAATTCAATTGGGGCACATGGAAGATTTCACCACAGAGATTGACCCCATCTCCTCAGAACCGAAAGGCGCACCGGAGTGAAATACGTCGATGAATTTCGCGACCCGGCGACGGCGAAACGGCTTGTGGAACGGATTCGGAGCACTGCGAGTCGCCCTTGGGTCATCATGGAAGTTTGCGGCGGACAGACGCACGGTTTACTGCGAAGCGGCATCGAAGCGGAACTGCGTGGAGTTGTGGAACTCATTCACGGGCCGGGCTGCCCCGTTTGCGTGACACCGAGGGAAGCCATCGATTTTTCCCAGGAGTTGGCGATGCGGGACGACCTGATTGTGGCCAGTTTTGGCGACATGCTGCGAGTTCCCGGCAGCGGTTCATCCCTCTTGAATGTTCGTGCCAATGGCGGAAACGTGAGGACCGTTTATTCGCCCCTCGATGCCGTGGCCCTCGCGGAACGTAACCCCGATCGGCAGGTGGTTTTCTTCGCTGTTGGATTTGAGACGACCGCGCCTGCCACGGCTCTCGCCGTCTTGCAAGCCTCTCGCTTGAAACTGACCAATTTTTCGATGTTGGTTTCCCATGTCCGCGTTCAGCCCGCGATGGAAGCCTTGATGGAGACGCCCGACAATCGCGTGCAAGGGTTTTTGGCGGCGGGACACGTCTGCACGATTACCGGGTTCGCCGCGTATGATGAATTTGCAGATCATTATCAAGTGCCAATCGTTGTCACCGGATTTGAACCGATTGATTTGCTGGAAGGAATTCTCGAATGTGTGCAGTTGCTGGAGAAAAGTCGATTTAAAGTCGCCAACAAATACGCAAGAATGGTTTATCGCACGGGCAATCTCTCCGCTCTCGACATGATCCATCAGGTTTATGAAGTGACTGATTGCCCGTGGCGAGGCTTCGGCACGATCAGGAATGGGGGGTTCCGCTTGCGGCCGGAATTTCGCCAATTCGACGCCGAGCAAAGATTTGATCGCGAATCAACATTCACCGAGAAAGATCCGGAAAGAAATCTCTGCCGCGCAGCCGATGTTTTGGCCGGCCGTCTCCGGCCGCCGGATTGCCCCGAGTTCGGCAAACGCTGCTCGCCCGATTCTCCTTTGGGCACGCCTATGGTTTCTTCGGAGGGGGCATGCGCGGCTTACTTTCAGTGTTACCAACTGCAATAAATATGAATACCCCTGCTTGGCAACTCCACTGCCCAATACCCATCGCTGAGTCGGATGAACGGATTACGTTGGCTCACGGGGAGGGCGCGCGGCTCACGCGGCGATTCATCAACGAACATATTCGACCGGTTTTCGAGAATCCTATTTTGTCCCCTCTGCCTGATGCGGCACAAATTCTCGCGGAGAGCCAAAGATTGGCCGTGACAACGGATAGTTTTGTTGTGACCCCGCTGTTCTTTCCGGGTGGCGATATTGGATCGCTGGCCGTCTATGGAACCGTGAACGATCTGGCGGTCTCGGGAGCACAACCGCGCTGGTTGACGCTCTCGCTGATTATTGAAGAGGGTTTCCCCATCAGGCTGTTGGATCGCATTCTGATTCAGGTGGCCCAAGCAGCCAATAACTGCTCCGTCACAGTCGTGGCTGGAGATACCAAAGTCATTCCTCGCGGCACGGGCGATGGTCTCTTTGTGAACACAACCGGCATCGGCGAACTTGTCGATCCCGTGCCTCCCGGCCCTCAGTCACTTCAAGAAGGCGACGTGTTGATCGTCTCAGGCCCGATCGGACATCATGGTATGGCGGTGCTTTGCGCTCGGGAGGAATTCGGTTTTGATCCGCTGCCCACTAGCGATTCCGCTCCGCTCATCGCTCCGATCACGGCTCTGCGTCAAGCCGTCGGTCAAAACATCCGAGCGATCCGCGATGCGACCCGTGGTGGAATTTCCGCCGTGCTGCACGAATGGGCGGCCGCTTGTGATCGCACCTTGAATCTTTGGGAACAAGACATCCCCCTCAGCAGCGATGTGCGCGGCGCTTGCGAGCTCTTGGGACTTGATCCTTTGCACGTCGCCAATGAAGGCACCTTCCTGGCTGCGGTTGATGTTGGTGCCGCAGAGGAGGCCATTCACGCGCTGCGGGCCATACCGCAAACTCAACGCGCGGCTGTGATTGGGCGAGTGACCGAACGCCGAATCGCTCCCGTCACAATCAGGCGCACCTTAGGCCGCGATCAACCCCTTGATGAACCCACGGGGGCCGCCTTGCCGAGAATCTGCTAGCCCCTTGGAAGGACAGCAGACACTCAGAGTTAACAGACGGGATCAACTCCTGCCCCCGACGAGGATCGAAGGATGTTCCACTACAAAGGCCACCTGGCACCTTGTCCGGCAGCTTCCCAACTTTTTTTGAATGTTCCAACCCGTTAGTTCAACCACTTTTACGATGCGATAAAGACCCGGCTTTCAATGCGTTAAATATTCGAAGCCGGGTCGTCGGGTTTGGAATTCTATATCGATTATTTCGCCTTAACGGCAATCTTTTTCGATTTGGCCTTTTCCGCCTTCGGGAGCAGGATGTTTAGCACGCCGTTGGAGCATTCGGCAACCACCTTGTCATCTTGCACTTCACAAGGGAGCGAGAGCGAGCGGGCAAACCGGCCCACTCGGCGTTCGGTGTGGTGCCAGGTCTTGCCTTTTTCCTCACGTTCTTCTTTGCGTTCGCCGGTGATTTCGAGGACGTTGTTGCGTACCTCAACTTGAACTTCCTCGGGTTTGATACCGGGCAAATCCACGCGGATCTGAAACGATTCTTCCGTTTCCGAGACATCCATTGAGGGGTGGAAGTCGGCCGAGAGCCAATGGCCCCCATCCCAATCCCGCGAGAAACTGGACAACAAATCGTCCATTTGTTGTTGGAGTTTGTGAAACGGGTCTCGCTCAAAAAGGCGTCCCAATTTGGTGGAAGGCCGTGTTGAAAGTTCGCTTGTCATGGTTTGATTCCTATTTTCAGTGTGCTTCAGCGAGATCAGAACTACACTCCGTCGAAGATTCCCGCGATCTTGTCGGGGGCTGCCGGAACACCCGGCGTTGAGGTTTCCTGGAAGGGATGCGTCTTTGTTAGTGGCTGAGCGATAAGGCGATGAGCGGCTCACCCAATGAATCTGCGCCGCCGACTCTCGGAAATCCCTTTTCTGCGATTTCGGAGCGAAGAATCCGAATGTTCTCCGGGCAAGTGATGCCCAGTCGGACGTGATTCCCATGCACGGAGAGCACTTTCACCTCAATGGAATCGCCGATCAAAATCCGTTCGTCTTGCTTTCGAGAAAGAACCAACATGACTTACTTCCTTGTAAAACGGGTCAAATGTTTGTTTGGGAGAAAAACAAAATTCGCTTCGCGGGGGAACGTTTAATAGCCCTGGTTCTGGACAGTCCGCCGGGCCAGAAACATTAACTTTTCGAGAGTCGCGCGGTCGGAGTAGGTCAGGTGCTCGACCACGCTCTCTCCAAACAAAGGCACTTCGGCCAATCGAATCACCGCGATGAGTTCCTCGGAATTCATCCGGCGAATATCGCTCAGGGAGAGTTCGGCGATGTCCGCTTTGGTCATTGAGAATACGTCGCAAGCGGGGATTGCTTGCAAGGAGTTCTCGTGGGGCTGCTTGGGTTTTGCAATCGATCTGGGCATGATCTGAAACCTTTCGGGCGGGAGACTTATCATTAGTTGCCGACAACTGTGATTTCATTATTCAACGATTCGACTCCCTTCAGGCGTTTTACGGCTTCTTGCGCAACTTGTTTCTTGTAGTAGGTCAACACCGACCCGGAAAGGCATACCTCACTCTCATTGATGTGGACTTGGACCCTTCGAAGTTCGACATAGCCCGTGGCAATGAGAGCCTGCCGCACCTTGTGCTGGAGTTGATCATTCCGTGAAGTCACGTTCGAGAGGAATGGCTTCGGAATTTCAATCAAGGAGTCCATTAGTCACCTCAGCGGGTTCGTTCAACAAAAAAACCCCTCAGGTGCATTGCTACGCACCGAGGGGCTGTCATCGCCAAAAAAAATCCTCCAACGTACTTTTGTACGAAGAAGGACAACAGAGCCGATTGGGACCGTTCATCAGTCCCAACGCCCTTAGTTTATATAAAAGATTTCAAAACTTCAATCCAAGTTATCGAGAATTCTTGAGGTTCTCGCAAACTTTCTTGGCCGGAGACATTTCATGGCTCAAATGCCTGATCGGCTTCGACGATCGTGCGTGCGATCTCAACCATCTTCTTGTTTTTCTGGCTGGAGAGAAGTTGCAGCCTCCGGAACGCATCTGGTTCGCTCAGTTCGGCCCGTTTCATCAAAATGCCCTTCGCCCGCTCAATGAGTTTTCGTTCTTCCAAGGCATGTTCTAGGTTTGTCGCCTGTTCCAGCAGGGCTTGGAATTCGCGAAACCGCCGCATCGCGAGGTCGATGGATGCCTTCAAAGTTTCGTGTTGCAGGGGTTTCACCAGATACGCCAGAACGTGCTCTTTCATGGCCCGGTCCACGAATTCTTGGTCATGGAATGCCGAGACGATCACAATCGGTGTGGGACGCACACTGCGAATCTGCGCCGCGGCATCCAAACCGTCCATGTCCGGCATGTGAATATCCGTGATGACCAAATCCGGCGAAGTTTGGCGGCAGACATCGACCAGCGCCTGTCCATTCTTCACCGCTGCGACGACTTCGTGCCCCATCTCGATCAATGTCTCTTCCAAATCGGCAAGGATCTCCGGTTCATCCTCCGCGATCACAATTCGTAATCCCGTCATTCCAATGGTTTCCTTGGCAAAGTGATAATAATCATCGCGCCTCCATCCTGTTCCGACGCGAATTTGACTTCGCCGCCGTGGGCTTCGATGGTCCGTTTGACGATGGCAAGCCCCAAACCCGTTCCTTGCATCTTGGTGGTGTAGAATGCCTCGAACGCGTGTTTCTTGACCTCCGCAGGAAGTCCGGGTCCGTTGTCGTGAAACATAAGCTGCGACACGGGCAATTCACCAATTTGCGCTGTGGAGAACTCGACGTCAATCTCAACCGGGTCCACGCAGGCCGCCAGAGTGTTGTCCAACAGGTTTCGGAAAGCGTTTCTCAGCAGAAAGGTATCCCCCTCGCAGAAGAGATTGCCATTCTCAGCGTTCGTTCTCATATCCGCAGCGCGGCCCTCCCGTTGGGGGGCCAAGTCTTGCCAGGCTTGGTTGACCAAATCGGACAAATCGGTTTTCTCACGTCGGAGTTGCAGGGGCTTGGCGTACTCGCGGACCTCCTCGAACTGCCGCCAAATATCGTCATTGGCCCGAATTGCCCCATCAATCAAATCCAACAAGGGTTGGTTGTCTTTCAGCCTGCGGGCCAATCGGCGCAAGTTGGCTTGACTGCGAGCCAAGGCGTTGCGGCTTTCATGCGTGAGACCGGCCATGGCTTCTCCCAATAACGCCAACCGTTCGGATTGCAACAGCCGGGCCTGCTCCGCTTTGCGCTCCGTGATGTCGCGAATGATCCCAGTGAACAGGCCCAATTGCTCGACTTCGCTGATGGCCAAATCAATGGGAAAGATCGATCCATCCTTTCGGCGGCCCTCGACTTCCCGTCCAATGCCGATGATCTTTGCGATCCCCGTTTCCAGGTAGTGCTGGAGGTAGGCATCGTGTTCGTCGCAGTAAGGCGGTGGCATCAGCCGATTAATTTTGGTGCCGATGAGTTCCTCTCGCGTGTAACCAAACAGAGTTTCGGTGGCCGGATTGATCCCTTCGATGAGACCCTGTGGATTGATGGTGATAATGGCATCCACCGCGGCGTTCAAGATGGCGGAGAGCCGATGCTCGCCATCCTTCAACAACTGCTGGTTTTGAGTTCGCTCCGTCAAGTCGCGATGGATCGAGACGAAATTCGTACGCTTTCCCTGGTGATCGAAGACCGGCGCGACGAAAAGTTCCACGTGATACGCCGTGCCATCCTTTCGGTAATTGACGACTTGGCAGGAAGCGGAATTTCCCGTCTTTAGTTCTCGTTTGAGCAGAGCCAAGGCGTCGCGATCCGTTGCCTTCCCCTGCAGCATTCGCGGGGTTTGCCCAATCATTTCTTCAGCGCGATAGCCCGTGATACGGCTCATGGCTTCGTTGACAAACCGGATCCGCGGTCCGGGCCAATCCAATTCATCATCGGTGATCAGCACGCCTTCGGTCAGATTCGCCACGGCACTGCCCAGCAAAGTGAATTCATGGAGGCGTTCGTGAAGTTCAGTGCTGGATTTCCCGACAGCCTGTTTCAATTCGGCATTTATTGCCAGCAACGTATCTTCTGCCCGCTTTTTCTCGTTGAGGTGTGTCTCCCGCAGTTCCTCGTTTTGGATTTCCATCTCAATTTGGTGTAAACGCAACTCATCAACGAGCTCCCGAAGGTTTTCGGTTGACATACCCGCTACGTCGATCGGTCTTTGCTGAAGCAATTCCTCGGCCCGTTGGCGGAGGGTCTTCGCGTCCGGCGTGGTTTTCGGCTTGGGCTTTTTCTTGGACATTGCACTGAGGACAAATTATCGAGGGACATGGAATGCGCAAAAAAATGATGAGACGCATTTGCGTTTGGCGTAATTATTATGAAGGATTCTTGATTTATCTCAAAGTGATGTTATACTTATGGGAGAATAAGACAAAAACTCGTATCTGCCAATGTTGGCGATCGAATTTCGAGCGATGAACGCCCCATGCCCCCTTTTGTGGACATGGGGCGTATTCATTTCCGTAGGCAATTCAATTCCAGATACTTGTTTTTCTGGCAAACTTTTCCAGAACTGCCATGACAGAATACCCACTCCAAGTCGCCATTATCCACCAAGACCCAAAAACTCGCGATACACTTCATCGGGCTGTGTCGCAATTGGGGCATTTTATTTGTATTCAAACCGGCAGTCGGCGAGAATTTGCGAAACAAGCCCATGATCGTAAACCTGACCTCATCATTATTCAGGAATCGCAGTCAGATGGAAAGGGAATGCAGGCTCTCCAAATAGTGGGTGACCATGAATCGATTCCTACCATTCTAATTCTCAGTAAAAATGAGAGCCAATCGCTTGAAGAATCGGCCCCATCGAACGTGTTCGCCTTACTCCAGGAACCCGTTCGTTCCTCAAGTCTAAAACCGCTGATCTCCCTGGTGATGCAACAATTTGCCCAGATCAAGGCGCAGCAGGAAATCATCAACCAGCTTCAGAAAGAACTGGATTCTAACCCATGAACGCGTCACCTGCTGGGTTTTCTTCAATATCTGCAAATGGAAAATGTATGCTCGGAGACTTATCGGGCCTGATCTCAAAGCGAATCATTCTGATTGAGAGTAGTCGATGAGAGACAACTTTCCCCGGAAATGAATGCCTTCCGGAGAGAGCTTTTTTTGGCGGTGAGCGCCCGATTCCTGCCTTGGTGGCACAGGTCTGGGCGTTTTTTTCATTGTCCATTTCACTGCGGAGAAATGACACCCCCCAGACCACCGGGATTATGGAGACGCCCGTCTCTCCTGAATGATGGATGCGAGTGGGCAATCGTAGCCAAGCATTTGCTGTCGATCATCAACAGCGCATGGAGTTAAGTCAATGATGACGACTTGGCTACCAATACTTTTCATAGTGGATGGTCCCAGGGCGATGGGGTTCATCCAGGCGTAGGCCCATGCTAACAAGGATTTCCAGCATGCCGATGGGTTTGGGAAAACACAATCGGCCATCGGACATCCGCTTGGGCACGCCCATCATTTGGGGGTTTCCGCAGACAAAGGCGTGGGTTTTCAGCGGGTCGAATCGATCCTGTATCAACGCGCGGTAGTCTTTCCCATCAAATAGATTTTGAAGATGAGTCTTTCCCACAAAGTCCATACGCGATTCATCCAGGTTTTCCGGTTCGCGTGTTGTCAATGGAAAATAGTGATAATTATAAAACCGTTGTTCTAACAATTCGTGTGTTCGCCGATAGGCGAGATCGCGTCGGTAGCGCACGCTGGTGGCACAGACGATTAAGCCGCGGTGTCCGCGTTTTAGCAATGCCGCGATGTGCGTATTGTGCGGGGCCTCTCCGGTTCCTGTTCCAAAGTAGAGCACTGTGTCATCGGGTTGAACAGCATCCAACACATAGCGACCATGCGGATGTGGTCCCAGAAAGATCCGGTCTCCCTCTTGAAGCCCGAACAATCGCGGAGTCAGCATAGGCGGATCATCCGAAGGACGGCTGACTAACGCAATATAGAACTCCAGATACGGGAGTTCGTCTGCCGTGATGAGTTGCTGTTCCTCATCAAGCATGGGACAGGAGATCGAATAGGCTCGCCGCACGAGTCTGGCTTGAGCAGTCTCGGATCGGCTTTCGACTGGAACGTGATCCGCGCGGCTCCCAAGCTCCCAATCCTAAAAGCGTGTATTGCCCAGGCTGAAAAATGAGCGGACCTTGGTCGGGAACCACGCGCAAAATCATCAGGGCTTCGTGGACGTGCCGCACCGCCGCTACTGTCGCGTTGTAGTGGGTCTCGCGAAGCCGTGTTCTGTCATGCTCTGAGAGGGAGGCAGTCATCAAGAACTTTGCCAAGGGGGTTTTGCAATTCGGGGAGGGCCGATTTTTCGTTTGGCGTTCAGCATTTCGATGGCCATCTCAGCGAGTTGTGGCCAAAGGCTAGCCCGCCCTGGAAAGACACTGAGAAGATTTTTCAGGCCGCCGGGTTCCCTTTCGTGGTCGATTACGGTCGGCAAGGTGGCGCGGCCCGGTTCGATTTGTTCTACGTGCATGGCTTGCATGGTCGTACCGGCCCATTCCAAAATCTCCGATCCGGAATAGTTCCATGCGGGCAGAAGGTGTTTCAGTTGGTTTCTGATTCGGTCCGATTCCTGAGCATCGACCGAAACATCATGAGGCCGGTTGGTAATGGTCCAATGGTTCGATCCGAAAATGGATGTGGATTCGTGGGGAATGTGGTTGAAGCCTTGGTGATCGAGAACGCAAAACGGCTGCGACTTCATTCCCGGGCGGATAGCCATCAGATGAGTTTTCAGATTGACGAATCGATAGCTGGGTTGCTCCCCCGGTCGATCTCTGGAGGCTTCTGCCCAAGGAGAGTCTTCTCCGCCCGTCGCGAGGATCACCAGCCCCGCTGCTATTTCTTCTCCGCTGGCGGCAATCACACCTTGGATCTGTTTATCGGATTGCAGCAGGTCTGCCACGGGTGTGCCCGTGCGGATTTCCACGCCTTGTGCCTCGGCGGTGGATACAAGGCGACTCAACAACTCACCCGTGCGAATGGCCCGGTCGGGGAGTCGCCAAGCCTTCGCAAATTTCCGCGGATTCCAATGGGGAATGGCTGCACGGACGGCATCGACGTTCAATTCTTCAAATGGAATGCCCGCTTGGGTCCATGCATTCGTCCATTGCACCCTTTGAGAATCATCCTCCGCGAGGAGATACACCATGCCGGCTTGGCCGGGTTCTAAGCATTCGGGACAGAAGAAGAGCGTTTGCTGAAGAGAGCAATAACACTGATGCGCCAGTAGGGGGTTTTCTGGGCGCGAACCAGGCACCGCTATACAGCCAACCTTGGTTTCGCGTGGATGCTCCGAATCCCAGATCCGAAGCTTCCAGCAAAGTCACGGGCCAACCCGCCTGGCCAAGCCGGACGGCGATGGACAAGCCGGCGATTCCGCCGCCAACAATGACCACCCGCCGCGATGGGGACGCGGAAGGATTCATGGTGCCAACTCCCGTTCTTTTTCCAAGATGGTTAATGTGGTTTTGAGGACCGTGTCGGGGTTCAGCGAAATACTGTCGATCCCCTGCTCCACAAGGAACGCGGCGAACTCCGGGATAATCGCTGGGAGCCTGCCCGCAAATTCCGATCTTGCATTTTTTTGATTTGGCCATTTGGATCACTTGGGCGATCATCTTCATCACGGCGGGATTTCGTTCATCAAACAATTCCGCCACGATTTCCGAATCGCGATCCACCCCCAAAATCAGTTGCGTCAGATCGTTGGAGCCAATGGAAAATCCATCAAACACCTCGGCGAAATCTTCCGCGAGAATCACGTTGCTGGGGATTTCGCACATCACATACACTTCCAAACCATCCACGCCTTTTGTGAGTCCGTGCCGTTCCATTTCCGCCAAGACACGGCGGCCTTCTTCCACGGTGCGGCAGAAAGGAATCATGACTTTCAGGTTCTTCAGTCCCATCTCATCGCGAACTTTTTTGATGGCTCGGCATTCCAAGGCAAACCCTGCTCGGTAGCGTTCGTTGTAATAGCGTGAAGCGCCCCGAAAGCCGATCATCGGATTTTCCTCGACGGGTTCGTATTTGCGTCCGCCAATCAAACCGGCGTATTCATTGGTTTTGAAGTCGCTCACGCGGAGGATCACATCCCGAGGATAAAACGCCGCCGCGAGCATCGCGATACCTTCGGCAAGTTTTTGAACGAAGAACTCCGCCTTGTCCTGAAATCCCACGGTCAGTTGATCGATCTCTTGCTTGGCTTGGGCATCGTTGAGTTGATCGTATTCCAACAACGCCAGCGGATGGGCTTTGATGTAATGCGTGACGATAAATTCTTCGCGAGCCAATCCAATGCCATCGCAGGGAAGAAAGGACAACCGAAACGCTTCTTCCGGGTTGGCCACGTTCAGCATGATCTTTGTTCGCGGACGACTTTGGGAATCGATTTCGATTTCCCGGTGTTCGTACTTCAACAGGCCCTCGTACACAAAACCCGTATCTCCCTCCGCGCAAGAAACCGTTACTTTTTCACCGGTGTGAAGCTGGTGCGTGCCGTGTTCGGTTCCCACGATGGCGGGCAGGCCCAATTCGCGGCTGACAATCGCCGCGTGACAGGTCCGCCCACCCCGATTGGTGACAATGGCGGCGGCTTTTTTCATCGTGGGTTCCCAATCGGGGTCGGTTTTATCCGTGACCAGCACTTCACCCGCTTGAAAGTCCCGTAGATGGGCCGCACTTTGGATGACCCTCACCGGCCCCTGACCAATGCGTTCTCCCACCGCCCGGCCTTCCAGGAGCACCGGGCCTTTATTTTTCAGTTCAAAAACTTCCAGCCGATCCTGGCGCTTCTGCGATTGCACGGTTTCGGGCCGGGCCTGCACGATGAACAGTTCGCCGGTCTTTCCATCCTTGGCCCATTCCATGTCCATCGGCACCAACTGCCCGCGCTTGGCGGAATAATGATCTTCAATCCGGCAGGCCCAGCGAGCCAGCGTGAGGATGTCTTCTTCCTCCACGCAAAACCTTTGGCGGTCTCCCAACGGCACGGGGACGTTTTTGGTCATCCGCCCGCCGCCCAAATCGTAGACCAGCTTGAATTCTTTGCTGCCCAGCCGTTTTTGCAGAATCGGCCGGTGACCCGTCTTTAAGGTGGGCTTGAACACGTAATACTCATCGGGGTTGACGGCCCCTTGCACCACGTTTTCCCCCAAGCCATAGGCGGCGTTGATGAGCACGGCATCTCGGAAACCCGTTTCGGTATCGATCGAGAACATCACCCCGGATGTGGCCAGGTCCGAGCGGACCATCAGTTGCACCCCAATCGACAAGGCGATTTGCGTATGCTCGTACCCATGATCCGCGCGGTAGGAAATTGCGCGATCGGTAAATAAGGAGGCGAAACAGCGACGGCAGGTATCCAACACCGCCCGGTGGCCTTGCACGTTGAGATAGGTTTCTTGCTGACCGGCAAAACTGGCATCGGGAAGATCCTCTGCCGTGGCACTGCTACGAACTGCGACATCCACGGAGTTGCCTTTTCCCAATTTTTGATAAGCAGCCACAATGGCCTCTTGCAATTCGCCGGGCAACTCCGCAGCGAGAATCGCATGCCGCACCTTGTGGCCGCACTCCTGCAAGCTGGCAATGTTCTGAATATCCAAATCCCTAAGGAGTTCGGGAATCTTGCGATCCAGCCCGGTCTCTCGGAGGAATTGCCGATACGCCGTCGCGGTCACCGCGAAGCCATTGGGCACGCGAATGCCATCAGGCGTGAGTTCGCGAAACATCTCACCCAGCGAAGCATTCTTCCCGCCCACGTCCGGCACATCCTCAATGCGGATGTCCTTAAACCAACGAATGAAATCCATCATCTTCAGCCTCCGAGAAGTCCAAAAAAAAGCCCTCGGCACGAAAACTCGCGCAAGGGCTCCATTACCACGAGACATTACCGATCATGGGTAATTCTCTTCGTTATAAGCGTACATTCAGGAATGTTTCGAGTCAATGTTTGGCATAAATTGTTGTGGCGGGATTAGTCCTCGCGGAGCATTTCGAAGCCCGTGATCACATCGAGTAATTCTTCCGTGATCAACGTTTGCCGAGTTCGCCGCCATTCCTCGCGGAATTCTTCCAGCCGCTCTGCGATGCTGCGCTCGGCGGCCTGCATGGAAGCGATTCGGCTGGCGTTTTCTCCCGCGAGCGAATGGGCACAGGCGCGGAATAAACTCACGAACAAGTGCTGCCGCAACAATCTCGAATACAGATCGCTGGGTTTCATTGTCACCTGTGGCAACGACCGGGATGGCCAGCGGTTCTCCCGAGGTGGTAAGTTCCCGTTCCGGATCCAATGGCAAAAGTTGCACGTGCATGGGTTTATAAGTGGCTTCCGTTTGACGCGTATTGTGGAAAACCAGCACCTGTTCCAACTCCTCTTGGGCTTGCCAGGTTTGCAGCACCGGCAAGAGTTCCAGCACCAATTGGGTGATGCCTCCCACCGATCCGGGCACATCGAAGACGCGGAAGATCGATGAATGGCGATCTTCCAATCGATCCGCCACCCGCGAGCCGATAACAAGATAGCTTTGCCGAGTGGAATCGGGTTGGATTTCGTGAACGATGTTTTTCACAAACTCGGCGATTTGTTCGTTGAAAGACCCGCACATTCCTTGATCGGAACCAAACACAATGCAGCCCAACCTTCCCTGTTTGGCAGGCGGTTCCTGGAAGATCTCCTGCGGATGCAGCCAGCGAAGCATGCGAAACCCCAATGCCAAGCGAGCGGGTATAATCCTCCAGATGCCGCCACGGCGGCTTCGTATTGGCGAATGCTTACCGCGGCCAGGGTTTTCATCGTGCGGACGACCGACTGCAAATCTTCAGCCGAGTGAATCCGC
This sequence comes from uncultured Planctomycetaceae bacterium, assembly GCA_963785505.1. Lineage (GTDB taxonomy): Bacteria > Planctomycetota > Planctomycetia > Planctomycetales > Planctomycetaceae > CAWAVN01. The sequence continues at coordinate 101,188 of CAWAVN010000014.1, forward strand.
CGTTCCAAGGCTTCCATCGTGGGCATGGTTTTCCTCCAAAAGCGGCCTTGACAGATTCTCGCGTGATTTCCACCAGGGTTTGAAAATCGTCATCGGAAAGTTTTTCGCCCGCCAGAATTCGCTCGGCAAGTCTCGGGGCAGTGGGACAACACCGCATTTCGAATGCGGGGTTCCGCCTCGGCGATTTGTTCGATCGGGCAAAGCATCGAACACGCCCGCCGTGACGGCCACCAAAACCGCGACTTGTTCCGGAACGGACAACGGTTGGCCTTGGGGTTGCTTCAAAACTTCCCGCACCCGCCGGCCGCGTTCCAAAGTCTGGCGGGTTTCTTCATCCAATCGACTGCTGAATCGGGAGAAGGCTTCCAACTCTTCAAATTGCGAATAGGACAACCGCAAATCGCCCGCCACTCGGCGGTAGGCCGGTAGTTGGGTCTTCCCGCCCACACGCGAAACAGATCCGTCCCACATCAACCGCCGGCAACATCCCTTTGCGAAACAATTCCGGTGAAAGATAGATCTGTCCGTCGGTGATGGAAATCAAATTCGTGGGAATGTAGGCGGCCACGTTTTGGGCTTCCGTCTCGGCGATGGGGAGCGCAGTCAGCGACCCGCCACCCAATTCCTCTGCAGAGATGCGTGGACCGTTCCAACAGCCGCGAATGCACATAGAAGATATCGCCCGGAAACGCCTCGCGTCCCGGCGGGCGACGGAGCAACAGCGACAATTCCCGATAGGCCCGCGCATGGGCGGTGAGGTCGTCGTAGATCGACCAGCACATCCCGCCCCTGTTCCATGAAGAACTCGCCGATCGTGGTGGCGGCATAGGGAGCGACGAATTGCAAACCCGGCGGGGAATTGCCTTCGGCGACGACCACCACGCAATACTCCATCGCGGAAGATTCCCGCAATTCCGCCACGACGCGCGCCACGGCGGATGTCCGCTGGGCAATCGCACAATAGATGCAGATTACATCCCGTCCGCGTTGGTTGAGAATCGTGTCGATGCGCGACAGCCGTTTTGCCGGTTTGACGGTCGCCCAAGATCAATTCCCGTTGTCCGCGGCCGACGGGAATCAGTGCATCGACGACTTTCAAGCCGGTTTGTAACGGCACGGTTACCGGGGCGCGGTCCATGATGGGCGGGGCATCGCGTTCTACGGGCCGCCTGAGAGCCGTCTCCAACGAGGGATTCCGATCCAAGGGGCGTCCCACGGGATCGATGCACGCGTCCCAACAATTCATTCCCAACGGGCACATCCAGCAACCTTCCCGGTGCGGCGGGCTTGGCTGCCGGCTTGGAGTTGCTCGCTTTCATCCAGTAGAATCACGCCCACTTCGTCAACATCCAAATTGAAGGCCATGCCCAAAATTCCGTGGCGAAATTCCAACAGCTCATCCGCCTGCTACGCTGGGCAAACCATGTCAATCGAGCCGTGCCGCGATCGACGGAAATCACGGTTCCGACTTCCACTGCCTTTACGGCCGGCTTGATGTTCGGCGAGCACGCCGTCGAAGGCTTGAAACACGCGACTCGGCAAGTTCCGCTGGCTGGGGAAGCTGGTCATTCATGAGGAGATATTCCCCGCTAAGATGCCTTCGCGTTTGTGGTCCAACGCCATCGCGAAACTGTGTTCCAAGGATTCCAGAGTGTCCGCCGCGTTCCAGGAAATTCGTTGGTCGCCGATTTGCAACTCCAGCCCGCAGAGCAGGTCCGCATCCACGTCAAATTGAATCGGCTTTACTTCGCCAAATTCTCTCCGCAAGCTGTCGCGGATTTCCGCTTGCAGATTGTCGGAAAGCGGCAACGCGCTTGTGAGGGTCGGCGTGGCTCATCTCGGCTCGCCCTGCGAGCATGCGATCGCGAGTGCTTTGATCCAGAGATCGCAGGCGATCCAAAAACACCGCGACAAGCTGTTGCTCTAAATTGGTATCGGCCAATTGTCTCAGCACGTGCCGGGCCACTTGATGAACCTGCCGGCCTGCCCGTTCTCGAAGTTCCCTGAGAAATCGATCGCGGTCCCGCTGGAGCGCATCCCACCACAGAGCCTGCGCTGCCTCCACTTCGGCACGGGTGCGATCGAGGGCTTTCCGCTTCCAAGCTTCCACTTCTTGGCTGGCCTCGGAGAGCATCTTCTCGCGCGTGGTAGACAGTTCTCGTTCCTGCTCGCGGCAAGCCGCGGCCAATTCGTTCGCTTCTTGCCGGGTCTGAGCCGCTTCAGCCACACGCGCGGAAATCTCCTGCTGGCGGCTTTCAATGGCCTCCAGCACCGGCCGGTATAGGAATTTTCGTAACAAAGCGACCAGAATCAAAAAATTGATGATCTGGGCGGCCCACACAAACCAAGCATCATTTTCGAGCATCAGGACGACCGAACGTCTGGGGAGATTAAGGCGTGGTTCCGCCCGTGAATGGGTTGGCGAACAAGAGGATAATCGAAATCACAAAGCAGTAGATCGCGGTGGATTCGACCATGGCCATCCCCACGAACAACGTGCGGGTAATCGTGTTGGCTTCGTCGGGTTGCTGGGCGATGGCGCTCAAGGCTTGCGAAAGGGCGCGGCCTTCTCCCAAGGCCGGTCCCATCGAGCCGATGGCAATCGTCAAGCCGGAGGTGACAATCGAAACCACCGAGATCCAAGTTTCATCACTCATGAGGGGATGCCTCCGAAGAACGTGATTCGGATGTTTTCTGCCGTGCTGCCGTGGCAGAGGCGATATACACCATCGCCAAAATCGCAAAGATATATGCTTGAATCAATCCCGTGAGCAGGCCGAACAAGGTCATGATCAACGGCACGAACAACGGCACAAATCCGACCAGAATCCCCGCCATCACGCTGCCGCTCATCATGTTTCCGTAGAGCCTCACCGCCAGTGCCGATGGTGCGGGACAACTCGCCAATCATGTTGAATGGCAACATCAACGGGGAGGGCTTCAGGTACTGTTTCAGATACCGGCCAAATCCTTGTTGCGCGATGCCGTAAATCGGGACGGCAAGAAACACGCAGGTGGCGAATGCCGCCGTGGTGTGCAAGCGAAGCCGTCGGCGGTTGATATCCCGGGATGACCGAGAGCAGACTGCAACTGCCAACAAACAAAAACAGCGTGCCCACAAAGGGCAGATAGAGGCCCGGCTCTTGCATACTCACTTCGCGGATTTGTTTTTGGATGGTGAGGATGACCACCTCCAAGAGATGCTGCCAGCGGGGGATGTGGGGAGATTTCGAAAGCCGCCGCGACATTCCCCAAGAACCGCCGACCAATAACACCATCGTCACCCAAGTAAAAACCAGAGTCGCGTTGATGGGGAACGGAAGCCAGCCGAAAGAAAATCAGGTTGTCGGGCGAGAATGTCAATTGTACGAACTCCCCTGGCGAAAGGTTCCGACTTGCCAAAACACCAAAAACCGCCCGATTAGGAATCCCAACATCACCGCGACCAGCCGTTTCCAATCTGTCCCCGCAAAAAGATATACTCCGACCACAACCAACATAGTTCGCGACGAGCGTGCTGAGCGGAACCCACAAACCCGGTCGCGAGATCTCGGGCAAGCGGCGGACCACCCACCATAAACTGCCGAAATAGAGCAGCCCCAGCAGGATGCCCCCCGCTGCGGATACGATTAACAGAGGCCAGGCCATTCCGTCCATCTTAGGTTTTCCTCCTGCGGGAAATGTTCTCCCGCCTTTCTCGCTGGACCCACTGCCACGCCATCAAACAGCCCACGGCCAAGCCCAACACAAGGCACATCAATGTCCAGGAATACCGGCTGGTTGAGTTCCGGTCGAGCCACCACCCAACGCCCACGCCAATCAATGTGGGGACTGCCACGGACCAGCCAATCATGCCGAACATTCCCAAACCGAACCAAATGGAACGGTGGGTTTCCCGGCGGGCTTGCAATTTCCGCGCGGCCTGGGCTTCCACTTCGCGGCGGAATTCCTCCCCGGAGGGAGCTTTCGGATTCTCGGCGGCGGGATCAGGCACGCGGTTTCTCCAACAGCAAAAACCGCCGCACGAAATCCGATTCCAACCGGGCCACCGCCGACCGCGCGGTTCGTTCGCGTTCATCCAGCACTTCAAACCGATCCCGCACTAACGCCTCGAGTTCTTCCAATCGCAGCCCCCGGACCGCGTAACGCGAGGAGACCAGCACCTCATTTCCGTGTTTCACCAAAATGCCCTCATCCACCGCGAGAAAGATTTCGACTTCATCCTGCGTGGTGAAACTGAGCAACCCCGGCACGAGTCCCGCGAGAAAATCCGCATGCCGGGGCTTGAGCAAAAAGAGCCGTTCGCCGCCTCCGCCACAATTTTGCAAACGGGCTCATCCACGACGATCTCGGTCGGCAACAAGACCTTGAATTGCATGGTTTCCTTCATGATGATCTCGCCGCGTTGTTTTCGTGAACCTCTTCAATGGAACCAATCATATACAATAACCGTTCGGGGACATCGTGAAACTCATCTTGCAAGATCCGCGCGATGCCATCAAGGGTTTCCGTGAGCTTTACCGTGCGGCCTTGATACCCCGTGAACTGCCCCGTGGTAAAAAATGGTTGCGTGAGAAACCGTTCCAGCCGCCTGGCCCGATTGACGATTCGCCGATCTTCGCGGGAAAGCTCTTCCAACCCCAGCATGGCAATAATATCCTTGAGTTCTTCATACTGCGCGAGCGTCCGCCGGGCTTCCCTTGCGAGCTGGATATGCCGCTCACCGACCACTTGCGGAACCAGCATCTTCGATCCCGATGACAACGGATCGATCGCAGGATACAAACCCTCACCGGCCCGCTTGCGGGACAATACAATCGAAGCCGACAAATGCGAAAACGTATGTACAGCGGAGGGGTCTGTAAAATCATCTGCAGGCACATACACGGCTTGCACCGACGTGATTGCTCCGTTGGTGGTCGAACAAATCCGTTCTTCCAGTTCTGCGAGTTCAGTGGCGAGCGTGGGTTGGTAACCGACCCGCGAGGGCAATCGGCCCATGAGACCGGAAACTTCCATGCCTGCTTGAATGAACCGGAACACGTTATCAATCAATAACAGTACATCTTTTTTCAGCACATCACGAAAATACTCGGCCATTGTGAGAGCCGTATGCCCCACACGAAAACGCGCGCCAGGAGGCTCGTTCATCTGGCCGAAGACCATCACCGTGTTTTCCAACACGCCCGCCGTTTTCATTTCGCGGTAGAGTTCCTCGGCTTCACGGCAGCGTTCACCAATCCCGCAAAACAAGCTCACGCCTTGGTGCTCGCCCACGATGTTATTGATGAGTTCAGTGATTAGCACGGTTTTGCCCACGCCTGCCCCGCCAAACAATCCCGCCTTCCCGCCGCGTTCCAAAGGAGCCAAAAGGTCGATCGCTTTAACGCCGGTTTCGAAGACCTCGGATTTGGTCACGCGATCCGCCAAAGCCGGGGGATGTCGATGCACCGACCACATTTGTACGGACTCTGATTGGGAGATTGGTTCGCCGTGATCAATCGGTTCCCCGAACACATTCAGCATTCGGCCTTGGAGGGCCTTTCCCACGGGCACGCGCAACGATTGATGTTCGCTCGATACGCGCATCCCCCGCGAAAGCCCCCGCGTGGATTGCAAGGCGACGCAACGAATCGTTTGCTCATCCAACTGCGTGGCAACTTCCATCAGCACCGTGGGATCGTTCTCGGTGCGAACCACTGAATTGATGGGAGGCAAGTGATCTCGAAATACGGCATCGACAACGCTTCCGCGAACGGAGCGAATCACGCCTTGGCTGCTGAGATTGTGGAAGTTCGGATGTCGCATGGGGATCGTCAATGCGGGCGGATTAAATTCTGCCAAAGAAGCCTTCAGTGGATCACTAGCACTTTGGCCCCTTGAATCGGGCCATGCTTGAGTTCGTGCAGGGCGCGGTTCGCCTCTTCGAGCGGGTAGGTTTGAACTTTTGGCTCTATCGGGATTTCAGCCGCCAAGGGGAGAAATTCCGTAATGTCGAAATGCGTCACGTTGGCGACGGTTTTGATTTCGCGTTCCATCCACAGGTGTTCGTGGTAACGGAGGTCTAGACGACTCCGTTTGATCTCGGTCTTCTTTGCGAATCGCGTTGATGACCAGTCGGCCCGCCGGGACGCAGATTGCGAAGCGCTTCCACAACGGGTTTCCAAGCCGGGGTGGTATCAATGATCGCATGCAAAAGTTCGGGCGATTTTTCCGAGGTATCGCCTGCCCAAACGGCACCCAGCGAATTCGCATAGGCTCTGGAGGCCGGGCATCTCTCGGCAAAGACAAAAAGTCCGGTTTTCGGAAATTGATTCTTCGCCATTTGCAAAACGATATGGGCTGAGCCGCCAAAGCCTGTCAGTCCCAAGAGATCGCCATTTTGAAGGTTTGTGAGCTTGAGCGCGCGATAACCTACCGCCCCGCGCACAACAACGGAGCGGCGGCTTCGGCGTCTGGAAAACACCTCGGGAATCGGATAGGCATAGTCCTCGCCGACCGTCAGATACTCCGCATAACCGCCATTGACGTCCCGGCCGGTGGCTCGAAATTCGGGGCTGAGATTTTCGTCCGGCTGGCCGGATGACGAATGAATCCAACCCACACCGACCCGGTCGCCAAGTTAATGCTTGGCTGACCCCCGGCCCGCAGCGTTCCACGCGTCCAATCACTTCATGTCCGGGAACCACGGGCAACTTGGGAGGAGCGGTGCGGCCTTCGATCTCATCCAATTCGGTATGGCACACGCCGCACGCGGCCACTCGAATTAGCAGCTCTCTGCGCGAGGGCTGGGATTGGGAACATCCGCCAATTCCAAGGGAGATTCCACATCATCGAGTGAAACCAAGCGCGGCAACAACATCGCACGCATCACGATATTCTCTCTGAAGAACCAATAGCGGTTCCCTTCTAGGAATTCTCATCCCGCAGGAAAGCGGCCGCTTCTTCGGGCTGTACGGAGCTGATTGACATTCCGCTTCCCAGTTCAAAAGCGGCCAGAGTTAAAAGCCTGGGACAGCTTATGAAGAGGCTGCCCGGACGATGGCCATTTCGGCGGATTCGTGTTCGTGCAATTGCTCTAAAAACGTTTCAATTTCTGCGCGAACCTCCTCCCAGTTGTGGTACGCCGATTCCCGGTTTTGCAAATTCTGGGAGAAACGATCTAAGGCTTCCAGGAACACCGGATGCTGTTGCTTTAATTCTTCCGCCTTCGGCGCGAGGCGAGGAACCACCGTGATCGCGGGTGCAAGATAGCCGCCGCGTTCTTCTTCGTCAAAATGCTGCTTGAGACGCGCCCGGATCTGATGAACGCGGGTCGCCATTTCTTCGTATTTTGGCCCCATGCCAAGTTCATTGACTTCGGTCCAAAATTGTTGGGCGTCCGTGATTTCCTGAAGCAACTCGTCATGCTCCGATTGCAAGGCTTGAAGCACGGTTCTCGTGGTCGTGTTGGTCATCTCTTTCTCCTTTGAAGGAATGACAGCTTCTGGGATCAAAAACTTAAGAGTAATCTTAGCGTTAGCTACTGGACTTTCTCAGCCACCAGAGTGTTGCGAACCCAGCGGTGGCATTCGATGCAGCTTAAGGTGGTTTTGGTCCAGGCCAACGCGGCCGAGTCCAGGTTTTTCTTTTCCTTGGCTGCGGTCAGGATATTGTCGACGGCATTGCGGAATTCCGCGCTGTGCTGGCGATAAAGCGCATCGTTGGAAACCCGCCAACGCTCTTCATTGCTCATCGACTTGAGTTTCTCGGCCCCTTTCTGGATGGATTCAAAATCCTCCAGGCACAGCCCTTCTAGAATTTGCGTCGACGCCTTCAACTTGGCTCGCATGAATTTGGCCAACGCGGGTTCCTTCGCTTTCTCGGGACGGGCATCCGACCGGATGATCTTCTTTTCAGCGGGCCGTTGTGCGGCAGGAGGCTCCGCGCTTCCTCCCGCCAGCCAGAAAACGCCCGTCAAAAGTACGAGGCATAAACTGCCTGCTTTCACCAATTGATTTGAACAAAGCATGATAACTCCTCGATTAAAAGTGTCTGGGGATGGTTAGGCGATGTCGATCGGAGGGATGCAAACTTGCGGTCAATTCGTCGAAGTTGATGCCGACTGAAATTCCTGGAAGAATCGGAATCTGAGCGACTTTCGCATTGCGAACATGTTTGTGGCAGCTCAGACACGTCAGTGTGACTCGAATATAGGCGAGGGAAGCGGCATCGGTATTTTCGTCTTTCGCGGCTTTCTCCAATTGGGTGCATGCGCTTTGAAACTCCTTGCTGAATAAGTCATAGGAAGGAGTTCTGAGCACCTGCCACTCGGCCGCCTGGCTGAGAGTTTGCATCTCCGCGGCCGCTTTGCCAATCTGGTCAAAATCCTCCGTGACCAACCCCTCAAGCACATCTTGGGCATGTGTTAGTTTTTGCGCCATGAAGCGTTCAATCGGTGTCTCCGCGGGCTTGGCGGACGCGCCCCGATATTGAAATGCTAAGATCAATAGGGCGGCCAATCCGGTGACAACAAGTGCGCAACATGTTCGCTTCATGGTAAGAATCCGTTTCAGAAGGTGCCGAATGGAAAGGTTTTGGCCATGAAAAAAGCCCCACACGCAACGGAATAATGCGAGCGAGGCCGACATGGCATTTCGAGTTCTCCTATCATTGGAGAATACTGTTGCTTCGATCATACATCGGCTATGCGGCAAGTCAAGAGCTAACGCAATGAAATGCCGCTGATTTGTTACTCAACCGGCAAGCCGGCTGCTTTCCAGGCGGACATGCCGCCTAACACATTGGCCACATTTTGAAAGCCTTCGCGTTTGAGCAACGAGGCCGCGATGGCCCCCCCAATAACCAGAACTTGTCACCGGGCACTTCAAAACCGGCCAGGGGTGGGCACTTCAAAACCGACAGTGGGTGAATGATTAGTAACGCGACTTTGTCGCACAATTTTTTGTCGGTGGCAGTTTTGCTAGCGGATGCTTGACCTCAATGGCTCAAGTCTCCGGTGGGGTTTTCTGATCCTTTGAGCGTTTGGCTTTGCGGATCGGGAAGGGGTGGAGTGGGGAGGACTCAAGATAAGCGTCCGGGTTGACTTGGTTCAGCTCGCCGGTGTGGATCAGGCTCATCCTTCTTGAGAATTGTGTAAGAACACTAAGAAGATTACAGGCTCGAAATCTTTCAAGGCAAACAACTTGTAAAAACAACCCCCATTTTCCGAACGGCGTGGCTTGCCACCTGGTCGCGGGCGGATTCAGCGTATTCGATTCGGCGATGAATTGTTGGGGAGCGGATCAAACACTTTGTAGGTCCACAGTTTGAGGCGGTCGTTTACCAGGAACCACACCAGAGCATACGCCCAGACATACGCGGCCCATTTCCAGCCGAGCGGCGTCATTAAGAATCCGTAAACGGCGATCAACGTGGCGATCAGTTGCGTGCCCAAAACCGCGAGCAACAAAACCCTGGCGGGGCGGATCGACCAGAATGGGCCGCGTGTGCGCGTCACGAAGATCGTCAAGTGACCCGCCACGGAAAGTTTCAAATAGATCAATGAGCGAATCAAATCACGGTCCAGTTCGAAATACCCGCTCACCCAGATAAAACAGTCCAAACGAGGCGAACAGGCCGGAAATTCCCAGCACCGTGGAAATTCCCAAGACCATTCGCATGTTCCAGGATTCCGGTTCGTTTCGATAGCGCACCTTGTCATACGCAATCGAGAGAATCGCTCCATCATTCAACAGCGCCAACATCACGATCATGACCGCCGTGACGGGATAGAAATTGAACACAAGGATCGACAACGTCATCAAGAACAAAACGCGAATCGTCTCGGCGATGCGGTAGATTGCGTAGCTGTTCATTCGCTGAAAGATCTTGCGGCTTTCTTTGATCGCATCGACAATCACCGACAATCCAGACGTCATGAGCACGATCGAAGCGGCTGCCCGCGCGGCATCGGTCGCCCCGGAAACCGCGATCCCGCAATCGGCTTTCTTCAACGCGGGCGCATCATTCACCCCATCGCCGGTCATGCCGACGATATGGCCCCGTTGTTGCAGCACATCGACGATATGAAACTTGTGTTCGGGAAAGACTTGGGCAAAGCCGTTGGCGTTTTCGATGGACTCAGACAATTGCGCTGTCTCGTGATGCTTGGCATCGCCAAACCCGCCGGCGTCGAGAATGTTCGTCCCCAGCCCGAGTGTTGACGCCGTTTCGCGAGCAATGGCGATGGCATCGCCGGTGACCATCTTGACGCTGATGCCCATATCGCGTGCGGTGGCGATCGTGGCCTTGGCTTGTTCGCGCGGCGGATCGAACAGCGGCAACACGCCCAGGAACTGCCACTGATTTTCCTGATCGGCACGCGCGACAGCGAGCGCGCGAAAGCCACGCGAGGCAAACTCATTCACCGCCTTGGTCACTTGCTCACGGATCTCATCGGCGTTCGCGGCCAGTTCTTGAATCACCTGCGGCGCGCCTTTGGTGACGCTGAACTCACGGCCGTCGCGGCCACGAACACGCGCCTCGGTTCGCTTATGAACGGGGTCAAACGGTTGGAAGTGCACGATTTGAAAGCCGTCCGTCGCCTGTGGAGCCGTGAGTCCGCCGATCACGGCCAAGTCGATCATATCCTGATTATCGGCACGGGAAGCCAGCGCCGCACTCAAAATCAACTGCTCGTTCGTCACCCCATCAAGACAGTACGGGTCGCCAAGCGTGAGCTTGTTCTGCGTGAGCGTCCCGGTCTTATCGCTGCACAGAACATCGACTCCCGCCAGTTCTTCGATCGCCGCCAGTCGCGTGACGATTGCTTCCTTGCGGGCCAGCGTCCGGGCACCGACGGCCATCGTGACCGACAACACGGTCGGCATTGCCACGGGAATCGCCGCCACGGTCAGCACCAACGCAAACTGCATTGTTTCGAGCATGGGATCGCGGCGAACCATCGCCACCAACAAGATCACCCCGACCAGCGCGACGGCCAGTATGATGAGGTAGTTTCCAATAAGTAACACGGCCCGTTGAAAGTGGCTGGTCGTGTGGGCTTCCTGGACGAGCTGAGCCGTCTTGCCGAAGTACGTGTTCGTGCCGGTGCCATACACCATCGCTTCGCCTTCGCCTTGACGAATAATCGCGCCGGAGAACAGGGCTTCGCCCTGTTTTCGCTCGACGGGCAGCGACTCGCCGGTCAATGCGGATTGATCGACTTCCAAAGGGTCGTCACCCAGCAGCCGCGCATCGGCGGGCACGATGTCCCCCAGCCGCACGCGGATGACATCGCCGGGTACGAGTTCTGCGCACTGCGGAAACGGTCCATTTGCCGTCACGCTTGACGCGCGCGTTGACCGCCAATTTCGCTTTGAGTGCCGCAATCGCATTCCCGGCTTGATGCTCTTCCCAAAAGGCGACGATGGCATTGGCAAACAGGAGCACGAGAATAATCGCAAAGTCTGGCCAATGCTTCGCGACGGCGGACAAAACCACCGCCGCTTCAATCATCCACGGAATCGGTCCCCAAAAATAGCAGAGGAACTTCAACAGCGGGTTGACCGTTTTCTCGGCGATCTCATTCGGCCCATATTTCGTCAGTCGCGCGGTCGCTTCGCTCTCGCTCAATCCGTCTGACGACGATCCGAGTTGTTGCTGAAGTTCGCCCAGCGTGACGTGTTGCAAATCCGTTGGCATAGGAGTGATCTCTTTGCTATTCATTTTGCGTCGCATTCACTGAATTGTTGGACGGCTTTCTTGGCGAGTTCGGCTAGGTGAGTTCGGTGGAAGTCGGCTCTAGCCAGTCCACGGCAGCGTCATATTTCGCTTCGGGAAAATGCCTCACCTCGGGATGGACAAGATGCGATGCAATTCGGGGAAGTTCGGTCAGCCAGCGGTTGTCGCTGACAACAGCAAGTCGCTGAATCTTCTGGTGATGACTCTCGATAAACCGCATGTGCGCCAGCGCCGCTTCCAAATTCACCCAACCCGGAAACGCTTTCGCATGAATCAACAAGCCCGCAAGTTTTCCGCGCTGGGCAATGATCGGATCGACCTCACGTGCGATCGTTGCAAAATCATCAGCCGACAACGGCCCGTCTGGTGAGAGAACAAGAATGCCTTGTTCCGCTTTGAGTTCATGATTGAGCATCGCTTCGTCCGCTCCTATGAATTGGTGTGTTAATCGACCGACACAGAAATCGTCGTCTTGTTAAACCGTGACGGTTGTACGTCGCAAACCGTCACGGAATGATATTGCAAGTGCTTCCACGTTTCACTATTGGAGAGTGAGCGGAATACGGATGCCCTTTGAATCTCATTTCGTGAATTGTTCGTCCATTCGTTACTGCAAATTGTCTGTCGTGTCGAGTGGTTCCCGTTTCGTCGATCTTGTCAAATCCCGGAGCCATTGAAACTCGGACGAAGCCAACATCTTGTGGGTGCAACGCCAGCGCCAGTTCCCTTCAGCAACGCCGGGAACGTTCATGCGGGCGACGGCGGGCAGGTTCAGCACATCCTGCAGTGGAACCATTGCCAGCGCCGCGGCTGACGACCACGCTGTCTTAATCAACTCTGCTGCGGCATCGGGACTGGTTAGCGTCGTGCGCTGCAAGAGGTCGCGGACGATCTTGCGCGACTCTTCCGACAAGGTGTTAAACCAGCCGCGCGTCGTATTATTGTCATGCGTCGCGGTGTAAACGACCGTGTTCGGAACAAAGTTTCGCGGTAGATACGGATTGTCCTTGTTGCCGTCGAAGGCAAACTGCAGGACGCGAACTCCGGGCAATTGAAACTGGTCACGCAGCGAATTCACATCCGGCGTGATGATCCCCAAGTCCTCGGCGATAAACGGGAGCGTACCAAGTTCAATCAGGATTGCATGAAAGAAGTCTGCTCCGGGGCCGGGAACCCATTGGCCGCTATGTGCCGTCGCGGCCCCGGCGGGCACGCGCCATGCAGCCGCGAAGCCGCGAAAATGATCCAGCCGCAGCAGATCGACGTGAGCCAGCCCTGATTTAATGCGTTCGATGCACCAGCGATAGCCGCTTTCGCGAATCGCGTCCCAGTCGTAAACGGGGTTGCCCCATAATTGGCCGTCTTCGCTAAAGTAATCTGGAGGGACGCCGCCCACGAACCGGGACCGAAAATCTTCGTCCAATAGAAACAGATCGGAATTGGCCCAGATGTCGCTCGAATCGGGCGAAACATAAAACGGCAAATCACCGATCAATTGAATGCCTTGCGAGTGAGCATATTCTCGCAGTCGTTTCGACTGGCGGTAAGCGAGAAACTGCGCCAAACGAACTCGCCCGATTTCATCCTCCAGTTCGCGTTTGGCTTGTGACAGCGCAGCCGGCTTTCGTCGCACCAACTCATTCGGCCACTCAAGGTAGCTCGCGCTGCGATGTTGGACGTGCAATGCCGTGAACAAAGCGTAGTCATCTAGCCACAAGGCTTGTTCATTTCGGAAATGATCAAACGCCAGCTTCAAGTCCCGGCTGGCTCTGGCGGCAAAGTTCGACCACACAATATCGAGCAATCGGTTTTTGAAACGGGCAACAGAGTCATAGTCCACCTCCGTTTCTGATTCTGAAGACGAATGATAGGTCACTTCGCCTTTCCGCAGTAAGCCGTCTGCAATCAGGTCGTCGGGACTAACCAAATTCCAGTTGACGGCGAACGACGACGTTGGTTGATAGGGAGAGTTCCCGCACTCAGTCGGGCCAAGTGGTAAGATTTGCCACCACGACTGATTCGCATCACGAAGACAGTCAATCCAAGCCCGCGCCGACGTTCCAAGATCGCCGATGCCGTATGCCGAAGGGAGCGATGTCACGTGCAGCAATATGCCGGAGGCGCGGTAGCCGGCTGGAAAGATCGGATGCGCCGCGAGGTTCGCCGAATCACTTATCGCTGAATCGTCACGGCTCATACATAATCCTGCGATTGATTGTGCTGATTCGAGTTTCCGAAGTCCGGCTGGGAATTGTAGTAGTCACTTTCCAATTGAACGAGGTCGATCAGCATTTCCTGTGTCGCTGGCTTGCCAGCCAATGGATGGATTACCATTACATTAACCTTTCAGTCTTCTGATAACTGCAATCGTTCCACAGTCGAATCACTGGATCGTGGAGATCGTGGTGGTAGCCGAGAATGCTGAGCGCGCCAGTGCCGAGGAAGAAATGCCGGCCGGCGGTGGGCGGCAGACCCAGCCAACATGCGGCTAACACGTGCAGGAAATGGCTGTGCGAAAACACAAGGACATTATCATCGACAGCTCGAATGCGCTCGATGACCCGATTTGCGCGTGCGACGACGTTGGCGAGAGTTTCGCCTCCCGGACATCCATCGCGGAACACGTCCCAGCCCGCCTGCTTTTGATGAATGGCTTCCGAAGTCATGCCTTCGTAGTCGCCGTAGTCCCATTCGACCAGATCGCTATTTTTCTCGGCGGACGCACCAAAACCGGCCAGTTCACAAGTCCGAGCGGCACGTTGCAACGGGCTGAGGAAGACTTGGGCAAACCCCACCTTTTCCAGCCGCCGACCGAGTCTCCGTGCGTTCTGTTCGCCATGTTCAGTGAGGGGCAGATCCGTTAAGCCGGTGTGTTGGCCGGTAATCGTCCATGCCGTTTCGCAGTGCCGAGCCAGATAGATCAACGGAAGTTGTGAATCGGAATTCATGCGCGGATGCTTTCCATTTCAGGCGTGTATTCTCCCCGACGGGCCGCGCGGTTGCATTGGGCTCGGTGGAGTAACGCCTGTTGTGCGGCGGGCCCATTGGATTCTTGCCCCGACCAAATTGCCAAGGCCGGTTGTTGGATCGCCCGCGCATAGGAAAATGCCAATGGCCAGGGTAGTTGCGACTTGAAGCGCACGTTCATAACGTTCAATCGCGCCGACGCCAATTCAGCCGATTGTCCGCCGGATAAAAATGCCACCCCTGCGACGGCAGCGGGCACGGATCGCAGCAGACATTGCACGGTCGCGTCCGCCACCTCTTGGACGGACGGTTGATCCGCACACTTCAATCCCGGCACGATCATGTTGGGTTTCAGCAACATGCCTTCGAATAAGATTCTTTGCCGATAAAGTTGTTCAAACACCGTTCTCTGCACTTCCTGCGTGACTTCGCCGCATTGTTCCAGAGTATGCGAACCATCCATCAGCACTTCGGGTTCCACAATCGGAACCAATCCCACTTCCTGGCATAACGCCGCATACCGTGCCAAGGCGTGCGCATTGGCTTCGATGCAACCCCGACTGGGAAGAGTGTCGCGGATGACAATGACCGCCCGCCACTTGGCGAAGCGAGCGCCCATTTTCGCGTATTCCAGCAACCGTTCGCGTAAGCCGTCCAGCCCTTCGGTGATTTTTTCACCGGGATGCGCTGCCAAGTCTTTCGCCCGCATCGACTTTGATGCCGGGAATGATTCCCGCTTCAGCCAGTGCATTGGCAAAAGGCGTGCGATCCTTTTTCTGTTGACGGATCGTTTCATCGTACAAAATCGCTCCGCTGATGCACTCGCTCAATCCGGGCGTGGTCACGATCATCTCGCGATACGCACGGCGGTGCTCGACGTCCTGCGGAATGTTCAGCGCGGCAAACCGTTTATTGCATGTCGGAGTACTTTCATCCATCGCCAGCAGCCCTTTGTCATCGGCGACAAGGGACTGTGCAATGGTGATTAGCGCGGGCTGATTCATCGCAGTGCCTCAAAGCTTGTTTAGGGGCTGTGAACTTATTCGTTGATCCACTCCTTCGCCTTGTCGATCTCCGCATGGTCAAAGTATTTAATTTTGGCCGTTGTAAAGGGGCGGCAGAAAACGGACATTCCCTTTTCCCATTTCGTCTCGCCGACAATCGCCAATCGCTCGATGTCGTTGAAGTGCTTGAGGTCGAACTTGAAGTCCTCCCAGACAGCACCGGCACTCCAGCCGTGAAAATCGTGCATCACGAACAAGACGCGGATTTTGCCATGTTCCGCGATTTTCTTTTCCGTCATCGGCACGAAGGTTTCGTAGGCTTCTTTGGTCAGTTTTCCAGTTGCATGAACCTCGACGACGTTTCCGACTGAGGTTTCAATAATCTCGAATGACATGTTCTTTCCCTTCAATCAATGGTTAGGACTCTGACGAATTTGTGAAAGTGGACGTCCACTTCCAATCACGAATCTCAGGCATGTCTTGGCCATGCTTGTTGATGTACTGCTTATGTTCAATCAGCTTATCTTGCAACTGCTGTTTCAGGTACACGCCCTTGTCGCCGGTTTGCGGCAAGCGGTCAATCGTGTCCATCACTAAATGAAACCGATCCAGTTCATTCAGCACGGTCATGTCGAATGGCGTAGTGATCGTGCCCTCCTCCTTATAGCCGCGAACGTGAAAATTGCCGTGATTGGTGCGGCGGTAGGTCAGCCGATGAATCAACCAGGGGTACGCATGAAAAGCAAAAATCACGTGTTTGTTTTTGGTAAACAGTTCATCGAAATCGGTGTCGGTTAAGCCGTGGGGATGTTCCGATTGCGGTTGCAGCCGCATCAGGTCCACGACGTTGACGACACGAATTTTCATTTCGGGAAGATGCTCGCGCAGGATCGAGACTGCGGCAAGCGTTTCCAGGGTGGGCACATCCCCGCAGCACGCCATCACGACATCGGGCTCGCCGTCTTGGTCGTTGCTGGCCCACTGCCAGATTCCAATGCCTTCCGTGCAGTGGTTGACGGCCTCATCCATTGTCAACCACTGCGGTGAGGGGTGTTTTCCCGCCACGACGACATTAACGTAGTGGCGGCTGCGCAGGCAGTGGTCCATCACTGACAACAAACAATTCGCATCGGGCGGCAGGTAGACGCGGACCACTTCCGCCTTCTTATTGACCACGTGGTCGATGAAGCCGGGGTCTTGGTGCGTGAACCCATTGTGGTCTTGCCGCCAAACGTGGGAAGCCAGCAGATAGTTCAGCGAGGCAATCTTGTGACGCCAAGGCAAATGGGATGTGACCTTCAACCACTTGGCGTGTTGATTGAACATGGAATCGACGATGTGAGTGAAGGCTTCGTAACAGTTGAACAACCCGTGCCGACCGGTCAGCAGGTAGCCTTCGAGCCAACCTTCGCATTGATGCTCGCTGAGCATCTCCATGACCCGCCCGGCGGGGGCCAGAAACTCGTCATTTGCCGCCTCCCTCGCGTTCCATTGCCGGTTGGTGACTTCGAAGACTGCTTCCAGGCCATTGGACATGGTCTCGTCCGGCCCGAAGAGGCGGAAGTTTCTCTGTTGATCGTTCCGCTTCACGATGTCGCGTATGAACTTGCCCATCACATGCGTGTCGCCGATACCGAACGCTCCTCTTTGAGGCACATCCTCCGCATATTCGCGGAAATCGGGCATCTTCAAGTCCCGCAACAACTGACCGCCATTGGCGTGCGGGTTCGCGCCCATCCGTCGTTCACCTTGAGGGGCGAGTTCCGCAATCTCCGCTTGCAGGCGGCCGTTTTCATCGAACAGTTCCTCGGGGCGATAGCTCCGCAGCCAGTCTTCAAGCTGCTGCAAATGTTCGGGATGCTTGGCGGGATCGGAAAGCGGGACTTGGTGCGCGTGAAAGGTGCCTTCGACCGGAACTCCATCGACAAACTTCGGCCCCGTCCAGCCTTTGGGTGACTTGAGCACAATCATCGGCCAGCGAGGACGGGTCAGGTCGCCCTTTTCGCGGGCGTGCTGGTGAATCGCCTGAATCTGCGCGATCGCAGTATCCAACGCCTCCGCCATTGCAATGTGCATAAGCATCGAATCGTCGCCTTCGACAAAGATCGGCGTCCATCCGTAACCCCGCAACAATTGTTCGAGTTCTTCATGCTCAATCCGCGCCAAAATCGTGGGGTTGGCGATTTTATAACCGTTCAAGTGCAAGATCGGCAGCACAGCGCCGTCCGTGGCCGGGTTGAGAAACTTGTTGGAATGCCAGGCGGTCGCCAGCGGCCCCGTTTCCGCTTCTCCGTCGCCAACGACGCAGGCAACAATCAATTGGGGGTTATCGAACACCGCTCCGAACGAATGGCTGAGCGAGTAACCGAGTTCGCCGCCTTCGTGGATCGAACCGGGGCACTCGGGCGAAGCATGGCTGGGGATGCCGCCGGGAAAGGAAAACTGAATGAACAGTTTGCGCATCCCCTCTTCGTCTTGACTGATGTTGGGATAGATTTCGCTGTAAGTGCCTTCGAGATACGTGTTCGCAACGACTGCTGGACCCCCGTGTCCGGGGCCGGAGACATAGATCATGTCGAGATCGTATTGCTTGATGATGCGATTGAGATGCGCGTAGATAAAATTCTGCCCTGGAGTGGTCCCCCAGTGCCCCAGCAGCATGTGCTTCACATGCGAAAGTTTGAGGGGACGTTTCAACAGAGGATTGTCGTATAGATAAATCTGGCCCACCGACAAATAATTGGCCGCCCGCCAGTAGGCGTCGATGTTGTGGAAATCGGCGTCAGACGTTCCATGATGATTCATGGGGGATAGTTCACTCCTCAAAAAGGGCAGCCATTTCGGAACCTCAACTGCGGATCAGCGATCAATCATCCGTCATTTCTTCCCAGCAATTGTGCATGATGGAAGCAATGGCCACCGATGCCAGCCGTGCCTCGGGCGGGTCGGAGCGTGACGGAAGCATGATGGGAACCCTGGCTCCAATCACGACGCCCGCCATGACGGCCCCGGCCAGGTATTCCAGGTTCTTGGCCAGAATGTTCCCCGAATTGAGGTCTGGAGCCAGCAGGATGTCGACATCTCCGGCCACCTCGCTTTCGATTTGCTTTGTCCGAGCGGCCTCGAGAGAAATCGCGTTGTCGAAAGCCAGCGGGCCATCAACAAGAGCATGACGAATCTGCCCTCGCTGTGCCATCTTGCTCAGGCACGCCGCATCGACCGTGGAACTGATTTCGGGCTTGACCACTTCGACCGCCGACAACGCCGCCACCTTGGGTTTTGTAATCCCCACAACGCGGGCAAGATTGACAGCATTCTGCACGATGGCCGCCTTCACCCTGAGATCCGGGGCGATGTTTATCGCGGCATCCGTTACGAACAACAGCTTGGGATACGTCGCCAGCTCGACAATGAACACGTGGCTCACTCGACGATCTGTCTGTAGCTGGGCAAGAACCGGGTGCATCAGCACATCCGTGTGCAGCCAGCCTTTCATCAGGCCGGCGACCTCCCCTGCCCCAGCCAATGCCGTTCCCTGCCGCGCGGCATCCACATCGCTGATCGCATCCAGCACGCGATGTCCGTCCAGTGAAACGCCTGCCTCTGCGGCGGTTCTTACTATTCTTTGCCGTATCCCGATGAAGACCGGGTCAATCAGGCCCCGTTCCAGTGCCTGAGCCACACCTTCCATCACATGATGTTCACCGGCATCCACCACGGCAACGCTAAGCGGTGGATACTGACTGGCTCGGTCGATTAGTTCTTGAAGCTTGGTGGACATCTACAGGATCCCTTTACTACTCGCCTTGTTCTCTTATAGCCCTTCCAGCAAACGGCTGGTATGCCGGGCAATCATTTGTTCTTCATCCGTTCGAATCACGCGGACGGCCACGCGGCTGGTTTCCGTCGAAATCACGTTTTCGTTCGCCGAATTGAACGGCTCTGCCATCTCAATTCCTAAAAAGTCCAGCCCCGTACAAATTCGACTCCGAATGAGCGGCGAGTTCTCACCGATCCCGCCGGAAAAGACGAGCGTGTCGATTCCACCCATCGCCGCTGCAAATGCGCCGATCTGTTTCTTGATGGCGTAGCAAAACACGGCTAACGCATCATGTGCCCGCGCATCATCGTTTTCAAGTTCCAACAATGCACGCACATCCGAATTTGTTTCGGAGATGCCTAGCAAACCGGACTGGCGATTGGCCATCGAAGCAACTTGTTCGACATCCATTTTCTCTGTGTTTGCCAAATACCAAATCACACCCGGATCGAGATCGCCCGTTCTTGTGCCCATAGGCACGCCGCCGCAAGGAGTCAAACTCATGGTGGTGTCCACCGGCTTGCCGGCAAGAACAGCCGCAAGACTTGCACCATTTCCCAGGTGAGCCAGCACAATTCTCTCCCGCGCGGCATCTGTGGGGGAACTTTGGGCGAGTTCTTCCATCAAAAATTCATAAGACAAGCCATGAAATCCATACCGCCGCACGCCGCGCGAAAAAAATTTGCGGGGGATGGGTAACATTTGCGCGACACGTGGGATCTCGTGATGAAACGCCGTGTCGAAACACGCCACCTGGGGCACGTCGGGAAAGCCGTTCGCCATGCTCTCGATCAACGAAATTTCAGCGGGCAGATGAGTCGGGTCGAATGGCGAAAGTTCTCGCAAACACTCAATCAGTTCCGGCGTAATCCATTCCGGCCGGCTATACTTCGGTCCGCCATGCACGACCCGATGCCCAATCGCGGCGAGCGTGCCTTGAGGAATCCGCTTCCCTAGTTCTTCAACTAAAATTTCCCCAGCCGCTCGTTGGTCGGGAGCGATTACGATTTTCTCGAAGCGGTCGGCGGATTTCTCGGCCTTAATCGTCAACCGCGCCTCCGGCGTGCCGACTTTGTCGATCTCGCCTCGGAAAATCTTTCGCAAGGAGCCTGCCGTCGCAAACATCGCGGCATCGAACAACGCGAATTTGATGCTTGAAGAACCGCCGTTGATCGTGAGGATGTGCGGGCTATTTGAGTGCATTTTTCCGTCGCATTTTCTCTCAGGGCGATTGTTTTGTCACATTGACGGCGATCGCGGCGGACTTGGGAAGTAGCCGGTGTGTGTTAGTGGTTTGCGGAGTCGTCGTGCCGGAAGTGTCGATGGCAACTCGCCATTCGCTCTCAGGCGGTGCGGGCGGCAATTGAAAGTCCATCGCTTCATTGCCGGCGTTGAACATTAAATACATCGCGTGTGCCGGGTCTTCGTGAATAAGCCAGCCGAATTGCTTGGCCCAAGAATCCCGCCAACCCGGTGATCCGCCTTGAGGGCCTAACCAATGGCATTCGAGGTCGTTGTAAAAATGCTCAGCGCTCAACAAGGGATGTGCGCGGCGAAACGCAATCATGTCGCGAGTAAATTTTAAGATGTCGCTATATTGGTCCGTTCGCCGCCAGTCAAACCAGCTTGTTTCGTTGTCTTGGCAGTAGGCATTGTTGTTGCCGCGTTGCGTCCTTCCAAACTCGTCGCCCCCCAGCAGCATCGGCACGCCGCGCGAGACGAACAGCGTGAGCAGCATGTTTTTCACTTGACGAGTCCGCACGGCGTTCACGATGGGGTTGTCGGTCTCGCCTTCAATGCCGTAGTTGTCGCTATAGTCTGCGTTCGTTCCATCGTGATTGTTCTCGCCGTTGGCTTCATTGTGTTTGTTGCGATAAGTCACCAAGTCGTGCAGAGTAAAACCATCGTGGGAGGTGAGAAAATTGATGCTGCATTCCGGTCCTTTTCCGGAGGGTGTGTATATATCCGCGCTGCCGCAGATGCGGCTGGCAAACAGCGCCGAGCATTCCCTCGTCGCCGCGCCAAAACCTCCGCACATCGTCGCGGTAACGCCCGTTCCACTCCGACCAGCGGCGTTCGGAAAAGCTGCCGACTTCATAGGCTCCCGCCGCATCCCACGCTTCAGCAATGATTTTCACGTCGCGCAAGATCGGGTCTTCGGCTATTTGCTCCAGCAGCGGCGCATTGGTGTGCAGATTGCCGTCTTCGTCGCGACCCAGCACGGCTGCCAAGTCGAAACGGAAACCATCCACTTGCATTTCGATCACCCAGTTTCGCAAAGCCGACAGTATATGTTCGCGGACGACCGGATGGTTGGCATTGATAGTGTTGCCGCAACCGGTGAAATCTTTGTAATACTGCTTATCGTCGCCGAGCATGTAGTAGATCGAATTGTCGATGCCGCGATAATTATAGGTCGGCCCGTTTTGGTTTCCCTCGCTCGTGTGATTGAAGACCACGTCAAGAATGATTTCCATGCTCTCTTGATGGAAGGCTTTCACCATCTCTTTGAATTCCAGTTTTTGCTGACCTCGATCGCCAGAACTACTATACGAGCCTTTCGGGGCGAAGAAGGAGATCGGGTCGTAACCCCAGTAGTTTTTAAGCGGCTCAGCCGTGTTCGGATTCATGCGATGGATTTCGTTCTCGTCAAACTCTTGAATCGGCATCAGTTCGATGGCCGTCACGCCCAGTTCCCGCAGGTAGGGAATCTTTTCAATCAGCCCGCGATAGGTTCCCGGATGCCCGACGCCGGAACTAGGGTCGATCGTGAATCCGCGCACGTGCGTTTCATAGATGATGGTTTCCGACCACGGGCGATTCGGCGGGCGGACATCGTGCCAGTGAAAGTTTTCGCCGATAAAAACGCATTTGTCTCCCGCGATCGCGGCGGCACTAGGGTCAATCAACCTGTGGCGAAAATCATAGCGCTGGCCTTGCTGAGGATTGTTGGGACCATCCACACGGTAGGCGTAAAGTTGCCCGGAAAAGAGGCCGTGAATCCAGATGTGCCAGACGTCGCCCGTGCAGTTCCACTGCCGGTCCAAATCGATGATGCGACGAGGCTCGACGTCTTCGACGCGATCGAACAATTCGAGCCGAACGCGAGTTGCGTGACGGCTGAAGATGGCAAAGTTGACGCCGCCACCCAAGGCAAGCGTGCCCAGCGGCAGCGGCATGCCTTCGCGGAACAGTGTATGATCGGCGACTTGGTTCGCATAGGCTTGCAGAGGGCGTTCGCCATCATCCGGTGCGTTCGGCGGTTGCATCATGTCATCGTTGCCACAAAATGGATTGAACTTCCAAGGGAATCGAAACGCCATCGTGGTGCGGGATCAGCCGAGCGGTGAAGTCACTGCTGGGGCGGTTTGCGGCAACGGTCGCTTGGTATCTGTGAAAACGACCCGATTCAGAGCCGGATTTAAGTCGCGTCATCAGGCGACAAACCGACTCCTGCTCGGCTGAGCTGTCGGCGTACAACTCGACGCGCACAAAGTCCGGATCGAGTCCATCCAGATCGACATCGACATCAAAACGATGCGCCGTTCCGTCGGATTCGACGTTGACATTCCTGAAATGGAGCGAAGGCCATTTTTCGCTCAGCGAATGTTGCCAATGCACAATGCTGGTTCCCAGTGCTCCGCCGAGTGCCGTTCGGTCTTGGTAGCGTTTGGCCGCAGGAAGGTAATGGTTCTCGGTGTACTCGCGAACGGTCCTTCCCGCCGAATAGCTGCGGTGTCAGAGTGGCCATGCTCTCACGCATTCGCGACAACCACTTTGGTGGAATGCCGACTTCATTGCGCTGGTAGAATTCTGGGATCACCTGTTTCTCCAAAACGTCGTACAAGGCGTTTGCTTCTATCGCATCCCAATTCGGATCGTCGCCATGTTCCCGTCCATCTCCGATCGACCAGCCAACCCCGGGGAAGCGGCTTCGGCCCACCAGCCATCGAGTTCGGACAGATTGATACCGCCGTTAACCAGCACCTTCATGCCACTGGTGCCGCTGGCTTCCCAAGGGCGTTTGGGCGTGTTGATCCATACATCGACCCCTTGCACTAGATGTTGAGTCAACAACATGTCGTAATCGCTGAGGAAGATTACGTGCGGACGTGTGTCCGCGTGTCGAATGAATTGAATCCACTCACGGATCAAATCTTGTCCCGAATGATCGGCCGGGTGGGCTTTGCCCGCGATGATCAACTGCACGGGTCGTTCGGAATCGCTCAGCAGACGGCGCAATCGGTCGCGGTCATGCAACAGCAGGTTTGGCCGTTTGTAGGTCGCAAACCGTCTGGCGAACCCGAGTGTGAGCGCAGCCGGATCGAACAGGTGCCGAGCGGCTTCGACTTCCTTCAGCGGCGATCCCGAACCGGCGAGTTGACGCGAAAGACGACCGTGCATGTACTCGACCAGGGAACGAGTGGATTCGATGCGAAACTGCCATAATTCCTGGTCCGTGACCCTGCGAATGTCCTGTTCCAGCGTTTCTGTCGTTCCCTGCCAACGACATTTTCCACACACCTTGGTCCACAAGGCGTCAGCGGGTGCCGAGTCCCAAGTCGGCACGTGAATTCCGTTGGTCACATGCGACACGGGGACTTCCTGTTCGGGCCAATGGGGGAAAAGCGGCTCGAAAAGTCTTCGGCTGACCTGGCCGTGTAAACGACTGACGCCATTGACGGCACCACTCCCACGGACAGCCAAATAGGCCATGTTGAACGGTTCTGAGTCGTCGGTCGCATTCAGACGCCCCAAGGCAAGTAGATCGCACGGGCGAATGCCCAGACCTTCGGTCGGCATAGTGGCCGAGATACTGTTTCACCAACTGGGGACGGAACCGATCAAATCCCGCTGCCACAGCCGTATGTGTCGTGAACACGTTTCCGGCGCGTGTCATGGCGAGTGCTGCATCAAACGACTGGCCCGACCGATTCATGAAGTCGCGTGCCCGTTCCAGAACCGCAAACGCGGCATGGCCTTCATTCAAATGGCACACGTCCGGCTTGATTCCGAAGCCATCCAGCAGTCGCCAACCGCCTATACCCAGGATCAACTCTTGCATCAGACGTAATTCCGGTCCGCCGCCGTAAAGCTCGCTGGTGATCCCACGATAAAAGGGAAGGTTCGCGTTATCGTTGCTGTCGAGCAGATACAGTTTCGTGCGCCCCACGATTGCTTGCCAGCCACGGAGCCAAACCGCGTGACCGGGCAATTCGATTTTCAGGCGCAGCCATTCGCCATTGTCGGTGCGTAACGGCATGATCGGCAACTGTCCGGGATCGTTGTACGGATACAACGCCCGCTGCGACCCGTCCGCGTCGATGGCCTGACGAAAGTACCCCTGCTGGTAGAGCAATCCCACCCCGACAACCGGCACGCCAAGGTCGCTCGCCGCTTTGAGTTGATCGCCGGCCACGTTGCCCAGCCCGCCGGAATAAATTGGCAATGTTTCGCTCAGCATGAATTCCATGCTGAAATACGCGACACACCGAAGTCGCGAATCAGGGTGCGTTTGCTGAAACCATCCGGGAGCCTCCACCGCGTCCCGACGATTCCTTAGCAACGCGTCCACTCGCTGGCAAAATGTGGCGTCTCCAAGCGCTCGTTCGACTCGGTTGCGAGCTGCGGTTTGCAGGACAACCCAAGGATTTTGAGTGATCTCCCACAACTCCGGGTCGAGTTGCTGCCAGATTTCATCGCTGGCGTGATTCCACGTCGAACGCAAATCGATGCGCCAACTCCGCCAGGGAATCGAATCCATCAATTTCGCTTGGGAGCAGGTTAAATAGCGGGTGGGTCGTTCGCAGAGTCATGATGATTGGTGTCGGAGGTTGGTTCAGGGCGTGGTTCGTCCCACTTTGCCGATTCAGAGTGCTCACCTTGAGGATCCGCCTGCTGCATTGACGATAATCCTTGCAGAGTTACGAAGCAAACGACTTGTCGCTCGCGACTTTTCCGAGTTAAAGGCAACCGAGGCTCAAGTCGCTCCTCGGCGTGGAATGTTTCAGCCCATTGGCGGTGAGAGGTGTGGTAAACGGAAGAAACTCGAACGGATTGCAACCAGCCTGTCGTTGATTCGCATTCGTTGCTCCTTTGAACCCAATATAAGTTGGAGCAAGAAGATGGATTGAGAATCTGTAAAACGAAGCGGCTTTGTTCGTGCCACCCAACGCCGTTCGGGAAATGGGAGTTTTGTTTTGGTAAGCGGTTTGGCTTGAAAGACTTTGAGCCTGTGCTTTACTTAGGGTTCTTACAAAATCCTCAAGGAAGCAGGGAGGTTCGAAGTGACTCACAAGCTGGGACGCAATCGGTATCGTTGAAAACTTAAGGCCGCGTTGGATACTTTGTTTCCGCCGAGTTTGTTTCACGGCTTGCCCAGGCACGGCAACAAACACTGGGATGCACGGAAAGTGGTTTGGATGAGTTTGATCATGTTTTGGGTTTCCGGCAAGACACAAAGCCATGCGCATGCCGCCCTCCGCTCATTTTCATCTGACAGTTATTTCTCGAACGATGCTAAAACCGTTTCACGCTGTATGGTTTTGGATCGAGATGCGGCGGTTGGCCGGTGAGCATCTCCGCCACGAGTCGCCCCGTCGCCGGGGCCATCGACAGCCCCAGCATGTTATGGCCGGCGGCGATCATTACGTTTTCGTAAGCCGGGCTGCGGTCGATGATGGGCTTGCCATCGTAAGTCATCGGCCGCCAACCGAACCAGGTTTCTTGAATGGGTTCGCAATAAGGCTCCCGCAGATAGACCGCGGCTCCTGCTTTCAAGAGGGCGATGCGGCGGGGATTGATCGAAGAATCGTAACCCACGAACTCCATCATCGAACCCAGCCGATAGCCCGATTGCATCGGCGTGACCGCGACCCGATGTTCTTCCAACAGCAAAGGAACCCGCGGGCAAATCTCCGGGCGGGGCATGGTTATGGAATATCCCTTGCCCGGCTGAATGGGAATTTTGCATTTCAGTTCCCGCTTCCAAAGCGGCGTCCAAGCCCCGGTGGCGACCACAAACGCATCGGCGGCGATTTCCCCCGTACTGGTTTCGACGGTTTTGAGCGAACCGTGTTTCCCTTGGAGTCCAGTCACTTCACAGTTCTCGCGAATCGTCACGCCGCGTGCTTCCAAAACTTTCCGCCACGACGACAACAATCGGTCGGGACGCAAATGGCCATCGCGTTCGTAAAACCACGCCCCCGCCAAACCGGGTTGAAGCGCGGGTTCTTTTTCGAGAAGCTGTTTGCCGGCCAACCGCTCGGCTCCCATGCCGAAC
Source organism: uncultured Planctomycetaceae bacterium (assembly GCA_963785505.1). GTDB lineage: Bacteria > Planctomycetota > Planctomycetia > Planctomycetales > Planctomycetaceae > CAWAVN01. The sequence goes on from CAWAVN010000014.1 coordinate 127,985, forward strand.
TCCTCGCGAAGCAACTTGTCCGTTTGGCCGTAATGCTCCATCCCTTGTTGCGACTGAAACACAAACAAACAACCTTCGGTCTGCCATTCGCAAGCCAGGGATTCCCGTTCGATGAGTTCCCGATAGAGATTCATTGAGGCATCTAAAAGCGCTGCGATTGCGCGGCCGGATTCCAGCATGGGTTTTCGTCGGCAACGGCCCGCGAATTTGAGCAGCCAATGCGACAAGCCCCAATTCGTACCGGGCTTGATGACCAGCGGGGAATTTTTCTGGAAGAGGGTTTTGAGTGTCGGCCCGATCACGCCGGGCATCGCCAACGGCAACACGTGGCTGGGCACGACCAATCCGCAGTTGGCATGAGAACACGCCTGCCCGAAGCCGCCGCGATCCAACATCGTGACCCGCCAACCGGCTTGGGAGAGATAATACGCAGAGGCGGTTCCGATCACCCCGCTGCCGATGATCGCCGCGTGCCCCGCGTTTTCGCTCATGGGCGAATTCCCATGCGGAAAGGATCTGCGGAGTTCAAAATCAAGCTGGCCTCGGCATTCACGAAGGCGGACCCGGTGACGTGCGGAATCACGAGGCCATTGGCCAACTTGGTGATCGAGCCTTCAAAAATGCTGCCCGTGATGCTGGCTTGCCGCCAGATTTGGCCTTCCGCGAGTTTGCCATCCGCCGCCAAACATGCCAGCTTCGCGCTGGTTCCCGTGCCGCAAGGCGAGCGGTCGTAGGCTTTGCCGGGGCAGAGCACGAAATTCCGGCTGTCGGCTCCGGGAAGATCGGTCTTGCTAAAAAGTTCGATGTGGTCGATCTCGCCGCCCGCATCGCCGGTGATGCCTTCGCGTTCGAGGGCTTGCCGAATTCTCCAGGCCGCATCGGTCAGTCGTTCCACGTTGCGGGGATGAATTTCTTCCGCGTGCTGGTTGACCAGAAAAAACCAGTTCCCGCCCCAGGCCACGTCCCCGGTGATGGAACCCACGCCGTCCACGTTCAACGTCACGCCTTGGATGCTGCGGAAACTGGGCACGTTGCTGATGGTGACTCGGCCGTCTTCGTGCAGAGTTGCGGTGACGATGCCCACCACGGTTTCGATTTTGTATTTGCCGGGTTTTATTCGGTTTAAGTGGGCCAGCGTGACGACCAAACCAATCGTGCCGTGGACGCACATGTGCAGATAGCCCACATTGTTGAAGTACAACACCCCCGTCAGGCAAGTGGGATCGACGGGAGGACAAAGTATCGCCCCCACAACCACATCCGATCCGCGCGGCTCGTTGACCACGGCGGAACGAAACTCATCGAAGTTTTCGCGAAACCGCGTTCGCCGGTCGGTCAGCGGTCCTTCGCCGAGATCGGGTCCGCCGGCAATCACGACTCGCGTGGGTTCGCCGCCGGTGTGGCTGTCGATGACTTGGATTTTTTCAATGGACATTTTGCGTTAGGCTATAGACTTTAGGTTGTAGGACTTTTTTGAATGCCTTTTGTTTGAAGACCGTATTACTACGCCAAATCTCGGTGGGATTTCAAGTGAGAACGCCCCGCGGTTTTGGGAAACCGGCGGGGCGTTTGGCGATTTGAAACGCGGCGTTATTTTTTATGCACGCTATGGCAGGCTTTGCAATTGCTGGCTTTCATCAGCATCGCACCGGCGTCGGCTTTGCCGTCCACGGCGGCTTGAGCACTGGCCACCAAGGCTTTCGTCTTGGTTTCCCAGCTTTTTTCGCCGCCTTTTGGGGGCTTGTCGGCTTCGAGGGCTTTGAACATTGTCAGCAGTTCGGCTTTCTCTTCATCGCTGGCTTTTCCATCGGCGACTTTTTTCCACAAGCCGCCTTTCATGGCTTTGGCCATCACTTTTTTAATGGGGATCTTTTCGGCTTTCTTGTCTTGGGCTTTCGTGTTCACCGCAAAAGCTCCTCCCACGCAAATTCCCACGGCACACACGGCAATCAGCAGTCTCGTCACTTTGTTGTCTCCTGCAAAAGAAATGGGAACACAATTTTCCGACAAACCGCTCGAAATACTAACCGGAAGATAGGCAAGATGCCACCGATCCATCGAAAAGTTCCGATGAAAGTTCCGCGAAGGCTGTCGATGGCGATTGGTAGAGTCGTGTGATCTTCGGATCAATAATTGCAATCCTCTGCCGGTTTCGCCTATCGCCAAAATCTCCCCCGAAGCAAAGACATAAAGAGAAGCGGCGAAGGAAAATAATCAATCCGAAGTCTCAACCCATAACATTCAAAGCACGAATTTTTTGCAGTCCTTTGCGTCTTCTCTTTGCGTTCAAGTCCCATGTGGGGGATCGTTTTTTTATTCTAAGGGCTGCTTGCCGTTAGCTTGCGTTTGAGATGGTCGAGGCGGGCTTCTCGCTTGTGGTTAAAAAACCGGCAGGCGTTTTGGCCAAGGGGAGTTTGAGCGTGAATGTCGTGCCTTTGCCCAGCGTGCTTTCCACGCGGATTCTGCCCTTGTGGGATTCCATCACCTCTCGGCACAGAGCCAAGCCCAAACCCGTTCCGCCTTGGCCTTGGGCATCGCGGTCTTTGGTGGAATAAAACGGCTCGAAAATTTGCCGCAGTTTGTCCGGGGCAATGCCGGTCCCGCTGTCGGCGATGCGAACTTCGCCCATTTGGGTGGCGGGATCTTCGTGAATGGAAAGCGTTAAGTTCCCGCCTTCATCCATTGCTTGCCGGGCATTGATGACCAAATTCAAAATCACTTGCTGAATCTGGTTGGGGTTGACCATCACCCACGGTTGGGCTTGGCATTCCAAATTCCAGCGAATGCGGTGCTGCTGCAAATCCTTTTCGACCAGCACCAGCACATCTTGCACCAGAGAGGTAAGATCCACGGCATCGCGACGGTCGGCTTGCCGGCGGGCATAAGACAGCATTCCCGTCGTGATTTTGGAAGCCCGCTGGCCGGCGGCAAGAATTTTCTCGAAAGACCGCTCGCGAGTTTTGGCGTCTTGATGCCTCAGCCCCATCTTGGCGTAATTGATGACCGTCATCAGAATGTTGTTGAACTCGTGCGTGATCGAAGAAGCCAAGGCTCCCACGGAACTGAGTTTTTGCGTCTCCAACAATTGCCTTTGCAAGTCGGCGATTTGTTGCTGCAATTCGCGGGCATCGGGAGCGGCGTCTTGCGGGAGTTGTTCGTTTTGATCCATCGGAAAATTCCGCCCATCCGTGAAAGCGACCAGGATTAAATTTCAGCCAGTGCCGTTCTTTTGGTATCGGTGACGAATGGCGATTCACTCCAACAAGGCTCAAAAGACCGGCGGAGATTCCCCAGCCCAAATTCTTCCTCCCCCGATCCGCCCACCGGTAAATGCAATCAGAAAATACGCCGCATTTTACGCAAATCACGCGAGCGGCAATTGCACCGTGAACTCGCTGCCTTTTCCGACTTGGCTGGACACGCTCACGTTGCCTAGAAACATCTGCGTGAGATGTTTGACGATGGACAACCCCAACCCCGTGCCGCCGAGTTCACGCGAGCGGGCTTTGTCCACGCGGTAGAAGCGTTCGAAAATTCGTTGTTGATGCTCATCGGCGATGCCCACGCCGGTGTCGGCGACGGTAATCACGGCGTTGCCGTGTTCGGCGTGCCAACGCACGGTGACTTGCCCGCCCGCCGGGGTATATTTCACGGCGTTGTCGATCAGGTTGTTCATGATGTAACGCAGCCCCTCGGATTCCGCCTCGACCTCCACTTCTTCATCGGGCGCTTCGACGATGAGATGAATCGGCTTGGATTCGGCGATGCCTCGGCATTCCTCCACGCAGTTGGCAATCAGCGTATTGATGGCCAACGGGGCGACTTCGAACACCTCTTGGCCGCTTTCGATTTTGGCGAGGCTGAGCAAATCCAGAATCAGCGCATGCAGCCGCTCGCTTTGCTCGTAGATGCGTTCCAAAAATCGGTGGGCGTGTTCCTTATCGTGCATCGCTCCGTTAAGCAATGTCTCGGTAAACGTCTGAATTGACGTGAGCGGAGTCTTGAGTTCGTGGGAAACATTGGAAACGAACTCGTGCCGAAGATTTTCCAGCCGGCGAAGTTCGGTGACATCGTGCGTGACCAGCACAACGCCGGGGCTGGGGTTGCCCGGCATGCGCGTGGCGAGCATGGCCATCACCGTGTGGCTGCGGGGGACTTCAAATTCGACGGCGTGCTTTTGCCGGCCGGAAAGCGTTTCGCGGACGACATCGTGAACGGTTTTGTTGCGAATGGCTTCCCCAATCGGACGGCCGATCGCTTCATCGGCGGAGAGATCCAACAGCGGGTGGGCGGCTCGGTTGGCGAACAAGATCCGCTCGGAGCGATCGACCGCGATCACGCCTTCGATCATGCCTGCAAGCACGGTTCCTAAGCGGTTGCCGTTTTCTTCCAGCTCGAGAGTCTTGTTTTGCAGTTCATCAATGCGTTCGGTCAGTTGCCGGCTCATGGTGTTGAACGCCTCGGCGAGCATGCCGATTTCATCCTGCTGAGGAATGTCTACGGTTTGCATGGCTTCGCCCCGCGATGGCTTGGGCGGCATTCGTGAGCGTGAGCAGCGGTTTGACGATCCGGGCGACCAGTAGATAAGTGAGGAGCACCGCGATCAACTCACCAATGCCGCCGCGATGAAAATTCCCGTTTTCAAAGCCGCCGACTGCGCGTGAATTGTGGCCATGTCCGCCGCCACGCGGGCAAAGCCCACAATTTGGCCCCCCACGGAAATCGGCACGGCCACGTACATCATGGGGATTTCAAGCGTGGGGCTTTTCCGTCGGGATTGTCCGATTTCCCCAGTTTCCGCTTGCAGGATTTCCGGGCGGTCGGCGTGGTTTTCCATCTGCATGGGATCGAAGTCGGAATCCCCCACGACGATTCCATCCCGCCGAATCAAGGTGATGCGGGCACGAGTGTCGGCGGCCAATTTCTCCAGCCGACGTTGCAGCGATGCGGAAGTTTTTTTGGGAAACTTCTCGGACAGCGAATCCCTCAGCACCACCGCGACCGCCTGGAGTCGGCGTTGGTGCTGTTCCTCCAATAAAGTCTGCTGCCGTTGCGAGACCACCACCACGAATCCCGCCGTCGTCAACAGAATCAACGCGGTGTAGGTAATGAATAATTTCCAAAACAACCGCGAGGCAAACATAGAAGAAATCCAAAGTTAGGCATCCACGCCGAGCAGTTTGCAGGCGTCTTCGTAGCCCGCCGCGCGGAAGCCTTGCTTATCGTCGCGGTTGTAGCCGTAAGCGCTGGCCGTGACTCTCGCTAAGCCGACCACTTGCCGCCAGCGGAATGCTTCGCGGGTCGTGCCGTATTCCTCGCGGACGGTATGGTAATACTTTTCGCCGTGCAACCGGCCATCTTCACTGACGGCATACTTCAACATCAGCTTGAACACGGGATCGACTTCAAAACCTTTGTCCCCGTAGATTTCAATGGCGGCGGCGGCTCGGCCTTGATCGTTGTGGCGGATCGCATCTTCCGCTTCCGCCAAAAGCGACTTGGCTTTGTCCACCTTGATGAGCGCAAGATGGGCTTCGGTGGGATAGGGCGGCGTTTTGAACGGAGCGGACTGCACGCCGGCATGATAGGCCGCGACAATCAGCCCGGAAACGGCGTGCCGGGGTTCCGCCACGCGGGCCATGTTCCGCCAGGCGTTGGTGGCATCGGAAGAATGCACGCCCGCCGAGTCGCCGTGGGTTCGCCATTTGTCCGCCCCCTGCCTGAGCACGTACTGATTCGACGCCAAAGAAATCGCTTCACCCACAACTTCAGGATTGATCCCCTCGGCAAGCGCGGCGGCGACGGCTTCGGCGGCATGGTCTCGCGGGCCGTTGTAAATCAGACGGCTGAGTTCTTCCACCGCCGAATCGCCCGGATCGCGGTGGCCCAGCTTCTTCCCGGCCAGCTTGTATTGGTCCAACAGTTTGGGAACCAGCACCGAATGGGAGATTCCGGCTGCTTGTGGCGGATGTGGTCTTGTTCGTGGTTGATGCAGAACCGCACACACTGCCTCAGCAGCGAATAGGCGTAATCCTTGCCGAGCAATCCGACCAGCCCGTAAGTGCGATGGGCGAAGACGTAGCGGTGGACGTTCAAATCATCTTGCACGGCGGGTTGCAATGCATTGAACGCCTTGAGCGGCGAATCTCCCACCTCGGCCAAAAGTTGCTCGCCTAAGCCGACATCCACCTTGCGGCAGGCCGCGCGAATTTGCGTGCCCAGGTCGCCTTCCACGGCGTGGTCTTCAGCATGCTCGGCGGCATGAAACGCTTCGAGTACCGTGGTCGATGCGCCGCCGACGCTCTGTATTTGCTGCGCGTTGCGGTAGAGAACTTTCAACACGGGTAGCGGCGAACGAGCACTGCCGAGTTGGCGGCTCATCTCCAAAGCGGGCAACATCGCCATCGCAGTATGGAAGCCCACGTAATCGCAACCGCCGAACGAAATCGCATTCGCCAAAGCCCCGGCGGCGGTCAGCTTCTTCAAGTCGGTCTTGCCTTGCAGCACCCGTTGAGCAAGCAGCGGTTGCAACTTGTCGGCAGGCGTTTCCCGCATCAATTCCACCAGCGGTTGATATTCGCCGAGCGGAATGCCCTCGGCTCCTTCATTGGCAAAAGCCGACGAACAGCCGAGATCGCCGGCAAGCGGAACGCCCAGACCGGCAACAAGCATTCCGCGACCGACATCCGACAGAAATTCGCGACGATTAAAAGGATTCATGGGACTCTCCTGGGGGGAACGGGAACGGGAACGGGAAAAGCAAAAGAGACTTGCGATAGGCAAAACTTCTACTGAAAAACGGGAACGTATTAGGGTGGGTGAGATGGCCACTGCTTTGAGTGGCCATCTCTGAACGAAAAACCTAACCTTCTTCATCAGAGAGCATGCCCACACAAAGCTGTGGGCATGGCACACAAATCTCTGATTCGATTTTCTTGGCAATGATTACGGAACAACGGCCTTTGGTTTTAGGCCCTCCAATGGCGGGCGGGTCGCGATCGCAGGTGGTTGGCTTCTTCATCATTGATGAACTCTTCTTTGACCGGGTCGAGCTTCAACGGGCGTCCCAAAACCCAAGCGAGGGCCGCCGCGTGGCAGGCGATGTGCGAACGCCGCATTACGTCGGGATTGGCCACGGTTTTTTCGCGGGAGCGGATGCAGTCGAAGAAGTTCCGCGAATGGGCCGAGACATCCAGCCCCCGCACGCGCTTGCCGGCATCGGGCAGTTCTTTTTGCAGGGATTCCGGGCGGACCACAATTTCGCCTTCATCGCCGGTTTCCACCCAGCCTTCATCGCCGATGAACCGCACCGGACAAGTGCCCAACCGCGTGATGTATTGCGGAGAGCGGTCGCCGAAGGGTTGGTCGAGAAAATCCAGAATCAGCTTCACCCCGTTCGCATAACGGCAGGTGATGTTTTTATCGGAAGGGACGTATTCAATGGGCATCGTGTCATCGGCTTTGTTGGCCCATTGGCAGAGATCGACCGTGTGCGCTCCCCAATCGAGCAGCTTGGCCCCGGAATCGAAATCCCATTGCCCCCGCCAACGACCATTCGCGTATTTCTGATTGAAAGGCCGCCAAGCCGCCGGCCCCAGCCAAAGGTTCCAATCGACGATTTCTTTCGCGGGCGTGGGTTCGCCGGGCAGCCAAGTGTTGTCGAGCACCGGGCGATAAATCGAAGCGTGCAGCGTGTGCAGTTTTCCCAGTTTTCCGCTGTGGGCGAGTTCCACGGCTTTTTGGAAGTTGGGCACGCTGCGGCGCTGGGTTCCGGCCTGAAACACGCGCTCCTCGCGGTGCATGGTCTCGGCCAATTCTTGGCAGAGTTCAATCGTGATCCCGCACGGTTTTTCGCTGTAGACATCTTTGCCCGCCTTGGCCGCCAACATTGAAGCCGCCGCATGCCAACGGTCGCCTGTGGCAATGAGGACGGCATCAATGTCCGGGCGATCCAACAGTTCGCGGAAGTCCCCATAGAGTTTGCAATCGCCGTTGCCGTAGTATTTATCGACGAGCAATTTCCCCGCATCGCGGCGTGTAGCTTGCACATCCGCGATGGCCACGCATTGGACATCCTCGAATTTCAGCATGGCGGTTAAATCGTAAGTGCAGCGAGGACCAATCCCGATGATGCCCAGCGTAATTTTTTCGCTGGGAGCGGTCTTTCCCTCGCGCCCCAACACGCGGGCCGGCAGAATGCTCGCCACGGAAGCCGCCGTGGTGATCGATGCGGCTCCCAGCAGAAAATCCCGCCGGTTTGGGTTCGCGGGCAGATTCATGGAACGGTCCTCCCAGAAAAAGATGATATGGCTTGCCTGGGAAGCAATCCGCCCCAGGCGATTCCAGCAATATCATCTTATTGTGCCGCGCCGCCGGCCAGGTTGCCAGCGTGCGGGAGGAGGCATCGTTAAATGTGTGAGATTCAAAAAGTTGGTGGTTTTTTCTTGATCCGCGAAACGTTGGCAGCACTTTGCTGCGGGCGTCAATCCGTAGAAAGCTTATGACATTTTCAACAGGCCAGCGGTGCCGACTCTACATCTGTTGAGATTGTGGGGAAGCCGCGTCAGGATTTGGGTTCCGGGTATTTTGTTCCTCCCAGAACTTCTTGGAGATCGACGTTGGCCCAATCGAAATCCTTCACATCGCGGACTTTCTTGCCTAGATACTCGCAATGACAGTACAGCCCGGCGACTTTTTGGTTTCTCAAATGGGGGGTCGGCCAACGTGGAAAATCTGCCCACGATGGGATTGGACACGCCCGCCTCAATGCATTCGAACCCCAGCGCTTCATTGAAAAGCAGTTTGAGAGCCATGTCGGTAAATTGAAAGAAATGCCAAGGTCTCTCATGCGATGAGTAAGAGAAATGCGTTTCCACGAAAACGTGGCCGCCCACGTTGAGAAGCTTGGCAATCTCCGTCGCCACGAGCCAGGGCATGGCAAAATGCTCGAAGCAGGCGTGGGAATAAATCAGGTCGAACTTTTCCTCGGCTGGAAAATACGAGGAAATTTAATGGGCGTCTCCCACCACGTCCACGTTCCGACCGGGGTAGTAGTCGAATCCCACGTATTCCGCTTGGTCGAAATGCTCTCGGGCTTTCGAGGAGGCGGTCACCTCGCGACTGCCAATTTCCAAGATTCTCGTGTTCGGCTGATTTCCCAAATTGTACAAATACTGCTGCCAATTCTGATGGCTGACGGATTTTGACATGGGCACATCGCCAGCCAGATAGTTATTGTCAAATCGCGATTCCAGCAGCAAATTCAACTTGCGATAAGCTTCAACCACACCCTGTTTCAATTTTTTCATGGTGGCAACCCTTTTTTGAATTGATTTCGACGAACAAGCCTCGAACGATTGAAGCTCCCCAATATCTGCCGGGGGGGCTAGTCGTTTCCGGACCTTCTGACAAGATCAAAAACACACTCTCGCAGCATCAAACCCGGCGCGGCGGGGTGGGTGTGGTGGAGCGGAGCGACCCCATAGATTTTCCCTACCCGGGGGTGTTCGCTTCGCTCGACCCCGACCAGCCATGAGCGCAAACATCGGTTTGAGACAGAGCCTAACTCGCTTTGGATTGCGTGCGGGCTTGGTATTGGTTGAGCTTGTTGTAGAGGGTTTTCAGGGCGATGCCCAATTCCTCGGCGGCTTTGGGTTTGTCGCCATCGTGTTTTTCCAGGACTTGGAAAATCACATCCATTTCAATTTCTCGCAGCGAACGGGATGCGAACTGCTCGAAACCGACGAGAACCCGCCGCCCGCTTTGGAACCCGGCCGCGTGATGCTGCGGGGGAAATCTTCGGGCTGAATGGTCTTGCCATCCGAGAGAATCACCGCGTGTTCCAAGGCGTTCGCCAACTCGCGGACGTTGCCCGTCCATTCATGGTTGACCAAGACCTCCATCGCCGCAGGACCGATGATGTCCGCCGGCACGTCCCGCTTCTTCAAATACCGGGCAATCAAAAACTTGGCCAGTTGGGGGATGTCTTCCCTTCGCTCGCGGAGCGGCGGGAGATGGATTTCAAACGTGTTTACGCGGAAGATCAAATCCTCGCGGAAAGTGCCCTCCGCCGCCATGTCTTGCAAGTCACGGTTGGTCGCGCACACGATCCGCACATCCACGTTGAAGGCTTCGTTCTCGCCCACGCGGCGGATTTCGCCCGATTCCAAAAACCTAAGCAGTTTGACCTGCATCGATTTGTCGAGTTCACCCAATTCATCCAGAAACAACGTGCCGCCGTTGGCCACTTCAAACAGACCCTTGCGAGGGGTGTCGGCTCCGGTGAAGGCTCCTTTGCGATGGCCGAAAAATTCGCTCTCGACCAAATTTTCCGGCAAGGCTCCGCAGTTGACGGCCACGAACGGGGCATCGTGGCGATTGCTGGATTCGTGAATCCGCCGGGCCACCATTTCTTTGCCCGTGCCGGTCTCGCCCAGGATCAAAACCGTGGAATCTGTGGGGGCGATTTTTTCGATCAGGTTTTTCACCCGCTGCATGCACGGGGTCGTGCCAATCAGATCCGTTCCGCCTTCCACTGCCCGCAAGCGGCTTTCCAAGGCGATGGTTTTATGCGTCAGTGCTTGTTTGTCGCCCACTCTTTGCAGCACGTTGGCGATCTCGAACAATTTGCACGGCTTGGGAAGAAAATCGTAAGCCCCTCGGCGGACGGCTTGAATGGCCTCATCCATGTTGCCGTTGCCCGTGCTGATGATAAATTCCGTATCGGGCGAGACTTTTTTCAGATGATCGACCACATCCCAACCGCTGAGACCGGGCATTCTGAGGTCGATGATCGCCGCATCGAACGTATGCGATTCCAACGCCTTGAGCGCCGCTTCGCCATCTTCGCACAGCGTGACATCGTGACCCATGCGGGGCAGTTCGAGCCGCATGACTTCGCGAATCGCGGCTTCATCATCCACAAACAGAACCCGCAACTTGTGTTGAGTCGAATTGCTCAAGGGAAACACTCCGTGTATTTCATTCGGCTTCCGTGCCGAACGATCGCCCAGATGGGTGGTCGAATCTGATGAGAATGGCAATGTGAAACGGGGTGATAGCAAAAATTTCAAACCCCGACAATCGGAGTCTTTCACAAATATTTCCGCCGTTCTAAAGGGGGCATGAACAGAGTTATCGAGAATCGAAAAGTCTGGCAACCGTGGGGATGGCATCCGCCGGCAATCCTCGCAATAATAGGATTTGATGCGTTTGAAGGGATTGAGGATTGATTAAGACTGAACGCCAATGTTCCAGACAACACCACCGCCAAATACGGGAACAGAAGAAGAAAAATTGCGTATCCGCGACACTGTAGCGGCTCTTGGTCTGTGCGGCGCAGCAAACGATTTGAAATGGGGGCAACTTCTGGATGCGATGCGAGAACGGAAAGGATGGCGACCCTCCTATCGCTGGAAATGCGTTGACTCCGCATACGTATCGGAATGGGATGTTGAATGGTACTGCCACCTTCCTTTTCCATTTGTGTCCGTTGAATGGTTTGACATGGGTACTATTCAAATCATTTCGCGTGGTCGTTTGTTGCAGCCAGATGTAATTGACCATTCGGAATGGATTCTCCGTATCCTCGAAGAGGAACGGTTCTGCTACGATCTCGTTGGCGACATCATCCGCATTCACGGATACTTACCAAAATCATTTGAAGGTTTAGAGTTGATCCCAGACCATCCCGCCCAAAAATTCCCGCCGGAAGATCATTAAGCATTTTCCTCAATATTCCTCAACCATCCTCTGCCCAGGAGGGATCAAACATGTTCACCTGCTTCTCGAATCTCATGGGGCTGACGCCCCACGCTCGCCTTGTTGCTTTGTTGCTAATCGCTTTCTCTGCTTTGAATCTCCAAGCGGCGGAAAGGATTGAAGTCCTGCCGGCCAAGGTTCAGCTCGATGGGAATTTCTCGCGGGTGCAGTTGGTCGTGCGAGAGATCGCCAAAGATGCCGGCAGCGAACGGGCGAAAGATCTGACGCACAACGCCCAATACGAAAGCTCGAACCCGAAGATTGTCACCGTCGATAAGAGCGGGTTTCTGTTGGCGGGGACGGATGGCGAAGCTATGGTGACCGTAACGGCCGCCGGCCAATCCGCAAAGGTTCCGGTGAAGGTAGGGAACGTCAAAAACTCCCCGGACGTGGACTTTATGAAGCACGTGATGCCCGTGCTCAGCCGGGCGGGCTGCAACATGGGGGCTTGTCATGCCAGCCAATACGGCAAGGGCGGGTTTGTGCTGTCGGTGTTCGGCTTCGAACCGGAAAAAGACCGCGAAGCCATCGCTAGAGACAGGCAAAGCCGGCGGGTGAATCTGCTCGATCCCGACCGCAGTTTGTTTCTCTTAAAACCCACGATGCAAGTTCCGCACGGCGGCGGGAAACGTTTGGACAAAGGTTCGGTGGACTATCAAATCCTCTCTGCTTGGCTGAAAAACGGTGCGCCCGTGCCCGTGAAAGCTGCCGCCAAAGTGACGGCGATTCGCGTGATGCCCCGCCGGCGGTTGTGCGGCCTGAACGAGACCCAACAACTCCGCGTGGAAGCCGATTATAGCGATGGCCAAACGCGGGATGTGACGGCTTGGGCCAAGTTCGATACTCTGGACGATGCCGTGGTCGGGATCACGCCGGATGGCCTCGCCACCAGTTTGGGACGCGGGCAGGCTCCGGTGATGGTGCGGTTTATGGATCAGGCGGACATGGCCACGTTCGTGGTACCGTTTTCCGATTCCGTCAAACTCGCGGGCTGGAAAAATCAAAACTTCGTGGATGAACTCGCCTCGGCCAAGTTCCAGGAATTGGGTTTGGAACCTTCGCCTTTGTGCGAGGATGCGACTTTTCTTCGGCGGGCGTTTTTGGATGCCATCGGCACACTGCCCACGCCCGCCCAAACCCGCGAGTTTCTGGCTTCCAAAGATCCCGACAAACGCAACAAAATCATCGACCAGCTTCTGGGGCTGACGGGAGACCCGGCACTCGACGTTTACAACGATCAATACGCCGCGACTTGGACGCTGAAATGGTCGGACTTGATCGGCAACAAAAGCCAAACCCTGGGCGAACAGGGGATGTGGGCTTTGCACAATTGGATTAAGGAATCCTTCCGCGTGAACCGCCCGTTCGATGAATTCGTTCGCGAATTGGTGATCGCCAAGGGATCGATTTACAGCAACGGGCCGGCCAATTATTTTCGCATCAACCGCACAGCCGAGGACTTGGCGGAATCCACCGCCCAATTGTTTTTGGGCGTGCGGTTGGGATGCGCCAAATGCCATCATCACCCCTTCGAGAAATACAGCCAAGCAGATTACTACAGCTTCGCCGCGTTCTTCTCGCGGGTGGGCACGAAGAACAGCGAAGATTTCGGACTGTTCGGCAGGGAATCGGTGGTCTTGGTCAAATCGTCGGGCAGCGTGAAGCACCCCCGCACCGGGAAAGTCATGCAGCCCACACCCTTGGAAGGCGAACCCATCACGCACGATTTGGATCTCAGGATTCCCCTCGCCCAATGGCTGACCGCCAAAGAGAACAAGCAGTTCGCCAGGTCTATCGTCAATCGCTATGCGGGTTATTTGTTGGGCCGCGGTTTGGTGGAACCCATCGACGACATGCGGGCGACCAATCCGCCCAGCAACGAGGAACTTTTGAATGCCCTGACCGACAAGTTCCAGGAAAGCCATTATGATTTGAAGCAATTGATCCGCACGATCATGCGGTCGCGGTTGTATCAACTCAGCAGTCGGCCCACGCCTTTGAATGCGAGCGATTCCAAGTTTTACAGCCATTACAAAGTGAAGCGGATTTCCGCCGAACCCTTGTTGGATGCCGTCGATGCCGTGACCGGATTGCAAACCAAGTTCAAGAACCTGCCGCAGGGAACGCGGGCCATCGAACTGCCCGATGCGGAGTACCCCAACTATTTTCTAACCACCTTCGCCAAACCCCGGCGGGCGAGCGTTTGCGAGTGCGAACGCATGCCGGATGAAAACCTGGCCCAAGCCCTGCACACGTTGAACGGGGACATTCTGGCCGGCAAAATCGCGGATGCCAAAGGCCGCGTGGCCGCCCTGTTGAAAGCCAAAAAACCACACGAAGAAATCGTGGAGGAACTATACCTCGCCGCCCTCTGCCGATTGCCCAGCGAAAAGGAACAAGCGGCGAATTACGAACTCCTCAAGCAATCCGCGTCCCCCCAAGAATTCTACCGAAGACCTGTTATGGGCGCTGATGAACTCCAAACAGTTTTTGTTCATCCGCTAAAGAACCCCAAGAAAATCACTTCAACATCGGGGAGAAAAGGCGAGCAGGAGGCGTAAGCCTCACGCTGAATCAGTCACCCCGACCTTGATAGATGCTCTTACGGCTATCATCGGCTTCCTCAGCCGAGGGGCGATGACTCATGGCCCATGCTTCAAACTGTGCGCACCAATTTTCGGCCGTTGGTTGAGTAGATTCTTTTTTCTTCCCATCCTGTGTTTGAGTTTCTGGCGAGAGTTCCATCATGCGGTGCATTCTCCCTCATCCTACTTGCGGCATTTCCCAATTCCATGTTACCAGGGGGCTGACACCCCCCGCTCGCCTTTAGCGAAGATTCGGGAACTGTTTCGCGGCTTTGAGGATTTCGGTTTCGGTGAGGATCTTGTCCCCGTTTTGGTCCATCTTGTCGAAAATTCCCAAGAGCGCTTTGGGAGGTTCGCTGCGTTCGACTTGGCCGTTTTGGTTTTTGTCGTAACGTTTGAGGATCGCTGCCGCCCGTTCGGTGGCGTCTTTGTCTTTGTCGGGGCGGACCAATTCGATGGGCACGCCGATGTCGAAATAGCCGATCATCATTTCGTTCCAAGTCTGGTCGCCCCAGGTCACCGTTTTGCCGGGGTCTGGGTTGGCGGGGTTGAATTGGGAATTGTCAAAATGGGCCACGCAGTGCATCCGCGTGCCTGCCGGGAATTTGAGCGGTTCTTTCAGAACGTAGCCGGTTTGCCAGTTGAAATCGTAAGCGGGCACATCCAGCAGGGTTTCGCGTTTGCCATCGGGATAGACGGCTTCGTAGTGGAACGATTTTCCCCTGAGGTGCATGTGCGGCATCATCGCGAGGAGCTCGACTTCGACCGGAAGGCTGCCGCTAGTGGCTTCCACAAGATGGTTGTCATCGCCCGGCGGAATGCGGAAGCGATGGTTGACGGCTTTGGTGGTCACGATGGCTTTGGTCACATCCTCCGGCTTGGCGAAGATTAAACCCACCCGGCTGAGATCCTTTTGCGGGCTGCCGTTGGGCGTGTAATGGACTTGAAAGACCAGTTTCGAACCGGCGGGAATCAGTTTCGCCGAGCCTTCGGGATATTGTTTGGTCCGCATGCCGGGAACGTAACCGGCGAGCCATTCGCTACGTTCCAGACCGCCTCGGCGAAAACCTTCCGGCGGTCGCACGATGACCAAAATGTGATGCACCACGGCCCGGTTGCCCGGTTGCACCTCGGCCATTTTGATCCATTTGTCTTCCGTAAAACCGGGATCGACCTGAAAATACTGATAGCGCACCGTGCCCTCGGCGGGAACGTCATAGGGTTTATCCCGCATGGTGATGATCTGGTCGGGTTCTTTCGGCAACTGCCAACCCGTGAGAAACGTGCGCGGCGCGGGCAGTTTTTGGGAGTCGCCTTCGGGACAGCCATCCGCAACCCATTGATAGACCAGTTTCTTTTCCGCATCCGACAGCCGGCGTTCGTTTTTGAAATGGCCGAACTTGGGGTCGGCGTGCCAAGGCGGCATGCGGTTGTCTTCGATGACCTCGGCAATCGTCTCGCCCCAACCGGCGACTTCTTCGTAATTGGTCAGCGAAAAAGGAGCGATGTCGCCTTCGCGATGGCATTCCACGCAGCGCTTTTGGAACAGCCGGGAAATCTGATTCGACCAAGTAACCTCGCCGTCGGCTTTGACTTCGCGAACTCGCCCGATGAAACACCCCACCGCTTCGGTCAAGGGTTCGCTCACCGGCTTGCCCGCCAAGAGTTCGTCCAAGGCGATGGCCAAATCTTCGCGGGTGACGTTTTCGCGAATAAAGCCCACGCCGTATTGGTCATCGATCCGCCCGTGGTAGCGCACCTTGCGGTCTTTATCGAGTACGAACACTTCCGGCGTGCGCACGGCTCCCATTTGGTCGGCCACTTGGTTGCCCAGATCTTTCAGCACGGGAAATTTCAAATCGTGAATCCGTGCATGGGCGGCGATTTCGGTGAGGGAATCTTGCCGGTTCGCATTGATCCCCAAAAACGCCACGCCTTGGCCTTTGTACTTTTCGGAAAGGCTTTCCAAGCGGGGCGCATAGAGTTTGGCGAGCGGGCATTCGGTTCCCAAATACGCGATAACCAACAGTTTTTGGTCGGCGTAATCGGAAAGTTTATGCGTCTTACCGCGATAATCTTTGAGCGAAAACGCGGTAACTTCCCGCCCCAACACGGACGGTTTCGCCATCGGTTTTTCGGCCAGCAAGGTTCGACCGCAAAGCACGCAAAAACAACTCGCCAGAATCAGTCGCATCGCCATGTTTTCCTCATGAATGGGTTTCGATTCGCTCAATCTATCAAACCCTTGAACTGGGGTTTGGTATCGTTCAGCATACTCCATCGTACCCGCGCGGCAGCCGTTAGGTTTCATGGCTGTCCCGTGAGTGCCAATTGAGTGAGAATCGCGCATCAAAGGCCGAAGGTTGCAATTATTCTCGGAAGACTGGACGCGATTGTCAATTTGGATATTCTGGATAGAGGTCTCTTCTGCACGCAAACTCAGCCTCGCCTTCGACTCGATTCGATCTCATTGAGGGAGGAGCAAAATCCTATCATGAGCGAAACACTGCGAACCCAATGCCCCGGTTGCGATAGCACGCTGAAAGTTTCCGAAAAGTATTGGGGAAAAACCGTCAAGTGCCCTAAGTGTGGCGAACTGCTGGCGATTCCCATGCCCTCGGCAAACCGTGCCGAGAACACGCCCAACCCAGCGAAAGACCGACCGAGAACTCGAACTGCGGCGAGCGGAATCTTGAGCCGTTCGGACCGATCTGGAAAGTTGGCCCGTGTGGAAGATTCGCCGAGCCTGAGTTCGGAAAGACGAAAAACATCTCGCCAAACTTCGCAACGGCGGTCTTCCGATCCCACGGGAGCAAGCGACGATTTGGACTGGATCGACGAGGCCGAAGATTTTTCCGGCCTCGACAACTTTGAAGATTATGAAGCGGACGACGAAGAGGACTATGAAGATTACGAAGACTACGATGCCGAGCCATCCCCGAAAAAGAAAATGTCAAAACCAACGACGGTCGATACTTCCGTTCGCGGGGTCTGGCGGGATGGCAGCGTTCTGGTGGTGGCTCATGGAGCGAAGCTACCCAAACGCTGCATCAAAACCAACGAGCGGGGCTTCAAGAAAAAACACCAGGAACTCAGCTACACCCATCCGATGGTCTACATCATCCAGTTGCCTTTGATTTTGGTGATGGCGGTTTTTGCCGGCGGATACGTGGTCTTTCATCGCTCCCGCAAGGCCGAGTTGGATGTGTACTACTCGAAAAACTGGGTGCAAAAGCGTAAAAAGGCCATTTATACGGGACTTGGAATCCTTGTTGCGGGGATCGTGCTGTTTATTCTTACCATTATGTTTCGCCTGCCGTTGCTGGCGTTGGTGGGATTCTTCTGTTTCTTTGGAGGACTAATCTATGCCTGCAAAGGCGATTCCTTAGTTGCCAAGAAAATCGACGAGAATTACATCCGACTTCGCGGAGCCGGCAAGCCCTTTCTCGATTCCCTGCCCGATTGGCGTAAAAATCGCCAGCGATAAAAGGCGATCCGAGCCAAGCTCTCCGCCGATTTCCACTTTTGTCCTCTGAAATTCTTGAAAAAATCCACCCTCTCCCGCGTACCAAGTTGGAAGGAACCCAAAAATGCCAAAATGCCGCGTGTTTTTTTTGTTCGGGCTATTGTCCGGGTTGTTTTGCGTTCCTGTGTTGAGCTGGGCGGATGTGGGAATCGGGGCCAAACCGCCTGAAGGGGCGGAAGTGCTGATCGACGGCAGCCGAGAGCTTTTGGATCAAAAATGGACCTATTGGAAAGGGCCTCGGTTTAACTCGGCCTTGCCCATCAAATGGAAAATCGTGGAAGACCCCATCGACAAGGGCACGGTGCTGATGAGCGACGACCCTGCCGCCTTAGGCGGAAAATTCGGAGCCGCCGATATTGTGACCAAGAAAAAGTACCGCGATTTCCGGCTGCATCTGGAATTTCGGGTTGCGAAACCGCGTGGAAACTCCGGCGTGTATTTGCAGAACCGTTACGAGATTCAAATTCTGGATGGCGACAAAACCAAGCACGGCATGGCCGCCGTCATCAACGAAACGCCTTCCCCCTACCATGCCTACAACGGCACGGGAAAATGGAACGCTTTAGACATCACCTTCCGGGCCGCGAGGTTTCGGGATGACAAACGGGTGGAAAAAGCGATGCTGACCATGTATTTCAACGGCAAGAAAGTCCACGAAAACCAAACCATCAGCAAAGTCTGGGGCGGGGCGAATTCGGGATTGGACGGCGGAAACGACGATGGCAACGGCATCACCGACACGCCGGGGGGCCTCAAACTCCAATGCGAAGGCCACGATGTGAGGTTCCGTAACACTTGGATTAAAGAACTGACTCTGGAAAAACCCGACACGGACTTCGACGAGTGATTTCCGATTTCCCGCTTCGCCCCATTCATCCCGCAGAATGCAGCACATCTTCTTGAACCCCGATGGATCGCAGGATCTTGGGATGCTGACAATTGTGGCTCATCCCACGGGAGTGGTTTACTCCCATCAATGCGGGGGACATTCCTCGCTGGAACAGAGCTTGGAAGGCTTTTTGATTCCCCTTGGTGAGCCGGATCTTGCCCAAGGGATCTTCGATTGGTTTTGGAGGGAATTCCGGGGACACTGTTATGCGCCCGAGACCGATTGGACGGCGGATCGCATCACGAAACTTCGCGATCTCATCGCGGAAATCCCCTGTTGGCACACCGGAGAGTCCAGGGAAGATTCAAGGTCGTTCCTACAATTGGACACGGTTCGCATGCGGGAATGCGTCGAAGCGTGGATTCCGATACTCACCCCCTATGGTCCGGGGATACTGATCTTAAAAAATTCGGATTAGGTTAAGTCTTCGCAAACGCAGAGTTGCGGAGTGGTCGATGTCTGAAATCTTGGACAGATGCGGCAGGAACCTCGGTGGGAACACATCATGCGAAAACTTCTTCACGTTTCACTTTTTTTGCTGCTCCTCGCCTTGGGTTGCGAAGGCGTTACTCCTGCGGAAGATGCCCCGCCTGCGGCGATTCCCGTCGCCAACAAAAAAGACCTCAGCGAAGCGGTCGGCAAAGAAGTGCAGGTGCTGGGCAAGGTTTCCCTGACAGGGAAATCTTCATCGGGCCACGTGTTTTTGAATTTCGCGGCCAACCCGCAATTCACGGTCTTCGTGGATAAAAAAGTCGTCGCCCAATTCCAGAAGCAAGATCCGACGAAGATCTACATGGGCAAAACGGTGCGGGTGCATGGGCGGGTCGAGAAGTTCAAAGAGAAACTGCAAATTCGTCTGCAATCTCCCACGAACATTTCGATTGTTGAAGCGAAGAACGAGAAAGACAATCCCCCTCAGCCCGTGGAGTTGAAATCCATCGGCAAAGACGCTTGGGTTAGCCCGGCGGGAGTTCGCTATTTGGGCCGCGACCCGGATGGCCTCAACCGCAAAGATCACGTGCTACGGCATGCGAAAGACATCCCCAACCGCGAGGGACCGCACGGCGTGTTTGATGGCGGGGAGAAATTGGCCTTCGCCTGGATTGATGCCGCCTGGAAGAAGATCAAAGCAGACCGCATTCGCCCGGAGAAGGAAAGCGGGCGTGAGGTTTACACGGTTTCAATGGGCCGCCGAGTGGGATTTTTGGGAGGCGAAACCGGCGCGAAACGCCGCCATCCTCCGCTCACGAAAATCTTTCTGGTGGTTCGCGAAGGAACCAGCGAACTCATCACCGCCTTTCCCCGCTGACGTTTTTCTGCAATTTTCCCTCATCTTTCTTCCCGTACGAGTTTTGCCGTGACCAAACCCCGCGCACAGAACCCCGTGGCTTGTCCGTGTTGTGAGCAAGGTCTCATCCGCGTGGCCATCTGCGATGAATGCCAACAAGCCGTGGCGATTTGCGATGAATGCGAAGCCATTTGGAAAGAGCCTTCGCTGTTGAAAACCGCCTCGCCCCCCAAGCCCGATGGGCAGCATCCCGTTTGTCCGCATTGCGGGGCGAGCGTCACACGCTGGACTTTTCCGCAAAGTGGCAAGTTCTGAAATTCTCTGGAAATTATAGTAGAAAAAGGGTGATTCCCAAACGGTTTTCCGCTCGAAAATCCCCCTTGATTGTTTCTCAAGAAAATCGGTTGCGTTTCGTTGTTCAAAGTCACCGGGGGGCTGATACTCCCCGCTCGCCTTGTTTCCGAAAAAGCCGATTGCCGGCGGTTATTTTAAGTCGCAGGACAGGCCGCCGGCGGCGGGGACGTAGGCATGCAGGACGTAATCCATCACCATGCGGTCGGCGTTGAACCGCCAACCCAGCGAGCGGACGGCGTGCTTCATGCGGAAGATCCACTCTTGGGGAAGATCATCCGCGTCGCGATCGTAATACAGCGGGATGACTTCGTGCTTGAGCACATCCATCAGAAAATCGCCGTCGCGGTCGTCTTGAACGTCGTTGTTGGCGTGCGTGCGTCCGGTGCCGATGGCGAAACCGTTTTTGCCATCGTAGGCTTCCGCCCACCAGCCATCCAAGATCGAGCAATTCAGGCCGCCGTTCAAAACGACTTTTTGGCCGCTGGTTCCCGAGGCTTCCAGCGGTCGGCGGGGGTTGTTCAACCACACGTCCACGCCCTGCACGAGATGCCGGCCCAGGTTGATGTCGTAATCTTCCAACAACACGATGCGGCCTTTGAACTTGGGATCTTGGGTCATTTTGTAGATCCGCTGCACGATTCTCTTGCCGTTCTCGTCCGCGGGGTGCGCCTTGCCCGCGAAGATGAATTGCACGGGGCGTTTGGCATCGTTGATGATATGGGCCAGGAAATCCAGGTCTTTGGCGATTAAGTCGGCCCGTTTGTAAGGGGCGAAACGGCGGGCAAAACCGATCGTCAAAACCGTGGGATCGAGCGATTCGGACAACTCGGCGATCCGCGAGTCGCTGTCGCCTCGGCGTTGCGCCTGCTTGACGATCCGCCGACGGGCATAATTGATGAGCCGATTTTTCAGCGATTGGTGCGTTTCCCAAAGCTCTGCCGGGGTGACTTCCTGAAAGCCAGCCCAAACTTCCGGCTCCCCGCTGCGAAGAAACCAACCCGAGGGCAGCATGCGGTCGTAAATATCTCGCATTTGCCCGGCCAGCCAAGTGGGCACGTGGACGCCGTTGGTGATGTGGCCGATGGGAATTTCTTCCTCGCTCCGCCAAGGCCACAGGCTGGACCACATCCGCCGGCTGACGACGCCATGCAAACTGGAGACGGCATTCGCCCGCCGGCTGAGCTTGAAGGCCAACACGGTCATGCAGAAGGCTTCTTCGCGATTTTGCGGGTCTACGCGGCCCAGGCCCATCAAGCCGTCGTGGTTCAGTCCCAATTCATCCGCGAGCGGGCCGACGTGTTCTTCGATGAGGTCGGCAGAGAAGCGGTCGTGTCCCGCGGGCACGGGGGTGTGGGTGGTGAACACGCCCGCCGATGCCGTGTCGCGAAGGGCTTCATCGAAAGACAGCCCATCCTCCTGCATCCGCATGCGGATGACTTCCAACGGCGCGAACGCCGAGTGGCCTTCGTTCATGTGGTAGACGCTGGGTTGGATGCCCAAAGCCGCCAGGGCACGCACGCCGCCGATGCCCAGCATAATTTCTTGGCGAATCCGCGTGCGGGTGTCGCCTCCATAGAGCCGGGCGGTCAGTCGGCGGTCTTCCTCGGCGTTTTCGGGGATGTCGGTATCCAGCAGATAGAGGCGGATTCGTCCCACGTTGACCAACCACAAGCGGGCGAAAATGCTTTGGCTGCGGGTGTTGACCGAGATCATCACCGGCTGCCCGTTTGCATCCATCACCTGTTGGACCGGCAACTGATGGCTGTTGATTTCCGTGTAGGATTGCTGTTGCCAGCCATCTTTGTCGATGTGCTGCGAGAAATAGCCTTCATCGTAGAACAACCCGATGCCCACCAAGGGCACGCCCAAGTCGGAGGCGCTTTTGAGATGGTCGCCCGAAAGAATGCCCAAACCGCCGGAATAAATCGGCAGCGATTCGTGAAGCCCGAACTCCGCCGAGAAATACGCCGCCGGGCGTTTGCCCAGAATTCCCGCGTGGGTAGTTCCCCAACTATCGACCAATTCCATGTATTCCCGCCAACGGCGGTAAGCCCGATTGATGCGGGAGTGAATCACCAATTCCCGCACACGGTCTTCCAATTTCTCAGCGGGGTATTCTTCCAGCAATTGGACCGGATTGTGGCCCATGAGCGACCATTGCACGGGGTCGATCGAGCGGAAGATGTCTGTGACTTCGGGTTGCCAACTCCACCAAAGATTGCTGGCCAATTCGGTCAGTTTTTGGTGGGCGGACTTTTGTTTTTGTGCCATGGAATTCCATCCGGGTTCTAGTTGCGAATGCGAGCATCGGCTTGGGGGAAGCGCAATCCTCCCTCTCCGTAGCCTCGAAGTATAATGACTCTCGCGAGGAGGTCGAGTCTCAAACCCGATGTTCCGGGAAGTTTTCCCAACGAGATTTTTGCATGCTCCACCGAGAAATTCGCACGCAACGGCAGGAATGAATATGACATTCTGCCCGTTTTCGGCAGGTTTTCCCAGAAATTCGGGAAAGTTCTCAAGATCTCAGTGGCCGGGCTTGGTGGTGGTGCAGGCGAATTCCAGGCGGACGGCGGTTTGGCCGTTGACGGTGATTTTTCCAGTCAGAAAAAAAGCATTCGCGAGCCGTTCGGTGAGGGCCACTTCGATGTCCAACGTCTCGCCGGGACGAACCAAGCGGCGAAAGCGGGTGTTGTTTTGGCGAG
Source organism: uncultured Planctomycetaceae bacterium (assembly GCA_963785505.1). GTDB lineage: Bacteria > Planctomycetota > Planctomycetia > Planctomycetales > Planctomycetaceae > CAWAVN01. The sequence goes on from CAWAVN010000014.1 coordinate 151,089, forward strand.
TGACGACGGGCACTTCGCCGGGTTCCACCGGATGGAATTTGGCGATCAGCACCGCCGCCGCCTGAAAGCAAGCTTCGCATTGCAGCACGCCGGGCAATACGGGAAAGCCGGGATAATGCCCTTGGAACACGGGCAGTTCCCGGTCCAGAAATTTGCGAGCATGAATTTCGTTTTCGCCGAGGCTCACAATTTCATCCAACCACAAAAACGGCTCGCGGTGGGGAATGAGTTGTCGAATGTCTTCAATGTTCATGGGTTGGATTTCGGTTTTGATGAAGGCAAACAACAAAGCGTTCGGAAACCGCGGAGCGGTGGCAGCTTATAGCCGATGGTGGGCTGGTTGTCACGGTTGGCGGCCGCCTACGGATTTTTCTTGATAGAGCGGCAGATGCCGATAGTAGACTTCCAAAGTCAGAATCGACAAACAGGTGACGTAAAGCCGGCCTCCCGCGTGGGAATAATGGCCATATTTGGTGTCCCAACTGCCCTTGCCGTGACCGTAGCGGGTTTGCGTGGAAACAAGTTGGTTCCGCATTTTTTCATTCCACTTAATCCAATGCGGGCCGCCCCAATGATGCAGCACCTGCGTGGCATAATAGTTGTAATACATTTCGTTGGGGCTGGGCCCGGTTTGGCTGAGATACTGCACGCCTTGCTGCAAAGCCACGCGGTTGTTCCATCCCAGATACATGCGGCACAATAGGCCGATCGCGGTGGTGGAGGGTTTGGCTCGATAGTTTGGTCCCGTGTAGCCGTAGCAGGAACCGTTTTGGCTTTGAACATAATCGAGGAATTTCATCGTCATCCCGCGTTGCGGTCGCCAATCGCCTAAGCCGGCGACTCTTCCGCTGGTGAGAGCCATGACTTGCCAGCCGACGACCGAGGTATCGCCCCCTTGCCGAGGGAGATAACGCCAGCCGCCGCCGTTGGGATCTTGGGCGTTGGCGATAAAATCCAAGGCGGCAATCGCGGGCGGGCGGAGAAAATCGTCCCGCGTCATCGCGTAGGCTTCGGCCAAGGCGATGCCCACCAATCCTTGCACGTACATGCCGGGACTCCTGCCTTTGGTGTAATCGTCGCCCGCGCGGGTTCCTCCGCGTTGGCCGAGCAAATACCGCAAACCGGCGCGGACTTCGTTTTGATAATCCCCTTTTTCCTGCGTGTGCCCCGCGCCCAGAAAACACATCACTGCCATCGCGGTGGCTCCCGCCGTCCACTCTTTATGGCTGCCAATCCCCTTGCACGTCTGATCGCAATTGGGGCAGACATGATCGAAACTCCAACCGCCATCCGAGCGCTGATGGCGAGCCAACCATTTCAAACCTTCCTCAACCGCAAGTTCGCTTTCCGGCGTGCCGCCATTTTGCTTCACGAGCTTGGCCCGCATTTCCCCGCTACGGCCGGCGAACGATTGCACCAGCGTCCGGCTTTCTCCTCCCCCAGGATTGGAAATCCCCTCGACAGGCTCGGCGATTTGCTCTGAAAAATCCACGGTCTCTTGGAGCATGGGCTTCGCGGGAGGATCTTCCTTCACCACGGGCAGCAGCTTTTCAGGGAGTTCCGGCAGAAAATCTTGCACCGAGAGTGGCTCGGTTTTCTCTGGGGGAACCTCCACCGGCAGCGGTTCCAAATCCATTTCTGCCGGTTCCGGCTGGGTTTGAGGAGCGGTTTCGGTGACAAGCAGGCTGGAGATTTTCTCGCCCGGTGGAGAGAGCGCCCGATAAACGAACATCGCCAAGATCATCAACAGCAATGTGTGGAAGAGTGCGCTGACAAACAAGGTCGATAGAAACGAGACCAACTTTCCCAATCGCCGCTTCCACGATTTGCGGGGCGGGTCGCCCTCATAAAAATATCTTTGCGTGAAGGGGGTCACGTGTCGTAATCTTCCGAGTGAGAGGAAAGATCGGACTACGACGAATTCGATGGGCACAAAGCGAATATATCGAGTTTGATCCTCCCATTGTACGGGAGAAACCTAAGTTCGACAAGGAATTATTCCAGCACGCAACTTTCTAGGGTGAGTTTTTTTAGTCGATGCGGGTCCGGTTCCGGTTGTTGATTCCGCGTGCGGATGGCGGGGGTTTGATCGGCGAGGGTTTCCAATTCCCAAGGCGGGTCGGCGAGGTCTTCGCGATAGAAGCGGGAACTGGGAAACAGATCGCCGGGGTAGGTAAAATTCTCTTTCATCGCCAAGGCCACGCAGAACGAAGCCCCCACCGCGCTTTCCAGCATCCCGCCGATCCAACAGGGAATGCCGGCGGCTTGGCATTGATCGTGAATCGCCAGCGCATTCGTCACGCCGCCCACGCGGCCGGGTTTGACGTTGATGAACCGGCAACTTTTGAGCGCGATCGCCGAGGCCGCCCGCTCGGGCGAAGCGATGCTTTCATCCAAGCACACCGGCGTTTGGATTTTGGCTTGCAAAACGGCGTGGTCGGCCAAGTCATCGTAAGCCAAGGGTTGCTCGATCATCGCCAAATTGAACTCGTCAATCTCTCGAAAAAGGTTTAGATCGGCCAACCGATACCCACTGTTGCAATCGATGTGGAATACCTGATCGGGAAAGGCGTTTCGCACCGCGGTGAGCATCGGCAAGTCCCAACCGGGGCGAAATTTGAGTTTCACGCGGGGAAACTTTCGCGCGACCGCTTCGCCGATTTGTGCGAGCAGAATGTCCAGCGAATCTTCCACGCCGAAGTCCGCCCCCACAGGAACCACGTCGCGTTCGGCTCCGAATAATTCGGCCAGCGGCCGGTTCATCATCCGGGAATGCAGACTCCACCAGGCGGTATCGAGCACGGCTTTGGCGAAAGGGTTGCCCTTGAACATCGCCAACCGGGCTTGCAGTTCTCTACCATCGGCAATGTCTTGTCCGATCAGCCGGGGAGCCAACCATTGCCGGGCGACTTCGTAAACTCCGCCGGCCCATTCCGGGCTGTAGCAGGGGGCGGCGAACGGCGTGCTTTCGCCCCAGCCGCAGACGGAACCGCTCGACATGCGGCAGAGCACCGAATGAATCGTCGCATCCTCGCCGTAAGCCGTCCGCCAAGGAGAAATCAAAGGCATCGCCACGTGAAAAAGTTCGATCCGTTCGATTTTCATGGCTGGTCAGTTAGGTCAGAGGTCAGAGGTCGGAGGTCAGGGAAGAAGAGGGGGAGAATGGGAGATAGGGAGTTATTCTTTCACATTGTGCGGGGTTATTTGAGGGTCCATTTTTCGGGATGATGGATCATAGCCACCAACAGGGCTAGAATCTCATCATACTCTTGGTAAAGCGGTTGGCTTCATCGGGTGGGACGTATTCGCATTTCACCGCGAATTGGATCCACGTTTGTGTTTCCGCCGCCTCGGCTTCGGCATCGTTCAATTTGGCGATGAAAGCCGCCGGGTATCGCCGCTTTCGCCAGGCTTCTGCGAGGTTGGCACAAACCGAACGCGAAGATCGCCGGACTTGATCGGACAGCGAATACAATTCCTCTTTGGGAAATGGCTTGGTGAGTTGGAAAAACAGTCATCGCGGCAGCAAACGCGCACTGATAAACCTGCAATTCCGTGTGCCGAGTGATCCGGTCTCCCATAATTCCTTTCCTCCCGTTCTCCCAATCTCCCCTTGTTCTTACTCCGTCATGTCCCAGAATTCGTCTTCGCCTTGCTCGACGGCGGGGTTGTTGGCGGCGGCGGGGGGCGGCGGAGGGGATTTGCGTTGGGCGGGTTGACGGGGAGAGTTCGGGCGAGTTCCGGGAGTGCGTTTGCGGGTGGCGGGCGGTGCGGGCGGACGGCGTTTGCCGGTTTGTTGGTCGAGTTCCATAATTTCATCATCGGTCGGTGGCGCGGGAACCGAAAGGCCGCCGTTCGAGCGGGGCATCGGACTCGTCCGCTTGGCGGAACGAGATTCCTCGCGACTCGCCGATTCATAACCCGCCGACAAACGCCCGATGTCCAACGGTTGCCCGTTTTCATCCAAGGGAACCGGCTCGTCCGATTCCTCCAATTCTTCCGGCGAGGCTTGTTTGTCAAGGATTTGTTTCGGAGAGGGGATCGAGCGGAGTTTCGGCCCGGAAGATTTTTTCCGCTGCCCTTGCGGCGGCCCTTCCGTTCGCGGCGACCTAGCCGATGGGGAAGGAAGTTCTTGATGGTTGGAAGAATCTGCCGGGGATTTGGCCCGTTTGCGGGTTAGCTGTTTGAGTTCTTCGGACTGCTCGCTCACGTGGTCGGCAGCCAGTTGGGCCACAATGTTTTCCTGGCGGATGAGTTCCACGGAGGCTTTCTTGCCGCTTTTGACTTCCATAGCATCGACGTGGACGCGGGCGTTTTCATCGTAGCGAATCGTGACGTCAATCTCCGAACCCTCCGGGAGATTGGGCGGCAAATTGTCGATCATGCACTCGCCCAACTTGACGGGAGCCGACTCTTTGGAAACTCCGCTTTCCACAATTTGTAGATTCACCCGGCGTTGGTTGGGAACCACGGTTCCGTAGCGCTGCGTGAGCGAGACCGGCAGGCTGCTGTTGGCGGGAATCAGATAATGCGGAACCCGGTGGGTGGAATGGGCATCTCGAATGAGAATACCGAGCGCCCTGGCATTCACGCTGCGCTGCTTGAATTGCGAAAGGCGTTCCATGGCTTGTTCGTTCAAAATCGAGCGGGCGAATTTGTCGTTGGTTAAGAGCATCCCCGCATAATAAGTCGCCCCGTGGGCGATGGATTGATCGGGCGAAAGCATTTTGTTGGGTGTTGTGCCGCTAATGCTTTTCATCGCGTTTTTAATCATCGGCATCCGCGAAGAACCGCCGGTCAACAGCACCGCATCCACGTGCGCCCAACCCATCTTTTTATCTTTAAGCATCTTCTGCGTGATCTTTGTCGTGCGGTCGACGAGGTGTTGGGTCAGCTTTTCAAATTGGGCCTGTTCGACCTGATAGGTTTTGCGATGCCCGCCATGCTGGCATGTGAGCGCGGCTCTGGGTCTAACGGTTAAACTGCGCTTGGCCTGCTCGACTTCCAGGGCCAAAAATTGCAGGCTCTCCGCGTTTTCGCGGGGGTCCGTACCGAACTCCTTGCGGAATTGCTTGGCGATGGCTTGTTCCAAGGCGCTGTTCCAATCGATGCCGCCCATGTCCAAATCGCCGGCACTGGCGAGGACGCAGACTTCGTTTTTCTCGTACTTCACCAAAGAAAGATCGAATGTGCCGCCGCCCAAGTCATACACCAGAATGCGTTGTTCATCGGCCAGTTCCGAGAACCAAAGCCCTTCGCTTCCCAGCACGTAGCATAAGGCCGCCGCCACAGGTTCGTTGATGATGTCCACTTTTTGCAGGCCCGCCCGGTGGCCGGCTTCCATTGTGGCCAGGCGTTGAAAATCGCTGAACTGCGCGGGCACGGTGATGACGGCTTGTTCGATGGGGCCGATTTGTTCTTGAGCCGCCGAGATCAATTTCTTCAACACGAACGCTGCGATGTCGATCGGCGTGTAAGGTTTGCCATCCACCCGCCAACGATGGCCGGAATCGCCCATGAACCGTTTGGAGTTTTGCACGACGTGGTGGGGATGCAAAATCGCGTTACGAAGCGCTTCGGTTCCCACGAGCACTTCGCTCTGCTCGAACAACACCACCGACGGGGTGGAAAGTTCGCCTTCCTGATTTTGCAACGTCACGGGTTGGCCATGCTCGTTCAGATACGCAATGCAGGAATAAGTGGTGCCAAGGTCGATTCCGACGGCATGTGTGTTGAGCATAATCGAGGGAGCCAATCCGCGTGGGGGTCTAGGATGGGGAGCAAGAGAATCTGCTCGATGAGATCAGGTTCGTCGGCCCGCTCTGTTCATCCTACCAACGCCTTGAAGCCCAAACCAGCATGATTTTCGCTGCCGGGGCGTTCGATTTCGGGAATCGGACCGGGGAATACCGGCTCGACGGGGTTCTACCCGTTCTAACAACCCGTGGCCACCAGACGACAATCTCGACCGGCTTAAACCAAAATTTGTCCCGCGCAGGATTTCGATCCAACTTGTCCGGGTTTCGCCGGGCGGCAGCGTTTGCCAGCCGGTGTCGATGCCTTGGCTTTCCAGGTTGACGGCATCGGTCACGCAGGTGTAGGGTTCCAAACACACTGCCGCGCGGCCCGGCGGATTATATACCACCAACTCCCGGTAGCTCGGGTCGGTGATTTGATCGAGCTGCAAGCCCGCGGCTTCATCCAAAATCGAACAGCGAATGGGCTGCGGCCCTCGGGGCAAACCGGAAAGCACATCATCCAATTTCAGCACATCGAAATACTCCCCCTCGCGAAGATCAATTTCCTTAGGGATCGGGCGTTTCTCGCCCGTGGGCAGGCAATCGATCAGGTTCCATTGTTCGCTTGCGGGGGCTTGGATCAAGCACCGCGCGGGGGAACTTTCAGCCCCCAGAGGCAATTTGAAATAAGGATGCGTGCCGAATCCCCAAGGCAAAGGCACATTGTCCGGGTTGGTCACGCGGACATCCGCCCTAAGCGTGGCCTCTTTCAACGAATAGCGAACTTCCAGAATGAAATCTGCCGGCCAAAGATCCCGGCGATCCGGGGCTTCCCGGCTGAGTTGAAATTCCCCGACGACAAAATTCTCGCCCCGTTCGGTTACTCGCCACGGGCGATCCAAGCAGAACCCATGAATCGCGTTGTCTTTGTTATAGGCAACTTTTTCCGCAGGCAGATGATAGGTTTTGCCCGCCCAAGTAAATTTTCCGCCGCGAATCCGGTTGGGGTAGGGAAACAAAAGCGGAATCCCATGCCCGCTGAAACTTTGCTTGCCCGCGATAAAATCCGGGGCGGCATCGATCACATCCACCATCCGCCCATCGAAACGGGCGAGAAACTCGAAACAATTAAACCCTAATTCCGCCGCAATTTTCGCGGTCGAACCCGATTGGGGATCTGTTAAGCAAACAACCGAATCCATGTTGAATCTCGCGTGAGGAATGTGAAACGAATACCCATTGCCTATCCTGACAATTTCCAAAGAGAGGTCAAGCGACCAAATTGAAAGGATAACCGGTCGAGTCAAACATTCCCCGCGCGGCAGCGCCGTAACCGGAAAGGGTTGATAATTATTTTCCGTCCCTTCGCTGTTTTGGCGGCAAACTGCCGCGGGTTTCTCGGGCGATGTTGCGTTAGAAATCGCCCACGGGTTCTCCATCGGCCATTTTTGCGAGGCGTTCCATCACGGCGGGGTCGATGTTTTCCGAGAGGAAATGCACGGAGCCATCCGCAAAACCCATCTGTGCGCCGCCCTTCCACGGGCCGCCAATGCCGTCGGGGCCGTTGATGTAGCGTTTTTTTGTGAACGCGCGGATTGTGCTTTTCCCGCCGGCGGCCCAATTGCCGAAATCCTTGCTGGCTTCGGAAATCATCACCGTATTGGAAGTTCCATCGGTGATGTCCCGCATCCGCGTGCTGCGGTTGTAGCCGAAGATGCCCGCGCGTTTGTGGTTGACGGGCAAGCGTGGGGGCATCTTCGCCCACGCCGGCGATGCCCACGTAATTCGTGGGAGCGGTGACATCTTTCATGGGCGGTTCTTTCACGCCGGGGTTCAGATAGGTTTGGATCGAAGTGGAAACGGGAGCTTGGTTTTCCTTGGCATCCCAGGCTTCATCGAAATCGATTTGCTTAAACAGCCCATTTTGATCCATCATGGGCAAAATCTCGGCGAGCCAACTCAGGCGTTTTTCGGGCTTGAGTTTTTCGTTGGGATGCGTGCCTGGGGGAAATGCTTTGTGGACATCGTGGTAGTTGTGCATCGCGATTGCCATTTGCTTGAGGTTGTTTTTCGATACGGACCGCCGGGCGGCTTCGCGGGCTTGCTGCACGGCGGGCAAGATCAAAGCCACGGCAATCGCCACCGCCGGTGCGCCGCCGCCGCTGTCCAACAACGGAATGGCGGGCAGCGACATACGGGAAGAACTGCGGATGCCGTTTTCATCCACGGTTTGCACTCTTACGTTGGGGAACAACGGCTTGGCCACCAGTTCCGCCGGGGGAAGTTCCGCCACCGAGAACGGCAACGGCCGAAGCCCGCGCCCGCCTCGGGGCGAAAACCGCATTTGAGCTTGCATGACGGCAATAAGACTGGGAGCCACTCCCAACATCAGCCGCATCCCGGCTTGCGGGTCGGTTACGGTCAGCGAAGTAAACTTCTTGGGCAATTGGGCGAATACTTTTTCGTGTTTGGCCTCTGGGTTTCCAGCGATCCAATTTGCCGTCGAGCCTGAGATAAAATGCTTCCACACTTTGCGGAACCAGCCCCAGCACGAACCAGCCATCTGCCACCGTGAACGAGGGATTGAACATGCCCATGCCGATTTCCAGTGTGATGATGTCCCGGCCCTGCTTTTTGGTTTTTGTCAGCCTGAGTTCGCGAGGCCCGGTTTGTTGGGCGGCACGGTTCACAAGTTTCATCAAGGTGTTGGTGAAGGTTTTTTCATCCTTCACTTGTTGCGCCACCACCAAGCCCGTGCCGAACAAATTCATTTCCCCATCCGCATAAAAGCAAGATACATCGCCTAGCGTTTTGAACAAATCGTCTTGGGGATCCAAACCCAGAATTGCGGGCAGGTTTTGCAAGAGGCCGTCCAATTGGGCTTGGGCAGCGGGCGGCCCCAGTTTTGCGAGTTTGGTTGCGGTCTCGACCACGTTGGCGTAAACCTTCGACCAATCCATCGTGTGGACGTGAAAACCCAGATTGTCCGCAGGCAACGGCGGCAGGTCTTTCAGCGTGATGGATTTGTCCGAAACTAAGGCCAACAACCCCGTGCGCGGGCCGGTGTTTTCCAGCAGGGTTTCCGACCAGCAGGCTTCTCCTTGGAAGCCCGAACGCGACACCACCGCTCCCGTGTGCTCTAAGCCCAACGCAGCGACCACATCGTTCGCCTTGGGACGGGGAACATCGGGATCGACGGACGGCAGCGGCAATTCCCCGAAGGTTTTTCGTAGCGTGCCCAGATCCAGCCAACTCAGGGTGGTCATGCCCGCAGGCGGTTTCGTGTCGTGGTATTTCTTCCAAAGCGGATGCTGTTTGATGTTCGGGGCATCGCCCGCCGCGACCGCCACCGCGTTTTCCACCGCATTGATGCCCAAGACCACCACCAAATGCCGGCCTTCGTTCCACCAACCCATTTCGATGCCCGGAGACTTCGGCAGAATCCCGCGCGTCACTTTGCGGCCCGAAATCGTCTTCGACTGAAAATCGATGTCTCCCTGCGAGGCTTGATTCACGAATTGAGCAAGCTGCGGTTGAAATTTCGCCCCCTCATGAAACACCACCACGCTGTAAGCCTGGGGCGGACCTTGCTCGGCGGAGACCGCGACCGCAAGCGAGACTCCGTGTTCTGTCAGCGTTTCGTAAACCTCTTTGAAGAGTGTGAATTGTTCCTCGTCTTGGCCGGTTTGTTGATAGATCACGGTGACGAGTTTGATGATGTCATCTTTCAAGCCGGTTTCATAAACGGCTTTATAGATGGCGGTTTTTTCAAAGTCTGCCCGGTGGGCTTTCAAGCCGTCGTAGCCGAGGTAAACCACGGAATTCGCCGGAAGCAATGTTTCCGGGGCCGGCGATTTTTTCACCGGGTTTGCCACTTGGGCTTCTCCCGGCGACCACGCCAACCAAAATCCTCCCGCCATCATGGCTGCCAGTAATCCCCATCCGAAATTCGCCTGCCAACGCGACATGTCCCCATCCCTCCCGATTGGTGTTCCATGATTTGGGTCTTGCTCTTCGTTCAGTATGCCAAGCCAAAATCATTTGACAAGCGGAATCTTCCGGTAATCCCGCAAATTTTATCTCTCGGCAAACTTGGCCCAATCGACCCGTTCCTAGGAAATTTCCCGACTAGACTCATTTTTCCATCTCCCGTATATTGCATAAGCTGGGAACCCGGAGGATGGGGTTTTCTGAGCAAAGTGCAAACATCCCAGGCAAGATTCGCCCAAAGTGATTGAACCTTGCAATTTTCGTTTGCAACCGTTTCACCGCGTGACGATCTCAGAATTATTCCAAACCGGATCTCGGCAGGCTCTGTCGGAATGATTGCGTTGATGAATCTGAGAAGCCCCGTCTAGAAAACCCATTGATTTTTGTGCCGCTGATGAATTTCGGCAATGGCCTTCCATTTTGAAGGGAAGAGAGATGACCCCCAAAAAAACATTGATGCTGCTGGGCCTCACGCTGCTTTGCGGCCGCCCGTTGTCCGCACAAATCACCGAGACCAACGCCAACCCCGCGCACGAGAAAATCAAGAGCGAGGCGGAATCGTTCTACAAGCAAGGCAACTACCAAAAAACCATTGAACTGACGACGCAAGTCCTTCAACAAAACAAAAAGGATGATGTCGCCTACTACCTGCGCGGCAGCGCGGAAGTGGAAATGGGACTGCGAACCAACAACGCCCAGATGGTTCGCGACGGCATCGCCGATGCCCGCCAAGCCATCGGCATCAACGGGCAAGAACACACCGATTATTACTTGCCTTATCTGTATGGAATGTCGAACCTCTCGCAACTCGAAGGCCGCAAGGAACACGCCGAGGTCGCTTTGCAAGTCGCCGCCCAAGTCTTGAACCTGCCCAAGATCAACGACGACCAAAAAGCCAACGTGCTCTACCATCGGGCGCACACGCAAACCCAACTGGGCAAACACGCCGAGGCCGCCCAGGATTACGAAACGGCGCTGCAACATAATTCGATGCACATGGGGGCCTTTATCGGGGCGGCCCACGCCTATGCCGCCGCCGGCGATTTCACCAAGGCGGAAAATCAGTTCAACAAGGCCATTCAAACTTTCCCGAATAACCCCGTGGTTTACAACGACCGGGGCATGTTCCGTCAGCAACGCAAGCAATTCGACGAGGCCCTTGCCGATTTCACCCGCGTGGTCGAGTTGAAAAAAGATGCGTATTACGCCTACACCAATCGCGGTTTCACTTTGATGGAACAAGGCGATCCGCAAGCGGCGGAAAGCGATTTCGACCGCTCGCTGAATCTCTTTCCCAACCAGGCGATGGTTTATAGTTTTCGCGGAACCGCCCGTTTGCACCAAGGCAAACTCGCCGAAGCCGCCGCCGACTATCGCAAAGTCGCCGAGTTGGACCCGAACAACCCCATCGCCAAAGCGGACCTGGGTTTCGTGTTGTTCTTCCAAGAACAATACGCCGCCGCGGCCGAGCAATTTGAAGCTGCGACCAAAGCCAATAAAGAATTGAAGCACTTGTATCCTTGGAATTTGGTGGCACTCAGGCGGGCGCAACCGCAGGCGGACGTGCAACAGAAATTCGGAAGCGTGTTAGAACCCGATCCGCAAAAATGGGAGTGGGCCGATCTGTTGTTAGCCTATCAATTGGGCAAAATCAACGAGCAGCAATTGTTGGCCGCCACCACCCAAGGCGATAACGCGGATGTCTCTAAGGCCCAACAATGTGAAGCGCATTTCTTCATCGGCCAGCATCAAGCGCTGGCGGGAAACACCGCTGCGGCTGTGGCCAGTTACCGCAAATCCATCGACACCAAAGTGGCCCATTTGTCGGCCTATCGTGGAGCGGAAATGGCACTCAAACGTATGAACGTCGCCACCTCCTCGCAACCATTGCGAATCAACTAAGCAAGCGAAGAAAACCCAAACCAAAAAGCGCGGCTTCCCAACCGAAGCCGCGCTTTTTGCATTCTGAGAACCCGCGAACCGTCTATTCGTGCCGCATCGCGGATTTGGCGCTTAAGGTTTTGCCTTTGAGGTAAGTGCCCGAGATGTAGCTGACTTTGTCGAAAGGCACGGCGACGTTGACGGTGATCAGATCCCTCGTCGAAGCACTGCTGACTTGGTTTCCGGGATCGGGGTTGCCCGGTGCCGGGGTCACGGTAATCGTAATCGCCAAATCGCTCGCCGAGATGTTGGCCGCTCCCAACATGAAGTCCTGAACGGAACTCGTCACGTCCGAATTGGAAGAGCCGGAGATAATGCCCAGCCTTGCCCCTTCGCGGGCCGAGTTGGTAATCAGTTGGCCGATCATCATCGCGCGTCCGAACTCGATGATCCCCAAGGTAATCATCACGAAAATGGGAAGCACCAAGGCCATTTCCACCAAAGCCGTTCCGCGACGGTTTGTTTTTGCGGTGAGTCGTAATCGTTTCATGGAAGCCCCTCGAAGTTGAATCGCAATGTTGCCGACCGATCCGCGTTCTTCCCTAGCCCGCATGCGGATTTTTACAATACACTAAAACCCTAGCTCAGACCGAAGCCCGAAACCGAATATTTTTCGTGCTTTTCAAACATTTCATGCGAAAAGACAAAAGAGCGGTCTGGGATTTCTCCTTCTGAATGAATGGCCATCGCCACCATTCCATATAGAGTCGCGGGACGATACGTTTCATGCAGCCGATTGTCTTCGATGAACCTTACACCTTTATCCCGCCTTACCGGGGAACTTTTTGGTCCTGGCTGTTTCGCCAGATTTTGCCGGGGTATCTCCGCCGGAAGCACGGGATCGTCGCCAGCGAATGCCGGGGAACTGAAAGACTAAGACAATCGCTCGATGCGGGTCACGGCATCGTGTTGGCTTCCAACCATTGCCGACCCGCCGACCCCATGTCCATCGGGCTGTTGAATCGAGCCATGAAAATCAGCGTCTTCAGCATGGCCAGTTGGCACGTCTTCAAGTCGGATCGGCTGACCTCGTTTATCGTGAGGCGATTGGGTGCGTTTTCGGTTTATCGCGAAGGCATGGACCGGCAAGCCCTGAACTGTGCCATCGAAATCCTCGAACACGCCGCCCGCCCGTTGGTCATCTACCCCGAAGGCTACATCACCCGCACCAACGACCGCTTGGGCGTGTTGATGGAAGGCACGGCGTTCATCGCCCGTTCCGCCGCCAAACGCCGCGAAAAACAAAACCCGCCCGGCAAAGTGGTGATCCACCCCATCGCGATGCGTTACCAATTCCACGGCGACTTGGAAGCCACGCTGATCCCCGTTTTGACCGACATTGAAACCCGCCTTTCTTGGCAGCCGCAACGGCAGTTGTCGTTAATCGACCGCATCCGCAAACTCGGCACGGCGTTGCTCACGTTGAAAGAAGTCGAATACCTGGGCGAACCGCGCACCGGGTCGATCTACAAAAGATTAGACCGCCTGATCGACCACATTCTGGTTCCCTTGGAACAAGAATGGCTGAACGGAAATCGTGCGGGCGACGTGGTCGCGCGGGTGAAATCTTTAAGGAGCGCGATTCTGCCGGACATGGTCAAAGCCGATCTTCCCGAACCAGAACGCCAACGCCGTTGGCAGCAGTTGGAACAAATCTATCTCGCGCAATCTCTGTCTTGTTATCCCCGCCATTACGTGATGCCCAACTCTCCGCCCGAACGCTTGTTGGAAACCGTCGAGCGTTTCGAAGAAGACCTGACCGACCAAGCCCGCAAACATGGGCCGTTGAAACTTATCATCGAAGTCGGCGAAGCGATTGAAGTCGGCCCCAAACGCCCGAAAGGAGAAAAAGGCGACCCGCTGATGCAAGAATTGGAAACCGCCTTAAGAACCCAACTCGAAAACCTTGCGGAAGAATTGGCCCAAGAACGCGCCCGAAAATCCACCCCGGCAGAAGGGATTGGTCTAACCCCTGCGGGGTAAATGCGAATGTTCCCTCACGTCCCCAGGATGGTGCGGCTGGGCTGCGGAATGGAACACCTGCGGCGTAAAGAGATTACGACCATCTCTTGTCGCAACATTTTTCGCAGGAAAATAAACGTTTTATGGGTTGCCGTGCAAGACACAAAACTTCCCGTTACCAGGTGATTTCTTGCACGACGGTTGCAGCGCCGGCTTTCCATTGGATGGGAACTCGCAATTCCATTTTTCCGTCGAATTGGAGCAGAAAAGGTTCGGCGACGGATTGAATCCGCACTTGAAAATCGTTGTTGATGCGGTACGTCTTCGGGGCAATTTTCTTGATCTGTGTGCCCACCCCCGCCCGGAAATACACGGGAACCGGGTTGTTGTTGTCTTGTTTGAGCGTGAGCGTTCGCTTCAAAGTGGAACCAAGTTTGCCGCCGCCGACGCCGGTGGAAAAATCTTCCACGTGCATGCCGAGGTAGTCGTACAGGAATGTGGGGCGGTTATCGGGAGTGAGCTTGTACCCGCGAAACTGATAGCCTTTCAGCAGAACCGTCGCCTGCGGCCAGGCGGCATTCGCTTGGTTCAAACGGGCGAACGCCGGGCCTTGCGAGAATGCAAGCACTTGCTGGCCCAAGGGGGCCTGAAAACCCGAACCGCGTCCCAGCCAATGTTTGGAGGCATCGATAAATTGCTTTTGCCAAATCAACGCGAGCCGCATTTCGTTGGCATCAAAGGCGAGATTGACTTGTTCGGGATAGGCCACCGCAATCGCCCGCGGTCCCACGCCTTCGATGAAGTTTCGATAAATCACCGCGTTGTCCTTCGCCTCCAAAACAATCGCCTGGCGGTTCAAACCTTGCGGCGGGCGGGCTTTGTCGCCATCGGCCAGATAATCCCAAATGGCTTCGATTTGCAGTTGGGTATTGCCGTCCAACACATCGCGAAGCGTGCTGCGTCCGAGAGGCCACGCGGACGGCATGCGGGTTCCCGGTCGAAACGCTGCCGGGTTGACGAGATACCGCTGAAACCAATCGTGCTTTAGCCGCTTCGTCATAATTGCCATGTCGATGGATTGAATGCCTAACGCCCTTTGGCCTTCAAACGTGTGGCATTTGATGCAGCCGAAGACTTCATCGCCGCACATCATGCGGCCCAAGGATTTTACGCGGCGGTCGGAAATCTCCAACGGGGGAACGTCCACCGGCTCGATTGTGTCCCGGTTCTCGAACAGATTTTGCAAATGGCCGAGGTTTTTCTCGCCGAATTTGGGCATCCGCGTGAGCATGTATGGCCGATCGTTCGCGCCTTCGGCGAAGATTTTTTTGAGCCATTGGCGGGTGAGTTTCGCGCCCACGCCGTTCAAGGAAGGCGGAATACGGCCTTCATCGCCCATTTCTTGTTGCGTGGTCAGGAACAGCGTATTCCTCGCTTCGGGGACGCCGCCGATTTTGTTTCGCTCGTGGCAGGCGTAACAATTATAGCGCAGCATCGTGGCGGCAATCACATCTTCGGGTTTGTCTTCTTCCGCTTTCGGTTCTTGAAGTTGTGCGATGGCTTTTTTCAGCGATTCTTGTTGGGCTTCATTCAACGCATAGAACGGCACGCCGGTTTTTGCCGTGTTCGTTAAACAACCGCCTGTGGTCTTTAACTCGGCGAGCGGTTTGGCCCGCTTGCGAGTGTCCGCCAATGTTTCAATGCGTTGCCGGTCTTCTTGCAGTTGATGACAAGAAGCACAGCCCAAACCGGCGAACAATTCCCGGCCTTGCTTGACCAATTCCGCTTGAATCGTGAATCGCGGCTTGGATTTTTCTTCCTGAATTTCCTTGTCGAGCTTTTTATTCAAATCGTCCCGACTGGCGGCGACCAACGGGCCTAAGTGCTGCAAGGGAAGACCGGGGCCGGCGATTTTGACTTCCAAGGCAATCTCGCCGCCTCCTTGAAAATAACGCACGCGGACTTGGTGCGGACCTTGATCGAGTCGTACTCTTCGCCGTTCGGTTTGCGCGGGATGGACCCCATCCGCCGCGACGACTTTTTCCCCATCCACCCACAGATCGCTGCCATCGTCGGAAGTGATCTCGAAGGTGTACCTGCCTGTGCGCGGCGCTTGAAACCACGCATCGAAAACCAAGCCGAAATCATTGTGCCGCCGGGCGACGCGCGGGCTGAATGCCGGCCCGATTTCAGAAACTTGGGGTTTTAATTTGTCGAACTCGGGCAGGTTCGACCAGGAACCTTCGTAGTAGCGATAAGGGATTTTGGGCAGATTCGCGAGTTCGGGGTCGGGAAGGTCGGCTAAGTCTTTCAGCAAATAACTGACGATTTCCTCGGTTTCATTTTTGTTCAAATTCGGAGCGGGCATGCGGGCGGAGGGACGCACATTCAAGGGATCGTGCAAAAAACGGGTCAGGCTGGCGACCGTATATTTTTGGGAGAGCTTACCCAAAAAGATGGAAGCACTGCCTTTGACCGTTTCTTCATTTCCCGGAGCGTGGCATGCCGTGCAACCGACTTCGCGAAACAGTTTTTCGCCTGGTCTGATTTTCTTGGAATCGGCGGGGGTGTCGCGCGTGCTGCCGGTCATTGCCAGAAAATGCACCAAGGCTTCCACTTTCTGTTGCCGTTCCTCTTTGGGCATTCCGGCCAGCAGATTGGGCATCGTACTGCCGGGCTTGGCGAGTTGGGGATCGTTCAGAAAGGCGCGCAAATACTCCACGCGAACCCGCCCACCGACATCATCCAAAATCGGGGCCTGCTTGGTCTGCACGAGTTCCGCCGATGTTTTCTCGGCTTGATGGCAGGAAACGCAGTTTAACTCGCCCAACAACAACCGCCCCGGATCGAGCGTTGGATTTGCGGCCCCGCCGTGAAAGCGTTCAAACCCCAACACCACGGGATGCGAACGTTCGGCTTCCGCCGCCGGAAGCAGATTCGCGCGTGCCAAAATGGGGTGAAGAGGAAAACCAGCAGTAAACGTCGCGCGAAACAACCCACCATGAAAAACTCTCCCGGTCGCAAAAACATCATTCGGCAAACAGATCAGTTTAATTCGATGGTTCCCATCCCGCAACAAACGCGGTTTCCCAGCGATGAAGTGATGAAGCGGGAACTCGCGAAATTTCCGGTTTCGGTTTCTCTCGCATCCTGTAGAATAGAGGGAATTTCCGATCATCTCAGTGGTCTGTTGAGAGGATAATTTGCGTGAAACGATTTTCCATTGCCTGGATTTTAGGAGTTTCGTGTTGCTGGGGGTGTTCTTCGGAAACGCCGGTTGCCGAACCGCCGAAAGAAGCCGGGCGGACCATCGAAACCAAACCCGTGGGGCAGTCGCGAGATTTGCCCCGCCCGGAAATCGCCACGCGCACGCTGGAAGTCCAAACGGCGGAACCGGGGTTTGCGGTTTTCGTCAACGGATACCCCGCACGAACCCGGGCGGGCGAATTGTTGCTCTCGCCCTGCCGCGTGCAGATTCCCCGCGATGCCGAGGAAGCCATTCGCATCACCGTCGCCAAAGAGGGCTTTGAAGATGCCACACAAGCCGTCGCAGGTTCGCAGCAAGCCGAACTCAACTTCTCCAAACCCCAGCCTACAGCCGAGTTCACGAAAAGTTTATTGGCTTCGCCGCTGCTCAAGATGGAAGTTCACCGCCCGGTGGCGTTGTTGTCGCTCAATTCGCCGAAACCCGAATTGGACCCATACGTGGAACCGGGCGGATTGGTAATTTGGTTCGTGGGCGACCGTTCCGAAGGCCGGGCGATTTATCGGGCCGAGCGAGAATCGCCGTTCGAGTTTTTCAACCCGCCGCAAATTCTGCGGGCCACGCAAAGCGGCGAACTGCCCGCCGCACCCAGTGTCAGCCGCCAAGGCAAACTGGTGTACGTCATCCCGGAGAAAAACCGGATTCAATCGGTCTCGGTCAAACAAAGCGAATACGACCGCCCCGAATTGCTCAGGTTCGGCTCCAAGCCCCATCAATTGTGGGAGGCCGCCCAAATTCTGCCGGATGGATTACAATTGTACTGGACAAGCCGCCCGGAGGGTTCAAAAGATCGGCGGGGCTTCGTTTCGCTGCGGAAATCTTTCGACAAGGATTTCAAGTCGGCGGAGGAATTCAATCTGCCGGGGTTATTTCCCTGTCTTTCGGCGGATGGACTCCGGCAGTATGCGTTCGATGGCAAAATTTTGAAGCGAGCCAGACGCCAGTCGATCCAAGACCGATTCGCGGCCCCGGAGATCGTGGCGAATTTGGATCTCCCAACTATCCCAGCGACTCCCCCCGCCGCCGGTTTTGGATTTCCGAAGATGAAGAATGGTTGTATTACTCAGGCGATGTGGGCGGGGGCGATTTGTTTGCCGTGCGGTTGTTTCTCGGCCCGGGTTGGGGTTACGCGGCTGTGGGCGAACCGCTTGCCGTCCGCGCGATGGTTGCGGACACCAAGCCCGTCGATCCCGATTCACTGCCCTTCATCCCGCCGGATGTGAAGCCGAAAGAAACACTTATCAAAAAGACTCCGCCTTATCCCAAATTCCGTGCGGAGTTCATCCAACTGTTGAAAGACCGCCAATACAAAAAAGCGGAGCAGGCATTGGCCGAAGCCGAGAAAGACCCGCGTTTCCAAGCGGATCGGGACGTGCTGGCTTGGGACCGGGAGGAATTGCAGTCCATCGCGGGCTTTTGGACTTTGGCCCGCGAGCGGTTTCAGTCAATGCCGCCGGGGACGGAGTTCAACATCCGCAGGTCGAAAGTCAAGTTCGTCAAGTTTTCCGATGAGGGGGCGATTCACTTCCGCGCGAGCAAAGCGGGAACCAAACTGCTCGCGGAAATGCAGCCTCGCGATTTATTGGCGGCGCTCGCGCCGCAATTGGCAAAAGGCAACGCCCCGGATCAACTACGAACGGCGACGTTTTTGTATTTCGATGCCGAAGGCGACCCGAAACTCGCCGAGAGCTATCTGGAAAAAGCCGGCAAGTTAGGGCAGACGTTTCGCGACCGCAAGCCGGGGCGGATTTTGCACAATGGCCGCAGTGAACTGGACGCAGGCCGATTGACCGAAGCCTTAAAGATTTTGGAAACCTTGCAGGCGAACTATCCCGAATCGCCGGCGGCGGCGGTTGCCAAAACGCGGTTGGCGGAGATCTATAAACAGATCGCCTGGAAATCCATCGGCCCCCGCGTTTGGAAATCCCCCGAACCGGGAACCTACGAATCCGACAAAACCCGCCAAGCCGGTTCCTATTTGGTCTCTCCCCAAGCCTACGCCGATTTTGAATTGCGGGCGGAATGGAAGATTCTCGAACCGGGCGGCAGTGGCGGCGTGTTCTTCCGCTATGCCGCCCCCGGCAAAGATGATCCCTATGGCAAAGCCTTCAAGCTGCAACTCGCGGATGACCAAGGCTTCCAACCCGACAAGCAAACCACGGGAGCCTTGCACACCTACGCAGCCCCCAGCGAAAACCTTTCCAAGCCACGCGGCGAATGGAACACGCTCCGGCTCATCGTGCGAAACTTGAAAGTTGAGGTTTACATCAACGGCAAACAAGTGATGAAAACCATCGCCCAAGACGAAAGAGTTCCCCTATCGGGCTATATCGCCTTGGATGGCGTGACCGGCGGCATCGCCTACCGCAAAACCCTGCTGTTAGAACTGCCCCCCAGCGTGGAGTAAATCGAAACCGGCAGCTTTCATCGCGGCAAACCTTGACGGTTTTGCGGGCTGTTCCGGTTTGATTCAGTCCCGCGTTCGGTTGTGCCGATGGGGAATACGGAGCCAAAGCAATTTGGGATTCTTTGGGAACGGGGGGACGGTGAACGCGATGCTTGATGATTCCCCAATCGAAAAGGAACTTTCCGCCAAACCATGCGGGCTGTCGGAACTTTCGGTTTCTCAAGGGCGGGTGCTGGCGTTTATGGCGGTCGCGTTTCTCCTCGGCGCGGGTTTGTGCTGGAGTTTTCGCGGGAAGAACTCGCGGCCCGAAACCGGCACGATCACCGGACGGGCAACGCCTTTGGTTTCGGATTGGCAGGGGCGAATCCAAAGATTCTGGGTGAAATCGGGAGATTCGGTTCAAGTCGGCGAACCGATTGCCGTCTTGGTCAACGAACAATTGCAACTGCAAATCGCCCGCTCCCAACGCGAAGTGGGCGAACTCCAAGACGCACTTCAACGGGCCGAACAAAATGCGGATGTCGAACTGACTCGGCAACTCAAAACCATCGACGCCGAGATTGTCGCCATAAAAACAGAACGAGAACTTCTCTCCGCCGGCAAATCGGAGCCGGCGGATTTAAGCGAATTGGAAACCCTCCGCATCGAAGCCGCTCATCGCGTGCGGGAAAAATTGAACATCGGCAAGCTGCGTGCGGAGCTGCTGGGGGCGGAAGCAAAGCTCAGGGTACTGCACGCCCAACCCCGCTTCATCACGCTGCCCGCTCCTGTCAGCGGCATTATTGGCAAGGTGCTGAGAAAACCAGGCGAACGAGTTGTCGAAGGCACGCCCTTGTTGGAATTGGCCAACCAGAATCAACCGTATCTGGTTGTGGAAATGCCCGAACCCATCGCCAAGCACTTCGCCTTGGGAGACACCGTTCCCTTGAATTTTCCGGGGCAAGAATCCAATCTGGGACGGGTTGCGAACATGCAGCGAATCAAATCCGCCGGGGGCAAAGATGCCGCGAATTCCAAAATGAACGTGCGTTTGGAGATTGAGCCTTTGGATGGGGATTGGCCTGCGGTTCCGCTGAAAAGCGCCGTGCGGGTGCGCACGTCAGATTGCTCGGCCATGTCACGCCGGGTCAATTAAATCCACTTCGACGCCGGCGATGTCATCAATCGAGAACGGCCCCAAGAGTTCGCTTTCCCCCGCGCTTCCCAGCAACACGAGTTGCCCGTTCGTGCTTTGGCGGGCTTCGGGAAAACCGCTTGCCGTTTCCCCGGTTTTTAGCGTGATCTTTACCGGCTGGGTTTCGTTCAGGCCGCTGAGACCTTCGTGAACCAATGCGGGAAATCGGCTCCAGGCCCAGGTCCATAAGCTGGCGTTTTCATCCACCCGCCCGGCGATGTCGCTCCAATCCATCGCTGCCCGCATCAGATCCTTGCGGCCCGCCGACCGGCAAAAGGGAATCAAAACTTCTTCAATCCATTGCTTGCGGGAGGCGACCAATTCATCGAACGTCATCATGGCTTCGTGCGATTCGGGAAAGAGAAATCGTGCTGGGAATCTACGAGCAATTCCTGTCTACATCACCGAGCCAACCAAGGCAAGCCAAGGTTGCGAACTCGTTGGGGCGGGATTATGCTTGTGCTCGGATTCCCCTCTGAAAACAACACCCACTATCGCAAGCACTATTTCTATCATCGGCCGGTCTTCGATGACCGCAGGAGAGCAACATGGACACCACGAACGGTCCCTTAAATCGCAAACTTCGCATGGCTTTGGTCGGCGGCGGCCAAGGGGCGTTTATCGGCCGCGTTCACGCCACGGCAGCGATTTTGGACAACCGGGCGGCACTCGTCGCCGGGGCTTTGTCGTCCGATCCCGAAAAAGCCAAAGCCTCGGCCCCCGCTTACGACATCCAACCCAACCGGGCTTACGGTTCCGTGGAAGAGTTGATCGAAAAAGAATCGGCACTTTCGCCCGATGAGCGGGTGGATTTCATCAGCGTGGCCACGCCCAACCACACGCATTTTCCGATCTCCAAAAAAGCGCTCGAAGCGGGTTTCAACGTGATCTGCGACAAGCCGATGACCTTCGACTTGGCTCAAGCGGAAGAACTGCAAGCCTTGGTGGAAAAATCCGGGGCCGTGTTCGCACTCACGCACAACTACACCGGCTATCCTCTCATCCGCGCGGCCCGGCAGATGATTCAAAATGGCGAATTGGGCGAAATTCAAGCCATTCGTTCCAACTACATTCAAGGCTGGCTGCGGGCGCGGCTGGAACAAGGCGACCACAAACAAGCCGCCTGGCGAACCGATCCCAAGAAATCGGGAGCCGCCGGAGCCTTCGGCGACATCGGTACCCACGCTTATAACTTGTCCCGCTACGTGACCGGTTTGATTCCCTCCGAGGTTTCCTGCAACCTAAAAATCTTCGCCCCCGGACGCCAACTCGACGACTACGGCCACGCCGTGATTCGCTTCGAGAACGGAGCTTTGGGAACCGTCACCGCCAGCCAAGTTTCGCACGGGCGGGAAAACGACATGTTCATCGAAATCGACGGCACGGACGCCGCGATCTCTTGGCGGCAGGAAGAACCCAACCAAATGATCCTCCGCAAGAATGGCAAGCCGCATCAGATTTACTCCCGCGACCCCAACGCCCCGTACCTCGCCGAAGCCGGTTCCGCCGCCTGCCGGTTGCCCGCCGGCCACCCGGAAGGTTTTTTTGAAGCCTTCGCCAACGTGTACCGCTCGGCTTACGATGCCATCGTCCAACGCATCAGCGGGGAAGCCTTTGAAACCAAGAACACGATTTACCCCAACGTTTACGACGGCGTGGACGGCATGAATTTCATCCAGCAATGCGTCGCCAGCAGCAAAGAAAACGGAGCCTGGTTGCCGTTGAAACACCCCTCGGCCAGACCATAGCGAAGAAGATGGGGAGCAGGGGAGATTAGGAGACAGGGAGGCTTCGGCCATGAACACAAACAGCCCGCGACGCTTTCCATTTTTTGCGTCGCGGGCTTGTTTCGTTCGTAGCCAGCCAAATTCTTGTTTACAACCACGTAACAAATTCCTTACGCCAAAGGCGTTACATGCCAAAGCCCAGGGTCAGCGGCGCAGCCGCGCCACCCTGGGAACAGGGAGGAAAATCCGCATTTACCCCGAAGGGGTTAGACCTAAATTGATCTGCTCCGTGTTTTGCGGGCAAGGGGAAATCGGATAGGATTTGATGCCTCTTGTTTCCGAGTTTCCCATCAATCGAGCAAGGATCTCGCCGATGTTTTTATTGCGGATGCCGCTGCATTATCAAATTTTAATCGCGATGGTTCTGGGATCGGTTTTGGGGTTGGTGGTCAACCCCGGCGAGTTGCCGCTGAAAGATTCCCAAGTCACCGTGCAACCGACCGCTGCCGGCGGAATTCAATTGACCGAAACCGAACCGGACGGCAAGCCGGGATTGTCGGAGTCGTTTGCCTCGGTGGAAAGTTTTCAGAAGCGCTATAAGAAGGCGGCGGAGGCGTTGCTAACCGATCCGCCCGCGAAAAAAACCGTGGATGTGACCAACCGCCGCTTGCACGTCTCGGAAGAACCCGGTTCCATCACGATGCGCTACACCCGCCAATACGCCGGGTTTCGCATCGTAAATTCTTTGAAGGTCAAAGACCCGAAAGAGCTAGCAGCAAAATATCCGCAGTTCACCGCAAGTTATAAGAAATACGAAGCCACGTTTTCCCGCAAGGTAACCATCGCCGCCAAGACCGTGGGCGATTTATTTCTGCGTCTGCTGCGGATGATTACCATTCCGTTGATCGTCACATCTTTGGTTGTGGGTGTGGCGGGTTTGGGCAGCACGGAACGCATCGGCTCGATGTTCGGCAAAACGCTGCTGTATTATTTCGCCACTAGCGTGCTCGCCATCGCCACCGGAATTTTGATGGTGAACCTGCTTCGCCCCGGCATCGGTGCGGAACTGCCCGGCGGCGGAGAAGGCGTGATCTCCGGCGAGGAACAATCTCTGCCCGGCATCTTTCTGGGCCTGCTCCACAACATGATTCCCCCCAACCCGGTGGAAGCCTTAGCCAACGGTGATTTTCTTTCGATCATTACCTTTAGCATTTTGCTGGGGCTATTCATCATCAAAGTCGGCGGAGAGAGCGGCAAGACACTGGGAAATTTCTTCCAAGCCGGCTTCGACGTGATGATGGAAATGACCTTATTCATCATCAGACTAGCTCCCATCGGCGTGTTCGCGTTCATACTGTTCGCCACCGCTTCGCAGGGTTTGGAAGTTTTCAGAACCTTCGCGCTCTATATGCTCACCGTCTTCCTCGCATTGCTAGTGCATGCCTGCGTGGTGCTGCCTTTGATTTTATATTTCATCGCCAAGCGGTCCCCTTGGAAATATGCCCAAGCGCTTAGCCCGGCCTTGATGACCGCGTTTTCCACGGCCTCTTCCAACGGCACACTGCCATTGACGTTGACCGCCGTCGAAGAACGGGCCGGGATTTCCAACCGCATTAGTTCTTTCGTGTTGCCCTTGGGAGCCACGATCAACATGGATGGAACCGCGCTCTATGAAGCCGTCGCGGTGCTATTCATCGCCCAGGCATATAACGGTTTCGTAATGCCCATCGAGCAGCAAATCATCGTGGCGGTCACGGCATTATTGGCCAGCGTGGGAGCGGCGGGAATTCCTTCCGCCGGCTTGGTAATGATGGCCATTGTGCTGCAAGCGGTCGGTTTGCCATTAGATGCCCAGGGTCTGATAATCGCCGTGGACCGCGTATTAGACATGGCCCGCACCGCCGTCAACGTCTGGAGCGACTCCTGCGGCTGCGCCGTCCTAGCCAGATTCGATCAACCCCCCGAAGAACACCCCGCAACCACAGTAACATAGACTGGGCATTGCCCACCAAAGAACATTGGGATGGGCCATGTTCACCCTTCGGCACTGTAGCACTATAGAATTTGGAGATGCCAATGACGGATGTTCCTCCTCTCATTCACGCTCTAATCGTAGGAGACCGTGAATGCTTTCTTCGTGATTTGGAAGCCGGCAGTGATGTCAATGCACGAGATCGTGACGGGCGCACAGCACTGCATCAAGCCGTTGTCAATCACGATGTGAATGCGGTCGCTTCGCTGATTGCACACGACATTGATGTCAACGCCCCGGGCAATCAAGGAACTACTGCACTTCATATCGCTGCCCAAGAATTTGCCCTCCCGGAAGCTAAGCTATTGCTAGGTGCAGGAGCAACAGTTGATCCTGCTGATCGACATGGAAACACACCGCTTTGCACAGCGACCTTCAATAGCCGGGGTCGTGGTGAACTTATTCGGCTACTTCTCGACGCGGGAGCGAATCCAGATCACCAAAACAACCATGGTGTAAGTCCGCGAAAGCTGTCTAAAACAATTGCGAACTTCGATGTGGCCCAGTTTTTTCCTCCTGCTGAAGCAGACTGATGACGAGGTGACTTGTTGAGAAGTAACGTTTTTGGGGCATCGCCCACCAAACTAACTACGCCACTCCAATCTATCGAGGACAAAAGATGCCCCAATTGCGAAATTCTCGGCGTGGGTTTACGGTGCTGGAAGTGCTGCTGAGCATTTCGATTATCGCGGTGCTCATCGGCTTGCTGTTGGCTGCCATCCATCACACGCAGCAATCGGTGCTGCGTTTGGAACGCTCTGCCTGGCTTCGCGACCGGAAGAAGATGGATGTCACCGGGCGGCGCAAATTGCCGATACGGATTCTGTTCATCGGCAATAGTTACACCGAAGCCAACGATTTTCCCGAAGCCCTGAAAGCCTTGGCGGCAGCGGTAGACGCGAAACCGGCTTTGGAAGTGAAAGCCCTGACCCCAGGCGGTGCCCGCTTGCAAACCCATTGGGATCAAGGCGATGCCCAGCGGGAAATTCGCGATGGCGATTGGGATTTCGTGGTGTTTCAGGAACAAAGCCAAACGCCGCTGAAGCGTTACGGCCGGGATCAATTTTTCTATCCCTACGCGCGAAAGTTTCACGAAGTGGTGGGCGAGACCGATGCGATTATGATGTTCTTTATGACCTCGGCGCGCCCAGACACCCCCGGCCCCCAAAAGTTATGGACCGATTCCTACATCCGCATTGCCCGCGAACTGCACGCCGAAGTCGCCCCCGCCGGCATGACTTGGGAACAGGTTCACCAATCTCTGCCGGCCCTCGAATTATTCGCCGACTCCGGCGGCCACCCCACGCCGGCGGCTACCTATCTAATCGCCTGCACGTTTTACGCGGCGATATACGACAAAAGCCCCGTCGGATTACCCGCTAGCATCACCACCCCAAAGGGCGTGACGGTCTCGGTCCCCGCTACGGATGCGGCCCAAATCCAACAACTCGCCTGGGACGCTCTGAAACGTTCCAAGTACCTGCTAACCAAAGATTGAACTACTTGCAGATCAATGCGCGCTACGTCATTCAGTTCCGACGCCAAAGGCGTCGGCTAGGGTCAATCTGCTAGGGAATCCAAATCGCTGGTGGGGTCGCTGGTGTGGCGATTCTGGGTTGGCGGCGGGCTTTTATGCGGAGGTAGGGGGCGATATAGCGTCCGCGGTGTTTGAAGTGGCCCACGGGGGCGGAACGGTCGGCACGGTAGGGTTCGACTAAATCTTCAATTGCGAAACCCGCTCTACATAAGCCACCCACTAATTGTTCCCAGCGGTGCAAGTATTCCACGGTTCCTTCTTCCCGGTACGAAATGTCTTCGCAAGCGGGCAGTGGGCCTTCGTGATAATACTCGCGGCCGATTACATATTGATGCCTGTCCGTGCGGTGGGTGATTTGTAGGCTCGTCGGCGTTTTATGTTGGCTGATATATAACCCATTATCTTTCGTGACCCGTGCGACTTCCCGATAGACGGCGGCTATATCGGGAACATAGCAGGTGCTGACGGGTTGATGCACCACGTCGAACGCGGCTTCTTCGAGCGGGGAAAGATCATCCATCGAAGTTTCCACCACGCGGAGGCTGAGCTTGCGGCGGGCGGCTTCGCGTTCATCCAAGCGGAGCATGCCCGGACTGAGATCCACAACCGTCACGTTCGCCCCGGCCGAAGCATATAATATAGACTGCCAACCCCCGCCCGCCGCCAAGCAGAGGACGTTCAGCCCGCGAATGTCCGTCGGCAACCAACCTCTGCCATCCAATGCTTTGAGCGGATGGGCGCATTCTTCATCGCTGGCGACTTTCGCGAAGTTGCTGCCATCGGCCAACCGATTCCAAGCCGCCCGGTTTTTATCGCGAAACGCGGACACCCAAGCTCACCCTTGCCAGATTTCATTAAGTTCTATTTGCATCCGAAGAACCGGTGGCTAGCGCCATTCCGCTCACTTTCCCGTTTGGGTGGATTCTTGAATCACCGCCGCCGCGTAACCGACGTAATCGCCCGCTTGTTCGCAAGCCGCTTGCCAGGCTTGGTATCGGCCCGCTTGTTGGCAGAGTCTTGCATACGAAAACCCGTTTTGCGAGAAATCGTTGACTTGGCAAAGATAAGGCGTGGCGGCATCGACGGCTTCGTTCAACCGCTTTAAGCGAATCAACAAATCCACCAGCACGATGGCCAAATAGGGTTTGTCATCCTCATCCGGTTCTTCGTTTAAGCGGTCGCGGAAGTATTTGAGATGCTCATCCGCGTTGTCGCCCGCAAGGACTTTGAAGAAATGCAAATGGGCTTCGTAAAACTTATCGAAGGGCGGGTCGCCGGGGTATTGAAATTGCGGCGACAACTTCGAGCCGTATTCGCAAAGTTCGATCACTTTTTGGAGTTCCGGCGTCTCGGGATCGAACGCCCGCGCGAAGCGGACTACGGAATTCAAATGCGAAACGTCGCTGTGATAGTTGTCGTTCTCGAACAGCCAATCGCGGCCCGCGATCAGTTCTTTAATCGTCGAACCCGGCGGAACCATCGCGATTTTCTGGCTGACTTCGGACTGCAAAGTATACGTCAGATCTTTATAGATTTCATTGACCAAAAGTGCTGCCGCCGCCTTTTGGTCTTCGGTACTCAACAACTGTTGTTGCAGGGCTTGATCGAACGTGGTGATCGTGTTGCAGATGCCGTAGGTTCGCAGCATCAATTCCAAACCCTTGACCGGGTGCGCTCCTTCGTGAAGCGCGATGCCGATGTATTTTTCGGTGTCTTCATCGGCTTCGCGGTCGGTGGTCAGTTCATCGAATGCCAGGCGAACTTTTTCGGTCTCGCCGATGGTCCGTAGATAAGGCCACGCCTTGGGAAGATTACCATCAGCCAGAAACAGTTCGCCGACTTCTCTTGCGGTTTCGATGTAATGATCTTCAAACGCCTGCCGCTGTTCTTCGGGGACATCCAAAGAGGTCGGCTGAGCCAATGGCAGGTGCATTTCGTAACGATGCTTGAGCAGCATGGCTTCAAACAAACGGTCGTAATTTTTTTGCTCGCGGAGCGTTTCAATCAATTGATGAATCGCCGACTCCGTGCCGGAGGTCTCTTGGATGTGTTTTAACTGCTCGAAAATGGCTTGGCTCATGGGATAGGCTTTAGGTAGTAGACTTTAGGCTGGAGGAAGAGGTTTTTCTTTGGTTGATTGCCGCCGGTTATTCAGTGGATGGCCAGAGGTTTTGGGGACGTTGAAGTAACCATCGTTTTTTGATTTGATTCTGGCTCTCCGTCCTTTGCACTCCGCCTTCCGCCGTTCAGTGGCAGCCGCCGGAACCGCAACCGCCGGAGCCGCAACCGCCGCCGGAGGATTCCAATTGGACGGGCCCTTGGGCATCCACGGGTTGGACTTCGATAATTCCCAATCCCGCCGCCGCTGCTTGCAGGGCAAGTTTTGTGCAATCGGGGCCGCGTTCGTTCAAGACGTAAAGCACGAGTTTTTTGGGGTCGATGATCCATTCCAGATCGACGAGTTCCAAATGCAGATTCCACTTCGCGATGCGATTCCGCCAGATTTCAAATTGGGCTTCGCAATCGGTTCGCGACGCTGTGTGTTGTTGTTGGTCCGCTTCCGTCGCCGGGCGAAGAATGATCGATCCGGCCTCGGCCTGCTCATCGGGGGAAATCCGTTCGCAGCGTTCATCGGCATCTTGCAACAGCGTGCCCAGTTCCAACCCGCGATGGGTCCGCACGATGACGAGGCAATCCCGTTTGAGGGTTTCTTCGGTGGCGATGCGAAACCGGGCCACTTCGGGAATGGCTCCGTAGCGGACTAAAACCGTTTCGCGAAGAATGAGAGTGCTCATAGGTTTGGAGAGGAATTCCCAAGGAAAATTGCCGCAGAGAAAACTTCATCATAACAACCAAACCGCCGGGCTTAAAACGTGATTGCGAAATTGCAGCCAAACGGGCGTTCGCTCGGCCGCTCGGCCCATGTGATGCGAGTGGGATTGCCGTGCGATTCGGTTCGGGATAGGATTAGATGTGTTGTGAAGTTAGCGGTTTTGATTGGAATTGGGAGAGAAAACGCATGGCGGTGGATGATGCCACGATCATGCAAGCGGTTCAAGCGGGGGAGTTCGCATCGTTCGATCTCCTTGTGGACCGCTACCGCCTCCCGCTCATCCGCGTGGCGACCAGCAAATTGGGCGATGCGGCCTGGGCCGAGGATGTCGTGCAGGAAACCTTTCTGGCCGTCTTCGCCGCCCGCCAGACCTACAAACCCCAATTCGCGTTTCGCACTTGGTTGTGGACGATTCTGCTGAATCTTTGCCGACGCCAATTGAAACAACAACACGGCCGACCTCGGCAAGTCGCCCGTTCGCAACTTCCGGTGAATTGCCCCTCATTCACTTCGGCGGAACCCGTGGAATGGGAAACGGGCCTCAGCCGATTGTTGCTATTGGAACGAAAAGAACAACTCGCCGCGCTTTTGAATGAACTTCCTGAAGTCCAAGGCGATGCGCTTCGGTTGCGATTTTTCGGGGGCCTTTCCTTCGCCGAGATCGCCGAGGCGATGAAGTCCAGCATCAGCGGCGCGAAACGCCGAGTGCGAAACGGGCTTTTGGCCTTGGCGGAAAAACTCAAGCCCGACGAACTTGCCGATGAAACCCGCGGGATGCCTTCAACCGGAACCCCACAGCAAAGGGAACCGCAATGAATTGTGACGAAGCCTTTGAAGCCATGACCGACCCCAGTGCGCCAGACAATTCCGCCTTGAAATGGCATTTGGAGTTTTGTCCCCGCTGCCGGGAAATGCAGGATGTGCTGGCCCCGGCCTTGGCGATGCTGTCTACGGAATCGGTCGCGAAAGAAGATTCCCCAGCCAATCGGCTGCCGAGTTCGTTTACGGATTTTGAATCGAGCCATTCTGCTCCGCGTCGATTTCTTACCCCGGAAGCGGTGCAGATTGCCGAGCAAACTGCGCGAACCTTGCACCCCGCGCGCAAATGGTTTTCCGCCCGGCATTGGCCCCGTTGGATCGCTGTCGGAGCGCTGAGCTTGTTGGTTTCGCTGGGCTTGTATTTCCTGACCACGAAATCCGAACCCGCCCGGCCCGCGCATGCCGATCCCATCATGCTGGCCAACCATTGTTTGTGGAAGCAACCAGCCCCAGTCAAAACCGCGACAAGAACCATCGAGCCGACCGAAACGAACTCTTCGCGGTGGATTGTG
Source organism: uncultured Planctomycetaceae bacterium (assembly GCA_963785505.1). Classification (GTDB taxonomy): domain Bacteria; phylum Planctomycetota; class Planctomycetia; order Planctomycetales; family Planctomycetaceae; genus CAWAVN01. Next base: position 181,026 of record CAWAVN010000014.1, read on the forward strand.
CTGTCTTGCGTGGCCTGCCACCTCGAACATCCGTTGGAATAACGGCTTGGGGTGGCTTTCTGTTATTTGCCGATTGCGGTGGGAATTTTTTCCGCGAGAGCCGGTTGTCGGCAAATGATCGTCTGCACGTTCAGCAGGCTTTGCATCGCCGATTGAGCCATCGCTTCTTCAAAGCCCGCGACTTCTTTCGCTGGCGGAAACCGGCCGTTCTTCCGCCAAGCATTCAAACGCCCGGCGGTTTGTTGAATGATGCGATTTTCCGCCGGCATTGTTTCCGCCCAAATGCGGTTCAACCAACGGGTGCTTAACAGCGTGGGGCCATCGTAATTCAGGGCACGGACGTTCGAGGCGACGGCACACAACGGGCTGCGCGACTTGCCGCCCAAAATCTGCGAGGAATGATCGCCGGTCAGCCAACAGGGAACGGCCACCGAAAACGCGGGTTGGCCCAAAAGCGTCCACATGGTAGTCCATTGTGGCGGTTTTCCCGTTTGGACGCCGTGAAACACCACCGCCGAAACCGTGGTTCTGCGATTGATTGTGGATCCCGTGTCGATCCGTGCGGGCAGCGAGTGATCGGTCTCTTTGCTTTCCGGGCGGAACTCATGCAATGGGGCATCCACCATTTCGGCGAGATCCCGGCTGAGATGCTGCAGGAAGAAACGAAAATCTACACAGCCATGCTGCGCGAGATAGTTCTCCACCTGTCCCTTCGCCCGCAAATATCGGCGGCCCGAATAGATTTTGAGGAACTCTTCGGGGTGTGACAAATGGCTTGCTCCGCCGGCGGTCATCGAAAAATTGGACCGCACCACAAAACCTTGCGGAGCGGTTTCGGGATCGTTCGCATCGAACTTGACGAACGAACGATGGCCGGTTTCAAACAGCACCGCGCCGCCTTGGGCATCGATCGTGCCGAAGTTCGCGCGGGTTCGCCGACCAATGGAATTGGTTTCCCATAACAGCTTTTCAAAATCGGCCACGCTCGCGCAGGTCTCCAGCGCGAGTTTCATAAAGCGTCCGTTGCCCCGCCCGACTTTGTTGCCTCCGGGCAAATCCCGCGAGACCGCATTGGCCACGCAAAACCCAGCTTCGTTCATTCCCATCCAGACGGCTTCCGGTTGGCCGGCGTCGATCACGGCCATCAACCGGTATTTCCCCCCGCGGAAAACTTGGACCAAGTTCCGCCGCGAATCGGTGTCGCGGTTCTTCCACAACAGCGGTCGGCCATCTTCAGTGGCTTTCCCGGAGACCACCGCAATCGTGCAGGCACGCAGATCTGTTCCGAGATTCAGCCCAAAGAAAACAACCGGCAAGGCAAGCAAAACCAAGCCGGTTTTCGCGTGTTGATAACTCATGGAAGGACTCTTGCTGCAAACTCGAAAGGCTGATGGACCTCCTCCCATCAATAAATTCCAATATCCGATATATCCTGTTCTGAATCTCAATGCAATCAAAGCATAGGTCACGATGTTGTTTTTTCAAAACGCCGTTTTTTCGTGAAGCAGATTAAAGTTCTCGCAGAAATGCAGTTACGAATTTTTCCTTCGCGTCTGCGGTTCGGTTCGGTATGGCAACGGGGAAGGATTGTCACGCGGACTGTTCCGGTTCGCTCGATCAAAGCGGTTCTCGCAACGCAAACCGCCGACAGCAGAATTATTCGGGTTCGTGTGTTTGGACGATCAACCAGGGGCGAAGTTTTTCGAGGGTTTTCGGGCCGATGCCTTTGATGTCGTCCAACTCGTCCACGCTCTGAAACGGGCCGTGTTCTTGGCGGTAATCTAAGATCCGCTGGGCCAGGGTTTTGCCGACGCCGGGGAGTTGCATCCATTCCACCCAGGTGGCTTGGTTAATGTCGATGCGGTAATCGTAAACCCGTTCGGGCAGGCGTTCGACTTCGACGGGCTGCATGCCCCAACCGCTTAACCGCCCCCAATGCCAAATGGAAAAACCCAAACAAACCACTGCCAAAACCAACAGCAGCAGGCAATCGCGGGGCGTCAATCCCCAATAAGATTCGCTGGGTGCGGCAGCGGGAATTGCCTCGGCGGGAGAGTTCCAAGTGGCTGCCACCGGCAGGCTGTCTTGGTCCGTTCCCGCCAGGGACGTGTGCGGCGAGGGGGAACCATCGGCCGATGTGGTGACGAGGGAACTCGCTTCCACGCTGAAAAAAGTAGAGGATTTTCCCTCGGAATCCGCCATCGATCCGCCCGAACTCAGCTCACTCGGAGATCCACCCCAGTAAGTAAGCCTACCCTAAGTCTCGGTGGAATTTCAAGTTATGAAAAGCAAGAACCAAGCCCTCATTGAAAAATGAGGGCTTGGTTCTGGAAGTCCGCGCAATCTACTTCATGGTTAAGGGGCTTTATTGTAAACCGTCAGCGTGATTTCGCCGCCTGGCTGTAAGGGTTGGCCGGCGTTGGGGGCTTGCTGATAGACCATAAAGACTTTGTCCGGTCCCGGCGTGGTTTTGCCGGGAAGATATTTGACTTTATATCCCGCCTGTTCCAACTTGGCCCCGGCTTCTTTCCAGAACAATCCCAAGACGGAAGGCACTTGCCCCGCTTGTGGAGCTTCTGCCGGGGCTTGGTCGTAGATCGTGAGCACAACCTGCTGGCCTTTTTGTAAAGGCGATTTCGCGGCGGGTTTTTGATTGTAAACCACGTGGGTCAACGCTCCTTGCGGGGCTTTTTGTCCCGTATAGATTTTTACCGTGCAGCCCAATTTTTCCAAAAGATCCTTCGCATCTTTCCAACCCAGGCCGGCAACCGAAGGCACAAGCGGCCCGTCCGCCGGCGGGTTTTCCCGGATGGCATGCACCTTGAAGGCGTAGCCTTTCAGTTTGGGGCGGAAGGGGTCGGCTTCGCCCGCTCCGAAAACCTTCATCAGCCAATTGCGACCGTCCTTGTTGACCTGAAATTCGCCGAAGGTATAAACCGTTTCCAAATTCCCGGAAGGGTCGATCAATTGCACCGCACGCGGCAAATACAAATTGTTTCGCTTATCGAGAATCACCGAGGCCCTTCGCCAATTCGCGGCATCCACCGCGAGGCGCGGGTGAACTTCGATCACGGCTTGTTCATCGCTTTCGTGAACCAACTTCAGATGATAACGCCGTTTGGCTTTTTCGGGCGGCATGCCGAACAAAAACGGCATCGGCCCATCCATAATGTTTTGGCCTTGGTTTTCTTTGGGGATGGGATAGATATTGACTTGTTTGGTCATATCGTCGACTTGCCAGATGTCGTTTCCATCGCACATCCAGCGTTCCGAGCGATCGGGTTGCACCTTGAAGGGTTTGCCATCTTTATCGAGCCGTTTGGAGACCTCGCCCTTGGCAATCTCCGCTGGGGTCAAATCGATGCGGCCCTTGCCGGGGCCTTCGTAATAAAACACGCCCTCCGAACGCTTTTCCACCATAAAAACGGTATTGTAAACGTAGCGATGGTGCGTGCCTTGCAGTTTCTGAACCTGGGCCGATTTTTGCGACCAAGCCAATAGCAGTTTTTCCAGTTCCGGCGGCAGATTTTGAACTTGCAGCTCGGCGTTTTGGGGCCGCGGTTGGCGGCCTCCCGCATTCCCCGGCGGAGCCTGAGCGAATCCGGAAGGCATCGGCCCCCAAACGACCAAACTCCAAACACCTAGAACAATGGAAGATGTGAGCATCCTGCTCATAAGAGGCACGTTCCTTGTTTTACTTGGTCTGGGGATCGAGGCGAAATGGATTCGCTCAGGCTCCCGGGACACGCCGGACATCGGTGATGGACCAGGGAGAGGCCAGTTTTTCCCCCGCCGGTTAGGGGTAGCGAATCATAACCGTCCCCGGAATTCAAGGCTAGGTCGATTTTTCGGCCTCCTGGCATCTGAATTCCGCAAATTGCCTAACATTCGCAGCCCATCGAAAAGCCGTTTCTTGTTTCATTTGGAAGATCGGGGTAACCTGGGAACACAACTCGCAAAGTCCGTTCGCTCGTTCGATGTCCCTCAAACAAAGATGCCTGCCATGCTTTTCCTGCACGTGTTGCTGACTTTATTGTTCGCATTGAGTACGAACCCCGCGATCGGGGCGGAACTTCCCGATGTGGCCCAACCCGGCCAAAATGGGTTCCTCAAAGCCGAGTTGCTTTATCCCTTGGACGACAAACCCACGCCGCAATGCCATGCTTCCACGATTGTAGAAACACCTGCCGGTTTGGTGTCGGCTTGGTTCGGGGGTCAGCATGAGAAAAATCCCGATGTCGGCATCTGGGTTTCCCGATTGGAACAAACCGGCTGGACGAAACCCGTGGAAGTTGCCAACGGCGTGCAATCGCCGGCGAAGCGTTATCCCTGTTGGAACCCCGTGTTATTTCAACCCAAAACCGGGCCGTTGATGCTGTTCTATAAAGTCGGCCCCAGTCCCAGCGAATGGTGGGGCATGTTGATGACATCCGCCGACAACGGCAAAACCTGGTCCGAACCGCGAAAGCTGGGCAAGGATTCCAAGTTGGGCCAAGAGAACGCGAACTTAATCGGCCCCGTGAAAAACAAACCCATTCAACTGAAAGATGGCAGTATTCTCTGCCCCAGCAGCAGCGAGCATCAAGGCTGGCGAGTGCATTTTGAACGCACCACCGACGGTGGCAAAACTTGGGAAGTCATCGGGCCGATTCACGATGCTTCCAAATACAACGCGATCCAACCCAGTATCTTGACCTATCCCGATGGAAAACTACAAATCCTCTGCCGGACCAAGGAAAGCGTGCTCGCACAAAGTTGGTCAAGCGACGGCGGGAAAACGTGGAGCGAAGTCACCGCCACAAAGCTGCCCAACCCCAATTCCGGAACCGATGCCGTCACGCTCAAAGATGGCCGGCAACTTTTGGTCTATAACCACACCACCCGCCGAGGAGGATTTCCTTCCGGCAGGAACATGCTGAACGTCGCGGTCTCTCGCGATGGAAAAACCTGGCAGCCCATCCTCACTTTGGAACGAAAACAAGGCGGCGAATTCTCGTACCCGGCGGTCATTCAAACTTCCGACGGCAATGTTCACATCACCTACACCTACAACCGCCAAAGCATCAAGCACGCCATCCTCGACGGAAGCGTAGGGCTGAGCTTCTGAGGGGCCAGAGGTCAGCGAGTTTTCATCGCGTTTCAAGACGAGCGGGCAACGTAAGTTCCCCGGTTCCGTAGAATGATGAGATTGCGGCCCACACCGCATTAGGTTTCGTGTTGGAGTTTCCAGGCGACGTAGAGTTTATGGAAAACCGTGCCTTCGCGTTCGAGTTCCGCAAACGGGCCGGTTTCCACCAGATGGCCGTTTTCCAGTACGAGAATTTGATCGACCTGCTCCAAGGTGGAAGGCCGATGCGTGACCAACAAGGTCGTGCAGTGGGGCAACGCTTCGGTCAAATCGTCCCATAAGGCGGTTTCGGTTTCCGCATCCAAACTGGCGGTGCAATCGTCCAACAGCAACACGGAAGGCCGGCCCGCCAATGCCCGCGCCAGCGAAACCCGCTGCTTTTGCCCGCCCGACAACCGCACGCCCCGCGATCCCACAATGGTTTCCAAACCTTCCGGCCAACTCGCAATCTCGCTTTCCAATTGAGCGATCTTCACGGCGGCTTGCACATCTTCTTCGGTGATTCCCCCGCGGCCAAAGCGAATGTTTTCCGCAATCGTGCCCGATAGCAAATGCGGTTCCTGCGGGACGTATCCCAAATGCCCGCGCAACACATCGGCGGGCCATTCGCGGGATTCGCGTTCTCCCAGAATCAAAGAACCCGAAGTCGGATCCATCACGCGGGGGATAAGATTCATCAACGTGCTTTTGCCGGCCCCCACTTCGCCCACGATGGCCGTCCGCGTGCCCGGCTCCGCCGTGAACGAGATGTTCCTGAGCGCGAAGTGTTCGCTGCCGGGATAACGGTAGCTGATGTTTTCCCATCGCATCGCCAGCGGTTTGATCTCATGGAGGCGAATGGCATCATCATTCAAGATGGGAGCCAAAACGTGCCGGGAAACCGGCAGCGGGGCTTCGGGTACAACCACTTCCGCCGGGAATTCTTCCACCGCCGCCACGCGATCCAAACTAACGGCACACAGTTTTCCCCGCACGAAAAACTGCCCGATGTCGAACATCGGCCACACCAACAGCAAGACGTAACCATCGAACGCGATTAAATCGCCCAGCGTGACTTCCCCGGCAATCGCCATCGTCCCGCCGGCGAGCAGCACGGCCACGATCGCCAATTGCCAAATGTTGCCGTAAAGCGAATCGATGATCGTCTGCCAGCGGACGGCTTTGATTTCCGCCAGGCGTTGCCGTTCGATGGTTTCTTCGACCAGGCGTTGTTGGTTGGCTTCCACGCCGAAGGCTTTGACCACGCGAATCCCACTGAAGCAGCTTTCGAGGGAATCGTTGAGTTCGGAAATCGACTTTTGCACGGCTTCGTAGCGTTGATGCAATTGATGCCCCGTCGCCACGAACATCGCCACCAAAATCGGCAACGGGGCCGCCGTGTAGACTGTGAGCCTGGGGTTGATGACCAGCATCATCGCGATGCCGAACACAATCAGCACCGCCGCCTCGATCACCCGAAACACGCCGGAGCACAAGAACCAAGAGATTTTCTCGGCCACATCATCGTTCAGGCGGGTGACGACATCGCCCGTGCGAAAGCGGGAAAAAAACGCCGGCCCCAACCGTAAGACGTATTCGAATGCCCTTAGCCTGAGACTGAACTCAAACCGCAAGTTCGTCCGCGCCCGCCGATATTGCATCACGGCATAGATGAAAAAATGCAGCACGCCCAACCCGAACAACAACCCGACTTGCCCCAACAAAAACGCGGGCGTGAGCGAGGCTTGAATGCCATCAATAATCCGCTTGAGCAAATAAGGATACGCCACCAACACCAAAGCATTGGCCAACGTCAGCCCCAACAACAAAGGAACTTCGCCACGATAAACCGCCCAATGGCCCAAAATCCAGCCAACGCGATCTCGCAACCCCAACACCCGCGCCGTCATGTGATGCTACCTCAAAGAAAACTCTTGCATACAACCGGGGCAGTGCAGCGGGAAAAGTCGGCGCAAATGGGCATCGCCCACCTCAACGAACTTTGGCCGGTGATGCTCGCCCTTAGGATTACTAGCCACGAAGACCCTGAAATACTGAAAGCGGATAGGATCGAGGCTGCACCCAATAGGATTCCAGCAGTAAACAGAGAGTATGTCAACAACCCGCTATAGGACCGGAAGGAACTTCCTACCCTTGGTATTTGAATTGCCGAACCTGGAATCCAGAAAGAGCAGTAGATCATGCAGCAACATAAAAATAATGCCAAGCCAAGGCAAACAAGTGCTGAATAGCCGAGGCAGAATCCAGAATGGGTACAAACAAGTGCTGAATAGCCGAGCGCACCTTGCTCCCTCGCAAAATCGCTTATCTTGTAATTCTACAGAATTGAGAGATGCTTGATTCCATCGATTACTTTCGACATTCTGCCGGGCCTGCCATTGGTTGTCAAATCTTTTTAGATTTGCAGAAACACTGAACACTCCATATTCTTCCTGGCCTCTGATTTCTGGAAATTCTGGCGTTTCTTTCGGGTGCGGGCGTGATATTCTGTCCCTCACCGCGTCTTGAAACAATGGCGGGCAGATGGATTCCCGTTGGCCGATTTGGTTCCCTTTCGTGAAACGCCTCCAGACATATGACAAACCCCGATGAATCCGCCCCACCTTCCGCCTTTGGACCCAGCGAGGGTTTGCTGTCGCGTTCGTTCTTGGGGCTGCTTGTCACGCAGTTTTTGGGAGCCACGAACGACAACATGTTTCGCTGGCTCGTGATTCCCATCGGCATGGGTGCTCTGGGCGAAGCCAATGCGCTGATGTGGGGGACCGTGTTGTTCACGGCTCCTTATTTGGTGCTGGCCAATTTCGCGGGCTACCTGGCCGACCGCTTCGACAAACGCCTGGTGATTGTCTATTGCAAAGTGGCCGAGATCGTGCTGATGCTGTTGGGAATCATCGGCATTGCGGTCGGCAACGTGGGGCTGTTGTTTTTCGTGGTGATGCTGATGGGCAGCCAAAGTGCGCTCTTCGGGCCCGGCCAAATTCGGCAGCATTCCCGAATTGGTCCGCTCGGAACGCATTTCCGCCGCCAACGGGGTGATGGGGTTAATCACCGTGACCTCGGCGGCGATGGGCACGTTTTTGGGGTTGGCGTTATATCAAGCGAACGAAACCGCGATCAACGCCTGCCTAAAACCTGGCGGGTTATCGGGTTCGGATGGATTGAAAAATCTCTGGCCGTTGACGGGGGCGTTTCTGGGCACGGCCATCATCGGTTGGCTGGCAAGCCTGATGATTTTGCGGCTCGAACCCGCCGACCCCGCCCGCAAAATGCCCAAAAATCCGCTCAAGGAAACCTGGGGAGATTTACGGTTCCTCGCTTCCCAGGGGCCGTTGTTCCGGGCGGCGTTAGGGATTTCGTTTTTTTGGATGCTGGCCTCCTTGGCCCAAAATGACATCACGCTTTTCGGCAAAGACGTGTTTCGGCTGGATCAAGTCGGCGTCGGCGTGATGTTGGTTATTCTCGTGCTTGGCACGGCCTTGGGAAGCGTCTCGGCGGGGATTCTCTCGCGGGGGCGGGTGGAATTGGGTTTGGTTCCCTTGGGCGTGGGCATCATTATCGCGAGTTCCGTGCTGTTGTGCTTCGTGGGAACACACGTGCCCACACTGGTGGTCCCGAAAGAGGCCGATCTTCTGAAAGTGAAAGAGGTCGCGAACTCCGCCGCGTTCTGGTGGTGCTGCGGATTCCTGTTTACTTTGGGGTTGGGGGCGGGCTTGTTCAACGTGCCTTTGGAATCTTTTCTTCAGCAACGCAGCCAAGCAAAAACTCGCGGCACGGTGATTGCGGCGGCGAATTTTCTGGCTTTCTTTATGATGATCGTCTCGGCGGGCCTGTTCTATCTGATGCGGCAAGTCATGCACCTTTCGTCTAGTCAGATCTTTTTGATGGCCGGGGTTTTGTCGGTTCCCGTGATGATCTATGCGGTTTGGCTCTTGCCTTATGCGACGGTACGGTTTGCGGTTTGGATGATCAGCCTGGCGTTTTATCGGCTGAAAGTTCGCGGGCGGGAAAACGTGCCCGCGGAGGGCGGGGCTTTGCTGGTCTGCAATCACGTTTCCCGTTTGGATGGGCCTTTGTTGTTGTTGGCGTGCCCGCGTCCGGTGCGGGTGATTGCAGATGTGGATTTCTTCAAAGGCCGCTTGTTAAGTTGGATTGCCGAAGCCTACAACATCATTCACCTCAATCCCAACATGGGGCCGAAAGGGATTGTGACCGCCTTGAAGACCGCCCGCGAAGCCGCTCTCGCCGGCGAGTTGGTTTGCATTTTTCCCGAAGGGGAACTGACCAAAACCGGGCAACTCGCCGAGTTCCAACGCGGGATGATGCGAATTGTGGATGGAACCACGATCCCGGTGATTCCCGTGAATTTGGGTGGATTGTGGGGCAGTATTTTCAGTTATGCCGAAGGCCGGTTATTCTGGAAGAAACCCACGACTTGGCCTTACCCCGTGACCGTGCGATTTGGCGAGCCGATGATCTCGCCGGAGAACATCCATCAAATCCGACAAGCCGTGCAAAACTTAGGAGTGGAAACCGTGGATCATGAAACCTCGAAACAACTTGTGCCGCCTCGGCGAATGCTGCGCCGCTGCCGGCAGAATCTTACCCGCGTGAAAGTCGCAGATTCTTCGGGTGCGGAACTTAGCGGCGGCAAATTGCTCGCGGGCAGCCTGATGATGAAGCGGGTGCTGCATCGGCACGTATTTCAGCCGGGGGAAAACATGGTCGGCGTGCTGTTGCCGCCCACGGTGGCGGGAACCGTCATCAACGCCGCGATTGCCCTCTCGCGAAAAACGGCGGTCAATTTGAATTACACGCTTTCCGAAAAAGACATTAACTACTGCATCAAAGAAGCCGGCCTCAAACACGTCATCACCAGCAAAAAGTTCATGGATAAGCTGCCCTTCAAACTGAATGCCGAATTGGTTTACGCGGAGGATCTGAAAGAGAAAACCACCGCGTTCGATAAACTCATTGCGGCAACCCAAGCCTTCGCGATGCCCGTGTTCTTATTGGAACGCCTGCTGGGGCTGACGAAAATTCGCCCGGACGATGTGCTGGGCATTATCTTCACTTCCGGTTCGACGGGCGAACCCAAGGGCGTGATGCTTTCGCAGCGGAACGTGATGTCGAACATCGAATCCACCGATGCCCTGTTTCATTGGAAAGATACGGATTCGATCATGGGCATTATGCCGTTCTTTCATTCGTTCGGGTTTACGCTCGCGATGTGGATGACCTTGACCACCGACATCCGCGCGGTGTTTCACTACAACCCCATTGATGCCCGCACGATCGGCAAACTTTGCGAACAACATCACGTTTCAATTATGATGGGTACGCCCACGTTCTTAAGATCGTACCTTAAACGCTGCACGCCGGAGCAAATGAAGCACTTGGAACTTGTGGTGGTCGGGGCGGAAAAACTCCCGCTGGAACTGGCCGAAGAGTTCCAAGAAAAATTCGGCGTGTTCCCCACCGAAGGCTACGGAGCCACCGAACTGGCCCCCTTGGCGGCGGCCAACGTGCCCAAGAAACGCACGGGTTCCGAAAAAGAAGATGGCCAGAAATTCGGCACGGTGGGCAGGGTGATTCCCGGCAGCACCGTCCGCGTGGTGGACCCCGACACCGGCGAAGAACTCGGCCCCAACCAAGCGGGCGTACTGCAATTTCGCGGGCCGAACGTGATGAAAGGTTACCTTAACCAACCCGAAAAAACCGCCGAGGTCATCAAAGACGGCTGGTATCACACAGGCGACATCGGCACGATTGATGAAGCCGGTTTCATCACGCTCACCGGGCGGCTGAATCGCTTCTCGAAAATCGGCGGCGAGATGGTCCCGCACGTCATCATTGAAGAACAGCTCAGGTCGATCATCAAACCCGATTTCCCGGCGGAGGAAAACTTGGAATCCGCCTTAGCGGTGACTTCGGTTCCCGATGCTAAGAAAGGCGAAAAACTGGTCGTGCTGCACAAACCCCTGCCGCGATCAGTGGATGAGATTTTGAAAAAGTTTGACGAAGAAAACCTGCCCAACTTGTGGAGGCCGTCCCGCGAGTGCTTCGTGGAAGTCGAATCCGTCCCGATCTTAGGCACGGGCAAACTCGACTTAAGAGGTATCAAAGAAACCGCCCTCGCCAAATTTGCCCCCGAACAAACGAAAGCCGGCAAGTCCTAAAAAAAAGCCGACCGGAGGGCGTAAGCCCTCTGGCTCCTACGAATGCTCCAAAACCTAAGAAACTGTTTCTTGGCGATTACTTGCCCTGTTTCGATTGCGGTTCTTCAGTTTTATCCTGGGAGTAGATCAGCAGGCTGTAAGGGCTGAGCGAAATCTCTGCCGAGAACCCCAAACCATCGTAGGATTGGTCCTGGGCTTCCAGTTGGGGCTGAGAGATCGCCGCCGCTTTCAAGCCGTAATCTGGTGAGGCACTGTCGAGTCGCAACTGCCAAAGGCCGGTTTGAGGCAGGCCGATCCGGTAATTTTCCTTCGCTTGGCAAGACAAGTTGGCAATAACCATCACATCATCGCCCGGACCGTGGTCCGCCCAGCGTTGGTAGGCAATGAGTTTTTCATCGTTGTTGACATGCGTAATCCCGAGGTTCTGGCCGATCAATCCTCGGGTGACGCCGGTACGGTTCAACCGGAGATGAATCAGATCGCGATAGAGCCTGACCACACCGGGGAAATCTTTCTTCAAATGCCAGTCCAAAGCGTCGGCATCATCGAACCAGCCATCTTGCAGAAATTCTTGGCCTTGAAAGAGCATAGGGATGCCCGCCGCCGTCAGCACGAAGCCCGCCGCCAAGGTGGCCCGTTGGCGGGCGTATTGGCTTTGCGGGTTTTCCAGGTCGATTTCCGAAGGCATGCGGCTTTTGCCGTTGGCGACTTCATCGTGCGATTCGGAATAAACCACCCGCTCGAAGGAATCGATGTTGTAGCGATGAGTGAGTGCCTGCGTGAGCTTGGCCATGTCGCGGGAGTTGTCGTCCGGTTGCTGCATGACGTCGCGAACCGGATGCACGAACGCCGCGTCCCATTGCGCGGAAAACGCCGCCCCGCCTTCATCTTTGGGTTTGGTGAGGTAATCGTTGTTCTGCATGTCCTCGGCGATCAGGATTTTTCCGGGATGTTTTTCTGCGATTTCGGAGTTGATCCATTGAGTCAATCCATAGCCTTCCGGCAATTCATCCGTGCCGTTCACCGAGCGCATATATAAGGTCATGTCATAGCGGAGACCGTCCAGACGATAATCTTCCACCCACATCATCGCGTTGTCGCGGATAAACAGCCGGACTTCGCCGCGTCCGTAATCCGGACGGGTCTCGCCCCAGGGCGTGTTCGAGCGCCAATCGTTGTAGAAATAAATCCCGCCTTTGCCGTTTTCGCTCCAACCGTCGAATTGCCAGAGTTGCAGGTCGCTGGGGCCAAAGTGGTTGTAGACCACGTCCAACACCACGCCGATGCCTTGCCGATGCGCTTGCTTCACGAATTCCTTAAGCGCCCGAGGACCGCCGTAAGCGCTTTCCACCGCATAGATGTGCGCCGGATTATACCCCCAAGAAAAATCGCCCGCGAACTCGCAGGTCGGCATCAGTTGAATCACGTTGATACCTAAGGATTTCAGATGGCCGAACTTGTCCACGGCCTGCTCCAAGGTTCCCACGGGGTGTTCATTGGTGCGATGGAACGTGCCGACGTGCATTTCATAAACCACCAGTTCGTTCCAAGGCGGCAGTTGGTAATCGTCCTCTTCCCAATCAAAATGGGGATCGTGAATCACGCCCGCTCCCACGGAATTCGTAACTTCCCGGCACGGGGGTCAATTCGCCAGAGTTCCTGCTCGCTGTTTTGAATGAAGTATTTGTATTCATCACCGATGTGTGCCTCGGCGAGATCGAGATACCAATTTCCATTGCCCTCGGCTTGCATGGGGAAGGTATCGGTCGCCCAATCGTTAAAGCTGCCGGCCACGTGGATTGAATCGGCATTGGGGGCCCACACGCGAAAGGCCACGCCGTTTTCATGTGGGATGGCTCCCATGCCCGCATGTTTTTTGCTCGAATCGTCCGCTTTGTCCGCACTCTTTGCCGCCGTTGCCATCAGATGCTCCCGAAAAATGCCTCGACACAAATCCCCATAATGTCTTGCTTATCAAAATCGCCGCAAGAAACCTAGCAAAAAAAGTGCCAAAAGCCGAATGATTTTCTCGCGAGAAAAACTAGGCGTGCTTGGGATATTTTCCGAGCCGGCTTGTTTTCCACCACTCGCGAGTTGATCTTTGGAAAAGCAGGCTGTCCGCTTTGAAGCCAAGCGGAGTCTGCTTTACAAAAGGCGGTTGGCATTTTTCGCCAGGGCTTGCCATAATTTGGCGGGATGATTGTAGCAGAGGATCTTAGTCCAAGGACGGCAGATGGAGCGGACACTTTGGCAACCGGAACGACTGACCGGATTCGGACCGAACCCATTCTCGGCGGATGAGGCAGCCGAGATGCTTGAAGTCCACGGTGCGCGTTCGCGCGTGCTCAAAGAGGGCGTGCAATTGCGGTGCGAGAACGCGCCCGGCGTCTACGGCCTCTTGGATGAGCATGGGATTCTGTTTTACGTCGGCAAATCGAAAAGCCTGCGCACAAGGCTGTTAAGTTATTTCAGCCCCAAACTCAGAAACCAAAAACCGGGCCGGCTGATTCGCTTGGCCCGCTCGATTCTTTGGGAAACCGCCCCCAGCGAATTTGCGGCCCTGCTGCGGGAACTGCAACTGATTCAATACTGGCGGCCGCGATGCAATATAAAAGACAAGCCGCACGCCGGGCGGTCCACGTTTATTTGTTTGGGCCGCCCTGACGCTCCGGGGATTTTACTGGCAGCGAAGCCGGCGGCCTCGATGTTGGCCACGTTCGGCCCGGTTTGGCCAAGTCGGCGGCTCACGCGGGCGGTGGAAGCCCTCAATCGGTTGTTCTTGCTCAGAGATTGTCCCAACTCGCAAGCGATGACTTTTGCCGATCAAGCGAAACTGTTCGCCAAGGAAGACCGGCCCGGTTGCCTCAGGCTCGATTTGCAAACTTGCCTGGGACCGTGCATCGCGGCTTGTTCGCAAAAATCGTATTTCAAGAATGTCACGAGAGCCAGGCGGTTTTTGGAAGGCAGCGATGAGGCCCCATTGGCCGATCTTGCCCGGCGGATGGAACAAGTCGCGATCCAGCGGCAGTACGAACTCGCCGCCCGGCTTCGCGATGATTTGACCGCGATCTGCTTTTTGCAAGACCGCTTAAACCGCCTTCGTGCAGCCCAAGCGGAATACCACTTCGTCTACCCGGTTTCGGCGACCAGCGAGGAAACGCTGTGGTATTTGATTCGGGGCGGACGAGTCGCCGCCGTGACCAAACCTCCGGTTGATTTCCAAGCCGCGAAAGTCGTCCTCGAATTGTTGGACGGCATGTTTTCGCCCGGTCTGATACCCGCTGATTTAACCGCCCAGCGGCCGGATACGCAGTTGTTGGTGATGGGTTGGTTCCAGCAAAACCCAGAAGAAATGGCAACAACACTTTCACCCGTGGAAGCAAAAAAACGCTGCCCAGTGAGCAGGCAACCGCGATAAAGTCGGGGGATTGTATGCGCCGGCGGGGGGTTTGGGCGGGGCGAATTTAATTTTCTCGACATAGCGGAAAAGTTTCGGCTCACCGTCAGCGGCCTTTAGCATGGTTCCCGTGCAAGCGCTGACAGCTTTAATGGTGTAACGATATTGCAGGTTGTAGTCGGCCTCGATTTCGACTTCAACTTTGTCATTCAGCACTTTGCCATTGCGGAAATCCACTGCAGCGCGGATGTTGTCGTTGAGTTTTTTGAAAGCGGGTTCCCCCACGCCTAAAGGAGTGTCCCTGTAGAGAATGTTGCCCAAGGTTCCATCGCCGTTGGCGACCAGATGCACGCGAATCACGTCCGGGGGAACGTCTGAGGGGGTGGAACTCGATTGCCCGATGGGCATGTTGATATTGAAGTCACCTTCTTCGGCGACAATTTTCAAAGTCAACATGAAGAAGATCAAAAGTTGGAACACGACATCAATCATCGGAGCCATTTGAGGCTCGATTTTCTCGGCTTTTTGTCCCGTGCCGCGAACTTTCATGGGAATCCCCAATGTGTGAATGGCTGCTGACTGAGTTTATGCCGCTTTAGAGGTCGGTGACTTGCTGTGCGCGGAGGGAGAACTTTTCAAAGCTCGACTCTTGGCATTTCTTGATAAGTTCTTGGACCTGCCCCGTGGGAACTTCCGAATCCGCCCGGATAATCACGGTCACCTCCTTGGGAACCACGCCCGTGTCGAGGTAGTTTTGCTTTTCAAATTTGAGCTGCGTTTGGATCGAGGAGACGGGGATGCCTTTCTCGACGCTCGAGTAAAAGATCACCGGATCTCCCGCGCCTTGCCGCGAACCGTCTTCGTTGCGTAAATAGCCGAAGTTCAACACCAATTCGTTGTCCCGTTTGGTTTTGGCGGGGCGGGCCAATTGATCTTCCGGCAGCTTAACGCGCTCGTCGGCTTGGGTCTGCTCGAAATTGGAAATCATCATGAAGAATGAAATCAACTGAAAAACGACGTCGATCATGGGCGTCATGTCAATTTCGGCGACCGCCGGTTCAGATTTCGCGAATTTCATGGGCGTGTCTCTTGAACGTGATTTAATCAAAACCCAAGCCGACCACTCACGGTCGATGCCCGACGCCAAGACCTCGGCTTGAGAAAAAGTTAGTTGGGGAACGGATTACTCTTGTTTCGCAGCGGGCGCGGCTTGGGGTGCTCCGCCACCGCCTTTTTTGCCGACGGTGGAAAAGCGGCTCATCAAGCCTTCGCTAATCATGCCGACTTCCAGCACGAAGCGGGCCACGCGGTTTCTTAACAGGCTGTAAAACACCATCGCGGGAATGGCGACGGCCAAGCCTTCGATCGTGGTGAACAACGCCGTCGAAATCCCGTCGGCCAGATTTGTTAGGCTTGGGCTGCGTGGGCGAGTTGGCGATCACGCGGAAGCTGTCGATCATCCCGTAAACGGTTCCCATCAAACCCAGCATGGGGGCCACCGTGCCGATCAAGGCCAGATAGCTCAGCCGATGTTCAAGCGACATATTTTCATCTTCGCCGACTTCCTGCATGCCTTCGATGGCTTCATCGTAGCCCCGGTTGAGCTTGCTGAGTCCCGCCGCCAACACGCGGGCAACGAAGGAATCGTCCGCCTTGGCGGTTTCGTAGGCTCCTTGATAATCTTTCTCGGCGAGCCGCTGCTCGAAGCCTTCGATGAACGCCGGCGGAAGCAGGTTGTCCCGGCGGACTTGCAGCACGTTCATCATGATTAAGGCCACCATCAAAAACGACAAGAGCAGCAGCATGAACCCGAAGATCCCCGAAGCCCGGATCATCCAGCTTAAAAAACTTTCCTGCGTCGCCCCGGCCTCTTCTCCGCCGCCGGCATCGGCGGATTTCGGCTTCTTCGTCTTGGGCGTGAACCGGCGTGGGAGCCAGCACGGTCGAGAAGGTCGTGGCGACCACGCCGACCAACAAAATCAATGTCAAAAGACGCGACCAACTTTTGGCCGGGGTGAAAAGGGACAGTCCGCGCAACATGGTCGTTCTCCAGGGTATGAACACAGGGGCCGATGGGATGAATGAGCCTGGGGTGATCGGCTCGGTTCGGTCAACAAGCCCGCCAATGGGTGGTGATGTTTAAGCTGTTAGTCAGAAGTTACTCATCATCACCCGAAGCATAAGCGAGGGATTTGTGTTGTCTGTCCCTCGCTGACGCTTCGGGTGACGGTTTAGGTTACCGTTACGAATTTGGGATAGAGTTTTGATTCTAAATTTCAAATCGACAAGAAGCGAGGGAGAAGAGTTTGAGAGGCCCTTTTCCCCGCTCGCCGTTCGTTTATCCGCCGGCGAGTTTTTTAGTCCATTCGCTGTTGGGGTAGTCGGAAGCTGAGCTTCACGCGGGCGTCGGCGGCCCGCTCTGGTTTGGCCACTTCTTCCAGAGGGTTGCCAAATGATACAGAGCCTCGGCGTGAAGATCTTTCTCGCCGGAAAACAATATGTCCACGTTCAGATACGCCAAAAGGGCCTCTTTCTTTTGGCCGGCGGCCAGCAGGTTGTCGCCCTTGCGAAGATAGGCTTCGCCCATCGTTTTGGTGTCGCTGACCGGGGCTTGCTTGATGATCTGATCGAGTTCGCCGGCGGCTTTCTGGAATTGGTTTTGGCGTTGCAGGCAGGTTGCCATGCCGAGGCGGGCTTCGTATTGGCGGGCTTTTTCGGCAGTCGTTTTAGCGGGTTGGCCTGCGACTTTTTGGAACAACGTCTGAGCGGCGGGCACATCGTTCTTTCGCAGCAGCAGCCGGCCTTGGGCGATTTCCGAAGCCATTTTGTAATCTTCCCAGGGAGCTTGTTCCAACTCTTTGAAGGCGGTTTCGGCATTGGCAAAATCGCCTTTGAGCAAGTAGGTATCGCCTAAGAGCAGCACATCATCGTAATAGCGAAACGAAGTGTTGTGCGCGGTGCGAAAGGCGTCCAACTTCTTAATCGCATCGTCCACTTTCGAGGGATCGGCCTTGGCGAGTTTCGAGGTTATGCGGGCGATCAGAAATTCCAGGTCGGCTTTGAAGTTGGCGTGCTTGGGGTTGGCATCGGATTGGGCTGCAACTTCTTCATACCTTTTGAGGGCATCTTGCAGGTTGCCTCGCTCTTCGGCGGTGCGGGCGAGTCTCATGGCGGCCGGTTCGCCGTCCCATTCAATTCGCTCGACTTCGTTGGCGGGAATTTTTTCTTCCTTATTGTTGCCGGGGCCGGCCATTAAAACCAGCTCTTGTTTGGTTTGCGATTTCACTTCTCCGGGCAACCGCCTGCTCACGCCTTTGCGGAACACAATGTCCGCCGACCAAGCCGGGCTGAGCGAAAGCATGAATAAGGCGATGGTCAACAGCGACCGGGCGAGATTCCTCATGGACGAACAACTCCTCCGCCTTGGGGCGGGTTGATTGGATTGATTTTGCGGGAAACGGGCTTTTGACGTTCGGCGAACGCGGAGTTCATTCCGAAGGTCGGGGCCTGGGTTTGGGTTTAGGGGGTTCGCCTTGGGCTTGGGGCGGACGTTTTTTCGGAGCGGCTTTGCGGGGGGCATCGCCGGTGCTCGCGCCGGGGGATCTCGTTTTTTGCGGGGAACCGCTGGCAGCGGGTTTCTTCACGGGCCTCTGCGGGCGGGGTTTTGGGGGAGCTGGCGAACCGATGCCCGCCCCGGAGAACGTAATTTTGTCGTCTCCGCCGCCCATCGGTCCGGCTCCGTAAGTCACGCGAATCGGTTTTTTCTTTTGTGCCCCCATCATGAAATACACCGCGCCGCCCGTGCCGCCCAAGGCCAACAGTACCGCCACGATTACCCAGGTCATGGGGAATGGTTCCGGTGTGGCTTTTGTTCCGGGGCCACCCTCGCCGGGACCATCCGAGACTTTGACGATTGCCGAGTTCGAGGGGCGTTCCAGCCAGGTGAGATCGGCGTTGACGTGTTCGGGCACGGGAAGGTCTTGGGTGGCATCCACCGTTTCCCCATCTTTGGCGAAGGGTTTTAAGTCGCTGCGAATGGATTTGTAGGCCGCGTTGAATTTGTTCCACCATTCGTTGGGAATGGCCTCGCGGGGAACCCGCTGCGTGAGCGCGACCACATCTCTTTCGGCGGCACGCAGGGCTTTTTCTTTTTCCACGTTGCTGCTTTGCACCTTGGCATATTTGTGCCGAGTCTCGGAGACGTGATACAGCACTTCCATCAAACGTGCTTGCAGTCCGGCTTCTTTGGCTTCTTGGTCGGCCACTTGTTGGGCTAACTCGGTTTGCTTATCGCGAAGACTCTTGTGCAGCGTTTCATCGGCGAGGTCGAGTTTGTCTAACGGCTGGGTGATTTTGGCCTTGACCAATTCGTAAGCGGTCCAGGCATTGATCGCGTTTCGCAACATTTTAAGTTCCCGCTGGAGTTCGTCTTTCGTGCGGGCATGGCCTTCTTTGGCGAGGCTGTCGAGTTCCTGCTGAACGGCTGCGGCCCGTTTTTTGTCTAAACTGGCCGGTTTGACGGCATCAATCTGGGTTTGAAGTTTTTCCAGAACCGCCGGCGAAGCGGGGTTGAGGCTCGCAGATTTTTTGAGTTGATCGTATTCGCCCTGCAACAACACGGCGAGTTGCTCTTTCAAGTGGATGATCCGCTGCCCCGTGCGGAACGCGGGCGGCAACAGGGTTTGTTCTTGCTTCAATTCTTCTAAAAGCTGATTCGTTTGGGCGATTTTTTGCGTGGCTTCGCGGCCTTTTTTCTTTTCGAGCTGGGCGATTTCTTTCTGATATTCTTCCTTCAAGGCTCCCGATGTCAGTTTTTCGTAGTATTCGGAATCGATCATGTGATTCAGGAAGCGGTTGATTTGCTCGATGCGGTCTAAGCGTTTTTTGTCGGCGTCTTTCCCGGCGGATTTTGCGGCTTGCAAGCGTTCGCGTTCGAGTTTGAGTTCCAACCATTGCTTGGTGGCGGCGAGAGCATCGGTGATGATGGCCAAATCGGCCTCGGCGGCTTGGGCGTCTTCGTTTAGAGATTTGGCAGTCTCCACGCGGGCGGCTCGCTCGGTTTTTGCTTTGAGCGTGTTTTCGTAGGCGATGATAATTTCCTCATCCTTCTGCAACTCGCGGAGGCGGCTTCTTACAGGGCGAAGCATTAAATCGGATTGGTTGGTCAAGCCCATCCAGCCTTTGATGCCGTGCTTCTTAGGGTCGGGTTGGCCTTTATAGTTTCGCCCGTTGATGGCTTCGAGCAGGCGCTTCTGCGAATCGGGCTGATCGCTAAATCCCCAATCTTGCAGCAATTCGGCGGCGGCGGTTTGCACGGTGAGTGCTTCGGGGTATTCCTTCAACACGTCTTCAATCGTCTTCAGACCCCCGGCAAAATTCCCTGCGGCGCGGCTGGCATTGGCGAGGCGAAGTTTCATCCCGGTTAGCCATTTGGGCGGTTCTTTTTCTTGCTTGGCGCGGTCCAAAATCGCGAGGTAGCAATCTTCCGACTTCTTGAAATACTCGGCGGCTTTGGCTTTGGAATCGGCATCGGTGGCGGCCTTCAAACCCACTCCCAAATTCAAGAACGTCTCGGCCATCCATTGCAGCGAACCCACCGACATGCCCTTACGGCGTTCGGGTTCGTAAAGGAAGTTCAGAAACGTGTTGAACGAAGTCAGAATCGCTTCCAGGCGTTCTTTGGGGCCTTCGATTTGCAGGCGTTTGACTTCCTCGCCGATTTGCTGGCCCAGTTCGCGGTAGACGTTGCTCAGATCCGCCTCGTTGCCTTTGCCGACGAGGTTTTCCAAAGCATCCATCGTTTTGATGGCGGCATCGGTTTGCTGCTTGCCGACATAAGCCCTCAGCAAGACCTGATAGACCAAGCTGGCGAACGTTTGGCTTTTGACGCCGATTTTCGGGGCGTTCTTCGTTTTCTTCGACTTTCACCGACTCCAAAGGAGAATGGTACAATTTTTTGGTTTCGGTCAGATAGTAAATCGCCTGGTCGTAGTTTTGCTCGTAGATGTTGATTTGGGCCAGCGTCACACGGGCGAGAATTAGGTCGGTCGCCGTCCCCACTTCGGCATCTTCGGGGACTTCCTCGTTGAGGAATTTGAGGCCGTCTTCTAAAAACTTCTTGGCGTTGGCCTGAAACGAGGCGAGAACCTCGGGTTTTGGCGCGTTTGTCGGCGGGTTGATCGGTCCCGCTGAGGTAGGCGTTCCAGTAGGCTTGCCCCGCAGAGGTTTTGGCCAAGCCTTTCGCCTGGGCGGAAGTCACCTTGCTGAACCACTTGGCGGCTTCGACGGGTTGTTCCCTTCTGCTGTAAATGCGGCCCAATGTCATGCGGGATTCATCGGCCAAGTTGGACGTGGGCCAAAGCCGGGTGGTCATCTCGCACACGCGAACCAACTGATCGAGTTCAAAGCTGACGTCGCGTTCGCTGGGGTCCAAGTCGGCCTGGAGTGCGGATTGGGCTTTGTATTCCTGAGACCACGCCGCCCGCGCCACGGTGGCTCCATTTTGGGCCAAGTCGCTGAGCTTGCCCGAAGTGTCATCGGCGTTTTTCGCGAAATGCTCCGCGAGGAATTCCCCGATCACAGCGGATTCATAATTGCGTTCCAATTTGTAGTAAACGAGGGAGAGCAAGTACCGTACGTTGTTCAGCAGCAAGAGGTCGGTTTTTTCGTCGGCGAGTTTCAAGGCCAAATTCAAAATGCGGGCGGCTTCGTTCAGATGCGCATCGAGGGAATCTTGGCGGTTGGCTTTTTCCTGCTTGGTTTGGGCGACTTTGATTGCTTCCTCCAAATCGATAATTTCCTGCTTCATCTTTTCCGCCTTGGCCAAGGCTTCATCGATGTTTTTTGGGTCGCCTTCGTCCAGCCCCAATTTGCCTCTGATTCGTGAAAGCATGAACTGCGACGGCACTTTGTACTGCCCGCCAAACCCGCTGACCACCTGGGCCTCTTGAATGGCTTTTCGCAGGTTGGCATCGATTTCGGTGGTGGGTTTCTGCGGGGCTTTTTTGTCTGGGTTGCGCTTGGATTCGTTCAGAGCGGTTTCGTAATCGGCGTTCAGTTTTTCGGCGAGTTTTTCGTGCGCGATCGCTTTCTGAAAACGAATGCCCAACCCCACCTTGTAGCCGGCCAGCTTGCCGTTCTTGCCCAGCCAAGCCTCGGCTTCGTTGATGACCAGTTTGTAATCTTTGCGTTGATCGTGATTCAGGCAAACCAAACGGAACAGCAGCACTTGGTTTTGGATATTCTGCATGATTGACGTTTTGTCTTGATTGCCCAGCAAATCGTTGTAAATCCCGAGCGCCTTGCCGATGTCGTCTTGCTCTTCAAAACATTTGCCCTGAAACATGCGGGCGTACAAACCCCCGACCATGCTGCGGTATTTCTCGTGGATGTCTTTGAATTCGCCGGCGGCCTTGGTCAGCAGGTTTTTGAACTCCTGCGAGCCGCGCGGATAGGTGTGGGCTTCTTCGAAAGTACAAAGGCCCAAGTCGATTTGGACGCCGATGTAGGCGACTTCCGCGTTTTTGCAAGCCTGGTAGCGTTCTTTGTCTTCTTGGGGAATGAACTTGGGAAATTTGTCGAAAGCGGCTTTGTGCAAGTCGTGGGCCTGCTGCAAAATCCCGCGGGCCTTGGTCAAGATGGCTCGGCTTTCCAGGCGGAATTTCTCGCTGTTGTCTTTGTTGGCGGGCGATTCCGATTCCCAAATCTTCACGCGGGCTTTTTCGATCAAAATCCGCGCGAGTTGCGTGTTCGCATCGGCAGCCATCGGGTGATTGGGGCTTTCGCGGGTGAAAGTTTCCAACTGAGCCACCGCCCGGTCGAGTTGCTCATCTCGCAGTTCGGGGTTGTTGATCCCCGTGGACCCATCCAGCAGCGTGATCGCCCTTTGGTAGGGAATGATCTGCTTGATCTCTCCCGGAAGATCCGTGCGCTCGGAAAGTTTGTCCAAGTACAACAGCGCGTAATCGTAATAGCCCCTTTGCCTTAGACCTTGAAGAAATTTTTCGGGCTGTTCTTCGGCGGCGACCGGCGGGCAATTCGCGAAAAGACCGCCAAACAACGCGGCCGCGATTCCGAAAACGATGAGTGTCCGGCTCATGGATGGTGTTCCGTTTGAAGGGTTCGTCCCCAACGCATTTCGAGGACCGATGATTGGGCCTGAAAGTCCACGGGAAGCAAATGGGCGCTCCCCATGAAAAAACATTGCGGCTGGCAATCACCAGTCTTTTTTTGAAGTCAATGCAACTGGGATTGGAATGTCGGCCCGGCGAAAAAATCAACCATTTGTCTTTTGCTTTTATTTAGCATATAGAGCCGATTGACAATTCGCAACAAAAACCCCAGGGAAAACCCCAACTCAGACGCGGGAAGTCAGCAGCCGGAGGTCAGGGGCAGAGATGAACCCGAATTTGAGGGGGCAGTGTCATTCATTGGAAGAATGACGATTGCTGAGTGCTGATTTTTGATTGATGAAGGTCGGAGGGCAAACCGTCTTTCCTTCAAAATTCAAAAATCAGCAATCGGCACTCATCAAGAATCTTAAAAGCACCGTGAGTAGAACGCGGGGCGGGGTTTCCTCTGAAAGCCCGCCTGCGTTATGCTATGGCCTATTGCCCAACATTTTCGATGCAAACCTTCGCCCTTTGCTTCAGATCGACATGCCGTTTTTTTCGCCGCCGAACGCTCGGCCCCCGCTTTGTTACGGATCGCTCGAACTGCCTTCGCGGTTTTTGCTTTCGCCTTTGGCGGGCTACACGAATTTGCCGTTCCGGCGGATTGTCCGTGAGCTGGGCGGCGTGGGCTTGGGCACAACCGATCTCGTGAATGCGCGGGGTTTATTGGAAGGCAGCGAAAAGACTTGGCAGTTGGTGGAAACCTGCCCGGAAGATTCGCCGTTCGCGGTGCAGATTTTTGGCCGGGACGTGTGGGCGATGCGGGAGGCGGCTCAGCTTTTGGAATCGCGGGGCGTGCATTCCATCGACATCAACATGGGCTGCCCGGTGGATCGCATCACCAAAGTCGGAGCCGGGGCCAGCCTGATGTGCCGCGTGGATGAAACCGTGTCGCTGGTGCAAAGCGTGGTGGAAGCCGTGAAAATCCCGGTTAGCGTGAAGATGCGCCTGGGCTGGGACGACACGCAACTCACCGCCCCCAAGTTTGCTCGTTTGTTTGAAGAAGTCGGCGTGGTCGCGGTCGCGATTCACGGCAGAACCCGCGCCCAAGGGTTCGGCGGGCTGGTGAATCTGGCGGGCATAAGGCAAGTCGTGGAAGCGGTCGAGCGGATCCCCATCATCGGCAACGGGGACGTGCGAAACGTGCCCGATGCGGCAAGGATGCTTAAAGAAACCGGCTGCCAAGGCGTTTCGGTCGGTCGCGGGGCACTCGCCAACCCGTGGATTTTCCGCCAACTTTCCGAGTGGGAACAAACCGGCCATTACCCGCCGCCGGGCACGTTTAATGATCGGTTGGCGTTGTTCCAAAAGCAATTCGGCTACGTGCGAGATCGGCTGGGATTCGAGCGGGGGATTTCGGCGTTCCGCAAGATGGGGCATTGGTATTTGAAGTCGATGCGGGTTCGTCCGCGATTGAGGCATCGCTTTCAACTGGTCAGAACTCCCGCAGAATGGGCCGCCGCTCTCGCCGCGATTGCGGAAGATGGCCCCGCCCGCGGTTCGCGCTCGGGCGTGTTGGAAGACATGTCCATTCCCGTGCCCTCCGGTCCCGTCGCCAATTGGTGAAAGCCGCTTGCGGAATACCGCGAAAACGACAACCCTTCAAGGATTGTTTGGGAAATAACCATACCATGAAAGGTGTCCCCCAAGAATTCCAGGGGCAAACCAGCTTAGGTTGTCCCCAATTCGCCGAACGACTACAATCCGGCACTTGAGATATTTTTGTCCTGATCAGTTGAATCATTTGACCGCGGAGGCTCCATGTCTGTTTATGCGTTTACCAGTGAATCCGTCAGCATGGGCCACCCAGATAAAGTGTCGGATCAAATCTCCGATGGCATCCTCGATGCACTTTTGGCCCAAGACCCGCATTCCCGCGTGGCTTGCGAAACCCTTTGCACCACCGATTTGGTCGTGCTTTCCGGGGAAGTCACCACGCAGGCAAAAATCGATCATACCGACATCGTGCGGCGAATCGTGCGGGAAATCGGCTACGTCCAAGACGACAGCGGAGACGACATCGGTTTCGATGCCGAAACTTGCCGCGTGTTCTTGGCCCTCCATAGCCAAAGTGCCGACATTGCCTTGGGCGTGGATCAAGAGGGGGCCGGCGACCAAGGGTTGATGTTCGGCTATGCCTGCAATCAAACCGAAGAATTTATGCCCGTGCCCATCGCGTTGTCGCATCGCATCATCAACCGTCTGACCGAAGTCCGCCAACAAAACGTCGTGGATTGGCTCCGCCCGGACAGCAAAAGCCAGGTCACCATCAATTACGAGGGCCGAACGCCGTTGGAAGTCTCGGCGGTGGTGGTCTCCACGCAGCACAATTCCCGCGTGAGCCAGGACGAGATTCACGAGTTCATTAAGGAAGAAGTGATTCGCAAATCCGTGCCGGAGAATTTGCTCTCCGCCCATGCCAAGTACCACATCAACCCGACCGGCAAATTCGTGATCGGCGGCCCGCATGGCGACACGGGGCTGACGGGGCGAAAGATTATTGTGGATACTTACGGCGGTTGGGGTCGGCACGGCGGAGGAGCGTTCAGCGGGAAGGATTCCACCAAGGTGGACCGTTCCGCCGCTTACATGGCCCGGCACATCGCCAAGAACATCGTGGCCGCCGGTCTTGCCGAAGAATGCGAAGTGCAATTGGCCTATGCCATCGGCGTGGCCGAACCCGTAAGCGTTCACGTGCAAACCAACGGCACGGCCACGGTGAAGGAATCTCTCATCGAGGGCTTGGTCCGCGAACTGTTCCCGCTAACGCCTTCGGGAATCATCAAGTATCTGGAACTCCGGCGGCCGATTTTCCAGAAGACCGCCGCCGGCGGACACTTCGGCCGCAACGATCCCGATTTCACTTGGGAACACACCAACAAAGCCGCCGACCTCCGCGAAGCCGCCGGTCTGGGTAGCCAAGTCCCCGAACCCCAATTCGTGGTCAGCGGGTAAAGCTCACATTGACGGAACTTTTTCGGCCTGACATCAAGGGAGTGATCGTCATGGGGAAATTGCCGGCATGTTTATTGTCCGCCGAGGGGCGAAGCCGATTGCAACAGACGGCCTTCGCCGTTTGGGGAAGCGTCGCTTTCGTGGCGATTGTGTTCACGGGGCGAGGATTGGCGGGGGCGTTTCGGCAGGAATTGTCAACGCTGGCCGCCTGCGTGAGCGCTTTTGTCGCGGCGGGGATTTGCTTCGGGGCGATGATTGGCTATCGGTCGGCAATACCGGAGGGTTTCACTCGAAATCAAACCCGCTTGGCATTCGGGCTGACCGTGTTGCCCTGCGTGCTCTTGGGAGTCGTGCTTTGCCCGGCTTCATCCAGTTTGGGGATCGCTTGGATTACAACTTTGGGCGTGGGTTTAACTCTCGGCGTGCAACTCATCGCAAAGCCTTTCGCGGATTTGCCGAATTTGCATGAAACGGGAAACCCCGCCGAAACCATCCCGGTTTTTCCCCAGGCGTTGGAAGCACCGGATCTCACCCAATGGATGACCCGGCGAACTCTGCTGGAAGCAGGCAGCCGTTGGGAGCAGATCGAAGGGCAATCCACGGTGGAATTCGCCGCCGGCCAAAGCCACGCGACGCTGCACCTTTCGATGTGTCCGCCGATGTCTTCCACGCCGGAAATCGAATGCGAAGTGCAAGGCGAGGTTTTCGTGGAATGGAAAGTGGCGGCGGTTTACCCTTATGGAGTTCGCTTGGAACTTCGCCGCCCCGCTCCGGCGGCCGATCCGCTTGCCGTGGCCGTGGGCTATACGATGGCGGCGGAAATTCAAACCCAACTCGCAAAAGCCGCTTGATGCGGGAAATCGCCGCGCGTTCGGTTTTTCCCTGGGGATTTGCTATGCTGGTCGCGGTTTGATTTTTCTTTCCTCGACTGCACGGTTATGACTTTTCCCATTCGCGCCACTGATGTTCCCCAAACCGATCCTTCCCCGATTTTTGAATTATTTCGCGGGACTTACGGAGCGGAACTGCTGACCGCCGCCGTCGCCCATTTTCCGGTGTTTCGGTTGTTGTCCGACAGGCCGCATCGGTTTGCTGAGTTTCGCGAGAGCCTTGAACTCGCTGATCGCCCGGCGAATGTTTTGACCACGGCTCTCAAAGCCTGTGGGTTAATCGAGGAACGGGAAGGATTCTTGCAACTGACTGAAATCGCAGCCGAGCATCTTGCGCCCGATGGGTATTTTAACGTCAACAATTACATCGGATTGGCGGCGGAACATCCGGGCGTGTTAGAAATGGCGACCCGCTTGAAAACCAACCGTCCCCAAAACGCGGACCAATCGGAAACGGGGGCGGCATTTATCTATCGGGATGGAATGAAGTCCGCGATGGAGCAAAGCGACACGGCCCGGCATTTCACGCTGGCTTTGGCGGGCCGAGCCAAAAACGTGGCCCCCCATTTGGCGAAGCAACTTCCCATGACCGAAGGCATGCTGTTGGACATCGGCGGAGGCACGGGAATTTATAGCATTGCCTGTTTGCAAGCCCATCCCAAGTTACGGGCGATTGTATTGGATCGCCCCGAAGTCCTCAAAATCGCCCAAGAGTTCGCCCAAGCATACGGCGTAGAAGACCGCTTGGAATGCCGGCCCGGCGACATGTTCGCCGGGCCGCTTCCTCCAGCCGATCAAGTGCTGCTCTCCAACGTGCTGCACGATTGGGACGTGCCCGAATGCCAAGAACTCATCTCCCGATGTGCCGACGTCTTGCCGGCGGGCGGGCGGTTGTTGATTCACGATGTGTTCCTCAACGATGATCTCAGCGGCCCGTTGCCGATCGCATTTTACTCGGCGGCACTGTTCAGCATGACCGAAGGCCGGGCTTATAGCGCGGCGGAATATCGCGAATGGCTTGAAGCCAATCATCTGAAACCCGAAGCCATTCGCCCCACGCTAATTCATTGCGGATTGTTACCCGCCCTCAAAGTTTCGTGACCGAATCTGCATCGTCTTCAAGAGTTTCAACCGAGAATCGCATCCGATGGCATCTTCCCATTCTTCCCGGCCTTGGTATCAACGCATTGGACCGGGGTTAATTACCGCTTGCGTGGTGATCGGCCCCGGCAGCATTTTGACGAGTTCCAAAGTCGGGGCCACCTATCAATACGGCATGTCTTGGGTGGTTGTGGTGGCGGTGGTTTGCATGCTGGCCTTTACCACGATGGCCGCGAAGATTGGAACGATGTCGAGCCGCTCGCCGGGCGATCTCATCGCCGAAAAAGCCGGGCGTTGGTTGGCCGTGCTGATCGGGCTGGGCGTGTTTTTCATCTCCGCCGCTTTTCAGTTCGGCAATAACATCGGCGTTCACTCGGCCTTCGATCAGATTCTTAAAGGCACATCTGCGGAAAAAGTTGTGGATGCCGGTTGGCTGGTGGTGGGGTTTAACGTGTTGTCGATTCTGTTTTTGTTTGTCGCCAAGAATCTCTACAAACTCGTCGAACGCCTGATGATGGTTTTCGTGAGTTTGATGCTGATTTGCTTCGCCATCAATCTGGCGTTTGCCAAGCCCGATTTGGGAAAACTCGCGATGGGTTTTATTCCCCAAGGCGGTGCGCTGACCGACATTAATCTCCTGGGTTTGATCGGCACGACCTTCGTGATTACAGGAGCGTTTTATCAAGCGTATCTCGTGCAGCAAAAAGGCTGGGGCGAGGCGGAACTCGCGGATGGAATGCTTGATGCCAGAATCGGCGGCATCATCATGGGGTTGATTACGCTCACGATTATGTCCACCTCCGCCGCCGTCTTGGCCGGGGCCGACCTGGCGAACGTCGGAGACGTGGCCCAGCAATTAAAACCCTCTTTCGGCGAGAAGGGAAAAATCCTGTTTTGCCTGGGTTTGTTTTCGGCGGCGTATTCTTCGTTTATAGTCAACTCGATGGTGGGCGGGTTTATTCTTTCCGATGGTTTGGGACTCGGCAGCAAACCGGCGGACTTGGCCCCGCGCTTGCTTACCGCCGCCGCATTGCTAACGGGCATGGGCGTGGGACTGGTGGTGATTCGCTTAAAAATCGAACCCGTCCCCGCCATCGTGGCCGCCCAAGCCGTGACCGTGTTGGCTTCGCCTTTGATGGCCGGAACCCTGCTTTGGCTGGCCAACAAACGGGACGTGTTGGGAGAAAAACGCAATGGAATTTTCTTGAACCTCCTGGGCGGGTTCGCCTTGCTGATGCTGCTGGCAATGGCCATCAACACGGCGAGGGCCAAGGTCTATCCCCAAATCGCCGAGTGGATGAAACCCGCGGTCTCCGCCGAGGAGGGGAAATAAGCCCCAGCGGGATTTCATTAAGAAGGTCTGCCGGGAACAGCCTCCCTTATAGCCGGCATGAGATCGTTCAACTCCTCGATCCGAAAACAATTGGATTTTAGTCCCCAAAACCCGCTCGGAGGAAGCATGCCCACGCAAAGCCGTGGGCACGGCACACTGCTCCTGGAACTGATTTCTTGGCGATGTTTTACTCTCGCCAGCCGGTGGCGTGGTCTCGGCTTCGCCAGCGTTCTTCATGAATCTGGCCTTGAGCGGCGGCGGTTCCCGGCCAGTCGTTGCTGGTCGTCCATTGTTGGCGATCACGTTCAACGACTTCGCCGGCAAGAAACGTCAACGTGTCCGCCGAAGTCCATTCCTCGACCAGTTCGCTTTCGGGATACAAAGGAATGCCGAGCAGGCGTTTGATGAGTTGCACCAGCATCAACGCGGGAATCATCATCACCAACAACGCAATTCCCATCAGCAGCACGAAGGGACCGGCGGAAAACCAGCGGCCCACGAACGGCCACATCCATTTCCAACCCAGCATCACACAGAGTGCCCCCAGGCTGAGATAGGGTCCGTAGGGCAAGTAGGTTTCTTGCACGGAGGATTGGCGAACGAAGCTGCAAAGCCAACGCAAAAGCGTGACCAGCATCGCGAAAAACGGAGCCAGAAAAAACGCGACCAGCGTGGGTTGCCAACCCAGGAAACTGCCGATCAAAGCCATTAAGATCACATCGCCGAAGCCCATCGCTTCGCGTTTGAGTGTCCACTGCCCAACCAAACGCACGCCCCAAACCAGCCCGCCGCCCACGACAAGCCCCGCAAGGCTCACCGCCAACCCGTGCCAATGCGGGGAAGTTTTGACCCACACCGGAAACTCGAAACGCTGCCCGAACGAGATGGCATTGGAAGGGATGTATTGCAGTTCCGTCACCATCGGGCCGAACAGTTCCCGGAGACTCGGCGGGGCGTAATTCGCCAAAGATGGATCTTGAAACCAAACCGGAACCAAGTACATTTGCCCCAACCCGAAGGCTCCCAGCACTCCCAAGGCCATCGCGGGCAGCGTGGAGCCATCGGGAATCGTCATGGTGTCCATGTCGATCAGGCTGGCGGCAAACAGCGATTCCAACAAAAGCATGTGATAGAAATACCGCAGATGCAGCATTTGGGAGTCCGACCAACCCGCGATAAAATGCGGTCCCAAAGGCGACCATGTGCAGCTTTGCGTCACGCGGGTTTGAAATTCCTCGGGCAATTCCAGCCAATACACCAGCACGAACAACAGACCGTTCAGCAGTTCGATCAGCGGATAGCGGAAGGAAATTCGGCAGCGGCAATTTCGGCATCGGCCTTTCAGCCGCAGCCAGCCGAGGATAGGAATGTTATCGGTTTTTAGAATCGGCACGCCGCATTTGGGGCAATGCGATCCCGGCGAAACGAGGCCGCGAATTTGATCGAGCAGCCGTTCGTGCTGCGGAATGCGATAGACGCAGACGTTCAAAAAGCTGCCCAGCACGCTGCCCAAAACAAACAGCCAAACCAGCATCAGCCAGAAGAGGATTTCCGGGGGCAGCGGGATCACGCGGGAGGCCCCTCCGCCGGCCAAGAGGCGGCCCAAGCGGCGATGGTTTCCGCCAGCGTTTCGGGCGATTCGCCATCCCCATCTAAAATGCGGTGGCGCACGCGCGGTAAAGCGGTTCTCGCTGGGCGAGCAGGGTTTCAATTTCCGCCGATCCCCCGACAGATGTAAGATTCGGTCTCCGCTGGCCGGTCGTGGGATCACCAGCGATGCGCTCTGTCAAAGTTTTTAGCGAAGCTCTCAGCCATACCACTAGACCCGCTTCACGCATTTTCGCGCGGGTGTCGGGATCGAGAACGGCCCCGCCGCCTGCTGCGATAATCCGATGGTTTTTGGTCAAGAGTTCCGCCAGGATTTCGCGTTCCCATCCACGAAAGACCGCTTCACCGTCTTCGCGGAAAATCTCCGCGATGGTTTTCCCGGCTTGGCGTTCGATTTCCACGTCCGCATCAACCCAATCCCACCCCAGCCGATTCGCCAAGGGGGCTGCGAGCGTACTTTTCCCGCTGCCTCGATAACCGATTAACGTAATCACCATAATGGGAGAACACAGCCGCCGGAATGCACGAATCGTCAGTCAATTGTTTGGGTCGTCCTACTAAGCGGTTAGCTTTTCGCCTGGTTTTCTTGTGTTTTCCCAAATTTGCTAATCGCTAACTGCTAATCGCTAACTGCCAGAGCAATAAAACGCACGTAACGGCATTTTAAGCCCCGATCGGATTTTGCCATTACCGTTTGAGTCAATAACGCCTTTCCTGGCTTTCGTCAACGCTCGCCCAGAAGTTTCTGCCCCAAGAGATGGCCGTGCTTACTCCGCGATTTTCCAGGTGCGGATCACGGCGGAGGCGGCGGAGAAATCGCTTTCATCGGGCCGGTCGAGTTGGAGCACGGTCTTGCTGTCGGCGGTGAAGACCTGGGCGAACGCTCCCACGAACGAAGTCTCGCCGAGGATTGCCACGCGGGTGAAATCCGCATCTTGCCAGATCAACGGTCGTCGCCCCGGCACGCCGGCCATCAGATATTGGCCGCTGGGCGAATAGGAAATGTGCTTCATCGGCTCTGTCTTGCCTAAGAAGTTCGGCAAGCTGGCTCCGCTCAGATATTGCCCGGTTTTAATCGCATAACGCCTGATGGAATCGCCGTTCAGCACCGTCATCACCGAGAGATCCCGCGAGACGGCGAACGCGGGATGCGATTTGGTTTTGGAACCGCCCGCCGTCAAGAAACCCCGCTGCACGTTGCCTTCCATGTCCCAACTGATGACCCCATCCGAAGAGTTGCCTTTCGAGGTGGTTCCCAAAATCAGCACTTTGCCCACGGGAAAGAAGCCGATGGAGGTCAAACTTGCCGGGGCGAAACTTTTCTGCATCAGAGATTTGCCTTCGCTGACGATCCAAGCTTGGGCGGCATCTTGATTGATGATCCCCACCATCGCCCCATCCGCCGAGAACGCCACGCCTTTGATGTCCGCCGACTTTTGTCCCGGCGGCACGCTCAACAACAAAGATTGCTCCAAGGCGGCGGTTTCCACGTTCCAAATTTGCAGCACCCCGCCGTTGGGTTCGGGCGAGTTGACGTGGGCCGTCGCAATTCGTTTGCCATCCGGGGAAAACGCCAAGCCTTGCAGTTCGCCTGAATCTGTCGCCAGGGTTTGGGCGATGTTTCCCGTCGCAATCTCCCAGATCAAAATGTTGTATGTTTTTTGCAAATCCGCCGGGCCGCTGGTCAGAAGTTCGGCGGCAATGCGGGCGGCATCCTGTGTGAAGACCGCAAACCGGGGGGAAATTGCCGGTCCGTTCAAACGCAAATAGCCCGTTTGCTTCGCGATGGGAAATCCGTTGATCGTCACGGGTTCCGCTGCCGGCTGCGGGATGGGTTCGGGAAGCATCGGCTGTTCCGCCTCGACTTCCACTATAGGCGGCGGTTCGGGATCGAGTTGAGCCACCGGCGGAGCTTCTAAAGGCAACGTCTCTGGGGCAACCGCGACCGGCAACGGATCGCCCACGGGGGGAACATTAAGAACAATTTCTTCGCCGGGCACTTCCAAGGTCTTGTCGAAGTGGGCAACGACCGTAAAGGTGTGTTTGGCAAGAGTATCCCGTCCCCGGCGAAGTTCCAGCTTATGTTGTCCGGGTTGGTAGCGGTCGAGTTTTTTATCGAGATCGCTCGCCGGCAATGCTTGCCCATCAATGTATACCGTCAAGTCGGGTTGGGTGAGTTTGATGGTAATTGTGCCGTCGCCATTCGGCCAGAACACCAATTTACAGACCCAACCCACGGCGACCGCGCACAACAAGGACATCACCACCAAGCCCAACCGCCAACCGAGATGGCTTTCCGTGTGACGTTGCTCTTCCAGCTTTTTGTAAAGCTGCTTTGCCCGGCGGTCTTTGGGATCGAGATCCAACAAGGCTTCTACAGTATCGAAGAACTCGTCGGTGTTCGTCTTTTTGTGATAAAGAGCGCGGTCGATTTCCTCGTTGAGTTTCGTGACTTTCTTCAGCGCCCGCTTGGCTTCCCTTAAGAGTTCCTCGGCATCCGTGGAACGGCTGCCCCGCTTGAATTTCTCCAAAATCTCGACGGCGGCGGCATAATTGAAATCGTCGAAAAGCTGCTCGGCCAAAATGCAGGCTTCGTGGCATTCGAGGCGAGATTTTTTGAGGGCCGCCTGCACGCGCGGCAGTTGTTCCTTAGCCCATTTGACGTGCGGCTTGGCTTGAGAAGATCGGTCGCGAACCAAGCCGACCATCACATCGAGTGCATCCGAGTAATATCCGTCTTGAATCAACTTTTCGGCTTGCTCGCGTTTTTCTTCGGCCAGAGCGAGGTCCACAATTGGCTCCTTTGGTTCAGCGGTCTGTCAAATCGTTCACATAAGAATTCCACGCCATTCCCGCGCTTTCGTCAAGGGGAATTTTTCCAATCCTCGCAGATTTCCCCACTCGTGCAGCGATGAACATTCCCAGCAGACGAAATTTGTTCCGTTTTCCTCGCAATAAGCGGCAATAAGCGGGACCAATTCAGCTTATGCGGCTGTTGTCGGTTTTGCGGGTCTTCTTACGAAGGGGTATCCTGGACGGTGGGATAGGTAATCATCCAGCCGCTCGTCTTCGCTGAGGGCGGCGGCGCGGAGGTGCAAAATCGCTTCGGCCCCTTCGGGATTGTCCCAGAACATCTCCGTACCTTTGACGCGGAAATTGATTTGTTTGATCAAAGACTCCATCGGCGCGCTGCTGACGGGCAAGCCTTCGCGGCGGTAACGGGGATAATCCATCCGGCTTTGATTGTTGCTCAAGTAGCGGATTGCGTCTTGAAGCGGTTTGTGCGGATCGTCGTCGGGAAGTTTTTGCTCCAAAAGAACACCTTGTTTCTCACAATAGCCTCTGAGTTCCTCGATCACCAAGGCGACTTTCCCGCTCCAGCAGAGCGTGATGAACTTCACGTACGTTTTCCAGCCGTCGGCCTCCTCGGCGTGCATCGCCATCGCCGCTTGAAACACGTACTGGATCGCGTGGATGAAATCTAAAATGGGCACAAAGCTGGAAAAATACTTTTTCCACACCGACCAATTCCAATTCAAGCCGTCGCCGACAAAGGCCCGCTTCGGCACTCATCAAAGCGACGGCGTTCCGCTTCGCGTTTCATCATCCGGCCAAACTCATCGGACGAGGCCATGCTGCTGACCGCCGTGCGCAGAATGCGTTCGGGACCTTTATAGACCACGCGGTCCTCCCCGGTTTCTGCAGTCTCTTCCACGTGGGGCACGGGTTTTTCCGCAATGTTCGCGACCCGTTTGCTCGTGCGAAACGTGGTCGGCAGAAGCGGGCAAGGATCCTCGTTTTCGGGCTGCTCGGGGTGGGGACACATCCGTTCGAAGGAGGCGTTTTTGGTTTCTTTCCACCCGTTCTCGCCGGAGAGATGAACGCCGCGACCTCGCCCCGGTTCGCGTGTGCGAATTCGGCCGCCATCGCAAGAGGCGACGGCGATCTCGGGAACGATCACTTCTTTCCCATCCGTCCGCTGGGGAGATTCTTCCAACTCCGCCAACTCCAACCCGACCTGTTTGGCCAAACGTCGGACGGTGCTCTCGGGGACTTTCTGTTTCAGAACCCGAACCGTCGCCGTCTCCACCCGCTTATACGACCGGATCTCGGAGACCAGATGGACCACCGCTTTGGTCAACTCCGGCGTGACGTTGCGGCTATTACCTTGGCAATGAAGTTTCTCATGTCAGCAGCCAGAAGCGTACTGTGTATCGGGATGCAAGAAATAGCTCATGACGTGAGTTCGCCAGTGGACTAATCGTTGCAGAAAACTTTGGATTCTCTGCCGCAGTTCCTTCTGATTGCTGGGAAGTCCATTGACGTAAACATTCCCTTTGAGATCGTTGTTGAGGTATTCGTCGGCATTCAACTCGGGAGATCGTCGAGGCATCAGCACCATCTCAATTTGGTCCTCATGTTTACTCAGCCACTGCCAAACTTTCTTGGCGTCATCGAGCCCTGAGTCGATCCACGATCAAGTAAATCTTTCCGGGAACGCTCCGCACCAAACGCTGGAGAAAGACTAAGAACAAATCGGCATTCATGGTTCTAGCATAGGTCATAAAGCGAACGCTCCCTTCGTTGCTGATCGCACTGATCCCATTCATCGTGATGTGAGGATCAGGAACTTCCAGCTTGGCCCGTTCCCCTTTGCGAGCGTAACCATAACCGGGATAGGCATCGGCGGCGACTCCGGTTTCATCACCCCAGAAGATTGTCGCTCCTTCCTTTTGAGCCTTCTTTTCCAGGTCCGGATAGGTTTTCTCCAACCAGTCGTTGACCTCTTGAGAGTCCTGATTCCGGTGATGGCGGCAGGGTTTCTTACAGGTATAGCCCCAGCGTTTGAGGTATTCACCCACAGTCCGGATCGGCATCCCAATTCCGATTTCCTTGCGAATCAACTGCTGCACCGCCCGGCGATTCCACAACGGGGCGGCGATTTTGTAGTCTTCGGGAGTGTTGTGGTCGATCAGTTCTTGCAGATGAGTTTCCTGTTCGGGGGAGAGAGTCCGTCCCGAACCGGAAGGTCGTCCCGTGCGGTCGCCCGGCAAGCCATCCAGGCCCTCGGCACAGTAGGCCGACCACCAACGACTGATGGTTTCCGTGGCCACGCCGAGCAGTTCGGCAAGGTCTTTTTGACTAAAGCCCAATTGACAGCCCCAGATCGCTCTCAGACGGAGAGCCTCCAAAACGTCGTCAGAAAGTGAGCGAGCATCAGGTAAAGAGATTGGCATGATGAAATCCTCCTTGTGGCCTTCCTCTCTCTATTGAGCGACAGTGAGGCGAAATAATATCGCCACCCGCTGAGGGAAAAAAAGCCCGACGACAGGTCGGGCAGTAGGCCACGGTTTCGGCCAATTCGACCGGACCGCGAGGCTGAGCACCTCCCGCTTTTTCACCCGAACCTTGCACTTCGTTTTACACCTCGGGCAAGCCGCCTGACTCTCGAAATTCGCCGCGACTTCGCGGGCCGCCCGCTGTTGGGCCTCCCGGCTCAGCTCGTGTCCCAAATTCATCGCCGCGATTTCAATGATGCTGTAATGCGGCGTCCCGAGGAACACGCCCTCCTCGACTTGTTCCTCAACCATCAGTTCCGCCAACTCCAATAAAAGTTCCTTCTTCCGCTTCGTGCCGCTTGCGTTTCGGCGTCCATGCCAGATCTCCTTCGTTCGGGTAAGGTTTACAAGACCAATCCACTCCCCGCAGTTTAACACAAAAACACCAAAATCTCCTATTGACGGTTTTCACCCCACCATCCGCCCAATAAAAGCTGAACTGGTCTGCCGACACTGCCCTTGAGCCATGGATCGGAACCCGCTATTCTCCCCCCGCTCGACGAGGAGGGCTGGATGCGGCGAGCGGTGAATCCATGATGGATTCACACCCTACGAATAGACCAGGGAAGGATGCCCAGGTGACTCACGGACAACGCGTTCTCATCATGGATGGATTGTCGGAAACCGAAGAAGTGTTGAAAGCGGTTTTGGAACCACAAGGCTTGGAAGTCAATCGCATCCGCACGCATCTCGCCCAAGATTCCAAGGCCGCCGAACCGCCGCATCTTGTGATTCTGCACGAACGGCATGCCGAAAAATCCACCGCCGCGCCGGAATCTTGGCCGGATGTTCCCCGCGTGATTATCGGCTCGCTGACCGCGACTCGCATTCCTATCGAGCCTGCGGTTCAAACGGCATCCCGCCGCCCAATATCTTTCGCAACCCTTCCACTACCGCGATTTGATTCAAGCCGTGGAAGACCTGCTCGCGGATTCTTAGGGCAAGGGAGTAAGTGTCCGAAAGGCGAGCGATAAATGTCAGCCTCCCGGTTTCATGGAATGTGCCTGAAACTCGCCGTTCCCCCCTCTTTCCTGGCCTCTGGCCTCCGAACTCTGACCTCCGAACCCGGCAAACCGATGCGGATTTCAAGAAATCTGCGGATTGTGACTGGCGATTTCTGGGGAAGAGTTCAAAATAGGGCCTAAAGCCGGATGCGCTCAAACATCCGCGATTTTCTCGATTGACCCCGAAGACCAACTTTCAGAGCGAAAAGGATCCGTTATGAGTACCGCGAAACTCATTCTCGATGGCCAAGAACTCGAATTTCCCATCGTGGAAGGATCGGAAGGCGAGCGAGGCATCGACATCTCCTCGCTACGGGCCAAAACCGGCTTGATTACAATGGACCCCGGCTTCGGCAATACCGGCTCCTGCACCAGCGGCATTTGCTTCATTGATGGAGACAAAGGCATCCTCCGGTATCGCGGGTATCCCATCGAGGAATTGGCCGAAAAGGCCACGTTCGTGGAAGTCAGTTATCTGCTGCTCTACGGCAAACTTCCTAATGCCGACGAACTTGCCGAGTTCCGCCGCAAGCTAACCTACCACAGCATGATCCACGAAGACATGAAAAAATTCTTCGAGGGCTACCCCCCCAACGCCCACCCGATGGCGATTTTGTCTTCGATGGTCGCTTCGCTGTCCAGCTATTATCCCGACCTGGATGATGACCACAACATAATCCGCCTCTTGGCCAAGGTCAAAACCATCGCTTCTTATGCCTACAAAAAATCCATTGGCCAGCCATTTATGTATCCGCGGAACGATCTGTCTTATTGCGCGAACTTCCTGCACATGATGTTCGCGGTCCCGGCGGAAGATTATAAAGTCTCGCCCATCATGGTGGATGCGATGAATTCTCGACTGATTCTGCATGCCGACCACGAGCAAAATTGCAGCACCTCGACCGTCCGAGGCGTGGGCAGCAGCCAGGCGGATTTGTTCGCTTCGATCTCGGCGGGAATCTGCGCTCTCTCCGGCCCATTGCACGGCGGGGCCAACCAAGCCGTGCTCGAAATGCTGGAAACAATTCGCCAAGATGGCAGCGATTACAAAAAATACGTCAACCTTGCCAAAGACAAGAATTCCGACTTCCGCCTGATGGGCTTCGGCCACCGGGTTTACAAGAACTTCGATCCCCGCGCGAACATCCTCCGCAAGAAAGCGGCCTCGCTACTAGCCGACATGGGCATGGACGATCCGCTGTTAGACATCGCCCAGCATCTCGAAGAAGTCGCGCTCAACGATGAGTATTTCGTGGAACGCAAGCTCTATCCCAACGTGGATTTTTATAGCGGAATTATGTACCGCGCGATGGGCATTCCCACCAATATGTTTACCGTGATGTTCGCGCTCGGCCGCTTGCCCGGTTGGATGGCCCACTGGCAAGAACTCCGCGAAGATCCCAAAGCCCGCATCATGCGGCCCCGCCAAATCTACACCGGCGAAACCGAACGCACCCACGCCCCGAAAGACAAGTAAGGCGGTAGACTTTAGATATAGGTGTGTATTCACCATAAGCGTCGTTCAAGAAATAAGTGAGCGCCTTGCCGCTCATTTTTGAACTTATATGTCCGCGATTTCTTCAAGCGCCTCGACGGCGGCTGCGATGTGTTCTCTAGTGGTAAATGGTCCCCAGCTCAACCTCGCCGTGCCGCCGCTGTCGAGCGTGCCTAGTGTTTGATGGGCCAGCGGAGCACAGTGCAATCCCGCGCGGATTTGGATCTGAAAATTCTCATCCAAAATCGAAGCCAGTATCTGCGGTTCGTAACCCGCAATCGTCACGCTCACCACGCCGACTTGCAGCTCGGCATCGTTCGGGCCATGCACTTGGATTTGCGGAACCAAACGAATGCCCTCCAAAAACTGAGCCGTCAGTTCCATTTCATGCCGCCGAAGTTGGCCGGGGTCTTGTTCGGCTAGCCAAGCCAAACCCGCTTCCAAGCCCACCAAACCGGGCGCGTTGTGGTTGCCGGATTCATATTTGTCCGGCAATTGATCGGGTTGATGATCTGCTTCGCTCAGAGAACCCGTGCCGCCTTGCCGCAGGCTTTCAACTTGTGCTTCCAGGCCGGGCTTGAGATAGAGCAAACCCGTTCCCAATGGCCCCATCAACCCCTTATGCCCCGGACAAGCGAGCAGATCAATCCCTAGTTCATTCACGTTGATCGAAACATGCCCCGCCGATTGGGCGGCATCGACCAAAAAAAACTTGCCCGCCGACTTAGCAATCTCCGCAACCTCGGCAATCGGTTGAATCGTTCCCGTGACATTGGAGGCATGAATCATCGCGATCAAGCGGGTGCTAGGCCGAATCGCCTTTTGAATCTCCGCCGGTTCAATCCATCCGCTGGGATCGGCAGGCACGATGGAAACTTCCACGCCGCGATGTTTTTCCAACCACCGAAGCGGCCTTAACACGGAGTTATGTTCCATCGCCGTGGTCACGACATGATCGCCCGGCTTCAATAGCCCATGCAAGGCGATATTAAGTCCATCGGTCCCATTGAACGTGAACGCGATTTGGTTCGCGTCCTCGGCCCCTAGTAATTCCGCCGCCCGCTTCCGGCAACGGCGGACAATACTCTGCAAATCCATCGCCGCCCGATAAGCACCCCGCCCCACCGGCGCACCAATCTCGCGGCTATAATAATCCATCGCCCCATAAACCGCCCCCGGCTTAGGAAAACTCGTCGCCGCATTGTCGAGATAGATGCTCATAGTTTCTCTTCCGACTTGGCATTATCCGCTGGGGAGTCCAAGGTTTTGGACGAGCGAAACAATTGCGGATTCCTCACGATAAAGGCTTTCACGCCATCGGCGATAAAAGAATATCGGCCCGTTTTAGAGTACACCCAGGCCATGATCGCCACAATCACAGCGCCTATGGTATCCACGATTAGATCTTGCATGGTATCGACCACGCCGGTTTCCTGGCTTTGCATGTTGGCGTTCGTGAAGCGGTCCACAGTGAACTCGAAGATTTCCCACATCACCCCCAAGAACACCGAGAACGTGACTGCGAAAAAGCACACGAACCCGTAGTTCATATCGCGGGGCACGCGGTTGGTTTGGTTCAATACGAACAAAGCCAACAGCCCCACAATCCCCAGCAGAAATCCCGAACCCGTATGCAGAACGGCATCCCACCACCAGAATTTGTAGTAATAGTCGCGGGCCGACCCCAGAAACAGCGACAGAAACACAAAGCCCGCGGAAACCAGTTGAAACTCTGGCGGGATGATAATTTTGTATTCACGCCTCAGAAACGCCGGCAGCAACGTCAACGCGATCACGCTGACCGTGAGAAACACATTCTCCCAATCCCGCCGAAAGATGAACACCACCAACCCCACGACCAAGATCGCTTGAATCGCCAAGGTCAGCTTCAAATAAATACTGCGCTGTTCAACCGGCGGCTGAGAGGAATCGTAAGGCATGAGTTCATCATACGGAGACAAGAGACACAGCGGACTAGCCCAGGCTGAGCCAGCGTTGGAACATCTAAACACAATAAATGGCCGGCAGAGCCGGCCCTACTTACTTGAAGGTCGTGTCAAACGTGAATGTCCCAAACGCGAATTCGCGTTCCGGCGATGCACGGTTTGCCACCGCACACGTCGGGTTTCAATTCGATGTGTGCCATCATCAAAGATTTTTCGCTGGTTGGTTCCATAAAAGAAATTGTACTCCGAAATTGGCCGCAAGGTAAACAGACTCCGGACGCCTTGTTCGGCGCATCATGAGGCGTCCAAATTCGCCAGCCGTTCTAAGACTTCGGCGGTGGTCCGTCCGCCTTTCTCGGTCATCGAGCGGCGTTTGGCTTCGGTGATCTCGGACTCGGAGAACGGCTGTGTGAAGCAGCCGATCCGATTGCCCTGCTCGTCAACGATTTCCAACGGCTCGAGAGACCCCGTTAGTTGCTTGGCTTGTTCCTCGGTGACGATGCTTCTTACCATGTTGCATTTCCTGTTCGCAAAGGATTGTTCTTCACCTGCTCCCTACCAAACTCTCCGTAAGCAGCCAAGAAGGATTTACTATGCGGACTAATTCGTTTTAACCCTGCCTGATGCGTACACCGTTATCTTGCACGATCCAAAAATTGCCTTCGAGCGGCTCGGTCGCAAGCAATGGGAGCACTAATGAGATGAGATTTAGAACCGCTGGCTTCGCTTGAGTGCGCGGGCGGAGGACGATCATTCCGTGATACTCCGCTGGTGGATAGGCCCGAATATCGGAGAAATCCAAATCAAGCGTAATAGCGCCCGCTCTTCCGCTTGACAAACCGCGGCCACCCGCGGATCCGGTTCTCCCACCATTTGCTGATCGTGAATCGTCAAGGCGTCGTGGCTGGCTTGATGCAGTGCATCGGCGACCTCGATCGGTAGATTCTCATCCACTTTGAATTGCATTCACGCGGCCCCTGGAAAGAATGGGACGATGCGTTCTCGCGCCAATTCGGCGGCGTAGGCCATCGAGGCATCTATGTCCGCTTCCCGGAGCGAGGGATAGCTCGTCAAAATCTCCGCGCGGGGCACTTTGGCCGCCAGATTGTCAAGGATGACGGAGACCATCACCCGCGTTCCTTTGATGCACGCTTTACCGTGGCAGACCTCGGGGTCCACCGCGATGTGATCTTGCCAGCTCATTGATCTTCTCCTCGAAATCCAGCGATAAATGGCTGTGTGAAGCAGCCGATCCGATTGCCCTGCTCGTCAACGATTTCCAGCGGTTCGTGAGACCCAGTTAGTTGTCTGGCTAGTTCCTAGTTCCTCGGTGAAGACGATTCTTACCATGTTGAATTTCCTGGCGCGAACGATTGGCTTCACACAATATATCTAAAAGGGAAATGGGATCCACTCTGCGGATTTTTGAGAACATTGCCGGCGATTGAATGGTCTGCAATGAGAACCCTACAAATGCCCATTCAAATCCACTCAATATGGTTCCTCATTTCTTCAGCCGTATAAACGCCATGAACGAGAAGCAAGATTTGGAGAAGCTCACCGACGCTGTATTTTCCTTGTTCCGAATAGCAGATCCCGGCGTGTTCCGTATCAGCCGCCGCGTGCCTTAGAAAGTCAGCATCGTTGGTCACGATGACGCGAGTCTCTTTAAGAGCAAATGCGATGTGCTCTGCGTCGTCCGCTCCGTTGAGACGGGCACTTGTTGTAGTGGTTGCGTCAATGCCGTGAGACAGCAAGCCCGTGGCGACGGCTCCCGCGACATGCTCATCAAGATGAAACTTTATTGTCGTTGCCATCGTTTCGGTTAGGAATTGTGTTGCGAATTCGGGAGAGTTTCGTGGGTTCCTGGGCCGTTTTTCGCTGATGAGAATACGCCGCATCGGCATCCATTTGAGCTTGGACCTCCTCGCGATGGTCGTGAAAATAGGTCAGGGCGGCATAAATGTCGGCCACTGTGACTTGGGGAAACTCGGTGGCGATTTCAGCGGGGGACTTCCCTTGAAGGTCGTGCCAAACGTGAATGTCCCAAACGCGAATTCGCGTTCCGGCGATGCACGGTTTGCCACCGCACACGCCCGCTTTCAATTCGATGTGAGCCGTCGTCAAAGATTTTTCGCCGGTTGGTTCCATAACAGGCATTGTACTCCGAATTTGGCCGCGAAGTAATTAGGTTGGGCATTTCCCACCAGGATCGTGTCGGGACAGCATTGCTGGGCAATGTCCAATCTACGCACTATACCAAAGTGTTGTATCGGCAGCATCGCCTGGAACAAGCTGCATTTGAGGATTTCGAGTAGCCGTTCGGCTTTCTTGGACTGATGTTTTTGGTTTATTGAAAGTCACCAGGAGGCTTACGTCTCCCGCTCGCCTGTTCTGGCTCTTGACCCTTGTCCCTCGACTCTTGACCTCATCTCAGCCGCCAATGGAGTACATGGGCCGGTCGGGTTGGATGAAGCGGGCGGTGTTGATTTCGTGGCCTTCTTTTTTGGCGGCGATGGAATTTCGGATCGCGGTTGCGATGGTTTCATCGTCGCGCTCCACCGCGGATTAGGGTTTTGATGTCGGTCTCTTCCAGGCTGAACAGGCAGTTGCGGATTTTGCCGTCTGCGGTGAGGCGGAAGCGGTTGCAGTTCATGCAGAAGGGTTGGCTGACCGAGGCGATGAAACCGACGCGGCCCCGGCCATCTTCAAATTCGAAATTCGGTGGCCGGGTGCTCGGGGTCGTTGTGATCCAAGCGGAATCAAGGGCACGATTTCGCGGGAGAGGGTTTCGATGATCTCGTGCGCGAAGAGAACTTTTTCGCGTTCCCAGGCGTTGTCGGCATCGAGCGGCATGAACTCGATGAACCGGATTTCCACGCCGGTCTCGCGGGCGAAGTTTCCGAACGGCACGATCTCGTCTTCGGTCAATCCCCGCACCGAAACCGCGTTGATTTTGACGGGATCGAAACCCGACTTGTTGAGCGGCTTTGATGCCTTCGATGACTTGTTCGTATCCGTCGCGGCGGGTGATTTCTTGAAATTTGGCGGGGTTCAAGGCATCCAGACTGACATTGATCCGCCGCAAGTCCCGCGTTCCATAAATTTTCGGCTTGCTCGGCGAGCAGAATGCCGTTGGTGGTGATGCCGATGTCGTGGATTTCCGGGATGGCCGCAAGTTTGGCGACCAGCACCGAGAGTTCCCGGCGGACCAACGGTTCTCCGCCGGTGAGGCGGATTTTATTGATCCCCAACGTGCACCGCCACGCGGACGAAGCGTTCGATTTCCTCGAACGTCAGAGAAGTTGCGAGCGCTGCATGAATTGCACGTTCTCGGCGGGCATGCAATAGAAGCAGCGGATGTTGCAGCG
Organism: uncultured Planctomycetaceae bacterium; assembly: GCA_963785505.1. Taxonomy (GTDB): domain Bacteria; phylum Planctomycetota; class Planctomycetia; order Planctomycetales; family Planctomycetaceae; genus CAWAVN01. The sequence continues at coordinate 224,940 of CAWAVN010000014.1, forward strand.
GTCGGTCACGCTGATCCGCAAATTGTTGTGCACGCGTCCGAAGGAGTCAATGAGTGGCATAGACTGTCGGCTTTAGACTGTAGGCTGTAGGAAGAAGCCCGACGACAAGTCGTCGGCTTGGAATTTATAACGTTATGTGCGGGGGTCTGAACTCTGGCCTCCGACCTCTGGCCCCTGAAAACCGGGGTGGACCCATTCGGTAGTTCCATCGGCCCAGTTTTCTTTTTTCCAGATGGGGACGAGGATTTTGAGTTCATCGATCAAGAACTTGCCGGCCTCGAAGGCTTGCTGCCGATGCGGGCAACTGACCGCGACCGCCACGCTGATGTCGCCGAGTTCCAAACGGCCCAGGCGGTGGATAATGCCCGCTTGGTCGATGGGCCATTTTTCTTGGGCGGAGGCGATTAACTCGTTCAGTTTGGCCTCGGCCATTGCGGGGAAGGCTTCGTAATCTAAAGCCAGCGTTTGCCGACCTTGGGTCATCTCCCGCACCGTGCCCAGGAACAAAACCACGGCTCCCGCTTGGTGCGAGCGCACGGATTCCGTCAAAGCGGTGTAATCGATGGGTTCTCTCGTAAGTTGGATCATTGCTTGTGATCGTTTCCGTTAATTTTGTCGCATGCCTTTTGGACTGCCAAGGAAATAAATTAAGCTTTTGAAGCATTCAACATAACCAGGGGGCTGACGCCCCCCGCTCGCCTTTTGCCTATGATGTGAAGTCGTATTCTAGGCGATCTTCAGCCTCCGCTGACGGGGGGGAAACAGGCGGCTTGTTGGTGTCCGGCGATGGGGGCGGCATCCTCGGCGTAGTCTGTTCCCAAAGCGATCAGCAAACTTTGCACGTAAGGGCGAAGGTTGGGATACGCTTCCCCCAAAGCGGTTCGCAGATCGCCTACGGTGGACGAGGCCGGCAGAGACAATGTGACTTGATCCGCACCCGCTAAATCTTTCGCGCGGGCGAAGAGCGCGACTTCAATTTCAACCCTCATGTGACGATCAGTTTTCTCGTAGTTTTTTGGAGTTTGTGGGCGACGTTCGGCATCAACCCGTAGCTGTAGGCCATCAATTTTAACGGATGAAGTGTGGGGATGCTCGTGCCTTGCTCCATCTGGATTTTGCAACTTGAGCATTCGGTCGTGCCGATGGTGAGGTCGCCATCCCGCATGCGGGAGATTAACCCCCAACCGAGTTTGAGCGAGTTCTGAAAATTCTCGCTGGTCAACCCGTAGGCTCCGGCCATGCCCGAACACCCATTGTCAATTGTATGCAACCGCAAATCGGGAATCAAAGCGAGCAGCCGCGCCAAGGAAGATGTGCCCGACAACGCCTTGAGATGGCAGGGCGTATGATAACCCGCATCCAAGGGCAGCGGAGAGAAGTCGGTTTTGAGCCGGCCTTGTTGGTAAAGACCTTCGAGAAACGTGCCGGCTTCGATGGTTTGCTCGGCGACAAGATTGACGTCCGGGTGATCGAGCAGCGAGGGATATTCTTGTTTCAAGCACAAGGCGGCTGAGGGCTCCGTGCAAATAATGGGGATTCCCTCGCGGGCGTAATCGCCGAGTATCCGCAAATTGGCGAGGGCCACTTCGCGAGCGGCTTCCAAGTCGCCGGCGGAAATCATGGCCATCCCGGACGAGGTTTGCTCGCGGGGCACAATTACGGGGATGTCGTGATGCTTCAAAATCGCCACGAATGCGTGGGAGAGTTCGGGATCGTAATAATTCGCATAGTCGCCCACGAAATAGACCACGGGCCGATTGCCGGCGCGGATTCGCCCAACTCCGCATTGGATTTCAGCGAACGCAAAAATGATCGGCGGGCGATTAAAGGCAGTTTACGATGCCGGGAGATTCCCAAAAGTTTTTCCATCAGCCAGCGGGCGGCGGGGTGGCGGATCATCCAATTCGCGAGAAAAGACATCGTGCTGCCCACGGCTCCCAGTGAATGGGCACGCGACAAAATCCAATCGGCCCGGCTCAAACCGTTGGCGGTGACGTAAGCGGCTTTGGCTTCGATCATCAAGCGGGGGATGTTCACGTTGGTGGGGCATTCCAACTCGCACTGCTTGCAGTTGAAACACAAACTCGCCAAATGCTTCATCTCGTCCGAGGCAAACGCATCTGTCGGCAGCACCGCCGGTCAACACGCCGCGGGCGACGTTCGCCTTGGAACGCGGGCTGGCATCTTCCACGGGGTCGATGCGAAAAAACGGGCACATCCGCAGATCGGGCGACTGCGTTCGACACGTCCCGCAGCCGTTGCAGCGGCCGGCTTCCTCGGCCATTTCGTCGGGCGACCAATTCAGTTGGAGTTCCACGAACTCCGGCGATGCCGTCGGCGGCGGGCGGAAATTCTTGGCGGTGACGTGGGCATCATCGCTGATGATCTTGCCGGGGTTGAGCAAGTTATGCGGATCGAAAATGTCTTTGATTTGCTGAAAGACTTTATACAAAGGCCCATATTGCGAACGAATGAACGCCGTCCGCGCCAAGCCGTCGCCGTGCTCTCCGCTGATGGTCCCGCCCACGCTGCGCACGGCTTGGTACAAATCGCGGGCCAAAGATTCGAGGGCCGTTCCCTCCAACGAAGTGGCGGGCGGCGGAAGAAAAGGCCGCATGTGAAGTTGCCCCGAAGCCGCGTGCGCATAAAGCGACGCCGTGACCTGATGCTTCTGAAACACTCTCTGCGAAGACACCAAGAAATCCATCAACGACTCCGGGGGAACGGCGATGTCTTCCACAATGGGCAACGGACGCGACCGGCCTTTCAACTTGGTCAACAGCGGCACGACTTTGGAAGGCAGCGACCACAGGAATTCCACGCCTGCGGGCGTATGGGCTTCATGGGCGACGACCACGCGCAAATTCACTTCGCGCACTTGGGAAACCACCATTCGTAAGCGGTCTTGAACTTCTCTTTCGCTCATGCCGGTTTGCTCCACCAACAGCGCCGCTTCCGCCGCCGGGGAAATCAATTCCTGAAAACGCGGGTCGGCTTCGCGGGCCAGCGTGAGCAGCCTGCGGTCCAGCAAATCGCAGGCGCTGGGTTGCAAACGGGCGATTTGCTGCACGCTGCGAACCGCGCCGTCCAGTTGCCCGAACAACAATAAAATCACGCCTCGATGCGCGGGCAACGCCGCGGTGTGCAGAGTCGCGGCGGTCCACAGCCCCAGCGTGCCCTCCGACCCCACCAACAAACGCGGCATGTTGAAATGCGTTTCCGAGAGCACGCCTCGAAGCATGTATCCGCAGCAGTTGCGAATGAGGGCTGGTTGACGTTCTCGAATCAGCCCGTCGTTGTCCGCCAACAATTTCGTCAAACGGCTGATGAGATTCCGTTTGACGGCAAAGGCCGAATCCGTTGGTTCGGAACCGTTCGTCGCGACCGGCGTTCGGGCAGCGGATCGGTCCGGCGGAGGCGTTCGCAACATTGCGAGCGGTTCCTGTCCGACTTCGATCAAATTCCCGCCCGCGAGAACCACTTCCAGGCTTTCGACGTGGTCCCGCATCGAACCGACCCGCACCGCGTGAGAGCCGGCGGCATCAACGCCCAACATTCCGCCGATGGTGGTCACGCTGGTGTTGCTGGGATCGGGCGGAAAATAGCGGCCGTGCCGATGCAGCAATTCGTTTAGCCTGTCCCGCACGATGCCGGGTTGCACGCGGACGGTTTCGGAACCGATGGATTCGACCCTTCGCATCGAGCGGGAGAAATCCACGATCAAGCCCGACCCGATTCCCGAACCCGCCAAACCGCTGCCCGCCCCTCGGGCGATTAAGCGGAATCCCCGACTCCGCAGAGTAACGGGCCAACAGCAGCACATCATCGCGGTTTTGGGGATAAACCACACCCAAGGGAGCCATCTGATACAGGCTGGCATCGCTGGCGTACATCTGCACGGTGAGCGGATCGCAACGAATCTCGCCCGCGAGCAAGCCCGTGAGATCTTCAGTCAACCGGCGACGCTGTTCATCCACTTGGCACGCGACCTATTTGGAATTGTGTCCGCAAATGAGAATAAGGAGTTTCGCTTCGGAATAATTCTAGACGATTCAATTGGGGCCGAGAATCGCGCTTATGGAACTTGAATAAAAAAGGCGATCTGGGCGGAAGCCGCCAAAAAAAAGCAAAGCACAGCGGCTGCAATCCAGCGGATCAATTTTTTTTGACGATTGCGGATTGCAGGATCTTTGCTCAGCGACAAAATGCGGCCGATGGAGTACGCGAAGGGGTCGGTTTCAGGATTCGGCGGAAGCATGGAGGCGATGAGCTTCCCTGTGAAATAAGCATACGCGAGGCAGAAGCTACCCATGAGGAGAGCGAGAATCGCAATGCGCCAACAACATTGTAGTTCACCGAAACCTAGGTTTGGGAAGAACGAGACGAAACAGATGACCCCTTATCCAGCGCGATTTAAGAGGGTGCGTTGACCGATGGGCGGTTTTTTGGGCCGGTCTTTTGGCGGAGGGCTTCTTGGCGGTAGCGTTCCATGATTTCCAGATCGAACTTGGGATGCCGGTCGGGGTCGCCGGTTTGCCGATGACGGGCTTCGCAACGGTAACACACCAGCACATCGGGCATCGAAGCGTAAAGCAGCAAATCGACCAACGCGAAGCCCATTAAAATTCCCAAGGTCGTCATCGGCATCATGTAAGCCCAGGCAATGGTGCTCAGCAAAACCCCGCAACCGACCATCAATACGCCCAGCCATTGCGGAAAATCTTTTTGCCGCCACAGATCGTGGCAACCGCAGGCCAGGCAGCGGGCGGGCGTTTGCTCGTTCCAATCTAGGGCAGAAAGGCTACGGGTCCAATCGCAATGCCCGCAGGCCACTTGATGATCGGTCGGAACCAAATCGGTTCGCCGGGGCAATTCGCAATTCGGACAAACGTAAGTCAGATTCATAGAAAAGATTCTCGCGAAGCCTCAGACCAAAAAAGCGGAGGGCGAAGGGCGAAGAGCAGAGGGCTAGAATACACATGGAACATTTATCAGGCAGCCTGCAAATCCTTCCGGATCTCTGCTCTCCGCTCTTGGCCCTCTGCCCACCGAACTCAACTCGATCAACTTCCAAAAACAAATGCCTTCGGAATCCTTCAGGATACCGCATCTCGGGGAAGGCGTCCAAGGCGGAAGAGGTTTTGCCAACAAAACTTGGAAAAACGCTAGGTTTCCAGAGGGATCGACTCTATAATTCCCGCATGAGTCATTCACTACGCGGACATTTTCTCATCGCCCACAAACACTTAAAAGACACCAACTTTTACAAGACGGTGGTTCTAATTGTCGAGCATGGCGACGATGGGGCGATGGGCGTGGTGGTAAACCGGCCTTCTTCCATCAAAGTGGCTCACGCCTTGTCCGAACATTTCGATTTCCCGGACGATGAAAACGTTGTTTACCTGGGCGGTCCCGTGGAACCAGGGGCGTTGTTCATCTTGCACAACGCCCCGGAATTGAACGGGCAGGAAAAACCCGTCGTGCCGGGGCTTTACGTCGCTGGGAGTTCCGAGGTGTTTCAATCGGTCATCCGCGCCGCCGCCGAGGGGCACGTGGGCTTGAACTTTCGCGTGTTTTGCGGTTGTGCGGGTTGGTCTGCCGGACAACTGGAAGGCGAACTCGCACGGGGCGATTGGTATTCGCACCCCGCCGATTCGGGTTCGCTGTTTCAAGTCGATCCTTACGAACTTTGGGATCTGCAAGTCGCGAACGTCAACCAAGCCAACCGCATTCTGCCCGGCAACTCCAGCAACCCCGAATGGAATTGAGGGTTGATTAGGAAGCCCGCTGTCGGATTTTCAAAGTAGGCCGAGTGTGCCGGCCAGCGATGGATGAACCAGCCTCGACTCCTAATCCCAAAGGCCAACACATCCGGCTCTCCGATATTGCACTATTGCCACGGCGCGCAGATTCCCGCAGGGAGGGCGTGGATTTCCAATCTCTGCGGGTTGTGGTTAGACTTTCTTCCAACGATCTCACTCTTTTCCTGGAGAAGTTTCATGCGAATGGGTTTAGCCGGTTGTTTGTTGATGTTCGCCGTTTCCACGCTTCAGGCGGAAAACTGGTCCGGTTGGCGGGGGCCGCGCGGAGATGGAACCAGCCATGAAACCGGCATCCCCACGACTTGGAACGCCAAGACCGGCGAGAACATCGCATGGAAAGTCGAAATCCCCGGCCTGGGGCATTCTTCGCCCGTGGTCTGGGAAGATCGCGTGTTTCTCGCGAGTTGCCTGCCGGAATCCGAAGAGCGGGTGCTGCTGTGCCTGGACCGCAAAACCGGCGAAACCCTTTGGCAGAAAACGGTGCTCAAATCGAAGCTGGAAACCAAGCACAATCTCAACAGCCACGCTTCTTCCACGCCCGCGACGGATGGCAAAATCGTGGTGGTCGCGTTTTTGAAAATTGATGGCCACACGGTTCCCTCGCCCAACGTCGGTACGCCGCGCCCGATCACACCGGGGGACATCATCGTCGCCGCCTACGATCTGGAAGGCAAGAAGAAATGGGAATCCAACGTGGGCAAATTTGTTTCCGCCCACGGTTTTTGCACCAACCCCGTGCTGTTTGAAGATCTGGTGATCGTCAACGGCGACCACGACGGCGAATCGTATTTGTTCGCCCTCGACAGCAAGACGGGCGACATCCGCTGGAAGGACAAACGCGACCACGGCATTCGCAGTTACGCCACGCCGATCATCCGCAATCTGGACGGCCGGCTGCAAATGGTGCTCTCGGGCAGCGAATCGGTCATTAGTTACGATCCCCGCAGTGGCAAAAGATATTGGACGATGGATGGCCCCACCGAGCAATTCGTGGCTTCGATGGTGGATGATGGTCATCGCTTCTTCGTGACGGCGGGCTTTCCCGATCATCACATCCTCGCGATCAACCCGGATGGCACGGGCAACGTGACCGAAAGCCACATCGTCTGGCGAACGACCAAAGGGGCCGCTTACGTTCCCTCGCCCGTGGTCTCCGGCAAATATCTCATCGTGGTGGCCGACAACGGTATCGCCAGTTGTTTCGACTCCGCCACCGGCAAACGATATTGGATGACCCGCGTCGGCCCCCGCTTCAGCGCTTCGCTGACGGCGGCGGATGGTCTGGTCTATCTGGTTTCTGATCGCGGCGTGACCACGGTCATCAAACCCGGCCCCGAAGTGGAAAAAATCGCCGAGAACGAACTCGGCGAATTCGTCTCCAGTTCCCCCGCCATCAGCCAAGGGCAAATTTTCCTCAGAGGCCAAAACCACCTGTTCTGCATCGGCAAACCGTGAGTGAGATAACATCGTCTGCTACCTGCGATCCGAAACGATGACACTTTATCGAAAGCGGGCGGAGGCGGCTTGGTGCAGGGTGATGTGAGTCAGCACGATCACCGCGACGATGAGCGCCAGGTGCTGCGGGTTGGCTTGCCAGACCATCAGGAACAAGACCAGATAATTGAAGAGTCCGCCGACCGCGACCGCCCAGAACTGCCCCAGCAGGGCGAAAAGGCCCAGCCCAATCAAAAGGGATGCCAACAACGGCAGGGCGGGAACCGCAATCTCCGTCCCGGCTCCTGAAATCACTTGCGGCAAAGCGAGGCGGGTTCCGCCCACCCAAAAATCCCGGTCGGCCAGCAAATAAGCCAGTACGATCCAAAGCAATCCCAGCAATCGGGCCTGCCGACGAAATCGGCGGGCGACTTTGTCGGAGGGTTCCCCCAAAGTTTCTCGTCGGCCTCGCTCATCGGGAAGCGATTCCCCGCAGGCCGGGCAAGCCGGGTCGGATTCCGCAGCCAACTCGCCGCACATCGGACAAAACATAAGCACCGCCCGATCTTCGGCATGGCTCGGCCACTCCTCTCCAGCGGGTGCGAAATCGAGTTCCTCCGCAACCGGCGGGGTTTTGCCTTCGAGAGGCCATTCGTTCCCATCCGCCAGAAACTCACACCCGCAGACATGGCAATTGAGCACTACCAAATACTTGGCATTCTGAATCAAGAGCGAGGCTCGACAAGCCGGACAACGCACGAAAATCGGCACGAACGCGGAATTCCTCTTTCACGAGGATGAAAAAAACGTCGGCCATTACGGAAAGAAACGCGACGTATCATCTATTGAAACAGAATTCCCCGCATGTTGCATGGGTTCCGGTTTTCACTTTTTGAGTGAAGCCGCGGTTTTTTGCCTCGTCAAGGATGCCGGGTTAGAATGCTGATGCGGCCGTTCCGCTCCAAACGGGCCTCGGCGACTTGGCCGATTTCGACTCCGCCGCCCCGCAGTCGGAGCGCTTCTTGAAGATCGCTCTCGGAAATTTCGGTCCTCGCGAGATTCTTGCTTTGAATTTGCCCTTCCAAGATCAGCGGAATGGCCCGGCCATTCATCAAATGATTCCACCAAGACCACCGGCGGCCCATTTCGGTGAAACCCCAATGCAAAAGCATCAGCACCAAACCGCCGGCGAGCGTGGGCAAGAGAAGGGCGCTGCCGTTGATCGCCCGGCTGAACATCGACCCCAAAATTAACGCCAGTATGATGTCCATCGGCGTCGCGCGGCCCAAAGTTCGCGACTTCCCCACCCGCAAAATCAACACCGCCGCCAAGTAAACCGCCATTGCCCGCGCTGCAATGTCCAGCATGCCCGGCCAAGTATTGGGTGCAGTCAAAAAAATATCGCTCATGGCAAAACCCGCGTTACGCTGGTTCAATAGGAATCACCTTGCTTGATCGCAAGGCAATGTCTAATCGAGGAACCGCCGATTTTTGAAGAGCGTCAACAACCCGCCCACGGCCACGCCCGCCATTCCGGCGGCGACGATGGCCCCGCGATGCGTCGTGCCCCAAACTTGCCAACTTTCCGACCTAGCCCTCCGGTCGAAGATCCCGTGCGCTGTATGCCCGTTGGCAAGGGGATGAAACAAATTGTCGGGCCGATCTGCGTCAATCGGCTCATCCGTTTGTTGGCTTTGGTAGCCGTTGAGGGAAAGAAACCAATCGAGCAAGCCCGGAAAAAACTTATTCGCCCAAATCGCTTTCCAACTTGGAAATCCCACAATGAGTTCGCGGCGACGGTGTTCCGAAGCCCAAACAATCGCCCGGGCCGCGACTTCCGGTTGAAAAATGGGCGGAACGGGTTGCGGGTGGTTGGGCATCTTCGAGCGGCACCAATTGAATTGCGGCGTATTCATCGCGGGCAATTGCACCATTGTCAGATGGATGTCTTGCTTGTCGTGCAGGAGTTCGCTTCGTAGCGAATCGGTAAAGCCGCGAATCGCGTGTTTCGCGCCGCAATAAGGCGCTTGCAGCGGAATGGCCCGGTAAGAAAGTGCCGAGCCAACCTGCACAATCGTGCCGCGATTTCGGGGCAGCATGCGTTTGAGGGCGGCCATTGTTCCGTAAACTGTGCCCAGATAGGTCACCTCGGTGGCCCGTCGATATTCTTCGGCGGAGATTTCGCGAAGCGGTGCGAAGATGGTGGTCATCGCATTGTTGATCCAAAGATCGATGGGGCCAAGTTCGCGTTCGATCTGTTCCACCGCCGCTTCCACGGCCTCGGCATCGGCCACATCGGTAGGAATCCCCACCGCTTGGCCGCCCAATTGTTCGGCTTCGATTTTCGTCTCGCGAAGCCCTTCCTCTCCTCGTGCCAACAAACCGATGGCCGCACCTTGCTTGGCGAATTCTCGAACCACCGCCCGGCCCACGCCCGCAGAAGCCCCCGTCACGACAACCACGCGATTTTGTTTTTTGCCATTGTTCATTTCGATTTTCCTTGCTGAATCCATCCGGTTTATCCAAAGTGACGGAAATCATTGCAGCAAAAATCGGTCCAAACGACGGCTGAAATGCACAAAAACCTCTGTGCAGTTAATTGCTTGACAATTCTAAAATCTTCATCAGCGGTATTTCCAAGCCCGGCAATAACGCCGTGGTGTAAGCATCGTTCGGTCCCAATTCCGTTTCGAGATAGTTGCCTTCCCGTAATTGCAAGACCAACACCCGCTGCGCGAAGCGGTCTACGATCACGTACTCTTCCACCCCAATTCGTAGATATTCGGCCCGTTTTTCTTCGTAATCTCGGCGATGGTCGGCTGGCCCGGGGCTCACGATTTCAAAAATCAACTCCGGCACGCGCTCTGGGAATTCGCGGGGGTTCTTCTTCGGATCGCAGATAGACGGCAATATCGGGAAGCCGTTCGGTGTCCTCGTCGATGATGACCCAAGATTCTTGGTAAACGTGATCCACAATCTCGGGATGCAAAAGAGCGTAAGCCCCCAAATAATTGCGAAACGGCTCCGTTGCAGAATGATGACCATCGCCTGCGGGGGTCATAACGAACAATCTCCCTTCCACGCGTTCGTAACGCCAGGGTTCTTGGAAGTCGGCCTCGGCGAATTCTTCGTGGGATAATTCCAGCCCTTCATCGTGCCGGGACAGCGTGAGTTTGGAAGAATGCGGTCGGCTCATGGTCTGTCCTCAAAAATTTTTCCCAAAGGGATTTCCAAGCCCGGCAGCAATTGGGTTGTGTAAGCATCGTTCGGCCCCAATTCCATTTCGAGATAGTTGTCTTCCCGTAATCGCAAGACCAACACCCGCTGCGCAAAGCGGTCCACGATCACGTATTCTTGCACCCCAATTCGTAGATATTCGGCCCGTTTTTCTTCGTAATCTCGGCGATGGTCGGCTGGCGTCGGACTCACGATTTCAAAAATCAACTCCGGCACGCGCTCGGGAATTCGCGGCGGTTCTTCGTCGGTTCGCAGATAGACGGCAAGATCGGGAAGCCGTTCAGCGTCCTCATCAATAATCACCCAAGATTCTTGCTCGACTTTATGCACGATCTCGGGATGGTTGATCTTGTAAAAGACGAGGGCATCTCGAAAGGGTTCCGCCGTGTCGCGATGGTCCGGTCCCGCGGGGGTCATAACGAACAATCTCCCTTCCACGCGTTCGTAACGCCAGGGTTCTTGGAAGTCGGCCTCGGCGAATTCTTCGTGGGATAATTCCAGCCCTTCATCGTGCCGGGACAGCGTGAGTTTGGAAGAATGCGGTCGGCTCATGCTTGTTTCTCCACGAAAACGTCAAGACCTTTGCTGTCGGGCATCCCGCTGCCGTGGGTCTCGCCGCCCATCAATTGGCTGGAAATGTGCCCGTAACTGATAAAGAGCAAACCCGGCGGGCATTCGCCTTTGTCGGCTTGGCAGGGCACAATCACTTCGGCGAACTCGTTCCACATCCGCACGGTGTCGCCCGCGCCGATGCCCAACCGTTGCATGTCTTCCGGGTTCATTTTCAGCGTGTGGATTTCTTCTTGGTAGGCGGCGGAGTATTTGCCCTCGTTCAGCGAAGTCCCCTGTCGGCTGGTGCGTCCGGGGATCAGAATAAACATTTCCGGCACTTGGCGACTCCCAAAGATTAAAGCGGTTGATCTTTCGCTATTGTCCCTTGCCGAGCATGGGCGGTCAATCGCCGGTTCTTGCGGATGAGGAAGGAGTGTTACTCCACGGCATCGCGGTAGGTTTGTTCGAGCAGGAGTTGCATTTCTTGCCATTGAATTTGTTTGGCGATTTCGGTGAGCCGGGAATCCCCGTCTCGTTGGCATTCTTGGCAGAAATCAATAAACGCAAAAGCATCCCAATGCCCTTTGGGCAAAAGTTTTTGCCGGAGGGGCGGGGCTTCGGAAAGAAGCGAATCGGCCGCTTTCGCCAAGGGTTCAAAAATCGGATGCGAACCCACGCGACGGAACCAGTATTTCGCGTTGGAATAATCCGGCTCTCGGCGATGGGTGATCGCGTGCCAATAATCTCCCGCCGCCTGCCGGCCTTCGCCTTCAATGCTTTGCGACAACTCGTGGCTGGCATCCAAATCATCGTGAATTTGCAACAGCCCGGCTTTCAATGCCACTGCATCGGGGGGAGAAGTCACTTGGGGAACCAAACCTTCCAACGAAAAATCCTGCAAATGCGGGCGAAGCCACGCGGGCAGGCGAGCGGGAGAACAGGGAACCAAGCCCGGCAACTCCGCCGCGCTGGGTAACCGGCTTTCTCCCTTCTCACGGGACAGCCGGCTAACCCAGATGCCGCCGGGATTTGCCGAGGCTCGAAAAATCATTTCCCAAAGCGGCTGGGAGACATCCCGGAAACCCAGTTGTCGACCCGCTGCCCGTTTGAAGACCGCTGCCGCAATCCGCCGTGCCGGGTTTTTGCGCAGAACTGCCAAGCGACCGGGAAATAATTGCCAGGGCGCGGATTGCCTCCTCGATGCTTGCGGGAAAAAGCAAAACAATTTTGAGATCGGGGTCCGATTTCAACAATTCCACCGCTTGGCGGAGTTCTTCCGAATCGGGGATCGGCTCGCCGGCCCAACCCAAGAAAGAAGTCGAGGCTTCTTGGAAATATCGGTTGAAAACGGGGGCGGAAACCCGGTCAAAATCCGTGCCGAGATGCGACATTTTCCCGATGGCAGCGGATGTCGCGGCCTCTGCGTGGGAACCACAGGAAATCCAAGTCAAATCTTCCATCGCGATTGCTCCTGAGACGTAGTGGGAAGGCGGCGGATGAAAATGTGGGCATGCCAATTGCGAGCCGTTTCTCTAAAAATCTCGCGACTTGTCTTTTCCGCTTCGGCCATCATGAAGGAACTTTTCCGGGCGGACGCTTGGCGAGGCCGCGAAATCACCATATTCTATAGGGTTGCGAAACTCCAGTTTTGCTTGGATCTTTAGGAAGAAGGAAAGACAAGCCGGGCCGGCGAACCTGAAGGATGCCTTCCTTCCGCGGCCTCGTTGTCGGAAAGGCCGGGGTAGGTGATCGATACGACGTGGAACCCGCGTATCGAAACTTCACGCCCTGCTTTCAATGGACTGCGGTATGAATCATATTTTGCCCCAATACGACGTCAACTCGACAACTTGGTTTTACCTTTCGTTGTTGTTGATCGTCGCAATTTATTTTCGTTTCACCAGATTTTGGTCGCTGCGAAATCTCGATCTGGCCCTCTTGCTCGCATTCTCGCCGGCGCTATTGTTCACGGAAACCTCGCCCACGTTGGGCAACACGTGGCTGTTTACGGCTTCGGGGGTATTGCTGGTTCGGCTCTTATGCGACGGCCTGTTTGCCCGCCGACCGCGGATGGAGCAGAACCTGAACTCCTCGGGACTGGCCTTCTTGGGATCTTGCGCTGTGATCTTTCTGGCAATGCGGGTGGCCAGCGAACCCTTGCCCGATTCCACGATCAATACGGTCGAACGCAGCGAGAATCTCAGGCATCGCGTGGATGCCTCGGAAGATCGCGTCGAAGCCGGCCCTACGCCCAGCCTGATCGGCGCACCCGTGGGGGTCATTTCGGAAGCGGTTTCGCAAAATCCGGCTCAAGTGGCGAGTGACGGACGAAGGCAAGCGGCCATCGTCACCGCCCGCGTGATGGCGGTGCTGTCTCACTTGGCCATCGTGGCGGCGTTGTTTGTCTTGGGCTGCAAATTGTTTGGCGATCCCCACGCCGGTTTGGCGATGGCATTGCTGCATCTGCTGTTGCCCTGCACGTTTTATCAGGCAAACGAGGTGATTCACGTTTTGCCTTCCGCCTTGATTTTATGGGCCCTAGTGGCGTGGCGGCATCCGATGATTTCCGGCGGCTTGTTGGGCTTGGCGTGTGGAACCTTGTTCTTCCCCGTCTTCTTGCTGCCGTTGTGGACCGCGTTTTACGGCAGGCGAAACGGGCTGCGTTTCGTAGGGGCCTTGGCCGTCGTCGGCTGCATCCTGCTGGGAAGCCTGGCCTTCACGTCCACAGACACCAGTTCTCTGCTTCGGCAAGTCTTGGGGTCGGTCGATTGGAGCGTGCTTTCGTTTCGCTTCCAAGAAGCCAACGGATTTTGGAGCCCTCAAAACGCGGTGTTTCGCTTACCCTTGACGGCGGTGTTTTTCGTGGGCTTGGTGTTTCTTACCGTTTGGCCGCGCAAGAAATCTTTAGAGTATTTGATCTCTGCCTCGACCGCCATCATCGTGGCCACGCAGTTTTGGTATCCCCAACAAGGAGGGGTCTATCTGTTGTGGTACTTGCCCTTGATGTTGGTCGTGGTCTTCCGCCCCAGATTGCCGCTTTACGCCCCCATGCCGCCTTCCAAAACTTCCGCGTCGGCAACGGGTCCGACAACTTCAGGAGACACCCCCAAATTGGTGGGGACCGCAAGCCCCACGCGGGTGCAATTCCGCTGAGGTTCAAAGACCTTGGCTGACTCTTCGAGCCGTGATAAAAACCGCCTCAGCGACTACCCGTTGGTTTTCAGCAAGCCGTCAATCATCAAGATCGCCGCCGGGCCGACGAGCACCACGAAAATGCCGGGGAAGATAAACAGCACGAGCGGGAAAATCATTTTGACGGCGGTTTGCTGGGCTTTTTCTTCGGCCATTTGGCTTCGCTTGGTCCGCATGCTGTCGGATTGCACGCGGAGCGCCTGGGCGATGGAAGAACCGAACTTGTCGGCTTGAATCAAAATCGCCACCAGTGCGCGGACATCGTCCACGCCGGTTCGCACGCCCAGATCGTGTAGAACTTCCCGGCGCACGCGGCCCATTTGCAGCTGCATGTTGCAGAGGTTAAACTCTTGGCAGAGTTCGGGATGGGCATCTTCCATTTCTTCCGAAACCCTCCGCATGCCGGCGTCCAAACCCAAGCCGGCTTCCACGCAAACTACGAGAAGGTCGAGCGCATCCGGCAGGCTGAGGAAGATTTTTTCTTTTCGGCCTCGCACCATAAACCACAACACGATTTCGGGAAGATAGAACGCAAGGCCCCCGCCGATCACTAAAGCGGTCAGCCCGTTTTGCGTCAGGCCGAACGAACTGATGCCATAGCCGCCGCCCATGACCGCCCCGAAGATCATCAACGCGAACTTAATCGCCAAGTAGAGTTGCGGAGCCGCCGGCGAGATATAGCCCGCATTGGCCATGCGAACTTTGAGCTTGTTTTCTTCGAGTTCGGTTTTCGGTTTCAAGGCTTTGGACACGCGGGAGCGGCCCGCTGAAACATTGCCCCCATGCCGGATTTCTGATCTTTGGGATCGCGGTTCCTCAGCGTGGGATCTCGCAACTCATCCAGCCGCTCGCTCGCGGGATGCGTTCGAGGCAAACAGGCTCGCCACGGCATAAACAAAAAACACGACAACGCCGCAGATAACGTAAGGGAGTATTTGAATATAATCCATGATGACCTCGCGAAGGGACGGACCCAACTAGAACGAACGAGCTAACACTATATATATAAACCGGGAAGGAGCTTCGCTCTTCCTATGGGTTAGATCTTAATGTTGACGATTTTCTTGATGCACACGGCTCCTAAAATTTGCAGCACGATGGCGACGGCGATCATCTTTCGGCCTAGCTCTTCGGTGAACAAGAGCATGACGTAAGGCGGATTGAGATAGTAAACGGCGAAGAACAACGCGATAGGCAATCCCATCAAAACGACCCCGCTGATTCGGCCTTCCCCGGTGAGAGCCTGAACCTGCCCCAAAATTTTGAAGCGCTCGCGAATGATATAGCCGATCTTATCCAAAATTTCCGCCATGTCCCCGCCGGCCTGCCGCTGAATCGCAACTGCGGTCACGAAGAACTTGAGGTCCATGTTCGGCATTCGCTTCAACATGCCTTTCAAGGCCGTATCAATCGGCACGCCGAGGTTTTGCTCTTCATAAGCGTGGCTGAATTCTTCCGAGATCGGTTCGGGCATTTCCGAAACCACGACTTTCAAACCGGAAGACAAGCTATGCCCCGAACGCAGAGCGCGGGCGACAAGTTCCAAGGCATCCGGCAGTTGCATGGCGAATTTTTTGAATCGTCGTCGTCGTCGCCAAAGCAGCCAAAGTAGCGGCAACGTGCCGGTCATCATCGCGCAAACCGGCAGCAAAGGCAGCGGTGCGTGAGCGATGAGCCCCATAATCACTCCGACAATGCCCGCGCCGAAGCTGATCCCGAAAAACGTTTCCGGCTTGATCGGCGAATCGGCCTGATCGAACAATAAGGTCAATCGTTGAAGGCGTTTGGCGAACTTGCCGAGCAACCCCGTGACGCCATCCATGCCTTCGCGGACTAAGGTGTCTTTGGTCACCATTTCCTCTTGGCGACGCCGGCCCGTCATAATTTCGAGGCGATCCTCCACGCTGGAAGACCCTAAATCGCGCATCAAAAATGCGACGCCTCCGACGAGCGCGGTCACCCCGACGAAAACGGCGATATAGATTAATGTTGGGTCCATAATTTTTCGTCCTAGTGACTCATAAAGCTAACTAGAAAAAGCTATCATGCGAAGGGTGATTGTCATATATGGTCCGTCTAGCGGACCCTACTCGTACTAATTTCCCAGCGTGCGGGCGGCGAAGAGGTTGGAGGGCAATCGCACGCCGGAGGATTCGAGCCGACTCATGAAGTTGGGCCTGACTCCCGTAGATTCAAAGTGCCCGTAGGCTCGGCCGTTCTCATCGATTCCGTCTTGCACGAACAGGAAAATGTCCTGCATAATCACGGTGTCTTGTTCCATGTTGAGCACTTCCGTGATGTGCGTAATTTTTCTCGGCCCGCCTTGCAGACGGTTGGCTTGAATAATCAAATCCACCGCCGATGCGAATTGATGCCTCAAGGCTTTTAAGGGCAGTTCCAAACCGCCCATGCTAATCATCGTTTCGAGCCGGGACACCGCATCGCGGGGCGTGTTGGCATGAATTGTGGTCAGCGAACCTTCGTGGCCCGTGTTCATGGCCTGCAACATGTCTAAGGCTTCCGGCCCCCGGCATTCGCCGATGATTATTCGGTCGGGACGCATCCGCAGGGCGTTCTTCACCAGGTCGGTGGCGTTGATGCGGCCCTTGCCTTCAATGTTCGCCGGCCGCGTTTCCAAGCGAAGCACGTGTTCTTGTTGGAGTTGAAGTTCGGCGGCGTCTTCGATGGTAATCATCCGCTGGTCGGTGGGAATGAAACTCGACAGCGTGTTTAAGAGCGTGGTTTTCCCGGAGCCGGTCCCGCCGCTGATAATCATGTTCAGCCGGGCTTTGACGGCCCCTTCCAACAGCATCACCATTTCGGGAGTGAACGCACCAAACCTCAGCAAATCTTCCAAAGTCAAAGGGTTCGAGCCGAACCGCCTGATCGTCAACGATGGCCCATCCAAAGCCAACGGGGGGATCACCGCATTCACGCGGGAACCGTCCGGCAGGCGGGCATCGCACATCGGCGAGGTTTCATCAATCCGGCGTCCGACCTTAGACACGATCCGATCCAGAATTTGCATCAGGTGGTCGTTGTCGCGAAAGGTGACGGGCGAGCGTTGGATGCGTCCGTTTTTTTCGATGAAAACGTGTTTGGGGCCGTTAATCATAATGTCGGCCACGCCTTCTTCCTTGAGCAAAATTTCCAACGGCCCGAAGCCGAAGGTTTCGTCCAAGACTTCTTCGATCAAACGTTCGCGTTCCGAACGATTGAGCAATGGGTTTTCGGTGTCGCAGAGGTGTTCGACGACTAGGCGGATTTCTCGGCGGAGCGTGTCTCCTTCGAGATCGCCCAAGCGGGAGAGATCGAGCTTATCGACGAGCTTTCCGTGAATCAGACGTTTGAGTTGTTCAAAATCGCCCTGTCCGCTTTCCATGCCGCGCCGGAGACGCGTTGTATTGGCCATGACCATGTGTTGCAAATCCTTTAAGATTCCTGCCGATGATTCAAGAGTAAGAATGCCGATGCCCCGCACAACCTGCAAAATCCCGACTACGGGAAACAAGCGGCCCTCTGGACGACGAGGCAATAAAACTTAGCTTACAATCGAACGCGCGGCGCGGATTGTTCGGCGAAGTTTCCCAAACGCACCAAAATGCGAGGGTCGGGGCAATCCTTAGAGGGAAACCCGGTCGGAGTCGGCGGGGGAATTGGTCGGGGAAGCAGATTTCTGACTCTCCGGCACGCGGAGCACGCCGTTTTCCACGGTCAAAAATAAGTCTCCCAGATTTTGGGCTTCGGCGCGGTTGTGTGTGATGTGCAAGGTCGTCACGCCGGTTTGCTCGCTAATGGTTTTGAGCAGCGAACACATGCTGTCCCGCGTGGCATCGTCCAAAGCGCTGAGGGGTTCATCCAAACACAGCACATTTGGCCGCGCAGCCAACGCGCGGCCTAAGGCCACCCGCTGGCGTTCCCCGCCGCTCAAACCCGGAGGACGGCGTTCGAGCAAATCTTGCAGACCCAGCAAGTCGG
Source organism: uncultured Planctomycetaceae bacterium (assembly GCA_963785505.1). Classification (GTDB taxonomy): domain Bacteria; phylum Planctomycetota; class Planctomycetia; order Planctomycetales; family Planctomycetaceae; genus CAWAVN01. The sequence goes on from CAWAVN010000014.1 coordinate 243,155, forward strand.
CCAATTCCTCCACGCGGCGGGTGAGGGTTTTGGGTTCCCAGCGGCGGATGGTCAAGGCGAAGCCCAGTTGTTGGCGGATGGTCATCGTGGGAAATAATGCCCCTTCTTGGGGCACAAAGCCGATGCCGCGCTCGGCGGGTTTAAGATCCGTCACGTTCCGCCCCATCAATTCGATGCGGCCGGCGGTGACGGATTTCAAACCGCAGAGAGATTCCAGAATCGTGGTTTTGCCGCTGCCCGTGCGACCCATCAAAATCGCGTAGTGGCCGGTCGGCACCTCGAACGAGATGTTCTCCAACCGGAACGTGCCGGCACGCACGGAAAGTTGATGGACGCGGATCACGGGTAGGCAACTTCAGGCAGGATTTCAATGCGGAAACAGGCTTTCGTGAGCTTTCAGCTTACCCGAAACCCAATGGCGGTCGCAACGACATCACGCACTGGCGGGTTTTTCCTGCACCGATTTCGCAGCGGGATCGGCTGGCGACTCGCCGGCATCCTGAGCCGGTTGAGTTGCGGGGGGCTGGTCCGGCTTTTCTTCCGGTTTCTTGCCGAAACGTTCGTTGGAAAGCTCGGTGATTTCCGTGTTGAAGATCACGATCAAAGCGTGCAGAATGGCGGCGACGATGGGCGCGATGAACACACCCCACAAACCCATCACCTGCACGCCGCCCAACACGCTGACGAATGCCAACAGCGGATGAAGTTGGGCATCGCTTTGCAGAACGTAGGTGCGGATCAGGTTGTCCATCGTGCCGATGAGGGTGACGCCGATCAGCGTGAACAGAATCGCGGGAACCCACGCGCCTTGCAAGGCCAGCCAAATCACGCACGGCCCCCAGACCAGCCAGGTTCCAAACAACGGAATCATTGAGGCGAACGTGGCCAGAATCAGCACAATTACGAAATTGCTAAACCCGTAGTAACAGCACAGCATCAACGCGGTGGCGACACCTTGCCCCAACGCCGCCAAAAATGTGGCCATCACCACCGCGCGCACCACGGTATAAAAGCGGGACCGCAATTCGCGTTGGTAGTCGATGGCCAGGGGAATCAAATTTTCTGAAGCCGCAAGCAAAGCCGGACCATCCGCAAGAAAATAATAAAGCGCGATGACGAACATCAGCAAATTCACCGTCAAAGAGGCCAAACTGCCCATCAGGCCCACGGCCCGGTTCGCCATCCCGATTGTGTTTTCAACCAGCAGTTTTAACCCCGTTTGCAGATTCTTTTGTAGTTCGACTCTTAGATCGAGCAATTTGGTTTTGAGTTCCTGTTCCGTCATCTGATCCGAAACATAGGTGTGAAGCCAAGCGGTGACGCGGTCGATGTCCAAGTATGTGCGGATGGATTCCGACACGTCGAACCAGTTCTTCTCTTGCAAGACGTTGTTGAAGAACACGAAGACCTGAAACGTGGCCACCAAAACGATGAGCACGACGGGAACGGAAATCCCCAAGATCACGCTGCCGGTCGTGAGTCCCGCCGAAACATTGGTTCGCCCGTGGGTTTTCTCGCGAAAGAACTCCAGCAACGGCTGAGCCAACATCGCCAAGATGCCCGCCAAGAACAAGGGCAGCAAGAACGGGGCGATCACGTGGAAAAACGTGATTCCCAAAACGACAATCAAAAGCGTTACCACGCCGAGTGAGACCAGCCGAGTCATGTGGGTCATCAATGTTTCGCGATCGAGAGGAAATTCACCGGAACCGGCTCATAGTGTATACGAGTCTCCCGCGAATTTCGCCCCGGAAAAATCTCGCGCGATGCGTTTAACGGCTCAAGAGAATGGCGATGTATTCTCTGAGGCTTTGATCGCGGGCGCGGTCACCAGTGAGCGCGATGTGGCTGGGGGCGTTGGGGCGGTTGTATTCCTCGGCGTTGAGCATGTCGAGCACTTGTTGATAGGCCCGGCGTTCGGCTTGGCGGTCGCCGCTGGAATGGGCCAAGCGGGCTTCGCGGAGTTTTCTTTGCCAAGGCGTGGGTTCTTCTTTAGGGTTGCCGTAGAACTCGGTGATGGCTTGCCGGGCCTGGTCGCGTTGGTTCACGCTGGAAACGCCGGAATCGGCGGGAACCAGCAACAAAACGACGGTCGCCAACAGACTCGCCCCCAAAGCGACGTAGGCCCAAGGAAAAGAAGTCTCGTTCGCCGACTTCTCGCGAAGCACCTTTTTGGTGGGGGAGTCGGAAAGGCTCAGCTCCGGCAAATGGCCATCCTCTCCCAACCGCACGAGTGCATCGCCGGCCTGATCGGTAATGAAGTGGGCAACTTTTCCATCCCGGTTGGCGGGCTTGCCGGGCTTCCGCTTGGAAGAGCGGGGCTTGTCGGAGGGTGGCTTGTCGGAGGGTGGAGGCGAGTCGGGCTTTTCGGTTTTGGTTTTCGCTTCGGCGTGGCTGCCGTTGCCGGCTTCCCGCGTGCCTTCGTATTGAAATCTTAACCCGGTATAGGTGCTCATTTTGATGCGGGCAGTGTCGGGCAGCCAGACCCACTGTTCGGCGGGGACGAGATTGCCGTCTACTTCGACCGAATCCTCGCGAAGCACGTAAATCGCGTACCTGCCGTTGCGGCTCATGACGGTCGCCTGATGCTCGGCTACTTGCAGATCGGTCAGCGTAATTTCATTCCGCGTACCGCGACCGATGTTGACCATTTCCTCGGCCAACTCGAACACCCGCCCCCGGTCGGGGCCGGTCGTCACAGTTAAACGGGCACGATCCCCCATGCTGAAAAATCCCCATAACCAAACACCAATGACCAAAGATCCACCGAATCGTTACCGAGTAACTGCTTGTCGATTTGGAAGGGGTCAGGCCCCATTTTCCACCTCGAAAGTCAGACCTTTGAGGAAAACGTTGTCCTGGAAAATGGGGGCTGACCCCATTAAGTTATTCCTCGACTCGCCTTTTTGAGTTTAACATCCGAGCCGCCCTGTTCCCATTGCAGTGCGATTCATGTGGATTCCCCGATTTCCGCGAGGGCTTTTTCGCGGGCTGCGATCAAAAGATTGATCCAAGGTTTGACGTAATGGCCGTGGTCGTGGTAGGTTCGCCCGCTGATCAGATTGCCGTCGATGACGCAGGGTTCGTTCACGAAAATCCCGCCGCAGACTTCCAGATCGAATCGGCACTTGGGCACGGTGGCCATCTTGCGGCCTTTCACGCAACCCGCGCGGGCGGGGATCTCTACGCCGTGACAAACGCTGGCGATGGGTTTGTTCTGCTCGAAAAAATGCTGCGTGATGCGGATGAGATCCGGGTCGTCGCGGATGTATTCCGGCGCGCGCCCGCCGCTGAAAAAGATGCCCAGATAATCTTCGGGCTTGATGTCTTGAAAAGCGAGATCGGCTTCAATCGTGTAGCCTTCCCATTCTTTGGTGATTGTCCAGCCGGGTTTGACTTCGTGCAAAACCATTTGATACCGCCGCCGTTCCGGTGCGGCGACCACCGGCTGAAACCCATCTTCCTCCAAGCGAAAAAACGGATACAAGGTATCCACCGTCTCGGTGGCATCGCCCACGATAATAAGCACTTTGTTCATGCTGTTAGTCCGTTGATTGTGGTTCTTAGTCTGTGGTCCGTTAAAATTTGTCGGATGGTTTCCCCTTAAACCTATCCTTTTTGATGGGCAGAGACTTTTGCGACTTGCACGCCTTGGTTGCCGGTGAGTTGCAGCACGTCAAACAGGGTTTTGGCCTCGGCTGCGAATTGGCCGTTCTTGAAACCCAAGCCGATGGTGATGACATCTTCACGTCTGATGGTTTTGCGGGCGGCTTGTTCGACTTCCAAGGAACTTTTGCGGCTGCCGAGCGCTAAAATCCGAAACGGGCCGGCGATTTTGGAGGCGGCTTCCGCCACGCTGGGTACGGACTTGGCGTTCTGTGCTGCCGCCACGTAGCGGGGGGCGAAGAAATAGACCGAATCGCCGGGCTGGTAATTTTCGGAAACGAAGGTTGCGCGGATCGACGGGGACTTCAAAGGTGACTTCGTTTTCGCCGATCATCGCCGCCGTGTCCGTTTGCACGGGCGTGCTGAGTTCTTGCTGAAGCAGCAACTCGCCGCCCCGGTACGTTCGCGTGGCCCGTTGGCCCTCCACGGTCACGCGGTCGTTCCACTGAATCGCCACCCGGCTGAAATCCCCCGCGAACTTTTGGGGAATGGCGACCCGCGCGAAGTGCCCTTCTTGCAAAGTATCCCCCAGATTGATTTGGGCGCTGGGGTCAATCATCACGAAATCGACTTTTTCAAAGTCCGCCGCCTGCCGGTGGAGGTACAACCAATTGCACATCGCCCCCACCACGCCCAAGCCGACCGCAACCACCAAACCCAACGTGCCCTTCATGCAGGAATCTCACAAATAATAGTAAAGTCGCCGTTGTGAATGAAGAATAATATGAGTGGACGAAAAAACCAGCCGAGCTCACACCGGCCGCTCGCCTGTTCTGGCCCTTGACCTCTATCTCATCCCATCATCGCGAGAACCCGCGCAATTGGCCAGTAAACTGAAGCCATTCCGGCGGGAAAGAGCGGGAATTTTCTCAAGAACACCAAGTTTCGCGGGGGATCTCACCAAACCGAGCGTCGGATTTTGCCGATGAAGGAGAGAGAAACAGGTTTTTCCGATTCTTCCGGTGCGAGGAGATCTCCCCATGAGCGAACCCAAACCCCATCGCACGCCGCATTTTCTGCTGACCACAGAAAACGAATTGTATGGCGAGGACACCGAGGAAAACCGGGAACTCGTCCGCCGAGTTCACGCCTGCGTCAACGCCTGCCAAGGGATTTCCACCGAGGAATTGGAACAGGGCATCATCGCCGACATGCGCCGCGTGCTGGCCGAAGTGATTCCCGTGTTGGAGTTCCACAACCGCAAATCGGCTTAAGGGCGTTTCTCCCGCGCGGCTTGCACTTCGGGCAGCGGGTATTCGGCGATGGGCACGCCCAGTGTCGCGACTTCTTGCAGGCGTCGCCAACCCCGCGTGATGAGTTCCTCCCGCGTTCGCACGTCTTCCGCATCCAATTGGCGTTTGTCGAATGGCCCCTCAACCACCACTGGTTCGAAGTCGGCAGCCACGATAAACTGCGCCTGGGTAGGATTGCAGCGAAGATGCCGTTCCGGCGCGGTCAACAGCGCCCGCCCGTCCACTTCACCGATAATGTATCTCAAGTACAGATCGCTATCGTTGATGTGTTCGACCTCCTCACCGCAGACTTCGCACAAATATCCCTGATCGCACCGGGCCATTTCAAAAACTCCCCGAAAACCCATGATGGGTCGCTAAACAATCTCGCCCCGATGCTCTAGGATAAATGGATCGTTTTCAGAAGTCAGAGGTCGGGAGCCAGAGGTCAGTGTATCAATTCCAAGGACCAATCCGAATGGCTGTCAGTTTTTGACTGTAGGAAAACCAAGCACTCCAACACAAAAATCAGTGCCTCACTCTGAGCTTCTGACTCTCCTCCTGACCTCTGGCCCCCGACCTCTGATCCCTGACATGCACTCCACGCAAGACATTAATATCTACGGGACCACGCCTTTGACGGCTCCCCGGCAATTGAAAATCGACCAGCCCGCCGGCGATGCCTGTTACGCCTTGGTCACCCAAATCCGCGAGGAAGTCAAGCAAATTCTCGCGGGCGAAGATGACCGTTTAATTGTGGTCGTGGGGCCTTGCTCGATCCACAATCGCGAATCGGGCTTGGAATATGCCCGGCTCTTGAAAACCCTGGCCGACACCGTGGCCGACCGCATGCGGCTGATTATGCGGGTCTATTTCGAGAAACCCCGCACCACGATGGGCTGGAAGGGGCTGATTAACGATCCGCATTTGAACGACACCTTCGACATCGCCACCGGCCTGCAATTGGCCCGGCGGATTTTAATTGAAGTGGCCGAGTTGGGCCTCCCCGTCGCCACGGAAATGCTGGAACCGATCACGCCGCAGTACATCGCTGATTTGGTCACTTTGGCTTCCATCGGGGCACGCACGACGGAATCGCCCACGCATCGGCAGATGGCCAGCGGATTGTCGATGCCGGTCGGTTATAAAAACGGAACCGACGGCGATTTGGACGTGGCCATCAATGCGATGCAGGCCGCGCGCAACCCGCACAGCTTTTTGGGGATCGACGAAGAAGGCAAAACCTGCATGGTGCAAACCAAGGGCAACCCTTGGGGCCATCTGATTCTGCGGGGCGGACGATCCGGCCCCAATTACGATGCCGCCTCCCTCAAAGATGCCGCCGAACGCCTCACGAAAGCCGGCCTGTCGCCGCGATTTCTCGTCGATTGCAGCCACGCCAATTCCGATAAGGATTACACCAAGCAATCGGTGGCGTGGAATGATGTGCTCGATCAACGCCTGGCGGGCAATCACACCGTGATCGGCATGATGCTGGAAAGCAACCTGCGGCCCGGCAACCAGAAACTCAACGGCGACCCCGCGACTTTGGAATACGGCGTTTCCATCACCGATGGCTGCATCGGCTGGGATGAGACGGAAGCGTTGATTCTCGCCACCCACGAAAAACTCGGCCAGAAAGCGGAGAGTGGAGAGCCGAGGGCAGAGAGCCAAGCCTAAGCGACTTATAGTAGAACTCGTTCTTGGTAGGTTTCGATCAGCCTTTCGCGGGAGTAGCCGCCGATTAAGGGGTTGTCCCTGAGATCCAAAGTTTCGATCTGGTTGGGTTTCTGCACTAAAGAGGAGGCCGCTTTCCCATCCAACCCGCAATAGCGGAGGGTGAGGGATTTGAGGTGCTCCATCAGGGGGGATTCCAACAGCAAAGGCAATCCGCCTTGGAGGGGATTTCGGCTGAGGTCCAACGCTTCCAAACGCGGAAAATAAGGCGATTTCTGCAGGGCTTTCAAACCCTCCGGCGTGATTTCGCAGTCTTCCAACTTGAGTTCCGTGAGCCGGGAAAAATTGGCAGCCGACGCCATCAATGCCAACCCCGCATCGCCGATTTCGTTTTCCGAGAGATCCAAGGTTTGCAGATCGGTCAAATGGGCCGAAGCAGCCAATGCACGCAGACCCTCTTGATGAAAGCGGTTTTCCGCGACCGCCAATTTGCGGAGCGTTCCCAATCGCGGGGAGTTGCAGAGCGCCCGCAAACCGGCATCCCCGATGAAGTTGCGGTTGAGTATCAATTCGTCCAGCCGATTGAGCGAACCGGCCCGCGCGAGATTGCGGGCATCGACGAGGGACAATTGCGTGTCGGTCAGATCCCAGCGGGATAAACCGCAAAGATGCGGGGAGTTCATCAATTCTTTCATGCCTTGGCCGCCGATGGGATTCTCGCGAAGCGAAAGCGAACGCACGCCCGCCAAGCCCGGCGATTCGGCCAAGGCTTCCACGCCCGCCGTGCCCAGATTGTTTCGCATTAAATTCAACGTGGTCACGCTGGAAAAAACTGGGGCTTCCAAAAACCGTTGAATCGGCGGGGCGGACAGGCGGGGAATTTTCTGCCACAACACGCCGCGAATCGCAGGAGCCCATTCCGCCAGCGTTTTGCTGCGTTTGAGAAAATCCGTGCCTTCCAAATGCACCCGCTCGATGAACCCGCGCGCGAATCGCACGTCTTTGACGCCCAGGGAAGCCAATTCCTCCAAGCAACTTTGTCGCCAAAGGCCCGCGAGTTCTTGTTCCCGATTTTTAAGCCTCAGCGCGTGTTCGGCCCGTCCATTGACCGCGGGTTCCTCGCGGGCGCATTCGCATTGCACGCGGATCAATTCCGCCCGCTCATCGCCGATTTCATCCAACCAATCCGCGAACACCAGGCGGATGTCATCTTCTTCGGGGTGCAGGCGGATGCGGTTGATAAACTCCTCTGCTCGTTCCGTCATGGTTTCCTCTGGGGGTTTCGACTGCGGTTCGCTCCTTCATGGGCCGAATTATAGCAAATGCGTTCGGTTCGGCATCCACCAACCGCTTGATCTGTATGTTTCAACAGAGTTGGTGGGTTTTTCGGGGGCATTTTGCCAAGCGTATTGAGATAATTTCTGGGTTCGGAAACCGCGAAGCGGCGGCCGCACGTAAAGCTCTCCGCGGGCTGCCGCCCGCAGCTAAATGCGGCCACCGCTTCGCGGCTCAGAATAAAACACCACCTTTCGCGAAACACACAACCGCTTGCGTTCGCCTGCCCGCCCGGTTAGCCTTGCTGTTCTCGACAAGTGGGAAGGATTTCACCGCCAATAAAGCACATTTCATCTAAGTCAAAGTTATCAGAAGCTAGACCCATGAGCGAATACACCCAAGATGCCGACCGCCTCGAGCGCGACCGAGAGATGATCGTCGAAGCCCGCCGACAGGGGCTGGTTCCCAAACTTTTGGCCTACACCAAACTCTCCGGGCCGGGCTGGCTGCAAAGCGCGATTACGCTGGGCGGCGGTTCGCTGGCGGGCAGTTTGTATCTGGGCGTGCTGGCCGGCTACAGCCTGATGTGGCTGCAACCGTTGGCGATGATTTTGGGCATCGTGATGCTCTCCGCCATCGGTTATGTGGCGCTTTCCACGGGAGAACGCCCGTTTCAGGCGATCAATCGGCACGTCAACCCGGTGCTGGGTTGGGGTTGGGCCATCGCCACGATGATGGCGAACCTCGTGTGGTGCATGCCCCAATTCGCTTTGGGCACCGATGCCATCCAAACCAATCTCGCCCCGGAATTTTTGGGCAAAGACGTGATGGACCCCGTAAAAGCCAACGGGATTTGCGTGGCGATTTTGTTCTTAGTCAGCGGCTCTGTGGTTTGGTTTTACGATTCCGGGGCCAAGGGCGTGAAGATTTTCGAGGGCCTGTTGAAAATCATGGTCGGCGTGGTGGTGGTTTCGTTCTTCGGCGTGGTTTTGAAGATGTCGCTGTCAACCGGCGGTTTGCCTTGGGACGAAATCCTCGCGGGTTTCGTGCCCAATCCGCAGATGCTATTCTCGCCGGCGGAGACCTTCCGCGAACCGCTCGCTGCCACGGGAAAGTTTAGCGAGTTTTGGACGAACATCATCATGAACGACCAACGCGACGTGATGATCACCGCCGCCGCCACCGCCGTGGGCATCAACATGACGTTTCTGCTGCCTTATTCGATGCTTAAGCGCGGTTGGGACAAAGACTTTCGCGGGCTGGCGATCTTCGATTTGTCCACGGGGTTGTTCATCCCTTTCATGCTGGCCACCAGTTGCGTGGTGCTGGCCGCGGCTACGCAGTTTCACGCCCAATCCGACCCCGGTTTGATCGGCGTTGAAGAAGCCGAAGCCCCCAGCGCGGGAGCCATCAAGGAATTTCACAAACTGCTGGATAAGCGAATCGTAAAAGACCAAGGCGAAGAAGCGTTTGGGAATCTGTCGGATGAGCAAAAATCCGCCGCCCGCAAAGCCTTGCCTTTGGCGGATCGGACTTTGGCTTCGATGTTGATTCACCGCGATGCGGGGGACTTGGCGAAATCGCTGAGGCCATTGACCGGCGAAGGCGTGGCCCAATATGTATTCGGCGTGGGCGTGGTGGGAATGGCGGTCTCGACGATCATCATTTTGATGCTGATTAACGGCTTCGTGGTCTGCGAAATGCTGGGACTCCCGTCCAGCGGAACCGCCCACCGCTTGGGCTGCCTGATGGCGGGCCTCGTGGGGGCGTCCGGGCCGTTTTTGTGGGGGCAGGCGAAATTCTGGCTGGCCGTGCCCACTTCGGTGTTCGGCTTCGTGCTGCTGCCGATTGCTTACTGCACGTTTTTATTGATGATGAACTCCAAAAGCCTGCTCGGCGAAAACCGGCCCAAAGGCTTCAAACGCTTCTGCTGGAATACCTTGATGGGGCTGGCTTTGACGATCACCCTCTTAAGTGCGAGTTGGACCATCTGGAACAAAGCCGGCTATTACGGAATCGGCGGCTTAATCGCCTTCGCCCTCATCGTCGTTCTCGGCCGCCGCAAACCCGTGCCGGAATAAATCGAACGGGGAATTTATCGCCCCACTATCCCGAATCGCATGCCTTTGCGGCGGGCAGGGGATTCGCTAACATCAAACCGTTCCCCACACAAATTATTGAAGACCCTCGAAAACAATCTGCAAAACCTAAAGGAGTGCATTGTGAAGATTGGAAAGCAAACGGCGAAAAGCTGGCTGGTGTTGGCGTTGCTGCTGGGTTTCAGCGGTTGCAACAACAAGTCGGACAGCGAGTTCAAATCTCAAGAACCCGGCAAAACCGTGGCCCCGGCCCATCTCGAACATCCGCACGGGCCGCACGATGGGCACATGGCGGATTTGGGAACCGACCACACTCTGATGGTGGAAATCACCTACAAGGCGGACCCCCGCGAAATCGCGGTTTACGTGGTCGATCACAACGATCCCAAAAAAGCCGTTGCATTAGAGGCCAAGTCGATGACGTTGGAACTTCACGGCGACAAAAGCCCGCTCACGCTTTCCGCCGAGCCGCAAGAAGGCGATCCAGAAGGCAAAGCCTCGAAGTTCATGGTCGCGGGCACTGCGATTCCCGAATCGGTGAAAAGCATTGAAGACATCGAAGGCGATTTGAAAGTCGAAGTCGGCGGAAAGATGCTGGAAGCCGATTTCGGCCACGATGACGAACACGGCGAGGGGCACGCCGAATAAAGCCCGCAGCGAAACCAAAACCAAAACATAAGCGAGGGAGTTCTCAGAGATCTCCCTCGCTTACAGTTTTTGGGTGATGATGAAAAACTTCTGACCGACAATCGTAATGGCTCGCCAGACTGCTAACGCTGGGCGGTCATGGGGTTGCTGGCAGCATTCGCCGCTTTCCCGCCCCGCGCGGTTTGCACGGCGTTCCCGCCAGCTTCTTCTTGAAATTTCTGGAAGCCCTTGTCCAAGAAGTCGGTGAATTGGCCGGTCTTTTCTTCCATGCCGAAGAAGTCCGAAAGCCGATTCAATTTGCCGTTCTCGGCCAAATCGTGCGGGTTCAGCACGACGTAGCCCGGCAACGTGACATCTTCAAAAGCTTGCTGCAATCTGCGGTTGAGCGACAATAACGCCTCGCGTTCTTGGGGATCTTCAATCAAAGGGATCTGGTCCATGAAGAGTTGCACGCGGACGAATTTCTCCAGCCGTTCGCGATTTTTGGGCTGGGGAAGTACGGTTAATTCCATCCGGCGGCAGTTGATGCAATTCTGCCCGGTGAAATCCACGAATAACGGACGATTGGTTTTGCGGGCGTAATCTAAGGCTTGGAAAAAGTCCAAGCTGTACTTCAAATTGTCGTGGACCAAATACGGGCCGATTTCCGCGAGCGTTTCTTCCTGCGAATTTTCTTCGTTGGTGTTTCCTTCAAACCGAGGCGGAGCAAACGCGGCCACGTTTTCCCAAACCCAACCCGAAGGCTGGTAGGAAGTAAACAAAGCCGACCCCAACATTCCGCCTAGGGCAAGGAACGGAGCAGCGAAGGCCAACCGGCCCAAGGTGAATTTGCCCGGCGTATCGTGAGGCATGCGGAATAATCCCAGTGGATAAAGCCCGGCCAACACGGCCAACGCGAACCAAGTTCCCATTACCACATTGTAAGTCAAAAAGGTGGGCTGGCCGAAATGAATCGCATCGGCCACGCTTAAGAATTTTAGGGCGGCCCCGATTTCCAAAAAGCCCATCGAAGTTTTGATGATGTTCATCCAGCCGCCGCTTTTTGGAAGTTTGGCGAGCATCTTAGGAAACAATGCCAACAGGAAGAACGGCGAGGCGAAGGCTCCCGAAAACGCGAGCATGCCCACAATCGGCCAGAAGACTTCGCCTTTGGAGGCCATCACCAACAACCCACCCGCGAAGGCGAACGTGCAAGTGAAGGAAACCAGAGTGAACGTGAGCGCCATAAACAGCGTGCCGATGATGCCGCCTTTTTGCTCTTTGCCCGCCGACCAGGTCAGCACCCAACTCGGCACACGGATTTCAAAGACTCCCAACATGCTGATCCCAAAAAATGCGATCACGCCGGTGAGCATCAGGTTTAGCCAGACGTTGTTGGCCAGGCGGTTGAGATCGGTCGCTTGGAACAAGGCCGAGATCAAAAGCCCCAATCCCGTGAACGTTGCCATAATTCCCCCGCAATACACCAAGGCCAAGGTTAAGGGGCGATGATGTTGTTTTTCCGATTGCTTGAGGAAGAAACTGATCGTAATCGGAACCATCGGATACACGCAGGGCGTCAACAGTGCCCCGAACCCGGCAGCAACTGCCGCCACGATGAACCATAGCAAACCCTTGTTGGTCGCATCGTCCGTGGAAGTCTTTTCCGGCTTTGTTGCGGAAGCGGTCGCATTTTGCCCATTGGATGGCGGGGATGTTCCCAACAATCTTTCCAGCCGGGCTTCGCGCGAACTTTTGGGTTTCACGACTTCTTTAATCGTCACCCCTGCGTTCTTGGAATGCAAATTGAACGCGAACTCGTTTGGGAAGCAGGTTGTTGTGGTGCAGGTTTGGTAATCCAAATTTCCTTGGAGGCCGAAGCCGGCTTTTTCTGCCGGGGGCAGAACTTCGTATTGGCGGGTCCAAGAAATCGTGCCGTGATGGAGTTCGTGTTCCACGATGGAAATGCCCACGTCCACCTTAGTTTTTTCAAAAGGTTCGCTGGGCGTGAAATCCTCGCCTAAGGGTTTTAAGTTTTCGAGCTTTTCAATCTGAATTTTGGTGGGTTTGGCTCCGATTGCTTTTTTTTGCGTGATGGAATACGTGTGCCAACCCTCATCCATTGCCATTTGGATGGTGAGCGTGACTTTCTCGCCCGGCTTGGCGTTTTTGGGAGCCAGCGTGGCCGTCAATTCCGCCGGCCCTGCTTTGTTGCCCGAGAGTTGGGGGCGATCCTTTTGCACGAGGGCGTTGGCGGGTTTGTTGCTTGCGAGCGCGGCATGAAACGCCTCAGTCACCGGCAAGCAAGATCTGTCATCGCAAATTTGCGTATGCACCTTGCCCGCGAGGACCACATCTTCCGGGGTAACTCCTGCGAGTAAGCGATATTGCCGAGTCCAGGTGATCGGTTCCGCGTATTCTTCCACGAACCCATCGAATTCCGGCGAGAATTTGGTTTCTGGTTCTCGTTCCGCTTTGTATTCCTCGCCCACGGGTTTCAGGCCGGCGATTTTGGAAATCTCAACCCGGGTCTTCCCGCCCTTGGGCGTGGTCATCGAATACGCATGGCTGCCCGGCGGCACGTTGATGGTGATGGACAGCGTGACTTCCCCGCCGGCTTTCAACTCCGCGACCGTGCCTTGGGCGGGTTTGAGTTTCACTTCCACCTTTTTTCCCATCGGCTTCGCGGCGGGCGGACCCAATTCCAATTGAAGCGGCGGAATGGCAAATTTGCTCGGTTTCGGCAATTCCAGGTCTTGACCCCACGTGCCGGCGGGCGAATAAAACAACCCGGCCACTAAACTGAAAAGCAACGCGGATCGGAAAACAGGGAGAGAACTCATCATGGCAATTCCAACGCAAAGATGGAAAAATAGGGGCAAATTTCGCAGGGCGGGAAGACGAAGGGCCGTCTCAATCACAACAATTATCGCTTTTCCTGAGCCGAGGGTCTGTAAGATGTCCCACAAATAGGCGTGGATTTTTCCCGAACCTGGGAGCATCATAAGCAAAAATGGCAAATTCGGGCAATCTCTACCCAATTCCCCGCACCACCCCGCCGGGAACCCACTTAGCCTCGTGATTTATGACAAGGGTTGATCCGGGAGGGCAAAGCACAAAAATCAGGGCAAAGCACAAAAATCGAAGGACCAAGGGCAAAACAACATGGATAAACTTTATGACGGCGAGGGAGTTCGCTTTCGCTACCCCGGCGATTGGGAACTCACGGAAGAGCAGAACGACCGCGATTTGGTGGTTTCGGTGCTCAGCCCGGAAACTTCGTTTTGGACGCTGTCCCTGCTTTCCGGGCGGCCAGACCCCGCACGGGTCATTCGCGAAGTTTTGGAAACCTTTCGCGGAGAATACGCGGAACTCGATAAGTACCCCGCCCAGGCGACCATCGGCGGCAGTGTCTGCGAAGCCTGCGATCTGCAATTTTTGCAGTACGAATTGGTGAATGCCGCTTTTCTGCGGGCGTGCCCGGCAGGGTCGCGGACGGCCTTGATCTTGTATCAGGGAACCGAACGCGAATTGGAATCCACCCGCCCGATCCTGGAAGCGATCTCGGCCAGCCTTGCTTGGGATGAACCGCCGGCGATGATGGGCTATTATTAACCGGCGGGCAAAATGAAAGCCGGCTTTGCGTCGGGTTAAGTCGGCGGTTTATAATGCCGTTTGTTTAGAGTTGAGGAGAAACCCACATTATGACGACATCGACAGCCCCGGTCATCCAATCCCATCAAGTGGAAAGCATCGGCAAAGTCGCCGGCTTGGTTTGGGAATATCTCGATCAAAAAGGCCCGGTCACGTTGAGCAAACTGGCCCGCGAAATCGATGCCCCTCGCGATCTGGTCATGCAAGGCGTGGGTTGGCTCGCCCGCGAAGAAAAAATCGATTTTCAACCCGGCGAAAGAAGCAAACTGATTACCTTGCGATAACACCTCATTGGGGGAGAGCGGGGATGAATTCCACGCCCGACGTTCCGCAACTTATCGAGCAGGCCAAGCAGTGTGTGAAGGCCAGGCAGTTCGACGAGGCGATTTCGCTGTTTCAGCAAGCCATTGCCTTGGATGAATTCAACGTCAAATTGCATGAGTCGCTGGTGTCGGCTTACGTTCTCGCCAAAGAGTTCGAGCCCGCAACCGCCCAATTGGAACGCATTCTGCGAATCGCTCCCCAAAACGTCAACGCCATGATTAACTTAGGGGCGATGTACAACAAAATCGGCAAACATGCCGAAGCCGTCGCGGTGCTTCGCAAGGCGATTACCAAGGACAAGGACAGCAGCCACGGCTATTACAATCTGGGCATTGCGCAAAGACACTTGAACGATCTGGTGATGGCGGCCTGGGCCTATCGGGAAGCCATCCGCATCGATCCGCAAATGGCCGATGCCCATCAAAATCTGGGCAACGTGCTGTTGGAAATGGGGCAGCTCAAGCAGGCCATCGGGCACTATGAAGCCGCTCTTGCCATCAAGCCCGATTTCCTCTCCGCCAAACGGGGGCTGGAACGCGCCAAAGAAGAGCAAGATAAAACCAGGCAGGCGGCGAATCCGTTTGGCCGACTCGTGGATGAGTCGATGGTGCAAGGAGTCGCCCGCCCGCAGACCGAGCGCGCGTTGACCGATGCGGAACGCCTGAAGGATCGGGCCACGATTTTCAAGTTGACCGAAGGCATTGAAACCGCGACCTCCGCCTTGGTGTATTTTCTGCGGAACGATATGGACAAAGTGCTTTCCGCGCTGAACCGTTCCATCGCCCAGGAATCGGTTTCGCCGGGTTCCATCAGCCGGGCTTACGAAGATTACCAAGCCACCCTCACTCGCTGCACCAATTTGCGCAGGGCCGTCAAGCGAAAAATGCTGGAACTCCGCGCCCACGAAGAATTGATGTGTACCCCGGATCTGTTGGTCGATGATGAATCTTAACGAGCCAATTCGCGGGGCCGCGAGCTAGGCCGGGCCATGAAGTTTGCCAGGGGAACATTGGTCTTTTTTTCCATGCCCGTCCCGCTCGTCTTTTGGCAAAGGGCGAGGGCTTCATGCTGGAAACTTGCCGAATACAGCGCCGGGTCTCCGCCGTGCGGCCAACTCGATGGCGGTTGCTGAAGTTTCACGTTTTCTTATCGCAAACACCCGTCGATCCGTTACAATTTTTGGGTTCGCGACGGTTTTCTATTCGTTCGTATCGAACCAAATTGGAAAGAACCAGGATGACCCAGCCCGTTCTTCGCGTGAATCTCTCTAGCGACGCTAAACTTTTTCGTCCTTCCGCGTTGCAACCCGGCTTGCTACTGGCCGAAAGAAATGGAGTCCACGCCGGGATACTTCATAAGTGGGTGGGGGGCCGGATTGCCTACCCGACTTGGACGGGCAGCATTCTGGAGTTTCGCGTTCAGAACGAGGCCAAGGAACTCTATACGCCCGTCGATTTTCAACCGATCAGCCGCGCCGATTGCCGAGGACGGTTTCGCCCGCAATTCGCGGAACTGCAAAATGCGTTGGATACGGCCCCCGCAAAATCCGGGACCGAGCATGCCCTGCGTATCAAGATGTCTCGGCTGCTCAAAACCCTGACGTCCACGCCTCAGACAACTGCCGAAGCCGGGGTATTTTTCAAAGCCCGGCAGCCGGATGGGTCTTGGCATTTGGTGTGGTGTTTTGGGTACGAACGCCAGTCTTCCTCACCGTCCACCCCCGGAATCTGTGCCAATTCAGATTGCCGATCACTCGGCCTGCTCGAATCGCAACGGCAAAATTGCCCGGCTTGCGGGAAAATGATGAAACGGCGAGGTTCCTCTTCGCTGGGATCCAAATCCCTGGCCTTGCTGCTCCTGATGGTCGGGATCGCGGCGGGTGCGTTTTGGTATTGGCAGCAGCCTCGCTCGAATGCCTTGGAACTTGAAGGCCAAGTGCTTTCCAGTTTGGGGAAAACGCCGATTTCCGAAGCTCTGGTGAGAATCGAAGGGACGGATCTCAAAACCAACACCGATAAAGAGGGCCGGTTTCACTTCGCAGGATTGCCGGCGGAGTCCATAACGGTCGTGGTTGAGGCCAAAGGCTATCACACGGAATCCCAAGCGGCGAATTTAGCGCAATCGCCAGGCCAGAGATTCCTGGTGAAGCTGCGAGGAAACGCCGTGCTGCATGGAACCGTGGTCAATGATTTCGACAAGACTCCCATTGCCGGCGCGGTGTTGAGAATTTCCAGCAGCGGGCAGGAAGTTCTCAGCGATGAACGCGGGCGGTTCCATTTCCGTGAAATCCCCGGGGGACCGATCGAAGTCCTGGCGACCGCTGATGGGTTTCAATCTCAAAACCTCAAGACCGCGCTTCCCGAATCCGGCAAGGAGGGTGACGGTTCTTCGCTGAGATTTCTCCTCAAAGGAAGTGGAACGATCTTGGGAACGGTCGTGGATGCGGTGAGTCTCAAGCCGGTCGCCAAGGCCCGGGCTTTCGTGCTCAATACGTCGCTCTCGACCCAAACAGATGAGCAAGGCACGTTTCGGTTCACGGGACTCCCCGCGGGACAGACCAGCATCGCCGTGCAAAAAGAGGGATACAAGCCGGAAAACCTGGATCAAAAACTGAGCGGTTCGGAAACGGCTCACGTGCGATTGGGCCTCTATGGTTCCCATGGGCTGTTCGGGCACATTCGCTGTTTTGCGGATGACCGTCCTTTGGCCGGTTGTGCGGTCAAGTTGTCCGATTTCAATTTGACCGCACAATCCGATGCGTCGGGAGGCTTCGAGTTTCCCACGCTGCCTCCTGGAAAGGTAAAAGTTCACGTCAGTCTGCCGGGTTATAAAGATTGGAACCAAGAGCTTTCCATCGGGCAGACTTCCGAGCGGGTGAAGGTCGGCTTGATCGGGAATGCTGTTCTCAAGGGGATGGTTCGCGATGTTGTGAACAAGAAACCCCTGCCCAATGTGGAGGTACGGATCGCCAAGACGAACCTCAAGGTAAAAACGCAAGCGGACGGCACGTTTCAATTGGAAGGCATTCCCTTGGGATCGGCGACCATTCAAGTCGTGGGGGCCGGTTATCGTGAGGCAGAAGTCGCCCGCGAGTTTGAATCCGGCCGGGAGACCACGTTGACATTCGATCTGAAAGGAGGCACGATTTTCTCAGGCCGAATCCAAGAGGCCAAAACCAACGCCCCGATTCCCAACGCGCGGGTAGAACTCGCGGGGACGAAGCGGGAAGGCAAAACGGATCGCGAAGGGCGCTTTCGATTTGAGGACATCGTGGCCGGTCCCGCGCAAGTGCAGGTGACTGCCGCGGGTTATCGTCCGAGCGTCACCAAGACGGAACTCAAAGCCGAAAAGGAAATCACCCTCGAAATCTCCCTCACCGGAGATGGTTTGCTCACAGGAACCGTGGTCCACATCAAGGGAAAAAGCCCGATAGAAAACGTGAAAGTGGAACTGAAGGGCACCTCCCACCAGGCCAAAACCGATCAGAAGGGGGTGTTTCGTTTGGAAGGCGTGCCCAGCGGCGAAGTGGAGATGCAAGTCACGGCGGCGGGGTATCAATCCGCCTCTCTGTTACAAACGATCTTGCCCGCACAAGAAACCCAATTGAACATGTCGCTCACAGGCGATGCTGATCTCACGGGATTGGTATTTAATGCTGCGGGAAAGCCCATCCCCAACACCCTGGTGCGCATGTTCAAGGCCGGGGCTATGAAGAGGCGACCGGCGGCTCGGGCGGATTTCGCTTTGAAGAACTCGCGCCCGGCAAAGCCGAGGTCACCGTTTGGGCCAAAGGGTATCAGCCCGAAATCCGCACAGTCGAACTCACGGGAGAGAAGCCCACATCGCTCGGCAAGATCCAATTGCAGGCCCTCGATTTGAACAAAGAGCCTGGCAGCGAATTGATCGCCGAAGCCTTCCAGACGCCCTCGGAACCGGGCGTCATCGAAAATCAAGGCGAGTCCGCAGTCGATTCCCACGGGCAAATTCCCCGCAAAGACTTTCGCACGCGACTCAATCTTGCCCATGCCCAATCGGGTGGGGTGGAAGTCGCATTGGCGTGGGACAACGTGAACGACTTGGACTTGCAAGTTCGCCGCACCTTCGGGGGAAGTCATTTGGCATCGCAACCCCCGTTCGCGTTGCGGCGGAGAACAAGATGTCGAGGCGAACTCTGGGTTTCTTTGTTCCCCGGAACCGATCGAAAACGTGTCTTGGCCCGCAGACACCGCGCCCAAGGGAACCTATACCGTATTGGTCTATCATTATGCGAATCGCGGAGCGCCCGATCCGACGGAATTTCGCGTGGCGGTGAAAGTCGATGGGAAAGTGAAATACTATTCCGGCGATCTCGCAGAAAATCAGGCCGTCCATGTTTGTACGTTCGAGAAAACCACCGGCTCAGATACTTCCACAACATCCCCTCAGCTCGATTTGACAATGCCCAATCAGGCCGCGTTGCCCGAAGGTTTCGTCTCGCGAGAACAACTCGCCGCCGAGAACTTGGCTTTGGCCAAGGGATTTATCCAGGAAACCAAATACCCCGCCGCCCGGAAATGGCTGGAACACGTCATCACGGAATATCCGGAAACCCAAGCAGCCAACGAGGCCCGGATCTTGTTGAAAACCCTCCCGCAAAATGATGTGACGATCGCCTCGAATGGCAACCCGGATGCCGCCTCCAGCGGTTATCCGAATTTGCCCGATCAGGTCTTTAGCAAAGGGAGCTTTACCGTTTGGACGGTTCCCAGCAATCCGGCTCCGAGGCAAACCTACAAGATTATGGTTCAAATTAAAATCCCGGAGAGCGTCTCCCGCTATCCTCGAAGTGACTTATCGGGGTTTCTAGTCGGGACCGATGGTTACAAACAGCATTTTGGGGGAAGCAGCCAAGAGGGAGACCAGCCAATTCATAATCACCTGGTCCAGTTGGAAGCCACGTCGGTTCCAGGTGCGAAGCATTTGGTGAAAGACGTCATTCACGTCAAATCGCAGATCCTCAACGAGGAACAAGAAATCGAAATTGTGTTTTCCGGCCAGAACGAATCGGCCGGGGATGAGGGACTGGCTGCGGTTGCCGGTTCGCCCGTTCTTGTTCCCACGGATCAGGTGGCTCCCAAAACCGTCCAGAAATTTGAGTACGATTTGAAGACCTTGAGCGAGCAACATTTAGAGTTCGCTAAGCAGATAGAAAAGAAAAATCCTTCCCGTGCCTCGCGTTGGTATGGCGAAATCGTGAAACGCTATCCCAAAACCGAGGCGGCGGAAATCGCCAAGAAATGGCTCAAGATTCACACGCATTAATCAAGGGACAAGTTGGGCATCGCCCCTCAGCCGGGACTCTGTCGTAAGAATCGGCAGCCGTGCCTGCTCTGCGGTTTAGACCGGGGCGCAGATGCTTTCCATTAGCCAATGGTTGAGTTGGGCGAGGCGTGCGGAGGAGATGCCGGTCCGGGGATCTTCCTGTTCGTGAATAAGGTTCAATCCTGCGGCTCGCCAGAGGCGGGTTCTTTGTTGCTGGTCTTCTTCGCTGGAAGCGGTCGTCAGAAACACGCGGCGTTCGCGAAAATCGGGAGGAAGCGTGGCTTGCGAATCGAAGGCGGGCAACTCGCCGCCTATCGCGAACGCCCCCGCGAACCACTCGGCTCGGTCGAGCAATAACCGCAATGCGAGCGTGGCTCCGGTTCCTTGGCCGGCGAGAAAAACCCGTTCGCTGTGAATGTGGACGTTTCGCCTTAACTCGCAGACGGTCTGAAATATCTGGCTTTCCAACCGCGAGACGGATTCCCTGTCTTGCGGCCAATCGAAACCATTGGGGGAACCAGGGCCGGCTGCCAGCGGCCCGCGCAGCGACAGCCCGAAATAATTCCGCAGGCTGATTTGGGGCATCAGAGACAACAGGTCGGATTCGCTTCCGCCCGCATCGTGGAACCAGAGAATCAACGGGTACGGGTAATTCGGTTCGTATTTTTCCGGCACGAACAACCCCGTCGAAGCCGCCTGGGGATGCAAGTCTTCCACCAAACACGCATGGGAGCCATCATCGAGCGGTTCTTCATCGAGGTCGATTTCATCGAGCACGGTCTCGTCGATGAAGTGCATCAGCAATTCCTCTTGAGGATTCCGAGAGGCCAAGGCGTCCCAATCTCCACCCCGTGAAAATCCGTAGGGTCCGCCGGCCCTTAAGCCGTGGGGCAACGAGGCATCGAAGCGGTAATCGGGTTCGAGATCGAGATTTCGACCGGCCCAAAAATCGTGAGGGAAACGGTGTGTCATTGCGGGCGACTCCCTGAAAGAACCGCGAGGGAAACGGTTCGATGAGATTCACGGACCTTGCAGGCAGGCCGAACGCTTGAGCCTGCCGGGAAGGTATCGGGATGGTTTTGGAAGGCTGCGGTATCTGGTGTTTTCGGGCGGGGCAAATCCGCCAAGCTGGCTCGGCTGACCTCGGCGATGGGAAAGAGTTTACCGGGGCAAGCGGTGGCTTTGACTTGGCGATGTCCCATGACGTGTTCGCCGTCGATGTGGTAGGCGGTTTTCAGCACCGCCACCAAGCGTTTGACGGCGGCCAGTTGGGCGGGGCTGGGCGGTTGTTCTTCAAAGTTGCCGACAACCGCGATGCCGATGCCGTGTTGGTTGAATTCTTCGACCCCGGCGTGCGCTCCGTGGAGTTGCTCCCGCCAGCGGAACGTGGGTTCGATTTCGCCATCGGGCATGCCGCTGCCGTTGCCGATGACGAAGTGATAACCAATCCCCAGCCATTGCCGGGCGAGATGGGCTTCGTGAATGCTCTCCACGCTGCCTTGGTGGGTGGCCGTGTGATGGATCACGATCGCGTTCCAATCTCGGACTTTGGCGGCAGGTTTCCAAGGGTTTTCGATCATCGCAGTCGGTTCCGGTTCCAATCGAGGAGCAGGAACGATGGGCGTTTGCGGCGTGACGTTGCCAGACAAGGATTTTTGAGGGAACGGCGCGGGGATCGAGAGAGCCGGCGGCATAGGCGTGGGATGCACGAGGCTCGCCGAAGGTCGGCAAGCTTGCAGCGATCCAAAGATCATCGCCAAAGAGAACACGGCCAGTCCCCGAAAAGTCACCCTGGTCCTCCTTAACCTTGCAATCGGTAAATTCGCCAAACCTTGTATTCATCCTGAATTGCCAAGTCTGGCTCGACTGGCGATGGAATTTACAGGGGGTCTCGCGATGTGTCAACGGGGAGTCTTCCTATCAGGATGGGGGTTTGCCGCCCGCGGAAAAATCGCCCCCGCAAGGCCCGCAAAATAACCCCAAACTCACGGAAAACCCGTTAGAACCGTGCCCCAATAAACTCCACAAACTCCATAGTCCCCGCAGATGGCACGTTAGGCGCGATTTTCGCGAGTTTCGCCAAGTTCCGCCGAGAAATTCCAAAGCGTGAATGCGGAGGCGAAATTCCACGGCTTGATTTTCTTGGTCTTTTGGGGAAGAATAACCCAAGGGCGGTTCATCGAGTTCGGAAACCCACACCGGGAGAAGCCGCATGTTTCGCCATATTATTCATCGGGGTTTTCTCTCCCTGCTTGGCCTTGCCGGTCTGTTTTGCTTCAGTACCCAGGTTGCGATGGGGCAAGTCGTGACGGGGTTTCATTCGGGGTTAGGCGGCGTCTCAGCTCCCTTCGGAGGCGGCGGGTTCGCAAACACTGCCGGTTTGGGCGGCGGGTTCGGCATCCATACCGGCCACTTCGGTGCCAATTTGGGGTTTAACTTCTCGCAAGGCTACAGCCGATCTATGACGAGCAGTTCGCCCTTCGTGACCGGGTTCAACGGCTCGCCCGCGTTTTTTCAGAACAGCGTGCAACGCCCGTTTGTGACCAACCTGATTCCCACCGTGGGCAATGGGGCGATGTTCTCGAATTTGGGACCTGTCGACACAATTCCGAACCGCGTGATGCAAGGCGAGTTGTCGATGCCGGATCGCAAAGTCGTTCCCGCCGAGGTTTCTCGCCGGGCTGCCGAGGAAAAAGTTCAAGTCGCGCGGAGAGCGAATCCTCGGCCATTGGTCGATGCCGCCCCGCCGACCCGCGCGGAACGGGAAGCTCAACAAACCGAAAGGCAAGCCGAGCAACAATTGGCGATTCGCAACTATTTGCAAAAAGGCCAAGCTGCCGAGGCGGAAGGCAAACGCAGCGTCGCCAAGCTGTACTATCAAATGGCCGCCCGCCGAGCCGCAGGTAAGTTAAAGCAAGAAGCCCTGGCTTCGCTCAACCGCGTGCGAAACTGAGCAGTCATGTTTTTGAACGATTCAACATCACCGCGGGGCTGACACCTCCCGCTTGCCTTTTATCACTCAGGTTGAAGTGATTTTTTGGCGTTCCTACATACCAGTCGGGTTCAGATTGATCCAGGTTTTTTGGTCGAAGGATTCCAGCACGGCATCGGCGACGGCTTGGGCGCTGGCTCCGTGATCGAAACCGGGGACGGCATCGCGGCCTTCCACAATCGCCGAAACAAATTCATAAACCAAATCGAACCGGAACACCGTGCTGGGCACGCCTTCGTGCGGCGGTCGCGGGCTGCCGGGAATCACCAGAAACTCATCCGGCACGGGTTGCTTTTGCATCGGCTCGCCGTTTAAGCCGACCATCACGTTGTTGGGGTCGGTCAGTTGATAAGCCGCCGAGCCTTCGCTGCCGTTGACTTCGGCCCATTCGTAACCGAAGCCGTTGTTGTGGTAGCCTTTCATCAGCGTGCTGCCTTCCCAGACGCCGACGGCTCCGCTTTGGAACACCCCGATCAGCGAGGACCAATCATCCACCTCGGAAGGCGGGCAAGAGTTGGCCATCGGCGGTTTTATCGCGGGGGACGAATTGGGCGATGGCTCCGCACACGCTTTGAATCGGTCCCATCAAATCTTGGGCGAAGTCGATGCGGTGAATCGTCATGTCGAACAAATCGCCGGCCCCGGCGGTTTTTTTATATTGCCGCCAGCCCCAACTGGTTTCGGGCCATTCCAAAAAGCGTTGGCTGCGAAAGTGCCGGGGCGTGCCCAGGGCTCCCGTCTTCACCAAATGGCTGACGTAGCGCATCGACGGGGCAAAGCGATAGGTAAATGCCGTCATGTGCCGAACGCCCTTGTCGCGGGCGGCATGATACATTTGCTGGGATTCTTGAAAGTTCAAGCCCAGCGGTTTTTCGCACATCACGTGTTTGCCGTGCTCGATGCAGGCCAGGCTAATCGGCAAATGCGTGAAGTTCGGCGTGGCGACAATCACGGCATCCACGTCGGGATCGCCGGCCAACTCGACATAGTCCGTGGTTTTCTTGGTCGGTCCCCAATCGGTTTGGCGTTGATTCAGCAAGGCTTCGTTAGGGTCGCAAACCGAGACCAATTCGCAGCGGTCATCGATCCGAATCCCCGGAACGTGATGATAGTCCGAAACCGCGCCCGCTCCGATAATTCCAATTCGCACTTTGTCGCTCATAGGTTCTTTCCTGGAACAAAAGGCGAGCGGGGGGTGTCAGCCCCCCGGTGATGTTAAATGGTTCAAAATCTGTTGTAAGTTCTTCGGCGATCCAATAAGGGTAGGTTTTACGCAATTCCTCTTCTGATTGCCATGCTCCCCGCCGCGCGGGCGAGAGTTCAAGAGTCGAATCAATCCTTTTCCTTTCAGGAAACCGCCGGCCTGGCTTGTTGGGGCTACTGACGGAACCGACGTTTCTCCCGCCGGCATAAGGGGTTAGGTTGTTCAAATCCGTCGAAGTTGACCGCGTTCTGGTTGCCCGTGGATCGCCCAAGCGGGGCAGCGACTCTATAATTCCCCCCATCCAAGAAAGGGGGAATTTTATGTCAAACCAACCCGCCAGAATTCCACAACTCGCGTGGATTTCGCACAATTCCTCGTCCGATCCGAACCGTTCGGCCCGGCAACCGAATCCTTCCGAGTCCGAAGTGCTGGATGCGTATTCGCAAGCCGTGGTCAATGTGGTCGAAACCGTTTCGCCCGCCGTCATCAGCGTGAACAACGGCCAGAGCGGAATGGGATCCGGCTTCATGATTTCAACAGATGGCCATGCCTTGACCAACAGCCATGTCGTTGATGGCCGGTCGCGCGTGCAGGCTCAGACTGTCGAAGGCGACCGGATTGAGGCCGAGGTGCTCGGTAATGATCCCGCCACAGACTTGGCTCTGCTCAAGTTGGCGGCCCAGGATTTGCCTTTCGCCCAATTGGGAGATTCCAACGCCTTGAAAGTCGGGCAATTGGTGATCGCGATGGGCAGCCCGCTGGGACTGCATTCCACGGTGTCCACGGGCGTGGTCAGCGCGCTGGGACGCAGCATGCGGGCGCAAGATGGGCGGCTGATCGAGAACGTCATTCAACATGCCGCCCCGATCAATCCGGGCAACTCCGGTGGACCATTGGTGGATTCGCGGGGAAGAGTCATCGGCATTAACACCGCCATCATCGCCCTCACGCAAGGCTTGGGGTTCGCGGTTCCCAGTTCCACGGCTCAATGGGTCGTGGGAGAATTCGCCGCTCACGGCCGGGTTCGCCGCCGGCAACTGGGCATCACCGCCGCGGCGGTTCGGTTGCCGCGCTCGATTGTGTTGGATTTCGATTTGCTGGGAGATCAAGGCGTGGAAGTGATGGAACTCCTGCCGAGAAGCCCCGCCGATCAAGCGGGCATTCAAGTCGGCGATGTCATCACGGCTCTGAATGGCCGACTCATCGCCGGCATTGATGACCTGCACCGCTTGCTCACCGCGATGCCGATGGATCAAAGTTTTGAACTCACCGTGGTCCGTCCCCAAGGCGTGTTCCACAAAACTATCGCGCGGCAAACGGAGTAGAAGTGGGGCCGCCGTGATCCGGTGGCTCCACCCGCCTCCCGGTGTTATCATGCCGTTCATCCCATGTGGCTTGTTGTAGAACAAATCCATAACAAAGGATGAATCGTGATGAAGCGTTGCTCCCGCGCAGTTCTGTTCCTGTTATTGGTCTTCCTAAATCGAAGTGCTCTGCCCGCTATCGGGGCGGAAGAGAGCCTGTCCGCGACAAAGTTTCTTCCGCAAGGCTTCGTGCGCGATGGATCGGTGTCCTACCAAAAGGAGATCCAACAGGCCATCGACGAAGCCGCGAGAACGACCGGCGTCTTGGTGTTTCCCGCGATGACCTACGCGACGGATGAAACCGGCTGGGAACTTCACAGCCGCTTGACCCTCAAAATGCACGGAGCAGTTTTTCAAGTCAGCCCGGATTGTAAACACGATGGGGCCATTTTTCGCGGGCAGGATGTCTCGGATGTGACTTTGATCGGCGGCGAGATCGCCGGTCGCAATGATGTTTGGCCCGATGGCGTGAATATCCGTGGCATTCAGATTATGGGGCAATCCTCGCGGATTCGCATTCGGGACACTTACTGCCACGACCTCAGCAGCAACGGAATCGGACTGTTCGGAACCGCCGACCAATTCCTTCGCGATGTCTGGGTGCAGAATGTGATCGTGGAAAACTGCTGCAAAAAGTATCCCGATTATCTCTCCAAAGAAAAAGGCGAACCCGGCAGCCAACGGGAAGACCAGGGAGATGTGGCGTTTTATTACGTGGAAGATTTTCTGGTCTCGGGCTGCCGATTCGAGCGTTCGCGTTCGGATGGCACGCATTTCTATCACTGCTGGCGCGGCCAGATCACCGACAACCGCATCTTCCACGCCAAAATGGGCGGGTATTTTTTGGAAACGTGCGAGGAAGTCGTCGGGCGGGGAAACATCATGCGGCAGAACGGTTCGCGGGGAGTCACCATCGAACGCGGTTCGCGGGATTGCGTGTTCTCCGATAACGTGGTTTCCCAAAGCGGACGCGAAGGACTTTGGGCACCCGATTGCGTCGGCCTTTTGGTCACCGGCAACGTGTTCAATCGCAATGGACGCAAAGCGAACGGCCCCGAACCCCGTTACATTTGGAATGCCAACATCACGATCAACGAAGCCCACGGCGATCCCTCGAACTCGCCGACGGCGGATTACCTCATCAGCGACAATCTGATTACCACCGATGCCCGGCAAATCGCCGCCATCCGCGTGGATGCGGTCGAGCTAACCCAAAACATCGTAATCAAAAACAACATGATCTTGGGCGAGAACCGGAACATCTTGGTTGAGGGAACCAACCGCGCGCAAGTGATACTGCGGGGCAATCACGGAGTGCCATCCGAGCCGACGAAAGAGTGATGCCGGTTCCGTCCACCGTCCGGAATTCACAGCGCGGTAGAGCCGCAATCAATAAATGGATTGATGAGTGTCGATTGATGATTTTTGAATGTTGAAGTAGGAAATCGAAGTCAGCCGCATCGAGCATGAAATTGGTTTTACGCCGAAGGCGTTACATATAACGCCTTCGGCGTATAGACATTCAAGCAAGCTGCCCAACAGAAATTTTCGCAGGAATCCTCACTTTCCTTGATTGTGAACCAAGGCTTGTTTGCTAACTTCTCTTTCCGGTGGGTTTTGTGGTTTGAAAATCATGCTCAATATTCGCTTCCACTGCAAATGCAGACGGCTTGCGTGCTTGGGGCTTGACTCTCCTGCCCGCACACTTGACGATTAAGGCATGTCAAATTCCCCCTCCAAAACTCGGTCTTCACGATGGCGGCAATTCTTGCGGTGGGCGGCGGTCGCGATCCTTATCGGCTTGGCGGCGAGTTCGCTGCTGTTCGTGGATGAGACCGAACTGGTCATCGTGGAACGCTTGGGGGCGATCTCGGCGATTTACGACCGAGAAGACGACCGGGGGCTGCATTTCAAACTGCCTTGGCCCATCGAAACGGCCCGGCGATTCGACCGCCGGGTGCAATTACTGAATTTGCCCGCCCGCGAGATTTTGACCCGCGACAAAAAGAACATCACTCTGGATGCCTACGTTTGTTGGCGAATCGCCGCCCCTGTTGCCGATGCCGAACCCGACGGGCGGCCTGTCGTGCGGTTTTTTCGCTCGCTGGGCGATGCTGAGATTGCTTCGACCCGCTTGGAAAGCCGAGTGAACTCCGTGCTGACCGCCCGGTTTGGCCAAGTCGAATTGGATCGCCTGTTGGATGTACACGATTCCGAAGCCGGCCCCGATGCGAATTCCATTGGCTTGCTGGGGCAGTTGGCGGAAGAAATCCGCAGCGAAACCCAATCGCGTTCGCTGTCCGATGAGAATCTCACGCAACAGTTGGGCATTGAAATTGTGGACATCGGCTTTCAACGCTTGAATTTCCCCGAAGGCAATCGCCCGGCGGTTTACGAACGCATGCGCAGCGAACGGCGGAAGATTGCCGACCGCTACCGGGCTGAAGGTCTGGCCGAAAGCAAAGTCATTCGCAGCCAGGCGGAACTTTGGGCCGTGACGCTGTTGGCCCGCGCAAACTCAGATGCCGAGCGGATTCGCGGCGAAGCCGAGGCCGAAGCCACTCGCGTGCTGAACGCGGCCCATTTGCAAGATCCCGAATTTTACCGCATCCTCCGCACATTGGATGGCTACCGAAAAATCATCCATCCCAACACCACGCTGGTGCTCTCGGCATCGAACCGGCTGTTAAAACTTCTCACCGAGGGCCTGCCGGAAATGAAAGCCGCCGCCCCCTAAATTCCCCCGATTCTTATGCCGCGTTTTTTGAAGTTCTTTCTTGCCGCGCTTTTGTTGTGGTTGCTCACGGGGGTTTACGTCGTGGGTGGCAACGAACGGGCCGTGGTGCGGCGATTCGGGCGGGCGGTGACCCATGCGGATGGCAACATTTTGCTTAAGCAAAACGGATTGCACTTCGATTGGCCTTGGCCGTTCTCTCGCGTGGACCGCGTGAATCTCAACGAAGTTCGCACGCTTTCCGTGCCCATCAAATCGCAAAATCCCCAAGCCGACACGCAGCTTTTAGGGGAAGATTTCCTGCCGGACCCCGCCTTCCTCACGGGCGATAAAAACTTGCTCAACGTGCGTTTGACGGTGCATTATCGACTGGCCGATTCGCGAGTGGGCGAGTTTCTCTATAGTTCGGCTGCGATCAATGATCGGCTTTCTTGCCTCGCGGAAAGCATCGCCGCGGATGAGCTGGCCCAATGCGGGGTGGATTTCGTGCAAATCTCCGGGCTTGCGGAATTGCGAAGGGAACTCACGCGGAAACTCAGGCAGCAAGCAGACCGGCAAAAGTTGGGCGTGCTGATCGAGGAAGTCACGCTGGAAGAAGTCGCGCCGCCGGTTCAAGTCAAAGCCGACTTTTTGGATGTGGCCAATGCGCGGGCAGACCGCGAGCAGATCATTCAGGCGGCACTTTCCACGGCTCAGCAACGCCGGCAGTCGGCGGAGGCCGAAGCCCGCGAAATTCGCGATGCCGCCCAAAGCCAGGCTCAGGAAATCCAGCAAGCCGCGCGGGGTTCCGCCGCCCGGTTTTTGCAGATCATTGCCGCAGTTCCAAGCTTCCGATTCCACCTCCACCGCCCGCCGAACTCTTGCCCGCCGACTCGCCTTGGAACAGTATTACCATCAAACCATGACCGAAATTCTCAGCCGAGTCCAAGGCAAAGTGTTCCTCGACACCGGCCAACCCGTGGACCTCTCCTTCTGGCGATCCCTCACCGCCCCAAAGCCGCCATCAAAAGAAACGCCAAGAGAATAATTTCGGCATTGGGGCAAATGGCGAGCGGGAGCGTTCAGCCACTCTGGTGATGTGGAATGCTTCAAAGGCGGTTGTATTCTTCCGAGAGGCCGGCGATGAGGTGGCGGTCGATGGCGGTTCGACATTCGTTCATGCCCGCAAGCAAGGCCAAATCGCAAAGGCGGTTGATCTCGCGGGGAATCCCGCCGGTGAGTTGCTGCAATTGGTCGATGGCATCGGCCTCGAACACCGCGCGGAGGCTGCCGGAAGTCTCTAATCGCTTTTGCACGTAAAATTCCGTTTGCGGGCGTTCGAGCGGTTTGACTTCAATCCCCAAGTCGGCGAGTTCCCAGAGTTCCTGCACCCCGCGCGAAAGTTTCCCGTGGTTCAGACTGAAGATCATCGTCAGGTTTGCCGCGGATCGGTTGTGGAGATCGACCAACTGCCCGATCGCTTGCAGGGTGGAATCCTCGGCTTGTTCCAAAGCATCCCACAACAGCACGGTTTGCAGACCGGCTTCGAGGGTGGACTGAAAGAAATCTCGCAATCGCCGCCAGCGCACGCTGAGAGAATCGGTGTCTTTCCCGCCCAAACGCAGTTGGGTCTCCAACTGCCAAAGCCATTCGGTTTCGCAGAGGTTCGCCAAACTTCCCG
Source organism: uncultured Planctomycetaceae bacterium (assembly GCA_963785505.1). Taxonomy (GTDB): domain Bacteria; phylum Planctomycetota; class Planctomycetia; order Planctomycetales; family Planctomycetaceae; genus CAWAVN01. Next base: position 272,964 of record CAWAVN010000014.1, read on the forward strand.
CCACGCAAAACCGCTGCGTGCGGCGAACTTGCCCGGCAAGGATGTGCAATAACTGAGATTTTCCGCAACCCGCAGGCCCGTGCAGCACGGCGAGGGCTTTGCGTTGTTCCACGCAATAAAACATGCGGGCGAGGGCTTCTTCGTGAAGCGGACTTTCATAAAAGGCCGGCCCAGTCAAGCGGTTGGCGAACGGTGTGGAAGTCAAACCCCAGTATTGTTCGTACATTCATCGCTCCCAAAGTCTCGGCGCACACGCAGATTCCCCGATTCATCGGTCTAAGAGTTACAATCGGCAAAAACCGACTTTAAGATGAGGCAACCCGCACCAATCCCCAGAAATCGCCCCATCTAACTTTCCTAAAGCCTGCAGTCTAAAGTTTCTCGCCTAAAACTATGTCAGACCGTTTTTTTTGTTCGCCTTTGCCGGAAGGCGATTTCATTCGCTTGGAAGGAACCGAGGCCCATCATCTCGCGCGGGTGATGCGGAAAACGGTGGGAGAGCGGGTCGAACTTTTCGATGGCCGAGGCCGGTTTGCGCTGGCCCAGATTGTCACGCTTTCCAAAAAAACGGTGGATCTCAAAATCCTCGCAAGCAGCGAAACGCCGGCCCCTGCGGGCGAAGTGATTTTGGCAACCGCCGTGCCCAAGGGGGAACGCTTTCGCTGGCTGGTCGAGAAAGCCGTGGAACTGGGCGTGGACCGTTTGATCCCTTTGGTGACTTCCCGCAGCGTGGTCAAACCGGGCGAGGGCAAACGCGAGAAAATGGAGCAAGCCATCATCGAAGCCTGCAAACAATGCCGCCGCAACCACTTGATGAAGTTGGACGATCCCCAACCTTGGACCGCATTTTGGGAGGGACAGATCACGCAAAATGAAAACCGCGTTTTGTTATTGGCGCACCCGACCGGCGGGAGTCTGCGTGAGGTGTTCCCGTCAACTTTTCCTCAACGCCTGATCTTATTGCTGGGACCGGAAGGCGGTTTCAGCGAGGAAGAAGTTGCCCAAGCCAAAACTGCCGGTGCGAAAACCGTGGGATTGGGAACGAACATCTTGCGCATCGAAACCGCAGCCATCGCACTGGCCGCTTATGCGGCGTTCCATCGTGCCGCGAACTAAACCAACTCGCGAATGGGTTGGCCGTTTTCTTGCACGATGGGATGCGGGCGGCCTCGGTTGTCTTCGTAGTGGGAATTCAAAGGGACTTCCAGGTGGTGGTAAATCGTGGCCGCCAAATCTCCGGGCGTGATAGGCCGATGAGCAATCGTGCCGCCATCTTTTTCTGTGGCTCCGATGACTTGCCCGTGCCGAAATCCTCCGCCCGCGAGGCACATCGACATCACTTCGGGCCAATGGTTTCTGCCATCGGTGCTGCCTTGCGTGCCCATGTTGGGCGTGCGTCCGAATTCGCCCATCGCGATCACCAACACATCATCCAACAGGCCGCGTTGTTTCAGGTCTTCCACCAGTGTGGTCAGCAGATGATCGAACAAAGGCAACAACGGCCTTAAACCTTTGGAAATGCCTCCGTAAGGCGGGATGTTGTCGCCGTGGTTGTCCCAAGTGCCCGAAGCCGTGTGATAGCTGAGATCCAACGTGACGAAGCTTACGCCTTCTTCCACCAACCGCCGGGCTAATAGGGCTTGCTGACACCACAAATGTTTGCCGTATTTTTCCCGCATGGCGGCGGGTTCCCGCGAAAGATCGAACGCCTTTTGCGCCCGCCGGCCCAGAACCATGTCCACGGCTTGTTGTTGATAGTGGTTCAAGGCGGACATCGACCCCGAAGCATCCAAGTCGCCCCGCAGATGATCCAACTGTTCGAGCAGCGTTTGCCTTTGGCCGATGCGGTTCGTGGAAAGCCCGGACGTCAGTTGAAACAAACTCGCATCGCTTAGCTTGCCGCTGTCGTTGCCGACGAGATCGTAAATCGGCAGTTTCGCGGCATCGTTGCCCATAAACGGATCGTACTGTTTCCCCAAATAGCCGGCGTAGGCAATGTGCGATCGCGAGCGTTGAAAGGCGACGTAAGGCGGCATCGCGGGATGGTTCGCCCCGCGAAAGCGGGCGGCAATCGAACCGATGGCCGGCCAAAGTTCGCCCTTGGGATTGATTCGCGGAGCGGCCTCGCGGTGTCCGCTTTGCAAAACTTTGTTGGGTTCGTGGTTGCTCTTTTTGCAATCGACCGAGCGGATAATTGTGAACCGATCCAACATCGCCGCCTGCTTGGGCAGATGCTCGCAAATTAATGTTCCGGGGATCGCGGTTTTGATTGTATCGAACGGCCCGCGATTGATCCAAGGGCGGTCGGGTTTGGGATCCCAAGTATCGATGTGGCTGGGACCGCCGGCCATCCACAACAAGATCACGCTTTTGCGGCTGTTAACGGAGCGTTCCGCCCTAGCCCGTTGCTTGAGGAGTTCGGGCAAGCTCAATCCCGCCAGTCCTGCGAAACCCGCTTTGAGCATTCCCCGGCGATCAAGAACCATCAACCCTTCCCGTTGGCGGGCGTGATAATCTTCAAACGCATGTGCATGTTGGTGCGGCACGCTGGATTGCTCTGCCATAATCTGCCCTGAATTGAAAGTGCGAATGAACCCGCCCTCAGCCGAGTAACCGGGTCTGCAATCAGGCGATGATTTCAACATTGCGATTATAGAATGCCGCCCGGCAGAAAGTCTATGGAATGCGTTTTCTCAAGGCCGGATCCATTCCCACCGCGGGCGTTGATGCAAATTGCCGGGGCGGATGATGAGATCTTCTCGGCCGCGCGGGGTCTGGCATTCCAGGCGAACCGTCAAACCTTGTTCCGTGGGAGTTTCCGAGCGATGAAGTACCTGAATCCGTTCGCCCTCCCAAACCATCACGCAGGGCGGACGAACCGCGAGCCAAACCCGGTCCGTGGACGAGGAGCGAATCGCATCGCTCCGCATCCACATTTGGGCCAACTCGCGAAAACATTTCCAAAGCCGGGAGAACACATTAGCCCTCCTGGTTTTCCAGGCGGCGTTTGAGTTCCGCGAACTCGCGTTCCAACTGCTCTTTGCGGTCTTGTTCGGCGAGTTGGCGTTCTAAGTCTTCGGCTGCAGAATCGCGGCCGTCCAAGCGGTCGTAGGCTTCGCCGATGGCTTCGCTGCGTTCGATGCGTTGTTCTAAACGGTTGAATTGGGCAAACGCCGAACGCCCGGTGGCGCGATCCATCGTGCGGTTGATTTGCTGGGCCGTCTCGGCGCGGGCCATGCGGGCCAACAACAAGGTTTGTTTGTGGCGGGCTTGGCGAATTTTATCTTCCAAATCCCGAAACGCATTTTGCAGTTTGCGGGTTTCTTCTTGTTGCGTTTCATAAACCGTCACCAAAGATTCCAGGCGTTCTTCCGCCCGGCATTTTTGATCCAACGCCGACTTGGCGGCGGCCTCGTCGCCCCGCTGCAAGGAAGTCGTCGCCCGCTCCATCCAGCGGTCGGCTTCCTTTCGCAGTTTTTCGACTTCCTTGCCGAGCTGAATTTCATCGGCAATCGCCCCCGCAATGCGTTCGCGGGCGATCTCCAGCTCTTCTTCCATGTCGAGAATGAGTTGATGAATCATGCGTTCGGGGTCTTCCATCTTCTCGCGAAGCGTGGTGATCTGAGACCGCATGACAAGCGTGAACGTTTCCAACCATTTCATGGAACTGCCTTTCAAAAAGAGGTTTTCAGTTTTCAGTTTTCAGTTTTCAGTTTTCAGTTTTCAGTTTTCAGTTTTCAGTTTTCAGTTTTCAGTTTTCAGTTTTCAGTTTTCGTTTTCAGTTTTCAGTTTTCAGTTTTCGAGTTTTCGGTTTTCAGTGGTCAGCGGTCAGCCTCTGCACTTCTGGCTCTCCGCTCTTCTCTGCCTACTGCCTACTATTCCCACGTTTCCAGTTTGGCGGCGACGATGCGGAGGCGCTGCAAAACTTGTTCGCGGTGCTTCTCGCAATAGGCGGCGAGGGAGATCACCGCCAAGCCCACCAAGATCCCCGCGATCCAGAGCAGCGTGGGGTTATCGATGCTGCCCCGCACGACCATCGCCACCAAATCGCCCATCAGAAACGCCGTGCCCGTGTACATCAACGCCCGGATTCTCAGACCCATCGCGGTCAACGTGACGGCCACGGAAGCCAGCATCAAAGTCAGCAAGTGCAGCCAGCTTCCGCCCACGATATGGAACACCGGCGACACCAAAATCACCAGCGCCCCCAGGTATCGCAATGGATCGTGGGCCTTCGGCGGGATTTCCTCCTTCAGCCATTCCACCAAGGCCAAGATGGAAATGCCCAGCGGAATCGCGAACAGTTGAGGATCGCTCCAAGCGAGTTCCCGCCATAAAAGTGCCAAGGCGACGTTCATAATGCCGGCGGCAGACAGCAGCCAAGTTTTGTTTTTCTCTTCGATGCCCCGCCAGAAATAAAAGCCGGCGGCGAACAACAACGCCAAACTATTCATCCCCAGCCACAGCGAATTGGGCACAGTGAAATGCCGCACAATGCCCACGCCCACCGTCACCGCCGGCAGAACGGAACTTGTGACGAACATCGGTCGGGAAAGCACCCGCCAATGTTCGCGCAGTCGAAGCCAAATGCCCGATGATCCACGCGGCCCATCCGGTCAGCAGGACGGCATACATGCTCAGGCCCGATCCGAAATGAATCACATCGAATCGCAACAAGTAACCCAGGCAGAGAACGATAATGCCTTCCGCCGTCCAAACGTGGGCTTCTTCTTGGCTCTTCACCGCTTGCCAAAGTTGATCGGAAGCCAACAATGCGAACGTGCCGACGGCCATTAACACTTGCCCAAGCGACAAACCCAAGGGAAGGAAATTCAAACTCCAGAACATCCCCAAGCAAGCCACCCCCAACAGCAGCAGCCGATGAAAACTGATCCATTCACCCAAACCGGCATCGGACTGTCGCGAGGAGAGATTCCAACCCGCGCGGCTGAACGCGGCAGCCAAAGCCAAAGGTAAAGAGACGTGAATCCATGCTGCGCGGTTTAATTCCCAGCAATACTCGGCCCCCGGAACCGCAATTTGAATCACCCCGCTGAGGGCGTGCCAATTCAGCAAACTAAGCGCCAAGTGCCGCAGCCAAGTGTTTTGCCAACCGCCCGCCAGCCAGAATAAACACGCGACCGAAACCAAACTCGCGAGGCGAGCGGGGATCGAAAAGAAAGGCAGCGTGCCCACGGCAAGAATCCCGAATAGCAAGATCGCAAATCGGCCCACGGGCATGAGGATGTAGCTCTGCGTCGCGGAGAGGGCTTGATCTTCCCCTGCATTCGTTTTTGGAATCCATTGAAATGGTCGAGGAATCAGCGGGACGGAGATCAACCCGACTAACGACCAAATCAAAGGCAGCCAAGTCCAACCCGCATCGCGGCCCAGCACGGTGAGGGAGGCGGCTCCCGTTAATCCCAGGATGGCGATGCAGCCGAACGTCGCCCAAACTTCCGCACGCCAACGCTTGGAAGCATCGAACGCCCAAGCCACGGGAACCAGCGTGCTTATCCACCAGAACTCACCGGGGTAGCCCGCCATAATGTTCACGAATCCCAGCAGGCTGTAACCGAACAATCCCGCGATCAACGCACAGCCCGCCAAGTGTTCCGCCGCTTTGCCGAAGGCCCGTGAAATTCGCAGTTCGGGAACTCGATTCAAACCAATGGCCAAGCACCACAATCCGCCGGCGATTAAAATTCCCTGCGAGACAATCACCATCTCGGAAACCCCCGCCGCGTGGGCGATCAACACGCCATACAAGCCGGCGAACAGGATCGCGATGGCACTCAATTCCACTCGACACCACCGCATCGCATGCAGCAGCATCAAAACCACGACCATCAATCCCGACGACCAAGGGTTTAGACCTTCAGGCAACTTCGCCCAAAGTTCCAGCCACACGAGGGCAAGCATCGCCGTCATCAGCAAGCTCGCCAAGTCGCCAATCGCATACGGACTGGGCCGATTCAAAACGTCGTGATCGTTCACTGTCACGCGAGACAGAAAACGGTCCGGCAGCAACAGCAATGCGGTGGAAAGGCTCATAACCCCCAGAAAAGTTTCCGGGCCGACGTTCCAGCCGAGGACTTGCACCAAAAACGGCGTGAGTCCCCAACTCGTGGAAATCCAAGCCGCCACCAAACCGAACCGCAAGCTAGGCAAGCGGAACGCGAACATTTGCAGCGTGAACATGCCCAGCGTTGCCAAGCCGACGGGAAACACCGCCTTGGCGTGCGTGAAGGACATCAACCACAACACCGAGGTCAAGAAGATTGCGAAAGACCGCGTGGGCCGAGCGAAGATTTCGTTTCCCCGCCGCCGGCAAACCACCGCGAACAACGTGGCCGCGATCAACAGCGGCAAGTAGGTCAGACCATAAAACGCGAACGGCAAACGGGATTCGGAGACGGCGTTCGCCCCCTGATGAACCACCGTCCGAGCAAACTCGCGGAAGAAGACAGGCGAGGCTTGATAGGCCAACACCACCCCTGCCCACATCGCGAACACAAACCCCGCCTGCTGCGTGCGCCGGGCAACCATTGCGAAGATCGCCGCCGTCAACAACGCGGTGGGCACGGCGGCGAACGTTGCCGGAAAGCCCGTCCAAGACAAGCACAAACCCGCGAAGCAAAGCACCGTTCCCACCAACGTTGGCAGCACCAACGACCAAGGCAACGGGCGGACCAAATTCCCCGTGCGCTGCTCAAAAACTTGGGCGAGGGCATCGGCGGTCATCAACACCGGAATCGCCGTCAGCACCAAGCCGAAGCCCATCCAAGGCAACGGAACTCCCGGAGCCAAAAACGCGAATAAAGTCAGGAACTGAATGCCCAACAGCAAGATGGGAAAGAAGCCGAAAATTCGCGGTAGCCGATGTTCTTCCCCCAGCCAAAACACGTGCCGATTGACTTTGATCGTCCCCGCCGCGAACACCATCCACAGAAACAACGCCGCCGGGATCGCAAATTTTTGAGGCAACCCCGGCACAATCGCCCCGGAGAGACTTAACGTCAGATAGCTCAACAGAAACGTGAATTGATCTTGCCGCAAAAAATGCCGCAAAATTCGCCGGCCCGCGAAGGCGGCGAACAGGGTATTTGCCAGCAGTAAGCCGATAATGCCCGCCACGTGCCCGGCTTCCAACCCTGGGGCATTCACCGTGCGGACGGCCAAAAACGAAATCGGAATCAGCAGCACCGTGGTCGCGAACAGGCTGGTTCCCGTCCGCCGGAGTCCCAACTGTTGATAGGCGATTTCTCCCAACACGTAGAGAATCGCGGTGTAGCCCATCACCACCAAGGATTTCCAAAGCGGCGTGTAATCCTGCCAATGGCTGGTGACCAACATCAAGGACGAGGCGAACAAAATCAGCCCGCCCAGACCCAACATCCACTTGATGTTTTTTTCCTGAAGAAACGTATCGAAAAAACGCAGCCCGGCGGCACGCGGCGGCAGGTCGGCGGGGGTAGAATGTTCGATCGGTTCGGCGGGCATGATGGGTTCCCATGACTCGGAAAGAGAAGATTTCCAGAACGGCGTCTTCTCTCTCAGGCGGGAACCATCTCCGCAATGTCACGCGGAATTTGCCGAAGTTTTCAAAAAATCTCAAGCCGGCCAAAAGGAATCTTAGTTGGATCCGCGGGCGGCCCGCTGAATGTTCGCCGCCAATAATTGATGAATCAGGGAACCGTCTTCATCGTCTTCTTCCAAAAGTTCGGCGGCGCGGGCTTCGTGCTCCAAGCTGTGCGGGTCGATTTCGCGCAGTGAGAGCGTGTCAAAATCCGCCAAGAGCCAGTCGGGGTCGTCTTCGTCAAAGTATTCGAGCAGGGCGGAACGAAGGTTGGAAACGTGAGCGGTATGCATGGGAAATCCTCCTGAATTGTTTGCTTAAAAATCCAAAACGGGTATTTTCAGCAAACGCACATGCCGTGCCGTTTTGGAGAATTAGAGCAAGATTTCCAGAAAAACCCTTGTTTTCCAGGGCTTTAACTGTTTGAGGCTCGGAGAATTTCAAGGGAAGGCAAAACTTCTGACAGGCAAGCGACCAACCTGGCTGCTCCGTGGCAAGATTCCCAGAGCAAAGCAATCTCCCTTTGCAGAAGCTCTACTTTCAGTCTGTTTTCAGCAAATGCAGCCTCAGCAGGTTCAAAGCGGCTTTGGCGGCGCGGCTTTTGGTGATGGCGGGGTCGCCGATGAGGATGTGCTCCACGGTTTTAGAGAAACCCTCGGCACTCAACGCAATCCAAGCGCGAGGGACTTCATCGGAAGAATTGAATTGTTCTTCGCGGGGATATTCCGTGATCGCTAAGGCGAAATCCGTGTGAAGCCGGTTTCTTGCCCCCTCGGCCATTTCCAAGGCAGCCTCGGCAGAAATGGGGCCGGCGGTGTTGAGGGTTTCTGCATTCACGCCCAACAAATCCCGTTTGCCGGCAGGCGTGGGCGCGAGGAATCCGCCAAGATAAACCGCCTCGAAATCCGGCACATCCATCAGCCAATAGGCCAACAATCCGCCCGTGCCCGCTTCCGCCGTGGCGAGCGTTTGGCCGCGTTCTTTGAGCATTCTGACGAGAATGTGTTGCAGTTCTTCATCTTCCTCGCCGAAGACCAATAACCCCATGCGTTCGCGGATGATGGCCCGCGTCTCGGCGATTTTTTGCAGGCATTGTTTGGCCGTTTCGCCTTCCGCCGAGATTCGCAGCGTGATCGTGGCTTCGTGGGCGGTGATGCCGACTTCGGGATCGCGTCCCCGCTGGGTCACATCGCCCAAGCGTTCTTCCGCATCCGATTCGCCCACCCCGAAGCAGTTAATTCTCGCCCGCCGAATCACTTTTCCGCTGCCTGAAAGCCGGGGCAAAACCTGCTCGCGAAACATGAGTTTCATTTCGCTGGGCACGCCGGGCAGGGCCGCGATTCGGCAGGGGGATTTTCCTTCGCGGGGAAGTTCCAACCATATTCCCGGCGCGGTTCCTCTAGCGTTGGGAATCGGTTCGCTGCCCGCAGGAAACATCGCCTGCACCACGTTGCGGGCGGGCATGATGCGGTTTCGCTTTTGGAACATCTCGCGAATGATGTCCAGCGATGCTTGATGCAGCACCAACTCCACGCCCGCGAGTTCCGCCAGCGCTTCGCGGGTCAGATCATCCAACGTCGGCCCCAATCCGCCGGTGATGATAACCCAATCCGCACGCATCGCCGCCGTGCGAAACACATCCACCATTGCGGGCAAATCATCCGCCATCGTTTGATGGTACTTGACGGGAATGCCCACTTCGGAGAGTTCCAAACTCAGCCATTGGCTGTTGGTGTCCAGCTTGGCTCCCGTAGTGAGTTCCGATCCAATCGCAATAATTTCCGCCGACATGCGTTTTTCGTGCCTCGTGATTGCGGCAGATTTTCCTGGAAGATCAATCTTAAGAACGCGAAGAGAATAAGATAGGCTTTGAACCACTCAAAGAAACCAGGGGCTGACGCCCCCCGCTCGCCTTTTGTCCCAAATCTTGAAGTATTTACCTTCGCAGCATGAACTCGTGGGAGTTGAGCACCGCCCAGGCGAGGTCTTCCAAGGCGAGGCGTTTGTCGGCGGCGGTTTGCAGCGACTTCACGGCTTGTTCGAGTTCATTGTTAGATGGATCGCGACTGAGGGCCGACCAATACAGAGCCTTTACCCAGTCTGCGGGAGAGTTCGACTTCGCCAGCAGTTTGCTCAAGCGGTTGCTCTTTTGAGTGAGCAGTTGGTTGATAAGTGGGCCGCTGACCAATTGGAAGGCTTGATTGAGCGTGGTTTCTTCGGAGCGTTCGCATTCGCAGCTTTGTAACCGGGGCGGTTTGCCGAACAAGGTCAGAAATTGATCGCCCAAACTCGGCTTTTCGTCGCGGACGCGCACGGCTTCCACGCCGGGGATTTGGCTGGCTCTGATGTCTTTGGGATAACCGTTGAACGAGACCGGCGTTCCCGCGGCCTGGCTGAGCGAATCCAACAACTGCTCCGCCGACAACCGCCGAATGAGGGCGTGCGAGAAATTCCGGTCCTCGCGGTTTTCCGGGCTTGGCTCGGAAGAAAGTTGGTAGGTCTTCGATTGCATGATGACCCGAATCGCATGCTTCAGATCAAACCCGTGTTCCACGAAATCCTCCGCCAACCAATTGAGCAGTTCGGGATGGCTGGGCGGGTTGGTGGCGCGGAAATCGTCGATGGGATCGACCAACCCTTGTCCCATCAGGTGATACCAAATTCGGTTGACCTGCATCTTCGCGAAGCGTTCGTTCTTGGCATCGGTCAACCAGGCGGACAATTGTTGCAGCCGGTCGGCTTTGGAGTCGGCTTCGGGAACGCCGCGCCCCCAGAAATCGCGGCGGAGCAGTTTGGCCGGTTTGGGGGTTCTTGACTTCGCCATCTTTTTTCATGAACACGATTTGCTCGCCGTTGAACTCGTGCTTATCGTTTTTATCTCGGCGTTTGTTCTCGACAATTTTGTAATCCACGCGGGCGAACAGATTGCTCCAGCCGTAATAATCCGCCTGCGTCCAGCGGTCGAACGGGTGGTTGTGGCATTTGGCGCACTGCAATCTCACGCCGAGAAAAAGTTGGGCCGTGGTCTCGGCACGGGTGAGCGGATCGCGCATGGCCCGGTAATAATTCGCGGGCGGGTTTTTGTAGGTGCTGCCCCGCGAAGCCACCAGCTCCCGCGCGAACTCATCGAGCGGTTTTTCCTGGGCGATGGAATTGCGAATCCAAGCGTGAAAGTTTTCCACGCCTTTGCGGTCGAGGGTTTTTTCTTCGTTCCGCAATAAGTCCGACCATTTGAGCGCCCAGAAATCGGCGAACTCCGCCCGGCTGAGAAGATCATCAATCAGCCGCTTGCGTTTGTCGGGATCTCGATCTTCCTGGAACGTATGGGCCTCGGTTGCGGTGGGAATTTTGCCCGTGAGATCCAGATAAGCCCGGCGGAGAAACACGGTGTCGTCGCAGATCGGCGCGGGAAGAATTCGCAACTGTTGGAGCTTGGCGAAGATGAAGCGATCGACTTCGTTTTCCGGTTTGAGATCCGTCCACACGAAATCGGGCCGGGCGGGCAGGAAGGCCAACCGCACGGGTGTTTGCCGATTGAGAAACCGCACGTTGATCGTGGTTTCGCCGTGCGATTGCCGCAACGATTTCTCCACCGGGCGTGGCCAGCACAATGGGTTTTGCGGGTTCGTAGACGGCCAGGCGAGTCACATCTCTTTTCGTGCCATCCGAGAAGAGGGCTTCCGCGTGGAGTTGAATTTTGTCGGCCGGGTCGAACAAAATTTGGGCCGCGGGCGTGACGGTCAACTCGGTCAGCCGAGGCAAATCATCGGGATCTTGGGGCAGACCGGCTTCGATCCAACGCTTGAGAATCCCGTACTCTAAGGAGTCTTCTTCAAAGCGTTTGCCGCCTTCGTGGGGCACGTCCAACGTAGGTTTTCTGAGGATCAAACTTTGCTTCGCTTCAAGCGGATTGACGCGGCGGGCGGAAAGATCCCGCGTGAGGGCCTCGAAATCTTGGGCCGGCGATTGGCCGCGCAGCGAAAGTCGAAAGCCGCCTTTTCCGTTTTTGTTGCCGTGGCAAGTTCCCAGATTGCAGCCCGCCTTGGAAAGCACGGGCATCACATCGTGCCGAAACGAGACCGCATTTTCGGCGGCATTTAATGGGGCGGAAAGCAGCAAGACACAAAGCGCAAATTTCGCAAGGCGGTGGGGCATGTCGGCGGGTCACTCTCTGGCGGGTTTCCTTTTCGGCGGGGTTTGAAGCAACAACTATCATACGAAGAATGCTCAGCCGGATTAAGCGTAAGCCAACTTAAAACAGAATCTTCAAGGAGCCGAGTACGGCGTAGGCGATGAAGATGAGATACAGGCCGCAGAGAATCCATGCCTTGGTGCGGGTGAGTTGGCGATTGTGCCAGATGATGAGCAGGGTGATAACCGTCAGCGTGACCAACAAAATCCGCAGGCCCACCAGGCCGGGAATGGGTTCGCCGTTTTGCAGCAAGCTGACGGGTTCCCAACCGTTCATGGCCGAGTTCACCAATAAGGGAATAGCCAAACAGATGCAGATGTCGAAAATGTTGGAACCAAACGCATTGGAGACCGCCCCGGAATCGTCCCCGCGTTTGGCGGCTCCCATCGAGAGCAGGGTGTCCGGCACGGAAGAGGCAGCGGCGGCGAGAATCACCGCGACAAAGAACGTGGGCACGCCCAGAACCTCGGCGGTGCCGCGAGTCACTTCCACCAAAAAATAACACGCCCCCGCCGCAACGCAAGTGCATACCAGCAAGATCATTGTCGCGGACAACCCGGAAAGCGGAATCTTGACGTAGCCGAAGACTGCGCCGGCGTTGTCTGGAGTTTCTTCTTCCTCCTCCTCGCCGCACAAATGTTCGCGGGCTTTGTCCACAAGGGAATGGTTAATCCGCACGCCTTCGTTGCGAAAACGGGAAACGATTTCACTGGTGTCGGTTTGCATGCCCTCGGTTTGCAAGCGCGTGCAGACCAGTTGGATTTGCTGCCGATATTCTTTCGCATCGCGGACCAATTGCAAAACATATACCGCGTACAGCCCCAAGAAGACGATGGCCATCCACCAATACATGGTCTCTTGAAAGAGGAAGAAGATCAGAATGATCTCGCAGCCGACGAACCACACGCCATCGCGGGCGATGACATCATCCTCCACGTCTATCGTAGGCCGGGCGGGGCGGTAGTAGGAAATGAATAGGGCACAGAAGGCAGGAATTAAAATCATGTTGTACACGGCACTGCCCGCGCAGGTCGCGATCGTCGAACCGTAACCTTCCACGCCGGCGGCTTCGCGGGCTTGTTGCATCTGGGTGTCGGTCAGATTTGTCCCGTTCGCATCGGTGCTTTGAATCGCGGTCATGGCCAGAACCACGAAGAAGATCCCGCTGAAAAGTTCGGGCATGGAACTGGCGATGGCATCCAATGTGGCTCCGCGCACCGAACCGGGGATGTGAAACGTATCGCCCACCCATTGGGCGGCATCGGCGAAGGGGTCGCACGCCTCTTTGATGACGATGGAAATTAAAGCGACGGAAACCAGCAGTCCGGCCAGTTTCCAACCCAAGGCAAGGCAAACGCCCCAAGCCGCCGCCGAAATCAAAGTCGCCAACAACCAAACCAGGCTGCCACCCTCGTCATCCTCATCGGCATCGGTTGCCGGTTCGGGAATCTCCACCACTCGTTCGCTCCTGTTCGTGTAAAAGGTGTCTTGGGGTCTGCCACCGAAGTTCCATGCACTCGGCGATTTCTCCTTCGCGAACGCTTGGGGTGGCTGCCGGGATCAAATCAAATCCATCTTAAAACTTGATACTTTACGAACTCCCGCCGGATTGGGCGAGCGTGCCCCGATATTTCAGCCCACCGAAAACCTGCCCGACAACTTCATGGACTTAAAGATGAGTCTGAATCCAGGTTTTCGTTTCGCGCATGGCCTGATGGGCTGCTTCCAATTGTTGGAATCGCCGGGTGAAACCGTGGATCATGCCGGGATAACGAATAAGTTTGCACAAAACGCCGGCTTGTTCCAGTTGGGCGGCATAAGCCTCGGCTTCATCGCGGAGAGGATCGTACTCGGCGGTGAGGATCAACGTGGGCGGCAATTCGGCCAAAGATTCCGCACGCAACGGAGAAACATCCTCCCGATGGCGGTCCTCGGATTGAGGGCAGTATTGATCCCAAAACCAGATCATGGAACGGCGAGTCAGAAAATAATCCTCGGCGAATTGCAGATACGAACCCGTCTGAAAGTTGGCATCGGTGATGGGGTAAACCAACACCTGGCAGCCGATGTTCGCTCCCCCGCGATCGCGTGCCGTCAAAACCGCCGCCGCCGCGAGATTGCCGCCGGCACTGTCGCCCGCGACTCCAATCGGACCGGGTTTTCCGCCGAGGGTTTTCAGGTTTTCGCTCACCCAACAAACCGCCGCATAAGCATCGAGGGCGGCAGCGGGGTATTTGTGTTCGGGAGCCAAACGGTATTCCACCGAAACCACCACGCAACCGACGGCGTTCGCCAAAGATCGGCAATACCCATCGTGCGAGTCGATGCTGCCCAACACCCAACCCCCGCCGTGAAAATACACCAGCACTGGCAACGGATTTTCCGAGGGCCGATAAACCCGCAAAGGCAACTCGCCCTCCGGACCGGGAATGCTCAGGTCTTGCACGGAATGCACGGGTTCGGGCGGGCCGAGCAATCGGCTGGTTTCCACCATCAGCTTGCGGGCTTCATCCAGCGGGGTTTCATCAATCGGCTTCAACCCGAGCCGCGAAAGACTCAGCAGCAGTTTTTCGACCTTGGGATGCAAAGGCATAAGAGAAATCATCCTCGCGGGGTTTTCGTGTTTTCATGCTTCGCGCATTGGAACCAACATAGAATGACCGGCGGAAACTCGCAAATCCATCGGGATCGGCAAATTCCTGCGTGTGAGTTGGCAGGCCCGCCTTGGGCGTTAGAATGCCTCCTTCTTCAATCTCAACCTGTCAATGGAATGGGCCTTTTTCTCATACCCACTTTGAAATGGGCACGTTTTCAGGGACGGTTTCAAAGAAGTGCAAAACACCGATTACACTTTGATTGAAATGAAGTTCGATTCTCCTTGGGCATTCTGACGCATGGATAAACCCGCATGAACGCATACCTGGCCGAGTTCGTGGGCACGCTGATCTTAGTGCTATTGGGCAATGGCGTGGTGGCCAACGTGGTGCTGAGCAAAACCAAAGGCCACGATGCCGGCTGGATCGTAATTACCGCCGGTTGGGGGTTCGCGGTTTTCGTGGCGGTGCTTTGCGTGGTCGAGTTCAGCGGAGCCCATCTGAATCCCGCCGTCACCTTCGGCTTGGCGGTTGCAGAAGATTTCAAATGGCCTTTGGTTCCCGGCTACGTCTCCGCACAGATGGCGGGGGGATTCATGGGAGCGGTCCTGGTCTATCTGTGTTACAAAGACCACTACGATGCGACCGAAGATGCGGATGCCAAACTCGCCACGTTCTGCACCGCTCCCGCGATTCGTTCGCTGCCCCGCAACATCTTCTGCGAAACAGTGGCGACTTTTGTATTGGTGGCCGCCGTGTTGTTGGCAGTCTCGCCCAACTTTGAAATCCCCGGCCTGCCCACGCCCGGCAAAGTCGAAGTCGGCCTGGGTTCCTTGGGCGCATTTCCGGTGGGCATCGTCGTATTTTCCATCGGCCTAAGTTTGGGTGGAACCACCGGGTATGCGATCAACCCCGCTCGCGATTTGGCCCCCCGCATCGCGCACGCAGTTTTGCCGATTCGCGGAAAACGCGACAGCAATTGGTCCTACGCCTTGGTCCCCGCCTTGGCCCCCCTTTTAGGAGGCATCCTCGCCGCCTTGGCCTTCAAGTGGTTTTAACCATCGCCAAGAAATGAACATCGCCAGAATAGAAAAGGCGAGCGGGGGGCATCAACCCGCCCGGTAGGTTGAATGCTTCAAAAGCGTCGCATTGTTCGGAAAATCACTGTGGGACTCACTTAATTTCCCGAAGGATTTAGGCCGGGCTTTTTTCGTTTCCGGCTCTCCGCCATTGCCCGTCCGCATGGAACGCCCTTTGGTCAGAGGCTTCGTCTCGCTAGAATAGAAGAGAGACGAAATTCACTTCACGAGGCGAAAACGATGATCTCACGACGAACGGCATTGCGGTCGATGGCTTCCGGGTTTGGGTATTTGGCTTTCGCGGGGATGGCGCACGAAGCCGCCGCCCGCGAAACCGCCAACACGCAGGATGCCCTTGCCGGCAAGGCCGGGCATTTTCCCGCGCGGGCCAAACGGGTGATCTTCCTCTGCATGAACGGCGGCCCTTCGCACGTGGATTTGTTCGATTACAAACCCGAACTCCAAAAACGCTCCGGCCAACCCTTGGGAAAAAATCTGGGCGCGAAACTGCTCGGCTCGCCTTTCCAATTTGCCCGGCACGGCGAATCCGGCCAATGGATTTCCGAGGTCTTCCCCCACCTCGCCCGGCATGCCGATGACTTGTGCGTTCTGAACGGCATGACCACCGCTTTGCCCAACCACTCGCAAGCCTTCTGCCAAATGCACACCGGCAGCTTTCAGTTTGTGCGGCCTTCGGTCGGGGCGTGGATGCTCTACGGATTGGGGACAGAGAACACCAAACTGCCGGGCTTTATCACGCTCAACCCGCCCGCCGACAACGGCGGAGCGCAAAACTACGGCAGCTCGTTTTTGCCCGCGATTTATCAGGGAACCAAAATCGGCACGCATCAAATCCCCGGTTTTTACGCGGCCCTTTTCGGGATCGACCAAGAACCTGGCCCGCCCATTCGGAACATCAAAAACCCGCATCTCACCCAGGCCCAACAGCGGGCGCAGTTGGATCTCATCGGCGACTTCAACCGCATGAAACTCGCACGGGACCAGCATCATCCCGAAATCGAAGGCGCGATCGCTTCGTTCGAGCTGGCCTTCCGCATGCAGGATGAAATCCCCGAACTGTTGGACTTAAAATCCGAACCGAAATCCATGCTGCATCAGTACGGCATCGGACCCGGTCTTCCCAGCGACCGTTTTGGCCGGCAATGCCTGCTCGCGCGGCGGTTGGCGGAAGCCGGAGTACGGTTTATCGAACTGACTTCCCCCGTGAGTTGGGATCATCATTTTCGCTTGCAAGAGGAACTGGAAAAAAGCGCAGCCGCGACCGATCTGCCCGTGGCCGGGTTGCTTTTGGATCTCAAGCAGCGGGGGATGCTGGATGACACTTTGGTGATTTGGGCGGGCGAGTTCGGGCGCACGCCTTATGCCCAAAGCGGCACGGGCCGCGATCACAACAACCAAGGTTACACCGTGTGGATGGCGGGCGGCGGCGTGAAGGGCGGTTTCCGTTTTGGAGCCACCGACGACATCGGTCACAAAGCCGTGGAGAACGCCCTCTCCATCCCCGATTGGCACGCCACGATTTTGCATCTGTTGGGCTTGGATCACGAACGGCTGACGTTCAACTACGCGGGCCGCAATTTCCGTCTGACGGACGTGCATGGAACCGTCGCCCACGAAATCATCGCTTGATTTCTGCAAGGAAGTAAGGATTTTGCATGATTCGTAAAACGCTTGGCCGAACGGGGCTGGAAGTCACGCAACTCGGTTACGGCAGCATGGGGCTGCGCGGGCCGAAGACTTGGGGCGTGCGCGAGGTCGGCGAAGAAGATGCCGACCGTATTTTGAATGCCATTTTAGATGCGGGCATTAACTTCATTGATACCGCGCCCGATTACGGCATCAGCGAACGGCGAATTGGCGATTCGATCGGTTCTCGCCGGAAGGAATTTTATCTGGCGACGAAATGCGGCTGCGTATACACGCAACATTCCGACCATCTGGAAATCGACCACGTTTGGAAGAAAGACATCGTCGAACGCAATCTACACACCAGCTTGGATCGGCTGAAAACCGACCACGTGGATCTGCTACAATTTCACGGCGGCGATGCGGAGACCATCCAAAAGGAAGGTTTAATCGACTTGCTGATGGACTTCCGCAGTCAAGGAATGATCCGGTTTTTGGGAGTGTCCAGTTCGCTACCCCATCTGCCGGGCTATATTTCGTTGGGCGTGTTCGACACTTTTCAAATCCCGTATTCCTGTTTGGCCCGCGAGCATTACGATTTGATTTCGCAAGCGGGAGAAACTGGGGCGGGCATTATTTTAAGGGGCGGCATCGCCCACGGCGGTCCCGATGCGGAAATCGAACGGCCGGCCCTCAACGATATTTGGACAAAGGCCAAGCTCGATGAAATCCTCCCGGTGGGGATGAAGCGCGCAGAACTGATTCTCCGCGAGACGCTGTCCCATCCTTATTGCCACACCACAATCGTGGGCACGTGCAACTTCGCGCATTTGC
The DNA here is from genome assembly GCA_963785505.1 of uncultured Planctomycetaceae bacterium. Classification (GTDB taxonomy): domain Bacteria; phylum Planctomycetota; class Planctomycetia; order Planctomycetales; family Planctomycetaceae; genus CAWAVN01. The sequence continues at coordinate 290,889 of CAWAVN010000014.1, forward strand.
AAGAGAACCTCTCCGCCGCCGCGAAAGGCCCCCTGCCCGCGGAACTCACCCGGCAAATCGCCGAGCGAATTCAAAGCCTGGATGAACCGAATCCAGGCACGGCTTGAGGGCCATTTTTGGTTGACCGAACCGTTTTCCTTCGCCCGTCACAGACTCGGGGCGGCGGGGAAATCCAGTTCCGTGTCGTTCACGTGGTTGAACAAATTCGAGTACGTCGCCAAACCGATGTAGGCGACAGTCTCGGCAATTTGGCCATCGGTGTAACCGGCTTCGCGAACGGCGGCCAGATCTTCATCTTTGACGTGGCCTTGGGTTTCCATCACGCGGGTCACGAAGGTCAACAAGGCTTGATACTTGGCCGACTCCGGCGAGAAGCGGCGGATGTCCAAAATTTGCTCTTCGTTCATGCCGGTTTTCTTGGCGAGCATCGTGTGGGCGGAAACGCAGTATTCGCAGCCGTTCTTTTGGCTCACGCCCAGGTAAACCACCTCGCGGTCTTTCGGGGAGAGTTCGCCTTTGGCCAAGGCTCCCGACATGGAAAGATACGCATTCAACGCGGCGGGGCTGTTGCCCATGCCTTGAAAGATGTTGATGACCTTTCCCATCTTCTTGGTCAAATCGTCGTAGATTTCCTTGACGGGACCGCTGGCGGATTCGGGTTTCACGACGTTGAGTCTGGGCATGAGTCGGCTCCTGTGTTGAAGTGATTTTTACTAAACGCCGGGCGGATGCCAACCAAAAACACATCGCCGGCTCAAGGACTTTATGTTATCCGAGCCGAGCGGAAGACTTCCAACCCATGCCCCAAAACCTTGCCGGGTTGGTAGTGGCTCATTTTACGGGATTTAACGTAACTCGAAGCGTAAGTGAGGCAAGCAATTCGAATTCCTCGCTTACGCTTCGGGTTATAGCCAAATCTGCCCGTTTGAAGCATAAGAAGCCGTGATCGCCCAGCGCGGGTCAACGGCGGAAGGCTTTGTTCAAGCGTTTGAGGATGTCTTGTTCGAGGAGGAAATCCCGGCCTTGGGGAATCCAGCCCGAAGGGGCCGTCTGGCCCACGACCAAATCCAGATCGCGTTGGAGCGGCTGATTTTCTTGGAAGGTGGCTCCCCCCGGCGAGTTGGCGGCCAAACCCACCAAGTCTTCCAGTTCTTTGTAGGCTTCCACGTTGATGAAAAAACCCCCTTCCGCCGGGGTGATGTTGACCACCACCTTGCGGCGAATCGATTGCAGCGTGCTTTCCAAGCGCTGGTAACCGCCCAGGGAATCCTTGTGCCAAGGCTCCAGAATGCTCGATCCGGTTTTGAAGTCGGTTTCCATCACGCCGTCCAAACGGTCTTCGCGGCGGATGACGAACGGATAAACGTGCAGCACATCCGCCGTGCGTTCCCAGACCACGTCCTGGTTCCCCGATGCGATAAACAGCGGTTGCCCGACCGGCCCCCGCGAGGCTCTCCACGGAATGTGGCATCCCCCGCAGATCAGCAGGCCGCACAAGATCGGGAAAACGGAGGATCGAAACATCAGTCCCTAACGCACAATCGCGGTGAACAGAATTCCGCAGGGAAATGAGAAGGGAGAAAGTGATTCTGAGAGGAAGCCGCGTAGTGTGCCGACAATCCACAAACGCCGCAAGACCAATCCCGCAGAATTTTCGCGGGGCAAAGGGCGGAGAGCCAGATTGGCTCTCCGCTCTGTTCGAGATTTGCATAATTCCATCCTCGATCAGCCATCCTCCATCCTCATCCATTTCGCAGTTTGATTCTCAAAAAATTCCGACATCTGCCGCCCGGCCACGCTATAATGAAAGATGGCCTTGCTTTCCCAAATGTGATACAGTTTTTCTAGGCGAACAAGCGTTTGTGGGCTTGTTGGGCTGTTTTCTTTTGCTTTTCTGAATGCACGCAAAACATGGACCCTGAACGCGCAAAACAAATTGCCAACGAATGCTGGAAATCCGGTTCTGCCTCCACGGCGAAAGAGAATTGGGATTACGCGGTCGAAATGTTCTCCAAGGCCGTCACCTTGGTTCCGGGGAACTTGGTGTACCGCCAATCGCTGCGCGGGGTGGAATACCGCAAATTCAACAACAACGGCACGGGCGCGCGAATGGCCGGAGCCAAATTGATGGGCATTCGCTCGCGGGTCAAAAAGGCCAAGGGCAAAGAGGACTGGAAAACCATGGATGAAGAGGCCGAGAAGGGCCTGCAAATCAACCCCTGGGATCCCCAACTGGAAGCCTGGGTCGGCGAAGCGTGCGCGAAAATGGAATTCACGGACGTCGCCGTCTTCGCCTACTCCAACGCCGTCAAACAGGATAAGGAAAACATCACCCTGCTGCGGGAATTGGCCACGCTGCATTTGGAGAAGCGAAACTACGATGAAGCCGCGCGGCTGTGGGAGAAGATATATCAGCTCGACCCATTGGACGGTGAAGCCCGGGCGATGCAAACCCGCATCCAAACTTTGAAAACAATGGACCGAGGCGGTTACGACGATGCCGCCAACACCCAAGACGTGAAGGCCGGCCAAAACGCTTACGACGCGGATCGCCAAAAGAAATCCGGCGGGCAGAATGCGATTGGTCCCGGCGACGATTTGGAATCCGACTTGAAACGTCAAATCCGCAAAACGCCGGAGAAGTTTGAACCGTATCAAAAACTCGCGGATTTTTACTACAAAAATAAGCGGGTGGATGAGTGCATTGAAATGTACGCCGCCGCCCTGGAAAAATCCGGCGGGAACGATGATGTGCGCGAGCAGTTGGAAGATGTCCAACTGGAAAAACTCAAGAACCAATCCGAAGATGCCAAGGAAGTCGCCAACAAGAACCCGGAGGATGAAGAAGCCCAAAAGAAATGGACGGGGTTGCGGAACAAATTGATCAAAAACGAAATCCAGATCTATTCAGAAAGGCTTAAACGGCACACCCAAGACAGCAGGCTGAAATTTGAACTCGCCAAGCGCTACATGCGGGTAAAGCACTACAAAGATGCAATCAAACTGCTCCAACAAGCCGTGGCCGATACCCGCCTGGAAACCGAATGCTACGTGCTGATGGGCGAATGTTTTTTGAAGGAAAACCAAATGCCCTTGGCCAAACGGCAATTCGAAAAAGCGCTGCCTAACCTCAACCCGCACGACAAGCCGGAACTGTTCAAAACCGCCCATTACGCCCTGGGGCGAATCGCGAAAAGAACGGCGACCGCGAAGCCGCCGAGGACCACTACAACGAAATCCTGGCCATCGATTACGATTACATGGACGTGGCCAAGCGGATAAACGATCTCGGCGACGACAACCAACCGGGGAGTTAGGCCGAGAATCAAAAACGCGAACTTCCTGCCGATGAATTTCCCGCACCCATGACAGACTCCGCCTTGAAGCCCGCACCCGCGATGGAACACAAAGTCGGCTCGGACCTGCCGTTCTTTGTGTTGCTTGCGGTTGTCGGCGGGACTTACGTCGTGTTGCTGCTGGGTTTGCTTCTGGCGGATGCGGGCTACATGATGTCGGCGGAGGAAACCGCAACCGATGCGGGTTTCGCCGATCCCCTGCTGGCGGCTTTGCGAAAACCGGAAATTCAATACTCGATCAAGCTCAGCTTAATTTCCTGCACGGTGACGGCGATTCTCTCGGTCTGGGTCGCGGTGCCAATCGGGTATTTGCTGTCGCGCTATCGCTTTCCCGGACGCAATTTCATCGATGCCGTTCTCGATATTCCCATCGTTTTGCCGCCTTTGGTCGTGGGGTTGAGTCTGCTGATTCTGTTTCAGTTTTGGCCCTTCAATTTAATCAGCCGCTCGGTGGTCTATCAGATCCCGGCGGTGATTTTGGCACAGTTTATGGTGGCGGCTGCGTTTGCCGTCCGCACGATGCGGCACACGTTCGATCAAATCGACCCCCGGCACGAGCAAGTCGCGCTCACGCTTGGTTGCACGCGGGCACAGGCGTTCGGAATGGTCGTTTTGCCCGAAGCCCGTCAAGGCATGCTCACGGCGGCGACGTTGGCCTGGGCCAGATCACTGGGCGAGTTCGGGCCGTTGTTGGTCTTCGCCGGAGCCACGCGAAACAAAACCGAAGTGCTTTCCACAACGGTCTTTTTGGAATTGAGCATCGGAAACCTGCAAGCCGCCGTCGCGGTCTCGCTCATCATGGTGTTCGCGGCGGTGACGGTGTTGGCCATCGCCCGCACTTGGGGCGACCGCACCTTGGGAATTTGAAAGCCGAAGCATGCAAATTACCGTGGAATATGCCGCCCAAATCAAACGGGCCGCCGGGCGGGCGGCGGAAATCTTCGAGTGCGATTCCCCCTGCACCGTGGAAGATGTTCTTTACCGCGTCGCGGACCGGCATGGCGAAGCGTTGCGTCCTCTACTGTTCGATACCGACCGCCGGCTGCATCCCTCGATTTTGTTGTTCGTCGGCGATTCGCAAATCCGCCCGGATCAACCCCACCCACTGCAAGACCGCGATGTGCTCACCATTCTCTCGCCAATTTCCGGGGGATAACCCACCATGCCTTTGCGAGATCATTTTCATCCGCCCTTGAGCGAACTCAGGCATTGGGAATCGTTTCATTCCCGCTGGGCGAGCGCGATCGCGGATGGCTTGAATGGGTGTGTGCTTCCTGAAGGCTATTTTGCCGAGGTGCAAGTTCACGTCGGTAACCGCGTGGAAGTGGACATTGCCGCGTTTGAAGATCGAGCCTCGTTGATGCCATCTCCCGCTGAGCCTGCGTCGGTCCAAACGGAAACGGCTCCTGTGAGCGTATGGTCGCCACCTGCTCCCGATATGCAATTCCCCGCCGAGTTCCCGGATCGCGTGGAGGTTTTGATCTTCCATTCCGAAGCCGGCCCCACGTTGGTTTCCGCCGTGGAATTGGTCAGCCCCCGCAATAAAGACCGCGTCCAAAGCCGACGGGATTTTGCGATCAAGTGTGCCGCTTATCTTCGGCAAGGCGTGGGTTTGATGATTGTCGATGTCGTCACCAGCCGCCGAGCGAACTTGCACAACGAGCTAATCTCGCTGCTCGATCAACCGGTGCAATTCCAGTTGGGCGATGTGCAGCAATACGCGGTGAGCTATCAGCCAGTTCAAACCGATTGCGCCGCCGAAATCCGCGTTTGGCACGAGGCCCTCGCCTTAAACCAACTTTTGCCCATGTTGCCGCTGCCTTTGGACAAAGGCCAATCTGTGCCATTGGATCTGGAAGCCACCTACGAACAAACCTGCCGAAGAATGCGATTGCCCGCTCAAGAATCGTAAAGACTCCAAAATGATCGGCTCTTGGATCGCGGGGGCTGACGGGATAGAATGCAAGTAGAAGCCCGTTGGGGCATCAACCGAAAACGTTTACCACCCGACCACTTGGGGGATTCCTTGAGTTCGCTGCAATCGATGAGCATTGATGACCTGCTGTCCGAGTTTGAATTTCTCGGCGACTGGGAAGACCGTTGTGATTATTTGATCGACCTGGGCTTCGAGCTGCCGGAGATGCCCGCTGCCGCCAAGACCGAAGCCAACCGCGTGCATGGCTGTCAAAGCAACGTGTGGATGATCGCGCGGATGAACTCGGCGAACGCGCAGCCGGTGGTGGACATCACCGCCGACAGCGATGCCAAGATCGTCAAAGGTCTGATCGCGGTGCTATTGACGATTTACTCCGGCAAGACCCCGGAAGAAATTCTGGCCATCGACGTGAAAGATCTTTTCGATCAATTGGGCCTCAGCCGCAACTTAAGCCCCGCCCGCAAAAACGGGTTAAACGGCATGGTGCAACGCATCCGCAGCTTCGCCGCCCTCGCTTCGGACATCCCCGAAACCGAACGCGGCACGTAAGACCCAGGATTGTCCGAAACACATCTCAAAAACCGCACGGACGAAGAACGTCCGCACCAACGGACAAACGGACCAATGACCACGGACCAACAAACGACATTTAACGTGGACGCCGTGCGGGCGGATTTTCCGATACTGGGAAAACCGCTTTCCAAAAAGCGCCGGCTGACTTTCTTGGATTCCGCCGCCTCCGCCCAAAAGCCTCGAGTCGTGATCGACAAAGAACGCGAGGTTTACGAAAACTACTTCGCCAACGCCTACCGTGGTGTGTACCAATTCGGGGCCAAAATCGATGAAGAGTTGGAAGCCTGCCGCGAAAGCGTGCGGGAACTTTTGGGGGCGGCCTCGGCGGAGGAAATTGTCTTCACCGCCGGGACCACCCTGTCCATCAACCTGGTCGCCAATGCCTGGGGCCGCAAGTTCTTAAAGCCGGGCGATGAAATTCTGCTGAACGAGATGGAACATCACGCCAACATCGTGCCCTGGCAGCACGTGGCCCAAGCTACGGGGGCGAAGCTCAATTACTTGCCATTGACCGAAGATTGGCGGTTGAATCTCGATGTGTTGGAGGATTATCTAACCCCACGCACCAAAATGGTCGCGGTGACGGGGATGTCCAACGTGCTGGGCACGATCAACCCGCTGGGCGAGATTTCCCGCAGAGCCAAAGCCGTCGGCGCAAAGTGCTGGTCGATGCCGCCCAAAGCGTGCCGCATGCTCCGGTAAACGTCCAAGACCCTGCGGTGGATTTTCTCGCGTTCTCCGGCCATAAACTCTTCGGCCCGACCGGCGTGGGGGTTTTGTACGGTCGGCGGGAATTGTTGGCAGAGATGGACCCATTCCTTTGCGGCGGACACATGATTTCGCGGGTGTTCAAAGATCATTCCGAATACGCGGACCCGCCCATGAAGTTCGAAGCCGGCACGCTGCCCATCGCCCAAGCCATCGCCCTGCGGCCCGCGATTGAATACGTCAAAAGCCTGGGATTCGATGCCATCCACGCCCATGAACAACACATCTTGGAATATGCCACCCAAAGGCTTTTAGAAATCCCCGGCCTCACGATTCACGGCCCCGCCACGCAATACAAAGGGGCGATTTGCAGTTTCAGCATCGACCAAGTTCACCCCGAAGATTTGGCGAACCTTTTGGACCGCCAAGGTGTGTTCGTCCGCCACGGCCACCACTGCACAATGCCGCTGCACGATCTGCTGAAAGTCCCCGCCACCACGCGGGCCAGCTTCACGTTCTACAACAACCGCGAAGATGTCGATGCCCTGATCGAAGCCATTCACTACGCCCGCAAACGCCTGCGATTGGTGGATTAAAAAACGGTATCGCAAAACGAAAAAATCACCCCACCGGTTTTTAGCCGAAGGGGTGAGTTTCGTTTTATCCGGACAAGTCGCGATTATTGATCGCTCGGCAATCGCACTTGCGGGACAAGGCGCTGATGGGGATAGCGGTCGAGGAAGGTCTCAACATTCACGGGTGGGGAAAGTTTGATGGCCCGCTTGTCAAATTCTTCACGGATTGTCTTGCTGGCTGCCCATTCGTCCGGGTCGAGTTTGTCGTTGAAGTTTGTGTCGAGTCGGGCAAAAACGTACCGCGCCTCGGCGGCACTGGGTTTTTCGGCTGCGCCTCGTTCGGATCGAGACTCCTCGCGATCCCGTTCCTCGCGGGCTTTTTCCAGGCGTTCGCGGCCATCAATGTCTTGACGATGGATTTCGTCACCGGCTTGAATGATGCGGAGTCTGAAGGGTTGATCTTTGCCATTGCCTTCGAGCCGAAAGGTTTTTATGCCGAATTTCCCTTCGGGACGCTGGATTTTGCGGGATTCCTCTTCGCGGATTTGTAATTGACCGCCTTCGCGTATTTCAACGCGAATGCCGCCGCCCGGCACGCGGTGGATTTCCGCACGGCCTCTTTCGCCGCGGTCGCGGTCACCACGGTCTCGGTCGCCGCGGTCGCGGTCACCACGGTCTCGGTCGCCGCGGTCGCCTTCTCGTTTCTCACCTTCACCCTCGCGTTTCGGGGGTTCGCCTTTGCCTTCGGGTCGGCGGAATTCCGGCCGAGGTCCACCAGCCATTGGAGGGCGATGCAATTCAGGGCGGGGCCGTTCGCCACGCGCTTCGCGGAGTTCGCGAACTTCGTTGCGGAGTTGCGAGACTTCCTCGCGCAGTTCGCGAAGAACGGTCATCATCTCGTGTTCGGGAGCACGGTCGCCTCGGCGCGGGGAGCTTTTATGATCTTCTCCCGCACGCGGCGGACCTGCACCATCGCGGTGAAAACCGAAATGGCCTGGACCAAACGGGCATGCCGCCAAATCGGCTAAAACCTCCAAAGCCCCCTCTTCCAAAGCCCCCTCTTCCAAAGCCCCCTCTTCCAAAGCCCCCTCTTCCAAAGCCCCCTCTTCCAAAGCCGGCTTTAGGGCGGTCGCCATCTTTACGGTCATCATCATCGTCATCGCGGTCTTTTTTGGCTTTGCCTTTTTCGTGCTCATCATCGTCGTCGTCACGGTCTTTTTTGGCTTTTTCGCGGGCCTTCTCGCGGTTCTTTTTGGCTTTGCCTTCTTCGCGGTCATCATCGTCGCGATCACCATCTTTATTGGCGAAAGCAATTAAGCCGTCCGCATCATCATCCGCGGCGGCATTCGCGGGGAGCAGCAGCGTGCCCATCCACAAAACCGCCGGGAGGACGACCAGCATCGTTCCCGAGAAAAATCCCGAAGCCGAGACGGGTCGCGGCGTCTCTCTCAAAATGTGTCGGACACGTTCGAGCAGCACCATGTTCCTAACTCCAATTCCAGTTGCCAAGATCGGACACTTCTAATGCCGCAGATTGAAATTCTGCGATTTTCGCCGCCTCCTTCAGGTATTGTAATCGGTTTGAGGTCAACAGTAAAACAGGTAGACAATGACAAACGGCAAAACGGATTGGGAGAACAGTTATTCAGAGGCGCGTGCCTTGCACATTCACGCCGCTGCCGATCAGAAGATTGTGCCGATAGCTCCAGCCATAAAGCCGGCCTTGTTTTTCCGGGGGAAGCACGATCAGGTTTTCATATCCCGCTTCGCGAAACCACCCGCAAAGCTCGGCCTCGGTATGATGATGTTGATACCTGTGGGGCATACCAATCATAAGTATCGCAAACCCGATTTTCGTAATCGGGATGGTTGCTAAAGTTGATGACTTTATTCAGCGTCTTATTGACCAACGGAATCCCGCCCAGCCAAGCCCCAAACTTGGCAATGCGTTCGAGACGATTACGGCGACGCTTTCACGGCTTTGGTTTCTAAGAAAACGATTGATCGCTTCTTGCCACCATTGATTTCGGCGATAGAGCCAGACTGCGAACCTTCCCCCCGGCTTCACCATTCGCGCCACCGAATCGAACACTGCCCGCGTGTCTTCATCGTGGTGCATCACGCCGATCGAAAACGCCACATCGAACGACTCCTCCGCAAGCGGCAACCGCTTCAAGTCCGCCTGAATGAACTTGACATTCTCCATTTGTCGGCAAAGATCGGCAGCTTTTTCCACGGCGTTACTATGATCCGCCCCCAGCACGTTGGCCCCGGCCTCCGCCGCGATTTTGGAATAGCGACCCCCACCGCATCCCGCATCTAAGACCGCGAGTCCTTGGAGTTCCGCCAAACGAAAGCCGGTTTTCGCCTCAAAAGTCGCGGTGTCTTCCGCGTGATGAGCGACCTCATATCGATTCCACTGAAATCCAAAACTCGCCAGATGTTGTTGCTGCACAAAACGCGGAATGCCAGCCAAGACCGGAAACTCCGCCTGACATTGCTCGCAAACCAACAATTCCGGCAGCGGGCCACTCAGAGCGAGACACGGCAGCTAGGACATTGAAATTGAGGGAAAGTATTGCTCACAACGAAAATGATATGCTGGGAAGTTAATAGTAATCAAAAGCGATCTATTAAATCGTGCAATCGAGGGTCATCAAATCGGTCGCTAGTTCCGTATTCGGAAAGATGGTTCTTGCACGATCGAGATTGATCGGTTGATGCGAGTCGGCATAGGGGCCGAAGTGCGTTAGGACAAGCCGTTTGATGTTCGCGGATTTCGCCAGCATCGTCACCGCCCGGGCATAACTATGTCCCGTTGGCTGAGCCAAATCCGACATCTCATCATCGAAGTTGCATTCGTGAACCAACAAGTCAACACCACGGATCAACTCAAGATAGGAATTATTGGCAAACGTGTCCGTGACATAGGCCATCGAAAAATCAGGCCATACGACTTTATAGGCCGTGGAGCCACCGGGATGCTCCAATGGAAGATGGGTCAAAACCCCTGAGTTGCCAATAAGAATTTCCGGACTGAGTTCATGATATTCCAGCGGCGTTTTCACGGGAAACAACTCCACGGCAAACAAATGATTCTGAATGGCGTTGAGAGTTTCGGGAGTGCCGAAGACACGAACCCGATCCAAATAACCTAGTTTGAGAGGCACGTAGCAGTCGGGGAGTCCCATTATATGATCGAGATGACTATGCGTGATAAAGATGTTTAGCTCGCGAGTCATCAATCGCGGAAAAACCCGAAACAACCCCGTCCCCGCATCGAAAACCAGGCCCGTTTCGGGTTGAAATAGACAAGCGGTATGGCGAGTTTCCGTAGGATGATAGCCGCCGGTTCCCAAAAACATCAACCGCATGAATGCCTCGGCATCGAATGAGGGAAATGCGAGCTTACCCGGCGTGGCAAGCTCGCATCGCCACTTCAAAGATTATTTGATGTGAGCTGAAACGCGAGTAGAGAAACTATTCGCTGAGCTTCCGTTCGTGAATCCAGTCCGTGTGGAACGTGCCTTCTTTGTCCACCGTCGGTAGGTATGCGCCCCGAAATAATCCCTTTGGGCCTGCAACAAATTCGCGGGCAGCCTGTCTTGACGGTAGCCATCAAGTAGCTCAAGGCGGCGGCGAAACCGGGAACGGGCACGCCGAGTTCCACCGCACTCGCCACCACGCGCCGCCAGCTAGGTTGTGCCTTATTCGATTGCAGATTTGAAGAAATCGTCGAGTAATAGGTTTTCCAAATCGGGCGATTTATCAAAGGCCGATTTAATATCTTCTAGGAACGTCGAGCGAATAATACATCCGCCCCGCCACATCAAGGCAATGTTGCCATTGTTGAGCTTCCAACCGAACTCCTTGGCTGCGGCATCGAGTTGCACGTAATCCTTGGGCATAGCTAACGAGTTTTGAGGCATAGAGGGCTTGGCGAACATCTTCGATGAATTGCTGCTGTCGCCGGTGAATTTTGCATCCGGGCCGGAGAGCACTTTCGAAGCCCTCACGCGGGCATCCTTTTGGGCGGAAAGACAGCGGGCATAAACGGCTTCGGTGATTAATGTGGTGGGCACGCCCAGATCCAAGGCGTGTTGGCTCATCCATTTGCCCGTGCCTTTTTGTTGGGCGGTGTCCAGTATTTTATCCACCAAATAGTCGCCCGTGTCGGGGTCGATGACGGTGAAGATGTCGCGCGTAATCTCGATCAAATAACTATCGAGTTCGCCTTTATCCCATTCACTAAACACTCGATAGAGTTCTTGGTTCGTCAAGTTAAGAGTTTGTTTGAGCAGAAAATAGGCTTCGCAAATCAGTTGCATGTCGCCATATTCGATGCCGTTGTGCACCATCTTGACGTAGTGCCCCGCCCCGTTTTCGCCGACCCAATCGCAGCAGGGAATATCGTGGTTTGGCCCGACTTTGGCGCTAATGGATTGCAAGATGTCTTTGACGTGCGGCCAAGCATCGGCATGTCCGCCGGGCATGATGCTAGGGCCTTTAAGCGCCCCTTCTTCGCCGCCGGAAACGCCGGTTCCTATAAATTGAAAGCCGGCTTCTTTGAGAGATTCGGAACGGCGGTTGGTGTCCACAAAGTCCGAGTTGCCGCCGTCGATAATAATGTCTCCCGGCGAGAGCACGGTTTTGAGTTCATCAATCACGGCATCCACGGGACCGCCGGCCTTCACCATAATCATCACCCGCCGGGGCGTTTTGAGGTTGGCGGCTAATTCTTTCAAGGAATGGTAGCCCGTGATCCGTTCGGGCGTGCCTTCATGAACAACGTCTTTCGGACGGTTGGGCAATTCGCGGACAAACTCATCGGTTACGCTAGTCGTCCGGTTATAGACGCCCACGGAAAATCCATGATTGGCCATGTTCAGCACAAGGTTTTGGCCCATAACCGCAAGGCCCACAAGCCCGATATCGTGTTTAGACATATTGAAGCGTCTTTCTGAAAGGGGATATATTGAGGGGGAATGTTCGCTCTCGTTAGCGTTTCCACGGCGGGAGTTCGGGGAGGTATTCATCGAACTCCGCGATGAGTTGTTTTTCGTACTCGCCCGCATAGCCGCCGCTCAAAAACTTATCGCAGGCTTCGTTATAGAAGCGTTCCCAGCTTTGCTCTTCGCGTCCGGGATTGATGGGGAAGAACAAAGCTCCCACCGCTTTGGCGGCTTTCATGTCGCCGGGGGCGTCGCCGATCATCAGCACTTTGTTTTCGGCATAGCCGAAGTTTTTCGCTTGGCCGAGTGTTTCTTTTTTGCTGCCGGCTTCTTGGCCGCAGATCGCTTGCACGAAGCGGGCGATGTCATGCTCTTCCCATTCTTTTTGCAGCGCGGCGTTGGGCGTGGCAGAGCAAACAATCATTTCCGCCTTTGAACTCAGCTTATCCAGGCTTTGCTTGACGAACGGGAACGGAGCCACACCATGCACCATGTCTTCAATCATGTCATTCACGGCGGTGGACCAGGCAAGCGCGAGTTTCAAATCATCGTCTTGCGTTTTTTCGACTTCCGCCGTCAGCGCGGGGTTGCCTAGTTTGGTTTCACGCTCAATCCAGTCCCGCACGCCTTGCAGCTTGGGGATTGTCGTGCCCCGGTTTTTGACTTCGGGGCGTTCTTCCAATAAATCCAAGGTCATCGTGAGCGCGGGGAAGCGGTTGATGCCCCGCCATTTGGAATAGAGGTTCACGAACTCGGCGGCTTCGCGGGCATACTTAGAAACGGACTGCAAGCCGAAGTAGTTGATGGTGTTCGGAATGAAGCATTCCTTATGTTTAATCTCCATTGTATCGAACGCACAACCGTCCGAGTCGATGCCAATGAGGAAGTCGTGCTTTTTTTGAAAATCGTGATCGAGTGGGTTATCGGACATTCTTACAAAAACCTCGCTTACGCTTTGGGTTACTTTATATAGTCTCTAACGGGGGTTGATGGTCCACACAGGGAACCTTACTTTTGCTAGCTGCGGTCGGCTTGGGGGACATAGCTGCCTAGTTTTTGATCGGCGAAGAGTTTTTTGAGTTTGGCCAATCGTAAGCGGCCATCAATCAATGGCACGTTCACATAGTCCGTGCCGATGAGCGGTTTGGCGTACTTGATGAAATCATCGGTCACATCGGTTCCACATTCGCTGATCCATTCTTTGGGAAACTCGCGTTCGCTATTGGCGACTTCCGGCAGCGGAACTCGGTCGTAGCGGACGTTATAGATCGGACCGGGATCTCTAAGGATTGTGGACATATAACCGCTTTCGCCCGCTGCTGCGAGCAAGGCGGCTTTTTGACCCACCCGGTAGGCTTCTTCCAAATCCGTGTTGGAGGCATAGAGCATGTTGTGCCTTTGGTCGGTTCCCGGCACATTCGCGCGGGCGGCCCCTTTGACGGCAAGCCCGCGTTCGTTCAAAGCGTTGATAACTTTTTGCGCCACCGTGATTTGGCTGGAACTGAATTGCGTGTGGCCGAAGGAATCTTTGGTCTCGCCGATGTCGCCGATCTTCAAGCCTTCGCTGACGACAACAATACAACGCCCATCTTTTTTGAGTTGGCCGTTGACGTTGTCGGCAAGTTGCTCCATTGAGATCTCCCGTTCTGCCAAATAGATTTGCAGCGGCAACTCGCGGTGGGGGTCGGCAAGACGGGCGGCGGCGGGAATGAATCCGATCCGACGACCCATCGCCTGCAAAACCAGCACGGGGTCGGCCGGGCTGCTGCCGTTATTTTCTTCGTTGGCAAGTTGCACGATATGTGCCCAATAGCGGGCGGTGCTGCCGTAACCGGGGGTGTGGTCGATGAGTTGAAATTCGCTGTCGCCGACGTCGTTGTCGATGGTTTTGGGCACGCCGACGCCGATGATGTCCACGCCGCGTTCTTGCGAGAGTTGGGCGACTTTGTTGGCGGTGTCCATTGAATCATTTCCGCCGATGTAGCAGAAGTAGCGGACGTTATGTGCTTTGAAAACTTCCACAATGCGGTCGAAATCTTCATTTTGATGGTCGCGAAGTTTATAGCGGCAAGTGCCGATGGACCCCGCCGCCGGCGTGGTCCGCAGCAAGGCGATTTCTTCGGGGCATTGGTCGCTGAGATTCAACAACTCTTCTTTTAGCACGCCTTCGATGCCGTGCCAACCGGCGTAAATCGTGCCGATTTCGGGCAGTTCGCGGGCCATTTCGACCAGCCCTCTTAGGCTGTTGTTAATCACCGGCGAAGGGCCGCCGGATTGAGCGACAATAAGATTTCCAGGCGCGGGCATCTTGGGTTAGTCCTTCTGATTCACAATGGGGTGGAGAGTGCGGGGCGAGTTCAATCGTGAATTTCTTCGGACGGCGAATGCGGCAGGCTTTTGATGGCCCGGTCGCCGTTCCAGTCGTCTTCGGTCAGCAGGCTGACGTTAAAATCGGCACAGAAAAACCGCTTGGGGTGCTCCCGGTGGGCTTGGTAGAATTCCATCGTGCGGTTCAGTTCTTCCCGGCCGGCGCGAGTGATTTGATACCAGCGGGACAACATCCGCGTGCGCCGGCGGTTGGGTGCGGGGGGAACCGCTTCGCTGGTGACGTAACCGGCGGATTCCAAACGTTGCATGAGTTGGTAAAAGGCCGATTCGCTTGTGTTTTCGCCGTGCCGTTTGAGCAACGCCAACAGATCGCGAACCGTCAACCCTTCCCAATACGGCGATTGCAGCGCCCAGCAAATCAGCGCCTGCAAATGCGTTAAAGCCGGAATGGGGATGGGTTTATAGTCCATAATGATCTTCAATGGCTCTTATGGCTTAAACGAATATGCGTGGGAGGTTTTTGTTGTGGGAAGAAAATAGCTTCGCGAGAATCGGATGTCAACAGACCGGCTACTTATGCGGCATAAATAGGTGAAAGTTTGAAATAAGAATCCGCAAGGAATGGCAAAAATGGCAGTTTGGAGAGTTTGCAAAGTCGCCTTGGTTAAATCGGGAACGGCTGGTACATTTCTTACGCTCTGTTGGACGTGATTTTTCACTCCATTTTTGCAAGTTCCACGGGAATGGTTAAATTATGGCGATGCTGTTGAATCAGCCCCAAGTGATGGGAACTCCTCAAAGTCCTCCCATCGGCGGGCCGGAGGTTGTTCCGCGGGAACCATCCATCGAAATGGAAACCGTGCCCTGCCTTTTGTGCGGAGGCAAAGATTTCGAGCGGGTGATCGAATCGCCCGATCCGCTGACCGGCTTGGGCGGCGTGTTCTCTGTCGTGCGTTGCTTAGATTGCGATCTGCATTTCACGAATCCTCGGCCCACGGAAAACGCGATTGGGCAATTTTATCCCGCCGACTATTCCCCTTGGGGCGGCTGCGAAAAGCCTGCGACGTTCCGGCAGCGATTGCACGATGACTTAGAGAAGGCGGTGCTGAGAACGGGGTTTGACTATCCGGGAGAACCGCTCACGCGAAGGGATCGCCTCAAAGCGTTGTTGGGCCGGTTGTGGATTTCGCGGAGCGCTCAACGGCAAAATTGGATTCCCTGGCGCGGGCCGGGCCGCTTATTGGATTTCGGTTGTGGCGGGGGAGATTTTTTGGTGGCGATGCGAAAGCTCGGCTGGATCGTGGAAGGCATGGACAACGCAGACGCGTGCGCACGGGCCGTAACCGATCGCACGGGAATTCCGGTTCACGTGGGATCGCTGCCGCACCCCGAAATTTGGGCGGAAACATTCGATGCCGTGACCATGTGGAACGCTTTGGAACACGTGCATCAACCCCGCGAAACCGTGCGGGCGGCAAACCGAGCTTTGCGGCCCGGCGGAATTCTGGTCGTGGGTGTGCCGAACATCGCCTCTTGGGGCTTCGATCAATTCCGCGAACGCTGGTTTCCGCTCAAAGTGCCCCGGCATCTTACGCACTTCACGCCCAACACTTTGCGAGAAACCCTGAATGCCGAGGGTTTTCAGGTACTTTCCATCGACCATATTTCTCGGCCCGGTTTCTTGCGGAAATCCGTCCGCCGCGTCATCAAAGAGACCGGCGGTTCTTTAGGGCTTAGGTTGTTGGCGACTCGGCAAGGGGCCACGGCGGTTGCCAATTGGCACGCGCGCACGGGGCGGTCGGAATTCATCCGGGCGGTCGCCGAGAAACTTCCGGTTTGAGGAGACCTTACCCGTGGGTGAGAAAGATTCCGAAACGATCCGGCTGGATCAATTCCTCAAACTAACCGGAGCCGTCGAAACCGGCGGCCACGCCAAGCAGGTGATTCAAGCGGGCGAGGTTCTGGTCAACAACACCGTGGAAACCCGCCGTCGCCGCCAACTGCGAGACGGCGATTCCGTGGTGTATGCGGGCGAAGAATACATCGTCCAATGGACCCCGGATGATGAAGACTGACGTTGCTTACTTCGGCATGGGGACCACTTGGCTGCCAGGGTAGTAATGGGTCAGAATCTGCATGGCGGATTTGCCGGCCAGGGCTTGGCCTCTGGCTCCCCATTGGCAAAGACCGACCCCGTGGCCGTGGCCGCGGCCTTGAAAGAGAAAGTGGCCGGAATCTTGCCAGACTTGAAACGTGCTGCTCGGCAAAGCGAGCCGGCGTCTTAGCTCCGTGGCGGAGAGCGTTACGTTTTTTTGTTTGGTCGAGATGCGGAACAAACTCGCCGGCGTCAGCGGTTTGTTGTCGGTTCGGCTGATGGACGTCAGCAGGTTTTTTGAGGTTCCCAACAGCGGGGCGAGTTTTTGCGTGGCGGTTTGTTTGCTCGGCTTTTCGGTCCAACGGTAGAGCGCGGCATCGCGGCAATAATCGCAGGGAACAGATTTTAAGAGCGGCGCGGCTGCATCGCTGAACACCAAATCGCCCCGCGTGGACTTTCCACCACAGACCGCCGAGTAATACGTGCAAAACACTTCGCCTTGGTACACGCAAACCAGGCCCGCGGTCTCATCGGCGATGCGTCGGCCTTCGGCGGTTTCGCCCGCGAGTCTTCTCCCGTGCGAAACATATTGATAACCCAAATAGTTCTGGCTGCGGGTCGAGGAATACACATCGAAATAAGGATGGCTTCGCGATTGGGCCATTTGATAGACCGCATAAGTCCGCGAGCAAATGGCCTGGGCTTTGCGGGCGGCAATGGGGAAGGCGGCGGGCATTTCGCTGTCCACCACGCTGGCAATGTAATCTTCCAATGGCAGCACATTGACCGCCAACAACTTTCCGCCCGGTTGCCGATAGATTCGCAACCGCCCGCGATATTGATGGCCGTTGACCCAAACCGCCGGCGAATCTTTCGGCACGATTTCCAACCGCGTGCAGGGATAGTCTCGGCTGCCGATCCGCACGGTTTGCCCCGCGCATTGTACGCGGGTTTCAGCTAAGGATTTTCCGGTTCCCAAAGTTTTTTCGCTGCCCACGGTTTGCAACGTGAACGGGCCATCAATTTGAAGTTCCAAGGAAGACACGGAACCTGCCGTTACGCAGACGCGAATCGCCGGCGATTTCCCAGTTCTGGGTGCAGGCAGGCTGACGGGCTTTACCTCCAATGTCCCGGAAGACACTTTGGAGTTCGGGGTGGCGGGGGAGAAATCCACAAAGTGCAGGGCAAAATACGCTGCTGAGGAAATCGCCAAGCCCAGAAAGATCGTCACTGCGAACCGTGCCAAGATCACCATTCCTCCCTGAAGTCGGTTCCCATCATTCCATCAAACGGAAATGTCGCCCAAAACGCGGGCCGCTGTCAACAGCGGTTCTCTTCGCATCGTTCGATAACTTCGTGATCGGCAAGCCGCGAACCGCCTGTTTTTCCGATCCCAAGAACCGGCGGTTCGCGCCTTGCCGGTCATATTCCCAGGACCGTTGTTTCTCGGAAGTTCTTCCCCGGAAGACTTTCGCAGGGAAAACTTTCGGGGCACAATGCGGAAAACTTTTTCACTCCCACGCATCCTCGAAAGCGATTCGCGATGATTTTGTCCCGCAAACTTATAGCGTGTTGCCTTTCCCTGCTCTGCTTGATCGGCATTCGCTCCGCGATGGGTCAAGAACGAAAAACGGCGGCGGATGGCGATGGATCGCTGCGGATTTCCGGGGATCGGAAGCAATGGCACAAAGTCACGCTGACTTTGGACGGCCCCTTTGCCCGCGAAAGCGATTCTGCTCCGAACCCGTTTCTCGATGACCGGATGCAGGTGCGGTTTCGGCATGAATCGGGCACGCCGAGTTATTTGGTCGAAGGCTATTTCGCCGCCGATGGCCACGCCGCCGAAACCTCCGCTTCTGCCGGCACGAAATGGCGCGCCCATCTCTCGCCCGATAAACCGGGAACGTGGAGTTACGAAGTCTCGTTCCAACAAGCCAAAAACGTGGCGATTGGCGAGGCGAAGCAAGCGAAGCCGCTAGCAAAATACGATGGCGGGAAAGGAACCTTTCAGGTCTTGCCCAGCAACAAAACCGGCAGGGATTTTCGCGCGAAAGGCCGTTTGCAATACGTCGGCAAGCATTATCTGCGATTCGCGGGCAGCGGCGAGTATTTTATGAAGGCCGGTGCCGACGCCCCGGAAACGCTGCTGGCCTACCGGGATTTCGACGGCACGACGGCCAACAAGAAAAACGTGCCCTTGAAAACTTGGGAACCCCACATCCGCGATTGGAAACCCGGCGACCCGGCTTGGAAAACCACGCGAGGCAAGGGTTTGATCGGGGCCTTGAATTATCTTTCCGGCAAAGGCTGCAATGCGTTTTCATTTCTGACCTACAACGCCGGCGGCGATGGCGACAACGTCTGGCCGATGACCGCCCGCGACGACAAACTCCACTACGATTGCTCCAAACTCGATCAGTGGGGAATCATTTTCGACCATGCGACCACCCAGGGGCTCTACCTGCATTTCAAACTGCAAGAAACCGAAAACGACGACAACCGCGGGGGCAAACAGGGAAAGAAAATCGATTCCACATCTTTGGATGAAGGCAAACTCGGCATCGAACGAAAACTCTACTGCCGCGAGTTGGTCGCCCGCTATGCCCATGAGTTGGCACTGAATTGGAACCTCGGCGAAGAGAACACGCAATCCACCGAGGAACAACGCGATATGGCGGGTTATCTTCGCGAGTTGGATCCTTACGATCATCACATTGTGGTTCACACGTTTCCGAACCAGCAAGACAAGGTGTACCGCCCTTTGTTGGGAAAGCAAAGCCCCTTCACCGGCGTCTCGCTGCAAAACAGCCACATCAAGGATACCCATTCGCAAACCGTGAAATGGGTGCGGGAATCCGAGAAGGCGGGCAAACCTTGGGTGGTGGCGTTCGATGAATCGGGTTCCGCCGCCCACGGCCAACCGCCGGATTTGGGGTATCGCGGTTTCGACGGCAAGGACAACACCGGCAAGCCGGCTTACACTCAGCACGAAGTCCGCAAGCAAACCCTGTGGGGCGTCTTGATGGCCGGCGGAGCGGGCGTGGAATACTACTTCGGTTATCAATTTGTGGAGAACGATTTACTCTGCGAAGATTGGCGAAGCCGCGACCAAAGTTGGGACGATTGCCGAACCGCGTTGGAGTTCTTCCGTGATCACAAAATCCCCTTTTGGGAGATGACCAACCGCGATGACCTTGCGGGCAATCCCCAGCACGACAACAGCCGTTATTGCTTCGCCAAGCCGGGCGAGTTGTATTTGGTTTATCTGCCCGATGGCGGAATGACGGAATTGGATCTCTCCGCTGCAAAAGGCCGGTTCTCCGTGCATTGGTTCAACCCGCGCGCCGGCGGACCACTGCAACAAACCGAGCAAAGGTACGTCACCCCCGGCAAAGCGATTTCCCTCGGCCCGCCGCCCGCACAGCAGAAGCAAGATTGGCTGGTCATCGTGCAACGAGATGCGGAAGGTTAGGATCGTCCGATCACTTCGTAAGCGGCAAGGCGCTGGTATTACAGCACCCGGTCAATAGAATAATCTTTCAAATTCAAAACTCCATCGTCCGTTTTCTAAAACCGAGGTGCAGGATGAGCATGAATCGACGGGAATTTGTGGGAGCTGCAATTGGAACGGGTGTCGGGGGTGTGTTGGGGACATCCGTATTTCACCTGATCGAAGCCGGCGAGGTTCCGGGCGATGTGCGGATCACGCGGGCCGTTGGCTTCGACTTGCCGCTCGCGAGGAACAAGACGGCGGGGAAGAACTCGCGGTTGGACGTGCATGGCGATCGTTCGAGCGACCGGATGCTGCGGCTTTATACGAACACCGGCGTTCGGGCGGTGGGGAACTGCCGGGCGAGCGAGCGCGATGTGCGCACGCTGCTCGGCCGGAATCCGTTCGATCTGTTCGATGCGGAGAAGCGGCGGGTTAGCGGTTCGCTCGGCGCGGGAACGATGCCCGTGTGGGATCTTGTGGGGCGGATTCTTGAAAAACCGGCTTACGAATTGCTCGGAGGAAAAGGGACGGAGCGGGTTCCCGTCTACGATGGGTCCATCTATTTTCTGGACTTGCTGCCGCAATATCGGGCCGACTGGAAAAAGCGGTTGGCCGAAGAGATTGAACTTGGGCATCGACTGGGGCACACGGCGTTCAAGATCAAAATTGGCCGTGGTGCGAAGTGGATGAAACGCGCTGAGGGCGATACAAGGGATGTCGAACTTGTCCGCGAGTTCCGCAGGCTGGCTGGAAAAGAGGCGCTCATCGGCGTCGATGCCAACAACGGCTACGATTTGGCCGGGGCAAAACGGTTCCTCGACCGCGTTGGCGATGCAGACATCGCGTTCGCAGAAGAGATGTTCCCCGAAACCGTCGAGGACTGCCTGGCCTTCAAAGAGTACTTTCAGCAGCAGGGTCTGAAAACTCTTCTGGCCGATGGCGAAACACAGGGAAAGCTGGAAGCATTCCAACCTTTCATCAAGGCCCAAGCCATCGACGTGTTGCAGGGCGACATGAACCGCTTCGGTTTGGAGGGAATTTTGAAAGAAGCCGCCTGGGCCGAACCGGCGGGTATCAAAGTCGCCCCGCACAACTGGGGTTCGTTGGTCGGCTATTACATGCAGCTTCACATGGGCCGCGCGATCAAGAACTTCTACCGAGCCGAACACGACCCGCTTTCGACTGATGTTCTGTCCGCCGAAGGCTACCGCCGAAAAGATGGCCTGGCAACCGTTCCGAATGCCCCAGGCTTCGGTCTGGAAATCCATGAAAAGAACTTCCAACACGTCAAAGTGCTATTCGACGCAACGGTGGGTTAGACAAGTGATGGCCCCGTCCCATACGATGCTTCACGTGAGGGCCATGCCAACTTCTTTCGTGGGACAACAATGGCCGAGTGGTTTTTGGCGGGGTTGTTAATTGTGGTTGCCGTCACCGATGTTTGGCGGGAGAAAATCTATAACTGGACCACTTACCCCGGCATTCTGTTGGGGCTGAGTTTCGGCGGGCTGCAACTTGGCTGGCCGGGCTTGGAAGACCGTTTGCTCGCCGTGCTATTGTGCGGGGGTTTGATGTTGTTGGCGTTTTTGCTGTTGGGCATCGGCGGCGGAGACGTGAAACTCATCGCGATGATGGCCGCGTTCTTGGGGATTGAACGCGGTGTGGAAGCGATGCTTTGGACCTTCATCTTGGGAGCCATCGCGGCGGGGGCGATGCTGATCTGGCAATTGGGAGCCGGACGGATTCTGCGGAAAGCTGCGGGTCATCTGAAAGCGGTTTTCACTGCAAAGACGTGGGTTCCCTTGACCGAAGAAGAACGCCGACCGCTCAAACGCAGCCTTTATCTGGCTCCCTCCGCACTCGCCGCGATGTGCCTGCTTTGGGCAAATCGAACCTACGCTTGGTTTTAGAACTTCGCGAGTTTTCAAAGTCAGCCCCTGAAATCGGCGAGTTGGCGATTGTATGATGAATGGCTGAATAGCACACGGCGATTCTTTGGGTGAATTATTCATTAAGAAATCCCACCCGCTTGTGAGTCGCCCACCGCTCCATATAATAAGCCCGCTTCATTCGAGAACTTTTAGGTTTTTACGATTCACACCCTTTGTTTCAGGGCCAATTTCTGATGGGCGTCGCACAAGTCACCAACATGCTGGCCACGATTGTGGGCGGCTTGGGAATTTTTCTGCTCGGCATGAAGAACATGTCCGAGGGAATGCAAGCCGTCGCCGGCCCCAGTCTGCGAAAAATGATCGGTGCAGTCACCAACAACCGCCTGCTGGCGACGACGGTGGGCGTGATTGTGACCGGGATTGTGCAGTCCAGTTCCGTCACTACGGTGATGGTCGTGGGTTTTGTGAACAGCGGCGTGATGCAATTGGGCCAAGCCGTTGGCGTCATCATGGGGGCCAACATCGGCACCACGCTCACGGGGTGGATTCTGGTCTTGAAGATCGGCAAATACGGCCTGCCTCTGTTGGGGGGGGCCGCCTTTATCTATCTCTTCTCGCGCAGAGACCGGTTTCGCTTTTGGGCGATGTTCTTCATGGGTGTGGGGATGGTGTTCTTCGGTCTGGAACTGATGAAAGACGCCTGCGCCCTCATCAAGGACATGCCGCAGTTCGCGCTCTGGTTCCAACAATTTCAAGCCGACAGTTATTTTGGCGTGCTCAAGTGTGCTTGCGTGGGCTGCCTGGTCACCTTTGTGGTGCAATCGTCGTCGGCCACCTTGGGAATCACGATTTCGCTGGCTTTTGAGGGGGTGATCACCTATCCCACGGCGGCGGCTTTGGTTTTGGGGGAGAACATCGGCACCACGATCACGGCTTACCTGGCTTCCTTGGGAGCCACCACCAACGCCCGGCGGGCGGCGTATTTCCACATTCTCTTTAATCTGTTGGGCGTATTCTGGATCACGCTGATTTTTTCGTGGTATATCGAACTCATTCAATCGCTTTCTGGGGTGGACGTCGGCAAAGCCGTCGTGGAAAACGGGAAAACGACTTTCCCGCATACCACGGCGGCCATCGCGGCCACTCACAGCATTTTCAACGTTGTCAACACGCTGCTGTTTCTGCCGTTTTTGCCGTTCTTCGTCCGGCTGTTAGAACGCATCGTGCCTTCAAAGCCCTTCAAAGAAAAGCCCCACCTGACGGATCTCGACATCCGCATGTTGGACACCCCCTCAATGGCGATCGAGCAATCGCACAAAAACTTTTGAAAATGGGCGACGGCTGCCAAAAGATGATGGATTGGTTGAAAACGCTGCTCGAAGCCGAGGAACCCGACCGCGCCCTCGCCGACCGCATGACACGGCGAGAGAAAGTCCTCGACAGCATTCAGGATGAGGTGACCGAGTTCATCACCACGTTGCTTTCCGAGAGCGTTCCGCTTTCGGTTGCAAAAGAGGCCCGCCAACAACTCCGCATCGCTCACGAGTATGAAGCCATCAGCGATTATCTCCTCAATTTGCTCAAATTCGATCAAAGGCTGCGGAAAGCGGGCTTTCGCTTCACAGCCAAGCAACTAGCCGATTTGTTGAGCCTGAATGAGGGAGTGGCCGATTATCTCAACCGCGTCTATGCCGCGCACAACCAGCAGGATCGCGACATCCTCACCAAACTGGTCATTCCAAAAAAGAATTTGCGGCAAACAATCAAAAAATCGCGGCAAGAGCTTTTGGAGGAACTCTCCAACGAAAGTATTCCGCCTCAAGTCAGCATTGCCTTCATGGGTGCGCTGAATGCGTATGCCCGCGTGCGGGATCATTCCCAAAACGTGGCCGAAGCCGTCGCCGGCGAAGTCTGAAAAGCCCGTTCTCGGCGATGGTTCCAAGAGCATAATGGGTCAGGCCCCATTTTCCAGAACAATATCCTCAACAAAGACAAGTCTTTGCGATGGAAAATGGGGCCTACTTTCTTCAATTCGCCGCCAAGTCGAAGTGGGCCGCGCATGCAAAAGCGGACCGACAACCGATGCCGTTCGGTCGGGTCCGCCGATGGCCGCTTCTTGTTCGTCCAGCGCGAAGATTAGCCTTTGCGGTGACGAATTTTGCTGCGATTGCGCCGTTTTTTCCGCCCCAGTTTGCGTCGTCCCTTGCCGGATTTCTTCGTTCCCATGCGGTCAGCATTCCTTTGAGTTGAAAGATGCGATTGTGATTTCCAGACTATCATAGAGAAAACGGGCCGGCCCTTCAATCACACCCGCGATTTCGCCGTAATGTTGACGCGAGGACTTTCGTGTGCCACGATGCCTTTGAAATCACCATCGAGGTTACTTCGCGAACTGAGGGGAAATGCGTTATGAAATCCAGCCATCACACGCGGCCATCGCGAGGTTTTTCTTCTCCAAGGCTTTGGATATTTTGCGGTCTTGCGGTCGCGGCGGTGTTCGGCGGTTGGCTGGGAATGGCCCAAGAAGCCAAAGTTCTGACCGGACACACAGACCCCGTTTACGCTGCCGCCTTCACGCCCGATGGCAAATGGCTGGTGACGGCGAGTTTCGACAAAAACTTGAAGCTCTGGGATCCCCAAACAAAAGCCGCCGTGCGCACGATGGAAGGCCACAGCGAAATCGTGCTTTCTCTGGCGATTTCGCCGGACGGAGCGCGGATTGCCTCTGGCAGTTCCGACCGCAGCATTCGGCTTTGGGACGTGCCTTTGACCGATCCTGTCGCCTCCATCGCAGCAGACTCCGGCGGCGTGAATTCCGTGGACATCAACCGGGAAGGTACGCAATTCATCACCGGAGGCAACGATAAAATCGTAAAACTCTGGAACACTGCAGATGGCAAACTCATCCGCGAATTTCCCGGCCACCAAGCCGCCGTCACGCAAGTTTCCTTCCGCAAAGACAACCAGCAAATTGCCTCCGCCGACGAAAATGGCCAACTGAGGGTGTTTTCGGCGACGGATGGCAAGGAACTCGCAGTCCTCGGCGGGCATCGCGGCCAAGTCACCGGGCTTTGTTGGGCTCCCAACAACTCTTTTCTGCTCTCTGCCGGGCGAGATGGATTTCTGAAGCGCTGGCCCAACAATTTCCCGGAAATCAAAATCTTTAAGGGGCACGGCGATGCGATCCGGCAAATTGCGGTCAGCCCCAATAATTCGCGGGTGGCTTCTGCTGCGGACGATAAAACCGTGCGGATTTGGGACATGGGGAATTCCCAGCAAATTCGCACATTGGATGGCCACGGCGGCAAGGTCTCGGCCTTGGCCTTCAGCAACAACAGGCGCAGTTGGCGACGGGTTGCGAAGACAAAATCGCGCGGGTGTTCGACATCAACAACGGCAATCTTGTAAAAGCCTTTCCCGCCCAAGCCGCCGCGATTACCGCCGTCGCGGTTCACCCCAATCAGCAGGAAATCGCCGCCGCCGATGGCACGGGGATCGTCAAGATTTATAAGATCTCCGATGGCACGGAAATCCGGGAACTGAAAGGACACCAAGGAGCCGTCACCGGCTTATCTTATTCGTCCAACAGTGCGAACATCGTCACGGCGGGGACCGATAAAACTCTCCGCATTTGGAACGCCGGTGACGGCAAGGAAATCCGCAAAATCGATGTGGGCACGCCCTTGACTTGCGTGGCGGTTTCTTGGAATAACTCTTGGATCGCCGTCGGCGGGACCGACAAACAAATCCACACTTACAACTTAGGGGACGGCAAGCCGGAAAAAACCTTCGCGGGCCATACCGAGAAACCGCTGTGCGTGGAATTCACTCGCGACAACCAACGGCTGTTGAGTTCGGCGGCGGATGGAACCGCAAAGCTCTGGGATTGGAACAAAGGCGATGAACTGCAAACCTTCGTGCGGTCGCAAGGCAACGTGGTCGCGGCGATGTCGCCCGACAACCGCACGGTCATCACCGGAGGCAAGAACAAAGAGCTGTTCGCCGAACAACTCACCGTGCAAGCCGTGCAACTCGCCGAGGAAAAAGGCATTCTCGATTTGGCGATTCGTTCCCCCAGCGATTACTGCCTAACCGCCGGCGAAGAAGGCAGCGTGAAAATGTGGAACGCCGGCAACTTTTCGCCGTTCCGCGAATTCGCGGGCCATCAAGGCACGGTCAAGAGCGTGGCGTTCAGTCCCAACAATCAGCAAGTCGCCGCCGGCGGACAAGATAAGCTATTGATCTTATGGAATCTCAACTCCTCCCAGATGCAATATCAGATTCCCACGCCCGCGGAGGTCACCGAAATCGCGTTCAGCCCGGATAGCAAAAAACTGCTCGCCGCTTCTGCCGACAACGTCATTCGCAGTTACGATCCCGAACCGCCCAATCCTCAACCGGCGGAACCTCCTTCAAGAAACGTCGCCCAAAGTTTAACCGCCCATACAAAATCGATTACCTCCCTCGTCTTTTTACCGGACAACCGCTTGGCGCTCAGTGCATCATCCGATGGCACGGTGAAAACGTGGTCTATCGCCGCCGCCGGCGAGACGGCCCGGCTTAACGGGCACGGTTCGCAAATCTATGGATTGGCGTTTAGTCCCGATGGAAAAACACTCGCCTCGGCCTCGGCGGATAAAACCGTTAGGCTGTGGGATCTGGAAAAGAATCAGCAACTCAAAACGCTTTCCACGCAAGCCGAGCAAGTTTATAGCGTGGCTTTCAGCCCGGATGGGAAATTTCTTCTCACCGGCGGAGGCGACAATACCGTAAGGCTAATTAACGTGGAAACCGGCGCAGAAGCCCGCCAATATCACGGACCGAAATATGCGGTTTATAGCGTGGCATTTAGTCCCGATGGCAAACGCATCGCTGCGGGCGGCGTCGGTTTGGGCGAGGATCGCAAAGTCTTTCTCTGGGACGTGGAGAGCCAGAACCCCGTTGCTGTTTTCACCGGCCATAAAGATGATGTCTACCGCGTGCAGTTCAGCCCCGATGGAAAGCACTTGCTCTCGGCGGGCTATGCGGGCACGATCAATCTATGGAAGCCCGGCCAAGAAAAGCCGATCTATAGCAACGATTTGCCCATCGTGTTGTACTCGGCCGCTTACTCGCCCGATGGCAGCCAAATCGCCATCGCTGCGGGAGATGGCAAAACCTATCTCATCGACCTCCCCAACGAGGCTAAGTAGCATCGCCGTTTTTCATTTATCTATCACTATCAAATAAGGATAGTAGACCCCATGCCGCGATTGATGATGGTTTGTTTGGTTCTCGCCTCGATCAGTTATTCCCACAACATCAAGGCGGCGGAATTGTTCCCGGACAAGAACTTAGAAGCCGCGATTAAAAAGACGTTGAAAAAAAGTGAGAAAGACGAACTCAAAGAAGATGACTTAAAAAACGTATTCATTCTGCACGCGACGAAATCGGGCATTAAGGATCTGACTGGGTTGGAGAAATGTTTTAACCTAGCGGAACTCAAACTCTCCGAAAACGAGATTTCCGATCTTAAGCCATTAACAGAACTGAAGAACTGCCAGAGTTTATATCTCTCCCACAACAAAATCAGCGACATCGGCCCTTTGGCCGGTTGGGAAAAACTGCAACACATCGAACTCGAGCACAATCAAGTCAAAAGTTTGGAGGCTTTCAAAAAGCTCGACAAACTTGCTTCAGCCTATCTTTCGCACAATCAGATTGAATCCCTCGCCCCGCTGGCAGAGTTGGTCAAACTGTCTTCGCTGGATGTGTCCCACAATAAGATCGCCGATGTCTCGCCGTTGAAAGCGATTACGCGGTTGATGTCTTTGAATCTGAAAGACAACCAAATCGCGGATCTGGCCCCGCTCTCCGCAATGACCGATCTTCGCTATACGCAACTGCAAAACAATAAGATTGCCGATCTGAAAACTTTGGTCGAGATGGCCAAGAAAGATGCAGCCGGCCCCAAGAATTTCGCTCCGTACTGGAACCTCTATCTCGCCGGCAACCCGTTAAGCGATGAGGCCAAGTCTAAGCAAATCGCGGAACTGAAAAAACTAGGCGTCCGCGTGAACCTGGAATTAAAATGAACGCAGTCTAGTGCGGCGTTTCATAGGTTTCTCAACTTAGGCCAAGCCGTGGCGTTTTAGTTTGCTGAAAAACGTGCTGCGGTGGAGTCCCAGTTTTTGAGCGGCTTGGGTTTTGTTGCCGCCGCATTCCTCCAACGCGGCTTGGATTTCCTCGCGTTCGGCTTCGGCGAGTTTCCGGCGTTTTCTTTTCGCCGGCTTGGGGGCGGGAACCGTTTCCCTCGATTCCACTGCGGTGGGGATTTTCTCGGCTTCGATCTTTGGCGTGTCCGCACGCAGCGCGGCGGTTTGTTGAACCAACGGCGGAATGATGCGCGGCAGTTCCCGGCGGCGGGATGATTTCGCGGAAACCACTTCCATCGGCAAATCTTTTTTGGCAAGCGTGGTTCCCTCTGCCATCACCACGGCGCGTTCGATCACGTTTTCCAACTCGCGAATGTTCCCCGGCCAAACGTAGCCTTCCAACGCTTCCAAGGCGTCTTCTTCAATGTGCGTCAGCGGTTTGCCCATCCGTTTGGCGGCTCGGCCGAGAAAGAACAACGCCAGTTCCAAGATGTCTTCCCGCCGTTCGCGGAGCGGGGGCAATTCCAAGCTGATGACGTTCAAGCGGTAAAACAAATCCTCGCGAAACTTGCCTAGTTGAATCAGTTGTGCCAGATCTTGATGCGTCGCCGTAATCAGCCGCACATCAACGGGAACCGTCTGCACGCTGCCGACCGGCTCGAAACACCGTTCTTGCAGCACCCGCAGAAGTTTGATTTGAGTTTCGAGCGAGATGTCGCCGATTTCATCCAGAAACAACGTGCCGCCGTTGGCCGCTTCAAATCGGCCAATGCGATCTTGATGTGCCCCGGTGAACGCCCCTTTGACGTGGCCGAACAATTCGCTTTCCAGCAAATTGGATGAAAGCGCTGCACAATGCACGCGGATCATCGGCTTGCCGGCCCGGGGACTGTTGTCGTGCAAGACCTGGGCGAGCACTTCTTTGCCCGTCCCGCTTTCGCCTCTCAGCAGCACCGAGGATTCACTGGCCGCCACTTTTTGCGCCATGTCGAGCACCTTGGCCATCGCGGGGCTTCCACCT
This sequence comes from uncultured Planctomycetaceae bacterium, assembly GCA_963785505.1. Classification (GTDB taxonomy): domain Bacteria; phylum Planctomycetota; class Planctomycetia; order Planctomycetales; family Planctomycetaceae; genus CAWAVN01. The sequence goes on from CAWAVN010000014.1 coordinate 319,952, forward strand.
TTGCAGGCATCCCTGAGAAACGCCCCTTTCGCGGGGGCGGTTCGCAGAGGCTCATCGTGCAGTTGCGTAAGCTGCGATTGCAACATCGCGATTTGGCGTTGTTGCTCGGTGATCTTTCCGAGCTTGAGTTGCAGCTCTTCGTTCAACCGCGAAATGTTTTGATCGACGACTTGAGCGCTATACATCGCCACGTTTGCGATTTGCCCCAAGGCGTTGAGAAACGTCAAATCTTCCGAGGTGAACGAGATCGCATGCCCTTTGTGCCCCAACAAGACCACGCCGGCGATGTCGTCGGAAGAATCCAAGGCATGCACCAAATCCACGTCCAAATCCCAAAGCAGCGATTGTTCCCGCGACAATCCGCTCCGCGAACAGGGCGCGATCCGCTGCAAACTGCCCTGTTCTTTCAACGTGGTCAAAAACGCAGAATCCAAAGCCAATTGCGAAGGAACGTCTCCGGCACCCGCAAACGCCATCAATTGAAACGGCTGATCGCGAACCAGCCGAAGATAAAGCGCCCCGCGGTCTACGTCCAGCACATCGTGGCAAGCGATGAGAAAGCGTTGGGCAATCGCCTTGGGATCGCTGAGTTCCGCCGCCGATTGCCGGATTTTCTTGAAGGCGCTATTTAACCGATAACGGTCGTGAAAAAACTGCCGGTCGATCATTTGCTGGAAGAAATCTCTGAGCCATAACAGCAGGAGCACCGATAACGTCAGCACGCCGGCCACCGTCAATGCCTGCTGAGTGGACAGCGACAGATTAAACCACGGGGGCACCAGAATGCTTAAAGCGATGATCGTGCTGATGAGGCCGGTCAACCCCAGGCTGGCGATGTAATACAGCATGTTCCGGCTGATGGTTTGATCAATCTGCATCAACCGATGCCGGACGATCGCCACCGAAAACGCCCCCATGAACGACACCGCCGCGAAGAACATCGAGAGGCGTCCTCCGCCCAACGCGAACGCCACCGGCTTCGCGAATGCCAACCCCAAGGTGACAGCGATTAGTCCGAGTGCCACGAGGCTGCCGGTCCAAATCCAGCGAAGTTGCTGTTGTTCTTGGTCGGTCTGGGTGTGCCGCTTGCTGTCCCAAATCGCCACCAGCGACAACAAATAATACCCCGTTGACAGGCTGAGGTAAGCGTAGATTCCTCCACGCAATCCCTCCCACAGCGGCAACAAGTCGGCGCGATCCACGGGCTCGCCGGGGACGGGCATTCGACTGGTGAAACCCACAAAGAGCACCGTTGCCAGCACCCCCAAACACGGAACGGCATACACGGCAGCCAACCAGAAGCGGTGCGGACGTTGCAGAAAATGTTTCGGATGCGGAAACAACAAAAAGAAATGCAAAAACACCGCCGGTAACAAAATTCCGCACGCGGCACAAGGAACGATCCACCAAGGATTGGCCGCCATCACCCACCAAGGATTCGCCGCGATAAACGCACCGAGTGCAACAATTCCCAAGCTGAATAACACCCGTGCCGAGCGGTCGAATGGGCGATTCCAGCACAGAAACGCCGTCAGCAAAAAGAATCCCAATTGCAAAGAAAACCAGAGGACGCTCAGGCAAACTTCCCCCAAAGGCAGGGAACGCACGAGCAAATAGGCTTGGTGCGTTTGCCCCGTGTCCGGCCGAAAGAACTCCACTTTCACCCAGCGGTCTCCGCCGAAGCATTCCACCAAGCCCGGCGAGTCGAGGGATTGGATTGCCTCCAACAACTTGGGACCGGGATAAAGCGGACCGTTGTCGGATTTGGCATTCCGCAGCTCAGCGACTTCGGAAGCAAAATCCGAAAAACTGTGGACCGAGTCCTTTCCCAACTGCAACAGGCGGTCGCCAACTTGGGGAACCGCTTTTTTGCCCAAAGCCTCCATGTGGTCGGTGGAATGAATTTCCAGTCCCGGCGATTTCTCCGAAACATCGCTTTTTGAAAGTAAGACTCGCAAGCCCACGTCCGGCGTGGTCACGATGAATCCCAACATGGCCATCGAGTAAACCAGGATGGCAAACCCTACCAGAAATAATGTCCACTTACGATTGATAAGCATGGCAAAAACCACATTGGAGAAAGCGCCGAAATATCGGCGCTGAGCGCCGAATTTCTTTTCCATCCCACATAATCAGCGCCGAAAAGTCAAGTTTCGGCGCTGATTATTGATTTTTTTAGGCGGACATCGGATTTAATTATATTTCATAAGTTTTTTATTTTCAAGTGTTTACAACTCATAACTCTTGCCTCAATCTTAATTTCGGCGATTGAGTGGTATGTAAACTGCTCTACACAAACCTTCGGATGGAAACATCCTACCAAATTCTTACCCAGCCTAGCCCTCAAGAAAGAAGACACCGCTTAAACAACTTGTTTGTGGAAGGTCCCCTGGTTAGCAGCCTGACCCACTCTGCCGATCAGTTTCCCCATCACTTCTCGTGATGCTCGTTGTTTCAGCCCCAACTTTCTTGAGGGCTTTTTCTTAAATGAGCGGCAAGGGGCTAGCCGCCGGTTCCACGGATGGAAAAAACCGGTGGCTAGCTCCTTGCCGCTTATGTCATGGTCGAACCAGACGAGCTAATTGATCGTAATGTCGTTGATGTCGTCCAGGGCTTCCAGGGGTTCGGCTTCTTTGGGCGGTGTGCCGTCTTCTTCCAACTGGAGTTGTTCGCGGACCCAGCTTAGCCATTCTTCGGAGGGGTTGCCGTAGGGGCGGAATTTTTCCGTCGTGCCTTGATCGTCCCGATAAAGCAACGCCCGGTTTTGTCCCAATCGGCTGGCGGCGGGGTTGTCGATCAGGCTGCTGGAATCGCCGGCACTCATTTGGAAAGCAACCCGCATTTCAAATTCCTTGACCAACTGCCGACCGAGCGCGCGGTCCACATTGTTGCAAGAGTTGCACCACAAAATGACATGCACGCCGACCGCTGCGCCTTCGCGGAGAATCTCCCCGAAATGTTGGCTGGGTTTGACCGTTTTCTCGCGGTTGCCGAATCCTCCCAGGCCGAAATCATCGTCCGACTTGGCCAACTCGCGATAGCGGGAAAGATCGAACACCACCAAAAACACCGGCGGATGAGCCGCGTTGGAAGTGGCTTGCCGGCGGGTGATTTCTCCCCGAATCGCGGCCATTGTTTCGCCGACCGCGTGGAAATCGACGACTTCCATTCGCTGCGGAATTGCTTCGCGAACCCGCCTCCAATCTTCATCGGCGGCGGCTTCCCCGGCATGGCCATTCAGCAAATACGCAAAGGGAACCGAACCGTCTTCGCTGGATTGCAAGATGGGGGTTTGGGAAGCCAAGCCGATGAGGCAGGTCGTCATCAAGCCAGCGGCGGGAGCCATCTCCGTGCCCACGATCAGCAAATGGCTGCCGGGCTGCGGGCGGAAGGTGATTTCCGTCGAGCGGGCAATCGAAACCGGTTCGCCAATCCAACCGCGAACCTGCGCGGGGATCACAGTTTGATCCCGTTCGCGCGCGGCTTCGATTTGCTTGCAAAGCGCCATGTTGCGGGCGGCCTCGGCGGGAAGATTGCCTTCAAACACGATCATCGGCCCCGTGGGCAACTCCTGCGATTTCGCCAATTCGGGCAACGGCCTCAGCAGTTTGTCGCGTTCTTCATCGCCCAGCCAGGCGATTTGGAACAGGCTGTTGCCTTCGAGCATGCCGTTGGCATCGTTGTAAATCGCTTCGCCGGGACGGGTCAGCAATCTCGCTGCCGTGTTGTCTTCGCTTAAAATCAAATGGGCATCGGTTTCGCTGCATTGCAGGGCAACCCGCACGGCCATTTGGCTGATTGTGGTGCGGGCCAGCGAATAGGCTCCGCCCAAAGTTTGCGATCCCAGTAAGACGTGAATCCCGAACGCCCGCCCTTGCCGAACCAAGCGGTCGAGCATCAGCGAAGCGGTTTGATAAACTTTGTCATCCTCGGTGAAGAACTCTTGAAATTCATCCACCACCAGCAAAATGCGGGGCATGGAAACATCGGGCACGGCGTTGCGAAAACTTTTGATGTCTTGCACGCCGTGGTCGCGAAAGAGTTCGCCGCGTTCTTTCAGAATTCCGTCCAAGCGTTCCAGCACGCTGACGCCGAACTCGCGGTCGCTTTCAATCGCAATCACGCGGGCATGCGGCAGGTTGAGCGCGGCGTAGGCTTTGAACTCCACGCCTTTTTTGAAGTCGATCAGATAGAACTCGATCTCATCGGGGCTGTAATTCAGGGCCAGGTTGGTGATGATGACGTGCAGCAGCGTGGATTTGCCGGAACCCGTTTTGCCTGCCATTAAGACGTGTTGCGACGTGCCGATTCCAAGCTGCATGTGTTGCAGTTTTGTCGCCCCGGATCGCCCCAAAGCCACTTCGACCACGCGGCGGCTGTCGGCTTTCCAGATGCGGTCTTCGCTGGGACAAATCCGATAGAACGGCACTTCCACGCGGCGAATCGAACGCGAAAGCTCGCCCATTTTGCGAACCAGATTCGTGAACTCGGCGGGTTCGGGCGGGCGATCGGGAACCAGAGGCAAGGGCGGATTGCCGAAGTCATCCGTCACGAAATTTCCCTGATCCCAGCGAAACACGCTCGCGTTGGCTTCCACATCGGCCAACTGAAACCCGCGAGGCATTGGCTGGCGGGTGTCTACGCTCATCAACAAATACACGCCGCAACGCGGACCGCTGCCCGCGATGCTCGCCAAGCGTTGGGCGGCCCGTTCGCTAAAGCCATGCGGAAACCCCGCCACCACCAAAATGCGATAAGGCTCGGCGACTTCGCCGGCTTTTTGGTTATATTCCTCGATGCTTTCAAATTCGTTCCGCAGATATTTTTGGAACACGTTTTCCAGATGTTCGGTCAGCTTGGCGAGTTGTTCTTCGATGTGCGAAGACTCAGTCCAAATCCGGGTACTGATGAGGAGTTCATCGAAATCCGCCAGGTGCATAAAGGCCGAAAACGGTTCGCCCAAGCCCACGGGATCGCAAATCGTCAGCCGCACCGTTGCCGGAGGAAGTTGGGCCATGATTCGCAAGATCGCCGCCTGCTGAATGGCGACGGCTTCTGCACGTCCGCCGCCCGCCGTCTTCAACACGAACGAAGGCGAATGCGGAAACGGCAACACCGCCGGCAGCGTGAAAGCGGTGGTTTCGAGAGCGCATTCCGGTTCGCTCGGCAGGCCGTGGGGCAAGCGGTTCAAGTCCATTTGATAGGAACCCAGCCGAATGCCTTGGGGAACGTGCGTGGGCGGTTCCCAATTCTCTGCCAAAATTTCCGACCATGTGGGAAACTTCTCCCGGCTTTGTCGGCAGAGATTTTGCGAGGTTTGTTGAAGCTGCCCGATCTCGGTCAGCCAGGCCGTTCGCATTTGCGTTTTGCAGGCGGAGATCTGCTTGGCTTTTTCGTGTTGTTGGAGTTCCAACTCTCCGGCAAGTTGTTGGCGTTGGGTTTCGTAGGTTGCTTGAATTTGCCCGCTGAGCGTTTGATGGGCCGACTCCAACGCGGTGCGTTCCTGGTGGTAATTTTGCTGAAGGGCCATGATTTGGGCGGCGCGATTCGATTCAATGCCCGCCAACCGCGCGGTGCGGTCTTTCGTGAGAGTTTGAAGTTTTTCATCGCGTTCAGCCGTGAATTTATTTAGGGAATTTTCGCGATGGGCGACCAGGGCTTCGTAGCGTTCTTCGCAGGTTTTTTCCATGCGGCTTAATTCGCTGCCGGCGAACTTCCGCCATTGTTTGTAGTTTTGGTAGGCATCGCTCACGTGGAGGCGAAACGGCTGAAATGCTTCCCAGGTTCTTTTTGAGGCCGAGAACCAAGCCACCATCAACACCAATCCGCCGAGGACGAGGGTGACGCCGGCGGCGGTGATAATCCAGGCTTTGCCGGCGAGATTTCCGAGGCCGATGGCTTCCGGTTCCACCAATCCCGCGAGCAGGCCGAACATCGGCAGCCAGAGCAAAAGGCCGACCCAAATGATGCCCGTGCCCGACAACATCCGCGAAAGAAATTGCCGTTGCAGCGTCTCGAAACATTCGCGGGCCTCGCGGACGGCATCATCGAATCGCTTTTGGGCTTCTTCCCGATTGGGGCCGGGTTTTTCTTCGAGAACCACCGCTTCATCCCGCCAATGCCGGCGGTCTCTCACGGCTTGCGTGGCCTTCTCGGAAAGACGATTCAGTTCATCCCAATCGTTCGACACCCGTTCTTGCAGGCGCTCGATTTGCGTTTTGAAGGTTTCCAATTGCTTCTTGGGGTTGTTGTCGGAAGATTCATCCACCAGGGAAGTCATAATCCAGCGGTTTTCGTCGTATTGGTCTTCCACAGTGGAAGTTTCGCCGGCGATGCGTTCGGTGACTTCGGCTTTTTCCCGCCGGGCTTCGGCTTCGACGGCGGCGGTGTCGGTTTGGAAACGGGAATCCATCTCGGCGACGTTTTGGGCGTGCGTTTCTTGGGCGAGGGTCCATTGTTCCTGCAACTCGGCCTCGAGCAACTTCAAGCGTTCCTGCACTTCGCCGGGGTCCAAATCGCCCGCGAGTTCATCGGCTTGAAGTTCCGCCAGGCGTTGTTCGTTCGCCACCCGTTCCGCGATCCCACGGTTTAAGCTTTCCAAAAGATCGGCATACAAAGCAGCGGAAAACGGCGTATTCAAAACAGCCTCGCGGTCGGGTGAGATGGAGATAATCGTAGGGTTTTCGTGTGCAGATAATTTTCTGAACCGCGAAGCGGTGGCAGCATTTAGCCGTCGGCGTGAGCCGACGGACTGATTTAAGGAAAATAGTTTGGAGCCGCGAAGCGGCGCTAGCAATGCCAGTTGTTCGTGTTCTCTGCGTCGGGTCTGAAACCAGGAAATCCCGCTCGGCAAATCCTCAACATGCATCATGCCAATGAGTGGCCATGTTGATCCGGAATAAGTCAATTACATATCGGAAGGCATGCCCACGCAAAGCCGTGGGCATGGCACACAAAATGGGTCATTTGTTTTTTCCATCACTCTTAATTCGGTTCGCAGGCGCGGTTGGCTTGTTTGAGGACATCATCGAGTTGTTGAATCGCCGAGAGAATTTTGATCAATTCCACGTGCAGAACCGCAAGATGGTTTTCTTCGATGTTACGGCTGTTGGCATCTTTCCATACATCCGTCGTTTCCGCCCAGGCCCGCTCTAAGGTTTCGCCGGCGTCCCGGAGTTGATCGCGGCCGGTGTCGAGATTGGCAATCCGCATGGTGTTTAGTTCTCCGGTTTGGGTTCGGGGGATGGGGCGGTTTCTTCGGTGGAGAGGCCGTGGCCGAGATAAGATTCCAACGAGGCCAACATGCGGCCCAAAAGGGCGGCGGTTTGTTCCACGTCGCCCTCGATAAATTGCTTGAACCGCCCGGATTGGGCGCGGAACTCGTCGATCTCCCGATGCAATCTCCCGGCCCAACGCCCGACGACTTCCACTTGCTCGCGAACGTATTCCACCCGCCTTTTGGCCGCGGCCAGGGCTTCTTTTTCTTCGTAACAACTGGGGCGATGGTTGCCGACGGTTTTCATCCGGCAGGTTTCGTAAGCCGTTCGGGCGCGGGCGACTTGATCGAACGAACGGCGGACTTGCTCTTTCCAATAATGCGGAGCATCGTAATCGTACCAGGCCAAGACTTTGGCCACTTGTTGATCCAGAGTCAGCAGGGCGGATTCGGCGGCGTCTTGAAAGACCCGAATCGCCGCATAAAACTCTTGCACGGCTTCCACGGAAGTCACGCGGGCGGAATCACTCATCAAAATTGTCCAGTTTTCAGTTTTCAGTTTTCAGTTTTCAGTTTTCAGTTTTCAGTTTTCAGTTTTCAGTTTTCAGTTTTCAGTTTTCAGTTTTCAGCGGTCAGCGGTCAGCGGTCAGCGGTCAGCGGTCAGCCTCTGTACTTCTGGCTCTCCGCTCTCCGCTTCCGCCCTCCGCCTGCTTTCAGTTCTGGCTCTTGACCGTTGTCCCTAGACCCTTGACTGGTTCAGCGTTGTTCGAGGTATTCTTCGATGCGTTCCGCTTTTCGCAAGAGGAACGGAATGTGCTCTTCGTTGACTTCGATAAAACGGGCCATGAGTTTGATGTTTTGTTCAAACTCTTCGCGGAAGCGTTGGTTTTCCTGATCCCGCCAAGTGGCGGACAGGGATTCCAAACGGCCCGAAAGCGTGGCCATTTGGTCGGCCAACGCCGTGTCGAATTGTTTGAGCATTCCTGCAAACTGCCGAAGTTCGTCCGGATTGACAATCGCTTGTGACATCAACGTATTCCCACTTAAAGAAACAACAATTGAAAGAGGCGTTTTTTTGTATTTCCTGCTAAACGTATTGTAGAGCATAAGCTCGCCAACCGTAGCGAAAAAATTTGCAGGCGGAAAACGCAGAGTTCTTATCAAAAGCAAACATGCGTTGATGCGTCTGGGGGAAAATCATACGACCGATGATGTGGGGAACGTGCCCTATAGGTATTTCATTGTTGAGGACTTGGGTGGCCCCGGTTCTTGAATCGGGGTCGCGCAGCGACAAGAGGCGACGGAAAAATGACCAATCACCAAGCCCCAACGATTAAGGGGAAACTGCCTGAATTTCGACTTCTGATCGATGTGGCCTTTGCTCCTGACCGCTTTCATAAAGCCTCTTGTGAACCCAGGTTCAAGAACCTGGGCCACCCAAAAATGATGATTTCTGCTGAACGGAATCCCTACGAAAAAATGAGACCTGCCCGCATTGGCTTCCTCACTTTGAAGCACCGTTTTGATCGTTTGAAAATCGGCTGCGGGAAGGCGGGGCGAGGTCGTGGGATGATTTCCCGATGCCCATTTCAAGCAATTCCCGTTCGACGATATTTCCCGCTTCGGTTCTAATCCCTCATCGGAAAATCGCAACCGAGCAACCCTCATCATGCGAAAGGTTGACGAAGATGGAAACCCGCAACAATCCGCCACCAAGACCCCAGCTTGCATCATGCAACAGCGGTTGACTGGGTAAACTCCATCGACCGGAGAATCGCGGCGTTGTTCGCAAGTTCGCCGGGCGGGCCTTCCGATACCTTTCCCTGACTGCTCTCGGTACTACCAAACTCGACAGCGCATCCGAGTTTTGGATTTCAGAAACGGGAGCCGTTTTCCCTGTCTCCCCAGCCGTTCGGCACGCGGGCCATTTCACAATTACACAATTCCATGCGGATGTCTTCCGGGTCGGCCTGCGTGCCGATGCGGTCATCTTTCGGCTCCCATTTTTTCGGGAAGGGTCGGGCCAACCTCTCCCAGTAAGGATTTCACTTGATAGAAGGTATTGCATTGCTGGCCACTGCCACGGGGCTGCTGGCGAGTTGCGGATGCCTCGAAGCCTATTGGCATCGGCGGCATCGGCTGAGAATCCCCCTTCGCATCCACGTCAACGGCACGCGGGGCAAATCCAGCGTGACCCGGCTGATTGCCGCCGGCCTTCGCTCTGCGGGAATCTGCACCTGCGCCAAAACCACGGGCACGCTTCCGCGATTCATTCATCCCGATGGAAGCGAAGAAGCCATCGAGCGCGTGGGCCGAACCAACGTAATCGAGCAAGTTCACATCATCCGCCAAGCCGCCGATTTGCACGCGGAGGCGATTGTATTGGAGTGCATGGCCTTGCATCCTTTGTTGCAATCGCTGTGCGAGTTGGACATTGTGCGGGCCACGCACGGCGTGATCACCAACGCTCGCCCCGATCATTTGGACGTGATGGGCCCCACGCCCGCCGATGTCGCCCGAGCACTCGCGGGAACCGTGCCCGTCAAAGGAACCCTGTTCACCGCCGAACGCGATCCCAGGCAGCTTCGCATTTTGGAGCAGGCTGCTTGCGATCGGGAATCGAAATTTCAATCCGTGAAGCATGCCGAAGTGGCGAACGTCACGCCGGCAGAGTTGCACGGGTTTTCCTACATCGAACACCCCGACAACGTGGCCTTGGCGTTAAACGTCTGCCAGTCGTTGGGCATTGAGCGGCAGACGGCGCTTCAAGGGATGTGGGCGGCGGCTCCCGATCCCGGTGCGATGTCGCAATGGACCGTCGAACAACAAGGCCGGCGGTTGGTGTTCGTGAACGCTTTCGCGGCCAACGATCCGCAATCGACCGATTGCATTTGGAATTTGGCGAACACGATGAATTCGCAGGCCGATTCGCGAATTGCCGTCGTCAATTGCCGAGGCGACAGGCCCGAACGCTCGGTGCAGATGGCCGAGATGTGTTCCGCCTGGCCGAACTTGGACAACGTGCTGGCCATCGGCACGGGGACCGAGCTATTCCTCAAACGCGCTTTGGGAATGGGTATTTCTCCCCGGCGATTGCACGCGGCGGAACGCTTGCCCGCCGAGTCCATCTTGAATCGACTCCAAGCCGTTGCAGGGCATCTGGGACTGGTGATGGGCTTGGGAAACATTGCCGGCGTGGGTATGGAACTGGTCGATTTGTTTCGCATGCGTTCGCTGCAATTCATTCCAACTCTTCATCCAAGGAAGGAGGCCGCCTAATGGACCCCGTCACAATTTCCATCGGCACCGGGCTGATTGTCAGCCTGGGGCTTACCGAACTATTCGGACTGGCGGCGGGCGGCATGGTGGTGCCGGGCTATCTCGCCTTGTTTTTGGACCGCCCGCTGATCGTGTTTCTCACGCTCGCCGCCGCGTTTTTGACGTGGGCCGTTGTCAAAGGTTTGTCCCAAGTGGCGATCATCTACGGCAAGCGGCGGACGGCGATGATGATTCTCGTCGGCTTCTTAATCGGTTTCGCCGCCCGCTTTGTGTTGCAGTGGATCGGCAGTACGCACGAGAACTTCAACCCGGCGGATTTTCAGGTCATCGGCTTTATTATTCCCGGCTTGATGGCGATTTGGATTGAACGCCAAGGTCTATTGGAAACCTGTTGCGTGGTGCTGACGGCCAGCGCCTTGGTGCGTTTGGTGCTAACGGTCTGCGGTCTGGAGGTGCTGGCATGAAAGCGATTTATTGGAACCCTCGCAAGGTCTCGCGAAAGGCGATTGTGCTAATCTGTTGCCTGGCGCTTGCGGGCGTGGGCATCACGGAACTCTGCAAACGCAACCTGTTAGGCTTGCCCGACGATTCGGAAAAATTCGCGGCGGCGAAACTGGCTTCTGAAGCCATGCAGACGATTCGCCAAGAACGCTTAAAGCGAAACCATCAATTCGATCCGCAGTTTGATCCGGCGTTGTCGGGGATGATCGGGGAATATCTGACGCCCACCACCAGCGTGACGGGGCATTTGGAATCCAAGCAGACTTCGGTGAACCCCAACTTCGCCGCCGCCATCGTGGACATGCTGCAAAAAGCGGGCGTGAAGCAAGGCGATCGGGTTGCGGTGGGTTGTTCGGGTTCGTTTCCCACGCTCAACTTGTGCGCGTGTTGCGCCCTCGAGACAATGGGAGTCAAGCCGATCATCGTGGCCAGCACCGGCGCTTCGCAATTCGGTGCGAACCGGCCCGATTTACTCTGGATCGACATGGAACACTTGCTGTTCGAGAAGGGGCTGATTTCCTTTCACTCGGTCGCGGCTTCTTTGGGAGGTTACGAAGATCAAGCCGTCGGCATGACCGAGGAAGGCCGCGAACTTCTTCGCCGGGGAATCGAACGCAACCACTTGCCGATGATTCAAGATGAAGAGTTTACCGCATCCATCGACACCCGCATGAAAATCTATCAAGACCACGCCGAGGGCAAGCCCATCAAAGCCTATATCAACATCGGCGGCGGCACGGTCTCGGTGGGCCGCAGTGTGGGCAAGAAACTTTACGAACCGGGTTTGAATCTCACCGCGACCCCGGAAGCCATGCAGATTGATTCGGTGATGACCCGCTTCGCTAGGCAGCAAACGCCTTTGATTCATCTGGTCGAAGTTTTGCAGATCGCCAAAGCCTATCATTTGCCCATCGCGCCGGTGGAAACTCCGCAAGCCGGCCAAGGTTGGCTGTTTTACGATACTTGGCTGCACCGCTGGTTGGCCGGCGGATTCTTGCTGCTCTTGGGCGTGGCGTTCGCCAAGGTCTCCCGCCGCACGGGGTCGGTCAAACCGTCGCGGGTCACGTTGCCTCTCGATGACGATGCCGTCCCTCTCAAAGCCGCGTAGGATGGCCCGGGAGATGCTTTCCAGACTAAACATCGTTCGAGAAATAACTGCCACCCCAAATCTTCCTGGCTCAAAGCGGACAGGAATTGATCGAACGATGCTTACCTGGAAATTTGAAGATGCCGGAGCCAATCTGGAACAATCCTCCCGAATCATCTGCCCCCTGTGCCGTTTTGACCGGCAGCCGTGATTGATGGCGGGCGGGGGATTTCCCAATTGCCTTCCGAGCACATCTTGAAATCACGCGAAGTTCCGGAAATGGAATCCGTGGTTGGCAATCTCTCTCTCTTATTTGTCGGTCTGCATGCTCAATTTGATTGGCCGTCGCGGATTTGTCTGCCTAGAATCCGAGGAACATGTCAGCACTTGGCCGTCGGAGACTAAACGTTTTTTCAGTTGATCGTAATTCATTTGCTGCACAGGAACGCCGGCGTTCATCGCCAGGCAAGCGGCCGTTGCGGCGGATTGGCTGGTGATCATGAAAACGGGCTCCATGCGGATGCTGGCAAAGGCGGAATGGCTGGCCGAGAGGGCGAACGTCACCAGCAGATTTTCGCATTCCTTCCGTTGGGGAACGATCGCCTCGTAGCCGATCCGGTAGGGACCAAACCCGCCTCGGCCAGCGGCGATCTTGCCTTCCCGCGTGACCACGCCGTCTTTCACAATCCGGCGAATCTCATGGCAATCGGTTCCATAAGAACCCAGGCCGACGGACTTGGGGGCGATCTTGCGGCCGAAGGTGTGGTGTTCGGTCATCACCAGATCGCTAACCATCCGTCGGCCTTCGCGAACATAAACCTGATGCGGCCAACCGCCGGTATCCTGAAACTCATCCTTGGGAAGGCCGAACTTTTGCATGTCCCGGCGGACTTTCAAGGGAACGCGCTCGTCCGTCGCCAAAAAGTGCAGCAATCCGCGATGATAGTTTTCCATTCGCTGGGCAATCTCGGCCCGGCCTTTGCCGCCGGCTTCAGGCCATTCCCAACTCGCCCCAGGTAAGTTCCCGCCAAACGTGGCCGTGTTAAAGTCCCATTTGTCGTTGGGCAGAGGGTCGTGCTTGCTGAACCAACGCAGGTCCATGTCATCGCCATTGGCTTTGCAGGCTTCGATGAAGCGGACCACGAGTTCGTATGCTCGGGTGTCGTAATCGGCGGGCGGAGCGATGGGAATGCTGTTGGTTTTATCGGTCGTCAGACAGAGCCGAAAGCAATACGCCTGAATGCCGGGAGCCGGTTCGCCCGGCTGACCCGGTTGGCCCGGATTCACTAAAGGCAGCAACCCGCTGCTGGCATCTCCTTTGATGAGATACGGGTCCAGTGGAAAATCTCGATCCCACACGCCTTGACCGCCGGGAACCCGGCCGTTCGCACCGGGCTGTTTATGGTGGAGCCTCGGTTTGTAATGCGGGTTGTAGTGAATGCCATTGTATGTCTCCCCATACTTGGCATTCCCTTCCCGCAGCACGGTGTAAGTTACGCCGGCGGCGGCCATCAAATCGCCTTCGTAGGTGGCGTCAATAAACATCTTCGCCCGGATGGTTCGACCGTCTTCGGTGACAAGCTCTGTGATCCGCGCGGCGGTTTTTTTGACCGATTTCAGCCGAGCTTCTCGCAGCACGACAACACCGGCTTCTTTTGCCATTTCGTCAAAGACAGCCTCAGCCACGTGGGGTTCGATGGAGTAGGCTCCGCCGGTTGCAGGACCGCCTTTGCTGCGGAAGGGTTGATTCCAACTCAGCTTTTTGCCGTAGCGAGCCACAAGCCGGGTGAAATATTCGCGGGCGATACCGCCCACGCTGCGCGGATCGCCGATGTCGACGGCACTCAGCCCGCCGGAGGTCATCCCACCCAAGTGCCGGGCCGGTTCAACCAGCACCGCGCGTTTCCCCATGCGAGTCGCTTGCACCGCAGCCACGACTCCCCCCGACGTTCCCCCATAGACACAAACGTCGGTTTGGAGAATCTGCTCCTCCGCATTGCCGGCGGCAACAAAGGCCAAGAAAATGAGCACAAAACAACTTGTCAACCGTTGGGGACAATCAGGCATGCGATCGGTTCTCCGGGATACGAGGTATGAGGGTCAGGTCAGCCCGCCGGTTCGGCAATTCGCCGGATTCATTTCCTCAGCGATCAAGGTTTGGCTTGGCCGAGGATCGCCTTCAGATCGAACGACTGCGACTGCTTCGCTGGTTTTTGGGTTCTTCAGGATAAATAGGGAGGAGGGGCTAACCTGCACTCTTGAATTGGGTTGTGTGCAATGAGAGAATTCGCAGTTTGAAAAGTTCCATGTCACGATAGCCATAGGCGCGGCGCTGCACCAGTTTGATCTTCTTGCCGGTTCGATTGAGGAGGACTACCGAATCGCATTATACTTAAAACTCTGGTGAAAGGGGGGGTGGTGAAGGCGGTTTGCTTGGGATTGATTTTGCTGGTCGCGGCGGGATGCAACGAAGAACGGGCGGCTGAACTGTTTCAGCAGGGAAACGAGTCTCTGGCGAAGCAGGATTACGACAATGCGATTCGGTATCTGTCGAAAGCCATCGACCTGAAGCCGGACCTCGCCGGAGCCTATAACCATCGTGGCGTTGCGTACTACGAACAACGCCGGCTCGACGAAGCGATTGCGGATTTTTCCGAAACGATTCGGCTGAAACCCGACGAGGCCGATGGCTACAACAACCGGGGCGTCGCCCACGTAGGAAGCGGAGAATACCACAAGGCGGTAGAGGATTTATCGACGGCCATCACGCTCGATTCCGAGAAGGCGGATACTTACATCAGCCGCGCCGTCGCCTACGAATTTCTGCAGGAATCCGACAAGGCGATTCGGGATCTTTCCACGGCGATCGGCCTCGATCCCGATCTGGCCGCGGCCTACGACCGTCGTTCCAGCCTGTATTTCAAAGCACGGGAATTCGACAAAGCCATCCGGGATCTTACGGAGGTGATTCGACTGACTCCGCAGTACGCGGGGGCTTACTTCCATCGCGGATTCACTTTTCAGCAACAGAACGACCTCGATCGCGCGATTGAGGATTTTTCAAAGGCCATCCAACTTTCGCCGAATGAAGCCGCGTTGTTCGCACAGCGCGGCAGCGCGTATCGCAAACGCGGCGACAACGCAAAAGCCGAGGCCGATTTGGCGGAAGCCGAAAGGCTGCGCCAACGGGCGGTCGAACAGAACCAAAAGCCGCTGCGTTAATGCTTGGTGAATCCCAGCCGATACTTCACGCTGTGAAACAGATAGATCTCGCGGATGCGGTGATATTGGCTGATTTCGCCGGCAAACCCGAAGGATTCAAACGGTGCGGGAATCGTCTTGCGGCAATACTCCTTGTTAGCCAGTTGCACGGTGAGCATCGGAGGAATGGCCGTGGATGCGGGGGGCGGCGGAAACAGCGTCTGGCTTTGAACCACGGGGTTCTTGAACGAGGGCAGCACCGCAAGAAAAAAGCCTCCATAAGCCGCGAGCCAAACGAATCGGCCATAATTCCGCACCGGCATGCGGATTCGCCGGGCAAACCAACCGCCGACGGTCGTCCCGATTTTGTCGAACGCGGGAACCAGCAAATTGACAATCGGCACCATCCAAATCTTGTCGACAAAGGACGGCTGTTGCATCCAGCGCAAGCCGAGCAACAGCAGAAACGTCCCCGCACCGTACACAAGTCCGAACAGCAGTTTTCCCACCTTCGTTCGCGGCGATGTGCTGGGGTCGGTCACCAGCAACGTCAGTCCTAAGAAAACCGCGACCTCGAGCGGACGCGGGCTGATTGGGACTCCCCAGATGGCCGAGGCCGCGTGGAACATCAAAACTTGCGATGCCAGCGCTCCCAGAGTCACCAGCGTGGTAAGATACAGAAGCTGCACGATGAGACCGAGCAGAAAAATGACCTCGAACACATTGGGAGGCAGCGTGAGCGATTCGACGATTTCGGTTCCGCGACTCAGCCCCAGGCTGTTTGTCAGTAAGAGCGCCGCCGAAACGCAAGCGAGCGAGAAGGCCGAGGGATTGAAGATGTGCGTCGAGCGCCCGTTCCGGGTCCAATGGATGAACTCTCGGCAGAAATAGGTCAGAGCAATTAGCGCGAACTGCAGAAAGAAATACTCTTCCCGAAACCACAAAAACAGATTGATGCTCAGCACGACGGGAATGGGCCCAAAGCCGACACGCCACTCGCGGTACTTCGTCCACGACAACATGCCATCCATCGCATACGCAAACACAAACTGCACCAAAAGCAGCGGCGCGTAATCCCAGACGCCATCCCAATACAGCCCCCAATAAAGGTACAGGCCGATTTGCAAGATTGCCTGGACGTAATGCGGCTGCCGGACATAGCGGGTCATCCGCAGCGATTGCCCGCTCGACTTCGTCACATCGACCAAAATCGCCTGCCAGACGCCGAGCATCACGGCGGCGGCCAGAATCGAGATCGCGAGCGCAATGCGTCCCTGAAACCCAAACCACGCCGCAGAGGCGACCAACGCACCATCCAGGAAAAGCATCGGGAAGGGAATGGGCATGAAATCCAATCGCAACAGAGCCGGGATGTTTTGCAAGCCGAGGCCGCCGGCAATTTGGAACAGTGAATTACCGATTTTACTTCGCAGCCTGTACGAAGGCAAACGGCGAACATCACCTCAAAAACATGGTGAACAAAACCAAAGTCTCCGTCTTAATGGCTCAGCAATTGCCGAGATTCTGCGGAAATTCGTGGCCTCGATAGAATTGCAAAACGAATTTGGAATGCTAAGATGACCAAATTCACCTTTCCCACATTACGAAAACACAAGTAGGGATTTTGTCTGATGGCTTTGATGAATCGCTCGGAAATCCGCAAACGCCGCAAAAAGCGGGCGAGACTGAAAAAGAAACTGAAATGCCGGTTCTGCCCGGATGGCAACATTCCACGTCCCGTTTACGTGGATTATAAAGACTTAAAAACGCTGCGCTCGCTGATCGACCGTGAAGGCCGCATTTTGCCCCGTCGCCGCACGGGAACCTCGGCCCTTTATCAACGCGCCGTCCGCAAAGCCGTGCTGCGGGCGAGATTCATCGGATTGCTGCCCTACGTTCCCGAAGAATAACCTACTCGCAGGGTTTTCCAACTAAAATCATTCAAGCTGCTCGAGAGGAAATCGACTTCCCATCGGGCGGCTTGTTTATTGGTTGCCGGCAAAAAACGGAACGTCATTCCGCATTTTGGGGAACGAGGAAATGGGGTTTCCTCGCCAATTGCCGCATTTCATGGACCAGAATCCAGCCGCGAATCGAGGCATCGACCAGAGCGCCCAAGGTTGTCGCCAACGCGGCTCCGATCACGCCGTAGGGTCCGATCAACACTACCGAAAACCCGATGGTGGCAATGAGGGAGCACACGTCCGCGCGAAAATTCGCGGCGGGGCGGTCGATGGCCCAAAGTCCGTTGCCGGCGGTGACGTGAAGCCCCCCCGCCAATAACCCGCATGCAAGGATGGCAATAACGGGACCGGCGACGGCGTAGCTTTCTCCGTACACCAAGACGGCCAACTGCCCGCCGAAAAAGCACATCAACACAGCGAACGCCCCCAAGACTGAGGCGAACACCGCTGCGGTGATGACCAGCACGGGTTTTAATGCCGGGGTGCCGCCCTCGGCGTAGGCTTTGGCTGCACGGGGACTGAGCACGTTGGCCACGCCCATCACGAACATGTTCGCCAAGCCCACGAGCGTGCTGCTCGCCGCCAGAATGCCCGTGGCTGCCGTGCCTTCCAGCGAAGCCACGAACCAAGGCATGACGTAAGGAGCTGAAGATCCCACCAACTGGCACGCCAACGCCCACCGCGCGAAGCCCCAGTTGTCTTTCCAATCTCTAAAGGCGGCTGCGCGAAATCTCGAAGCGGTCTTCTTTGATGAAAAACCAGCCGAAGCTCGCCAGCAGGCAACTCCCGCCGATCACGCCGAAAGCCAAAGGCACGCTGAACACGCCGAACCAAGCGAATAACCCCAATCCGCCCAGTTGAATCGCCGAGACCGCCGCATCCAATAGCGTGGCCGTGCCCAGCTTCAAATGCGAAAACGTAAAGTGCCGAATGAACTCCCGCAGCAAAAACAAAGGCAACGTGGCGGAAAGCACCAAAGTCAGCCGCAACAATTCGGGAGCCGTTCCCCGTGCCGCCAACACGCCGGCGAAGACCAACAGCAACACGAACACCAATCCCGCGAATCCGCAGAAATGCAGGCAAGAACTGCCCGCATAGGCGGCTTGATTCGATGCGGATTTGCGGTTGCAATAGATCGTGTAAGGAGCCGAGACGAGTTGTTCTTGAATCGCACGGGCGAAATAGGTGATGCTCAAACCCAGTGCGTAAACGCCCATTTCCGTTTGCGAACACAAACGCCCGATCATCACACTGGTCGCGAAATTCGTGCCGCTGACAATCGCCTGATCGAACAGCGAAAGCAACCCCTGCCGCAGCGAATCCTTCGCCCACAGGCTTCTCAATCGGGTTCGCGTATCGCGTGCTTTCGAGGCGGACGCAGCCGAGGTTCGCGATTTGGGCAAGAGAGGAGAGAACGACATTTCGGCCGGCACTTCTTCGGGTCGCTGGACGCTGAGCGCAGAACGGGATTTTTTCCTTCCCTCAACTTTGCCATGCGAACCGCCCGCCAGAGTGAGGAAACCCGGCGATCTTTCGCATTGGTCGTCCGACAATGCCGAGGATGCCGGACAATCCGATTGTCCAGGTGATCGGACGGCTGGGTTTCTTCAGCGGATTTTTTCGAGTAAAGTCCGCCCAGCGAGTTCGCTCAAAACAGTTCCTCTCGGCAAGGATGCCCTGAAATGAATCCGATTTTGCCCCAAAGCTTGGATGCGAACCCATTGCCCGCGAACTTGGAAGAACGGCCTGGACAATCGCCAACTTTGGCTTCGACGACGAGAATGGCCGGGTGTCTCCCACGGTTCGCCGCCATCAATGCCTACTTGGGCCGATTTACAATTCCCCTTCGCTTCACCTGTCTTTTGGTTGGCCTCTTTGGAATCCTGCGGTTGGCGATGTTTCTCTGGTTCGCCGGCCCCCGCGCTGCGAACTTTGGGGAAGCAGCACGCATGCTCTGGACGGGAGTCCAATTCGACGTATTGGCGGCACTTGTTTTCGCGCTTCCGCAGGCGATAGTTCTCGGCCTTGCCCCCGAGCGCTGGATTCGCGGGCGCTGCTTCAAATGGGGATTGCAATTGTCTTGGCTGCTGGGGTTCTTGTCTCTCCCCTTCTTGTGCCTGAGCGAATGGTTGTTCTTCGAGGAATTTCAATCGCGGCTGAATTACATCGCGTTCGAGTATCTCGCGTATCCCTCGGAAGTCTGCTGCAACATCTGGCAGTCGTACCCGATTCCACTTCTCGTGGGTCTGGTGCTGGGAGTGGGGTCTGGATTGTTCCTCGCGTTTCGCGGGCCGTTTCTCCGCTCAATCAACCTTCCGCTTCCCTGGCCTAGACGGCTGTTGTTGTTGGGAACCTATCTCGCAGCGACGGCGGGGTTGTGGCTAGCGACCAGCATGGACGACATGCAGGTTTCCGACAACCGCATGGTCAACGAGTGCGCCAACACCGGGCTTTATAGTTTCGTCTATTATGTGTGGACGTGCCGATTCGATTTCAACCAACTCTACCTCACCCTCGATGAGCAAGAAGCCGTCGCGGCCGTGCAATCCGCGGTTTTCCGCGCGGGCGGGCAGCGGCATTTGGGTTCATTCAACCCGTTAGATCGCTTGGTCCGTTCGGACCGCCCTCGGAAAGATTACAACGTGGTGCTGATTTTGGAAGAAAGCCTGGGGGCGGATTTCATCGGGGTGCTGGGCAATACTCAGGGGTTGTCGCCCCATTTCGATGAACTCTCCGAGCGGGGGTTGCTGTTCGACAATTTCCACGCTACGGGCAATCGCACGGCCCGCGCACTGGAAGCGGTGCTCACTTCGCTGCCCCCGCTGCCTACGGAGTCCATTCTGAAGCGCGACCATTCCGACCACGTTTACACCTTGGCCAACGTCTTGGCCGCGCGGGGGTATCATCGGTTGTTTATGACGGGCGGACGCGGACTTTTCGATGGGGTGAAATCTTTTATGACTTCAAACGGCTTCGATGAATTTATCGAGCAGGCCGATTACGAATCTCCGGTCTTCACTAATGCGTGGGGCGTCTCGGATGAAGACCTGTTCGGGCGGGCGTTGACAGAGTTCGATCGCCTCCATCAAGCGGGCCGCCCATTCTTTTCGCTCCTGCTGACGGTCTCCAATCATCGTCCTTATACTTATCCTCAGGGCCGCATTCCCGAGCAAGAACATTCTCGCGTGAATGCGGTCAAATACGCCGATTGGGCTTTGGGCGAATTCTTCCGCAGAGCCAGGTTGCGGGCGTTTTACAAAAATACGATCTTCGTCGTGATGGGAGACCACGGAGCCAGGGTCTACGGGGCGCAGAGCTTTCCCGTCAAATCGTATCGCGTGCCGCTGCTGGTGATTCATCCCGAACGAGGTTTTGCCGGTCGCCGATCGCACGCGCTCGGCTGTTCGATGGACATCGCCCCCACGATTTTAGGTCTGCTGGGAGGTTCGTATCGGTCCACGTTCTTCGGCCAAGACGTGACGCGACTCGGTCCCTCGGAAGGCTTTGCCTTGATGCAACACAATCACGATGTGGCGCTGCTGGAAGCCAATCTCGATCTGACGGTGCTCAGCGCCGGAAAAAACGCTTGGGGATACCATCTCGATCCTTGGTCTTACCGATTGATGCCGAGTGCTTTCCCCAAACCGGCGTCGCTCATCAAAACCATTGCCTACTTCCAAACCGCTTACCGGCTGTATTATGACGATCATTGTTACCCGGCATGCGATTCTCGCTGAGAATTGACGAAGACCGCGCCTCGAACCACAATGGGAAAACCACATCGCCTCGAGCGCAGATTCGCGGCGTGGTCGAGAAAGAACGAAAACCCGGCACGGGCCGAACTCAAAAAAAGAGGATTGCTCATGTTTCCATTTCTTGCCGAGATGTCGATTTCTTGCCGGCGTTCCCCGTGTCATTCAAATCCGAAAACCATCACCGCGATCCTCTTCGCGATTGCCTGCGGCGTGTTTTTGTCGATGGATTTCCGGCAAGCCGTGGCCGAGTCCCCTGGCAAACCCAACATCGTTTTGATTATGACGGACGATCAAGGGTATGGCGACTTGGCCTGCCTCGGCAATCCAGCAAATCAAAACGCCCAACATGGATCAAGCTGCATGCCGAGAGCGTGCGGCTGACGAACTATCACGTCGATCCCACTTGCTCGCCCACGCGCTCGGCATTGATGACGGGCCGCTATTCCAGCCGAACCGGAGTTTGGCACACGATCATGGGCCGCTCGCTGATGCACACCGATGAAATCACGCTCGCCGAGGTATTTTCCAAGGCCGGTTACAAAACGGGGATCTTCGGCAAGTGGCATTTGGGGGACAATTACCCCTGCCGACCCCAGGACCAGGGGTTTCAAGAAGTCTTGGTCAACGGCGGCGGCGGCGTGATGCAAACGCCCGACTATTGGGGCAACGATTATTTCGGCGATACCTATTGGCACAACGGGGTTCTTGAAACTTTCGAGAAATATTGCACCGACGTTTGGTTCGATGGAGCCATGAAATTCATCGAGAAAAACAAAGACCAACCGTTTCTGGTTTACCTTCCCACCAATGCGGCGCACGGTCCCTTTCGAGTTGATCCCAAATACTCCGAACCCTACAAGAAAATGGGTGTTCCCTCGCCGCGGGCCGAGTTTTACGGGATGATTACCAACATTGACGAGAACATTGCGCGGATGGAGCAAAAGCTCAAGGAACTTGGTCTGACTGACAACACGATTTTCATTTTCACCACGGACAACGGAACCGCCGCCGGCACACAAAAAGGCGGCTTCAACGCCGGCATGCGCGGGCAAAAGGGTTCCGAATACGAAGGCGGGCATCGCGTGCCGTTCTTCATCCGTTGGCCGACTGGGCACATCGGCGGCGGCAGGGACGTGTACGCAACTCACTGCCCACATCGATGTGCTGCCCACGCTGGCGGATTTGTGCAAAGTGCCCGTGCCCAAAACCGCGAAGTTGGATGGAAGAAGTTTAGCTCCCTTGTTGAACGGCGGCCCCGATGCCGATTGGCCGGAACGCACGTTGGCAGTGCATTCGCAGCGCTTGGAAACGCCGGAAAAATGGAGGAAAGCCGCCGTGATGACCGAGCGTTGGCGATTCGTGACCGATGGCAAACGCCGGGAACTGTTCGACATCCAAAAAGACCCCGGCCAGAAAACCAACGTGGCCGAAGAACACCCCGAGGTGTTTCAGCAACTCTGCTGCCGACTACGAAAAATGGTACGCCAGCATTTCCACGCGGTTCGACGATTACGTGCGAATCGCGTTGGGCGATGATGCGGAAAACCCGGCCCACCTCACCTGCCACGATTGGCACACCAACAACGGCCCCGTGCCTTGGAATCAACCCAGCGTCGCCCGGCATCCCAAAGCCAACGGGTTCTGGGCAGTGGATATAAAAAAAGCGGGTCGGTACGAAATCACGCTGCGGTTGCGTCCGTATTACATTGAAGATTCCCCGCAGATGACCGCGAAGTCGGCCCGCATTCAAGTCGGCGATGCGAAAGCCTCAAAGCCGATTAAACCGGGAGCGACTTCGGTGACTTTAGAACTCGCCTTACCCGAAGGCCCGGCCAAATTGGAAACCTGGTTGGAAGGCGAACCCAAAGGCGGGCACGGGGCGTATTTTGTCGATGTGAAACGCTTGGAGAAATAGCCGGTTTCGCTGCCGCCCCCTTTCAAATCTCGCACGTTGCGCGGCTGATGTTAGATGAGGCGTTGCTTTCGCATTTGTTCGCGGTTTAAGCGGGTGCGTTGGAAGATCACGCCCACCACGATCAAACCCAGCATGATGAGCAACCGCGTTTGATTGGCCACTTCAAATTGATTGGCGATCATCGTGGCCCCGGCCACCGACGAAAGTACGATCACCGCCCAATCTACCAATAGGAACGCGATTACCGCCCCGATAACGCCGCCCACGATGATCCAAATTGCCGGGTTGGCGGTGGTGATTTCATAGCGCACCAGCGCGGCTTGGACGAGATAACTTCCGGCCAGAAAACCCACCAAGCCGAACGCGAGCCATTGAAACGCCACCGCAAGACCGGCTGCGATAAGTCCCGCACCCACGGCCAGCAGCACGCGCATCAGCGGAGATTGAGCAATGGCCAAGTCGCGGACCAACTCGTAACCGATCAGAAAACCCAACACAGCCACCAAGGCCCAATACAACGGACGCCCAAACAGCAAAACCACCACGCCGGCGAGAAACTGAAATACCTGCATGTATCACCCCTGGTTTCTTTTTCGAGTTGCGCGAAGTCCACGCTTTTTGTTTTCTCCATCATAGAAACCCGGCGCATAAAACAAAAAGCGCGAATCCATAAGGACTCGCGCTCTTTGTAGGATTTTCGATTTGTATTGAACAAACTTTAGTAGCGGTAATAGTCCGGTTTGAAAGGGCCTTCGACGGGCACGCCGAGATACTGGGATTGTTTCTCGTTGAGCTTGGTCAGCTTCACGCCGAGTTTGCCCAGATGCAGGCGGGCGACTTCTTCATCCAATTCTTTGGGAAGCACGTGGACGCCGACGGTGAATTTCTGGGTTTCCGTCCAAAGGGCGATTTGTCCGAGGACTTGGTTGGTGAAGCTGTTGGACATCACGAACGAGGGATGCCCCGTCGCACAGCCGAGGTTGACCAGACGGCCTTCCGCCAACACGAGCACGGCTTTGCCATCGGGATAAACCCACTTATCCACGGGGCCGCCCACGTCGCTGTCGGCTTTGATTTGAACCCGTTGGATGTCGCCGCGTTTTTTGAGGTAGGCGATATCGATTTCGGAATCGAAGTGGCCGATGTTGCAGACAATGGCTTCGTTTTTCATAGCGTCCAAATGCGGGCCGGTGATGATGTCGCAGCAGCCGGTGGCGGTCACGAAAATGTCGCCCATCGCGGCGGCTTCGTCCATTGTGGTGACTTGGTAGCCTTCCATCGCTGCTTGCAGGGCACAGATGGGATCGATTTCGGTGATAATCACGCGGGCTCCCAAACCGCGCATCGCATCGGCGCAGCCTTTGCCCACGTCGCCATATCCGCAAACCACGACGACTTTGCCCGCCATCATGATGTCGGTGGCCCGTTTGATGCCATCCGCCAAAGATTCCCGGCAACCGTAGAGATTGTCGAACTTGCTTTTGGTGACGGAATCGTTCACGTTGATCGCCGGGCAGCCGAGTTTGCCGGCTTTGTGCATCGCGTGCAGGCGGTGGATTCCGGTGGTGGTTTCTTCGGTCAAGCCTTTGATGTTTTCGAGCAGTTCGGGAAACTTCTCGTGAACCATCACCGTCAGGTCGCCGCCATCATCCAAGATCATGTTGAGGGCTTGGCCATCGGGCCAAAACAAAGTTTGCTCGATACACCAATCGAACTCTTCTTCGGACATGCCTTTCCAAGCGAATACGGGTACGCCGGTCGCGGCGATGGCGGCGGCAGCGTGATCTTGGGTCGAGAAAATGTTGCAGCTCGACCAGCGGACTTCCGCCCCCAAGGCTGTGAGGGTTTCGATTAAGACGGCGGTTTGAATCGTCATGTGCAGGCAGCCGGCGATTCGCGTGCCTTGCAGCGGTTGGCTGGCCCCGTATTTTTCGCGGAGGGCCATTAGCCCCGGCATTTCGTTTTGGGCCAGTTCAATTTCCATGCGGCCCCATTTGGCCAGCCGCTCGAACTCTTCGGTTTTGCAATCTTTGACTTTGTAGGGCGGCGGGGCAATTTTGGTCATCCGACTCTCCATTTCAACGGGACGCGAGTTTGATGCAAAGACAATTTCGCATCCGCGCGGACATTTAGCCCGCCTTGCGTCGAGGGAATTCGATTTGCAGGTAACATAGGCGATTGGCCGATTGTCGGCAACCTTTGCCCACCGCAAAAAATCCTCCACATCGCAAACAACGATCCATAGCCCGCGAAAAAAGTCCTGATTCCGATTGGAAAAACCAACCGGAACCAGGACTAGGGAGAGCCGCCTAAAATATGCAGTCAGGATTCGGTGTGGGGATTATTTTCGCGGGCGTTTGTGGTGCGGGGAACGGGAATCCTCATCGCAATCCGTGCCGAACTCGTCCCAACCTTCCTCGAAATTGTAGTCCTCAAAATCGTCCGCCGAAGACATTTCGTAACGATTCCAGGGGGAATCGTCTTCCACGTCGAACGCGAATTCTTGGTCGAAATCGGACAGGGATTCCTCCGCGGGGTCTTCGGCAAATTCGCGATCCGCTCCGCCTGCCGGGTCATTGGCGAAGAGTTCGGCGACATCCGCCAATTCTTCCAGACCTTGGTGGCGGAAGCACTGGCTCAAATCTTCCCAGACTTTGCGGTTAAACGGGCTGGGAATCGTGCGGGCGGCTTCGTGCAGGGCATCAATGGCTTCTTCGTAGCGGTCCAATTGTTGGAGTGCCTGGCCGCGAAGATACAGCGAATAAGGTTCCAATTCCCCCGATGCTTCCAGGCGGTCGAGTTCCAACAAGGCCCGTTGGGGAAGTTGAAGTTCCAAATAGCCTTCCGCCGCGAACAATGCACGAACGGTTTTTTTGGTGGGCAAGTATCGCATTTGAGTTTCCCCTTTTTGGCCCCGCAGCCTTTTCAGGTGGTGATGATGGGTGAATGCCAATCAGTGAAGCACGAACCATGCCAAACGAGGTTTTTCGATTTTTCTTAAAAGGAAAGAACTCGCAAGCTAAACAAAAATCAGGAGTTGCGGCGAATGTGTTTTTTGCACTCCTCTCAGAATTGACGCCGAAATTGAATTTTCGGGATCGGCGGGAGTGATTCTGACAATTCCCGGCGGACAAGAATCCTCAGCGGCTCAGTTGCTTTTCCATGCGGAAAAACGCAGGGGGCTTGAGGGAAATTGCTTCCCCAAACATCTGCCGGATGATGTGCTCGGCTTCTTCGGCGGGCGAACCTTCAAAGCGAGGAAACCCCACCACCGATCCCACGGCATAAAACCGGGGCAAACCCGTTTGACCCGTTTCATCGCACCAAACGCGGAAAGTTTCGTCCAACAGCAAATCGGGCCGAGGCAAATTGAGTTGCTGCGTGCAGCCCACCCGGCCCACGGCGAACACCACGCCGCCGTAAGATTCAATCGAGCCGTTGTCGTAAAACACAGTTGCGACGGACTTTCGGTTCTCCACCCCCAACACGGTCGTGCCCCAATGCACCGGGCAGCTGGCCTGTTGAATTCGTTCCCAGAGGATTTGCGTTCCCAAAGATTCTCTTGCGGGATCGAGAGTTTTGGAGAGATCGACCAGCGAAATGCGCACGTCGCGTTCGAGTAAGTCCGCCGCGCAGCGAAGGCCGTGCTGTCCCGCTCCCACAATCAGCAAAGATGGCGGCAGTTGTGCTTGGCGGGTGACTTCATCGCTATCGAAAATTCTCTTTCCATCGAAGGGAACGTGCGCCGGTCGCTTGGGGCGATTTCCGCAGGCCAACAAAAAATGCCGGGCGGAGATGACTTGGGTTTGCTGGGAACGGCGGATTTCCAAAGCTTCCGCCGTCGCAAACCGTGCCGATCCGCAAAAATGGCGCACGGCGGAATTCGGTTTCCGATTAAGGCCGATGGCTTTGAATTGCCCGAAGTTCTCGGGATCTTCCACGATCGCCACGCGATGGCCCAGATTCGCCGCGAGTTCTACCGCCGACACTCCGGCGGGATCGGTTCCCAGCACAACAAGATCGAACAGCATGTCCCCGCGCAATCATCGAGAAGAGGGAAATTACATGGAAGGTTTTGGGCATTCATCGACCAGATCGACAATTGGCGATGATGGGGAACTTGGCGAAACCTTGGAATCAGCGGGGCCAACGGGTTTTGCAGCGGTTGTTCTTGTTGCGAGAATTGTCACGGATTTGGGAAGTCTTCCACCAAATTCTCCGGAGAACAAATGTTTGAACCATCGGGAGCGAAAATGCGTTACACTACAGGCGAACAAAACTGACTTTTGAAATTGTGAGAGGGGACCACATGGAGTATTCCAAATATCAATACCGCGAGCGGGAACGCGACCCTCGGGATTTGGTAATTCCCATTTTGTTGCTTGCGGGCGTGTTGATTGCCGCGTTCTTGGCGTTTCGCAGCGTTTACACGGTCGCCCCCAACGAGCAAGCCGTGGTGCTGAGGTTCGGCAAAGAATACGCCACCGAGCCGCCGGGACTTCATTTTTGCATTCCCTTGGTGGACCGGGTTTACACGGTGAGCGTGGAAGAACACACCGTCCGCCTGCCGTTCACTTCGGAGGAAGCCGAAGTCGGGCGGCAGAATCGCGAGGAAGAAACCCTCATGCTCACTGGGGATCTGAACGCGGCTTCGGTCGAATGGACGATTCAATGGAAGATCAACAACCCCAGGCATTACCTATTCAGTTTTTCGCAGCCGAACCGGAAAGACGATTACATCGAATCGGTGATTCGCACGGCAGCGCAAACGGTAATGAACCGCTTGGTGGGGGATTATTCCTTCGATGAAGTCCTCACCGAAAAGCGGGGCGAAATCGCCGGCAAAGCCCGCGATGCCACGCAGGAAATCCTCGATAAATACAACTGTGGCGTGGCGATTATCGACTTGCAACTGCAACGCGTCTCGCCGCCCGCCAAGGTGAAGCCGGCGTTCGATGAAGTCAACTCGGCCATTCAAACGCGGGACAAGTTCATCAGCGAAGCGAAAAAGGAAAGCGAGCAACTTCTGCCCGCCGCCGAGGCGAAAAAAGACGAGATGATTCAGGCGGCCCACGGTTATGCAAAATCTCGCCGCGCCGCCGTGGATGGCGAGTTGGAAGCCCTCAGGGCGAAATACGCCGCTTACCGTTTGGCCCCGGATGTCACCCGCCGGCGAATGTATCTGGAAGCGATGGAAGTCATGCTCAAGGGGATGGATTCCAAAGTGATTATCGATGCCGACCTCAACAAAGTCTTGCCCATCTTGCCGCTCGACAAAGGAGGCTTGAAATGAATCAATACTCCAAATGGATCTGGTGGGGTCTTGCGGGAATCGCGATTGTGTTAATCCTGCTGTTCGGTTCGATTTATACCGTCAGCGAACGGGAAGTGGCTGTGGTGATGGAGTTCGGCAAACCCGTCGCGTCCCGCATCGAACCGGGGCTTTACTTCAAAACCCCTTTGATGCAAAACGTGGAGCGGTTTCCGAAAACGCTGCAATTCTGGCGGAGCAGTCCGCAAGAAACGCTGGTCGATTTGCCCACTGCCGACAAAAAGAAAATCGAAGTTTCGGCCTGGGCGATTTGGAAAATTAACGATCCCAAAAAGTTTCGTCAGGTGTTAGTCAGCGTGGCCAATGCGGAGTCCGCCGTCAAAGACCGCGTGCGGGCGGCCATTCGGGATGAGATCACCAGCCACGATCTGTCCGAAGTCATCCGTTCGAGCGACCGCGAATTGACGTATTCCCTCCAATTTGCTCAGCCGGAGATCCTCGAAGCAAACAATGCCAAGCCCGATGCCAACGGCAACCGGAAACCCGGTAAAAACGAAGATAATCTCATTCGCGGCGACGTGCCGAGGAATATTCAACTGGGCCGGCAGGAAATCCTCAATCGTATTCGCGAGAACGTGCAAAACCGCTTGAAAGGCAAAGGCGAAGCCGGCAGCGAAAGCGACACCGACCGGGGCATCGAACTGGTGGATGTGGGGATTTACAACATTAGTTTCGTGCCGGCGGTTCGCGAGGAGGCTTTCGTCCGGCTGAAAACCGCAATGGAAGCCATTGCCGCCAAGCACTATGCTGAAGGAAAGAAGAAGAAGGACGTGATCCTCAACGAAACCCACGCGGAAGTCGAACGTTTCAAGGGGGAAGGCGAGGGCGAAAGCAGTTCCATTCGCGGAAAAATCGACGCGGAAATCATCGGCGATTACGCCAAAGCCATTAACGAAACCGGCGACTTCTACAACTTCGACCGCACGCTCAAACTATACCGCGAAGCCCTGCAAGGAAAATCCAACCGCTTGATCTTGACCACCGACAGCGACCTGTTTCGGCTCCTAAAACAACTCGACAAAGCCCCAACCCCGCCCGCAACGGATGACTCGGCCAAAACCAAAACCGCAAAAGCCGATTCTGGGAAGGAATGAACGGCGGGCAACAACGAAAAGCCACTCTGTCACGCAAGCCGGAAGAACCCCGTGTCGCCGAAATACAAGATAAATGTTTTTGGAAGCACAAATTGTGAATCTTGGCTTGCGTTCCGTCGTATGTTTTATGCAGTATGGCGAATCAGCCATTGATGGATGGGAAACATCCCATTTCTTCTCATGCGACGGAAATCGAAGTCATGGCGAAGGTCAAAGCGTGGAAGGTGGGCGCCGCGGGCAACCGAGTTTCCCCGATGAATACGAAATCACCCAAAAAGCCGTGCTGCAAGTCACGGACATCAAAACCAATCGCAATAAGTATTATGCGATTGAATTGCACACCGCCCAAAACAAGCGGGCTAAGATTGCTTACCGCGTCTTCACCCATTACGGACGCACGGACGATCTGGAAACCAACCCCGACAGCGGCCAAAAGGAAAACCGCTACTTCGATTCGCTTGGCCGAGGCCCAAGCCGGTTACCAATCCATCTACAGCCAAAAGACCTCCGCTCGACAAGGGATATAAAGAAGTCGCCCTCGCTTCCAGCAAAATCGGTTCGCAAAAAGCCCGCGGCACCAGCAGCGGAGACGTGGATTCCAAAACCCTCGAAAAAATCGAGGCCGCCAAAACCGAAGGCAAAAAGAAGAAGAAAAAAGCCAACAAGAAAAGCCTGATTCCCGCGGATGTTCGCGATCTCGTCCGTTACATCTACGATGAAGCCACCGGAGCGTTGACCACGAAAACTCCAAGCCAAGATCACCGCCAACGGCATCGAAACCCCACTGGGCGTGTCTGACCATCGGCCAAATTGAAAAAGGCGAGCAAATCCTTTCCGACGCCTACGCCGAGTTTCAACAAAAAAAGAGCCGCCAAGAAAAAAGCGGAGTCCTTAGAGCAACTCTCCAGCGATTTTTACACCGTGATTCCCCATCGGTTCGGGCGGTCCCGCGAAGCCGCGGCGGCAGCGGTGATTGATCAGTCTGGCAGACTTCGAGCAAAAGCAAGAAACGCTGCAGTTGATGAAAGACATGCTCCAAGTCAACGGTGAGGAAGGCAGCGTGCTTTTCGATGCCGAGGCCGATCAGGAATACGAAGCCCTGGACTGCCAAATCACGCCGGTCGATTCGAAGTCCGGCGAGTTCAAGGAAATGCGGGACTACGTCGTCGAAAGCCAAGTCAAAAGCCAATCGATCAAGGTCGGAAAGCATGTTTCCGCGTCTCCCGCCCGGAGGAAGCAAAAAGCCTTCACCGAAAAGATGGACAACCAGCGGATGCTGTTCCACGGTTCGCGGATTCAGAACTGGGTCGGTCTGTTGTCGCGTGGGATTTTGCTGCCGAAGATCGTGGTCAGCATGGGCGTGCATCGCACGGATGCCGGCTGGTTGGGCCACGGGATTTACTTCGGCGATGCCGCTTGCACCAGCGTGTTCTACACCACGCCGGGCCGACGCAAAACCCGCCTGATGACCGTCGCCCGCGTCGCCTTGGGCAAGGTCAAGCAATACCACAAAATCACCTACGGACTTTCCGAACCGCCCAAGGGTTACAACAGTTGCCACGGCATTCGCCGCCAAAAAAGCGTGACCTCGGAGTTCGACGATGACGAATTCGTGATCTACAACACCGCCCAACAAAAGATGGAATACCTCGTCGAGTTCAAAGCCTAATCATCCCAAGCCGACGACTTGTCGTCGGTCACATTAATTCAGATGGAATCAGGGAGTTCCATGCAGGTTCACGTTGTTCTGGTCGATATCAATCCGAAAATGATCAAGGCGTGGCGGGAGACGTTCGAGGAAAATCCCGAAGTGGAAATCGTGCAAGGGTTCCATGCTCGAACAACCCGTGGATGCGTTCGTCTCGCCCACCAACTCGCGGGGTTCGATGGATGGCGGTTTGGATGCCGTGCTTAAAAAACATTTCGGCGGCAGTATCGAAAATCGCGTCCAGAAAGCCATCGGCCAAGTCTATTCCGGTCACATGCCCGTCGGCCACGCGACTTGCGTTCCCACACAACAAAGGCAACCCGCGTGGTTGATTTCCACGCCCACGATGGTTTCGTCTTCGGAAGATATTAGCGACACGATGAACGTCGCCTTGGCGTGTGCGGCGGCATTTCAAGCGGTGCACATTCAAAACATGCAAGCACCCGGCAGCATTGACATCGGTGGCCATTCCCGGTTTGGGGGCCAACACCGGCAACGTGCCCGCCGAGATTTGTGCGGACCTCATGTGGAGCGGTTACAATCTCTTCCGCCGGCGGGCCTTCGATGGCTTCGCTCAAATGCGGGCCGCCTTGGAAGCCGAGTTGGGCGATTTGGGACCGACCACGAAAACCAAAAAAGCCCAATGGGTCAGCCACCATGTCGTCGGCAGTATCCCCGTGCAAGATGGCGTGCCCAAACCCGCCCCCAAAGCCCCGCCTTCGGAGAAAACCGAGGAAGAAGACTTCGACGATTTTGGATAGGAAGCGGTTTCCTGGTTTTATTTGTCCTCGACTCGCAAATTCCACCAGGTGATTTGCGGCAGTTGAGGGGCCAATGAATGAAAATATCCATCCACAATACTTTCATCAGCCTCGTTCGGGTTTGTGAAGGATGCCGGGGCTTCTGTTGATTTGAGCAGCATCAAACCCTCTGCCCGCCAACGAATCGCCACGCTCGCCGCGATGGAATCGCTGGTCACCTGCCAAGAGTGTGGCAGCGATTTTGGTTGCCCTTCCTCGGTTTGCAACCATTCCCACGCATTCAGCAAGGCAATTCCCCGTTGCTGCCAGACTTCAACGGCGTTTTTGGGATGGGTGACAAGCATGGCTTCCGGCAAGTAGGCTTTCGATCAAGTATTGATTGAACTCCATCGCGCGAACGGCCAACCAATGGGCGGTGGAAGAATTGAGAGTATGGATTCGATCCCATTCGCGAACCGCCTCCGCCGCGACTCCCCCGCCCACGACCAAAAGCGGTTTTTGGGACACGGAGCGAATGACGGTTCGCAAGTGATCGGGCAAACTCGGCAGGTCGAGTAAACTCCCACCAAGTTTGAACACCCAACATTCCGGACTGGGCGAAGATCGAAAATCCGGCACGGTTTCTCCGCTGGTGCTTTAGACTTCTCTGGCGGTTTCGCCTTTGTATTTGGTCCAGCCTTTGTGCGGGCCGTACTCGCCGAGTTTGAAGCTGGGTTTGCCGTTGGCCATCAGCTTTCGCACGGGGAACAAGGCTCCGTTGTTGTCGTTGAGTTGTCCCAAACTCAGCCTGGCCCAACAACCGGGTTCCTGGCAATGGTATTCGTAAAAGTGGTATTTGTCGGCCACGCGATGCACGGGGCGAATGTTCGTCGAACCGCAAAGGCCGCAGCAGGTTTCGTTGAAAACCTCGTAAGCCATCGCCATGTTCTCGAAGATGTCTTTGGCCGTTTCGCCCTCGACTTTAACCAAGCGGTTGCCCGCCGCCAATCGAATCGTTGCTTCCACGAGAAGTCCCTCCGCAAAACGGAAACGAAAAATGGTGATTTCTCACCGCCGCTTAACTATACAAAATTATAGTTACCGGGAAATGAGAATCAACCGATTTTCTCGTCAAATTCGCAAATAAGAAAGACAGTAAACGCAAATGGGCAAAGGGAAGCCACAGCGCGGGAGAGCCACAACCAAAAACGGATTGATGAGTGTCGAGTGATGATTTTTGAATGTTGAAGTAGGAAACCGAAGTCAGCACCAGCGAGCATAAAATTTGCTTTTACGCCGAAGGTGTTACATTCCAAAGCCCAGAGTCGCGTAGCGCACTCTGGGTGGAGGGTCCATCCAACCACAATACCCCGAAGGGGTTACACAACGGGATTCGTCTAACCCCTTCGGAGTAAATGCGGATTTTCCTCTTTGTTCCTCGTCAAAATCGCTAATTT
>CAWAVN010000015.1:0-182672 GCA_963785505.1 uncultured Planctomycetaceae bacterium
AAAAAAACGTCCCCCTGAAAAAGCCCGCACGGGGTCGGTTATTCTCTTATCATACGCGGTATTATCTTCGCCGGCGGAGTTGGCGGTATTTTCGTCGGCTGGGTTTTCAGAGGCCGGGCGATTATGCGTTGGCCATCGCCCGCTCGCTGATTCTCTACCGCGATTCCGATTTCGTCCAAGGGGAAAACCTGCTCGATAGTTGGAGCCTGATGCAGGCTTGCTTCGGGCGGCATCCCGCGTTGGATTTCGGGTCTTCGCAGATCAAACTTCGTCCCGGCCATACGCTGGGCGAACTTTCCCCCGCGCCGCGATTTCTGGAACTTTGGCAAAACCCGGATGCGTGGGACGTGCTGCTGTTGATCGTGCTGGAAGCCCGCTCTCGACCCGTGCGGGTTTGGGCGATCCAAATGCTGAAAACCCATCAGCCCCGCAACTCCAAAAACTTCCCGCCGAGGAACTGCGGGAACTGTTGGCAGATCCGCACGCGGAAATCCAACAATTCGCCGCCGAACTTTTAGAGCAAGCGGAAGGCTTGGAAACCTGGCCGCTTGCGGCTTGGCTGGGATTGTTGGACACGAAGAATCTGACCGCATTGGAAACTATTTGCCGGGTGATGGCTGCAAAAGTTACCGGCGAGCGATTGACGTTGGCCGAGTGTCTACGGCTGACGATTGCCGAACCAGCGCCCGTCGCCCGCTTGGGCTTCGGTTTATTTGCAAGAGCCATTCGCTCACGCTCCCGAAGATCGGCAGAGTCTGACCGCATTAAGCGAAGCCGAATGCGAAGCCATCGCGGCGGAAATCGCGGCCTGGGCGTTGCCGATTTTGGGATTGGCCGATGTTTACCTTCGCGACAACGTGTTACCGTTTTTCGATTCGCTATCTTCGCCGATTCGCAAGTCGGCTTGGGAGTGGTTACTAGCCGAACCCGACCCCGCCAACGCCGCCGCTTTTAATGATCCCGTGTTTTGGTGCCGATTGTTGGAAACGCCGTTCGATGATGTTCGCGGGCGGTTGATCGATGTTTTGGATCGCCGGTCGCAGCGAAAGTTTCCGCGTCCCGATGCGGAGTCGCTCGCCCCGGTATGGTGCAGCGTATTGGCGGGCGTGCATCGGGGCGGTCGGCAGAAACTCAAGGCGATTCATCAAATCACCATTGCCTTGGAAAAAGAGCCTGCACGCGCGGAGTCGTTGCTGCCCGTCTTGGCGGTTGCACTCCGCTCGGTTCGCGGCCCGGAGATGCGGGAAGCCTTGGCCGCCGTGACACAATTGAGGGAATCCCAGCCCGAACTCGCGAAGGCCATCGGCCAACATCTGCCGGAAGTCACCGTGCTGCCCATCGGGGAAACCGTGTGGTAAAGTGCCGAGGTTGAGATCCGAGGGATGGATCATCATGCAACATAACCGGGGGGCTGACGACCCCCGCTCGCCTTTTTTTCTCAACATGCCGGCAGAGACATTCATGGACGTGACGTTTTCTTATTTGGGCAAAAGTGATCTGAAAACCGTGGGGCAATCGCGGGTGTTGTCGCTGGCTCCCAACTTATCCCGGCAACCGGTCGCGTTTGATGCGGGGCTTGTCAATCCGCTGAAATTTCGCGAAGCGATGTCTGCGTTGCACGATGTGGTGATTAACGATTTAAGGTTTCAACCGCGAGATAAATCGGCCTACGAAAAATGGAAAGCCGAGCAGCGCGAGATGCAGCAGCGTCTTCGCCGGGACGTGACCCGGAAAGCCTTGGAAGAAATCGCCGCCGCCCAAAACCAAAAGGCTCCCGAAGAGTTGGAGCGGATCTACGGGCATGCCCGCAAGGATTATTGGAAAGCCCGCAACCGCTATTCCCGTTATTTACTTTGGCACGATGTGAACCTGTGGCGAAAACTGATGCCCTGCGATCCCATCATCACGGTCGCGGAAGATGTGGTGTTCTTTCGAATGCTTCTCCGCGGATGAATCGAGCTATGGCTGCTTGACCGTCAACCGCGAAGACACGTTTGCGAACGATTCCGCGAACGTACAAACCGGAACCACCAATGTGGATTACTCTTGGGCACCTCTATAACCACTTTCAATCGCTCAGATCCTACCGCGAAACTCGCTTCACCGTGGACCCTGCAGGTTTTGAAGTCGCCACCCAAGACCGAGAAAATTACCGCGAAGAAAAAATCGATCTTCCCCACGGTTGGCTGCGCGGCTTTTTGCAATTGCAGGCGGCGATGACGATGCCGATGCGGAAAGTTACGCTCTCGCGGGAAGCGGTGTATTCGTTGTTGGCTTTCCTCAAGCGGAACAAAGCCAAGACCAGCCCGCGAGCCGTGCGGTTTGAACTGAAATCCGGCCAGGCTCCCGAACTGGTGTTGGAACCCTGGGAACGGCGGATCATCTCGCGGGGCACGGTTTATCGCGGCCCGAATGATGAACCGATCCGCATTTGGGGCCGACGGCGGTTGCTTACCCTGGCGCGGCTATTGCCATTGGCGGAGCAGTTCGACGTGTATCTATTGGGCACGGGCTTTCCCACGTTTTGGGTGGCGCGGATGGGCGAGATGCGGTTGACGTTGGGGCTGTCCGGTTGGACGACCAACGATTGGACGCGAGGTTCCGCCTTGGATGCGCTGGCTCCGCCCGCCGGTCTGAGTGCCGCCACGCTTTCGCGAATCGCCGACGATTTGGAACGGCGGGGAGCGGCGAGTTTGGAGACGATTCGCGATCATCACAAAATCGACCCGGCGGAATGTGCGACGGCTCTGAATAAGCTGGCGCACACCGGGGAAGTCATTCACGATCTTGCCGCCGGGCTTTACCGCTGGCGGCGGATTCTGCCCAACGCCTTGGATGAAGCCGATCTGGGACCGGAGAACCCGGAGTTGGCGGAATCGCGAAAATTGGTCGCCCACAATCTCGTGCAGATTCTTTCCCGCGAAACCGGCACGAACGGCGGCCTGCATCTGACGGGCAAATCCGGCGGAAAACCCGTGGAGTTATGGATGGACGTGGATGGCCGGATTTCCAAAGGCCGCTGCGTTTGCGGCCATCATCAAAAAGCCGGCCTCCGTATGGGACCGTGCCGGCATCTGTTGGCCTTGCGAAGTTTCGCCGAGTGTGAAAGAGACGAACCCCGATACCAAAACCCAAGTCGCCGCCGCCCGCGATTGGTTCCACCGCCTGAAACAATGGGCGAATGAATAAGCTTCATTCTTTCGGCAGCGGCTGGGTTTGGATTTCCAGCGATTTCCAATAAGCATTGCCGGGTTCTTTGTCCGGGGTGGATGACTGGCTGACCGAGAGCCAAACGGTTTTGCCGGCCCAAGGGGTTAGGTCGATCTCTCGCTTGATCCAGCCGTTGGGGGCGGTGGCATCATCGACGATTTGTTCCAGCAAGGTTTGGCTTCCCAAGTTGACTTTGACGGTCCACGACTTGCCGCCCTCGTGGCCGACGTGAAGTTTCAGGGTGGCCCGCTCATCGTTATTCAAAGCGATTTCGCGGAGAAAATGCACGGGGCGGTTATTTTTCAGACTGGGTTTTGATGACCGATTTTTCCCCGCGAAACTCCGGCAGCCAAGGGACGCCGTTTTCCTGCTTGGAGAAATGCTGCCGGGTGGTTAAAACCCATGCGGGCAGCACCAAAGCGGTGTTGGCGAGCGAACCCGGCGAGACATCATCCACCCACGTCGCCAGGCGATTGGGAGAAAGCGGACCGGCGGGCGGCAGGGCGGGATCGGGAACCAACTCGCACCAACTCGCGCGAGGCTTCCTTAAATCCTCTGCCGAAAAATCCCCACAGACGTTCGTCTTCCGCGATCAAAGGCCCGAACCTGAGATCCTTGCCTTCCAGCGGTTTGATGCGGGAATGCGCGAGTTCTTCGCCGGTTTGGGGATTGAGCCAAACCAGGCACACGATGTCTTCGGGGGCGGATTCAAGCAGCCGGGAATAAACCAGCCGATCTCCCCCGCAAAGCATGCCGTAAAGCATGTCGGGAATGGCGGAACTCCAGCGGGGTTCGCCCGTCAGATGATCGAAACCTTTCAGGCCCATTTCGGTTTGGACGATCAGATTCCCGCCGGCGATGCCCGCGACTCGCACGATGTGGGGCACGGGCCGCGACCAAATTTTGCGCCCGGTGGCCAGTTCAAAACAGGCGATTTCCTTCACGCCGGCTTGCGAGATGTAAACCCGGCCTTCCGAAACCAGCGGGGGTTGATGCTGCTGCCATTTTGAATCGCGGTCTACCTCGGCGGGCAGCCAGGGATGTTTTTGCAGCCACTGCGGTTGGCCCAGCGAATCGCAACACACCGTCGCCCCGCCAATAGTGGCGAGGATTTTTCCATTCGTAGCCAGAATCTGGCAGGGCGGGCAGCCGTTCCATTCATCTTGCAGCATCAGTAACGGCTGCTGAGACAGCACGGCTCCGCTTTCGGGGTGGAAGGAAGTTAAATCGAGTTGCAGCATTCCGCTTTGCGGGATGGTCGCGACCAACGCCAACAGGCGGTTTTGCACGAAGACCGGGTCGGAAGCGACGTGGTGTTCCGGGCGAACGTGCCAGAGAACTTCGCCTTTGTTTTTGCTGAAACAGGCGAGTTCGGGGCCGCGTTTGGTCAGCCGGCGCACAAACACGCGGTCGCCGACGGCCAATGGTTGCATGGAAATGAAAGGCCACGCATGGATGTCGCCTTGCTCTCCGCCCAGTCCGCGCGACCATTGGGTTCCTCCATCGTTCATTCGATAGCAAACCACTTGAAAGCGATTGGAAACGAACATCAAATTTCCTTGCGTGGCGACCGCCAATTGACGGGCCGCCCAATCGGTGTTGCGATCTTCGTAACGCCCCGCGCCTTTGCCCAAGTCGCCCGTGAATCGGTTGCGAACCACGGCGTTAAAGTGTGCGGGCTGAGGCGGGGATTGCATGGCTTGCGGGGAGTTCCAATCTGCCAGCGTGGCGGATTCCGCGCGGGCGTGGCCTTGCCTGATCTGCTCGATCAAGCGCTCGAACTCCGGCCCGGTCCACGATGCCGATGCGATTTCCACCGTGGCCGCCGGTTCGCTTTTGACTTCGTGCCCCAACATGCCGGCGGCCAACCGCAGCCGATTTTGCAGATCGCGTTTGAGGGTGTTTTCCGCCGCCGGCAAAGCATCTTGATAGGCTTGGGCGGCCTGGGCGAACTTGCCGCCGGCGAGTGCGCGGTCTCCCAACCATTGATAGGCTTCCGCCGCCGCCGGCGTGCCGAAAAAGCGGACGGTGGCGGCTTCGACGGCATCGACATCCGCGCGGGTCATGGCTTCTCTAGCGCGGACTTTCCCGATGTCGCCAAACTGTTTGCACATTGTGGCTTGCAGTTCGGGGTGTTCCCGCATCGCAATCGCGATCGCGCGGGGCAGCGAGACCAACAGATCGGGATCTTTGGAATCGGGCAGCAATCCCGCCAAGCCCGCGCGGCCCGCCGAGGTAATAATTCGGCAGGCATCCGCGTTGGCATCGCTATTGAGGGCGGCTTCGAACTCCGCCATCACATTGTAGCCTTCCTTGCTGACTTGCGTGACGAGCGGTTGCTTCCACTGCCTGCCGCGCGAAGCCAACCGCATCCAATCCGCGGTTTCTCCCGCGGGTTCCGGGGCTTCTTGGTTGGCGAGCATTTCCGCCCAATCCAGCAGCGATCTTTGGTCGCGTTCCCACCACCAATTTTGCTGGGGATGGGCAGAGAGCATCAAAAATTCCGTCCGCCGGGCAATCGAACGCAACTGTTTCCAATCCCTTGTGTACGTCTCGCGAAGCAGCATCTCCCGCGTGAAGTCGGGCTGAATGATTTGCATGTTGGCTTCCGTCCAAATCGGCGCGGTTTGCAGTTGAGTGATGACCGAACCGAAGGGATCGGGCTGGCCTTCCTCGGCGGCCATCGTGCCCAGCCTTTCGTACATTTCCACCATCGCAGCAGACTCCGCCCCGCCCCATAAATCGTAAAGCAGCGAGACTTCATCCAACAGCCGAAACCGCTCGCTTAAAGGTTTCGCGGATTGCAAGCCCTCTTCAATCAACCCGCGCAACAACGTGGAGGAAAGCGAACACCAAGGCGATTCGGCCAACGAACGAATCGCGCACGCCCTCCGCCATTCCGCCATCGAGATCGAAGGATTGCTTTCCGCATCGCGGGGCCTGGCGGCGAGAACTTTTTGATTCCAGGTTCCGAAGTCCATCTGCGACAAATCGCCCATCGGCGGCACGAGTTCGCGGGCGGTTTCCGAAGCGAGCGAAGTCACCGCCGAGAGTTCGCGAATCTCCAAATGGGATAGCGAAATTTTCAGGGGTTGATCGGTTTTTTGGACCATCAATCCCAGGCTGGTGAACGGCCCGGAGAATCCTCGCGTGGGGAAAAGGGCCAAGCCCCAATGCACGCCATCCCCGCTCGACCAAACTTTGAACGAGTTGAATCCCCAGACCACGCGAATCCATTGGCGGGGTTCAAAATACGCCACGGGTTCGTTTTTGGGATCGCGGTCGATTTCTTTGTCGTTGTAGTTCCGCGAAGCATTGAAGACGAGTTGCCCAGTCCTTCGTTCCCGCAGAAACCCGATGCGGTGAAGTTCCTTGCCTTTGTCATCGCCGAAATAAAACCCCACGCCGGGCGCAGCCTCGTCCACGCGAAAAATGACTTCATAAAATCCCGCCCGCTCAAGCCGAGTCGCCACGAAAACGGGCTGCTCGGATTTCTCTACCGCGAGCCGAATTTTCCCCGCGTTCGCGGAAACGAAAATGCCCTCGGCGAGGGATTCTTGCCAATCGTCTTGGGCTTCGCGAGTTTGGCCCAGTTCGCGGATGCCTTCGCGAAGATCGCGCGTGGGCAGGGATGTCATCCAAGCGGCATCGACGGGATTCTTTGAAGTTCTGACCAACGGGCGGGGGTTCGGCTCAGCGGGGGGGAAATCCTCGCCGCGATACATCGCCAGTTCGCTGAGCTTGATTTTCCCATCGAAAATGATTTCTTGCGGACAGACGGGCATCGGCACGCTCAGCAAGCGAACATGGCCTTGCGACATCACCAACGAACCCTCTTGATAACGAAACTCGACCACGCCGGAACGAACGCGGGACTGCCGGCCATCATCGCTGGTGAGGAGCGATGCGAGGCGTTCGGGAAGCGGTTTGTTTGGCTTTCGCTGGGAGCGATAAGCCGACCAGAGCTGCGGGCGGCGGTTGCGATAATGCTTGAGCGTCACACCTTCCTCCCCGGCCCAAAAATGCAGGTTGAAGTTTTCATCTTCGAAGAGGGAGATTCGCAAAACGGCATCGGGAACCCAGGGGGCTTGGAGTTTTCCCACCCCGTCCAGTTCTACCCAGCGCAAGTTGTTGGCTTCTTTCTCGTTGATGGAAAACCCATGACCCGAAGCCGGCTTCAGCCAGGCTTGGGCTTCGGGTTTGCGAAGCGGTTCGCCTCGCTGCCAACCGGGAAAACGGTATGCGGTCTCGGCCACGGGCAGCAAGGCGGCATCGGGATTCAGCGATTCAAACCACGGATCCCTTGGCTTGCCTTGCGGGGTTTCCGCCGGGTTTGTCTCCGCAATTTTTTCCGGGGGCTTGTTTTCCACCGGGGGATTAGCCGGCAACTTGGGGCCGACGAATTTTTCCGCCGGATTGGTTTCCAAAGGCTTGTCGATGTTTTCCGGCGGGGGGTGTTTTTCGTTTTGCGGGGTTTCTTGCTTCGGCGGGATTCCCGCGAGTTGGTCCGCATCGCGGGGCTTCGATTGGACCGCAAAATAAATCCCGACTCCCGCCGCCACGATCAAACCTGCCAATCCCATCCATAACGGCCAGCGTTTGGCGGGTTGAGGCTGCGCCATCGCGGAGGCTTTGCGGACGATCTCATCCACGGAGACATTGATTTCCGCCAACGCCGTCGTCAAATAGGTTTCCAAATGAAGCTGCCCGATCAACACGGCTTTGAGTTCGGAAGATTCTTTCAACCGCCGGTGCAGTTGACGGATCTCGGCGTGCGATAATTCTTCGGGCAGTTTTTCCTGCACGAGACGAATCAAGTCGGCATCGGTCAAGCGAGAGTCCATCGGTCAATGTTCCCAGAAAAATCAGGGGGAAGGTTTTGAGTTACTCAAACCGTCAGGAGCAGAAACAGTTGTCTTAATTCGCCAGATGCTCTACGGTTCGCGGCTTGTTTGCGGGGACAAAGTGGCAGAGGGACAAAGCGGTAAGAATGTTTCTGGGTGTTTCAAACTTTGTCCCTCTGCCCTGCAATCCGCTGGTTTGCGGTTGGGTGATGAATGATTGAAAGTATGCCATGAACAATTGGAAGAGTTATTTCGGCTGATTGAGTTTTGTGTCCAAGCAATGTTTCAGCGCCTGCCGGGCGCGGAACATTAACAGTTTGACGGCTCCTTCGCTGCGGTGCAGTTTTTTGCCGATGGCCGAGAGCCGCAAGTTGGAGCGATACCGCAAGTCGATCGCGTTCCGAGCGCTGGGGCCTAGAGATTCCAGGCAGCCCGGCAGATGCGAGATCACATCTTCGTAGATTCCCTCGTTCCCATCCGCCGCTCCGGGGCGAAGCATGTCGTCCAATTCGAGGCAGAGTTCCGTCCAGGCGACTTCTTTTCTCCGCCTCAGTTTTCGCGCGTGTTCTTTCAGCAGATTCCTCGCGATTCCCAGCAGCCAGGGACGAACCAGATTGGCACTATCGAAGCGGGCGCGGGTCAGATAAAACCTGAGAAAAACTTCCTGCGTGAGATCCTCGGCATCGTTGGGTTGGAACAAACGAGCCCGAAGATAACCGAAGACCGCCGCCTGATTGGCCTCAACGATGGCTTCGAAGGCGTCGCGGTCGCCTTGAATTGCTCGCTCGATGAGATCCTTGTCCAACATGAATCAGTCCGTGGTGGGCGTCGGGGCGGGCATCTGCGGAAGAGGGACGTTTCGTTTGGAACAAATTCTCAACCGAGCATTTTCTCATCACCCAGGTGAGAACTCTTGTTTAACATATTGTCGCAATTTCCGGCGAGCGTTACAGTCTGTTATGGAAAATTGTGGAGGTTATTTTGCTCAAACTCTATACGGTTAGCTTTCAGCAATTCGCTTTCAACAAGAAAAACGGACAATTATCACGCGTAAAGTGATTGACTAATCGCTAACTGCTTGAGGCTGTTTTCACTCATGGTGTACCTAAACAAAATATACACAAAATCCGGAGACCACGGCCAAACGGGGCTGGGGAATGGGGAACGCGTACCCAAAACCGATTCGCGAATTGCGGCGTATGGAGCCGTCGATGAGCTGAATTCCCTCTTGGGGATTTGCCTAGCTGGCGAACTGCCTGCGGAATTTAGCCCGATCTTGAAAACGATTCAGAACGATCTTTTCGATTTGGGGGCGGATTTGTGCGTGCCCGAAGCGGAGGAATCAAAAGATGCTAATCCTCCCGTGCTTAGGGTGACGGCGGAACAAGTTTCGCGGTTGGAAGAGGAAATCGATCGCTTCAACGATCGGCTCGAACCGCTGACCAGTTTTGTGCTGCCGGGCGGATCGGCGGCAGCAGCGCGATTGCATTTGGCGCGTGCCGTGTGCCGGCGAGTGGAACTCGGAGTTTATCATCTCATGGAACGAGACGACATCAATCCCCACGTGGCGATTTATCTCAACCGGCTTTCGGATTTGTTGTTCGTGCTGGCGCGGGTTTCCAACGAGGAAGGGCGAGCCGATGTGCTATGGATTCCCGGCGGCAAGAACCGCGATTGACTGCTTTACCCATGAGGGGGAACTTTCCATAATAAATTAAACATCGTTCGAGAAATTACTGTCATGCGAAACTGAGCGGCAAGGCGCTCACTTACGTTATCGAACGATGCTAAGCGGTTTTGATTGTGCCTTATCAACGGATGAACGAATTATGGGTGTGTGGATGATCCCTTGGGCCAAGGTCAGCGTGTTTTGTTTTTTGGCCAGTTACGTGGTGACGTTGGTCTTGGAAGGCGTGCGCCTGTTGAAGCAAACCACGATCAATCGGCTGTTCATCATCGCCTTCGCCCTGGCGGGATTGAGGGCGCACACGATTTATTTGGTGATCCGCAGCCAAAAATCCGGGCTGCCGCCGCTGTTGAGTTCTTCGCACGATTGGATGCTGGTCTTAGCTTGGATCGCGGTTCTGTTTTACCTCGTGCTGACGGCGGTGGATCGGAATTTGTTGGTGGGGCTGTTTTTGCTGCCCGTGGTGCTGGTGCTGATCGGGTCGGCGTATTTCATCAGCGATTCGCCCATCCGCGTGTTGGACGCTGAGCCTCAATGGAAAATGTTACACGCCGCGCTGTTGGTTTTCGGCATTGCAGGCGTGATTATGGGCATCGTGCTGAGTATGATGTATCTCTTCCTCCATTCCCGCCTCAAACACAAACAAACCATGAAACCCGGTTTGAAACTCCCCAATCTGGAACGCCTGGCCCGGCTGAATTGGTGGGCCATCGTGCTTTCCGTGCCGCTGTTGACGCTGGGAATGGCCACCGGCGTGGGTTTGGGTTGGCATTCCCGGCAAGAAGGAGCGGCGGTTTCCTTTCGCGATCCGGTGATTGTGGGCAATACTTTGGCCTGGCTGGTGATGCTTGTGTTCTTCGGTTGGCTGCTGACCACAAAACGGCCCACCGGCAAGCAGGTGGCTTGGCTGACGGTCTGGGCATGCGGGTTTTTGCTGGTCACGCTGATCGGGTTGCAAGTGCTTTCCGGCCGCTCGCTTTCGACCTGGCACACGCAACTTTTTCCCCCGGTGGATTCACTGCTTCGCGCGGTGGTTTGAAGAGGAACCGCGCGGCGATGAATCTCCAAGTCGTTTACTGCAACCATC
Source organism: uncultured Planctomycetaceae bacterium (assembly GCA_963785505.1). Lineage (GTDB taxonomy): Bacteria > Planctomycetota > Planctomycetia > Planctomycetales > Planctomycetaceae > CAWAVN01. Next base: position 10,829 of record CAWAVN010000015.1, read on the forward strand.
AAACGGCGGATCTTAACATCCGCGAGCGCTTGGCTTTTGCCAGCGAAATTCAACTGGGCCGGGCTTACGAAGCGCTCCGGTCCAGGTTCCCGCAATCCGAAGCCGTGTTGATCTCCACCTGCAACCGCGTGGAAGTTTACACCGCTCAGGAAGATGCAACCGGTTCGCCTTCGCACGAACAAATCGCCAATTTCTTCGCGGAATTCCATCAGCTTCCCTTGAACCATTTCGTCCACGATTTGTTGGGATCGTCCGGCCCGGAAGCGGTGCGGCATTTGTTCGAGGTCGCCAGCAGTTTGGATAGCATGGTGCTAGGCGAACCGCAAATCGTGAATCAGATCAAGGAAGCCTACCGGGTCGCGCAGGCCAACGATGCCTGCGGCCCGATGACGTGCGCTTTGTTTGAAGGGGCGATTCGCGTTTCCAAACGGGTGCGGACCGAAACCGGCCTCGAACGCGGGCGGGTTTCCATCGCCAGCGTGGCGGTAGGGGATTTCGGTAAAAGCATTTTCGACCGCTTCGACGACAAGCTCGTGCTGATTATCGGAGCCGGCGAAATGGCCGAAGAAACACTGCGCTACCTGAAAGAAGAAGGCGTTCAGCGGATCATCGTCGTCAATCGCAACGTCGAGCGGGCGGAAAAACTCGCGAAAGAATGGGGGGGGATCGCCCAATCGTTCGAGGAACTTTCGTTTTGGCTCGGCCAAGCCGATGTGATCGTGAGCACCACGGGAGCGGAACGGCCGATTGTGGATGCGAAAACATTCGCCGAGGCCCGCAAAGACCACGCCGGCAAGCCGGTGTTCATTCTGGATTTGGGAGCACCCCGCGATTTCGACCCCGCCATCGGGCGATTGAACGACAATGTTTTTCTCTATGATATTGACGACTTGGAAGCCACCTGCGAACAAAACCGCAAGGCGCGGGGGAAAGAAGTCGAAAACGCCCGGCGGATCATCCGCGAAGAAACCGACAAGTTCATGCACGACGTTTATCATCGCGCCACGGGGCCGATCATCAAACGCCTTAGGGAAGAATGGCATGCGATTCGGCAGCAAGAAGTGGAAGCCTTGTTCGTCAAGCTGCCGCATCTGAGCGAAACGGATCGCAACGCGGTGGAACGCAGTGTGGAACGCATTATCAACAAGCTGCTGCACCCGCCTTTGGAGGTTCTCCGCGATGAAGCCCGCAGCGGTCCGCCGCACGGATTGCTCAACGCGCTAATGCGGCTGTTTCACCTCAGCGATGAGAGCAGCAGATAGTTTTGGACCACGATTCCAGATGTTTTGAAGCGTTCCACGAAACCGGGGGGCTTACGCCCCCCGCTCGCTTTTCTCTGCAATGTTGAGGCGATTCTAACTGAGGTTGAGTAGCGAATCGAAGATGTCTGCACTCGCAAACACGGCATCCTGTTCGGGCAGGCGGCGTTCGCCGGGAAGCAGCGTGGGGGCCATCAGTTCGTGCGATTGGGAAGCCAAGGTTGCGTGCGGTTGGCCCAAGGCGTGTTCCAATTCGTGCAGGATAACTGTCAACAGATCCACTCGTCCCTGGGCGGCGGGGGCGATGGCAGACAGATAACCCGAGGCATCGGAAAACTCTTCATCCTGGTTGGGAGTCGAATCCACGAAGTAGCCGAGGCCCGCCGCGGTGGGATCGATCTTAATCACACCGGGAGTTTCCAACCCCAAGACCGCTCCGTTCAAGTCGGTGATGACAAATTGAATCGTGCGGAGTTGGTCCAAGTCCGCCTGATTGACTCCCGCGGCACTCAGACGATTGAAGGCGGCCTCGACCACGGGGGCCAATTGGGCCTCGGTCAATGCCGCGGGTGTTCCCGTCTCTGTACCGAGCAGGGCGGAGGAGTCCAACATCAAGGGCGATCCTTCCCCTGCGATGCCCCGATTTCGCCCAGTGATGAAAACTCCCTGCGTCAGATTGCCGGGGAAGGCCGTTTGATTGAGGATCAACAGGGCCGGGGTGGCGATGTTTCCATCCACGGAAAAGGCGCGAACGTTCGGCCCGCCTCCGGTTCCCGGGGCAGTGAGGATCTCGGAAACGTGGTCCCTTGCGGGATTGCCGCCGACATCCGGGGCCACATCTCCGCTGGCAACGCGGACGCCGCCGGTAAACCCGGGGTCATAGGCGAAGAAGTTTTCGAGCATGGGAGGAGCGACCCCCAAACCGACCGCGCTGGCCCCGTTGAAGACGACCACGTTCGGGCCGCCGCCGGCTCCGGCCCCGGTGATGATGTCCGCGAATCCGTCCGGGGCGTTTAGCACGCCGCCGCCGATGTCTGCCGCCGCGACGTATACGCCCCCTAAGAATCCGGGACTATAGGCATCGAAGGAGCGGATGAGATCGGGCGGCGTCGAGAGGCTACCATCCGCGGTGAAGACTTCCACCAAAGGCTCCCGGCCTCGGGGATCGGGACCGAATCCGAGAATGATTTCGTCTCCGCCCGTGCCGTCCACGTTACCGGAAGCCACGCGAATACCGCCGATGAAATCCGTGCCCAGATCATAGGCATTGAAGTCTTCGATGAGGTTTCCGGTCAGGCCGTCGAACACGTGAACGTTCGGCCCGCCGCCGACATCGGGACCGGTGATAATGTCGTCCCGCCCATCATTGTTGACATCGCCCACGGCCACAAACACGCCGCCGATAAAGCCGGGATCGTAAGCCATGAACGAGGTCAACAGCGCCCCATTGGTTCCATCGAAGATTTTGACGTTCGGCCCTCCGCCCGGACCGGCGGCGGTGACAATGTCGGCGATGCCGTCACCGTTGAAGTCGCCCGTGGCGACCCGGGCTTCGCCCTGGAAATCCGGGATAGGGATTGAAGGAAAACCGCATCGTGTTGGTGATGGAATTGTAAACCTTCACAACCGCTTGGCCGGAGCTGTCTAGGGTCGAGACCACGTCTTGAGCCACCAAAATGTGCCCCATGCCCGTGCCATCTTCAACTGTGCCCAACGTGCTGCTGATGTTGACCTGAAAAGCCTCGTCACCTTTGTAATCGTGATTTTGATTCACCGTGATGAAAATGGGTTGCGATGAATCGAATTGGTTAAAGGTCAGCAATCCATTCGTGACGGGGATGTAATCTCCGCCGGCGACCGTGGCCGTGCCGTTTTGGGTGCTGTAATTGACGAAGATGGTTTGCCCGCTGGGCACGGAACTGGGGTTGCCGTTGGCATCGGTCAACGAGACGATGAACTGGGCGGTTGTCGTTCCGGAGGGGTCGCCTTCTCCATTCGCGTAGGCATCGGTGATGGAGACGTAACGGGCCGCGTAAATCGTGCCCACGCCTTTTAAATCCCCCGAGGTCGCCCCTTGGACCGCAGTCAGATTCAAGAACAAGCTTTCCTGATCGAGACCTTGGGAGGACGCGTTTGGCAGAATTTCCACCGTAACGTCTTGCTCGGTTTCGCCCGGAGCAAACGTCAGCGTGCCTTTATTCAAGCGGTAATCCACACTCGCGTTGGCGGTGAAGTCCTGCGTGCTGTAATCCACAAAGATCGGCGTGGCGCTGGCATTGGTCAGCGTGACGTGGAACGTCAAAGTTCCCGTCCCTCCGTTGCCTTTTGCAAACCCGCTCGTATCGGAAACGTTGACCGTGGGCTGGGCATCGTTGTTCACAATCGTGCCGATGGCTCCCGAAGTGGTTGGGGTGGCGTAGTTTTCGGTGTAAGTCGCCACACCGGTCGGATCGCTCGGATCGGGGAACATGGCTTTGGCGGAATCGATCACCAATTTAAAAGTTTCATCCGGCTCGAACGTGGTGTCGTCGATGGTCTGGATGGAGGCAATCGCCGTTGTCTGCCCGGCGGGAATCACGACGGTCGTTGGGTTGGTCTGGTCATAGGGAACATCGACGTAATCCTTCCCCGGATCGGCGGAACCCGAATACGCGGTGTGGTAGGCGACGACCAAATCCTCGGTCAACGGCTGATCGATGGAGATGGTAAACTTGGCTTGCCCGCCTTCGGTGACTTGGGCATTCGAGACCGATAACGTGGTAAAGTTGAATGTCCCCGGCAATTCGCGGTCGAACGTGTCGGTGAGCGATCCGTTACCGGTTGGGAAGGTCGTTTCATTCCCTTGGGTGAAGTCGTCTCCTTGGGGGAAGCTGTTTCCGCTCTCGATGATGCGGAACGTGCTGGGGCCGACGCCGGGATACAAGAAGGGGGAGCGTGCATCGACTTGGGTGAAAGTCGTATCCTGAAACAGCGGCATAAACTCGGAGATGTCGATTTCGCCCTCGGTATCGTTCAAGGCGAACGTGTTGGCATCGATCACGGTGACTTGAAACACATTGTCCAGAGAGAAGCCTTTCGTACTGGGAGAAAACAGATGGTTCCCCGTTTCGATCAGCACCGAGTCGCCCGTGCTCAACCCGGTCAGATCGGCGGTGGTCGTGACCAGGATCGGCGAGTTTGCCGATCCGGGCGTGATCGCGGTGACCGTACCCGCACACGCCGCCGAAACCCAAGGACAAACCACCGTGCCCGAAGTTGGGAGCGGTGTAGGGATTGCCGCGTCCCGGTAAGCGTTGGGCGTTGCGATCGCGGGTGGCATTGCCTCCAAAGGGGCCGTTGGGATCGGGGGCGGTTCGACCGCCGGTTCGCGATTTGAATGTGCCTTCGGTATTGCTGTAGGAGGCCCCAGGACGCACCAAATCCACGGAATCGCCAGTGTTGTTGGTGAACTCCAAATTCAACCGGGCCAAAGGATCGCTGGTGTATCCGCCCGGATCGATGGTGTAGTTCGTGCCGTCCCACTTGCCGGAAGTGGTCTGCGGATCTACGGTGGAGACAAAGGATTCAGTAATCACGTCCACGCCGAAGTTCCCACCGAAGGTGTTGTTGTTCACCAGGGCGTTGACCCGGCCATTTCCGAAAGCCGCGCTATTGCTGCTGCCGACGCTGTTGTAGTCGATCCCCGTGATCGGATTAATGAGATTGACACCATCGTAATCGGGGATGTTCGAAGCGGTTCCCAAGGCTCCCGTTACGCCACCCGACGTTCCCACGCGGATGACCAGGCCGCCGCCGTTGAGCATCTGCGCGGAATTGGCGGGCAAGCCGTTCTGTTTAATCTGATTGCCGTTGATGTCCAATGTCAGGTTCGGGGCAGCCGTCGGACTGCCGTCGGCTTTCAAAGCCGTGCTGGCCCCGACGTTTTGGGTTTGCGTGAGCGAAGTCGTGTTGACGACGTAGAAGCCTTCCAAACCGTTGGAACGAATGTTGTTTGATTTGGACCCCGTCCCCGTCGTGCCATCTCCGAAGATAAGGTAAGTTTGCGCACTACCCGCATTGAGCACATCCACACCCCGCCCCAAGTTCAAGTCGATCGTGTTGGAATACGCGGTGATGCTCGCCGAAATCCCGAATCCGAACGTGCCCCGGGCCGAGAATTCCAAACCATCTCCGCGATTGCTCTGGATGATATTCGATGTGATCAAGGAGCTAAACGTACCCGTGGCGGTGAACCCGGTGGACACATCGTTAAGATTGATGTCGATGCCCTTGCCATCGCCCTGCGGATTTCCCGCGACGTTATTTTGGCCGTTGGAAGTGATCGTATTGTTGATGATGTTGATGGCGCCCACGTTGTTGATTTCAATGCCATCGTCGCCGTTGGAATTGATCAGATTCCCCATGCTGCGGCCTTGGGAATCCACGCCGGTTGCACCGATGTTGAACGGGGCCACGTTCCCCACCACCGAAATAATGTCAATCCCCTTGCCGACGTTCCCTTGAATGGTGTTTCGTGTGAGGGTGCCGCCCAAGGTCTCCGCATCGGTGGAATCGCCTTCCGCGGAGTTGGTTTGAATTCCGTCGCCTTGGTTGCCGGAGATCAGGTTGTCATCGACGTTGGCGATCAGGCTCGCATCGATTTGCGTGGAGAGCAAAATCCCGTTTTGGGTGTTGTTGGTGAAGTCGTTCTGTCGGATCGACAACGTGTTGACGACGTTGTTGTCGTTGCGAACCGTGTACTCGATCCCGTTGAGATTGCTGTCGAACTTGTTGTCCACGACATTCACGCCGGTGACAATGGCCGCATCACTACGGAGAAAGAACAGCCCATCCCCGCCGTTGTTTTGCACGATGTTTCCAGAGTTGCGGAAGTATTGGTTTTGAAAGAAATAGCCGTTGCCTTCCGGGCCTTGGTTAGGGTTGGTGGGGTCGTACTCGTCTCCGATCAACAGATCGAGGACTTGGGAGTCTTCCGAAATGTCGAACGCCATGCCGTGGCTGGCGTTGCCGGTAATCGTATTGCCGTCGATTTGGGAATCGAGAATCCGGGCGGCCCCGTTGTTCAAGGCGATGCTTCCGCGTGCGCGGACGAAAATGCCTTCCCCGGCGAAATCGGTGCTGGGCAGCCCATCGTCCACGGTGTTGGTGATGATGTTGTTCAAAATGCGGAACCGGCCCGAAGTGTCGCCGGGCACGTTGCTGGTATCGTCCAGCGTAATCGCGATTCCAGCTCCTTGGTTGGCATCCAGGATGTTGGCGTCGAGAAGTTGTTCTGGTTGTCGATGGTATCCCCGCCAACTTGCAGATCGAAGGCATTTTGCGTGTCTTTCGCTATCAGGTTGATCCCCGCGCGGCCGTTGCTGCTGATCGTGTTGGCCGTGATCGTCCCATCAAAAGTCGTGTTCTGGCCCAGGTCGATGTTCATGCCGGCCCCGGCGTTGCCGGTGACGATGTTGCCCCGAATCATATCCAGGTTCAGGATTCGCAAGCCGGGGGCCACCTGGCCGTTGGGTTGCACGGACCGCCGCGTGAGAATGCTCAGCCCGTTGCCGACTTGCGTGTTGTTGTGTTGGTCAAGATGTTGTTGGTGACCGACCCGCGTACATCGCTGTCTTGCAGTCGAGGAACACCGCGTTCGTCTTGTTGCCGTCGGCGGAATTCTGATCGAGCTCCAAGTTGGAAACGTTCGTGCTATTCAGTAGAACGTGAACGCCGTTGTCTCCGTTGCTGTTGACTTGAGGTTGTTGGCCACGTCCACCATGCCCAGCCGCGAATTCGTGAAGTGGACGGCAACCCCATCGTTCTGCCGGTTGCTGGAAATGGTGCTTCCCGTGACTTGGATGTTAGAGACGTTGCTGTTCGTCCCCACAATGCAAATTCCATCGTTGGCATTGTTCTGAATCGTGCAGTTCTTCACGATAATGCTGCCGATTTGCACGTTAGTCAGATTGATGATGAAGCCGTCGCGGCCGTTGTTGGTGAACTGGCTGCTGTCAATGACCAACGTATCCAAAACCATGTTCGACAAATTCAGCGAGGAGCCGACGTTGCTGTTGTTGTCGAAAATCAGGTTGGAGTAGGTGATGGAGCGGAGCTGAGAAACCAGGTTTCCATCCGGCGTCGATCCGTCGAGATCCACCCGCAAACCATCCCCGTTCCCGCGTCCGGGCGTCATTCCGTTGTTGTTGCTGTATAAGGGGTTGTTGTCGGGAAAGAACGTGATCTCCGTTCGCCCCTGGACGTTCTGATTGTTGAACGAGACGCCGTGATTGATCAGCAAGGGCGATTCCACGCTGAGCAAAACGCGGTCTTCCAGGAATTCCGCGTGAGCGGACAATGCCGAGGCGCGGTTGCGGCGGCGGTGAGAATCGGACTTGCGTGAGAAAAAGCCTCGCAGCGACATGGTATGTAATCCTTGTACGAACGCGCCCAAAGGCGCAAGCTGTACCAACGAACGGGAAGAACCGGAACGTGCCGACAACATGAAGGGGGAAATCTGTGAGACCTGTTTCGTTTACTTTGGTTTTCGCCCGGCTACGTCATGGCCCGGAAGAGGTACAGGCGAACAACCGACAAAACAGGCACAATCGGGCCATCTTTGCATGGGTATCTTGCTTGGATGACCGACCGGGAGAATTCGTTCCCGAAATCTCCGAAAAAACAGAAAACTTTCTAAATTCCTTCCAAAGCCTGCCAAGCTGCCCGCGAGAATTTGCCGACTTGGGAAGAAGACCCCCATTCCACCCTGGTGGGGTGGAAAAGCGGCCTCTTTCAATTGTGCCGTGGTAGCCCACTCAATCGCAATGGAAGAATTCCGTCATTTGCCTAGGATGCCCGAAGTCGGCCCAGCCCCAAACCATTGCAAGATTCGCGCGGGAATTGCCCGCACGTTGCCGAAAGCCAACCCGGCGAAGAAAGTCCCTAAAAAACAGGGCTTTCCACTGCGAACCTCACTCGCAAAGGGATTTCGTCAAAGGGTCAGGCTCCATTGTCCAGAACGACAATTTCAACAAAGAACCGGCTTTGTGATGGAAAATGGGGCCTGCCCCCTTTCAAATTGGAGGCGTTTTTGGGGAAAGCCTTGAATTTCCACGATTTGATAAAATAAAATTCCACTGGAAAGACTCTATTATTCATAGGTATCCACCGACAATTCCCGCCCGCTTTTCCCTCCGCCCGCGACCGTTCATGCTTCAGCAATTCACCAAAACTGTTTGGTTTTCTCTGATTCTGGCGATTTGGAGCGGCGGTTTTGCCGCCTCGGCGGAACCGGCTGCTGTTCCCGTGCGGGCGTTTTTAGAGGCCAACTGCCAAGATTGCCACGCAGGCGACAAGGCGGAAGCGGGATTCGACGTGACCGCCTTGGGCGCAATTTGTCGGACCCCGATGGGCTGGCCCGCTGGATTCGCGTTTACGACCGCGTGAAAGCCGGTGAAATGCCGCCCGCCGATGCCTCGGACTTAACCTCCCAAGACCGGGCCAAGTTTTTGACGGAAACGGATCGCTGGTTGCGGGAATCTCAGCAGCGGGAATGGCAAAAGTTGGGCCGGGTGCGCGGCCGTCGCCTGACCAACCTGCAACTCGAACGCACGCTGCACGATCTATTGGGAATTGACGTTCCCTTGGCGAGTCAACTTCCCGAAGAATCGCGAACCAATGGATTCACCACCGTGGCGGATGGGCAATCGCTCTCGCATTTTCAATTGGAGCAGCATTTAGGCGTCGTCGATGCCGCCCTGGATGAAGCGATTCGCCGGGCCACCACTTCGCCGGATGAAACCGAATGGACGCTGAGCGGCAAACAACTATCCCGCCGCCGCAGGCGAAGTCGCGAACCGGAACTCATCGACGATGCGGCGGTGGTTTGGTCTTCGCGTTTGATCTTCTATGGCCGATTGCCCGCGACAACTGCCCGCGAAAGCGGTTGGTATCGCTTTACGGTCAATGCCTCCGCCTTGAAAACCCCGCCCGGTCACGGCGTGTGGTGCACGCGTGCGCACGGGGCGATGCGTTTCCAGTGCTCCGCTTTTGGGTTGGGTCGGGGCGTTTGAAGCCGAGGAAAAACCAAAATCCATTACCTTTGAAGCCTGGATTCCCAAGGGCGAAATGGTGGAAATCCGACCGGGCGACAACACGCTGAAAATGGGCCGTTCTCAAGGCGGTCAAGTGGCCACAGGAGAAGTCGGTCCGCAAAACGTACCAGGCGTGGCGATTCATTCGATTTCCATGCAGCGAATCCATCACGGCCCCGATAACGCCGAAATCCGCGCCCGCTTGTTCTGCGATCTGAAACTCAAAACCGGCAAAGGCCAAGCGGAATTGCTCGCCGAAAACCCCAAACAAGCCGTTGGCCCTTTAATGCGGCAATTCGCCACGCGCGCATTTCGCCGCCCGGTCGCCGATGAAGATCTCGCCCCTTACATCGACTTGGTGCAGGAATCGCTCGCTGACGGAAGTTCGCTGTTAGATGCCTTGCGGGGCGGATACCGGGCACTCTTGTGTTCTCCGCGATTTCTGTACTTCCACGAAAACCCCGGCCCGCTGGACGATTATGCCTTGGCATCCCGGCTGAGCTATTTCCTCTGGAACACCATGCCCGATGCGGAATTGATGAAACTCGCCGAACGCGGCCAATTACGCGACAAAAAAATCCTTCGCGCCAAGCGGAACGCCTTTTGACCAATAAGCGCGGCAGGAATTTCGTGAAAGACTTCGCTGCGGAATGGCTGGATCTTAGCCAGATCGACTTCACCGCAACCCGACCGCAAACTGCACCCCAAGTTCGACATCGTGGTGCAGCAATCCATGTTGGAAGAAACCCACGCCTTTCTGCAAACCCTGCTGGACGAAAACCTCAGCGTGGCCAATTTGATCGATTCCGACTTCACCTTTCTCAACAGCCGGCTGGCCCGGTTTTATGAGATGGACCGGGTCCACGGGGATGAACTCGCGCGGGTGAATTTGCAGCCCGAAGATCATCGCGGAGGGCTGTTGACTCAAGGGGCGATTCTCAAAATCACTGCCAACGGCACCACGACTTCCCCCGTGATTCGCGGCGTGTGGGTTTCCGAACGCTTGCTGGGAATCGACGTTCCGCCGCCGCCGGCCAACGTGCCCGCCATCGAGCCGGACATTCGCGGCGCGAAATCCATTCGCGAGATGCTGGCCAAGCACCGTTCCCAGGCTTCGTGTGCGGCGTGCCATAGCAAAGTGGATCCCGCCGGCTTCGCCTTGGAAAATTTCGATCCTGCCGGTCAATGGCGGGACACCTACGGCGGCTTCAATCGCGGCCGGCGTTCGCAAGGCGCCGCCAGATTGATGCCGGCTACGAACTGGCCGATGGCCGACGGTTCGAGAACGTCCAAGGCTTTCAAAAACTCGTCTTGGCTCAACCGAAAACCCTTGCGAAAAACGTGGCCGAGAAGCTTTTGACCTACGGCAGCGGAGCCGCCGTCACCTATGCCGACCGCCAAGCCGTGGAAGAAATTGCCAACCAAGCGGCCAAGTCGGGTTACGGTTTCCGCAGTTTGTTGTTGGCCCTCATCGAACACCCCGTCTTTCTTTCCAAATGAAAGCCTGCCCATGTTCTCTTCCGTGAATTTTGATTTTGGCCGCATCCTCAGCCGCCGGACGTTTCTGAAAGGCACGGGCGTGGCGATGGGCTTGCCTTGGCTTTCCGCCATGCAGCAAGCCTTCGCGGCCCCGAACGCCCAACCGCCCCGGCGGTTCGTGGCGATGACATTGGGGCTGGGTTTGGTCGGCGACAACCTGAACCCCAAACAAGCCGGAAAAGATTACGAACCCAGTTTGTACCTCAAACCGATCCAAGACATTCGCGAACAGTTCACAGTCATCTCCGGCACGTCGCATCCCGGCGTAACCGGTGGACACCGGGCCGAGGCCAGCTTGCTGACCGCCAACCCGATGGGCGGTTCCGGCGGAGCCAAAAACACGATTTCGCTCGATCAACACCTTGCCAAGCATCTGGGAAACTTCACGCGGTTTCCGTCTTTGGTGCTCAGCAGCCAGGGCAGCAATAGCCCTTGCTACACCGAAAACGGGGCGATGATTCCCGCTCTCGATTCCCCGTCCCGCTTGTTCGCCAAGTTATTCGTGGATGATTCGCCCGCCGAACAGGCCAAGCAAGCCCGGCGGCTCAAGCAGGGGCGAAGCATTATGGATTTGGTCAACGAAGATGCTAAAAAACTTTCCCGCGAATTGGGTACGGGCGATCGCGACCGCTTGGATTCCTACTTCACCAGCGTCCGCGAGTTGGAGCATCGCCTGGCGGAATCCGAAGCCTGGGCGTATCGGCCCAAACCCAAAGTCAATGTGCCCAAACCCGTGGACATCGGCAACCCCAATGATTTCGTGGGCCGAGAAAAGCTGATGTGCGACGTGATCCGCCTGGCTTTGGAAACCGATTCCAGCCGATTCGTGTCCTACCATTTGGGCGGTTCCGGCGGCGTTGTGCCGATTCCCGGCGTCGATGAAGGCTACCATTCCCTCAGCCATCATGGATTGGATGAAGACAAACTCGAACAGTTGGCCTTGGTCGAAGCAGCCATTGTCGGCACCTGGGCCCAATTCCTGAGAGATCTGGCCGGCACGAAAGACCACGGAGCCAACCTGCTGGATCACACGGCGGTCTTGCTGACCAGCAACCTCGGCAATGCCTCCAGCCACGACAACAAAAACATGCCCGTGCTCTTGGGAGGCGGCGGGTTCCGGCACGGCCAACATTTGGCGTTTGACCGGAAGAACAACTACCCGCTGCCCAATTTGTACGTCAGCCTCCTGCAACGCATGGGCCTGGAAACCGACCGATTCGCCACCGGCAAAAGCACCCTCACCGGCTTGGAGATGATTTAGCCCGCTAAAGATCGATCACTTGGCGGTCTTTTGCGAGTTCGATGTGGCAGCCCGTGCCTGCCGAATCGGCTTGCAATTGCTCATCCAACGTCAGCCGATCCAGCCATTCGCGGTCGGGGTCGTGGTGGCCGATGTAGGTCCGCTTGATCTTGCAATCGCGGGCGCGTTCCAGAACGTCTTCAATGCAACTGTGCCCCCAATCCATGCGGCTGACGCCGGGAGTACAGCGCCCGGTTCCTTTGCGGCCGTGGTATTCCTCCAACAGATACTGCCCATCGAAGTAGGCAACATCCGCGCCGTCGGACATCTTTCGCACGAGTTGCTCGGCTTCTTCGCTGCGTTTTTGCAGAGGATTTTGAGGATCGGAGCCATGCCGCAATTCGTGATCGGTGCAGAACACGAACGTGGCCCCCTCATGCTCGAAACGATAGGCCAGACAAGGCGTGGATGCATGATAGACGGGAAAGGGCGTAATCACCGTTTTTCCCAAGATAATGGGCGTATTCAAATCGTGAATGCCGCAATTGGGCACTTGTCGTTTTTTGGGGTCGGGATGTTTGAGGTCGCGAATTTGCGTCCCAAAAAATTGGGCCGCCATCATCCGGTAATCCAAGGGGTCATCGCGGTGCGTGGCTTCGGTGACTTTTTTGGAAAACACGGCGAAGCGATCATCCAAAGCCGTCAGAAAGCGGTAGTTTCCATAAAGATGCAATTGGAACGCCGGCTGGGCGAAGCAGATGTCGCAAAACGGCAACCCAATGCGGTGGTCTAAGTGGTCGTGCGTTCCGAGAATGTACAGAATGCGTTCTTCCTTGTCGGCCCAGTCCCGAATTCGCTGCCGGGCGAAATGCCGAATCCCGCTGCCGCCATCAATCAGAATCAGATAGCCATCCGCAGTTTCCACCTCGGTGCAGGTGGTCTCCCCGCCATAAACGGAAGGCCGGGCGCGTCCGATCCGTTCAAAATAACGGGCCAGGGTTTCGTCGTTGATCGAACCGCCGAGGATTTCTTTCAGATTCACGTTGCCGTTGCGGCTTCGCGATTGCATGTCCCTTACTACGCGGGAAATCATGTCGAGGGAGATTTGATTGGCGTAATCGTCCACCTCTTCAGGACCGGGAAAATGCTGCAAACTGCCCTGAGTTCCCCAAAAGGTAATGCGCAAGTTTTTGATGGCGGAACTCATCAGTTGACGGAAGACCTATGGGTAAAGGTTGCAACAATGCTACGGGAATCGCAAGAATCCTCTTGGAACGGCGAACCCTTCCTCAATACTTTTCTTCATACAATAATAGTAGCGACGGCGTCAATTTCAAAATCCGAATGCTGGGATTTAAGCATTTGAGTCGATCTTCACGCGGAGGAGGCATGACGGAAAATTTTCGATCCCCTGCGGAATACACCGCCGACTCAGGCATTTTGGCTGATGTCGAGCGGTTGACAGCCAGCATGTTTCAGCAAGCCTGCCGCGTGGATTGGAAAGCCGCAGGATTTTCTCTGCTGTCCTTGGGGGAGCATTGGGGTTCAAAACCGCTTCGTCAATTGATGCTGGAAATTATGGATCATCTGTCACCCCTTTGCCAATCGCACTGGGGAAGGGGTCTGCATCCGCTATCCATGAGTCGCTTCAATCAGCAAGCCACGACGAAACCGCACCGCGATGGTGGCCCGGAAGAATCGCTGTTGCTCCTGGGCTACGAACCCACGCCCATCGAGAGCCGACTAAGCCTGCTGGACTATTCATTTGCCGCTCATCAGATGGGATTGTTTCCGTTGGAGTTTCTCGAGCGACACAATCCCATGTTTACTCAGGGAGCGGAATTGCTGTTGGATTACACGACCGAAGTCCGGGAGTTTGATGCCGGGCAGTTTCAAATCGTGCTAATTAACAATAGTTCTGCCGCATACGATGCCCAAAATTCCCGTTGGCAAGGCGTATTGCATCAAGCGACGATCCCGCAGCCGCGCGAAGACGCTTTCCGCGTGGTGAATTCGATCCAATTGGCGCTGCACTCCGGCGAAGAAGACATTCCGGTTTCTCGCAAAGAACGGACACAGTTTTTGTCGGATGACGCCCTAGGCCGGCAGTATGGGAAAATGTTGTCGTGAGGAATATCTAAGGCTCAGCGGGCAATTTGATCGAGCGGGCCACGCGAAAACCAGCCCTCCCATACTGATTCGGTTCTGCCCCTTTTTGATTGGCGGCTCGACAATACGAGTCTTGATCGAAACAACTCCCCCCGCGATAAACCCGAATATCTTTTAAGAGATCAGGGCGGAGAACTCGGATGGGATCAATCAAAGGAATGGGTTGATCCGGGTTCGAGCCGACAAGATCAAAGCACCACTCCGCGATGTTGCCGTGCATGTCGTAAAGCCCGAACGCATTGGCAGGAAACGATCCTCCCCGCATCAGGCTTCGCCTTATGCGCTGAGTGCCTTGCATGTTCGCTTGAGCCGTGGAAGGTAACCCCCCAAAGTGATAGGCCGTAATTGTTCCAGCCCGACAGGCATATTCCCACTCGGCTTCGGTGGGAAGGCGATAGCCAATTCCGCCCTTGATCGTTGCATCGAGGCTTTTGATCCTTCCCCCCAAAAAAACGAGGTTTGTCACCGTGTAATAGGCCGGCAAACCTTCGGTTTCGCTGAGCTTGTTGCAATACATAATGCAGTCGTTCCAAGACAGGGACATGGGAAGTTTCGGAACTTTCTTGGGTGCGGAGAACGAATCGGCGTAGGGAAACTTCGATCCAAACAGGGCGATATATTCTTCGTCCGTGACTTCCTTCACATCGAGATAAAACGGCTTAGAGATCCGAACGAGGTGCTGTGTTTCCCGGTCTTGATGATACTTTTCCACCGGAGGCGATCCCATTTGAAATTCTCCGGGCGGAATCAATCGCAGTTTTTTGCCGAGGCTGTTGGTGACTTCCACGGGCACGTTCAAATGCTTGGCCCAGGCGGCTTGATGCTGACCCGCTTGCGCGGCATCAAAGGGAGAAATCGCCAAAGGCGGCGTATTGGAAATTCATCGACGAGAAACTCAGCCGTGACGTTTGTCCCGAGCGGTTTCGCAGCGGTTTCAATGTTCGGCGAGTCGTCTTCATCCTCTTCATTGCTCGCGATGGCTAAAGGTTCTTTGGGCGTGGGCGGAAGGGGCTGCGGGTCTTCTCGCACGGTGTCGGGCAAATCGGGGGAGGGATTCTCGTCGCCCCCGCGATCCCAGGCCGACCAACCGATTGCCCCCAAACAGATAACCGCGAATAGGCCGCCCAGGAGCAAACGCCTGTCGGAATAAGGCAGCGGCTGATTGGATTTTCGCGGTGAATCCGCCGGGGATTGGGAAGTAGGCCGTCGTGGTTTGCGGTTGGAAACCCGCCGGGGTCGGGCGGGTTTTTCCGCCACTGCTTCCAAGACGATGGGTTCTTCTTCCGGCGCGGCTTCCAAGAGAATGATCGGTTCCTCATCGCCGGAACTCAGGCCGACCGATTCATCGTAGCTCTGCTTTTTTTCGGGATCGAGCAGCACGCCCCGGGCCACGGCGAGTTCCATCATCAGCTCGCCGGCTTTTTTATAATACTTGGAATTCTGCCAACCCATCAGCTTGCCGTTTTGGTCGGCGGCGGCATCGCGGATTGTTTGCGTCTCCGCCTGTTTGGGATCAATCCCCAAAAGCTGATAATGGTTCGGCTCCCAAACCTCAGCCGGCAAGCCGAGCATGAGTTGATAAAAATTCGGTTCGCGGTCGCTGGCCACGTCTTCCCTCCGCGAAAGTTCTTTAGAGCATGATTTCATGCACCACGCGGCCCGCCACGTCGGTCAGCCGAAAATCGCGACCGGCGAAGCGGTAGGTTAAGCGCTCGTGATCCAACCCCAACAGGTGCAGCAGCGTGGCGTGCATGTCGTGAACGTGGACTTTGTCGATGCTGGCATAATAGCCGTAGTCGTCGGTTTCGCCGAAAGAAAAGCCCGGCTTCACGCCGCCGCCCGCGAACCACATCGTAAACCCTTCGGGGTTGTGGTCTCGTCCGTTTTTGCCTTGGGCGGTGGGCGTGCGTCCGAACTCGCCGCCCCACATCACCAGCGTGTCTTCCAGCAAGCCTCGGCTTTTCAAGTTTTTGAGAAGCCCCGCAATCGGGCGGTCTACTTCGCGGGCGTTTTTCGCGTGGCCTTCCTTCAAATTCGCGTGCTGATCCCATTGCACTTTGGTGTCGCTGTGCGTGACTTGCACAAAGCGAACCCCGCGCTCGGAAAATCTCCGGGCCAACAAACATTGCCTGCCGAAGTCGGCTGTCACCGAATCGTTCATCCCATACAATTCCTGCGTGGCCTGGGATTCTTGAGAGAGATCGGAAACCTCCGGCATCGCGGATTGCATGCGGAAGGCCAACTCGAAAGATTCGAGCCGGCTTTCCAACATCGGATTGGGGCCGGTCTCGGTCAAGTGGTCTCGATTCATTTCTTTCAGCAAATCGAGTTGCATCCGCTGCGCGCTCTGCGGAAGTTTGCCTTTTATATATTTGACTTCCGCTTCGGTGGAAGGCAGGCTGGCATTGCCCAATGGCGTGCCCGAATACCTCGCGGGCAAAAATGCGGAACTCCAGTTCTTTACCCCGCCGTGCGCCAAGGTGGGGCAAATTGTGATGAAGCCCGGCAGGTTTTGGTTCTCGCTGCCTAGCCCGTAGAGAACCCACGATCCCATGCTAGGTCTAACGAACGTATCGCTGCCGGTGTGCAGTTTCAACAGCGCCCCGCCGTGCGCGGCATTCGTGCCATGCAAGGATTTGACCATGCACAGATCATCCACACATTGGGCGACGTGCGGAAACAATTCGCTCACCCATAGCCCGCTTTCCCCGTGCTGGCGGAACTCCCAAGGCGACTTTAACAGGTTCGACGTGGCGGCAAACTGCACGCGGGGTTTCTCGAAAGGCAGCGGTTTGCCATCGTCCGCTTGGAGTTTGGGTTTATAGTCGAACGTATCCAGATGCGAAGGCCCGCCCTTCATAAATAGGAAGATCACCCGCTTGGCCCGCGGACGAAAATGAGCCAAGGCCGTTTCGCCTTGGGCCGGTTTTTCCGCCAATAGGGAAGCCGCTGCCAACCAACCAAATCCCAACGCACTTCGTGTAAGCATCCCTCGCCGAGTTAATCGCGCTACTTGGGAGGAGGGGGAATAAGTTTCATGCTTCATAGAGACACCTCAACTTCGCTCGATTCTCTTTTGGCTCATCCGAATAATGTGTGCTTAGGAGCCGGATTAGATTCACGGTTTATATTGTGTGGATTTCGTATTTCCTGAGCTGCTTCGCGGCTGAAATCCTCCCCTTACTCATAAGTCCATTTCGAAGACCACGGATTTTTGGTGCGTTTTTGGAAGGCTTGGACTTTGGCTTGCAGTTCGTTTAATTTCTCTGCGTATTTCGGATCAGTGGCGAGGTTGTTGATTTCATCGGGATCATCTTTCAGATTATAGAGTTCGTGCCTTTGGCGATAGAGATATTGATAGACCGAACGCTTGCCGTAGTTTTCGGCGTGGGTCGTTAGAACTTCCTGCCAAGTCGGGCTGGCATAAAGGTCGGAAGCAAACGGATAAGGCAAAGGGTGGGCGATGTTGAAGATATATTTATAGTCGCCGCTGATGACCGAGCGCATGGGATAGTACATCGTGATTTCGTGGAAGGTGTGGGAAGCATAGTTTTCTTCCCAACCTGCCGGATGCTCTTCCCCCACGATGGATAGAAACGATCTTCCATGAAACTTATAGGGCACGGGTTTTCCCTTGGCGGTTGTAACTCGCTTGCCTGTGTTTTCCGCCGGCCTCACGGGTGGGCCGGGTTTTGGCGAGACGCCGCAATAATCCAAAATCGTGGGCGCGACATCGGTCCACATGACCACGGCATCGTTCGTCCCGCCTTGTTTCTTGACCGCAGGATCTTTCACGATCAAGGGCAAATTCATCCCCGATTCATAGAGGTTCGTCTTCGCCCCCGGCCAAGGCGAACCGTTGTCGCTGACGAAGATCACCAGCGTATCGTCCGCGTGGCCGGTATCTTTCAAAGCCTGCATCAACGCGCCCACGCCCTGGTCCATGCGGGAGATCGCCTGATAGTATTCCGCGAGTTCCTTCCGCGAAGTCGGCGTGTCGTTCATCCAAGTCGGCACGATCACGTCTTCCGGGCGGTAGGTTATCTTCGTCACGCCGGGATAGTAGTTTGGGTTTTCGTTGTGGTTGGCGAACCCGTCCGGTCCGCCGCCCCGATGCGGGTCGCTGCTGCACCAATACAAAAAGAAGGGCCGCTTGTCGTCCTCGGCGATCCAAGCCTTGGCGTTCGCGGCCATACGAACGGAATTGCGATTTCCCTGGATGCCCTGGTTGCGGTATTCCTCAAAATGGTAGACGTACTCCGGCGCAAGATGATACTTGCCGATAGAACACGTGCGATACCCGCCTTCGGCCAAAAGCACCGGCAGCGGCCGCACGCTTTCGTATGTGCTGAAATGGTTGTTGCCGTGCGCGTGCCCGTAATGGCCAATGGCATGATTCTGCATGCCGGACATCAACACCGACCGGCTCGCACTGCAACTTGCCGTCGTGCAGTGCCCCCGCGTGAACCGCACGCCTTCGGCGGCTAGGCGGTCGATGTTCGGCGTTTTGATGATTTTGTTGCCGTAGCATCCCGCTTGAAAACCCAAATCGTCCGCGACAATCAGCACCGCGTTTTTGGCGGAAGTTTCCGCCGCATTCGCTGCGGGGATTTGAGCAATCCCCAGAAAAAGCACACACAACCCACTCGCCAAGACAATGCCGCGCATCAATATCTCCTCAAGATGTTTCGAGCCTCGAATTCTCAGATGGGAACCCAGTATAACATCCAGAAGCCTTGATGTCTTTCGAGGAGAATCCCCGCCGCCCAGGCTTGTGTGTGTGATTCACGAAAGCCTACCGTCGGCTTAATGCTGCCACCGCTTCGCGGTTCTTGAAACTCAGAATTCGTGAAGATGATGACAACAGCATCCTCACTCATTGGTTTTTCGCCCTTTCTCCCCCTCTTTCTTCCCTCATCCGCCTCCCACGAGCGTCACGATTTCAATTTGATCGCCCGCTTGCAGGGGACATTGGGCGTGTTGGGTGCGGGGGACCAATTCGCGGTTGCGTTCGACCGCCACGAATTTGGGTTGCAGTTTTAAGTGGGCGATCAGCCAAGCCACGCTCACATCGCTGGGAATGGTTTGCGATTCGCCGTTGACTTGGATTTCCATGTATGGATCGATTGCTGAAAAAGTTGCGGAACACCTCTCTTCCGCGAGTTTAGAACCACCCGCAAACACCGTCAAGCAATCGCGAAAAGGCGTTCTTCATCCGTAGGCTTCACTCGCAACTCAGCCAGGAATCGGCCAGAATGCAACCACCATTCTTTCTGGTTAGATATTCCCTCTCTCGAAATCGCGAGATTCAACGTGACTCGGCCAAAACTCAATTTGATGAAGTGGATCGGGCCGGGATTCTCGTGGCGGCGACCGGCGTGGGGGCCGGGGATTTCGCGGTGGGGGCCTTCACGGGCAGCCAATTGGGGACGGCCATCTTATGGGCCGTGCTGTTCGGGGCCGCTTTGAAGTATTTGCTCAGCGAAGGTCTCACCCGCTGGCAATTGGCCACGGGCGAAACGCTGTTGGAAGGCATCTGCCTGCGATATGGCCGCACGGTGGATGGCCTGTTTCTGGTCTATCTCTTGGTATGGAGCGCGTTGGTCAGCAGTTCCTTGATGAGTGCCTGTGGGGTGGCGTTTCATGCAATTCTGCCTTGGCGAACCGCCGATGCCGACAAGATCGTGTATGGCATCCTGCATAGCATCGTGGCGGTGGGTTTGGTGCGGATGGGCGGGTATCGGCTGGTGGAAAAAGTCATGGCCGTCTGCATCGGGATTATGTTCGTGACAGTGATCGCCACCGCCATCGCCTTGAACCCGGATTGGTCCGCAGTCGCACGGGGGATTTTTATCCCGACAATTCCCCACGCTTCAACCGGCGGGCGGGGTTGGACGATTGCCTTGATGGGCGGCGTCGGCGGAACCCTGACCGTGATCTGCTACGGCTACTGGATTCGCGAAGAAGGACGCGACAAAATCGCGGATCTGAAAACCTGCAAAATCGACCTGGCGACAGGCTACGGCATGACCGCATTATTCGGCATGGGCATGGTGATTCTGGGCAACGAACTGACTTTTGAAAAGGGAAAATCCGGGGCGGCCTTGATTGTGATGTTGGCCGATGTCCTGCAAGGCAAGTTTGGTATGCTGGGCCGCTGGGCGTTTTTGCTGGGAGCTTGGAGTGCCGTCTTCAGCAGTTTGCTCGGCGTGTGGCAGTGCGTGCCTTATCTCTTCGCGGACTTTCTGAGAATTATCCGGCGGATTTCCCAAGATCAGCAGGCCCCCATCAACGAAAATTCCCCCGGTTACAAGCTCTATCTCTATGTATTGGCAACGCTACCAATGTTGGGGTTGCTTTCAGATTTTCGCATGCTGCAAAAATACAACGCGATGTTGGGGGCCATCGTGATGCCCTCGCTAGCGCTGGCCTTGCTGCTATTGAATGGTGCAAAAATGGATCGGCGAAACCCAAAAAAACTCCCTCTGGACCAATCTGCTGTTGGCAATGGCCTTGGCATTCTTCGCGTGGTTTCTGGGAGAACAAGTCTACAAATTGTTTCCCAGTTCCCAATAAGTCTATTCCGCATTCCAAGCCGACACTTTGGTGTCGATCCGCCGACAAGTCGACGGCTTGGGTTGAAAATCTCCTCATCGGCGCACTGGCGACTTTAGGCGAATTGGCGGACGGCTTGGATGATTGCGTCCAGGTCGTTGTCCACGAGATGCGGTTGGTTGGCGAAGGCGGGTGGCGGGGATTTCTCGCCGGCGTGATAGCCCACGGTGGCGGTGGGGTCTTTCAGTTGATGGCCCGTCAAAATGCAAACCACGCGGTCGCCGGCAGCGATAATGCCTTGCTCGCGAAGGCGTTTTGCGCCCGCGACGCTGGCTCCGCTGGCTGGTTCGCAACCGAACCCGCCCGCCCCGACTTGGGCTTTGCCCTCTAAAATCTCCTCATCGCTGACTTCCCGCACCACGCCGTCGCAAACTTCCAATGCCCTGAGACATTTTTTGAGATTCACCGGGCGGTTAATTTCGATCGCGCTGGCCAACGTGGAGGCCCTGCGATTCTCGGCATCCATCGTTTGAAAGAAAGTTTCTACCCCAGCATCGTTCACTCGGCCTTGGTTCCACCTTAATCCTTGTTCTTCGTAAAGGCGATACAGAGTGTTGGCCCCTTGGGCGTTAATTACCGCCAGGCGGGGAATACGGTCGATCAAACCCAGATGTTTCAGTTCCGAAAACGCTTTGCCGAAGGCGCTGGAGTTGCCCAGATTTCCGCCGGGAACCACGATCCAATCGGGAACTTCCCAATTCAAGCCTTCCAGCACGCGGTACATAATCGCTTTTTGGCCTTCCAGCCGGAAGGGATTGATGCTGTTGCAGAGATAGATGTTTTCCGCATCGCAGACTTCCCGCACGCGGGCGAGGGCATCATCAAAATCGCCGCGAATTTGCAGCGTTAAAGCACCGTAATCCAGGGCCTGCGAAAGTTTTCCGTAGGCGATTTTTCCGCTGCCCACGAAAACCACCACGCGAAACAAGCCCGTGCTGCTGGCAAAAATCGCCAGTGAAGCACTGGTATTTCCCGTGGAAGCGCACGCGGCGATTTTGGCTCCGACCATGCGGGCATGCGTGGCGGCGGCGGTCATGCCGTTGTCTTTGAAACTCCCCGAAGGGTTCAGCCCCTCGTACTGCAAGAACAATCGGCCCTTATCCATGCCGACGTATTTGCCCACGCGATCGGAAGCCCGCAATTGGGTTTGGCCTTCGCCGATGGTAACCACCATCTCCGGCGGGGCGAATGGCAAAAGTTCCCGAAACCGCCAGACCCCGCTTTGATCCAACGGGTTTCGGACGTTGCTCCGCCTCGCGGTGAATTCCGAGAGAGACGAAGGGACGGGAACCCGGTCCCAATCGTATTGCACATCCATCAATCCGCCATCATCGGGGCAGAGTAGATGGACTTCTTCCACGCCATAAGTCGCGGAAAGATCGGGGGAGATGGAAGTTTGATAGGCGGCAGCCGACATATTTTTAGGGAGGTCAAGTGTTAAGGAAAGACCATAAGGGGTCAAAATCACAACGTAGCCGAGCGAAAACACTTTCGCAAGCTATTGATACAGCTTTTGTTCCTTGATGTAGGCTTCCACGGCACGGGGGACCATAAAGCGAATACTTTTGCCCTCTCTGACTCGGCGGCGGATGTCGCTGGAAGAAAGATCGATTCCCGGCATCATCACCAATTTCACGCGGGAAGCGATTGCCTCTCCCAATTGCCTGTTCAGATCTGCTTCGCTGGGCAACGGGCGGTCGCCGCGATTGACGGCGACAATCGTGGCCAATTCAACAATGCGTTCCGGTTCCCGCCAATCGGGCAAATCGTGAAGCGAATCCGCACCGATCAGAAAGAATAACTCATCCTCCGGGCGTTCTTCGCGGAGTTGCCTCAGCGTATCCACGGTGAAGGTTTTGCCCTCGCGCGAAAGCTCCATGCGGTTCACGATGAGCGATTCGTGTCCTGCCGTCGCGAAGTCGAGCATTTCTGCCCGCTGTTTCCCGGTGGAAATCGCCGAGCCGGTTTTGTGCGGAGGATCACCGGCGGGCAGCAGCCAAACTTGATCCAATTCGCACTGCTCCCGGCATTGCTCGGCGATCAGCAAATGCCCCCAATGCACGGGATCGAACGTCCCGCCAAACACCCCCAACCGCATGGCTAAAGTCCTTTCAGTTCCCAGCAAAGCCGATTCAAATTATCCCAGCGCTTTATCCAGCCTTTAATTTCGGGTTCACGTTTTTGTGTTTTGGAAGTTGATTCATTATTCGATGTGAGGATGGAAATTTGAGGATAGAGGAGAGGAAAGGCATAATATGACGAAATTCGCTCCTCTTTCTTCCATTCTGAAGCCTTGCATTGATGGTTGCCGCGGCATCGAGAACACAGCGACCAAGTGGCATTCTTTGACTTGATAAATGCAGTCACCTCTTCCCAAAAACTCCCATCAGGATAGAATTCCCCATGGAGCACAAGGGGCTTTGTGGATAGACTGATAATCTTTCTACTATTTCTAATCCTGTTTTTTGTGGGATCTGCCATTTTTTTATAAAAATTTTTGTTGACAATTGGATTTTTTGGCTGAGAATCTACCTTACCAACCAAACTCATACCAACCTTCACTCCCCACCCAGTTTCTACAAGATGCGTTTCTACCTCATTTGACGTGGAAGCCGCTTTGCTTCCCGTTAGGTTCCATCCAAACCCAAATGAACCTAAATGCTGAGAGAAGACTAAGTTGTAATGTCGATTGTTTGGCTTTCCAGGTACGGAACCCCAAGCAATTTCTTATCTGTTGTGTTTTTGTTGATGCGAATTGGAGCAAAACTGTATGGCATTCACACCACCCGCGAGCGAACTCGAAGAACTGTACGATGGCCACGCCGCCTACATTATGGACTATGTTGGAGATTTCGAGAGCGAAGACGATCCGGCTTCCGTTGATCCGTTCCATCCCACCGAAGCCAAACCCGGTTCGGAAGACAAAGTTCAAATGTTGGCGGCACGCTATGCGGCGGGCCTGCCTTTGTGGCACAACTCCGATTGTTACGATCACGGCCCGGATTCCCAAGGCCAGAACGAAGAAGAGGATGAACTTGATCTCCTCGAAGAGTTAGAAGCGGAAGTTTAGTCAACCGCAACGCACATTTTCCTGAAAACCGGGAACCGCTGTCTCCCCATTCGTTGGGAGGGCCATTCCCGGTTTTTTGCTGCGCTCTGGTGCCGGAATTTCAATACCTGTGGGCCGGTTTTACATTGCCCCCGTGGATTTCGCGCGCTCACTTTCCCGCCGCAGATTCATTGAGCCGGCTGTCAATCGTTCGGGAATCGCTTGCAGGGCAGGCTTTCGCAAACATGCCGGCTCTGTTGGGGAAAACTTTCTTTTCCTTTGGCATGCTGTTCGCTTTCTGAAAATCTCCGCCCCGCCGGTCGTATTATAAAATGGTTTGGCGGCTTCCCTTCCCTTTGCCATTGTTTTTCAGGAGATCTTCCCATGTCGGCATTCGGACTCAACACAATTTGGGAATCGGAAACCTTGGCACTTCGCGACGATCTTTTGGAGTGCGTGCAAACTCAGACGCAAGGGCTAGTGCGAAACCTCGATCTCGATTGCCAAGGCGATTTGGTGGTCGTCACCGGCGGATGCGGTTCGTTAGCGGTGAAGCAATTGGTCACGCGGGCGATCCGCGCCGCCGAGCCTCACATCCGCCTACAAAACGAAATCCGCATCTGCGCCTGAAACGAGTTATTTGCCGGCGGAGATGCGGTACAAAGCGGTGTCTGTGCGGATTAACAGATCGGAATCAATCACTCCATAGGAAGCCAGCGTGCGGGCGTGCATGTCGTTTCGGGCGAGTTCTTCGTAAGTCGTGCCGGGGCGAATTACAATCCCTTCCCCGGCTTCGTTTTGGAAGTAGATTTTGCCGTCGCCGTAAAGCGGGGAGGCCGAGTAATTTCCGCCCAAACGCTGCTGCCAATGCACGTTGCCGGTCTTGGCATCGACACAGGTCGCCACCCCCCCATCACTCACCATGTAAACTTCCGAACCGACCGCCAACATAGAAGGCGTGTGCGGAGCCGCCCGGCGGTTTTGCCAGGCAATGTTCGTCGCGGTGAGGTTGCCTTTCCCCTCTGGTGAAACCGCCATTGCCACGGGTTTATCGTAACTGGTGGACAGAAACAGCAAACCCTCGGCGAACACGGGGCGGGGAATCACCGAATACCCATTGTAGCCCACCGACCAAATCTTCTCGCCATCTTTCGGACGGTAAGCCACCACCTGATCGGTCGCGGGGCTGATGATTTCCTTCTGGCCGTCCACTTCAATCACCAAAGGCGTGCTGAAAGAAAACTTCTTCCGGTTGACGACCTCCGGGCGGGGTTTTTTCCAGCGGATCTGTCCCGTGGCTTGATCCAATGCCACCACGAACGGGTTCTTCGAGCCGTCGCAACTGAAAAACAACAGCCCATCAACCAAGACCGGCGACCCGCCGCTGCCGTGATTCATGGGGTAATTCACCCCCCGATTTTTCCAGACCAGCTTCCCGCCCAAAGTGGACTCATCCCCAACAGTGAGACAGGCGGTGCCCAGCGCGCCGTAATGCACGAACAGATGTTTGCCATCCGTCACCGGGGTGGGGCTGGCGTGGCTGTTTTTGTTGTGGATTCTCTGCGTCACCTGGGGCGTTTCCTGGAAGATTTCCATACCCCAGGCAATTCTGCCGGTGTCTCCCGCGAGGCAAAGCGTTCGCAGGGAGTATTCGTTCTTCACGGTCTTGGAGGGAACCGCATGGGTCAGATAATCCGCCCGCCCCAAACAACTGGCGATGACCAGCCTTCGCCGGGGATGTCTTGCTTCCAGACGACGTTTTTGGTGTCGCTCCAATGGGTGGGAAGATGGACGGCGGAACTGTGTCCCTGGCCGTCCGGCCCGCGAAACTGCGGCCAGTTCTCGGCCTGAAGCGGGGACGCAAAAGCAACGTAAGCCATCATCGAGCAAAACAAGGCAAATCGCACGGGGGGAGACTCCTCTTTGGCGGGCAATTGATGGAGAGATCGTGTGGGCAGAGATTTTTAATTACGTCTAACTGCTAAATACCGTATCGTCGGGCATACATCACAGAACCGCTTTCCTCGCGGATTTTAGGGGTAGAGGGATAGAGGGGCAAAGTTTGAAAATCAGAAAAAAACTTGCCCCATGCCCCTTTCTCCCTACAAACAAGCCACTAAGCGATTCACCGTTCGAGAAATATGTTTCCACCATTTACAGGCTGAGGAATCACTCTTCTTCAAAAGTGATGGCGACGATTTCGAACGTCACTTTGCCGACGGGGATTTCGACTTCGGTTTGATCGCCGACTTTCTTGCCGATTAAGCCTTGGGCAATCGGGCTGCTGGTGAGGATTTTCATGGGTTCGCTGTTGTAATCTTCTTCGCCCGGCCCTACGAGCATGTATTGCTCTTCCATACCGTCCGAAACGTCTTTAACCGTTACGGTGGAACCGAAATTTACGATGTCTTTGGGCATCGAGGAGGGGTCGGCGATGTAACAGTCGGCCAGTTTCGATTTCAACTGCTGGACCTTGGCTTGCAGCATGCCTTGGGTTTCGCGCTGGCCGTGGTACTCGGCGTTCTCGCTGAGATCGCCTTCCTCGCGGGCGGCTTTAATTTGCACGGCCACTTTGGCAATTTCATCTTCCAACTTTTCAATCTCGGCTTTGATCTTATCGTAGCCCTTGCGTGAAATCGGCTGCCGATCCATAACGGTCTCCCGGTTTGGGACGTAAAAGGTAAAAAATTGCCATTGAAACCCGAAGCGTCAGCGAGGCATTCCGTTCGATTTTCGCTCGCGTTTCGTGGTTAGGAATGACTCTCTCTTTCGACACGAAAAAACGCGGCCAACAAAAAGCGATGGCCGATGCTCCTTTCAAAAAAGCATTCGACCATCGGCCGTGTTGTCCGCACTTCCTCAAATCCTAGCGGAAGTGGGGCGAGTTATTCAAGAAAACCAGGGGAAAATCGCAAAATGGGCAAAATTCGCGAATGGGTTCGTTTGCGATGTTTCCGCGGAGGGCAAACGGAAATTAAATCTCGAAGTGAAACCCGTTCTGTTTGAGGCGTTCGTATTTTTTTTCGTCGAAGCGATAAAGCCGGGCGGCCCGATGGGCGACGCCGCTTTGCACTTCGTCCAATTCGATCAGCAAATCCATGCCCAGAATTTTCTTGCGGAAGTTGCGTTTGTCCAACTTGCGTTCCAGGATGATTTCATAAAGTCGTTGCAACTGCGAGAGCGTGAACTTTCTGGGCAACAGTTCAAAGCCGATGGGTTCGTAGCGAACTTTGGCTTTCAAACGGGCCAGCGCAATCGCCGCGATCCGGTCGTGATCGAAGGCCAAACTCGGCAGGTCGGCGACGGCAAACCACGCCGCGCTGCGGGCATCGGTCGCTGCCCGCACTTGATGATCGCTGAGTTTCACCAAAGCATAATAAGCCACCGTGACCACGCGCTCGCGAGGGTCGCGGTGAAGGCCGCCGAACGTGTAAAGCTGTTCGAGATATAACCGCGTGATGCCCGTTTCTTCGGCCAATTCTCGGCGGGCGGCTTCGTCCAGGGTTTCTTCCCATCGCACGAATCCGCCCGGCAAAGCCCAACTTCCCGCGAAGGGTTCCAAGTCGCGCTCGACCAGCAACAACCGCAGTTCATCTTCATCCAACCCGAACACCACGCAATCCACCGTGAGCGCCGGGCGAAGGGATTTTTCAGCCATCAGCATCGCCTACTTCAATGTGTATTTTACACACGAAGCATATTCGGCGGATTCAGGGAGGTCAAGAGTCGAGGGACAAGGGTCAAGAGCCAGAAGAGGTGGGGATTTTTCAGAAAAATCTCTCCCCGCCCCAACTGCGCGGGGGGGCGATCGCGTACTAAAAGATAAGCGAGAGGTTCAGAACGCCGCGAAGTGGGGATCGCTTCTAAAACTCGCCTTCCGCTGCTGAGATGGAAAATTTCTGGGTATTCCTCCGGCTCTTGACCCTTGTCCCTCGACTCTTGACCAAGAACTCTTGACCTACGTCCGTCAACTCAAAAGGAGAAAGATTCGCTATGAAAGTATTCTCTGCAAATCGCGGTTGGTTGTTCGCCGTGCTGACTTCCCTGTGCCTAGTGGGCGTGGCGGTGGGCGTGGCCCAGCGCGGCCAACCCGTTCCCGTCGATCAACAAGCCTTGGAACAAGCCGAGGCCATCTCGACCTCGTTCCGCACGGTGGCGAAAAACGCTTCGCCCAGTATTGTGTCCATCGTGACCACGACGAAAGGGCAAACCATCGAACACGCCCAGATGCCATTCAACGACAATTCGCCCTTCGGCCAATTCTTTCAAAACGATCCGCAACTGAAGAAATTCTTCGACCGCCGCGAGTTCAGCACCCCGCAGCAAACACCGCAAAAGCGCGGCATGGGTTCGGGCTTTGTGATTGATGAATCGGGCATTATTCTGACCAACAACCACGTGGTGAACGGGGCCGATGAGGTCAAAGTCCGTCTGCATGATGGGCGGGAATTTCTTGCGACCGACATCAAAACCGACCCGCGTGCCGATGTCGCCATCGTGCGGATTAAAGCCCCGAGAGTCTCAAAGCCATTCCGATGGGCGACAGCAGCAAGATGGAAGTCGGCGATTGGGTCTTGGCTATCGGCAGCCCGTTCGGTCTGGACACCACCGTGACTTCGGGCATCATCTCCGCCAAGGGCCGCGGTGTCCGGGCATCAACGAACGCGAAGACTATCTGCAAACCGATGCCGCCATCAACCCCGGCAACAGCGGCGGCCCGCTGCTTAACCTGCGACGGCGAAGTCATCGGCATCAACACCGCCATCTCGTCGCGAGGCGGCGGAAACGATGGCATCGGCTTCGCCATCCCCATCAACATGGCCAAATGGGTTGCCAACCAACTCATCAAACATGGTGAAGTCAGCCGAGGCTACTTGGGCGTGATGATTCAAAATCTCAACGGCCCGTTGGCGAAAAAGTTGAACGTCACCGCCGATGCCGGGGCGTTGGTCGCCCAAGTCTTGGCAGATTCTCCCGCCGCCAAAGCCGGTCTGAAACCCGGTGATGTGGTGCTGAGTCTGGAAGGTGATTCCATCAGCAGCCCCAAATCGCTGCAAGATGCCGTCGAAAAGCTGGAGGTCGGCAAGAAGTATAAGATGGAAATTCAGAGAAACGGCGAGAAGCAATCCCTGGCCGTGACGATTGAAAAAATGCCTTCGAGCGATGTGGTGGCCAAAGCCACAGAGTCGGATTCTGCGGAACACGCCTACAAAAACCTGGGCTTGGATGTGCAGGAATTAAATTCCGCATTACGGAGCAAATTGAACCTCAAGGATGTGGCAGGCGTGGTCGTCAGCCGCGTGGAAGACAATTCGCCCGCCGACAACGCCGGCTTAAAAGTCGGCGACGTGATCGAAAAAGTCGGCAGCATGAAAGTCGCCACCCCGGACGATTTCAAAGCCGCCATCGAGAAATCCCCACTGGAAGATGGGATTCTCTTGCTGGTCCACTCCCAAGGCGGAACCCGCTTCGTGGTCTTGCAATAACCGAACCTTGTTTCCCGCCTCCCTTCGCAAACCGGCCCTCATCCCGAGAGCCGGTTTTTTTTCGTAGACATCTGAGTTTTTTCAAGTGGTTTGAATTCCCTGAAATCATCATCCCTAAAAACGAAAAGTCGATCCGCTGGAAAGGAACTCAAAACATGCCGGAACCCATTCCATTGAACCCTCCACCGGTGTATCCCAGATCCTGGAGAAACTTTTCGACTTGGGTTTGGATCTCGTTGCGGGTTTTGACCACGAGTTGATTGTCGATCAGCACAATTTCGCCCTCGCCGCCGTTGTTCGACCAGGACTTCGGTTCTATGAGTGCAAGGATCGCCTGCCGAATGGTCAACTTGTCGGTTGCGTTATTCAAAAGGTAAAACTTCGTGGAGACCGCTTGGGGATCGGGGGCATCTTGTTTCGCGGGTTTGTTGGGCGAATCCGCGATTTGCTTTCGCAAGTCCGCCAGAATCGCGGCCACTTCGTTGTGGACTTTTTCCGTTTGGCGAACGCCCAGCAAGCCATCCAGCGGTTCAAACATCGCACCGCCCGTGCCATCCATCATCAGCCAGGGGCCAAAGGTTTCCATCTCCAAAGATTTTATCAAATCGAAGACCGAATACCCGGCTTCACTCAGATCGCGGATGTCGTGAATTTTGGTAAAAAGTCGCTCATCGGCGGCGACGCTCGTGGTGACCACCAACCGCCCATCTTCCACGATCCCGGTGAGTCCCAAAGGCTTCAGGACCACGCGAAGCAGCGAATCGGCGGGCAGATTTTTGAGATCCCAATTCAATGGGTTGATCCGTGGGTACACCTTCACCGTTGACGGCGTCTTCGTCAAGTGTACACTGGAATGTCGAGCTGATTGCCAATGTCCGCAACGAATGCATGCAGCGGCAGATCCTCGCATTTCAGGCTGATGACTTTGGTGAGTGCTCGTTTCACCGCATGCATCTTCCTCCACCGCGTACTGCGGCGGGCGAATCGCCACCGGCGAGAGTTTTAACTGACCCTGGGTAAACTGCCGAACCGTGCTGAGAATCTTGGCGGTTTGCAACTGGTTGCGATGGGTTTGCCGAACCAGCATATTATTGTTGAGAAACATGATTGTCCCCCCCGTGCCATCCGTCATCTGCCACGATCCATCCGTCGTCAAGTAGAGAAATAGAAATAGCCGATTGGCAGCGGGCGAAGGAAACAAATTCCACAGCGGCTTACCTGTCATGTTCACGCCATACATGCTGCCAACCACCGAGACTCTCTCTTCCGCTGGGTGCGTTTTCGCGTATTCGAGCAAATCGCCCACGGGATAGGTGACCGTAACAAGTATTTCCTCGGCGACGACGAGCGTAGTGATTTGAATGATGTGGTCTTGAATGATCCAGGTCAGATCCCAGGGTTCCAAAATCCGATCCAACACCCGAGCGGCGGCAATGGGTTTTTCTTTGAGGGTGATCGGCGTATCGAGCGCCACGCCTTCATCTAGGAGCGCCCCCGCATCCAGCCACATGTTCGTACCCGTGGCTTTGGCAAGACGTTGCACCAATTCGTTCAAAGGAACCTTTTCAAAATCCACGGGCACGAGGGTTTCTAGTGCTTTCCGCAAGTCCGCTTGGCTAGGAGCTTTTGCCTGGGAAAGTTCCACGGCCCTGGGGATTTTTCGGGTTTCCTGTTTCGCCTTCTTCGGCTTGGCTTTTGCCCCCGGAGAAGATTTCGCAGCCTGGGCGGGGCCATCTGCCGAGATCAAGTTCATCGAAACAATTCCCAGCACCACCGCCGAGAAAATCACCACGGGCAGCAATCGTCGAAACATGAATTTGTCCTTCCTCTAAGATAATTCGTCAAAGCGTTTTGGTTCTGGTTTATTTTGCGGCCACCGCTTCTCGGTACCGGAAAAAATCCACCAGCTTTCTTGAAACACTCTCGTTTTGGTTTCGCGGGGCGGGTTTGGCGAGAAATTAGAACCTGTTTGGGTTATAATATGCCGGAACTCCCGCAATCTGCGGCAGAATTCGCTTTCCCGCTCGATCCCATTCCGCAAAGAAGAAGCCCGTTATGCTTTCGATTATCGTGCCTGTGTTGAATGAAGCCCCCAGTTTGCAACAGCTTCATCAAGAGATCATCCGCACTTGCGATGCGGAGAACATCGATGTGGAAATCGTGTTCATTGATGATGGTTCTACAGATGAATCTTGGCGGGTGATTGCCGAGCTTTCCGCCCAGGATGAACGGGTCACGGGGATTAAATTTCGGCGGAACTTCGGCAAGGCGGCGGCACTCACCGCTGGGATGCGGGCGGCACGGGGGACGTGGATCCTGATGATGGATGCCGACCTGCAAGATGACCCCGCCGAGATTCCCAAGTTCCTCGCCAAGACCGCAGAAGGTTTCGATGTGGTCAACGGTTGGAAAGAACGCCGGCTCGATCCTTGGCACAAAGTGTATCCCAGCAAGGTTTTCAATTGGATGGTCAGCCGGTTGACCGGCTTAAAATTGCAAGACCACAACTGCGGCCTGAAAATGTTTCGCGCGGACGTGGCCAAGGAAATTCGCATTTACGGGGAACTGCATCGCTTCATTGCGGTGCTGGCCCACGCGCGGGGGTTTAAGGTAGCCGAGCAACCGGTGCATCATCGCGAGCGAAAATTCGGGCATTCCAAATACGGCATCCGCCGATTTCTCAGGGGCTTCTTAGATTTGCTGACCGTCAAATTCCTCACGGGTTTCGGCCAACGACCGCAGCACGTGTTGGGAGCCTTCGGCGTGTTGATGTTCGGGCTGGGCTTTTTAGGGCTGGGAATCCTTAGCATCGTTTGGCTATTGACGAACATCGGCGGGATGGACTTCGCCCCCATCGGAACCCGCCCGTTGCTCGCGTATTCCATCGCCTCGACTTTGCTGGGGGCACAGGCGATTTCGCTGGGGTTGTTGGCGGAATTGATCGTCTCCAACACCGGACGCGATAGCGACAGTTACAGCGTCGCCGAACGCACGGCCCCATCCGCGCACGCCCCTCAATCCACGGTTTGATCCCGAAACCTTGGCGACTCTCAGGGGTTAAGATCCAGGGTAACGATTTGATTTTAGTTTGGTCTCTAACCTGCGAGGTTTGCCATGAGTTTCAGTAGAACGATTCAGTTTTGTGCCCTTGCCGGGCTTGTGGGCGGGTTTTCTCTTTCCGCGCTGGCCGAGGATCAACCTGCGAATGACAAGTCGCTGGGAGCAATGTTCGAGCGGCTCGATGCCGACAAAGATGGCCAACTCACCAAAGAAGAGGTCGGCGAATCCCGCGTTCGCTTTTTCGACCGCCTCGTTCGCGTGGCCGATAAAAACAACGATGGCAAGCTCACGAAAGAAGAGTTCGTCGCGGGCAATCAACCGGCGGAACGCCCCGCCCAACCCGGCAACCCTTTTGGCGGGAACCGCCCGCGATTCGGCCAGTCTGCGGAAGAAGGTTTCAAGAGGCTCGACCAAAACGGGGACGGCAAGCTGACGGTCGATGAAGCTCCCGAACCGCTCAAACAATTCGTGCGGGGCATGTTGCGGCGAGCCGGTAAAGGCGAAGATGCCGCGATCACATTGGAAGAGTTCAAACAAGCCGGTGTCGGCATGCGGCCGATGGGGCAAATGGCGGCCGGCGGAGGCTTCGGCGGTGGAGCCTTCCTAAGAGCCGTGGATACCGACCGCGATGGCAAACTCTCCAAAGCGGAACTCGCCAAAGCCGTCGACCAATTTGACAAACTCGATAAAAACGGCGATGGCAATTTGGATGCCCGCGAGCTTTCGGGATTTGAGGGAACCCCCGAAGGAAGAACCCCCTTCGGTCCCGGCGGTCAACGACCAAACGGCGAGCAATTTGTGAACGGCTTGATGGAACGCTACGACGCCGACAAAGATGGAAAACTCTCCGAGAAAGAACTCGCCGACCTCCCCGAGCGAATCAAAGCACGCATCTCCGCCTGGGATGCGAACAAAGATGGCACAGTCAGCAAAGAAGAAATCACCGCTGCCATGAAAAAGGCAGCCCTCGACCGTGCCCCCCAAGATTCCACCCGCCCCAATCGCCCGAAAACCGACAAGTAGTTTCAAGCCGTGGGCTGTCATTTGCAGAATGGGCATTGTCCACCCGACAACTGACGCCATGCCGCCCCAAAGGGATTTTGCTGATGACGCTGCCGAGAGAAAAAGCTGCCAGCTAATCGCGAAATGCTAATCGCTTCCTGGCTTCTTCAAGGGCCAAGCGGACTAGCGGCCCCATTTTGGGCGGGGAGGCTTCGACAGTCACCGGCAGCCCTTCCGAACGCAGTTTTTCGCTGGCCGTGGGGCCGATGGAAGCAATCCCGCACTGCGAAGCGGCTTTCTTCCAGTCGGCTTTTTTGCCGATCTGTTCTGCCGCTTCCAACACGTTGGCGATTTGATGGGCGCTGGTAAACATTAGCAGGTCGAACTCGCCAGCAATCGTGGCTTCAATCGCGGCCAACAGCGGGCCGGTGTCTTCGGGAAACGCCCAGCGATACACCGGCACGGGCAGCACGTTCGCTCCTTGGCGTTTGAGTTCCTCGTAGAGTTCCAAACTCGGTTCGCCGTATTCCTGCACCGCGATGGTTTGGCCGGCGAGCGAAAGATTTTCGCTCAGCGTCTTCAGCAATTCCCGCCAAGTGTTGGGTTCGGGGACGCGAAAATCCACACGAACCTTCCATTCCCGCAGCACCGCCAAGGGTTTCGGTCCGCGAACCACAACTTGGCAACGCTGCCAACTTTCCAGAATTTGCTGGCGGGGGTAGCGGGTTTCCAAGACTTCCAAAACCGCTCTGGCTCCCACGCCGGTTAGAAAGACCAAAACGTCCACTCGTCCGGCCAACAATTCCTCTGCGAATTGAAACGCCGCCGGGTTTTCTTCCAGAGGGATTTCCCGCATGGACGGGGCCACCGTGGCAATCCCGCCTTGCTTTTCGATGAGTTGCCTCATCTCTTCATGGCGTCGGCTCTCAAAACTGCAAATGCGGGGAAGTTTTTGGGGTTCGGACACGGCCATAATTCTTGCCTTGGAAAGCGGAGTCTCGCGATGATCGATTGCGAACGAAAGTCGATCATAGCATCTCCGCCCGGCTGCGCGGGAAATCCCAAATCCGAATGACCAATGACCAACCACGAAGGTGGCCAAAACCACGAAGGCGGCCAAGGAAAATCACTTGGCCGCCTTCGCAGAAAAAAAGCTGACCGCGATTTGGTCATTGGTCATTGCGGGCCGGCGGTTTGGATGATCTGAGGCCGTTGCAATTGCACCTGCATCTGCGCGGCTTTGGTCAGCATCTCTCCAACTTTTTGAGGCCCAGCATACCCATCCAAGCGGCCCACCAACTGGGCTTGAGGCGTTACCGCGACCACGCAGGGAACGGCCTTCACCTCCAAAATCCCCGCTTCCCGTTGGGCTGCATCGAAGTCCAAATGCACGGGAATGAAGGTCTGGTTGATGTACTGCACGATCTGCGGATGGCCCAGCGATTCTTGCTCCAACTTGGTGCAGAAATGGCACCACTCGGCCCCGAACACGATCAACACCGGGCGATTCAACCGCACCGATTCCCGATGAGCCGCCTGCAAATCCGCTTGCCAGCGAATGCCCGGTTGAACATTCGCTTGCGGTTCCGCCGCTTGGATTGATTCCGACAGCGAAAACCCAACCAGAACCAAACACAGCGCACAAACGAAAAAACGGGATCGATCCATCGGGACGTTTTCCTTCCAATCTTCAACGAAATCGTGAGTCGGCAGCCCGGACGAAAAATCCGGTCCGCGACATCGGCGAAATGTAGGCATGATTTGGGAACTTGAGAGAAGAGGCTTGGAACTGTAACGAATTCGCGAACTTTGGCCAGAGGAATTTCTTTGTCAATTTTTGAAGTTGGGTTTCAGCATTTCGCAGGGGATGGAGGCGATCTCGGCGATTCCCAGGCTGAAAACGCTTGGCCGGCGTGATATGCTGTTTGTCTGAACGGGCAGAGATTTCATTCTGGGGAGAAATTTTCGATGCGGCATTTTTCGCGCGGGTTCAAAACGTTCGCGGTCCTCGTTGCCTTCGGGTTTTGCGGCTTGGCGTGCGCGGAGGAAGAAACGCTTGTTTCGCGATTGCCCGGCAAGTATGCCCACTTTGCCTGGGGCGGTGCCGGGCGGTACGTCGCCTTTCATTTGGAAGCCGAGAAGAAAGTTCTGGTTTACGATCTCGCGGAGAAAAGCCCCCGCTTGGCATTTGAAATCCCGAATGTTCCCGCAGGCGATTTGTTGGCCGCCTGTGCGGAAAAACTGGTGCTGGTCTCGCCCGGCAAGATGATGATTCGCCGTTGGGATCTGAAATCGCGAAAGCGGGACAAGTTGGCCGTCATCGCCGGCAACGATCCGCCGCAAAAAGCGCTGCTGGGTTTCGCGGGGAGCGGGCCGTTGTTGATCGTGGGTCGGCAACAGTCGCAATTCTTCGATCTGGAAACCCTCAAACCTTTGAGCATCGAAGGCTCGATGATTCCGGGAATGCACGCTTATGGTTTGTCGGTTCACGTCTCCCCGGATGGCCGAACCTTCGGCACGATTCCCGTGGGTTATGGCCCGGTGGGCTATGCGGTCTGGCATCTGAAGGGCAACCGGCTTTCTCCCGTTTCTTTTGGCGGAACCAGCCATGCGATTCGCGGGCGCAGCCTTCCGGCGATGGCTATTTGTTGATGCTGCCCGAAGGCGAACTTTTCAACCGCAACGGAAGAGTCATTCAAGCCGAGTGGCTGAAAGGCTCGACGATGATTCCCACGCCCGATCCGCGTTTTGTGCTTGAGGTGCGCTTGGAAAAAACTTCGGCAAAGATTGCGATCTGTGCGACGGCGGATTGCAAGCCCATCGACCGGAAAACGGGGTTCGAGGAATTGCTGCCGCCGCGAATCAACAGCGGGCACGATATTCGCAATGCGCTGCTGCTCGGTTCGGAATGGCGGGTGCAATTCCAGCCCGATCTCAAGCGAATCATCACGCTGCCCGCGGGCAACGATCGCCTCGTGTCGCATGCGTGGGATTTTCCCGGCGACCTCAAATCCCGGCAAGAAAAGTATCTCTTTCTGGAATCGGTTCCTCCGCTGGCTGCCATTCGAGGGGAAACCTTGGAATATCGCCTTCAAGTTCAAACCAATGGGAAGAAAGTTCGCATCGCGTTGGAAGATGGCCCCGCAGGAGCGAAGCTGACCAAGAAAAATCAGCTTCGCTGGAAAGTTCCCACCGATCACGCCGAAGCCTGGGCCAGATTTTTGCTGACGGTAAGCAATGCGGACGGCCAGGAACTTTTTCATTCCTTTGAAGTCGCCATCCAACCCCCAGCGGAAAACTAAATCGCGAATCGGGTTTTCAACAACTCCTCCTCTCCCGATCTCCCCCACTTCCAACACGGCATGGTGGTCTTGGGGAGCGGTGTTGACTAGAATCCGCTGTATTCTCTGCAAACTTTTCGCCAACCCGAACCTACCAAACGCCATGAGCATGCTTTCCACACAATCGGAGATCGAGACGATCTCGGAGAAAATCCAAGCCGGCGCACGCCTGAGTTTCGAGGAAGGATTGTACCTGCACGAACACGCCGACTTGTTCACGCTGGGGCGGTTGGCGAACATCGTCCGCGAACGCAAAAACGGCAACAAGGCGTACTACAACACCAACATTCATCTGAACCCGACCAACGTATGTGTTTACCGCTGCACGTTTTGCGCGTTTCGGGCGGATCTGAGGTCGGAAAAAGCCTACACCTTCGATGAAGACATGATCCGCGCCCGCGTGGAAGAAGCCCGCCTGCAAGGGGCCACGGAAATTCACGTGGTGGGCGGACTTCATCATCTGAAAAAATTCGAGTGGTACGTGGATGTCATTCGCACGATTCACGAAGCCTGGCCGGAACTGCACATCAAAGCCTGGACGCCGGTGGAAATCGGCTGGTTCAGCTACATGACGAACAAACCCATCCGCTGGGTTTTGGAACAAATGATGGAAGCCGGTTTGGGCAGCATGCCCGGCGGCGGGGCGGAGATTTTCGATGCCCATGTCCGCGAACAAATTTGCGAACACAAAGCCGATGCCGACTTGTGGTTTGAAGTGCATCGCACCGCCCACGAGTTGGGCCTGCGCTCCAACGCGACCATGCTTTACGGGCACGTCGAAGAAGCGGCCCACCGCATCGACCATCTTTGCCGACTGCGGGAATTGCAGGATGAAACCGGCGGCTTTCAGACTTTCATCCCCCTCGCGTTTCATCCCGAAAACACGGGCATGTCGGAGATTCCCAAAGCCTCTGGGCTAACCGATCTTCGCATCGTGGCGGTGTCGCGGATCATGCTGGACAACTTCGACCACATCAAAGCCTATTGGATTATGCTGGGAGAAAAGACGGCCCAAGTCGCTTTAAGTTTTGGGGCGGATGACTTGGATGGGACCGTGGTGCATGAAATCATCTATCACGATGCCGGGGCCACCACGCCCCAAGGATTGGCGGTCGAGCAGTTGCACCGTATGATCCGCGAAGCCGGCCGCGATCCCGTGGAGCGCGACACGCTTTATCGCCACGTGATCCGCGACGGAGCAAACTGGACCATCGGCGAGCCGATTCTGACAGACTGACCATTTCACGCATTCGAGAACGACACCAATGACAAACCCCATCAAAGTCAAAACCTTGGACCACGTGACAATCGTGGTGCAGGATTTGGAACGCAGCCGAGCGTTTTACGTGGAGGGTCTGGGGATGGAGCAGGTTCCCCGGCCCGGTTTTTCGTTCGCGGGAAGCTGGTTTCAAGCCGGCCCCACGCAGATTCATTTGATCTTAGCGCACGAGCAATCCGGCCCGGCGGGCATGAGCGAAGACATGGGCCGCTCCTCAAGGGCGCACCATTTCGCATTTGAAGTCGAAGATGCGCACGAAGCCGAAAAGCGGCTGGAAGAACTGGGCTTTGAATTTATTTCGCGGACCAAAGCCCGCCCGGATGGGGCCGCCCAGGTTTTTGTGTTAGACCCCGATGGCCACATCGTCGAACTGTGTTCGCCGCCGAAATCCGCTGAGTCGGTTTGAAACGATTTTCGGGCTTTCTCAATTTCCCTGCCGCAATCGTTCCCGAATGAGAGGGAATTTTCTGGTTTTGCCCTTGGGCCTCCCTTTATAATTTGGGTAGTATAAGCCCCTTAAAACCGGATCAACCCCCGCATCTTGGGTCTGAAACCGCTTTTGGACTTCACATTTTGCATTCTCCGCCAGCACGACAAAATCAACTCATGGCAAACATCCCCAAGAACATGGTGATCGGCTCGGGAGCCGTTTCCGGATTGGTCGCCGTGGTGGCGGTGCTGGATTTCGTAACCGGCATGCCCTTCAACAAGATGACGGTTTTGGACATCTCGCTGATTTTGAGCGCAGCCGGCGTGCTCTACATGTGCTGGGATTCTTACCAAGACTTTCGCTAACCGAGATTCCCTTCCATGAGCAACGGCGATTTGGTCACCATCGCGAAATATGGCGATTCGCAAGAGGCGAGCATGGCCAAAGCGACTAACCGCGGCAATGGGTCGATCACAAATCCAAATCATCGGCGAAGGTGGCTTCATCCATGATGATGCGGTAGCGCTCGGAGGCATCTTTGCCCAAGAGTTGATGGAACGTGGTGTCGGCATCGATTGGCTTTCGATGTCCACCCGCAACAGCATCCGTTGGTGCGGGGTCGAGCGTGGTTTCCTTCAATTGGTCGCCGTTCATTTCGCCCAGGCCTTTGAAGCGGTCGATCTCCGGTTTGCGGTTCGCCGGCAGCCAGGCCAGGATTTCTTCCTTGTGGGCTTCGTCCTGGGCGTAGAACGTCTCTTTGCCCACTTCGATTCTGTAGAGCGGCGGCTGGGCGATGAACAGTTTGCCTGCGAATCAGGTCCCGCATGTGGCGGAAGAAAAACGTCAACAGCAGCGTGCTGATGTGATGGCCGTCGCTGTCGGCATCCATCAACAGAATGATGCGGTCGTACCGCAGTTTGTGCAGATCGAAATTTGTCGCCGATGCCCGTGCCGAGCGTTTCGACAAGGTCGCTTGATCTCCTGCGTTGTTCATGATCTTTGCCGAGGTAAATCGTTTCGGTGTTGAGCACCTTGCCCCGCAGCGGCAGGACCGCTTGCGTTTTGCTGTTGCGGCCCATGGCGGCGGTGCCGCCGGCGGAATCGCCTTCGACGATGAACAATTCGGATTCGTCGGGTTTGTTGGTGCGGCAATCGAAGAGTTTGCCGGGGAGGTTCGTTTTGCTTGGAGGCGTTTTTGCGGCGGACTTCGGACGCGGCGTCGCGGCTGGCCATCCGAGCGCGGGCGGCGAGGACAATGCGGGCGACGACCGCTTCGGCGATGGTGGGATTGTTGTTGAGCCAATTTTCCAGAGTCGGGCGGACCAGACCTTCGACCTGGGCGGTCAGTTTCGGGGTTGTTCAGTTTTTCCTTGGTCTGCCCTTGGAACATCGGATCGCTGAGGAACACCGACAGGATGCCGACGCAGCCTTCGCGGATGTCTTCGTTGGTGATGCTGATGCCCTTGTGCTTGATGTTGTGCACCTCCATATAATTGCGGACGGCTTTGGCGATGCCGCTTCGCAAACCCGTTTTCGTGGGTGCCGCCGCCGTGGGTGCGAATGCCGTTGACGTAGCTGCGGATTTGCTCATCGGTGCTCGGTCCAGCGGAGCGCGACTTCCACGCGGCATCTTTTTCGTCTTTTTCCGCCGCGAAAATTTGCTCGTGGATCGGTTTTTTCTCGCCTTCTGCGGTCAGTTTGTCGAGATAAGCCGCGATGCCATCGGGATGATGCAATTCGTGTTTTTCCTTCTTGGTTTCATCGTGGAAGGTGATCTTCAAACCGCCGTGGATGTAGGAAATGTCTTCCAGATGTTGCCGGATGGTGTCGGCGTTGAA
Source organism: uncultured Planctomycetaceae bacterium (assembly GCA_963785505.1). Lineage (GTDB taxonomy): Bacteria > Planctomycetota > Planctomycetia > Planctomycetales > Planctomycetaceae > CAWAVN01. Next base: position 51,208 of record CAWAVN010000015.1, read on the forward strand.
ATGCATGCGGGGAAAGATTTTTTCATCGGGGCGAAAGAAAATAATCGTGTCCCGTCGGCCGCGCATACGGTTTGACCTTGCGGACTTTGCCCGTGGGCATGCCCGCGTGCGTAGTTTTGTTCCCATTCGTGCTTGTCGCGATGAACGGTGGCGATCATTTCCCTGGACAACGCATTGACGACCGAAGATCCCACGCCGTGCAACCCGCCGCTGCGGGCGTAGTTTTTGTCGGAGAATTTTCCGCCCGCGTGCAGCGTGGTGAGGATGACTTCCAGCGCGGATTTTTTTTCTTCCGGGTGCTTATCCACCGGAATCCCGCGACCGTTGTCCTGCACGGTGATGGAAGTTCCATCTTTGTGCAGCGTGACGGTCACGCGGTCGCAGCCCCGGCGAGATATTCATCGACGGAGTTATCGACGATCTCCCACACCAGATGATGCAGCCCGCGAATGTCGACCCCGCCGATGTACATCGCCGGCCGATGCCGGACGGCTTCGAGACCTTTTAAGACCGTAATATCGCTGCCGGTGTAGTTGCTATCCGACTTCCGTGCCGCCGTTCCTGTGGCCATGTTTTTGTCCGTTTTCAGTTGTCAGTTTTCGGTTTTCAGTTTGTTTCTTCTGGCTCTCTGCTCTCCGCCCGTTTTCGGTTCTGGCTCTTGCCCGTTGACCTTCACAATCTAGTCCAATGATTTCACGGCAGCGTATTGTCGGCGGAGCCAATCTTCCTCGACGGTTTGCCCCTTGGGCAGCGTTTTGATGGCTTCCAGCACGGCTTCGATGTGAGCTTCGCTCGGTTCCAAACCGAGTTCGCCCAAGCGATGAGCCACCGCGCGGCGACCGCTGTGCCGGCCTAAAATCAACCGCACGCCGGCGGCTCCCACGCGCTCCGGGCGGAAGGGCAAATAAGTGTCGGGGTTTTTCAATAAGCCATCTTGATGGATGCCTGCTTCGGTTGCGAACACGTTGGAACCCGCGACGGGTTTCATCGGCGAAAGAGCGATGCCCGTCAACTTGGCGACCAATTCGCACAGCGGAACCAGCTTGGTGGTGTCGATCTTGGCGGTGCGTCCGTATTGTTCGGCGTTCATGGTGAGGGCCATCGCGACTTCTTCGAGCGAAGCATTGCCCGCCCGCTCGCCGATGCCGTTGACCGTGCATTGCACCACGTTGGCCCCGGCAGCAATTCCCGCCAGCGAGTTCGCGACCGCGAGACCGTAATCGTTATGAAAATGCACCGCGAGCAACGCCTTGTGCAAATTCGGCACGTCTGCCTGAATTCTTTGAAGCATGCTCTGGACTTTTTCCGGAGTCAACACGCCCACGGTATCGGGGAAGCCGATAGTGGTGGCCCCGGCATCAATCGCGGTTTCGTAACAAGTGCAGAGAAAATCCAACTCGGTTCGGCTGGCATCTTCCGGGCTGAACGCCACAATCGCGAACCGTTCCGCCGCGTAAGACACCGTATTGCGGATGATCTCCAGAATTTCTTCTTTCGACTTATTCAGCTTGTGTTCGCGATGCAGCGGACTGGTTCCGCAGAACAAACTTACGCCCCGCTTGTGATGCGGTTGTTTTTCGAGCGCCTGAAACGCGGCATCCACATCGCTTTTCACCGTCCGGCACAATGCGGTGAGGACCGGCTTTTTCACAACGCCGATCATTTTGCGAATCGCGATCACGTCCGCTTCCGAAGACGCCGGGAACCCCGCATCCAAAGAATGCACTCCGGCGGCTTCGAGAGCCAAGGCGATTTGCAGTTTGTCGTCGGGTTCCAGCGTCGCCCCCGGCATCTGTTCGCCATCGCGGAGCGTGGTATCGCTGAATAAAACCTCTCCACTGCGGCGATGGTGACTGATAACCACCTGCTTCACCACCTTTTCCACTTTGCGAAGAATCCCCGCGAACACTCCGAACACAATCATGGCAGCCACTCAATAAAAGGCAAACCGAAATTGTAGGCCGAGGTGCGTTCCAAGCGGAAGGGTTCAGCGGGAATTTTGCCTCCCGATTCAAGTGCAATTGTGGAAAAAACGCGATTCATTTTGTTCGATTTAGAGCATTCGGTGAAACCAGGCGCTGATACCCCCCATTCGCAATTTTGTGCTTAAAATTCTCCAACGACTTCCTGACCGCCGCGGGTGCCGAGGGCGTTATAGATGCCCGCATCGATGTTGCTGCTGACGGCCCGCACGGAACCGTCGCAGATCGCAAATTGGGCGACTCCCACGTGCGGAGCCGACAGACCTTTGTCGTCTCCGTTCGCTTGATTGGGACGGAATTGGGTTTCAAACAATACCATGTGGCCGTGATCGTCCAAGGGGTCGGTCAGGTGGCGGGCGGCGGCCGACCAAGCCGTTTCAAAAGTCGTGTGTCCGCCCGGGTCGGGGTCGTCCCGCGGAATGGGGCCGTTCGTGCGTTCTCCTAAAGCAAATGTGTTGGAGGTTCCATCGGTGATGTCGCGAACCCGCGTGCTGCTGTTGCGGAAAAATACGCCCCGGCAATTGGTGGGGGTAGAATCCAAATTGATGGTGGCGTTGGCAGGCCCCCAATTGGCCGCATAACTTGCCGCCGCGTATTGTTCTATCGGAGAAGAGTTGGGGTTCCGCACGACGTAGGATTTATCGGAATAAGTATCCGAAGGGCACAAAAACACGGCCAAGCTGCGTTCGCGGGGAACCAGATTGATGGGATCCCAACTCGGCACGTTGAAGTTGAATTGCGCGAACAAGGGTTGTTGGTCGATTTGCGGAAGAATCATGCTGCCCCAGCCGAAACCCATGTGGTTCATGGTGTCTCCGCCGGGACCGGGTTTGTAGAGGTAACCGGGCGGAAACAAACCATAAGTGGCCTCGTAATTGTGAAGTCCCAAAGCCAATTGTTTCAGGTTGTTTTTGCAGGCCGACTTGCGAGCGGCTTCGCGGGCTTGCTGAACGGCGGGCAACAACAAAGCAATTAAGATGGCGATGATCGCGATCACCACCAACAATTCAATCAGAGTAAAACCTCGGCGGATGCGAGGGGGAAGCGGCCTATTCATAGAAGAATCTCATCGAGAAAAAGCAGAATCGCACCATCGGCGTGGAAATGCGGAACGCGAACCGTCAAAAAAACCAAACCCGCTTTGAGCGCAGGTGGTTTCCCGGACGAAACGCGCGAAACGCGACCGCGTGAGAATCGCAGGCAAAAAAGGCGACCTAACAGGCGGCCATGACTACGAAGATTCGCTCCGGCGGGGGCAGCAGCGGGCGATCCCGATCTCTCGACGAAACATTTTGGCCGCCGGGATGAAGCGAGGCGGCGAGATGGGCTTGAGAAAATTCCAACCGCGCGGGAGGGCGGGGACTGCGAATCTCCCACACCAATTGAATCAGCCGACCCCAAGAACTGGCCGACCGGAACGACAAGCCCGCGGGTAAGATCTCCGCCGACTTCGAGGCCGGTTTCGCGAGAGGAATGGGCGGTTCGTCCTCATCCGAAGAATTGCTCAGCGTGAATTCCCAGCCGAAAATCGAAATGTGGACGTGGGAACCCTGGGAACTCGCTTCCGATTCATCCGTTGAGATTTCGGGTTTCCCCGAGCCATGCGAATGGGAAGCATGAGAATGAGCGTGCGAATGGTGATGAGGAACCGCTTCGGTCCCGGCTGTTTCCTGCTGATGGGAATGCGGACGGTCTCCGTGCGCGTGGCGATGCTTGAGGCCCGGCGTGATCGAAACCCGCGCGAGGAACAACAGCAATAACGAAAATCCAATCCACTTAATCCTGGAAGCGGAAAGCACGGTTTGCAGTCAAATGGTTAAGGAGTTAGGGGTTGATAACTCGGCGGGCCATCGCCCAATGTTCCCAGGTATCCTATCCAGATGACTCCTGCAATGCCATGCTCAGGCAGGGAATCTTTGTTTCCAGTTACGCGGCTTCGGCGATGGTCTCGATCGAACGCAAGGCCAAGCGGGACAGGCGGGAATTTCCCTCGTGGGCGGCTTCTTGGAGAGCGGGCAAGGCATCTTTGGCTAAGGGGCCGATTTTTCCCAATGCCCAGGCGGCTCGCTGTCTGTTGAACGGACGGGGATTGCGTTTCAAGGCTTCGACCAAAACCGGAACCGCCGAAGCCGCCCGCGTTCCCAACCGGCCCAATAACGTAATCGCCCAATATGCCACATCGGGATGTTCCGCCGCGACTAGATTTTGCAGCGGAACCAAATCGGTCTCGGCAGGAACGCCCAGACCTTCCAAAGCGGCCACCACCCATTCCCGCACGCATTCGTGGGGGCTTGCGGAGGCTTCGACCAAAGGCACGGCGGCGGCTTGGGATTCCTCGCCCCGCTTCGCCAATGCCTCGGCGGTTTCGGCTTGCAACAAAACTTCCGGCGAAGAAAGATTGTCAATCAGGCGGATCAGATCCATCGGCATCATTAGGCTCGCAATCACAGAGACAAAAATCGGGAAACCAAAATTTCCAGGCGGATTTTATAACCGAACGCCGAAATTTTGAAGTCGAGCTTCGCGAAAGATCGGAATTGAAACTAAGGTGGCGTTGTCGTCTGGAGAATTTCCGAAAAATGGGTTTCTTTTCAGAATTCCTCAAGAGTGGGCAAAAGGGAACGAACAACGAGGTATCCCAAACTGTCTGTCTCTTTGGGCAGCAATTTTCGAATGGGATTGCCTCGCTTGCCCGGCCAGGAGGGATTTTTGCGAGAATTCCCCACTTCGCCCTGCCGGGATGAAGCCCAAGCGATACAATGGATGAATTGAGAAGGATCGTGCAGGATGAAATCGTTAGTGATTCGTTGCCGATTGTGCGGCAACGATAACCTTTTTCCAGTCAAGTACGCAGGACGAACGCTGTCCTGCGCGCACTGCGGGGATTCTCTGCCTGTCTCGGCGGCCGATGGCTCGCCGATTCTGGCCGAAGCGGTTCCCGCTCGCTCGGAAAACCCTGCCCGCGAAACGGGACTCCGCCGCTTGGCCCGGGCGATTTGCTTCGGACTCTGCATGATCTGCTTCCTTGTCTTGGGAGCCATCGGCGGCGGTTGGGTCGGGCTGCAATTGGCGCTGAAATTCGGCCTGCTGGCCTACGTGATTCTCGTCGTCACCTGCCCGGTGGGCGGATTGATCGGCCTTTGGCTCGCGAAGTGGTTGGGCCAAGGCATTGCCCGTTTTATGAGTTCCTATCGGCTGACCTTCCCCGGTTTGCTGCTGGGAATGGGTAGCGGATCTCTGTATTGGGGCCAAACGATGAAGATCCCCGAAGCCCGCTTGCTGGCCGGCCAACTGGCCTGGAACGAATGGATGCAGTTGTCGTTGTCGGTCGCTGTCGCAGGCTTGCTGTGCGGCCTAATCGCGATGATCGTCGATGCCCTGGTAAACTTCACGCGCTAAAGCAGGAGTCACGGAAATTCGGAGAACCGGCACGTTCTACGCCGTCCTTACAATCCGGCTAACCGCGATCCTCGACCTGATTTCCGCCTGGGCCGATGCTTTTATGTGGCGAAGATTAACGCTTGGAGAACCTTCCCGACAAGCATCTAAGGCGTTCGCGGCTTTCCCGGAAAACGCAGGGAATTTGCTGAAACGGCCCGCGAAGTCTTTCCGATAAGCGCTGTGAGAGAAACCGGGCACGTTCCGAAGTCGCCTCATGGAGGACCGGATGCCCAAGAAGGGATTCCCTCGGCCCGGTTGTTAAGGAGTCTCTCACCGAACACACAGATGGAGCCTTCGCGGATGGGATTCCGGGGGTTCATTCTCACCAAGGAACCAAGATGCCGGTGCTTTCCGGCGCGGTCTCGCACCTGGTGCACCGGCCCAATTTGCGGGGGACCGGATGTCGAAACCGAATTTCTTTTCACGCGGGCTGTTGATCATGGGAGCGCTCTCGGCGCTCGGACTTTTCACCAACTCCGCTTCCGCCCAAATGATTGTGCCCGGCACAGGCACGCAAATCGCCTTCGATAACTTCGAAGCGGATGGCTGGGATTTTTATCACAACCATCCCAAAAGCAGCGAGGAACAAGATGGACAGGTCCGCCAACCGGCGGGCTACTCGAACAACGGCATGTGGGGGGAAGGTCTCAAACGCGGCCAACCCGATCAGATGAAAATCATCGACACCCCCATCGGCGGGTTGTCGGGCAGCAAAAAGTCGCTGTTGATCCGCACCAAGGACAGCGGACGACCCGGCATTCGCAGCTACAAAATGCAACAGGATGACTTGGTTTTCAATATGTTCGCCCGCACCAACGGGCCGATCGACATTTCCAAAGGCCCGAGTTTTGTGGTGCGGGTTTATTTCCCACCGTTCGAGCAATGGGACCAGAAGACCGGAACAACCTTCGGCCTCCGGGGCGATGTCTCCACCACCAAGGAAGAAAAAGTTCTCAAACGGTTTCTGTTCTTCAAACGCAACAAAACCGTGAAGGAAAAAGAACTCTACTGGCCCGGCATGTTCGTACAGTTCAACTCGAAGAAAGACCGCGAATACTCGGAAGACTCGGCGTTCTTCATCATCCGTTGCGATGCCAGCGGAAAGGATTTGGTCGGCCCGCAAATCAAGCAACTCGGCTGGTGGACCTTGGGAATGTCGTTCTCACCCGATGGCCGCGTGCATTACTTCGCCAGCCCCGGCGTGGATAATCTGACTTATCGCGATCACATCGCTTCGCATTATCCTTATGGGAACAAATGTGAACAATTCAACACCATGTTCTTTAACATTACCAGCCGCGATGATGGGAAAACCTGGTCCACGCCTTGGGTCATCGACGACCCGGCTATTTACACTCAACGCCGATAAAGCCGGCAACCCAAACAAATCGCACCCCAAACCGCCACCGCGATTCTTCGGATTCTTTCCGAGGAATCGCGGTGTTTTTTGCGCGGCGATGTGAAAACGTCAAAACCGTTTTGGGACTACCATTCTGCTTTTGGGGAATCTACGATACGAAAGAGAGGACACCCACCTTTTTTCCGATGCACGACAGAGAGCAAATTCATGGCCCGAATCGCGGTGGCCTTTCAGGCATTTTTTCAGGCACTGTTCAATCGCGAAGTCGCCGAGCGTGTGGGCTTGGCGCTGAAAGCATCGGCGGAACAACCCAAGCTGGAACAACCCAAGCCGAGCGAGAAAAAAACCGCCCCCCCGCCCAAAAAACCCGCCCGTAGCGAAGCCGTGACTTTGCTGGCGGCCTTGCAACGGGAAGCGCGGTTTTTGGACTTCGTGCAGGAACCCTTGGACGGCCTGAGCGATGAGCAAATCGGAGCCGCAACCCGAGACATCCACCGCAACTTGGCCGCCGTCATCAATCGCATGTTCGGCCCCCAACCCGTGCTTTCCGAAAGCGAAGGGGCCGCGATTGAAGTTCCTCAAGGTTTCGATGCGGGCAAGTACCGCTTAATCGGGCAAGTCGCCGGCGAACCGCCGTTTCGGGGAACGCTCACGCATCACGGTTGGCAAGTCGCGGCCTGCCAACTCCCCGAATGGACCGGCACCCCCGCCGCCGCTTCCATCATCGCCCCCGCGGAAGTGGAGATCAAATAATGGCCGGAGTCCTGCTGTCTGCCCGAAATCGAACTCGTGACAATTCATACAGAGTCGGCTAGAATTTATGTGGATTGGCAATTTCATTAGGTATGTAGGAGTCGATCACCGGTTGTCTAGGTGTAAGATTTGTCGTATAGGAAACTATGATGCTTTTGGTGAAAGATAAGTTTCTCGTCAAAGACACTCGTCATGGCATGACGAATCTCGTTTTTACTCAAGAAGATCCGAAGAAGATCGGATGCGCATTAGATTTCGACGAGGGTGTTTCTCTCGATTACGACATGGACGCAGTTCATAGTTGGCCGGAAGGAACGGACGCACCAGAAGTTTGTGTGGGGCAGGATCCGAACGATCCAAAACACTACAAAGTCTTCAAGTATGAAAAGGATTGCCGGGGAGAAGGCTATCACCTGATTCCCGGCACGCCCCTTGTCTTTGGATCATGGAATGACTACAGAAAACTTGTTCCGCCTGGTCCGGGAGATGAGCGCTGGTTCGACTTTTTGGATGAACTTGATGAAGTCGCGCGACTTCATCGTCAAGTTGGTGCCCCGCCGAAGGCGGGAAGTCGAGACGAAATTGCTGCCTGGGTGGCGAAAAAGCACCTTGTCGTGGATATTTCTATTCGGGAAATCTGGTATCTGCCGTGCGAAGCACCGCCCGAAGAGATCCGCCTCTTAGAAGTGAGCGACCGCTTGGTGGGCAACGGGCCTGCCGAAGCGATGGAGTTTGGCCTGAGCATTGAGGATACTCAATTTCTCTTGTCTGTCGCTGATATTACCAGCGATCAACTTGAGCAAATCAAGCAAGACGCCTCACTCTTGCCGGCGAGGTGGTCGCTCAAGGACAACCAGATCTTTCGGAGACGGGATGCATGACCGAAATCCAGCGGTTGTTCCTCGTCCAGTCTCGATCCGCTTTTGATGTTTTCAGGTTGTTGCGACAGCAACTGAATCTTCCCGCTTGTCATGCTCTTCATTACCTTCAAATGGCAACCGAGTTGCTGGGCAAAGCTCACGCCTCAAAACACGGTCCTCCCGAAAAAACTCATCGTGCCTTTGTAGGTTTCCTGCGGAGTCTTTCCACAAATCGGAAGGCGCAGAAACAACTGGGGTTTGAAGGATTAAACGAGTGTTGGGGAAATCTGATCCGAAAAAGTGTACCGCTAGCCGAACGCATACAAGGTCTCGCCCCGACATTGGCCAAAGATGCCCCCAATCCCGAATACCCTTGGCCAGCCAACAATCCACAGGAAGCACCTGCGGAATACGAATTTGAGATTTGGCAGGAACTCCAGGAGACACCCGCCGGACGGCAGTCTATCAAACTTATTACGAATCTCTTCGCGACAGCCGAAACATATCTGTAACGGGAATAGCTGTGAGAACTTATCTTGAATGTGAACGCACAGCCGATTCAGAGTTCCAGCGAGATTTGATCAATTATTATCCGCCCTCCTCCTTCATTTTTCGTGGCCTGTGACCCCTAAAAACCATGCCTGCAGAATATGTGATCGGAATCGACCTCGGCACGACGAACAGCGTGCTGGCTTATGCGTCTTTGGATGCCGAGGAACCGCAAATCGAACTGCTGCCGATTCCGCAATTGGTGGCGGCTGGGACCGTGGAATCGCATACCACGCTGCCCTCGTTTTTGTATTTGGCGACCAAGCACGAAAGCGAAAGCGGGGCTTACGATTTGCCTTGGGCGAAGAATCGCGATTTTGCAGTAGGCCGCTTGGCTCGCAATCAAGCCGCCGAGATGCCCGAACGCACCGTGGGAGCCGCCAAGAGTTGGCTTTGTCATAGCCGAGTCGACCGCCACGCCGCGATTCTGCCCTGGGGAGCCTCGGACGAGATCCCCAAAATCTCGCCCGTTACCGCTTCAGAGCGTTACCTCGAACACTTGATCGCCGCCTGGGAACAGCAATTCCCGGAGGCTCCCATCGCCGAGCAAACCGTGGTGCTGACTGTGCCGGCTTCGTTCGATGCCTCCGCCCGCGAACTCACCCGCGAAGCCGCGCTGGCAGCGGGATTGCCCGATGATCTGGTGCTGCTCGAAGAACCACAGTCGGCGGTGTATTGCTGGCTGCAAGAAACCGGCGAGCGCTGGCGGAAATTACTCAAGGTCAACGATCATTTGCTCGTCTGCGACATCGGCGGCGGAACCACGGATCTTTCGCTCATCACCGTGGTGGATGAAGGCGGCGATTTGGTGCTGAAACGACTGGCGGTGGGCGATCACTTGTTGGTCGGCGGGGACAACATGGACTTGTCGTTGGCCCATCATGCCGCCGCATTGTTTCAAAAGAAGGGCCTCAATCTCGATCCTTGGCAATCGGTTTCGCTGTGGCATTCCTGCCGAGCCGCCAAAGAAACCTTGATGGCTCCCGATGGCCCCGCGGAGCACACGATTTCCGTTTTGGGTCGCGGCAGCAAACTCATCGGCGGCACGGTTTCAGTCGAAGTCGCCAAGCAAACCGCCCAAAAACTCTTGATGGACGGTTACTTCCCCTTCTGTGAAATCGGCGACGTTCCCGCCCGCCAGCGGGCTTCGGGCTTTCAGGAAATCGGCCTGCCGTTTGAATCCGATGCCGCCGTCACCCGCCATTTGGCCGCGTTTTTAACGGCGCACGGCGGAGATTCCCCCGCCCGCCCCACGCAGGTTTTGTTCAACGGCGGCGTGTTCAAAAGCGACACCTTTGCGAGCAGGCTCATCAAAGTCATGGGCGGTTGGTTCGGCAAAGGCGAAGCCCCCGGCATTCTGGAAGGCACACGGGATCTCGATCATGCCGTCGCACGCGGAGCCGCATTTTACGGCTGGTCGAAACAGCGGGGCGGCCTCCGCATTCGCGGCGGCACGGCCCGGTCGTATTACGTCGGCATCGAAACCGCCGGCCTGGCCATCCCCGGCGCGGCCAGACCCCTGCGGGCGTTGTGCGTGGTTCCCATCGGCATGGAAGAAGGCAGCGAAACCGATGTGCCCAGTTCGGAAATCGGACTCATCGTGGGCGAACCAGCCCGCTTTCGCTTCTTCAAAAGTTCGATCCGAAAAGAGGACCAGCCCGGAACCCTGCTGCCCGCGTGGTCGCCGGAAGAAATGGAAGAAACCGCCCCAATGGAAGCCACGCTTCCCCCCGATGATGCGGTCGAGGAAGCTTACGTCCCCGTGAAATTTCATTCCAAAATCACAGAACTGGGCCTCTTGGAATTATGGTGCGTGAGCACCAAATCGGATGCCAAGTGGAAACTCGAATTCAGCGTGCGAGAAGATGCCGAGTAAAAACAGAGTCCAGAGTTCAGAGGTCGGAGACCAGGAAAAATTAGGCGAGCCTGGGGGGAGCTTGAAATGTCCAAATCTCAATGTTCAAAGGAATAGAGAACATGAAAGCCTACCCTCTCGATTTGTATGGCTCCATTTCAGCGATTGAGCTTTGCTATAGACAGGAACCGAATGAGGTGGTTCTTAAATGTAAAATCGATGGTGCTTCTCACATCATCCGTTTTATGGAACCCGTAAGGCACGAACAGTTTTTGGCTGTCTTCGATGATTGTTGGGGAATACGCATTCACGACATCAATCAAGGACAACAACAATTCATTGAGTTTGGTCGGTATCGAGTTGAATTCTGGGATGAGGACAATCCAATTTCAAGCGTCTACGTCAAAGCCTTTGAACACGAAGTTCTTGTATGATGATTTACCAGATTTATAGTTCATGTTTGCGGCATCCGTCGGATTCGTTGCATCGCGGATGGAATGGAATGAAAACCTCAACGTCATTTACCAATGTCTGCCTTGGGAGAAAATACCGTCATGTCGCGATTGCTGATTTTCCTTTTGGGATGCGGGGTTTTTGTTTCTCCTCTTCATGCGGCTCCGCCGAAGAAACAGTCGCCGTTTCAGTGGGTCAACACGGTTCCGGCCAAGTACAAGAAATTGGTGCAGCACAGCACGTTTCCAAGCAAGGCCAACCATAACGCGGAAGTCGGTTATTGCATCTTACTTCCGCCGGGCTACGACAAAACCGAAAACGCGGAAAAACACTATCCCGTGATATATTATCTGCACGGAGGTCGGCCCGGCAGCGAAGTGAAAAGCATTCGCATGGCCGAAATCTTCGATGAAGCGATGCGGGCCGAAAGAGTTCCGCCGATAATCTACGTCTTTGTGAATGGCGGTGCGATGAGCCATTATGATTTCCCGAAGCTGCAATCGTTCGGGGAGACGGCGTTCGTGAAAGAGTTGATTCCCCACGTCGATGCCCATTACCGCACCATCGCCAATCGCAACGGGCGGGGCATCGAAGGGTTTTCGCAAGGCGGGCGGGGCACGGGGCGGATTATGTTCAAGTACCCGGCACTATTTTGTTCGGCCGCTCCGATGGGCGGGGGGCATCAGCACGAAAAACACGCCGCCGAACACGAAGGCCGCGAAACCAGCGGCGTGCAATTCGAGCCGGGCAACAACACCTACGACTTGGCCCGAAAATACGCCCAGCAGAAAAATGCCCCGCCTTTGAAAATCCTCGTCGGCGTGGGTAAGAACGGGATGAACTACCAAGCCAATCTGGATTGGATGCAGCATCTCAAAAGTTTGGGCATCCCCTACGAAGCCGCCATCGCGGGCGATGCCCACCATAGCGCCGTCGAGTGCTATAAAAACCTAGGCGACCGGGTGATGTTGTTTCACGCGAAGAATTTTCAGACGCCGGAGGCCGGAGATCAGAAGTCGGTCAAGGAATGAGTTCCTCTGCTAGGGTTCTTATCGGGTGGTCTTTTTTTCTTCTTCCACGACCACGACATTTGCCGTGGCAATCACGGCTTCGTCTTGGCGGACTTCCAGCAAAAACTGTCTTGCCATCTTGGGCGCTTTGAAGGCGCTGCGATAGTGAAATTGGTTGCCTTCCCCACGAACCGGGACACCGCCTCTATGCGTCCCCGCAGTCACTCGACTGCCGTCTTTCCTCTCGTGAATGAATTTGACGAAGAGCTTGCGGGGCTGATACGTCTTGGGATCTGCGACTTCAATCACACCCTCTACGCGCATACTCCACTCCCATCTCGAGTTTCTTTTTGAGTGTAGGCCGTGACGTTTTCGTTTCGGTTGGCGGAAAATGTCCCAGCGGCATGGTTATCACGGGTAGCGGCACATCCGCTTTTTCCAGCGGATTAGGCTTTTCTTTCTCAGCGGCACATCCGGCTAAGAACATCACCGCAAGGATTCCATAGCAAAGCGGTTTCATCATTATTCCACACCCACGACGACGTATTGCCGAACAGCCTCTTCCGTCAACGTCTCATTCCCGTTATTTGTTTCTTTCAAATATAATTTCACGTACCATTTAGTGGAAGCCTCCCATCCAACAGGTGGTGCAGGAAAATCCTTAGACCAATCGGTTTCAGTGGTGGTCGATTTAAGATAGGTACCGCCTGTAATGGGAGGTGTTTGGCTTTCATCTATTAGCTTGACGACAATATCTTTATTGGCTTCTGCATAGCCGGCAGTCGCAATGTTCGAAGTGGGATAGAAATTCTCGTTCGCTTGAGGGGATGTAATCGACCAAGTTGCAAAAGCCGAGACGCAATAGCACAATAGAATGGTGGCAGCCAGCGAGAATTGAAACTTCTTTTTCATCGAACGTTCTCCTTGATTCTGAAAGAATACCTTATCATGAGGAGGCTACTTGCCGCCTCGGGAACCCAAATTTGTCCAAACCTGTCCATCGATGTTTTCGGAGATGAATTCGACCCGGCCATCCGCATAGAGTAGATTCACGCCTCCGCGGTGCAGGCTGGTCGCCGTGTAAATTCCTTCCTGAACCAAATCCTTGTTGAAACAACTCAACTGGTTGGGGGTCAGCACGTGGTTGTACCAGGTGTACCCAGAATCGCCCCAAGTCCAGGGCCGCCCGCGAAACCACATATCCCCGTGCAAACCGTCTGCTCGATCCCCATACGGATCCCAGTTTTTGCAGTATTGGGCGAATGCATCGAAGTTTGCGGGATCATTGAAGCGGCGGTCGATGTTCCAGTTCGTTCGCAACCGCCCAAATTTGCCATCGCCCGAAAGCAACTCGCAGAGCACGGCCGTGTTTGAAAGTCCATCCAATATATCGCGAGGACGTAGCGGCCTTTCCGGGTAATTGCCCCAGCGGCGTTTCCCATGACCGAACACCCCATTGTAGCCACCGCGCATAATGCCCGTGCCGTAATTGCCGAAGTAATTGGTGGCCACCATGCCGGTCTTATCTCCCGCCCCCATGTCGCTATGGGGATCGCTGGGACAGAGATAGAGCGGGATCAGCACGGAAGCCGCCAGGTTTGACCCCTGGGTGCCCTGGGAGGCCATGAGTTTCTCGTAGAGCGGAGCCTGATCGATTTCGGGTAAAATCGACACGTGCAGGCTATAGCCTTTTTTATTCGCACCCGGAGGATAGATTCCGTGCGAGGCTTGGAACCCATTGATGGCTACCCCCATCTGCTTGAGATGGGAAAGGCATTGGCTTCGCCTGGAAGCTTCTCGCGACCACATCACGGCGGGTGCGGTGATTGCCACCAGAATCCCGATGACTGCGATCCCGATCAACACCTCAAGCAACGTCAAACCGCTGCGTGGAGAGGGAGACCTCGGGGGTGGTTTGGCAGCGCAGACTCCAAAACCTGTTTGATATGCGGGTGTGAAACGTAGCGGGGCAAGATGGGATTTCATGAAGGGCATTCCTCGAAGCGAAACTCGTTCTCTGGAATGTTCAGCAACACCACCCTACATGAAATTCTAAAAAAAAAAAGAGGCAAAATGCGAAAAACGCGATTTTTTATGAAATACTTGGAAAAGCTGGAACTTCCAGCTTCTCCCATTTGAATGCGGCGGTTTTGCTGCGATGCCCACCCCGAAGGCACGGGAGCGCAGCGAGAAAGAGCATCACCGTCCCGTTACCAAGCCCAGACTTCTTTTTTGTGGCATTGTTCGGATTCAATGCAGCGCCGGCAATGGTTGGGGCCGACCAACAGATTGGTGACCGGGGCCAAGCCGTAACGCACGGGCAGCACACCATCTTGTTGGGCGCGGCCGAAGCGCGAGGACAGCGATTCGTCGGGGTCGCCTCCCAATACGGTGTTCGAGAATTGCGAAGTCGCCTCGCAGAGGTTGTAGGCGTATTGCCAAGGCCAACAGGCCGTGCCTTCCGACAAACGGGGATCGCAAAAAATCGTGCCGAACAGGCCGAACTCGCCCCGGCGAGATTCCACGGATTTACCCAGCGTACAACCACTCTGGTCAGTCCCCGCTGAACAAGCCCCGCAGGAAACGTGCGCCTCGCCGCAGGCGGGCTGAGCTTGCGGAACGCGGTTGTTTAAGTGGCATCCCAAATTGGCTGTCGAGGCCAAGCCGACCAGCATCAGAGTCAAACGGCGCATGCGTGGGCTTCCCTCTGAATGGCAACAAATTGTTCCGCATTTGTTACGTTTATCGAACACAGGGATTGCAGGCCCCAATCTTTTGGTCGCGACCGTCCCGACTGTTGCAATCGCTACAATCTCGTCTAAGCCGCTTTCGCAGGAAAAAGCGGGGAACCGGGAGACTGACACCTCCCGCTCGTCTTGTGGCGATCTCCGAGTCCCTTGTATTTTTGGGGGCCGGTGCATTACAAATCCGGCACGAATATCCCGGTTTTTTCATTTGGAAGGAAGCAGAATCATGGCGACAGAGCGGACGTTAATTCTCATCAAGCCCGATGCGGTGCAACGGCGGTTGGCGGGGCGGATTCTCGCACGGTTGGAAGAACGGGGCTTAAAGCTCGTGGGGCTGAAGCTCATCCGCATCACGCCGGAGCTTTCCCAACAGCATTACGCCGAACACGTTCAGAAGCCGTTTTATCCAATGCTGGAATCGTTCATCACCTCCGGCCCGGTGGTGGCGATTGCGGCGGAAGGCCCGGAAGCGGTGGCCGTGGTGCGGGCGATGATGGGTTCCACCAACGGCAGGGAATCCGCTCCGGGAACCATTCGCGGCGATTATGGGCTGAGCCGGCAGATGAATCTCGTTCACGGCAGCGATAGCCTTCAAGCCGCCACCCGCGAACTGGAACTCTACTTCCGCCCGGAAGAACTGCTCGCTTACGAAACCCCGCTCGCGGATCTGATCTGCGCCGAGGATGAGAAGTAAGCCTCGCTTGCAGGATGGTCTTCGAGAGCCTGGACGGCGGGGTTCGGTTTCGTGTTCTCTTGGGCCACCATCGCCCGGATGCGCAACATCACGACAAGCACGCCCAACAATAACACCGTCGTCAAGCGGTAGCTGTCGAGGAGATAGGTGAAGTCTTTGCCGATCACTTCGCGGTTGAGCACCAACACCAAAGCGATGAAGGCCCATAACACGGCCCGCGTCCAAGCCGGCAAGGTTTTTCCGAACACCCGCCTGCGCATCAGCAAATAAAACGCGGGCAGCACGCCCACGCAATGTTGGCCCCAAGTGATCGGCGAAAGCAAAAGAATCAACACCGATACCGTGGCGGCTTCCCAAAGCCAAACCGGATTGCTTCGCTCTGTCATGGGGCGGCGAAATATATATCCCACGCCGATCACCAAGCTCAATAGAATCGCTTTGATGATCCAACTTGCCGCGTGCGGGGAAAAGTCGAGCACATCAAAGTAGAAGGGGTGATTCAATCGGCTGCGATGCCCTAGGGTCAACACGGTGAGATAACGGGCCAAAGCCGGGCGGAGCGACACGTTCTGCAATGGTTCATCGCCCAAAATTCCGTAGCCCGCCGAGGTTTCCGCCACGCCGCGCCACACGTTTCCCGTCCATTCCTGCAGTGCGTTCGCATAGGAACTCGGCCCCATAAATATGAGCGGCGAAAGCGTGAAGACGCCGGCGGCCAGCAGGGTGGTTCCGGCCATTTTCCATTGGCGTTTCCAGAGAAACCAAACCCAAAACAAGGCGGGCGTGCATTTGAGCGAAATCGCCAAACCCAAGCACCAACCGCCGGCCCAATCGCGATGCTTCATCCAACAGGCGACGGCCCACCAAGACAAAGCCACCAAGGCCAAGTTGATGCCGCATTCGGGCATGTCCCGCACCAGAAATCGGCTGGCCATGAACACGGCCCCGGCCACAACCAAAAACCGCCGGTCTTCGTTCAAGGGTTCGTGCGTTTGCGTGAGCCGATTCAGCGTTTGAATCAACCCGAACGCCGCCAGCACAAACAGCGGATAAAGCAGCAGCCGCGCCGAGTGCATCGGCAGGAACGAGAATGGGGCATGGGCTAAGGCCCAAAAGGGAGGATAGGGGTAATTGTGCCCCAACTCATCCTGTCCGCCTTGCCTGGCATACAACGATTCTCCCGCCGCCAACCGCCGACCGGATTCCCAATGCACGCCGAAGTCGCTGCTGAGATGGCCCGCCAACCGCAGAAACTGCACGCAAACCACCAACGCGACCAACCCCACCGCCGCCCGTCTCCAAGCTAAGTTGACGGCGGGATGATCGATGCCGGTCCACATTCCGCGCAGCCCATTTCGCATCCGTGCAATCATGGCGGTCGATGGAATCTTTCCGAGGGGTTAAGGGGAGCCTCCCCAGACGATCGCGCAGCGTGAGTGCGGTTTCGCAAAGGGGGCGAAACTTACCCGAAGACGCTCAAACGTGTCAATCGGGATGCAAACCGTCCCGCGCGCGGGGTTCTCCCAATAGCGCAGGTTTTGTATTCTCGCTATTTGTCTGGCGAAAGTACGCGGTTCGATCCGGGAGCGGAAATTCATGCCGAAAGCCAATTGGAAAACGCAGTCCTACAACATCATTCAGAGTTTGCTGTTCAACAACCCGCACCGGGTGATCGAGTATTGCGTCAAAGATGCCGAGGGAATTTGGCGGAACCGTGCGGACAACCGCGCGCCCGTCCGCCGGCTTTACGAAACCGAAACGCCTCCGGAACGTAGTTGCCTGCAGACGATTCAGTTCGTGCATCACATGCTGATTCCTCCGGGGGGTCGGCATGTGGCGGAATTACACGTTCATCCCGATGCCGAGGAAATCGTGGTCATCACCCAAGGCACGGGGACTGCCCTCATCGGCGATGATCGTTTCCCCATCCAAGCCGAAGACGTGGTTTACGTGCCTCCCCAGACCGAACACGAATTCCAGAACACCGGCGAGGAATTGCTGGGCGTGTTATTTATCTGCGTGCCCACGGGCGAGGGCTTGGCCAAACTCGCCGCCGCCCAAAACAAATTGGTCGTTCCTTTAGAGAACAAGTGACCTCATCTAGCGGGGAACAAAGGATTCGTCTTAGGCGGGAATTTGTTTAAGGAGTTTCGCGGCACGGGTTTTCCAGCGGGCTTGCTTTTTGGCGATGGCTTTCGGGCTGCCGTTGATGTCGAGCAGCAACCCTTCCAAATGACCACGGGCCGCCGCCGGGTTGCCTCGTTCGAGTTCCACGCGGGCCAAAAGGTACAATGCTTCCGGGTGACGCCAGCGGTTGACGTGTTGTTCGAGATGCTTCGTGCAACCGTCCAGTTCCCCCAACTCGGCAAGCGATCGGCCATAGGCCAGCGACATGTCTCCGAATTTGTAATCGGGCTTGAGGGACAGACCTTTTTCCAAATGCGCAGGCAGCAGCGAATTCTTTTTGTTCTAAATTCGCGATCCCCGCGCCCACAAGGCTTGGACGTTGTCGGCTTCTTTGGCGAGCGCTTTGTCGTAGGCCGCGATGGCAGCGGGGAAGCGGCCCACATCGCGGAGTGCATCGCCGAGTTGCACCCATTGATGCGGGTTGCCGATCTGCCGGGCGGCGACATCGAGTTGTTCGATCTCTCGCCCCCTCGACCAACGCTGCCAACTTTTGGGCAGCTTTGCATTCCCGCCGGGCAGCCATCTGGCGAAGAAATATACCACGGCTGCCGGCGGAATCAGGATCATCACCCAGAACCAAAACTCGCGGTCGGGTTCGTGCCGGTAGCAATGGTAAAGCATCCAGGCCCAAGCGACCGTGGTTGCCGCCGAGGACAACCAGAGCATCCCCATCATCCAATACCATCCCGTGGGATCGTAAGGCGGCATGGGCTGCACCGGCGCATTTTCCGCCGCAAAGAATGCCCCATTCATTCCCAGGGAAGTCTCGATACCAAAAATCATCGAACGATTTCCTTCAGACAAGTATTTCGCGCGAACCGCCGGCTGCCATTGTCGCAAACGGCGGATTCTTTTCCAGTCGGTTTGAACTGGGACCGATGCGGTTTACGATGGGAGTCTGAAAATTTCTCGGCAGCATTCCCCACGCACACTCAATCAAGGGCATTTGATGATGAAGATTTCTCGTTCCCGAAGCCAACGCCCAACGACGGCCTTTGTGCTGGCGTTGTTTTTCTTCTCGACCTTTGGGTTTGCGGTTGCGGAAGACCGGGTTTCAGAAAGCCGGGCGGAATGGATCAACCCCGATGGCATTGCCGGTTCGTTGGTGATTTGCGGCGGCGGGGAATTGCCCGAATCCATCGCAAAAACTTTCCTCAGACTCGCGGGAGGCGACCAGGCCAAATTGGTGATCGTGCCCACCGCCGCCCGGCAGCCCGAAAAAATCGCGGAAGAACAATTGACGAAACGTTGGACCGACTTGGGGGCAACTTCGACGAAAGTGCTGCACGCCTTGAACCACGAAATGGCGAACGATCCCGCGTTTTTGGCTCCGCTCAAAGAAGCCACGGGCGTGTGGTTTGGCGGCGGGCAACAATCGCGATTGGCGAAGGCGTACCAAGGCACGGCATTCGAGACCGAACTTCTAAACCTCTTGAAACGCGGCGGTGTGGTGGGCGGCACATCCGCCGGAGCCGCGATTCAATCCCGCGTGATGATCGCGAGCGGAAAAAGCGAACCCGACATGCAAACCGGCTTGGATCTTTTGCCCGGTGCAATTATCGATCAGCATTTCAGCGAGCGGAACCGAGAACCCCGCCTACGTTTGGCCGTGAAACAAAACCCCCGCTGCGTGGGCTTGGGAATTGATGAAGGCACGGCATTGATCGTGGGCGATCCCAGGCTGCGCAGAAGTACGGCGGACCGGGGGCGGACGATGCGGGTACTCGGCCAGGGGAACGTCACCGTGATCTTGGCGGCCTCCCAAACCAAACCGAGCCGAGAATTCCGCGTGCGAGAAGGCAACGTCTTGGACCTGACTCAACTTCGGCGGGCAGCTGAGGAACGGTTGGCGAATTTCCCGCCCGCCTTGCCTGCGGTTCCCCACGTGCCTCGCGGGGCGTTGGTGATCATCGGCGGCGGTGGCATGCCCAAGGATGTGGTCGAGAAAATCCTGGAACTTGCGGGCGGACCCGATGCCAAGATCGTGGCCCTGCCCACCGCCAATCCGCCCGAATCCGCCAACAAATCCCGCCCACCGAGTTACTTCCTCCGGGCGGGAGCGAAGAACGTCACCGTGCTGCCTGCGCGGTCCCGAAGAATTGGCTTCGCCCGAAGTATTAAAGGCTTTGAAAGAAGCCGACTGCGTGTGGTTCGGCGGGGGCAGGCAATGGCGGTTCGTCGATGCCTACGAGGGCACGCCCGCCATGCCATTGTTTCACGATGTTCTGAAGCGCGGCGGAGTGATTTGCGGCAGTTCCGCCGGGGCTTCCATTCAAGGCGATTATTTGGCCCGCGCGGATGCCGTCACCAACAGCCCGATTATCGCAGAAGGCTACGAACGCGGTTTTTGCTTTCTGCCGGGCACGGCCATCGACCAGCATTTCGCCCAACGCAATCGCTTCTTAGATCTGCATCATTTGGTGGAAACTTATCCGCAATTTTTGGGGATCGGCCTTGATGAAGCCACCGCGATTGTGGTTCGCGGGGAAACGGCGGAAATCCTGGGCCGCGGGCAAGTCCATTTCTTCGATGCCAACTGGCGTAGGCCCGATGGAAAAATCCCGCACGTCAGCCTTGCAAAAGGAGCCAAATATCAACTGGCCAAACGCCTGGTCTTAAGCCCCGCCATCGCCGAGAAACCCGCCCGTTGATGGAAGTGTCAACCGAACAATTAACCGTTGTCGATGGCATCTTGCAAGGTTCCCGTGAGGCGTTGGATCGTGTTGACTTCCCGATCCAGCGCTTTTTTGGCTTCTTGAATCATCTCGGAATCCATGTCGGGGCGCAAATACATTTCCCCCAACAAACCCAGCACGTGCGCGACGTTGCAGAGATCGTGCTTCAACTGCGGCAAATCGCCGGGTTCGACATCCGACCCGTTCTCTTCGGGATTCGTGCCGTGGGTTCGCTGCGGCAACAGGGGTTTCGGCGTTTCGCCCTCGCAAGCCGCGCCGGCCACGGGCATCATCTCTGCCCGATTCGCGGCGGTCAGCTTGGGATGCCTCAGAATTTCTTTCATTTGATCGATGGAAGGCGGTTTTACGCGGTGTTCGTCGAAGCCGGCTTGCAGAGACTTCAGGCGATCTTCCTTTTGTCCGTAACCCGTCAAGGCGACTAGCAGCACATCGTCGAAAGCGGGGTTTTCGCGAACGGCCCGGGCGACTTGGAATCCATCCATGCCGGGCAGGCCGATGTCGAGCAGCACAAGTTCCGGGTGCGTTTCGCGGACCATTTCCAAAGCGGAAACTCCATCGTGTGCGATGAAAATTTCGTGATCCCCCAGCATGCCTAGCAGCTTGGAAAGCAGCTTCGCGGCCCCCACGTTGTCATCGACGACGACAATCCGCCGATTTCGGGAAACCTCAGCCTGCTCGGCGATTTTTTCAGAGGCCAGCGGTGCCTCGGCCACAGGCAATCGCACCATAAATTTGCTGCCTAGGCCCGGCCCGTCGCTTTCTACAGAGACCCCGCCGCCGTGCATCTCCACAAGCCGATGCACCAGCGTCAAGCCGATACCCAAGCCCCCTTGCGAGCGATCCAAAGACCTCCGGGATTGGGTAAACAACTCGAACACGTTGGGCAACAATTCCGGTTCGATTCCCACGCCGGTGTCCCTTACGCCGATCTCCGCCCAGCCTTCGTTGGCTTCGACGGTCAATTCGATCCGTCCGTTTTCGTCGGTGTATTTGGAGGCGTTGTTCAGCAGGTTCTCGATGATCTGAATGATTCGCACGGGGTCCGCATTGACCCAAACCGGCTTTTCGGGCAGGCGGATGATGAGTTCTTGGTCTTGTTCATCAATCAGAGGACGGGCGGCTTCGACGGAACGATGGGCGAGCACCGACAAATCGACGAACTCTCGGCGGAGTTCGATTTTGTTTTGCATGATCCGCGAGACATCCAACAAATCGTCCACCAACCGCACGACGTGTTCGACCTGATCCTGCATCACGCGGATGGTCTCGCGGTCGCGGGATTCCTCCATCGCCAGAATGTCGAGGCCGCTGCGGATGGGGGCGAGCGGGTTTCGCAATTCGTGGGCGAGCATTGCCAAGAAGTCGTCTTTGCGGCGATGGGATTCTTGAACTTCCTGGTAGAGCCTTGCATTTTCGATGGCAATCGCGGTTCGATGGGCCAAATCTTCCGCGAGCGCCAAATCGTGAGGCCCGTATTGCCGTCCCGATTCGGCGGAAACGAACGCGATCGCGCCCAGGCATTGATCCTGAAAAAGCAAAGGCACGCACAAGGCGGAATTCCATTCCGGTTCCCGCGATGTCTCTGAATTCCCTCCATGATTGACCAATTCCGATTTGCCGGTCTGAATGATGGTCAATGGGTTCAGGGGCAGCTTGGAATCGGAGGAATTGTCTGAGGCTGGGTCTTCGCCCCACGAAATTTGGGCGTGATTTACTTCGGCGACGGCCACTCGTTCCACGGTCCCATCTTCGTTTTGCAAATCGACCGCGCACCAGTCGGCGAATGAGGGCACGGCCAATTGAGCCACCCTTTGCAGCGTGCTTTTGTAATCGATCAGAGAGGAAAGCGATTCGCTCACCGCCGCGAGAAAACGCAGCGATTGCTCCAACTCTTTCTGATCGTGGATGTCCGTCGTGGAACCGTGCCAGACCACGCGGCCTTTCGCATCGCGAAGCGGAGTCGCCCGCGTGAGGAACCATCGGTATTCGCCGTCGCGGCCGCGATAGCGGGCTTCCATCTCATAGCAGCTTTCTTCGGCAAGCGCTTCGTTCCAGGAACTCAGACACGGTTCTAAGTCGTCGGCATGCAGCACTTGCGGCCACTGTGGAGGAGTTTGATCGCGGGAGAGGCCGGTGTACTCGAACCAACGGTCGCTCACCCAGAGCAGCTTGCCATCCGGGGAAGCGGTCCAAAGCATCGCCGGCGTGATGTTGACCATCGAGCGAAACCGATCTTCACTGTCCCCCAGGGCTTCTTCGACCTGCAATTCTTTCGTCACGTCGGTATTGGTGCCGAACCAGCGGACCACGTTGCCCTCATGGTCGCGAATGGGCTGCGCGCGGGAAAGAAACCAACGATAAAGCCCATCTTTTCCCTTGAGCGGAAAGGTGTCTTCCCACTCTTCTCCGGTCTCGAACGCTTGGCGTACGCCCGCAAGGACGCGATCCACGTGGTCGGGATGATGCACGGCTTTCCAACCCCAGCCCTGCATCTCTTCCAGCGTGGTTCCCGTGTATTCGTACCAGCGCTGGTTGTACCACGTGATGTCGCCCAAGACATCGCAGGTCCAGGCGAACTGATCCATGTTGTTGGCCAGTTCGCGAAACCGTTCCTCGCTTTCCCTAAGGGCTTGAACGGCCTGGTTCTGTTTGGTCACGTCAATTGTAATGCAGCGAGTATGCACGAATTGCCCTTGCTCGAACAATCCGTTGGAGCTAATCAGTACATCGCGAACAGTACCATCTTTGCAATGCAGTTGTGCGGGCGTCTCGCGATGGTTTCGCCGCGCTTCAGGCGTTGGAGAACCTCTTCGATCAGCTCGGAATCCCCATGAAACTCCGCAATGTTGTGGCCGATGTATTCTTCTTTTTCGTAGCCCAATAAATCCAACTCGGCTTTGTTGGCCCGCAAAATTGTGCCGTCCGGTCCGACCCAGTGCATCGCGACCGCCCCAGCTTCAAAGAATTCGTTGAGGCGTTTCTCGCTCCGCCGCAGTTTTTGATTGACTTCGCGTTCCACCAGTTCAAACCGGCGGCGAACCCATACGATGGAAAGGACCACGGCCATTCCGAAGCCGGTAAAAAGGAATAACGACACCCAGCCGGCAAATTCGGGCAACAGTGAGTCGCTCGGCGCGAGAAAAAAGCGGACGGCCGCCAATTCGCTCATGCCCATCACCAACAACGCAGGACCGATCCCCGCGAAGTAAGCCGCGAACACGACCGTGGGAAAAAACGTCACCATCGGGAACCGATTCCCCAGCAACGGATGAAGCAATTGACGCACCAAGACCGCGAGGACCGTACCGACAATGCTAAGTCCATAGCGAAGAAGAACGGACCGTCCCCGAATTTTCATGAATCGCCTTCCTCGGATTCTTCCCAACATCTTTATTAAAGCCATTGTCAATGATTTTATCGTTCGGAAAAATCTTATGCCATCCACCAAAGGCCGGGCTTCTATCGTCAAGGGAATTCCGGTTTTGCTATACTCCGGGGCGCGTTACTTCATCGGCAGACGGCTTTTGATGGTTTTCGGACGGCATGACCAACATTTTGGGGATTTCCGCGTTTTATCACGACTCCGCCGCGGCTTTGATCGTGGATGGAACAATTGTCGCGGCGGCTCAGGAAGAGCGGTTCTCGCGGAAGAAGCACGATGCCTCTTTCCCCCGCGAAGCCGTCGCTTATTGTCTGAAAGAAGCCGAGATCACGGCGGAAGAATTGGATTACGTCGCCTTTTACGAAAAGCCGCTGTTGAAGTTCGATCGGCTTTTGGAAACCTATCTGGCGTATGCCCCCCGCGGGTTTTCCTCGTTTTGCAAGGCGATGCCCCAGTGGTTGAAACAAAAGCTCAGGCTCCCGCGCGAGCTTCGCAAGGGGCTAAACGGCGGTTATAAAAAACGCTTTCTGTTTCCCGAACATCACGAATCGCACGCGGCCAGCGCGTTTTTTCCCTCGCCTTTTGAAGAGGCGGCGATTTTGACCGTGGATGGCGTGGGCGAATGGGCCACGGCCAGCTTGGGAGTGGGCCGAGGCAACCGCGTGGAGTTGTTGAAAGAACTTCGCTTTCCGCATTCTTTGGGAATGTTGTACTCGGCCTTCACCTATTTCTGCGGGTTTCGCGTGAACTCCGGCGAGTACAAACTGATGGGCTTGGCTCCGTATGGAGAACCCAAATACGCCGACCTCATCAGGGAAAAATTGGTGGATCTCAAGCCGGACGGCTCGTTCCGTTTGAAGATGCGATACTTCAATTACTGCCAAGGGCTAACGATGACCTCGCGGAAATTCAACAAACTTTTCGGCGGGCCGCCGAGGAAGGCGGAGTCGGACTATACCCAGCGCGAATTGGATTTGGCGGCTTCGGTGCAAGTCGTGACGGAGGAAATCATCCTGCGGATGGGCCGGCATGCCCACGAGCAAACGGGACTGGAAAACCTCTGTCTCGCGGGCGGGGTGGCTTTGAATTGCGTGGCCAACGGCAGGCTGTTGCGGGAAGGCCCGTTTCAAAAAATCTGGATTCAACCGGCGGCGGGCGATGCGGGCGGAGCTTTGGGGGCCGCGTTGCTGGTGTGGCATCAATTGCTCAATCGCCCCCGCGAACCACAATCGCCCGACTTGCAACAAGGTTCGCTCTTGGGGCCGCGTTTTGAACGGGACGAAATCAAAACCGCGCTGGACGAAAAGCAGGCCAGCTATCGCGAATTGGAAACCGAGGCGGAAGTCGATCAATTCATTGCCCAGGCGATTGCCGAGGAAAAAGTGGTAGGCTGGTTTCAAGGCCGGATGGAATTCGGTCCCCGAGCGCTGGGCAACCGCAGCATTCTGGGCGATGCCCGCAGCGCCAAAATGCAGTCGATGATTAACCTCAAAATCAAGTTTCGGGAATCCTTCCGCCCCTTCGCGCCGGCGGTTTTGGAAGAGCGGGCCGGCGATTTCTTTCAGGTGAAACCCGATGTCAGCAGCCCTTACATGCTCTTGGTGGCTCAGGTGCATCCCGATCAATTGGTTTCTTCGAACGGCCAAGCGGAACCCGTCGGTTTGGAGCGAAGAAGCTTGGTTCGCTCCAACATCCCGGCGGTCACGCACGTGGACAACTCCGCCCGCCTGCAAACCGTCAACGCCCATCAGCAAACGCGGTTTCATCAACTCATCAAAGCATTCGCAGAGCGAACGGGTACACCCGTGGTTATCAATACCAGTTTTAACGTGCGGGCCGAACCCATCGTCTGCACCCCGGCAGATGCCTACCGCTGTTTTTTGGCGACCGACATGGACGTGTTGGTGATCGAGAATTTTATACTGCTCAAAGAAGAGCAACCAAATCTCGACCAACACGAAGCCGAAGCCTACCTGGCCGGTTTCCCTTTGGATTAACGACGAAAACGAGGAAAACATCGTGGCGATTGTGGAAATCAATTGGCAGCCTTCGCGAACCGATCTGCGAGTTTTCGGCGGCGGGTTGGTTGCGTTCTGCGCGGTGATCGCCTGGCTCTGTTATCGCAGTGACGGGCACTTCGGGCTTCTCGAAAGTTCGTTCGCGGCGGTTGCGGTGTTGGCGATTGTCGTCCTTTTGTTTTGGCCCGCTTGGCTCAGGCCGATCTATTTTGCGTTCACGGTTTTGACGTTTCCCATCGGTTGGGTCATCTCGCATTTATTGCTTGCCGTGGTGTTTTACGCGGTGTTCACGCCGATCGGGCTTTTCATGCGCTGGCGGGGCCGCGATCCCATGCAAAGGCACTGGGATTCCCAAGCCGAGAGCTATTGGGTTCCACACGATTCCAAAAAAACTCTCGAAGATTACTTCCGCCAATTCTGACGGCGGCCAATCTGCAACGCTCGGAATGGGTTTGAATGCATGCCCCATCGTGGACCGCTTCGCGAGGCGTGTGTTAGGATGGTATTTGCGGAATGGACGATTCACGGAGAGGGAATGGAGGCCGGACGATTTCTAGGTCACAGCGTGGTTGCCGGGACTCGAAATTCCGCGGAAGACAATTCTTGCGTAACAACCTCAAAACGCAGCTAAACACGAAAGCCTTTGCGAAATGAGCATTGCCGAAGAACCGATTGCCGAAACTTCTGCCGACTTGAAAATCGTGCAAGACGCCACCTGCACGTTTTGCGGCTGCGTGTGCGATGATATGGAACTGACCGTCGAGGGCAACCACATCACCAAGGCGAAAAACGCCTGCGTGCTGGGCAAGGCTTGGTTTTTCAATCACCACATCGAAGAACGCCCGGATGCGACTATCAACGGGCAGCCTGCGAGTTACGAAGAGGCCTTCGACAAAGCCGCCGAGATTCTGCTGAACGCCAAATACCCGATGACTTACGGCCTGTCGGACACCACTTGCGAAGCCCAACGGGTGGCGGTGGCGATTTCGGATTGGATCGGCGGCAACGTGGACACCACCACCTCGGTTTGCCACGGCCCTTCGGGAATGGCCTTTCAAGGTGTGGGCGAGGTGACGTGCTCGCTGGGCGAAATCAAAAACCGGGCGGATTTTCTCATCTTTTGGGGCGGCAACCCGGCGGAAGGGCATCCGCGGCATTTCACCAAATACAGCCTGATGCCCAAAGGCGAGTTCGTGCCCAACGGACGCAAAGACCGCACCGCCGTTTTGATCGACGTCCGCAAAACCAAATCTGCCAAGGCGATGGACATCTTCTTGCAGCTCAAACCGCGTTCCGATTTTGAACTCGCTTGGGCGCTGCGGGGCTGGCGAAAGGCATCGAGATCGACCCTTCCATCGAAGAGAAAACCGGCATCCCGCTTGGAGACGTTGAAAGACGTGATGGACCGCATGAAGAAAGCCAAGTTCGGGGCGATTCTGTTCGGCATGGGTCTGACGATGACGCGCGGCAAGCACATCAACAGCGAAGCCGTGCTCGCCCTCGCGCGGGACATGAACCGCCACACCCGCTTTGTCGCCAAGCCCATGCGAGGCCACGGCAACGTGACCGGGGCCGACAACGTGGTCTCTTGGTCCACCGGCTATCCGTTCGGCGTGAACCTGGGCCGCGGTTATCCCCGCTTCAATCCCGGCGAGTTCACCACGTCCGATCTTTTGGCCCGCGGCGAGGCCGATGCCGCGTTGATCGTCGCCTCCGATCCCATGTCCAATTTCAGCCAACCGGCCCGCGACCACTTGGCGAAGATTCCCGTGGTGGTGCTCGATCCCAAACTTAGCGACACCGCCAAAATCGCCACGGTCGCCTTCACCACGGCGACCTACGGCATCAACGTGCCCGGCACGGTGTACCGCATGGACGATGTGCCCATCCCGCTCCGCCCCGCATTCGATTCCCCCTACAAAAGCGATTACGAAGTGCTCAAAGCCATCGAAACCCGCATCCGATCGAAACAATTGGCCGGGTTGTGAGGTTGGAATCCATGCGGAGATCTCTCTCCCAATTGCCGGGCGTGCGGGACGGCATAACTTGCAGAAACTCCCGAAACGTCTTGCGGGAAACGCACTTACAGGGCATAATTTGTCGTCAGCGACAATTCCGAATGCCAAATCTCTGCTGTGGGGGTTATTATTGTGAGGTCTATTCGACACCTTCAAAAAGCTGCCGTCGGTTATGGCAATCACGATTGACCAATTCCTCCGCGATCTGACCGAGAGACAACTGCTCTCTACGGAAGATGCCCACGCGGTTCGACGGCAACTCAGCGCCCGAAAAACGGCGCTTCTCATTCAACCCCCGGAGAACAACCCGAAGCCACTGGCGATTCCGCTTGCTTGGTACTCTGCGATTGCCTGATCCAAGAGAAACTTGAGGATGATGAGCAGCATCTGATTTTCCACGCACAACGGCTGAAAGACGATTCTGCCGTGACGATTCAAGTCCTCGTGCCCGGAAACGCGATGGGCAAAGCCGGCGAGCAAGAGAATCTCAACGGCTCCGCGCCGAAAATGTTGGAAAACCTCTCCGGCCTCAAAGGCATTACCGATGTGGGCCGGCATGGAGAAATGGTTTGCGTTTGCTCGCAATCTTTAGAGGCGGAGACCCTCGAACAACTCGTGCGGCAAAATGGAACCCTGCCATTGGAGTTGGCCACCGAAACCTTGCTGCAAACCGCGAAGACGTTGCAAAAGCTGCAAGAACAAGGGCTTTCCCTTCACAAAGTCTCCCCGGAATGGCTGCTCTTGGACGAAGACGGGCAAGTTCATTTGATGGGAAACTCGGCGACGGAATCTCTGCTCTCGGCCATCTGCCACTGCAGCGATCAAGCTCCGCCCATCCCGGGGCTCTACGAATCGTTGGGCCAACTGTATGCCTTCCTGCAAACCGGCCAAACCGATCTGCCATTTGCGGAGGATACCGCATTCGCACAGTCGGCAAAACAGGTTCAGGCCCGGCTTTTGGAACCGGATGATGCGGCCCGGTATCGAGATTGGAACGAACTGATTCGGGATTTAGAATGCCTCTTGGCCGGCCAACCCATTTCCCCCCCCGCCGGGCGGACAGAAGTTCCTTCTTCATCCCCAATGGCGGAAGTGGAAAACGCCCCGGTTCCCGGTAGACCAAAGTCAAACAGACGATGGCTGATAATCGCCTTGGCCGTGTTGGCAGCCGCGATTATCGCCGGCGTGCTTCTGCTGCGAGATTGATGTTTCAAACACTCGTGGCGGGTGGCGGGGTTTGGGAAGACCATTTTCCGCGACGGCTTTCCACGGCTTGGTACAGAATCGGAATCGCCACCAGGGTAATCAAGGTTCCCGAAATCAATCCGCCGATCACCACGCGGGCCATCGGGGCTTGCAGTTCGCTGCCTTCGCCCCAACCCAACGCCAAGGGCAGCATGGCGAGGACCGTGGTCAGCGTGGTCATTAAGATCGGGCGAAACCGTCTTCGCGAGGCTTTGACGATTAAATCCCGGAGTTCGGTTTCGGGTTCCGATTCCATGAGTTGGTTGGCGTAGTCGATCAGCACGATGGCGTTGTTGACCACAATCCCCGACAGCATCACCACGCCGATGTAAGATTGCACGTTCAACGTGGTGTCGGTGAAGACCAAAATCAGCACCACGCCGATGGCTCCCAAGGGAACCGAAATCAAAATCAAGAGCGGATGCAGCAGGGATTCAAACTGCGAAGCCATAATCATATACATCAGCAGAATCGCCATGAAGAAGCCGATTTTCAACGATTGAAAACTTTCCTGTTGCTGTTCCCAATCGCCGGCGATGTTGATTGAAAAGCCTTCGGGCAGGTCGATGGTTTTTAATCGTTTTTGCAAATCCTTTACCGTGCTGCCCAAATCGCGATCGAGCACATCCGCGGTGATGCCGAGGATCCGCTGCTGATCTCTGCGCTCGATGGTGACGGGCACATCTTCTTGGTCGAAGCGGACCAGATTTTTCAGCGCGACCACCTGGCCGACACCCGTGGGAATGCCGACTTGCTCGACATCGCTCAGGCGGTCGCGATCGGCTTCGCGGAGCCAGACGCGGATGTTGAATTCATCGCCGGCTTCGCGGTACACGGTGGCCTCGGTCCCGCGAACCGTGGTTTCCAATGCCTGCGTGATTTGCGAGACGTTCACACCCATCAGGCTAGCTTTGGAGCGATCGACGACCGTCACCATTTCCGGGCGGCGGTCTTCAATCTGAGCTTCCACGTTGGCCAGCCCAGGGACTTCCTTCATGATTTCCGCGACCGCGCGGGTTAATTGCTCGCCGGTTTTCAAATCGTACCCGCGAACCTCGACTTCGATGTCGCTTTGCGTGCCGTTGCGGTAGGAAATCATGCGGAAGATGCGCATTTCGGTGGAGGCGGCCACGCGAATTTTCATGCCCGGCAGTGCCCCGATGTCTTTTTTCAGTTGCTTGGTGATCTCGGTGATCGGCCGTTTGCGTTCGGACTTGGGAACCAAATGCGCCCGCAGGCGGGCTTCGTTCCAATCATCCGCTTCGCTGCTGCTGTCGCCAATGAAGGAAACCCAAGTCGTCGCTTCGGGGACGGCTTTTAATGCCTCATCCAACTTGGTCGCTTTTTTGGTGAGTTCTTCGAGCTGAATCCCGGAGGCCATTTGGCTGTCGATTCGCAAACTGCCTTCATCGGTTTTGGGCATCAGTTCGGTCCCGATGAAGGGAAACAAACCCACTACTCCGCAGAACGTGGCCAACAGCAGAAACCCGACAAAGCCGGGAAACCGCAGGCAGCCTTTCAGACCGACCACATAAGCCCGTTCAATGGCATCGAAAACCCATTGGTTCCCGCGATGCAAGCGGGAAACCCACGTCCGCCGTGCGGCGGTTTTCAGTTCATCGTGATCGACTTCGCCGATCCAGTAGGCGCACAGCATCGGCGTGAGCGTGAGGCTGGCGAACAGCGAACACAGCAGCGAAAACGAAACCACCCAGGCAAGCTGGTTCAACATGATCCCCGTCATGCCCACGATGAACAGCAACGGCAAAAACACAATCAGTGTGGTCAGCGTACTGGCGATAATCGCCGACGAGACTTCTTTCGTGCCTTCAATCGCGGCTTCCTTGGGGGACAAACCTTCCTCGCGTTTGCAGTAAATGCTCTCTAACACGACGATGGAGTTATCCACCAACATCCCGATCCCCAAAGCCAAGCCGCCGAAGGAAACGATGTTCAGCGTGAAGCCTTGAAAGAAGATCATGATGAACGTGGCGAGAATCGACAGCGGCATGGTGACGGCGATTACCAGCGTGCTGCGGAAACTCCGCAAAAAGATAATCAGCACGAGAACCGCCAAACCCATCCCGTAAAGACTGGAGGTTCGGAGATTGGACATCACCTGACGGATGAAATCGGCGTTGTCGATGCGGATGCTGAGTTGGCCCTGCGTGAGTTGATCGTTCAAATCGCCCAGCGCCTTCCGCACGCTGTCGCTGACCGCGACCATGTTGGCCCCGGATTGCTTGTTGACGTAGATCATCGTGCCGGCTTTGCCGTTGATTCGGGTCAGCTCGGTGATTTCTTCGTGGCCGTCCACAACCTCGGCCACATCCTTCAACCGCACCAAGGCCCCGTTTTGTTGGCGGATGACCGTGTTCGCGATTTGATCGAGATTTTTGAATTGGCCTTGGCTGCGGATCAAGAGATTTAAATGTCCGGACCGATAATAGCCCGCCGGCTGGTTGACGTTTTCCTGTTGGATCGCGGCGACGACATCGCCCACGCCCATGTTGAGAGTTTCGAGCTTGCCCCGATTCGAGCGCCACCTGAATTTCCCGCCGAACTCCGCCCCGCAATTTCACCGCCGCCACGCCTTCAATGCGCTCCAAACGGGGAATTACGTTTCGCTCGGCGTATTGGGTGAGCTTGACGGGTTCGAGTTCGCTCTCTAACGCCAAGTAAATAAAAGGAAAGTCGGCAACGTCGTAGCGTTCGAGATAGGGGGATTCCATCTGATCGGGCAAGTCTTCGCGGATGCGTTCGATCCTGGCCCGCATGTCGGCCATTGCGGTATCGAGATTTGTGCCCCAGGCAAATTGGGCGCGGATGATGCTGCTGCCTTCCAAGCTGGTGCTGGTCAGCCGCTCCACACCTTGCACTGCGCCCAAGGCTTGTTCGAGCGGGCGGGTGAGCACGGTTTCCACTTCTTCCGGGGAAGCCCCTTGGTAAATCGTGGTGATGCTGACCACGGGCAGCGTCACGTCGGGCATGAGGTCGATGGAGAGCTTCGTAGCGCATCGGTCCCCAAAATGGCCACGATCAGGCAGGCCATCGTGGTGGTCACCGGACGATTCACAGCCAAACGAGTGAGGGACATGCGAGGTTACTCTGTGATGTCAGCGGAGGCGCCAAGGTCGGAGTGCGGAGGGCCAGAAGGATTTATGGTTTGCGGGAAATGTGTTTCATGCTTGGTCCGGCATGGTGGGGATCGGCCCCTTCGATGCCTTCTTGTCTATTCGCCGGTGGCGGGAATGTCTGCGGGGGGGCGGGGTTTCTGTTTCGCGATTTGCACATCCGCCGGCAGCGGGTCGGTCCAAGGAATGGGAATGGGCTTGACGACTTGCCCGCTTTTCACCAAGCGATTTCCCAAAGTCACCACTTGGTCGTTCGGCGTCACACCGGAGAGAATTTCCACGAACTCTCCATCGTTGATACCCGTTTTCACTTCCTGGCGCGGATTGTGGGCGGGTCGTTTTCCACGATCAAAACCGTGGGGCGGTCTTGTTGATCCGAACAACGCTGCCACCGGCAACAGCACAGCCTCACGGCGCTCGAACACCAACGACACGCGGGCGTGCATGCCGGGTTTTAGGAGTTGGTCGGAATTGGGAATTTCAATTTGCACGGCGGCGGTTCGCGTGTTGGGATTCAACAGCGGGGCTTTGCGGATGACCGTGCCGAAAAACTCGACGTGAGGAAACGCATCGACTTCAATCGTGGCATGTTGGCCGACTTTCACGCGGGGATAATCTTTCTCGACCATGTGAACCACCGTCCGCACGGTGTCGAACGACACGATTCGCAGCAGAGGCACGTCCGGCTTGGCGAGATCGCCCACATCCACAAATCGCTCGCCCACGAAACCGGCGAGGGGCGCATGAATTTTGCTGTCGCCTAAGGCCAACATCAGGCGGTCCACTTCGGATTGAGCCTGCTTGACGTGGGCCTCTTCCAATTCGCGCTGGGCGACGGCGATGTTCCATTGGGCTTGGGCTTGATCCAAAAATTGCTTCGTTGCCGCAGAACGCTCCGCCAGGCGTTCTTGGCGGGTCAATTCGTTTTGGGCCGCTTGTTCTTGGGCCAAGGCGGCTTTGGTTTGGGCCTCGGCTACGACTAACGCGGCCCTGGCTCCGGCGACCAATTCCTGCTGTTCGCGCTCGTCGAGTTCCACAATCACTTGGCCCAATTTGATGGGATCGCCCACGTCGAACGGGAGTTTCAGGATGTAGCCATTGCGAGGGGCGAGAACCTGGACTTCGGCCCCCGCCATCAAACTGCCCACCAATTCGGCGCGGTCTTCGATGGGTCTTTTGGCGGAAACCATGACTTCCACCGCGATGGGGGCTTTGACCACGGGAGGCACGGCCTTGTCGGCGGCTTCGCTGGAATAGTTGTAAACTCCCCAGCCCAAACCCAGGGAGCTTCCCACAGCGAGTAATGCGAGAATCGTTTTCATAACAGCCCTTTTCGATCTGCTTTGGTTGGCATCTTCTATGATGCGGTTTTTTCTCGCGGTTGGCAAAGGCAGATTGCCTCGGGATCTGCCTTGGGCCGGAGATTTTTCCGATGGTAGGTATGTGTGGATTTTCCAAAACACCCAGGCGGATGTTTCGCATCTTTTTGGCGAGAGTCCCCCAGCCCTTGACTGGAATGGGCTGGGGGAGTTTTCCGGGTGTGATGGGGGAATGTTTGCTCAATGTGAGGAGAGAAGTTGGAGGATAGCGAGGGTAGGTACGCAAATACCAACATCTATCCTCTCTCCTCCATTCTCTATCCTCACTTTGATGGTTGTCGTGATGCCGGCTTTAGGCTTTCTTGCCGATGTTGACGTAGGCATGCACGTGGGGTGCGCCGCGGAAATGCCAGACGAAGGTCGGGCCTTCCATCCGCCAGATGTCCCATTCCTGGTCTTTGTTCAAATCGCCTTCTTGATAGAAGGACATGTGCAAATCATCCAATCCGCCGCCTTCTTTCAGCGTCGCCAGGGATTCCTCGACATCATCTTTCCGATAAGGAGCGAGGATGATTTTGATGACGTTTTCGACGAGTTCTTTTTGATCGGAAGACAATTCGCCCACCGTCACGCCTTTGAAGCGGCCTTTTTTGCCTTGCAATAGCACGGAGGCTTCTTGCGGGGCTTTTTCGATCAACGCCAACTTGCGTTGGTCTTCATCAAGCGCCTGAAAGACTTCGTTGGCTTTCTTGGTTTGGTAGTGGAACAGATTTTTCTTGGGGTTGGATTGGCCGTGGCCGTAAACGATCGGGCCGCCGAACGCGGCGTTTTTCACGCTGTCGCCATCGGCCCTAAGCGTGAGATGCCGGCCCGTGACCATGCACTCGAACTCGCCCGAACCCGGTTCGCCGAAAATCCCCACGCTGTATTTGCCAATCCCGCCATCGTCGGCTTCCATTTGTTTGAGGAAGCGTTCGTAGCCATCTTCGCTGCTCACGCCTTTGACCACATCATGAATCAAGGCTTGTTGGTTTTTGGTGTAGAAGTCCGAGCCGATGCCCGGTTTGGTGACGTGCCAATTCGCGTTGATGGTTCGCCGGCGTTCGTGGTCGAATGGGAAGCAAATTTCTTTGCGTTGTTTTTCGGAGAGAGTTTTGAACAACTGGGCGACCGCCGTTTCCGCCGGGCTGTCCGGCTTGGAAGCCGCCGAAGCGAAGCGGGGCAACACGCCGGCTGCCAAGGCGGCTGCTCCCACGGCATGCACGAAATCGCGGCGATTCATGGAGGGTTCGCAATCGGGACAAGAAGTCTGATTCGGGGTTTGCATCAAATGCACTCCTAGAAAAGAAGAAACGGAAACGATGGGCCGTTCGGCTTCATCGGGAATTGTTCCCGCCGCGAGTCAACGACTCCCCTCCCGCGACGTGGAAAACAAATCCATCAACAAACACTTATTTTGCACGTTCTGCACGCAAATGAAAAGCCTGCCGACCGGGAAAGTTTTGCAAACGGCGGGTTTGGTTCGAGCGGAAAAGGGATCGCCTTGACCGACGGCGGCCACGGTTCGCCCGAATGCCCCTCGGATGCGCTGCCGGGCCGGAGGGAAGAACTGGCCTGCATTCTGGGCTTCGATCACACCACGAACCAGGCTGTGGAATTCGTCAAAGCGGCGCAAACGGCGCAAGCAGACTGATGGCCTCACACGCTCAAATGCGAAGGCGGCGCGGCCTTGGTTTTTTAAAAAAAACGGCCGGCAATTCAGTTCGCGCGAGAGGGAATCCCCCTGCCAAAGCGAGCTGGCCCGGCGTTTGAAAGACGCCGGGCCAGCTAATACGAGCTACTTTCTTGGCAGACCCACTAACCCATCCTTCCAAATCAGGCGGCGGGTTTTTGTTGTGTGCTGAAGGGGAAACTGAAGGGGGTGGCTTCCAGATCTTCGATTTCCGTAGGCAATGCAATGCGGGCGGCCTCGGCGGGAAGCCGGGTGAGTTCATCGACCCAGACCTTCAGCATCCGCGAAAACGTGCCGCGTTCGCCCGCGTTGAAGCAGGTCAATAACGAGGCCATGCGCCGGCTGTGAAATTCCTCGGCGCGGGCCAGGGTTTCGCGGCCCATTTCGGAGAGCAACAACACTTTTCGCCGGCGATCCACCGTGGAAGGCAGCCGATACAAAAGCCCGCTTTGCCGCATGCGTTCGATCAACGTGCTGATGCTGGATTCCGTTTGGTTCAAGCGGTTGGACAAATCTTTCTGCGAACACCCGTTGGAAGCCGTTTCGCGAATCGCTTGCAGCACCGCGTACCGGATGTCGGTCAATTCAAACTGACCGAGGTGCGAATTGAGAATCGCCCGCAACCGATGGGCGACCCGCATCACGTTTTCCACGATTTCCACGGAAGTCTCGTCCGCGTTCTTTGGCGGGACGGAAGACATCGGCTCCAGCGGAGAGGGAGCGGAAACCGCCTCGGAATCTACCGCGGACGGGGAGGGATTTTCTGCAGGAGGAACATAACGAAACATCACAAGCCCCTTAGGCATGGCCCGTTGAAACGATTTGACGGAAAAGGCGGAATCAACGCCCCCCGCGGGGCCTTACAACCCGCAGCGTCGGGAAATGGTTAATTCCATTAGTAAAGTTTTCGGCCATTAAGGGTTCGCGCCTGAAGGGAAATTGTCAAAAACTCCCCTTGACGCCCATTGCAAATCCCCCAGCTTGAAGCCGGCTGCTTTCGCGATTGATCTTTTTACAGTTTGCCGGGCAAACGAGAATCCTGGATTCCCCATTTACCCGATTCTTCCCATCGCTGGATTCGGCGCGGATGCCGGCCCTTGGGGGAAAACCCGCCGGAAGCTCGAAAGCCCGGTTGAGGAAAGGTCGAAAGTAAGCTAACGCTGAACAATCCTCATAAATCCCGATCCTTCAAAATGGGGTTCTTCGCGAAGAGACCTTCGCGCGCAAAGCCCCTCGTCCACGGGAATCGCGTGCTATGCTTGCAGGATTCAGGGTTTCATTTGATGAATTTCTCGCATCGGGGGGGGCAGCATTCCCCGTGATGAGCAGGCTGGGGAGGCGAAACGGTGGCAGGGACGGTGGTAGCGATTCTCTTGGCCGGCTTGGTTTTGGATCTCGCTTTGCGGTATCCGGCGGCTCGGTTGATTCTTCCCGTGTTTGAACGCAAGCCGCCCTTCGGCAATCCGCCGGAGTGTCCACAAGACTGCGGAGAGA
Organism: uncultured Planctomycetaceae bacterium; assembly: GCA_963785505.1. Taxonomy (GTDB): domain Bacteria; phylum Planctomycetota; class Planctomycetia; order Planctomycetales; family Planctomycetaceae; genus CAWAVN01. The sequence goes on from CAWAVN010000015.1 coordinate 88,137, forward strand.
TCGTTTCCTTCCCCACCACAAATGGTCTGCAATTGCGGGGGCGGATTTATCGGCAACCGCACCAACCCGCACGCGGCGTGATTGTCTTCTGCCCGGAAATGGAAGGCAATTCCAGCTCGGCCCCGTTTTACTGCGAGAGCCTTTGGAACGCCGGGTACGATGTGTTCGGATTTGACTTTCGCAACCAAGGCGAGAGCGATTTTCAGCCCGGGTACGAACCGCTGCATTGGCTGACCGAATACGAAGCCGAGGATGCGTTGGCCGCCGTGCGCTTTGCGCGGAAGCAAGAAAATTGGCGGGGGCTTCCCCTGGGGATGGTGGGAATCAGCCGGGGAGGCGGAGCCGCTTTGACCGCTGCAAGCCGCTGCGACTCCATTCGAGCGGTCGCCGTGGAAGGGGCTTTCACGACCGATCTTTTGATGGAACACTACACGATCCGCTGGGCGGCCGTTTATATTCCCCAATGGCTGATGAATCTCTTCCCGCTCTGGCACGTGCGCGGCACGTTGGCGTTGGTGAGGCTCATCAGTCAGTTTCGCCGAAAATGCCGTTACGTTCGTTTGGAACGCGAACTGCCCGCATTGCGGCGCAAACCCGTCTTGCAGATTCAAGGGGCCTGCGACAATTACGTTCCCCAAGAGACCGCCCGGCGGTTGGCCCGCCGGTTGCCGGCCTCGCATGAGTTTTGGCTGGTTCCCGAGGCCAACCACAACAAGGCCCGCAAAGTGGATCGGGAGGAATACGACCGCCGCCTCGTCGAGTTTTTCGAGCAAATGCAGAACCGGGCATCGGAGTGCCTCTTGGCAGAAAGTTCAGCTTTTTACCACTCAACATCACCAGGGGGCTGACACTCCCCGCTCGCCTTTTCCCCACTGTAGAAGTAATTTTCTCGGTGATTTCTTCCGCCCTCTGCCTTCCGCCCTCTGCTTACCGTCGACCGTTTTCTCTCGGAATGGCACGTTCGTTTGAGATCCTCTAGGATTGCCGCCGCGTTTCACTCTTCAGTTGATCGGTGGTTTTCCGTGCGTTTGGTGAATAGCGAATTCGTCCATGCCCGCTTCCAATGATCCCCTCTATCGGATTTCCACGCAAAACACGCTCTATCCGTTGGCGGTGCGCCGGCTGAAATGGGTGGAGGTTTTCTTTCAAGTGATGGGCGTGGCCGGAACCATCGTGCAACATGGGCTGCGAAACCTCACCCAAACCGTGCAGTCGGAACTGGGAATCTCGGTTTTTTTCTGCATGCTGGCTCTCTGTGCGATCCTTGGGCTCCGCTATCATTGGAGTCTCGCCAAGCCTTCGTTTTATCGCCGACACCGCTCGCGGGTGCTGATCGGCGTGGTTTGGGGGCTGGGCATCATCGGGGTGCTGATCTTCGGATCGCTGCTGCCCAATCTGAACGGAAAGCAAATTAGCCGCCCTTATGCCGTGTTGCTGCTCTCCGAATTGTGCCTGGTGCTGCGGGCGATTTTTACGTCCATCTTGTTCACTCGGAAATCGACCGCCCGCATGGGAACCAATCCGGCTTTGCTGTTGGTCGGGTCTTTTGCGGTCTTGATTGCCACGGGCACGATTTTGTTGATGTTGCCCAAAGCCTACGCCGAACCCGCAGTGCTGCAAGAACCCTTTTTGTTTCGGCTTCGCGTGGCGTTGTTTACTTCGACCAGCGCGAGTTGCGTGACGGGCTTGATCGTGGTGGACACCGGTGCATTTTGGAGCCGAACGGGGCAAACCATCATCATGGGGCTGTTCCAAATCGGGGGGTTGGGCATCATGACCTGCGGGGCGTTTTTCGCGGTCATCTCCGGGCGGGCCATGAAAATTCGTGAAAGCGCCACCTTGCACGAAGTCCTCGAAGCCGACGGCTTAGACAAAGTCCGCCGGCTGGTTTTGGGCATTTTCGGGTTTACCTTGGCGACGGAACTTTTGGGGGCCGTGCTGCTCTCCGGAGTATGGGCGGACGACATGCCTTTGGGCCAACGGGCTTTCTACAGCGTGTTTCATTCCATCAGCGCGTTCTGCAACGCGGGGTTCTCGCTCACGCCCAATAGTTTCGTCGGCATGGACACCCGCTGGCAAATCTGGGGCGTCGTGCCCGCACTCATCATCATCGGCGGCTTGGGTTTCGCGGTGCTTTACAACTTGGCCATCGTGTTGTTCTCTCAAGTGCGTTCCCTGCGAAATCGTCCGCTGTTCAATTTGTCCCGCGTGCGCACGCATCTTTCCATCTCCTCGCGGATTGTGCTGGTGACGACGGCATCCCTCTTGGTCGTCGGAGCCGTGAGCTACTATTTGCTGGAATCGACCACGGCTCCCGGTTCCGTCTCGGCATCGGTCGAAGGAGACGAACAGCCCGCGGAAGTTCCGGGAGTGGGCGAACGGATCGCCCATGCTTGGTTTCAATCGGTCACGTTTCGCACGGCAGGGTTTAATACTGTCGATCATGCGAAACTCAAACCCGCCACCAAACTGCTGGCGGTGTTCTTGATGTTCATCGGAGCCGCGCCGGGTTCCACGGGCGGCGGGGTGAAAGTCATGGTGTTCGCCTTGGCGTTGATGAGGTTGTCCAGCATCATGCAAGGCCGCCGGCGGATTGAAATTGAGAACCGCGTGATCGCCGAGGATGTGGTCAACCGCGCCCTCATCGTCTTGGCCTTGGGCGTGATCGTCACGATGTCTACCACGATGTTATTGGTGATCTTCGAAAACAACCAGGCCAAATTTCTCGATCATTTGTTCGAGGCGACCAGCGCGTTTGCAACTGTGGGCGTGTCTTCGGTGACGACTTGGACGCTCAAACCGCCGTCGCAAATTGTGATTATCGTCACGATGTTCCTGGGCCGCGTTGGCCCGTTGACCATGCTTTTGGGCCTGGCGGGGCAATCGAAAGAACCCAATTACGAATACCCCGTGGAGCGCGTGACGTTGGGTTAAAAAACTGAAACTGTCAATCATGTATCGTCATTCATTCCGAATAAACCCGCTTTCCCCACGGATTTGAGGGGCAAAGGGGCATGGGACAAAGGGGGCAAGAATTGTTCTGGTTTTCAAACTTTGCCCCTCTGCCCCTACAAACATGCCGCGAAGCCATTCGGCCGTCTGGAAATCTGTTGGCATCATTTCCAGCTTGATTAAAAAGAAACGCTCTTGCGGTTTTGCATCTCGATTCACACGAAAGGAAGACCCGTGCAAAAAGTGGCTGTGATTGGACTCGGTCGGTTTGGGACCGCGTTGGCCAAACAGTTGACGGCCAGCGGAGCCGAGGTGATTGCCGTCGATCACGACATGTTGTTGGTCAACGAAATTCGCGATTCGGTTGCGATTGCGGTGAAGCTGGACAGCACCGACCCCGCGGCTTTAAGGGGGCAAGAAATCGATCTGGTCGATGTGGCGGTGGTGGCCATCGGAGAGAATTTTGAAGCCGCGCTCTTGACCACGGTGATCCTCAAAAAATTGGGCGTTCCCAAAATCATCTGCCGGGCGCAGTCTTCGTTTCACTCGGAGATCTTCAAGCAGATTGGAGCGCACGAAGTCATTCAGCCGGAAATCCAAGCCGGCGAGCGATTGGGGCACAGCCTTGCCAATCCGCAATTGGAAGATCTGATTACGCTTGCCGAAGGTTATACCTTGATCGAACTCTATGCCCCCCAAGCGTTTCAGGGCAAATCGCTGCAAGTGTTGGAACTGAGGAAGAAATACGATGTCAACCTAGTGGCGATCAAACGTCCCGTGGAAGAAATCGGCCCGGAGGGAACCCCCATCAAAAAGCAGAACATCATCGGTGTGCCCCGTGCCGCGGACGTGATCGAACCCGGCGACGTGCTGGTGGTGGTCGGTTCTAACGAATCCCTCGCCCGTTTGCCCAAGGAATAGTCTTCTTAGGACGATGCCCTTGGCTACGATGAAGATGGTCTTCGGCCAAACATTGCAATGATGAGTTCACTTGGCTAACGAGTTGCCTTTTTGCGGGTTCTCCAACTTGCCTGGAGGGATGAGGAGGATTCTGCTAGATTTTGCCCATGCGGCGTATCGGCGGATGGTGTCGCGCGGAAACCAGATTACGCAGGAGAAAATCGACGATGCTCGGAGCACACTTAAACCCCTTGGATTACCTAAAACGCTGCACGGAAGAATTCGCCAAACTCGATTTAACCCAAACCGAAGGCTTGGCAAACGACATCTTCCGGGCCTACGAACAAGGGCGGTTCGTGTTTATCTGCGGCAACGGGGGTAGCGGTTCCAATGCCTCGCACTTCTGCGAAGACCTGGGCAAAAGCACGTTGGACCCCAAAGATTTCACCAACGACGACGTCAAACGACTGAAAGTCCTCAGCCTCACTGACAATACGCCTTACATTCTTGCCTGGGGAAACGATGAAGGCTTCGACCGCGTGTTTGTCGAGCAGCTCAAAAATCTCGCCTCGCCGGAAGATGTGCTCATCGCCATCAGCGGCAGCGGCAACAGCCCGAACATCTTAAATGCGGTCGAATGGGGCAACAAGCACAACCTGCAAACGTGGGGCATCACCGGCTACGGCGGCGGAAAACTGCAATCGCTAGCCAAGCGGAATCTGCACGTCCCCTTGGATGACATGGGCATCGTGGAATCTATTCACCTGTTGTTGTTCCATTGGATTTTGAACGATGTTTACGCCCGCGTGAACAAAGTCGGTCGGCACGCCGAAGACAAAAAAGACTTCGAAGCGGCCTAAACTGTTCCCGCGCGACGAAAACCGTGTGGATCGGGTTTAACCGCACAATTATAGGGATTGTGCGGGCGGGATTCACGCGGTTTTGGGGCGGGGAGGCCGATTCAAGCAATTTTCCCGTCTCGGTTGGTTCGATAGATTCTTTGAAAACGGGTCCGTTTTCATTCCTCGGAGGCGGAAACACGGACCTTTCGGAATCATTCCAACCGACAGGGAGGTCAAATCGTGCCACGCGGACGAATCATTCTCGCGGGATTCGGCGGATGGATGCTGTTGCTGTTCACCACCCAACATCTCGCGGCACAATCGGCAAACGAGATCTGCCCGCCCCAAACCAATCCCCAGCAAGGCTATTCCCCCCAAACCTATTCGCAGCCGGGCTATGCCCAACCGGGTTCTCCGGGGGGAGAATTGCATTACGAATCGGGATACGGTTACCCAGCCGAACCCCCGCCGCCCACGGGCATGGATCAGATTCGACAATATCCCAACCCCGGCCCACCCCACGCTCCGACGCACGGCTTTCCGAATTTCGATTTCCCAGATCGTTTTTTCGGCGTTTGGTTTCGTTCCAATGCTTGGGGAGCGACGAAAAGAGAACGCTGTGCGATTCCGCATCCGTTTCGGCCGCGGGGTTTCGGCGACTTGTTCGTTCGTCCTCAAACTTCCCACCGCATGGATTACAGCCGTCCGTATTTGGTGGATACCACCACGGAGTACGGTCCTTCGTATTACGTCAGGCAGCCCGATCCCAATTGCGGATGCCGGAATTGTCGGACCTATCCGTATCTGATTCAGAGGTGTTGTCTCAACCCCGCAAACGCTGATCGAGCAGCAGAATGCCGCCGATAATCGCGAAAGCCGCGAGAAAACGGAAGGTTGTGGATTCCCAAAACATCGGTTGGGATGGGTGTCCGTTCGTCGCGAAGTGCGCCGGTTCGGCATGCGAGACGAAGGGCGAACCGTGTCCCGCCTCTTCGGTTGAGGATTGGTTTTGCTGTTCGGGAAGAGGATCGAGTTCGCTGCCGTTGCTTTCTTCGGTGGCGAGAATTTCCTGAGCCAAGACGGGTTTGCCGGAGAGTTCCGAAGCAATCATGCGGATCATCAACTGATTGAGCGGTTCGACTTCGTACTTGGGAGCGTGCGGTTTCGCGTGGGGGTTGCCCACGCCGGAATGATCGGTCAGAAACAGGTATTGCCCCCGCGTGAGGAATGCCATCGCCCGCATCAGAAATTCGCATTCTTGCATCGGACCGCTGCCCGCGAGCGGATAAACCGCCACGCCCTTTCGCCTTAACTCTTCTACGGCGTTCATCGCACGTTGGTAGTGCGGCGGATGCGGCGAGGCATCGGCCACTAAAAACAGCACGCGGGCGGTGTTCTTCTTTCGCCAACTCAGTTTGTTGGCATTCTCCAAAGCCAAGTGCATGGCTTCGGGCAAATCCCCGCCGCCTCTTGCCGATTGCTCGGCGAGCCGGGCGCGAAAATCGGGCAGGGACGCGGTGAAATCAATCGCGTTTCGCACCACGTATTCATCGCCTTCATCGCGGTAGACGATTAAGGCATAACGCTGCTCGACATCCGGGAACATACGATGCACCCTGGCCGCGATGTTGTCGAGTTCCACCTTCAAGTAATTCAGTTCATCAGCCATGCTCTGCGTGGTATCTACGAGGAATGCCAGATCGAGTTTTTGCGGGAGCTGCCGGGTCGCATCCGGAAGGTCCACAACCCAAGGCGATTGCGAAACCGAGACTTGCCGAGTGATGGCTTTTTTGCCCTGCGGATGGATCGTCAATTCGAAGGATTTTTCGTTCCCGGCGGTTGGGGCATCCCACCCGGAGGCGAAAAAAGTTTTGCCATCCGCCCTCGTGTAAGTGTCCAACAATACGCCTTTATTCGCAGCGGCGTTTTGCCCGATCTCGCGGATGGTAATTTGCGCATCCGCAACCCCGTTGCCTTGGGCGTCGCGAACTTCAATCATTACCCGTTCGCCTAATGTGAAAGGCGGCAAATTGCGACCGGCAGCAGATTGCTGGGCTTGGGAAAGATACTCGCGGTAATCGTCCAGGTTTTGTTGATCGTTCAAACTGCCCGCCGTCAGCGTGCCCGCTTGAATTTGCGGCTGAACTTGCTGGCGTTTCGGTTCCCGATGTTTCTCGGCGGCGGGTTTGGCTTTGGCGGGGATGAGAAGATCGGCGGGTTTGTCACTGCGGGGCGGTTCGGCCTTGGCAAAATCTCGTGTGTAACCGTCCGTGGCTTCCGGAGCGGGGCTGCTGCTGGGCAATGTGGCGACCCCTTCCGCCGGTGCCGCGGCCTTTTCTCCGGCATCCGAGCTTGCCATATCCGAAAAACGAGTTTCGGCCTTGGTTTCTGCGGCTTGTTTGGCTTGCTGGACTTTTCCACAACCAGAGATCAGAAACGCCGCCATCAAGGCCAAGAGGGGGAGTTGAAAGCAGCGCATGATGTGTTCCTTCTGCTGAAACCCGGAAACGGCCGAGATTTGGCCCGCGAAGTGTTTGTGTGCTCCACAAGGGAAGACGCATTTTGCGATTCGATAATTCCCCCAAAATCTTGGGTTTCCGTTCAGAATCGCCAATTCCCGGCGGAACAGCTCGTCTGCCAAATTGGGAAACCAGCCTTGGGAAAGCGGCAGAATCCGCGCGTAGACTGCCAACTTGGCAGGTTGGCGTTGAGGCGAGATTTCAACAATTCACCTCAAGTCATTGAAGGAATGAAACTTAGAGAAATTGGCCCGTGTTGGCACGGGCCTTGCTGACACAGGAGGGGATCGCGTTGTATTGTCAAAACCGGCGTGAGACCGAATGACCCGACGTCCCATTGCGGTTGCGGGTTGTCGTTCACGCATTTTATTCGGCCCAATCGAAATGGTTGAGGAGTTCCCGTGGCGAAACTGTTAACGTTCGATGATGAAGCACGAAAAAGCCTGTTGGAGGGTGTCTCCAAGTTGGCGAATGCCGTCAGCAGCACTTTGGGGCCTCGCGGCCGCAATGCGGTGTTGGACAAAGGCTGGGGCTGCCCAAAGTCACCAAAGACGGCGTGACCGTCGCCGAAGACATCGAACTGGAAGACCCGTTCGAGAACATGGGCGTGCAATTGGTGAAAGAAGTGGCCTCGAAAACCAGCGATGTGGCGGGTGATGGAACCACCACCGCCACCGTTTTGGCCCATGCCCTGTACCGGGATGGCCTGCGTTTCATTGCCGCCGGGGCCGATCCTATGTCGCTCACGCGGGGCGCGCAAAAAGCGGTTTCCGCCGTGATTGAAGAACTTCATAAGCTCGCCCAATCCGTCGATGCCAAGGACAAAAAACGCATCGAAACCGTGGCGACCATCGCCGGCAACAACGACAAGGAAATCGGCCAAATTCTCGCCGACGCCCTGATGAAAGTCGGCAAAGACGGGGTGATTACCGTCGAAGAAGGCCGCAAAGCCAAAACCGAAGTCGATCTGGTGGAAGGCATGCAGTTCGAGCGGGGCTATCTCTCGCCGCACTTCGTCACCAACGAAGACGACCAAGAATGCAGCTTGGAAAACTGCAAAATTCTGATTTACGAGGAAAAAATCAGCAACGCCAAAACGCTGGTTCCCGTTTTGGAAGCCGTCTCCAAAGCCAACGTGCCTTTGCTAATTATCGCCGAAGACATTGAAGGCGAAGCCCTGGCCACGTTGGTGGTCAACAAAATGCGGGGCATCATCAAAGTCTGTGCCGTCAAAGCCCCCGGTTACGGCGACCGCCGCAAAGCGATGCTGGAAGACATCGCTGTGCTCACCGGCGGCAAAGCGGTGTTCAAAGATTTGGGCGTTAAGCTGGAAAACATCGAACTCAAAGAACTCGGCACGGCGAAGAAGGTGATGATCGATTCCGAAAACACCACCATCGTGCAAGGCGGCGGAGCCAAAGGGGCGGTCGAAGGCCGGGCCGAGCAAATTCGCCGGGAAATTGAAGTCACCGACAGCGAATACGACCGCGAAAAACTGCAAGAGCGGTTGGCCAAACTCGCCGGCGGCGTGGCCCAGATTTCCGTCGGAGCCGCCACCGAAACCGCCATGAAAGAACGCAAAGACTTAATTGATGATGCCCTCGCCGCCACGCGGGCCGCGATTGAAGAAGGCATTGTCCCCGGCGGCGGCGTGGCCTTGTTGCGATGCGGGCCTGCACTCGACAACCTGAAACTCACAGGCGATGAAGCCTTGGGAGCCCATCTGGTCAAGCAAATTCTCGAAATGCCGCTGCGGAAAATCGCCGAGAACGCCGGCCTCGATGGAGCCGTAGTCGCCAACCGCATTAAAAAGAGCAAAGAAGCCAACTTCGGCTACGATGCCTTGAACGACAAATACGGCGACATGTTCGAGTTCGGCGTGGTGGACCCCACCAAAGTCGTGCGTTCCGCCTTGCAAAATGCCGCCAGCGTAGCTTCACTGCTGTTGACGACCGATTCCATTATCGTTGAAGAGCCCAAAGATGAAGCCGACGGCCACGATGACCACCACCACGACATGGGCGGCGGCATGGGTGGCATGGGCGGCATGGGAGGAATGGGTATGGGTGGCATGGGCGGAATGGGCGGAATGATGTAAGGCCGTTCCAACCCCGTTTTCTAGTTATTGCGTCTCAAACGAATCTTCTTCTTTCAATTTCACATAGACCCTGTTGGCCTGCCAACAATTGCGAATGGAGCCTGAAACATGGAACTGACCCCCCTCGATGACCGCGTTGTTGTGGAACCGCTCTCCGCCGAAGAAACCACCGCCGGCGGAATTGTGCTGCCCGGATGCCGCCCAAGAAAAACCCCAACGCGGAACCGTCAAAGCCGTCGGCCCCGGCCGCCTGCTCGATTCCGGCGAACGCTGCCCGGTTTCCGTAGTCATCGGCGACCAAGTGTTGTTCGGCAAATACGGCGGCAACGACATCGAAATCGAAGGCGTCGAAGTCAAAATCCTCCGCGAAAGCGACATCCTGGCGAAAATTGTCAGTTGAACTTGGTTCTTGGAAATTTGTCCTTGAAAATGTGAAATAAATGACAAATCTCAACCAAAACCTAAACCGCGTCCGATTCTAAAAAAACCTCTCCCGTATTTACCCGCCAGGAGTTTCCTATCGTGGCAAAACAACTCTTATTTGAAGACCGTGCCCGGCTCAAGCTGAAGCACGGCGTGGACATCCTCGCCGATGCCGTCGCCTCGACGATGGGGCCGACGGGTCGCAACGTAATCATCGACAAAAGTTTCGGCAACCCGGTCGTCACCAAAGACGGCGTGACCGTCAGCAAGGAAGTCGAACTGGAAGACCCTTACGAAAACATGGGGGCCAAGCTCGTCAACGAAGTCGCCCAGAAAACCAGCGACATGGCCGGCGATGGAACCACCACCGCCACCGTGCTGGCCCGGGCGATTTACGAAGAAGGTCTTCGCAGCCTGACCTTGGGAGCCAACCCGATGGTTGTTCGGCGGGGGATTGATAAAGCCGTCGAAGCCGCCGTCGAAACCCTCGTCGGTTTGGCGAAGCCCGTCGATTCCAAGCAGCAAATCGCCCAAGTCGGCGCGATCTCCGCCAACAACGACAAGAAGATCGGCGACTTGATTGCCGAGGCAATGGAAAAAGTCGGCCGCGACGGCGTGATTACCGTTGAAGAAGGCAAAGGCAACGAAACCACGCTCGAACTCGCGGATGGTTTGCAGTTCGACAAAGGCTTTCTCTCGCCTTACTTCGTGACCGATCCCGAAACCATGTCGGCGGTTTTGGAAGACTGCTTCATCCTGATCTACGAAAAGAAGGTTTCCTCGCTCAGGGATCTGATTCCGATTTTGGAAAAAGTCGCCCACTCCGGCAAACCGTTGATGATTATCTCCGAAGACGTGGAAGGCGAAGCCCTCACCGCGTTGGTGGTCAATAAACTTCGCGGCGTGTTGAACGTGTGCGCCGTTAAGGCTCCCGGTTTTGGCGACCGCCGCAAAGCCATGCTCGGCGACATCGCGGTGCAAACCGGCGGCACGCTGCTGTCGGAAGACTTGGGCATCAAGCTCGAAAGCGTGGAACTTTCGCATTTAGGCCAAGCCCGCAAAATCGAAGTCACCAAAGATAGCTGCACGATTATCGAAGGCAAAGGCGATGCGGATAAGATCAAAGCCCGCGTCGATCAGATCCGCAATCACATCAAAGCCACCGACAGCGAATACGACCGCGAGAAGTTCCAAGAACGCCTCGCGAAAATGACCGGCGGCGTGGCGATTATCTCAGTCGGGGCTTCCACCGAAGCCGAGATGAAGCAAACCAAAGCCCGCATGGAAGATGCCCTGCACGCAACGCGGGCCGCCGTCGAAGAAGGCATTCTGCCCGGCGGCGGCGTGGCCTTGTTGCGTTGCATCGAAGCCGCCAAAGACGTGAAAGCCAAAGGCGACGAGAAAATTGGCGTTCACATCATCGCCAAAGCCTTGGAAGCTCCGATTCGTCAAATCGCGGGCAACTGCGGCCAAGATGGTTCGGTGATCGCCGACGAAGTTCGGCAACTCGCAGGCAACATGGGTTTCGATGCCAACACCGGCGAATACGTGGACATGCTGGAAGCCGGGATCATCGACCCCGCCAAAGTCGTGAAAAATGCCCTCGCGAACGCAGCCTCCATCGCCGGTTTGATGTTGACCACGCAAGTCCTCGTAACCCGCACCGATGAACTCGACGGCGGCCACAAATCCAAAGTCGAAGGAGCCGTCCGCTAACCGACGGTACTCATTGAATAAAACCCCCAAACCCCGGTTTCGCCGAATCCCCTTCGGCACCGGGGTTTCTTTTTTTCAGTTGTGAAAAGTGATAGACCTTTGGGATGCGCTTTGGGGTCTATTAAGTGTTTGCCAATCAAACCAAGAAACAGGAGGATCATACGAATGAACCGAGAGATCTTCTGGGCGATTATCGACGATGCCCGCAAGATCGTCGATGATGTGTACGACGTCGCTCCCGCCACAACCGAGATACTCAAAGGATTCTCTCCCGAGGAGATCATTTCTTTCAAACAGCATCAATACGAATTGCTCAACGAATCCTATCGTTGGGATCTATGGGCTGTCGGGTATATCGTTAACGGGGGATGTTCGGATGATGGGTTCGAGTATTTCCGCGCATGGCTCATGGCAAATGGCCGCGAACGATGGGAAACGGCAATGAAGAACCCAGAAGCTATCGGCGACTGGGCGGAACCGGATGAAGCGGACTACGAAGACATGCTTTACGTTGCGGTTGAAGCCTATAAAGCGAAAACTGGTGAAGACTTTCCCTACGATCAGGTAACGACCAATCGCTCATCCGATCCCGCCGGTGAACCCTGGGAAGATGATGAACTTGAAACAATGTATCCGAAGCTGTATGAGAAGTTCTTCTGATAATCCGGTAACTGACGACTACGATGGAGTTCCATCCGTTTGGAAGATTTTACAGACCTGATTGAAGAGCATCCTGAGGGGCCGGAACAAGCACACCGGGAAACATCGCAACCGTTCGGTTTGGATCCCGATGCAAACAGAATCGGGCTGGCGGTTATGTTGGGAGTGGTGTTTTTGCCGGTCGGTTTAATGGTGGGCACAATGCGGTGGTGCATCACCCCCACTTTGGATGCGGATCTGAAATGGATTCTCACCAAGTTTTGCGATACCGTTTTATTCTTTTGCATCGCGTTGCCCATCAGCCCGTTATTGCCCGGTGATTGGGGCATCTGGTTATCGCAGAAAGCTTGCAAAAGTTTATGGCGATTGTTGATGGTCGCCAAATGGATCGGAATTTTCACCATGACTGCCGCCACCATCGCCTCCCTCGGTTATTGCTTCTGGATGCTCTGGAAAGTCGTGAGTGGCTAATTCGTTGGGCGTTTACAGCACAGCAAAACATCAAAGCAACCTTCGCTAGTCGCGATCGCCCACGATACAACTATTACGAGTTCCGCCCACCGGATGTCAAAGTGAGATGCTTATTCGGGGCCGAGGTATTGGAAGCGGGGGACGAGTTCGCCTTGGATTTCTACGGATTCCAGGAACATGGTTTTCGGGCGGACCCAGAGATCGCGGTCGCCGTAATCGGGCCGATAGACGACGAGTTCTTCTTCGGTCTCGCTGTGCCGAGCCACGCCGATCACGATGTACTCGCTGCCTTTGTAATGCCGATAACGTCCGCTTTGCATGGTGTCCATTGGGGCGGCTGGGGAGGATTGGGAACCATTGTCTTTCCCGTAATCTATCAACCGAATTGGCGGCAGGCTATGATGGGTGCTTTGCAAAAGTATCTTTGATTTAATCGAACGCACAGCGGAAGTAGGAACGCAATGAACCACGCGGAGGCGGAACCCGGCGGAGTGGAAGTGGCGGTGCTGGCCAGCGGGAGTTCGGGGAACGCCTGTTTGCTGAGGGTGGATGGGTTTGGGCTTTTGATCGATGCCGGGCTGGGACCGCAAAAACTCATCACCCAACTTAAGAAGGTCGGGGCGGGTTGGCCTTCCATCAAAGCGATGATTTTAACCCACACCCACGGGGACCATTGGAACGACCGCACCTTATCGCGTTTGTCGCGATTGGGGATTCCCTTTTATTGCCACCGCGAACATCAACCCCGGCTCTCGAAGATCGGCAATGGGTTCGCGCAGTTGCGGGCGGCGAAATTGGTGCGGTATTTCCGCGAGGAAGACGCTTTGCAATTCGCGGGAGGGCTTTGCTGCCGGGCTGTTCCGGTCAAACACGATAGCGGGCCGACGTTCGGCTTTCGCTTCGAGCGTTCGCAATCTCTGTTTGCTGCGGCCTGGGCGATGGGCTACGCTTCGGATTTGGGAACTTGGGATGAAACCGTGGCCGCTGCCTTCGCCAACGTGGATGTGCTGGCCTTGGAGTTCAATCACGATGAAGAACTGCAAAAAAACAGCCGGCGATCTTGGCAGTTGATCGAACGAGTTCTCGGCGATGAGGGCCATCTCTCCAACAACCAAGCCGCGAATCTCACGGTGGAGATCGTCAACCGTTCGATTCCTCATCGGTTAAAGGCATTGGTGCAACTGCATCTCAGCCGGGATTGCAATCGCCCGCATTTGGCCCAAGAAAGCGCGGCCTCGGCACTCGCCGAGATTTCTCCCGCGTGCGAAATCCACACCGCAAACCAGCACGACCCGTTGACTGTATGCGGTAGGCGGTAGGCAGAACCGAAAACTAACATGAAAATACAAAACTCGCATCTTTATGAATTGGGGAAAGTGACCGTGTTTCACGTGCCTTCCCATAAGCTGGATGATCCGCGATATTTTCCGCAAGATCCCGCTGTGGAAGTGGAAGATGGTCCCCGCAAGGTGAGCGCACAAACGGCACGGTCTACGATTCACGAGTTTCTGATCCATCATTTCCGCGCCTACACGCAAACGCCCACGCCGGTGAAAGGCTGCTGGGTCGATCCTTCGGGCCAACTGGTGCATGATGTGATGGAACGCTTTGAAGTCTCGTTCGAGACCGAAGGCGAGTTCGAACAGTTAATCGCCTTTCTGGTCGAGACCTGCGACCGCCTGAAAGAAGAAGCGATTTACGTCACGCGAGGCGACCGCAGTTTCTTGGTCCATCGCGGAACGTGAACGGGTGAACTTGTCGGTTACAAATCGATTCCCAGTTCTTCGATTTTGCGGTAGAGGCTGGAGAGGCCGAGTTTTAAGCGTTTGGCGGCTTCGCGTTTGTCGGGGCATTGCCTTAACACGCGGGTGATGTGCAGCCGTTCGTAATGCCTTAAGGCCGAACGCAGTTCATCGTTGTTGGGCAAAGGGCCGGCTAATCCCACGAGTTCCGGGGGCAGATCTTTGGGGCCGATGCGTTCGCCGTCGCACATCATCACGGCCCGTTCGATGGCGTTGTCCAACTGCCGCACGTTGCCTTTCCACTCCGCCGACATCAACAGCCGAATCGTTTCGCTGGTGGCTCCGATCACGCGCTTGCCCATCGAGATTGAATGCTTGCCGATAAAGAACTCGACCAATTCGGGGATGTCGTCCAAGCGTTCGCGGAGCGGCGGGATGTGAATTCGCATGCCGTTTAAGCGGTAGAACAAATCTTCTTGAAACCCGCCCTCTGCCACATCTTGCACCAGATCGTGCGTGGTCGAGGCGATAATGCGGGCCTTCACTCGTGCGGTTTCCGAACCGCCCACCGGCATGATTTCCTGATATTCCATCGCCCGCAACAACTCCGCTTGAATGCCCGCCGGCAACAGCGTGACTTCATCGAAATACACCGTGCCCTCGCCCGCGTGCCGGAAGAGTCCCGGTTTTTCGTTGCTGCCGGTGGGGGCGTGCGAACCGAAGAGTTGGCTTTCCAAAAGTTCCACGGGGCGGTTCCCGCAATTGACGGCGAAGAATTTTTCCTCCCGCTTGGGGCCGGCGGCGTGAATCGCCCGCGCGAACAATTCCTTGCCCGTTCCGGTCTCGCCGACCAACAGCACGTTCGCATTCGTGGCGGCGACTTTGCGAATTGTTTCTTGCAGTTCATTAAGCACCCGGCTGCTGCCGATGATCCGGTCGAACCCGCCGTGCCTCGCCAACTCGCGGCGGAGGTGTTGGTTTTCCAAATGCAGTTCGCGGTAGCGAAACAGCCGTTCCAACTTGTTGTGCAGATCCTGGAAGATCACCGGCTTGACCAGATAATCGAAGGCCCCCGCTTTGAAGGCTTCGACCGCGCTTTCCACGGTGGCGTATGCGGTGATGATCAGCACGAAGGTGTCCATGTGCAACTGTTGCAGCCGGCGGAGAACCGCGATGCCATCGCCATCGGGTAGTTGCACATCGCAGATGGCGACGTCGAAATCGCGTTCGCGGGCTTGATGAAACGCCTCTTCCGCCGTCGCCGCCGTCTTGACGTAAAAACCCTGGTGCGTCAAGAACTCTTGCAAGCTCTGCCGAATGATGTCTTCGTCTTCGACAATTAAAATGGAACGGGAAGTTCTCATGGGATTCATTTTGGTTCCGTAGTCTGTAGAGCGGGGCGTGATCCATCGCGATCCACCACGGTTTCGACAATTCGTTTCTGCGGCCTGTGATCGGTTCAGAGATCGCGTCCTTGCCACAATGCCATCAGCGAACCGGCAATGATCGGCCCTCCGAGTGCGATGGAGATGAGCCAGTCTCCCAATCCCTGCTTGATGCCGGCGAATGTGACCACGAGCAGGGGAGTCGCCATGATATACACTCCGATCAGCACACAAAGCAGCAGCGAAGCGCGTTTCGTCCATTGCATGAAGCCCGAGCCGTGGACTCCCAATTCAACAAACAGCTCCCGCAAACTCACAATGGCGAATGTGATCGCCAACACCCAAATCCACATGGCAATCCCAAACGGAGCCGTCGTGCGGATGCGGAGCAAAAACGTTCCGAGAGCGGCGAGTAAACCGGCTCCTAAAACGATCACATTGACCACATGATGTCGATTCTTTTCCGACCGGTCATTCATAATTAAGCCGCTCACGCGATATGTTCCAGCTAGGGGATGGCAAAGTTCCTCTTAGAGATTTGGAATTTCACTCAGGAATCAGGAATTTATGAAGAGACGGGCAGCGATTGAGGCTCAGTCATCTCCCGTCCGGGTAAATCAATATCGGGATGATCCTGGATTTCTTCGCTGGTGAAGCAGACGGTGATTGTTGTGCCTTGGGAAGAGGTTTTTGTGAGTTCGATGCGTCCACTGCCGGCTTGCTCTAGGATGTGCCGGCAGACGAACAACCCCAAACCCGTGCCCGCCGGCTTGGTGGTGTAATAGGGTTGGAAAATCCGCTCGCGGGCGGAGTCGGGAATGCCGCAACCATCATCGGCCACCGCCACGCGGAGTTCGCCGGCTTTCAGGCTGGTGGAAATCTCCACACGGCCGCCTTCTTCGGTGGCGTCCAAGGCGTTCAAGATCAAATTCAAAAAGACCTGCACCCATTGATCCCTTAGCCCGCACAACTTGGGCAGAGGCTTGGCATAACGGGTCGCGATCCGCCGGCCTTTTTTGCGTTTGTAGTATTTGGCGATGCTCAGCGCGGCTTCGATGACGGACTCCACGTCGCAGCGGGTTTTCTCGGTGTTCGCGGGCCGGCTGAAATCCACCAACTCGTGCAGCGTGCGTTGAATCCGCCGGAGTTGGTCATCCACCATGTTCAATCGGCTGCGCGTATATTCATCTTCGTGGCGAAGATTGAGAAGCTGCATCAACGAACTGATCGAAGCCAAAGGGTTGCCCACTTCATGCGCGATCCCCGCCGCCAGCAAACCGAAGGCCGCCTGCTTTTCCTGCTGCACGATTAAGGCTTGCGATTCTTGCAATTCCTGCGTGCGTTCGGCGATGCGTTCTTCCAGCAAGGTTTGATTTTTTTGGAGTTCCGCGTTTACATCCGCGAGTTTTCGCTCGGCAGTTTTGCTCAAGCCCGCCAACGCCACGCTGGCCCACGTCACCCAGCCCATCAGCACCAACAGCATGAGTTGGTTGGTCAGCAAATCCCCGCTGCGAAGCGATTCGCCCGTGGCCATCAGCGTGACGTAACTCGCGGCGTGCAGGCAAAACGTGGAGTAAGTCATCTGCGGCGAATGCCGAATCGCGCAGACCAACAGCGAAAGAAAATAATAAAACCGAAACGGGCTATTCGGCCCGGTGTCGAAGTAGCACAACAGCCCGATGAAGACCGCTTCCATCAGGGAAATCAACAGCGGCACATCGCTTAAGAACACCCGGCGGCGGTAGCTGTACCAGGTGTCCATGATGGCATAAACCGCCCCCAGCATCAGAATCGCATTGAGCTGAAACTGATGCGTGCCCGGGCCGGCGAGATCGACCAGCACGAACCCCACGCAGAGGCCGAACCAGCGAATGCGCACGGTAATCGCTTCGGCGGCAAGATCCCAAGGAAATGTTTTGCGAGAGACGGACGATAGCACAACGGGCCATTCAAACGGGGCGAAAACAAGAAACATCCTGCCCCATTATAGAAACCTGCTCCCGCAAAACCACCAATCCGCCGCGAGTTGAATCAGCGAGTGAAACCCTTGTTTTCGACAACGGGGTCAACTCGCGGTCGAAAACGTACACTTTCGGCGCTGAATTTCATGCTAGGTTGAAAAAGGCCCGTAGTCTCTTCCTGGATTTCCGCCTCTTCGGGCCGAAAAGGGATTGGCGTCTCGAGATCAACCCGAAATCGCAATTGAGCCACTCCTCCCTTAGCGTTCGGAGGGGTCGGAGAAGAGGTCGTCCAATTCTTCGTTCGCTTGTTTGCGGTGCAAACGGTACAGCCCAACGCTGAACCCAGTGAAGAGGATCGCGGGCATCGACATCATAAAGAGAATGCTATACATGTACGCTTTAGGGCGGTTCTCATCGGTTTGGTTGGCTTCTTTGCACATCGGGCAGGCTTGGGCGGTATTCAAAATCGGCCCAAACGTGACCACAGCCAAGAGGAACGCGAACAAGAGTTTTCGCATGATAGAAAATCCTTTGAAACAGTTGCTCTTTTGATTTTGGAATCTAAACCGCCCAATGATAGAGCATGCCGTAAATCATAACTCCCGTGACCGAAACGTAAAGCCAAATCGGCAAAGTCACGCGGGCGATTTTGCGGTGTTTGTCCCACTGCTCGTTTAATCCGCGATAAATCGTAATCCCCGCCAGCACGGGAACTAAAGCAGCTAGGAGAATGTGGCTGATCAAAATGCTGAAATACACCGGCCTGACCCAACCCGTGCCGGGGAAGGGTTTGGAACCCGCGTAGCCGTGATAGACAAGATAACAGACCAAAAACACCACCGAAACCCCAAACGCGGAGAGCATCACCCGTTTGTGAGCCTTCGCTCGTTTTCGACGAATCAGCGAGTAGCCCATTACCAACAACACCGTGGCCAATCCGTTCAAACTTGCGTTGATGGCGGGAAGATGTTCCACCCATTCCGGCATGGTTATTTTTCGCTTCCGGTTGTGGGCTTTTCGGCGATGGCGGGCGGGGAAGTTTCTTCGGCGGGTTTGGTTGCTGAAGCATTCTCGGCCAGTTGTTCAGCCTCCGCGAGCAAGGCCATCCGCAGGCGAACCATGTCCTCATCATTCGTGCCGTGATAGCGTTTGACGATCCGGCCTTGGGCATCAACGTGTAGGATGTCATCCGAGTGGAAGACTTCAAAACCTTTTGAGCGATCTTTGCCCGTCATCTCCTGCGCGAGTTGCAGAAACTGCTTCCGCAGCAGGGGGTAAACGTAGTCGGCTTCGCCCGTCAAGAACAGCCATCGCTCGGGGTCGGCTCCGAAATTGTCGGCGTAGTTTTTGAGGACTTCGGGTGTATCGTATTTGGGATCGACCGTAATCGTGACCAAACGAACGGGCGAACCTTTCAGTTCTTTTTGCAGCATCATCATTTTCGAACTGATCTTCAAACACGGCCCCCAACAGCGCGTAAACACAAAACACACAGCCCACGGTTGGCCCGAGAGATCCTTCTGGGTGATTTTCTTGCCGCTGCGTTCGGTCAGTTCAAACTCGCCGACTTGGGGCAGGTACTTGGGATCGATTCGATCCTCGCCGGGCACGGTCTCCACTTTGTCGAGTTTGCCCGTTTTGGGGTCTACTCGGTAAGGCGTGAGCGAGGATTTTTCTCCCGCCTGGGCGGCTTCGCGTTCGTTTTGAAATTCGGCTCGCAGCGCCTCTCGAAACTCGGCGGTCTGGGCCGCTTCCCGCTTTTTGAAAACCTTCCAAGTTCCGTACCCGACACCCGCGAGCAGCCCCAAAGCCACAAACGTGATAAAGGCCGCTGCCACGGGAGAGGATTGTTGGAGATTGTCGGGGGAGAAATCGTCGTTCATGGGAAATCACTCTAAAGAAAACCGTCGAATTGTGTTTGTCGTCAGGTCGCATTGGCGGCGGTTTGCCGGCGAGCCAGCAAGACCGAACCGAACACGCACGCCGCACAAAATCCAGAGGTCACCAACAGGCAGAGCCAAAACGGAGGCAACCCCGTTCCAAATTCGATCTGGGGATACATCAACCGCCTTAAACCCGCCACGCCATAGGTTAGTGGGTTCAAACTGACGATCAGCCCCAGCCAACCGGATTCCTCGGCGGGAAACGTGGCCCCGGAAAGCAGCCACATCGGCAACAGAAACACGCTCATGATCGCGTGGAACCCTTGCGTGGAATCCAGCGGCCAGGCAATCAGAAAACCCAAGGCCGTTAAAGTGTACCCCAGCAAAATCAAAAAGCCCAACGTGCAGACCGCGCCGGCGGGCGTCCAATGTATTTGTATTGTAGGCGAGAGGCCCACGATTGTCAGCAGCGGGCCGATGGCTAAAAACACCACGGCTTGCACGACCGCCAAGACCATTCCGCCGGACAGCTTTCCCCAAACCAACGCCAACCGCGACACCGGAGCCACCAGCACGCCTTGCAGAAAGCCTTCCCGGCGGTCTTCGATAATGGAAATCGTGGAAAAAATCGCCGTGAACAGCAAAATCAACACCGCAATGCCGGGGAAGAAAAATTCCTGAAAGCTCATCGACACTTCTTCGGGAACGTAGCCGGGCTGCTTGAACGAACCTTGAAACCCCGCCCCGATCAAGACCCATAAAATCAAGGGTTGGCCCAAGGCTCCCACCACGCGGGTGCGCTGGCGGAAGAAGCGAATCAACTCTCGCCAAGTCAACGTCCCCACCGCCAACCAAAACCCGCCGGCACGCGAGACCGGCGGAATCGTGGTTTGTGGCTGGGTGAGGGGGAAGAATCGGTCATGGGTCGGAGGGATTAAGATGAAGGAAACGGGAAATGCTCACCGGCAACATGGTTCGGAAGTCATTCGACTAAGGCGAAACTTACGGGCAAGGCCGTATGCGAAAAGTGATAGCATTTCCACTATAAAACAGCGAATAGCTAACCGCGAAATGCCAATCGCTCTTAGATTATGAA
Source organism: uncultured Planctomycetaceae bacterium (assembly GCA_963785505.1). Taxonomy (GTDB): domain Bacteria; phylum Planctomycetota; class Planctomycetia; order Planctomycetales; family Planctomycetaceae; genus CAWAVN01. Next base: position 108,785 of record CAWAVN010000015.1, read on the forward strand.
CTAATGGTGGTGGTCCAGAATTGGTGGCCGGTTTCTTTGATGAAGACATCCTCCAAAGTCGGTTTGCCCAGCGAGATTTCGGTGATCTCTTCAGGAAAGGCATTCACCAAATCTCGCAACAATTCGTGCCCTTGTTCGCGTTCGATTCTGAGCGATTCCCCCACCTGCTGAACGGCGATGCCGAACTGCGATTGAATTTTCTCGGCCAGTTCAAGCGGGGATTGCTCGCAAGCAATCGTCAGACAATCGCCTCCCACCGATGCCCGCAACTTCTCCGGCGAGTCCAAAGCCACCAGGCGGCCCCGGTCCAAAATGCCCAGGCAATCGCAGCGTTCGGCTTCATCCATTAAATGGGTGGTAACCAGAATCGTCATTCCGCCCCGCGATTTCAATTGGGCAAGATATTCCCAAAGGTCGATTCTGCGCGCCGGGGTCCAGACCCGTGCTGGGTTCATCCAGCAACAACATTTTCGGATCGTGCAAAAGTCCCTTGGCGATTTCCACCCGGCGTTTTAAGCCGCCGGAGAGCGTTCCCGCCAAATCGTTCGCCCGGCTTGTTAGGTTCAAATGTTCGAGCAGTTCCGCAATTCGCCGCCGCAACAGTTGGCCGGACAACCCGTACAAATGCCCGTGATGCCGAAGGTTTTCCCGCACGGTCAATCGCGTATCGAGGCTGGGCGATTGAAAAGTCACCCCGATTTGCCGACGAACTTCTTCCGGCTGGTTGCGAACGTCGAATCCCAGCAAATGCACGGTTCCGGTTTGCACGGGCAGCAACGTGCTGAGGATGCGGAACAGCGTCGTTTTTCCGCCGCCGTTGGGTCCGAGCAAACCGAAGATGGAATCGGGCGAAACCTCGAAGGCCAGATCGTCCAATGCCAAGTGGTCTCCGTACCGATGCGAGAGTCCTTGGACTTGGATGGCCGGGGCATTCGCGTTCATTGGGCCAAGTCGATGGTCACATCGGGAACTTCTTCTTCGGTGGTCGCGTGGAATTTGTTCTGCGGCACATCCGTGGGATAGTAATGCAGCCCGATGTCCGGCAGCAAAGCGGTCATCAGGCCCATCGCCAAAATCGCGGTGGGGGCGAGGATCACGAATTTCCAGGCTCCCTCGAATTTGAGGTGCATGAAAAACGACAGCACGAACAACGCCTTGGCCGTCGCAATGGCGAGCACGATGCCGGCCAGCACGAATCTGTTGTCGAGATGGACCAAATCCGCCGCCACCGAAAGCGCCGTGCAAATGCAAAGGGCAATGAAAATCAACCAGTAATTGGTGTGATGACTATCAGCCATGAGGGCTTTTCCTCTTTGAATTTGTATGGTCCGCGATGCGGACCATACAGTTTATGTTGGATCCGCTAAATAATGTAAATCAGCGGGAACAGGAAGATCCACACCAAGTCCACGAAGTGCCAATACAGGCCGCTGTTCTCGACCCAATCGGTCCAAGTTTGGTTGAGTTTGCTGCCTTGAAGCAAAGCGAGGGCAAACAAAATCATGCCCACAATCACATGCAAGGCGTGAAAGCCGGTCATCAGAAAATACACGGAAGCGAACAGGTTTCCGTAAACGATCACCGTGGGATGATGCACGGCGGCCATCAGATCTTTGTAGAGGTAATCGGGTTGGCCCGCCAGGTCTTTGCGGTCGATTTTGACAGGGGTTCCATCTTCTAGGCGAACGACAAGCGTTTTGTCATCGCTAACGGGTTCTTCGGCTTCCTCGTGCTCGACTTGGGCCGTTTCTTTTTCGTGCTTCACATCGGCGTGCTGGGCATGTTCTTCCTCGACCAACACCACGCCCTCGATGGTTTGCTCATCCGTGGTGGTGATGCGGGCCATGTGTTTCAGATCGTAAATTTTTTCTTGGACTTCTTCGAGCGTGAGATGGGACGGGCCTTGGATCGACTTGACATCAGCCGGTTTAACCGCGACTTCTGCAACTTTGCTCTCGGTCAAGGTAATGAGCTTCAGCGACTTTTTATCGCCCGCCTCCGGCACCAAAATCCCGGACTGCTTTTTGCCATCGGCGGTGGTGATGGTCGTATAGTTGTTCGCAGGGTTTGCTTTCAGAGACACGTTTTGGGTGATGTGCTTTTGGAGGAGCACAAACTGATCGTTCAGTTTCAGGAACCGCTCGATTTCGGTTTTGCGTTCGGCGGACGTGTCTTCCGAGTCGCGCTGCTTTTCCAATTCCTGGATTTTTTCTTTCTGGATGAAACGCGGGATTCTTGGCGAGGTCTTCCGGCGTCAGTTCTCGTTTTTCTTCCTCGGCATCTTTTTCCAACTCTGCCTTCACTTGGCTGTCGGGGCGGAGTTTAGCCAACCCGGCATCGACGGCAGCTTGCATTTCCCTGAGCGTTTTATTGATGGCTTGCTCATCGCTCTCGGCGATGTGGCCGGGGATGATGTCGTGCTCGAATTTCCCGTAATACTCAAAGCCTTTAATCAGTAAGAACAGGCAGGCGCATCCGAAGACCGCAAATAGCAATGCACGGGCTTTCCCATAATTCTTTTGGGTCATGGCTTCGAAGGCCACTACGACCATATAGCTGGAGGCGATTAAGACGAAGGTATTGATCCCGCCAGCCAGCACGTTGATGTGCGTTTGCTCGACCGTGGGCCAAGGCTGCGATCCCACGCGAAGCACGATGTACGTCCCGATGAACGCCGTGAAAAACATGATCTCCGTTCCCAGGAACAGCCACATCCCCAATTTGGAATTGGGAATGGGAATGCCCATTTTCACGGGGGAAGGCGATTGTGGATGGTCCAAAGTCGAGTGTGACATGGCGATTGTGTTCTTAGTAAGTCGGATGATGGCCCCGGTTCGGGCCGATTATTGCAACAACCGAAAATGGTCCCAGGTCAAAGCGAATAACAACAACGGCAAATACAACAGCGAGGCGAGCAGCAAACCCCGCGCGGTCTTTTCGGATTCCTGCCGCATGAACCGAACCGCGCACAGACAGTAGCCGATCCCTAAAATCAACGCGGTAAGGAAAAACGCATCTCCCGCCAAGCCGTGGCGACTGGGCAGCAAACTGATGGGCAACAAGGCCACGGCATAACCCGTCGCCAAAAACCCCGTCACACCCAACCGCTTTGAAGGCAACATTTTGAGATGGGCCTTTGCGTATTGTTCGCGATACAACCAGGCGATGGCCAGAAAATGCGGGAACTGCCATAGAAACAACGTAGCGAACAGACAAAAAGCCCCCGCGTTCAATTCACCGCCCGCCGCCGTCCATCCCAACACGGGAGGCAGCAGCGCCGGGAACCGCGCCCACAGCGGTGCAAATTGCCGTCGTTCGTTTGAGGGGCGTATAGGCCAAGACGTAGATTAGCAGCGTCAACCCGGTCAGCAAGGCCGTGGTCAGATTGACGAAACTCGCCAGATAAAGCACCCCCGCCATGCCCGAAGTGATGCCGAACGCTAAGACTTCTCTCGGCAACAGACGATTGGCAGGCAAAGGCCGCCGGGCGGTGCGGGGCATCAGGCGGTCGGTTTCGCGTTCGCGGTATTGGTTGAGGGCGCTGGAACCCGCCGCAACCAACGCGATGCCGAACAACGCATGTGCCAACAGCGGGAATTGCACCGCGCCTTGGCTTGCCAAAGCAAACCCGACACACACGCTGATAAGCACCATTACCGCGATGCGGGGTTTGGTCAGTTCGAGATAATCTGCCAACCGCCCGGCAATCGCGGCGGACCACGGAAGGGGCACGGAGGCTTCGGCCAACACGCCCAGGTTGCCCCCATTGTCGGTTCGAGAAACTGTCGATGCAGGCGTTTGCACGTTGCTCACCTTATAGCCCTCCTTCCCAGGTCAAGCCGGCTTCGGAGAGCGTCGGCAGGGGATTTCCGGCTACAGTTGAAGAGGAAGACACCGAACCCCAATGGGCCAGCTTCAATTTCAAAGCGACGGCGGAAGCCAACAGCAACATTCCGCTCACGGTATGGGCGCTGCGGATTACGATGTGCGGGATGGAATTGACCACGCCGACGTAACCCAAGGGGCCGAACCCAAACTTCATCACCCAAGCCCCCAGCCCCAAACCCACCTGCAACAATAAAAACCCGCACATCAACCAACCCGCGCGTTTCACGGTGGGAATTTTCGAGCGATGGGCGGCGATGGTTGTGGCGATGACCAACATTGTCACCAAAATCGCCCCGCCGAGATGCTCGTGCAAGGCCATGCCCAAATGCCGGACAAAGCCGCCCAATAAAAATTGCAGGAAGATCGCCAGACAAGCCAAGGCAGTCAACACGGAAAGCGAGGGCGAAACTTTCTGCGGGGTTTGTGCTTTCACGGAACCTTCAAGCCAAGATCGGCTGGTAATCACAGAAACCGAAGCCATGAGACAAAATACCAAGGCGGCGAAACTGCCGTGTATCATTGCCAATGCCCGTTTATCCAAGCGAACCCGTCCGCCGCCCAATCCCCCTTGGATAATCACCGCCAACAGCACGCCGTAACAGGCCCAGCGCACGCTTTTGCGGGGTTCGGTTTTCCAGGCAATTGCCGCGAGGCCGATGGCGACGAATCCGATCAGAGCACCCGCCAAGCGGTGGCCGTGCTCGATAAACTTATCCCCCGCCGATTTCAGCCAAGGGTAAAAGAACAGGTTGTAGCCGTCGGATGAGGGCCAATCGCGAAAAGCCATGCCGGCGTTTAACGTGGTCACCAGCGCCCCCACGATGATGGGCAAAAGTGCCAACAACATCGTCAGAACCGCAAAGCGGTGCAGCAGCGGATTGTATTTCACGTTGTTCATCGAACTCAATTCGTGGGCGATGCAGCGAGTGTTTCGTTAAGTTGTGGAGGGCTTAGCAAGCGCTTCGCCCTCATGGATCAACCCCGCAAATTTAGGTTTCACCAGTCGCGAGATCTGTTGGTGAGGGCAGCAATTCATTTTGGGGCAGGAAATCGCGGTCGGAGACTTCCGGCGAAGAATATTCGTAAGGGCCGCGGTAGCAGACCGGCGGAATGTCGAAGTTGCCGTGTCCGGGAGGCGAAGGAGCGGTCCATTCGATGCCGTTGGCATTCCAAGGATTGCGCCCGCACTTCGGACCGAAAAAAATGCTGTAGAAGAAGTTGCCGAGCAAGATCAATTGGGCAAATCCCATAAGGATCGCCGAGACGGTCATGAACTGATTCATGGGCAGCAGATGTTCGAGGTAGGGGTGAATGTAGGGGTCGGCATAGCGGCGGGGCATGCCGGCGACTCCCAACAGGTGCATCGGGAAGAACGTGCCATTGAAGCCGATGAACGTCAGGAAGAAATGCCATTTGCCCGCAGTTTCGTTCATCATGCGGCCGAACATTTTGGGGAACCAGAATTGAATCGCCCCGAACACGCCGAACAACGTGGCTCCGAACAGCACGTAATGGAAATGGGCCACGATGAAGTAGGTGTCGTGGAAGTAAATGTCGACCGGAACCGCCGCCATGAAAATGCCCGACAGCCCGCCCACGATAAACATCGAGACGAATGCCACACAGTTCAACAGCACGGTGTTGAACCGCAAATGGCCGCCCCAAATCGTGCCGATCCAGTTGAAGATTTTAATGGCCGAAGGCAAGGCGATCATCATCGTCGAGACCATGAACGTCATGCCGAGGGCCGGGTTCATTCCGCTGGTAAACATGTGGTGGCCCCAGACGATGAAGCCCAAGCCCGCAATCGCCGCCAGCGAATACACCATCGGCTTGTAACCGAAGACCGGCTTGCGGCACATGGTCGAGAGCATGTCCGAAACCATGCCCATCGCCGGCAGCAGCATGATGTAAACCGCCGGGTGCGAATAGAACCAGAACAAGTGCTGCCACAACAGCGGTTGCCCGCCGCCGACGGTCGGCGGCGGCGTTGTTGACGACGAGCCCGCTCGGGTATGAAGAAGGTCGTTCCCAACATCCGGTCGCTGACTTGCATGAAGCCGGCGGCGGTCAACACGGGCAAGGCGAACGCTTGCAGAATCGCGGTGATGAACATGGCCCAGATCGTCAGCGGCATGCGGAACAAGGTCATGCCGGGGGCGCGCATGTTGATGATGGTCGTCATGTAGTTGATCGAACCCATCATCGAGGAAAAGCCCACGAAGGTCAGCGCCCAACAGCCACAAGGTTTGGGCCGGCCCCGAACCGGGCGCGGCTTCGGACAGCACGGCGAGGACCGGGTAAGATGTCCAACCGCTCGCAGGGCCGGCGGTGACTCCGCCCACGACGAAACTCAGCAGAAAACAGCCGATCGCCGGCCACATGAACCAATAGCTCAGCATGTTCAGCGTGGGGAAGGCCATGTCGTCCGCCCCGATCATCAGCGGGATCAGGAAGTTCCCGAACGCCCCGGCCAAGATCGGAATGATGACCAGGAAGATCATCACCGTGGCGTGCATCGTGAACAGCATGGTGTAGAACTCGGGGGAAATCTGCCCGCCCTGCACTGCGAACTCGGGAATCAGGCGTCCCAAAATCGGCAAACTTGTCCAGGGGAAGGCCAACTGCCAACGCACCGCCAACGCCAGCGACCCGCCGACCAGCAGCATCAACAGCGTGGTGACGAGGAACTGAATCCCGATGATTTTATGGTCGGTCGAGAAAACGTATTTCTTGATGAAGCTCGGCTCATGGTGGGCCGCATGAGCCGCGTGAGCCAAATCGGTGCCGTGGGCGGCGTGATCCATCGTACTCATGGTTTACCTCAGTTGTTTTCGGCGTTGGATGCGGATGCTTTAGTTACGCCGTCTTCGTTTTGCTCGGCCTTCAGTTTATTCAAATAGGCCAGAAAGTCTTCCCTTGTCTGGGCTTGGATGCGTGCCCCCATTTTGTAGTGGCCCCAGCCGCAAAGCTCGGCACACAAGAGTTCGTACTCACCGGCTTTGGTGACTTCAAAAAAGATGGGAATGACCAAGCCCGGCACGGCATCTTGCTTCACGCGCAGCCGGGGTGCAAAAAACGCATGCTGCACGTCGGCGGATCTTAAATGGATGACTGTCGGCTCGTTGGAAATCACGTGCAAATCGTTCACGGTGTAAAGGTCATCCGCTTTCGGGTTTTCCAGCCAGTCTTTTACCTCGGCATCGTTCTTGAAATGGCGGCCGGGGTCGGGGTAGCGAATCCGCCACTCGAACTGCCGGGCCGTGACTTCAGCGATTGGGGCAATCACGGCTTTTTCGGGGTACGTGCTTTTCACGCGGTAATCGGCCCAGGTATCCATCTGATAGAGCGAGATGAACAACAACACGCCGGACGGCACGATGGTCCAAATCACTTCCAGGTTATGGCTGCCGTGACTGTACCAGGCGTTGTTCTCGTCCCGCCCGCTCGCCCCGCGGAAGAGGACGTACCCTAGGCCGATTTGCGTTCCGATAAACACCACGGTGGTGATAATCAGAATCAGGTAGAACAGATTGTCGATCCGCTCGCCGATGGGAGAGAAGGCTCCATCGTAGCCGGTGGCATCTTTGGGGAACCACCAATTCGCTTCGGGCGCGTACATACAGGCCGCGACCGCTAGAATGGGCCAAAAGATAAAGAAGAAACACCAGAACTTTTTCACTTGGGCATCTCCTAAATTCCCCCGCCAAATCGACCGGGCGGAATGAAGACCTGAAAAGGGTTTTGTCGTAGGTTTTTACTCGGCGTTTTTGGCGGAGTCATTTTCCGTCTGAGCCAGCTTCGGTTTATCCGGTTTGGAAGCCTTCGCCATTTGCGAGAGCTTGGTGGTTTGCTTGGGAACCGGGCCATCAATCGGAATCGACATTACGTAATCGACTAGATCCCAAATCTCCCCATCCTTGAAGGTCGGCGAAGCCGGCATCGGCGTGCCGGGAATGCCGCCGTGAATTCTCCGATAAATGTCCAGCGGGCGACGGCCTCCGCGATAAATTCCCGTGTTCAAATTGCGGGGCGAAATCGGTTGGCCCCACGCATCGAAGAAGCCCGGCTCCGAAAAAAATCCGCCATTGATGGGATCTTGTTGATAGGCTCGCGTGTTGGCTCCGTTCCCCTCGGCGGTCTCACCGTGGCAGACCGCGCACTTGCCCAAGAATAGCTGTCGGCCCCGCGCAACAGATTCCTCGCTCGCGGGAGGTTTAGGAAGCTTGGGATAAATGACGCTGGCCGCTAAGTCGGCCTCTCGCCAAGTTCTCACAAACGTATCCGTGCTGCCGTCGAGGCTTTCGGGAAGTTCTTCTTCAATTAAAGTTTTAAGATCCTTGTCAATCTCGGCTCGCACCGAATCCGCCGTGACAGGCGTTTCGTCCTCGTTGATCCTCTTGGCTTTGAGGTCATCTTGATAAGTCCGCACCTGTCGGCGGATTTCCTCGGCCACGCGCTTTGTTGTGGAACTCATTCAAAATGACGTTCAACTGAATTTCGTACTCGCCCCGCATACTCAGCCAGCGGACGTATTCAATAATGTTTTTGACTTCGTGATCTTTCAGCATCGCGAAGGAGGGCATGTACGTTCCGGGGATGCCGAGCCTGAGAGTGCGGGTCAGGTCGTCCCGCGAGGGGCGTTTTACGGCGTCCGTGGTCGAGATGAACTTGAAAATCCCCTGCCGATAATCCCTGGGCAGCGGGCTGAGGTATTTTGCCGTGGGGCCGTTGCCATCGCCGGTCACGCCGTGGCAGTGCATGCAGTGGTGCATGTAAAGTTCTCGGCCCGAACGCATCGTGCGTCCGAAGTCCAGCATGACGCGGTTGTTGACCAAATCGACAGGGCTTTCTTCGTCCTTATCCTCGAAGGTGATGTGAAGCGGGTTGATGGTCACCCAACCCGTTTCCGCATCGAGATTCGTGATCTTGGCCGAGACCTGCTGCTCCCCCAACCGTCCACTGATGAAGATGAGCTCTTTGCCGATCAGTTCTTGGGCCGTCTCTTGATCCACTGGGGAGATCGTGCCCGGATGAAAGAGCTTCACCTCATCTTCGTTGAGGTCGAGGTTGCCCAACTCAGCAGGATTCAAAAACCCGTCTTTGTCCGCATCGGCAGCCTCGAATTTTTCCCGGGTGATGGCGGCTTGCAATTCAGCGGGGAACTCCGACATCGCCAGCAGGCCGTCCATGTTGCCATCATATTCCGCGATCATAGCGGGAACTTGAAAATCCACGCGCAATGCAGTGATGTATTGATTGTCGTCGTCGGAGTATGCCACCTCTTTGACCGTTCCCGACACTCCGCCGAAGTGAATGGGCAAACGTTGCCAAGCCACCATTTTGGCGGGCGTGCCGAAGTGATCTTGAAGATAAGTTTTTGCGGTTTTTTGGGCGGCGGGCAGAAGTTCTTGGGTGCGTTCGCTCCACGAAAACTCCGCTTCCGTGCACCGCACCCGGACAACAGCAACAACAAGCCCGCAAAGGCTGCAATTCCAAAGGGGATTCTCATCGAGATTCCTCTACTAATTCTTATTAAGTTGATTTAAACGAATTGTGATCTCACCCAAATCCTTGGTCTCATCGGCTACGACATCGACCTTGTAGCCCCGAATTTTATTCCCTTTTTCGTGCCAAATTGTGAACTCGTGCTTTCCGGAAGGCAGGTCCGAAATTGTGAAGTTGCCGTCCGCATCGGTCACGGCGGCATAAGGGTGGTCCAAAGGCAACTGATAGCCCGACATCCAACCGTGCGTGGCGCAGGATATGGGCACGGGGTATTTTTCCGGGGATTTGAACGGCATGACTTCAACCGGTTCCCCTTCTCCGCCCGGAGGAGCCGGAGGAATTTGCTCGTTGAAGCTTCCGCTTTTCAGCGAAGTGCCCTTGTAGCTATGCACGACAGCATCCTGGCTTTGGGCCAAGAATTTCTGCCCCGCCTTAACAATCATTGCATGTGGGACATAAGTACAATTCTTCTGATCCAAGGCTAAGGCCAGCTTCTCGCCGGTTTTGTCGGCGGTCGGCCAGGAGGTGGATTGGCTGGCGATCTCGGCTTTTCCACCATCGGGTTTCTTCTCCAGGTAGAAGAACACGTTTTTCAAACCCAACCCTTGAGGGTTGACGATTAACGATTCATTGAAAATCGGGGTGGACCTGGCACAAACTGTGGGATCGACCGGCGCTTTACCCACGTCGAATTTCACGACGGTTGGCGGAGGCACGTTGGATTTATCAGCCGGGTCGATCACGATTCGCCCTTTGATACTCCCAAACCCGGCTTTAGCGGTGGGCTGATTTCCGCCGGCTGGCGCATTTGCAACGACCGAATTGCTCCCGCCGCTTTTGGAGGCTTCTTTGCTGGGCTTCAAAGTCACCTTCGTGGGGTCATCTTTCCCACCGCCGCATCCGGCAACGAACAACAATCCGGTGATGACGGCAATCAACGGTGATTGCCTCAATCGGTATTTCTTCATCGGTGTTTCTCTCCTGAGTTATTCTTGTTTCGCAGCCGCTGTGGGTTCGGCGGCGGGCGGTGGTGGGGCTTCGATTTTGCCTTGGCTTTGCAGTAGCTGATTGTAGTTCAACATTGCATCTCGCAAAGCACGCACTTGGGTGTCGGCGTCTTCCTGCTTGCCTATCTTGAAATAGCCCTTCAAGGGATCGCCGGTCGGCCCGATCATCGCTGTGTACGGCAGAACCCATCGCGGGCTTTGCAACCAGGCTTCCAAAAACTCGGGACGAAACCGGTCGGCCAGGCGCGTGGTCAGATCGGGACCATGCGTGACCTGCTTGGGATCTTGCACCTTGAACTCATCCCCCGCGACGGAATGGCATTTCCGGCAAGCGGCGAATTTTCCCAGCAACTTCCAAGAGTGGGCCAGATAGTCCGGTTGCGCTTTGGCCTCTTCCGGGAACTTCTCGCGATATTCGCGGTTTTCCTTCGCGATGTAGGTGGGCTTGGTTTGCGGAATGTCTTGGTACGGATATTCCGCTTGCTTCACGGCGGCGAAATAATTGGCGAGCGAAAGCGCCTCCGCATCACTCATGTTGAAGCGGGGCATGCGAAGCACGGTTTCGTGGCGAATTCGCTCTGGGTTTTTGAGAAATTGGTAGAGCCAAGGCGTTTGGACTTTCAAGCCTTCCATGTCCAACGGCGGCGGCGAGGATTGCCTGGCTTTGTTAATTTGATCGAGCTTTCCACCGGATAGCCTTTCGACAAGCCATTCGGTGAACACGCCGCCGCGACCCCGGTTCATTTCCACAACGTCCGCGGGGCTAAACAGCATTCTGCTGGTAGGCAGCAAAATCCGCCCGCCCACGCTCAAAGTGTCCCACAGGTCGTAAGCGTATTGTTCTGCATCTTCGCTATAAATGCCCATTCCATGAAAATGAAGTACGGGATCGCCATTCTTCGCGACTTGTTTGGTTTCCCCGCTTTGCGGCGGTTTGACTTTGAACAAGGCCAAAACCCCGCCGGGCAACATTCCCGACTTAGGATTTTTGAGGGGGGCCACATCGACCAATAAGGTTTCAGGGTGGTTGCCGAACCATTTTTGCAGATTCGCCCGATAACGGTTTTCGGTTTCGATTTTGGACAGCTTGCGTTGGGAATTGGTTGCAGTCACGCTGGCGAGGTTCGCGATCCCCCGCACATCGATATCCTCTTTGAACACCACGCACAACTCTTGGATTTTCGTGATCTCGTCGGGATAGGCCGTTAAACTGCCGTCGATCAGTTTTTCGTGGTTCTCTACGAACCACTCGATGATTTGATCGAGCGTCATCTCGACGCCTGACACGTCTGCGTAGGTGGCCGCGAGTGTTTTGGGATGCTCGTCGAACCACCCGTTGAGATAGCTTTTCAAGTCAGCTTTTTCGGTTCCCGCTGCTTTCGTCGCTTGTTTTGCCAAGCCTTGCAGACTGGTTCCCGCGTGCTTGAGCAGTTGATCGTCGAGCTGCCGATAGTAGGGTTCGTAAGCAGCCCGCCTGAGCTTGCCTCCGCAAGTTTATCCCGGTTCTCGATCAACCAGTCCACAACATCTTCACGTGATTCGCGGGGTTTGACGGTTTGGTAAACCTCCGGTAGTTCGACCATGTGGCAACTGGTGCAATTGTATTTGTGCAGCAGAGCTTCGCCTTCGTAACGGGCTTGGGTTGGGCCTTGGGGATGGAATAGATATTTCTCGGCGGGCGGCTCGGCGGTGAGGCCCAACACAAACGTGGCCACGGCTTCGATTTGATCGCTCTGGAACGGGAATCGCGGCATTTTGAGCCGTTCATCGTAGCGTTTGGTGTCGATCTTTTCGTAATCGTAGCTTCGCGGTTGACGAAGTTTTTGCCAGAGAAAACCGGGGCGACCATGATGCAGAATGCTGTCGTAAAAGAACGCCTTGGTCATGCCCGCTTCGGCTTCTTCCTCGGTCTTGAACTCCTCGGAGTTTCCGCGTTTCATCGCCTGATCGACTTGCTCGGTCAGAGGCGTGTCCGCATCGGGCGTGTTGTGGTGGCTCAAAAATTCGGTGATGTGCTCGTAAGCCAACCGGCTGGTGTCTTTGCGGCCCCAATCTTGCAAAGCCACGCCGATGGGTTTGGCGGCTTCAAAGCCGGGAATGTCGTGGCAACCGTAGCAACCGTATTGCGAAATCGTGCGACGGCCTAAGTAGTTCAACTTCATCGCCTGCCATTCGGCATCGCTGGGCGTAGCGCCTTCCTTGTGGGTCAACTCGATTTCATCGCCTTTAATCTGATCCGGCTTGTAGGGATAAACCCGCGTTTCTGCCAACTCTTTGCGTTGGGGGGCCGTCAAAACCTGAGCGAGATTGAGTTCGACCAGCCTGTCCAAATTGCTGGTGACAGTCGCCTCGCTCCCGGCGTTTTCCAGGCGAGTTTTCAAGGCTTCGGCTTCTTCATGGGACAAATCGGCCCGAATGGCGCGGGGAAGATGATCGAGCATCTCCCCGACTTCACCCGCGTTCAAGCCGGTCGCCTTTTGAACCACGGCTTGGACCGCATCGCGGTCTTCGCCCACTTTGTCGAGAACCACATCAAATTTATCGAGAGCGAAAGTTTTGTAGTCCGCGGGGTTCTTGTCGCGTTCTTGCAGCAAAAACGCGGCGATGTCGGCGGCAGGATCAATCGCTTCCTTGCCTTTTTCGGCGGGTTCAGGGTCGATGAACAAGTTCGGCATCTTGGTGCGTTTGCTGTAGCGATGCGGATCGCGAATCCAGGAATACACCCACTGGAAGCCCTCGGCTCCGGGCTTCACTTTGGCGAAGACCTTGTCCAAATTCGGGCCGAAATCCATCTTCGATTTGGGAAAATCCTTGTGGGAATGGCACGCCAAGCAACCGCGTTCTGCGAACAGTTTTTGGCCGCGTTCGGCATCGGGCTTGTAATCTTTGGGGGGAGAAAGCAATTCCAGCGGCTGGGATTTCTCTAACAGGAAGTGGCTAATTGCCGCCACTTGCACGGGCTGGTAAGCCTTGGCCAATTCATCTTCTTGGTTGGTCAGATGGAAAAACTGCGGCATGCGGGTTGTGGGCCGAAAGTTCTTTGGCTTGTTGATCCAATCTTCCAACCAGCCCGCGGTGGTTTTCTTATCCACGTAGCGAAGAGCCGGGCCGACTTTGCGGTATTTGCCGGGGTTTTCCACATCCTTCAATTCACCAGCCAAGGCGTGAACCCGCGAGTCAAACAAGGGTTTTGCCAGCCCTTTGTCTGCAAGCACCAATTGTTCCAACTCTTGCCGTTCTTCCGGTGTATCGGCAGGGTCATCCGCCACCCGATCGGCCAAGGCTTGAATTTGCTTGAGCCTGTCCGCTCCATCGGGAGATTTCTCTTTGGCTTCGACAGCAGCGGCGGCAATCGCCTGGGCAACGGCGAAGTGGTTGGGCTCCAAACGCAAATCCGGCCCCAGTGATTTCTGGCCATCTTTGCCGTGCATTTCGTGGCAGCCGAAGCAACCGTATTGTTGAATCGTATGAAATCCTTTGACCACTTTCGGCGCACTGTTGCCGAACTTGGGGCTGGTTTCCAATTCCACCACATCGTGATGGCATTTCAGGCAGGTGGATTCCCGGAAGCGTTCCGGCTGCATCGCGTATTCCCAAAAGTGATTGGGATGGTAATGGTATTTCTCCGCCCAATGCTCGTTTTCGATGGGATCGTTCGGCGTGTGCGAGGCATTGCCGAACGATGTGCCGGAGCCTTGCCCATCGTGGCAAATCGTGCAGCCAAAGTTCCCCGTGGGATGCGGACTGGTCGAAGTCAGGTACAAATCGGGATTGGGGTGCGTCGAATACGGGTGCGGGTATTTGCTCTCTTTCACCCATTTCTTAACTTCCGTTTCACTCGGATCATCATCCGGCACCAGCGCGGCATCGTGCGGAAAGGTAGGGATGTTGCCCGCTTCCACGCGGTCGATGCCCAAATGGCAGGTTTTGCAGCGGTCGAAGCGGGCGGTCGAGGCCATGCCCAGCGTAATCTTCAAATCGGGCAGCCAAATCTGATCGACTTTATGCGGAGAATTGAAGCCATCAATAATCGGCAACTGCATAAAGTCGCGTTTGAAGTAGGCCAGAGTTCCCGGCTCCGGGGCGATTTTATCCTTGGCTTTGTTCAGCCGCTCGACTTCTTTTTCCACCGCCGCCAGTTCCGTTTGAATGGCGATGCACTCGATCCTTCATCTCCTGTTGTTTTTGCTTGGCCTGATTGAGTTGCGTGGTCAGTGTCTGAACTTTCAGTTCTTGCTCATCGACGGCAGCCTGTCTCTTTTCGAAACTCTAGTCAACCTGCTTTAGCCAATTCGGATTTTTCATCGCGGATGGCAAGATCGTAGTCGGCCCGTGCTTTGTCGCGGTACGCCCTCTTCGTGCGCAAGTCCCGAGAGGCTTTGTCGAATTGCAGTTGGGCTTCCTTAATGTCATCTTCGACATCGCCTTTATTGTCTTCGTATTTGGCGGTCGCTTCCTTAAGTTGTTTCTTTAACTCTTTTTTCTTGTCTTCATAGGCGGAGTTGGCGTCCAATTCGATCAGCCGACGAATACGCAGGTCTTCAATCTTGTCGAACGTACTCTGGTATTCATGCCATTCGCCGGCATGGTCTTTCCACATCATCCACAACGTCACGGCAAGCAATCCGATCGCGCTCAAGACGAACACGACGTGCATTTTTTTCAGGTTTCGCCAGTAGCTGTCGTTTGCCGGCATGGCTTATCGAATCCTGTCCTGGAGTGGGATAATCAACGAGGGACGAATCGGCCCCGAGCGGGCCACGCTTCCGAGAATCCCGTTCTCAGATGTTAAAAAAGTATTCTGGAATGGCCACGATATATTTGAGGTTCAGCGACCAACGCAGCACCATTTTGATGGGCAACGCCGCCATCAACAAAACCAAATTGACGAAGACCATGTATCTAATGAACCCCATGTGTTGGAACATCTTGCGGAAGATCGTCGCGGCCAACAACGGCGGCAACACGAGCAAATACAGCAAGACGGCGATGAAGCCTGGCGCTTCGCGAATAAAGATGTTGGCAGGCAAAGGCTTATCCAAGAGGTTCAACCACACGAGTTCCGAGAGATTGACGTTGTTGAGCACTTCCAGCTTGTGAACGTCCCAAAACTCGAACAGCCCGAAGATGTTCCAGTTCGGGCCCCGCAGAAACGTGCCCAGCACAATCATCGCGCACCACAAGGGCAAGAAGCCGAACAAAAACACAGAGACCGCAAACCAGCGCTCTTTGAAGGTGTAATATCCGTTGCCTTTTTTGTTGAAATCGATGTAGGGAATCGCCATCAATCCCACGAGAATCACGCTGGGAAACACGACCCCCGCCAACCAGGGATCGTAATACACCAGCATTTCTTGCAACCCCAAGAAATACCACGGGGCTTTGGAGGGGTTCGGCGTTTTCACGGCAGAGGCGGGTTCTTCCAAGGGGGCTTGCAGCGCGATTCCCCAGGCCACCAGAATCACCGTCAACACGATCATGCAGATCAGTTCGGTGTAGACCAAGTCCGGCCAAACGAGAATTTTCTCGTCCCCGCCGTTGTCTTTTTCGCGAAGAGGCAGCGATCTTGCGGTGCGGCGGTCATTGTCTCCCGCCCGCGTGAAGTAGATCCAAGTGAAGAACGCCACGATGAACAACATTGAGACAATCGGCACGTTGTCCGGCTTACCCACGATTTGACGGAAGTCCCAATCGGTCATCGCCAAGGCCATGAAGACCAGCGAGATGTTGAGCAGAATCCAAGAAACATCCGGCTTGGTCCACCAATCGCGGAGCCAAATCATCAGTGAAAACAGCACCAGGGACAGCACGAAATACGAAACCGGGTTGGCCACCACGCCGTCCGCCGCCAACTTGAACCATTCGGGCAAGCGAAGCACGAAAGTATCGGGACTGCCCGCCCCAGTGAAGTGGGCCAACGAAATCATGCTGAGCAAAGCGGCATAGAGCGCCCAGAATCCGGCGGTGGGCACATCCTGGCCCTCATCACCCAACATCCCGCCGAGCCGCACGCGCACGTGTTCGTGCAGGCTGTAGCTTCGCCAAGCCCAGGCGGCGTTCATCAAAAACAACAAGAGATAAAGCCATCCCAAGCCGAGAATGGTTTCCCGAGTCAGATCCGGATGTGCTTCCAACATAAGCGTTACCCGTCCTAGGATCACGAATGACCAATGAGACCAAGCACTAATGATCGAGTTTTATTGATAGACTTATAAAGGCTGGCTGATGCCGCCGTCTTTGCGGACCCGCCAGAAGTGTATTGCGATCAACCCCGCGACCACCAAGGGAATCGCGACGCAGTGCAGAATGTAAAACCGATTGAGCGTGGCTTCGCCGACGAAGCGTCCGCCCAGTAAAATAAAGCGGGCATCGCTGGCCGAGGTGATTAAATCGAACCCGCCCACGTTCAAAAGCTGCGCTCCTGGCCCTTCATTGCCGAGAAAAGGCGTGGCGCGGGCCATGTTCGACCCCACCGTGATCGCCCAAATCGCCAATTGATCCCAAGGCAATAAATAGCCGGTAAACGATAAAAGCAAAGTCAGCACCAACAGCAAAACCCCCACAACCCAGTTAAACTCGCGGGGCGGTTTGTAGCTTCCGGTAAGAAACACCCGGTACATGTGCAGCCAGACAGTAATCACCATCGCGTGGGCTCCCCAGCGGTGAATCTCCCGCATGATGCCCAGCGTTTGCACGTCTCTAAGAGCCAGAATATCGTTGAAAGCCCATTCCAGCGTGGGCCGGTAATAGAACATCAACAACACGCCCGTCAGCGTTTCCACCAGAAACAAAAAGAACGTAATCCCGCCCATGCACCAGGTGTAGGAGAGCGCGATGCCTTCCTTTTTGATGGAGACGGGATGCAGATGCAGAAAGAAGTTCGTCAGCATCACGATGGAGCGGTTTCGCCGATCCACCGGTGCGGGATGCCGAAAGATACTCTTCCAAATCTGAGAATTTCGAATGTAATCGCCAACCGCCATGGGCCGTTCCTATCCCGCCGAGGTTTCTCAAACTCACTCAACCGTGAATACGTTTTATTCGGGAGGGGCGAAGCTCCTGTAGAGCCGCAAGCCACCCGCAATCTTTTGTCATCCAATTTTATAGAACGAGGCCGGGTCTTCCCATTGGCCCATTTCTTGCTGGAACGTCATGCTTTTATCCACTTCCAACAAGCCGTCGGGAGCCAACGAAATCGCCACCCGTTCCAAAGGGCGCGGGGCCGGGCCTTCAAAATTGACCCCATCAATGTAAAACCCGGAACCGTGGCACGGGCATTTGAATTTCTGTTCGCCTTCCAACCAACTCGGCGTACACCCCAGATGCGTGCAAACCGAACGCAAGGCGAAGATAATTTGATTGCCTTGGTAGACGGTGTTCACAATCCAAACGCCGTACTCGGCTTTGTATTTGGTGGCCACGGAACCGGCAGAAAATTCGCTGGGGCCGCCGACTTTGAATTTACTGGGCGGTTCGACCAGCACGTTGGGCATCATAAAGCGAGCCAACCCCAACAAAAACGCACCCGAAGCCGTGGACAGCAACACCCACGCCGCGATGAACGGCGAATACAGCCAAGCCAGCAAAAACACCCGGCGATCTTGATCTTCTTGCGCCGCTTTATTCTTGGCTGCCCGAATCGCACCGGCCGCAACGGGTTTTTTCGGCGTCGGCTGGGCGGCTTTGTCTTCGACCGGCTTGCCTTCCCGGGCGGCTTTCAGCATCTCTTGCAGAGATGGTTTTTCGCCCTCAGCTTGAGTGACCGGTTTTTTGACGGCGGCTTTTTTGGCCGCCGGCTTGGAACCGGCATCCGCAGTTTTCGCTCCGCCGCTGGCTCCTTGAGCGCGAAGGGCGGCCATGATGTCTTTGGTCGATTTGGGAGCCGGCCCAGTTTTCGCAGCAGGGGCCTTTGGGGCAGCGGATTCTTCACCGGCGGAACTGCTTTCGGAAGATTCCGTTTCCGCCGGGTCATCTCCGCCAGCCTTCGCCGCTGCTTGTGCGCGTAATGCGGCCATGATGTCCTTGGTCGACTTTTTCTTGGCCATGTCATCCTCGATGAAAAGTCTGGTCACAAACCGATCAACTGCGGAATTCTGTCAGGAACTCATCCAAGTGGCAACCACAAAAGCGGCTTCCCGTCATTTTTCTCAGAAGCTAGAGAACCGTAAGAAATGATTTCTCAGAGTTGAGAAGGCAGGCGTTTGGGAAACGTCCTCCGCGCTTTCCCGCAAATCTCACGCATTGTTGGAAACTCCCGCGAAATTCGCAACCCTCCGCCTGGGAAATCCCAATCGCCAAATCCCAAAGGCCGATTTTTCTCATCGATTTGCTGAGATTTATCTGCTTACGCTCCCGGATCGAACAGCAGCGGATGGAATTGGCCTTTCAAGGGTTCGCCGACGGGGATGATTTCCGTGCCTTGCAGCAAGGCGGCGGAGGAGTCGGAACGAACGCCGTCTTTCACCGCGTTGATGACGGTAGCCCGGCGGGATTGGCTGCTTTGGTTGGCGAAGGAACCGTGGACCATCAGCGGATGATGAAACGACGCTTCACCCGCTTTAAGTTCCACCGCGACCGGGTTTTGGAACTGTTCCCATTGCTCTTCGGTTAGGACTTCGCGAATGGCCTGCATGTCGCCCGCCAATCCGGTGATGGGCAGCAAGTTCCAACGATGGCTGCCGGGGACGTAATGCACGCAGCCGTTGTTCAAGGTGGAATTGTCCAGGCCGATCCAGCAGGTCAGGTGGGCCATCGGTTGGGTGCGGGTCCAATAGGAATAATCTTGATGCCAAGCCACCACTCCGCCGTGCCGGGCGGGTTTGCAGAACAATTGATCGTGCCAGAACCGCACGGCTCCGCCCAAAAGTTGGCTCGCCGGAACCGTAAACGCCGGATGCCAAAGCAAATCGTGAAACCCCGGCGAAATCCGCCAGGCTCCCAAAGCGTGAAACAGCACTTGGTTGGGGTCCGCCGATTCGTTGGCGTGGTATTCGTGCCAGAGTTCCCGCCCCGCATGATCGGGCTGAAAAAACGCGGCCAATTCTTCCCGCAAAATCGCGATTTGGGCCTCATCCAAAATCCGCACGCCCGCCAAGTAACCCCGTTCGCGATAAAACGCCACCTGTTCTTCACTCAGCCGATAGCGCGCCTGATCCGCAAAGGGCGAAGTTTCTTCAACAAATCTCCCCAGGGGTTGATGGACTTGAGAAAGATCCGCCGCCATGTTGGTTGTCCTCGTGATTTTATCGGGTCGGAATCGCATCCCGCAGAATTGCTTATCTTATCAGACCGCGGCTTTGCCTGAGATGCCTTTGATTGTATTCTGGGGAGATTCCCCGGAACATCATTCTTTCGCTTGGAGACTCCCATGATTTACGGCAACATCGTCCTGACTGTCAACGAGGAACAAGACATCCCCGCCATTCGCGAACTTTTGGCCGAGCAAGGTCGGCTGTCCCGCGAGGAACCGGGCTGCGAACGCTTTGAAGTCTATCATTCCCAATCCGACCCCAAAACCTTCCTCTTGATCGAACGCTGGGCCAGCCAAGAAGCCTTGGACGAACACCGCAAAGCCAAAGCCTACACGACCATTTATCAACCCCAAGTCCTCCCCCGCGTCAGCAGAATTCCACACGTCTCGGATCTGGTCGAGTAGACTTTAGACTGTAGGCTGTAGGCTGTAGCCAAACTAAAATCTGAAAACCAAGTTACTTGATTGTCCCATCAACGAGATGCGAAGCGGGGCTTCGCGAGAGTGTGTTCCCAAGCAGAGCTTGGGAACGAGATTGAACTGAAAACTGAAAACCATCTGACAAAGGACCACAAACAACATGCAACTCAACCGTTATAGTGCCCGCGTGACTCAACCGCGTTCTCAGGGGGCTTCGCAAGCCATGCTCTACGGCACGGGCATGACCGAAGAAGACATGAACAAGCCCCAAATCGGCATCGCCAGCATGTGGTACGAAGGCAACACCTGCAACATGCACCTCAACGACTTGGCCGCCGGGGTTCATGCGGGCGTGAAGTCGGCGGGCATGGTCGGCATGCGATTTAACACCATCGGCGTCAGCGATGGAATTTCGATGGGAACCGACGGCATGTCGTACTCGCTGCAATCGCGGGACTTAATCGCAGACTCCATCGAAACCGTGATGGCCGCCCAATGGTACGATGCCCTTATCACGCTGCCCGGCTGCGACAAAAACATGCCCGGCTGTTTAATGGCAATGGGCCGCCTCAATCGCCCCGCGATCATGGTCTATGGAGGAACCATCAAAGCCGGCTGCAATTCCTTCCGCGAGAAGTTGGACATCGTTTCCGCGTTTCAATCCTACGGCGAATATCTTTCCGAATCCATCAGCGATGCCGAGCGAAAAGAAATCGTCCAAAAAAGCTGCCCGGCGCGGGAGCCTGCGGCGGAATGTATACCGCCAACACGATGGCCTCCGCCATTGAAGCTCTGGGCATGAGCCTGCCTTATAGTTCTTCCATTCCCGCCGAAGATCCCGCCAAGCAGGAGGAATGCCGGCGGGCAGGCGAAGCGATTTTGCATCTCTTGGAACGCAACCTTTGCCCGCGCGAAATCATGACCCGCGAAGCCTTCGAGAACGCCATGGTCATCATCATGGCTTTGGGCGGTTCCACGAATGCCGTGCTGCACTTGATCGCCATGTCGCGGGCGGTGGACGTGAATTTGACGCTCGACGACTTCCAAAAAGTCAGCGACCGCGTGCCTTACGTGGCCGACCTCAAACCCAGCGGCAAGTACGTGATGGAAGATCTGCACCACATCGGCGGCACGCCGGCGGTCATCAAATACCTGCTGGATGCCGGCCTAATGAACGGCGAATGCCTAACCGTCACCGGCAAGACGCTCGCCGAGAACGTGGTCGATTTGCCGGGCCTTTCCGCGGGCCAGGAAATCATCCGCCCCATCGACCAACCCATCAAACCCAGCGGGCACTTGCAGATTCTGCGGGGCAACGTGGCCCCGGAAGGTTCGGTCGCCAAGATCACCGGCAAGGAAGGCTTGAAATTCACCGGCCCCGCCCGCGTGTTCGATTCCGAAGAAGACATGCTCAAAGGCTTGGAAGACAAGAAGATTCAAAAAGGGGACGTGGTGGTGATTCGCTATGAAGGCCCCAAAGGCGGGCCGGGCATGCCGGAGATGCTCACGCCCACTTCCGCCATCATGGGGGCCGGGCTTGGCTCGGACGTGGCCCTGCTGACCGATGGCCGATTTTCCGGCGGTTCGCACGGCTTCATCGTGGGCCACATCACGCCCGAAGCCCAAGAAGGCGGCCCGCTGGCCCTGTTGGAAGATGGCGACATCATCACCATCGATGCCGACCGCAAACGCATCGATGCGGCTCTCGCCGATGAAGTCCTCGCCGACCGCGCCGCCCGCTGGAAGAAGCCCCCCTACAAAGCCAACCGGGGCACACTCTATAAATACATCAAAACCGTAAAAACCGCCTCCGAAGGCTGCGTCACAGATGAGTGAATGTAAGTTGAAATAGAGTGGGCCGTCCACCAAATCGGTCTGATGTTAAGCCCGTTTACCTCATGTCAAAACATGCGTCTCCACTACAAATGCTGGGGAACGAGGGTATGATTGCTCCCTTCCACTCGATCACAATTCCAGAGTAATTACGATATGAGTGTGCCCTACCACCAGTTGAATCAACTCGTAGCAATGGGCGTTCTCTCCGAAGAGGATCTCAGTATTATTAAGGACTGGGCTGTTCCCTTTGAGCACCTTATCGATCTTCTTTTCGATAAAGGGCGGATGACCAAATATCAGGCCGACCTAATTTGCAACCGCCGGGCGGAATGTTAGTCATCGGCGAATACATCATCCTCGACAAGTTGGGGGCCGGCGGAATGGGCGTGGTCTATAAAGCCCGGTACCGCCGATGCACCGTGAAGTGGCGATCAAGATGCTGCTGGAATCCGGGCAGCAATCGGAAGAAAAGATCGAGCGGTTTCGGCGAGTAGCCATCGCCGCCGTCCGCATGAATCACCCGAACATCGTCACCGCGTATGCCGGCAACGAGCACGAAGGCATCCCTACTTGGTGATGGAGTACGTCAAAGGCCGGGATTTGGCTTCGCTGGTTAAAGAGGGCGACAAACTGCCAATCCCCGAAGCGGTGAATTACGTTCTGCAAACCGCTGTCGGCATGGCTTACGCGCACAGCCGGCACATCATTCACCGCGACTTGAAGCCGTCCAATCTGCTTTTGGCCACGCCGGACGATGCGGACATTCGAGCCGGACAATATTCTCGCGTGAAGATTCTTGATATAGGTCTGGCTCGGCTGACGCACCCGGAAGGTGAAGTGGTCTCGCCCGCCTTGGAAGGCAGCGATCATTCCGCGGCCCAGGCTTTGATGGGAATTGTGGCCTATATGGCCCCGGAGCAAATCTTGGACACTAAGCGGGCCGACCACCGCACAGACATTTACAGCCTGGGTTGCACCCTTTATTTCCTTTTGACGAAAAAACCCGTTTATACCAGCATTAACCCGTTGCAACAGATTTCCGCTATTCTGACCGATAACGTGCCCTCGCTCAAGGCGGCACGTCCCGATGCTCCCGAAGAGTTGGAAGCCGTCTTCCAAAAAATGGTGGCTAAGAACCCCAAGGACCGTTGCCAGTCTATGATGGAAGTCGTCGAGACCTTGGGAAAAATCGATCGGCAGCTCAGCGGCCTCGATTCCTCACCTTCCCACTGGTCCGGCAGCAGTCCCGACGCTTGTGTCGAGTTTGCACAACCGGGATCTCCCTATGGAACGAAATCGAAATCGGGGTCGGGGTCGCAAGGCTCGGCTCCCACGATTGCTTCCGGGTCCGGTCCGGTTCCAGGTGTCGTTGGTTCCTCCTATGGCAGCACATCTTACGGAGAAGATTTACCCATCGATTGCACGCTGAGGAGCAATGATCGCCCGCTGTTGAGTAACCGCAAATCGGTCATTTCCTTCCTGAAAGATGTCATAAAGTCGAGTTGGGTCTATGGAGGAAAGCAGAAAAAGCGATCCAACGAGGGGAAAGCGAGTAAGCGAACAAGCCCTAAACAAACTTCCTCAATTGTTCCAATCGACTTAGGCGAACCGACTTTAGAGAGAGGACATTTTGAGGATTCCGATTGGCAGAAAAAAGATGCGGTCGATTGTTCGGTGTTTGCCCCGCCGACCGTTGTTCTGCAAGACATGGTTCTCGTGCAAGTTTTTGTTCACAACCCAGCGGAATATCAAGCCGCTTCTGAGACGGCAAAACGATTCGATGATGATGCCAAGCCGCGGGGAACGACCTCTTTGGGGACTTTGATCAAACGGGGCGAAAGGCTTGCTTTCGAGTTGTGTATTCCAAACTTTGAAGTGGAGGAGACCCGTCAGCAATTGATCTGGTCCGGCAGAACGGCATCTGTCCAATTTGTAGTGCGGGTAGGAACGCAAGTTAGTTTGGGAACGTCAATAGGAGCCGTTGTCGTCTCCCAAGGTTCCATTCCAATTGGAAAAATCCAATTCAAGATCTCGATTGTCGGCACTGGTCAAACCTCACCCCTTGAACTCGTTCATGGAGAAGTGTCTCGCTACAAGCAGGCATTTATCTCCTATGCTTCTCAAGATCGATCAGAAGTTCTTCGACGAGTCCAAATGTTAAAGGCTGTTGGAATCCGATTCTTTCAAGACATCTTTGATTTAAACCCAGGGGATCGCTGGAAGACGAAGCTCTACGAGAAAATAAATGAATGCGATGTCCTATTTTTGTTTTGGTCCACGGCAGCGAAACAGTCCGAGTGGGTCGAAAAGGAGTGGAAGTTCGGCCTTGAATGGCGAGGCGACCAATTTATACGACCGATAGTCATCGAAGGCCCTCCCATTCCAAGCCCGCCGCCCGAACTCGCTCATTTGCATTTTGGCGATCCTGTGTTGTATTTCCTTACGAAGACATGGTTTCAAAGGCTGGTTTTTTTGCTGAGTCGGTTTTCACTCCGATCTAGATCTTGATGTTGAAACTGCGGCTAATAACAACAGGCTCGCTGGGGTCAGGTTGTCGCGGTTGGGTCTGAATCTATAATTACCGTGATCGACAATCTTCCCCCAGGGTTTCGCTCGCCCATGTTCTCGCAAGAGGGGCAGACATCGGAAATCATGGCATGAATCGAAGGTGACCCACTATGGCCAACATCGCCAAAAAAGTTCCTGAAAATGTTCCCGGTGATTTCTTTGTGGATTCGACCTGCATCGATTGTGATGCCTGCCGGCAAATTGCTCCCCAGGTTTTTGCCGAGGCCAAAGAGACATCTTTTGTGAAAGTGCAACCTCAAAGTTCCTCCGACCGCAGGCAAGCCATCTTTGCCTTGCTGTCCTGTCCAACCGGTTCGATTGGTTGTTTAGGGAACGATGATGTTAAAACCGCTCTGGGTGATTTTCCTTTGCTTGTCGAAGACCCCGTGTTCTACTGCGGCTTCAACTCTCCCAAATCCTTTGGAGGCAACAGCTACTTTGTCGAACATCCCCAAGGGAATTGGCTGATCGATGCTCCAAAATTTCAGAAAACTTTGGTCAAACGGTTGGAGGAACGGGGCGGAATCACCCACATTTTCTTGACCCATCGGGACGATGTGGCAGAAGCGGAGCGGTTCGCCGAGCACTTTGCAGCCCGGCGAATGATTGATCGGCGGGAACTGCACTCTCAACCGGATGCCGAGATGATTCTGGAGGGAAATGAACCCACCCCACTCGCTGCCGATTTTCTGGCGATCCCCACGCCGGGTCATACGGAAGGCCACTGTTGCCTGCTATTCCGCAATCGGTTTCTCTTTACAGGAGACCACCTGTCTTGGGGCCGACGTGAAAAACAACTTCGGGCCTCGCACAGTTATTGCTGGTATTCCTGGGAAGACCAAAAAACGTCCATGAGTCGGCTGGCCGATTACGAATTCGAGTGGGTGCTGCCAGGACATGGCCAACGAGTGAAGTTGCCAAAGGAGAAAATGTCCGCAGAAGTTCGTGAACTTGTGGGAAGGATGTAACTGCTTCAATCCGACAATTTCACTTACTGCGACAGCCTGTCGCAGTAAGTATAGGGCCGGCGAAGATAGGGGTCAGGAAGTTCGGTTGTGCCGAACCCCCTTCCCTCCGAACCGTGTGTGCAACTCCCGCACACGGCTCTCCGGTTAAGGGTTCACCTCAGTGAGGATTGGCAGGGCGAAGTCTGGGCAGTTTTCAGACTGAACAACCCATGTTCATCGAGGCAACGACAACTCCCAAGTCAGTGCATCTCCTTCGGGAATGCCCTCGACACCCAGTCGTCTCATCATAAACAACAATTGCGTTCGATGGTGCATTCCAGATGATGTGTGCGAAGGTTCGACGCACGGTTCGGTGGCCGATGTCGAACTCCTGATCCAGTTGGTTGTCGCTTAGGGTTCCTGCCAGATCGAGCAATTGGCGGGTCGTCCAAGAATCATGCCCCAACAGACGGTCAAGCAGGTCCATCACGGTTCCTCGGATTGTCAAATGGGAGTATTTAGAGAGCCACTTGGTCCAGACGTTTTCCCATGCTGAGGCGATCTTCGACCGAATAGCCCAGACTTTCGTAAAATGCCACGACACCCGTATTCGTTGCCCGCACTTGAAGATTGACCTTCATGCAGCCGATCTCTCGTAGCCGCCGCTCTGCTTCGAGCATCATCGCTCGTCCGATTCCTTGCCTTTGATTGTTGGGGTGAACTGCCACCAGATGCAACCAGCCCCGGTGTCCGTCAAAACCGGCCATCGTGGTTCCCACGACCCGCCCATCAATCACGCCGACAAGAAACAATTCCCGCTGCACCGACAGCTTACGGCGGATGTCTTCACCGGGCACGTTCCACGACGGGGGATTCGGAAAGACTGTTGCCCACAGCCGGACAACCTCGGCTTCGTCTTCTTCCCGATACGGGCGAACGAGCAGCCCTGTCGTCTGAGCATCCTGCAAGATGGGATTCGTTTTCGAGTAGCAGATGACCTCGATCCCTTCGTGTTGAAAGCTCCGCTCAAACGCCATCCCTAGTTTCTCCATGATGCGGAGGGACGTCTTGTTCTCAGGCTGGGCCACGGAGATCAGGTGGGGAAAGTTCCATCGTCGGAAACCATACTCCATGACCGCATTGGCCGCTTCGGTGGCGAGTCCCTGTCCCCAATACTCCGGGAGCAGACGCCAACCGATCTCCACATCGGGTGCAAAGCCGTCCCAGAACCCGCAGAAGCCGATCAGTTCGGCATCTTCTCGGTGGATGACAGGCCAGAGAATCCAACCCCGCTGCCGACCAACTTCAATAAAGTTCTCGATCCGAGCCTTGATTTGCTCGTCGGACCACGGCTTCCCGTGGCCGATGTACCGCAGCACCCGAGGATCGGTCGCCAACGGGCGGAAGCGTTTCCAGTCATCGGGAACCCACTCTCGCATAAAGAGCCGCTCGGTCTCGCAAATAATCATCTCACCTCCGGGTTTCACGACTCCGCATCATCACCATGCACTTTTCATATCCGGGGAACTTTGCCTTCATGAATTGTGGGCTGGCTGTGGAATTCCGTTTCCCCAACGACAATTAGCCTATCGATGCTCAGCCCCCACAACATTAACCTCGGCCAATCCGTGGCAAGAATCGTGCTGTCCTCGCCATGTAGTCTCGGTACTCGTCGCCGAATCGCTCGATCAGCTTGGCTTCCTCGATTCTGGTCCGAGCAACGAGAAAGGCGAATGGCAGGCATCCCATCAGGAAGATAAACCAATTGGCTGCCACGAGACTTCCGCCCACGAGGGCAATGGCGAAGGCCAAGTAGAACGGATGGCGGACGAACCGATAGGGGCCGGAGGTGACAAGGGTGTGTTCCTTGCGAGTGACCACCGTATCCGTCAGATTCTTCCCCAGATGGTGGAAGGTCCACACAAGCAGCAGGCCCCACAAGCATACGATCCCAAGCCCGATCCAACGAACCCAATCGGGAAGCGGCAATGACGACCATGCCATCCACTCTGGGTTAATCAGCCATGCAAGGCTGGCGACAAACCACGGCATGCCGCTCAGCCGAAGTCCAAACAGGATGAACGTTCCCTCCTGCCAACGATCCAGTTTCTCGCCGCTGATGGAACGAATGCGATAGTACAGTCCGAATGGACCAAACAAACCAACAACGATCACAATGGCGGTGCGAAAATAGTCGTCGATCATAATTCTTCGGAAATCTTCTAAAGTCATTTTGCTTTTGTGGCAACAAATCCCGCACGTTGGGGAAGGAGTGCTGCCCCCCCGAATTGGCGCACCACTTGGACATGAAAACCAATGCCCTTTAGCATCTCGGCCACACGTTTGGGGTCGTAAAGTTGAATAGCGTGTTGTTCTTGCGACCGACGATAGAGCGTGTCCACTTGGCGAAATGTTGTGATCTGGCGGTGCAGCCGATTCTTGGTCTCGTCATACTCGTACTTAACAAGACAGGACCAGTCGTTGCCTTCAGCGAACGTGCGATTTCGTCCTTGGTCAAGTCCGATCTCCGCCACGTCGAAAATGAACAGCCCACCCGGCTCAAGGGCCTTGAAGATATTCTCGAAAAACAATTTTGGATTTGGGTCATCCTCTTCGCCTCTGCGATAACATAGCACTTCGCTCAGGGCGGTTACGACATGGCAGCGAGGAAATGAATAATCCCAGATCGAGCCGACATCAAAAGTTGCAGAAGAAACTCGCTGTTGGGACCGCTCAATCATTGCCGCAGAGACATCGACGCCGATCGCTTGGTATCCCGATTCGACCAACTTCTTAACCCATCCGCCACCACCACAGCCAAGATCGACGACCGTCCCTGTGTGAATCCCTGCCTCTCGAAAAAGTTCCAAAAGTCCCGGTGTCCAGCTTTCGGACAGGCTGCTATAACCCACATCATGAATGTAAGCGAGGTCTTCGTCATAGATCGAATTGCCAGCTTTCGATTGAGAAGACTTTTCTTCCTCATTCGTCTCAGGCATCTCGACGGAGGAATTCTTTAACATCAACTGCATCACATGCACGTCGAGGCGGCGACCGAACTTGAACCCAACCTCTTTCATCGTGCCAATGAGACGAAAGCCGCACGACTCGTTGAGATGGATCGACGCAAGACTATCTTCTGCGGCTCGGGCCAACAGCGTGTGGAAACCGAAGCGACGTGCTTCATCGATCAATCGCCTTTTGAGGGCACGTCCGATCCCACGGCCTCGGAAGGATTCGGCAACGTAAAACGAGGTTTCCGCAGTCTCGTTGTATGCGGGACGGTCGGACCATGAACTCAGCGCTCCCCACCCGACAACTTTTCCATCGGCTTCTGCGACAAATACCGGATGGCGTTCGTCGTGGCTATTCAGCCATTCCAGCCGATTTTCAACCGACTTTGCTTCAGTATCAAACGTGGCTGTCGTGATGCGGATCGCCTCGTTATAAATCTCGGCGATTGCCTCAGCATCACAAGCTTCGGCCAGTCGAATAGAAAATAGTGACTCACTCATTGACGACGTTTCTCCTTCGACTCGGTGAGAGATGTCGTTCATCCGGGCGAGATATGCCTCGGGGTGTTCGGGCTTAGTCCATTCATTCGTCATGGTGAAACGAGTTCCCCTCTCAGCACTGTGACCGCTTGCCCACCGAGGAGAACACGATCACCGTTGACTCGAACACGCACAATGCCACCACGAGGTGACGCTTGGCACGCCGTCATCTCGGTCTTGCCGAGTCGCTCATTCCAAAAGGGACCAAGGCAGCAATGGGCTGAGCCGCAAACGGGGTCTTCATTCACACCAATAGCCGGTGCGAAGAAGCGAGAAACGAAATCAAACTGCGAATCGTATGCGAGGCTGGTAACAATCACGCCTCGCATTGGAATCTGCCTTAGCCCGGATTATTCGTGAAGGTTTGAAAGATTGAGCCCCCTCATACGTCTAAAGTTTGTGTTGTTCTGAACTTTGGACGTGACGCGGAGGCTCCTCATGAGTTTACAAACTGTTGAGACGAATCGCTTCTCTTTTTTCTCGAAAAAGCCCGTGGTGGTGGAGACAACACCACTCCGATTGACCAGTGATGCGGGTCTGTTGCCCTTTCGAGAACTGGATCATCAGTTGGGATTCACGGCGGGGTTCAACCAGGCGCTGCGGGATTCCCGGCGGTCCGCATCTATCACACATTCCACTTTGGAAATGGTGCGCTCGCGCGTGTTCGGCATCTTGGCGGGCTATCCCGATCAAAATGATCATGACACCTTACGCTTCGATCCCGTGTTTCAATTGATCGCGGACCGCGTCCCCGGCGAAGACCCGTTGGCCAGCCAGCCCACGCTCTCCCGCTTTGAAAATGCGATCACGCCGGGCGATTTGTTTCGACTGAGAAGCACGTTGATCGATCAGTTCATCGCCTCGTTCGAGGAACCGCCGAGTCGATTGCTCTTCGATCTGGATGCCTTTGATGATCCGGCCCACGGGCAACAACAACTCTCGTTGTTTCATGGATTTTATCGGCAGTCTCAATACTTGCCGTTGGCGATCACTTCGGCGGAGACCGACTTGGTCGTCTCGATCAGCCTGCGGCATGGCACGGCGAAAGCGTGTTTGGGGGCGGATGCGGACCTCAAGTTTTTGGTGCATCGCCTGCGCGGCGTGGCCGGATGTGGTCATCGAAGTCCGAGCCGATAGCGGGTTCGGCCAACCGGAAATGTACGCGGTGTGCGAGGAGTTGAGATTGATCTACACCTTGGGCTATCAAATGAACTCGGTGATCAAACAACGCACCGCAGACCTCTTGGAACAAGCGGTTTCGCAGCACGAAGCGCAGGTGGCGGCACTCCAAGAACGCGGCGAGTTGGTCACGCACGAGAACACCAAGGTGCGATGGTTTACGGGGTTTTGGTATCGCGCGGGAACGTGGGACCGAGCGCGTTATGTGGTGGTCAAAGTCGAAGCGCACCTGCAAGGAACCAACCGCCGAGCGGTGGTCACGAACCGAGCGGGCGCGGAAGTTTTGCCGCAGGGAGTTTATGACGAATACGTGCAGCGCGGGGAAAGCGAGAACCGTCACAAGGAATTGAAAGTCTCGTTGGACGCCGACCGTTTGAGCGACCACCGCGTGCTGGCCAATGCCTTTCGATTGTGTTTGCATGTGCTGGCTTACCACCTGTTGGTGCGGATGCGGCAGCGCGTGGCCGACCCTCCCGAAGTGCC
The DNA here is from genome assembly GCA_963785505.1 of uncultured Planctomycetaceae bacterium. Lineage (GTDB taxonomy): Bacteria > Planctomycetota > Planctomycetia > Planctomycetales > Planctomycetaceae > CAWAVN01. The sequence continues at coordinate 139,425 of CAWAVN010000015.1, forward strand.
CGGCGGGTTGGATCGCGAGGCGATGCCGAAGCCGGACCGAAAGCGTTACGACAACCAGCGTCGCCGCAGTGATCCCTTGGGGGAAGGCCACGCGGAAACTTGGCGGACCCGCGTGATCAAAGTCGCCGCGGAGGTGGTGATCCGCGCTCGACACATTCGCATCCGTCTTCCCGCACACTGGCCGCACCTGCCGCATTTCTTGAACGTGATGCAGACCGTTCTCGCCACTGCTCCTGGCTGATGTCCTAAGTTCCGTCCCGCTGCCAGAACCCGTCCGCCGCACAAAAAAATCTGGGAGGGGACCGGTCTGGACCTCGCTCAACCAATCGCTCGAAAAGCCAACCGACGATCGAAATCGAAACACTCACGAATAATGCGGGTTAGTTGGGCGAAATTTGGTTGCATCAAGCGAACGACCTCCTCCGATTCGACCTGAACGATCTTGTCGAACTTCGATTTACCAACGAACGTGGGCAGAACGCCGAGTGCCTCCAGCAGTCCATCGGGCGGCTGTGATTCTTCGGCTGGGGTTGCCGGAAAATTAAGTTCAATTAGAGTGCCGTCCCGTTGACATGCCAGAATCCCGCTTCTCGTATGGAAGCGGATTGGAGAGTCGCCAGCGACGACGCCTTCGGTCCACAAAGCGTGTGCCGTGGCCAACGTCGCATGACCGCAGAGATCAACCTCGATTGCGGGTGTGAACCAGCGAAGTTCAAAGTCCACGTCGAGAGGTCGAACGAACGCCGTCTCCGACAAATTCATCTCGGCAGCGACAGCCTGCATCCATACAGCGTCTTGCTCTTTTTCGAGCAAACAAACAGCGGCAGGATTGCCTGCGAAGGGCCGATCCGTGAAGGCGTCAACAATCAGAAGTTTCATGTGAGTTTCACCCTATCAGAAAACAGAATAACGTTCCTTTTGTTTGGGGTTGAGAAGTTGAAGACACAACTCAACTTCGATTTCGAGTCCAGCCCAGTGGTTCTCGGTATTGTTTCCATTCGGATGGAATACCGTCAGAGCCAACATTCAGAGCGACGATCCCACCGATAATTGCACATGTCGTATCAATGTCACCGCCAACACGGGCGGCAGTCCACATCGCCTCGCAGTAATCATTCAGGTGAGCCGCAGCCATCCAAATGCAGAATGGCACCGTGTCCTGAGCGCTGATCTCGTGCCCACAACCAACTTGTGACGCAATCGTGAAGGCCCATGTATCGAGGGGATATGTCGCCGCCCATTCCAATCGTCTCCGAACTTCGCTTTGATCTATTTTTGAGATCACCCACGGGATCAACTCTTCCGCTCGCTGGGACTCGCATCGCCACGCCCAACCCGCTGCCAGGGCAATTGCGATGGTTCCAATCTGAGCTTCTGGGTGAGTATGTGTGACCTCCGCTGAAAGTGCGGCCTGCTTGATTGTTAGTTCAACGTCATTGGCAAACCATGCGCCGAGCGGAGAAACCCGCATGGCCGCACCGTTTCCGTGCGAGCCGCATCCACCAAACATCTGGTGGCTCAGGGTTCTCCAACATCCGCCCGCTGCAATGTCATCAAGTAGCCTTTTAGCACCAGCCCCATACCCACGGGAAGGCTTTGCTTGATATCGTTCCACAAGTCGCTGGGCGAGAAAGTCTTGGTCAACAGATTCACAGTCACGGAGTGTTTGCGTCAATGCGATAGCCATTTCCGTGTCGTCGGTGTAGTTCCAAGGAGGTGGCGGTGGGTTATTGCGATTTGCTTCTGCGGCAACATGCGGAGAGAAAAACTGCTGGCCAAATGCGTCTCCAATCGAAAGGCCGTCCAGCGACAAACACGCTCTTTCCAATCGATCTTCAGACATTTTCAAATCCTCACTTCAGCAATGGTGATGCTCACTCATTATAGAAAAAGCCCGCTCGGTTCGATGCAACCGAGCGGGTTTTGGATGTTCAGTCCCTAAAAGTAGTGATCCCGGTTCACGCCATCAAAAGCAGCCCTTCGAGAGACAGCACTTCTTGAAGCGATGGCCGGAACCGCAGGGGCAGAGATCGTTCCGCCCGAGCTTTTCCTCCAGCAGTTTATCGCCGTGGACGACCCGCATTCCACGTTTGACCTGCGTTTCGGATGGGAATCCTCGACGACGCTTGCTCATCGTCTCGAAAAAAATGGCTGTTCTTCAAATTGTTCGTGATTTTGGTTTGGCATGGCGCACCTCCTCCCTTGGAATGGCTTTCCTGTCAGACACGGATGGCGGGGAAAGGTTCGGTTATTGGGAAGGATGGAACAGTGAAGGCGCAGGAACTCGGGGCAGCGGCGAGTTCTTCGTCGCTGGCGGGATTTGCCGGAGAGCCCTTTGGTCAAATCTCACTACCCGCTAATGAGGATGCCCACCTTCCGTCGTCATGGGAATCCAGGCAGGAGGATCGCTGGCGGGAAAAGATTCCTCCGAAGCCTCTTGGACGACATCGACACCACTGTGACTCTGGTTTTGACACTCTCGCTCGGCCTTCAACCAGAACACCACACCGTCACCATTGGGTTTCCCGGCACGTTCCCAGCAGTAGTACGCTGCTTCTCGAATGATTTGTTGCTCTTGCTCCGTGGATGGCATTGGGCTTTCCTTTCGCAGAGAAGATTTTGGATTCGGCGACGTGTCTCTCGTCAGTCGCTCACTGCAACTCCTTCAAGAATCCCAACAACTCCCGATGAAAGGTTGCCGGGTCGCTCATGTACGGGGCATGGCTCCCACCGGGAATGATGATCTTTCGCCCGTTCCCGGCCCCCAAAACAAGCACGTCGGCATGCTCAACGGGAATGGTCGTGTCATTCTCACCCCACACGGCCAAAACCGGACAGGTGATCTGTCCCAACTTCTTTTCATATTTGGTGATTTCCACGGGAGCGACGGCCACAAAGCCGCTCACCTGATCGGGATGTTCGGTCACGAAGGGCAAACTGAAGCGGCCACTCATCGAAGGCGAGAGAATCACAGATTTCTCAAGGCTCAGTTCCTCATAGAGCTTCGTCATCCAAAGTCCTGGTTCCATGTCGGAGGATTCGGATTGGCCGTAGCCTGGCAGATCGACGGCATAAACACAAAATCCTGCCTCGGCAAGCACATCAATCGTGCCGATCTCCCTCCAGGTTTCGGAAGAAAAACTGGCTCCGTGAAGCAGCAGGATGGGACGTGCCTCTTCGGAACCAGCAACAAGGCCGTGGACTTTGCTTCCATCAATGGTCAGCGTGTGGGGTTGGATATTCATTGGGGCAACTCCTACATGAATTGAACCTGATTCATCCTCTCCCGACAATGGGGATTGTTCATGACCCAAACACCAAAGGAATCCCCATGCCTCTCGAATCCGTCCTCACCCAAATCCACACCGCCCGGCTCTACACGAAAGGTCTCCTCAACCATAATGACCCAGAAGACTGGTTCCGCCAACCCACCGAGGGCGTTACCCATATCGCTTGGCAGGTTGGGCATTTGGCCGTGGCCCAATACAGTTTGGGGCTGAAGCGAATCCGAGGTGAGAAACCCAAAGATGCCGGCTTGATCCCAGCCGACTTCCGCCGATTATTCGGCAAAGGCTCAACGCCAACAGCAAATCCCGCTGATTATCCAACACCGGAGGCGATTCTTGCGGTTTTCGATCGGGTGCATGAGCAAGTTTTCAAAGTGGCGGGAGCCTTGCCGGAAGAAACTTTGCAGGAACCCGCGTACTTGAAAGCCCAATCCTAAAAGAAGTGTAAAGCTGGGAAAATGCTCGCAAAATGGTGGGCATGCGGCAAAACTCGGTCACATGATGTTACCGAGCAACCCCCCCCGCCATCCTAAAAGCCTAAAATCCAAACTGCAAACCGTCTGTCCCCTTCCGCTTTTAATCGCCGATGGCTTTCGCGGTGAGCATGCAATTGAATTCGAACGTATTCCGCCCGGTCTGCAATGTTGCCAAAGGAGGGTCAAGCAAGCTATGGGAAAAGGTCGTGTTTCACCTTCTCCACTGTTTCGTCGAATAGTGTTTTCGGTAACGTACCCAAGCGACGTTGAAACACTGACGACGCAATCGTCATTGGTTTTGTCCATTTAATGGAGGACTCTTGCCGGAGTCCAGCCTGCGAAAAATGGGGGTTTCCAATAAAGACAGCAAATTCATCATTAGGGTCGGGGCGCGAACTAATAGGCAATACAACAACATCGGCGTTGTTGTATCGCCTATTCGAGATCACAAGAACGGGCCTTAATTTGGCGGCGGTTCCGTCTGTGAATGGGAACCTAGCCAAATAGATTTCCCCTGAGTTCATAGTGGAGAGCCGTCTGCCTCGGTGTAAATGTCTTCATCATCATGCGACCACAATTCATGGACTGACGATGTTTCTTGAAGCCGCATCCATTGCGGTACAGTTGGATCTTCAGGCGGAACCGGCCATCTCTTTACTACCGATCCACCGTCCGATTCCACTTCATTCTCATCAACTACCTTTTCTGTTTGCTTGCTGGAGTAAGAGTGCAAGAGGGATTTGAAGCCGTTAATCTCCATTGTTGTTGTTTTCATCGTCTTCCACCTTTTTTTTAGAGTTCTTTTCCAACAATTCAAAAGGTCGCTGCAAAAGAAGTTTCTTATTCCCGAAAAGCCGAACGTAATAGGTTCCAGGCTCACCAAAAGGAACATTTTTTAATTCAAAAACCATATCAAAAATAGTTGATGGATTAACCCCATCCATATCAACCGGCCCCTCGGCTTTAAAAACTGGCTCATCCGTTTCGCCGTGTACAATGTCTATGCCACAGGTTGCGCCTGGGTATATTTCAGTTATGGACACATAAACACAAATTTTTAACTTCATAACCGGAATTTTTGGAACGACAAGGCGATTAAAAATCCCAATTATCGCCAACTTTCCAGATGAATCCGTGTAGATGTCGTCACAAGGAACAATAGCTAGTCCTTCTGGTTCTTTGCCTGTCAGTTTTTCAGCCATTTCTTGGGAAGCCTGAATGCCAAAAGTTTGCGGGAGAACAATCTTATAGACTGTGTCAATAGAAGATCTTCATCCCGAACCAGGAATTATTACGCACACCACTCCTTAAGTCAATACGTTATTTGTGTTTAAGTTTTTTTCCTAAGAATGAGAATAATAACGCAACCTTTACGGTAGAAATAGTTTGTCTCAATAATAATCTTCAAATCGGTCCAAATCAACTCGATACTTGCAGCTTTTCCCCTCTAAATTATATAAACATGTGTTTATTTCATGTGGTACAGTTTGAAATAGACCACTCGTGTTCTGGCGAGGCCATCGAATGCAATGCCGCCACCTAGAGTATTTGTTGCGTCTCTTGATACGATTCGGTGATACGATATTCCGCTTTTTTGGTATCAAAAGTGGCAACTATTGGAATTTTGACCAGTATAAAAGCTGATTAAAAATGCCTAGAAAAACAGCCTTAAACCACTATGGTTTAAGGCTTTAAGAAAATGAAGGCGAGGGATTCGAACCCTGGACCTACGGATTAAAAGTCCGTTGCTCTACCAACTGAGCTACGCCTTCAAGTTGTTGTTTCACAAGTGTTTGCGTTGTTTTTCTTGCGTTGCGAGCTTGGTTTTTGAGGCTAATTCCGGCAAGGGAATTGGGTATGATGTTCGCAACGGCTCGCGATGGTGTGGCAAATCGTAGCACAACTTTCCCAAAACACAACCGACTTGGAAAACCGTGATTGAGGGTTTCGCCAAATTCCCCTTTCGCTCTCAACACGGAGAGGGAATTTTCGTTTTGGTTCGGGAAAATCGCGAGGGGTTCGCATTGCCGGTGGATGCGTTGGAGCAGGACAACGGGGAAAACGCAGAAAGTTTTCGGGGCCGGGGTGGTCTGATGGGGCGGGATTCGTTAGAAGTTCAGGGACGTTTTTTTGACTTCTTTTCCCCCAATTGAATCCAGAATGTCTGCCTCGAACGAAATGGGAGACCCCGCCGCCGAATGCGAGCGCCGGCTGGCCGAGCGTCAGCAGACGGTTTCGCGATGCGCGCTGGCCGATCAACAATTCTCGCAAGCGCGGGGGCTGGTGTTTCTACTCGGGTTGGCCTTGGTATTCGCGATTTGGAATACCCAACTTTCGCCTGCGTGGCTGGTCGGGCCTTTCGTGGTGTTTGTGGGTTTGGTGGTTTTTCACGGCAAGGCGGTGCGGCAATTGGTGCTGGCCCGGCGAGCGGTGAATTACTACGCGACCACGCAGCGGCGAATCCGAGACCGCTGGATCGATGATGGCCAAACCGGCGAACGCTACCTGGATCCCAATCACCCCTACGCCGGCGATTTGGATTTGTTCGGACGCGGTTCGTTGTTTCAATTGATCTGCCAAGCCCGCACCCGCTTGGGCGAAAATACGATTGCAGATTGGCTAAAGTCGCCGGCGGATTGCGATGTCGTTCGGCAAAGACAGCAAGCGATTGAGGAACTAAGGCCCAAACTTGATCTCCGCGAACGCTTGGGCTTGCTCGATGCGAAAGTTCAAGAGGAATTAGACCAAAGGCAATTGCTGCTCTGGGCCGATGAGCCGGCACATCCCATCAGCCCGGAACGCCGCATCACGGCGGCGGTGGTCTCGGCGTTGATGCTCTGCGGAATCGCCGGTTGGTTGGTTACGGACAGGCTTTGGATGATTCTCGCGCCATTGTTGCTGCTGATGAGCTTTACCGCGTTCTTCGTGCAATCCATCCGGCGGGTGGCGAAAACGATGGATGCCGCCGGTTCCGGGCTGGCGATTCTGTCGCAAGTTCTGAAAGTGATCGAGCAGGAACAGTTTCAAACGCCCAGGCTTATGGAAATCCGCCGCCGGTTGGACACCGAAGGCCACCCGCCTTCTTTGGAAATCGCGAAGCTGCATCGCTTGATCGAAAGCCTAAGAAACAGCCTGCAAAATCAGTTTTTCGCGTTGTTCGCATTCATTCTTTGCCTGGAAGTGCATCTGGTGCATGCGATTGAAGTTTGGCGGGAACGCGTGGGGCCTCGCATTGCGGGTTGGCTCGATGCGGTGGGCGAATTTGAAGCCTTGTCTTCGCTGGCCGGTTATGCCTACGAACACCCCCGCGATCCGTTCCCGGAACTCGTGCGGGAATTCCCGCTCTTGGACGCTCGGCAATTGGGGCATCCGCTGTTGGCGAACTCCGCGTGCGTGCGAAACGACGTAACGCTCGATCGGGACTTGCGGCTCATCTTGGTCAGCGGGTCGAACATGTCTGGCAAAAGCACGCTGTTGCGGACCATCGGCACGAATGTTGTTTTGGCGTTATGCGGATGCCCGTGCGGGCCGAATCGTTTCGGCTCTCGCCCATGCAAGTCGGCACGGCGATGCGAATTTCCGATTCCCTGCAAGATGGCAAGTCCCTGTTTTATTCGGTGGTCAGCCGGCTGAAAATGGTGGTCGATCTGGCCGATGGGCAGCGCCCGTTGTTGTTCCTGCTGGATGAAATTTTGCAGGGGACCAATTCGCACGACCGCCGCGTAGGAGCCGAGGGCGTGATTCGGAAATTGGTGGATGATGGTGCGGTGGGCTTAGTGACCACGCACGATTTGGCGTTGACGGAAATCGTGGATTCTCTGAATGGACAAGCGAAGAACTGTCATTTTGAAGATCAGCTCGTGAATGGCAAAATGACGTTCGATTACACAATTCGGCCCGGCGTCGTGCAAAAAAGTAACGCCTTGGAGCTAATGCGTTTACTGGGATTGGACGTGTAACCGCCGGGCAATCCCTCTTGCGGGATTCGCACCCGCCGCATAAAACCGCGTTGCCCAGGGGAGGTTCCGCGCTCATCGAAATCTTAATGGGTTTCGGATTGGCACGGAGTTCGCTGTCTTGGGAACCTGTCCGCTCAATGGAATGGCAAACATCCTGAGAAAAGGACTCGCTCAGCCGGTTTTATTAAAATTCGCAGGAATCCGCATGTCTTTGCCCGAAAATAAGATGGTTTATTCAATGTCGGCCTCTAGGCTTTGGCTGGTGGCGGTTTGTTGCGTGTTAGGGCTGAGTTCCGCTGCATCAATGTGCGGGGGGCAGGTGATTGAATCCGCGCCACCCAGGCAAGCCCCTGAAGCGAATCCGTTCGCTCCGCCCCAAAATCCCAAAGCCCCCGCTACGAACGGGCCGATTATTCAATCGCTGCCACAGCCGAAAAACGACACCCCCGCGGCTCCGGCCAAAACGGCGGATGCGGCCAACACCGAACCGGCCCCGTTGTTTTCCGATTCGCTCACGATGGAGACGGTGCAGCTTCGCCTGAAGGATGCCACCGACGATCAATCGTTGGACAAGGCCGCGAAAGACGAGCTGACCGGACTCTATCAGCAGTCTCAGGCCGATCTGAAGGATGCCGCGACTCAAGAAGCGACGGCGGCGGACTTCGCTCAGAAGATGCAATCGCTTCCTGCGCAAATCGAAAAAGCAAAAAAAACGAAACAGGATTTGAGTAAGCCCGTCCAAGTCAAGATCCCCCACGATGCGACGCTGGTGCAACTTCAACAAGAACTGAACACCCGCGAAGAAAGCCTGGCCAATGCCAAAAAGAAGTTGGACGATGCGGTCAATTCACTGAAGGATGTCACCACGAACCGGGGAGATTCGTCTCAAACCCGAAAATCCTCTCAGGATTTTTTGGCGCAATCGGAACAACAACTGAAAGCGCTGCCCACCGGCAACACCGTCACCCGGCAAACCCTGGCCAAGCGAACCCGACTTCGCGCACAATGGCAACTCTTGCGGGCGCGCTTGGCGATGTTGGATAAGAAAGATGCCTATCGGCAGGCCAGCAGCACGGAACTTCTCCCGCTCGAACGCGACATCGCCGCGCTCGAAGCCGGCCGCTTGGAGACCGAAGTTCAAGCGTGGCAAAAAGCGGTGACGGCCGAACGCCAGCAAGAATCGGATCGCCAAAAAGCCCAAGCCGAGGCCCAAGTTCGGCAGGCGTTGACCTTTCAAAAATATCCCAGCCTGGCCGAACACGCCAACAAAATTGTGAAACTCGCGGAACTCCGGCAAACGACCGCCGCGCGAATCCCCGTGGTGGTGAAACAGCTCGATCGCGAAACCAGCGAACTCAAAACGCTGCAAGACAATTTCAAGCAAAGCCGCGAACGAGTCGCGGCGGCGGCAAGCACGATGAATGTGGGCACGCTGCTGAGGCTGCAACAAAAAAAATTGCCCAACGTCAGGGAATTGGAACGAAACATCCACGCAAGGCAGGATGAAATTCAACAATTTACGCTGTCCTCGTATGAGGCCAGCGACCGCACGAAAGAATTGGCCGATAGTTCCAAAGCGACCGAGGATCTTTTGGATTCGCTGCATCCGCGTCCCCAAGGAAAAGAGCGGGCCGAACTCAAAGTATTCGTGGGGAAATTGCTGGAAACCGAGAAGAGCCATCTCGACAATTTGAATTCCGACTACAACGCCCTGTTGGACAAACTTTACCCTTTGGACAAGGTCGAAAAACAGCTCATCGAGGAGACCGAGAGCTACAGCCGATTCATCAGCGAGAACGTGCTTTGGATTCGCAGCACCGATCCGTTGTGGAAGCATACCCTGCAAGACTTTCAAGATGCCGGGGCTTGGTTGTTGCGTCCCGAGGGTTGGGCCGCTGTGCTTTCCGCCTTAGGAGGGGATTTTTGGGAACACCCCGGTTTGTGGGTGCTCGCCTTGGCCGCGTTCGGGATATTGCTGATTCAACAACGGAAGATGAAGCACCGCATCGACGAGATCGGCAAGACGCTTAACAAACGCGCAGTGACCGAGTTTCGCCCCACGTTTCGCGTGTTGCGAGACACCGTGCTGGTGGCGATTTCGTGGCCGGGCCTTTTGTGCTGGGTGGGGTATCGGTTGTCTCGGCAGTTGGATGAATCCGCGTCGGTCTCGGCGGTGGGGTCGGCCTTGTTCGCGATGGGTTTGGTTTACTTTCCCGTCGAATTGCTAAAACAAGCCTGCCGCACAAACGGGCTGGTGCAGTCGCATTTCACTTGGCCCGCCCCCGTGGTCACGATGATCCGCCGCAACCTGCGTTGGTTCAAAATCATCGTTCCCCCCTTGTGGCTGGTGACGGCCTTGTTCGCCTCCGCCGGCAGTCTCGCAGCAGGATCGCCCGAATCCTTGGGGCGGGCGTGTTTCGTGCTCGCCTTAATCTTGGAAGCGTTGTTCATGCACCGCGTGCTGAGACCTTCGGGGGCCGCCTTCCGCGCATTGATCGCCCAAAAACAAGGCGGCTGGATCGACCGTTTGAAGTACGTGTTCTACGCGGCGGGCGTACTGGTTCCATTAGCCTTGGCTGGTCTGGCCATCGTGGGATATTACTATACCGCCCAACAACTCATTATGCGATTTTACGCGACCGCCTTGCTGGCGTTGTTGGTGCTGATTATCGATGCCTTGATCCAACGCTGGTTGTTAATTACCCGCCGGCGTTTGGCGATGGAACAACTTCGCCAACGCCGCGAAGCCGCCATCGCACAGGCTCAAGCTCAACAAGCCGCGGCGGGCGCGAGCGGTCAGCCCGCTGCTCCTCCCGCAATCTCCGATCCCGTTGATGAGCGGTTGGACGTGGCTTCGATGAACGACCAAACCCGCCAACTTATTCGCAGCCTGTTGTTTGTGGGCATCACGCTGGGATTGTGGGGCGTCTGGGTTGATGTGTTGCCCGCATTGGCGGTGTTGAAGAACGTCAAAATCCAAGCGCTGACCATCGACCGAGTGGTTGAGGAACCCGTGAAACCCGTGGCCGACACGCCCGCCCCCGATGGGAATACGCCCGCTCCTGCCGCAGGAAAAACCGCTCCCGAAAAAGCCCCGGAAACCGTGCAGAAAACGATCAAGGTTCCCATTACGCTGGCGGACTTGATCCTGTCGGTCCTGATTCTCATTGTGGCCATCATGGCGGCCCGCAATCTGCCGGGCATGTTGGAGATGATCGTTCTGCAACGCTTGCCCATCGACAACGCCGCCCGCTATGCCGTCACCACGTTGGCACAATACGTGTTTACGATCGTCGGCGTGAGCACCGCGTTTTACGTTGTCGGGCTGCGCTGGCAAAACGTGCAATGGCTGGCGGCGGCTTTGATGGTCGGCCTGGGCTTCGGCCTGCAAGAAATTTTCGCGAATTTCTTCTCCGGCTTGATCGTGCTTCTGGAACGCCCGGTCCGCGTGGGCGACATTGTGACCTTGGGAAACACCACCGGCATCGTCAGCAAGATTCGCATGCGGGCAACCACAATCACCAATTGGGAACGCCAAGAAATGATCATTCCCAACAAAGATTTAATCACCGGCACGGTGCTGAACTGGACCTTGACCGACACCATCCAGCGCGTGTTCATTCAGGTGGGAATCGCGTATGGATCGGACACCGACCTAGCCACCCAATTGCTTTACAAAGTGATGAAATCGCATCCCCAGGTGATGGCAGACCCCGCCCCCGTGGTGACGTTTGCCGGCTTTGGCGACAGCACGTTGAATTTCGAACTGCGCTGCTATCTGCCGACCGCTTCGATCAAACTCGCGACCATTCACGAATTGAATTTGGCGATCGACAATACTTTCCGCGAGGCGGGCATCGAAATCGCCTTCCCGCAATGCGATTTGCACATCCGCTCGGTCGAAGCCGCATTCCCCGTACAACAAATCACGCACTCAACCGGCAACAACAAGAGCGGCAACCGCCCCCAAGAAAATACCGCCCTCTCCAAACGAGCCTGAGAAACTTTGGGGAACGAGGGGAAAAATAAGAACTAAAAATAGAGATGGTGTTCGTTCGAGATGCGAAAGGGATGTCATGGCTCGAATCCTATTCTTAGTAGTGTTAATTGCCGGTTGTGGCCGTGCCGAGGATCACAAAGGGGGAGTCCGATCTATCGGTTTCCAAGCCATAGTGGTTACGCTAGCCTGTTCTCGCCTGAAAAATCCACCGACGTTTGTGAAACACACACAATCCTCCCACCCTCGCTCGGTTTGCGGCGGAATTGCGGTGGCTCGACAAATGCGATATTGTTGATGGATAGATCGCTTGTCCGTTTGTCTTGAGTTGGGGAGCCTCCGCAGTGGGAACACGTTCGATTCCGACAGGTTGTGCCGATTTTCGCCAAAGTCTGCGCGGAGCAAACCGCCGGGCGTTTTTGCAAGTCGGCGGCTTGGGGCTTTCGGGCTTGGCCTTGGGCGATCTGTTGCGGGCGGAATCGGCCAATCCCTCCGCCGGCCGGGAAAAATCCGTCATCATCTTGTGGATGCGCGGCGGTCCCAGCCAACACGAAACCTGGGATCCCAAACCGCTGGCCCCGGAAGATTATCGCGGCGTGTTCGGGGCGGCTTCCACGAAAGTCCCCGGCATTCAGATTTGCGATTTGCTGCCCCGCTCCGCCGCCATTCAAGACAAATGGTCGATCATCCGCAGCCTGAACCACACCGATGCCGGGCACTCGGCGGGCGATCAACTTTGCTTCACCGGCTATCCGAACGAAGGCAATCCCGATCAAAACACCAAGCCCAGTTGCGGGGCGATTGCGTCCAAGCAACTTCAGCAGCAAAACCCCTGCCTGCCGGCTTACGTGATGATTCCCCGCCAAGTGCCCGGCACGGATTCCGCTTATCTGGGGCCGGGCTGCCAACCCTTTGAAACCCAGGCCGACCCCGCGAATGATGGGCCGTTCCGCGTGCCGAACTTGTCTTGGCCGTCGGGGTTGTCCGTGAACCGCGTGGAAGATCGCAAAGGCTTGTTAAGGCAGTTGGACACGATCCGCAAGACCGTGGATTCCTCTCGGCAAATGGAAGCGGTCGATACCTTCCAACAACAAGCCTGGGAAATGGTCACCAGCGATGTGGCCCGCGAAGCCTTCAATCTGGACGCCGAGCCGAAAGCCGTTCGCGAGCGTTACGGCTTTATCCCGGAATACAAAGCCCCCACGCCGGACCGTTGCGGCGTGCCCGCGTGGAGCCAACGCCTGTTGCTGGCCCGGCGGTTGGTGGAAGCCGGCGTGCGGTTGGTGACGGTCGATTGCCGCTGGTGGGATACGCACGTCAAAGGTTACGAAAGCATGCGGGACGGATTTCTGCCGCGTTGGGATCAAGCGTATTCCGCATTGATTGAAGACCTCGACGGTCGCGGGCTATTGGATTCCACCTTTGTGTTGGCTTGGGGTGAATTCGGGCGCACGCCCAAAGTCAATCAAACCGGCGGACGCGACCATTACCCCAACGTCTTCAGCGCTGCGGTCGCGGGCGGCGGCGTGCAAGGCGGCCGCGTGGTGGGGGCTTCCGATTCCAAAGGCGCCTGCCCTTGGAAAATCCCAAATCCCCGCAAGATGTGCTGGCTACGCTCTACCGCCATTTGGGCATCGACACCCGCGCTCAATACCCCGACCACGGCGGCCGCCCGATTTCCGTTTTGCCCTCCGGCAACGCCATCGAAGAATTGCTCTAATCAATCTGGCTCGCGGCCTTGCGACAATCTGCGGCCGGGTGGCTGGGGTTAAATTGCCGAATTTGTTTTTTTGCGAGTAAGTTGTAGCGGCAATTTGCCCCAGCGGGTTGATGTGTGATTGGGGAACTGGGGGCAGATTGTCGAGAATGCGTTACTTTGATTTCGCATCATTCCCCGACAATCTGACCCCAGCCACCCCGCCGAAGAATTGCTCTAATCACCCGTGTTTTAATCGCCTCGCCTTATGGGGCATTCGCATCTTGGATGTTGTTTTTGAGGCTGATCTGCTCAAACATCACCCGGTTATAATAACTATTCATTTTAATAAAATTCCCGGTCTCAGTCCTGATTGGTTTGTCCTTCGAGATATGGAACATGGATTTTCCATCCAGGAAAACCTCAATTCCTAATGCGCGGACCTTAAAGACCAATGTGCGTTTTTTGGTAAAGGTAAATCGGCGGTCCAAGGTGATCCCCATTGGCGGTTTCCCAAACTTTTCCCGCCCCTCCATAATCGCCCAAAAACTCAGTTGGACAGGGCCGTCAGATTTATGACGGACAGCAAATGGGTACAGTTTCCCACCGTGGGGCAAAGCGATGATGATGTCGTTGCCATGATTTTGATTGACCAGTTGCAATACAACAGTCAGATCATAATCGCCGGTCGGTTGGAATTGGATATCTAAAGCACTGTCGTTTGTCAGGTGATTTGCGGACAGGGAGTTCCCAATAAATGCCCAGCTTGGATCCTGTGCCACGGCAACCCGAAGCAAAGGCAGCAATTCAGTCCGTTTACTCTTCCCCTTGGCGTTTTCAGCTTCGAGCCGTTGAATTTCTTTCCGAATGACGAGAGCGTTATCTAAGCCGTCCGCACCCCGCTGAAGTTCCTTGGCGAGAGCGTCCTTGAGTTTCTTGAGGTAGGCTGTACGAGACTCGGTGATGAGCTTTTCATAGGTCTGTTTTGCTTGGTTGAGATCCCTCTCGTACTGCTTGAGCGAACTTCCAGCGTAGGTCTTAGCAAGTTTGGCTGCCGGATCAGCCTCTTTCTTCTGAGCATAGAGGGGAGCAGTCAGTAAGAGAATTGTCGCCATTGTCAACTTCATGGTTTTACCTTGTTCGTTAGAATTTCGGTCGCATGGATCGAAGTGGACAGGTCGCCTTTTCCACTCACATTATGAGTGGGGTTCAGGTTGCTGGTCAAGCTGGGGTCGCGGAGGGGCAAAGAGGTTGTCGCCTTGTAAAAATCTGCGGCCAAACTTCTCATGGCTGGGGGAATCATTTGCTGACATTTGAATCCGGTCGTGTTATCATCGTATCTACCGGGAGTTACGTCAGTAGCGGCCACTTTGCTGGGAGTCACGCTTTTGTCAAAACACTATCAGATCGAAGTAATCGAGGATGTCTGCGTGCTTCGTTTGCATGATCCGCTGATGTTCGAGTTCGAAAACGTTACCTCCACGACGCAAATTATCGAATCGTTTTTCGAGCAGAGCGCCAGCCCAAGACGCTGATCGACTTCAATCAAATTGGATTTTGGAACAGCGTTTGTTTGGGAATCATTGCCAGCCTCAAGAAGAAGGCGGCGAAGCACGGACTCAAGGTGAGCCTCTGCAACCTCAACCCTCAGTCCATCTGGGCAATTCAGGCTGCGCGGCTTCATAAGCTGCTCGACATTTACTTCGATGAATCTCAAGCCCTGGCTGAGATATGATTCACGCCGCCACTGTAACGCCGACCACTTCGTGACCGAGTGCGTTCTCTTGGCGGCGGAATTCCATTGACCCCGCCACCAAGCAGAAACGCGAATGCGGAGTTCCTTGGCCATTGGGGATTTCCCGGCAAGGGCTTGATGGCTGTGGGGGCATTCGCCAGAATACCGCTGTGGGTGGGGATGTTGGAATCTCCCGAAGATCGCAGATTAGCAGAGGCTATGGTTCTATGAGCAAAAGTCCCTCTTCCTCCTCGTTGGAGGTCGATTGTCAAACCGTCCGTCAAAAAATCGACAATGGCGAGCCGTTTTTGTTTCTCGATTGCCGGGAACAAACCGAATACGATTTGGTGTGCATCGAGGGAACCACGCTGCTGCCGATGACGGAAATTCAACAACGGGCGAGTGAATTGGATGAACACAAAGACGGCGAAATTATCGTGCATTGCCATCACGGCGGACGCAGCCTGCAAGTCGCGGGCTGGTTGATGCAGCGTGGCTTCGCCAACGTGAAAAGCCTCGCCGGCGGGATCGATCTGTGGGCCCAAACCATCGATCCCACGCTTGTTCGCTACTAACAACTCCAGTGCGACGGGCTTCATTTTTGCAGCCTGTTCTTGCTTTTGATGTGAAGAGGGAGGATGGAAGAGAGAGGAGGACCGAGTCGAACGCTCTCATACAAAGAATAGTCCTCCATCCGCTACCCGCCATCTTCTCTCCTCTTTGCTGAGGCTTTCGATATTCTTACTTTGGGTGCCGTTCCAAAGGATCGCGGAGCAATAAGAAATGGGTTTGTTCGATAAGCTCAAAGGTGCTTTGGCCAAGACCAAATCGCTTTTGCGGACCGATGTGCGGGATTTGTTCTCGTCCGGCGAGATGCTGGATGAAATCAAACTCCGCGAGTTCGAGAAAAAACTGATTGAGTCCGACATGGGCGTGAAGGCGGCGGACCGCATTGTGTCCGAACTCCGCGACAAACACGGCGGACGAAAAATCGAAGTCGATAAAATTTGGGGTACGGTCCGCGAGCAGCTTCAATTGCTGCTCAAAGGCGAAGGAGACGTGCGCTGGGATGCCGGCGATCCGCTTTCTCCGCTGCGTTTGAGCGACTCCGGCCCCACGGTGATTTTGGTCGCGGGCGTCAACGGGGTGGGAAAAACCACCTCGATTGCCAAGCTCGCGAATTTGCTTCAGAAAGCCGGCAAAAAAGTTGTGCTGGCGGCGGGCGACACGTTCCGGGCGGCGGCAGTCGAGCAATTGACGCTTTGGAGCCAGCGTTTGGGCTGCGAAATCGTTACCAAACCCAGCGGAACCGACCCCGCCAGCGTGGCGTATTCCGGCTGCGAAAAAGCCTTGGAAACGAATGCCGACGTGTGCATCATCGACACCGCGGGCCGGCTGCAAACGCACAGCAATTTGATGCAGGAACTCGAAAAAATCCACCGGGTGATTGGCAAGAAAATCCCCGATGGGCCGCACGAAAGTTTGTTGGTGCTCGATGCCACCACCGGG
Source organism: uncultured Planctomycetaceae bacterium (assembly GCA_963785505.1). Taxonomy (GTDB): domain Bacteria; phylum Planctomycetota; class Planctomycetia; order Planctomycetales; family Planctomycetaceae; genus CAWAVN01. The sequence goes on from CAWAVN010000015.1 coordinate 156,084, forward strand.
CAGAACGGCATCAGCCAGGCCCGCACGTTTTCCGAAGCCGTGGACTGCACCGGCTTAATTCTCGCCAAGCTCGACGGAACCGCGAAAGGCGGCGTGGTGGTCGCCATCCGTCAAACGATGGGGATTCCCGTGAAGTACATCGGCGTCGGCGAAAAGATCGACGATTTGGAAGTCTTCGACCCCGATGTCTTCGTCGATGCCCTCTTCGCCAAGTAAGCCGGCTGATTCGACGAAAAAAGCCCCGGTGTCGGGGTGGGAACCGCGAACGCCGGGGCCGAAAACTCGTCCGGCGGACAAATAGCCCGCGCGGACGGATGAAAAAGCCTGCCTCCCTTATCCGAAGGGGTTCCGCAGGAATTTTTGGTAAGGCAACCGCACCCCGCGGTACGTGGTGATGTTATCGGCTTCCAACACGCCGTTTTGTCTCGGCAAGAAGCCTTGTGCTCCCACGAAGGTCACCACATCGTCCTGATCGACCCCGTCCCCAGACACTCCGAACCCGCCGATCAACACGCCATTGCTATAAAGCGGCGTGCTGCCGGGGAAGAAGATGACCCCGTTCTGATTGTTGGGGTTGTCGGGATCGAGGAAGTTCCCGTTGATCCCGCCGGGCGAGGTGGGGCCGAACGAATTGCGGCCCAGCACGGTGTTGAGATACGCGGTGTCGGCCTGTGGCGGACCCAAATTTTCTCCGCTCAAGGGATCGATGAAGGGATTGTTCAAGGTGGAGAACACCCCCGCCGGGTCGCCATCCACGCCGGAGGGAAAACGCGGCTCGGCCAGGAAGCGGAAGGTGCGGTTGCTCATGGCGGTTCCCGCCGGGACGGTGGGCACTTGATCCAAGGGATTGAGTTCCGCCGCGTTGGCGTAGTAGGCCGTGTTTCGGGCTTTGGCCACGGCCACGTCGATGGAGAAAATCGTGGCATCCGGCATGCGGTAGAGCGCCAAGATGTTGCCCTCCAAGTCCGTTACCGAGAACACCATTCGCGTGCGACTGCTCACCGGCAACCGCACGGCAGCCCGCACGAGACTCGCCCCATTGATTGCGTTTTGAATGATCTGATTGACCTGATCCGCCGAGATCAACCCATCCGCACTGCCGCGGGGCGGCACAATAAACCCGGAAGGAACCGCCCGGCCCGACACGCCCGCCGGGGCGTATATCTCGCCTCCGCTGGGCTGTGCCGTACCGAGTGCCAACCCGTTTTTCAGAACCACGCCAACGCCTTCGCGGCCCGCGATCGGTCCCACAACTTGCAGCGTGATGCCCACGAGATCCAAGCGGCCAAACGGCAAGTCGATGTTGGGAATCGCCGCTAGGTTGGTTCCCGCGAAGGGGTCGGTCTTGGCAAACGGAATGCCTTGTTGGGCCGCACCCAAGCTGCCGCCAATGCCAATCAAGGCCATAAATTCGGCTTCCAGAACTTTGGGGGCGTTGGTTCGCTCGTATTCGGTCTGGGAGATGCCCGGTTTGAAACCTTGCTCGAAGGTCGCAAAGCCGTCGCGACCGGGGAAGAACACGCCGATCCCGCCGATCAAAGTGTCGCCCAAGCCGTCGCCGTTGGTGTCGCGGAAGATCGGAATCCCGCCGGGCAAAGTGGCAATCCCCCGCGAGCGGGCATTGGGGTCCAATCCCGAAACTTCCCCGAACGACAACGGTTCCCTGAGGGCATCGACTTTGGTGGGGTCGATGGTGCTATAGGGAATGTTGAACCGCAGCGTTTGCCCCGCAGTCGGGGCGTTAGAATTGGTATTATCTTGGTTCGTGTTGACCAAACTTCCGCCCACCGTGCGATTATTCACCATTGGCGTGAACGTGGTCGCGATGAGCGGCGGTCCCGGAGGAATCGCCGGATTGTTGTTTGGATTGAAATTACTCAGCAATGCATTGTTAGCCACCGTGGCCGACGCATCGCCGGGAATGCGGTCGCGGTTCGATTGCTCGATGGCGAACAAATCCACCGGCGGGGTGTGCGCGACTTCCGGCGGGAAGTGGCCGCCCAAACCGATGGGAGCCACAAGCCCCGGCCCCCGCAAGGTGTCCGGGGCATCGGTCGAAGAAATGCCTTCCACTTCGCGCTGCGTGACCGTCGATTGGCTGATGAACCGCACCAACCGCGAAGTCAACGGAGCCAGCGTTCCGGTTGGGCTGTGTTCGTCGATGTTGGTCGGATCGCCGTTGGAGAAGAATGCCGCCGTGCGCGCCTCGGCAACCGCTCCTTCCGCGAAGAAGGCCAAAGCCCGGCGTTCGGAATCTGTGTCGATAATCCCGTTGCCATTCCCGGCGGCTCCGTAGCCGGCAGCGATGGCGGCGTTGGTGGGATCGTCGATGTTGTCAATCACGCCTTGTTCGACGTGGACGCCCAAAATCGTGCCGCCCCGGTCCACAATTGCGATCACCGCATCATTGCTGGCGGTCGCGGCCGAGGCCCGGGCCAGCATGGTCGTGACCTCCGAAGCCGAGAGCTGCGTCATCGTCATGGGGTCCAGCTTATAAGTCGCATTCGCGGGATCCTGATCGACAATCCCGGTGTACATGGTGTCTGTGACGGCGGCATACTGAAACCCGGAGGCATCGCGTTCGGTATCGTAAAAGCCCCGCATGATGTCTTGATGGTTGTCGTAAATCTGGGCATCGTTAAAGCCTAAAGCGTGTCCGATTTCGTGGCCCATCACCGTGTAGAAGTCCACCGTGCCGACCGGGTCGCCATTGCCCAGGGTATTGTCCCAATTTTCGCTGGAATCGAGCCAGGCCGTGCCCGCCACGACAATGTTGCCGTCCGCATCTTTGGAAACCGCTCCGCCGCCCAAACCGAGTTCCCCGCCTTGACCGGATGTATGGTTGAAGGCTTCCAGTTGGCCTAGGCCGATATTGATAATTTGCGTGTCGGGCGCTTGGGTGTCTTGCACGAATTGGATTTTTCCACCCGTCGCCTGCGACCAATCATTCATGGCCTCGACGGCCAAGGCTTTTTGGTCATCGGTAATCTCATTCTGATTGGTTCCCGCATCGCGGAAGTCGTAGCGGATCGTCACCGGGTCGGTCAGCTTTTCCCACCAAGGGGGCAAATGAACGGCCTCTGACCCGTCGCCGCTTTGAATGTTTAAGGAAGAGAAAACGTTTGAACTGAGATCGGCGTTCGGAGTCTCGGTGGTTTGCTGGCCGCCCGGCTGCCCGGATGACCCGCGCCCGTATTGGAGACCACGCCTATGTCCTGAGAAGAACCCGCCGTTTGAGTTTGCGACCCGGTTCCCGTCGTGCCGGTCGATTCGGTTCCCGGCGAGTCATTTTCCCCCTCCGAGGAGGAAGCCGCCGCCAGATGAATTTGAGTTTGGCCGGGATCCAAGTCGCTTTGCAGCGAACCGGACGTTTGCTCGGTGCTTGAGTCCGAGGTTTGCTCGACCACGGTTTGCGTGGTTCCCGTTTGGGTTTGATTTGAGGGCATGCCCAGCCCATCATCGGGTTCGACCTGCGTGGTCTGATCCGTCAAGAGATCGCCGCCGACTTCCATCGACCCCAACCCGGAGCCGCCGGGATCGTCGGGAGTCCAATTGCCCAGATCGGGCGAATTCAAACTCCCTAAACACAGCCGCGATTCCAACTGTTCCACTTGGGAGAGCGACATCTGGCGCGGCGTGCGGCGCTCGAAGTCCTTCCGTTTTCCCAATACGTCCAATTTTTGTTTGAACCAGCTCACGGATCGTACTCCCAAAGAATGGAGCCAGAGAGATTTATCTTCAACCGGGGGACGGTTGACGGTGGACCGAGTTCCGTCGAAAATCGTTTTCCTCGTTGCTTTCCGCCGTGCTCTCCAGACGGCATGGGCAATTCGGGAAATGGTTTATTAAAGGAATCGCAAGCGGCGCAATCCATTCGGAATCGCATCCTGCAACTCGATCTAATCTCTCTAATCGGAATAACGGGAATGTTCAGTGCAATCCAATTCACCAGAAGTCATTATTTTTGAAAAATACCGTGAAGCGATCCCAAGCCAATTTTGGTGCTGGTCCGCCGGGAAGCCGCCGGTTTGGGTGAGGATTCCTTGAAATCGCTATCGCAAGCTGGAAAACTTCGAGCGAGTCAACCCCCAAAACCGGCCAAAAACTCAACCTAAATTATGTAAATGCCCCATTTGAATTATTTTTCTTGATAATTTTCAAAAAAACATCCGTTCTGGGCTTGCAAATAAATTCAGCTTCCGCTAATTCTCCCGCCGCTCTCCACCTCTCTCTGAATTCTCCATCTCTACAATCCGCTTCCACGCGATGGCGTGCCGCTTCACTTGGGAAGTTCTTTTGGAACTTTTCGTCAAGCGGTGTTTCCAGCGCGTGCGGGCAAAATCGCGGGAAATCAGCCGTGGAAACAAACCATCCGGCGCAGCCTCCAAGCTTGCGCAGACAATTGATGGTGGTGCGCGGAGCAAACTGGGCATCACGACACAATCCCATTCAACACCTTAGTCGAACGCGATTTGCTTCGCTGCTCGGCTGGGCTTTGGCTTTAGCCATCGTATTGGGGACTTTGTCTCCAAACGCCTGGGGCGAGCAACCCGCCGAGGACTTCAAGTCCCGCATCATGCATTTGCTCTCGCAGTTGCACGCGGCCGACCCGCAAACGGCGGAGGCGGCAAAAGCCGAACTGAAAAAATTAGGGCTTCGCGATGAAGACATCCTCGTGGGATGGAAATTGCGCCACCCCGATCCGGCCATCCGAAAAGCCTTGGCCCAAGAGTTGTTGAAAACTGGGACCGCGCAACATGCCGACTTGGTGTTGGAACTCTCCAAAGACCAAGATCAACAAGTGCGACTGGCCGCGCTCGAAGTGATCCGGGCCATGCCCGCCAATCTCGCCTTGCAAGAGCGCGTGCGGCAGATCGCCGGTTCCGACGGCGACCCTGTCGTCCGGGGCAATGCCCGTTTGTTGGCGGCGGAAATCAAGGCCGGCGTCTCCACGCTTCACCCTGAAATCCCTCCTGCAGAGGCCAATTCCACTCCCTCCGCAATCGGAGTTCCCGGAGAATTCCCCGCGGGGTCCATGCCGGCGGATAACCCGTTCGCTCAACCGAACGGCGGTTCCTCCGCAGCGAACTTTGGGGCGTTGCCCGGGGAAGCTGCGACTCCCGCAAGCGGGGGATTTTCAAGCCCCCACCGAGACGCAGGCCTTCCCGTGGTGAAGACAAAAACCGTGTTCGATCCCGTGCAACCGTTCTGGAATCAGCACGCGGCCCCGGAAGGCACGCCCAACGAAACGGCCTCCCGCGAACCGAGCGGACCCGTGGGCAGCTTTTGGGAAAAGATTCCGGCGGATGAGGAGTTGATTCGGCAAACCGCCGGATTGCTCGATCCGCTCAACCCCGAGGTGCTGAACCGCCCCTTGCGCGATCCGTTTGCGGAAGACCAGGTTCCCATGCTCGATCCGATTTTCCAAGAAACCGGCCAATACATGCAGACCGAAGTCGAACCCCCCAACGGGTTTTCCGGCCCTTCCAGCGTGCTGCCTCGCGAAGAGCAAACCAGCAGCCACTTCGTGCCCGTGGAAGACCGTTGGCGTTTGGGTTATCCCGAATGGGACCGCTACGGTCGCGGGCATCCGTGGGTGGATGACTATCCCTTCGTCAAAGGGCACTGGTGGGATCCGTACAATCAAAACGTGCTGAAAGGCGACTACCCAATTATCGGGCAGCACACGTTCTTAAATCTGACGCTGCAAGAACAGTTCATTCAGAACTTCCAAAAGAACCCCATCGGCACCACACCGTTTGAAAGCACGGCAAACGCCGGCGAGGAAAATTTCTTCGGGCGTTCGCGAAACTTCCTCAACCTGAATTACGTCAGCATGCAGGTGGATCTGTTCCACGGATCGACGCAGGCTTTTAAGCCGGCAGATTGGCAAGTCCGTTTGCAGCCGATCTTCAACCGCAACGTCGTGCAATTCCAAGAACTCGCCAACGTCAATCCCGACGTGCGCAAAGGCACAAACCGAACGCGGACCGACTTCGCGCTCGAGCAATACTTCGTGGAAGCCAAGATTGCCGACTTGGGGCCGGACTTTGACTTTGCCTCGATTCGGGCCGGGTCTCAACCGTTCAATTCCGACTTTCGCGGGTTCATCTTTAACGACATCAACCGCGGCGTGCGTTTATTCGGTACGCAATTCGGCAATCGCGATCAGTTCAACTTAAGCTACTTCCGCCAACAGGAAAAAGATACCAACAGTTTGTTGAACACATTCGCCGACCGCCATCAGAACGTGCTGATCGCGAACTACTTTCGGCAAGACTTTCTCTTTCCGGGGTACACCGCCGAGTTGAGCTACCACTACAACGATGATGGTCCCAGCACCCGGTTCGACCGCAACAACTTCCTCGTGCGGCCGGACCCCGTGGGGGTGTTTCAACCGCACCGCGTGCAAGCCCACTACTTCGGGATCAACGGGGATGGGCACATCGGGCGGATCAACGTCACCAACTCGTTTTACTGGGTCACGGGGAAAGACAGCCGCAACCCCCTCGCCAACCAACAGCAAAACATCAATGCCAAGATGGCCGCCGTGGAACTTTCGCTCGACCGCGACTGGGTCAGGTTCCGCACTTCGTACTTCTACGCTTCGGGCGACTCCGACATCAACGACAACACCGCACGCGGGTTCGATACGATTTTGGACAACCCCAACTTTGCCGGCGGACAGTTTAGCTACTGGCAACGCCAAGCGGTGCGCTTGTTTGGTGTGAACCTCGTGCAGAACGGCAGTTTGATTCCCAACTTAAGATCGAGCAAGATCCAAGGGCAATCGAACTTCGTCAACCCCGGGCTGCATCTCGTCAACGCGGGGATGGATTTCGACGTGACGCCGAAGATGAAAGTCATCACCAACGCCAACTACATGTGGTTCGACACCACGCGTGCTTTGGAAGTCTTTACCTTCCAAGACAACATCGACCCGGAAATCGGGCTGGACCTCAGCCTGGGCGTCGAGTACCGCCCGTTCCTGAACCAGAACGTCATCATTACCAGCGGCTTGGCCATGTTGGTTCCGGGCAAAGGCTTTAACGACTTGTTCGGCACAACCAACACCGGAGTCGCCTTCGGCGGCGATGCCAGAATTCGAGCCAAGCGTCTTTATTCCAACTTCATCCAGGTCATCTTGCAGTTCTAACCCGGCAAGATCCGGCGATTCGGTCGGAGATCAAAGAAAAACCAAAGGCCAGAGACCGGGAACACCCCGGCCGACTGGCCTTTTGGTTTTCTTAGGATGGGCAGACTTTGTTCTGCGGTTTTCAATTGCTAGAACCGACCGATGGTTTCTCGCATAAACACAGTCTTGTGGAATGTCTTTCTTAATGGCAGCCCGTCCGGAAATGTCCTGGTTCCTCGCCAATCATTTTGATGGCAAAACAATCAAGGCGATTTTTGACTCCACGCGGACCGACTCGCATCAAGTGGCATTTCTGGTTCTGGTTCGCTTAAAGAAGATGCTCACCAAGGAAAAAAATCGTCCTGATTCGAGATCGGCCGGTCCTCGCTGATTCAATTGTCTTTCAGCGAATGGTCCTCGAGAATGTCTTCCACGTATAACATTTTCACGAGAACCATGAAAAACACGAGCAGAGGAGCCGCGACAATCGCGCCGAGAATGCCTCCGACGGACGCGAAAAAAATGACCGCGATCACCGACAGAATCGGGGGAAGATAGACGGTCTTCTTCTGCAAAAAAGGAAGCAAGACATAGCTTTCCATGCTGTGGATTCCCACGTAGAGTGCCGTGGTTTGCCAGGCCAGATCCAATCCGCCTTCGGTCCAGGCCACCAAAATTGTGGGAACCGCCGCTAAAAAGGGGCCTAGATTGGGAATGACGACTAGGAAAAACGCCAGAAAGCCCAAGGCCAAAAACATGGGAACGTTCAAGGCCCACAATCCCAAGCTGGTCAGCACGCCGAGAATAACCATTGAAACAATGCGGGCCACTAGCCAATTCCGCAAAGAAGTGCTCAAACCATCCAAGACTTCCGCACCGCGTTCGCGTTGCGGCTTGGGAAGCAGATGCAAAATGCCAATGCGATAGGTTCCCGGTTCGATCGCTCCGTAAAGCCCGATGAATCCGATCACGACAATTGCCGTGAGCGCACCAAGAACGCTGTCGACGAGATCCGTCAAATGGGAAACGATGCTGCGGCCATTGGGGGCGTTCATCGTCTTGTCAATCATCCATTGGCCCCAAACGTATTTTTGGAGTTCTTCCCTTAATTGATGAAACGATTCGGGCAAGGTTTGCGCGAGTTCGGAAAACTGATCCGAGATTTGCGCGCCCAAGAACCACGCCGTCAATCCGAGAATTGCCAATAACAACACGACGACCGCGCCCAAGGACCAATAATAAGGGACGCTGGTGGTGCGGCTGATCCACTCGCTTATCCCCTGCAAAAACACGCCGAAAACGATCCCCGCAAACGCCATGAGAAACACCCCACGCGACCACCAAAGCAAGAAGGCAAATGCGGCCAGCATCACGAAGGCGGCGACGGCAATCAACGCCCGCACGGCGAACTCAAGACGGTCGCAGGTTGGTGGATGCGTTTCTGGGGAATGCGTTTCCGTCAAAAAGTTATTCATAATGAGTTGCAGATCCTTCTCAAAGCTCACCCAAGAGGATTGACATGTTTTGGTGCTGGAAAAAATAAGCTCGGCTTGCGAAACCTCCGCTTTTGGGATGCGATTGAAATCAGGAAGAATGCAAAAGCAAAACACGTGCCGAAAACTCGGGTTGCTTCGCGGGAACTTCCAAGAACTGCTATAACCTCCACATGGTTTATCGCAAAAAACAGACTCACCGTATCGCATCTCCCGTGGAGCGCGAACGGATTTTGAATAAACCGCCCCGTACGGCGCGGCAGGTGGCGGTGCGCGTATTGGAACATTACCGGCAAACTGGGGAGTTCATCGCGGAATCGCTGCAAACGCATGCGATTCAGGCGGAATTGAAACCGGCGGATCGGCGGTTGGCGCGGGAAATCGTCGCCGGCGTGATTCGTCGGCAAGCGACTTTAGATGCGTTAATCGCACCGCACGTCAAACGCCCGCGAGAGAACACCGAAGACCTGTTGTGGCTGCTGCTGCAAATCGGCGTTTACGAGTTGGCATTTTTGGACGGCATTCCACCCCACGCCAGCGTGAATGAAACCACCGAACTCGCCCGCTTTCTCCGCCGACCGCGTTGGACCGGGTTTCTCAACGGTACGCTGCGTTCGGTCTCGCGAAGTTTGTCGGACGAAACGACCGACTCGCCGGCGGCGGATGCCTTTCCCGTTTCTCCCGGCAAATATCGAAAGTGTGGGGGGGCGTGGTTTCCCGATCCCGAAAGCAATCCCATTGGTTATTTCGCGGCGGCGTTTAGTTTTCCCCAATGGCTGGCCGAACGCTGGCAACGCGAGTGGGATTCCAATGCCGAGACTTTCGTAGGGTCCGCTGTGCGGACTGAAAGAATAAGTGTCAATTCAAGCATGGTCCGCACAGCGGACCCTACTAATGGCCTGGTAGACATGGGGTTCTGGTTCAATTCGCCGCCTGGGTTGATCTTGCGGGTCAATCCGCTGAGAACTTCGCGGGAAAAAGTGTTGGAAACTTTCGCGAAAGAAAACGTCCCCGCGGAGGCGGGAGAGTTGCCCGAAGCCATCGTGTTGAAAGCCTCGCGGAACGTCACCGAACTGCCGGGCTTTGCCGAGGGGAATTTCAGCGTGCAGGATCTGACCGCAATGAAAGCCGTGGCGTTATTGAATCCGCAACCCGGCGAAAGGATTTGGGATTTTTGTGCGGCCCCGGGCACGAAGACTACCGCCCTCGCCGAGCGGATGCAAAACCAAGGCCACGTTTTGGCGACGGACATCCACCCCGCAAGGTTGGCTTTGATTGAAGACAACCGCGCGCGGCTGGGTTTGGACATCATCGAAGTGCGGTCCATCTCGGCGGCGGGCGATGATTGGCCCGAGGAACCGTTCGATGCCGTGCTGGTGGATGTGCCCTGTTCCAACACCGGCGTATTGGGCAAACGGGTCGAAGCCCGTTGGCGGCTGACCCCGGCGGATTTTGTGGAACTGCCTGCGATTCAATCGCGATTGCTCGCAGCGGCTTGCGAGCGGGTGAAACCGGGCGGGCGGGTGTTGTATTCGACGTGCAGCATCGAACCGGAAGAAAACCAAGCCATCGTGCAAAGTCTGCTAAGCTGCCGACCGGATTGGAAATTGATCGCCCATCAAACCCACAGTCCCGGCAGGCCCGCCGATGGCGGTTTCGCCGCACTTTTGAAACACGTTTGAAGGCGGGGAAGGGGTTCCGTTTTCTCCAAACGGCAGAATCCCGCGCGAGAACTTGCTTTTCCCGCCATTAAGTCTGCCATTTTTTGCTCGGCCCGCAAAAGATCGGTTATACTTACACGATGGGATGCGTTTCGTTGGTGGTTCGTCATCTCGAAAAAGCCCGCTGTTTTTGGGCAAATTTTCGGAGGGAGTTGTCATCATGCGTGGTTATTCGTTGCGATCGACTTATCCCCTCGCGCGAAGTTCTCAATCCCGCCGGCGGTTGATGCTGCTGTACAATCTGAATGCCCCCGCTGCGGAACCGGAAGAACCGCTGGAAGCGGAACACCCTTCAACCCATGCGGTTCCCGAGCCGCGAAGCGTCTGGGAACTGGATGATGCCGACCAGGATGACCAACGCACGCTGGACGTGGACGAGTTAAGGCGGCTGCATGCCGAGTCTTTCCCCGAATCGCGGGAATTTGTCGATCAGATTTTTGAGGAAGCCGAATCGCGGAACGAGGCTTTGCAATCCGGGCGGGCCAGCGAAAGCGTGCTCGATGAGGATGAGGCCGCCGATGCGGATGCCGGCTTGGGGGAGGAATCTTTGATTCTCTCCGGGCAGGAAGACGAATCCCAGATCTTCTCGATGGAAGATTTACGCGAACCCGCAGTGGAAGAAATGCCGGGGTCTGCCGGTCCCGAGGATCGAAAACCGCATCTCCCTTCGTGGTACGTGCCGAACTTCAAAACCGTGAAACGCTTGTTGGACGGCGAAAAACCCGTGACGTGGATGTTCGCGGGCGAGAGTGCGGCATCGGCGGTGGATTTGGCCCAAGGCCGGCGGAATTTCACCGACCATTTCAGCGACCGCCTGCGGATGGAACTGGGCCGCATGTTGGACGTGGTGATTAACACCGGCGACACGGGCGAGACCAGCGGCAATCTGCTGAAAAACATCGAATGGCGGGTGCTGCGGTTTCATCCCGAAGTGGTTTCCATTCTGCTGGGCCGCAACGATGCCCAACGCGGATCGGCCAACCGCGAGGCATTTCAAAACTCGCTGGAACAAATCGTGCAAATCGTGCGGGAAAGCGGGGCGATTCTCGTGTTGCACACTCCGAACCGCGTGGATTCGACAAAAGCCGGCCAACTGGCCGACTTGGAGAATTATGTGCAAATCGTGCGGCAAACGGCCGAGGATTACAGCATTCCGCTGGTGGATCATTGGGAACACTGGAACCGGCAAAAGCCCGATGCCGAGTTTTTGCGAACTTGGTTGGCGGCGGATGGCGTGCAACCGGGGGTTTACGGCCAACGCGAGATGGCCAAGCTGCTATTTCAGCGGTTCGATATTTTCGATCCCAACAGCCCCATCTGCAACGCCCGTGTGCCTTGATTTGAGGCTTGCCAACGTTATTTTTGAACGGCTTCGCGGACGAATTGCCGAGCGGCTTTGTAGGCGTGGCGAATGGTAAAGACTCTGGCCTCGATTTGCTCCTCGGTGAAATATCGGCCATGATCGCTGTTGGGCAAACCGGCCAAGCCCAGCGTGAGGGGCAGCAAATCGATGAACTCTTTATAACGCCGTTGGATTTCGGTGGGGTCAGCAGCCACTCGGAAGCTCCTCAAAAAATGGGGAATGCGGGGACTTCGATCTTCTTCCGAGTTTGTCCCGTTGCAGGGTTCCGTTCAAGTGCAAATCCGCCGCAAATTTCTGTCGGGGGGTTACTCTTCTTCCGGGCGACGCCGCTTGCGCGAGGATTTGATGAGATCGGCGGCACTCGTGGAAGGCGTGGATTCTGGGGATTTCGGCGGCTGATCGCCTTCGGCGGCGGGCGGCGGTTTGGGAACCTCTTTCGCTCCGGTCTCTTCCGGATTGGGCAAACGGACTTCGGGTATTCCGCCTGCCTTCGCCTGGTTTTTGGCCGGGGGTGGTTCGGGTTGCGGGGGTTGTGGATAATTCGGCGGATATTGCCCCGGTTGTTGGGGCGGATACCCATATCCGGGAGGATAACCCGGCGGATAGCCCATGGGATAACCCGGCGGATATTGTTGGTACTGCGGATATTGAGGATACTGCGGCGGATATTGCCAGGCGTTGGGCGGCATGGCCTCGGGCGGCGGATATTGCGGAGTTGGGGCTTGGCCCATCGCGGGGTGTTGCGGCGGAACCGCCGGTTGATCGGGAACCGTGGGCGGTTGCGGAGGAATGATGGGGTGGTCCGCATGCGTCTGATCGGGTCTGGCCCCTGAAATCAAGGTGTCCGATTCCAACGGAACCTCTCCATCCGCACCCGCGGCTCCATCAACGGTGGGGGAAAAGTCAATGTGCGCGGTGTCGCCCGATGCGGGGTCGAACATCCCGGAATCTTCCAACACGGTTTGCCCCGAATTTCCCGGCATGTCAAAAGCGGTGTCGACCACCGAGGAGTTGGTGGTGGTTTCCAAACTGGGAATCGGCGGGGCAAAATCGGCGAAGGCGGGCTGACCGATCACAACTTCCAGATTGAGTTTGCCGATTTTCACCACGTCGCCGGGGGTCAATACAATTTCCCCGCGAATCCGCCGACCATTCACTAATGTCCCGTTGGTGCTTCCCAAATCGCGGAGGCGCAAGGTGTAATCATCCAGCGTAAATACACAATGATGGCGGCTCACCAAATCGCTATTGGGACGAAGATGGCAATCTTGTTCGCGACCGACCAGAAATTTGCTCGACTTGAATTCGATCAGTTTGCCATCATTCTTACCGCCGATGACCTTCAAACTGGCCTGCAGCATGGATGAATCACTCCGCGCAATGAAATTGGACAAGTTAGCAGATTCGCATCCGGGCGAATTCCGATTGTTGTCAGGGGGAATTAATGAGTGAGGCGAGTTTTGAATCAGAATGTCAAGAAAACGAGAAAAAAACAATGAGTTAATTTGGGTAAGAACTCACCCATGAATGAGATTGGGGAACATAAGATAATAAATAAGTAATCCCCCCATCTTATTTCAAACTAACACCGCCGCCAAGGTTTGTCAACGATTGTTGCACGTCCCTACAATTTTTTGAACGATGTGTTGCTTACTCGAAGCAACATTTTCCCCAAAGCCCGTAAGCGGCCTGAGGAAATCGGGCAAGCGTATGATGCGGTAGCGTTCCAAAAAATCGGAGAGCGGCCCATCCTTTTCTTGCCTTATTTATCGTCCGCAGTGATGCCGATTTATCAGTCCGGCGTTTTATTCTCGCGGAGGAACTTCGTCGGATCGATGACTTCCACGGTTGCAACATAAGCGGTTCTGGCGTAGGAAGCGAAATCCGGCCCGTTCACAAAAGCCACGATGTCTTCCACGATTTCCTGAGAGGACACGACCTCGACTTGAACTTGCGTGGAACCCATGAAGGGTTCGTTCTGCATGGTTCGCGGCCCTTCTCCGAAACAACTCAGGCAAGTATATCCCGAAGCGCCCAACTTTAAGATCGCTTTCAAGACGCGATTTTCGATGGCGCTGTCGATAATTAAAACCGCCTTGTAAAGCTGCGTGGTTTCCAACATGCACAATGCCTTCGATGCAAAAAAAAATGAGGTGGAGAGAGAGGCCCTGTTGCGTGTGCGTTGGATTGTTCGCCTTGGTCTGATGTTGCCGAGGTTTGTTTCTGGGCATTATTGTCGTTTTTGATGTCAATTGGAATCCATGAAGCTCAAATTCCTCCCTCAGTTGCGGCTGAACCTCGGGGGAAAACGGGCGGGGGCGGATTCTCGCTGAGCCACCTCGGCTTGCACGGCTTTCAGCAAATGCTCGCCGCGATTTCGCACGTTCAATTCTTCCAAAAGCCGTTGGCTTTGTGCGGGAGCCAATTTTAAGGCATGGGCCAAAATGTCGCACAGCGCGCCCAACGGCAGCTTGTGATCCAAGGCTTGCACGAACATCGGATTGACCGCCAATTCCGGGTGCAGCGATTGGATTTCCCGCAACAACTTTTCGCGAATGTGTTGGTTTTCCGCTTCCGCCAAACCCTGCTCACAGTCACTGCAAAGTTCCAACTCGCCGATGCGGTAAGGCAAATCCGCAGGCGTTTCGCCCAGGATCCGCGCACGGGACAGCCCTTGCAAAACCAAATAATACCGCCCATCGGGCAGCTTTTCCTCCGCCGTGATTCTGCTGAGGCAAACCATCTCGTGAATCGTCGGCAGGTTGTCGGTCACCATTTGCCAACCCGGCTTCAAAAGCGCCATCGCAATCAAGCGGTCGCCGGCGAGAACATCGGCCGTCATCTCCCGATAACGCGGTTCGAAGACGTGCAAGGGAAAAATGACCTTGGGAAAAAACACGGCATTCGGCAGCGGAAACAAGGCCGCCGATCCCGTAAAGTCCGCAAGCTCTGGAGGATTTTGATGAGATTCAGACATGGTTTTTGGCGTCGGCTTTCCAGTGAAGTTGTGGCGGGGTGTCCGGGTTCGGCACAAGGCCGGTCGGCCAAGTGGAACCCGCATCGAGCAGCGGCTGAAAGCAGGTTTGATAGTCCATCAAAAAGCCCGCCAAGTCGAGGCCCATGTGCTCGGGCAAGAATGGTTCCAAATATCGCCGGGTCGAATCGTACATTTTGCGTGCTCCGCCCAGATTTCCCTCCTCGAAATGAAACAGCGACACCGCCGCGTGAATCAGCCCTTGATAAAACGTCCGTTCCGGCCCGAGGGTTTCAGTCCACAATTCTTCGAGCACATCGTGGCAGGCGAAATACTCCCCTTGGTTAAAGAGTCGCACGCCTTCCAAATAGTTGGGAGGAAATTCCGGGGTATCCATCACGATGGCCGCTTTGCATTCGGTTTGAGGAACTCGCCGGGCAAGATTCCCAAGGCCGGGGCGATTTTCTATGATTCTCTCGCGAGATTCCGCACCTTCTCTGAATTGTAAAGTCCCGTTCGCAGGGGTGTCCAGCAGAATGCCGGCCTCCCACAGAAGCGCGGGGGTTTCGTGTGGAATGGACGCAAACGAGGTATCTTCACACGGCGTTGCGGTTTGTCATCACGACACGAATAACTCCAGGGGGTCAGGCCCCATTTTCCGGGTCAACATTTTCATCAAAGCACGGTCTTGAGATGGAAAATGGGGCCTGCCCCTTTTAACAACTCGCTCTCAAAGTTTGTGGGATTCATGGCCAAGAAAAAAGCCGCCGAACCAGCCGACCGCCTCGCACCCGAATCGCTTGAGGACAAAAAAAAACGGGCGAGAAAGCTGCTCAAAGGCTTGGAAAAAGCCTATCCCGAAGCTCCGTGCGCGCTCACGCATGCCTCGGCCTACCAACTATTGACGGCGGTGATTCTCTCCGCCCAATGCACCGATGTGCGGGTCAATAAAGCCACGCCGGAACTGTTCCGCCGGTTTCCCACACCGGCCGATTTGGCGAAGGCCGACCAAGCCGAGGTCGAAAAACTCGTCAAATCGCTGGGGTTCTTCCGGGCGAAAGCTACCAACATTCGGGGCATGGCTCAAGGCTTGGTCGAATGCCATAACGGCGAAGTGCCGGGTAATATGGACGAGCTTATCTCGCTGCCCGGCGTGGGCCGCAAGACCGCCAACGTAGTGTTGGGAACTTGGTTCGAGATTCCCAGCGGGGTGGTGGTGGATACGCACGTCAAACGGATCAGCAATTTGTTCGGGCTGACCGAGAGCAAAAACCCGGACATCATCGAACGCGAACTTCGGGAAATTCTCCCGCGAAAAAGTTGGATCACGTATTCGCATCGCGTGATCCATCACGGCAGACAAATTTGCATCGCCCGCCGACCCCGTTGTTTGGAGTGTTCGCTGATAAGCAACTGCCGTCGCGTGGGGTTGCCTCCATTGGAAGAGAAAGAGAAAATCGAGCGAAAATGATTTTAAGTGGTTTGGAAATTCGCCGGCGTTTGGGGGCGGAAATCGTGATCGATCCCTTCGAGGAATCGCAGCTCAATCCCAACAGCTATAACCTCCGGCTGCACGAAGAGTTGTTGGTTTACACCGAAGATGTTCTCGACATGCGAAAGCCTAACGCTTACGAGAAAATCCTCATTCCCGAAGAGGGGTATCTCATCACGCCGGGAAAATTGCATTTGGGCCGCACGGTGGAACGCACCGAGACCCACGGCTTCGTGCCCATGTTGGAAGGCCGGTCTTCCATCGGCAGATTAGGGTTGTTCGTCCATGTTACGGCGGGTTTTGGAGATGTGGGATTTTGCGGCTATTGGACGCTGGAAATGTTCGCCGTCCAGCCCATTCGCGTTTATCCCGGCATCAGCATTTGCCAGATTTTCTATCACGCGATCCAAGGCGATTACGTGAACTACCAAAGCAACAAATACCAAAACAACCAAGGCATTCAGCCCAGCCTGCTGTTCAAAGACTGGGACGCTTCCCCGCGGATGCATGAGGATGACGGCGGTGACGGGTAGAAGATGGTGGAGGGAAGATCGCGGATCGCAAATCCATCCTCTATCCACCATCATCTCTTCTCAATCCGCCTGCTGCTTGCGGGCATCGGTTTCCCAGATGATGCGTTTGGACTCGTACCGCGGCGAGGTCCAGCTTGGCCAGGTGGGGTTTTCCTGCTGAATTTCCCGATAAAGTTTGGCGAGGTTTTCACTCATGGCTTTCACGCGAGCGGGTTCTTTCTCGGCTAGGTCCGAGGTTTCGCCGATGTCGGTTTTGACGTTGTAAAGCTCGAAAGATTTCAACCCCGCCGAGTTGATGTGTTCCTCTGCCTCCGCCGTGATGTCTGCCGTGGGCTTGGGGTGCTCGCCTTCGGTGAAGGCCAGGAGTTTCCAATCGCCTTCCCGCATGGCGACTTGGGGGCCGCTGGCAACGTGGTCGAATTGCCAATACAACGGCTGCGTGCGGTGGATGGGTTTGCCCGCGAACAGCGGGCGGATGTCGCAGCCATCCAGCCGGCGATCTTTCGGCGGATCGATCCCCGTGAGTGCGCACAAAGTGGGCAGCCAATCCACGCCGGAGATCGGCTGATCCGATTCGCTGCCCGCTTGAACGTGCCCCGGCCAGCGAATCATGCCCGGCACGCGGATGCCGCCTTCGTACAGAAACCCTTTCTTCGATCGTAACACCCCGGCGGAACCGTAAGGATGAATCGAAGTAATCGCCGGGCCGTTGTCGCTGGTGAAAACCACCAACGTATTGTCCCGCAGGTTTTGTTGATCGAGCGCGGTCATCAAGCGTCCGAACGCGGCATCCATTTGCGTGATGTTTCCGTGATGAGCCGCCCTCGCGGGGTCGGCAAACTTTGCATATTTCTTCGTGTATTTTGCAGCGGAGGCAATCGGCTCGTGCGGTTCGTGAAAGCAGACAAACAAGAAAAACGGCATTTGTTTGTCGCGCCCGGTGGCCAGCCAATCAATCGCTTCTTTCGCCACCAAATCTGCGGAGTAGCCTTTCTGTTTGCCGACGGCTTTCCCGTTTCGCACGAAGTTGTCGGGATCGTGATGGTTGGGCAGCGCATTGTTCTGCGTCGAGAACCAATGCTCGAATCCATGATCGGAAGGCTGCGGTTGGCCGGGAAGATTGAATTGCCCATTGAGATGCCATTTCCCGCAATGGGCCGTGGCATAACCGTGCTGTTTGAGCAGCGTGGCAATCGTGATTTCCGTTTGCGGAACGTGCATTGGCGAGAACATGGGAATCCAATTGTAAATCCCCACACGGTAAGGCGTGCGGCCCGTCATCAAGCCGGTGCGGGCGGGCGAGCAATTCGGAGCCGCCGCGTAACAACTGGTAAGCCTCAAACTCTGCGTGGCAAAGCGATCCAAATTCGGCGTTTGGACGAACGCGTTCCCATAACACGCCAAGTCGCCGTAACCCAGATCATCGCAAAGCACAATCAAAATGTTGGGCCGGGAAGAATCTGGATTTTCCGCTTGGATGAACGCTCGACCAGAGCGCACAACAGTAACAGACGAACAAGCAACTGTCTATTCCCAGGTGAAAACGCATGATTTGGCGGACTCCTTGCATAGTGATTTTGTGACAACACACATTCTAAAACTTTGTTGTCTTCGTTTCTTTCTCTTCAATTGGGATTGGGAAACTGTGCTTGAATACAATGCAGCAAGAAGTTTTTTTGCCTACAATTGATTTCGTGTTATTGGGGGGGCGTGTCATCCGGCGAAATCAGGGATTGCACCGACTGCATTCTTTTAAGCTGCCAGGCCACCATTTCTCGGCCCATTCAATGGCGGCATTACGCTTTTCAAAGCAAGTTTTTCGATAGGAAGTCCGTTGGCTCGTTGCATCAATTCCTTCGTTGATTGTTTTACAGTTTGCCTTATGCAATAGCAGATAACTCGCCTGAGGATTGGGAGAGGAATTGATCACATATCCTGCCGGATGTAATTTAGTCCATTCTAAATATGCACTGTCTTCCAGGTGGAAAGAAACTTCCTGATTCAAGCACATTGACGCTTGAGGGGGTGAATTCTTAATGCTCAATTTGGCGGCGGTGAGGGTGTTTTTGAGGAGCATGGCAATCGTCATCGGTCCCACGCCGCCGGGGACGGGGGTGATGGCCGAGGCGATGGGCGAGACGCCGGCGAAATCCACATCCCCCACCAATTTGCCATCCAGGCGGTTGGTTCCCACATCGATCACGACTGCTCCCGGTTTGACCATCTCCGCCGTGATAAAGCGGGGCTTCCCGATGGCGGCGATGAGAATGTCTGCCGAGCGGGTGATCTCCGCCAGATTTCTGGTGCGGCTATGGCAGATGGTTACGGTGGCATCGGCCCCTTAGCCTCGCTGCATCAACAGCAGGGCCATCGGTTTGCCCACGATTTCACTGCGGCCCACGATGACCGCATGTGCCCCGGCGGTTTTTACGTTCGCCGACTTCAACAAGATCCTGAACCCCATGCGGTGTGCAGGGCAGAAATCGCGGGCGGCCTTGCACGATCAAGCCCACGTTTTCGGGATGAAACGCATCCACGTCTTTCCCAGGGAGCACGGCATCCAGAACCGCCAATTCCTCAATTTGCTTAGGCAAAGGCAGTTGCACCAAAATTCCATGCACGGAGGAATCCGTGTTGCATTGCCCGATTAAATCCAAGAGTTCGGCCTGCGATGTCTCGGCGGAGAGTCGATGCAGCGTGCTTTTCAGGCCCGACTTGTTCGCAGGCTTTCTGTTTGTTGCGAACGTACACCGCACTGGCTGGATCGTCGCCCACCAAAATCGCGGCCAAATGCGGCACAATTCCCGTATCTCGCGTGAAAATATCGGCCTCTTCGCGAATTTGTTCGCGAATTTCCGCCGCCACTTGCTTGCCATCAATAATCGCCGCTGTCACGATTCTTCCCTTCTGCTCTTGACTGTTCGTCCTTCAATTCCTAACGATTCCGAGCTAGTCTGGCCCCCAACCGGGGGGACGGATTATACTCCATTTTCGGAGCCGGGTTCGAGCCTGCCGAACCGAACCCACAAACCTTCTTGATTCTTAAAAGTTTTCAATCCGGGAGACAATCGTCTCCCGATGATGGAGTTTTCCCGATGGCCGATGAGCCAAAATTAACGAAGCCGGAACACTCAAAGCCAACAGCCGACAGTTGCGAGGCACGATTGCCGAGGAACTGCAAAACGACGAGAACCATTTTTCCGGCCCGAGCGGCGGGACTGCTCAAACATCACGGCTCTTACCAGCAGGATGACCGCGAACAACGCAACGCCAAGGATGCGGCAGGCAATCCCTTGGGCAAAGCGTACATGTTTATGGTCCGCACGCGGATTCCCGGCGGGAAAGTCTCCGCCGAGCAATTTTTGGCCGAGTTGGATCTTTGCGATCAATTCGGCAACGGCACACTGCGGATTACGACCCGGCAAGGCTTTCAGTTGCACGGCGTCTTGAAGGGCCATTTGAAGGACACGATTCGCGCCATCAACGAAAGCAAACTCACCACGCTTGCCGCTTGCGGGGATGTGTCCCGCAACGTGATGTGCTGCCCGGCTCCCTATAAAAACAACAAGCTGCACGATGAACTGCAAGCCATGGCCGACCGCGTGGCGGAGCACCTCAAACCCCGCACCACGGGCTATTACGAAATCTGGCTGGAAGATGAAGCCGGCGAAAAAACCGATGTCACCGCGTTCAAGCCCGTGGAAGAACCGATCTACGGCGAACGGTATCTGCCCCGCAAATTCAAGGTGGCCTTCGCTTTCCCGCACGACAACTGCGTGGAATTGTATGCCAACGATTTGGGGTTCTTGGCGATTGTCGAGAACGATCAGATCATCGGCTACAACGTGCTGGTCGGCGGTGGCATGGGCATGACGCCGGCCCTCAAAAAAACCTTTCCCGCCGTCGCCAAGCGGATGACGTTCGTGCCGACCGATCAGGTGATCGCCGTGGCCGAGGCCATCGTCAAAGTGCAGCGAGATTTCGGCAATCGGGCCGATCGCAAAGTGGCCCGCATGAAATATCTGATCGCGAATTGGGGCTTGGAAAAATTCAAAGCCAAGGTCGAGGAATACTTTGGCGGCCCGTTGCCGGAACCGCATCCGGCGGATGTCACCAACACCGACGACCACATCGGTTGGCACGCCCAGGGCGATGGCAATTGGTTTCTGGGCATCAACGTCGAGAATGGCCGCATCAAAGATGAAGGCGAACTGCGGCTAAAAACGGCGCTGCAGAACCCTCATCGAACGCTACCGCATGGAAACCCGGTTGACGGCCCGCCAAGCGGTGATTCTCTGCGACATCACCCCCCAAGACCGGGCGGAGATCGACAACATTCTCAAGGATCACGGCGTGAAGTCGGCGGAGGAACTTACGCTCGCTCGCCGGTTTTCCATTGCTTGCCCGGCCCTGCCCACTTGCGGTTTGGCGGTCACGGAATCCGAGCGCGTGATGCCCGAAGCCGTCGATCAAATCGAAGCCGCGATGGAACAGAACGGCCTCGCCGGCGAGCGGTTGGCCATTCACATGACCGGCTGCCCGAACGGCTGTGCCCAAGACCTTACACGCCGGACATTGGTTTGGTCGGCAAAGCCCAATTGAAATATACCCTGTATCTGGGTGGCAATGCCGAGGGCACGCGGTTGGCGTTTTTGTACGAAGACATGCTGCCCTTGGAAGACATCGGCGAAACGCTGCACCCGCTGTTCGCGTTCTTCAAACTGCATCGCGAGAACGGCGAAGCCTTCGGCGATTTCTGCCATCGCCAAGGTTTGGAAAGCCTGAAAGCCTACGCGGAAACCTATGCCGCCACCTGATGCGAATTCCGGTCCGCCCCTCGCGGGAAAAGTCGCCTTGGTGACCGGCGGAACCGGCGGCATCGGCGGTGGAATCGCCATTGCTTTGGCCGATGCCGGTTGCCGAGTCGTCGCCACGGGAATCAGCCGGGAAGAAATCGAAGCCTTCGATGGCCAAGATCGAAACATCACGCCCAGCATTTTGGACGTGACCCAGCCTGAGCAAATCGCGGAACGCATCGCGGAGTTTTCCCGCTTGGACATTCTGGTGAATGCGGCGGGGATTATTCTCAGGGATAACCGCGAACACGATCCCGTGGACTTTGCGCGGGTGATTGACGTGAACCTCACCGGCACGATGCGAACGTGCGCGGCATGTCATCCGCTTCTTGCAAAAACCGCTGGAGCCGTGTTGAACTTGGCTTCGATGCTGAGCTATTTCGGCAGCGGGTTCGTGCCCGGATACAGTGCCAGCAAAGGCGGGATCGTGCAGTTGACGAAATCCTTGGCCATCGCCTGGGCGAAAGATGGCATTCGCGTGAATGCCATCGCGCCCGGTTGGATTGAAACCCCGCTGACTCAAGCGCTCAGAGATAATCCCCAGCGAAGCCGAGAAATTTTGGACCGCACGCCGCTCGCTCGTTGGGGCCGACCGGAAGATTTGGCGGGGGCCGCCGTGTTTTTGTGCTCCCCCGCCGCCGCGTTCATCACTGGGGCCACATTACCCGTGGATGGCGGGTATTCCATCGCCTAGCAAACGGTGTGGAGCCATTAAAACTCCGACCGTATTAGCCCGAAGGGCAAGCAAGAAAAACTCAAACCCTCGTTTGGGTTTCCATATCCCCGCAGGCTAAAGCCTACAGTCTACAGTCTATCGCAATCCGGCGGTTTGGAATTCGGTTTGCATTTCCGCTTCGATGGCTAACAACGGCTGAATAAAGGCTTCGATCTCGCTTTGCTCCGCAGCGGTCAGCTGCCTTTGTGGAGGACGCGGGGGACCGAAATTCTGGCCGAGAACTTTCATCGCTCCTTTCAGCATGCTGACGTTGTAACTGTCGCCCGCGCGGGCCCGGTAGTCCTCGATGGGCAACAACAACTCTTGCAACCGCATGCCCTCGGCGTATTCGCCCGCCGCAAATGCGGCGTGCATTGCCAGCGTGATATGCGGGCAGATGTTGCCGGCTCCCGTGGTGTAGCCCGTGGAACCCGCGAGCATGAAATATGGGGCGAATCGCTCCGCCGATCCGCACAGCCATTCGATTTTCGGCGTGCCGGCGGAAGAATCGTCCAAAATCGTTCGGCGGAATTCGTGCATATTGTTGAGCGCGTATTTCACTCCAACCACATTGGGGTCATCCGCCAATTCCAACAAGAGGGCATTCGTGGGGATCGCAGCTTTTTTGTAGATCAACGTAGGACACGGGGCCTGTTGCATCACGGCTTGGAAATAATCCTTCGTCCCTTCATCGCTAAGGTAAGGATGCGAAAACGGCATGAACATAATCCCCGTGGCCCCCGCATCCAGCGAACGCTTCGCAACGTCTATCGCATGGCCGACTTGCAGACCCACCGGCGCGAAAACCACCGCTTCCGAGCCGGCGGCTTCGCGGGTAATTCGCACGAGTTCCACAATTTCATCCGCCGACAGACTATGAAATTCGCTGGTTCCCGCCGCGGGAAGATACGCCCGAATCCCCGCCGCCGCCATCCGGGCGGTGTGGGCGGCTTGCAGTTCTTTATCGATCCGACCGGCGGCATCGTAAGCCGTCAACGGAACCAAATGCACGGTGCGCAACGAAGCGGAATCGAACGAATCAGTCATCGGAAGTCTCCGGGTTTTCAACTCTCCAAGCGGTTTTCTTTCTTGTATCTCTGAAATCCGCAGGGGTCAAGCATGGGGATTGGATCGCATTCGCCCAATGGCCGATTGCGACCGGCGCTGCTTGCATCTGCATTTCCGGGGAGCATATAATCCTTGAGAGCGGCAGATTCTTGCCATCGACTTTATTCACAGCGAAACGTTTCAATCATTCAGGTAGGAGGCAAGCTGGTGCTCGTGCGGATGGAATTGGCTCGCATCATCATTAACGAGATCGCCGATCAGTATTTGATCTACTTGCGCGAAGTGGGCGGCGAGCGAATTTTCCCCATCCTGATCGGTTTTTTTGAAGCCAGCAGCATCAATCGCCGCTTCACCGAGGAACCGCCGCCCCGCCCGTTGACGCACGATTTGCTCAAATCGGTGATTGCCGAACTCGGTGGCGAAGTGCAAGATGTGGTGGTGAATAATCTTATCGACCACACCTATTACGCTGTGATCCGCATTCGCCGGGATGAGGAACTCATCGAAATTGACAGCCGGCCCAGCGATGCGATTGCGCTCGCGGTGCATTACGACCCGCCGATTCCGGTTTATGTCGATAACGACGTGCTGAACGAAGTCGCCTGAGCAGGCGAGATTGCGGCTCTGAACGGACATTAACTTGGAAGCCGCCTTGCGGAAGCACTACCATTCTTTCTCGTCCGGGTGATTCTCTCCTGTTTGGAAGATCAGCCCTTGGAGAGATTTTGCACACTTTTCCCCCTGATTGCCGCCATGTCCCCCCAACCGCTCGAACAATCGACAATTGGTCCGCCTCCCACCGTGGAGCATTGTTTTCACCGTGCCGCCATTTTGTTTTCCGGCGGACCGGCTCCGGCGGCCAATGCGGTAATTTCCACGGCGGCCGCGTCTTTCCGCCGCAATAACATCGAAGTTTTGGGCATCCGTTACGGGTATTCCCGACTGATGGAGTTCTCGCACGGAAACCCCATGCAGGAAGGCCGGGATTACTTCATTCTCGATTCCAACCGCCTGCAGCGGACCCGCAACACGGCGGGTATTATGATCGGCACGGCCCGGGCGAATCCGGGCAAATTCGTCAGCTCGCCCGAGGATCTGAACAACCCCGAAGCCATCGCTCCGTTAAACAGTTTACGAGGCCCTGCAATCTTTGGGCGTGGATTTGCTGGTTTCCATCGGCGGGGACGACACGCTGAAAACCGCCAACAAGTTCAAACTGTTTCAAGATCGGCTGCCCGAAGATCGCCCGCGGATCCCCGTGGTGCACGTGCCCAAAACCATCGACAACGATTACATGGGCATCGACTTTACGTTCGGGTATTTCACCGCGGTCGAACAGCTCGCGGGCGAGATGCGAAATTTGCTGGCCGATGCCGAGTCCGACCGCAGTTATTTCATCGTGGAAACGATGGGCCGCAGCGCCGGTTGGCTGGCTTACGGAGCGGCGATTGCCAGCGAGGCCAGTTTGGTGATCAGCGTGGAGGACATCCGAGGCAAATACGCCAAAGAGGAAACCAACGACCAAGGCGAAACCCGCAACAGTGATGAAGGTGGACCGAAGTCGTCAAGCGGATTGTCCGCACGATGCTCGCCCGCGAGGAACAGCGAAGGCAAGGAATACGGCGTGATCGTGTTGGCCGAAGGGCTTGGCGGAATTGCTCTCGGACGAGATACTGGCCGGCATTCCCCGCGACGACCACGGCCACATCTCGGTCTCGCACGTCGATTTGGGAAAAATGTTCGCCCGGCTCGTGCAGCAAGAATACAAGAAGCAAACCGGAGTCAAACGCCGCGTGAAGGGCATTCAATTGGGTTACGAATCCCGCTGCGCCCGCCCGCAAGCCTTCGACGTGATGCTCGGCAGCCAACTCGGCGTGGGGGCGTATCGGGCATTGGTGGAGGAACGCCTCAACGGAGTGATGGTTTCGGTTTCGGGGCAACTCGATCTGCACTACGTGCCCTTCGAGAAACTCGTCAATCCGGAGAACCTCGTCACGGTCGTGCGGTACATCAAAATCGAATCCGACTTCCACAAACTCGCCCGCTTCCTGGAAACGCACGTCAATGATTAGCAGGAATCAGAGGCCAGGGGCCGGGGGTCGGGGAAAGCCAATCTCAGATTCATAAGAAGGTGTTCGCGATGATGGAATTGAACATTCAATTGGAACCCGACGAAGTCAATCGCTTGCGGGAGTTGGCGAGCCAATGCGGCAAGTCGCCGGAAGAACTGGTGCAAGACAACCTCCGCCAATGGTTGGCCGATGAACACACGCCATTCCTGTCGGCGGCGAATCAGGTACTCCACAAAAATGCCGAACTCTATCGCCGGCTCTCCTAATGCGCACTTTGACGATTGAAGAATTGCTTGAACTGCATCAAATGGTATTGGATCAAACGGGCGGAATGCCGGGAATCCGAGACCGTGGCGGCTTGGAATCCGCCGTGGCTCAACCGCACATGACCTTTGGTGGACACGCACTTTATCCGACTCTGATTGAGAAGGCCGTTGCGATGGGCTTTTCGCTGATCCAAAATCATCCCTTTGTGGATGGCAATAAACGGATCGGCCATTGTGGAATGGAAGTGATGCTGGTACTGAATGGGTATGAGATCACCTCGGAAGTCGAGGAGCAAGAACAAACATCCTGCAAGTCGCAGCGGGTCAATGCCCGCGAGATTCCTCCGGGAATGGGTCGAAAATCATGTTCGTGAAACCCCTCCGCGATAAATGGCTGTTCGCGTTGCTGCTTTTATGCCTCGCCTTTCTCAGCGGTTGCGGCGGAAAAACGGAGCCTTCCCGGCAACTCATGCCAAGAAAACCCGCCCGGTTCCGCAAAAAACTTCGCGGGATCTTTCTCCGCCGGCGGTTCCAAAGAAATTCGACGGCCCGGCGAATCGCCGTTTCTTCCCGCGGAATCCCAATCGAAACCTTCACCGCGAGTTACCCCCATCGCCTCGACCGCGAAAAAGTATCGGCCGTCCGATGCACAACCCAAGCACAATGTCGCCGCACTCAAGGCGGTCGGGAATTCGTCGGTATGCCTCGAAACATTTGGAGTTGTTTACCGACATCAAACCCGAACTCGCCAAAGATTTGCCCCCGTTGGTCGATCAGTTGTATGCCGCCTTGGAAAAGTATTTCGGTCCCTTGCCTCCCGACCGCGAGGGCGGCACGTTTCAGATGACCGGCTACATCATGGCCGATCAAAAACTGTTTCGCGAAACGGGTTTGCTGCCGG
>CAWAVN010000016.1:0-18774 GCA_963785505.1 uncultured Planctomycetaceae bacterium
TTTTTTATATTTACGTCTACCTTCAGCTTCAGGTTGGTCTTTGTTAATCGTTTCGTCACCCGGACGCCGAATGAGCGCGCAAGTGAGAGGCAATTATTAACCAACATGCGGTTCAAAAAGTCTTGATGATCACCGTCTGGGAGTGCGAGAAACCGCTGATAGTTTTGCTGATTCAGAGCCAGCCATGGGCGAACAAAGCGGTAAGTGTGATATGTCTCGGTTTCCCCGAAGCAATCGCAGGTGGCTCTGAGGGTCATGTCTAAGACGCGGCGGCCTTTCATGCCCATCCGTAGCGTCTGTCCCACGAGGTTCAGGCTCATCACGGTCAACCCCCTCGGCGACCGCCACAATTGTTGGCAGGCTCTGATCAATGCGATAAATCACTCGCGGCGAGCGGTAAATCAATCCTTTCTCACCGTGTTGATGGAGCAGATCGAGATCGGGGCGAATTTGTGCGATGGCACCCCGCAAATGATCTGAGCGGGGCACAGGTTGCGGTGGGTCGATCGTCAATCGGAGACGGGCCACCGTTAACTGGGTGACACCTTCGACTAGAGGATGTTGCTGGAGGGGGTTTGATGGTGACAAAATCCGATCTCCTCGTCATAGAATTGGTCGTCCAGAAACCAGAATGATGGTTCGGACGCATCATTTGGGAAAGGTTCCGCGATGTCGATGGGCTGGTATTTCGGGTACTTCCAGGCGTTGACGGTGATTTGGGCGGCCTCGGGAGCCAGCTGGCGGAGTTCCCGACGACGTGTCCAACGATCATTGGACATCCAGGCCGCTTCAATCCGCTGGCGGAGTGTGCCGGTTCGGTCGCATTTTGTCACGATGAAGGCAACTTGCTCCTGATCGCCGCGAAGCAAACGGGACGGATGAATCTCTTCATGGTCAAAACGAGACCATTTTTGCGTCGTGTCTTTTCCCAACGCCTTCTTTGTTGCTAGCTCCTTGAAATAAAACTCCACCACCTCCATGACCTGCTCTTCATTAAGCCCGGTCTGCTC
Source organism: uncultured Planctomycetaceae bacterium (assembly GCA_963785505.1). Lineage (GTDB taxonomy): Bacteria > Planctomycetota > Planctomycetia > Planctomycetales > Planctomycetaceae > CAWAVN01. The sequence continues at coordinate 1,011 of CAWAVN010000016.1, forward strand.
AAAATCCTTAATCGCGAGTTGGGTTTCTTGCATCAGAATCGGGTCGTAAATGTAATCGCAAAAAGCCCGTCTCGGGAGTCCCGTCTGCTGTTTCGTCTTGCAGGTGAACGACTTGCACAGTAGATCGCGAGCGGAGGGAGTTGCGGTTGCAGCGACCTGCAGCCTGGATGAGGCTATCCAAAGGCGCCGATCGGCGGACAACGCGGTCCATGTCGAGATCCACCCCCGCCTCGACGCACTGAGTGGCCACAGCAATGCAGCGGTTGCTGTTTTGGATCTTTTTGATCTTTGCCAATCGATCCTGCGGAACAATATCGCTGGAGAGCAAAACAAGTTCCTCGTCAGGGCGAGGGGGATGGTCTCTGAGGTATCGATAGGTCTCTTGAGCCGATCGCCGCGTATTGAGAATTAACAACCATTTTTCGGCAGTATCGCGTTCGATTTCCGTTTTCAGTTGCTCCTGCCATTCAGAAAGCCTGCGTGGTGCCAGGTCAAACGTCATCCGATAGCGGACTGCGCGTACACCGAAGGGTTTTTGATAACTCCCACACAAGTTTCTTGCTCAAGTAGGGCGGGTTGAGTGGCCGTCATCGAAGAAAGCGGGTGCCAGCGAGTTCTCGCCATTTCCCGCATGAGTGTGGAAACGGGATGCCATAGGTGGCAGGGAAACCCTTGCACCTCATCCAAGACAACAATGGCCTGACAGAGGTTGTGGAAGCGTTGCTGGTGACGCGTGCGGTCACTCATGAGGGCCAAGAGGAATTGATCGAAGGTGGTGAGCACAATATCCGAACGCCACGTATCCAGGGCGAACTCGGCTTGGTTTGCATCCTCGATATCCTGATGATCTCGGAGAGAAAGCGAATGGCTGGTTTGAAGTGTGGGGTCATTCGTATGTCCATCGGGAAGTTCCAGCAATTCTTCGCGATAAACCCGAGCCGTTTGCTCGATCACCGACAGAAATGGCAACACCAGAAAGATTTTGGGGCGCTGCCCGGATTCTTGTTCGATTCGATGTCGCAGGTGAAACGCCCAACCGGCGGCACAGCGGGTCTTTCCCAAGCCGGTTGGCAATGTCAGTAGTCGCGGTCGTACATCTGTCAGGTTGCAGGAGTCCGCATCAGCTACGATTTTCGCAAAAGCCTCGCGACGTTTAAGGTTGATCTCGCTGTTCGGGTTTTGGTCAGGCCGCAAGGTGGGAGGGTGGTCTTCGACGATTGTCGCTGGGTAGCATCTCCCCGGTTTGCCCAGGTAGTCGACAATGGTTTTGTGAATCAACAGGGCCTTATCTGCTTCCAGCAGCACGGAAAAACAGAACTGAGCCGCAAGGCGATAACGGACCCGTTCCGAAAGAGTCAATCGCTTGTCTAATTCTCGATCCGCTTCAAACAACCCATCGTCGACACGAAACATCATTTGCTCCACTCCTTCTTCCAAAAGCGGAGTCAGGCGAGCGTTTAAGGTGGGATGACATGCCTCGACCTCGGTGGATAAGGCCGCGAATTGTTGGCTGAGCAAAAACGTATTGGCGATTGACTCCCGCAGCGATTTTCGTGTGGGCAAGCGGCTATGGTGGCCGCGGATTGCCAATGCGATCAAAGCGAGCAAACAAGGGGGTCGGCAACCCAGACGTTTGTGGTTCTTCAAGAAATAGACCCAAGGCGAGCAGCGTTCCCAAGGGAGTATGAGTCTTCAGTTCGGGATCCGCCTGGCCCTTGCCGGCTTTTTGGAAAAAGTGTTCTGGATTGACAATGTAGTCTTGAAAATAAGATGTGCCCTTGCCGATATCATGCCACCCAGAAAGCACGGAAAGTATGTTATGCACATCGATTCCCGTCGACTGAAATAGGGGGCCCGGATACCGATGGAGAATTTGATGGGCCGCTTGGTTGACCTCTGCGAGGTGACAACGCAGCAAGCGATCGGGATGGGACAAGAGTTCGTCGCTCATCATTTTCCGATCTTTAGAGGAAAGTGATTACACGATTTTGGAATTTCCATGCCCCCGCCGTCTCAAATGGCAGCGGTTGGCCCTTCATTTCAAGGTAATAGTTTTCCTGCGTGAAAACGCGATCTTCGGTAACCGACCTTGGCATTCGCAGTTCTTGCACTTCCAAGCCTTCCAACTCCTTGAGGGAGGGCAAAGTGCCTTCGCTTTTTCTGCAGAGGGTGGAGGCGAGATGCCGTCCCAGGTCAAGCGGTTCGGCCTCGGCCAAGTCAACTCGCGTAAGATGTGCCAACATCGACGCCAAGCCGAGACTCGGCGTAAAATGCGTTTGAACAGCGGGGCTATCGAATCGTCGACACAATTCATTCATCCATGGCTGACTGTCCGCGGAACCGACATAAATTAGAAATTTGGGTTTTAGCAGCCACTCTTGGACGACTTGACTTGCTGCCCCTCCCCCCGTGACATCTGGCAATGCTTCGCCTGAGCGAGCAGGCCGCAAGCGAGGGGAAAGAATATCCGTCAGCCCGGTGCGTTTGCGGACATTGGCCGTGTGATAATGCCGGTTGGGCACGGCCCCCGCAACGCCGATCTGGGCATCGGCCAATACGCCTGACGCTGTATCTTTGGAAAGGCCCAAGATCGCACCGAGCAAACCCAACAAGGCCGTCCGTGGCGGGACCGGGTAGGAGAGGGCTGAGGCGTTCATCTCGGCCCGTAAAAAATGCCCGACCCGTCCACAGTAGCGAAAGCAAAGCACGCGCACCCTCAATCCTCCCGGTTTAGAGTGGCCGGCCCATCCGGATAAAATTGGGTCCAATTCTTGAGAAACTTTTCCCCATCAGGAGTGTCACCCTCAGATTGTTTTGGAAGACTGGGAGATGTCTTTAGATCGGGAGAGATCGCAAACCGAACCTTTTGGACGTGTGGATGGCTTAATCGCTCCACCAATGTGGAAAGATCCAAGGTGAAATCTCTGGGTGCAGAAAATTCGTTCTCGGGTTTCCCATTCTTGGCCGCGACTGAGACATATTCCATGAGTCGCCCATAGTGAAATTCGCTGCCCGGCTGATAGGTAACATCAACCAACAATCGCGGAGCTTGGCCGGCTTTGCTCCGGGTTGCCGCGGTCGGGAACTGCCCACACTTTTCCAAAGTGCGGTTAAAAACTGGTCATAGTCTGCATCGGTCAACCGAGAAAGACGGGCTGAATGTTCGTTGGCAACCCCATTAAACGCAATCAACGCGTATCGCAGTCCGTAAAAAGTGGTAAAGGTTCCCTGCGTTTTCTCCTCGGCGCTTGCAAAAATTGAGGTGCCTGCGATGTCCACTTCTTCCGCCCGATTCAGAGCCTCGCCCATGTTGATTTGGACGGCTCCCGTGAGCGTCTTCGGTTTTGGAGAAGGTCTCTCCCAGTTTTTGAATGCCAATGAACTGCCAAACAAACGGGCATCGATGAAAGCATCCAAAATCAGCTTGACCAATTCCGAACCGGGATCGCTGCTCGGTGCATCTTCTTGCTTCGTGTTCTTACTCTCGGAGTCTTTGACCGTTTGGAGATAACTTTTCACCCGTTCGGTCAAGTGAGCGGGCGTGTTTTCGATATTCAGAAAGCGCTTGAGTCGTCCCGCCAAGTTGGTGGCCGAATCTTCGGGGCGATCCACCAAAATCGCCTCGCCTTGGGTTTTCAGCCAATCACGCACAAATCGTTTGAGTCGCACATCAGTGACGTAAAAGGTGCCGTCAGGCAATCGTCGGGGACGATTCTCGTCGGGGTCTCCATTGGGATTTCCCATGCGAATATCATACAAAAAAAGAAACTCGCGTCGATTTTGAGAGTGCCGTTGTTCTCATTCATTCATTCTCTCCTGTCGAAGGATGTGTAGAGTTCTCGCCACCTTTGGGAACAAAAGTAAAATCGTAAGAAAGAGCCATGCCCAGCATCAGGTAATAGGGCACCTTATCGTCACTGAGGTCGGGTTTGTCCCCGACACGCAGACCGATATGTCCAAATTCGTTGTGAATCTCGTGGACACGTTTTGATATCCCATAGGGGATTCCTCGGGCTTGTTCATATTCCAACAATTTCGCCCAGGTATATTTGTAGAGCCGGTCAAGCTCATCGCCGCGGATGCGTCCTCCGCGTAACAATCGTAGGGCACCACTCCCACATTCACTTTGGCCACTCCTCCCTGAACGGAAATCAAATGTCCGTAAAGCACGCCCAGCAAGAACGTGTAAACCTTCGCGTCCGAGTTGAGACCCTCCGCCCGCTCAAATAGCGGGGATAGGCTTTCGTTTTTCGGCTTGAACATACCCTCCTCCGATTGAAGTGCACCGATGCGGGCATCGGCAAGATAGGACAGAAACATGCTGAGATGACGAATCCAACTGCTCAGAGTGAATGGCGGGGGAAGGATCTGGGTGGTTTTTCCGGCCCTTCAAACCGAATCTGCCAATTGGCGTAGTCGGGGTTCTCGAGTAGTGTCACAAGATAAGCACGCGAAGTGCTTTCGATCTCTTTCCACAATTCAGTTGGAGAAATGGCCTGTTGGTGATAAACAGCGCGGGCAAGATTTCGTAAAACGGCATAACGTCGGGGGTTCCATTTTGATGTTTGACTGAAGCCCCACCTGGCCGATAAAGGAGGTCAGCCGCCAGTGACAGCGACAGTCCGAGTTTTCGGCGGTAATTTCGGTTTTCGGGAAAAAACACCCGATCGGATTCGTGAAACTCGTCGTTTAATTTTATCCAGGGTCGCCAACCGGCTCGGCAAGACGCCCGTAATAAATCCCCGGGCTTCTTCGTACTTCTGCCCAAACGAGGCCCATAGAATCGTGAGCGTCGCAATGGATATGTCACCCGCGAAGCGATTCAGTATCGCTCGCTCCCCGGATTGACGCCATTTGAACGGACTAATTTTTGGATTCGATCGTGAAAATCTTGTTTTTGCTGGGGAGAGTCCAAGTTTGCCGAGGGAATGACCAATGCTTTACTACCGGCGATAATGTCCAAGAATGTGGGGGCAACGTGATTCTTGTAGATGTAGAGCAAGTCGGCGGCATTTGCGGACAGGCCACATCGCCCCAAGCCCCGCTCGTCACGTAGCTCAGAGAATGAGCCGCGAAAGTCGGTGTTACCGAAATTGAGGCCGGCGCCCGACAGTGCGTTGGCGAAAAGCCTTGCACGCCTCCCACTCAGCGGACAAATACCTTCTGAATCCGGGATCCCACGCGTCATATAGCGTTCAAGTCGAAGTTCGGTCTCAAGAAACCATTTAACGAACCGTTCATCGTTTCCCGGCCATTTCATCCCTTCCTCATCAATACCGACTGTCAAAATTGGAGTTGGTTTCGATGCACTAAATGCCTTCGCGAGTATACCGATAGCCAAATCAAGAGCATTCCCGCCAGCCCTAGAGCTAATGGTGTTGCCAGAAAATGTGATTTCGGGAGCTTGGAGAATTTCTGCCACCTTCGCGAAATACTTGGGATCAGGGCCGTCCTCTTCGGCAAAAGTTTGAAATTGCGTAATGGTTCGGCGGCGGATGGATTCCGTAGGGGAAATGCCTCCGCGGCTGTTCTTGCTTATTTTAAAGACTGGAGCCAATGGGAGTTTCTGCCGCTTTCCTCCCTCGAATGGCAAACGCCAATAGTCATCTGCTTCAAGCTCGTGCTGTTCAAGTTGAATATTCTCTTCGGAATCAAGAAATAATACGAATACCAACGTTCCTGCGTCGTGCCTTTCGCCAAGCAGCGAGAGAAACTTTTGTTGCTCATTGAGTTCGCAATCCACATCAAACGCCGCTCCAGTTTCCACATAAGCCTCGGCCATGCGGTACATGTCATAAATCACGTCTCCCGCTCCTTATAATTGCTGAGCATTTTGCAATAGGTCACTTATGTCGTTTGATATGATTCCAACATCACTTCCGCTGTGGATTGGATTTCTTGCCGGAGTTCTTCGGGTTCTTCGACAAAAGCCTTGCTCCCAAAACTGAGAATCCAACTTTTGACTTCCTCCATGGCTGACAGTTGGAATTCCACAATCAACGATCCGTCTCTTTGCAGCGTCAATACTTGGCTGCCATGCCAATGATGCTCTTGAACGTAGAGGGCAACTTCCCGATCAAACCGAATCCGGACTTTCTTGATTTCGCCATTGGAGCGAAAGACCCCGAAACTATCTCGAAGATACGTCCTGAAGGTTGAAACTAGCCGGTTTTTGAAACTTCAAGGCTTCCAAAACCGTCTGCCTCATGCGGTCGAGTTTGAAATTCCGGACTTCATTATGATGCCGAGAATAGGCAACAAGGTACAAAGCTCCCCGATGCCACACGAGACCATATGGGTACACTTCGTACGTGACCGGTTCGGTGGACCGCGCCGATTGATAAGTGATAAACGTGATCCTCCGATCTTCGGTGGCGACCATCAAATCATCTACCAATTCGGCCTTTTCCCGGTAATCGCTGTCGTGAAAGGATGTTCGATGGATCAGCACCGACAATTTGCCAAGGTATTCCAAGGCCGGTTCTTTCAGGGCTGCTTTGATTCTGCGAAACGCACTTTGAGCCGATTCCCAGACCACGGTCCCCGCGAGTGGTTCCAAGAGGGTTCGCCCCAAATAAAGGGCCAGAATTTCGCTGAAATCGAATGTTAATGGCGGTGTCGTGTGATCCCATTCAGCCACCCAATGATTCCGATTGTGACGCCCTTCGCGTGGTACGATGGGGAACCCCAGATCACTCAAGAGTGATAAATCGCGACGAATGGTTTTCTGGGAAACATTGAGATCTTCTGCCAACTCCCGCACTGTGGCACCAAATCGCCGTGCGGCAAGGGTTCTGAGTATGATCCAATGACGCTCAAGAGGTTGCATTCGACTTCACTTCAGCTCGCGTTCCGATGATCCATCTGTATGAGTTATACGGGAACCAAGGGCCGGATCGTGTCCAAGGTTACGAACGCTCAGTAAAGCAAAGTCAAACAGAAGCAGCAACCCTTAGCGAAAATCTATAAATGGCAATTTGCATGCGAGCCTTATGCACGCCACATCTCCCTCTGCCGCCCCCAATCCACCTCCGCCGCAATCGGCCTCAGCATCCTTTCATGCACCGGATCCTTGCCCGCCATCACCCGCGGCAGAAACAGCAATTCTTCCTGAATCTCCGGTGCCAAATACAAAAGATTCAAAATCTGCGTCATGCGGGGTTGCGTGACGTGGGCCAGTTTTGCCAGTTCCGTTTGGTCCCGAACGGTGCCATCCCGCAAAAGCCCATCGTACCGAATCGCCAACGCCATCAGCCGGGAAATTCGCGGAATCCGCCCCGCTTCCACCACAGCCGGTTTTTCGGTCGCGATCTTCTGTTGGCCACGTTGGACCTTGCCGAAATGCAGTTTTTGTTTGACGCGGATCATGCCGTCACCCCCATTTGCTGGGCCAATTTCTTAATCGCCGTCGGATGAAATTCCATTTCGATGCTGCTGTCTTCGGGATCGAATCCGACCTGGGAAATCAGCAGGCCCACCAGTTGGCTTTGTTCGCGGGGACTCAGGGCATCCCACAGACCGTCGAAATCGCCGAACGCGGCGTCCACGTCTTCCTTCGTCAATTGGTCGTTTTCCGCGGCGGCGATTTCTTCCGCCAATTCCGGCATCCGCCGTTCCGCCTCGGAAATCCGATTCTGCAGATCGGCGATCAATGCCGTCGCGGCACCGTCCGGGTTCGTCACCGCCTGGCGGATTTCCCGGTGATGGCGGGTCAGTTCCCGTTCCAATTGCGTGCGTTCCAACCGCAGGCGGGCCAGTTCTTCTTTGGCGAATGATTCCGCCTGGCGCAAGACTTCGGCCTTCAATTTGCGGTCCGTGGCAATACAGCGGATCTGGTCCACCACGACGGATTCGATTTCCGGCGCCCGTAAGCGACGGCGACGGGCAGGTTTGATAGCCGCTTTGGATCGCCCGGGAACACGTATAATAGCGGTAGCGTTTCGTCCCGCGTTCCGTGAAAGTATGCACCATCGCCCGCTGGCAGGCTTTACAAACCAACCGGCCTTTCAGCAGCGCGGCGTGCTTATTACGCACTTCCGCCCCGCCCGTGCGGTTGTTCTGTTTCAGCCGGGCTTGGACCTCGCGGAACATTTCCTTCGGGATAATGGCTTCGTGCTCGCCCTCGAAGAAGTCCGTGTTGTGTTTGACGCGCCCCGCATAGATCGAATTCGTCAATAGCGCATGCAGGCTGCTTTTCTCAAACGGCCGGCCGCCGCGCCGGTTGCCTTTCTTGGTCAGCCATTCTTTGTTGGTCCAACCCCGCCGTTCCAATTCTTCGACGACCGCCAACAGCGAACCGTGCTTCTGGTACAAATCGAAGATTTCGCGAACGCGGGCGGCTTCCGTGGCGTTGATCACCAGCTTGGGACTTGGTCCCGACCCGTCCACATCGTAGCCCAGGACGGGAATCCCGCCCGCCCATTTGCCTTTCCGGCGCTGGGCGGCGATCTTGTCGCGGATGCGTTCGCCGATGATCTCGCGTTCGAATTGGGCGAAAGACAGCAATATATTCAGCATCAGCCGGCCCATCGAACTGGAAGTATTCAGCTGCTGCGTGACGGAAACGAACGACACCTCGTGCCGGTCGAAGATTTCCATGATGCGGGCGAAATCCAACAGCGACCGACTCAGCCGGTCCAATTTGTAAATGACAACGCAATTCACTTTCCCGGCCTGGATGTCTTCCAGCAACCGCTGCAGCGCCGGCCGTTCCATGTCGCCGCCGGAATAGCCGCCATCGTCATACCGCGTTTGCAAGCAGACCCATCGTTACCAAAATGATGTACGCTGGGTTGGCAGGCAGCGGATACCGATGAAAAGTTCGCGGTACCAGAGCGTTCACTAGAAAACAATCAGCGGGCTACTTGTCGGATGCCTGGATTGCGACCGTGACGAATGGGTAAGGAATGCGGCTTGCTGAATTGAGGCCAAAAACGCGGCAAGTAACTTGATGCCCCTGGTATAGCTCTTGGAAGTCGCTTCCGAGGGCACTGAACGCCTCGTGGAGACCGGAATCAATCCGGTTTGCACGGGGCTTTCTTCGTTTCGGGGCCGGTGGTCGGTCCCGCGTTCGATTACTTTAACTTGGAGGACAAAACCTTGTCGCACATTGTTTCGATTCAGACGGAAGTCCGTGATCCCGTCGCCATTCGGTCGGCGTGTGTGCCGGAGCCAGTCTTTGGCAAAGTGACGGCGTCTATCGGCAAATGAACCAGCACCATATCCCGGCCCCCAGGACAAGAAACAAAGTGCCCGCCGCCGCGATTTCCGCCCCTCCGACAACTCATCTTCGCCCCCTTCAACAGTCTCTGGAGTCGCCCTGCTTTTCAGTGGGGCCTTTTTTTGTTCCTTGGAGAAAACTTATGAATGAACCGCAACCTCAGGAGCCTTGGTTTGCCCGCTGGGAACGCGAGCGGAAGGAGTCGGTTTCGCGGGCGAAAGTCACGTTGCATTCGCTCTGCGAGCAGTTCGCGGCGAAAGGAATCGAGAAAGTTCGCTTCGCCTATGATGGCTATGGAGATTCCGGCGACATCGAACAAATCACCGCGCTCGCCAACGGCCGGGAAGTCCCCTTGGAGGAACCCCTCCACGGCGATTTTTATAACGCCGCCTACGACTTGCTGCCGGCGGGTTGGGAGATCAACGACGGTTCGTTTGGCGAACTGGTGCTGAATGTCCCAGAACGCCGCCTTACGCGCGCGCACAACTGGCGGATTACCGAGACGGACCACGAGGAGGAGGAGTGGGAGCTATGAACCCTTATCATCATGCCCTTTCCAGTGCCCGAAAGCATGGAGGAGAACCCCACGACTACTTGCCGCTCCATGCTTGGTTCGACGAGTCGAAAGCCTTCTTTCCAGACATCCGGCATCGCGCGTTGCGGCATCATGCCGAAGGAATTTTTCTGGCGGAACGAATTTTTGGCCCGACCCTCACCAATCGGGAAGGCCGCGTGATTCCCACGCCGCTTTCTCGGGGAACAACACGTAAAGGAGGACTTGGGACGGATTCCCACCGTGCAAGATTGGCTGGAGTGCTTGAGGGTTCAGTCCTGGATGCTGAAACCGGGAAGCCCGCCGGCTTCGAGCTAATACCCCTTATTTCTTCCCCGCTTCTTTCGATGAACCCATTCCCACGATGGAAGGAGACCCCATGTCCACAATCCTAGAGGAACCCGCGACCCAGACCTCTGCCGAAACGATTCCCGCGGAGCGGTTGCGGCGCACGATGGCCGCGATCAAGCTCTCGTTCGCGTGGTTCGGCACGGTGCGCCTGATGTATCCCGTCTGATTTCGGATCGAGATCAGACGGGGAAACCTTGTTGATAATGTCTTAAGACCATGACCGTTTGGCCGGTCATCTGTGCCTAGGGGGTAAGTTGATAAAGTGTGTGATTTATCGGCGAAACAGCTCCCCCGACAATGCGGAACACTGGCGAAGCTCTTTAGCCTTTGGAGTTCTGCTAGGCAGAGTTTCCCCATGACTACGAAAAGAAACCGACTAATACCTACGGTGAAAACCACACCACATCTCTGTTACTACAAGAGCTGCCTGGGGATTGGTTCCTGGGCTAGGAGATGTCCTCAACGGTTGGATGCCTTGCGTGCCGACATCCAACTCGCCGCACCTGCGGCAGATTCGCGGAGCAGCCAATTATGCCGCGATGTTGGGGGGAGCAGCAGACCGCTGCAGGGTACTTCAGAGTCGGAGTCTACAGGGAAATGTTCGAGTATCAGCAAGGGAACCAGGGAAGCTCGGTCGAGTAGGGCAGTCACAACCCAAGCCGGTTCATCAACCGGCTCAGGCACCTGCCGATGAGACGACCGAGTGGCGGAGCACCCGTAGTAGTCCGAGGCGTTAACGACGTTCACATGGCGAAGGGGTGCAGGATGATTCGTGATTGGATGACCGAAATGTTCTTCAATTTGGAGGCTTTCAAATGAACATCGAAGAAGTCCAGCAAAGACTCTGGGAGCAATCGCAGACTCACAAGCAACACAGGGAGTCAGACACTCCGCTCTTTCCGGTCAATCGCTACGAGGGCCGGATTCGGAACCTGATGGACCTGATGCACAATCCCACTTGGATTCGTGTGGCTTGCGACCGCGTGTTATATCGCTCCCGTGGCAAAGCGGCAGGCGTAGACGGAATCCGAGTCTTCGAATTTGAACGAAATCGTGACTCGGAACTTGAACGGCTACGTCTGGAACTGAAGCGTGGTACGTACCAACCTCAACCGTTGCGTCGTGTAGAAATTCCTAAGGCTAATGGCAAAATGCGCCAGCTGGGGATTCCCTGCCTTCGTGACAAGATCGTTCAAGAGGCCGTGCGTATGGCGCTGGAACCCATTTTTGAGGTGGAATTTCACGAGAGCTCCTACGGGTTTCGCCCCCATCGGAGCACGCATCATGCCGTCTACAGATGCCTGCAAATGGCTCAAAGCGGCTTCACCTGGACCATTGAAGGCGACGTCAAATCGTGTTTCGACGAGATTTCGCACAAAGCGATCCTGCGATGCGTTCGCGAAAAGGTCATGGACAACAAATTCCTCGATCTCATCGGTCGTCTGCTCAAGGCGGGTGTCGAGATCGACGGTGTTGTCCAACCGACCGTCAAAGGGGTTCCCCAAGGTGGCGTGGTGTCGCCGTTGTTGGCCAACATCGTGCTGAACAAACTGGATTGGTTTCTCCATTCCCAGGGTTCTCACGGCAAGTCCCAATATCGACGAGTCTACCACGGTGAGCCAAACGTGCGATTTGTCCGTTATGCCGATGATTGGTGCGTGTTTCTGACGCGTACGAATAAGCGGCGAGCGGAAGTCCTTCGAGACAAGATTCGCGACTTTCTCAAGAAGACGTGTGGTCTTGAACTTTCGGAGGAAAAGACGAAAGTCACGCACGTGAGGGACAGCTATGATTTTCTGGGCTTCAACATCTCGGTAGGTGTCGGACGCTCGGGAAAACTCGTTCGCAAGCTGAAGGTCAGTCAAAAGGCCATCACCAACATTCGCGCTCGACTGGAGGCGGTCCTTCGATACCGCCCTCAGCAGGAAAGCATCTCGGTTCGTCTCGGAAGAGCCTCGTCCGTCATTCGTGGCTGGGCGAACTACTTCAAGATCGCCCACAACTTCTTTGGAGTTGCTCATGGGCTGGACCACGATGCTTACTGGATCGCGGTGAAAGCGATTTGTCTCAAGGAAGACATCTCGACGGCCAAGTGCCTGAAACGGTACAAGTTCAACGGACGCATCGGCGTCCACGAGCAATGTACCTTGGCGCGTTTTCAAGACACGGCGACTTCGTATTACTTTACGAAGCCAAAACCGTATCAGCCTGGCCTCGGCGCAGACCTACCTCGAAGACGACGAATGGGAAGCACAATTCTATCTCCCTGACCGTCGTCGCCCCGGTAGTGGCGACCTCAAATGGCAAGCATTGGTTCGTGACGGCTTTCGTTGCCGTGACTGCGGGGTCAAGGTGACTGCCAAGACCTCGCAAGCGGACCACATCCACCCTGTCAACCGCTTTGCCAACCTCGTGCTGGCGAATGAGCTGAGCAATATCCAAACTCTCTGTTTAGGATGTCATCAGCTCAAAACCACGAGGACCACATGAGAGTAGAATTATCTGGAAAGCCGGATGCAGGGAAACTTGCACGTCCGGTTTGGGGTTGGGGCCGGGGTGCGATTCCCCGGCCTACACCACCGGAAAACACTTTCTCCCGAACAAAAAGCCCGTGCCGCCGCATCGTTCGGCGCGGAGGGCGAATACCTCTCCGCCGGCAAAAAGCTATTCAACGTGCGGCACCCCAAGTTCAAAGCCGTCACGCACATCCGCGGCCGAGTCGGCCAGTTTTGGAAGTCGATGTCGCTGCCGTTCCCGGAACCGGGGCTGAGGTTGATCCGGCAGAATGACATTGCCGCCGTGGATACGCGGATGACCGCGTTCAAATCCGAACTCGAAGAAGCCGTCGCGGAACTCGACCGGCATTTTGAGGAGTTGAAATCCGCGGCGCGCGAGCGCTTGGGCAATCTCTACAACGAGAGCGATTATCCCCTCACGTTGATCGGTCTGTTCGACGTGGCGTGGGAATATCCTTCGGTGGAACCGCCGAATTATTTGCAACAACTTTCGCCGGAGTTATATCGGCAGGAATGCGAACGCATGAAAGGCCGGTTCGACGAGGCCGTCCGCTTGGCCGAGTCCGCGTTCACGGAAGAGCTGGCCAAGCTCGTGGAACATCTGACAGAACGCCTTTCGGGCGAATCGGACGGCAAACCCAAGGTGTTCCGGGACACGGCGATCACCAACCTCACCGAGTTTTTCCAGCGGTTCCAGCGGCTCAACATCCGTTCCAACGAGCAGCTCGATGAACTCGTGATTCAAGCCCAAGACATCGTGCGCGGCGTGCAACCCCAACAACTTCGCGAAAGCCTCGACCTGCGGGTGCAAGTCGCCGAGCAACTGGGAAGCGTGCAAACCGCGCTCGATGGTTTGCTGGTGGATCGGCCCCGCCGCAACATCCTTCGCAAGCCCCGGTGAACGCGATGCGAATCCTGATCTCGACCACGGGCGATGCGATATGTGTTTATGGGGAAGAACTCGATTTGCACGCGTTGGGCCGGCTTGCCATCCAGCGTGGTTCCCACGTGGAGCCGACCGGCGATGGATGTTGGACGGCGGACCTTTCTCCGGTCGCTGGTCCGCGGCTCGGGCCTTTTTCCAACCGTTCCCAGGCCCTGGATGCCGAACGCGATTGGTTGGAACGAAACTGGTTGGTTGCCAAATCAGCGGAGCACCTTCACCGTCCCACTCCATTCGATGATCGCGGACTCGGGACGAGGTCGGAAAGCCGGGTTCCCTCTCGACGAACATCGGATTGAAAACCAAAACAGCGGGCCGGCGACTCGCCCGCTCGCAACGGCCTTCGTTCCACTCACGATTTGATGAGTTCGCCCCATTTCCGTGGGGCGATTGCGTATTCCCACGCGATCGCCCCGCTGGGGGGCGGTCGCTTTTTCTCCCTTTCCCCACCCAGGAGCAAGCGATGACACAGCACGACCTCAACCGATCCGTGGCCCACTCCACCGGCGAAACCGTGAGCGAGATTTCCCGTCGCGGCTTTGTCCCCCTCGATGATCTCGACCGCGATTGCGATCCGCCCATCGATTGGGATGAACTGGAAGCCCGGCGGTTCGTGAAACTTTCTCAACAACGCAAACGCCCCGCGATCGCCGGCTAGTTTCACTCGCAATTCACTCGCCCTGTTAAGACACCCCTCCTCCACGACATTCACTGATTTTCCTTTTGACTCCAGGATTGAACCATGAAAATTTTCGTCATCAATAATCAAGGGGCCGGCTTCGCGGACACCGTCGAACTTCCCGAAGGCACCACGATCAAGACCTTGTTCAACCAAACGGTCCCGCAAGCCTCCCCGCAAGATTACTTAATCCGCCTGAACCGTGGGCCGGTCGCCGCGGACTACGTCCTTCAAGAGGGCGACCGCGTTTCCATCACGCCGCGAAAAATCGAAGGGGCTTTTTAACGCCGGACACACGATCGCTGTATTCCATCATCGCAAGGGGCTGCCGGCATTCGTGTCGGTAGCCCCTTGCCTTCTTTTGCAAGGACTCCTTTCCAAGGTGTGAAAACATGCCAAACCAGAAGAATCGCCGCCGGGACTTGATCGTCATGGCGGTCCGTTTGCGCGAAAGGCTGCTGGCAACCCGAACACACGAAGTTCCCCTGTTTCCCGAGTCGTCGTGGCGGATGTATCAACGTCTCGCCCGGCTCTCGGAGAAAGCCACCGAACGAGGCTGGCTTGCCGCCGCCGAACGCATCCGACCCAAGCAAGAGAAAGCCTTAGGGGACTTCCAAGAGGCTTTGACTCGCATGCAAGCCGAACAGAATCGACACGGACCGGCCGCTTGTCCCTCTTTGCGGGAACTCCACGCGGAAGTCTTGGGACTGTGCGAGGAATTTGCCGATGTCGAGTGCGATCTCCGCGCGAGAACGATCTCGGTCATCACCGAAGCCATCGTGTTGGAGGAAGTGCCTCTCGGACCGTTCCG
The DNA here is from genome assembly GCA_963785505.1 of uncultured Planctomycetaceae bacterium. Taxonomy (GTDB): domain Bacteria; phylum Planctomycetota; class Planctomycetia; order Planctomycetales; family Planctomycetaceae; genus CAWAVN01. The sequence goes on from CAWAVN010000016.1 coordinate 16,084, forward strand.
CATCGAACTCGACCTGGGCGCGGCCGGGGAACGACTGAGTTATTCGGTGATCGCCACCGATCCCCAACCCGCGGCGAACGATGAAAACGTGACGCATCCGCACGTCCGGGATGATTGCCTTTGCGAAGGCGAGGGCACGTTGCCCATCCGCCGCGCCCTGGAAGAAGGGCGACTTGTGGATTTCTTTCAACTCGTCTCGCAAATCCTCCAGACCTATAACTCCGGCAGCCCCTATATCCCGCTGGAGGATTGGCAGGGCATCTCCTGTGTCTCTTGCGGAGATTTCCTCAACGAAGATGAGAGAACGAACTGCTCTCGAACCTCCGATCCCCTGTGCTGCCAATGCGCCGTGACTTGCCCGGACTGCGAGAACGATTTTGCCCCCGACCTCTTGGAACGCTGCGAAACGTGCGACGAGAACTACTGCGACAACTGCCTTGAGAAAGGAATGTGCCATGACTGCCGGGAAAAAAACCGCGAAGCAGAAGAAGCCCAAGCCGAACGACAAGCCGAAACGCCATCTGGCCGCCGCGGCGGAGATGCCGCCGGCGTGGAACAAACCGAAGCGGTGGGTCCGGCGATCGGATGATGCCGCCGTGCCCACGTTAAGATTTTCGCCTTACGCTTGGAGCAAGCTGCTTTTTCTTCGCGACTTGGGCGAGACCGAAGTCGGCGGGTTTGGCATCAGCTCCGAGGCAGACCTTTTCCTCATCGAGGATTTCCGGCTGATCCAACAATGTTCGACTTGGGCCACGGTCAAGTTCGCCGATGAAGCCGTGGCGGATTTCTTCGATGAGCAAGTCGATTTGGGCCGGCAACCGGAACGCTGCGGACGCCTCTGGATTCATACGCATCCCGGCGACAGTGCCGAACCCAGCGGCACGGACGAGGACACCTTCGCGCGGGCCTTCGGAGCTTCCCACTGGGCGGTGATGTTCATCCTCGCCCGAGGCGGAGAGACTTATGCCCGCTTGCGGTTTGGTTGCGGACCCGGCGCGGAACTTCTCGTGCCGGTCGAAATCGCTTGGGATGTCCCGTTTGCCGGAACCGACACGGAAGCCTGGGAACGGGAATACGAGGATTGCATCCAACCCGTGGAATCCCAACGGATTCCCCGCCGGCAAGAACCCCATCCGGACGAAATGGCTTTTCTGGAAGAGTACCCCGATCTCTTGGATGATTGGGATTTCCACGACCCCCACGAAAACATTCCTTGGGAAAGGAGCCTGCCATGATGCATAGAGACACCAATGATCGGTTTTCCCGGCAGGCCGATCTCGTGCCGCAAGAGAAACTGCAAACCCTCGGCGCGACCCTCATCGGCGTGGGGGCCGTGGGAAGGCAAATTGCGCTCCAACTGGCCGCGATTGGCGTTCGCCAATTGCAACTTTTTGATTTTGACCACGTCGAATCGACGAACATCACGAGCCAGGGATACGGGCATGCCGATCTCGGTCTGCCCAAGGTGCTGGCGATGCAACAAGCCATCGAACGGATCGACCCTCGCATCGTCGTAACTCCAGTTCTCGACCGTTTTCGCCCCCACCATGAGAGGGGGGAGGTTGTGTTCTGTGCCGTGGACAAGATCGACTCCCGCAAAGCGATTTGGCGAATGGTCGGAACCTCTTGCCAATTTTGGGTGGATGGCCGGATGCTCGGGGAGAACCTCCGCGTCCTCTCGGCCTCCACGGAGGAAGAACGCGGCTATTACGCGACGACGCTCTTTCCCGGCTCCGAGGCCGAACCGGGTCGCTGCACCGCCGAGAGCGACGATCTATACCGCCAACCTTTGTGCCGCGCTCATGGTTCATCAATTCACTCGCTGGCTGCGAGGCTTGCCGCTGGATCGCGATCTCGCCCTGAATCTCTTGGCCAGCGAGTTGGTCGTCTCCTGACCCTCGTAAAACAACCGAAAGGATCATCCCCCGTGGCCCGGCCCCGCGTGGCCGGGCGGCGGGGACTTTTTCTTGATCCCTCAAGCGGTTGGCCCGGGCGTTCGCGATCACCCCGGAGGACGATCCGTTTGCCAGACCATCTTCGTCAACGGCTTGCGGGTGAAGAAGCCCACGGCGAAGAGCAGCGCTTCGCGGTTCCTAAGTACCGCGCGAAATGACCCGGCTTTGGGCGATGATCTCACGCCAAACCGGCTTCGCCCCATTTGATCTTCATTGAAAAGTTGGCTTCGCCCCTTGGTTTTGGTGTTGAAACCCGCCTCGCGAACCAAGGGGGACGCGGCAGGCTTTCCCGGCCTCGGAGCCGGAGGGCTGGATGGGAGAGCCCAAAAACGCGGCAAGGTGCTGGAATCAGCCGCAGTCATTTCAAAGCCCCGCAGAAGACCGGAATGGACCGGTTTTCAGGGGGGCTTTTCTTGTTGATGGAGCCGGTGGTCGGTTCCTCGCTCGGTGTTTTTGAAGGGGAAGGATGAAAATCATGTCGCACATTGTTTCGATTCAGACGGAAGTCCGTGATCCCGTCGCCATTCGCGCGGCGTGTGATCGACTTAAGTTGCCGGAGCCTGTCTTCGGCGAGACGAAACTGTTCAGCAGCTCGGCAACCGGCTGGGCGGTGCAGTTGCCGGATTGGCGTTATCCCGTGGTCTGTGACATCGAACAAGGAAAAATCTTCTTCGATAACTTTGGCGGGCGCTGGGGCGATCAAAAACAACTCGATCGGTTCCTGCAAAGGCACGCG
>CAWAVN010000017.1:0-179709 GCA_963785505.1 uncultured Planctomycetaceae bacterium
TCATTGTGCCGAGCAGTTTTTGGCCGTGGGACGTCGTTCTCCAGCGGCGGGTGCGGGGGATTTTTGTGATCAGGCGTCTCACGTGGAGTCGTTTCAACAGCCGCGTGACGGCGTTGGCTTTGCGAGTTTTCTCAGCACGGTCCCGGCACGATCCCCACAACACTTCTCGAATGTCCGCGTTCTGGAATCCTTTGAGCAAATGATCTCCCGACATCACCGCCTCGAACAGACGGATGTCGTCCCGCCGCGCCGGTTGAAGCCCGCATAGCGTCGGCCTTTGTGAACTTGAGATTCGGTCAACTTCGACACCTGGAGATACGCCGGGCTCGGATCATCCACCACCGCCAGCGCATTCAGGTAACGTTCATTGGCGGCTCGGGCGTGCCGTTGATACTCGGCCAGGTTCGAGACGCCTTTGTTCATGGGAGCCCACACCATTTGAGGCTCGCCCTTCCGCATCCCCTCGCGGCGGACGCGGAACTCGCGCGGCTGGTTGATCACCGTTTCCACGCGGAGAATCAGGCCGAATTTGTCGTACATCTTCAGCCAGTTGTCTTTCATCCGGTGTTTGATTCGCGCCCCCGGATGGCGCTTCTTCTGGCAACTCGTGAGCACTTCGCCTTGAAAGTTGCCGTTAAGCTTCCGGCCCAGGAACGTCAGGATGTCGCTGGCCGAGAAGTTGACCACGGCGTGATCGATCAGCCGTGGGTAAAGCTCGCGCAGCTCGTTGCGGCCGGCGAACAGAACGTCCGAGGCGTATTCCGCCTGATCGGTGACCCAATAATAATCCAAGTGGCTCAGCCATCCGCCGCGCGTCAGCAGCGGATTCACCCGCCGAGCCCACTTCGAAAGCTGCTTGGGCCAATTGAGACCGGCAAAGCGGTCGGCGATTTTCTGAGCGGCTTTCGGGTTTTCCAAAAAGGTGAAGGCGTTGTCTTGTTGGACGAATCCCAACCCCTTCTTCTGCATCTGCTGCGCCAGCCAGTCGTGGCCGTTGACGTAAACTTGGATCCCGTAGGGGAACCATGTCTCCAAGCGGATGTGCATCAAACCGAATTCCCGGTCCAGAAAATAATAGTAGAGCACCCGCTGCGGTCGGCGTTTGTAAGACAGCCAAGGCCGCGTTTTGCCGCGCTTCAGCGTGACGCTTCGGCAGGTTTCCATCACGCACAACACGGCCACCAAACCTTGCGTGATGTTATCCTGGCGGATCAAGTTCTGGATAAACGTCTCTTTTTTGAATTTGCCTTGTTTAAACTCGTAAGGTCTTCCCGCTTCCGCCGCCAGCTTCTGGGCATGCTGGACCAACATTTGGGAATGCTGTTCGAGCCAGGGCAGAAAGTCCTTCCGCCGCATCTTCAAGACATAGTCCACGAAATCATTCAAGCGTTTATCGTCCCAAAAAGGCAAATAGCCTTTGAAAATCACTCGATCAAAACAGCCCAAAATGGCTACAATCACATGGGCGAACTTGGTCACGAAACTCAAAGCAAACTTCATGGCGTCCTCCAGCGGTTGGCGGTGTGATAACACCAACATGACTGGAGGGCGTCAATTTGTCCAGAAACCTCATTGGTTGCGGCCAACAGGCCGCGTTAGGGCTTGGACAGAGGCTATTTTGAGGTTTTCGCTTTTTGAGCATTTGGGTCGAGCATGTCCGTCAGCTCTTTCAGACTGAGTTTGCCGTCCCGATTTGTGTCGGCGTCGGTGAAGTGCAGCGAGAGCGGATTTTTTTCGACTTCGGCTCTCGATAGCGATTTGTCTTGATTTTTGTCGTAGTTTTTCAGCATCTCTTTGGCGAGGACCGCGGGATGATCGGCGGTGCGTCCTTCCTGCTCGCGTTCGCTCCGCTGTTGCTGCAAGGTTGCTTTGCGGTGTTCACGGGCCACGGCATCTTTTTGCTGTTGGGCCTGGAAGGCTTGCCTGTGTTTCTGTGCCATGATGGCTAGTTGTTTCTGCATCATCTGCTGTTGCCGGATCATCTGCTTTCGGTAAGCCTGCGAGTACTTTTGCCTTTGTTGCATCATGCGGCGCATGGAACTCCTTCTCCCTCTACTCCGGCTTCTGCTCCGCCCACGGGCTTGGCTTTCACATTGGGGCAAACAAACGAAGGCCGACAGCAACGCTGCGATAATCAGCTTTCTCAACATGGTTTTGTTCCTGACCCCATAAGAGATCTCGGTGGGTGACTTATCCCCAAAGCGGATCGCGCACAGCCGGCCTGCATGATGACAGGCCGGCGACGGCTAACTCGGGAGCGCATGGGTTGCCATCAAGCCCAAAGGTTTTGCTCATTGAGGCTTGGTCATTTAGGCTTGGTGATGGGGCTTTGTTTAGGGGCTGCTTTTTTTGAGGCTTTCGCTTTTTGAGCATTTGGGTCGAGCATGTCCGTCAGCTCTTTCAGGGTGAGTTTGCCATCCTGGTTCACATCGCCTTCCGCGAAGTGCAGCGAGAGCGGATTTTTTTCGACTTCGGCTTTCGTCAGCGATTTGTCTTGGTTTTTGTCGTAGTTTTTCAGCATCTCTTCGGCGCGGACCTTGGGAGGATCGACGGTTCGTCCTCCCTGTTCGCTCCGCAGTTGCTGCAAGGTTTCTTTGCGGCGTTCACGCGACTCGGCATCTTTTTGCTGTTTGGCTTGGAGGGCTTCCCGGCGTTTCTGTATCATGGCGGCTTGTTGTTGCATCATCAACTGCTGCTGTTGCAGCATTTGCTTCTGGTAAGCCTGCGCGTTTTGTTGCATGCGTTGCATCATCCGGCGAATCATTGAAGAACTGCCCCTGCTCCGCCCGCGGGCTTGGCTTTCGCTTTGGGGCAGACAAACGAGGGCCGACAACATCGCGGCGAAAATCAGCTTTCTCAACATGGTTTTGTTCCTGTTCCATTATGGGATTTCAGCAGATGTAGCCCACTGCGGGGGCGCATCCACCTTGACGGGCAAGATTCCGGCGGCATCGAAATTGCAACGGCGAAAACGGGAACCGTTAAGTCACCCAAACGGACAAAAGCCCGTGAAGCCTGAGCACGCTGTGCCGAAGGTTCGCCTTGCTATTTCGCGAGAAGTTTTTGAGAGTCGGGGAAGACTTTCCACTCGAAACGCGAACACAGGGGAAAGGCGAATGGTGATGGTGCAAATCGAGCCGGGTCGATTCTTCCTCCGTATCGACCCAATTGCATGGCTCGCCGTTTTGGCCGTGTTTCAAAGGCGTGTTTTGGTTGCGATGCCAAGCGAAATTCCAACCGGAGTTCAAATTCCGACATTCGCCGTTTTGGTCGAGAGAAATGGGAGCCGGTTTGAAATTCGATGTTTGGGCAGGAAAATGTCCGCTCGCGGCGTGCAGCCCGAGGCCACAAAGCACTGCGAGAAAGAGTTGGAATTTTGGCCGAAACATCGCTTCGATCCCACGGGAGAATAAGCACAATCACTTATTCATCATTATTCATTGATTCGTGCCTTGTGTCAACGGAAGGCTTGGAAATCAGCGGCCAACCGCTTGTCCTCTGCCCCTTCCCCAAAGTTTTGAGGATGGCAGAAGAGGCAAAGTTGTGTTCTACTTAAAGCTGCGAACGATTGTGGCGAGCGGTTGTCGCCCGTCGGCGCTCGCCACGGTTGAAAGTCCACATCTTGGGGAGATTGGCTGATGAAACGGTTACAAATCATGGGAATGGTGGCGATGATGGTCGCGGCGGGAATCACCGCGTCGGCCTCGGCTCAGCAGGAAGCGGGAGAAAGAAGCCGAGTTCGAATCGGCGGATCGGCGGGGTTGCTGATGAATAAGGCGGTTCAGAAAGAACTCAACATCACCCCGGAACAAAAGCAAAAGCTCGAAGCTTTGCAAGAAGATTCCGACGATGCGAAGAACCTCACCCCGAAAGAACAACGAAAACTCTCCCGGGAAAAGATCAAAAAGGCCGAGGAAACCATCAAAACGATGCTCGATGAAAAGCAGCAAACCCGGCTCGCCGAGATTCGCATTCAGTTGGCGGGGGCTTCCGCGATCACCCGCCACGATGTCGCGATGAAGCTCGGCTTGGATCAAAAGCAAAAAGATCTGATCCAGAAAATTCAAACCAAATACAAACCCAGCGCGCGGTTGGACATTCAAAATGCCACGCCGGAAGAAGTCAAAAAGTTTCGCGCCGAGGCCCGCCTCCGCCGCGATAAGATCAGCATGGGGATTCTCTCCGTGCTGACCAAAGAACAGAAAGAGAACTTCAAGAAAATGCAGGGCGAAAAGTTCACCCTCCGCCGAGCCGGAAAGCAATCGCAGTAGGCGGTAGGCGTGAGTTGCGTTCCCCTAGCCTTTCTGCGTAGCCAACAGCTTGGAGTTGTGTTCTATTAAAGTCGCGAACGATTGCGGCCTGTGGATGTCGCGCGCCGGCGTTCGTGATAGCTCAGAGTCCCCAACTTTGGGAGATCGGCTGATGAAACGGTTCCAAGTGATGGTCGCGAGTAGCGATTTTGGCGGTGGCGGGAATGAGTTCGACGGCTAGGGCGCAACGGCCCGGGGGAACTCGAGGCTATATTGGATTCGGCGGAGGGGTGAGTCTGCTGACGAACCAAGCGGTTCAAAAAGAGCTGAACATCACCGACGAGCAAAAGGAAAAACTGCAAGCGGCCTTGCAGGAATTGCGCGGCGGCTTCAATAACCTCAGCCGAGAAGAACGGCAGAAAAAAGTTGAAGAAATGGCCAAGAAGGCCGACGAAACCATCAAGACCGTGCTCGACGAAAAGCAACAAAAACGGTTTGGGGAATTGGACATTCAAATTCAGGGAGGCGGTGCAATCAATAACCCGAAAGTCGCCAAGCATCTTGGCCTCGACCAGGCCCAAAAAGATCAGCTCAAGAAGATTCAAGCCGACAACGCTCCGAGCACGCGCTTTGATTTTCAGAACGCCACGCAAGAAGAACTTCAGAAGTTTATGAGCGAAGCACGCGAGCGCCGCGAAAAGCTCAACGCGGCCCTGCTCGCAGTGCTGACACCCGCACAGAAAAAAACCTTCGAGAAAATGCAAGGCGAAAAGTTCACATTCCCCGCCAGGAACCGCACTCGAAACCCATAGTTTCCGCTCGCCTTTCGTCCCGCCGATCCAGTCTCAGCGGGACGTTTTCTTGCTGTCACCCCAAGGGAATGCGAAACTCGACTGGTATTTTCGCGATTTCAAACCCACATCGGAAAGCACCCCACGAAGAGGCAAAACCCATGCATCTGACCCAGGAACAATTGCACGACTTGGAAAAGGGGGAACCGGTCCGCGTAACAATCGGCGAAACCCCGTGCATCCTCGTGCGCGAGGAAGTGTACCAAGAAGAAATGGACTCCAGCCCGTGGACCATCGAGGAAATGAACCTCTTGGCCGATGAAGCCAACGAGATCATCTCTCGGAGCGAAACGGATGATTGAACGCGGCCACGTTTACAATGCACGATTCCCCCATGCTTCGGGAAAGTCGGGAAAGAAACGCCCCGTGGTTGTGGTGCAGGCCAATGAATATAACCAACGTCTGCATCATGCCGTGGTTGCCCAGATTCACGACCAACATGAGAGACAAAGATGATCCCGCATGTCTCCTGCTTGAAGCAACAACCCAAGAGGGACGGGCGGCGGGAATCGTGCAAGACAGCGTAATTTCTGGATAATTGCTCTCGCTCATGAGCGAAGACCGCCTGCAAGACCAGATCGGAAAACTTTCCGACGAGACGATGCAAAAAGTGGATGCCTGTCTCAAGGCGGCTCTGGGGCTTTGAATTGAAATTGGCAAGGAATCAAGATGGCAACCATGTCCCAAAAACTTTTGACGGCCAACGAGTTTCTCGCGCTGCCCGAAGTGGATGGCGTGTACCGGGAACTCATTCAAGGAGAACTGAGGGAATATGCCATGCCGACCCGCAATTCGAAGCATTCACTGGTGACGGGTCGAATCACACACGCTTTGTGGAATTGGCTCGACAGCCAAGCGGGACTTGCGGGGTTGGTTGTGAATGGGGATGCCCGCTGCCGATTGGGAACCGGTCCCGACACGATCGTGGGAATTGACGTCGCGGTGTTTTTGGGAGAGGCGTTCGTTTCGATGGGGGAACAAATCGGAATCTATGATGGCGCCCCGCCATCGCCGTGGAGGTGCTTTCGCCGACGGACACTCACGAAAGCGTAAGCGAAAAAGTCCACCGCTATCTGGAAGTCAGTGTCCCGCAAGTTTGGATCGCCGATCCCGAGTTCGACACGATATTAGTGCATCGCCCGGGAAGCGACCCGGTGTTGTTCACTCCCTCGCAAGTTCTCACAGGAGAACCGGAATTGGCGGGCTTCCAAGCGAGCGTCACGTTACTATTTCAAGGCAAACATTCGCAGCAACCGTAGGCGAGTTAAAATGGCTTGCCATTTCGACAATCGTGCTCGTGCCATGCTCTATGCCGGTGTATACCTATGGTCAAAGCCCTGCCGAATGGTCATTTGACAACTACGTCGGCATCCGATGAAGCGTTGGTGGGATTAGAGAGAATCTCCATTGACATCGCCCTCACACCGAGAGCAAGAGATAGGATTCCACAATGAGCCAGTCAGATGTTGCCGTCACAACGTCCATTGCCGAAGTTGGCTATAAGTGGGCAGTTCCGACCTCGCCGATACCCGCTGGCTCCAGATGGACATCACATGCGGTATGCGTCTGAGGCGGCTAAACACACTCCTGAGAACGATCCCACTGTGTCCATTGTCATAACAGCATCACAAAGGAACAATACTAATCCGTTCCTGAGAGCGGGATGCAGCAATCGTTTAATTAATGAACCCTTTGACTTGGCGATCAATATATTGCTTTCGCTTTTGCCAAATCGATGGCAGTGGAAAGGATTACTGGGGAGGGCCACCTGGCGCTTTGCGGAAACTGGTTACATAAGATGTGAAATATTACACAGCTGTATATCTAGACATTACAGTCTTGACCAGATTTGGCAATCATTTGCCCGGTGCACAAAAAGGCATATCTGCTTTCGCACGTTTTAGATGCCGTTCGTACTTATAAGGGAGTATTCTTTTTGAAAAGACCCGGAAGTTGGGATCAGCCAACGGCGACAATGGACTGTCTGCAAGAGTCCAAACGAGCTCGCTAATGGCCAGTTCCAGCTTCGTAGAGGTCCGCAATGTGAACCGATTATTTTAGTCCCGGCATCGACGAAGAGGTTTGTGGCGGCGGGGTGGAGTGGGGTCAAATTGCCGAAGACCGCTTTGTTTGTGAGCACGAGTGAACGGCAATTTGCCCCCAGTCGCCTGGTGTGCCTTTGGCGAGGCGGATCAGTTATTGTTGTCCCGGCATCGCGAAGACGTTTGTGATGGGACACGCGAAACCGGGGAGGATGTCTTCGGCCTCAGGGCGTGCCACTCGACCCGCTCAGCGAACTCTACCTGCCTCGTTGCCCCCCAAAGTAGTCCAACGCAAAAAGCCCCCTGCTCTTCCCTTCCGTTCAGCCGAGGCTGGTCACTAGGTTGCGGCAAAATTGGCTTCGGTCGCCGAAATATCTTTGCTGAAACAAGAGCACCCACGTTTGCAGTTCCGGAGGCGTGCATTGGCGGCCCGTGATTTGCTGAATCAGGAATTGGACGTAGACTCCCGGATCGTTTCCGCAGCGGGCAAAGCATTCCGCAGAGGACATAATCCCCACTTGCACCTCGGCCACACTCGCCCCGCGGTAATACACGTGATCGACCCAACTCGAAATCCCAGCCGGTTCGGGTTCTCGGCCCAGATATTTCAAGTACCATTCGCGAATGCTGGCTTCCAATTGATAGACTGCCGTAGGAGCGGGCGGGTAACCAATCGAAGCCGCCCCCAGAGAGGGATTACCAATCGAAGCCGCGCCCGGTGAAGGGTAACCAATCCCAGATCGTGACGGGTAACCGAGGGGAGACCCCATTGATAATGGGTAGCCAACTGCGGGGTTGACCAGAACCGGCCCCGCAAATTGTGATACCGTCTGTCGGCACTGTCTCGAACGCCCACGGGCACTCGCAAGCAGCGGTTGCAGCCCGATGAGCACGGCCAACAAGGCAAGGCAGCGCAGGGAAAGTTTCATGGTGTCGTTCCTCGAGAGAGAGAGAGAGTCAAAATTGCGAGCGGGAAAATTCACCCGCTTCTATCTCTCTATGGAAAAATCACGTCAAAGTCCGACACTCCACAATCAACGGGACCGTCGGATTCGGGGCCGAAGTTGTTGTCTATTATCCGACTCAAGGACTCCATCAAACAAGAGATTGAAAATCGCCATGATGACAGCGACAACAATTCCTCCAAGAACCACGAAGAGAAGAAAAATTGCCAGTCGTTCCGGGATGCTGATTTGAAGTCCGGATTTACGTTGGGAAGCACGCCTTTTCGAGAAACGGGGCCGGGTGGATTTGTGAGCTTTTGGCTTGGTTTTTCCCGGTGGTGAAGGACGGCGAACCTTTTGCCCGCCCCGTTCAAAACGATCGACGAAATCCTCGGAGAGCCAATCGGCGGTATCCTCTTCCTGTTCCTCCGCTGTCTCTTCCTCTTCAACATAATCGACGACTTCCGCGCCGAGAAACTTGTCTGGCTGCAATTGGCGATCATATTCAGCTTTCTGTCGAGGATCCAACAGCACGGTTCTCGCGTTGTTGACCTCAACCATTAACGGCTTCACGTACTTCTCATAAAGCTCATTGTTGTTTTGCAAGACCATGAGCTTTCGATATTGATTCATGGCCGCCGAACGGATTGTTTCCGTGTCCGCGGTGCCTTCGGGGAGCTTCAGCAACTGATAATGATCCGGTTCGACCACATCGGTTGGTAAGTTCAAGAACCGGGCATACGGATTCTCAGTTTGTTGTTCGCTCATCAATCCAGGGAATCCAGGTTGAGATGTCTCAAAACATGGCGCGCCACAATCTCACAAAACAGTGAACTGAAGATGATACAAGAATTTTCACAGGAAACAAATGTATTTCACATGCTCGCACGCTCCTAAGGGCAGATTTAGCTTCGTAGGGTTGGCGCGGCGGATCAGTTATTGTTGGCCCGGCATCGCGAAGAGGTTTGTGACGGGGCATGCGAAACCGGGGAGGATGTCTTCGGCGGACAATGTGTCATCCGCCGAGAGCAAACGCGGTTCTTCTCCCAGGCGGCAGATGCTGATGTCTTGCACTTCGGGGTCCACCACCCAGACCATGCCGACGCCGGCCCGCAAAAGCTCGGCGACTTTTTGCAGCATGGGGTTCACGCGGTCAGTGGGGGAGAGAACTTCCACGGCCAATCGCGGCGGTACTGCTGCGTAGCCTCGTTCCATGTCGGCCACCGTTTGGGCATCCTCGAAAAAACTGATGTCGGGACCACGCACGGAATCCGGGTCGCGTTCAGTGACCATGCCGGAATCGTTGCCGCAGACGTAACCCCTGCCCCGCTCCACTGCGTAGCTGCGAAGTAACCAGATGACGTTGGCACAGACGAATCCATGATATTTTCCTGGCGGCGGCATCTCGACAACCTCCCCGCGTTCCAACTCGAAAAAACGATCCTGATTCTCCGGGCGGTACGTAAACTGGAGAAACTCCTCCGCCGTCATCAATTGCTGCGTAATGCCGGACATGGTGGTTTCCTCGAATCAATGCCATGAATGAAACTATTGGCATTATATCACATGCCCCCGCAAACCGTCCGCCAAAAACGCCCGCCTTTAGCCGGTTGTGAACACAAACCCGTCCGGGGTGGCATCCACTTGGATTGTGCTGCCTTCGGGGAGTTCTCCCGAGAGAATGCGGTTGGCCAGCGCGTTTTGCAGGCGCTGTTGGATCACCCGCTTTAACGGTCTGGCTCCGTAAACGGGATCGTAGCCTTCCTCGGCCAAGAGGGTTTTGGCGTTGTCGCTGACAATCAGACCGTAACCGTTTTCGGCGAGTTGTTTTTCCAGCCGGGCGAGTTGCAGATCGACGATTTGACGAATCTCTTTCTTGCCCAGCGGATGAAACACAATCACTTCATCGATGCGGTTCAAGAACTCCGGCAGGAACTCTCGTTGCAAAGCCCCCATCACGCGGTTGTGGATTTCCTGGTCTTGCTCTTCCCCGGCGAGATCCATAATCAATTGGCTGCCGATGTTGCTGGTCATCACCACGATGGTGTTCGAGAAATCCACGGTGCGGCCTTGGCTGTCGGTCAGTCGGCCATCATCCAACAATTGCAAGAGCACGTTGAACACGTCGCGGTGGGCTTTTTCGATCTCATCCAACAGCAGCACGCAATACGGGTTTCCGCCGCACGGCTTCGGTCAGGCGTCCGCCTTCTTCATAACCGACATAGCCCGGCGGAGCACCGATCAAGCGGGCGACAGAATGGCGTTCCATGAACTCGCTCATGTCGATGCGGACCATGTTGCGTTCATCATCGAACAGAAACTCGGCCAGGGCTTTGCAGAGTTCCGTCTTGCCCACGCCGGTCGGTCCCAGAAAGATGAACGAACCGATCGGGCGGTTGCGGTCTTGCAGACCCGAACGCGAACGCCGGACCGCATTGGCGACCGCTTCGACGGCTTCTGCTTGGTTGATCATCCGCTTGTGGATCGTTGCTTCCATCTTCAGCAGTTTTTCGCGTTCGCCTTGCAGCATGCGGGACACGGGGATGCCGGTCCACGAACTGACGACCTCGGCCACATCGTCCGCCGTCACGAACTCGCGGAGCATGTTTTTCGCCCGGCGGTGCCTTCGGCTTGCGCTTCGGACTCGACTTTCAGTTCCGCGAGTTTGGCTTCAGCGGCTTTCAGGCGTTGTTGCAGTTCATCGGCCTTGACGAATAAATCGTTGCTCAAAGTTTGCTGGGCCTTGGCAAAGGTTTGCTCGAACTCCGTCCTTAGATGTTCGATCTCTTCCTGCAGCGGTTTGAGTTGCGAGAGCGATGCTTTCTCGGCTTCCCAGCGGCTTTTCAGGCCGTGGACTTCTTCTTCGCGGTCGGCGATTTGTCTTTTGAGTTCCTTGAGGCGTTCTTTGCTGTCGGCACTTTTTTCCTTGGCGAGCGAGGCGGCTTCGATTTGCATGCGGGTGAGTTGCCTGGTCGCTTCATCAATCTCGGCGGGCATGGAATCGATTTCCATCCGCAACCGGCTGGCGGCTTCATCGACCAGATCAATGGCCTTGTCCGGCAGAAAACGATCCGCGATGTAACGGTCCGAAAGCGTGGCGGCGGCGATTAGCGAATCATCGGTAATCCGCACGCCATGATGCGATTCGTAGCGTTCTTTCAGCCCCCGCAAAATCGAGATCGTATCTTCCACGTTGGGTTCCTGCACCATCACCGGCTGAAAGCGGCGTTCGAGAGCCGGGTCTTTCTCGATGTGTTTGCGGTACTCATCCAACGTCGTCGCACCCACGCAATGCAGTTCACCCCGTGCGAGCGCGGGCTTGAGCAAGTTGGAGGCATCCATCGAACCTTCCGAAGCCCCTGCCCCGACTACGGTGTGCAGTTCATCAATGAAGAGAATGATCCGGCCTTCGGATTCGGTGACTTCCTTGAGCACGGCTTTGAGGCGGTCTTCAAACTCGCCGCGATATTTCGCCCCCGCGACCAAAGCCCCCATGTCGAGCGCGATCACATCTTTGTTCTTGAGGTTGGAAGGCACATCGCCCAGCACGATGCGATGGGCCAAGCCTTCCACGATGGCGGTTTTACCCACGCCGGGTTCCCCGATGAGCACCGGGTTGTTTTTTCGCCGGCGGGAAAGCACCTGGATCACCCGGCGGATTTCGGGATCGCGGCCGATGACGGGATCGATCTTGCCCCGCTTGGCCAGCGCGACTAAGTCGATGCCGTATTTTTCCAGGGCTTGGTATTTGTCTTCGGGAGAGGGATCGGTCACTCGTTGTCCTCCGCGGACGGCTTGAATTGCTTGCCTGACATCAGTTTCTTCAATCGCATTGAGTTCCAACAACCGCTTGGCTTGCGTGTCCGCCAAGGTCAGCGCCAACAGCAGATGCTCGGTAGAAACATATTCATCCTTCATCTCGTCCGCAAGTTGTTGGCCCTTGTCCAAAACCTTCATGGCTTCCGGGCTGACCGAGATTTGCTGCTCGGCCCCGGTGACTTTGGGAACACGGCCAAGTTCGCTTTCCACCATCCGTTCGAGTTGGCCGAGGTTGGCTCCGATCTTTTGAATCAAGGGCCTTACGGTCCCCTGCTCTTCTGCGAGCAACGCCCCCAGCAGATGCAAAGGCAGCAAGCGCTGATGGTGATGGCTCTCCGCCGACTGCTGCGCTCTTTGCACGGCTTCTTGGGCTTTGACTGTCAACTTCTCCATGCGAAACGCCATTGCGCGATCCCCTTCATTTCAGGCGAGCGGGAGGCGTCAGCCTCCTGGTTCCTCCCGCTCAACCAAAACGCGATGAAACGACAATCTTCAACCCAACCGTAAATGTTGCTTTTTTGGAAAGCACAACGAAACCGGGGGGCTTACGCCCCCCACTCGCCGTTGCTTACTCGGACTTTTCGAACTCGGCATCGATCACGTCATCATCAGCCGGGGGCTGCTTCCGCGCTTCGGGGCCGGCATCGGCTCCGGGGGCTTGGCCCGCTTCCTGCATGTGTTTGTACAACGCGGAGGCAGCCTGCTCCAATTCGCCGATCGCGCCGTCAATCGCCGCCGCATTTTCGCCTTTGGCTGCTTCGTTAACTTTCGCGATGGAAGATTCCAAGGCGGACTTGGAACCGGCATCCAATTTGTCGGCGTGTTCTTTCATCGTCTTTTCGATTTCGTAAGTCAGTGTCGAGGCTTTGTTGCGAGACTCGGCCAGTTTACGGCGTTGCTTGTCATCCTCGGCGTGGGCCTCGGCATCTTTGCGGATGCGTTCGATGTCATCTTCGGAAAGCCCGCCGGACTCTTCAATCCGCACGCTCTTTTCCTTCCCTGAGGCCATGTCTTTGGCGGAGACGTTGAGGATGCCGTTCACGTCGATGTCGAACTTGACTTCAATCTGCGGCACGCCGCGCGGTGCGGGCGGGATGCCGTCCAAGTTGAACTCGCCGAGCAAGCGGTTGTCGCCGGCCATCGCGCGTTCGCCTTGGAAGACCCTGACGGTCACGGCGGATTGGTTGTCAGCCGCGGTCGAAAAAGTTTGCTTGGCATCTTTGGGAATCGTGGTGTTGCGTTCGATGAGGTTCGTCATCACGCCGCCTTCGGTTTCGATGCCGAGGGATAAAGGCGTCACGTCCAACAGCACCACGTCTTTGACATCGCCGGAAATAATCCCGCCTTGAATGGCCGCCCCGACTGAGACGACTTCATCCGGGTTCACGCCTTTGTGCGGTTCTTTGCCGAACATCTTTTTGACGAAGTCTTGCACCTTGGGCACGCGGGTCGAACCGCCGACGAGGACGACTTCATCGATGTCTGCCGGTTTGAGCTTGGCATCTTTCAAGGCGTTTTGCACGGGCGATTTGCAGCGGTCGACCAAGGGATCGATCAGGCGTTCAAATTCCGCCCGCGTGATGTTTATGCTGCAAGTGCTTGGCTTCGCCTTGATGCTGCGTAATGAACGGCAGGTTGATGTCGGTCTGCTGCGAGGAAGACAATTCTTTCTTGGCTTTCTCGGCGGCTTCGCGAAGCCGTTGGAGGGCCATCGCATCTTTGCGGAGGTCGATCCCTTGCTCTTTCTCGAAATGGTCGGCGATGTGCTTGATGAGGACTTCATCGAAATCGTCTCCGCCCAAGTGCGTGTCCCCGTTGGTGCTAAGAACTTCCACCATGCCGTCGGAGACTTCCAAGATGGACACGTCGAACGTTCCGCCGCCCAAATCGAAGACCGCGATTTTCTCGTCCTTCTTCTTTTCCAAGCCGTAAGCCAAGGCGGCGGCGGTGGGTTCGTTGATGATCCGCGAGACTTCCAAACCGGCGATCTGGCCGGCATCTTTCGTGGCTTGGCGTTGGGCATCGTTAAAGTACGCCGGCACGGTGATGACCGCTTTGTTGACCTTGTGGCCCAAATAGCTTTCGGCGGATTCCTTCAACTTCCGCAACACCAAGGCGGAGATTTCCGGCGGCGTGTGCTCTTTGCCTTTAACGGCGACTTTGACGTAATCGTTCGCCCCGCCCGTGATTTCGTAGGGCACGGCTTTTTCTTCGGATTCGACTTCGTTGTGCCTGCGGCCCATGAACCGTTTGATGGAATAAATTGTGTTCGTGGGGTTGGTGACGGCTTGCCTTTTGGCCGGTTCGCCGACCAGAGTTTCGCCTTTATCAGTAAACGCAATAACACTCGGCGTGATGCGATTGCCTTCCAAGTTGGGGATCACCTTGGCTTCCCCGCCTTCCATCACCGAGACCACCGAATTCGTGGTTCCCAGGTCGATTCCAATAACTTTTTCACCGTGAACTGCCATCGTAACATCTCCTCTCAGCGTGATTTAGATTATTTTGATCTGATCTTTTGGCCCAGGCGAGCGGGAGGTGTTAGCCTCCCGGTTTCCCCCAATCAATCAAACGCAACGAAACCCAGACCAAATGTTAGGTTACTTAAGCACCCAATGAAACCAGGGGCCTTACGCCCCCCGCTCGGCTTATTAACTAAGACAAGCATGCAAAATTGCCGGGGCATCAAGACGTACAGCAATGGGTGTGCCGCTTTCTTGCGATAAAACAATAAACACATAAGTTGTTTGATTGTATTAGATTACAGCAAAAAATGTTTGTCGGGATTCTTGATGCACACGCAAAACATGCCAAAATGGCATTCAACCCACTTGAGGGGCGAGGGCCAAAGGCTGTCAAATTGGCAGTCTAGCGGGTCGCGGTGGGAAGTTTGGCGAACTTTTTTGGCCATTTTCACTAAACCGAACGCCGGATTAGAGTTGGCACTGCGGGCCGCTTGACAGTGTTTGCTGTGCTCTGTACAACGAAAGCTCGAAGAGGAAAGATCGGTGAAATCGCGATATTTTAGCCGATTTCTTCGTTTGCCAATACGATTGTCTAGAGACTCTTTTGCGGGCAATCAATGTAACCTTCTATCAAATTAGATGTTATTTTGATAGTTCCCCCTTGAACCTTACCGCTGCCTCACACTTTGACCTTCCATTCGCCTCCGCCATCACTCCCCTGCCCTGCCCCGCCGAATCGTTCCCTCGACGTATCGCGGCGATTGGGGCAATCCCCGTGGCCGGCCCCGCGAGACCAAGCATAAAGGGATCACATGGCAAAAAAGACCACTTCCCGCAAAGGCGGATCGGCTTCTTCCTCGCCGGCAAACGCCAAAGCGAAACGCAAAGTCCCCGCCAGCCGCTCGGTCAAAAAGAAAGCCCCCGCGAAAAAGGCGGGTTCTGTGCTCAAGAAAAAAACGGGGGCCGCCCTGGAATCGCGACTGCGGCAACTGGACAAAGAAATCCTAAAACTCATCAACGAACGCTCCTCGTTGACGACGGATCAAATCCAAGCCACGCCGAACCCGAAAAAGTCATTGTACGATCCCAAAGCGGATGATCGGCTCTGGCAAGACTTGGCGACCGCCAATCCCGGACCGATGTCCGAAAGCGCGGTGCGCGGGGTCTTCCGCCAAATCATTAGCTCGGCGAGGCAGAAGGTCAAGACTTCACGGGTGGCGTATTTGGGTCCGCCGTTCAGTTTTACCCATATCGCCGCCATCGAGCGGTTCGGCGAACAGTCCGACCTGGTTCCGGTCAGCACGATTGCCTCGGTCTTCGAGGAAGTCAATCGCGGGCACGCGGATTATGGTTTGGTTCCCATCGAAAACAGCACCGATGGGCGAATCATCGACACTTTGGACATGTTCCGCCGGCTGCCCTTGCGGATTTGCGGGGAGGTGCAAATCAGCGTGCATCACAATCTGCTGGCCCGTTGCCCTCGCAGCGAGATCACCGACATTTACAGCAAACCGCAAGCGATTTCCCAATGCCGCGATTGGTTGGCCCGCAACATGCCGCAGGCGGGTTTGCATGAAGTGACCAGCACTTCCGCCGCCGCCCAATTGGCTCAACAAGCCCGCGGAGCCGCCGCCGTCGCCAGTCGCCAGGCCGCCGTTCAATACGATTTGAACGTGATCGCCGAGAACATCGAAGACAGCAGCAAAAACATCACCCGCTTCGCCGTGGTGGGGGATGATGTTTGCCCGGCCAGCGGTGAGGATCGCACTTCGATCCTGCTACAAATCCCGCACAAACCGGGATCGCTCACCGATGCGCTTGACGATCTTCAAGAAAGGCAAAATCAACCTGACTTGGATCGAATCGTTCCCGCTGCGGGGGGAAGAAGCGGCTATTTGTTCTTCATGGATTTCGAGGGCCACCTCAGCGATTCCCGCATTAAACGGGCACTTAGCGAAGTCGAGAAAATGGCTGTCACAATGCGGGTCTTAGGAGCCTACCCCCGCAGCGAACCGCGCGATTGATCTGCTAGCTTTCAGCAGTCAGCGATCAGCTTTCAGGATTTCTTGCAACGAATTCCCTGCCATAGCAGAGGATATGCCAATGACCAAACTTCAATGACGGGGTGGCCAGGTTCTTGAACCTGGGTTCACAAGAGGCTGCTATGGGAGTCTCTTGAAGCAAAGGACAAATCGGTTAAAAAGCAGAGAACTTAGTCATTTTCCCCGGCCTCTTGTCGCTTCGCGACCCCGATTCAAGAATCGGGGCCACCCAAATTTTGAACGACATTCTCTTTGGACAAATGCCGTTTTTGAATTTGGGCTTTAAGATTCGCCGAGGTTTGGCGAATGGTTTGGTAGCGGGGAATTCGCGGGATTTTTCGGCTGCCCCTTGATTTTCCCCGGCGTGGGAATTATTCCTCAACGGCGCGGGCGGCTGCGTTTTTTCTTCCGCCGAACTTTTTGAGAACGAATATCGAGGCATCCCCCATGAGACGGCTGTTCGTGGCAGGCAATTGGAAAATGAACACCACGCTGGCCTCGGCCCAAAAATTGGCCGGCGAGTTGGCCGCTGCCGTTCCTGCGGATAAGACACAAATAGATGTTTTGGTGGCTCCGCCCTTTCCTTATTTGTCGGCGGTGCAAAAGGCGATTGCAGGCAGCGGGATTCAATTGGGGGCGCAAAACGCCTGGCATACCGCACCCGGGGCTTACACGGGCGAAGTCGGCGTGGACATGCTGAAAGATGTGGGCTGCCGGCAAGTCATTTTGGGGCACAGCGAACGCCGGCATGTGTTGGGCGAAAGCGACGAACTCATCAACCAGAAACTCAAAGCGGTCCTGGCCGGCGGGTTGGATGCGATTTTGTGCGTGGGGGAATTGCTCTCCGAACGGGATGCCGACCAAACCGAAGCCGTGCTCAATCTGCAAATGTCCGGCGGATTGGCGGAAATCCCCTCTGAAAGTTTTTCCCGCATCACCATCGCTTATGAACCCGTTTGGGCCATCGGCACCGGCAAGACGGCTTCGCCGGATCAAGCCGAGGCCGCCCATGCCTATTTGCGGAATTGGCTGTTAGAAGATTACTCCGCCGAAATTGCGGAACAGACGCGAATCCTCTATGGTGGCAGCGTGAAGCCCGACAACGCGGCCGAGTTGTTGAATCAAACCAACGTGGATGGAGCCTTGGTGGGCGGAGCGAGTTTGAAAGTCGAACAGTTTTTGCCCATTATTCAAGCGGCCTGGAAACTGGCCGAGTAAAAAGGAACAGGAATTATGACGCCTTGGACTTGGCAATGGTGGTTGGCCTACGGATCGATGGGCCTGTTGATCCTCGTGGGCGTGCTGCTGATGATTATCATTTTGCTGCAGCGCGGACGGGGTGGCGGATTGGCCGGCGCGTTCGGCGGAGCGGGCGGCCAAAGTGCGTTCGGAACCCGCGCTGGGGACGTGTTCACCAAGATCACCGCCGGCTTGGCCATTCTGTGGGTCTTTCTGGCGGGGGTCAGCCGCTTCGCCTTGGAACCGGCAGCCAACCAAAACGCTTCCATGCTTCAAAGCCAGAAGGAAATTGATGCCAAGAACAACCCGACCATCGAATCCAGCAAGACCACGGATGAAGAAGAAAGCAGCACCAACGATAAAACGGTAAACCCCGAAGCTCCCCCAAGAAACCGGAAACCAAAGCAGAATCGGCCCCCAAGAAAACCGAAGCTCCGCCCAAGAAAACGGAAGCCCCACCTACGAAAACCGAAACCAAAACCGAAACTCCGCCCACGAAAACCGAAACCAAACCGGAAACTCCGCCCAAGAAAACCGAACACCAGAACCAGAAACTCCGCCCAAGAAAACCGAAGCCAAACCAGAAACTCCGCCCAAGAAAACCGAAGCCTCTTAGAATCGCCGAGAAAACGATTTCGGCTTTTGAAGCATCCCGAGCAACCACGGGGCTTCGGCCCTCCACTCACCTTTTCTTCCACCAAACCCACCTGATTTCCCACCGAGATTTCCCGCGCGGGTTGCATCCGGGAACGTATGATTTGTATGCTGAGGGAATTGGCTGCTGAAGAATTCTTCCCGTCAGATCGCCCGCCTTGTTGAATGAATGTTCCCAAAGTGTCGCGGGGCGAGAAAACGCGGGCGGGCTTGTTCGTTCATAAATTCGTAAAGTTCCACATTTCGGAAAGAGAGACCGTTGTGCTGCTGAGCATGACAGGTTTTGGGGATGCTCGAAACCAAAACGAACGCTTGAGCGTGGCGGTGGAAGTCCGCACGGTCAACAATCGTTATCTCAAATTGATGATCCGCTGCCCCGACGCCTACGCGGCTTTGGAAGGCGACATCGAAAAACTGGTCCGCAACACGATCTCGCGGGGCACGGTTTCTGCGGCGGTGCGCATCAATCGGCTGGGCGTGGAAAGTCAGTATCAAATCAATCGGGAAGTGCTGCAAAGTTATTGGCGGCAACTCAACCAAGTCGCCGAGTCGCTGCATGCCACCGTCCATCCGCAGTTGGATCATTTGCTGCCTTTGCCCGGCGTCATCAGCGAGGAAACCGGCACACTCACCGATCCCCACGACGATTGGCCTTTAATTCGGCAAACGCTGGAAGCCGCCTTGGGCAAGCTCTCCGAGTTTCGCTCCACCGAAGGCGATTCGATGCTCCGCGATCTGCGTTTGAACGCGGGGATCATCACCGAGCAATTGATGCAAGTGGCGGAGATGGCTCCGCAAGTGGTATCGAGTTTTCGCGACCGCTTATTAGACCGGGTGCAAGAACTTCTGCAAGCCAGCGACGTGTCCGTGGACAGTTCCGACCTGATCCGCGAAGTCAGCATTTTCAGCGAGCGCTGCGACATCAACGAAGAAATCACCCGGCTTCGGTCGCATTTGGAGCAATTTGAAGCATTCCTGCAAGGCGACAATTCCCAAGGGCGGAAGTTGGAATTTCTCAGCCAGGAAATTTTCCGCGAGGTCAACACCATCGGGGCCAAGGCCAACAACGTGACGATTGCCCATTGCGTGGTGGAGATGAAATCCGCCGTCGAGAAAATCCGCGAAGTCCTACAAAACGTGGAGTGATTCTCAATGAATGGACATCAAACCGTTTGCGAATCATCTTCGTTTAGTCGGCTGTTTATTGCACACTAGTTCGGGCGATCAGACCAGAATCTCATTATATCCGGATTCTCAAGTACCGTTCATGCCTGATATCGAATCAAACCACGAAACGTCGCTTTTCCCTTTCAGCTTAACAATTCCCGTGCGGGGTACAGTCCATTTGGGGCAACCACGATACAGTTCATTTCCTACTTGCAGGCGGTCGCACTTAACAAAGCACGCAAACCAGAACGAAATCGCTAACCGCTAAATGCTAACCGCTAAAAGCTTTCTTGATTGTCGCGAGAAGATGGGGAATCGCTGCCGTGGCATCATCGAAATCGAAAACTCCCGATGACTCCAACTTGCGTGTGTTTTTGCTTTCCGGTCCCAGCGGCGTGGGAAAGACGACGATTGTCGAACGCCTGTTGGAATTGGCTCCGGTCCCTTTGATGAAAGCCGTTTCTGCTACCACACGGCCTCCGCGAAAAGGCGAAGCGGATGGCCAATCCTATTATTTTCTCTCGCAAGAGGAGTTCGACCACCGACGCGAAAATCAGGAGTTTCTGGAATGTGCCGAGGTCCACGGTTCGGGTTATTGGTACGGCACGCTGCGTTCGGAGTTGGCCGCGCCCGCCAAGCCGGGGCGTGGTCGTTTTTGGAAATCGACGTGCAAGGGGCGCTCTCGATCATGCGGGAATATCCCGATGCCGTCAGCGTGTTTTTGGTTGTGCCTTCAGTGGAAGATTACGAACGCCGGCTGCGGTCAAGGGGCACGGAATCGGAAGAAGTCATCCGTCGTCGGCTAAAAACCGCCGAAGAAGAATTACAATACGCGAACCGCTACCAACACCAAGTCGTCAACGATGATTTGGATCTGGCCGTTCGCAAAATCGCCACCATTTTAATCTCTCACGGGGAGTCTGAAACCGATGCTGGAAGAGTTTAAGGAAGAAGAAATCGTCAACAAAGTCGGAGGGCGTTTTAAGCTGTCGTCCCTGATCCAAAAACGCTTGGTGGCGCTCAATCGCGGCGCACGGCCGCTGGTGGAACTGCCCACCAACAACACTATCGAAATCGTGGTGCAAGAAATCATGCAGAATAAGATTTTTCTGGATCGTTCCGGCCGCGTGCAAGCTGCGGTGCAAGCCGCCGGTTTAGGCCCCATTCACGACGATGCCGGCCCCAGCTTGGACGACATTTAATCCTCAAACAGGCGGAGAAATGCTGGAGAACCGGGAGATTTTGCTGGGCGTGAGCGGCGGAATCGCGGCTTACAAAGCGGCGGATTTGGCGAGCAAATTGGTGCAAGCCGGCGCGAAGGTGACGGTGGTGATGACCGCCGCCGCCGAGCGGTTTATCGGCCCGACCACGTTTGAAGCGCTGACCAATCGCCCGGTTCATCGGCATTTGTTTTCCCCTCAGGAACATTTTCAGGGAGAGCACATCGGGCTGGCTCGCCGGGCCGAGATCATGCTCATCGCCCCCGCAACCGCCAATTATTTGGCGAAACTGGCCGGGGGGTTGGCGGACGATTTGCTGTCCACGCTGGCTTTGACCATCACCTGCCCTTTGGCGTTGGCTCCCGCGATGAACGTGGAGATGTGGAACAAACCCGCCGTTCAAAGGAACGTCGGCAACTGCTCGAAGATGGTGTGCAAATCGTGCCGCCCGAAAGCGGCTGGCTGAGTTGCGGGCAAGTGGGAGCCGGCCGCATGGCCGACCCCGCAACGATTCTGCTCACAATTGAAAAACTGCTTGCGTAAGCAGAAACCTTTCAAAAAATCTCGCGAAATCTCGATTTTTGTAGTGGATTCCGCAGAGAAGTTCGCGTTTTCCCCGTAAGGAGTTCTCGCTAAAATTAAACCCGAACACTGGCCCGGCGACTGGAAAAAATTCCCACGGGTAAATCTGCCGGAGTTTTTTTCAAGCTTGTCTTGTGAGATGTGCAAACATCGGTCATATTAGGATTAACGAATGGAAGCGTCCCATCTCAACCAAATCAAATATCTATTGATTGGTCTTAGTTAGTGCGGAACATGCGCATGTTAAAGCACTCTTCAAAACAAGCGGTCATTCCCAGCGACACTCTCGCCGCTCGCTCGGTGCAGATGCGAATTGTGGAAGCGTTGGAAGAGTTGGATTACCCCATGCCGGATGTGATGGGTGTTCGCTTGGCATTAGAAGAAGTCTTGATGAATGCCATTAAGCACGGCAACAAGATGGACCCCGCCAAAGTTGTGCGGATTCAGTACGAAATCACCCGCGAGCACGTGGCGATTGAAGTCGAAGATCAGGGCGAAGGCTTCTGCCCCGCAAATGTGCCCGATCCCACGCTTCCCGAAAACCTGGAACGGCCCGGTGGACGCGGCGTGTTCCTAATTCATCGGTTCATGTCTTCGGTCGAGTACAACTCCCGAGGCAATCTCGTCCGCATGAAAAAAATCCGCACGCAGGTCAAAACGGCGGCAGAACCCGTTCAGGCTCCCCTCTCGCAACGGCCCCAATAACTCTGCGGCTTTTGGAAAATGGCAAACAAAAACGGCACGGACAATTCATGTGCGTGCCGTGCGTTTAGCAATCTCGCCGTTCTATTGGCGGGTTTTTTCCAAGCGATCTTTGAGGGCGGTATTCAACGAAGACAAGGGCACGTTGCTGCGTTCTAATTGTCTGACAATTCGCACATCGAACGGCGTGGACGAGTCGGTTTCCGGGTCTGGGTCGGTGCTGCGGTCGAAAACCAGCAAATCACTGTACCAATCCTTCACGACGCCCAGTTGAATCTCATCGGGCAACCCGACGAGCGAGTTTTCGATCTCGGTCACAATCGCTTGCCGGGCCTCGGGCTTCTCGGCCAGAACGCCGGCCACTTCATTCAGCAATTTGACTTGCTCGGTTCGCAAATTGTTGCGGTTCGGCTGCGTCCCGTTGGCGGGCGGTAAGAAGGGATTGTTTTCCGGGAGCGAAGGCTGCGAGTTCGGCTGCGGATAGGAAGGATTGAAGTATTCCGAGGAACTCGGATGACTTGGCGGGGGGGCCGTTTCCCGCCCGGTCACGCTGTCAAACGGGGGCGGATCGTTCTGAATCCGCCGGGGTGATGCCGGAAAGGGAGGCGCTTGCAAAGGCTGCGGCGGCGAGATTCCCGCGGGGGAAAATGCCCCACCGGGGGTGGCAGGGGCTTCGTGGGAATACTTCAATTTTAAGTCGGGACGATCCAGCGTGTGAATGTAGGGTTCCAAAACCGCATGCAATTCATTCGGCATAACCGGATGCAGGCGATCCATAATCACCGCCGCGATTTTTCCGGTCTGCGAATTAAAAATCGCAGCGCGGGCTTCCGGCGCGTGATGCGTGAGCGTGAAGCTGAAAAACGTCATCACCAACACGAAGATCGCGCCTTTTATCAAGCCGAACATCGAACCCAAATGGCGGTCGTATTCGGTGAATTGGGCCTTGTCGATCCAGCCCTTCAGCACCCGCGCCACCCCGAAGGACAGAAACGAGAAAATGATGTACAGGCCGAACATCGCCACCCAGCGGTTCAAAGGCGGCTGCAAAGTGATGTAAGGTGCGAGATCCTGCGACAGCGACCCCGAAAAGGCGAAGCACAGCACCAACGCCGCGATGGTCGCCAACTGCCATACGAAGCCCTTAATGGAACCGCGAATCACGGCGAAAAGAAGAACGCCCGCCACCAAAACATCGTACCACATCCGCGTATCCTACCGCTGGTATGAAAGAAACGGGGTTCAACCCCAAGGTTTCCGAGCGGCAGAGTATAGACGAGGAAAAACGAGGAGAGAAGCCCAATCTGTTCGGGTCTTCGGGTCAAAGGTCGAGGGACAAGGGCCAGAACCGGGTGGAGAGCGGAGGGCGGAGGGCAGAGCCTGAAGACAACAGCCAGTCCGCTGAAATCAGGTCGAGGGACAAGGTGTCTTCATACTGCCTCTCTCTTCCGTCTACCGCATTCTGCCTATCGCCGCTCGAATCAAAATTCTTTGCGGCTGTCCAGCAGCAGGGTGACGGGGCCGGAGTTGATGAGTTCCACGTCCATGTGTTCTTGAAAGCGTCCGGTTTCGATGGCGATCCCCTGCTCTCTCACTGCTGCCGTGAATTGTTGATAGAGCGCGTTGGCTTGTTCCGGCCGAGCTGCCGAGACGAAACTGGGTCGGCGGCCTTTGCGGCAGTCTCCCAACAGCGTGAACTGACTGATAACCAACATTCTGCCGTCCACATCCGCCAAAGCGAGATTCATTTTGCCTTCGGCATCTTCGAATACTCTTAACCCCGCGATTTTCCGAGCCAGGAAACGGGCGTCTTCAACTTCATCGCCCTCAGCCACGCCCAAAAGCACCAAAAACCCGCGACCGATCTCGCCGGTAATTTCCCCGTTGACGGTAACTTTCGCCCGCGAAACCCGCTGCACAACCGCGCGCATTTTTTGTCCTTTGTCCTTGGTTCTTTGTCCTGTTTGAGGGACGATCTCTCGATCTGACGATTGATATAATCGGTGAAACATCAAACTGGGGAATGGTTTCGCATTTCTTTTGAGTGGCGGTCGCAGGTCAGACCTGCTAGGGGGATGCTCAGGGGTTGGCCCAGCATGAGTTCCCGCATCAGCACGGCGGTTCCGGGCGACATTTGCAGGCCCGAACGAAAATGCCCCGCCGCCAGATACAGGTTTTCGGTTTCGGGAACGCGGCCCAAATAAGGCAGGCCATCCGGCGAACCGGGGCGAAGTCCCGACCAAAACCGTTCCACCGTCGCCTCCGCCAAACGGGGAACCAAATCGCTGGCGAAGCCGATCAACTCCGCGACGGCGAAGGCGGTGTTGCGTTTTTCAAATCCCGCCTCTTCTTCGGTCGCACCGATCAGAATTCGGCCATCGGGGCGAGGCACCAAATACCGCGACCCCGCTTGCAGAACGTGCGTGAACGGCAAGGGTTGCGCGGAAAGTTGCACGATCTGCCCCCGCACGGGCTGGATGGGAACGTGAAGCTTCGCCGCTTCCGCCAATCCTGCCGACCACGCCCCGGCACACAGGCAATACATTCCCGCGCGAAACGTGTGCGCCGGGGTTTTCACACCCAGGATTTTCTCTGCCTGTCGATCGAACCCCATTGCCGGCGTGCCGGTCGAAAACTGCACGCCTCGCCCGGCACACGCGGCGATCAAGGCTTTCAGATGCCGAGGGTTTCGCACCTGCCCCCACTCCGGCAGACGATAGCCCGAGGCCGCATACGGATTAAGGTTTGGCTCCCTGAGGCGAATTTCTTCCAGCGAAGTCTCGGCGACTTGGACACCCTCGGCTCGCCAAGCGTCCGCTTCATTTTCGAGTTGGCCCGGTTCACCGTGCAGCCGAATTTCAATTCCGCCGCCGCGTTGAAAGCCATTGTCGATGCCCGTGGCGGCTTTGAGTTCTTCGCTTAACCTGGGCCAATGGAGATGGCTGAGAGATCTTAAGCGTTGTTCGGGCGAAATGGAAAATTCAAAATTGCCCGGCGGCAACATTCCCGCCCCCGCCCAAGACGCCTCTTGACCCATCGCGCCCCGATCCAAAACGCGAACCGCGATCCCCTGCCCCGCCAATTCATAAGCCAAACTGAGGCCGATCACACCCCCGCCGATCACGATCGCATCCGCCATTCGGTTCATCCCCAAGGGATTGCTGGAAAAACTCGACTATAAAGCATCGTGGCGGAAAATCCCAATGACCAAGTCCCAATGACCAATTTCCACGGACCACGGACAAATTACAAATCGTCCAAGTCGAAGCGTTCGCCTTGGAGGTCGTCTTGCCAAACGTCGATGGCATTTTGGATGCGATCCCGCTGGAGCCGAATCTGGGCGTTCATCATGCGTTTTTGTGCGCCCAAGATCGGCCAGAAGATTGGGATGACCGACATACAGCCTTGCGCCCCCTGAAAACCCGCAAGCGTTTCCCGGAAAGCCCGGTATTCCGAAATGGCGTTGCGGATGTAAAGCGACTTCGCCTTGCGGATTTCTTCTTGCGACAGCCCCGAAAGCCCCGCGGCAAACAATTGCAATTTCTCCGCCGAAAGCGGATCGGGCTGTTGGTAGTGGGAATGTTGGTTCAACATGATGTGCTTGGTCCGTTGTTTGTGGTCCGTGGGAATTTCGCCTCACACCCAGGCCCGATCCAACGGACAACTGGCCCTTTTATTTCCGTTGCCGGACGTTCAAACTGGCGGCGTATTTTTGGGCCAACAATTTGGGGTCGGCTTTGTAAACGGTTTTGAGGGCCTCTTGGATCTTCGTGCCTTTCTTTAAGACCTTAATCAGTTGGTTGAAGCTGGTCTCAGTGGCCCCTTTAATCAAGAATTCCACCAGCGTGTAACCCACCGCTCCCACGGCGGAGGGCGAAAACGTGCCGTTATTGAAGATCTCTTCGGGCTTGGCCACTGTTTGCAGCATCGGCGGGACTGATTGCCTTAGCCCTTGGAAATACGGGCTTTTCTTTTGAGCCTGGGCCGCGAAATACAGGCCGGTTCCCCGCGTGACCCAAGCCGGCAGATCGCCGCCGTCTTTTTGCAGAAATGCCGAGGTAATCTGTTCGATTAAGTTAGTCCGCAAGCTGGGTTCGGTTTCGGAGGCGGCATCGCCCACATCGTGCAAGGCGACGTAGGCATCTTCACCGGTGCCGGTGACTTTGGCGAAGCCGTACAACTCCGGCGGGGCTTCTTGGCCTAAATTCACCGAAGTGAATTCCTCGAAATCGAAGCGGTCTTTCAACACGAAAATCGCGAGTTTGCCCCGCCAAAGGTATGTGCTTTTTTCACCGAAGGTTTTCCGCAAGACCCCGGCGTGTTCATCGGCCCAAGCGGCGATTTCTTTCAAACGGGAATCGGAAACGGAACCCAATACCAGAAAATCGCGGGTCTCCAGCCAGCGGTAAGTTTGCTTGGGAACCGCATTGATCCAAAGCTCTTGGCTCCGCCGGATGCGGTGCTGGGTCATCTCTTCATCGGTAAGTTTCGCCAAGCGCTCGGCGGCGATTTCCTCATCGGTGGGAACGATGTCCCTCAGCAGTTTGGCGGGGTCGGCCACGTCGAACTTGTTGCCTTCCAAAAACCATTTTTTCAGATCGTTATAATTCTTGCGGGTGATGCGGGCTTGGTTTTGCGGCATACGGGGGGCTTCCAGACCGCCCACCAAACGGAACAAGCGGCTGCCCTCCAAGTCACCGGGGATAATCACCCGCCCGCTGTCGCCGCCTTTCATCAGGTTGTTGACCGAAGTCAGCAGCAAGCCGCCTTTGGGGTCTTTCCCGCTATGGCAGCCCATGCAAAAATTGACCATAAACGGAGCGATGTCTTTCGTGAAAGACACCGTTTCTTTGCCCGTGGCCTTGGGAACGACGATGTTCGCCATTTCCTTGGGTTTGCCGGCGACTTTGGGATCGTTTGAATCGTCTTTCGCGCCTTGGTTGATCCAATCCCGAATGGTTTGAATCTCTTCGTTCGCCAAGCGGGGACGATTGCCCGGCGGCATCTTTTGGTTGTCAGGCCCCGCGATCCTCAGCATAATTAAACTT
Organism: uncultured Planctomycetaceae bacterium; assembly: GCA_963785505.1. Taxonomy (GTDB): domain Bacteria; phylum Planctomycetota; class Planctomycetia; order Planctomycetales; family Planctomycetaceae; genus CAWAVN01. The sequence continues at coordinate 27,026 of CAWAVN010000017.1, forward strand.
TGGTTGGCATTGTTGACTGTTAACAGCGCACCTTTCGCCCCGCCTTTTTTGACGTTATCGAACGAAGTCAGCTTCAACCGTCCCTTAGGGTTGCCCGCATCTCCGTGGCAGCCGCCGCAATTCTTGGTGAGAACAGGCAGCACGTCCTTAGTAAAACTGACCCCCGCCGCATTCGGATCTTTGGGTTTGGCGGGCCTGGCCTTGTTCAGCAAATTCCGCTGAAAAGCAATCGCGTTTTTCAGAACGGCGATGGTGCGGTCTTTGTCGTCCACCATCGCATCTTTTTGAATTTTGGCGATGGTTTCTTCGACTTCTTTCAGCCGCTTCTCGGCATCGTCGTAGTCTTTGCGGCGAATCGACGCATTGGCCCGGCGGACATCCGATTCCAACCCCCGCAGTTCCCGCAGTTGGGCCGAGGAAAGTGCCGCCTGAACCGAAGGATTCACGGCGAAGAAGCCGGCCAAACTGGCCGTCACGACAAAGAGAATCACGAAAGTTCGCATGGATTGTTGTTCCTGCCGGCAAAAGTCTGAAGCGTGCGCCTATAATGAAGTTGGGCTTTCCAGCGTGTTTTCAGTATAAAGGGAAAACACGCTGGAAGAAAGGCGAAGGTTTTCGCCCACGGGCTATTCGGAAAACCCGCGATCTGGGAAAAACCTTCGTCGGAAAATCGGGAACAGCCATGAATCAAACGCTTTTATCAAAACGCGACCGACTCCTAAAACTCCTTGCCGAGATGCGGCGGGTGGCGGTGGCGTTCTCGGCGGGCGTGGATAGCAGCGTGGTTGCCAAGGCCGCCCGCTTGGCATTGGGGGATGAAGCCATCGCGGTCACGGCGGTGAGTTCCAGCCTCGCCGAAGGCGAACTCGAAGAAGCCCGAAGGTTGGCGGAACAAATCGGCATCGCCCATCACATCATCCAGACGGCGGAGTTTGAAAATCCCCACTACACCGCCAACCCCAGCAATCGCTGCTACTTCTGCAAGACCGAACTCTACAGCCGATTGGAAGCCTGGCTGCCCGCTCAAAATTGGGGCATCGTGGTCAACGGAGCCAACGTGGATGATCGCGGCGATCATCGGCCCGGCATGAAAGCCGCGGGCGAACATCGCATCCGCAGCCCATTGATGGAGGCCGAGTTGACCAAAGCCGATGTCCGCGAATTGGCCCGTTTTTGGGAACTGCCCGTGTGGGATAAGCCCGCGATGCCCTGCCTTTCCAGCCGAATTGCCTATGGAGTCCCCGTCACGCCGGAACGCACCGCCCGCGTGGATGGGGCCGAGCGATTCCTCCGCCAACGCTTGAACCTCAGGGAATTGCGGGTCCGTTTGGAAGCCGGCGAACTCGCCCGCATCGAAGTCCCCCTCGCCGATTTGCCCCGGCTGATGGAACCGGATCTCCGCCAAGAAATCGCCGCCAAGTTTCGCGAGTTGGGTTTCCGTTTCATCACGCTCGACTTGGAAGGTTTTCGCTCCGGCAGCCTCAACGCCGCCCTTCCTGCCGGCGAATTGCAAATTCTTGAGACGTGAAAGCCTCTCGCCGTGTCATCAAACTACAATCTTCCGGTTCATGCACGGTGGTTTTTCATGTTGCATTGTCGATTGCGATTGAGGCTGGAGGAACGAGGAGCGAAGATTGAAAAGTGAAAAGTCACCGGAAACGAAATTCCATCCTCAACCCACTATCCTCTATTCTCCCTCTGTCTTGTGCTTAAACACGAATCGCCCTATGAAAATTCTCATCACCGCCGGACCTACGCGGGAATACTTGGATGATGTGCGTTATCTGTCCAACGCCAGCAGCGGGCGGATGGGTTACGCCCTCGCCGAAGCCGCCCTGCGTGCGGGGCATGAAGTGGTGTTAATCACCGGACCCGTCGATTTGCCGCCACCGGTGGGTTCTGAGGTTCATGCGGTCGAGACCACGGCCCAAATGCGGGATGCCTGCGTGGCGGCGTTTCCCGCATGCGATGGCGTAATCGCCGCCGCCGCCGTCTGCGACTATAAACCCAAGCAGCGGATCCAAGGCAAGATCGCCAAGACGGGCGAAGCGGTTTCGCTTGAGATGATCGAAACCGATGATGTGCTCGCCGAACTCGGCCAGATGAAAGCCGGGCATTGGGTCATCGGATTCGCCTTGGAAGCCGTCAACCCCCGCGAAAACGCGCTGCAAAAACTCAGGGCCAAAAACTGCGATTGGATCGTCTTAAACGCCCCCACCGCCATCGGCTCGGAAACCAACGCCGTGGAACTCTTAGACCAAACCGGCGCAGTCATCCAAAACTGGTCCGGCACAAAAACCGCTGTCGCCGGGAAATTGATCCACTGGTTAGGGACGTAGCGGACGGATAAGTAAAGTATTTCTTATCTTCGCTTCACAGGCAGTTTATTGGTCTGCGGTACAATTAGCCCGACGTGTGACGAGATTGCTGTTTCTGTGATGGCAACGGTCATGTGGTTTTGTAAACTCAAAGGGAGTGAAGTCATGCGAACGGTTTTGATGTGTGCGGCAGTGGCGGCAATTTCAGCAACCACATTCGTCGGCAATGTCCGCGCGGAAGAGAAATCTGTCCCGCTGGAGAAAGTGCCCAAAGCAGTGACGGACGCGGTCCAGAAGATGTTCCCCAAAGCCAAAATGCTCGAGGCTGCGGTAGAAAAAGAGGACGATGAGATCAAATACGAAGTCACGGTGATGCAAAAGGGAAAGAAAATCGACATCATCCTGGAACCGAACGGCGAAATCGAACTGTTGGAAAAGGAAATCGACCTCAAGGACTTGCCGAAGGCTGTGACTAAGACGCTGGCAAAGCAGTATCCCAAAGCAACTCAGAAATCTGCGGAGGCCGTCTATGAATTGGAGGATGGGAAGCCGGAGCTTGAGTTCTACGAAATTCAACTGAAGACGCAGGACGGCAAAACAATCGAAGCGAAGATCAAGTCCAGCGGCAAAGTTGTCAAGGACGATGATGATGACGAAGAAAAAGAAGAGAAAGAATCGGAGAAAAAGGAAGACGAGTAATTCAGCTTCCAAAACGCCCGTTGGCGACGACCTGAATTTAGAAAAAAGGAGTCCCAATGGGCGTTCGTATTTTGGTGATCGAGGACGAAGAGGTAATTGCCGACTTTCTCGTGCGTGGCTTGCGTGAAGAAGGCTTCATTGTCGAGCGGGCGGCAGACGGTGTGGAAGGCTGGCACTGCCTGCAAAATGGCGGATGGGATGTCGTGCTGTTGGACTGGTGGCTGCCTGCGAGCGATGGGCTGCAACTTTTGCAGCGGTTTCGGCAACGCGACTCGATCACGCCCGTGCTTTTCCTGACCGCCAAAGATGCGGTTTCCGACCGAGTGCGGGGACTCGACAACGGAGCGAACGATTACCTCTGCAAGCCCTTCGCCTTCGAGGAACTTCTCGCTCGTGTGCGCGTGCTTTCTCGCCATCAAGCACAGCCCACGACTCTCTTGTCCTATCGGGACGTTCAGCTTGACTTAGCCACGCACCACGTGGAACGTGCCGGGCAGCGAATCGATCTGACGGCCAAAGAACACGCGCTGTTGGTTTTGTTCTTGCGTCACCCGCACGAAGTTCTCAGCCGAACTCGCATTTACGAACAGGTGTGGGAGGAACGCTATGATGGCCTGTCCAATACGTTGGAAGTCCACATCATAGAATTGCGGCGGAAGTTGGAAGCACACGGCCCCCGCATGATCCAAACCCTTCGCAACCGCGGCTACGTGCTGGGGGAAAGACCGAGGTAGCCACATGACACTTACAACCCGCCTTTCCATGTTTTTTCTCTCGATGTTGGCCTTCGTGTTGATCGGGTTCTCGGCCGCACTCTACGTCCTCGCCGACAGGTATCTTCATCAGCAAAATGCAGAACGACTCGACACCGTACTCAATACAATTTGCGGTGCGATTGAATCCGGACCGGAGGGCGTGGAGTGGGAACCGATGGATCGGCAACAGAACCTCGACTTCTCCACTTTTGAGGATCGAGTGGTTTGGTTTGTGGCCGATCAACAAGGACGAGTTGTGGCTCAATCACAGGGTGTTAACATGGACGATTTCATCAAGGAAACGTCTCATGCTTTCCCACGGCAGCAAACGGAGAGCCGCAGCAGACGATGGATGGTTGGGACTTGGAAAGCGGGTCAGAAATGGATTACTTCAGAGCGGCATCAAACCGAGAGTTCGGGGTCGCAATCGAAGAATGAGAACTTGAAGTACCGGGCCTTGTCGGTGACGGCCGGCGTCTCCGTCCTCCCCATGCAGACGGCATTACGCCGACTCGCCTCAACTTTAGCCGGACTGTCGGCGACGGTTTGGATCATTGCTCTTGTCGTGGGACGCTCCGTTTGTCGCCGGGCATTATTGCCCGTGCGGCGGATGGCTGTTGCCGCCGGTGAAATCCATGCGGAAGACCTGACCCAACGTCTTCCCGCGTTGGAAAGCCGCGATGAACTTGATGAATTGAGTGGGGCTTTCAACAAGATGATGGATCGGTTGCAACAAGCCTTCGAACGACAACGAAGGTTTACGGGCGATGCGTCGCACCAACTTCGCACGCCGCTGACCGCGATTCTCGGACAGGTCGAAGTCGCATTGCGCCGAGAACGGTCGGGAACAGAATACCGCCAGGTGCTGGAAACTGTTCGTCAGCGAGCCGCACATTTATCTCGAACGGTGGAATCCCTATTGTTCTTGGCTCGTGCCAATGCCGAAGCGGATGTTCCTGCAATCGACCCGTGCGACTTGACCGCCTGGTTGCCGGTGCATCTTAAAACGTGGTCGGCACATTCTCGTGCCGGCGACTTTGCAATCAAGAATACGGATTCGGAGCTTTGCCCCATTGCCACACAACCTGCATTGTTGGGAGAGTTACTGGATATTCTGCTCGACAACGCCTGCAAGTACAGCGAACTGGGAACACCCATCACGATTCTCGCGGAGAAGAGTGGAAACGAGATTCGGCTGGAGGTTGAAGATCGAGGCTATGGCCTTGAAGAACAGGAACTTGACGGCTTGTTCGAGCCGTTTTGCCGCTCTCCCGAAGCCCGTCGCCGCGGGATTGATGGTGTCGGTCTGGGACTCTCGATTGCCAAACGCCTGTCGGAAGTGTTGGGGGGCGACTTGGCGGTTGTGAGTCGGCCAAATCAGGGGAGTTGCTTTACTCTCCGATTCCCAATGGCTGCCTTGAATCGTCCCGGCGAACCTCAATTGTCCTCTTCGCCCCATGCTTAGGGACCGCAAAAAAGAACGGGATGATTTTTAGTTATGGGCGGCCGGCATGGTTCCAGTCGCCGGAAAAACTTGTTTCCATTGGCTGGGCCAGGAGTGAATTGCGGTGGGAATTGATCGCCCCGCTTCTGGCCGAAAGGGAGAACTCCCGGAAGGAATCGCTGTGAATTTTTTAATTACGCTGTCTCACTTCGTGCATCGGCGGTTTATCTGGCTCTTGTTGGGCGGCTATGTCATCGCGGCATTCTGGCCGACTTTTGGGCTTTGGATTCGCAGTGTCCAGGTGGGACAAATCAGCATTTTTCATCAGCAGGCCCAAATCTCTTTGCCCATGCTGATGCTGGCCTTCCTGCTGTTGAACGCCGGGCTGGGCGTGGAACTTTCCGGGCTGCGGTCGCTGTCCGGCAACCTGAAGATGCTGGGCTTCGGCGTGATGGCCAACTTGCTGGTGCCGCTGCTTTTCATCTTCGCCGTCAGCCAGGCGATGGGGCTATGGCACAATGCCGACGAGACGCAAAACATTCTGGTGGGCTTGGCGTTGGTGGCTTCGATGCCGATTGCCGGATCATCCACAGCCTGGTCCCAAAATGCCAATGGGAATATGTCGCTGAGTTTGGGGCTTGTGCTCGCGACAACGTTTCTTAGTCCGTTGGCGACGCCTTTGGCGTTCCATGCCGTCGGGCTAATGACGACGGGCGACTACTCGGAAGACCTGCACGAATTAGCGGGTCAGGGATCGGGAATTTTTCTGGCAATCTGCGTGATTTTGCCTTCCGTAACGGGCATTTTGCTTCGCCTCTTTTTGGGCAAAGACCGTGTGACACTCGCCAAGCCGTATTTGAAACTGGTCAATTCGGCCGTACTGCTGAGCTTGATTTACTCCAATGCTTCAATTTCTCTGCCCAAGGCGATTGCCAATCCCGATCCCGACTTCTTGGCCGTGATGCTGGCGATTGCCGTCAGCCTGTGCGGATTGGCGTTCTTTTCGGGTTGGCTTATTGCGCATCTCTTGAAGGCCGACCCTTCGCAGCGAACGTCCCTGATGTTCGGACTCGGCATGAACAATAACGGCACCGGCCTCGTTTTGGCTTCGATGGCATTGGCCGACCACCCGCGAATCTTGCTCCCCATCATCATGTATAACCTTATTCAACATCTGGTTGCGGGAAGCGTCGATCACTTCATGCTCACCGCCGGAGCGGAGGGGCCGGACTAATTAAATTTAGCAAATCGCGAACGAAAGGAGCCGCGATTTCGGCCTGAAGTTGTTACGACTTCGTTACACCAAACGCTGGGAAACTTGGCAGAATCGATTTTGAAATAAACTGGTTTTCCCCACCTTGCTTTTGGAGTTTCTCAAATGAAAAGCCTGATTCTCGCCCCCTTGGCTTTGGGACTGCTTGGCGGTTTGATGCTAGCGAAAATGTCGCCATCTTTCGATTTGGGTTCTTCCGTCAAGCTGGCGACGCACATCGTGGTCGTGGATGGCAAAGGGGTAGTTCTCGAAAGCTGGCGGGGTAATTTGGCTCCCGGCGACAAGGTTCCGTTCCCGGCGGAGCAAAAGCCGATTGAAGTGGACTACAATGTTTTTCACGCTCAGGATGAAAGCGGTCTGGAAGCGGTCAAGAAAACGGTGAAATCCGTGGATGGAAGTCGCCGGGTCTTATTTTTAATTCGTCCCAAAAAGAAGTCGGCTCCGGTTCCCGCCAACATCAACCAACCGAATATCGAACTTGCCACGGTCTGGATCGAACAGAAGCAATGCTTTGCGATCTATCAATACATTAACCCCGGCTTTGGCGCGAAGATGCATCCGCTCTATCTTTCTGAGACGGACTTGAAAAAACAGATTGCAAAACTTGCCGAAGCTCGCCCGGAAAAGGCCAAGACAAAGGCTCCCGCAACAACAAAAGCCCCCGCAACACCCGGCGTCAAGCTGGCGGGAAACTGGCGTGTGCTATTGCCCGAAGGTTACGAATACGAAATCGCGCTGACGGAAACCAAGGCCGGCCAATATCGGCTCACGCCGGGAAACTATACCTTCAGCGGGAACTATTGCCTGGAAGGCAACCAATTCGTCAGCGTGGAAAAGAAAGGCGGGCCGCACGGCCAATTCTTCTGGACGATGCACTCGCCCTATATGCTGACGTTGACAAAACAAACCGCCGATGTGGGTTCCGAATATCTCGGGGCGGTCTTGTTTCGTCAACGGGAAAATCTCGGGCGTGAACAATAATCCCCGAACCTGAATCAGCGAGGATTCGCTGCCGACTTTGCGGATTGCGCCGCATAGTGGGTGCCCCAATTGCTTGCGGGCGAGTGGCCGGTTTTTATCGGGCGACTCGTTTTTTCATCCGATAACCGGCATGCTCTATATAACCCGACCGCTTAGGGTTTTCCCAGTTTCGCCGTTCCGCACTATTGGTCTGCCGGTAGCGGTTTGCAGCCAAAATGCCTCGCGGATTTCCGGCAGACTGCTATCGGCGTGATAGGCTTAAGGTGAGGGAGTTTCTATGCAATCCCAGCAGGGATTTTTGAACGGAGAGACTTTGTACTTTTTGTTGCACGAGGCAACCCACCGGCGGCTAGGATTTGCGCGGCAGTGGGGTAGGCGAGCGATAGATGTCCGTCTTCACGGAGAACATTGCATCCGCCTGCTCGCGCTCGCGGTCCGCGCTCGTGGGGATCCTCTTCACTATAAACCCCGCGTGAATCGTTATGATCGACATCACCCGCATCCGCGATGATCTCTTAGCGCTTGGGCTATTCGCCGCGACCGTATTCGTGGGCCTTGCGCTTTTCAGCTATAACCCCGCCGACCCGCCGAGTTCGGCGGTGTTTCCGGCGGCGAAGGAAACCACGAACCTCTGCGGCAGCGTGGGGGCGAAGTTAGCCCATCACCTCTTTACCAACTTGGGTTATGGGGCCTACTTTGTCGTGGTTTGTTTGATCTCTTCCGATGGGCGGTTGTTCTCTCGGATTGGGCTGGATGGCCTCGTGACCCGCAGCATCGGTTTGGCGATTGCGTTGGTTTCGGTTTGCATCGGCCTCCACGTGTTGCTGCCGGGCTTTGGAGTGGGTCCGGTGGTGGGAAGTGGAGGCTACGTGGGAGCGTGGGGGCAGATTCTCATGGCTCGCAAATTCGCCGTCGCGGGAACATTGATTTTGCTGGGTTCGCTGTTTTCCGCGGGAATGATTCTCTCGGGCGATGTGGGCGTATTAGGTTCGTTGATCGGGGCCATCGTGCGTTTCGCGACTTCGCCTTGGCGATTTGTGAAGCGAATGTTTTCCGCCCGACCTCGCTGGAAAAAACGCCCCCCTGCCCCGCCGAATGATGATGAGGCACACGATTCGCTCCCAGCCGAGACTTTGCACGTCGATTCCGATGAGGGAGCCGGCGGCTTAGACGAAGAACATCATGAAGAAGAATATAGTGATGATAGTATAGGAGATGAGAACGAGGTTCCCATCTCTATTCCCATTAACGCGCCGCCTCGATTGAGTGTAAGCGAACGGCAGGTGTCTGTTAGCCGCTTGCGTGAATCTCGAAAACCCTCCGTCAAACCGAAAGTGCGTTCAGACGTGGAAGCTTCTCCTAGCGATGAAGAGGTTCCTTCGCTTGTGGATGACCAGGAGGATTACGCCCCCCGCTCGCCTAAGACCGGCAAGCGGGCGACGCCCAAGCCCCGCGTGCTGCAAGCGAAGCTGGAGGCGGAACAGAATCTGCCCGCGCCGACTTCCGTTGAACGTCGGCCGCTAAAAGTCAATGCGCCGCTCTCGCTGCGGGACACGGAAGAGCAGTTTTCGGAAGAGCACAGCATCGAAGAAGAACACCTGGAAACCGATGTGCTGCTGCCTCCGATTGACATTTTGGAACCGGCGGAAGAATTCCCTTTCGAGTTCCTCGCCAAGAAAGCCCAAGCCGACGCCCAGACGTTGGAGAAAACCTTCAAAGAATTCGGCTTCAACGTACAAATCGTCGAGGTCGATACCGGGCCGGTGGTCACGCAGTTTGAATTGAGTTTGGAAGCCGGTTTAAGGCTCAATAAAATCACCGCGCTCGCGGATGATTTGGCGATTGCACTCAGGGTTCCCACGGTTCGCGTGGTCGCGCCCATCCCTGGCAAGAACACCGTGGGCATAGAAGTCCCCAACGAAAAACGCACGATGGTCCGCCTGCGGGAATTGATTGAATCCGCCCCCAAGGAACGCACCGCCAAACGCATTCCCATCTTCGTGGGCAAAGATGTCAGCGGGCATCCGTTGACGGTGGATTTGACGAAGTTGCCTCACCTATTAATCGCCGGTCGCACGGGCACGGGCAAAAGCGTGTGCCTCAATACGCTCATTCTCTCGATCTTAATGACTCGCAGTCCAGATGAAGTCAAAATGCTGATGATCGATCCTAAGATGGTCGAACTCAGCCCGTATCGGCGGGTTCCGCATTTGATGCACCCCGTGATTACCGACATGAAAAAAGCCGAGGCCGTCTTGGGTTGGGCCGTGGATAAAATGGAAGAGCGCTACGATCTATTAGCCCGCGCAGGCGTGAGGCATTTGGATAGTTACAACAAACTGGGCCGCGAAGAGATTTTGAATCGGCTTGGGTTGGACCCGGAAGATCCCGAAGACATGCTAGAGGCCGAAGCGGTTCCCGAACGCATGCCCTATATTGTGATTATCGCCGATGAAATGGCCGACATGATTATGACCTGCGGCAAGGATGTGGAAGCCCACATCGTCCGGTTGGCCCAGAAATCGCGAGCGGTGGGAATCCATTTGGTTCTCGCCACGCAAAAGCCGACGGTGGATGTGATTACGGGGTTGATAAAATCCAACCTGCCCGCGCGGATGTCGTTCCAAGTCGCCAGCCGAACCGATAGCCGGGTGGTGCTGGATGAAATGGGAGCCGAGCGGTTGTTGGGCAACGGCGACATGTTGTATCTCGCTCCCGGAACGAGCCACGTCATTCGGGCACAGGGGGCGTTTGTGAGCGATGAAGAAGTGAACTCGGTGATCGATTTTTATTCGGCTTATGAACCGCGTTATAGCACGGAACTCGCCCGCCTCCAAGCCCCCCGCCCTGCTCCGGGCGATGGAACCCAAGCCGACGGTTCCGCGCTCGGTTCGGACGACCGCGATGAGTTATACGATGAAGCCGTGGACATTGTGATTCGCGAGCAACTCGGCAGCGTTTCGCGATTGCAGCGTTTCTTGGGCATCGGCTACGGACGCGCGGCGAGGCTGATCGACTACATGGCGGAAGACGGCATCGTGGGCGACTACAACGGCTCCAAAGCCCGGCAAGTGCTCTATAGCCTGGAAGAATGGGATGCCTTAAAAGCCCGCTACGGGGAAACATCTTCTGTATAGATTCGCTGTTCTTGCCAAAAGGAAGCGGCTCCGATTGATGGGCAATCGGAGCTGCCGGCTAGTCGAATTGCGGGCGAGTTTCGGGACGGGTTATCCGAGTGCTTCGGGCAGCGGGCGGGCGTGGACGAACACATCTTCCAGCCGGTAATTGTCCATGTCTTCCGGCCAGTCCGCTGCGGAAACGCGCGGCGAATCGGAACTCTCGCGGAGTTTGACCGGCCGGCCTTTCATGGCGGCTAGCGTCACACGATTGCCCCAAATTTTCATGTTCCGGTGGGGGCCGAGAAACAAATTGGGGACAGGATTTCGCACATCATGCACCGAGGTAAATCCCACGTGCCTCAGGATGTTGCACAACGACGGCTGAGTGAACCAGAACGCGAGTTCGTTATCCAAAGAGGCCCCTGGAACAGCGAGCTTTTGTTCGCTGGTTGTGTTGGGGGCATGTTCCCTGTACGAAGCCCCGTGGTACTCGTTTCCTCGCCAGCGGTGCGAACGGTAAGCCAAATCGTTCGAGGTGACGTGAGTTTCCACAATCGCGAATCCGCGACAAACATCGGACACTTGAGCCACGAGGTCGAACACATCCGGGGCATCGATGTGGTACAAGATGCCCAGGCACAACACGATGTCGAATTCCCCGTATTTTTCTTTGCTGAGGTTGCGGACATCATCCTGCACGAAGTCCACGTTGGTGAGATAGGCATCTTGTTTTCGTTGGTTGGCTTGCTTAACCCAGTCCGCCCTACCCTCGATGCCCAGCACCTGAGCGCCCATCGCCGCCAATTCGAGCGAATAAGATCCGTGGGCACAGGCAAGATCCAACACGCGCAGTCCGTCCAATGGCTTGCGAGCCAAATCGCTGACGGCCTGTAGAATGTGTTTGACTTGCGGGGAATTGTCAATCACTTGGGGAACCGGCGATTGGAAAATCGGTTGGTCGGGGGGGGATTCGGCATCAACCGAGATGCTTCGGCGAACACGCTTTTTGAGCGAACCCAAAAACGAGGGAAGTAAAGATCTTGTCATCGTCGGCACCATCAAAAAGAAGAGGGAGAAATTTCTTTCCTGAACGGGCGCAAATTAGAGGAATCCCAAAATCTCGTCAAGATGAGCTAATTGGGCTAAAGAACCGACACTCAAACTCGCACGGAAAATTGGCAAACGGCGGGCGGAAATCACACACGCTGACCGCAAGATCAGATTTCATCCGGCTGTATCGGTTGCAACGGCTCTATCAATCCCGGAAGCCTTAACCCCCTCTCAAAGCAAGATTGATCCCACTGGACCGGACAACCGATTCTACGGACAAGGACATTCAAACTCATCGCGCTCATTGAGTGGAATGGACGATGATCTCGCTTTCCGTCGAGACCTGCCGCCGTCAAACAGCGTCGGTTCACGGTAGAATGAGTTCTTTTTACCCCTTGCCGAGGCTTCTTGCTCGCTGGAAAACTCTGGCATCACCCGCCCATCATTCTGAAGTGTGTTTTAGGAGTTTGTAATGCTAATGGATGGCATCGGACGGAAATTTCGCCGGTATCTCGGTTCCGGCATCATGCTGGGGGTTTGTGCATTCGGGGTGACACCCGGAGCCTCCGCCCAGGAACAAGCAACACCATTTCAAGAACAAGAACGCGCCTCCGCGAAAGATGAAAATCCTGCGCCCGGCGAAGGAGTGCCCCCCGCCCCCCCCGCAGAGGAAGAAGAAGCAGAACCCGAGGGACCGTGGGTGATCACCGATATATTCACCGACCAATGCGGGAATAACTGTTTTACCGATAAAGGTCTCGAAATCGGCGGATACACGCAAATTGCTTACCAAAACAATCCCGATGGAGCCTTCACGGGCAACGGTCCCAGCCTGAACCAAAGGGAATGGAACAAAGTCAATCTGGACCAACAATACTTGTACTTCGGCAAAGTGGCCGATGGCAGCAAAGGTCTCGATTGGGGTTTCCGAGCCGACCTATTCTACGGCGTGTCCGGGAATGAAGGCCAGTCTTTCGGCAACATCAACTCCGGCCATTACGACTATCTTAACGGCTGGGATCACGGGATCTACGAATGGGCTTTGCCCCAGTTGTATGCCGAAGTCGCGGCGGGCGATTTGTCCGTCAAATTCGGTCACTTTTACACGATCGTCGGGTATGAAGTCATTCCCTCCACGGGCCAATTCTTCCTCAGCCGTCAGTTGACCTTCTGGAACAGCGAGCCGTTCACCCATACCGGAGCCTTGGCGAGCTACAAAGTCAACGACAAATTGACCGTCAACGGCGGTTGGGTGTTGGGGATGGACACTGGATTTTACCAGTACAACGGCGGCAACTCGTTCTTGGGTGGGTTCACCTATCAGATCGACGATGATACTTCGTTCGTCTACTCCACGATCGTGGGCAACCTGGGTTGGCGCGGGCAGGGAGCGATTAACAGCTTCATCCTCAGTCACAACTGGACCGACAAACTCAGCACGGTGCATCAATTCGACGTGCTCGGCACGAACCTCAACAGCAACTTCCGCGATCCCAACAGCTTTATCCCAGGCGATTCGACCGGCTTCATTAACTACGCCTTCTACGATCTCCACGAAAAGGTGAAGCTCGGTGTGCGGGGCGAATGGTACAAAGCCGACGGCGTGTCGTACTACACGGCGACCTATGGCTTTAACTTCTTCCCGAATCCCAACTTGCGGATTCGCCCGGAAGTTCGACACATGTTCTCCAACAATCACGACATCTACACCGGCTCCGGGTACAATGGGCAACTGTTCAACCAAGCGGTCTTCGGCATCGACGCCATCCTGACCTTCTAAACCGCAAGCGGCATAAAGCAACCTTCTAGGCTGCAAAATACCATCCGCGAAAGCCCGTGAGTGATCTTTCACTCACGGGCTTTTCATACTTCTGGCGGACAAGTTTGATCGTTTTTTACTGTCAGGAATTGTAACCCGAAGCGTAAGCGAGGCAAGCGATTAGAGTTCCTCGCTTACGTTCCGGTTATGACCAAACCTGCCCGTTTGAAATATAATCTTCCTTTCCTCGCGTCCTGTCGATTGACGAACTCAGAATTCCCCGATGGTTTCTCCACCTTTCGGGGTGCTGAGGGCGCGCCAAGTTCCGAGATTGATGTTTTGGGACAGGAACCGGCTTGAACCATCTCCCAATGTGAGGTGGACCCCGCCGACGTGGTGGCTTCTCGAAGCAAACATCGTGGGATTGGCCCCTGTGGATTGGGCGCAGGGAAGATTTTGGATCGGCTGATTATTGCAATAGGAGGAGGTGTAGATCCGGTCGGGCGATCCGCTGTTGGGAGCGAGGTATGTCGTGAACTCACTGGCATCGCCCCACCAGGAAAAGCCCCGAAGATCTTTGCCTTGTCCTTGGAGGACTTCCCCCACCAAGATCGTGTTGGAGACGCCATCGACAAAGTAAGAGAACTTGGTATTGCGTGCGACGTTGCCGCCGCCCACTTTCAAGAAGGGTGCGCCGCTAAATACGACCCCGTTGAGCGTCGCTTGCTGCGCGTAGCCCGTCGTGCCGAAATTGATGGCATAATTGTGGGAAGTGATATTGCTGAAAGGCGAGTTGTTCGTATCGCTGGGGCAGCTTAGCGCCGTAAGCCGGGTGCGGGTGACCGGCAAGTTGGCGGCGTGGTTGTAGCGGGCATTATCGACCGGTACTCCATACTTGTTGTTCTGAACGTACCGATTGAAGAGCGGGGCTTGGTCGATGTACGGCATAATGCCCACCACCCAAGTTCCCCAGCAGCAACTATAGTTGCCCACGGGAAAGCCGCTGTTGACCTCGTGATAGTTGTGCATCGCCAGCCCGATTTGTTTCATGTTGTTCTTGCACTGTGACCGCCGGGCGGCTTCCCGGGCTTGCTGCACCGCCGGCAACAGCAAGGCAATTAAAATCGCAATAATCGCAATCACGACCAAGAGTTCGATTAACGTAAATCCTCGGTGCTTCCGCATAATGTCAGCTCCTCCACAAAGACGTGATAAGGGAGTTAAGAAACCATCGTCAAACCGCGAAAGCGGCAGGCGACGATTGGATTGGAACTAGGGAATCGGAAAATCAAACGTATTCTCTTTGCCGGCTTCGACTTTCACTTTGTGATCGCTGTCGGTGTTGAAATCGGCGGGGATCAGTTCTTTGGCAATTTCAGAGGATTCGCCCGGCGCTTCCCCTTCGGCCCCATTGTCCTCTGAAGAGAAAATCCGCACCAGATACTCGCCCGGAGGCAGCCCTTTGGATTCGGGGATGTGGTATTCGCCGTTTTCGATCACGTCTCCCGATTGGGTTCCCTTCCCATCCGCTGCCGTCGGCGTGAACTCGATCGACCCGTGATCCAATGGCTTTCCGCTCACCGTTACCTTTCCGGAAACACTCATGCGGCCCAATTCATTGGTCGGGCCGCCGCATCCACAGAGCCAGCCCACACTAATCAACAACAAGTACAACTGAGAACATTTTGAAGTCATAGACACCTCACCTTGACATGAGTTGGAAATGCAGTTTGAAAGGAATTTGCTACGGCGCTGGAATCAGCAGTACGAATCCATAGATTCCGACAAGATTGAGTTCGTTATACACCACCACAACGAAAAAAACAGCATTCAAATGTTTACAAACCAACAATTGAGACAAACATTCCTGCTTGAAAACCCATGTCTTGAACAATCAAACGGGGTAATGCGATGGCAATCGGCTTTCCGCATTCTTGATTCAAAAGGCCGGCAACCATGCCCCTCCGAAAATCTGCGGATCTCAACAGTTCCAGGTTTGACACACGATTCTTCTTGGAGTACGATTTCCTAAGCAGATTTTTGTCTTTACTTCAACCGGAACCAAAAATGGCATTGCCCCAATTCTCCATTCATTCCTTACCCATTGTGGTTCGGATCGAAATGATTGGTATTATTGGCGGCATGATTGCCGACCCATCCGCGCGACCGTGAGGCATCTTTCCGAAAACCAGAAAATGTTCACCTCAGGTCGCGATGGCCTGAGGTTTTTTATTTGTCCTTTGTCCGTTGCAATGAAACAGGATAGAGCCTCCAAACTTTTATCCTCGATCCGCCATCCTCAATCTTCTCTCTTCCCCGGCCTCTGACCTCTGCCCCCCCGAACCCTGGCCTCCGGCCCCTGAACTCTGACCTCTGAAAGAAATCATGGCCCGCATTCAGATGTACGATACAACCCTTCGCGATGGCTCGCAGGGGGAAGGCGTCAACTTTTCGCTGCAAGACAAGCTGCAAATCACGGCCCGGTTGGATGCTTTGGGCTTCGATTACATCGAAGGCGGCTATCCGCTCTCCAACCCGAAGGATGCCGCGTATTTCCAGCAAGTGGCCGAGATGGATCTTAAGCATGCCAAGATCTGCGCCTTTGGAATGACCCGCCGGCGGGGCGTCTCGGCGGATGCGGACATCGGCATGCTGGCTCTTAAAGATTCCCACGCCCCGGTTTGCACGGTTGTCGGCAAGACCTGGGATTTGCACGTTCGCGAAATTCTGCGTGTGGATGAAGCCGAGAACTTGGCGATGATTCGCGATTCTGTGGGGTTTCTGCACGGTGAGGGCCGCGAAGTCATCTACGATGCGGAGCACTTCTTCGATGGCTTTCAGGCCAATCCCGATTTTGCGCTGCAAACGCTGAAAGCCGCCGAGGAAGCCGGGGCAAACATCGTGGTGCTTTGCGACACCAACGGCGGCAGCCTGCCCGAACGCATTGCCGAGTTCGTTTCCGCCGCCCGCGAGGCATTGGGCATTCCCGTGGGCATCCATTGCCACAATGATAGCGACGTTGCGATCGCCAATTCGCTGGCGGCGGTCGATTGCGGGGCGATCCAAGTGCAAGGCACGATCAACGGCATCGGCGAACGCTGCGGCAATGCCGATTTAATCAGCGTGGTTGCGAACCTGTCCCTCAAGAAAAAACACCAGGCTTTGTTCGAGGGCGGCGTGGGAAGGCTGACCGAGCTTTCGCGCTACGTTTACGAGTTGGCCAACATGAATTTCCGTTCCAACCAACCGTTCGTGGGTTCGAGTGCCTTTGCCCACAAAGGCGGGATGCACGTTCATGCCGTCAACCGGATTTCCGAAAGTTACGAACACATCCGCCCGGAACAGGTGGGCAACGAACGCCGGGTGCTGGTCAGCGAACTTTCGGGCCGATCCAACATCGTGGCCAAGACCGTCAAATACCATTTGGATCAAGATGGCGAATTGATGAAGCGGATTCTCGATACCGTGCAAGACATGGAAGCGGCGGGTTATCAATTCGAAGCGGCAGAAGCCAGTTTCGATCTGTTGGTGAAAAAACTCGCCGGCCATTACGAACCCAAATTCCGGCGGATTCATTACCGCGTGAACGTGGAAACCGGCACGGAACGCAGTCTGGCGAGCGGCCAGCGTGAGCTGGCTGGTTTCGTTGATGAAGAAAACGCCTTCTCCGTTCAAAAAAACCAGGGGGCTGATGTCCCTCGCTCGCCTTTGCCCTTGACGGAAGCGACGATTAAACTTGAAGTCGATGGCCGGGTGGAACACGTTGTGGGCGATGGCGACGGCCCGGTGAATGCGTTGGACACCGCCCTTCGCAAAGCGCTGACTCCCGCCTATCCGAACCTGAACGGCATGCACTTGGTCGATTATAAGGTGCGGGTCATCAATTCCGCTGAGGGGACCGCAGCCCGCGTGCGTGTGGTGATCGAAAGCCGCGACGCGGAGGATGTTTGGAGCACCGTGGGCGTGAGCGAAAACGTCATCGAAGCCAGTTGGCTGGCGTTGGTGGACAGCGTGGAATATAAGCTGTTCAAAGACAACGGCGAAGTCGGCACGGATGCGGTCCTCGAAGAACAGCCGGCGGAACTTTCAACCAAGTAAGGAAACTCTGCGAACTTCCCTCCTCCAGCCTAAAGTCTAAAGCCTACAGTCTATGGACATCCCCAAGCAGTACGAACCCAAGGCGGCTCAGGATCGTTGGTATCCGTTTTGGGAACAGCACGGTTATTTCAATGCCGACCCCAACCCGGCCAAAAAACCGCATACCATCGTGATCCCCCTGCCCAACGTGACCGGAGCGCTGCACATGGGGCATGCGCTGAATGGAACCTTGCAGGATCTCATTACCCGCTGGCGGCGGATGCAGGGTTATGAAGCCCTCTGGATGCCGGGGACCGATCACGCGGGCATCGCCACCCAAGCCGTGGTCGAACGCCGCATGCTCGAAGAAGAAGGGCTGACCCGCCACGATGTGGGCCGCGAAGCCCTGGTCAACCGCATCTGGAAATGGAAAGATGCCTACGAAGCACGCATCCTCGGCCAACTCAAACAATTGGGGGCCAGTTGCGATTGGCGGCGGACGCGGTTCACCTTGGATGAAGTCTGCTCCAAAGCGGTCCGGCGGACGTTCTTCAAGTTCTTCAAAGATGGCCTGATCTTTCGCGGCAAACGGCTGGTGAATTGGGACACCTATCTGCAAACGGCGGTGGCCGATGATGAAGTCTTCGAGGAAGATGTGGCCGGGCACTTTTGGACCTTCACCTATCCCGTGGTGAATGAGGATGGGACTCCCACGGGCCAAACGATTGCTTTTTCCACCACCCGCCCGGAAACCATGCTGGGCGACACGGCGGTTTGCGTGCATCCTTCCGATGAACGCTACAAAGACCTCGTGGGCCAAAAGGTGAAGATTCCGCTCAATGGCAGGCTAATTCCCATCATCGCGGATGGCCTGTTAGCCAACCCGGAAATGGGAACCGGAGCCGTGAAAGTCACCCCCGCCCACGATCCCAACGACTACGCCTGTTTCGGCCGCAATCCCGAAATCGGGCTGATTAACATTCTCAATCCCGATGGCACGCTCAACGAAAACGGTGCGCCCTTTGAAGGTTTGGACCGCTACGCCTGCCGGGAAAAAGTCATCGACCAAATGGACAGCCTGGGCCATTTCGTCGCGGTGGAAGATCGGACCATTCCCATCAAGCACAGCGACCGCTCGAAAACGCCCATCGAACCTTATATGTCGGATCAATGGTTCGTGAAGATGGAAGACCTCGCCCAAAACGCAATGGACGCCGAGACGATGGCCGGGTGAAGTTTTTCCCCTCCCGGTTCGCGAAGACCTATCAAGACTGGCTGGGCGAGAAACGCGACTGGTGCATCAGCCGCCAACTCTGGTGGGGCCACCGGATTCCAGTGTGGTCAGGATCGGAGGCAAGCGCGACGAGAAGTTACTTTTGGAACATGGGCAACTCTGAGTGCGGAAATTCGATCCGCGCGAAGGTCCGAACTCGAAAGGTGGATCAGACTCTCGCATTTGAAGGTGGACATCGGCAGAAAAGTTCGACGGAGTATATCGAGTTGAAAGATGAGAAACAAACTGAGCGCCTGGATTTGTGTGGCCGATGTGCCAACGAGGACTTCGAACGCGTATCTTGAAGATACTCGGATTCCATGCAAGATCCCGATGTCCTCGACACCTGGTTCAGTTCCGCCCTTTGGCCACATGCAACGCTGGGTTGGCCGGATACGGACCACAATCCGCCGCTTCACGATTCACAATCTTCTGTCGTTGCGAGTAACCAGGGGGCTGACGCCCCCCGCTCGCCTGGAAAGAATGAAGTCCTCGATTATTTTTATCCCGGCAACGTGTTAGTGACGGCGCGGGACATCATTACGCTTTGGGTGGCCCGCATGGTGCTGACCGGGCTTTATAACATGGGGGATGTGCCTTTCAGCCACGTTTGCGTGCATCCGAATTTGCAGGATGGCTTCGGACAGAAAATGTCCAAATCCAAAGGCAACGGCGTGGATCCATCCGACCTGATCGACAAATACGGAACCGATGCGGTGCGGTTTACGATTGCCTCGTTCGCGGGCGAAACGCAGGACGTTCGGCTGCCGATCAGTTACGAATGCCCGCACTGCGAAGAATTGATCGAACCGAAACTCTATCAATTGAACAACGCCACAATCATCGTGCCCGTAACAATGAAGGGAGCGTTCCCGATCCCGGCTGGTCAAGCGAAACCCGTGTTGGTTTGCCCCAAGTGCAAGAAAGAAAGCCAGTTTTCCACGCCGCTTTACGATCCCGAAAACGATCAACCGATCTCGCGGGTGGTCAGCGAGCGGTTTGAGTACGGGCAGAAGTTCTGCAATAAACTCTGGAACGCCTGCCGATTCGCGCTGATGAATCTCGAAGGCTACACCCCTGCCCCGATCCAAGCCGACGACTTGTCGTCGGGTCCGACACACAAGGTGTCGGCTTGGGGGGGCTTCCGTTGGAAGACCGTTGGATTTTGAGCCGGTTGTCCACGGTGTCGGAACTGCTGACCACGCTGCTGTCGCGGTATCAGTTCGATGCCGCCACGCGGGCGCTGCGGGATTTCACTTGGAACGAATTCTGCGACTGGTACTTGGAGATGATTAAACCGAGGCTGCGCCGTCAAGAGTCAAATGACGATTCCTCTTCTCCGGCCTCCGACCTCCGACCTCTGACCTCTGACCACAGACCGAATGCCCAGCGGATGTTGGTGGGCGTGATGGATGCCCTGCTCCGCATGTTGCAACCGTTCACGCCGTTTATCACCGAGGAACTTTGGCAGCGGCTGAAAGAAATCGCACCCGAACGCGGGTTGCTCACGCCGGAACCCGCCGCCGAGAGCGTGATGATTGCCTCCTGGCCGGAATTGCCCAAAGCCTGGCAAGACCCGGAGTTGGAATCGCGGTTCGCCAGGCTGCAAGATACGATCATCGCCGTGCGAAACGTGCGGGCAGTTTACAATATCGGCCCCGCCACGCCTTTGACGCTTTACGTTCGCTGCCCGGCGGAAGTCGCCGCCGACTTGGGAGAAGTTTCCGATCAATTCGACAATCTGGCGAAAACCGTGCTGAAAGCCGCCGGCGCGGAAGTGGAACGCCCGGCGGCCTCCTCGGCCAACTTCGCCTTGACCGATGCCGACGGCTTCATCCCTTTGGAAGGCGTGATCGACGTGAAAGACGAAATCAAACGCCAGGAAAATGAAGCCAAGAAAAAGCGGGGCTTCATCGCGGGCCACGAAAAGAAACTCGCCAACGAGGGTTTCGTGAAGAAGGCCCCGGAACACGTGGTCGCCGATGTCCGCGAGACCTTGGCGAATCTCAAAAGCCAATTGGCCAGCATCGAGGAAATCATCCGGCAACTGAAGGGAGACTGAGGTCTGCGGTCAGGAGTCGAAATTGATGATTGTCGAGAGTTGATTGCTGATTTTTGAAGGAAAGCATTCGCGGGACCGAAAACCGAAAACTGCTGACTTGCAACGCGGTGGGGTGGAAGCTATTCTGTCTCGCTTCTTAGGAAAATTATCGTTTGAGGCAAAAACATGGTCGAACACTCTACATTTCACGCAAAAACCAGAACTCGGCTCGGTACGCGAACCTGCCGAAAACTCCGCCAGGAAGGCCGGATTCCCGGCAATATCTACGGGCACAAAAAAGATTCGGTGTCGATTAGCGTGGATGGCGAGACGCTGACCCGCGCAGTCAATTCCGGTCACAAAATCGTCGATGTGAACCTCGACGGCCAAATGGAAATCACGATTCTTCGCGATGTGCATTGGAATACGTTCGCGACCGAGATTTTGCATTTCGATCTGATGCGAATCGATGCCAACGAGCGGGTGGCGGTGACGGTTCCCATCACGATCAAGGGGATTGCTCCGGGGGTCACATCGGGCGGGGTTCTCGAACAGCCCGTGCATGAATTGGACATGGAAGTGCTGGCTTTGGAGATCCCCGATGAACTGGTTTTGCGAATCAGCGACATGAAAATGGGCGATGCCAAGCACGTGTCGGATTTGGAATTGCCGCCCAGTGCCCAAGTTTCGCTGCCTGCAGATACCATCCTTGTGCAAGTCAATGAACCGCACGTTGTTACCGACGAGGAAGAAGAAGGTTTGGAAGCCGGCCCCGCCGAGCCGGAAGTCATCGGACGGGAAGCCAAGGACGAAGAGGATTGATCCACCCTAACACAAGCAAGGTTCTGGGTAGGGGAAGTGGAAAAAATGCTGCTGGATTGAGCCGATGAAGATTGTGGTGGGGCTGGGCAATCCGGGAGCGAAATATCGCGGCACAAGGCACAATGTTGGGTTTGAAGTTGTGTCCGAGTTGGCGAATAGGCACGGAGGTTCTGGCCCGAACCTCAAACACGAAGCCGAGTTGGTCGAGATTTTTTTCGCCGGCGAAAAAGTTTTGCTGGTGGCCCCGCAAACTTACATGAACCTCAGCGGCCGCAGCGTTTGGCCTTTGATGGATTTTTACAAATTGCCGATGAGCGATTTAATCGTCATCTGCGATGATTTGAACTTGGACGCGGGAAGATTGCGTTTGCGGGCGGACGGATCCGCCGGCGGTCAAAAGGGGTTGGCCCACATTATTCAGCAGCTCGGTTCTCAAGAATTTTCCCGCTTGCGAATCGGAATCGGCCGCCCGCCGGGCCGCATGAACGCCGCGGATTACGTGCTCGCAAAATTTCTTTCCCAAGACCGCGATTTGATGGATGAAGCCGTAAAATCCGCCGCCGACGGTGTGGAACTTTGGATCGCGGAGGGCTGCGAAAAAGCAATGAACCAAATCAACACCGCCCCCAAAGAATAGTCAGAGACCATTTGTCACGGACCCAACACAAAATCGTTCCCTGCATTGAAAAACCGCAAAAAGTCAGTAAAACCTAGCGTTGGCGGAATGAAGTGTTCCGCCGACATTATTTTGGGAGAATCCTCTTGGTAGCGACGACCGAAACGACTGATTACCTTTACGAATGTATGTTTCTCGTGGACAGCAGCCGCTTTGCGTCCGATCACGAAGGCGTGATGGCCACTCTCACCGGAATGCTTGAAAAAGCCGGCGGGGCGGTTGTGGTGGCTCGGCCTTGGCAAGATGGGCGTTTGGCCTACGAAATGGAAGGCCATCGCAAGGGCACGCACATTCTGTTTTTGCTGAGAATGCCCGGTTCGGGCGTTAAGATCGTTACCCGCTCGGTTCACCTCAGCGATTTGGTGATTCGCCATTTGGTAATTCGCCATTCCGAAGCCATGTTTGAAGCCATGACGAATGCGCTGTCTCCCGAGGGGGAAATCCAACATTCGATCTATGATGAAGTGGGTCGGAAAGAACCCGTCAACGAAGCCGAGGAAGAAACAGACGATGACGATGACAATGACGATTCCGACGAATAACAATCATCGCCTCGGCAACCAAAAATCGAAGTCATTCGCATAAAAAAATCCCTCCGGCAGAGAATTGTCTGAAAACCATCCCTTTAGACTGCGTATAATTTTGTATCATTCGTGAGACAGGATTCACGTTTTTGCACGGGACGCAATTTTCACTTTCTCTCTGCATCTTCGAGGAACACAAACATGGCCAGCTTCAATCGCGTCATTCTGATGGGCAATCTCACCCGCGATCCCCAAGTCAGATACATTCCCAGCGGAACCGCCGTGGCCGAGTTGGGTTTGGCGATCAATCGCACCTGGTTCGACAAAAATAGCAATCAGAAAAAAGAAGATGTGACGTTCGTGGATGTCACTCTTTGGGGCCGGCAGGCGGAAATCGCGGGGGAATATCTCGCGAAAGGCCGCAGCGTGCTGATTGAAGGCCGTTTGCAACTCGATACCTGGCAAGATAAAGAATCGGGCCAAAACCGCAGCAAACTGAAAGTGGTCTGCGAAAACATGACGATGGTCGGCGGACGCAACGAAGGTGGTTCCGGTGGTGGCGGCGGGTATCAAAAACCCCAATCCGGTTCGGCTTCCAGTTCCTCCGGCCACGATGATTTTTCTTCGCCCTCCGGCAGCCCGGCGGACGATTTTTACGATGCGCCCTCCGGCGATATTCCCGAAGATGAAGTCCCCTTCTAACAATCCAAAGCGTGGAAAGCTCTTTCATCATGGCTAAAAGACGACTCCGTTCCGGCGTGGGCGGCAGCACCAAAACATCCGTTGACGTTTTGCTCGCCGAAAATGTGGAATCCTTGGGAAAACAAGGCGACATCGTTCGCGTGAAGCCCGGCTATGCCCGCAATTATTTGCTGCCCCAAGGCATGGCCACCGTCGCCTCCGCGCACAACAAACTCATGGTGGAAAAACACAAAGAACGCCTCACCGCGCTCGAAGTGCAAAAGGTCAAGTCCTACCGCGAACGGGCCGAAGCCATCAGCAAATACAGCGTGACTTTGGAAGCCAACGCCAACGAAGACGGCCACCTTTACGGTTCGATTCTCGCGGTGGACATCGCCAACGCACTCAAATCCGCGGGCTACGAAGTGGAACCGGCCCACATCAAACTGGAAGGCCCGCTGAAAGAACTGGGGATGTACACGGTCAAAATCGAACTCCACGCCAAAGCCAAGACCGAAGTCAAAGTCTGGGTCGTGCCCTCGGCTTCCTAAGAATCAATTGGCTTGCCAAGCGAGCAATCTATAAAATAACACACCGGACAGGTCCACCTGCCCGGTGTTGTTTTTTCGGTCTATTCATTGAATGAAACACTTCAACCCAAAGGCATAATGGATGAGCAAATCTCGCGAGGAATCTCCATCCAAGCTATTCAACGGCCTTCCGCCGCAGAATCTCGATGCGGAACGGTCTTTATTGGGCAGCATGCTGCTTTCGCAAGATGCAATTGATGATGTGGCAGACGTGATTCAGCCCAGCCATTTCTACAGCGATGCCCACATCCGCATCGCCGAGGTGATTTTCAAGTTGGCCGAAACCAGCATCGGCGGGATCGATGCGGTCACGGTTGCTTCAGAATTGGATCGCCGGGGCGAGTTGGAACAAATCGGCGGCGCACCTTACCTCGGGCAGATTTTGGAGACGGTCCCCCATGCCGCCCACGCCCGTTATTACGCCGGGATCGTCCGCGACAAATTCGTGAGGCGCAGCCTGCGGGATGCCTGCACCACGATCTTAAAAGAGATTAGCGAAGACTCCGCGGACACCGAAGAATTGCTTTCGCACGCGGAAGAGCGGGTGTTTCAAATTCTCGACAAGGAAGGCGACACGCAGTCGCTGGAGATTCGCGACATCTTGGAAGATGCGATGACCGGCATTCACGCCCGCGTGGCCGATGATGGTTCCATCAGCGGAACCCGCACGGGTTTCGAGCAACTCGACGGCCTGACCAGCGGGTTTCAACCGGGCGGACTGATTATCGTGGCCGCCCGTCCGAGCATGGGCAAAACCGCGTTCGTCTGCAACCTCGCCAAGCACGTCGCCGTCGATGCCCACGAGCGCTACCTCAAACTGGAATCGCCCAAAAAGAAGCATCCTGAAGGCGGGATCGTGATTTTCAGCTTAGAGCAATCCAAGTTGGAATTGGCCGAACGATTTTTGTGCATCTTCGGCAAGTTTGATGGACTCAGACTCAAAAAAGGCGAATTGGAAGAACACGAAACGCTTGAACTCCTGAAAGTCTCTTCCCATCTCAGCGAATTGCCGATTTACATCGATGATTACCCCGGACGCAACATGGCCCAAATCGGGGCGATCTGCCGGCGGGTGAAGAACCGTTACGGTTTGGGGATGATCGTAATCGACTATTTGCAGTTGATCGAACCGGACGACAAAAAAGCCCCCCGCGAACAGCAAGTCGCCCAAATTGCCCGGCGGTTAAAATTCTTGGCCAAGGAAATGACCGTCCCCGTAATCGCGTTGGCCCAATTGAATCGTGGCGTGGATTTGCGAACCGACAAACGCCCCAAACTCGCGGACCTCCGGGAAAGCGGAGCCATCGAACAAGATGCCGACTTGGTGATGTTCCTGCACCGCGATGATGCCTACGATCCTTCGGAACGCCCCGGCGAAGCCGATCTCATCGTAGCCAAAAACCGCAACGGCCCCACGGGAACCGTCGGGCTGACTTGGATTCCCGAATCGATGCGCTTCGAAAACCGCAGCCTACTTTCCGAACCCGAAGGCGGCTGGGTCGGCGGCTTTTGATAGAGGCTAGGGGCCAGAGTTCAGGGAAGAAAGATTGGGAGAGGGGGAGAAATGGAGAGGGGGAGATTCCTTTTTGATCCTCTTCTTTCTTCCTTCAAAAATCAACAATCATCAATTCCGCCCCAATAGACTTCGGTATTCCATCGCTTGTTCGTTTTTAGGAGAAAAGATTCCCCAATCTCCCCCATCTCCCCACTCTCCCCCTCTTTCTTCCCTGGCCTCTGGCCTCCGATTCCTGACCTCTTTTCCCCGTTGCCTTGCCCTTCGCGGGAAGAATCAACACAATTGCATAAGTTGGTGATCCTCCTCCAATCCAACCCACGCGATGATCTTCACTCAGATTATCTCCCACCCCAAGATCGGTTCGAGTCCTTCCTCGAATGAGAAGTGGTTATGCCATTCCAATCTAGCCCTACCCTGCCTGTTCGACAATTTTTCCTAATGCTGTTCCTCGGCGTTTTTGCGGGGGTTTCGATTCTTCGGGCCGAGCCTAAAATCACGGGCGTTTCCCCGGCTGCGGTCAAGCCGGGAGAAGCGGTTGACCTGACGATTACGGGAAGCGATCTGGCCAATGCCACGGCACTTTGGACGAGTTTCCCCGCCGAGGTCTCGTTGGCTCCCGACATCAAGGACAACGGCAAACAAGCCGACCGCGTGGTTTACCGCGTGAAAGCCACCGATCCCGCCGTGCTGGGCGTGCAGGCCATTCGCGTGGTTTCTCCCGCTGGGGTTTCCTCGCTGAAATTGTTGCTGGTGGATGACATTCCTTCGGCGGCCCAACAAGCCGGCAACAATTCGCCCGAGAAGGCCCAAGCTCTCACGCTGCCCGTGGGCGTGGATGGCCGGGTGGATAACCTCAGCCTGAACTATTACCGCTTCTCGGCCCAGGCCGGGCAAAAAATATCGCTGGAAGTCTTGGCCCGGCGAATGGGGTCGGCTTTGGATCCCATGATTCGGCTGTTCAAAGCGGACGGTGCGGAACTGGCCTACAACGAT
Organism: uncultured Planctomycetaceae bacterium; assembly: GCA_963785505.1. GTDB lineage: Bacteria > Planctomycetota > Planctomycetia > Planctomycetales > Planctomycetaceae > CAWAVN01. Next base: position 53,617 of record CAWAVN010000017.1, read on the forward strand.
GATGCCCCCGGACTTTTGGGCGATGCCCGTCTCTCGCACACTTTTGCCGAGGCCGGGGAATACGTGGTCGAAGTGCGGGACATTCGCTTTCAAGGCGGAGCGAATCACTTTTACCGTTTGCGAATCGGCGGGTTTCCCTGCATCAACGTGCCTTACCCGCTGGGGGTTCAACGCGGGAAAACGGCCACCTTAGCGTTCGCCGGTCCCGACGTGGAAGGCGTGGAACCAGTCACGATCGACGTGCCCAGCGATCCCCAAATCAAATGGCTGACCGTGGGGGCAAAACGCGCCGGCGGAACCGCCAGCGGGTTCGCAACTCTCCGCGTGGGCGATGCGGAAGAAGTTTTAGAAACCGAACCCAACAACACGCCGGAACAATCCCAAAAAGTGAATCTCACCGCGAACTTCAACGGCAGATTGCAACAACCGGGCGACGTGGACCGTTTTACCTTCGCCGCGAAAAAGGGAACGAAATATACCTTCACCGCTATCACACGCAGCCAAGGGTCGCCGGCGGATTTGGTGCTGCGACTATTCAATGCTCAAGGCAACAAGATCGCCGAGGCCGATGACACGGGCACGGAAGATGGCATCCTCAATGCCACCTTCCCCGCCGATGGCGATTACACCTTAGCGGTGGAAGATTTGCATGGCCGGGGCGGCACTGAGTTCGCCTACCGCATCGGTATTGTCGAAACCCAACCCGGCTTCGCGTTGGAAGCCGTGACCGATGACCTCAACATTCCCCAAGGCGGGGTGGCGATGATTCAACTTGTCGCCCGGCGTTCCGGCTACAACGGCCCGATTGCCATTCGAGCAGACGGTCTTGCCCGAAGGAATCACCGCCTGCCCCACAATCATCGGCAACGGGCAAAAAGGCGTCAATCTTTGTCTGAAAAGCACCGCCGCCGCCAAACCCGGTTTGCTGCATCAAGTGAAAATCCATAGGCGAAGCCACGATAGATGGCAAGCCCATCACGCAATCGGCAGACATGAGTTTGGCTCTCAAATCGCTCACCAATCAAATGCCCTACCCGCCCGCGAATCTGTTGGACGACTTGGCCATCGCCATCTCGCCGTCGGCGGCGTTCAGTCTCCGCACGGAACCGGAAGTCATCACCCTCGCCCCCAAAGGCTCCGCCAACTTCAAAGTCATCGTCACCCGCCAGAAAGATTTTAACGAACAAATCACCTTGGCCATCGGGAACATCAACGACGGTGGCCCCAAACCCGTGCCCAGTTTGCCCCCCAATGTGACGGCCGCCCTCAAACCTATCCCTGCAAATCAACAAGAAATCGAAATCACCCTCACCGCAACCGATAAAGCCCCCCAAGGCGAGTTCACCCTCTCGCTGGAGGGCAGCCTGAAAAAAGGCAAGCAGACGATCAAACAGCCCATCTCGCTGTCCTTAAAATTGCAACCGAAACCAAAATGACCAAATCCCAATGACCAATGACGAAACTGAAAAAAGCGGAGAGCCAGAAGAGCGTAGGCTGAAAACTGAAAACTGAATACTGAAAACTGAATAGGAGTTACCCATGCCACGATTTTTCGCATCTGTTCCGTTCCAACGCGGCGGGCTTGGTCTGCTGGCATGTCTTCTGATGCTGGGAACCGGTCTGGCCGAAGCCCCGCAGAAAATTCTGCTGGAACCCGCTAAGTTCGAGTTGAACGGCAAACGCGCCCGGCAGCAAATGTTGGTCACGGGCCTTCATACCGAAACCGATTTGCGGGATGCCACGCATCTCGTGGAGTTCACTTCGTCCAACCCCGGAGTGGTTCGCGTGGAAAACGGGGTCGCGTTTCCCGTGGCCAACGGCAGCGCCCAAATCCGCGTGAAGTTGGGCAACCTCGAAGCCGTCGCCGAGACCCTTGTCTCCCACATGGAACAGCCTTCGCCCGTCAGTTTCAAGAACGAAACGCTGGCCGCACTCACCAAAGCCGGTTGCAACATGGGGGCTTGCCACGGTTCGCCTTCGGGGAAAGCGGGCTTTCGGCTTCTCGCTGAGAGCCTTCGATCCGCCCTTGGATCTGTTGACCCTGCGGACGGAATTCTATGGCCGGCGCACCAACGTGATGGCCCCCGAAGAAAGCCTGATTCTGCGAAAAGGATTGATGCAAGTCGCCCACGGCGGCGGACGCAGACTCACGAAAGGCGGCCCCAGTTATAACGCCCTGCACGATTGGATCGCCGAGGGCATGCAGGTCGATGCCACCGATGTGCCCAGCCTCTTGAAGATCGAAGTCTCGCCCAAAAAACGCATCTTCCAACCCGCCGCAGACCGCCAGCAATTGCGGGTCACGGGCTATTTCAGCGATGGCCAAACTCGCGATCTCACCGCCCTCACCAGCTTTAGTTCCTCCAACGAAAGCGTGGGAACCGTCAGCCCCGCGGGCGTGGTCCAACGCGGGGGACGAGGCGAAACCGCCATCCTTGCCCGCTATCTCGACCGCATGGATACCAGCGAAATCATGTTCTTGGAAGATGTCCCCGGCTTTGCTTGGAACAACCCGCCCGAAGCCAACTTCGTCGATCATCTTTCCTTTGAAAAACTCAAGCAACTCAAAATCCTGCCTTCCGATCTCTGCACCGATGAAGAATTTCTCCGCCGGGCCTATCTCGATACCACCGGCCGTTTGCCCCGCATCGAAGAAACCGATGCCTTTCTAAAAGACACCCGCCCCGACAAGCGGGACCAAGCTCGTCGATCATCTTTTAGCCGGCAGCGATTTCGCCGAGTTTTGGACGCTGAAATGGAGCGATGTTTTAAGATCCAAAAGCCAAAAACTGCAATCGGCGGGGGTCGAGAAATTTCATAGTTGGATTTTCGATGGCGATCTACCACGACAAACCGCTCGATCAATTCGCCCGCGAACTCCTCACCGCCAAGGGCAGCGTTTACGAGAACCCGGCGGCGAGCTATTGGCGAATCAGCCGCGACCCCAACGATTCGGTCGAATCCACCGCCCAGTTGTTTTTGGGGATTCGCATCCAGTGCGCCAAATGCCACAATCATCCCTTCGAGCGCTGGTCGCAAGACAACTACTACGGAATCGCGGCGGCCTTCGCACGCATTGGCCGCAAAAATGGTTCTCGCCCCGATGAGGAAATCATCTTCGTCAAATCGGATGGCGAAATTCAGCAACCCCGCACCGGCCAAACCATGCCCGTGCATTTGCTGCTCAAAGGCGAAGTCAAAGTCCCAGGCGATCAAGACCGCCGGGCGGTGTTCGCCGAATGGCTGACCCAAAAGGACAACCCCTTCTTTGCCAAGGCTTCGGTCAACCGCATCTGGGGCCATCTGATGGGTCGGGGTTTGGTCGAGCCGGTCGATGATTTTCGCGATTCCAACCCGCCCTCCAACGCCAAGCTGCTGGATGAATTGGCCAAGCAATTCGTCGACCATAATTTCAGCCGCAAGTGGGCGATTCGCCAAATTATGACTAGCCGAACTTATCAGTTGTCTTCGCGAACGAACAAGTTCAACGTGGATGATGAAATCTATCCCTCGCACGCATCCACGCGATTGCTCACCGCCGAGCAACTATTAGATGCCATCTGCCAAGTCACCGGCGTGAACGAGAGTTTCGGCGGAGTGCCGGCGGGCACGCGGGCGGTGGAACTCGCCGACCCACCCAAGAATCATTACTTCCTCAAAGTCTTCGGCCAACCGCAAAGAGAGATGGCCTGCCAATGCGAGCGCACCAGCGAATCGAACCTCTCGCAAGCCCTACAAATGATTAACGGCCCGGTCGTTCACAACAAACTCCGCGATGGAAACAGCCGCATCGCCCAGATGATGAAGGAGAACAAAAGCGATCAGGAAATTATAGAGACCCTCTATAAAGTCGCCGTCTCCCGAAAACCCAACCCCGCCGAACTCGCCGCCGCCACCGCCCACCTCGCCAATAACCCCGACCGCAAACTCGCCCTAGAAGACATCGGCTGGGCGATCTTGAACACCAAAGAATTCCTCTTCCAACACTAGCAGAGGCCAGGGTTCGGAGGCCAGAATTCAGAGGTCAGAGGCCAGCCGGATTGAAACCGTGGTATCTTTCCTGACGGCAGACGGGAGCCTAACCTATGAAACTGAATGTATCCCATTTCGCAAAAAAGTCGTTGCATAAGTTTGCCGGCGGCCATAAGATGAGGAATGTTCACATTCTTCCGGCATCCCCATCCAATGAGGGAACCCCATCATGGCCGATGATGTTTTCACGCTCGAAAAGTTAGTGGAGCTTTCGCCGGATGCATTGAACGATTACGACATTGCACTGCTCAATCTCTGGTCGGCTCACGGTTTGCCGGGAACTGAAGAACTCGACACCAGCGCGATTTTGGATACGCTGGATGAGTGGGCGGACAAGGTTCAATGGGAAATCTGGCGGCACATCTATCGTCTCGATCCCCGGACATTAACCTCCCGCCCGCTTCAGTTATGGAAATTCGCTGGGGCGGTTTTTCTGTTGGTACTTGCTGCAAGTCCTTCAAGAAGATTGCGGCGTGGCCTACCATCCCGACCGCAAATTCAACCCGGACTTCTGCCAACCGGAAGATGTCTTCATTCACGGGATGATTGTGGAGGGTGGGAAAGGTGGAACGTGTGCCTCAATGCCGGTCTTGTACGTGGCGGTGGGGCGGCGGATTGGTTTGCCGCTTTATCTGGTCGGAAATGCGCGGGCATCTGTTCTTTCGCTGGGATGATTCCAAGGGGACAACCATCAATTGGGAACGGCAGGGTTTGAATCTTTGGATTCCCCCAGACCGCTTCAACGTGGAAGGTTCGGGTGAAGGCATCGCTTATAATCCCGATTCGCATTACATCCAATGGCCAGAGTTGTGGACCGAAGTTGACTTCGACCACGGTCGCTATCTGCGTTCCCAAACGCACGCCGAAGATGTGGCGGATTTCCTCATGCAACGCAGCGAATGTTTCTACGAACTGGGGAATTGGGAAGAGTGCCTCAAAGCGATCTATTATGCCCGAAAGTTCTCGCCGGATGATCCGTCGACTCAAAGCGACTCATTGGAAGCGGTCAAAAGAGTATCGAAGACGCCGAAAAACTCCGCATCGAATCCATTCATGAGGTCGACGCCTGGAATCGCCAGCAGCGAGCCAAAGCGAAACCCGCGATTCCAGGCCATCCGCTTCAATGTCGATGCGAGCATTGCCGACAGGTGCGCCTGGTGGAACAATCGCGCCGACCGACCACGGCCCCTCATGCAATTGCTTCCATTGCCAAAAAATTCGTGCGATCCAACAGCAGGCGGCTCAAGGCTTGCCAAATCATGGGGCCTCTTGTCAATGTCTGCACTGCCGAGAAGCCCGTGAAACAGCCCAAACTCAAACGGGTTTGCCTGGGCATCCGCCAGCATGCCCCTGTTTTGGTTGTTCGCAACAACGCCGAATTCAACCACATCATCCTGGTGCATTCCCGCACCCGACAATGCCGCATCTCTCCGGCTTCGCCAATCCCCATCTACCAATCGTCAATCGCCACCAACCGCCCGGTTTGCCGGGAACTTAACCTTAACTTACGGAGCCCGACAATGTACCAACCGGAACTTGGCCGATTTACTGCTCGTGACCCGATGCCAGAGAATGGGGTGCTTGTGGGAGGGATCGCTCAAAACTCGTATTGGTATGCAGATAATGATCCGGTGAACAAGATTGATCCAGCAGGAGAGAAACCAATTCCAAACACCACTTCCGGTAAGTGTAACGCACCAATCACATTAGGAGAAGCTTCATTAGCTTGGCAATTTCTTTGTAACAATCTTCTTCTGCCGGATTTAAAATGCATGGTAAAGAACACCTATGGTGAGCAACAAGTACAATCGCGCAAGATTCAACCAAAAGACCGTGTTGACCAATCAACTAACCCAAATGCGGAATTCTGTGGGCGTCCGGAAAAAGGACAGTTTTTTGGTCCTGGTGGATTAGGGCCAAGTGTGGGAATACTGGTTCAAATTCCTGGTAAAGACGGGAAAACGTGGAGTGTTTTGTCTGTGCATCTCAGCGGGGCTACTTCTCCAGACAAGTTAATAGATTTTGATTTTCCCAAAGGTTCTCATGGAGTGATTTGTGGTGGAGATAATAGCGGCTTTAGCCCATCAACATATAAGTTTGCCTTGGATTTTTTGAGGCAAACAAAGTCAAGCTAGATGGAGTTATTGATTGGACTGGCTGCTTCATCGGGCATGATGGGAAGTATTATGTGCGAGAATCTGACACGCCTTCTAAGAACAATCCTTCTTGTGTTGGTAATGAAAAAAAGATCCATCGTTCCCCGCAAATTAGCTAACCATGAGATCCACTGTTATGAACTCTAAATTGCTACTGAAATGCTTTGCATTTTTCTCTTTTGTATTGGTTATTCCATGTTTCATATATGTGTTTTTTTTATTACCTATAGTGAGATTCCAAAGCAGAGAGAAACAAATTCAATCAACCATCAATAGTTTAATAGACCATCGCCCGAAACAGGTTAATGCAAAAAAATGGGAATTCATGGTATGTCAGACTTCGATTGGTGCGGGGAATTTCCTTTCCTATCCATCAGTTGACTATCAACAAATGGACATTTTTGGCGTTGAGCTTCAGCGACGCATTCAACAGGGGGTTGAGTTGTCCATTATAGATTGGATATGGGACGAATTTGAGAAAATTAGCGAGACAGCACGAAGATATTCAGAATGGCGACCAACTCGACCCGAGCAATTAAGAATGGCTAAAACTACGAGTTGTTGGTAGCACCAGCCGGAGCGCCCACCCCTTACAACATGTTATATACGCGGGGTGGCCCAGGTTGCTCGTCAACATTGCTCCTCAACCTGGGTCGCGAAGCGACAAGAGGTGTGACACACAGCCACCCAATCCAACAGAGACCTCTTACGGCTTCGCCGCCCCGATTGACAAGCAATCAGGGCCACCCTGCGGAAAAGCTGACATTGAGACAACTTTAACTCAATTTAAGCCAACCGACCCTTGCACGTTTGCAGAGGATGCGGCAACTTGGCTTGCAAAAAATACAGTTCCCGGCTCCCTTATGTGAAAAGCCATTTTTTTGTAGAGATCAAGAATGAAAACCAATCGAAGACTAAACATCCATTGTTCACAGTCCTATGCGGGGATGACGTTAGTCTCGGTTGTCATTCTCACATCAATGCCAGTTGCCATCCTCTTTTCGATGGAAGTGGGAAAAATCCTGCAAAAGATGCAGGCAATCGCTCGAAATTCACGAGTTGGGCGGATTCATTTCTTACGACTTCCAATGGAGTGAAGAGGATGCCTGGCTGGAAAATGCAAAACCGCCGGGATCTCCTTATCTGAAAAAACTTTTTGGTGAGTATTTCACCTCAAACCCGGTTGAGATTCAATTATTCACGGCGAAAAATATGAGTCCCAAAAAATTCACGGATGCCGATGCAAAGCAGGTTTCGCAATTTTCCGAATTGTCGTGGCTTGTATTGCAAGATACGGGCCTCACGGATGCGGGGATCGTCCATTTCAAATCCCTCAAAAAACTAGAACGTCTGGACATAGAAGGAACGGCGGTTACCCAGAAGGGCGTGGCCGAATTGAAAAAGTCGCTTCCAAACGTACAAATTTACTATGGCCCATACGAGATGCTTCAATAAATAGGCAGCCTAGTCAACCGCCCGGTTTGCCAGGAACTTAACCTTAACTTGAAGGAGTCCGACAATGTACCAACCGGAACTTGGCCGCTTCACGGCCCGTGATCCGATGCCAGAAAATGGGCAAATTTTGTTTACCAACTTACCCGACGGAATCATGACAAATCCTCCTCATCCCTATGATTACGCCGACAATAATCCCATTAACAAAACCGACCCATCTGGCCTTCAAACGGAATCGCCCGCCATTGCTGAAAAGCCGTGTCGCTGTTTACCGGCCATGGCAGACAAATATCCGCGTCCAGGACTAGCAATTGCTGAAAAACCTTGTCCCCCATCAACCTCGGGTATCTCGGATAGATACGTCGTTTGCCAACTCTTAGCAAAATACCTTTCTGGATCAATCGAATCGTGTATTCCACCTTTTCACCCGTTTCCGATTCGTGATCCCCGGTGCGAAAACAGGCTTCTTAGGGTGTGGTGCGTTCAATGCCCTAAATGTCTTTGCGCCGAGAGATCCCTTTGTGCGCCGTTGGTCACATCCTATGACTTACCAGATCCCGACTTCGATTTTGTCTCATGTACTTGTATTAAAATTGCATGATATATGTAAACTGGAGATCACTTTCATGAGATATGTCTTTGCGCTTGGCATCATTCTATATTGCATTCACTTGCCCCAAGGAACCTATGGTGGCGAGAAAAAAACAGAGGATTTCCAGGAAAGCAATATTGAAAATAAAGAGGAGTTAGCACGGATACAAGGAAGATGGCAATTAATCGAGTATAAACAGGTTAATCCAAAAGGTGTTTCCGGCCTGGAATTTACAGGGCGTTTTTCAGGCACAATGAATATCAAAGGTGACAACTCTCATCTGATTATTAAAGTCTTGGGACAAGAGTTGGAATTAACTTCAACAATTGTCCTTAGACCAACTTTGAAACCCAAGCAGTGGGACACTATTACTCCAAATCCTTTTCGCCATAAAGAACCAAATGTTAGTAAATACATTTACAATCTAACAGAGGAAAAACTAACAATTTCCTTTTATACTGATCCAAAAAATAAAGCCCGACCCGAAAACTTCAAAGGTCCAGTTAAGGCGGTGCAAACGGTGATGGTTTGGCAGAAGCAAAATGCTAAGTAGCTGCGTGGTGGCTGGGATCAAATTGGCGAAATTCGTTTTTTTGGGAGCAAGCAGGAGCGGCAATTTGCAGTCCACAGCTTTGTAGGGTCCGCTGTGCGGACCTTTTTTGAGGTAAAAGGAATCTAAAATTTGGTCGGCTCACGGATGATGGGTTGAAAACATACATGGCCTTCCATCATGGCTCGCAATTGGTGAGAAAGCAATGAGTACGGCCCCTCGATACATCCCACACTACACCCTAGCCGACTACCAGCAATGGAAGGGGGACTGGGAGCTTTGGCAGGGTGTCCCAGTGGCGATGACTCCCAGCCCGTTTGGTCCGCATCAGACTTGTGGTGCGAGACTCGTAGCGTCGCTCGTGTCTGTGATCAGAGAGGCGAACTGCGAAGCCGTGGTTCTTTACGAAATCGATTGGATCATCTCTGATGACACCGTAGTTCGCCCGGACATTCTCGTCTTATGCGGCGAGGTTCCAGAGCGGCACGTGACCGAATCCCCGGCCCTGGTCGTGGAAATCCTTTCCCCCTCGACTGCCGAGCGAGACCGCAATGAAAAGCGGAGTCTCTACGAAGACCACGGCGTGATTTATTATCTGATCGTCGATCCCAACGAACACACGTTCGAGGCGTATGCGCAAAACGATCAGGGCGACTATCAACTATTCCCGCCGACAGTTGATTATGAAATTCCTCCTCTGCGATGACTGCCGCCTCCGCTTGGATTTCGGGTCGATCTTTTGAAGGATCGCGTTGGCCCTGTTATAATCTGACAACAATCAGAACGAACGTTTGCGGAGTGAGTTGATGACGCTGGTTATTATTTTGATCGCCGTGGGCTGCGTGGCTTATGCCAATGGGGCCAACGATAATTTCAAGGGCGTGGCCACCCTATTCGGCAGCGGAACCACGAACTATCGCGGGGCTTTGCTCTGGGCGACTATTACGACATTCTTGGGATCGATCACCGCGATTTTTCTCGCCGCGACGTTGATGAAGAATTTCACCGGGAAAGGTTTGGTCGATGATGTCCTCGTTTCCAACATCCATTACGGATCGGCCGTGGCTTTGGGAGCGGGGTTGACCGTGCTATTGGCCACGCGGATCGGGATGCCGATTTCAACGACCCACAGCTTGGTGGGGGCATTAGTCGGTGCGGGTTGGGCCGCCGGTTCAGCGATTGATTTGGAAAGATTGGCAGGCACGTTTTTCCTGCCGTTGTTATTTAGCCCGCTGCTGGCTTTGGCGGCCACCACTTTGGTTTATTCGATCTTTCACGTGGGCCGTCGCCGTTTGGGGATCACGGAACAGACCTGTTTTTGCATCGGCACGGAAACGATTGAAGCGGTGGCTGTTATGGATGGCAGTCTGGCCCTCATACGGACCGAGCAGTTATCCGTCGAGAGGGGCACAACGGTCGAATGCCGAAAGCGATACGCGGGCCGATTGCTGGGAGTGGAAGCTGCGACCCTGCTGGATCGGCTGCACTATCTTTCCGCGGGCGTGGTCAGCTTTGCGCGGGGATTGAACGACACTCCCAAAATCGCTGCCCTGCTGTTGTTGGCCCCCGCTTTGAACCAGGTGGGAAGCCTGCTTCTCGTGGGCGGCGTTATCGCCATCGGCGGACTCATCAGCGCCCGCAAAGTCGCGGAAACGATGAGCCAAAAAATCACGCCCATGAATCACGGCCAGGGATTTACGGCCAACGTGATGACGGGCGTAATTGTGATCGGAGCGAGCCAATTTGGGCTGCCTGTCTCTACGACCCACGTCAGTTGCGGTTCGTTGTTCGGCATCGGAACGCTGACGGGAGAAGCGGATTTGGGCGTCATCGGCAAAATCCTCACCGCATGGGTGACAACCCTGCCCTTGGGAGCCGCGTTGGGAGCAGCGGGCTATTGGCTGCTCACGCGGGTTTGACGGCACTCGCGCTTAAAACAATTCTTCGATCACGCTGCCGTGGTCGATGGCGGGGATGGGTCGGCCGGCGTGGTTGGTGAAGCTGACGTGCGGATCGACGCCCAACACGCGGAAGATGGTGTGATGGATGTCGCCGGGGCGTTTGGGGTTGTCTTGCGGAGCTTGGCCTAAACGGTCGGTGGAACCGATCAAACGCCCGCCTTGGACTCCGCCGCCGCCCATGAGGCAGAACATGGAATTGCCCCAGTGATCGCGACCGGGCGTGCCCATGCCGCTGCCATCGTTCATTTTGGGGGTTCGGCTGAACTCGCCGCAAAGCATGACCAACGTGCGGTCCAACATGCCGCGTTGGTGCAAATCTTCAAACAAGGCGGAGACCAATTGATCGATCTGCGGCAGATAACGTTCGTAGCCCTCTTGCAGATTCCAGTGGTGATCCCAGCCGCCGAAATGGCAGGTTACAAAAGTTGCCCCGGCTTCGACCAACCGCCGGGCCAACAGCGTGCTTTGTCCCCAACTGAAGCGGCCGTAGCGATCGCGGAGCTTGGGGTCTTCGCTTTGAATGTCGAACGCTTTTCGCGGGGGCCGGTGACCATCTCGAAAGCGTTTTGCTCGAAGCGGTTCATGGCGGACATCATGCCGGATTGGTCGGCTTCTTGGCGGAGGGTGTCGAACTGCGACAACAACGCCCGCCGATTTTCCAAGCGTTTTATGTTCAACCCCGTGGGCAGATTGATGTTCTGCACGGCGAAGCGGTCGGAATTGGCATCGGAAACGGTTTCAAACGGATTGTCTTGCACACCCAGATAATTTCCGCCGAAGTAACCGGGCCGCAGGCCGATGCTCATGGCATAGGGAATGGCCACGTTAGCGGGCATGCCGGGTTGGCGGGAGCCGACCATTTTGGTGGCGATGGAACCGATGAAGGGATACTTGCCCGCGTTCGAGGCTCCGCTGACTTCGCCTCGCCCGGTGAGCATCCAATGCCCGCCGGTGAAGTGGTCGCCGGTGTCGTGGTGCAGCGAACGGACGATGGAAAAGCGGTCGGCCACTTTGGCTTGTAGCGGGTACATTTCGGTCAGGTCGAAGCCGGAAACGTTGGTCCGAATGGGCCGCCAGATGCCGCGGTAGTCTTCCGGGGCTTCGGGCTTCATGTCGTACATGTCCATGTGCCCAGGACCGCCGTCGAGCCAAAGCAGAATCACGGCGGTGTCTTTTTTCTCGCCGCCGGCTTGCTGGGCGGCTTCTTTGGCTTTCAAAATCTGCGGGAGACTGAGCGCACCCATGCCCGCCATGCCGATTTGCAGAAAACTCCGCCGCGAAACGCCGTCGCAATACTTGTTTGTGGTTCCAGCATTCACCCGCAACATCAAATTGCCCTTTCCGAATACTGACAGAAACCGAACCCATCAAGGTTCGCTAATAAGTCAAGTGTAGAAAGCGCGGTAGCAGTTGTAAAGCCGATCTCAAAATGACCAATGACCAAATCCCAATGACCAAGGGATTGCATTGATCATTGGGATTTGGTCATTGGGGCTTAGCCGATGCTGGCGGCTTGATCGGGGGCGATCATTGTGTTGGCTTTGACGCGCTCGATCAAATTCGACTGCACGATGCCGCGGTACATGTCCGGCAGTTCGCCGTCGCCGCCGCAGACTAGGCATTTCAGGAAGCCGACTTTTCCGTGGCCTGCGCAGAGTTTGCAGGAGTTTCCCGTGATGGGGTTGCCCCGCAAATCGCCTTGAAAGGCCCAAGCGTTTTCCAAAGTGCGGGCCGACAGCCAATAGGTGTAACCCAAGGGGTCGGCCAGTTTGAAGAGCCGGGCATGGCGATGGCCGATGACCACCGTGTAATGCCAGGTCTTTCGCGAACTGCGAACCAGAATAATCGGCGGACGGTTTTCTTCAACCGCTTGCACCACATCGGCAAGTTGGGCTTCTTTTTTCAGCGTGTTGGCCAAGCCGTAGGTGGAGAGGGATTTTTGAACCTTGCTCGGCCAAGTGAAACCGACTTCGTCATCGCCCATTTTGAACAACCGCGTGCCCGCGATTTCTTTCAGCTTGGAAACCCCCACCGCCACGCCGTAGTAACTCAGCAGCATGGAGCAACACGTGGGGCCGCAACTAATGGCGTCGGGTTGTTTCATCACCGGAAATCCGGAGAGCAACACGCCGCTTGACTCGGCGGCAGATAGCTTGGTGATGAGGGGAGAAACCCCCAAAGCCAAGCCTGCTGCGGTGATTTGGGAAAGAACTTGGCGGCGCGAGAGCTTTCGTTCCGTCATGGTGGGCCATCCGGGTCAAGGGATTCAAGGTCTGGATCAATTCCATCCTGAAGGCCATGTCACCCAAAGCAACACACCCTAAGCCCCAAAATCGGACACAGCGCATTGGTGGATTGACGACAGTCCCACCCAATCGCGCGAATCGTGTGGTTTCGATCACCCGAAAGCGACAAAACCAGCAGGAGCAATGCGTTCCCTGCATCCGCTAAATTTTACCGCGCCGCGCGAGATTACCAGGGGTAAATTCAAAGGCCGGTGGTCAGAGGGAAAACGGCGAGCGGGAGGTGTGAGCCTTCCGGTTCCTCCCGGCCACTGACGAGCAGCCTAGAGTTTGTTCATACTACCGACCACGGAAAATGTCCAATAAGCCACCAAGGACATCGCAAAAACCGTGTACAAAAAGAAGAGGCTGAGCATTTTGCCGATCACGCTGCCCGCGTGGCCATCTTCGGAATCGAAGAATTTGATTTGGGTTTTATCGAACAGCGGATCGGGCGTGGCGGGGGATTCTGCGGGTTCCGGCTGGTTGGTCGCGGTGGTTTCCGACATGCTATCCACTCCCCTGCTCTTTGTGTGAAAGTTTACGATTTTCTAAAATTCGGCTAACGTCCGATAATCTTGCCGGCATTCCTGCTCTGACATTCGCCAAAAAACTTGAGGAAATCCGCCAATTTGTGGTCGAATTGCCTCAGAAGCTTGGCTTCGAGCCTTATTTTCCCGAAATTCCGCCCGGCTGTCGAGCGAAATCCCCCTCGGAATTTCGGTTTTTTGGAGGATTCGCGCCCAATAATTGGCATACTCACTCTTTTTCACCCAAAACTTGGGAGCTTGAACATTTTTGGGCAAACCATTCGCCCGCCAATCCTTCGCATCCCAACAGTTTCGGTGGAAAAGATTAACCCACGAATGGTTGGCATCCCAAGGGTTTCTTGAAATAAAACTGCGGATGCCAATCCTTCGGGAACGAATGGTTGGCATCCCAAGCATTTTCGCTGGAATGGTTGGTTTCCTAAGCATGTTCCAGGATTTCGAGCAGTTTATTGTCGCCGGGGTACGGATGCCCTTTGTGCTGCGTGAAACCTTCGCCGTGGGCTGCTTGGATTGCCCTGCCCCGCGCTTCGCTCCAACGACGGCTGCTTTCCAAATACTCATCAATCCCGTGCTGTTGCCGAAGCCAAGCCCGTTGGCTGTCGTGGCAGGCCAGCATTTTTTGTCTTGACTCAAACGTGCTGGAAACATCCACCACAAATTCGGGCTTCAAGGGGTTGCCGAAGTAATCCATGCCTTCCAGCGCATCGACGTAATACAAATACGGAATCTTCGTTAGCGGTGCTGCGGGATCCCATTGCCGAGTGGAATAATGCGGAACCGAAGCGTTGAAACACGCATCTCTGACCAATCGGCTGGTGATTTCGTGATCGCTCATGTAATCCACGGGCGGCGCGGTGATCACAAGGTCCGGCTTGGCGCGGCGAAGGACTTCCGCGACCCGATGCCGGCTGTCGTTGTCGAAACAGATCGACAAATCCCGAAACTCCAAGCACTGGTATTCCGCCCCCAAAAGTTCCGCCGACTTCGCCGCTTCTGCCTTGCGAACGCGGGAGATTGCTTCCGGAGGCAATTCCGCGCTGCCCAAATCGCCGGGCGTCATCGTGGCCATCAAAATATCGCACCCGCGCTGTTTCAACAAAGCCAGCGTGCCGGCACATTGAAATTCCAAATCGTCGGGATGGGCGTGAATCGCCAACACGCGGGGAGCGGATGAAGAATCTGACATCACAGAGGAAACTTCGCAAAACGGAACATAAGATAAAAACTCAATCCCACAGTCTTCTTCATCATACTCATAATCTAAATCTTCTTCATCCCACCCAACTCAGAAAAGCTGACCGCTCATCGCAGGATTGGTACAATAAGTTCCGCCGATTAGCCTCTTTCAACTTTCTTCGAAGAAAGCCATTCGATGTCCAATTTATTTCCTTTGCCCACGGGGTTTCGTGCGGCGGGTATTTATTGCGGTGTGAAGCAAGATGCCCGTTTGCTCGACTTGGCCATCTTCGTGGCGGATGTTCCTTGCACGGCGGCGGGGGTCTTCACGCAAAATAAAGTCGTGGGTGCGCCCGTCAAACTTTCGCGGATGCGGGTTCCCTACGGTTCCACGCGGGCGGTGATTATCAACTCCGGCAACGCCAATGCCTGCACCGGCGAGCGCGGCGATGCCGATGCTCGTTGGATGACCGCCGAGTTGGCAAAGCAACTGAAATGCGAAGCCGA
Source organism: uncultured Planctomycetaceae bacterium (assembly GCA_963785505.1). Classification (GTDB taxonomy): domain Bacteria; phylum Planctomycetota; class Planctomycetia; order Planctomycetales; family Planctomycetaceae; genus CAWAVN01. The sequence continues at coordinate 68,879 of CAWAVN010000017.1, forward strand.
AGATGTGCTGGTTTGTTCGACCGGCGTGATCGGGCGGTTTCTGCCTTTGGACAAATTGGCGGCGGGCATTCCCCAAGCCGTGGCCCAACTTGCCGATACCCCGGAAGCGTTTCAGAACGCCTCCCGCGCGATGATGACCACCGACACCGTGCCCAAACAAGCCGTCCGCGAAATCGAGATCGCAGGCAAAACCGTGCGAATTAGTGGAGCCGCCAAAGGAGCCGCGATGATCGGCCCCAACATGGCCACTATGCTTTCGGTGATTATGACCGATGCGGCCCTCGCGCCGGAAGAAGCCGACCGCATGCTCAGGGAAGCGGTCGATCAAAGTTTTAACTGCATCAGCGTGGAAGGCCACACCAGCACCAGCGACACGGTGATTCTCTTGTCTAGTCAAGGGTCAAGAAACAAGGGACAAGGGACGGATCGGGAAGGATTGCAATTACGCGCTCAACCAATTGACGGCGGAGTTGGCTCAGGCGATCATTCGCGATGCCGAGGGAGCCTCGCATTTCATCACGATTGATGTCGCGGGGGCAAGAACCCGCGCGGAAGCCCACCGCATCGCCAAGACCGTGGCCGAGGGGCCTTTGGTGAAAACCGCCATCGCGGGGGCCGATCCCAATTGGGGACGCATCGTTTCCGCCGTCGGCTATTGCGGCGTGGAGGTGGAAGAGTCGGAGATTACGCTGCGTCTGAATGGAACGCTGCTTTATGAAGTCGGCACTCCCCTGCCCTTCGATGCCGCCGTCGTTTCAAAGTCCCTCAAAGACAATCGTGAGGTGAGCATTGAAATCAATCTCAGCCAAGGCGAAGCCGGCATGAGATTTTGGACCAGCGACCTCACCGCCGAATACGTCCGCCTGAATGCGGATTACACGACCTAATTGAACTGGACGGAATCGAAAAATTTTGCTTGGTTGCTGCCGGACATGCCTTTGTAAACGTAATTCAGCGTGTAGACTTTTCTTTTGTGGATGAAGGCCAGGCAGTTTGTTGTGTAGCCCGCTTTTTGGTTCTGGGAATTGAACTTGACGCAAGGCTTGCCATTTTGGGTGGATCGGGTAATGTTTGTCGCGCCAAGCTCCCGGAGGCCGCCTTCCATAATCTTCATCAGTTCTTCTTCAGAGACGGCTTTGGCTTCCGCAGGCAAGGATTCGATCACGATGGCGCAGCCGAAATTGCGGCGTTCCACTCCGAAACTCTGACCGCCGGGAACCAAAGCCTTCCCATTAACCAGCCTTTTGGCTTTTCCGGGCATTTGCACGGTGACATTGGTATCCGGCGTGGTGTAAGATTGCCAACTGACTCCGACATCCACCCCGGCCACGTTCAGTAGTTTGATTATCATACCGACTACGAACAAAGTCGTGATGAGTCCGCCGCCGATTTTTGCGAACAGCGGGCCGTTTTCCCCGCTGGAAGTGGAGCCTTTCTTCGAGCGTTTTTTCTTGGGGGCGGGCTTTTTTTTCTTCGCCGCCCGGCGGGGAGCGGGTAGTGCTCTTGGCAGGTTTGCGAGGTGCATCGTAATCGTCGTAGTCATCATAATCCTCGCTGCCGGAACCGCTGCTGCCGAAATCGTCGGTTTCCCAATCGTCTTCTTCCCAATCGTCGGCTGGGCGAGGTTTTGCTTTGGTTTTGGGCACGGGAACCGTCACCGCCGCCTGGCATTCCTGGCAGCGAAATTTCTTGCCCGCGTGTTCATCCTTCACGCTGTAACCTTTGCCACACTTTTGACACTTCGCACTAATCGGCATCTGGTGCCCCTCGCAATCGAAAACCCGCAATCTCACCCTGAATGAATGATTCCAGCATACAAAACGGCGGAAAAACCGCAATCACCAAAATCGCGGCCCGATGCGAATTTTCCCGATCTCCGGGAAACAGCTTCCCCACAAGCGTTCGGGAAAAACCAGGAGGCTCACGCCTCCCGCTCGCCTTGGGAAGAGATTGTCACTCGACCGTTTCCCTGGGGGCTTGCTACAATTCGGCGAAAAGAACTCATCTCAAAGTGATTGGATAAAGTCAGGCCCCATAATCCGAAGCGTAAGCGAGGCCAATTCAGGGACATGCCTCGTTTACGCTTCGGTTTACAATGATGGATAGGAAAGGAAACGTGTGAGCCAACAGCAGGCGGCTTTGGATTTGCCGACGGTCGAGGCCGAAACCGAGCGGATCGGACGGAAACTTTGGAAGTCGATGGAACGCCGCTCGCCTTCGATCTTTGAAAGGCGGTGGTGGGACGATCGCATTCTGTCTTGGGCGATGTCGGATGAATCGGTCAAGGTGCAGATGTTTCGCTTCGTGGACGTGCTGCCGATGCTGAAAACGCACGAAGCCGTCACCCGGCATTTGCAGGAATACTTCGAGGATGTTCGCAAAGCTCTGCCCTGGGCGGCCCGCTTGGGGTTGAACGTCTCGCAGCCCAATACGGTCTTGGGGCGGTTGGTCGCGGTGAATGCCCGCAACAATGCCCGCAACATGGCGAAGCGATTTATCGCCGGCGAGAACGTGGAGCAAGTTCTGCAATCGGTGTCGAAATTGCGAAAGCAAGGCTTTGCCTTCACGCTGGATTTGCTCGGCGAAGCCGTGATGAGCGAACGCGAAGCCACGGTTTATCAAAAAGCGTATTTGGATCTCATCGAAGGCTTGGCTCCGCAGGTCAACGAGTGGGCCGAGAACCGGCAAATCGACTGCGATCAATTCGGGCCGATCCCCCGCATCAACGTCTCGCTAAAACTCTCGGCCCTTTATAGTCAGTTTCGACCGATGGACCCTGTGGGCACTGCCGAGGGTGTCAAAATTCGCTTAAGGCCCCTGCTCCGCGCGGCCCGCGAACGCGATGCCTACGTCCACGTCGATATGGAACACTACGCTTATAAAGATCTCACGATTGAGATTTTCAAGCAAGTGCTGATGGAAGAAGAGTTTCGCGACTTCCCCGACGTGGGCATTGTGATTCAAACTTATCTGCCTGATGCGGGGCAAGATTTGGCGGACTTGTTGGCATGGGTGAAAAAGCGTGGCACGCCGGTGTGGGTGCGATTGGTCAAGGGCGCGTATTGGGATTTCGAGACTGTCCACGCCAAGGCCGAGAACTGGCCCGTGCCCGTGTATCTGCAAAAATGGCAATCGGATGAAAACTACGAACGGCAAACCCGCTTCGTGATGGAAAACCATCAATGGCTTCGTCCGCAAATCGCCAGCCACAACATGCGCAGCCTCTCCCATGCAGTTGCCTTGGCCGAGCATTTTCAAGTTCCGCCCACGGCCTTTGAAATTCAAATGCTTTACGGCATGGGCGGCGAAATGGCCCAACTGTTCTCGGAGATGGGCCACCGCGTTCGCGTTTACACCCCGTTTGGAGAACTGATCCCCGGCATGGCGTATCTCGTCCGCCGGCTTTTGGAAAATACATCGAACGATTCGTTCCTGCGTCAAAGTTTTCGCGAGAACGTCTCGCTGGAGGATTTACTGATGAACCCGACCGTCAAAGGCAAGAAAACCCCGCCCCCGGAAGAAGAACCGATCCGGGACTTCCAAAACGAACCCTTCTCCGATTTCAGCGAAAAAGCGGTGCGGGCCGCGATGAAAGAAAGTCTGGCCGAGGTCGAATCGCAATTCGGCGAAGAGTATTCGCTGGTCATCAACGGGCGGGCGATTGACGGCAAAAACACGATCCAATCCAAAAACCCCTCCCAAAAAACGCAAGTGGTGGGAACCGTGGCTTCCGCGAGTGCCGACCAAGCAGTGGAAGCGATTGAATCCGCCAGGCGGGCGTTCGCGCGGTGGTCGCGGGAGAAAGTCAATTATCGCTGCGAATATCTGGAACTGGTCGCGACCGAAATGCGTTCCCGCCGCTTCGAGTTGGCCGCGTGGATTGTTTCCGAGTGCGGCAAGCCCTGGGCCGATGCCGATGCGGACGTGGCCGAGGCCATCGACTTCTGCATGTACTATGCCGACCAGATGCGGAAACTCGCCAAGCCCCGGCAATGCGATTTGCCCGGCGAAGAGAACAGCTACAGCTACCGGGCACGAGGCGTGGCGGTGGTAATTGCTCCCTGGAATTTCCCGCTGGCGATTCTGACCGGGATGACCGCCGCCGCCTTAGTCGCGGGGAATACGGTGATTATGAAGCCCGCCGAGCAATCACCCGTGATCGCCGCCAAGCTGATGGAAATGATCCACAACGCGGGCATTCCCGACGGCGTGGTGAATTTCCTGCCGGGCATCGGCGAGGAAGTCGGCCCCGAACTCGTGGGCAGCCCGGATGTGGATTTGATCGCCTTCACCGGATCGCGGCCCGTGGGTTTGGGCATCAACCAGCAAGCCGCCACCACCGACCCAAGGCAGATGACGGTCAAGCAAGTCATCGCCGAGATGGGCGGCAAGAACGCGATCATCGTGGATGATGATGCCGACCTCGACGAAGCCGTGTTAGGCGTGGTGCAAAGCGCCTTCGGTTATGCCGGGCAAAAATGCTCGGCGTGTTCCCGCGTGATCGTACTCGCGGGCGCTTACGATGCCTTTTTGGATCGCTTGATCGAAGCCACCCGCAGTCTGAAAGTCGGCCCGGCGAGCGACCCCGGCACTTCCGTCGGCCCGGTGATTGATGAAGAAGCCTACGAACGCATTATGGAATATATTGAGATTGGCAAAGAAGAAGCCACGCTGGCCTTGGCCTGTCCTGCGGGCAAACAGGCGGAAGCAGGCTATTTCATCGGCCCGCATATTTTCACCGATGTAGACCCCAATTCAAAACTCGCCCAAGAAGAAATTTTCGGCCCCGTGCTGGCCGTGATGAAAGTGGACGATCTGGACGAAGCCTTGGACATCGCCAACGGAACCGATTACGCCCTCACCGGAGGCATCTTCAGCCGCAGCCCCAAAAACCTGGAAAGAGCCAGGCAGGAATTTTCCGTGGGCAATCTCTATCTCAACCGAGGCATCACCGGGGCGTTGGTCGAACGCCAACCCTTCGGCGGCTACAAGATGTCCGGCATCGGCAGCAAAGCCGGCGGCCCCGATTATCTGTTGCAATTCCTGATCCCCGTCAACATCACCGAAAACACCATGCGAAGAGGCTTCGCCCCGCCGCCGGATGATGAAAAGTAAGCTCGTTCAACAGTCACCACGAGGGCGAGTTTTTGACTCTCCAGCGTCTAAGCTAACGACCACTACTTACAGCCATTCCCTAATCAAAGCCGAACAATCTCGGCAATTGATCTTCTCTACTTGAGCTTGAGTAGATATATTCCTCCCCCGCAGAGGGTCGCCTAGGAGGGCACCCCAGACTTGTTATCTTAAAGGAGGAAGTGACATGAAAATGCGTTGGCAATCGTTGGTAAGCGGAATGGTGATCCTCGGAATCGCATTCGCGGGGTTTAGTCTGTATTTTAATAATACATCGGTAGATGAACTTCTGCTGACACGGACCACAACCGCGGCGGAACCCAAAAAAGTCCTCGGACCGGGAGAAGTCGATCCCCGAATCAGCCGCGCGTACATCTTTGTTGGTAAAACCGGATTGGGGCACGAACATGCCGTGGTGGGAGCCGTGCGTTCGGGTAAGATTAATTTGGGGGCCACCAAAGACGCTGGGGAAGTCGTATTCGATATGCGTACCTTCAATGCAGACACTCCCGAAGCCCGACAATACATCGGGCTTCAGGGAACGACCGACGCTTCAACCCGTCAGCAAGTCAATGCAAACATGCTCGGTGCCTCTGTGCTCGATGTCGGCCGATTTCCCACCGCCACCTTCAAAATCTCTTCGGCGGTTAGTTCACCCGTCCCGAACCGAAACGGCAAAACCCAATATCTACTTGATGGAAAATTCACTCTCCACGGCGTGACCCAACCCCTAAAAATGATCGCCGAAATGGAGGAAGTGCAACAGAAGGTGCATTTGCGCGGGGCTTTCTCCATTCTTCAAACCAGCTTTGGGATTCGTCCATTCTCCAAAGCGTTTGGAGCCATCGGCGTGACCGACCAATTGACGATTCACGGTGATCTCTGGCTCGGTAAAAAAGGCTAATAGGCACGGCTGAAAGAGATAGACACGTGTCTAAAATGAAGTTCAAGGGGGAGTCTGTCAACTCCCCCTGCTTTCAAGTTGCCTTTCCCCTTTCCAGTGCCATTTTCAGGCGGATTCATGGATGAGTTGTCTTCCACGCGGAGAGAACGGCGGGCCGGCATTGCATTTGGCATAGCCACCCATGCCCTCTTCGGCGTCACCGTATGGTATTTGTTTCATTTCTTGAATGGCGGGCATCGGATGGGCCGCTCAGGGGCTTTAGGAATTGATGTTCTTTTGGCATTGCAGTTTGCGGTTCCTCATAGCCTGTTGCTCCATCCGCGAGGCCGCAAACTATTAGGCCGTTGGATCCCGCAAGCGTTTTATGGGTGTTTCTTCTGCTTGATGACCTGCTTGTCCTTACTGTTGCTTTTTGCCTTCTGGCGAGGACATGCGTTTGTGTTCTGGAATCTGAGCGGATGGTTCCGGGATGTGATCTGGTTGGCGTTTCTCTCATCCTGGGCGGCCATGTTCTACAGTATGAGTGTCATCGGACTCGGGTATCAAACCGGTTGGACGCCGTGGTGGCATTGGGTCCGTCGTAAACCGCTGCCTAAACGCGAGTTTTCTCCCCGAGGAATCTATCGGGTCATTCGGCACCCCATCTATCTTAGTTTTTTGGGGCTGCTCTGGTTCACCCCCACGATGACCGCCGACCGTGCAGTGCTCACGATAATATGGACCCTCTATATCTTCCTTGGCAGTTACCTGAAGGACGAACGCCTGGCCTACTATATTGGCCAACTCTATAGGGACTATCAAAGACAAGTTCCGGCTTATCCGTTTTTCCCATTAAAACAGCCCAAGGAAAACGAGCCTCAGCTCATGCCAATTCGGCCCCCGCATTTGCCAGCAGACCGGCGGTCGTCCACAGTTTCCCGTAAGGTGGCCTGATTGGATTTGGGGAAGTAATGCTTGGTCGCCCTGGAACTTACCGGCTCATCTTGGCTTTGATTGCCTTCACGCTGCCCATTGTCGGATGGGCGGCGTTCTGTACGCTTCAAACAAATGCCAATTCGCCTTTGGATTGGGTTTCTAGCCGCTTTCCTGCTCGGGCCGATTACGATGCGTTTCGAGAGCAGTTCGGTTCGGGCGATTTGGTGGTGATGAGTTGGCCGGGCTGCACAGTGGACGATCGCAGGTTGGATCAGGTAGCCAAATATTTGCGGCGATCCAAACACTTTTTTAACGAAGATTACCAATGGGATTTCGAACGCGTCACCACGGGCCGCGAAGTTTTCCAGCAGTTGATTAGCCATCCGCTCAACCTTACAGTTGCTGAAGCCAAGCGGCGACTGCAGGGAACCCTCTTAGGCCCGGATGGCCAGACGACGTGCGCCATTGTTTCTTTGACTCCAGCGGCATTGACCAAACGCCGGGATGTGGTATTAGCGCTTCATGCCGTGCTCAATACCTGCGAGATCCCATTGGCTGACCAGCATCTAGCGGGACCGGTGATTGACGGACTTTCCGTGGATGAAGCAGGCCGCCGATCCATGTCAACCTTGGCCTTACCCTCAGCCATTGTGGTGTTTCTCGTTTGCTGGTGGAGTTTGAACTCCTTTCCAGGAGCGTGCCTAGTTTTTGCGTTGTCGCTCTATGCGCAAGCCTTGACGCTGGCTTTGCTCCACATGGGGGGAGAAACAATGAGCGCAGTCCTTATTGTATTGCCACCTTTGATTCAAGTGTTGGCGGTGGCCGGCGGAATTCATCTTATCAATTACTATTGGGAATCCGCGCGAACGGGTTCCGTTGACCAAGCCGCTTCTAAGACTCTGCACCGAGGTTGGCTGCCTTGCACGCTGGCCAGTGGGACTACGGCGTTGGGCTTGATGTCCCTCCTCGTGAGCGATTTGGTTCCCATCCGTTTATTTGGAACCTATGGAGCCGCCGGCGTGATTGTCACATTGGCCTTGTTGCTCGCTGTTCTGCCGGCAACACTCCATCGATGGCCGTTGACCATTCCCAAAATGAACAGGCATTCGGCCTCTCCATCCCCAAAGCCTTGGCCGCTAATGACGCGTTTGATTGATCGGTTTCAGATGCCAATTGCGATCTTGGCGTTCGGATTGATGATATTGGGTGGGCTAAAATTGAATGAGTTGCATACGTCGGTTCGAATCGAAACATTGTTTCAACCTCAGAGCCGAATTATGCACGACTACCGTTGGCTCGAAGAGCACGTTGCCCCGATGGTTCCCATAGAAGTCGTTCTGCGATTTCCCGTAAATGAACATTGGCCCCTTACGAAGCAGATGAAGTTAGTTCAACAAGCGGAACGAAACATCGCCCAGGTGCGGGATGTCGGAGGGACGATTTCCGGTCATGCTTTTTTTTCCACCGATTGCGTTTCTCCAGCCCAGGCTCAGCCGATCCAACTCGAGTCACAGGAACGCCTGTTGGAACTCTTGCTGCCGACATTCATTGAATCCCATTTTTTGGCTGAAACGACGGGGGAGCTGGAATATCTACCAGAACAAGGGATCGCAAAACCGCGGTACAAAAACTGGCGGATTACGGCCCATGTCTCGGCGTTACGCGAGTTGGACTACGGGAGACTTTTGCAAACGATTCGTGCGAAGGTGGAGCCTTTGCTGCCTGCCTCAGAGGACCAACTGTCCCAAAAGGTTCAGGCCACTTATACCGGAATCATGCCGTTGGTGCATGCCATTCAACGTCAATTGATGGCCAATCTGTTTCAGAGCTTTTTAATGGCTTTCGGAACCATTACGTTTGTGATGATGCTGCTCCAAGGCGGGATCTTCATGGGGTTGCTCTCAATGGTTCCGAATGTCTTTCCCGCCCTCTTGATCCTGGGCTGTCTCGCTTGGGCCGGCATAAAAATAGATATTGGGTCGGTAATGACGATCAGTCTCGGCTTGGGAATCGCCGTCGATGACACATTGCATTTCTTAGTGAATTATCGGAGAAGTTTGGAAGCGGGGAACACAAGAAAGGCTGCCATTCAAGAAACTTATGAGCATTGCGGTGCGGCAATGCTGCAAACCTCGGTCACTTGTGGACTAGGGTTATTGATATTCGCGCTTAGCGATTTCCTTCCTACCTGTCGCTTCGCCTGGATGATGCTTGCCTTTTTAATGCTGGCGCTATTAGGGGATCTCTTGTTATTGCCCGCTTTATTGCTAAGTCCTTTAGGCCGTTGTTTCACTCTTTACGAAACTTCCCCCTCCCTAAAAAGAGAAGATGACACAGATTCAAATCCCAATGTAGGGTATGAGATTACCGGGTTAAACGAAATGTTTATTGAACAGTGAAATCCAATAGACATTAGTTTTCCAGAGGTTCTTTGGCATCTCTTAATGAATAGAGACCGGCAAGCGTGCCTATTAAAATGGGCGGGCGTTTTTCCTCTGACCGGCAAACCGACCCTGTTTCTCGAGAAAATCGTAGGGAATACCTGATCTGAGCCGGTAATCGCGTACGAAGAAGCCAGTTCCAGAGTTACATCGGCAATTGGCTATGGAGGGCGAACTTCCTCGGGCCGACTGCGCGGAAGGATTGGGCAAAGTCGGGCGGTCGATGGCGATTGACGAAAAATATCCCACAGGCTCCCGCGAGTTGTGTTGGCAGTCTCTCTGATTGCTGTGGCCGGCACATCCGGCCCTCCTCGACTACTAAGCGACGGGCCACAAGTTGACTTCGGGTTTATTATCAGGTCGCAATAAACCATGGAATGTCAGCCAACCATTCGCACTAGCAACAAGTTGCCAGTGCCATTCGGCGATCAAGTTGTCTTACTTGCTTTAAGACTTTGCGTCTGACATACTTGGCGGATCGTTCTTGAATGAATCTTCACCGCCCCTCTGAAAAACGGCCTAGCTCCCTCACGATGACACCCTCTCCCCCTCCTCGGAAACTGTGGATTGCGACACTCCTTTTGGCTCTCTTCGGCAGCGGCGTGGCCAGCATTATCAACCAAGTGGTCTGGCAACGGGCCTTGAAGATTTACCTGGCAGGAAGCGAAGCCGTCAGCGCCATGATTGTGGTGTTGGTTTTCATGTTAGGTTTGGGAGTGGGATCGCAATTGATGGGCAAACGGGCGCCGCCGGATTGCCAATCCCCTGCGGGCCTTTGCCTTGATTGAGTTGTTGTTGTGTTTGCTCAATTTGGGAATCTGCTGGCTGCTCTCGCTCGATTTGCGGGAATCGATTTTTGCGTTGCAACGGTTGGTGGTGTCGGTGGGCATTCCGCTGCGTATGCTCTATGCCTTGACCGCCGCCGTTCTGTTGAGCGGTCCTTGCATCCTGATGGGAATGACGGTGCCGGTGGCTTCCGAAGGCTGCCAGCAGCAGTTGGGAATCCGCGACAATCGGTTTCTTAGTCTGCTCTTTTTCTTAAATACTTTGGGGGCCTTGGCGGGAGCATTGGTGAGCGGCTTTCTCATTATGCCGCTTCTGGGACAGCAAAGCGGGCTTTTGATCGCCATCAGCATGAATGCGGGTGCTTCGCTCTTGGCGGGCGGATTGTCGTGGGCGGTCGTACAACGTTCCCCCAACCCGGTGGTTGTTTCGGCAGAAATTCCGGAACAGGCAGCCGCCGGCCATTCGTTGCGGCCCGCCTTGGTCTTGGGGTTTTCTTTGGGTCTATGTTCGTTGGCCTACGAGATGCACCTGTTTCGCATCGGGGCTTTAATCAACCAACCCTTGCCTTGGATGTTCTCTCTAGTATTGGCGGCATTCCTGTTGACTTGGTCCTTAGGCGTTTATGCGGCCGGGAAAATGCCGACTCGCGTGGAATGGTGGTTGTTTCTGACCGCCCTCTCGGTGGGCATCACCCCCATAATTTACCGCGCCGCCCGCTGGGAAGTCTCCGAAGGCCCATGGCAGGTCTACATCCGAATTGGACTGTTCGGACTCTGTTTTATTCCCTGCTTTTTCTTCGGCGTGTTGTTTACGCAGATTATCGCCCGCTTTGCCCGCTCTTGGGGGCAAGACGTCGGTTATTACTTCTCGGCGAACACCTTCGGAAGTTGCTTCGGCGTGCTACTTGGAACGCTGGTGGGGTTTGAGTTCGCTCCCGAAGTGATCCCCTGGACGATTTTTGTCGGCTTGATCCTGCTGTTAGCCGGCAACCGAATGTGGAACAGCGACACCGCTTCCCAATCCCAAAGCCGCTTCGTTCCGCTCGCGGTGGGGGCTTCCATCCTAGTTCTCGGAGCGCAGTTGGTTTGGTGGTCTAGTCACGGCCGGAGTTTTGAACCTCCCTTTATCGTCAATGCCTACTACGGACGGGGCGGCGTGGTCGAGATCGATTCTGGAGACAATCTGTCTTGGGACGGCCTCTGGCATTCCCAATTCACCAAGAATGAAAGCCACGTGGGCACAAGCAACTGGAAGATGGGCGTGATTCCTCTCCTTTGCCACGAAGAGGCCGGCAAAAGACCATTGGATGTTTGCGTGATCGGTCTCGGCACCGGAATCACCGTGGGCACATTGGCCGAGTCGGAACTGGTCAACAAAGTAGATAGTTACGAGATCAACGAAAAACTCCGCGTGATGATTCGTGACTATCCGGAAGGCACCATGCACGTCGCGACCCACCCCAAGGTTCAACACTATTGGAAAGATGGTCGAAGCGGATTGGCGTTGAAGGATCAAACCTATGACGTAATCACGCAACAACCCTTGTACCTCATGCAAGCCGGCAGCAGCATTCTGCTCTCTCAAAACTATATGCAGCTCGTGAAAAGCCGACTCAAGCCCAACGGCATTTTCTGTATTTACTGCAATTCGCTGGGCAATCCCTATCAAGCCCGCATGGTTCGAGCCACCGCCGCCAGTGTGTTCGCCCATTGCGAAAGTTTCGGCAAAGGCTACATGATTGTCGCTTCCGAAAAGCCGTTCCAGTTTAACTTGGAACGCATCGGCAAGACTTTGTCAAAAGACCCCTTCCTCCGTCGCCAATGCAAAACCTACGGCCTGGAAAAGCTGGCAAACTACCACGACGACCCCCGGCTGAACTGGAACAGCCCCTACCTCATCACCGACGACCACCCCCTCGTCGAGTACCCGCAAATCCTTGGCGAAGTCTTCAACGAAAAATAACAAACCAACCCTCATACCGGGCAGGGCCGGCGTATCCCTGGAAATGTTTAACCCGTACCTCATTAACAACCAAAGGTTTATGGCGGCACTTTACGCCGTTTTTCCAGCCAACTTTGTCACACGATTTCCTCTATTTGTTTGTCACTCATATTGCCAAGCAAAATATAACAGGCTCACCCATCCGACAAAGACCGTGCTGGAGGCAATTCGACGGGCTGTCATTATTCCGGGACGATTGGTGGGAAGAGGGGACCACAACAGCAATCTTCCAATCAAATGGTGCATCAGCCATGCCCCAAGAACAACCCCGCTCGAGTCGGCTAGAATGTCGGTCGTATCAAAGATGCGTTGGAGAGCAAACAATTGAATTCCTTCCGCGATAAGCACAACGCCAATCCCGATCAGACTACTCCATTTGACGGGGCGAAGCGGCTGCGTTGTCGTCGTTCCAACGATGGTGCCCCAAGCTCCGATCGGAAGAAAGAGTATAGCAGAAGCCATAAACTTGTAGGGCGAAAACGAACCATCCATAAACGGAACCAATCGGACATAGCCGCTGTTAAATCGGTGATAGAGTTCCAAGGGCTGTAGTGTGAGGTTCAAGGGCCACATCGAATAAATCAGCAGACTAATCAAATACCCATCTAGCAGCCAATCCACAGGTTGGGGGGTTCTCCAAACGCGAGTGCGGGTTCTTACCAAATTGACAAAAAACTCGCCAAAGAGAACCCAGCAGCCCACCCCGATCAACAAGCCTACCCCATTAGCAAAAACGTCGTTCCGCGAAGTCACTGCCGAGACGTTGCCAAACTGAATTATCTCGAAGAGCAGACTCAACAACACTCCCAACACCAAGACGAGCAGCAACCCTGCCCAGCGAAAACCCGAAGACAAACGATCAAGTGTAATCCATCCGGCCCCCACAAACCCAATCGGCAAGAACAGCAGAAAATTTCCTACCCACTCCACTTTGCGAAAAGGGTCCACGCCCCAAGGATGTTGGCCCAGTTCGCTAACTGCTTGTTGAAATTTCCATTGAGAAAGGTGCCAAGGAAAGAGCGAGGCCAAGGCGATGACTAGCAAACTCAGCCCGAGCAATACCCCAAAATGCGCCGAACTCGGAGGCGGAGTAGGCCGAATCTGCAACAGGAGGGAACTTGGCATTTGGAATCCAAACCATTTGGTGAGCCAGGCCCGCTTGCATTTCGTCAAGCGAATGGTTAACCCGCCTGCGATGAAAGCTAAGAGCACTCCGCCAATCCCCCATTGGATCAGGCGGTTCCGCGTTTGCAGAGATTGAACATAAGTGGCTCTGAGTTCGTCACGAGTTATTTGCGGGCTAAAGTCGCCTTGTTCGGGATTGATCAACTTTGGATTTTCACCATAGACCCCATTTTCTTCCGAAACGGGCAAGCCGCGGGGATGGCTTTTGGAAGGTTGATCCAAGCAGTACCAATAGTTCCCCTTAAACTGAAACGTGTCGGCGGAGGTTCCCGTTCCCACATTCACAAACGCTGTCAAATCGCCCCTTTCCCAAAGGACAAGATTCTCTTCAAAAACTCCGTATTGGCAGGGCATGAACTCCGGAGATTGGTTTTCTTGAAGAATTCGAATCACCCAGCCCTTGGGACGATAAATCACATTCCGACGTACAATGGCTCTATTAATGCCAATGTAATTGATCGGAGATTCCGAACCGGCAATTGTACAATCTTCCAAAACCAGATAGGCGGCTTCAAAGTGATTGGTGCCTGCGCGAAAAAAGTTTTTTCCAGTCACACCGCCGAGTTGCACAGCTCGATCGGTCATTCCCAGAAATTGAGTGCGTTGTATTTGGATGTACTGGCTGCCGCCTTTGATTTGGAGTCCAACTTTGGATTTGCCGCGCCCTTGAAAATGGCAGTCTGAAATGCGGCCTCGCTGGCAGCCGGTGAGATCGACCGCTTGCCCTTCCAACCCCCAACCTTCAATGGTGCAGTGTTCGATCACAAAACCATTCACACGGGAAAGTTTAATTCCATCGTCATTTCCCGTCGTCCCGATATTTTGGACGCGTAAATTCTTAAGCACAATATGACGAGCGGGAGCTTCAGGGTTTCCGCCGTCATCAATGTTAATGCCATTGAGGCTTGCCCCATCGAAGACCAAATTTCTGAGCTCCAGATGAGCCGGTGAGCTGAATTGAACGCCCGTGCCTCCGCCACGAATGACTGGCGGAAGATTTTCGAAAGCCCCGGCAATCACAATCGGAGCCTCGGCCGTTCCCTTGATATTCCGAAACCCCATCTCTCCCTGATAGTCACCGGGGGCAAGCAGAATCGTGTGCCCCGGTTGAGCGGCTTGAATCGCTTGCCGAAGTTCCTGCGAAGTCGAGACATGAATTTCATTGACCTTTTCGATTTCCCCCGCTGACAATATTGCCGGCCACAGCAAAAACAAGGCGAGAATGAAAGGCAAAATCGCCATGGTTTTCACGGCGATCCCAGAAATATTTTGATTTTCCAGATCCCCAAAAGTTTTGGACTGCCGGAGTGCCATAACAAGATCACCACTTTGTCTTTTCTAGGGAATTCGCCCCGGCTGTTTGCGGGGACAAGCGTTAAATTCGAGAATACCCGCCAAACTTCATTATGCCGGATGGCAAAAACCATGCTCGTGAACCCACGCAGACTTTGGCCAGGCAACAAATCGGCAAGATTGCCGGGAAACAACCACATTCCCAGCGCTCCTGCATTTGCGAAAAACTGGGCTTCGGAATCCTCTCCACGTTATCAACAGGATTCGTTCCAAGCAAATCACAACTCGATGCGGCGGATAGGCGCGGTTTGCAGTTATGCTCAAGAATATCAATCCGAAATTGTCGGGTACAAGAGGATGGCCGGGGTCAGATTATCGGGGAGTCGTGCGGGATCAAGGTAAGGCATCATCGACAATTTGCCCCCAGTTCGGCAATCACACTTCAACCCGCTGGGGCCAAATTGCCGCTTCCGCTTGCTCACAAAAAACGAATTTCGGCAATTTGACCCCTGCCACCCCGCCGCTTTCCCGGCGGGCCAAATCAGGTTAGATTGGTTGTTTGGCAATGCAGGCAAAGGCAAGTTAGACTTTCAAAGGCAGTTCGGTGGTTGTCCAATGGCTCCTTTCGGTGAGCGGTTCCGGTAAATCAACTTGAAGGAATCTAATATGCGTTTGATGTTACTCTTAGCTCTACTCGTGGCCACTGTGAGGGTGGAGCAGTGCTTCGCCGATGAGAAGGCTGACACTCGTGTGTTCTGGGCGTATGAAGGCGGTTGGTTTGCAAAGTCGAAGGATGGATCCTGGTACGAGTTGAACGAGGCCACCTTCCGCAATCTCGGCAAGCCGATCAAGTTCGGTGAGGCAAAGCGAACCACGGACTTCATCGACTTGTACGACGACACGAATCGGGTGTATGTCCGTCTGTTCAAAACGCACGCGGAAAAACTTTCGCGCAAAGGGCAATGGGAAAAGTCCCGCACAGGGCGATGGAAAACCCCGGAATAGGCATGTGGGACAGTTCTTGTAGACCTCTGAGGGTTTTTCAAGCCGAGGAAGGCCGGCTGTGCGGTCCATTGATGGGTGCGACGGCCCCGATTTCTAATCCAAAAGGCGGGCACAGGCGGCCCTTCGCTTTGGGAGATCTTGACAATGGCATGCTTATCAAAATGAGGGCGAACATTTGAGGGGGCACAAACCCGATGCCGCGGCAGTTGCTGGTGGTTTTAAGAAGCGGCGATGGGTTGCCGTTTTGTTGGCGGGGTTTTTGATTTTATTGGGAGTGATGATCGTGGGAAGTTGGTTCGCGGGAAAGCCCGCAGGCTTGGGAATCCACGCCGGCCGTTTGGCCAAGTGCCCGGATTCCCCCAATTGCGTTTGCTCTCAGGATGATCGCGACTCGCATCACATCGCGGCATTTTCCTATCAGGGGGATGGGGACGCCGCCTTTTCTCGTTTGATCGAACTGATCGAAGCCCACCCGCGAACGCGAATTGTCACCCGGACCGACGACTACCTGCACGTGGAATTCACCACCGCCATTTTGCGGTTTACGGATGATGTGGAATTTCTGTTGCAGAATGAGAAAAAGCAGATTCAAGTCCGCTCGGCGTCGCGAATCGGATATTCGGACTTGGGCAAGAATCGCAAACGGGTGGAAGCCCTGCGTGCGGCTTTTGAAGCAAAAGCCGAATAACTTCGGTTTCATTTCCCGGGGTGGGATTTTTCCGCATGGCCGCACATCGGGCAGATGATGGGCGAGGGGGAAAACACCTCGCCGCAGCTTTGGCATTCGTGGTCGGATGGCGGTGTCGTTCGGCTCCCGCGGGGCACAGCAGCAGGGCGATCTTCCCGGAAAGGGCTAACCGAGATATCGTGGTATTTCTGTGTTTTGACTGCGGACTCGGCGCTGCTTCGAACAGGCGGGCGTTTCATCCAGAACGATTCCAAAATCCCGCCCGTGACCGCGCCTAAAATGGAAAGCAAAATCAAAATCACGCTGGGCGGAGTCGCTCCTGCGATGAGTAGAAGGCCGCCGAAGGAAATCCCCAAAATCGTTCCGCCGAACAAAAAACCGAACATCGGCCGCGCCGGCTGTGGGGAGATGTCTCGTCTTTCTCTGGAAGCAAGTTCCGTGGAAGCGGTGGAAACCGGCTGCTTCATTCTGCCCGCACGACCTCGATTGTTATGTTGCCCAAGACTTCCATCAATGGCAAAAAGGCGGTGGCTAAAACGGGAGAATCGTCGGCCATGCCAGATTCGGCGAGTTTAATGTGCCCGCCGCCGATGCCGCCTTGTCCCAACGTGGCATCCAGGGGAATCCAAGCCCCGTTCAAAAACGCTTCGGTCCACATGTGCCCGCCGAAGGCTTGGGCGGATTCCACGTAAACCAAGCCCACCACTACCTTCGAGGGAATTTCCCTGGCCCTTAACATGGCCGCAAGCAGCATCGCGTGCTCGGTGCAATCGCCTTCCAAATTCTTGGCGACTTCCGCCGCCGAGGCCAATGCCGTTGAGAAGTTTTTGCTTTTCAGCCTGCGGTTGACGATTTGCTCCAAACGGAAGGCGATTTTCACGGGGTCGGTTTCACCGACGGCTCCGCTTCGAGCCAACTCCCGCACGCGATAATCGTTTGCTTGCAGCATCCGCGTGGATTTGAGGTAATCCGCAGACACCGTGGTTTTGGATTGCTTCGTGGGCACGGTGGCTTTGGTGACGGTGAGTTCGGCGGTTTTGTCGTCGATCCGCCGAATTTGCTGCGTGAAACCTTCGACGAGAAAACGGCTGGGGTCATCGTTGCCCATCGTGATTCGGTAAACGACTTTCGTCGTCTTGTGGGCTTTGCCGATTTGGGCGGTCGGCAGCATTGTGTTCAGAACCAAATCGAGTTCTTCCCCCGCAATCTCTTTGATGGCCTCGGCTTCGGGCACGCGGTAGGTTTTCATTTGTTGGCCCAGCACGCCGGCTTCCGTCAGCATCAAGTTGCCCTCGGCATCGAAATAAGCCCGCGTGGTCAGCGTGGGGTTGACCGATTGTGTCACGCGGACCAACAGCAATTTCCGCTGTTTTCCATCCAACAGTTTGACGATGCGGTAATCGTCCGCCTTGAATTTCACCGAGGAGGTCGTGTCCAACTCCGGAAGAAACACGTGGAACTCGCGGGTCTCGCCGGGCTTCAAAGGCGTTTGCTTCAGCGAACGGTCTTGAAAGACCGGCGATTGCGTTTTGGGAACCCATGCGCCTCCGGTGGTCTTTGGTGTCTCCATCTTGGGTTTCCAGCCGCAAAAATCGGTCTTCCACCTGCCCGCTGGTGCGGTTGCTGCTTTTGGGGGGATTTTGCATCTCGAACACAAACGAGAGCATTTCGCCCGTCATTGTCTCGACCACTTCTTGATGGGTTTTGATGACCGTCTTGTCGCCCAACCGCTTGAAAGTAAGCTGCATGTCGGAGCTTGTGGAGATCACGGGTTTTCCGTTTCGCTGGGACGGGCGGGATTTCACGTGGGCAAAGCCAATGCGATTCTCTCCCAAATAAATGACTTCCCAGGCTTCTCGCGATTCCAACGATTCCTGCGGGCGGTGGGTTTTCTTTTGTGCCGAACTTTTTCCAGGCACAATTTGCGGAAGCTGCCCCATCGCAATGTTTGCCAATGCCGCCAACATCAAAACCGCGACGACTCCGCACTGCATCATTTGAGGTCTTCGGAAAATGTTCACAAAAAAGCTCCCTGCCGGTTTGTGGATTGGTCGGTGAAATTGAAATTGAGTCAAAACGAATGGAACGATGGCGACGAATAAAACGAAATTGTCGTCCGGTTACATATTTTGGACATTATATCGAAACCGCCCCGGAGGGCCTACCTTGGTTCCCCGGATTGCGACAACCAAAGGCTTTGCCCGATCTACCTAGTCTTTGCAAATTGTCTCGGACATTTTTCGGGTAAGATTCCTGAGTAAATTTCGCCAGTCTTTCCGGATTGGTCGTTACTTTTGAGAATCGCATGCTACATTTGCCCGTGGACGGCGTTCGTCCGAACGGAGCGTGTCGAAGAGGGCACAATGAAACGACATTTCGAGCAAGTCAATTCAGGAGGAAGGCTCGGCTTTCGGACAGCACGTCCGAACGGGACATCTCGCAATCAATCGGCCGTCGCGGGAGTGGCAGCCGCAGAGGGGAAACAGAGATGGGTTTTTTGCAACGATTCCTTAAAAGCACCAATCGCGAGGAAGATTCCTCCGATAATCAAAGCAGCTTCCTCGAATTGACGGAAGAGCAATTAGAATCTCATTTAAGCATCGCCCGCTACGGGAATTTTCAACTCACAGATGCCATCAGGCCATCTTACAATCTGCAAATCGTCCCCCGCTCGGGATACCGGCACGATCTGTACCAAGACCGGGATTCCGGCGTGAAGATTCCCGTGTTGATGGCCGCCGTGTCCCGCGAAAATTTGCTGGACGTGTTCTTCGATTTGCTCGACCCCTTGGGCGAGGAAGTTGATGTGGTCTTGGAAACCAGCCACGACCGCAGCCAAGGCGGGCACGATGACCTCTACCGGGAACACATTGACCTGCCCGTGCTGAAAAGTACGCTCTATGATTTTGAAGACATTCTGCTGGATGATGGCTGCACCGGAATCGCCGTGCTGAACCCCAACATCCCCTTGGAAATTCAATTCGACGAACACAAACTCCTGATCGCCTACGGCCAGGAGTTGGGTGAGTTCGAGAGCATTCTGGACGGCTATTCGCTGAGGCGGCACGAAGAGTTGAAGTTCATCACCGAAGCCGAGCATGTGCATTCTTCGAGCGATGATTTCTACGAACGCTTCGAACAATTGCGCTACCGCCTGGGCGTGGAATCGTAGCGTAAAAATCAGTTCTTCAGTGAAGAAATGGCGAGCGGGGGGCGTAAGCCCCCCCGGTTACTGTGAACGCTCCAAAACCCGAAATGATTTCCTTGGTAGTTCACGATGAATTTGGAAATTTCATCATATATTGACGTAAATCATTGAATCGACCTCTCGAAAGGATTCAACCATGCGAATTTTATTGAAACCAACCAAGATCCCCAGCCTCGCGCTGGTTTTGTTTCTAAGCGGATGTTGGATGGGCGGGAACGGGCGCACGAATTACCGCCCCGTGTCGCCGACTCCCTCCAACTCGCCGGTTCTCAACTCGCCGCAGTACGGGCCCAGCGGTCCCGTGCCGGAGAGCTTATCCACGCCGCCGGCACAGGATGGCCCGGCGATCGAAGGCCCTGCGTTTCCGCATTCTTCCCGCTTCAATCGCCGTCGGCATACCGAGCGTCTGCCCATGCCCGCGGAAGATACCCAGTCCGACTACGCGGGCACTTCGCCGCCGGCGTTTGTTCCCGATGGTCCGATTGCCCGCCGACCGCAAAAAACCGCACGGCGACCCCTCGGCTACGATGAACTCCCGCCGTCTCCTTGATTCCTCTCGGCATCTCGCGCAGGATGAGAGTTTTGCCGGTGAAGTGTGAGGAACGGTTTTCGTGTCTGGTCTGTTGGATTTAACGCCCGATCAAGCCAAGGCGGTCGATCATCAATTCGGCCCGCTGTTGGTATTGGCCGGGCCGGGTTCGGGAAAGACCCGCGTCATCACCCGCCGCATTGCCCGCTTGGTCGAGAAAGGCGTGGTTCCCAAGCGAATCTTGGCGATCACCTTCACCAACAAAGCCGCCAACGAAATGGCCGAGCGGGTTGAGCAACTCCTGCCCGGCACGCGGATTTGGGTCAGCACGTTTCACCGCTTTTGCGCCCGATTGCTCAGAGAATGGGCCAGAGGCGTTGGCCTGAAACCGCAATTCACAATTTACGACACCACCGACCAGCAACAGCTTCTCCGCGATGTGTTGAACGAGTTGAATTTCGACACCACGCATTTTTCGCCCGCGAAAATTGCCGGGCGAATCAGCAACTTAAAAAACGACATGGTCACCGCGGATGCTTACTCGCAGCAGTTTGAAGAAGCCATCGGCGATCATTGGCAAGCCGTGCTTGCGAAAGCGTATCCGCGTTATCAAGCCCGTTTGTTGGCAGCCAACGCGGTCGATTTTGATGATCTATTGTTGCACGTCGTCACGCTGCTTTCGGAGAACCCCGAACTGCGGGCCGACCTCGATGCCCGCTACGAATACGTGATGGTGGATGAGTACCAAGACACCAACATGGCCCAATATCAGATCGTGCGGTTGCTCTCGCGGGATTTGCCCAATCTGTGCGTCACGGGCGATCCCGATCAATCCATCTACGGTTGGCGGGGCGCGCGGATCGATAACATTCTGCGGTTCGAATCGGATTATCCCCAGGCCGCCGTCGTGCGCTTGGAGCAAAACTACCGCAGCACCCAGGAGATTTTGCATGTCGCCGACAGCCTGATTTCACACAACATCCACCGCAAACCGAAAGAATTGGTGACGGACAATCCGCCAGGCGAACCGGCGGAACTGATGAGCTTCGACGATGGCCGACACGAAGCGGATGCCATCGCTGCGGAGATTCGCGAACTCGTCAATGGCGGAAAAAGGCAGTGGGCGGATTTCGCGATTTTCTACCGGGTCAATGCGCTCTCGCGGGAATTGGAACAGGCGCTTCGCAGGCATCGCGTGCCCTATCAAGTCGCGGCGGGCGTGGCGTTTTACGAGCGGGCGGAAATCAAAGATGTGCTGGCCTATTTGCAACTGGTTCACAACCCCGACGATTACGTGGCTTTCAAGCGAGTAGTCAACAAACCCGCGCGGGGCATCGGCAAAACCACGCAACAAAAGCTGATGACCTGGGCCGGTTCGCAAGGCTTAACGCTGCTCGAAGCCGCCCAAAAAGCCCGTGCGTGTCCGGGGCTTTCCAAGCGGGCTGTGCTGTCGCTGGAAAAATTCGCCCGCATGCACGCGGAACTCAGGCGGGGCGACACCGGCTCCGTCGCGGCCTTAATGAAAACCGTCTTAGACCGCAGCCAATACACCGCCGGTTGGGAAGACAGCGATTCCGAAGAAGATCAACAACGCCTCGCCAACGTGCAGGAACTCTTGACGGCGGCCCATCAATACGATGAAGCCGAGGGTTCGGATGGTTCGCTGGAAGGCTTTTTGGAACTGACCAGCCTCGTCAACGATGTGGATGCTCTGGAAGAATCCGCGGGCGAAGTCACGCTGATGACGTTGCACGCCGCCAAGGGTTTGGAGTTTCCCGTGGTGTTTATCGTGGCGGTGGAACAAAACCTGATCCCGCACGAACGCTCGATGAAAAATAACGACCCCAAGGAATTGGAAGAAGAACGCCGGTTGTTGTTCGTGGGCGTGACCCGCGCGGAAGAACGCTTGTGCCTAACCCAAACCCGCCGGCGTGCGTTTCGCGGCAAACTGATGCCCACGATTCCCAGCCAGTTTTTGACGGAAATGCCCCTCAAAGACCGGGACTTTCGCATCGAGGTTTTCGATTATTCCGATGATCGCGAACAGAGAAGAATCCACGAACGCCGATCTTCCCTTTCTTTCAAGGAAGAGGAAGATGACAGTTTTGACGTGGAGAGTTTCGAGGATCAAAGCGATCAATCCCCCGCCCCCAAAAAACCGGCGGCTCCGCGATTGATGACCGGGGCCGATTTGCTCGCCGGCGGCGGGAAAGCCGTCGATCTGCCGCAAGGTTTTCAGATCGGGCAAGCGGTTCGGCATCCGCGATATGGCTTGGGCGTGGTGATTGCGATTGGCGGCTTCGGCCACCGCCGCACGGTCACGGTGGAGTTTCAACAAGATGAGCGAAAAGAAACCTTCGTCGCCGCCAAATGCCCGCTGCAACCCGTGAACTCCCCCTAGTTCGCAAGAAAAGCACGACCCCACTTTCGGGATGATGTTGCGCTCCGATCATGCCGCCTGCCCGCGAAAACCGATTCTCTAATTTGGGGCTGCGCTCTCTGCACTACAAACGATAAAAGTGTCCCTGGAATCTAACCGCTTCCGGGTAAAAACCAATCCCATGTTCGATGGCGCTGACTTCGATTTCCTACTTCAACATTCAACAATCATCACTCGACACTCATCAATCCGTTTTTGGTTGCGGCTCTGCCATGCTATAGATTCTCGATCCGCCAAATTCTTCCTACAGCCTCCGGTCTAAAGCCTAAAGCCTCTCTATATGCCGCCGCGTAAACGTCCGCCTGCCGATTGGCAACCGAGGGAAGCATTGGTTTCTTCGCCGGCGGTGCATCTCTCGGCGTTCTTGCATTATCTGAATGCCGAATGCGGAATGGCCGCCAATACCGTGAGGGCCTATCAAACGGACTTGGGGCAATTCTTCGAATGGTACGCGAAGCGCGGCCCGCGTTCGATTCAGGATGTCAACATTGCCTTATTGACCGATTACCTTGAGCAGTTGCGGAATCGGCAATTGGCTCCCAGCACGATTGCCCGGCATTTGGTTTCCATCAAAATGTTCTTCCGCTATCTGGTGTTGGAAGGCGTGCTGCTGGAAAGTGCCGTCGAGCTTTTGAACTCACCCAAGTTGTGGCGGTACTTGCCGCAGGTGCTCAGCCCGGAGAAAGTCAACCAACTGCTCTCGGCTCCGGGCACGGTGGATGACCGTTACCCGCTTCGCGACCGGGCGGTGCTGGCGATGCTGTATGCCACGGGCTGCCGGGCTTCGGAGGTTTCCGGGCTGCTCTTGGGCGGCGTGCAATTGGAGGAAACCTATTGCCGCTGTTTGGGCAAAGGCAACAAAGAACGCATGGTCTCGCTGAACCCCGTGGCGGTCTCGGCGGTGGAATCTTATCTCAAGCACGAACGGCCGGACTTAATTGGACACATCAACCGGGATTGCGATTGGCTGTTCGTCGCGCGGGGCGGCAAGCAACTTTCGCGAATGATGATTTGGCGATTGGTCAAGAAATACGCGGCCCGCATCGGTTGCAGCGCCCACGTCAGCCCGCACACGTTGCGGCATAGTTTCGCGACGCACATGCTCGCCGGCGGCGCGGAGATCCGGGCGCTGCAAGAAATCCTCGGCCACGCCAGCATCGCCACCACGCAGATTTACACCCAGGTCGAACACAGCCGACTGAAAGCCATCCATCAACGCTGCCACCCGCGGGGTTAAGAAGAGGGGGAGATTGGGAGACGGGGAGATGGGGAGTAGATAGTTTTAGGACGAGCGATTTTGGTTTCGCCAGCGCTGGCAGAGGTCTTTTGCGGCTTGGTCCCAGGTGGGAAAATCGAATTGAAAGCCTTGTTCCAACAATCGGCCCGGAACGACCCGACGGCTTTTGAGGATTAACTCGGTTTCCGTTCGCAGGAAGAAGGCTCCTAATTCCAACATCCATTTCGTGGCGGGCAATCCGAATTTGGTTCCCCATGCGGAACGCAACGTCCGCATGAACTCTGCATTAGGCAGCGGATTGGGGGCCGCCAAATTGACCGGGCCTGCGATGTTTTCGTGCTCGATCAGCCAATGCAGGCCGCGAATAAAATCCCGGTCGTGAATCCAAGACACGAACTGCCGGCCATCGCCGTTCTTGCCGCCGAGTCCGAAGCGAACCAACCGCAAGAGCACGTCAAACACGCCGCCGGGGTCGGGACTCATAATCATCGCGGAACGCATCAGCACCAACCGAGTTTGCGGAAGCTTGATTTTTTGTGCCTCGGCTTCCCAAGATCGGGCGACATCGTGGCTAAACCGCCAGGTATCGGGGACGGGATCTTCCGTTGTGCCCAGGATGCCGGTGTCTTCATCGTTGGGGGCATCGAAGCGGTGGGCGTAAATCGTGGCCGTGCTCGATTGCAGCCAAACTCGCGGCGGTTGGTTGGCTTTTTGAATGGCTTCGGCGATCGCGCGGGTGGATTTGATCCGCGATTCCTTGATGAGCCTGCGGTTCTGGGCGTGATAGCGGCAATTCACGATCCGCCCCGCCAGGTTGATGATGCAGTCTGCCCCCTCGAAGACCGAAGTCCAATCGCCCAAAGTTTCTGCGTCCCAACTCACCGTGTTTTCATCCTTGGGTTGCGGAGTTCGACTGAGGATAATGACTTGATGCCCTTCCGTGCGAAAGGCCCGCGCCAAAACCGTCCCCACTTGCCCGCTGCCGCCTGGAATCACAATTTTCATGCCCGCTTCCTTAAAATCAGCCATAGGTGGGTTAGATTGTTCAAAAGAGTTTCCGCGAAACTCCAATGAAATTAACCCAATTCTTAAACGTGACGACGCACTACGTCACTTTTAGTTCGTGTGAATAGGCGTGTTTAAGAGGCGAGATGAAGAGATTCTTCTGTTCTGTAAGAGTTCATTTTTCCTGAGCCGCGAAGCGTAGGCTGCACGCATTCGCCGGCTGAACCTATTTCCGCCCCAGCATGGCATCCATTGCGTGGCTGCAATGGTAGATCAAAGGTTCGGGATAATAGGCGTTATAAGAAAAAATCTCGAAGGTCAGATAGCCTTGATAGTTCACCTTGTCGAAGGCTTCCATCACGGCGGGCCAGTTGGTGGTTCCATCCAATAGCGGATGGAAGGAATCCAGCGTGAATTCGGTTCCCGCTCGTTTGCTATATTCTTTCAGATGCACGTTCCGAATCCGCCGCCCGCATTCCGCGATCCAATGTTCCGGAAATTGAAACTGCATGATGTTGCCTGTATCGAAATGGATGCCCACGGAATCGTGGCGGAAGGCATCCACAAAATCGTTCATCTCGCGGGGAGATAGCAAAAAGCCGTTGGCGAAGATGTTTTCGAGATTCACCGAGACGCCGGCTTTCTCGGCCACGGGCAATAGCTCGCGGATCGCTTCGCTCGCTCTCCGATAACAAACATCGTTGGGCACGGGTTCGGGTTCCGGTGCCCAAGGAATATAGACCGCGCCCGGCACAACGAGCAGGTTTTTTACGCCCAGAGAACCGGCGGCTAAGATCATCTTGCCAGCTAACTCCCGGCCTTTCTTGCGACGCTCTGGATCGTTGCTCGTCAGCGAATACGGCCAAAACAAAAACGAGCACAACCCGCTAATCTCAATGCCGATTCCATCGGCCATTTTTCGGATGGCTTTCAGGTCGGCCTCGCTCGCCTCTGGCGAGAGATCGCCTTCCAGATTATAGTTGAGTTCCACGGCATCGAAGCCGGCATCTTTGGCGAGTTGTAAACACTCTTTAAGCGTCATCTTGTCGGGATAGGGAAACGCCCAAAGATTGATGGACTTTTTGAAGGGATACTTCTTTCCCTTAGTGGCGGGCGGACCCGGTGTTGGCTCCTCGGCCTTCACCAACCCCTGAGCCGCCAGAAACGCGGTCCCAAACGCCGCCGAGTAAGCCAACAACTCCCGGCGGTCTAGTGCCCCGTTTTGTTCCGATGATTTATCTGTCATGGTTTATCTCCGGGTTGGGTTTTCGATTCAGTGTTCTGGTAGTTGTCCGCATTCAGCGGTTTCATTTTCTGCGGCGCATCGGGTGGCGGGCCTTCTTTCAGGTGTTGCATTGCCATAGAGGCCCAGGTGCTGACTTCCTCGTTCTCGTCATCCAAAAGTTTCGACACCGCCGCTTTTGCTTTGAGCTTTGGGATCGCATCGTATGATTCATGACTGGATATGCACATGCCGCGTATTTGCAGTAAGGCGCTTTGCCGGACACGGGGATCTTTGTGTGACAAGTTGGCTATTAGTTCTTTGGCCAGATATTTTGGTTTCGTTCGAGAAAGATGATAAAAATACATTGCCACACCAAGATAGACAAGATTCCTCCGGCTCTCGTCCCTTTTCTGTGCTTTTGTTATGGCTGGAGGAGTGTTATTTAACTGGGAAGTGTACTCCAACAGATAAGTGATACGTGCCGAAATATCTTCCGTTGCATTGAAGTAACTAATATGAGCATTATAACGAACAAACTCATTGGGATCGTCCAACAATGTTTTGAGGATCTTCATGGCTTCTGCTGATTTTTTATTTATTTTGGGGAGGATGAAGGCGGCTGTTTCTCTCACCTCACAATCCTTGGATTTTGACGCTTTAACGACTTCTGGAAAAGCGGCATCTGGGATTTCCTCAAATACTATCGCTAGATCCCCGGCCTGATCGCGGATGTTTTCATCTTCATCATTAATCGCGAGTACTATCGGCAAAGGGCATGCAAGTTTCGCCCCTAGTGCGATGGTTGCCAAAGTAACAAACACATCCGTCCGAATCTCGGTGTTCTTGTCATCTGCGTACTGTTCCAAAGTCTGGCACAAGCGTTTTGGATTCTCGGGCTTTAACTCTCCGAGACGCTTGATCGCCTGTATTCGTGCTTCCTGGGAATTCCCCGGCCCTGCTTTTTCCAAGAGGCTCTTTATGCTTTCGCTTTCCTCCACGGGAAACAGCAACACGGCAGTTAATAGCACAAGCATGGTCGGCTTTCTGTCGAAATGAAATACGCGGCGGCGATGAATTGGAATTTATGACGTGCAAAGAATGGGGATCGGAAATGCGTTTTAGATTTTCAACCTTTGGGTTCAAATCGGCCAAGGAACTAATATACGCTTTTCAACCATTCAATGTCACCAGGAGGCTTCCTCCTCCCGCTCGCCGTTTTCTCAAGTTGTCGTTGCATCTTACGTCATAGGCACAACACATCGAAAGCCTTGGGCGAGTGAGGGCATCAGTTTAATGGTGATGTGGAATGCTTCAAAACAAGAAGGGATGGCTTTGGCGGTGCTGGGCGGTTGGGCAAAATCTGGGAATTTCCTCTTGCCTTGTCTTGGGGATTTCTTGTACAAGTCGGCACGCGCGGAATTGTGAAGCGCAAGGTTTGGGAATATCCCACCCGGAAAGGACTCTGGGAACGTGGCAATCACTCTACAACAGCTTGCAACAATCGTATCCGCCGATCTTCGGGGCGATGGTTCCGTCGAGATTTCGGGCGGGCATTCTTTGGAACATGCCCGCGTAGGCGAGATCACCTTCGTCGCCGATGAATCCCATGCACAAACCCTGAAAACCAGCAGCGCTTCCGCCGTTTTGGTGGGGCGGGCGTCTGCGAATCTCCGCATTTTGCGGACATCCCTCAGGCCCTCTTGGTGGTGAAAGATGCCAAGCAGGCATTTTTGCAAGTCTTGGAAGAATTTCATCCCCGGCGGCAGCGGCTAAACTTGGGGATTTCGAGCAGGGCGACAGTGCATCCCTCCGCGCGCGTGGGGCTGCATACAAACATTTATCCCGGAGCGCACGTGGCCGAGGATGTCGTCATCGGCGAACATTGCGACATACATCCCGGCGTTTCCATCGGGCCGGGCTGTCGGATTGGCGATCATACGATTCTGTATCCCAACGTGGTGCTGTATCACGATGTGCAAATTGGCCAACGGGTGATTCTGCATGCCGGCGCGGTGATCGGCACGGACGGCTTCGGCTATCAACTCGCAGAAGGCAAGCATCAAAAGCTGCATCACTACGGCCATGTGCGGATCGAAGACGATGCGGAGATCGGTGCGAACACCACGATTGATCGCGCCTTGGTTGGCGAAACTATCATCGGTCAGGGAACGAAAATCGACAACCTGGTGATGATCGCCCACAATTGCGAGTTGGGGCAGCATAACGTCTTGGCATCGCAAGTCGGGTTCGCCGGTTCGGTGACGACGGGCGATTACGTGGTGTGTGCGGGGCAAGTCGGCATTGCCGATCACGTGCATCTGGGAACGGGTTCCGTACTCGCGGCTCAGGCGGGCGTTCACAAATCTCTTGCCGGCGGCAAAGTGTATTTCGGCGGCGCCCGCCAGCCCGATTGAGGAAGCCCGCAAGCAACTGATGGCGATTCAGCGACTTCCCAAAATGCGGGAAGAATTGCGAGAACTCGCCTCCCAAATCAAGTCCATCCAAGGTCAGCTTGACTTATTGAACCCATCGAAGCGCGTTGACGACACAGAGTCGGCGGCGGCTTAATTCCTCTCTGGAGACCGGCCAAGATGGCGGGCCTCGCTTTTCCACGAACGTTATTCATGGATGGATCACTCAGCGCATCTCTGCACGCACGGCCGGGCCGCATCGGATTGTTGGCCGGCGCGGGCCGCTTTCCCGTGACGTTCGCCGAAGCCGCCCGGAGTCAAGGGATTTCCGTGTGCTGCGTCGGCGTGCGTGGGATGGCTCCCGAGGAACTCGCCGATTGCTGCGATGAGTTTTCGACCATCCCCATCGGAAAAATGGGCCGGGCGATTCGTCTCTTCAAGCAAGCCAACGTCAACCGCGCGGTGATGGCGGGCAAGATCGAAAAGACGGTGATCTTTCAACCCTTTCGCGTGCTGCGAAACCTGCCCGATTGGCGCACGATCCACATGTGGTTTCGCTATGCCACGGCCAACAAAGCCGACGACACGTTGCTGTTGGCGGTGATCCGCGAATTTGCCCGCGATGACATTCACTTTGAATCCGCCTTGGATTATTGCCCGGAGCTACTCGTGAAACACGGATTCCTCACCCGCCGCCGCCCCACGCCCGGCCAATGGGACGACATCAAATTCGGTTGGGAAATGGCCAAGGAATTGGGCCGGTTGGACATCGGCCAAACGGTGGTGGTCTCCGATCAAGCCGTGATCGCCGCCGAAGCCATCGAAGGCACCGATGCCTGCATCCGCCGGGCGGGAACGCTCTGCCGTCGCGGGAAGTTTTCGGTGATTAAGGTCGCGAAACCGCAGCAAGACATGCGGTTTGATGTGCCCACCATCGGCACGCAGACGATTCAAACCATCCGCGAAGCCGGCGGCCGCGTGTTGGCCGTCGAGAGTGCGAAGACGATTCTGCTTGATGAACCCGCCGTGATCGAAATGGCCGACAAATTCGGCATAGCCATTGTGGCCTTGAATGCCGAAGAACTCAGCCTCCGTTTGGCCTCGTAAGTTGTCGGTCAGAAGAATCGGCAAGTCGGTCAGCTTATTGGGCCATCGATAAAATCTTAAAAGCGAAAAAGTAACCGGAGTGGGCTGGTAAGCCGGGTTATGTCGTGAGTGGTCATTTCTCTAGGATGTTGGTTGCCCAGCATCTCCAGCAACCGACCCGGACGTTAAACGGATCGGGCCGATCCGCGACGGTTTCTTCGAGAAGCAACCGTCAAACGTCCTGCTTGGTCTTGCTCCCGGTGGGGTTTACCGAGCCGAGCCGGTCGCCCGGCCCGCTGGTGCGCTCTTACCGCACCGTTTCACCCTTACCTCCTGGAAAAGCGAAAATTCGCCTTTCCCGATCGGCGGTCTATTCTCTGTGGCACTTTCCCTATCCTCACGGACGGTGGGCGTTACCCACCACCGCGCCCTGTGGAGCCCGGACTTTCCTCTCCCTGGCGGACAGCGTCAAAAACGCCCTCCACTCGGCAGCGACCACTTTGCCCACTCCGGTCGAATCCATTATACGCGAAAGCCGCCGGTTTTCTTCACTACGGTTCAAATCCTGGGTTTTTCCTGGGAATTTCTCGCATCCCATCCCGGTGGAAAGCAAGCCGAGAGGTGTTCTCGAAATTGCCGGATGGCGATGGGGCAAATCGCGGCTTCGCGTTGTCCCGCTTTGCAGGCGGCGGAACGGATCGCGACGATTTCGGGAGCCAACTCCCTCAGATGGCAAATATCTTCCCCTCGCAAACTTCCCGCGACGGCCAAGGGCAGACCCGCTTGATGCACGGCCTCGGCAATCGCGGTTAATTCCCGTCGGGAAAGCACATCGAGCAGCGAGCGGCCCTCTTTGTGAAACGTATCCAACAATACCGCCCTGCAAGAATTATCCACGGCGGCTTGGATGAGCTCTTGAGGACAAGGCGAGTTCGCTCGTTGCCAATCGGCATAAATCACCATCACCCACGCGGGGGATTCAGAATTGACTCGCGTGAATTGTTGGCGGATCGCGCGCGATTGGTTGGGCCAAGCGGGGTTCCGGGAACAATCCGCGAGGCCGAGTTTGAGGAATTTGACTTCCGCCGGCGGATGAGGCAAGGCTTGAAGTTCTACCCCATCGCGAAGTTCTCCCAAGGCGACGCTGAGGGAAACGATTCGATCCTGGGTTTTGACCGTTTCGACGATTTGTCCGATGGTTTCCCAGTCCGCCCTGCCGAGCGAACCACGATGCGGTTCTTTGATGTCGATAATGTCTACCCCGGCTTGAATCGCGATGCGGGCCTCTTCGGGATTACGAACGCTGACCAATAACTGAGGGCAGAGCCGAGGCGGGGAATCGGGCACGTTTAGGGTTTATCCATCGAGCGGGGGGTGATGCGAAGGGTCTGGGCGGCCAAAGCTTTGGGGTCTACATCGGCGGCACTGCCCGAGAACTGGGCCGCCTGTGGAACCACGAACATCAACGCCACCTTGATCTGATCCCGCCTGTCATTGGCCCCTTCCTGAAACAGAAATACGGTCACGTCCACCCGCGATTGCGGTTCGGGAAGCTTCGCCGGAAAGCTCGCCGTGGTATAGGGCAAGCCGTACTTGGTGAGGTTTTCGGACAGCCAATCGCATTCGATGGGCAACTGGGACAGCCCAGGCAACTCCGCGAGGGAATCTTCCACCAGCGACTGATGAAACGCCAACGCGGACGTTTCGGCGTGCGGCCAAAGATGGTGGTTGCTCATCAAAAAGAGATATGCGGTTTGGGAAGGATTGGCGTTTTTCCCCGGCAAGACGGCCTTCCACGTTCCCAATAAACCGGGCAGCGGTTCTCCTAAGATTTTTCGAGAGAGCGGCTGATCGGGGTTGCGGTTGTTTGCGTCGGGCACTGGCTCGAAGGGTTTGGGGACGCGAATCGCCAGGCCGAGTTCCGTTTGCTGCCAAATTGTGGGCGTGAGGTTCTGATCGAGCAGGGTGTAATACGCGAACTCCGCTTCGGTCGCTTCCAGGCGTTCTTCGTAACTGCCCCATGCCTCAGAGTCGGTCGTGTGATCGGGCAGACCGGGTGAACAGCCTGCCGGAAGACACAATAGCCCCACGAAGACGGCTTTGGAAAGCGCGGTTACTCGCCGTCGGATTCGCCAAAAATTTCCAGCCATTCGGCCAACTCTGCTTCTGTCAGTTCGCCCGTGGATTTGGTTTCCAAGTCGCGGGAGAGGGGAGGAGTGTCGGGCCGATTCCCAGCCCGCTTTCGTTCTGAGAAAAATTGCTCGCTGGTCACAAATTGTCCCCGCCGTTTTCGGGCGGCGGTTTGCAATCTTCGGTCGCTGGAAACCACGCGAATTTGCCGAGGGGCCGAATGCTCCGAGACCAGTTGTTCAATTCTCGCATCGGCATCTTCCTCTTTCAGGGCGAACACAATTCGCATTGTCTCGTAGCATTGGGAAGTCGCTTGATCCTTGGGGGCTTCGTCGCCGGCATCGAACACGATGGTGGTTCGAGAGCGTTCCTCAGCCGTCAACCCGCCGGCCAATTCATTGAGGAATCGTTCCCGAAGCCTTTGAAGATCGCCCGGACCGTACCGATTTCGGGCCAACCCCCAAGCGTGCATTAGGTTGTAACCATCAATGATGAGAAAAAAACCGGCCATGCGTTTGGAATTTCGTCAGACCTGCCCGCACCTTCCGATAGGGATTGTATACTATCCACGGCGAAAAAGGATGAATTCTGCCCGTTTATTATAATCCCAAATCCAAATCGGGCCAATCGACGGCGTTGACTGCGCAATTATTGGTAGGGATGATCTTTTGCGTGCATCCAAAATCAAATCAATAAGATCCTCTTTGAGGCGAATGGTTCTTATGCGACGATTTTTCGCGAATTACGTCCAACGTCACCAGAATGCTTGGAATCAGTGTCTCCACCTCCTCGGCGTGCCGTTGACGTTTGTGGGTTCGCCGATTTTCTTGGCGTTGGGACGGGAAGGTTGGGCAATTGGGGCATTTTTGGCGGGATATGCGCTGCAGTTTTTGGGCCACGCCATCGAAGGCAACGATGCCGGGGAATCCATTTTGGTCAAACGCTTGTTTGGACTTTCATACCAAGAGTTTGGGTCGAAAACGGAAGTTAAGCCGGCGGAACTTTCAAAGTCTAACGATTAACTCGCCGATACTGATTTTGACGCTTGTGCTGAAAGTGCGGAATCAGGAGAGGCTGCAATGCGAAAATGGCGAACGGGGTGGGGTTGGGGCGTCCCTTTAGCAGTGGTTGCCGCTGTCATCATCGGCTGTGCCGATAACCCCGCGAAATTGCGGTATTTGGGCAATGCCACGCTCAAGCACTACAAGAATGCCGCCACGGAAATCGACTATCCTGCCGTGGAATCGGGCGTCACCGACCGCGTGATGGCCACCGAGCAACCCCGCGCGGTTAACGATCCGCGCGAGGATGAGATTCGCGACCTGACCTTGGCGGAAGCCATCGACATCGCCTTGCAAAACTGTTCCATTATTCGGAGCAGAGAACTATTGACGCCGTCAACAAATCGAGTGACATCCAACCCCGATTCGGTGCGAACAATCTACGATCCGGCGATTCAGGGGTCGGGCGTGTTGTTCGGCGGACGCGGCGTGGAGTCTGCGTTATCGCAGTTTGACCCCAGTTTGACCAGTTCAATGATCTGGGGACGGAACGAACTGATTCAAAACAACCAGTTCGGGGGAGCGGGATTGCAACCGGGAAGCACCCTCGTCAGCGAGACAGGGGCGTTTAATGCGCAACTCCAAAAAGTCTTCGCCAACGGGGGGACGTTCGCCGTCAGCAACAATTGGAACTATCTCGGCAGGAACGTGCCGAACCAACTCTTTCCTTCCGTTTTCACAGGGGTGGCCCAGACGCAGTACTCGTTGCCATTGCTGTCGGGTTCCGGCACGGAATACACTCGGATCGCCGGTCCTGCCGCCAATAGTTTCGGGGGGATTTCCGGGGTGAACCAAGGGGTGGTGATTGCCCGCATCAACAATGACATTACGATTGCCGACTTTGAATTGGCAGTCCGCAATCTCTTGAAAGATGTCGAAGATGCCTATTGGGATCTTTATCTGCAATACCGTTTGTACGACACGGCGGTCAAAACACGGAACAGCACGCTGGAAATTTGGCGGAAATACAAAATCATCGTTGAAGCCGGCGGCGACCTGGGCGGGGCCGGGGCCGCCGAAAGCGTCCTGACCGCCGAACCGCAAGCCCGGCAACAGTATTACGAAAACCGCGCCTCCGCCGTGACCGCCTTGGGGAACCTTTACAATGCCGAGGTGGTATTGCGGCGATTGATGGGCATTCCCACCAACGATGGATCCATCATTCGGCCTGCCGATGAACCGCCTTTGGCCGAGTTCGTGCCCGATTGGGAAATCAGCTTGGTCGAAGCGCTGACGAACCGGGCCGAACTCCGCCGGCAGAAATTCAACGTCAAAAGTTTGGAATTGCAATTGCGGGCCGCCCGCAGTTTGACTCGGCCCCAATTGAATTTCGTCTCGGGTTACAACGTGAATGCCTTCGGGAATAAGCTGTTCAGCCGCCAATACAATGATGGGAGATCGTCCCAAGGACTCAACAGCGCCGTTGAGACGCTGACTCAGGGCAACCAAACCGGGTGGAACCTCGGCTTTCAATTGGCAATGCCCATTGGGTTTCGCTCGGCCCATGCCCAGGTTCGCAACGTGGAACTCCGCCTCGCCAAGGCCCGAGACATTTTGGCGGCCCAAGAGTTGGACGTCAGCCACGAACTCGCTTTAACATTCCAAGATGTGGCCACCCGATACGCAGAGGCCCAAGCGAACTTCAATCAGTTGAACGCCTCGGAAAAACGGGTGGAAATCTTCGCTTTGCGGGGGGAAATCACTCAGTTCGACCTGATTTTAAGGGCGAAACTTGCCCGCGCTCTGGCAGAATCCGCCTTCTATACCAACATGGCGAACTATGCGAAGTCGATCGCAGCCTATCACTTTGCCAAAGGCGACCTGTTGGAGTTCAACAACGTGAACTTGGCGGAATCCATGTGGACGCCCCGCGCTTACGATCAAGCCCTTCGCCGCGCGGTGGCCCGCAGCCATGCCTTGGGCAACCCTTTCCTCCGCAGCGAACCGGCTGATTTCACCTACCCGGCCGGCGATCGTGTGATTACCGTGGAACCCGGTTCCCCTGCGGTAAACGCGACGCCGGAGTTGGAAGACCTGCCGCTCGATTTGCCCGCGGGTAAAGGTCTGCCTGCGGAACCGCCCGCCGGACCAATGCCGGATGCTCCGCTTTCCCCGCTGCCTACGCCCGCAGCCATCCCGAAAAACGAAACGCCGCCTCTGGAACCGGTCCCGATGGGCGATGCCGCCGCAGATAATTATCCGGAAACATTTATGGACCGACAATCCTCACCCGCAAGTCCAGCGGATTTGAGTGGAGGCAAAGTCGGCGCGTTGAAGGCCAAGCCGGCGTCAAAAGCGACTCAGACCGGATGGCAAGAGCAAACGGGTTACTTCCAGGAACACAACGCACTTGAAAAACCTGAAAAACTTGAACTCGACGCCCAACGCGATCTGCTCCAATAATTGCGTAAGATTGTTCAAGCCCGGTGGCGGGGTTCTTCCACTGCGAGGGCCAAACCTTGCAAAGATAAATGGGGCATCCAGCGGGAATTGGGGATCGCCGGCGCGAGCATCGCCCCGCCGCCGCCGGTTATCAAAACCATCGGATCGGAAAATCCCAGCCCTAGTCCCGTTTGAAGGAGCAACTCTTTCACCGCACCGACTTGCCCCCAATACAAGCCGCTTTTCATCGCGGCCCGCGTGTCGGTTCCCACGGCGGCGGGAATTTGTCTGCTCAATTCTTCCAACGGAACCAAAGGCAACAAGGCCGTGTAATGATGCAGCGCGCAGGCGCACATTTCAAAGCCCGGCAGTATCGCCCCGCCCAAAAAGGCTCCCTCGGCATTCACGGCATCCACCGTGGTTGCGGTTCCGGTATCCACAATCAGTACGGGTTGACTTGCCGTTCGCATGCGGTTCGCCGCCACCGCGTTCAGCAAGCGGTCGATTCCCGCCTTGCCGGGTTCCGGCAGGTGGACCGTCAACGGGAATAATTCCGCCGTGTATTCGATCCGCACCGGCGAACCCCAATCCATCGGCCACTCCTGTTTGATCCGCTCGATTTCTGGTGGATTCGAACCCGCCACGAAACCCATCGCCGATTGCAATGCCTCGGGCGATTCCCAATCGCGAATGCGGCTCCACGGGAATTCCGCTCCCACGTTGATCGTCAACGAGTTCCAGCACTTGGGCAAGCCATCCGCATCGCGGGCCTCCGTAAACGTGCCGAATTTGATGCGGCTATTGCCGACATCGACGATCAGCCGAAGCAAACTCACAAAGAAATCCTTTTGCGACTACAAAAAAGATCATCCCCAAACGGTGGGAACCTCGGGTTCCTTAAGGGGAAGCGGGCTTGTTTTTTTTGCCGTCGCCAGGAGGCATTTCCGGCCGGGGGAATTGCGTGAGGATTTCAAGATCGAAAAACTTTTCGGGGGCGGAGTTCCAAACCTTCAAGGCTTGCTTGTCGAACAAATAGACCCGGTGGCCTTGATAAATCACGGAAGGATCCTTCACGCTGACTTTCCATTGGGGATGCACCGGGCAATAGCGTTGCTTAAACTGCCGTTCCAACAGAGTCAAACCTTTTAATTGTGGCAGAACGTCAACATCCAAATACGACACCGGGTCGCGCATCCATTTGCGGGCCGCCAGATCGGAGCTGAAGTAAACCTCGATGCCTTTATATCTAAGAGATCGGCTATTCGGACCGATGATGCGATCCGTGAAGACCGGACAAAACTTTTGCCTCTCGATCGGTTTCTTTCCCGCAGCGCCCGCCGGGCTTTCCCCAATCGCGGCCACGCAAACGAACACGGCTAGGAGGAAGAGGTGAACTCGCATGCTGACGTTCTCCTTCAAGGATGATGAAATCATGGTTTCATTTTAATCCGCCAACCACCCCGCGTCGATAACGATTCTCTGGGAATGCCTGACTGAACCCGCCTTGCCCCCTACTGCTTACCGCTCTTAAATTGCTGTTGTAGGAAGAGCGTGATCGCGGCGTAGAGATAATCCCGGTTGGCTTTCTTCGAGAAGCCGTGGCCTTCGTTGTCGGCGTAGACCGTCCAGACCGGCTGGCCGTTCTTTTTGACTTTCTCCACGATCTGCTCCGCTTCGGAAAACGGCACGCGGGGGTCGTTGCGTCCGTGCGCGACCATTAACGCCGACTTGATTTTCTCGGCATGATTGGCGGGGTTGATTTTCTCGAACACGGCTTGCATTTTGGGATCGCGTTCATCGCCGTATTCCGCCCGGCGAAGATCCCGCCGGTATTCGCTGGTGTTCTTCAAGAACGTGGTGAAGCTGGCAATGCCCACGATGTCTACGCCGGCTTTCAAGCGGTCGCTGAAATTCACCAGCGAACCGAGCACCATGTAGCCGCCATAAGATCCGCCCAGCACCGCCACGCGGGTTTTATCGAGTTCCGGTTGCTCGGCAATCCAATTCAAAAGCGCCCCAATGTCCTTGATGCTGTCTTCGCGCTTCTCGGCGTTGTCCAACAGTAAATACGACTTGCCATACCCCGCCGACCCGCGCACGTTGGGATGAATCACCGCGTAGCCCATCTCGTTCAAGAAGAACTGATCCAAGCTGCTGAAGTAAGGCCGATATTGGCTTTCCGGCCCGCCGTGAATGTTTACGATCACGGGAATCTTCTGCCCCTTGGCGGTATTTTCCGGCTCGAAATAGTACGCCGGGATTTTTTTGCCATCGAACGTGGCGAACTCGATGCGTTCGGGGGCAATAAACAGATCGGGATTCAAGCCCCCGACTTCGCTGTAAGTCCAGCGAGTCATCTGCGGGCCTTCGACAGGCTCACCTTCTTTTTTAGGGCCTTCGTAAGTTTCGAGAGAGAGCGAATACGCATCCGAAGGCCCATTGGGTTGCGAAAAAGTGAAGCCCAAGTGCTTGCCGTTGGGCGAAAATCGCATCGAATCCACAATGCCCAAAGGCAGTTTGACTTTTTGCAACGATTGATAAAACATCATCGCGCCGCTTTTTTCATTGCGGCCCACGAACAGCAAATACAATCCGCTGGCTCCGTTCTCGTTGACTGTGAACGCGACCCGGTATTTGCCTTCGATTTCCGGCCCGATTTGAATTTCGCTCACGTTCCAGGGGATGTCCGCCGTCAGCCATTGCGACCGCAGCGATTCCAATTCGATCACCGCCAATTGCTGGAACTCGCCATTGGCATCGCTGGCGACGAAGGCGAGTTTGCCATCCGGGGAAAACTTCATTTCGCCGAACGCGGCTTTTTCGCCCTTCGGAATGGGAATCATCCGCTTTTCTCCGCTGACGATGTCCAACAACGCGGGGTAGGTTTCGTTGATGGAAACATAGCGATTGATTAACAGCGTGAAGTCATCGCTCGACCAATCTTCCACCGACCAGTATTCATCTGTGGTTTCCAGAATGCGTTTCAGCGTGTTGGGCTTTCGAGGGTCGGCGATGTAAAGATCGGTGTCTTTGCCGTTTCGCATGTTGCTGGCGATGGCGATGCGGTTGCCTTCGGGATGCACCGCTTGCAGCAAATTTCGCGATTTGCCATCCGTTAACCGCAACGCTTGGCCGGTTTGGCGGTTCAAAGAATAGATTTGATTCTGCTCGTTTCCGCCGGTGCTCATCGTCAGCAGAATCGTGCCGTCGCTTGCCTGCTTGAGAAACCGTCCATCCACGGGTTCCTCGAAAAACGTGATCTGCTCTCGTCGTCCGCCGGGTTCGTACACGCGGTGCAATTGGGCGGTTTCTCCGAAGCGGGTGCGGATCAAAATGCCCTTGCCATCCGGCGACCAGCCGCGAAATTCGGCGGAGCGCACGTTCTGATATTGCCGCAAGCGTTCCACGAGTTCCGCTGGAACCGCGGGCACGTTTTCCGTTTGAATCGCCGGCGGCCGCTCTGGGTCCGCCGCCATCGGTTCCGCCGAAAGAAGAGAAACCGGGCCAATCAAACTCAGCCCCGCACAAACACCACACACGGCAAACAGGCGACCAATCATTGCGTGAAGACTTTCTTCCCTGAGAACCCCGAAACCAAACGCGAATAGAACCCGATGATAAGCCATTCCGTCAAGATGATCCAATCCACCCTCGCGTTTCATCCGCGCGGGGGGCTTCTCAGAAAAAGTTTGAATTGGTAGCATGCGCAGATAGGCAAGCGTTCCGAGATTCTTCCCCGTGATTTTATGGAAAAGGTCAGCCTCATGTCTTCCTCCAACTCCTTCGGTGCCCAAGGAACTCTGTCCACGTCCCAAGGCGATCTGACGATCTACCGCCTGCAATCGCTGATTAAGCAAAACATCGGCGACATTCAAACGCTGCCTTTTTCCATCCGCGTTTTGTTGGAATCTTGCTTGCGGAACGTGGACGGCTTTGTGGTCAGCGAAGAAGATGTGGTCAATCTTGCCGAGTGGAACGCCCCCGCTCCCAAGCAGGTGGAAGTCCCCTTCAAACCCGGTCGCGTGGTCTTGCAGGATTTCACCGGCGTGCCCGCCATCG
The DNA here is from genome assembly GCA_963785505.1 of uncultured Planctomycetaceae bacterium. GTDB lineage: Bacteria > Planctomycetota > Planctomycetia > Planctomycetales > Planctomycetaceae > CAWAVN01. The sequence continues at coordinate 108,003 of CAWAVN010000017.1, forward strand.
TCGATTTGGCCGCGCTCCGAAGTGCGATGGTGCGGATGGGCGGCGACCCCACCAAAATCAACCCGCTGGTTCCGTGCGATTTGGTAATCGACCATTCGGTGCAGGTCGATCAATTCGGCTCCTCAGCGGCTTTGCAATTCAACGTCAAAAAGGAATTTGAACGCAACCAGGAACGCTACCAATTCCTTCGCTGGGGCCAGCAGGCATTCAATAACTTCCGCGTGATTCCCCCCGCTACGGGCATTGTCCATCAAGTGAATTTGGAATATCTGGCCCCCGTCGTGTTGACAACCGACGGCACGGCTTACCCGGATAGTTTGGTCGGCACCGACAGCCACACCACAATGATTAACGGCTTAGGCGTGGTCGGTTGGGGCGTGGGGGGAATTGAAGCCGAAGCCGTGATGCTCGGCCAACCGATTTACATGCTGACCCCGGAAGTCGTGGGCTTCAAACTCACCGGCAGCCTTCCCGAAGGCGCAACCGCCACCGATTTGGTACTGACCGTGACGCAAATGCTCAGGGCGCACGGCGTGGTCGGAAAATTCGTCGAGTTTTACGGTCAGGGGTTGGCTTCAATGGGGCTTGCCGACCGAGCCACCTTGGCCAACATGGCTCCCGAATATGGAGCCACGATGGGCTTCTTCCCCGTGGATGAAGAGACTTTAAACTATCTTCGCCGCACGGGCCGCACCGATGCGCACGTGGACATGGTTGAACGCTATTACAAAGAGCAGGGCATGTTCCGCACAGCGGATTCACCCGAACCGCGCTTCAGCAGCACGCTGCAATTGGATCTCTCCACCGTCAAGGCTTCGATGGCCGGCCCCAAACGCCCGCAAGACCGAATTTTGCTCTCGGCGATGAAAAGCCAATGGGAACAAGACCTGCGAAACACTTTCGGCAAGAACACCAACGCCAAAGATTCCACGGCGGATTCGATGACCGCCGAGGGGGGCTTGATGAACGGCGTGTCTGCCGTCGCGACGGCCGATCCCGGTTTGGAAGGCGTGCCCGTGGAATTTGATGGCAAAACAGAACACCTGAAACACGGGGCCGTCGTGATCGCCGCCATCACCAGTTGCACCAACACCAGCAATCCCTCGGTCATGATCGGAGCCGGCCTGCTCGCCCGCAATGCAGTGGCGCAAGGTCTGAAGCGCAAGCCCTGGGTCAAATCCAGCCTGGCCCCTGGCAGCCGGGTCGTGACCGATTACCTGAATCGTTCGGGACTCGACAAACCGTTGGATGAATTGGGCTTTCAAACCGTGGGCTACGGCTGCACGACTTGCATCGGGAACAGCGGCCCGTTGCCCGATGCCGTTTCCCAAGCGGTGGGCGAGAACGATTTGGTGGTCTCCGCCGTGCTTTCGGGCAACCGTAATTTTGAAGGCCGCATCAATCAGCAGGTGAAAGCCAACTATCTGGCCAGTCCGCCCTTGGTCGTGGCGTATGCGTTGGCGGGCACGACAGACATTGACCTCACGCACGAACCGCTCGGCCAAGACCAAGACGGGAACGATGTGTTTCTGTCCGACATCTGGCCCACGCAGAAAGAAATCGCCGACACCGTGGCGGCTTCCATGTCGCCGGAGATCTTTCAGGAAGAGTATTCCAAAGCCACCGTCGGTCCGGAAGAATGGCGAAACATCGACACTGTCACCGGCGACATATTTGAATGGCAGGAATCGAGTACCTATATCCAAGAGCCGCCGTTCTTCGTGGACATGCCCGCCGAACCCGGACCGATTCAACCCATTTCCCAAGCCCGCGTGCTAGTGATGGTGGGAGATTCGGTCACGACCGACCACATCAGCCCGGCGGGAGCCATCAAACCCTCATCCCCCGCCGGCAAATATCTGCAAGAAAAAGGCGTGCAGCCGGAAGACTTCAACAGCTACGGCAGCCGACGCGGAAACGACCGCGTGATGACGCGCGGAACCTTCGCCAACATCCGTCTGCGAAACCAGCTTTGCCCCGGAACCGAAGGCAGCGTGACTAAGCATTTGCCTTCGGACACTCAAACTTCGATCTACGAAGCCTCGATGAAATACCAAGAAGCGGGAATCCCCTTAATCGTGCTGGCCGGTGCGGAATACGGTACGGGGTCTTCTCGCGATTGGGCCGCCAAGGGAACGTATTTGTTGGGCGTGAAAGCCGTGCTGGCCGTGTCTTACGAACGCATCCACCGCTCGAACTTAGTCGGCATGGGTGTGCTGCCTTTGCAGTTTCGCGATGGTGAGAACCGGGAAGTCTTGGAACTCGACGGCACGGAAACTTTTGACATCGCACTCTCGGACGACCTCAAGCCCGGCCAAGCCGTGGAAGTCACCGCGAAAAAAGCCGATGGCAGCGAAACCCGCTTCACCACAAAATGCCGCATCGATACCCCGGTGGAAATCCAATACTACAAAAACGGAGGCATCCTGCACAAAGTCCTCCGCGACCTGGCAAAATCCTGAAACCCAAGTTGACGACTTATATTTGGAATCGGTGGCTCAGGTTGCTTGTCGGGCAAAGCGAATTGTCAACTTGCGTTCGTATTTCCTCGCGTGGTGAAAAAACCGACTTTCGCCTGCGTGCCTGATGGGGATGTTCACCTCAAGCGATTGGTTGGCCAGTGAACCGGGCCGAGGGAACAAAGTCGAATCGCGGTTCATCACGCGAGGATCTCCTTGACGATTCGAGCGCTGCGGCCCGCGGTGAGAATCTGCTCTTGGCCGTTGGTTGAGAAGATGAGTTCTTTCGCATCGAGACCGAACAAGTGCAGCAGCGTCGCCTGGTAATCGTTGGGCGTGACGACATTTTCCACGGCCCGATGGCCGAAATCATCGGTGGCACCAAACGTCATCCCCGGCTTAATCCCGCCGCCGGCCATCCAAATGCTAAAGCCCTGGCCGTTGTGATCGCGTCCGTGTTTTTCCGCTGCCCCTTGATTCTGCGTGACCGGCAGTCGGCCAATCTCTCCCCCCCAATGGACAATCACTTCATCCAAGAGGCCCCGTTGTTTCAAGTCCATCACCAGGGCGGCCGAGGGCTTATCCGTGCGCCGGCAAATTGCGGGCAGGGCTTTGATCAATCCACTATGATTGTCCCAGGGCTGCCCGGCGAGAAATAGTTGAACGAAACGAACGCCTCTTTCGACGAGTCGCCGGGCAATCAGGCAACGAGTTCCGTATTCCCGCGTGACCGGGTCGTCCAATCCATAGAGCTTCTGAGTGGCCTGGGTTTCCTGCGAGATGTCCAGAGCGTCGCGGGCCGCGGTTTGCATCCGAGCAGCCAATTCGTAACTTGCGATTCGGGCCTCGAGTTCGTTCTCACGCGGGAACCGCGCTGCGTGCCTGCGATTGAGCGTTTGGAGGAACTCTAAGTTTTGATGTTGCGGTTCCCCGCGCAAGTGGGGCGGAGCATCCAGGTTCAAAATCCGCGGCTCCTTGGGACGGAGTACGGTTCCTTGATACAGCGGCGGCATAAATCCGCTCGACCAGTTGTTGACACCATCCACAGGATGACCGCCGGGGTCCGTCAGCACCAGATAGGCCGGGAGTTCCTGGGTTTCGGCACCGAGTCCGTAAAGCAGCCAGGAGGCATAATGGGGACGCCCCAACACGCCGGGAATCCCGCCGTGAAAATAGCGAATGGAAACTTCGTGCCCATTGGCCCCGGTGTGCATACTGCGAATGAGGCAGATGTCGTCCGCGATGCGAGCCGTCTCCGGGAGAAGTTCGGAAAGCTCCGTCCCGCATTGGCCGTGCTTGGCGAATTTCCACTTCGTACCAAGCAGCTTCTTGCTGGCTTCATTGACGAAACTGTAAGCGATGTCTTCGCTATAATTCGTGCCGTCAAACTTTGTGAGCATCGGTTTGGGATCGGTCAGATCCATGTGCGACGGGCCGCCATGCTGAAACAAGGAGATCATCGCTTTCGCGCGGGGCGGATGATGCGGCGGTTTGGGCCGGAGGTCAAAAGCCGGTCTGTCTTTGGGAAGATTCTTGGGCTTGGCTCCCGCTTCCTCCGAATTCAGTAGCCACGCCAAAGCGAGCGACCCCACTCCGAGGGCGTTTTGATTGAGAAATGCTCGGCGGGACAGAGCGGCCTGTAAAGAAGGGTCGGTATTCATAGATTGTTTCCGTGAGATTTGAGTTTTTCGTGGCGGGGAACTAGGGGATGGAATCAGGCAGGTTCGTTTGGCAGATCGTTTCAGGCGTGGGAAGTTCCCGTGATGGTTTTCGGAAAAATCACTCGACATACAAAAACTCGTTGGAACTCAGCAGGGCTTGGCAGAAATTCGTCACGGCCTGGCTGTAGGCGGTTTGGCCCTTGGGTATCGAGCCGGGCGATGTCTTCAATGTGGTGATCTGCTGGGAAAGAAACTCCATACTCAAGACCAGTTCTTCGGGCGAGGGTTTGCGACAATAGGCCAGTTGCCAGGCTCGCACGATCTGGGAAGGCAATGTGTCCGCAGAATCGAGCGGACCGTGAAACCGATCCGCAGAAGCAATGACTCTTTCCGGTCGGCTAGGCTGGGTGCGCGTGAACGTGATCGGCCAACTGAAGGAATCCGAGTTGTGGTTCTCTCGGCAGTCCGTGATGAAGTCGAGGGTCTCTCCCGGCTTCACTTCCAAATCGGAAACCGTGCTTTCGACGCCCCCATTTTGGATGACCCATTCGCCGACCTTCCCCACCCGGCTGGAAACAATCCGACCGCGAACGCCATCCCCATTCGCCGATCCGTGGGAGAGTTTTCCCCGGATGGAAAGGGTTTCCTTGCGGGATGCAGTCCAGCGGCGGATCGCGGCACGCGAGGAAACATCAGGGTGTCCCCCCTGAGCGTGAAGCGAAACCCAGCCCAACTTCGGATCGGGTAGGCTGGCTCCGCCCTGCCACTGCGATCCCGTCCAATAGGGCAATGGGGTAAAGCTCTGGGTACGATTTTGTTCTTCGCTAAAGAAACCGTAGCCGAACTCCCAATCGCTGCCTTCCGATTTGGGAAGCGTCGGCAGAGCCGCGAGCTGAGTTTCAGCGAGGGGGCGGGCCTCTTTCGCGGCCCGCTCGGCGAGTTTAGCGGCTTGACTCAAAATGAACTCGCCGTTGAGTAGCATCAACGACTGCGTGGCCACGGTGGAATTGATCCTGAGTTCGCAGTTGGTTTCCATCACCGGCGCATCGAACGTTTGCAACATGGCCAGCGGCCGACTTCGTTGCTGGCGAATGTACAGACTGCGGCGGGTTTGCGGGCCATCCACCACCACTTGGCCGGTTTCATCTTCTTTGATTTTCAAGGGACGTCCGAAAAGAGTTTTGTCGAGTTGCCCCGACACCGCTAACATCCGGTCGCGAACGATCTCGGCGTCTAGCCGAACGAGCGACGGTCGGAACGCGGAATCTGGATCGCGGACTTGCCGCCAGACAGTGGACGTCAAAATCAAGCGGTGGAGTTTCTTCAGACTCCATCCGCTTTGGATGAACTCATCCGCGAGATAATCCAAGAGTTCTGGATGGGACGGCTTGCTGCCGAGTTTTCCGAAATCTGCCGGAGTCGCAACCAGCCCCTTTCCGAAATGATGCATCCAAACGCGATTCACAATCACGCGGGCAAACAGAGGATTGTCACGGCTGGTCAGCCATTGGGCAAACGCCTGCCGTCGCCCCGTGCTGGGCACGGATACCGAATTGAGCGCAAACTCCCGGCGTTCGCCTTCGGCGCGGTGACCACCAGCGCCGCGGGCCTTACCGATTGTTTAGGTTGCCGATGGTCGCCTCGATGAAAGAGCTTGGTTTCGGGACTGTGATTCGGCGGTTCGACAAGCGCTCGAAGAAACTCTTCCGGCGGTTTCTTTGCGCGAATCTCTTTAATTTTCTCGTCGAACTTTTTCAGTTCTTCCGCAGCGCTCGGCAGATATTGATACAACACGCCGGGCGTGATATTGACGCTCGGATGTTTCTTCAGCAACGCTTTTTGTTCATCGCTCCTTGTCCTCCCCGGAGTTTTATAGGTCTCACGAAGCTGGGTCCGCAGCGGTTCTTCGTATTTCGTGAGTTCCTTTTCGAGGGCCTGATTGATGTACTCCGCCTGCTTTTGGGACTTCTGATCCGCCAGTTTTTTGGCTTCGGCTTCAACTTGTTGAGCCTGCTCCCGATCGGCAGCGGTGTACAGGGAAACCAATCTGGCTTGCGGCGTCTTCCAAGATTGCCAGTCGAGGGCCGGTTCAAACACGGCCCGCAAGGCATAGTAATCGGTTTGCGGAATGGGGTCATAGCGGTGATCGTGGCATTGAGCACATTGGATCGATAAACCGAGAAGAGATGTCCCGATGATTTTGAGAGTATCCGTCATCACCTGATTTCGACCTTCCACGGTATTGGCTCCGCTTCCGGTTCCATCGGCGGCCATTCTCAGAAAGCCGGTTGCCGTCAACAGATCGATTTGCTCAGGAGTCAAATCGCCATTTCGCGGGCCTGCCAGCTCATCACCTGCCAGTTGCTCGAGGAGGAATTGATCGAATGGTTTATCCGCATTGAGAGAACGAATCACCCAATCCCGATATTTCCAAGCCCAAGGCCGATCGGCATCGGCCACCGAGTAGCCTTCGGAGTCTGCGTAGCCGGCCACATCCAGCCAATGTCTGGCCCAACGCTCTCCGTAATGGGGGGAATCCAAAAGTTCCGTCAGCAGCCGGTCGTACCAATCCTCTTTGGGATCGGCCAGCCATTTTTGAAGTTCCTCAGGCGAAGGCGGCAAGCCGATGAGACCGAAGTAGGCACGGAGCACCAAGCTTCTGCGATCCGTATCAGCAGCAAACGGTTCCGCTTGTGGGAATGCTTGAATCACCGCATCGATGGGAGTGCGAACGCGGGTGTTTTCGGGAAAGGAAGACACAGCGGGAATCTTAGGACGCTTGATCGGTTGGAATGACCAAAAGCTGCGTTCTTCAATCGTCAGCCCCAAACCGGGGTCCAGCTTTGTGGGTTCCGGTCGCGCGGTTTTGGCCCCCTCGCTGATCCAGCGTTCAATGGTCTTGATCTCCTCTGCCGAGACTTTTCCTTCTCCCGGCGGCATTTCGCCATCTCGCATTCGATCCAGGAGATAGCTCTCGTCAATTTTCCCGGCCACGATCGCCGGCCCGCTATCGCCACCTTTCCGCATAAATCGCACCAAACGCAGATCCAGTCCGCCTTTCGGTTCCTCGGTCGCTCCGTGGCAGTCAAAGCAATGCACACGAAAAATTGGTCGAATGTGTTTTTCATAGGTCAAAGGCTCCGCCGCCGAGACGGAAACTTGACTTCCCCAAATCAGACCGATTAGCAGAAATCGCATATTTTGCATCGAAACTTTTTCCACCTTTAAGAAATATAAACGTTCGCCGATTACATCATAGATTGAAGAGCCTTCATGGATCAATAGTGCGATCCCCTCCCGTCATTCCCGTTCGCACAGCGATCCGAAAACCGCCAAGCTCCGGCTCACCGGCTGATCTTGCTCCCCGAGGGACGAATCTCGGCAAAACGCGGAGAGCTTGCGGACCATGTTCGGTTGCGGAATTCAATCACCACGCGCGCATCAGTCTTCACGGGCCAGTCGTCTCAAATGCAATCCGATGACGACCAATGCCATTCCCCAAAGCAATCCAAATTCCAATGGGGCGACCAGTAACCAAAGGGGCATCAAAAACGCGAGCGCAAAAAACGCCGAGCCAAACAAATAGCCCGCCCCCCAATAATTGCGGCCGGTGATAAACAATACCAAACCACTAATAATGGCGAGGTACGGATAGCCATTCAAAACGTCGATGTTTTCAAGAGGCTCTCGTAGCAAATGGGATTCAAAAGTCACTGCGACGACAATGTGGCAAGCGATCAAAAATCCCAACCAAATCGTTCCCATCTGCCGGCCCGCTGATCCCAAGGATCCCGCCCAGTCGTGACGGTAGAACCACAAGACATAGGCCATGCCGGAGAATTGAGCGATGCGAATCATGCCTCCCCATTCCAACGGATAGGGCGGCCCTCCCAGAACGTGAAGGAAAATTCCCTCTTCGGCTGAGAACACGAGGGGAGCAAACCATAACAATACTGTACCCCAGGCTTTCAGTTCCAAATCATCGCGGCTATGGGTCAGCGAACGGGTTAGTCGATCAAGCAGATTGATGCTGCGAACACTGATGGGCTCGCCATTCAGAAAGCGCCCAGATCGTCCGCCAGGTCTGCCGCGGAGCGATACCGCCTTTCCGGCGATTTCTCCAGGCATTGCATGCAGATGGCCTCTAAGTGGGTCCGCAAAAGTTTTTTGACACTTTATTGAAAGAGCCAGTAATTGCCACTAAGCAGACCCGCCTTTCGTTTGGCTTCGTGGTTGGTGAAATGCTCCAAGTATTCCACAAAGGCTTCAGCCTGCATTTCAATGTCGGGAAATTGCTGATTGGCACAAACATGATCTTTCGCATCACCCCACAAATCTTCAATCGCGTTGAGTTCCGGACTGCGAACGGGCAGCCATTCCAAAGTGATGTCCATCTTTTTCGCAAGCCGCTCCGAAACCCCGGCGGTGTGGGAACTATCTCCATCCAAAATCATCATCAGCGGACGCCGACGATAGTGTTCATCCACCAATTTCAAAAATTCTTGAAACTCGATCGAGCGTTGCTTGGGGCGAACCAGCAACAAACGATGTCCCGTCAGACTCACCGTTCCAAAGACGACCCGTTTCGCGTTGCCACCAGAGATTTCCACATCCGCGGATTGTCCTTTTTTCGTCCAACCCGAACGCAAGGGCGGGAACAACATCAGGTCGGTTTCGTCCTGAAACAAAACGGACGCTCCTCGTGGCAAGTTATTGGCATGATTGCGGATGCGTCCTTTTTTTCTCGCGGTTCGGGTCCGGCTTCAGTCGGTATCGATAACGCTTCCAAACATAGTCCAACTCATGAAGTTTTCTCCGCAACGAATCCTCAGACACTTGCCACTGAAGGAGTTGCTCAAGTCGCGTCTGCAACAACTCGGCAGTCCAGCCGACTGCATAAAACCCCATGCTGGCGCGGCGTTTCGGCGAGGAGTTGCTTCAAGGTTCGCACACGGCCATCATCCCAGACCGTGGGACGTCCACTGCGATGTTGATCCTGCAAGTCCATCTCCCGATCCGCTTGAAATTTGTCGCGCCAGTTGTGCAGCGTCTGGCGAGAAACTCCAAATTCCCGAGCGACTGCCGAGACAGTGTGCCCTTCATCGACCCGCAACAAGGCACCGCAGCGACGACACTCACGCGCATCAATCGTTGTCTGCATCCGGTTTCGAAGACAATCTCGATCTTCCACTGAAAGTTTCCAGTCCATGGCTGTATCCTCCGTGAACGGAGGATACCAACCGAAAACACAAACTGTCAATAAACTTTTGCGGACCCACTTAGTGTCCTAGACGGCAAAGTTTCCTTAATGAGTTCCAAAGAGAATTAGTTGGGATCGTCATCAATAATATCATCCACATCAAGAATATCGTCCACATCGTCGAGGCTTTTGATTTGGTCTAAATTGTGCTGAACAGCATCTTCAGACTTCTTAGCACTATCAACGATCTTGTCCTTTACTTTCCCCTGGTGAATTCCGCTCTGCACTCCTTTTAAGTTTTAAGCCGCTCTCTTGGTCTATGGAACCGTGCAGAGTCTTGTATCGACTGCTACCTCCCCGCCTTGCACTCCCAGAACGTCGTATAACTTCGCTTGGATCGACACCGCATTTTTTCATCAAGTCTTCGAATTCCGAAGACTTTCATCTCTCCACGCCTAATACGTTTCGCGAAGTCCCCCGCCATTTCACCATTCGAAAGACTTCCACTTATACCCATCCGCGTTATGCACCAATACCGGCGGCCCACGGGTGCCGTGTTCGCGGACGTAGTAGGTGTGGTAGCCTTCGACTTGGAAGTTATAGACAGCGATGCCTTCGGGGTGTGGTTCATACTGGGTTGCCACCAGCTTCTGCAACTCGCCATGCGGGGACGTGACTTGATCGCCAACCTTTAGATCCTTGGCGTCCGTGAAGGTTTCATTACCCACAACCCAAAACGGGTGTTCGTTGGTGGTTTCTAGGGTTTGCTGGGTATAGTCAGCTACATATCAATTGACGGGAATGGATTAAGAAAATCTACGGTCTCCCCAGAATCGGCATCCCTGTATTCAGCTTTGCTGCCAGCTTTTTTCTCGGCAACACATTTAAGTTTGCGAGACTCCTCAAAAACAACACGAAACTCAAGGCGGTGCCAGCCGAATCCCTGAAGATATAACCCCAACACACTTTTTTCGTTGTGAACAGGGATCTCCCAATCTACGAGAATCCTCGGTTTCATTAGGAGACGTTGTTCATATTCAATGCACTCTGATTCTGTATCAAGTGGTACATCATAGGGTATAGCAATTCTGTATATGTCTTCGAAGCACAAATGACGTATATCACGATGCCAAGGTGCCGATGATATATCATCAGCATATTCTTGATAAAGGGTAAAGGAGGAAGATGCCTGCGCGTAAACGACATCCAGTCGTCTCGAATTGGGATGATAGCGAAAGCGCAGTAAGAGACTTTCTTTGATTTCATCGTCTTTGAAATACTTACAAATATCTATATAAGGCATTTTAGTCGTCTAAAGTAGGTATAATATGGGTTTTCTGATCGAATAATGGATCGCTTCGGTCAACGATACTTCCAGCTTCATCCAGATAATTACCCTCGGCATCGATGCGACGATAATATCCTTTTTTGTTGTGGTAGAGTTTACCATTCTTGTCGGGATACATATACCGAATTCTTTCAACACCGTTTTCATCCACCAAAACCCAACCATGCTTACCCGCAGCTTCGCACTAAGTCCAGCCCTTGGGCTTGTCTCGTCTAATTCTACTTGGGGATTTACTGGCTATTGATTTGTCGTTTTCTAAATATTTTGCATTGTGGACCAAGATTGGTGGGCCGTGTTGCCCCTGTTCGCGGACGTAGTAGGTGTGGTAGCCTTCCACTTGGAAGTTATAAACTGCGATGCCTTTTGGATGGGACTCATAGCTTGTGCTGATTAGTCTTTGCAGTTCGCCGTGCGGGGAAGTGACTTGATCCCCGACTTTTAGATCCTTGGCGTCCGTGAAGGTTTCGTCACCCTCAACCCAGAAGGGGTGTTCGTTCGTGGTTTCTAGGGTTTGCTGTGTGCCATCTTTGGCTTGGAAGGTGAGAATCCTCAGATGGTCGCTAGTGCGGCGGTAGACTTCCACCACTCGCCGCATGCCAATTTCGTTGCCGAACTCATCGCGGGCGAGGACATAATCACCTTCTTCTACGTCCTCAATGTTTTTGGTGATGAACTGGGGGACGCTCTCTTTCGGCAAGGGTTTTTCGGTTGTGAACAAGCCCGGCAGCAAACAACCGCCACCTAATATCAAGCACAGAGTCAACCACATCGAAGCCAAGTTCCATCGTTTCTTGTTTGGCACGATAGTTTTCGGGGCAGGTTGATAAGCCACATCTTGCCGGTCTTTCACACGCGGCAATGTCGCCACGCCGGCTTGTTGAGTGTCCGGTTCCAAGCCGAAGCTGCGGTCCATGGTTTTTTCCCACTCGGTTCCGCTGAAAACCTCATCCATGAGTTCTTGATCTCGAATCAAACCCTGGGGGGACTTCAGCCAACTTCTCACCAATTCGGTCTTGTCGACGAATCAAAACTATCGATCAGATTTTGCTCATTAAATAATTCAGCAATATCTCTTACAACTGCTCGAAAATAGTCTGTTTCGTCGGTTGGCTCTAGCAGTAATTTAGGGAGTTGTTCAAGACGATCTAAGACAGCAGCTGCGGAGACAGTGTCATCTTTGCACGCAAACCAACGTGCTAAACACATACCCTGGTGTAGCACATATAGTGCATTCTCAAATTTTTTGCTTTGAATCATTTTGAAGCTCTGTCTTATTTGCCGGTATCAAAGTCAACTTGCTTGATGGGAGTGCCAGAGGTACCGGCTTTAACATCAATTGGATCGTAAGGTAGATTGTTGTGATCGACTGTGGCCGCACCACTGGGATATTTGTCTCCGCCATTAGTAACGCGATTCCATCGTTCTAAATCCGTCTCCGTTTTTAGATCAATCTTTGCCTTGGGAGAATGCAGTTTATCGACCGGAATATCTCCAGTGTAAAGCAGTTTGCCGTTTCGATCATAAACATTTGCCTTGATTTTTGTATGACCGTAGGTTTGTGCTGCTTTTGATCGCCGCACTCCTTCCTTTATCTCAAATCCACCACCATAATTGGCATTATGTACCAACACCGGCGGCCCACGGGTGCCGTGTTCGCGGACGTAGTAGGTGTGGTAGCCTTCGACTTGGAAGTTAAAAACTGCGATGCCTTCTGGATGCGGCTCGTATCTTGTGCGATCAGCGTTTGCAGTTCGCCATGCGGGGAAGTCACTTGATCGCCAACTTTTAGATCCTTGGCTTCCGTGAAAGTTTCGTCACCCACCACCCAAAACGGGTGTTCGTTCGTGGTTTCTAGGGTTTGCTGGTGCCGTCTTTGGCTTGGAAGGTGAGAATCCGCAGATGGTCGCTGGTGCGGCGGTAGACTTCCACTACTCTCCGCATGCCGATTTCGTTGCCGAACTCATCGCGGGCAAGGACATAATCCCCTTCCTCGACATCCTCAATGTTTTTTGTGAGGAACCGGGGGACGCTCTCTTTCGGCAAGGGTTTTTCGGTTGTGAACAACCCCGGCAGCAAACAACCGCCGCCTAACATCAAGCATACGATTAGACCACATCGAAGCCAAGTTCCATCGTTTCTTGTCTGGCACAATGGTTTTGGGGGCCGGTTGATAGGCCACGTCTTGCCGGTCTTTCACACGCGGCAATGTCGCCACGCCGCCTCTTTGAGTTTCGGGTTCGGGTTCCAAGCCGAAGCTGCGGTCCATGGTTTTTTCCCACTCGGTTCCGCTAAAAACGTCATCCACGGGTTCGTCGATCTCGGATCAATCCCTTGGGCTGCTTTTTCTTCTTTTCATTGTACTTCAAGACGGCAGCGCCTGCGACGCCGATGAAGAGAATGAAACAGCCGATCTTGGTCAGGCCGTTTTCGGTGGTGCTGCTGTTTTGGTCGGCCCAGACTTCCGTTGTGCCGAAGGCGGGGTTTTCGCCCACGACAATTTGCGTGCCCGCGATGAAGCAGCGGCGGAATATATAACCGCCGCAGGGGCCTTTCAGCATCTGCAAAGCCCTGATCCCGCCCGCAATGGTGGAGGCCAGTTTGAGCACGCCGGTGCCCAGTTCCTCGATGGCCGCCCAGCCCGTGTATTTCTTGAGCGTGACCGGGTCTTCGCCCGTAAACGCCCGGAAAAAGTTCGTCGCCCCTGTGGCATCGTAAAAGGCGATTGCGACCTGCTGTTCGAGAATCTCGAACTCCTCGTAGCCCGCATCGGCCGCATTTTGGCGGACCAAGGCGAGTCGATCCTTGAAATCATTGAAGGACTGAATCGCTCCGTTGACATAGGTCATGGGGTTGAACTTGGCGAAGAATTCCTTCTGTTCTTGTGCGATCCAATCTTGGGCAGTTGCCTTCGCGACTTGGCTGGCCTCAATTTTTTCGGCTTTCTTCTCTTCGGCGGCGGCGAGCTTGTTTTGCACGGCTTTGTAGGACTCGCGGGATTCTGCAATGGATTGCCGGTAGTTGCTATCGGAAGCGGCCTTGTCATCCGCCTTTTTCCCGAGAACATCCTGCTTATCCTGGGCGGCCCTTTGGCGGGTGTCCAGGTCTTCGCTCTCGGCGGCTTGCCGTTGGGCGTTCAAAGATTTGTCGGCTTGTTTTCGCTGGTCGGCCAAGTCTTTTTGGGCGGCGGCGATGGCATCTTGCTTGCCGGCCTCTTGCTGTTGACGGAGGCGTTCGATCTCCGGTTCCAACTCCGGCCCCGGCCAAATTGGCCAAGGTGAGCAGACGATCGGCGGCCGCGGCGGCTTGGTCATCGGCGGCGTTTTGCCGCACGGCAGCGATGGTACTCGCCAGCTTGGCTTTGGCATCTTCGATGAGGGCTTCGAGTTCGGGAATGAGCGACGCGGGCAGATCCGGGTAGCTGGATTCGGTCAATAAGTCGGCATCGAATTCGCTGTAGGAAACGGTTCCCGGCACGAGGAAGGTCGCCGTAACGGCATCGCCCGCGGCACGCTGCCCACGGAATGGGCGGCCCCGATGAACCCGCTAATAGAACCCCAAGCATGCACGGCCCCCACGATGCCTCCGTTGGGGTCGTTCGTGGTGTTATAGGCGAGGATGACGGCATTGATGTCGCCGTAACTTTTGATGACCGGTTCATCGGACGAGACGCTTCCGTCGTAGCCGACATTGCGATCGGCGGTGATCGTGCCCGAGATGTCGCCCCGCGCCCAGACGCCCGGCAAGGCCGCCCCGCCGAACTGCCGGCGACCGATGTCCCGGCCCGCATCCAGCCCCGCATTGAAATTGCCGTAGGTGATGACCGAGGCATCGCGGTCGGCGTGGTAATTTCCGCTCACGTCGCCATAGGCCAAGACGAAGGCATCTTTGCCGGCGCTCAGTGAAGCATTCACATTGCCTTCGCTGAGAATCGTGGCATCCGCGAGGGCCTCCACGCGGGCGGAGACTTCGCCCAAAGCCAGGATATTGACTTCTCCCCCAGTGGACGTTACCCGGGACGATGCCGGCCCCTCGATATGCCCGACGGCCCAAATGCCCACCCCGACCTGCCCTTCCACCACCAAATCCAGATTCGCCCAAGAGGAAAGCGAAGCATAACCCGGAGCCGGCGAGTCTCGGACAAAGCTGTGTTGCCATGCAAGTTCGGTGACTCGTCATCCAAAAATAAAAAGAGCCGCAAATCGGACCCTACGACTCCTATACACCGAGGACTGTTGTGCAAAACGATTCGTACTTGCTTCCACCGAATGCAGCAATGCATTTACTCTTAATCTCTGAACCGGCAACTTCGTCTTCGATGTCTATTTCGATTAATCGCAGTTTTGGCGAAGTAGCCAGCAAGTTGGATTAAACCATTGAGCAATGAATCGCCATTCGAGGCGGCGTCACACATCACATGTGCAAGATTCTGTGAATCCAGTAATGCGTAGTCTTTTGCATCAGGGCGATACACAAGCCGATCGCCTTCAACAGTTCCAATTTCCAAGTGGCCCTCGAACCGTTCGGGTTCAGCATGAAAACAGATTGGTCCGATCTCCGCGTGAGATAAATCCCACTTGTCTAGTAGCTCAAGCATTGAATCGCCATTCGATTCGATCCCTAATGGCTCACTTCGTCGCCGACACACAAACGAGTCGATAAAACCATCTGCTTCATCAGCACTGTACTCACACCCAAGTAACACCGACTTGGCAGGTGCAATTTCTTTCAGTTTGATTACGAATTCGTCTGCGTTCATTGTAATTTCCATCAGTCTAGCGTACGCCTGTGCAAGAGATCGAATAACGCGGGGTGGCCCAGGTTGCTCGTCAACCTGGGTCGCGAAGCGACAAGAGGATTTGGATGGTGAAATTCTTCAAGAACAACCTCCCACGGCTTCGCCGCCCCGATTGACGAGCAATCGGGGCCACCCTGCGTTCCCCCAGGAACGTGAGCTCCTCGATAATTGGGCACCCCAAAGCGTACCACGAAAAGAAGACAGACGGGAGTCTGCCCTGTATGAGGAAGCAGGGCAATCGGGTTTTTCACACTGGGGATTTTCGCTCCTGAAGCCGTTCAGCGTAAGTTGTTACATGGCAACGACTCGCCTCAAGCCGAGGAGGTTTGGAAGTTCGCCATCTTGAAAAAGGCGATTGCCCTGTTTGAGGAAGGCAGGCAGGAGCCAGCCCTACGATTACTCATTTTATTCTGGATTGCTTTCGCAATAGATTGCCGGCGGCACTCCGCTTGTATCGATCACCCCATATTAAATCAAAATATATAGGATAGAATGACAAGGCAATTGATTGTGCCCTGAAAAGAGAAATGCGGTGCAAATCACAATATGTGGAGCGCGAATGAACATCCTTGTATGTCGATCTTCGATTGAGGCCGTGAGGTGAAAGATCATCCTCAGAAAACACATCCTCCGAACCGAAGATCCAAGAGTCCAAGGGGAGAAATAGAAAAGGTGTCAGGCGCGTTCTCTCAGTCGGCATTAGCTCACTTGCCATTGCTACAATATGCTCAACATACAAATCAACTGGTTTCCTTACCTTATTGTAGCTCTCCAGTTGTTTTTGATTCACATTGGCTAGCCGACCTTTTATCTCGCTAGTGAGCGAGTCAGAAAAGAAATCCATCTCCTCTCGTGATGCAATGCTGCGCAGCTCTTTTAGGATTCGCCCTCTTTGTTCGATGAAAAAGGGTTCAAATACAGATGAAAGCGCTTTTCGGCACTCCCTTGTTCCGGTAAAAGCCGCGAAAGGTATTTTGCCCAACCGCCTTTTGCAATTTTAGCTTACCACAAACCCTTACACCAGATACGATATCGGTGTATGGGTATGTCGTTTTCGGGGATATGAAAATTCGTTCCGCTTGTGGTAGCACTTGTAGGGTGTTCATTGTATATTTCTGCCCAACTAGCCGTGTAGGGCCGGCTGTGCCTGCCATCGCGGGGTGGCCCAGGTTGCTCGTCAACCTGGGTCGCGAAGCGACAAGAGGATTTGGATGGTGAAATTCTTCAAGAACAACCTCCCACGGCTTCGCCGCCCCGATTGACGAGCAATCGGGGCCATCCTGCGGATTTCTTCGCGAGGTGCTTAATGAACTCCGCTGCAATGCATTGTAGCCCGATTGAAAGCCCAGCGAGGAATGCTTCCTACATCTTGCTCTTATTCTTCTTTGCGCGTTTTCGATTCTTGGCTCCTGGTCGCTCATCCTTTTTGGGGCCGTAGGTCTCCAACAAGACGGCATCCACCTTGGTGCGATCATTGCGATTCTCCCATGCCGCCAACATGGGGTCTTTCGTCCGTTTCATTTGGGCAACCAATTGATCCCGAAGTGCTTGGAGCGGTTCCGCGTAAGCGGCATCATCAATCAGATTGTGAAGGCAATCGGGATCGTGTTTGAGGTCGTAGAATTCTTCCGGGACGCGGTAGCGAAACAGGTCCACCCGTGCTCGAATTGCGGGGTTCGTTTTGGCGGCTTCGTTCATGGCCGCCATCGTTTTGCCCTCGTTGTTGTTGCGATACCAATACTTGCCATCGCTAAATGGATTGTAGATGTAGCCGAAGTTTTCGTTCTGAACGCATCGCATGGGCACCGAGGCCCCGCCGGCTTTGGAATCAATCTGCGTAAAAACGTGTTCACGCCCTTCCTGACTTTTCCCTTTGAGCAACGGCAAGAACGATCGTCCGTCCAATTCGCTGGGAGCTTCCACCTGAGCGACGTCCAGAAACGTTGGAAAGAAGTCAACGACGGAGACAAAGTGCCGGTCGTCGCGGGTGCCCGGTTGGACAACGCCCGGCCAACGGACCAGCAACGGACTGCGAGTGCTGTGGAACCATGTGTTGCACTTCGCGAACGGAACTGCGATGCCGTTGTCGGTGATGAACAGCACCAATGTGTTTTCGGCCTCACCCGACTCTTTCAGGGCCTGCATGACTTTCCCAAACGTGTCATCAAGCCGCCGCGTGGAATTGAGATAGGTCGCCAATTCGGCCCGCACACCGGGCAAGTCGGGCAGAAATCCGGGGACGTCCACGTCTTTGGGGCTGTAGATTCGCGAAGGCATGGCGGCCCCAGCCGTGAGTTTGTTCGGGTTGCAGTACGGCCGATGCGGATCGTGCGAGTTGACCATGAAATAGAACGGCTTGTTTTCCGCCTGGCATTCCTTGAAGAAGACCCGGCTGCGCTCGTAGTAAATGCCCGGATTTCGTCCGTTGCCCAAATCCTTTTGGTCAAAATGATAGTCCCACTTCATGGATTTCTTGGGCGTGGAATGACCCACTTTTCCGAGAATGCCGGTGTGGTATCCGGCGGCTTTCAGCGTCGTCACGATGTCGGGAACATCTTCCCTGGCGGGCATGAAGCCCATCGCGCCCGAGCGATGGCTGTAACGTCCCGTGGCGATCACCGCCCGACACGGAGCGCAGATCGCGACGTTCACGTGGGCCTTGCTGAACAGCAGGCTCTCCGCCGCGAAGGCGTCGAGATTGGGCGTGAGGTCCGCGACCTTGCCACCGTAAACGCCCAACGATCCCGCGTGCAGATCATCCGCCGTGAACAGCAGGATGTTGGGGCGATCTGCTGCCAAGAGACTTCCAACCGAGAAGGTAAGCGTGATGGCCAAGTGGAAGAATTTCATATTTGTGATCTCTTGATGAGTCGATTGTGGAATAGATCGTGCCACTATCTGGTCACACCAATGTACCCGATGGCGGCTGCATTCGCGAACAAGGAGTGAAATCACGAGTCCAATAACGGGCGAATTCGACAACGCGACATCGGCAATTCGGTTCATCCTAATAATGGGGAGTAGGTCCAGGCGTTCACGCTCGGCGTCTTCGCACGTCGGACACGATTTATTGAAGTCGAGATTGATCGAACTTTTGGCGTGCGGGGTGGCTTCGGGTTTGGCTCGCAAGGCGCAGGAAGAAACTGTGCAACAACTTCGGCTGCAATTCGCGCAGTTCTTCACGCCGGAACTCGCCCGCGAATTGGAACAACAGCCCGATTTGTTGGCAGGCCGGGATGCCGAGGCTTCGATTTTGTTTTGCGACATTCGCGGATTCAGCCGCATAAGCGAACGCATCGGCACGCGGGGCACGTATGAGTGGATCAACGATGTGATGGGCGTCTTACCCGCTTGCTCCAGGCGACATGTGAAAGCGGTGGCCGTGAACTGCGCGCCTTGATCGGTATTGAAAATCTCCGGCGTGTTCCCCAGCAAGGCTTCCTCCAAAGCCTCGCGGCAGAACGCGCCGTCCAACGTGTTCGAGAGCCGCCAACTGATGACATAGCGGCTGTACCAATCCAGCACGGCCACCAAGTACAAAAACCCCTGCCGCATCGGGATATAGGTGATGTCAGACGCCCAGACTTGATTCGGGCGATCCACGCGCAAACCCCTTAAAAGATAGGGATACACGCGATGTTCGTGGTTGCCCCTCGTGGTCTTGGGCTTCGGATAAATCGCTTCGATACCCAGTAACTTCATCAACCGCCTGACCCGTTTGCGGTTCACCGAATGACCTTGCGCACCCAGCCAGAGCATCATCCGCCGCGAACCAAAAAACGGCCTCTTGAGATACTGCTCATCAATCATACGCATCAGCATCAAGTTCTCCGCGCTTTCGCCGATAGGTTCCAAATAAAGGCTTGAGCGCGCCAGTCCCAACAGCTCGCACTGTCGGCGAAGACTGAGCGTTTTGTGCCCCCATTCCACCAAGTCACGCCGGGCTTCAATCGAAGAGGGCACTCTTTTTTTTAAGCCAGGCCAACTCCATTTGAAGCCGCCCAATTTGCTCATAAAGTTCCGTCTCGCGAGTCGATCCCGAGCCGGAAGCCCGAGACGCTCGGTTGGGGGCGAACACATCCGGCGCGCTCTCGATCAACCGTTTCTTCCACTGGCCAATCATGGTGGGATGCACTGCAAATTGACTGGCCAATTCGCTCGTGGTCTTGGCCCCTTGCACGGCGGCCAACGCGACCTTGGCCTTGAACGCCGCCGAATGTTGCTTACGTTTCTTTGCCATCAAACTTCCCTTCCTGGACAACGGCAGAACCCAAAGATTCTACCTTAGCAAGTGGTCCAGTTTTCGGGGTCCAGCGCAGATTGATGGGTTATTTGACAGCACAAGATGTCGAGTTTTGGTCGCAGCGGTTCCAGGGCATTCGAGCGAGAATCATTCCCATCCCGCAAGTATCCGTGATGCCTGCGAAGATCAATCCCGCTCCCACAAATGCTGATAGACCAATAAAAGCAGGATGAATGAACCAACCCAGAATCGATCCCAACAACACCAATGATCCCGCAGCAATCCTGACTTGGCGTTCAAGCGAGATCGCTTTCTTGCCACGAGATACAGGAAGCCCCGCTTGCTCACAAGCCATCGTGCCGCCCTCAACATTGACCACGTTTTCGTATCCCAAACTGCGAAACTGTTGGCACGCCTTCTCTCCTCGGCCACCAGACCGGCAGATGACATAGAGCGGTTTGTCTTTCGACCCATTGCGATCCTGCACGATGGTTTGGGGGTCAAGTTGATCCAGGGGGATGTTTCGAGCGAAATCGAGATGAACTTCTCGAAATTCGACAGGGGTTCTGACATCGACCAAATCGAGCGAATGTCCCGATTGATGGAGTTCTTTGAGTTCCTGGGGTGAAATGGTTGTTTGGTTCATTGCGATCTCCTTACTCTGGAAACGCTAAATCAATGTTTGGGAACGGTGTGGTTCTTGCGAACCTCTTGATGTCCGTTCTTGATGAATAAACTAACGACTTTGGCGTGAGCTTGAATGAGCTTGATGGTGAAGGGGTCGTTTGATGTTTCAATGACTTGAACCCCCTTGGGAGTCTCTGTGACCTTCATGGAAACTTTCTTCGCATTGCGGAACAATGCGGCAAACAAAGTATCTCGGAGATGGATGGGGCGGACTTCTTCCACTCGCTTTTTCATGGCCTTCACATGCTGAACCAGGATGGGCCGCAACTTGGGATTGTCTGTCTCTGTTAGCGTCTCGACGCCATTGGGGAGCAGTTTGATTTGCCTTTGGATTTGATTCCGGTTGCTCAAGAGCGTGTGGATGATGTTGTGATCCGCCTCCCAATTAGGATCAGATGAACCTCGACCTCTGCCTTGTCTCCCACGACCCGGTTGTCTGGCGTATGCTTTTCCCGTTCCAGTGAATCCCAGAATCCCAAAAACCAATGACGCCAGAAACGAACGCCTTTGGGAGTTCCCCGCTTGTTCTTGGTGTCGGTGTACCTTGCTCATCATTCCATCTCCTGTTTGCTACTCCAAGTAAAACATCTTAACATCGTGACATTTCGATGTTTATGCTCAAAAAAAACTTACGTTCCCTTCTGATCGAATCGTGCCTCAACACATTGCATGATGCTTTCCAAATGAGGCTCGGCAACTTCGTAATAGGCTTTCCGGCCTTCTTTCTCACTGGTCAAGAATCCACAGCGTTGCATCAGCCGTAGGTGTTCTGAGGCCATGTGGCTAGGTATCCCACACGCCTCGGCCAATTCTCCGACCGTGTACCGACCACGAAGCAGCATTTGAATAATCCGCAAACGGTGTGGGTGCGCCAAGGTCTTGAGACACTCAGCAGCCTGTTCCAAGGCTGGAAGTGGCGTCAATTGATTTCGATTGGTTTTGGCTGCCATCATGTTCCTCCAATACCAATTATATCGTAATGTTCCGACATGTCAATCCATCTTTTCTGGAGAAGGAAGACAAAGGCAGGTTTCTCTGACGTTGAACTCGCTTGGCCATCACTTAGGCAATGCCCTTGAGGAGTAAACCCACAAGATAGGCTAATGTTGCTGCTCCTCCACCGATCAGAAGGGTTTCCAGTCCCGACCAGTACCAGGACTGTTCGACAAAGCGAGATTTGGTGGAGCCGACTCCAAAAAATGCGATGGCGGTGAGCAGGCTGCTCCAGAAAAATGGGGCCGTGACCATGCCGGGGTTGAGGTACTGAACGATAAACACCAGAAGAGGAATCAGACCGACAACAGAACCACGGGAATGGAAGCCAGATCATGGTGGGTTTTTAGATCATCAAGGACTTCAAAGCCGTGACATTGAAGGTGGTCGGCTTCGATCAGGATCAGCTTTGGCCGATGGACTGACCGCAAATCTTCTTGGGGATGAAGAAAGTCCAGGGCTTCTTCCCCACTTCTCATGATCCGCAGATGGATGGGAATTGCCGTTTGCTGGAGAGCAAGTGAGATTGCGGATATCTCGTCTTCATCATCATCATCGACGAGCAGCATTTCGATCGGCCGTTTGGTGGTTTTCATGGGTGGCCCCTCCCTTTGCTGGTCTCTCTGCTAGTTTGCACAACTTTCCTCCCCCCAGCGTAGAATCTGATCAACAAAACAATCAAGAAATTTCCGAGGAAAAGCAGGGCAACTGAACCAAACGTCAAATGCCATGCTCACCAAGATTCTTCAACCAAACTTTTCAACGCATCCTTGGGGCGAGCATATCCCCTGTCTCCCTCTTTGGCGATGGCTGACAACAATAGGTCATTCATGTAGTAGGCAACCTTGTATAGGCTCTCCTCCCGAACACATACCGAATGTTCCGCCGCCATGATTAGTTCGTTCATGGAACCTGTCACTGATCGATTCAAGGCTTTGGCAAATGTGACCTCGGAGGTCAATGGAAGAATAAATCGTTCGTAAACGTCCGACTCGCCGTCCTCCTCCATAAACTCCAGAATTGTGCTTATCGCCCGAGCAATGAACACATTGGCGATTGTAATTCCTTTGCCCGGCATTACGCAGGAGTAGAGCGATTTGGTATTTGAGATGAGGATGTACTGCGTGCGGCCTGCGGTGAAAAGATGGGAGGACCAATCCGCAAAGGGATTCTCGTCAAGCGGCATTTCATAAAGCTTGGGAGCCTTGATCTTTTTGGCGAGTTTTTGGGATAGGCGGAAGATCATTGGATTTTTACCACATCTTTGTTGAAGAAACCAGCCTCTTACCGGTTCGTGCTAGTTGACGTTCTCGCCAAGATCAGGAAGCGGTGCCGAAGAGACGTTCAAATTCAATTGGCCTCCTGCGATATTCACTTCATAATCTATGATGAGTTTGCGAAGATCGGGGTAGAATTCTTCTCGACGATCCGCAATCAGGTCCATTGCCTCCACAAGCACAACCATGTCCTGTGCCAACACGTCCTTCGGGATAAAGCTGTCAATGAGGTCTTTCTCCACAGCCGATTGCTTGTCGGCGGGAATCATTGCCTTGTTCCAACCAGCGATGGCCAGAGCGAGGATCGCTTTCAATCGTTTGGCATTCGTGCCATACTTTTTCATCAACGGTTCGGCAACCTTGAGGATCACTTCGGACATCTTCGGTTCGCCTTCCGGCGTCGAAGTCTGCCGCTTGAATCCCAAAGCTGCCAGTCGCTCTAAACGTTGCTTGTCCTTATTTGACATTGATAGGTTCTCCCGATAATCGGTTGTGTTGGAAAGTGCAATCGTCCTTCTGAACGATAGTCTTGCAATTTGTGTGGTTGGCTTAACACTCCAAATGCTCATCGCAGTAATCGAGAGCAGCCTCGGCTTTCTGTTCATCTGTCAGATCAAGCACGTAGTGGGCCGTGATGTAACAAACCGCAAATGCCAAGAGAGGTCGATGCGCCAATCCGTGATCGATACCCTCGGAATCGGAGTTGACGACGTAATTTGCCAGCGCCCCTTCAGTGACCTTCTGACGCAGTTTCTCATCTCGATGATCGAGACCACGGAACTTGAGACAAATGATCGGGGCAAGATGGAACAAATTGACCGCCTTGTCGGGATCATGCATCAATTGCTCAAATGGCACTTCAGCGGCATGGGCCATTGCCTGTTGAATCTCATCGAGCCATTCGTTGGGGGCGGTGGGTTGTTTTCGTTTCATGATTTCCTCCATTTCCGGAAGCCCCATTCATCTTCACGTATCTTCACGAACTGCGACCGCTGGCCCCACGTTATGATGTCGTTCTCCAAAGCCGACCGAACATAATGTTCGCTCGCTCGCCACAGCCCCATTTCGTCCATTTGAGACGCCAACCAATACGGGCTCAATGGTCCGCCTTCAGTTTCCAAAGTGAGTTCGATCGCTTCGATAATTGTGTGGATCATGCTTCTTACTTGGTTGGCCTATCAGGACGTAATGATGGCAAAATGCTTTTCCGGTCAGTTTGATGTATTCTCGCAATGGAGCCAGGGATTCTTCGATCCGAGAGTCGTCAATGAGCATTCTACAATATCTGTCCTTTCCTGTTTTCCGTAATTGTGTAGCGGCAAGACAAAACGTCAAATGCAGCCACCTTAGAAGCCCGAGTATCGACAATTCAAATTCTCATCATCTCCATCTTTTATTACAGAAAAGAAACTGGTACATACTACATCAAGTATGGACATGGACAAAACAATCATTCGACCGAGCGAAAAAGAAATCCGAAGAGCAGCGGGACTCTGGAATCTGCGGGAAATCGCCCGTGAAATCAACATCAAATATCATTTGGTGAGATACCACGCCGAGCAAGGGCGTCTCCCCGATCCCGAGTTCCGCTTTGGCGACGGACAACGACGGTATTACAACGATGCCGACGTCCAACGGATCGCCGAATTCTTCGAGACTCACTCGCTATGGGAACGCCACTAAAATGACCCGGTCGCCCTGGGGGGCGACCGGGTCTTGTTGGTCTCTACCCGATGAGGAAGAAAACCGGGACATGTGGCGTGTGCCATGTCTGCGGCAGTGCAATGGGGTACTGCCCTCAACACTTATAGGTAAGTTTGATGGAGACGATTTTACAGAAGAAATCTAGCGAGTGCAATGGCGAATTATTCAAAAATCTGAGCCAATTGCCCAAAGCTGGCCCTCTAACCCAGCAGTCGGCCAAGGCCAATGGCGGTTCGAGAGCAACATGGGATGACTATGCCAGCGATCTGGCCCAATGGGCCTTGGAACGGGCCTTTTCCCGACACGACACATTTGCTGAGTGGCAAAAAGGGGGAGAGCAGTGGCAACGTGAGAAAAAGCCTATAACGGCCAAACGCCTCACTGAGCATTTTTTGGGTTACCGGACCCTGGGATCATATACCTTAGGGACGGACTCCAAAGGCCGCTATCTCGGCATCGATATCGATAAGCATGATGAAAATGGAAACGCTATCGAAAACGAGTTGTACGCACGGCGGAAGTACGACACGCTCGCCGAGCTTGGATTTCACCCTCTTCTCGAATCGAGCAACGGTGATGGGGGATTTCATTCTTTGGGTATTCTTTGAATATCCGGTCTCTGGCGAGGCACTGTTCGCATTCGGGAATTGGCTGGTGCAGGACAAGCCGGAAACGATTGACTTGGAGGTTTTTCCTAAGCAAAGCCATTTGCAACTTGACAACGGGAAGCGAAAGTTTGGAAACCAGCTTCGCTTACCCGGCAAACACCACAAGCGGGAACATTGGTCCCGAATCTATGACGGCAGTGGATGGGTCGAAGGAAATGCCGCCGCTGAAATAATCCTCCAAGCACCCTTATCATCACCCGACCAGATTCCGCAAGAGGCGATCGAGTTCACCCCGCCACGACCGGAGAAACCACAGCGCCAATGCAATGGTCGTTCGGAAGTTGGTGATGATTGGCAGGAAGAATATGACGGGGATCTCCGCACACTCGACATTGAGGCTCTCTGCGAAGACCGACTCACTGGCGGTGGTACGTCCGGTTGGTTGGAGGTGTATTGTCCTTGGTGCGATGAGCACACGACGGATGAATTCGCCTACATCTTCCCCGCCGAAGTTGGCGAATTTCCGACCTTCAAATGCCATCATGCCCATTGCTCAGGACGTTCCCTACCAGACTTGCTGGCGACCTACAGCAAGAATGTGGTGAATAATCATTGCCGGGAGGTGTTCAACCAGAGTGCAGACCTTCGCCGACTCGAAGACAGGCTAATGCCCTTTGATGATGAGGTGCATCGAGATGAAGACTATGACGAAATCTTCGATATTCGAACTCATCTTTCCAACGAACACAGAAACTTCTGAGAATTCATCGGAACGTACAAAGTCTCCTCGTCCCGCAGGTCGAGGAGACTCGTCCCACCCTGGCCGAATTGGCCCAAGCTGAGTACAGCACCAAGCGGCAAGCCGAAAAGAAGCAGACTGACAATGACACGTATCGTTTTCAGCCGTTGTCTTCTGCGGAATTCGCTGCCAAGAAATACCGGATCGCATGGCTGGTTAAAGGTGTCCTGGTTCAAGATCAGCCATGTATTCTGGGCGGGCCGAAGAAGTGCATGAAAACGTCCATTTTGACGGACATGGTGATTTCTTTCGGTTCGGGTTTGCCGTTTCTGGGGAAGTTTGAGACGAAGAGAACCCGCTGTGCTTTCATTTCTGGCGAATCGGGAGGCCATACAATTCAAGAAACGGCCAATCGCATCTGCCAGTCCAAGGGAACGACTCTTGCCTCTCTTGATGTGTGGTGGGATTTCCGTTTACCGAAACTTTCCCAGCCTGAGGAACTCAAAGAATTATCATCAGGTTTACAACGTTTTGGGGCCAAGGTCGCTGTGATCGACCCCTTGTATTTGTGTCTCCTTTCACGTGGAGGCGACAAACAGGCCACCAATCTGTACGACATGGGGCCACTACTTTTGGAGGTGAGCCGGGCTTGTCTCAATGCCGGTTGCACGCCGATCCTAGCCCATCACGCCCGCAAGAATTTGACCAATCCGCACAAGGCGATGGATTTGGAGGATTTAGCCTTTGCCGGAGTTCAGGAATTTGCCCGTCAATGGTTGCTGGTCAATCGCCGCAAGGCATACGAACCGGGGACCGGACAGCATGAACTTTGGTTGTCGGCTGGCGGCAGTGTGGGACATGGTGGTCTTTGGGGTGTCGATGTCAATGAAGGCATCTTGCAGGAGGATTTCTCTGGCCGGAAGTGGGACATGGAGGTTTGCAGTTATTCGGAAGTCAAAGAGAAAAAGGCCGCAGAAAAGGAGCAAAAGGCACTTCGAGAGCGTTACGATGCGGAGAGCATGTTGCTCGAAGTTTTGCAGCGACAGGATACCTCCCCGACCCGCTCCAAACTCAACACCCTGGTTGGGTGGAGGAAAGACAAATTTGATCGAATTCTGGGGTATCTGCTTGAGCGAAAGAAGGTCGAAATTGTGATGGGTTCGGTCGCAACGGGGCGAGGTGGATCACGACAGGTGGAAGTTGTGCAGTTTATTAGCCCCTCCACCGAACAACAACAAACGCTGACGGATAACCACTGACGGCGTCTGTCATTGATTGTTCGAGAACCGATAACAATCAACAACGGACGCACCCTATTTATAGGGTGCGTCGTATGTTGTTTGTTGTTCTCGATTGGGTGGAAGGTCTTTTATTGTGTAACCAGTTTCGCATGTCAGTGGTTGTTCGAATGAGTTTCCCTGCGTCGGAAACAAACACAGCACTCAATAAGGGACACTTTTGCCAATCGGTCCAAACTGGAAAGAAATGCAGGATCGGCCCGTCGCCTTCCCGAACACAAATCGGTGAAATGACATTCCGTTCGGACTTTCCAACTCAGCCACATTGCCACAGAAACTTCACCTCATCTCCTTTGGCATTCAGGAAAGCATACCCACCCCTTTCAACATGTTTTATATACCCCTGGATTTTGCCAGGATTCGGCGGTGGCAATATGATGATTTCGTTTGCCGCTCTTTTTTCGAGGCTGTGGTTTTTTGGGGCCGCGTTTCTTTTTTGGATAACGGGTCAGGTCGATCCGTTTGGCGAGTCGCACTAGCTCGTGCGCGAGTTTTCGAGGAGACATGATTTGATAGGCTTCCCAGGCTTCCACTTTGACGGCGATGTTCATGCCCACCGTTGTGGCCGTGACGTTCCTGCGTCAGGTGATAGTCGGACAGTTCCTCATCAATCGTTTCTTCCCCGTGAACCGATCGCAGGGCCGCTTTCACGACGGCATAGGTGTTATAGGCCAGCACCGCCGCCGAGAAGGCGAACAGGGCCGCCTTCGGATAGCCCATCGTCTCCACTTCGCAACGCAACACATCGGTCAAGGTTTGGAACGCTTCTTCAATCGTCCAGCGCTTGCGATAGAGATAGGCGACTTTTCTTGCACTCGCGACTTTCACGGGCAAGTTGGTCAGGATGTGCATCTCGGTGTCGCCGTTCTCCGTGGGCGTATCCAGTTGGATCGTGATCCGTCGGACTCGCAACGTTTCTTCGCCCGATCGCAGTTCGATCTCCTGCTCGAAAACCAGACCCGTTTCGATGCGTCCGATGCGTTTTCTGCGACCGATGAGCCGCCAAGTGAGCGTCGAAGCATGCTGGCGAATGATGAAGTACGCCGACTGCCGCACGATGCCGAACAGAAATTTGGTGGTGCAGAAATTCCGATCGGCAATAGTCACCGTCTTGGCCCGAATCCATTCCAGAAGTTCTGGCAGAAGCGACCGCTCCTGGGCATGGCCATCTTCGCAAAAAATCAGTTCCGAAATCAGGTCTCGCTGCGCATCCAACAAGGCCAGGGTCTGCCCCGGCAAGGGGCCTTCCCTTGTGACGCGCAATTCGGCCAATCGATGTTCCGTCGCCGCCAGATGATTTCCATCCAAATACTGCACGTGATAGCCCGGCAGGAGTTCACGGCACGCTCCGGGCATGGCATTGATGACTTGGGCCGCATCCTGGCTGGTTTCCCGAATCATCGCCGCCGAAATCCCGGGCTCCAGACGATTCAATTTGTTATAAAGTGCGGTCGTCGAAACCGCCAGCCGATCCTTGGCAGCCAAGTACGCCCCGTGGACCGACGTGTGCGTTCTCGTCGCCACGCCGACCATCAGGGCCACCACCTGAGAAAAAAGCAATTCTCTCGTATATTGTCTCTCGGACGTTTCGGCAAAAATCTGATCGAGCCGCTCGGGGGACACGAGATTTTCCAGAGTCACCCGAACCATCACCGCCGCTGGACATTGTTCCATAAATCGATCAAGCACAGTATCGGGCCACATCCTTGCCACCTCCAGAAGGTTTGATACAACAATCCCTGTGGAAGCAACTTATAGCAAATAATCAACATATTGAAAGGGGTGGGAAAGCATACCCCACGCCCGCATCACCAAAGTTGACGTAGAAAGGGACGCTACAAGAATCCAATTGGAGTAACAATTGCCAGCCCCCTTCAAACGGAAACTCATCGCCCTGCATGAAAACCGGCGTCCCGCCGATCTTGTTTTCATCGAGCTTCCCCGTGACCGCCGCCGCTTCCTCCTCGGACATTTTCCAGCGATCTTCCCAATACAAATTCGATATCGTCGGCTGGAGTGAGTTCGACGGCGAACTCGCATGCCTCGGGTTGGAGTCGATCCATGCCCGGTTTCTGAACCATGCGGTAAAGCGTTGGCCCTTCGGTGATGGCGGCCGTGGGTAAAACTGTTGTTCCCGGTTGCAAGGTTACGGCATTTTCGCCGCCATCCGGCTCGTAGGTTGTATCCACAAATCCTCCATCTTCTTCTTCAGTCATGAAGATGTAAGCCATATTCGCTGGTGTTGTGAATCCAAGTTCCTCTTTCAATTCGATTTGGCCAATGAATCGCATCGGGTTCCCGGTTTCCCGGCTCAATGGCCAATCAGGTTCTCCGATCCAGACAGGCTGCCCGCCGAATTTCGTGACTGGCTCGGTGATTGGCGTTTCTGCCTCAATGAAATTGATGATCCACTTCTTGGGCATTTGGAGTTCCTGAAAGGGATTGTGTTGGAGGGCGGGGACGGGATTTTCAAGTCTGATTTGCTTTCTAAATTTTATCCGAGTCGGACGTCATCCAGCAAAAGCCCCTCGCCTTTGGCGAGGGGCTTTCGTCAATCCAATCCCTAACGATTCTATTCCCGTATGCCACGACGAAGGAACCAGATCTTCGCTGTCGGGTCGGTTGTCATAAACCGCAACAACGACTCGGCGACTTTCCGCCGCCCGCTTTCGCTGGGGTGAGTACCATCTCTTGCAAAATCTTCCGGTTTCCAGACGAGATCGTCGATTTTTCTTCCCTTTTCTCCATTCGCCCAGAGATATGGTCCCCACAATAGGAGAGCAGATCGGACTTCCCCTTTACTGGCATCGAAATTGAGAGAGGGATCACCTTCAATTTGCTTTTGAATGAGGTTTCGAACCACAAAGGCTGACTCATAGGCGTAGGGCTCGGGATTCAAACCCGACTTGGCGTAACCGGCATAAATCCGACTGGAGAGATACACAATCCGCAGATTGGGAAAGCGTTTCTTGAGGTTGTGAAGAATCGCCACCATGTGCCGCTGCATCTCTTGGGTGTGCTTGGGAAATTCCCCAATCGAACCCGGATTTCGACGAGCCTGCTTGATCCAGGCGACTTGCACTTGTTGAAGGGAGACATTCGCCTGCTTCAATCGTCGCTCCAAAACGGTCCAGGGATCGGGCCGTTCGTTTCGAAATCGTTCCCCCGGCTCGGACCAATCCTTGGCATCCATTCCGCCTTGTGCTCCATTGATGATGACCACATGGGAAGATTTTGCCGGATCGTTATTCGCCAATCGCACAAAGGCTGAGAACTCCCGAGTTGTGTTGGACATGCCCACTGAGATCATCCCAATCTTACCCTCCTCGGCCGGTTTACCATCGCTGTCCAATGGCTGGATCAACTTGGCTTGCTCAAGGGCCGCTTTTCGATGGTCCTGGGGCGGTTCATTTTTGCCGCCACCGTACAATCCGCCATCTTGCCCTTGGTAACGGTCCTTGTCCGTCAAGTCAGTCAATGGCTTCAAACCTTCAGGCAGTTGGACGGGAGCCTGGGGACGATTTCGGCGTTTCCGAAATTCCCGCTGGGCCCGTTCCAGGTATTCCTGTTCTTCCTTGCTCAGTTTTTCTCCTAGCTTGACCCGCTGACGAAGTTCTCTGGCCTTGTTGAAATCGATGTCGGTTTCTTGGCACCAGGCAGTGGTAGAAGCAAGGAACAACACCATGACGAGGCAGGTTCTTCGGGTCCATTGAAGCATGACGGGAAACTCCCAAAATCGACTGTAGAGAAGAATTTCCGCATGGGACAAAATTGCTTGTCCCGATCGCCTTATTTTACATCCAAATTGGAAACTTCCTAAACCCAATCAGGGCAGAACAAGCACGTTCAAACGGGAGGAGACATCAGGCGAGCGATAAACCCGCTGAGTCGCACTTTGATAGTCCGTCTCTTTCGCCTGGAAGATGTTACAAAACTTTTGCGGATTCCGGTCCACCAGCGGAAACCAGGAACTTTGCACTTGAACCATAATTCGGTGCCCCGACCGAAAGCAGTGGTAAGTGTCGGGCATGGTGAAACGCACAACAGTTGGTTCGTTCGGTTCAAAGGGTTCGGGCTTTTCCAGGCTGTTGCGGAACTTGCCACGCATCACATCCCCACGAACCAGTTGCTGGTATCCTCCCATGTGGGTTTCCTTGGGGTTCTCTTTGGCATCGGGAAAATCATCGGGATACACGTCGATCAGTTTGACGACCCAATCGCTGTCGGTTCCCGTGGTCGAGACCATCATCTCGACTTCGATGGGACCAGCAATCGTCACATCTTCCTCCAATGAGTCCGTCTGATACACCAGCACATCGGGTCGGCGGGAAGCAAACCGCTGATCGGCGATCATGTACTCGGCTTTCATCCCGGTTACGATTTCACTCATGTAGGGGACCGGTTTGGCGGGATTGCTGATATATTGGTCATAGCTCTCGGTGGAATCCATTTTCGGCGGATCAAACGACAGGGTTTCTGCTTCATGAAAGTAGAGCGATTTCCGCTGGGCTTCTGATGGGGGCCAGGCTTCATACTTTTGCCATTGATTCGTCCCGGTTTCGAAAACCCAGGCTTCCGTTTGCTTCCCATCCCCTTTGCCTTTCAAATGCTTTTGAAAGAAGGGGAACTCGATCTGTTCCCGGTAGAACTCGGAGGTTTTCTGGTTGAAGGGAATATCTCCGAAGGAGGAACCTTCGCCTTTGGCCCAACCACCATGTCGCCAAGGCCCCATGACGAGGGTGTTGTCAGTCTTAGAGTCTTTGTTTGTCAGTTCTGCCGCACGGTGCGCGCGTGTTTTTATGCGGCCAGCGGTAGTCCATAGTAATGCAGATGAATCATTGTGCCGAGCAGTTTTTGGCCGTGGGCCGTCGTTCTCCAGCGGCGGGTGCGGGGGATTTTTGCGATCAGGCGTCTCACGTGGAGTCGTTTCAACAGCCGCGTGACGGCGTTGGCTTTGCGAGTTTTCTCGGCGCGGTCCCGGCACGATCCCCACAACACTTCTCGAATGTCCGCGTTCTGGAATCCTTTGAGCAAATGATCTCCCGACATCACCGCCTCGAACAGACGGATGTCGTCCCGCCGCGCCGGGTTGAAGCCCGCATAGCGTCGGCCTTTGTGAACTTGAGATTCGGTCAACTTCGACACCTGGAGATACGCCGGGCTGGGATCATCCACCACCGCCAGCGCATTCAGGTAACGTTCATTGGCGGCTCGGGCGTGCCGTTGATACTCGGCCAGGTTCGAGACGCCTTTGTTCATGGGAGCCCACACCATTTGAGGCTCGCCCTTCCGCATCCCCTCGCGGCGGACGCGGAACTCGCGCGGCTGGTTGATCACCGTTTCCACGCGGAGGATCAGGCCGAATTTGTCGTACATCTTCAGCCAGTTGTCTTTCATCCGGTGTTTGATTCGCGCCCCCGGATGGCGCTTCTTCTGGCAACTCGTGAGCACTTCGCCTTGAAAGTTGCCGTTAAGCTTCCGGCCCAGGAACGTCAGGATGTCGCTGGCCGAGAAGTTGACCACGGCGTGATCGATCAGCCGTGGGTAAAGCTCGCGCAGCTCGTTGCGGCCGGCGAACAGAACGTCCGAAGCGTATTCCGCCTGATCGGTGACCCAATAATAATCCAAGTGGCTCAGCCATCCGCCGCGCGTCAGCAGCGGATTCACCCGCCGAGCCCACTTCGAAAGCTGCTTGGGCCAATTGAGACCGGCAAAGCGGTCGGCGATTTTCTGAGCGGCTTTCGGGTTTTCCAAAAAGGTGAAGGCGTTGTCTTGTTGGACGAATCCCAACCCCTTCTTCTGCATCTGCTGCGCCAGCCAGTCGTGGCCGTTGACGTAAACTTGGATCCCGTAGGGGAACCACGTTTCCAAGCGAATGTGCATCAAACCGAATTCCCGGTCCAGAAAATAATAGTAGAGCACGCGCTGCGGTCGGCGCTTGTAAGACAGCCAAGGCCGCGTTTTGCCGCGCTTCAGCGTGACGCTTCGGCAGGTTTCCATCACGCACAACACGGCCACCAATCCTTGCGTGATGTTATCCTGGCGGATCAAGTTCTGGATAAACGTCTCTTTTTTGAATTTGCCTTGTTTAAACTCGTAAGGTCTTCCCGCTTCCGCCGCCAGCTTCTGGGCATGCTGGACCAACATTTGGGAATGCTGTTCGAGCCAGGGCAGAAAGTCCTTCCGCCGCATCTTCAAGACATAGTCCACGAAATCATTCAAGCGTTTATCGTCCCAAAAAGGCAAATAGCCTTTGAAAATCACTCGATCAAAACAGCCCAAAATGGCTACAATCACATGGGCGAACTTGGTCACGAAACTCAAAGCAAACTTCATGGCGTCCTCCAGCGGTTGGCGGTGTGATAACACCAACATGACTGGAGGGCGTCAATTTGTCCAGAAACCTCATTGGTTGCGGCCAACAGGCCGCGTTAGGTAGATTATCGCCCCGAACGAGTCCAGATGACTGAAATCTCCCGCCGTGAACTCGACATCACGCCAGGAGAATATCGTAAACATCACCAAGTGGACTACGAGTTTTGAGTTTGAATTGTATTTCTTGCGATTCAATGTTGAACTACAAGAATCGAGTTAATTCGTGGGAGCGCAAAAGTCGCTCGGAAATTGCTGAATTTCGCTTGGTTGCGGTTCGGCACGCTCGGTGACCCTATCATAGGCTAAAGCGGCGGCATAGTCCGCTCGGGCGATGTAGTAATCCAACAGGGCGTCTACTTCGTCCGTGGCGGCTTCGATTGCGATTTGCTCTCGCTGAAACACGGAGAGCAAATCACTCTGCCCCAATTCAAACTTGCGGCGTTCCACACCCGCGAGAAATTCCGCCCCCACGCGGGCTTCGCGAGTTTTTGTCACGCGATCATAAGCGGCGATCAAGGCCGCATAGATGGCTTGAACCTCGGCGACAATCTTATCCTCCGTGAACTGTCTCTTAGCCGCGATTTGTGCGAGCTTGCCTCGGGCGGCACCGAGTTTTCCGAATCCCTTGCGACGCTGCAAGGGGACATCCACAAACACTCCGACTTCCAAATCAAATGGCGACTTGTCCCGCTTTTGGCTGGTCGGTTGGCCGACGTCTTGAGAACCGATCAAATGGGTATCCACGTTGGGCAGCAAATCGTTCGATGCTTCGGCTGCATCGACTTCAACCCTTTGTCTCAAAATATCCAGCGATTCCAATTCAGGACGGAAGTCGAGAGCGGTCTTAATATCCGTCGCGCGATAAGCGGGATCGACAGGCAATGGCTCGGGAAAATTGGGAAGTTGCTTGTCGTCGGGAATTAAAGGCGTTCCGTCAGGTGTGCGAAAAAAGAGCGACAACTTGACTGCGGATTGGTCGAGTTTTCGTTTGAGATCGATGAGCTTGGCTTGCCGACTCGCGATGGATCGTTCATTGTCACGCAAGGCGGGCGGATCGAGGTCGCCTTTTTCAACCCGCTTTTCAAAACCTTGGTTGCGATCTTGGGATAACTTCAAGGCGGCCTTGCCAATCTCATATTTTCTGCCCGCGGCCACCCAAGTCCAGTAGATCATGCTGGCATCACGCACAAACCCAATGAGTTGACCGCGGATTTCCGGTTGGGCCAATTGCTGATCGTAGTTCGCGCGCCAGAGACTCGCACGACGGGAATCAATCTCTCGATTGCGCGCGAGCGGGACGCGCACACCAGCCTTGAACTCACCCCCAGCGTTGGTTTGGCGTTCTAAATACCACGGCTGAAAATCTCCGCGACCGATGCGGTATCCACCGAATACGCTCCCACCTTGATACAGCGGTTGCACCAATCCCGCGCTGTTGCGGTAGGTTTGGTAAAATCCCATAGGACCGCTTTCACTCTCGGCCTTTAGTTTCAAATCAAACTCGCCCCAAGCCGCTAAGGCATTTCCGTTGGCAATCGTGATTTCTTGAAGAGCTGCCTCGATCATGGGAAACGTCTCATGAACCGATGCCACGACCTCTGGCAAAAACAAGGCGGTCGGGGGATTCGGGTGATCCATGATCAGAGTGGGCGTCGAATCCGTATTCTGGGCGGCCCGGGATTCTTCGCCCTGGGGAGCGGGAGGCTTGGGGAGCAGTGGCGGCTTGGTGTCGCCGAGCGGATCGTCTTCTTCTAAAAATGCGATTCGCTGACCGAGCGACCGCGAATTGGAAGACGTGCTGGGAGGACGTGCGGCTGTTTTGGCAGCGTTTTGCGAGAGAGTTCGTTGCGACCAATCGCGCCGCGTTTTGGTGTGAGGCGTAGAACAACCTGTCCCAAGAATGGCCATGCAGATGATGAGCAAATCTGTGTGCATGTTCAGGTGGCTCATGCGACATTCTGGGAAAAGCAGAACTTCGCAGCGCAATGCGATCAAGCTCTCGCAACCACTCAATGAGATACTTCAAGTATCGGCCTGATCGATTGCTCTGATTGAATCATTTTTGCAGGAACTAGGGTTTGGGCAACTTTGGTTTTTTCTCGTCCTTTGCTTTGGGTTCCTCCATCGAGACTACCGGGGGAAAACCGTTCATTTTTCGCCAGATTTCGTACCACAGGGGCACTTGATTGAGTAGGACCCAGCCGTTCGCCCGCACGCCCTGCCTCAAAAAGCGATCTTGCGGCCATTTGTGGTGCGTCTCATCCGGGAGCACCAGAATGCGGAATTTTCCTTTCCCGTTGTCGGTCGCATTCACGGAGATCACTTCGCCTCCGAAGGTTCCAACGGCCACGGAAGGCCATCCGGCAAATTGAACGGCTGGCCAGCCTTCAAATTGCAGCCGCACATGCCGGCCGGGTTCCACAAGCGGGGCATCGTTCCCATCCAACCAAATTTGCACGGCCCGGTCTGAGGTGTCGGGAACAATCACGCAAAGTTGTTCACTTTTCTTCAAGATTCGCCCGCCCATGTTGGGCGAGATCTCCGTGAGGAACCCATCAAATGGCGCGCGAACTTCCTGGCTTCGTTGCCGGGAGACTTGCGTTTGCAGTTTCAGTAAATCCTCTGTCGCCTTCTGAACTTCCGCTTGGGCTTTGGCGACTTCGCTCTCGGCTTTGGCGGCATCTGCCTGGGCTTTGCTCAGCGCGGCGGATGCGTAATCGATTTCGGCTTGGGCTTTTTGGGCTTTGGCATCACGATCGCGCTGCTTTTCGATCAAATCATTCTTGGCCGATTCCCAGTAGGCCGTGGCTTTGCCAACTTTGGCTTCGGTCTCTTTCAGTTTTCTCTCGGTTTCTTGAAACTTCAGTTGGGATGTGATCTGTTCTTCGAAGAGTGTTTTCTGACGCTCGTAATCGGCTTGAACTTGGGACAGCGCTGCTTGATGCTCGTCCAGTTGTCGGTCGGCGGCAGTGATTTTATTTTTTGTCGATTCAGTCGCAGCTTCCGCGCCCGCAATCACTTGTGTCTTGACTTCGCGATAGGCTTTCAATTGAAGTTCGACGGATTTCACCACTTCTAAGGCGGCTTTGGCACTTTGCTCGTTGGCCCGCAGGAGTTGCCGCATTGCCTCGACCCGGTCAATCGTGGCTTGCTCTTGGCTTTCCAAACGAAAGAGATACAACTCATCAATGTCTTGAACTTTGACGATGAGTTGGCCTTTGTTCACGTGGGTATTTTCAAAAATGTTTTCCCCCCACTGAACCACTTTGCCTTCAATGGGGCACTCGATAATTTGAGGCCGCTCCCGTGGCGAGTACGCGACAACGCTTCCCGTGCCCGTGACGGATTGCTGCCAAGGGGCGATGGCCACCAAGAAAAACGAGAAGACCAACAACACCAATAAGTACTTCCCAATCTGCCGCGCGAAACGGGAAGATCGTGCTAGTTTCAACGAAGGCATCGCCGTTTCGTTGTAAGCCGCCGGTGCCAACAGGTAGCGTTGCCGATGACCACCCGAAGAGGAGGGGGATGCGGTTTCCATTGAGAAAACTCTCTTAGACAGATTGAGATTCCAAGACAGGTGCGGGCAGAAGCGACAGCCGATGCTGTTGGCCGCACCGTTGAGCAATATCGTCCCGCCCGGTGGCGATAATTAACGTCCAAGGCTGTTCCGGCTGGAGGAGAAAATCGAGCAGCGGGACCAACTCATCATCCGAGAGCGGATCCAAAGCTCCATCCAACAGTAACAAACTCGGTCGTCCCGCAATCGCTCGCGCCACGCAAAGCAATCGGCGTTGGTTTTCGGAAAGTGGACTCCCGCCGCTGGCCAACGACGTCTCTAAACTGTCATCCAACAACAACACGGATTCCATAAGTCCCACTTGCTCCAAAGCATTGTGGACATCGTTGCGCGGAGACTTCGGGACGATGAAGATGCACGTTTTCTCCGATCGTTCCTTGAAACACTTCAAGTCCGCGAACCATTGTCACGTGGCGCCTCAGCAAATCGGGCCGAATGTCGCCCGGATCGAACCCGTTGATGGCGACATGCCCGGACTTCGGGTTTCTCAACCCGTAAAGCAAGTCCAAAACCGTGCTTTTGCCTGAACCCGACGGGCCAATTAACGCCAAACTCCCCGATGCGGGAACCCGAAACGACAGATTGTTCAACACGGATTTTCCGCCGGCCCGCGCGTAGCTCACCGCGTGAACATCAACGGCAATTGGAGACTCGTCATTCAGAACAAGCAGTCCATCATCCCGTTCGCGGGGCAGATCAAACAGCGCTCCCAACTTATCCACGGAGGCCAGCAGGTCATAAAAACTTTCCATGTGCTTGCCCAATTTGGCGAAGCCACCCACGATGACCGTCACAATCAATTCCGCAGCGACAAGTTGGCCCAACGTCAATTCGCCCGTGACAACCAACCATCCGCCCAAGCCCAATAGCACAGTGCTGGCCACGGCTTGCAGAGCTAACGCGAACAGAATTTGCCGCATCAACACACGAAAGTGCTTTTGGCGGGCCGTAAGATATTCTTTGATCAAATGGTCGGACCGCTCCATGGCCAAATCGACTCCGCCACCGCTGGAAAACGTAATCGGGCACCGGACGACATCCTCCAGCCAACTGGCCATATGATATTTCGTTTTGGATTCTTTGATCGAGCTATAAATTGCACCACGACCCAGCACGAAAATCATAAATGCAATCGAAGCCAAGAGCAGCAAATCAAACCCGAATAACCAGGGATGATAAAACGCCAGCACGGCCATCCCAATCACCGTGGTGAGCAGTAACCCCACACCATCTAAGAGAAGTTGCGCGAAACCTTCTGAACGGTCACCACGTCAAAAAATCGATTCACCAACTCTGGCATGTAGTGCTGTTCGCTGGTTTCGATTCGCGTGCGGGGGAGCCGGTAGGACAAATCCGCCGCGATGCGCGCGAAAAGTCGTTGTTGAATGATTTCCACGACATATGTTTGCAATGCCCGAATCGCCGCCGAGAATCCCAAAAATGTGAACAAGATAACCGCTAACACGAAGACCGGTTGCAAAAACCGTCCAAAGGCGACCGTGTTGACCAGCGATTCCACCGCGATGGGCGTTGCCAGGGTCAGTAGGCCCACGACAAACGCGAACACGATCACAATCCAAATGTCCGACCACTCGGGACTCAGCAGCCGCTGCAACCGAGCCAAGGGGGTTGGCGGTTTTGTTGATGCCAATTGTTGAGCCGATTTGTTCCGGTTGGGATCAAGCACGACAACGCGAAGAGGTTGCCCTTCCGAGGAGGAACTCAGCCAACGCCGCAGGCTGCGCGGAGTGTGCTTTTGCAAGGATTCCGGTTCGCTCGAGCGAGCCACCGTGATTCGACCGCGCAAATTCCCGAAGATGACCAGCCATTCATTGTTGTCATTGGCGTTGGGCTGCCGGTGCACGAGATGGGCTCCCTGGCGAGCCAGTTCCGCCACTTCTGCGGGCAAGCAATCCACGGCTTTAAGATTAATACCCAGGCTGACCCCGGTTTCGAGACACCATCGCCACCACTCATCCGCCGGCGCACCATCCCACACCCTAGTGACTTCGCGATAGCGACGCCTAACGTTTCCACGCTCCACGTTGGGATCGTGCTCGGTGAGCCGCTCCATAGCCCAGGCCCCAAGTTCGCCAGTCATTCACAAAGCCCCACGTTTCGCCCAAAAGTCACGTCAAACAACGAGAATTCCTCTTGCAGACTTATTCTTTTGCGAAGTATAATACGCGACATATTATTCGTCAATAATAATTCGCACAAAAAGCGTTCGCGAGTTGAGTTCAATCTGCCGAAACGCAAGAAAAGCAACAGGAAAATCGCTGATTCGCGATTTTTGATTCGCGAATAGAGAATCACGAAGAAAATGCTATACTTCACTCCCCATCAGCCCTTGAAATGGTTTTGGGTTAGAGCAGTCAAGGGCTTTTCCGTGAGCAAGCCCCGAGGTGACAAATGAAGCGTTCGAACGCCACACCCAAGTCAGGAGAGGCATCCAAGCCGCGTAAGAAAGTGACTGCCCCCGCTCAACCCGACCCAGCAGCCCACCGTTGGACTTTTTTGACCAACCATGCCCATGTGCTCATTATCCTAGATCGCGATCCGGATATTGTCCTCAGGCAGGTCGCATCTCTTGTCGGAATTACGGAACGGGCCGTCCAACGCATCATTCACGATTTGGAAGAGGGCGGTTTCATTGAACGCAAGAAAGTGGGTCGCCAAAACCGTTATCATGTGAAAAGAGAGGAACCTCTAAGACGTCCCGTGGAATCCCATCGCCTGATCGGTGACTTGTTGGATCTCATGAGTAACCCAGAAGAATAATTTCTTCTCGATATTCTGGAGGCGGACGAGTCTCGGTGGGAGATTCTGGCTGGTTCGTTCTTACCCTATTTGTGCCAACGGTAGGCCGTGATTCCCTTCAAATCGCGGATAAAAACCTCTTTTTCGCAGACCACGAGATGAGCCCAGGTCGGTGTTTGAACCTACATCTCGCAGGTAACCAAACCAGGGATCGATCAAATGCGGACCTCGATGGTAAACACACGCCTGCATCAACTGAACGGGAGTGGGGGGAAGTCGCGGATGGATCATGTTACGGACTCTCCGGCAAGTGGTTTGTTTCTTGTACTTCTTCATGCTCATGCGTTGTTGTCAAAATGCCTGCGATTTGAGGATCAATCGTGGAATTTGGCTGAGACACTTCCCGCATGTGTGAATCTTGCCATGACTCGGTCATTCGGTTCGATCGGAATCAAAGGCACTGCCGAACCGGGAATGACGACCTGGCCTGCTCGAAGAACTTCGCCTTGGCGGACCAAATGATTCACCAGCCAGTGGAGCGACTTCATCGGCCCGCCCATAATCTCAGCCCCAATGCCCGATGCGGATAATTGGCCGTTCTTGAACAAGCCTACGCCTTCCATTTCCCAGTCGAGAGCCTTCGGCGTGACCTTTTCCTCCCCAACCACCAAGGAAGCGTGGATACCGTTTGAGCAGATGAGTTCTTGCAAGCTCGGCTCTCCAAACCACCAGTCGTAGTTGTGAATCTCGATCCCTGGCGAGACGAATTCAATGGCCTCCTCAAGCGGTTCGTCGGGACCAACTTCATCCTCCAAGTCCCTGCTGATCATCAAGACCAATTCCGGTTCGACGGCCGGGCAGTGAAATTCTTGCCAATCCAAGTTCGTGTCGCCGTGGTAGAGGTGTGGTTGCATGACCCGGCCGCAAATCGGCTCACTCAATCCAAACTGATTTCGGATGGCGGTGCTCGTACAGCCAACCTTGTAGCCTGCAACCTTTTCGCCGTTGGCGCAGCGTTGGTCAATCACCATTCGTTGGACAACGTAAGCATCGTCAAGCGAGAGGGTATTGATGGGGACGTTTGGCTTTTGATCGAGCCGATGCGATTCGAAGATGTCGAAAAAAGCCTTGGCAAAAGGTTCAAAATCCATACCTCAAGCATAACGGGAATGAGCATGTGATGGAAATCTGAAGAACCGGGCTCCTCACCTGGCGTTGAATTAAAAGTCGTTTCAGGATAGGACTATTCGATAACGACGATGCAGTCGGAATCCACCCTTGTGCTGTGCTACAATTACCGAGATCCAACCTGAAGATTCTCAATTGCTTGCTTTCAGGAGAAGCCCACGATGCGAACCGTGACCGTCTTGTGTCTACTGTTGGGAATGAGCGGGCATGCCCTCCGTGCCGCCGACAAGCCACTCAAAGTTTTTATCCTTGCGGGTCAGTCGAACATGGTGGGATGGGGCGATAGCACGAAGTTGACTGGCACAATGCGGAATGGCAGTGATCGCATTTTGATGTTCGAGAATGGCAAATGGCAACCACTCAAGCCATTTGCCAAAGCAAAACCAAATCAACGGAAGGTGGGGCTGACAGAGTATTCCTTTGGGCCAGAGATTGGCTTCGCACATGAAATGGCCAAGGCATGGCCGAATGAAACGATTGGAATCGTGAAGCTTGCTGTGGGAGGAACCAGCATTCTCACATGGAAGCCAAAGTGGTCGAAAGAAGACGCTGACCGAGTCGGACAAGGACGCCTGGGATCACTTTACAAGAAATTGATCACTAAAGTTGAACAGGCCGGAAAATCCAGACCGATTGAAATCGTTGGGTTTCTCTGGTTACAAGGTGGCGGCGACATGAAAAACGTCAGCGTGGCCAAGGAATACCTCAACAATCTGAAATTGTTAGCTGACTGCCATCCGAAAAGATACCGGCGTTCCCAATTTGCCGTTCTTGTGTGGCTCAATTCGACGTGCCCCACACCCCGATGATTTGTCCCAGATCGTTCCCCAGAAAAGACCCGGCCGCTATCCAGCCATCGAATGGGTTGTCAAAGCGCAGTGGGATGCCCAAAAGGAAATTCCGAATTTCTACACGGTGATTCTGCGGGATATTTCGACGCACCCCATAAATGTGCATTACGACACTGCGGGACAATTGAATGCGGGCAAGCTGTTTGCCAAGTCATTCCTCTCGCTTTCTTCCACTTCACAAGGCCAGAAATGAACCGGGAAGAAAAGACCCTCATCATTATTCTGCGGGTGATTGGCATCAGCGGGCTCTTTGCGATATCAGCGATCTTTTTGCCGTTTTTCTGGATGAATGCGATTCATGGTTACTTAGGGCTTGGTCAGTTACCAGATGCTCCAATTGTCCGCTATCTGGCACGCTCGCTTTCCGCATTTTATGCCATATTGTCTACGATCATCCTCTACATCTCGTTGGACATCCGCCATTACCGCTCTTTCCTCAGATTATGGGCGATCCTGGTGATCGTCATGGGGTTTGTTCTCTTGGGAATCGACCTGACTGCGGGCATGCCGAGCGGATGGACGTGGAGCGAGGGTCCGCCCACGGTTCTGGTAGGAATGGTTGTGTTGCTGCTTCAGAGGAAAATTGAAACAGACTCGCCTAAAAATCTCCATCAGGAAAATGATGCCTGAACACTGCAAGGTGATTTGGGCTGGGTGGCATGCTGGGACAAGGATTCGTCCTGGTTTGGAACTTCGTTTTACGAAACCCCGTTGCGGCGTGCCGCAACGGGGTTCTGCTAATTGATGAAACGATCGAGACGCAACCGGTTGCGTGTCGTTTCGTCTTCGACGACATACACTTCTTCCTTGGGTATAAACAGATTTTCGCACTTACCACGCACGTTGGCTTGTTGCTCACCAACAAATTCCGAGATGTCTTGGATCTCAACAATCCACTCTTTCGCATAAGCAGCCAAGACCTCGCCTCGTAACCCGAGTTGAATGGCTCTTCGCTCCGCCGGATGACCAAACGGATTATGGTCGGGATCGAACTGAAGTCGGACATTTGAGGACTTGACCGCCGCCTGCCAAGCGTCACGATTTTCGTAGATTTCGGGAACAAAGCTGGAATGAACGGCTTGGGAAAGGATTTGGTCAAACGCCGACCGCTTGAGCCGAATCGCCAGGACAACTTCTTGGCCTTCTTTCATTGCCCATCCGCTCCGGTACATCATCCAGAGGAAGTTGGGTTTGATCCATGACATTCTCGTCAGCTTGAAAGGTCCGCCGAAATAACCATGTTCGGCAGCGAAATCACCGATGGCAGGGCGATATGCCTGGTAAACGATGACGGTTTCCTCATCGAACTGAGCCAGGATGTGCCGACCGTCCGCAGGCCAGCGATCAAGCTGGCCCACATAGGATTCCAATTGGAGATTCATCTATTTTCCAAAGAGTCAAAGTTCCATTGGCTTGGGCAGTTCGGCG
Organism: uncultured Planctomycetaceae bacterium; assembly: GCA_963785505.1. GTDB lineage: Bacteria > Planctomycetota > Planctomycetia > Planctomycetales > Planctomycetaceae > CAWAVN01. Next base: position 151,197 of record CAWAVN010000017.1, read on the forward strand.
TCACACACCGAGCACACGAACCAGCCTTCCTTCACGATGTTGATCTGGCCGCAAGATTCGCATCGGCGAAATAATAACTCCGTCGTGAATCCATCAGGGGAATTCACGCCAATTCTTTCGAGAGCGGTCTCAACGGCGTTCCATGATTCCGGTTCGGGGCAATATCCCGTGGATTGATTTGTGACCTCGACAACTTCCACTGAACCATCATCTTGGAATGTCATCTCACCAGCGGACAGCACAGCGTCTCCCCCGGCACAAGCGACGTGTTCCGTCCTGCGACTGGTCAGCCTCAAAAATCCTTCCTGGTCGATAACAAACGTAGCGACGATTGTCGGATTTTTGGACTCACGATCTGCGGTCGAAAGCCAACGTTTCAGATCTTCGATTGTTTCGATCGTGTTCACCCCAGCGGTTCTGGCAGAAGACCGAGTGCGAATTTCTGACGGACCCACATAGGGATAGGATTTCATTGTCATTTCTCAAGCAGATACATTTCTTCCAGTATGACTTGTCGAAAGTGAAATACATTTGTGAAGACACAATCATCCAATGGTATAGACAACTTGATCCCAGGCGGGTTCGGTTCACCCAGCAGACAGCATTCACACTTTGAGAAGGGGAATGCCATGTAATGCCTGAACCACGGTGACAACAAATGCTCCGAGATAGCCCACAGAGAAACCAATCAAGGCAGCCATTTGAAAGGATTTCGATCCGTTCGAACGACTGAGAACCCAGCCGACCAGGGGAATGATTTGAAGTCCATGAAGCCCCAGAAAATGGGCAATCCGCAAATCGCCGCCTTTGGTGCTCCAATTCACGAAGGGAAGTCCTGGCCCTCCATCCGGCATGCCTACTGTGTGGGCCTTGTTAGCCAGAAGCAAACCGCCTTGGATACTGCCAATCAGAAACATGAGCAGACCCAACCGAATTGCCAAGAGATAAACACGATTCAAGAACGGGGCGTCAATCAGCCAGAGAAACCAAGCGACAAGAAGTGTATTGATCAGGATCAAGCAGCCCATAAGGGAAAAAACGAAATCGTCAAAGGGCGTCGAGCGATTGAAGTGGGATGTCACGCCTCGGGCCGCCTGCATGCCGATCAGCCCATTTTCGAGCAGCATTACGATGGCCACACCGGCACTGATGACGAGGAGAGCTTTACTCGCTTGCACGAATCGAGAAAACCAAGCGATCGTCCAAAGAAAAGCAATCGCCGAGATCAAGAATTTGATGGGTTTGACCCAGGCATTGAGATCGAGAATCTGGCGACCATCCGAGGTCGAAAGCCCCACAGCCAGGAGCAGGGCGAAAATATGTATCCACCCCACCCAGGCCAACAGGCGATTTCGAGAATGGAGTTCTATGAAAAAACTACGCATCACTCCACAAGGTCACTTTTCTTTTCAGAGCGGTGCGCAGCCCGAAGTAAAGCAATAATCCAAATGGTCCAAACAGAAACGTGAAGACCAAGCAAGGCAACACCAACCCGTGGTGGATCTTCATGCGTTGTGCGTCCCGTACTTCCCAACTTCCGATGAACAAATCGAAAGCGAGGTAATGAATCCATCCCGCCAAGAGGGCATACGGATTCTCAAAAAGCTGGGCCACGCCCGAGAGCGAACTGAAACTGCCCTCTAAAACGGACCATTGGGAAACTAAGAGCACCAGATAGATCACTGCCAAAGCCAGCGGAATGACCATGCTGGATACAATTTGTGTCCCTTTCCAGCGAGGGACAAAGGCGAGCAGTAGCCAGCCAGGAAGCACGGCAAAGTTGCAAATTGAAAAAAGTTGGTCTGCGGACATAATCTCCTCCCGAGAAATCGTACGTCAAATCCTTACTTTTGTCCCATTGGAGAAGATTCGGATTTGGAGTTGGCCAGACTTCGTTTACGCCGTTGCTCCGCTTCTTGACGAACCTGTTGAGCTACGAGTACGAGTACATCCTTGGAACTTTCAGCAGTCTGTTCGACGAATTGATTCGATTTCTCATCATCCAAATGCCCACACATTTTCAATGCCGCCAAACGGGTCGCCATGTCTTCACTTTCCGTCATCCGGTGAAGCTTCTCCAATTCGTTGGCATTTCCCAATCCAGCAAGAGCCCCTGTGACGAATGATTGATGCTCGGGTATCAATTGCGGCCGAATCTTTTTGAGATTGTCTTGCAAGTCCGTCAATTTCAGGTCGATGATCAAACCGCACACCAGTTCGACTTCTTGAGTCAACTCCCATGATTTTCGTTTTGGCTCGGACGTTTGGCTCCAAGCTTTGATGACTTGGGATAATTCCAAAACAGCAGTCTTGACGCCCACTTTGGCCAACCCGGTATTTGCCAGAAGACGGATGGCAGCGGCTTCATCCTTTTGGAGAGGAAGCAACACGTCTTTGAGGTCTTGCGGACTGTGGGCGATCAAGTATTTGAGCGCCAACTGACGATTGTGTTTCGAGGGATCGTTGATCGCCTTCCTCAGCAACGGGATTGCTTCCGAAGATTTCATGCGACCCAAGACTTCGGTCACGGCTCGGCGAAGATTCTCACCGTCATGCTCAATCAATTTTGGATGAGCTTTCACATACTCCCCATCATCCCGTAGTAAGACATGAAATATCGCTCTCCCCCGAATTGCCTCCGAGGGGCTGTCTGCCATGCGTTTCCAAAAGGCAAAGATTTCCGAGGATGCAGGAACTTCCATAAGGAAGTACGTCTGCATATCGAGTTTTGCAACCACGTCCAGCAGTTGCTCCTGCATGTACCAATTGGCCGTTTTCAACTCGGTTTCGATGATGGGAAGTGCATCGGCTCCCAAGAGTCGAATCAATGCCAACGCTGCCGCCATTTGCACACCATGTTTTTCCGCTTTTGGCTTCCCCGATGAGCCGATACTTCCGGTAGAGGCCCGGTCTTCAAAGAGTTTTTTGGCGATCGGCACAGCATCGGAAAGCCCGAGTGCTCCGAGCAGCGTCATTCCGTGAATCCGCTCCTGTGGTTCTTGGCTTTTCACCCACTTCATGGCATCTTGCTTGACCAGACCCACAATCTCGCTGTGTTGTTTTTTGTTGAGATCCAAAAGTTTCCCGGTGGGCAGATCGAAACATCTCACAGTGCCTTGCTGCGTGACCAGAGCGAATCGCCGGTCGTCTTGGATCAAGGAAAACCAAGCATTCTCATCCCACCAAAGCGAGGACACGGATTGTGTGGCGGCTAAAATGTCCTGAACTGGCAGGAAATCGTTTAGAGCATAACTACCAAGAGACTGCCCCTTTGGCCCAAGAATGACGATGACCTGTCCGTCGCCCAAACTGTGGTGAGTATCACGCAATACGACATATTGCCCATCGTCGGTGACATACGCTCGATGGGGAGGCCAAACCCGGTGAATATAGCCTCGATTCCAAAGCGGCTTCAAACCGTCTTCGGTTTTTTTCCACAGAGATAGCTGTTTATTTTGCGGGTAACTGACTTTCAAAACAACCATCTGATTTTCGGACCAATGCTCCTTACGAGGCGGCCCCCAACTGTCTGCCAAAGCCGCTGAGGAGAACATCCCGAACATCCAAAGCAGGAGAACTGTCAACGCTTGGAATCGGATAGAGCTTTGCGAGCGAAGCATGGACTTTTCCCTCAAGTCAAAGTAGCAATCAATCGCCTCTATTGTTTTGGATTTCGGGGTCAATGGCAATGGTGGCAACATTGGTTGTGATGACATGGTTCAGTCTATCTTTCGAGATTGCCACCACCCAACCAGCACTGGCCCGCAGAGCGTTGTGAGCAAAACCAGTACCCAGAGCCTACCAGCCAAAATGTTGTAATCAGCCAGAAGTTTCTCCCACGGCACGCCTACCACAAAGTGAAAGAACCCAAATTCGAAGCAGACGGTCATGCCCATCCACATTAGGCCGATCAGCCAGAGATCATGACTTTGGGCGACATTCCTGATCCTCGCTACGAAGTACCACATGATCAACAGCATCACAGCAATGAAAAGAAGTGTGCCGATCACATCGGCGGTTTGTTCTCCCAATGTCGGGGCGATAATGCCTTCTCGAATCGCTCCTAAAGAGATTGCAATGACAAGAAATAGCGGCCAAACGGCCAAGGCCCAATAATACGACGACCGGCGCATGGTCAGTCCAACTCTTTCCCCAGATTGATGGTGATGGTCCACGTTGATTTCGCCTCTTTCATGGATTGAACCGAAATTGGATTACGACGACAATTGGAATTTTATCCAGCCAATCCCAAAGGAATCGCCATGACTCCCCAATCCGTCTTCAACCAAATCCGCACCGCCCGGCTCTACACCAAAGACCTTCTCGGACACATCGATCAAAAAGACTGGTTCCGCCAGCCGACCGAGGGCGTCACACACGTCGCCTGGCAGGTAGGCCACCTGGCTGTGGCGCAATATGGTTTGGGTTTGAAGCGAGTGCGTGGGGAAAAACCCGAAGACGCCGACTTGGTTCCGGCCGACTTCCGTCGCCTGTTTGGCAAGGGTTCAAATCCAACTTTCGATCCCAGTGATTATCCCACACCAAAAGAAATCCTTGCGGTCCTCGACCGGGTCCATGAACAAGTTCTCAAGGAAGCGGACGCCCTGCCGCAAGAGACGTTGCAGGAACTCACAGGCGATCCTCCACACCCCATGTTCAAGACGAAGCTGGGAGCCTTGCTTTGGAGCGCCCAGCACGAATTCATCCACGCTGGGCAGCTTGCGCCGTTGAGACGTTTGTTCGGTGAGGAGCCGTTGAGGTAGCATGTTGTGATCGTAGAGTTGTAACCGAAATCGCCCCGCCAAAAGGCGGGGCGATTGTCCTCATATTCGGTCTGGTTGGTCATCTTGGGTGTGATCGTCAAAGAGTTGCCATTGTCCAAGGCCCGAGATTTTGAAATCCTGTCGGCCCACTCCAAACTGTCTGCCGTCTCATCGGCATCAATGAAATAGCTATAGATCATCAAAGCTTGAAGCATCAAATTGCTGAGCCATCACCATTGGTGGTGGCATCATCCCAGCCCGAGCGGTTGAGAGTGGTTGCTGCATACCCAGTAAATGCCGCCTCGGTGAAGTCAGTGCTGTCAGAGGTGTCAACTGGGGTGTAGTCATTCGAGAAAAGCCTGAGTTTCAGGTCAGGCATGCTGTGCTGTCTTTCAAGGCCCATTGCATTCAGGTCAGGCATGCCTGTGCTGTCTTTCAAGGCCCATTGCATGAGGAGCTTCTCGCCCTCATTTGGTACTTTCAATGCCATAAAAAAATACTCCAAAAACGTTTGGAGCATGTAGGGGATGGGTGGTGAAGTTTTTGAGGCGATGGATATACCGACATTGCATCAAGCGAAATCAAACTCCTTTTGTTTATAGCCTTGGTGTGAGAGTTTGATTTGTGCAATTTTCATTCTAACGTATGCCCGTAACATTGGATCACGAAACTTGTAGATACCTGTACGTGGCCTCTCTAGTATGTTTCGCCGATCTTCAGCCAGTAGACTACCAAGATGCGTCGATATTGATTGTTGGGCGATCTTCCTGTCAGCAACTTCACTCAAATACTTTAGAAGATCCTTGATTTCGACTTCGACGGAGTCCTGCACGGCTAATCCTTCAAGAATCCACTTATACATTTCGGTCTTCTTGGCTTTTGTTTCTGTCCCCCGAATGTATGCATCTTGCAGAGATTGAATAGCTCCATCGAGACATCTTTCAATCGCTGGCAGATAATCTTCTTCAACGATTTTTAGAGGTTGGTTTTCACTGACCTTTAGGCGATCCAAACACGCCCCTGTAAGATTGAGCCCAATCAGATGGGCATAATGTGGATAACCATCAGCAATGTTCACAACCTTCTCTCTTAGACGCTCGGGTAACGCTATTCCGAGCTTCTCAAATCCACCAACAAAGATGCCCGAGATTTCATTCTTTGACATCCTTGGCATAGGTACTTGCTCGAATGATCGAATTGCGGACTCATGCGAGCCAATTAGCGATGAGATTGTTGAAGCAACGCCAACGATAAGCAATTTTGTTGGAGCACGGGCATCAGATAGTTTTTTGGTCAGTTCAGCAACGTCATTTTTCGTTTTCTCGTCATGCACCCTGTCGAACTCGTCCAGGATTATTAGAATTTTGACATTTTTCAGCACTGCCAGAACACTGTTTGCATCAACAACAAAATCTTCGACCGGCTTGAGCTTCTCTTGATTCTTCTTTCCTAACGATGCATATTTATACGTAAAAGATAGGTTGTCCTCGATAGTTTTGTCGATCTTGTAGTAGCCCTTTCCGACCATCTTGAATATCTCGTCAAAAATGGTTGTAAACCTGTCTTCCTTGCTGCATGAGTAAGTAAAGATGCTTTCATCCGGCCAGTTGGCAAAAAATGAAATCAGGTTGGCGAGTGAAGTCTTACCGACGCCTCGCTCCCCAAAAAGCACGACATGCCTACCCGGCAGCCCAAGTGCTTTCACAACAAGTTCGATTTGCTGCTTTCGCCCATGAAACAATTCAACGAGTGTGATTGGAGTGAATGGCACGAACACTTGTGAAGCCAATTCAGTGATTCTCCAGTATTCTTCTTCTGTAATTGATGGCATGCCCACTCCAGACTCGATGCTTTCGCTGAATCAAACCGCCTCAGCTGTGAACGTAATTTCACAGCCAGAAACCTGAAATGTCAATTGACTGATTCTATTCTCAAACATGAGAGCGCAAAGAAAAAGGCCCCCCAGCCATCGGCAGGGGGGCCTCAGATTGTCACTGAATTTGTTACAGATCAGACCGAGAGAGGGCCTCGGGTGGTCGAATTGTGACAAAAAATTGTCACAGATGTTGTCACAGGCTACAATGACTCTTCATTGCCACAGATGTCATTGACGTAAATCCTTACTATGCATTGACTTACTGAGTGGTCCCTACAGGGCTCGAACCTGTGACCTCTTCCGTGTGAAGGAAGCGCGCTAGCCAACTGCGCCAAGGGACCGATGTGCTTGTGTTTTAGCTTCTTCACAACCGCTTGGCAAGTCATTTGCTCGTAACTGGGAGTGTGTCGGGTGTATGTCCTCGATTCCCGTGCCGAGGGTGTCTCACGAAGCGGGCCTGGGTTGTCCCACGAAGGCGGTGTTTTTAACGAGGATTTTTTATGCGGAGATTGCGGCGGGGGTGAGTGTGCCATCGTTGTAGGAGGCGGTCGGATCGTCGGTTTTTGGGCTGATGCGGCGGGTGAGGGGAAAATCGTTTTGCACACCCAGGCCCATCTCGGCGTGTTCCTCGTCCACACGTTGGGCGAGTGTTTCCAGATCGAATGCTTTCCATTTCTCGCTGAGTTTTCGCAGCAGATCGAGGCCGCCGGCGTGTTGGCGGAGTTGATCGGGCAGCATGGCCGCGATGGCGACGGCGGCGACGGGCGAACGCCCCAATTGGGGATGAGCCAGAATTTGCACTCCGAAATGATGGAATAAAATGCAAGCCGTCAGCTCATCGGGCAGATTCCATTTGCGGGCGAGGGTGGCCCCGGCGAGCGCGTGGTTCCATCCGAAGGTTTGATCTTCGTATTCGGCGAGGCAGTCGGGAAAGTTCTCGCGGTGTTGAATAAACTTGAGATACTGTGCATCCATTTCATTGGTGAGGATCGGCAAGAGATAATCTTGCAACAGTGCTCCGGCGAAGGCGGTCTCGGCATCGGTTTTGAGCATTTTGGCGACTTCGCGGGCGAACAGGGCTTTTTGCAGGCAGGCGTTCCAGAAGCCGGCTTGATGGATCAAGCGGGATTGGCGGGCTTTCACCGCCGATTGCATGCCCGTGCTGACAATGAACGTCTTCGTCTGCCTTAGCCCCAACAGCGAGATGGCTTGTTGCACGCTGCCGGCTTTGTGCCGGAGTCCCACGTAGGCCGAGTTGACGTGCCTTAGAAGTTCCAAGGTTAAGCCGGCATCCGTTTCGATCAGTTGCGAGAGTTCTTTGATGTTGGCGTCCGGTTGTTTGGATTTTTCCAAAAACCGGGTCACTGCCAAGGGCAAGGCGGGCAGTTTCAGCATGGTGGGCAAAGCGGTCAGGCGGAAATCTCCGATGGCTTCTGCACAGAGTTCGCTCCATTGGATCGGCTCGGACATGTTCGTGCTTCACAGGGAAAACGGCGGCGGCTGGTTTTTCGGATCGCGGATTTCCGCCTGAGGAGAGTTGGATCGGGGAATTGAGATATAGTTAGTATAGTTCACGTTTTTTCGGTTGAGGCAAACACTTCTGTCGGGTTGAGGGCAGATTTGGCCATTTTCAGAGAAACGTGAAGAAAAGGCACCGCGCTCGGCATCCAAGCGGGCATAATGGAAAGTAACTTAAACTGTAAATGATGTTTCTTCAGCCATTCAAATCAAACCCGCCTTCAGAAAGTCTTTTGACTGAGGGCCGAGAGAGTTGCGCTTGGATTAGATTTGAGGGCGGAAGGCTTGTCTCCGCAGAGGGTTCTTGACGATCGCAGGAGCGGCATGATACAAAACAAGGGAGTCGGCACGCATCACACCTGTTCCGACAGCCAATTTCCCATCATTCCCCATCTGGAAATCCGATGACGACCGTTACCATTCAACTCATCGAAGGACTCGAACGGGGACAGATTTTCGAGGAACTGCCCACGCCGGTCAGCATTGGCCGAGAGGATGACAATTCCGTCCGTCTCAACGATGAGCGGGTCAGTCGGTTTCACGCGAAAATTCAAGCCGACGGCGGCCACGTGATTCTCACCGATTTGGACAGCACGAATGGAACCCGCGTGAATGGGAATCCGGTGCAAATGCGGGTGCTGCAATACGGCGACCAATTGACGATTGGGCGCTGCCTGCTGATCTACGGCAGCCAAGAGCAAATCTCAGAAGCCTACAAACAGCACCGCAGTTCGGGCAACACGTTGTCATCCACCTACGCCAAGGACCATACCGTGGGGAAGAACGGGGTTACAGATTCCCCGGTCGATTTCTCCGCCGATTTGCAGGAAGATCTCTTTCCCACCGGCCCTCCGGCCCTGCCGAATGGTCTGCCGACGATTCAAAAGGCCCAAGTCTCCGAAGTGTTTGCCTACATGCATGAACAGATTCGCAAGATGATTCTCGAATCGTGCGAAGAAGTGGAACCGGGTCGGGCCAACCCGCCGGTTCCCTCGCCGGACAAATCGCCCGTTCGCATGTCTTGGAACGCTTGGCAGCGGTTGCTGCATCTGGAAATGCAACTGGCGGTCTATCTGCGAACCATCGCGGAACCGCAATAGCTTTCGCGCCGCTCCCCGCTTCATCGGCGGAAGAATGCGCGCATCGGTTGCGATCCGCACAACTTCGCGTGATTCTCTCGGCATCCGGGGGCCGAATGGAGCCGAACGGCTCGCAATGGGGAATATGTGTTCTATAGTCTCTCAGGCGCTGCATTTCCCCCCAAAGCCGATCCCCTCGAGTCTTCCCATGATTAACCTTGAAAAAATCTGGTCTTCCCCCCAATTGCCCACGCTTCCCGCCGTGGCGGTGAAGTTGTTGGAACTGTCTGAAGATCCCCAGACCGAGATTTACCAAGTCGCGCAGGTCATCAAGACCGATCCGGCGATTACCGCGAAAATACTGAAATCCACCAATTCCTCGTATTTCGCGTTTCGGAACGAAGTCACCTCGATCGATCGCGCGGTTCCGTTGTTGGGAGCGACAATGGTGACATCGCTGGCTTTAAGTTTCTCGCTGGTGGAAGCGGCAATGTCGGCAGGGCCGCTCGTCCAGCACTACAAAACCTATTGGATGAAATCCGTCGTGCAGGCGGTGGCGGCGGAAATGCTGGGCGAACGAACGCGGATCAAAGATCAATTCTTTCTCGCCGGCTTGCTGGCCGATTTGGGGCGGTTGGCGATGCTCAAGACCATCGGCCCCGACTATGCCCCCGTTCTGGATGAGGCGGAAGAAACCCAGCGGGATCTGATGGCGGTCGAACGCGAAACACTGGGCTTTGATTCCATCGAGGCGGGAATCCAACTCATGACCCGCTGGAAACTGCCCGATTCGTTGATCCAAGCCGCCCGCTCGCGAAAATGGACCCTGGAAGAATTCCACGAGGAAGTCGAAAAAGGCAACAAAAATTGCTGAGCGTGGCCGCGGCGGCTTCTTCAGTCAGCGAGTACTTTTGCTCCTCCAATAAGGGGCCGGCTCTGGAGCGCGTGCGGCAACTCGCAGCGCGGTACTTCGGCATGACAGCAGCCCAGGCGGATGAGTTTTTAGAGCAAGTAAAAAGCCGCATGGAAGATGCGGCGGGCACGTTTTCCGTCAATGCCGATGAACTGGGCGACCCCGTCGATCTGATGGTGCTCGCCAACGAGCATCTCGCGAAATTGGCGCTGCGAGAACACGCGGCCCTCGTAGAGTCCGAAGAACGGCATCAGATCGCCGTCGAAAGCAACGCGAAACTCGCCTTGGAAAACCAACAACTCCAACAGCAAGCCTTCCACGATCCTTTGACCAAGATCTACAACCGGAATTATTTTGAAGAAGCCCTCACGCGGGAGGTGCAGCGTTGCCGGCGAACGGCCGAACCCGTCGCGGTGATCTTTTCCGACCTCGACAACTTCAAAAACCTGAACGACACCTACGGTCATCCGTTTGGCGACCACGTGCTGAGGGAAGTCGCCGTCGTGATTCAAGGAGTGCTTCGCAACTCAGACGTGTTCGCGCGCTTCGGCGGCGAAGAGTTCGTGGTCTTGGCGGTCGGCCCTACGGAAAAAGGTTTGGAAAAAGTCGTCGAGCGCATTCGTGCGAAGGTGGAGAACCATCCGATTTTCTTTGAAGGCCGCCGCATCCCCGTGACCATCAGCATCGGATCGGCCATCAAGATTCCCAGACGAAACGGCGAGGGGACGGGCGAACGTTTAATCGCGGAGGCGGATGAAGCCATGTACCAATCGAAGCGGGCGGGCCGAAACCGATCCACCGCGCGCTGCCTGTTGAACGAGGAGGAGCGCCGACTGATGCAGTGGGTGATGCAGCGGCGATTTTCGCGCTGGCTGGTCGGCCGCCAGGTGCTGGACATTCCCACCGTTTCCCAAGTCATCTTAAATTGCCGGACTCCTCGGATTTATTTGGGTGAGTTGGCTCGTCAAGCCGGTTGTCTCGACCTAGCGGCGGTGGAACAAATTCTGTTGGAGCAATCGGCCACGGAAGAACGCTTCGGCGAAGCCGCCGTCCGTCTGGGATTGTTGACCGAAACCCAACTCGCTCAATTGCTGGCTTGGCAGAACGAAGATCCCAAAATATTGGCGCAGCAATTGATTCGCAGCGGAGCCTTGTCCCGTCCCGACGCCGAGATGCTGCTCGAACAGTATTTCGCGGAAACCGCATTGCGCCCGGGGCCTCTCCCCGAAATGGAACTGGCTTCCTTTCTGTAGTCCTCGCGAGCAAAAAGCCATTTGCCGAACCATTGATTCCCGCTCTGCAACCGGATAGTTTGCTTAATAACCGGTCGCGGCGACAGGGTTTTCAGGCAATTTTGTTTCATCAGCGGAAGTCGGCATGTCGGACAAAGAGCTTCCAGAACTCGAATCGGGAAAAGCCCCGTGGATCGTAATGGCGATCGCGGGATTGATGGCGGCGTTTTTCATCGGATTGATGGTCGCGGTGTTGTTTCGCAATGAGGGGAAGGCCCCGCCTCCCCCTCCAGACGAAACGGAGGGGCTGAAAAAGCCGGCCGTTCTGCTCGGACCCAAGGACGAATTTCGCGTTCGCTTTGAGACGACTGCCGGGCCGTTTGTGGTGCAGGTTCATCCCGAGTGGGCACCCCGCGGGGCAACGCAGTTTCGCGAGTTGGTGGATGCCGAGTTCTTCCAGGATTGCCGCTTCTTCCGCGTGATTCCCGATTTTGTCGTGCAATTCGGCATCAACGGCGATCCCGGCGTGCAAAAGAAATGGCAAGAACGCATTCCCGACGATCCCGTGGAACACTCCAACACCAAGGGCACGATGACATTCGCCACGTCCGGCCCGCATTCCCGCAGCACGCAGTTTTTTATCAACTTGAACGATAACAGCAAATCTTTGGACCCCCAAGGCTTCGCGCCGTTCGGCGAAGTCGTGGAAGGCATGGAAAACGTGGAAAAGATCTATGCCGGATACCGCGATAAACCCAACCAAGGCCAAATGCAATCCGAAGGCAATGCGTACCTGATGAAGGACTTTCCCCGCCTGGATTACATCAAATCGGCCAAAATCGTAAAATCAGAATCGTCAAGCCAATAACTTTCAGGATTTGTGTGCCATGCCCTCGGCTTATACAGCTTTGCATGAGCATGCTTTCTGAAGGGAAAGTCAGATTACAACACGGCCACTCAAAGCAGTGGCCATGCCATCCATCAACCATTTGTTGATGTGCTTTTCTAGGCGATCCTTAACGGAATACGCCGCTCTCTCACAATGTTTCTGATTCCATGCACTACTGCCTGTTCGATATTGATGGAACCCTGCTGAGCAGCGGCGGGGCGGGGCAAGCCGCGATGGAAGCGGCCCTGCTTCGCATGTTTGGGGCGAACAATCCCGTGCATGGGATTTCCGTCGCCGGCCGCACCGACCGGGCGATTGTCTCCGACTTGTTCGCGTTCTTTCAAATCGCCTTCGATGAAACGGTTTGGGAAGAATTCGTGGCCGGTTATTTGGAAGAACTTCCCCGCCAATTGGCCAGCCGCGACGGTTTGGTGCTGCCCGGCGTATTGGAGATTCTGCAAGCTCTGCACGCCAGAGACGATGTGCTTTTAGGATTGCTCACCGGAAATTTCGCGCGGGGAGCCAAGGTCAAATTGGCTCATTTCCAGTTGGACCATTTTTTCTCGTTCGGCGGCTTCGGCGACCATCACCACCACCGCGATGATGTGGCCCGCGAAGCGCTGCGTGTTCTTAAAGATTATCACCCGGAGCCGATCTGTTTGGAGCGGTTATGGGTCATCGGCGATACGCCCGCCGATGTGCAATGCGGCCGTGCAATCGGAGCCAAAATCATCGCCGTGGGAACTGGTTTGTATTCGTTGGAAGAACTGAAACCCACCGAAGCGGATCATCTGTTCGCGGATTTCTCCCACCCCGCCGCGCTGCTTTCCCTGTTCGCATAATGCGAGAGATGTCGGCGGTGGCTGGGGTCGATCTGCCGCCAATTGCGTTGAATCCGGTTTCGAGATCCTCGGCAGATCGCCCCCAGGGAGCGAGTATCTTCCCTCTCTGGGAGCGGACTGCTGATGGCATCCACTGAGAACTCAACACGTTTTGCAGCAGTCCGATCCCAGCCACCCCTCCCGAAACGATTCCAAGAAACCACCTTGTTCCGAAGAAACCAGTCCCATCGAAAAACTCAAAGGGCCTCGGTGAAATGCCGATGATTCTTGAAAACGTCGGAGCACGTTGATATGATTGATGCAGTGGTTTACGGATGTTGCCGGATCCGTAAATTCCTCCCACCCCAATTTCCCTCCTCAATTTGGCTCCCGCCATGCGAAAGTTTTGCATCTTTTTTGTGTTGATTGCTACGGCGTTTTCCGCGCACGGAGCCGATGACGTTGCGGCGGGAAAACAAATCTACGCCAACATTTGCGCGGCTTGCCACGGCAAGAAAGGCGAGGGAACCGAGAACTACGAAAAACCGCTCGCGGGCGATCTTTCGGTTCCGCAATTGGCGGCTTTGATCAAAAAAACCATGCCGGAAGACGACCCCGGCACGCTCGAAGAAGAAGAGGCCGAGCAAGTCGCCAAGTACATACACGGGGCGTTTTATTCCGCTATCGCCCGCGAACGCAATCAGCCCCTCCGCATTGAATTGGCCCGCTTGACCGTGCGCCAATATCGTTTGGCGGTTGCGGATCTCATCGGCAGTTTCCGGCAGGCTGAGGTTTGGAACGACCAGCACGGTTTGAACGCCGAGTATTACGAAGGCCGCCGCGTAGGCGACCGCCGCAAGCGGAAGGAATCCCGCGTTGATCCCCAGGTGGATTTTCAGTTCGACACCAAATCCCCAGTGGAAGGCATTCAAACCCCGCACGAGTTTTCCATCCGTTGGGAAGGTTCGGTGTTGGCCCCGGAAACCGGCGAATACCGTTTCGTGGTGCGAACCGAACACGCCATCCGTTTGTGGGTCAACGACAATCAAACCGCGCTGATCGATGCCTGGGTCAAATCCGGCAACGACACCGAATATCAAGCCGACTTATTTCTGGTTGGCGGGCGAGTTTACCCCGTGAAGTTGGAATTCACCAAAGCCAAGCAAGGCGTGGATGATTCTAAGGACCGCAAAGGCCCGCCGATTTCCAAGCCGGCTTCGATTTCGCTGTTGTGGAAGCGCCCGCACGGTGAAGTGGAACCGATCCCCAGCCGCAATCTCGCCCCGCGAAACTCGGCGGAGGTTTTCGTCTGCGATGCGGCTTTTCCGCCGGATGACCGCAGCTACGGTTGGGAGCGGGGGACGGCGATTTCCGCAGCCTGGGAACGCGCCACCACAGAGGGGGCGATTCAAACCGCCCGCTACGTGGCTTCGCAAATCAACCGCCTGACCAACACCCGCGAACGCGACAAAAACCGCGAGACCCGCGTGAAAGCTTTCTGCCGAACTTTCACCGAGCGGGCTTTTCGCCGGCCTTTAACCGATGACCAAGCCGCGTGGTTGATCGACAAGCAATTCGCCGAAGCCAAAACCACCGAGAACGCGATTAAAAGAGTGGTGTTGTTGACATTGAAATCCCCGCGATTTCTTTATCGGGAAGTCGGCGGCCCCGATCAATTCGACGTCGCGTCGCGGTTGGCGTTCGGTTTGTGGGATTCGCTTCCCGATGAGACTTTGATGAACGCCGCCCGCGAAGGGAAGTTGGCGACGAAAGAACAAGTCGCCGCCCAAGCCGAGCGGATGTTGAACGACCCCCGCGCGAAAACCAAAATCCGCGAGTTCCTGTTGACTTGGCTGAATGCTAACTCGGAATCAGAAATCGCCAAAAACGCCGAGAAATACCCCGGCTTCGATCAAACCTTGGCTGCGGACATGCGGACTTCGCTGGAACTGTTTTTGGATGAAGTCGTCTGGTCGGAGAACTCCGATTACCGCGAACTTTTGCTGTCCAACGATGTTTATCTCAATGACAGGCTGGCGAATTTTTTTGAAGTGAAAACGGATGCCGCCAAGGAATTCGCTCCCGTGAAATTGAATGAAGGCAAACGGGCGGGCATTTTGACGCACCCCTATTTAATGGCCAAGTTCGCCCACGAAACGGAGACTTCGCCGATCCATCGCGGGGTGTTTGTGGTGCGGGGTTTGTTGGGCCATGCTTTGAAGCCGCCGCCGGAAGCCGTCACTCCGCTGCCGGCGGATTTGCATCCCGATTTGACCACTCGCGAGCGGGTGATCTTGCAAACCAATTCCGCCACCTGCATGACTTGCCACGGCATGATTAACCCCTTGGGTTTCCCTTTCGAGAAATTCGATGCCGTGGGCAAGTTTCGGGAAAAAGACGGCGACAAACCCATCAACGATGCCGGCAGTTATCAGACCCGCCAAGGCCAGGAAAAGAAATTCCACGGCGCACGCGAACTCGCGGAGTTCCTCGCCCAAAGCGAAGAAGCACACGAAGCCTTCGCCGAGCAATTTTTCCATCATCTGGTGCAACAATCCATCGGAGCCTACGGCCCGAGCGTGCAAAAAAACCTCACCAAGAAGTTCACCGCCGACAAGTTCCACATCCGCAAACTCGCGGTAAACATCATGGCCGAATCTGCCTTTTTCGGACGGAAGACGAAGGTTGGCAAGAACGTGCAAGCAAGTAAGTAGTCTCGTCTGGGAGATAGGCTGTGGGACTTTCATCGACCCAGCGAAGATTACTCGACACTCTGAACATGTTACTGTGAGAAAACTCGAATCGAAGATTTGTCTATCGAACGGAGTATCTCGGCTATCTTCCCTATGGAATGTATCACTGGATTGAGAGTGATGATGTCGATATCGAAATGCCCCTTGATGCAAGCCATTACGATTTTGAAGCCTTAGAACAAGCCGGGTTCTTGATGAAAGTCGACAAGTTGACAAACCCGGACGATGACTTAGACACAATAGTCACCTACGAGATAACCCGGCTGAAAACTCCAAACTGAAAACCCCCAACGGAGAACATCCATGTCCACCCCCCAAAACCGGCGTGAATTTTTAAGGGATCTTGGCCTTTCCGCCGCCGCGATGCCTTTTATTTTGAACTTGCCCAGCTTGGGGTTCGCCAACCAAGGTCAGCCCAAAAAACGGTTGGTGGTGATGTTCAGCCCCAACGGGGTCGTGCCCAATACGTTTTGGCCGGATGAAGAAGGCAAGGATTTTGCGTTCAAAGAGAGCCTCAAACCGTTGGAGCCGTTCAAGGACAAAACCTTGCTGCTGCACGGGGTTTGCGACCGCGTGCGCGGGGATGGCGACAACCACATGCGGGGCATCGGCTGTTTGCTGACGGGCACGGAATTGTTCCCCGGCAACATTCAAGGCGGCTCGCACACGCCCGCCGGTTGGGCCAGCGGAATTTCCATCGATCAGGAAATCAAAAACCATCTGCAAAAAAATGCAAGCACGAAAACGCGGTTCGGGTCGTTAGAATTTGGCGTGTTGGTTCCCGAACGGGCCGACACTTGGACCCGCATGGTCTACGCCGATGCCAACCGCCCCATCGCGCCGATTGATGATCCCTACCAGATGTTCTCCAAACTCTACGGCCAAATGAAAGACCGCCAATCGCTGGTCAGCATTCTGGATGAACTGCAAGAAGACCTCAAAACCGTGCGCAACAACGTCAGCGCCCAAGATAAAGAACTTCTGGAAGAACACGAAACTTTCGTGCGGGAGATGGAAAAGGAACTCAAGGATTCCTCCAAGATCATCATGCACGATGTGCCCGAACTGGAACCGGGCATTAAAGAAGACAACGACAACATGCCCACGTTGAGCAAAATGAATATCGAGCTGATGGTCAATAGCTTCGTCAACGATTTCAGCCGCGTGGCCACGCTGCAATACACCAATTCGGTGGGCGGGGCCAAGATGAAGTGGATCGGCGTGAACGAAGGGCATCACAGTCTGTCGCACTCGGCGGATTCCAAAACCGAGGACATGGAAAAACTGACCAAGATCAACAAGTGGTTCTGCGGAGAACTGGCCCATCTCGCCAAGCGTTTGGCCGAAACCCCCGAACCCGGCGGCCCCGGCAGCCTGCTCGATAATACAACCATCATCTGGACCAACGAACTCGGCAAAGGCAGTTCGCACACCTTGGACAACATTCCCTTCGTGCTCGTCGGCGGCGGTTTGGGCTTCGAGATGGGCCGCTCGCTCAAACTCAATCGCATTCCCCACAATCGTCTGTTGATGTCGCTGGCCCATAGCTTCGGCCACCCGCTCAAAACCTTCGGCAACCCCAACTTCTGCGGCGACGGCCCGCTCTCGTTGAGTTAGCCGGCGGGAAAATCCATCCCAAAATCGCAAACCACACCACCACTCGGAGGACAATCCTCCGGGTGGTGTTTTTGATGATGCGCGTCCCTCGCATTGGTTTTGCTGATTTTCCTGGGGAATCTGGAAAATTGTGTTGAGGTTTGATCCAGGCCGTCCGATACAAAAAATGAACGCTTGAATTGCGCTCTGGGGGGCGGACTTTATGTGTACGCAAGATGATACATCCTGGCTCAGCCTGACCATGGGAGGGATTCCGTGCCACGTACTTTGGTCCACTCTTTGGATATGCAGCGATTTGTCACGCACGGCAGCTTGCTCGATTTCCCCAAAGACCCCATTCATTGCATGCAAAACCTCTTCGACCGCCACGGAGACATAGCGGTTCTGCAAGATGGGCTGCAAAAACTGGTGTTCGTGCTTGGCCCGCAATGGAATCAAATGGTGCTGAATGAAACGGGCCGATTTCATTCCCAGTTTTTCGCGATTCGCGGTCCCCGCACCTCCGCGCAGCGGCGATTATCCAGTGGCCTTTTAAGCATGAATGGCCAAAAGCACAAGGACCAGCGACGCCTTGTGATGGGCCCCTTCCAAAAACTCGCGGTGGGAAATCATTTGGCTCCCGTGGCCCGTCAAACGGTCGAAATGCTGGAAACCTGGAGCCTGGGAGAAACCCGCGACATGAATTTGGAAATGACGCAATTCATGCGCCGCGTGACCAGTTCCCTCTTATTCGGAGTCGAACAGACGGAATTGGCCTATTTTATTGGGGAAATGATCGATGATTGGGTCCGCCTCAATCACGAAACGGGCATGGGAGCCTTGGTTTCCGACCCGGCTTTCAATCAAAGTTACGATAAACTTTTGCACATGTCGGAACAACTTGAGCTTGCATTGCAGAAGATGATCGCATTAAAACGCCAACAAGGCACATCGGGGCACGATGTGTTGTCCTTGTTGCTGAGCGCCCATGCGGAAGATGGCAAATTAACGGATGCGGAACTGGTCGGCCATGCGGCGCTTTTGTTTAGTGCGGCACATTTAACCACGGCACACACATTGAGTTGGACCTTATTCTTGCTCGCGGAGCATCCCCACATCATGAAGATGTTGGCCCGGGAATTGGATGAGAAAGTTGCGGGAGACTTCCCTGCGTTGGAAGAGATTCCCCAATTGGAGATTTTGGATCGCGTGCTCAAGGAAAGCATGCGGATTTTGCCGGCCTCGGCGTATTTACAGCGCATGTGTGCCGAGGATGTTCAACTTGGTCCGTTGAAGTTATCGCGGGGTACGATGGTGGTTTTCAGTCAATTTATGACGCATCGCATCGCGGAGCAGTTTCCCGAACCGGATCGCTTCCGCCCCGAGCGTTGGCGGGACATCTCGCCTTCGCCGTTCGCTTATTTTCCGTTCGGAGCTGGGCCGCGGATGTGCATTGGAGCTTCGCTGGCGATGATGACGCTGAAAACGGCGCTGCCCACGATCTTGAAACGCTACCGGCTGACGATGGCGGCGAATTGCGAAGTCAATGGGGCAGTGATTTCCACAATGCTCAGTCCGACGAGTCCGCTGCGGATGGAAGTTCATGCCGCCGATGGTCGATTTGAAGCCCGTCCCGTGACCGGCAACATTCACAACTTAGTCACCTTGGAAGGAATTGCAGGTTCCGAAACCCAGTCGTCCCGCATCGCGGCTTGACGGAACCGGGTTCAAAGTTGTTTTTGAAAGTGCCGATAGTTTTGTAGCCTTTTTTGCTGCCTCTTGGAATGTCCGTTTCCCCACCCGAAGATACCCCGATGATGAACTTGGCTCGCGAATTCGCCGATCCACTTTCCGAGGAGGTGTCGCGCCCGCTGACGGCGGCTTCCGGGGGCGATTCCGCACGGATTTCGCGAAAATGGTGGTTCTGGACGGGCTTGCTGCTGGCGTGCTTTTTGCCGCGGATATTGCTGAGTTGGCAGATGCCGGCTTACTGCAACGATGCCTATTTCTACATTCACCTTGCCGATCAGATCACCAAGGGGAACGTCGGGCCGCTGATCGACCACTTTGGGATCAATGTTTATCCTTTGGTTCTGGTGGCCGGGCATGCTTTGGGTTTCAGTTGGCCGGTGGTGGGTGCGAGTTGGGGCATATTGATGGGGTCTCTAACCATCCTGCCGCTCTACGGTTGGCTGCGGAGGATCGGGAACGAGTCCATCGCCTTGGCCGGCTGTTTCTTGTACGCTTCCCATCCGAAATTTATTGAAATCTCGGTCGAGCCGATTCGCGATCCCACGTTTTGGTTTTTGTTCGTGCTGACCTTGTATTTCACTTGGCGAGTGCTCGAGGGGTTCAAACTCCGCTGGTGCTTGGCGGCGGGGGCTGCTTTGGCATTGGCCGTGCATACCCGCACCGAAGGCTGGCTATTGCTAATCCCGTTGTTGACCTGGCTTGTCATCGGCGGTTGGGAATCTCCCGGTCGGCGCTGGAAAGCGGCGTTGGGAACGTCGGCTTTGTTCTGCATGATTCCGCTGTTCGTCGCGCTCATCAACCTGACGCTGTATCGTGGCGAACCCGATTGGCAACTGGGCAAGCTCAAGCATTTTGCAACCTGTTGGGAATGGGTTCAAAGCCAGATTACGGAACCGGCTCCGCTGCCGGTGGCCGCGACTGCCGTGCCCGCTGCGAATCAACCGACGAAACAAGCACACCAAGCTTTTCCCGCCCATGCGGAGGCCAGCGTCAGTCGCGAACCGGCCGCTGCCGGTCTGGAACCGGCGAGGCAAACGGATGGGCCTCTCCTGTCGCTCATCTTGCCCAAGCGAGGAAGCAGAAGCCGGACGTTTCTCCAACAGTTTCACAGCACGTTGGAACCCTTGCATTTGTTGTTCATTTTTGTGGGGCTTCTCGCCGCTCGGCGTTTTGTCTGCGGTCGCCGTTTTCTGCCGTTGGTTGTGGTGGCCGTGCTGGTGGGCATCGCGATTTGGATTTGGATTTCGCATTACGGGGTTTCCAATGGCCGCTACTTTTTGACGGCGTATTTGGCGCTTCTGCCCTTGGAAGCGTTTGGCTTGATGGTCTCGATGCGATGGGTCAGGCAATATCGCAATGCGCTCTCGCGGACGGACTTCAGCGGATCTTGCTGGGCGGGCGTGTGGCTGGGGTTGGTTTTGATGGTGGGTTGGGGCGACGCTTTCATTTTCAAAGAAGACATCCGCATCGATGAACTCGCCTTGGTGAATTGGCTGCATGCGTCGCCTTATGCAAAAGCCCGCTTGGCGATCGATCCGGGAGCCAAGCGGATTGGGTTCCATTTTTGCGGCGAGATGCCCCCCATGATTGATAGCCCTTGGCATTTGCCCGCTTCGGAAAATCAGCCGCCTCAAATGGTCATTGTGTCGAAAGCGTGTCTTGCCCCGGAGCAATTCGCCGACTACCACCGCTACCTGGAAGCCTGCAAATACCGCATTGTTTCGGTTCCCGATTTTCCCAACTCCCGCCATCTTTGGGTTTTGGTGCATGAAGAGACCCCGCCGGAAATTCAAAAGCCCAACCAAGTGGCCGAGTTGCCGGAATCTCCCCACGTGACGGTCCGCTAACTTCGCCGGTTTCGCACTTTGTGGCGATTCGGTTCCCTTGGGGGAGGGATTGACGCTCTCTCGGTCAGGGGGTACGTTAGAGGGTATGCATTTCTTCGCGCTTCGGTTCCCTTCGTGATTTGAGTTCGTGCCGACTTTTCTTGCCAAACTCCCGTTCTTAATCGTTGCCGCTTGGCTGGTGCTGTGCGGGGTTTGTCCCAGCCCAGCGCGGGCGAGTTGCGGAGACTGGCTCAATCATTCCTCCGAAATGGCCGAAACATTCTCGCGAAATTCAACGGATGGCATGCGGGAAGATCTTTCTCCCCAAAAGTCTTCGCCTCTTCCCGCGAAAACTCCTTGCCGAGGACCGGCCTGCGGACAATCCCCGGATGTGCCGCTTCCCAACCCGCCTGTCGAACGCCGTCCGCAGCTTCCCGATGAACTGGGTGCGAATGGCGTTTTAAGACTCGGTGCGTTTTTTGTTTCTGAGTCCACGATTCCCTGCGAACCGCTGCGGCTGAGTTCCGGGAGACCGCTCCGCGTAGACCGCCCGCCCGAATGAACAATTCCTCTGATTTAGCCTTTCGTGTTTTCGGCTGAATTGCCCCAATTGGGAATCGTGGTGCTTGCACCGCGCGGCTGCCTTTTCTTTGAGGAATCTTTTAGATCATGTCTACTTCCACGCGCCCCGAAAGCGCGGGAGACGGCGCAAGTACGCGACCCGTGCGCGTGCCTGCCGTCGGTCCCCGGCTGAAAAAATTGCTGATCGCGATCTTCGCCTTGGTCGCCCTGTTGGGGGCCAACTCTGTTTATCTGGCGGGCATCACGTTTCTGAATTCCCAGCACGCCGGCGAAGGCGTAACCTATCAAAACTGGTTCTATCTGGTGATGTTTCTGGTTCACCTGGTTCTCGGCACAATGCTGATTTTGCCGGTGATCGTGTTCGGAACGCTTCACATGCTGAACACGCGGGGGCGGAAAAATCGCCGGGCGATTCGCGTGGGATACGCCCTATTCGCGGTCGCGTTGACGCTCTTGGGAACCGGCGTTTTGTTAGTGCGAATCGAAGGCGTGCTCGATCTGCGAAACCCCGCCGCCCGCTCGCTGACTTATTGGCTGCACGTCGGCACTCCGCTGGTGGTGATCTGGCTGTATTGGCTGCACCGTCTGGCCGGGCCGAAAATCCACTACAAGCTGGCGTTTTCCTACTTGGCGATGGTCGCGGTGATTGTGGGCGGGATGATCTTTCTGCACGGCCAAGATCCCCGGCAGTGGAACGTCGTCGGTCCCCAGGAAGGCGAGCAATACTTCTTTCCCTCGCTGGCGAGAACCTCCACGGGGAATTTTATCCCGGCGAAGAGTTTGGCGAACGATGCCTACTGCAAGCAATGCCATGCCGATGTGCATGCGAAGTGGGAAGACAGCGTGCATAAATTTAGTTCGTTCAACAACCCCGCCTATCTGGCCAGCATTCACGAAACCCGGCAGGCCATGTTCAAGCGGGATGGCAACGTGCAAGGTTCCCGCTGGTGCGCGGGCTGCCACGATCCCGTTCCGTTTTTCAGCGGGGCATTCGACGATCCCAAGTTCGACATGCTCAACCACGCCACCGCCAAGGCGGGGGTGACTTGCACGGTTTGCCATGCCATCAGCCACGTCAACAGCAACCGGGGCAATTCCGACTACACGATTGAAGAGCCGGTGCATTATCCGTTCGCCTTTAGCGACAATTCGGTGTTGCAGTGGGTGAATCGGCAATTGGTGAAAGCCAAGCCGGCCTTCCACAAGACGACATTCTTAAAACCCTTCCACAAAACCGCCGAGTTCTGCTCGACCTGTCATAAAGTGCATTTGCCCCGCGAACTGAACGACTACAGGGATTTCTTGCGGGGGCAAAACCATTACGATGCGTACTTGCTCAGCGGAGTTTCGGGGCATGGCGCGCGGAGTTTTTACTATCCGCCCAAGGCCCAGAAGAACTGCAACGGCTGCCACATGCCGTTGTTGCCCTCTGACGATTTCGGAGCCAAGTTTTTCGCCGATGCCAAAGAACTGAGCGTTCACAACCATCTATTTCCCACGGCCAACACGGGCGTGGCTTGGCTAAGAGACCGCCCGGAAATCGTGAAAGCCCATCAGGATTTTCTCAAAGGCACGATGCGGGTGGACGTATTCGGCGTAAGGGAAGACGGTTCGATTGACGGCAAGCTGCACGCGCCGATTCGCCCCAGCATCCCCGTGCTGCAACCGGGGAAAGCCTATTTGCTGGAAACCGTAATTCGCACGTTGAAGCTGGGCCATCTTTTCACGCAGGGCACGGTGGATTCCAACGAGGTTTGGCTGGAAGTCACCGCAACCTCAGCGGGCAAAACCCTCGGCCAAAGCGGTAAAATCAATGCGGAGAAAGGCAACGAAGTCGATCCCTGGTCGCACTTCGTGAACGTGTTCGTGTTGGATAAAAACGGCTTCCGCATTGCCCGGCGGAATCCGCAGGACATTTTCACAGTGCTTTACAATCATCAAATCCCGCCCGGTGCAGGGCAAACCGTGCATTACCATTTGCAGGTTCCCGATGATGTCACCGAGCCGATTACCGTCAACGTCAAACTGAAATACCGCAAGTTCGACCGGGAATACATGGATTTCATCGCCAGGCAAAACAAGGAACTCGGCCAAGAAATTCGCGGCTACGAAAAAGACAAACCGTACCGCAACGAGTTGCCCATTACGCTTTTGGCCGAGGATGAAGTGACGTTTCCCATCGCCGGCAAGGGAACAACGGCCTCCCCGCGCGAGATTCCCGAATGGCAGCGCTGGAACGATTACGGCATCGGGCTGTTGCTGAAAGGCAAGGCCGAGTTGAAGCAAACCGCCGAAGCCTTTTCCGAGGTCGAAAAGTTGGGCCGCTTCGATGGCCCCATGAATCTGGCGCGAACTTGGAATGCCGAGGGCGATTTGCCGAAGGCGATTGATGCCCTGCAACGGGCGTACAAGTTTCGGGAGGAAAAGGGTTTCCCGCGTTGGACTTGGGCTTGGCTGAACGGCTGGATCGAAAGCCAGGAAGGCGATTTGGAAGCCGCCGAGCGGGATTTGCGCAGCGTGCTGGAAGACACTTCGCCGGAGCTTCAAGCCAGGGGTTTTGATTTCAGCCAGGATTACGAAGTCCTCAATTTGTTGGGCCGGGTGTTGCTCGACCGGGGCAATCAACTCCAACGCCAAGGCAAGCGGAAAGAAGCCGAAGCCGTTTGGCGGGAAGGCGTGACGGAATATCAAAAGACGTTGGCCATCGACAGCGAAAACTTCACGGCCCACTACAATTTGCAACTGCTCTACGTCAATTTGAAGGATGAGGAGAAAGCAGAATACCACCGCAAATTGCACGAAAAATATAAACCGGACGAAAACGTCAGCGAGGCGATTCGGCTCGCGCGGGAACGCTACCCCGCCGCCAACCACGCCGCCGAAGCCGTCGTGATTTACGATTTACAACGTTCAGCCAAAGTTCAGAGGCCGGAGGTCGGAGATCAGGGGTCGGAAAGTCGAAAACCTTAATAACCTTGGACCAACTGCATTCTTCACGGCAAAAAGGCATCAAGAACGATGCAGGGGGCATCGGTTCGCGGGGTGATTTTCACGTCCGCGCACGCCGCGGGGATCAGCACGGTTTGGCCCAACTCCAACAGGTAAGTTTTCCCTTCCGCAGTGAGGTCGGCGGAACCGGCGAGCATCATCAACACGTGGAAGCGATTCTCCACGGGAATCGAAAATGCTTCCGCGCTTTGGTGGCGGTGCATCGCGAAGTATTCGCATGCGGCGAGTTTTTCGGTTCTGCCTTCGCTCGCCAATTTTTGAGGAACCACGGGGGAAACCGGGCCGCGTGCGAAGTCGATGCAGGCCAGACTTTCTTCGACGTGCAACGGGCGAGGCCGCCCATCGGTTCCCAAGCGGCCCCAATCGTGCAGGCGGAACGTCAAATCGCTGGATTGCTGAATTTCGGCCAGCACAATGCCCTCGGCAATCGCATGCACGGTTCCAGCGGGAATGAACACGCAATCCCCGGCGGAGACTTCGATCTGGTGCAGGCACTCTTCCAAATGCCCGTTTGTTAGCTGCTCTCTTAAGGTTTGGCGGTCCACGCCTTGTTTCAAGCCGGCATACAAGCGGCTGCCGGGTTCGGCATGCACGATCACCCAAGCTTCGGTCTTTCCGTTCTCCGTCGGATCGTAAGTTTTGGCCTGGGCATCGTTGGGGTGGACTTGCAGCGAGAGCCGATCGTTGGCATCCAAAAACTTGACCAACAACGGAAACTGCTTCAGCCCGGCGTGTTGGCCGAACAACTTCGCGTTGCGTTCCCGCACGAATTGTTGCAGCGTCCAGCCCGCATCCGGTCCCTGGGCGAGCGTGCTTTGATCGTCGCCGTGATCGACGATTTCCCAACTCTCGGCGTAATCGGTTTCCGGGCCAAGCGGTTTTCCCAACAGCGTTCCCAGTCGGCGGCCGCCCCAGCGGATGCGTTTCAAAATCGGCGAAAAAAACAAAGGCGGCACGTTGGCATCTCCTCCTGGTGAAATCGGCCCGGCCGAAGGATTATGTAGGAAATCACTTCAACAAATGGGCGATGGGTGGCATGGCCACTGCTTTGAGTGGCCATGTCTTGATCGAACGACTTCGCCTTCCAACCGGAAAGCATGCCCAGGCAGAGCCGTGGGCATGGCACACAAATCCTGGAAGTGATTCTCTTGACTATCCAAAGCAAAAAATCCCTAGGGGATTATGGCGGTTGGGGTTAGGGCTGAAAAGGTTGAAAAGCGGCAAATCCGCTTTGCCTCGAATGGTCTGAATTGATATAACCCCGCCCCGCCGGCAAACCTGCCTGGCGAAATCGGGCCACGTTTTGTGTTTCATGGAGAATCGCAATGCCGGAAATTACCGTTGAACTCGCCGTGGGCGATGTGTTACTCATCGGCAACCGCACGCTGACCGTGATCGACATCGAAGGAACGAACGTGCATTTCCGCATGGATGATGACCCCGCTTCCCAGCCGTTGGAAGCCGATGCGGACCGAACTTTCCGCCTGAAAGCCAAATGAGCCATCCCACAGTTCCGTTTCGGGCGGCGGATTATTTTCTTTTGGCCTTCAAAGCCGCGACGGCTTCCTCGCGCGTGTCGTAGATCGACCACAAGCGGTTGAGGTGCGTGACATCGATCACCTCGGCACAGTACGGGGTTAGTCCGCATAAGCAGAACTCGCCCGACTCTTGCTTCACGATGCGGTTCCACGCCCGGAACAAAATCTCGATGAACGCCGACCCGAAAAATTTGGTGTGCGAAAAATCCAGCACGACCAACGGCGGGTCGGCATGTGCGACGGTGTCCAGAATGACCTTCCGCAATTCCTCCAAAAGGACATCGTCCAAGTTTTCGTAATCCGGCCCCACCGCAATAATCGTGACCCCATCTTGTTGCGTAACACTGTCGGAAGAATTACTTGAAGTCATCGCGAGACCAATACTTCAGAAGACGAAAAAGAACACGGGAGAACGCCTTGGTATTCCCTTGTGTATTCTAACCGTTTTTTCCCGCGATGCGAACCAACTTGCCGTTTGATAGAACCGTGCCGACCCGCCTTTAGTCCAAGCGAACCTGCACCGACACGGTTCCCGTGTTGTCTTCGAGTTGGTTCCAGGCATCGTTCAAGCGGAGATAAAGCGTTCCCGTTTGCTCGGCGATGTCGGTGTGGTTCGCTCCCAAGGGGAAAACTTGCCGCATGCTTTGGGCGGTGGCGATGGAAGCCGGCGATTTACTGCGAACGCAGCCGAGCAACATGCCCAACCGTTGGCCTTCGAAGTAGCGAAAGCTGATGCCGGCGGGTTCGCTGATCCAAGGTTTCGGCGTTTGAGCGAGCGTGAATCGCCCCTCGGCGGTGATGGTGATATTTCTTGCCCTGCTCGACCAGGACGCCGCTGGATTGCCAACCGCGATCGGCGTTGAGGGTGACATTGCGGGAAGGGTCGGCGGGACTCAGAGGTTTGCCCGCTTGAAAAGCAATGGCGGCGGGTTCGATTTGATAACCTTGGTCCAAATGATAAATGAACAAGGCCCATTCGGTGCGCACGTTCATCTTTAAGAAAGTCGTCCGAGAATTGCCGAAGAAAAATCCGCAGGGTTTGGGCTTGGCCGAGTTTGCGAAAATCCTCCCGATAGCGGGGGTGTGTATCCAGAAATTTGCAGATCGCCCAACCCCAGGCGTAGGCTTCCCTGACGAAGCGATCGTTTTCGGCGTAGTCGTTGTGGTTCAGTTCCAGCACCTGGTCCAGCGAACGAAACCGGCCTTCCTTCACGGCGGTTTGGATGAGCAAGATCCGCCCCAACCGGCGTAATTTTTGGGGTCGTCCGGCATCGTGCGGAACGTCGACCTTGCCGTCTTTTCCGAGGGAATGCGTGCCGAAGAATTCCGCCATGCCTTCCATGTACCACACCGGCGGCAGTCTGAGTTGAGGTTTTGCCGAACGTCATGTAACAATGCGTGGCTTCGTGCAGCATCAGATGCCTGCGGAAGTAATCGTATTCTTGGTCGTTGATCCAGAACTCGGCTCCGCGATTTCTGCCATGATAGAAGCCGGGCAGATTCTCCGGCAGCAAACCCGTTTCGCGAAACACCCGTTTGTCGGCCATGATGTAGCCGGTCATCTGAAAGGTGCTGCCCTCGCGATCCGGAGGCAAGGGCCCGAAATAGTTTTCCAAGGCGGCATACAACTGATCGACCAACGGGGGCAAATCTTTGGCGAGTTCGGGTTTGATGTCGGTAAACAACTCCAAATGTTTCGAGGCATACCGATGAATTCCCACCGCCTTGAGTGCGGCGACATTGTGCTTCGGTCGCGCATCGGACGGCCGATACTTTTTCGCGGTCGAGGCGATGGGGGTAACTCGCGGTGAAGGTTTCGATTGGGATTCCGCGGGAAGAAACGGCGATTCGCCGGGCCGTTGAATTTCTTTGGAAACCGCCGGCGGAGAAAGATCCCGCGAAGTTTTTTGCGGAACCGGGCGGGTTTTCTTCGCATGAGTTGCCGGCGAAGGCTCCGTTTTCCGCCGCAACCGCTGAGAAGCGCGAGGCAGAAAAGCAGCAACGCGAACAGCCATTTATCGCGGAGGGGTTTCACGAACATGATTTTCGACCCATTCCCGGAAGGAATCTCGCGGGCATCGACCCGCTGCGACTTGCAGGATGATTTGTTCTTGCTCCTCGACTTCCGAGGTGATCTCATACCCATTCAGTACCAGCATCACTTCCATTGCACAATGGCCGATCCGTTTATTGCCATCCACAAAGGGATGATTTTGGATCAGCGAAAAGCCCATCGCAACGGCCTTCTCAATCAGAGTCGGATAAAGTGCGTGTCCACCAAAGGTCATGTGCGGTTGAGCCACGGCGGATTCCAATGGGCCACGGTCTCGGATTCCCGGCATTCCGCCCGTTTGATCCAATACCAT
>CAWAVN010000018.1:0-590058 GCA_963785505.1 uncultured Planctomycetaceae bacterium
ACCCCATAGTTGCACGGATTTTATAGGTCAAAATTAGCAAAAGGCGGTGAAACCCCTTGCTGGAAAGCGTCAAGTAGAGGTGTACCCACTCTCTTCACGCCTCCTAAGGAGTTCACCGCCAGTGAGTTCTCGATCCGCCGATGTGACTCGTCCTGTGGCCTCGGTTCCTCAAGTTCGTTTTGATCCCCAAGAGAATGATAGACTAACATCTTTTGGGGGACTCGTCATCTATCAAGTTCTGTTTGGGCGATTGAATCTCCGACAGAAACTCAAAGCCTGTTTTACCCATCTTCCTACAAAGCGCCTGTTTCAACCGCACATGATTGTGTTGGGACTCGTTGTCCAGATTCTGATCGGCTTTCGCTGTTTACGAGACCGAGACTATTATGCGGATGACCCCTTGGTGTGTGGACTATTGGGAGTCAAGAAGTTACCCGATGTCTCTACGATTTCTCGCACGCTCGCAGAACTCGACGACACTTGTGTCCAGAACTTGAGAAACCTGTCTCGTTCCCTAGTCCTCGACCGGCTTGAACAGGAATGTCTGCCACGCCTGACATTGGATTTTGATGGCTCGGTGCTCTCGACCGCCCGTCATGCCGAGGGCACGGCGGTGGGCTATAACAAAAAGAAGAAAGGCGCTCGCAGTTACTATGTTCTGTTCTGCACCGTGGCGCAGACGGGTCAGTTTCTGGATCGTCTGCATCGGCCCGGCAATGTGCATGATTCCAACGGGGCGGTGGACTTCGCTCGCCTGTGTTTCCAGACCGTGCGGCAGCGGCTTCCCAAGGCGGTGTTGGAGGCCAGAATTGATAGTGCGTTCTTCAATGAGGACTATCTCAACGAATTGGACAGGCAAGGCGTGGAGTTCACCGCTTCGGTGCCTTTTGCCCGATTTCCCAAGCTGAAAAGCCAGATCGAACGCCGGCGGCGTTGGTGCCCGATCGATGAAACGTGGTCGTATTTCGAGGTCGATTGGAAGCCGGACTGTTGGACTCGAAAGTTCCGCATGGTGGTTCTACGTCAAAAGAAAAAGCAACCCACCAAAGGCGAGTTACAACTCGACTTGTTTGAACCGGTGAGCCACGAGTACGAGTACAGCATGATCGTCACAAATAAGACGACCGGCGTGTGGAACGTCCTCGAGTTTCATCATGGGCGAGGCACTCAGGAAGGAATTTTTGCGGAAGGCAAAAGCCAATGTCAGTTGGACTATATCCCCGTGCGGAAGAAGACGGGCAATCAAACGTATTGCCTGGCCTCCATGCTGGCGCACAATTTGACGAGAGAATTGCAGATGCAGGCGGAACCTCGCACAGAACCGACGACAGCGAAGCGCCGCCCGCTGTGGGTGTTTGAGTCGCTGAAGACGATTCGGCATCGTTTAGTCCGCCGGGCGGCCCGGTTGCTGTTTCCTCAAGGCCGATTCACCCTAAGCCTGAGTGCGAATGAGGCGGTCGAGCGAGACTTCGCAAAATATCTGCCGCCAAATCAGGTCTTGTAAGTCTCCCTCATGATCACCGGCCTGTTCGCAGAGTCACAGTCTGACACTCAGACAGGATCGAGGTCTGCGCAGTGTGAGATTCCCGTCCACTCCTCTGTGCGAAATAGGCCGCATTGACAGTATGAATGGCTAGTTTTTCGTGCAACGATTGGGTTGATTCTCTCCGATTTTTCCCTCATCCTACAATGGGACAATCACCCCGGTGAAGGGAGAAAAGAGAATTGATGGAATGGTCGGAGGATCTTCATAGTTTGGGGTTGGTCGCATTGGCGGGAGTTCTGGGCGGGCTAATTGGGCTGGAACGCGAAAAAACGCCAAGCCTGCAGGTTTGCGAACTCACATTTTCGTCTGCTCTGCCTCAACATTGTTCATGCTGCTTGGGGAAGTGGTGATTCAAAACTATCAGACAAAAGGCCACCAAGCGGTGACGCAGACCCGATGCGCTTGATTCAAGCCATCTTGATTGACATTAGCTTTTTGGGAACGGGAACAATCATTCATGAGGCCGGCAACCGAGTGGAGGGCTTAACCACGGCGGCTTCAATCTTCTTGACGGCGGGAATTGGGATTGCGGTGGCGGTGAGGCATTGGGTTCTAGCGGTTGGAACGACTTTGTTTGGAGTCTTGATCTTGGTGTTGATCGGTTGGGTGGAAGGCCGATTGGGACGGAGATCGGATTGAAATAACGCGGTCGAAGTCTCTTGATGCTTTCTTACAACCCTTCAAGCGTTGGGTTTGTTAAGAATGCCCGGCTGAAAATGGGACACTTGGATATGCGGGGGGCCGATGCGTTTGATCGAGGCGTTATGACTATTGATGAACTTGCGCGGATTCTGAGAGAATGCCAAATCACGCTATGGGTGGATGGCAAAGCGTTGCGTTTTCGCGGAAAGGCCGATGCTCTCGATGCCGATTTGTTGGCCGAGTTGCGGCGGAACAAAAAAGCCCTAATCGCCCGCTTGAACCAAGAACACACCGGTCCTAGCAACGCAGGCGAATACTTCCCGCTTGCGATCGGTCAGCAGGCATTCTATTTCCTGCACGCTTCTTATCCGCAATCTGCCGCTTACAACGTGGCCTCTGTGGCACGCATTTGTTCGGCCCTTAATTTGGAAGCCATGCGGCAGTCGTTTCGGGAATTGGTGGCTCGGCACGAATTGCTGCGAACTACGATTGAAATTCACCAAGGCCAACCCTGTGGCCACGTTCATCCGCAAGGCGAGTTGGACTTTCAACAATTCCTCGCGGCGGAGAAAAGCGAAACGGAATTAGAGGCGGAAGTTCGACGGGAATATCAAATCCCGTTTGACTTAGAACGAGGCCCGCTGTTGCGAGTTAGGGTCTGGACCAAGTCGGCCAACGACCACGTGTTTTTGATGGTGCTGCATCACATCATTTTTGATGCTTGGTCGCTGTGGCTGGTGCAAGATGAGTTTCGCCAACTCTACCGGCAACATACCGGAGGCAAACCGGCGACGTTGCCGAATTTGGACGTGCGTTATCGAACCTTCGCCGAGGAACAGAACGCGCTGGCCGCCAACGAACAGGGAGCGAAATCGTGGGCGTATTGGCAGGAGCGCTTGCGCGGCGAGTTGCTGCCGCCCGATTTGCGATTCGATCGCCTGCGCCGCCCTGGGGCTACTCCCCAAGGGCAGACGCATCACTTTCGCATTTCCCAAGAATTAACATCGGCTTTAAGAGCTTTGGGCCGCGCTCAGGGGGCCACGCCATTCGTGGTGTTGCTGGCGATTTTTAAGGTCTTGCTTTGCCGATATACGGGGCAAGTCGATCATATTGTGGGAACCAGCACCTTCGGACGCACCAATCCGAAGTACCGCCCGGTCGTGGGGTATTTCGTGAATACGGTTCCCATTCGCAGCGATGCTTCCAACAACCCCGTGTTTGCCGCGTTTCTCAAGCAGGTCAAAACCCGCACGCTCGAAGCCTTGGAGCATCAAGACTTCCCCTTTCCCTTGTTGGTGGATCGTCTGAATCCTCGGCGGGACAAAGGAACCCATCCGATCTGCAACGTGGTTTTCGGCTTGCAGAAACCGCAGCAATTCAGCGAAGTCATGCGGTTATTCGAGGAGGAGGCGAAGGCGGTCGATTGGGGCGGGTTGGAAATTCATCCGTTTCGTCTGGATCAGCAGGAAGGTCAATTCGATTTGACGATGGACCTGTACGAGACGCCCGATTCGTACTGGGCGCTTTGAAATTCGATCCGCAATTGTTCGACCGCGAGACGATGGAACGCTTTGCCGGCCATTATATTTCCTTGGCGGAAAAAATTGTTGCGCAGCCCGAGCGTTCGATCTGGGATTACGATTTCTTGTCGGATAGGGAACGCACGCAAATCCGGGAGTTTCAAGAAGGCGGGCCAGTCGCAGCGGTTTCTTCAGAGCCGGTCCATCGTTTGTTCGAGCAACAGGCGGAGAAGGCTCCGCAGCAAACGGCGTTGGTCTGCGGGCAGCAATCGTTAAGCTACCTTGAACTCAACCAACGGGCGAACCAAGCGGCCCGATTGCTGCAAGCGCAAGGAATGGGTGAGAGATCGTTGGTGGCTTGCCGATTGGAACGCAGCGCGGATGCCGCGATGTGGCTGCTGGCGATTTGGAAAGTCGGCGGCGTTTATCTTCCGTTGGATGTGGCCAGTCCCCCGGCACGCTGCGCAAATGATGAACGACTGCGCCGCAGACTTGCTTATCACGCAATCCGCCTTGGATCGGCAATGCCATGATGGGGCGGAAAGCCCGACAATTCCGACGTTGCTGTTGGAGGAATTGCCCACGGATTTGGCCGATTTCCCCAGTGAGAATTTGGCGGAGGAGTTTGCTGCGGGGAACCCGGCTTATCTCTTGCATACCTCCGGTTCAACCGGCACGCCCAAGGGGGTTTGCATCTCGCAGCATGCCTTGTGTGCCCATCTGCTTTCCATTCGGGAAGTTTTCGGATTGACGGCGGAAGATCGGGTGCTGCAATTCAATAGTTTTACGTTCGATCCCTCGTTGGAACAGTTGCTCGCGCCTTGGAGCGTGGGGGCCACCGTGGTGATGCGCGGCGAAGAACTTTGGACGCCCGAAGAGTTCTGGAAGTTTGTCGATACCCACCGTTTAACCAACGTGGATCTTCCACCCGCGTATTTTCGGCAGTGCAATGAAGCGCTCGTGCGGGCCGGCAACCTGCCGAGTTCGTTAAGGCTGGTCATCGTCGGCGGCGATGTCTTTCCGACGGAGACGTTGGCCGCTTGGAAGAATTCGGGCGTGCGAATTTTGAATTCCTACGGCCCGACCGAAGCCGTGATTACCGCCACCGTATACGATGCGACCGCACACGATGCCCAGGCCGATCCCCGCCTGCCGATCGGAAGACCCAAACCGGGATCGCGGGCCTACGTCTTGGACCCGAATGGCAAGCCCACGCCGGTTGGAGTGCCGGGCGAACTGTATCTGGCAGGCCCCATGTTGGCAGAAGGTTATTGGAAAGATCTCGAATTGACCGCCCGCAAATTCCCGGCGGATACGATTGCCGGGGAAGGCCGCATGTACCGCACAGGAGACCGCGCCGCGTGGCGAGCGGATGGAATGTTGGAATTTCTCGGCCGCTTAGATCGCCAAGTCAAAATCCACGGGTTCCGGGTGGAGTTGGGAGAGATTGAAGGGCATCTCAACCGGATGGACGAAGTTCGGCAATCGTGTGTTCTGCCTCGAAAAGATTCCCAAGGCGAACCGTTTTTGACGGCTTGGATCGAAAGCGAAACCGACACCGAAAGGTTCGAGAACCGCTTGCGGACCAATCTCAAAAACCATTTGCCGAACTACATGATTCCCCGGCATTTTGTGATTCTGCCGCAATTGCCCGTGACCACGGCGGGGAAAATTGATATCCACGCTTTGCCGGAACCCCAAGCCCAGGCTCGCATCGTTCCCGCGCCACGAAGCGCCGCAAAGTCCCCATGAAAAAACGCTGGCCCGGATTTGGTCGGAAGTTCTGGATGCGAACCCGCTCGGCATACACGATGACTTTTTCGATCTGGGGGGCGGATCGCTGACCAGCCTGCGAATCGTAAGTCTCGCCCAAGAAGCGGGTTTGCAAGTCCAAGGCGAACCGTTGAAGCCGGAATTGCTGTTTGAATATCCCACCATCGCGGAATTGGCCAAGCTGCTGGATTCTTAACGAGAGGTCATTGCCGAATGGCGCGGAACTCGAAATCTTACATTGCGAATCTCGGCGTGTATCTTCCGCCGAAGCAGGTCACGACGGATGAAATTATCCAGGGTTGCCGAAATCGCGCTCGCGCATTCCCTTGGAGAAACTCACCGGCATTCGCGCGCGGCACGTGGCGGGAGAAGAAGAATTCTCGATTGATCTGGCCCGCAAGGCTGTCCAAAATTGCTTAGAGCATTCGGATTCGCTTCCCGAAGAATTCGATTTAATCATTTGTGCCAACATCTCGCGCTACGATGGCCCGCGCAAAGTGACATACGAACCCTCCACCGCCGCCGTCTTGAAGCAGGAATTCGGTTTGACCCATGCCGTGGCGTTGGACATTTCCAATGCGTGCGCGGGGATGTGGACCGGCGTGTTTTTGGCGGATGCCTTAATTCGCACGGGAGCCATTCGGCGGGGCATGGTGGTCAGCGGGGAATACATCACCTATCTGACCGACACCGCTCAGAAAGAGATCGTGGATTATCTCGATCCGCAGGTGGCTTCGCTGACACTCGGCGATGCGGGCGTGGCGGTCGAGTTGCGGTTGTCGCCCTCACCCGCTGTGGGCTTTCACGACATCGAACTCTACACGCTGGCCCGGTATTCCCGCGACTGCATTGCCAAGCCCAGTAACCGCCCGCACGGCGGGGCGGCGATGTATACCGATGCCGTCAAAGTCTCTTCAGCCGTCGTGCCGCACGCCGCCAAGCACGTTCGAGAAGTTCTTGCCCGCAACGCTCATTCCTTGTCGCGTTACAAGCACATCGTTCCGCATCAAACCTCAAAGCTAACCATGCAAGACGGCCTCAAATCGGTGGCGAAGGATTTTCCCATCGACATCGGGCAGCGGTTGGTCAATAACCTGACTGAGCGAGGCAACACCGCGACCACCAGCCATCTCTTGGCATTAAGAGATCAGATGTTAGCCGAGCGGATTCATTCTGGCGATGAGATTCTGTTTCTGATTTCCGGTTCGGGACAAACCACGGGCACGGCATTGTATGCCTGCGACGATCTTCCCGAACGCATCCGCGTCGAAGTCCCCCGTTCGTGAAAAGGCCGACTTGCCCACAACATCGGGAGAGACGTTATCTATCCCACTACAAATCGTGTCTCTGGCCCAAACCGCGCGGGAAGCCGTTGCCTCCGATGATACGCTCACGATGCTTAAACGGGCTGCAGAAGCCTGTCTCGAAAAATCCCAAATCGCCAAGAATGATCTGGAATTGTTACTGTCCGTGGGCATCTATCGTAGCGAGTTTTTGACCGAACCGGCGATTGCGGCGTTGCTCGCCGGGGATCTTCAAATCAACGATGGCGGGAACCCCGACGATCCCCGCAAAACACTCGCGTTCGATGTCCTCAACGGTTCTTTGGGGTTTTTGAATGCTTGCTATCTGGTGTCGGAACTTTCGCGGGCCGGTTGTTTGGAGCGCGCCATGATCGTGGCTGCGGAAATCGAGAACAACGCCGAGTTCTTTCCCGACCGACTTTTGGGGCTTCGCGAAATGGCCTCGGCGGCGATCTTAGAGGAATCTGAAGATGGTGAGACGGGCTTTCTCGCGTTTTCGTTCGATCAATTCCCCGAACACGCCGAGGCGGAAAGAGCCTTCGTCACCTGGAACGAAGAAGGCCGGCCTTACGTCGTGCATTCCCTCCGCGAAGAAGCGACGTTGCGGCATCTGGAAGACATTCAGAAAAGCGTCTCCCGATTTTTGAGGGAACAAGCGGTGGATGCCGGCGAGATTCGGTTTTTGATTCCGCCGCAAATTTCCCCGGCGTTCGTGCAGGCCGTCGGTTTGCATTTGGGGTTTCCCAAGGCGGAAACGATTGATGTTTCCCTTGAAGGGCAGAATCTGGCGACTTCCTCCACACCGGTCGCGATGCAGGCAGTTCTCGAAGGCGGGTTAGCCCAAACCGGCGATCTTGGCTTGATTGTCAACGTGGCTTCCGGCGGGCAAGTCGGGTGCGCGCTCTATCGGTTTTGATCGGCCAGAACGATCCTCAATTGCCGTTCGAGTTCGCGGGCGGATTCTTTGGTGTATCGCCTCAGACCCGCTACATGGCGAAGCGGTTTGGTGAAGGGAATTGGCGTACCCTGCGCGATTTGCAGTTGAGCAAAAGCCCCGTCCCTCGGCAGGCCCAAAAAGAATTTCTCGGCATCCACGCTTAGCACACGGTCTTCCCGATCGTTCGCCGGCAAGGCTTGCATCGGTTGATCGACCAGATGGTATTTCAAATCGAAAAGCCACACCAACGCCTGCAAATGCCCGGTTTCGGGCGAGACCAAAATCGCATACCGCCCCATCATGTCGCGTGGTTGGTTTTCGATCAGCAGCGTGGCTTGGCTGTCGTAAACCAGCAGGGTGGGAGTCCGCACGATTTGCGTGAATCCGTGCTGAAAATCCGCCTCGCATTGGGAAAGCACTTGGCGGGCGAGAATATCCAAATCGGCCCCCAATTTTTTTTGAGTGCCCGACGTGACAATCGTGTTCTTCCCTGCGATGTCCGTGCCGATCCCGATGGCCACGCGATCTAAGCGGTAGTTTGCATTGGGGTCGGCATCGTCTTTGGTGACGTTGGCCAGGCAATTGACGGTAAAAAGTTTCGCGTAATACACCACCGATGCGGACACCTTGTCCACATCGCCCGCGCCGATTCGCGGATAAGCCGCGTAAACCAAATGGGACCAACCCTTGGGAGCGGATGTTCCCACGATGGTTCCCGGCGGAATCCAAGCCAGTTGCCGCTCTTTGAGATCGACGTGCCCTTCTTTCAACGCCGGCGGTGCGGGGGCGCGGGCGGCGGAACGGATTCGCGATCCCTGAAATAGAAATACCAAACGACCGAGAACACCAGCGAACAAGCCGCGATTTTTATGAAGAGGGAACGGGATCGCAAACCGGCTTTGCTGTTCATCGAACCGCTTTCCCCAAGGAGATACCGGGAAAACCAATAGCCCTGTTCATGCACATTTTTCCAAATGAAGCAGCTTGGCGTTTTGCAACTCGCATGAACCTGACGTATCTTTTCAATAGCCCGTTTGAATAGTTTGGGGAGCCGTTCGGATGAAAGCCATCTTCAACATTCCATTGACCAGCATCCGCTTCAATTATACCGTATTGCTCACACTGACGTCGATTGTCTGCCTGGCATCCATGCAGGTGATGGGGGCCTCGGCCAACATTCCCATCGCCACCGCCGCCACGCTGTTGGTGTTTTCCTCGCGCCAGCCCTTTCCTTCGACAAGAGATCTGTTAATGCGGTTGTATTTATTGCGAATCTCGCCCCCAAACCGATGGCGTAACTAAGGCGCTGTGACAAAAGAACCTGTTCAATTGCAGTTTCAGACATCGTTTAGGTTGGTGAGATACTATAGTTCCAATCGCCGTGAAACTTATGCTTCTTGGGTTGTACTGTGGCGATCTCATCCTTGGTGACCTTGATTCCGTATTCATAGGTGTTCTGCGTTGCTCGTGAGGCCCGTCTGGGTAGTTGTATGGCCGATGAGGTTCACGATCACGGCTTGGCTCACGAGGGGCCGACCGCGCCAGTTTTCCGTGACATGACAAAACATGCGATGTTCGATCCCTTGACACCGGGGGGCATCGCAGGTTGGGTTCAGTAATCGCGGACTCAACACCGTGGGCCAGCAAACGCATCCCGCTCTCGAGTCATCGCGGGAACACATTGCCTCTTGGCCTTTCGCTGAGTATCTTGGGTGACATGAGCGAAGTCACCCAAATTCTGTCCGCGATCGAAGCCGGCAATCCCCTGGCAGCAGAGGAACTTCTGCCAATAGTCTACGAGGAATTGCGGAAATTGGCTGCGGCCAAGCTGTTCCAGGAGAAACCAGATCATACGCTGCAGGCGACAGCCCTGGTCCACGAGGCTTATCTCCGGCTGGTTGATGTCGAGAAGGTTCAGCATTGGAACAGCCGAGGGCATTTTTGGGGCCGCGGCTGAAGCCATGCGACGGATCTTGCTGAATTATGCTCGTGAGAAAGCCACAATCAAACGAGGCTCAAATTGGCGAAGGATCTCACTTGATGCCATTGTCAGCCCTGGTGCTGTTGATTCGGCTAAAGTGATCGCATTCAACGACGTATTTGAGCGACTGGTCGAATTGGATCCCCAAGTGGGTGAAATTGCCAAACTGAGGATCTTCGCGGGGCTTTCGGTACCGGAGATTGCCGAGATTCTAAACATAGGTTCACGCACGATCGACCGCAAATGGGCATTTGCTCGTGCTTGGCTACGGACTCAGATTGGCGACGACTAAGGGTTTTATGGACGAATCTCCGAATTCCATTTCTTTTTGTGCGATTCGAATCGAAACCGGGCACTGTTAGTTATGGACCATTCGGAGTTCGGACAAGATGACCAATCTTTTTGAACAGATTCGCTACCATTTTAACACCGCCCTGGAAAGGGATGGGCTAGAGGCCCAGCTCTTGTACGTTGCGGAATCGTGCGGGGACATACCCGAATTACGCGCGAGGGTCGAAGAGATGGTTCGAGCTCATCACGATCAAGACGGCTTTCTTGCGACTCAAGCGGAAAGCACTCAAGAAACGCAAATCAGCCGAGAATGCGTGGGGAGCCAAATCGGTCCGTACAAACTGCTTGAGCAGATCGGCGAAGGGGGAATGGGCGTGGTCTACATGGCCGAGCAGCACCACCCCGTGCGTCGCAAAGTCGTGCTCAAAATCATTAAGCCGGGGATGGATACGCGGCAGGTGATCGTGCGCTTTGAAACAGAGAGGTTAGCCCTCGCAATGATGGATCACCCCAACATTGCTCGCGTGCTTGAAGCTGGAGCAACCGATGCCGGACGTCCCTACTTTGTCATGGAACTGGTCAAGGGAATGCCGATTACAAACTACTGCAATGAGCATCAGCTTACACCACGCGAGCGACTGGAACTATTCGTAGGAGTCTGCAGTCGCAGTGCAACACGCGCATCAAAAGGGGGTGATTCATCGAGACCTCAAACCCAGCAACGTGCTCGTTGCGGGCCAGTACGTCTGTAAGTGTGTTTTGTCAGAAAGGTGGAAGTCCTTTTCAAGTAGACGCGCTCCGGCTTGTAGCTGATCGGAACTGCGTCGCCGCGAGGCGGGGTGGAGAGTACCGGGAGGCGAATGGCTAGTCCGCAACGAAAGTGAACTCGATTCGGCTGGGTGTTTTGACGAGTCTGCTGGCTAGGGACGAAGTCTAAACCTGGTTGTCGTGCAGAAGGCTCCCGACCGGACAGGTCTGCCAGGGGGCCGCAACCGGGCTGCCGATCACGCTGAGGGGTCGCGTGCAAAAGCGATGATCGGAGAACACCAAGTGGTTGGAGGCGGAATGGCCGGAAGGCGAAACACATGACGCAGAGAGACCTGCCGGGTTTCAGATTCGGTTCATTGGAACCCAGCCCGGCAGGAGTCAGAGGAGTCATAGTAGCGAGGAAGCCCGGTAATGCGGGTGGAGCGAAGGACTCCAGGAAAAGGGATGTCGAATGACCAAACGTTCGGAAGACCAATCGGTGACAGTGCCGCTGGCTCAACAAGCCGAAGCGATCCGCTCCCGTTGGAGATGGGTTAAACCGTGCGCTTGGACCGTTCGCATGTTGGAGGCTCTCGAACAGGGAGTGGAAGGAGGAAAATGGTTTCGGCTGTTTGACAAGGTGTTTTCGGAACGGAACCTGTGGGCCGCGTTCCAACAGGTCGCGCGAAACGATGGGGCGGCGGGCGTGGATCACGTGACGGTCTCGGATTTCGAGCGTCAATTGCCGGATTCGATCTGGGAATTGTCGGATCGGATCAAGACCGGAGCGTTCGTGCCTCAAGCGATCTGTCGCGTTCAGATTCCTAAGCCGGGATCGCGAGAGACTCGCCCGTTGGGGATTCCCACGGTGCGGGATCGCGTGGTTCAGGCGGCGATCGTGAACGTGATCGAACCCATTTTCGAGCGGGACTTCGCGGAACAAAGTTACGGGTTTCGTCCGGGGCGCGGCTGTAAGGATGCGCTCAGACGAGTCGATCAACTTTTGCAGGCCGGGTACGTCCACGTGGTGGATGCCGACTTGAAAAGTTACTTCGACACGATTCCTCACGAACGTCTGATGAATCGCTTGAAGGAAAAGATCGCCGATGGCCCCGTGCTGTCGTTGATCGAATCGTTCCTGAAGTCGAAAGTCTTGAACGGCTTGGAGGAATGGACGCCCGCTGCCGGTGCTCCGCAAGGCGCGGTGCTTAGCCCGCTGCTCTCGAACGTGTATTTGGACCCGCTGGATCATCTGCTGGCCGCTGCCGGTTATCAGATGGTGCGTTACGCGGACGACTTTGTGATCTTGTGCCGAACGAGCGAAGCCGCAAAAGCCGCTTTGGGACTCGTGCGGAATTGGGTTGCGGAAAACGAACTCGAACTGCACCCCGCTAAGACGCGACTCGTGGATGTTCGCGAGGAAGGATTTGATTTTCTGGGTTATCGTTTCGCCAACACCCGCAAGGGGATTCGCCATTGGGCGAGCGAAAAGAGCATGCGGAAGCTCAAAAACACCCTGCGAGCGAAAACGAAGCGGACGAATGGGAACTCGCTGAAGTTCGTGATCGCCGGCGTCAATCGAACGCTTCGCGGTTGGTTCGCGTATTTCCAGCACAGCCGTCCGTGGGTCTTCGCGTTGCTGGACCGCTTCACACGGCAACGCTTGCGTGCGATCTTGAAGAAACGCCAGAAACGTCGAGGCTGTGCCAAAGGATGGGACTACCATCGTTGGAAGAATTCCTTTTTCGTCGAGCATGGGTTGTTCAATCTGAAAACCGCCCATGCCTCGGCCTGCCAATCCTCACTGAGGTGAACCCTTAACCGGAGAGCCGTGTGCGGGAGATCCGCACGCACGGTTCGGAGGGAAGGGAGTCCGGCACAACCGGACTTCCTTACCCCTATCGAAGATCAATATGTCGTGAAAGTGATCGATTTTGGCATCGCCAAGGTGACCCTTGGGCAACTTACAGACAAGACATTATTGACTGAATTCACGCAGATGTTGGGAACTCCGACATACATGAGTCCCGAGCAAACGCCCATCTCTGGCCTCGATGTGGATTCGCGAACAGATATTTATTCATTAGGTGTCTTACTTTACGAGTTGCTAACGGGGACGACTCCCTTCGACAAGATGCGCCTTAAGAATGCCCCATTTGAAGAACTCTTGCGAATTATTCGGGAAGAGGAGCCGCAGAAACCGAGTACAAAACTGAGTTCTATGGGAGACAATCTGTCAAATGGCTCCATACAACGTCGGATGGAATCCCGTCGACTGTGCAAACTCGTCAGTGGGGATCTCGATTGGATTGTGATGAAGTCGTTGGAAAAGGACCGGAATCGACGTTACGACTCCGCGAGCGGCTTCGCGATGGATGTGAAGCGATATCTCGCCGATGAACCGGTGCAGGCGTGTCCTCCGAGTCCACTGTATCGACTGCGGAAATATCTGCGGCGGAATCGGGGAATGCTCTTCATGTCCAGCATGCTAAGTCTAGCTGTCCTGGGCATTATCATAGGGATTGGTTGGGCGGCATGGGAAAGGCGGACTCGTGACGCTCAACTCGTGCGGGAGCAATTGGAGCGGTCCGCGGTTCTCTCGGCTCAGGTTCGCGGCATTCTCCTCGAAGCAGAACGCTTAGAAGCTGGGGAGAAATGGGCCGAGGCATTAGCCATTGTACAGAGAGCCGAAGCCGTAATTCACACCTCAAACCAGCACATTGAAGAAGAATCGCGGGTTCGAACCGTCATGAAGGAACTGGAATTTATTACACAACTGGAGCACGCCAGACTTACTGAGGATAGCGAAGAAGCATTTTTTGATTTCGCGACCATGGACCGTGCCTATGGGCAAGTATTCGAAAGGATGGGAGTTGACGTCCGGAATTCCTCATTAAAAGAAACCAGCAAGCAACTTCGGTCCTACCAGGAAATTACATCCGGCATCGCTTTCGCACTGGATGACTGGGCAAGGCTTAGCCAGAACCATAATCGCGCCAGCGCACGGCAACTTACGCAGTTGTCTCAAGCGATTGACGATAATGCCGTTCGTAACCAGATTCGCCAAGCAATTCTAGATGGGCAATACAAGAAACTCGAAATCATGTCGAATTCCACGAATTTGGCGGACTATCCAGCAGCGACCCTCTGGTTGCTGGGAATCTCGCAGCGCACCCCGAATCAGCGTGCCAAGGTGCTAAAACTAGCTCAGGTGCAGTTTCCGGGGGATTTCTGGATTAATTTCACTTTGGGCTTGAGTCTTATGCAATGCCGCCCAGAGCAGATGGCGAACGCCGTGCCTTATTTTCAAGTCGCGCTCGCGATTCACCCCAGCTCGAAGGTCCGAGTGAATTTGGGTCATACCCTGGCTCGCCTAGGTCGACTCGACGAGGCGGAAGCCGTGCTTCGCAAAGGAATCGAGGTGCACCCCCAATACGCGCCGACCTACTGGGCTTTTGCCTTTTTGAAGCAAAAGCGCGGGAAGTTCGAGGACGCCGTCTCATTCAATCGCAAGGCGGTCGAAATTGACTCGCATTTAGGCATTGCATACTCGGATTTAGGCGCGAGCCTCCGCTCACTCAAGCGGTACGACGAGGCGGTCGCAGCACATAGAAAAGCGATCGAAGTTTCCCCGCGCCTGGCGTGGGCTTGGAATGACTTGGGGATTACGCTGATTCAGAAAGGCGTTCCGAATGAGGCTATTCCATGTATTCGCGAGGCGATCAAACTCGATCCAAAGTTAATTTATTTCCATAATAATCTCTACTTGGCCCTTAGCAAACAGAAGAAGTTTGACGAAGCCATCGCTTGCCTCCGCACCATCATCAAGCTTAATCCAAAAAGCTGGGCGTCACACACTAACCTCGGAGTTTTATTGGGCAATCAAGGGAAGATTGATGAAGCGATTGCTGAATATAACGCAGCGATAAATCTGAATCCTGCATGCAAGGAATCTCATTGCAATCTCGGGGCCAGTCTATTACCTTGGCAATGAAGTTTCTCATGTCAGCAGCCAGAAGCGTACTGTGTATCGGGATGCAAGAAATAGCTCATGACGTGAGTTCGCCAGTGGACTAATCGTTGCAGAAAACTTTGGATTCTCTGCCGCAGTTCCTTCTGATTGCTGGGAAGTCCATTGACGTAAACATTCCCTTTGAGATCGTTGTTGAGGTATTCGTCGGCATTCAACTCGGGAGATCGTCGAGGCATCAGCACCATCTCAATTTGGTCCTCATGTTTACTCAGCCACTGCCAAACTTTCTTGGCGTCATCGAGCCCTGAGTCGATCCACGATCAAGTAAATCTTTCCGGGAACGCTCCGCACCAAACGCTGGAGAAAGACTAAGAACAAATCGGCATTCATGGTTCTAGCATAGGTCATAAAGCGAACGCTCCCTTCGTTGCTGATCGCACTGATCCCATTCATCGTGATGTGAGGATCAGGAACTTCCAGCTTGGCCCGTTCCCCTTTGCGAGCGTAACCATAACCGGGATAGGCATCGGCGGCGACTCCGGTTTCATCACCCCAGAAGATTGTCGCTCCTTCCTTTTGAGCCTTCTTTTCCAGGTCCGGATAGGTTTTCTCCAACCAGTCGTTGACCTCTTGAGAGTCCTGATTCCGGTGATGGCGGCAGGGTTTCTTACAGGTATAGCCCCAGCGTTTGAGGTATTCACCCACAGTCCGGATCGGCATCCCAATTCCGATTTCCTTGCGAATCAACTGCTGCACCGCCCGGCGATTCCACAACGGGGCGGCGATTTTGAAGTCTTCGGGAGTGTTGTGGTCGATCAGTTCT
Organism: uncultured Planctomycetaceae bacterium; assembly: GCA_963785505.1. Lineage (GTDB taxonomy): Bacteria > Planctomycetota > Planctomycetia > Planctomycetales > Planctomycetaceae > CAWAVN01. The sequence continues at coordinate 15,538 of CAWAVN010000018.1, forward strand.
TGCAGATGAGTTTCCTGTTCGGGGGAGAGAGTCCGTCCCGAACCGGAAGGTCGTCCCGTGCGGTCGCCCGGCAAGCCATCCAGGCCCTCGGCACAGTAGGCCGACCACCAACGACTGATGGTTTCCGTGGCCACGCCGAGCAGTTCGGCAAGGTCTTTTTGACTAAAGCCCAATTGACAGCCCCAGATCGCTCTCAGACGGAGAGCCTCCAAAACGTCGTCAGAAAGTGAGCGAGCATCAGGTAAAGAGATTGGCATGATGAAATCCTCCTTGTGGCCTTCCTCTCTCTATTGTACGACAGTGAGGCGAAATAGACTAGATGCCGAACTTTCTTGCCAAGGTAATACATACCCAAGGAAAACTCGATGAGGCCATCGCCGAATGCCGCATTGCGATAAAACTGGATCCAACACTCTCGGCTTCGCACAACAATCTTGGAAGTTGCCTACATGATCAGGGGAAACTCGATGAGGCGATCGCGGAATACAAAATCGCGATAGAACACGATTCGAAGAATGCGCTATTCCATAACAATCTTGTTACCGCCTTGTCGGAGCAGGGAAAGCTGGATGAAGCGATCATCTATTTCCGTAATGCCCTCAAACTTGATGCTTCGAATCATCAGGTGGCTAACACGCTGGCATGGATGCTGGCAAATGCAACTAACCACAAATTGAGAGATTCGAGTGAAGCGGTGGCGCTGTCCGAAAGAGCGGTGGCTGCGCAACCACAGAACGGAAACTATTGGAATACGCTCGGCGTTGCGCAATATCGGGCTGGCAACTGGAAAGACGCAATTGCAAAGCTTGAGAAATCGATCGAACTTCAAAAAGGAACTGCCTTCGACTGGTACTTCCTCGCAATGGCTCATCACCAGCAGGGCGACAAGAGCCAAGCCAGGGAATTGTTTCAAAAAGCTGTTGTCTGGACGGAACAGAATCAACCAAAGGACGAAGAGCTTAGCCGTTTTCGGGCTGAAGCGAAACAGTTGTTGGAAATTAAATCGTCTGATATTCCTGTCGCTCCTAACTTCCAAAAGTAGATTCACTTCCTTACCCCTCGAGGCGCAATATGATTTCGATGCTAAAAACCATCTTATTTGTCATGCAACAGCAGTTCCGGCAAACAAGACGCCAAAGTCGAGTACCAAGAGGGCTGCATCCGATGGCGTGGATCGAAATCCTTGAGGATCGAACACTGCTGAGCACATTCGTTGTAGAAAACACGAATGATTCCGGAGTAGGCTCACTTCGGCAGGCGATGCTTGACGCGAATAACAATCTCAATATGGGTGGCGTGGATAGAATCGAGTTTCAAATTGGTTCTGGATTGCAAACAATTCAGTTGGTCTCGGCACTCCCCGCAATTACAGACCCGGTTGTTCTCGATGCGACAACGCAGCCTGGATACAGCGGGACTCCGATCATTCAACTGAATAATGGATACCTCGTGGGGGATGGACTCACCCTGCTCGCGGGGAACACCACGATCCGCGGTTTGTTGATCAACCGTTTCATTGGCAACGGAATTCGTATTAGTGGTGTCGCGGCAAGCGGAAATGTGATCGAAGGCAACTACATCGGCACGAACTCTCTAGCCACGGGAGAGTTGCATAACACCTTCAACGGAATCCTGGTGGAAAACGGGGCCACTAACAACCGGATTGGCACGAATGGGGATGGGGTCAACGATGTGGCGGAACGGAATATAATCTCGGGTAACCAGCGGTCCGGGATCGAATTGACTGGCTCCGGCACCATACATAACCAGATATCTGGGAATTACATTGGCACAAACGCGGCGAGTTCGGCGGCGATTCCGAATGGAGTCGTCAGTCCGCAGAATTATTCCGGCATTGCGATTCGCAATGGAGCGAGCAACAACATAATCGGGGTCTCAGCGGATGGGGCTTACTCCGCGGCGGAACGCAACATTATCTCTGGGAACGCGTTTTATGGAGTTTTCATCGCGGACGCGGGAACCACGAACAACACCATTGCGGGAAACTACATCGGCACCAATTCAAGTGGAACACGAGCGATCGCAAATGGCGTTCACGGGGTCATAATGGCCGAGGGCACACAAAACAACCGGATCGGTACAAATGCCGACGGAATTGCGGACGACCTCGAACGCAACATCATCTCTGGAAACGGCAGCGCCGGCGTGCGAATGCGCAACCTGGGGACAACAGGGAATGTGGTCGCGGGAAACTACATCGGCACAGACGTCACGGGCGAGAATGCCTTAGGAAATGCGGTTTACGGGGTGTCAATTGGACTTCAGGCTCAATCAAATTGGATTGGAGTATCAGAGAACTCCCTCAACGCAACCGCAGAGCAGCAACATAATTTCTGGTAATGCCTCAAGTGGCATTGAAATCATTGGCGGCGGGACAAATTCTAATGTCGTTGCCGGAAATTATATCGGAACGAACGCGACAGGCACCCTAAAGTTAGCGAACGCAGTATACGGAGTTCGTATTTGGTTAGGTGCGTCGAGCAATCTCGTGGGCACCAATGGAGACGGAGTAAATGACGCCGTGGAAAGAAATCTCATCAGTGGGAACAATTGGGATGGCATTGGAATTGCCGATGCGGGAACGAATGCCAACGTCGTGGCTGGGAACTATATCGGAGTCGATGTCAGCGGAACCGTGGCACTCGCGAATGCCCAAGCCGGAATCTCGGTATGGAACGGTGCTACAAACACAAAAATCGGCACCGACGGCAGTAATGATGCATTCAATGCCAACGAACGGAATATTATCTCTGGAAATGCTGGCTCCGGCGTAAACATTTTTGACGCCACAACCTCCGGCACTACCGTCGCGGGCAATTATATTGGAACCAACGTCACGGGAAATGCGGTAATTGGAAATGGCATAAACGGTGTCGAAATTCATGCAGGCGCAAATCATACTCGAATCGGAACGAATAGCGATGGGGTCAACGATGCCGCCGAGCGGAACATCATCTCCGCCAACACTCACGATGGCGTTTCGATCGCCGATAGCGGAACGAACAACAATACAGTTGCCGGCAACTACATCGGCACCAACGCTAACGGGAACTCCGCACTAGGGAACGCCTCTGTCGGCGTACGAATCGTCAGTGCCACGTCCAATGTGATCGGCACGAATGGCGATGGAGTCAACGATGCCGCCGAGCGGAACATTATCTCAGGTAATACGTTTAACGGGATCGTGTTTTACGATTCCGATTACAACGTCGTGGCGGGGAACTATATCGGGACGGACGTGAGTGGGTCGTTCGGCCTGGCGAACGGCAGTGCCGGGAACTGGAGCCAAGGCATTCGGATCTCCGGCAGTTCGAAGTACAACCGCATCGGCACTGATGGCAACGGTTTGGCGGACGAGGCGGAACGGAATCTTGTCTCGGGGAACTACAGTGATGGCATCATGCTCCGAGATGCTGGCACGCAATATAACGTGGTAGCCGGCAACTATGTGGGTACGGATGCGACTGGCACGACCGCGATCGCCAATGGCCAACCGGGAGTCTGGAGCCACGCGGTGACAATCCAGGCGGGAGCCAGCCTTATTATACGAAGATTGTTTATTATATAGTGCCGATCTCGATTTTGGCCTGTTGAAAGTAGCCCTTAATCCGCTCTGGGAGAATGGCGATCTCTTTCAGGATTTTGCGGATCGTGTTGATAAAACCTGAAGTATCCTCGGGAAGCGGTTTGTTCTTGAGACTCGCTTTCAAATCATTATGAAGAAACTCCTCGGGGTTGTACTCGGGACTATATCGCGGCAGCCAGACGAGTTGAATTTCATCGGGGTGGTTGTCGACCCATTTCTCAACCGCTCCCGCCGTGTGAACGGGGTGATGGTCGAGCACGAGAAACACTTTGCGATCGGATGAGGCAATCAGGTGTTCGAGAAAGTCGATGAACTTGTGCGCGGTCAGTGTTCCGGAAAACAGATCGAATGTCAAATCGCCCTCGGGAGTGACGCTGGCGATTAGGTTTTGCTGAATGCGGATTTTCGGAACGTCCAGCACGGGGGTTTGCCCAATCGGGGCGTAACTGGTGCCGATCTGGTCGTGCAAGTTGATCCCCGCCTCGTCCAAGAAATGCAGTTGACCGTCTTCCTCATCCGCCTGCTTTTCCGCGTCTGGCAGAGTGTCTTCTTCGAATTCCCGCACTTCATCCGGGTCTTGTTCCCGCGCATGGCGCGCTGGCTTTTGCGGCGTCATCTTCCAGCGATGAAGATAGTTCCCAACGCCTTGCTCAGACAGATCGACTCCGTAGCGATTCCAAATCAATGCTTGCACCGCCCGCCGCGTCCAAGTCGCGAACGGGATATCAAAAGCTTCGGGTGTCGCGTCTAGGATGATCGCCTGCAGAATCTTTTCCTCAGCGGGCGTCAGAAGCCTGCCAGTTCCCAGGGGTCGACCTTGAGGCCGCAGGTTGAGTGCCTCCTCGCCGCGTTCGCGGTAGGCCCGACACCACGTTCCGACGGCATTCTCGCTAACACCAAAAGTCGTGGCGGCGTCTTTCTGGCTCATGTTCAAATCGACGACCGCGCGGACTGCTAGTCTTCGCAGCATTTCCAATGTTTCAGACGACAAACTCCGTGCATCGGGCAAATCCATTGCAGATCCCGTTCCACCACACAGCAGGATACTAAAACCCCCGTCACTCACTCTCACGATCATACCATAAAAGTCCGAACTATTCAAAACATCTAGTTTCCTTTGGGAGTAATAATCGCGTTGGCACTAACAGTGATGGCGTTGCCGATGTTGCCGAACGCAACTTGGTTTCAGGGAATGTATCTAACGGGATCACCCTGGATAACACGCAATATAACGTGGTGGCAGGCAACTATGTTGGTGTGGATGTCACGGGCACTCACGCCCTGGCAAACATTGGGTCGGGCGTGATTATTTCGGGCGGGTCTCAAAACAACATTCTCGGCACGAATGGAGATGGAATGAATGATGCCGCCGAGCGGAATATTCTCTCTGGGAACGGCAATAATGGCGTCTGGCTCTCTTCCGCTGCGCACGACAACTCGATTGCGGGGAACTATATCGGCACGGACTTCACTGGCACCATTGCTGTAGGGAATGGAGGCAATGGGATATTCATCTATGACCGCGCGTATCACAACCTGATCGGCACGAACGGCGATGGGGTCGCCGACGACGCCGAACGAAATATAATCTCTGCGAATAACTATGGAGTCTATATGAGTACTTCAACTGTCGAAGGAAACATTGTTGCTGGAAACTTCATCGGGACAGATCGTACTGGTATGGTTGCGCTACGGCAACAGAAGCAGCGGCGTGGGCATCACTGGCGGTTCTCATGACAACACCATTGGTACCAACGGCGACGGGATCAACGATGCCGCCGAGCGGAATATCATCTCGGCGAACTTTGGCAATGGTGTGTATTTGAGTGATCTCGGCACCGATGGCAACACCATCGCCGGGAATTATATCGGCGTCGATATGTCTGGGATTCATCCCTTGGGGAACCAGCAGCATGGTGTCTACATTCGCGCATATGCGAGCTACAATACGGTTGGTGGTTTAACCGCGACTCCTGGAACCGGCGCGGGCAATGTCGTGTCCGCCAATGGCTTCAGCGGGATTGGTACGAATAATGGCAGCAATAACGCCCTGCTAGGGAATATTGTCGGACTAGATGCTGCCGGCACAGTAGCTCTGGGTAACACATATCAAGGTGTGTTCTTTCTCTTCGGTGGAACGGGAAACATTCTGGGTGGTTCGGTGGCCGGTGCCAGGAACATCGTTTCAGGAAACTTTGGCACGGATGGTGGCGTGCTGATTGGAGCCACGACATCGAACTCTCTGATCCAAGGCAACTATATCGGCACCGATATTACCGGCAGCCAAGCCTTGGGCAACCTTTATGACGGAGTCAGGATACTCGGCGGCACGGACAACACCATTGGTGGACCAACTCCCGCTTCTGCAAATCTTATTTCTGGCAACCAGGGAAATGGTGTCTCGGTCGTCGATGCGATGAACTTTTTTGGATTTAGCGCACAGTCAACAGGGAATTCAATCCAAGGAAATTCGATTCACTCCAACGGCGGGTTAGGAATCGACCTCGGGAATGATGGAATCACCTCAAACGATCCGGGAGATGAGGATGCCGGTGCAAACACTTTGCAGAATTCACCAACAATTGAGATAGCAAATCCAGGTGTCCAAACGCGGGTTGGTGGGCACATCAACAGCCATCCCCTCACCACGTTCACTCTCGATTTCTATGCCAATTCCGTAGTAACCGGCTATGCTGAAGGTGAACGCTGGCTTGGGTATTTAGAGATAACGACTGATTCCTCTGGGAATGCGGCCTTCGATGTCCTTCTAAACGCGGGGAGCGCGTGGGGCGAGTTCATCACCGTTACGGCAACGGACCCTTTAGGCAATACATCGGAGTTCTCTGCTGCTGCCTTGAATAATGTGAAACCGACAACGCCAATCGATTCCAACAACTCAATCAATCTTGTGGCGGAAGGGGCGACCAATGGGACAGTGGTCGGCCTCACCGCATTTTCGACCGATCCCGACGGGCCGGTTGTTGTCTACAGTCTGACGGACAATGCTGGCGGACGTTTTGCCATTAACTCGAGCACTGGCGTTGTCACGGTGAATAATGGTTCGCTTTTAGATGGGCCAGTCGTTCACACCATCTCAATACAAGCCAGTGATAGTGTTGGCGGGCTATCGACTGCAATTTTTGAGATCGAAGTAACCAATAGGACTCCCACAGCCAATATTGACAGATACACAGCAGACGTGTTTACGTTGTTGCAGGTTGACGCGGCCAATGGAGTGTTGGTCAATGATATCGATCCGGCTGGTGCCGCTAACGACCCACTGATTGTCACCACAACTGGTCCTTTCACTACGGCCGAAGGGGCGACAGTCACGCTGCATGGGGATGGTAGCTTCACTTATAACGCCACCACATCGGGCACCCTACTGGGCTTGGCCGCGGGTGCGACAATTGACGATTGGTTCACATATGAGATCTCCGATGGTGACGGTGGCGTTGACACGGCGATGATTTTCGTGACAGTGAACGGCGCGAGTGAGAATGTCGCGCAAATTTTTGATGACTTCTGTGGAGATGGCAGCAAAGTTCTGGTAGTCCGAGGGTCATCGTTGGATGACAAAATTGATGTCAAGTTCGGCTCGATGGCCGGCGAATTCAAGATCTCGATCAAGTCAGGCTCGAAGGCCGATTCAATGGAGATCGGGAGTTTCAAATACGACGGGAGCAACGCATCCGTTACCAAGGTGATCGTGTATGGACTGGACGGTGACGATGATATTAAAGTCCATACCGATCTGGACGTGAACGCCTGGCTGTTTGGAGGTGCTGGGAATGATAAGCTGCGCGGTAGTAAGGGGGATGATCTCCTGGTCGGAGGTGATGGTGATGATCAACTCGACGGCGGCAATGGCCGCGATTTTCTCATCGGTGGGCTTGGAGCCGACAAGTTGAAGGGGCAGCAAGACGAGGACATTTTGATTGCAGGTGAAACACCTGTCGATAATGCCCTGGTCGCACTGTGCCACATCATGCAGGAATGGACGCGCAGGGACCAAAACATGGATTGCGATGACGATCAGGATGATCTCATCCACCGGGCTCAGTCGATTCGTGACGCATACTTTATGAATATGAATGCCAGCGATGGTTTCAAAGATGAATTAGATGGTGGCAGCGAATTGGACTGGTTCGTTGCTGATACGGATGACGACATGGACAAGATTAAAGCTCATATCGACGACATCTTTGGATTGGACTCGGATTGGTTCAATTTGGATTAACCTTATTGTCTTTCAATTAGTTTCCCAGTCTTTATAGGCTCTCTGTCAGGTTTGCTGATTGCGAGTTTTACACAATATCGAAATGGTCTCTTTGAAAAGTTGGAAGAGGGTTCGGTTCCCGCCACTGAACCCCTGGATCGCAAACTTTGTGACTCAGGGGCTTTTTCTAGCGCGGGCAGAGATACCAGCGAAGTTCCCCAGGATTTCCGGCGCGGGTGAGGGTTGGTGAGTTTGCAGGAACTTCTCCAGGAGCTCGAATACCAGTCCGAGCAAATCGAAGCGCAACAGCAGGGAATTTCTCGGCTTAATCGGCCGCTTCAAGTTCTTCAATTCAAACGAGCCGAATCGTGGAGGTCTTGTTTCGGTTTGTGTGGCTTGAGAGCGACTTTGCCGGCCGGATAAAAACGAGGAGGTAACAGAAAATCCCCCGGCAACATCGTGCTGCCCGGGGGATTTTTCCCAACCCTTGTTCGTGTTATTGCCTTCGGCCCGTTAACGTTGTCTCTACGATTTGAAGATCTGCGTGGGTTCGGCGACTTTGCGGTAGCCGAGGCTGCGAATCACTTCCAAAACTTCGCTCCAAGTCGGGAATTGCCGACCGCTTTGGCGTTTGTAGTCATCCATTGCCTTCATAAATTCGATTTCATCGCCGGAATAATCGCGTTCGCAAGTGGTGGGATCGATTTGCCTTCGCCGTTCCACCTTGCGACGGGGGGCGACTCGTCGTTCTGTGGCCACTTGCTGGGGGTCATCTTCGGTGCGTCGATCCGCGTTGCGACGGCCTTGCGACCGCCGATTCACCACTAGCACATCTGTCGTCGCCTTCACGTCGTTCGCCATAAGAGCGTTTCCCTTTCGAGAGAATTGTTGCTCCGTCGGCGTCCGGTGGGACACTTCTCATGGTCGAAGGTTCCCGCCAATCGCCAACGTCGAGAGTGGCAAGAACGATCCGTCGCGCTAAAAACTTTGCTGGCTCCTTACGATGGGGTCATCGCTGCATCCATTATCTATTCGTCAAAGTTCTTGAACAGACTTTGACGGTCTGGAAAGATTGATAAACAGAAGGAAGTTTGCGGGCGAATGGGTTGTGACGATGGCAACGGTGTCAAGTCGAGAGACAAGTGTCAAGGGCCAGAAGGAGAGGGACAGCGCGGAGCAATTTTCAATCCTCCGACTTTGCGTTCTGGCTCTTGCCCCTTGTCTCTCGACCCGACCCGTCTCGACCCGACTCGACCCGTCTCGACCCGTCTCGACCCGTCTACCCGTCCCGACCCGTCCCGACCCGTCCCGACCCGTCTCGACCCTTGACAAACATTCCGGGATTCCCCGTGGGGGCGGGTTTGCGTTAGAATAATAACAAGGTTTGATTGGGTCATGTTTTAGCGGGCGATTTTGCGTTCGTGTTCTGGGAATCCGCAGCATGTCGGGCAGCGAGAGCCAAACTTCGTTCGCCAATTCCTCGGTGAAGGATGCTGCGCTGAAGCCGGCCCATTTTCGGCAATTCGTCGAGTCGCTATTGTGCTTGGTTTTGGCGGTGATCGTGTTTCGGACCTTCGAGGTCGAAGGCTACATGATTTCCACCGGGTCGATGGCTCCCGCTTTGTTGGGGTTTCATAAGCAAGTCGTTTGCCCAACGTGCCAATTCCCGTTCACATTCGGGGTGTCTTATCGGCCCGAATCCTCGCGTGGAATGACCGGAGACGGCGACGAACAGCATGGCAGCGACGTACACGGCTACTCAGAAGGCGAGCGCCAGCTTTGCACTTGCCCCAACTGCGGACAGCGGGCCATCGACATTTCCCAAGTTCCCAGAAACCAAGGCGATCAGTTGCTGGTTTTTCGGGAAGCCTACTGGCTACGGCCACCGCGGCGGTGGGAAGTCATCGTGTTTCGCAACCCCTACGAAACCACGCAGGCTTACGTCAAACGCCTCGCCGGTTTGCCGGGGGAAACGATTGCGATTCGACAAGGCGATGTGTACGCGGATGGTCGTCTTTGCCAAAAAAATTACGCCACGCAAAAAGCGATGCGGATTTCCGTCTACAACCACGATTACGAACCCAGCGACGATCCCGAATGGCAATCGCGTTGGCGGCCCGATTCTGCTTGGAAAGCGGAGGGGCACGGGTTTCAAATTCAAGAACCCGTTTCGCCTTCAAAACTCACCAAGCCTAGGAGCGATGGTTCTGTTCACGGCTTGAACTTGGCTCCCGAAGAAACTTCTTTTGCATGGGTGACTTATGGACATTTTCTGCGGGCCGGCGGCAGGCACGTCACTTCGGTGGCCTTGCCGATTGTCGAGGAAGGCTTGAAATGGCCGCCCGCCATGCTGCCGGCGCGGTTCGACGTGAAAACCCGCCGATTGACCGTCACCGGGGTCATGTCCTTGGAACTTTGGGAACGGCTGAGGAAAGTCTCGGACGATGCGAAATACCGGGAGGCCGTCGATCAGTTGTATCATCGTTCGCATCTTTCGCCAGTGATGGACGACTACGGATACAATCGGCTGACTTCGCAATCCAGCGAAAACGCCGTGCGGGATTTGATGGTCTCGTTGCGGTTGGATGTTTCGGCCCCCGCGACTTCCCCGCCTGCCGACCGCCAATTCGCCATCGACATGACGGATGGGGCAAACACGTATCGGGTGCTCGTAGATTTTAGCGGGCGGGAAGTTCAACTGCTGAGTAACCCAGAAACCGCTCCGCAATATGCCCCTTTGCGAAAGGCGGCTTTGCAGACCGCCTGGGAAACAGAGCCTTGCCAAATCGAAATGTCGTTGATCGACCGGCAGGTGACGGTGGCCATCAATGGAGAGGAAATCTTTCCCGCGTGGCCGATTCCCGAACCGCTACCCGCCGGCGAACCGCCGCGATTTCCGGTGCGGCTGGGTTCGCGGGGCTTGGCGGCCCGCGTGGATTCCCTACAATTGTTTCGGGACGTGTACTACACCAGCAAGGGGGATGAAAAACCTTTCACGCTGAAAAATGATGAACTTTACGTCCTAGGCGACAACAGCCCGGTTTCCTTGGACAGCCGACGCTGGAAAAACGGAGCCGTGCCGATACGCTTGTTGCTGGGAAAACCCTTCGTGGTGCATTTGCCCTCACGGCAGATGAAAATCCGCATCGGCGACTCCATCCGCCACATCCGCATTCCCGATTTTCCGCGAATTCGCTATATTCGCTAGTTTGAAGAGGCGGTAGGCGATAGGCGGAGAGCAGAGGACGGAGCGCCAGAGGGAAAAGCCAGTCTGAAAACTGAAAACTGAAAACTGAACTCGGACAGAAAACCCATGACGGAATCAAAAAGCCCTTCAGAAACGCGCGAAAGATTTTTTTCGCGGCAAACAGTCGGAGTCCAAGGCTTCCGCGAAACCGAACGCCAAACCACGGCGGGGCGGTTCGGAGAAAGATGCCTCCAAAACGGAGGCTCCCAAAAAAAAGCACCGAACTTTGAAATCCGAAGCCCGCGAATCGATGGAAGCCATCGTGGTGGCGTTCATTCTGGCGTTTTTATTTCGCACGTTTGAAGCCGAAGCCTTTGTGATTCCCACCGGTTCGATGGCTCCCACATTGCTGGGCCGCAACAAAGAAGCCTACTGCCCGCAATGCGGACAACACATCGTGGTGGGGGCCAGCGATGAAATCCAACAGGAAAGCGGGCTGCTCGATCCCGATGGCGGATTTGTGGATTCCGCGTTTTGCCCGAACTGCCGCTTTCAGGTGGACTTAAGAGAACAACCCGTCTTCACCGGCGACCGGATTTTAGTCACCAAGTTCCCCTACGAAATGGGCGAACCCGACCGCTGGGACGTGATTGTCTTCAAGTACCCGCAAGATCCGCAGACGAATTACATCAAACGCTTGGTGGGTTTGCCCGGCGAAGAACTGCAAATCAGCCAGGGCGACATCTACGCCCGCAAAACCGAGGCCGGCAAATGGCAGATTCTGCAAAAGGCCGACCCCGATAAACAGAAGGTGCTGCAAATTCTCGTTTACGACAACGACCACCCCGAACGCGGTTTGCACAAACATGGGTGGCCCCGGCGCTGGGCTGCCGTGACCGACACCGGTACGGGCGAAACTCGGCCCGGCAAAGTCATCGCCGGATGGGCCGAAGATGCCGCCGGTTGGCGATCCGAAGAGGAAGGCCGCGCCTTCAAGCTGGCTGCCGAGAAATCAGGCGATGACAAACTCCGCTGGCTCAGGTATCGGAACATCGTGCCGGAACCCTCCGATTGGCGAATTTGGGAACGGGCCGAAGAGAAAGAGGGGCATGCGGAGTTCTCTCCTTGGGAGCGATTGCAGCTCATCACCGATTTCTGCGGTTACAATTCTTACACCACCCAAGGCGGTCGGAACATGAACGACCACGGCATGGGCTATTATTGGGTGGGCGATTTGACGCTGAGTTGCCGGGCCAAAGTGACCTCGAACGATGGCGGTGAACTGCTATTGGAACTCAACGAAGGCCCCCGGCAATACCGTTGCCGATTCGATCTGGCCACCGGCCAAGCCCTGTTGTTTCATCCCGATGCCAAGAGCCGCGATGAAAGCGAAATCATCAAACTGGGAACCGCCGAAACCGCCGTCAAAGGCGCGGGCACTTACGACATCCGTTTCGCCAATGTGGACAATCGGCTGTGCGTGTGGGTCAACGACAAATTGATCGACTTCGGCAGCGGAGAAAACGGTAGACCCAACGCGGAATACTCGCCCTTCGGTGGCGGGAACGTGCGGCAGATTCCCAACGACCGCGATCTGATTCCCGTGGGCATCGCCGCACGGGGTGCGGATGTCGAAGTCTCCCACTTGAAACTGGAACGCGACATTTACTACCGGGGCGAGTCGATCAACTTCAATCCGCACTTCGAGGGTTTGGACGATGAGGATTCCGAAGACAACCCCCGCCGATTCGATGGCGTTCCCCACAGCGAATACCACGGATCGACATCGCTGCTGCTCAGCAAATTGTCGAACCCCGCCGAGTGGTACGAAGAATACGCCAAGAACAGCGATCTGTTCGTGCGCTTCGACCGCTTGGGCAGCGAGGAGTTTTTCGTGCTGGGCGACAACAGTCCCCGCAGCAAAGACAGCCGCTTGTGGACGCCGCATCGTCCCGGACCCGCTTGGCAAGGCGGCGGTTGGGCGAAAAATGCGCATTCGGTTCCGCGCGAAGCCCTGGTCGGCAAGGCATTTTACATTTATTGGCCGCACGCGATTCCCTTCTTAAATCACGGCAAGGGATATCCCATCACCTATCACAAAGATCCCCGCGGACAGAAAACCGAATACCCCAGCTTCCGCTTCCCATTCTATCCCGACTTCGGCGACATGCAGCGAATCCGCTGACGGGCAGTAGGCAGAAATGACCAATGACCAATGACCAATGACCAAAGCTGAAAACTGAAAACCACGTCAAGGAGGACGTTTCCAATGTCGATTTTGGAATGCAGCGGATTGGTGAAGGAATACCCCGGCAAACGGGCGGTGGATGGAATTGATTTTTACGTCAACGAAGGCGAAATTGTCGGCCTGTTGGGGCCGAATGGAGCCGGCAAAACCACCAGCTTCAAAATGGCCTGCGGGTTTACCGCGCCCACTAAAGGCAGGGTGGTGCTCAGCGGAACCGACGTGACGCACTGGGCGATGTACAAGCGGGCGAGGCACGGCATGGGCTTTCTGCCTCAGGAAGACAGCATCTTCAAAAAGCTCTCCGTCGAGCAAAACCTGTTCGCGATTTTGGAATATCTGAAACTCAACCGCCGGCAACGCTACGAGGAAGTGGACCGTCTGCTCACGCAATTCGGCCTGAACGACAAACGCCGGCAAACCGCTTCCACGCTTTCCGGCGGAGAACGCCGCCGCCTGGAAATCGCCCGCTGCCTGGCTAGCAAACCCGCTTTGATATTGCTGGATGAACCGTTCACCGGGATCGACCCGGTGACGATCAACGCGATTCAGGACATTATTCGCGACCTCCGCAGCACCGGCATCGCGATTCTGCTGACCGACCACCGCGAGCGCGAAACCCTGACGATTACCGACCGCAGTTACATCGTATGCGCGGGCAAGGTCTTGGTCAGTGGAGACGCCCAAACCGTCTTGAACGACCCCGGTGCCCAGCAAATGTACTTCGGCAGCCGCTTCGACGGCGATTCGATCATCAAAGAAAAACAGTCCTTCGACACGGCCAACAAAAACAAAAATCCCCCCGACCAAAAAGCGGCCTAACGCAAATCCCAAGCCACCGGCTTGCCGGCAGTTCTAACACCAAGGTGTCGGCTTGGAACAAAAAACCCTATTCGTCATTTCGTCATTGAGGATATGAATCCGGTGGCATTGGCAATCTTTTTGGAATTTTCCCGCCCGCCACTTGTGGAACGCGAGCAAGGTTTTATTATCATCATTGAAAAGTTTCCTCGGTGAATCAAATCGCCACTTCGCTTAACGGCCTTGTCCCAGTTTGACTTCGCGTGTCTGCACGAAAAACCAAACCGAAAATCTATCCACCCATCGGTTGGCGGGAGTGGGTGAGCTTGCCCGATTTGGGCGTGTCGCAGATTAAAGTGAAAGTCGATACCGGCGCGCGATCTTCCGCCTTGCATGCGTTTAAGATCCGGGAAACTCGCCAAGGTGATCGCACGCTGTTGACGTTCAAAGTGCATCCGTTCCAACGCGATGCCAAAACCACGTTGGAATGCCAGGCCGAGTTATTAGAGTACCGCGAGGTGCGCAGCAGCGGCGGGCACGTGACGCGGCGTCCGGTGGTGGTCACGACCATTCACTTTATGGACCGCCAATGGCCGATCGAACTCACTTTGGTCAGCCGGGACAGCATGGGCTTTCGCATGCTGCTGGGCCGCGAGGCGGTGAGGGGGCGGTATTTCGTCGATGCCGGCCAATCGTTTTACGGGGGGAACCCGCTGAGGCAGAAATCCTCAAAGCCCAAGCAAAACACTCATCGAGGTAACGGATGAAGATTGCGATTTTGTCGCGGAACGGCAACTGTTACAGCACACGAAGGCTTAGAGAAGCCGCAACCGCAAGGGGGCATCACCCCAAGGTGCTCAATACGCTGCTGTTCGGGATTTTCATGGAAGAAGAAACGCCGCAACTCACGTTCTGCGGGCAGGATCTAAGCGCATACGATGGAATCATTCCCCGCATCGGGGCTTCGATCACGGCGTTCGGGACGGCGGTGGTCCGGCACTTCGAGCAGATGGGCGTTTACTCGCTGAACCCCTCGCATGCCATCAGCGTGTCCCGCGATAAATTGCGGGCCCTTCAAGCGCTCAGCCGGCACGACATCGGCATGCCCGCCACCGCCTTCGTCAAACGCAAGCAAGACGTGCTGCCCGCAATCGAACGGGTCGGCGGCGCTCCGGTGATTATCAAACTGCTGGAAGGAACCCAAGGCGTGGGCGTGATTTTGGCCGACAGCGTGACCGTCGCCGCCGCCATCATCGAAACCCTCAACAGCACGCAGCATAACGTGCTGATTCAGAAGTTCGTCAAGGAAAGCAAAGGCAAAGACATTCGCGCGTTTGTGATCGGCGATAAAGTGGTTGCGGCCATGCGCAGGCAAGCGGTCGGGCAAGAATTTCGCAGCAACGTGCATCGCGGCGGCAAGGCGATGAGGGTAGAACTTTCCCCCGAATACGAACGCACCGCCGTTCAAGCGGCCCGCATTATGGGGCTTCGCGTCGCCGGCGTGGACATGCTCGAAGGCGCGGAGGGGCCGCAAATTATGGAAGTCAATTCTTCCCCCGGCTTGGAGGGAATCGAAACGGCCACCGGCGTGGACATCGCCGGCAAGATCATTCAATATCTCGAAGAGCAAATCGCCTTCGACGATGTGGACATCCGCCAGCGGTTGGCATTGGCCCGAGGTTATACCGTGGCTGAATTTCAAATCAGCCCCGATTCGGAACTGGCCAATAAGCAAATCGGAACCACCAATCTCCGCAGCCAAGACGTGATGGTTTTAAGCATCAACCGCAACGGACTGATTACCCCCGCGCCGCACGGCGATGATGTGCTATTACCCGGCGACGTGGTGTTGTGTTATGGGAAGCAAATCACCTTGCGGTCGATGGTTCCCAGCGTGGATGCCAAGCGGGAAGCCAAGAAAACCAAGAAGAAACGCAAGGATTCCGTTCACCCGCCGGATGCGGTCACCGAAGCCGAGCCGGTCCCCCGCTCATCAGCGAACCCATTGCTCGATCACCCGACGAACGTAGTCTCGGTCGCGGCTCGCCTGCCGGATGATCCTCCCGTGGAACCCCCGCTGCCCGTTCCTTCCCAAGCCAAATCCGCGTCCGAAGAATTGGAAGTCCCCGATGAGGCATTGAGAACCAACGATGAAGAAGACACCTGAGTTGGCCATTGGCGGAATGACGGTCGAGCGCGGCGAAACACGGGACGTGCGCTGAAAATCTCGGAAACCTACACCGGCAACGAGGTGGCCATTCCCATCCGCGTGATCCGGGCCTACAAACCCGGCCCCACCATGTTCATCTCCGCCGCCGTGCATGGGGATGAACTCAACGGCACGGGTATTATTCACGATCTGATTTACACTTCCTCCTTGGAACTCATCCGCGGCTCGCTGCTTTTGATTCCCGTCGTCAACGTGTTGGGCTTCGAGCAGCAACAACGCTATCTGCCCGACCGCCGCGATCTAAACCGTTCTTTTCCCGGCTCGGCCACGGGCAGCCTGACCAGCCGCTATGCCGACACAATCTTGCGAGAGGTCATCGAAAAGTGCGATTACGGAATTGATCTGCACACGGCGGCGACGTACCGCACGAACTTCCCCAACGTGCGCGGCGATTTGTCGATTCCCGAAGTCAAGCAATTGGCCGATTCGTTCGGCTGCGAACTGATCGTGGATGGCAAAGGCCCCGTCGGCTCGCTTCGCCGCGCGGCGTGCAAAGTTGGTTGCCCCACGATCATTTTGGAAGCCGGCGAACCTTTCAAGCTGGAACCGTCCATTCTGGAAACCGGCGTGCGGGGCATTCGCAACGTGCTGATTCGCCTGGGAATGCTGACCGGAACCGTGATCGAACCGCCGTATCAAGCCCACATCCGCAAAACCACTTGGCTGCGCGGGGAAGTCGGCGGGATCATTCGCTTTCACGTCGGTTTGGGGGATTTGGTCGAAGCCGGCCAGCCGATTGCCTCCAACTTCAGCATCTTAGGCGAACAACAAAATTCGTTGCACAGTTCGGTCAACGGCGTCGTACTGGGGCTGACCACCATGCCCGCCATCAAACCCGGCGAACCCGTCTGCCATCTGGCGATCATCAGCCAGCGCTTAAAAGCTATCCGCCGGGCCATTCACGACATGAGTCCCAAACACCTGCATCAAAGAGTCCGCGACCACCTAGCCACAAACATTTCGGGCATGGACTCCACCGAAGAGACCTTCATCAACCCGGGTTAATGTGTGCCGCGATCAAGGGGCGATTTGGAGTTTGGCTTGGCGGACGGAAAAATGATCGTCGCCTGAAAATACCAAATGCAGCGTGCGGCCATCTTGGCTGATCCATTTGGTGGGAAAGCTCGATGTTTCGCCGGGACCGACGTCCCAAGATTCGGTGAAGAACACCGTCGTCCACGGTCCCCACGGTTCGGGGGCATCATAAATCCCAAACCCGCCCGCGAATCGCGGAGCGGCACCGGGCAGGATTTGGCACCAAAGATAACGCTTCAGCGCCGGGTTATAACTGATGCCCGACCGCTCGCATCGGCCGGGGTTCGCGAACACCGCCGCACGCTTTGCCAAATCCATCGTCCACATCGGCTCGCCGGTTTTGTCGAGTCCCGTGAAAAACTCGTAGGATTTTTGCTGCTTGATTTTGTCGGCAGGCACGCGGGCGAGCACCATGCGGTCGGCGGGTTGGTAGGCGCTATCGTTGTCGTGCGAGTAAACATAGACGAACTTGTCCCGCGCACCGGCGTAATTGCGTCCGAAATTCAGAAACGTGGGACAGCCGAAACTCTCGGTGAATTTCCAATCGCTCCAAGTCCAGGTCTTGGCGTGGTCTGTGGACCACGCCAATTGCGAAT
Organism: uncultured Planctomycetaceae bacterium; assembly: GCA_963785505.1. Lineage (GTDB taxonomy): Bacteria > Planctomycetota > Planctomycetia > Planctomycetales > Planctomycetaceae > CAWAVN01. The sequence continues at coordinate 33,458 of CAWAVN010000018.1, forward strand.
TGCCTGCATTCCGGGCCAACAGATACAGCGTGCCAGCGACCATTAACAACCCGCTTGCTTTTTTGGCTTTGTTGCCGTCGCCGCGAGTTTCAAACGTCGCCGAACGCAGATTCTCGGCCTGAAAATCCTCCGCCGATCCGGCAATCCGCGCCAATCCCATGCTGAGTTTGACATCGACAAACGGTTTGAAGCCTTTGCCATCTCCGTAAGCCGTGTAAAGCCGGTCGTCGTCGGCCCAAGTCAGCGGCCAGTTGTCACCGCCGGGAGCTTTGCGAATGATCGAGGAAGCGGAAGCCCATTCGATCCCAGTGATGACAGAACTGGGCGGATAAGGCGGATTGCCCGCGCGGCTGACTTTTTCCTTCCGTACCGCCTTCGCAATCGGTCCCAAAAAGGGTTCCAACACGGCGTAATGGTCTTCCCCATTTTTTCGTTTCCACGATTGACCCGCGCGGGCCGCGACGATGTCCAGACTGGGAATCACCACGATCAGACTGTCGTACAAGCCCCAAGACCAAAACGCATCTCGCGGCACATCCTTCAACGTGCCATCGGCGTTGTTCCACCACAACAGCCCGTAATGGTCCGAGGCGTTGCCGTAGTTTTTGGGATCGACTTCCGGCAACCCCACGACGGCGGGAATCGTCATGCCGGCTTGCTGCACGAACTTTTTCGGCAGAATCCGCTTGCCGTTCCAGGTTCCTTCGCGGAGATACAACAAACCGATGCGGGCCATGGCATTCACGTTGGCACTAATTCCCGACCCGAATTCCCGCCGGGGAATGCCTTCGATTTCTTTGGGGCGATAGCTGTTCTTCCGCCAGACAAGATCGTTCCGCGTGATGCCCAATGGCGTGAAAACGCGGTCGAACATCAGCTTATCGAGGTCTTGTTTATAGGCCAATGTAATGCACTCGGCCAACCAATTGGGGCCGCCGTCGCTGTAAGCCCATTTCGTTCCGGGTTTGAAGATCAGCTTTTCGTAGCCGCCGGGTTTCTCGAAGCCGGCGGTTTGCGTGGCTAGATGCATTATTGTGATCTGATCGAGCCAGCCGGTTTCGGCGTTGCTCTTGGGCGGAATCCCGAAGCCGGGATGATGTTGTTTCGCCTTGTCCGCAAGTGCGATTTTGCCGTCTTGGATGGCGATTCCCAGAGCCGTAGCTCCGAAGGATTTGGTCGTGGATTTGAGGTCGTAGCGTTGCTTCACATCACCCCACGACATCACCAACCGTCCACCGTGGGTAATAAATCCCGACCCCTTGCCGGTCAGCGCGTAGTCTCTGGCTTTTTTCAGTTCCGCTTCCTCCAAGCCGGCTTCGGCGGGCGTGGCGGTTTTCCAGGCAGACATCGGCCATTCTTCCGCCGCCCGAATCAAGACCGAAGGCATCAGCGACAGCATCAACGCTGCGAGCAACGGCAGTCGTCCACAACCATTCTCGATGGGATTCATTCGGATGCATTCCTTGTGGGAAGTTATCAAGGCCGGGAACTTCATCTGCGTCTTGGGAGTTGCGCTCCACGTCCCGAAGTTATCAATGATATTTGATCCGTTTGATGGGTGAAAGTGAATCAGCCAAAACAAAAACGGCAGAGGAAACCGGGGTTCCTCTGCCGCTAAAATGAGATTGAGTTTTACGAGATGCTACCGACCGCCAAATCTTGCCCGCGCGTTGATAGGCTGCCTGATTTGGAATTGTTCGCCCGGCGAGTTCGTTTTTTCGGCAGGCCCCTTCTTGGCGCGTTCTTTGCCGCGGGCCTCAGCCAGCGTCACCAACTGCGACGCCCTAAACAACTGGGCTCGATTGAAGTAAGGCGTGGGGGCTTGGCCGCCCAAGTGTTCCACGGATTTGGCGGCGAGTTGTTGCCAGCTCATGTGGTTGGCGAGGTGCCAAGCGGCTGCCTGGGCCGCTTGTTTGTTGACTCGGCCCGTCCCGACCAGGCGAATCAATTCTTGCAAGGTGGGGTCTTCGGTGTATTGGCTGAGGGGAATTAAACGGTAGGTGTTTTTGGGGTTGGGTTCGTGTAATCCGTGATCCAGGCAAACCGTGGTCAAGGGGACTTGGACGATTTTTTGCGGGGGGATGGAGAACATCCCCATTCCGCCGCCCATGCCGCCCATTCCGCCGCCCATGCCGCCCATTCCGCCGCCCATGCCACCCATCATTCCGCCGCCCATGCCGCCCATTCCGCCGCCCATCCTTTGGCCACCACCCCTTCCGCCCATCATTCCGCCGCCCATGCCTCCCATCATTCCGCCGCCCATGCCACCCATTCCACCCATGCCTCCCATCATTCCGCCCATTTGATGCAGCACTTGTACACCAACCACGGCATCGGGCAGTTTGACGGTCAGAGTTTTTTTGGTCAGATTCTCGACTTGGACGTTGCTGTTCATGGCATTGATCGGCAGCACCTTGATGGCGATTTTTCCATCTTTGGCCCCCTGAAACAGTTTCACTTTCTCGGCGTTGGGATCGTACTGAAGTCTTGTGATCGCATGCTTACGGACTGCCGCCTGAATTTCGGTTGTCTGCGTTTCCGGGACAAGCATCAGGCAAAGCACGGCGAATAACACACCCAATGGTCGAAAGTGAGAAAACATCTTAAGGGTTCCTTTCTGGAAAATGGACCTGAAACAGATCCGCTGCCGAAATGGCGATACTTAATTGACCGCCTGATAATGAGTCAAAGTCTGGGATCCAACATTTACCGAGTGCGCACCCTCGTCTGAGAGTTGAATTGTCCGCGCGGGTTGGTTGGCCGCCTGATTTCGGATTCTTCGCCCGGCGAATTTGTTTTTTCGACATGCGTTTTGGCCCGCTGTTGAGCCAGTGTCACCAATTGCAGCGCACCGAGCAACTCGGCGCGGTTGAAGTAAGGCGTGGGGTCTTGGCCGCCCAGGTGTTCCACGGATTTGGCGGCGAGTTCTTGCCAGCTCATGTGGTCGGTGAGATGCCAAGCGGCCGCTTGGGCGGCTTGTTTGTTGACTCGACCCGTCCCGACCAGCCGAATCAATTCTTGCAAGGCCGGGTCTTCGGTGTATTGGCTAACGGGCATTAAGCGATAGGTGTTTTTGGGATTCGGTTCGTGCAATCCGTGGTTCAGGCAAACCGTGGTCAAAGGGACTTGGACGATTTTTTGCGGGGGGATGGAAAACATCCCGCCACCGCCCATGCCTCCCATGCCACCGCCCATTCCACCCATGCCGCCGCCCATGCCTCCCATCATGCCGCCGCCCATTCCGCCGCCCATGCCTCCCATTCCTCCGCCCATGGATTGCCCCATTCCGCCGCCCATGCCTCCCATTCCTCCGCCCATACCGCCCATTCCACCGCCCATTCCACCGCCCATGCCTCCCATGCCACCCATCATCCCGCCCATTTGTTGCAGCACTTGCACGCCGACTACGGCATCGGGCAGTTTGACGGTCAAAGCTTTTTTGGTCAGATTCTCGACTTGGACGTTGCTGTTCATGGCGTTAATGGGCAGCACCTTGATGGCGAACTTTCCATCTTTCACGCCCTGAAACAATTCAACTTGCTCGGCATTGGGATCGAACTGGAGTTTTGTGATCGGTCGTTTACGGACCGCCGCCTGGGTTTGGTTTGTCGACGTTTCCGTGACAAGCAGCAAGCCAATCGCGGCAAACAACACGCCCAACATTCGGAAACGAGGAGTCATCTTGAAGGGTTCCTTTTGGGAAGGGGGATCTGAAAACAAAGCCAAAGCCAGAATACAAATACTTAGCCAACCTATCTTATCGCGGAAAAAGCCTGGGACGCAACAAAAAATCGCCCTAACTTGCAGGTTTTCTCCAAACGCACGGCAGAAGAAACCCTGCCCGACAACTGCCAGGAAAGGCGAAACCGCTCGCGTTTTGGTCTTCACCTATTTAATGCGACCCAGTCGACGAATTGCGCATGGCTTTGAGGAAATTGGGAAAATCCTCGGCAATAAACTCCGGCCGGCCTTGCCCGGTCAGAAATGATTCCAGGTGCCGATCACATCGCCCTTAAGCGGATCAAGCTGTTCGACTTGAATAATCTTCCAGGTTCTGTCGGCTTTTTGCCAGGTCAGGTTCCAACGAGTCCGCACGGACTGAGTGACCGACTTCTTCCAGATCACCGTTCCGTTCAGCGCGGAAGTTGGACTCGGCTTTGTCGCCAGCGGGTTCGAGCGTGACTTGCAAACCGGTGATTCGCATGTCCTGCACTTGGATGTTCTCTAACTGACTGCGGATGGCCTCGCGGAGACCGTTCGTATCGCCCGCCAGAAAATCTAAGACTTTCGCATTCTCGCCTTTGGTGACGGCATCGACCAATTCATTCACCCGGGCTTCGACTTCCTCGGTGGGGGTGACGATCATTTCCTCAACAATCAGCACCGCCAATCCCAAGCCCATGCAGCCCAAAGCCGACAGAAGATACAAGTGGCGGCGATTGAATTTCCAAGCCAGCCCGAACACCAAAGCCGCCAACGCCAAAATCAACACGGGCGGCCAAGGATCTTCGGTAAACCACATGCCGGGAAACTTTTGGAGAGAGAGAAAAAGCAAAAACCGAGAGCATTCCGCTTCAGTTTACGCCCCCTCGATTCCCACCGCAATTGTTGAGCAAAGGTCAGAAGCCGGAGATCAGAGACCGGAAAGCAATCAGCCGATGGCGGTGACGGTTCCGCTGAGGATGCGTTCGGTTCCGGCGGGGGTTTGAATCAACAGCGCGCCTTCTTCATCAATGCTGTTGCAGTAGCCTTGAATGTTCGCGAGACCGCCGGCAATGGTCACCTCGCGGCCATTCAGCCAACAGCGTTCGCGGAAGCGTTTGGAGAACTCCAGCGGGCCTTTCGCGAGGCGGGCGAACTCCGATTCCATTTGCTGTAAAACGCGAATTAAAACTTCCGTTAAATCGAGCCGACTGCCGGTGAAGTCCGCGAGCGAAACCGCCAAATCTTTCACCTCGGCAGGGGCTAAATCGAGCGGATTGTTCACGTTGATGCCGATCCCCACTACGATGCGGCCTTTGAGAGAAGAAGGAATCTCGCTGAGAATCCCGCACAGTTTTTTGCCGCCCAACATCACATCGTTCGGCCACTTCAATTTGAGTTGGCCATGCGGCAGGAATGGTTCCAGGGCTTCGCAAATCGCCAGGCCCGTGGTGAGGGAAACCTGCGGCCAACGCTCCGGGCGAAGTCCGCATTGCCCGGCATCCAAGATCAGCGAAAAAGTTAAGGCCCCTTCTGCCGACCACCAGGCATGAATGCCCCGCCCCCGCCCCGCCGATTGCCGTTCCGCCAGCACCAAGGCCGGGGTTTGCAGTTCCGCTTGCCGGGCCAGTTCCAAGGCGCGATTGTTGGTGGAAGGCAACTCGGCGTGGTTTTCGCAGGTTTCCACGAAGGTTTCCGCACCGATGCGTGGGACATCAAACCCGGCAGCGACCGGCGAAAAATCATCGGTTTTCTCCGCGGGAACATCGGGCGAAGGTCGTTCCATCAGCAGTAAGCCTCCGATTGTCAGCGAGGTTCCCAACACCATCCAAACCGTTAAGGCTTCCTGAAAGAACAAGACGCCGCCGGCGGCACACATCGCGGCTTGCGAAGCATTGATGAGATTCACCCGCACCACCGACAAACGCATCAACGCCGCCCCGCAGGCGAAAAACGCGATGGCATTCAAACTGCCCGCCGCCAACATCGTGCCGAGTTCCGTCGCTGTGGTTTGCATCAACCGCCCGGTTCCCAGGCGGAGCCAACTGGCCAGCCCCAACGCGATCACGCCGGTCGTGCTGAGCATTACCAGCGTGCCGGACAGCGAAACGTTGTGCCGGCCCGTGGTGGTTCGGCGGATCATTACGCCGCAACTTCCGTATGCCAAGCCCGCCAAACTCGCGGCTGAGATCGCAGCCAAAATCACCGTCCAAGAACTTTCCGCCAGCGTGGATCGGGTGGCATCCCCGGCCCCCAGACTTAGCACCGCAATCGAAACCACCAGCACGCCGATCGCCAGCAGCGAACGCAGCGTGATCGGTTCGTTCAACACCCATCGCCCCAAAAACGCACCCGAACCGATCAGCGTGGCGAAGGTCAACGGCACGGTGAGCGCCAAGCCGCCCAAGCTCAATCCCCATTGAAAACTGACGTTGCCCACAAACTGCATGAACAGCCCGGTGGCGATCAATGGCAACAACAACCTCACGGGGGGAAGGGCGGGTAATCCTCGCCAGGCCCAATGCGCCACCAAACCCCAGGCAATCAAAGCCGCCGGCACGCTCTTCCAGCACGAAATCCACATCGCCCAATCCAGGCTTTGAGAATCCGCCATCCGACGCAGCGTGAGATTCGTGCCGGTATAAGCCAGCGCCGAGATCACGCCAAACAGCGTTCCCAGCAAGACCGCATCCGCACGAAACCGCGACCCAAGCCGCACACGAAAAGAGGCCGGCGATGTTTCGGAAGAAAAAGTCAAAGCCGCACAACCGAATCAGAAAAAGCGAGCGATGGGGTTTGAGGAAGGATTACGCTCCCCGATGGTAGCCGCCCGCACGAAGCGCTGGCAACCGACTCTCTCAAGAAGAGGATTATTACGAGCTACGACCGTAAGGGAGTGGTGATCAAAGTGACTTGAATTCCCGCTTCCTTACGGTCGCGGTTCGGTTTGGTTAGCAATTCAGCATCGTACTTTTTCGCGGCAAGCTGGTTTTTTTCAGCGCAAAGAGTTCGCGTTCTCCACATACTCACGGATCTCGCGGAGGATGAATTGAATCCTGGTATTCCTGCCAGTTGCGGGGTTTTTGCACCTCTGGTTTTTGTTCCTCCTTGATGGATTCCAAAATCTCGAACACGTTCTGGCCGATGCTTCCCATCCAAATCAAACTCAGGCCGGAGATGAAACATGAAAGAGAAGATGCGAACACAATCATATTTTGCTGCACCACCCCCAGGAGCAACACGATGGGAGAGAGTACGAGGCTTATCACTCCCACGATCACGAGCGTTTTGTAAACCAACCTCAACATGTCCCATTCGCAGTCTGGATTCAGTTCGCTTTCGGCAGGCAGGAACTCGCCCTGGACCGCTATGAAACCGGTTTGAGGATCAATAGCCCCAAGCGGGGGCAACGTGAGGTTGATGCTTTGGTCTTTGCCGTGGGAGGTGATTTTCTCGCTGTAGTTTCCGCCGATGTTGCCCACGTTGCTGCCGCCGTAGATCTTGGCATCGCTGTTGACGACTTCCTTATAGAACCCGGCGGCGGGCACGCCGATGCGGTAATTCTTATGCACCGTCGGCGTGAAGTTACCCACGATCACCAGAAAATCTTTGCGGTCCTTGGCGTAGCGGATGAAAGCGAACACGCAGTTTTTGTGGTCATCGCATTGAACCCACTCGAAGCCCTCGCCCGAAAAGTCGGCTTCGTAAAGCGCCGGTTCGGTGCGGAATTTGTGGTTCAAATCGCCCACGAACCGGCGGATGCCATCGTGGTTGTCGTGCCCGAACAAGGCCCAATCCAGTTCGCTGTCGTGGTTCCATTCGCTCCATTGGGCGAACTCGCCGCCCATGAACAGCAGCTTCTTGCCGGGCATCGCGTATTGATAGCCATAAAGCAACCGCAAGTTGGCGAACTGTTGCCAGTAATCGCCCGGCATCTGCGAGATCAACGCTTTTTTGCCGTGGACGACTTCATCGTGCGACAAGGGCAGCACGAAATTTTCGGTGAAGGCATACACCATGCGGAACGACAAATCGTTCTGATGGAACGAGCGGTGAATCGGATCGCGGCCCATGTAGCGGAGCGTGTCGTTCATCCAGCCCATGTCCCACTTCATGTTGAAGCCCAAGCCGCCGGTGTAAACCGGATGCGAGACTCCGCCCCACGCGGTGGATTCCTCGGCGATGGTCAGAATGCCGGGGAACTCGCCGTGCAAAACCGTGTTGGTGTCTTTGAGGAACTGAATCGCATCGTTGTTTTCCCTGCCGCCGTGTTCGTTGGGAATCCATTCGCCTTCGTTGCGGGAATAATCCAGATACAACATGCTGGCGACGGCATCCACGCGAATCCCATCTACGTGGTAAGTTTCCAGCCAAAAGCGGGCGCTGTTGAGCAGAAAGTCTTTGACCTCGAACCGCCCGAAGTTATAGATGTAGGTTCCCCAATCGGGATGAAACCCCTTGCGGTCGTCGGAGTGTTCGTAGAGAGCCGTGCCGTCGAAACGGCCCAAAGCGTGGCCATCGGTGGGAAAGTGGGCGGGAACCCAATCGATCAACACGCCGATGCCCGCCTGATGGCAAAGATCCATGAAATACATGAAATCGTGAGGCGTTCCGTAACGGCTGGTGGGCGCATAATAGCCCGTCGCCTGATAACCCCAAGAACCATCAAACGGAAATTCCGCAATGGGCATGAGTTGCAAATGCGTATAGCCCATTTCGTGGACGTAATCGATCAGCATGTCGGCGAGTTCGTGGTAGGTATAATACCGTCTGCCATCCTTGGGGCATTTCCACGAACCGAGATGCACTTCGTAAATCGAGATCGGTTTTTCGTGCCAATTGGTTTCTTTGCGGGCTTCCATCCAGTCCACATCGTGCCATTCGTAGCCGCCGACATCATACACGATGGAGGCGGTTTTCGGTGGTTTTTCGGTGTGGAAAGCAAACGGGTCGGCTTTTTCCAGCAGATGGCCTTCCTGCGTGCGGACCCCGAATTTGTAGGCATCGCCGTGCTGCATGCCCGGCATAAACCCCGACCACACGCCGCTGTCGGACCCCCATAAATAATAGCCCTCGCCCGGCTGCCAATGCCCCGCATCGCAGAGCACCGAGACTTCCTTGGCGTTCGGTGCCCAAACCGCGAAGCGAACCCCTTCCACGCCATCGACCACGTCTGGGTGTGCGCCCATTCTTTGATACATAATGCTTCTGTTCCTCGATTTCCTGTCGTCCGAAACGACCCCGCAAGCCATACGGGGCAAAACGCTTGGATCGTAACAACCCCGATCCCGCCCGGCAATCCTCCTCGCAGACCGAATACGACACCTTGGCGTCGATTCGTCGGCAAGTCACTCTTTCTCACGCTGGCTTTTTTGCACTCGATGCGGCACAATCCATGCTTCATTTAGGATTGTCAAGAAAATGTGTTCCAGGATTTGTGTGCCATGCCCACGGCTTTGCGTGGGCATGCATTCTGGTGGGAAGTGGAAGTGTTTCTATCAGACATGGCCACTCAAAGCAGTGGCCATGCCACCCTCCACCTAATTTTCTAGGTGATCTTTATCCTTCCGAAAGGGCCAGTATGGCGATTTCCGCAGAAACCCTCACCAATCGGCGCAGTTTTTTGCAAGCAGGAGCTTTGGGATTGGGACTGGGAACGGCGGCAGTTTGGAACGGGTTGCCGACGCTGCAAGCGGCTGTCCCACCCAAACGGCCTTCCGGTTCGCACATGAAACTCTCGCTGGCGGCGTATTCCTTCAATCGCATGCTGCCCCGCAACGGCAAGAAAACCGAAAACACGACGATGACGTTGGAAGACTTCATCGACTATTGTGCCGAGCTGAATTTGGACGGCACGGAACTCACCGGCTATTACTTCCCCGCGAACATCACCAACGAATATCTGATGAGCCTCAAAGAGCGGTCGTTTCGCTTGGGGTTGGACATTTCCGGCACGGCCATCGGCAACGATTTTTGCGTGCCGGAAGGCGAAGCCCGCGACAAACAATTGGCCTCCGCCCGGGCTTGGATCGACCATGCCGCCGCGATGGGCGCGCCGGTGATCCGCATTTTCGCGGGCAAGGTTCCCAAAGGCGATTCCGAAGCCGCCGCCATCGAACGCTGCACGGCGGGCATTAACGAATCGCTCGATTACGCCGCCCAAAAAGGCGTGTGCCTGGCCTTGGAAAACCACGGCGGCATCACCGAAACCCCGGCCCAAATGCTGAAGATCATCAAAGGCGTGAAAGATTCGCCTTGGTTCGGCGTCAACTTCGACGGCGGCAACTTCCGCACGGATGACCCCTACCGCGATCTGGCCGAGATCGCGCCTTACGCCATCAACGCCCAAATCAAAGCCGCCGTCACCCAAGGCGGGAAAAAACAACCGGCAGACTTGGCCCGCATCATTCAAATCCTGCGAGAGGCCAACTATCGCGGGTACATCGTGCTGGAATACGAAGAACGCGAAGATCCCAAAACCGCCATTCCCGGCCTGATTAAAACACTCCGCGAACTAATCCAATCCTAAAAATGACCAATGACCAAGCCCCAATGACCAATTTCTTCATGTATTGTCGGTGAGGCTTGCCTACTACTTGGCCTTGTTCGAGAAATAACTATTCTGCGGAAATGAGCGGCAAGGCGTCAGGCCGCTGGTTTTTCCGATTTCAAGAACCGACGGCTGCCTTGCCGCTCACTTATTTATCGAACGATGCTTCGTCAATTGCACGCCAGTGATTAAGAAAGACGAGGGCCGCTCACAAATTGGTCATTGGGGCTTGGTCATTCCGCCGCAGGCGTTTAGGGAGCGGGAACTTGGCCTCGTTTCCAGGCGGCAGCTTGTTCCGACTGCACGGGGCGGAATGCACTGTCAGCATGACCGAGTTGGCTTCCAACCGGGGATTGGGATTCGCCACCCGTTTGCGGGCCAATTGCGGAGCCAGCGGCGTGGTGCGGTGAATGCTCAGGTTGGGAATAAACCATTCGGCATAAACCCCCGTGCCGGATTCCACGGTGACGTAATACGCCATATCGCGGATGTAGGAAATGTTGGTCAGTTTGCCGCCGATCAAAATGCCCTGCCGCCCCAGCACGGCGGAGTAATCCACCTCCGCCAAATGGGATTGCTTGACCTTGCGTTCCTCCGAGGGGTTCTTGAAGCGGACTCCTTGTTTTCTGATTTCCACTCTCAACTTGGGCAGCATCTCGCCTTGAAAATCTTCCGGCGTCTTGCCGAACGAGGATTTGAATTCTTCGAGTCGCTCTTCCGCCGAGACTTCGGCCAGCGGTTCTTTTTGGCCCAGCATTTTGACGTAACGGGTGTACTCGTCCCGGTAGTTGTTTAGAAGCAGCCAATGCATCGACCAAGCGTGCATGTAGGCATCGCCCGCGAAGATGTCGCCGCGAAACGCTTTGTCGGCGGAGACCAAATCCTTCCAGCCGATGGGCGAACTCTCGACGGCAATGCGGGCGTAAAACGAATTGACTTTCACCGGCCCGTTGGTGATTTTGTCGCCGTTGCCTTCAAAGCCGGTGGCGATGCCTTCGTTGTACCACGCCGGCAATGGGGCCAACCGCTTGAGCACGCCCCGATTGTAGACCTGCTGATGAATCGCCTCGTGCAGCGGGGTTTCAAAGGTGTGGCATTCGCTCATGCGGATCGCGAGGAAATTTGTGATTCCCGAATAAAACCCCAGAATGTTCCCGCGCGGAAAGCCCTCGCCCGCCCGAGATTTCGACGGAGTATTTCTCGAAATCCTCATCGGTCTCGAAGATCAACAGCACTAACGGATGCCTGGGTTGTTCCAACTTCAGATGGGCTTCGCGGGCGAACTGCTCGAAGATGTTTTCAATCCGTTTCATAAACCCGGCGGCCTTTTTCAGAAAGGCCCGGCAGCGGGTTTCCTCGATCTTCGCCGACAACGGTTCCGCCAACACCAAACCGCAAACGTAAGGGCTTTTGATCTGCGCCCGAAACCGATCCTGCCCGAATTGCTCGGTCAATTCCTTCACCATTTCGGCATCGGTCAGAGGCTTCGGCCCCTCGCCGGGCACGCGCTTGATGACGGCCCGTTCGGGAATCAATTCCAACTGCCCATCCGCTTTTTCCAAAGCGAACGCCCCCTGCCCGGAACCGTAAAGCCGGGCCTCCAACGTCACCGTTTCGCCCTTGGAATCGCGGTAAGTAAACTCGTCCGCCCGCGAGAACTCGCCGGCAAAAATGATGCAAAGTATGAAAGCCAAACAACGCATAATTTTGCCCACGAGATATTTAAGAGAAAATCGAATATGAAGAAGATAGAGGTTTCTCCATTCAGTAGAACGGGTTCATCTATCAGCGGCAAGGGGTTCTTTGCTTTTCCTGCGGGTCTGATTTATGCTCGATGGATTGGCGAACTTTGGCTGGGGGGGATTTGTTGTTTCAGTATTTTATCAATCCGTGGATGTTGGCGGGGCTTGTTGGGGGTCTCGCTACCAATCTTGGCGCATTTGCTCAGCAAAAAACGCTACGATGTCGTGCCTTGGGGGGCGATGCAGTTTTTGGAACTTAACCCCAACGCCAAGCGGAAACTCCGCCTCGAACAGCTTTTGCTGCTGCTGTTGCGGATGGCGATTGATCGCGCTGATTGTGTTCGCACTCGCCCGCCCTTGGGCCAGCGGAGGCGTGTTTTCGCATCTCGCCCCGGCGAGCAATCGCGACGTGATTTTGATTATCGATGGCTCTTACAGCATGGGCTGGGAAGGCGATGCCATCACGCCGCAGCAAGCCGCTTTGCGAAAAGCCGCACAAATTCTGGATGAACTCAATTCCGGCGATACCGTCGGACTGATCGATGCCCGCGATCAAACGCGAACGGTGATCGAATCCCCCTCCCGCGATATAAGCTACGTTCGCGAGCAGTTGGACAAACTCCCCCCGCCCGCGGGTTCCACCAATCTGCCCGCCGCGATTCATCGGGCAATTCAGATTCTCTCGGCCACTTCAAATTCCTCCAGGGAAATTATCGTTCTTACCGATGGGCAAGCCCTGGGTTGGAAGGCCGATGATGAAAACCTGTGGGCGCGGCTGGCAGATCTTCGCAAGCAATTGCCCATTCCACCCCGATTGTGGGTTTGGGACGTGACCCAATCCGCTGGGGAGAAAGAGGATGGACGGGCGGCGCGGGGGAATTTCACTGTGGATCGCTTGACGCTTTCGCGGGAACTGACCGTGCCGGAATTTCCGATTCGCTTGAAGACGAAAATCCAATATCACGCCGATCAAAACCAGCAGGAACTCGCGCGGAAAGTGTATTTGGAAGTGGACGGCCAACGGCTTCGCGAGAAACAGCAGACCGTGCTCTTGAAACCCAATGGCGAAGCCAGCGTGGAGTTTGAGTACCGCTTTTCCACGCCGGGTTCGCACGTATTGAGCGTGGTGCTCGACCAAGACAATCTGCCCGGCGACAACCGCGCGGAAGCCGCCGTCACCGTGGCCAAGGCGATTCCCGTCTTGTTGGTGGATGGCCATCCCAGTTTGGACCCCACCAAAACGGAAACCTTTTTTCTGCAAGCGGCCCTGTCGCCATCGCTGTTGGAAAACCCGTTGGTGAAAACCACCGTCGTGCCTTGGAACAGTTTTCAAGCCGGCGATTTAGTAAAGCAAGCCGTGGTTGTCCTCGCCGATGTGCCCCGCTTGACCGGCGAACAAACCGAAGCCTTGAAAACTTTCGTTTCTCAAGGCGGCGGATTGCTGATGACCTTGGGCGATGGCATCGATGCCCCGAACTATCGCCAAATGCTCTATGAAAACGGCAGGGGATTATTGCCCGCCGAACTCAACACAATTCAAACCCCGCCTCAAGATCAACAAGGCGTGGGCGTGCTGGATGCGAGTTTGGAACTCTCGTGGCTGATGCCCTTCCGCCGAGCCAGTGATGGGCAGTTTTATTTGGTCCGCTTCGAGAAATGGTGGCAGGTCTCGCCCGCTGCTGCGGTGGAGGCCCAAGACGATCAGCCGGAGATTTCCACGCCGATTGTCGCGGCCCAATTGGAGACCAAAGATCCGCTGTTGATCGTGCGGAAGTTCGGCAAAGGCCGCGTGATGCTGTTCACCGCGCCGATGGATGCCGCCTCGCAATGGAACACGCTGGGAGCCAGGCAGCACACCTTCGTGCCTTTGATTTACGAGATGGTGTTTCATCTGGCGTCGCCGGAGACTTCCCGCAATGTGGAAACCGGCACGCCTTTGGTGCTGCAAGTGCCCGTGGATTTGCCGCTGTCCGATTACGTTTTCATCGGCCCCGACGAAACCGAACACGCCCCCAGCCCGCAACCCGTGGAACAAGGCCGCTTGTTCGTGCGATTGAATGAAACCCAACTCCCCGGCGTTTATACTTTCCGGCCCAAGACCGAACCCCCGCCGGCTTCCGCCTTGCCCGTAGAACATTTCGTGGTGAATTTCGACCGCACGGAATCCAACCTCGCCCCGCTTTCCGAAGCGCAGCAAAAACTTCTGGAAAGCAACGGCGGAACCACGTTCATCACGGGCCTCGACAACCTCATGGAAAACCTCGTCGACGATTCGCAGCACACCGAACTTTTCCGCTATCTGATGATTTTCTTCCTCGCGATCTTGGTCTTTGAAGTCGTCCTAACCCGCCGCATGGTCCAAGGCGGCCACGTAGATCTGGAACCCAACGAACAGAATGCCGAAGCCCATAACCCAGATTCCCGCCTGCCATCGAATGTGTAAAGAGCTAAAAAGTAGGTTTATTTATGACAGGATGTGAAATTCACGAGTCCAGATGTCGTACACTTTTTGGGGGGCAGTTTTTTTCGGAGGTCTTCAATGACAAAAGTTGCTGATGTTTATGAAGTAAACTTTCAGATTGATAAGCGACTGGATTCTTACAATTCATTTTATGATGGGGAATGGGCTAAACAAATATGGGAGATTGGCAAGAATACGAAAGTTGAGGAACCGGTATTCAACCTGTGTATCAACTGGAAATCGAGTATCAACGCACAGGCTCTTCCTTGGCTATTGGTAAAAAGTCTTTCCAGCCTGCAACGTGGGCATCTCGAAGCAATTGAATTGATTCCATCACCATTTCTCGAAGTTCTTGAGAAGCAGATCTTGGCGAGGATTCGACTCAAGTACAAAGAGAAAAAGGAACTGAAAGCCATTTTGAGTGAAACAGCCGGGAGAATGGACGAGGCGTTGAATCAGGCTAAAAATGAACTCATTGCTACAGAAATGCAGGGTCCAAACCTCTTTTGGGAACAGTTTATTCAAGATGCACCTGCCTATTTGGAATTTTCACTGGCTGTATGGGGTTCCCAGCGAGAATGTTTTAGTTCGATGTTTCACTCCTACGAAGATTTCATTCGAGATTTAATCGCACTGGCAAAAAATAAACCGAATTATCGAGCAAGTGGTTTTGATACGTTGAAGAATGACTTTAGCGATCATTTTGGGGAAGACACCTGTGATTTTTGTCTAACGGACCAGGCGGTTGACATTTCTAAGAAAGTTCGGAATCGCCTGGCCCATAATGGTGGCAGGATTTCAACAGAACTTCGGAGCCTGGATCATGGGATCGTAATTCAGAGTGATGTCTTTCAAATCATGCCCCCAGATAACCAAAAACTGTATAATCTGCTTAAGGACAGAGCTTTGAAGTTAGCGGAAGTGGCTGCTGGTCTGCCTGAGATGCAAATGTCTCAAGCGGTTGCTTGAGCAATAGTTGTAGGGCAGGCTCCCGCCAGCCATCTCGTCTGTAGAGTAGTTGTAGGGCTGGCTCCCGCCTGCCATCTCGTGTGTAGAGACATTGAATCGGCAGGCGGGAGCCTGCCCTACGGTCTGGGGTCAGATTGTCGGGGCGGGCTGCATCAATAAGGTAACACCTCATCAACAATCTGCCCCCAGCTTGCCAATAGGCACCAACCTGCTGGGGGCAAATTGCCGCTTACGCTTGCTCACAAAAAAACGAATATCGGCAATTTGACCTCAGCCAGCCCGCCGCGTTGGGCTAGAGAATATCCCTCCCGTTGGGCATGATGGATGTTTATCGGGTTTTTAGCGTGAAGTGGAGAGAGTTAAAAGGGGTCTGAATCATGCGACGACGGGCTTTTTTGCAAATGGGTGTGGGCAGTCTCTTTGCCGCGCCATTGTCGGCGGCAATGAAAGCCGGGCGATTTGACTCCGCCGAGGAAGTGTTGCGGAACGCCACGGAATCCGGGCAAGTCTCGGCGGCGACATTCTACGTGCAACAAGGCCAGGCCAGCGCGTCGGGCTTCTTCGGGACAGCCAAGTCGGTCGATGACATGTTTTTGCTGGGGTCGATTTCGAAACCGATTTCGGTCGCGGCTTTGATGATGTTGTACGACCAGCAGAAGTTTCAACTGGATGACCCGGCCAAGAAGTACATTCCTCAATTCCAGGGCGAGGGCCGGGAGCAGATTACGGTTCGGCAGTTGGTGACCCATGTTTCCGGACTTCCAGATCAACTCCCCGAAAACGCGAAGCTGAGGGCGGGGCATGCGCCGCTGTCAAAGTTCGTGGAGCATGCGATCCGCACGCCTTTGCTGTTCGCACCGGGCTCGAAATACTCTTACTCCAGTATGGCAATTCTGTTGGCGGCCGAGATCGCCCAGCGGATCAGCGGGCAGAACTTTTTGAAGTTCATTGACCAGGCGGTGTTTCAGCCTCTCAAAATGCAGCATTCCGCTCTGGGGTTGGGGCGGTTTCAGCTCGCCGATTTGGTGCCGGCCCAAGTGGAAAAAGCCGCGGTGGAATCCGGGGCGGGCGATCCGGCGGCCAAGACGTGGGATTGGAACAGCCCATACTGGCGAAAGCTGGGAGCGCCGTGGGGCACGGTGCATGCCTCCGCCCCGGATCTTGGCAAGTTCCTCGGCGAGTTTCTCCATCCGCAAGGAAAACTGTTCACGGAGGCAACCGCGAAATTGATGGTTCGCAATCACAACCCCAAGGGATTGACGCCTCGCGGCTTGGGATTTGGTTTCGGCCCGCAAGCGGGCTGCCTGAAAGGATCGCCCGCAGCTTTCGGCCACACGGGTTCCACCGGCACGCTGGCCTGGGCCGATCCCACGACGGATACAATCTGCGTGGTCTTGACCACCTTGCCGGGGGCAGCCGTCACCCCGCATCCCCGGCAACTCGTTTCCAATCTCGTCGCGGAAGCCGTTTCTGGGAAGTAAAACTCTCTTCCGCTACTCCGCGCAATTGGGAATCGCCGTCGCCTGATCTCCCAAACGATTTTCGCCTCATTCCATTCTATGTGATTCCGAGTAACCATCTTGTGAGTAGAGATCTTCGATCGGCAGGCGGGAGGCAGCCCTACGGTCTGAAATCGAAGTCGGCAGCAACCGCTTCTTCAGAATTCTCCCACGACCTCGCCGTCCTGGGAAGTCACCAAGGACCGCAGACGGTGGAGATGGGGTTGCATTTGTTGGTGAGAATTCCATCCACTCGGCGGCGTCGCATGGTTACTGCTTTGAGAGGCCATGTTTTGGCGTAGGGTGGCACTTGCGACTTCTTGCCGGTGCGATTGAGGTAGGCTGCCGAATGGCATTATACTTGAAATTCTGGTGAAGGTGGTTTGCTTGGGATTAATCTTGCTGGTTGCGGCGGGATGCAATGGGGAACGGGCGGCCGAACTGTTTCATCAGGGAAACGAGTCTCCGGCGAAGCGGATTACGACAATGCGATTCGGTTGAAGCCCGGCGATCCCGACCCATTGGCCAACCCTTCCGGATTGGCCCGAAAGCGAAAACTGCGATAGGCTGTCATCTTACACTCACTCACATCAACCCGCTAACATTCCGTTTTCCACTGAACCAACACAAGGTCTGCTCATGTTCCTTTGGATAAGTTTTTACTCGGAAAAATTGATGGCCCCATTTCTACACAGATTGACGACATTCCGGCTTATCCTCGTAGCGGCAATGTTGTTAATCCAGCCCTTGAAAAATGGTTTTTCATCAGAAAAAAATAACCTGCCTAATATCGTCTTCATCCTCGCGGATGATTTGGGTTACGGCGATTTAAGCTGTTACGGAGCTTCTGATCTTAAGTCTCCGCACATCGACCGCTTGGCCGAACAGGGTTTGAAATTTTCCAACTTTTATGCCAATTGTCCGGTTTGCTCCCCCACGCGGGCCGCGCTTTTGACGGGGCGGTATCAGGACATGGTGGGAGTTCCCGGCGTGGTGCGCACTCATGCCGAGAACAGTTGGGGTTGGCTCAGTCCGAACGCCGTGCTGCTGCCCAAAACTTTGAAGGCGAAGGGTTATCACTCGGCGATCATCGGGAAATGGCATCTGGGATTGACCGAACCCAACACGCCCCGCGCCCGGGGCTTCGATCATTTTCACGGCTTCTTAGGCGATATGATGGATGACTACCGCCACCATCGCAGGCACGGCATCAACTACATGCGGCTGAACGAAACGGAAATCGATCCGAAAGGCCACGCGACCGATATTTTCACTCAATGGGCTTGCGATTACCTCAAACAGCGAAAATCCGGGCGAGCCGTTCTTTCTATATCTGGCCTACAATGCTCCGCATGGGCCGATTCAACCGCCCGAAGATTGGCTGGCAAAAGTGAAACAACGCGAACCGGGCATGACCGAGCACCGGGCGAAATTGGTGGCCTTGATCGAACACTTGGACCACGGCGTTGGCCAGGTGATGGACTGTCTGAAGCAGCAAAACCTTGCCGAGAATACCTTGGTGATTTTCAGTTCGGACAACGGCGGGGACTTGAGGGCTGGTGCAAACAACGGCCCTCTGCGGGCCGGCAAGGGAACCGTTTACGAGGGCGGTTTGAAAGTCCCGACCATCGCCGTTTGGCCCAAGCACATCGCCCCCGGAACCCAAACGGATTTCCGCGCGATGACGATGGACCTCTTTCCGACGATGCAGGCGGCGGCGGGAGTTGAAGTTTCGCCAGGAATTGATGGCATCAACCTGCTGCCCACGTTTTTAGGGAAATCGCAACCGCCTTTGCGAACGCATTGGTTTTTCCGCCGACGGGAAGGCGGCACGCAATTCGCCGGAAAGACAATTGAAGCGGTGATCCAAGGCGATTGGAAACTGCTGCAAAACACCCCCTTCACCCCCCAAGAACTCTACAACTTGAAACAAGACCCAAAAGAAGAACACAACCTGATTGCCAAGGATCGCAAAATCTTCCAACAACTCGCCGCCGATTTGCGAAGAGAAATCCAACGCTATGGCAGCGTCCCCTGGCAAGCCCCGGAGGAAACGGGAACTCCGTCATCCAACTAAGGGCGATCAAAAAAACTTCTAACATTTGTGTGCCATGCCCACGGCTTTGCGTGGGCATGCTTTCCACTGGCGAGGTGACTTGATTCGGCTTAACATGGCCACTCAAAGCAGTGGCCATGCCACACCGGCTTGTTTCGACTTTCCCTCAACAGAGAGACTGGCATGATTTGGGATCGGGTTCGCGGACATCAAACGCAAGTCGAGATGTTTCGGCAATCGCTGCGAGCGGGGCGGTTCGCGCAGGGCTATTTGCTGTTGGGGCCGGAAGGCATCGGCAAGCGGCTGTTCGCGAAAACATTGGCCCAATGCCTGTTCTGCGAAAAGTTTCCCGATGAAGAACTCAATGCCTGCGGAACGTGTGCTTCCTGCCGGCAAATGCAGGCCGGTTCGCATCCCGATTTGCTCGAAGTGGGTTGCCCGGAAGGCAAGAACATTTTCCCGTTGGAACTCATCGCCGGCAGCAAAGAACGCCGAGGCCGGGAGGGATTGTGTTACGACATTACGCTGCGTCCGATGGCGGCGAACAGGCGGATTGCGATCCTCGATGATGCTCACCGCATGAACGCCGAAAGCGCCAATGCTTTGTTGAAAACGTTGGAAGAGCCGCCCGGTTATGCCACGCTGTTTTTGCTGGCTCCGCAAGCGGAATCGCTGTTGCCCACAATTCAATCCCGCTGCCAAGCCGTGCGGTTTTCTCCCCTGACCGATGCGATCCTCGCGGATTTGCTGTTGGAACAAAACCTTCTCGCTGACCGCGCGGAAGCCGAAGCGGTCGCGGGACTTTCCGAGGGCAGTTTCACGCTGGCCCGGCAATTGCTCGACCCAGAGATTCGCCGGCTTCGCGAGGAATTGTTCAACGGCCTCAGCCGGTCGCGATTCCATCCGCTCGAACTCTCGAAAGCGTTGCTGGAAGGCGTGGAGGAAATCGGCGGCGACAGCCATCAAAAACGCCAAACCGCCGTCTGGCTGGTTCGCTTCGCGATTGAGTTTTTCCGGCGGGTGTTGTTGCAGCTTTCTAGGCCGGGCTTGGTTTCGCCGATTCCGCAAGTCGCCAGGCTTGCCGAGCGGTTCGATCCCCATTTGTGCGAAGACATTGAACTGGTGATGGCCTGCCTCGATCGCGCAGTGCAGGCGGAAGGACAAATCCAACGCAACGCCCCCGCTCAAATGGTTTTCGAATGTCTGTTCGCCGACTTGGTCCGTGCGCTCGATCAAATGGCCCCCACCCACCGATGACTTTTGAAAGGAACTTCCCATGAGTGAAATCGAAAAGCGAATTACCAAACTCGGCCACGTGCTGCCGAAGGCCCCGCCGCCTGTGGGATCTTACGTTCCCGTCTTGCGGATTGGAAATTTAGTGATAACCAGCGGGCAACTGCCTTTTGTCGGCAAGGAACTCGCGTTTCTCGGCAAGGTAGGCGGAACGCTGACGGTCGAACAAGGCCAACACGCCGCGAGGCTTTGCGTGCTGAATGCAATCGCCCAAATCAAGGCGTGTGTCGGCAGTTTGGAGCGGGTGACGCGAATCGCCCGGCTCGAAGGTTACGTTCAATCGGCAGAAGGGTTCGAACAGCAACCCCTCGTGCTAAATGCGGCCTCGGAACTTCTGGCCGAAGTCTTTGGCGAAGCCGGGAAACACACCCGCGTGGCCTTGGGCATTAGCGAGATGCCTCTGAATGCCCCCGTGCAAATCGCCCTCTGGGCGGAAGTCGGCGAAGAGTAATTCGCGGCTTATTTCGCCGCCGTGCTCGAAGATTTGGGTTCGGTCCGCGTGGGGGCTTCCAAGTAGCGATAGCCGGTGTTGGAGTTTTCTTTGTTGAAGGCGAAGGCATCGCGGTTGTCGAGGAAGTGTTTGAGGTAGACCACGGGAATCGCAAAGCCCAAGCCTTCGCCGAAGGTGAGTTTCATGTTGGTCACGCCGATGACTTCGCCCCGCGAGTTGAACAACGGCCCGCCACTGTTGCCGGGATTGATTTGGGCCGTGGTTTGAATGTAAACCACACCCTCAAAATTGCGGTTGCGGGTGCTGACGATGCCCTGGGAGACGGAACGTTCCAACCCCAACGGGTTGCCGATGGCAAAGACCGGATCGCCTTCTTGGTAATCGCTATTTTTGCTGAGGTAAACCGGCTGAAACTCAAAATCCTTCTGCTTGGGAATCTCCAACAACGCCAGATCGAAGAAGGGATTGAGAGCCAAGATTTTCACATCCGCGATCCGCCGGCGGGTGAACTCGCCGTGTTCGGTTTTGTGATAGATCGTGGCGGCAATGCGAGTTTCCCGTTCGACCACGTGGTAATTAGTCACGCAAAATCCTCGGTCGTTGATGATAAAGCCCGACCCCAATCCGCCGGGCGTTTGCACCAAGACCACGCCTTCACCAAAGCGTTCCGTCAGGTCTTTCACGCTGCGGACCGGCAGTTGGGCCATCGAATAAACCGCATCTTTGTCGGTTTTCTGCTTGCCGGCGACTTCCGTTTGGGAGGGGTCTTTCGCTTCGGGTTTGGTCCGGGTGCGAATTTTGTCTCGCGGGATTTTGAGAATGTCGAAGCCCACATCGACCAGCAAGCTGTCGGCGGTTTCTTTCAGCACGTCGCCTTCAATTTTGTGGCCGCTTTTCAGTTCGATGAGGTCTGCCCGTGCAAAACCGATTCCGCACAAAAGTGAAAGAACCAAAACCAAATGAGTTCGCAAAACCATCTGCGGCCATTCCCAGATTGAAAAAGAAACAACGAATTAACAAGTGGAAATCAAAAATCCCAGCCAACGATTACCGATAAGTGCTATGGCATTGAGTGCAGGCTTGTTTCATCTTGGACACGTCGAGTTCAAATTTGTCGAATTGATCGTTTTGAATGTGCTCCCGCATGTCTACGGTTGCATCGACCATGTTTTTGACCAAGCCCGCAAAATCTTCATCGTCTTGGAAGTTTTCGTAGCCATCGAGCAAAACCTGCGTCAAGGCCCCTACCACGGCGGCTTCTTGTTTCAATTGGGCGGCGTTCTCTTTCATGGCTTCCGCCGTGCCGCCGTTGATGCTAATGATTTTGTCGGCATTCTCCAGCCGCTTCATAATTAAAGGAACTTTGGCCACATCTTGAATGGATTCTCCGTCGGGCGGGGCTTCCAGCGTGGCGGGAACAGAGCCGCTGAGGATTTCCACAATGTTATCAAACTTTGTTTTCAGCGGTCTTTGCGAAGTTGGACCACTCCGCAATTTCTCGGCGTTCATTAGACCCGCCAGATGCTTAATGTATTTGGCGTTTTCCTTCCAGCGAATGTCATCGGGATGCTTCTGAGCCACGTGCGATAGCACCGCTAAGGTCACCGCTTGCGGCGGAAGCTCCAGATAACTGCTGTTATAACTTCCCACGGTTTGAAGGTTGGTATTGAAGCGATTGCGAATGGTCGTCACTTCGGCATCCAACAAATCGCCGGGAATTACCCGCTTCCAATCGATGCCGCCACTTTTCGCGGCGGGCATGGGCATGGGGTCGGACATGGGAGCAGCGGCGGGGTTCGTCGCGCCCGCAACTTGGGATGGTTGTGCCGGGGCGACCGCTCCGGTCGTGCTGGCGATGGCCAAAGGATCATCGTACCAGACATCGTAAGGCACGTCGCCGATCCATTTTTTGCCACCCTTTTGGTACACCAAAGAACGCTGCGGTTTCGCCGTGCGCACGGTTGGGGCCGCCGTCGCGGTTGCCTGAACGGATTCCGGGGCGGCTTGCTGAGGGGATTCCGCTTCTTGTTCCGGTTCAGTGACTTTCGCGGAAGGCGATCCGCTACACCCCGCGAAAAACGCCAGCGAAAGAAAACCCAGCAATCCAAACCCAATTGACCGTGCTTGAGTCATAGGATGACCCTCGATAGTTAAAGTTCTCTCATCAGGCCCGGGAACCCGCGCCCATATCTTTAACTATTATGACGGCCGAAGTTTTCGGTTGCAATCCCCGGTAGCGAAGCAAAGCCGAGCGAGCAGACTTCGGGCGGCAAATCGCAGCGGCCGATTAGACCATGGCCTGGGCGCTGGCGCTGGGAAACGTCAATCGCTCGCGAGGAATGTCCCGCAGGCGGGGGGCATCTTTATCCTTGCCGGAAAGCAACGGTTGGTCTGTTGGCCAATCGATGCCGATGTTTTCATCGCACCACAAAATGCTGCCTTCGCATTCGGGGGCATAGCGGTCTGTGCATTTGTAGGCAAACAAGGCGGTTTCGCTCATCACGCAAAAGCCATGCGCAAACCCCGGCGGCACGTAGAATTGACGTTTGTTTTCGGAAGACAACACCACGCCGACCCAATCGCCGAAGGTTGGGGAATCGGCCCGAACGTCTACGGCCACATCGAACACTTCCCCTTGAATCACGTAAACCAGCTTGGCTTGCGGATGGGGGTTTTGAAAGTGCAACCCCCGCAGCGTGCCTTGCCGCGAGAACGAAAGGTTGTCTTGCACGAAATCCAAATCGATCCCGGCTTCGCGGTAGCGCTCTTGGTTATAGGTCTCGAGAAAGAACCCGCGCGGATCTCCGAACACCTTGGGTTCGATAATATAAGCGCCCGGCAGGGAAGTATCTTGAATTTTCATCGTGATAAACTCGCTTCAACATCCTGGGTTCGTAGAAGAGTAATAAGTAGTCGGTCAGAAGCTTTTTTCCTCATAACCCAAAGCGTAAGCGAGGGAATTCTATTGTCTGTCCCCGCTTATGCTTCGGGTTATAATTTTTGTTTCCTCAAAAACATACTATGGACTACTTATAGTGGGTTTTATTCAGGCGACCTTGGAATCCAACCCGAGCCGTTCGCCTGAATAGCGGTCGGCCACGGCTTTGTCGCACCAGGCTTGGTTGGCCAAATACCATTCCACTGTTTTCCGCAGGCCGGATTCAAAGGTTTCCTCCGGCTTCCAACCGAGTTCGCGTTCAATCTTGCCCGCATCAATCGCATAGCGGTGATCGTGCCCCGGCCGGTCGGTGACGAAAGTCATCAGCGATTGATGTGGGCAATGCTTCGAATGGGGAACAAGGTCATCCAGTAATTCGCAAAGCGTGTGAACGACTTCGAGATTCGTCTTTTCGTTGTGCCCGCCGATGTTATAGGTCTCGCCGATTTTGCCGGTTTCCAGCACCGTGACTAAGCGCGGGGCGTGGTCATCCACGTAGAGCCAATCACGGATGTTGTCGCCTTTGCCGTAGATCGGCAAGGGTTTTCCCTGCAAGGCGTTTTGAATCATCAACGGGATGAGCTTTTCGGGAAATTGAAACGGGCCATAGTTGTTGGAACAGTTCGTGACGACCGTGGGCAAACCGTAAGTCCGATGCCAGGCCCGCACCAGATGATCGGAAGAGGCTTTACTCGCGGAATAAGGCGAACTCGGATCGTAAGCGGTTTCTTCCGTAAAGTAGCCCATCTCGCCTAAGGAACCATAAACTTCATCGGTCGAAACGTGATGAAAGCGAAAAGCCGCTTTTTTGTTCCCATCAAGCGAATTCCAATGCTGTCTCGCGGCTTCCAAGAGAATATAGGTTCCCATCACATTCGTGGCGATGAATTCCGCCGGGCCATCAATGGAACGATCGACGTGAGACTCCGCCGCGAGGTGCATCACGCTGTCCGGTTGATGTGTTGCAAAGAGTTGATTGATCGCTTCCGCATCGCAGATGTTGACCTGCTCGAAATGATAGCGAGGACTCGACGCAACGGATTCCAGCGTGGAAAGATTGCCGGCATAGGTCAAAGCATCTACGTTGACGATGTCGGCATCGCTTCGGCTGATTAGATGTCGAATAACCGCCGAGCCAATAAAACCAGCTCCGCCCGTGACGAGAATTTTCATGCGATGAAACCTTGAATGGAAGATATGATTATGAATAGGACTCTAGTCGTTATCGGAATAGAGAGAATAGGTTCATGGTCCGTTATATAGTAGACCCTACGATTAGGCGGCGTTTTCTTCCGTGAGGGAACGCATGAGCGGGCTGCGGCCCGCGAGTTCGTGATCGAGCGGGGACACCCGCAGAAATTCTTCCAAGACATGCCAAAGCGCGGTTTGCCAAGCCGGGGGCTTGATCTGAAACCGCTCGGCCAATCGCCCGCAGTTCATGCGAGAGTTTAAGGGTCTCGTCGCGGGAACCGGATAGGCGCTGGATGGAATCGGCTTCACTCGCTGAACGGCAAGCGATAACCCGCGCGCTCTCGCCTGCCGAAATATCTCTAGGGCGTACGCGTGCCAGTTGGTTTCGCCTTGGCAAGTCAAATGAAACGTGCCGCCGGTCTGCTTTAACTCGCCCGCCGCATCGGAGCCGAGTTGGGCTATGATGTTCGCGGTGGCGTCGGCGATAACGCGGGCGGAAGTCGGCGCGCCAATCTGATCGCTGACAATCGCTAGTTCTTCACGCTGCGCCGCCAGCCGCAGCATGGTTTTCACGAAGTTCGCCCCATGAACCCCATGCACCCAAGACACGCGCAGAACCAAATGCCCCGCGCCTGTTGCGCGAATGGCTTCCTCTCCCGCGAGTTTTGTTTTCCCATAGGTATTGATGGGATCCGGTTGATCGGCTTCCGTCCAAGCGACTTCGCCGCTGCCATCGAACACGTAATCTGTGGAATAGTGGACTAGGGTACAATGACTTCTCTCGGCTTCCTCGGCGAGCACACCCGGAGCGACACCGTTGATTCTCTGGGCTAGTTCCGCTTGCTCTTCGGATTTGTCCACGGCGGTATAAGCGGCGGCGTTGACGATGATATTAGGCTGGACTTGCCGCACAAGTTCGCGGATCGACTCCGGTTTCGCGAGATCTAAGTGGTAATGCTGCGATTGGGGATCGCGATAATTCTCAGTTCGAGCGACCGAAATCACATCGCCGAGCGATTGCAGCGAACGGCGAAGTTCCCAGCCCACTTGACCGTTCGGCCCCAGGAGTAAAATGCGGCGGTTAGCATTTCGCTTCGTGGAATCAGACATCGAATCACTTATATTGCGTTGCGACGAGATGGGAGGGGTGGACTCTAATAGAAGAACTTGCGGGATGTTTTAGCATCATTCTATAAATAAGTGAGCGGCAAGGCGCTAGCCGCCGGTTCTTTGGATCGGAGAAACCGGCGGCTAGCGCCTTGCCGCTCAGTTTCGCGGGACAGTGATTTCTCGAACGATGCTTCGCTTACAAAGTGTTTTGAAATGCTATAGATGGATGATGTTTTTGGGAGCTTCGCCCTCCCTATATCAAAACAGGTCCTTATTCGGCTTCGGTTTTGATGAGTTGGAACAGGTATTGTCCATAAGAGTTTTTTCGCATGGGGGCGGCAAGTTCTTCGAGTTGGGAGGATGAGATATATCCCATTCGCCAGGCGATTTCTTCGGGGCAAGCGACTTTCAAGCCTTGCCGGGTTTCCAGAATGCCGATGAATTGTGCCGCATCCAACAGGGATTCGTGCGTGCCGGTGTCCAGCCAGGCGCTGCCTCGTCCCATGATCTCCACATGCAAGCGTTTTCGGTCTAAATAGATGCGGTTGACATCGGTGATTTCCAGTTCGCCACGCGGAGACGGTTTAAGATCCTTGGCGATTTGAACGACATCGTTATCGTAAAAATAAAGCCCGGTGACCGCGAGATTCGATTTGGGTTTGTCCGGTTTTTCCTCAATGCTTGTGGCTTTGCCGTCGGAACCGAGTGAGACCACGCCGTAGCGTTCGGGGTCGTGAACGTGATAGGCGAAGACCGAGGCTCCTTCGGTGCGGGCCATCGCATGCTGCAATGTTTGCGTGAGGTCGTGCCCGTAGAAGATATTGTCGCCCAAGATCAAACTCGCGGGATCGTTCCCGACAAACTTTTCTCCGATCACAAAAGCCTGAGCCAATCCTTCGGGGCGGGGTTGTTCCGCGTAATGGATGCTCAGGCCCCATTGGCCTCCATCGCCGAGTAGTTGTTGGAACAAAGGCAAATCCTGCGGTGTGCTGATAATCAACAGTTCCCGCATCCCCGCCAGCATCATGGTGCTTAAGGGATAATAGATCATCGGCTTGTCGTAGATCGGCAATAGTTGTTTGCTGATGACGTGCGTCAACGGATAAAGCCGCGTGCCCGATCCGCCCGCCAGAATGATCCCCTTGCGGGATACGTTCGGAGCCTTTAAGTCGGCTTGCATGTTATCCTCCGTTGACCCTCGCGCAATGCGCCGCTATTTGCTGGAAAGCCTGCGGCGGATCATTCCTCGAAACTACCTAATGAGTATATACCGCCAAGACAAATCAAGTCTACCCGTGTTTCAGGAAGATTGAAGACACAACGTTGACGGGATTTATGAGGTTCGGGGCCACGTCTTCAAGCCCAAGAGCGCCTCCAGGAGGGATTCATCCGACAGGGCCGCCGTAAGATTGTGGTCGAGCGAAGGATCGGAACCGGAATCTCCGCTGAGCGCGGCGATGAGGGAGTTATTCGCATAGTACAGCGAGGGGACGGGCGGAGTGAGGGAGCCTGAGACATACGCGCCGCTATTAAAGTGAGGGTTAAACGCCAGCCCACTGGGTCGGACGAGTCCCCCCGCCGCATTGAATACGCGCACTTCGGAAGAATGGCCTTGGCCGGTTCCTACCAGAATTTCCGCCAGCCCGTCGCCGTTGGTGTCGGTTGTTCCGACGGAGAGACCTGCGGTCACGGTGGCATCAAAGGCGAAAAAGCTGCCGAGGACTTGGGATGGATTTTGTCCGTTAAAGATGCGGACGTGCGGTCCGCCGCCTGCGCCGGCTCCGGTAATGATGTCGGCCAAGTGATCGCCGTTGACATCGCCCGCCGCCACCGAGACGCCCCCGGCGAAGCCGACATCATAAGCAAAAAAGTTTGCCAGCACGCTGAGATTCTGACCGTCGAAGACCATCACGTTCGGTCCGCCGCCCGGTCCCGCCCCGGTGATGAGATCGCTGAATCCATCGTTATTGACATCGCCCGTCGCCACGGACACGCCCCCGGTGAAGCGGGGATCATAAGCAAAAAAGTTATCCTGCATTTGCAGGGTTCTTCCGTCGAAGACTCTGACGTTCGGTCCTCCGCCTGGTCCTGCCCCAGTGACAATGTCGGCATAGCCGTCGTAGTTGACATCGCCGGCAGCGACGTAAACGCCGCCCGTAAAACCGGTGCTATATGCGAAAAAGTCGGCAATGGGTTGAGCGGTCAGCCCATCAAAAACCTTGATGTTCGGCCCGCCTCCGGGCCGGCCGCAGTGATGATGTCCGCCACGCCATCGCCGTTCACATCCGCCGCCGCCACGCGCACGCCGCCCAGAAATCCGGCGGCGTATGCATTAAAACTCCGCAGAGTTTCGCCGGTTCCGGCGAGTATCTCGGTGACAATCGGCGGCATGGAGCCAATTCCCGTCCCGCTGCCCGCGCCGAAGACTTCGATGTTTTCATCGTTGCGGATTTCGCCCTGAGCCGTCGCCGTTCCAATGCTGGCCCCCATTGAGGGATTCGATAACGTCACCGTGAAAAATTCATTCGGTTCGAGAATTTGGTCGCCTTTAACGGAGACTGTAATGGTTTTCTGAGTTTCGTTGGCCGCAAACGGCACGGTTCCCGAAGGCAAGACTCCGCCGACGAAATCGCTTGCATCCGCCGTGATGCCGGTGACCGCATAATTCACGGTGTCGGAACCGCCGGTGCTTCCAGTGCGGTAGACAATAAACGTGAACGGCGTGCTGCCGGAATTGCCTTCCAGTTTGTCGGCATCGAGTGCATAGAGATAGAGCGTGGACTGTTGAAATTCGACCGCGCCAATGTCAACTCCTCCCGCGGCATTGGGCACGTTGGGAATGTCCACGACTCGATCAAAACCCGTGCCGCGCTGATCGGTGGCCAGGGCGATGTTGTCATTGTTGGGATCGACGGCCAAGGCGTTGCTGCCGCCGTCAATCGCTCGCCCGGTGACGACCAGTTGATGGGTTTGTGTGGGTCCGCCGTTGTTTTGCAGAGTGGGGTCGAGAATTTGATCCAAAGGCAGCAAATTGCCGGCCCCATCGCCCACGCGGTTGCCGTTCACACCTTCCATCAACCCGCCGGCCGTGAGAGGGTCGCCGATTAAGTTGTACCCGCTTTGGGTATCCAAAAGTATTCCCCCGATGTCGCTGGGGGCGTTGGGGGTGGGGCCAGTTCCAGAGAAATCTGAGAGATTGCCCGCGACAATCGTATTTTGCAAAGTGGTCGTGCTTGTGGGCAGGCTATTGGCAGTGTAGATTCCCCCACCGCCGGGGGCACCGGAGCCTTGAGCGTAATTATTGACCAGGGTGCTATTCGTAATGAGCAGGGTGTCCCCCGCATTGTAAACTCCTCCGCCGTAGCCGCCCCCGTTGGCCGTGTTCCCCGAAATGGTGGAATTGGTGATGGTCGTCAGGGGATCGGACACGCTGTATAAATGAAGCCCCCCTCCATCGCCGTTGGCCGTGTTCCCGGAAATCGTCGAATTGGTGATTTTTTGCGTACCGAGGTAGCTGTCAATCCCACCGCCCTGGCCACCTTCAACGCCATCAGCGGTGTTGCCCGAAATTGTGGAACGATCCAGAATGATTGTGCCCTGACCATTGTCGATGCCTCCTCCAAACGAGGCGGAGTTATTGGCGATCGTGGAATTCATGATCGTGACGGTCGCTGTGCCCGATCCTAAGTCAAAGTAATTATCGATGGCTCCTCCACTGTATTCGGCGATATTATTGTCGATGCTGGAGTTGTCGATGGTGATCGATCCGTTGAGATTGGAAATCCCCCCGCCATACTGTGCGGAGTTGTTGGCGATCATGCTGCTGGAAATCGTGACGGAACCGTTTTCGTTGTACAATGCCCCACCGTTTCCGCCCCCATCACCCCCTTCGGAAGTGTTTCCGGTCAGCGTGACGTCGGTCAGCGATAAAGTACCCCCGGAGTTATAAATCGCGCCTCCATCTGCTAAGTAGGCAGACCCGTGAGTGAGCGTCATGCCCGAAATCGAAACCGTGATCGCGGTATTGATCGTAAAAATCCGCGAATTGCCCTGGGCATCGACCGTGAGTTGGGAGGAACCCAATCCGGTGATCGTCAAGTCATCGGTAATGTTGAGATCGCCGTTGTCGAGAGAGAGCGTTTGCCCGGCGAGTGAACCGGCGAAGGTAATCGTATCCACAACCCCGCTCGGCCCACCGGCTTGTCCCGGCGGGGCATCCCCGACTTGCGAATTGGTGTTCGCTGCGAGAATCGCTTCCCGCAGACTGATTTTCCCATCGGTCCCAGGATCACTCGGAACATCATCCGGCGTGTCAACGATGTAGTTCGTCAGCAACAACCGCTGCTCTAAAACTTGGATGTCCGAGGGAAGTTTTCGCACGCTTCCGAGACGCCGACGGTTCCGCGAACTGGGTTTCCACGATTTCCAACTTTCCAACCATTGGAGTAACATGTTGCAAACACCTTCAGAAAAGGGATTTCTTAACTGCGAAAATCTCGGGGGCACGTTCGGATTGCTGTTTGATCGCCAAGTGAACTGAACCAACCGCAATGCGATGAACCTTGGACCGATCACCAAACCCTTGACATTTGTTGCAATCCCCAACATATCCCGGCCAAGCGGATGAAGTCAAGATGGAGGGTTAAGGTTAATCAGGTGGTTTGTTCCGTTGATTCTGAGGAAATTTTGAGTTTTTCCCATTCGGTCGTCTTGATAGTGTTGCAGTTTGGGTTATTTTCGGCTAGTCCGATATTTGGCCGAAAGAAGAAGTGCATCCCTCATCCGCTTGCCTCGCTTGCACTTTGGGCGATGAGGCATAACCTCGGAGCGATGGCATAAGGGATTTCCCTGCTTGCATTTCCGGTGATTGGGGTTTAAGGGGATGTTTAGGATCTCCGCAATGGGCGGGTTCTGCGTGTCTTTCGGCCCGGCAAAAACAAAAAACCCCGTCGATGCCGAAGGCATGGACGGGGCTTGAGAGATGCGAGCTTTTTTTGAGTATTTTTTTCGCTTTCCCAATTATTGGCCGACGATGGGCAGCGAGAGAGGGGTGAAGCGGCCCAAACCGACGCCGGCTTGACCGAAGAACCAGTTCAGCGAAACGCGGGCTTCTCCATCGAACAACTGGTCGGATCCGTTGCCGATTGGCGTGACGTAGGCGGCGGTAATTGTGGTGCTGCGTCCGAGGATCGCCGTCCCGCCGACCAGGGCATTCAAATTCTGCACCTGGTTTTGGAAACTGCCGACTTGATAAAAGCCTTGCTGAATCACGTCGGAACCTTGCAGCGAACGGTTGTAGTGCAGTTCCACCGTGGGCGCAAGGCCGGTCAGCCAACTGCTGCGGGTTTGATTGCGATACAGCCAGTAACCGATCCCCACATCGCCGTAGAAATAGGTGGCATCGTTGGCCACGCCGGCCTTCGTCAGGCGGTTGCCGTACAAGTTCAAGTCCACCTGATTTCCGTTGGCATCGAAATCGAATTGCAGAAAGCCTTGGGCGAACACCCGATTTGTGGGCGTAATCAACCCGCCCACGAAGGGCATGAGATGCACGGATTGATTCCTTACGCGAACCAACTGCGTGCCGTTCGCCATCGAAACTTTGGTATCATCTCCGGTGGGCAAGGTCATGGCCAAACCGGCGGACAGCGCGGAGGTTTGGTTTTGATAAAGCAGCCCCTTCAGCGCTCCGTAGATATTGCCGAGTTCCACGTGCGACGTATCGGTGAACCCGTTGGCAACGATGCTGCTATTCAGCGTGGTGGCGAAGGGAACGCGAACTTCAACCGATCCGTTGCCTCCCAGAAACGTCTTTTCAAACCCCGGACTGAAGCGGTTGATGTTGAGACCTCCGGGAGCTAAAGACGTGTTCTGAAAGTAGCTGTAATTCATGAACACGCGGTCGCGGGGAATCGGGCTGGTGTTCTCCGCGGTTTTTTGGCGGCCCACCACAACGCCGCCCGAACTTGGGTTGGCCGTGGGAATCACGATCAGCGGTTTGCCGTCATTGCCCAGCGTGATCGCGTAAACCGGGGCATTCTGAAAAACGTCGCTGGAAGTCTGATCTTTCACCGTTTCGCGGTCCGGGGTTTTGGTCGCGATGAAGTTGAACTTGCTGGGGTCGGTGCCGGGCGGAAACCCGAATTGCGTCAGGTTGAACGCCTGCAATCCCGACACGGAGGCCGGTTGAATGAGGTTGCCGTTGGCATCTTGTGCGAACACGTAGCCCGGAGGAACGAGAAAGAACCGATTGCTATCTCCGCCGCCGCCTTGAAAACCTACGGGCGTGATCGATTCGTTGATGAGATGAAAATCGTTGACCCCCTGGGCGGGCATGCCGTTGAGGGAAGCCAAGTGCAGAATACTGCGGCCCACGATTAAAGGTACGCCAAGCTGCCCGTTGCCGACGCCGAACAAGTCGCCGATCATGCCGGGAGTTCCGTTGAAAGCCACATCGCTCGAACCGATCCCTGCTGCGGGAGAATTAAAAGAGAGCGCGGAATCGGAGGGGGCATTCGACAAATCCGCGTTTGTATCCGGCAGAGTAATCGGCGGCGTTTCCGGCGTGGTTTTTTCCGGGGTCGTCTTCTCCGGTGTGGTTTTCTCTGGGGTTGTTTTCTCTGGGGTCGTTTTTTCCGGCGCGGGATGTGGGGCGACCCAAGGAGCAGCGGAACCCGGCGCGACCCAGGGCGGCGGATTGAGAGTCGCACACGAAGGGCTGGCCGGCGCGTAAGAGTAGCTTTGCCCCAAGCCTAATCGAGGGGTAGAGCCAATTAAGCCGGCCAACACCACGGCCAGCCCCATTGGTAAATGTTTGATCGGCACGGGATTCCTCCATGAATGCAATGCGAAACCGAAAACTTCCCAACGGGGAAAAGCCCCCTTTTTAGAAAGGTTCCAGGTGTAACAATCGTCAGATCTGGTCCGTTCGTCACACTCGGACCCAAAGGACGTTGGAAAATTGGCCGCATTCTCTGACTGTTATGCCGTCTCGATAAACTGCGCAAAGTTTGACGCCTTTGGAGATTCAATCTTCGGGGGATTCGGTCAATTCGTAGCGACGAAGTTTTTGCCGAAGTGTGGAGCGGTGAATCCCCAAAACGTGCGCGGCGGCGGCTTTGTTGCCCGCGCACTTCTCTAAAATCGCTTCGAGGAAAGGTGGTTCCACCTGCCTAAGAAAATCCTCGTAGAGCGTTGTCATCTCCAAACCGTTCGAGGCTTTCTCGACCCAATCTCGAATTCGCCGGGGCAGGTCTTCCGCGAAATCGGACGAGGAGGCCGATGTGAAACACGCGGGCGGCGGCAAATGATCGATGCGAATTTTTTCGCCCCGCGAGACAATCACCGCATGTTCGATCGCATTTCGCAACTCGCGGACGTTGCCCGGCCAATCTCGCGACCGCAATTCTTCCAAAGCTTCTTCGGTGATTAAAGGCAAACGCATTTCGGGAAACGCGGACAACGCGAATCGCTCGATGAGGGCGGGAATGTCTTCCTTTCGGTCGCGTAAGGGCGGTAAATGAATCTGGAACACACTGAGCCGGAAATACAAATCCTCGCGGAATTCACCCCCTGCGATCAATTCCCCCAACGGGCGATTGGTGGCCGCCAAAACCCGTGCCGCGATCTCGCGCGGGCGGGCCTCGCCCACGGGCGTGACTTCGCGTTGCTCCAAGGCTCTCAGCAGTTTGACTTGAAGCGCCGGCGTGGTGTCGCCGATTTCATCCAAAAACACCGTGCCCTGTTCCGCCAATTCCAGCAGCCCTTGGCGATCTTGCGTGGCTCCGGTGAAGGCTCCCTTCGCGTGCCCGAACAGTTCGCTTTCGATGAGGTTTTCGCTCAACGCCGCCAAGCACACCGGCAGGAAAGGCGATTCGCAACGGTGGCTGTGCCGATGAATCGCCCGTGCGACCAGCTCCTTGCCGGTTCCGCTTTCTCCGGTGATGAGTACGGGAACCGGCGAATTGGCGACCCAAGCAATTTGTTTGAACACTCGCTGCATTGCAGGCGAGGCTCCGATCATTTCCGTGGAATCCGCCTGGGCCGGGGAGTGTTCCGGCGGTTCTGGGGGAGATGGCTCCACCGAGGACAATGCGCGTTCCAACACCAAAGCCGCTTGGTCCAAATCGAAGGGCTTGTGCAGATAATCGAAGGCTCCTTCTTTCACCGCCCGCACGGCGACTTCCAAATTGCCGAACGCGGTGATAACCACAATCGGCACGTTGCCCAATAGAGCTCGCAAGCGTCCGATGGCGGTCAGGCCATCCATGCCGGGCAAACGGACATCCAGCACAATCGCATCGGGCCGGCGATTTTCCGCCGAGTGCAGGGCTGCTTCCGCCGAGGCCGCCACGCCAACTTCATGCCCTTCATCGCCCAACAACTGCTCGAAACCCCAGCAGATGCTCGGCTCATCATCCACGATCAAAACGTAAGACATGCACGTTCCCATTCGGAACTTGGAAGGATTATTAGACTGTTCTGTTTTCGGAAGTTGTGGCAGTCAAGTCAAGTTTTCCCTGCATAAACGTCTTGGGTCCACAGCGGAGGGCCAATGGCGGAGAGCCAGAATGACCGCCGATGGCGTGAAACGTGTTCCACGCTTTTCCGGCCCTCTGCTCTCAGCCTTCTGCTCTCCGCCGGCAAACTTCCTGCGGGATTGTTCCTTGTTTCATTCATCAAAATTCGTTAATTTGATGATAACCAAATAGAAAAACCCGCAATCATTTGGGGAAGGATAGCTTCCTACCCCACCCACCACCTGCCGCCAACCTCAGTTTGAAGAAGACTTTCAGGAAATCCCACCTGCCTTGGGTCATCTTCGTTCTCCGAAAGGAGCCTGTGAATGCGACACCCGTCGTTGTTTTGTTTTATCACTCTGACTTTGATTTTGCTGGCCCTCAAAGCCGTGCCCGCGGGGGAATTGCTTCCAGCGGATCGCAAAATCCCCGAGGTGATCGACCACTACATCAACGAAACCCTCAAAACCAAACACATAAAGCCAGCAACGCTCGCTGGCGATTTGGTGATCCTTCGCCGGACGACTTTGGATTTCGCGGGGCGGATTCCGACGTGGGCGGAAGTCGAAGACTATCTGCATTCCTCCCAAGCCGACAAGCGAACCCAAATGGTGGACCGTTTGCTGGCCAGCCCGGATTTCGCGTTTCATCACGCCAACGAACTCGAAGCCGCCTTGATGGAACGCCACGCGGGCGATAACGATTTTCTCAAATATCTTCGCCAAGCAGCCCAGGAAGATCGGCCTTGGAACGTAATGTTTCAAGAAATGATCGCGGGCAACGCGACCCAAGAACCGCGAAAATTCGCCCAGATTTTTTTGAAAAAACGGGTGGACGATGTGGACCAAATGACCAACGACACCAGCCGTTTGCTGTTCGGAGTCGCAGTGAATTGCGCCCAATGCCACGATCATCCCTTGGTCTCGGATTGGAAGCAGGACCACTACTTCGGTTTCAAATCGTTCTTCGACCGCACCTATCAAACCGCCGCCAAGACCCTGGCCGAAAAGTACACTGGCGAGGTGAAATTCAAAACCACCGAAGGCAAGGAAAAAGCCGCCGCGTTCATGTTTCTCTCCGGGGCCAAAGTGGAAGAACCGAAACGCGAACTCAGCAAAGAGCAGCGAAAGAAAGAAGAAGAACTCATCAAAAAGGCGATGAAGGACAAAAACGCCGACCCGCCCGAACCGCCGGAGTTTAGCCCGCGGGCGGAGTTGGTGAAGTTGGCTCTCGACGAAAAGAACAGCCGGTTTTTCTCCCGCAACATCGTCAACCGCATTTGGGCCAGGTTATTTGGCCGGGGCTTGGTGCATCCGTTGGATCAATTGCACTCCGAGAACCCCGCCAGCCATCCCGAATTGATGGATTGGCTGACCCGCGACACGGTGGAACATGGCTACCACCTCAAACGCTTGATTCGCGGAATTGTGCTCAGCGATGCCTATGCCCGCGAAAGCCGCTGGACCGGCCAAGGGGAATCCCCTCGCGAATGGGATTTCGGCATGGCCAAAGCCCGCGTGATGACGCCCAAGCAATATGCATTGTCGTTGTACATTGCCTCGGCCAGCCCGGAAAAATACCCGCTGAACCCAAAACCCGAAGACTGGGCCAAGACCCGCGAACAATTGGAGAACGCCGCGGGTGGGTTGTCCCGCCAGATGGAATATCCCAGCGAGCATTTCCAAGTCAGCGTGAGCGAAGCGTTGTATTTCAGCAACAACGACCGCGTGCAAAACGATTTTCTCAGGGATGCCGGCGACAAGCTGGTGGGCTATCTGAAAACCAAACCCGATCCCGTGGAAGCCATCCAAACTGCGTTTCGCGTCACGCTAAACCGCGAAGCGGAACCCGATGAAATCACCGCCTTCAAACACTATCTGGACCGAAGAACGGAACGCCCGCTGGAAGGAATCAAACAAATCACGTGGGCACTGTTGATGAGCCCCGAATTGCGTTTCAATTACTAAGCCGAGCGGAGTGAAACATGACACGATCAATCAACCGACGGGGATTTCTCGGCACGACCGCCGCCGTGGGAGCCGCCGCGTTCGCCTCGGACATGACGCTTTTGGATGCCCTCAAAAATCCCGTCGTGGCGGGCGAACTGAAAAAGCAGCAAAAGCACGTGATTTTATTATGGCTCGCGGGCGGAGCCAGCCAACTGGAAACTTGGGATCCCAAACCGGGCCGACCCACCGGCGGGCCGTTTCGGGCGATTCAAACCGCTGTCCCCGGCGTTGAGATCAGCGAACTATTGCCAAAAAACGCCCAGCGGCTGAAGCACACCGCGATCATTCGCTCGCTTAACACCCGCATCGCAGACCACGGGGGCGGAGCCAGTTTAATGGAATTGGGCCGACGCCAAGAACCGGCTTTCAATTATCCCGATTTGGGAGCCATCTGCGCCCGCGAACTCGCCAGAGCCGACAGCCCCGTGCCGGATTACGTTTCGATGTACTCCGCCACCGAAGGCCGCCGGCAAGGCACGTCCGGATTTTTGGGATCGCGGTTCGCCCCCATGTTTCTCTCGGAAAAAATGGTCCCCGAAAACATCAACTTGCCGCCAGGACTGAGCGAAGTCGATCATCAAGAACGCAATAACTTAAGGCAGCTTTTGGCCCAACGCTTCGAGCGGGAACGCAGCGGCAACGTGATCGCCAGCCATAACTATGCCTACCAGCGCGTGCGGGGTTTGATGGCCAGCGAGGAACTGTTCGACATCGAAAACGAACCGCAAGCCATGCGGGATCACTACGGCCCCACGCAGTTCGGCCAGCAATGTTTGATCGCCCGACGGTTGGTGGAAGCCGGCGTGCCATTCGTCAAAGTCGCCCGCGCCTGGTGGGACAGCCACGGCCAAAATTTTGAAACGCACCGCGAACTCTGTGCCGACCTCGATCATTGCATGTCCGCTTTAATTGATGACCTCAAACAACGCGGCCTGTTGGAACACACGCTGATTATTACTTTGGGTGAATTCGGACGCACCCCCCAAATCAATGCCAGCCTGGGCCGCGACCATTTTGCGAGCGCCTGGAGCACATCGCTTTCGGGCTGCGGGATCAAAGGCGGTTCGGTTTACGGCAAGACGGATGAAGATGGCAAGACGGTGAAGGAAGGCGAAATCAAAGCCGGCGATTTGTTCGCCACCATTTTCGATGCCCTGGGCATCGGCCATAACAAAGAATACTACATCGGCTCGAGGCCCATCCCCATCGTGGACTTCGGCAGCAAACCCATCAAAGAAGTGCTGGCCTGATTGGAAGAAGGGGAGACAAGGAGAAGGGGAGATCGGGAGAGGGTAAATGACCA
Organism: uncultured Planctomycetaceae bacterium; assembly: GCA_963785505.1. Classification (GTDB taxonomy): domain Bacteria; phylum Planctomycetota; class Planctomycetia; order Planctomycetales; family Planctomycetaceae; genus CAWAVN01. Next base: position 71,251 of record CAWAVN010000018.1, read on the forward strand.
AATCCCAATGACCAATGCAGACCCCAGTAGGCAGGGAAATTTGCTCTTCGGCTCTTGCACCGAAAACTAGGAGCCAATTTCCAATTTCAAATTTCCAATTTCAACTGACCACGGACCAATTTCATGGCTCAACCGGACCCCACTACGCTTAAGAAAACCAAAGAGATCGGCACGCGGGACATTTTGTTTTCTGCGGTCTTGGTGGAGGGTAGTGGGCGGTTGTTTGTGGCGAGTTCGGATTTCAAAGTTCACGAAATCGATACCGCTGCCCAGAAGCCGGAGTTCATTCCCTTCGAGGGCAGCCATCAAAGTTACGTCACTTCGCTGGTGATGTCCCAAGGCGGGTTGGTCTCCGGCAGTTACGATGGCCAACTGATTTGGTGGAACCCCGACGACCGCAAGCAAATTCGCGCGGCGAATGCCCACTACGCGGTGGATTCGCCAATTGGCCGTCAGCCCGGATGGCAAAACCATCGCCAGCGTGGCCGATGATATGGTCTGCAAACTTTGGGACGCCGAGTCCGGCAAGGAAATAAGAACCTTCACCGATCACAAACCGACCACGCCCAACAATTACCCTTCGATGCTTTACGCGGTCGCCTTTTCGCCGGATGGAAACTTAATCGCCACCGGCGACAAAGTGGGGCACACCGCGATTTGGGACGCCGCCACGGGCGAGAAAGTCGGCGAAGTGGAAACGCCCGTGCTTTACACTTGGGATCCCCGCGCCCGCCGGCATTCCATCGGCGGGATTCGCAGCCTGGCGTTCTCACCGGACGGCAAGCAATTGGCCATCGGCGGCATCGGGAAGATCGGCAACATCGACCACTTGGGCGGTCCCTCGCGGGTGGAGATCTTCGATTGGCAAGCGAAAAAGCGATTGCACGAAATCGAAGACAATAAACTCAAAGGCTTGGTCGAGCAATTTGTCTATCACCCCAAAGCCGAGTGGCTGTTGGCCGTCGGCGGGGACAATGGCGGATTCCTGACGTTCTACAATCCCAATACCGGCAAGCTCATCCACCAAGAAAAAGCCCCCATGCACGTCCACGCCGCCGCGTTCTCAAGCGATCTGGCCACGCTCTATACCGTAGGCCACAACAAAATCGCCCTCTGGGAACTCAAGGGATAAAGCTCAGCGAACAAGCATCGCGAGCGGAGGCAGACCCAATGCTTGGGTGCTTGAACCTGGGTTGATAAGGGGTTTTCAGTCCCAAGCCAACACGTTGGTGTCGGTTCGCCGACGAGTCGGCGGCTTGGGACTTTGCCACCCAAATCTTTAATGGAATCCTTGCGGAGATTAATTCTTGCTGAAGTTCAATCGGCGGAGGGCGTCTCGTCCCAGCGGATCTTTCAAGTAGCGTTGATGGCAGTCCGGGCAGAGGTCGAAACGAAAATCTTGCGGGCCGGCCTCTTCCACCGCAGGCGCTTCTCCCGCTTCCATCGCTTGAATTGCGGCGGCCAACTCTTGAAGGTTGTCGGCATCCAAATCTTGTTCCTCGATCTCATCGGGATCGAACGCGGGATAAACTTCCACCTTGGCCACGAAGCGACGTCCTTCGTCCAAACGTCGCCCGCATAGGTCGCACGAAAAGTGCAGCATGACAATCGAATCCTTCCCGACTCAAGGGATGGCGTAACAAGAGTTTCTCAACCACTGAATTCGATTTAAGCACAAATCCCCGAACGGGGAAAGTCCCATTCCCCGCTTTTTTCGGGCATTTTTTTTCGTTATTCCCAGCCGTCGATTAGCTCTTGCAAATGCGGATCGGCTTCGTTCCCGCTCTGCGTTGCCGGCAGAGGTTCTTCGGGGGGATGGTCTGCCGGTTGATCCGAAACGAAAGCCGCGGGCGATTCCGCTTCGACGGGCAGCGAAGAAGCGGCAGCCAGCGACTGCAAGCGCAGCAAGAGTTCTTCCTTGTGGAAATTCGATTTCACCAGGTATTCGTTGGCTCCCGCGCGGACCGCCTTCATCACGGTTTCTCGCGAGGCATCGCCGGTCAGCATGGCGATCTTGGTGGAGGAAAGCCGGGGTTCTTCGCGAAACTTTTGCAGCGTCTCCAAGCCGCTCCAACCCGGCATGCGCACATCGATCAAGGCGACGTGCGGCGGTTGTTCGAGCGCCATCTGAAAGCCTTGCGATCCGCTCTCGGCGGTGGTCACGGCATAGAATTGTTGGAGCAATGCCGCGATCACGTTCCGAAACAAGGCATCATCATCGATCACCAGCACGCGGGGCAAGGCGGGCATAAGGTTCCCTTTATTCTGAAAGCACTGCTTCCCGCGCCTGGTTGTCTTCGAGGATGGGCTGGGGGCGAGCGGTTCCCAAAATCCGATTCAGCACCCGCAAGCGTTCCTTGGCTCGCGAAGACAAGGCCACGGGCGGAATCTCCCGCCTTGCGGAACCCGCTGCTTCGTTCGGTTCGGGAACCGGGTCGATTTCCGAGGGAGCCAATAACGTGGCGGATTGCGTCGAAGTCAGCATGCGTTCGATTTCCTTGGCAACGATTGCTTAAAGCGATTGATGGGCCTCTACGGATCGAGAGAGCAATTTCGGCAAAGCGCATCCCAGCCCCGGACTCGCGGAACTCTCGATGAAACATAGATCATCCGGCCCGAACAAGTCGGCTTGGCTTGCCCGAAAATCGGAAAAACTTTGCCGAGGTTTCCGTGCGCGACGGAATCCTTAAATCCCGACAGATCGGCAGAAATCGGACGATGAAAAATGTCGTTTCAACTGCCCCGCATACCCCTCGCGGAGCCTTTTCCCAAACGCGTTCCAATTTTACTCGAAAACCCTTGTTTTTAGGGGTTTAATCGCCGGTGTTTCGGGCGGACAGCGTTGCGGTTCGGGCGAAAATCGGGTAGAATTTCCCTTTCCATTCCCGCGAAGTTTTTGCACGAAGAAAGACTTCCCAAAATCTCGAAAACGGGGACGCCGCTCGGTTCGGCATACATCGGAGTTTGCTTGCGGAATCCCGGTGTCGGCGGACATGAACGTATTTTTCAGGAGCAGGATTTTTGTCAAACGGCGATAGCGAAGACTCTTCCCCCAACGAGGGGGGCATGTCCCCGACCGGCAACGGCCGAATTCAACAACTCGACATCCAAGACGAGATGCGAAACAGCTATCTCACTTATGCGATGTCGGTCATCATCAGCCGGGCGCTGCCCGATGCCCGCGATGGTTTGAAACCCTCGCAACGGCGGATTCTCGTCGCCATGAACGACCTGAATCTCGGCCCCAACACCGCCCGCATCAAGTGCGCCAAAATCACCGGCGACACCAGCGGGAACTATCACCCGCACGGCAGCGAAGGGCTTTATCCCACCTTGGTCCGGCTCGCCCAAGATTGGGTGATGCGTTCGGTTCTCGTGGACAAGCAAGGCAACTTCGGTTCGCTGGCCGGGTTGCCGCCGGCGGCTCAGCGGTATACGGAAGCCCGGCTTTCGGCGGTGGCGTCCGAGATGCTGCAAGACCTCAACCGAGATACCGTCGATTTCGTGCCCACTTACGACCAGCGGATGACCGAACCCGTCGTCTTGCCGGGGCGGTTTCCGAATTTGCTGGTCAACGGTTCCACGGGCATCGCCGTGGGCATGGCGACCAGCGTTCCGCCGCACAACCTGGGGGAAGTTTGCGATGCGGTGATGCTGCTGATCGACAACCCGGATTGCACGGTGGATGAAATTCTGGATGTGCTGCCCGGCCCCGATTTTCCCACCGGCGGAACCATCTGCGGGCGATACGGCATCCGGCAGGCTTATATAACAGGCCGATCCACGATCACGCTCCGCGCCCGCACGCATTTTGAAACCGAAGGCAAATCGCGACGTGATCGTCGTCACCGAGATTCCCTATCTCGAAACCCGCGACCGCATCCGCGAGAAACTGGAACTGCTCGCCAAGGAAGAACGGGTCAAAGGCATTGCCCGCGTGATCGACTTCACCGACCGCAAAGTTCCCTCTTGGCAAGTTCGGCTGCACATCGTGCTCAAACGAGATGCCGACAAAGAAGTGGTGCTCAACCAGCTTTTCGCGGTATTCGCCTTTGCAAACCACGGTGAGCATGATTTTGCTCGCACTCGTCGGCAATCGCCCGCAAACGTTGACGATCAAGGAACTGCTGCACGAATTTCTCCGGCATCGGGTGGACGTGATTCGCCGCCGAACCGAATTCCTGCTCGCCGAAGCCCGCAAGCGAAAGCACACGGTCGAAGGATTGTTGATCGCGCAACTCGACATCGATCAGGTGCATCAACACCATTCGCAGTTCAAAAAGCCGCGCGGAAGCCCGCGAGCGATTGCAGGAAATTCAAGTTCCCGCCGAGATGGTCGCGCGTGCCCTGGGCGATGAAGGCTTTCAGATGTTCCAGACCGAAAACGGGCAGCAAGAAAACTATACGCTGTCTTCCCGGCAAGCCGAAGCAATTGTGTCCATGCAGCTCGGTTCGCTGGCGAATTTGGAACGCGAACAACTCGGCGGCGAGCACCGCAAGCTGCTGGAAGACATCGCCGGGTTTTTGCATCTGTTGTCCGATGAAGGCCACATTCTGGCTTTGATCCGCGAGGAGATGGAAGAACTCAAAAAGAAATACAACGACCCCCGCCGAACGGACATCAGCGAGGAAGAACTCACCGATGTGGACCGCGACGACTTGATCGCGGAGGAATCCATGGTCGTCGTTTTCTCGCAAAGGGGCTACATCAAACGCACGCAACTCAGCGTGTACCAAGCCCAGAATCGGGGCGGCAAGGGGATTATGGGGGCCAAAAACGACGAGGAAGATCCCGTCGAACACGTGTTCGTATCCAGCACGCACGCCTATTTGCTGTTTTTTACCAACCGCGGCAAGGTGTATTGGCAAAAAGTCTACGACTTGCCACTGCAAAGCCGAACCGCCAAAGGGCGGGCGTTGGTGAACCTGCTACAACTCGGCGAGAACGAGCGCGTCTCGCAATGTCTGGCCGTCAGGGATTTCGATGAAGAGCATTTCCTCATCAAAGCCACCCGCAAGGGTTTGGTGAAGAAGACCGTGCTTTCGGCGTATGGCCGACCGCTGAAAGGCGGGCTGATCGCGATCAACCTCGACGAGGACGATGAACTGATCGATGTGCGGATCGTGTCCAAGGAAGATGATGTGCTGCTCGCCACTCGCGAGGGAATGTGCATTCGCTTTTCCGCCGAGGATGCCCGTGCGATGGGCCGCGAGACAAGAGGCGTGAAGGGTATTAAACTCGGCAAGGGCGATGAAGTTGTGGGTATGGTTGTCGCGGAGGAAGAAGGCACGCTGCTGACAGTTTGCGAAAACGGCTACGGCAAACGCACGCCCTTCGGTCCCGGCGACATCAACGAAGAAATGGAAATCGACGAAGAATTGGACACCGAAGCGGACGAAAACGCAGCCGAGGAAGAGGTGGCTAAGTATTCCGGCAACGTGCGTTATCGCCGGCAAAACCGGGGCGGCAAAGGGCTAAGGGACATCAAAACCACAAAACGCAATGGCAAAGTGATCGACATTCTCGCCGTGGCGGATGATGATGAAGTTTTGATGGTCACTGGCGGCGGTAAAATCCAGCGCGTGCGGGCCAGCGACATCAGCCAAGTCGGACGCAACACGCAAGGCGTGCGCGTGATTCGCTTGGATGAAGACGACAAATTCGTTTCCATCGCCCGCATTCCCGCGATGATCGTCGATGAAAGCGAACTCTCCCCACTCGTAAACGATGAAGAAACCCCAGGGAACGATCAAACCATTGTCGAGGAAGCCAGGACCGAGACCGAAGAAACCCAACCGCCGGAAGCTCCCGATGCGGAGCCGAGCGAATAAACTGAGGCCAACGGGATACATCCTGTGCGCCACCGTAAACAACGGGCATCACTTGGGCGAACATCAGATCATTTGTGTGGCATGGCCACTGCTTTGAGTGGCCATGTTGGCACATGCTATGCCAATTTCTTCTCCAACCGCATGCCCACGCAAAGCCGTGGGCATGGCAGGCAAAACTCGCAACTTATTTCCTGTTGTTGTCTTAGAGCGGTTTCGGCTCGGCGGGTTTGATCATTTTTTGGATGATGTCCGGGTGTTGGTCGGCCACGTTTTTAGTCTCGCCGGGATCGTCGGCCAGATCAAAGAGTTCCAAAGTTTGCGAACCTGCCCGGAGGAGACCTTTCCATTGGCCCAACCGCACCGCTTGGGCCTTGGCTTGGGGCCTTTGCCAATACAGAAGATTATCCGGCAACTCGGTGGGGATTTTTAAGAGCGGGGCGAAGGAAATGCCGTCCATTGCTTTGCGGGGCGAGAATGTAAAAGTGAGTTCCGTGAAGGTGGGCAACAAATCCCACATGGCCGCCGGGTGCGGTACCTGTTTGCCGGCGGGAAACACACCGGGAAAGGCCGCCAGGAAGGGCACGCGAAGATTGCCTTCGCCCAAACCCGAAGCATCGGTTTTGTATGGCCCTGTGCTTTGGAAATAATCGGTGGCTGCGGTCTGTTTTGCATCGGCTCCGCCGATTGCCGTGAAGATCACGCTCGTCCGCCGGGTGAGTTGCAGGCGTTCGATGGCGGCTTGAATGCGGCCCAAATCGCGGTCGGTCATCCGCACGGCGGCTCCGTAACTTTGGGCCGCGATCGGCCAATCGGTTTTGTCGGAAAGTTTTTTGTCCGCGAATTGGGCGGACATTTCCACGTAGGGCGGCAGCACGATCATCAAGAACAGCGGTCGGCGGGGAATTCGGTTTTGCTCCAATTCCTTAATCGCCGCGGTTGCGATCAGATCCCCCACGCCCACGGGTTTTTCGGCTTTGGGGAGGTCGATTTGTTTATCGTTCACCCAAATCGATTTGGGGTAAGGGGTTAAGGCATCTTTGGCGTGCAGTTGGCCCAGCCATTCGTCGAAGCCGTGTTCGAGCGGGCTGTCCAGTTTGGTTGCGTTGTCGGGGGCCATCCACATTCCATAAAACGCCGTGTGGTATCCGCCTTGCCACAGCGATTCGGCCAGGGTGTAGGTGCTTTCCTCGATGAGGAAATTTTTCCGGCTGCGGGAAGCCATCCAGCCGGTGTGCAGCGTCCAAAACGAACCTTGAGTGGAGGGATCTCCGGCGTAAAAATTCATCAGCCGCACGCCGGTATTGGCAAGAGCATCTATGTTCGGAGTTTGAATTTTGGTTTGCCCGTAGCAGCCGAGATCCCCCACGCCCATGCGGGGCGCGACAACCAGCACGATGTTCGGACAACGCACCGGCAGCATGGTGCGGGGTTGCCGATTGGCATTGGCGAGGGCGACCCGGTTTTCCAGTTTAATCCGCGTCAGCAGCTTGTCCGCATCGTCCAGCGATTTAATCAGATCCTTGGGGTTGGCTCCCCAGTCATCGAGATCATCCGCATTCTGAACGTACTTTTTCAGTTCACGCAACAGCGGGCTGTTGAGTTTGTTTTCTTGTGCAGGCGGTTTGTTTGCCCCAGCGGGTGCTTGGGCTTGGAAGTTGACGTTCATCAAGTTCCAATCGCTTCCGCAGCCGCACAAAAGCAGTAAAGCCAAGCCGAGGAAGGGAATCTGCAAACGGACTTGAACAAGCCGAGATTTGCCCATGATTGGTGATGTGTCCATGTAAAGCCCCGAAATTGAATCCCTCTCCACCGGAGAGATTTTATGGAGAAAACTTTCCGGAAATTGTTGTATTGCAAGTTCGATGCCGGAGGTGGGAATCTTCGGATCTTCCGAGAGAATCCTGGCCTTCGGCCTGTAATGGTTGTCTCGATTGTGAACAGAGAAGGTCGACAATCCAATTTTCGCAGCGATTCCGACCGATGTGAAGGAAGGAACGATTTTCGCCACTCGCGGCGAGAACCTCACGGAGCGGCCCCCCCTTGCCCGGCACGACCGAACCCTCGATGGCCGGGTGGGATTTTAAGGAGATGAGTAGAATGTCGTTTTTAACAGCCACGATCATGGGTGCCGCTCTGTTGGGTGCGGACCCGCAAGTTGTGACTTCGGTGCCTCCTGTCACCGAAGTGCAACCCTACACGGCGGAAAGCCCTGTCGCCGAACAACCCATGACCGAACCCATGACCGAACCCATGATCGAAGGGGCAGAGCCTTCCGTCCAAGAGGCGATGCCCCAGAGTGACGATCCCACCTTTGCGAACTCTCCCGGCGTTCCCGGAGCGTATTGCCCAGACCCCGCCGGCGGAGCCTACTGCGAAGACGGCTTTTCCACCGGGCTGGGGGGCATTCCCAACAGTATTCTTTACGGCATCCCCTATCGCGGCCCGTATTGGGGATCGCCGACGCACACCTTCGATTGCAACAACTATTGCTGGAATAGCCGCCTGGTGACTTACTGCGTCGGCCCCGGCAACTTGCATCCCCACTATCCCTACTTTCCGATTTATCACGGCTATTACTATTTTCGTCCGTACAACTTCACGCACGTCAGGCCGGCTGCCGCGCTCGCCGCACAAATGGGTGGCGACCCCAAGGCTCCTTACAGCGTGGCCTTCTTGAAACCCTATTTCCCCATCAAAACCGTCGAACCGCTCCCAGTGATTCCGGTGAAAGACAGGTTCCCCTTGCTCGAAGATGTGCTGACCTCCAAAGGAGCCGTCGAAGACCCCAGCCAGAAATAAGCCCCAGCCCGGAAGCGCTCATCTCGAAAAAGCCATCCCTTGGGCTTTGGAGTCGCGAGGCGGCGATCGCACTTTTTCTGTTCTGGAGGAAACGGATACTTGCGGATTGCTGCCGCCGCTTCGTGGCTCAGAATAAATGGCTCACTTTTCGTCAATGGCTCATGCCATCCTCCATCCGCTTCCTCCTCCCCGGCCTCCGCCGCCTCACTTGGCTTCGGGTTTAGGCCAGTCGAGGTGTTTGTGCAGAAAGTCGAACGTGCCTTGGCCGTTGATGGTGTGCGGACCGACGAACCATTCGATCTCGGCCCGGCCTTTTAATTTCAAGCGGGCATTGTAGAGATTGCGGACCTTGGCGAATTCGTAGCCCACGGCTTCATCGGTGGCCACGCCATCGAAGTGCCCGCGCTCCACCATAAACGGGCGCGGGGCAATCAGTGCGGCCATCTCGGCATAGTTAAACGTATGGCCGAGATCGAACTCGAAAATCTCGTACTCGCCAGTCCAAACGTAACTCTGGTTGGCATGGGTGGAAGCGTTCTTCCAAACCCATTCGTTAAAATCCGCCGAGCAAATCGAGAGTGCGTAGTCGGTCACCAAAGGCGGAATCCGCATGGCCGACTTCCCCCCATAAGACAGCCCATAAAACCCGATACGTTTTTCATCGACGGCGGGCAAGGTTTTCAGCCAATTCACAATCTGTTGATGCTGCGGCACGATCAGTGAAAACAGCGTTGTGCCCAAGGGGTTGCTTTTGCGTTGCAGCGTGCGGAAGCGGTCTTTGAAGATATAAAGGTTCTGCGGGGCGAACACGATAAACCCCCGCTCGGCGAGTTTCGCGGCGAAATCGTGATAGGCCCCGTGATCGCCCACGATCACATCCTGCGGTCGGCCTTCCAAGCCATGCTGACAAACCACGACCGGGCGCTTCTCGCCCTTTGAAATATCTTTCGGCCAAAGCAAAATCCCGTAGGCGAACACATCGGGAAATACGTCCATCACCACTTCATAAGCCGTCCAATGTTTGGTGTCTTTCCATTGCCGAGTTCGCACATCAGGCGGCAGCAAGTCCAACGCATGCCGGCCCACCACTTCCTCGCGGAAATAATCGCGATACCATTCCACAGATTTCTCGTACTTTTCCAGCGAACTCGTATCGAGCTTTTTCATAAACTCCCGGCGAACGTCCGCACTGTCGCTAAGCAGGGTTTGGTTATAGTCGTCGATCTCTTGAATCATCCGCCGTTCGCGGACAATGGGATCGAAATTCTTCCAAAGAAATCGCGGCGGTTTTTCTCCGGTTGACAACTTGGCTGCGGGAGCCAACGCAGACAAAAATGCGTTCAAGGTTTCGGCAGCGCCGAAGAGGCCGAAACCTTTTTGAGTCGTCGTTTGCTGCGTGGGTGAGAGCACGAGTTTCGGCGGGGTGTTCCAAGCCAAACCTTTGACCAATTGCAACCCGCGTGCAAATTCCGCTTGCACGGTGTTCGGGTCCGGCGTGACCAATCTTGCGGGCGCACCGCCTTCGCTGGGCAGCGTGAGTTCCGGCGATTGGGCGGCTTCGATGATGATCGCACGCGGGGCGACTAAACTCATCAGTTCCGCATCCCCGAATTGTTTCAACAGCCCGAACACGTTGCGGGAAATCGGTTCTTGCCAAATGTTTTGACGGGAATCGAAATAACCACTGACGGCAACGGCATTGATGCGGGTGTCCAACGCGGCGGCATAAAACGCCAACAACCCGCCTTCGCCATAACCGGCAACCCCGATTTTGAATTTCGGGTTTTCTTTCTGGAACCAATCCACGCCCGCGAGAATTTTTTGGACTTCATAACCGATCAGTTGCCGGCCCATCTCGAAGGAACTGCGGTACAGAAATTCGCGATGGGTCAGGTTCGCGCGGCCGTTGCGTTTTTCCATCGTGCGGCTAATGACGGCGGGAATCAACACCCGGCAACCGCTTTCCGCGAGCAGGCGGGCGAATTGCGATTCTTTCGCAATGCCGGGCATTAAACCGCAGAGTTGTTCGGGCGTTTGGTCGGCATCGGGAACGGCGATGACGTTGGCGACGGGATTTTTTCCCTTGGGCGAAAGCAAAATCCCTTCCCCGTGAATCCCGCCCACAACCGGCCAACGCACCGCGAAGGCTTGGTAAGTTGGCCCTTCGCCGATCAATGCCGATTGTTGGGTGGTATCGACAAGTTCGGGGGCATCAAAGGGAATGCGTTTCTCGACCACGCCCAAAATGCGGGCAAGTGCCAGGCGGTTGGCTGCAACCGATTTCGCGTAAGCCCCCGGGCTGGAAACGTCCCGCTTCCAAAATGCTTTGCGGTGCTCAATGGATTGTTTCAATTGGCCGAGCAAAAAGCGGTCGGCCCCGGCCACCAATTGCGAGGTCAAATCGCCTTCCTGAGTCAAAAGTTTCGTTCCCGGAAACGGGGCAGCATCTTCGGCTGCAAGCGGATGCACAAAAACCAACGTGCAAAACAGAAATCCCGTACCCCAAGCAAAAAGCAATCCGCGCCGCATGATGAATCTCCCCGATGAATTCCGATGTGCCTCAAGATGTTTCCTGTTGCGAGTATAAACATCTTTCGCAGCAAGGGCACGTCAAGCAAGAGCTTGATTTACTTCACCGAGGCGGGTTTCTCTTGAGTTCCGACTTGGCATCCTCGAAGAGAATTCGGTCCAACGTATTGGGGGGACACCAAAGAAATCACTCCAGATTTTGAAGCATTTAACAAGACTATGGGGCATACGCCTTCCGCTCGCCTTTTACGCTTATTGTTTCGGGAGTCCTAAATATAAACCGTAGCGGTTCATTTTGTAGTGCAGGGTTCGGACGCTGATGTCTAAGAGCTTTGCGGTGCGTTCGCGGTGATTGTCGCATTCGCTGAGGGCTGCCTGAATGGCCGACATCTCGGCTTGCTCGACAACGTCGGCCAGGGATTTTGAGGATTTGGGGGTGCGGCGGACGTGCATTTCCTGCGGGATCATGTCCGTCGAAATTTCTTCTCCGCGGGCGGTCACGCTCAAACGTTCCATCAGGTTCCGCAATTGGCGGATGTTTCCCGGCCAGTTGTAATTCTGCAATAACTCTTGGGCTTCCGAGGACAGCGTTTTGGCGGGGCGCTCGTAGCGACCGCCGAACATGCTCAAGAAATGTTCGATCAACAAAGGGATGTCTTCGCGGCGTTGGCGGAGCGGCGGGACATCGATCGGAACCACGTTCAAACGGTAGAACAAATCCTCGCGGAATTTTCCCTCGCGGACCAGCCCGCCGATTTCTTGGTTGGTCGCCGCCACAATGCGGGCATCGGTCAGCAGCACTTTTTCGCCGCCTAAACGCATGACTTCACGGGTTTCGAGCACGCGAAGCAAATCGACCTGGCTTTTGGGAGACATCTCGGTAACTTCATCGAGAAACAACGTGCCGCCGCTGGCCAATTCGAAGCAGCCGGGTTTTTGGCGGGCTGCTCCGCTGAACGCGCCTTTCTCGTAGCCGAACAATTCGCTTTCGAGCAGAGTTTCCGGCAAGGCTCCCAAGTTGACGGGCACGAAGCGGTTGGCGGAACGGGGGCTTAAATCGTGCATGGCCCGCGCGATCAATTCTTTGCCCGTGCCGCTTTCTCCGTGAATCAACACGGTCGCATCGGTGGCGGCGATTTGGCGAATCAGTTGAAACAGAGCTTGCATCTCTTGGCTGGCGGCGACCATGCCGGAGATTTCCCCGGCTTCCGCCAGCCGTTCTCTGAGCTTGCGGTTTTCTACGAGCAAATGGTGGCGATCTTTAGCCTTCTGCACGAACAAGCGGATCACGTTCAGATCGACGGGCTTCGAGAGGAAATCCAACGCACCGCGGCGCATGGCCTCGACGGCGGATTCCACGTTGCCGTGCGCCGTAATCACAATCACCGTGGTTTGCGGATGTTCTTGCTTGGCCAGCGAAACCAAATCCAGCCCGGAAATATCGCCCGGCAAGCGGAGATCGGCGATCAGCAGATGAAAGTTCTCGCGTTGCAGTTGCTCGACGGCTTCTTCGCCCTCGCCGACGGCAACGATCTGAGTTCCCCGCTCGGCCAATCCTCGCGAAAGCCCCGAACGGATGTTGGGTTCATCATCCACAATTAAAATGCGAAACGGATCGGAGTCACTCACGGTTCAGTATCCTGCGGGGACGCTCGTTGAAGTCGGCAAGGGGATCGAGAGGCAGCAGCAATTGAAACATAGTCCCCGCTTCCGACGTTTGAAAGAAAATCGTGCCTTCGTGTTGGCGGACAATTTTTTCGCAGATCGCCAGCCCCAATCCCGTGCCGTGGCCTTTTGTGGTGAAATACGGATCGAACAGCCGGTCCCTGATGGCCAAAGGAATTCCCGATCCGGTGTCGCTGACTGAGATCTTCGCTTCGCTCTCGTCGGCTTCGCAGCGAATCGTCAGCATGCCCCGCTCCGGCATGGCTTCCAAGGCGTTGAGAACCAAATTGATGAGCGCCTGCTCAATCTTCACCGTGTCGAGTTCGACCGTCAGGTTGCCGGACTCTTGAATGTCCAACTCGTGCAGGATGCCCTTGAATTGCAGATGCGGCTTGAGCAACCGCACGACTTTATGAATCACGGCGGGCAGCGACACGGGATGCCGGTCGAGTTCGTCGATGGCCGCGAATTCGCGAAAGCCATCTAACACGCGGGTCATGCGTTGAACTTCGGCCATCAGAATCTGAATGGTTTCCTCGCCTTCGGGAATCGGAGTGTGTTCCAGTTGCTCTTTCAGCAGTTGGGTGTGCAGCGTGAGGGCGGTTAACGGATTTTTGATTTCGTGGGCCAGACCGGCGGCAACGGTCCCCAAACCGGCGAAGCGCTCCATCCGCCTCATGCGTTCTTCCAATAGACTTTGCCGGGTAACATCCATCACGTGCAGCACGATTCCGATCGTCGTATCCCGGGCATCCTTCAAAAGGTGGCCATGTGCCAAAAACCTTTGCAACTGCCCTCCGTGAAAAAAAGGAAACCCGCAATCGCGAATGGTCTTGCCCGATTGTTGGATTTCCTGGCTGAGTTCCACGAGCGGTTCCAAGCCCCGCCCTAATTCACTTAAGGGTTTCGCGAGATCCGGCAAATCCAGGCCCAGCATCTCCCGCCCTTTGGGGTTGATTCCGTTCATAATCCCTTGGGAATCGACAGTCAGAACGGTGTGATCCATGCTCGCCAGAATGTTCGCCGCCAATTCCCTCACGCTGCGAAGAGACTGTTGCGACGAAATATAAGCCCGGCTCAAGGCGACGAACGCCAAGCCCGTGGCCACAATGTTCAACAACACTAAAATCGTTAATCCGTATTGCCAACTGAGTTCGTAAGAGATTTCTTCGGTCGAAGAGGCCAGTTCATCGGAGCCTCGCCGCAATTGCCGCATCAGATCGGCGACGAAGACTTGCTCTTTGCCGACTTCCACCATAATCCAGACCGTGGTTGCGGTTGCCAGCAAATTGGCCGCCAAGAGGCCAATCATCATCACGCGAACCAAGCGGGTGTCGGCAGCTTGTTGGGGTTGGAACATGTGCGATCCTCAAAGGGTGTCTCTTATTCAGACTCATTTTGAGGGATTCCCCCGCACAACACAAATAAAGCGGCTCAATTTCGTGTTTTGGATGCCCATTCCCCGCCCGATATGCCGGCAAGGAAAACAATAATATCAGACGTGCGCTTGCGCTTCGGGCTGAGATTTTTAGGGGTTGGTTATTACGTCGAGGCGACATTCACGCGGCGGCGAAATTTGTCCGGATCGGCGACTTCGACAGTTTCGATGTAAGCCGTTCTAGGGTACGAGCCAAACGTCGGACCTTCCACCAAAGCGACGATGTCTTCCACGATCCGCCTTGAAGCCACGACTTCCACCTGAATTTGCGAGGAACCGAGGAAGGGTTCGTTTTGCAGCGTGCGACGGCCTTCGCCAAAGCACGCCAAACAGGTATATCCCGACGCCCCCAGTTGCACAATGGCTTTCAACACGCCGTGTTCGATGGCGGTATCAATAATCAACACCGCTTTGTAGATCCGATTGGTCGGTGACATTGGGCAGAAACCTCTCGTAGGCGGATGACAGGCCGGATGCGAACAAGCGCGGATGATGATAGTTGGCGCGAATGGCCGAAATGCAAACCGGATACCAAAGCCGCGACGGTCCGAGAGATTTTCCTGCTCAACCCCATGTATCACGCATGACCACTACAATTTGCACAGTTCTTCTGAGGCAAAAAATCTTACAACGGCAGCCTAGGGACAAAGCGGAACTCTGCAAACGGCTGCGGGGAATCTGCAATAACTTGCAGACGCCTCCGCCCAAAAAATAATTTTGGGAACCCAAAACATGCCGCCTCAAAAAAAATCGCGGGGGACGGGCGGAGTCGCCGCGTTGCGGGACCAGGCAATTTGCCAGGGGGGTTCCCAGAGAAAATACGCGATGAGCGCGCAACCCGTTGCGGACAAAAACAAAGGCCATTTCCAGGCGTGAAATGGGGGGAGGAACGCCAAAAACGTCTCCCAACCCATCGCGAAATGGACCGCCCAAATTCCGGTTCCCGTCAACATGGAGGCAATGGCAGGTCTTCCACTTTTGGGGAAGGAATACAGCCCCAGCATCAATGGCACAAAAAGGCCGACCATCGTCAGCAAATACGCATCTTCCAGTAGTTTGTAGGCACTTTCCCCTTTGAAGGCCAAGCCCAAACTGCACGCGGCCACCAATAACACGGCCGCGCGGTTGCTTTTGAGGGTGTCGGCCTGGCGAAAGCGGGGGAACACGTTTTGAGCCAAAACGCTGGCCGGGGAAAGAATCGCGCTGTCGATGGTCGAAAGAATCGCCGACATCAACGCCAGCATGAAAATCACCGCCACCGCAGGATGCAGAAACGCATGGGCCAATGCGGGAAGGATTTTCAGTTCCGCATCCTTGGGGAACAGCAGATTTCCTGCGAGTGCCAGCAATAGCGGGATCGCACCGAACGAGAGATACATCAAGCCCGCCACAAAACAGGCCCGTCTTGCAGTGCGTTCGGAATTTGAAGCGAACACTCGCTGCATCAAATCTTGGCCCGGAACGTTCCCTAAGGCTCCAATCGCGAACACACCCAGCCAACCCACTAGGGCAGCGGCACTGGAAGTGGGAATCAGAATGAGCATCTTCGGATCGGTTTGGATTCCAATGCGTTCCAAGCCCGCCCAAGTATTTCCTCCGCCCAATTCCGCGAGCACCACCACACCCAACACCAGAAGCCCGCCCAGAACCAGCGAGATTTGCACGGCATCGGTCAATGTGACCGACCACATCCCGCCCATCAATGTGTAACCCGTTCCCACCACTGCCACCAGCACCAATCCCCAACCCACGGGGATGCCGAAGAACAAGTGCAGCACCTCCGCGAGTGCTGTGAATTGGGCGGCAATCCAGCCGAAATAACTGGGAACCAAAATGCAGGAGGAAATCATTTCCGCCGTCGGCCCGACTTTGCGGCGGAAGAAATCGGGCACGGTCAAAAGCTGCATCCGCCACATCGGAGCTGCCACGAACAAGCCCGCAAACAACAGGCAGGTTCCCGCACCAAACGGGTCGAGCGCCGCTTTTTGCAGCCCGCCCGCACGAACTTCATCCGCCGCCGTCAGCATGGTTCCGGCTCCAAACCAAGTGGCCAGCAAAGTCATCCACGCCAGCGACAAAGGCAACCGCCGACCCGCCACGAGGAAATCCTCGACGTTCTGAACCTTCCGCTCGGCGACGTATCCGATCGCGTACATTCCGACCAAATACACAAAGATCGAAACCGCCAAAAGCCATTGCAGCGAGGGATCAATCTGAATGCCGTTGTTCATAAGGAGTTAGTCCGCAGATTTCATCGGAATCCGAAGCGCAAGCGAGGTTTTTCTGTTGTCTATCCCTCGCTCATGCTTTGGGTTATGGTTTTTCATTTCCAAGAAAAACTTGTGACAAGCGACTGATATTTTGGCAAGCCCAAACTCCTCGATTTGCGGGGAAGCGGTCCTCGCAAAAAAATCTGAGGATTCGATCACTTCAAAAACTCGCCCAGGTTTGTAAGATACCCCCCAGACGAGACATCCCCACCGCTCGGATTCCGTTTGCCGGCGAGAGAATTCCTGACACATTCGGGGAGTTTCGGACCAAAAACTGCTGCAAGCCCCCACCAATTCCAACCTTCGGGTTGCCAACCGATTTCTTTTCCAGAACTCGTTTTAGCGCATGATTACACTCACTCGCGGTTTGGATCTTCCCCTCGAAGGGGAACCGAAACAATCCATCGAACTCGGCCGCCCGGTGCGAACCGTGGCGTTGATGGGTTCCGACTACATCGGCATGAAGCCCACAATGGCCGTCTCTGAAGGAGATCCCGTCAAAAAAGGGCAGGTGCTCTTTGAAGACAAAAAGAACCCCGGCGTGCTTTACACATCGCCCGGTTCCGGCAAAGTCGCAGCCATCAAACGGGGAGCCAAGCGGGCCTTCCAATCTGTGGTGATCGAATTGGAAGGCGAGGAAGAGCAAACCTTTCAATCTTATTATGATTCCGATTTGACCGGCCTGACTCGCGAACAAGTCCGCGAGAATTTGCTGCAATCCGGGTTGTGGACGGCTTTGCGAACCCGCCCGTTCAGCAAAGTGCCCTCACCGGAATCCGTGCCGCATTCCATCTTCGTCACCGCCATCGACACCAACCCCCACGCCGCGCATCCCGAAGTGATTCTCGCCGAGAACGAGCTGCCTTTTATCTACGGCCTTCAAGTCTTGAAGCATTTGACGGATGGCAAGCTCTACATCAGCAAGCGGCCCGGCGACAATGTGCCCGGCGGAGATTTGAAATTCGCCGAAGTCGCCGAGTTCGCGGGGCCTCATCCGGCGGGTTTGGCCGGCACGCACATTCATTATCTCGACCCCGTCGGCGCACGGAAATCCGTGTGGTGGCTGAATTATCAAGAAGTGATTGCCATCGGCAAGTTGTTTACGTCGGGCAAAATATCGGAAGAACGCATTATCTCGTTGGCCGGGCCGATGGTGGAACGCCCCCGCTTAATCCGCACGCGGTTGGGGGCGAATTTGCTCGAATTGACCGAAGGCGAAATCTCCGCCGGCGAACATCGGCTGATTTCCGGTTCGGTGTTGTCCGGGCGGGCCGTGACCGAACCTTTCCACTATTTGGGCCGCTACCATTTGCAGGTCTCGGTCTTAAGGGAAGGCAACGAGCGGGAAATGCTCGGCTGGATGAAGCCCGGCCTCGATACGTTTTCGATCACGCGGTTGTTTGCTTCGGCGGTTTTTGGCCGGGGGAAAAAATTCGCACTCTCCACCTGCCAAGGGGGAAGCCAACGGGCGATGGTTCCCGTGGACAGTTACGAAAAAGTTATGCCTTTGGATATCCTGCCGACGCAACTTCTCCGCGCTTTGATCGTGGAAGACACCGAGCAAGCCCAAGCCCTGGGCTGCCTGGAATTGGATGAAGAAGACGTCGCCTTGTGTACCTACGTTTGCCCCGGCAAATACGAATACGGCCCTATGTTGCGAAAGAGTTTGAAATCCATCGAAGCCGAAGGCTAACTGAGCAAAGCCAACAAGCTCACCCCAACGCTGGGGACAAAAGACGAGCGGGGGGCGTCAGCCCCCTGGTCAGGTGAGATGGCTCAAATGACGATGTGATCTCCTGAACGATTCCAAACTCTGTTCGTGCCCGGCAATCAGAAAACGAAGTGAGAATGAAACCACTACGCCGACTTCTCGACCGCATCCACCCCTCGTTTGCCAAAGGGGGGAAATATGAACGGTTCTATCCTCTCTTCGAGGCCACGGACACGTTCCTCTACACCCCCGGCACGGTGACCAAAGGCGGCTTCCCACGTCCGCGACGGCATGGACATGAAGCGAATTATGATTACCGTCTGCGTCGCCTTGATCCCTTGCGTCTTTATGGCGTTTTGGAATACCGGCTTCCAAGCCAACAACACGATTCACAACCGCAAACAGGCTCAGCGGTTGGTCAATGCGGGCGTGATCCAATCCGCCGAAATCGGCACGGTCCTGCAAGCCTCCATCGGGCGGACTTTCGAGAACGACATCGACGCCATCACGGCGGCCTTGGTGAAAAAGCGAGGCAAAGCCTATCTCGCCGGTAGCGAAGCCCAAAAAACTATCGACACGCGAACCAGGACCGGCAAAATGCACGACCGGGCCAAGGTGGAGCAAGAAGTTTACGACTCCTACACCAGCAGTCTCTCCGGCGACCTCAAATCGAAAATTGCCAATGCCCTCGCCGTGACCAGCGAAACGAAAGACGTGGAACTCAAGGCCATCGGCTACGAACCCGGTTGGCGGGGGCGGTTGCTGGAATCGCTGGGGCTGTCGTTCAATCCCAACAGTTTTCTCTCGAACGTGATTTTCGGTGGCTTGTTTTTCCTGCCGGTTTATATCGTCTGCATGACCGTCGGCGGGATTTGGGAAGTCGTCTTCGGCGTGGTCCGCGGACACGAAATTAACGAAGGCTTTTTGGTGACGGGGTTATTGTTTCCGCTCACGCTGCCGCCGACGATTCCGCTTTGGCAAGTCGCTTTGGGAATTAGTTTCGGCGTAGTGATCGGCAAAGAAATCTTCGGCGGCACGGGGCGAAATTTCTTAAACCCCGCCCTCACCGCGCGGGCGTTTTTGTATTTTGCTTATCCCGCCCAAAGCACGGGCGAAGGCATCTGGACCGCCATCGGCGTGGATGGATTCAGCGGAGCGACTTCTCTGGGCGTGATGGCCACCGCCAACCCCGGTGATGGACTCAGCGCGTTGAACATCGGTTGGTGGCAAGCCTTCCTGGGTTTGACGCCCGGTTCGATGGGGGAAACGTCCGAACTGGCTTGCATCATCGGTGCGGTCATCCTCATCGCCGCGGGCATCGCGTCTTGGCGGATTATGCTCGGCATGCTCATCGGGGCCTTGGGCCTTTCCACCTTGTTGTGGAGCATCGGCAGCAGCACCAACGCCATGTTCGCCCTCCCGCCTTGGTATCATTTGGTAGTTGGTAGCTTTGCATTTGGATTGGTCTTCATGGCCACCGATCCCGTTTCCGCCTCGATGACGCAGACCGGCAAATGGTGGTTCGGCGGGTTGATCGGGGCAATGACAATCCTCATCCGCGTGATAAACCCCGCCTTCCCGGAAGGCGTGATGCTCGCTATTTTGTTCGGCAACGTGTTCGCCCCGTTGATCGATTATTTCGTGGTTCAAGCAAACATCAAACGAAGGTTGGCCCGCGATGTCGCGTGACTCGGTAAAACATACGTTTTTAGTGGCGGTTTTGTTGTGCCTGGTGTGTTCACTCTTGGTCTCGGCCTCAGCCGTGGGCCTGCGCAACAAGCAGGAGGAAAACAAACTCCGCGAAAAGCAAAAGAACATTCTGATGGCCGCGGGCTTGTTCCATCCCGACGAAGACACCAATGCGGATGTGAAAGACCTCTTCAAAAGTGTCACGCCGCGAATCATCGACCTGGATACCGGCGAGTATGTTCCCGAAGAAGACTACTTCAAGGTTTTGGGCGTGAAGGACATTAACGACTACAACCAAAAAGAAGCGGCCGGTACCCCGGCTCTCAGCACGAAGGTCAACCCCGCCGATGATGTTGCCAGCATCAAGACCCGCGAAAAGTATTCGTTCGTGTATCTGGTGATGGATGGCGATCAACCCAAGCAAATGGTGCTGCCTATTCGCGGCTACGGGCTGTGGTCCACGCTGTGGGGCTTCGTGGCGGTCGATGCCCAAAGCCTGAAACAAGGCCCCGAACACCTAACCATCACCGGCTTGAAATACTACGATCAAAAAGAAACCCCCGGCCTGGGCGGTGAAGTGGATAACCCCAAATGGCTCGCCGAGTGGCCCGGCAAACACGTTTACGATGCCAACTGGAACGTCGAGATCGGGCTGGTCAAAGGCGGAGCGAGCGGGGAGTACGAAGTCGATGCCCTCTCCGGGGCGACGATCACCTCCAACGGCGTCAGCAACATGCTGCAATACTGGTTCGGCGAGCACGGTTTCCGTCCGTACCTCAAAAACCAAAGCAAAAAATAAGGTCCGCCCCCGCGGATCATCCCCATTCACGGGAGAACAAAGTGGCGAAATCCAGAGAAAAAGAAGTTCTACTCACCCCCATCTTTGCCAACAATCCCATTGCGCTGCAGGTGCTGGGGATTTGCTCGGCCTTGGCCGTCACTACGCAGCTGATTCCCACCGTGGTGATGTGCATTGCCGTGACTTTGGTGACCGCCTGCGGGAGCGCCGCCGTCTCGCTCATCCGCAAAGAAATCCCCTCCAGCATCCGCATCATCGTGCAAATGACGATCATCGCATCATTGGTGATCGTGGTCGATCAGGTCTTGCAGGCGTTCGCTTTCGGCGTGAGTCAAAAACTTTCGGTGTTCGTGGGGTTGATTATCACTAACTGCATCGTAAT
Organism: uncultured Planctomycetaceae bacterium; assembly: GCA_963785505.1. Taxonomy (GTDB): domain Bacteria; phylum Planctomycetota; class Planctomycetia; order Planctomycetales; family Planctomycetaceae; genus CAWAVN01. The sequence continues at coordinate 92,365 of CAWAVN010000018.1, forward strand.
GGGCCGAGCCGAAGGCTTCGCCATGAAGAACAACCCCAAGCTCAGTTTTTTGGATGGCATCGGCAATGGCATGGGTTACAGCATGATCTTATTACTGGTGGGAACGCTCCGCGAGTTTTTCGGCTCCGGCAAACTGTTCGGGCAGACGATTTTGCAATCCAGCCACGATGGCGGTTGGTACGTTCCCAACGGTTTGATGCTCTTACCGCCTAGCGCCTTTTTCATTATTGGCCTCACCATTTGGGTCATCCGCACGATTCGCCCCGAACAAGTCGAGGAGGCTTAATCTCATGGAACAAAATCTGGAACATTATCTCAGCCTGTTCATGAAAGCCGTGTTCATCGAAAACATGGCCTTGGCGTTTTTCCTGGGAATGTGTACTTTCCTCGCGGTTTCCAAAAATGTGAAAACCGCAATCGGATTGGGTTCGGCGGTGGTGGTCATTCAAACGATTACCGTTCCGCTCAACAATTTGTTGTTTCAGCACGTGTTGAAGCAAGGCTCGCTAATTGAAGGTGTCGATCTGCAATTCCTGGGATTGATTTCCTACATCGGCGTGATCGCGGCGATGGTGCAGATTTTGGAAATGACCTTGGACCGTTTCTTCCCCGCTTTACATTCGGCCTTGGGGATTTTCCTGCCGTTGATTACCGTCAACTGCGCCATTTTGGGGGGCACGTTGTTTATGGTTGAACGCGACTACAATTTCCCGGAAAGCGTGGTTTACGGGTTCGGGTCCGGCTTAGGTTGGGCCTTGGCCATCGCCGCCTTGGCGGGGGTTCGCGAGAAACTCAAATATAGCGATGTTCCGCCGGGCCTTCGCGGGTTGGGCATCACGTTCATTACCGCCGGGCTGATGGCAATGGCCTTTATGGCATTTTCGGGCATTAAGCTATAAGGCGATTAGCATTTAGCTATTAGTCAAAAACTGGGTTGGCCCAGGTTCTTAAACCTGTGTTTACAAGAGACCCTTAACAACTCACTCCGTAACAACTAGCTTTTTATACCTTTACTTCTTTCACTTGGCCGAGAGGCGTTTCGCCCCCATGCAAGCTCTGATGGAAATTGCTTTAGGCGTCGGCATGTTTACTGCCGTGGTGTTGATGCTCGTGGCGTTGATTCTCGCCGCGAAATCTCAACTCGTGGCCTCGGGCAACGTGCAACTTATTATTAACGATCAAAAAATAATCTCCGTGCCCGCCGGCGGGAAACTCTTAGGGGCCTTGGCGGACAACCAAATTTTTGTGTCTTCGGCCTGCGGGGGCGGCGGAACGTGCGCTCAATGTAAAGTCCGCGTGCTGGAAGGCGGGGGCGACATCCTGCCCACCGAACGCACCCATATCAACCGGGGGCAAGCCCGCGAAGGGTATCGGCTGTCCTGCCAAGTCGGCGTGAAGCAAGACATGAAACTCGAAGTCCCCGAAGAAGCCCTGGAAACCAAACGCTGGGACTGCACCGTCCGCTCCAACCGCAACGTGGCTACGTTCATCAAGGAACTGGTGCTGGAACTGCCCGCAGGCGAAAACGTGAACTTCAAAGCGGGCGGGTTCATTCAAATCGAAGTTCCTCCGCACGAACTCGAATACAAAACTTTCGCCATTGAAGAACGCTTCCACGAAGATTGGGATAAATTCAATCTCTGGCGATATAAGTCCACAGTGAAGGAAGCCGTGTTCCGGGCATATTCGATGGCGAACTATCCCGGCGAGAAGGGGATTATTATGCTCAACGTACGGGTGGCGACTCCGCCGCCCCGCGCTCCCGAAGGCACGCCGCCGGGCCAAGTCTCCTCCTATATCTTCAACTTAAAGCCCGGCGACCATTGCACAATCTCCGGTCCTTACGGCGAGTTCTTCATTAAAGAGACGAATGCCGAGATGGTCTATATCGGCGGTGGCGCGGGCATGGCTCCGCTGCGGTCGCACATCTTTGAACTCTTCAAGGAACAACAAACCGACCGCAAAGTTTCTTACTGGTACGGCGGGCGGTCCTCGCGGGAATTATTCTATCTCGAAGAGTTCCACGAACTAGAAGAAAAGTTCCCCAACTTTAAGCTCAATATTGCGCTTTCCGAACCGCTCCCCGAAGACAATTGGACGGGCTATAAAGGTTTTATCCATCAGGTATTGTTGGAGAACTACTTGAAGAACCACCCCGCGCCGGAAGACATTGAATACTACATCTGCGGTCCCCCGTTGATGCTGCAAGCCGTCCTCAAAATGCTGGACGATCTGGGCGTGGAATCCGACAACATCGCCTTCGACGACTTCGGCGGCTAACGCTTTGTATTCCGCCCCGCGAGATTCAATGATGATGCGTAACTCTCGAATTTTCCTCCGTTTATTGCTCATCTGTCTGATGAATCTTGTGGTGGGATCTTCTTGCGTCGCGCAGGCCGAGGAGTTGGTTTCGCTCGCCGGCAAGACGATGGGGACGACTTATTCGGTCAAAGTCTCCGGATTGCCCGCGGGCCTCACCGCCGAATTGCTGCAAGCGGAAATCGACGGCTGCTTAAAAACTGTCAACGGGCAGATGTCAACTTGGCAAGACGATTCGGAGCTTTCGCGATTTAATCGGTTTGAGGGGGAGGAATGGTTCCCCGTTTCGGAAGACACCGCCCGCGTGGTCGAGACCGCGCTCGAAGTCAGCCGGAATACCGAGGGGGCATTCGACGTGACCGTAGGGCCGCTGGTCAATCTTTGGAGTTTTGGCCCTCCTCCCAAAAATCGCGAACTGCCCGCAGCTTCCAAAATCGAGGAAACTAAAGCCCGCGTGGGTTATCGGTTTTTGGCAGTTCGCATGCACCCACCGGCCTTGCGAAAAACCCGCCCGGATGTATATGTCGATCTTTCCGCGATTGCCAAGGGCTTCGGCGTTGACAAAGTGGCTGCCGTGTTGGAAGGCCACGCTTTGCTCAATTACATGGTGGAAATCGGCGGGGAAGTTCGCACGAAAGGCGCGAAGCCGAACGGCAAACCTTGGCGAATTGGGATCGAAACCCCCACGCCGTTTTCTCGCGGCGTGCAGAATGCGGTGGCGATTTCGGGGCAAGCCTTGGCGACTTCGGGCGATTATCGGAACTTCGTGATGATCGACGGCAAACGCTACAGCCACACGATTGATCCCCGCACGGGTTGGCCGGTCGATCACGGGTTGACCTCGGCTTCGGTCATCGCCGAGAACTGCACGATTGCCGATGCTTACGCGACTTCTCTAATGGTCTTGGGGCCGGAGCAGGGATATAATTGGGCGAAGGAACACCACATCGCCGCACTGTTAATTGTGCGGGAAGGCGATGGGTTTATGGAAAAGCCCACGCCGGCTTTTGCAGATTTATTCCCCGCTAAGGAGGAATCCTCCATGACCACCACTTGGCTCATCGCCGCCGGAGTTTTTTTTATCGCGGTGTTGTTGATGTCGGTGGGTGTGATTTTCAGCAATCGCCGCATCGCCGGTTCTTGCGGGGGCTTGGCGGGGCTGAAGGATGAGCAAGGCCGCACGCTCTGCGAAGCCTGCACCAACCCCGCCCCCGAATGCCAAGGCCCGAAGCAAGAAACCGAATCCTCCTCCGTAACGTTTCCAGAATCCTCGACTGAAAACCCCTGCCCATGAATCGCGCGGATGTGGCCATTGTCGGCGGGGGGATTGTCGGCTTGGCGACGGCTTGGCAACTCACGCGAAGGCATCCCGAAAAGACGGTTTTGATTCTCGAAAAAGAAGCGGACGTGGCCCATCATCAAACCGGGCACAACTCCGGGGTGCTGCATTCGGGCATCTATTACAAGCCGGGATCGCTGAAAGCCGTCAATTGCCGCGAAGGCAAATTGGCCATGCAAGCTTTTTGCGAAGAACAGGGTCTGCCCTACGACATCTGCGGCAAGGTAATCGTCGCGGTGGATGACAGCGAACTGCCGGCCCTCCAAAAAATTTACGAGCGAGGCCAAGACAACGGCGTAAAATGCGAGATGATTGATGTTCCCAGGCTGCGGGAATTGGAACCGCACGCGGCAGGCATCAAAGCCATTCACGTGCCCGAAGCCGGCATCGTGGATTACAAGCAAGTTTGCGAGCGGCTTGCGGAAATCATTCGTCAAGCGGGCGGCGAGATTCATCACAACTGCAAAGTCCGCGGAATCAGCCGATTGAACGATTTGGTGATTTTGGAAACCCCGCGCGGCGATTTCGAGGCGGACTATCTCATCAATTGTGCGGGGCTACAAAGCGACCGCATGGCGAAACTCAGCGGGCAAACCGTGGCTGCCAAGATTGTGCCCTTTCGCGGCGAGTATTACGAACTGTTGCCGGAAGCCGAGCATCTTTGCCGGAATTTGATCTATCCCGTACCCGATCCCAAGTTCCCATTTTTGGGGGTTCACTTCACGCGGATGGTTCACGGCGGCGTGGAATGTGGCCCCAATGCCGTGTTGGCATTCGCCCGCGAAGGCTACAAAAAAACCGACGTCAACCTCAAAGATTTGTTCGAGTCGCTCACGTATCCCGGCTTTCTGCGAATGGCAATGAAGCATTGGAAGATGGGGCTAAGCGAACAATGGCGGTCGTTCAGCAAGGGGGCCTTCGTCAAAGCGCTCAAGCGGTTGATGCCCGAAATTCAAAAAGAACATCTTCGCCCCGCGGCTTCGGGAGTGAGGGCGCAGGCGTTAAATCGCGAAGGTTCGCTGGTGGATGATTTTCTGATCGTGGAATCCGACCGCGTCCTCAACGTCTGCAATGCCCCATCGCCCGCCGCGACCGCTTCTCTGAACATCGGGCGGTTAATCGTCGAAAAACTCGCCACCCGGTTTTAGTGTCACATCAAGCCTTAAATTTCGGGTCAACGTTTTGTGTTGATCACCTCGATTATTCGATCAGTATGAGGATGGAAGATGGAGAACAGAGAATAGAAAAGATGCAGGAAACCTGTTTCCAACCTCCATCTTCCATTCTCTATCCGCACTCTGATTTGGGAGCAAGGTCGAATCCAGCAGAACCCACCCGAACTTTTAGGCTGGGCGAATCACGTTTTATTCCTTGATAAGCCGGCTGAGGGTTTTGAACTCCGAGGTTCCCGCGACTTCGCAGCATTCAAATAGGACCGATTCCGTGGTGGTGATTTCCGCTCCGTGATTGGACATGCGGTCTAAGGCGATTTTCCAATCCAACTTTTTGCGGCTGGCGACGGCATCGGCGGGAACGTAAACCCGAAACCCCACCGCCAACAAATCGAAGACCGTTTGCAGCACGCAAACGTGGGCTTCCATCCCCGCCACGATGATTTGATCTCTGCCATCCGGGTCCAACGCAGCCGGCTGCCAGTTCAACACTTCCGCACAACTGAAGCGCACTTTCTCCGGCAGTTCGCCCAAATGCTCTGCTAATGCGGGAACCATCGGACCCAATCCGCGCGGGTATTGTTCGGTTCCGGTCAGGGGAATCTCCAAAGCGACGGCGGCTTCGATCAGTTTTCGGCAGTTGGCGATCAATCGCTCGGCCACGGGAATCGTGGGGATCAATTTTTCTTGCACGTCCACGATCAACAAGCGGGCCTTCGCGCGGGACAGCAAATCGGGACTGCGAACATAAGGAACGGGTTCGTCACTCTTCATCGAAAACCTTTCAGTTCAACGGTTTCCACTCACGACCGCTGAGGAAGTCATTTCACGTTTTGAAACATTCTGCAGAACCGGGGGGCTGACATCCCCCGCTCGCTTTTTGCAAAGTTTCTTTATTCGGCAAGGGGGCGGATGTCTGCCGGTTTGCGGGGACGCACGCGCGAGTTAAGCACCAACAACACTCCCTGGAACATGCCGATCAAATTGGCCAGCACCGCCAAAGCCGCAAGCCCCGACAACAGCCACAAGATAATGGCCGAGGTTCCGTTTGCGTGCCCGTACACATACATTGATGTGGTAAACGGATCGAGCACTTGCAAGTAATGATACCGGCCCATGTCCAAGTTGATGACTTTGCTGACCCATAAGATCTGCGGCCCAACAATCGCCGCCATCAGCACCAAAAACGTGACCACGCGGGCATGGGCGGGTTTGACCAATTCCGAAGCCGCCTGCCCCCAGCGGGCCAAAGCCGCATTGATCCCGCAATACGTGATCAGCAGCAAACACAGCCCGGTTACGACGGCCATGTGACGGTCTTGGAAGGACAAGGCCAGATAGGTTTTCTCGAAGAACCCGCCTCCGTGCCAAGATCTCCTCGCGAAATACGACATGCCGAGTGCGAACAGAATCCAGGTCGCGGCGACCTGGAACAACAACAAGATCAGCCCCCGCGATCCGCCGGGCAAGAAGGGAATCATCACCATTCTCAGCAGTTTTTGCTTGGGAAAGCCGCGGCGAATGCGGCGGGACAGGCTGTCGGCCTCTGCCGTGAAGCCCAAACCGAACGCCGCCCAATGCACGATGGAAGCGATCGCAAGGATCAAGAAAAATTCGGGGTTGGCTTTTTCTTTGTTCCACCAGCAATAACCGAACGTCACCAGCCACAACAGCCAGAATTGAACTGTCGCCGTAATGCGAATTCCTGTGCTGTGGTTGGCCGACTCGAAGGTGAGGTTCGCCGTCGCGATCTGCTGAAACAGCACGAAGTAAGAAACCAGCACCAGCACAGCCGCCGCATTGACCTGCCAGAACAGGGGATTGGTGATGGGCAGGCGGCTGTCAAAGGTCATCGAAAAAGCCATTCCCGATCCTGCCATTGCCGCCCCGATCAGTTGGCCGATCAACACGACCGACAGCAATCCTTGGGCAGCCCTTTGTTTGGCCAAGGTGCTAATCATTAAGGAAATCATCGAGAGCATCATAGAAATCAGCAGCGTGACCACCAGAACGTAAGCGGCCCCCGGGGCGTCAAAACCTTGCATCGTGGAAGCAAACGCCATGAACGGGGTGATGGCCGAATAAAAAATCAGGCATTGCACCAACGAACTCAACAGCCTGCCGCGCACGATCTGATGCGGGGTGATCGTGGTCACGCTGAGGATCTCGAACGTATTAAAATCCCGTTCGGCTTGCAAACTTTTGTAAGTCCCAAAAGGCACGATCAACAACGTGGCCACCGCCAAGGCGACATAAAATCCAATGAAGAAATACCGGCCCGCCGGCCCGTATTGGACTTGGGGTTGAAACATCAACAGCCCGAACACCGACACCAGCCACGCCGCGGTGATGAGCAGCATGAACGTGATCACAAATTGTCGGCTCTTGAGCGATTGGCGAAGCTCCTTGACCAAAATCGGATTCGCCCAATCCACGACCCGTATTAACCAAGGCGACTCGACTTCAAACGTACTCATGGATTTCATCAATGATGGAAAAGGAAGGGAAATCGAAAGTTTCAGTGTAGTCGGTTTTCCCCCGCCAAGAAAGCAGGGTCTGGCCGAAGGCAAATTTGAATTGGTTTTTGTTTGGCTCAATTGTGATTTGCAGGTTGATCTCGATTTGCCAACGCCTTTTCGCCTCTTCGGGGCGGAAAACTAGGACGAAACCCATGGGCCTCCTCAACCTGAAATCAAAAGAGAGCCTTCAGTTTTCAAGCGGCCCTCTTCTGGCTCTCCGTCCTCCGACCTCTGCTTTCCGTTTTGAAACTGCCGGCTAATGCACGTCTTTGCCGGTGAGGAGTTTTTCCACGCTGTCGGCACGGTAGCCGACTTCCAGGATGCTGCGGTGAACGTCAAGGGCCTCGACGGAGGAACGCGGGAAGGTGTCGATCACACAGAACATCTCCCGCCCGTCGAAATTGCGGATGGCCAAAGCCGCCGTGCGCCATTTGGGCGTTGAGACGCAGAGCTTCTTCGTAGTATTCAGGTTGGGCCTCGCAGCAAAGGCTGTAGATCAACAGCAACCGTTCCGTGGTGGAGTGCTCGCTGTTTTCCACGAACACCTTCTGGCCTCGGCCATCGGGAAATTCGAGTTGGATTTCATAATGCCCGTGTTGCCGGGTCCAAGAGATGCCCCCGTAATCGAGGAAGGCATCTTTCAACAGCGATTCGATGTCGCGGACTTGCCCCCAAATCGCGTGCAGCAGTTGGGCGGCTTCGATCCCCGATTGCGGGCGATTCGCCGGGCTTTTGGCGAGCAGCAAATTCAGGCACTCGGCCATTTCCAAAGGGATGTCGGGGAACTCATCGCGGATGGCCGGCAGCGGGTCTTCCGTGACTTTCGACATCAAATCGTTCAGTGAACTGCCCACGAACGGCAAGCGTCCGGTCAGCAGCACGAAGTAACACACGCCCAAGGCGTAGACATCGCTCGCGGTGGTGGCCTGTTCGCCGTGGAACAGTTCCGGGGCCATGTAGTTGGGCGTGCCCGCAAGCACTTCCCCGCCGGGCTTTCCACTTTTGCGAACCCGCTTGGCCAGGCCGAAGTCGGCCAACTTGGGAATGCCCTGTTCGGTCAAGAGGACGTTATCCAACTTCAAATCGCGGTGGACGATTCCCTCGCGATGGGCGGCGGCCAAACCTTGGGCGACTTGAGTCGTCAACGCGCGTCGCGCGGATAGGCGTCAGACGGTTCTCAGCATCGATGAGTTGTTGCAGCGTTTTGCCGCGAATGAATTCCATTTCCAAAAAGTGATGCCCGTCCGCCTCGCCGATGGCATGAATCGTGACGATGTTCGGATGCACTAAGGCCGCCGTCGCCCGGCCTTCCTGCAAAAAGCGGGTGAGGAAATCCCGATCGTTCGAGGACACCCGCGGCGCAAGCACTTTGAGGGCGCACTTTCGCTGCAACTGCGTGTGCCGGGCCAGATAAACCCGCCCCATCCCGCCGCAACCCAACAGCGATTCGCAGCGGTAGACGTGCAACACAGTGCCCACAATCGGATCTTTTTCGGCGGCTTCCAAGGCGGACCGCCGCGTGGAAGGCTGCGTGACGTGTATCGAAGTCGGGTCTTCGCCGCCCAGAGTGGAGTCGGTCAACTGCACGGTTTCGGCCAGAATGCCCGTTGAGGAAACCGAAACCACATCCGCCCCGCAACGCGGACAGACCCCCGGCGTGCGGACGGCAAAAAACCGTTCGTTACAACCGGCACAATATAAAGTCCCCTCGGATTTCCGGGGCAGCGGATTTTCCGAAGCGGAATGGGACGGAGGCTCGGACTCGGCCATCAAAAATTCCTCGCAGAAAGTCGTTTTTGTGCATTCTTTCACGTCTGTCGCCCGTTGGGAAGCGCAATCCGCCCGCAAGCGATTTGACGAAGCCGGTTTACCGCCATACAGTTCAATGTTTGCAAGCAACATCAGCCTATCACCCCGTTGGTCCGACCTATGTTCGATTCTTCCCCCGAAACCTTTCCTCCCCCACCGGCGGATGAATCCTTCCCTGCGGAAGTCCCGGGTGTCGCACCAATCCCTCCCCCGCTGCCTCGGCCAAATTTAGGTCAGGCGGTTTTGATCGTGCTGGGGATTCCGGTGGTTCAATTGCTGGCCATGATCCTGTTTATGATGGTCGCCGTTCCCAACCTGCTTTCCGAAGCGAGCGGGGCCAAATCCTTCATGGATCGGCTGCCGCCCGGCCAAATGATTCGCATGTTGGGGTTCGTTCAAGGCACGTTCGCGGTGGCCGCGTTTTTTGGAGCGTGGTGGATTTTCGGGCGACGATTTAACCAGTTCGTGCCGATGACTCTGCCCTCCGGGCGGCATCTGACTTTAATCTTTCTGTTGGTGCTGCCTTTGGCGGTGATGGATGGCTTTCTGGCGCAACAAGTGATAAACGCCGGGGAAGCGGTCTTCGGAAAAGCTCCATCGCAGGGCGACTTGGCCGAGTTTTTGAACGGTGCAAGCCGACAAGCCCCGCTGGGGGTTTTGCTGTTGGTCTTGGCGGTGCTGCCGGCATTGGGCGAGGAGTTGGTGTTTCGCGGCGTGATCGGCAGGGGTTTGATCGCCCGCTGGGGAATCGTGGCGGGCATTTTTTGGACTTCGCTGTTGTTCTCGATGGTTCATGGAAACCTGGTGCAAGGCGTGGGCGTGTTTTTCGTGGGCGTGATGGCCCACGTTTCCTATCTGGCGACCCGCTCGCTGGCGGCTCCGATCTTATTGCACTTTCTGAACAACAGCCTGGCGGCGTTCGCACTCAAAGCCATTGCAAATCAATCGCCGGAAACCCGTGCCGCCGCCGACCAACTCGCGGGCAATCTATCGCCTTGGGTTGCCGTTGCCTCGATGATTTGCGTGGCGGTGTTGGGCAGCCTGCTTTGGAAATCCCGCGTGGAATACTTGGATGACGAAACCGAGGTTGTCACGCAAAAGATTCCTACCGTCGAACAACCCGCCTCTGCCGCCTTCCAACGCTGCCGTCCGGTCTCGATGATCTGGGTCGCTTATGCCTCTGCCGCCTATTTGCTGTTCCTTACCAGCGCTGCACTCACAATACCCTCATAAACCAACCACAGCGACTTTCACGCGGTTGAGTAAAAAAACTTCGTCCCTGCATTTTGCGAATGCAGTAAAGCATCTATAATCGTGGATGTTTTCTTGGCCCGCAATTTGTGTGAGGGTTTGATGTTGAAGTCTTTCCAGTTTTGCCTGTTATTGGGATTGTGCGGGGCCGTTTCGGGTTGGGCGGATTCTGTGCGAGCGGAATCTCACCCGAAACCGTTGATGTTCGAGAAAGACGTGCAGCCTTTGTTAAAAGCTCGCTGCTTTCAGTGCCACGGGGAAGAACAAGAACTCGAAGGCAACCTGGACCTGCGGCTGAAACGGCTGATGCAAAAAGGCGGGGATTCGGGGCCGGCGATTGTGCCGAAAAACGCGAGCGAAAGCTATCTTCTCGCGCGGCTGCGCACGGGCGAGATGCCCCCGGCGGATGCGGGCAAACCGCTCTCCAAAGCCGAGATCGCCAAGATCGCCCGCTGGATTGATGAAGGAGCGAAAACCCTCGCCCCGGAACCGGAAGAGATCGGCCAAGGCATGATTATCACGCCGGAGGATCGCCGGTTTTGGGCCTTTCAACCCATCCGCCGCCCGCCGTTGCCCGCCGTTCAAAACACGGACAAAGTGGCCAATCCGATTGATGCGTTCATTTTGCAGAAGTTGGAATCCTCAGGCTTGGCGTTTTCACCCAAAGCAGACCGGCGGACGTTAATTCGCCGCGTTTATCTGGATCTCTGGGGCCTGCCGCCTTCCCCCGAAGCCGTGACAGAGTTCGTGGAAGACAATTCCCCCAGGGCTTGGGAACGCCTCGTGGATCGGTTGTTGGCCTCGCCGCGATATGGCGAACGGTGGTCTCGGCATTGGTTGGACGTGGCCGGCTACGCGGATTCCGAAGGTGCGACCAACGAAGATGCCGAACGCAAATGGGCTTGGAAATACCGAGATTACGTGATTCGGGCCTTCAACGAAGACAAGCCCTTCAACCAATTTATCATCGAGCAACTCGCCGGGGATGAATTGGTCGGCCCGGTTTCCAAAAATCTTTCGCCCGATCAAATCGAGAAACTCACCGCGACTGGGTTTTTGCGGATGGCCCCAGATGGCACGGCGTCGGCAGACATCGACAAGCCCGCTCTGCAAAACCAAGTCATCGCGGACACGATTGAGATTGTCGCCGGCTCGCTATTGGGGCTGACGGTCAAATGCGCCCAATGCCACGAGCACCGTTACGATCCGATTCCCCAGGCGGACTATTACCGTCTGCGGGCGATTTTCGAGCCGGCTTGGAATTGGAAAAAATGGCGCACCCCCGCCGGGCGGTTGATTTCCCTCACAACCGATGCCGACCGCAACTTGTCCGCCAAGTTGGAAGCCGAAGCCAAAACAATGGATGCCAAGCGAACCGCCCGGCAGACGGAATTGATTGAAGCCACCTTTCAACGCGAACTCAAGAAAGTTCCCGAAACCGACCGCGAAGCAATCGTCGCCGCCAGAAACCTCGCCCAAAAGAAACGAACGAAAGAACAAGCCGCGTTGTTGCAGAAATATCCGAACGTCAACGTCTCGGCGGGGTCTTTATATCTATACGACAACAAAGCGGCGGATGAATTGAAGCAGCTTGCCGCCCAGGCCAAAGCGGTTCGCGACAAAAAACCGCAGCCGGAATTCGTTCGCGCGTTCTCGGAAATTCCGGGGCAGGTTCCCGCCACGTTTTTGTTTTTTCGCGGCGACATCGAACAACCCAAACAAGAGTTAGTTCCCGCCGCCTTGACGATCTTAAAACCCTTGGCGAAAGACTATCCGCTGCCCGCCAACGATCCCGCGTTGAAGACCACCGGCCGGCGGTTGGCCTATGCGAATTGGCTGACTTCCGGCGAAAACCCGTTGACTCCCCGGGTCTTGGTGAACCGTATTTGGCGGGATCATCTGGGACGCGGCATTGTGGATACGCCCAGCGATTTCGGCCGCTTGGGCGAACGGCCTAGCCATCCCGAACTCTTGGATTGGCTCGCGTCGGAGTTCATGGCGAACGGTTGGAGCCAAAAGCGGTTGCATCGGCTGATTCTTACCTCGAACACCTATCGGCAAGCACTTTCCAGCGACCCCCGGCATCAAGAACTCGATCCCGACAACCGGCTGTTCGGCGGGGCAAGGCTTCGCCGCATGGAAGCCGAAGTCGTGCGGGACAGCATGCTTGCGGTCAGCGGGAAACTCAACGCAAAACCCTTTGGTCCCCCCGTGCCGGTGATGGCCGATTTGGTAGGGCAATGGGTGATCGGGAGAGAAAACCTCAACGCCGGCAGGCCCGGCGCGGCGATCCCAATGAAAGGCGAGGAATATCGCCGCAGCGTTTATGTCCAAGTCCGCCGCAGCCGACCGCTGGCGGTGTTGGAAACTTTCGATGCGCCGCGAATGGAACCACTTTGCGAAGCCCGTCCTTCTTCCACGGTCGCCCCGCAATCGCTGATGTTGATGAACGGAACCTTCACGCTCGCCCAAGCCGAAGCCTTCGCGAACAGACTCCTGCAAGAAGCCGGCGACAGCCCCCAAGCTCAAATCACCCTAGCTTGGAAACTGGCCTATTGCCGAGATCCCCAACCCGCCGAATTGGAAGCAGCCGCCAATTTCCTCCGCACGCAAACCCAGCAATTGGCGAAACGCGCCGGCAAGAAAGACAACCCCGCCCGGCAAGCATTGGCGAGCTTCTGCCAAATCCTGTTGGGTTCCAACGAGTTTTTGTACGTCGATTGAAAAGCTAAACAAAGCTGCCCTTATGAATTGCCGTAAAATCCGTTCCGGGATTTGTGTGCCATGCCCACGGCTTATACAGCTTTGCATGGGCATGCTTTCTGCCGGGAAGCGGATGCGTTCCTAGCAGGCATGTCCACTCAAAGCATTGGCCATGCCACCTACTATCTATTTCTTGAAGTTATTTTCGAGGCGATCCGATGAATTCCAGCCGCAGACATTTTTTCGCCCAGAGTTCGCTAGGCTTGGGCAGCGTGGCGCTGACTTGGATGCTGAATCAAGATGGCCTCTTGGGTGCTCCGAAAAAGCCGCCTTTAGAGCCGTTGGTGTTCGACACGCTGCCCAAAACACCGCATCACGAGCCCCGCGCCAAGGCGATGATTTCTTTGTGGATGCAGGGCGGTCCCAGCCATCTGGATTTGTTCGACCCCAAGCCGGGGCTGGCCAAATACGATGGCAAGCCGTTTCCGGGAACGATCAAATACGACAACGCCGCCCAAGCCAGTTCCAAGGTCTTGGCCTCGCCTTGGAAGTTTTCCCCGCGCGGCGAATCGGGAATCGAAATCTCGGAACTTCTGCCCTACACCGCGAACATCGCGGACGAGCTGACGCTAATCCGCTCGATGCACACCAGCGTCAACAACCACGGGCAATCGATCCGGGCATTGAACACGGGGCGGATTCTCGCGGGACGCCCGGCCCTCGGCAGTTGGATGACTTACGGTTTAGGCTCCGAAACCCAAGACCTGCCGGCTTACGTCGCGTTGATCGACCCCGGCCAACTGCCGGTGTTGGGCGTGGAAAATTGGTCCAACGGTTGGCTGCCTTCGATCTACCAAGGCACGGTGGTGCGCCCCACGGAACCGCGTATTTTGAATCTCGACCCGCCGCCTTATCTTAAAGGTGAACCCCAAAAACAGGCGCTCAACTTTCTGCAACAATTGAACGAACGCCACCGCGACCAACGTCCCGGCCAAAACGATCTGGATGCCCGCATCGCTTCTTATCAATTGGCCGCCCGCATGCAGTTGGCCGCGAAAGAAGCCTTGGAGATCTCCCAAGAAAGCAAAGCCACCCAGGAACTCTACGGCCTGAACGAACCCGTGACTCAGGAATACGGAACCCGCTGCCTGATCGCCCGGCGGCTGATCGAACGCGGCGTGCGGTTCGTGCAAGTGTTTACGGCGAACCAGTTATGGGATCATCACGGTTCGATTCTCACCCGCTTGCCGGCGGCGTGCAAGAAAGTGGATCGGCCTGCCGCCGCCTTGGTCTCTGATCTCAAAAGCCGGGGATTGTTAGATTCCACCGTCGTGCATTGGGGCGGCGAAATGGGCCGGCTTCCGGTAATCCAAAACGATGCGGGCCGCGCAAAGTCGGACGCGACCACAACACGCTTGGGTTCTCGATGTGGGTCGCAGGCGGGGGATTCAAACCCGGTTATGCCCACGGGCAAACCGATGAGTTCGGCCATCACGCCGTGGAAAACCCCGTCAGCCACAGCGACTATCACGCCACGCTACTGCATTTGTTCGGCATCGACCACGAACAACTGAAATACCGCCGTAACAACCGCGAACAAACTCTCACCGATAGCCAACCCTGCCGCATCGTCACAGAACTCTTGGAGAGCTAGTCCTTAAACAAGCGTAACCCGATCGTTATGTCGCTTGATTTTCACGGCGCAGCACTTCACGAACGGCATTGGTTTCCGTCGTCGGTTCTCCGGATTTGTGTGATGCATAGGCGGTGGACTTTCAGGGGTGAGGCGGTGAATGGTGGCGGTACCGAAGCATCCGGACTTCGGCTTCTTCAATCCTGTGACTCAGGAAAGTAGGGGCTGACTCACACAGTCGTGCAGGCGGAATAGCGTTTTGAGGGCCGGTGACCAGGCTAACAAACGATAGATCAAGCGGCGGGCACCACGAATGATCTGCGTGGGGATCAGGATCATCGTTTGACGAAACGTGCTGAAGTCCATGCGCAACAACCGATGTTTCTCGGTGCGTCGTTGGACTTTCGCCTTCGGGGGGCCGGACTCCGTGAGGGACAATGCCAGCCAGGCTTTGAGATTCCAGGCTAGCGCGGCCATCACCATATAAGCCCCGTTGCTAGTCAATGTATGGAGGGGAGCCGACAATGCGCCCATCTGTTTGAGTTGGCTAATAATGTTTTCCTGATCGCAGCGTTGGTTGGACTCGCCCACGATTTGCTCGATAGAGAGTTCTTCGCTGGTGATGTTCGTGATATAGAAGAAATACGGTGAGTCGTCGAATAGTTTTTGTTGACCCTTGGTCACCGCGATTTGTTTGCGGAGCACAACCATACGATAGGTGTGTCCGCACAAGCCGGGCGAATAATCGAACTCGGCCACGAATTCCTTCTCCAGGCGTTTGTTCGTGTACTCGTTTTCGATCACGATTTGCTCTTTGGCGTTTGGCCTTTTCGCCCGTGGTTTGGCGGATGTTCGCTGTTTGCGATTAAGCACTTTCCAGGCGGATTTGGGCAGATTATCGGCAATTTCCTCCAGATTCGGCATTGAGTCCATGCCGAACACAAACTGCACGCCCTCATCGTGCCAGCGATCCAGATGCCGGGTTTGAGAGAAGTCCGTGTCGCCTCGGAGACGAATCTTCCGAAAGCCCGCGCGACGGCACAGATCAATCGAGCGATCGAAGTACACAGACGCCTTCTCGTGCGAAGGCCGATTGCCAGAGCGATTCACGAGATATAAAACTTCGCGCGTATTCGCCAGCGTCATGACCAAAGGATGATAGCCCCATTGGCCTTTATAGTTGATGCCGATGCCTTCCTTATGCTCGCCGCAGGTCTCGACCATCGTGCCGTCGGCTTCGATCAGCGCCAGATCGAAGAACGAATCCGGTTGTTGCTGCCAAACCTTGAGCCGGGGTTCATGAAATGCTTCCGAGAGCATAAACACATCCCAATCGCTGAAGCGCCGACAGAAATCCCCCGCGGTGGTGGGGTCGGGAATCCGCTCGGCTCCCAAGGCATTAAGATACGCTTCGTCTTTGCGACGAAGTTCGAGATGCTCCAGGCACGTCCCGCCCGCCAAAATGTTATAGGCCATGTTGAGCACGTGATCGGCTTCACTATAAGGCAGGTGCATCTTGAAGATCGGGCAGAGGCGATTGATGGAGCCCGCCAGATCGAGTTGTTTGACCATCTGCTGAATGACCCCCAGTCCCCCGGCGCTCATCGCCTGAACGCGATCGGCCAATTCATACTGAATCGAGGGCGGAACAATCATCGGCGACTGCCCGCTCCAATTGGCCGGATCAATTCTCTGCATCGACCGACGCTCGCGTCGAGACAGCTTCGGTTGTATATTCAGTTGCACTCGAAAACCTCCTGTTGGGCGGTGTGGATTGATGTTACACACTCAAGAAACACCCCAAAACCCAGGAGGTTTTCCGTGGTTCGGCGGGTAGTGTTCGGGATCAAGTTGCCGTCATCGTCCTGGGTTTTTGAATCAGGAGTTGTTGACATCGGCAGCATGCCCTCCCCCAGGCGAGGAAACCACACACTTCTGAGGGCAGTTTGTCGATCAAACCTATTCTCAATACCACGCCGCTCTCGACGAACTGATCCCAGTCATATCATTCACGAGGAGGAGTATTCGATGCCGCGCGGGTTATGCTTATTCGATTTAAGGTTTCTGATGCGATTTGTGTTGGGATTGGCGATTCTCTTCGTCTGCCATCCGGGTTCGGGGCAGGATTCGCAGGAGGTTTATGATGTCATCATTCGCAATGGGCGGGTTGTGGATGGCACGGGAAACCCCTGGTTTTATGCGGATGTGGCCATCACGAAGGATCGGATCGTTCGCATAAAACGGAACCTCAAAGGGACCGCAAAGCAGGAAATCGACGCCCAGGGGCTTCTCGTCGCGCCGGGGTTTGTGGATATCCATTCCCACTCGGATTTTCTGCTTTTCGAAGATGGCGACGCTCAGAGCAAGATTCACCAAGGGGTGACCACCGAAATTTTAGGCGAAGGGAATTCCGCCGGCCCCTATGGGCTGAAGCTGCCGGACAAGCGAGTGCAAGTTCAAGGAAAAAGCGTGCGGCTGAAATCCTTGGGCGATTATTTCCAGGCCATCGAACAGGCGGGCATCAGCACGAACGTGGCTTCCTACGTGGGCTTGAACAATGTCTGGCAAAGCGTGATGGGCACATCGTTCGACCGCCCGAATGCGGAACAACTCGAACAGATGGAGAAACTCGTCGAAGCCGCCATGAAAGAGGGAGCCTTGGGACTGTCCAGCCAAGTCATGATGCCGCCCGGTTCGCTGGCCACCACGGCCGACTTAATTCGGCTTGCTAAAGTGGCCGCCCGGCATAATGGGATCTATTCGACCCACATCAGAAACGAAGGCACGGGCGTGTTCGAGTCCGTCAAAGAAGCCATCGAAATCGGCGAGAAAGCCAAGCTTCCCGTCGATGTAATTCACCTTAAGATTGCCGACCAAAAGTATTGGGGCCGCATGGAGGAAGTCGTCGCCTTGATTGAAGCCGCCCGCAAGCGGGGTGTCAATGTGCAAGCCAACGTCTATCCCTATACGCGGGGAAACAACGACCTGGTGAGCATCATCCCGCCTTGGGCGCATGAAGGCGGCTTAGGGAAACTTCTCGAACGCCTGAAAGATCCCCAGCTCCGCGGGCGGCTCAAACGCGACATCAACCAAGGTCTGCCCGATTGGTACAACCATTACACCGCAGTGGGTAAAGACTGGTCGCGAATGCTGGTGAGCGCAAACAACAGTTTCAAAGGACTGACGATGGACCGCGTGATGGCAATTCGCACCCAAGGAAAAACCGATGCCGACTTGCTGGATGAGTTGTTTGAGTTTCTGATTGAACAAAACGGTTCGGTCAGCACGGTTTACGCGCATCATACCGAGGAAGACATGACGCTCGCCCTCAGGCAGCCTTGGTGTTCCGTGGGTTCCGACGGCTCCGCTTACGCGATCACCGGACCGCTAAGGCGAGGCAACCCGCACCCCCGAAACTTCGGCACGTTTCCTCGCGTCCTGGGCGTTTACGTAAGGGAATTAAAACTTCTCAAAATGGAAGATGCCATCCGCAAGATGACCTCTTTGAACGCTAGCAAAGTCGGCCTGAAAGACCGCGGCGTGTTAAGAGAAGGACTGTTCGCCGATGTGACGATCTTCGATCCCGACACCATCATCGACAAGTCCGCCTATACCGACCCGTTTCAGTACCCTGAAGGCATTCACTGCGTAATCGTCAACGGCGAAGTGGTGTTGGAACAAGGCAAGCACACCGGGAAACACCCCGGCAGAGCGCTGCGAAAACTATAAGTGAAGGAAGGCAGGAGCTTGCCCTACGCTACTGCTTTCTTTTTGTGGTATGCTTTTGGGATGCCCAATTATCGCAGGGTGGCCCCGATTGCTTGTCAATCGGGGCGGCGCAGTCGTGGGAGGTTGTGTTTGATGGAATCCATCCGGCATCACCTCTTGTCGCTTTGCGACCCAAGTTGACGAGCAACCTGGGCCACCCCGCGAACAAAAGTAATGTTGAAAGGGATGGTTGACGAGCAACCTGGGCCACCCCGCGTAAACTCGCGGTAGTTATTATCCTGGGCGATGCCCAGCTGACTTTTCAATCCTTGAACACGAACTCCGGCGTGTTGAGCATGGCCCACATAAGATCTTCCGTCACTTTTCGCCGGTCGGCTTCGGGTTTGGCGAAAAGGGCTTTGCAGAGTTCTTGTTCTTTGTCGGTCGGCCTTCGGGAATATATTCTGAGATACAATTCCTCGATGATTTCCTGCGGGGATTTTTTGGAGGCGGCCAATTGGGCCACGCGGCCTTTATCCGAAGTGATTTTTCGGCTGAGTTTTTCCGAGTTCATTAAATGCAACGCCTGCACGATGCTGGTGTCGGTGGTGCGTTCGCAGGGGGGATCTTGGTTGGGGTCGGGACGGCCGAAGGCATCCAAAAACAGCGAATCCACGCGGTGCGTCCAAATGCGTTTGGCCGAGGAACCCGGCGGCATGGCCTCGAAGGATTCCGGGACGCCGGTGATCGCGACCACGGCATCCAACAAAACTTCCGCCCGCAGCCGCTGGCGATAATAGCGAGAATAGTTCCGCGTATCGGCCACGTTTCTTTCCGTGGGCAGGGAACTCAATCCGTAAACGTAAGAGGTGGCGATTCGGCGAATTAACTTCTTCAAGTCGTAACCGCCTTTTTGAAAATCCTCGCCCAAGGCTATCAGCAAAGCCGGGTTGGAAGCGGGATTTGTCGCCCGCAAATCATCCACGGGTTCCACCAAGCCCCGGCCCATCAAGTCGGCCCAAATTCGGTTGGCCATGACTTGGGCGAAGTACGGATTTTCGGGGGATGTCATCCAAGCCGCGAGCGCTCGGCGGGGATCGCTGCCCGCGGGGATTTGGGGGGCGGTTCCGAATAAGGGTTTCGGCGGAAGCACGGCCCCCGTCAGCGGGTGGCGAACTTCGCCATTATCCGCCACAAAGATCATTTCTTCGGAACCGGAAATCGGCGGGGAAAGCCCGGTTCCTTTGCGGCCGACTTTGGCGAAGTACGCCGCGAAGCTGTAGAAGTCCTCCTGCGCCCCAGCGCTCGAACGGATGATGATGGCACTTCGCGCATTCCAACCGCACGCCCAGAAAAAGTTGGCTGGTGATGGTCGTCAATTCATCGGGAGCGCGGCGGTCGCGGAACAGCGTAACCGCTCCGTTTTGAAACGTGCCGCCTTGAGCCGTGATAAGGTCTTTGACGAACTCGTTCCACGGGCGGTTTCGGCGGAACTGCTCGCGAATCCAGGCATCGTAATTCAGCGTGGCTTTTATGCCCACGCGGTAGGGGTTGGGACGCAAAAGGTCCACCCATTTGTTGGACCAATAATCGGCATATTCGGGCTGTTCCAAAAGATGATCGACCAACCGCTCGCGTTTGCCGGGCGAGGAATCGTTCAGAAAAGTTTGCGGCTTCTTGGAGAGAAGGCAAGCGGCCGATGATGTCCAAATACGCCCGCCTTAGAAATTTGTGATCGGGGGCGGGTTCCGAAGGTGTGATTCTCAACCGTTGCAATTTGGTCCAAACGTGGCCATCAATGAAATTCCGACGCGGCAGTTTTTCGTAAAATTCATCGGGCACTTCGCCGGGCTGTGGGACCGCGACCATGCAGACCGCGATTTCGCCCAAGTAGCGGGCCATCACGGCGGCTTCGCCCACGATGTCGGTCGTTTTGACGAGACCGTTTTCATCCACGGCGGCGATGCCGCTTTCGTTGGATTGATACGCCGCAAAGTCGGGTCACGTCCCGCGTGGAGCCATCCGCATAATGGGCGGTGACTTTCAAAGGCAGCGAGGCATGGTAACCGAGAATTCTCGCATCCGGGGAGATGCTGACATTGACTAAATCCGGCGTGCCAGGGACTTCGCGGGCCATGCCTTGGCGAATCCAATTCAGCAGAATGTTGTAGGCTTCCCCGTCTTTTTCAAGGCGTTTGCCGCCGCCGTGCGGGATGTCGGCGGTCGGTTTTCGCAAGAACAAACTTTGGGGAGGATCGGATGGAAAAATTCGCCGGCCCCGGGCTTCGCGGGTGAGGGCTTCGTAATCGAACTGCGGATCGAACCCCAACAGAGACAACTGAAATCCATTCTGCCCCCCCGACTTGCCGTGACACGCCCCGGCATTGCAACCGAATCGCGTAAGAATCGGCTGCACGTCCCGTTCAAAATCTACCGCCGCTCCGCGGGCAGTCGCATCGGAACAAAGCATAATGCCGAGGGTGAGGAAGATTCCGCAGCGGAAGATCATCGGGGTTTTCAATCGCTCTCGAAGGAAGGAAGGACAAGGCAGATGTTCAATCTTCAGCATATAAAAACTCCCCTCTTGGAATCAATCGACTTTGATGCGAAGAAACTCCCGGAAGTTTGGCTGGTTCCCAGAGAATGCTTGCCACGGTGGACGAAACGGGCGGGAAGCGTCAGGATGATGGTGTTTTCCAAAGCGCAATTAAAGTCTAAGAATTTCAGGTTAACCACTGTTTTGACGCAAAGATCTCTGTGAGGAGAGGGAGTAGAAGTATGAGGATAGAATTCCGTATGATTGTGCCTTTCCAATCCTCGATTCTCTAACTTCTACCCTCGCATCGGATAATGATGCCACTTCCAAAAACACAAAACGTGAACCTGAAAATTAGGGCTGGTTGATGCATAAGGCTCAAAATTTCGGAAAGGAGCGAAACGATGCGCGGTTTAGTTTGGGGGCGGTTCGGGGTTTGGATGCTGCTTCTCGTTTGCCCGATTTTCAGCCGGGGCGATGAACCGGAACCCGCCGCGTTCGTGGCCGTGCCTGCCACGGGGCGGGCGACGTTCACGCCCACGAAAGCGGAAACTACCGTCCCGAAGCCATACCAACAAACTCGGCACGGGTTTTCTTTCGAGACCGAATTTGAGCGCAACAGCGGGCCGGTGCGGATTTTCAAAGTGCGGTTTCCTTCGCCGGTGAAAACCGAGGTCGAAGTCAACAACACCGTGCATGCCCAGTATTTTCAACCGCAAGGCGAAGGCCCGTTTCCCGGCGTGGTGGTGCTGCACATTCTGGGTGGTGATTTCCCGCTCTCGCAAATGGTCTCCAACGGCTTGGCCCGCCGAGGCGTGGCCGCTTTGTTCGTCAAACTGCCCTACTACGGCGAACGCCGACCGAAAGGCCCCCGCAAACGCATGCTTTCTCAAAATCTGGATGAGACCGTGGCCGGCATGACCCAAGGGGTTTTGGACATCCGCCGGGCCGCGACTTGGTTGGAAAACCGCCCCGAAGTCAATGGCAAGCAACTCGGGGTGATGGGCATTAGCTTGGGCGGAATTATGTCGGGGTTGTCGGCTTCAGCTGAGCCGCGATTTCGCAAAGTGGGCATGTATTTGGCCGGCGGGAATTTGCACCAGGCGATTTGGGACAGCGACCGTTCAGAACTCCAAGGCTTTCGCGACCAATGGAAAACCG
The DNA here is from genome assembly GCA_963785505.1 of uncultured Planctomycetaceae bacterium. Classification (GTDB taxonomy): domain Bacteria; phylum Planctomycetota; class Planctomycetia; order Planctomycetales; family Planctomycetaceae; genus CAWAVN01. The sequence goes on from CAWAVN010000018.1 coordinate 114,515, forward strand.
CCGGCGAAACGCGGGAATCTTTCATGAAGAAAATGGCGGATGTCGATCCCATCACGCACGCCCCACTTTTGAAAGACCGCGAAATTTTGATGGTCAACGCCAAACACGATGAAGTCATCCCCCAGCGATTGCACCGTGGCATTATGGAAAGCCACCGGCACGAAGCGGGAAATCATCTGGCTCGACGCCGGCCATTACTCGGCCGCGCTTTACATCGTGGGCGAAATGGAACGCATGGGGAAATTCTTTCAACCCAACAAACCGGAGGGGGAGAAAGTGAGATCGGGAGAGGGGGAGAAATAACGACATCGCGAATCCTGCCTCGAGATAAACCGAACACAAACCGCAATCTTATGCGGAAACTTGTCGCAAAACCTCTGCTTTCGATGTATAAGGAAGACATGCAATTCAATTGCGGGGAGGGTGTTTTGTGAGGGTTTTCGAATGAAGTCCAATCTGGCCATCTTGGTGCTGACCGTCGCGTTGATTCTGGTGGTCTTCATCATTGACTTAATCTTGCCGGTAGAGGTCGCGGCGGGGGCGGGTTACGTGCTTGCGGTGGCGGTGTCCTTCGGGGCCAACGTGCGCGGGTTTCCCATCGCGGTGGCTTGCTGCTGCTCGGTGCTGCTGCTATTCGGTTTCGGGATACAGTCTTCGGATGAGACTTCAAAAATTGTGTTTGCCAATCAATTTTTGGTGTTGTTCGCGATTTGGGTCTCTGCGATTCTCACTTCACGATTGCAAAGCCTGCTGCTGATTGCCGAGAACGAAGAATCCCCCGCCGAGCCGGATTTGAAATCTTCCGTGCCGCTTGCTTCACAGCCCTCAACTTCCATCACTCCGGTCGAGAATGCCGAGGCGGAAAGCAGCGGGATTCGCGAGCGGGACATGCTGGACAGCTTGCTGCGGAACATCCCGGACAACATCTACTTCAAAGATCGCGATGGCCATTTTTTGAGGGTCAGCCATGCCAAGGCGGAGCGTTCGGGGTTGCTTGGTCCGGAAGAAGCCGTGGGCAAAACCGACTTCGATTTTTTCTCCCCGGGCCACGCTCAAAAAGCCCGCGAGGATGAAAAGCAAATCCTGCAAACCGGCAAGGCCTTGATCAGTTTGGAGGAAAAACTGATCTGGGCCGATGGGCACGAGACGTGGTCTTCTTCGACGAAAGTACCCCTGCATGACCGCGAAGGCCACGTGGTGGGCACGCTGGGAATTTCAAGGGACATCACCCGCCAAAGAGAAGCCGAGGAAGCCCTCAAACGCAGCCAATACCGCTTTCGCCGGTTGGTGGATTCCGACATCATCGGCATTATGATTACCTCAACTAGCGGCTTGATTACTGAATGCAACAACGCCTTTTTGGACATCGTGGGTTACACAAGGTCCGATCTGCAAGCCGGGTTGATTCGCTGGGATCAAATGACGCCGCCCGAATATCGTGCTTTGGATGAGCATGCGATTCAGCAGTTGGCCAATGTCGGGCGCTGCGAAGCCTGGGAGAAGGAATACATCCGCAAAGAAGGCCGCCGCGTGCCGGTGGTCGTCGGCGTGACTTCGCTCGATCCCAAAACCACCGAGTGCATGTGCTTTGTGCTGGATGTCAGTTCGCAAAAAGACATCGAAGCGGAACTTCGCAAAGCCCGCAAAGACGCCGATGCCGCCAGTCGGGCCAAAAGCGATTTTCTCGCCAACATGAGCCACGAAATCCGCACGCCGATGAATGCGATCATCGGCATGACCGATCTGCTCTTGGACACATCCATCTCGAAAACGCAGCGCGAGTATCTCAGTATCGTGGCGGAATCCGGCGAAGTCGCTGCTGACGCTCATCAACGACATTTTGGATTTCTCCAAAATCGAAGCCGGCAAAATGGATCTGCATCCGGTGGCTTTCGATCTCCGCGAACATCTGGGCGACACGCTGCGTTCGCTGGCGCTTCGGGCGCATCGCAAAGGCTTGGAACTCGCCAGCCATTTCGCCCCCGAAGTTCCGTTAATTGTCGTGGGCGATCCCGACCGCTTGCGGCAAATCGTGGTGAATCTCGTGGGCAACGCGATCAAATTTACCGAGACCGGGGAAGTCGTGCTGAAAGTCGAACTCGATCCCGACCGGCATCCCCAAGGCCGCTGGTCGGCGAATTCCCCGTTTACCCCAGGCGACGAGGTGATGATTCGCATCACCGTCAGAGACACCGGCATCGGCATCCCCGAGGACAAACTCACGCACATCTTCGGCGTGTTCGAGCAAGCCGACACCTCCACCACCCGCCGCTTTGGCGGCACGGGGCTTGGGCTGGCGATCTCCAAGCAACTCGTCGAATTGATGGATGGCGAAATCCAAGCTCAAAGCGATGATGGCCGAGGCAGCACGTTTTGGTTCACCGCCAAGTTTGAATGCGGCGACCCCAGTTCGACTTTGCTTCGCCGCGTGGAACCCGCCCGCTTTCAGGGAACCCGCGTGCTGGTCGTGGACGACAACGCCACCAACCGCAAAATCCTGGAAGAGATGCTGAGAAACTGGCACATGGAACCGCTGTGCGCGGCGGGGGCATTCGAGGCTCTCGATTGTCTCCGGGAAGCCCAACGCCACAATCGCCCGTTTCAGTTGGTGGTTTCGGACGTCAACATGCCCGATGTGGATGGATTTACGCTGGCGGAAGAACTCAAAAAAGATCCCACCCTGACCGACACCATCGTGATGATGCTGACTTCGGGAGACCGCCCGGACGATCTCGCCCGCTGCGACCGCTTGGGAATCGCCGCCCATCTGATGAAGCCCGTAAAGCAGTCCGAACTGTTCGATGCCCTGATGGTGGCCTTGGGCATCACCAAGCCCGAAAGCGATTCCCGTCGCAAACAGTCCGAGTCGGCAGCTTCCACCGCCCCGCAACTTCCCTTGAACATTTTGCTCGCCGAAGACAGCTTGCCCAATCAGAAGTTGGCCATGGGCTTACTGGGCAAATGGAAGCATCGCGTGACGCTGGCGAACAACGGGCTGGAAGCCGTCAACGCCGTGGCGGCGGGGGATTTCGACGTGGTGCTGATGGACGTGCAAATGCCGGAGATGGATGGCCTGAAAGCCACGCAAACCATTCGCGAACGCGAGCGGGGCACGAGCCGGCATTTGCCGATCATCGCCATGACCGCCCACGCGATGAAAGGCGACAAGGAACTCTGCCTGGAATCCGGGATGGATGCCTACATCGCCAAGCCGATTCGCCCGCAGGAACTGATGCGGGCCTTGCTGAAAGTCACACCGATCACCCGATCCGCCGGGGAAGCCGCCGACTACCCGCCGGAGCTGCGCGGGGGTTCGAGCCGCTTGGATTGGCGGCAGGCGCTGGAAACCGTGGATGGCGACAAGGAACTCTTTCGCAGCGTGGCCGAAGCCTTCCTGGATGAATGCCCCGTTTTGATTCAGCAACTCCGCCGGGCTATCGCCACGGGCGATGCCCGCACCGTCGAAAGGCACGCCCACAAGTTGAAGGGATCGGCCAACGCCGTGGGCGGCCTCACCGCCGCCAGTTTGGCCGAGAAAATGGAACTCTCCGCCCGCCAAAGAAATCTCGGTTCCGCCGAGGAAGATTGGCAAAACTTGAAAATGGAAATCGAATCCCTCTGCGATGAACTGACAAACTTCGTCACCCAAAAAGACGGCTCGCTACTCTAAGGCGAGCGGGTTGGTGTATGCCTCCCGGTTCTGTGGAATGCTTCAAACAAACGAGACCAACTCATGCGAAAAATTCAGCAAATCATTCTCGCAATCTGTGTGTTGATGATGCCCGCTTTGCTCATCGCTCAAACCCAAGCACCGGGCAAACCCGCGCTGAGACAGCGGTTGTTAAAACAGTTCGACAAAGATGGCGATGGCAAACTCTCGGAAGCAGAACGCGAAGCCGCCCGGCGAGCATTGCAAAACCTCCGAGCGAGAAATGCGAATCAAGCCCCGCTCGAACGCATGACCTGGACCATCAACCGCGAAGCACGCGAAGCCTTGGTTTATTTGCCCAAACAGAAAACCGCAGGCGGATCGCCGGTGGTGTTCGGCTTTCATGGGCACGGCGGGAACATGCAAAATGCCGAGCGCAGTTTTGGTTTTGAAAAACTCTGGCCGGAAGCGATTGTGGTCTACATGCAAGGTCTGCCCACGCCGGGCCAACTGACCGACCCCGAAGGCCAACGCAACGGCTGGCAACACGATGCCGAGCAAAAAGGCGGACGCGATTTGAAATTCTTCGATGCCGTCTTAAAAACGCTTCGCGAGAAGCACGAGATCGACAAGAACCGCATTTACGCCAGCGGGCATTCCAACGGCGGCGGGTTTTCTTATTTGCTGTGGACCGATGCCCGGAAGTGTTCGCGGCCATCGCGCCTTCCGCCGCCGCTTCCAAAAGCCTCAGAACGACAACGCCCAAAGCCATCCCGGTCATGCACCTCGCTGGCCGGCAGGATCCGCTGGTCAAATTCGCCTGGCAAGAACTGACCATGCAACGCGTGCGAACAATCAACGGCTGCCAAAATGAAGGCAAGCAATGGGCCAAAAATTGCACGGTTTACGCGGGCGAAAACGGAGCGGATTTCGTGTCCTACATTCACGATGGCACGCACAAATACCCCAGCGAAGGCCCGGCTTTGATCGTCAAATTCTTCAAAGAACACAAAAAGCCGAACGGCAAACGCAAGAACTAAAGGGGGACTGTGCTGACATGATCCCGAAAGAAATTCCCATCACCCGGCGGAGGTTGCTGCAAAGCGGGTTGGCGGCTTCGGCGTTATCCGTGCTGCCTTCAATGCCAACGGTGCGAGGCGAAGAGACCATTCAAAAACCCGCTGCCGATTTTGAGATCTGGGACGCCCACGGGCACATGAGCAGCGTGCCCGGCACGCCCGAAAACGCATTGATTTAATTCTCGCTCACGCCGACCGCATGGGCGTCGGCAAGCTGATGATGTGCATGGGGCTTCGCTTCATCGCCGACCCCACCCCGGATGATCTTCGCCGCGACAACGACGATGTGCTGCGGGCGGTCAAGCACGCCAAAGGCCGGGTGCTGGGGTTCGTGTATCTCAATCCGAAGCACGTGCAAGCCAGCCTCAGCGAACTAAAACGCTGCGTGGAAAACGGGCCGATGGTCGGCGTGAAATTGTGGATCGCCCAACGCTGCAATCACGACGACACCAACGCCCTCGTGCATCAAGCCAAGAAATTGGGCGTGCCGATTTTGCAGCACACTTATCAGAGAACCGGGGACAATCTAAAAGGCGAATCCAGCCCCGGCGATCTGTCGGTATTGGCCAATCGCCATCCCGAAGCGACCTTCATCGCCGCCCACACCGGCAACAATTGGGAGCTTGGCCTGCGCAGGCTCAGGCAGGATAAAAACGTGTTCTGCGAAATCTGCGGCAGCGACCCGACGGCGGGCATGGTGGAAATGGCCATCCGCGAAGTGGGGGCCGACCGCGTGCTTTACGGCAGCGACATCCCCGGACGCAGCTTCGCCTCGCAAATCGCCAAGGTCAAAGGGGCGGATGTTTCCGAGGAAGACAAACGAAAAATCCTCGGCGGCAACCTCAAGAAAATCCTTCTGCCGGTTTTGAAAGCCAAAGGGCTGCCCTTGTGATAATCGATACTAACGTCAACCTTTCCCGCTGGCCTTTCCGCCGCCTGCCCTGCGATGAAACCCCCGCACTTATCAAGCGGCTGAAGAAGTGGAACGTAAACCAAGCCTGGGCCGGCAGTCTGGATGGGATTTTTCACCGCGACGTGGGCGGCGTGAATCTGCGGCTGTTCGAGGAATGCCAAGAGCACAAAGAGATTCTACTGCCCTTCGGAACCGTCAACCCCGCGCTGCCCGATTGGCAAGAAGACCTCCGCCGCTGCCGGGAAGATTACCGCATGCCCGGCATCCGTCTTCATCCCAACTATCACGGCTACCGCCTGGACGATCCGCGCTGCATAAAACTTTTGGAACTCGCCCGCGATGCGAAGTTGCTCGTGCAGTTGGCCGTGCGCATGGATGACACCCGCGTGCAACATCCGCTGATGCAAGTCGAGGATGTGGATCTCAACCCGCTGCCCGCCGTAGTTCAATCCGTTCCCGATTTGCGGTTGATGCTCTTAAACTCGCTGGGCATTCTTCGGCAACCGCTGTTAGGGAAAATTCTAAAAGCCGGCAAAGTCCATGTGGAAATCTCCATGCTGGAAGGCTTGGGAGGCATCGCCCAGCTTCTGAAAACCATCCCCTTAGACCGGCTGCATTTCGGCTCGCATCTGCCGTTGTTCGTGCTGGAATCCGCAATCTTCAAACTGCAAGAATCCCCGCTGTCGGAAACACAACTCACCGCCATTCAAAGCGGGAACGCGAAAAAACTTCTCAATCGCTAACCGGATTGCAGCGGCTTCACGAAGCCTCGAAGAACCGCCCGGTGCTGCCGCCTTCTTTCACGACGTTGACGCGGACTTGTTTCGCACAACGGGGACACCAACCCACGTAGGCATCTTTCGCCACGTTCAGATGAATCCGCACGTAGACGTTGCAACAGCGAAGATGAACGCCGACGAACGAACGTTCCTGAGGATTGCCGGATGGCGTGGTCATCAACGAGCCTCCTTGTTTTTTTCGTAGGGCAGGCTCCCGCCTGCCATTTCGCAGTATTGTAGAGCAATTGTTGATATATCCGGAAGGCAGGCGGGAGCCTGCCCTACAACTACTCAGTCCCACTGGATGGCAAATACATGATAGCCTGGCAGAGGATCAGGCGCGGCCATGGGCTTCTTTCCACGTGAATATGTCCAACCTGTGCCGATATATGTCGGTGCCAATGGAGCCGCCCATTTTGTAAGTTCTTCACGAGTTGCTGATGTTAAGACATAGACCTCGTCGGCACTGGGCCAAATATCATAGTCTAATGGTTCGTTGGCTTCGGGGCACTCGTTAATCGTAACCAAAACTGTCTGTACCTCCGAGCGTTTTTGGATTTCAACTAAAACTTCGCGGCATTTCTGAAATGATGCGCGTCCGTAGCCTACTTGATTGGGAGCCAGTGACATTTCGTGCCAATTACCATTGAAGAAACTTTCAAGTGATACAATTGGCTTCCGTTCTCCTTGGTCGTATTGCTTCATGATTTCAGCAATGAGACGGTTCCGTAGTTCCAATTGCTCTGATGTCGGAGTCATCATGTCTTTTTCCTTTGGGGGGGTTGTCGGTTTGACAGCGACGGCCGGCGTAGGTTCAGTATTTGAGGCTTCCGGTGTTGGTGGCTGACCTGAAGTCGCTGATTGGCCCAACGAATGCGTTTTTGACTCCGCTGATTGCGGCATCGGCATTGTTGCATACGGTTCAGCCTGCTCTTTGTTGGTCTCCAATTGAGGACGAGGTTGAGGAGTTTCGTCATTGCAGCTACAGAATAGTAGACAGAGCAAGAATGGAACGAATTTGCGGTAGATTTCGGTTGCCATTTCGCATAACTCCAAAATACAGAAAGTGTAGGGCAGACTTCTGCCTGCCATCTTGCGGCGTTCTGTTATTTCCGGCTCTCCGCCCTTAGCTCTCCGCCGAGGTTTACTTCGAGCGAAACGCTTCGCTTACCGCCACTCGTTTGATGAGGTCGCGGAAACCGGTTTGGCGTTGGTGCGGGTCTTGGACGATCCGCTGGATCTGCGGGCGGTCGGCGGGTTCGATGGGGCGGCCCGTGGCGTAGGCCAAAAGTTTCTCGGCCAAGGCGGTCGCGAATTGATCTTTTTGTGCCACGAGGATTTTTTTCAGGTCTTTCGACGTCCTGGAACGATTTCCCGTTGGGCAGTTCGCCGGAGGCGTCGATCTTGGTATTTTTGCCGTAGGTGTCCCGCCAGCGGCCGATGGGGTCGAAGTTCTCCAAGGCGAAGCCCAGGGGATCGATTTTGCGGTGGCAGTCGGCACAACTCGCCGAACTGCGGTGCTTGTTAAGCCGCTCGCGGATTGTGGTCGTGCCGCGAACGTCCGGGTCCAAGGGTTCCACGTCCGGCGGCGGGGGAGAAGGCGGCGTGCCCAAAATGTTGTCCAACAACCAGACCCCGCGGACCACGGGCGAGGTCTCGATTCCGTTGGCAGATACGGTCAGGATCGCGGCTTGCCCCAACAATCCGCCCCGGCGGCCATCGGGAAGTTCCACCCGCTCGAAGCCCGAACCCTCCGGCGTCTTCAGGCCGTAGAGTTTCGCCAAGGGCCGGTTGATGAACGTGAAATCCGCATCCAGAAAATGATCGACGCTGAGGTTTTCTGTTAGCAGATGCCGGGTGAATAGCCGGGTTTCTTCCCGCATCGCCGACTTCAAATCGTAATGATAAAACGCCGTAAACTGCCCGCGATCCGGCGGCATGGAACCCAGATCGCGGAGCGTCAACCAACTTTCCAGAAAGCCATCCACGAAGGCAGCCGACTTGGGATCGTTGAGCATGCGTTCGACTTGGGCTTCCAGAACGTTGGGGTTCTGCAATTTGTCGGCGTCGGCCAGCTTCAATAGCTCGGCATCGGGCATGCTGCTCCACAAGAAATACGAGAGCCGCGAGGCCAAGGCATAGCTGGAAAGCCGACCGGAGGCGGGTTCGTCCAAATAGAGAAAATTGGGCGAACACAAAACGGCTTTCAGGCCATCGGCGTAGGCTTCCAAGTCCGACTGCCCCGCTTGCCGGCGAATGGCAATCACCTGCATAATGCGGTCGATCTCATCCTCGTCGCACCGGGCGGCGGTAAGCCCGCGAAGCGAACGCGGCCAGATGCGTTCGCATTTGGGCTTCGGTCAGTTGGCCGGTTTGCAGGGCGGTTTCCGCATCTTCGCCCAAGACATCCCGTTGGCTTTCTCTGGGCCAAGCGTTGTAATGCGGGCCGGTGATTTCGATTTCGTGAATGCGAATTTGCGGCAGCTTGCCGAAATGGATCGCATTGAAGCGGTTTTCCACGATGCCGCCCCGCTGCCGTTTGGGGAACTGGTCGCGGTATTTGTTGACTATTTTCGCATAGAGATTTCGCACATCCATCAGTCCGTTTTGGAAGGTGAATCGCGGCGTGAAGCCGGCGTCCAACCACACGCGGACGGTGTACCATTTTTGCTCATCGGCCAGATCGAGTTCCGCGAGCAAGGGTTCCATCGGCTGCGGTTTGTGCAACGGACCGGCGAGTTTGTTGCCCGCGACAATGCCCAAGCGGAACGGTTGGCTGGGATCGGTTCCCAGAAGTTCGGGAGTCGTAAGGATTCTTTCGATTGACTGCTTCCGCCTTGAGGCGGATGTCGTAGTAGCCATCGTAAGGAACCCCATCGGCGAAGGCGTGAATCGGGCCGTAGGCTCCTTCGTGTTTGTCGGCTCCGACGACATCGAACAACGTCATCCAGGCGAACTTGTTCGTCTTGCGAAAGACCTGATCGATTTCCGGTTGCTGACGAAATCCATCTCGAAAAGCCCACGTTTGCACGGCGGGTTTTTCGCGGGGCAGGATTGCTTTTTGAACGGCCAGATCGGCGGCGGAAAGATAGCGGGCCAGCAAATGCCCGGAAGTCACCAGCGTGCCGCCTTGGTTGTCGAAATGCTCGGAGAGTTGATCGCGGGGGAAATTCGCGGTGGGATCGAACATCGTGGTGTTGAGGTGCAGCAAATCGCGGATTGTGTTCTGATATTCGCGGGAGTTCAGCCGACGCAGCACGGTCTCGCCGCCGGTGGTTTTTTTCGTCTGATGGTAGGTTTCCAGCGTGCGGGTCAGCCAAGCGACGACTTGTTGCCGCTCTGCGTTCGGCGGTTGCTTGGCTTCTTTGGGCGGCATGTTGCCGAGGTTGAGTTGATCGAGCACAGCTTGATAATCGACCAACGTGTTATCGCCGTCAATCGCCTTGGGCAGCGTATCGAAACGGCGTTCGCCCTTTTGCGTTTTCGCGCCGTGGCAGCCCAGGCAATACTTCGCCAAAAACGGTTGCAACGTGGTTTGATACGATTGCTCCTCGGCTCGTAAGGGGTTTATTAAAAACAAGAGCAGCCCAAGGAGGATGAGGGATTTTATTCCCCGGTTGCCTCTTTCTCGTCGCATTCGGTCCCCTCTCCTCAACACATCTTTTCTACCACACAGAAATTGAACCATGATCGCCAGGGGATCGCCAAGACAATTCGTGAGGCTTTGAAGCATTCAAAATCACCAGGGAGCTTACGCCCCCCGCTCGCCTTAACTCCCCTATGTTGAAGTTCATTTCTCGGCGATCCTTGGCTTTTTTAGTCTTCGCCCAACCATGTTGTGGCGGCATCGAGTTCCGCCACGTCGAAGTATTTGACCTTGGCCATTGTGAAGGGCTTGCAAATTACGGCCATCCAGTGTTCCCAAGACTTTTCGCCGACCAAGGCGATACGCTCGATTTTCGTGCAATGGGTGGTGGCGAATTTGGTGTCGTCCCAGAGGGCATGGGCATCCCAACCGTGGAAGTCGTGGAATTCCGCCAGCATGCGAATTTTCCCATCCGTGGCGATGGCCGCATCGACCAGGGGCACGAAGTATTTGTAGTCTTCATCGTGAAGTTTGCCGCTGAGCCTGAAGGCCAAGCTGTGGGGAACCTCGCAGGGCAGTTGCTCAATCATGATTTTGCGTCCTTGGTTTGAGAAAAATGATCGGTTGGAAGAACCGGGCTAAGCCGGGCTTGGAAAAGATCGCCTTCCCGCGAAAGATTTTCTTCACGCCAGTTGCATGGAGAGCGATCTTCTTGAAACGAGACCTTCAATGCCAGGTTCCGTACTTGGTCAATTGGATGTGCTTTTTATTGAGCGGATCTTTCAAAGGGGGTGCGGGATAGGTGATTCCATACGAGTAGTAATTGTGGTTCGGAGAATAATCGGGCAGATTCGTGAAATGCCTGTAATTCGCTTTGAGGTGCGGGCGGTAGCCATAGGCCATCCATTTCCTTTGATCGAGCCAGTACGAATCGAGATCTTGCTGATGAACGGCGCGGCTTAAGTCGTCGGCTCCGAATTCCGCCGCGGTATCTTGCGCGCGGCCGGTTAGCGTGACGATGCACACAAAAGATGTCAGCAGCACGGGAATGAGAAATGCTTGCAACTTCATAAGAATCTCCTCACGCGGCTATGCCGCAATCGCTTAATCGGTTTTGGAAATTGTGGACTCCGGTTTGTTCGGCCAGAGCGCTACTCCCCGAGAACACTTCCACTAAAATCCATAATAGCAACTTTTGGCAATTTCATCAGCATTATGGCGTTCCCCTCAAATTTTGCGGGCGGGGCTTGAGTTCGGCATGTAATCAGGGAAGCCATTCGGGCAATTGCGACTCCATCTCAATTTCCGCCGGATCTTGATTCTGCCCGCAGGGCATGAAATACTAATTATAGCAATCTGTCTCTATCTTTTGATGATGGCGTTCTCGTTCGATGTTGACCGCACTCCGCACAACTTGGCAATCGGCGGGCTGGATCAGATACTTGATCTGTGTGCCTTTGTGGTTGTCGTTGTGGAATGCCCCGCTGCCTTGGATTCATCGCCACGATGCGGCCGAAGCCCGCGCGGACGGGGACTTGGCCCGGCATCTGCAGACGTTTCATCGCGATGCCGATGCGGAGGCCCTTCACGAAGCTGAATCTTGGCATTGGCATTTCGCATTTCTCTGGCAGATGATGGAGTGCGATCACAGGCCGGCTGCCGAACAAAATTCGCATTCGATCTCGCTGACCGAAGCGAACGTCCCCTGCCCGAATGCCCCGGAGATCTCTCCACGGGAATTGCTGGAACGGCACTTCATCCGGGGAACCATGCTGGCCGATGCCTTGCCCCCTGCGGATTGGGGGCGAAGCTGCGCCTTTCCCGCCGGGCATTCTCGGCAGTTTCTGCAAACGTTTCTCGCGGGCACGGCGATCCGCGATCTGCTCGGCGTGGCCCGCTGCTAAGCGGCACGATCAGCCGTTCTTTGGCTCCGGTTCAAATGCCTTGAACCCGGCGGTTTTGAACCCTTCCACGAGACCAGGGGGCTGACGCCCCCGCTCGCCTTGGTTTATCAAAACTGAATCTTGCCGATTCTTTTTTCGTGCCTTTCTTGCCGAGACGTTTTTCATGAAATACTTTCGCCATCCCTTGGTTTTATTGGGAATTTTGATCGTTGTGGTTTTGCTCGCGGCGGGGGTTTGGGGCCGTCTTTCCGGGTTTTGGGAATCCCCCCAACATCCAGCGGAGACCGCTGCCCCGGAATCTGCCGCATCTGCTTCCGGTTTGGTGCAACTCACGCCGGGCAAACGGAAACAAGCCGGCATTCAGACCGCGAAGGTCGAACGCCGTTCTTTGCGGGAATGGCGGACGATCCCAGGGCGTTTTCAATACAATCAAACCCGGCACATCGCCCTGCAAGCCCCCACCGATGGCACGCTTCAAGAAATCAAAGTTAAACCGGGCGACACGGTACAGCCGGGAACTTTGGTGGCGGTGTTCCTCTCTGCAACGATTGGAAAAGCTCGCGCCGAGGTCTTGCAGCTCGAGGCCCAATTGGCCATCGCTACCCGCCGTTGGGATTGGGAACACCAAGTTGTCTTGCACACTCAGGAATTGGTCGACATTCTGGCGAGAGATCCGGGGGATGCGGAAGTGGAAAAAACCTTCAAAACCCGCACGCTGGGACAAACCCGCGAAACGCTGCTTTCTGCGTATTCCAAATTGCATTTGGCTAACCAGTTGATGGCGGGGTCGGAATCGTTGCGGAACGCGGGGGCGATGTCTGCCAAAACTTTGCAGGAACGCACCGCCAGCCAACAAACGGCGGAGGCGGCTTACCGGGCGGCCACCGAACAAGTGCTGTTCGATTCTGGCCAGCGTTCCGCCCAAGCGAAAGCGGAATTTGAAAATGCCCAAAAACAATTGGAAGTCGGCAAGCAAAAACTCAACGCCTTATTGGGCTACGCGGACACCCCCCCCGCCGAGGATTCCAAGATACCGCTTTCGCAAGTGGAGTTGCGTTCGCCCATCGCCGGAACGGTGGAGGAAATTCGCTTCGCACCCAACGAACGCGTCGCCGAGAAAGATCCGCTGTTCGTGGTGGCCGACACCAGCAACCTTTGGGTCGCCGCCGAGATTCGCGATAGCGATTGGGCCGCCTTGAACATCGCCGTGGGCGATTGGATCGAAGTGCAAACGCCGGCGCTGCCGGACAAATCTTTGCAAGCTCAGGTGATTTACGTGGGGCGGGAAGTCTCCGACATCACGCATTCCCTGCCCTTGGTCGCGGAAATCGATAACGCCCAAGGCCAGTTTCGCCCCGGTTTGTTCGCGCGGGTCAACGTGCCGGTGGGCCAAGCCATCAAAGTCTTGGCAGTTCGCCCGGAATCGCTGATGCGGCACGAAGGCAAGACGTTCGTCTTCATCAAACAAAAAGACGGGCAGTTCTTACGGGTGGATGTGGTCACCGGCATGGAAACCCCGAAATGGACCGAAATCCGCCACGGCCTTCAAGGTGGAGAAGAAGTCGTCGAGCACGGTGCGTTCCTGCTCAAATCCGAATTGCTACTGGAAAAAGAAGAAGAATAGAGGCTGAAATCCTCTCGAAATCGGGCTTCTGGGATACACACATCGGCTCGCAATGCGGGTTGTGGTGATGGATTTGCTATTCGGTTTTCTTTGCTTTCGGCGGTGCGGGTTCATCGGTTGCGGCAGGCTTATTCAAAGACCGCATGTCAAAACAGGCTGCGTGAGCGGCGTTGCGAACCAGCAAATGTCCCTGAGCGAAGGCGGGGTAGCTCCAGGATTTGCCTTCGATGGCTTGAAACCTGAGCAATTCGGGATGTTTCTGGCTGGCTTCCACCAACACGACTTCGCCTTCATCCGTCAGAATGACCAGCACACCATCCACGAGGATCAGTTGCCCAAACCCGAAATCGCCCCGCTGTTGCCACACGATTTTGCCGGTCTTGAAATCCAAGCAAGTCAAAATGCCTTCGCTGAGGCCATAAATCATGTCATCTTTGACGACGGCATCGCCGAATTTGAGTTTGAACCGCTTGTTGGTTTCCCAATCGGTCAGGGCGGCGTTCCATTGGTCGGCGGCGGTTTTCTTCACCCGCACCAACGCGCTGCCCGTGTTGTAGCTGGTGCTGATGAAAATGGCTTCATCCGCGCGCACAATCGGTTTGGCGACGTTGACTTTGAAACTATTCTTCCACGGGAAATGCCACAATTGCGAGCCATCTTTTAGGCTATGGCCCGCAAGCCCTAAGCCGTCGAACACCAAAAGCTGCGTGAGTCCATCCAACTTCGCGACCTCGGGTGTGGAATAAGAAGCCTGATTGTGTCCGCCCGCCCAGAGTTTCTCGCCGGTTTTCCAATCGTAGGCGGCGACGGCGGTAGGGTCTTCATCGTCGCTGCCGGGGTTGACGATTATCATGTCTTCGTAAGCCACGGGCGAACCGGCCATGCCCCATTCCAGATTTTTCGACTTGGCATCTTTGAGGATGTTTGCAGACCAGTATTTTTTGCCGGTTTTGGGGTTCAGGCAATTTAGAATCCCCGTGCCTCCCAGGGTGTAAAGCCTGCCTCGATAAAACGTGGGCGTGGCCATTGGTCCCACACCGGCGCGGTATTCTTCAAAGCGAACTCCTTCATCCTTGTGTGCCCAGATTTCTTGGCCGGTTTCCAAGTCGTAACAGACCACGCCCTCGTCGTCTTTGGCGATTTGCATTTGCGTGAAAACCAAGCCATCCACGATGGCAAACGAAGACCAAGCGGGGCCGACCCGTTTTTCCCAAACCGCAACGGGGGGGCCATCGGGCCAGTCCCGTTTGAGGCCCGCCCGCGAAATCGCACCGTTCCCCTGGGGACCGCGAAACTGCGGCCAATCGCCGGGTTGAACGGTCAACGGCACGTCCGGCTTGGCGAGAGTTGGCCGCTCGCCTTCATACTTTTTCTCGGCCGCGCGGGCGGCGTTGTATTTCTCTTCATCGGTGGCCGTCCAGCGGTAGGCGAAGCGTGGAATGAAACCGCCTTCAAAACCTTCAAAGCGAAACAGGCCGATCAACACGGCCCCGGAGAGAAACAGAAACCCCCAGCCCGCCAAGCGGGTGACGATCCGCAGCCCGGAAAAAAACGTCCACCAAACCAGCGTGCAGAAGATTTCGGTGGGCAGGATGATCCAAACGCTCATCACTTGGCTAGTGCGGTTCTCGGCCAATTCCTCCCATAACACCGCTTGAATTCCCCCCCCGATCACCCAAAGGGCCACGAGAATCAAAAAGGCGATGAACGGCCGCCGCGAAGATTTGCTTTCGTTGGACATCGAAATCCGCTTGCCTCCCTGAATCGAAACGCCTGACATCTTTCCACAATCATGCAAACTGGCCGAATTATAGCGAACCCGGCTTCAGACAAAAAGAAACCCGCGATGCCCTTCGCCCCAATGCGATGGGTTTGACAACACATCAACTTCCATTTATAGTCGAAGTTACCGATTCTCTGGAAAACATCTCTTTCAAAGAATCCCAGCCTTTATTCGCCCTCCCCCTCTCAAAATCTTCTGGAGAAGTCTGCAATGTTCATCATTCCTGGTAGCCTCGGTCGGGACACTTGCGATGGAATCTCGCGGCGGAATTTGTTGCGGGTGGGCGGTTCGGCCATTGCCGGGCTGAGTTTGGCGAACTTGCTGCAATCCGAAAAAGCCACCGCCGACGAAGGCGAAGGCCGTTACGGCGGGCCGGGCTTCGGCAAAGCCAAAAGCGTGATTCTGCTTTATCTGCAAGGCGGGCCGAGCCATCTGGATCTGTGGGATCCTAAAGAAAACGTGCCGGACAACGTCAAAAGCGTGTTCAAGAACATCTCCACCAAACTCCCCGGCGTGCAATTCACCGAGAACCTGCCCAAGTTGGCCCAGGTGAACGACAAATGCACGATGATCCGCTCCATGAGCTACACCCCCATCGGGTTGTTCAATCACACGGCGGCGATTTATCAAATGCTGACAGGCTACACCGCCGACAAAGTCAGCCCGTCCGGCCAATTGGAACCGCCCAGCCCGAAAGATTTCCCCAACTTCGGCTGCAACATCATCAAGCTGCGACCGCCCACGGTTCCCATGCTGCCCTACGTGATGATGCCCCGCCCTTTGCAAGAAAGCAGCGTGATCGGCAAAGCGGGCACGGCGGGATTTTTGGGCCGGGCTTACGACCCGTACTATCTTTATCCCACGGGCGATGACATGGACATGAAAAAGATGGACCGCATCAGCGTGGATGATCTCACACTTCGCCCGGAAATCACTTTGAGCCGCCTGGAACGCCGCGCCCGTTTGCGGGATCAAATCAATTCCAGCCTGCACGAGTTGGAAACCGCCGTCGCTAAGTACGACCTGGATGAATACTACGACAAAGCCCTCAGCCTGGTGCTTTCCGGCAAGGCCCGGGAAGCCTTTAATCTGGGGGCCGAGTCGAAAGAGACTCGCGAGAAATACGGCAACAACACTTTCGGCCAAAGCTGCCTATTGGCCCGGCGGTTGGTCGAAGCGGGAACCCGCGTGGTGGAAGTCAACTGGCCCAAAGTCGCCAATTCCGACAACCATTCTTGGGACGTTCACAGCGGTTTGACCAAGCGGATGAAAGACCAAGCATCTCCATTACTGGATGCCGCCTTATCGGGCTTGCTGTCCGATTTGGATGAACGCGGCCTGTTGGAAGAAACGCTGGTGGTGGCCATCGGCGAATTTGGCCGCAGCCCCAAACGCGGCGTCAGCACTTCGGGCAACAGCAACTCGAACGATGGCCGCGACCACTGGCCTTACTGCTACACGGGAGTGGTCGCCGGTGCGGGAACCAAACGCGGTTTCGTTTACGGCAAGTCCGACAAGACCGCCTCTTCGCCCATCGAAAACCCGGTGCATCCCAACGATTTGTTGGCCACGATCTACCACAGCGTGGGCCTCAACCCCCGCCGCACGACTTACAACCATCTCAACCAGCCCCGCGAAATGGTCAAAGCGGACGCGATTACGGACATTCTGTCGTAGGTAAGCATTGTCCGATTAATTACTGTCCGTTTTGAGTCAGGGAGATTTTGGGTGGCATGCTCATGGCTTTGCATGAGCATGGGTTTGCCAAAGGAGAACGCCGAATCATGCTCATGCAAAGCCATGAGCATGCCACCCTGCCGCGCTTCAAAGCCATTGACGATTCAGCCGCCCAAAAGCACTTCTCCGCGCCGCCTACCTTATTCTCCCTTTGTACCTACGGAGAGCTTCCGAGCCATGTCGAATCCAGTGCCTGAAAGTTGGAAGAGATCGTCATCACATGGAACAACGTAGCCACGGTGACAAAGTTTTCGAAACCCTTCGAGATAATGAGCCGCCGTTGCCGGATTTTCATCTTCGAAAGCGTGATTCGCTGAAATGCAAAACAAAATTGGAACGCAATCGCATGGGACTATTTGGAACAGCCCATCGTTGGTGCCGTAACGCAAAATCTCCTCTTCGCCTTCAGACAGGCGTTCGTCCAAAAGCGTTTTCAAACCATGTCCCGCTGAAATCGCTGACCTACAGATTGAAATGAGAGTGGTGATGATTTCGATTGCCATAGTTCTATTTTTATCCTTAAAAGTTACGTTTGCTCCCAATATTGACACATGCGCCTTCGGGTATGTAAGGCGATATAATCCTATTGGATTTTCTCCGCGACGTATGCCTCAATGGGTTCAAATCGTTTCGGATCCTCCTTAACTGAGAATCATGTATGATAATGCCCGCCCAGTCCCATCGTGAAGATAATATTTACCATATCTGGATTGTTCCTCTTTTCGTCCTTGTTCGCAGAGCAAATAACGATACGGGAAGTACCATCGAGACGAAAATGGCACTTCCTGAGTGCAATGTAATAAGCGAGGTGTCTCATGTCAGTTGTATTCCACAGATATGAGGAAGCAATTGCTCTATCTGCAACTTTACCAAGTAGCCGGAAGTTCTGGCTGCCATCGATTACCAAGCCCTCTTTTTTTGTCCAATCTGCGTCAAAGAATATAAGGTTTTCAAAATCCTCGCACTTGTCGATTAGGGCTACGCTCCAACGAGCATTGTCCTTGAACCAGTCACGCAATTTCCCCTGATTTTTTTTCTGCATAATCTCCCACCGCTCAGGCGGCGTGCCGGGGACAGCCAAGCTCGGATGCTTGCGCTGCTCCCGCAAAAGATACCACTCAACATACTCATCGACGTTTGATTTTCGAATTTCCTGCATTTACGGCCCCTCGCGATGAAGCTATTAGTAATAACGAACATAGTTGAGATTAGCTTCGCCCGCGCCTGTGTCAATCTCACTTTACGACGGCGGGGTGGCTGGGGCGTGAACTGACTACGAGTTTCAAGAAACGTGTCACGGCCCCAGCTTTCTGCCGCGTGCCCCGAGTTGCCCGATTTCCGGTTCCTGGAATGGTGGATTGACGCTGGGTGGCCCCGGTTGCTTGTCAACCGGGGTCGCGAAGCGACAAGAGGTTTTGCAATCAGGCAACCACGATGAGAGAACTCTTGCGGCGGGGTGGCTGGGGGCGTGAACTGACTACGAGTCTCAAGAAACGTGACACGGCTCCAGTTTTCTGCCGTGTGCCCCAAAGTTGGTCGATGCTCGATTTCCGGTTCCTGGAATGGTGGATTGACACTAGGCGGGGGCCATGTAAGATTTCTCTCTCATCCTTGCCCAATCACGCCCCAGCCACCCCGCCTTAAAACGATCGAAGAGGATAGAGGGAAGAAGGGGGAAGAGGGCTTTGAGATGATCCTAATCCGAGTTGTGTGCAGAACTGCCTCCACCAAACGAAACGCAGAAAAAGGCGAAACGCCCGAACCAATGCTGCAAAGTCGATGATTTCTCCTCCTGTCTCGGTAGGGGGGGAATTGCCTTAAGATCCCCCGCAAGATATTGTGTTCACGGAGGTTTGAAGAACGATGAACTTGGCGATCACCGCTGCTTCTGCAACCGATTTGCTGGCCCGGTTGGAGTCTCGTGAAGTTTCTGCGGTGGAACTCGCGGGGGCTTTTCTCGATCGCATCCACAATACCGATCCCGCCATTGGGGCCTTTCTTTCAGTCGATGCCGAGGGGGCTCGCTCAAGCACAGCGAGTTGATGACAAACGGGCCAAAGGCGAAACGCTGGGTTCGCTCGCCGGGTTGCCCGTGGGCGTGAAGGACGTGATTTGCACTCAGGGGAAGACCACGACTTGCGGCAGTCGCATGTTGGAAAACTTCGTTCCGCCTTACGATGCCCACGTGATCGAAAAGCTCAAAGCCGCCGATGCCGTGCTGTTGGGCAAGTTGAACATGGATGAGTTCGCGATGGGTTCCTCGAACGAGAACTCCGCCTTCAAACCCGTCCGCAATCCTTGGGATCAAACGCGAACTCCGGGCGGATCGAGCGGGGGTTCGGCGGCGGCGGTCGCGGCCCGCATGACGCCGCTAACTTTGGGCAGCGACACCGGCGGTTCGATCCGCCAGCCGGCTGCGTTTTGTGGAGTCGTCGGTTTGAAACCCACTTACGGCAGGGTGTCTCGCTACGGTTTGGTTGCGTTCGCGAGTTCGTTGGATCAAATCGGTCCCTTGGCCACGGATGTCGCCGGGGCCGCGTTGTTATTGGAAGCCATCGCCGGCCACGATCCCAGAGATTCCACTTCCGTCGATTGCTCCGTGCCCAAGTATCGGGAGAAATTAGAGCAACCGCTGGCAGGCTTGAAAATCGGCATCGCGGCGGAACATTTTCAAGAAGGGCTAAACCCCGAAGTCGAAAAAGCCGTCCGCGAGGCGATTGCGGTTTACGAATCTCTCGGCGCGGAGATTCGCGAAATTCACCTGCCGCATTCCCAATATGCGGTGGCAACTTATTATTTAATCGCTCCCTCGGAAGCCTCCAGCAATCTGGCCAGATACGACGGCGTGCATTATGGGTTTCGCTCGGCTCGGTTCGACAACATGATCGACATGTACGAAGCCACGCGGGGCGAAGCCTTCGGGCCGGAAGTCAAACGCCGGATTATGATCGGCACTTACGCACTCTCGGCGGGTTATTACGATGCCTATTATTTGAAGGCACTCAAAGTTCGCCGCCTGATCCGCGAGGATTTCGACCGGGCGTTTCAGGAAGTGGACATCATCGCGACGCCGGTCACGCCTAGCCCGCCTTTCAAAATCGGCGAGTTGGTGGATGATCCCTTGGCGATGTATCTCTCGGACATTTACACTCTGAGCGCGAATCTCGCCGGGCTTCCGGGGATTTCGATTCCCTGCGGTTTGAGCAGCGGCGAAAAACCCTTACCCATCGGCTTGCAATTGTTGGCTCCGCCGTTTGAAGAAGAACGCCTGCTCAGAGCCGCCCGCATGCACGAACGCGAAACCAATTGGCACACGCAACAGGCTGTAGACTTTAGACTGTAGGTGAAAGGGCAGAGAGCGGAGAGCCAAGCCGCTAACCACAGTGTGTGAAGAACAGAGAGCAAAAACGAGAAATCTACGGACGAGAAACCGAAAACTGAAAACCGAAAACTGAAAACTGAAAACCGAAAACCATCATGCAAGCCACATTGATTGTTGGGCTGGAAGTTCACGTGCAACTGCTGACGCAGACCAAGTTGTTTTGCGGCTGCGTGAATCGCTTCAATCCCGACCGGCCCAACACGCAAACTTGCCCGGTCTGCTTGGGGCTGCCCGGCAGTTTGCCCGTGCTGAACCGCCGGGCGTTTGAACTCGCTTTGGAAATCGGCGTGGCACTCAATTGCCAAATTGCCCCTTTCACCAAATGGGACCGCAAGCAGTATTACTATCCCGATTTGCCCAAGGCGTATCAGATCAGCCAGTACGATTTGCCATTCAGTCAAAACGGTCATCTCGACGTGGAAGTGCCCACGGGAAAAAACACGGACCCAGAGCGGAAGACCGTGCGCATCATCCGGGCGCATCTCGAAGAAGATGCGGGCAAGAACATTCACGATGAATCCGGTCGCGGCGGCGACAGCCGGGTAGACTTAAACCGCTGCGGCACACCTTTGGTCGAGATTGTTTCCGAACCCGACATTCGTTCGCCCCAAGAAGCCAAGGCGTTTTTGGAAGAACTGCGGTTGATGTTGACGTATTTGGGCGTGTCGGATTGCAACATGCAGGAAGGCAGTCTTCGCTGCGATGCCAACGTGAACTTGCACGTTCCCTCGACAGAAGGAAAAACCATTGCCACGCCGATTGTGGAGGTGAAAAACCTCAACAGTTTTCGCGGCGTGGAGGCGGCGATTGAATTTGAAGCCAAACGCCAATGGGAAGAATACCAAAAAACGGGCCGGAAACTCGGCGATGCCGGCGGCGAGAAGGAAACGCGGGGCTGGGATGCCGGCCGCAACGTGACTTTTTCTCAACGGGGCAAAGAAGAAGCCTCCGATTACCGTTATTTTCCCGATCCCGATTTGATGCCCGTCACCGTGACCGGCGAGACCATTGCGAAGGTGAAAGAAAGTTTGTGCGAATTGCCCGCCCAGCGTCGGCAGCGCATCCGCGAAACTTGGCAACTTTCCGCTTACGATGCCGCCGTGATTATCGACCAAGGCATCGCCTACGCGGATTATTTTGAGGCCGTAGCCAACAATTGCGGCGATGGCAAACAAGCGGCCAACTGGGTCACGCAGGATGTGCAAAGGGAACTCAACGACCGCCAAATTTCCATCCAAGATTTTCCGCTCACGGCGGAGATTCTGGGAACCTTATTAAGCTGCATTGCGGAAGGGCAAATCACCGTCAAAAGCGGCCGCGAGGTTTTCACGGCGTTGTTGGAAGAAGCCGAGGCCGGGAAGACGATTGTTCCCGCACGGGTGGATCAGATCATCGAGGAAAAGAATCTGAAAATCGTTTCCGACACGGGCGCTTTGGAAGGCGTGATCAACGCCGTGCTCGCGGGCCATCCCAAAGCGGTGGAAGATTTCCAAGCCGGCAAACAAGCGGCGGTCGGGGCGCTGATCGGTCAGGTGATGAAAGAAGTCAAAGGAGCCGATGCCAAAGTCGTCCGCCAAATGCTGATTGCCCGCATCATAAAAAAGTGACTTCCCCGTCTATTGGAGATCTATTGTCATGAATCCTCCCAAAACCCAACAGTTCCTCGAAAAACTTGCCGAACTGATTGAGGTCTCGCCCGAAATCCGTTTAGGACAATTGCTGGCCAATATTGGGTTTCTGGCTGACACGCGTGCCGGGCAGTCGCTCTGGGATATCGAAGACCTTCAACTCATCGAGATCATGAAACGGCATCATGAGGAACTCACTCAACGGGAAGACTCATGTTTAACAAAACGCTCCACTTAACTCCCGACTTTGGTTTCTGCCGCGAGTTCCTTCCCAATCCCTTTGAAACAGAGACTTTCAGCATTTTAGAGTCCGCCGAGTGGACCATTCGTGAGAGCGCCCCTTTGTGAAATCAGTGCAATTCCATTGGTCCGCTACGATGCGGAAAGCTCTTAGTTCCTGCCGAAGTAGCGGTTGAAGGTGAGGCGGAATGCGCCTTGGAAGGGTTCGTTGCTGCCGCCCGCCAACGAGGTGGCGTAGCCCAAGCCCAGGTTGGTGTTTTGGCCGATGACCAGATTCGTGCCCAGCACCATTGTGAGGGTTTCCACGGTGTCGGTGAAGTTGCCGACTTGCAGCGGGCCGGCGGTGACGGAATCGGCCTTGCCCAGCGAGCGGGCGTAATGCAGTTCCATCGTGGGGGCCAAACTCAGCGGATGAAATTGCTGCGTGATTTGCCCGTTTTGGTGGAACGAACTGATCGGCAACACTGGGGCGTTCGCACCCTTCATCAGCCAATAACCCAGCGACCAATCGAGGAACAGGAACGAAGAATCGTACAATCGTCCCGCGTTTTGCAAACCCAAGCCGGTGGAATTCAACGCCACCGAGTTGCCGTTGGCATCGACATCGGCTTGAGCAAAGCCCTGCATAAAGAGGCGATCGGTCGGCGTGTAATACCCGCCCAAGAAGGGTTGGAGATGGTACGATTGATTGTCGATTTGCACCAGTTGCCCGCCGTTGTTGAAATTCACGCTTAAACCGCTGGCCGTGGGGCAGATCACGCCCAAGCCGCCGGAAAGCCCGGCCTGATTACCTTGGTACAATAGCCCCTTCAAATAAACCGCCACGTTGCCCAGTTGGATATTATTCGTGCCGGTGGAACCATCTTCGTGAATGCCGCCGTCCACGGTGCAAGCCATCGGGACGCGGAGTTCCAGCGAGGTTCTTCCCTGCAAGAAAGTTTTCTCGAAACCCGGCACGTAGCGGTTGATGCTGTTGCGGTTGGAAACCATGCCCACGCGGCTGAAAAAACCGTAATCCAGAAACACGCGGTCTTGGGGCGTGGTGGTTCCGTTTTCAGAAATTCGCGTTCGCCCGACTCCGCCCGTTCCCGCGCTGGGAGTGGGCACATTGATTTTCATGATGTAGTTGTAGTAATAGAAGGCATCCAGATCTTGGCCGTTTAAGGTGTCGGCCCCGCCTTCCAACAACGCCCCGGAACTGCTGCGATCGAACGTGGTTAGCCCGCCCGTGTTGGTGGCTTGAAACACGTTGTTCACGGCGGAATTGTAACTGCCCGGCGGCGCGACCAAGGGGATGATGTCGTACCCGACTCCCGGCGTGCTTCCCAGTAATGCCTGCACGTTGGCAACGCTCATAGCGGTGGTCAGCGTGGCGTTGTCGTTGACCGTGCCGACTTGCGTTGCCCCCGGCAGCGATTGGTTGGCCCGCAGCAGGGCTTGCAGTTGTTGAACCGAAGTCGCGGGGGTGCGAAAAATCCCCAGGGGACCGGGTTCTGTAATCGTTAATTGCTGGTTCCCCGGCGGAAGCGTTGCGGGGACATCCAATGCGTCGGCAACGACCAACAGTCTGTCCAAAATGTTCGTTTGTTGTGCTCCGCCGCTATAGCCGGGAAAAAAATCCCCCATCATCGGGGGCAGTCTCACCGGCGTGGGCGGGCAATAATATGCCGGGGGAGCGGGAACCTCAACGGGAGCGACGGACTTGTCCTGCCCCAAAGTCGCTTCGAGAGGAGATTGGGCCGATTGCGCCTGCAAACTTCCCGCGATGGAAGGGGATTGAGCCAAGGAAACTCGGCTTCCCCCCAGAACCAACCCGAATGCCAACCCCGCAGAAGCCTTGACCCAGTTTCGCAACATCGTCCGCCCCTCAAGAAACCGCCGTACCCAGCCCGGATGATGGCATCCGACGTTTCCATCATCGGCGGGTTGAGGATTCCCTCTGGATGGATCTTTCGCGTAAAACGGGTTGTAACAATTCTAAGCGATTGGCAAGGGCTATGGATTCTCCCGATTCACCCGCCCGCCAAACCCGCAAAGTTTGCGCGGTTTGCCAAACGGGTGCGATTTTAAGGAGCGAGCAATAGAGCGGGGACGTTGTCTTCTCCCGTTTCGATGGAATAATGCCCACCCACCCAAGTTCGGTAGGGCATCCAATGGTTTTCGCCGATCTTGATGCGAACCAAGAGCGGAAACGCCGTGGAAAACGTCCGCGTTTCGCCGGGCGAAAAGGTCACATCTTGCAGTGGGCTGTAGGATTTGTCCACTGTTGTTTCCACCTCTTGCCCGGAATGATTGGTGATGACCACAGGAGGCAGCTTTGCCAAATGGTCTTGAAAAATTCGTTCGGCCTCGCCGGCGGCTTGGGTATTGGGGTAGTCGTATTGCAGTTCTTTGAGCCGACGCCATTTCTGGTTGTAGAACGTGCGAGCGCATAAAGCTTCCCGAAGTTTTAACCCGGCAAGCATCGCGGTGCGGTCTTCGATGGCGGCCAACATCGCCGAACCTTCAGCGGCGGCTTGCGTTTGAGGATATTTGCGGATGAGTTCTTTCAGCCGCTCTCGTCGTTGATTCAGCACCAACCGCATCGCGTCGTCGAACATCTTGCGGGCATCTTCCTCGCCGAAAGTTTTCATTGCCTGAGAAATGCGGTCGGTCAGCAATTCTTGCTTCAGCTTTTCCACCTCCGCCAGATCTTTTTGTTCGATCTCGGCTCGTTTTTTCTCTTGCTCATCTTCCAGTTTTTGTTGTTCCACGCGGGCTGCTTCTACGGTGGGATAGACCGTATCCCCTACCGTTCGCCGGCTCAATTCTTTCTCCACCCGGCGGCGAATATCCTGCAACTGAGCGTATTTGGTCTCCGTCAACCGCTCACTCAACCGTTTCAACAACTCGTCGCGGTTCTTGGGGTCTGCGGATTTCATGGCCTGTTGAAAGATTTGCTCGGCTTCTTGCTGCATCACCGTTTCCAGCCCGCCGATGAGCCGCAGAATTTCATCCGCCGCCCGGTTGGGCCGCTCTTGCAAATCGGTGATTAGCAAGCCGTGATCTTTTTGAAATGTTTTCAACTTTTCGATTTTTTGGGAATACGCTTGCAGCAAATCGAACCCCGATGGATCGGGATCGGCCTTTGCTTTCGGCTCGTAGGTTGGGGGTGCGGGCTCCTCCGCATGGACAGCGGACAACATCACCCCGCCCCATCCCGCGAGGAGAAACATGGTGAGAATTAAGGGAAACCGACGCCTTATCGAAAACACGCCATAAACCATTGCCGGACTCCTGGAAAGTTAACCGCGAAACAGACCCGAATTCCTTTCGATGGTAACGGGCCGCATCGGGGACTCTCAACCCGGAATCTGTGCTGCAAGCGGAAGTTCTCTGATCGAAGAGGAGTTCTGCCGAGACGTGCATTTTGGGCAACATCTAATCTTCATCTTCGTGGTGGGTGGCATGGCCACTGCTCTGAGTGGCCATGTCGGCACAAAATACGTTCCGTTCTCCATCGGAAAACATGCCCACGCAAAGCCGTGGGCATGGCACACAATTTTGCAAAGGAAATCAGACGGCAATCTTAATCATCATCTTCGTGGTGGGTGGCGGCGGCGACGATTTTTTGTTGTTCGTTGGGAGGAACCATTTCATAATGGCTAGGTTCCAACGAATAAGATCCTTGGCCGCCGGTCATGCTGGACAGATCGCGGGCGTAGGTCATCACTTCCGACAGCGGGACTTTGGCCTTGATCGTGGAGAACCCGCCGGGGGCCGCTTCCATGCCTTCGGGTCTTCCTCGGCGGGTGCTGAGGTCGCTGTTGATGTCGCCGAGTTTGTCGTCCGGCACGGTGATTTCAATGGTGACGATGGGTTCCAATAACGCGGGCTTGGCTTCTTGAAACACGTTGCGAAAGCACATGCTGGCGGCGGTTTTGAAAGCGGTTTCGTTGGAGTCCACCGGATGGTCTTTGCCGAAGAACAATTCGCAGGTCACGTCTTGCACCTGAAAGCCGGCGATCACGCCTTTTTCCATGCGTTCCTTGATGCCTTTTTCCACGGCGGGGATGAAGTTGTTGGGGACCGAACCGCCGGTCACGCGGTCTACGAAGGCATAATTCACGTCGGGATCGAAATGGTAATGCCGCATGCTGGGAAAGTGGTCTTTGGTGAAGAATTCCTCTTGGTTCACATCGCGCGGGAGGGCGGCGATGCGGAAGTGAACCTCCGCGAATTGGCCCGAACCGCCGGATTGTTTTTTGTGCCGATAATGCCCCTCGGCGGCTCCCATCACGGTTTCGCGGTAAGGGATTTTCGGCTGGTGCGTGTCGATATGGACTTTGTCCCGTTTGGCAAGGCGTTCTTCGATGATCTTCAAGTGCAGTTCGCTCATCCCGTGCATCACCATTTCCTTGGTTTGGGCATCGCGGGTGACAGTGAAGGTGGGATCTTCCTCCACGATTTTTTGCAGCGATCCGGAAATTTTTTGTTGGTCGGCCTGGGTTTTCGGCGCGACGGCCAAGCCGATCATCGGCGTGGGGAATTTGATGGGGGGCATCGTCAGGCTGCCGTCTTTTGTGAGCGTGTCGCCGACGTGCAGTTCATCAATTTTGACCAACGCGCAAGATTTCTCCGGCAGAAACTTCATCGACGGCGTTGGTTTTTCCGCCTTGGACTTCCAAAAGTTGCGAGACCTTCACCGATCGCGAATGCCCAGCTTGGGTGACGGTGGAATCTTTTTTCAGCGTGCCGGCGTAAACGCGGACGAAACTCATTTTCGCCACGAACGGATCGATGCGGGTTTTGAAGATTTGCGCAATCAAGGCTTCATCGGGCGATTGAGTGATCGCGATTTCCTCGCCATCTTCTTTAACCGCTTTGCGGGGAACTTGCGCGGGGTTCAAGCCGAAGGCGGCCAAAGCATTCAAAAATTCATCCACGCCCGCGCCGGTTTTGGAACTGGTGCAGAACACGGGAATTAACGTGCCCGCCGCGATGGCTTTCGCCACCCCCCCCGAAACTTCTTCCAGGCTGAGTTCTTCGCCTTCGAGGTAGCGCATCATCAGTTCTTCATCGGCTTCGACGATGGCATCCATCACGGTTTGATTGAGTTCTTGGGGGTCGGCCTGAACGCCGGCCGGGATCTCCGCAGGAACTTTCAAAGTGCTGACCACGCCGGAAAAATCGTGCCCGGCTCCCACGGGAACATTCAACGGCACACAGTTCGCGCCGAAGGTTTCTTGAATAAGGCCCAACAGGTTTTTGAAATCCACGTTTTCCTGATCGAGCTTGTTGATGAGCACCATCCGCCCCACGCCGGCTTCTCCTGCGCGGGCGAAAGTGCGGCGGGTGTTGACTTCAATTCCCGCTCCCGCATTGATGACCACCACCGCCGTCTCCACCGCCCGCAGCGCCCCGATGGCCTGCCCGATAAATTCGGGATAGCCCGGCGTATCGATCAGATTGATCCGCTTGCCGTTGTGCTCCACGTGCGCCAAGGCCGACGAGATGCTGTATTTGTGCTCTTTTTCATCATCGTCGGTATCGAGCAAACTGGAACCCTCATCGACGGAACCGGCCCGGGTTGAAACCCCGGCTTTGAACAGCAGCAAATCGACCAGGGTCGTTTTTCCGCCAGCTCCGTGTCCGAGTAACGCCACGTTGCGAATGTCTTCGATCTTGTGTTTGGCCATGGAAGTCGCGCGTCCTTTTCTAAAGTGGGGGTCGATTGTCGCCCGAAGCGCGAGAAAAGGAGTTCGGACTTTCGCCCAGCAAACCCTAACTTGCGCTTCGGGTTCTCAGCCCAGGTGATGAAACGGCATGTCGGATAACCATCTTCAAAAGACAAATCGGCACGAAGGCATTCCGAGAGAGAAAGCCGTCGTGAAAAACACGATGGGGAGTGGGATGGATTTTAGCGAACGTCGGGAAAGGCGCGGCGATTGGCAGGTGTGAAACCCCGAGCGCGATCCGTGGTTCACCAGAAGATTGGATCTTATGCAATCCCGGATGCCTTCGCCACCAGACGTGAAGATTTTGCGAAAATCTCGCGAAGGCCGAAGTCAAAACGGGACGGGCAACAGAAAGGCGTGGTGTTGAAACAGCACCCATTTTCCCTGAGCGCCGATGAACTGCGTGAAATACAGCAGAAACACATAAGCCCCCAGCAAGGGAACCATCAGCCAGCGGGCCGTCCAGCGCCACCAAAAGCGGGCGGGGGCGGATTTTGTCATCGCCCGATGATAGACCCAGCCCGAAATCACTTTCGCCGGGTAAATGCTGATGATGAACAACGGCGTCAACAGCACCAGCGCATCGCGCGGCGGCAAGGCGATCTTGGAAAGATACAAAGGCAGAGCCAACACGTAGACAGCCGACATCGCAAACAAAAACGACCAAGGCGACTTCCGAAATGCCTGCCGAATGGCAGAGAGTTCAAAAAATGCCCGCAGGCGATTTTCCGCCGCGAACCGGGCTTGCAAGAACGGGAGCCAACTGAAAACCAACATCAACAAAACGCCGCCCAAGAGTGTAACCAACACCGCTCCGCCTTCGGGTTTTTCTGCTGCCGCGAACAAAAACGTGGGAATCGCCAACCACAAGAAGGCTCCGATCAACCCCCGCAGTCCCAATGAGAACAAATGCCCGAACCGCCAAAGGGAAAGGAACTCTCGCACGTTTTGTTCGGCGGTTTGCCAATAGTCTCTCTGGGCGAAACGCAGCCTCCCGAAGAAAAACCGCACGTTTTTCAGAGGACGAAAAAAGCAAGAGAGCCTTCCGCCTCTGGCCAAGGCCAAACACAGATGCCCGGTCACGAAGACCATCGCGAAGGTTTTTACGTTTTGCCAATTCGCCGCCTGTTTGCTGCCGGGGTCGATCAGTTTGGCATCCGCAGCATACCCCGCAATGAACGCCAAAGGCAGCAGCCAAAACCCGATGCCGAGAACAATCGACCCCAATCGAGGAGCCAATTCCAACATGGGAAACGCATCGCGAAAGCGGCCCGTGCGAGCCACGCGGCCTTCAACTTCCAACAAATAACCCAACGCGGCGATTTGCAAAATCGGAACCGCCGCGACGATGGCCCAAAGCGCGATCAACGCCAAAATGCCCAACCCATTCCGCAGCAACCAAGCCGACGCGCTCAGCGGATGTTTCCACAAATGCGGACAACGCGGAACCGGCGGAAAACAAACCAACGGCGGAAGTTCGACGCTCTCCCAAACCGGCTCGGTTCGAGGCAAAGGTGGAAGCAAACCCGGTTCTTCCAACACCCCCGCGGTCAGAGCAGCCGAAGCAGAACCGGCACGATTCGTGAGAAGTTCCCGTTCCATTGGCAATCGGTTCGTTAAAAGTCCATCGGCAAAGCGCAGCTTGCTTAAGAGTCTACCCGCCGCCTGTCTGGTAAGTTTCAAAGAAATCCTGAAACGTGGCTTCCGTCAATTGAGTATACTATAAAGTGAGGGAAAAGTTCTCGGTTTCAACGGGGAGTGCGTTTGGGTGTCGATTCGACTGCTTTGGGTGCCGGTGTCGACCGTGATTTTGGTTTGCGTGTTGGTGGGTTGGGCTTCTCGCAGTCCGCTCGAACAGTCGCTGCCCGAAACCACCCCACCCACGCGAGAGATCCCGGCGATCACGCAACAAGTCGATCGGTATTTCGCCAAGCGCTGGAAGTCGGCGGGACTGAAACCGGCGGAGGAATTGCAAGCATCAGAAGAACTGCAAATTCTGCGGCGGTTATCGCTGGCCTTGCACGGCACCATTCCATCACTCGAAGAAATCCGCCGGTTTGAAGCCGATCAAGAACCAAATCGCATTGCCCGTTGGGCGGCGGCGATGCTCGAAGACCGCCGCTTCGCCGACTATTTTGCCGAGCGATTGGCCCGAAGTTTCGTAGGAACCGAGGGCGGGCAATTTGTGGTCTATCGGCGGGATCGGTTCGTGGCCTGGCTGGCCGAGCAAATTCAACAGCACCGCCGATACGATGAGATCATCCGCGAGATGATTCAAGATGAGGGCCTGTGGACTGGCAACCCCGCCACCAATTTTATGACGGCGGCCTACAACGAAGGCGAATTCGACGAGAACAAACTCGCGGGCCGCACCGCCCGCGCATTTTTGGGCCAAAGCATGGATTGCGCCCAATGCCACGATCACTTTTTCGCCCCTTGGACGCAGGAGCAATTTCAAAGCCTAGCCGCGTTTTACGGTCAAGCCCGGCTGAGTTTGGTGGGCCTGCACGATCAAACACAAGACAAAAAAGGCCCCATCGAATACCACTACGAAAAACGCAAACCCGCAAAAGACGGCACGGAAAGCGTCGAGCAAGTCGAAATCGCCCCGGCGGTTCCGTTCGGTGAAAGTTGGCTGCCCGCCGAGGGAACCCGCCGCCAGCGTTTGGCGGTTTGGATCACCCATCCCGAGAACCGCCGTTTCGAGCGGGCGATTGCCAACCGCGTTTGGGGTTTGATGTTCGGCGAGGCTTACACTTCCAAACACGAAAAGGAAAACGTGGAAGTCCGCAGCGTGGATGACATGCTCGATCCCGAACCGCTCACCGCGGAAAATCCCGGCGACGTGTTGGACATTTTGGGCCGGGATTTTCGCGAACACGATTGCGACCTGCGGCGGATGATTTTAGCCATCGCCTTGTCCAAGCCGTTTCGCTTGTCTTCGATTCATCCCGCCGAGACGCCAGAAGATTACCAACGCCACGAAAATGCTTGGGCCGTGTTTCCGATCACGCGATTGCGGCCGGAACAAGTCATCGGTTCGATGCTGCAAGCGGCTTCGCTGAAAACCATCGATCAAAATTCCCATCTGCTGGTGCGGACGATTCGTTTCTTCCGCGAGCGAGATTTCGTAAAAAACTACGGCGACTTGGGCGCGGATGAGTTGCAGGAACATTCGGGAACGGTGGCTCAATCCTTGCTGCGAATGAACGGCAAACTCGCGAAGGAACTCAGCGATGCCAACTTGTTTTCCTCCGCAGGCCGCATCGCCGCCACCGCAAGCACGGAGGAATCCTGTCTGGAAACGTTATATCTAGTATGTTTGACTCGCCGCCCCACGCCAACCGAATCCGCCGCGCTCTTGCCTCCACTGAATCACACTCAAAAAGACGAACGCAAACGAGTGGTGGAGGACATCGTCTGGCCGATGTTCAACTCGGAAGAGTTTTCATGGAATCACTGAGTTCGCTGCGCTCATCAATCCCCATGACCAAGCCCGAATGACCAATCAACCACTTCCTGTGAAAGAGAACGATGCCATGTTGGATTCCCCTGCGATTTCTCGGCGGAACGTGCTTTACGCGGCGGCGGGGTTGGGGGTTTCGTTTGCCTTGCCCGCTTTGGATTTGCGGGCGGCTACCCGTCGCGGGGCGGAGCGGGAGAAATCGTTGATCGTGCTTTGGATGGCGGGCGGGCCCAGCCAACTGGAAACTTGGGATCCGCATCCCGGCACGAAAATCGGCGGCGAAACCAAGGCCATCGACACCAAAATCCCCGGCGTCCAAATCGCGGATTTTTACCCGCGACTCGCCGAGGAAATCGATTGTCTGAACGTTATTCGTTCGCTGACTTCCAAAGAAGGCGATCACGAGCGGGGAACCTATTTGCTGAAGACCGGGTTTCGTCCCGTGCCCAAATTGATTCACCCTGCGGTGGGGGCGATGTTGGTTCACGAACTGCCGGCCCCCCAATTGGAAATCCCGCAGTACGTTTCGCTGGGCGGATCCCAATGGCCGGGGCGGGGCGGTTATTTGGGCGATGCCTACGATGCCTTTCGCGTTTACGATCCCGGTCGAAACTTGCAAAACATGCGCTCCCCCGTGCCCAAGTCTCGCCAAGACAAACGCCTAAAAAACCTGGACGTGATGGCCAATGCCTTCGCAAAACAGCGGCAATTCGCCACGCAAAAAACGCTGCATCAAGAGATGCGGCAGCGGGCGCTGACGATGATGAATTCCGCTCAACTCAAAGCCTTTGAACTGACCGAGGAACCTAAAGCCACCCTGAATGCCTACGGCGATTCTTCGTTTGGCCGAGGTTGCTTGGTCGCCCGCCGTTTGGTGGAACAAGGCGTGCGGAGTATCGAAGTCAACTTGGGCGGGTTCGACAGCCACGCCAACAATCACGAGGCCCACAAAACCAATGCGGCCTTGCTTGATCCTGCATTCTCCGCACTCCTCAAAGATTTGAGGGAACGCGATCTGTGGGAATCGACGGCGGTCTTGTGCATCGGCGAGTTCGGACGCACGCCGAACATCAACCCCCTCGCGGGACGAGACCATTGGCCCAAAGGGTTTTCGTGTTTGGTCGGCGGGGCCGGAATGAAACGCGGCCAAGTCATCGGCAAAACCGACCCCACCGGCGACAAGCCTGAACCCTCCCACCCGATTGAAGTCAACGATCTTTACGCCACGCTGTTTCAACTCTTCGGCGTGAAATACTTCCAAGAACTGCAAACCCCCATCGGTCGCCCCATGCGAATCAGCGATGGCAAACCCATCCCGCGATTGCTCTAATTTCGGCTTGAAAATCTCTCGGCAGAGAGTTCCTTCCCGGCAAGTCGTCGCCTAAAATGTCGGGGCTATGCACGACCCCGCTTCCATTCCCTGTGATTTCGCCGAAACCATCGCCATCGTCGGCGTGGGGTTGATCGGCGGTTCTCTCGCGGCGGCATTGAAGAGCCGAGCTTTCAAGGGGCAAATTCTAGGCGTGGGACGAAATGCCCAACGGTTGGCGAAAGCGCAATCTCTGGGCCTGATTGATGGCTTCGCGGAAGAGGTCGGAGAAATCGCGGCGGATCTGTGGATCTTCTGCACGCCGGTGGATCGCATTGTTCCGGGCGTTTTGGCCGTGCGCGGACAAACCGGACGATCGACGTTAATTACCGATGCCGGCAGCGTGAAACGCGAAATCTGCGAAAGCATTCAAGGCAAGTTGCCCAGGGGCGTGGAGTTCATCGGTTCGCATCCTCTGGCGGGTTCGGAACAACGCGGGTTTGAACATGCCGATGCCGAGTTGTTCGCCGGTCGCTTGTGCGTGCTCACGCCCGAGCAATCCGTCTCCAAAAATGAACTTTCCCGGTTGCGAAACTTTTGGAAGTTTCTGGGCATGCGAATTGTCGAAATGGACGCCGCCGCCCATGACCGGGCACTGGCGGAGACCAGTCATCTGCCGCATCTGATCGCCTCGGCACTTGCGGCCACATTGGATGAAAACAACGCACATCTCGCGGCCACCGGCTTCGCGGACACCACCCGCATTGCCGCCGGCGACCCGGAGTTATGGACCGCGATCTTCGTGCAAAACGCCGAGTCCGTTTCCGCCGCGCTGGCTCGGTTTAACGATCAGATCAACATATTTCGCGAAGCCATAAAACAAGGCGATGCGGAAGCCGTGCATCAATGGCTCTGGGCGGCGAAACTCCGCAGAGACAATCTGGGCAACATCCCTATGACCGACAACCGTCGATCCGATTAGCCCCCTTTGAACTCCGTCCCAGGCACAAACGCCGGCCACCGCCAGAGACGAGGTTTCGATGATCTCACATTTCTGCATGGAAACTCCGAGCGATTAAGCAGGCGAGGCGGGTACGACTTTGAAGGGCCATCATCAATAGAACCACTGGGCCTCATCGCAAGATTTACGACGAAACCATTCCCAATCGCGAGCCATTTCATGGCCAACCTGAATCTTCCGACGCGATGCGGCCGCCATCGCCCAAGTCGTCGAAATCACTTGCCGGAAGAGGCGAGCCAAGGTTTTGCCGCACCGGATTGGGAACGCGGAGAGACCTTGGTACAATCTGCTTCACGCCATAACAATGCGTGTCGTGGAAAGACGTAATTCGGTCAAAGCATCCATGTTGATCGTCGCCAAGTTTGAAGCCGGTTCGCATCCAATCACCCAAAGCTCCCCTTACAGGAACCCAAACCATGAAACGATGTTTGTTTTTGCTTTTTGCGCTGTTGTTGGGGCATCCGGCCTTTCTCGTGGCGGAGGTGAAACTGGCCTCGGTCTTCTCGGATCACATGGTGTTGCAGCAAAATCAAGCGGTTCCCGTTTGGGGCTGGGCCAACCCCGGCGAACAAATCACCGTCAAGTTTTCCGGGCAAGCGAAGACCGCCGCCGCAGATGAGGGCGGCAAGTGGATGGTTAAACTTGCGCCGATGAAGGCGAACGCCAAACCCGGCACGTTGAGTGTGAGTTCGCAAAACCAAGATCGCGCGCTGAATGTCACCGATGTCTTGGTTGGCGAGGTTTGGCTGGGATCGGGCCAATCGAACATGGCAATGACGGTGGCGCAGGCGCGCGACTTTGAAGCCGAGAAGGCGGCGGCAAATCTTCCCCTGATTCGCATGTTCAAGGAAACCTCGCCCGGCGCACAAAAACCACAAGCCGATGCGAAGGGGGCTTGGGCGGTTTGCTCGCCCGAGACCGTAGGTTCCTTTTCCGCAACGCTCTATTTCTTCGGCCGGGAATTGCACAAAGAACTTGGTGTTCCGGTCGGTTTAATCAACTCCTCTGTGGGAGGAACCCCGATTGAATCGTGGCTGGCGGCAGAAGCTCAAGCACAAAGTCCGGAACTCAAGGCAACGCATGAAAAGGCGGCCGAAGCCTATGCTGCGTTTGATGCCGCAAAATCGCAAGCTCAATACGAAAAAGCTCTTGCACTTTGGAAAGAACGGGCAGCGAGAGCGAAAGCAAAAAGCCAACCCATTCCAAGAAGGCCGAGAAATGCCGTTGACCTTCATCGGCAGCGGGGTGGTCCGGGCGGGTTATTCAACGGCAAGATTGCCCCCCTGATTCCTTTCGCCATTCGGGGAGCCATCTGGTATCAGGGAGAGGCCAACTCACAACCGGGGAAAGGGCAGCTTTACCAATATCAGTTGCCGCTCTTGATTAAGGATTGGCGAAAGCGATGGGGCGAAGATTTCCCGTTTGCTTGGGTGCAACTGCCGAACTATCAACGTGACGGCGAGGGGTGGATGTTGGTGCGCGAAGGGATGCTGAAAACCTTGCGCGTGCCTCATACGGGCATGGCGATTACGGTGGACATTGGAGAACCCAAAGACATTCACCCCAAAAACAAACAAGATGTCGGGCATCGCTTGGCCTTTTGGGCCTTGGGCGATGTCTATAAGAAAGAGGGAATCGCCACCAGCGGCCCCTTGCCGGCGAAACGAGAGAATCCGTGGGAAGGAGGTTGTCATCTCCTTTACTCACACCGAGGGGGGCCTCCAAGCCAAAGGAGGGGAACTCAAGGGGTTTGAGATCGCGGGAGCCGATCAAAAATGGAAGCCTGCCACAGCGCGGATTGATGGCGATCGAGTCATTGTCTCTCATCCCGACATCACAAAACCCGTCGCAGTCCGTTACGCATGGGAAGCGAACCCGGATTGCAACTTATTCAACGGGCAAGGTCTGCCGGCTTCCCCCTTCCGTAGAGAAGATAAGACGAGGGAATCTGAGGCTCCCGACAAATAATCGTTGTCTTTCGCAGAGCGAGAGGCGACTATCAGCCATATTGGTCATCACCTGCATCAAAGATCTTAGCATGGAATATAGAACATGAAGTTTCTCTGCACGCTATTATCGAGTTTTTGTCTGCTTATCCCCATAAAGGCCGACGCCGGGGAACCATATCGTCTGCGGGTTCTCAGCTATAATATCCACCACGCGGAAGGGATTGATCGCAAGTTGGATCTGGAGCGGATTGCCCGCGTGATTCGTTCCGTCGAACCCGACCTTGTTGCCCTGCAAGAAGTCGACCAAAAAGTCAAGCGGACGCAGGGGGTCGATCAACCGGCAGAATTAGCCCGGCTTAGCAAAATGCACGTTGTGTTTGGTGCGAACATCATGCTCCAAGGAGGTCATTACGGGAACGCCTTGCTATCCAGATTTCCGCTTGCTCGGCACAAGAATCATCTGCTGCCTAACATCGACGGCAGCGAACAACGCGGCGCGATTGAGGCGGAGATCACACTTCCCGACAAGAATCCGCCGTTGATGCTCATTGCGACCCATCTGGACTATCGCAAGGATGAACGGGAACGCTTGGCTTCGGCCAAAGCGATTAATGAACTCGCCGCGAAACATGCGGATGCCCGACCTTATTAGCGGGCGATTTGAACGCCGGCCCCGATAGCAAAACGCTGGCATTATTCGCTGCGATGTGGACGCGAGCGAACAAAACCCCTTTGGCCACAGTACCCGTCAAACAGCCGGCGAAGCAGATCGATTTTATTCTCTATCGCCCAAAGAATCGCTGGAAAGTGATTGAATTCAAAGTTCTGGATGAGGCGATTGCCTCCGATCATCGGGCGATCTTTGCGATCCTGGAACTCTTGCCGAGCGAATAGCAATCTTCTGCATCAATACTTTCAGATCGTTTTCAGATTTCCGGGAATGAAGGTGTCCGGCGGACGATTCCCGCGTTAAGCCCGGCATTACTT
This sequence comes from uncultured Planctomycetaceae bacterium, assembly GCA_963785505.1. Classification (GTDB taxonomy): domain Bacteria; phylum Planctomycetota; class Planctomycetia; order Planctomycetales; family Planctomycetaceae; genus CAWAVN01. The sequence continues at coordinate 151,268 of CAWAVN010000018.1, forward strand.
ACCGCCGGGTTTGCGTTTTATCTTTGTCCATGAGTGATTGATTTTCGGTGCAAATCCACCGCTCAAAACCGATTCTCCGATTGGAAACGCCCCGGCTCGACAGTATGCTGAAAGTTTACAACCGCATCGCTTTGTTGTTCCATCGGACTTGCCGTCATGCCTGCTGAAGACTCCAACTTGGCCGATTCCCGTTTTGCGGCGACGTTTGTGAGCCATCATCAGGACTTCTCCAAAGAGCAACAAGATCTGGCTTTGGCTGCTTTGTTGCTGCGTTCCGGTTCGCTGACGGAACGGCAACTTTCGACCGCCTTAAGCAATTGGACTATTCATGGAAACGTGCCTTTGGCCGAGCATCTGGCTTCGCTCAAGCTGTTGGGCGAACCTAAGCTGCAACAGTTGTGCGAACAGGTCTTGCAGCAGCTTGACGAATGTCGCGATGAGGTGAAGAAATCCAATGGTTCCGCCAGCAAAAGTGTGTTGCTGGGCACTCTCGATGCCATCGATCCTTCCGGGACCGTCGCCCGCTTGATGGGAATTTCGTGCGGTCGCAGGAACGGGGGCCAGTGACAGCACGGGCGGCCGGCATGCCTCGGTTCGCTATCAGTTCGTGCGAAAGCTCGGCCAAGGCGGGTTGGGTCGGGTTTGGCTGGCCTTCGACCATCAACTCAAACGCCACGTCGCCGTGAAAGAAATTACGGTCAAGAACAATCCCGCCGCCTTGGAGCGATTTCAACGCGAAGCCGAAATCACCGGCCAACTCGAACACCCCGGCATCGTGCCCATTTACCAGTTGGGGGAAGATGTTCAAACGGGCGAAGTCTTTTACGCGATGCGATTTCTGGGCAAGCGAACCTTTCAAGATGCGATTTTGGAATACCACGATCGACGGAATGAGGGGGATGATGACCCCATGCTCATCCGCAAACTTTTGACCGATTTCGTCAACATCTGCCAAGCCATCGGCCACGCGCATTCCCGAAAAGTCATTCATCGGGATCTCAAGCCGGAAAACGTCGCCGTCGACAGTTTCGGCCAGGTCATCGTGATTGATTGGGGCATCGCCAAGGTGTTGGACGAGGTTCATTTGGGGGATCGGCTCGCCTTTCAAGAGAGTTCTTCCATCGGCCACAATAGCACGATGGAAGGGCAAGTTTTGGGAACGCCGCTTTATATGTCCCCCGAACAGGCGGCGGGCCGAATCGACGAGTTGGACGAGCGAACCGACATCTACGGACTGGGCGGAATTCTGTTTGCGATTCTTTCGGGATATGCCCCGCACGAGCGCACGCGCGAACTGACCAATGCCGCGGGCGGACGCGAATTGCTTGCCGCCATTGCGGCCCGGCCCACGCCGAACGTGACCGAACTGAATTCCGCTGCGGACCAAGCCTTGGCCGCGATTTGTGCCAAAGCCATGGCGCGGCGAAGATATGCCAGGTATCAATCGGCGACTCAACTCGCGGATGATGTGCAATGTTGGATGGCGGGCGAGCCGGTCTCTGCCTATCGGGAAAAACCTCGCCAACGCCTAACTCGCTGGATTCGGCGGCATCAAATTTTGTCCCAAGCGATTGCCGCCAGCTTGACGGTGGCGGTTGTGGCTTTGGCAACCTGGGGAATCGCCTCTCGGCAAAGCCGGATCGCGGAAAGGCAGATCCTCTTCGATGAAATGCGCGGCTACGATCGGGAAATCGAACTGCAACTGAAATTCACGGCGGAACAATTGGCCAAAGATGTTCGGTTCATGGCCACCTTGCCTCCCATTCAAGGCTTGATCGATGCCCGGAACAAGCTGGCCGAGAACGAAGGCGAAGATGTTTGGCGAGCACGGCTGGAAATGATCTATGAGGGCATCTTGCGGGCCAATCCCGATTACCTGGCCATCACCTACACCACAACGGCCGATGCCGAGCAGGGATTGAACTTGGTGCGGGTGGAACGCCATGTGACAGACACGGCTTACGTCCGCCGCATTCCCAAAAGCCGGTTGGGGGAGTTCGGCGATCCGGATCTGCTGAAACAAACCGCCGCCCATTCGCCGGGAGACATTTTAATGATGATCCACGAAGAGGCTCCCTCAGAGAGCGTCAAGCGGCAAGATGTTCGGCTCTTGGCGGCGACTCCGGTTTACGATCAGGCCACGGGAAACTTCTTCGGGATCGTCACAATCGAAATCAATCTTTTGAGTCAAATCGCAGGGTTTTTGGATCGACTCGAACAGCAGACGGCGACGATCCACCTTACGGATTCCCAAGGGAACATTTGGATCAGCGATCATCCCGAAAGCGGGGTCGAAATCAAAACTCAAGCAGCCGACGTGACCGAATCGATTCCCAGCACAGCGGGGTTCTTCAAAAATCCCTCGCAACAAAGGCTCGCCAATTCCAATGAAGGCTGGATCGCCGTTAAGGTCGTTCTCGACCCGGCAAATCCCCATCAAAGCGTGGGAATCGTGCTGGAATTGGACAAAGCCCCGTAAGTACAACGCCGCAGAACCGCAACCAAAGTGGGAGAAGGGTAACCACAGGGACACGGAGAAAACCAAGGAGAAAGCGATCATTTTTCCGTAGTGGAAGGGCCGAGGAAACACGGTTTATGGCGTTTCAATCCACTGGAATGACACGGTAAAGGAAACAGGGTTCACGACTCACCCCGAACAAACGGGTCAACCCACGGCAAAAGCCGCGCTTAAAACCATCGCATACAGCGACGACACTCATCCAATCAGAGCTTGTCTCAGAAAAAACCGCCGCCACCGAAGCCAGTGCCGTTGAAGTTTTCGCCGGGTAACAAGTTGAGGAGAAATTTCGAGATCTCCCGGTGGACTTCCTTGGTTTGGCGAATAATCAGCACCGCTTGCGGCACGACGATGTATTGAGGTTTCGGCTCCGCTTTGGCCGGCGGTGTCTCGGCGGCTGCTTCATTGGGCTGGGCCTGAGCGAGCTTCGAGTTTCTCTGCGGGGTTGGCGCATCGGGATACTTGACAAAAGTTTGCCCGGCGGCGACTCTCCGAATCGAGCCGAGACCTTTCATCTTCGCATCCTGCCAAGTCTCCGGCGCGATGAACTCCGGCAGCGTCGTCAAGAGATCTTCGGCGGTTTGGGCATTCATGCGATACATCTTGGTTTGGATTCGCGGGGGCAGCGGTTGAAGTTTAATTTCGCCTGCCGGTTTCCGGCGTTGGTTTTGCAGCAGTTCAATAATTCCCTGATGGACCGGCTCCCGTTGCCGCACCACCAGCGTGCCTAGTTTATCAAACGCGATCATTTCACCACCTGTGCCATCAATCTGCATCCACAGTCCTTCCGTGGCGGTGTAGATCGCCTCCCGTAGTTGGTCCATTCCGCTCGGAGTATCGGCAATGTCTTTGACGTGGTAAATCACCGTCGTGAGCTTTTCATCGGCGGCAGCCTTGCTGGTAATCAGAATTGTCCCATCTTGGAGCACGGCTTCGAGACCCAATCCGCGAAGCAGCAAATCGAGCGTGGTTTCCAGCGACTTACCTTTGAGAACCAGATTAACGGGTTTATCAAAGGCGATGCCTTCATCTGTTAGGGCAGGCCGATCGAGCGCAATCGGCACTCCCGCGGCATCACCTAAAAACGCCGCCGCATCTTTGAGCGGAGTGTCGATGAACTCCACGGCAACCGGCGAAGACAACGCCTGACGCAACTTTGCATGCTCTTTGGGCTCCAAATGCAGAATGGGTTGATCCGATTTTTGAAGCGCGGCAAGCAACTGGGCGACTTCTACTTGAACACGAAACGTTTGTCGAACCGTCAATGTCTGGCCGACGAAGAGCATCATCCCGCCCGTGCCGTCCACTAACTCCCAATGGCCGGCTGTCATCTGTTGGATCAGTCCCAGCAAGCTTACTTGGGAATAGCCCGATTCGAGCAACGGTTTCACCTCATAGTATTTGGTGAAGAAAATCTCTTCCTCCGCGGTTTGCGTGGTGATGAAAAGCAGACCATCCTTGGAATACCAGGCAAGTCCCAGTGGTTTGAGTATGCGATTGAGAACCAGATACAGCGGCGTTTTCGAGGCGTGAAGCGAGATGGGTTCATCCACGGCAACGCCTTCCTCTCCTAAGGCTTTTTTATCGAAGAAGATCGGCACTTTGACTTGTTCGCCAAGAAAATGGCCAGTATCGAGCAACGGCACATTGATGAATTCCACGTCCACGTCCTTTAACAAAAACTCCGGCATGGTCGCGGGGAGTTCGGGCGGTTTCACTGGTTGAGGTTGGGCGAAAGCAGGCTCCGCTTTCTGAGCCATCGCCTGTTTGGGCGGTCCCTGGGAATTCCCCGGACCAAACAACGTGATTGCCAAAAACACCAGGCCCGCCAGAACGGCGGTCGCGAACGTGCAACGCATGAGGATTCTCCTTCGACGACGAAATGAAAGGGAGGTGAATTGTGAAGCCAGCCCGGCGGCATCGCCGAACTCTTCCAAAGCCTTTCGCACGGCTTCCTTTCGCGGAAGGCCCTGCTCGTTCAGATCCGCCAGCCGTTCTTCCAGATGGTCCCGCAGCTCATCCGCGATCGCGGACTTCTGCGCGGGTCCAGTCGCAACAAGCGGCTTAACAGCGACAGGAAGATTTCAAAGTCTTCTTCGGGCATGATGAATGCTCCGTGCGCGTAAGGCGGGCGGAATTTTGGTTGCAGTCAGGTTCCTTGGGGCAGCACCGTCAGCACGGGATTCAAAACCGTTTGCAGGCAGGCCACGTAATCTTGCCATTGCTGGGCGCGGCGAAGCAGTTGCTTGCGGCCGGCTGCGGTCAATTCGTACCACTTGCGCCTGCGGCCGGTGGAGGAATCCCATTTGCTGCGGACGAATTTGTCCTGTTCGAGCTTGTGCAGAATCGGGTACAGCGTGCCGGCTTTGAGATCCACCAGCGCTCCGCTGGATTCGCGGAGGCTTTGTTGAATCAGGTAGCCGTACTTGGCTCCCTCGGAAAGAACCGAGAGCACCATTAAGTCGATGCTGCCGCGTACGAGTTCGGGGTTGAGTGCATCCATCGGGCTGCTCCTTTGATATATAGAATGTCTTTATATTGCCTCAATACACATTGGCTGTCAATAGATCGCCTGGCGATCTTCAGTTTTTTTCTTGACGGCTCGAATCGAGCCTTGCCGGAATGTTCGGCCATGTGCTTGAAGGCGGGTTTTGGTGGGATCGTTGTGCGGGCCTTGCGGGGGCTTTATACTTTGGCCATCTCGTCGATGTTTCAGTCTTTCCACGGATTCATTTGCAATTGAAGGAACCCAAGATGACACGCTCCACCCGCCGCGAATTTTTGCAGGATTCCGCCCGTTTGGCCGCCGGTTCCGTATTGGCCGGTTCGTTGTTCTCGGCTCCGCTGTTGGCCGCTGATGACAAAAAGAAGCCATTGTTCAAGATTTCGCTGACCGAGTATTCGCTGCATCGCATGATCGCCAAAAAAGAACTCGACAACATGGACTTCACCGAGTTCGCGAAAAAGGTGTTCGACATCAATGCCGTGGAATACTGGAACCGCCCGTTCTTCACCAAAGGCAACGATGCGGAATACATCAAGCAGATGAAGAAGAAGGCGGACGATGCCGGCGTGGGGGCAACCGCGATTTTGATTGATGGCGAAGGCGACTTGGGCGCTCCCGAAGAAAAACTCCGCATAAGCGCGGTGGACCGCCACAAGAAATGGGTGGAAGCCGCTCTGGCGTTGGGCTGCCATTCCATCCGCGTGAATGCCCGCTCCAAAGGGAGTTACGAGGAACAACAGAAACTCGCCGTCGATGGCTTAAAGAGGCTCAGCGAGTTCGCCAAACCGTTGAAGATCAACATCATCGTCGAAAATCACGGCGGGTTGTCTTCCAACGGCAAATGGTTGTCCGGCGTGATGAAAACCGTGGACATGGACAACTGCGGAACCCTGCCGGACTTCGGCAACTTCCACGAATACGACCGTTACCTCGGCACGAAAGAACTCATGCCTTGGGCGAAACTCGTCAGCGCGAAAACGCACGACTTCGACGAGAAGGGCAACGAAATCCACACCGATTATTTGAAGATCATGAAAATCGTAGTGGACGCCGGCTACCACGGATACGTGGGCATCGAATATGAAGGCAGCAAGATCCCGGAAATCGAAGGAGTCCGCAAAACCAAAGCCCTCTTGGAGCGCGTCCGCGAAGAACTGTCGGCGTAGTAGCGCCTTGTCGCAACTATTTAGAGTTCGCTCTGCCGATTATTTCAATGTGAAATCGTCTGCAGGGTGGACTCTATATTCATTTACTCAATAGGCAAATAGTTTAATCGACGTAGAATCAGCCATCTACTTCGCTTGCGTGAGATGGTTGAGATCCACTTTGCTTTGCTTATGCCAATCGAGAACCTTCTCACAATCAATCAGGGTCAACTTGTCCGAAAGTTCCGCACTATCCTGTGCTTCTTTTGAGTATGTACTTGTGGTCACCAAGTAGCCGTGATAAGCCTCCTGCTCTTCGATGACCCCCTTAAATTGCTGAATTTCCGGGCGTCCCACAACATTTGTGGGGTTATATCGTTTACATTGAACCACGAGCAGTCCCTTGGGATGATCCACCCAGCCGTCAAAACCGTTGTCTTTCGATTTTCGCGTTACCCCGCTGGGGTGTCCGCAGGCTTCAAAGAATGACATGACGTGTCTTTCAAAATCAAAGGGATCCATCTTCCGCAATGCACTCAGAAGCTGATTTTCATCGCCTTGAATGTCACACCTCCGTGGTGTTTCAAGATCCGCTTTGAGTTTTGAAGCCAAGTCTTTGTTGATCCGCCGCGTGGTTTCTAGCTGAATCAGCGAGAGCAAAAGCCTGGTTGTTGGTTCGAGATTCCGTTTGTCCCGGATGAGGGCCTCAATGATGGAAGCGACTCCCGCACTTCCCAAAAATAGGAGCAGCACGACGGGAAGTCCTATGCCGCTTCCAAAAGCGACGATTCCCGCACCTTGTGTTCCGAACATACATGCCCCGAGTGTTGTCACGGGAAGAGCAAGTTTGATGGACAATGGCAGATTGGAACCTCGATAGGATTTGGAAGCCGTTCGTGCAGTGTTCACGATCAGCTTGCCAACTTTTCTGGAATCCATCAGTCGATAAAGTTTTGCGATTTTTTGCTTGGTTTGGGGTTCCGTCGCAAGAACATCATAAGCCTCGACGAACCAGTTCACGACTTCTCGCCGATCCTGCGGGTCGGAAACGGAGTTGACGGCTTTTCCAAAGGCATTCGCCAGTTTAGAACGATCCTGGGCAATCTGCTTTGTTGCGAGGTTTTCTTCAGTAGATGAATCGTTTTCGTTGGAGGGGTCCGTTTCTGCAGATGAAAAGCCTCGGTTGAACAACCCCGTGATTCGGTGGCTAATCGAGGTCTTTTTGGGGTTTCGGTCATTCTGAGGATCGGATTCCGCATCCGTGCAAGCTGAGTTTTGAGATTCTGCGGATTTCCAGAGATTTTGAAACCATGAACTGATTCCAACTCCATCCGCTGAATCATCTCCGTCAGGAATTGGGTCAGGATCACTTTTCGGATCTGTTTCGCTTTGTGGAGACTCGGCCCGTGAAGCAGAGGATTCTTTTCTTCGGACGTGCAATAAACTTTGAAACCAAGCAGACTCACTTATGGAATGGGTTTCAGTGGGCACCACCAATGATGAATCTTCTTTATCTTCCGTTGAGTCGGAGTTGATATCGCCAGGATCAGGAATTGAAGAGGAATCATTATTCGAATCCGACATTTCGTCTTCCTTCCCGCATATGGTTTCTCAAAGACTTGATTGTGAATTTGCGACCCTGCGCTGAACTGACTGCGTTTGCAATATCCTTTAATAGAGCACTCACAACCAGAAGATTTCGCCTTCTTTGGCGAATTGGAAATCCATCCGGCCGCCGCCGGCCCAATTTTCCAACTGGGCGGTGCTTTCATCGCAGAAGAGTTGCAGATCGGTGTCGGGTCGTTTGGGATCGTGATGCACGATGCGCACCCGCTGCGGCAAACGCGGACACGCGGAAAGCAACGGCAACATGCGGTCCGGCGTGCCGTGCCCCCAACCTTCGCGGGACATCCTCGCTCCGAAATCTCCGCCGATGGCCGTTTCGCCTCGGTATTCCGCATCGCGGTATTGCATGTCCGCCAAGAGCAACGAGGCTCCATCGAAAAACTCGACCACGTCTTGATCGGGTTTGGTCGGCGGCTCGTAATCGGTGGCGATGACCACCGCCCCCACGCTGGGGATCCCGAATCGATAGCCCACGCATCCGCCGGGATGATGCAAAGGCAGCGTCTGCACTTTGACTTCATCCAAGAAAAAAGTGGCTTTCGGAACGAATTGGCAGTATTCCCGCCTGGCCCCGACTTTGTCCAGCAAATCCAAAGTCACCGGCCAATATCCCGCACAAAACCGGGCAGCTAAAATGTTTTGCATCGTGGGGCTGGTCGGGCAGGCTTGCGGCATTCCCGTGGGGGTGTAAGTCGAATCCGCCCCGCAGATCTCTCTTAGGGCCGAGAGATTGGGCGTGTGAAATTCCAGCGTCATTCCTTTTTGAAAGAACAACGAATTGGAGCGAAGACCCTCCAAATGATCATCGTGAAAATGGGTTTGCAGGCAATAGATGACGGCATCGTTTTTTCCCTCGGCCCGGAGCATCTCCCTCAAGAATTCCGCAGCGGGTTCCACGCCTAAGCCTTGGTCGATGAGGATGATCGTGTCTTCGTGCCTCAGCAAAAAGCACGTCGTCCGGCTGCCGAAAAGATCCCGGCGAAACGGCACGCGGCGCATCTGGCGGGGGGCGTTGGGATCGTAAACGGGCCGATTTTCCGAAGGAGCTGCGAAACTCCCGGAACACCCGCCGATCAGAAACATCGTTCGCGATTTCATGCCCACGCCCTTTTCAACAGCGACCTCAACCCAACACAGGGCTTCACAAAGCCTAAGAATGCGGGTTGGTCACTTTGTTGTCGACGATATAACAATCATCAAAGTGAAAATTGAGAATGGAAGAGAGAGAATGGGAATACCGTATTCGCGTGCCTTTTCCATCCTCCAACTTCTATCCTCAAAACGCATCTCAATCAACTTCTAACACACGAAACGCGAACCCGAAATTTAAGATGGGATGGCACGCGAGAAATCCATTGTGCGGCAGGGGGTGATGCGGGTCAATTAGTTTTTCAGCAGGGGAAGCGGATATCACGACTTGCATGAAATCCGGGGTTCTTCTGAAGGAACCAACGACTTTGCACGTTTATCAAGCAATTCTGCGCAATTTTCGCGCGAACCCTTGCCCTGAGACCGACGCGCGAAATACTTGGAATTGTGAGACTGGAAAATGATCCGACAGCCGGCATTTTGCGTTCTGTTTTTTCAGGAACCGCGATAACCCAGCATTTGTGCGGAATTTGACGTAATCAATAAGTAGACACAACACGAACACAGTTCGGAAAGGAAGGTTTGCGATGTGGATGTTTTGGGATCCCCTGTATTTCTTGTTTATCGCCCCCGCCGTCTTGCTGATGCTGTGGGCCCAATGGCGGATTCGCAGCGCTTACGCGGCGGGGCAACAGATCGATGCCCATCTCTCCGGCGCAGCCGCTGCGCGCTACATTTTGGATCAAGCCGGGTTGGAACACATCGAGATTGAAGAAACCCCCGGCACGATGACCGACCACTACGATCCCCGCCACAAAGTTTTGAGGCTTAGCAGCGAGGTGTATCGCAGCCGCTCGGCGACGGCGGTGGGAATCGCCGCCCACGAAGCCGGGCACGCCTTGCAGGATGCGAAGCACTACCTGCCGATGATTGCCCGCAACTTCGCCGTGCCCGCCGCCCAATACGGGCCAATGGCGTTCTTCGGGCTGGTGATTTTGGGGATGATTTTGAGTAGTCCCAAGCTCATCATTTTGGGAATTTTGGCGTACAGCGGGCTGGTATTGTTTCAAGTCATCAATCTGCCGGTGGAGTTCGATGCCAGCAATCGGGCCAAGCGGATGCTTACGGAATATCAAATCGTCGATCAGAAAGGAGCCGCCGCCGTCCGCGAGGTCTTGAACGCCGCCGGTTGGACCTACGTCGCCGCGACGCTGCAATCCATTTTAACCCTGCTGTACTACATCTTCCGCTTAAGCGGCTCGATGCGCAGCAATTGATCTTGGGGCTATTGAATCCGCATCATGCGGCGGGTGAGGAAACTGCTTAAAGCCACGTTCAAAGGCATGTCGGTTCGCAGCAGAATATAATCCATCGACAAATCCCGGCAGCCGCGCTGGGTTTGTGTCAGGAATTCCCCGAACTCTTTTTGATATGCCTTCCGCAGCGAGCGGGGTTCCGTCATTTGTTCCGGCAAACCTTCCAAACCTTTGAACAGCGTGGGATCTTGGAAGGGGAAATCCTGCTCGGCAGGGTCAATGATGTGCATAATGCTGACATCGTGCCGGCGGTGCTTGAAATGTTTCAAACCTTTCAGCAAAGAATCCAGATCATCGAAGAAATCGCTGAGGATCAGCACCAAACCCCGTTTGCGGATGCGTTCGGCCAAATCGTGGAAGATCGGCCCCATTGCCGTCTCGCCTTTCGCGGGGGACTGCTCCATCAGATGGAATAATTGCTTGAGATGCGTGGGTTGGCTGGAAGCCCGTAAGAAGGTGGAGACCTCGCGATCGAACGTGGCCAAGCCCGCCGCATCTTGTTGGCGAATGACCAAATACGCGAGGGCGGCCGCGATGTATTTTGCGTATTCCAACTTGGAAACCGCCGCCTGCTCGGACTGGTACTGCATGGATTCGCTGGTGTCGAGCAGAAAATAGCAGGCGAAGTTGGTTTCTTCTTCGTACTGTTTGAGGTAATAGCGGTCGGTCTTGCCGAAGACTTTCCAATCGACGTAGCGTAAATCGTCGCCGGGGACGTATTCGCGATGCTCGGCGAACTCGACGGAGAACCCGTGATAAGGACTTTTATGCAGCCCCGCGACGTAGCCTTCCACAATCAAGCGGGCTTTCAGGTCCAAGCCTTTGAGTTGGGACAGCGTTTTGGGATCGAGATATTGGCGGGCATCGTTCATGGGGTGTTGGTCCTTTGTGATTTATCCTTTGTCCTTTGCGGCGGGTTCGTTGTCAACAGTCTTAGCGGTCAGCTTTCAGCGGTCAGCTTTCAGATTTTTTCCTCGTTCCCAAGCTCTGCTTGGGAACGCACTTCCGCGAAGCTCTGCTTCGCATCGAGTTTAAATTGCGGTTAGCTGACCGTGGGCGGGCCGGAACCGGAGGGCTGACACCCTACGCTCGCCTGAAAGCTGACCGCTGTCTGCTTGCCGTGGGGGTTTGGGTTGATTATCGTGGGAGGAATAACACTCCCCCACGGTTTCAATCTCAGCCTTGAGTTTGGAGCAGCACGACCGAAAACCTCCAAATTCCGCATCTTTCGATGGAAGGCTTTTTTGCAGAGCCGACGTTGAGGGATTCACCCGCCTGGGATTTTTCATTTCTCGCAAAATTGGCAACGGAAGGGCAACATGGATCGAAAACAACTTTGGCAGCAGGCTGCGGTTTGGTTGGCAGTCGCTTTGGTGTCGGGCGGCTTTTTGTTGGAAGGGCCTGCCGCTTTCGCGGGCGCTCCTTGGGATGCGGCAGAGATGGATTGGCCTTACTGGCGTGGGCCGGAAATGAACGGCATCTCCCGCGAGAAAAACCTGCCCGTCAAATGGTCGCCCGATACGCCGGGCCAAAATAATCTCGTCTGGAAGAACGAAGAACTCGCGGGCCGTTCCACACCCATCGTGATGGATGGCCTGCTTTACACGCTGGTTCGCGATCAGCCGGATACCAAGCAAGAAGGCGAAAAAGTCATCTGCGTGGATGCGGCCACCGGCGAGAAAAAATGGCAAAGCCGCTTTAACGCTTTCCTCACCGATGTGCCCGACACCCGCTTGGCTTGGTCGTGCGTGGTGGGCGATCCGGTCTCCAAAAAAGTCTTCGCTTTGGGCGTTTGCGGATATTTTCTCTGCCTCGATGCCAAGACCGGCAAAACGCTGTGGTCGCATTCGCTCGCCGAAGAATACGGCCTGCTCAGTACCTACGGCGGGCGAACCAACATGCCCATCACCTACAAAAATCTGGTGATTATCAGCGCGGTGGTTATCGGCTGGGGCGAAAAAGCCAAACCACAGCACGGCTTTATGGCCTTCGACCAAAGAAACGGCGAAATGATCTGGTTCAACGGAACCCGCCCGCTGCCCGATGACACCACCTACAGTGCGCCCGTGATAACCGCGTTCAAAGGCGAACCCGCCATGGTCTTCGCTTCCGGCGACGGCGGGGTTTACGCCTTCCAACCGGAAACCGGCAAGCAAATCTGGTCTTACGACGTCTCCGCCCGGGGCATCAGCACCACGCCTTTGGTCGTGGGCGATAAAGTCATCTGCGGGCACAACCAAGAAAATCTGGACACCACCAAAATGGGGGCTTTGTTCTGCTTAGATGGAACCAGCCACGGCAAAATCGCCGGTTCGGACACGGGGGAAATCTGGCGGGAGACCGAAATGTACGTCGGCAAGGGTGCTCCCATTTCCGTGGATGGAAAAATCTTCGCCGTGGACGACCCCAGCACCACCGGGACGTTGCTTTGCGTGGATCTGAACGGCGGCAAGTTGCTGCAAAAAGAAAAGCTGGGCGGCCCCGCATTCAGCAGCCCGCTTTACGTGGATGGCAAAATCTATCTGCTGACCGAAAACGGACGCTGGTGGGTCTTCAAACCCACCGCCACCGGATTTAACGTGGTGGAAAAAGCGCGGATGCGGATTGGCGATGTGCATAGTTCGCCGATTGTCTCCCACGGGAGAATGTACATCAGCACCGGCGATGCGATGTACTGCATCGCCGAGGAAGATGCCGAACCTTCCGCCGACAAACGCCCCGCTCCGCCGAAGGTCACTCCCATCAGCGAAGACCAAACGCCCGCCCAAGTCCAACTTGTTCCGGCGGAAAGTCTGCTGCAAACCGGCGAGAAACTCGCATTGCAAACTCGGCTGTACAACAAGAACGGTCAATTCCTGGGCTTGGCGGGCAAGTTAAATCAAAAGGTCGAATACGAAGTCGCCGGCGTGGGCAGCGTGCAGGATGGCGAATACTTCGCCCCTGTGAAAGCCGTGACCGATGCCGCCATCGTCACCGCGAAAGCCGGCAAACTCCAAGGCCAGACCCGCATCCGCGTGATCCCGCCATTGCCTTGGAGTTACAACTTCGACAACGGCGAGATTCCCGTGCCTTGGATCGGGATTCGCTATCGGCACGTTCCCATCGACTTCGATTTGCTGCAAAAACTCAAACAGCAAAACCCGCAGGCGAGCGAGCTTTACATCTTTCTAACAAGCAGCTTCGTCAACAGCGGCCTTCCCGCCGCCAAGTACGATGACAGCACGGCCCGAAAAAGTTGGTCCGACTTTTCCGCCTTTATGAATCTGGCCGATGCCGCCGGCAGCGTAGAAGCCGCGAAACCCAAGATCGACCCGCTGTTGGAAATCCTCAAAAAAGAAGGTCTGGTCAAAGGTTGGACCTGGGACACTTGGAAGACCGAGGCCGATGGCAACACGCTGAAAGGCGTGCGATTGACGGTGCTTAAAGGGCCGCGAAAAATTGATGGCAACGGCGTGATGCTGAAAATTACCACGATTCCCAAAGGCATGCGCAGCCAAGGCTTTATGGGGGTGGTGGACCTCCACGATTACACCATCGAAGCGGATGTGTACGCCGCCGATAAAGCGGGCCGCTTGCCGGACATCGGCCTGATCGGCCAACGCTACACGCTGGATTTGATGGGGGCTTCTCAGCAGTTGCAAATCCGCACTTGGACGCCGATGCTCAAAATGGCCCAGACCGTGCCCTTCCAATGGAAAGCCGAAACCTGGTATCGCATGAAGTTCGAAGCCGCCACCGATGACGGCAAAGCGGTACTCAAAGGCAAGGTCTGGGAAAAGGACAAACCCGAACCCAAGGAATGGACCGTGGAAGCCACCGATCCCGATGGGAACCTCGTCGGCAGTCCCGGCTTCTTCGGCAACGCCACGAGTGCCGAACTGTTCTACGACAACGTCAAAGTTTACCAAAACCAGGTAGGCGGTAGGCGGTAGGCAGAGGGCGGTAGGCGGAAAATGACCAAATCCCAATCACCAATGTTCAAGCCGTAGGGCAGGCTCTCGCCTGCCTTCCTGGATACGCTTCAAAAATCGTCCGACAACAGCAACATGGCAGGCGGGAGCCTGCCCTACCGAAAACCGAAAACAAATCCTAGGAGACCATAAGCATGAAACGAAGTTTGACTCTCGCCTTCGCGGCCTTGTTGGGGGCGCTGGCGACGTGGGGAATCTCTCAAAGCCGGGCGGATTCCCTGGCAGATTTGGAGGCCCAGGCCAAGAAAATCACCCAGGAGAAAAGCGAGAAATACGACCCGATTCGGGAGAACCTCGAACGCATTGCCAAGATGGAGGTCAAACCCTTGGATTGGCCGCAGTGGGGCGGGACTTCCCTTCGCAACAATACTCCCTTGGGCAAAGACGTGCCCACGGAATGGGACACCGAAACCAATAAAAACATCCTCTGGAAAGCCCAACTCGGCACGCAAACCTACGGCAATACCGTGGTCGCCAACGGGCACGTTTACATCAGCACCAACAACGGAGCCAGCTATATCAACCGCTACCCTTGGAACGACAACATCCAAGTCGATCTGGGCTGCCTGTTGTGCTTCGATGAAAAAACCGGGCAGTTTCTCTGGCAGCATTCCAGCCCGAAACTGGCGGCGGGCCGGGTAAACGACTGGCCGTTGCAAGGCGTTTGCAGCACGGCCTGCGTGGATGGGGACCGCTTGTGGTTCGTCAATAACCGAGGCGAAGTGCTCTGCTTAGACACCGAAGGTTTCCGCGACGGCGAAAACGATGGCCCGTTCAAATCCGAAGACAACGAAAACAAAAACGAAGCCGATGTGGTCTGGCAGTACGACATGATGGGCCAATTGGGCAGTTTCCAGCACAACATGTGCAGTTGCTCGGTGACGTGCGCGGGGGACGTGCTGTTCGTCAATACGTCCAACGGAGTCGATGCCGGGCACATCAATCTGCCCGCCCCCAATGCCCCCAGCTTTTTCGCGATGAACCGCAACACCGGCAAGGTGCTGTGGACCGACAAATCTCCCGGAATCAACATTCTGCACGGTCAATGGTCCTCGCCGACCTATGCCGTTTTAGGCGGACGCGAACAAGTTTTCTTCGCCGGGGGCGACGGCTGGCTTTATAGTTTCGATCCCAAAGGCGACGGCAAAGGCCACGGCAAATTGTGGTGGAAGTTCGATGCCAACCCCAAAGATTCCAAATGGCTTTTGGGCGGAAAAGGAACCCGCAACAACATGATCGCCACCCCCGTGGTTTACGACGGCATGGTCTATGTTGCCGTCGGTCAAGACCCGGAACACGGCGAAGGCGACGGCAACTTGTGGTGCATTGATCCCACGGGAGAGGGAGATGTCAGCCCGACTTTGGCCCAAGATGCAAACGGCAAACTGTTGCCCCAACGCCGGAATCAAGCGGTCGATCTGAAAGCGGGCGAAAAGATTGTGGCCAATCCCAAATCCAAAGTCATCTGGCATTACGATTTTCACGATGCCGATGGGAACGGCAAAAAGGATTTTGAAGAAATTATGCACCGCTCCTGCGGCACGGTTGCCATCAAGAACGATCTGCTCTACATCGCCGACTTCAGCGGGTTGTTCCATTGCCTGGATGCCCGCAAGGCCGACAAAGACGGCAAGCCCACGGTCTATTGGACCTACGACATGTTCGCCTCCGCCTGGGGTTCGCCTTTGATCGTGGAAGACAAAGTCTACATCGGCGATGAAGACGGCGACGTGGCGATCTTCAAACTCTCGAACAAAAGAGAAATGATCGCCGAGATCAACATGGGAAGCTCGGTGTATTCCACGCCCGTCGTGGCCAACAACGTGCTTTACATCGCGGGCAAAGACATGCTGTTCGCCATCAAAAACGGCGCGGGCGGCGCTGCGGGCAAATAAAGCAGCCGAAAGCAAAAGGCCACGCGATCGGGGGAGGCTTGAGCCACCTCCGGTTCCGTGGTTGTTTCAAAAAAACTGAAATTTTTCGCTTGATAAACCTCACACCGCTTTCTTTTTGGCGGTGCGGCGGGTGCTGCTGCGGGCGCGGGATGGCGAAGCCGGGTCTTTGGCGAGGGCTTCCATCGAAATCAAATGCACCACGTCTTGGGCCAACAGATCCATTTCCATCACCAAACTATCCACGCGACCGGCGAGATACATGTAGAGAATCAACGAAGGAATCGCCACCAATAACCCGAAGACCGTGGTCAGCAAGGCGACTCCGATTCCGTTGGCCAGCCGAAAGGCTTTGTCGGTGGCTTCTTGCTTCCAGTTCTGCTTGAGCGTGAGTTCGTATTCTTTCTCGGCATCGCCTTGTTGCGCGACGATTTTGACGGAACCGGCGGAATCGGGCACGTTGTCCAAGGCTTTGTGGATCTTGGCCAAATCGCCCACCGAAACGCCGTTGACTTTGGTGAGGATTTCCCCCGCTTGAAGACCGGCGATGTCGGCGATGGAGTCGGCATCCACGCTTTCAATCTGGCCATTGGCGGCGAGCGTCAATCCCAGATATGAAGGCAACGGATACAGATTGGCCAATTCGTTGAAAGCCAAGATCATGCCGACGACGGTTCCCAGAAGCCCCATCAAAGGCGTGACGGTGGAAACCCCGTTGAGCACGCGAAGATGTTTGCGGAGTTGGCTGACCTGCCGTTCGCCGCCGTCGATAATGGCCTGCTCAACCTCCACGCTGGGTTTGCCCCATTTTCGCACACCGTGCGCGAACACCGAAGCCACGGGGCTGTTGTTGCCTTCGCAAAGTTCGATCGCCTTTTCCTGATCGAGTTGGTTTTGTTCCAAGTGCTGCAAAAAGCGATCGACGAAGGCGCGGGGAATCACCCGCCCGCGTCGCAAAACCACCAACCGCTCGATGCCGAAACAAATCGCAATAAAAGTTGCGACCAAAAAAGGCAGCCAATAAAACCAACTGACTTTGTTGACCAGTTTCCGCCAAGTATGGGGAATCCCCAAACTTTGGGTGCTGATGGTTTTTGGCGGGTTGCTTGCGGCGGGCGGGTTGGTTGCCGGTTGCGTCTTGTTGTCGGCGGGCGGATTTTGAGCCTGGGCTTCAGCGGCGAAAATTCCGCAGAACACCACGAACAACAGCCCGATGTGCCAAGAAGAGGAACCGATTTTCCGAGGGAACGAAACATTCATGGCCGAGGTCTTCAATCCGTGAACGATGATGGGAACAGAGTCATCAGCGGTCAACATCATAAAGGTTCGACGAAAAGAGATGAACCCCAAGCCGGGGCGATCCCGTTTCCAAGAACCGATTCCTCGTTGCCGATGATTCAAACGGCAAAGATGCCGGCGTTTACACTTCGGCCTCCGGTTCCTCGGCGGGGTCTTCGGGCGGGCGGTCCCAATCGCCCCAATGGGTGAGGTAGTGATCGTATGCTTGGTTAGTTTCGCGTGCGGATTCCAACCATTCCTTGGTTTCCCTAACGATGACTTGCTCCGCCTCCAAGGGCAACTGCCCCAACAGCACGCGGGTTCTGAGGAACACGAAATAAGTGTCCAACACGTCGCAGCGGCAATAATCGTTAATGGCTTTGGTGTGGCCGGCGTCGTACATGTCCTGAATTTGCGAACCGTCGATGCCCGTCTTCCCCGGCTTGCCGATGATGTTCGCCAGCAAATTCAACCCGCCGGTGATGCGGTAGGCGCTGAAGTTGGAGAACAAATCCATCATGTCCAAATGTGAATCGGTGTTGTAGCGGTTTCGCGATTGTTCGTAAGTGCGGGCGTTGATGTTGAACCAATCCGGCAGGCTGATGCCGAAGCGATACGCCGCCAACTCCAACACGGGCAAATCGTAGCCTCTGCCGTTGAAAGTCACCAAGGGCGGGCGTTTGTAGTGCCGCCAGCCTTGCCAGAATTTCTTGGTGATTTCGTAAGGGCGGTACAAAGGGGCATCGAGCGTGGCTACGTCGATGATGTGAAACGAAGGATTCACCTTGGCCACCGCCACCGAAGTCGGCAGCATGAAGGTGGGCGGGATCACGTCGTTGCCTTGCTTTTCCAACAGTTCTTCGCGGTATTTTTTGATGGCCTCTTCGGGCGTGAGATTTTCCTTGGGGTAGCGCACCCGCTGCACGAGCAAACCATCGGCGATGGCTTCCACGTCGAAGATCAAATAAGCCACGTGTTGTCGAGACTCGTCCATCGGTCAACTTTCAAATAGCGGGTTTGCAGCGGAGCCGCAACCAAAGCGAGGGTATAAACGGAGGCAAGAAGGGCACGGGGAAAATCCAAGGGAAAGCGAATTTCGCCACAGAGGAACTACCGTTTTTCATCATCTCTCTGCCATTCTCAGTGCCCTCCGTGTCTCCGTGGCAAAACTTTTTCTCAAGGACTGTTGAACCGAATTTGAAATACGACTTCCTTTCGTTTGGCGGGGCCGAGCGTTAGGATTGATCGTACCAAAGTTTCACCGCCGTTGCCCTCCAAAATTCAGGTTTTCCGTATTCCCACCATGAACGATGATCCCCGCGATGAATCTGCGGACCCGGCAGACTCCGCAGATGAGTATGTTTTCAACGATTTCATCGAAAAGGGCCTTTCCGAACCCGTCCCGCCCGCCCCGGAAGCCCCAATTTTCGATCTGGAAGGAAACCCGGAAGCCCCCCCGAAAGTTGAAGTCCCCCGGCAAAACCCCTTGAAGCCCGACAAAGAGGCGATGTTCCCGCCCGAACCGCCTTTAGTTCTCGGCCCCAGTTTGGGGAAAGGGGAATCGCAGGAAGACAGCGATCATCGCGAACGCGAAGCCCAAGCCATTCGCGGATTGTCCGCCGCCTACAACCGCATGCGGCAGGAAATTCGCAAGGTCATCATCGGCCAACACGACATCGTCGATCAACTGTTGATCGCCCTTTTCAGCCGGGGGCATTGCCTGTTGGTCGGCGTGCCGGGCTTGGCGAAGACATTGCTGGTTTCCACCATTGCCGAGATTCTGCAACTTTCGTTTCGGCGGATTCAGTTCACGCCGGACTTAATGCCTTCGGACATCACCGGAACCGATGTGCTGCAAGACGACCCGGAAACGGGCCGGCGGACGTTTCAATTCATGCAGGGGCCGCTGTTTACCAACATGCTTTTGGCGGATGAAATCAACCGCACGCCGCCCAAAACGCAAGCGGCTTTGCTGGAAGCCATGCAGGAAAGGCACGTCACCGTGGGTTCCCATACCTACCGCTTGCCGCAGCCGTTTTTCGTGTTGGCCACGCAAAACCCGATCGAGCAGGAAGGCACGTATCCTTTGCCGGAAGCCCAGTTGGACCGCTTCATGTTCAACATCGTGGTGAAGTACCCCAATGCCGCCGAGGAACTGCGAATCCTCAAGCAAACCACGAGCGGGCACGAGCCGGAATTGAAAACCGCGTTGACGGGGGCGCAGATTTTGGCACTGCAGGAAGTCGTCCGCCGAGTTCCCGTGGCCGAGCACGTTTTCATTTACGCCCGCGATTTGGTGCGAGCCACGCGGCCCGGCGAGGCGGAATCGCCCCGCTTCGTGCGGGAATACGTTTCCTGGGGAGCCGGCCCCCGCGCGGGGCAGTATTTGATTTTGGGCGCGAAAGCCCGCGCGATTTTGGAAGGCCGATTTCACGTCAGCAGCAAGGACATCGCCGCCGTCGCCCACCCGGTGTTAAGGCATCGCATCGTGACGAACTTCCATGCCGACAGCGAGAACATCACCACCAACGAAGTGATCTCCATGCTGCTGGATAAAATCCCCGTGCCTTTGGAAGAGCACGCCAAAAAAAACCGCCGAGGCTAAAAGAAGACTTCGCATCGGAACGGATGACAAAATGCCGCAGTATTTTTCTATTTGCCCAATAACTGAGCATGCCCGCCATTTCAAATCGCAATGATTTATGAAATAATCTTGGGAAGAAGTTTTTCATCGACACATTTTCATCCGATGAGTGATGATTTGCAGGAGGAGCGGTTTGCCTCCGAAATCTTCAACATTTCCTCTTCCTCAGCATCAAGCTGGGAACAACAATTGCGAGTCGGAGCCATCAATTCAGTTTTTTGGTCGTGGGGTGTTCCTAGGCCAGACATTTCGTTCCGTAGGTGCTTCTCTTTCTGGGAAGCCGAGGAGACTATTCATGCGAGTTCATTTTTTCGATTCTCGAAAGCGCGGATTTACGTTGATTGAATTATTGGTGGTGATTGCGATTATCGCGATTTTAATCGCCCTGTTGCTGCCGGCGGTGCAGCAAGCGCGGGAAGCCGCCCGCCGCTCCGCCTGCAAGAATAATTTGAAGCAACTGGGTTTGGCATTACACAACTATCAATCTGCCTACAGCATTTTCCCCTATGGCCACCAACAAGAACTTTATGCAGGGCAAACCCGCCGCCGCGATTGTTGGTTCCAAAATCTCTTGCCGTTCATCGACCAAGCCCCGCGCTACCAACTCTATGAAAGCTACCCCTCGGTCAATGCCTACGAAGGGGAATACATTCACCGCATCACCAACAAAAACATCGTGGGCCCGATCCCCGTGGGTTCTTGTCCGTCCGATCCCGCCAGTCCGGGGGTGGGAGGCAACGGGGGCACGATCGCCTTCCAAAGCAATTACGCGGTCTGCGCGGGCGTGGGACAAGTCGCGACGGTTAACACAGCCACAGGACAGATTGTCGTCACCAACATGAATACCGCCAACACCACCCAATCCACGGGCCTGTTTTACCTCAATTCCAGCACCAGCCTCAAATCGTGCGTGGATGGCTCCACGAACACGCTGATGCTGGGCGAAGGCATTATCCGCGGGACGGGCGGCGCTTGGGGCGAATTGGGTGGACATTGGGGCGGTGCGCCGCACGGGGCTTTTGGCTTTTCCACGGCGGCACCGCCTAATACTTCCGTGCCCGACCGGGTGTATAGCTGCAAGAAAACCACCTATCCCGGTGCCCCCAACCAGGCTCCTTGCCAAGACCGCAATTCCGGGTCCGGCCGCTGGAACTTTCTCCGCAGTTATCACATCGGAGGCGTCCAAGCCGGCTTAGGAGATGGCTCGGTCCAATTTTTCTCCAACAATATCAGCCTCAACATTTGGATGCGATTGGGAATGCTCAACGATGGCTTGCCCGTCGGGAATTTCTAACCCGCCAAAACATGCTGCGCGGGTTTTTGAACCGAGATCGCTCGGTAATTAGAAGCGAAAGGCAAATGACCGAGCATTCGGTTATTTGCCCATTCGTGCGGAGTACATTATTTTCTATCGTTTGGGGCAAGTCGGCCTCATTCATTTCGCAAAAACACAATGCTGCATCACAACAAGGACTTGGCAAATGCAACTGAAATCCATTCCACATCACCAATTCGCTCTTGGTTTTGGAGCGATGCTTTCACTCTTCGTTTTGGCGGGTTGCGGAGGAGGCGCCGAGAAAGGCCCCGACACCTATCCCGTCAAAGGGGAAGTCACTTTTGACGGCAAACCCGTGGACACGGGACAAATCACGTTCCGCAAAGCCGAAGGCGATCACCGGCCGTTCTCGGGACAAATCAAGGACGGGAAGTACGAACTGCAAGCCGAAGCCGGAAAAATGACCGTGGAAATCACCGCTTCGCGGCCTTCCGGCAAGATGGGGGAACCCGCCAGCCCCGACGAGAAACCCGAACCCATCGGGGAAATGTACATTCCCGATAAGTACAACACGAAAACGGAACTCACCGCCGATGTGGCGGAAAAAACCGACGGGAACGACATCCCCTTCACATTGACCGGGAAATAACAACCGCGATTTGCCTTGGCCGCGCACACAATGCGGCCAAGGCAATTTTTTTTATACCTTCCTCAGTTTAATGTGGTATAGGATCGCCTAGGAAATAACTTCAACAAATGGGTGTTGGGTGGCATGGCCACTGCTTTGAGTGGCCATGTCTGATCGAAACGCATCATCTTCCCAACAGAAAGCATGCCCACGCAAAGCCGTGGGCATGGCACACAAACCTTAAAGTTATTTTCTTCGCCATCCATACCCGCCAAAGGTAGGATGGTCCGTGAGCGGCAAAGCGCTAGCCGCTTTGCCGCTCACTTTCGAGGGTTCCGCAAGCGTTGGCGGTAGTATTTCAGGCCCGGCAGAAAGAAGCACAATCCCGAGACGATGCCGAACAACGTCAGGCTGAGATCGGGAATCCCGTACTCCCGCGAGAGCATCGGAAAGACCGCCATCGGAATCGCCGTCAAGAACAAGGCGACGGCTTGAAAATAAAACATGCCGGACAGAATCCCCGCTTTCACCAAAAACACCATTCCCGAAATCAGCCCCAACACCGGGGAGAGTTCCAAAACGGGAAGATGTAGCATCCATTCCACGAAATACAGCCCGGTGTCCGCGCACATGCTGCCCGCCCAGACGTGCGCGATTTGCCGTTCCACGAAGGTAATGGGACCGGATCGCCGCCGAAGGTTCCAAAAGATCGCCGCCCAAATCCCCAAGCCCACGCACCAAAGCCCCATGTAAGGCCACCGCGACGTGTAGCCTTGAAGTTGAAACCAATTCGTCAATAGCGACAAGCCCAACAGCACCAAGGCGTGCCACATCCACAACAGTCCCCAATTTTCCAAAACCCCGGCATGATGGGTTTCGCGAAAAGCCCGGCTGAGGATTTGCGTGAACTGCGAAGACCGCACCGAAGGCGATTCGTGGTTTTGCACCGCCAATAAATCGGCTTCCATATCCGCCGCCGAGGCGTACCTCAGATCCGCCGGCTTTTGCAGGCACTTCAGCGAGATCATTTCCAAATCGGGATCGGCGGTTTGATTGAGCAACCGCGGCGGCAGCGGGTCTTGTTCCAAGACCATCAACACGGTGTCCAAAGGCGAAGCCGCCTGAAACGGAGCGCGGCTGGTGAGCATCGCATACAAAATTGCCCCCAGGCTGTAAACGTCCGTGCGAACGCTTAATTCCCCGCGTCTGCCGGCGGCTTGTTCGGGAGCCATATAACCCGGCGTTCCCAGAATCGCCCCGCTTTCAGTTAGGCTTTGCGCGTGCAGCGATTCGCCCGCTTCGCCGTCCGCCGTCTGCACTCTTTTGGCGAGACCGAAATCTGTGACGTAAGCCCGGCCTTCCTTGTCGATCAACACGTTGGACGGTTTTAAGTCGCGATGCAAAACCCCTTGCCGATGCGCTTCCGCAATCGCATTGCAAACCGGAATCAAAATCTCGATGGCGGCTTTCGTGGTTAAAGGGCCATCCATCAACCGCCGGGACAGCGTGGTTCCCTCGACGAGTTTCATGCTGAAAAACGGCAGCCCGTTCTGCTCGCCGACTTCATAGACGGGCACGATGTGCGGATGATTCAAGCGGGCGGCGGCTTCGGCTTCCGCGCGAAAGCGAAGCAGATCCGTAGGCGAGGCCAAATCCGCCCGCAAGATCATTTTGACGGCCACGATTCGCCCCAGGCTGATTTGCCTGGCCCGATAAACCACGCCCATCCCGCCGCGACCGATTTCCTCCAAAAGTTCGTAATCGCCGAAGAGTTCGCCCGCCGTTTGCGGAAAAGTTGCAATCCGTGCGGGCACGGCCGCAAAATCCGGCGGGCAAACCTGCGTGAGTGCGCTCCCGCCATTGAAACTCCCGAAACCCTCGGCGATCATCGCAGTGGCATACAATTCCTTTAGCTCGCCGGCGAATTGGGGATGTTCTTCCGCGACCTTAGCCCAATCCGGTTCCTGCCCGCCCCGCGAACGAATCAGCAGTTGTTCCAACACCGCTGCAAGTTGTTCATCGTGCTCCATGTGGAAAACCCCAGCCTACTTTCCATCCTGCGAAGTTTTCGAGCGCATCACGGGGACGGATTTACCATTCCATAAATGCGCCTGATCGGGAATGAAGACCATTGAGACAGGTGAATCCGTTGCCGCGGAAAAACGCTGGGATTCATGAATCACGAGCCAACCTCCTGGAACCGCGGTTCGCGAAAAAGTTCCGGATACGCCTTCCGCCGTCAGCTTTTCAAATGACAAATCCACGCGATCTGGAGCAGGCTTGGCGGCTGGTTTCTGGGCAAAGACATCCATACCGGTTGCCCAGAAAGTGCAAGAAATGCCGCAGAGCACGATTAAGACACAGATCGCAATTGTCGAAGTTTTCATAAATGTTTTCCTTCGTAAGGACTCTGAAGAGTAGCGAAGTTTGAAATTCCCAACGGGTTCATTTCATCAAACATTCACGCAGTTTCAGGGAACCAACTTAGCCTGTCAAATGGAATCGCCATCCTCCCCGCGAATCTCTGCTTTCTACGACCGGTGTGCCGGCATGCGGAGATCTTTGCCAGCCATCACGCGGCAGCATCAAATTGACTATGATAACGCGCCGGCAATTTCAACCCGTACACCGTGACAATTTTTTCTTATTGCAAAAGGGCGAGGCATGGCCGAGATGACGATTACTTTGCGGATCGATCCCGTGACGCATAAGAAGGACATTGTGGTGACTTTGCGATCCGATGAAGATTCGCTGCCGCACGAACACGAACAACTGCATCGCCAATTGGTGGACCGTTTGACGGAAGGCGGATTGCTGAAAGCCGGCGAGGCAGGAAAACTTGTGATCGAGCGCGAGGAAGAATCCTCAATTCCCGAAACGCCGATCGGTTCCCCCGCCGAATCCGAAAGACCCTCCGCCGCCGAAGGGCAATAAGGCGGTTAAACGAACAGCATGCCGACTTGATAGGTGATCAATGCCCCGATATAGGCGAGCAGCGTCATATAGCTAAAGGTGAAAATCGGCCAGCGCCAACTGTTGGTTTCGCGGCGGATCGTCATTAAGGTGGCCGCACATTGGGCACACAAGGCGAAGAACACCATGATGGAGAGCGCAACCGGCACGTTATAAACCTTTTCACCGTTGGGCCAGCGGGAGGCTTTGATTTCTTCCATCAAGCTGGGGTCGGGTTCATCGGTTTCTACATCACTGCCTAGGCTATAAATCGTGCCCAAAGTCGCGATGATAACTTCCCTTGCGGGAAACGAAGCAATCGCCCCCACGCCGATTCGCCAATCCCACCCCAACGGTTTGACGGCCGGTTCAATCCATTGCCCCGCCTGGCCCAAATAACTTTGCTTGATGAGTTTCCCGCTGAGTTTGTTATATTGGCCATCGAGCACCGCCAAGCGGGATTCGTCGGTTTCGGGGTTTTCCATCTCGACTTGAAGTTTATTAAGTTCCGTATGGTCGGCGGGGAAATAGCCCAAAGCCCAAACCACAATCGTGGTGGCGAAAATCAAAGTGCCCGCGCGGGTGACGAAGGCTTTGCCTCGGTCGTAAACTCGGCTGAATACGATGCGAGGCGAAGGCCATTTGTAGCTGGGAAGTTCCATCACGAAGGGCGGGGTTTCTCCCTTGAAAAAAGTTTTGGTTAAGAGCCAAGCCACGGGAATCGCCACCAAGGCTCCTAGGGAAGACATTGCGAACAACACCAAGCCTTGCAGCCCCACCAAGCCGCCCAGATAGGTTGTGGACGGAATGAACGCCGCGATGAGTATAAGATACACCGGCAAGCGGGCGGAACAACTCATCAAGGGGGCGATTAAAATAGTCACCATGCGGTCGCGGCGGTTTTCGATCACGCGGGTGGCCATCACGCCGGGAATCGCACAGGCGAACGAAGACATCAAAGGCACGAACGATTTGCCGCTGAGTCCGATTTTCGTCATCAGCTTGTCCATCAAAAACGCGGCCCTCGCCATATAGCCGCAATCTTCTAAGAGCGCGATGAAGAAGAACAAAAACACGATCTGCGGCAGAAACACCAACACGCCACCCACGCCCGCGATTACGCCATCGACCAGCAAACTGCGGAACGGACCCGGACCAAGCCCCAGGCGAATGTGCCCGGCGATCCATTCTTGCCCGCCTTCGATCTGTTCCATGAACGGCCCCGCCCAACGGTAGATCGCCTGGAACACAATGAACATCATCGCACAGAAGAGCAACACTCCCCACACGCGATGGGTGAGCAAGCGGTCGATTTTGTCGCTGGCGGTTGCCGGGCGTTCGCTGGGATGCGTCAGAATGCCCGCCAAGGTTTCGCGGACCCACGCATAACGCCGGCGGGCTTCCACGGCGGGCACACGATGCCCGGCTTCCGCCAACCGCTGCCGGGCGGATGTTAGTCCGGCCAGAAACTTTTCCGCGACTTCTTTATTGTAGGTCAGTTGGGTTTCTTTGGTGAATTCGGCTTCGATTTGACCGCCCACATCCAACAGCAAACGGTCCACAAGATAGATCGGCAGATTTTCGTTGCCATTCTCTCGCAGCGACTCCGCAAGCTGCTCTCGTTCAGCCACGAACTCCGGGGGGAAGATTTCCACAGGATGGGGCCGTTGATTTGTCGCGGTAAGAATCGCATGCTTCAACTCCGTAAGCCCTTGCCGGCGGTGGGCTTCCGTTTTAATCACGGGGATGCCGAGTTTTTGGGAGAGCTGCTCGGCATCAATCGCGATCCCACGGGCGGCGGCGACATCCGTCATGTTGAGCACCAAGACCACCGGATCGCCCATATCCAGGACTTGACTGACCAAATACAAATTGCGTTCCAAGTTCGAGGCATCCACGATGCAGACCACGGCATCGGGTCGACCCACATCCGCTTGCCGGCCCAATAGCACATCGACCGAGACCATCTCATCTAGCGAACGCGGTGAAAGGCTATACGTTCCCGGCAGATCGATCAGCGAAACTTTTTTGCCTTCCCAAGTCACCTGGCCGATTTTCTTTTCGACCGTAACGCCGGGAAAGTTGCCGATGCGGGCATTCATCCCGGCCAGCGCATTGAACAAGGTGCTTTTGCCGGTGTTGGGGTTGCCGATGAGCGCCACGGTCAACGGGCGGGTTTTGGTTTCGGGAATTGCAACAGACATATCGGGCAGGATTCTTTAGGTGAGATTTTTTAGGTGGGGTGGGAGTTTCTGTCGGTCAGTTCAACCCAAGCCGACACCTTGGTGTCGGTCCGCCGACAAGTCGGCGGCTTGGGGGTGGTGGGGTTGTTCTTTTCAGGCGGCGGACAATCGGCGTTGGCGGTATTGGTCTACGGTGACGGCAGAGATGATGATTAGCCCCAGCATCATGTTTTGGTATTCATTGTCGATGCCCAACAGGGTTCCCCCGCTATGAATCACAAAAATCAGGGCAGCGCCCGTTAAGGTACCTACCACGGAACCTCGCCCGCCGCTTAAACTGCCTCCGCCGATGACGACGGCGGCGATGACGTACAATTCCTTGCCTAGCCCTGCATCGGATGTTCCCACAGTGGTTTGGGCGAACAAATACATTCCCGCCACCCCCACGAAAAATCCGGAAAGCGTATAGACCAGGATTTTGTTGGCCCAAACGTTAATTCCACATAAGCGGGCGGTGGATTCGTTGGACCCCAAAGCGAACACGTACCGCCCAAAAACGGTGTACCTGAGAAGAATCCAGGTCAAGACGCCAAGCAAGAGCAGCACCCAAAAGCCGAGCGGGAAGCCGGCGATCAAAGCATCCGACCGCGTATCGTTGAAGTAGACCACCCATTGGGGAATTTGCCGGGGAGCCAAATGGATCGTCCCGGAGGCGGCCACTTGGTTTGCCACGAGTTTGGCCAATCCCAAAAACAATTGCATGGTTCCCAAGGTCACAATGAAAGGCACGACTCCCAAGATGCTGATGAGCAACCCATTCAGCAATCCGCACAGACATCCGGTCAAAATTGTCATAATGACCACGAGCGCCGGATTCAGGTTGTTCAGCAAACCGGCGGCCATCACCATCGAACACAATGCGATCGCCGTGCCTGCGGAGAGATCGATCCCGCCGGAGATGATGACCAACGTCATCCCTAACGCGGCCACGCCCACCACGGCCGCTTGCTTGGCGATAATTCGCACGTTGCGTTCGCGGTAGAACGAAGGTTCGGGGTTCATTTGCCGATCCGCCACGCAAAAAATCGCGAAGACCAAAGCCAAGGGCAGAAACGGCCACAGCGCATTCAACAGCCCTCGGCCAAGGCTCGGCTTGGCTTGAGGTGCGGGAGTCGGAGCCGATTCAGCGGTTTCACTCATGCGGACACCATTTCAGAAGATTCTTTCCGTTTCAACCAGAGGGTGTTAATTCGCGGAGATGGCCAAACTCATTACTTCTTCTTCGGTCCAATCGCCCGCCGGGCGAACGGCCCGCAATCGACCACGGGCCATCACGGCCACGCGGTCGCAGACTGCGAGGAGTTCGGTAAGATACGAACTCACGAACACAATTGCTTTGCCTTCGGCGGCCAGTTCGCCCATCAGGCGGTAAATTTCGGACTTGGTTCCCACATCGATCCCGCGCGTGGGTTCATCCAACAGCAGCACATCGGCCTGTTGGTGCATCACGCGGGCGATGGCGACTTTTTGCTGGTTGCCTCCCGAAAGTTCCCCAATCGCCTGGTCTTGCGAATGCCGTTTGACCTGCAAGCGGTCCAGCCAGTTGTCAACCGCCCGGCGACGCTTGGTGAGATTCAACCAACCGGCTTTGCTGTAAGGTTCCAACCGGCTAAAGGTGAGGTTGTCGGCCAGCGAACACGATTGCGCCAAACCTTCGCCTTTGCGGTCTTCGGAGACCAACCCCAGTCCCGCCCGGATTCTGGCGCACGGCGTGGGCCGGGGCGAAACCTCAGCAATTTTGACTTTGCCTTTTGTTACCGGATCGAGCGCGAACAAACAACGCAACAACTCCGTGCGGCCCGCACCACCAAACCGGAGATCCCCAAAATCTCGCCCCGTCGAACTTCCAGACTGACTTCTTGCGGGATGCGCTGCCCGCTGAGTTTCTCGATGTGCAGCAAGACTTCACCGTGCTGATGCGGAACTCGCGGGAACAGTTCTTCCACCGTGCGCCCGACCATCAGCGAAACGATTTCGGCTTCCGTCGTGCCCGCCAAAGTTCCCCGGCCCACCGATTCCCCATCCCTGAGCACCACAAAGCGGTCGCCCACTTCGCGGATTTCTTCCAGGAAATGGCTGATGTAGATCACCCCCATCCCGGAGGCTTTGAGCTTCCCAATTACCTCGAACAGATGCCGGGCATCTTGCTGGGTGAGGGAACTGGTCGGTTCATCGAACACGATGACTTTCGAGGGGCCGATCAGCACGCGGGCGATTTCGACCAATTGCCTCACGCCTACGGAAAGACTTCGCACCAACGCGGCCGGTTTGAGATCGGGATGCCCCAAGAGTTCCAAAACCTGATGCACTTCTCGGCGTTGTTCCCGGCGGTTGAGCAGCCCGAACCGCGAACGTTCCTGGCCGAGCATGATGTTGTCTTCCACGCTGAGATCGGGGGCGAGATTCAGTTCTTGATAGATCATGCCTACGCCCGCCCGCCGAGCCGCGAATGGTCCGTGGGGGGCATAAGGCCGGCCTTCCAATTCCATCCGCCCGCGATCCGGCGGATGCGCTCCGCTGAGGACTTTCATCAGCGTGCTTTTGCCCGCCCCATTTTCCCCGATGAGCGCAACCACTTCGCCCGCGCGGACCTCCAGCGAAACGTCTCGCAGCGCAAGAGTCGCTCCGAAACGCTTTTGGATGCCTTCCATTTTTAATAAGGGTGCGGCCATGAAACTTTCATCGAGTAGCGAAGCACGAAGCACAGGAAATTAACGCTTGGTTTGGTCTTCGGCGAGCTTGACTATTAGTTTGTCAAACGACCAGCGGAGTGGTTCATAACCGCCGGTGATCAGCAACTTGCCATCCGGCGAAAAGGCCACACTAACACCATTAGGAGTACCGGAAGTGCCGGGAAGCTCAACACTCAAACGCTGTTGCAAGCGGGGAAGGGACAGGAGTTCGAGCATTGAGCCCCCCCGCTTGTAGTAATCAGCCAACGGCCCGTGGGGTGAAACGTGACGTTCCCCCAGCCGCCCTGCGTAAGACTATGGTGGAGAAGCCAGCGGTTGTGTTGAAGATCATAAAGCCGGACAATGTGACCGAATACTACCGCCAACATTTTCCCATCCGGGGAAACATCAAGGCGACAAGATCTCTCGCGGAACTCGGGGTTGTTTAGGGATTCATCGGCTATGAGTTGATTGGGCAACCCATCATCCGCTGCGAAGTTTTGTTTCAGACTCCCATCCTCCACGTTCCAGATGTGAATTGACAAGTCCTCCGTCGCCGTCACAAGAGTTTTGCTGTCTTTCCCAAACTCCATTCCAAAGTCCCATCTCGTTCCTGAACTCGGTGGATGTTTTATCGTCAAATGATGGGTAAACTCTGGGCCGGTATTCGCGGTGCTGTCCGTGGAGGTGATTTTCCACAGTTCCACAAGTCCCTCCCAGTGGTTGTCTTCCCGATGCACCGTGGATTTGAACCCACTACTAATCGGCAGGGCCAGCCATTGTTGATCTGGTGAAATTCGCAGCGGCGTGAAGGAGGGAGCATTCATCTGAAACTCATGCGGACTTTCCGGATAGACTTTGGCCAGCGAAATGCTCTTTTGCAGGAACCATTGCGGACGAGGAGCGCGGCGCAACTTTGCTTGCCCGAACAACTTTAACTGATGGTCGTCTGTTACAGTAACAAGCCAGTTTCCTCGACTGAGAAAAGCGGCATGCCGCACTAATCCACAAGGATCGGGCCAGTGATGATTGGGCAGTTGCTGGGCTTGCCTGGTCACTTCCCAGTCCTTCGTCCGCCAAACACATGAGACGGCTTCTCCTCCTCGATAGCGCGTGGGAAGCCTGCCCCAACCACCGCCGAAGAGCGTGCGGCCGTCCGGAGAAAACGCCAAGGTGGCCACGCAACCGTTAAAACCCTTCAAAGGCTCGGAAGCCTCGCGAAGGATTTTTTCCGATTCCGATGCCGGCGGCGCAGCCTGGATAAATGTTGTCAACACTCCGATAAGGCCAATCAACAAAACGCCAAGTTTCCAGGGGGATGCGACCATTGGGGGAGTCTCCTTTTGCATCAGGGGGCAGTTGCATTTCTCAACTCTTGGATGGAGTTCTTCCCATCCACCATCATCCATCCTCAATCCGCATCCCTTGTGGCGGATGGCGAGGGAATTGGTAAGGATGCTGCTACTCCTCGTACTTGGGCGGGGCGAGCAGGCGTTTGATTTCTTCGGTTTTGTAGTTCTCCGGGGTGGCGACGTGCTCGCCGGTGACGATTCGTTTTTTGGTTTTTTCCTTCCTCAATTTCTTGGCCATCGCCATCACGGCTTCGTAGCCCATGTTGACCGGATCTTGCAAGACGATGCCCTGCACTTTTCCTTTCGCCAACCCATTAACGAGCAGCGGGCTGGGATCGAAAGCCACAAACTTGACTTTGCCGGTCAATTCCAATTCTTCCAAGGCTTTGAGCACGCCGTTGGCATTGGGTTCGCAGACGGCGAAAATTCCATCCACGGTGTCTTTATATTTGGGATCGCCTAGCACTTCGAGGGCTTTGATTTGGGATGTCTCGATCGTGGTTCCGGCGTATTGGTTGGAGGAAAGGATGTTGACTTTCGGGAACTCTTTTTCGAGGGTTTCCAGAAAACCGCGTTCGCGTTCTTCGGTGCTTTCGCTGCCTTGGTTGTAACGCAGCAGGATCACGTCGCCTTGCCCGCCCATCGCTTCCACCAAACAGCGGGCGGCCAGTCTGCCGCCGTTGTAGTTGTCGGTGGCGACGTACGAGACGATCTTGCTTTCGTCAATCGCCAGCCCGCTATCGTAGATGACCACGGGAATGCCTTCGTCTCCGGCTTCTTCCACGGGGCTTTTCAGGGCCTGCGAGTCGAGCGGGGCCAAGCAGATTCCATCCACGCGCTTGGTGATGAAATCTTGCACGACGCCAATTTGCCCTTCCCGGTCTTTTTCCTGAAGCGGCCCGTTCCAGAGGATTTCCACGCCGCCCAATTCCTTGGCGGCTTTTTCGGCTCCGTAATGCACCGACTTCCAAAATTCGTGGGTCGTGCCTTTGGGAATCACCGCGATTCGCAGCTTGCCATCGTCCTTGGCTTTTTGGCAGCCTAAAGGCAAGCAACTGAAAAGGATCAAAGTCAGAAGGCAAAGGGTCCATTGTGAGCGCATGCGGCTTTCGCTCCGATCTACTAAGGAGTTGGGCAGAAGTTACTCGTCATAACCCGAAGCCTTAACGAGGAATTTCATGCGGAGGTTTCCTCGCTAACGCTTCGGGTTACGGATTTCTTTTCCAAAAGAACTTGTGAGAAGCTGTATCAAGACTACAGTTGAGATTGAGACTCTATCCTACCAGCCCATCAACCGACATCCAAGCCTGCGTTCTCTTCCGGGATTGGCGCATCGGCGGCAGATGACTTTTCGCCCGAACTGGCACAAAGGCAACGGCTTCAGCGACCGGGAGCGATGCGGCGATTACAAAGGGTACAGATCGAGAATCTGTGGGCCGGCCTTTGTAATCCAGCTCTTGCCATTGGAACTCGCGGTTCTTCAAGAACCCGGCGGGGTCTTGGAAGTATTGCGGCAAAATTTTCGGCGGGGCCGTCTTCGATTTTTTGGACTTCTGTGCGGAGCAAATCAAAATGAGATACGTCCCCGGTCGAAGCAACCGGAGTTCAAAAGCCCCCGTGTCATCGGCTTGGGTCGCATTGCCTCCCAAGGCTTGCAAAGCCGGCACGATGTGGGACATCTTCGGCAAGAACCATTGCTTGGGGATTTTCACGGCACTTTCGTTGGGAATAGGAAAGGCATAAATCCAGGCGTGCATATCGGGTTTGATCGCGCTGCCTTGGCCTTCGCTGTATTCCGCTTTCCCCTTTGCGGCCACGCGGCCGAGTTCCGCGAACGCATCGGCTTGAAGATTGGTGCCAGCTTTCGCTTGGGAGGAGGCGGCTTTTGCGGGGGCATTCGCAGAAGCGGATTGTTCCGCTTGCTGATCCATCTCGCGATCCCATCGACCCAACAAAAACCCGGTGACCAACGCGCTAAACCCCGCTGCGGCGAAGGCCAACCACAATTTCCAAGGAAGCTCGTTCGTCCATTGGAACTGCGTCTGGGGCATCGTCCGAGAGGGGGCAGGCGATGCTTGAGGTTCTTCATTCTCGGCGAGTGCGGCCAATTGCGAGAGCGGACTCTTCTCGACGAGTGTTTCTTCCGAAGACTCTTGCGGAGAGGCTTCGCGGGGAGCGAGCCGTTCCGCCGGCGGCAAAGGAGCGATCGGAATGATTTGGGGCGGCGGAGTCATGCACCTCGCGGGTTTCCCGGCCATCCGTGGCCCGCTCGAAGTTCGGCGGAAGTTGCGGAATGGCAATCTCGGAAGATTGAGCAATGGCCGCGACTTCGCGGAGGGCTTCGGCCAATTGGGAATCGTCGTGGTTGAGCGAAGGCCGACCCACGCGCTCGGCTTGACCATCTTTTTGGGGCACGCCCACCGAGCGTCCGCAGGTGGGGCAATCGACAACGGTCCCCGCTTTGGACCGCGAAATGCCCAAATACTGCCCGCAATGAACGCAACGAAACTTAATCGGCATGAGAAGGTGTTTGTCTTGGGTCCGTTGTCAGTTGTCTTGAGAGGATTCCAGGGGGATTTTCGCGGGCGAGAAGCGCGCTGGCCGTCAACAACCCGATTAACGTCATTCCGTTCATCGTCCAACACGCCAGGCAGCCCCAAAAGATGCCCCGGCAAAAACCCGCGGCCCAAACATCGCCCAGCCCGGAAAGCCCCGCCCACAAACTGCCGAACACGGCACAAGCCAAAGTCAAAATTCCAGTCAACCACACGCACCGCATAATCCAATCTTTGGTCTGTTGCACCTTTTTTCTCCTTCACTTCGTAAGCGTGATGAAAAATGCGAGACGATTCCGCTTCTCAACCCGATCTTGCCAGAATGAATGTGCGTCGGGAGAAAATTTTCTTACCGATACAGTTTTGGCATTATTTATTGTACAATAAATCCCCAGTAGAAACCCATTGCAATTTGATCGGATTTCCCACTGTTTTTGCCATGAATACCACCGATTTTCTGAAACGTGGCCTCAATCGCCGCCAATTTTTAGGTTCCTCCGCGAAAAATGCGGCAGGAATGGCCGCCGGCATGGTGGGCGTGGGCTTGGCGGCAAGTTCCGCCAAGGCGGCTCCTTCCGAACGGGTGAACCTCGGAATCATCGGCGTTCGCGGACAGGGAAAATCCCTGGCGGAACAGTTTGCCTCGCTGCCGCAGGCGGAAGTCGTCACCGTGTGCGACATTGATGAAGCCATCGCCGGCGAGACGGCCAACACTGTGGCGGAAATTCAAGGCCGCTCTCCCAAACGCGGCAGGATTTTCGCCGCGTGTTGGATGATCCCCGCGTGGATGCGGTCGTGATCGCCACGCCCGATCATTGGCACGCCTTGATGACAATTCTCGCCTGTCAAGCCGGGAAAGACGTTTACGTCGAAAAGCCGGTTTCACACAATTTAACGGAAGGCGAACGCATGCTCGCCGCCGCCCTCGAATCGGGGCGAATCGTGCAATGCGGACTTCAACAACGCAGCGGAGCGCATTTTCGCTCGGCGATTGAATACGTCCGCAGCGGGAAAATCGGGCCGGTCCATTTGGCAAAGACCTGGAGCGTGAACCGCCGCAAATCCATCGGCAACAAACCCGCCGGTCCCGTGCCTGCGGGCGTGAACTACGATCTTTGGCTTGGCCCCGCTGCCGAGCGGGCATTTCAGCCGAACCGCTTTCATCACAATTGGCATTGGTTTTGGGATTACGGAACCGGCGAATTGGGCAATTGGGGCGTTCACATGCTGGATGTCGCCCGCTGGGGTTTAGGCGTGGAATGGCCTAGGCAAGTCACCGCCAGCGGCGGCAAACACGCCTTTTTGGATGAGCAAGAAACCCCGGACACGCTGTTCGTGAATTACCATTTTCAGCCGGAGTCCCGCGCGAGCCAGGCCCAACAATTGGCTCCCAAAACCATCACGTGGGAGCATCGCTTGTGGACCAATCACGGCATCGAAGGCCGCAGCACGGCGGTGGCGTTTTACGGCGAACGCGGCACGTTGATTGTGGATCGCGGCGGTTGGAAAGTTTATGGAACCCGCGAAGCCCCTTCCGCCGAACCCGGCGATTTGCTCAAACCGCACCTCGCCAACTTTTTGGAAGCCATCAAAACGGGCTCGTCTTTGGCCTGTGATTTGACCACCGGACATATCAGTTCGGGGTTGTGTCATCTGGGCAACATCGCCTACCGCACGACGGGGCATTTGACGGTGCAAGCGGACCAGCCGAACTTCGGCCTCCAAGGCGACGCCGCGAATCTCCTCACCCGCGAATACCGCACCCCTTGGGAACTGCCAAACTCGTAGTCTGATTTTTTTCTCGCATCCCCTAACAAGGTACCGCGCCATGTCCACTTCTCGTCAAACAACTCGTCGCCAGTTTCTCCAAGGCGCTGCCGCCTTGGGGGCCGCAAGCGTTCTTGTTTCCTCTTCCAACCGAGCCATCGGCTACGAGTCGCCGAACGAACGCCCGGTGTTTGCCACGATCGGGCTGAGGAATCAAGGCCGAACCATCACCGACAAGTCGTTTAAGTTTGCGGATTTCGCGGCCTTGGCCGATGTCGATGCCAACGTGTTGGCGTCCAACGTCGAAAACGTGAAGCGCAGGCAGGGCAAGAAACCCGATGCTTACAAGGATTACCGAAAAGTTCTGGATCGAAAAGACATTGATGCGGTGATGATCGCCACGCCGGACCACTGGCACACCAAGATCGCCGTCGAAGCCATGTACGCGGGCAAAGACGTGTACTGCGAAAAACCGCTCACGCTCACGATCGCCGAAGGCAAGCTGATCGAAAAAGTTGTCAAGGAAACAGGCCGAGTCTTTCAGGTCGGCACGATGCAGCGAACCGAGTCTGGCCAGCGTTTTTTGCAGGCGGTGGCACTCGTGCAAAACGGCCGCATCGGGACGGTGAAAAAAATCACCTGCGGCATCAACGGCATGGAGGCATCGCCGGTCATTCCGACCGTCGCCGTTCCCGACGGCCTCGATTACGAAATCTGGCTGGGGCCGGCCCCCAAAGTTCACTACCGGGCACTGCCGGAAATGCGGAAAGGCTACGGCGGCGGTGTCCCGCTTTACAGCAATTGCCATTATTCTTTCCGCAACTGGCACGAATACTCCGGCGGAAAACTCACCGACTGGGGAGCACACCACGTGGACATTGCCTGCTGGGCCATCGGGGCCGGCGATACGGGGCCATCCAAAGTCACGCCGGTCGAATACACCTTGCCGGTCGAGTACAAAGATGGTTTCCCCGTGGTCCACGATCAATACAACGTCGCCACGAAGTTCCGCATCAAAGTCGATATGCCCAATGGCGTGGAAATGTTTATCACCAGCGAAGGGGATAACGGCATTATGTTCGAGGGCACGGAAGGCCGGTTCTTCGTCAATCGCGGCAAAATCGTGGGCAAACCGGTCGAGGATCTCAAAGACAACCCACTGCCGGAAGGAGCCATCGAAAAAGTCTACGGCGGCAAAGTCAGCGAGAACCACACCGCAAACTTCATCGAAGGCATGAAGTCTCGCAAGCAGCCCATTTCCGATGTCTGGACGCATAACCGCATGCTCGAAGTGTGCCACCTCTCAAACATCGCCATGCGTTTGGGCCGGGAGTTGAAGTGGAACCCAGTCAAACGAGAAATCGAAGGCGACGCCCAGGCCAACTCATTCCTCTCCCGCGAAAACCGCAAAGGCTACGAAATCAATACGTAGAGTTTGTCCCTTCATTAGTAGGGCAGGCTCCTGCCTGCCTTCTATTTCAGATGTGCAAAAATCACGAAAAACCTAGGGAAGGCAGGCCGGAGCCTGCCCTACTCACTGCGGGTCAGCCCATAACGTCGCGGCCCACCGGGAGAAGAGATGGAAATACTCGGCGAACTAACAATGGCGGGGCATCGGTTCCCGATCCACCAAGCCACCTTCCGCTACATCGCTGACAACGGACAAGGCCACTCCGGTTGGGAGTTCAACATCTGCACCCAGCCGCCGATCGAGGAGCCCACTAATGAGTCCGAACAGTTTCTGTTCTCAAACGGGGTACGGTTCTACGCCGAGGGCGACCCAATCCCGTTGCCGGACGCCGACGACTTAACCGGCAGTGAAGTGTTTCTCGAAGAGCCGTTCGACCCAAAGTCCGGTGAAGTGTACTTTACCTTGTACGTCTTAGAGCACGAAGACGTGAGCCATGTCCGCCTACAGTTCTTAGAGCGCCGCGGGGCGGAGTATCGCATCCGCGTGTCAGCTCTAGCCCACAAGGTGTTCGAGCAGCCGACAGAGTTGGCATTCGAGTGCTGGATCACTCGTCAGTCGTCGGGCAGCTACGGCGTGTAGCACTGAACGAGGCACTGCAACCGACGGTCAGGGCATGTAAACTTGGTCGTCCGGGGCCACGCGGGGTGGCCCAGGTTCTTGAACCTGGGTCGCGCAGCGACAAGAAGCTATCCGTTATGTGAAGAGGGAGTTTGAAAGTAGGGATTATTGAAGCATTTGAATTTCGTGCTGCAACAATCATCAAGAGGTTTGCAGAATGCCTCTTGCGACTTCGTCGCCCAGGTTCAAGAACCTGGGCCACCCGCCTCAGCGCAGGACGAAAAGTGGTCCTCGCAAGCGATTCTTGTTCGGCGAGGAATGTCATACCCCTGTGTTGCGGCGAAGGCCGTTGGCCAAGGCTCACTTATGAAAACTCAAATCCTACTGTTTCTGGTGATCTTTTACGGAGTCCTCAATGTCCTGTGTGACAATGGATGGGCCGCACAGATTGACGCGAGAAGTGATCCGCGCGAATCGTCAGAGTCCGATCCCGTGCAGCAAAGCATTGATGCGCTGAACGCGATTGGTATCAAATCGTATTATTCGTTGTTCGGGTCTCCGGGGTTTGTCGTCGAATTGGGAAGTCGTGCGATCAGCGATGAGATCTTTAAACACCTCTCTAAGTTGCCTGATTTCCAGATGCATGCAAAAGTTCCGGGAGCCAATTTTCAGCGGCTCGACGACTTACCCAATCTCAAGTCAGTCAGTGTTGGTGACCCATCCATAACAGACGGTGATTTGCGGGCTATTGATGGAGTCAAAGCGGTTCGTGAGTTGCGTCTTGACGGAGCGAAGATCACCGACGCCGGATTGACTGGCTTGAAGGATCTGCCGGGCGTTGTAACGCTTTCTCTGACCCACACCCAAATCACTGACCAAGGACTTGTGGTACTGGAGCGAACACCCAAACTAGAATCCCTAAGTCTTGGCAGCGTTTGGGATCCCGGCAAGGGAGCGGTGACCGGTGCGGGTTTGTCGCATCTTGCCCAGTTGCAGCACCTGTCGATGCTCGACCTTACTGGAATGCCAATCACCGACGACGGCCTGAGTCACCTCACCGGGCTGACCAAGCTCTCCTGGCTGTCGCTAGAGGACACAAAAATCACAGACGATGGATTACGGAACTTGAGGCACCTTCAGCACCTTAGCGGCCTGTATCTCGACAATACCCGAGTCGGTGACGCCGGTCTGGAACATTTGAAAGGCCGGAATTTCAACGCGATTGGTTTAGGCGGCACGCAGGTCACAGATTCCGGCCTGAAGCACCTGAAAGGCATGACAGACTTGTCGTGGATCAATTTGAAGAAGACCGAAATCAGCGATGCGAGCTGGCCGATCATTGAAGGGTTCCGCGACCTTAGCGTGCTCAACCTGTCGGGAAGCTCGGTCACCGATGAAGGATTGCGCTCGGTGCGAAGTCTGACAAAGCTACGCGTACTGGTTCTTAGTGATACCATGATCGGTGACGCCGCTATGCGGGACGTCCGTCATGTTCCATATCTGTATCTCGAACGAACGCGCATTACTGACGAAGGCGTTGCGGAACTGTCAGGCTCCAGTCGGCTTGAATGGTTAGTCCTCTCGGGCACTGACGTCACGGATGTAGGAATCGCAACTTTGAAAAACACCCGCTCCCTTCAATGGTTATACCTTCCCGACACCAAAGTCTCGGACGAAGGAATCGAATCGCTGCAGAAGGCCAACCCCAGGTTGAACATTATCCGTAAACTCATTGCTCAATAGCCACAGTCAATCGCCCCCAATCTGTGCGGGTGGAACGCAACGCCGTTCAGGAAATGAGGAGGAACTTGAATCCAAGTAAAGGTAGGGCAGGCTCCTGTCTGCCTTCCGTTTCTGATGTGCAACAATCACGAACAACCTAGGAAAGGCAGGCGGGAGCCTGCCCTACGACTACTTACTGCTATCTGAGGAAGGCAGGCAGGAGCCTGCCCTACAATTACTGGCGCAGCTATCGACTCACAATTGTGAGTATCCGCGCAAGTTTCTTGGGATGCTTCGATGACGATTGAGATCAGATTCCTGCTGCCGATCAACATATTCTTTGCCGCATATTTCACTTCCTCTCAACCTCTGCAGGAAACACCATGACCAGAGAACCTGTACTCTTCACCGTGGCAATGATTCTGTTCGGTCAGTTCGGTTTCGCCCAGGACAATCCGCCTGCGGACGATTGGAAATCCGCATCATCCAACCAGCCGGGCAAAGCCTATCCGCAGGTCAACTCGGAAGGCCGCATCAGATTCCGCATCGTCGCGCCCGAGGCGCAAAACGTCACTGTGAGTTTCCGAGATAGCAGTCCGTTTACGAAGGGTGCAGACGGCGCGTGGGTTGGCTACACGCGGCCCTTGGACGAAGGATTCCATTATTACACCATCAAGATCGATGGGGCGGAAGTTCCGGACCCGAACAGCATGTTTTTCTTCGGTGCCAACCGCTGGGGCAGCGGGGTAGAAATCCCTGCCCGTGACCAGGACTTCTATGCCGTCAAGAATGTGCCCCATGGACAACTGCGGGAGGTGCTCTTTTTCTCGAAGAGCACCGACTCCACACGCCGCGCGTTCGTTTACACTCCTCCGGGTTACGAGCAAGAATCTGGACCAACGCTATCCGGTCTTGTATCTCCAGCACGGTTGGGGCGAAAACGAATTTGGCTGGGGTGTCCAAGGCCGCGCCAATTTGATCATGGACAACCTGATCGCGGAGAACAAAATCAAGCCGTTTATCATCGTGATGACGTACGGGATGACGAATGAAATCCGGTTCGGCGGCCTCAGAAACTTCAAAATCGAAGCCTTTTCAGACCGTCCTCGTCGATGAGTTGATCCCCTACATCGATTCCAATTCCGCACGCTTTCCGACCAACCCACCGCGCCATGGCCGGCCTTTCGATGGGAGGGATGGAGACCAAGATGATTACGCTCAGAAACCTCGATAAGTTCTCGCATATCGGTCTGTTTAGCGGCGGAAGCATCGGTGTCGGGCGACATCTCGGATTTGACAGCCTTCAAGGACAAAAACAAACTCGTGTTCGTCAGCTACGGCAGTCGTGAAGTCGGTGGCAGCCGCCGCGGTGGCGATCCCAAGGCGGCCGTCAAATCGCTTCAAGAGGCCGGTATCAACAGTCAATATTACATCTCACCGGAAACCGCTCACGAGTGGCAGTCCTGGCGACGCAGCCTGCGCGAGTTCGCGCCGCTTTTGTTCAAAGAATGACCCGCCCTAAAAATGCAGCGGGCGTTTTCCGTTTTGCAAACTTCGCCAAAGAAACCCTCAACCAAAGGAGACCGGTATGAAAACGACACGTAAGTCATTGCTCTATGGTTTGATTGGAATGTTGGCTGTTGCCCTGCCAGCGTCTGCCGCCGACATTGCCGGTCAATGGCAGGCGGAGTTCGACACTCAGATCGGCGTTCAAAAGTACGATTTCAACTTTCAGATGAAGGATGGAAAGCTGACGGCCAAGGCTGTCGCTGAAACAGGCGATCAGAAGCGCGACGTGGTATTCAAGGAGGCAAAGTTGGAAGGTGACACGCTGACGTTCACGGAGATGCGGCAGATTCAGAACCGCGAGATCCGGATCGAATACACCGGCAAGGTCCAAGACAAGGTGATCAAGTTCACACGAAAAGTCGGCGACTTTGGGAGTCAGAAATCCGAGGCGACTCGCGCACCACGCCGCGGCTGCGGCAAATGCCTCAACCGCGCGACCCGCCGCGCGGCGGTCGGGGGCGCGGAGGTTTCGGCGGCCCGATTCAACTCGGCCCCGATGACAAGGCGGCGTTCCAAAATCCACCCGAGGGATTCGACAAAGTACGGGCAGACATTCCGCACGGAAAACTCGGAACGGGTCGATTACGACTCGAAAACCGTGGGCGTCAAACGCTGGATGCAGGTCTACACTCCGCCCAGCTATTCACCCGAAAATAAGTATCCTGTGCTGTATGTGCTTCACGGCATCGGCGGCAATGAGAGGCAGGAGTGGACCCGCCAAGGAGTGGCCCACGTCATCCTCGACAATCTGATTGCTGACAAGAAGATTGAGCCGATGATTGCGGTCTTTCCTAACGGCAATGCGACGGCTAATACCAAGGACGAAGCCCAGCGCGGCCGTGGCGGTTTTGGCGGCTGGGGAACTCCCTTCGAAAACGATTTGATAAAAGACATCATTCCGTTCATAGAGTCGCACTATTCCGTCCTCGCGGACCGCGAGCACCGCGCGTTGGCCGGCCTCTCGATGGGTGGCGGTCAATCGTTGAACTTTGGCTTGGGCAATCTGAATGTCTTCGCCTGGGTCGGCGGTTTCTCATCCGCGCCAAATACGAAGTCACCAGAACAATTGGTACCCAACCCGGACGAAGCCGTCAAGCAGTTGAAGCTGCTCTACATCTCGTGTGGGAACAAGGATGGCCTGATTCGCATCAGCCAGGGCGTCCACGCTTATCTGAAGCAGAAAAACGTCCCGCACATCTGGCACGTGGATGACCCGCCCACGACTTTCAGCATTGGAAGAAGGGACTCTATAATTTTTCCCAACTGATCTTCAAACCGAAGATGACACAAAATCAGGAAAAGGCAGATTGAACATTCACATCTCGAATTTCGGCGGCCTGCCACGCTACGGCAATGGCTACGAAATCAATACATAGAACCCGTTCCTTCATTAGTAATTAGTAAGTCGGGTGGCCCAGGTTCAAGAACCTGGGCCACCCGACTCGTCATCTCCGACGAAGCCCATTAAGACCGAAGACTTGTCTTCCTTTTGATCCGTAAAAAACCAGTCGGATTCGTCTTGGGCCATGGCGTGAAGTTCGACCTCGGGCACCGGGGCTTGAATCGTGCCCAGATTCTCGGCCGAATCCGCTTCCTGGGGAAAGCGTTCGCAGAAGCAGAGGAATGGAAAAAATCGCTTCCCGTCGACTTCAAACCAATACTGATCGAAGAAATTGCCCAAGCCAAAACCCAACTGAGAGGCAATCTGCTGCCGCAATTGGGCATCATTCACACCGCACGATTTGAGAGCCTCATTGGTTTCAACCACTAGGACGCGCATAAAAGCCTTAGCCAAATTCCAATAGGCGTCTTCATCGCGTTCGATTGCCACGGTTTCGGCCATTTGTTCGCTTCTCCGATTTTTGAACTTATGCCAAAGCTTATCGAATCTGTGGAGTCGCTTTGCTCCACCACAGCCAACCCCGGCCCCTGCTCTCTGACCTCTGATTAGTGGACCAGTATGAATTCGCTGGAGTTCAGGTAGGCCCAGAAGATGTCTTGGAGGGCTTCCATGCCGGCGCGGGGATCTTTGGAGGCGGTTCGGCGGGATTTGACCAGCTTGCGGGCGGCGGCCAATTCGTGGGGGGTGGGATACCGCGACAACGCCGCCAGGCAGAGTTTGCGGATTTTTTCGGTCTCGTTGCCGGGGCCGTAGATCACTTCGGAAAAATACGTTCCCTGTTTCGGACGGACGGCTTGTTCCACGAGTTCGCTGTTCATCAGCAACAGCGCCTGCGGAACCGTACCTTCAAACAGGGTTTCCTCATCGTTCTCTTCGGTGTCGAAAGCCGTCACGAACTGTTGCAGCCATTGTCGGCGTTGGGATTGGATCTCCTGCCAACTCGATCCGCTTGCAAGATGCGCTTGGAAGCCGCCAGCAGCGAATCGTACAATTGCTCGGCGGTCATCGAGCGAACATACATGCGGCTGAAGAGGGCGGGTTCCCCGCTGGAGGGATTGTCGCTGCGGTTTTTGGCGGTGAATTGGCTGCCGCGGTTGTAAGCATCGGACAGGCAAATCCAGCGAATGAGTTGCTTCACGTCGTAGCCGCTGCTGATGAATTCCTGGGCCAAGCGGTCGAGCAGTTTGGGATGCGAAACCGGAACGTGCGGTCCCATGTCATCCACCGGGCGGGTGAAACCGTAACCGAAGAAGTGCGCCCAAGT
This sequence comes from uncultured Planctomycetaceae bacterium, assembly GCA_963785505.1. GTDB lineage: Bacteria > Planctomycetota > Planctomycetia > Planctomycetales > Planctomycetaceae > CAWAVN01. The sequence goes on from CAWAVN010000018.1 coordinate 194,684, forward strand.
GCGGTTGACCATCGCTTTGGCAAGCTGCGGACTCTCGCCAGCGGTCATCAATTGGGCCAACTCTCGGCGACGGTTGACGTGTGGTTCTCGGCTGATTTCGACGCCCGCGAATTTCGGGTAAGCGGTGTGCATCGCCCCGTTCCGGTCTTCGTAGAACGTCGGTCCGCCTTGCGGTTTGGAGACCAAAACTTCGGTCACGCGGGATTGCCCATTCGGTTGCCGTACCCGCCGGCGTTCAATCGCGGTTTGCTTGAAGAAGCTGTTGAGTTCCCAAAAGTCGCTTTGCAAAGCATCGCCGAAGGGGTGCTTATGGCATTGGGTGCATTGCACTTGCGTGCAGAGAAACAGCCGGGCCGTGAGGGCCGTCGCGGGGACGGCTTCGTTGTTCAGATGGGCCAGCAAAAAGCCGGAAGCGCCGTTTTCCTCGGCCGGGCCTTCGGCGGAGACCAATTCGTAAACCACTTCGCTCCACGGGCGGTTGCGGGCGAAACTCTCCCGCAGAAAGCGATGCACGGCATCATGATCGACTTCCCGTTCCGTGGAGCGGCCCACGAGCAAATTCGTCCAGACCGTGGCGAAATTCCGCACGTAGGCGGGGTCTGCCAAGAGTTCCACCACCAATAAAGCTCGTTTGTTTTCCCGGCGGTCGCGGAGGAATTCCGCCACGGTTTCCGCCGAGGGAATTTGTCCCACCAAATCCAGATGCACCCGCCTGACCCATTCTCCATCGCTCGCAAGCGGCGAAGGCGAAATGCCCGCCTGTTCCCAACCTTTTTGAATCTCCGCATTGATCGCCGCCACAATCACATCCACCGAACCGTGCTGCGGTCTATTGTCGGCGGGGGACTGATTGGAGGCTGTGTGGGATGGTTTCGCTTGGTCGGCTGCGATGCTGCGGCGCGGCCCGTGTTCGGCGACCGCCGGCCCAAGATCGTTGTTATCGCTGCGATTGTGGGAAAGCTGGATCGGCTGGAACGAAGTCTTGTCTCGCTCCGGTTGAACAGGGACAACCCTCGGCAAAGGCAGCGGTTTTGTGGGCGGGTTTTGCTGGGCGAGGTTTGCATCGTTCCGGTTCGGCGGAGCGGCAGGCATCCACCAAATCCCTAAGCCGACCAATAACAGGACCGCCAAACTCATCGCGCTGAATTTCCAGGTCAGTTTGCGGACCGGGGGTTCGGCTTGCGGTTGGATCGCCGGGGAAGATTGCCCCGCGATGGCGGTATCCCAATACAGCGAACCATGCAGATCGAGATAATCCCGATAGATTCGCCGGGCGGCAGGGTTGGTCAAAACCCAGTTTTCCAGGCGGCTGAATTGCTCGGGCGAGAGACGATCTTCGCAAAAACCTTCCAAGAGCATCCAGAGTTCGTGCCGAGGATCGGCGAATTGTTCGGCGGGGGAGATCATGGCCCTGTCTCCGCATTGAGTTCCCGGTGAATGCATTCCAACAACGTGCGGCGGATTCGCCCCAAAAATTGGTACACCGAATTGACTGGACGTTCCAAGAATTCCGCCAAACTCAACCCGTTTTCGCCGGGGCGGTATCGGCGTTCGATCAGTTCGCGATCTTTGGCCCTGAGCTTGCCCAAACAATCCATCAAGGCTTGCCGCCGCGATTCCCAATGCGTGGCATCTTCGACTTCTTCCTCGGCCAATTGCTCGATGAAAGTCTCGCTGAATTGCAGTTTGTCTCGTTGATGCCGTTCGCGGTATTTCAGAAGTTCGTACTTGGCGATTTGCATGGCCCAGGCCAGAAAATTCGTGCCGGGGGTGAATTGTGCAAACTTCCGCCAGATGATGATATTGGCCTCTTGCAAAATTTCCTCGGCTTCGACGGGGTTGGAAATCCGCGCCAAGAGATACAAAAACAAAGGCCGTTGATGCCGCGTAAACAACCGCACGAAATTCCTCATCCGGTGGGGAGGCGGCGGTTTTGTGTTGCGAGGCCATCGGAGATCTCAAAGTTTTCAAAAAAAGGCGGGGAACCTTTTTGGAAGTTCCCCGCCTCGGTTTTGGTTGGGGTGGTTTAGCCGATGAGTTCTTTGATCGGGGTTCCGCCGCCGGCGATCCGCATGGGACGGCCGTTTTTGGAGGTGTGCACGGTGTCGATGGGAATGCCCATTGCATGCGCCACGGTGGCCCAGATGTCGCCGGGGACATAGCTTTTCCCGACGACGGCGGTTCCATCGGCATTGGTTTCGCCGATGGCTTGGCCGTTCTTCAATCCGCCGCCGCCCATCATCACGCTCCAACTCGCGGCCCAGTGGTCGCGGCCCACGTTTTGGTTGATACGCGGCGTGCGGGCAAATTCGCCCATCCAAACCAAGGTGGTGTGTTCGAGCAAACCCCGCGAACGCAGGTCCGCCGTCGAGCGCTCCGATCCCTTGATCCAGCGTGGGCAAGCGTTGGTCGCGAAGCGTGTTGAACACGTCGTTATGAAGATCCCAACCGCCGAGGTTGACTTCGATGAAAGGAACCCCGGTTTCGACCAACCGGCGAGCCATCAAGAGACCTTTGCCGAAGTTGTTGTTGCCGTAGGCTTCGAGAACTTTCGGATCTTCCTTCGAGACCTTGAAGGCATCCATCTGGGGAGAGATCATCAGGTTGACGGCTTTTTCGTAAACGTCGCGGTGGGCTTTGGGGGAATCCCCGCGATTCGTGCCGATGAAGTTGTTCTCTACGACGCTCAACATCGAGAGGCGGGAGTTCAGACGGTCTTTGCCCAATTTCCCCATGTCGGCGTTGCGGATGTTGCCGTTGGAATCCACATCGAACGCGGCATTGGTCATGCCCATGTAACCGGGGCTGCCGGCTCCCCCGCCGATGGAGACGAAGGCGGGAATTTGCAGTTCGGGCCGGCGTTTGCCGATTTCATAACTGACCACCGAACCGAAGGTGGGGTGTACCACGGTCGGGTTGGGGATGAAGCCGGTGTGCATGAAATAGCGGCCCCTGCCGTGGTCGGCTTCGCGAGTGCTCATGGCGCGGATGATGGACAGATCTTGAAACTGCATCGCGGTTTTGGGCATGTGCTCGCTGATTTGCACGCCGGGCGCTTTGGTGTCGATGGGCTTAAATTCGCCGCCGTTTTTGCTGCCGGGCTTCAAGTCCCAGATGTCGATGGTGGGCGGTCCGCCGCCCATCCACATCAGAATGCAAGCCTTTTGTTTTTTCACGACTTCCGCCGCGTTGGCTTGCAGATGAGACAAGAAGTTCAAAGCCGGGACCGTCGCCGCCGCGGTCGCCATGTGTTGCAGAAAATGCCGGCGGGACATGTGGTTGGGAACGCTGTGATTCATGCTTTCTCCAAAAAAGTCAGAGGTCAGAGATCGGGGGCCAGAGGCCAGGTTAAAGCAGAGGTTAGTTAGATGTTTGTTGTTACGGTTTATTTTGCTTGAAGTTTTCGTTGGAGGGAGGCTTTCAGGCCATTGAGCATTCGTCCGATTTCCCCGGAATGTTGCAGCAGAGTATCTAGGTCAGCGGCATTGAGGTAATTCAGGCGAAAGCCGATCTGCAAATGGGTTTTCCACTTCCATCAAGGAGCCATAAGCCACGTTCAGATGATAAAGAAACTCTTTCGTTGAGCCGCGCCCGTGGCCTTCTGCAATGTTGGCGGGTACGGAGACCGCGGCTCTTTGGGTTTGGGAACATAAGCCGAAGTTTTTAGATCCGGGAAATCGTTTTGTGGCTTCATAACACATCACGACAAAGTCCAAGGCTTTGTGCCATACGGTTAAGTCTTGATGTCCGCGAAACCCCGTCATCTTTCCCGGCCTCCGACCCCTGGCCTCTGATTCCTGCTAATGGTTAAAAATAAACTCGTTGGCATTGAGCAAGGCCCAGAAGAGGTCTTGGTAGGCATCGAGTTTGCTTTTGTAGCCCCTGACGATGCCGTTGAATTGGGTCAGTTCGTTGCGGGTGGGTTTGCGGCCCAGCACCGATTCGTACAACTGATTGATCTTCGCCATGTCGTTGCCTTTGCCCGCCAACACGTTGCTGAGGTAGGTTCCCTTATCGGTGCTGATGGCGTTTTTCACCAGTTCGCTGTTCATCATCATCAAGGCTTGCGGAATCGTGCCATTGAACGTGGTGGATTCATCGGCTTCATCGGTGTCGAAGGCGACGACGAACTGCTGCATCCATTCCTGTTTTTTCTTGTCGGCTTCGGTCCAACTCGAACGGCCCGCTTTGTGGGCTTCGGTGGCGATAATCAGCGAGTCGTACAATTGTTCGGGCGACATCGTTTTGACGTACATGTGGCTGAACAAGGGGACTTCGCCGGCGGCGGGGTTGTCGATCTTGTTGTTGCGGCCAAATTGGCTGCTGAGGTTGTAGGCTTCGCTATTGGTGATCCAGCGGATCAGTTGTTTCACGTCGTAACGGCTTTTGACGAATTCCGCCGACAGCCGGTCCAGCAATTCGGGATGGGAAGCTGCCTTGTGCGGTCCCATATCATCCACGGGCTGGGTGAATCCGTAACCCATGAATTGGCTCCAGGTCCGGTTGACCATCGCCTTGGCAATCCAAGGTTGCTCGCCTTGAGTCATTAGTTTGGCCAATTGCTCGCGGCGGTTGACATTGGGGCCATCATCGACGGCTTCATCGAAGAACTTGCGGATAGGCGACACGCATTTCGCCGCTGCGGCGCTCGAAGAACACCGGCCCGCTGAAATTCTTTTGGCCCAGGCTGACGTATTTGTCTTCCATCCGCCCCGTTTTGGGGTTGTATTCCCGTTCCACGTCTTTGCGGAGTTGGCGGAAGAAGCTGTTGAATTGCCAGAACTGGTTTTGTTCCCATTTGTTGAAGGGATGATCGTGGCATTGGGTGCATTGAACTTGAATGCCCATGAACAACCGCGTGGTTTTCGCGGTGGCTTGCACGCCATCGTCCGGCATGGCCATTTGAGCCAGCAGGTAATTCACCGCTCCTTCGCGGTCGTGCCGGCCTTCGGCGGAGACCACGTCGGAAACAATGTCGTTCCAAGGCCGATTGTCGTGGAAGGCCCTTAAATAAAAGCGGTACATGTCTTCCCGGCTGTAAGGCATGCGATTCCCGCGGCGCGGGCCGGCGTCCGACCGAAAGATTGGTCCAGATGGTGGCCAAGTTTCGTTCGTAGCTGGGATCATCCAGCAATTTTTCGATGAGCTTGGCCCGTTTGGCTTTGTCTTTGTCGGCTTGAAAGGCCATCACGGTTTCCGCCGGCGGAATGTGGCCCGCGATGTCGAGATACACCCGCCTCAGCCATTCCACATCGTCGGCGACTGCGGAGGGCTTGATTTCGTTGTCGCTCCAACCTTGCCGAATGCGTTCGTTGATGAACCCCACAATGGCATCCGAAGATCCCGTGGTGAATTGGGGTTTGGTGTTATCCGCCGCCCGAAGGGAAAAGGTGGAGCAAAGAAGACTGCAAGCCGCTAAAACCGCCGTCGCCCGCCAAGACCATTTCATGCTGTGTTCCTCCAATCAAATGATGTGGTAAGGCAGGAAGGTCTGAGCCAAACTTCTCAGACGTGATCTTTTTGATGGTCCCACCTCAGTAAAGACACCCCCGCGAATCGGGAAACCTTCGTCGCCTTCTGGGGGATTTTTGCAGAAATTCTTCTAACTCATTGATTAGAAAGAGTTTCGGTTGGCGAAAAATCCCAGTTTTTTTGGAGGGTGAATTAAAATCTGCCCTCCATCGTATCAGATGGTAGCCCCATTGACACGAATTCTCTTCCAAAATGTTTGGGAATGGATTTCTGCTTTACAAAACATGCGGCGAATCGCACCTCAATCAAAACCCAAAGAAAGTCTGGAATTCTGGAAATTATTCCGTTAGCATGGGCAAAATAAGCTGGGGAGTTGCCAAAAGACTCTATTTCGGGAACTTTCCCACTCGCGTTCGCGTCAGAGTTTTCTTTCCCAAGTGAAAACTCCCTCATTTCTTTCGGGCCTCTTTTCTTCCGCTTTTCGCGAGGAACAAGATCTTATGAGAATCAGCCTCATCGCACTCGCACTTCTCATACTCCACTACGAACCGGGTTTTGCCGCTTCCCGCACTTGGAAAGACCGCAAAGGCAATGAAGTCAAGGCAGAATACACTGGCGTGGTGCAGGGCAAAGTCGTGCTGAAAACGCCGGGAAGGCAACGGATTTACGTTCCCTTCCGAGATTTCGTTTTGAACGACCGCGATTTTTTGGTGGACTTGCTGACGAAGCGGAAAAATCCCAGCGACATGAAACTCTTGGAACAATTGATGGTCGCAGAGAACAAGGTGGCCGTGATCGATCCCGATGCTCCGCAGAAAACCAATACCGGCAATGCCGGGGGGAAAGTTACAACCCGGCCGTTCCCCGCGTGGGCAATCCGCTGGTGGGGCGAAATCCTTTCAACCCTTTGGGGAATGCGATTCCCGCCGCCCAGCAGCCGCCGGAAGAAGTCCCCACCGAGATGTACGGGCTGCCGTTGCCTTCGCCCGAATTGCTGGTTCCCGATCAGATTCGCACTTGGACCAGCCTCACCGGACACAAAGATTTGGCTGCGTTCGACCGCCTGCTCGCGCCGGGTTTTTTGCGATTGAAGAAATCCGATGGCACGACCAACGATTACGTGCTGGTGAATTTCTCGCGGGCGGACATCGATTACGTCAAACAGGCCCTGCAAAATGATATGGCCCGCCCGATTTTTCCCGAAGGCAGCGGTTTTCAAAGCCTGACGCCCGAAGATGTGGCCAAGGGCTACCGCGTTTGGACCGACCGCAAAAAAGTGCCCTTGGTGGGGAAATTCGTGGCCGTCAAACTGAAAAACGTGGTGATTGAAGTCAACGGGGAAGAGCGGGAATACCCGAAACTCGGGCTTTCCGAAGCCGATTTGTCTTGGGTCGATGGCGAAGTCCGCCGCCGTTCCGAGGCCGCTGCCGCCGCTCGACAAGCCTCTGCCGGCAGCAACTCCGGCGGATCGCAATCCAACCCCGGCGGTTCGCAATTCGGTCGCTCGCGGTTCTCCTCGTTTGGTGGAAATTCCAATTCCGGGTATGCAGCCAGCAATCCCATGCTCGGCGGCGGGCACGGAGAGGGCGGAGGAAATCCCACAGCAAGCCAGTTTGGAGCCGGCAGACCCAGAACAAGCCCCTTTCCCTCGATCGAATACAAATTTCAATGCGAGAACTGTGGGAAAACCTGGACCGATTCTTCGCCGATTTCCCGTTGCTCGGAATGCGCGGGAAAATATCACTTTCATTGCACCAAGTGCGGACACAAATGGACCCGCACAGATACTTCGCTTTCCAAATGCCCGATGTGTTCCGAGGGCCGCGAATCTTTTGACAATTCCGGTTCAAACTCTGCTTCAAACCCGTTAGCAAGCTCCGGTCTCAAATAGCGGCGGCAGTTCCGCTTACGAAGCGGGGCATGGCGTGGGGATGACCGTCATGTACGTTCTGATGGGCTTGGGTCTTCTCGGCGGCATCGCGACGGGCTTGTTCAAAGCCTTCGGGTAATTTACCTTGTCGTCAGTCTTTGCAAGCGTGGGGAACCGTTGTTTGGTTTCCCACGCTTCACTTATTATTGCAGCGATCCTAGAACACAACGGACAACAATCGTGGCGGAACCGGCGGCAACCGAGGCGGAAGACAACGCGGAAACCTGCCGCTTTGTGGCGGGGATTGATCTGGGAACCACAAATTCGGCCATCACGTTCGTGGACACCATCCAAGTTCCTCGCCGGGTGCGGGTCTGTGCGGTTCCTCAATTGGTCGCGGCGGGGCTGGTGGAATCGCGGGAAACGCTGCCTTCCTTTCATTACGAAGCCGCCGCCAACGAGTTCCCCACCCACGCTTTGGATCTGCCTTGGCAAACTGCAGCAGCAACGGCGGTGGGCGTTTTCGCCAGGGAACAAGGCCGATTGGTTCCGGGGCGGGTGATCGATTCCGCCAAAAGTTGGTTGTGCCACACGGGGGTCGATCGCACCGATGATCTTTTGCCCTGGCACGGGGCCGCCGATGTCGCCCGTCTTTCGCCCGTGGAAGTCAGTTCGCGGTATCTCGCCCATCTGAAAGCCGCGTGGGATCATCGCTTTCCAGACCATCCATTGGCCGAGCAAGACATTATCCTCACGCTGCCGGCGTCGTTCGATGAAGTCGCCCGCGAACTCACCGTGCAAGCCGCCCGGCAAGCGGGATTGCCCCGCGTGGTGTTGATCGAAGAACCCCAAGCCGCATTCTATGCGTGGATCGATCACCACGAAAACACCTGGGAACAGAACGTCTCGCCCGGCCAAAAAATTCTGGTGGCGGACATCGGCGGCGGCACGTCCGATTTCACCCTGATCCGCGTGCGAAAGGGTGCGGGTGAGAAAATCCAATTCCACCGCGTGGCCGTGGGCGAGCATTTGATTCTCGGCGGCGACAATCTCGATCTCGCCTTGGCCCATCATTTGGAACGCAAACTGAAAGGCGAAGGCAAACTCGAACCCCGGCAGTGGTCGGTGTTAGTGCAAACCTGCCGGCACGTCAAAGAGACTCTGCTGGGTGCCGATGCCCCGGAAAGGATGACCGTCAACCTGCCGGGCAGCGGCAGCCGATTGATCGGCGGCGGTTTGCAAGTCGAGATCACCCGCGAACAAGCCTTGGAAGTTTTGGTGGAAGGATTTCTGCCCCGCGTGTCGTTAGAGGAAAAACCGCAAGTTCGCCGCTCCGGGTTTCAGGAATTCGGTACTGCCTTACGCCACCGATGCCGCCATCACCCGTTATCTGGCCGCGTTTTTGACGGCTCACCGCAACGTGACCGTGGGCGACGAAGAACTGCCCAGCGACCACGATCCCGCCCGCCCGGACATCGTGCTGTTCAACGGCGGCTTTTTCGCTTCACAGGTTCTCAGGGAACGCTTGCTGGAAGTGCTGTCCTCTTGGTTCTCGACAAAAACCGAACCGAATTGGCAGCCGTTGGTATTAAGGAACGACCGCTTGGATCTCGCGGTTTCGCAAGGGGCTGCTTACTACGGGATGGTTCGGCGGGGCGAAGGCGTTCGCATCGCGGCGGGTTTGGCGAGAACGTATTACATCGGCGTGGCGGGGACGGAAAACCAAGCCATCTGCCTGATGCCCGCCGGCACGGAACCCGGCCAGGATTTGGAAATCACCGATCCCAAGTTTTCGCTCAGGGTTTCCGAGCCGATCGAGTTTCCGCTCTACGTTTCCAGCACGCGGTTGACCGATCGCGCGGGCGAGTTGGTGGCGATCGATCCCGAACAAATGCGGGCCTTGCCGCCGCTGCGAACCGTGTTGAAAACTCGCAAAAAAAACGCCGCCGAGCAGGTTTCCGATCTTATCTGAATGCCCGGCTGACCGAAATCGGCACCTTGGAACTTTGGTGCCGGGAGGTAGAGGGCAATCGCAGTTGGCGGTTGCAGTTCGACATCCGCTCGCGCCACGCAAACCGACATCGCCGCCCACGAATCCGCCGCCGAGCAAGAAGGCGTGTTGGCCGAGGAAGACTGGCGGCAAACCTTGGCGATTATCGAAGGCGTGTTCGGGAAGTCGGGCAAGGAAAAACCCTCGGCACTGGCGAAACGCATTGCCGAGGCCATCGGCCTGAACCGATCCGAATGGCCTTCTTCCCTGCTGAGAAATATTTGGGAAGCCTTGATGGACCGCGAAGCGGGCCGACGAAAATCGCCGACCACGAAGCCCGCTGGCTGAACCTGTTGGGGTTTTCGCTCAGGCCCGGTTATGGATTGGCATTAGATGATTGGCGGGTCGCGGAAACTTGGAAAATTCTCAACGGCAAGCTGGTGCATGGCGTGCCCAATTGCCGGGCGGAGTGGTGGATTCTCTGGCGGCGGATCGGCGGCGGTTTGCTCGCCGGCCAGCAAACGGCCTTGGCTTCGCCGTTGTTGGCTCCCATCCGGCAAATCCACAAACAGATGACGACGGGCCGAGGCAAAGGCGGCACGGGGCTTTCCTCCAACACGCATGAACAAGCCGAGATCTGGCGGATGCTGGGTTCGCTGGAACGCTTAAACATGACGGTGAAACAAGAGTTGGGCCGCATGATTCTCGATCTTTACGGCCGGCCCAAAATGGAAGCTGTTCGCTTCGCAATGATTTGGGCGCTGGGACGCTTGGGCGCTCGCAAACCGCTTTACGGCCCCTTGAACGGAGTGATTCCTCCCCAAGAAGCCGCCGGCTGGGTGAAGCGATTGATGGAAGATGCCTTCGAAGATTCCATGCTACCCTTGGCGATTATGCAAATTGCCCGCCGAACCGAAGACCGCTTCCGCGATCTTTCGAGTGAGACCCGCCGACAATGCGTGAGTTGGCTTGATCTTCACCAAGCCCCGGCACATTTTCAAAACCTAGTCCAAACCGCCGGCACGCTGGAAACCGAAGAACAATCGCTAATCTTCGGCGAATCCCTGCCCAAGGGCCTGCGGATTCTGTAAGGCCCGCAAATCCACGCTGGGATTCGTGGGGAATGTGGCGAATTGGCAACGGTGCGGTTCGATCGTTTTCTTGAGCCGGAGTTTGCGGAATCGGTGTTGCTTTCCAAAGGCGGCCGGCGCGAATCAATCGGCGGAGCTAAACTAGCGTGACGAGATCACGCGGCATCGGGAACGAGGCAATCCCCTCTGCCGGCGCATGATGGATGCTTGCCAGGCTTTGGGCGCGGCCATCGGGATTCTCAATCGCGTCTGTTTCCTGAAATGGGAAGGTGAAAATGTCGATTCCGTTGCCTGCACTTCGGGGCGGTTCCGCACCTGTTGCCTCGTCTTCTTCGCTTTTGTCCCCGTTGCCGTTACCAACTCCCGCGTCCCGCCGGCAAAAAGATGCTGGGGTGGAAACGCTTCGCGGCATGGCGATTATCCTGATGGTCATGGGCCACGTCATCGGCGACACCCAGGCCACGGGTTTGCGGGTGGAAGATCATTCGGGCTACCGCTACGCCTATTTCATGCTGGAATATCTGCGCGTGCCGTTGTTCACGGTGATTTCAGGTTTCGTGTATTCCATGCTGCCGGTGATGTTCTCGACCTCGCGGAAGTTTCTCGCGCGGAAAATCGAGCGCTTGTTCTTCCCGCTGTTGACCATCGGCACGATCCAATACGTGCTGCATGCCATCGTCCCCGGCACCAACGTCGCCACGCCGTTGGGGGAAATTTGGAAGTTGTACGTTTACAGCCACGATCAATTTTGGTTTCTGCACGCCATCTTTCTTGTGTTTTTGACGGTGGTGCTGCTGGATGGATTTCGTTTGATGGATCGGCTGGGACCGTGGCTGATTTGTTTGGCGGCTTCGGTCACGTTCAGTTTGTGGGGGCCGCGCAGCAATGTGTTTTCCTTCACCGGCTACCTGAATTTGCTGCCGTTTTTCGTGCTGGGCTGCGGGATCTCTCGCTTTCCCGAACGCATCTTTCGCCGGGAAGTGCTTGCCCTATTAATGCTGGGATTGGGCGCGGGGTTTTGGCTGCAACAGGAAATGTTCGCGGGCCTCTTGCAAGTCGCTGATGGACGGATTAACGGCGTGGCGTTTCTGGTGGGACTCACTGGAACCGCTGTCTTGTTCGCCCTGCGGAAACCCGTGCGCTGGCTGGCGTGGTTGGGCGGATACTCTTACGGCATCTTTCTGTTGCACGTGTTTCCTCTCGCCGGCAGCCGCATTGTGTTGATGAAATTGGGCCTGCAACATCGCGAATTGCTATTCGCGGTCGGCCTGTGTTGCGGAGTGCTCGTGCCGGTGGCGATGGAAATTGTGATCCGCAAAAACCGGCATCTCAAACGCTTCCTCTTAGGCGAACGCACCAAAGCCCCCGCCGCTTCGCAAATTTCAGCACGCACGTTGCCCGTGTGATTTCATCGGGGTTGCGAAATTTGGCCGCGTTTCGGGTACAATCTTCTCTGGCGTAAAAGGAGGCTTACTGACGGCACTTTCACTCTTCACTCGGAGGAACGGTCATGGCCAATCGAAACACGCGACGCGATTTTCTCAAACACTCGGCGGCGACGGGAACTTTGCTGGGACTGGGGGATTTGGCGTTTCTCAAAGGACTTCGCCCGGTCTCGGCGGCAGAAGCCAAACTCGCTTCCCAAACCGTCAGGCTCAATCCCGCGATTGAACCCGTGGTGAAACTCATCGAGGAGACTCCACAAAACCGGCTCTTGGAAGTCATCGCCGCCAAGATCAACAAGGGCCTCAGTTACCGCGAAGTTTTGGCGGGGCTGTTGTTGGCGGGCGTGAAAAACGTGGAACCCCGGCCTTCGGTCGGGTTTAAATTTCATGCGGTGCTGGTGGTGAACTCGGCCCACATCGCGAGCTTGGCTTCGCCGCCCGATCAGCGTTGGCTGCCGATTTTTTGGGCCTTGGATTATTACAAATCCGCCGCCCAAAGGGACGTGCAAGAACGCGGGGATTGGACGATGTCCGCCGTGGATGATGCCGCGATGCCCAAAGCGCCACGAGGCTCATAAAACTTTCGCAGAGGCGATGAACAATTGGGACGAAGCCAAAGCCGATGCGGCGGTGGCGCAATTGGCAAGAACCGCCGGCACGAATGAAATCTACGAAATGCTGTTCCGCTTCGGGGCAAGGGATTTTCGTTCCATCGGCCACAAGGCAATTTTCGTGGCCAACAGTTTGCGGACGCTGCAATGTATCGGCTCGCAAAATTCCGAACCCGTGCTGCGGTCGCTGGCCTATGCCTTGCTGATGCACGAAGGCGAGAACCCCGCCAAGCGCGAAGAGGAAGCCGACCGCCCGTATCGCCGCAATCAGGAATTGGCCAAAACGATTCGCAAGGAATGGCGGGATGGCCAACTCGATAAAAAAGCCACCACGGAACTTCTGCAAACCCTGCGAACCGGTTCCAACGATGAAGCCTGCGATCACGTGGTTTCCCTGCTGAACGCCGGGGTGGCGGCGCAATCGGTGTGGGATGCCTTCGGTGTGGCGGCGGGAGAAATGCTGATGCGGCAACCGGGCATCGTGGCCTTGCACACGCTCACCACAACCAATGCCCTGTTCTTCGCCTACCGCGCGACATCAAACGATGAAACCCGCCGGCTGCTGATGCTGCAAAACGCGGCGTTCCTGCCGATGTTCCGCGGGGCAATGCAGTCTCGCGGGCGGATCAAAGATTTGAGCATCGACAGCTTGGAACCCGCGGCACTTTCGGACGATGCTCCCGCGACCGAGCAAATCTTCGCCGACCTCAGCCGAGACCCGCTGTTGGCCGCTAAGAAAGTCATGGGTTATTTGCAGGAATCCCCGCCCGACGATCAAGCGGCCAAAAAACTGATTGATGCCGCGCGGGTGTTGGTGTTCTTAAAAGGCACCGATGCCCACGATTACAAATTCAGCTCGGCGGTGTTGGAAGATTATTACAACATCTCGCCCGCCTGGAGGGACACGTATTTGGCTTCCAATATGTTCAATCTGAAAGGCTCCGGCGGCCGCGATAACCGCCTCGTCGAACGAACCCGCGCCGCCTTCAAAGTCTGATGGTTCAATTCAAAGAAAAAGTGACGATCTCATTCGGCATTGCGAGTGGTAGATCAAAGTTGGAGTATGTGCCATGTCTGAAAATTTGGCTTTTATGATCGCGAATCGCCGTGTGCCGCGCGTATGCGGCTGAATCCAATACGTTCATACAGCGATCTGCCGAAACCTTGGACTGCAAGGAGTGCGAAGCCTTTCTTGCTAAAGGAATCGAGGCTTTCCGATGGCTCCAAAATGCAGAAAACACGATGCGCGAGGCGGACTATGAGGGCATTTTCGACTTCAGTCACGAGCAACGACAAGCCTTGGATTTTCTCTATTCCGCCTGGTTAATTCCCTGCGAATTCGCGGATACGTGGATTTCCGCGCTCGCGGATCGCGGATGTGCGCCCGAAAACTTGACGGCGTTTCGCGATGCCCGTGAAGAAGCGGAAGAAGTCGTGGAACACCGCATCTGGCAGAACAAGGCGACCGGCACAAGCACGCTCAAATCCTCGGAAGAGACCTGGTGAAATGATTCCGAAACGGGGAGAGATTTATCGACTCAAACGGGATCAAACCGGGAAATCTCGCCCGGTGTTCATTCTTTCTAATAACGCACTGAACGGTGGTCATAGTGTCATTGCTATCCCCTTCTATTCCCAAAAATTGGACAAGCGAGCCACTCAGCCTTGGTGCGCCATATTCTCCACGGGAGAAGGTGGATTAGAGAAAAATTCGGCTGCGAAAACGGACGAAATCACTCTGCTCGACAAACTCAACCTCGATTTGGCAAAAGGCCCCATCGGCACTTTCAACGATGAGCAAATGAATCGTTTGCTGAAGTCTCTGAAATGGTCCTTAGATATTTCGTGACGGAAATATTCTCTCTGATCGGCAAAACGAATATATGATTATGTTTACTTTCTGGCACAAGTGGCGGTTTCCGAAAATGTGATTGACTTCACGCTCGGTGTTCCGGGGAGTCAAACAATACGCATTAAGCAGTCGAAATCCTGGGAGAACTTTCCGATTCTTCCCGATCCCTGGTGGAAGTCTCGGCGGTTTTTCCGATACACTATTACACGGAGGGATCCCTGAAGTTCCCGTGGACCGACACGATTCCAATACAATCTTCCAACAGGACGGGCGAGGTTGGTGGGGAATACCGAAGCAAGCGAACTCCTTTTGAAAAAGGCGGCGGAGGCGGTGCGGGCTGTGGACCCGGCAGCTTTCCCCGTGCCCGCGCGGGTGGTGCGCCGGGTGATTCGCTCGGAACGCGACATCTCGCGGCTGGGCATGAAGATTCCGCACCGCAAAAGTTACGTCATCGATGCCGATGAACTTCTTCTGCTTGTCGAACGCGATGAATTGGGCATCGACCGGGCCAGCGAAGTGCCCACGCCTTCGATCTTAATTGCCCAACCGGGAGATGAATCGCTTGAGGGACTCAACCTCGATGATCTTCTGATTCGCTATTGGATGCTGTTGTTCCATGCGCGGATCGATGCCACGCTGGCGAAAAAAATCGAGACCGGCGAGTTGTCGCCTTCGCTGATTCGGGAACGCATCGACCAGATCGGGCAGGTCGAGTTCGATGAAATGCACGCCGTGATCGAGGAGGAAGATTTTCTGCTTCCCCCGGAAGATTTCAGCACGGTTTACATCGAAGCGGCGGCCGTTTATTTGCAGTTAAGGTATTTCGAGCCGCGAAGATTGCCCGCGTTTTTTCCGGCTCTTGAAGATTACCCGCGAATCGATGCCGTGTTCGGACAAGACATGGACGTGCTGTATCTTTTGGAAACTACGCGGCCCGAACGCACGCCGATTCCCGAAGGCTTGCGAAAACGCGATGAAGAGTCGCAACCCAAACCTTCCAAAAAACCATCGGCTAAGAAACGCCAACAAAAAGCGGTGGAAACGCTGGTGGAAGAAACGGCTTCTTCCAAGGCGGAATACTTGGACTTGGCCGCGCCCAATCAAAAGTTGTTTGCCCGCTTGATTCAAAAAGCCAACCGCGTGAGCGAACAAGGCAACGCGGTCAGGGCGGCGTTACTGCGCTTGAAAGCCGCCCGCTATGCCCCTGTGGGCCAATCGGGGGAAACCTCCATCGCGGCGATGGGCGAACTCGAACAACTTTCCCGCCGATTGCAGGCGGCTTTGGGCTTCAATGACGAGCAAGCCGAGGTCTGGCGGGACGTGATGGTCAGCCTGCTCGCCAAGTCCACGCACGGTTTTTGGAGCGCGGACAAACGCCTACTGTACGACCTGCAAAAAGTCTGCATCGACCACGAACGGGAAATCTCGCACATCGACTTGGGCGGTTGGATTCGCTCCTTCGGCAAGCAGCCCGTGCGGCGGTTGCTGCCGAACCAAAGGGAAGTGCGGATCAACAGGCATCTGAGGCGGGCGACCTCGCGGTTGATGGCAATTCGGCTTTCGGGAACCGAACGCGAACAGTTAAGCCATTTGCTGCACGAAGCCGCCGAGAACGTGGAACACCAACTCCGGCAGCGGTTGCGGCCTTTAGTTCGCCAAGCTCTGGACGAAGAGGGATTGGAACCCCAAAACCTGCCCGAACGAGTGTCGCGGCGGAAAATTATCGAGGAATTGCTCGACCACGTGGTGCGGCAGGGTTTCCTCAACATGAGCATGCTGCGGGATGCGATTTCTCGTAACAACCTCAAAATGCCGGATTTGTCCGGCCCGGCGGAATTGCGCGGGGCGATTGGCTGTTGCGGGCCGACCGACGGCTGAAAGTTTTGCTGGACGGCGTTTACCGCCGGGGCGAGTTTTATCTGCGCTGGCTGCAACGCTTTAGTTCCGTGGCCTTCGGGACGGCGGCAGGGCGGTTCGCGACGATTTACGTCGCGGTTCCGTTCGGGGGAGCGCTGATTATCCTCGAAGGTCTGAAGCACATGTTCGACAAGATTTACGGAGTTGAACACGCCAGCGAAGCTGCGGCTGAGACCGCAAACCATGCCGCCGCCGCAACCGAACAACGCACACATCTGCTCAGTTGGTTCGACGTGGCCGACCCCGGCGGCTTCATTTTGGGAATTGTGATTCTGGGCGCGTTTCTGTTCGGGATGATTCACGTGCCCTCGTTTCGACAGGCCGTGTTCGATCTGTTCAAATCGGGCTTCCGCGTGGTGCGGCGGCTGGTGTTCGACATTCCCCGCTGGTTTTGGAAGCACGAGTTTCTACGCAAGATATTTCGCAGCCGGCCGATGCGCTGGTTTCGGCGGCATGTGCTGTATCCGTTGACGTTCACGGCGATGTTTTGGCTTCTTATGCCGCAACTAGGGATGTACGACCGCCCGGAACCGCTTTGGGGCGGTTTGATGTTCGTGGGGTTTGCCCTCGCGCTCAATTCCCGCGCGGGCCGAGACCTGGAAGAACTCACCAGCGAACGCATTTATCAAACGTGGGATCACATTCGCGTCAAATGGCTGATCGCGTTGTTCGAGGCCATCGTGAATTTCTTCAAGCGCGTGCTGGAAACCTTCGAGCGCGGGATGTACGCCGTCGATGAACTGCTGCGTTTTCGCAGCGGGCAGAACACCGCCGTCTTTCTGGTCAAGGCTGTCGTGGGAGTTGTCTGGTCGGTGGTGGCTTTTGTGGTGCGGGTCTTGGTGAACGTGTTCTTCGAGCCTCAAGTCAACCCCATCAAGCATTTTCCGATCGTGACGGTCTCGCATAAATTCCTGATTCCCTTAACTCCCGCGATCCAAGGCGCGTTGCTGAAGATGAATCCTGACTTTGGGAAAGAGCAATCCTGGTTTATTGCCACGGTGATTGTGTTTTCCACGCCCGGCATGTTTGGCTTTCTCGTTTGGGAGTTCAAGGAAAACTGGAAACTCTACCAAGCCAATCGCAAAAACCAGCTCAAACCCGTGCTGGTGGGCAGCCACGGCGAGAGCATCATTCGACTGATGAAGCCCGGCTTTCATTCGGGAACTATTCCCAAAATCTTCAGCAAGCTCCGCAAGGTGGACCGCAACCGCCGCCCGGCCCGCAGAAAACGCTTGCGAACTCGCTACGAAGAAAAGCTGCATCACACGGTCATCGACGTGCGGCATTTCGTCGAGCGGGAACTCTTGGTGCTGCTGGAAGAAAGCCGGCAATTCTCCGGGAAGAAACTTTCCCTCCAAAACGTGCAGGTGGCTTGCAACAGCATTCGCGTTTCTTTGGATTGCGAAGGCTACACGAATGGGCCGTTGGTTTTGGCCTTCCAAGAGCAATCGAGCTGGCTGATGGTCGGCGTGATCGAACCGGGTTGGTTGGTCGAATTGAAAGACTGGCATCGGCAGACGTTGGAACTGGCCATCGCGGGGTTTTATGGTTTGGCGGGCGTGGACATCGTCCGCGAGCAATTGCAGGGCTGCTTCGCGCCGGAACTGCCGCCGTATGATGTGATGGGTAAAGGCTTGGTAGTCTGGCCCGATGGACGCTATGAAACCGAAGTCCGCTACGATTTGCACGCCCGTCCCTGGATGCGGCCCCGCCCGCGTTCGCAAGCGCGGCAGTACGATTTGCCCACGCTGGAATCCAACCACGCCTTGTATTGCGAGCTTCCCATTTCTTGGGAAACCTGGGTGGCCTGCTGGGAAGCCGAAGCCTCCACCGCGCGACTGCCGGATTTGTTTCCCCACGAAGTCAACGTGCTGCCATCGAAATACCTTGTCCCGGCGAGTCACACGGGATAACTTTATCAAAGTATAAATTGCGGAAACGGATTTTTTAGGGGCAAAGGGACAAAGCGAGAAAAAGGTAAGCAGAGTTCTGATTTTGGTAACTCTTTAGCCAACTGAAGTAAGCAGAGAGATGTTTGGCCTTCGGCGAAAAAAGACTTCAATCGGCCAAAGCGTTATTGGTTTTCCAACTTTGCCCCTTTGTCTCACTGCCCCTAAAATTTGTGAGTTTATGATTAACTGATGAATCACGGAAGCCGCGCCATTTGCAGTTTGAATCACTGAATGCGGGCAAAGCCAGGAGGACCACGCCGATGAACGTGCCGGAGCGCATTCCCATTAAACGCGACGACTATCACGCCAAGTACGTGGGTCTTACGCCGGATGGACGCCAATTTTTTTTCACGACTCCCTACGTGCTCGCCAGCCGGGAGCCGGGCTGCGAATTCCTCGCTCGGTTTTTGTTCGATTCCCAAGGCAACTTGTGCGAAGACACCATCGACAACCTCGGCCCCCGCAACGAGATGGATGGCGACAGCTACTTGAAATTGAGCAGACAACGGATCGAAGAATTAGGCGACGTCACCTATGGCGACATTCTCGTTAAGCCGTTTTCCATCGAACGCTTTGGGGTCACGTTCGGCTTGATCCCTTTTCCACCCCAACAAGAAAACGGCAATTGGTGGGTCGAGTTTCATCCGGGGAATTACATGGCCTTCACCGACCCTTGGGACGGCCACTACGACACCTAGCCCATTCATCGCACGTTGTGGGGTTCACAGAACCGCTACGGCAGCGTTTGCACTTCGACGGACAACACCGGCGGCAGATGGCCGACTATTTCCTGCCAAGAATCGCCGGAGTCGGCGGAACCATAAACTTGGCCGCCCGTCGTGCCGAAGTAGATCCCGCAGGAATCCAACACATCGACGGCCATTGCATCTCTTAAGATATTCACGAAGCAATCTTTTTGGGGCAAGCCTTTGGCCAAAGGTTCCCATTCGTTTCCGCCGGTTCGGCTGCGATACACCCGCAATTTGCCTTCGGGCGGGTAATGTTCGGAATCGCTTTTGATGGGAACCACGTAAACCGTTTCGGGTTCGTGGGCGTGGACTTGAATCGGGAAACCGAAATCGCTGGGCAGGTTGCCGCTGATTTCATGCCATTGATCGCCCGCGTTGTCGCTGCGCATCACGTCCCAATGTTTCTGCATGAACAACACGCGGGGTCGGGTGGGGTGCATCGTCATGTGATGCACGCAATGCCCGACTTCCGCGTTGGGGTCGGGAATGTATTCCGATTTCAAACCTTGGTTGATCGGCAGCCAGGTTTCCCCGCCATCCTCCGTGCGAAACGCGCCCGCCGCGGAAATCGCGACATAAATGCGGCGGGGATTTTCGGGGTCGAGCAGAATTGTGTGCAGGCACATCCCGCCCGCGCCGGGGGTCCATTTCGAGCCATGCACTTCCCGCAGTCCGGCGAGTTCGTGCCAGTTCTTCCCGCCATCGTCCGAGCGAAACAACGCCGCATCTTCGGCCCCGGCGTAAACCACGTCCGGGTTATCGAGTGAGGGTTCCAGATGCCAGACCCGTTTGAATTCCCAAGGATGCTGGGTTCCATCGTACCATTGGTGCGTCGTCAACGGTTTGCCGGTCTCCGCGACTGCTATCGTACACGAACTTGTTGCTCTCGGCTTGAGGTCTTCCCTCCGGGGTTGTGGCCGGTTCGCCGGTGGGGGTTCCGGGCTGATGCCAGGTTTTTCCGCCATCGTCCGATCGCTGAATAATCTGCCCGAACCACCCGCTGGATTGCGAAGCGTAAATGCGATTTGAATCCGCCGGGGAACCGTTCAGATGATAGACTTCCCAACCCCCGAACAAAGGGCCGCTGACTTCCCAGTTTTGCCGCCGGCCATCGGAAGTCAAAATGAACGCGCCTTTTTTCGTGCCGACCAAAATTCTCACGCCGCTCATTCTTCAATTCCTTTCCGAAAGTCACATAAAAACCGGTCCCAAACTGGTCCATCCGGGCATTTGCGGATCGCGATTTCGCCTCGCGTATTTTATACGATGCTTCCATACCGAACTTTTTCATTTTCGGCAAGATGTTCCTCACACGGATGTTTCGATTCTTAAACATCCGGGAAAGTTGCGACTCTTCACCCGCTGCTTTTGGAAATCGCAACCCGTGGGCCTTATTTTCGGGATTTGAGGGTTTTCACTGGGGTAAAGTTGTTTGAGGAGGCATGTTTTTCATTCCTATTACTTAGGGCGTCTGGCATGTTCACAGTTTTTGCGATCCGCGTCCATGATTTCACTCAGGGGATAAAACGTCGGGGGGTTTGGCAATCGCTGCGAAAAATGGCTTCGAGGAAGTTCAATCGTTGGTTTTATCACCGTTTGTGCGTTTGGGAATGGCGGCAAGAAGCGGCTTTGATCGACCATTCGCTCGGCGTGGAAATCATGCGGTACGACAACCCAGATCAAGTGCCGGCGGGTGTTTTAGGGGAACTGGTTCGCCAAGATACCCCGACGTTTTTATCGCGGATGAATCGCGAGTTCGCCGATCAAGGCGTGCTTTGGGTTGGGCTGGTCGAGGGAGCGGTGGCCGGTTATCAATGGCATCGGCGGGGCGATTTGGTCCAGGATTGGCACTTTGAATTGACCGAGCGGGATCGCGTGATTTTCTCGGTGGTGACTTTTCCCGCATTTCGCGGCCGCCGCGTGGCCCAGGCGATATTATCTCACATTTGCCGGGAGGAAATCGCCGAAGATGGGCGGGCGACCGCCGAATGTTTCGTCTGGAACACACCCTCCGTCAGATTGTTTTCCAGCACGGGCTTCACAAAAGTCGCCGAACAAAAACCCAAACCGAATCAACCGTATTGAGGCAAGCGGTCAGCAATCAGCGATTAGGCTGCTTTCTTCTGGCTCTCCGCCCTCCTTCAGTTCTGGCTCTTGTCCCTTGTCCCTTGTCCCTTGTCCCTTGTCCCTTGTCCAGAAGACCCTTGTCCCTCGACCCTTGACCAGAAGACCCTTGACTGTTTCAGAGTGCCCGCAGCATGGCTTCGGCTTTGTGCCAGGTTTCTGCGTACTCGGCTAAGGGATCGGATTGAGCCACGATTCCCCCGCCCACCGAACATTGTACGAAACCCCGCCGGCAAATCAGTGTGCGGATGAGAATGCTGCTGTCGGCTTGGCCGTCGAACCCCGCATAGAACAGGTTCCCGCAATACGGCCCGCGCACGGTGGGTTCCAATTCGCCGATGATTTGCATGGCCCGCACCTTGGGACGCCCGTGATCGAACCGCCCGGAAACGCGGCGGCCCATAAGTCCCAGACATCATACGGTTCCGCCAATTCGCCGCGAATTTCGGACACCAAATGCTGCACGGTTTCGTAAGTTTCCACTTGGCAAAGTGAAGGCACGCGAATGCTGCCCGGCTGGCAAACGCGGGAGAGATCGTTCCGCAAGAGATCCACAATCATCACGTTCTCGGCTTGATCTTTTTCGCTCTCCCTGAGCGCATCGCGGGTGAAGAGATCCGCTTCCGGTGCTGTTTGCCGGCGGCGAGTTCCTTTGATGGGCCGGGTCTCGACGGCACGATCGGTCACCCGCAAAAAGCGTTCGGGCGAAGCACTGACGATGGCCCAATCCTCGTGGGCAAAATACGCCGCGAACGGGGCCGGGTTTTTTTCGCGAAGCCTGCCGTAAAGTTCCAGCGGACTGCGGGAAGTCTCTGCCGACAATCGCTGCGACAAATTCGCCTGAAAGATGTCGCCCGCAGAAATGTATTCGATGATCCGCTCGACCGTGCGGAGATAATCTTCCCGCGAGAAGTCGCTGACCAACCCCGCATGACCGGGCACGGGCCAACGGGGGGCCGGGGACTCGCACACTCGCAATTTCGGCGGGGAAAAAGCGGGGCGATTTGTTGGCACGCGATTCAGGTGATCTTTCACTTTGCGAATCGTTTCCGCCGCGTGGTCCACCCGCGTTTGGCCGGGGCGATGAGAAAACCCGTGCGCGAGAACCCAACACCGATGGCTTTCGTGGTCCCAAGCAATCACCCAATCGTAAAAGCCGATGACCAAATCCGGAAGTTGAAATTCATCCGCGCCCCGCCGGGGGATCCGTTCCCAGGCTCCGCCGAGTTCGTAACTCAACACCCCGGCGGCTCCGCCTTGAAACGGGGGCAGACCGGGAACGCTTTCAGCGGAGTAACGCTTGAGCAGACTGCGAACCGCACCAAAAGGGTCGATCCCGAATTCCACGCGGGGCAGCGTGAGCCGCTCGAATGGTTCGGCCATCAAGAAGGAATACCGGCCAACCCCCTCGCGTTGGAGCGCGCTTTCCAACAGAACCACGTCCGGTTCCTCGGCGAATGCTTGCAGGGCATCCATCGCATCGGGGCATGGAATAACTTCTTCCACCAAGGGAAGAGAAAGCGAACGATCGGAAGCCAAGTTCCTGCATTTCCCGGCTGAAACCCAAAAATATTTGGAAGGGGTCAGGCCCCATAACGAAATACAGAACCGGGAGGCTTACACCTCCCGCTCGCCTTTGGTGCGAATCTCGCTGCGAAATTTATTTGTCGTCCAAGGCATTCACGGCGGCGAACTCTTTGCCTTCCAGCATTTCGAGACTCGCGCCGCCGCCGGTGCTGACGTGGCTGACTTTCTCCGCGAAACCCAACTGCTCGATGGCGGCGGCGCTGTCGCCTCCGCCGATGATGCTGAGCGCATCGCTCTCGGCAATTGCCTGGGCGACGGCTTTGGTTCCTTCATCAAAAGGCGGCATCTCGAACACGCCCATCGGGCCGTTCCACACAATCGTCTTGGCAGACTTCACGACGTCCGCATAAAGTTTGGACGTCTCCGGGCCGATGTCCAAGCCCTCGAAATCGTCCGGAATCTCCCCGGCGGGAACCACGCATTTATTGCAGTCGGCACGGAACGCATCCCCGCAATGCGTATCCACGGGCAGCATGAGTTTGCCCTTGCCTTGTTCGATCAGTTCATTCGCGAGATCGGTTTGATCTTTCTCCACCAAGCTCTTTCCCACCTTTTGTCCCTGGGCCAGCGAAAACGTGTAGGCCATCGCCCCGCCGATGAGGATTTTGTCGCAGGTTTCCAGCAGTTTGCGGATAACTTTGATTTTGTCCGAGACTTTCGCCCCGCCCAAAATTGCCACGAAGGGCCGCTCGGGATTGCGGATTACGTCGGAAAGATATTCGATTTCCTTGGCCACCAAAAACCCGCTGACTTTGGGCTTTCCCTTCATTGCCAAGGGAACGGCGAGCATTGAGGCATCTTTGCGATGACAGGTTCCAAAGGCATCGTTGCAGTAGACATCGGCGAACTCGGCAAGCTCCGCCGCGAAGGCTTGTTTGGCGGCTTTTTGCTCATCGGTCGCTTTCTCTTCCTTGATTTCTTCCTCCGGGTTAAAGCGCAGGTTTTCCAATACCAGCACCTCGCCGGCTTTTAGGTCGGCGACTTTTTGGCGAGCCTCTTGACCTACGGTGTCCGTCGCGAAAGACACCTCGCGGCCCAAAAGATGCCCCAACTGCTCCGCGGCGGGTTTGAGGCTCAGCGCAGCCACGGGTTTGCCTTTGGGACGGCCCAGGTGGCTCATCAAAATCACCCGTCCGCCGCGATCCAATACGGACTGGATCGAAGGCAAAGCCATGCGAATCCGGCGGTCATCGGTGATGTGCTGGTTTTCGTCCAAAGGCACATTGAAATCCACGCGGATCAACACAGTTTTTCCGGCCACGTCCACATCGGCAATGGTTTGCTTAGCCATAAGGTTTGTTTCATCCTGAGAATGATGTTGTCGGTCGGATAAGGAGTTGGTCACAAGTTGGTTAAGCGCCTTTGTTCATGGGAGCCCACACCATTTGAGGCTCGCCCTTCCGCATCCCCTCGCGGCGGACGCGGAACTCGCGCGGCTGGTTGATCACCGTTTCCACGCGGAGGATCAGGCCGAATTTGTCGTACATCTTCAGCCAGTTGTCTTTCATCCGGTGTTTGATTCGCGCCCCGGATGGCGCTTCTTCTGGCAACTCGTGAGCACTTCGCCTTGAAAGTTGCCGTTAAGCTTCCGGCCCAGGAACGTCAGGATGTCGCTGGCCGAGAAGTTGACCACGGCGTGATCGATCAGCCGTGGGTAAAGCTCGCGCAGCTCGTTGCGGCCGGCGAACAGAACGTCCGAGGCGTATTCCGCCTGATCGGTGACCCAATAATAATCCAAGTGGCTCAGCCATCCGCCGCGCGTCAGCAGCGGATTCACCCGCCGAGCCCACTTCGAAAGCTGCTTGGGCCAATTGAGACCGGCAAAGCGGTCGGCGATTTTCTGAGCGGCTTTCGGGTTTTCCAAAAAGGTGAAGGCGTTGTCTTGTTGGACGAATCCCAACCCCTTCTTCAGCATCTGCTGCGCCAGCCAGTCGTGGCCGTTGACGTAAACTTGGATCCCGTAGGGGAACCATGTCTCCAAGCGGATGTGCATCAAACCGAATTCCCGGTCCAGAAAATAATAGTAGAGCACGCGCTGCGGTCGGCGCTTGTAAGACAGCCAAGGCCGCGTTTTGCCGCGCTTCAGAGAGACCGTTCGACAGGTTTCCATCACGCACAACACGGCCACCAAACCTTGCGTGATGTTATCCTGGCGGATCAAGTTCTGGATAAACGTCTCTTTTTTGAATTTGCCTTGTTTAAACTCGTAAGGTCTTCCCGCTTCCGCCGCCAGCTTCTGGGCATGCTGGACCAACATTTGGGAATGCTGTTCGAGCCAGGGCAGAAAGTCCTTCCGCCGCATCTTCAAGACATAGTCCACGAAATCATTCAAGCGTTTATCGTCCCAAAAAGGCAAATAGCCTTTGATTAGGAAACAAAAATCATAACCCTTAGAGCGGGATTTGTCCGCAACCTATTTGACAAAAGCTGGAGGTGGTGCCCAAAAAGTAAGGCTCTCGCTCACTCACATTTTGGGGAGAACACGTCCATGAAATCCTTTTTAGCAAGATTTGGTTCATTGTTCAGCTTGGAGCCTTCAGGTTTTTGATCGTTTGCGGTTTCGCGGAGAGTCGCGGTTGTTCAACAACGCGCGGGGCGTGGATCGGTATTTGTACGAGCAGAAAAGAAAATCAAGCCCGTGGATTTCAAACAGCCTGCGGAAGAACTGACCAAGCGTCTCTCGTCTCAAACCGAAGCGTCGGCCCGCGCGGAAGGCGTGCCGATCAAACATTTCAACAGCCCCCCGCTTTGACAAACAAGAGACCGACTTGGAATGGACGCGGGAGCACGGGAACGAAAAAGCCGGCTTCCGGGATTGGGAAGACAGCTTTTTTGTTGGAGAAAATCCCAGGAGGGAGGTCTTTATTTCTGGGGAAGAGACAATTCCCGCTCGGCACCGATGGCGCGAACGGACGGTTTCTTCACCACATTCCAAGCCAAGCCCGTGCGTTCCAGCAACCAGACGGTCATGTAGGTGACATCGAATTCCCACCAGCGATGGCCGTGGCGAGCGCGGCGTTGGTCGGCATGATGATTGTTGTGCCAGCCTTCTCCAAATGCCAAAAGTCCCACCCACCAATTGTTGCGGCTGTTGTCATCGGTTTGATAGTTCTGGTAGCCCCAGATGTGCGAGGCCGAGTTCACGAACCAAGTCACGTGCAAAACGTAAACCGAACGGACGAACAAGCCGTAGACCAAAAAGGAAAATCCCATGCGAACGTCCCCAACGGCCCAACCCGCCGTGAACAATGAAAAAGCCATTACGAGTTGCAGCCAGAGAAAGTTGCGGTTGAGAAACCGAATGTAGCGGTCGCTTAGCATGTCCGGGGCGAATCGGCGGTAGAGTTCCGACCAATAGCGGGTTTCGTGTTTGGGCAGCATCCACAGCACGTGGCTCCACCATCCGCCGTGCATCGGCGTATGCGGGTCTTCATCTTGGTCGCTGTGAAGATGGTGCTTGCGATGAGCCGCGACCCACATAATCGGCGGGCCTTCGCCGGCCAGAGTTCCCAAAGTCGCGAAAAACCAGCGCACGGGGGCGTAGGTTTCAAAACTGCCGTGGGTCAGCATGCGATGAAAACCCAGGCAGATGCCCAAACTTCCCATCGTCCAAGACAGCACGGCGGCGACTCCCAAACCCTGCCAGGAAAAACAAAACGGAGCCGCAAGTGCTCCCAGATGAACGAAGGCCAGCCAAATCGTCGCGGGCCATTCCAGCCCATCTTTCCACCGATTGGTCTCCGCGAAGGCGAACGCATGGGTTTCCGCTAAGCCCAAATCCGCCTGGGTTTGCTCCAATTCGCAAACAGCCGTTTCGGAGAGGGAATCCAGATTGTCAATTGGTAGGGGGGCAGGGGCTTTCAACGAATGCTCCACGGAAGTCGGCGAAGGAACTAAGCGGCGGGTGCGCGAAAAATGAGGTTGGCGGTCCATCGCAATCTTTCCGGGTTGATTTTCAACATGGAAACCAATTTGTCATCGTCGCTCGGCTCCCAGCCGAGTGACCGAAATTCAAACAGCCCGCGATCTTAGCCGAATTCTTTATCCGTCTGCCAGCCCATTTTGCCACAATTCGGACTTCTCGTTTTAATAATAATCTTTTTTTAATCAGCATCTTTCACTATGCCTTCAACCTGTATACAAATTATCGAGATTTAGTGTTAATTATACACGAAGAGAGTGATCCCCCACAGCGCGAAGATCGTATGTATTATGGATGGGTTTTGTGCTGCTCCCCCATAAATTTCTCGAATACGGAATCCTGTGATGACTGCGCTGAGCCAACTTTATCGGCATTCGTTGGTGTTGTTGACCGATCTGTACCAACTCACAATGGCTTACGCTTATTGGAAATCCGGGTTGGCCGGGCGGGAGGCGGTGTTTCATTTGTTCTTTCGCAAGCCGCCGTTTGCGGGCGGGTATGCGATTGCTGCCGGTTTGGCCGAGGCGGTGGATTTTGTGGAACAGTTCCAGTTTGATGAAGAGCAGCTTGGCTATCTCGCCACGCTGACCGGCAACGATGGGCTGCCGTTGTTTGAACCTGCGTTCCTGAAAGCGTTGGGCGAAATGCGGATGACTTGCGATCTGGATGGGATTCCCGAAGGCACGGTGGTCTTCGGTCAAGAACCGTTGATTCGTGTACAAGGACCGATTTGGCAATGCCAACTGTTAGAGACGCCGCTTTTGAATCTGGTCAATTTTTCCACCTTAATCGCCACCAAAGCCTCCCGAATTTGCCGGGCCGCCGGCAAGGAACCCGTGATGGAGTTCGGGCTAAGACGGGCGCAAGGAATTGATGGCGGGTTGACGGCTTCGCGGGCGGCATACATCGGCGGTTGCGATTCGACTTCCAACGTGCTCGCGGGCAAACTTTACGGCATTCCCGTCAAAGGCACGCATGCCCATAGTTGGGTGATGTGCTTCGGAGACGAAAGGGAAGCCTTCCAAGCCTATGCGAAAACGCTGCCCAACAATTGCGTATTTCTAGTGGATACTTACGACACCCCGGCAGGCGTGGAGCACGCAATTCACACGGGGAATTGGCTGAGAGACCGCGGCCATGAAATGGTGGGAATCCGTTTGGACTCCGGCGACTTGCGGGAATTGAGCATTGCCGCCCGTAAGCAGTTGGATGATGCCGGTTTTCCCAACGTCCGCATTGTGGCCAGCAACGATCTGAACGAGTATCAAATCGAAACCCTGCACGAAACCGGGGCGAAGATCACGGTTTGGGGCATCGGCACGCAGTTGGTCACAGGCGGCGATCAGGCGGCTTTGGGCGGAGTCTACAAACTCGCCGCCGTCCGCGACATCGACCCGGAAACCCAACAACCCGGCCCTTGGCAACACCGCATTAAACTTTCCGAGCAGGCCATCAAAACCACGAACCCCGGCATTCATCAGGTTCGGCGATTTTCCGATGACAACGGTTTCGTGGCCGATGTGATTTATCATCACACCAATCCGCCTTCAGCCGATTGGACGGTGTTTCCCTTCCAAAATGAAACCCCGCTGACTTTGGCGGGGGATCTCAAATCCACCGACTTGTTAGTGCCGATCTTCCGCGGCGGAATCCGTATTTATGAGCCGCCCAGTCCCCAAGCAGCCCGCGAACATTGTTTGAAACAAGCGGCTCAAATTCCCGCCAACGTCGCCCGGTTGAACAATCCCGAAGTTTACCCCGTGGGCTTGGATGAAAACCTGCACAAACTGAAAGCGAAACTTATCAACGAAGCCCGCGAACAAGTCAAATCGTAAAAGCCTATTTGACCGCGTATTTACTGAGGCGTTTCGATTCGTAGGTTTTTTGGGGTTCGCCCTGCACGATGAACGCGGCGGTTTTCTCGGTGGATTCGATCAGCTTCAAACCGGCTTTCGGGCCGAGCACGCTGACGGCGGAGGCGAGGCTGTCGGCGGCGATTCCCGTGGGCGCGATCACCGTCACGCTGGAACGAATCGTCAAACCCAAGCCGGTTTTCGGATCGACCAAATGCGAATATCTTGTGCCGGCGATTTCCACGAATTGAAAGGCATCGCCCGAAGTTGCGACGGCGGCGTTTTTGATTTCCAGGATTCTGCTAGGCGGGCCATCGGCTTTTTCCAGCGGAGCAATCCCGATTCGCCAACCGGCTTTGCCCGGCGGAGCCTCGCCCACCACCAAATCCCCGCCCGCATCAATCATGGCTTTAGGCAGGCCGTGCTTGCGGAAGATTTCCAAAGCGGCATCGCCGGCATAACCCTTGGCGATGCCTCCCAAATCCAACCGCATGTCCGACCGCATTAACGCGACCGTGCGGTGTTCTTTGTCGAGCTTCACTTTTCGATAGCCCACCGCGTACATTGCTTCTTGCAAACGCTGGGCAGCGGGGAGTTCTTTTTGTCGTCGGGCACGCCGCCAAAGCCGGACCACCGGCCCCACGGTCACGTCGAATGCTCCTCCGCTCCGCTGGGAAAGTTGTTCGGCCCGATCCAACACGAAAAATAAATCCGGGCTGACTGCCGTCGCTTGGCCGGGTTTCGCCCGGTCGCAAAGTCGCCGGAGTTCGCTGTCCGGGTTGTAATCGCTCATGATGCGATTGACTTCCGCGATGCGGTCGAATGCCTCGCGGGCCGCTTTGTTTGCGATACCGCGATCCTGGGCGTATAATGTGAACCCGACCAAAACCCCCATGTGCTTTTCTTCGTAAGTCAGGCGTTCCCAAGGCTTCTCGATTTTGGGTTCGGCGAAAGCGGGGTTTGCTGCGAACAGGGCAATTATCAACATCGAAGACATCGGCTACCTCAATCAGCGAAAATCATTCCCAAGCATTTCAGGGAGAAGAACGTGTTCAACATAAACCGGCGTCGGCGGCGTCTGCAAGTGGCGGGGTTGTTCGCGAGTTGTTTCCTCATCATGCAGGCGGCTGGCGTTCTGGCCGAGGACAAACCGGCGAAGCCCGCCGACAAAATGGAAGCCTATACGCAAGTCATTCCCGGCACGGACATCAAATTCGAAATGGTTCCCATTCCCGGCGGGGAATTTCTGATGGGCAGCCCGAATAGCGAACCCCACCGCAAAGCAGATGAAGGCCCGCAGCACAAAGTGAAAATCGAACCCTTTTGGATGGGCAAGTACGAAGTCACTTGGAACGAGTACGACATTTGGAGCTTCAATCTGGATATCCAACGGCGGAAAGTCAATAAGATCATCGCGACGCCCTTGGATAAAGTCGCCGATGCCGTCACTCGGCCCACCAAGCCCTACATGGACATGACCTTCGACATGGGGCACGACAACTACCCCGCGATTTGCATGACGCAACTTTCGGCCAAGATGTATTGCAAATGGCTTTCCGCCAAGACGGGCCATTATTACCGTTTGCCCACCGAAGCCGAGTGGGAATATGCTTGCCGCGCAGGCACAACCACGGCGTATTCGTTCGGGGACGATCCCAAAAAGCTGGATGAATACGCTTGGCATTACGAAAACGCGGATGACAAATACCATCCCGTGGGGAAGAAGAAACCCAATCCTTGGGGACTTTACGATATTCACGGAAACGTGTCGGAATGGGTGCTCGATCAATACGATCCGAAATTTTATCAGAAATTTGAAAACGTCAAACTCGCGACGTTTCCCCAGACCTATAACCAGCCCACGAAAATCTACGACCGCGTGGTTCGCGGGGGATCTTGGGACGATGACCCGGAAGGCTTGCGGAGTGCCGCCCGCGTGGCTTCCACGCCCGATTGGAAAATTCAAGACCCGCAGCTCCCGCAGAGCATTTGGTATTTGACCGATGCCTTGCACGTGGGCTTTCGCTTGGTGCGGACGAAGAATCCCCCCACCGAAGCCGAACGCCAAAAACTCAATCTGGAACCGATCCCCAAGGATCTGATTAAGAAATAGCGATTCAACCTATATTCCTGCTTTCCTCACCACCTGGGAGAAAATGAAATGACCATGCCTCAAGACACGCCTCAAACCTCGCGACGCGAATTTCGTGAAAACTTCTGCCGTCACGGCGGTGGGAGCCGGATTTTTAGGAACCTTCGCGGCCCCTGCAGGAGCTTACGCGGCTTCGGACGACACCATTAAAATTGGCCTGGTCGGGTGCGGCGGGCGCGGTTCAGGCGCGGCTGCTCAAGCCTTGTCCACCAAGGGCAACGTCAAACTAATTGCGATGGCCGATGCCTTTGAAGACCAATTGAACAACAGCCTGAACACCATCAAACGCGGGCACAAAGACCGGGTGGCCGTCGATGATGACCACAAATTCGTCGGGTTCGACGCCTATCAAAAGCTGATCGACAGCGACGTAGATTTGGTGATTTTGGCCACGCCGCCGGGTTTCCGTCCGATTCATTTTGAAGCCGCCGTCAAAGCCGGCAAGCACGTCTTCATGGAAAAGCCCGTCGCCACCGATGCCCCCGGCGTCCGCAAAGTGCTGGCGAACGTCGAAGAAGCCAAGAAGAAGAATTTGAAAGTCGGCGTCGGCCTGCAACGCCATCACGAAAACCGTTACAAGGCGACCATCGAAGAACTCAAAAACGGCGCGATCGGCGATATCATCGCCCTGCGGGTTTATTGGAACGGCGGCGGAGTCTGGGATCCCGCCGCAGCCACGCCGAAGTCGACAGCGAAATGGAATACCAGATGCGCAACTGGTACTACTACACCTGGCTGTGCGGCGACCACATCGACGAGCAGCACATTCATAACTTGGACGTCGGCTGCTGGGTGAAAGATGCTTACCCGGTCAAAGCCTACGGCATGGGCGGGCGGGAAGTTCGCACGGCTCCCAAGTACGGCGAAATTTTCGATCATTTCGCGGTGGAGTACGAATTCGCCGACGGCACGCGAATGTTTAGCCAATGCCGGCACATCCCCGACTGCTGGAACAGCGTGACCGAACACGCCCACGGTTCCAAAGGATCCGCCAACATCAGCGGAGCCAGTTACGAAACCACCGATGGCAACAAGTGGAAATACCGCGGTGCCAAAAACAATCCCTACCAAACCGAGCACGACGACCTGTTCGCCGCCATCCGCAACGACACCCCTTACAACGAAGGCGAGTACGGGGCGCATAGCACTTTGACCGCCATTCTGGGCCGGGCGGCGACGTATTCCGGCAAAATGATCACTTGGGACGAGTGCCTTAATTCCGAACTCAGCCTGATGCCCAAAGAGTTCGCCTTCGATGCCGACCCGCCCGTGATGCCCGACGCCCACGGCGTTTACCCCGTGGCCGTCCCCGGCGTGACCAAAGCCGTTTAATTGTCCTCCTTGGAAGTTTGATCCCCATGCAAGCCGGCCGCGATTTGTTCGTGGCCGGCTTTTTTTCAAGCGGTCAGCTTTCAGCGATCAGCTTTTTTGGCGAGGTCCGAAATTGCCAAGGCTTCAATCGCAATTGGGCAGTTTCCAGGGCGCTGTTGCAATGCCTTCACCGTTTGGTGTTCTGTCAAATCGAAGTGCAACGGGGTGAGG
Organism: uncultured Planctomycetaceae bacterium; assembly: GCA_963785505.1. Taxonomy (GTDB): domain Bacteria; phylum Planctomycetota; class Planctomycetia; order Planctomycetales; family Planctomycetaceae; genus CAWAVN01. Next base: position 226,813 of record CAWAVN010000018.1, read on the forward strand.
GTGATGTGGCCGTCGGCGAGTTCTTTAATGTCGGTCCCCGGTTCCATCGCTTGGTTTTTGAGGGGTTCCAAGCCGCTCCAAAAATATGGCCGACCTCTGGGGTCTTCGCGTTTTTCCACCACGTCCAGATGCCGGCGGACGCCCATTGTCACGAGCTTCACGCTTTTGGGCGGGCCGAGTTCGGTTTCGGGGAAATTCACATTCCAAAGACAACCCGGTTTGGGCTGGGTTTCCAGAATTTGCTCGATCAAATCGACGGCCTTATTCGCGGCGGATTCGTAATTCGGCGGCGTGCGGCAGGCTTGAGAAACCGCGATGGAAGTCACCCCGAAAAACGCCCCTTCAATTGCCCCCGCCACCGTGCCCGAATACAGCACGTTGATCCCGACGTTGGCTCCCGCGTTGATCCCGCTGACCACCAAATCCGGCGGTTCTCGGCAATACTCGAGCATGCCCAATTTCACGCAGTCGGCGGGGCTGCCGTGAACGGCCCAACCGAAATGCTTCCCCTTGCGAAATTCTTCATGCACCATCAAAGGGTGCATATAAGTGATCGAAAGCCCCACGCCGCTTTGTTCGACCGCCGGAGCCACAACTTGCACTTGGTAGTCCGGTCGGGCCCGTCAAGGCATCGTAAAACGCCCGCAAACCGGGGGCATGGATTCCATCATCGTTGGTCAGTAAAATTCGCACCGTGTTCCTACCGTGCAGCAATCTAAGAAAATCGTTTACACCTCACTTTCAGCGTAGCGGCCCGACTTAGTTGCCGCAAGCACTCGTCCGGCTTCGTTCTTTTCAGAAAAAATCTACGGTATGAATGAACGAGAACTATTCGCCATTATCCCGGCGGCGGGGTGGAGCCGGCGGATGGGCCGTCCGAAATTGCTCTTGCCTTTGGGCGAAAAAACGGTGATCGCCCGTTTGCTGGAAACGCTGGATCGCCCTGGGATTCGCTGCCGAGCGGTGGTACACAGGCAGGATGATCGCGATTTGAGTGCCGAGGTCGAAAAATCCGGAGCATGGGCGATTGGACCGGAAACCGATCCGCCGGAAATGCGGGAGAGCGTGCAAGCCGGGCTGTCCGCCATTGCGGAAAAGTTTTCGCCCGCAAAAAACGCAGGCTGGCTGTTGGTCCCGGCGGATCATCCGGTGCTGTCCACGCAGGTCATCGACCGGCTGATCGAAGCCTGGCAAAAAACTTCTGCCGAGATTCTGGTCCCGGCTTGGCAAAATAGTCGTGGACATCCCACGATCTTCCTGGCAGCTCGCGGAGCGGCCCCCAAATCCCGGCGGATCGCGGCTGAATTGGCTGTGCGGTCTTCGGGATCCAGCCTGGAACTCCGTTGGATGATCCGCGATTTTTACCGATCTGGACACCACCGCCGATTACGAAGCCCTTAAAAAAGTCTTTCGCTCAGGAGAGAGTTACCCCTCGGCAGCGTTCGCCTAGACTTAACTTTGAGGGCGGAGAGCGGAGGGTTAAGAGCGGAGAGCCGGAAAAATGAGGCAACAGTTTTCACGCAAACTACAAATCATACTGGCTCTCCGCCCTTTTCCCTCCGCTCTTGGCAACCAAGTCACCCTTTACTCGTTTCGCGTACTTTTCCCTGCCGGTTTTCCCATGCCCGATTTTGAATTTTTTCTCCCCCGTGAGATGAAAAAAAGTTCTTCCTTCCAGCCACCGATGCGAATGTGCAAGATCTTCTTTGCCGGACGATGTTTTCCAAGCGCCTTGGCCCTAATCGAGGAATTGCCGCCGGTGGAACCGCCCTCGGCGGGGTTTATCGTGCAGTTGTTCCTCATCCCCATGCTGATCGTGGGGGCGATTATCGGAGTTTACGCTTTGTTTGGGCTGAATGGCCTACGGCGAGCAGGATTGGCGAACCTTGGTGTCGGAACTTCGCAACACCAACGAACACCGCCGCTGGCGGGCGGCGATCGGTTTGGCCCATTTGCTGAAAAGTCGATCAAGACCGCGGCGAAGAAGGGCAACACCTCTCCCAAAAACCCGGAAATCGCCAAGGCTTTGTTAGATGTCCTCAAAGAGCAAGCAAAGCAGCAACATCCCTAAAGAAAAATCGCTCAAACAACAACAATACTTGGTCACGGCTTTGGGGCTTGTTGGATCAGCCCCAAACCGTCGTGCCCACGCTACAAGAGTTGATGTTAACGCCGAACGACCGAGATTCCGGCGTGCGGTTTGAATCGCTAAAGGTCCATTTCGTTGATTGCCAATCGCACGGAAGAGCGGGCTAAAACGGAGAACCGTCCACTGTTGGTGGAAGAATTGGTACGATATATCCCTTCGCTTGGTGGACGATGTGGTCACGGTCTCGCGAGAATCCGATCCGCTGTTTCGGCAAATGGGCGCGTTCGTGTTGGGGTTGTTGCCTCTCGCCCTGAAGACAAGCAACGCTTGGAAGTGATGTTGAGCGACAGCGACAACGATGCCAAAAGTCAACGCGGCGATCGGTTTGGCCCGGCAATCGTCCACGGCGGGTTGGCCGGTGTATTTGGAAATCCTCAAACAAGCCGGGCGATTCCTCCGCCAAGCAAGCGGGGATGGATTTGGTGATCCTCAAAAACACGCTGAAAGCGGTCGAGGACTTGCATGGGGCAATGGACCGAAAAGCAGAAACAGGAACTTGATCGGGCTGTTGGAATCCCTCGCTCGAAGAACCACCCCGAACGTCCGCATCCGCACCGATGCCGTCAAAACCCTGCAAACCCTGAAAGCCCAGAGTTAGCTTCCAACGGAGCAAAGAGCAGGCTTCAAAGATCCCGATTCGCGGCGGCGTGGGGGTGGGCCTGCTCGTAGGTTTCTCGCAGGCGCCGGGTGCTGACGTGCGTGTAGATTTGCGTGGTCGTCAGGCTTTGTGGCCCAGCAGTTCCTGCACGCTGCGCAGGTCGGCCCCGCCATCCAGCAGATGCGTGGCGAAGCTGTGCCGCAATGTGTGCGGTGAGGTGATCGTGTTCCAGGCCGGTTTGGCGATATTTGTCGATCATGCGGCCCACGCTGCGGTCGTCAAGTCGGCGGCCGAAGCGGTTGAGAAACATGGCGGCTGGATCGGATGGCTTGGCGTTTGGCGGCGGGACGGCGAACTTCCAGCCAGCTGATCCAACGCCTGGGCGGCATAACTGCCGACGGGGGCAATCCGTTCCTTCTTGCCTTTGCCCAACACGCGCAAGATGTTGGCATCGCGGTCCCAATCGCTCGACGTTCAGGCCGACCAATTCGGCGACCCGCAAGCCCGCCGAGTACATGCTTTCCAGCATCGCCCGGTCGCGAAGGCCATCGGCATGGTTGGCGGGCGGAGTTTCAAGCAGCTTCGCGACTTGCTCGGTCGTCAGAAAGTGCGGCAGCTTGCGACCCGCGCGGGGCGTTCGTAAGGCCTTGGCGGGGTTGTGTTCGGTCAAACCTTCGCGGCGGCAATAGCTGAAAAAACTCCGCAGACAGGCCAGCCGGCGGGCGATCGTGCTGCGGGCGTACTGGCATTCGTGCAGATAGGCGATGTAGGCCCGCAGTTGGGCGATGGTGATTTCGCCGGGTTCGGGAACCTGCCCCAACGTGCGCAGAAAAAAACTCCAGAAGACTGCCGAAATCTTCCGCATACGATTTAATCGTCAGTTCGGAAGCATTTCGCTCGATCTGGAGGTAGTCGCGTGAAGGCGTCGATGGCGGCATACATCAGGGGCATCGCCCGGATAGCGTTCCTCGGTGCTCGGCGCGTGGAAGCGGTCCGATTTCAATTCCTGCCGGCGTTCTTGCTTCATCCGGCGGACTTTTTGGCTTAAGACGGCGGCATCGTACCAGGTAAAGCTCAGTTCGCTATCCGCCGCAAATCGGCCCAATTGTTGCAGCAGCACGCCCGGACTTTCATCATCGTAGAGAAAGACGTAGCGTTCGCTGCCTTTAACCAAGGCTAACACGTTCATGCTGCGGGACATCGGCAATTGCCTTCCGTTTTTAATCTTCATGGCTGCGACCTCTGTGGTTATCGGTTGATGGCATCGGCAGGCTTGATGAAACCGGCTTTCGCGAGATGTCTTCGCGAAGGCGGGTGGTAAACTTCGCCCAGCCAGTGAAAGCCCGCTACTTATATATGGCGAAAATTCGGCAAAACCGGACAGGGGAATCCCCGAAATCCGCCTAGGCGATCCATTTTGACCAAACCGCCGAGATTTGGCGAAGTTTTTCGCCGACAGATTCTCAGCTTTTAGCGGTTAGCTTATTATTTCAACGGCAATTAACAGACGATCAGAAGTGATTGTTGGAGAACAAAAACGTATCCCCAAATGATTATGAAAATCCTTCCAAGCGGTATCCCTAAACTGGCTTTTGGCTAATCGCTAACTACTTATATCGCCGCCAGATAAACACCACGCGGCGGCGGGTTTCGCCTCCGTGCAGGGCCAGCATTTCGACGATCATGCGATGCGTCGCGAAGCGAATGAAGGCTTGCGGGCGATGCAGCCAGGCTTCCCAACCCCCGCTGCGGAGGTCTTCCCGCAGTTCCAGATAATCCCGCAAAGTCGCGGTGACTTCCGCATCCGAACCATCGAACAAGCGGGTGTAAGACATCAAGGGTTCGTGTGGAACCGCCATCCTCTTGTCGGCCGGAGGTCCGGAGAGCGGATTGGGTTTTGTCGGTTCGGCCATATCTGGGGAAGAAGGACTGGGCGGAATCAACGGGCGGGGCGGCGGTTCTTCAAAGTAGGGCGGTTCGGAATGGCCGGGGGTCGCAGTCGGGCGGGGCGGAAAGACGGATTCGGATTGCCCGCGAAAAAGCGTGGCCTCCTCGGCGTAGGTTTTCCGAACCTTGCCTTTCAGCCAATGTTTGAAGCGGCCCCAGTGGCTATTGGTGGGTTCGCATTCGTTCTCAGGACAGACCTCGGCTTCGAGATTGCGTTGCGCAAAAGGTTCGATGGGAATGCCCGGCGAAAACGCCCACGGATGAGCCGAAAACCACGAAACCTGCAAACCCACACGCATCGGATAATACGGGTTGTAATCAGTAATCGCGCCGATGACGATGGCATCCACCCCTAAAAGTTGCGCCAGCTTGATCGCATCTTCCGGGTTTTGCACGTTCAGGCGTTGGTCTTGAATTGCAGCTTCGGTCACGCCGATGGGCAACACCTGAAAGCCCGGAATCTTTTGGAGTTCGGTAAAATATGCTTCCGCAAAGTGCCGGCCATCGGCGGCGGGTTCGGTGCTGAGATTGAAGAAGGGCACGACCGCGACCTTGGACAGCCCGACCACAGGGTTGGTGACGCCCATGTCCACCACCACGCAGCCGGGAGCCAACAACAGCCCCAAATCCGCACCCCCACCTCAACACCGGCATTTCCCCCCAATGGAATCCGTTCGCGGCTTCTGACAGACAACGAACAAACTCGCCAAACCAATCGCTTATTCGTTATCATCGACAGATTCAGGAGAACTTCTGCAATCGTTCGCCAAAACCGGAAAGAGAAAGCGGGCAGGCGAGCAACCCAAAAATCGAGCAAAAAAGTTTTCGGTCAAGCCTGAGATGTTTCCTCAAGTTCTTTATAATGGGCCATTGGAGTTCGGTCGGTCCGGTTTCTCACCGACCGGCTCAATGCACGGCGGACCCTAATTTTGCTGCAGAAAAGCGAACAAAAATGCCCCATCCGATTGAGTTTCCCCAGGAAGACCACAGCAACGCGGTTCGCCGGACGATTGCCACGCGGGAACCGTTCGCCCTGCGGACCTTCACGCCCAGCCAAGCGGTGCTGGCGAAGTCGGCGGGGTGTTTCATTGGACGCCCGAAGGCCGGCGGCTGTACGACTACAGTTCCGGCGTGCTGGTCGCCAACTTGGGCCACAACCCCAGCGGTGGATGAAACGCCTGGCGGAATACATGGGCTGGAAGCCGGAGCATCTCAGCGGACGATGCGGAGGGATACTTCGAAGCGGTCACCCTGACGGCTTACAACGCGATCACCCCGTGGAAATCGAGCCAGCGGTGCGAACGGCTGCTCAAAAACGTGCAAGTCGTCCCGGCGGAAAGCGGTTGGATACGGTGATGTGGGCGGCCTCCGGTTCCGAAGCCATTCAAAAAGCGCTCTGGGCCTGTTTGCATCGGCATCACGAATCGCGACATCATCCTCGCCACGCGTATGGCTTCCACGGCAAGAAAGGGTTGGCCGGTGCCGTCACCGGCAGCGAAACAGATGCCGACCGCGACCCGCGCGTGAAGTTCATCAGCTTTCCCGAGGAAGAAGTGGACGACATCAGCCAAGTATGGACGAACCGTTCGATCTCGTCGCCCTATCGAGCCGAACTCGAAACGCTCTGGCAGGAATACGGCGAGCGGATCAACTGCCTGATCACCGAACCTTATCTGGGCGGCGGCGGAAGTTATCATCCGCACGCCGAGTATCTGCAACTGCTGCAAAACTTCTGCCGGGAGCACGACATCTTGTTCATTCTCGACGAAGTGCAGGCCAACTTCGGCCGCACCGGCAAAATGTACGCCTTCGAGAAATACGGCATCGAACCGGACTTGGTCTGTCTGGGCAAGGGCTTGGGGAACGGCGTGCCGGTCGTCTGCGGTGGTGGGCCGCGGCGACGTGATGGCCAGCCTGAAATACGGCGAAGCCTCCGACACCTGGAGTGCGAACCCGCTCTCCTGTGCGGCGGTGCTGGCCACGCTGGACGAGTTTGAAACGACCGACGTGCTGGAACACACCGGGCAGCTGTTCGAGATGTTTCGCGAGGTCTCGAACGGCTCAAAGAAACCGGCCTGATCGCCAAAGTCCGCGGCGAAGGGATGGTCTTCGGCATCGAATGCGCGCCGGTGGGCGACACCGCCGGCGAAGTGGCCAATGCGATTGTCGAAGCGCTGCTACCTGGGCGAAGCCGGCGGACGACGGCATTCATCTGCTGGGCGCGCTGGCCGGCAAGGTGCTGCGGGTCAGCCCGCCGATGACGATGACCGAAGCCGAAGCTCAAACCTCGCTGGCATTGTTCCACAAACTCATTCAAGATGTCGCCCAAAAGCTGCAAGCCGTCGTGGATCAATCCGCCTAGATCGGAAAGAGTTCCACGCACGGCGAAGTTTTAGCAGCGTGCTTGCCGTGTTTGTTGGCGTTAATGGCGGCGTTCATCTTACTGGCGGGGTTGCTGCGAATTTGCTGCCGAGGGGTTTCGTTTCGGCAGGTTCTTGGCCGGTTGCGAAGTTTGCACCGCTGCGAACAGGGGGCGGTGCAGAGTTTGTCGTTTGTACTCACGCTGCCGTTTTTCGTTGTGATTTGCATGTTCATTGTGCAGGTCAGCCAATTGATGATCGGGGTGATGGTCGTGCATTACGCGGCGTTTGCGGCAGGCGAGCTCGGCCATCGTTTGGATTCCCGCGAGCGTGAACGACTTGGGCCAAAACAAACTCGATCCGCCGATCACAACGCAATCGCCGGTGGTTCTCGCGGGCAATGGCAGCTTGGTCCGACAGAACTTTAAGTATCGCAAAATTTTCGAGGCCGCCGCCTTGGCTTGTGCTCCGATTTCTCCCTCGCGAAATCTGGGATATGCGACGAACGATCTGAGCAGCGGCCCGGCCATGGTGATGAAGCAGCTTTACCAAACCCTTTCGCCGGAATCCGCCAAGAACACCCGCATTCCCGAACGGATCGACCACAAGTTGGCTTACAGTTTTCAGAACACGGCGGTGCGGGTAGAGTTCCGCGACAAGCACACGCTTCGCGGGCCGACGTACAACCCCCGCGTGCCGGTCCGCGATCCGCAATCTGGGGATGTGCTTCACGATGCTTCCGGGCAAGCCGTCCGAAATTGGGATCCGCACGAAGTTGGCTGGGAAGACACAGTGAAAGTGGTTATCACGCACGAGTTCGCCCTCTTGCCGGGACCGGGCCGCGTGCTCGCGAAATATCTGGTTCGCAGCGGCGATCAACCCGACCGCGTGGCCGACCGCATCGACTCGCGCACGCTGAAAACCCGCGAACGGCTTTATACCACTTCGCTCGTCGCCTCTGCCACGCTCACCAACGAAGGCTTCAAATCCGTGATGCCCTACCAGCAAAGTTCTTATTAACACCCGTCCGAAGAATTGGTCATTGGGGCTTGGTTATTGGGATTTTCCATCCATGTCGGAATCTCTTTTTCGGAAGCACGGCAACGAGATTGGCTTGCTGCTGGCTATCCTTGTCGTACTGGCGGTGACGGGAATTGCCAACCCTTCGTATCGGGTGCATCCGCAGCTTAACGCCACCGAAATTCTAAGGCAGACGGCGCTCTTGGGCATCTTCGCATTGGGGGCGGCGACGGTAATCCTCTCCGGCGGGATCGATCTTTCCAGTGGTTCGGTAATCGCTTTCAGCGGCACGGTTTGGCTTTCCATTCTATACCTGCTCGCTCCCGTGTCCGAACAGGGCCAACCCATCATGGACCAGCTACCGGCATGGATGCTGTTCGTTTCTGTGGCGGGTACGTTGCTGGCCGCCGTGTTGATCGGCAGCTTTCATGCCTGGTTGATTACCGTGGTCGGTTTGCCGCCGTTCGTCGCCACGTTGGCTTCTTTGGTGGGGCTTCGCAGTCTGGCTCAGGTATTGATGAACAACGTCACCAAAGCCGTCAGCGGACATGCGGGGACGCAGATTTATTTGATAGACGAAAACTTCCGCGCCCTAGGAGCCACCTGGTGGATTCCGCTGCTGATCTTTTTAATTCTCTCCTTGGCGATGTGGATTTTGCTCAGCAAAACGGTTTTAGGACGCAGGCTTTATGCAATGGGCGGAAACGAAGAAGCCGCCCGCTTGAGCGGGATTCGCACCGAGCGATTGAAGTGGGTCGCGTATTGCATCGGCAGCGTGACGGCGGCCATCGCGGGGATTTTGTGGACGGGATCGGTCGGCATGGCACAACCTTCCACCCAAGGCCAAGGCGAAGAACTGAACGCCATCGCCTGTGCCGTGGTCGGCGGCGTGAGCCTGCAAGGCGGCATGGGCACGGTGGGAGGCACTATGCTGGGTGCTCTGTTTCTTCGCGTGGTGATCGATTCCGTCGCCAAGCTCATCAAAACCAACCCGGATGAATTCAAAGGTCTGATCGTGGGCGTGCTGGTGGTGCTTGCGGTGGCGTTCAACGAAATCCGCCGCGCGGGCGGGATGGGTCGGCGATTTTTTCCGGGTTGGCTAGGTACAGTCAACATCGGCATTCTGAGCTTGCTTGCCGGGACCATCGGTGGGTTATCGGTGGAGCACCACAAAGCGGCGGTCGGAATCTCCACCGCGTTCGCCACGGCGTGTGTGTTGTCATTCAAGAAATGGTCGGAAATCCGCTCCGCTTCGCAGCCATGAAATAAGACACAATGGCGAGCGGCGGGTGTCAGCCCGCTGGTCATGTGGAATCCTTAAGACCTTCCCATTTCAAGGTTTCTAAGATAGCTCGCAGAGTTGTTCCGCGTGGCGTTGGATTTTTTCGAGCGCCGCCAAAAATTCCGCCACGGCGGGTTCGCCTTCCATCAGCATGGGATGATGCAGCGTGAGAATCGCGGAATCCGCGCGGGTTGCGTGCGGCAGTTCGCCGCTGGCGCGGAAGCGGCGTTTGCCGAGCGAAAGAGGAATCGCCCGAAACCCCGGATCGAGGGCGATGCCTTCCGCCCGCATCGCCCTCGCAAAAATCTCGCGGGACAAGCCGGCAAAACGCTCCGCCGCATACCAAAAACCCAGCTTGTAATAAGCCGGTTGAAGATCAACCGGCGGATTGCAAAACGGCGTGAGGCCACAATCTGTCGGCAGTTGCCCGATGAGAGATGCAACGGTTTCGGCTCGGCGTTGGTTGTCGGCTTCCAGGCGGTTCCACTGCGGAAGAATCGCCGCCGCTTGCAATTCCGAAAGCGGATACACATTGTTGCCGCGAATCCGATAGAGCCGAATCCGCTGGGCGATGCTTGCGTTATTCGTAATGAGCGCCCCGCCTCGTCCCGCCGTGACGAGTTTGCTGCCGCCGAAACTGAAGACGCCCACATCCCCGAAAGTTCCCGCGAGTCGGCGTTCGCGTTTAGCTTGGGGCATTTGGCAGGCATCTTCGATGACCGCGATTTTGTGCCTCCCTGCTCGTTCCGCAATCGCGGGCAGATCCGCCATTCCGCCGTGCAGATGGGAAACCAAGACGGCTTTGGTTTGGGGAGAAATCGCCGCCTCGATAAGATCCGGTTGCAGCGTGCCGGTTTGGGGGTCGATATCCACCACAACGGGTTTCGCCCCCAAAGCCAATATGTTTTGCACGTTGCCGGAAAAATCGTAGCCGGCGAGAATGACTTCATCCCCATCGCCCACCGGCACGCCTCGCAGCGCCAACTCCACCGCCACCGTGCCGCTGGAACAGAGGACAACGTGTTCGGATGCGTGATCCGTCGCCAACCGCTCCGAAAGCGCCCGCGAATGCGGCCCATCGTAAAGCCCCCAACTCCCATCGGCGAGCGCCGCATGCACGGCCGATTTCACGTCCGCCCAATCCGGCGGCCAACCGGGCGGCCCGTGAGGACGGATCGGCGCACCCCCCAAAAGTGCCGGCAGATTTGATTGCATGTCGTCGTGATCCCCAAATCCCATGATTGGTTCGATTTCATTCAGGATAACAACCATTGTTTCAGGACACATCAAAACACCAAGAGCCTGGGGGATCTTGCGACTCCCCAGGCTCTGGCTTTTCTTCGGTTTCTGAGCATCGTGCAATCAATCCTTAGGCCGATTGCATTTCGACCAGCATTTCCTTCAGGCGGTTTCTGGCGGTGTGCAATCGGCGTTTGATCGTGCCGATGGGGCTGTCGAATTGGGCGCTCATCTGCTTCAAAGATTGGCCTTCAAAGTAGAACGCAATCAGCGTTTGCCGATCCAACTCGCGCAGTTTTTCCAGTCCTCCCCGGACCTCGGCGGCTTGTTCGTGCTTCATCAAATCGGCCAGCGGAGTCTGGGTGTTGTCGGTCAGAGAACCGAACATTTCCGGGCTGCGGGAGGTTTCGTGCGGACGACGAACCGCCCGATTGATCGACATTCTCACGGCGATCCGTTTGAGCCAGCCCGCGAACCGGGCGGGTTCCCGCAATTGCGGCAACTTTCGCATGGCCTGGATAAACACATCTTGCATGACTTCCACCGCTTCCGCGTGGTTTCGCAGTCTGCGAAAGACCGTCGCGAACACAGTTTGCTCGAATTGGGCCGCCAAGCGTCCGAACGCATCCCGATCGCCGGCTTGAGCCAAAGTCACCAACTGGATCATTTCCGATTCGTTCATAATGGATCAGCTCTCTTTCTTGGGAGCGGTTTGAGAGATTCGCTTCGGAAAGAACTCAAACCGCAGGTATGTTTCGGGATTTTTTGAGAGAGGGCTTGGCGAACGAGCTTGTGCCGCTGCAATTCAAAACGAAAAGCAAGCTGCGAACTCGCAAGCAATTCCAGAACGCCGATTCCCCACGGGGATTTGTACGAGCAAAAATGGAGCATTCCACTTTGCCGCTGACAAAGCCATCGCGAGAATGGGGTTCGAGGAAGCCGAGGAAATCACGCACCGATCAACGATTTGCGATTCCGGCAAAGCCGCCCAACGACCAAACCGATTTGTTGAGGCTATTCGTAAGCTTGGCAATTAGCCTGCTACGACAGCCGGACAACACATCGATGCGACAACCACGTGCCCTGTTCTGCCCGTTGCGAGCGCGACACGCAAACGACGCCAACGTTGTAGGCGTCGATTCGCGAGTACGCTGAAGCGACGTTTTATTCCTCGCGGATAAAACGCACTTTGCGCGCGGGCAGTGGGACTAGCGGAGGCGGATTCCGGGGCACTTGATGTGTCCGAGGAATCGGCGCTTTCCGCCGCCGGGATACGTGCAAAACGTATCCGGCTGGAAGTCGGCGGGTCGTTTCCCGAGCATGGGGCATCCGGGAAACTCCTCCATCGGCATTTCGTGGAGGCGTTCCCTTAGATGGAGGCCATGCGAGATCGCGGAATTGATGCCGGCAACCAAACCGATGTTCAGATCGGAAAGGATTAAAGCGACCGAATTCAATTTTTGAGTATTCCGCAACATCACAGCACCTCCTGCGGGGAGTTCCCGCAGCACCGAGGAAACAATTCTTTCAGAAAATTGTTTCCCGAGAAGAAAGAGGCTCACCTGTTGAGCCTAAAGAATTTGGAGAAACCTCTCCAAGAGGGGGTTCAAAGGAAAAAGAAGCCAAAATGTCGGGGCGGATGAAGCGCCGACACATTCAGCTACGGTTGGGGACGCCCAATCTTTCAGATGGGTTCGCGAAATTCTGCCAAATTCGGAAAAGTTTTCCAAGACCTAAACGATTTTATACATCACCCATTGGCAACACCAGGGGCGCAGAATTAAAATGTCATCAATATAAGACTAATGGGATAAATAATTTACAAAAAACGCGCGAATTTGACTTCCCATTTTTGTCACGAATGATTTCAGTTTTTGTCACGAATGGCGTATGATATAATCCTCCAGAGTTTTGAACAAACAGAAAGGAATCCAGCCCGTTGGGAAAACGCAAACGAACGCACGAAATTCGTCAATTCATACTCGATCACATTGGCGAACATCCCCGCGACATTGCTCGATTCACTGCCGAGTTTTTTCAAATTTCGCCCAACGCCGTGACGAGCCGACATCTCCGCGAGATGGTCAATTCGGGAACTTTACGCGCTGAGGGGAACACAAGATCTCGTCGCTACGAACTCAATCCCATCGCCGAACTCCAAAAATCCTATCCTCTGAACGAGAACTTTCAAGAAGATGTGCCTTGGCAGCAAGATTTCGGACCGTTGTTGGCGAATGTTCCCGACACGATTTATCGGATCTGCGCCTATGGAGTGACCGAAATGTTAAACAACGCCAAAGATCATTCCGAGAGTCTTCTGGTCCACGTTTCCCTACGTTACACGGCGGATGCCGTGGAATTTCGCATTGCTGACGAGGGAGTGGGAATTTTTCGTAAGATCAAGGACCAGATGGGTTTAATGTGGGAACAAGAAGCCATTCTGGAATTGGCCAAGGGGAAATTGACGACGGATCCTGTGAATCACACGGGAGAGGGCATTTTTTTTACTTCGCGGATTTTTGATTTATTTTCCATCATTTCCCACGGGCTATATTTCTATCATCGCCAACCAGACGACGATTGGTTGATCGAACTAGCGGAACCCAACATGCCGGGGACGACAATCAAAATGTGGATCGCTTTGGACAGTCCCACGGAAATCAAAGATATATTTGATCGGTTCACAGCGGTTCCGGAATCCTATGATTTCTCCAAAACGCACGTGCCCATTCGTCTGGCGCAATTTGGAAATGACAATCTAGTGTCCCGTTCTCAGGCGCGGAGAATTTTGGTGCGGCTCGAACGATTTCAAGAAGTCATCCTGGATTTCGAAGGGGTGGATTTTATCGGCCAAGCGTTCGCCGATGAAATTTTCCGAGTCTTCCAAAACGAGCATCCCGACATTCGCATTTTATTCGTGCGAACGATGCCTGAAGTCCAGGGAATGATTCAGCGGGCGCGGAATGCTGGCAAAAAGTGATTCAACGATCCAAACGCACCCATTTCCAGGAAAATGTCGAAAGCCGCGAGGTTCGGTTTTTCATTTCCTCGGAACAATCCTGGGTTTTCCCGCGTCAAATGCTCTATAATGCGAGAGTGGGGTTCGTCTTTCGCCTTTCGCCCCGCTTGCCCGTCGGTTTGATGAGAGGAGCCTGCCCGAAATGCCCCACACGATCGAATTCGCCCGACACGCACCAATATGTCGATTTCGATGAATACATCGATTATCAACTCCAAAAAACCGCGCGGGAGCATCAAAACCACCGACATTCTCACCGCGTTCGCCTTCGTAGCGGTGTTCGTGTTGGCTTATCTTTTGCTGTTCGTGATCGGCGATCATTGGCTGTTCGCGGATGGTTTCGGTCAAACCACGCGGATTGTCTCGCTTTCGCTGGTCGCCTTGCTGACCGCGGGCTGGTTGGTTTGGAAAGTTCTCTGGCCTTACCTGGGGCAGGTGAATGCCCTGTTCGCCGCCAAGGTTATCGAGCACTCTCAACCGGAACTCCATAGCACGTTGCTGAATCTGATCGATGCCCGTGCCAACGGCAAAACATTATCACCCTCGATTTTGTCCGCGATGGAAAAACGGGCTGCGGTTTCCATGTCGCAAACCAACGTGGAAGAAGCGGTGGACCGCCGGCCTTTGATGTGGGCCTGTTACGCGGTGTTGGGGTTGGTGGTGTTGTTCTCGCTGTACACGCTTTTGACGCCCAAAAAAGTGTCCGCCTCGGTTTGGCGAGCTTTATTCCCGGTTTCTTCGGTCGAAGCCCCCACGCAAACGGTGATCGAAAACGTGGCCCCCGGCGATGTGGAAATCATCCCCGGCACGCGGTTGGAAGTTTTGGCGGACATCTCCGGGGCCAAGCCCGACAAAGTCATCCTGCGTTACAGCACCGCAGACCGTGAGTTCGTGGATGAACCCATCGAAATGCGGGAAGTCCCCGATGCCCCCGGCGGTATCGGGCGGAGATCATCGGCAGCAACGGCGAGGGCATTCAACAAGATCTGAAATATCAGATCCAAGCGGGCGACGATCGTTCCGTCGATTACGCTGTCACCGTGGTCCAACCGCCTTCCGCCGAGGTTGTCGAACTCCATTATAGTTATCCCGCCTACATGAAAAGAGAAGCGAAAACCCGTCCCTTGGGGAACATCGACGATTATGAAGGCGTGATCGTCACCTTCCTGGCCAAGGCAACGTGCCGCTGAAGTCGGCCATCGATTACCTTTCATGATGACCACGGAACCAACTTCCGGGCGGAAGCGGTCCCGATGACGGCCATCAACACCGAACACACCCGCTTCCGGGCGAGCTGGGTGCTGAGCATCCGCGCGGAAGATGGAATTTATCCGCGATATTACACCATCGAATGCAAGAACGAACGCGGCGACAGCGACCCCAATCCCACCCGCTGGCCGATTCGGATTCATCCCGATCAACGGCCCGAAGTCAAAATCGCGAACCCACGCGAAAGCCAATTGGAACGTCCCGCCAACGCCGTTTTACCATTGACCGTGTTGGCCAAGGACGATTTCCAAGTCAAATCCCTCACGCTTTGGAAGCAATTGAACGACCGGCCGCCGGTTGAACACGCGAAATTGTTTCAGGGCGGGGAGCCGGCAATTAGTGTGGATTACGATTGGCGATTGAACGCCGATTGGCCATTGAAGAACGGCGACAAGGTTTCCTATTGGGTCCAAGCCCAAGACAACCGCACCCCCGCCGTCGGCAAACGGAATACCGACAAATACGTGATTTTGATTCAGCCGGAACAACCCGAAGCAGCCGTACAGCAACAACGCGAAGCCGACCGCCGGCCCCAAGAATCCCAAAAGAACGAAAGCGACTCTTCCGAAAAAAATCCCAACAACGCCAACCGCGAAAACAACCCGCGCCCGGAAGACAAAGGCGGCGAAAAAGAGAACGAGAAACAGGATGAGAACAAAGAAAATCAACCCCAAGAAAATCAGCCGCAGGACAATCAATCCGGTGAAGATGGCAAACAAGGCGATTCCTCCGACACGAAATCTTCCCAGAACGGGGGCGGCAAGTCTCGGTCCCAACAAAAAGGCGAAGGCGGGGAATCGGTGAAAAACGATGGCTCGGAAGATGGCAAGGCTCTGGACAGTCTGAATCGGCATCTCAACCAAAACCGTCAAAACGAGCAACAAAACCCCCAACCGGGCCAAGAGAATTCCAACCAAAAAACCAACCCGGACAATCAGAACCAAAATCCCTCACCGAACAACAACACCGGCGAGCAAAACAACAACGCCGACAACCCAAGGGAAAACCAACCCCAAGGCAAGAAAGGCGAAACACCCAAGCAAGAACCCCAAGGAAACAAAGAAAATCCCTCGCAAAAGCAGGATGCCGACAACACCAAACAACCCAACCAGCAGCCCGGCCATTCCAACGAGCCAAACACGGGCGACGAACCCGACGAGAAGAAACCGGAAGCGGGGGAGAATGGCACGGAGCAGAAACCGAACAATCCCCCCATGCCGGGCGGAACCGAAAACCAGCCCGGCTCAGCTTCCGACAAAACCGAGAAGCCTGAGAAGACCGAAAACACGAAGAACCCGAAATCTCGTCCCCAAGAAAACCCAACGCCGGACAAATCCGCAGCGCCTGGAGACAAGAAGAAACCAGATTCCGAAAACTCCGCCAAGCCCGAAAAGAAAATGCCTGACGGCAGCGAAGCCGAAGGCGGGTCGGATAAAAATACGGGCCAGGGTTCGCCTGCCGATTCCTCCAAACCCGCGGCTTCAAAAAACGGAAAGGGAACCGGCGGCGAGGAAACCCAACCCAACGCGGGCAACCCCGGACGCCAGGCGGAAAAACCGCTCAATGGCAGCGAACAACCCAGCCAGCCCGATAACAATGCTGAGAAACGCCCCGCCACCGGCGACGAAAAAGACCCGGCCACTTCGGAAGATGACCCCGACGCCAATCCCAAATCCGCCAAGAACCCGCTGGATCGCAAAGATCCCGAAAACCCCGCCACAACCAAAAAGCGGGAAGGCAATCCCGATGAATTGCCCGCCGAAAAAGCGTCTCCAAAACCCGGCGAGGAAACCACGCCCAATGGCAGCAAACCCGGCAGCAACAACCCCAACCCGGTGAACCCTGACGACAAAACTCAGAAACCGAATGCCCCCAACACCAACCCCGAAGAACGAACGGGGCAGACTCCCGAAACAGACCCCCAACGCAAACCCGGACAACCCGGAGAACGGCCCAACGCGGGCGATGATGACCTTAAGGGCAACGGCCGTCCGCAAGATCAAAAAGCCGACAAACCCGATGGCGGCGAAGCGGGCAGCAGCAAAGAAAACGAACAAGGCACGCCCGGAGGCAACGAAAAAGGCCCCGGCGACAACACCCCCCGACCGGGCAACACGAACCCCGCAGACAAACCCAACGGCGGACAATCCGGCGAGCAACGTGGAAAAGGCTCTCGCACTAGGCCCACGGAAAACACCAAAACCGGCTCCCCGCAAAACAACGCCCCGGCGGACAAAGGCGAACCCCAAGAAGCCCCCACTTCCGACAAACCGGGCGAAAACGCCACGCCTTCTTCCAGCCCTAAATCTTCCGGACAACCCGGCAAGCAGCAGTCGAAAGCCAATCGTCCCGGTTCTTCCGGTCCGCCCGACAGCAACCAAAACTCGCCCGATCAACCGCCGACTCCCGAATCCGCCCAGGCCGCCGAAGAAGCCAATTTGGAATACGGACGCCAAGCCAGCGACTTGGCCTTAAAGAAACTAGAGAACGAACTTCAACGCGGCAAAGTCAACGAAGAATGGCTCAAGGAAATGGGCTGGGACAAAGCCGATGCCGCCAAGTTTCTGGACCGCATGAAAGATCGCCTCGGCGACCAGGATCAAAACACGCCCGCGAATTTGGCCAAACAACGGCAGTTCAACGAATGGCTCAAGCGGATGAAAAAACCGGCGGGAAATACCGTTCGTCGGCAAGGCGGATCGGTCAAGAACGAATCCGCCCGCGATCTGTTCAACGCCCAAAAATCCGCCCCGCCCGCGGAACTTAGGGACATCTACGAAGCCTATCAACGAGGCATCTCCGAACGGGCGAAATAAGCAGCCCTCTCTCAAGAAAAAATCGGCGGGGGTTGAAAGACAACCCCCCTCATCGCGTATGCTGGGTTTGTCCCGCCAATGTTTTGGCGGTTGCTTCATCAAACCCTTAACCGATGATTGAACCCATGCCTATTTCTTTGCCCACACCTTCGCGCGACGATGACGTGCTGATCGTGCGTCCGGGCTTGGAGATTCCGGCCAGCGAGTTCGAGTTCACTTTCATGCGGAGTTCGGGACCGGGCGGGCAGAACGTCAACAAGGTCAGCACCAAAGCCCGCTTGCGTTGGCCGGTGGAAACCACCGAAAGCCTGCCCTTAGCCGTGAAAGAGCGGTTTACGAAACGCTATCACCGCCGGCTGACGAACGAAGGCGATCTGGTCCTCACCAGCCAGCGTTACCGCGATCAAACCAAAAACGTCAGCGATTGCCTGTTGAAACTTCGCGAGTTGATCGATTCGGTGATTGATGTGCCCAAACCCCGCAAGAAAACCAAACCCACGCGGGGTTCCAAAGAACGCCGATTGAAAGAAAAACGCAGCCGCGCCCAAAAAAAGACCGCCGCAAAAAGCCCGGTTTTTCTGAGTAGCAAACCCCTGACTCATTCCTCTTCGCGTTCATGTTCCCTGGGTGACAGTGTTCTCAAATCTGCCAAGACGCAAACAGTCCAGAAAAAACGCGGGTTTCCCCAAGCCGCCGGGTTTCATAAACTATTGAGAGGGAATTGAAGGGTCACAAGCACAAAGGGGCAAGGTCGCGATGACATCTCACCATCAAAAAATTTGCTGTTTGCAGCTCGCAGCCCTGTTTGCCCTGGGCACTTCCTCCTTCGCGGCGGTTCTGAATGAACGGGATTCGCAGTCGAAGCAGTTGGCCAGCTATCAAGAGCAATACGGCAAACTGGCCAAACAATACGCGGGGAAACTCATCCAATTGGCGGCCACCGCCGAAGCCGCTGGCTTTGCTGAAGATGCCAAAACGATTCGGGCGCTGGCGGTTCCGTTCGATCCCGCGAAAATCCAATCCGGCAACCTGCCCCGCAAAGTGCAGCCCGAATTGCCCTTCACCTTGCCCAAAGCGGAATCCTGGCGGCTGACGTTGCGAGAAGTCCGCGAAAAACAGGCCACCGATTTGTATTTGCTTTCGCGGCGGTTGTTGACGGTGGGGTTTCCCAGTGCGGCCTATCGCTTGGTTCGCGAAGTGACTTTGGCCAATCCCGACCACGTTTATGCGCAAGATCTTGGGATTTCAGCGGTTGGGCGATGAATGGATCACCCCGTTTGAAGCGTCGCAGTCCCGAAAAAACATGGTCTGGCACGACAAATTCGGCTGGCTGCTGAAAACCAACGTCAAACGCTACGAACAAGGGCAGCGATATTACAACCGCCAATGGATGCCCGCTGCCCAAGAAGCGGAAATTCGCCGCGATTTTCGGCATGCGTGGGAAGTCCGCACCGAGCATTTCTTGGTGAAGACCAACCACAGCCTGGAACGCGGGGTGGAAGTTGCCAAGAAGTTAGAGGAATACCACGACTTTTTCGTGGAAACCTTCGCCGGGTTTTTCCAATCGCCCGAACAACTGCAAAAACTGTTCAGCAATTCGGGATCGCGCAGCCGGCTTCAGCAAACGAATCCGTTCATCGTGTATTATTTCCGCACCCGCGAAGAATACATTGAGGCCCTCAAACCCAAAATTCCGCAGGTCGAGATTACCAACGGGCTGTACCACAACGGCGACCGTGTGGCGTATTTCTATCACGACCCGGAAGAAAACAACGACTCCACCTTATTCCACGAAGCCACTCATCAATTGCTGTACGAAACGCGATTCCCCGCCGCGAGATTCGTGCAAGGCGTGGGTGTCGATGCCAATTTTTGGATCATCGAGGGCATTGCCT
Organism: uncultured Planctomycetaceae bacterium; assembly: GCA_963785505.1. Classification (GTDB taxonomy): domain Bacteria; phylum Planctomycetota; class Planctomycetia; order Planctomycetales; family Planctomycetaceae; genus CAWAVN01. The sequence goes on from CAWAVN010000018.1 coordinate 246,407, forward strand.
GCTACATGGAATCCTTGCAACAAAAAGCCGGCAAACAGACGCTGGGCGACCCGGAATTCATCCGCTTTTATTGGGCGAGAAATCGCTATCTCGCCGAAGGCTATTATGTCCCCTTGGCCAAGTTCACTTCGATGGACTCGCGGACGTTTCAAACGCAGCCCCCGCAAGATCTCTCGCGAAACTACAGCCAATCCTCCGGGCTGGTGCATTTCTTCATGCACTACGACGGCGGCAAATACCGCGATGCCTTGATCGAGCATCTTTCGCAAATCTATCACCCCGGACGCCGGGCGCAACCGCCGGCTACCCTGGCCGAGTTGACGGGCGTTTCGTTCGCGGATTTGGATAAGCAGTACGGCAACTATTTGCGGATTCAACAACACGCCATCGACTCCCGCCAACCATCAGTACCCGCCGGCAATTGAAGCGGAACCGCAAACGCGATTTGTTCCCGCTTCGCCCCGCCGGAAATCCAGCCCGAATGGATCGCCTCAACGCGCAATGGCTGAGGGAAATTCCGACTGCATGTGCCGCTTCACAGACCCTCGGTTGCGAGGGTCTGCGAATTTCGGCTACAGTCTTAATCATCTTCCCCCCCCACACAAACTTGGCCGCAGCGCTCCTTCCGGCGGCACGAACGAGTTCTATGAACGTCACAACTTCCGCATTGCTCGCCGCTGGCATCGCCTATTTGGTGGGATCGTTGCCTTTCGGATTTTTGGTGGCGAAGATTTTCAAGGGAACCGACATTCGCACTCAAGGCAGCGGGAACATCGGGGCGACAAACGTGGCCCGCACCTTCGGAATCCGCTGGGGCATTTTTGTGTTTCTGTTGGATGCCGTCAAAGGGTTTTTGCCGGTCTGGCTGCTGCCCCAACTGCTGCTCAGCGCGGACGATTTCAGCGATTGGCAACAGCATTTTGAAGTGCTTTGCGGCGTGGCCACCGTGTTGGGGCACATTTTTCCCGTGTGGTTGAAATTTCGCGGCGGCAAAGGGGTGGCGACTTCCGCCGGCGTGGTGCTGAGGATTTCCCCTCAGGCCACTTTGGTCGCGGCGGCGGTTTATGTGGGGGTGCTGGTTTGGAAGCGAATCGGCTCGTTGGCTTCGCTGGCGGCGGCGGTCGCGTTTTCTCTCGCCCACATCATCCTCTTGGTGCTGCGGGGCAAAAATCTGCTGGAAACCACCGAAATCAGCCGCACGCTGTTCGCGGTGCTGATGCCGGTGGTGATTATTCTCTGCCACAAAAAGAATCTGGTTCGCCTGTTCAAAGGCGAAGAACCGACGCTGGGAAAGAGCAGCGGAGATTCCCGCAACTCTGAAAGCTTAGCGGCAGTCCCGAAAGATGAAAACCGGGAGGGATGAAAGCAAGAAAAAGGCGACCGAGCGCGATGCTTTAAAAGGAATGAAGTTCTTCAAGGGGGCGAGTTCGCATCGTGCGAGAGGAGGACATCCTGCGGGTTTCTCGCCAAGGGCACCGCGGCAAGGTCGCGAAAAAAGGATCGAGGGAAAAGGTTTCCGCTCGATCCCGATGGGTAAGAATTGATTCGCTTTTAGCAGACGCGAATATCATTCGTCAGCGAAAGCGAAGGCATGTCCCTGCCGACGATTTCCTTTTCGACCGCATCCATGGCCGCGTGCGTGGCCAATTGTTTGGTGTAGTAGGTCGAAGTGAGTCCTGTCAGAATCACCTCGCCGTTAAACACATCCACACGCAGCTCACGAATTTGCCCTCCGGTGCGGTTTCGGATGACACGTTCGACTAACACGGTCAGTTCTGACTTAGCGTCAGACATCATTCGCAGGGTCATATCTTTCCTCCCTGTTGAATAGAAACGGCGTTGAATGAGGCGATAGCCCTATGCCAAAGCCCTACGGCCGAAGAATTCGAAGTCGTGGTTCCTGGTGGGAATCCCGTTTTTGATTCAAAAACGGAATTTGGGTGATGTGTAGGGGAACTTTGCCCCCCTGGAGAGCCACCAATGTGGTGGATAAGCCTTTGACCGGCAGCCATCGAATGTTGAAGTCGATGTGCAGACTCTCCTCAATTCACCCGTGCTAGCATCCATCCATGAAAGTGCTTACATCCTTTTAATTAAAAACTGGGGAATTGTTTTGGTGAGTTAATGTGGGCCAGAAAATCAATCTGGGAGTGAGTGGAAAATAGGTTGTGCGATCTAAGCTCGTCCGAGATGCCGAATTCCAAAACAACCGTTTCTTGACATCTTCCACTTAAACCTTAATGTAGTGATCCATAATCGAACCGTCAAATGTTTTCTTGCGCAATTCTTGAAATTCTCAATAATTTCTTAAATCCCTACCACAAAAAGGTTTGCGATAAATAATTTTAGTGGGGATTTTCCTGAGATTCCTCTCAGATTTCTTGAAGATTTCTTGCCCAATTTCTCCTGGTTTTCTATTTTACTAACGGACGATCTGATGGATAATCCCTCGCTCGATTTTTTGAAACAACTGCTCAATTCGCCCGGACCTTCGGGATACGAAGCCCGCATTCAACAGGTCGTGCGGAATTTTGCCCAGCCCTTTGCCGCCGAGGTCAATACCGATTGGCATGGCAACTTAATGGCGGCGGTCAATCCGCACGGTAGCCCGCGGATTATGTTGGCCGGGCATTGCGATCAGATCGGCTTGCTCGTCCAACACATTGATGAAATGGGTTTTGTCAGGGTCAGCCCGATCGGCGGGTGGGACATGCAAATGCTAATCGGGCAACGTCTGACCGTGTGGACCGGAGCCGGCCCGGTCCCCGGAGTCATCGCCCGCAAAGCCATCCATCTGTTGACCGAAGAAGAACGCAAGCAGGTTCCCAAAATTCAGGAGTTATGGCTCGACATCGGAGCCGCCGACGAAGCCGAGGCCCGCGAAGCGGTAAACATCGGCGATCCGGTGACTTTGGAATTGGGCTTTCATTCGCTTCGCAACGATTTGGCCACTGCGGCCGGCATGGATGACCGCGTGGGCGTCTGGGTGGTGTTTGAAGCCTTGAGGCAAATCCAAAAAGCCAACCCGAAAGCGGCGGTGTACGCGGTCTCCACCGTGCAGGAAGAAATCGGTCTTCGCGGAGCGCAGACCAGCGCTTTCACGATTGATCCTCAAGTCGGCATCGCCGTGGACGTGACGCACGCCACCGATTGCCCCGGCATCGATCAAAACCAATTCGGGCGCGTGAAATTGGGCCAAGGCCCCGTGGTGTTTCGCGGGCCGAACGTCAACCCGGTGGTTTTCGAGAGCCTATCCCGTCTCGCTCAAGAGCACGAAATCCCCATGCAGGTCAACGGGATCTCGCGGGCGGCCTCGAACGATGGCAACGCCCTGCAGATCAACCGGGGCGGCGTGGCCACGGGCATCATCGGCATTCCCAACCGTTACATGCACAGCCCGGTGGAAGTCGTGTCTCTGAAGGATCTGGAACACGCCGCCCATCTCATCGCCAAGTTTTGCTTAAGCCTCAACAGCGAAAGCGATCTCACGCCCCGGTTCACAGATCCCGGCGCAGATTAAGATTCGCGTTCCCGTTTGCCTTGCTTCCCCCCTTGGCCGCTCTCCGATATGCTGAATACTTGCTGGTTCTTTTTCGGCACAATTTTCGGTTTGGGTGGTTTGATTCGATGAGTTCTTCGGGTCCGTCACGTCGGCGGCGTTGGTTGTTTATCGGGCTTTATCCCATTTACATCGCTGCTGTTGTTTGGCTGGGGGCGCAATTTTTTTGGGTGCTTCAAGAGAAACAGACCGGGCAAGCGAAGTCGGATGTTTGGGGATATTATTACCGAAAGCTGCCGCCGGTTCGCGACGCGGAGCTTCGCAAAAACGATGAGACCTTGGACGTGCTGTTGTTGGGTGGATCGGTGCTGGAACAGGTCGCGCCGGTTTTTGAGCAGGTCCTTGCTGCGGAAATGAATCGCCCGGTGCGCACGTTTTCGCTTTGCACCTCGGCCCATACTTCACGAGACAGCTACCTAAAGTTGATGCAACTTCGCGAGAAACCATTCGATCTGATCGTGGTTTACCACGGCATCAACGATGCCCGCATGAATTGCGTTCCCGACGAATTGTTTCAGATGGACTACACCCACTGTGCCCATTACGCCGGCCTGAAGCGGGCTGTGGAGGCGGGTTCCTTGACCATCCGAGGGCTTGTGCGAGACCGCGTGGAGGATCTCATCGGGCTGGGGGAACCGGAGGCGGAAATGATGGAGTACGGCAAGACCCTCAAAACCCCGCCGGCCTTTGCGCGAATCTTGAGGGCATCGTGCGGGCAGCTCGGGTTCAAGCAACGCCCGTGCTGCTGATGACTTTCGCTTATTGGGAGGCTCCAGGTTATTCCAAAGAGCGATTTCTCGCCGGCAAGCTCGCTTATGGGCACGGCGGGTTCGAGTTGCCGACGGAAGTCTGGGGCAAGCCGGAAAACGTCGTGGCTGCCCTCGAAGCCCACAATCGCGAAATACGGCAATTGGCGGAAACCGAGGGAGTGATCTTTGTCGATCAAGCCAAACAGATGCCGCACGATGGCCGGCATTTCGCCGACATTTGCCATCTTACCGATCAAGGTTGCCGGCGTTTTGTCGAAAACTTGATGCCCAGCCTCCGCCAAAGATTCGCTAAACCGAAATAACCCTTTCTGCGGTCTCGCGGGCTTCAATGGGGTCGTGGGTGTGTTATGATTCCTTCACCTGTTTCCCCTGCAATGGTTGATTTAATCCATCACGTTTCCTCGTCTGGTCGGAAGGGATTCGCGTTTTATGTTCGGCGGCATGGTCGATCGTTTCTTGAAGAGCCTCGAACAAGGCGTAGTGGTTTTTCTCGGGCTTTTGTGCTGCCTGATCTTCGCCTTGAACGCCGTGCTACTGGTCTACTTGATTGTGCGGAAAAGCGGGCACGGCTTGGCACGGTGTCCGCGTTGCGGGCGGATGATCGCCTGCCCGCATTGCGCCCAAGATGAAGGCGAAGACGAAGATTGAGCCCGGTTATTCTGCGATCTCGAAACGGCGGGTGAGGATTTTCGGCACGTTCGGCGGCGGGGGTTCGTTCAAATCCACCTCGAACGGGCGGGCGATGCTGTTGCCCACGCGGTCTTCCAATTTCGTTTGAATCCGCAGCCCGTATCTGCCAGGCTCCCAAGGGGTTTTTGGCGTGAATCGCCAACGGGTTTCGTGCCGATCAATTTGAATGCTGCCCAAAATTTCCGCCTTTTGGGCATCGACGACGCTTAAAACGTGTTCCAACATCGCCTGGTCGAGCGGTTCATCGAACTCGACCGAAACCGGCTCTCTGCTGCCGGCTTGAGGCGGGGAGATTTTCCAGGCTTTTGGGTCCGGCTGGATGATGTCGGCCTCGGTCGTTTTGAATTTTTTCTTGAACGGTTTTGCCAGCGGGTTGCCTTTCGCATCGAGCCAATCCGCATCAATCGTGAAGGTGTATTCGCGACCGGGAACCAACACCGGGCCGGATTGCTCGCGGGGTTTGAGGCCCTGCTTCACTCGCCCGGGATCCAGCAGCACCGTCAAGCGTTTTCCATCGGGACTCCACAATTCTTGCGGCAGTTCCAAAAACGGGTTCGCGACTTCCTTGCCGGCTTGGTCGATCAAATGCAAATAGCGGTAAGATCGGCCTTGGCTCATCGGGGCGGAAAAATGCAGATAGAACCTCAGCAGATTTTCCGGCAGTTTGTCGCCGGTGGGATAGACGGCGGAAATCGTCGTCGGCTCTGACGGCGCATCGGCGGGAATTGCGATGAGATTCCATCGCGGTTTTTGTTCCGGCAGCGTGAGTTTCACGGAATAGGTCAGGCCCGCTTCCCAACCGAATCGCGGCACGAAAGCCAACCCCTGTTTCGTAAGTCGGATGGTTCCCAACATCGCCGGCTGTTTGGGTTCGGGGGACTTGCCGACGTAGACCGAAAGGCATTCCCCAAAGCGGGGATCATCCGCTTTCCAAGCCGTCATTTGCTTCACCAAGGAAGCCGGCAAGTTTCGCACTTCCATCGCGGAGTCCGCCAGGCTCTCGGGCGTGGTCAGCACGATTTGGGGGCTGGAATTGTCAGCCTCGGCAGCCGAAAGACCAGCCGCGAATAGTCCCAGCCACAAGGAAACGGAAAGGGTCAAGCCGTGAGGGAGATTCATCGAACATTCCTATTGAGGGGGGGCGTTATCGAGCGCGAATGCGGATCAAAAATGCCCGGTTCCTTGGGGGGAACCGGGCCGATTGAAAACAAATCATCCCACGCCGATTACGGCAGTTCGATGGTTTGCAGGTCCGCGTTGCCATCGGTTTCCATCAACACGACGGCGTGTTCTTTGTTGAGTTGATCCATTTGGGTCACGGCTTTGAGGGATTCAATCGTGTCGTATTTGAGTCCCGCGACTTCGGCGTTGACTTTCTTGGTGATGTTATCGGTCTTAAGACCTTGGGTGTCGATTTTCATCATCCCACGGGGGTTGTTGGCCATCAGCAAGAATTCCTTGCCGCCTTTTTTGTAGGCGATGATGTCCAACGGGCGGTTGTGGTTGCCCAGTTCGGCAACGGTCGTGCCCCTGACTTTCGCTCCGGGTTTGAGTTGGGACAAAGGGAACCGAACGAGCGGCGTGCAGGTGTAAGCCGCCACGATTTCCGGCTTGCCGTCGAGCATCACCGGGACGAAGGTGCGAATCGGCGAGCGGGTTTCCAAGCCGCCATGGTTGCCGTGGAAGATTTCCACGCTGCTGCCGGGATTCACGTCCGTGAACGGAAATTCAATCGCCCGCAGGTTGGAAGCGAAGTCTTCGTTGCTGAGTCCCGCCACGACGACCCGGCCATCAATGTAGGACATGTCGGTGATAGAGACCTCGCGATTGTTGGCCTTGCGACGGCCTTCGCCGGTGACTTTGTCTTCCGGGGGGTTGGGCAGATCGGCTTTGGCAAATCGCACGTTTTTCAAAGAGAATTCACTGAGCTTGCCGGAAGCATCGACTTTCAGCACGATGGGTTTGGCGGCGGGGCCTTGCCCACGGCTGACGGAAAGATAGACGTTTCCGCTCGCCGGGTTGACGGCCAAATCGGCAATCTGAATTTGGGCGGGTTTCGTTCCCAACAGCGAGGCGATTTTCTCGTTCAGTTTAGGCACGTTGATGGCGACGTTCTCTGGATCGCCTGTGGTGTCGCCCGTGGCGACGGCAAAGATCGCCGCGGCTTTGGGATCGCCCAAGAACAAAATGCCGTTCGGACCGAATGCCATCGGGCCGGCGGATTTCAGTTGGGGAGTGCCTTTTTCCAAGCCATCCTCCGCGGCGAATCCCTTAACTGCAACGCTCATCGCGAGGATGAGTGCGACCATTCCAATTCGTTTCGCGACCATGATCTGCTCCTTGTTTCGAGGGCGGGTAAAATGGGGTTGTTTTCAGTTAGAACCAACGGCCTCCTCTGCCGCCCATTATCCGCAAAACCGCGCCAACGTCAAACGGACACGCCCTTCTGCAAGAAAGATTCCCACAAATTTCATCCGTTTTCAGTTTTCAGTTTTCGGTTTCACTGACCTCTGACCTCTGACCTCTGACCTCTGACCTCTGACCTCTGACCTCTGACCTCTGACCTCTGACCTCTGACCTCTGACCTCTGACCTCTGACCTCTGACCTCTGACCTCTGACCTCTGACCTCTGACCTCTGACCTCTGACCTCTGACCTCTGACCTCTGACCTCTGACCTCTGACCTCTGACCTCTGACCTCTGACCTCTGACCTCTGACCTCTGACCTCTGACCTCTGACCTCTGACCTCTGACCTCTGACCTCTGACCTCTGACCTCTGACCTCTGACCTCTGACCTCTGACCTCTGACCTCTGACCTCTGACCTCTGACCTCTGACCTCTGACCTCTGACCTCTGACCTCTGACCTCTGACCTCTGACCTCTGACCTCTGACCTCTGACCGCTAAAAGTATGTTTCACAAAAGTAGGTGGAAATGTCTGTAGCGAGCTTGCCAAAGATGTTTCAGTGATTTCTCGGTGTCGGAATTCAGTTGAATCTCTAGCTTATGCTGAGAATCTCAGCGGCTCCATCGAGAGATGAGTTCACAACAGCCCAGTTTTTGCCGGAATCGTCCCCGCGGCAAATTGCCCGCGAGAGCGACATTCGACAGATTCGGAGTCTTAGCCCGCAGGTTTCCAAAACCGCTCGAATTGCCCAGTTTCATTCCGATTGTTCCGGTTTTGCCAAGGATGCTTTCGGAAAGCTCTGCCCAGTTTCCCTAAGCCGATCTATTGGGAAAATCGGCCTAAGAATCGCCCTAACTATTCTGCAATTTCCCGACTTAAGATGTTCAAGGGGTTTTGGAAGTCCCGCCGATACCTTCCACCAGCCCCGCATAATCCGATTGAGCAGGGCAACACGTTCAAGAGAATAAGCGACGATTTTGGACGAGCGAATGGATCGCGGGTTTTCCGCAAATCGCAACTCCCGTCGGATGTGAAAGTCTCGGCCAACGAGGCGAAAACGTTTTCGCCGTCCGGCCCAACCCGAACCGTGGGTTCGTAAGAACTTAGCGGTGCAAGCCCAGGGTGGTTGAAGTGGAGCGTACCGCGGTATCCACAATTGATGCCGCCTTTGCGACTTCACCGCAGCCCACGGTCACGGATTGGCCACGACGGCCCTCGAAAAGTCCCAAGGGAAGGAGACATGGAACAATGAAATGGATTCGTAACATGAGTTTGGCGACGGTGGCTTCGCTGGGCTTTGCCAGCGCGGTTTCCGCAGCAGGAATGTTCGGTTCGTTGTGCGACAACGGCAAGGGATGCGCCACGACGCAACCTTGCAGCTCGAATGTTTCTTGTGCAACGCAAGTGTGTCAAAAACAGGGTTTGTTTAGTTGCCTGTTCGGGAAGAAATCTTCCTCGTGCGGCACAACGTGCGCAACCAACTCCGGTTGCGGCACGCAGTCCAAAGGTTTGTTCGATTGCTTCAAATGCAATAAATCGAGCTGTGCCTCGACCTGTGCGCCCAGTTGCACGGCTCCCGCGGGTTGTATCTCGCAGCCCAAAAGAAGTTTGTTCGATTGCTTCAAATGCAATAAATCAAGCTGTGCCTCGACCTGTGCTCCCGTTTGCAAGCCGGTCTGTGCGACTCCCCAAGGTTGTGCTCCCGGTTGTGCCGCTCAATCCCCCAAATGTGGTTTGTTCAGCTGCCTCTTCGGCAACAAGAACACCTCTTGCGGATCGAGCTGCACCAACTCGGGTTGTACATCGCAATCCAAGGGTTGCAGCTTGTTCAATTGCTTCAAAAGCAAAAGCTCTTGCGGCACTAGCTGCTCCGCCTGCGGAACGGCTTGCACGACCGGCAACGGCCACATTCAATACCATTCTGGGATGAAGGCCATGCCGCAACCCAATGCCATGCCGCAGCAAACCAAACCGATGCCCGCTGCCAAACCGATGCCCGCTGCCAAACCGATGCCAGCCGCCACACCGCAGGCTCCCGCCGCGGCGAAAGACCCGGCCAGCACCTACTACCCTTCGCGGGTGAACAACCAACAAACCACCCGCCAAAATCGCTTGGGTGATCTGTTCGGCAGCCCGAACTAACTCGAAACCGATCTTGCCCTCACGGAGGAATCATTCCTAAACACTTTGCAGGCAAGTCGTTAAAACTTTAGAGACTCCCGGATTTCCGAATCCGGGAGTCTTTTTTACTTTGATCTCAAAGCGGGAATTTGCAAAAATCGCGGCCTTGGCCGGGCCAGAACGGTTTTCTTCCGCTGCCGACTCTGCTAAAACTTGCGATTCGCAGGCAATTCCGCAAGTCGAACGTATGTAAAAAGGTTACCCCGATGGCTGTCCCCAAACGCCGACATTCCAAATCCCGTGGCCGAAAACGGCGAACGCATCAAGTCGCCCATGCCCCGCAAGTCAGCGGTTGCCCCCAATGTGGCACGAAACGGCCCACCCACGTCGTTTGTCCCAACTGCGGCTTCTACATGGGCCGCGTTCTCGCCCCGCCGATTGATGAAGACTAGGCTCGACCTAACCGCAACCAATGATCGGCCACCAACTTAGGTTTTCGATTCGCTCCCGCAATTGGCTTAAGTGTGCTTGGGAAGGTTTCCCCAACGGCCCGCGATGGCCCGGACAATAGATTTCCGGGTTCAGATCGAGGCAACGCAGCATAGATTGCCGGGCGGCGGCTTTGTCTGCCGTCAAGAAGCGAGACATGAAAGAGATCTTGTCGTGGGCGACCGCTAAAGCGTCCCCGGTAAACAAGACGCCATCGGGTTCGTAAAAAAAGCTCAGATGGCCCGCTTCATGGCCCGGCGTTTCCAGCACCTGGAACACCTCCGCGATGCGGTCTCCCTCTTGAAGCAATCCGCTGGCTTCAACACCGCGCGGCGGCGCGAGTTCCAACAAGCCCCGTAACGAGCCGAGAAATCCTTGCGTGGTCATCCGCCGGGCAAGCCATCCCCGCGCTCCCGTGGCTGTTTCCCGCCGCGCCAAGCGGGCGGCCCCCGCGGCATGGCAAAGCACCTCGGCCCCGGAAATCTCTTGGATCGCCGCCGCTCCCGCAGAATGGTCGTTATGCCAATGCGTAATCAGAATCGAGCGAACATCCGGGAAATCATACCCGGCCTGCTTCAAACCTTCACGCATGTCCTCCGCTCCGGGTTCGATCCCCGAATCAATGAGGATCACGCCCTCCGGTCGCACCACGAAGTAGGAACAACTCAAATAATCGACCCGCTGCACGCAATAAACCGTCGAAGTGACCGGAATAACCTGCAAACGATTCCTCATCGGTGTCGCTCCAAAAGATTCAACGCCTCCGGCAAACCACGCAAGCCTGGCAGGAAATCGGCCGCACATTCAATCCATAATATAGGCCCACGACCGCAATTCGACCACGATTTCCGCGATGTTCGGGATTCATCCCACCAGCGTATCCCAAACCCGCAACACCAGGCAAGACACCCGCCGCCTTCCCGGATAAACTGAGGATTGAGAATCAGACGGTTCCGGGGGTATAATTGAAACGATCCCGCAAAAGGAAGACTCGAAGCGTTTGTTTCCGTAACAACCCAGATCCCTTAATGTGCGGTTTCGATATGGCCAATAAAGTAAGGTGGGCACTGCCCACCAAAGAGATGAAAACCCAAAGTTGGTGGGCAATGCCCACCCACCGCTTTCAACATGCAAATCCCTTGAAATTAAGGTGTTTTTGAGGCAATTGGCAAGAAACTCGATCTCCATGACGTTCAAAAACCCGAAATACGCCTGAAAATAGGCACTTTTTGCATGTTGAAAGGGATGGCAATGCCCACCCTACAAAACTTAGCTAGCGGCGAACTCCAAACCCAAGTCGGCGGTCCCAGCGTGGCTGACAAAACACCCCGCCGGGCGATTTACGTCAAAAGTTTCCGCAACAACCCCGATCCTTTCCTGCACGCTTTCGACATGGCCAACGGTTTGAAAAGCGTGCCCGCACGAAACACCACCACCACGCCCACGCAATCGCTATTGATGATTAACGGCAGCTATTCCCTGGGCCGAGCCAAAAAACTCGCCGACCGCTTAAAGAAGCAAAAACTCTCCACCCCGGCGGACACGCTAGAGCAAGCCTTCCAAATCACCTGGGGCCGAAAACCAAACGCGGACGAATTGGAATCCGCCAAAAAATTCGTGTACGGCACCGACAACAAAGAGAACGGCGACAAACTCACCGACTTCTGCCACGTACTCTTCAACTCCAACGAATTTTTGTACGTGGATTGAGTAGGGCAGTCTCCCGCCTGCCTTCCCGATTTTGTTTGATAATTGACCTAATGAACAAGAAAAGGCAGGCAGGAGCCTGCCCTACTACAAAACTTCAAACTTCGTGTAGACCATCTCCAAGATCCTTCAGTTGTTCATAACTGAGTCCTGTTGGAGTGTGGACTGAGCCTTCAGACATTTCGTCCCATATTCTCGCTCTGCTTGTGCTGACAACGCGTACATTTACAAACTGTCCAATGACTTCTATTTCAATTTTCATAAATCCCCCTTTGGGATAAATTTGGCAGTAAAAACTCCAGCACTACCATCTGGGACCAGGGAAAATTTTCGCTGTTCTATATTATTATACAAAAAAACACTATTTCTTTCACATGTTTCTTGGAATTCTGACTAAAATAAAAAAATAATAGTAATCGTAGGGAAGCTCTCCCGCCTGCCTTCCTCATATAGCTCCATCCAGAGGAAGATTGAAGGCGGGCGGGAGTCTGCCCTACAAAAACTTGTGTTGAAATCGAACAATGAGGAGTTGAACATGAACGTAATCGGTTCCGTTATCGAAGAGCAGGGTGTTACGTTTGGCGTTGTCTTGGTCAAGAAGCACGTCTTTAACAATACGGCCGAAGCCAATCGCACCATTGAAAGCGTGTCGACTGATTGGTTTGGGGGGTTGCCGGTCGTCCTGGCGGCTCAAGACTCTAAGGGGCATTTTGAATTCTATGGTCGCAAGGATATAACAAACTTTCTTGCCTCAAGCGACCCAACTCAGATTCCGTGGAGCGAGTACAAAGTTTCATGATTTCAGGTGCGATTTATTTGATCGCCGGTGAATTATAATCCTCTTGTAGAGAACGTTAACTCGAAGAATGGCCGGCACAAATGGCCTTACACTAATTAGGACAGATCAATGATCAAATTAACTGCGCCATTTGTTGTTGCGTTCGTGTTGCTATTTGCGGGTAGGGGAAAAGCCGGTTTGATCACTGTCGATCCCGATGAGTTTGATCATGGTACAAATATCGACAGTGCATTCTCTGGGGTAAGTCTTTCAAACGTTAAGATTGGAGAAATCTCGATTCCATATAGTGGTCCGTCGGTGTTTTCAATCCAAAACGCTTTGCCAGGTCCAAGCCCGGTCTTGACCTCAACAGGGTCACGAGCGTTTCGATGGCGCATAACTGGCAGTCTGTTTGAAGCTGAGTGGGCTGATTCACTCAAATTCGCGGAGACTTTTCGCAGGCAACAGACTTCGTTTCTATCGACTTTATTGGCACGGATGTATTCGGTGGTGACCAAGGAGTATTAGAAGCATACGACTTTTCGGGTACGATTATCGGAACATACACAACCTCCATATTGCTTCCAAAGGGACAGATTGAGACAGCATTCATTAGCCGGACTTCCCCCGACATCCATTATGTATTGGCGTATGGGACAAGCCAACTCGGACCCCTCGGCCTGGACCACCTTCAGTTCAACGAGTCTGCCGTTGCTGTGCCAGAACCATCTTCACTGATCCTTTTCATTGCGAGTCTAGTCGTGTTTACTGGTTATTACAGCCGTCCTTCTAGTAAGTAGGGCCGGCTGTACCGGCCTTTGAAGAATCAACGACTATCCTAGCCGGCACAGCCGGCCCTACGAGGATTTCAAACATGTCTCAATTGGCACAACAACACATTTCGCTTCCTTCTACCCGGGGCGAGTTTCTTGAAACGAGCGGGTTGGGTTTTGGGGCGTTGGCACTCGATTGGATGATGGCCCGCGATGCGGATGCTGCCAAGCCAAAACCTTTGGCTCATCATATCGCCCGTGCCAAGAGTGTGATTTGGTGTTTTATGGAAGGGGGGCCGAGCCATTTGGATTTGGTGGACCCCAAACCGCTATTGAATAAACTTGCCGGGCAGCCGTTGCCGATGGGGTTTAAGGAACCTATTACGGCGATGGGGGAAAAAGGCTCGCCGCTCTTAAAGGCTCCGAGAACCTGGACGCAGCACGGGGAAGCGGGGATGTGGGCTTCCGAGTGGATTCCGCACATCGCCACCTGCATGGATGACATCGCCGTGATCCGCTCTTGTTGGACCAACGGCATCAACCATGCCGGCGGGGTCTGCCAGATGAATACCTGCATCAACGTCGCGGGCCGGCCTTCTTTGGGGGCGTGGGTCAATTTCGGGCTGGGTTCCGCGAATAACAATCTGCCTTCGTTCGTGGTGATGTGCGATAGTTCGGGCCGGCCCGTCAACGGCCCCCGCAATTGGGGCAGCGGATTTATGCCGGCGAGCCATCAAGGCGTGCGAATCAACGGAACCGGCGAGGAACCGATTGCCAACCTCCACACGCCCAAAGGATATACCGAGCCGAGGCAGCGGGAGAAACTGGCGTTGCTGCAAAAGTTCAACCGTGAGCACGCAATAACCCGCCCGCAACAAACGGAACTCGATGCCCGCATCGAAAGCTACGAACTCGCGTTCCGCATGCAGGCCGAAGCCCCGGAAGCGGTCGATCTTTCGCGACGAAACCCAAGCCACGCAACAGCTCTACGGACTCGACCAGAAGGAAACCAAAACCTTCGGCCGCAATTGTCTGTTGGCCCGCCGCTTGGTGGAGCGCGGCGTCCGGTTCATTCAACTCTATAGCGGAACCGGCAGCAAATGGGACGCCCATACCGGCATCGAAAAAAACCATTCGGGCCTCTGCAAATCGATGGACCGCCCCGTGGCCGGTTTGATCAAAGACCTTAAACAGCGCGGATTGTTGGATGAAACTTTCGTGATTTGGGGCGGCGAGTTCGGCCGAACGCCGATGAGCGAAAAGGGCGATGGCCGCGACCACAACCCGACCGGGTTTTCAATCTTGATGGCGGGCGGCGGCGTGAAGGGCGGCCAAACCATCGGGGCCACCGATGAACTCGGCCTCTATGCCGTCGAGGACAAAATGCACGTCCACGACATCCACGCTTCCATCTTGGGATTGTTCGGCTTGGACAACATGAAGCTCACCTACAACCACAAAGGCCGCCCGGAACGCCCCACAATCAACGAAGGAACCTTCAACCGCAAGCTCATCGGCTGAGTTCTTTGGTGTGAGAATAGAGGATAGAAGATTGCAAGTGCCTTTAATCTATCCGCCATCATCCATCCTCTATCCTCTCGCAAAATGGGGGAACCCGTGAAGAAAACCAAGTCCCCATCCGCGGAAGATACGGTGAAGCCCAGAGTAAAGGTTTGGTTGGAGCTACGCGGGGAATATGTATTCGGGCATGGCCTGAGCCGCATGCTAGAGGCCGTTCGCGAAACGGGATCGATCAAAGAAGCCGCCAAGGCGCTGGGGAAAAGCTACCGCTATGTCTGGGGGCGGATCAAGCGGGCGGAAGAGTCCATCGGCGAATCGCTCGTGGAAACCCAAGTCGGCGGCACGGGGGCGCATCGCAGCGACCTTACCCCGCGTGCCGTGGAATTGTTGGATGCCTTTCACGCTTTAAGGCAGCGGATGACCGAAGTTTTGGAAGAAGATTCTCTGCCCGCTTCGGCGGGAAAAAGTGAGAGCAGGCTTAGCTCAATAGTTCGGCAACGGAGCGCGGCGGGTTGGCATGGGGGAACGAGTTTCGACTGTCTCGCGCTCGGTTTTTTGCGTGCTTTCCAATTGTTTTAAGGCAGCGATTCTTTTTAAGCGGGCTTGGATCATGTGATATTCGCAACAGGCTCCCTCGAAATCCCCAGTGAGAGTTCCCGGCTTCCCCAACGAGAATTGCGAGACGTTGGATTGGTGATTTGGCAGCGTTTTCTGCGAGGATTTTTTCTTGGGTGTCTCTTCTTTTGAGTCGTCCTCGGTCTTCTTTCCTTTGATCCATTGTTCGGGAAAGTCCGCTGGCTCGGAACCGTTCTTCGAGCGCAGGTTAGACCCCATGCTTCGCTTATGGCTGAAAGGCACGCGGTTGGCGTGGGCTTCTTCCAAGATCTTATGCAAATCGGCCCGCATCGTGCGGATGAGTTGTTGCTGCTGCGGATCGAAGATGAGGTTGTGTTCTTCCAAAGGATCGGTCTTGCAGGTCGTATAGTTCATCCAAGATCCCAGATGCCGTGGTATTGAATGAACTTGTAGCGGTCGGTTCTCAAAGCAAACGTGCTAGGCGTTTGCGGGAAGTTATATTCCCAATAGTATTCGTAGAGGATATTCTTACGCCAATCGGAAGGTTTGACGTTTCCGGCGGCGAGTTGCAGGAAACTTCGGCCATCCATTTG
This sequence comes from uncultured Planctomycetaceae bacterium, assembly GCA_963785505.1. Taxonomy (GTDB): domain Bacteria; phylum Planctomycetota; class Planctomycetia; order Planctomycetales; family Planctomycetaceae; genus CAWAVN01. Next base: position 262,390 of record CAWAVN010000018.1, read on the forward strand.
CTTCGGCGTTTAAGGCCCGCAGCTGCCAGAACGGTGGGCGCGATGTCGATGTTGGCCACAACTTGCTTCGACTTTCGTGCCCGGCTTCCAAAGTTTGGGGCACACGCCCAGCAATGGAACCCGCATCGAGGCTTCATAGGCGGTGCGTTTGTCGATCAAGCCGTGTTCGCCCCATTGAAATCCATTGTCGCCCATGTACATGACCAACGTGTTCTCGGCGAGGTCGTTGTCGGCCAGCCACTTCCGCACGCGGGCGATGGATTCATCCACGCTCAACAGAGCTTCGCAATACAGCCGATAATGTTCGGCGATGTCGGTGTCTTGATGATAGGCGAAATCTACGCCGTGCCAACTGTTGCGTTGGTTCTTGAGCCACATCGGTTTGTCTTTGTAGTTCTCCGGCGTGTCGGCCATCGTTTTGGGCTTGGGCAGGGGTTTGCCTTTGTAGTGTCCCGCGTGGCGTTTGGCGGGGTGGAACATGCCATGCACGCCTTTGTGCGAGAGATACATGAAGAACGGCTTGTCTTTTTCTTTCACACGTGCCGTTCGAGCCAATCGAGGGCATAATCGGTGAGTTCATCAGTGATGTAGCCTTTCTGCGGGACCGATTTGCCATCCACGTTCAGCGACCAGTTGTCGGTTTTCCGGCGGGTAGTAATGGCCTTGTCCGCGGAAGGAAACCCAGCGGTCGAAACCGGGCCGGGGGGAATCGCGAATGCCGCCCATGTGCCATTTGCCGAAGAAGGCCGTTTGATAACCCGCTTTTTGCAGATACTGCGGGAAGAAAACCGTGCCCGGCGGCGTGGGCACGTTGTTATCCACCACGCCGTGATTGTGCATGTATTGCCCGGTCAGAATCGAAGCCCGGCTGGGCGAGCAAAGCGATGTGGTGACGACGGCGTTTTCGAAGTACACGCCTTCTTTCGCCATCGCATCCATCGCGGGAGTTTCCACCCACGGATGGCCTAGAAAACTCATCACATCGTAGCGGTGGTCATCCGAGAGAATGAACACAACATTCAGCGGCTTCGCGCCCGCGATCTGGGCGAGTTCCAAATCGGCCCCGGAAGAAACCTGGAAACTCAGGCCGATCGACAGAAGAGCGGTCAATGAAATGCAAATACTTCGCATGCGTCTCCTCGCGATTTAAGTGCCAAGCAAGTTGGAATGAGTGTGTGTTTGAAAAGAGTATAACGAAAAACAGCCGCGAATCTCACGCCCACCAAGGCAGGATTTTCGTCGGGGACAAATCCACCCCATTTGTCGAACTACTGAAAGCGGTCGAGGAAGAGGGGCCATCAAAATCGCGATGGGTTGCAAGTCGGGGGCGGGGTTTCGAGAATGTGGGTTGAGGGTTCGAGATTTCCACCTTGAAGTATTTTGCAACCGGGGAAGCAACCAATGGCGAGGAACAGTTCCGCATCGGTCATCATTAGTGCATTTGCCGATGAAGCGGCCAATCATAAAACGGCGATCGAACAATTGGCGGCCTTGGCCGCGATTGGGTTGAGTTATTACAGCCCCCGCTTCGTGGATGTCACCGGCAAGGGCGAAGTGAAGCACGTGGTCGAACTCAACGACGGCGAAATCGCGGCCCTCAAAACCCTGCATTCCGAATATGGAATGCAAGTCACCAGCATCGGTTCGCGGGTGGGCAAAATTAAGCTGTTGGATCAAGAAGATGGCTCGCACAATAAATTCGTACCCTTCGACAAATATCTGCAAACCGAAGTCGCAGCCACGATTCGGACGGCTTTGGCTTTGGAAACCAAATTGATTCGCGGGTTCTCGTTTTATCATCCGCAAGGAACCTCGCCGGAGAGCTACGTCCCGCAGGCGGTGGAGCAACTCGGTCAAATTGTCGATCTCTGCGCCAAGGAAGGGCTGGTATACGGGTTGGAGATTGAACCCAATCTGGTGGGTGAAACCGGGCCGTTGCTGAGGGAACTGCATCTAAAAGTCAACCGCGAGAACATGGTGCTGATCTACGATGGAGGCAACGTCGCCGCCCAAAACAAAAACCCGCTGATTTGCTATCAGGAATACGTCGCCATGCGAGATGGCTTGGGCTGGATGCACGTGAAAGATTACGCCCGCCAACCGGGCATCACCTGGATGGGCGACCGCGATTCCGCCGTGATTGATGAAGACAAGCTGAAAAACTTCGTGCCCGCGAACGTCGGCGATTCCGGCCACGAAATGGTGCTTCGCGATCTCAAATTTCATCTGCCGGCACTTACGAAAAACTGCAAAACTGGGCCTCCCCGGCTTCTTTTTGGATGTGGAACCGCACCTCAAAGGCGGCGGGCAATTCGGCGGGTTTAGCGGTCCCGACGGTATGGGCGTGGCGGTTCGCGGATTGTGTGCCGTGTTGGATTACATCGGGATCGATTACCATATCCGCGATTTTCAAGATATCCGCCAAGCCCGCGGGTTTTAGTTTTTCGCGCTCAGCTTTGAAAATGACTTTCGCGGTTCGTCAGTCCTGAATGATTTCAGGCTGACAAGTCAAAAAATCAGGAGGCCAAACGCATGCCCAAGTTCGATTATGATGCGGTGAAGGATATTTTACGCTGCCCGAATACACTTTCGCCTTTGCTGCAGGAGGGGGATTCGTTGGTTTGCATCGATGCCGAGTGCCGGTTGCAGTACGCGATTTTGGATGGCATTCCGAACATGCTGATCGAAGATGCCTCGCAAATGCCGGTAGATTCCTGGCAGGAATTGATGTCCCGCCACCACCTCGCCCCCGCGAGCGACACCCCCTAAAACCACTTGGCCGACAGCTAATAGTAGGTAGAAGGCTGTAGGCAGAACTGAAAAAAAGCAAAGGGCGGAGAGCCAGAAAAGAACAGACCGAAAACCGAAAACCGACGGGAGAACCAACGTGAGAATCTTTTGCTTTTTTTGTGTTTCGTGGTTGGCGGCGGGGGTTTTGTTTGCTCAAAAACCGGCGGCGGATGCTGCCGATGCGAAATACACTTTCAACACGAAAAACCACGACTTCAACGGCATCGGCAAGTTTTACATGGGGCGGGAAATCGCCCGCGTGATGGGCTACCCGGCAGCGGGGTGGTTAGAACGCCCCGAACGCGAAAAGCAAGAACGCCTCACCAAACTTGTGGAAGCCCTGAAACTGAAACCCGGCATGGTGGTCGCGGACATCGGCGCGGGCAGCGGGCGGATTTCCGAAATGATCAGCCCCATCGTCGGGCCGAAGGGTAAAGTCATGGCGGTGGACATTCAAGAGGAAATGCTCAGCCTGATTCGCAACAAGGCCAAGCAAAAAAACCTGACCAACATCGAACCCGTGCATAGCACCGAAAAATCCCCCAAGCTGGAACCGAACACCGTGGACTTGGCCTTCATGGTCGATGTCTACCACGAGTTCAATTTTCCCTACGAAATGACGCAGGAACTCGCCCGCGCCCTGAAACCCGGCGGGCGGTTGGTGTTCGTGGAGTACCGCAAGGAAGATCCCAAAGTCCGCCGGATGATAAAGCTGGTGCATACCATGACCGAGGCCCAAGTCAAAAAAGAAGCCGGCCAACCGGAGTTCGGTTTGAAATGGAAGGAAACCCTTAAAGTGCTGCCCGTGCAGCACATTATCGTGTTCGAGAAACAAAATCCCCAAGCCGATGAGAGCAAAAAACGGTGACGATCAAAAGCCAATCGCCGTCACCGTTCAGAGGGGGTTGAACGATAACGGCGATTGCAAAGCGTGTTCGGTTGCGAACGATCTTTCTTAAATGTTTGCTTGGGACACCTTTCCTATCGGCAAGCTCCACCGCAGCTTTGACTCGGCAGAATAAATATCCTCTTGAATGGGTTTTGCCGGGAAGAGTGTTTCCAACGAAACGCCGAATCTTCGGAGTTGCAAGGCGAGACGCTTGTTCAATCTCACCGAGAACTCTCTCGCGAGGGGCGGAAACATGGCTGTTTGGCCGGTTTTCCCCGGCTCTCCTCTCCACCCAGATTGCCCTCGGTTTGCGGACTCCTGTTGACCTAAATTGCAATTCCTTGTAATTCATTCAATTTCCACAGCCGGAATTGTTCGGCTTTCCCAAAATTACAATCGAGAACACCACAAACACGATCTTCGCAAGCGGGCGGCTCTCACCTTTTGGCTTGCGATTCCGGGGGCTTTTTCCAGATGTCGCGTTCGCCGAGTCCTCTCCAATCCGCGGCCTCTGCCTGGGATGGCCAGCGGTTGATTACGCAGGGCAGCCTGTTGGATTTCCCCAAAAATCCGATTCGCTGCATGCGGGATTTGCAACAAAAACACGGAAACCTCGCGGCTTTGCAAGATGGCTCCCAGAAAATTGTGTTCGTGTTCGGGCAGGAATGGAACCAGGCGGTGCTCAGCGATTCCGCGAGATTTCATTCGCGGTTTTTTGCGATCCGAGGCCCAAGACGTTCCGCCCATCGCCGCTTGACCAGCGGCCTATTGAGCATGAACGGTGCCGAACACAAGGAGCACCGCCGCATGGTGATGGGGCCGTTTCAAAAAATGGCCATCGGCAATCATTTGGCTCCCGTGGCCGAGCACGCCCGGCAAATGCTCGCCGACTGGACCGGCGGGGAAACGCGGGACATGAGCCTCGAAATGACGCGGTTTATGCTCAAGGCAACCAGTTCGCTGTTGTTCGGCGTGGACAGGCCCGAACTCGCTTGCGAAGCGGGGGAAATGATCGATGTTTGGGTGCGGATGAACCACCAAATGGGCATGGGCGCGTTCGTATCCGACCCCGCTTTCACAACCGGCTACGATCATCTTCTGCAACTCGCCGAAGATGTGGAAGCCGCATTGCTCGAAATCATCGACTTAAAACGATCCAGCGGCAAGTTGGGGCACGATGTGCTTTCGCTGTTGCTGCAAGCCCGCGACGATGGCGATAAACTTTCGGATGAGCAACTTGTAGGGCATGCCGCTTTGTTGTTTGGAGCCGCCCATCTGACCACGGCCCATACTCTGTGTTGGACGCTGTTTCTGTTGGCGCAACATCCCGCTGTCATGCACGATGTCTGGGAAGAAATTACCACCCAGGTCGCCGGCGATTCGCCCACTCTGGAAGAACTCCCGCGATTGGAATTCACCGAGCGAGTGATAAAAGAAAGCATGCGGATTTTGCCCGCATCGGGGTATTCGCAGCGGATGTCCGCCGAGGAACTTCAGCTCGGTCCGTTCCGTCTTTCGCGGGGCACGGCGGTCGTGTTCAGCCAATTCATCACGCATCACCTGCCGGAACTCTATCCCGAACCCGATGCATTCCGCCCCGAGCGCTGGCGGACAATCACCCCTTCGCCTTATGCGTATCTTCCGTTCGGGGCCGGCTCGCGAATGTGCATCGGTGCGATGCTGGCGATGATGACCCTCAAAACGGCGCTGCCCACGATCTTAAAACGCTACCGGCTTACAATGGCGGCGAACAGCGAAGTCAACGCGGCGATTATCTCCACCATGCTTAGCCCCACCAGTTCGGTGATGATGGAAGTTCACGAAGCCGATGGCCAATTTGAAAGCCGCCCCATCACGGGGAACATTCACGAATTGGTTTCGCTTCCCGAAGTTCTCGCGGGCCAATCCCATCGCAAAGCGGCCTAAGGACCGACAGTATGAATTTTGCCGACCGACTTCACGATTCCATCCGACAAAAACAGACGGCGGCTCTCGTCGGCTTGGACCCCCGTTTTGAACGCTTGCCGGCCCCGTTGATCGCCGCCGTGAAATCGCGCGGGGCCGCCGATGAGTTCGCCTTGCGGGCGGCGGCGTTTGAAGAGTTTTGCTTTCGCGTGATCGATGTGGTGGCCGCTTTGGTTCCCGCCGTCAAACCGCAGGCCGCGTTCTTTGAAGAGTTGGGGCCGGCGGGAATGTCGGCTCTTCAACGGGTCATTCGCCATGCCCGCCGGGCGGGGTTGATTGTAATTTGCGATGCCAAGCGGGGCGACATCGGTTCCACGGCGGAAGCCTATGCCCGCGCTTATCTCGCGGGAACCGATCCCGATGCGGCGGTTTGGGCCGCCGATGCCCTCACCGTGAATCCGTATCTCGGCCGGGACACCTTGGAACCCTTCGTGAAAATCGCCGTCGAACGCGGAGCGGGCATTTACGTTCTGGTCCGCACCAGCAACCCGGAAGCGGGCACGTTCCAAGATCGCCGCACCGAAGGCGTTCCCGTGTATCGCGCCGTGGCTCAAGTTGTGGAAGACTTCGCCGCCGCCCATGCGAACGGAAGCGAATTCGGCCCCGTGGGCGCGGTGGTGGGGGCGACTTACCCGGCGGAGTTGGCAGAACTGAGAACCGCAATGCCCCACGTTCCATTCTTAGTTCCCGGTTACGGCAGCCAAGGAGCCGGAGCCGCCGATGTGATGCCCGCTTTCACGGAAGAGGGTTTGGGAGCCGTGGTCAACAATTCGCGGGGCATCAATTTCGCTTATGAAAAAGCCCCCTATGCCGATGAGTTCGGCCCGGAACACTGGGAACGAGCCGTCGAAGCCGCCACCCGCCAAATGATCGCCGACCTCGCCCAAGCCGCTCAAGAAAACTCCTAGTGCTTCATCAAGCCTAAGAATTCAGGCTTGTGACTTTGTTGTCGAAGATACGACGAACATCAAAGTGAGGGTTGAGAAGGGAAGAGAGAGGATGGATTTGCGTGCTGTGTTTGCTATCTTCTCACTTCACTCCTCACGTCGAACAATCAACCAAAACACAAAAAGGGGAACCCGAAATATAAGGCGGGATGCCGCACTAGCAGTCTGGCATCTGCGTGTTGTTTGCCGCTTGCTGAACCTCGGCTTGGATTTTTTCCAACTCGAGTATCAACGGATTGCTTGCCGGCTCGCCGATGGCATCGGGTTCGGCTCGCGTGGACTTCGGCAGTCCCGCCCGCGAACGGGTCTCTCGTTCGAGATGCGCCAGATAACGGTTGAACGCCCGCTGATAATCTACCAGCAAATCGTCTCGCCTGAGCGTCAATGGCTTGACCTGCTCGCCCCGCTGCAAACTTTCCAAAGCATAACGGAACCGCTCCAAAGGCCCGGCGATTCGATGGGATAGCCGCAACGCTTTCCATAAGAACAGCGGGAAAATTGCCACCGCACAAACCGCCAAATCGACGTGTGCCCGCGCGAAATCCAGATACAGATCCCAAAACGACAGCGAGACTCCCACTTCCAAAACGGGGCTTTTCCCATCGAGGATGCGCAACAGAAACAGCCCATGCCAAAGCAGGACGTTATAAATAAACCAGTCTCTGCCGAACTGCCTGAGCAGATTCCCTTGAATCATGCGGCTAACGAAATTCTGCTGTCGGTTTGTGGTTGGAGAAGCCACCGGAACTCCCGCCTAAGAACTGCGGACCGTAGCCGCTCACAAAAAGCGGAACAACAAGTCTTTGCCTGCAACCTAGCATGCCTAAATGCCGGTCTCAGCCGAGATTCCTCAATAAAATTGCAATTGCCGTCGATCCGCCGTCTTATCATGCCAATTGCCGGGATTGTAGGAGGTTGCCCGATAATCTCACCGATGGCCAGACTCACGCAGATCGTTTAATCGCGCAGCCGAGTTCTTCGAGCAGCGAAATCAAGCGGGGGGCTTGAATATCGACCGCGTAATGTTGCTCGATTCGTTTCCGTCCGGCTTGACCTAAACGCTCTCGCAACGCGGAATCCCTCGCCAGTCGCTTCAAGCATTCAGACCATTCCGCGGGGGAGTTTGCCAAAAGCCCGTTCTTCTCGTGCGTGATGATTTCCGCATTCACCCCGACCGGACTACACACCGCCGGAATTCCCAGCCCCATATATTGCAGGGCTTTGAAACCGCACTTGCCTCGCGTCCAAGGATCGTCGGGCAGTGGCATCAGCCCGATGTCGAACGTGGCGGTTGCGGAAATTTCCACCTCCGGCGACCAAGGAACGAATTCTATGGGAACGCTTCTCAATAAATTCCCCTCAACGCCGGCTTGGGTGTCGGAGAGAAACTTAAACCGCACACTGTCACCCAAAGCCCCAATCGCGGGCAGAACTTCGTTCAAATAGCAATTCGTGCTACGACTGCCCGTCCATCCGATAATCAATGGCCCCGAACTCGCAGGTTTTTGACGGGGGTGATAGAGTTCCGCGTTGATCGTCGTGGGAATCACTTCTACTCGCTTGGCGAAAGACTGCGATTGTTGAGCAAGATAGGTGTTTCCGCAGATGACCAAATCCGCCGCCGATGTCATCGCCCGAAAGCGAGCCTGCCGCCGCTGCTCCGTTTGGCCCTTCGCATTGAACATCACGGCATCGTCGAAGTCATATACCAAGCGGCGAGAACGCCGCCGGACGACAAGCAATTCCGCCCGGCTCAATAACCGTTTCTGCACAAAAACAAGATCGAATAAAGGCAGCCGCCGATATAACCACAACCGCGAAAGCGGCTTGCCCGCAAGAAAACTCACTTCGCAATCGTGGCCTCGTTCCGCAAACCACGGCAGAAACTGCTCCACGCGAAAACGAAAACTGGGCTTGGCCCGGCGGGTGGACAAAAATAAAATCTTCATAGAGGGCACGATCCGCGCTGGTGGTTTTTCATTTGGCGTTTTTGAGCAAGCCGAGCCAACTGCCGCCAAATAGATTTCCAAGAATCTACAACTTCACCGAAGCTCCGCAAGTAGGATTGCAAAAACCGCAAGCGGGCAGAACGAGTCAGCGTTTTCTCGGCTTCCATCGCGCGCACCAATCGTGAAAGATCGCGAAGCCGACGAAACCTAGGCAGCCAAACATATCGGCAGGCTCCATCCAAGTCGATCACGAAGGCTTCCACGGAAGAGGATTTGTTGATAAGCAGCAAGTTTCCCGCCTTCAAGTCTCGATGGCTTACCCCGCGTGCGTGCATCGTGCCGATGAGTTCCCCTAATTGCTCGGCGGCGGAATGCAACCGCAGGCGGGCTTCAGAAAGCGGAAGATCTTGCAACCATTCCGCATAAGCAGTGAGGTTCAAAGACTGGGGAAGCCACTCCATCGCCGAATACGAAGGCCGCCAAGGCTGATGCCAACGAGGAACCACCACTAGCAAAGGGCTAGGAGTGGAAATGCCCAACCGCTGCAACCGCAAAGCCATTCGCCAAGTTCTTAATGTGCGATTTCCCGAAAACCACGCGGAAAATACTTTCCACCAAGTTCGCCGCGTGACCCGTTTATAGGCCACGGCAACCATCCGCCCTCCAATAGGAAATTCCCCTCGAACTAATAGTGCCGACCGACCTGCCTTGATAGTGTCGCGAGTATGGATTCTTAACGGCAATTCCGGGTAATCGATCAGGCGAATCAGCGTGTCCCGAGAAACACAATCGACGGCGTAACCCACGTATTGCGATCTCGCAAATCGGGATACGTTCCCAGAAGCGTTTCGAGGCAAAAGCGAAAAAGGTGCTATGGCCAAGGCAGGAATCCTAGCAATCGGCTCCACTTCTAAGTTGCTTATCAATTTGCAGATTTTAGCAAATCCCTGAAATTCACCTAGAGCGGATCGGTGATCTTGATGACAATAGATACATACGAATAGAATTCTGGCGTTGACAGGAAATTGAGTTGTCGCGAACATCCCCCCGTTTGCCTTGATGACCCATATCGACGCTTTGGACGTTCGCCATGCTGTTTAGTTCTCCCGTGTTTTTGTTCGGATTTCTTCCGCTTTTGTTGGTGTTCTATTTCCTCTGCCCGAAATCGCTGCGTAATGTGCTGCTCTTGCTGGCGAGCCTCTGGTTTTACGCTTGGGGCGAACCTTCGTTGGTGGTGTTGATGCTCATCTCCACTGCGATGAACTATGGCTTAGGATGCTGGGTGGATGTGACTCGCGAACGCCCGGCTTCAAAATGGATTCTCGCCTTTGCCGTCGCGCTGAATCTAAGTTTTCTCGTGTATTACAAATACGCCGGCTTTCTAATTGATAGTCTGAACTCGCTGCTTGCCTTTGTAGGAACGCCATCTCTGGGCCGGCCCGAAGTGACTTTGCCGATTGGAATTTCGTTCTATACCTTCCAGGCCATGTCTTATGTGATCGATGTTTATCGCGGACAGGCACAGGCAGAAAGGAACCCGATCAACGTCGCACTCTATATTGCCTTGTTCCCCCAACTGATTGCGGGGCCGATTGTCCGCTATACGGATGTGGCTGCGCAAATTAAAGTCCGCTCGATTGACCGCGACAGTTTCGCTTATGGCATCCAACGATTTATCGTCGGACTAGGCAAAAAAATGTTGATCGCCAACTCGGCGGCTTCGGTTGCCGATGCGGCGTTTGAAATCCCCGACAACCAACTTTCACTGGCCGTGGCATGGCTGGGAATTCTTTGTTACACGGTGCAAATCTATTTTGATTTCTCCGGCTACTCGGACATGGCCATTGGACTCGGGCGGATGTTCGGCTTCAAATTCCTGGAGAATTTCAATTACCCCTATATCGCCAAGTCCGTGACGGACTTTTGGCGTCGCTGGCACATCTCTTTGTCCACCTGGTATCGCGACTATCTCTATATTCCTCTGGGCGGCAATCGCTGCGCTCCTTGGCGGGTTTCGCTCAATTTGATGATCGTCTTCGTTCTCTGCGGACTTTGGCACGGGGCGAGTTGGAACTTTGCCATCTGGGGCATCTATCATGGGTCGTTCCTCATGCTGGAACGGGGCAGGTTGGGGCGTAATCGCTTCGATTTGGCGGCCCTTTCGCCATTTCTATGCCTTGCTCGTTGTGATGGGGGGCTGGGTGCTCTTTCGCACGCTAAGTCTCTCGCATGGAATCGCATATTATAAGGCGCTCGTGGGACTAGGGGCCGCCGCGAATGCAAAATATCCACTGTCGATGTATTTGGACCGCGGATTGGAAATCGTGCTGATTGCCGCCGTTTTGGGAAGCACACCCTGGATTCCCTGGCTCGCCGCTCGGTTCACAACCACTCCTGATTCCCATGATTCTTGTCCCACACCTTCGCTCGCGATGTACTTCGCGGGAAACCTTATTCGAGTTGGCTGCCTTATGCTATTGTTCCTTGCATCGGCAAGCGTGATGTCCGCCGGCACTCACAACCCGTTTATCTACTTCCGGTTCTAATAAGAATCCCTGGTGTGCAGGCCGACGATAACACGCGACGGTTCATAGAGCGGACCCTACATAATTCCTCCAATGAAGACCCCTAAATGACTTTACTTCTTTCCCTTCGTGCTTCCAGCAAGCGCCCATTGCCTAGTAAATCCCGACAGTCGGCACACTCTTTCGTGCGCGCGGGGTTTGATTGCTTGTTAATCGGCGGCTTTCTATTGGGGATGATTCTTTCTTTTGGGGGAGTGTTTCAAAGTGACGTCGGCAAGAAAATTGAATTAGCGGAAGGCCGCAAAGCGGCGGCCTTCCCTGAAGTTCACTATGCAGGCAATGCATGGATTCGCCGCCCCGATTCGCGCAGCATCAAGCTATTTCCCGGCCTATTCGAGAAATGGTTCAATGACCACATCGGTTTTCGCCCGCAACTGATTCAGATGTTTCAAGTCGCCCGCTATTATGGATGGGTTCCTCATCTTCTTTCTCAATCGCCCAAACAAGCTCGCTCGGCTTCCACGGGCGTCATGGGATACCTCAATCAGGGAGGCACGACGACTGCCGGACATGCTCAGGTGCTCGTCGGGCGCGAGGGCTGGTTGTTTTATCGAACCGATGCGGTCATCGATGACTATCGTGGCACGGACCTATTCACAACCAGCGAGTTGGCCCGCTGGAAACAAGTCTTGACCGAACGCAAAAACTGGCTGGCAAAGCGCGGGATTCGTTACGTATTTGTGATTGCACCGAACAAGCACTCTGTCTATGCCGAGTTTATGCCAAGGTCGATTAACCGTGTTTCCGAACATTCCCGGCTCGAACAGCTAGCGGACTATCTCAAGGACGAAACCGATCTTACCTTTATCAACCTGCTCGAACCTTTGATGGCCGCGAAATCGCAACGGAGGGTATTCCATAAGACGGACACGCATTGGAATGCTTTTGGAGCCTATATCGGTTCGCAGGAAATCTTGAATCCGCTTCAGACCTGGTTTCCCAAGCTGCATCCGCCCGCACTCGGGGACTATCAAATTGCCACTAGCGATTGCGACATCATAAGTGCCCAGCTTGTGTCGCCTTGGATCAAAATGGACCTGGCGGTGATATTAGGTTCTCCCATACCCTTTCGCGAGGAAGTCATCGATCTTGTGCCTCGGCGGAAAGATCTCATGGTTCCCGTCCAACTTTCTTGTCCGCCTAAATCAGATATTGAGCGAATTCAACATGGTGGGAGCAAGTATGGCGAGATTGAAAATGCGTTCATTCTGCACGATTCCTATATGATGGCGTTGGCCCCGTTTCTTGCACCGCATTTTCGGGAAGTCACCTATCATTGGACCGATGATTTCCCGGCAGAGGCTATCGACAAGGCCCGACCGCAACTTGTGATTCAAGAGATCGTCCAACGGCATTTGATGACGATTGACCCCGCGAACCCAGGCTTAGTTACCGAAGAACTCAAAGCAGCGAACTAGCATCTCATAATGAGCAAGTTGCTAATCGTTCTTGGGGTCGAAGCCTTCGCTGTCAAAGTGGCAATCCATCGTCAACCACCAGGCGCGGGCATAGCGGAAGAAAAATAGTGGAAAGATCACGCAGAATAGTCCCAGCGGCCAGACTAAATATCGGCCTTCGATTCCGGCGAGAAACCGCAGCGGAACATAGACCGCCGTGATGATCCACGCTGTGATCGCATAGTTGACGTAGGTCGATCCTAAAAAGTAGCCGGGGGCACGTTCGTATTTGAGCTTGCAGTTTGGGCAGCGCTCGTACATGCGAAACCAACCTTGGAACAATTTCCCCCCGCCGCAGCGAGGGCAACGCAATCGCATCGCACGGGAGATCCGCGTGGTAATGGGAGTTTTTTCCAAGGCATCGATTCCAAGTGGGGTGTTGTTTACTTGACCGGGATTGTTTTCGGGCTTCGCGGTGGTGCTGTCGTGTAGGGAATCCCATGAGGCTTACGCTGCGATTCTTAGTTTGTATAATAGGCAATCTTGGGAAAGATTGAAATCTTCGCGTGAGTGTTACACCTTTGAGGAATCGGAGAATCAGATGGGCTTCAATCGACGGGAATGGTTGGCGGCGGCGGGATGTTTGGCCGGTGCGGGCTTGTTGGCTGGGGAAACAAAGGTGGCGGAACCGAAAACCGCTCCGCAATTTCGTTATTGCTTGAACACCAGCACGATTCGCGGTCAGAAACTCGGCATTGTGAAGGAAGTCGAAATCGCGGCCAAGGCGGGGTATTCCGCCATCGAGCCTTGGGTGAGGGATCTCGACGTTTACGCCAGCGAAGGCGGTTCGCTCAAAGATTTGGGGAAGCGGATTTCCGATGCCGGGTTGACCGTGGAAAGCGCCATCGGCTTTGCCCAATGGATCGTGGATGATCCTCAAAAACGCAAGCAAGGTTTGGAACAAGCCCGCAAAGATATGGACGCCTTGAAACAAATCGGCGGGCTTCGTTTGGCTGCTCCGCCCACGGGGGCGACCAACCAAAGTGACCTCAATTTGTTTGAAGCCGCCCGGCGCTACGGGGACTTGCTGAAAATCGGCGACCAAATCGGCGTGATTCCGCAGGTCGAAGTTTGGGGGTTTTCCAAATCGTTGTCGCGGTTGGGGGAATCGGCTTTCGTCGCGATTGAAAGCGGCCATGCCCAGGCGTGTTTGCTGCCCGATGTCTATCACATTTATAAAGGTGGTTCGGATTTCGCAGGGCTGACGATGTTCGGCCCGCGGGGGATTCATGTGTTTCACATCAACGATTATCCTGCCAATCCGCCGCGAGAAACCATCAACGATAAGGACCGAATTTACCCCGGCGATGGAATTGCTCCGCTGTCGGAAATCTATCGTCTGCTCGCGGGCATCGGTTATGTCGGGGTGCTTTCGCTGGAACTCTTTAATCCTCGGTATTGGAAGCAAGATGCTCTCGAAGTCGCCAAGACGGGCTTGGAAAAAATGAAAACCTCGGTCGCAAAAGCCTTCGCCTAGTCTGGGCATTTCCTGGTGAGTTTATAGGATCCGAGCCAGCAGGCTGGTGAGCCAGACAATCAAGCCCACGCAAATCCAAGAACCGATAAAGCCGCCCATGCCCACCAGCGTGGGCTTGCTGATTTCAATGTCCTTAATGTTGAACAGCTTATCCGCCGGGGGCAGTGGATCATTAGGTAGGGTGCAAGGTGCCTCGACGACTTCGCCCGCTTTCACCGGAGTGTGAATCAGCCGGAAGAAATCATCTAACTTGTCCTCGCGGACCCGTTTGGTGACCAGGCTGGCGACGAACCCGCTGAGTACGCCGATGGAGAGATAAAATACGATCCTCCACAGATGCAGCATATTGCCGTTGGTGTGAAACATAGTTTCTGGCAGCCCCCATTCCTGCAGTTGGTTGGGGAAAAACTTGCAGGTCGCCCAAGCCAGTCCGCCAAAAATTGTGGAGACCCAAACGGCGGCGGGGGTCCATCCGCGCCAGACAATGCCGATCCAAAGACTCATCCCAATAATGGCGGGCGTATCCATGATATATTGAAGCGCTTGAATCACATCCTCGAAAGTGGTTTGTAAGATGATCGCCAATAGCACGATTATCAATCCCGATATCCGCCCGACCCACAAATAATGCCGTTGCGATTTGTGCTTGACCAGATGTTTTTTGTAGATGTTTTCGGTGAATAGTCCGCTGGAAACCACCATTTGGGCATCACTGGTACTCATGATCGCCGCTAATAGCGAGGCCAGCAGCAACCCAATCAAGCCGGGAGCGATTTTGGGCAGAATGTCGTAGGCGGCTCGTCCGAACAAGCGGTCCGCAAAATCCTTGTCGATTTTCTTCAGCCGATCCCGTTCCTCGGCGGGCAGGTTTTGGAAGTCTTTCGATACCCGGGCTTGCAACTCGGGAAGGATTTTTCGATCCGCATCGATCCGTTCCCGCTCGAGTTCGGACAGGGCGTTATATTCGGCGGTTCCCGGTTGGGGATCGTTGGGGTGAGGCAGCGGGCTGTTGGAACCGAGATACCACACGATGCACGCCAAGCCGGTGAAGGTCCAGGCGAGAGTGCAAAACCGTTTGAGGAAATTCCCAAAAGTAAAACCCACCCGGCCTTCAAATTCCGTCTTGCCGGCTCCGCAGACTCCCATGATGTGCGGTTGAACGACAATCCCCGCCAACCCCATCACCGAAAGCATCACCACGTATAACCAAGTCATCGGCTCATAGCCCATGGTCGCAGCAATGTTCGAAGCCGCCTCGTCCGAAAGAAACAAATCAAACATGTTCGGCTTTATATCGCCCTCGGAGTGCAGTTTTCCGAATCCGCCGATCATGTTGAACACGAATGGCAATAGCAGGAACGAAAACGTGACCGTCAGAATGCCTTGAATGAAGTCTGTGATGATCGCGGCCCCCAACCCGCCGGCCATTCCGTAGCTGACGAACAATGCCGTCATGGCGAGGATGGCGTATTCAAACCCTTTCACGCGGCGGTGTTCGACCACGATTTGCCTGTCGGCTTCGTTCCATTTGGGCACGGGGATTTGCACGTTCCAAACCTGTGCCACGCGGTCCATTTCGCCGCCGGTCAATTCATCCACCATTTTCCCGGAACCAAAAAGCCCGCCAGCGATAAATACAATGGACATGAGGATGCCATAGAACGAATACAACACCGCCGTGCTGCCGCTATAGCGAGCTTGGAAGAAATCCGCCGTGGTCAGGGCGCGCATGCGGCGGAGGACCGGGGCGACGATCCAATAAAACGGCGTGGCCCACAAGTACAAGAATTGCCACCAGATCCCCGCCAGCCCCACGCGCCAAGTTCCTGCCACCACGCTAACTGCCTGCTCGCTGCTGGTTCCCGAACCGAAGGCGAAAAACATCATGAAGACCTTGCCGAAGCGGCGGCCTCCCATGAAAAAGTCGGCCATGTCGTGGACGCTCCGCAGCGACCACAACCCAATGCAGAAAATCACCACGAAATAAGCGGCTAGGACGACCCAATCCAGGGTGTGCAGTCCCAGCCACGAGGTATTTGCGAAGAGCATTAGATAAAAGTCTCTCATCGGTTGAATGTCGGGGAGTCGGCGGGAAATAATCTCTCACCAGACTACCCAGGCCGCCGGTGCGAATCAATTGCGGCGGGCAGGAGTTTCGCGTTCACGCCGAAAGAGCAGGTTATATTGGCTTCACAAGCTTTGTTCCCTTCCGAATCGTTTCAGAACCGCCGGGTGACGGTGATGGGCTTGGGCCGCTTTGGCGGCGGAGTGGCGGCGGCGCGGTTTCTTTTGCAGCGAGGGGCCATCGTCACGCTGACGGATCTGGCGAAGGAAGCGGAACTCACGGAATCGCTGGAAGCTCTTGCCCCTTATGCTCCTGCAAGAATGGTATTCGGTCGGCACGAGGAAGATGACTTTCGGCAGGCGGATCTCATCGTGGTGAATCCCGCCGTCAAGCCGGAGAATCCTTTCCTAAAAATCGCCCAATCCGCCGGCGTGCCTTTGACCAGCGAAATGAATTTGTTCTGGCAATTTCATCAGGGGCGAAGCGTGGCAGTCACAGGTAGCAACGGAAAATCCACCACGTCCGCGATGATTTATGAAATCCTTCGCCATGCCGGTTTTCGCTGCCGGTTGGGCGGCAACATCGGCAAAAGCCTGTTGGAAGTCGTGGAAGAAATTCAGCCCAAAGATTGGACGGTTCTGGAACTCAGCAGTTTTCAGCTTTGGGATCTGAACCGGCTTCATCCCCAGCCGAACGTGGCGGTTGTCACGAATTTTACGCCCAACCATTTGGATTGGCACGGCAGCTTGGCCCATTATCGCGAAGCCAAGCAATCCCTTCTCCGCCGGCAAACCTGCGAAGACGTGGCTATCTTAAATGCGGATGATGAAGTTTCCACATGGCCTACTTCGGCCAAACGGTTGGGCTTTGGAGAAACGGACACCGGCAACGCGGGCGTGTTCGCGGTGGCGGGTTCTTCCCGCGATTGGCGGGTTCGGATGCATGGTTTCGATCGAACGATTTCGTTGGCAGAATGGCTGGAGTTGCCGGGACGTCACAATCAACACAACGCCGCTGCCGCGATTGCTGCCGGGTTGAGCGCGGGGGCGACTCTGGAACAAGCCCAGGTGGCGTTGGAATCGTTTTTGGGTCTGCCGCACCGCTTGCAATTCGTGATCGAAACGGCCGGTCGGCGGTTTTATAACGATTCCATCGCCACCACGCCGGAATCTGCGATGATGGCATTGGCCGCTTTCACGCAACCCATCATTCTGCTTGCAGGCGGTTACGATAAAGGAATGGATCTTGCGGAAATGTCGGCCCGCATCGCCCAACGGGCAAAAGCCGTGGCCCTCTTGGGAACGACGGCAGCCATACTCAAAGAGCATCTGACCAAACTCGGTTTCCCGGCGGAATCCGCGCGCATTTGCCGATCGTTAGCAGAAGCCGTTTGCTGGTCGGCGGATTGTTCCCAAGCGGGCGACGTGGTTTTACTGTCGCCCGGTTGTGCGAGTTACGATTGGTTCCAAAACTTCGCCGAGCGGGGAGCGCAATTCACACGACTCGCACAATCGTGGCAACCGCTGAAAAATTAGCGAACCGTTGAATGCGCATTCGCTCACGTCTCGCTTAAATATCAACAAATGCCGATGCAAGTGTTGACAGGCTTCCCGGCAGCAGTTACCTTGAAATGAGATCAGGATTGGATAATCACCACGGCTTTGGAATGGCCGACGTTCTCGGTTGGTCTTATTCCCCAAAACGAGGAGAGAAAAACATGCTGACGTTCAACACTCAACGGCAACATCGGGATTGTGATGGCCAAACGCGGCGGGATTTTCTGAAAGTCGGCAGCATGGGCATGGGGGCTTTGGCCTTGCCTTCTCTTCTGGCGGCGAGATCGCGCGCGGCTCAGACGGGGCAAACCGTTAAGGACACCTCCATCGTCTGGTTGTGGCTTTCCGGCGGACCCACGCACGTGGAAACCTTCGACCCCAAAATGTCCGCCCCCGTCGAATATCGCAGCACCACGGGCGAAGTCAAAACCAAAATCCCCGGCCTCAGCTTGGGGGGAACCTTCCCCAAAATGGCCCAAATCGCCGATCAACTCGCCGTGGTGCGTTCGTTTGCCCACTCCAACAGCGGGCACGGCGGAGGAACCCACTTCCTGATGACCGGCTACAACAACCGCAACATCGACAACGGCGGTTTACCCTCCCGGCCTTCGTTGGGTTCCATCTTGGCTAAGTATCGCGGCTGCAACCACCCAGTCACCGGCATGCCGACTTACGTTCGGCTCAACAACATCGGCTCGGATGGCCCCGCCTTTTTGGGAACCAGTTACGCTCCGTTTGGCTCCAACCGCGAAGCCAAGGGCAACATGAGTTTGCACACCTCGGTCGATCGCCTCGACGACCGCCGCGCACTGCTCGGCGAGTTCGACCGCTTCAAACGGCAATCCGATCAAACGGGTTTGATGGAAGGTTTGGACGCCTTTGAAAAACAAGCCTTCAATCTGGTTTTAGGGAAGGCCCCGGATGCCTTCGATCTGAAAAAGGAAGATCCCAAGATCGTCGGGCATTACGGCAGAGGTTTGGGCGAGCAAATGCTAATCGCCCGCCGACTTTGTGAAGCCGGTTGCGGGTTCGTGACGCTGAATTACGGCGGTTGGGACATGCACGGCAACGTCAAACGCAGCATGGAAAGCCGAGGCCCGGTTGTCGATCATGCCGTCGCCACCTTCTTGGAAGATGTGAAACAACGCGGACTCAGCCAAAACATCCTGCTGGTGGTGACCGGGGAATTCGGGCGGACTCCGAAAATCAACCGCAATGCCGGGCGAGACCACTGGGCTCCTTTAAGCACGCTGGCTCTGGCGGGCGGCGGACTCCGCATGGGCCAAGCCGTGGGAGAATCCGACGCCAAACTCTACCGCCCCGCCACTAAAGCGATTGGTCCCCAAGACCTGATGGCCACGGTTTTCCAAGTGCTGGGAATGGACACCAAGCTGCAATACGCCAACCAAGCCGGTCGTCCGGTCTACATGATCGAGCAAGGCAAACCGATTGCCGAACTCGTCTAATCCTTGGACCATGTCTGCATTTCACAAAACGGGAACGATGTTTGTCGTTCCCGTTTTTTTCATTGCCGCGAGAGTGTGGGCAGGCGGACAAATCCCCTAACGAAAAAATCCCCGGCTTTGCGAAAATCGCAAAGCCGGGGATAAAGGGAGACCAACCCTTGGCATTCTTCGTAGATCAATGAGTGAGGGCTGTGGCTCTCGTTATTCGGAGAGAGTTCCCCTTCATCAGTTTTTAGTAGTTGTTATTGCCGCCGTAGCCATTGCCGCCGTTGTGGCGTCCGCCGTTGGATTCTTGGCTAACGCCGCCGTTGCAGTTGATGTCGAATTGGCTGTCGCATTCATCCTGATAGTCGGTAAAGCAACTGCCGACTTGCCGACCCTTCGGCCCCGTGAATCCGCAATAATAATAGCTTTGATTGATGCTGCCGAACGCCGCCCCCACATCTTCCAGTTCTTGATTGATCCCGTGGGCGACTTCTGCGAGGCCGACGATTAAACCCAATACAACAATCGTGGAAATCAAAATCAACTCGGCGGACACAATAAAACCGGCTTCATCGTTGTAGAGTTGGGTGAGCAAGTTCATCAGAGGCGGGTCTCCATAATATAGGATGGAATGAATCTGTTGTGAGTCGAAAGCAAGCCGTCCTTGGCCCGCGAATCCTGCGGTGTGCAACCGCCGAGGGGGTGACAATCCTCGGCGATCTGCTTTCAGAGAGAGTGCAAGCGGGTGAGTTCGTCGCGAGGGATGGGGATTATTTTTCGGCGGCGTGGCCGCCGTTGCAGGTTACGTCCCATTGGCCGTCGCAGGCATCTTGGTAATCTGTGAAGCAACTGCCGGGCATGAAACCCTTGGGACCGTGGCTCATCGCGAAGTGATAGCTTTGATTGATCGAACCAAACGCGGAGCCGACATCTTCGAGTTCTTGATTCACGCCGTGAGAGACCTCGGCCAACCCCACAATCAAGCCCAAGACGACGATGGTGGAAACAAGGATCAGTTCGGCAGACACGATAAAACCGGCTTCATCATGTTTGAGTTGATTGAGGATGTTCATTGCGGTGGTCTCCCAGGTGTGGGATCGGTGGTGATTGCCAAGGTGCGGTCGAGTGGTCGTTTCTGTTGGTTGTCAGTCGTGTTTGTTGTTGATGACAGGATGTAAAGCAAGCTGAATGCCAAAGGGAGAATCACGCAAATCTTTTCAGAAACCCTCCAGGGAATGCGGGGCGCAAGCCATGATGCTGCAAGACTTTATCGTTTTTTCAACCTTTTTCCTCCGTGAAGAATCGCTGCGGGGGCGGCTTCGCGGAGTGGGGAGAAATCGCAACGTGTGGAGCGGAACGCAGGTGGTTCGCGGTGGAAAGCTGCATCACCGCGAGGTGTTACGACAAATGTTTCCAGATCGCCACGCGATGCAAACCCGCAACGCGATCAAGCGGAAGGGCTCAGTTCCAGGAGGCCCTGCGAATGATTCGGGGAGAGTCTGCCGGGATCGCCGAATCTCTGTGCATCGTCCGCGAGCGTTTGAAACAGGCGAAGCGCTTTGGGATTGGCCCCGGAGATAACAAAACCGCGATAAAGTTTGCGATAATCGCGGGCAATTCCCCGCCGGCTGACGCGCGCGTGAACGCCTTCGCAATCGATCAGCCAGGATTGCCAAGATCCGTTTGCGGTTCGTTCGGGGAAGAAATGCCGGGTGCAGGTTCCTCGCCATCCCAAACCGGCCCGATGAATTCGTCGCATCACATCGACCAGCGATTCCATCAATGCTTTTTGGTCCGCTTGCGGGAGGCCATCCCATTCCCCGTTGCGGAGCATTTCGTGCAGCGAGAATCGCGGGGGCACGCGGCGGATGATGACCGCTTCTTGAAACCAAAGCCAACCGCGTTGCAGCAAAGCCAATCGTTCCGGCACGAGCAATCCCAAGGAACGAAACGCCTCAATCCCCCTCCATTCGCGAGCGGCCATCCCCTGAAAAAGTTGCCCGGTTTTTAGGTCGGTCATGCGGGGAATGACTCGGCGGCGGCCCCAATTCAGTTTGACGAAGGCTTCTACGCGGCGGCCATCCGCTCGATAGAGATTCACCCGCGAAACTGCCCGGCATTTGTGGTGGTGCATGCAGCCGGCGATTAAGCCCATGAGGCGATCCACATCATCCAAGGCATTCTGCCCGAGCAATGTTCGAGCGGCCTCCGACTCGTACCGCCGACGAACCGATTGCCGATTCCCTGCCGGAAACCGGGCGGGAAGCGGCATGGCTGTGGGAATGGGTGAGGTGTAAGAAATCTGCATCAGGCAGCGGCCGTGCTTTCATCAGCGGAGACATCGAGCGAGGAAGCGGATTCCAGGGCCAGAATCCAATCTTGGGCGAACAGATCATCCACCTTGCTTTCCACCTTCTTTTGGGCGCGGCGATGATTGAGCGATTTTTCGGGAACTAAGGCCGCCGTTCCGTGGGCCACGTGAAAAACCTTGCGGGCCAATTCGCGAACGGGAATCATTCCCATTTCGTAACCGTGGTCCCAAAGTTGCTTGGCAATCGAATACCCGCCGCCGCCGCAACCGTTGACCGGGCAAAACGTAAGCTTGTGCCGGCGGAGAACGTCCGCCCGATACATCGCACAATAATCTCTGGGATAATGTGCCTGCTTCCAGCCCACGGCTTTCTTTTTTCCCAGCAGAGATTTGATGCGATTGGCGGCAAAGCCCAGCATTCGCTTCTGCCAAAGATACAGCGGGTGTTCTAGTTCCAACTTCCACGCACCGGCAGCGGCGATGTTGTCGCTCGTTTCGATCCTGCGAAGAAACGGTTTCAGCCAACCATCCTGGCGAATGAACACGTCCGAGTGCATCGTGAGGTAATACTTGCCTCGGGCGACTTCCAGCCCCCGATCCCAAGCCGTGAAGACGTTCAACGGCCAATTGGTATGGACTTCTTCCGGGCGTTCGATCAGGCGAATCCAATCTAACGATTGCAGATACTTCAGGCTGTTGTCCTTCGATCCGTTATCCACCACGATGACTTCCACGTTCTCATCTCGCGAATGCTTGCGAAGCGAACGCAGGCACAAGGTGATATATTTCTCAACCTGCCAGTGCGGAATGCAAATGCTGACCAACGGCTGCCGATCGTTCACGGGGAGGCTTCCTTCGGAAGAATGAGTGGAGACAATTCCATCCCAGGAATTATTGCCGAAGCACGTTCAGCTTTTCTGCCGAGGCGAACGGATAGATCAGTTGGTGTTGCTTCTCGAAATTGTACGAGAACGCCCTAACGTTGACATTTTGCTGTTCGCGTCCGAAGAGCGGTTGAGCGGAGAGGCTTTCATCGGCGGTTTTTTTGCGGAAGGCAATGTCGTACATCGCCAGGAATTTCGCGGTCCGCGTGACCCCGTGCTGACAATGCACCAACATCGGGTAATTGTCGGGGTTGCTGAGAATCTCCATGTGCCGTTCGAGCAGGGGATCATTCACTTCGATGGTCACCGGCATCGAGGCTTCGATCAATTTTGCCCCGGCGTTTCGCACGGCTTCGCGCTCGCCTTGCCAGCGGGCTTCGCCCATTTCTCCCGGCGACACAAATTCACGACCGAGCGGAATTGATATTTCTCGATCAGTTCGCTCAGCACGTCCGGTTCCAACCAGGCGCTGCGGTAGACCATGCCTTTTTCGTGAACGGCCAGATGTTTGTAGCGCTGATGATGGCGGTACGCGAAGGCCCCGGCAATGCCTCCCACGATTGTGAGGAGGCTCAGCACCCCAATAAGAGTTCGCCTGGACATGGCACTCCTTTGCGAATCCAAGAAGATGTGGGAAGAGTGGGTGGATGAATTCTGGATGTGATTTCACCGCCAGCATTGAGTGGCGGGACTATAGGGAAAACCCGCGAGACGGTCAATTCGCATTTGCCGATTGCGGCCCCCTCGACCCAAGCCGACAACTCGGCGGCTTGGGCGGGGCGGCGTGAAACTTACGTTTTTCTATTTCGGAGAGTCGGTCGCGGGATTGCCTTCATCATCCGAGCCTTGGATGTCGAGCAGTTCCACTTCAAACACCAAGACTTGGTTGGGGCCGATCTTTTCTCCGGAACCGCTGATGCCGTAAGCCAGGTTCGCGGGCAGGACTAACCGCCATTTGGAACCCACGGGCATCATTTGCAGGGCTTCGGTCCAACCGGCGATCACGCCGTCTACGGGAAAGCTGGCGGGTTGTTTTCGGTCCACCGAACTATCGAAGACTTTTCCATCGGGCAGTGTGCCGTGGTAGTGGGTTGTCACGACGTCGGATTCCTTGGGTTTTTTCCCCGTGCCCTGTTTCAAAACCTGATATTGCAAGCCGCTGGGGGTGACTTTCACGCCTTTTTGAGCTTGGTTCTTTTTGAGAAACGCCGCGCCTTCCGCCGCGTTTTTCTCGGCTTGGGCTTTTAATTCGGGGTCGGCCTCGACGCGTTTGCGGGCCGCTTCCTCGCGGAGTTTTTTGGCTTTTGCTTGTTGTTCCTTGGCTTTCGCGAGTTGTTCCTTCTGAAAGATTTGCAAGGCGGCTTGCAGGTCTGCTTCGGGAATCCGCGATTTGGTTCCCCGCAGGCCATCTTGGATTCCCTTCAGCAAAGAGGCATCATCCAGATCCAAACCTTGGGATTTCATACTCTGGGAGATGTTCCCTCCTAAGTCCATTCCAATCCTGTAGCTGATTTTTTCCTTGACGGTTTTAAACTCGCCGGGTTTCGCGGCATCTTCTTTTTCCTGAGCCAAAGTTTGCGGCAAGGATTGCAGCATAGCAATCCCCATTAAACCCAGCATGATTCCTGCAAATTTCATCCAGATCACCTTTCGCGATTTTGAGGGGAAGCCCGGCAGGCCCATCCACGGGCCAAGCGGGTAAAGCCTAACTATAGCAAGTGATTGACCGCCCTGTCACCATCTCTGTCATTCCGAAAGATTCCAGACCTCTGGAAATCGAATTAATGAGGGTAGGCCCCGTTTTCTAGGAAAGCATTCGCTCAAAGCTGAGGCTTTGGAATGGAAAATAGGGCCTGATCCCTTGGCAGAATCACTTTTGATCCGCTCGGTTTTTTGGCTTTTACTTCGCACCTATAAATCCTTTCTATTTAAGAGTTTCTGTCGTTCTGTATCAAGTGGATAGGATAAAAAACTACAGATAGACAAGAAAAACGTGCTCAGTTTTTTCCTGAAATTCTGGGAGAAAATCTCCGGAATTTATTTGACAATTCCACCGGGGCTTACTAATGTCTGCGATTAACTTACTTTTCCCAAACACCCACCGCCATTAAAGGCCATTCACCCCCCCTATCCTTATTCTCGCAATTCTCGTCCGCCATCTTTCGCAGTGGGACCTGCGTGATTGCTCGTTGAGTTTGGTTGGCTCGCGGCAATTTTCCCGATGGCAGGCACTTCTTCTGCGCAATTCCTTGTGAGTCACGCTTCGTTCGACGGCACATCTCTTGTTCGTCGGGAAGGCTCAAGGTCCGGGTGTTCATGGGAAGTTCTGCGTTCGGTCGAGGTGATTTCACCTCGCACCTTCGACATCGAAAAGGAGTCTGCGATGCAACGTCTTCGCTTGATGATGACAGTCTTGGTTTCCACGCTCCCCTTGTTTTCGGCGACTGCCGGCAGGGGAGACACCACGCCCCCCGGAAAAGAACGCGCTCGCAAGTCGGGCTGGCACACGAGTTTTTCCGAAGCCCAGGCGGAAGCCAAAACCTTAGGAAAACCTTTGGTAGTGCATTTTTACGCCGACTGGTGCGGCCCCTGCCAGCAAATGGAACGCAACGTACTCAATCAGCCCGGCGTGCTTCGCTGCCTGGGCGCGGACGTGGTGGGCGTGAAGATTAACGCCGACCACCACGCCGACCTGCGTTCGCGGTTTGGCGTTTCCGGGTATCCCTCGGACGTGATGGTCAGCCCCTCTGGCGAGGTTTCCACCCGCTACGTGGGCGGAACCGGGGAGAGCGGTTACATTGCCCGACTCAAAAGTGAAGGAGCCAAATATCCTTCCCGTTCCGAAACCCGCGTAGCAGCAAACTATCGAGGGAAATCTCCCAAACCCGCCATTGCCCAAAGGCCCGGCCAATCTTTCGGCGAACCGCTGGGTTTGGATGGCTACAGCCCGGTCGCCTTGACCACCGGCAAACTTTGGAAGAAAGGCAAACCCGAGTATGCCACCACGCACAAAGGGGTGGCTTACCATTTTTCCACTGCCGACGAATTGGAATTGTTCCAAGCCGACCCCGCTGCTTATTCCCCGAAGTTGTTGGGTTGCGATCCGGTGATTTTGTCGGAATCGGGCCGGGCCGTGCGAGGAAAAACGGAGCATGGCGTGTTCTTCCGCAATGCGGTGTTCTTGCTGGCTAACGAAGCCAACCGCGAGCAATTCTTGAAGAACCCCTCTTACTATGCGGATCAAAAGTTCGCCGTGGAAGTGGATGAAATCGAGCAATACGTCAGCCGTTAGTTTCAAGAAAACAGGTCAGGCTGCGAAAGCCTAAGTCGGCCCCGCCCAATTTTGCATTGGCGCGGGGCCGGCTTGTTTTTCGATTCCGCTTTCGCCTGCCGGAATGGTGAACTAGAATGAAAATGTTCAAATTGTAAACAGTGTTTTGCACTTTTCTGAAAACCCTTACGAAAAACCACGGTTTTTGTAGGGGCAAAGGGACAAAGTGAGAAAATCTCGGTCTCGGATGGAATTCTACTTGCTTTGCCACTCTGTGCCTTTGCCCCTGAAACCGTGCCGATTTCCAAAGGGGCCTCTTAGAAAAAGGCCATTTTCAGTTTAAGTAAAAGTAGCAATTGGAAAAACCCGTCTGACCTCTCATCCCAGCGGGGGAAAAAAACCATGCGACGCATATTCCGAACTTTTCCGAACAACGCATTTCGCCGGTTTTTTGTATGGGGAGGATTGTGCGGCCTCTTGCTGGGAATTCCACAAGCGAGTTTCGCGCAGCGCTATCGTGTGCTGCCCGGCCCCAATCAACCCCGCCAACCGAAACCCCGGGCCACTTCCTCCAAAACTTCGGAGGATTCCAAAACCCTGCTGAGCGTGGAATTGGTTGCGGGCAAGGAAGGCGTGGGTTTTCAGGCCCAAAGTTGGCGGCCCGTGTTTGAACGAATGGGCGTGGATGTGCGAATTCGTGCGGGCAACAGCGGGGATAAACCGGAAATCAAAGAAGAGACCGTCGGCCAGTTTCGGCGAGTGAAAGTCATCGGTGAATTAGATCGGCAAGGACGAATCGTCCTGCCCGACCGGGTTTTTACCCGCGATCAATCCGCGAACTTGGCGAAATATCTGGATGATCTCAAAAAATTCGGCCAACAAGGAAACCCGTTCGGAAAACCGTTGTGGGGCCTGAACGCCGAGCAGTTTGGGGAATTTTACAAAGCCTTTTCCGAAAAGGTCGAAAACCCCCTCAAGGACCAAACGCTTTCCAAGGCGATGGCGGATTTGGGCATCTCGAAGAAATATCCCATCCGCATCAGCCAATCCGCCAACGACTGGCTGCGTGCGGAGTTCCCGAACGAGCCGGTATTTCGGCAAGCGTTGGATGGGTTTTCCAAGGGCACGGCGTTCGCGATCCTGCTCAACGATTATGGGCTGGGCTTCAAACCCGTCCGCACGCCCGCCGGCGGCATTGAAATCGCGGTGGAACCCTTGCAAAAAACGACCGAAGTTTGGCCGGTGGGTTGGCGGTTGAAAGACTCCCGCCAAAAAACCGCGCCGGGGATGTTTACGCTCGTCCCCATTGATTTGGAGAACATCGCCTTGATGGACGTCTTGAACGCCGTCTCCGTCAAAGCAAAGATCCCCGTTCGCTTCGACCATTATCGCATCGAAGCACACAAGCTCGACTTGGCGAAGATAAAGGTGAATTATCCGCCTCGGCAGACTTCGTTCAGCCTGATGTTGCGGGGGGTGACGAATCCCCACTTGCTGGCCTACGATTTGAAAATTGATGAGCTGGGCCAACCGTTCATTTGGATCACGACGCTGAAACTCGGCAAACTCGGCCGCTGAGCAAAGCGATTTCCGGTCGAGTGCCCTGTGAGATTTCTCTTGCCGCGATTTCTACGTTTTTTGGTTCCTTTCCTGCCGATTGCCTTGTTGGGATTCTGCGCGGTCGCGGTACAGATCGACCCCGGTGGAGATCTGCCCGCTTGCCCCCAAGGTCCGGGCTTGACGCTCGATGAAGGTTTTAACGTGGAAGAAGGCGTCCGTCTGACCCTGGGCTTGAATGCTTGGGCAAAAGGGGCGGCGACTTGGCAAGAAGTCTTCGGACGCAAAGAGAATCTCGGCCCGAATCCGCCCTTCGGCTATCATCTGGCCGATCATCCGCCCGGCGGACGGCTTTGGCTGGGGCTTTGGCACGAAGCCGTTTCCGCCGTGTTCCCGAACTCCAATCCCTCGCAGAGAATCGTGGTGGCCTACGCGCGGTTGGGGTCGGCGGCGGCATTCGGTTTGTTGCTGCTGTTGGTCGGGCTTGTCTCGGCTCGTTGGTACGGAACCTGCGCGGGCGTGGTTTCCGCCGGCAGTTTGCTGTTGATGCCCCGTGTGTTCGGGCATGCCCATTTAGCCGCCTTGGAAACCGTGATGAACCTAACTTTCACTGCGGCGGTTCTCTCTGTGGCGGCGTGGTGGAGAGACCCGGAGGACACGGCGACGCGCCCGCCCCGCTTTCGCCGAACCGCTTTCGCGGGTTTGCTGTGGGGGTTGGCATTGCTGACGAAAATTCAAGCCGTGCTCATCGGCCCGCCGGTCGTGCTGTGGGCCTTCTGGCATTGGCGGGGCAAAGCCATTGGGCCGCTTTTGGTTTGGGGAATCTTCGGGCTTTTGGTTTTCTTTCTGGGTTGGCCTTGGTTGTGGTTCGATCCCCTGCCACATGCGATGGAATACTTCCGCAGCACGACGAACCGATCCACTTTATACGTTTGGTACTTCGGCGAACGCTTTGCGGATCTGCGAGTACCTTGGCATTATTCGTTCGTGTTGTTCTTAACCACGCTCCCCGTGGGCTTATTGATATTGGGAGGCTGCGGTTTAATGGCCCGCGATTCGCGAAAACGCAAACCAACGGGGGATGGAAAACTGCAATTGGTCGTGGCCGCCGGCTTGTTCCCGTTGCTGCTGTTCGCGATTCCGGGAATTGCGGTTTACGATGGGGCCAGGCTGTTTTTGGTTTCCTTTCCCTTGGCAGCCATGTTGATTGGCCGAGGCGGGGCGGTGGCTTGGCGATGGCTGACGGCCCGGCTTCGCCCGAAACTCGCGGGGCCGATCTTTGCGGGATTTTTTTTGATCCAAGGCTACGGACTCTGGGCGACCAGCCCTTGTCATCTCAGCGATTACAGTTTGCTCATCGGCGGTTTGCCCGGTGCGGAACGCTTGGGCATGCCAACCGATTATTGGGGGGAAAGCCTCACGCGGGATTTTTGGAACGAAGTCGCAGACCGAGTTCCCGCGGGCGGCACGGTCCACGTCACACCGGTGCTGCATCCCATGCAGTTGGCTTTCATGCAAAGCCAACTGCCCCAACTCCAAGCGAAAAACATCACCCTTGAACCCTGCATCCCCGAACGAACCCGCGAAGCCGAGTATTTGGTGCTGTTCAAGCGAAAAGCCGACCTCGCCCCGCCCATCTTAAATGCGATCTCTGCTGCTTCTCCCCAAATCGAAGTCATACGCCAAAGAGTCCGCTTGGCCGCCTTCTACCAATTAGGCGAAGCCTCCGAGTAAACCGCCACGGTTCAGTGAAAAGTTAAGGGCGGAGAGCCAGAATTTTTTACCAATCGTGTGAAAAGTATTCCGTCAGATTTTCCGGCCCTTCCCCCTTAGCTCTCCGCCCTCCGTCTTTTCGCCGGCATGATCCACCGAAAGTGTTTCCCGCCCTCTGCCCTCTGCTCTCCGCCTGTTCAACTGCAAATTGAAGGGGGCTGAAGTCTCGCCGCGATAGATTTTTGTGGGGGTTGTCGTGCACTTCGGGCCTGACTATAGTGCATTGGTTTTTGATTTTTCCGGTGAAAACCTTGTGCGTTTCTCGCTTCGATCCATGACTGATTTCACGCATTTTGACGACCAAGGAGCCAGCCGCATGGTGGATGTGGGTGGCAAGGCGATCACCGAGCGGGTGGCCGTCGCCGAGGCATTTATCACGCTCAAACCGGAAACGCTTCAGCAAATCAATCATCAAGAATTGGCGAAGGGAAACGTGTATGAAGTGGCCCGGCTCGCGGGAATTATGGCCGCCAAGAAAACGGCGGAGTTGATTCCCTTGTGCCATCCCCTGGGCTTGGACAGCGTGACGATCGATTTTGAAACCACGGCGGATGGGCAAATTCGGATTCTCGCCACTGCGAAAGTCCAGGCCAAGACCGGCGTGGAAATGGAGAGCCTTACGGCGGCGAGCGTGTCCGCCTTGACGATTTACGACATGTGCAAATCTGTGGACCGGGCCATGAGCATCGGCCCGATTCAACTGCTGGAAAAACGCGGTGGAAAAAGTGGAACATTCCGGCGAAACGAGGGTTGAACGAACAACCGATCCGCCATTACGAAATAAAGGCCGTGAAAACATGAACAAAGACGTGATGGGAGAACGCGGACTGCTCAGCCAGGTCGAAGACATGATCGGCGAGGATCTCCTGCGAGTCGAAGCCATCTTTCAAGAAGAACTGCAAAGCCCGCAGCCTTGCGTTCGCGACATTTTCGCCCACGTCTCGCGATTTCGCGGCAAACGCCTGCGGCCCATGTTATTGTTGCTCTCCGCCCAGGCCACGGGCGGCATCAATCAAAATCATCGCGTGCTTTCGGCGGTTGTGGAGATGATTCATACCGCCACGCTCGTTCACGATGACGTTTTGGACGAAGCCGAAACCCGCCGGCACGTCGCCACCGTCAATGCCCGCTGGAACAACGAAACCAGCGTGCTTTATGGAGATTTCCTATTCACGCACGCTTTCCATCTGGCGGCCAGCCTGGAGAGCACCCAGGCTTGCCGGATGATTGGCCGGGCGACCAACATCGTTTGCGAAGGCGAACTTTCGCAGATTTCCGAGCGGGGCAACGTCAATCTCGATGAAGCCCGCTATCTGGAAATCATTGATGGCAAAACCGCCGAGCTTTGCGCGTTGTGCTGCCAGTTGGGGGCGATTTACGCCCAGGCCAATCCCGAGACCATCGCCGCCTTGGAAGAATACGGAAGATCGCTGGGCCTGGCATTTCAAATCGCGGATGATCTATTGGACCTGCTCGGCAGCGAAGCCGAAACCGGAAAATCCCTGGGCACGGATCTTCAAAAACAAAAACTGACGCTGCCTTTGATTCGGCTGGTGGGCACGGCGAGCGAGACCGATGCCGCCGCGATTCGCGAGTTGCTGACCCACCCGGATGAGCACACCGCCGCCCTTTGTTGCCTTACTTGGAGCAAAGCGACGCCTTGGATTACACTCGCCAGCGTGCCGCCGAATTCGCCGCCGCCGCCCGCGCCCAATTGTCGATCTTGCCTCACTCGCTCGCCAAGCGAATCTTGGAAGCCATCACCAATTTCGTCACCGACCGTTCGTTTTGACGAATCTTGAGTGACAAACCGGTATGACTTCTCAAGTGCCATTCGGCGCTTTCGGCTCTACCACCTGCACAAGACGAGTCAGGATGTAAACTCTTTTGTTGGCACCTTTCGGAAGAATCGTCAACCGAAATTCATGTTCGCCACTACGTCTCGGAGCTTTGACCTTCCCTTTAAAGTGCAGAACGTTGGACGCATCGATCCGCGGGTCATCGATAGCCCCTGATCCCGTGATGATTTCCCCGGCGGGCGTGCCATCGGGTTTTGGGCCGTAGCCGGACTTTTCGCCGTCGATGATGAATTTCACATTGAGAGTTTGCTGAAATTCGCCGGTTGCTAATGTAGTCATCCGTTTCATCATCAATCGCCGAGATCCGAAAACTCCCCGAATATTTATGTTCCTTTCCCGATTCCAATATCAGTTTCCCATCTTTGACCTTTTCGTCTTCGAAGGTCACCTTGGCCTCGGAAAAGCGTTCCGTGTCCACTGGCGTACCAACTGGCGCGACAGGGGGTGGCGGTCCCGCATCACACCCCGAGGGCACCAGAAAAGTGGCCCCAGCAAACGACAATATTAAAACGGAGAAGTAAGTTCCATTGCGTCGAACGCAGTCCATCGTCATGCTCCTAATTTTCCTAAAGAAGTTATTGTGTGCGAAGTGCGGCGAAACCCAGCATCGAATGCGGTAGACTCCGCCGCGCTTCGCCCACTTTATGAAACGAGATTCTATTTGTTCGTGCCATTCGGCTCTTTCGCCTCGACCACCTGTACAAGACGAGTCAGGATGTAAACTCTTTCTTGGGCACCCTTTGGGAGAAAGGCCAATCGCAGTTCATGTTCTCCCAACTTGCTCGGGGCTTCCAAGCGGCCCTTAAAATGGATCAGATTGGGAGACTCGATCCACGAGTTCGAGACACGTTCCGCCCCCGTGGTAATTTCCCGAGCGAGTTGTTTGTTTTGCACAGGTCGGTCGGGTCGTCGCGGGGTATACCCGGATTTGTCGCGGTCAATTGTGAATATAATTAGCAAGGTCTCTCGGATCCGTTGGCTGAATTCTTTGTATTCCGGCACTTCATCATCCATTTGGGCAAGTTGGAAACTACCCGAATACTCATATTCCTTGCCCTTTTCCAGGATCAGGTGGTTGTTCTTGACGACGATTTCGTCTTGAAATGTCAGCTTGGGCTTGGAAAACCGTTCGGTATCCACCAGCGTAGAGACGGGCACAACGGCCGGGGGTGGTCCCGCATCACAACCAAAGGCTATCGGTACGAGCACTAAAACAAAGCAAAATACGAACTTGGAACAGATGATATCTGTCCCCCATCGAAGGTGATTATTCATTGTTAGGCTCCTGATTTTTTTTGTTCTGCAAGTCGTTTGCATCTTAGAACGTGCTTTGAAATGCTCTATATAACATCACGTTCTTACTCGGGTGGGCCCTCAACGACGAAAGACACATCGTCTTTGGAAACTCCAGTCGATGTGTATAATATGATCTGGTATTCTCCGGAGGACTTTTTGCCGAAATTGTGACTCCAAGTTCCACCTAAATTGCCAGATGTCATAACCACGATGGTCTCGAGGGTCACATAAGTTCCACCCGCATTTTGCTTCCTCAACTTAAGTGTAACTTGGCTAATGCCATTAAGAGAACCCCCTGTTGCAGTGATGTTGGTGTCCTCACTTAGCACCTCGTCTTCTAGGGGTTGGCTGATTTCCCATTCAGCGAAGAGGGTGGATGGGAACAACAAAGCTGGTAGGCCAGCCAGAACAAAGATGGGAGCCGAAAGACGCATGACAATCTCCATTGTCAAGAGAAGGGAAACTGAATACTGATTACGGTAATGACGCCGGCTCTCCGTCGCTACGAGAAGCCAAGGCACGCCATAAGTGACCATTTATGGAACTGCCAATGAACCGCACGGATCCATCGGCCAGTAGGCTGTTCACACCGCCGGTATGCTCGCTGCCCGCGGTATATGCCCCGACTGGCACATACCCCATGGGACCATTCTGACACGAAGGATGATTGGGCGGCAGGATATGGTTATAAAGAGTGGTGTTGGAAACCCACGAGCCGGAATTGAAATGTGTTCTCCACAAACGTGTCGGCGGCGCTTCACGGCAACGCTGCGCAAACAGATCCAACTCGTCGGGACCATCCGTTAACGCCGTGACCCACAAAACACGACGGATGTCGGGCGGAAACGGTTGATTGAAGAGAACCTCAGAGAAGGCGACCGTGTTCGACAGGCCATCAGTCACATCCGCCATCCGCAAGGTTTTCTTTCCGGCAAGGAACCCGTTCGAGCCGTACTTCTGGTAGCCTGCTCCATCGTTGATCGCATAATTGGTGGAGGCGAAATCCATCCAAGCATAGGGATCGCTGGGGCATTTGTAGAGCGGGACCGGCTCAAGCTCCGCCCAGAACACGAATTTCCAATCGCCTTGGGCGACCATCTTTTGGTAGCGGACCGTCTCACCAATGTAAGGCAGCATTTGGTCGTGCGCGGAGAACAGAGAAGTTCCTTGCGGAAACGCTCGGTGATCGGAGTGATAGCCGTGCAGAGCCAAGCCGATTTGATGCAAGTTCGACCGGCACGCCGTCCGCCGGGCCGCTTCCCGCGCGAATTGAACGGCAGGTAACAGGATGGCCACAAGCAATGCGAGAATGGAGATCGACACCAGAACTTCAATCAGCGTGAAGCCCGCACGCCGCACGGGAGAAAAGCGGCCGGGATGGGTAAGTTGTTTTGTCGCGTGATTGGCTTTATTCCCGAACATGCAGAGATGTGGAAGTGGGTTCATATCTGAACCTCCTTTCGCGGGCAAGAGGGTAGGTTTTACCCTACCCCCCCCCTTACCGAGATTTCAAGGAGCTTCTTGAGTTTTTCGAGATTTCTTCCACATTTTTTCGTGCGGAGCTTTTATTAAAAATGAAGTTGATCTTCGCGAAGTTACCTGGCAGTTCTCAACCAAGGTGCCAAAAGTCACGCCACCGTTATCTTCCGTGTCAAAACCTACCAGCAAGGTCGGGT
This sequence comes from uncultured Planctomycetaceae bacterium, assembly GCA_963785505.1. Classification (GTDB taxonomy): domain Bacteria; phylum Planctomycetota; class Planctomycetia; order Planctomycetales; family Planctomycetaceae; genus CAWAVN01. The sequence continues at coordinate 296,148 of CAWAVN010000018.1, forward strand.
AACTTGCATCCAAAGGATCTCGCTGCGCACAATGTGTTTGTAGTCTGTTGAACTCCATTCGTCTTTGGTCATAGAAATCCATCCCCATGCTGGCCCATAACGTGTTTTTCACGCTGAACGATGCTTCCCCGGATGCTCAAGAGCGACTTGTCGCCGCCTGCCATCGCTATTTGCGAGACCACCCCGGCGTGGTGTTTTTCGCGGCAGGCAGGCTCAATCCCGATTTGGACAGGGAAGTCAACGACCGAGCATTTCACGTCTCTTTGCACGTTGTCTTTCAGGACCGCAAGGCCCACGATGCCTACCAAGTCGTGGAAGATCACAAACGGTTCATCGAGGAAAACAAGCAGAACTGGAAACAAGTTCGCGTGTTCGATTCGGATGTGACCTCTTAACGATGGAAACCCAGGTCTCGCCGCGCACGGTGGGGCAAAATCTGCGCGTGCTGCTTCCGCTGGCGATCTTTCAAACGGTGGTTTACCTTACGGTGAATCACGTCCGCTGGCTGCCTGCCCGGCCATTGCCGATGACGGCCTTAGACAGATGGATTCCATTTTGGCCCTGGACCGCCGTGCCTTATCTGCTGTTCTTCTTGGGCGCGTTTTTACTCGCGCTGATGATCCGCACAAATCGCGTGCTTCGCCAAGCTGTGACAGCTTACTTTCTTTGCCTGGCGATGACGGTCGCTATCTTCGTGTTTTCGCCTACGCTCTGCCCGCGTCCGAATTTGTCTTCGCTGGGCGACACCTGGGCGGCCGACTTCTACCGCTGGCTTGCCGAAATCGACACGAAGGCTTGCAGTTTCCCTTCCCTGCACATCATCCTTCCCGCGATTGTTTGCTGGACGACCTTCGCCGAAAAACGCCCTTGGGCCGGTTGGTGTGCGGCGGCGATGCTAATCTTGTCCATCACCATTCTTACCACCAAACAACACTACGCTTGGGATTGGCTGGGCGGGCTAATTATTGCCTGCATCGGCATTTGGCTAGCGGGCCGATTCATGGCTTCTTCTTCGACTTGATGGCTCTCTACGAAGCCACACGTATCGACCGGGGTGCATGTTTGGGCCGGCTGGGTTAAGATGGAGCTTAGAAAATCCTTCCTCCCCAATCACGCCAACCCGCTCTTGCCATGCACGCTTCGATAAAACTGAGAATTCGCGAACGTTGGATCTTCTTCGCCCTGCTGGTGATGGCTTCACCGGGTTTCGCTAAGCCTCCCGCGACTGCCGAGAATCAAAAATCCAGCCCGGCGAAGGTGGATTTTGACCGCGAGATCCGGCCCATTTTGTCCAATGCGTGCTATACCTGTCATGGTCCCGATGAGAAAACTCGCGAAGCCGATTTGCGTCTCGACACCCGCGCGGGGGCGTTCGCAGACTTGGGAGGCTACCACGCCATCGTACCGGGCCAACCGGAGAAAAGCGAAATTCTCAGACGGTTGCTCAGCAGGGATGAAAGCGAAAAAATGCCGCCGCCCGATGCGCGGCAGCAAGTCTCCGCCGAACAAATCGAACTCCTCCGCCGCTGGATTCAAAGCGGAGCGGACTGGCGGGAACATTGGTCGCTGATTCCCCCCCAGCCCATCACACCGCCGAAAGTCAAGAATGCCACTTGGCCCAAAAACGGGATTGATGGGTTCATTCTCGCCCGATTGGAGCGGGAAAACCTCATGCCCTCAAAACCTGCCAACAAAGAAACGCTGTTAAGACGAGTCACGTTGGATCTGACGGGACTTCCGCCCACGCTCGACGAACTCGATGCGTTTCTCGCGGATGTTTCCCCCGACGCTTACGAAAAAGTTGTAGACCGCCTGCTGGCTTCGCCGCGTTACGGCGAACACCAGGCTCTCGCCTGGCTAGATGCCGCCCGCTATGCCGATTCCAACGGATATCAACAAGAACGCACCCGCACGATGTGGCCTTGGCGGGATTGGGTGGTGAATGCCCTCAACCAAAATATGCCTTACTCTCAATTCACGGTGGAACAACTCGCGGGCGATTTGCTGCCGAACCCGACGAGGGACCAACTTGTGGCGACGGGGTTTCATCGCAATCACATGCTGAACGGAGAAGGCGGACGCATCGCGGAGGAATCCCGCGTGGAATACGTGGTGGATCGCGTGGAAACCACGGGCATTGTCTGGCTGGGACTCACCGCCGGCTGCGCCCGCTGCCACGATCATAAATTCGACCGGCTGACCCAAAAAGAGTTTTATCGTCTCTATGCGTTCTTCAATAGCATTGACGAGACCGGTCGCGTGGACAAAGGTGGCAACGCCAACCCCGTTTTGCCATTGCCGACCACCGAACAAGAATCCCGCCGTCGGCAGCTAGACACAAAACGAACAGAACTAGAGCAACAACTGAAATCCGCGAACAAAGCACAAAAGCCTGCGATTGAGAAACAACTTGCACAAAACAAAAAAGCTTTGGATCAACTGAATAAATCAGTGATTGAAACCATGATTATGCAAGAGCGAAAAGACCCCCGCAAAACCTATCGGCTCAATCGCGGGCAGTGGGATCAGCCCGATCAATCTACCGAAATCGCACCGGGCGTTCCCGCGTGTTTTCCCCCGTTGCCGAAAGAGACTCCTCATAACCGCTTGGCGCTGGCCGAATGGCTCGTTTCACCGAACCATCCGCTGACGGCAAGGGTGGCCGTCAATCGGGCTTGGCAACATTTCTTCGGCACGGGGCTAGTGAAAACTGCGGAAGATTTTGGAACCCAAGGCGAGCGGCCTAGCCATCCCCAACTCTTGGATTGGCTGGCAAACCAATTCCATCATCGGCAAAAAAACGCACTAGCAAACTGGGACGTGAAAGCATTGCATCGGTTAATTGTGACGAGCGCAACCTATAGACAATCCTCAGCAATCACGCCGTTGTTACGCGACCGCGATCCCGAAAACCGATTGCTGGCCCGCGGTCCCCGCTTTCGCTTGTCGTCTTTGGCACTCAGGGACCAAGCCTTGTTTCTCGCGGGGCTATTAGTCGAACAGCAAGGCGGCCCGCCGGTTAAGCCCTATCAGCCCAGCGGCGTTTGGTTGGATCTGACATTAGGCAAGATAAAATACGAGCAAGATCATGGCGAAAGCCTCTACCGCCGCAGTCTCTATACTTTCTGGCGGCGCTCGGTGGGGCCGACGATGTTCTTCGATACCTCGGCCCGGCAAGTTTGCACGGTCCGCCAAGCCCGCACGAACACGCCCTTGCATGCCCTCACCTTAATGAACGATGTGACCTACCTGGAAGCCGCCCGCGTATTCGCCGAACGTCTCCTTCAACAGAGATCCCACTCGCCGGAAGATCGACTAACCTGGGCTTTCCGCTTGGCAACTTCTCGCTATCCAACAGCCAATGAGCGAGAAACACTCATTTCCCTTTTGGAAAGAGTGTCTCATAAGTTTAGAAGCGATCCGAGTTCTGCGAAACAACTCTTGGAAGCGGGAGAAGCCCCTCGCAATCCTATGTATAATGATGCAGAACTAGCGGCCTATACCGCTATTATGAACGTGATTCTCAACCTGGATGAAGTGCTTACTAAAGAGTAGCGAGATTCCAGCCTCCACGGTTATCGCTCCCACATAACCTTGAACTAGGTTTTCGAGATGGACATGAACCCCAATCAATTGAGGCAACAACTTCTTCGCCGCGAGTTTCTTTCGAGCGGCGGTGTGGGGATCGGCGCGATTGCGCTGGGAACATTGATGAAGCGGGAAGCGCATGGCGAGACTTCCAGCCGGTCCAATCCAGGACTTGCAGATTTGCCGCACATCGCCCCGCGGGCCAAGCGGGTGATCTATCTCATGCAATCGGGCGCTCCCTCGCACGTGGATCTGTTCGACTATAAACCTTTACTAGCCAAGCGACGAGGCGAGGAAATCCCAGAATCGATTCATCAAGGTCAAAAGCTATCGACCATGACGGCAGGCAAAGGCAAACCGTGCCTGGGGGCGATTGCTCCCTTTCGCCGGCATGGGGAATGCGGGCGGTGGGTCAGCGATTATCTGCCGCATTTGGCGGGCATTGTGGATGATGTTTGCTTCGTGAAATCTATGAAGACCGAAGCCGTCAACCATGCCCCTGCAATGACGTTCCTACTAACCGGGGCCGAACTTCCCGGCCGGCCTAGCATGGGCGCTGGCTGACTTATGGGTTGGGAAGCGAAAACGATAACCTTCCCACTTACTGCGTGATGACCTCCCGCGACCGGGAGGGAACCTGCGGCCAGTTGTTCTATGATTTTTATTGGGGCAGCGGATTTTTGCCCACCAAATATCAAGGCGTGAAGTTTCGCGGGGGCGGGGATTTGGTGCTTTATCTTTCCAATCCGCCCGGCATGACTCGCGAAATTCGCCGCGACCTCTTGGACGGCTTGACGAAGATGAACGCCCTGAAACAACAAGCCGTGGGCGACCCCGAAATCGCCACGCGAATCGCACAATATGAAATGGCCTACCGCATGCAAACCTCGGTCCCCGCACTAACCGATCTTAGCACCGAGAGCAAATCCACCTTGGAGATGTATGGGCCGGATGTGGCTCGGCCCGGTTCTTTCGCCTATAACTGTTTAATGGCCCGCCGACTCGCGGAAGGCGGCGTGCGGTTCGTGCAGTTGATGCACTCCGGCTGGGATCAGCACCAAAACTTGCCCACGCAACTGATCGAACAATGCCGAGACACCGACCAACCTTCTGCGGCACTCATCAAGGATCTCAAGCAGCGCGGGCTGCTCGATGACACGCTCGTGATCTGGGGCGGCGAGTTCGGGCGAACCCCGTTCGGGCAAGGCGACATTAACAATCAGAAAAAGCACGGCAGAGATCATCACCCCTATTGCTTTTCGATTTGGATGGCCGGCGGCGGAATCAAGCCCGCTTATAGCCACGGCCAAACGGATGAATATGGCTATAACATCATTAAGGACAAAGTCCACGTTCATGATCTACAAGCCACGATTCTGCATGCACTAGGAATAGAACACGAACGGCTGACCTATAAATTCCAAGGCCGCCACTTCCGTCTGACCGATGTGCATGGCCGGATCGTGCCGGAACTCTTCAAGAGCTAGTTTGCCGCTGCAAAAAAAGTAAGTTGGGAAATCTCTACCCGATATCACAAGAAATCAGTCGGAAGCCGGTTGAAGCGAGGCGAGCAGGAACGCTCCGCCCGCTGCCGACCAGACCGAGTACGACAGGGGTGGTTCGGCTCCGAGGGCAATCGTCATCGTGATCGCAAAGATCGACAAGAGCAGTCCGCTGGCGAAAGCCATCGCCCGCAAGCGGAATCCCGCCAAGAGAGCGAAAGCCAGTCCGACTTCCAGCACGGTCGCCGTCCAGCCGACGGCGGGAACTAACTTAGCGGGAAGATACCAAAGTAGTTCTCCGGTGTAGGCGAGGAACGGATCGAAACTGCCCCAAAACACGCCCGGCGTTCCGGCCGGCCCCCACAGGCCGAAGCGATCCGCCACTGCCGAGAGAAACCCCGCCGCCAAAGCGAGACGCAAAAAGAGAGCCGCCGGGGTTGTGGATTTATTGCGATTCGCCATGCCTACTTTCCTTTTCGGCGTTTCCGGGATGACTAACTTTTTCGCGTCTCGCGGGCGGAGGATGACCGCCGGAATGCGCGCGGGCCTTAATGCTGGGGTTGCTTTCGAGTTTAAGCCGCATCCCAAGCAAGACAACCTCTGAATTCTGTCTTGCCGGCCTTTGGATTGTCAACCGCTTCGCGGCGTGTTTGCAATGCAGACGGCACGATTGCCTATGGCTCGGCAGCGAGTCAAATAAATTTTTTTATTTTATTTTATTTTATTTGATTTGATTTCTTCCGAGCGTGACCTAGCTTTGATTATTGAAGAGTGGTTTTTCGTATCGGCAGGCAGTTGATCTTAGATTGGCATCTTGTGCCGAGGAATGTCCCCGGCGTTTCGACCATATCAACTTTGAGAGAGGGGAACGCACGCCATCAGGTTTGCGTTCCGGGGAGTGCATCAATGAATCCACGCATTTTGGGGCCGATTGGGATCGCGATGGCGGTCATGAGCTTTACTTTTCTGGGGGACTCGGTCTCCTGCTATGGGGGGCATACAGTGGCGGTGGATACACTCCCCCCAAACCGCCTTACGCGAATCCTTATAATCTGCCTTTGATCGGGCAGGTTCAGCAGGCCAATTCGGATGCGCGCTCGCAAGACTTCCAGCAAAACGTGCTGCCCGCGTTTCAGACTTTCATCGATAAGAACTTGAAGGAATCGCAGAGCTATGACGGCGTGGTCGGCAGCAAGCTCGATCCGACGAAACTCATTCTCATTCTGCCGCCCGACAAGACAATTCGCGCTTATTTCATGTACGAGGGGGCTTTGTACCGCAATCAATTGGGAGTGGCGATTAGCGATGCCGGTCACGGGCAAAACGGCAGCACGCCCTTGGCAGACCCGTTGCAAACCGGCAAGCTCATTTTTCCCGATGCCTCTTTCAAAAACCCCCCGGACGGCTTGTATCAAGGCGGACCCTTGAACCAGGGGGACTTCGTGGATCTCGGCACGGTCGCCCAAGGCAAGCAGCTCGACTTCTTTTTAGTTTCCAATGGAGCCGGCGACACATTAGCTGGGAGTGGAGAGACGGATAAGAAAAACGTGCTGCGGAATTTCTCTCAGCTCAACAGCGACAATCTGCAACACGTGATCGCCTATTACCGCGATGACATGCCCGGCTACTTGCTGATTGGTTTTGAAGACATCGTGGGCGGGGGCGACCTCGATTACAACGACTGCTTGTTCGTGATCGATGTGGGATACAATTTCCAAATCAACCCATCAGATTTGCCGGACTAACTCTCTCTTATCGGTCCCCTCTTCCCTCACGGGTGGAGGGGCCTTTTTCGAGTTCCCTCGTTTTTCGAAGGGGTCAGGCCCTATTTTCCATCTCACAGACTATTATTTGATGAAGATGCTGTCGTGGGAAATGGGGCCTGCCCCCTTAAGTGATTTCGCTCGCCTTGAATTCTCGTCAACGCCTCTTGCTATTTTGACGGATACATCTCAATGAATGCCTCTCCGTTTTCGCGACACGCCTCCGCTAAGTCGCGGGGTTCCCAAGATGATCGCCAAGGCGTGGCCGCCGTGGAAATGGCATTGGTCTTGCCGGTGTTGTTGATCGTGCTGTTCGGCACGATCAATTGCAGCCAATTGATGTTCTTCCGCAAGTCGCTGCTTATCGCCGCGAACCAGGGGCTGATTCTATCTTCGTACCGCGACTCAACTTCCGGGCAAGTGGTGGACAGCGTGAACTCCGTGCTCTCGTCCCGCCGCATTGCCAATGCGACTATCACCTTGACTCCGTCGAGCATCGAATCAGCCAAGTCGGGAGACGTGATTAACCTACAACTCCGCGCGAATTACCAGGGGTTCGGCGTCGGCTTTTTTTCCGAAGGAGCCGACCTTCCCGTGACCGTGTCCCTCTCGATTATGCGAGAGTGAACCGAATTCATTTCTTTTTGGAGACTTCCCATGATTCGCATTCGTGAATTACGCTTTCCACCCTTGCCGAAATCGCGACGACGGGGAGCCATCGCCGTCCTTACCGCGTTCGTGCTGGTCGCCGTGCTGGCCGTCGCCGGCTTTCTGATGTGCCTGAGTTATGCCGAACTGGCCAACACGGAACTGCAAGTCGCCACCGATGCCGCCGCCCGCTCGGCAGTGATCCAACTTGTCATCACGCAATCGGAAGATGACGCCCGAGCCGCAGCGGTTCAAATCGCGGGCTTGCATCGCGTGGGCGGGCAATCGCTGTCACTCGACACGTCCGATGTGGTGTTCGGCAAGGCCCAACTTCAACTCGACAATACGTATTCTTTCCAAGGCAACCAAACGCCGCTGAATGCCGCACAGGTTTCCGGGCGGAAAATGAACGGCTCGCCTTCCGGAGCCGTTACGCTCCCGTTGGGAGTTTTCATCGGACAAGACACATATCAAACCCAGCGCGCGGGCACGGCCATGCGAATGGATTACGATATTGTCCTCGTCCTGGATCGTTCGGCATCAATGGCTTGGGACTTAAGCGGGGTGGCCCGCCAATATCCTGAGGACATCGCCGATTACCTGTACCAGATCAACTATTTCAGCCCGCCCGATCCCAATGGCAGCCGTTGGGCGGCGCTTTCGACGGCGGTGAACCAGTTCACCCAGGTGCTGACTTCGCGCAACGTTTCTGCCCGCCTCGCGCTCGTCACCTTCGCTGGTGATTTCCCTCCGCCTGAATTGGGTTCAACCGGCAACTATACTGCGCAGCGTGTGACGCTGGATTCCGATTTCACGCCGGACTTCTCCGGGATCACATCTGCCATCACTGCCATCGGTCAGGCTCCTCTCCTCGGAGCAACCGACATTACAGCCGGCTTGCAGGAAGCGCAAACCCTGCTGACGAGTTCCCCCCAGGCCCGCCCGAAAACGGCGCAACCGATTGTGGTGCTCTTCAGCGATGGAAGATACACCGAAGGAGCCGACCCCGTGGAAATCGCCCAAACGATGAATACCGCGACCGGAACCCTCATTCATACCGTGACCTTCGGGACGGATGCGTCAAACATTCAAGACATGAAAGACGTGGCCCAAGTCGCCGGCAAGGGCTTGAGCTTTAACGCCAACACCGCCGAGGAGTTGGATTCCAGTTTTCGGCAAATCGCCGATAGCATTCCGGTGATCGTGATCAAATGAAACGCAAATTCACAATCCAATCCCGCAAAAACAGACGAGGAACCGCTTTGGTGGAGTTCGCCTTCGTCTTTCCGGTTTTCTTAAGCGTGATATTCTTTTTCTTCGAAACCTGGCGGTTTCAACAGTTTCAGCAAACGGTGGACCAGGCCGTGTTGGATACCGCGCGGGCGGCCATCACTCCCGGGGCCAACGTGGATGATTCCGTCACTCGCGGGCGGCAGTTACTGCAATCAATGGGCGGAAGCTCGGCCACGTTATCCGTGTCTCCCGATCCGATCGAGGAAACCACCGACCAGGTGACCGTAACCGGGACGCTGCCTTGCGGCGATGTGGGCTTGTTCTTCCAGTATTTCGCGAGTGGCTACGTCTTCACGTCCACCATCACGCTCGACACCGAAAACAGCCGAGTCAAAAGAATCGGCCTCGGCAACTAATCCATTGATCGGCTGGGTCGAAGACCTCGAGATTTGTGGAGGCTTTGGGAAGGAAGCGGGGATCGATTTCCCCCTTCTTCCCAAAGCCTTTTTTGCGTGTGTTGCATGCTTGTTCGATCGAGCCGGGAACTATTTCGTCTCGATTTCGACCATCCCGGTCAGTCCGATTTTCAAGAGATCGGGCGGAGCATCAATCGAAACGCGAACGGCATAAGCTTTAACGGACTCGCTAAAAAAACTGGAAGGTTCCGGGGTTTGATTTACGGAGAGGACTTTGCCGTGAAATGTGCGATTGGGAAAGCTATCCATTTGAATTGTCACTGCCTGACCCTTTTTGACCCGATGGATTCGCGACTCGTGAACGGTAGCGCGAATTCGAAATTGGGTGAGATCGGAAATTGTGAATAGTTGCTGGCCTTCGGCAATTTTCGCACCGGCTTGCAACTGATCGGGATTCGATGAGCGGCGAGTCTGCACTTCATAAATCACGATTCCATCCCAAGGCGACGTGATCCGGCATTTCGCCAACTGATCTTTGACCCGCTTCAGTTTGGCCTCGGCCCGCTCAAGCTCCAATGTCGCCTGGCTCAGCGTGGCTTCGGCCTGAAGAATGGCCGTTTGCGATTGGTACTTCTTCTGCGCGAGGTCTACCTTGGCTTGGGAAACGGCCAGTTCCAACAGCGCGGTTTGATAAGGGCGTTCCCAAGCCGTGAGCAGTTGAATTTGATCGCGGGCCTTCGCCGCCTCCCCGCGGGCTTTTTCCATCTCAATCGCGAGCAACTGCTGATCCTCCGCGACGGTAGGCAGAGCGTTCTTGCTGATTTCGATGCGGCGGCTAATCGCTTTCAAACTCAACTCGGCGAGGTCGGCTTCTCGTTTGGCGTTTCTGAGCGAGACATCGAACACGCCGTCTTTGCTCAGAGATGTTTCCCGGTTGAGTTGGGCGACTTTGACTTTTATTTCATGCAGGTTGCTTAACTCCCCGGCGGCTTGCTGTGCCGAGTTGCGTTGCTGTTCGGCTTGTTGACGGGCGGCTTCGGCAGCGCTGACCTCAGATTGGGCTGCGGATCGCTGCGTTTTCAACGCGGAATCGTCCAACTCCACCAAGAGATCCCCCTTTTCGACCTTTGTTCCATCGGGAACGACCGAGCGGATCGTCATTTCGCCCGCCACTTCGTTCGTGATCTGCAGGGTGTGGGCGCTTTCAATCGTGCCGTATTCGCGAACCGTGTTGTCGATTCGGTCTTCCAGATTGCTGAGTTCCTCTTCTTGACTGGCCACGGGCCGCATGAAGATTACCGCGAGGATCGCAAGCAAAACCAAAAGACCGGCGATGCGAATTTTCATGGGGTGGACCTACTTTCTTCGGTTGGGAACGGCTTGTGAGTTTTCGTTCTCGGAAGGGGAGTTCTTCAGAATTTGAACTCGCGCCTTTGTTTCCTGGTCCGCTTGGTTAAGCAATTCTTGAATCGCCTTCGCAATTTTGTTCGCTTGAGCAGCGGGAACCTCAAGCTCAATCCGCGACAATTCGTAGCGCTCGAAGACGAGATTTCCCGACACGGTGGTCATCGTTCTATCCCCCATGCGGGAACGCATGGTCGAGATGGGAATGTAGAGTGGAGATTGTTCGTTCAACGGATGTTCGCGAGTTTCAGCATGGTGCAAGCCATCGGTCGCGATGCCGACGATCAGATAGTAAGTTCGGCCAATGCGGACGTTTTTGCCCAAGGGGTTTTGCTGGGGAAACAAAGCCTCGGCGAGCCGATCACCCAGCACCGCCACGTTATTGAGTTGCCGCACGTCTTTCTCGCTGAGAAACCGCCCGCGCTCGAGCGAATTGGCATGCAACGCCACATAGCTCGGCGTGGTGCCAATCAGGAGCGCTTTTGCCGGCTCCCCTCCCACCCAAACATCTTGGGCTACTTCGCGAACGGGCGTCTGGTTTTTGATTCCCTCCAGCTTTTGGATCCGGCGGAAATCCTCCCGTGTCGGCCCATACCCGATCACCGCTCCAGTCTGAATGGTGGGTTTCACGCTGGAAACGACAATCCGGCGGAATGGGGCCGAGGTTTTCGGGGCCGCAGGCTGAGCGTTCAACGAGGCGGTCGCGAACAGGCAAAAGCCCACAATGAACAGTGGACAAAGCATCAAGCGTGTTCGAGAAAACAATTTCATCGCGGCCTTTTCGATCTCAAAAATTCTGAGGGAAGCATCGCCGTTTGTCTATCATAGCAGGTTCCCGCCCCGCATGCCTTACCAACTTCCGCCCATTTGGAAGATCGGCCAAAGCCAAGGTTTCCAGCCGAGGTCGATTACCGTTCGAGCGCACAATCGGTTTTTGCCGCAGGCGATTTTTCGCCGAGAAAATCTTCCCGCGAATCCGCATTTGACGTAGGGCGGGTCCATCGCATCAAATGGAGGCCGGATTGGTAGGGTTGATTCCCAGGCGTTTCTTCTTTGGAGCAATCGGTGCGGGCGACGTCGCTTTGGAAAAGTTTTGGCTATGCTTTCGAGGGGCTAACGCATGCCGTGCGCAGCGCAACGGAATTTGCGAATTCATTTGGCAATTGCCACGCTGGTGGTCGCGACGGGGATTTATCTGAATCTGCCGCTCCGCGATTGGGCGGTGTTGGCGTTGACCATCGGAGCGGTCATCACGGGCGAATTGATTAACACCGTCGTGGAAGCCGTGGTCGATTTGGCCTCGCCCGAATACCACGAACTCGCCAAAGTCGCCAAAGACGTGGCCGCCGGCACGGTGCTGGTGATGGCCTTGACCGCAATTTCCGTGGGGGTGCTGATTCTTGGTCCGCCTTTATGGACCGTGCTGTTCCCATCGTAAATTTCTCGCCACTTGTCTTTCAGCCCGATTGACCATTGCAAAGCACGCATGGAGAATCTAACATATCAGTTGCCGTTTATAATTGCATGCCCGCCTCCTTCCTCCCGCCGGTATCGACACGATGTTTTTATACCGTTCTTGCCTTCTGGTTTTCTTTCTGGGATGTGGCTGGATATTCCCTGAAGTCGCGGCGGGGGAAACTCCGTTACACGAGCGAATCGACGCGGTACTCGCCCAATCGCAAATTGGTCCGCCTGCGGCTTTGGCAGGGGATGCGGAATTTCTTCGCCGGATTTATTTGGATCTGACGGGCCGAATCCCCTCCGCCGAGACCGCCCGGAAATTCCTGGCGGACACTTCTCCCGAAAAACGCCGACGGCTGATTGAGGAACTCTTTCAGCACCCCGCCACAAATCGGCATTTGGCCAAAGTGCTGGACATCATGCTGATGGAACGCCGGCCCGATAAAAACGTCAAAGGGGCGGAATGGGATGCCTATCTGTTGGCGGCAATGCGGGACAACAAACCCTGGAATGAATTGGCCCGCGAAATTCTGGCCGCAGATGGCGCGGACTCTAAACACCGCGCGCCGGCCAAGTTTTATCTGGACCGGGAAGATGTTTCGGTCAATCTCATCACCCGCGACACGGCCCGCGTGTTTTTCGGGCGCAACATCGAGTGCGCCCAATGCCACGATCATCCGTTGATTTCCGATTACGAGCAATCCGAGTATTACGGAATGTTGGCGTTTCTCAACCGCAGTTCGCTGTTTCAGCCGGACAAGAAAAAGCCCGCCATCATCGCGGAAACCGCTGAGGGGTTGGTGAAATTCAAATCGGTGTTCACCGGCTACGAAGGCGAGACGCTGCCCCGCTTGCCGGGCGAACAGGAAATCGCCGAACCGACTTTCAAAAAGGGTGAGGAATACCAAGTCAAACCCGCCAAAAACGTCAGGCCCGTTCCCAAATACAGCCGCCGGCAAAAACTCGCAGAACTCGCGACCGCCGGCACGAACGAGGCTTTCAACAAGAACATCGCCAACCGTTTGTGGGCGGTGATGATGGGGCAGGGTTTGGTCGATCCTGTCGATTTGCACCATTCCGACAACCCGCCCGCCTCGCCGGAATTGTTGGCGCTGCTGGCGAAAGAATTCCCGGCAATGCAGTTCGACATCAAAAAGTTTTTGCAGGAAATCGCGCTCTCGCAGACTTATCAGCGTTCGTTCCATTTGCCGGAATCGTTTGCGGAAAACGTCGCGATGGCCCAGAAGCGGTTTCCCCAGATTCAGGCGGAACAAACCCGGCAAAAACAACAGGCAGAGAGTTTCGCCCAACCGTTGGAACAACTCGAAGCCTCGATCAAAACTCATCGCGAAGCCGCGAAACCGATTGACGAAAAACTGAAAGCGGCAAAAACCCAACTCGCCGCCGCCGAGAAATCCCTCACCTCCGCCCAAACCGCTTTGATGAAGTTGCAGCAATCGCTGGCGACCAAACAACAGATTGCCAACTTGCTCACCGAAGCCGCCGTCCAAGCCAAATTGGCAGCCCAAAAACTGCCCGCAGACAAATTGCTGTCCAAAGCCATCGCGGGCATCTCCGCCCAATCGCTGGTTTGGACCAAGCAAATCGCCGGCCTCAAAACACAATGCGAGCAACAAACCGCCGTCACAAAAACGGCGGAAACCAAACTTGCCGCAGTAAATTCGGAGATGGAACCCATCCAAGCCGAACTGGCGAAGATTGAAGCGGTTCTTCAAAAAACCGAAGCCGAATACGCCGCCGCCCGCGAGAAAAAGCGAACCGCCCTCGCTGCCGTTGATGCCTTGGACCGCGACCTTCAGCGATTGAATCGGTTGCTGGAATATGCCAAGGCTTCGCAAGAACTCGCCGCCGCGCGGAGTTCGGCGAGGTTGCTGGAAACGCAACTGGTTGCTGCCCAAACGGAAACGGCTCTTCAGGAATCCCCAGAAACGGCAAGCCATTTGGACGCAGCCCAGAAACCGGCTCAGGCGGAACTGGCCAAAGTGGAAGAAGCTTTCGCGATTGCCGAGGCCGCCTTGGCGAAAAGTTGGACGCAGCATTTTCGCGTGGCCGGCATGGAACAGCTTTCGCCCGAACAATTGGCCTGGAGCGTCTTAGAAGCCGTGGGGCAAGTCGATCAACAAAAAACCGCCGCCTTGGCCTTATGGAACAAACAACACGCCGACCTGAAAGGCAAAACACTTTCCCCAGAGCAACAATCCGAGCAAGCGGAATTTATCGAGCAAACACTGCGGACAAAACTTGCGGGGTCGGCGGCGAAATTCCTGCCTTTGTTCGCCGCGAGTGCCGGGCAACCGCAGCACGAATTTTTCGCGACCGTCGAACAAGCCTTGTTCTTCGCCAATGGCAACGATGTGCTGGCTTGGCTGCGGCCCGGAGGCGGGAACCTCACCGATCGGCTCCGCAAAATCAAAGAACCCAAACCGCTGGCCGAGGAACTTTATCTGAGCATTCTCACCCGCTTGCCCACTGCGGAAGAAATCCATGATGTCGCCGATTATTTGTCAGAACGTGAAAAAGATCGAGACCAAGCCATCCAAGAAATTGCCTGGGCCTTATTAACCTCCGCCGAGTTTCGTTTTCAACATTAGAGCTTTCAGCGGTCAGCAATCAGCTTTCAGCCGGAAGTGTTTCTAGAGAACTGATCAATTTCGTTTTGAAGAATAATCTCTGTCTATTCTCAACGCTGAAAGCTGAATGCTGAAAGCTCACCACAAGGAGAGAAAGCCATGAAATGTGACTATGCCTGCCAGACCGAAGAACACGCCATCGCCCGTCGCGGGTTTTTGGGCGGGTTGCTTGCGGGAACCGGCGGATTGCTTGCCGGCGGCATGGGGGCTTTGGCGGCTCCGCAATCCACCCAGCAGCTTATCAAAGCCCAAAAGCGGGTGCTGGTGGTTTACATGTCCGGCGGACTGAGCCAATTAGAAAGCTGGGATCCCAAACCGAAAACCGACACCGGCGGACCTTTCCGGGCGATTCCCACGGCGGTTCCGGGAATCCACATTTCCGAACTCTTGCCCCAAACCGCCCGGCTGATGGGCAAACTGGCTTTGGTTCGCAGCATCAATACCAAGAACAGCGACCACGGCAAAGGCCGCTATCAAATGGTGCATGGCCGGAACCAAACGCCGGGTTCCGCCTTTCCGCACTTGGGGGCGGTTTGCGCGAAAGCCTTGGAAGTTCCCGCCAACCCGCTGCCGGGGCACATTCACATTCCCAGCGGAGGCCGCAATTCCTCGGCTTATCTGGGGCCGAAGTACGATGGCATTTCTATCAACGGCAACCCGCCCGCGAACTCGGCACGACCGGGTTCGGTCAGCGAGAAAGCGGATGAACTTCGCCAGGATTTCCGTCGCAAAGTCAACGACCGCTTCGCCCTCAAACGCCGCACCGCCGAGACCGATGTTTATACGTCCAACTACGAGCAAGCCCTGGACCTGATGGCTCAACGGGACGTGTTCGACGTCAACAAAGAGCCGGCCAAGGAATTCGAGAAGTACGGCAAGTTCGATTTGGGCAAGCATTGCCTGATGGCCCGACGGTTACTGGAAAACGGGATTCCCTTCGTGCAGGTCTCGCATTCCAACTACGACACGCACAACGAGAATTTCAATTTTCACTTGGAACAACTCGGCGAATTCGATCAAGCGTTTTCCGCGTTGATCGGCGATTTGGCGGACAGAGGCATGATGGAATCCACGTTGGTGGTGGTGATGTCCGAATTCGGCCGCACGCCCCGCATCAATGCCCGCTACGGACGCGATCACTGGGGAAAGGCTTGGTCGGTTTGTCTGGGCGGCGGAAAGGTGCAGCCCGGCGCGGTCATCGGCAAGACCAACGCCAACGGAACCGCCGTCACGGATCGGGAAATCGATCACGGGCATCTGTTCCATACCTATTTGGATGCGATCGGTTTGGATTCCACCGATCACTTCGACGTGGGTGGCCGACCGATCCCCCTCGCCGACCCCGCCCGCCAAACAATCTCCGAACTCTTGGGCTGACACCCCCGCTCGCCTGCCGGCTCTTGACCCTTGTCCCTAGACACTTGACCAATCTATGCTCGATCCTAAGCAAACGCACGTGGTCGCCGAGTGGAAACACGCCGCCCCGTTGATTACCTGCAAGTTCGACCCCAAAAGCCGGTTCGTGTTTTCGAGCGCGGAGGATTATGCGATCCAGCGTTTTGAACTGCCCACGGGCAAACTCACGAGTTGGCCGGCCCATGAAAGTTGGGTTCGCGATTTCGCATTCTTGAACGAGGGTGAAACCCTGGTCTCTGCCGGCAGCGATGACCAGATTGTGTTTTGGACCGCTGCCTCTGAGAAACCCGAAGCGCTCAAAAGCGTCAAAGCCCATGCGGGTTGGGTTCGCTCGATTGCCGCCAGCCCGGATGGGCAACATCTGGCGACCGGCGGCAACGATCGGCTCGTCAAAATCTGGACTGCCGACGGCAGCTTGGTTCGCGAATTGCCCGGCCATCAAAGCCACGTTTACTGCGTGAGGTTTCATCCCGGCGGGGAGTTTTTGCTGTCGGGAGATTTGAAGGGCCAAATCCATCAATGGGATTTCAAATCTGGCAAGCTAATGCGGACATTCGATGCCAAAGATCTGCACAGTTACAACAAAGGGCAACAGGTGGATTACGGCGGAGTGCGGGACATTGCCTTCAGCCCGGATGGCAAATCCCTCGCCTGTTGCGGCCTCTATAAAGCCAGCAATCCCTTGGGAGCCGTCAACGAACCCTTGGTGCTGGCTTTCGATTGGAAGACGCAAAAGAAAACCCATGCCCACGCGGCCGCCGGTGTTCGCGGCGTGGCTTGCCGAGTGGTCTATCTTTCTGACGGCTCGCTGGCGGCGGGGTCCGGCGGTTCCGGCGGAGGCTATTTAATTTTCTGGAAACCCGACAGCGAGAAGGAATATCACAAGCTGAAACTCAAAGACACCATCCGCGGGATGGACCTCTCTCCCGATGGCCTGCAACTCGCCACTGCCCACTACGATCGCACGTTAAGAATCACCCAAATGACTGCGAAAGCGAAGAAGTGAGCCTATCACGCCGAGCGGAAAATGAAGTAGACCGCTCCCAACATGCAGCAACCGGCCCAAAGGTAATCCAACTTGATCGGGACTTTCAGATAAAACACCGCGAAGGGCACGAATACCGAAAGCGTGATGACTTCTTGCAGGATTTTGAGTTGGCCATAAGACAGCACGGTATGGCCGATGCGATTGCCGGGCACTTGCAGAAGGTACTCGAAGAACGCGATGCTCCAGCTAAAGATCACCGCCAAATACCAAGGCTTGCTGCTGAGTTCCTTCAGATGGGCATACCAAGCGAAGGTCATAAAAACGTTGCTCGCGCAAAGGCAGAGGATCGCAATCAGGATCGGACGCATCGGGAATCTTTCAAACGGGCCAGCTAAACTGTGGGTATTCTGCCAAATCGTTTTGAAACGGAGCGATTGATAAAGTTTCAATCAACCAAAATCAAACGGAAAGCGGCGCGATTCTCAGCCAAGGGATGGTAGATCACGCAAGGCCCAGCTTCAATCTCAACTTCCGGTTTGAAGGGGAGAGCGGGATCTCCTACGATGGTTCCTTTGAGTCATCATCTCAGCCTTCGAGAATTTACGTCCATGACGATTTCAATTTCGCCCTCACTCACTTCGCAGCGCGAGAATTGGCATCGATCGTTGGCTTTGGCAGTTCGCGATGCCGAGACTTTGCTGGCGGAATTGCAATTGCCGGCGGAGTATTTGGAACCGGCTCGGCGGGCGGCGGAGTTGTTTCCGTTGTTGGTTCCCCGCAGTTTTTTCGCGCGGATGGAACCCAAAAATCCCCGCGATCCCTTGCTGTTGCAAGTCTTGCCTTTGGGGGCCGAGTTCCACGAGGTTCCCGGCTACCGCGCGGATGCCTTGGAAGAAGCCGAGGCCCGTTTGGCTCCAGGATTGCTGCAAAAATATGCCGGCCGCGCTTTGATGATCGCTACGGGAGCTTGTGCGGTGCATTGCCGCTATTGTTTTCGCCGGCATTATCCGTATGGCGAAGAACCCCGGCGGCTTGCGGACTGGGAACCCGCGTTTCAAGCCATTGCCGAAGACACTTCGCTTCGCGAAATTCTGTTGAGCGGCGGCGATCCTTTAATGCTCACCGATGAACGATTGGGGCAGCTTGGGAATCGGCTGGCCTCTATCGGGCATTTGCGGCGCATCCGCATTCACACTCGCTTGCCGATCGTGCTGCCCGAGCGCGTGACGGAAACGTTTCTGAAGGATCTCACAAGCTCGCGGTTGACGCCGATTGTGGTCGTGCATGCCAATCATCCGCAGGAAGTCGCCTTAGATTGTGCCGAGGCTTTATGGAAGTTAGTTAGGGCGGGGGTGACGGTCTTAAATCAATCGGTGCTCTTAAAAGGCATCAACGATTCCGCGGATGCGCTGGCAGAACTCAGCGAACGGCTGATTGATTTGGGCGTGATGCCTTATTATCTGCATCAGACCGACCGCGTGAAAGGCACGGCCCATTTTGCGGTTCCCGATCAAACTGCGAAAGCTTTGATCGCGGAACTTCGCCGCCGACTGCCCGGCTATGCCGTGCCCCAACTCGTGCGGGAAATCCCCGGTGAAGCCCACAAAACGCCGCTGTAAAACTCGCCGGAGTATTTGCGGGAAGAGTTTCTATAATTGATTCGCGGCCACATTCTGCAATCGAGCCTTGCGGCGACGAAGAAGATCGCGAGACCAGACGATTGCGGTTGCCAAAACGATCAGCAAGAACACGGAACCGGCGATGATGTCGGAGGTTTTCGGGCTGATGGTGATTCCCAAGCCGTGCTTGGCGATGAGTTGCACGTAGGAGGATTCGGTGTCTGCGTAATCGAGCCGGCGGCGGATTTGGAAATGCCAATCGGTGCAGAGGCAATATCCCCAACCGTAAAAGGCTCCCAAGGCGAACCACGAAAACGTCGTCACGCCCAAGGTCGCCAAATGCCAAACGCGGGTTCGTCGCCAGATCCAACCGAACATGTTGAACCCGATGAAAAGCGTATGAAACAGGTAGAAACCCCAGTCCGCCAGTTCCAGCATGGCCTTCCTCGCAAGTAAGTCTTTTTGGCTGGTTCCCGAAAGATGGGAAACCCAAGTCTGCCGGTTTATTCCCCCCGAAGAAGGCTTCGGCGAAATTTGTAGTTTGGTTTTCCGGTTCATCCAAAAAGGAATTGACTTCGGGCGGGGAAGGTTTGGATAATGGAACGTCCGTGATGGTCGTTGCCGAAACTCTATAGTGAAGGCTCTGGGGGGCGATCAACTAGAGGAAAGCACGTTATTGATTGTTCCGGTAGGGCAGTTGCATTCAGGGAGGAAGACGTTCTTGGTTGGTCCGGCTCAAGTATTTCAATTTCCGCAACCTGCATAAATCTCGCAATCTGCGGGATGGTTATATTTTTTCGCAGGGGAGCATCGCGTGCAAACCGCGCAATCGTCATTTACGCCAATTCTCGATCAACGTGCCGGGGGTTCTGGGCAAATGATGTCACGTTTGCGGAGCAGGCGAACGAAGGTATTTAATAAGGGAAATTGTGTCATCAGGATTTGCTTGCGCGCTGGATTTCCCCTTGACTTGCCGATCTTGAAAAACGAACACCGAACACTTGCTCAATCAACTTGACGAAGCATCAATCGTTTTCGCAGTCAAAAGCCGAAGGAATTTTTCGATGGGACTGAGTTCTTGGATTCAAAACGCATTGGCTCGCTCCCGTGCCAAATCGAAGCGGGCGCGTACGCCGCGCGAGGATTTTGTGCAGTTGTTCCTCACCCGCTTGGAAGACCGCCGGGTGTTGAATGCCGCGTTCCAAGCTCCCACCGGCGGCAACGGTACGCTGACTCTGGAGGGCTTCACCGCCGGGGCAAGCCTGAGCGTGCAAGACACCGGCACGCAGTACCAATTCGTGCTTTCGGGAGGAGAAACCTGGACCGGAGCTAATGGGGACGGAGTGACCGCTTCGGGCAACACACTCAGCGTGGATAAGGCCGAGATCGCCACCCCGACCGACCCGCTCAACCCTCTCAACCAAATTCAGATCGATGGTTCCGCCATCAACCCGGCAATTTCCTTTGAGGGAGGGACGGTCGATTTCACGGGCTTGAGCGGCGGTTTGGACATCATCGGGGCCGGCGCGATTTCGCAAGATGTCGGGTCCAATCTGATCGTTTCCAGCTTCGATGCCTCTGCGACGAGTTTGACGTTGGGTGAAGCGGCCAACAATTTTGGAAGCGTCTCTCTCAACGTGGGCAGCGATGCCACGCTGGAAGATACCGATGGCGTGATGCTCGGCTCGATCACGACGTTGACGGGGAATTTCAACCTGACGGCGGGCGGAGCCGTTAGCGAAGCAGCCACGCCCGGCACGATTAAGACGGGCGGCAATTTGACGATCTCGGCCAATGGCGACATTGGAGCCGCCGGCGCGGGAGCGCTCGATGTGGAAGTCGGCGGAACCGCCGGCCTCACCGCCACGGGCAGCGACATTTATCTGTCCTCCGATCAAAATTTGGTCATCAACCATCTGGAAACCGCCGCCACTCAGGACACCGTGCAAATTAGCACCACGGGTACGGCGAACCTCACGCTGCAAGTTGTGACGGCAAACTACGTCCAGCTCGAAACCGACAACGTGTCGCTCAGCACCGAAGACGGCCAACTCGCGATTCAAGGCGACACGCTCTCCGCAGGTTCCATCACTTTGGCGAACACGGGAACCGCAGGCTCCACATCGCTGAATGCTAACCTGCAAACCGATGGCGGCGACATCGACCTGCAAAATGCTGCTCAGGTCACGCTGGCGGGAAGCATTACCATAGACACCGAATTGGGCAACGACAGCGATGCGGGGAACGTGTTGTTCTCCACCGCGACCGGGGCGGAGATCAACGCAACCACTTCCGGGGTGGAAGGCTTGATGATCGACGCGACCAGCACCGGCGGAACCGATGGGAACATCAGCCTGAGCGACATCGGAACCACCACACGATTGGGCACGTTGTCCGTGATGGCCAAAACCGGAACCATCACCCTAAACGACACCGCCGGCACCGCGGGGGTCGCGGAAGTTCTGACCGACAATGGAAGCGTCACCTTCGGCAGCTTCACCCAACTCACGGCCAACACTTCGATCAACACAATGGGCGGGGACGTGAATTGGCAAGACACGACGGTCTTTAGCGGTCCGGGCGGTCCCTATAACCTCACCATCGACACCACCACCACTGGCCCGGCTGCCGGAAACGTGCAACTCGGGCGGTTCACCAATACCGACGGCACGGTGGCGGGAACTTTCGTCAATAATTTGCAGGTCGATACCACTAACGGCACGGCGGCGGGCACGTTGATGTTGCATGGCGACATCACTTTGGCCAACAGCTTCCTGTATAACGGCGGAACGGCGACGTTCCTCAACGCTGCCAATTCCACGTTGGGGGTTAATTCCTCCATCGCCACCCAAGGCACGGGCACGGTGCAGGTGCTCGCCACCAGCGGCATAACGAGCAATCTGGTGATGCAAACGGGAACCGCCATCAACACGACGAACGGCAACGTCACCCTGCAAGCGGCGAACAACGTGCAGCTTTCCCGCGTGGTCGCCGGTGGCACGAACACCGCGAGTATCACCGCCGGCGGAAGCATTACCGATGCGGACACCACCAGCGACGGAGCGGGCCAGGAAAACATTGTCGCGAACATGGTCCGCTTGCAAGCCGCCACGGGGATTGGCGATGGAACCTTAGGCGACTTGGCCGACATCGACATCAACGCCGGCACCCTAGCCGCCGTGACGAATACGGGAGACATCAACCTCGAGGAAACCGATACCCTCATCATCGGCAGCGTGGGGGGGCTTTCGGGCTTGAATCTCGCCACGGGAACCGCAGGCGACGACATCACCGTCTCCGCCAACGGCAATCTGTTCATCAATGCCGATGTGACGGCCATTGCGCCGAGCAACATCACGCTGAGCGGGCAGAACATCACGCTCAACAGCGCGAGAGTGGAGATCACCGGGGATGGCACGATCGCCACCACCGACCCGCGAAACGGTCCCGTCACCGGCACGGGGATTATTACCATCATCGCATCGGCAGCCACTACGCTCAACGCCAACTCCACGATTCGCACCGGCGGCGGCGTGATTCAGTTCACCACGGATGACATCATTATCAACACCGCCACCGCGTTGATCGATGCCAACCAAGCCAACGGCGGCGTGGTGATGATCCGCAACTTTTCGGCGGGACGCAACATCGAATTGGGAGGCAGCGTGGGCGGTGCGGTGCTCGACCTCAGCAATGCCGAGTTGCAGCGCATCACCGCCGATTCCTTGCGAATCGGCTTCCGAGATTTAGATACCACGAACGACGCCGGGAACATCAACTTCACGGCGACATTCTCGGCAGCGACGGCAGCGCTTCCCAAAGTGCAATTGTTTGCGGGCGGGAACGTCACCCAAAATGCCGGGGCCGGTTTTATTGCGGGGAACATCGGGATCGATGTGGATGGCTCGGTGATGTTGGGCGATGCGGCCAACGATGCCGTGAATACGCTCTCCGTCTTGGCGGGCGGCAGCGTGCTGTTTAACGATGCCAACTCGCTGACTGTGGGCGGTATTTCCGACCGCGTGGACAGCGCTTTGCCCGCCGATGGCGAAGCCGGCATCGCAGGCGTGAGGGCAGCAAGTTTTGTGGATCTCCGCGCTCAAAGCGGGGATCTGACGGTGTTGGACATCGCCGGGGCCGCTACGGAAATCTCCGCCGGCGGCCTGAACCCCACCAACAACTTGGCCATCAATCTGCTGGCGGCGGCGGCCGACACGTCCATCAACATCAATGCGGGGGCGAACGTGACTTCCACGGCGGAGCGCATCGCTACACCGCCGACAACATGGCAATCAACGGCACGATTACCGCCACGGGAAACTCGGTCAATCTGCGAAACGCCAACGCGAACGTGGCGATTGATTTGGGTTCCACCACCAATGCCGCCGCCGGCACGCTGGAACTCTCCGATGCCGAACTCGACAACATCACCGCCGACCTGTTGGCCATTGGACGCAACACGGGCAACACTGCCGGCAACATCACCATCACAAATGCAATCAGCCCCGCGAACACCGGCACGCTGCATCTCATCACGCCGGGCACGGTGACGGATGCCCCCGGCGGGGCCATCGTGGAAGCCAATTTGCTGATCGAAGCCGCCGGCGGAGCCACGCTGGATAACGCGGCAGCCAACGATGTCGATACCTTGGCGGCGATCATCACCAATCCGGGGGCGAGTCTCACCTTCCGCGATTCGGATGATCTGACCGTGGGCACGGTCAATCGTTTGACCGTCACCAACGATGCCGACGAAACCGCCGGCACGGGAACTTTCAGCGGCATTATCACGAATGGCCGCACGGTGGGTAACACGGGCGGGGACGTGCTGTTGATTTCGGAAACGTCCGGCATCACGGTGAATGATCCTATTCTCACCACCGCGAACAACCAAGGCCGAAACTCCGGCTCCATCACCCTGATGGCTTTAGGAACCGGCGGGATCGCGCTCAACTCCACGGCCACGCCCACTTTGGACAGCCGGGGAACCACCACCGGCGGCAACGGGCAGGGCGGGAACATTTCGCTTTCCACGGTCAACGGCAGCATTAGCATCACCGATGGATACCTAGCCGCCACGGGGGGAGCAACGGCCGTGGACGGCGGGAACATCACCCTGGATGCCAACGGCCAAAACGCCGATGTGACGATCAACGACAACCTCGCCACCAACGATGTCGTCGATGCCACCGTGCGGGGCAACATCAGCATCACGGCAGATGATGCGGTGATTCTCGGCGACAATATGAATACCATCGTTCTGCTGAGTACCACGGGCGGGGGAACCGTGACGATCACGGCAAACGATTCCTCTGCCGATGGCGACGGCAACGGGCTGTTGACGATGAACCCGGGTTCGTCGATCTCGGCGGAACAAGGCAACGTCACCCTAAAAACCAAGGCGGACACCGTGGATGAAGCCACGATCACCGCCGAGAAAATCACGACCACCACCGGCAAGGTCTTGGTCGATGCCAACGGCCAAAACGCCGATGTGCTGCTGCAAAACACCATCGCCACCACCAGCGGCGGCGTGACCGTGCAAGCGGATGATTCGGTGACGTTTCAAGCCACGGGGATGATCTCGGCCACGGGAGCCGGCAACGTCCTGGTGCGGGCCAACGAAGATCCTTCCGATGGCGACGGCAACGATGAATTGCTGATGATGGATGGATCGGTCATCGACGCCGGCACGGGCACGATTACGCTGCGAACCGATGGCACGAACGGCGGCAATGTCACGGTGGGCCGATTGGTTACCCAAAATATCACGAACGCGGCCGTGACAATTCAATCCCAACTCGCGGTTTTGGACGGCGGCGACACGGGCGGGGCCGACATCGAAGCCGTCGCCAATGCTGCTTCCCGCGTGAACATCATCGCGACCGCCGGCGTGGGAACTTCCGCCAATGCCTTGGAGACGTCCGCCCGAAGGTTCGACGTGCAAAACAACGGACCGGCGGACATTCACATCGCCAACACGACCGCCAATCTCGACGTAGTGATCGAGCGAATGGCCACCCTGGGCGGCAACATCCGCTTCACCAACACCAGCGGAACCGGCCTGCTGACGATCATCAATAGCGGCGTGACCAGCGGCGATCCCGGCACCAACGTCAATGGCGGCAACATCGCGATTAACACCTCCGGCGATTTGGATTTGAAGGCGTTGCTCAGTTCGCGGGCGGGACGCGGGGGCACGTTCACACTCACCGGGGGAGCGATCTTCGATCCCGGTGCGGCCATTCAGTTGGGCGCGGGCAACATCGACCTCACCACCGGCAGCCAAGATATTCTCATTAACTCGCCTTTGACCATCGACAACGGTCCCGCCCGCTTCTTCGCTCCGCGAGACATTATCGTGGGGGCGAAACTCCTCACCCGCGTGGATGATGGCACGATGACGAATAATTTCGTCGATGCCACCGCCACCCTTGTGCAAAACAGTTCGCCAATCGATTCCAACCTTACTTTGAAAGCGGATAACGACAACGACGGCGTGGGCGGCGTGTTGGTGCGAGGCATCGGCCAAGTGGTGGCTTCGGGCAGTTTGACGATTTCCGGTTCCGATTTGTTCGCGGATGGCCTGTTAACGACCGCGTTGCCATCGGGCATTCAAAACGGCGTAGACATCGAACGCGACACGGGGACTCAGGCCCAACTTCTCGCCGCTGGCGATCTAACGCTGCAAGACACGGCGAGCATCGTGGGATCGGATATTGTGTTGGGCGGGATGATCGGCACGCAATCCGCAACCGCCGTTCCCAGCTTGAACGTGCTGATCGATGCGAACGAAAACATCTACCTCGCCGACAACACCACGGTCTTCGGCCCGGCTTCGATCACTTTCGGCGATGCGACGGGCAGAGACCCCGTGATCGATGATGGGAATTCGCTCACACCTTCCAACCTGACGATTAACTCCGCCGGAACCACCACATTCTTCGGCCGCGTGGGCGATGATCCAGGTAACGCCAGCCTGCTGGCCGACCGCATCGACAGCCTCACCACCGATGCGGGCGGGCAAACCAACGTTCGCGGAGGATTCATCAGCACGATCGGCAATCAAATCTACGGCGATGATGTGTTCCTCAACGCCGACAATCCGCAAGCCGGCAGCACCACGTTTACCACCACCAGCGGGGATGCGAACTTCAACGGCAACGTGCGCGGATTGGATCTCGGCCCGGGCAACGTGGGTGGCGTGATTCAAGATGATCTGGTCCTCAACATCGCCGGCACGACCACGTTCGCCGGGCAGGTTGGCATCAATTCTACGATTGATCCCAGGCGAATCGGCGATGGAACCGGCGATGCAATTACGGTCAATTCCAAAGGCGAAACCTTCTTCAATAACGAAGTCTTCACCCAATCGGGATTTCTACAAGACGACGCCGCAGGCCGAATCACCTTCCGCGAAGATGTCCACCTCGACTTCGAGGCGGGTGGCACCGACAGCTTTTTCAATGCCGACGTGACCTTGGACAGCCTGACGATCTTCTCCAACGGCAACCTAACCTTTGGAAGCAGCACGCCCAATGCAGATGAGTTGTTTATCTTCCTTGGCTCCCGACTCGACACCAGCCTTCAAAGCAAAAGCATCACCATCAACAGCCAGGTGATCGATCCCATGCAAACCATGCTGACCTCCAACGAGGATCTGCGGCTGAATTTGAACCAAGGCGACCTGACGATTAACGGCAGCGTGGGTGTCGACAGCTCCAACCGCTTCGGGAATTTGATCGTCGAAACCGCGCATAATTTCACCAGCAACCAGTCGATCTATAGCGAAACATTGACCCAGTTGACCGGAAGCGGCCTGACCACGCTTAACGGAACTGTCAACACCTCGCTAGCGGCGGGGATCACGTTGGCGACCACCAACGTCACTTATAATGCCAACATCATCACCAACGGTGAGCGCGTGCTGACCCAAGCCGACGGAGACATTACATATACGTTCTCCAGCGCGATCACCACGGCGGGCGGGATGGTGGTTTCCGATGCGGGCGGAAACATCATAATGGAGGAAGGCGGATCGGGCACGGCCACGATCAGCACGTCAGGCGGGCCGGTGGTCTTGCGGGCGGACAAGAATCTTACGGTCAGCAAAATCCTTTCGCCGGGCGGCTTCGTAAGTCTGACTGCCACCCAGGGGGGCATTATTGATGCCGGCGATCAAGTGGCGCTCGGCAGCACGAACGACATCCAAGCCGCCCAACTCCGCCTGGATGCGGGCGCGGGCATCGGCACGCAGGGGGGCAATCTCACCTTGGAAACGCAGGTGTCCAACCTGGAGGCCCGAAATCTAAACGGCGGAGGCATCTCGATTTCCAATACCGGCGACCTAGTGATCGGCGGAGTCGGCAGCCAATTCGTGCAGACCTTTCGGACCAATGTCGACCCTGCCCACCCCGACCCGACCCCGCTCCCTACGCCAAGCCCCATCGATCTGCCCACGTTGAATGGCATTTTTACGCAGAACGGGATCGTACAAATTGCCACCTCCGGCAAGATGACCGTCACCGAAGATATTGTCGATCAGGGGGCGACTTCCACGGGCAACATCTTTTTGATGGCGATGGGCGGCGACTTCAATGTGATTCAAACAAGCGATGCAGCCGACACCGCCACGCCCGGCGTCACCAACATCGAAGCCGACAACGGGGCGGTTATCATCATCACGGTTGCCAATCTGAACGCGGCCAACTTCACCACCATTTCCGCGAACGCCGGCAACGTGGATATTCAGGCGGGCGGGAGCACGACGTTCAACGGGCATCTTCAAGGGTCGGGCGGCGGCAGCGTCGTGGTGAACTTGGCCGGCAATTTTGTGTTGAACAATGGTTTCACGCCGCAAGACATTCTGATTCTGGGGACCGGCGAAGTGCGCATTCACGCGGCGGGAACCGTGAAGTTCACGAACAATCCGCTGGTGCAAACTCAGACGGGTTCCATTCATGAGCCAACGCCCTTGGTCACGAACATCATGACTCCGCAAATCGCGATTAACCAGCAAGCCAACTTGACGTTTAACGTGGGGCTTCCCGGCGAAACGAATTTCACGGCCATCGTCGATTGGGGCGATGGAACCACTACCGTCAGATCGGGGCTTGCCGGCGGGCAGAGCTATACGATCTCGCACATTTATTCTAGGAATCCCGACCCCAACAATCCGGGGGCACCCATCCGGGTGTTCTTCGTGGTGGCGACCGATCCAAACATTCACATCACCGCCTCGAATGCCCCCTCTCTGGGACTCCCCGCCCCGCCGCTGCCTGTGGCCAGTCCCGCTCCACCGATGGGAACGTCGCCGACGTTTCCTACGGTAGCGAACTTGGCCAACTTAGGTGATCTGCTTGAGTCTCGTCCGGGGGAGATCACGCTGAACGAGCTAATCGCCGCCTCGGCCAAGAATGGGGGGACGTTCAATGGAGCGATTGCTTTAAGAGACCTGGGCTTTTTCACGGCGGTTCCGTCGTTTGGGGTTCCGCTGCCCGGCCTTTCCGGAGCCAGCCTGATTCCGCAACAACCGCTGCCGCCGTTCTTCTTGCCGGGGGCTCCGGCGTTCCTGCTTCCCAAGAACAGCACGCTCTCTGGCGGAGAACACGAAGACCTGGATTTCTCGGGAACCAATGCGGAAGAAGAAGGCCAAGATGAGGTGAAAGTCCGCCTCTGGGTACTGTCCCCGGCGGGCCAAAGGCTGTTCCCTTACGACATCGATCCCAAATACCTCTCCAACCCCACCCCGCTTTGGGCCAAGCTTCCGGATGGGCGGTATCAGATCGTGATTGAAGAACCGGGCAGTAAGGTTCCCATCGTGGTTCGCGACGTGGAATTGAGGAACCATCAAGTCATCCGCCGCTTCGAGCGAACTCGCCGAAGCCCCCAAGCGGAACCCGCCCCGCCCGCAAACCCCGCCCAAGCAGAACCCATGTCCCAAATGGTTCCCGATCTTGCGATTCCTAAATCGCTGGAAAGCCGTTTGGCTTCCGAACCTCCCATTCAACCAGTGCCCGCTGGCGAAAGCCAACCCGACCGCATCTGGGAAAACTGGCGGTGTTCGCGTAAGGCTTTACGGGTTTCGGGTAGGAAGTCGCAAGCACCCGAAACGGAACCCGACGAAGTTTCTTCCACCGCCGCGCTCGCCGGTGGATTGGCCTTGGCAACTTTGCAATCGCGCTCCGCGAAAGATGCCGTCTCCCAGATGGCTCGGCTTTCCCGACGGGTTTTGTCCCCCGCCGCCCGCCTGCGTCGTCGCTTGCGGAAATAGGTGAGAAGAACTGGTGCAAGGCGAGCGGGGGGCGTCAGCCCCCGGTTAGGTGGATCACTATGTGTAAGTCACCTGACACAAGTTTTTCTATAAAACGTAAGCGAGGAACATGAAACGTTGCTTTGCTATCTTGTTTCATCACTTCATGTTTTAAGCATTCCAAGGAACCAAGGGGCTGACGCCCCCCCGCTCGCCTTTTCCTTAGCGTTTGGGCGGGGCGGTTTCGCGGACAATGGCTCCGTGGTCTTCGCTTAAGACCAGAATCGCGAAGCGGTCCACGTTCGCAAGTTCATCCGTCGAGAGCGAAACGTAATCGAACATGCCCCGCAAATCGGTGTAGCCGTCTTTATAGAACTTCTCGCGGCCATCTTTCATGCGGGCATAAACCTTGACGTAAACCGTGGATTCCAACCGCCCGGTTTTGGCTTGGCGGACTTTCAATTGGCCGTAGTTCTCCACGATGTTGACCGCCAACGAGTTGGCGTAATAGGTTGCGGTCTGCGTGTCGCCTGCACCCACGATTTCCACCAGCACGTTTTTGTCGTGCAGATCTTCGGGGATCTCGAACGTGTGTTCGGCTTTGTTTTTGGGTAAGGCGATCAACTGGGTTTGGTTCGGACGAATCGCCGAGAACTCGCCGGAGAACTTCTGCGCGAACGGGTTCCGGCTGAATAGCAGTTCGATGTCCATCAAATAATAGTTCACGCGCACTTCTGTTAGATTTTGCGAACGCAGCACCACATCGGTTCCTTCCAGCGTGAAATCGAAACTGCTTTCGGTGGCCGCGAGTTTCGTTTGTTGCTGCCTTTGGTCTTCGGGGTCGGCGATTTTGACGTCATCACCTTTAATTTCCCGCAATTGGTTGGAGATGCTGACAAAGGCATTCCGCCAACGGTCCACGGGTTCATTCGCGTGCTTGGCGGCGATTTCCTCGGCGAGTTCCAGGTTCTCGCGGTACATCGCGAGATAGGCCGCAAAGTAATCGTACTGCAAACGAGTCTCTAGCTTTTCGGGATTGACCTGATCGAAAAACGCAATCGCCTCCGCTACGCGGTCTTGCAAGAGCATGTAGTAAGTGACCGCCATGCGGTTCGCATCGCTCAGGTCGCGTTGATAGCAAAGCACTTTCAAGAGATGATGATATTGCTCGTGGAAGCGGTCGTTCAAAATCTCGCGGCGGCGGCCCAGGGGATGCCGGCGGGCATTGACCAACGGACGATAATCACGGTGCTCGTAAGTCCGCCGGGCAATGGGGTCGATCACGAGCAGCGGGCTGTCGAGAGAATCCCCCGTTTGCCCGATGAAGTTCTCGGCATGCAGCAGGTATTGCCGAATGACTAAGGCGGCATCGTGTTCGATCCCGTAAGACCAGAGCGTATCGTTATAAACGTGGCGGGCGGAAAGTAAATTCAGCACGCGGTTGAAGAAGGCTTTGTCTTTCATACGGAACGCGATTTTGTCGAGGTTGATCCGCTCTAAATTATGGTTGCTCAGAAACTCCATCACCTCGGCCTCGCTGCCGTATTGAGACAGATAAGGCCAAGAGTGCCGGTCGATTTGGCTGGGTTCGTTGACGACTGTCGCATGGTCAACTGTTTGCCGTGGGCCACAATTTCTTCATCCTTGGCGACTTGCACCGGGTAATGCGAAAACTCGCCGGCAAAGGGGAAGTAGAAATCGTAATTGCAGCATGCTGGTATGGAAAGCATCGAGTTCCAAATGCACGCTCTTGGTGATCTTGCCGGAAAGCACCGGAACCGCGCCCACGGGAATTTGCAGCAGCAGTTCCAACTTTTGCTTGGAAGAAGTGGGGTTGGTCACCACCACTTGGCAGCCGTAGACGGTGTGAATCACGAACTCATCGGTGATGAACTTATCGAAGCGTTCGCCGTTTTCGTAACGGTAACGGTCATCGTGGCGGTAGAAGTTTTCGTTGACGAGAATCGCCGAGTTCTCCGCGATGGCTTTCGCCGGTTCGATTTCTTCATGCAGCACAATCATCGGCCCGCCGGTTTTCAAGCGTCATGCTGGCATCGGCGAATTCGGTTTCGTGCTTGGGCGATTGGAACGGCAAATCCAACACGGCCAAGGCGAACATCATCTCCGGGAAATTCCGCGGCACTTCCGTGAAGTGCTCGGAATAAAACGGCCCTTTGCCATCAAACGCGGCGTAATCCGTCCAGAAGGGATTCGGGGAGATCAAACCGCCATTGCGTTGGGCGATGGGCAGATGATAATAATTGTTCTCCACCCACTCCTGGGTTTTTTCCAAAACCCGATAAAACTGCCGGGCCGATTGTCTTTGCTGTAAGTCATCAAGCTCTAATCGACTTCTCAGCGATTCGGCACGGTCTTGGTTGGCACGTTTCTTTTTGGCTTCGCCGGATTTTCGTTCCGCCTGCTCGCGGTAGGACATATCTTGCTTGGGCGCAGCCGCGGCTTGCGGTTCTGCTTTCTCTCCGCTTCGGCTTTCTCCCGGCTTCTTATTTTTCGTACTGGGCCGACCGAACATTGCCCCGCCCATGCCGCCTCCACTCCCTTCCATGCCTCCCATACCGTAGCCCGGCATGGCGGGGGCATCATAAGTGGCTCCGTTGCGGTTTTGCCCGAGTTGTTTCAATTTTTCGGACTTCGTAGCTCGGGCCAAACCGAGGGCATCCCCGGTTTCCAACGAAGAAGAACTTAATGCGACCTGGAATAGATGATCGAGTTTTGCCGGGTCGGGCGGCGTGAGGGCATTCACATCTTGCACGTGCCTCATGCGTATAAACTTGCTCGCCGCGAATCCGCTGCGA
The DNA here is from genome assembly GCA_963785505.1 of uncultured Planctomycetaceae bacterium. Classification (GTDB taxonomy): domain Bacteria; phylum Planctomycetota; class Planctomycetia; order Planctomycetales; family Planctomycetaceae; genus CAWAVN01. The sequence goes on from CAWAVN010000018.1 coordinate 327,905, forward strand.
GAGCAAAATCTGCTCCACCACGTTGAGCTGCTGATATTCCCAAGGTTTAAGCTGCGAATCGAGATTCGCATTTACCAGCCATTCATCCAAAAACGTTTTGTGCTTCTTGTTCTGCAAATACGGACGGACCACCTGGCCGAAAAACTGCGGGTCTTTCTTGAACAGGAAAAAGTTCAATTCGTGGCAGGCGAACTCGGAATACTTGGCCCGTTTTTCTTCCGGTTTCAGCGTGGGCCAATTTAGAATGAAGCGAAACTCGCTGAGCTTGGCATCGCCCGAAAGCGTGGCGTACAAATCGTAAACCTTGGTCAGGCTGTCGTAGTCTTCAAACTTAGCGGTGGAAATGTCGGACAGCGTGAACTTGTCCGCCTTCTTCAAAATGCTGATGTGCTTTCGCTGCGTGAAATGTTTTTCGGGATCGAAACCGTGCGTCAAACGCAAATCCAAAAACCGGCGGTCGGCAAAGGGCAGCGAAAGTTGCCGGGTGCAGGTCGTGTCCACATCGACCGCGACCACGCAGATTTCCTGATGCGGCCCCAACTGCTCGCGGGGAATGGAAATTTTCCCGTTTTTATCCGGCGTAAGATTCACCAGCACTGCCGAAGTATCGGCGAGAAAATCGAGGCTCGAAAAATCTTCGTTCTTTGTTGCGGGGGGCGGCGTCATCGGGCGCGGATTCCGCCGCTTTGCCCGCCTTCGCCTTTGCCTCCGAAGTAATCGCCTGCTTGCGGCCTCTTGCTGAGTCGTCGCTGTTTTGCGAACCGCCCAGGGGTTTAAGAGCAGGCTGGGACGATTCAACATGTTGCCCGGAAACTTCTTGGCATATTTGCGTTCGATGATGTAGCGGTATTCATCGCCGATGTTCCGCCCGGCGACGTAAGACGTTTTCGCGAGGGGCACGGTCATCGTCGCGGGTTCGACGGGACGCACCGCCGCCAGTTCGCCATACGCGGAAAACGCCGGTCGATAGCGCGTGGCAAACACGTGAACGCGAGCTAATTTGCCCGCGTTTTCCAGTTGGATGGTGAGTGCTTTTTCGCCGAACGCCACCTGGGAAATTTGCAACGGGGCGGGATCTTTGATCTCCAATTGGCGATGTTCGCCCAAGACGTAATTTCGCGCCGAGTTGGCCGGCGGTGCAGTTTGATGCGAATTCGCTGTCCTGTGGATTTCAGCAGCAAATCGTAATCGCCGCCCGGCAGTTTGGAGGCGGAGAGAATCCTATCTTCCAGCGAGAGCTTGTCGAAGTGGTCGGCATAAAACGTGCCGCCGCGAATTTCCAACAGCGAAAGTTCTTCGCGAACGGGTTTGGCTTGATCCGTCATCAACGCGATTTCCACAGGCTCGGCGACTTGGCCGTGCCTTTCTTGGGATTGCGTATGCCGGTCCTCAAGGAGCGTCCAGTTTTCTTGAACGCCCTCGGGGCTGGTGGCGGTGATGCGGTCAATGCCTGCCAACTTGCCCAATCGCACGAAACCGTTGGCATCGGTTTCCAGAGGCACGTTGTACGCTTCGCGGAAATCTTTGTGTTTGACCGAAAACTGCACCGCCCGTTCGGGCAAAGCTTCGCCGGTTTTGCCCAACAGCGAAACCAGATATTCCCCGCCCACGCGGGCCAACAGCAATTGCTCGGTCTTGTCGGTTTGCTCGATTTGGTTGAGCTTCAACGTATCGCCTGCGGAGACCGTCAGCGTTTTGCCCTGGCTGAGGTTTTTGACCTTGGCACGCAAGGTATACTGCAAATTCACCAGCCGTTCGGGCACGCGGAATTCGATCACGGTTTCCCGCCCGTGTTCGAGTTTAACGTCTTCCCCGCTAAAAACTTTGGTGGTGGAAACGCCGGTGTAGTCGGTGGAACTCAAGACGAGCTGCACTTCTTCCAAGATCGCCAACTGCGCGATGGTTCCATTCAAGAGCAGTTGCGGACGCAGAAATAATTTCGCCATCCGGCGTTTGAGCAGCGCTTCGCGGTCCACATAAAAGCCGGCTTTCAGTTCGTAGTTTTCCGACTTCGTGGCCGAAGGTGTCGAATGAACAAAAATCGCCTCGGCAAAGCACTACGGGCTGCCTGCCGGGGCTGTTGGAAAACGGAACCGTGATCGTCGCCGTTTTTGTCGGCGATGATATTCGTGCCCGCCCAGCCAGAGTTGGGCATCGGGGACGATTTCGTTTTTTTCATCCAGCACCGTGAAGACTTGCCCGGCCACGCTCGTGCGGACCAAATAATGCAAGCGGCCTTTTCGCACCAACACCCGGCTGCTTTTGCCGTTGCCGATGAAGTCGATCACGAACACCCCGCGACCGGTAAGTTTGGGAAACTCAAAATGCCGTCGCACCCGCCGTAGCGGCGGTTCGGCGTATAGTTCAGGGTTTGTTCGAAGTTGGGAACCAAGCCATCCAGGTTGATGTCGGTATCGATCTCTTTCAGGTTCTGCCGATAATACGATTCCGTGTTGATCTCGAAAACTTTGACAATCAGCGTGCTGAACGTTTTTTACGTCCAAATCCAAACTGACCACATCGTCCGGGGCGAAGTGCGTTTTGTTGGTGGGAGCGAAATCGAGATCAATCCGTTCCTTCAATGCTTGAAACATCTCCGGCGGCAAGAGCGATGCCCATTGTTCCTCATCGCCCAAGCCATTGACGATTTTGGTTTCTGCGAACAGATGTTTGAGGTAAAGATCGTTCACATAGGATTCGTAGGCTTTCCAGCCGGTTTCCTTTTGAAAGAAGTGGGCCAGATAACTCCCGCACGAGCGGTTCATCTTGGCCGATGGGCGGATACAACGTGACGGCGTGAAAATCTGCCTGCATGTTGCAAGGATAACGGCGGTTCTCATCGCGGCTGAGATAATCGCGGGATGACGTAAGGCATGGGCCGCAGGCAGTTTAAGGTATGCCAGAAAGCGATCTTTGTCGTAAACGCCCTGCGTGCGGTCGAACTCCAAGCGGTGATACAGCACATGGGCTTTCAGCGAGTTATGCACCGGGGCCAGGGTGTCCACGTAATCCCATAGCCGGGCGAGAAACGCTTTTTTCTCCGCGGGATCGTTTCGCCAATCGAGATCGGGGTTGGGCTGCAATTTGGTGAGGTAGGTGTTGACGAAGTGCGTCTGATTCCGCAAACCCGGCATCGAGTTTCAGGCACTCGTTCAATTGGGAAAGCAAAAGTTGCCGATGAATCCCCAGCGAACCGAACCCGCTGCTGTAAGGGGATTTCAGATCGGCGATGATCAGCTTGGACAGATTGGCGTGGTCGGGCCTTTCAGCCGGCTGTAATAAGGCCCGCAGCCTTTGCGGGTTGAGGTTTTCTTCGATCAGCCAATCCAACGCTCGGTCTTCAAAGCCGGAGAGATTGTTTTGCGGCTTGTACGCGCGTTGGGTTAGGCTGCTGCGGGAAATGGCTTGTTGATCGAGTGCGTTCGGCAGGTTGGGTTTCTCGTTCAGGCGTTCCCTTTGATGATTGAAATGCAGCCCCAACCGCGTGCGCAAGATACTTCAAACTTTCCTGCGGCGATTTCGGGTATGTCAACAGAGCCTGCCGATTGAGAATCTCCCGCGCCCGCGCCGTCTCGCCGTGGCGGGCGATCCAGAGTTTCAACAGGGCCGGCACCTTGGCAAACTGCTCGGTCTGTTGATAGTACAGGCAATGGAAGTAATAGTAATCTTCCGTGCCCGGCACGAGTTGCTTGAGAGCCTCCGCCCGGTCGGCGGACAACGCGAAATGCTCGATGTAGCCAATCTCTTCCGCATCGGCCCTTTCCATCCAGGCAAAGCAGAGACTCAACAACAAAACCAAGATCCAAGTCGGTCGGAACATGTGCGTTCTCCGGTAAAAACTTGTGGACAATTTTGCGGGATGTGTGGGGAAAGAGACGTTTTCTTCGCGGCGATAGTTCCCGGCTTTCCTATTTCCCTTGCAATTCACCGGGGCTTTTATACTATTCATTTGTTCTAAATGTCACATTTCCCACTCACAACAAGGATAACTCATGACGGAAGCTCTTCCCTTCGCACACGGGCAATTTTCTTGGGTGGACTTGGCCGCCCACGATGCAACCATCGCCCGTGAGTTTTACGAACAACTCTTCGGTTGGAACACTGTGGATGTAGATACGCATGGCGGGCCGCCTTATGCGCAATTTTATTTGCACGGCAAAACCGTGGCCGGGATGGGCCAAATGCCCGATGAAATGCTATCTCAAAACATCCCGCCGATGTGGAGCAGCTACATCAACGTGGATGACATCTCAGCCATCGTGCAAAAAGTTCCCGAATTAGGTGGGCAAGTGGCAATGCCCGTGATGCAGGTGCTGGATTTCGGCTGGATGGCGTTTCTCTCCGATCCTTCCGGCGGGCACGTCGGGCTTTGGCAAAAGAACACGCACAGCGGGGCGGAACTCGCGGGTGTGCCCGGCACGTTTTGCTGGAACGAATTGGCCACCCGCGACATGCAAACCGCCCAAACCTTCTTCGCCAAACTCCTGGGCTGGGAATACGAAGACAGCCCCGGCGGGAAGCACCCGTACAAGATCATCAAAAACCAAGGCCGGCAAATCGGGGGCATCATTCAGATGGACCAAAACTGGGGCGAATCCCCGCCACATTGGCTGGTGTATTTCAGCGTGGCCGACATCGACACCACTGCGGCCAAACTCAAAGACTTAGGCGGCAGCATTTGCGTGCCCATCTTTGAGATTCCCAGCGGCCGCATCGCCGTCGTCGCCGACCCCCAAGGAGCCGCCTTCACCATGATGCAATTCAACCTGGAAGCCTGCACGTTTGCGAAGATGTAACAGTCGGAACTCAGGCGATAATTTCCCAATCTCGGATTTCGCCCGGCACGATTTCAAAGAGGGGATGCGGAATCGGTTTCAAGAGTCGAACTTCCTCAAACACGCGAGGGCTTCGTTTTTCGAGCTTCTTCAAAAGGTGCGTCCATTCGTATTGAAGTTGGCCTTCGGTCTCCTCAATTTTCGTGATCGCAGTTAGCGGAGGAAGTTTTGCTTCGTCGAAGTGATAGTTCCGCTTTAGGGACTCCTCAAGCACGCCATGCAGATACGCTGTGATTGCCGAGAGGGAATCCTCGCAAGTTTTGAACCGCAAAAGCTGGGGATGGTGGGTATATCCCTTTGTTTTTTTCTCTAATACCGCTTTGGCAAGCAGCCCCTCGCGCGAGAGAGCCACCAGCCCCTTTCCATCAAGATGCTGCGGGTGAATTGTCCAAAAACGCATGTGGCTTCACTTGTCGCCAGAGTGGTCGAGGAAGGCAGGCAGGAGTCAGCCCTACAAAAACTATGCCCTCTCGCCTTTCAGATTACGTTGTAATCATACAGGATTATAAGTTGTTTAATTCCCTCTATAACTAAAACCATTTTGTCCAGCGTGACACGGACTGTCAAATGTTATTGTTTTTGGGCAGTAAGCCATCAGGATGTTGATGATAATTTGAATCTTGCCTGTCCTATGAAACCGCCGATCAACCAAAGCCCGTAGCGCAAAAAAGAACCCTCAAATTTGTGTTTGAGGGTTCCTTTTATAGTGGCTAAAAGCTAATTGCTGACCGCTAATAGCTAAAAAGCTATTGAGCGCCACCATTTCTTCTACAGGTTCTTCTGCCAAGGGTTCGCCGTTGGCGGCCAAGGCGGATTCTACAAAACCTTTCAAGTGGTCGCTGCGGGTGTGGTGCTGCAATTTTTTCAGGGCTTTGGATTCGATTTGGCGAATCCGTTCGCGGGTGACTTTGAAGATCCGGCCGGTTTCTTCCAGCGTGTAGCTGTAGCCGTCGCCTAGACCGTAGCGGAGTTTGATGATTTCCCGCTCGCGGTAGGTCAGGCTTTTGAGGACGTGCTCGATTTTATCCCGGAGCATTTGGTGCATCGCGGAATCGGCGGGCGTGGATTCGTTGTCATCTTCCAGGAAGTCCCCGAAGCTGGAATCTTCGCTTTCGCCCACGGGCGTATCCAGGCTGATGGGATGCTTCCAGGTCTTCATAATCCGTTCGGTTTCTTCGACGGTCAGACCCACGGCATCGGCGAGTTCTTCCATGCTGGGATCGCGTCCGGTTTCCTGGCGGATTTGTTCGGCCCGGGCTTTCAGCGTGGAAATGCTTTGGAACATGTGGACGGGAATCCGAATCGTGCGGGCATGATCGGCCACCGCGCGGGTGATCGCTTGGCGAATCCACCACGTGGCATAGGTCGAAAACTTGTAACCCCGGCGATATTCGTACTTCTCCACGCCCCGCATCAGACCGGCGTTGCCTTCTTGAATCAGATCGAGAAAGCTGAGGCCGCGGTTGCGGTACTTCTTGGCGATGGAAACCACCAGCCGCAGATTTCCGCCAGAGAGTTTCTGCTTGGCTTTGGTCCAGCCGTCGAAGCGGCGGCCGATCTCGGCGGCGCGGGCGCGGAATTCTTCGGGGCTTTCCAGCGTCATCGCGCGGTATTCTTCCAATTCCCTGCGGGAGATTTCCACCTCGGCAGCGGCGGAACGGCGGCCTTTGAGCTTATGGATTTGATCTTCCAACTCGACAATCCGCTCGCCCATTTGCAGCATTCGCTTCATAATGGGTTGCAGCCTTTGCGTTCGCAGGCTGAGTTCTTCGCAGAGCGTACACATTTTTCGGCGGCGAAGTTCCATGCGTTCGCGGATTTCCGCGCATTCTTCTTCGCCGGTGGAGTCATCGGTTAGCACCGCGTAATCCGCGCGGTTCTTGGCGAGCAGCGCGTTCAGCGTTTTGAGGTTGTGCGGCATGCGACCGAGAATTTGCTCTTTCTGCACATTCTCGGTTTCGGACGTCCGCAGCGTGCGTTCGAAGGGAAGTTCTTGCCGGCGTGGACTTTTTCCAGAATCGCCACCGCTTCGGTCAATGCGAAGTCGGATTGCAGCACGGTGCGGCGGAAGCGTTTGCGCGTGATTTCGATTTGCTTGGCCAGAAAGATTTCGCGATCCCGCGAAAGCAGCGGGATGTTGCCCATCTGGCTGAGATACATGCGAATGGGATCGCGGGAAGACAGCGCGGAGGTTTCCGGCGTCATCAGCGAACGGGCCAAAGGCGAAATGTCGTTGTGGGGGTCGGATGCGTGGAGCGGTTCCGTTGGAGGGAACGTATTCGGGTTGCTCCGGTTCATCTTTTAATCCCAGACCTTCTTCTTCCAAAGCCAGCACCAACTGATCGACCAAAGTGGGGTCGCCACCTTCATCGGGGAGAAAGGCGTCAATCTCTTGGAACGTCAGATGGCCGGCATCGCGGGCGCTTTTAACGAGCGCTTGTAAACCTGCATCAATTCGTGGCACGGGTCAACTCCCTTGCAGTGAAAAATGGATCAAATCGCACGTCCCTGCACGAACTCTCGGAATACGGACACGAATCAATCCGGGTTTCCGAGGAGCTGTTCGCTATTTGGTTGCCGATCTCTTCGAAACGAAGGGTCTTTTCGAGATCGGCAGCCGAAAAATGAGGAAAACTCCGTTCCCTCAGAAATTTTACGGTGAGCATTGGTCGGCGCGGTCTTTACCCGCGGATTCGGTTCGGTCGAGTCTTCGCAAAGAAGACCCGCCAGAATTGTGTGGGGTGTCACGATTGGGGAAATTCCCCAACCCTGCAGCTAAGTGAACTCTTTGGAAATCCATCGCCTCTAAGAATCCCCGGCAACCTCGCCGCCCTTGGCCGATCATTAATCACGGCCTCGATTAGGGTGGACTCCAATGCAAAGCAGGTTCTCAAAATACGTGGAATCCTTTCTGCTTGAGAACCAAAAACACTCACTAGCCCTGTCGGCGGAGAATGTTGGCATTGTCATAAGAAGTTGCTTATTGTTCTGGAACGGTCCGTGTCCAAAGTCCTTCTGTCGGCAGAAAGGTTTGTCACAATAAGCGGCGTATCCTACCAGAAGAATCTTGAGTTCGCACACAAAAACTTTTCACTTTCCCGAATTTCTTCAAAATTGGCTCATGCTCGCCCATTGTAAGCGAAGGGGGCCGCTTGAAAAGGGGGATTTTCGCTTCCCCGATCCCATTTTTGCCAAAATAGGGTGGTTTGGGCGAAATGCGAAAACCACGCCGCCCGATAGTGAAATTATTCGAGGCATCGGGGTGGGAAGTCAACCGGCGAAATTACTGGGAAAGGCGGAATCTCAGAGTTTGAACAAGCGAACGGCAGTGTTCTCCCGCCGAGTTGCCCAAAAACCCGTTTGGGAAGGCGAGTGGCCGGAACTGTTTCGCGTGCCTCGCTCGCTGAAAAATCGCCATCGGCCAGTATCCCCGACTGGATTCGAACCAGTAACCTTTGGCTTCGGAGGCCAACGATCTATCCAATTGATCTACGGGGACAATCAGACGCCGCTATTATGTCTTCTCGCATCGGGAATCGTCAAGCGGATGAAACGGTTTGGATTTCGCAAAACCCCTGTCGATTCGACAATTCGAGCCGCCGATGGGTTCGCGGAAGGTTAAAAGGCGGATTCGAGGATTGCGAGCAGATCGGCTTCGCTGGGCAGGCGGGGGTTGAGCAGCATCAAGCGTTTGATTTCGTAGGCTTTGGCGGCAAATTCGGGGAGTTGTTCCCGATGCCCGCCCAAATCGCGGATGCGGGCGGGAATGCCGATGTCTTCGCGAAGTTTTTCCACGGCGGCGATCCCTTGGGCAGCGGCTTCTTCGGGATCGAGTCCCGAAACCTCTTCGCCCAACAAGCGGGCAATGGCAGCCATTTCGTTTGTTCGGGCGGGCAGATTGTAACGCATGACGTAAGGCAGCAAGAGGCCGTTGCCCGCACCGTGCGAGCAGTGCAGCGATCCGCCCAAGGGATATTCCAAAGCATGAACCACCGCCACCGCACAATTGGAAAACGCCAACCCCGCCAGCGTGGCCGCCAAAGCCATGCCTTCGCGAGCGGGAAGGTTTTGGGGTTCGTTCACCGCAGTGACCAGATGCTTGCCGACTAACGCAATCGCTTTCTCGGCCAGGCAATCGCCCAAGGGAGTTTTGCCATCGTAAGGCCAACCGGTTCCGGCGGGCACGGCGAGTTTGGTGTGATCGATGGCGGTGTAGGCTTCGATGGCGTGGGTCAGCGCATCAATCCCGCTGTCCGCCGTGGCTTTGGGCGGGCAAGTCAGCGTGAGTTCGGGATCGACCACCGCCAACAGCGGCCGGAAGTATTGGCTGAGCGTGCTGATTTTCATGCGGTTTTCGGTGTCGGTCAGCACGGCGGCATGGGAAACTTCGCTGCCGGTTCCCGCAGTCGTGGGCACGCAGATCAAAGGGCACAGCGGGCCGGGGACATTATCGAATCCGAAGTAATCCGCAAAACCACCGCCGTGCGTGAAAATGTTGGCGGTGATCTTGGCGAGATCCATGTTGCTCCCGCCGCCCAATCCCAAAATCGCATCCGGCTGAAACGTTTTCGCCAAGGCAACGGAGGCTTCGGCGATGGAAAAGGAAGGTTCCGGCTCTCCGCCGTCGAAGACTTCCACGGTCCGCCCGGATTCGATCAGAGGAGTCCGCACGCGGTCCACTAAACCCGCTTCGACAAGTTTTCCATCCGCGATGATCAGGATTTTCTGAGAAGGCGTGCGTTCCAAGCAACCCGGCAATTGCCGAATGGCTCCCGAACCAAACACCAACCGACCCGACGAATAGAAGTTCCAGGTGGTCCGTGGGGAGTCGGTCATGGGAAGGATTGCTCCGAGGGCTGGGATTTAGTGCGGGGATTTGTGTTCGTGCCAGGCGGAGTGTTCGCGAGCAAGCCCTTCCGACTCGCTGCCGCAAATCGCCCCTTCAAACAGGGATGCCTGTTTCTGCGTGGCGACGGCGCAAGCATCTTCGCTTTCCCAAATCACGACTTTCCAAGCGGTGACGTTCAAGGGTTTCAGCAGCTTGGGGCAGATTTCGGTTAAGAGATGGGAGGCCATGTTCTCGGCCGTGGGATTTCCCGGCATGATGTAAAACCGCGACGGTTCCACAAGCCGAATCGCGGAAAGCCCGTTCGCGTCTTTTTCGCTGAGGATAAACCCGTGGTCCCAAAACTCATCAATCCAGCCTTTGAGCACCGCCTTGAGCATGGAAAAATCGATCACGCGGCCCACGGGATCTTGGCCGGTCCCGGTGACGTGGAACTCCGCGATGTAATTGTGTCCGTGAAAATGTGCGCATTTGCCTTCGTGGCCGCAAAGCCGATGGCCCGCGCAAAAATGAATGCGTCGCATGATGCTCATACTCACGGAATACTCCTCCATTCCTGATTCTGGAATCGGTCTTATCGCGGTTCCCGCTAAGATCGGGGGGATGCGAGGGGTTCTTTGGTCAATTCCACTTCGATCACTCCTTCGTAAAAGGTGATGGTCACCATTTTCCGGGCGGGTTGCACGCGGATGGACAAGGGGGAGACGTGTTGCCTTTTGTTATGTTCGTAAATCACGTCGCCGGTTCGCAAATCTAAAATTTGCACGCGGAAGGCGTTGTCGGCGAAACCGCCGATGCCCGCCTGCCGGCGTTTGTCGAACATGATGACTGGAGAATGATCGGGAGGCAGTTGTTCCAATATCTGATCTTTGATTTGTGTTTTCCACAGCAGTTTGCCCGAATGCCGATCGAACGCATAAATCGGCCCGTTCACGGGAATGCCGGTCGTTTCCGACAAAAATGGATTCCTGGCCAGGCCGCCGGGCGGATTATCCCCACTCGACAAAAGCAGATAACAGTTCGCGAGCCTGCAGACTTCGTGGGAATGCTTCACTTCGCCTAATTCCAATTTCGCGTTGACTTGAATCGTTCCCTTGGCGAGCGAAACCACCAAAAATTTGCCGTCCGGCTGGAACAAGGCCAACTCATCCGTGCCCACTTTTTGGGAAGTGGTTCCTGGCGGGCAGTCGATTTTCCAAAGCAGTTCGCCCGTCTGAAGATGACGAGATTCCAACACCTGCTGGTTTTTCCGGTTCGCCCAGGCGATTAAGTTTGGGCCGCGAAACGCCACTTGGTTTTTGAGTGCGGGCAGTACCGCGACATTGAGCATTTCCCCATCGTCGGCCCGCGCGAACATCGCCGAGGCGGCATCGGGGGCCACGATGACCGCCAAGTTTTCATCGCCGAAGATCCGGGAGCGTGCGCGGGCGTTTTCGCGAACCCAACGGGGTTTTCCGGTGAGCGAATCTGCCGCCGTGATGCGTTCCCCCGATTGGTAGACGATCAAATCTTCGCTGAGCAAGGCCACCCAGCCGAAATGATCGCCCACGGTAATCGGCCCGCCGCGGAAAAGCTGGTTGCGTTGGAATTGCCGCTGCCTGAGCATTTCATCAATGTCGATCTCGCCTTCCATCAACGGGGCCGACCAAAGCACGGTGGCGGTGTGTTTGCGGCTGATGAGATCCAACACGGCGAAATGGGTTTTGAACGTCAGCACGCCCAAATGGCCGCGCAGCGAGAGAGTGATGTTGTCCAATTCGATAATTGGACCATCAATTTCGCCGAGATCCAAATACCAGCGTTCGTAGCCGTTTTCATCGCGGGCCAACAACCGCTGGGATTGCCGATCAATCGAGAACGACCAATTTGCGTAAGGTGAATGATGCAACTCCGCCAACGCGATGTGAACTTCCGGCAGCACGGCCACGCTGCGGGGGTGAAAAGTGGCTTGAAGTTTGCGATCCGGCCAGGCGGCAGTTTGCGGGGGTTTGAGATCCTTAAAATCTTCCCGCCAAGTCTGCGGCCATTTCTTGCCCAATTCTTCAATCAGCGGATAGGCTTCCGTTTCGCGGCCCACTTTCAAGTAGGTTTCCGCCAGCTCGAGCGCGGCTTGGGCTTGCATCTTTTCGCGGGGAGATTTTCGCAGGCTCTCCAGCAGAATGGTTTTTTGCAAAAGCTGCCCATCCAGCCTGCCCGCTTGAAGGTACGCCAGTTCCGCTTGTTCGACGGCGGGCAAGCGGGGAAAACTGGACAACACTTGCTGCTGAGACAAGGCGGGCAAATTTTTGAGCAGCCCCGGCAGTTCTCGCTCCAAAATTGTGTTCCACTCCACGAGTTCTTGGGGCGAGGCTTTCGCGGCTAATTGTTCGATGCGTGCTTTCAGCCAGCAATCGCCCCGCACTTGATGAGATTCGGAAAGTTTTTGCAATTCATTTGTGCCGCCCAAAGTTCTGGCGAGTTTGAGATAATCGCGGAACACCTCGGCTCGCGATTCCGGCGTGTTCGCGCCGGATGCAGTGAGCGTGAGAAACTGCAAAGATTCCTCGGAACCGCGAATCAGGGGACGAAGTTCTTCCCGGTACGCCTGGAAATTCGCCGGATCGCTGCGGAGACCTTCCAACATGCGGGCGACGAGAATCGAACGGGTTTCTTCCGTAGGTTTTAGCTTCCAAGCCTGCCTCAGATCCGCCACGGCTTGGGCATCTTCCCCCCGATGCAGCCGCAAGATGCCCCGCAGCGCCAGCGCTTGGCCATCGTGCGGGTTGGCTTTCAGATGGTTATGGATCTCGGCGAGCATCTGATCCCAAGGCGAGAAAGCACCGATGGCATCCACCGATTGAAACAGCACCCTTCCGCCGGCGGAGACCAAATTTCCCAGCGTTTGGCCGCCCGGCGTGGGCGTGCGGGCAATGAGCCGGCCATGCTTCAAGTCCACGGTTCCCACTTCGCCGGTGCTTAACGGCAGATGCAATCGGCCCTCGGCGATGAAGCCGCGACCGGCAGGCAGAGGAATCGAGACGGGCGTGGTCCAGGCATCTCGGCCATCGGTCAAACGGAAGGCACGGACTTGAGAACGCCCCACCACAATCGCCAAACCGTTTTCCACACCCGCCAAATACACGCCTTGCTCGCGCTGCACAACCCATTGAAGTTCCCCCGTGGAAAGATCCAAGCAATGCAGGGCTTGCGAATCGCTGGGCGTGATCAGCACCCGGCCTTGGGCGATGATGGGCACGCAATCGGCCCAGCGGGATTCGGGATGAATGCTTTCGTGAGAGAACTCCAAATTCCCGCCTCGCTGCCAGGCCATGTTCGCGACCAGCGTCTCTTCGGTTTGCGTGGATTCGTATTCGTAAGCCCATAATAACATCCTTCGGGTTACGTCCACTGCAACCACCGCCCCGGAGGCCGTGGGGCAAATCAACACGCCTTGCCCAGATGTGGGGGACAGCCCCATCACGCGGCGTTCGCGATTGGCGAGCAAACTGAGTTCGGGCATGACCAGGCGTTGTTCCCATTCCAATTTTCCGGTCGAGGATTGCAGAGCCAACAGGGCGATTTCGTTATTGCGTTCGCCTAGGCAGAACAGTTGCTCGCCGATGGGTAAAGGCGAACCCAAAAAGAACGTGCCGCCCAAGGGGTCTTTGTTATCTACGCGGGGACCGCCAACTTCCCATTCGGCCTGACCGCCGGCGACTCCAAACGCCATCATCGTATTGTAGGTTTTGGGCGGGAAGGGATCGTTGCGACTCCCTTTCGCGAAATACATGCCATCTGCCAGGCCGACGTTTTCGATGGAATACACCCTGCGGGAATCCCCGCTCAAAACGCCAAAAGTCATGTCCCGCCAAGTCCGTTGGACTAAAAACGACCCCAAGGCGGATCTTGTCTCTTCGACGGTTTGCGGGCCATTCGGAGCAAACATGCCGCGTTGAGACAACTGTTCCAGTTGCCGAGCCGAACTCTGCGACATCACCGGACGCAAGCGGGCATCGGTTTGGGCCGTTTTCCAAAGGGTTTCGCCGGTTTGCAGATCGACCGCTTGAATGTGTTGCAGCGTGCGGAAAATCGCCCGATTGCCTAAAATCAAGGGTTCCGCCACCGGCACGGGCAACAGTTGATTGTCGGTTTGCCGGGCTTTGGCCAGCCGATGGAGTTCGTGTTCCACTCTGCGCAAGTTGGCCGCGGGACAAGCCCAAGAAATCATCTTCCCCAATCGTGGGCCGGCTCCAAGCCAAAGGACCGAGCGGACTGGCAGCGGGGCTAATCGCATTTCGACCGGCATTGCCGCGAAAGACCGGCCACTGCCGGGCGGCGGCACGAAAATGAGCGGCGTTTTCCCCCCAGGTTTTGGCCAACCATTCGCCGGCATCTTCATCGCGTGTAAACAGCGGAATGGTTCGCTTGCCCAAGTGAATTTGGCTGCGGGGCGATTCGCGCTGCAATTGTTTCAGCACCGCCAAGCTCTGCGCGGGGAGTCCCGCCCTGTCCCAACACATTGCCAATTGCAGCGAAAGCATGGGTTCAAACCGCTCTGCCGCTTGGGAAGCCGACTTCAACCGCTGAAATTGCAAGGCCGCCGCAAAGGGTTCCCCGTGATCTTCATTCAGTAATCCCAAGCGGTAAACGGCTTCGTAACCGGCCTGGGTATGAAAGAACCGCCGGGCGATTTCGCTGAGTTCGGCCAGATTGCCCGATTTCACCGCTTCATCGAGCAAAATTTTCGCGGTGAAACCGTATTCCTGTTCGTAAATTCGCCGGGCATTCGCCGGCATCTTGCCAACCAAATCTTCAGCGGCGGTTTTCAGACTCAAAAAATGAGCGGGTTGGGTTTGGGGGTCTTGTCCCGGTTTCGCATCGCGGGCCCGTTCGAGAAACCAGTCTTCCCGTTCATCCAGCAGGCTTTGCAGCAAGCGCACGGCGGTGAGGTTCTCTTGTTCGATGAGGCGTAGTTTCGCCGTCTTTAAGCGTTGGGACAATTCACGATTGGTCACGAACCCCGCCCCAGGCTCGGCAAATCCCGGCGCAGCTTGCGGGTTGTTGAAGGGAACCGCCCGAATGCCCATCCGTTGTCCGAAAGCCGAGTTCCAACCCCAGGCTAAAACGCAGAAGATGCCCGACCCTAAGACCCACAACATCCGATGATGCCGAACGTACAGCATGCTGAATCTCCTAAGCGGTCCTCCGAGACCTATTTCGATGGGAATAAACCCGCAGGCGAGCCAAGCGGAAAATCATCGCGCACAATGCTCCCGATTTTTCGCCAAACCCTCTATTTAAGCATAGCGAATCCCTGCACGGAAAACAGCCCGATTCGCCGGCCGCCGAGATTCCGGTTGAAACTTGAGCAAAATTTCGTTATCTGGCAATTCTCTTTGAAAACCCAGCGCCGAATTGCCGATAAGGAAGCTTGCGTTGGTTTGACCAGGGGCTTCCCCCCAACATTTGAACGAGACTCACGGAAGGGAACGGGGCAAGATGATGCGAATTATCGGCTTGGGCTGTTTGGCGGGTTTGTGGATTTTGATGGGGTGTGCTTCGACCAACACTTCAAACACCTCCCGCACCGCCCAAGAACAGCTATTGATTTCCAACTCGATGGATCAGGCCCTCAACAAAGTGGATTTCAGCGCGTTCAATGGGTCGCGCGTCTTCATTGATGAAAAGTATTTGGACTGCGTGGATAAACAGTATCTGGTCGGTTCGGTCAGACATCGAACCTTGCGAAGCGGGGCACGGGTCGTCGAGAAAGCCGAGGAGGCGGACATTATCGTCGAAGTCCGCAGCGGCGGCGTGGGCACGAACATTACCGATTCTTACATCGGCTCGCCGAAAATCGCGATTTCCGATTCCCTTGCCGCTCTCCATCCCGGAAATTCGTTTGATGAGCAAGCAACAGCAAACGGGAATCGCGAAAATCGGGATCGTGGCATACAATGCCAAGACCCGCCAACTCTTAGGCGACGGAGGGATGACGATGGCCCAATCGGACGATAACAACTACTACTTTTTCGGCGTCGGCCCTTATCAGAACGGTTCCGTGCGGAGCGAAGTTTCCAACGGGTTGAACACCCAACCGGCCACCTATCAAACCCTGCCTTACAATGTCGCGTTTGATGATCCGCAAAGCGGCCAACCCGGTTCCAGCAGCGTGCGCTGGGCCAGTTCTTCCGATGAGGACACCCGGCAATCCTCCGCCGTGAAACCGGCCTCGCATTAGCAAGGGATTGGCTCTGAGCCGGAAAAATCCACGCTGAGACGGCGCGGATGGACAAGCGGGATTCCGGCAGATTAGGATGGGGGGCATTGCGATTCGCTCCGATGCCTCACCCTGGTAAATACCGCCCTAGAAATGATGACCCGCATGTTGGATCGACGCCAATTTCTGACTTTGGCTCTGATCGTAGAGGGCGGGTTAATTGTCCTGGCGGTTTTGCTGGCGTGGGCATTGAACGTGCCGCTGGCGGAACTGCTGGAATGGAATCCCGAAGCCATCGCGTGGGGCATCGGGACCACGATCCCCTTATGCCTGGTATTCGGCGCGGCCTATTGGAAGCCGATGGGATCGTATCGGCGGATCAAGGATTTTCTACTGGATTCGCTTGGCCCATCCTTGGCCGCCTGCCGCTGGTACGAACTGCTGGTGGTCGCAGCCCTGGCAGGCATCGGCGAAGAATTGCTGTTTCGCGGCGTGCTGCAAACCTGGATGGTGCGCTGGGGCTATCCGCAAAATCTGATTCTCAGCAACATCGTATTCGCCCTCTGCCATGCGATCACGGTGACGTACACGATTCTAGCCTTTGCGATGGGCATTCTGTTGGGGCTATTGCTGGATGCCCCTGCCCAACGCTCGCTGCTGGCACCGATTTTAACGCACGCACTCTATGACTTTTTCGCCTTTTGCCTCTTGGCAATGGATTGGCGAAGAAGGCAACGGCAACTGGACGAAGAATCTTTCAGCAATCCTGCCGAAGAGAGCGAAATTCCCGCCGAACCGTGACTCAGAAAAATTCGGCAGGCCACTTCACTTTCCAGGGAATTTGGGTTTGTGGGGTTTGTGCGCGGGCAAAAATTGCGGTTGCTTTTTGTGGAGTAGCTTTGGTTGTTTTTAGACCAATTTTTACTTTTCCGGGTCTCTTAGGAACCTGCGGGCAAAAAACCGAGGGGGATCTTAGAAAAAACTTCTGCGAGAAAATCCCAGAAAGTCTTGCGGTTAAAGAGGTTTAGGATAATCGCAACTTTTAAGAAGTTTACGTTGCCCATGCTGGTGCAATAATTGCTTAATAACCGCCTCTCTTCAATTTCAATTCGGATCTTTGACGGAGCATGCCCACCGAAGCAACTTCGACGACAAACTTTGCCTCAATAAAGCAGGGTTCCCATGAACATCTCTCTTCAATCTCGACTTGCAAAGCAGGTCGCACACATGCCTCAACAAAACGATTCGAATTTTAGAGAAGGAGATCGGGTTCGCTTGAACTTTCGCGGCAAAAGCTACGAGGCGATCATTAAAACGATTGTGGACGAGAAGACGTTTGTCGTCACCGCGGAAGACTTGCTGCTGCCGATCGCTTGTTCCGAAACCGATTTGGAACTCATTGAACGCGCCTAATTCACTGAGATTTGTCCCTCATCGTGGCGAGATGAGTGGAGGCAATCAGTGCGGTAAGACGGGCACTGCTCACCAATAAGCTTTTGGTGGGCTAGAATATTCATGCGAGCCTCGTAAGAGAAAAAATACGGCGGTCACAGGGATAGCTTCCTTGCCGGGGTATATCGGATCGTGTGAGACCGGCCTTCCTGGCCGATCGCCAATAAATTGGCCCGCCGTGGACTAGCACCAACCCGCTCAAGAGGTGTTTCAAAAGCGAGTTGGTCCAAGGAGGTGGGGGATAAAAAGCGTGGCGGGGGCGATTCCTACCACGCTTTGGTTTTTGACAATTAGGCGGCTTGCCGGAACGGCATGGGGAGGATGTCGGCTTGTTCTTCGGCTTGGCAGGCATCGAGGAACGCTTCAAAAACTTGCATGTCGAGAGCAGAGGCGGTTTCATTTTCGGGATGCCATTGCACGCCCAGGCAGAACCAATCCTCGCTGATGGATTCGTAGGCTTCGATTACGCCATCCGGCGAAGTGGCCGAGACGCGGAACGGCGGAGGCAACTTGATCGACCGCCATGTGGTGTTGGCTGTTGACGCGAATTTCGCCCGGGCCGTAAATTTTGTCCATCCGCGTGCCGGGAACGATGTCGATAATGTGCCGCAGGCAGTTCTCGACCGAATCGCGATGATGCAATCCGCGGGGAATGTCTTCGGGAAGGTGTTGGAACAACGTTCCGCCGCAGATCACGTTCATGGTTTGCATGCCCAGGCCGATGGCGAGCGTGGGGATTCGCATTTCCTAGGCGAGTTTGCACAAGCGGCGGTCGAAATCTTCGCGGCGGGCGGGCATCGTGCGGGTATGCGGATGGCGTTCCATGCCCAAGCGGATGGGGTCCAAATCGAAATTGCATCCCGTGAGCACCAGGCCATCCAGCATTTCCAAGTATTGCCGCAGGTCGGCATCTTCTGCGAGCGGGGGAATCAGACTGGGGAGACCACCGGCGGCGGAGACGGAATCATAATAACCCGTGTTGACCCAAGTCAGAGGAATGCTATCCTTGCGAGCAGCACGAAATTCGCCATTGATACCGATCAGGGGTTTTCTGGACATTTTCGGTTCCTTCCGTTGTTATGCACATCAATGTGCAACCAGAAATTCGCACAGGCAACATGCCTGCCGGGTCTTGTTTGCGGGATTTTTGCACCAGCGGAGCATCGTCCGTTTGACCGAATTTGAGTTGAGAAGGATGATTGGCAGCCAGTCGGCTGTTAAGAGGGTGTCCATTCCGTTGTAGAGTTCTCAACCAAATCCTTTGGTCGTTTTGGGGATGACCCCGATGGCTTTTCTTCCAAAATCGCTTTGCCCACCGTGTGTTTGTGGGGGCCGCGTGCTTTTGATGAGTGGATGGTAAAGCGGCTTGCTTGCGAAGTCTAGCATTTCCTTGATTTTGCGGTTTGGGGTTTCTTGGATGGAAGATGTTGTGGGTTGTTAGGAAGCATACCAATCTCGTCCGCGAACGGGGATTCGTGTAACTTGAATAAGGAAAACTACTTGGGGCGCGCAGCAGAATTTCTGAGTGGTTCCCCAAAATCGCCCCAACCAAGCCATGTCTCGGATTTTTTCCCAAAAGTTTTTCAAAGAATATTCAAGTCCGCCTGCAATGGCATTCTCCTCTGAACAATTGACGAATTTCCCATGAGATGGATTGGCCGCACGGAGTCTGAAGCACAAACCGAACAATTGGGCCGGCGGCTCGCGGGGGAGTTGCAACCGGGAATGGTGCTGGGGTTGGTCGGCGACTTAGGGGCCGGGAAAACTCGGTTGGTCAAAGCCATCGCCGGGGCCTTGGGCATCAACCCGGATGATGTGAACAGCCCCACTTTTGTGTTGATTCAGGAATACGCGGCCCGGTTTCCGATTTATCATTTCGACACCTACCGCTTAGGCGACTTGGAAGAATTTCTGGAACTCGGAGCCGAGGAACTGCTGGCGGGCGAAGGCATCTGCCTCATCGAATGGGCCAAGCGCGTGGCGGAAGTCTTGCCGGCTGAAACGTTATGGATTGAGATTCGCTTGCTTTCCCCAGCGGCCAGGGAATGGGAATTTCGAGGCCAGGGAGCCGATGCCGAGCGTGCCATCAAATCACTTCAAGCGGATTGGGAGACGGTCGGACTGGAGGAAGAATCGCCTCGCCATCGGCACGATTGATTCAACCCGCCGGCTCTTCGTGTTCGCCCTGTCTTCCGCCACTTGCGTTACAGGTTAATTTCCTTGTTGGCCGATAACTTTTGTAGATGTTGCCTCCAGGACAGTCACCGCACGCACGCCAATGGCCGAGCGGTCTTGCCGAGACGAACGGCGATCCGACCGCGATGCGCCTTCCCCCGCTGCGTGAATCCGTCCATTCGTTGACCCCCAGACCCCAAGGCGTAGAGATTCCATGCAAAAAACGTCGCGACGACGCTCGTCGGTCGGCCGTCCAATCTCCGTTGGAAACCTACCTCCGCGAGATCAACGAGACCGCCCTTTTGAGTGCCCGGGAAGAGAAGGAACTCTCCAACCGAATTTCCGAGGGAGATAACGAAGCCCGCGACCGCATGGTGCCGCGCCAATCTGCGGTTGGTCGTGAACATTGCCCGCGCCTACACCGGAAAAGGTTTGCCGCTGCCCGACTTGATCGAGGAGGGCAACCTGGGTTTGCTAAGGGCGGTCGAGGGGTTCGACCCCACCATGAATACCCGCTTTAGCACTTATGCCAGTTATTGGATCAAGCAATCCATCAAGCGTGCTCTGGTGAACTCCGCCAAAACCATTCGCATTCCCGCCTACATGGTGGAGCTTCTGACCAAATGGCGGCGGGCCACCGCCAAATTGCAGGAGGCGTTCAACCGCACGCCCACGCCGGAAGAAGTCGCGGCGGAATTGGGGCTGCCCAAGAAAAAGCTCAAAATCGTCAAGAAGGCGATTCAGCTTTACAACTCCACGCCGCAATCCGATCAATCGGAAACCGGCTGGTCGTTGGGCGAGATGATCGCCGACGAGCGGGCCAAAGGCCCGGAAGCGGAAATGATCGAAACCGACAACATCAAACACGTCTTCGAAATGCTGGACGCATGGAGCCCCGCGAAGCGACGATTCTGCGAATGCGGTTCGGCTTGGACGATTCGGAACCCGAACGCTCAAGGAAATCGGCGAAACGCTGGGCCTCACCCGCGAACGGGTTCGCCAAATCGAAAACGAAGCCCTCAATCGCCTGGCCCGGGGACTGACCGGCGACTAATCGAATGGGTCGGGAGCTTTCAACTTTCGTTTAAGGATCGCGTGCCGTAGAATAATATCCTCAATCTGTAAGCGATTCGCTTTTAGCAGTTAGCTTTTAGCCATTTTTTGTGTGTTTTCCGAAATTTGGTCTTTGCTAAATGCTAACAGCCGGAGCAGAAAAAACTGCGCTTGGTGGTAGTTTTTGCATGATTGGATGATGTACTTACAGATTGAGTAATTTCCTCCCTCTTTCCCCATAGGCAGCGTGCCTGGGGATGACATCGCGATTGGCCGAAGACAGAACGGGATCGGTCATGCCGAGCCTTACGGTGGAAAATTATCTGAAGGCGGCGTTGCAAATCGCGCTGAAGTCGAAACGCGAATCCGTCGGCACCGGCGAATTGGCGGCGAAGTTGTGCGTGTCGCCGGGAACGGTATCCAGCATGCTCAAATCGCTGGCCGAACCCAAAACCGAAGAGGGCCGAATCCGCCCGCCTTTGGTCCACTACAAACCTTATGAAGGCATTTCGCTGACCGAAGAAGGCCGGCGAATCGCGTTGCGAATGCTCCGCCGGCATCGACTGATCGAATTGTTCCTGGCCCAAACTTTGAATCTGACGTGGGATCAGGTCCACGAAGAAGCCGAGAACATGGAACACGCCGTCAGCGACATTTTGATCGACCGCATCGACGAGTTTTTGGGCCATCCCGAATGCGATCCGCACGGCGACCCCATTCCCACCGCCGATGGCCAAATGCGGATGGACTCCGCCCAAGCCGTCAGCCTGTCCCAATGCCCCCAAGGCACAAAAATTCGGATTGTCCGCGTGACCAACCAAGGCCCGGATTTTCTCCGGTTTCTTTCCGAAGCGGGCTTGGAAATCGGCACGGTCGGCATCATCACCGAGAACAACCCCGAAGCCGGCCTGGTCACCACGAAACTCGAACGCGGTTCGATTTCAATGGCCCACACCGCCGCCGACTCGCTGATGGTTATTATCGAAGATTGACCGCATTCGCCGGGGACGCCGTTTGCACGGCTGCTTGCATTGCGGCGACGGAGTTTCTGCCGAAGCGTTTTTGGGTTCGGCGGACGTAGGGATAACCGATTCGGGCCAGCCAATGGCCGGGCTTTGAGAAGGCGAAGATGTCGTACCAGACTTCGCCCGTCTCGGTGAGTTCGATCAGAAAGCGTTCCTCGCCGCATTCGACGTGTTCGGGCAAGGTTCCGTAGGTGTATCCGAACCGCCTGGGTTCATCGCGGGCATCAACAATTCGGCAGATGTTGACAAACCACACACCCAACAAGCGAGCCACGGTGGCGATTTCAGTTCCCGTTTGCAGCGGCGTGTCTTCCGGCCAGGCTTCCAACCAGGAAAACCGATACTGCCGCCAACTTCTGAGTGCCGCTTTCGCCGCCTCGAAGGCTTCCGGTCCGTGCCCGATCAAGGCCCGCGTGTGATCGACCACAAAACCCTGCGGGCGATTGCATGTCCGCGGTGGCTCCGACTTCTCGGTACGTCAACCCCAAGCCTTTTTGCGAATCCAAAAGTTTCCGCAATGTTTCAGGGGATGGTTTTCGCAATGAGAACATGGCATTCTGTCTTTTGAATGGAGGAAATTTTTGACCGCGATTCCCGCCGCTCGGCAGGTTGTCTTTTAGGAAAATTGTAGAATCGGCGTGATATTTCCCGACCCGCCACGCCTTCCAAGTATTGCAGTTTTGGCTTTTTACACTTTTGGGAGACTCATCAGATTATGTCATTCACTTGCCCACAATGCAGAACCAAACATTTGCATACGGATGGCGAACGAGGGGTCTGCCCGGTTTGCAAAACGGATTGGGCCGTTGGAGATGGAAAGGCCAACAAACAGGCAGAGACCCCTGGCGTAAGATTTGTGCTGGGTTTCTTTTTGTGGGTGGAGTTTCTTTTAGGCTATACTTTCCTCCGTGTCCTTTTTGATTCAAGCAACTTTCCGCCAGTCATAGATTGGATACTATTCATTCTCGCCTCAAGTCTTGTGATCCAATTCGCACGAAAGGCCAATTATAAAGTTCTGAAAATATTGGTTGCTGGGATAGGTCTTCCTACATTGCTTGTGATAATGTATTTAAGTATACTTATATGGCTTTGGCCATCCTGATAAACCGGGCCACAAAGAACCTCCAAAAATTGGGGCAAGTTGTGTTCGCTCGCTTGACGGCTTACAATCCGCGAAGGAACGCTGATGTTAACGCCGACGCTACTCATTTTTGAATCCCGACCGCGTTGGGTTCCCGAATTGGAACGCCAATTCATAGGGCAAAACGTGCGCGTAAGAGGTTGCGGTTCGCTTTCCATCCTTGAAGAACGATTGATGCAAACCGCAAACAACGTCGTAATTTTGGAATGGGAAGCCGCCCCGGCAAACGGCCTGGAAACCCTGGCAGGGTTGATGACTCGCATCCCGTCCCCGACAATACTCGTAACAGCCACTGCTGCGTACCGGGAATTGGAATGGCCCGTTCGCGAATTGGGAGCCGTCGCCTTTTTGGAAGAACCGATTTCGGGCGAAGAAATGGCCGCCTACTGCCGCCGTCAATTTCATCCGTGTAATGCAAAACCATAACTTGAACCCCTATCAACCAGAGACGTGAAATCCATGAGTGTCAATCTAACATCATCCGCTGTCTTGGGCAGTTTGCAGAGTATTCAAGATCCCGAATTCGGCAAAACGCTGGTGGATTTGCGGATGCTCAAAGATGCCGTGCTTCACGAGGGAAACCGCGTGGAAGTTTCCGTGGAACTGCCCACGCCCGCTTATCCGCAAAGTTCCAAAGACAAAATCGCGGGCGACGTGAAAGCCGCGTTGAATAAAGCCTTCCCGGAACTGCAAAGCGTGGACGTAAAATTCCCCTGGAAAGTCAAAGGCAAAAACACGGGCGGGACGATTGGGCTGAAAGTCAAAAACGTGGTCGCCGTGGGCAGCGGCAAAGGCGGCGTGGGCAAAAGCACGATGGCCGCTTCTTTGGCGTATGGCCTCAATTATTACGGAGCCAAAGTCGGCCTGTTGGATGCGGACGTTTACGGGCCGAGCATTCCCCACATGCTGAACATCTCCGGCCAACCCGAAGTCGCCGAACCGCAGCCGGGTCTCATTCGCATTCGCCCGCACGAAGTGGATGGCATCAAGGTGCAGTCCATCGGTTTTTTTGTGAAGCCGGAACAGGCCATCGTGTGGCGAGGGCCGATGCTGCACAAAACCCTCACGCAGTTCCTTAAGGATACCGAGTGGGGCGAGTTGGATTACCTCATCATCGACATGCCTCCGGGCACGGGGGACGTTTCGCTTACGCTGTCGCAATTGTTGGGCCTTGCGGGGGCGGTCGTGGTTTGCACGCCGCAGAAAGTCGCGCTGTTAGATGCCGTCCGCGCGATCGACATGTTCCATCAAGTCAAAATTCCCATCTTGGGGATGGTGGAAAACATGACGGGCGAAATTTTCGGCAGAGGCGGAGCCAAAGCCCAAGCCGAGCAAATGAGCGTGCCGTTCTTGGGCGAAATCCCCACCGAAGCCCAGATTCGCATTCAAGGGGATGAAGGCAAAATCTCGGCCCTGTTCGCGGAAGGCAACCCCGCCCGCGAACCCTTGCTGCACGCCACCGAACGCATGGCCGTCGAAATCGCCCGCAGCCTCATCAGCACCCCCACGATGCCCACGCTGGAAATTTTGTAGGTTGGTTGGTCCGTTGAAATTGGTCAAAGGCGAGCGGGGGGCGTCAGCCCCCTGGTCACATGGAGTACCCCGGGAATCAAACCTACTCAAGCACTCGTGACTAACCAGCCGGCCGCTCGCCGAAACCTCTTATTCGAGAGACTCCGCTCCATGAAAAATCTGATTTGTCTTGCTGCGTTTTTTGGATTCGTTCTCGCGGGAGAGGCACGGGCGGCGAAGCCCAACGTGTTGTTCATCGCGATTGATGACCAGAACGATTGGATCGGCTGCTTGGGCGGGCATCCGCAGATCAAAACGCCGAACATCGACCGCCTGGCCGCGCGGGGCACGCTGTTCCTGAATGCCCATTGCCAAGCCCCGTTGTGCAATTCGTCCCGCACGAGTTTAATGACCGGGCTTCGGCCTTCCACCACCGGGGTTTACGGTCTCGCTCCCTGGTTTCGCACGATGGACAAATTCAAAGACCGCGTTTCGCTGCCTCAATACCTTTCGCAGCAGGGATACAAAACCTATTCCACCGGCAAGATCTATCACGGCGGCTACGGACGCAAGAAAAACGACCGCGAGTTTGATGAACTCGGCCCGCCCGCCGGCGTTGGCGTAAAGCCCAAACAAAAACTGGTGGATACGCCCGCGAAACATCCGCTCGTCGATTGGGGCGTGTTCCCGCACAAAGATGAAGACAAAGGCGATTGGAAAGTCGCTAGTTGGGCGGTGGAGAAACTCAACGAGAAACCCCAGGAACCCTTCTTTTTGTCGGTGGGATTTTTTCTGCCGCACGTTCCGTGTTACGCCACCCAAAAATGGTTCGATCTTTACCCCGAAGAAACGGTGATGCTGCCCCCGGTGCAATTGGACGACCGGAAGGATACGCCGCGTTTCTCTTGGTATCTGCATTGGAAACTCCCCGAACCCCGCTTGAAATTCCTCAAAGAAGCCAATCAATGGAAGAACTTGGTGCGGTCTTACATGGCATGTACTTCTTTCGTGGATAGCCAAGTCGGCCGCGTGTTGGCTGCTCTCGAAGCCAACGGACTGGCCGAGAACACGATCATCGTGTTATGGTCGGATCACGGCTGGCATTTGGGCGAGAAGGAAATCACCGGCAAGAATACGCTTTGGGATAACTCCACGCGGGTTCCGTTGATCTTCGCCGGGCCGGGCATCAAGCCGGGCCAAAAATGTTCCCGCCCCGCCGAGTTGTTGGACATGTTTCCCACCCTCATCGACCTTTGCGGTTTGCCCAAACGGACCGATTTGGAAGGCCATAGTTTGCTGCCGCAACTCAAAGATGCAAATGCCCCCCGCGAATGGCCGGCGATCACCACGCACAACGCGGGCAACCACGGCATCCGCACGGAAGATTGGCGTTACATCCGTTACGCGGATGGTTCGGAAGAACTTTATGATGTGCATAAAGATCCCAATGAATGGAAAAACCTCGCAGGCGATCCGAAGTTTACCGAGATCCTCAAACAGCATCGCCAATGGCTGCCAAAAAACGATGCCCCACCCGCTCCCAACAGCGCCCACCGCATTCTGATCTACAAAGATGGCAAAGCGAACTGGGAAGGCGAAGACATCCCCAAAGATGCCCCGATTCCTGAGACTTGAAATTGGTCATTTGTCCTTTGAAATTGGTCCTTTGTCATTGGCCCTTTGAAATGCGAAGCGTCTCTCTGGGAAACTGGCCAGCCAAGTCGTGTTGTTTGTGCAGGCGGTCATCGAATCCCAGCGGGACGAATAAATGCGTGCCCGCTTCTTCCTTCCGTAGAGTCTTGCAATGGGATCTCTTGGTCTAATGAAATGCACTCGCTCGTATTTATGGCTTTTGGTTCTCGTGCTAATGTTCGCGAAGGCGGGATGGGCGGAAGAACCCGTTGCGAAAAACTTGGCCGAGGGACTCGCCCCCTTGGAAGCCGCAAAGGCGATGTCGGTCCCGGAGGGGTTTCGGGTAAAACTCGCCGCGGGCGAACCCAGCGTGCATCAACCGATTGCCTTCGCGATTGACCGCAAAGGCCGGTTGTGGGTCGCCGAAGCCTACACCTATCCGCTGCGCGCGGCGGATGGCGAGGGGCGGGATAAAATCATCATTCTGGAAGACACCACCGGCGATGGCCGCTTGGATTCCCGCAAGGTGTTTTGCGAAGGCTTGAATTTAATCAGCGGATTGGAAGTCGGGTTCGGCGGGGTATGGGTCGGGGCGGCTCCCTACGTGTTGTTCATTCCCGATGCCGATGGCGATGACCTGCCGGATGCCCCCGCGAAAGATTGGAAAGTCCCCGCCGGCGTGCAGTTTCCCCATGATGTGCCTCTTGGAGCCACGGTGCTGTTGGATGGCTTCGGTTGGCAAGACACGCACGAGACCTTGAACTCTTTCATTTGGGGGCCGGACGGTTGGCTTTACGGTTGCCACGGCGTCTTTACGCATTCCAACGTCGGCAAGCCGGGCACGCCCGCTTCCGAGCGTGTCCCCTTAAACGCGGGCGTCTGGCGTTATCATCCCGTGAAGCACGTGTTCGAGGTTTTCGCCTGGGGAACCAGCAATCCGTGGGGCGTGGATTTTAATGAGGAAGGCCAAGCCTTTGTGACGGCCTGCGTGATTCCGCATTTGTTCCACATCATTCCCGGCGCGAGATACGAACGGCAAGCGGGGCAGCATTTTAATCCGCAGATTTACGATGACATCAAAACCATTGCAGACCATCGGCATTATGTCGGCAACATCCGCGATCATGCTTGGTGGGGCCACGAACCCCAAGCCGCCGGCGACACCCTCAAGGCCGGCGGTGGGCATGCTCATGCCGGGGCGATGATTTATCTGGGCGACAATTGGCCCAAGGAATACCGCAACAAAATCTATATGAACAACATTCACGGCAACCGCGTGAACTGCGATGTTTTGGAGCGGAAAGGCTCCGGTTACGTCGGGCATCACGGCAAAGATCTTTTGATCGCCAATGACCGTTGGTTTCGGGGGATCAATTTGAAAACCGGCCCCGATGGTTCGGTGTATCTGATCGATTGGTACGACAAAAACGCCTGCCATCGCAGAACCCCCGAAATCTGGGACCGCACCAACGGGAGGATTTATAACATCGCTTATGTAAAAAATGGAGAACCGCAAGCGAAAAAAGTCGATCTGGGCAAACTCTCCAATCTGGAATTGGCGAAGCTGCATCGCAGTCCCAATGAATGGCAAGTCCGCATGGCTCGCAAGATTCTGCAAGAACGAGCCGCGAAGAATTGGGGCGATGCCGAGATGCTGGATGTGGTTATGGACTTGTCCCTAGAAGCGCTAGACTTCCATGGCCCACTGCTGCGGGTGTTGTGGACACTGTCTGCCATCGGTGGTTTAACTAGCAAAGACCTTTTACAGGTTTCCAAAAAGGAAGAGGAATCTGTTCGCGGTTGGGCGGTGCGTTTGGAAGCCGAAGATCGCAAGCTGGGCAATAATGCCGATGAACATGCCGAGTGGTTAAAATCTTTCAGGGAATTGGCGAACGATTCTTCTGCCGCCGTGCGTTTGGAAGTCGCGGCGGCGATTCAACGTTTGCCGCTTGCAGATCGTTGGGAAGTCGCGGAAGTGCTTTTGTCCAATGCGAAAGATGCGGAGGATCACAATTTGCCTTTGATGATCTGGTATGCGGTGGAACCTTTGGTCTCGGAAGATGCCGGGCGAGCCATGCGGTTGGCGAAGACTTCCAAAATCCCTTTGGTTACGCGGTTCATCATTCGGCGGGCGGCCTCCGACAACAAACTGCTGCCCGAAGCGGTGGCTTTGCTCAATGAAACCGAGGATGCGAAGACGCAGCTTTTGGTGTTAAATGAAATCTTGGCCGCATTTGAAGGCCGGGTGAATGTGCCGATGCCGGAATCTTGGAAACCGGCCTACGACAAATTGAGCAAAAGCAAGAACGAAACGCTTCGCCAAAAGGCCGACCAAGTCGCGGTGGCGTTGGGCGACCAGCGAATTTTCCCCCGCATGCGGGAAGTGCTCGCCGACAAAACCGCGAACCAAAAATCCCGCAAGCAGGCACTCGATATTCTGGTGCGCGGGCGAGACAAAGCCGCCGTGCCCTCGTTTCAGGCGGTGCTCGATCAGGCGAAACTTAGAGGACCGGCGATTCGGGCGCTGGCGGGTTTTGACGATCCCAAAACCCCGGACGCGATTTTGCAGCACTATCAAAATTACGATTCGGCTGCCAAAGGCGATGCCATCGGCACGTTGACTTCCCGACCCAGCTATGCCCTCGCACTCTTGGCCGCGATGGAAGCCGGTAAAGTCCCCCGCACCGATTTGCACGCTTATCACATCCGCCAATTGATGCGGTTCGAGAACCACCAACTTCACGAAAAAATCCGCAAGACATGGGGCGAGTTTCGTGAAACCTCCGCCGACAAGAAAGCCCAAATCGCCGGTTTGAAAACGAAACTTTCCCCGCAGGTGATGAAAAAAGCTGAGGTGAGCCACGGCAGGGCGTTGTTCGCGAAAACCTGCGCCAACTGCCATACGCTGTTCGGCGAAGGCGGCAAAGTGGGGCCGGACATCACCGGCTCGAACCGGGCGAACGTAGATTATCTGCTGGGCAACATCGTGGACCCCTCCGCGGTCTTGGGCAAAGATTACCGCATGTCGGTCTTGGCCTTGGGGGATGGGCGGGTGGTTTCGGGGCTGATCCAAAAGGAAACCGATTCGGCCCTCACCATCCGCACGCTAAACGACACCGTGGTGATTCCCTTGAATGAAATCGAAGCCCGCAAACTGTCCGAACTTTCCATGATGCCCGAAAAGTTGCTCGATCAACTCAGCCTGGAAGATGTTCGCGATCTGGTGGCTTATCTGCAAAGCCCCGCACAAGTGGAACTGAAAGGCCCGCCCGCGCCGATCGATCCCAAAACCGGCAAAGTCGCAGGGGCTGGGGAAGGAGAATCTCTGAAGATCCTCAGCAAAACGGGCGGCTCGGCACGCGGGCAAAACATGCAGGCGTTCTCCAAAGACCGATGGAGCGGAACCGAGCATTTGTGGTGGACCGGAGCCAAACCGGGCCAGCGTTTGGAACTGGAAATCCCTGGCAAAACCGCGGGGACTTATACGGTCGAAATCGTACTCACCCGCGCCCGGGATTACGGCGTGGTGCAACTTTCAGTGGATGACCAAAAACTCGGCGGCCCCGTGGATCTATATAATGGCCCCGATGTGATCACCACGGGCGTGTTGGCGTTCGAGAACATCAAGCTAAAAGCGGGCCAGCATCGGCTGAAAATCAAAATCCTCGGCGCAAATCCCAAAGCCGCCAAAGGCTACATGGTGGGCCTGGACTACGTGCGACTCGTGCCCGCAACAGAATAAGCGAATTGGACGAAGAGAAGATCTGCGATTACGGTTCCCGGCGTTTGCGGGCGAAGCGGATGTTGCAACCGATGGCCACGGTTTCTTTCACCTTGGGAGTCTTTCCCGCGAGGGCGGCCTCGATGGCAGGCTGAATGTATTGCTGGGTGACTTTCTCTGCGGTGCTGTTGTCGTCCATCGCGCCCATGTAAACGATTTTTCGCTCGGCGTTTAGCACGAAAAACTCCGGCGTGCGGATGGCTCCGTAATCTTTGGCGATTTGCTGCGTTTCATCGAACAAATACGGAAACGCAAATTGCTTGTCGTGAGCGCGAAGCACCATTTTGGCCAAACTGTCGGCGGGGACGAGGTTCACGTTGATCGCCACCACAGCCACCCGGCTAGTTTCGCCCGCGTGCGCTTTGGCGAGCGCGTTGATGCGGTCTTGGTAATCCACCGCGTAAGGGCAACTGTTGCAAGTGAAGACCAGCACGACCACGGGCTTTTTTTTGAGGTCCGCAAGCGAATGCGTTTTGCCATCCACGCCGGGCAGATCTTTCCAAGCGGGGGCTTTGTCGCCAATGTTTAATACCTGATTATATTCCCCTGCTGGAAGGGATTCCGCCTGAAAAGCCGCGACTACCAAAGCGAACGTCAAACCCCAACGCAACATATTGAACTCCCGAAAAACGATGTAAGTCTTGAATGAAAAGTGGATCGCCAATGAAAACCGCTGAGGCTTGTGCAGCATTCCGCACAACCGGGAAGTTGAGACCTCCCGCTCGCCTTTTATCCGCGTTGGGTCAAGGGGACGAACTCGCGGCGTTTGGGGCCGGTGTAACGGGAACGCGGGCGGATCAGCCGATTGTTCTCGGCTTGCTCGATGATGTGGGCGCACCAGCCCGTGATCCGACTGGCGACGAATAAGGGCGTGTAAAGTTCCACGTCTAACCCCAGGTAATGATACAAGCGGGCGCTGGGCCAATCGAGATTCGGCGGCAAACCCTTTTCCCCAACCACGATGGTTTCCATCGTCTCGGCAATGTCTTCCAAATCTTGGCCGCCGGCGGATTCCGCCAACTCTCGGCAGTAATGCTTGAGGATTTTTGCACGCGGGTCGCCGGTTTTATAGACCCGATGGCCGAAACCCATAATCCGGCGTTTTTGGGCGAGCGCTTCGCGAACCCACGACTCGGCATGGACGGGCGTGCCGACTTCTTCCAAAACTTCCATCACCCGCTCGTTGGCCCCGCCGTGGAGCGGACCTTTGAGCGCACCAATGGCAGCGGTCACGGCGGAGTACAAATCGGACTGCGTGGAAGTTACCACGCGGGCGGTAAACGTCGAAGCGTTAAATTCGTGCTCGGCATAGAGAATCAGCGAAACGTCCATCGCGCAGTTCTTGCTCGGCGGTGGGCGATGTGCCGGTGATTAAAGACAGCACGTTCCCCGCGTAACTCAGTTCCGGGTTCGATTCCACCAAGGAAAGCCCGGCCTGCAACCGATGTCTCGCGGCAATCAAAAGCGGAATTTGCGCCAACAGCCTGGTGGCTTTGGCGAGCGAACCGGCCCGGCTGTCATCCTCCAATTGCGGATCGAAATGCGAAAGGGCACTCACCGCGGTTCGCAGGACATCCATGCTGCCCACGTGCATGGGAATGGATTCCAGTAAATCCAACACGGGCTGAGGAATTTCCGCCGCCTCGGCAATCAGCGATTGAAAGTCCGCCAGAAATTCTTGGTTGGGAAGCTGGCCGTGCAAGAGCAGAAAGGCGACTTCCAGGAACGTGGCCTGATCGGCGAGTTCTTCGATGCAATACCCGCGATAAGTCAGCCCGCCGTCGACCGTGGCGATTTTCGTTTCGCCGGCGATCACACCTTCCAAGCCGGGATAATACGGTTCATCCGTCATCAGCACCGTCTCCACAAGCCTTATCAACCCTTGGATTCTCAATTGAGTGAGATCGTGATTGCGTTTCATGCCGCACCTTTCTCTGTCGGCCTCCATTCCTGACAGGCCGCGACCGAATGGCCGCGACACTCCTGGCTCCATTGTATCAATCCCTGAACCCATTGGGGAGCAACCTAACGGTTGGGCTGTGGATCATTTTGATGGGTTTATCGTAACCCGAAGCGTAAGCGAGGCATAACTCCGGCCCTCGCTTACGCTTCGGGTTACGGAGATTTTGGGAGTCTGCGGAATTCTTCTCAAACTGAGCCTCTACTAGCGTTCGGCTTTCGGGAGGGGGATAACTTTCGCATCGGCTTGCGGGCGGCGCTTGAGGAGTTCCGTCAATTGAAATTGATAATAAGGCTGCGTGGCGGCGGGTTGTTTGTCGGGGCTGGCATTGGCAACCCAGAACCGGGTGGACTTCGGCTCGAACAGCACGTTGTGCAGGTTGGATTTCATCGCCACGGGCCGATCCATCAATTCGAGCGCCGTTTGCACGTCGAATTGGCCCCGTCCGGATTTGGCCCGTTTGACCAATTCTTCGTATCGGCTGCCCGCCGACAGCAACGCACAGTCTTTGACGGGATGGGGCAACAGCGGATGAGCCGTGCCCGGTTCGACGATTTGCACTTTATCCCAAGAGGCTTCCATGCCCACGGCTTTGTTGGTCTTGGCATCGGCCACAACGTAGAAATACTGGCAAGTGCGGGGGTTGTTTTTGAAGACCGCGATGGCTTCGTCCAGGGTTTTGGCAGAAGACAAAACTTCCCTGACCAAAAACGACATCGGCACGCCGCCCCAATGTCCTTGGCCTCCGCCGCCCATTTCACCGATGGAAACGTGTTGGGCGTTCATGCCGGTCACGGAACCGATGAAGCCGGCATAGGTCACGTTCACGAAGGGAATCCCGCCTGCGGGTTCCGCCACGATCACCACCGCGTGTTCTTGCAGTTTCCAGTCAATCGCGTAATCCAAAACTCGGCCATGATAGAGCGTGCCGTCTTTGGTGGCGGAGTTCATCACGGCGAAACCACTGCAATGGAACATTTCGGGAATGAAATTCCCCACGCGGATCAAATCCAAATCCAACCCGCTGCCGGCGGAGAGTCCATCGAGTTCTTCAAAGTATTTCGCCGGCACGAAGGGTTTTTGAATGCTAATAATCATGCGGATCAGCGAAACCGGTTTGACTTCCACGCCGTGCCAAGTCACCAGAGGCTGGTCGCCCCGGACTTTAATCATGTACTCCAGATTTTGCTTGATGGATTCTTTTAGCAAAGCCCCGTGTTGATAACCCATTTCATAAGGGCTGCCCTTGAGATGCAGCACCGGGTAGCCGTTGATGGTTTCCAGCCAACCTTCGCCGCACCTCGCGATGGTTTTTGCGGGGCCGGCGGAAATGATTTTGCCGGCGGCCTCGGACTCATTCGCGGCGAACGCCCAGGCCAGGCAGCACAAAACGGCAACAATCTGAAGCAGACGGGCAGGTTTCATCGGTCGGCCTCCTGAGATCTTTTGACGAAAATCTTTAACGGGTGGCCATTATGTCAGATTCAAGAAGCAGAAAGTAGCCATTCGACCGGAAGGTGGCTTGTTCTGGCATTTCCCGCGGGCTTCCGTTACCGTTTTGGTGTGGCTTTCTTGGTCAGTTTTGTTTCTTTGAATACCAACCGGAATTGCGGATCAGCCTTGCCAAGGAAATAGGTCAAGGTTTTCAAAACCCTCATCATAACCAGGAGGCTTACGCCTCCCGCTCGCCTTTTGTTCCCACTATTGAAATCTCGCTAAGATGGCTGAAAACGTTTCGCCCCTGGTGGGCATTATTATGGGCAGCAAGTCCGATTGGGAAACCATGCGGCAGGCGGCGGATGTGCTTGCTGAGTTTGAAGTGCCACACGAATGCCGAGTGGTTTCGGCGCATCGCACGCCGGAATGGATGGTGGAATACGCCCAAACCGCCGAGGAACGCGGGCTGAAAGTGCTTATCGCCGGGGCAGGCGGGGCGGCCCATTTGCCGGGGATGGTCGCCTCGCTCACGCTGCTGCCCGTGTTGGGGGTTCCGGTAAAAAGCCGGGCCCTTTCGGGGTTGGATTCTTTGTTGTCCATCGTGCAAATGCCGGGCGGAGTGCCGGTGGGCACGTTGGCGATCGGAGAAGCCGGCGCGAAAAACGCGGGCCTGTTGGCCGTGCGGATCTTGGCGAACTCTCAACCCGAACTCCGCGAGAAACTGCGAAGCTTTCATCAACAACAAACCGAAAAAGTTTTGGGCGATTCCGAATTATGACTGAAACCATTCTGCCGGGTTCCGCGTTGGGGGTGTTGGGCAGCGGCCAATTGGGGCGAATGTTTGCCATTGCCGCCCGGCGGTTGGGCTACCGCGTCCACGTGCTTTCGCCGGACACCGACACCCCCACCGGGCAAGTCGCGGATGTGGAGATCAAAGCCGACTACCAAGATTTGGAAGCCGTCGCCGAGTTTGCCAAGGGCGTTCGCGTGGTGACGTTCGAGTTCGAGAACGTCCCGGCGGAAACGACAGAAGTCGCCGGGCGGTTTGCTCCGGTGCGTCCCGGCGGAAACGTGCTGCACACCACGCAAAATCGGCTGCGGGAAAAAACCACGCTTCGTAATGCCGGGCTGCCTCTCACCCCGTTTGCCCCCGTGCGTTCGCCCGAAGAATTAAAGTCGGCCTTAAAATCGCTGGGCTGCCCGGCTGTGCTCAAAACCGCCGCCTGGGGATACGATGGCAAAGGGCAGGTCGTGATTGAGGATGTGCAAAACGCGGCCTCGGCCTGGGATCAACTTCAAACCGAAGAAGCCGTGCTGGAAGCCTTCATTGATTTTGAATGCGAACTTTCCGTGGTCGCCGCCCGTGGACAGGATGGTTCTTTCGTGCATTACGGCCCGATGGAAAATCGGCACGCGAATCACATTTTGGACGTATCCATCTGCCCGGCGAACTTGCCGGAGAAAGTCAACCGCGAGGCCGAGGAAATCACGCGGACCGTGTTCGAGCAATTGAACGTGGTGGGCGTGTTGTGCGTGGAATTCTTTCTCACAAGGGACCATCAACTGCTGATTAACGAACTCGCGCCGCGTCCGCACAATTCAGGGCATCTGACGGTGGATGCCCACGTGACTTGCCAATTCGAGCAGCAAGTGCGGGCCGTCTGCGGCTTGCCTTTGGGTTCCCCTGCCCAACTCCGCCCGGCGGTGATGGCGAACCTCTTGGGCGATTTATGGCAAGCCGGCGAACCAAATTGGCCCGCCGCGTTCGCGCATCCCCACGTCAAGCTGCATCTCTACGGCAAACAAACCGCCCGCCCCGGCCGCAAGATGGGCCATCTCACCGCGTTGGCCGATCACACCGACAAAGCCCTCGAACAAGCCCTGTCCGCCAGATCCGCTTTGGGCAAACTTTCCTAAAACACGCCCTTGGCCGGCTCTGCTTTCACGGATTGGTTTCCTCATCGCGGGCGGATATGATGGAATTGAAATCGCGGAACGAGTCGAACGGACCACTTCAAAAATTCCTCACGAAAGGATGGAAGGATGATTGCCCTCAAAAAAATCCTGTTGCCGACGGATTTCAGCGAAAACTCCGAAGTCGCCTGCGAGTATGCGTGTTCCTTCGTGGAAAAGTTCGGGGCGGAACTGCATTTGTTGCACGTCTTGCAAGATTTGATCGCCATGTCCCCGGAGCCCGGCATGTCGTTCCCGCCGCCTGGGGATTACATGAAAGAACTCGAAGCCAGTGCGAAACAAGCCCTGGCCAAAAGGCCGGGAGATGCGTTGCCGGGTAATTACAGCGTCGTGCGGGAAGTTCGCGAAGGGGCTCCGTTCTTGGAAATTATCCGCTACGCCAAAGCACACGAAATCGACTTAATTGTGATGGGAACGCACGGGCGAACGGGTTTGTCCCACATGCTGTTGGGCAGCGTGGCGGAAAAAGTCGTGCGAAAAAGCCCGTGTCCCGTGCTGACAATCCGGCACGGCGAACACAAGTTCGTGATGCCATAGACCGGCAGAGAGCCAAGGGCGGAGAGCGGAGGGCCAGAAAAATCAGGGACACTTTTCACGGAACCCGTGGTTCATTCTAACCCTCGTTCCCAAGCTCTGCTTGGGAACGAGGAAAATCGACCCATAACATAGTAACCGAAATCCTCTTAAGCACAGGACGTTGCGTGGCGGCTTTGCAGCTTTCTTCCCGACGGCGGTCTTTGGTGCATTTCCACCCCAAGCGCGTGCCGCACATGTTCGTGGATGTGCTGGTGATCGGCGGCGGAATTGCCGGCACGCGGGCGGCCTTGGTGATCGACCCCGCTTTGGAAACCGTCGTCGTTACCAAAGATGCGCTGGCCCAATCCAACAGCACCTACGCCCAAGGCGGAATCGCGGGCGTGTTAGATCCCTTGGACGATTTCGCCCATCACGTGGCCGACACCATCGCTGCCGGCAAAGGGCTATGCGATGAAAATGTGGTCAAGCAGGTCGTGGAAGATGCCCCGCGACAAATCAGAGCTTTGATCGGCATGGGAACCGAATTTGACGAGGAAGAGGGAGCCATCGCCCTCACGCAAGAAGGCGGGCACAGCCATCGGCGGATCGTGCATGCTTTGGGCGATGCCACGGGTAAGGAAGTCATGCGGGCGATGCTCGCGGAACTGCGAAACCGCGAACACGTGCAAATCTGGGAGCAGACTTTCACCACCGACCTGCTGACTTACGACGGCTTTTGCCGGGGAGCCATTGTCTGGAACCCGCACCACGGCAAAACCATCGTCTGGGCCAAGCAAACCATCCTGGCCACCGGCGGAGCGGGCAGGCTTTATCGCGAAACCACCAATCCCGAAATCGCCACCGGCGACGGCCACGCCATCGCCTTTCGCGCGGGAGCCGAGGTGCGGGACATGGAGTTCATGCAGTTCCACCCCACCGTGCTTTACATCGCGGGAAGTTCCCGGCATCTCATCACAGAAGCCGTTCGCGGGGAGGGGGCTTATCTCAGGGACAGCACGGGCTACCGCTTTATGCAAGATTACCACGAAGCTGGCGAGTTGGCTCCCAGGGATGAAGTCAGCCGAGCCATCACCAGCCAGATGGCCAAAACCCACCAAGGCTGCGTGTATCTCGATTTATCTCATCTGGATTCCAAGCTAGTTCGCGAGCGGTTTCCGCACATCGGCAAAGTCTGCGCGGACTTCGGTTTGGACATCACCCGCGATCTCATCCCCGTCCGTCCCGGCGCGCATTACATGATCGGCGGTTTGACGATTGATGCCCAAGGGCAAACCACGCTGCCCGGACTGTGGGCGGCGGGGGAAGTTTCTTCCAGCGGATTGCACGGCGCGAACCGCTTGGCATCCAACAGTTTGCTGGAAGGTTTGGTATTCGGCCTCAGCACCGGACGCGGAGCCGCCGCCAACGCCAAAATGCTTCCCGATCAATTCGCGGCCTTGCCGATTCGTGCGGGTTTTGCGGATCGGCCCGCCGAGGATAACGAACTGAATCTCACCGATGTTCGCAACGCCTTGATGAGCATGATGTGGCGGAACGTGGGCATTCGCCGCGATGCGGACGGTTTGAAGGAAGCTGCCGATCAGGTCAACTTTTGGGACCGTTACGTTTCCCCGCACGAATTCTCTCATCCCGCCGGTTGGGAGTTGCAAAACATGCTGTTGGTGGCGAGATTGATGATCGCCTCGGCCACCGAGCGCCGCGAAAGCCGAGGCGTGCATTACCGCAGCGATTACCCGGAAACCTTGGCCGAAGCCAAACACATCTCCATCATCGCCTGCGATTTCCCTTAAGATTCCCACCGCAGCAGTGCCGTAATCAAAAAGGGATTGATGAAGTAGAAAAGTAATCTCAGCGCCATTGAGTGGGAAGTGAGATTCTTACCGCGAAGCGATAAAAACCAGTTTCATGCTCGATGAGGCTGAACTCCATTTCCAGCTTCAACATTCAAAAATCATCAATCCGTTTCTGGTTGCGGCTCTGCTGCGCTGTGCTCTTCGTCGTGGCGGTCTTTGCCTTCAACAATTTTTGATGATATGGCGTGATGGCCGCGTTAAGATTTCTCTTCGGTGCGGACTTTCGCGCGTTGTTTGGGCATTTTGATACTGGGTTTGCCTTGAAGATAGCCCAGCGAACTCAAAAACTGATCCAGCCGATACATGGTTTCTTTGAACGAGCGGTCTTCGCTTGCCAGCCGCTTAGCGTTGCCGCCGCGTCCGGTGTTGAAGAAGCCGTGCCCTTGCCCTTCAAAGCCGACCAATTCACAGCGATTGCCCGCTTCTTTCATCAGTTGCGTGAACGCCTCGACGGTGGCATAAGGCACGGTGGTGTCGGCGATTCCGTGAAAAATGATCGTGGGCGGCAGTTTCTCGCGGACGTGATGCGCGGGGGAAATCAAACGCGGTTCCACGCCAGCGCGGTCTTTCATGCCCGCGACTTTTTTGGGATCGAGTTCGGGGCCGCCTTTCAACGGAACCAGCACGACTGCGGGGTTAAAAAGCGCCATCGCATTGGGAACGGAGCTGATTTTGAGATCCTCCCCCTCGGCTTCTTGACCGGGAACCACACCCGTGCAGGCGGCGGTATGCCCGCCCGCCGAACCGCCCGCCGCCACGATTTTTTGGGGATCGATTCCCAACTCGTCCGCGTGCTGCCTGACCCAGCGAATGGTGGACTTGGCATCTTTCACGCATTCCACGGCCTTGACCTGATGCCGGGACGCCACGCGATAATCCGCCGTGATTGCCACCATCCCCCGCGAAGCCAGATACTCGCACTGCGGCGCAAACTGCCCGGGCGAACCGGCTTTCCAACCACCGCCGAAGAAGAACACAATCGCCGGGCTTTTGTCGGTGGGTTGATGGCCGGGCGGATTGTAAACGTACATCGGCAATTTCACATCGCCCAATTGGTGCTCGATGACGCGGCTGGCTCCCTCCAACTTCGGCGGGTATCCCCAGCGTTTCGCATCCCGCGGGGCGTTCTCAGTTTTTTCTTGAGCCGAAAGCCCGGCCGTTCCCAACACGAGGATGGCGACAAAAACGAAACGATACATCGGACAACCTTTCGATAAACGGAATTTCAGGAAAAAAGGTTTAACAGCACCCTCTCCGAAACGCAGTCCTCTGTCAAGCGAATTGAGAAAGCGTCGGCTGCTCAAATTGCGAGAAAGATTTTTCGGCGGTACAGGAAATAACACACCAGCCAGAACACCAAGCCCACCAAAGTCGCCTGCACCGTGGGTTCCCAAATCGCAGGGATGCGGCCATTCAACGTGAAGATCTCGTGCCCGAAGTGGATTTGCAATTGCCCGGCGGTCCACTTGCGAAGGGTTTGCCCCATGCAGTAAATCAGGATGGAATTCATGCCCACCACAATCAGCGGAAACGCCAGCCAGCGCAGGCGGAAGACATCCACAAACAAATAGAAAGTCGCCAAGATCAAACAGCACCACCCCGTGGAAAAGATCGCCCAGGCAGGCGTCCAAATTCGTTTGATGGAAGGACAAAGGCCCGTTTGATTCAAAACTTGCCCCACCGCCAAACCGGCCAGTCCGCCCATCCAAAGCAGCAAAAGTTTCCGCGAGGCTTTGCGCTCGGACCGCAGCAGCCCGCCGCACATCAACCCGAAAATCATGGTGGCGATAGAGGGAATGAAATTGATCGTCTGGTAGCCGCCTTTGTTGTATTCAAACGTTTTTCCAGGGAATTTGTTGAGCACCACCACATCCACCTTATGGCCGATGTTGGCGTTCTTGTGCCACGGTTTGCGGAGGCCCTTCAAATGCGCTTGGGCCCATTCCTTACTGACGCCCACTTCGGGCGGCGCCGGTCTCCAGATCGATGCCCGCATTGGGATAGGTTTCGTAAGCAAGCGAAGTCCCGGCTAAAATCAGCAAGGCGGCCAAGAATTGAATCTTGGCCGAGCGGTCCCAGAGCAAAAACAAAAACGTGTAGCCCAAGCCGATTTGGGCGAGGACGTTCATAAAGGTCCAATCGGTTTGCTTTTCGTGAATGGACATCAGAAAGATGCTCAGCAGAATCAGCAGGATCGACCGCCAAACCGCATGGCCGAGCATTCGCGGATAGGAATGCCCCAGGGATTTTCGCTTGGCATAAGAATACGCCATCGACACGCCGACCATGAACATGAACGAAGGCTGAATCAGATCCCAATACGAACAGCCGGTCCATTCGGTATGGGAAAATTGATACTGCACTTCCCGCCAGAGTTTGGAATCCGGGTTTTTCGTGAGATGATTCTTGGCGGTATCGGCCAGTCCGAAGCCCACGAAAGCCAGCGTGACCATGATGAGTCCGCGATAGGCATCCAACGAATGCAGCCGTTCTTGCGGGGGTTTGCTTCGCGATTGATAGGGTTCCACCGACATGGTCTTGCCCGTTGTGAAGGGTTTGGAAACGAAGCATCGAAACGGCTGCCGACACCATATTCCCCTTTGTCCCCCAACTTCGTCAAGCAGCCTGCCGGATTTGAATAATAAAACCGGCTTCCCCATCCGATGAAAAGGGAACCCGGTTTTGTGTCGGAGGCGGTTTTTCGCGGCTCAATTTTTGCGGGAGATGTCGTCCAGGGTTTTGCGGGCTTCGCCGTCTTGGACGAAGAAATCGCGGAAGTCGCCGAAGTTGTCGGCAGTTCCTTCCATGTCGTATTCGTTGCTCAAAAGCGTGCCCACCCAGGCTTGCATCCGACGCGAGCCTTCCGGTTGGGCGTGATGGGTGGCGACTTCGGTGGCGAAGTTCAACAAATCGTAAACCTTGCAATTCACCGGCAAGGTGCGCTGGCGTTTGATGGACAGAGCATCGAGATTCGCCAAGCCGTACAGACTGGAAATGTCACCCGTCATTTTGTGGAACGATTTCAACAAAGGGCTGCCCACGGGAATCGAATACGCGCCATCATCCGGCAGAGTTTGCGCACCATCGCTGCCCAATTGCTTGCGGCCCAACATTTTGGCGGTGAGGTTATACAAGCTCAACGCTTCGTGAACGCTGGCCCAAGAAGTCGCTGCGGATTCAAACCGCTGGCGAAGTGCGGCGTACCCTTCATCGTTGCCGAAGCCGTCCAACGCCCGCATCAGCGAAAACCCGACAGCATCTTGGCCTTTGCCGACGCTAATTTGACTGCGGAACGTTTTGCCCATGCCCACCATGCCGTTGGAACAGATTTCCCGCAGCAGTGACAAATAAATGTTGGGCATGCCAAAGCCGTCGATGGGAGTTTGCAGCACGAAGCGGTTGGCGAATTCATCCCCGCTGATCTGAAAGCGATTCGCCCCCATGCGGGGCACGTGATGCGATTCGACGATGCCGTTGTGGTACGCGATCCGCCCGCCTTGGTAGAGTTCCAAGAGTTCCATCAAATCGTCGTGGCGGACCACAGATTTGGTGGGATTGGACACCGCCAACAATTGCCCCTTGCCCGTTTTTTGATCCCGTTCGATGCAGAACCGCATGCGGTCGTTAGGCGAGACTTCGGAGATCCGCGAGAAGACTTCCTCGTGCGTGAAGTAATTGAAGAACGATTTGCTGAACCCGTAGCGGATGTAAAGGCTGGTCCAAAAGCGTTCGGTGGGTTTGAAGGGTTCTTCGTCGATCAGAACCTGCGTCACCGGACGCCGCTTTTGCCGTTTGTCCTCGGCCATTTTGGTTTCGACCTGCAAATCGCCGATGGTGGTCACGCCGTATTCAAAGGTTTTGGTCATGGGTTTGTCGCTCCGTGAGTGAGGGGTTTTCAGTTTTCAGTCAGCGGTCAGCTTTCAGCTTTCAGCGGTCAGCCTTCAGCACATAGGATTTTTATGTTGTAGATGTTTTTTTTGGTGCAATCTTGCAAAGTCAATGCTGCTGCCGCTTCGCGGCTCTGAACAAGAACGGCCAACATTTCTGAAACACTTTCACTTTTTTGTTCGTGGGAGTTAAAAGCTGAAAGCTGGCCGCTGAAAGCTAATCGCTAATCGCTTTCTGAACCAAATTCGGGTTGGCGGGCGCGGTTGCGTTTGATGAATTGGGGGAGTTCGACGGCCATGTTGGCGATGGCGAATCTGGCCCGCGAATTGACGGTGTTAATCATGGGGTTGACCGACAGTGACCGCCATTCATCTTCCTGCCAAAGATATTGCTGCCGAGCGAGCGCGACTTTGGTGAATGGCCAGCGGGTGAGTTTGCTTTGCACGATGTTTTTCACGGGCACGTCGGCATGTTTTCTAAATGCCCTGCCGCACATTTGCATGGTCGGCCCTTTGGCGGAATCCCGGCAGAACACGGTTTGCAGATTCGGGCAATCGAAGCCTTCCGTCAGCACCATGCAGTTAATCAGCACCGGCGTTTGGCCGCTTAAAAAACGGGCGATTTGTTCTTCGCGGTCGGAAGATCCCGTGACCACTTCGCAAACGATTCCCTGCGAAGCGAGGATCTCGCCCAGTTCAAAACATTCTTCGAGTTTGCGGAAAAAAAAGATCGTCTTGCCCCAGCGGGCCGGCTCCCGGAGATAAAAATCGGCCACCGTGCGGACGTTCCAACACGGGATGGTGTAGTGGTCGTATTGGCTGAGGTAGCCATCTTGAATCAGTTGATGAATCCCCGCATCTTTGATGACTTTGTCGAAGCAGAGTTTAATGCGGTCGGTGCGAAACGGCGTGGCGGTCAGGCCCAAAATCCATCGCGGGCGGATCACGTTGTGCAGATGCGCCATTGAAGTGGCCGCATCGTGTTGGGCTTCATCGACCACGAGCAAATCCAAATCGCGGGGCGGTTTTTTTTCGAACATCGAGAGGAAATGAATCGGCTCGACATCAATCCCCATCCGCCGGTTTTCCAAGGCAGTTTGGGTTAAGAGATTCCGCCGCATGGCGACCCAGCCGACTTTGATGCCGTGCTGTTTTTGCATCAAGCGGGCGGTCAACAGACCCATCACGGTTTTGCCGCTGCCGGTGGGGGATTCGATCATCACCGAGCGGGCGGCGGGTTCCAACTGCCCCGCGCCGTTTTGATGCTGCCCATGAAACATCGCCGCCGCATTGGAGATGATGCGGTGTTGATAGGGGCGGGGTTCCACCCGTGTTTCCGGTAGGAATGTTGCCAGTTCCACGCGATGCCTTCCGTGTTTGATGAAGAATGAAAAGAGGAGATCACCATTCAACCTCTTGCCACTCTTTCGGTACGCTCCGTCCTCCGGGAATTTTCGGAAAAATCCCGTTCCTCTGCAAGAGTTTTCGGAAATTCCGCTTTATTCCAAGCCGGCTTTCAGAAGTTCCCGCAATTGGGCCTCGGCTTCGGGCGTGGCGGGGTAGATCAGCGGGGCTTCGTTGGGCAGCGTGGTCGGCGTGATTTGATAGCGTCCCTTGCCCAATCGTTGCAGCGGAACCAAGCATTCCCGGTCGGCGGGCATCTTGGCATGATCGAGATTCGCGACCGCAATTTCGCCCAAGTCCTCGCCGTGCAGCCATTCTTTCGTCACCAGCAGCATGGACGATTTTGCATCGGGACGGATGGCCGTGACGACAAACAGCGAATGCAGAATCTGTTCTTCGTTCAAAGTGACCGGGTTCGCCGAAATCAAAGCCAGCACGACCAATCCCAAAACCCAAACCGCCGCAACCAAAGCGGCGACAATGAGCATCGTGCGATTGCGGGCGGAAGTCGGTGGCACAGATTCCGGCGGGGTTGCCGTGTGCGCAGACAATCCTTCGCTGTCTGAATCGGTTCCGTTCATGTTTGCTCGAACGCGATACTCGTATTGATGAGGTATTCCCGGTCGAACACATCCTCGAAATCGTAGACGGCGTAGAAATCGCTGAGCTGGTCGCGGTCGGTTTTGCGGAGTTCACCCCGGTCGATCAACTCGAACACAATCCGCCCGAAATCCCCCGTACCGCGAATGCCCCAACGATGAAATACGGTGAGCGTCAGCAGGCCGAAATTCTCCAAGGCGAAATGGCGGATGCCTTCCAGCAATTCGGGGCCGCTGACGTGGCGCTCTCATCCTCCATGCTGGCAGAAATCGTGCGCTTCACAAGTTGTTGGGCATAAGGCAGCGCGGCGGAGACAAAACGATACGCATTTGGGTGATAACGTAGTCGCGGCACACTTTTGCTGCTGATTGTCATGGGTTTCCCTCGGGAAAAATCGGCAGAACCCCCAATGGCATTCCAAATTCGCGTAGGGGATTCTCCGAATGTGTGAATCGGAGGAAATCGTTTCTTAATTTCACCATAACAATTTTTCGAGCGTTC
The DNA here is from genome assembly GCA_963785505.1 of uncultured Planctomycetaceae bacterium. Taxonomy (GTDB): domain Bacteria; phylum Planctomycetota; class Planctomycetia; order Planctomycetales; family Planctomycetaceae; genus CAWAVN01. The sequence goes on from CAWAVN010000018.1 coordinate 371,709, forward strand.
GCAATCGGTCATCGCAAAAGTTTTTCCAAGGGCGGAGAGCTTAGGGCGGAGAGCCAGAAAAAAAGGACAGGCGATGGCTCTCTGCGCCTGTCCTCCCCGATAAGGCGGTCTCCTATCTCGTCTGTGGGATTTTTTGTTGCAGTTCGGAAATCTCGTGGCGGAGATTCCTAAATCGCGCGGGCCATTCGGTTTGGTTGAGTTTGTCGAGGGATTTTTGCGCTTGGGCAAATTCTTTTTCGTGAATTTGGGCGGCGGCGAGTTTCAACAGTCCATTGGGTTCCAAAGCCCGCAACCGGGCGACTTCTTTCCATTCGGCGATCGCATCGGTCCAGCGATTTTCCTGCTGGCGAACTTCGGCAAGGGCTTGATGGTTCTCGGCTTCTTGGGGGGCGGCTTCCACAATGGTGGTGGCGGCGCGTTCGGCGAGGGAATCCTCATTGGACACGCGATCCGCCAGTTTTTTGTAGAGTTCCAAATTGTGCCGATCCACGTCCAACAACGCCAACGTTTGCTTGATCGCATTTTGCTTTTCGCCTAACGCATCGAAAGAGGCGATCAAAAGTTGGTGGGTTTCCAAGTCCGTAGGCTGTAGCGAGATCGCGATTTGCAATTGGGCAATGGCCTGTTTGTGCTCGTTCCGCTTGGCGTAAACCTGGCCGATTTTTTTGCGGATCAACGGGCTGTCTTCGCCGGTTTTTTGAACTTGTTGATCCAGAGTCTTCACGTAATCCTCCAGATCCTTGGCAGACGTTAAAACCAGTTCCAAGCGTTGCAGGGCGCTTTGCCGTTGATTGTGACTTGGTCCCCAAGCGATCACGCCGGCAGCGGCGGCATCGACGGCTTTTTGGGTTTGACCCAACCCGGAATACGCCAAAGCCTGGTCGCTGTAATATCTGGACAGCGTGCCTTGCCCGATCCCGCGGTTCGGGGCCGTTCGCTCGTGCAAAGGGATGACTTCGCCATAGTATTTGGCGGCCTCGGCGAACAGATCGTTGTCGAGGCAAGTCTTCGCCAAGAGGGCAATGTTGTCTTCTATCCAGCGGCCCTTTTTGCGGAAGTGGGCATCGGTGTCGGCCAGTAACGCTTGCATTTGCTGAAGTCTCGCGGCGTGTTTGTAGGCGGTGATTAACCGCGTGCGATAGCCCATCACGTCTGGGAAATTTCGCACGAACGGTTGCAGAATCGGAATCGATTCCGCGTAACGCTTTCGTTCGTGCAGATAATCGCAAAGCGTAAGTTGCGCTGTGATCAGCAATTTTTTGTCGTTCGCGGCCAATAGCATCGCAATCGCCCGGTCGTATCGGCTCAGTCCGTGATAGAGATACTCCGCGATATAGGCCACCGACCTGCCGGAATCTTCGTGCTGTTGGTAAACCTCCTCGGCCACGCGGGCGAAATCATCGGCCTTGGCGGACCAGAAATAGGAATTATTATCGTGGTAAAAATGACGGGATTGCGAATGCCTGGTCTCGAGATCCCGGCGAAGCTCCGCCAGCACGATGGCCAACAATCGCGGTTCCAAATCCCCGGCTTGTTGCTTGAGATAATAAAAATCAGAGGCCATGCGATCCCCGAGTTGGTTCCAGGCACTTTGCCAGGAGTAGAGGTGCCAATTGGGATAGTTTTCGTAACGCACAATCAAGAATTCCAAAGCCACCCTGACATCCAACAGATCCCGCAGGGAAGACTCCGTCTGTATGATGAGGTTGCCATAATTGTTCGTTTGCGATTTCAAAATCGCGGGAAGTTGATCGAAGGCAAACTTCCGCAGGTCTTTCTCGTATGCAAACGATTTCTCCTTCGCGATGCGAAAGACATTTAGCAGTTGATGGACTGTTTGGTAGCGGTGGTTTTCATCGTCGATCTTGGTCATCTGCTCGATCAGATGGACCCTGAGATTGCGATAAAGGGTTGCTCCGCTGCCCAAGGAAACTTGCCCCTCTTCCCTGAGTGCTGCTTGATAACACTGGTTTTGCCGATTGAGCAGTGCGTACTTTTGCGTGGGGTTGATGGGGTTTGCAATCTGGGCGGCCAAAACATTCTCGGCTTCGCCGAAGCGTTTGACGGCTTCCAGCAAATCGACGTAGCCGAACAAAGGCGAGTTGGCATTAGCGGGCCAACCCTTGGCATGGGCTTGCTGATATTCCCTAATCGCAATCTGCATGATTGTCAAGCCTTCTTCTTTCAGACCGTGCGAGTAGAACAACGCATGCGAAAGATGCCAGGCCACAAACAAGCGGTCATCGGTTCCCGCTGCGGTCAAGCGATGCAGTTCGCGAAGTTCCTTCAAGCGTTCTTCGTTGATCGCGGGCTGCTTGATGGTCCCCAGCGAATCCAAGAAGTCGGCCATCTGGCGAACTTCGCCCTCGGCCCATTTTCGCGCGAAAGCCCGCTCGAGCGCCGAACCGCGGCCTCGATGTGCGGACCGGGTTGATTGAGCACCTCCGCCGATTGCCGTTCGATCAATGCTTCCAACAAATCCATCGCCCGCAGATCGCTGGCCGTTTCGCATGTTGGCCCGCACTTTGGCCAGCCGCTCTAAAATTTCATCCGCCGTGGCTTCCTTGCGGATTTCCGAAAGCAAGTTCACTTTAAGGTTCGCTAAGAACGGATAAATTTGCTGCGGGGTGCGGCCCGTGAGCGCATCCGGCAGCATGGCGAGCAGGCGAAAATCCCGCGAAGCCGTATAGAACTGATTTAATTCATAGATGTAGTTCTGAGGTTGGCTGCTCTTCTCGAATAAGGCTTGAAACGCGAAGAGCACGTTTTCATCCAACTCCGCGGGCAGCGGCGTGTCGTTGCGCTCCCAACGTGCGGCGTTTTTGGCGAATCCAGTTGGAGATGCGATACTCGGGCATGTATTTGAAGACTTCGATCTTCGCCCGCTTGTAGTCTGCTTTGCGATCCGCCACCAAATACCAATCGCCTAATGCGGCAAAATCCGCCGGCGACAAGAGGGCTTCGCGTTTCACGGTTTCAAACAGCGAGATCGCCCGCTCAATCTTGCCTTGCTCGGCCAGCAACCGGCCCAAAGCCAATTGCCAAGCCGCGGGAAACGGATCGGTTTTAATCCAAGCGGAGAGTTGCCGTTCCAATGCTTCGGGTTGATCGAGCGCGACCAACAAGGCGAACTCGGCTTTCTTCCAAGGCGCGGCCAAGTCGCCTGCAAACTGCAAACCCTGCGCCGATGTATTTCTGCAAACGCTGGGCAAGTTCGGGCTTCGCCGAACGGCGAACCGCTAAATAATTCAACGTCGCAAAGGCCCGCTGCTTCGCCAGGTTTTCGATCAATCGCATTCGGGCGGCTTCGGCTTCTTTATCATCGCGGGGGGCATCTTCCTCGACCGGCGGTTGCGGAGCATCGCCTAGGATGGCCCAGCATTCCTTCGCAACCCGATCCACATTGCGGTCGAGTTTGAGATCCAAATACGCACGTTCCAGCCGCATCCATTGGAGGAGTTCTGTTTGATTGCCCTTTTCGTTAAGGGCGATGCGGTCGGTCAAGCGTTCTGCCACGCCTTTTTCCGCCTGGGTTTGAAAATCTGCTTTCTTCTTCGCCCACTCCGTCCGCGTGAGTTTTTCGGGATGGCCTTGGTCCTGCAAGGCTTTCAAGTCGGCTCGATAGCGGGCCTGCAACATGGCATCGACGAACCGATGCAGGGCATGAATCCGCACAGCCAACCGCTGCGACATCGTGGCGTCGGGACTTCCCCAATAAGTGATTGAAGGTAAGCTGCTCGATCAAGCCGAAGGCTTCCGTTTCGTGGGCTTCGGTCCAATCGCGGGCGATGAGGGCATCGAACAAATCCCGTTTGAGCGCTGCCTGCCTGTCGGTTTGTTTTTCCTGCTCGGCCCGCAGGATTTGCTGCCGACGGAAAGGCAACTCTTCGGTCTCCGCAAAATTGTGGGCGTAAATCTGAATCAGGGCATTGCCCAAGATTTGCCGATTTTCGGCGTCTTTTTCGGCATCCCAGCGCTGGCGAAGAGCATTCGCGATTTGCTGCCAATCCGCAAGGGAAAGATCGGTTTCGCTGATCGTCCAATTGATATAATGCGATAAGAAAGCCAACGGAATCGTCGCGGCGGAGGTTCGCAAACGGCGGGCGACTTCCGACTTTGACCCGGTCGCATTCATCCGTGTCGCGGAAGCGGTAGTTGTCGATAATCCGCGAGGCGATCTCGAAATGATGCTCGTGATCCAAAAAGTAGATCGCGGTTTCTTCCAGCGGATTAAGCCAAATGGGATCGATCCAATTCATGGAGATTCGATAGCGTTGACTCAAAGCGTAATAAACGGCCGCGTTCAATCGAGCCAGCGAAGCGGGTTCGAGTTTTTCGGGAACGCGGGCTGCTTCCAGCCATTGTTTGACCGTCTTGTTCGCATCGTCCACGCGGTCGTTGACCACCAAAGCGCTCAGATACTTTTGATAGGGGGCGTACTCGGTGGGGTTCGTGCCGATCCATTGTTCCATGAAGGCCAAATAATCCTCATCGCGGCCTTGGTTCCTGAGCATTTCGGCGTAGGTGTCGCGAAGTTGCCGGGTTTGGTATTCCGGGCGTTCTTCTTTGCGGTCGAGGGCTTTTCTCAGCCAGGCATAAGCGGCTTTGTAATCGCCCGCGGCTACCAAGTCGTTGGCATAAGCGGTTTGGGCGGAAACGTCCCACGGAGCCGACTGGGCCAACTCTTTTTGCAAGGCGGTCGCTTCTTCCAGGCGGCCCAACGACCTGAGCGATCTTACCCGTTTATAGGCCCAACTGTAATAGCTGGGAACAGATTCCGGTTGGCGATCCAACACGGGGCGGAGGCGATCCAGCATTCGCAGATATTCGTTGTGATCGGTAATTTGCCACGTTTGATCGAGCAGGAAATTCGCCAAGAAGAACTCATCGGTCGGATGGTTTTGCGCGAGTTCATCGGCCAATTTCTGCATCAACTGCCGGGCCTCTTCGTTTTTGCGGGCGATGACGTTCACAGCCACGCGAATCCAAGCCAGTCCTGGTTGATCGGGTTGGAATTGCTCCATTGCTTTCAGTTGGGCGAACACATCTTCCCATTTTTGAATCAATGCCGAGCGAACGAGCAGCATCAAACGGTCTTCAAAATCCGCCGAGCCGGCGGCGACGGCTTTCTCGGCTTCGCGCACGGTGGGCATGCGGCAGAGACAGCAAACGGTATGGCTTGCCGGGCCGTTCTTCGCCGTAGCGTTTGCCGAAGGCGGCATCATTCAAGGGTTTGACGCTTTGCGTGGTGACGGACGTGAGGCGGGATTTTTCATCGAAGGCTTCGATCTTGCCCGGCCACCAGACGCCCGCGACTTTCGCATAATCGGCATATTTGGTGAGGGATGTGATCTTGCCGTTTTGCCTGTAGCCAAAGTCCAACATCACGTGGCGGTTGGTGTCGATGGTCACGAGAATTTCGGTCTCGGTTTGATGAGGGGCAATCATCGTCAGCACCGCGCGGCCCGCTTGGGGTTTCGTGACTTTGACTTCGTACTCGCGGTAAGTTTGATCTAGGTGAGAGACCGCATAAGGGCGTTCTCCCGGATGATGGCTTTCCCAATCTTGCGGGACGGACTCGCGAACTCGGCCCAATTGATAAGCGCGGGAGGCGATGCCGCGTTCTTTTTCGTTGCACCAGCCAACCAAAGTTTGCGAGGGCGCAGCTGCGGTGAATTGCAGCCATTGTTTGTTGGCGTAAAGTTCAACGGAGTCCGAGCGGTTGGTGATGCGGTTCCAAATCGGATCGCGGCTTTCGGTCTTTTGCTCGATTTCCAAGCCGCCGGTTTTGAGTTCGAGCGGTTGGATCAAACTTCGCGAAAGTTCCAGCGCTTCGCCTTGCCATTTCGGTTTTTTTGGCGGCGGTTCCGGCTTCGCGGGCGGAGCGGGAATCGCGGGGAACAACTGCCCGATCCATTGCACGTATTGCGGTCGGCCCCCCGCTCCCTCGAACGAAGAAGAGGAAGAGGGCTTCCCGGCAAACGGCCCGCTGCTCCGGCTAAAAGCCTCATCGCGACTCGGTGGATCGCTTCAAACTAAACAATTGATTCGAGGTTCCATCCCAATCCAGGCCGTCGAGACGACTCCTTAAAAAATCGCTTGGGGCTTCGGCATCCCGAATGCTGAGTTCTTTCCGCCCGCCGTCGAATTCTTCAAACCCTTTTCGCGTTTTCCGCCCTTAAAATCCCACTCATCGCCTAACATCTCTCTGTCTTGTTCCAGCTCGCGAGCAGCAAATTCTTCTTTGCCGGGCATCGTTGACAACGAATCTTTGAGGCTCTCCAACTCGAAACCCTCGCCACCCCCGAACCCGCCCATGCCGCCGGCGAAATTCGGTGTGGATTCCTCCGCGGCAGGTGAACTCATTGGCAAAGTGGAATCTGCCAAAGTGACCAAGCCGCTGTGCCTGCCCCATCCGCGCAAGTTTTGTTCGACCTGTTGAAAGAGTTGCGTATTGCGACCGAGGCGGGCGAATTGGGCGAGGATTTTCCGGCGGAGATTCAGCCGCCAATCGCCGGCGAGTTTCATTTGTTGCTGCAAGAGTTCGGTCTGCGATTGGTCGCGGCCTTGGGCGAAAAAGCGTTCGCCATCCCGCATTTCAAACCGCCTTTTCACGCCGAAGCGTTCGCGGTCCGCATCCGATTCCAACACCAACAGCGAAGTATAAGGCGTGATGATGTGGAACTCTTCCGAAAGCCCGATGATTTGATCTTTGATAAACGGGCTGGAACCTTCGGCCAAAAGATGATCGAGATGCGCCCTGGCCCAAAGCCTTGGGATGAATGAGTTGCCGGCTTCGGCATCGGCGAGCGAGACCCGCGATGCGAACCGCACGGTTTCGCCGCTCCGCTTTGGCCGCTGATGAGAATTTCTCCCGTCTGGTTTTTGCCTTGGGGCAAGTAGCGTCCGATGATAATTTGCTGTGTGCCGGCGGCGAGATTGGGAAGCCTTTCGGGATAAACCGCCGCGACTTGATAGGCCGCGAAATTCGACTTTGAGATCCTTGAGGCCCGGTTGGGCGATTTCGTTGAGCAGTTCAAATGCCATTTTCTGCGGGGTTTGCTCGCCGCCGATTTGCCTAAGCGATCCGCCGCCGATTTGGGCCAAGGCTTTGAGCACCGAGGATTCAAAACTATTGCCCACCGAAACTGCGTGAAACGTGCCCGTGCGTTTTTTGTCGGTCAGGCGTTTCAGGCGATTGACGAATTCCTGCGGGTCGGGATTGTCCGCCGTGACGATGCCATCGCCCACATAAACCACGTGCGTGTCTTTTCCGAGTTGCTTCAGGACCGATTCCGTCATGCGGTCCAAGTTGGTCCAGCCCAGCGAAATGCGATCCGCGAGCCACCCTTGAACTTTATTCTTTGTTTCTTGATCGAATGGCTTAGCTTTTTTGGCGTACCATTGGCAATCCACGTCGCAGACGGCGAGGTTGATTTTGTCGTCCGGGCCGATGGCGGCCAACAGCGAAGCGACAAACTCCGCCTGCTGCCGGCGTTTTTCGCCGTTCATCGAAGCGGATGTATCGCAGACCACGAGGAGTTCCAAGGGCTTGCCATCGGGCAGAATTTCGCGTTGCCAATGGCCTTCCGCGCCCGGCGGGGTGAGTTGCACGAGGAAGTAGCCCTCTTCGCCTCGACGATGCGGGATCATCACCACATCGGTCTGGCGGGAATCCACTTCACAGACGATTTCAAAATCCCGTTCGGGCGTATATTCCTGAGCGGAGAATTCGATTTTGGCGGCATGCGCGGCGAGTTGCGAACGCACCCGATGCGTGGGGCAGTCGATGGATTTGATCGGCAGAGCCGAGGAAATTTGCACTTCCAGCGACAATTCTTTCAGCGGCGTTTTTCGCAAGAGTTCGCTGCGGAGTCCATAAGAATAGCGGTAGCGGCCCGCCCGCAGGGGCAGGACTTGGGTGTATTCGATGCGAATGCGTTTTTCGGCATGGGCGGGGATGGGATACACGCGGGCTTTGAAAATGTTGCCCCCGCTCCATTCCAGCAAACCGGGATCGCGTTTTTCCCGGAGGATGGTTTCATAAATCTCGCGGGCGCGCTGCTTCTCCACCACATCCGCTTCGATCAGTTCCCCCTTGATCCACATGCCAAACCCGCTGATGGAAGCATCTTGCGGGAGCGGGAAATGAAACGTGCCTTCCAATGTACTGCCGGTGCGGTTGATGAAAGATTCTTCAATCGTCGTGCGGGCGATTTGATCGCGGATTTCGACTTTGACTTTGTGATAACCCACCGACAACGGCACATCCCGGCCATCGACTTTGGCAATCAAGGAACCCAAGGCTTCGTTGGTGGAACTGCCATCGTAACCGGCGAGCCATTGGGGTTTTTGCTTGAGTTTTTGAAACTCGCCTTGGCGGTCGATGCGATACATCCCCGTTTGGCCGGCGGCGAGGGCGAGAGTTTTCCCAGCTTTCGGCCCCAAGAGTTCCAACGGTTTCTCGGCAGAGGCGTCGCCCGTGATTTGAACTTCCCCGCCCATCAGCCGAATTTGATGCGGGGTTTTCAGTTCCAACAGCGTGCCCGGTCCCGCGATGATGCGGTATTGCGAAGTCAGGGCCACGGTGGCCGCGTTGGCTCCGCGCACATCGGTTCGCAACCAATCGCCGGGTTTCAACAGCATCTGCCGGCAGACCGGCGTCCAACGCCGGCCCAACACGGGTTTAAGCGTGACGATGCCTTGGGAATCGGTCAGCTTGCCGAGGCGGCCATCTTCGGACAGCGATTTGGCCACCTGGAATTTGGACTCATCAACGGCCTCATCGCGGGCGACCAAAGCCAATTCGACAATCGGGGCGGCTTGGCGGTTTCCCTGGGGCCAAACGGCGAGCGTTTGCAACTCGCCGCTGGCAACTTCGGCGATGGCTTCGATCTCGATGAGGCGTTTCGCGGCTTGGGTTTGCATGCGGAAAACTTCGCAGCGTTTGCCCTGGCGGGAGATTGTTTCCCCAGGTTTGACTTCGCGAAAGCGGGCGGCTTCCTTGCCTTCAACGCCGATCAGACTGAGCAGATCAACGCCGCCTTTGGATTCATCGTACCAGTCGGTCTGGCCGGTGTGCGCGGTGTTGGTTTCTTCATCGATCCGCCAGAGTTTGGAACCGTGGGCGATGCGGTATTGCGTGGGCGAATCTTCCCAGCGAATTTGCCCCGGCCTCTGCACCCAGACGTGGGCGGTTTCGCCGTCCTGGGTGATTTTGAGTTGCAGGGTTTTCGCGGAAGAGACCGTGCGATCGAGCACCATTCCCGCCGTGACTTCCGCGAACGGGGCCAAGCCCGAAAAACCAAAACACCGTGCCGAACAGTGCCGACAATGCGACGAGAGCTTTCGCGATCATGTTTCGTTGCCTCGGTTTGGGAGGGAGAGGATTCCAAGTTGCGGTTGTGTTCGGGGCGGCGGATTGCTCGAAAACATCGCCCGCAATGCGTTCGATGCCTGCGGCGATGTGTTCGGAAAACGGAGCGGCCGTATCTTCCAGCGGAGAGAGCCAACGCAGAAAGAGCGATTCTTCGAGAGGATCGGGTTCGGGCGGGAAATGGGTCGTCATGGCAAATCCCCCTTGCGGGGAGAGAGTTCTTGAACCGGCGTGTTTTGCGAACGGTCTAGGTATTGCGTGGCCCGTTCGTAACGGGAACGAAAATCGCGGCGGGCGCGGGCCAAACGGGATCGCACCGCTTCGTGCGTGCCTCCCAGCGAATCCATGAGTTCCCGCACCGAAAGCTGATCCAGATATTTTCCCAGCAGCAGCGAAACGGCGTCCGCGTTCATTTCCGCCAACAGCGAGTACGCACCAAATCGACGGTCTCGGACCGCATTAAATTGTCCAACGGGTCTAGGTCTTGCAGGGGAGTTTGAGGTTCTGTCATCCGGCCGACTTCTCGGGCCGCGTAGGTTTTTCGCCAATAAAGCGCCGCCTGGTTGTGTCCGATGGCGGCCAGCCAAGGCCATAACGCGGTTTCTTCCGAGAGCGTTCGCCCTGCTTTGGCGACGGCGAGCAGAGTTTCTTGAAAGACATCGGCGACGGCGTCTTCATCGCGGCCCACCAATCTGGCGACGTACCTCCACACGCGGGGGCTGAACTGCTTGCACAGCGCCTCCCAAGCCCGGCGGTCTCCTTTTTGAAGACCTTGGACAATCTCCGCATCGCTCCAGGTGTCGCTCACGAAAACTCCCAATGAGTCAAGTGTTCCATCCCAAGAATTGCGCAGACCGGAAAAATGTGTCGCGAAAAAACGGAAAACTTGGGGCGATGGTTTCCCGTCCAAGCCTTCAAGATGGCCGTTCTAAGCCGAAAAGACGCGTTGGGAACGAACTTTCCAACAATCACATTCATGCCTGCTTATATGTGGCGACGTTCATAGGGATTTCCCTCAACACCATACCGGGCCGCAGGTATCGCATAATTTTCATAATTTTCCGATTGGGGGTTGAAGTTCTGATTTTGGGTGGTCATACTGGCAATGGTTTATCCTTTAATGGATTCCCTATCTGTTGAAGGAGTTCCTTTTTCAAGATCGTTCGATCTTTTTCTTTCTCAATTCGATTTATTCGCGGATGCCTTGGCATCTATTCTGACGAGCATTCGCTCGCCGAGTTCCTGTTTTCCCATTCGTCATTTGTGTCTTGCGTGGAAAAGGTGAACATTTTTGAGTGTTCAACTGGGGTTTCACGCAGACGGCAAAGCGATCTCTCCCTCATCTTCTCTCTATTCGGAGACTGCCCATGGCATCAACACAGACTCGTCGCGGTTTTACGTTAATCGAATTGTTGGTGGTGATTGCGATCATCGCCATTTTGATTGCGCTGTTGTTGCCGGCGGTGCAGCAAGCCCGCGAAGCCGCCCGTCGCTCGACTTGCAAAAACAACCTCAAGCAAATCGGCTTGGCGCTGCACAATTACCACGATATTTACAAGATGTTTGCCATCGGGGCCCAAGATTATCCGAGTTCCGCCTCGAACTATGAATCTTGGGGTTGGGGCGCTTTCGATTTTACCTCAGATGGATCAGACGCCTTTGTTTCAGAAATTGCAGATCAATAACCTGACGCTTAGCCAGGTCTTGACCTCCGCCACACTGCGAACGCTGTTGCAAACGCCGTTGCCCGTGTTTATCTGCCCCTCCGATCCCGGCGGAAACCTAATGGATGGCGGCAAGATGAATTCCGGTACGGGACGGACTATGGCCGGTAACTCTGGTGCGCCGAGCGGCTTTCGCGTTGCCAAATCGAATTACATCGGCAACTGTGGCTACAACGATGTGGATCAGCTTCCCAACAACCAACAAAAGGGTGTCTTCCAACGCCGGAACGCCTATCGCATTCGCGACCTGACCGATGGGGCCAGCAACACGATGATGGTGGGCGAACGCACCACGTTTTGCGCTGCGGGGGCTTGGTGCGGAAACCGCAATCCCACGGGAGGCGGTCCGCAAGGAAACGATTACACACTCGGCCGCGTCTCGATCCCCATCAACGTCCAGAACAACAACAGCCACTGGTGTACCGAAGGCTTTGCCAGCGACCACGTTGGCGGCGCTCAGTTCCTGATGGGCGATGGTCGCGTGGTTTTCATCAGTCAAAACATCAATTACAACTTGCATCCCAATGCGACCGATCGAGTGCGGGACGGAAACGGCCCCACGCGGACGGGTTGGAGCCAGACCGTGACTTCCCAACTCGGCGTGTATCAACGATTGGGAATTCGCAACGACAACCAGCCCGTCGGCAACTTCTAATTCCGTCTGGAATTCGATAAACTTACAGCTTGGTTTTGATGCTTTTCGGAACCAAGCTGTCTTCTCATCCCCGCGGCACTTTTTTTCTTGCTTGGGTTGCCGTCGGGTGAGTTCTTGTTTTCCAGGTCTCATCATCCAGGAACCCTCTCATGCAACACAAATTCCTCTCAATCCTCGCCGTTTTGGGTGTCGCGGGCTTTCTTAGCGGATGCGGGGGAGGCGGCCCCGACGATGCCCCGGAACTCGGCCAAGTCACCGGGACCGTCAAAGTGGATGGAAAACCGGCCCCGAATCTCAACGTCACCTTCCAACCCAAAGATGGCAGCCCGGCCTTTGGAACCACGGATGAATCGGGCGTCTATAAGTTGATGTATCGTGGCGAAGAAGGCACCGAAATCGGGCCAAACTTGGTGAGCATCAGCACGCCCGAACCCAAAGCCGCCACCGACGATGGCTGCGGAAACCCCAGCGGGAAGGAATTTCTCGATCCCATTCCCCCCAAATACAATTCTGATGCGCGAAATAACTCCGACATGACCAAGGACGTCAAGGCGGGCAGCCAAGAGTTCAATTTCGACATAAAAAGCGATCCCAATGCCCGTAAAGCCAGCGGCGGAGGTTGCGCTCCCCCGCGCCGTCGCGGCCCCGTGGGCTGTGATGAGTAGCAAACGGGGAGATTTTCCCATCGGGTGATTGATCCCAAATCAAATCCACAACCTCGCGTGCCGTCCCTTTTTTGGGGCGGCTTTTTTTTGTGCGCGCTGAGCATGCGGAATTCCCGATTTTTGGGGAAATTGCCCAAGAAAGCGATGGAATGGATTTGCAATCCGCCTGGAAGCTCGCTAGTCTCATAGAAATGTGGGATTTCATCCCCTATATTGAAATTCTTGCTGTGCAAAGTGGGATTTTTGCCCAATAATGAAGAAGGGAGTTTGAAGCAGCGGATTTCGTCTCGAGGGCGTTCTCCGGGAAGTCGCGTCGCATTAAATCCTTTCTGCAGGCGGGTGACCGAACATGGCCGAAGAGACGTTTATCACAGGTGAGCAGAAGCGCACCATTGATGAGCGTTTTCGGATCTCGCTGCCCAACGAAATGGCCGAAGCCGTGACTGATGAAGCGGGAGAAACCATTCTCGCCAAAGAACAATATGGTTGCCTAAGCCTTTGGCGGGCGACGGAATGGCAACGGCGGTTAAACGATGGTGTGGGGTTGATTCGGCAGAAAATTCAAGCCGGTCGCATGGAACAGCGTTGGGGAGAAGTCCAACGCTTGGGGCGGTTGCTTTCCACGCGGTCGCGAACGGTCAAACTTGCCAACCGCTCGCGGTTATTGGTGCCGGAAGGTTATCGCGAGTTTTTGGATGTGCCGGCGAATCAAGAAGTCATGGTCGTGGGGGCGGCGATTTGCGTGGAAATCTGGAATCCCCAATGTTGGTTGGACGTATTGAAACAAGACATGCCGGCCTTCGGCCCGCTGTTCCAAGACTTGGCGAATTAAGCAGAAACCTTGAACGGTGTTGGTTCTCTTTTCATTAAGCGGAGAGAAAACGCATCGAAGAAAAACACGGTGCCCGGTTCGAAATGTTGGCGGTGACACTCACTCACTTACCCCCAATCCGTGAATAAACAAGCTTCTAGCACCACACGGAAGGCTTGATAGGCACGGACGCCGCTCATTTCGACCGGGCACCTGTTCTTTTTCTGCGGAACCATCCACTTCGCCGAGCGGCGCGTTAAAGTCCGTAGGTGGAAATTACGCGGTGCAGTTCTTCGAGACTGGTTTCGCCGCGGAGAACTTTATTCCGCATGGCTTGTTCCAGGGGCATCATGCCTTCGGATTGGGCGATTTGACGGAGTTCCATCGCGTGAGCGCCTCTGAGAATCGCTTCGCGAATGGCCTTGGAAATCACCAGCACCTCGAACACGCCGGTGCGCCCGGAGTAGCCGGTATAAAAATTGTCATCCGCCGGAATGCCGCGCACGAGTTCCGTGGATTCGGCTTGGCTGGGATCAAGGCCCAGCATTTCGCAGACGGCGGCATCGGGATGGTAGGTCTCCCGCGAAACTGGGCAGACTTTGCGAATCAAGCGTTGGGAAATCACGCAATTCATACTGTCCGCGATGAACATGGGCGGAATTCCAAACTCGCGGAGCACATCGATCGTGCTGACGCTGTCGTTGGCGTGCAACGTGCTTAAGACCATCACCCCCGTCAATGCGGCCCGGCAGCCGATGTGCGCGGTTTCCGGGTCGCGGATTTCTCCGATCATCATAATGTTGGGGTCTTGCCTCAGCACGCCGCGCAGCGCTTCGACGAAGCCGAAATTGATTTTGGGATCGGTTTGAATTTGGTTGATGCCGGAGATTCTGCGTTCGACGGGATCTTCGATGGTGCTGATGCTTTTTTGCGGATCGTTCAGCAAATTCAGGCAACTGTACATGCTCGTACTTTTGCCGGAACCCACCGGCCCCACGCTCATCACCATGCCCGAAGGCCGGCTGGCATGATCTTTCAGCAGTTGAAGTTGCTCTAGTTCCAGCCCCAATTCTTCCAAGTGAGTGTACGAGGATTGGTCGGGCATCAACCGCAAGACGATGCGTTCGCCGTAAATCGTGGGGCCGCTGCCCACGCGCACGTCGCGTTGCGCGGTGAGCACCGAATTGGAGATGTGGCCATCCTGAGCGAACCGCCGTTCGGTGATGTTCATGTTGGCCATCAGCTTGATGCGGGACACGACGTGGGAAGTCATCTCGGCGGGGAGTTTGAGGACATCGTGCAGCAAGCCGTCCACGCGAAGACGGATTCTTAGCCCATCCTCGGTGGGGTCGAAATGGATGTCGGTGGATTCGAGCTGAAACGCCCGTTCCAAAAGAAGGTCCACCAAGGGAGCGGGGCCGACCACATCGACGAGTTGAGTCAACTCTTCCTGAAGGGCTTTTTGGCGAACGTGGTGATGGTCTGGGGAACTGCTCGAAGGGGCATCGCTCATGGGGCGTTTCCAAGATTGTGGGGACGGGGAAAGGGGACGAAAATCTTGGCGGCAAAAAACGTTCGCCGATTGAAAGACGTTATTCTTCCGTGCGGACGGGCGGTTTTTCCGCCACGGCGGGACGATGGGTTTTGGCTTGCTTGTCAACTGGAGCAGATTTCTCGGCGGGGCCGGATTTTTTCTTCTCGTTGATCGGGGGATTGGGTTTCGCCTCTGCCGAGAGCGGAACGTAAAAGATCGCGATGACAAACACCGCCAAACTCAAAACCGCGGCGAAAAATCCCAACGCCCGCCGACCGCCTTCCCCTTTAATCAGCAGCAAAAGCCCCAGAAGAACGCCGATTGCCGAACCACCGAACGCGACAATTTGAATCAGGGGATAATCCAACACGCCCGGCTTCGCGAGGTGCATTGCTAACCCGCCCGCGCCAACCAAAGCGGCCAAAGCGGCCAAAGCGGCGGCCCAGAGCAGCGCCGCCGCATTTCTGCGTTGGGTCTCGGCTTCCTTGGACACCCCCAATTCGTAAAGGGCATCTTCACGGTATTCCACGATGGTCCAAACGTTGTCGAGTTTGGAGATTTTGAAGACTTCCAAGACCAAAGGGTTGCGATTCACGACCACCAAGCGGCCTTCTTTCGCCTTCACTTTCTTCCAAATCCGCACCACCAAGGCGACCATCGCACTGCCGATGTAGTCCAATTCGGAAAGATCTACGATCAGGTTGGGCGTTTTGATGGTCTCCAAATCCCGCAGCACTTCATCGCCGATCCGCTCGATGTCGCTCCAAGGGCACTGATTCATGCCCGGATTCAAAACTAAAATGTTGTGGTGTGCATAGTTTTCGAACTGATGGGTCTGCCCGCCTTTGTCCACTGTCGAGTCTCCAAGTTGCCGAGAGGCTTTAAGAGATGACCAAATTCAATACAGCAAGATCATCATGCCGGTCGTCGGCACTGAACGCAAGCGTTGATAGGTGGTTTTTCTAGGATCGCAACCGGTGATGCGCGAGGAATCGTGTCGAATCGGTGCGGAAATCTTCGCAAAGATTCCCGCGTTTGTGGCTGCGGACGAGTTTTTGTGTTTGACTCTCGTTTTTTTCCTGCCGTATAATTTCTGTAGGGTTTCAATTCATCACGGGGCGACCTCTGGAAAGTACGACCCGCACATTCCTTACAATCCAAAAACTTTTCCCAGCGAGTTTGGAAAACGCATTTCAACCGGCAAGACTTTTTAAGTTTTCACGCAAGGTCTGGTACACTCCATACTTGCCCATCGAAATTGCCGCTCGCACGTTTGATTATCACCTTTGTCCTTCGAGAGCATCGTCCCAATGACGATTTTCAGCAAGATTCTTGCTTTATTTACCACGGCGGCGTGTTTTGCGTTTCTGGGGTTCGTGATGGTTTCCCTCATCGCCGGCCCCAACTGGCAGGGCGAAACCAACAATTACTCCAATTACGTCTTTGAATACACGCCCGGAGAACAGCCCACTTGGGGGGTGAAGCGGCGAAGCGACGACCAAGCCGTGGGTTCCGCCAGCCCCGTGCTTCCGCAAAAAATCGTGGATGTGCTGAAGCAGATCAAACAAGAGCAACAAGACAAGATTAGGTTGCTAGAGGAAGGCGACCCGCAAAAAAACGTCCCAGGAATTACAGCCTTGGAGACGCAAATCAAAGAGATTAAAGATTTGTTGTACAAAGACATAAAGGCTCTCAATCAGCAAGACAAGCGGTTGGTGGCGAATTTGGCCAAACTGCGGAACGACTTGGAAACCACGTCGCGGTCGGTAACCGATACCGTGACCGAGATCGAAGGAATTTACCTCGAAGCAGAACGCCGGCGGGGCGACATCTACCGCCTGCAAAACTTCGTCGCCGAAACTCAAACCGACCGCTACCGTTCGGTCGAACATCAGAAGAAACTCCGTGACGTTTGGGAGCGGTACGAAGGCGTAATTGATCGGCTGAAACAGCGAAACGCGATCTTGCGAAAACAACTGCAAGAGCAACCCTACAAGAAACACGAGCCTGCCCCGCCGGAGACGTAACCATCCCCTCCGTAGGCGATGAGAACACACAAACGGCATACATTTTTTGATTTTTTAGTTTGTTGGGAGACGTTCGGATGACTTTCGTCGGTAAAGTTCTGGTGATTGTCCAGGTCGTTTTGAGTTTATGCTTCATGGCGTTTGCGGGTGCGGTTTACACCGTCCAAGAAGATTGGAAGACCGCCTACGAAAAGAAAGTAGCCGAACTGCAAACCAAGGACACCCTGGTTCAAGAACAGGACGAGCAAATTTCGTTTTTGAACAAAAACCTCGCCGCCAGCGGGGCGATTCAAGAGAACATCCAAACCTACTTGGACGGCATCGACCAATTCCTGGCCAGTCAAACGGGCGACGACAAAATCAAAACGCAATTGCGGTTGCTCGCCACGCGGGCGCAACGGGCCGAGCAAGACAAATCCACGCTGGAAGCCGAGGTCGCCAAAAAAGATTTGCTGCTGATGACTTCCAAAGAGAACTACGAAAAACTGGAAACCGCCAACAAGAAAGTTGTGGATGAAGCCAAAGAACGCGCCCAAGAAGCCACGGTTTTCAAACAAATCAACCAAGACTTGAACGGCAAAGTCACCGCGCTTCAAAACGAGGTGTTCGATCTATCCAACCAGCTCTTCACCCTCGAAACCGATTTCAAAACCGCCGCCGTCAAACAAACCAGCCTGCTGGGGAGAGTCGCCTTTTTGCAAGATGTGATTCGCAAGGAAGGCATCGACGAAGAGGAAGCCCTCGCCAAGACTGAGCCGCCGCCCGTGGTTTCCGGCAGGGTGATTAACATGACGCCCGCCAGTCGCAAAGGCCCGGAATTCGTGGAAATTAACCTCGGCAGCGACGATGGCTTGGACGAGGATCACGTGCTGCAAGTTTACAGCCTGCAAGGCAGAGGGCAGTATCTCGGCAAAATCAAGTTGGTGAAGGTAACCCATGATCGGGCGGTTGGCGAAGTGATTCTGAAAACCAAAAACGGCATCATTCGGAAAGACGACAATGTCACCACGAAGCACAAAATCTAAAAAAGCCGCCAAAACCAAAACCAAATCCAAAGGCGGTTCTTCCGCCGACAAGCCGTCCGTGGACGTTTACACGGGCTTGCTGCTGTCGGGCTTTCTGGCCGTCGTCACTGGCTGCGCGCTCTTGGCTGTCGAACTGGCCAAATACAAATGGACGGTCGCCAACTGATTTCGCGGATTGGGTTTTTCAATCCTCCAATCTGGGCGAATCGCTCCGTTTTTCACTCCCCCGGATGGATTGCAGACTGGCATCCCGGCCATTCCCGTTTATGATGTGATCGAAAGCGCCGCGAGAATCGCTCGCCGCCGAGATCGAGTCAATAGGGGAGTTTCATGGCCGAAAAGTGCTTTTTGGGAGTGGATTTGGGCGCGGAAAGCGGCCGGGTGATGGCGGGGTTGTTCGATGGCGAGCGGATTCGCTTGGAAGAGCAGCACCGGTTTCCCAATCACCCAGTTTACCTCGCGGACACGCTGCGTTGGAACGTGCTGGGGCTGTGGTCCGAAATCCAAATCGGTTTGGCAAAATCCGCCGCCGCCTTGGGCGAAGCGATTTCTTCGGTGGGCGTAGATACCTGGGGCGTAGATTACGTTCTGCTCTCCGCCCGGAAGGAATTTCTAGGCCAGCCTTGGCATTACCGCGACCGCCGCACGCACGGCTTTCTGGAGAAAGCGATTTCTCGAACTCCGCGAGCCGAGATTTTCCGCCAAACGGGCGTGCAATTTATGGAGATCAACACGCTTTACCAATTGCTTGCGATGCAGGAAAACGATCCCGCATTGTTGGCCGAGGCGGATTTGTTTTTGATGATGCCCGATTTTTTCCATTGGTGTCTTTCGGGCAGCCAGGTTGTGGAGTTCACGAATGCCACGACTTCGCAATGCTTTCACGCCACCGAACGGGATTGGGCGAGGGAGTTGCTGCGCGGTTTGCAATTGCCGACGAAGATCTTCCCGGAGGTCGTGCTGCCTGGAACCAAGTTGGGCCGCCTGCGGGAAGATGTGGCCTTGCGTTCGGGATTGAAACGGATTGATGTGGTGGCCCCCGCCACGCACGACACCGCCGCCGCCGTCGCCGCCGTGCCTACCCAAAACACGGGCCAAGCGAATTGGGCGTACATTTCTTCGGGGACTTGGTCCTTGATGGGCGTCGAAACCCAAGAAGCCGTGTTGACCGACCGCGCCTTGGCGTACAACGTGACCAACGAAGGCGGGATTGACGGCACGTATCGTCTGCTGAAAAACATCATGGGGCTGTGGCTCGTGCAGGAATGCCGACGAGCTTGGGAACGCGAAGGATCGGCGGCGGATTACGGCCAAGTCACCCAATGGGCCGCCGAAGCGAAGCCCTTTCATGCGTTGATCGACCCCGACGATGCGGCGTTTCTCAGCCCGGCGGACATGCCCCAAGCTATGCGGGATTTTTGCCAAGCCCACGGCGAACCCGTGCCGGAATCCGCAGGGCAAATCGTGCGGTGCGCGTTGGAAAGCCTGGCCCTCAAATACCGCATGGTTCTGGAATGGTTGGAGGAACTCACCGGAACCCCGATCGAGGTGATCCACATTGTCGGCGGGGGCACGCAAAATCGGTTGCTGAACCAATTGACCGCCAATGCCTGCGGTCGCCCGGTGGTCACCGGCCCCGTGGAAGCCACGGTGCTGGGCAACGTGCTGGTGCAAGCCCGCTCCGCCGGGGAGATCGGTTCGCTTGCCGAAATCCGCGATTGCGTGCGAAAGTCTTTCGATTTAACCACTTACGAACCGGAACAAACTCCCGCCTGGCAAGCCGCCTACGAACGCTTTTGCAGTTTGACCCAAAAATAATTGCCGATTTTTCCGATTGTGCGGGTTATTTTGAAAAAAACGAAATAACGGATTAAAGAAACTCTGCCTGACGTGACGATTGGAACGACAAGGGTTGCCGTAGGTTCCCGATGAGCCATCCGCCCGTTGGATGCCCCATGACTTAACAGTGGTTCATAATCGTCAGGTCGCGTTCTCGTCGCTTTGGAATCAGGCGGGAAGCGTTGCCCATCAGGAGGAGATTTTCGCATGTCCTTTGTGCTGCGTAGCTTGCTTGTCTTCGCCACCATCACGTGCTGTGTGCATCAGATCGCGGAAGGTCAAATTTGTCACGCTTTGAAACACATCTTTTGCCATCGTTGCCGTTGCTATAATTGCGGCTGTGCCCAACCGCTGTTGGTTGCTCCCGCGCCGGCGGCGGCTTGCGTTCCGCCGGCCACGCAAACCGTGGGAGCGCCCATCGCACAAAGTTGCACGAAAACCTGTACCACGGTTCGCCCCGTGGTGGAAACCCGCTATCGCCAGGAAAACTTCGTGACCTGCCGAACCGAATGCCGAACGGCGGTGCGTCAAGAAGCCTATTGCGAAACCGTTCCCTCAACCTGCATCGAAAACGTGACGCGGGATGAAGGCTGCTACCAAATGGTCTGGGTTCCCAAACCCGTAACCCGCCAAGTGGCCAAGACGGTCTATCATCAGAGAACGGCCTATCGCAATGTGCCTTACCAATACACCGTGCAGGTTCCGCAAATGAATACGCGGATCGTCCCGGAACAAAGCGTGCATTACGTGCAGCAAACGCAAACCTTTACCGAACCCATGCAGCCCATCTGCCCGCCGGCGGCGTGTGCCCAACCTGTGTTTTCTCCGGTCCCGCAGGCGGCGGCCTACCCGCAGCCCATCGTGCCCACTTGCGGACCGCCTTCTTGTGCGTCTCCGCAACCGATTCCCGCACCGGCGGCCAATTTATCCACCGAACACAGCGGATCGCCTTGGATGCAAGTTTCTCAACGGGGGGCGGCTCAGATAGAAACTCAACCCACCAGCTACGTTCCCGTGGCGGCCAATACGCAACCGCAACTTCAAACGCCGAGCGCCGCCGCCGTTTGGCAAACCCGTCGATAGACAAAACTCGCAGCGGGAATGACCAAACCCGGTACAGAACGCCGCACGGCAAGATGACAGTCTGCCAATTGCTTTGGCCTAGGTTGTCATCTTGTCATCTTTTGTCAAACCGCACCCCCGCCCAAAAGCTAACCGCATAAGCGGGCCAGTTGCGCAAGTCGTCCAGGGCCTCTTCCAAGTCGGGAACTTCCACGCCCGCGACGCGCCCCGCCCGGTCGCATTCGCCCAACAGCAGCAACTCCTCGAAGTTTTCGTTCTGCTGATACCGCCTGCGGGCACGCGCTCCGATGCTGCCATCGTTCAGAGCATGGGCCTGCATGTGATGCTCGATCAGCCACAGCGTCCGCTCGGTGCAAAACTCTTCCAAGGCTTCCAACGCGGCGTTGACGTGGTCGGCAGGATCAATCGCCTTGCCCACATCGTGCAGCAAAGCCGCGAGCAGAAATTCCTCATCGTAAGGCAGTTCATCCCGTGCCAGATCGAAGACTTGCAGGCTGTGATACAACGCATCCCCTTCGGGATGATATTTGCGGTGCTGCTTCACGCTCTCCAAAGGCAAGAGCAAACTGCGATAGACTTGGAAGCGGTCGATTTTGCTCTCGGCTTCGATGAGGGCTTCTTCCAGGCAAACCGCCGGGTATTCGCGGCCCAGCAGGCTCTCAAACTCCGCCAAAGAAGCCCGTTCGATGCCTTTTCCGGTAATCGAACTTTTGAAAACGTAATGGGCCTTGTCCGGCGGGTACAGCGTCAGTTCAATCGGAAACCGATCTTCTACGTGGATGTGCGTGAAAACCCGTTCCTCGCCGTGCTTTCGCACCCGTTTGTGCTCGACATCGTAAACCATGCCTTCGTAATCGAGTAGCCCGGCCACGGCTTCCACACTGCTGGAAAACACGTGAATGTCGATGTCGGAACCCTGCCGAATGTGCCCCGTCAACGTGCTGCCGATGATGCGTGGTTTGAAGGATTTCAGCAGCCGCAGCATTCTGAGGGCTTCGATCCGCATTTCCAGCAGATTTTGCTGGCGGGATTCGCCTTCGTAAAGATAGGCGAAGCGGCCAATCTCATCGCGAATTTCGCGGTTGGAAGGCAGATCGGACGGCTTGACCCAACCCTGGCAGATTTTGCGGGCCGCCTTCATTTTGGCCCGGTAGTATTCGGTTTCGTAACGGTGGTACATCAAGCGGGCAGCCTCGAATACAATCTGCCGCCTGAGTTTTTCGTTTGCCATGAATGGTGGTGCGTCGATAGAAAAGGCCCATCAATGCGACGCCGGGCCTGAAGCCATGCTATCGCCCAGCCCCTCGGCAGGCAAGGGCCGGAGTTCTTAATCTCAATCCGGCTATGTCTCCTTCGTCTCCGTTCCTGACGTTTCGGAAAGAGTCCCGAGCATCTCGGAAATGCGACGCGGCACGGCGCGAATTTGCGATCCCAATACGTAGATAAGGTTTTTATTGTTAAGAAATTGCGAAGATTGTTAAGGTAATACAAAGCCTGCATTAAGGTTGTGCTAAACCCGTTCGGATCGGCCCATTCCTGCTTTTTCGATGTGATCACGACGCCCATAATGGCCGCACTTTACAGCCTGAGCCTATCACGGTTGGGCATTTTTGCGGTTCAAGATCAACTTCTGGGAGTCTTCTGAATGCGGTGCATATTACCAATAGCCCTGCTGATTTCGTGCGCGTTGGAATGGCCGGCGATGGCCCAGCAGGCGGGGGAGTATGTCGTGGTAACGGCTGAGAAGGCTCAGATTAGAGCGGGCAGTGAAGTCCTTGAAACCGTGACGAAAGGGTTGCCGTTGAGAGTGCGGGAGGTGCATGGGGAATGGTTGTCGGTCACGCATAGCAAGGCCGGCTGGATTGACCGCAACCAGGTCTTGCCAATTGATAATGCGCTGGACAAATTCAAAGACGATGTGCGAAAAAGCCCGGAAGATGTGCAAACCTGGATGGCGCTGGGCCTGCTGCACCTCGGAAAGAAAAACGATCGCGAAGCCGTGCATGCCTTCACCGAAGTGGTGCGGCTTCGCCCGCGCGATCCGCGCGGTTACGCGAACCGGGCCATCGCCTGGAAACGCAAAGGGGAATTGGACATTGCGATTGCCGACTACAATGAAGCGATTCGTTTGAATCCCAAAAGCCACCAAACGTGGCACAACCGCGGCAACGTCTGGCTGCTGAAAGGAGATTACGAGAAGGCGATCTCGGATCAGCAAGAGTCCATCGCCCTCGCCCCGGAGAACTTCGACGGCTACAACGCGCTGGCGTGGATTCGGGCCACCTGCCCGGAAGAATCTTTCCGGGATGGAAACCAAGCGGTCGAAAATGCGCCAAAGCGTGCAAACTATGCGGCGGCGGTCATTGGTACTGTCTGGGAACACTAGCGGCGGCGTATGCCGAGGCCGGGGAGTTCGACAAAGCGGCCGAATCCGCGCAAATGCCTGGAAGCAGCCCCTGCCGGCGAACGAGCGCGAATCAGCGAACAGTTATCGTTGTATAAAGCCGGGAACCCGTTCCGATTCCCTTCCGAACCGCCGACCGTCGTCACGTCCACATTGCGCTGACGTCAAAAGATCAACTGCAGTTGCGTGCGGAAGAGCACGCCGTTTTCTCCTTGGCGCAGGTCCAGGCTGCTGCTGACCGATGGGTTGCCGTTGTAGGTGTTCACGTCGAAGGTCAGCTTCGCGTAGTGGCCGTCGAAGAACCAGTTGCAGCCGGCGGCGTATTCATCGGCGCTGGGCGACCCGCCGGCGTGGATGATCCGCGACTGCCGGGCGAAGAACTCAAAGGTTTTGGGAATCAGGAAGTAGCCAAGCTGCGTATCGAAGCCCCAATCGTAAATCGAAGAGGGAGCGTTCGCCGCGCCAATGTCCTCGAGCCAGCGGAAGTACGATTCGTGAAACAGACTGAAGCCCCGGTATTTCAGCGCCGCATCCGCCGATAACTCGGACAATTTCACGCCGGCTCCGGGGTACACGTTAGAGAAGCGGTTCCCGGAATCAACCAGCCGAATCAACCTTAATTGCTGGGATCGGGCTGCGATGTCGGTGAAAAGCCCGCCGCCTCCCACGCGAATTGCCAGGTCTTCATGGTTCTGCAAGTCGGAAAAACCAGCTCCGTAATCCGCCAGCGGATCCCAGAACGCGGTGCCAGAATAGGCAAAGTTCGCATCAATCTGCGCCGGCGTCAGCGTGGTGGTATCGAACCCGTTGAGCACCGCGAATTGATAATACAATTGATGGGCCGGCTCGCCGCTGAACCAGACGCCCTGGCTCCGTTGCGGCATGAAGAAGTTTGAAGCCATCGAGCGGTCGCTCAATTGCAGTCGGGATGACGACTGCAGCCACGCCCGCGCGAACGGAACCTTGGCCTGACCGACCATCACGCCGAAGGCTTTGTTGAGTTCGTAGCGGACATAATAATCGAACAGGCGGACGTTCGTTGCCGCGTCGTTGTCAAACCGCAACTGGATTTCGTAATGGAGTTTGGGAGAAAAGGCGTGCCCCTCAAACTTCAACCGGCCCCGTTCGATTTCAAAATAATTCCGGCTGGGCAACGCCGGGTTGTTCGACACCATGCCGACGTGCCGAAAATCCAGCCGGGTGGTGGCCTTCAATTCGAACGGGATTTTGTCCTCGTAGGCGGCGGTCGGACGGAGAAAGGTGCCGTGATCGTAGCCGACTTCAAACTTCTGCTTCTCCGACGCAGGCTCCGCCGATCGGGGCGGCAAAGGCGACTCAAAGGGAAACAGCGGGCTGACTTCATAATCGTTATTCGTATAAGCTTCGGGCCGCTCCATCACCTGGAAAAATGCGGGGCGGATCAAGCTCTCCCGGCGGCTCTCCTCAGGGAGGGGGTCGTCGAGGGGCTGCCCCTGCGATATATGCCGCGGTTCCGTCTGTTGCGTTTCCAGTTCCCGAATCCGGGACTCCGCCGACTCCAGGCGATGCAGCAAGGCGGCTTCAGCGGGCAACGGGGCCGGTTCACCGGCTTGCGAATACGAGGGGAACCCGAATGCCAGCACTAACATCAACACTGCACAGCACTTAGAGCGCAAAATCATCCTTACCCATTCCCTTCAATGTCTGCGCGGTAAAGCCATTGGAGCTGATTCTATTGGAAAGCTGTAGGGGTTGTATCGGTGCTGACGAATGATGGGCTTCAAGCAGTTGTGTTAAGAATTATTAATATGCCCATCTTTCCACCCGGCCCAAACGCGGCCCCCGTGAAAAACACCTGCGTTCAGCGGTCAATGGGGGCGGTGTAGTTTGTGACGGGGCTGTGTCCGGTAACAGGGACAGTAGCAGCGGATTCATATTAGTTCCGCAGAACGGGCCTGTGTGGCTATCGCGAGGTGATTTTCGCCAAGAGGACGCGGTTGTTTTCTCCTTTACGCTTCCCGAAGTTCACGCGGCCTTCGGCAACTACGACCCAAGATTCGTTGGCACTGATCCGGCAGACACCGGAGTTCCCCAGCGTCGCATGATTTTCTGGAATCAGAATTTGTTCTGTGGCGCGAATGACGTGCAATTTGTCCGGGTCGACCTGAGCAATAAACAGTGGTGCCCTATGCCGCATGATGTGGTCGTTGTTTGCACCCCGCCGCGTGTAAACAAGATAGAGTTTTCCACCAACGGTGACCCAATGCTGCTGGGTGTGATAGCTACCCAGCGGCTTCCCATCATCGAAAGTCCAGGGGATCTGATCGGAGTAGTGAATCCCATCCTCACTTTTCGCCACGAATGCTCCATCATCGGATCGCATGGTGAGATAAAAGGCGTTCGCGAATTGAGTGAGCGATGGTTCATAGAGACCTCGGTTTGTCGGAATCGTGTGCTCCGAACCATGTTCAATATAGGCGAGCGTGGTTCCGTCGAAACGGCAGCGGGCAACAATGGTGGTGTATCTCCGCGTCATCTCCTCCTTCTGATAGCGAATCGGCAGCAGGATTTCTCCGTTCGGCAAATCGACCCGCTGATGGCAACCGGCGTTTGGCGCAACGAACGGGCAACCGGCATGATCGCGATCCGGCATGTCGATTGTGTCGAGCGGTCCGCATTTGCCATCGGCCGGATTGATCACCGCGTAGGCCACCTTTTCGCGGAGATAATTTTCTTTCGTGCCGTCGGCGAAGTTAAACGTCTTTCCGGTGATCAGAATTTTCTTCGTGGCGGCGTGCCAAGCCGGCCAAAGATCGCCGGCCACAACTTCGTAATTGTCCGCTTGTTTTGTGCGACGCAGCGAAGGAATGGCTTGCGGTTCGGACCAGGTTCTTCCTTGGTCGCGGCTTAGCGAAACAAAGACATCGTGGTATCCGTGTGCCCCAGTTTTTGCCGTTTGTGACATCGTTGTCAGCCAGTAGGGAGAATCCATAGGCACCTCTGTGGTGCGAACCTGGGTCCAATCCCAGTCGGCGTCTCCTTCCAAGATGGAAGAGACCTTGATTTTTAAGTCGGCTTGGCTGAAAACGCGGGATGGAATTCCCACCAAAAGGAGAACCAGACAGAAATGACGAACAGCGATCTTTCCCGTAGGATTGAGAAGATTCAACGTGAGTTGCTCCCGATTGAACACAAGGAATACAATGACCTTGACGCGGCTTCACGACATGAGTGTCGGGGCATCATAACACGTGATTGCCAAACTGAGTAGCATTTTCGGCAGTGAAACAGCATTCCCAAATCCACAGGGGGTTTGATTCCATTGAGACTTCTTTGTTTGCTCGCATTCCTTGTTTGTTCCGCCCGTATGGCTTCCGCGAAAAGTCCGAACATTGTGTTCATTCTCGTCGATGATCTGGCGTGGAGCGATCTTGGCTGTTACGGCAACAATCGGCACGACACGCCTCACATTGATCGGCTGGCGAATGCCGGGATGCGGTTCACCCAGGCGTATGCTCCCGCACCGATTTGTTCTGCTTCCCGGGCCGCGATCCTCACTGGGAAATCTCCCGCACGGCTCAACTTTGAGTTCGTGACCAAAGATCAGCCGGGGCAGCAACAACTGGATGTTCCGCTGCAATCGCCGCCGTTCACATTGAATTTGCCGCTCGGCGAAGTCACGATGGGGGAAGCGCTTTCCGCCGCAGGTTATAGAACCGGTTTTTTTGGGAAGTGGCACATCAATCAGCATTACAAGAGCTACCTCGGTTGGTCGCCGACCCACGGACCAATTCAGCAGGGGTTCCAAGTGGGAGACAGCGATTTCGGTAGCCACCCCTATATCTATCGTGCCCACCGAAAGTTGAAGGATGCGGCCGTGGCAGAAGCGGAGTTCCCTGGGGATACACTGCTTGATCGAGCCATCGGCTTCATTCAACAAAAACGGGATGAGCCGTACTTTCTATACCTTTCGCTCTACTACGTTCACGATCCCATCCACACGCGATGCGAGTGGTTAATTCGTAAGTACAAGAAACGACTTGCGAAGGATGAACCCGACGTGCGAGCATCCTATGCGGCCATGATTCAGACGCTCGACCATCTTGTCGGGCGCGCGTTAGCTGCGATTGATCGGACCGGCATGGCAGACAACACGTTGGTTGTGTTGATGTCTGATAATGGGGGGCATCCCAACTATACGTCCAACGCCCCTTTGCGCGGCAGCAAATGGAATCTCTACGAAGGCGGGATTCGGGTTCCTTTGATTGTCCGCTGGCCCGGTCGCGTGCTGGTTAAGTCGCGATGCGATGCCATCGTGCATGGGTGCGATTTGTTGCCGACGTTCTGCCAAATCGCAGGGGCCAAATTCTCGGTGAAAGACCTGGATGGTGTGAGTCTCGTGCCGGTTTTCAAGAATGCCTCGGCAACACTCGACCGCCGGCAGCCGCTCGTCTGGCACTTTCCATACTACCACCCGGAGAAACGCTTTGCTCAGGCTCCAAAAGCCATCGGCTTGGCCGACTTCGCCACCAGTCAGACCCGCCCGCATTCAGCCATCCGTGCGGGTCGTTGGAAGTTGTTGCATTTCTACGAAGAGGACCGGGTTGAACTCTTCGACCTGACGACAGATCTCTCCGAGCAAATGGACCTTGCCTCCCAAAGGCCGAATGTAACGAAACGGCTCAAGGCCGATCTATCAAGCTATCTCCGCCGGGTTGAAGCTCGCCTTCCCACGACAAAACAAGAATGAAGAACCTCTTCCAATTTTGTTATGCTCGGTGATGCCCCATTCGCTGAGGGCGGATTGTTGCTGAAATCTACTCAGAATAGTTGGGAGTCGCGCTGGATATGATCGGAGCAATCGTCGGCGACATTATCGGTTCGGCCCACGAAGCGGCAGGAACGAAGACCAAGCACTTCACTTTGTTCGACAAGTATGCCCGCTTCACCGATGACACGGTATTGACGGTTGCCGTTGCCGATTCGATTCTTACCGGGGCCGATCTTGTCGACACGCTGCATCGCTATTTCGACCGCTACCCGCAGGCAGGTTACGGCGGCTCGTTCATCGGCTGGGCACTTCATCAAAAGCGGGAACCCTATAACAGTTGGGGCAATGGTTCGGCCATGCGGGTCAGCCCCGTGGGCTATGCTTACGAAACGCTGGACGAAGTGCTGCATCATGCCGAGCGAACCGCTATGGTGACGCACAATCATCCCGAAGGAATCAAAGGAGCGCAGGCAACCGCCGCGGCAGTCTTCCTGGCCCGCACCGGGGAGGCCAAGGCCGAGATTAAGCAGTTTGTCGAATGCCGATTTGGCTACGATCTCTCCAAAACACTGGATGAAATCCGCCCGGCCTATCTGTTTGACGTGTCTTGCCAAGGCTCCGTGCCTCAGTCGCTGATCGCATTTTTCGAGGCGATGGACTTCGAGGATGCGGTGCGGAACGCCATCTCGCTTGGCGGGGATGCCGATACAATGGCCTGCATCGCCGGAGCGGTCGCGGAACCGTACTTCGGCATCCCCGCCGAGATCGAGCGGCAAGCGCTAGCCTATCTCGACGCTGAGCTGCGGCGAGTGGTCGATAAGTTCCGCGAGCGGTTCGTCTCGTCGCGATCAAAAGAGGAGTAAGTCGGATGCCGCAGTTTACGGACAAATCAGGGTCGTTCTCGCAGACATCTGCCCGGATCGCAAACTCCCTCTCTGTGACGCCCTGGTGAAATTACAGTAAAGATTCCCAAAGACTTTCCTCGGCGAACAGTTTGTCTAGGGTTTCTCGATCGGGAAGTCGGCGGAGGCCGGGGGTGAGGGTTTCGCTCATCAGGCTTGCCGGTTGTTGGGCTGTGGGCAAGTCCGGCAAACCCAACACATGGCCCAATTCGTGCAGGATCACCGTGAAGAGATCCACGCGGCCCAATGCCTGGGGCGCGAGTGCTTGCAGTCCCAGAGTTGCAGTGCTTTGGAATTCTTCATCGGTTTGCGGCGTGGCGTCTATATACCATCCCACGCCGGCGGCATTGTCATCAATCGTGATGCGTCCGTTGCTCGTCAAGCCCAGCAAGCCCGGCGCGAGATTCCCCACCAGAATTTGGGTTTGGCTTAATGCCTCGGCCAGCTTGGGGGCCAACCCATCGGCTTCCAATCGCGAGATCGCGGCGGAAACCAAGGGCATTAACTGAGCCTCGGTAAGGTCGGGACCAGCATCCGCGGGCAGGGCCGCGTTCGCGGCCAAACGCAAGGGAGAACCCGCCGTGGGCGGGAAGACGGTTCCCGCCACGAACACGCCCCCCGTGAAACCGGGGTCGAAGGCGAACAACTGGTTTCCGGCGACCAGATTGCCCGGCGAGTTCGTCGGTAACCGATTCACGTCGATGTCCTCGCCATTGTAGATCTTGATGTGCGGTCCGCCGCCGGGACCGGCCCCCACCATCAGATCGGGCGTGCTATCGCCCAGGCGTTCCACCGTGCCCACGCGAACGCCACCTGGAAACATGGGGAAGGCATCGAGTTGCTCGTAGGACAGATCGACGGGATCAAAAATGCGGACTTGGGGCGTTGCGCCGGCCCCGCGGCCCACGATGATGTCCGCCGGGTTGAAGGAATTGCTTCCCATATCT
Source organism: uncultured Planctomycetaceae bacterium (assembly GCA_963785505.1). Taxonomy (GTDB): domain Bacteria; phylum Planctomycetota; class Planctomycetia; order Planctomycetales; family Planctomycetaceae; genus CAWAVN01. Next base: position 401,451 of record CAWAVN010000018.1, read on the forward strand.
CCGCCAAACTGGCCGGCGGCCACGTAGACCCCTCCCGTGAAAGATGGTTCAAAGGCCATAAAGTGAATCTTGGGGGCGACATCCGCCTGATTCATCAAAATCGTAGAAATTTCAAAGACCCGCACGTCGGGGCCGCCGCCCACACCCGGCCCGGTGATGATGTCGAGCTTGCCATCCCCGGTCGCATCCCCCGTGGCTACGCGAACCCCACCCGTGAAGCCCAGATCGTAAGCCATGAAGCCAAAGAGCGAGGTAAAGCCCGACCCATTCCAACTGAAGCCTCGCACGTTCGGTCCGCCCCCGGCATCGGGACCGGTGATGATGTCCGCCCTGCCATCTGCGTTCACATCGGCAGCGGTCACGAATACGCCGCTCGTGAAACCCTCAGGGTAGGCGTTGAATTCTCCCAGTTCCAGTCCGGTTTTCCCATTGAAAACTTTGATAAGCGGCGAATGCCCCGCACCGGGGGCCGTGATGATGTCGGGGGTTCCATCTCCGTCCACATCGCCCGTGGCCACGCGAACGCCGCCCGTAAAGCTGCCTTCATAAGCGAAAAAGTTGTAGATCTCATTTCCCAATTGGTCAAACACACGCACGTTCGGCCCACCGCCCGCATCGGCGGCGGCAACGAGAATGCTGTCATCGTTCACAATCGTGCCGATCGCGGTGTTAATGGGAATCGCGATGTTCGACGCAGCGATCCCGGTCTGGTTGGGAACGGGCGTGCCGAGGACGACTTGAAACGTCTCGTCGGCTTCAGTCAGCGTGTCGCCGATGATCGACACGTTGACCATTTGCGTTTCATTCACCTGGTTGCCCGTGAAATGGACCGGGGCCAACGCGGTGAAATCCGTGCCGTCGGTCGCAGTTAGCCCGTCGGTGGTATAGCTCAGCGTCAACCCGCCCTGAACCGGAGCCGAAAGCGTGACCACAAAATGCATCGTGGAGGAACCCGTGTTGCCCTCGTCCATCGAGGCGTTCGCAATGCTGATCGTGGCCATGTCATCGTTGAGAATCGTGCCGGTTGCGGTGGCATCGCTGCCCAGAATCACCCGGCTCTGATCCACGATCCCGCCCACTTGGGGATTCGACAACTGCACGAGGAAGGTTTCATCCGGCTCGACGATGTTGTCCGGCGTGAGATTGACCGTCAACGCTTGCGTGGGCGTGGTCTCTCCCGGAGCGAACGTCAGCACCACGTCCGAAAGCGGGGTGAAGTCGTTGTTGGGGATGGCATCGATCCCCGACCCTGCACCGTGGTTCGTCATCAGCGTGTTGACCACGACCGTCACCCCCTCAGCGGGGGCGGGAGCGGACAGCTTGACGGTGAAGGTCAACGGCCCGCCGTTTTCATTACCCATTACGGGCATCTGGTCGAGAGAAACCGTAATCGGCGGCGCGCTATCCTCAATGGTCCCCACGCCTTCCGCCGCACCGGGCACGAACGTCACTTGGCTGGAGTCCGCTCCCCCGAAGAGGAGGTTGGAAAGCTGGACGAGAAAATCTTCCGGCGGTTCGACGAGGCCGTCGTTATTGACCTGCACCGTCACCGATTGCGTTTGCGTGGGCATTGGCTCTTGCGGCGTGGGAACTTCCGGCGCGAAGGTCAACATCTGGGAGACGGCGGTGAAGTCGTCGGGACTTGTCGCCGTCCCCTTGGTGGTGTCTGCCAGAAGCGTCACGTTTTCGCCAATGGCTCCCGTGAGCGTGACCATGAAGGTAAACGCTCCGCCTTCGACGGCTTGCACGTCGTTAATTGCGACGGTGGCCGTGTCATCATCCGTAATCGTGACCGTGTGGACTTGGCTTGACGGGTCAATAATCACTCGCGAGGGATCGGGAAGCCCATTAAACGTCGGACTGGAAAGAAACAGGGAAAAGGTTTCCGCGTTCTCCACAATCGCATCATCGTTGATGACCACATGTACGCGCTGGGTGAGGGGATCGTTGTCCCCGTCGAGATTCGGATCGGTCTGCGAAAACGTCAAGGTTTGAGGGGGAAAGGCGAAATCCACACCCGCCCCTTGGGCCGAACCGGGAATCGTGTCCACTTTCACGGAGATCGTGTCCCCCGCTTCCACGGCTTTCGAGAGCTTCACGGTGAAGTCGATGCCCCCGTCCGATTCCTGCACCGAAGTCCCGCCCACGACACTCACCGTGGCTTGGTCATCATTCAGAATGGTCCCCACGCCTTCGATTTTCTGAATGGTCACGGGAAGTCCGCCCGGAGTCTGCGGCGAGTCGAGCCGCACTCGGAACCGCTCGTCCTTTTCGACGATGCCGTCGGGGTTCACGTTGATCGTCACCATTTGCGTCGACCCCGCCGGACTGTCGGCGGCGAAAGTCACGTTTTGATTGAATGCCACAAAGTCCACTCCCGGCCCCAATAATGCGCCGGACTGGGCCGTGTCTGGGGACGATTGGACGTGAACGGTCACATCCTCGGAAACTTGCCGCGAGAGCGTGACCAGGAAAGTAAACGGCCCATCGCCTTCGTTTTGGGTCACGTCGTTGATGGAAACCGTGGCGGAGTCATCATTCAGAATCGTACCCAGACCGGTGGCCTTGGCCATGTCGATGTCTACGCCGCCGGTGACCGGCGTTCCGGTAAATTGCGCATCGCTCAAGCCGACGGTGAATGTCTCGTCCCGTTCGACAATCGCATCGTTGGCAACTTGCACGCTAACGGTTTGCGAGAGCGGACCGCCGGGAGTGAACGTAAGCAGCAAATCCGAGAAGGCCGAGAAGTCTGCACCGGCCATGGCATCCACGGCGGAATTGTTGCCCGTGGTGCCCGTGCTGACCTTCACGGTGGCATTGGCGGCGACGGGCTTGGATAAGCTAACGGTGAAGTTGAAGACTCCCGAACTCTCCGACTGCGTGACGCTGCTGATGCTGAAATGTGCCGTGTCGTCATTTAGGATCGTGCCCAGGCCCGTTTCATCATCAATGGCCGCCCGCGTGGGATCGCTCGCGGAGCCAAACTGCGCATCGGACAAAAGGACTTTAAAGATCTCATCGTTTTCCACGATGTTGTCGCCGTCCACGTAGACCTTCACAATTTGCGTCGCGCCCGCCACGCTGTCGGCGTCGAAGGTCACGAGACCATTGATGAGCGTCACGTAATCGGTGACATCCGCAGTCAGGGGGGCCGTGTCCACCCGCACGGTCACTGCTTTCGAGATCGCTTCGGACAGCGTGACTGTGAAATCAAACTCGGTGAGGCCGGAATCGCCTTCAGTTTGCATCGCATCGCCAATCGAAATTAAGGCGACATCATCATTTAGGATCGTGCCCAGGCCCGTGTCATCGGAGATCGTGGCGTTCGGGCTGGCATTGGATAGTTTGACGAGAAACGTCTCATCGCCTTCCACAATGCCATCATTGTTGACTTCGACCAGCACCGTTTGCGTGAGCGAATCGCCGGGGTTAAAGGTCAGGATTTGCCCGGCAATCGGTGTGAAATCCGTGTCTGGAAGCGCATCAATAGCGGGATCGCTGCCAGTGATGTCCGTATCGACCTGCACAGTCGTCGGGGCCGAGACCGGGTCGGACAAGGTCACAGTAAACGCGAACACGCCGCTTTCGACTTGCGTGACGTCGTCGATGGAAAAACTGGCCGCATCATCGTTCTGAATCGTGCCGATTGCCGTTCCATCGACAATCGCGGCTCCCTGGGCGTTCGTCAAATTCACAAAGAAGGTTTCATCGGGTTCCACAATGTGATCGGGGTTGATTGCCACCTGCACCGTTTGCGTGAGGATATTGTTATCGCCGTCGGCGTTGGCATCGGTCGTGTCGAAAGTCAGGGTTTGATGGAGGCTGGTGAAATCGCTGCCCGCGAAGGCGGACCCGGCTGCCGTGCTGACATCCACAGTCACCGGCTGCACAATCCCGTTGGATAGCGTGACCGTGAAGGTCAAGATCGTGGGATTGCCGGGGATGTCGGTTCCTTCCGCGATGCTTTCATCGGCGATGGAAAGTTGCGGCGGGTTAGCCGTGTTCAAGGTTTCGATCCCGTCGAAGTGAATGACTTGGGTGGTGGCGGGAGTGATTGTGCCCATTCCCAGCGCGGTCGAAACGACATTGCCGGCTCCATCGTAATTCAGCGTGTCGCCTGGAATAATCGCCGGGGTATCTCCGTTGATCGAAATGCTCGGCCCGTCAATCGGCGTGGGTTCGATATTGAAAGTGTCCGCGCCTGCGTTGCCGTTGAACGTATAGGTGTTGGTTGTGCCGGTCGCTTCTTCCAAATCGAAAGTGTCGCGACCCAAGCCACCGTTGACCGTGACGTTGGCGTTGAATGCCGCATCCAATGCCAACAGCGTGAGAGTGTCATCACCGCCGCCCGCGTCGATGGTCAGCGTTCCCGTGGGGTCTTTGAAGTCAACGGTTTCGCTGGTCGAAGCGCTGGAAATCCGGCTGATGGCGGCATCATCACCGAGTGTGATTGCATCATTCGTCGCGGCGAAGGTGAAACGGCGATCCGTTGCGATCAAATTATCCGTTATGGGTTCCAAACCCGTGTAAGTGATGAAGCCCGCCGGACTGTCGGTGGGCGTAATCGCGATGCTGCCTTTGCCTGCGCTGGTGAAAGAATGATCCACGCTGGTTACGGTTCCGTTTTGCAGAACCAGCACGTCGTTATCGCTAATTCCATCCCCCTTGCCGTTGTAGAACAGCCCGCCCGAGGGAAGCGGATCGCCGTTAATGAAATCGACGGTGAGTTTATTGTCGTCCGTGGAACCGTTAATCGTCAGCGACTGCACCAACCCAACAACTTGAGAAAGCACCACCACTTTATTTCCCAGATCATCCACGACGATCACTTGGAGGTTTCCGCTGCCGTCCTGCTGGACTATAAAATCATCGCCGTCGCCATCGTCGGCATCTGCCCCGGCAGTGACCGTGAAATTATTGTTGGTCCCGGAAACAAAGGCCGTGGAAATTGTTTCGATGCCGGCGAAGTTCACCGTATTGAAGCCCATTTGCATAATCGTGCCGCCGTCCGCAGAGGTGAAATTCACCAAGCCGGGGCCGTTGTAGATCAGGCTATCGCCCGGGGAGAGGGGAGCCGTGGAATTGGCGTCGCCGTTGATGGTGAGATTCGTGTGGGAGATGGGATCGACGTGGAAGGTGTCGTTGCCGGCATCGCCGTTTAAGTTGAATTTCATCACGTTGCTGTAACTGATGGCTTGCAGCCCTGTGGAATCGAATTGTGTATCGGAGACATTGGCCGCATCATCATTCGCGGTCAGCGTGACGTTTAAATTGGTAATGCCATCCAGCAAACCGCCCAGCGCAGGACCGTCGATAATCAGGTTGGACAGGGAAAGGTTGGCAATCGTGGCTAGGCTTTCATCTTGAATTCCGATGGAAGCATTGGTGATCCGCAGATTTTGAATTGCGAGCGTGCTAATTCCATCGAGAAGCGTCACGGCGGTCTGGAGCGACTCTGACGTATTGCCGGCATCGAGGATGGCGCGGGAACCGGGACCGGAACCGGAGCCATCCAGCGTGAGATTCTTAGCGATGGAAAGCTGTTCGACATAGGTTCCATCATACACGATCACCGTGCCGCCGTCGGCGACCTGATCGATGCCCTCCTGAATGGTGGTGAAGGCATCGTAACCGAAGACCGCCGGCGTGCCGGGCACATTTGGCGTGCCGGGATCATTGGGAGTCTCGTCGGGATCTTCGCCGGGGTTCGTATTGGGGAAGTTATCATCCACATAAACGACGGTAGGAGCCACGACCGTCAACACGACCCCGACGTGGTCGGTATAGGTGATCTGGAAGCTAATGCCGTCGATGGCAAAGATGGAGCCATTCGCATGTCCCGCAAACTCACCATAGATGGTTCCCCCCACCGAAATAATGGTGAAGCTGGTTGGGAAAGGCCGGACATCCGGCACGAAACTGGTTAAACGAGTGGCATCGAGTTCGACACCCGTCAAGGTCACATCGCCGCTGACGACGATTTGGTCGTAACCCGTGCCGGGGTCGTCGCCTTGGAGTTCGGCTCGGTAGGTGTCGCCGGAACTCAGCAGCAAATTGCCGGTCACGGCCAATTGGCCCGGCGAACCGCCCGGCGCGATTGTGCCGTTTAGTGTGGCCGTGCCGGCGGTGATGTCTTGGCCAACGGCCTGGCCGGGGCTGGTGGTAATCGCCCCGATATTGGCGGTCAGTGTAACATCGTTGGCCCCGGCATCCAGGCCATCCACATCAATCGAGCCGCCCACGATGGTCACGGGATCGGTAAACGTGGAGGCATTGATGTCCACGGCTCCGGTTCCCGCCGGGTCGCCGATGGTGATCGAACTGAACCCATCTGCCAAGTGGGATAAATCGGTGTCATCCAAATTGAAATTCCCAGTCGCTCCCATGCCGATGCCGATGTTTCGGCTCGCCGTGGAAGGTGTGAATGCCAGCGTGCCGGTTCCGCTCAAATCGGCCGTCAGATCCACATCTGCCGCCGTGATCGAGACCGCACCCGCAGCGGCCATCACGGTTCCGTTTTGGGAGTAAATTCCCGTGTTGTCCGTATCGGAATCCGCATCCACGGTGTAGTTTCCATCGTTGGTTTCAACCGTTCCCGTGGCGGAAATGGTGACGCCGTCTTTTGCGGTGAAATTGGCGTTCCCGCCGTTGGAATCGACGGCTTTATCAATGGTGAGCATGGTATCATCCGTGAGAACGATGTCGCCGCCTTGCGTGGTCAGGCCCGTTAACCCATCCACGGTCGCGATGGAGAGATCGCCTGTATTGCTCACGAAAATGCCGCCCGTTCCCGATTGGACTTGGGCCGCAAGCGTGCTGACTTGGGTGGAGAGTTCATCGCCGGTTGCAGCGACGCCGGTGTGGGAATCCAATTTCAATTGGCCGCCGGTGATGTCGGTCCCGGCATCGCCCCCATCGGTGATCGCCCCCGTTCCGGCGACCAGCGAAACATCGTTCGCACCAGCATCGAGTTCCGTGACGGAAATCGAACCGCCCACGATGGTGATGAAATCGCGGAACGTGGAGGATTCCACCGTCACTGCGCCCGTGCCGGCAGATTCATCCCCGATGGTGATTTCCGCAAAGCCATCCGCAATCGCCGCAAGATCTTCGTCGGTGATGTCCAAAACGGAAGCCCCGCTGTCGGCGGTTCCGCCCACGTGGATGTCTTGAGCCGGGTCTGCTGGGGCGAGCGTCAGCGTTCCGCTCCCGGAAGTGCTGACCGAATCCGCCCCACCGTTGAAGTCGATTTCGTTTGCGGCGATGGATAACGAGAACGAGATCCCAACGCTGCTTGCGAAAGCGGCTTGGTTCGCGGAAATGATGGAGAGCGATTCCAGATTGGTCATATCGCCCACCTGCTCCATGAAAGAGACGTTTCCGGTCCCGGCGGTGATTTGAAGATCCTGGTCGCTTCCCCCGCCGGCATCATCATTCAATGTTCCCAGGAACGTTACATTCCCCGCCCCCAGGCCGGTGTCTAATTTCACGGGATTGGCCAACGTGCCAGCCGTCATCGTGACGTTTCCATGAAAGGTCACGTCATCGTTGGTGGTGATGTTCCCGGACAAATCGACCGCTCCGCCGCCTTGTTCCGAGAATGCTCCCTGCAAACTGAAATCGCCGACCGCGTTGATGTCGAGCTTGCCCGTGTGCGTCAGCGTGACCGCGTTCGCGTTCACGCCGGCGTTCACGGTGATGGCGGCCGAGGTGATGGAGAGATTGGGGGTCACGGCAATCGCGCTCGTGACCGTAACGTCGGTGGTGTTGCCGTCGCCGATTTGGATCGTGTTCGCGGTGATCGTGTTAAGTTCCGTATTGGTCAGCGAAAGTTTTCCGGCTGACTCCGAACCCCAGATCAATCTGTACCGCGTTGTTCCGTTGCTTAAGCGTGACCCCATTCGTGCCGACGTTGATGACCGCGCCCGTTTGCAGATCCATATCGTCGGCAGTGAAAGTCAAATCTCCCGTTCCTGTAATCGCAGCGCTGCTGCCCACGGTAATGCTATTGGCAGTCGCCATCAACGTGTCATCGAAGCTGACGTCCGCATCCAGGTCAATGCTGCCGGTATTGGAAGTCAGATCAAAAGAGCGGGCTTCGATTGCGGTGGTTTGGATGGCCAACCCGCCATCGGCCACAAGCAGCACGTTGTCGCCATCGTCTCCGCCGTCTCCGCCATCATCCAGATTCGTATAGCCGCCTGTTCCCGTGAGGGTCAAATTGGCGTTGTTGGTGGTGCGGATGTCGATTGTGTCGCTGTGATTGTCAGCCGTGGTGAGTTGGGAAATCGTCAGGTCTTGATCGGAAGTCAGATAGATGTCGCTGCCGGTCGCGGTGGCGGACACAGTTCCCGTCACTTCGACGTCCAGCGCGCCGTCGGCTGCGGAAGAACCCACATCGCCTTGGGCGTTAAGCAGCAGATTTCCGCCGACTGTCAAGAGGCTGGCAGTCGGAGTGGCCTCGGTGATGCTGCCGTTCGCGGTGACGGAATAATCGCCTAGGGCGTTTGCAGTGTCCAACACAATGGCCGCACCATTCACCAGGGTCGCGTTCTGGGCGGATGTGATTTTGACTGTACTGAAAGCGTTGCCGGTTTCATCGAGGGTGATGTCGTTCGTCGTACCGGCGACGAAGGTCGCGGTTCCGCCCACGGTGATGTTGCCGCTGTCGGTAATGGCTTCGACATTGGTGATCGTCCCGCCGGCGGTGACATCGAGCGTTCCAGTGATGTTCGAAGCGCCGAAGTCGATGGCGCTAGAATCTTGCACTATGACGCTTCCGGCATTCGTGATCGCCACCGTGCCGAAGTCGTTGCCGGTGTTGTTGAGCTTCACGCTGCCCGAGGTACCCGCATCCAGCGTGGTCAGCCCCGACGTGACAATCGCCGTGCCGCCCGCCTGCTGGATGGTTTCCGCCTTGAGGGTCAGCGTGTGCGTTCCCAAATTGAGATTGGTGTCGATGTTCACCAAGTCGCTGGTTCCGGTTTGGCCATCGACGATAAGATCGGCACTGAAGCCGGGGAGCAAGTTGTTGATGGAGATGCTGTCGTCGCCATCACCCCCGTTGATGGTCAACGAGACGCTGGGGTTATCGAAGATGAAGGATTCCCCCGCACTGGAATCGATGACGTTCCCGCCTTGCTGGAACAGCGAGAACTCGCCCAAGGGATTGCTGTCGGTGTTGCCGCTGTTGCCGGCTTGCGAGGTCAGCTTGAGGGCCAAAGGGGTAGTGAGAAATGCCGGGGTGTCGGCGGTGAGGGTGATCACCCCGGCATTCAGGCTCGCCGTCGCCCCCGTAAACGCGGAAGAGATGGCCAACAGCAAATCGCCTAGGGTGCTGGTGTCGGTGATGGTGAAGGTCGTGCTCACATCGCTCCCATCGGTATCCGTGCCCGTAATGTCGATCTGATCCCCATTGGCGAACGCCGCGCCGTTTTGATTGTCGAGAGCGGCAAACGTGGTCGAGGCCACCGCCGGGGATCCTCCGGCCCGGAGTGCCAGATCGCTGCTGACGATCTCGGCTTGGGTGTCCACGGTGATGGTGTCGTTCGCGTTGGAGTAGGTGAGAATCAGTTGGCCCGTACCGGGCGTCTCGACCACCGGTTCCAAGCCACTGTAGATGATAAAGTCACTCGAACTGCCGTTGACCCGCACGCTGCCGGAGTGTTCATCGGCAAACAGATATTCGAGGGTGGTGGCCGTGCCGGTGACGGTCAACGTATCGCCGGGAGGGCCAGTTTGGTTCCCCCCATCATAGACGACCTTGATGCCGGATGCCGCCAGCGAGGTATCCACGGTGAACGTGTCGTTTCCATCGCCTCCGTTGAACGTGATGGTGGTGACCCCCACGAGATCAGTATCCAGCGAAAAACTTTGGGCAGCCACGCCATCATTTACGATCACGTTCGTGCCATCAAATGAGATCGTGACGTGATCGCCGGCAGTGGTTCCCGTCACATCAAGCGAATCGCCGTTTACAGTCGCCGTGATGGAGGGCGTGGGGGATTCAAACGCCCCGATGTCGACGGTTCCGCTATTGATGCGAGGAAAACCTAGCCCGCGTTGATCGGTCGATAAAGGCGTGCCGCCGACGCTGGTGTTGGTGCCATCCACGGTGGCCCACGAGTTATCGCCGGCGTTCATCGCGGGGCTGGTACTCATTAGGGCATAAGTGAGAGTCGGCCCGCCGTTGTCGGCCAGCATTCCAAGTTGGGGATCTAATGGACTCACTTGCGAGCCGATTTGGTTGCTGTTTTCGTCTCCATCGGAAATTCCATAAACGCCGGGGCTGACGCCAATCAGGTTGTTCGAGCTTTCGGTCGCGACTTCGACATTGGCTTCGCCGAAAACATCACTTTCCTGCGTGAAATTTTGATTCTCCGCCACGATGGAATTGTGCAAGACGAGCGTGTGAGTCTTGGTGAAGTATATCCCGCCCCCGACGCCATCCGAGTCCACATTGGCCGAGTTTTGCGCAATGGTGGAATTGATGATCCGCAAGAGGCCCGATGAATATTGTGTGATCCCACCGCCTATGTTCGCCCGGTTCGCGGAAAATGTGCTGTTGACAATCGTGGCCGTTCCCGTCCCCGAATTCCTGAGTCCTCCCCCGCCGCTTGCGGCGTAATTCGACAGAATCGTACTGCCCGAAATCGTCAACGTCCCCGTGTTGTCAATGGCCCCGCCGTTACTTCCGGCCGAGTTACCGGAAAGCACGCTATCCATCACAGAGACCGTTCCGCCCAGATTGCGAATCGCCCCGCCGGTGGAACCGCCGCCACTCGCATTCGTGGCGTGGCCTCCGGTGAGGGTCAAACCGGAAAAACTCGCCGTGACGCCCGTGCCGACATCAAAAATGCGAATATCGGCTGCACCGCCGGCATCAATCGTCAGCGCCTCGACCCCCAAGCCCTGGATGGTGAGATCTTCGCTGATCTTGGGCAGCGAACTCAGAATCGAAATCACATCGGGGGTGGCATCGGCGAAATCGCCCCCGCTAAAAACAATCGTGTCGGGTCCATCGGCACCGGTATCGCCTAAATCGGTGGTTGCGTGCGTGTTGGCCGCGATGATGGCTTCCCGCAACGTGACAAAGCCGTCGTCCGCCGTCGTATTGTCCGCCGCGCTATTGACCTGAATCGTGGAGAGCAAAGTCCTATCTTCAAGCGACTCCACGGCGGCGATGTTGGCCGAATTATGGTTCCTGGTTGCCGGGATTCGCCGCCGGCGAGTTTTCTTCGAGGCCGAGATGCGGGGGACGGAACGATAGCAGTGGGAGTACAGGGATTTCAGCCAATGAGCGAGTAACATTGGGATTGTCTCCAAGAGAAGCAGCAAGGCCCGAACACGGCACTGAAAACAGCCGCAGCGCGAGTCAGAATGGGCAAGAAAGGCCATTTGACGAACTGAACGAAAATAACGAACTTAACGTTTCTAACGCGCCGAATGTGCGTTTGCAACACCCAATCGGGAACTCCCCTAAAGGATTTGCGGGTTCATTTTTGGGAGTTTGCAGGAGGCGCTAACCCGTGGAATCACAGTGTTTCCCACGATTGGCAAATGCGGGCCTTAACTTGCGCGATCGGTCAGTAAGGCCAGGTTTCCCAGCCCATAGAACGTGTATTCCACATCCGCTTGCTCGTCCCAACTGGCCCCGCGAAAACCACCCGTGGGAAATTCCAACCATTGGGTGATGTACTCCAGCACGCGAGTTGGGGAAAGCACATCGTCGATTTGCAGGTCTTGCAAAGTCAACAGGCCGGTGAAGGTGGAAAGGCCATCGGCGAAGGGAATCCGCGTGTTGGCTTGAAACCCGCCTTCATCACTTTTGACTTGGCGAAGAAAATCCCGCACGTCCCCGCGAAGTTCTTCATCCATCGCATTTTGTTGGGACAACACCGCGACCGCCGCCGCCGTGGGGTTGGTTCCGCTGCGTTTCATGGGGGCGATTTCCACGAATCCCCCATCATCGCGCTGGCGGTCGTAAAGGAATTGCACCAAGGCGTTCGGTCGCGGAAGCGGTTGGCCGAGGAGTTCGTAACTCAGCATCACCAAAAAAGATTGATAGGTGCTGCCCGCTGCCCCTTCGGAATTTTTCGCATAGCCGCCGTCTTGCGTGCGCACGCTTTCCAATCGCGCGGCGATGCGTTCCGCCCAATCGGGTTCTCGCGATGCGGACAGAATCGGCCCGCCCGCCAACTGCACCGCAACTGCCGAGGACAGCCAACTCAACAGGTCCACAATGCTCAATCGCTGGGGGTCGAGCGATTCCAAAAAGCCGGCGATGTGTTGGGCGGTTTCTCCGCTCAAACCACCCAACATCGCCAGCCCGCGCACGGCGAAACTCGTGTAATACAAATCCGCATCGCCCTCGCGCCCGCGAAACCCGCCATCGGGCATTTGATGCGACCGAATAAAATCGCAATGCCGGCGTTTTCGCGGCTCATCCATCCCGGCCAACCCGGAAAACAGCCGTTCGGACAAGCGGATGAGATAAGGTGAAGAAGCCATCTTTAGCATTCTTTCTTGCGGCGGAGTTCGGTGGAGGAAACATCCCGGCGGAATTGAGTTTCGGGCAGGGTTTCAAACAGATCTTCAAAGCCTGGCGGAATCGCGATGCCGGTTGCGGTAAGAAACTGCCCCTCCCAAAGTCGGCCCGCGACCAGAAATCGGCAGCCACTTTGGCGGATTTGATCGAGGGCGGCCCACATTGTCGATTTGCTCCCGCCGTAAAAGCGGGGCTGCACGATTCGCTCGGCGGTGTCGGCCCCCATAATGAACACCATCCCCGGCAAGAGCCGGGCTTTTTCCGCGAAGGTCGCCGCATTGGTAATCCACACCGGATGCCGGTCAAACTGCCCGATACGCCTCTCGATTTCAGGGCCGGCCAACGGCGGCTTGTCGGCATTGGCGATCGTCATTTCGTAATGCACCGCCCCGCCCAACCAACTTTCGGCGACCTCGCGAAGTTCCCGGTGTCCTTCGTGCAACGGATCGAACGAACCCGGCAACACGCCCTTGGGCAAAGGATCAATCGTGGAAACCAGCGTTCCCTTGGGCATTCGCCAAAGACTCACGTTTTCCCGCCGGAAAAATTCATCCCACATGACTCGACCATTTTCTCGGCTATCCTAAGTTGGGATAATAGGCCCGGCTCACGCAGCCGTGGTGGGCTTGGGCCACCGTGGCGGTGAAGTCGGACAAATATCCGCGATGATACCGCGAACTCGGCGGTTGCCAGGCGGCTTTTCTTTTCAGGAATTCATCATCTTTCACATGCAAGGTGATGTCGCCTGCCAATAGGTCGAACGAGATTTCATCGCCATCTTCCACAAAGGCGATGGGGCCGCCGACAAAGGCTTCGGGCGAACAATGCACGCCGATCGCGCCGTGCGATACCCCGGAAACGCGGGTGTCCGACAGAAACGCGACCTTGCCGTTCAATTCGGGAACCGCCAACGCCGCGGTTGCCACCAAGACTTCAGGCATGCCGGCAGCGGCCGGTCCCAGGTATCTCAGCACGATCACGCTGCCGGGGGCGATGTTCCCTTGCTCGACGGCCTCGACAATCTTTCGGGCCTCATCGAAACACACCGCCGGCCCGCGAAAACGGGTTTCCTCCATGCTGGAAACCTTGAACACAATCCCCTCCGGGGCGAGATTGCCAAAACAGATTTGCATGTCGGCATACTGTTTGAAGGGGGCTTCAATGGGGGCAATCAGTTCTTGCCCATCGAGCACGTCCGGCAGACCTTGAAGATTCTCCGCCAGCGTTTTGCCCGTCACCGTTAAGCAAGAGCCATCCAACAAACCGGCTTTGAGCAAATGCCGGAGCAACAGCGGAGTTCCGCCCAAGTGGTGCAAATCGACCATTGTCTGTTCGCCGCGCGGGCGAAGTTGCAATAAACCGGCGTTTCCCGCAGGATTTTTTGAATGTCTTTCAGGCCGAACTCCACCTCGGCTTCGCGGGCCAAGGCCAACAGATGCAAAATCCCGTTGGTCGAACCGCCAATCGCGGCAATCGTGGCGGCGGCATTTTTGAAGGCAGCCAACGTAAGGATGTCTCGCGGACGCAGATCCTCCGCCAGCAGTTTTTTTAACGCCGGCCCGACTTCCCGGCACTCGGCGGCTTTCTCCGGGGCAATCGCGGGGATCGAACTGCTGAAAGGCAGCATCAGGCCCAAGGCTTCCAAGGCGATGCCCCAAGTGTTGAACGAAGCCGCGATTCCACATCCGCCGGGACCGGGGCAGGCGGTTCTCAGAATGCCATCCGCATCTTCGGGCGAGATCGCCCCCACCGCTGCCGCCGCTTGGGAGTCGTACACGTCTAGAATCGTGATGGGCCGTTCTTGATAGCAGCCCGGCATAATGCTGCCGCCACTGACGATCAGCCCCGGATAATTCATGCGGGCCAACGCCATCGCAAAACCGGGGCCGTTTTTATCGCAGTTGTGCAGGCCGATTAACGCATCGTAACAATGGGCCGACACCACGCACTCGGCGGCGTTGGCGATCATATTTCGCGAAGGCAAACTTGCGTTGCCGCCTTCGTGGCCTTGAGTGATGTTGTCGCTCACGCCGGGCGTTCCAAATGGAAAGCCGATCAACCCCGCCTCTCGGCAGCCCTCGGCAATTTGCCGGCCCAATTGGTAAGCGTGGACGTTGCACAAATTGCCTTCCAGCAAAGGCACGCCGATGCCCACTTGCGGGTTGTCGAATTCCTCATCGGTCAACCCTAAACCATAATAAAACGCGGTCACGCCCCGCTGCCAACCGTGGGTCAACTGCCGACTATTCCAATTCAGTGCTTCGCTCATGGGGGCTTTCTTTCAGGATTCGGAAAAAACAAGATCGGTGAATTGCCCATCATAACCCGAACAGCCCGCGAGGGAATCCATCAAGCCCTCGCTTACCATTCGAGTTATGATTAAAATTGCCCAGAGTCAAGGATTGATTTCGAAAACTTTTTCAAGATCATTTTGCCATGAATACGAAATCATACATAGCGGAAAGCGAGACGGCGCGGGTCGTAAATCAAAGATAGAGGGTTAGTCGCGAGATCAGGTATTCTCAATCCATTTATCGGTTGCTGAGAAAGCCCTGTTTGACTCTACAGATGTGGAGAACTGGAAGCGTGAGGTTCTCTCAAATCCGCCAAGAGACGACAGAAGAAGCGGAGAGCGGGGGAGTCGAACCCTCCTGCAAATGAACATTCGACAGTTTACAAGACTTCTGCACTGTCAAGGCGCTGGCCACTCTCCGATTTTGAACAGACTGGCCCACACAAGCTGAATTTACGCGAATATGAGTTCATATGATGAATGATCCGTATCGCATTAGACAGGTTTGCCAATGAAAGCCATCGATCTTCTTCGACAACTGAACGAAACAGATGAGTTAAACAATGTAGAAGCTAAAACAGCATCTCAAGTCGGGAAATCGGTGCTTGAGACGGTGTGTTCATTTTCCAATGAACCACAACTTGGTGGCGGTCATATTCTGTTGGGCATAAAAGCGGAATCGAATTATTCCCTTTGGCCCACATATGAAGTTGAAGGTGTTCAAGACCCCGACAAAGTTCAATGTGACTTGGCGAGTCAATGCGCGGACACATTCAATCGCCCCATTCGTCCAAAGATGTCGGTTGAAACTATCAACAACAAGAATGTGGTTATGGTTTTCATCCCCGAAGCTCCAGACGGTGACAAGCCTGTTTATTTTAAGAAGGCCGGATTGCCAAAAGGGGCATTCCGTCGAATTGGCAGTTCAGATCAAAGTTGCACAGACGAAGACATGCAATTGTTTGCGTCATCCAAAATGTCAAAGTCCTACGATGAAGAATTAGTGCCAGATGCAGACCTATCAGACATTGATGATTCAGCAATCAAACAGTATCGAGAAATTCGACAAAATGTGAATCCAGATGCCGAAGAATTAGCATGGAGTGACGAAGATTTATTGATTGCACTCTCTTGTGCGAAACGAGAAAATGGCAAACTCCGTCCAACAGTTGCGGGGATCCTTATGTTCGGGGAAAAAAAGGCGCTCAGGCGATTTTTTCCAATGATGCGAGTGGACTATATTCGCGTTACTGGTCGGGAGTGGGTTTCCGATCCAACAAATCGATTTGACACGATCGAAATTCGGAGTTCATTGGTATCGGCTGTGCATCGCACCCATGCCACTGTGTTAGATGATCTTCCGAAAGGATTTCATCTGAATGAAGGAGAAATCCAAAGGAAAGAAATCCCAATTGTACCATCCAGGGTGATTCGAGAAGCCTTGGTCAATGCAATGATGCATCGCAATTATCGAATACATGGCCCAGTCCAAATCATTCGGTACACCAACCGGCTTGAGATTCGCAACCCCGGATACTCGCTCAAATCAGAAGACCGATTTGGGGAACCGGGGTCAAATCAACGAAATCCCAAAATTGCGGCAATTTTCCACGATCTTCACATAGCAGAAACGAAAGGCTCTGGCATCCGGGTCATGCAAGAACTGATGCGGGAAGACGCACCTTTCTCCTCCCTATCTCCAAACGGATAGGCTTGGGGAACAATTTAACGCCATCCTTCTTTTTCACCACTTTCTGTCGAAGGACGATTGGACGTGGCTGTCCCGGTTTCAGCAGTACAACTTGTGCGAAGACGACCACAGATCGCTTATCTTTATTCGTGAAGTGGGAGCCATCGACAATCTGGCATACCGAAGCCTGAACCACGTAGATACGCTCACGGCCAGCGGGAGGTTGCGGAAACTTCGCGATCAAGGACTCATTGAAAAAAAGGGAGCAGGGTCCAAAACTTACTACATTCCAACACATGCGTTTTTGAGCACCACAGATTTGGAAGGCAACACCACAGATTCCCAGAAAAACACCACAGATTTGGAAGGCAACACCACAGATTCCCAGAAAAACACCACAGATTTGGAAGAACCTCCTCCCAAGGTCCAAAAGTTCTTGGATAGACTTTCCAAAAAATCGGGCGAAAAACCCATATTTAGGGCGGTCCTGTCCCTCTGCGATTGGAAAGAACTTCATCCGGCTGACATCGCAAACTACTGCGGCAGGAATCATGAATATCTTCGAGAGCGATATCTTAGCAAACTCCTCAATCGCGGCCTTGTTGGAATTGGCGGCTCAAAGAAATCAAAAAAACTTACCTACCACACTACGGAGGCAGGGAGGCAGTGGCTCAGCGAAAATGCTCTCAAGGAATAAAAGCACAAGTCCGGTTTCAAACGCTCACGACATTTGCAACACCTGTGCCAATCCCACGAGGGTTATTTCCGTATGTCCCCACTACCCAAGGGTTGTTCCCGCACATTTCAATTGGACTCTCGCGATTGGGCGGGCGGTTCTATTACACTTGATCCGTTGAACTTTTTGAGAAACAAATCACAGAACGGCTTTTGAAAATGGGGATTCGCAACGTGTCGGCAACATCCGTGATTGGGCTGCAATGGGGAGATGAAGCCAAGGGGAAAATCGTCGATCTGCTCGCCGAGGAACACGATGTCATCGTGCGGTACTTGGGCGGAAACAACGCCGGGCATACCGTGGTCTTCGACGGCGAGACATACAAACTTTCGCTGCTGCCCGCCGGGGTGCTGCATCCCGAAAAATTGTCGGTGATCGCCAACGGCGTGGTCATCAATCCCAAAGCGTTTTTCGAGGAAATGGACCGCATCGCCTCCCGGCGCGGCCCCATCGGCGGCAATCTGCTGATTAGCGACCGCGCACACGTGATTTTTCCGTATCACATGGTCGAAGAAGCCGCCTTGGAAAAAGCCCGCAAGCGACGGCGGCATCGGCACGACGATGCGGGGCATCGGCACGTGTTACCGCGACAAAGCCAGCCGCACGCACGCGATTCGCGTGGGCGATTTGTTTCGCCCGCAGTTTTTTCGGGAACGGCTGACCGAAATCGTCAAACACAAAAACCTGATCTTAAAAGCATTCGCTCCCGACTAGCCCCCCGCAAAATGCCGAGGCGATTTACGCGGAGTATTCCCAATATGCCGAGCGATTGGCACCGCACGTCGCCAACACCACCGAGCGGTTGCATCGCGAGATTGGCCGCCGGCAAACGGTTGTTGTTCGAGGGGGCGCAGGGCAGCTTGCTGGACATCGACCACGGCACGTTTCCCTACGTGACTTCCTCGAACAGTTCGGGCTGCGGGATTCACGCGGGTTGCGGCGTGCCCGAACGGGTGATCTACCGCATGATCGGCGTGGTCAAAGCCTACACGACCCGCGTGGGCGGCGGGCCGTTTCCCACGGAACTCGACAACGAAATCGGCCAGCACATTCGCGAAGTGGGCCACGAATATGGAACCGTCACCGGAAGACCCCGCCGTTGCGGTTGGTTGGATGCCGTCGCCACCCGCTACGGGGCGATGATTAGCGGCGTGGATTGCATTGCCGTCGCCTTGTTGGATGTGCTGAGCGAATTGGAAGAAATTCGCATTTGCGAAGTATACGAAATCGACGGCGAACGCACGAAGGTTTTTCCCAGCCACGTGGAAGACCTGGCCCGCGCGAAACCCATTTACCGCACGCTGCCGGGCTGGAAAACCGACATCACCGGCGTTCGCAAACTGGCCGACTTCCCCAAACAGGCCCGCGAATACTTAGATGCGTTAGGCGAACTGGTGGAAGCCCCCGTAGAAATCATCTCCGTCGGCCCCGACCGCGAACAAACGATTTTTGTTTAGGCGGATGGTTCGGGTGACCCCGGAGTATGGAAAACAACCCAGCCCGCGAGTTTTTGGCTCGCGGGCTGGGTTTTTTTATCGGTCGGCCAAGGCGAAGGAAAGATTAACCTTCGCCGCCTTGGTTTTCGGTTTCTTCACCGGAGCCGACGGCGACGGGTTCGCCTTCGGGTTCGGAGGAGCCTGTGAAGTCGAGCTGTTTCTGCTCGCCGACTTCCTTGACGTGCAGCGTGATCTTGTTGATGCCTTCAAAGGCCCCGCGAAGCAGTTCTTCCGCCATCGGGTCTTCGACGTAGCGTTCCACGCTGCGGCGAAGCGGCCTGGCTCCGTAATCGAGGTTGCCTTTCTCGTCGCCTTTGTCGATCAGGAAGCCGCGGGCTTCATCGGTCAGCACCAAGCTGATGCCCCGTTCCTCGAGGCGTTTGCGGACTTTTTCCAGTTCGATGTCCACGATCTTCTTCAATTCTTCGCGGGTCAGTTTGCGGAACACGACCACTTCATCCAGCCGACCGAGAAACTCGGGACGAAACGCGCGTTGCAGTTCGCCCATCAGGTTTTCTTTCATTTTGTCGTAGCTGGTGTCATCGTCGATCCGCCTGAGTCCGAAGGTGGTTCCGTGAGCCGTGGCCGAGGAACCCACGTTGGTGGTCATAATCATAATCACGTTTTTGAAGTCCACCTTGCGGCCGAAGCTGTCGGTTAGATGGCCTTCTTCCATGATTTGCAGCAGCATGTTGTAGACTTCGGGATGGGCTTTTTCGATTTCATCGAGCAGAACCACCGCATAAGGCCGGCGGCGGATTTTCTCGGTCAGTTGCCCGCCTTCTTCGTAGCCGACGTATCCCGGCGGCGCACCGATCAGGCGGCTGACGTTGTGCTTTTCTTGGTATTCGCTCATGTCGATTTGGATGAGGGCATCTTCATCGCCGAACATGAACTCGGCCAAAGTTTTCGCGAGCAAAGTTTTCCCCACGCCGGTGGGACCGGAGAACAAGAACACCCCCGTGGGCCGTTTGGGATCTTTCAAGCCCGATCTGGCCCGGCGGACGGCTTTGGCGACTTGGTGGATGGCTTCATCCTGGCTGATGACGCGCTTGTGAAGTTCTTCTTCCATCTGCAACAGCCGCACGGTGTCTTCGCTTGAAAGCCGGGTCAGCGGAATGCCCGTCATGCGGGCGACGACTTCCGCGATGACTTCCGCATCGACCACGCCATCGGTTTCTTTCGACTTTTCCCGCCAATCGCGGGTGAGCTGCTCTTTCTTCTTTTTGAGTTTGTCCGCCTGATCCCGGAGGCTGGCGGCTTTCTCGAAATCTTGGTTGGCGACCGCTTCTTCCTTGGCTTGGTTGAGGCGTTCGATTTCCTCTTCCAATTCCTTGAGGTTCGGCGGACGGACCATGGATTTCAGCCGAATTCGCGCACCGGCTTCATCGATCACATCGATGGCTTTATCCGGCAGGCAGCGGGCGGTGATGTATCGGCTGGAAAGTTCCACGGCCGATTCCAAGGCATCATCGGTGATTTGCACGCGGTGATGCGATTCGTACCGATCCCTGAGACCTTTCAGAATCTCCACGGTCTGAGACTGCGACGGCGGATCGACGTTGACCTGCTGAAACCGGCGTTCGAGCGCACTGTCTTTTTCGATGTATTTGCGGTATTCATCTAGCGTGGTGGCTCCGATGCACTGAAGTTCGCCCCGGCTGAGCGCAGGCTTCAGCACGTTGGAAGCGTCGATCGCTCCTTCCGCGCCGCCGGCTCCTACGAGAGTGTGCAATTCGTCGATGAACAAAATTGTGTTCTTGGCCCGGCGGACTTCGTTCATCACCGCTTTGATGCGTTCTTCAAATTGGCCGCGGTATTTTGTGCCAGCGACCATCATCGCCAGGTCAAGCACCACAATGCGTTTATCGCGGAGCAAATCGGGCACTTCCCCGTTGACGACCATTTGGGCAAAGCCTTCGACGATGGCCGTCTTGCCCACGCCCGCTTCGCCTAAGAGCACGGGGTTGTTTTTTTGGCGTCGGCAGAGAATTTGGATCACCCGTTCAATTTCGCCCTCACGGCCAATCACGGGGTCGAGTTTGTTTTGGCGGGCCAATTCGGTCAGATCGCGGCCGAAGCTGTCCAAGGCGGGGGTTTTGCTTTTGCCGGCTTTCGCGGCTCCGCCGGCTCCCGCCCGTTCGCCGCCTTCGCTGACTTCGCCGTGCCCCAGCAAATTCAAAACTTCTTCGCGAACATCTTCCAATTTCAGGCCCAGGTTCATCAAGACTTGGGCGGCCACGCCTTCTTGTTCGCGCAACAGGCCCAACAGCAAATGTTCGGTCCCCACGTAGTTATGGTTGAGGTTCCGCGCTTCTTCCATCGCATATTCGATGACTTTCTTAGCGCGCGGGCGTTTGCGGCAATTTGCCGATGGTGACCATGTCCGGCCCGGATTGGACGATCTTTTCGACCTCCAGCCGAATCTTCCGCAGATCGACCTCCAAGTTCTTCAGCACGTTGGCGGCAACGCCGGAGCCTTCCTTTACCAGGCCAAGTAAAATATGTTCGGTTCCGATATATTCGTGATTAAAGCGTTGGGCCTCTTGATTGGCCAACTGCATGACTTTTCGTGCCCGGTCCGTGAATCGTTCGTACATTCCGCTTGTCTCCCTCTCAACAGTCCCCGGCAGTGGTTGTCATCGTGACGGACGGCCGGGCAAAACGACTCCGAGGTACACACCTCTGAATCAAAACATGATGCGAAAGTCGCATCCCGGTGGACATTTTCCAATAATCAATAATGAAGTGTTTTGTCATTCCCCAAGAATTGACATCCCCCTCCAAAGGAAGGTTTTGTCGATTATTTGGCGGAAATCTTCGTAAAGGGTAATCTTAAGCAGCGCAAATCACCCTCTCTGTATTTATACGCTATTTCCCCGAATGGAGTGAGAAATTTCCGCCGATCTTCCCGAATTGAATCGTAAACATTGCGCTGAACATCAGTTGAATTGCTTCCGCAAGCGGGGCAATTCGCTCAAACCGTGCGGATTCAGGGCAAAACTCCCGCTCATTTTGAAAAGAGATGGGCTTGGTTTTGGGTTCTGATCTCCGTTTGGCGGGGAGTTAATGAAAATTCTAGTTTGCGCCAGTGAGTGTGACAAGATAATCTCTGATGTCAATTCGCCCGCATCCTGCGAAACCGCAAATCCTGGGAAAGCGATACGATTGCCGCGCGGGGGATCTTCCTGCAAAATGAACGGTTTCCCGGCTTCAAATTGCTCAAGAACGATTTACCCCCATGCAGATTTCGCGAGTCACCCCCGGCGTCGAACGCATTCTGAATCGAGCAAGACAGTTGGTGGCGAAGCCGATTGGGGAGAATTGCAGCCTCAACACATCTTCGGGGCGTTGTTCGAAGAAGAATCTCGCGGATTCGGAAATTCTCGGGCAATTTCAAATCACCGCCGAGATCATTTCCATGCCGACTGCCCCTTCCCCGCTCGAAAACAAAAACGCGAATGCCGATATTGATGCGGGCGAATTGGTCGGGCGGATTTTCAGCACGGCGGGAATGCAAGCCGCCCGGCATGGCCGCTATGAAGAGTTGGGCAGCGAACATCTGCTGTTCGGATTGGTCGCGGTGGATTCCGAAGTCGCCTTCAGCATGCGGGAACGGGGTTTAACCGCCGAAGTCTTGAAAGGATTAATCGATGAAATCGCGGGACATTCGGAAGACCCTTTAGCCGTGGATTTCCAATTCGCTGAAGTCCGAACATCCGCCTGTGATGAAACGGACTTGTATCGCATTCTCGACGCCGCCGCCAATCGCGTGCGGGAAGGCGTAAGGGTGCTGGAAGATTATGCCCGCTTCGCCCGCGATGATTCTTTTTTCACGTCAGAATTAAAAACCTGGCGGCACGATTTCCGTGTCGCAATCTCCCAAGTCGATGAGGGAAAACTACTGCGTTCCAGGGATTCCGGCAGCGATGTCGGCACGAACTTAAACACCCCCGCAGAACGGCATCGAAACACGCTGGATGATGTCCTCAAAGCCAACTGCAAGCGGGTGCAAGAAGGATTAAGAACCCTGGAAGAATATGGCAAAATTCTTTCCCCTGTGGTGGGCGAAGCAGTTTCGATGTTGCGCTATCGGTTTTACACGCTCGAAAAACGGCTCATCGTCGAAGCCGAGAGCCGGGAAAAACTCGCGGGCCGAAACATCTACGTGTTGGCAACGCGGGATCAATGCCGTCTCGAAATGGAAATCGCGATTCGCATCGCGATGAACGCCGGCGCAAACGTGATTCAGCTTCGCGAAAAACATCTCGCGGACCGGGAATTGATGGAACTCGGCCAAAAGATGCGGGAATGGACGCGAGAATTCGATGCCCTGTTCATCATGAACGACCGCCCGGATTTGGCGGTGCTGCTCGATGCGGATGGTGTTCACATCGGGCAGGAGGAACTGACGGTCCGGCAAGTTCGTCGCATCGTGGGGCCGAACCGTTTGATCGGGGTTTCCACGCACACCATCGCACAAGCCCGGCAAGCCGTGGAAGCAGGGGCCGACTATTTGGGCGTAGGTCCGGTCTTTCCCTCGCAGACGAAAGACTTTGCCGAGTTGGCAGGTTTGGATTTCGTCCGCCAAGTCGCGGCAGAAATTCGCTTGCCCTGGTACGCCATCGGCGGGATCACCCCCGAAAATCTTCCCGAACTACAATCCGCCGGAGCCACCCGCATCGCCATCAGCCAAGCCGTCTGCGGTTCGGCATCTCCCGCCGACGTGGTCACCAATCTAAAGGAGGGATTGGACAATATGCTGAAAGCTGATCGCTGAAAGCTGATCGCTCAAATCGGACGATTAACCCAAGGGCTTTCCAACTGTCTCGCGACCCACTAAATTCTGCTACCGACTACCGCCCACTCTACCGCTTACTGGATTGAATGACGCCGGAATTGGAAAACTGCCGTTTTATGCGGGCTGCCCGTTGCGAAACTACCGACACCACGCCGGTGTGGATTATGCGGCAAGCGGGCCGTTATCTGCCGGAATACCAAGCCGTTCGGCAAGGGCTGAACTTTTTGGAGTTCTGCAAACGCCCGGATCTCTCGGCTCAGGTCACGTTGGATGCCCAACGGATTCTAGGCGTGGATGCCGCGATTTTATTCGCCGACTTGCCCACAATTTTGGAGCCGATGGGTTTTTCTTTGGAATACCTGCCGGGGCCGACGATTCATAATCCGGTCCGTTCCGCCCAAGATGTCAACCGCGTTCGCGAAGTGGAAGATGTGCAGTCGATGCACTTCGTGTTTGAAACCGTGAAGCTGGTCCGAAAGGATTTGCCTGCGGACATTCCGCTGCTGGGGTTCGCGGGTGCTCCGTTTACGTTGGCGTCTTATGCGATAGAAGGCGGCGGATCGAAAAACTACGTCCACACGAAAACCCTGATGTATAACCACCCTTCCGCTTGGCGGGATTTGATGCAGCGGATGGTTGCGCAGGCCTCTCGCGGTATCTGATCGCCCAAATCGAAGCCGGCTGCCAAGCGGTGCAGATTTTCGATAGTTGGGCGGGAGCCTTGTCGCCGGCGGATTATCGCGATTATGTGCTGCCCTATACCAAAGCCTTGATCGATTCGCTTCCGCCGGACGTGCCGGTGATTAACTTTCTCACGGGCAACCCGGCATTGATTCCGCTGCAAACCGAAGCCGGCGGGCAAATCATCGGCATGGATTGGCGGGTCGATTTGAAAGCCGGTTGGAACATCATTGGCCATCACCGGGCCGTGCAAGGCAATCTCGATCCTGTTTCTTTATATGCCGAGCTTCCCGTTTTGAAAGACCGCGTGCAAGCGGTGCTGGATGCAGCCGAAGGCCGTCCCGGCCACATTTTCAACCTTGGCCACGGCGTGATGCCCGACATGAACCCCGACCACGTCAAAGCCCTGGTTCACATGGTTCACGACTTGGGAGCCAAGTAGATTCATGTCTTGGCGAGTGGCGGTTGTGGGCGGGGGTTTGAGCGGGTTGGCGGCGGCGCATCGGTTGGGGGAACTCAGCCGAGCGCAAAACCTGCCGATTGAGATTTCCGTCTTCGAAGCCTCCCCGCGCATCGGCGGGGTGATGGGAACCGAACGCCTGGGCGATTATCTGATCGAGACTGGGGCAGATTCCTTCATCACCAACAAACCCTGGGCGGTTAATCTTTGCGAGCGGTTGGGCATCGCGGACCGGCTGATTCCCACCGAAGAAACCCATCGCGGGGCATTGGTTTTGCGAAAGGGAAAACCCGTTCCCGTGCCGGAGGGATTTCAACTACTGGCCCCCGCTAAAATCTGGCCGGTGCTGAAATCGCCTTTGTTCTCGCCCTGGGGCAAATTGCGCATGGGGCTGGAATACTTTCTGCCCCGCCGCCATGCGGAAGGTGATGAAAGTTTGGCGGGTTTCGTTCGCAGACGATTTGGGCGGGAGGCATTGGAACGCCTGGTGCAACCGTTGGTCGGCGGAATTTATACTTCCGATCCCGAACGGCTTAGCCTAAAAGCCACGATGCCGCAATTCCTGGAAATGGAACGCCAGCATCGCAGTTTGATTCGCGCGGCCCGCAGCAAAGCCGGGAAAAATTCCAGCCGGGAAACCCAAGCCGAGCAGTCCGCGAGCGGGGCCAGATACGGTCTCTTCGCCACGCCGAAAGCAGGCATCTCCGAACTGTTGGAAGCGCTTCCGGCGACGGGTGCAAGAGCATGCGAATCTGTGTGTCAATACGCCCGTGCAAACTCTCAAACGCGAATCTGCTGAATCTTGGCAATTAACAATGGCCGATGGCTCAGTCCAAAATTTCGATGCCGTGGTTCTGGCGATTCCCGCGTATCGGGCGGCGAAATTATTGCAAGACACCGATGCCGAGCTTTCCCGGTTGTTGGGCGGAATCGAATATGCTTCCACGGCGATTGTGGTCAGCGGGCACAAACTCGCGGACATCACACATCCCTTGAATGCGTTCGGTTTAGTGATTCCCGCCATCGAACGCCGGCGGATTTTGGCGGTCTCGTTCACCAGCCGCAAGTTTCCCGACCGTGCCCCGGAAGGTTGCGTGCAATTGCGAACCTTCGTCGGCGGGGCAATGCAACCCGAAGAACTCGACCGCTCGGATGAAGAACTCGTGCAAATCGTTCGCCAGGAATTGCGGGAGATTTTGGGCGTCAGCGGGCGAGCCGGATTTCGCGCGAGTCGCCCGTTGGAACCGTGCCATGCCGCAGTATCACTTGGGGCATTTGGATCGAGTGGCAGAGATCGAAAGCCGCGTGAAACTTCATCCCGGTTTGGCCTTGGCGGGCAACGCTTACCGAGGCGTGGGCATCCCCGATTGCATCCACAGCGGCGAACTGGCGGGCGAAACCCTGCTGCAACATCTTGCCGCGCAGTAACATTGAAACGGATTCTTGACCAAGAATCGCAGGAACGCAAAATGGGATTCGTTCCTTTTCGCGCGTGTCGTTTCCTTGGGTTTGGACTTTTGGGTATAGTCGATGTTCCAATTGACTGCGAACCCCATCCGTTTTCCTGATGCAAAAAGGTTCCCCAGATGACCGAGCAAGATGCCACGCGACGACAATTTTTGAAAACCGGCAGCGCCTCTGCGATCTCGGCGGCGGCTTTGGCGGGCATGGCGACCGCCGCTGACACCGCCAAGGCCGCGAACAGCAATGAAAAACTTCGCATCGGGTTTGTCGGTCCGGGCGGCCGAGGTTTTGGCGCGCACGTCAAAACTTTGACGACTTTGGAAAACGAAGGCCAACCGATTGAACTCGCTGCGGTCTGCGACGTGTTTACAGCGAGCACCGCGACCGGGCCGCGAATCACATCAAAAAGAAAACCGGCAAGGATCCCGCGCAGTACGAAGACTTTCGCGAGATGTACGCCAAGGAAAAATTGGACGCCGTCTGCATCGGCACCCCCGACCATTGGCACGCGAAGCAAACCATCGAAGCCTTGAACGCGGGCATGCACGTCTACTGCGAAAAGCCGATGACCAAGACCGTCGAAGAAGCGATCGACGTCGTGATGAAGACCTGGCAGAAAACCGGCAAGGTGATGCAGGTCGGCGTGCAGTCCACCAGCCTGCCGGTCTGGAATGAAGTCAATCAACTGCTGCGGGCGGGCAAGCTCGGCAAGGTGCTGGTGTATCAGACCGAGTTCTTCCGCAACTCCTCGATGGGCCAATGGCGGTATTATAAGCTGACCGAAAACATGACGCCCCAGCACGATCAACTGGAAGAAATGGCTGGGCGTGGAAGAAGGCTTGGCCGAGGCGATCCCGTTCGACCGGGCGGTTTATGCCCAATGGCGGCGGTTCTGGCCGTTCGGCTCGGGCATGTTTACCGACCTGTTCGTGCATCGCACAACCTCGATGCTGAAAGCCACGGGACTTGCGGTTTCCCGGGCGCGGGTCGTGGGGGCCGGCGGAATCTTCCTGGAATACGACGGCCGCGGATGTGCCGGACGTGGCCACCGTCGTCGCCGACTTCAACGAAGGCGTGCAGGGCTTGGTCACCGCCACGATGGCTTGCCAAGAAACGCCGATTCGGCAACTGATTCGCGGGCACAATGGCTCGTTCGTGTTCGGCAACGGCGAACAGTTCGACGAGTTTCCAGTTCATTCCCGAACGCCCGCAAGTCACCCTCGACAGCAAACTCAAGCAGGAAGTCATCCAAACCGGGCAGGTTGCCAACACGACCTACGCCCACTTCAAAAACTGGTCGGACGCCATCGCGGCCAACGATCCGCAAATGTGCAACAACCCCGCCGACTTAGGGGCGGCGGCATTGTCTACCGTGATCTCGGCGCACAAAGCTACCGCAACGGCAAGGTGTACCACTTCGATTCGGACACGCTCACCGTTCACGAAGGCGGCAGCGATTGGGCCAAGAAGTGGGAAGAAAAATCCCACCGCCGCGAGAAACCCAACCACATTGCCGGTTGGAAAGCCGGCGATCTCGGCAGCGTGCTGGAAGAACCGGACTACATGAAACTCGCCGGCCCCTGGGTCAACGGCAAAGACCCCGCCAGCACATAAGCACAAATCGAATCACGAGTTGAAATGACAAACAGGGCACGAAACCGAACGCGGTTTCATGCCCTGTTGTCTTTTTGCAAATGTTGCAATTCGCCGGGGTTAGGCGGCGGCGGAATCATCGTGCGGGAACATGGCTTCCTCGCCGCGAATCATCTCGCGGGTGACCACGTATTTGCGGCCGGCTTCTTGTTCGGGCAGTTCGTACATCATCTCGAACATGGCTTCTTCGACGACGCTGCGCAGCCCGCGTGCTCCGGTTTCCTTCTTCTTGGCGATTCTGGCGATTTCCCGCAGCGCCCTTCGGTGAACTCCAGCGTCGCACCTTCCATCTCGAAGAATTTTTCGTATTGCCTGATCAGCGAGTTTTTGGGTTCCGTTAGAATGCGGACCAAATCTTCCACGTCCAGTTGGGAAAGCGAACTGATGACGGGCAAACGTCCGAGCAGTTCGGGAATCAAGCCGAACTCGAGCACATCATCCACGGTGGCTTGGGCCAGCAATTCGCGTTCGCGATTCTCCATCGAGCTTTGGACCGAAGGCCCGAAGCCGATGGTTTTCTTGCCCAAGCGTTTGCCGATGATGTCTTCCAAGCCCACAAAAGTTCCGCCGCAGATAAACAGGATGTTGGTGGTGTCGATTTGAATATATTGCTGCTCGGGATGTTTGCGACCGCCTTGGGGGGGCACGTTGGCCACCGTGCCTTCCAGCATTTTCAGCAAGGCTTGCTGCACGCCTTCGCCGGACACGTCCCGCGTGATGGAAACGTTCTGGCTGGTTTTGCCGATCTTGTCGATCTCGTCGATGAACAAAATCCCGCGTTGGGCGGCTTCGATGTCGAAGTCCGCTGCGTGAAGGAGTTTCAGCAGCAGGTTTTCCACGTCTTCGCCCACGTAGCCGGCTTCAGTCAGCGTGGTGGCATCGCCGATGGCAAAAGGGACTTGCAGGTAGCGGGCCAACGTGCGGGCCAGCAGGGTTTTGCCGCAACCCGTGGGGCCGATGAGCATGATGTTGGATTTTTCGATTTCCACATCGCTGCTGGCGTCTTCGCGGAGCATCAACCGCTTGTAGTGATTATGGACGGCGACCGCGAGCACTTTTTTGGTGTGTTCTTGTCCGATCACGTAATCGTCCAGATGATGAACGATTTCGCGCGGCGTGGGAACTTTATTGAAGAGCTGTTTCGCAGGGCCGCGGCGTCGGCGTTCCTGATCCAGAATCGACTGGCAGAGTTCGATGCATTCGCCGCAGATATAGACGTCTTCCGGCCCCTCGACTAAGGGGCCGACTTCGCGATAGCTCTTGCGACAGAACGAACAATTGGCGTTCTTTTTGCCGGAGCCGCGTTTTCCAGGATTGAAATCGTTATTGGAGGGCATGCTTTTCCTTCATCGTTGCCGATTGTGCCAGGAGATAAAAAGTCCTCTCCGTTCCCTGATTCGCGTCCCTGCAAACCCATAAATTCACCACCTTGCTGTTTGACTCCCCGCCCACGAACGCGCCTGGCACGGAAATGGACGCAGACGAGTTGAAAGTCGGCATGGAATGCTTTTCAACCGTCCATTGCGCCCCGCGTTTTGGGAGCCTTCTCGTTGGTTTCCGATTTGTCCGAATCGGGTGATTCAGCTTGGGAAACTTCACGAGCAGGCTGATCTTCCCCGTGTGCGGACATGGAGTCGTCGATACGTTCTACCAACCGACCTTTGATGGATCGGTATTCTTCTTCCGTGAGGTCACCTTGCTCTTTCAGATCCGCGATTTGCGATAACAATCGGTGATCTTCCGTCGCAGAATCCTCATCATCGGCCAAACGGGATCGAATCCATGAAACCATCCAAATTCCTATGCCAACCGTCACCACCAAGGCCAAAATGGCCCAGCCCGATTCGGTGAATTCTTGGAATAGATCTTGCAGATTTTTGCGGCCACCCCGCGCACGAGTTTTCCCCCAATACAAATCCAAAACACCTTGGATGACAAAAGCATCTCCCGGAGATTTGTATTATCGTCGGCGAAACTCAGGTCGGCAAGGGGATCTCCCTGGCACTCCAAATATTCAAAGCACTTCCCATGCCGAGCCGCGTTTGCGCAAAGCCCAGGGGACTCCCCGCAGCCTCGAAATTTCCGCTGCGAACGCCTAAAAACCAGCAAATCAGCAGGTAAAAGTTTTCTGTTCCTCCGAAGCATAATTCCGCAGTCCCCGCGATTTGAAGGCAAAAACTTCCCACAAAGACCAACGGATTCTTGAAAGATTTACAATTGCCATCAGGCTGGAATTGATGATTTTTGAAGAGTCGAGAGTCGAGAGCAAGAAGTACAGAGGCTGACCGCTGACCGCTGAAAACTGAAAACTGAAAACTGAAATGTAATCCCGTCTGAAAACGGCTATCTTGTGAAGAACCTCGAACCGTTAATCCCAGGAAAAAATCGCATGACTGAAACCGTATATCTGGTGGACACTTTCTCGTTGATGTTTCAGGTGTTCCACGCCATCAGGCAGCCCATGACCGGCGCGGGCGGACAACCCACGAATGCGGTTTACGGGTTCACTACCGATCTGCGTTACCTGCGAAATGAAGTAAAACCCACACATTTGGTGTGCGCGCTGGAATCCCCCGGACCGGGCGAACGCAGCAAAATCTCTGCCGACTACAAAGCCAACCGCGGTGAGATCCCGCCGGATTTGAAGCCCCAAATCCCTTGGATTATCGAGGTCATCAAAGCCTACAACATCCCCGCGATCAGTTCGCCGGGTTGGGAAGCGGATGACGTAATCGCCACGCTCTCGAAACAGGGCAGCGGGCGGGGGATGGACGTGCGGATTGTCACCAGCGACAAAGATGCCCGCCAACTTTTAGGCCCCAACGTGCAGATGTACAACATCCGCAAAAAGTTGTTTTTGGATGAAGCCTTTTTGCTGGAAGATTGGGGGATTCGTCCCGATCAGGTGATCGATTTTCAATCGCTGGTGGGCGATGCCGTCGATAACGTGCCCGGCGTGCCTTTGGTCGGCCCGAAAAAAGCCCGGGCTTTGCTGGAGAAATTCGGAACCCTGGAAGAAGTTCTCGCCAACGCCGACCAAGCCCCCGGCAAGAAGTTGCAAGAGAACCTGAAAACCTTCGCGGAGGTCGCCCTCAACAGCCGCAAGCTGGTCACGTTGAACACCGATTTGCCGTTGGAATTCGATTGGGACCAGGCCCAAGTCCGCGAACCGGATTGGCATAAGTTGGAAGAACTCTTCAGCGAATTGGCCTTCAAACGCTATGCCGAGGAAGCCCGCGAGAAAAAGCAATCGCCCAAAATCGGCCAGGCGAGCACTAAACGAAAAACCTTGTTTCGCCAATGGGAAGTCGTCGACACGCCCGCAAAGTTCGCGAAGTTCTTCAAAGAACTCCAACAGCAGCCCGTGTTTTGCGTGGACTTGGAAACGACCAGCCTCAACGCCGTGCGGGCCGACATCGTGGGTTGGGCGATTTGCTGGGAACCAGACCACGGGATTTACATTCCCGTGCAAGGTCCGCCGATGCAACAAAAACTCGACCCGGCAACCGTGCTGGCGGGACTGAAACCGATCCTCGAAGACTCCGAAATCACCAAGATTAACCAGAACATCAAATACGACATGCTTGTGCTCCGCCATGCGGGCGTGGAACTTAAAGGCGTGGGTCTCGATCCGATGGTGGGCGATTATCTTTTGGAAGCCGGGGCCAGAAGCCATAGCTTGGAGACTCTCGCCGACCGCTTTTTGGGCCGAGGAATGATTCCCATTAGCGATCTGATCGGCAAAGGCGCGAAACAAAAAAGCATGGCGGAAGTGGACGTTCAACAAGCCGCCGAGTACGCCAGCGAAGATGCCGACTTCACCTGGCAAATCGCCGAATTGGTCGCCGAGAGATTGAAGGAAGAAAACCTCTGGGATCTGTATTGGGATTTGGAACGCCCGTTGATTTCGGTGCTCACCGAAATGGAATTCGCGGGCATTCGGGTTGATACTCAGGAACTCAAACGGCAAAGCGCGGAACTGACCGAGCGGTTGGAACAGCTCGAAACCGAAATCCATCACTTGGCGGGGCGGGAATTTAACATCGGCTCCCCCAAGCAACTTGCGGCCATCTTATTCGACGAACTCAAACTCCCCATCATCAAACGCACCAAGACCGGAGCCAGCACCGACCACGAAGTGCTGGAAGAATTGGCGGTTCAGCACGAGTTGCCCGCGAAGATTATCGAGCAGCGCCAACTTGCGAAACTCAAAGGCACGTATCTGGATGCCCTCCCCGAAATGGTGAACCCCGACACGGGGAACATTCATTGTTCGTTCAGCCAAGTCGTGGCCGCGACGGGCCGGTTGAGTTGCAGCGATCCGAATTTGCAGAACATCCCCATTCGCACCGAAGAAGGCCGCCGCATTCGCCAGGCTTTCGTGCCGTCTCAACCCGGTTGGCAATTGATCTCGGCGGATTATTCGCAAGTGGAACTCCGCATGCTGGCGCATTTCAGCCAGGATGAAGCCTTGCAAACCGCCTTCCGTGAAGGCGTGGACATTCACGCCAGCGTGGCGGCGGAGATCTTTCAAACTCCGCTCGAAGAAGTCACGAGCGAACAACGCCGGGTTGCGAAAGCGGTCAACTTCGGCGTGATTTACGGGCAAAGCCCCGCCGGCTTATCGAAGGCGATTCGCATCTCTACATTAGAAGCCGCCTTGTTCATCGACAACTATTTCGACCGTTACGCGGGTGTGGAAAAGTATCTGGAAACATTGCTGGAAGAATGCCGAACCACGGGCTACGCCCGCACGATTTTGGGCCGCAGGCGGCGAATCGAAGGCATCGCCCGCGTGCAAGGCCGGCAGCGAAATCTCTCCGAACGCACGGCGATTAACACGGTCATCCAAGGCTCGGCGGCGGATCTCATCAAGCGGGCGATGCTCGGCATTCATGCCCGCCTGAAAGCCGAAAAGCACCCCGCGAGAATGCTGCTGCAAATCCACGATGAACTGGTATTCGAAGCCCCCGCCGAGGCCGTGGATTCGCTAATTCCCATTGCCCGCTCCGAAATGTGCCAAGCCCTGGACCTGGCGGTTCCGCTGGTTGTGGACATCAACACCGGCGACAACTGGCTGAACGCCAAATGACCCGTTTTTCAATCTTGCTCACAACCTTCCCAGGCTGGAAACACAACATCATTTAGGATAAAAGGCGAGCGGGAGGCGTGAGCCTCCTGGTTCTGCTGAGTGCTTCAAAAGTCAATCGACTTTCTTTGGTCATCACAAGCCGCTCCATTCTTCTTTGCGTTCGAGGTGCAACCGTGCTCTTTCAAAAATGCTGCTCTGGTGGTTCGGTTTTCGGGATAATCGTGTTCTCGGCGGCGCTTGCATGGGCTGGTAAATCGCACGCGGCGGAGGAGGCTCCGGATCGTCCGAATTTCTTGGTCATCCTCTGCGACGATTTGGGCTACGGCGACTTAGGATGTTTCGGGCATCCGCACATCAAAACGCCCAACTTGGATCGGCTGGCCGCCACGGGGATTCGCTTGACCGCGTGTTACTCGGCGGCTCCGGTGTGTTCGCCTTCGCGGGTGGGATTGCTCACCGGACGCAGCCCTAACCGGGCGGGAGTTTACGATTGGATTCCCGATGCCAAAGGCATTAAAGCCGATGCCCGCGATCAGGTTCACATGCGCCGCGAGGAAATCACGATTGCCCAATTGCTGAAGCAGGCCGGCTATGCGACGTGCCAAACCGGCAAATGGCACTGCAACAGCTATTTCAATTCGCCCCAGCAACCGCAACCGGGCGATTTTGGGTTCGATCATTGGTTCGCTACGCAAAACAACGCCGCCCCTTCGCATCAGAATCCGCGGAACTTCGTCCGCGATGGCAAACCCGTGGGCAAGTTGGAAGGCTACAGTTGCCAGCTTGTGGCGGATGAGGCGATAGGCTGGCTGGATCGGCACGCGAAATCCGATCCGAAGCAGCCATTCTTTCTCTTCACAACCTTCCACGAACCGCACGAGCCGGTGGCATCTCCGCCGGAGTTGGTCGCCAAATACAAATCGGTCGCCAAGAACGAAGATCAAGCCCAATACTTCGCGAATGTGGAAAACGTAGACATCGCCACCGGCCGCTTGCTGGATGCCCTGCTGCGTTTAGGACTGCGTGAGAACACGCTGGTAGTTTTCACTTCGGACAACGGCCCGGAGACCCTCAAACGGTATCGCGGCGCAACGCGATCTTACGGCACGCCCGGCCCTTTGCGGGGAATGAAATTATGGACCACCGAAGCCGGTTTTCGCGTGGCGGGCATCTTGAATTGGCCGGCAAAAATTCAAAGCCCGAAAGTTTCCGCCGAGCCGGTGTGGTCGTTGGATCTCTTGCCCACGTTCTGCCGGCTCGCAGGCGCGAAACTTCCTCAGGATAGACACTTTGACGGCACGAATTTCCTGCCGCTGCTGGAAGGCAAACCGCTTTCTCGTAAGACGCCGTTGTTCTGGTGCTACTTCAACGCCTTGAACGAACACCGCGTGGCCATGCGGGAGGGATCTTGGAAACTACTGGCCAAAATCAACCAAGGCAAACTCCCCAAAATGGAGAACATCAACGACAAAAACATTGAAACCATTCGTGCCGCAAAGCTGACCGATTTTGAACTCTACCACATCACCGAAGACATCGGCGAGCAACAAAACGTAATCGATCAGCACCCCCAAGAAGCCAAGGCCCTGGAACAAAAGCTAATCGCCATCTACCAAGACCTGGCCAAGACCTCCCACTATTGGAAAACCCAGCAGAACGACAAGAACTGACAAATTCGGTTCTCGCCTGCCATTGAAACTCCCTAATTACTCCGGTTTGGGGGTCTCCAAAAATTCCAAGGTGACGGCCATGACCACCGGGGCGGTTTGATTGGGACCTTTGATGAACTCGATGTTCTCGATGCTTTCCGTCCGCTTCGGCAGCACCGCCAAATAGCGGATTTGTTGGCTCCTGAGCGGAAATGCGAACTCCGAACCCGGCACATCCACGCGGCGGATGTAATCCGCGAAATGCACGCCGTTTAAGAGTTCGTGGTCTTCGGTTTTGCCATCCGCATAATGCAGGCGGACGGTCATCGAGACGGTTTTGTTGCGGTCGTAAGGGAAGCCCCACCCGCAAACGCCGCTCAATAAATGAATCGCCCGCGCGGACCCGTTTGCGGGCAGGCTCACCGATTTGGGCATCGTCTGGGAAATCGTCCCAATCGGTCCGTAAAGCAAAATTACGTTGGGCACTTTGCCGTCTTTCGGGTCGATCAATTGGAAGGGCACGTTCTTGAATGTTTTGGGCGACCAATCCGCAAAGATCAAGCGTTCCACATCTGCGTCGCGAGAGAAAAAC
Source organism: uncultured Planctomycetaceae bacterium (assembly GCA_963785505.1). GTDB lineage: Bacteria > Planctomycetota > Planctomycetia > Planctomycetales > Planctomycetaceae > CAWAVN01. Next base: position 436,605 of record CAWAVN010000018.1, read on the forward strand.
ATGCCCCGGTCGCTGGCAATGCTGGCAACTTTTCTGAGATCCAAAGGCAGGAATTTTCCCCGCTGCGTCAGAAATTCCAGCAAGTTGGTGATGTCTTCTTTGGAGACTTGCTTCTCAAAGCCTTCGGGCATCAGGGATTTTCGCGAAGCAAGCATTTGCTCGATGTCTTCCCGCAGGATGACCTTCTTCTTGCCTTCCACGTCAAACAATTCGACGGCGGTTTTCGATTCCGACGACAACAAGCCCGTCAGCACAATCCCATCCGAAGTCAGCACGGTGTAAACGCGAAAGTTACCTTCCACGTCGCGGCTGGGGTCGATAATGTGCGTCAAAAGTTCCGCCTTAGGATGCACCGCCATGCCGGTCAAATCGGGGCCGATCTTTGCACCTTCCCCGCTGTGTGTATGGCATTTGGAACATTGCTTAGTAAAGATCAGTTTGCCCGCTTTGGCATCGCCATGCAATTTCGTCAAAGGCAAAAGTTCGGCCAGCACTTTTTGCCGATCTGGGTTGGGGAGTGCTCCGCCGCGTCCCAGCAGTTGCCGGGCTTGGCGTTGAATCCCTCGATTGGGATGGGTTGACAGCGCTTGCTTTTGATCCAGCGAAAGTTCCGACAACAACACCGTGCCCTTGTCGATGGCATTTAAAAGTGACCGCGTGGATTCCGGTCGGCTCATCATCACCGCGATCCCCGCAGCGCGGGTTTGGGGCGTCATGCCGGGAAAGTGAGCGGTCAGCAGCTCCCCTGCCGCTTTCGATTCGCTCGCCCCCAGCGATTGCACCAAACCCAACGCGAATGCGGGCGAAGTTTGCGGGGTGATGCGGCCCAAGATTTCTTTCACCACGGCATCATCCTGCGAACGAAATGCCACCAACTGCCCGGCTGCTAACAACCGTTTTTCACGCGCGAGTTTTTCATCATCAATTTGGGCAACGAGAGAAGCGGAGACTTCCTTGGCATAACTTTCAAACTCTTTGCTTCCCCAACCAATTGCGAGTTTTAAGAGTACGCCCCGGCTGGCGGGCGGGAGTTTGGTCATCAACTGCTTGAGGTCCGCTTCGAAGACTTTATCCATCTTCGGAGATTTGCCATCCGGCCAGCCCTGGGCCATCCCCTGCAAAATGGCCTCGGCAATCACGGGATTGGCTTTTGACAATCCTCCGACAACCCCGGCTACGGAATCCACCGGACCGCCCCGCCCATAATGCCCCGCCACAATGCCCACCGCTTCCAGCAGTTTTTCATCGGGTTTTTGATCCGATTCTGCGACGGCTTTCAGAAAGCTATCCGCATTTGTCGCGGCGGCACTAATCGCGGCATCGTGAATCCAACGGTCGCCGGCATTGATGGGGTTCGTCATCGCCTTCAAGATGGCCGGACCCGCTGCGGGAACTGGAGGCAAATCGGACAATTTCAAGAGGACCATCAACCGCACTTGGGCATCTCGTCTTCCAACAAGTTGCTATTAATCATAACTTCCGCAGAGAGTTCCAGGTCAGGAAGAACCTGGACCGCATTTCGCCTGACGCCGGCTGACGGATGAGTAAGTGCGGCGATAACCGTCCTGACCGCGCGGCCGTTGGAGCCATCGAGTTGCCCCAACCCGTGAAGTGTCCAAAGTGCGTGAATGGCACCGACGTTCAGGCCAATCTCATCCGCGGTACGCGCATCTTGATCGCCGATCAATTCGAGCAATGCCGGAACGACATCCAGTTTGCCCCGTTCCACCAACAGTCGCTGCGCATGTTTTCGCCAGAGCATCGTGGGGTGTTTTAAGGTGGCGACCAGTTTTTCCGGCGTGGCATCGGCCAGGGTATAGGGCTTGTCTTTTTCATCGCCGTAAACCACGCGGTAAATGCGTCCGTGCTTTTTGTCTCTCAGATCGGTTTCGTAAGCCTGGCCTTTGCCGGTCTTGAATCCGCGCGGCGTGGGGTTGTGCTGCACGATATAGTTGTACCAATCGATCACCCACACGTTGCCGTCGGGGCCGACTTCCGACATAATCGGAGCGGACCATTCATCATCGCTTGCCAGTAAATTGCAGGGGCTAGTCGAATGAAAATCGCTTCCTTCGGATTCCAACACGAACGTGCCGACTAAGTGCCCCGTGGGACCATTCACGAAAGCCGTGCGGTTCCAATACTCCTTCGGGTACTTGCGGGCTGTATAGAGCGCATGCCCCGCGCCGGCGGTATAGCCTCCATGTTGATCCACCTGCCGCACGTTCTTAGTGATTGGCTTGAACAAATGGGTGTCCGAAATCATTTGTAGCACCAACGAGGGAGCCCAACCCCGGACCTTTTCGTAATAGCGGTTGGGAATGGGCATATAGACGCTGGGGCAACGATTGGCCGTCGAGCCGAAGACAATGCCTTCCTCGCTGATCCCCAAACCCCACGTGTTGTTGTTAGTGGATCGTAAAAATTCGAGTTCCGAACCATCGGGCTTGAAGCGAAAGAAGCCCTGGCGAAAACTTTGGTTCGCTTGCCCATCCACAGTAGGCCGGGAATTGTTGTATCCCTGCATGCCCCAGATCCAATTGTCGAGTCCATATTGAAAATTGCTCACACCGCCGTGCGTGTCGCCTTGACTCCAGCCGGCAAATAAGACGGTTGTTTCATCGGCTTTGTCATCGCCGTCGGTGTCTCTCAGGTAGAGCGTTCGCGTGCCATCTTGCAGAATTAGCCCGCCCTTGTGGAACGTCATTGTGGTGGGAATGCTTAAATGGTCGGCGAAGACGGTAAACTTGTCGGCCCGCCAATCGCCGTCGGTGTCTTCCAAAATGCGAACGCGGTCGCGGCCTTTGCCGGGGGGTTGGAGTTCGTTGGGGTAATCATAAGTCTCGGCGATCCACAAGCGGCCTTTTTCATCCCAGGCCATGCAGATCGGTTTGCCGCCAATGTCCGGTTCTGAAGCAAATAGTTCAACGTGAAATCCTTCGGGAACCACAAAATGTTTGAGCGATTCTTCCGCGGGCAAGGGCTTTTGCATTTTAGACTTAGCTTCGCCTTGCCTGCCCCACTGCGCCCGGGCGTATAGTTGGGGATCTTGTTACCGACTTCAATATATTCAAATGGTTTCACATCCGTTCGCTTGTCCGTCATCTGCGGAACGGGAAATGGGCTGTCGGCCAGATAGTTGGGGACGAGGCTAGGATCATCCCCGGCGGCCCAGCGAATGCCCCGCTCGACGAGGTTTTGAAAGCCCGGATTGCCCCAAGTGCGATGGTCGTGTCCCCATGCCGTATAGAACACCCGGCCTTTGTCCTCTGTGCGAACCCAAGTCCACGGCTCTTTGCCTTGGTCATCGACCCGGTATTCCAACACCGTGCGGTTCTTTTCGTTGTGCAGATGATGTTGATAGGTCTCATCCCAACTTTCAAAGCCGCCGAAGCCTTTCATCACGGGATGTTTCGCATCGGCGATTTGAGTCCGAAAAGTTCCCGTGCCATGCTTTTGAAATTGTGCGCCCATTAATGCCACGACATCTTTGGAGTTCCGAAAGCAAAAGCTCGCGCAATGCAGCGGCACGAATCCCCCGCCGCCGGCAACATATTCCAACAGCGCCTTTTCCTGCGGCGGGTCGATCTTGTCGATATTCGCATAGAGCACTAGCGCATCATATTTCTTGAGATTCTTAGGATTAAGGTCCATCATCTCATCGGTATAGACTAACTCAATTCCCCGCTTGGCCATCACGGGCTGCAATTGAACGAATCGCTCTCGCGGACGATGATGCCCATTGTCGCCTAAGAATAAAACTTTCAAATCCTTCGCCGATGCCCCCGGAAGAGAACAGGCGAGAGCCAGAAAACAAATTGTAGAGGACAGACGGAACATGGATATAACCTCAAAAAGGAAGCTCGTTAATTCATTGTTCTATTTCTGACAGGATTTACAAAATAAACAGGCTGGCATTGTAGTTTGGCAACAACATTACATCCTGAGTTTTTGGTTTTCATCCTGTCTATCTTGTTGATCCTGACAAAAATCCCATTCTTAACCCAGGGTAAACTCTGGTAGGCGGACGATTTCGCCGCCTTTGGTGGCGGATTCGTGGGCACAGATGCCTACGCAAGTCCAATTGGCGCTGGTGACTGCATTGGGACGCGGGTCGCGGTCTTCTATCAGCGCACTAATAAATTCATTCACGAGATGCGGATGCGAACCGCCGTGGCCGCCTCCTTGAATGAAGGACAAATGCCCGGCATCGTGGATTTCTTGGGGCATTGTATATTTGCGAATCGGTTCCGGCAACAAGTGGGCATAGTCGGGAACTTCCACGCGCTCGGGAATTTCCGGTTCGGGCTTCTTCGCGGTATGAATCACGTGCGGTTCGTGTTCGATCAGCGTCCATTCAAAACTCTTCTTCGTGCCGTAGACATCAAAGCTCTCGCGATACTGCCGAGCCACATCATACAGAAACCGCCAAATGTGCGCTGTGAGGTCGCTATCTTTGATTTTGATGTGGCAACTCTCGACGGCGAAGCGGTTGCCCGATTTTTCCGCGATGTCGTCCCGGACCGTGCCTGAACCGAAACAACTCACGTACTCGGCTAGTCCATTGACAAGGCCCAAACACGGACTGACGACGTGCGTGGCATAGTGCATGGGAATCATCTTTTGCCAATACTCCGGCCAACCATCCATGTCTTGCGGATGCGAAGCTGCGAGATGCTGAATCTTTCCAAGTTCGCCTTTTTCGTACATTTCCTTGATGAACAAGAACTCCCGGCTATAAATTACGGTCTCGGCCATCATATATTTGAGGCCGGTTTCCTTGACCTTTTCCACAATTTGCCGGCATTCCTCAATCGTGGTTGCCATCGGCACGGTACACATCACGTGCTTGCCGGCGTCTAGGGCTTTCAGCGACATCCATGCGTGGTCGTTGATCGGGCTATTGATGTGGACGAAATCCACGTCTTTGTCGGCTAGCACATCATCGTAGCTTGTATAACGCTTCTCGATGCCAAACTGTTCGCCTGCTTTGTTTAGCTCGGCTTCGTTCCGGCGAGAGATGGCATGTACGTTGGCATGGGGATGGCTTTGATAGATCGGGATAAACTCCGCCCCGAAGCCTAAACCCACCATAGCTACATTGATCGTCTTACTCATAACTGTCCCTTTCTTGGGCGATCCGTGATTGATTGTGCGAATGATATGACTTCTCTTCGTAGCTTTCTATGAACCTATGCTGAGAAATCGCCGCGAGGTTTCAGCTCTCCGTTGCGGAAGGAATAGCATCCCGCACGCACCAGCGGTGCATCCTCGGCGACTTGCAGTTTATAAGGGGCCTCTGCTTCGGTTCGATAAGCATGCAATGCGATTAGCCGCAGGAATTCCAGGTCGTTCTCTATAGGCATCTCGGCCAATTCTAAAGCACCCTGAGTTTGCAAAAGTTCGCGCACCTCGGCGAAGAGTGCTTCCCGATTGATGGGGCCAGCCAGGCTATCACGAACTTGGGACAGTAGTGTTTGGCGGTCTGCTTCGGAAATGTAGGCCGCGATGATGGGTTCCGGTGTATGGGGTTCCAGAGTATTTGGCATGCGGTAGAGCGAATCTTCCCCCGCGATTTGCAGGTGATAGGCTTCCAGCAGATCGTCCCAGGTTTCCTCTGCCGATGCGGGCAATTCTGCGAGGGCATGAATCATATCTACTAGGCGGGTTTCTGTGGTTTCGTTTTTGTGCAAACGATGCCGAATCCGCTGCAAGGTCAGCCCCGCATAATGGGCGTGCCGGGCATCAATCTCTTCAATGAGTTCATCCAGAGAATGAATCTCGGCGGCCATTTCATCCAGCCATTCATGCACGCGGGCTTTCGCTTCCTCCTGGCTTAACTCCTCCTGAAACTCCACGCGGGCGGCGGCTTCTTGCACAAACAGAGGATCGTTGGCGAGTTCTTCCAAGCGGTCTAAAATCTCCACGCGGAACCGCAATACGTTGTCGCTGGTTTTGAATTGTTGATAGCTCGGCTCCACGACTTTGGGCCAAAAATCGTTCATTTGTAGAGCCAACAAATCGCGGACCTGTTCGCGCTCGGCCACTCGTTCTATATAACGACCGATGTTGGCCTGCAGAACTTTCAACTCCCGCAAGAATGCGGCCATCGCATTCTTGGCTTGATAGAGTACGAAGCCGGGGTCGCTGCGTTGTTGCTCGGCATCGGTAAGGATTTGCATAAGGTTATATGCCAGCCCCTTCACACGGGGACGCTCTCCCCGCGCGGTCTCTTCCAAAACGGCGATTAGGTTTAACGCATAATCGGGAAACCGCAGCACCTGCCCGACATCTCGTCGGTATTCGTATTCGAACCAACCGCAGCGCTCGAGTTGCCGAAGCAACCGCCAGGCAAACAATCGCTGTGCGGAGCAGTCCCCCGGTTCTTCCTCGGCCTGTTCCGCTTCCCCCGCGAAAGTGGAATCGGTTTGAGACAACTCGCGGTCCAGCAAATGTTCTTCCACGCGGTCTAACAGGGTTTCCTTGGCGATGTTGTATTGGTCCGCCGCCCGATGCAAGCCGTGGGCCACGTGTAAGACTTCCCAATACCAGCTTTTAAGCGGGGAGGCCAACGGAACCAGCAGGTTCTCCGGGATTTGTGCGAATAGAGGAGGAATAGCGGACATGAAATGCTTTCAATTTCAAACCGGCACTCGAGGACAAATAGGCCGAAGACTGTCGGCGGGATGGGGCATTAAACGTGGGAATCCGCTTGAATGGCGTCGCTATTGAAATCCACTTCAAAGATCGTAGTGATACCGTAATGCTTGGGCGAGTACCCTTTGCGAAAATGCACCCGCCAGATCAAATCGCCTTTGAGTTTTTTCCAGCCCGTGGTTTCCGACGGGATGCAAAGCACGGCTTCTTCGCCGGGTTTCAGTTCGTGGCCGATGTTTGCTTCTTTGATGTTGTAATCGCCCACGAACCAATGGTCGTAAACTAGAACTAAGTTTTCCGGCTTGCTTTTTTCATTCGCGCGGCAGACAAAATTGTTGGCCACGGCTCCATTGTTTCGTTCGGGGTGCGGATTGCGATAAAATAAAAGTTCGTTGTCGATGGGGGCGATGGTTTGATCCTGCGAGACGTTTTTGAATTTGAGCCAGAGCTTCAAGACCGTGCCTTCCTGCTTGACTTGGCGGGATGATGAACCGTACTCCCGCCCAACGAGCGTAAGATCCCCTTTCGTCACTTTGAGCGGCGTGACTTCGAGGTTGCCGAAGCGCTGGGTCTCGTTCAGGGACAGTGTGTGGCCGGGTGGCATCTTCGCTTTTTCGGGAACCAGCCGGCACACGATTTTCCCCGATTTGTCCACGATGGGCTTCACATCCGGCAAGTTTTCCATTTCGCGGTTCGGCGTGGTGAAAATGTAATAGATCGCCATTGCCAAGCCGCCTGTCAGCAGGATGGTGTAGCTTAGCCAGGCTTGAAACACGGGCGGGGGAATCAGTCTCCCGCGGCGCGAATTGAAGACCGAATCGTAAACGGATTGCTGCTTTTTTTCCTTGGCGTCGGTTTTCCCCGGCGGGGGAGTCGGCTCGGATTCTTGTGAAACCGGGGCTGCTTGCGGTTGGGCGGTTTCGACAATCGCGGGCGTGGGGCTTGCCGCGGCGAAATCGGGAAACTCGGCCTGTGGATGTTCCTGATCCGTCACGATCATCGGGGCGGAGTCGGAATGTCCCCCGGAAGTATCGACGTTCAACACGGGAAAACTTCCTACCGTTTCGGCAGTCTCGCTGATGATTGGAGCCGGCTCGGAAGGTTTTGTTTCGGCAACTACGATGGGTTCCGCATCCTGAACCAATGCCGGCGGTTCCACTTCGGGGGCTGGTTCCTCTTGCAGTTGAGGAGCCGGTTCCGGCGGAGAATCTCCGATCACTGGAATCCCGCTGATCGGTTCGGAAACCGTGGCATCGGTAATAATCGCAGGCATCACGGCGGAAGGATCGGGGTTTGCCACGCGGATCGCGGAAGGAACTTCCGACTCGTTTTTTAGCACAGGCTCGGAAACCAGCACGTTGGATTCCGAAGCGGCGGCCTCGTTCGCCGATGCGGAAAAGTCTGGAAACGCAGAGACGGATTCTTCGCCGGGAACATCGGGAACCCAAGTGGATTTCCCGATGGAAGGATCGGGTGCGCCCGTGTCTTCGCTGTCCTCAAGCTCTTCGCTGGCCAGGTTTTCCATTTCGAGGTTGGGTGCGGGCGTCTCGGCCAGACCGGGGATTTCTGCGGGGATGGCCAAATGGGTTCCGCAGTGGGGGCACGCCACCACGATTCCCAGCGTTTCCACCATCAAACGCCCTTCGCAGCTTGCGCAGCTCATTTCAAAAGACATGCCGACTCCCGAACGTCTCGATATTTTCCGCACTTCTCCATTCAATCTCTCAAGACCTCTTCCTTGCGATCTTTTGCCAATTGATTGTCGACGTTTCGGCGAGCGGACGCAAGCCGTCGGCTTTTCGATAGGGGATCTCTGCCAGAATTGGCACAGAACATCGGACCGCGATTTCGCGGGCGTTGGTTTCCCCGGCGAGGCCGGCACTGCGGGGTTGATTTTCGTTCAGAATAATCCCCGCGATTTCCAACCCCCGGCTCTGGGCGACTTCCACGGTCAGCAGCGTATGATTGATCGTTCCCAAACCCCGCCGAGCCACGATCAACAGCGGAAACCCCAATCGCGCGGCCAGATCGCAAACCGTCCATTCGTCTGAAATGGGGCAAAGCAGCCCGCCCACGCCTTCCACGAGCAGCAAGTCCACCCGCTCTCGCCACCATTGGACTCCCTCTACCAAAAGTTCCCGGTTGACGCGGCGGCCTTCCATTCGCGCGGCGACGGGAGGAGCCAAGGCCGCCCGAAAAGTTTGAGGGCAAATTCGCTCGCGGGGAAATTGATGCCTCACCGCTTCGGAAAGCTGTTCCACATCTTGCCATAGGGGCATCGGCGAATCGGGTTCCTCGCAACCGCTGCAAACGGGTTTGAAGACGCCAACCGAAATGTGTTCCTCCAAAAGTTGCCGGGCAATCCGGGCGGTGAGATAGGTTTTCCCGATGCCCGTATCGGTCCCCACGATCAACAATCCCGACAGTTCGCCACGCGGGTCACTCATGGGGAAATTCTTTCCTAACGACTCATTTACCATTGAGTGGCATGGCCACTGCTTTAAGTGGCCATGTCTGCTCGAAACACGTCACCTTCTCAGTGGAAGGCATGCCCACGCAAAGCTGTACAAAGCCGTGGGCATGGCACACAAATCCTTGCAGTGATTTTCTTGTCCGTACTTACCGGAGTGCGGCGGCGTGTTGTTTTTCGCAGGCGGCGATCACGGCGGTTTGGGCTTGATCCACTTCTTCCGTCGTCAGCGTGCGTTCCGCCGAGCGATACCCCACGGTGACCAAGTACGACTTTTTGTCGGCGGGAATTTGCGGCCCGCGATATTGCCCGCCGAACGAAACCGAATCCAACAACTCGCCGGCGGCAGCGCGAACGGTGTCTTCCAGTTCCTGCCAGGTCACGCCTTCATCCAGCACGAAATTCAAATCCCGCGTGATCGCGGGGAACTGCGGCAGGGCTTGGAACTGGGGCGTCAGATCGGCCAGGCGTTGCAATAAATCCAGATCCAATTCCGCAGCACTCACGGCATCGCGGAGCTTCAAATCCTCGGCCTTGGCAGGATCGAGTTCGCCGACCCAGCCCCAGAAATGGTTATCCAGAAAAACCTCCGCTCCCCGCCCCGCCGCGAATTGAGGGACATCGGAAGGCCGGGTCGTCAGACTGAGATTGCGGTTGATCCGCCGGGCCAACTCGGCGATTACGCCTTTGAGTTCCCGCAGCGATCTTCCGCTGACAAGCCCTATCACCGTGGGTTCGACTTCGCGTTCGGGAGCGCCGGGCGAGGCTTTCAGATAGACTTTGGCGATCTCGAACAGTTGGGCGTTGAAGTTGCCTTGGCGTTCGTTTTCCCTGCGGGATTCGAGCAAATGTGGAACCAAACTTTGGCGAAGTTGGTTCTCGAGTTTTCGCGTATCGTGCTCGACGGCAAGCGGAGCCAAGTCGCCTCGCGGCGTGAATCTCGCCCGGTTTTCCGCCGTGGTGAAAGACAGCGTGATCGCTTCGTAAAAGCCCGCCCCGGTCAATGTTTCGCGCACGCGATTGACGACTTGATCCCGCCGAGTCGGCGCACTCGCCGCCAGCGACACGGGAACATCCGCGGGGATGTTGTCGTACCCATGAATGCGGGCGACTTCTTCAATCAAATCGGCTTCGCGAGTTAAATCCCTGCGCCACGAAGGCGGGATGACTTCACAAGCCCCGTTCATCTCCCCGGTTTGTTTCAGCCCCAGATCTTCCACAATTTTGACGGCGGTCGCGGGAGGAATTTCAATTCCCAAAATGCGGGCAATCTGATCGAACCGCAACTTAATCGCGGGACGTTCCGCCGTCGGCAGCGTCCCCGCGACAATCGGCCCCGCTAAAAGTTCCCCGCCCGCGAGTTCCAAAATCAATTCGCAGCACCGTCGGCTGGCCCAATCAATTTGGCAGGCATCCACTTGCCGCTCAAAGCGGTAGGAAGAGGGGCTGTGCAGTTTCAACCGCCTGGCCGTGTTGCGAACGGACAGCGGAGCGAAGTCGGCGGCTTCAATCAGCACATTGGTTGTGCCCTCGCTAATCTCGGTCTCGAACCCGCCCATCACGCCGGCGATGGCCACGGGGCGGTCGGCATCGGCGATCACGCAGGTATTCGCATCGAGCGGGTATTCCGCCTGATCGATGGCTTGAATTTTCTCGCCCGGCTTGGCTCGGCGGACAACAATTCGCCCGCCGTGGAGTTTGTCGAAATCGAACGCATGCAGCGGTTGGCCGCATTCCATCATCACATAGTTGGTGATGTCGGCCACGTTGTTGATCGGGCGATAAAGCACTTCTTTGGCGGGATCGTTTTGATTGAAGCGGGAAAGAGAGGCCGTCAACCGTTCGATCAGCCAAGCGGGACTGGGTCCGATCTTCACCCCCCGAATAATCCTTGCCGTGTAAACCGGGCAAAGATCGGGGCAGTCGACTTCGACCGCACAGACATCGGCGGTTTTTTGCGAACCTTCCGAAACCTTGGCAGCAGGGATAGTCAACTCCGTTTCATAAAGCACGCTGATTTCGCGAGCCACCCCGATATGCCCTAGGCAATCCGGGCGGTTGCTGGTGACTTCCAAATCAATCGCCACATCCCCATTTCGCGGGTGGACTTCTTCCAGATTCAAGCCCGCCATCGTGAGCCGATGCGTCAACTCATCCACCGACACGTCAAGATTTACGTAATCTTTGAGCCAATTCCAACTAACGATCATATTCGCTGCCAACAATGGTAAAAGGGATAAATGTCGTTGCCGACGGTTAATGTAGTTTTGCGAGCCTCCGCTGAAAAGTCTGCTCCCGGCGGATAGTCCTCGCAACTGGCTTGGGGTAGACTGTCATCCTCATCTTCCCATCAAATCATTCGCACGAAGGAACACCCATCATGGCGGCGATTCGCACGTTGGACGGCAAAAATCTGACCATTGGCAGCATGGCCTTCGGGCAACGGGGAGCCAAACCCGAATCCGTGAAGCAAATGGTTCACGATGGTGACACCATCACCGTGCGGCCCGATGGCAACCTGGGCGTGCGGTTTTTGGGAATCGACACGCCGGAGGTCAGTTTTCAATTTCCCGGCACGGGCAAATTTCGTTCGCTCTCCGATCCCAAGTGGGACCAGTTTTTGACCGATCCCTTCGCGGAAACCTGGGGACGCATTCAACCGCCCGCTGCCCGCCGGGTTAAAACGCCATCTGCAAAGCAAGGTCGGTGCGGGCGTGGCGGAAAATCATCTCAAGCACGCGCGGGCTGCCGAGGATTTTCTGGAACGAGAAATCACCCAAGACATGCAAATCTTGGGGCAAGACGCGGAGACGTTTCGCTTCTTCATGGCATTTGCCTTCGAGGTGATGGATGGCTACGGGCGATTGTTGGGCTATCTCAACCGCGAACAGCCCAATGCCAATGAACCCGCACCCCGCCCTCTGACCTATAACGAACGCCTGCTGAAAGCGGGGCAGGCGTTTCCGTATTTCATTTGGCCGAACGTCAATCCCTTCAAGAAAGCAGACAGCATCCTCCAAGCCGTGCCCAAACCCGGCACGCAGCGAACCGAGGCCGAAGCCGACATCACCCTTAGCCGCACGGCGGAGTTTTTGGCGACGGCCCGCGAGAAACATCTGGGCCTGTTCGATGCGATGCAGCCCATGCTGTTGGAACCGTTTGAACTCCGCCTGCTTTCCCGCCGCGAACTGCCGGGCCGCTGGGTGATTGACTTGAGCGAAAACGATGATGTTCTCATTCGCCCGGAGAACTACCATCAAATCCCGCACCCGGAACATCGGCTGTTCATTTCCGCCGAGTACGTGCCCTTGTTCGTAGAACAAGGCTGGAAACGCCAACCGGCTTGAATCGGGGATTTCTCGAAAAAAACTGCGCAACACTCGGGCCGGCGGGCATATTGAGGGGAGAGAGAAACCCAAGAACTCCAAGAAGGGAGGAAACTCAATGCGAATGGCAATCCTGGTAATCGCTTGCGGCACGTTGGCGATGATCGCGAAAGCGAACGATCAAAACGAAAAAGCCAATCCCGTCGCCAAAGCCGCGCAGAAAACCGAAGCCGCCCCGAAAGACATCCATTCCGCAGAGCCGATGTCGATCTATAATGATCAGCTTCGCTGCTTCAAATTCAAAATCGATTATGCGGTGGCTTCGGTAGAAGAAGCGAAAGGATTCATGCTGTATTATCAGCAGAAAGGCAACCCGGAGATTCTGGGAGCCTTCCCCGATGAGGAAACCAATTCCCTCTGCGTGGTCGGTCCCCCCGAAGCCGAGCAAGCCATTCGCAAGTCCTTGGCCATCTGGCGCACCGAATTGATGGGGCTTGGTTTGATGGGCCCTTCACCATCGCTCGCTCTGCAGATTGCGGGGCTTGAAAGCGGATCGCGCAAAAACGCTTACCGAACTGGCACAACTGGAAATGGTGCTGGTCGAGACCAAAATAGGTCTCAATGCCATGAAGCTCAACAGAAAAAAACATCAGGAGAAGTGTTAGAGCGGATGGATTCGATCATCCAACAGGATGAATCAACGATCCAACAACTGAAAGAGCGGTTGGAATCTTTGGAACTGGAACTAGCCATGACCGAAGGGAAAATCCAAGTCGTCAACGAGTATTCGAAGCGGATGAACAAACACCAAAACTAACTCAGCATCATTTCTTGCATCCAAAGAAAGGCGGAGATTCTGCATGCGATTTCATTTGAGCTTGGCAATTTGTGTTTTGTGCGCGGGATCTGCCTTTGGGCAAGGCGGCAAGGAGGACACGCAGACTGCGACCATTCGCGATCAGATTCAACAACTCGAAAACCAATTGCGGGCGATGGAAAACGCCAACTTGGGAACGAGGCGGGTCACGACCATCGGCGGGGCGCGGACCAACACCCGCAGCCGGGGCATGGAAATCCGCATTTACGATCTGGGCGATCTGTTCGCGATTGCTCCGCCTTATCCCGCCGAGGATCGCAGCGATCTGGTGAAGGATGGGTTTCCGCAACCGATGTTCCCCAACGTCAACCGCCAGGCGATGGCTCAAGGAGGAATGGGTGGCATGGGCGGCGGCGGAATGGGCGGCATGGGCGGCGGAGTTTTCTCCCTGCCACCGCAACGTTCCACGCTGAACGGCCCCACGCAACGGCAGCAGGTTTTGCATCAATTGGGCGAAGGCAGTTCCGCCGGGCAATCCTCGATGGATGATCTTATCAACGCCATCAAAGTCACGATTTCGCCCGAACTTTGGAACGCGGAAGGCGGCGGATCGGTGGCGAAGTTGGGAAACGCTTTGATTATCTCCGCCGATGTGGACACGCACGATCAAATCGATGCGATGCTGAATTTGTTCCGCAAACGCTGGGGCAGCGTGCGCACGGTTTCGCTGGAAGCCTATTGGCTGTGGCTGACCGAAGCCGAACTCGCCCCCGCCTTGGTGGAAGCTCCCGCCCGGCCCGGTCAAGGCGATGACATAAAAACCTTCGGCCTCATCAAAGCCGATGCTTGGAAGAAAATTCTGGCAGACCGCCAAAATGCGGAAAGCAAACACCGGGCGGGTTGGCGGGCGAAAATCACTTGCTACAACGGGCAAACGGTCTCGACGGTCTCCGGCACGCAACGGTTGGCGGTCGTGCAGGTTCGCCCCATCATTTCCCGTGGCGAGGACGACAAACCCCAAGGCCGCGTGGCTTACCGCCCGGAAGTCAATCTCATCCAAGAAGGGGCCGCTCTGCAAGTCACACCCATTGCCAGCGTTTCCGGCGAGACGGTGTTGTTGGACGTTCACAGCCGCGTTTGCCTGCCGGAAGAAAAACCCGCAGCCCAACCCAAAGAAGTGGTGAAGCAAATTCATGCGGAAGGCGACCCGGCCCAAATCGTGGAAGTCATTGATCGCTCGCGGTTGGCGGTGCAGAGGTTTTCCACCACGCTCCGCGTGCCCGTGGGCGAACCGATGTTGGTCGGCGGGATGACGTTTTCCAGCAGGCCCCAACCGGGCGAGGCGAATTTGTATCTCTTCGTCAAAGCCGCCGTGCAAGAACTCGGTGCGGAACCCGCCGCACAGCAAAAACCCCTTGAGAAAAAGCCCGCCACCTTTAAGAACGAACCGGAAACGCCGAAGAAATAAATCCCGTTTTTCCTGGCCGAAGTCACCGGGAGGCTGACGCCGCTCACTCGTCTTTTTGTTCTCAATCTTGGAGGCGTTTCAACAGGGTTTCCTTGAGCGCCCGATTGACGGAGACGCCGTTGCCTCCGTGAATGGTTGCTTCGCCTTTCCAATCCACGAAGTGCCCGCCGGCTTCTTCGAGAATGGGAACCAAAGCCGCCGCGTCCCAGGGACTCATCAACGGGTCCACGATGAATTCCGCCCGCCCGGCGGCGACCATCGCATGGCCGTAACAATCGCCCCATCCCCGCGTGATGCGGACATCCCGGCTCAAGCGGGCGAATGTGTCGAAGCGGCCAATCTCGTTCCAACCTTGGATTTCGGTGAAGCTAAACAGAGCCTGGGAAAGATCCGCGACTTCGCTCACGCGGGTTTGCACGGGGTCTTTATCACCCGTTTTCCACCAAGTTCCGCCGCCTTTTCGGGCGTAAACCACTTCCCCCAAGGCGGGAAAGCGGCAAACACCCATCACGATTTGCCCTTGAAATTCCAAGCCAACCAGCGTGCCGAATAAGGGAACCCCATGCACGAAGGATTTGGTTCCATCAATGGGATCGAGAATCCAACGGTAGCCGTTTTGCGATTCGGTCTCGCCCAATTCCTCGCCCAGAATTCCATCGCCGGGAAAGGTTTCTTGAATGCGATTTCGCAGCAGTTCTTCCGCCCCGCGATCCGCCGCCGTCACCGGAGACTGATCCGCCTTGAGTTCCACCGCCAAATTCTTAGCTTGGTAATACTTTAAGATCAACTCCGCCGCCCGCAGGCTTTCCGCCAGTGCAAACTTCAGCCGATCTTCAATTTCCGTCGTATTCGTAGGGGACATTGAGATTCCTAAATAATGAAAGAGCCTGCCTGCGATGAGTTAACCGCCAGTGCCTTCGCGAAGTTTGTTTTGGAATCAGGATCGAGTTGTTACCCCGCCCGTCATTCTGGCCCTTGACCCTTGTCTCTCGACCCTTGACCAGATCACGCCAAGCCGCGGCGTTTTAACTCGGCGACAACGTTTTGCACGATGGCGTTCACGTCGCCGGTTTGGATCGGGTTTTCTGCCGGCACGGGACAACCGCCGATGGGTTGATCCGTAAAGCCGTGCGCGGACAGCAAACATTGCAGCGTGCGGCTGAGCGTGGCGAGGTCGGTTTTTTGCTCGGCGGACATCGGTTGCCTGCCCCGGCCCATGCGGAACCCGCGAAGTTCCACCGCCGCCCGAAAACCTTCGGGAAACTCGGCGGAATAGATCATCGTATCGAACAGGTTGACCAAATCGTATTGAATCTTGCGGGCTTCATCGAGTTTCAGGGATTTCGTCAGATCATAGAGTTTTCGCGTGAGTTCCGGAACCACACCGGAACTGGCGTTCGTCCCGCCATCGCATCCGATGAGCATCATCGGCATTAACGCAGCGTCCCATCCCGTGAGAAATGCAAAATCCGGGCGGTTCGGGCGGACGGCTTGAATCATGCGGATCATGTGCGGCAAATCGCCGGATGAATCTTTAATGGCCACGATTCGCGGGCATTCTTCGGATAACCTTTGCACCGTGGGCACATCAATCGGGCTGGCGAACATGGGAATGTTATATAAGCGTGACATCCACCGGCGTCCGGTCGCCGATTTCCTTGAAGTAGGCATACACCGAAGCCGGGCTAAGTTTGTAATAAAACGGAGCCACAATTGCCACCGCCCGCACGCCGAGTTCGGCGTAATACTCGCAGGCGGCCAGGGTTTCTTTCACGTTGGCTTCCGCCGCCCCGGCGAGAATGGGAACCCGCCCAGCGGCTTGGTCGGCGATAATCGCCACAATTCGTCGGCGTTCTTCCGGCGTGAACCGCGTGAACTCTCCCGTCGAACCATTCGGATAAAGCCCATGCACGCCCCGTTCGATCAGCCAATCGACATACCGCCTTAACTCGGCTTCGTGGATGTTGCCTTGGTTGTCGTAAGGAACGAGATTCGGCGTAAAAATGCCTTCAAGTCGATTCATAGCGGCTTTTAAGATTACTGAAAGAGAAAATAGGAATTCGCGTGTGATTTCAGCATAGCATCCTCGCGAGATTTCGCACCCAACCCGGCGGAGCAAATTGGGAATAAATTGCCAATCCGGAAGGTCTTGCCCGACCGATGCAACGCAACGCTCGGCATAACCGGCTTATCCGACAAATGCGATCCATCGAGGGGAAAAAGGCAAGCGGGGGGCTTGAGCCACCCTGGTTATGTTCAGGAATTCAAATCCTGATGGTATTTCATTGCCGGTTCTGGGGAAGTTTTCGGGAAGCGGGTTGTGTTTCGGCCCGGCGGTTTTCACAATCACGAATGAACGATTTCCTTCAATTTGCGGAGTGTGCGTTCTTCTTCGCAACCACTTTTTTCAACGAGCGACAACATGGCGAGCGAGATTGGGCCGGAGTTTGAGGGCCTTTCGGAACACGGACATGGACCGATCATCACGGTGCAGCAGCACATTCTGGGGGAGCAGTCCAAAGTGCCAGGGGCTTCCGGCGAGTTTTCTTGGTTGTTGTCGGGCATTACGCTGGCGACCAAAATGATTCAAGCCTTGGTCCGCCGGGCGGGACTGACCGATATTTTGGGTTCGGAGGGCAGCACCAACGTGCAAGGCGAAGTGCAGCAGAAGTTGGACATCTACGCCAACCGGGCCTTGGTGCATTGCTTGAGCCTAAGGGAAAGCGTGGCCATTTTGGCTTCCGAAGAAAACGAGGAACCGATCTTGGTGGACCAGGGGTCGCCGGAATCGAAATATATCATCGTGTTCGATCCGTTGGATGGTTCCTCCAACATCGATGTCAACGTCAGCGTGGGAACCACGTTTTCCGTTTTGAAACGCAGCCCGAGTTCGCAATCCCAGCGAGACCCAGTCGCCGATGTCTTGCAGCGCGGCCATCAACAAGTTGCCGCCGGCTACGTGGTGTATGGCTCTTCGACGATTCTGGTTTATAGCGTGGGCCACGGTGTGCATGGCTTCACGCTCGATCCTTTGATCGGAGCCTACGTGCTCAGCCACGAAAACATTCGCATGCCCGAGCAAGGCAAATACTATTCCACCAACGAAGGCTACCGCGATTCGTTTCCCGAACCGTATCGGCGCTATATAGATACCCTTAGAGACGGAGCGCTCGGCAAGCCGTATTCCTCAAGATATATCGGTTCAATGGTGGCCGACTTCCATCGCACGCTCTTAAAAGGCGGCGTGTTTTTGTACCCGCCGACCGTGGAAAACCCCGAAGGCAAACTGCGGATGCTCTACGAAGCCAACCCCATCGCCTATCTCACCGAACAAGCCGGCGGCGTGGCCACGGATGGTAAAACGCGGATGCTGGACATCCAGCCGAAAAGCATCCATCAACGCACCCCGCTGGTCGTAGGCGGAAAAGTCGAAATGGCCGAATGGAATCGCTATAGCAAGGACTTATAGAGGTTCACATTGGCAACGATATAGGCCAGACTTTCGCATGCCGTTACGAAGAAAGATGATATATATATGACTGGTCCACGATTGCCCGCTGCATTAGGCGGGTTTCCCTTGAACAGGCCGCGGCGAATTCGGCGGGAGCCTTGGATTCGCGATTTGGTTCAGGAACATCGGCTGAGCGCGAATGATTTGATCTGGCCGGTGTTCATTCACGAAGGCCCGGAAGATCGCGTGGCGGTGGCTTCGATGCCCGGCGTGGAACGCTTGTCGCTGAACGTGCTCGTCGAGGCCGTGGCGCAGCCGCTGAATTGGGCATCAAAGCGGTGGCATTGTTCCCGGCGACGGAAGCGAATAAAAAAACCGAGGATGCCGCCGAGGCCGTCAACCCGGACAACCTCGTTTGCCGCGCGGTGCGGGCGGTCAAGCAAGCCTTGCCCCACGTAGGCATTATCTGCGATGTGGCCCTCGATCCGTATTCCAGCCACGGTCAAGATGGCCTTGTTCGCGAGGGCTACGTCGTGAATGATGAGACGGTGGAAGTTCTCTGCCGGCAATCTTGCGTGCAGGCCGATGCCGGTTGCGACGTAATTGCGCCCTCCGACATGATGGATGGCCGCGTGGGGAAAATTCGCCAAGCCTTGGATGAAGCCGGGCACGAATCGGTGATGATTTTGGCCTATGCCGCCAAGTATGCTTCCGCGTTCTACGGCCCTTTCCGCGATGCGGTGGGATCTTCGGGCAACCTCGCCGGCGGAGACAAAAAGACCTATCAAATGAACCCCGCCAACGGCGATGAGGCCCTCCGCGAATCGGCGCTCGACATCGCCGAAGGAGCCGACATGGTGATGGTCAAGCCCGGCCTGCCTTACTTGGACATCGTGCATCGCGTGAAGGAAGCCTTCGGCCTGCCCACGTTCGCCTATCAAGTCAGCGGCGAATACGCGATGCTCTCCGCCGCCGCCCAGAACGGTTGGCTGAACCGCGAACAGGCGATGCTCGAAAGCCTGCTATCTTTCAAACGCGCCGGAGCCGATGGCGTGCTGACCTACTTCGCCGTAGAAGCCGCCCGACTCTTAAAATCCCCATAACCACTTCGCTTCCGATGCGAACCTATAGAACTCAAACGGAATGAAGGCTTCGCGATTCAACAACAATCTGCCGTTTTTAACCGGCGGCCAGTTAGTCAAAAATGCACTAAAACATTTGGCAACCGAAGCCGCATTGCAGAATCTCGAAAGTCCTAGATGGAATAAATTAGCTGTTAGTTCCGGGTAATTAGCGTGACATGAAAGCCCTCAGGAACAGTCATACTGCGGGCGGCTTCCAAAGGCGGCAATGGTTCCGAGGCATCATGCAAGTCCTCTGCGAAAGCCGATTAGCCAAGTGAAACGATAAAAACTATAAAAAACATCTTGGGCATTGGCGGACCTGATACTAATGAAGGGGATGGATTGAAGAGGGGGATTGTGCTATTTCATCTCGGCGAGATAGTTGCTTAACGCTTCGATGTTTTGGCTAAAAACGGCGCTGGAAATATAAGGCTGGTTTATGGCGAATTTCGGCTGGCCGACAATCCGTTTGCCATCGTAAATGCTAATCCAGCGGCCTATTTCGTCCAAGGCTTCGATGATCTCGCGAACCTTGGCCTCGGGGATTTTCTCGCTTTGTTCGCGGGTGGATTTCGGTTCGTATTGCCGGGCGATGTCATCCAATCGGGAAGGGACTTTCCAACCATAATGTTTGGGCAAGTCGGAATCATCGTAAGTCAGGCGATAGGCTTTGCCTTGGCGGGACATATAGAGCGGGCGATTGGTGCGAAGTTCATAGTAGCGAGCCATGCGGCCATCGGAGAGTTGCGATTTCTTCAGATAGTTTAGCGCGCTGGGAATGGGTTTGAGATATTTGTCTTGATGGGTGTAGTTCGCGATTCTTATTAAGGTTTCCAGAACATCTTGAGATTCGCTGCCCGAAACTGCCGGCGGCTCGAACTTTCTGGCCCAGATGGGTTGCATTTGATAGTTATATTGCTGTGCCCAAGCGGGTTGGGGTTCCGGCATTTGAGCGAGCAGCAAAAAATCGCCGAGTTTCCTAAGCCCTTCGACGTATTTCTCGTTTTGATAGATCTCGGTGCGCTTCGATTAGCGTTTTGGAAACGGAACCGGCGAGATCATCGTTTAAGGTGTAGGTGTTCCAATAGTCTTTGATCTTACCTTCGGTGCGCCATTCGTAGGCGGGATAGTTGGCTTTCAGAATCGGCTGCGGTTGTGGACGGGGCCGGTCCAGACTTGCGGGAACGCCCCGTTGGGATATTGGGCATTGAGCAGGGCATCTAATGCGATCTGGGCGGCTTTGTGGATGGCTTCGTGCTTGAAGTTGTGGGCTTGATCGACGTGGATCAGCAAGCGAATCGCGGATTGGGTTTGCCCATCATCTAAAGAGGAGTTGTTTTTGCCTCGGCCTTTGCCGTTTCGATAACTAGCTGTCCGCGTGCCTTGCGGGTTGAAGTCAATGCAGTTCGTCCAGCCGCCGGATTTGAGTTGCCCGTAAACCAGCGCCTCTGCTGCTTGGGTGGCGGCTTTCAAGTAGTCTGGGTCTCCTGTGGCTTGGTAGGCTTTGAGATAGGCCAAACCCACGGTGGGAGTGCCGGGCGGTTGCACCCAAATTTGATCCCGCGTGGCTTCGCCTTCGCCCCAGCGTTGGCCCAGATCGAGCGAATAGTAATAGACATACCCTCCATGAGATGCAGCCTGGGCGGAATAATAGTTGCCTGCCCGTTTCATGGCTTGCCTGGCTCGATGCGGAAGTGTTTCGGCGGCGGGCAAGGAAGCCGAGCAGATGCACAGAATAATGCCCAGACGAATGGCCGGGTTTGATGTGCCGAATCGCATCGTGATGACCCTTTGCAGTGAAGTGGTGGGCGAGTGGGTTGGATTCCGCATGATTCAATCATGTTTTAGGCGTTTTTAGTATACGCGATTTTGCCTATATTCCAATCGACGCGGACGAAACACAATTCCGGGCGGGTTGGAAGAGTCTTGTTGGGCGATTGTTGTATCTCCGGGGCGGGTTCCTTACACTCTTATCACTCGATGCAGTCGTAAAATCGCCGTTTGCTATTAGTCGGCAAGAAATTCTGTGGAACCCCTGAACTTTTTCGAGGCGTTTCGGTCTGGTTTGGTTTGCAGTTAGGTGAAAACATACTTTTGGGAGCGAGCAGAACATCCATGCAGTTTCAAACGCGATGCGTCCACGTGGGCGTGGACAAGGATGGCGCTTACAACAGTGCCACCACTCCGATTTATCCTTCCTCCACGTTTCGTTGGGACGATCTCCGCACGAATCGGGGCTTCGATTACACCCGCAGCGGGAATCCCACGCGGGCGGCATCGAGGAAAACATCGCCTCGCTCGAAGGCGGGACCGATTGCCGAGCCACCTGCACGGGAATGGCGGCGATCACCACGGTGATGCACTTTTTCGAGCCGGGCGACCACATCATCGCCGGGCACGACATCTACGGGGGAACCTATCGGCTGTTTTCGGATGTGTTTACCCGCATGGGGTTGCAGTTTTCTTTCGTGAACATGCAGAACCCCAAAAACGTGCAGGCGGCGGTCATTCCTGAAACCAAGGGCATTTGGATCGAAACGCCTTCTAATCCGCTGTTGAATTTGGTGGAGATCGCCGCGATCACCAAGATCGCCAAAGAACGTGGGTGCGATCAGCATTGCGGACAACACGTTTCTCTCGCCTTATTTGCAGAGGCCGTTCGAGCATGGCGTGGACGTGGTGATTCACTCCACCACGAAATACCTGAATGGGCATTCGGACGTGGTGGGGGGCTGCGTGGTTTCCAGGCAGAAAGAACACGCCGAGCACGTGGCATACATCGTGAATGCCTTGGGGCTGGGATGTTCTCCTTTCGATGCCTGGCTGGTGCTGCGGGGCATCAAAACCCTTGGCCCGCGGATGGAAGCCCATCAAAAGTCGGCGATGGCGGTCGCCCGCATGTTGGCGGAACATCCCCAAGTGGAGCGGGTGTATTACCCCGGTTTGGAAACTCACGCCCAACACGAATTGGCCAAAAGGCAGCAAGACGGCTTCGGGGCGATGCTGAGCTTCGACGTCAAAGGCGATGGCAAGTTCGCGGAGCGGGTGTTGGAGAATGTGAAGGTTTTTCAATTGGCCGAGTCGCTGGGCGGGGTGGAATCGCTGGTGGAATATCCCGAAACCATGAGCCATGCCTCGATGACGTTGGAAGCCCGCCGCAATGCGGGGATTTCCGAGCGGACAATTCGCGTCTCGGTGGGCATCGAGCATCCCGACGACTTAACCGCCGACCTGCGGCAAGCCTTGGAAGCCTGATTGTCTCAATCTGTTTCTGCTGGAAAACCCCTTGCAAGATTGGCCCGATGAAGTTTGCCCTGCTTGGCGATGATCCGGTTGTGCTGCCTCTGCTTCGCGTGCTTGCCGAGCAACCCGATCACAGGTTGCTGCGGGCGGCTTTGTTAGGTCGGTTGGAAGCGGAGATTCTGCAAATCGTTCCCTCGGTGAAGATTGTTTCCGGCTGGGAAGAACTGCTCGCGGGCGAATTGGCGGCGATTTTGGTGTGCGGTTCGGCGGAAAAGATTGGCGTCTCCGCCCGGCAGTTGGCATCGGCTGGGCGGCCTTTGGTGGTTTTCCCGCAAGGCGGATGGGACACCGAACTGATCTACGAACTCTCGCTGTCGCGGGATGACAACGGCGTCAGGCTCATTCCCATTTGCCAATGGTTATTGCATCCGGTTTTGCAAAACTTTCGGCGAGACGCAGATTCCGCAGGCGATGCGGCGGAGATTGTGCATCTCAAATGGGAATGGGAAATCGAGACGCAGCCGGGGGAAGAATTCCCTCCCGAACGGGTTTCCGATTATCTTCTGCCGGATGTGGGGCTGCTGCGCTGGCTGGGCGGGGAATATCATCAGGTGACCGCAATAAATTCCAGCACGCTCACCGGCGGAATTGCAATGGCCACGGTGACGTTGACCGGCGAAAACCTGCCCGATGCCGTGTGGAGTCTCCGCCCGGTCAATGGTCCCTCCCATTGGCAGTTGGCGATCACCCAGCGATCTGGAACCACGACTTTTCAAGGATCGGCCGCCGATGGGAACGTGGTTCAAGCCGGGAGCGAAGATGCTGCCCCGTTCGATGCCGGGACTGCGATTTTGCGATTTATGGAACAAAGTCTGTCCTCGCCACACGCGCGGCCCGATTGGACGGATCTCACGCGGGATTTTGAAGTCTTGGATGCGGTGCGGCGGTCGTTGGCTCGTCGGCGGACGATTGATTTGCACTTTGAAACCACCTCGGAACGCAGTCTGTTCAAAACGCAAATGACCGCCATCGGCTGCGGCACATTGCTGCTGACCATGTTCGCGGTAATCGTGCTGTTGTTTTTGGGGAGCGTGTTGGATGCCCGCAGTTCCGTGGAAATCGCCGCCCACAAAGCCGACACGATTTTCTACCAAAGTGAATTTGAACCGGAAAAACCGGAACTAACCGCCAAGGGAAAAGAACATTGGGACCGCGTGGAGGCCGAACGGGAAGACCCGGCGATTCCGATTCTTGTGGAGCAAACCGGCGGAAAAAAATTACCTGGGGAACGGTGGAATTATCTCGTCGGTCTTTTGAAGAAAGAGGGCGTTGCCAATGCGAAGCAGCGTGTGGAAGTTCGTTCCCTGAAAGGCCCGTGGTTTGAAACGCTGATGAAGATTGCCCGGATTCTGGTGTTTTTGCCGTTGTTCTTATTTTTGGGGATGCAAATGTTGCTGTTAATCACTCGACCGGCACAAACTTATCGAAAAAGTGAAAAAAACTTGTAACCACGCCCATTGTTGGATCAAATGATATTGATAGGAATGGCGTTGATGGAACCAAAACATCGGCGCATGTTGATTTGTTAAAGCCATTTGGTAGAATCATTGATGTCGCGTCAAACGGACGGAGTTCGTTTGGCGGCTTTCCCTCCCTCCCGTGTTCCACAAAGGAGCGCACGAATGCTTTCATTTTTTGGTGGTTCACAAAAGTATTGCGATGGTGTTTCGCGGCGGAATTTCCTCAAAGTCGGCGCATTGGGAGCCGGCGGGTTGACGTTAAGCAGCTTGCTTCAAGCCGAAGCCCTCGCCGGCGAAAAGGCGACCGGCAAATCGCTGATTAACATTTACTTGGGCGGTGGGCCGACCCACATGGACACCTTCGATTTGAAGCCCAATGCCCCCAAGGAATTTCGCGGCGAGTTTCGCCCCATCGCCACGAATGCCCCCGGCCTGGAAATCTGTGAACTAATGCCCCACCTCGCCACGGTGGGGGACAAATTCAGCATCATCCGTTCAATGGATGGCATGAACAACGAGCACAACTCCAAGCAATCGGAATCCGGCTGGCGGGAACGCGATTTGGCTTCCATCGGCGGACGGCCCGGCGTGGGTTCGGTGATGTCCAAACTTTGGGGGCCGGCTCAAAACACGCCGCACGGAACCGCTCCGACTTCCGTGGATCTCACCGGCTGGACTAAGCCCGGTTTTCTGGGGCAGGTTCATGCCGCCTACCGCCCGGATGGAGAAGGGCGTTCCAATTTGCAACTCAATCGCAGCATCAGCGTAGATCGCTTGGGCGACCGCCGGGCGCTGCTCACCGGGTTGGATCGCATGCGGCGGGACATGGACACCAGCGGCATGATGACCGCGCTGGATAGTTTCAGCGACCGGGCCGTGGGAATCGTGACTTCCGGCGAGTTGTCCAAAGCCCTCGATCTGAAAAACGAAGACCCCCGCACTGTGGATCGTTACGGCATCAACGATTCCAACAATCGCCGCCGCAACGACAACCAACGCTTTCTTATCTCCCGCCGCTTGATCGAAACGGGCGTGCGGTGCGTTTCGTTTTCTTGGGGCGGTTGGGATACGCACGGCAATAACTTTGCGAGCATGCGGGAACAGCTTCCCGCCTTAAGCCTGGCAATGACGGCGTTGATCGAAGATTTGGAAATTCGCGGTCGGTTGGATGATACGATCATTATGATGTCCGGCGAATTCGGCCGCACGCCGCGAATCAATTCCGGTGCGGGCCGCGATCACTGGTCGCGGGCGGCGTTCTTCTTCCTCGCCGGCGGCGGGTTCCGACATGGGCAAGCCATCGGGGCCACCAACCGCCTCGGCGAACAACCGCAAGATCGCCCCGTGCATTTGCAGCACGTATTCCACACGCTGTATCACCAATTGGGCATCAATGCCAACACGGTCACACTCACCGATCCCAACGGCCGTCCGCAATACCTTGTGGAGAAACGCGAACTCATTAAAGAATTGATCTGAGGGTTTCTTCACATTATCCAGAAACACCCAACGCCTTCATTCCCCGGAATGGAGGCGTTTTTGCTTTACCGAGACTCATGCTCTCGGCGTCAATCTCCTGGAATTATGGCTGACGGAAAAAAACGGAACATTTTTTGCGGCGAACGGATATAATGAGAATCGACGAGATCCCCTCCATTGAGAACGAATGTCAAGGAGACCGCCATGTTAATCCTTCCCCAATTTTCCGCCCGATGGCTTTGGTCCTTTGGGTTTCTGATGGGTTTCGTGGGAACCCTTTTGGCGGATGAGCAATTTCTCCTGCAAGTGCCCGGTCGGAACGATTTGACATCCTCGGCGACGGTGAATCGGCAACAATTGGCGATTACGGATTCTCAAAATCAGACGTTTCTCTATCAACGGGAACCCCAACTGGACACCGCCGATGGACGGTTTTGGGGCTTTTATTCCCAAGCCGCCGGGCAAGCGATCCGGTGGCCCGCGAACAATGCGGGTTCCATGTTGATCGGCGGAGCGAACGGGCAGAATTGGCGTCAGAGTCGGCAACAAATTCACGCCCTGCCTGCCGCTGCGGCTCCGCAGCCGCCGCAGAACGTGGAGACTCGCCGCCCCGTGTTGGATTCGCCGACCCCCAATGCCCCGGTCGCGCAAGGCAATCAAGCCGGTCCCAATTATCCCCACCCGGTGGAAGTCGCATACGCGGATGCGGGAAATCAAGCGCTCGATGTGGGCTACATCGGCCCCCAAGGCGACTTGCAGCTTTACCGAGGCTTCGGGGATCAATGGCAATCCCAGCCGATGGCGAATCGTCCACTCAATGACGATGCCGGCTTGCTCCCCGGTGCGCCACTGCGTTTGGTGTCCCGCAAGAGTCAAGAATTGCCCTCGGCTTACACAGTCAATTCCGGGGGGAAATTGATCGAAATTCGTAATGGAAATCAAATTCATCCGCTGGCGGATGATCTGCAATTCGCACCCCGCTCCCATTTGTCCGTCCAGGCGACGGAACGGGGAGCGGAAGGTTTTGCGGTGGATGCCCAAGGGCGATTGTGGAATCTCGATCTGGCGGGGGGACAACATCAATTGATCGACCCAACCGCAGGGCGATTTACCGCCGGTGCGCCCGTTTCGCTGGTTTCGCAACAATTCGGACCCCGCAGGCAAGAGGACTTGTACCTCGTGGATCGCCAGGGCCAGATTGTGAATTACTCCACCGACCGAGGCCGTTGGAACGGGCCGCAAAACGTGGCGGCGGGTTTTCCTGCGGGCGCACCACTGGCGGCGGCTTCGCTGCCTTTGAACGGAAGAAACCAAATTCGGTTGGCAGGCGTGGACGTTCGCGGGCAAATTCAAACTCTGGAACCCAAAGCCGGCGGTTGGCAAGTCTTACCCGTGCAGAACGTGACGCTTCCGCCCGGCAGTCCCTTGGCGTTTACGCAAGCCGGCGGGAATTTGTCGCTGAGCGGGATCGGTCCCGGCGGCGTTTGGAATAACTGGGGTTATGCGGGGGGGAATTGGAATCCTTCCGTGGTCAACCGGGGCTTTCTTTCGGGTGCGCCGGTCGTGGCCGATCCGTTCTCGCAAACCGCGTTCAGCGTCGATGCCACAGGACGCCTTGTCGCGGGCGGGTTTCGGAATAACGCCTGGCAATCGAACTTGCTGCTGCCCGGCTTGAATTATGCTCCACAATTGGTGCAGCGAACGGTTGCCCCCGCCCAAGCCCGAAGACCGGCCACGATTCATTTCGACAACCCCACCTCGGATGAGTTGGTCGTGCAAATGGTCAGTCCGCTTGGCCTGCCGGGGCGGGAACAGTTCAATATCCCGCCAGGGGGCAGCGTGCCCGAATCCATTCCTCGCATCGGCGGCGGCACGCTGCAAGAAACGTTTCTTGTACCCGGCCCGTTGGGAAGCGTGGTCCCTCGCGTCACGAGTTATCCTTTGCCCCCGCAACCCGGCCCCACAATGGTTGTCTGGGCCAAGCGGGTGACTTACCGTTACATTGACCCAAAAGGCATCAGCGCGGTCCCAGATTTCGATATCAAGACCCACGCCAGCTTGGGCGTGTTCAGCCTTCCGCCGGGAGCGTATTTGCGAGATGGAGACCACTTCAACGTCTTCGCGTAAGCAGTGTCTCGGCGAAATCCGGGCGCGGCCAGTTGGTTCGGCTTGCCCGCTCCCGATCCTGATGTCGCCGTGCCGTTGGTCCGGGATTATCGTCGAAATCTTTCTCCGTCTCTTCAAACAAGCACACAAACCGCTCGCCCGCCCTTGCCGTCATCTTCATCGCAACCGGCATCCAATTCACCTCCGCAGCCGATGCCCGATACTTCAAATAAGACGCAACCCAGTCCGTTCATTCCGCCTTTGCCTCAGTGAGGGGATCGGGAATGGAACTGCGGGGACAAACGGCGATTGTGACCGGCGGAGCGGTTCGCCTCGGCAGAGATTTGGCGTTGGCCTTGGCGGGGGAAGGGGCAAACATCGTGCTGCATTACTGCTATTCCGCCGCTGCCGCCGAGCAAACCGCGCGGGAGATTGAAGAACAAGGCGTCGGGGTGCAACTGGTGCGGGCCAACTTTGAAAACTCCGAAACTGCCGCCCGAGAAGTCATCGAAGCCGCCCACCTTGCGTTTGAGTCGGTGGAGATTCTTATCAATAGTGCCGCGATTTTTGAAGCCGCGAATCTTGGCGAAACCAGCGGCGAACTTTGGGATCGCCATTTTGCCATCAATCTGAAAACCCCGTTCTTTCTGGCCAAGGAATTCGCGAATGGTTTCCAGCAAACCGAAGGCGAAAAAGATCGCCGAGGACATATTCTGAACATCCTCGATTGGCGGGCGACGCACCCGGCGGCGGGAATTTCCCACCTGGCTTACACCCTCGCCAAAAGCGGGTTGGCGGCTTTGACCGAAGCCTTGGCGGTCGAATTGGGGCCGAAGGTTCAAGTCAACGGCATCGCGCCGGGCGCGATTCTTCCCCCGCCCGGAAAAGAAGAAGCTTATCTGCAAAAACTCGCGGAACACAATCCGCTGAAGCGAACAGGTTCGCCCGCAGAGATCGCGCGGGCCGCGATTTATTTGCTGACTGCCGACTTCATTACCGGAGAAATCCTGCACGTCAACGGTGGCGAGCATCTGCCCGGTTGACTACAACATGCGCTATGCAATCGTGTCCCATACGTTCCGACTGGGCGAGGAATTGAAGCGCATGACCGACCGCATTCTGATCAAGGATTTGTTCCTGCGAACCATCATTGGGATCAATGAAGAGGAGCGCACCGAACGGCAAGATGTGATTGTCAATCTGATTGTGGAAACCGACACGCGGCGGGCGGGCGAATCGGACGACATTGCCGATGCCGTCAATTACCGCACGCTGACCAAGCAAATCATCGCAATGGTAGAAACTTCGCAGTTCCTGTTGGTAGAACGCTTGGCTGAGGAAATCGCCCGGCTTTGTCTTGCCGATTCGCGAGTAGATCAGGTTTCCGTCACCGTGGAAAAACCGCTGGCGCTCAGGTTTGCCCGCTCGGTGGGGGTCTCCATCGAGCGGAGTCGTGATGATGTTTGACCGGCCCGCCGCCGAGAATTGGGCCGCGATTTCTTTGGGGTCCAACATCGCCCCCGTGGAAAACCTGCAAGCTGCCGTGCGTGAGTTGTCAAAAGTCGGCACGATCCGTCGAGTTTCGCGTGCGTGGGAATCTGCCCCGGTGGGTTTTTTACAGCAAGCGAACTTTCTGAACGCGGCGGTGTTGTTGGGAACTTCGCAAACCCCGGCGGAACTCAAGCAAGAAGTGCTGCGGCCCATTGAACACATATTGCAGCGCATCCGCGATCCGGGAAACGTGAACGCCCCGCGCACGATGGATTTGGATCTCTCGCTGTTCATCACGCCCACGGAAAGTTTGGTGCTGGATGCGGAGATTCTCACCCGCAGTTTCGTGGCCGTTCCGTTGGCAGAGATCCTGCCGGAGTTTTTGCACCCCCAAACGGGGCAGACGTTGGCCGAGATCGCGGAAGCGTTCGCCGCCCAATCGCCGGGTTTGATTCCGCGCCCCGATTGCGATTTGTCCGCCCAGATTTCGCCCCGGCTTTGAAAAACTTCGCCGAGCCGGTCATCATGGAGGTAACGAGAACCTTCGCAAATGAAAATGCTCATACTCATCCTCATCGGCGGGAGTCGCCCTGTATGTTTGCTCGCAGCTACTATCTACTTTTGGGATGCCTCACCGTTTTGGTTTCCGCGTTTGCTCAGTCCGCCGGGGCGGAAGAAGCGGTAGATTTCAACCGCGACGTGCGTCCGATTTTGTCCGAGCGGTGTTTTCAATGCCACGGCCCCGACCAGAACTCCCGCGAAGCCGACTTGCGGTTGGATGAGAAGGCGGGCCTGTTCGCCGATCGGGAGGATTACAAACTCATCGTGCCGGGGCAGCCGGAAAAAAGCGAACTCATCTCGCGGATTCTCTCCGCCGATCCCGATTTGCGGATGCCGCCGCCCGCATCCGGGCGTCTTTATCGGCCCGGCAAAAAGATCTCATCACCCGCTGGGTGAAGCAAGGAGCCGAGTGGAAAGGGCACTGGGCTTACGTTCCGCCCGCGCGGCCCAAAGTTCCCCAGTTGGCGGGGCAACAGATTTCGCATCCGATTGATGCTTTCATTCGCACGCAATTCGCGGCCAGAAAACTTTCGCCCTCGCCCGCCGCCGATCGGGTGACGTTGATTCGCCGGCTCTCTTTCGATTTGCGGGGATTGCCGCCCACGCCCGCGGAGGTCCAAGAGTTTGTGAGCGACAAAAATCCCGCTGCCTACGAACGCTTGGTGGATAGGCTGCTGGGTTCGACGGATTTTCAAAGCACCAATCGCGGTTCGATTCATTACGGCGAACGCATGGCGATGTATTGGCTGGATTTGGTGCGCTATGCCGACACCAACGGCATCCACGGCGATAATCACCGCGACGTGGCGATGTACCGGGATTACGTGATCCGGGCGTTTCACGACAACAAACCGTTCGATCAATTCACCCGCGAGCAATTGGCAGGCGATTTGTTGGATTCGCCCACCGAGGAAACGCGGATTGCCTCCGGTTATAACCGCCTGCTGATGACCACCCGCGAAGGCGGAGCGCAAGCCAAGGAGTATCTGGCCAAATACGCCGCCGACCGCGTGCGAAACGTGTCCACGGTTTGGATGGGCGCGACGATGGGATGCTCGGAATGCCACGATCACAAATTCGATCCGTTTCTGACCAAAGATTTTTATGCCTTCGAGGCATTCTTCGCGGATTTGAAGGAAACCGCCGTCGGCCAACAATCGCCGACTTCGTTTCCTTCAGAGGAACAAGCCGCCGAACAAAAAAGGCTCGCGGGGCAAATCGCCCAACTCGAAAAAGAATTGGCTCGCCGAACTCCGCAGGTCGCGATTGCCGAGAAAGCCAAAGCCGGCAAACCGGAAGTCCTTTTGAAAGCGTATACGCCGGAACTTGATCTGCTTCGCAAGCAAATCGCCCAAGCCGAACAGGCCCAAAAAAAACTGCAAGCGGCGATCCCGACGATGCTGGTTTCGATGTCGGCCAAACCCCGCAACATCCGCGTGCTGCCGCGAGGCAATTGGTTGGATGACACCGGCGAGATGGTGACGCCGGCGGTTCCATCCTTTCTACCGCAACTTCCCGCTCGCGAAAAACGGGCCAATCGCAGAGATCTCGCCGAGTGGCTGGTTCGCCCGGACAATCCGCTGACCGCGCGGGTGTTCGTGAATCGGCTTTGGAAATTGTTCCACGGCAGAGGTTTGGTGGCCACGCTGGACGATTTTGGTTCCCAAGGAGCCTGGCCCACGCATCCCCGTTTGTTGGATTGGCTGGCGGTGGAGTTCATCGAAAGCGGTTGGAACGTGAAACATCTCGTCCGCTTGATGGTCACCTCGGAAACCTATCGGCAATCTTCTTCCATCACCCCGGAATATAAAAAAGCCGACCCGGCCAACATTTGGCTCGCCCGGCAATCGCGGTTTCGCATGGATGCGGAAATGATCCGCGACAATGCTTTGGCAGTCAGCGGTTTGCTCGTCGAAACCGTGGGCGGGCCGAGCGTGAAACCCTATCAACCCGCCGGCTATTGGAAGCATCTGAATTTTCCCAAAAGAACTTGGCAGGCCGATGCGGGCGAATCGCAATACCGGCGGGGACTTTATACCTATTGGTGCCGCACGTTTTTGCATCCCAGCCTGTTGGCGTTTGATGCTTCCACCCGCGAGGAATGCACCGTGGAGCGTCCGCGTTCCAACACGCCGTTGCAAGCCTTGGTCTTATTGAACGATCCCACATACGTCGAAGCCGCCCGCGCGTTGGCGGAACGCATTCTGAAAGAAGGCGGGGAAACGCAGGCATCCCGCTTGAATTATGCTTACAAGTTAGTGCTTTCCCGCTCGCCGCGCACGACGGAACGCGAACTGCTGCTCAAACTTTTGGAGAAGCATTTGAGCGAATATCGGGCCGATTCTTCCGCCGCGAGCCAACTCGAAACCATCGGCCAAAAACCCCTCTCGAAAGACTTGAACCCCGCCAACCACGCCGCCTGGACAAGTATTGCCCGCGTGCTCTTGAACCTGCACGAAACCCTGATGCGTTCTTAAAAGATTGTCCCGCCAGGTTTTGAAAAATGGGTGATCTGCCGAAAATTGGAGGATTTTAACGATTCTTCCCGCAGTCCCCGCCACCGCCTCGCCGATGAAAGATGAGGAGCGTCTTTCATCAAAGCTTTTCCTTTCTGCGGGTGGAGGGTTCATGGCAACATGGGCAAAAAAGGATAACTTTTCCTCCCTCATTCAAAATCTTTGGGTTCAACGGCTCGCGTGGGTGCTGGGCGGTTGTTTGTGGATGTTCGGCATTTCACCTTTGATGAAAACGTTGCCCACCAAAGGGGTTACGCCGAAGCCTCGGCTGCAAAGCACCGCGGTTGTCGGCGGGCAACGTATGGCCTTGATTGATGGCCGGCAAGTTGTTTGCGGGCAAGAACTTGTGACGGAATCTGGCGTGTTTGTCGTTCAATCCATTGAACCGGGCCGGGCGATGCTGCGGCGTGGTTCTTGGCGGGTTGCCTTGGAACTCCCCAACCAACCCAACAATGGGAAGCAGCCGTGAAACGACACCCTTTGCAAATCGCGCGCTGGGCGTTGTCGGCCAGTTTTGTGGTGATGCTTACCGTGGCCTGCCGGCCCAATCCGCACGCATCGCCCGCTTGGGAAATCGCTGCAGGAAAACGCTACGAACAGCGATTTCCCAATTGGAAACCGGACTTAAAATCCGAGCGAAAACCGGCCACGCAAATTGCGAAGCGCCACGGGAACCCGCCCGATTCGCCGGCGCTGCCAAGCCGAGAACTCTCCGCCTCGCCCTATCGGACGGCGGAACGGCCATCGCTTCGAGACCGGGGGGATGGCCCGCCGCGCAGGGCGCGGATTCAACAGCCGATCCTCTTTTTCGACGAACCCGAACCACCCGCCGTCAATTTGGCTCCGGATCCCAAGCATTTGGAACCCCCGCAGAACTCGGCGGAATCTCCGGCATCTCGCCCGTTGTCGGACAGGAAATAAGATTCACTCCGGTGGAAAGCTGGCGGGTTTTTTCCGGTCGTTGTGGATGGCTTCATCCAGCAGATCAATGGCCCCGTCCAAATGCTCAGGTTCCATTTCGAGAACCAACCGCAGGCTTTGCAGAATTTCCTTCAAATCCAACGGGCGGCCCGGCGGGGATTTGGGATTGAGGGATTTGGGAGTTTTGCGAGGGGGAATCATGGGGGAAATCTTTGCTGCAAAAGGTATCTCATCGCAAGCGTTTTCTGTTTTTCACTTCTCAAGGAATGGAAAAAGCCCCCGCCCCGCCGACAGCAAATTTCGAGAAACCGCCACCAATTCGCCCCTGCCTGGAAAAAATGAGCGGCTGATTTAAGCAGGCGGGAGGCGGCACGACTTGCTACACTAAAAGAAACGTGACAGAACGTGTTTTGGGGAGTGTGTGGGCATGTTGTTTCCGCGCGTAGCGAGCTTGAAATCTAGCGAACAATTTCGCGGGCGGTTGGCCGAATTGGGGATCGCGTTGCCTTTGGACGATGCGCTCGACAGCGGCAGCAATGCTCCTTTGGCAAAGCCGATTTCTTGGCCGGGCGGAACCATCGGCAATCGCTTTTGCATTCTGCCGATGGAAGGTTGGGACGGCGAAAGCGATGGGCGGGCTTCGGAACTCACCCGCAGGCGGTGGAAGAACTTCGGCAGAAGCGGGGCCAAGCTGATCTGGGGCGGGGAAGCCGTCGCGGTTCGGCACGATGGCCGGGCCAACCCCAATCAATTGCTGATAAACGACCGCACGTTGGCTTCAATTGAATCGCTCCGCGAACTGTTGGAGCACACCCATCAAACGGAATTTGGCGGCACTTCGGATTTGTTGGTGGGCTTGCAGCTTACGCATTCCGGGCGGTTCGCGCGGCCCAATCGGAAAAGCCGGCTCGAACCCCGCATCGCCTATCGGCACCCGCTGTTGGATTCGCGGACGGGAATCACTGACGATGCCGCGATTCTTTCCGATGATGATTTGGCCCGGCTCAGCGAAGATTTCGTGACTGCTGCCGTGCTGGCAGAGAAGATCGGCTTTCGTTTTGTAGACATCAAACATTGCCACGGGTATTTGGGGCACGAATTGCTGTCGGGTTTCGATCGGCCCGGAAAGTACGGCGGAAGTTTTGAAAACCGCACCCGGTTTCTGCGGGACGTGGCGGCGGGGATTCGCGCAAACGCACCCAACTTGGAAATGGGCGTCCGCATCAGCATTTTCGATTTCGTGCCCTTTGAACCCGGTCCCGATGGTCTAGGCCGGCCCGCGAAGACCGGCGAGTATCGTTACGCCTTCGGCGGGGATGGCACGGGGTTGGGGATCGATCTTGCCGAACCCTCCCGCTTCATGGAATTGCTCGAAGAGTTGAGCATCCCGTTGGTTTGCTCGACCGTGGGCAGTCCATATTACAACCCGCACATCCAAAGGCCGGCGGCCTTTCCACCTTCCGATGGATACCAGCCGCCGGAAGATCCGCTCATCGGCGTGGCTCGGCAGATTCACGCCACCGCCGAGATCAAACGCCGGCATCCCAAATTGATCGTGGTCGGCTCCGGCTATAGTTATCTGCAAGAATGGCTGCCCTTGGTCGGCCAAGCCGTGGTTCGCGAAGGCGGGGCGGATTCGATTGGCTTGGGCCGGATGGTGCTGTCTTATCCGCAGCTTCCTGCCGATGTATTGGCTGGAAAACCGTTGGAGCGAAAACTGATCTGCCGGACTTTCAGCGAATGCACCACCGCCCCGCGAAACGGGATGGTTTCCGGCTGTTATCCGCTCGATCCGTTTTACAAATCCCGCCCCGAACGCGAAGCGATGCAGCAACTCAAAGCGGAGGCGAAGTGATGGTTCCCAACCGCGAAAACACCACGCAGCAGATTTCCCGCCAGCGAGGAAATCGTCTCTTCGCGGTGCTTGGGGATTGGGGTTCCTCGGCCAGCGAGCTTCCTCGGCGGTTGCACCAAAACGAACAGGGCGTGTTGACGTTGACTTCGGTGTTCGCCCTGTTCTTGTTTACGATTTTGCTGATTATGATCGTCAACGTCGCCACGCATTTGGACGACAAAATTAGTCGGCAAAACGCGGCGGATGCCTCGGCGTATTCCGGCGGGGTGGTGCTCGCGCGGGGCATGAACACCATCAGCTACACGAACCACGTGCTGACGGACGTGTTCGCGATCACCGCGTTTTTGCGGGAGGGCAAAAATCGCAAATCCGAGCAACTCATCCCAGAAATTCTGGATGAATGGGAACGCACCGGACAACGCTTGAGCAATGCGGACTTTGAAAAATTCAGCAAGCTCGGCGAGGCAATCCTCAAGAAATCCGCCCGCAAGCCCGCAGGGAAAGACAGGCGGTTGGTGGAAGCCTTCGGCAATGTGACCGCGAAGGCTGCCGATTTCGCGTTGCCGGTGTTCGAGTACATTCTGAAAGGCGATTCCCAAGGCGGACAAGCTCATAGCGGCCCTTCCTCCGCCAATCCCCAAGGCGGGCTGATTCCGCAATTTCAACGCTTGGCAATCCAGATGATTCCCGCACTCGCCCGGCAGGTCACCAACGAAATCGCCTGGCGGCACGGGTTGACGAACCGCGATCTCAACAATTTGCCGAACGCTCCCCAATCCCAGCAAAAAGGGCGCGGCCCGCAAAGCGGGATGCTCTGGCGGATGGCGGGCCTGCCGGTGGGTTATCCCGATGAATCCAACCCGCAACTTCGCACGCTGCCGGTGGTCGATCCCAGCCCGATGGGCGACGATTTCCAGGCGGTGCCGAATGGCAGCCAGTATTTCGAGCAGGCGAGGTTAGAGCGGCAAGAGTTGGCCAAGCATTATTTGGAAATGTGGACGCGGGACAAGTTGAAACTCTTCGATGATGAAGCCCAGATGTCGCGGTTCAGCCATTTGTGGCGAATCTTCACCTGTGCTGAGTTGGAAGTTTTGCTTGAGAAAGAATACCCGCAAACCAACCTGCCGATGATGATCCGCCTGCCCGACACCGGCGTCGATTGGAATGCGCTCTCGCGTGCGGGCAACGCGAACGACATCAACCGCAATTTGAATCGCGACTTCCAATTTCTGTGCGTGGTTTACCGCAATCATCAGCAGGAAACGGGGCCTGGCTTATTCAAAAACCCGCTCGCAAAGCACTCCGATGCCATCGCGTTTACGCAAATCAGTTTGTTTCTGCCTCGGCCCAGGCGTTATCTTTCTCAAGGCGGAGGCAGCCCGGCAACCAACTTGGGCGGCACGTTCGGGCTTTCCAGCGGTTCGGGCGGCCCGTCTCCGCCTCCACCGGGAAACATCTCCCCGGAACAAGAACAATGGCCCAACGAGAATTGGCCCACGCATTGGGATTTGCTCAATCAAAACTGGACCGTGAAAATCGTACCCGCCACCGCCACTGCGATTCCCACCCTTCTGCAAACCCCGCCGGGCGGCGGCAATGTCCGCCTGCCCAACCTCGGCAACGTGCGCGTGGAACAACTCAACCGCATCGACACGCATTGAGAGAGACAAAAGGCGAGCGGAGGCCGTCGGTCTCCCGGTTGTGCTCAGCGGTTCAAAGGCCGAAATGATTCGCTAATGGTCCCGAGCCACGGCGATTTCGGATGGGGACGAAAACAACACTGTTCCCCATGGGCCGAAGTAGTTCTCACAAAAATTCATCATCGTCGAGCAAATCGTTTTCGGTGATGATTGTCAGCCCTTTATCTTTCAGAATTTTCAAGCCCAGGTCGATGTCATCCACGTACATCGCAATCGCGCCGTGTCCCTTGCGGCGGAACAACAGCGGATAGGTATAATGAATGCTGACTTCCGCTTGCAGCAATGCCGTGCAGACGTTGAGGTACGGTTGGGGGTCATCGGGAAGTTGCACGCCGATCAGGTCGGTTTCGAACACGGGAAAGCTGGACAACTTGAACAATTCGCGGCCGCGCTCGTAATTGTTGAGCATCAGCCGCACAATGGCGCAGTCCACGGAATCCACGATGGAAAGCGCCATGATTCTGAGATCCTGGCGTTCCAAATGCCTGAGCAAATCGTGCAGGCTGCCGACGTGGTTTTCCAAAAACACGCCGAACTGTCTTAAGCAAGGCCAATCCCTTCCGCGAAGCGTCTCGGGATTGGCGACCGCATCACCGCTAAAATTCATCGCCATTTCATCAGCCAACAAAAAAAGAGGGAACTTGTGGCGCGAAAACGTCTTTCTCGTAGGTTAGCGAAACCCCAACCGGGCGAAAAGGCGGGAACCTTGTCCATTGTACGTTCCCCTGGACTATCACCTTGGACGACTTGCGACTATCTTCCCTTGGCGGATATGGATTATGATGGAATTTTGATTTTTATGGAGTTCCGAGGAATCTCTTGAGGGGATTCGCTCAAGCTCATGGCCGCGCTAACGACGATGCCGCACTGTCGCCAATCTTTTCTGAGTGGGCGATTTTGACTTGGGCAGTGAACCATAAATCCCCCCTTTTTCGCTTCTCGGAGCGTGTTTTATGCTTCGCACGATTCTCTTGGATTTAGGAAACGTGGTTTTGTATTTCTCGCACGAACTCATGTTCGAGCGAATGGGCGCGCTCTGCGACCTGAGCGGCGAGCAAATCCGCCGGCTCGTCGAGGAACACGATGTGATCCGGGAATTTGAAACCGGACGCATGTCCCGGGCGGACTTGCATCGCCTGTTTGAATCCTGGACCGGGCAAACGGTGGACCGCCGACGGCTGATGCGGGCGATTTCCAACATCTTCACGCCCAACCAAACCTTAATCCCCGTGCTGGACCGATTGAAGGCGGCGGGGTTGCGGTTGGTGTTGATTTCGAACACCAACATCGCGCACATTGCCTACGTGAAGCAAAAATTCGACGTACTCCCGCGATTCGATGCGCTGGTGCTGTCTTACGAAGTCGGAGCCATGAAGCCCGACCCGCCGATGTTTGAAGCGGCGCTCAACGCCATCCATTGTGAGCCGGCGGAATGCTTTTACACCGATGACATCGTGGAAAACGTGGAACGCGCCCGCGGCATCGGGCTGCAAGCTGAGGTCTACATTGACACGCAAACGTTTCTCTCGCAGCTCGCACAACGAAGCCTCATCCTCCGTTGATTTTTTGAGCGGTCAGCATTCAGCGATCAGCAAAATAGAGAGGATAGAAGATTGAGGATGGTATACTTCTTACGCGCAAGTTTATCGCATATTTGCTGTCGGAATTTGTAACCCGAAGCGTAAGCGAGGCAAGCGATTCGAGTTTCTCGCTTACGCTACGGGTTATGGTCAATCCGGCCCCTTTGAAGTATCAATTCAAACCATCCGCCATCAGGCTCGATCAACACGGACCGTTCAGCGTGGTGAGCGGACCGACGGCGACGGTGGTGGTTTCGCCTAACGGGTAGGCATCCAACAAGTCGCGGAAGTCTTGAATCGTCAGCGATTCGACGGCTTGAAGATCATCTTCAATCGAGCGGTATTGATGGCGGTAGATCCAGTTTTCACCCAACACCGCCCGGCGGCCGCGCGGGCGTTCGCTGCTGAGTACGATTTGTGAGGTCACTTTGCTCTTAGCTTGGGCGACTTCCGTTTCGGTAACGCCGTGTTTGTTGACATCTTTGATAATCGCCCGAATGCGGTCGCGGTTTTCCTCAGTGGAACCGGGGTCGCAGCATAGATACGTCAGATAGGCTCCGCTGCCGTCGAAATCGTAATAGCCCATCTGGGCGGAATCGACGTAACCCGGATCGACCAGATCCCAGTACATCCGGCTGCTGACGCCATCGCCCACGATGACCGACAACAACTGCGACGCCGGCCAAAACGGACTATCTGCCGCCGGTCCCGGCGTGAGCGACATCACGTGCTGCTGCAAGGATTTTTCTTCGGTGATAATCGTGCATCCGCTTTTGGGCTGGGCTTCGCGGGTATCGGCGCGAGCGTGCCAGAAGGCCAAGCGGCACAGTGTTTTTCCGCGAGCGAAAGAACCTGGTCCCAATCAGTCTTGCCCGCCACAGCCAGCACGA
Organism: uncultured Planctomycetaceae bacterium; assembly: GCA_963785505.1. Lineage (GTDB taxonomy): Bacteria > Planctomycetota > Planctomycetia > Planctomycetales > Planctomycetaceae > CAWAVN01. The sequence goes on from CAWAVN010000018.1 coordinate 475,780, forward strand.
TGTTGCCGGCTTTGTAATGTTCGGTGTAATAGGTCCGCATCTGGTCCACGGTGAGATTCGTAATGCTCTCCATCGTGCCCAGAATGCTTTTTTCCAAAGGATGCCCGGCGAAATGCTGCATCATGGCGCGTTCGTAGGCCACCCAACCCGGCTGATCCTTGTACATTCCAATTTCTTCCAGGATGACTTGCTTCTCCATCTCGAAATCTTCCTTGCGGAGCGAAGGCATCATCAAGGCGGCGAGCAAATTGAACGCCTCCGGCAAATACTCCGGCAGCACAGCGGCATGATAGGTGGTGACTTCCTCGCTGGTCGAAGCGTTGTTGTCCGCACCAATTTCATCGAACCGGCGGTTAATGTCATCGGCGGAATAGGTTTCGTTCCCCTTGAACGCCATGTGTTCCAGGAAATGACTCACCCCGTTGACCTGCGCTTTCATCGCGGGAACCTGTCCGCACGAAAAACCCCAAAGCCACGCTATGCACGTCGGGGTTGAGTTCGGCGATGACGGTCAGGCCGTTGTTCAAAGTGGCTTTATGAAAGTTCACGCGAAATCTCCAGCGGTTGAGGGCCGATTGTCATCACGGTAAATTCTGCGGGCGGGTGGGCATCCAAGAATTTTTGGATGGAGCCCACGGTGAGCGAATCGATTTTTTCGCGGACCTGGTCCATCGTCAACACGCGGCCCAGATGATGCCAATGGGCGGCGATGGTGCGAGCCCGCGAGCGGGTGGATTCCTGCTGCATAATCAGCGAGCTTTTCGCCATTGCCTTGCAGCGTTGAAGTTCGTTCTCGGTAATGCCTTGGCCAAGGCGGTGGATTTCTTCCAAAGTCACGTCCAAAGTTTCTTGGGCGCGCTCGCTGAGAGAACCGGCATAGCAGACCATGCGGCCTTCGTGTTTAAAGCCCGTGAGCGAAGCCGAGACCGAATAACACAGCCCGCGTTTTTCGCGGACTTCGGTGAACAAGCGGCTGCTCATGCCTTGCCCCAACACGCACGCCGCCGCCCAGGCGGTGTAATAATCGGGATCGGAAAACGTCGGCCCGCGGTAGGCGATGGCGATGTGGGTTTGCTCGGAATCGTGCATCAAATGATCGTGTGCGGGTCCACCGGGCGAAGTCGAAAACGTGGGTTCCGGCTTGGGAAGCCAATCGCCGAAACACGCCTGCACCTGGGCTTGGATTTCCTCGGCATCCACCCGGCCCGCGATGGCCAAAATCGTGCCATTGGGCCTGACGCAGCGGTTGTAATGTTCGCGCACGGAATCCGCCGTAATCAAAGGCAAATCGGCCAATGTGCCATCGGGGGGCAATCCCCAGGGGGCTTCGTAACATCGCCTTTTGAGTTCCGGCATGATTTTCTGTTGCGGTTCATCTTCGATGGCCCGCAGAGATTGCGTGATGCCCGCGCGGGCCGCATCGAATTGATCCGCCGGCAAATGCGGACGCAAGAGAATGTCGGCGTAGATTTCCAAGACCTGCGGCATGTTGACCGCCCGCATCGCCCCGCTGAGCGTGAGGAACGAATTGTTCGGCGATTCGCTGCCCTGCACGCCCAGCGTGTCGAGTACCGCGATCAATTCGCGGCTGTCGCGTTCACCCGCCCCCCGCGTAATCAGGTCGCTTAAAATGGCGACGGTTCCGTTGTGGCCCAAAGGCTCGTAAACGCTGCCCGCCGGGATCAAAAAAGAAAACGCGGCAGATTGCACGCCGGTCATTGGTTCGACTAAGAGCGTCAGCCCATTCGCGAACGTGTTGGCGTGTACGTGTTGTTCCGGCATGAAGTCTCCGTTCGGCTGATTTCTGTCCGCGAGCGATCATTCGCCCGCCTATGGTAGTATTGGCGATGACCACCCCGGAGTCTAGGGGAAAGGCCGGCGAGATTTTTCCGGCGATTTCCCGGCATTTTTCGCCGATCCGAATTTCCCGGCAGGTTAATCATGCAAATTCCCTCAACATTAGATACCATGAGAGACAGGTGGATACAAAACTCCGTTCTGGGGTCGCGTTTAGGCTGTCGCATTGTCGAGAATCAAATCATGAACTACTGCCCGTTTTGCCAATTGCCGTTGGATCGGCCCGTCGCTCAATGCCCGACTTGCAATGCCGATTTGTCCGAACACCAAAACCCGGGCGGTGCGGGCGGAATGCGCGGCGGTTCGATGACGGAATCCGTAGGCGACGTGAGCCGGCAATCTCGCAAAAAAAAAGGCGGCTCGGTGTTGGAATCGGGCGACCAGGTCTATCAGGAAATCTGGACGAAGAAAGGGACGTCATCCGGCCAGTCTGCGGGAAAACCTAAAAGGCAGTCTGCACATCCCTTGCCCAAAATCTCGGAAGGAACCGCCGATTCCGCCTTGCCGTTTCGTCCCGTCAATCGGCCCCCCACACTCATTTTATGTGCGTTGGACGATGGTTCTCGGGAGGATGGCGAATGGTTTCGCGTGCGGAAGCCGGAATTTCGGATCGGGCGAACCTCAGGCGACTCGAAACGCCCCAACGACATTGTCATCGCCAACGACAACGGCGTGTCCTCAATTCACGTGGAGATCAAACTGCGGATTGAAGAAGGGCGTTACCGGTATTATCTTAGGGATTGGCCAAGCCGAAATGGCACATTCGTGCGGGTTTCGCGGGCGGCGATGCGGCCGGATCAAGAAGTGTTGATCGGCGCGCGGCGATATTTTCTGAGCGTGGGAACCAAGGCTCCAAAAGCCGGCGATGCCGACCTCTCCGCAAGCAAAGCCACGCGAGGTTGGGAAGACGTTGCCAACGCCGATGTTTTACCATCGCCTCCCAAACTGGTGGAAATGACGCCCCGAGGCAACGGCAACGAGTTCCCTTTGCAAGAGGGTGAAAACGTGCTGGGAAAAGATTCCGCGAAATGCACGATCACAATTACCGGCGATCCGTTCGTCAGTTCGACTCATGCCCGCATCATCAAAGACAAGAAAAATCGCTGGGTGATCGAAAATCTCAATTCCCTGAACGGAATCTGGCTGCGGATTGATGAAATGGCCCTCGACACCGGGGGCGAATTTCAAATCGGCGAACAACGGTTTTTGGTGCGAATCCCCTGATTCTTAGCGGTCAGCTTTCAGCAATCGGTTTTTTTCCTCCCTTCAATCATCAGCAATCGACACTCGACAATCTTCAATATCGGCAAAAAACAGATTCAGAAGCTGACCGCTGAAAGCTGACCGCAACCGAACCACTGAAAGCCTAGCCAGATTGGGGGCGGGTCTGCTATAGTCCCCTCATTCCCCTTTTGGCATTCTGCTTCAACCGTGTGGGTTGGAAGATGAAGGGGATCGTCTTATTTAGCGTTCGATTGGGGTTGTGTTCGATTTCCTCTAACACCGTGAGGAGGCCATCCGCAATTTCGGACGGCTTCCCAACACTGGCAACACAATTTTTTCGGGCGGAAACGGAAACTAAACGGCATGGTTGATCGGAACTTGATTCGGCAATTCAACGTGCAAGAGGATGAATTGGCCCTCATCCTGCAGGAATTGGGAGAAGCCCAGGAAGACATCGATTACAAAGTCGGCGATGCTCCCGATGTCAATACCATCGTCGAAGGGCGGATTCTCCGCATCGAAGGCGATGAGGTTCTCGTTGACATCGGCTACAAAAGCGAAGGCGTGGTGCCCTTGGATGAATGGTCGGAAGACCCCAACCCGCCCGAACCCGGCCAAACCTGCGAAGTGCTTTTGGAAGAAGTCGAAGATGACTTCGGCCTGATTTTGCTCTCGAAGCGGAAAGCCGACCGCATTCGCGAGTGGGAAACCATCATCAACGCTCACGATGAAGGCGACATCGTCACCGGCAACGTGGTCCGCAAAATCAAAGGCGGCTTGCTGGTGAACATCGGCGTCAACGTGTTTCTACCCGCCAGCCAGGTGGACATCCGCCGGCCCCGCGACATCGCCGACTACATCGGCAAAGACATCGAATGCGTGATTCTAAAAATTGATGAATCCCGCCGGAACATCGTGGTGTCCCGCCGGAAACTCATCGAGGACAAACGCGAAACCCAAAAACAAAAATTGCTCTCGGAAATCACCGAAGGCGACGTGTCGCAAGGGGATCGTCAAAAACATCGCCGACTTCGGAGCCTTCGTGGACTTAGGCGGCATCGACGGTTTGCTGCACATCACCGACATGAGTTGGGGCCGGATCAATCATCCTTCCGAACGGGTCAAAATTGATGAGACCGTCGAGGTCAAAATCCTCAACATCGACCGCGAGAAGGAAAAAATCGCCCTAGGCATGAAGCAACTCACCCAAAGCCCTTGGGAACAGGTGGAATCCAAATACCCCGTGGGAACCAAGATCCAAGGCGAAGTGGTCAACGTGATGTCCTACGGGGCCTTCGTCAAGCTGGAAGACGGCATCGAAGGCTTGGTTCACATCAGCGAAATGTCTTGGGTGAAACGCATCAACCATCCCAGCGAACTCGTCAACATCGGCGATGAAGTCGAAGTCGTGGTGCTGGGCATCAACCAAGACAAGCAAGAAATCTCGCTGGGCATGAAGCAAACCCAGCCCAACCCCTGGGACCACGTGGCCGAGAAATATCCGCCCGGCACGAAAATCGAAGGGACCGTGCGGAACCTCACCAATTACGGGGCCTTCATCGAACTGGAAGAAGGCGTGGATGGCCTGCTGCACGTCAGCGACATGTCCCACACCCGCAAAATTTCCCACGCCAACGAAATGCTCAAGCGGGGCGATGCGATTACCTGCCAGGTGCTATCGGTCGATGAAGACCGCAAACGCATCGCCTTGGGCTTGAAGCAGCTTAGCGACGACCCTTGGGAAACCACGATCCCCGCCAAATATCAACCCGGCGCATTGGTCAAGGGCAAGGTCACCAAAATCACCAACTTCGGCGTGTTCGTCGAATTGGAAGATGATTTGGAAGGCTTGCTGCACATCTCGGAATTGGCCGACCACAAAGTGGAAAACCCGGAAGACATCGTGCAAGTCGGGCAAGAGCTTGAGGTCCGCATTCTTCGCGTGGACACCGATGACCGCAAGATCGGCCTCAGCCGCAAACTCGATGCGGAAATCGAACTGCCCGAAGACGAGGAATCCGAAGCCGGCAAAGCGTCAACCGCCCCCAAAGAACTCAAAGGGGGAACCGGCGGCGACTCCGGCCCGCTGTTCAGTTTCGGGAGCGGTCCCGATGCGACCGAGGAAGCCCCCGCCGTGGAAGAAGAAGCCGCTGTTGAAGAATCCTCGACCGAAGAGGCTTCTGACGAGGAAGCTGCCACTGAGGAAGCTGCCACTGAGGAAGCTGCCGCCGAAGAGGCAGAAGAATCCGAAGTCAAAACGGAAGAATAGGATGGCCGAGATAATCGGCTAAAGGTTTGAGACACCATGCCCACGTTTTTGCGTGGGCATGGTTTTTTGATGGAAAACTCACATCAACGCTTGGCTTTGACTTCGCGTTCCCAGTCGACGAGTTTTCGTTTGAGCTTTGCCGCGGTTTCCGCTTGTGTTTCGAGCAGTGTGTGTTGTTCTTCCGCATCGTTTTCCAGGTCGAACAGCCAATCTTCGGTGTGGCCTGCTTTTGTGTGGCGGACGTATTTTAGGTCGCCGGCCCGCACCGCCCACCAGGTTTTGTCCCCCCGTTTGCCCCGCCAAAACAAGGTTCGCGGGAAATCCGCGTTTCCCTGGGTGAGGTGGCCGATAATATCCATGCCATCCAGATTCAGTCGGCTTGTGTCAACCCCGGCTAACGCCAAAAACGAAGCCGTGAGATCGAACGTCGCGGAAACTTGATGGCTCACCACCCCCGGTTGAACGTGTCCCGGCCAACGCACGATCAAAGGCACGCGAATGCCGCCCTCGAACGTCGTGCTTTTCGCGCCTCGCAGTTTGGCGAGATTGGAGGTGGAAGCAATCCCTCCATTGTCGGAGGCAAAAACAACCACGGTGTTATCTGCGATGCCCGCTTTATCAATCGCCGCGAGAATTCGGCCGACTTGCGTATCGAGATCTTCCAACATCGCAATATATGTTGCCTGATCCGGCCGATTCCAGTTTGCCTCGTTGACAACTTTCTCGCGATCATCCGGCCCCTGATGCGGCAAGTGCGGACACTCATGGGGAATATAAAGGAAGAACGGCTTCGCTTTGTTTCTCTCGATAAAACCGATGGAATCCTCTGTAATCAGATGCGTCATATAGCCTGGGCGATAGATCGGCAATCGACCGCGAAAGTAAACGTGCAAATCGCTGGTCTCGCGGTGCGTGAAGTAATCCACGTTGCCGCCGAGATAGCCGATGAACTCATCCCAGCCATGTTCCAGCGGATTGAAATGCGGTTCGTAACCCAGATGCCATTTGCCGAAAATCCCACAAGTATAACCGGCTTTCTTTAACTCGCGCGGCAACACCGAGAGCATCGCGGGCAGACCGAGTTGCCGATGTTCCGCAAGGCGGATCGCATCATCATATCGGCCCACGTTGCCCACGCCGATCGCGCATTCCAAACCGCCGGCCCGTTGTTGATATTTCCCGGTCAAAAACGCGGTTCGGGTCGGACTGCATTCGGGGCCGTTGGAATAATGCTGCGTGAATCGCGCTCCTTGTTTCGCAAGCCTGTCCAGATGCGGAGTTTTCGCCGAGGGATGCCCATAACAACCCAAATCTCCATAACCGAGATCATCCGCAAGTACGAAGACGATATGAGGGACACGGTCTTTTTCTGAGGAAATACCCTTTTTCCAAGGGGGCAGCGACAGTATGGCCACTGCGAGGACAAGCAGAACCGTCGTCAATCCATCTCGGAATGGGGCCATCAATTTGATCGGATGAAAACTTCTCCGCGGGAACATGGGCAGACCTCTAAACAGGGGGTTGTTCTAAAGCAGCATGGGATTTGTGTCTTTAGTATTGAGGTCCGACGACGGCAGGTCAACTTGAGCGCGGAATGGTATGGTGGCCATCGCCCCCCCAAAACAAAAGTTGGCGGGCGATGCCTACCCATCCCTTTCAACATGCAAAAAGTGCCTATTTTCAGGCGTATTTCGGGTTTTTGAACGTCATGGAGATCGAATTTCTTGCCAATTGCCTCAAAAACACCTTAATTTCAAGGGATTTGCATGTTAGGCGACGATGAGAGTGATAGCTGGGTTTCGCAGACTCAACCTCAGATGTCTACGAGACTCGTCGCTTAGAGACTATCCCATAAGTCTCCAAACGCTGGGTTTTTGGAGTGAAAAACGTCAAAAACACAGCACTTTTATGACTTATGGGATAGTCTCTTAGTGAGGAGGCGGGCAGCTTCTGCATCGGCCTCGTCCACGGATTTAGCGTAGTTCAGCACCGGGACGTTCAAAAACTTGGCGATTCGCTTAGCAGTCCGCTCGGCCCACCAAAGGTCTTCTTGCTCACTGAGATTACGACGAGTGGGAGGAGAATCGTGAAAGACGAGGTTCAGTTGGTATTGAGGCACACTTTTTGTATCCCGCGCTCGGTCGCCGTGTATCACCCATGTCTTCCCCCGGCAGATTTGAATTGCGACCACATCTTTGCAATTGCGTTCCCACCAACCCGGAACCCAACCTCCACGACTGACTGTTCCGACTGAGCAATCAAAACGAATTGGGCGTAAAAACAGCGTGGCAAGAACCAGGACGAGAAGTGCCAGGACGACCACGACCGCAAGCCAAGCAAACGGCACGATCTCGCCAGACATTCTGTAACCCTTGATAGTTAGGGAGCTGTGAAGTGAAATTAGGAAAGGAGCACAGAATGTACACGCCAATATAGCGCAAGCGAAGAACACCAGTCGCGTCCAGACGCTCATGCGAACAAGGAGAACATCCTCAGCCGGCTGTTCGACGACCATTTTGCAATGGTAGATCAACCACTTCGGCAACGGCGAACAAGGAATGGTAGGTTGATCTCCGTTCTCAAAAGGCATCTTCAGATTTCCCACGTACCTTCGATCTTTCGATAGCCTAACGACCCAGCTCAGCAGCGGCGGGGGCCGAGTGAGCTATGAACCCCAGAAAGCCTACATGCCCCCGCCGTCTGCTGCAGCACCTGGTTCGGCGTCTTGGGCCTCCGGCGGGGCTACGTGCTGGAGCAACTCGGTGAAGTTGCCAGCCACTCCCCAGACCGACGACTCCTCCATCGGGACGAATGGGATGGAGACGACCGGCCACGGCTGCGGGCCGCGGGTGTCGAAGGCGAAGAACTCGCCACCGCCGGCATCCCCGAAACCGAAGAACCCAGGCACGTATTCCTGCATCTGGTAGTCGCGGTTGTTGCCGACCACCTCCTCCGCCTGCCACAGCCGCAGGTAGCACGGCTGAACGGACAGGAACCCATCACCGCCGTTGCACAGGCGCAGGAACTCCAGGTAGTCCGGTGGCAGCGACAGCCCGCTGTCCCGCGCCATCGCAGCCACGGCTCCGGGCTGAGCGGGCGGGGCAGCCGACCACTTGCCTTTGCAGGTCGCCAAGAACTCTGCGGCCGTCATGCGCCCTCCGCCGCCGAACTTGTTATTATCTTGCGCAGGCGCAAAATAACACTTTTCATCATTTTGATGGGACCGTCCCACTAAACCTATTTCAAATAAAAGACTTACGGTCTTTGTATCTCATCAAAGTCGCGCTAAATAACACCATAAGGGACATTGCGCAATCGTTACTCATCCAACGGACTCTTCACCCCTTTTCCGCCTTTGTTCAACACGTGGGTGTAGATCATGGTGGTAGAAACGTCTTCGTGGCCCAACAATTCTTGAACGGTTCTGATATCGTACCCGGCTTCCAACAGGTGCGTGGCGAAGGAATGCCGAAAGCTATGGCTGGTGGCCCGCTTGGGGATCTTGGAACGCCGAACGGCTTGGGTGATGGCTCGGCTGACGGATCCTTCGTGGAGGTGATGCCGCCGTTTGATTCCGCTGCGGGGATCGACCGAATGCACTGGGGAAGGAAACACGTACTGCCATTTCCATTCGGCGGGGGCGTTTGGGAGTTTCTGTTCCAAGGCGTCGGGGAGGTAAACTTGCCCAAAGCCATCGGCCAGATCGTTTTGATGCAAAACCCTGACGGATTCCAGGTGCGTTTGCAAATCGGGCTTGACCGATTCGGGCAGCATGGTCCGGCGGTCTTTGTTTCCCTTCCCTTCACGAACGATGAGTTCGTTGCGGGCGAAATCCACATCCTTGACTCTTAACCTCAGGGATTCGAGCAGCCTGAGACCCGAACCATACAACAGGCGGGCGATGAGTTGGGGAACGCCGGAGAGTTGGCCCAAAACCAATTGGACTTCCGGTTTGGTCAGCACGACGGGCAGCCGCTTAGGGCGATTTGCGCGGATCGCCCCTTCGATCAGCCCCGGATCAATTTCGAGGACTTGTTTGTAGAGAAACAACAAGGCGGCAAACGCCTGGTTTTGCGTGGAGGCCGAGACGTGCCGCTCAACGGCCAAATGGGTCAGGAACGCATTGATCTCCTTGACCCCCATTTCCGCCGGGTGTCGGCGGTGATGGAAGAGAATGAAGCGCTTGATCCAGCCCAGATAAGCCTCTTCCGTGCGAATACTGAGATGACGAACCCGGATAGCTTGCACAATGGCATCATGCAGGCGGGGTGTATTTGATCCGGGCATCAAACCCAAGGGTTGCGTTGGGAATTGTGAGGTGGTCATTGAAAGTCACTTTGAGAAAGGTGTTGATTGATATGATAATGTATAAACACTACATGTCAATCCGTCGAACGGCGGGAAATTTCAAAATCGTTGGCCGGAGCGAAGCCGACTTGCCATCTTCCTGGCCTCTGGTCTCCGGCCTCTGATCCCTGATGGTTGGGATTTTTCTTGTGAGGCTGGTACAAAGGGAGTCTGTTGGATGCGATCTTGGATTGTTGTTTGATTTCCTTGGAAGAAAGGCTCCTCGCATGATGAATCGACGACGTTTTCTGGAAACATCGGCTGTTGCCGCTGCCGCGAGTTTTGCCGCCCCGGCGTTTGTGCGGGGGCAGAACCTGAACTCGAAACTGCAAATGGCGGGCATCGGCTGCGATGGCAAAGGCTGGTCCGACATCCACGAGATGGCCGGCCACGCGGGGGTGAAACACATCGCGTTTTGCGACATCGACACCGACCGCATGGAGAAGGTGAAAAAGCTGGCCCCGGACGCGGCGACCTTTCAAGATTACCGCGAACTGTTCGCGAACTGGGCGATAAGCTCGACGCCGTCACCGTTTCCACGCCCGACCACATGCACGCGATTATCACGCTGGAATCCCTGCGGGAAGGCAAGCACGTTTACTGCCAAAAACCGTTGACGCACAACGTCTGGGAAGCTCGGCAAGTTCGCCTGCAAACGGCCAAGTCGGGGAAGATTACGCGGTTGGGCAATCAAATTCATTCGCACGCTTTCTACCGCACGGCCGTCCGCGAAATTCAAGCAGGAACCATCGGCAAGGTGAAGCAGGTGCATTCTTGGTGCGCGGCCACCGGGCACGGAAAATCCTTCCACATCTCCCGCCCTAAAAATCCGCCCGCACTTCCCGGCCATGTCGATTGGGAACTGTGGATCGGCGTTGCTCCCATGCGGCCTTACGGGGGCGATCGGGTTTATCACCCTTGGGGTTGGCGGGATTGGCAGGACTTCGGCAACGGAGCATTGGGCGACTTCGGCTGCCACATTCTCGATCCCGTGTTTACGCTTTGGAAATCGCCGAGGCCCCGACGGAATTTACCGCCGACCACACCGGCATGAACGATGAAGTTTGGCCGGCTCAGACCGAAGTCAAATACAAGTTCCCCGGCACGAAGCACACCACGGGAAAAACGCTGCCGATCACTTGGTACGATGGCGGTTTGCTTCCCAGCGTTCGAGGTTCGCACGTGCCCGCAACGGCGGCGTTGCCCAGAAGCGGTTCGCTGTTGATCGGGGAAACGGGCAGCATGGTGTTACCGCACATCGGAGCGCCCAAGTTATATCCCGAAGCCAAGTACGCCGACTTCGAAATCAAACCCGCCGAGAACTTAAACCATTACCACGGCTTCGTGGATGGCTGTCTCAGCGGCAAGCAACCCAGCGACGGTTTTGAGTACGGAAGTCGTCTGACCGAAGCAGTGCTGTTGGGAAACATCGCCGTCCGCTACCGCACAAAAACCCTGAACTGGGACGCGGATGCCATGCAGATCACCAACCTCAAAGATGCCAACAAATGGCTGACGAGAGACTACCGCGAAGGCTGGACCATTCCGCCGGTCGTGTGATCGAGCCTCAAACTTCAACTGTGTGGAGGGTCATTCTTTAATAATGGGGAATTGAAAAGGAGGAAAAAGCCTGATGGCAAACCTTCATCCTCTTTCCATGCGAACCGTGGGTTTTCTGTGCGTGCTCGTTGTGACTGTCGCAGCGGGCTGCGCGGGAAAGTCCTCGGAAAAATCGTCCTTAGGTTCAGATCCGAAAAGCGAGGTTCCCATGACGATCAAACTCAGCAGTCCCGCATTCGAAGCGAACTCGCCGATCCCGAAAAAGTACACCGACGATGGGGAGGACATTTCGCCGGCGCTCAAATGGTCCGAATTGCCGACGGGCACGAAACAGGTGGCACTTATTGTGGATGATCCCAATGCGCCCGGCAGTTCGCCTTTCGTGCATTGGCTGATTTACGGCCTGCCGGCAACGGTGGAGGGACTGCCGGAAGATGTGCCCAACGATCCCTCGCTCGCCGAGCCTGTGCAGGCGCTTCAGGGTCTCAATGGATTTCAAAAGACCGGCTATGGCGGACCTGCTCCGCCGAAAGGACACGGAGTGCATCATTATCACTTCCAAGTTTATGCTCTCGATCAGGCGTTGGACCTGAAACCCCGCTTGACGAAAACGGAACTCTTGAAAGCGATCGAAGGCCACGTTCTCGCCCTAGGCGAACTCATCGGCACTTATGAGCGCTGAGGATTTGCAGGTATTGCTGCCGGCTTCAGTCCTTAAGTCAATAGCGGATGATGCGCCACAGGGCTTTGACGCTGGCCCGCCAGCCACTTTTTTTTGCCTTGATCGTAGATTCTGCCCGAATAGCCGACGGAGATTTCGTAAATGCGATACCACCTGCGGGCCAAGGGTGATCACATCGCCGCGATGCCATCCGTCGCCGACGCTTGGAGGGACAAATTTGCGCGAGAGCCGTATCTGCCGCGGCGAAGTGCCAAATCAGAAACCCATGCCAGATCGGGCCCAATAACGAACACCTCATGCGGGCACGCTTCAACCAAAAAGTGGGGATACGTGTCTTCTCTCCTTGGGATGGTCTCTTTTCCCCTTAGGAAGAAAGTCACGATTGAACTGAAATAAATTCAGCTTCCCCAAAATGTGTTCGCATCGTTCACCCGGTCTTTCTTGTTTTTTTCGAGGAGTTTTCACCATGAAGAATTTTTGCCGTTGCCTGCTCGTTCCGCTATTGACGTGGGGGTTTCTCAATCCCCTCGCTGCCCAGGCGGCGAAGAAGCCGAACGTGCTGATTATCTGGGGGGATGACATTGGGCTTTGGAACATCAGCCACAACAATCGCGGGATGATGGGCTACGGCACGCCGAACATCGACCGCATTGCCAAAGAGGGGCTGAGCTTCACGGATTACTACGGCCAACAAAGCTGCACCGCGGGCCGGGCGGCGTTCATTGGCGGGAACGTGCCCGTTCGCACGGGCATGACCAAAGTTGGCATTCCCGGCGCGAAAGAAGGCTGGCAGAAGACCGACGTCACGATGGCCACCGTGATGAAAAGCCAGGGTTATGCCACCGGGCAGTTCGGCAAGAATCATCAAGGCGACCGGGACGAGCATCTGCCCACGATGCACGGTTTCGATGAGTTCTTCGGAAATCTATATCACCTCAATGCCGAGGAAGAACCGGAGAACCGCGATTATCCTCGAGACCTCAAACTTGCCAACGGCAAAACTTTCTTAGAGCAGTTCGGCCCGCGCGGCGTGCTGAAATGCAAGGCGGATGGGAAAGGCGGACAAACGATTCAAGACACCGGCCCATTGACCAAGAAGCGAATGGAAACCATCGACGATGAAACCGTCGCCGCCGCGAAGGATTTCATTAAACGCAAGAACGATGCGGGTGAACCGTTCTTTTGTTGGTGGAACGCCACGCGGATGCACTTCCGGACGCACGTCAGAAAAGAGCACACCGGCATTTCCGGTCCCACGGGCAACGAGTATCACGATGGCATGGTCGAACACGACCGGCACGTGGGCGAGTTGCTGAAATTGGTGGATGATCTCAACATCGCCGAGGACACCATCGTGTTATACTCGACCGACAATGGCCCGCACTTCAATACCTGGCCCGATGCCGCCACCACGCCGTTTCGCAGCGAGAAAAACTCCAATTGGGAAGGAGCCTACCGCGTGCCGGCTTTCGTCCGTTGGCCGAAACATTTCCCCGCGGGTGAGACGCTCAACGGCATTGTCGCTCACGAAGATTGGCTGCCGACTCTCGCGGCGATCGCGGGCGCTCCCGACATTAAAGAAAAATTGATGCAAGGCGTCGAACTCAATGGTCGCAAATATCACAACTATATCGATGGCGTGAATCAACTCGACTATTTGAGCGGGAAAGTCAAGGAATCCCCCCGCAAGGAATTTATCTACGTCAACGATGATGGCCAGATTGTCGCCATGCGGGTTGGGGCATGGAAAGCGGTCTTCCTGGAAAACCGCGGCAAGGCGTTTGAAGTTTGGCGAGAGCCGTTTACCGAACTGAGGGTTCCTTTGTTGTTCAATCTTCGCCGCGATCCCTTTGAAAAAGCCCAGCACAATTCCAACACCTATAACGATTGGTTTTTGAGCAGGGTCTTCGTCATACTTCCCATGCAGCAGCTTGCGGCCAAGTTCTTGAAGACGATGGAGGACTATCCGCCGAGCCAGACGCCGGGTTCCTTCAATTTGAAGAAAGTTCAAAAGATGATCGAAGACGCGAATAGTGCTCATTAACCGATGGTCGAACCTGGGGGGCATCACTAAGGTGATGTCCCCCATTCTTCCCGGTTCCAGAAGATCTGAAATTGCCATGAAACACATCTTAATTGCTTTGATTCTCTGCGGGACAACGATTTCCTCTGCCGACGATCCGCTGCCTTCTTGGAAGGATGGTCCGGCTAAGAATGGGATTGTTGAGTTTGTCAGCCGTGTCACTACGCAAGGCGGAGCGGATTATGTCCCCGCCGCCGAACGCATTGCCGTCTTCGATAACGATGGAACCCTTTGGAGCGAGCAACCGGCCTATTTTCAGTTGCTGTTTGCGATGGATCGCGTGAGTGCACTTGCTGCGGACCATCCCGAATGGAAGACCGAGCAACCCTTCCAAGCCGTGCTCGAAAACGACATGAAGGCGTTGGCCGCTTCGGGCAAACAAGGTTTGCTGAAATTGGTGGCGGTCACGCACACCGGGATGACGACGGAGGAATTCGCAGCCATCGTCCGGCAGTGGATCAAAACCGCCAAACATCCGAAGACCAGAAAACCCTACACGCAGATGGTCTACCAGCCGATGTTGGAACTGCTGAATCATCTCCGCGAGAATGGTTTCAAAACCTTTATTGTCTCCGGGGGCGGGATCGAGTTCATGCGGGTCTGGGCGGAAGAAATCTACGGCATCCCGCCGGAACAGGTCATCGGCAGCAGCGTCAAAACAAAGTATGAAGTCCGAAGTGGCAAACCCGTCATCGTGCGGTTGGCGGAATTGAATTTTCTCGATGATGGCCCTGGAAAACCCGTGGGCATCAACCAACACATTGGCCGCCGGCCGATCATGGCTTTCGGCAATTCCGATGGGGATTTTGAGATGCTCGAATGGACGACATCCGGGAAAGGGCCAAGGTTTGGTGCCCTCCTCCATCACACCGATGCCGCGCGGGAATGGGCTTATGATCGGGAGTCCCACATCGGCAAACTCTCGCGGGGCCTCGATGAAGCACCCAAACGCGGTTGGCTGTTGATCGACATGAAAACCGACTGGAATCGCATTTTCCCTGCAAACTCGAATTAGAGTTCGTCAAGCGACGAAATGTCAGCGGAGTTGGCGCTACAATCGGTACATTCACACCAAACCGACTCTTGTAGGCCAAGTCTCGGAGGCCGGTCGGCATTCTCTGAAGTGGAGGCAGTGCAACAGCGATACAAACATTACAGATTATTTTAACCGTCTGAGGTCTCTCCTCGAACATTGGCAGGATGCTTTGAATGTTCGGATCGCATCGGCAATCCCTTTGGTTGTGCCGCTTCGCGCTGGTGGCTTTTCTGTTGGCTTCCCCCGCGTTTGCCCAGGAAATCGCGACGCCGGAGGAAGTTTTCGCCCCGCCTCAGACTGCGGCGTGTTTTCCGGTGGAATCTTCCAGCCCAACTTCCTGTTCGGAGTGCGGTGCAGCCGATTCCCTTTGCGACAGGCCGCATTTGACCGGCGACTGGTTCGGTTTGCGGAGCGGATTGGCGGAGGAAGGCGTTTCGTTCAATATCTACGGAACCCAGTTTTATCAGGGCGTCGCCGCGGGCGGGCGGGCCGAAGAGTGGGAGTACGGTGGAAAATTCGACTACCTCAGCCACATCGACGGCGAGAAGTTCGGCTGGAAAGGGTTGTTCGTCGATTTCCACGGCGAATCTCGGCTCGGAACGACCGTGAACCAGGATGATGGGTTGATTACTCCCAGCAACATCGCCATGAATTTCCCCAAGGAATCGGGAAACGTCTCGGCTCTCACCGCCTTGAAATTAACGCAAGCACTCTCCGAAAACCTCGCCGTCTTCGCCGGGAAGATCAATACGCTCGATGAATATCCGCTGCGCTTCAATTCTAAGCTCGGTTTGGATCGGCCCGGCATTGGCGGGTTTATGAATACCTCGCTGGTGTTCAATCCCATTGCAGCGCGGACGATTCCTTATTCCGCTGCGGCAGTCGGAGCAGCGATTCTCAAAAACGGCGAGCCGATATTCACATTAACGCTGATGGACCCAGAGGAACGGGCGACAAGCGGGCTGCAAAACCTGTACGGTCGCGGCGTGGTGGTGGTTCCCGATCTGATCCTGCACGGGCATCTTTTCGGGCGGCCTTCCCTGCTCAATTTGGGCGGAACATACAGCAATGCCCATTACCGCTCGGTGGATCCCGCTTCGTATTTGTTTATTCCCAATTTCGGCATTGTGGGTGGTGAAGAAAGCGGGTCGTGGTCGCTGTATGCCAATGGGTATCACGCGCTGTGGGTGGACTCCGAGAATGCCGATCGCAGTTGGGGAATCTTTGGGCAGTTCGGTCTTTCGGACGGGAATCCCAACCCCATTCGCTACGTCGCCAACGGAGGTCTCGCCGGCCGCAGCATGCTTCCGTTTCGAAACGCGCGACACGTTCGGCTTGGCCTACTTTTACGTGGGACTTAGCCAAAACTTCAAATCGCTGACGGCACCCATTCTTCCCCAGCAAAATGAGTACGGAGCCGAACTGTTTTATAACATCGCGGTCACTCCGTATTGCCGCTTCACGACGGATCTGCAAATTGCCCAGCCGAGCACGCAAGGTCTCGACACGGTGATCATTCCCGGCATGCGGCTGCAATTGACTTTCTAATCGCAGAGAAGCCGAGCAACCCGGCCACGCCCTCTGTTTTTAACTTGGTTCCGACGCTGCACAAATCCGTTGGGGTTGGGTATGATGCCCGGCAGTTTTGTTCCAGGTTTTATCGAGAGAGGGCCATCATGAAGTTTGCCGGACGGACGGCTTTAATCACCGGAGCCTCGCGCGGAATCGGGCGGGCGTGCGCGATCGAACTTGCAAAAGCGGGCGGTAAGGTGGGCATCAATTTTCGCTCCCATCCCCAAGAAGCCGAGCAAGCCGCCGAAGCCGTGAAACAAGCCGGCGGCCAGGCCATGCTGTTGCAAGCGGACGTGGCCGACCAATCCGCCGTGGAAGACATGGTGGCGAAAGTCGCGAAGGAATGGGGCCGCTTGGATTATTACGTTTCCAACGCCGCCTACAGCGACCGCGAATTGATGGTCGATGCCGACATGCAAGGCTTTCGCCGCACGGTCGACGTTTCCATGTGGGGCGCATTTTACGGCGTTCGGGCGGCGGCTCAGCAGATGATTCGCCAAGGCGGAGGCGGGGCGATTGCAGTCGTGAGTTCGCCGCACGCGGTGATCGCAATTCCCACCGCGATGGCATACAACATGTCGAAGGCGGCCATCGATCACATGGCCCGCACCGCCGCCATCGAACTGGCTCCGCACCGCATTCGCGTGAACATTATTCATCCCGGTTGGATCGACACGCCTGGCGAACGGAAATTCTTCAGCGAAGAACAAATTGAAAAAGGCGGCAAAGCGCTGCCTTTGGGGCGAATGGGGCTGCCCGAAGAAATCGCCAAGGCCATCACTTACACTCTCAGCGACGATGCAAGCTACGTCACCGGCAGCACGCTAACCATCGACGGCGGCGTCAGTCTGCCTTGGTGGTCCAACCGCGCCGAAGGCCAAATGTGATGGCTTTCCAAGCGAGCATTCCCCTTGCCGCCGATTTTTCACAGATTTTTCACGGTCTGGGTGTTGAACGCTCGGTGGTTTCGCGTTTGTTTGGTTGGGACTCCCCTGGAGATTACTTAAACGGTTCCGCCAAATTTCCGCCGGGGTTCGGAAGGCGGTTTTGGCGGCTTGCAACTGCCTGAGGGCAGTGGCACAATAGATTGATTCGGGAAGTTCCCCTTCTTTTTAGAATGGGTTTTCCTCACGGTTCATCTCATTTCAGATGGTTGAAACCGCTTGGCGGCGACCATCTTCTCAATCTCAATTTCTACCGGCGATTTGAAAAAAGGCGAGGTTAT
Organism: uncultured Planctomycetaceae bacterium; assembly: GCA_963785505.1. GTDB lineage: Bacteria > Planctomycetota > Planctomycetia > Planctomycetales > Planctomycetaceae > CAWAVN01. The sequence goes on from CAWAVN010000018.1 coordinate 493,635, forward strand.
GCAATTTCTGGAAGGCCAAACGGTTGGTATTGATTTGGGGACGACGTACTCCGCCATTGCCCGCCTCAATGATGAAGGGCAGGCGGTCCTGATCGATAACATCGACGACCGCCCGATTACACCCTCGGTGGTGTTATTGGGCGACGATCAGGATGATGGGCAAGTCATCGTGGGGCCATCCCAGGAACGGGCTTCCGTCGCCGACCCCAGCAAGATCGTGGAGGCCGTCAAACGGCAAATGGGAAATAAAGACTACTTTGTGGTCTATAAAAACAAAAAGCTCACGTCGGAATTCGTGTCAGCCTTGATCTTGAAAAAGCTCAAACAAGATGCCGAGAAGCACATCGGGCCGATTGCGAATGCGGTCATCACCGTGCCTTATTACTTTAACGACGTTCGCCGCAAGGCCACGCAAGATGCGGGACGCATCGCGGGGCTGAACGTGATCGACATCATCAACGAGCCGACCGCCGCCACCTTGGCCTATGCCTGGAACCGTGGCGAACTGGGCCGGACCGATCTGAAAATGGCAGACCGGACCATTCTGGTTTACGACTTGGGCGGCGGAACGTTCGACGTGACCGTGGTCAAATACACGCCCACGCAGTTCCGCGTGCTGGCGACGGATGGCGACGTGATGCTCGGCGGTTTGGATTGGAGCCGGCGGGTGGTAGACCACGTGGCCGAGCAGTTTCGCCGCAAATTCGGCGATGATCCCCGCGACAGCCCGGAATCTTTGAAAAACTTCGAGCGAGAATGCGAAGATGCCAAGCGCGAACTCAGCCGCAAGGGACAAGTCCCCATCAACGTTTACCACAAAGGCAAAACGCTGACCGTAAGCCTGACCCGAGGCGATTTTGAACGCATGACGGGCGACTTGCTGCAACGCACCAAAGACACCACCGAACTGGTAATGAAGCAAGCCGGCATCGCTCCGGGCACGTTGGACGAAGTGCTGCTGGTGGGCGGATCGACGTACATGCCCGTCGTCGAGCAGATGCTGAAAGAGGTGACCAAAGGCGTGCCCTCCCGCGAGTTGGAACCCGAAAAAGCCGTGGCCCAAGGCGCGGCGATTCACGCGGCGATTTTGGAATCCCGCGAGCGAGGCTCCGAAAGCCGGCTGGCTCAGGCCGTGCTTAAACGACTTCGCTCGGTGGAGACCGCCGACGTCAATTCCCACTCGCTGGGCGTGAAAATCACCGACCCGGAAGACAGATCGCGAAAAATGAACCACATCATGATTCCCCGCAACACGGAGATCCCCAAAAGCGTCAGCCAACGCTTCGTCACCACTTCCGAGAACCAAAAGCGGATTCACGTCGAGATTCTCGAAGGCGAAGCCCGCGACCCCGCCGGTTGCACGTTGATCGGGGATTTCCGCGTGACGGATTTGCCAGATCATTTGCCCAAAGGCTCGCCGGTGGAAGTGACTTACCGTTACGATTCCAGCGGACGAATTCACGCCGTCGCCAAGGAACTGACCAGCAACAAAGTCGCCGAGACGCAAATCGTCCGCGACGCCGGCCTCAGCGACGATGGGCTAAACAACTTCCAAAAACTAGCGGCAGAATATCACGTGGAATGAGTCAGTCAAGGGTCGAGGGACAAGGGTCAAGGGCCAGAAAGCTCTAAAGCTATTCGGTAGCGAGCCAAAAAATAATGCTTCTCATCATCTTAGCCTGCTTGACCTTTGACTAAATTCATTGCGAGCATCCCGATGGTTTCATCCGCTTCGGACTTTCGATTTGAAAAGTTGGATGTTTGGCAGCTTGCGGTTGATTTTGCGATGAGTGTCTATGTAACCACAAAAACATTTCCCAGCGATGAAAGATTTGGTCTGACGAGTCAAATGCGGCGTTCCGCGGTTTCTATTTCCGCGAACATTGCCGAAGGCTCTGGTCGCGTGTCGGATAAGGACTTTCTAAGATTCTTGGAAATTGCTTACGGTTCATTGATGGAAACACTTTCCCACCTCATGATTGCCCATAGGTTGATGTTGATTTCCGAGCAACAATTATGTGAACTCAAAACCACATCCACGAAACTCGGACGGATGTTAAGCGGCCTCCGAAGATCGTTGCAACCAAAATGACTCGGAGCATTTAGTCTAGGGACAAGAGTCAAGGGTCGGACAAAACAGATTGAGAGATTAGAATCGAGAAGATGATGATACGTTCTTTTCTGGCCCAAGACTCTTGTCCCTCGACATTTGACCCGCCTGGCCCTTGACTCTTGTTCCTAGACACTTGACCCCCACTCATTGGAGGCACCCCTTGCCTTTGGACGTTTACAAAGATTGGTTGGGCATTCCCGATGGTCCGCGTCCGCCGGATCATTATCAACTGCTGCGCGTCAAGCAGTTCGAGGATGATACGGGGAAGATTCAGAAGAACTACAAAAAGCTCAACGAACACGTGCGCAAGTTCGCCAGCGGGCAGTATCAGCAGGAATCGCAAGACCTGCTGAACGAACTCGCGCGGGCCATGCTTTGCCTGACCGACCCGGAACGCAAACGCGAATACGATGAAGATTTGGGCCGCGAGTTCGATGAGTCTTCGGGCAACGGATGGCAAGAAGAAGCCGATGTCGCGGGTGCTGTTCGAGCGGGGCATACTCACCAAGGATCAGGCCAAGGAAGCCGAGGAGTTCGCCGATGCCCGCGGGCTATCCATGCGGGATGCCGTCGTCCAACTTAAGCTGACCGATTGGGAAACCGCGACCGAAGCCTACGCTCAGGAATTGGGCCGGCCTTACGTCGATTTGTCGCAGATGGTTCCCGACGATTCGGTGCTCGACAAAATCCCGAGAAGCACGGTCAAACGCAACGCGATTTTGCCGTTGTTCATTGATAACGATGTGTTGTTGGTGGCGTGCGCCTACGAATCGACGCACGATTTGGAAGAGGAAATGCAGCTTCGCGTGGGTGTGCCGATGCGGGTGGTGATGGCCACGCCCCTCGCGGTCAATCAGGGAATCGCCCAATACTATGCGCCCGGCATGCGGGAAGACGTGGCCGATCCCGTCGCCGCGGCCGGCGGTAAAAAAGCGAAAGGCGGCAAAAAAGCCGAAGCCACGAAACCCATGTCGCAACTCTCCGAGGGAGAACAACGCGAACGCAAACAGGTGGGCATCATCATCATGCTCTGGGCGGTCGTCGGTTCGGCTTTGGTTGATAACTTCCTGATTCCCGACAGTATGAAACTCTCCACCGTTATTTCCTTCCTGCCGTTCTTTCTGACGCTCTTCATCCCCCCCATCGCGATTTGGTACGTTTTAAAAGTCTATTGGAAATGATGTCTCAGGTTCCAAGGCGAGCGGGGGGCGTTAGCCCCCTGGTCACTCGCGAACACTTATTGATCCTAAATGAACGGTAAGGATCGTGGCTCAAAACATTCCTCGAAACCAGGGGGCTGACACCCCCCGCTCGCCTATCGCGAACGGGGGCAAGGTTTATTTGGTGGGCGCGGGGCCGGGTGATCCGGGGTTGTTGTCGCTCAAGGGCCGGGATTGTCTCGCGATGGCGGATGTCGTGCTTTACGATGGCTTGGTCAATCCGCTGCTGTTAAGGCATACCGAGGCCCATGCCGAGCGAACTTGCCGGGCGATGGGACCGGGCGGGCGGGTGCTCGATCAGGAGGAAATCAACGCCCGTTTGATCGCCGATGCCCGCGCGGGCAAAACCGTGGTGCGATTGAAGGGGGGCGATCCGTTTATCTTCGGTCGCGGCAGCGAGGAAGCCGCTGCACTCGCGTCCGCGGGGATTCCGTTTGAAGTCGTGCCGGGCATCACAGCGGCGGTGGCGGCGGGCGAATACGCGGGGATTTCGCTCACGCATCGGCAACACGCCTCGGCGGTGGCGTTTATCACGGGGCACGAAGATCCGCAAAAGCCCGGCAGCTCGCTCGATTACCAAAACCTGGCGGGCTTCGCGGGCACGTTGGTGTTTTACATGGGTTTGCATCGTTTGCCCGCAGATCGTGGAATCCTTGGTCGCCGCCGGCAAATCGGCAGAAACGCCGGCCTGCGTGATCAGTCGGGCCACCACGCCCCGGCAACGAACCATCACCGCGACTTTGGAACAACTTCCCCAAGCCGTTGCCGAGGCAGAACTTCATGCCCCTTCCCTGATCATCGTGGGGGAATGCGTCGAGCAGCGGGAGAAGCATTTCCTGGTTCGAGCATCGCCCGTTGTTCGGCAAGTCGATCGCGATCACTCGGCCCGTGCATCAAGCCGATGCCGCCATTTCGCAGGCGTTGGAACTCGGGGCGTCAACCGCGTGCTGTTGCCCACGCATGGAAATTCTGCCGCCGGAAGATTGGTCGCAGGTCGATCAGGCTCTCACGACTTAAGCGAATATGATTGGTTGATTTTCACCTCAGCCAACGGCGTGGAATCATTCCTCAATCGCCTATGGACTTTAGGCCGGGATACCCGTTGTTTGGGGCATTTGAAGTTCGCGGCCATCGGTCCTGCCACGGCGGAGACGTTGCATCAGCTATCCATCTGCGGGCCGATGTCGTGCCGGAAACCTTCCGGGCGGAAGCGCTCGCGGAGGCGTTGAAACCCCTCGTCGCCGGGCAGCGGGTGTTGTGGGCGGGGGCCAATCGCGGGCGGGAGGTGCTGCCCAAGGAATTGGAAGCCGCCGGAGCTCAGGTGGAAAAACTGGTGGTCTATCAAAACCGGGATGCAAGCGAAGTCCCCGCCGGAGAGCCCGCGAACTTTTGGAAGCCGGCGAAGTGGATTGGATCGCGCTCAGCAGTCCCTCCATCGCCCACCATTTGGCCACGCTGATCGGCCCGAAGGCGGCGGCTCATCTGGGTAAGCAAACCCGCCTGGCCACAATCAGCCCCGTGACCACCGCCGCCGCGAGGATCGCTGGTTTGCCGATTCACGCGGAAGCCGACCGAATACACTTGGCCCGGCTTGTTCGAGGCCATTTTGCGGGCCGAGAAATCCCAATAATTCGTGAAGGAAATCCCGATTTGATGGCTATTCAGGTTTCCCGACTTGATTACGTGTACATTGAACGTTCATTCCAAGTCAATGCGGTCCGCACTTCGCTGGTTGCCGTCTTGGGTTGTCCCTTCTCTTTCCCTCAGAACATGGGAGTTCTCGAATGTCGCGTTTACTGCTGGCCGGTCTGATTGTCTTGGGAGGCGTTGCCGATCGCCCCCGCTCAGGAAAAAGACCAAGCCAAGGAAGACAGCCCCAAAGCGGAAGCCTCTCCGCTGAAACAAGCCGTGATCGACAACCCCGAAAATGTGAACGCCTTAAGGACGTATCTCATTGACCGGCTGAATGCGCTGCGAACTCTCACGGAAACAGATCCGGATGCGGCGCAAAAACAAGTCGAAGAAATTCGAGCCTTCCTGAAAACCCTGAAACCCGAAAAGAAACCCGCCCAACAATTGCTGGCTGCCGGACAGGGGGCTTTAGCGGGTGTCGAACAGCAAATTACTTTGGCCAAACTGACGCTAAAAGACATCACCGCTGCTTTGGATAAGAACCCGGACGATGCGAAAGCCGTGCAGAATTATGCCTTGCAAACTGGTCTCGGATGATCGGCCCCATCGCCCGCACGGAACCGGAAAAAGCCGAGAAGCTGATGACCGATGGCCAAGCCTACCTCAAAGCGCTTGGCGAGAAAGCCAAGGAAAAAGCGACGGAAGCCGCAATCCAAAGCGGCCTAGGACCTCCTGGGCCGGTACGAGAGTACGATTAAAGCGGCGAAGAAGCTGCTGCGCTCTGATCGGAACCGATGCCGCCAAGTTGGACGTGGAAGCCTGGGTCAATGGCAAACCGATTACTGATGAGGACTTGAAAGGCAAAGTCGTGTTGTTGGACTTTTGGGCCGTGTGGTGCGGACCGTGCATCGCCACGTTTCCCCATTTGATCGAATGGGACAAAAAGTACGATGACTTGGTCATCATCGGCCTCACCAATTACTACAACTACTCTTGGGACGAGAAGGCCAAACGGGCCACGCGCAGCAAGGACAAAGTGGACCACGAAACCGAGCAAGACATGCTGGTTCAGTTCGCCAAACAACACAAACTGACCCACACCTTCGGCCTGCAAACCGAGCGAAATCTTGCGGAACATTACGGCGTGACGGGGATTCCCGAAGTCGTCGTCATCGACCGCAAAGGCAAGGTGCGTTTAATCCGCGTGGGATCCGGCGAAGCCAACGCCCACGCCGTTCAAGAAATGATCGAAAAACTGATCGAAGAATAATCGCCGATCTTATCCTCCAGAAAAGCCTCGGTTTGGATCCCGCCCGACCGGGGCTTTTTTCTTGGTTGGGGAAATTGTCCACCGACGTTTATGCGCACGCTTGCTTGGGTAAAACCTAAACTTTTCATGGAAAATATTTAGCGGAGTGTTATGATTGAAGTTGTGGGATCGGGGACACAAGGAATCTTTTTCCTCCCCAACAAACAACCCACACACTTCGCGACCGGCCGATTCTGCGTCCACTTTTCTTTGGGTGTTTTTATGAGTTCTCCCCGCGCATACTTCTTGCCGTCCATCGCCACTTTCGCACTTGTGCTGTTTTTGATGGGGGTTCCCTCGGCCTTCGCCCAACAGGGGTTTCAACCCATTGGCGGCGGCGCGGCAGTGGCCGCTGGAGCAGGCGGCCAACAAGGCGGCAACTTTGGCGGCGGGGGCGGCCAACAAGGCGGCGGCAATGTTGGCGGTGGGGGTGGCGGAGCCGCCGGAATTGCCATTGATGCCCAAGGCGTGGTGACGCCCGCATTCTCTAAAACCAACGCCGGCCAACTCAATAAAGCGATGCTGACCGCCTTCGCCAAGCAGTTCGTGAATGCCGATGTCAACGTGGCCAGCCCGTTGCGAAAAGTGTCGCTCGTGCGATTGGAAGCCGCTATCGAAGAGTGTCTGAAAGCCAAAAAGCCCGTGCCGCCCGAAATGCAGTTTCTCGCCGGTCTACAACGCATCGACTACGTGTTTGTTGATCCTGCGACTAAAGATTTAGTGATCGCCGGACCCGCCGAGGGTTTTGCAATGGATCACATGGGCCGGGTGGTCGGTGTGAAAACCGGGCGTCCGCCGTTGCGTTTGGACGATCTGATGGTCGCTTTGCGGGCATTGGAGCGCAGGGGGACTTTGGGCTGTTCGATTGATGCGGATGAGACCCGCATGGCCCAGTTTCAACAATTCGCCAAAGCCAACAGTTCCTTGACCACGCCGGCGGGGGCGGCTCAAAGGTACGTCATCATGGCGAAGATTTTGGGGCTGCAAAATATCACGGTTTGGGGCGTGCCGGCAGATTCTCATTTCGGCTGCACGCTGGTTGAAGCCGACTGGCGAATGAAACTGCTCTCGTTGGGGCTGCAAAACCCCAAGGTTCCCAAATTTCAAAGCCATCTGGCGATGGTGGGACGCGGCGGCAATAGCACGCAACGATTTTGGTTTATTCCGCTCTACGATGCCTTCCAACAAAACGATGCAGGCACGGCGTTTCAGTTCGCGGGCCAACGCGCCCAACTGATGTCGCAGGAAGAATACGTCAGCGATGCCGGCAAACGCAGCGATGCCGCAACCACCCGCGTGACAACGCAGCGATTCGCCAAATTGTTCACGCAAAAATTTCCCGAACTGGCCCAAGCCATGCCGATTTTCGCGGAACTGCAAAACACGATTGATCTTTCCATTCTGGCGGCGTTGTTCAAAAAAGAACGCCTACCGCAAAAAATCGGTTGGCGGATGACGTTGCTGCTCGATTCCGAACGGGCCACTTATGCCGCCATTGCCAATCCGCCCAAGCAAGTGGCCTCGGCGGTCAACTTCCGCAACACCGGCGCGGGAATGATCGTGGGCCTCGTGGGGGGAGGCGTCGTCATCAACGCGATGGATACCATCCGCTCCATCGACTTCAAAACCGATCAAGCCGAGCGCGTGGAAGGCATCCGCGCCGCCGCCCTCAAAGATTCGCACCCCGCGAAGCATCCCTGGTGGTGGGATTGAGTTGAAGCAGGGGCAAGGGACAGAGGGGCAAAGGGCGAGAGGGGCGAGGCGTATTCCCGTCGAAGTCCAATCCTCTCAACACCAAATCTTCATTTGCTGGAATAAATGCCCCTTTGGCCCTTTGCCGCTTTGCCGCTTTGCCGCTTTGCCGCTTTGCCGCTTTGCCGCTTTGCCGCTTTGCCGCTTTGCCGCTTTGCCGCTTCTGCCGCTTTGCCGCTTTGCCGCTTTGCCGCTTTGCCGCTTTGCCGCTTTGCCGCTTTGCCCCTTTGCCGCTTTGCCGCCCTTTGCCCCTTTGCCCCTTTGCCGGGCCGACGTATAATGGGGCGGTTTCCCAAAGGGAGATTGTGTGCGCAGAATCCGTTTGCGATTTGAGTTTTTTTTCTCCCCTTCTGAACCAAATTCGCCTCGTTTTCGTTTATGATGATAAATGCGGGGAAATTGCTCTCCATTGGCCAATTAGAGGAGTGGATGGTGCAAACAATGCGACAGACAGCTCAAATCAAACCGACGCGGTTTCTGTTTCTTTTGCTGGCAGCGGGTGTGGGGTTTTTCCTTTGCCGGGGAACCACCCTGCGGGCGGAAGATCAAAAAGGCGAGCAAAATGATGGCAAACGCCCGGTGGTGTTTCTGACCGTGGAAAGTCCGCTGACGGATCTGCAAGTCGGCAGGGTCCGAAACGCCGCCCTCAGGCTGCAAACCGAGGCCGCCGGGCGCAACCGGCAAGGGTTGTTGTTTCTGGAAATCCAGCCAGGCAGCAGCGAGTTTTCCGAAGTCTGGGGACTCGCCGACTGGCTGACGACGAAGATTTCCCACGTAACCACCGTGGCCTGGGTTCCCAAAACGGTGGTGGGCAATAACGTGCTTTTGGCCTTGGCTTGCAAGGAAATTGTGATGGCCCCGGAAGCCGAGTTGGGCGACATTGGCCGAGGCCAACCCGTAGAGAAAAATCGGCAAGATCTGGTGCTCGACATCGTTGCCAAATCCAACAACAACAAACTCAGCCCGGCTTTGGTCCGCAAAATGATGGACCGCAGCTTGGAACTCTACCGCATCACGTTGGTCAAGGGCAACGGCCAAAACACCACGGAAAGCACGGCAGTCGTCACGGGCGAGGAACTCAAAAATCTGCAAAATCAGAAGCTAAACATCAAAAACATCACGCCGCTATTGGATGCCGCCACGGTGGGCATCCTCAGTGGAGAGGCCGCCAGCCGCGCAAACGTGCTGGTGATCCAAACCGCATCCAGCCTGAAAGATCTGGCCGAGGCGTATAAAATCCATCCCTCCGACTTGCGGGAAAACGCGGCCGTCGCGGGCGATTTGAAAGTTCGGTTGATCGAGATTAAAGGCACGATCGAACCGATCAAGGCGGCTTACGTTCAACGGCTGATTAACCGGGCTGTCGCCGATGGAGCGAACATGATTATCTTCGAGGTCGATTCGCCCGGAGGCTACATCGAAAGCATGTGGGCGCTGAGTAATGCGATTACCTATTTGACCGAGAGAAAAGTCCGCACCGTGGCCTACGTCCCCGAGCAAGCCTTGAGCGCCGCCGCCGTAATTTCGCTGTCTTGCGATGAAGTTTACATGAAGCCCGGTGCAAAACTCGGCGATGCCGGCCCGATCACGATTCGTCCGGGGGAAGCCTTCGAGCACGTCGAGGAGAAACAACTCAGTCCCATTCGTGCCACACTCAGAGCACTCGCCGAGCAGAAGCAGCGACCCGCGGCCCTGTTGGAATCCATGGCCGACCGTAACTTGGTCGTCTATGAAGCCGAGAACATCAATGATGGCCGAATCTGGTATATGACCGAAGCAGAAATCCACAAAAGCGCCGGCGAATGGAAACAAGGCGACGCTGTGAAGGGAACGGAAACGGGCGTTCTCTTAACCGTAACTGGCAAAGAGGCCCATCAACTTAAACTCGCGGAACCGCCGGTCGCGGACATCGACGAACTCAAGCAGCGGTTGGGCATCCCCGCGGAAACCACACTCGCACCGATGGAAGAAAACTGGGTCGATACCTTAATCTTCAAACTCAACACGCCCCAGTGGACCGGCACGCTGTTTACGATCGCCATGCTGTGCCTGTTTCTCGAATTGCACCTCATGTCCGGCGTGCTCGCGATTATTACCGGGCTGTGTTTTGCGCCTCTTCTTCTGGGCCAGATACATGGGCGGCACGGCGGGTTGGTTGGAAGTCATTTTATTCCTGGGCGGCATGCTTTGCCTGGGATTGGAACTCTTCGTGCTGCCGGGCTTCGGCGTGTTCGGCATTTCCGGCGGGCTGATGGTGCTGGCTTCGCTGATTCTCGCCAGCCAAACCTTCGGCGATGCCTGGAGTTCCGGCGAAGATATGGACCACCTCGCCACCACGGTCAAAACGCTCACGGTTTCGCTGGGGGTCGTGGTCGCCATTGCGGCGGTCATCAACCGCTATCTGCCGCACATTCCGCTGTTTAACACCATCATTCTGACCCCCCCCCACGCCGCCGCCGAGATCCAAGGGCCGAAACTGCGGCCCGGCCTGGGCGGTTTCGATGAAGCCAGCCCGCACGCGGAACTTTACGGTCTCGCGGGAACCGCGAGATCGGTCCTCAGACCCGCCGGCAAAGCCCGCATCGGCGACCGCTTGGTGAACGTTGTTAGCAACGGCCCCTACATCCCCGCCGGTGCCCAAATTGAAGTCGTCGAAATCGCCGGCAACCGCGTCGTCGTCCGCGAAGTTTGATAAAGCCCGCATGAAATCTACACCAGCCGATACGCCGAATCTCGAAGCGAAGCCGGGGCCGCGAAAGTGGGCTGTGTGGAAGAAACGGCTGTTGGCCATGCTTTTGGGAACCGGAATCGCTTTGGTGATTGGCGAAGTGGGCGTGTTGCTTTCGGGCGTCAATAACGACTACCGCAACCCGGCGACTTCTCAATTCATCCCGCGCGAGGGCGGTCCTTACGACTTGGCTGCGAATGGTTACGTTCCTTACTCAACCATGCGGATGAATTATCCCACCAATCCGCGCGGCTACTTCGATGGCAATTCGGGCATCGATCACAAGTTCAACTCCGAAGGCTGGCGGGAAGATGAACATCCCGAAGCCAAACCGCCGGGCGAGATTCGCATTCTGGCTTTGGGTGACAGTTATTTGTTCGGCCAAGGCGTGAAGCGGAAGGATTTGTTCATCGAACGCTTGGGCCGACAGTTGGCCGAGCATTTCAAAGATTGCCCGGTCAAGACCATCAACACCGGGCAGCCCGCTTACAATACCTGGCGGGAACTGCGGTTATTGAAGGAGCGGGGCTTGGCTTATGATCCCGATCTGGTGGTGTTGGCGTTTGTGCCGAATGATGTCGAACCGAACATATTCGCGGAAGGGGCCAAGGTCGAGTTTTTCACCGAGTTCATCAATTCCTACAACACCAACGATTGGCTGTCGAACTACTCGGAACTTTGGATGTACCTGAAGAGAACCATCACCTACCAAATTCGCGGTCGGCGGTATCTCGCATCTTCCATCGCGAGTTACCAAAACCATTCCGAAAAATGGCAAGCCTGCCGGGATTCCCTGTTGAAGATCCGCACGGTTTGCCGGGAACATCACGTGCCGTTGTTGGTGGTGGCGTTTCCGTTCTTCATCAACCTGGATGGGAACTACCCGTTTCAGCCGATTCACGATCAAGTCGCTGCGACCTGCCAAAAGGAAGGCATTCCATTTTTGGATTTGCGGGAAGAATTTCGCGGTTTTCACGGGCCAGAGTTGTGGGTGCATCCCACGGATCAACACCCCAACGAAACCGCCCACAAACTCGCCGCGACCGCAATTGTTAAAGAAATTCTTTCGGAGAATCTGCTCGACAATCCCAACGAATGAAAAGACGAACAGGCTTGTTTTCCCCAATCCGGCACGTTGGTGGTTTGGGGATATTTCGTAAATATTTTGGATTTCGCTCAACTTTAGGGGGAGAGTTTGCCGAGTGTAGGGGATGGGGGGCCGTGCGAACGTCTGATCGTTACTTCATTCACGGAATCCCCCGGTGCAGATCACTCCCGAAACGCTTTCTCCGCGTCAACTTCTGACGAAATCGCTTCCCGAAATCGCAGATTGGCTGAAGGCCCAGCGGACGCGAACCCGCGATTCGCTCACGCATGCGGAAGATGATTCCAGCCTGCGGCAACAATTTGGGCAGCTTAGCCATCGTTGGCATCCTTTGCTGACCGATCCGCATTTGCAGCAGCCCCATTTGTCGGCGGTGCATCAATTGGCGGTGCGGGCTTTGGGGATTTCCAAACTGCTTTACGCCGAGTTGGAGAACGCCCGTCAAGGGCAATCTCTATTGGCTCCCCAACCGGTGCTGGAATTGCTGCTGGAATTCAATTCCCATCTGTTGGATCGAGTCAGGCGCAATTGGAATTGGTGGATTCGACACTGAACCACGCGGAAGATCTGCACGATGCCGCGTCCAAATTGGCTACGGGCCAAACGATAACCTCCGCATGGTTGGTGGGTTTGGCTCGCAGGATTGAGCTGGAAATGCGGCCTCGTCCGGAACTTTGGCAATGGATGGCCATGCCCGGCTTGAACCTCAGTCAATCCATCTCGCCCCGCATTTGGAAGTCGGAATCCGAAGTTTACGCGACGGGAATTCAAGCCGCGCGTTTGGTGGCGTGGTTGGGCGCTCATCTGCCGCGTCTCGGCGAACGCTGGGAACTTTTGATCGTGGCGGCTTTGCTGCAAGACATCGGGTTTTTGCGGCTGGAACGAACCACGCAGAAATCGCCTTCCGAATTGGAGGCCCGCGGGCAAGATGTGTACCGCCGGCATTCTTCCTTAGGGGCGGCTTTGGCTGCCGGGGTGCGGGAATACTCGATTGAACTTTCCTTTCTGATCGCCCAGCACCACGAGCGTTTGGACGGCACGGGTTATCCCCACGGTCTCACGCGGCTCAAGCAAAGCAAAGAGGTGCAGCTTTTGGCGAGCCTTTCGCGGTTTCAAGAACTGGTTTCCCGCACGCCCGCCGAAACGGTTCACGCAGAGACGGCGTGCTATCAGGCGGGCTTTCAATTATTTTTGGAATCCGCCCAAGGTGCGTGGAGCACGCGGGCCACGGTGGAACTTTTGGAGGCTCTCGATGTCGAACTGCCGGGCGCTTTCGATGCAGCGCTCGCCACGGGCCAGCCGTTTTCCGCCGAGACGTTTTTGGAAAAACACTGGGCCTGCCATGCGGCTCAGGCGGATGTTCCTTCGCCGCATTTTTTGTTTTCGCGGTCGAAATCGTTTTCGCAAAACGCCGGGAAAGCCTTGGCCGGCAATCACCAAAAAGTCGTTCGACACGATCCCAAAGGTTGATTGTTTATTCAAAGGAGCAAAGGAGCAAAGGGGAATCATTTCAGTGTCGAATACAATTTCTTCTGCTTTGCCCCTTTCTGCCTTTGCCCCTCAAAATATGCCCATGTCCATTTACAGTTTGAGATTTTTACGGAACTCGCGGTGAGCCAGGAAACGCATTCTTCCCCGCCATGCGGTTGCTGCCATTGCCGGGTTTGCCTGGAAGCCAAGGCGAACCGCGAAGACGCTGCGCGGACATCGGGCGAAGAACCAGACTACTGGATCTTGGCCCGCCGGCCTTTGGCGTGTTTGGTGTTTCTGGTTCCGCTGCTGATGATTTACGAAGTCGGCGCGATCTACGTCGGCAGCGAAAAAGCCGCCCAAATTCGCAACGGGGCCGATGTTTGGCTGCGTAATCTGCTGGGAGCAATGGGTGTTCCCTTCGGTTTTCTTCTGCCGGTATTGGTGGTTGTCGTCTTGCTGGGTTGGCATCTTTGGGTTCGTCAACCTTGGAAAGTCTCCGGCGAAACTTTAATGGGCATGTTCGCCGAGAGCCTACTGTTCGCGTTTGTGCTGATCGTCGCCGGCCAAATGCAAAACTTGGCTTTTGAAAAACTGGGCAACCCGGAAATCCCTTTGGCCTTTCGCGGACCTGCCGCCAAACCGAACGACTTGCCCGGCGGAGAAACTGCAGCGCGGGCCATCACCTTCGTCGGGGCGGGAGTTTACGAGGAAGTTCTGTTTCGTTTGTGTTTGTTGCCGGTGCTGTTCGGGACGTTTCGGCTGTTGCAGCTCAATAAGACTTGGGCCGCCGTAATGGCCGTGATCTCCACGAGCCTGATGTTCTCGCTGGCCCATCACATCGGTCCCACGGGAGAAGCCTTCCGCTTGTTTCCGTTCACGTTTCGCCTCGTGGCGGGGCTGTTTTTCGCGGGGTTGTTTGTAGTTCGCGGCTTCGGCATCACCGTCGGAACGCACGCCGCCTACGATTTGCTCGTCGGCCTGCTGCTGACTCCTTCCGCTTAATCCGCGAAAATCCTGGAATCACTTAAGGGGTCAGGACCCATTTTCCGGGGCAACATTTTCATCAGACTCTGGATTTTCGATGGAAAATGGGGCCTGACCCCTTTCCAAAACCTGTGCGCCTTTACGGAATTTCCGTTACAATTTCCCTCCGCACGATTTGCTTTTCAATTCACCAAGCGGATGGGCCTCGCCGATGACGTTTGCCATCGAGTTTGATTTTCACCGAAAGCAGGAACGCACGATTTCGCTCGATGAGGTGGCGGATCAACCCTCGGATGGGTTTTATTATTGGATCGACCTGGAAGGTGAACCCCAGGAAGTGGAAATGGCTTTCCTCGCGCGGATGGGCCTCGATCGGACCACGTTGGATGCGCTGTTCGATGAAGACGGCCCGCCCCGGTTCAATGTGTTTCACTCCTGCCTGCATTTTACGCTCCGCGAAGCCCGCGTGGTGAATGAGCAATTTCGCACGGTCCCCGTGCAGGTCATTCTGGGGCTGCACTTTATGCTGACTTCCCACGAAAGCTCTGTGGAATTTCTGGCCGACATGAAACGCACCTACCGCGAAGATTTTTTAGCCCATAGCCAATCGCACGGATTTTTGCTGTTCGAGTTGGCCGACCATCTGACCCACGTTTATCGGTTGACGTTGACCGAGATCAGCGAACAAATCGCAACCATTGAAACGCAATTGCTCGGCGAAACCGAGGATGAAATCTTCCGCGAAGTCTACGATCTCATCCGCTGGCTGCTGGAGTTTCGCAAGATTATTATTTCTTCCAGGGAAACCGTTCACGAGTTGGCCACGCGAAAATCGCCTTTCATCAGCCAGACCACGCAGCCGTTTTTGGAAAAGAAAGGCGTGCTGTTGGAACGCCTCAGTGCGGATGTGACCACCGAACGCGAAGTGCTTTCCGAAAGCCTAAATCTTTACATGGGGATCGTGAGTTACCGCACCAATCAGGTGGTGACTCGGCTGACGATGGTCAGCATTATTTTTCTGCCATTGAGTTTTCTGGTGGGCGTTTACGGGATGAACTTCGGAGCCGCCGAGTCCAGCATGCCCGAACTGCGTTGGAAACATGGATATCTGTTTTTTTGGTGCCTCGTGTTTGGCGTCGTGGGTTCGCTGATTTATTGGATGCGCAGAAACAAATGGCTTTAACCGCGTAGATCATCAACCGATCAAAACCAAGCATCGTTCGAGAATCTAAGTGAGCAGCAAGCCGCGAGTCGCCGGTTCTTCAGATCGGATAAACCGGCGACTCGCGGCTTGCCGCTCACTTTTGCAGGACAGTTTTTCCACTCATGCAATATCGCAAAATCGCTATGAATGAAGGAGACGCTTCATGTCAGCTACGGGTCAATTGATGGGGCAGGTTGCTTGGATTACGGGATCTTCGCGCGGACTGGGACGAGTGATGGCCGAAGAATTGAGCCGTCGGGGAGCCAAAGTCGCGGTGCATGGCACGCGGGCGGATAGCCCGACCACGTTCGGCGAGGGCGGAACCATGCAAGAACTCGCCGACGAACTCGCCCGAGAACACGCCGTGGAAACGTTGGCGACGTGGGGGGATTTGACGCAGGAAGCTGAAGTCCATCGCATCGCGGAAGAAATCCGCAGGGCATGGGGGCGGATTGATTTGCTGATCTGCTGCGCGGGCGGGGACATCGGCGCGGGCGGAACCGGCCAAGGCCAAGGCGGTCGTCCCGAACGCGACGATTGCCTGAATATCTCCTTGGCGGATTTAGCCAGCGTGATGGACCGCAATCTGCTCAGCGTGATTTTGTGTTGCCGGGAAATCGTGCCGGAAATGCAAGCCAGAAAACAAGGGCGAATCGTAACCATCGGCAGCATCGCCGGCTGCGCGGGCGAGAAACCGGCGCGATTTACGCGGTTGCCAAAGCCGCCGTCCACGAATACACCCGCTGCTTGGCCGCCCAATTGCGGCCGGACAACATTCCCGTCAACTGCGTGGCTCCCGGCGGCACGGTAACCGAACGCTTCTTGCGGATCCACGAAATCGACGAAGACCGCCTCATCACCGAAGGCACGCTGGAACGCTACGGAAGACCGCATGAAGTCGCCTCCGTGGTCGGCTTTTTGTGCTCCGCCGAATCCGCCTTCATCAGCGGCCAAGTCATCCGCGTCGATGGCGGCGGGCAAACCTTTCCGTGTTAGTCTTATTCGAGAATTATCTGGGCGGCAAGTCGCTAGCCGCCGGTTGAATCTAAGACCAGCGGCTAGCGACTTGCCGCTCACTTGGATTAAGTAGAACAGAGAATCGCACAAGGTTCGGCAGCGCGCCGAATTGACGGGGTTCTTGCCTGCGACCATACTGGCGGAAACGATGCGATTTTGGGTTCCAATCGAAAGAGAGACTTCATGCGATTCTTACTGTGTTTTCTGGCCGGGTTTTGGGTTTCGGTTGAATCGGTTTCAGCGGCGGAAATGAAGCCGAACGTGCTGTTTTTGTTCGCGGATGATTTGGCCTTCGACACGATCCATGCCTTGGGAAACGATGAAATCGAAACTCCCAATTTGGACAGGCTGGTGAAGCGGGGCACGACTTTTACACACGCTTATAACCAAGGCGGTTGGCACGGAGCCATTTGCGTGGCCAGCCGCACGATGCTTAACACCGGGCGATTTCTTTGGCATGCCGAAGCCGAGGAAAAACGCCTGAAACCCGACTATCAAGCCAAAGGGTTGATGTGGTCGCAGTTGATGGCGAAGGCGGGGTATCGCACATATTTCACCGGAAAATGGCACGTCAAAGCCGATGTGAACGCCCTCTTCCAAACCGCCCGCCACGTGCGGGGCGGCATGCCTCCTCAAACCGAGGCCGGCTACAACCGCCCGCAGGAAGGCAAGCCCGATGCTTGGAATCCCTCCGATCCTGCGTTCGGCGGGTTTTGGCAAGGCGGCACGCATTGGAGCGAAGTCGTCGCGAATGATGCTTTGGACTATCTCAAAGATGCCGCCTCCCATCAAAATCCGTTCTTTATGTACCTCGCCTTCAATGCCGCCCACGATCCCCGGCAGTCGCCCAAAGAATACGTCGATAAATATCCGCTGGAAAAAGTCAGTCTGCCCAAACCGTTTTACGCCGAGTACCCCTATAACATCGGCAGCAACAAAGTCCGCGATGAACTGCTGGCCCCGTTCCCGCGCACGGAATATGCCGTCAAAGTCAATCGGCGGGAATACTACGCGCTCATTACGCATCTCGACGCCCAAATCGGTCGTATCTTAGCGGGCCTGGAAAAATCGGAAATGGCCGACAACACCTATATTGTGTTCACGGCGGATCACGGGTTGGCCTGCGGGCATCACGGTTTGATGGGCAAGCAGAATCTCTACGATCATAGCGTGCGGATTCCGTTTATGGTCGTGGGGCCAAACGTGCCGCAGAACCGCAAGATCGCAGCCCCGATCTATATGCAAGATGTGATGCCTACCACGCTCGAATGGGCCGGCGCGAAGAAGCCTGCTAGTGTGGAGTTCCACAGCCTCGTTCCGCTGCTCACCGGCGAAAGCGAGACCTCTTACGATGCCATCTACGGAGCCTACACTCAAACCCAACGCATGGTCACCGAGGGGAACGATAAACTCATCGTCTATCCGCGAATTGGCAAAACGATGTTGTTCGATCTCAAAACCGACCCCCTAGAGACCCACGACCTCGCCGATGATCCTCAATACAAGAAGAAGATCCGAAACCTTATGGACAAACTCCAATCGCTACAACAAACTATGGGCGATAAGCTAGATCTCACAAAAAGCGAATGACCAAATCCCAATGTCCAATGACTAATTTCAATGGACAAGAAGCCGCAGCAGTTTTCAGCGTTTCCGTGTTCCTGAAATCTAAAGTCTACAGCCTCATTGGACTACTTCTATGACGAGATGTTGCTTGCTATTGTGTGCGACTTTTCTGACAACTTCCGTTACTGCTGCGATGTTGCCGAACGTGGTGTTGGTGATGTGCGATGATTTGGGTTTTGGCGATGTGGGTTTTAACGGATCGAAGATCGCCCAGACGCCGCATTTGGATCGGATGGCTTCACAGAGTTTGCGGTTCACGCGGTTTTATGCGCAGGCTCCGGTGTGCTCGCCCACGCGGGGCAGCGTGTTGACGGGCCGGCATCCGTATCGCTACGGCATTCCCACCGCCAATGCGGGGCACATGAAACAACAGGAACTCACCCTGGCCGAAGCCCTCAAAACCAAAGGCTACGCGACCGGGCACTTCGGCAAATGGCATCTGGGCACACTCACGACCAAGATCAAAGATGCCAACCGCGGCGGTCCCGGCAAGACCGAACACTACAGCACGCCCGCCATGAACGGGTTCGACGAGTATTTCTCGACCGAATCCAAAGTCCCCACTTGGAACCCTTTGCAAAAGCCCAAGAAATTCGGGCCGGGCCAAAGCCTGCGTTACGGGTGGATTCCCGTTGAAAACCCGAAAGATGCCGCCGCCTACGGCACGCATTATTGGGATGGCGAGGAACATTTCGTCAGCGAAAATCTCACGGGTGATGATGCGAAAATTATTTTGGATCGGGCCTTGCCCTTCATCGAGAACGCCGCGAAGAAAGAGCAACCGTTCTTCGCCGTGATTTGGTTTCATACGCCGCATTTGCCCGTGGTCGCCGGCAAGAAATACCGCGACCTCTATCAAGACCAACCGTTGAAAGAACAATTGTATTACGGCGCGATTACCGCGATGGACGAGCAGATCGGCCGCTTGCGAAAAACCCTTCGCGATCTGAATGTGGCGGATGAGACCATGCTATGGTTTTGTTCGGACAACGGACCGGAACGCAACACGCCGGGCAGCGCGGGGAAGTTTCGCGGGCGAAAACGGTCGCTTTATGAAGGCGGTGTTCGCGTGCCGGGCTTGTTGGAATGGCCGAGCCGAATTCCCCAAGGCCGTGCGACCGATGTTCCCTGCGTGACCAGCGATTATCTGCCCACAATCTTGCACGTCGCCGGCTTGGAGTCCTTAAAACATCCCGAACCTATCGACGGCGTGAACCTGCTGCCTCTCATTCTCGGCACGGCCAAAACCCGCCCGCGACCGATTGGGTTTCAGTCGGGGAACATGGCCACGTTTTCGGACAACCGCTATAAACTCGTGATCGTGGGCCGAGGGAAAAACTCTCAGACGGAATTGTATGATCTGATCGCCGACCCCGGCGAGACAACGAATATCGCCGAAAAGCATCCCGAACTCGCCCAGCAGATGCGAACCTCGCTCGAAGCCTGGCAAGCCTCCTGCCAAAGTTCTTCCGAGGGCCACGATTACCGCTAACCCCCGCCGGCCTTTTCCTCAGACATTATGATTGATCATGAGTGCTCGCCGGTTTCAAGGGTTCGATAGACTCAATCAGAATGATGGAGATTTCTCGCTCCCGGTTTTTGGGCTCTTCGTTGGCTTGACTCATCCACGTGAAGACGTGGGAAGTGGTTCGACTCATCGCAATCATCTCAGGATGGCGAATTTCAAAGGTGTCCCCACTGGTCATTTTAATCCGAAACGGATGAAACGGTTCTGCATCCACCTAAAGGAACAGGTTTCTTCGGGTCATCATTGGTGGAAACTTCCTCTGATTATGTCAAGCATTGGCGGTGCGACAAAGCAGTGAAGTTTGATAGGATCAAGCGGATTGGTTTTGCTTGTTCTCGCTGCGGTCGACTTTGAAAAACGCGAGAGTCGGCTTTTGAAGTTCGGTTTCTCTGAGACGGCGTTGAAACACCGAGAGTATGTCGCTGCGGGTGATAATGCCCACCAGGCGATGCGGGCGCTCTCGGCTGACGACTGGCAGCCTGCCGATGGAGTGGTTCACCAGATGGTCGGCGGCTTGGCGAACTGTGCAATCGTCATAGACATACCTGACGGGGCAACGGAGGGCATCGAACACTTTTTGCTCCGCCGAAAGCGCCGGGTTGCCAATGTCCGTGCGCGTGATGAGTCCCACCAAGCTGCCGTTTTGATTCACGACGGGAAAGCCTTGGTGCGATACCTCGGCGGCGGTCTTGGCTAGCCATTCGCGCACGTTTCCGATCGTTTCATCTTTTTGGATCGAGACGACGGGGAACGAGGCGATTTTGTCGACCAGAACTTGATCGAGGGCATCGGCGAAATACTCACCGGGCGTTCGCACGCCACGGCGGGCGATTTTTTCGGTCATAATCGAGTTTCGCATTAAGATCGAGGCCACGAGATAAGCCGCCGCACAACCTCCCAACAAAGGCAGCAAGCCAAAAGGTTGCAGAGTCGTTTCAAAGGCGAACACGGCGGAGGCCAACATCGCCCGCGATGCGCCCGAAAAGATCGCGGCCATGCCCACCAATGCCGCAATACGTGGATCGACGCCCAAGCTGGGAACCGCTTGCGAAAGCAACAAACCCATCGCGGCCCCAAGGCCGCCGCCAATCGTAAATAGTGGGGCGAGTGTTCCGCCGGACGTGCCGCTGCCCAAGGCGACCGACCACGACACGAATTTCATGCCGCATAAAAACATGATCGCCGAGAGCGTCAGGCGATTCGAGAGAATGTTTCGGATGTTGTAATAACCCACGCCCAGAGTATCCGGGGCGAAACATCCGATGATGCCCACCGCGATGGCTCCCAAGGCGGGCCACCACATCCAATGGATGGGCAATTTCTCGAAGCCGTCTTCTACGAGATACACCAACTTCGTGACGACTACGGAAATCAGCCCCATCACTCCGCCAAGGCAAATATACACAGCCACGCGCGGTTCCCGGTGGTTGTTCGAGGTTCGTCATCTGAAAGACTGGCTCCATCCCCTCGAACATCATGCGAATTCCCGTCGCGGCGGAGGCGGCAAGCGTGACCGGAATTAGCGAACGGGGGCGATATTCGAACAGCAGCAATTCAATCGCGAGCAGAACCGCCGCCACCGGGCTGCCGAACGTGGCCGCCATCCCGGCAGCGGCCCCGGCGGCCAATAGCGTTTTTCGTTCGGCAACCGTCATGCGGATGAACTGCCCGAACACCGATCCCAAGGCCCCGCCGGTGGCGATGATCGGGCCTTCCGCTCCGAAAGGCCCGCCCGTTCCAATCGAGATGGCCGAGGAAACAGGCTTCAAAAACGTCACGCGGGCGGGAATTCGGCTTTCATTGGTGAGAATCTGCTCCATCGCTTCCGGGATGCCGTGCCCGCGAATTGCAGTGGAACCATACCGCGCCATCATCCCGATAATGAGCGCCCCGATGATGGGAATGGGAACCGACCACCAGCCCAAGCGGGGAATCGCATCGGCGGGGCGGAGTTCTCTCAGCGAAAACTCACCGAAATACGCCAGGTTCGTAATGCCGGCGATCAAACCCAGTAGCAATTGCGCCACGAAGGCCGCTGCGATTCCCAACAGAATCCCCAAGACGCACATCAACAGCACGCGGCGGTCGATCAGAGAATAATGGGGCGGAACCTGAGCGGCCTCGGCCACCAAATCCAACGAGGGAGAAAGCGTCAACCCTTCGGAAGTCGCCGATTTCGCGGGTTCTCGTTCGGTCATTTCTGCTCTTTTTTAGCTGAATAATTGTGAACTTTTCGGAAAAAAACTGAATCGCAAACCTCAATTGTAGCGAGCCAACTTTCAGCCGGCAAAGACCTGTGAAAGCTGGCCGTCAGGGAAATGATGGAAGGTTTTGAATGATTCTTAAAAATCGCCGATGACTTCGCCGCCGCCTCGGCTGCCGAGGGCGTGCCAGATGTTGATATTGATGTTCTCGCTGACAAAGCGGGCGCTGCCATCGCACAACAGCACTTGAACGCCTCCCACGTGCCAACTTCGGGCGGCGGTGAGGGCGTAATTGTTATAGGCGTTTCCGCAATCGGGATTTTTGGAATTCGGTCCGTAATAGTGGTTGTAGAGGGCATCTCCATAATGGCCGTTGACCCACTTCGCGCCACGGACCCCCGACCAAGTGCCGCCGCCCGCTGTCGCCGCCGCACATGCGCTGGGCGTGGTGGGCGAACCGCCACTGATGACAAAAACTTCCCGCTTGAGATCGCTTCCCGTGGCGGGGTTGGCCCCGCTGCCCAGCAAACTTTCGCTGAAGCAAACCGTATTCGTGGTTCCATCCGTAATGTCGCGAAAGCGGATCGAGGAAGCGGAAAAGAAAATCCCATCCGAATTGACGATCGTGCCGTTGTCGACCAAACCACTTCCTGTCGAGGCCACGTAATTCGTGGGACCGTAATTGCTGCCGGGGATTTGGTCCGAATCGCTGGGGCAAAGATAAACCGGAAGCGGGACGAGCGTTGCGGGCTGATCGGGGCCGGAACCGAAACCCAAGGGCTGCACGTTGAAGTTGATCAGATTTTGCAAGGAGGCTTGATCCATGTAGGGCAGCAGATGAGCCTGCGGCGAAAACACCATCGGGAAATTCAACCGGGCCGGCGGAAAGACCCCAGCGCGGATTGGTAATTGTGCATGGCCAAGCCGATTTGCTTGAGGTTGTTCTTGCACTGCGACCGGCGGGCCGCCTCGCGGGCTTGTTGCACGGCAGGAAGCAACAACGCAATCAAAATCGCGATAATCGCAATCACCACCAACAATTCAATTAACGTAAATCCGCACGCACGCTCGGTGCGGCGATTGGGAACGGAAAACATGTTGTAGAAACTCCAAAAGAAAAACCAAAAGCGCAGGGACAAGCCTCGATGCGAATTTCAGCCGAGGCAGCCACGAGAAAAACTCAGGCGGCGGGCGTTTTGGGAGGGGGAGTTTCCGGAAGAGGAGAATGATTCGCGAGGAATACAGCGGGTTCTTGGGTGGGTTCCGAGCAAGCGGCTTCGCTGCGCACCCACGCGGATTGGCCGATCAAACGGGGATCGGAATTCATGTGCATACCGCCTACGGGTTCGCTCTCACAACCGCAAGCCGTGATTTGGAGAAGACCCACCGGAGGAGATTTTGCTTTCGCCGCACAGCAGGATTTCTCGCTGTGGGGTTTCGCGGAACCCGCACAACAGGGCTTCACCGATTGGGATTTGGAGGCACAACAACCGGCTTTGGGCGGTTCTTGCAAAGCGGTTTGCTTCTTCCGGCAACAGCAGAGGCCGGCGGCTTTCAATTGGGCACTGCATTGGCAACCGGATGTGGGTTTTTGCCAATCAACTTGGGGCATGCCGATGGTGGCGCAAAGATACGCCAGCAACGTCACCACGGAGCCTAGGCAACGTATTGAAGGAAGCCAGCGGAAGAATCGCGAAACAACCACAGCCGATCAATCGGTTTTGGGAATGAAGCGTTTCGCCCATCCTACTCGGCGGCGAGAGCGCGAACAAACCAACGGCGGTGTTGTTTTCTATTTTCCCAATAATAAGAGTTCTGCCGATTGGGCAGGGACGGTGTTAGTCCTTGGCATCGGACGGGGGAGGCGGTTCGGTAATTTTCAGCCCATCATCTTTTACGGCGTGGCCGTTGATTTTCAAAATTTTCCCGTGCGGGCGGCGTCGGCGAAATTCCGCCAACGCTTCCCGTTCGGTTTCCGCAGCCATCATAAAAGTGAGCACCAAACTCAAATTGGGAAGCTCGTACTCAATCGCCCAGTTCAACGAGGTTAATTCATTCTTGTTCATAAGGCGTCCCGCCCGGATGCTAAAAAGTGAATCTCTTCTCTACAGAGTACCACGATTCGCAGAGCGATGTAGAGGCCAAAAAGGGAACCTCGTGGTCAATCGCCTTATTCCGGCTCCTCTGGGCAAGGGGAATCGGGGACTTCCTCAAGAAAAAGTTTCGCGTGGCAGTCCGCCGCCGTTCAGAAAAATAGGAGGGAGCAGGCCCGTTTGGAGAACAGGAAATGGTGGCAATTCTAATTTTTGTCGCTTTGAACCTGTTGATTTCCGCGCAGATTTTTCGTTTGTATTTTCAGCGGGAATCGTGGAAAATGGAATTCACTGTCGGTGGGCTACGGATGAACCCTCTTCAATCTTTTCGGGTTGGGCCAAGATTTGTGAATCCAACCATTCCTCTCGCAACAACACAAACCCCGTTAAATTCCCCTGTCTCTCCGCAAGCAGAAAAGCGGCCGGCGGAGCGGAACTCGACATGGGCTTCGTTCTTTATTTCGGTGATCGTCCACATCAGCATGCTGTTGATTTTGGCGATGACCTTTCGTGTGTTGCAACAAGAGGAATCTCCGGCGGTGATGATCGATACCACGTTCACGCTAGGCGAAAAGCAAGATGATGCAATCGCGGAATTGCCGAGCGACGTGGCGTTGATCGAAAACGAGGCCGTGTTTTCCGATGAGGCTCCGCTTTCGGCGGAAGACATCCTTCACCCGGAAAGCGACTACGATTTGCCCGGCCTCAAAGCCTTGAGCGGGGGTTCCGGTCTCGGCGGATTTGGCGCGGGCGGCGGAGTTGGGTTTTTCGGAACCACCGCGAAAGGGAAGTCGTTCGTGTTCGTGGTGGATTGTTCCGGCAGCATGCAAGGCCCTCGCTTTCAACGGGCGCTCAGCGAACTGCGGAATTCCCTCGAACAATTGGAACCGCAACAGAAATTTCAGATCGTGTTTTTTAACGACCATGCCTTGCCCTTAGTGCATTCGGAACATTCCACCAAACTCATGCCCGCCACGCGCCAGGTGCTTGCGGAAGTCTTCGCTTGGATCGAAGATCGGCAGGCGCAAGGAGGGACCGTTCCCGATGATGCTCTAAGGCGGGCCTTGGCATTGAAGCCCGACGTTGTCTTCTTTTTAACCGATGCCGACCGCGTGCCCCGCAAAGTGCGGACATTGATTGCCAACTGCAACAAGCACAAATCCACCGTTCACACGATTGCATTCGGGGATCGCGGCGGCGAAACTCTAATGCAGGGAATCGCCGCCGACCACCACGGACGCTACCGCTTCGTTCCCTAAAAACTCTCCCGTTTTTCCGTACCGAGAAAGAAACGAGGTCAGCCATGACCGGTCTTGTCCATGCTCGGCGAATCGCAACGAATTCCGCTCGGCTGATGATGCCCAGCGAAGAAGAACCCGGCGGAGTCTCGATTAAGCTCACCGATCAGGTGGCCAGTTTTTTTGTCTCGGCCACGGTGCATGCGGGGTTGCTGTTACTCTTGGCGATTTTCGTTTTTCATCAGACGAACGAAGTCCAGCCACCGGTCGATGTGTTGGATGCCAGCATCGACTCGGCCGCCGAAACGGAAACCGTCGCCGAGGCCAAGATTTCCGTGATGGAAAAAGAGGAGGCCGGTAAAAGTTCCGAGGCATCTCAGATTCAAAATGCGGTAAAGCAATTAACCAATGCTTCCGCTCCGCCCCTCGTCGCGCTGACGGCATTCAAGAATCCGAGTTTAGTTTCAACGAGGATGCCCCAAGATAAAAGCGCTGGGAAGCCGGGGCTTATGCCGGTTTTGGGCAAAGAGTCGGTTCCGGAAAGTTTACGGGCAACGGCAAGGGGGGAGATGGCGACGGCGATGGAGAGGAAGTCAAAGCAGAAGGGGAAGTGGGCTTCTTCGGAACCAAGGACAAAGGCAATTCGTTCGTGTTCATCGTGGATTGTTCCGGCAGCATGAGATCGCCGACCAGCGTTTACGATTCCCGCTTGCAAAGCTATGTCTCCCGCTTCCTCCGTGCCCGTCAGGAATTGTATCTCTCGTTGGGGCAACTCTCTCGCACGCAGAAGTTTTACATCATCTTCTATAACGACAAAACCTTTCCCATGTATGCTCCACAGATCGTCCAAAGTATGGCTCCCGCCGCCACGGAGCACCTGAGCTTGGCGAAACTCTGGATTCAAAATTTCAATCCCGGCGGCGGAACCGACCCGCAAATGGCCTTTCAACTCGCTTTGTCTCTGAAGCCGGAGGTCATTTTCTTCCTCACCGATGGGCAGATTCCCGTGACCACCCGCGGGGTGGCCAAGATGTACAACAAAAGCCGCACGCGAATTCACACCATCGCCTTCGGCATTCCCACCCAACAGGGCATTCTGAAAGCCATCGCTCAAGACAACCAAGGCCGCTACCGCTTCGTGCCGTAATGACAAGCGAACCCCCGCCCGCCGACCCCCTCCCCTCCTCGGCCCTCGCGAAACTGAAGGGCCGGGAAGTTGTGTTGGATCTGCAAAGCACTTACGTTGTGTTGGGCACGCTGGCGGGGGAAGATCATCGGTATTTGATTTTGAAAGAGGCCGACGTTCACGACCTGCGAGACACCGCGACCACACGCGATGCTTATGTATTAGATGCGCGCCGGCACGGCATCCAACCCAACCGCCGCCGCGTGCTTGTCCGCCATGCCGAGATCGTCACCCTTTCCGCCCTGGAAGATGTGCTGATTTGATTCACCGAGGCGCGGTTTGCAGTTTGGTCAGCACGCGGCGGGCTTCTTTGGCGATGGGCGGAAGCGGACATTCGGCGGCCAACAATTCCAAGGTGGACCGCGAAACCGGCGTATCCGTTTGCTCGGCGAGTTGGATCAACCGCAGCATGCGGAGTTTGTCGGCTTGATTGAAACGGGCCACGTTTCCCGAATCGGCCAGAACGTAACGCAAGCGGGCGCGAACCTCGGCGGATTCGGTGTCCTTCAAGACCTTCAACAGCAACGGTTGTGCGATCTGCCGCAATTTGCGAAGTTCCCGCGTGGCCCGCCGCCGCACCCGCGAATCTTTGTGATCCAAATCTTTAAGCAGCCCTTCGATGCGGTTGTTTTTCGAGGGAATTAACATCGCTTCCATCCGTTCGTGCAGAAACGAAAACGTGTTTTCCTCGGCGGCGAGCGTTCCCATCGCCAGATAGGCACGGGAAGGAGCGGCAGCGGCCAAATCTTCCCACAAGGTTTTTAACGTGTCTTCCGTGAATTGGGGGAGTTCCAATTGAGAGACCAGCGAATCGGTGGTGTCCCACAGCAACGCCGTGCGGTCCCTGCTGCCGGAAACCAATCGCCCGGACCGCCGGGAAAATCCCAGCACCGTCACAAGGCCCGCGTGCCCCGCCAGTTGATGGACTTCCTTGCCCGTGGCAAGTTCCCAAACTCGAATGGTTTGATCCAACCCCCCGGTGACGATAAACCGGCCATCCGGGGAAAACGTCAATGTGAACACGCGGCCTTTGTGCCCGATCAGTTGATGCAGCAACCGCCCCGTCGCCACTTCCCAAACCAGCACCTTGGCCGAGCGATCAATCGCGGCGATGGTGCGGCCATCGGGCGAGAATGTTGCCGATGTGGGAGCATCATCCGCCCCTGCGAGTTTCAAAATTTCGCGATTCGTGTTTACGTCGTACATCCGCAAAACCGTATCACGCAAGCTCGAGACGCCGAGCACGAATCGGCCATCGGCGGAGAGATCGAGCGTGATGGTCGGCCCCAAAAACCGGCGGACTTCTTGCCCGGTCGCGGTTTGGTAGACCAACAATTTATCGCGGACAACCAGCCAAAACGTGGAGCCATCCGGCGAGAACCGTACAAATTTCCCCCCGCCGGGAATCCCGTGCAACGATTTCCCGGAGGCAACGTCCCAAACCCGCGTGAGGCCCGTGCCTTGGCTGATCGTGAAACTGCTGCTGACCACGGTTTTGCCATCCGGCGAGATAGCAATCGCGCGAATCGGTTCTTCGTGGCCTGCTAATTTCCTTAAATGTTTGCCGGTGGGGGCATCCCAAATTTGAATGGGCCGACCGGCTTTGGGGTCCGCCGGTTCGCCGTAGGTCGCGAGAACTTTGCCATCCGCCGAGAGTGCCGCCCCCCGCAAACTCATGGCTTGGGGAAAACCCGCGGGGAGTTTGTCTTCGGGACGATGGGTTCCCACGCGGGCGACGGCTTCTTGAGGCAGCGGATCGCCTAATACGTCTTTCCCCTCTTCAGCCCAGCCCATGCCGATCGCCATCCACCCCGCCAACAATGGGGCCAACACGAACATGAATCGGCGGGGGATCATCATTCCTCGTCCTCCAAACGGAACCCAAAACCAACAAAGAGACGCTCCCGCCCCTCGAAAAGTTCCCCTGAATCCCAACCGCGTGAGAAGCCAAGGCGAGCGGGGAGTGTCAACCCCCCCTGGTTCCGTGGAATGCTTCAGACCCGGAATGATTTTATGGCCCGTCATTCTCAATGAACATCTTCTTGCCAGTCGGCGGCGAGGCCGGCGAGGGCTTGGCGGAGTTCCGCGCGGAGGGCCTGGGCCTGTTGCTCAAGAGCGGGCAGTTGGTTGTCTTCGATGGCGGTGATGCGGTTTTCCGCTAGCGCGAGATCCGCCCGCCAGCGCTGGGTTTCCTGGTTCTGTCCGCCCGTGCCGATGTTGTTCCGCAAACGCTCTTGGCGGGAGCTCAAGCGATTAATTTCCTGTTGGGCGGCGAACATTTCTTCCGTTTTCGCAACCAAGCGTTTTTGGATCTCCAAGCAAGCCTTAAGCGTGGGGTCGTTCGCCAAGGGGCCGTTGGTGTCGATCAAGTTTTCCACGATCCAGCGGATTTTAGAGGGCAGTTGATCGTCGCGATCGGCGAGCAGTTCAAACCGCGAATGGTTGACTTTGGTTTCCTCCACCACAATCTGCAATTGCTCGCGGGGAGCCAAAGAAAAGCTGAGCCTCATCCCGTCGGTGAGTTTCTCCGCGACTTCCAATTCGGAAGTGGTTCCATCGCTTATTTTCAGCCGACAGGTGAATTGCGGTCGATTCAAGAAAAAATGGTGATCGATTACGACCTGGAAAGATTCCTCTTTCAGGCTTTGGATTTGATAGCCGATTTCTTTCCGCGTGAATTGGCTGATCTGGCAGATGCCCTCCGAGATTTGAATGCCGATGGTGCGGAGTTCATCCGGCTTGGCGTCCCGGCGGATTTTGACGCCGGTTTCCAAGGCGTGTGGCAGCAAACAGGTTTCGCCTGCAGGGGTGGCGGGCAGAATGCACGAACCGCCATAAACCCCGCCTTCGTAGACCGTGCAAACCCCGCGACCCAAACTGTGCGGCATCTCGTTTTTGAAGCGCACCGAGCGATAAGGCCGTTCCGGGTGGTTTTCGTGTTGGTAATGCAGCACGGTTTCTGCATCATCGAGCGCGGCTTGGAACATGGGAATTACCGCCGAGCGATGGGCCAAAATCGTCACCGGCTGCTTCGATTCAAACACGCAAAAATCGCCCACGTTTTGCACGGCGGCTTCTTCCATCTGGGCAGAGGGGGCGACCTTCTTGTACTGCGTTTGTTCGGTCATGCCAAACCGTGCCTCCGCTGCCGCCATCATCACTGCCGGTTCGCCGGGAGAGCGTTTCCTCTTCATCATCGGCATGGGCATGGCTTCTTCGACTTCGACGGAACCCAGGGCACGGTCTTTGACGACGTTGACGTGATCGCGGTGGGGAATTTTGGATTCGGCCAGATCCGTGGAAAACGTAATCGGTTCGCCGGTGACGACTGAAACCAAAAAGTCGGTCCAATCTTCATCGGTGGTGTTGTCCACGATGGCGAAACCTTGGAATTCGAATTTCTTGGATTCTTCCGTCTCATCTCGGCGAAGGCGGTAAGAGATTTTCCAAGCCGCCGCCGGGATCGTGTATTGCAGCAGGGCTTCGGCTTGGGGTTGCTCGGTGGCGACGGTGAGTGCAATGAACGTGCTGTCGGGTTTAATCGCTTGTAGGTTTCGCTTCAGGGCTTTTGCAATTTCGGTTCGCACGGCTTCGTCGGTGAAGTTCAGCCGCTGCAATTCCCGCAAGGGCATTTTTGTAAAACCTTGTTCGGTGAGTACGATCAGAGACAAAACTTCAATGCGTTCTCCGCCGCCGGCTTCTTGCTCGGTGTGCAATCCCACCAGTGTGCCTTCCAGGCCGCCGGCGGCTTTTTCCAAGCGAACCCGCGCTCCGCTCAGACGGGAGGCCAACTGTACCAGCACGTTGTCGGGATCAATTTCGAGGTGGGAATCGTTTTCGTTCGCCGGTCGAAAACTCGGCGGCGATTTGAGCGAAACGGGACCGTAGACGTTCAGCGAAGCCAACACGTCTGCCACGTCATCGGTCTTGACGGGAATGGAAATTTCCTGGGGATCGCCGGCGGAAACCGCATAACGCCGTCGAAAGTCCGCAATGCCGTTGGAGAAAATCGTGACGTGATGAGCGGCCATCGTCGGCTTTCTTGGAGTCTCGGAGAGAAGCGAGCAGTCTGTGGAAGAATTTCTCGATCCTAATCTCGCCAGGGGTGCTTGATTTCTTCCCAATACTTGTCGAAGTTGAATTTGGGGCTGTTCTCCAAGTCGTGGCATTGCCTGCACAAATGCGCTTCGGCGGCGGATTTCATCAGCACCATTTGCCGGCGGCCCGCATTGAGTTGATCGCGTTTGGTCTCGTCCGGTTTTTTTTGAAAGGCTTGTTCCAGGCGAACGTGCTCGCTGCCGGGACCGTGGCAGTTTTCGCACTGCTGGCCTTGCAGTTTGAGAAACGCCTGCGGTTGGTTTTTGACTTGGGCCAAGGCTTCGGGCAGAAAGCCGCTGGGGTAAGGAAACACGCCCTGCGGATCCCAGCCGGTGACGTGGCAGGCCAGGCATTCGGGATCGTGAACTCGCGAAATCGGTTGGCTGTATTGGCCTTTGCGTCCGGTTTTCAGGCTTTCGTATGCGTGGGCGTGCTTGCTGGTTTTCCATTTCTCGTAGGCTTTGACGTGGCATTGCCCGCAAGTAGCGGCCCCGACAAAATCGCCCGATTTGGGAGGAAACCCGCTCGCCATGTTCTCGGTGTTATATAACGCCTGCTCGTTGGCTTGGAGTTGCTTTTGATATTCGATCAAAAACGGTTCGATGGACACATCGTTTTTGAAGCGTTGGTTGTCCAATTCGACAAGTTCAAAGCGAAACTGAGGCTCCGCTTTGGGATAATATCCCAGCAGGCCCACGTATTTGCCTTTCCAACCGACTTGAATGATTTGCGTTTTGCCTACGGTTTTGGGTTGTTTGTGGCCTTCCTCGCCGCTTTGACAGAGGGCAATCGCAAAATCGGGGAACTGCTTGACGTACTCTTCGGTTTCTTCGATGCTCGCCTGAGACAACAGCACGTTGAACGCGGTCTTGTCGCGGTTAAGGGCTTGAATGGCTGCCGGCAGCACTTGAGTGGCAGGTTTGATTTCAATGTCGCCGGGCGGGTTGTCTCCGTAGAGTTTTCTACGGACGGAATCCCCCACAATCGCGGTCACGCCGATTTTCACCTCGCCCACCTTGACGGTTTGCGTGCGGCTCGGCCCCACTTTTTCATCGCCATAGATCAGAATGTTGGCTCCCAAGAACAGGGGATGCACGTTGTCGTCTTGGGGAATTAAGCGGGACTGAAAATCGTTGAGTAGATCGCCCGCCCCGATTTTGATTTCCTCAAAGCCCATTGCCAACGCCGAGTAACGCATGGCGTGCATGGCGTGCAATTGGGCGTGGAATTTCAGCTTGGCTTGCAGTTTGTTGAGGAGTTCCGAGCCGCGCGAATCCAGCCCCGCTTCAGATTTGACCAACCGCAGCGAACCGCCCAAATCCAAGCCGGCCACGGGCCAGCCGCGCTTGCTGAGTTGGCGAATCAAATCGGCTCGGCGGGCTAAGCCGCCGGATTGGGTTTCCGAACAACCGCACGGTTCGATGTAGCCATGCTGCTCGCCGGAGAGAATCAAGACGGCGGCGGGTTTGTCCCACGTTTTGAATTGGGGTTCCGGGGGCGGGGCCGCTTTCTTTGATTTCGGCTTGGGAACGTCCGGGTCTTTGCCGCAGCCCGTCACGAAAACCCACGTGCCGATGATCCCCAGGACAACCATTCCAAGGAGGCGAACCCAATGCAACTGTTTCAACGGCATACTGGCGATCCTTCCATCAGCCCGATCAGGCCGCTTCGATTGGGTGGCATTGCCTCACCGGATCGGGCATACGAACAAATAAAAGAACTCCCGGAAAAGAACCGTATTATAAAGGGTTGCCCGCCGACAAGGGAGAGCGGTTCATCCCCCGGCGACGAGAAAACGCCGCGGGGAAAGATTCAAACAACGCCACGCCCACGCGCTTCGGACGTTCTCGGCAGCCCTAATGGGGCTTTTGTTCGTAAATAGGGCGGCCTTCGACGAGGGCGGGAGAGCCATCGACAGCAGAGACGGTGATTTGCCCGTTCTTCAATTCGCCGACCTCGGTGAATTGGACCGGGCTATTCGTTCCGCTCCGCGTGAGTACGGTTAGTTTGATGGGGGTCGGCTTGCTCAGCACTGCTTGGCATAAGTAATGGTCCATTGATTTTTCCGGTCGCGGTGCAGCCAGCCGACCCATTCGTAATCCGGGCCGAGATCCATGCGATTCAGGCTTTCCAAATAGGCGGCCAATCTTCTGCGGGCTTCTTCGGGATCTTTGAATCTGCGGAGGGCATCGACTGCTTTCAGGCGTTCTTTTTTGCCGACCACATCATCCGGGTCGATCCAGTTGGCATTCGGGTCAATGTCGCTTTTGGCGAGGATGTCTAAATCGTCTTCCAATTCCTTGCTGAGATACAAACTGCCCATGCAGGCATACTTCTCGATATATTTAATCATACTAAACCGCACGTAAGCATCCATGCTCTTGTTCTCGTGCAGGTTGGTGAGAATGGCCAGAAACGTGGCTTCCCAAGTGGCCGGATCTTTAGAGAGCGCGGACATTTTGTCCTTGGCGAACTTGCTGAATTTCATTTGCGGGCTTTCATAATCGAAATCTCCGCCTGTGAGCCGCGAATTTTTCACGTCCACCTGTTTGATTTGCACGGATTTGACTTTGCTCAGGGCAATGTCCATTGCGGCTTTGATGCGAACGAACGTGGTGCCCACGTCATCGGGCACATCGGTGGAATAGTATCTCTTCACGTCTTTGTTGTCCTTGGCCTCCAACGTGTAAAGGCTGCGGACGATGGGTTGGTTGAGCAATTGTCCCACAGCCTGCTGGAGAGTGTCTTGATCCCGCAGTATGAGGAGTTTGAGGTAACCCAGCGCCGATTGAATCTTCGCCTCTTGGGGAAAGCCGGGATGGTTTTTCAAGAGTGCGGTGGCTTCGGCGAGCAACGGGGGGGCGTATTTCGGATTGAACGTCACCAGATTTTTCGTTTCGAGGTCGTTTTTCAGCGCTCCATTCTTCAAACCCCACCCAGAGGGTGGGTTCGTTTTTCAGCACTTGCTGGAATTGCCGTTGCCGAGCCGAACCGGCGAATCGCTTGTCCTTCACGTACTTATCGAGTTCCAGGCGATAGTCGTTGGGGTCGCCGACGGCTTCGCGAATGTTCGCCAGAAAACGAGCCTCATCGCGGGCCAACTGATCCTGCTCGCTCATCGCATTGATCTGGGCGATGAGCGGGTCTACCAACCGCATGCCCAAATCCGGGCTGATCCGTTTGCGGGCTTTCAAGGTTTGGGCTTCGGTTTTGGCGGCTGTGAGTTTTCCCGAATAGCCGACGGCATCGGGATCCAAAGCTTTCAACATTTGCTGAAACTTTGCGACATCGTTTTTGTAGCGGTCATCCACCGCGTTTTGCACCAAGATGACTTTGGCATTCAACTGTTCGAGCAATCCGGCCAGCTTGGCTTTTTCGTCTTCGGTGATCGCGATCTGGTTGGCGGCTTTTAACGCTTCGTAGCCTTTGTTGATCTTGGCAGAATCCAAGCTGGAATCTTCCTTGGGGGAAAGCCCCTTAATCGTGTTTTCGGCCTGAACCAGCAACCGCCCCAGTCGAAGACGGCGATCTTCATCGGCTTGAACTTGGCCCTTCAATTCGCGGATCAACGCCTGAAAATCGGGATGCTCGTATACGCGGGGGTTGTCGGCTTCCCGCTCCGAGACGTATGTTTCGGCCCGATCAAGTTGCTCGGCCGCGATCAACCCCTGAAGATTGGCGACGTGCTGCGAGAGTTCGGCTTGCTGGGAATACAGAAAGATTCCCGTGCCGATCAGCAGCAGCACCGCAATGACCGAGGCCGCGATGATCGCGAGTTTGATCCGCCGCCGACGGGTCGTTTGCTCGTCCAACTCTTTCACGCGATCGGTCAGTCTTTGTTGCAAGTTTTCGGGGATGCCCCGCCCGAATTGCTCGATTTTATAATATAAGGGTTCAAAGTCGGCCTTCACGGCCTCTTTGCGGTCGAGGGCTTGTTCGAGTTCGCGGACGGCGGCCTGAAACGCGGCTTGTTCGCGTTCCTGCCGATCTTTTTCCGCCAGCCATTTCAACGGCTCGAGAACTTTTCCCATCAGGGGGTCATTTTCTGTAAGCCCGGCCACTGCGGCATGCCGGCCCCATTCCTCGCGGAGTTTTCGGGCGGACTCCACGTCCGAGAGCGAATAGGCTTCGTTGAGAGCGGGTTCCAATTTGACCAAATGCGCGCGGGCATGCTTGCCTTGAATTTCCTTCGACTTCGCCGCCGCGAATCGCACGAGATTGGGGTCCAAAGACAACCGCCACTCGTTGCTTTTGAGTTCCGCTTCCAACGCGAGAATCCCCTCGAGATTGTTCGAGGCGGCGACGGCCTTGCATTCTTCCTTAATCTCCGTCAGCCGGGTTTTCTCGTAGATTTTTACCTCATCTTCCCAAAGCGGATTGGTTTTATCCGCCTTGGCCAACCGTCTTAAAATGTCGATCCGCACCGGCAAAGGACTTCGCGCAAGCGCGTGCAGCCGATGGCGGTATTTCAAATCGTTCAAGGGTTCTTCCGTGGCCCAGGCGGTTTGCAAATCGTCGGCGATGTCGATTAACAATTCGGGAACTCTCGGAAATCCGCATTGCTGCAAGTAGTCGTTCCAGATTTGTTGCTCGTCGAAGTCCAAAATCGTGACCACATCGATCAGTTTGGGTTCGAGTTGGGCTTGTTGAATCGCCTCGGCCCGCAAACCTTTTTGCAGCAATTGATCGCATTGCTTAAGCCGATCATTCACCATCCGCACAGCTTCATCGTACTTCTGATGCGTGGACGTGACGATTGAAACTTCCACGTCGCTATCGAGGCAGAGAATTCCATTGATCGCATCCACCAGGCTCTGGAAATCCTCGGTGGTTTTTAGCTCGTTGTGTTCCAGTTGGGAAGTCGGCATCAGTCGGTCTCCTGAGCGCTCTGGTTTTTGATGGTCGATTCTTTATGGGGAATTTGCCGCTTGGGTCCGGACGAGGTAAACTTTTTCTCCGTCGATGATGACGTACAGCGAATACCCCACGCGGGCGGTCTTGGCGAGTGCTTCAAAATAGGGCTGCATTTCATTGCACCAAGTAATGCTGTCCTGGTTGACTTTGTATCGCTCGACGACCTGTTCTATCACCTTGACGATGTTCTCCATGCGGCTGACTCTGTTTTGGAGGTCTTCTTTCTTGTAGCCGTTTCTTTCCGCTCGCAATTGGCCGCGAAGTTTGGCCAGTTCGTTTTTTCTCCTTGGGCAAATCCTCGGCAGCCGTTTTATACTGCAACGATTTTTTCAATTTGACGAGGTTATCGTTCGCGTGCCTTCTAAACTTCTCGAAGTCGCTAATAATCGTCGAGGCCGGACCGGAATCGATGGGGACGTTTTGAAGGGCTATCAGGTCGTTGTTAAGCAGCGGTCTGATGACCCGTTGGCGAAGTGATGGTGTTTACGACCAAATGGGCGCTGTTGCTTCTTATCGTATTGGAATTGGATGACAAATTCGATTTGCGGGTTGCCGACTTTGACAGCTGGGGGTTTGATCGAAAATTTCGCGATGCTTCCCGCACGCAAACCATTTTGAGTTAACGTCTTTTGGCCCACGCCGCTGAGTTCGAGATCCAGCATCAAGACTGTGGGATCTTTCACGGCGTTGGAACTCAGGCCCAAATCGATCAGAGCATTCCTGCCCGCAAAAGGGTAGGGTATCAATGGCAGGGGATCGGGCTTGGAAAGCCAAAATTTCCAAGGGGGATTTTGTTTCTTCTGGGAAATCTCCAGCATGCAATACTGCAAACTGTTGGCTTTGGCCCAATCGGGGGCTTCCATGTTCCATTGGAAACTCAGGTTTTGGCCGGCCAGTTGGAAGGTCGCCGAAGTCGGCGAACTCGGGGAGTTTCGTCAATTTGTCGATCACCTTTCGTTGAACAATCCACCGTCTGATCGGTTGGCCTTCCTCCGGTTCCTCGTCTTGGACCTCGATAATTAAGCCTTGGGTCTGGGCATCTTCGCGGCGGACAACTTTTGAATTGCCTTGGGATGAGGCAATGGTCAAATCGATTTGTTTCGGATCATCCACGAAAATCTGCGTGAGCACCTTCGGCTTCCCGCGTAGCGGTGACACCGAAGGTTTGGTCTCGTGAAGGCAGAAGCAAATAACCGTTCAACTTCTTGAGGTCGCGGTCCCAGGACTCTTCCAGCACGACTGTGGCTTGCGTGGAGTTTTTTACGGGGCCGGTTTCTTTCGGCGTGGAGAACGCGGGTTTTATCGGCTGTTGCTTGGCTTTCAGGTCGGCAGCCCTTTTTTTGTCGGCTTCGCGCTTGGCGAGTTCCAGCGGAGTAACCATCTCCTCCCGGCTGATTTGTGAAAGTTTAGAGGGATTGCGCTCACGATGTGGGCGGGATTCGGAGGCGGCCACGGGGGCGGGGATGTCCGGCTCATCATTTGTGAACGCAAAATAGAGACCCGCCAGAACCGCACCCGCCAATAGCGTGCTTCCAAAACCGAGGGCCACCAAAAACAACGCGGTTTTTTGGTTTGCCACCGGCACGGGATCGGGAAGTTGCGGCGGAACCGCATGGGAACGAGTCGGACGAGAGCGGTGCGGACGCGGGCGTTTGGGTGCGGTCATTTTTCAGCTCCCTCCGAATCCTTCTGCAACTCGGTTCGGGCCAGGTAAACTTTTTCGCCGTCGATCATGACGTACAGCGCATAGCCCACGCGGGCGGTCTTGGCGAGATCTTCAAAATAGGGCTGCATTTGATCGGACCAGGTAATGCTGTCCGCGTTGACTTTATATCGCTCTACGACCTGTTCCATCACCTTGACGATGTTCTCCATGCGGTTGACTTTGTTTTGGAGATCTTTTCGCTTGTCGCCATTTCTTTCGGACTCGCAATTCGGCCGCGAAGTTTGGCCAAATCGTTTTTTCTCTTGGGCAAATCCTCGGCTGTCGTTTTATACTGCAACGATTTTTTGAATTTGACGATATTATCGTTCGCGTGTCTTCTAAATTTCTCGAAGTCGCTAATAATCGTGGATGCCGGACCGGAGTCGATGGGGACGTTCTGAAGGGCTATCAGATCGTTGTGGAGTCAGCGGTCTGATGCCCTGTTGGCGAAGTGATGGTGTTGATGACCAAATGCGCGTTGTTCTTCTTGTCGTATTGGAATTGGATCACAAATTCGATTTGCGGGTTGCGGACTGTGACAGAGGGGTTTTTGCTCGAAAATCTCGCGATGCCTTTGTCTTTATCGCTGATGTTTCCATTCCCATTCCCGTTCTCGTTGCGATCGCGGTTGCGTTATCTTTGCTTAGATCTTTCACGTGCAGGCCGGTTTGAGAGAACGTCTTTTCACCCACGCCGCTGAGTTCCAGATCCAACATCAAGCGTGAGGGATCCTCCACGGCGTTGGAATTCAGGCCCAAATCGATCAGCTGTGTTCCTGCCCGCAAAGTTGTAGGGTTTCAATGGCACGGGATCGGGCTTGGAAAGCCGAAGTTTCCAAAAAGAATCTTTGGGGGTTTCTTGGGGGTGGGCTGATTCTTTTGGGAAATCTCCAGCATGCAATACTGCAAACTGTTGGCTTTGGCCCAATCGGGGGCTTCCATGTTCCATTGGAAACTCAGCTTTTCGTCGGCGAGTTGGAAAGTTCCGATCTCGGCAAACTCGGGGATTTTCGTCAATTGGTCGATCACCTTGCGTTGGACAACCCACCGTCTGATCGGTTGGCCTTCCTCCGGTTCCTCGTCTTTGACTTCGATAATTAAGCCTTGGGTGTTGGAATCCTCGCGGCCCACTTCTTTTGAATTGCCTTGGGTCGAGGAAACAGCCAGATCGATTTGTTTCGGATCGGCAACGGGAATCTGTGTGAGCACCTTGGCTTCCCGCACGAGGGCGCATCGAAGGTTTGGTCTCGCGAAGGCAGAAGCAAATAGCCTTTCAAATTCTTCAGGTCGCGGTCCCAATCCTCTTGTTTCGCGGCGACTTTAGGTTCCGTAGAGTTTTTGACGGGGCCGGTTGCTTTGGGCTGCTGCTCGGTTTTTAGGGCGACAGCCCGTTGTTTGGCTTTCAGGTCGGCAGCCTTTTTTTTGTCGGCTTCGCGCTTGGCGATTTCCAGCGGAGAAACAATCTCTTCCTGGTTGATTTGCGGGAGTTCAAGAGATTCGCGCTCGCGGTGTTTGCGGGATTCGGAGGCGATCACGGGGGCGGGGATGTCTTTGGTGAACATGGAATACACCAACGCTCCCACCCCAAACACAAGACCACCGCCGACCCGCCTAAGATCAACGGCAGTTTGGGGGAAGATTTTTTTTCCTTTCCAAACGGTCTGCCGAAAGGACTCGCCGGCGGGGCGGACTGGCCGGGGAAAGGACTGGCTGGGGCGATGGATTCCGTGGGAGCCGACGCCATCGCCACAGAACTTGGAACCAAGAGGCTCGCGGAAGCGAACGTCCCCGTTCCGGCAGCGACAGTTGGTTCCATCACCTTTCCGGCGCGGGCGGCTTCTACATAGGCATTGCCGGCGGGCACTGGGTGATGGTTTTTTTGCAATTCCACCAGGTCGATTGTTCGCGCGCGGTTGGCGGCGCGGGCTTGCCGGGCTTCGGGACTGCCATCCAACACGAACCGCCAAACGCATTTCACCCCGGCGGGCAGCATGGTGAAGTAGGTGCTGAACGAAGTATTCCAAGCCTTTTCGGGAGGCAAAACGCCCAGGGCTTCGCCGATGAGCGGCAAGACTTCTTGGCCTGGGGAAAAGATGACGAACATCGGGCGGTCGCCGCCATCCGCCGCCGATTCCGCTAAGAAACCCGCCCAGCCGGCATCGCCGGTCAGCGATTCCCATTCTCGGCAAGGGCCTTGGTAAGCGGTTGCCGGCGGAGGCAAAGGCCCTTGGGGTTCCCAGCGGGGGGTTCCATCCCAGGTGGATTGGAACAGCGAAGTGGCCAGCACCGCGGCGGGTCCGCCGGCGGGCAATTCCTCCATCGTAAACGCGACGTGATGGGCGAGTTTGTTGGTCCTCCCGGAATAGTCTTTCCCGTAATCGCCGACCCGCGAAAGCACCTGAAACCGCTTCCCGCCGATGGTCTGAAACAGATTGGAATAGTTGACCGGGTGCGGGGGGCGTTCGGCTTGGCGGTAGCCGCTTAAGCTTTCCAGAAATTCCTTCAGATTGCGGGGCATGCTCTTCGTACACACCACGGTGCAAAACCCTTGGTCGTTGGGATTCAGTCCCGACGGAGCAGAGGTGTAAAGCAATTCTTGGCTCACGAGCCGGTCTCCTTCAGATAGGTTTCATTCGGCGCGGGTTGGTCCTTGCGCGGCTTCTTTTGGTCTTCTTGGGTCTTTGCATCTTGCAGAGAAACGGTGTTCTCTTCTTGGAGAGGGATCTCGCTCTCGGTAGCGGCGGGTCGTGTTTTCGGTTTGGGGGTAGGCCCATGGTTCCCGCTGCCGGAAGCGGCGGGTTGAGTTTTGTTCGTTTTGGGTTTGGAGACGGGCCGATGGTTCCCACTGCCGGAAGGGGATTTTTGGTGTTTCCGGTCGGAGGAACCGCTTTTCACAGAACGATCCCTGGTTCTGGGGGAGACGGAGGGAACCAATCCCTCGACCGAGCGATGCAAGGCGTAAAGCAAAGGGACTTCTGCGAATTGCGGGTTGACGTTGCGGGGGCGCACCACCAACTTGCCGTTCGACGGATCGACTTCAGGCGTTGTTCCAAGCGCGCTGACGGGGACGTAGGTCACATCCTGAAAATTGCCCTCAGCGGCGGAGACCAGTTCGGGCGAGTATTTGTGCAAGATGCTTCTCACCTGATCGGACAGCGAACGCAGCTTGATCAAATCCAGCCCGTTGCGCCCATCCGTGCGGGGTTTGATGAGCCAACTGGGATCGAGCGCGGCGTGGTTCGTCAAAGCCGACCAGGCATCGTATTTCGTCACCACCACAACCAACGGTTGCGGGCAGCGTTGCTGTTGGCTCAGCCCTTTTTGCGTTTTAATGCGGGCGGCGGCTTCGGCGATCACGCCGTCTTGCGGATTCATAATCCCATAATCGCCGAGTTGCGGATCATCGCTTTTGCCCTCGCAGGCCATGCGGAATTTGTAGTGCTGCGTGGGATCGAACAGATACAACATCGCACTCGAAAGCCCAAATGCTTGGTCACGAATCGGCCGAGGTTGTCTCCGCCCGGCATGAAGTGCTCGCCCGCGTTGTCGTAAAGGCACAAGGCACGGCTCAACCGCTGAGATTGGTCGCGCTCCTGAAACCGCGATTCGTCCGGCAATAGCGAGAACACGAACGGCTTGGGGTAAAAAACTCCCCGTCCGTTCTCGGTCACAGAATTGAGCAATTCGCCCGCTTTCACGTCCGTTTTCCAAAGCGATGCCAGCGAATCGGGCCGGGGATTCTTGAAGAGAATGTCTTCGTAGCGGTTAAGCACCTCGTTCATGCCGGGGTCGGAATCGACGAAGGTGATCCCGAACTCCCGCGCGAGCGTGGTTCGCATTTTCCAGGTCATCGCGGCTAGAAAATTCGATTTTCCCGAAGCCGCGCCACCAAAATGGAAATGAATAAAGGCGACATTTCGACCAACACCCGCGAGACGACCAAATGACAATTCGGACAGGCCAATTGGTTGCAGGTCTCCCCTTTGATGTCGATGGCTTCACCCCGAACGGTGAATCGCGAGGGCAAAAACCGGGCTTGGGCTTCCGGCCCCAGCTTTTCATCCCCCTGCAAGTCGGGATCGCGCTGACCCAGGTGATGTCGCCCGGCGAGAAAAAATTCCAGCAATGGGGACACGTCACGCGAGCTTTCAGCGGGAGTTTGACGCGATTGGATTGCTTGGCTTTAGCCACGATGTTTCCCCTTTTGTTCGCGGGCAAGATGGATTTCAGTCCTCGCCCGGTATGGCATGGCCACTGCTCTGAGAGGCCGTATTTTGGAATGTTCTGACGAAAGTCGCGATCCGTCCTGCCCACGCAAATCCCGGAATGGAACTTTTTTGGCAATTCAAAGTGGTTGGGTCATGGCGAGTGCCTCGATTGTAACCCGAAACGTATATGAACGCTTGCTCTGTTCCTCGCCGGGGTTTCAAGTTTTGGTGATGAGGAAATGCCGCTCGTCAAGTCCTGCTTCATCCCGATCAACGACCCGGCGTTCTAAGGAAGGCAGCGCAGCGCGCGAACGTTTTTTGTCGAAGGCCCCGGAAGCCCAGGCAATGGCAAGGCACAGGATCATTAGCACCATAGCCGACACGACGCCCAGCACAATCCACACCACCGGCACATTATTCCGAGGGGACGTGCCGGAGTTCCTTCCCCAAGATCCACTCCGGGACATCGTTCCCAAGGTGAGGGATTCATTCGTTTGCACAGGCTCTTTCGGTGGCGACTTTTTGGTGTGGAGAGGGGGCAGTAGCGGAGGGAACTCCGGCTCGGGCTGCGATTCACGCACTGGAGGCGGCGGCGGAACGTCCCGCTTTGAGCCGAGGCCGACCGGCAGACTCGGAGGCGGCGGGGAAGCGGACCGGCGGTTATTCGTCGCAGGTTCCGGCAGGGAAACCGGAAGAGATGGCCTCAGGTTCCGCAAATCTTGAGTTGGAGCGGCTTGGTTGGAAACCGTGTCCGAGACCGAAGCCGGCCTGACGCGGGGCTTTTTTGTTTTGGGTTCCGCGATAATGAGCGGAACGATCTCGTCCACACGATTGCGGTCCACGTGCAGCGCGTAGGCCAGCCAGCGTTTCAGGTCATCCAATTTGGGGGTTTGCCCCGAGAAATTCGGATTCTCTCGGCAGAGCTTTCGCAAACCCTCGATCAAATCACGGTCGTACTGTTCCCAACGACTCCGGTCGGATACGATGTGCCGGGCTTCCGCCACTTGACGTTGAAAACTCCGCGCCCGATCGCGAATGGCTTTGTCTTTATGGTTCTGGTATTCAAAAAGGTATTCGCTGGCGGCTTCGATGCGAGTCTGCAAACTCAGCGCATCTTGGCAAAGGCGGGGCAAGCCCACCAGCCGATAAAAGTCGCCCGGTTCCTCCTCGCTATTGAGCCATTGTTTTAAGTCTGCTTCCACCATGTTACCCGAAGCCGCCGTGATTGAAGAACAAGCTACGCAAGGAAACCTCTATACTATACGGTCGCCTAGAGGTTTTCAACAATGTTATCATTCGCGAATTGGAAGACAGTTTGCCGAAATCCCATCGTTTTTTGCGCAAACCGACCGACACGCATTTCCCTGGAAATTCTGAAGGGAGATTCCCCGTGCGCAAACACTGCGGTTATTTCGTTTCGCCCCGAGCGACCAGGCTGGGATCGATCCAGACGGGGTAATGGCTGGGAACGCGGTTGCTGCCTGTGATGATTTTTAGGTTGTTGACTTTGGAAACATCCACGGAGAACGGCTGGGTTTTTCCCGGTTCGCGGATTGCATCCGAGGACCAAAGCACCTTGCCGTCGCCGAGGATTTGAAACGCGGTGGTCACCCGCGTGCGATCGGCTTGGCCGCTGTCCTCGATTCCCACCGCCCCCGACAACTGGGCATAGCGGCGGCCCAAAGCGTATTCCACGCTGACGGGGGGCAGGGGGATGTTGGTCCGGGTCCAGAAGGAATGGCGTTTCGGCTTGCCTTCAATTTTGACCGCGCGGGTTTGCCAAGCATTGTCTGTGACGTTCTTTCGCACGGGAATGAGATCCGCGAGCCAAGTTGTCTCGCCCGGTATCGTTTCCCCGCCTGTTCCCGCGGCGAGTCCATCCAGCATCGATTGGCTTTGTTTGCCGGCTTGAGTCTGCGGATAGAGTTTCGCGACATCTTTCAGCCAACGCTTGCCGGCGTCGGGATTGGACTTGAGCATCTTCTTCGCCAACCGGAGTCGCTCGGCGGCTTGTTCTTCCTGGGGACGATTGGAACCCGGCGGATGTTTCGGATTTGCATTCCCGCCACTCGTGCCATTACCACCATTACCACCATTTATGCCCGAATTCGTGCGATACTGCTCGCAGCCCCAATCGCTGAGTGCCAGAGGATTCTGGGCCGATGTATTGCCGCTCGTGATCAGCGGGGGTTCCGGTCCGGTCAGTCGCTCGAATTCGCAGATTGTGATTTTATCGTTTGGGTTGAGTTTTGCCTTATAATACTTCACTTCCCCTCCGTTCTTGACGGCCCAGCGAACGTCGGTGGGGTCGGAGCCTCCATGATTGCGACAATAGTTGGCCAAGACTTTGTATTTGCCGCGCGGTGCGGTATGCAAAGGCCAATAGATGTTTTCGACAGGGGTATTTGTCAAGCGGGAATCGCTTGAATTTGCGTTCGCAACTCCGTTCGCATCGACGTCCATCTCGCCCCCGCATTGAGCATGTTTATTCCTCGCCCAGACCACTTCCCCGGATGGGGATTGCACGTAGAGGTCGAGGTCGTTCTTGTTGTCCCAGGCCATCGAAACTTGCACATCGCCCGTTTTGGCGTGCTCGCGTTCCAAGCGTATGCGAAAATCGTCGCGGGGAATCGATGTGGCGGGTTTCACAGTTGCCGATCCATCCGGGGTAATCGCAGGCGTGGGGTTGTTGTCTGCAATCAAGGGGGGTTCCGGTCCGGTGAGCCGCTCGAATTCGCAAACCAGCACTTTTTGCTGCGAGTTGATTTGGCCCGTGTAATACTTCACCTCATCGCCATTCTTGACCGCCACGCGAAACTTGGTGGGGTCTGCCGCCCCGTGCTTGGCGTAATGATGGGCCAAGACTTTGTACTTGCCGCGCGGAGCGGTATGCAAAGGCCAATACACGTTTTCGACGGGTTCATTGGTCAGACCGATGCCCGCGTTCATGTCCACGTCCAACTCGCCACCGCAACGCGAATGCCGATTCTGATAGTAAATCACTTCCCCCGATGGGGATTGCACGTAGAGGTCGATATCGTTCTTGTTATCCCAGGCCAGCGAAACCTGCACATCGCCCGTTTTGGCGTGGGCGCGTTCCAAGCGTTTGCGAAAGTCGTCGCGGGGAATCGATGTGGCAGGTTCCACAGTGGCCGATCCATCCGGGGTAATCGCGCCTACCGGGGCGGGCGTGTCAAATGGCTTGGCAACCGCTGCGGGATCGGTTTCCACGGGACGCAATTGAATCTCGCCCAAGGACGCGGGTTCTTTCAAATCCAGCTTGGCCGTTTTTCGTTCGGGATGAAATCCTTTGGCCGAGATCGTGACGTTGGCTTCGCCGGGCAGCAAACCCTCCAGGCGAAATTGCCCGGTGTCATCCGTGGAAGCCGCCTGGGAAGTCCCTTCGATTTCCACGCCGGCTTGGTTCAGCGGTTCGCCCGTTCTGATCGACAACCGAACCCACCAACCCCGCTGCCCCCATCAGCAAGATCTC
Source organism: uncultured Planctomycetaceae bacterium (assembly GCA_963785505.1). Taxonomy (GTDB): domain Bacteria; phylum Planctomycetota; class Planctomycetia; order Planctomycetales; family Planctomycetaceae; genus CAWAVN01. Next base: position 538,464 of record CAWAVN010000018.1, read on the forward strand.
CACCTGGGTTTCCTCGCCGGCAGCCAAATCCCGCGAGACCCGTCCGGGCTGATAACCCGCGAGTGTGATTTCCAAATCCAGCGACCCGCTGGGCACATTTTCCATGCGGAAGCGGCCTTCTTCATCGGTTGGAATTTCCCGCGAACTGCCCGCGATTTTCACGTTCGCCCCCGCGAGAGGTTTTTCGTCCTGGGCCGAAACCACCAAGCCCGAAAGCACCGCATCTCCTTTCAGGCCGATTGTCGCGGTCGATTCCTCATCGGTTTTCAGTTCCGTTTCTTGCTCGGCGGAACGATAACCATTCGCGGCGACGTTTAGCGTTCGGGTTCCCGCCTTGATGTCTTCAAATCGAAACCGGCCCTTAACATCGGTCTTGGTTTTTTGCATTGTGCCCCCAAGACTGACTTCCGCATCGGCAAGCGGCGATTTGGTCTCGGCATCTTGGACCAAGCCGGACAAAATCGTGCCGCCTTTCAGTTCCACGGTAATTTTGGTTTCCTGGCCGACCTCGAACATTTCGGGCAATTCCACTTGCCGATAACCTCGCCCCACTACCCGCACGATGGCTTTTCCTCCCGGAATGCCTTGCAGTTGAAACTTGCCATCCTCGCCGGTCTTCGCGACAAGTTCGGTCCCCGCGATTCGCACTTCCACTTGGGGCACGGGTTTCTTTTCGACGGCATCGGTGACGAGGCCGGTCAGCGAAGCATCGCCCGCCAGCGCAATCTCCAGCGTGTCGCCGGCTTTTTGGACGGTGGCGTTTGCCGTCGCATCACGAAACCCCGCGAAAGCCGCCCGCAATTCTTGCCCGCCCGGCGGAAGTTTTTGAAACTCAAACTCGCCCCGCGCGTTGGTTTTGGTCTCGCGATGAAATTGGGGATCGGTCAGTTCCACGGAGACTCCCGCAAGCGGTTCGCCATCGGCCAGAGACTTCACCCGCCCGCGAATCTCGCCCGCCCCGTACAAGCCGACCCGAAACGGGCGAACTTCCGTGCCTTTCAATTCTTGCTCGGACTGCTCGGCCTGGTAGCCCTTCGCCTGCACGGCAATCGTGGCGGCTCCCGTGGAAATACCCGCAATCTCGAAGCGACCTTTTTCATCTGTGGTTGCAGTCAAAGGCGTATTCAACAAAAACACCGTGGCTTGGGAAATCGGTTTCAGCGTAACCGCATCGATCACGCTTCCCACCAGCTGCCCCTTGCCGGCCAAATCGAGATCCAATGTCGCCGGCTTCTCGGCATTCAGCACCCGTTGGATGGACTCCGCTTGAAACCCCTGGGCGGAAACTTCAATCTGCGTTTTCCCGCCGGGCAAATCCGCGATCTGAAATTCCCCCCGCTCATCGGTTCGAATCGAAATCCCCCAAGCAGGCAGAGAAACCGAGGCGTTTGCAATCGGGGCTTGATGGATTCGGTCTCGCACGCGGCCCCGCATTTCCGCCACGCCTTTAAGCGCAACTTTCAAAAACGGGGGGGCTTTTTGAGAGAGATCCGCCGCGAGTTTTTTCTGCTGAAACCCCGCCGCCGAGATTTGCACAAAGCTCGATTCGGCGGGAAGGTCTTTCAGCGTGAATCGGCCTTCGGCATCGGTTTGCGTTTCAGTTTCACTGCCCGCCACACGAACCCGCGCCCCGGCAATCGGCTGGTCGCCCAAAACCGAAAACACTTGCCCGCGCACGCTCGCCAACTCGGCGGGAGTTTCTACGGGCGGCCGAGTGAACCAATATCCCAAACTGCCCGCCAACAAAAGCAACGTCAACAACGCGGCCAACATCGGAAGCGGCGACCGCGGCACTTTCAACTTCGCTCCGCAAGCGGGACACGTTCGGCGATCTTCCGTAATGACCGCCAGATGCCGGCAGTCCGTTTTTTTGCAAATCGCCACCGGGCCGGTTTCGGAAGTCTTCCGCTCAAACCCCCACAGCCAAACCAACCGCCAAACCCCGGAGGTATCCAAAACCTTGGCCAACGCTCCAGATTGGGCGGCGAAAACCGGGTCGGTTTGAAATTTCTTCAACCGTTCGAGCATCACGTGCCGAAGCGCACGTTCGGTCCCCGTGTGGGCCGGCGCGGCTTCCAACTTCTGAACCATCGCCGCAATTTCCCCGCGAAACGCTCCCTTGCAGTCCGAAATCGTCAGCGGCCAAATGCGTTGGGGAAGAAGCACCCCATCGTCTTCACCGCGAATTTGATAGCGAACAAGATTCCCATCCCACGAGGGTTCCGCCAGCGATTGGCCCAGCCATTTCCGCAGAATGGCGGCGTGGGCTCCGCTACGGTCAATCAGCCCCATCCCCGGTTGTAAGGCCAGCCGACGAAAATCCGCCGCTCGATCCGACAAGTCGACTTGAACCACGGAATCCGCCATGTTTGCTCCTGATGTTCGGCCTAAGTCATGCCCGCAAACAACTCAAGGGAATCCCTATAATGATAACGCTTTTCACCCCAAGATCCCACTGAAATTCCTGCAAACCTCCCGTTGAAAATCTCGCCCCAAAACAAATCGGCGAAACTCGCCGGCGGCGAATTCCACGACAGCCACATCACCACAGCCAATTCACCGGCTTCCAAGTCAATAGTTCTCACCGATTGGCCGAAGTGCCCCAAATCCCGCTTCGGCAAGCGAGCCGAGGAAAAGCTTGAGGCGATTTTTGTTGGTCGAGCCTTCAAGAACCAAAAACCACCTCGGCAAGCGAGCCGAGGAAAAACTTTACTGAGCACCACTGGCCTCCGAATCGCCCCCATGCTATGATTCCACACATTAGCCCCAAAGTTTTCAAAAATTTCTGTAAAACTCCCAACTCCAACCCCCTCAAGCCATTGGATTCATACCCCAATTCCTTAAACGTCTTGGTTGACACTCACGAAACGTCTTAGTTGACACTCACGAAACGTCTTGGTGAGTACTCCCTAACCGTCTTGGCCAGCACTCCTTAAACGTCTTGGTGAGCACCACCGACACAGAGATTTGAAATCAACTCCCTACGAACAACACAAACCCATTGACCGCAAGCACAAGCCCCTATAGCTCAATTGGCAGAGCAACTGACTCTTAATCAGTAGGTTGTAGGTTCAAGTCCTACTGGGGGCATTCCAAACTGCTGTCGCAGCAGGTGTTTACAGCGAAAGATGCAGGCTGCGACGGTATCCAATTCGTAGAGGCGGCAAGATGTATCCAATCTTGCCGCTTTTTTGTTTGCGAGTTGCATTTCACGAAGCTGCTGGCTCCTGCTCAATTGCTCCTCAAATGGCGTCGGATGTTCTCATTGGTTAGCATGGGTTCGCAATATATCGCATCTGAGCTATTTGATTTGACGGATACACGCTGTCAGTTCACGGAGAGTGCCAAATGAAGCTGATTGTTCAAGTTGTTCTAGGCTTTTGCCTTTTCCTGAATCATGGTTCTGCCGCCGAATTGAGGGGGGGGAATTACGCCGTTCCAAGACGACGTGCTGCCCGTCGATGGCGTGGAGGCTTGGAAATGGATTCAAGGCGATGGTCAATTATCCCTCAATCGTGATGGTCAGGTTGTGCTTAGTGCATCCAGTCCTCCGAAGGATGGAGACAACCGAGTTGGTGCGAACATCGACTTAGGGAATCAGACGTGTGAGAGTTTCGTTCTCGACATTTCCATCGACCCAGCCAGCAATGTTGCAGGGGAGGGTTGTAACCCGTTGGACTGTGGCGTTACGTTCGGGCTTCCGAACGCTCAAGCGAACCCGAATCGCTTTCAATCGCCTCCCGATGGACTCTTTTTGAACATTCGCGATTTGAGCGATAGGGCGGATTACGGTGTTTTCTGGCGCGGTCGGGATTTGAGCCTACCAACTCCCGTTGACAGAAGCACGGGCAATCCACGGGCTTTGAACCGCCGCGATGGATTCTACAAGTTTCGCATGGTCGTCACTCCGACCGAACTGGGATCGTATATTTGGATTTACCATACGCAGTTCGCCAGTCCCGATTGGGAAGGAGAAATCCCCAAACGAATTGTGGCTGGGCATGTGGGAATCTACGCGCGTCTTGCCGGTCAGGGCGGCAAATCGATCGAGACAACAATTTCGTCGCTGTCGCTTCGCCCAATTGATCCCAAGACCGCCAACCGAAAGCTCACCGATGCCGAATGCGTGCTGTACTCGCTCAATTTGGATTACCCCGGATTGGAGAAAGTCAAACTCGCAATGGAAGCGGGAGACATCCAAACCGCAACGTCGCTGTTCGCTACTTATCTCAGGCACAGAAAACACGTCATCGGGCCAACCGTCTCAAAGGAACGGCTGACCGACAAGGAACAGCGAATCGCGGACTTGATGACCGAAGACAAGGTTCTGGTCTATACCGGCGGCCCACTTTCTGAACACAAGTTCGGCGATCCCTACGACTGGTCCGCCGATCCGTACCAGACCGGAGGCCAATTCCCGATTTACAATGCTCGAATGTATCCCTGGCTGTATATGGGGCGAGCCTATCAAGCGACGGGAGATGCCAAATACTCTCGTACATTCGTCAAGCAACTCAATAGTTGGCTGGATCAGTTACCCTTGCGGATTATCGCGAAACCGGGGGGTGCCCCGTTCTTCATTGACGGCAACACTCTCGAACCACCTTTATTATTCACAGGCAACATGGGACGCCGAATTGAACTGACATGGTGGCAAACCTACGAGTTGTTCAAACAATCGCCAGAGCTTGATGATGCGTCGATGATGAGGATGATGAAGTATTTTCAAGAGAATGCCCGGCTGGTCACCAATCCTTCCATATTCTTAGCATGGGATGATTCGGGGCTTCATATGGCAACGGGTTTGCTGCAATGTGCCACCATGATGCCAGAGTGGAAAGAGGCAGACCATTGGAAAGAAATCGCATTTGACCGACTCGAACAAACCTTTCGCGCCCAAGTGCATCCTGATGGCACACACGCTTCTCTCAGCACTGGCTATGGCTGGGCAACAATTGATTCATACCGCAATGTGTTTGAAATCATGGAGCGGAACAACTTGGAGATTCCATCGAAATTCCGTCAAGCCATTCGCGGAATGATTATGGGCTACATGGGGATTTTGCGACCCGACTTCGGGAACATTTCACTCAACGATGGGGGGTGGGGGCCGGTCGATGAAAAAGTTCGCGAGTCGTTGTCTTTGTTTCCGAACGATCCAGAGATGGCCTACTTTGCCAGTCGAGGCACTGCGGGGAAACCTCCGTCGTGGACATCGCGGTATTTCCCAAATGCGGGTTGGTACGCCATGCGAACAGGCTTTGGGCCAAAGGAAAGAATGCTCTTCATGGATGGTGGTCCATTCGGAGCGAGCCACGGAAAACAAGATGCTTTGCACCTAGTCGTTGCCTGTGGAAACGATTTGTTGCTCCGCGATGGAGGACGTGGCGACTATACTCAGAAACCAACTTCAATTTGGGCGTCGGAGACATTGGCGTTCAACACACTCACGCCGGATTGGGGGCTTCAAGATCGAACTCATCGGTACGAACATGAGAAACACATCGGGTTGAATCCACCGCAACGACCGTGGATTACCAACTCCAATTTTGACTACGGACGCAGTGCCTATGACGCGGGATGGTTTCGGAAAAGCGAACGAATTGATGGAACACACACACGCCATATCGTTTTCGTGAAGGGAAACAATCCGACTGAGACTGGATTTTGGATTGTCATTGACCAAGTGGCCCCCCGTGACGATACGCTCCGAACTTGGCGACACCCTTGGCACCTTTCAACAGAAGAAATCTCCGTTGATGAATCGAACGGTTCAGTCACAACCAACGGGGCGGGTGCCAATCTTCGCATCATTCCAATCGACCCTGAACGCAACGTGAAGCTGCAAGTGGTAAAGGGCCAGACCGAACCAGCAATTCAAGGATGGAGGGTGTGGGGGAGCGAAGCAAAGGCATTTTCAGTACCGACTCATCGCTGGGAGACGAGAGGAGCATTCACGAAAGCCTGGGTGCTTCTACCGAAGAATGCTGAACAGAAGACTTTCGCTTTATCAGGGGTGTCGTCGATCACATCTGAAAACGGCAGACTGTCGTTTTCTTTGACCAGAACTGACGGAGGACAAGTCCATGTTGTAATCGCAACCGATGGACAAAATAGAAATCTCGGTCCCATTGCAGGGAAAGCTGTTCATGGGAATCTCGCAATCGTTCGGTTGGACAAGGAAGGACGTTTGCAGTCCGTTCTTGAAGTCGAACAGTAAACCTTGTGTCCTTGGTCGCGATGTTACGTTGCGGAACGCCTTTGTTCACATTGCGACATTGAGTCTGTATGGGACATGGTTGGTATCCGAATGGGTCATGCGTCCCCTCTCTTTATTCTCTTTTCAAATGAGATGGACGGTTGCAATCTCGTCTTCCCTGCTGTCGGGATGATGTTGAGGAATTACTAATCCAACAATTCCAGCACGTTTCCTCTGAGAGTCGTTCCACCCCCTCCCCACCTGTGCCGCTTCATGACCACCGTTTTTCTTTATTGAGTGGTTCCTCCACCGAATGAGATTGTAAAAGCGAAGCATTCATGGAACTCCGCAAGAGAACGTCCGGCCAATCTCCGCCAGATCAATCCAGCAACAGTCCACCCCACCGGCGAATTCTAACCAAAACAGCCTCGCAAGTTATTAACCTGCAAGGCTTTAAGGAGTGGACGATACTGGACTCGAACCAGTGACCTCCACGATGTCAACGTGGCGCTCTAACCAAACTGAGCTAATCGTCCGCTGCAAAAGGAATTTATGTCCTTGCCGAGGGAATGTCAAACCCGATTGAACTCCGAAGACAGAATTGGGCGGAAGGATTTTCCCGTTGGTGGTGTGGCTGGGAAATTGTGCGGACTTTGCCGCTTGGACCGAGTTTTTCGGTTTCATTCCCCCCCGTGCAATTGGCATCAGGCGGATAATCGCTACCTCAATCCTTCGGGACGGTGGGGAACCGCGTGCAGTGGCGATTCTCGGTCACGCAAAAAGCGAAAACCGTCCGATCCTGTTTAGCACATCATGGAAGAGCGTCCGGTTGTCGCGTCGGCAAGGATTGCCGTTATCGCACCACCAAATACTCGCGGGAAGGATTCTCGCGGGGCCAAGGGAATTGGTCATTGTCTTTCCGCGCCAGAGGTTGCCAAAGGAATAGTCTGCACATGATGTTTTCGCCACGCCTACTGAAGACAGGATTCTTTGCGATGCTGGGAGTCGTACTGACGGGAGCCTGGGCCGCTCCTTGCCGGGCGCAAGAGGAAGCCATTGTCGCTCCGACAATTTCCGCTTCGCCTTCCGCCCTGGAAAATAATCGCCCGCTGGGTACAGTGGCATTGCCGGATTTGATCGATGAGGCCATCGCCATTACCAGCCGCCGGCCTTTGAACGCCGATGAACACACGCCCTGGCAAATCGCGCACGGGGTGCTGGCTCTCAGGGAGAATTACTACATCCTCAAGGATGGCAAACAAGTCAAAGCGTTGGATTGGATTTCCTCCGGCCCCAGCTTCAAAGACAAACCCTGGTGGTTGGCCACGCAACACGGAGGCAAAGGGCATCCGTTTACCAAGCCTTATCACTTTGAAGGCCATCCTAATCAATTCTTGGCGTTGTTCACGTTGGCCCGGTTGCCTTTGGATTATTCGTTCAAGGCGGGCGAGAAAACGATCACCATAAAAGACATCATCAACAACGCCAAGATGGAAGCCAACGATGAAGAAGAAATGACTTGGACGCTGTGGTTCTTGTCGTTCTACATCGACCCCAATTCCGAATGGATCAACCAAAAAGGCGAAGCCTGGAGCATTGAACGGCTCATTACCAAGCAGATGCGTTCGCCGGTGACGAAATCCGCCTGCGGCGGGATGCACGGTTTGTTCGCCATTGCCGTGGCCCGCAATAACCATTTGCAAGCCGGCCGGGCGCTGACGGGAACCTGGTTGGAAGCCCACATTCATCTGCAACGCCACATCGAAACCGCCAAGCGGATGCAGAACACGGACGGTTCATTTTCGTCCAACTACTTCAAAGGCCCCGGCCATACCGATGATGTGAGCAAGCGGCTTTCCACGACGGGCCACACTTTGGAAATGATGATGGGAGCCTTGCCTCAAACCGAATTGACCCAGCCTTACATTCAAAAGGCTGCCCGGCGGATCGCCACCGACTTGATCGAATCTCGCAAGCAATCGCTGGAACCGGGCGGGATGTACCATGCGTTGAACTCGCTGGTGATTTATCGCGAACGCCTTTGGCCCGAGCGAACCAAGCCCGCGATTCAAGAAGCCGCCCAACCCAAAGCCCCCGAAAGGGCAATCCGCTAAACCACGCTTTCACACGAAATGTTTTGCAGAAAAGGGTCGCCCCGAGGCGGCCCTTTTTTCGTTGCAGGTGGGGGAAATCTTTCGATGGTTTCACTCATCAGTAATCCCTGTTCCGTAACAGGTTAAGTTCATAAGTCGACGAACCATCAGAACGCATTTGTTTAATTTTTCCCAATTTCTGCTTGACTTTCAAAAAATCTCGTGGTTACGATGCCTACAATCCTTATTATCGGACTGGGTATTCACCTATATCAAACTAAGACATTCTCTTAGTAACTACGGCTGAGAATACGTACTCAATCTGCACATCCCGCTAGAGTTCTCCTAGGCCCGCTCCTTGTGTTGAGGTTTTAGTTCGCACATGCTTGTAAATCTCTCTCACTTAAGCCATTGCTCCTCATTTTCGCTTGCCCCTGATCTCTGGTTCGATTTGCCTAGCCCGTAAAGATTCGAGCAAGGTCCAAAAGCACGTTTTTCTCTCTTGCCATCACACAAAGCGCTTGCCTCCTCGCAAACGTGTGACCTGAACAATCGGGCGACCGGCAAAACCTGATTGATGCGAATGCCTGGGAATTGTGTTTTGAAGGTTCCGTCGCACACAACACAAAAGAGGAACCCCGCAGGCACACTTCCAAAGAAAGCCAGTCTGAAACCCGGCTTCCGCGTGGAAAGCGAGCCTTACAAATCCCTCCGACATGAAGTCGGCCGTAAAATGCTGTGTTGCCGGGCCGATTCCATTGGGAAATCGCACGCCCGTGGCCGTGGTGTTGCAAATTCGGTTCGTGGCCGAACTTCCCATTGGAGTTTTTTATGTTGCTTCGCGATTGGCTGGATGCGCTGAGGGTTCGATTTCGTCAATTCAACCGCCATCGTCACGTTTCTCGTCGCGGGCGGCGAATCCCAGACCTGACCGCCAGAATCGAATCGTTGGAAAGCCGCGTCTTGTTGGCGACCATCAATTGGGACGGCGGCGGCGGAGATTTTAATTGGAATACCGCGGCCAACTGGGCTGGGGACGTGCTTCCGGGGGCCACTGACGATGCGGTGATCGGCGATCTGACGGGCACGCCGACGATTGTCTCCACTGCGACCGTCACGGTGAATAGCGTGACTTCGGCAGAACTCCTCGACATTACCAGCGGATCGTTCACCGTCAACGCGGCGTCGGATCTCTCCAATGGTTTCTCCCTGGAATTCGCGACGCTCACCGTGAACAATGGCACGTTAACCGTATCGGGAAACAGCACCTGGACCGGCGGCACTCTGGCAGGCAATGGCGAAATTGACAACTTGGGGTCGTTGACGCTCAACTCGACCAGCGGCGTGACCCTCAATACCACGCTAGTCAACGAATCCGGGGCTACGATCACGCACAATAACAGCGGGGGGATCAGCGGCGGCGGTCTGCTCGACAATATCGGCGATTACAACCTCGCCAAAAGTCCCGCCACCGGCCCGGTCATCAACGGAAGCGTGACGTTCAACAACTTCGGCACGCTTTATCAAACCGTGTTCGCCTTCCATACGTTCAATGGCACGTTCAACAATCTGGGCGGCACAATTCAGATTGACAACGGCTCGCTGACGATTTCTGCCGGCGGCGCAAACACGGGCGGCACGTTCATCACCGGTGTCGGCAGCACGATCAATCTTTCCAACTCGGCAACTTATACCGGAACTTATACGGGCGAAGCGGGCGGATCGGTCGCGCTTTCCAATAATCTGATCGTCGGTGCGGGCGGGGCGACTTTCGATTTTGCCCCCGGTGTCTTCACCTGGACGACTCCCACCGTCAAAGGCGGAACACTCACGGTGAACCGCCAGGTTACGGGCGTCAATTCGCTGACTGTCTTTAATGATGCCGGGCTGATTGTGAACGGGACGTTCAGCGGGCAGGCTGGTGGGAGCGTTAAGGCCGGGGCCACGTTGAGTGTGAGCGCCGCCGGAACGCTCTCAGGAAGCAGCACGGTAAATGTTGAGAACCAAGGCCATCTCGCCGTGGATGGCATGGCGAACGATGCCGTCAGCATCCAAGCGGGCGGATTGTTGACCGGAAGCGGCACGATCACCGGCGATCTGCTCAATCGGGGCTACGTCAATCCCGGCGGCGAGGGCACGAGCGGGATTCTGACCATCTCCGGCAACTACACACAAGACACGCAATCGCGGCTCACCGCCGAAGTGGGCGGCACGGTTGCGGGAACCGGGTACGATCAGTTGGTGGTGACGGGCAACGTCAGCCTCAATCGATTGGTCGGGGTCTTCAACGAACGCCTGATCGACAGCTTTCTGCCGAGCATCAGCGATACCTTCCAGCCTTTGACTTACGGCGGAACTCTGACCCAGTATTTCGCGGTTTACAGCCTGCAAAGCGGCAGCGGCATTTATCTCAATCCCGTGCTCGCCGGCGGTACGCTCACGCTGACGGCAGCCGCAACCACCACCAACACGCTGGTCGGTACGGCGACGAATCCCAGTTCGCCGATTGACATTTGGCATGACCCGCTCAACTGGAGCCGGGGCGTTGTGCCCACGATCTCCGACGATGTCATCATTCCTGACCTCGGCGGCACGACAATTACGTTTCAGGCAAGCGGCAACCCCGACAACACCATCATTCACAGCATTACCTCCGCGATGCCCGTTTCCATAGACAGCGCGACAAGCAGTCTAAGTTTCACCGTTTCGGCCGCATCGGCTTTCAACGACGGCCTCACGCTTCTCGGCAGTAATAATGCTTTGATCTCGACGGATGGCGTGACTCTCGCCGGCAATAGCAGTTGGGGCAATCAAACTCTTCGAGGCGACTTCACCAATACCGGCACGCTCGCCTTAACGGCGGCGGCGGATCGCGGTCGGTCCACGCCGGCAGTCTCACCAATTCCGGTATCATCAACTACAACGACTCCGCCCCGATTCAGCTTTATAACTCGTCGATCATCAATCAGGTCGGAGCCGAGTTCAATGTTCTGTCCGGTTCCAGCTTCGGGGTTCAGTATGGGTCGGGATACAACGTCTTCACGAACGACGGCTTGCTGACGTATGCCGCGGCGACCGCCGCCCAAATCGGCGTGGCCTTCGACAACAACGGCACGATCGAGGCGACTGCCGGCCAAATTACGCTGAGTCGTGGAGGAATCAGTTCGGGCACATTCTCCGCATCCGGCGGGGACATCAACTTCAGCGGTTCCGCTGCCGGTGGAACCCACACGCTTAATACCGGGGCCAGCCTGACGGCTTCGGGCGGTTCATCGGTGGGGTTGAACTCGTCGGCGGCAACACTCGACATTGAGGGCAACATCACCGCCGATGTCTTTGACTTTAGTTTGGGCACGCTGACCGGGTCCGGCACGTTCCACATCGGCAGCACGCTGAATTGGACCGGCGGCACGATGACCGGCAGCGGCGGAACCATCATTGATGCCGGGGCCAATCTTGCGCTCACCAGCGGAACCGCCACAGTCAATCGCAGCTTCACGAACCAGGGCACGGCCACCACGACCGGAGGCAGCCTCTCGATTTCCGCCGGGCAGACGTTCGACAACCAAGGCGACTTTGAAATTCAGAACACCAGCGGCGTGCCCATTCAAGGGACCGGCACGTTCCTGAACGAAGGCACTTTTCAGAAGACGCTCAACTCCGGCACGGTCACGGTCACTTCGGTGTTCGATAACCAAGGCAGCGTTGAAGCCCTGACCGGCACGCTGCAATTCTCCAACGTCGTCCAGCACGTCATGAGCATGCTGACCGGCGGCTTTTGGAACGTGATCTCAAATTTGGTTTTCACCACCGGCGCGAACATCACCACGATCGGCGCGGGGGCCAGTGTGTATTTGCAGAACGGAGGCAACTTCTCCAGCCTCAGCGCTTTGACCGAAAACGACGGTGAGTTCAGCGTCATCAACGGAGCAACCTTTAGCACCGTCGGCGACTTCTCCAACCAAGGAGATCTTGAGGTGAGCAACGGGAAATTGACCGTCAACGGCAATTTCACCCAGACCGCTGCCGGCACGCTCTACAATAGTTTCTACGGTACGGACCCGGTCCCCTCGGACTTCTCGCAAATCGCCATCACCGGCACGGCCACGTTAGATGGCACGTTGGACGCGAGCTTCCACTTTGGCTACGTGGCGGATAAAGCCGACACGTTTCAGATCCTAACGTATGCCTCGCGGAGCGGTGATTTCGCGACCGTTACGCTGCCCTCATACAACGGACATGCTTTGATCTCCGCCGACCCCGAAGCCACGTTTTACAATTTGGCAGGCACGGCGATTTTGGTGAACAGCACCGCCGACAGCGGCAGCGGTTCGCTCAGGGATTCGATCGACCGCGCAAACACCGATGCGGGCAGCGATCTGATTTTGTTCCACCTCACCGGCGGCGGACCTTACACCATTCAACCCTTAACCGCGCTGCCGGCGATTACCGAAACTGTGGTGATTGACGGCACCTTCGCCGAGGGTTATGCGGGCACGCCCATCGTGGAATTGCGCGGCGACATGGTTGGTTCCAATCCGATCGGCCTGGAAATTTCCGGGTCTGGCGCGGACGGAACCGTGATACGCGGCCTAGTCATCAACCACTTCAACTCTGGCTTTGGCATATACATCGGCGGTGCCAGTGGGGTGACCATTGCCGGCAACTACATCGGCACCGATGTCACCGGCACGGTGGCTCAGGGCAACACGGGCATTGGCCTCCTGTTGGATTCGGGTGCCTCCAACAACACCATCGGCGGCACGACGGCGGAAGCACGCAACATCATCAGCGGAAACGATTATGGGCTAGATCTGCTGGGTGCCGGGACAACTGGAAATACGGTAATCGGTAACTATATCGGCACCGACATCACCGGCACGGTGGCTCTCGGAAACAGCTCCGGCGGTATTCTTATCGCTAATGGAGCGACTGACAACACCATCGGCGGTACGACGGCGGCGGAGCGTAACATCATCAGCGGCAACAATACCAATGGCGTAAAAATCACCGACGCGGGCACGGACGGCAACATTGTCGCCGGCAACTATATCGGCACCGACTTCACCGGCCTGCTCACGCTGGGCAATACCGCCGACGGAATTCTGCTGGAAAACGGCGCATCAAACAACACTATCGGCGGAAACGGCGTAGGGGCGGGAAACCTGATTTCCGGAAACGGTACGAGCGGCATCCTGCTTGGTGACGGCACGCCCGCAGGCGCAGCCGACCACAATACGATTCAAGGCAACATCATCGGCACGGACATCAACGGCACGCACGCCCTGGCCAACGCCGCCAACGGCATCGTGCTGTACGAAGCCTCGAACAACACCTTGGATGCCAACATCGTCAGCGGCAACCAGGGCGATGGAATTTACGTCACGGGATCCTCCACCGACAACACGATCACCGCGAACCGCGTGGGCACGAATCTCTCTGGAACTGCCTCGATTGCCAATACCGGGGCCGGCATCTATCTGACGGGAAGTTCTTCTGGAACCCAAATCGGCACGGACGGCGACGGCAACGGCGATGCGGCGGAAGGCAATCTGATTTCCGGGAATACGCTAGACGGCATTGTGATGGATGGGTCCACCGTCACCGGAACAATGATCGCCGGCAACCGGATCGGAACCACCTTCTCCGGAATCGCCGGGCTGGCCAACGGGGCTGCGGGCATTCGGCTTTGGAATGGGGCAGGCAACGCCCGAATCGGCACGAATGGCGACGGCCTCTCCGACGACCTCGAAAGCAATCTCATCTCGGGCAATGCCGGCAGCGGGATCTATGCGGTGGCGCACAGAACCTTGTCATCGCCGGCAATTATCTCGGCGTCGATGCCACCGGCAATGCCGCCTTGGGCAACATAGGCGACGGTGTTCTGCTGCAAGGCGGAAGCGACAACCGCATCGGCACGAACGCCGACGGCACCGCCGATGCAAGCGAACGCAACATCATCTCCAACAACCAAACCGGAATCGCCATCACCAGCGGCGGAACAGGCAACACCATCGCAGGCAACTATATCGGCACCGACATGACCGGCGAGGTCGATTTCGGCAACCTAGGAGATGGCGTGGATCTTGCAGGGGGAGCGACCGCCAACACCATCGGCGGCAGCACAGCAGCAGCCCGTAACGTCATCAGCGGCAACTCCGGCGATGGCGTAAAGATCATTGGGGCAGGCTCCGATAACAACACCATCGCCGGCAATTTCATCGGCATCAAAGCGAGCGGGAACGCCGCGCTCGCCAACGGCGGGCACGGTGTGGAGATTAGCAGTGGAGCAAATAATCTCATCGGTGGCTCAAGCGCCGAGGAACGCAATATCATCTCCGGCAACACGGGGGACGGCGTGCGAATTTCCGGACCGTCGGCCACCGGAAACATGATTCGCGGGAACTACATCGGGACTAATTCCGCTGGGACATCGGCGGTGGGGAACATTGGCAACGGCATCACGGTTTACCAGAACCAGACCATCATCGGCGGAACGCAGGCCGGCGAGGGCAACGTGATTTCCGGCAACCTCAGCGACGGAGTGATTGGCTCGCCCACCGGATTCGGGGTTTGGTTGCAGTCGGCCAATAATACCGTCCAGGGCAACTTCATCGGCACGAATGCCACCGGAACCGCCGCGCTGGCCAATGCTCAATCCGGCATTCGGATCGTCGGCGGAAACAACCTGATCGGCGGCACGACGGACGAGGCGCGGAACATTATTTCCGGCAACACCTGGAATGGGATTTACATGACCAATCCCCAATCCACCGGCAATACGATTCAAGGGAACTACATCGGCACGGATGTCACCGGCTTGCAATCGCTCGCCAACGTCCAGGTCGGTGTCAATATCGATGTCGGCGCTAGCGGCAATCTCATCGGCGGAGACGATGCGGCCGACGGCACGGTGGATGGCGTGGTCCATGCGCGGAACATCATCTCCGGCAATCATTCGGAAGTTGTCATCGCGAACAGCAGCACCGGCAACGTCATCTCCGGCAACTATCTGGGCCTGGGAGTTGACGGAGTCACGCCGATCGCCGGCACCGCTAGCGGAATCAACATCGGAGCCGACGGCAACACCGTGGGCGGCACGACCGCCGCGCGGGGAACGTGATCGCCGGCCACCACTACTACGGGATCTACATCACCAGCGACAACAACGAAGTCGTCGGCAACTACATCGGCACGGACTATACGGGCACCGTCGGCCTGGGCAGCACACTAAACGGCATCGACATCAACGGCGGGGCGAACAACACCATCGGCGGCACGACGGCGGCCGCGCGAAACGTCATCGCCGACAGCGGCGGGGACGGGATCGCCATCGAGGGGGCCACGGCAACGGGCAACACCGTCGCCGGCAACTACATCGGCACGGATGCGAGCGGGTTGCTGGCTTTGGGCAATGCCGCCGATGGAGTCCTTGTGGAGAATGGCGCGGCCAACAATCTCATTGGCGGCAGCACGCAGGCGGCCCGCAACGTGATCTCCGGCAACTCTGGCGAAGGTGTGGTGATCTTTGGAGCCGAGAGCTTCAATACCGTTCAAGGCAACTACATCGGCACGAATGCGACCGGCACTCTCGCGCTGGGCAACTCGGGGAGCGGCGTGCAGATTGTCGGCGCGGATTCCAACACGGTACGCGACAACCTGATCTCTGGGAACATGGCGGACGGCATTCATCTGACGACTGACAGCGCGAACTTTAACGCGAACGGGCAATTTGCCGAGTTGAACGTCCTGCAGGGCAATTTCATCGGCGTCAATGCCGCAGGAACGGAGGCGATTTCTAACGCGGGCGACGGCGTGAAACTGGCGAACGGTTCCCACTCGAACACCATCGGCGGCACCGCGGCGAGCGAGCGGAACGTGATTTCCGGAAATCTGGTCGCCGGGATCGCGCTGGAAGGCGGGCAGACGGTGGACAACATCATCCTCGGCAATTACATCGGCGTAGACGCGACAGGTGCCCACCCGCTGGGCAACGCCGGAGACGGCGTGTCTCTCGCGAATGCGGCCGCGAACATCCCTGGCACCGCAAACAACATCATCGGCGGGAGGCGCGGCGGGAGCGGGGAATGTCATCAGCGGAAACGCCGGCTACGGTGTTCATCTTCTTAACTCCGACGGTGCCGCCGTGCAGGGAAACATCATCGGCCTCAACGCCGTGGGCGATCAGGTTCTGGGCAATGCCAACTCCGGCGTTTGGGTGCATGGATCGGATTCCGCCCTGATCGGTGGCGATGCGCCTGGCACCCGAAACATCATTAGCGGCAACACGGCCTCCGGCGTGATCGTCACTGCTGGCAGCACAGAAGCGATAATTACTGGAAATTACATCGGCACCGATGCGACAGGGTTGCTGGATTTGGGCAATGCCGCTAACGGAATCTACCTCTACGGCGGTTCGCAAAGCAACACTATTGGCGGCACGACGGCCGGGGCGAGAAACATCATCAGCGGCAACGATGAGAACGGCGTGCTGTTCGAGAACGCGGGCGACTCGAATGTCGTCGAAGGCAACTACATCGGCGTCGATGCCACCGGCAATGCCGCCTTGGGCAACACAGGCAACGGTATTACGTTGACAAACGCCAGTGCCACAGTCGGCGGCGACCAGCCCGGCGCGGGCAACGTGGTCAGCGGCAACACAGGCGATGGAATCTACGTCTCCGGCGTCGGCAACGGTCTTACCGATGGGATCGTGAGTTGGTACCGAGCCGAAGGGGAAGCCACCGATTCCGTCGGCTCCAATGACGGAACGCTCATGAACGGTGCCACGTTCGCGACCGGTCAAAGCGGACAAGGATTTAGTCTCGATGGCGTGGACGACTTCGTTGAGATCCCAAGCACCCCGGATTTCAATTCGGATTCGCTGACCGTCGAAGCCTGGGTGAACCCTGATGATCTCAGCACGGGCCACGTGATTGCTTCCAAATATGATACGCAAGACCTCGGTCAGGGAATCTCCTGGGTTCTCCAGGCCGAAGCGGGCGGCGGTGTGACTTTTAACGTCTATCAAACGAATTCCCACGGCACCGGGACGATCTACACCGGTGCCGTTACGGACGCCCCGGCGCTTACGACCGGCACTTGGCAGCACGTCGCCGCCACATTCGACCTCGCTACAAACACAACGCGAATCTACGTGAACGGCGAGGAGGTGTCGAGCAGTCTCACTCCGGGAAGCAACCCGGTTGCGAGCATCTATGATTTCGAACACTCCCGTGCGGATTGGGACGATCAGCACCGTCACCGACGGCGGGCTGACGAGCTTCTTCGACGGGGCCATCGACGAATTCGCGTTCTACGACCGGGCTTTAACTGCGGGGGAGATTGCCGGGCTGTATGCCGCCGCCGGAGCGGCCAAGGGGGGCAGCGTCATCCAAGGCAACATCATCGGCCTCGACTCGATGGGAACTGCCGCGCTTGGCAATTCCGGGAACGGCGTGCAAATCGTCGATTCGCCGCTGAATGTCATCGGCGGAAACACTGCAGGGGCGCGGAACGCCATTTCCGCCAATGCTTGCGCGGGAATCAATATCAACGGTGACCACTCCGTCGGCAATGTTGTCTCAGGCAACTATCTCGGCATTGACATCACCGGCACGCTGGCTGTGGGCAATGCCTCCGACGGCATTATTTTGGATGGCGGCGCAGGGAACAACACCATCGGCGGCAGCATGGGCGGAGCAAGAAACGTCATCTCCGGCAATCTCGGAAACGGCCTCTCGATTACCGCCACCGCGGCCACTGGGAATGTCGTCGTCGGCAACAACATTGGGACGGACTCTACCGGCACGCAATTACTCGGCAACGGCGGAGATGGGGTGCTTGCAAATGCTGCCGCGATTGTCGGCACCAACGGCGATGGCATCCACGATGCCGCCGAAGGCAATCTTATCGCCTTTAATGTGCTGGCCGGCGTGGCGACTTATGCGGCCGGCGTGACGGTTCGCGGTAACAGCATTCATTCCAACGTCGGATTGGGCATCGATTATCATGGCGATGGCGTGACCTTAAATGGGGCGGGGTTGCAAAATTTCCCGGATTTGACAAGCGTGCAAGGCGGGGCGAGTACGATGGTTGCGGGAACCATCAACGGGGTGGCGAATGCTGCGATCACATTGGACTTCTACGCGAACACCTCGGCGGACCCGACCGAAGGAAAACGCTATCTGGGATCGACTGTGGTCACAACCAACGGAGCGGGGCATAGTAGCTTCAGCGCCACGCTCTCGGCTTTGACGGTCGCGGGTGAATTGGTCACGGCCACCGCCACGGCGGCGGACGGCAGCACGAGCGAATTTTCGCTGGCCCTGACCACGAACTTCAACCAGCCTCCCACGATTTCGTCCGACAGTCTGATCGTCACCGTGCTCAATCCAGGCAGTGATCCGGGCGGATCCCCGGAGGCATCTTTTGGGTTGGTGACTTACGAGGTGCCGGAGAACCGCGCGTTTCGCCTGGATGGCGAATTTGAGTCCCCCAACCCCGCCGATTCGAATACCGTTTTGGTCGATTGGGGCGATGGCACGACGAGCACCTTGGTGGCCGACCCCGGTGATTTGGGCTTTTCGTTCCAGCACGCCTATCCCGATAACGTGCCGACGGGCCACGGTTCGAGTGACTTCGCGGTGACGGTTTTCGTCACGGATGCGACCGACAATGCCAGCGGTTCTGCGGGCATCGTTCTTACGGTCGATAACGTGCCCGCCATGTTTGATGGGCCGTTGGCGTTGCTCGCCGGCGGTTTGCCGGTTACGACGGTCGCGGAAGGGGATTCCGTCAACCTGACCGGAACAATTAGCGATCCCGGCCTGCTCGACACGCACACGCTGACCATTAACTGGGGCGATGGCTCCGCGACTCAGACGGATCTTCAGACCGTTTTCCTGGCGGCGGGAGTGACCGATTTCAACGTGGCCCATGCGTTTCTAGACAACAACGATACCGACACGGTCACGGTGACGTTACAGGATGATGACAGTGGTTCCGTGATGGCTCAAACGAGCATTCAAGTCACGAATGTCGCCCCCACGGTGGTCGTGCAGGGGCCGACGCACACACCGGAAGGTTCCTCCGTAACACTCACGGCGGGAGTGACCGACCCCGGTGCAAGCGACACGTTTTCTTATGGCTGGATCGTCACAAACGAAGCTCACCAAACCGTCGCCATCGGTCATAAGTCGAACCTGACTTTTACCCCGAAGAACAGCGGTTCTTACAACGTGCAGTTGACCGTCACCGATGATGATGGCGGGCAAGGCGTGGCTCCGCCGTTCGTGCTGGACGTGCAAAACGTGGCTCCCACAATCGCGGCGAGCGATCTGGTTTTGACAGATGCGGCGGGCAATACGGTCAACGGAGGCGTGGAAGGCGAACGCCTTACGTTGGCCGGTGCTTTCACCGACCCCGGTTTCGAGTCCCACGATGTCAGCGTGGACTGGGGGGATGGCGGTCCGGCATCGACGTTTTCGCTGCATGCGGGCATCAGCACGTTTTCCCTCAAGCACGTTTACGCAGATGACAACCTCGCCGATAACTACCAGATCTCCGTCACCGTCACCGATGCCGAAGGGGCCTCGGGAAGCCAAACCAAAATGGCGACGATTGCGAACATCCCGCCGCACGTCAGTATCAGAGATGACGGCAGCGACGGTGCAACAATCCACCTGAGTTCGGTGGTTTCCGATCCCGGCACGCTCGATACTTTTGCGTACTCTTGGAACGTCACCGTGGATGGCACGGTGGTGGCGACCGGGACAGATCCCTCGCTGAGTTTCGCCCGCCCGACGAGCGGCACGACAATCGTCGGCCTGACCGTCACCGATGATGATGGCGGCCAAGGCACGGCTACGGTGTTGTTCATCGGCGGCACGAGCAACGCCGACACGATTGATCTGACCCCGACCACCGTCACCACGAATGGGGAACAGCAGGCGATTAACCTGACTACCGTGACTGCCGTGCTGATTTCCAGCGGCGATGGGGATGATGTCGTGACCGTCAGCGACACCGTCACCGTGTCCGTGGACGTGTTCGCCGGGGCCGGCGACGATACCGTCACCGGTGGTTCCGGCGACGATTATCTGGATGGTGGGGTCGGCAACGATACCGTCACCGGCGGTTCCGGGAACGATTATCTGGAGGGAGGACTGGGGGACGACAGTTTGCTGGGCGGCGAAGGCAACGACACCGTTACCAGCATGGGCAACGATACTCTCACCGGAGGGAACGGCGATGATGACTACGTGATCTTGGGTTTCAGCGATAAAGTTCTCAACGAAAGCGGAACCGACGGGGTCGATACCATCAATTTCATCGCAGTCGATGAAGGCATTACCCTCGATCTGAGCACGACGGGAACCGCCCAAACCGCTACCGATACCGGCCATCAAGTCACTTTGAACGGCACGTTTGAAGATGTGTTGGGTTCCAATCAGGCGGACAAACTCACCGGCAACGCTGAGCAAAATCTGCTCTTCGGCGGCGGCGGGAACGATTCCCTCGACGGCGGAACCGGCAACGACACCCTCGACGGAGGCGATGGAAACGACACCCTTTATGGCGGCGAAGGCAATGACACGCTGACTTCCGGGATGGGCAACGACACTCTCGACGGCGGCACGGGGAATGACACGCTTTACGGCGGGGACGGAAACGATGAGGGCACCGAGCGACTCCGACATGCAGAATATGGGGATGACACGCTCTTCGGCGGGGAGGGCAACGACCTGATCTTCGGCGGCGGCGGAAACGATTCTCTCGACGGAGGCACGGGCGACGATTCCCTTTCTTCCGGCATGGGCAACGACACGCTTTCAGGCGGTTCCGGAAACGACACCATCGAATCCGGCGACGGCAACGAATCGATCAACGCCGGCTACGGCAACGATTCCATCGACGGCGGATACGGAAACGACACCCTCATGTCGGCCATGGGAACGATACGACTGGCGAAAACAACGATGACACACTCTTCGGCGGCGACGGCAACGATTTGATCTTCGGCGGCGGCGGAAACGATTCCCTCGACGGCGGCTACGGAAACGACACGATCACCGGCGGCGATGGAAACACCACAATCGCCGGCGGCGAAGGCAACGACTCCCTCACCGGCGGATCGGGCGATGACACCTTAATCGCGGGCGACGGCAACGATACGAGCGCTGAAGGCGACCAAACCTACGGCAATGACACGCTCTTCGGCGGGGACGGCAACGACCTGATCTTCGGCGGCGGCGGAAATGATTCCCTGGACGGTGGCTCGGGCAACGACATTATCGCCGGCGGGGACGGCAATGATTCACTCACGTCCGGCGAAGGATACGATTCGCTCGATGGCGGATACGGAAATGACACCCTGATGGGCGGGGATGGAAACTCCGGCACCGACACGATCTTCGGCGGGGACGGAAACGACCTAATCTTCGGCGGCGGCGGAAACGATTCACTCGACGGCGGCTCCGGGAACGATACCCTTTCCTCAGGTGCCGGAAACGACGGCCATAGTACGCTTTCGGGCGGCGAAGGCAACGATTCACTCATGTCCGGAGACGGCGGCGATTCCCTCTATGGGGGATCGGGCGATGATACCCTCTACGGCGGTGACGGAAATGATACCGCCGGCTCCGGAAATGATTCGCTGTTCGGCGGGGACGGCAACGACCTAATCTTCGGCGGCGGAGGAGACGATTCCCTCGACGGCGGCATGGGCAACGACACGCTTGCCGCCGGCGATGGGACTGCCACGCTTTCAGGCGGCGACGGCAACGATTCCCTTTACGGCGGGTACGGAAACGACACCCTCGATGGCGGTTCCGGCAACGATACGCTTTACTCCGGCGATGGCAACGACTCGCCCGGCGCGGGAAATGACTCGCTGTTTGGCGGGGAAGGCAACGACCTGATCTTCGGCGGCGGGGGCAACGATTCGCTCGACGGCGGTACGGGTAACGATACACTTTCCGCTGGCGACGGCAATACCACGCTATCGGGTGGCGACGGCAACGACTCCCTCTACGGCGGTTATGGAAACGACACCCTCGACGGCGGTTCCGGCGATGACACCCTCAATGCCGGCGACGGCAACGACTCACCCGGATCAGGATCTGACACGTTGTTCGGCGGGGACGGGAACGACTTGATCTTCGGCGGCGGCGGAAACGACACCCTCGACGGGGGAGACGGCAACGACACGCTCACCGCCGGCGACGGCAATACCACCCTCGACGGCGGCGATGGGAACGATCGATCTATGGTGGTTCCGGCAACGATACGCTCTATGGTGGTTCGGGAAACGATACGCTCTACGGCGGGGAAGGCGACGACACCATTGATGGAGGCACAGGCGATGACACGCTCTACGGCGGTTATGGCAACGATACCGCTGATTCCGGCGATGACACGCTTTATGGCGGGGAAGGCAACGACTTGATCTTCGGCGGCAATCAAGCCGGCGTGGTTGCCGGCGGCCGAAGGCAGCGACACCATCATTGGTAGCGGCAAGGAGACCTATTATGGAGATGAAATCACCGGAACCGGCGACGGGACGGAAACCGATGCGTTCCTCTTCTCTGCCGATGCAAACATGACCCTTGTCGGAACCGCATCCGCCGAAGCCACGCTGACCGTCAGCACCGATGCCACCGATCCCGGCTATCTCATCAATCTCAAGGGATTCGAGCAGGTTGAACTCCAAGGCGGGGCGAGTGCGAATCTCATCAATGCCTCGGCGTTTGGCGGAAACGTGGCGTTAATCGGCGGCGATGGGAATGATACGTTGATCGGCGGAACCGGCGACGATTCCCTGGAAGGCGGAGCCGGCGACGATTCGCTGATCGGCGGAACCGGCAGCGACACCTACATCTTCGGCGCGGATGCCTCCGGCCACGATATGGTGGAGGAAGCGGCTGACGACATGCCCGATCAAGCCGCCGGTGCGGATGAAGACATGCTCGATTTCGCGGACTTCTCTCACGCGGTTAACCTCGATTTGGCCGCCACCACCGCACAGATGGAGGGCGGGAATCTGTCGTTGACGCTCAGCAGCGATAGCGGGTTGGAAGATGTCTTCGGCACGGCGTTCGCCGATACGATCTACGGCAACGCCCGCAATAACAAATTGACGGGCAGCGGTGGGGCCGATTATCTGAATGGCTTAGCCGGCGATGATCTTTTGCAAGCGGACGTGACCAAAGTGGTCTATCTCGATTTCGACTCCGCGACCAATATTGCCAACGCCAACGGCATAACCAAGCACGTCTACACGCCGGAGGAACGCGATGCGATCCAATCGCGGATGGAAGCAGACTACAGCAATTTTGATGTGGTGTTCACGCAGCAGCAGCCCGTAAATGGCCCGTTCTTCCACATCGTGTTCAACTCCACGCCCATCATCAACGGCGTTCCGCAACCCGGCGGGAAAGCGGAAACGCTCAATTGGCGGTTGTTGGGTCTTTCCGGCTCGGCGGTGATCGACGTCAACAACTTTTTGGGTCCGCAGGGTTCGCAGCGTTTGCCGGACACCTCCGAAAACTTCATCGCCTTGTCTTCGACGATTGCCGCCCACGAACTCGGCCACGAATTCGGCCTGCGGCATCAAGATTCGCTGGGGGCGATTGACGACGGCCTCTATAAGAACATCAATCCCAACCAGATGTTGCCCTACTACAGCGGCCCGGAAATCGCCAAGGACACCCCGCTGCATCTTTTGGCATCCCCGGCGGCAGTGGGCACTTCGCTGATTGATGCCGCCGGCAACCCCTACTTTGGGGACCGCTCCGACATCAAACTTGCCTTCGCCGAAACCGGCACCAGCGTGGATGAAGCAGCCGACGCCGAAAAAACTCAAACCATCACGATTGCCGGCCAAGCCAACAAATACCAAGATTTGGGGGATTTGGCGGCCATGGACGTTCCCACGAGCCAAGGCGATCTGATGGTTTCCGCCCTCAACGTCGCCGGCCAGATCAAACTCGACCCTGCGACAGAGATTGGCACTGATCCCACGACCGAGACCAGCGAAAACGATTTCTACGCTTTCAACGGCCACGCCGGGGATGTGGTGACGGTGGAAGTCTTTTCCAGTTCGCTGGATCGCATCGCCAACCCCATCGATTCGATGTTGCGTCTCTATGATGCCAACGGCAACATCGTAGATTATTACAATAGTCCCTGGGGGGCATTCAACGATGACAATTTGGAATCGACCGATTCTTTGCTGCTCGATGTCGTATTGCCCAGCGATGGAAAATACTTCATCGAAGTCGATACGTTCAGCATTAAGTCGCCGGAGATTATCGGGAACCCGACAGAAGGTATTCCCTCTTACGAGCCGAACCTTGATCTCGAAAAGTTCGCTGCCGCCAATCCCAACTACACCGGAGTGACGGACCAAGACCAGGGGCAGTACGAGATGTTCGTTTACAGCATCCCCGCACCCGGAACAATGCCCACCAATATCTTCGTGGCCGGCGACACGCTGGTGGGCGGAGAGGGAGCCGACAAGCTGGTGGGCAGCAGCGGACGCGAACAACTGGTGGCCTTTAACGCGAATGATGGAGACGTATTCACCGATCCCAGCGGCCATGCCTCGTTTGTGCTTGTGCCAGGCGGCGTCTCGCTGCAACTCGACAAAACGAAGATCAACGAAGGCGGCCAAGTCACCGCAACTGTCTCGGCAATGCAATGAAACGATACCGTCACAATCGACTGGGGAGATGGAGCATCCTCGGCGTGACCTATAATGCGGCCGATGCTACATTCACCGCCTCCCACATTTACGCTAATAACCTCCCCGACAACAATCCCTATACGCTGACCGCCACGGTGATTGACGCATCGTCTACAGAGTCCACAGTCTCGGCGTTGGTTCAAGTCAACAACGTCGCTCCCTATAATGTGGATGTGCGTAGCAGCAAGGACAATGGCGCGAACTTTGTGAGTCAGAACCAATTGTATTTGAACGAAGGCAGCACGCTGAATTTGCAGGGCATATTCAGTGAGCCTACCGGCGTGAACGACTCGGATACCTTCGCATGGAGCGTGACCAAAGACGGCTTGGCTTACAGCTTGCCAATGGACACGATTTTGAATGCGGACACGTTCGACTTCATGCCCGCCGATAATGGAACTTATCAGATCACCTTAACTGTAACCGACCGTGACGGGGCGACAGGGCGTGATACCGTCACCGTCTACGTCCAAAACGTCGCTCCGCATAACGTCGTCATCACCGGCGAGAACAGCCTGATGCAAAACCAACCGGCCACGTTTGCCGCGACGTTTGAAGATCCCGGCACGATGGACACGCCCACCTATTTTTGGAGCGTGACCAAAGCCGGCACGACATATGCCACGGGAACGGATGCAAGTTTTGCCTTCACGCCATCGGAAGCGGGAGATTTCACCGTCAATTTGACCGTAACCGATAAGGACGGAGCCAGCGGCACAGCATCGTTTGCGCTGACGGTCATCGAAGCCGTGCTAACACCGAGCATTCAAGTCGTGGGCACGCCGCCGTTGACGGAAGGATCGCCGATTACGTTGGAAGGATCTGTGTCGAACGCCGATAGTTTTCCGGGATTGGCCTTCACCTGGGCGGTTTATAAAAACGGTGTCGCATTCGCCACCGACACGGGTTCCGCGTTCGCCTTCACGCCCGACGACAACGGAACGTATCGAGTCACCCTAACCGCCACCTCCGGCCTGAATAACTCCGCAACTGCGGAAGTCGTTCTGACTGTCACCAATGTGGTTCCTACCGCCACGATCTCCAACAATGGCCCTGTCGATGAGGGTAGCACCGTCACCGTCAGTCTGAGCGAAGGCCACGATCCCTCCCCCGTGGACCAGAACAGCCTGCATTATTTCTTTTCCACCGACGCAACGGCAAGAAACAACGCCAGCTATAACGGCATCGGCAGCAGCAGCACCTTCACGCACGATTTCACGTTCGATGATAGTGGCAACTACGTTGTTTATGCCCGCATCATCGACAAGGATGGCGGTTACACGGACTATGACACCACGGTCACGGTCAATAGCAATAGCTCGTCTTTGGAGCTTTCGCTGGAGGGCCCTGAGTTGAACTTGGGCGAGGCGGGGATTTCCGGTGTGCGGGGGCAGGAGTTGACGTTTACGGGGGCGATTGTTAGCCCCGGCGCAAATTCCCCCGAGCTTGTGCGGTGGGATTTTGGGGATGGCACGACGACCGAATACCAGTCGATTTCCGCAGCGGAGCTAATGCCCACGCACGTGTTTACCGAGGCCGGGCAGTACACGGTTACGATGACAGTCAAGGATTCACAAAACATAGAGACCTCGATCTCCGCGACCGCGACCATCGAGCGAATGTCACTCCAACACGATCCGCTCAATCTTGGGCAATCCGTGCTGGTTCTCGGCGGAGCGACGACGGCCGACAATCTCACCATCACGGGCAATTTGTCGCAGGATGGGACTTCCGGGACGTTGATCGCGACCATCATTACCTCCACGCTCTCATTTTCCTGGTCGAGCGGACTGACCGGCAGTATCGAAATCACCATCGGCGTGTTCCGGGCCACATCGCACGGCTTCGATGCCGATTTCAGTCGCACGATCGGCGGCGCGACCGTCGATCTTTCCGTGGGGCAGTTCGACGTGCCGCCGGGAACGCTCTCACGGTTGGAAATTTTCGGCCAAGCCGGGAACGATGACATTCAAATCGGTGGCAACATTCAGTTGCCGGCGTGGTTGTACGGCGATGCCGGGAATGACAGAATCAAAGGCGGGGCCGGCGATGACGTGATTCTGGGCGGAGCCGGTGACGATCTGATTCAAGGCGGCAAAGGCCGCGATTTGTTAATCGGCGGCGAAGGCGCGGATCGCATCGTGGGCAACGCCGACGATGACATTCTGATCTCGGGCTTCACGCTTTTCGATGATGACATGAATGCCCTGAACGCAGTCATGTTGGATTGGACGCGAACGGATCGCTCCTATGCTGATCGCGTTGCGGATTTGCGATATGGCGCGGTAGGAGTGACGCTCAATGAGACTACGGTCAATGAAGATCATGATGCCGACATCTTGACCGGTTCCGCAGGGGAAGATTGGTTCTTGTTCGACCACTACGATGACCGCGACAAGGTGACCGATTTGCACGATGAACTTTTCATCGATGATTTGGATTGGTTGGATACGGACATTTAACGCTGCCTAACCGCAAGAGAAAGGATGCCGATTTTCGTGGAGGATGAACCCGTCACCATCGGGCTTTATTACGATGATTCGGCCTACCGCGAGATCCTGCGGCAGCCCGCCCAAAGCCAGGCGGGCGCGCACCGGCGGGATTGATGGGCCGGCAGGTCGCCGGCAAGGAATTTCTGGATGCCTACCTCAGCCACGGTTCCTGGGAAGAACTCGTGGCGCTGGTTCCCAACCAAGCGAGTGCGAAGTCCATCGCCGAGGTTTGTCGGAATCATGCTTCCAGCCGCGATCGTCAGCGGCGTTTGCGGGTATTCCCGCGCGGGCAGTTTCTTCAAACATTTTTGGCCGACCCACCCGCAAAGCAAATTTATTTCCCTTGTCCGCCCGACCCGGCGTTTGCTTGGGCGAGGCAGTCGGGACCGCCGCATGGGTTTAGCCTATCGGGTGTGACTCACACGCTATGCACCACGCGAGCCGTGGGGGTTCTTCGCGAGATGCTCACCGCCCCGTATGAACCTTACGACCGCTTGATTTGCACATCGCGGGCCGTGGCCGAGATGGTCAAAAGCGTTTGGGACGCCTATGCCGATCATCTTCGCGAACGGCACGGCGGAGACCCAAAACCACAGCTCGAAATCGCCACGATTCCCTTGGGAGTCAACACGGACAAATACCGCCCCGCCACCCAAAGCGAACGAGCCACGCAAAGGCAACGGCTGGGAATCGCGGAAGATGAAATCGCCGTTTTGTTCGTGGGGCGGTTGTCGCACCATGCCAAAGCCCATCCTTTCCCGATGTATCGCGGGCTGGCTCAGGCGGCGGTTCAAGCGGGGAAGAAGGCCCATTTGCTGATGATGGGCTGGGCGGCATCGGCGGGCGTGATGCGGGCATTTAAAGAAGGAGCCGCCGCGTTCGCGCCGGGTGTGAGAGTGTCGTTTCTGGATGGTGTCCTTCCGGAAAACCGTTGCGGAGCCTGGCAGGCGGCGGACGTGTTTTTGTCTCTCTCGGACAACATCCAGGAAACTTTCGGCCTCGTGATTGTGGAGGCAATGGCTAGCGGATTGCCCGTGGTCGCTTCCGATTGGAACGGCTACCGCGATCTGGTTGTTCCCGGTGAAACGGGGTTTCTCGTGCCCACTCGGGCGATCAACGATTCAATGCAGGATCTGACGTCCCGGTTGCTATTCGAGGAATTGAATTACGATCATTTCCTCGCGTGTTCCAGCCAAGCCGTGGCTGTAGACATCCCCGCCACCTCTGCCGCGCTGGTCCAGTTGTTTCAAGATCCCGCTTTGCGGCAACGGATGGCAACGGCGGGCCGACGGCGGGCGGTGGAAGAGTTTTCCTGGGCGAACATCATCCGGGCTTACGAATCTCTTTGGACGGACCAAGAACGGCAGCGGCAGGAGTGTCGGCAGCAGCGGGCAGCTTCACCCAGGACCGCCGGACCGGCGGCTTATCCAGCCGCCGAACGGACCTTCGCGGGCTATCCTTCGTTTTGGTTGGAGGAAGCCGACGTGCTTCAAACCGTGCCCGATGCGGCTTCGCGATTGGAAAAACTGCTTCAGATGCCGTTGACCAATCACGTGGCTTTCAGCCGTTCGGCGGATTTCCCCTTGCTGAAATCTATTCTTACCGCGGCCGCCGAAGGCCCTTGCCCGATTTCCGATCTTGCTTCAAGGCTGGAAACGGCGGGCGTAACCCGGCAAGCCGCCCGCGCGACGTTGGCTTGGCTGCTAAAATACGACCTGCTGCAACCGCTTCCCAACAATCAGACCGAAACCTAAAAAGAACTCATTTTGGGTTGTGTGAAGCATTCAACATAACCAGGGGGCTTTAGGCCCCCCCCGCTCGCCATTTCTGTCAAATGCGGAAATGATTTCTTGGCCGTCATTTTTGGAGGAGTTTGGGCAGTTCTGCTTTCAGTTCTTGCACCGAAGTGCTGCGGCTGACAACCGTGCCGGTTTTATCCACCAGAAACATCGTGGGCAGCGAGATAATCCCGAAGGCTTTGGCGGGATTGCTTTCCAAGCCGCCCGGCTCGTGGATGTGCGGCCAAGGAACTTTGTGCTCGGTGATATAAGGCTGCACCAATTCGGGGGTGGTGTCTAAGTTCACGCCCAAGACTTCAAACCCGCGCGAGTGGTATTGCTGATAGAGCGAGATGATTTGCGGCAAATCTTCGGTGCAGGGCTTGCACCAGGTGGACCAGAAAATGACCAACACCGCCCGGCCCTTGAAGCTGGCCGCATCGACCGTGCCGCCGCCCAATCCCGCCCCGGCCAATTCAAGTTTTTTTCCCGTCAAAGCCAGCCGTTTGAGCGCCCCGGCGGCCCGTGCGCCGGCTTCGGATTGCGGCTGCGTCTTCACCAATCGTTCGTACCATTGCGTGGCTTCATCGACTTTGCCGGCGAACTCCTGGGCCATTGCCAATTGGAACAATGCCTCGGCAGATTCCGGGGCGGCGGGAAATTTGCTGGTGAAAGTTTTGAGCTGAGCCAGCCACCACGTTTGCAGTTCCTGCCTTTGTTCGTTGGTGAGCTGCGGTTTTTGCAGGCTGGTCGCGTATTGCGACATCAACACGCGGTAGCTGACATAGGCGAGCATCTCATCGTTGTTCTTTTTCTTTCGCTGCTCGGCCTCGATGGTCTTGAGCCGGGCCAATCCATCCGGAAATTGCCCGGTTTGGACGGCGGCCGTTAATCCATCGATCAATTGTTTCGTCCATTGTTCGCGCTCATTTTCATCGCGGGCCAATTCGGTCAGTTCTGCCAACACATCGGCGCGGCTGCGGTTGTAATCGGCCAAGGCTTTCACGCCCGAAGTCGGCGTGGGGGCTTGGGCATCCAGCTTTTGCAATTCTTCCAGCAGCTTGCGGGCTTCGGGGGGAACATCGCCCTGAACCGCACTGGTCGGAGAGTTCATTCCGGCGGCGGGTTGAATCAAAATCCCCGTGGCGGCCACCTGAGGCGTTTCGCCTTCGAGCGGTTGCGGAATCTGCGTGAGCTTCCAGGCATCGCCTACGCGAAGCATTTCTCCCAACTGCACCAAGCCCGCTTGACCGCCAGCTTCCACAATGCCCATCGCGTTTTCGTAGACGATCAAATCCTGAGACGCTTTGCCTTCATCTTGGGGTATCACGCCGGGGTTGGCGGAATCGAACCGCATCCATTTGGTCTGCGTGTTGAGCACTTTGGAACGCGAAGTCACGTTTCGCACCTTGGCGGCGGGCGAAGAGACCGACTCGAGCAAATCTTTCGCCACATCGGCTTCGATCCCCAGTGTTTTGATGTCGCCGGGATTGATGAGCAGCGTTTCCAGCGTTTTCGCGTCGCCGGCGATCATGGCTTCCACCGCGAGCTTGGAAGTTTCCTCGGCGGAGATCATTTTCCAGCCATCGATCTGCCCATCTTCGTTGGCATCCAAACCCCAGCGGGTTCCGGCGGTGTTCAGCCAGCGGGATTGATCGACTTTGTTGTTGTTATTGGTGTCGAGATCGCGGTAGACCTCGATGCCTTGGTTGTAATACTGCCACTGATCGACCACGTTATCGCCATTGGTATCGGAGAACCGCCTCAGCACTTGCCCTTGGGGACCATAAACCACCCAGCCGGACGATTTGCCCCGGCGTTCGACTTTCACCTGGCATTTTTCCACTTCCGCTCCGATAGGCGTTTCGTAGTCCAAGTATTTTTTCTGGACGGGCTGAAACGACAACGCGAGTTTCGGTGACGGCGGCTCGGCGGCGAATGTCTGAAACTGAAGGCCGAACAACATTTCAGCCGTCAACGCGGCAAATAGCCATGTCAGGGAGGAGTGACGCATTCCTCAAACTCCATTTTTAGAACTTCGGTGGACGGGGCAAATCAGAGAGTCGGCCAGTCGCCCGGCCAACCACATTGGGCATTCTAGCGAAAAACCACAAATCAGGTCACGAGCAATTTTTCAGAGATCGGGGGGGGCAGAGGCCGGAGGTCAGTTTTCTCGTTTTGCTGACCGCTGTCCGCTGACTGCTTGCCTTGCGGAATATGGCTCGGTACGCTGATTTTTATAAAATCGCGAAGTTGTGATCTTTTCTTGAAACTCCCCGTTTGCCCAGAGTGTGAAACATGCCGGAGCGTCTTTTCTTGAATCTGCGGACCTTACTGTTCTTTGCTATTGTGGTTGCCGTTTGCATGCCGGCGGCGGCTCAGAAGAAAAATAAGCGGGGCAACCGGGGAAACGCGGATGACATGTGGGTGGCCAAGCCTCTGCCGGAAATGCTGCCCGAAGGCGTGACGCATCACGTTTATCCCAGTGCGGCGATGCAAAAAGATGTGGGCTATTGCATCTATCTGCCGCCCGGTTATGCGAAGAACTCGGCGAAACGCTATCCCGTGATTTACAACCTGCACGGCGCGGGCGGGAACGAAGTTCGCACCGTTTATAATGCCGAGGTTCTGCACGAGGGCATCGTCAAAGGCCGTTGGCCGGAGATGATTATGGTCTTCCCCAATGGCGGGCGGGCGACGATGTATCAAGATTCCGCCGATGGCCGATTTCTCGCGGAAACCACGTTCATCGAAGAACTGATTCCGCACATCGACAAAACCTACCGCACCATCGCAGCCCGGCATGGCCGCTGCATCGAAGGGTTTTCGATGGGCGGGCGCGGCTCGACACACCTTGCCCTTAAACATCCCGATTTATTCTGTTCGCTGTTCAATCAGGCGGGCAACGTCTACCCGGCTTCACGAATGACGGGGCCGGAGTTCGCGGACAAATGGCCCGCCACCTATCTCGGCACGGAATCGGAAAAACTCAAGAACAACGATTCGTTCCTGCTGTTGGAAAAGAACCTGGCCCAGATCAAAGGCAAACTGCGAATCCAAGTCGCCTGCGGCACGAAGGATGGTGCCCATCTCCCCACCGTCCGCGACTTTCATCAAGCCCTGTTGAAGAACGGCGTGGATCACACCTACATCGAAATTGAGGGTCTGGCCCACAATCAGAAGCAGATGATCGCCACCTTCCGGCCCGTGTGGTTCGACTACCACGTGGAATCCCTCCGCCGGGCCGCCGCAGAGTCCGCCGAGAAATAATCGGCCGCCTCAAGTGTGATAATTATTGTTTTCTGGCTCTCCGCTCTCCGTCATTTTTTCGGTTTCAAATGCTCGTCGAAAAAGTCCCAGGTGGCTTGCCAGGCTTCTTGATTGGCTTTGCCCGCGAAGCCGTGGCCTTGGCCTGGGAAAATCTTCAAAGTGTGCGAAGCCCCGACGGCCTTCATTTTCTCGTCCAGCAGCTTGGCTTGAGCCACCGGAACCAACGTGTCGCGGTCGCCTTGCAACGTCAGCACGGGGGGATCATCTTTGCTGATGTAAGTCACAGGGCTGGCGGCTTTGTACGTTTCGGGAACTTCCTTAGGGGTGCCGCCCATAAACAACCGAAAGATCCACGCTACGACGCTGGTTTCATAAGCCGAGGCCATTTCTGTGGGGCCGAAGGTATTGACCACGGCTTGCACCCGGCTCGATTGCCGGGGATGCCCGCCTTCGCCTTCCAACTTGGCATTCTTATCGGTCAAGCCCACCAGCAACGAAAGATGCCCGCCTGCGGAACCTCCGGTCACGCCGATGCGGTTGGGGTCTACGTGGTATTTCGCGGCGTTGGCTCTCAGCCAGCGAATCGCGGCTTTGGCATCGTGAATTTGCGCGGGGAAGATGGGCTGGGCAGTCGTGGTTTCTTTTTTGGCTTGATCGAACTTCATCAACCGATAGGTAATCGTGGCCGCGACGTAGCCTCGCCGGGCGGCTTCTTGGATCTGGGTTTTATAACTCTGGCGATTTCCCTGAAACCAACCGCCGCCGTGAATGAACACAATCGCCGGGAACGGGCCGTCGCCTTCCGGTTGGGCCAGATCCAATTTTAATTCGGTCTCGCCGCCTTTGCCGTAGGTGATGTTTTCTAAAACCGTCACCTCTGCCGCTCGGGCACATGGCCCCAGCAACCCACAGGCTGCAAGAACAACAAAGAAAAGTTTGATGTGTTTCCCCAGCATGCCGTGGTCTCCCAAGTCAAAACAGAAAAAGGCAATCCAAAATCAGAAGGGTCTCTATCCTACAGAGCGGAAGCTGTTCTCGGTAGAACGCTGAAGATTTTGGAAGAATCTTGGCCAGCCATCGACCAGGGTGATTTCCAGGCGACCAATGTTTCGGTGGGCTTGGCTCGTTTAACGACCACCGGAAGCCAAAGCCGGCCGAATCAATTCCCAGCGAATCGCCGGCATCCCGCAAAATCGGGTCGATTTGTTTTTTTTCGGGCAATCTCACCGAATGGCATCCCATTCGCTTTAAGTCAGAGCATCAAACGTCGCCAACTTCCGGCAAACTCACACTGGCATGCGAATTTGCATGCAACGAGAACCCCTCTACACGGAGAACACGAAGATGCTAAAGCTATTAAGTCTCACCGCAGCCCTGACATTGGCCCTGATGGTGGGTTGCAACAAGGAAACCGAAAACGCCAAGACCCCAGGCAAATCCACACCCCCGGAAGCAAGCACTTACAAACTGACTTTGCCCGACGGAGCCACCGACATTGCTAAAGAAGGCGAAGAAAAAGTGACGATCGGCGTGGATCGTGGCGACAACATGAAATCCGCCGTCAATCTTACTTTCGAACCGACCGAAGGCATAACCGTTGTACCCGACAACCCCACGATTCCTGCGGACAAGGATGAAGTTGAAGTCATGGTCAAAGTCGGTAAAGACGTGGCCAAAGGCGAAACCGCGATTAAAGTCACCGGCGACGCGGACGGCAAAAAAACCGATGGCACGTTCAAAATTGAAGTCACCGAAGACTAATACACCACCTGCACTAAGACTGACATCTTGAACTCACGGAGGTGCGCCCGGGTTGCCAACGCAACCCGGGCTTTTTTCGCGCCGTCAACCGTTGCCTCAACTCCGCGCGACACGAAATTCCGGTTAGATTTCCCTTGAACGTGCGTCTTAGATGCGGCGTGCCGAAAGAATTCTGATTGTTCCCCAGTTCAATTGGAGAGACCCATGCGAAGACTTCCCCATATAGCAGCATTACTCGCAGTGTTGTGTTTCATGGTTCACACAAGGATCATCGCGGCGGAGGATAAGCCGAGGGACACCGTGAAAATTCTTGAATCCAAGGATTTTTGGGGGACCGCCGGGAAGAAGGGCGGCCGAAAGTGGGCTGCCTTGGAACGAAAACAACTCGAAGAACTCAAATCATCCAGCCGAAATGCCAGGCTTCGATTGCGCGCCAATAAGATCTTGGTGGACCTGGCGGGAAACGCCCGTTATCGAGAGGAAGACGAGGCCGCCGTCGTGGCAGGTTTTCACTACTTGGAAGACAATCTTCAAATAAAGCCCATTCAAAAACTCGTCGAAAAACAAGGCTTTACACATTACACCGTCTCGATGAAGAACGAAGGAACCCAGTGGTTTCTCATCGAGCACGTGGAGCTGAAGGGATTCAACGGCGGAGTGAACTTAAAGGTGGATGAAGAAGCGATCACAGAAATGAAGTCCTGGGCGCGGTCTCCGCTCCCTAACTCTAACTCCTCCCTTGAAGCAGTTTTTCTTGCTCGGCGAGTTTCAGGTCTTCGTTGGCCATGATCTGAGCGAGTTGCCGAAAGGTAACTTTGGGCGACCAACCGAGTTTCCGCTTGGCCTTGCCGGCATCCCCCCGCAGTAGATCCACTTCGGTCGGGCGAAGCAACGCCTCATCGGTTTTGACGAATTTTTGCCAATCGAGTTCTAAGTGGCCGAACACCTCTTCCAGAAACTCGTGAACCGTATGCGTCTCGCCGGTGGCGATCACGAAATCTTCCGGTTCCTCTTGTTGCAGCATCAACCACATGGCTTTCACGTAATCGCCCGCGTAACCCCAATCGCGGCGGGCTTCCAAATTCCCCAAGTGCAGTTCTTGTTGCAGGCCCAATTTAATCCGGGCGGCGGCCCGCGTGATTTTGCGGGTGACGAACGCTTCTCCCCGCCGGGGGGATTCGTGATTGAATAAAATCCCATTGACGGCGAACATCCCATAGGCTTCGCGGTAATTCACCGTCTGCCAGTAGGCATACACTTTCGCGCAAGCATAAGGGCTGCGCGGGTGAAATGGGGTTTCTTCCGTCTGCGGAGTTTCCTTCACTTGGCCGAACATCTCGCTGGAAGACGCCTGATAAAACCGAACCTGCTGCCCAATGCGGTCTTGCAATTCGCGAATGGCTTCCAACACGCGAGTGGTTCCCACGCCCGTTACGTTGCCGGTATGCACCGGCAAATCGAACGACAACCGCACGTGGCTCTGGGCCGCCAGATGATAAACTTCCTGCGGGCGAACGGCGTTCAAGACCTGCGTAAGGTTCGTGCCATCGGCCAGATCGACGTAATGCAGATGCGTGTCGGGATGGATGAAGCCGTGCGAAGTCACCGCCGAGAGTCCGTGGACTTCGTAACCTTTTTCGAGCAGCAGTTCGGACAAATAGGAACCATCTTGCCCGGTAATGCCCGTAATCAACGCCACTTTGGCCACAATGTTACCCCGCGTGGAAAATCAAATCAAAAACCATCGCTTCCCGGAAAAGAATTCGAGAAGCAATGGTAACAAGCGAAGCCCCAAGCCGACACCTTGGTGTCGGTTCGCCAACAAGTCGGCGGCTTAGGGTGGAAATTCTCAATGCCACTTGTCGCTTCGAGACCCCGGTTCAAGAACCGGGACCACCCCAAAACATCCGCCTACGGCCTAAAGCCTACTCCTCTTTCAAAAATTTCACGCACACCGGGGTGGGGACTTTGACTTTGTGGCCCGTCGAGGTCAGTTCGCCCGTGGCTTGGTCGATGCGGAAGACTTCAATTCGATTCGCGCTTTGGCCGGCGGCGAGCAAAAATGTCCCGCTGGGATCGATCCCAAAATTGCGCGGCGTGGCGGGGCAGGGCGTTTGTCCTTTGGCCGTCAGCTTGCCGGTCTCTTGATTCACCGCGAACACCGCGATGCTGTCGTGCCCCCGGTTCGAGCCATACACAAACTTGCCGGAAGGATGCACTTGCACCTCGGCGGTGTATGTGGTTTCGTGGTAATCGGCGGGGATTGTCGAAATGGATTCCAGCACCGTCAACCGGCCTTCCTCCGCATTGTAGTTAAACGCGGTGATTGTGTTGGCGAGTTCGTTAATCACGTAGGCGAATTTGCCATTCGGATGAAACGCAAAATGCCGCGGCCCGCTGCCCGGCTTGACGCTGACACTCGGCGGAGTGTTTGGCGTAAGTTCGCCTTTGTCGGCATCGAAACGGTAGATCATGATTTTGTCCAAGCCCAAATCCGCCACGACCGCGAACCGCCCGGCGGGATCGAGATTGATCGAATGGGCATGCGGTTCTTTTTGCCGTTGCGGGTTGATGCTGGAACCTTCGTGCTGCACCGTGCTGGACGGCGGTTTAAGCTTTCCATCGGAATCAATCGGCAACGCCGCGGCGCTTCCGCTGCCGTAGTTTGCCACCAGCACGTTCTTACCTTTGTTGTCCACGATCAAATGGCAAGGCCCCATGCCCCCGGAGGGTTGCTGGTTCAGCATGGTGAGCTTGCCGGTGTTTTTTTCGAGGGAAAACGCCGCCACGCCGCCGGTTTTTTTGCCGTCGAACATGCTGATCTCGGCCACGGAATACAGATGCTTTTGGTCCGGCGAGATGGCCACGAAGGAGGGATTCTTCACGCCGGAAACTGCGGTCACAGGTGTGAGTTCGCCGGTTTGGGAATTCAGCCGAAACGCGTAAATGCCTTCGCTGTCTCCCCGCGTGTAAGTCCCCACGTAAACCAACGGGCCGGCCGATTTGTCGGCGGCTTGGGCGGAAGATTCAAAGGGATCGGTTGCGGTCATCATCAACACCCCTGCGGAAAGAAGCACGGAAAGTCTGCCGAAATAAGCCATGTTCATCCTCATTGAAGAAAGGAAACCGGAGCGGAAAAGCCCCCTCACACTAACCGCGAAGCCGCCTCTTTTCCAGCATGCCGCAGCGCCATAAGTTCCAAAAGCTAATCGGTTCAGAAAATTGTGTGCCATGCCCACGGCTTATACACAAAGCCGTGGGCATGGCACACAATCCTGGAAGTAAAAACACACTCTTATTCTTGGGGCGTCTCCGGGTTGCGGATGACTTCGATGGCATTGAGCAAGGGCAGTTGTTCCGATGTGGGGTTTGCCGCGCTGGGGACCAGTTCAATGGTGAGATCCTTTTCCACGGCGATGTTCGCAAAATCTTGCAGCAGGGCTTTCGGGCCGACCGTCAAATCCTCGGCCACGGTTTTGCCTTGAAGTTTAATGGCAAACCTTCGTTCGCCTTTTGGACTCGCAAAATAGAGGCGGACTTTATAATTCGCGGGGGCATCGTTTTCGCCTAACAACGGCAGCGTGCATTTTTTGAGGCCGTTGGCGTAAGAAGTAAATAGCCACGCGGTTTCCGCGCCGGGGATTTTTGTGGATTGCTCGCCTAGGTTTTCAAAGCCGCCGCCGGGGAAGAATTCGGGTTTGATGTCGATATTGACTTCCAAACTCGTGGCTTTATAGGGCTTGGGCCTTGGGTAACTGATCCAGAGTTCGTCGCGGGCATCTTTGCGGTCGCCGGGGGCGGCGAGATTGAGAGCCATGCGTTCGACCGGCGTGTTGGCTCCGATGCTGCTATAGATCGTCCAAGGCCGGCGGGCTTCGCGCGGCTCGAGTGTGATGGTAGAGGCAATCGAGAACTGGCACACGCAGCCGGCAGAGGCTTCGGGAATCATCACCAGCCCGTTCGCGGGAATCGCATTGATCCAACACCCCAGCCGATGCCCGGCAAAGTGTTGGGTTCCAGAATCCTCATCCAAGTTATAGAAGCCCGTAAAGCCCGAACGAAACATCAACATACTCGGGCAACCGGTGAGCATCCCGCAGTGATGGCCGGTTCGCATAATGCTCCAAGGCACTTCTTCGCCGGTGAGGGGGTGCGGGCGGGTTTTGATTGCCCCCGTGTAGAGGTCGTAGCTCCAAGGCTCGGCGATAATTTGATCTTCAATAATAATCGGGCGGTGGCGGTAGTTGGCATCTTTGGCCCAGAGTTTGTGGCCATCATCCGCCGCCAGGCACACGAGCCGCCTGAGAGAGAAATCGCCTTTGATGAATTGCTGCCAATAGTGGCCGTTGGCGTTGGCTCCGCAGAGCAGCAGCGTGTTGTTTTGATAGAGCATCGTCAACTGTCCGCCGCCGATGCCGATTTCGCTGCAATCGGTTACGTCCACCGCCGTTTCCCAAAGTTTTTGTCCATTCAGCGAATCCAAGCAGACCACCAAGCGGGCATCGATCCGCTTCATGCGGGCTTCGGCGAGTTCGGCTTCCTCGCCGGTGAGCTTCGCGAGTTCGGTTTTGTCTTCTTGCAACAAGGCTTGGCGTTGTTCGGGCGTCAGCGTGCTATCGATAAAGTAGGCCCGGTTCGGTCCCAAGGCAATCGTATGATGGACCAAGCTTTTGCCCTGATAGTTCCATAAATGCTTGCCGGTTCTCACGTCAATCGCGAAGAACACATCGGTGGCATCTTCATAGCGGCGGCCTCTTCGGCGGAGTTGGGCTTCTAATTCCTTGCGAACGGTGGCGGTTCCGAAGAGTCGGCCATTTTCATAAGCGACATATCCCCATTCGCGGTCTTTTTGATGGCCTTCCGGCAGCTTGTGGGTGGCAATCAGTTCGCCGGTCGCGGCATCGAGTTGCTCGACGACATCGCGAATCATCACGAAGATAAAATCATCTGTGCCCACCAGGTTGCCGGGGTTTTGATTTTGAAAAACGCCGGTGCGGAAGGCTTTGGAGTTATCGCGTTCCCAGAGGAATTGGCCGTTGTAGGCATCATAAGCCATGATGGTATTTTCGCCCTGCACGATCAGCCGCCCGTTGACCGCCAGCGGGCCGACGGCTCC
The DNA here is from genome assembly GCA_963785505.1 of uncultured Planctomycetaceae bacterium. GTDB lineage: Bacteria > Planctomycetota > Planctomycetia > Planctomycetales > Planctomycetaceae > CAWAVN01. The sequence goes on from CAWAVN010000018.1 coordinate 577,920, forward strand.
ATCGTGCCGATTCACCATTTCCCCCGGACCGGGGTCGCCGTACCACAACACGCCCAATCCGCCTTTGATGCGGTGGTCTTCCGAAGTGGCGATGTTGCCCGCGTTGCCGTAAAGGTGCGTCCATTCCCCCGCGCCGGGAAGTTTGCCGCGGGTTAGCACGGCGAAAGAGCCGATGGCATTGATTTCCGCCTGATTGGACAACTTCGCATCCTTCAGCCAATCGGTCAGTTGTTCGACGTTCAAGCGCGGGGCCGAGTTCAGCGTGCCGGTCCAAAGCACGATTTTTCCCCCGCAGGGTTTCAGATGCCTGCCGATTGCCTTGGCGGGGCCGGGGATTTTTCCGGTGAGGATGGACGATTCGGAGACGATCAAATTCGCGAAGTAGTTGGCATACGGGATTGCCGAAAGATCGGCTTGATGAATCGCCACCCGCGTTCCGTAAAGTCCCTCGGCCAGCAGTTGTTTGCGGGCGGCGGCGACTTTCTCGGCATCCGGTTCAATGCCGTAGATTTGCAAGTCGCTGTTTTGGGCCAAAGCTTTGGCGAGTTCGCCGGTTTCCGCTCCGACCACCAAACAGAAGCCCCTGCGAATTTTGGCGGTCTTCAGAATGTTTTGGCGGCGGTTTGATAGATCTCATTAGCTTCTGCCTGCGGGGTTTCCGGGGCGCGGTCTTGGCGATGGTTTGGCCAGCCTCTGCGAAGACGTGAATGTTGCCCTGGGTCGTGCTGACGAACAAATGCCCGTTGGCAACCGCTAAACCGCTGGCTTTGCCCGCCACTTTCGCGGTCCAAACTTGTTGGCCAGTGGTGATGTCGAGGGCTTCCACGCTGTCCGTCCCGCCCGCGATTAACAGGTTGCCCGTGAGTATCAATTCCGCATCGGCGGTCGAGGGCGTTTTCCAAACCACGCCGGTTTGCGCGAGCGTCACCAAACTTTTCAGCATCTCGGCATATTGCAGTCTTAGTTTCGGCAGCGCCTTGCCGGGATTGCGGATTTTTTTCGCCAACGCATCGACTTGGGCTTCCAGTTTCAAGCGTTCCCGACTGGCGGCGACGTAGGTTTTACGATCGAGTTTCATCAAATGCGTGCCGGTGGCGACGTAAGCATCGTTGCCGGAAATCGCAAGTTGGTGGGCATCGATCCAGCCGAAGCCCGATTTGCCCGTGCTTTCATCCAAGGCGATATAGACCTGCTCGCCACCGGAGTAGAGTTGCCCATCGGCCAGAATCGCCCGCGTCCCGCCGACGATGCCATCCTTCCGCCAACTCACACTGGGTTTGTGCAACAGTTTTCCATCTTTGCGATCGAGCATCGCCGGCAGGGAACGGCCCGAAGGCACGAACAGCCCTTTTTGGCTGGTCAACAGATAGCCTTGCGGGGAAAGATCGTCCCGGCCCGCATCCGCCTCGCTGATGTTGTCCCGTTTCCAAATCAGCTTACCCGTTTTGGCATCGACGGCAAACAGGTAAACATCTTCGTGCGGGAAGATGCCCGCCCCGAAATACGCGATGCCCTCGGTGATGGTAATACCCGTGCGCACAGGCCAAAGCGAAATCATGTTGCCCCGCGAGCAGCCATTCTTCATCGGGACCGGCCCGTAATTTCCAAACCAACATCCCGGTTTCGGCATTCAAAGCATAGGCAAAGCCATCGTCGGAACCGAAGTAAACCCGGCCCTCCCAAACCGTGGGAGCCAGCCGAATCGCAGCGCCGGTGGCGAACGACCACACCGACTGGCCGGTCTTCAAATCGTAGCAGTGCAGATGGTGGTCCACCGAGGAACCGAAATACAACCTGTCCCCGGCGATGGCAACTTGGAAGGTATCATCGTAATTCGCCCGTGCCCGTAAATGCTTGCCTTCAAACGTGCGTTCTTCCGGTCCTGCCCAAGCGGTTTTCGGCGGCGCAGGAGCCTTGTAAACCCACGCCGATTGTAGCGGTAATGTCAGTTGCTCCGGCGTGGAACCCTGCCGCGTGTTGTCGTGCCGGTAAGTCGGCCAATCTTCCGCCTGACTGAAATCCCCGATTATCAACGTGAGCACGAAAAGCATCGTGTGGGGCAAAAATCGCATGCAAGAGTTCCTCGAAAAAATGGCGAGCGTGGGATGTAAGCCCCATGAGGGATTAAGAGTCGTGCTGTCTGCGAGTCTTCAAACTTCGATGGACTGAGTTTGAAGATGTTGCACCCAGGCGGGCGGAAGGTTGACGAAGACCCAACTTTGACGGATGCGGTGTTGTTTTAGGTACGGCCCGATGATCTCATCCAAAGACCGCATGCGATCTTTTTCCTTGCGCGGCCCGACCCGTTTGCGGATCGACCGAACGTACATGTATTCAAAATAACTCAAAGTCCCGCCGGGGGCCAGTAGACGGAAATAACACGCGAAAATTTCACGAACCATCTCCGACGAAAAATTATTCAAAGGCAACCCGGAGACGATAAAATCATACGGAGCCTCGGCGGTGAACTCTTGCAGAGGCAGCACGTGGACTTCGGATTGCCCGCGAACGGGCCGATAATGCCGATGGGTTTCAAACCGTTTGTTCAACAAGTCGGCGAAGGTTTCGTTGAGTTCCACCAAATCGAAGCGGTCTTCCGGGCGGATGAGTTTCACAATGGACCGCGTGACCGCGCCCGTGCCCGGCCCGATTTCCAAAATCCGCTTCGGCGGCTGATCGGGATGGGCCAGAACTTGCTTCATCGGCCCGGCCATCGCGGAGGCCAAAAATCGGCTGCTCGGCGCGACCGCCCCGGTGGTCTTAAACCGCTGCCTGAACTGCTGAAAAAACGTCAAATGATCCCGCACAACACTGCTTTCCGATGGAATTACTCGTTGCCATTGCTGGCTGTTTGTTGGATTTGTTCGATAATATCGAGTCCCACCAAGTCATTCCATGCCACGATCAATTTCTGATAGACTGGGCCGGGAACCCGCGGGCCGATTGTTTGGCCATTTACCGAAGCCACCGGCATCAGGCAGTATGGCGTCGAGGAAGTGAAGGCTTCCGAAGCCTGCCTGAGATCTTCGGGAACCAAATCCGCCTCGCGGTAGGGAATTTTTAAGTCGCTCGCCAGTTCCTTCACCACGGCTTGGCTGATGCCGCCCAAACAACGCTCCGGCGGCGGCGTGACAATGGCCCCATCCCTCACCGCGAAGAAATTGCCCGAACTGGTTTCAGTGATTCGCCTTTGAAGATCCACCACCAAAGCCGAGGCCCTCGGTTGAGACCGCCCGGCTTCCGCATCGGCGAGCATCCAATGCAAGCGGCTGCGGTGCTTGATGCGCGGATTGATGCACTCCGGCGGGATCGCCCGCACTTGGGGAATCACCAGCGGCTTCCCTTGGGACATCCCCTCCGCCCAAAGCGGAGACCACAACGGAAACGTATGCACGCAAACCGTCATCACGTGGGGGACAATGACCTCGGAAATTCCGAAATAGGTCGGGTTGGTTCCCATCGTGGCAAAGGCAATGATTCCCAAGTCGCCTTCGGGGGAAATCAGATTGGAATTGTGCGCGACGACTGTCTCAATGATTTTCTCTAATTTCTCCTTGGAAACGGAGCGGGGAAAACTCGCTGCCGTCCAAAGAATTGCACAAACGCTCCAAATGCTGCTCCACGCGAAAGGGCCGATGCCGAAACGTGCGGAGCATCTCCGTCACCGCAGCCCCATGCACGATGCCCCGGTCGAACACGTGCAGCGACGTTTCCGCGATGGGTTTGTATTCGCCGTCGATCCAGGCGATGGGTGGCTGGGAACTCATGGGATTTCTTTCGGCTTCGTTTTTTTTGGCTGCTCATCATAGTCCGGGGTGATGATGGACAGCACACCCGCAACCCGCGCATTCTATCACAAACTATCCAGGATCAATCTCGCAGTCCAGCTTGCCCTTCACCGGAAACCCATTGTGTGGTCATATTGTTGGCGGGGGTAAAACGTGACGGCGCATAAGATGGGCCGGCGAAAAAAACGTGCAGCGAGGAAATTCTTGTTGACAAACGATTTTTTGGCTTGTGAGATAGTAGCTGTAGCGGACCAAACTTGGTGCTCATCCCTTCTCAAAATCGTGCGACCGTGCTTTATCATTCGCCCTCAAATTTGGAGAGAATTAGTCATGGGATTACGCGATCATTCCCAACGTGAATCCACGGCACGACAAACTGCGACCAAGCCGGCGGCAACGTGCGCGGTGATTGAAGTCGCCAAGGTGGCCTTGGCAAAGCAGCCTTTGCCGGAAGTGCCCTATAAGGGGGCAGTCGAAGCTCTATTGACGAAACCGCCTTCGCGGTACCCCGAGGAGCAACAGCCCATCACCCAACCGACCAGACACGTCGAAGCCTGTTCCGCTATTACGGCAAATTGGTGGCTGATGTCTGCTTTCACCCTGTTGTGGCCGCAGTCGGCATGGCTTTTAACGGCCATCGACCTCTCGTTCTCTCGCCAGACATGCTTTGGCTTCTGGTCGCACAGGGTTTGGCTAATCACGTCAACGCCAACGCCGAAGAACTGCGGCCTAAGTTCGTCGAGCATTCGGGGAAAGTCCCCATCGAAGTTCAGCGGGACGATTTCATCAAGGGGTCGCCAGAGAACCCGTGGCCTGAAGTTTTCGGCGAGTTCAGCAGCCGCATCCGGGAACACGTCGGAGCAACGACGCACGACCTGTTATTGCCGAATTTCTCGACGACGGGGGCAACAGAAAGGGCGGCCGCAGAGGTCATTCTCCTCGATGCAATGCAATCCTACTTTTCGTACGAGTTTGCTACCTTGTGTGGTATCCCTCAAATCGTACTTGAGGGCACACCGGAAGACTGGGCGATGCTGGCCGAGCGCACGCGAGGTATTGGGCAGTTCGGTCTGGAATGGTGGGCTGAGACTCTTGGCCCCATCCTTGACCAGTTTACCGCAGCGTCGCGCGGCCAAGTGAACCTTCGCTTCTGGCAGTCTATCTACAATATGAATGGCGGGAGCGGCGGCCCGTACACGAATGGCTGGATCACGGCGTTCTTTCCGTATTTGAAGGACTGGCAGACGGGCAGGGCCTCACACGAAAATCCAAGACTGAAAACGGGAGGCAAAGAGTTGCAGGATTTGCTTTACCCGCTGGCGAATAGTGAGTCTGAGCCGTTCGGGAATGGACTGACGACCCAAGCGTTCCCAAGTGGGTTGGCGCGGGCACCGTTCCTCTGGAACTACCATGACGAGCACTTTAAGATGGAGTTCTTAGCCGGTTTTGTTGGCGTTCAGCAAGAGGCTCGCACCCTCCACTTGCGGCCCGAAATTGGTTGGGCGATACGAGAGCAGTAGCAGGCGAAAAATCACAATTGGTCGTAGGGCAGATCGAACAGTGCTTTCATTTTGCCGAAGTCGCCGGTCTCTAAGCCTCGGCGAAACCATTTCACCCGCTGCTCGGATTTGCCGTGCGTAAAGCTTTCGGGAGAGACGAACCCGGTGGCCCGTTTTTGCAGGCGATCATCTCCGATGGCTTTGGCCGTGGTGATCGCGGACTCAACATCGCCGGGTTCGATGAATTGAAATTCTTCCTGGCCGTAATGCGCCCAAACACCGGCGAGATAATCGGCCTGAAGTTCCAACCGCACGGACCATTCGTTGTATGCTCCTGAAATTCTTGGCGAAGCGGGCTTGTTGGCGTTGAGCTTCCCGGTTATAGCCCAACAGGTTTTGCACGTGATGGCCGACCTCGTGCGCGATGACGTAGGCTTTGGAGAAATCCGCTTTCGATCCGCCGAGTTGGTCTTGCAATTCATTGAAAAACGTGGGATCGAGATACACCGTCTGATCCGCCGGGCAATAAAACGGACCCACCGCGGAGGGTGCGGTTCCGCAGCCGCCGGTTTGAACGCGGTCGGCAAACAGCACCATCTTGGGGGCTTGATATGTCTTGCCAATTTTTTGAAACTCCTCTCCCCAAACTTTCTCGGTGAAACCCAAAATGGTGGCGGCGAATTTTTTATCGCGGATTTCCTGGGCCGTGAGCTCCCGGTCTTGGCCCTGTTGTTGGCCTCCGCCGGGTCCGCCGGGCATGTTCGCGAGTTTATTGGGGTCCACGCCGAAATAGGCGGCGATCAGCATGATGATCAACGCGCCCACTCCGCCCACCGCCATGCCGGACTTGCCCCGCATGCGGCGATCCTCGACGTTGCCGCTTTCCTCGTGCCCTTCCCACTTCATCGTGTGGCTTTCGTTAGATGGGTTGGAAAGAATATCACAACCGATATTTTGGGAAAGTCTGCCGAATTTGGCCAGCAGGAAAGACCGTTGCCAAAGAAATTAGTTCACATTTTGAAGCACTCAACAAACCCGGGTTGGCTCAAGCCCCGCCCGGCCTTTGGATTCAACTTTTAGAAGAACTTTTTGATTGGCGTGCCGCCGTTGGCGATTTTGAAGGGGCGGCCTTCGGGGGAATGGATTTCCTTATCCAAAGGCAACCCCAAACCATAAGCGATGGTGGCGTTGAAGTCTTGCACGGTGGTGGGATCATCTTCAACGTAAAAGGCATCTTCATCGGTGCTGCCGTGGACTTGGCCGCCATTGATGCCGCCGCCTGCGAGCAAACAGGAAAACGCTGCCGGGTGATGATCGCGGCCCGAATTGACGTTGGGTTTGGGCTTTCTGCCGAACTCGGTTCCCAAGACGATCAGCGTGTCTTTCAAAAGCCCTTTGCTTTCCAAGTCGTTGATGAGCGTGGAAAGCACTTTGTCCAATTCGCCGGCTTTGGGAGGAAGCTCCTCGAAAATGCTTTTGTGGTGATCCCAACTGCCGAAGCTGACTTCCACGAAGCGCACGTTGTGTTCGATCAACCGCCGGGCTAACAGGCAGCCTTTGCCAAACTTGGTGTCGCCGTAGGCCGCGCGGGCGGCTTCGGGTTCCTTCGTAATGTCGAACGCGGCGAGGTCTTTGCTTTTGAGCAGATTGATGGCATCGCGGTAGAGGTCATCGTATCCGCTGACATCCGGCGTCCGGGCTTTGCGTTTGAAACCGGAATCGAAGGCGTGGATCATTTCCATGCGGTGATCGAATTGGGCTTGGGAGAGATACTTGGGCGAGGTGATGTGTTCCAGCCCTTTGGCCGGATCACCGATGGGCACGGGCGCATATTGCGAACCGAGATAGCCCGGCCCCACGCCGCCGCCGATGGAGACGCTGGGCGGCAAATCGGGATGCAGCCGCCCCGCCAATTTGTGCAGCCAAGGCCCCAAACCGGGATGCCTGGTGCTGGCAATTTTTTTATAGCTGGTTCGCATGAGATAGCTGCCGGGTTGATGTGCGCCGGTTTGGGTGCTCATCGACCGCACCACGGCCAACTTCTTCGCCAAGCCCGCGAGTTTGGGAAAATGCTCGCTAAACTGCACGCCGGGAATCGCGGTCTGAATCGCCCCCGTCTCGCCTTGCACTTTGCTTTTGGGTTTGGGGTCGAAGGTGTCGAGCTGGCTCATGGCTCCCGTCATAAACAAGTAGATCACCTTGCGGGCGGGGTTCTTGCGGGTGGCTTCCGCGGCGACAGCTTCGGAACCCCATTCGCCCAGCAGCGGGAAAATGCTGACCCCCAATAAACTTTTCGCGGCAGCCGCCATCAACTCGCGCCGCGTGGGTTCCTCGGCATGGCGGAATAAATCGAACATAGATTCTGTCCTTAAAAATAGGCGAGCGGGAGGTGTCAGCCTCCTGGTTTCTCGCAAATGGATTTGACATTCCAAATCACTAGGAGGCGGGGTGGCCCTGGTTCTTGAACCCGGTTTACAAGAGGCTTCGGACAATGTTCCCATAATTGAGGAACACATTTATAAAAAAAGCAGAATCAATAGAGTTACCCGTTGGTCATTAGGGCTGGGAGATTGGTCATTTTGTCAGTGGCCTTTTCTCGCTGCGCAACCCAGGTTCAAGAACCTGGCCCACCCAGGGAGCCTCCCGCTCGCCTTATTGTATGAACAGAAATTCGCGGGTGTTTAACAGCGACCAGATCACGTTGCCGAGACCGGCGGCTTTGTTTTTGCGGATTTCCCCGACCGCCAATGCCAAGTCGCGCGAGTTCGGCTTGCGATTTAAGAGGCTGAGGAAAATGACTTCGGCGGCGGCCTCAACGGTTTTGCAAGCGAAGACTTCGTTGTAAATCACCGATCCCTTTTCCAACATCATGTGCGTGACCGGGCCGTTGAACATCGTAAGAATTTGCGGAACCGTGCCCTCGGTATTGCCATCCGCGATTATTTGCCGGTCGCTTTGGCCGAACTGCCTGAGAAAATGTTCGTCCGGCAAGGGTTGCGGAAGTTCCGAAGCCCGCCCCAGCAGTTGCCCTTTGTAGAGATACTTGCGGCGGTCGCGAGTTTCATCGGCCCGCAAGGCTTGTTCTTTTTGGCCGCGTTCGATCAAGCTGGCGGCGGTTTCGGTTTTGGGATCGACGGTGATGGCCGCGACGTAAGTCGTATCGGACGGGCGAAGATATTGATCGGGATCTTCCAACGTCAACGTCAACAGCGAATCCCAAACTTGCTCGGCAGTCATGCGGCGGAGTACGGGGCCGGGAAAGTGGTAATGCTCATCCGGTTTGAGGGCTTCATAAGTCACTTCTCTCTGGTATGCCTGGGTGTTATAGATCACCCGTTGGAACTCTTTGAGGTTATAATTCAGCCGCTTCAGTTCCGCGACCAGATACTCCATCAATTCGGGGTTGGAGGCTTTGGTGTCATCGCGGAGATCGTCTTCCGGTTCGATCAAACCCACGCCGAATGCCTGTTTCCACATGCGGTTGGCGATCGTCAAAGTGAAGCGGGGATTATCGGGCGAGGTGGTCCAAGCGGCGAATGCCTGCCGACGGGATTGGTCTTTCGATAATGCAGGCACGTTGCCGAAAATCACTTTCGGCGGAACCACGTCTCCCGGCTTGGCATCTTTATAGGCGTAGTCGTGGGGGTACTTGAGTTTTTGATTGGGGTTTTCCCAAACGGCACTCCGATTGAGACGAATCACCTTGCGGGCGGCTCGGCCTTGTTTGGAAGCCGCATCGATTTCTTTGTAGAACTTGCCTTGATTGAACGGTTCCGGCAGATTGACCGAAGCCTTCATGTTTTTGGGAAGACGGCTGGGAAGCCGCGTTTGCTCGCCGCCCACGAACGCCGCCAACTGATAGAACTCATGCTGGGTCCAGTGATCGAAAGGATGATCGTGGCATTGGGCGCAGCCGATGCGGGTTCCCAGAAAAATTCGCACGGTGTTGTCGAGATGATCCAAAGGCATGCCGGGATCGCGAAGCGTATAGCCCACGGCGGGGTTGTCGGAAATCCGGCCCTCGGCGGCAAGGATCTCGTGGACCATTTTATCGTAAGGCGTGTTGTTGCGAAGATTCTGCTTCAGCCATTCCCCAAACGGGCGGGTGTAGGTGTTGTTGTCGGATTTATCCACCAACCGCAACAAGTCGGCCCAATAATTGAACTGATGGCTCGCATAGCCGGGATCGTTCAGCAGTTGGTCGATCAATCGTTCTCGCTTGGTGGGCGTGTTGGAATAAAGGAACAACCGCGTTTGCTTGGCCGTGGGAATCGTGCCGGTGATGCCCAAATAAATCCGCCGCAGAAATTGCTCATCGGTGGCATCGGGATTGGGGGACAAATTGTGTTTTGCCAGGTCTTTGGCAATCAGACGGTCGATCTCTTTGGCCGAGGCTTTGACGGCGGCTAAGCGTTTTTCATCCACGGGGGCAATGCGAATTTTGTGGTGCGTCTCGACCGTGGGCAACGCAATTTTCGGCGGGGCGGGCTTTTTGCCCGCAGGTTTTTGACTTGCCGAGTTTTTGCCCGCAGGTTTCTTCCCGGCAGGTTTCTTCCCCGCCGAGTTCTTGTTCTTATTGACGGGCCGATTGGCGGTGGGTCGTTTGCGGTTCTGTGCTTGAACGGATTGGCTCGCGGGCAAACCGCCGAGCAGCAAGGCGAAACCAAGGCACGCCATCACCAAAAATCTCATTGCATACTCCTGAAACAACTTCCATCGGAAGGGAATGGGAGACAGAAACTTTCGACAACCGGCCCATGCTTAATTCTACGACCGAGAACACCCCTTGGGAAGAACCCGCGTAAAATCGAATAATGGATGAATTGCACAAAACACAGGATTACTCCAACGCGAGCATGCGACTGTCCATTCCGATATTTATCCGAAGGGAATCAGGACTAGCGTGGACGATCACATGAGGGAGCTATAGGATGGAATCTCAAGTCCTATCGTCTTGGAAAGTGGGTTTTTGTTCGAGGCACTTCATGATCCATCGTTTTCGAGTTCAAAATTTCAAAAGCCTCATCGACGTCTCGGTTGATTTGGAACCGATGACCGTTCTGGTCGGCAAAAGCGGAACGGGAAAGTCCAATTTCGTCGAGGCGATTCAAACCTTGCCGGGACATCGTTTCAAGACAGCAGCATCAAGCACGAGGAATTCAAGAAGCGTGGCCGCAGTCTCGACCGGCGACAAACCCCAAAGGTAAAACGTCTTTTGAAGTTGAATTCTCGATCAAGGGAATCCAGGAGAAGTTTGTATATCAACTCACACTCTCCCAAAATGGACCGATTGCTCCTCCTGAAACGGAGTTTCTCCGATTGGGGGAGAAAGTCTTGTTCCATCAAAGCGATTCGAAATGGGTTGTCGAGCCTGAGTTATTGCAAGTTCCGGTTGCCGGTCCATTGGTGTTGGGGCGGATTCCCTCAATTTCCGAGGTTGTCGTTGCCTATACGGCTCTTACATCAGGAATCGGCTGTTATCTCTTTGCCGACAATGTTCTTTCAGGCGGATCTCAACAACAATCCCTGTCCGGACTCGATGATCGTGCGGCGAATTATATTTCCGCATTGAAAGAGATCGTCAGCAATGTCGAAACTTGAACATTCGCAAGAGCATGCTTGCCGCACTCCAAGGCGTGAATCCGTCCGTCTCTTCCGTCGAACTGAACGACATCCAAAACCCCGGCCATGTCGTCGTGGGACACAAGTTCAATGGAAAAACGCTCGCCTTGCAATTCGGGCAGGAATCGGACGGGTTTCGCCGGTTTTACGCCCACCTGCTTGCGTTGTATAGGAGGCCCCCAAAGCAAATCCTGATTTTTGAACATCCGAAGATGGGATTCATCCTGGGGCATTGTCCCTCTTGGCTGAGAGATTCAAGGCGGCACCCGATGATCGACGCGGGCAAGTTTTATTAACCACGCATAGTCCGAAACTTCTCGACCAATTTAATCCCGATCAAATTCGCGTTGTTGAACTCACGGGTTATGAAACGCGGATCGGCCCCGTTTCTCAGGAACAGCGGGAGGCCATTCAAGAAGATTTATTAGATACCGGAGAATTGCTGAGCGTTGACCCTGCCCGGTTGGGCTCCGCGACTGCCCCGGAGTCAGCGGGGGCATGCTCAAGCGGATCGTTTTGTTCGTCGAAGGCGATGGCGAAGCGAATGCCGTCCCGAATCTTATCACAAAGCTTCTCCACGAGCAGGAGTGTTCGGGAAATCTTAATCGACCCGAATCCTTTTCGGGTTGGTCAGATCGGCAAACTTGTGAAGAACGGATTTCAGGAATGGAAACGATGGCTCCAAGCGGCTCTCAAACGCCCTCACGTCGGCGGCGTCCTGCTGATTCTTGATGGAGACATTCGCAAGGTCGATGGAAAACAATTTTGCCGCTCGCCAGCGTGGCTCAATCTCTGGAGGAAGCTGCCGAAACAGTTGGAGGCGGGTCGGTTTTCTCCGTTGCGAGCATCTTTGCAATGCAGGAATATGAATCGTGGCTGATTGCCAGCATGGAATCTTTTCCGGCAAGACTCTTCCCCGATGGCCGGGTTATTCCTTCGAGCCTGAAACCGGCGGAGGGCAACTTGGAAAACAGCCCAAGGGATGCAAAAGGTTGGTTGAACAAAGTGATTGAGGGAGGTTATAAACCGACCCGCGATCAAACCATACTCACGCAATGGTTGGATTTTCAACGTGTGCGAGATCGCGGCATGCGATCATTCCAGCGTCTGGAATCGGCTTTGAACGAACTTGTGACTGCAATCCGCACCGATCAACATCTTGTGTCTCCGATGAAATCGGCTCCGGGTGCTTCGCGCAAGTCGAACCCTAATCGGCTTAGGAGAAACCCC
>CAWAVN010000019.1:0-19028 GCA_963785505.1 uncultured Planctomycetaceae bacterium
TTTCGGCATCACGTTTTTGTGCTTGGGGTTGTTGCTGGCGGGGGTTGCTTTCTCGCGGGGCGGCTTATGGTTCTGGCTGCTTTGGCCGGCGGTTTCGTTGTTGGCGGCGGCATCGGCCTATTTGTGGTGGGGGCCGGCGGTGTTCGGCAAAACGCCCGAAGGCAGCAGGCGGTGGGCTTCCCGTTTGATTTTGATGCCTTACTGCGGCGCGAATTGGTTCGGTTGGCGGCTGTTGCGGTTTGTGGTCAAGGAAGATTGTTGGAACGAAGCGGCTCCCAAACTTTACATCGGCCGCCGTGCTCATGCGCACGAACTGCCGGAGGATGCGGGCTTGATCGTGGATTTGACGGCGGAGTTCATTGAACCCGCTTCCGTTCGCCAAGGCCGGGTTTATCGCAGTCTGCCGATTCTCGATGCCCATGTGCCGCATCGCGATGAAGAAGTGCTTTTGCTGGCTCAAGAATTGGCGAGCAGTACGGAGGCGGTTTACGTGCATTGTGCCGAAGGCCACGGAAGAGCCGCGATGATTGTGGCTTTGGTGCTGATTGCACGCGGCGATGCGAAAGATGCCGATGCCGCCATCGCGCATCTGAAAAGCATTCGCCCCCGCATCCAACTCAGACCGCATCAACGCTTGGCCTTGGAACGCTGGATTCCATTGCTTCCCGCGCCTAAGGTTAGTTCTCTTCGTACAGATGAAAGTGGGAGTTCAGCGTAATCAATTCGGATTGGCCGCGTTCGTGGCGGATTACGTTCACGCCGCAGTTCGCTTGTTGAATATCTTTCGCCCGGCGGAGATCCAAGCCCATCACATCGGCCAGATAGGCCCGGTTGACTACGTTATGGGCTACGACCACGAGAAATTCTCCGCGATGTTTTTCCAGCAAGGATTCCAAAGCCGGCTTCGTGCGGTTCAGCACGTGCCGATAAGATTCCCCGTTAAGGTAAGGCGTGTCACCGGGGTCTTCCATAAAGGTTTGATAAGCGGCGGGGGTCTCCTGCATGATGACCTCCCACGATTTGCCTTCCCAATCGCCAACGTCTATTTCTTCAATGCCGGCCAGCGTTTGCGCGCGAAGTTCATGCGGCCCGGCGATGATTTGGGCGGTTTCTTCCGCGCGGAGCATCGCACTGCCATAGATGGCATTCACCCGCAGCCGGGAAAGAAATTTCGCTACTTTCAAGGCTTGCAGGCGTCCGGTTTCACTCAGCGGCAGATTGATGCCTTGCCCCTGTAAAACGTAAGGCCGTCGTTCGTTGGCTTCGGTGGCTCCATGACGAACGAGAAACAACAACGTAACGTCTTCAGCAGGCGCGGGCCACATGGGAAAATCCTCAAGTCAAAAAGTGAATGAATGGAATAATGTCGCAGTGAGGGGGACGATCCTAGATTTCACTCTGCCCCTTTGCCCCTCTACTCCTTTGCACCTTGTTGAACCAATTTCGCGGCGACTTGGAGGGCGGCGATCATCCCGGTTGCAGAGGCTTGGCCTTTCCAAGCGATGTCGAACGCCGTGCCGTGGCTGGGGCTGGTTCGCACGATGGGAAGTCCCAAAGTCACGTTCACCACGCGATCGAAGGCGATGAGTTTGAGGGCGATGTGTCCCTGATCGTGATACATCGCCGCCACGCCGTCGAACTCTCCACCGACCGCCCGCTTAAGCAGCGTATCCGCCGGGAAAGGACCGAAAGCCCGCGTTCCCGTAGCGAGAACGGCTTCGAGCGCCGGGGCGATGATGTTTGCTTCCTCATCGCCGAAGAGTCCTTCTTCTCCCGCATGCGGATTGAGCGCGCAAGTACCGATTCGCGGTTGAGGGCAGCCTATGCGTTGCATGAAGCGGTCCACCAATTCGATCGTCTCGCGCACCCGTTGGGTTGTGAGCAATTCGGGCACGCTTCGGAGGGATGTATGCAGCGTCGCGTGGGCCACACCCAAACCGTGCGCTCCGCCGAGGCTCTCATCGGGCGGAAGGTAGAGCATCATCGCGAACTGACTGACCCCGCATTCCTTCGCGAGAATTTCGGTGTGGCCGGGGAAGTGGTGTCCTGCCAAATGGAGTGCCGCCTTATTGAGCGGAGCCGTCGTGATTGCATCCACCCGGCCCGCCAATGCCGCTTGAGTCGCGGCCACCAAAGCCTCGTAAGCCGCTCGACCCGCGCGGGCATCGACCGCGCTGGCGGGAACATCGGCGGCTTCTTCTCGGCAGGGATTCCAACAGAAAAGCGTTCGCTCGGAATGCACGCCCGCAGCCGCTTCGGGATGCGGGACTTCGACGATCTCCAACCGCTGCCCCACCAACTCCACCGCCCGCGACAGTACGCGGGGATGCCCCACGGCGAGCAGTCGGCAAGTTTGAGGAACCAAGGGCGATAACGTGGCCCGGACGACAGTTTCCGGCCCGATTCCCGCCACGTCGCCGAGTGTCACTGCAACCAACGGGAGCAATTTTTCAGCCATTGCGAAATCTTAAAACTTCCGGATAAGTTGGAACACAAGGGTGGATGTTTTGGTGAGCAGCGATTTTCGCGGCGGGTTGAATTTTAGCAGCGACGGCCTCGTTTTGCGAATCTCCTTGTGAGCGGCCACATGCACCCATTCCGAAACGCGAAACAGTGTTGTGTTCAGCCAATACCGCCTTTAGAATTTGCGAAGGTTTGGATGGAAAGCGGGTGTTTTTCTCTTTGAAATGGAACGGGCGAGATTCCATGTCTCAATGGCGAGTGGCAATCGGTCAAAAGCAATATGGACCTTATTCGTTGGAGAAATTGCGAGACATCTACCAAGAGGGCCGAGTTCCCGCGGAAGCGCAGGTTTGGCATCCCGAGCGGCAACAGTGGATTCTCGCGGAAGACGTCGCGGAACTCAATGACACCCAAACCGACGATCCCGGTGAGATTATCTTGGTCGATGATGGCCCATCGAAGAGTGTCGCCCTCGCATCCGCTTCGCAACAATCCATCGCACGCCCCAATGATTCGATTGGAGATTATCTCGCGTTTCGGCGGATGATCACGCCGATCATCATTCAAGTTCTGTTCTGGATCTTCGCGATCCTTGCCTGCATCGGGGGGATTGTGATGATGGTCGGCGGGATTCTCGCCAAAGATGTCACGGCATTTTTATGGGCTTCTTCGCGATGCTGCTCGGTCCGATTGCGGTGCGAATTTACTGCGAACTGCTGATTATTTTCTTTCGCATGAACGAAACGCTCACCGATATTCGCAACGACTTAAATCGACCCTCGTGAAGGAAACGCTCGCGAGGTGGTCGTCACGCGAGTTTTTTTGCAGCCCCTTCTTCCCGCGAGCCGCGTAAGATTCGGAATGTCGCATGGTGCAGGCGGATGATTCTTTTTCTCCCGATTACCACACGGCCCGCGCGCGATTTCGAGAGGCGGCGAAGCGTGCGAAATGGAAGCTGGAATCCCACGCGATCAACGGGCGGGGGCCTGGCGGAGAAGAATTGTCGGTCGATGTCGCGGTTTCTGCCCTAGGCCCGGCGGCCAAAACGTTGCTGATTTCCAGCGGACAGCATGGCGTGGAAGGAACCTTCGGCTCGGCGCTTCAACTGGCTTTGCTGGACCGTTGGGCCGACCGTGCCGACTTGCCAATGCGATGCGTTTTGATTCACGCATTAAATCCTTTCGGGTTTGCTTGGCGACGGCGAGGGGACGAGCAAAACGTAGACCTCAACCGAAATTTCCTGCTTCCCGGCGAAGCCTATGCCGGTTCTTCTTCCATGAACCCCGCCTTGGAGTCCTTCCTGAATCCCAAGCGAAAACTGCGAAAAGGGGAGCCTTTCCTGTTGAAGGCGTTGGCGGCCTTGTGGCAGCATGGAAAGGTCGAAATTCAACGGGCGGTTGCCGCCGGTCAATACGAAAATCCCCAAGGGTTGTTTTATGGAGGGGCCGGACCCGCTTGGCAGCAAGCGTTTCTTGCAGAACAAATTCCCCGCTGGACCGCCGAGAGCGGGGATGTCGTGCATTTGGATTTGCACACGGGGTTGGGCGGGTGGGGCAAGTGCAATGTTCTGGTCGATTATCCTTTGGCTCCCCCTTTGGAAAATCGCCTGCGAAGTTGGTTTGGATTTGCTCTGTTTCGAGCCTACGAGACTCAGAGCATAAGTTACCGCGCAAAGGGAAGTTTAGGTGCTTGGGCTGTTTCGCAATGCCCGGACATCGACTATTCGTTCGCGTTCTTGGAATGGGGAACTTATCCGGCAATTAAAATCGTCCAAGGTTTGCGGAGAGAAAACCAAGCCCATCATTATTGCCAAAAGCCCGAGCGCGAATATCATCTGGCGAAAAGCCGCCTCGCGGAATTGTTTTGCCCCGCGAGCCTGCGTTGGCGGCGACGGGTGGTCGAACAAGGCTTGCAACTCATCGAGCAGGCAGAACGGGGATTGGGGCAATCGTAATTTCGCACCGGGAGCAATCGACGCATGAATGAATCTCAACCCAGCAAAAAGCCTCCCGTGATCTATCTGCCGGGCTTGGATGGCACGGGGCGGTTGCTGTACCGTCAGCAAGAGTTATGCGACTCTTACGACGTGCAATGCGAGTCTTATCCGCAAGACCGGCCCCAAACCTATGAAGAACTCGCCGACACCGCTGCCGAGCGATTCAAGTCGCGGCGCGGAACGGAACCGGCGGTGCTGCTTGCGGAATCTTTCGGCGGGGCGGTGGGAATTACGTTCGCATTGCGGCATCCCGAATTGGTCGAACGCATCGTGTTCGTGAATACCTTCGCCCGCTATCCGAGACGAGGCCGTATTTTGTTGGCCGGTTGGTTGGGCGGATGGCTGCCTCGCAAACCGGCGCACCCGATGACGCGGCGGTTCCGCAGTCTGTTCTTTTTTCCGAAGGAAATCCCGCAATCCGAACGGAATGAATGGTGGTCTCGCACGGCGGATGTTCCATTAAGGGCTTTTGGTTATCGTTTGAAGTTGATTTCGCAGTTGGATCTGCGTCCAAGGTTGGGAGAAATCACACAGCCCGCGTTGGTGCTGGTTTCTCCCAACGATCGCGTCGTACACCCCAAGGCGGGGCGTGAATTGGCCCGCTTGCTGCCCCAGGCAAAAGTGTTGGAAATTCCTGTGGGGCACGCCGCGATGGTGCATCCGAACGTGAACGTTGCCCGCTTGTTGAAAGACCCCGGTTATTGGGAACCGGCTAGCTCCGCCGAGATGCGTTCCAAATCTGATGAAGACCGATTGGCATAAGTCAGCGGCCCGATTCCCAGATCCACGCCGACGAGATGAACCAACCGCCGGAGAGCGCGAATTCTCCTTCGTGCGGCAACCCCAAAAAGCGGGAAGCCGCCGAACCCGGCGCAACGACTTGGGAAATTCCCGAAACGACCAACTGCTCGATTGCAGTGTTCCACCGCGAGGGCGGGGCAGCCAAAACCGCCGTTTGCAGCACGGAACGATACGCGCTGAGACAAGCGGGGATGTCCTCGATCCGCCGCAGGGGAACAACCATTACCGTGCGAAAGCCCACGGGCACCTCCGTGGGTTCTTCCCGCAGCAGCAAGACCGTGTGATCCATAGATTCCCTTTGGTGAAACACCTCGGCATGCTGTTGCCAGTCGGCGAATTCTCGAATGGAAAGGACTTCGGATTTGTCATCGAGAGACAAAAGCGGAGCGGGAATCGTTGCACGAATTTGGGAAAGCGCCGCACTCAGCCCTTGTGCGATTTGCCTGGGGAAATCACCCGTTCCCTCACGATCTTCCACGAACAAAATCCGGGGAGAACTACATGCCCGCTGTTCCCACAACGCGACGTCCCACGCCAATTGGGAAACCCCCTCGCTCAGATCGAATCCATCCAGAACAATCCCAATTCCCAAGCGAGGCCCATGATGAATCACGCGGCCCCGGCAGGCTTCTCGCGGGTAGGCGGCGATGGCGGATTCGCCTCCCCAAACCACGATGGCGTCGGCTTCCTCTCGCAGAACTTGGTGAAATTCTTCCCGGTTGCGATCCCAAGCACACACCGCGATTGCTTGGGAAATCACGCCTTCTCGGTCGGCTTCCTCGATGGATCGCACGAACAAAGATGTTAACCCGGAATCCTTTTGGCTTAACTTCAACAACGCGGCATTCCGCGTCAGCAGACACTGAGACAGCCCCACCACCCCGTTGAGAAAAACGTTCCCCGCGAGCACCTGGGCCGCCACGCCCAAGGGATAACCCCGCACGTACCCAATGAGACGTTCATCGGGCCGCCACGTTTCCAACAAATCGGCGCGGCCCAATTCGCGGTTCAGTTCGGCCTCCACAACTTGGCCGGTCAAAGATAACGAAAGATTTTGCAAGGCCGCGTGAACGGTGGCTTCGCTAAACGTTCCCGCCAACAGTCGTCGAGCCTGTTGAAAATACTCGCTTCCTGGTTGCCAAAGCCGGCCCACTTCATCGAGCAGGCAAAACAGCTTCGCGTTCGGCAACCGACGGAGCGCGGCCGCCGCTTGCCGCAACTCAGAGAACTTCTCCCGCAGATGCCCAGGGGACTCGGGACGATAAGGAAGCTCGGACATCTTAAAGTCTCGCGGTTTCGGTCAGAGTGAAAAGATGGGCCGATCCCGCGTTTAGGAAGCAGAACTCAACGCGGTTCCGATTTTCGTGGCACAGGTTTCGTATCTTGCCGCCGACACTCGCCCTTGGGGGACAATCGTGGGCGCGGGAATCCCGCAGGGGCAATTTTCGCAAATGCGAACTTTGTCCGTAGTGAGAATCTTGAGCAGGGGATAGCAGGTCGTCAACGGCGTGGTCAATTGCAGCAACCCCGTTTCGCCAAGGGGGACTTCCTCGCCCGTTTCGGGGTCAATCGCTTGAGCCCAAGTGAAGCTGGGAACGTGATACCCGCCCCGCTCGCATTGCACGAAGACACTGGGGCTTTCGGCCATGCCGAACATATCTCGCAGGGCGGAACTCGGCAGGCCGAAGAATTGTGATGCGAGTTCCCGAAATTCCCGTTGGTCGATCGGCACCCCAGGCAAAAACGACTTCCAACCGCCCCCGGTGAGAACCAGGCTTCCCTCGGGCAGAGGCAAGGAGCGGACTCCTGCTTGCTGTAGCTCGTGAATCGCGGATGTGATCAGTGCCGGATAACCCACGCACAAAACCGCCCCCCGATCGCCGGCCGAGGCGATGGCTTCCTTCGCGGTCTCCGCATCGAACGCGGGGCCTTGTGCGCCCATTTTCGCCAGATAAGAAATTCCCTCGACTTCCGGATGGGATCGCAAGACGGCATCAATCACAACAGACCCCGCCATTCGCGTCGTGGCAGGGTCCAGCAGAAATGCCAGGCGCGAGTCGGCCCGCTCACAATTCCCATCGCCTGGTACATCCGGCTCATCGCCGCCACCCGACGGTCCATGTTTTCCCGATCGAGCGGAATCCGGCTGGGCACGCCCGATGTGCCCGAACTCGTCAACGTCTCTGCGATCTCGAAATCTTTTGGAAGCTTAAAGGGAATCTGTTTAAGCACAGGCAAATAAAGGGCCGGGATCTTGTGAACGTCCCGCAAACACTCGAACGGACCGATGTTCCCGTTCGCTCGGCGTTGAATGAATTGGCTATAGGCGGGAAAACGATCCCGCAAGAATCCCCAGCATTCCCCGACCGCGGCGAGAAAGTTTGGCCCCGGCGAACTCTTTGTGATCGCGGATTCCGCGAGCAGACTGTCAATGGCATCACTCATGTCGGCCCGCCATTCCTCAGCGGATTTTCGGGGTCGCTGGATTGAGGATTTCAAAGAGAGATTTTGCTGAATTGATAATCGCCGACGAAACCCGTTTCAGGCGAGGATCTCGCGGATGATGTTGCCGTGAACGTCCGTCAAACGAAAGTCGCGGCCCGCGTAACGGTAGGTCAGATGCGTGTGATCCAGCCCCAACGCATGGAGCATCGTAGCATGCAAATCGTGGGCGCTGACGGGGTTTTCGACGGCTTTGAAACCGAACTCATCGGTGGCCCCGTAAACCGTGCCGCCTTTGATACCCCCGCCCGCCAACCACACGCTAAATCCGTAATGGTTGTGGTCGCGGCCTTGCTTGGGGTTGCCGTTGCCGGCGAGTTCCACGGTGGGTGTGCGGCCAAACTCGCCTCCGCACAGAACCAAAGTGTCTTCCAACATTCCCCGCTGCTTCAGATCGGTGAGGAGTGCCGCAATCGGGCCGTCCAATTCGTTGGCGAGCCGGCGATGGTTGCCTTCGATGTTCTCGTGATTGTCCCAAGGTTGGCCCGCTCCGTGCCAAAGCTGCACGTAGCGGACGCCGCGTTCCAACAGGCGACGGGCGATTAATGTCTGCCGACCGTGAACGCCTTCGCCGTACATCTTTTGAACGTGGGCCGGTTCCCGCGAGAGGTCGAAGGCTTCCGCCGCATCTTGCTGCATGCGGAAGGCGAGTTCGTAGGATTGAATCCGGGCTTCGAGGCGGTCGTCCAACCGCTCCGCCCGATGCCGGGCGTTCCACTTGGCCAGCAAATTCAGTTGCCGGCGTTGATCGGATTTGGAAACCTGCGGATGCTCGATGTTCTCGATCAGGTTCGCCAATTCGCGGTGCTTGGAATCGACGTAGGTTCCTTGATAAGCCCCCGGCAGAAACGCCGACTGCCAGTTTTCGTTGTCCTTGATGGGCAGCCCGCCGGGACACATCGCGATAAAGCCGGGCAGGTCTCTATTCTCGGTCCCCAACCCATATAAGACCCAAGATCCCATGCTGGGGCGAGTCTGCACAGAGTCTCCGCAGTTCATCAGCATCAGCGAGGGTTCGTGGTTGGGAACCTCGGCGTGCATGGAGCGAATCACGGCGATGTCATCCGCGTGCGCCGCCGTTTTTGCGAAAATCTCGCTAAAGGGCAACCCCGATTCGCCGTACCGCTTGAACGAAAAAGGCGAAGGAAACGCAGCCCCGGTTTTGCGTTCGGTGGTCAGCGTTTCTCCCAAGGGTTTGCCCGCGTGCTTGGCGAGCATCGGCTTGGGATCGAACGTATCCACGTGCGAAGGCCCGCCGTTCAAAAAGAAGTGAATCACCCGCTTGGCCCGTGCCGGAAAATGCGGCCGCTTGGCCTCCAACGGCCCCGTTTTAGTGGATTCCGCCGCTGTCAATTGCCCATCATCCCGAAGCACGCCGAACAATCCCAGAGCACCCACCCCTAAGGCGGATCGCTTAAGGATGTCGCGGCGGTTGATGAAATCGTTCCGATTAGGGAATTGCATAGTAATCTCAAATCTATGGAAACTGGGTCAATGCCAATGCAAGTTTGCAGCCAGCCGAATCGGATCGCAAACTTCAATCCACGAACAGAAACTCGTTCGAGCAGAACAACACTTGGGCGAGTTGTTGCCGGGGGGTGAGTTCTGGGGATGGCTTCTTGTGGTAATCGGTTTGGAAGTTC
Organism: uncultured Planctomycetaceae bacterium; assembly: GCA_963785505.1. Taxonomy (GTDB): domain Bacteria; phylum Planctomycetota; class Planctomycetia; order Planctomycetales; family Planctomycetaceae; genus CAWAVN01. The sequence continues at coordinate 9,406 of CAWAVN010000019.1, forward strand.
CAGAGGGCGGGCGAGTCGGTTCCGATTTCTTTGAGGGTCGCGGTCCATTGGTATTCGTCGCTGTTGACGTCCTTGGGGATGGTCACGAGAAAATCAATCGTCTCGCCGGCTTTTAGGGGAAGAGCATCGACGTTGAATTCGCTGCTCTTTTGAGAAATCGTCGCCGATTTCACTTCGCCAACGGCAGAGCCGATGATAATCGCGCGGATGCCATCGCAGCGGGCGCTTTTGCGGCTGAGCTTGGAACGAATTTGAATCGACATATCGCGGGGGACAGTCCAACGGCGGATGGCGGCGTGTTTGAGGTCGCTGCCGGGATGCCCGCCATCTGCCGTGAGTTGCTCCCAACCGAGTTTCGCATCCGGCCAACTCGGTCCATCCTGCCCAGCCTTCCCCTTGATTGAAAGTAACTTTTGAAACCCCGCAACCCGATGCTTTTCCTCATCGTAAAATCCATAACCGTATTGCCAATCTCCCGCCGCGAGTAGAGGCGGCGGTTCGGTTTGCTTGAGGAACGCCAGCGCGTCGGCGAGTTCCTCCAATGTAGGTTCGCGTTCCAAGACGGCTTGAAACAGCGTGCGCACCGCCGCCGTCGGTTCGGGTTGTCGAACTCGCCCGGCCAGTTCGCGAGCGCGGGCCAGTACGAGCGGATGGTTCATAAAGAACAACGATTGTTGCGGCACGGTGGTTTCGCTGCGTTCGGCAATGTGCAAATCGGGATTCGCCACGTCGAACACTCGCAGCGTGCTGGGGAAAAACTGCCGATCCATCAAACCGTACAAAGTCCGGCGGTTGGAAAACGGCGGCTTCAACAACTCCACCGGCTTGCCGCCGAGTTGGGGATTGAGTTGTCCCGCATCAGCCAGCAGCGAATCGCGAAATTCCTCGAAACTCAAACGGTGCGAATTCATCCGCCACAAAAACTTGTTGGCGGGATCGATTTCGATGGCCTTGGCTTTGACGGCAGGATCATTCGGTCCCAGGGACGATTGCCGATACGTCGCTGAAAGCAAAATCCGCCGATGGAGTTTCTTCAAACTCCAACCGTCCTCGATGAAATTCCGCGTGAGCCAATCGAGCAGTTCGGGATGCGAAGGCGGATCGGCCCGCAAGCCGAAATCGCTGGTTGTGGGAACCAAACCCTGCCCGAAATGCTTGGCCCAAACGCGGTTGACGATCACGCGGGCCGTCAATGGATTGGCGGGATTGACAATCGCATTCGCGAGTTCCCACCGCCCGCTGCCGTGCTGAAACGGCTTTGGCTTCCCATCGGAGAACAGCGACAAAAAATGCCGGGGCACGTCGGCCCCCATTTTCGCGGGATCGCCCCGGCGGAAAATTCTCGGCTCGTGAGGTAACGGACGATCCACCAACGTCAGCGCATACGGAACCTCGGCTTTCGAGCGGATCATCCAACGATCCACTTCGCCTTGCAGTTTCCAAAGCGCGGTACAGGTAGCGGAATCGAAATACGTCTCGGTATGCACAATCGGCTCATCGGGAACTTCGCACGGAGCGAAAGACCCATAAAGCACGCGGCGGAGAGCTTCCCAGTCGGCATCGGGCAGCTTGCAGGGAACGGCCTTGCCCGTTTGTTTTGCCTCTTCGATCAGCGATTTCCATTGCCGATCCGCTTCGCGGAAAAGTTTGGCATATCGCGCGATCACTTCAGCAAATGAAGCCGGCGGTTCCTGGAAGGCTTCCGCCACCAAACGGTTGGCGGCCTTTTCTTTCAATTGGCCAAGCTGCCGCGCGACTTCCGCCGCGCGGGAAGAAAACTCGGCCTGGGGGATCTCAAGATAAGCGTGCCAGTGGCGGAAGCGGGGATCGTGCTCGCGTTTCGCTTTTCGTAAATAGGCCGCCCATTGCCGCACGAACGCGGGCAGCATGTCCGACTTTTGAAAGATTTGATCGAACCCCTGCGAGGGATATTTTTCCAACTCCGTTTGCGATTGGAGATAATCGGCGATTCGCTGCCTAATGCGGTTGCCGGTTTCCAAACGGGCGTCGGCCATTTGCTCTGCAAGTTTTTGTTGCCGAGCGGCGAGTTCTTTTCGATAGCCCTCATCACCCATCGGTTGTTCAGAGAGCGAAACCATTTTCTCGGCGGAGCTATCGAACACGCCGTAGAGCGAATAATAGTCGGCGGTGGGAATCGGGTCGTATTTATGATCGTGACAACGGGCACACCCCACGGTGAGCGCCATTGTGCCTCGGCAAACCACGTCGATGCGATCATCAATAATGTCGTGCGTCACGCCGAGAAAGCGCCGGCCCAACGTGAGAAATCCCATCGCCGCCAAATCGCCGGGGCGGCGGTCTTCGACTTGATCGCCCGCGAGTTGCAACAGCAAAAAGCGATTGTAAGGCAGGTCTTCATTCAAGGCTTTCACCACCCAATCGCGGTAAGCCCAGGCATGAACCCAAAAACGTTCTTCGCGGGCATAGACGTAGCCTTTGGTGTCGGCATAGCGCGCGAGATCCAACCACTGCCGGCCCCAATGCTCGCCATAATGGGGCGATTCCAACAACCGATCCACCAAGCGTTCTTCAGCCCAGGGAGCGGAATCGTTCTCGAACGCCGCAACTTCGTTCGCCACGGGCGGTAGCCCGGTCAGCGTGTAAGACAACCGGCGAATCAGCGTCCGCCGGTCCGCTTCGGGTGAAGGACTTAAACCGCGTTGATGTAACTTCCTCAGCACGAACGCATCCACCGGCGCTTGCAGCCAAGGATCTTTCAGCGAAGGAACCCGAGGCGACCCAACGGGTTGAAACGCCCAATGCGTTTTCGCTTTCTTCGCCGTTTGCTCCGGTTTAAGAATCGTAGATTTCGGCCACGGCACGCCGAGTTCGATCCACCGTTCCAACACGCGGACTTCCGCTTTTGAGAGAGTTTCATCGGGAGGCATCTCCAATCCGCCCTCGCGGCGGACGGCTTCGATCAGCAAACTTTGGCCGGCTTTTCCAGAGACAACCGCCGCCCCCGATTCCCCGCCTTCAAGCAAGCCGGAACGCAAATCCAACCGCAGCCCGCCTGATTTCTTCTCGCCGGAATGACACTTCAAACACCGCCGAACCAACAGCGGACGCACCGACTTCTCGAAAAAATCCGCCCCGGTTTCTTCCGCGAAAAGCCGCGACGAAAAAAGAATCGCCGACAGCAGGAATAAGATCGTGAAAGAAAACCGCATCTCGACAACTCCTCGAACAAGATCGCTGATGTGCGGGAAACGAACCAGCACAAGCGCAAACATCTTCTTAAAGAGTAAGTCGGCGGCCAATCATCAATCAAGCATCGCCAAGAAAATAACTTCAAGGTTTTGTGTGCCATGCCCACGGCTTTGCGTGGGCATGCTTTCTGTAGGGAGGGTGAAGTGTTTCTATCAAACATGGCCACTCAAAGCAGTGGCCATGCCAGCCATCACATACTTTTGAAGTGATCTTCCAGTCGATCCCAAGCCCGCGAACCGATTTCCATAGTCGCGAAACTCGCCCTCGCCAAATGACGAAAGCCTGGGCATCCAAAGATGCCCAGGCTCCCTCGTTCCCCCCAATCCAGTGCTTCCGTTTGTTTCTTTCGCGATTAGGTCAAGCCGTCTTTATTGCAAGCGAGTCAAACTTAGGCGGCCTTCCGTAGCCTCGGCTCGGGAAGCTCTTGCCGTTCGGTGACTTGTTGATGGAACCGCTCCAACTGGGCGGCCAGTTCCTTTTGGGCATCGAGCAATAACTCGGCGGCCTCGGCTTGCGTGGCCTCTTGGTTCGCCAACCGCTTGGATCGTTGATCCAACTCGGACGAAAACCCGCTTAATTGATGAATCACTTTTTCCAATTCGTCCAGAAGATCTTCATCGACAGATTCGCCGGGAGCATCATCCACGCCATTCGCGAGCGGGTTTCGCTGCAATGAATTGTCCGCTCCATCCCCAAGATCCGCCGCCCGTTGAGCAACCGCATACAGCAACGCGGCTTCGCCTTGACGAACGGCTTCCTCAAAATGCTCGACGGCCTCTTGCTCGGTTTGCAGGCGTTCCACCAATTCCTCGGCGGAGATGTCCGTAAGATCCTCGGCGGTCTCTTCCTCCTTGGCTTGGGAAACCAAATTCAACAGCGAAGTTGTTTCCATCGGTTCGCTCGCAGGCGTTGATGAGAAGACTTCTTCCTCAGCGGCTTCTTGAATCGGGCGATGGACGAGGAAACCAAAACGCCCAATCTCGATTTGATCCCCATCGCAAAGTTCGCACTCGTGCGCGGGTTCTCCATTGATGAGCAATGGCGGAGAATCCGCCAGCCATTGCACCCGCACTTCATCGCCCGCGACCACCAACAGCGAATGCGCGGCAGGGATGTCTTCCCCGCCCAAGCGCAGATCGCAAGCAGGTCCGCTGCCGATCAGAAAATGTCGAGACGTCACCGGGCGCTGGGGAAACCCGGTTTTTCCTCGATGAACCTCTAAGTAGAGAAAAGGTTCGGGTTGAGGCAATGACTGAGCCTCCCCATCGGTCGAGACAACCGACAAATTGGGAGAACCCGGCGTGTGTGCATTGGTGGTCATCGCAATCCTGACAACATCTTGTCGGCAGAAAGGAAAGTTGGGTTTTCCTCAAAGAGAAAAACCTGTCCGAATCCCCCCGCCAGAATATGTGAAGGGTTCTTCTGATTATTTCGGCAGACACGCTCTACCGGCATGAGCGAATCACAAGGTTTCCGCCAATGGTTTCTCCCTTGCGCAAAAGCAATCGCGAGTCTTTTCCGCGAGAAGCACACGCACGAGCGGTGGGATCGCATCACGATCATACGTCTGCTCGCCGTTGCCGAAGCGCATAGTACAAAGGAAGCCGGCGAGTAAAGATGCACGAAATGTTCGTTAAACTTTCCGCGAGTGAAATTGGCGCGTGGAATCGCGATTCCAACACGGTCTGATTTGCCGATTTTGACTGCTTGCCCCCCTCGGGGCGGAAGACCGAGCGGAGATTTCATTTTTGCGACTCATTGAACCGAGGCAAGTATCAACTATTTCAGTTCGATGGTCACCTGACTGAGCTTGCCGGTGAAGCGGAACGGCATGCTCGTATCCGTCGGCGACCGGCGTGCCGGTGTCGAAGCCGATGTCGAGGGTCTCGTCGAGCGTGACGCGGTTGGGGATGCTCTTCTCGACGCGGCCCTCGCCGATCTGCTTGTCGTTGGCGAAGAGCGTGACCGTCGCGCCGGCGAACGGCTTGTCGGCGTCGGTCTTGTAGACGGCCTTGAGCGTCACCTCGCCGGTCGGGATGCGGTCCTTCGAGGCGATCGTGTAGCGCTCGACGCCGGCGAGGTTGTAGTGGTAGATCAGCTTGCCGTCCTTGCACGATAGAGGCCGTAACCGGCGAAGCGGCCTCCCTGCGTGAAGAGCATGCCCTCGGCTCCGGCTTCGGGAATCGTCACCTTGGCGGTGATCGTGTGGCTCCTGTGCTTGAGGTCCGGGGCGGCCCCCTCGGGCAGCCGGAGCAGGTTCGGGATAGGTGAACTTCGTGCGGCCCTGCGTCAGGCTGGGGCGGTTGTCGACGTTCAGCCGTTCGGTCTTGCGGTCGTCGAGCGGCAGCACGTTGTACTTGGCCGCCTCGGCGAAGAAGAGCTTGACCAGCTCGTCGAGCTTCTCGGGATTCTTCTTGGCGAGGTCGTTCGCCTGGCTGAAGTCTTCGTCGACGTGGTACAGCTCCCACGGCATGTTGAGCAGGTCGCCCGGCTCGGGTTCGCTGAGCCAGGGGACGCCGCGGATGGCGCTGGCCATCCAGCCGTCGTGGTAGATGCCCTGGTTGCCGAGCATCTCGAAGTACTGCGTCGTGCGGCGGTCCGTCGCGTCGGCGTCGTCGAAGGTGTAGACCATGCTGACGCCTTCGATCGGCTTCTGGGCGACGCCGTTGAACTGCGCCGGGCATCTCGACGCCGACGACTTCGAGGATCGTGGGCGCGATGTCGATCACGTGATGGAACTGGTCGCGAATCTCGCCGCGGGCCTTGATCCGCTTCGGCCACGAGATCGCCAGGCCGTTGCGCGTGCCGCCGAAGTGGCTGGCGATCTGCTTGGTCCACTGGAACGGCGTGTCCATGGCCCATGCGCCCAGGCGGCGGGGAAGTGGTTGTAGTGCTTGTCGCTGCCGAGCGTGTCGAGCGCGGCGAGCTTCATGTCGAGCGGTTCGGGGATGGCGTTGAAGAAGGTCATCTCGTTGAGCAGGCCGTTGAGGCCGCCCTCGGCACTCGAGCCGTTGTCGCCGGCCATGTAGATGATCAGCGTGTTGTCGAGTTCGCCCATCTCGTCGATCGCGTCGACGAGGCGGCCGACTTCGTGGTCGGTGTGGGCGGTGAAGCCGGCGAAGACCTCCATCATGCGGGCGTAGACCTTGCGCTCGTTCTCCGGCAGCGAGTCCCAGGCCGGCAGCGACTCGGGCCGCGGCGTGAGCTTGGCGTCCTGCGGGCACGACGCCCAGTTCCTTCTGCCGCGCGAACGTCTTCTCGCGATAGTCGTCCCAGCCGTCGTCGAACTGGCCCTTGAACTTGTCGATCCACTCCTCGGGAACCTGGTGCGGAGCGTGCGTGGCTCCGGTGGCGAAGTAGACGAAGAACGGCCGCTGCGGGGCGACGGCCTTCGAGGCCCGGATCATGCGGATGGCGTGGTCGGCGATGTCGGTCGTGAAGTGGTACGGGCGAGCCGTCCTCGTTGGTCTCCGGCGGTTCGATCCGTTTCTTGTTCTCGACCAGCGCCGGATGGAACTGGTCGGTGTCGCCGCCGACGAAGCCGTAGAAGTAGTCGAAGCCCAGGCCGTCGGCCCAGCGATCGAACGGGCCGACGAGGCTGGTTTCCCAGTCGGGGACGTTGTGGTTCTTGCCGAACCAGGCGTTCGCGTAGCCGTACTCGCGGAGCACCTCGGCGAACGTCGCCGCCGACGCCGGGATGATGCCCGAGTAGCCGGGGAAGCCGGTCCCCGCCTCGCCGATGACGCCGCTGCCGACCGAGTGATGATTGCGCCCGGTCAAGCAGGGCGGCCCGCGTGGGGCTGCACAGGGCCGTGGTGTGGAACCGCGTGTACTCGCAGGCCGTTGTTGGCGACGCGGTCCATCGTCGGCGTGGGAATGCCGCCGCCGAAGGTGCCGAACTGGCCGTAGCCGGCATCGTCGATCAGCACGAGCAGGATGTTCGGCGGATCTTCGAGGCCGAAGGTCGCCGGGATCTTCAGCTTCGGCTTGACCGCCTTCGAGTCCTTGTAGGTCAGGCCGATCTTGCCCTGGAACGGCTCCTCCGGCCGCGGCAGCACCGTATCCGTGCGAACGGGGAGCGGGAGCGGAATCGGCCTGCTTCTCTTGGGCCGACAGGTCTGTCAAAGGCCCCCAGAAAACGAGCCAACCCACGGAACAGCCCACGGCGAATATAACGGCGGGGACCAGCAATCGCAGACGCATGATGAGATTCTCTCTCTGTGATAAAGGCGCAAACGGAGCGAAAATCGTTTACCGACTGACGGCAGAACGACCACCAAAAACTGAACGATTCACCACATGCTAACAAGAACAATTCGGGCAGACATCGGGCAATTCCCCACAGAGGTGCGAATTTTGTTCGGCGAGGTGGCCGGGGTCAGATTGCCGGGAAAAGCATTGAATCTGCCCCGAAAGGGCCGTACATCTCGGAAAGAAGCGTGTGTGTTTCACGGAAGCCTCTTCTCCCCAGGCTGAAGCGCGTCGCTCTGGGCGACCACCGCTTCGCGGTTCAGGATATAAATCTGCCAACTTTCTTGAAACACACCAGTTTCCGCGATAAGTCAGGAATGCTTGTCGAGATAAGCCTTTAATGCTAATCTTCTCGAAACTTGGCTGGGTAAGTTTTGATGCAATCGCCTCGAAAATTTCCTGGAATGCCAATCAGGAATTTTCCCACACAACATCAACGCCGCTCATTTCTGGAATCCCACACACACCATCACATCCCGCCACGAGGTGCGGGTTCAAACACGAGAGACACGGAACAGCTCCATGCGGATTGCGATTGTCGGTTCTGGAATCTCCGGCTTGGTGTCGGCGTATTTGCTGCATGGCGAGCACGAGATCACCGTCTTGGAAGCCAACGATTACATCGGCGGACACACCCACACCGTCGATGTCGATTGGCAAGGCGAACAGTTGGCGATCGACACCGGGTTCATCGTCTGCAACGACCGAACCTATCCCAACTTTCTAAAACTGCTGGATCATCTCCGTGTGCCCATTCGGCCCACTTCGATGAGTTTCAGCGTCCACTGCCAGCGCACGGGCTTGGAATACAACGGCACTTCGCTCAACACGCTGTTCGCCCAAAGGCGGAATCTGTTCCGCCCCAGTTTTTACCGCATGCTGAGGGACATCACCCGCTTTAACCGCGAATCGTTGGCATTGTTGGATTCCGCCGAGGAAGCCATCACCGTGGGAGAATATCTGGACAAGCACAAGTATTCCCCGGAATTCGTGGGCCAATATCTTGTGCCGATGGGGGCCGCGATTTGGTCCTGTCCGCCCGGCACGTTCCGGCGGTTTCCCATGCGGTTTATCGTGGAGTTCTATCACAACCACGGTTTGCTCAGTCTGCGAAACCGCCCGCAATGGTACGTGATCGCCGGTGGTTCGCGGTGTTACGTCGAGACGCTAACCGCCGGGTTTCGCGAACGCATCCGCTTGAATTGTCCGGTTTCTCAGGTCACTCGGTATCCAGAGCGTGTGGAAATCTCGACGGTGGAGGGACCGCCCGAAAGTTTCGATCAGGTGATTTTCGCCTGCCATAGCGATCAGGCGTTGAAGATGTTGACCGATCCGACTTCGCTCGAACGGCAGCTTTTGCAGGAATTTCCTTATCAAGAAAATACCGCGGTGTTGCACACCGATCCCCGCGTGCTGCCCAAATTGCGCAAAGCGTGGGCGAGTTGGAACTATCATCTGCCGAAAGAAGAAACCGCGGCCGCCACCGTGACCTACCACATGAACATCCTGCAATCGCTCGCATCCAAACACATCTATAACGTGACTTTGAACGAAACCTCTGCGATTGATCCTAGCCGCATCATTCAAACGATGACCTATCATCACCCGATCTACACCACAAACCGGGCGAAGGCACAAGCCAGGCACGGGGAATTGATTCAACAAAACCGCACCTCGTTCTGCGGAGCCTATTGGGGCAACGGCTTCCACGAAGATGGCGTGAACATCGCCCTGGCGGTGTGCCGAACCTTCGGATTGACGTTAGAAGAAGCCATCGAAAGACAAACCCAAACCAGCCCTGTGTAGGGTCCGCTGTGCGGACCAAAAATCATTGTGATGGTCCGCTACCCAATTCCCTGGCCGTCAATGTCGGCTCCTCATCGCTGAAGATCGATGTGTGGGAGTCGGATCGATCGCAGGCACTGACCAGGCTCGAGGTGCGCGGCATCGGCCGCGCGCAAGGCACTCTGGTCGAGAATGACAGCGCGACCGCGTTGCAGTCCGTCGCTGATCATGAGAGCGCGTTGAACCTGTTGTTGCAGCGCGTGGCGGACGCGGACAAGATCATGCGTATCGGTGAGCGATGCGTTTCTTCGTGCCTGCCGCGCCTACCTGACCAAACCCCGTGTTGCTTCCTTACC
>CAWAVN010000020.1:0-319831 GCA_963785505.1 uncultured Planctomycetaceae bacterium
AGTTGCTCGCGGGTGCGAATCAGTTGTTCCCACTCGCGGGTGTTGCGAATCGCCGTCGCCGCATGGGTTCCCAATTGTTTGAGGCTCTCCACATCTTCTTCGGTGAAACAACCCCGGTTTTTGTTGATGACATTTGAACGCACCCATCAACCGGCCCTCGGCATCGTGGACGGGCACGCAAACCAGATTGCGGGTTTTGTAGCCGCTTTGCTTATCGACCTCGGCATGAAAGCGGGGGTCTTGGTAGGCGTTGTCGACTTGGATGGTTTTTTCCGTGGCCACGACTTCGCCCACGATCCCCGCGGATTCGGGAATGCGGAGCGTTTCGCCCTCGACCCCAAGTGCCGGGCAGGCCACGAGTTCTTTTTGCTCGCGGTCCCAAACGAAAATGCTGGAGCGGTCGCAATCCAAAAGCCGGGTGGCTTCGGTGGCGATCACGCCCAACAGCCGACCGGATTTTCGTTCCTTGGCGAAGGAAGATGTGATTTGCAGCGTGCTTTGCAGTCGGTCGGCTCGGCGAATGGTGGCTTCGCGGTTTTCGATCATCCGCAGGGACAACGCCAACGCCCGCCCCACGATAACTGCCATCGGCAACCACTCCCCTGTCAGCGAACGCCCGCAGAGCAAAAACACGTTCTTAATGCCCTCGGTCGAAACCAAGGGCACGCCGATCATCCCCCAACTGGCGGGCGATGCCATTGGCTGAAACCCGCCCGCGGGCTTGCACAATCTGATCGAGAAAGTCGAACGGAAGTTCTTCCAAAGGAAACCGACCGCATTGCCCGCGAAGAGTCCAGCTATTGTTTTGCTCGACGACGGCGGCCCATTGGACGGCGAATTCCGTGGCCAACTCCGGCAGCATCTCGTGCAGCAGAGTTTTGGCATCTTCCAACTCCAGGCAGGCCCCCAATAGCCGTTCCGACAAATGAATGGCCGCCCCGCCGGGTTCCGATTGAGAAAACCAGGGCAGATCGTTCCATTTCATCCAGGTGATCTTCGCTTCGGAACTCATCCGCGCAAGGCTCCTGCCGCTGTTGTCAGATTGACAACTCGCGGCGATGTGCAGTGGGTGGAATCGACTCACCCGCACATCATATCAGACACACATCCCGGAGCAAGAGTCGGCGAAACAGGTGCTTTGTTATATCCGTTCGCCTTGATTCAATCCAGAATTTAGGAGCGTCGGCGTCTTCGGGGACGGGATTGTCGGGAGGAATCGGAGGAGTCCGCATCCGACTTGCCGGAATTGGAACGGGATTTCTTCGGGCTGGACTAAATAGGAAATCGCCTTTTCCAGGTGGGGATATTGCGATAAGGCGATTCTTTGTCCGCTTCGGGTTTGCGCACCTTGCGGGATCGTTCCGCGCGGGGGGCGGCTTCCTCGCCTTCGCTTTGGGGTTCCTCATCCCTCGATCGGCTGCGTTTGCGGCGGCGCGGTTTGCGTTCCTCTTTCTCGACCTCTTCTTCCTCTTCGGCGAGATCGGAGGAAAACGAATCCTCGGATTGTGGTGCGGATTTTTGCGACCTGCGCCGGGACCGTTTGCGGCGGGGTTCACCTTCCGATTCCTCTTCGCGAGATTCGGCTCTCGCCAGCTTACGCGGCTGTGGTTTTTTGACGGGGACGGTTTCCTCATCCGATTCGAAGTCCATGTCCTCTTCGGAAATGGAATCTTCTTGCGACTTCGACTGAGCCGGGGTTTCCCGTTCTTCGGATTCACTTCGCGGTTTGCCCGGCGACGCCGGCGACGGCGTTTGCGTTCGGGACTCGGTTCCTCGTCCGTATCGTGTTCTGCGGAATCTCCGCCGAGCGATTCTTCTTCCTCCTCGATTTCGTCATCGACTACCCGCACTGCCTGTTTCCGGTCTCGCACCGGCGCGGGGCGATTCGATTCTTCGACGAGGCCCTCTCCAAAGCCGGTGTCATCGTATTCGTTGATATAATCGGCGGCGGAGGCAATTTCTTCATCCACGAGGGTCCGTTCTTCCGTCGAGGCTTTTTTACGCTCCCGGGTTTCAGTCGGCTTGCGACTCCGTTCCGGTTGGCGACCCTCTTCCGGTTGGCGGCCCCGTTCCGGTTTGCGGTCTCGCGAGCGAGTCGGTTTTGAAGAACCGCGACGAGAAGAAGAGTGTGAACCGCGGGCGTCTTGGTCATCCTCCTCCGCGTCCCATTCAAACTCGTTCAAGGCTTCCCAGTAAGTGTCTACTTCTACTTCTACTTCTACTTCTACTTCTACTTCTTCCTCATCATCGTCGTCTTCGGCTTCCTCTTCTAACTCGTCGGTGACGGCATCGTCTTCGTCAAAGTTGGTCAGCGCATCCTCTTTGATGACTCCGCCGGCGAGTTTTACCGAGAAATCAAGTTCGGGTTCATCTTCTTCGGGAAAACCGGCTTCGAGCAAGTCCTCATCGTCGGAGAAGCCAGCATCTTCGCAAGCCTCCGCGAGTCGGACGTCCTCATCGTGGGGAACCTCTTCGGCTGGTTTTTCGGGAGCGACCTTGGGTTCCAATTCTGCGGTCAGTTCGAACGAGATTTCCCCCTCGCTGGGAATCGGGGGGTGGCTAAAGTCGATGCCGAAAAGATTCGTTGCCAACGATTCCCAAGAATCGTCTTCGCCCGGTGATTTCGGACCTTTGTTTTGGTGAGTCATGCCTAAATTTGTCTCTGACGGTAAAAGGTGTGTTCGTAATTCTTGTTGCCTGGAACGGCTCAATCGAAATGTTCGTCGGCGGGATCGAACTTGGGAATGACGATATTGAGGATCGTCATTTTCCCGATGGCCCGATGCCTCACGCCGGGGGGAATCAGCAGGCATAAGCCCGGCTTGACGGGGAGAATCTCATCGTCCAATTCCATGCTGGCGTCTTCCTCGCAGGCGAGAAAATAATACGCCTCGGTTTGGTGCAGGTGGTAATGTTTGCGGGCATCTTCCGCGATTTCGGTTTGGTGGATGGTTGCCGGGTAGTCTTTCACATCAGAGAACGCGCGTTTGGCCGTGCCGCAGGGGCAATCGACCGCCGGGAATTTCCGCGAAATCGACCAGTCGATATTTGGGTTGAGGAAGGGCGTTCATCAAAAACCGATGGGAGGAGAAACCGAAAACAACCGTTTGGGGTTCAATTGTGCCGAGTTTGCTACGATTCCGTCAAGCGAAAGCACCATTGACAGAGCCAAATGCGAAGGATTAACTCGGCTTCCCCTGGGAATCCCTGGCGGGAGGGGCCTCATCTTCTTCCGGTTCAATCGGTTGAAGCCTGGCCGGTTTGGCGGGGAAATAGTTGGCGGGTTCGCAATAGGGACACACATCGGAATAGATAATCTTCCCGCAGCCGCCGCACTCGTGCGCACCGAACTGAGCGGTCGGCGGTTCGGAAACCCTTTGCCAAACGAAAAACGCGAAGGTAAAAATAACGGCGACCACCATCAGCCAGGCATCGGTTCCCAGATGCTGAAAGATGGCGAACACAATCGCGATGCAGCAACTCACGTAGATAAACACATCTTGCCAGGTTTGCCGGCGGGCTTTGGATCGCCGATAGGCCGCCCGCAGTTCGCGGTCGAATTCGGCTTTCAAGAGTTCGCGTTTTCCCCTGGCGAGCCATTCGGCTTCCGCGGAACCAATCGCCGCCAACAATCGCTCGGCACTATCGAAAATCCGGTAAGTGTCATCGAACTGAAACCCCTCTTGATGCGCCCATTGGTTGCGAAACCCGCGGAGTTCGCTGACCAAACTCCGCTCGGCATGGCCAAGCCGATTTCGAAAGACGCTGTTCCATTGATCCCACATCACCGTCAACAGCGAATGGGCGTCCCAAGCGGATTGCGAATCGGTGGAATTCGGTTGGCCCCTGCCGCCGCGAAAGCTGTCTTGCACCACCGTCCGCCAGCGATTTTTGTAGACGGCTTCCATCTCGCGTTCCACGAACGGAGCCAACCCCCGGGCCAGGGAATCCAGTGCTTTTCGTAACCTGGGCGTGGTCTTGGGGCATTGATTGGGAATCGTATAAAAAAGCGGGTTCGCGAGATCAAATCCGTTTTGACCCGCTGCGAGCTCTCCGGAAACGGGATCATTCGAGACGGCCTCGAACAAATCAATAGCCCACATTGAGAAGATCGACATGTGCCCGAAAAGCACGCACACCAACCTTGCAGGTGCTGGAAAGAAAGGGCAAATCGCGAAGGCTATTTGGAAAAAGAGAGTTCCGCGATTACGCCGAAATGATCCGATTGCGCCGACCGGGCATGCCGGCAGAGATTCACGGCGAAGCGGCGGTTGGTCCACACGTGATCGATGGCCAGCACCGGGCAAGGCGTGGGCCAAGTGGCGGAGTGTCCGCGACCGGCGGATTCAAACGCATTCTGAAAGCCCGCGCGAAGATCGTGAAAGCAGACCGAGTCCGCAGGCGTATTGAAGTCGCCCATGATGACGACCGGTTCCGTGGTGATGGAGTTTGCCAAGTCGGCCAAAGCCGTCAAAGCGGGTTCGCGCGAATAAAACGGGCTGCTGTGAATGTCCACCAGAATCGCGGTGAATTGCTGTTCGTGCCATTCCAACCTCGCCAAGCCGTAGTAGCAACCTCTCGCCAATTGCCCGCTCGAAGTTTCGAGGAGTTTGGCCTGAGTCAGCAGGACCATGTCGTTGCCGAAGAAGATCGGGCGATGATGCGGATATTCTTGCTGCCAACGTGCGCGGTCTTCGGGGCCATCGGAACCGGCTTCCACAAATCCCATTAGCGGGGAAGACCATTCCGCGATTTGTCCGGCGACCGGCGACCAGCCCGATTTTAAGCGAGCGGCGTTCCAGAACACGATTCTGAGCGAATTGACGGAAAGTGTTTGAGGAGCCGCCACTACGGCAGTTTGTTGCCACCAGACCCAGCAAGTCACGGCCAAGATTCCGGCCAAGGCGGCCAAGACGGGTTTTCGCAATCCGACAAAAATCGCACCTGTCACGGTCCATCCGCTCCAGATCAATGCCAAGGGCGTGGCATAGAATAATGGAGCCAGCACCGGCAGCGAATCTTTACAAATCAGCCTCAGCAGCACGGCCAGCAGGCAGCCGATGGTCAGACTCCAAGCCATTCCCGCGAAAGCCCGCCGCGTGAAGCGCTTCACGAATCCAACCGGCGAAAATTCTCCCCAGCCAACGTGCGCAAGCGGAGGAGCGGAAAGAGGAGGGGAAAAAACAGCCACGATGTTGCCTTGGTTGTGGGGAAACGGGAGGAATCCATTCGTTTTCTACCCGGCAAACTTGGCAGATAATTCCCGCCGATGCCAGCCCCGTTTGTGGAATTTTTTTGAATGGGCAAAATCCAACGCGTGGATCTTGCATTTTCCTCACAACCCTTTCGGCTTCCCTGGCAATCGAATTGTCTTACATCGTTCGAGACATAAAGTAAGCCTTGGGTGGCAGAACAGTTCTTTTGCTAACGATGCTTAATTGCCGGAGACGGTCAGTTCGTTTTTGACAGTGCGGACTCCGGGTTCCATCCGGGCCATGATGGCGGCCAGTTTTTTGTCGTCCAAAGAACCCACGCGCCCGCTGAGGGTCACCTCGCGGTTTGCCCCCATTTGAATTTGCACGCCTTGCAGTTGGGGGCGGTTGGTGGGCAGCTTTTGAAAGTGCGTGCTCAATCGGGTTTGGACGACCGTCACGGCTCGTTGGGGATAGTTAAAGGCAATCTTCTGTTGCGGGCGGATCGTGCGACGGGATTGCGAACCGTATTGTTGGTTGAAATTACTTTGCTGATTGGTGCTTGTGGTTCGCCCGCCGAATTGGCCGGTTTGTCCCCTCCCGCCCATGCTCGTGCTTTGAATCGATTGGGTACCGGCATTCGCGCTGCCCACAAATCGCCCCGTGGTATCGGATCCTCCCACAAAACCGCCCTGCCCGATCGTGGCGCTCAACGCGCCCAATTGAGTGTTCAATTGCGGGCCTGCCAAGGCCGTTGTGGAAGTTCCCAGGCCAGAGGTGTTCAGCCCGGTGGTCCCTCCTGCTGCACCAGTCCCGCCTGCCGCGCTGGTCAGACCCGCGCCGGTGAGCAGCCCGGAACCGGATGGGGCGGAACTCGACAGGCCCGTCGACGACACGGTCGAGCGATTTGACATCGTCGTGGAAGCCCCACCGAATAAGCTCTGAGCGGATGCGGAGGAACCCCAACAAAGACAAATCCCGGCCGTGAGGGTCGAGAAATAAACTCCGCGCGAAAACGACCTGCTGAACATGGCGATTGGCTCCTGGAAAATGATCGGCGGTGGACGTTGCGTTCGCCTCCCCCTTTTAGGTCGAACGCAGGCCACCGCTCATCATACCACAAAGAGCCGAAAGTCTACCAGGATTTCCGCAATTTCTCCCACTTTGCCTAATGAAGCGATTCTGCCGGCCCTCCGATCAGGAGCCATTCCCCAAGCTGGGATGCTGCTGAGAAGAAAGCGGATTCGCGGATCGCAGGTAAGGGGAAGTCGCGGGGAGGGTTGCGGGAACCGACGGTTTTGCCGTGGAAATCGGTTGGGCGGCAGGATCGGTCGGCAAAGTTCGCGGCGGGCTTCCCGCGGGCGTCGCCAGATGGGAAGAGATCACCGGATGCGTGACCTTGGGGGGCGGAATCACGGAAGGCGTCTCGACCGGAGGAGGCATCACCGAGGATGTCACGCTGCGAGGAGCCGAGGGCAGTGTGGACATCGCCGGGGAAGTTTTCCCCAGAAGACTGCTGCCCAAGGGCGTGAATTGCCCCCTGGCTTGAAAGGGATGCTTCGCGTTCAATTCCGAAACCGGGCCTTCGACCTGTTCCAATTCCACCCGCCCGTTCGGCAGGCGTTCCAATCCCGTCGTGCGTTTTTCCTTCAGCGGAATCGTGATGCTGTCGAGTGCGGTTCGCTTGTCGGTACGCGATTTTGCTTTCGCTGCCTCCTCGTCTTTTTTTCCGATCGGGCCATCTAGTAGGACAGCCACGGTGTCGGAGTAGATCGGCGTGCCGTTTTCGGGGGTGAACTTCACTTGCAAGGCGCACTGGGCGCGATGATTCCCCTTGCGGGAATAAGGAATGAACACGCTGTAGGCGGCTCCCAAATCGCTGTCTTGCAGATGAATCTCCCAAGCCTTGCCTAGGAAATCCCAGTTGTGAAGCGGCTTGCCTCTGTCTTCGGGCTTGCCTTGGTCATCGTACACGGTGATCCGCACGTCCCCTTTGATCCGCACACCCATCCGTTCTCCTCGATTGAAGAAAGTCAGTTTTCCCGCGAATCCCCGCGTGGGTTTTCCATCGGGGTCCATGCCCTCGGCGGCTTCCCAAATGCAAAGGATGTGATTCGCGGGATCTTGCAGGGTGGCCTGGGGCAGTTTATCGGCCGGGTTTTGCCATTGAAGCGGCAACGCGCAGCCTGCTCCAGGCGAAAGAGTTGCCAACAGAATCGCCCCGGCGACCGCCGGCCGGGCCACGAAAAAATGTCGCATGGGGATCATCTCGAAAACCTCCATCAATGCGTTGGAACTTCCGCCGACAAGTCGGCGGCTTGGGGTCGGGCCACTTTGAATCCTTAACTCAAAACCCTACAGTCATTTTTTTCCCCAGAAATACCAGGGGCGTTTTTTCTCCCCGGTGGGCTTTCGCTTGATGCCGCGCGGATTGAAGTCCGTTGAGGCGGGAAAGCCTCCGGCGGGAACCACCAGGGAACCTTCCCGTTCCCACTCATTTGTTCGATGTTCCCCGGCTGCGGGGGATTCGGAACTTCAGAATCCTCCATCGGCGGACCGGCGGGCGCGGGAGACGGGGCGGGAATCACCGTGCCTTCTTCGGGCATCATCGGTCCCTGCATGTTGCCGGGAACGCCTTCCATCGACTCCGGCGGGCAATACCCTTCTTCGCCCATCCATTCGGGTTGGCCTGGATGGCCGGGAAGTGCGAACAACGGCCCTTGGATGGCTTCCGCTTCTTGTTCGACAAAGTGCATCCGTTCCGATTCCACTTGCTTGATGAATTCGTTGTCGGCATCGCCCCGGATGATTCGCGGCGTGAGGAAGATCAAAAGCTCCGTGCGGCTTGTGCGTGGTGGAATCGTAGCGAAAGGGCAGACCCAAGTACGGCAGATCGCCCAGCCAGGGGACTTTGCGTTCGATGGTGGCATCGCTTCTTGGTAATCATGCCGCCCATCACAATGGTTTGTCCGTTGGGCACGCCCACCGTCGTGCGGGCCGAGGTGATGTCTTTAATGGGCGAGGTGATTTCGTTCCCGTTGGTGCTGTCCACGAAAATCGTCACCCCATCCCCGTTGAAGGCACTTTTTTCCGCGACGACTTCCATCACGATGTTTTCTTCCGGGACTGATTCGCGGAGTCACCGTGAGGATAATCCCGGCGGAATCTTGCACCACAATCGGGTAGGCCGAGTTATTGGCCCCCCGAACGTGATCCCATTGACGATCGGCACTTGCTGGCCGACTTGAATTTGAGCCACTTGGTTATCCAAGGTCCGAATTTGGGGCCGGCTCAAAATGTGAACTTGCCGGCGGGCCGCAAAGGCCCGCAACAGCAAGCTGACTTCGTTGGAACTGGCCGAAAGCACCAAGCCCCCGAAGCCCAGATCGTTGTTGTGCGGCCCAGCGAAAAGTTGCTGAGACTTTGCCATCCTACAAGCTCGGCGAGGCCGCCACGTTGTTCCCCAAAGGAACGGCATAAGTCGGATCGTTGAACCGAAAGCCCGGCGTGGTGGCTTGCGAAATAATCTGTTGCGTCGAGGTCTGCACGCCGTTGCTCGGGGCGGTGGTGGTTTGCTGAATCGTCAACAAGTCCGCCGCCTGCGTCGGTGCTGCGGTTGAACAGACACGCTCATCCTGAAAACCCAGTTCCATCCCGAACTCGTCCGTGTTGTCCAAAGTGACTTCCACCAACAAGGCTTGGATGATGACCTGCTTGCGGGGCGGCATCCAAGGTCTTGAATCAAATCTTGAATGTCTTCGTAATACCGCGGCGTGGCGCAGATCAGCAAGCTGTTGGTGATGGGTTCGGCGACCGCGATGATTTGCTGTTCCAACAATTCCGTATTGCTGACCTGATTCGGGATTGATGTTCGCGAGATCTCGCTGGGATTGCAAAAACGTGTTGATTGCGGCGGCGATATCGGTCGCGGGGCTGTTCCGCAATTTGATGACGGTGGTTTTGCGTTGCCGCACGTCGCTTTCATCCAAGCGAAGCAGAATGGCTTCCACGACTCGTAGGGCATCTCCGCCACCGATTGCAATAATGCTGTTGGTGCGAACATCCGCGGAAAACCGCAGCGGAACCAGCCCACTGCTGGCATCTTCCGCCCCCACAATTTGCACACCCTGTTGGGCCGAGCTGCCATTGGGGTTGGCTTGGGAACAGGGTTTCCAAAAGCGTAATCATCGTGCCGGCGTCCGCGTTTTCCAAGGTGAAGACTTTGATCTCCGCCACCGTGGAACTGGGTTGATCGAGTTGATGAATTAAGGCGATCACCATCTCCAAACTTTGTTCGGGAGCGGCGACCAACAGGCTGTTGGAACGGATATCCGGCGTGATGCGGATGTCCGAGAGAATCCCCGAACGCACGGTTTTTTCCAATCCCCCGATGCTGGAAAGAAATTCCAAAGTCACGGACTTTCACGTCGCGAAGTTCCTGCGGGCCTTGGCCGGCCTCCACCGCCAATTGGTTTGCCGCCTGCCCTGCGGGGGCGTGCCCGTGACCGAGGCGGGGTTGAGCAAACTTTGAATCGTGCTGGTAATCACGTTGGCCAATTCATCCGCCACGGCGTTCTTCAAGGGAACCAACTTGCATTTTGTTGAACGAGCCGGGCTGTAGATGAGGTCGATTTTGGTGATAATCAGCGAAACTTCCGCCATGTCATTCGGGCGGGCCTGCACGATCAGCGAATTGGTCCGCACATCGGCGATGACCCGCATGCGAGGTGCGAACGCGGCATTCGGCTAGCCCCCGTTCCGCCGACTGCGGGTGCGCCTCCACGGCCCCCGCGGCTCCTCCGGCGGCGGCTTGGGCTTGAAAGGCGTTCGTCAACGTGGCGGCGGCTTGGGTGGCAATGGCGTGCTTCAGGGAAAAGACTTCAATAGTCGTCGTGGGATCGACCGGCTGATCCAATTTTTTGGCCAAGTCTTGAATGTTCGTCATTTCGATCGGAGGTGCGATAATCATCACGGCATTGGGACGAGCCATCGGAATGAAGGCAACCTGTTGCCTAGGGGTTGCCCGGTTCGCGTGGTGATGGTGCCGAGTTGGTCGTAAACCGACCGCAGAATTCCGCGAAGGTTGTCCGAGTTCAAATTTTCGAGAAACAGAATGTCGACATTGGGCAAAACCCCCACGGTTTGCTCTTGGATTTGTTGATGATCTTAATCAGGGCATCCACATCGGCCTGATTGCCTTTCAAAATCATGATTCCCAATTCGGGAATCGCCTGGATTTGCACGTCCCCGCGGAAATTCGCGATAATCGCCGAGATTCCGCCCGGTTGCGTGGGTTGCAAAGGCACGACTTGCGAATTGATCGGCGGTTGCGCCGCGTTCGCGGGCGGTTGCTGGGGATTGGGCTGGGCTTGGGCCAGCACCATTCTTGCTCCAAATTGTTCGCCGCCGGTTTCTTGAGAGGAGAAGCCAAGGGCAGCGGGCCGAGTTTTTTCGCTTCCCCGCGATGCGATTGAGTTGGGGCGTTAATTCTTGGGCGAGTTGAGCCGTGGTTTCATCGGCGGCCACCAGGCGAATGGGTTGTTGGAACTCATTGGTTTCGCGGTCCACGTACTGAAACAAACTGGTCAGTTGCCGCAACCGCTTAGGTGTGGAAGCGAGCAAAATTTGATTTTTCGCAATGTCGATGCCCACTTCAAATCCTTCCAGGCCGCCGTTTTCGACGGGGGAAGGAAATTGCACGCGAAAGGCCGGCAAGCCGTTGATGCCTCGGTCGAACAACTGCGCCTTCGACTCCAGCGCTTTGAACAAAGAACCAGCCAAATCGCGGACCCGGTTTCGCGGCGAGAGCACCGTGAAAGACCAACCGGCGGGAAGTCCCGCGGCGTTCGCGGGCGGAGCCTCTGCCGCGGCAATCGGATTTGTACTCTTCTCGGTGGAAGAGACCGCCGGCACGGGGGTCGGAATCGGTTTGGCGTTCGTCGCCAATTGAATTTTCGCAGGCGGTTGGGTTTCCCGCGTGGCAATCGGCGTGACGGAGCGTTTGGAAACGCGGGGCGGATCGAACTGCCGATTGGCCGCAGGATCGGGATGCCATTCCGTCGGCTTCGGCGGCTTGGGGCGCGGATAACGGGTTCGCAGCGATCTTTGATGCAGCACGATGAGATATTCGTTGTTTTCCAGAATCCGAAACCCTTCGGGTTCGAGTTCGTGATTCAGAATCTGTACGGCTTCGTGCCGGGTGTACGGTTCTTTGTCGCGGCGGCCAAAGCGGCCCGGCGGGACTTCGTGCATGATTAAAATGGAATCGGATTCCTCCGCGACCTTTTTCAAGACCGTGGGCCAATCGGCGGCCAAGAATTTCAAGTGGACCGTTTGATTGTTCGGCATTCCCTCTTGGGTCTCGGCGGGGGAAGACGGTTCCTCTTCCGGGGAAGATTGGGCCAATGCCGCGTTTCCGAGCAGCAAAAGCACTGCCCCGAAGACCCCCGCTCGGCCAATTTTTCGGACCGCACGAAACTGCCAGATATTGCTCACCGGTGAACTCCCGCTTGACGTGGTGATACGGTAATTCGCGGTCGGAATATGCCTCCAACAATTCCGGCCCCGCCCGTCGCATCGGTACAATCGCTACAACCGTCATCATCGGCAAAGTCTGCCAAGTCAGATGAGGTAAGATTGCACGCCATCAGCAAGTTTCAATGGAAAAAATCCGGGAAAGCCCGGATTTTGCTCAAGATTTCCTCAGCGAGACGTCATTCATCTCGCGGGGGGCGGAGCATGAGAGTGTCGGTGGCTTCTTCGGGGGATTGTTCGTCGAAGAGCACGCGGTAGACTTCTTGGCTAATCGGCATGTCGATGGCCATTTTCTCGGCCAGTTCGTAGACGCTGCTGGTCGTGGTCACGCCCTCGGCCACGCCCGGCATCGAATTGAGGATCTCGTTCAGCGATTCCCCTTGGCCTAAGCGCCGGCCGACTTCGCGATTGCGGCTGAAAGGGCTGATGCAGGTCGTGATTAAATCGCCCATGCCGGCCAGTCCCGAAAATGTGGCCGGTTCTGCTCCCAAGGCTTCGCCGAAGCGTGTGATCTCGACCAAACCCCGCGTGACCAAGGCCGACTTCGCGTTGTCGCCGTAGTTCATGCCGTCGCAGATGCCCGAAGCAATCGCGATTACGTTTTTCAGCGCCCCCGCCAGTTCCACGCCGACGATGTCCGAATTGGTGTAAACCCGGAAGCGTTCGGTGGAAAACATGTCTTGCACGGTTTTCGCCAAAGCCACGTCGCCACTGGCGGCGACCACGCTGGCGGGCAAGCGGCGGGAGATTTCCTCGGCGTGGCTGGGTCCGCCGAGCGCCACCACCGGGCGGTTGCCCAGCACGTCTTCGATGATTTGACTGGGCCGCATGAAGGTTTGATTTTCGAGACCTTTAATCACGCTGACCACGGGACGGTCGCCTTGAAGGTGGGGAGCCAACTGCACCAACGCCGCCCTTAAAAACTTGGTGGGAATGGCGGCGACAAGAAAGTCGGCCCCTTTGACAGCCCGTTCGATGTCGCCGGTGACTTCCAGCGAATCGGGCGAAGAAAACGCCGGGCAGCAAGCGGCGGTTTTCGCGGTTGCGGGCGATTTCCTCGGCATAGGCGGGGTTTCTGGTCCACATCGCCACCCGTTGGTTGGAATGTTCGGTCAATAGGATCGCGCAGGCGGTGGCCATTGCCCCGTTGCCCAAGAGAGTGATTTTGGTTGACATAAAAATTCAAACAAGGCAGAGATTCGAGAGAACAACACGAAGAAAACCACGCCGTTTCCCGATGGGCCGCGTCCGTGTTTTTCCTGAGTGATTTGGATTTTTGGCGAAACTCCCCGTTTCCAGAGAGAATTTATTTGCTCCCTAGGGAAGCGAAGTCTAAGTTTTTCCAACCGTCCATTTTTCCTAGGAGCAGTTTAATGAATCAAACACTGGAGCAGAAGCCCGCCCCCTTCGTGGATCGTCGCAATCCTTCAACGGAAGCCCGAACGAATGGCCCCGAACGGCGTCAATTTCAAAATTCGCACGATGGGGAACGCCCTGAAGTGGCCGAATTGGCGGAAGCGGTTGACCGATACAAGCTGCAACACCGCCGACGATTTATCACCTATGCGGAGTTGTACGACGTGATTGAAGCGTTGGGCTATCACCAATAAAAAGCGGTGACGAAGCCGAATCGGGGAATGTGTTTCGTTCCCCGCAACACCCGCAGCCTCGACGAGGACCGAATTTCGGGGTCTCGTCGAGGCTGCGGGTGTTGTTTCGCGCAGACGCATCTTCCGGCCACTGCCCCGTTTGCGGAGTTTTTTTTCGGGAACCGGCGGAATCGCGGAGAATTTCCTCAAGACTTGGGCTTGACGGAATGGCAGACTTTTGGAGAATCCGCCCCGTCCTCTCTCACCGCAACTCACGCGGTCTCTCACGTTCCCATCAAACTCTCCTTTCCGTAATATAGGCTGTCCCGTGAACGCATCCGTTCTTTGCCTTCTCAGCGTGCTGAGCACGCCCCGGCGGGCGACGCTGTTCCCACTCTTTACACCCCATCGCCTCAGTTCGAGCACATGATTCGGGGCCAAAGCCCGGAAGTCTTTTACCAATCGCCGCCGGTGTACGCCCAGGCTCCGACTTTCGCGGCCCCTGCGCAGTCGGGCGTGCCGATTCCGTCCGGGCCGACAATTGGATCCCCCGAACAAGGCGGTGTTCCTTACGGTTCGCCCTTGGGAACCCCCGACCCCATTTACAGCCCGGTTTTGCCGCCGGGTCAACCCTTGGGTTCGTATTCCGGCGATCCGTTTTTGAACGGCTCCGGCGCGGCTCCGTTCACGGAATCTGCCGATGCGCCGGGTTTGCTGCCGGTTTCTTATTCGATTGATGGGCTGCAACCCTACCGATTCGGCGTCACCCATCGGGTGGATGTCGGCTTCATCCCGAATCAAGACACGCGGCGCAGTCCCGGCGTCGGGCAACTTGGCCGCATGGGCCTCTTCGCGTTGGACTACGAAGGGGAATACACTATGCCGGTTTTTGATCGCTCTGTGTTCTCGTACACGTTTCAATACTCAGAGCGAAGTTGGAACGGCCCCGCGAACGCCGGCCCGCCGGGAACCCCGTTCACCAACAACATCGACTTGCCAGGCAACGTCCACCACTTCGGCACCGATTTTGAATTGACTTCTCCTTTGGACAGCCCCTTGGTGTTTCAGGCGGGGTTCAATCCCTCGATCAATTCGGATTTAACGCAAGGGTTGTCGAACAAAGCCTTCAATCTGGATGGCCGACTGGTGATGTTCCAGCGCGTTTCGCCCCGGACCACGTTGGTCGGCGGGGTGCTGTATTGGGACCGTGTGGATAGCATTGTCTTACCTTACATCGGGATCATTCGCCGACCCAGCCCCAACCGGGAATACCGGCTGGTGTTCCCCAATCCCCGCGTGAGTTTCTTGGTCGGCGATGGCGGGGGAATTGCCAAATGGTTGTACGTCCGCGGCGAATACCACGTCGAAGCCTACGAAGTCACCCGCGGGCCAAACATCGGCGGCGGGCTCGGATCGTATCAAGACCAGATTCAAATTCGGGATTGGCGGGTGCTCGGCGGACTTCGCACAAATAACACCTACGGCGTCTCGGCGTTTTTTGAAGCCGGGGCCATCTTCAGCCGACAGGTGGAATTCCTCCGCAACACGCCGGGCTACGACATTGGTGCCGGCTTCATCGCCCGTATGGGCCTGCACTTCTAACGAATCGATTCGCCCAACTCGGATTTATTCGTCACCCCAAGTGTAAGCGAGGCGAACCAAGATGTGTCCCTCGCTTACGCTTCGGGTTATGCTGACGGTCGGCAGTTTCGCATCCTGCAAGAAATCACTCTCCTGAAAAAATAAGCGGCAAAGCGTTGACCGCCGGTTCTTTGAATGGAAAACCGGCGGCTACCGCATTGCCGCTTATTGATTTCTTAAACGAAGCGGAATTGCGGGTTGGTTTTCGGGTGGTAAGATTTTTGTAATCGAAATTCGCAACGGAATTAAGCGGTCACTCCCATGAATCATCAGGACAGCGTCGCATTTTGGTCATTCCCTTTGGGAACCTGGTTCGGCGTCCAGGTCCGCGTCAGTTGGTTTTTCCCCGTACTGATCGCGTATTTCCTCATCCGCCCGGATTATACCCCGGCGTTGGGGGCGGCGGTTTCCGGCGTGTGTGGTAGTCAGCGTGCTGCTGCACGAGTTCGGCCACATTCTGGAGCCCGCTTGACGGGCGGTTCGGGCAACGAAATTCTGCTCTGGCCCTTGGGCGGGTTGGCGTTTGTCCGCCCCGCGAGCAACTTGAAATCGCAACTGCTCGCTACGGGTGGCGGGCCGCTGGTCAATCTGGCCCTGTGTCTGGCGACGCTGCATTCCCGCCATGCAGCATCTGAAGGATCGCTTTCTCAAAGAAGCCCTCAACCCCTTCGTGCTGCCGCATCTGCCTTTGCAAAACGAGCTGATTCGGGATTTTTGGTGTTCACGTTCTGCATCAATTGGCTGTTGTTTTTGGTGAATCTCGATCCCCGTAATGCCCTTGGACGGCGGACACATGCTGCGGATCCATCGCGACCACGCGAATCGGCCATCGGCGAGCGATGGAAATTTCGGTGTTGGTCGGCGTTTATCGTCGGCGTGATTGCGATGGTCGTGGGCTTGTTCGTGGAAGGGCGTGGCATCGTGCTGATCGGAGCGGTGGTGTTTATCGTCAACCTCATGGAACGCCATCAACTGCAACAGACCGACCAATACGATGAATCGTTCATGGGCTACGATTTTTCGCAGGGGTACACCAGCTTAGAGCAATCGGAAACCGAGACCGAACGCCCGCCCGGTTTTTGGAAACGCTGGCGGTTACGCCGGCGGGCCGAAAAAGAACGCCGCCAAGCCGAGAAAGACCAAGAAGCCGAACGCGTGCTGGATTTCCTGTTGGATAAAGTCCATCAGCACGGCATGCAATCCCTTTCCGAAGCCGAAAAACGCCAACTCGCCCGCGTGAGTGCCCGCTACCGCGACAAAGGCAACCCGCAGACGTAGCCGTTTCCGGCAACCGAACGCGAAAAGAAATCGAGAATGGCGGATAGAAGATTGAGAATAGAAGATCGAGGATGGCAAGTCTTTTCCATCCTCGATCTTCTCTCCGCCATCCTCGCTAGCATTAGTCCAAGCTCATCGTCACGGTTTTGAGTTCCGTATAGTTGGCGAGTGCTGCTTCACCGAGTTCGCGGCCGATGCCGCTCATCTTGAATCCGCCGAACGGGGCGGCGGCGTCGAAGACATCGTAGCAGTTGACCCAAACCGTTCCCGCGCGAACGCTGTCGGCGATCCGATGGGCTTTGGCCACGTCGCGGGTCCACACGGCGGCGGCCAAACCGAAGCAGGTGTTGTTGGCACGCTCGACAACTTCGTCCAAGTCCTTGAAACTCAGAATGTTCATCACAGGGCCGAAGATTTCATCGGTGGCGATCGCCATGTCGTCGGTCACGCCGGCGAACACGGTCGGTTCAATGAAGAAGCCCTTGTCGCCGAACCGGCTCCCGCCCGTCAGACACTTCGCACCCTGTTCTTTGCCCTTGTCGATGTAGCCAAGAATCTTGTCGAACTGCAGCCTGATCGACTTG
The DNA here is from genome assembly GCA_963785505.1 of uncultured Planctomycetaceae bacterium. GTDB lineage: Bacteria > Planctomycetota > Planctomycetia > Planctomycetales > Planctomycetaceae > CAWAVN01. The sequence goes on from CAWAVN010000020.1 coordinate 16,819, forward strand.
CGGGCCTTGCGTGGTCTTGGCATCGAAGGGATTACCCAGCACGCGGTTTTTGGCGCGATCCACAATCTTGTCCACGAATTGATCGTGAACTTTTTCCTCCACGAACAATCGGCTGCCCGCACAACAGCATTGGCCTTGGTTGAAGAACAAACCCAACTCCGCGCCGGCGACGGCGGCTTCCAGATCGGCATCGGCGAAAACCACGTTCGGGCTTTTGCCGCCGAGTTCAAAGGTCAGCCGTTTTAAGGTTTCCGCGGCATCCCGCATGATGATCTGAGCCGTGCGATGCTCGCCGGTGAAGGCGATCTTGTCCACGCCGGGATGTTTCACCAACGCCGCCCCCGCCGTCGGGCCGTAGCCCGGAACCACGTTGATCACGCCCGGCGGAAAGCCCGCTTCCAAAGCGAGTTCCGCCATCCGCAGGCAAGTCAGCGGTGTTTGCTCGGCGGGTTTCATCACAACCGTGCAACCCGCCGCCAAGTGCCGGCCCCCATTTCCAGGCGGCCATCAGCATCGGAAAGTTCCAGGGAATAATCTGCCCGCAAACGCCCAACGGTTCCCGTCGCGTGTAGCAGAAATAATCGCCTCGCATGGGAATCGTGTCGCCGTGAATCTTATCCGCCCAACCGGCGTAATAGCGAAGGCAATCAATCACCAATGGCAAATCTGCGGCACGGGCATCGTTAATCGGGTTTGCCGTTGTCCAAAGTTTCCAACGCCGCCAATTCATCGAGGTTTTCTTCGATCAGGTCGGCCAATTTCAGCATCAACTTGCCCCGGTCGCGGGCATCCATTTTGGACCAGGGGCCGGTTTCAAACGCTTTTCGCGCGGCCTTCACCGCCAGATCCACATCGGCGGCATCGCCCTCGGCAACATTCGCGATGACTTCTTCCGTGGCGGGGTTGATGGTTGCAAACGTCTTGCCGCTTTGGGCATCCCGCCATTGATCGCCCACCAGAATTTTCGTCTGCCGAATCTTCGGGGCGGCATGCGTGCGGTTTTCGAGAGTGGTTGCCATGAGGAATCTCCTTATCGTTGAAAGCACGAAACGGGAATGATTGGGGGGCTTCTCCAATTATACCCAAAACCAAGCCCACGGAAACCAAGGATCACCTTCTCACGCTTGAACGCGAGTTCCTCGAAGAAGCACCGCGGGCCGATCCCGCCGAGTGAGGGCAAGATACGAACCGTCAGTTTTCAAGCATTCAACGGAACCGGGGACTTACGCCCTCCGCTTGCCTTTTCGCTCAAAATTACGCGGCTTGAGGAATGCGTTTTTTCTTCTCTGCGGGCTGGCTTTTCCAGCGGCGATGCACCCAAAAATACTGTTCCGGGGCACGCAGAATCACTTGTTCCAAAGCAGAGGTATAGGCCATCGTCAATTCGCGAATCGCATCCGGGCCATCGAAGTCCAAAGTGTCGATCACCGCTTCGCAACCCTGCTCGAACCGCACCCAGCGATGCTTGGAAAAATCGTCCGGCAACCGCAAGGCATAGCCGACCACAATCACCGCTCGGTATTGCAGAGCCAACAGGGCAATGGATTTGAATGTGGAGGCTGGCTGACCGAAAAACGGCACGAACAACCCACGTTTGCCGGCATCTTGATCGCACAACAAGGCAAGATTTCCCCGGCGTTCCAGAAATTCCATCATGTCCCCGCCGCCGCCTTTTTTGGAAAGCAAACGATGGCCGGTGAATTCTCGAAACCGCATGAACCAAGCGTGAAGGTAGGGGTTGTCGAGATCCCGCGCGACCACGCCCATCGGAAACCCGAATACACCGAACGCCGAGACCGCCATCTCCCAATTGCCGAAGTGCCCGCTGAGCACGATCACCGGTCGCCCGCAACTCAGGGCTTTCACGCTGTCGTCCCGATTGCGAAATTGGAACACGTCGGCACAATTATAAAGCCTGACTTTGCGGGGCAACTGCACAATTTCAATCACCAAGCGGAAGAGATGCACCCACATCTTTTGTTGGATGCCATCGAGTTGGGCCTCGGTGTAGCGGTCTCCGAATGCGGTTTTCAAATTCTGCCGGGCGACTTCATAGCGGATCAGCTTTTTGGGCAGAAATCGGAACACGGCAAACGCCAACATCTCGGCCAATCGAACCGTGATGCGGGTGGGCATGGCATCGATCAGGCAGACGACCGTGCGAAACGCGAGATATTCCGCGAGATACCGCCACTTGCGTTTGGTCCGTTTGCGTTCGATGCTCATGCCGCGATCCCTTCGAGCGTTTTTCTCGATCCCTCGAATGCAGCATTCTACTTCCTGCGCGGCTGCGCCCGGCGGAGTGTCGCGGGAAAACAAAATTCCGTCAACCCGCAATTCGGGGAACCGTGATTAAAGTGCGTGTTTCACAAAAGTCGCTGGAAATGTCCGAGACGACCTTGCCAAAGATGTTGCAGTGATTTCTGGGTTGAGGAAACCGCGAAGCAGGGGCAGCAAATAGCCGTAGGCGAGAGCCACAGTTCAAGTTCAAAAAACGTCGCGTTTTTTTCTATCGGAAATTGTTACCCGAAGCGTGGCGAGGCAAACAGTTATGGTTCCTCGCTTACGCTTCGGGTTATGGCCAAACCTGCCCGATTGAAGTATGGGGTGAGAAGCAATTCCTGAATGAGATGCAACCGCTCGCGAGGCGGAAGATGCTTCGCATGGTCGAGAAGTTTTACGACGGTATCCATTGCGATTCGTCGAAATGGTGGCTGCCCGGAAAGTCGGCGTGACGGCTTGAGTTTTCAACTTTCCCAACGGGTTTTCATGAAGGCGAGGGCGTTTTTGGCGAGATATTCTTCGCTGGGGTACATCTTTCACAGATTTTGGTGGCGGCGGCCAACGCGGGGAGGGCGAGGCCGAAGGCTTCCACCGTCAACCAGCCATTGTAGCCGGTGTTTTTGAGAGCCTGAAACGTGGCGTCCCAATCGACGTGGCCTTCGCCGGGCGTGCTGCGGTCGTTCTCGGAAATGTGAACGTGGACGGTATAGTCGGCACAGTCTTTGATCGCCTTCGCGAGATCTTTTTCTTCGATGTTGGCGTGGAAGGTGTCGTACATCATTTTGACGTGGGGATGATTGATTTCCCGGCAGAAGCGGGCGCAGTCCACAGCAGACGTTAAGAAGTAACACTCGAAGCGGTTGAGGTATTCGACCACCAACGTCACGCCGGCTTGTTCGGCGTATTCGCCGGCTTTGGCAAGCGTGTCTTTGCCGTGCTGCCATTCTTCTTCGGTTGGCCCGCTGCCGGTGAAATGGCCGAGCGTGGAATGCAGAGGCCCGCACAAATGCGTGGCCCCCACAACTTGGCACATATCAATCACGGCTTTTAAGTGATCCAACGCGGCCTCGCGAATCTGAGAATCGGAGGAAATCGGATTGGCCGCGATGCTGCCATGCACCGTCACCGCCGTTCGCTCTAATCCCAAAGCATCCAGCTTTTGGCCGAGTTTTCGGAAGTGGCTTTCATCGGCGGCGAAGATCGGCAGTTCCACGCCGTCGTAGCCCATTTCTTTGATCTGCTCTAAGAGAGAAAAATGGCTCTCGGTGACGTTGTCGGTCCAAAGCAGCATGTTCATGCCGTATTTCATGGCGAATGGTCTTTCTGTCGTTGATGAGGATGAAAACAATTCGGGCTATTTCTTGCCGAGTTCGATGCCCATGTCTCGCATGAGGAATTTCATGTCTTCCCAGACATCTTTCTTGGCGGGTTCGTAGCGGAGCAGATAAGAGGGGTGATAAGTGCAAAGCACTTTGGCTCGGCCATACTGGAAGAACTTGCCCCGCAACCGCCCGGTGGAGGAGGTGGTGTTCAGCAGGTTGCGGGCGGCGACGGAACCCCAACACACAATGTATTCGGGATCGACAATCGCAATTTGCCGATCCAGATAACTGCGGCAGTTGGCGGCTTCTTGTTCGCTGGGGTTGCGGTTGCCCGGCGGTCGGCAGCGGAGGATGTTGCAGATGTAAAGTTCCTCGCGTTTAAGCGAACTGGCTTTGATGATCTTGTCCAGCAATTGCCCCGCCTTGCCCACAAACGGTTCGCCCTGCCGGTCTTCATCGGCTCCGGGGGCTTCGCCGAGGAAGAGGATTTTCGCTTCGGGATTTCCCACGCCGAACACGGTTTGCGTGCGGGTCTCCGCCAATTCTTGGCAGCGAATGCATGCGGCGACTTGCCCGGCGAGTTGGGTTAATTCGTGTTCGCGCTGCGAACGCGAAAGCGTGCAGGGTTCTGTAGGGCCGGAAGAAAACAGCGCGGGCACGGCTTGCGGGATGGGCTGGATCTTAGCGGGCTGGTTCTGCGGAGGAGGAGCCGGCGATGGCGAAACAGGTTGGGATCGCGGGGGAGTTTTTTGAGGAGTTCCCGAGCCGAGGAAGTTCCTCAGATCCAATTCATCCGCCGGTTTGGGAACGTGCCGGATTCCCGCGCGGGCGAGGCTTTGCAGTTGTTGGCTCAAGGCCCGTTTGAGCCGGGCGATCTCGAAGGCGATTAGTTCCATGAAACGCAAAAGTTTCCTGAATGATTCCCGCGAAAATCAAGGCAGGCCGGGTAGCTTGCCGGCTCCGTTTTTCTGAGCGGCGTGCCAGAGCGTCCAAGAGCGTTCGTCGAAGCCGAAGTTTTGCCCGGTGATTTTTTGCAGAGCGCTTAAGACCTCGGCATTCTGATGAACGCGGCTGACGGTGATGTATTTGGGCGGAGCGGGCATTAAGTTGGGGGGCTGATTGATAATCACGCCGTTGTATTGGCCCGCGGCAAGTCCTGCGGCCACGTTCGGCGGCAAGGTGGAACCGGTTCCGTTGACCATTCCCGAACCATCCGCCCGAAAGCTCATGGTGGTGTTTTGGTTGGGGACGGCGATTTGATAATTGTGCGTGGTGACCAACGCCTCGATCAGATCGGGCACGATGCGGTCATCCCCCAGGCGTTCCAAAGCTTTGCCCGCCCGGCAGACGATGGGGTTCATTTCGTGCTTTAACCCGCGAAGATAAAGCGGCGTGGCGATTTGAAACTGGTCGGTCGCGATGGCGTTCAAGGCGGCGTAACGCAGTTCGTAATTCACATCGTTCAAAAACTGCCAGACCAAGGCCAGCACGGGTTTGGGACCGGGCATGTTCTTCAAAACCGAAACGTACAAATTCCGCAGGCCGAGGTCTGGGCTGTCCTGAAAGTGTTTGGCCAACGCGGACACCGCATCCGGGTCTTTCAATTCTTGAAGGGCTTTCAACGCATCCTGTTTGCGGGGGGCGTAATTTCCCGTCAGCCAGCTTTTCCAAGTGAAAATTTGGCGATGCCAGGCTTGTTCCCGCTCGCGTTCGGCTTCGGTCTTTTCGGTCAATTCCAACTCTTGGGGCGTCACCCAGCGGCCTTTGTGTTTGACGTAGCCTTGCGCGGTCATGCGTTCTTCGCGGGTCATCCAGACGCCATCGACGTTCGTGTGATCTAGGCCGTAGTGGGCTTTTTTGTGGTCGGGTTCCAATTGAACGATGCGTTCCAAATGGAATTCCCGCTGCTTGCGGAGGTTATGTTCGCGGCACCATTCTGCCAACGCCCATTGGTCCGCCACCGTATTCGGCGTGCGGCGGGCGCGGGTTTCGTATTCCTCGATTTTCAATGGCCGGCGGGTGACGAACTCGATCTGCGCTTGCGAGATCGTCACTTCCGTCCCCGATAGCGTGGTGATGCTGACTTCGGGATCGGTAGTCGCTCCTTTGTCTCGGGGAATAAAGCCTCGAACTTCCCCGCCGCTTTTCAGGCGGATCAAATCCGCCCGCACAACGTCGCCAATTCCCAAAACGAATAGATAGGAAATGAGGAAGCACGCCAATAAACTTTGCTTCAATCGAAGAAACATCGCCGCTCCCTTCCGCATGGACGCGGGAATTGAGTGGATGTGACAAACACCATTCTTCGATTGTATCCCAAACCCCGGCAAAATGGCAAGAAGCCGAATCCATGCGCAAACTTCAAAAAGACCAGGACTGCCGCTCGATTCGAGTCGCCCAACGGATTAAAATGGCGGACTGACATTCCGGCGAGAACCCTCTCGATCCTCTCCCCACAATTCCCGCAGGGCCGTTTTCCACCTCCATGAGCGATTCTTACTACTTTCGATCGAAAGGCAAGGTGCTCGGTCCGTTTTCGTTCGAGGATCTGAAAACCAAAGCCGGCAAACGCCACTTGAAAAAAACGGACCAAGTCTCGACCGACAACCAAAAAACCTGGCAAGCGGCCCGGCGGGTGGAAGGGCTGTTCCCAGCTCCGCCCAAAGTGCCGCAAAAGCCGAAAGCCGGCCCCGCCCCGCCTTCGCGGGGGGAACCGGAACTTGTGGAGGTGAATCTGTTCGAGGATGAACCCTTGGAAGTCGTCGAAGCCGAGGACGGCACCGAATGGCATTACTGCCTGCAAGGCGATTCGCAAACCCAAGGCCCTGTTTCGGAAACCCAATTGCGGCGGATGTTTCAAAGCGGACAACTGCCGCAAGACACGCTGGTTTGGAACGAATCCTTGCCCGATTGGATTGAATCCACCCGCATCCCCGCGTTTCAATCCGCCCCCGCCGGCCGCGCGAAAGGCCGCCCTGCGATTCCTCGCGAAGTCGCCCTCCTCGACACCGATTCCCCATCTGCCGCAACGAGCGGAATCGAACTGCCGGTCCCGCCTTTGGCCTCGGCCAGCTTAATTTTGGGAATTTTGGGCATCGCGATTCCCATCGGCGTGCCGAGCGTGTTGGCGATTGTGTTCGGCCATCTCTCTTTGAACCAAATCAAAACCTACCGCGGGTTGTATCAGGGCGAGAACATGGCCAAATCGGGTCTAATTCTCGGCTACGCCGTACTGACGATTTTGCTGGTGTTCGGCAGCGTGCTGCTGCTGCTTAGACTGGCCAAAAGCTAGCAGCGTAGGCTCCGCCGGTAATTCATAGATGTTGCAAGTCGTCCAAATCCTTGTGCCTTCCGCTGGCGATTTTGTTCTGCTTGAGGAATTTCAAATTGATGATTTGCACTTCGACATCATCGATCTCATCAATGATTCGTTCTGCATAACATGCGGAAAAATCCACGCCTGAAATTGTTGTTTGAAACTCGATTCGGATGGGCGGAATTCCCATCCTCACAATTTGATTCTCCGCCAGAAAAACGTCGGCGGAGAGTTCGGACGTATCAAACCCAAATTCTTGGAGAACGACGATCAACTTGTCGGCATTTTCTAGGTGGCGAGCAACCCAAAAATCCATGTTCCCCGTTGCCCGCGGATAGCCATGATACCCGACCGCATACCCCCCCCAATCAGCAGATATTCAACTCGATGGGCGTTGAGCAACCTCAAGAACTCTTTGAAGTCGGCTGGTCGTTGCATCAAGGCCATAGTTGATTTGCCGAAGAAGTTCGACCGCCTTTAGGCGTTCCGCTGGGGTTTTCGTCCGCCAAAATGCGGGTTCATCGGAATCATCAAACAGAGACAAAACCGAGAGGGCGCTCTTATCCATTCTGTCAAGATTCGCTTCCGTCATACAGGCTTCCTCCCCTATTTTATTCGCGGCACGTTGGGGAATACTCAATCCTCATCGCTCACCGCTTCGCCGATCCAGTCGTAGCCGTCGCGGGCGACAATTTCCACGGGCACGAATTGCCCCGCTTCCAAATTTTCGCCTGAGATCACGATGTTGCCATCAATTTCCGGGGCATCGGCATAGGTTCGGCCCAACCATAAACCTTCTTCCAAAGGCTCATCCACAAGGGCATCCAACTCGTAACCGATCAGCGAATCGCCGAACTCGAAAGCGATGTCTTGCTGCAAAGCCATCAATTCTTCGCGGCGGGCTTCTTTGACTTCTTCCGGCAAATGGCCTTCCAATTTGACGGCGGGAGTGCCGGGTTCCAGCGAGTAGGTAAACACGCCCATCCGCTCGAAACGGGCTTCTTTGGCGAAGTCTTTGAGTTCCTCGAATTGGGCATCGGTTTCGCCGGGGAAGCCCACGATGAACGTGGTTCGCATCACAAGGTTGGGAATCCGTTCCCGCAACTTGCCGATCAATTCCACCGTCTCCGCCCGGTTGACCCGCCTTTGCATTCGTTTAAGCATCTGATCGTTCACGTGTTGCAGCGGCATGTCCAAATAGGGAATGATCTTCCGTGAGCCGGCGATGGTGTCGATCAGCCGATCCGTGAAGTAGATCGGGTACAGGTACATCAGGCGAATCCATTCCAGTCCCTCGACTTTTTCGAGTTCTTCGAGGAGTTCCGCAAGCCGGGTTTCGCCGTACAAATCGAGGCCGTAGTAAGTTGTGTCTTGGGCGACGATGTTGAGTTCCCGCACGCCGTCTTTGGCGAGTTCTTGGGCTTCGGCGATCACCATTTCGATGGGCTTGGTAACGTGCTTGCCCCGCATTTTGGGGATCGCGCAGAAAGTACACGTTCGGTCGCAGCCTTCGGAGATTTTCAGGTACGCGAAATGCCGGGGCGTGATTCGCAGGCGGGCGGTGTCGTCCATCGCCTTGATGGGGGCGGGGCGGAACACTTCGCGCTGCTCCCGTGCGCCGCCGATAAGATGATCGGCCACGCGGCTGATTTCCTCCCGTCCGAACACGCCCACGATGTGATCGATCTCTGGCAGTTCTTCCAGGAGTCCGCTGCCCAAGCGTTCGGGCAGGCAACCGGCGACAATTACGCCTTTGGTTTTGCCCGCCCGTTTGAGGTCCAGCATTTCGCGGATCACGGCTTTGGATTCCTGCCGGGAACTTTCGATAAACCCGCAAGTGTTGACGATCACAAAGTCCGCCCCTTCGGGATCGGAAACCAGCGTGTAGCCATCCAAAGCCAGCGTGCCCAGCATCTTTTCGCTGTCCACAAGATTCTTAGGGCAGCCCAAACTCACAAAACAATAGCGGCCTTTCGAGAGAGCCGACTCATCCGATGCTTGAGACGAGGGTTGTAGGGGAAGATCAATGATTGGTAATGATTCCATAAAATGCTTCAGTCCTTGTTTCGATTGGAGTCAACGGCAACATCAAGCGGCTCAATAGATTCTATAAACATCAACGAGATTTTTTTCCAGAGTTGATTTCCTTCCGCATCCTCATCGTCAAGTAGCGGAGTAAAAATCGTGAGATTGCTTTTACCGACTTGCACAATTTCGGGATGGCGAATCTCGTAGGTTTTCCCACTCGCCATGTTGATGCGAAATGGGCGAAACGGCTCGGCCAATACAATGTTGACAACTTCCTTCGGTGTCATCATGGAAAGATCTCCTACGAAAAATCTTTGGGGGCCGGTCTCAGTCTTTGATCGCTTCCTCTGTGCGGATTTACAAAAACTGTCGGGTCTGTTGTGCGGACTATTTTGAGCACTATTATGCCTCAAATTTGGTCCGCATTGCGGTCGCTACAGTTGCTCAAAATAACTCGCTGACGGGTTGGCCTTGGTCGGTGATGGGAACGGGGCGGTCGCCGGCGTAGAGTTCTTCGTGCGGGTCGATGCCCAAGGCGCAGTGGATGGTGGCGTGCAAGTCGGGCACGGAAACGGGACGATCCACGATCTTCATGCCCAGTTCATCCGTGGTCCCGATGACTTGCCCGTTCTTCAATCCCCCACCCGCGAGAACCACGGTGAAGGATTGGGAATGATGCCCGCGCCCGCCACCGGAATCGAAACTCGCCGGTCGCCCGAACTCGCCGGCGACCACGATCAGCGTTTTGTCGAGCAGGCGTTTTTGCTCCAAATCCATCACCAAGCCGGAGAGGGCCGAATCCAATTCCTTGATGAGCAGATGCTGCTTGAGTTGGCCATCGTTGTGGGTGTCCCAGCCGGTTCCGTTGACGAAATTTAAGTTGTGCGAGACTTCGATAAACCGCACGCCGCGTTCGATCAGCCTGCGGGCCAACAGACACCGTTGGCCGAACTCTCCGCCGTAACTTTCACGAAGGCCGCCGGGTTCTTTATCCAACTGAAACACCGACATAAACTTTGGCCCGGAAAGTCGGAGCGCTTCGCCCACGGTGGCATCGTAGTCGGCAATTTTTCGGCTGTCGCCCGTTTTGGCGAGGTAACCCGAACGCAGTTCGGCCAATAAGCGTTCTCGGCGAGCGCGGCGGCTTTCGGTGACATCGGCGGGTTTGGTCAGGCCGCTGGGGCCGGATTGGGTGTCGGTCAGATAGATGAAACCCGCCTTGGCTCCCAAAAATCCCGGACCACGAGTGACGTTGGGATAACCGATGAGAACGTAAGCCGGCACGCCCTCGCCGGCGGCACCCCGTTTGTGAGCCACGATGGAACCCAAGGATGGATACGTGATTGTGCCGCTGGTTTTGCGTCCGGTGTGCATGCGATATGTGGCGGCGGCATGTTCATCAATGACTTCATGGTGGATGCTGCGGACTGGATTGAAGCGATCCAAAATCTTTGCGCACTTGGGCAAATGCTCGCAAACCTGCACCCCGGAAATCGCGGTGTCGATGGCCGGGTAATAAGACCCCGGCTTCTTGGCCTTGGCGTCGCCCAGCTTTTTGGGATCCCAAGTGTCGATGTGGCACGACCCGCCGCCGAGCCAGATAAAAATGCAATGCTCGGCTTTGCCTTGGGGGAGCGGTTGTTTTTCCTCGTTCGCGGACAGCAACGGCAGCCCCGACAACAACGGCAAAGAAGATGCGATGCCGGATTGCTTCAAAAGATCGCGGCGGGAAAGAGGATTTCTAAGCATGGGAAACCTTGAAAAAATGGTAAGTTTGGTAGCCCTCGGAATCTCGTTGTGGTGGGCCATGTCCATTCTAAACGACCAGGGCCTTACGGAAACAGGCCGCGGGCGAGTTTGGCTTGGGCGACGCGGGCGATGCCTTCGATAAGTGCCGCCGTCCGCAAATCGACGTGGTCGCGTTGGGCGCGGGCCATCGCTCGGTGAAACGCATCCGATTGAATCCGATGCAAACGACTGTTGATTTCATCGAGCGTCCAATTGTAATTCTGCGTGTCCTGCACCCATTCAAAATAAGAAACCGTCACGCCCCCCGCATTGCCGATGATGTCGGGAATCACGAAAACGCCGCGCTCATTAAGAATTTCATCGGCCTCCAACGTGGTGGGACCGTTGGCCCCTTCGGCAAGTATTTTGCATTTTAACCGCTCGGCATTGGCCGCCGTGATCTGATTTTGCAAAGCCGCCGGAGCCAAAACGTCGCAAGGCAGTTCCAGCATGTCCTTATTGCTAATCGGTTCGGCATCGGGAAAACCGGCCAGCGAACCGTGTTCTTCGATGTGATCGAGCAAAGTGCTGACCGACAAACCGTGCGGATTGTATAGTCCCGTGCTGACATCGCTGACGGCGATGATGCGGGTTCCCAACTGCTCCAGAAATCGGGCCGCGTTGCTGCCCACGTTTCCGAAGCCCTGAATCACCGCTGTCGCATGCGCCAAGTCGATTCCCGCGTGTGGGGCGGCTTCTTGAATCATATAAACCAGACCGCGGCCCGTGGCCTCGCGTCGGCCTTCGGACCCGCCCAAAACCACGGGCTTGCCGGTGACCACCGCCGGAACTGCATAGCCCACCTGTTGGCTGTAGGTGTCCATCATCCACGCCATGACTTGCTCGTTGGTTCCCATGTCGGGGGCGGGGATGTCTTTGTCCGGCCCGATCATGCCGATGATCTCGGACGTAAACCGCCTCGTCAACCGCTGCAATTCTCGGCGGGACAGTCCCGTGGGATCAATCGCCACGCCGCCCTTCGCGCCGCCGAAGGGCAAGTGCATTAAGGCGCATTTCCAAGTCATCCACATGGCCAAGGCAGAGACTTCGCCCAAGCTGACATCTGCGTGGTAGCGAATGCCGCCTTTGGTCGGCCCCATCGTCAAGATGTGTTGCACGCGGTAGCCGAACACCATTTCCACTTCTTGGTAGGCATCGCTGCGAAAGGGAAAGGTCACCACCATGGCTCGTTGAGGAAACAACAACCGCTCGCGGATGTTGTCGTCCAAATCCATAATCTGAGCCGCCTTGAGAAACTGCTGATGAGCCAGGCGAAACATGGGGGAATCCCACTCGGCGGCTTCGGCGTGCGTGCGTTGAATCGCATACCTTAGAGCACGGTTCAGTTGCGTGGGCGTGACTTCCCCTTTGACCAAATACGCTTGAGCCCTTCTTCCACCGCTTTCGCCGCCATCGTCAGGTCATCCGTCCCGGTCAGAACCACAATCGGAACCCGCTTGGCATGTTGAAAGACTTCGTGAAAAGTATTTAAGCCTTGGCTGTCCGGCAGTCCCAAATCCAAAAGCACAACGTCGATGGGCTCGGTTTCGAGGCACTGCAAACCCACCGAAAGGCGGTCGGCATGCAGCAGATTGAACTTGACGGTCTGAGACTTCGCCAAGAACCCCTGCACCATTGTGTGATGAACCGAACTGTCTTCGATCAATAAAACCTTGACGCTTCTCATGCGGAACATTCCTTCGCTAAGGATCGGCAGAGTTTGGTCGGCAGATCATCAATTTGAACGGTTGCAGTGATGGAGGTTTGTCCGATTATACCATTTTGACGAGGCAAAGTCCGCGAGTGCCGTTTCGGTGAAACGGGAAGCCTGCGAAACTTCCCGGCGGCGGTTTGAAGTTTGCCGGGCTTCCTGCGTACAATCGGCGATCTTTCCAATTGCTTTCCTGCCATCAGCGAACGGCTTTCTTGATGCGAACTTTATGCAAATTGTGGGTGCTTCTTGTCTGTCTTTCGGGATGCGGCAAGACCACGGAAGCACCCATTCCCAAAACCAACCCGGAACAGCGCCAATCCGCCCGCAAGGCGGAGGACTCTTACGACATTTTCCAAGAACTTTCGTCCGATGAAGCCCGCGAATTGATTCCCCGCGCCGCTTCGCTCTCGAAACAGGAATACCTTGAGATCCTCAACCACCCGCCGGTTCGCCTGCGGGGGATCAAAAATCAAACCCTGACCGCTTTACTGCTCGCGGTCGATCCGTTTCTTCTGGCGGAGAATCGAAAACCGCATGCCGATGAGGACTTTCGCTACCTGGTTCCCAATGAGGCCCTGTTGAATCCGCAAGCGATTCACGCGGCTCTGATGGGCAAACCGGGTGCGGCATTCGTCTCGATTATTCAACCCGAATACATCACGAAATGCTCGTGCCAGAATCGCGGTGAGACCGCCCGAGGCCGCGTGGATTACCGGGCGGGCAACGTTTACGAAGGCTCGGCCAACTTCACTGCTCTTCGGCGGGGAGAGGAATGGCAAATCGTGGCGTTCTCGGTCCCGGAATACCGTTTGGTGACGCATCGGCAGCCGAACGGAATCTGGAAACTCGATTCTGAAAATCTGCTGTTGGGAGTCACCAGGCAATGATCTCCGATTCTCCCTCAAGCGTGGTGAATCTTGCCTTTCGCGAAAGTTGGGGCGAACCGGCGGAAGTGTTTCAGTTCGATGCTTCCCAAGTCAAAGCGGGCAGGCAGCCCCAGTTAGAACGGCTGCAAATCCTGCAATGGAACCCCGATGAACGCGCAGCCGTCACCCGGTTCGTCACGCTGGGCATGTCTTCTCGGGCGATGTTGGGGGTCATGCACCGCGCGGAATTGTGTTACCGCAAACGGGGCCGGATCTCGTCGGAGGAACTTCCGCGAATCCTGCGTTTTTTGGCGAATTTGGCGGTGCATCCCTTCGTGCATCAAACGTGCTTCGACTGGGGGCATACTTTGAAATTGCCCGTCGAGCCGCCTGGCTTTCCCGGATGCGAAGCGGTGCTGTTTCACTCGGCTCTGCCGGGTGATCCACCGGACACTCTGCCGAGCGATAGCGGCCCCGTGCGGATGTTGAATCTTATTCCACTGTCTGCGAGTGAAATTCTTCTGCAACGCACCCAAGGAACCCCCGCGTTGGTCGCGCACTTCGACCGCCATCGCGTGGATTTCCTTAGCCCCCGTCCCGATCAAGCGTGACGGCTAAGAAGTTTCCTTGGGCATCCTCAACCGGCGAAAATCCGCGCCCCGCAGACTTGCCGTCGTTTTTTCCAGCGGTATAGTGGCAGGGAAGCAAATTGTACGACCGTGCTATTTGAACGGGTTTCTTTCGAGGAGAATCACACCATGTCTTTACGCGGATTGCCGAGACATGCCGGGCTGGAACAAGCCACGCGACTTCCCTGGCTTGGGCGGGCAGAGCAGGCGTTGCCTTTGCTGGAATGGACGGCCTTATTGTTGTTCGGCGGCTTGGCGACCTGCACAATGGCGTTTATGGATTGGGGAATTCGGATTCCCGGTCATGCGATTTTGCGGGCGGTGTTTCCGATGGTCTGCGGGTTGGCGTTGGTCCCCCGCCGCGGCGCGGGGACCGTGATGGGCGTGGGAGCCTTAGTGTTTTTGCTTTGGATTCGGCTGGGCGGCCACGGGGTTCCCGGAACCGGGGCCACCACAAGTTTGCTCCTAATCGGCCCGATGATGGATCTCGCCCTGCGATCCGCCAAGCCAGGGTTGCGGATGTATTTTGGGTTCGCACTCGCGGGATTCGCCACCAACTTTTTGGCGTTCGTGGTGCGGGGTTCCGCGAAATTGTTGGGCGGCCGCGGTGCGGGCGGGCGGGGGTTTGATGGTTGGTTTTCCGAGGCCGTCTTCACCTATGCCGCGTGCGGGTTGGTGGCAGGATTAGATAAGCGCCGTCGTGATGTTTCACGCGAGCGGAAGAAAAGACGATGCTCCTCCTGCGGAGCCTGACGCATGATGATTTACGTCGGCTTGGACGATACCGACACGCTCGATTCTCCGGGAACCAATCAACTCGCCAAGTCCATCGTGGCGGAGTTGGCGGACAGGTTCGAGTGCCTCTTCATACTTCGCCATCAGTTGTTCGATGATCCCCGCGTGCCTTACACCTCGCAAAACGGATCGGCCTCCGTTTGGCTCAAGCCGATCACCCCGGAACTAAAAGCCTTAGATAACAAGACGCTTTGCGAACTGCTGTTCGCGGAATTTCGTGCGGGGTTAAGACGCGGTTCGTGGAAGGCAGCGATCCCGGTTTGTGCGTGACAGCCAACGTGCCCGAATCCATCGTCAAGTTCGGCCTGCGATGCAAGCAAGAATTGATGTCGCAAGACTTGCCCCGCCAACTCGCCAAGCAAGAAAACATCCGCCTGGAAGGTTTGGGCGGCACGGAAGCGGGGGTGATCGGGGCGCTGGCCGCGTTGGGATTGGCGGCCACACACAATGATGGACGAATCGTAAAATTCGGCACTTGGCCGGACGATCTTTCCGGCCCGCATTCCATCGAAACTCTGCTTGCTCGCGAAGTCTCCGTGCGAAACATCGAGACCGAAGAGCCGATTTTCGCCGGCACGGTGGATGTGGGCAAGCACCTCCGCCCCAATTATCGGAATGGCCGGGTCGTGCTGTTCGTCAAGCCGATGGAATCCCCCGCCGAAGCGAACCCCGCAGACTGGGAAGCCGTCCGTCTTCGCTAAATCATTCAAACAACGATCATAGATAAAACGAATTGGAACGAATTATGCCAATCTCGAACGCCTCGGCAACCAAGGCAGGGCGAAATTTTCGCGGATTCACGTTAATTGAATTGCTGGTGGTGATCGCGATTATCGCGATTCTGATTGCGTTGCTATTGCCCGCCGTGCAACAAGCCCGCGAAGCCGCCCGCCGGGGAACTTGCAAAAACCATCTCAAGCAAATTGGGCTGGCTTTGCACAATTATCAATCGACACATCGCGTGTTCCCGCCCGGCGTATTGGGGAACACAGGCAGTGCTTCGCAGCAAGAATTGCTGCATACTTGGGAAACCATGATCTTGTCCCAAGTGGATCAGGCTCCGCTTTATCAGCTCTATAATTTCAACGTCCGCTTCGATCATCCCCAAAACGCCCAAGCGGTGATTCAAAGAATTCCGGTTTACGTCTGCCCATCGCAAGATGATCCGATTGTGGACAATCTCTACGGCCCCAACCACTACGCGGGCAACGCCGGCACGGTTCCCGGCAACAACGATGGCATGCTGTATCCGCTTTCGAGGATTTCCTTCCGCGATTTGACGGATGGCTCTTCCAACACCATCGCCGCCGGCGAATTGCACTTCGAGTTCGGCGGCTGGGCCAGAGGCTCCTTCAGCACCACCGGAGGCGGTGGAGGCGGCGGAGGCGGCGGAGGTGGTGGAGGTGGTGGAGGTGGTGGAGGTGGTGGCGGAGGCGGCGGAGGTGGTGGCGGTGGACAGGGTTTGCGCGGGGGTCGCTCCGCTGGTGGCAAGCCGATGCGACCTGCGCCCAGCCGGGCATGAATCCGCCGCCGACCAACTGTTCCAGCAATGCCGAGCAGCGGTTTCAGTTTTCCAGCCCGCACCAAGGGGGCGTGCAGTTCACCTTTGGCGATGGACATGCCACCTTCATCAGCGAGAACATCGACCTCCGCGTCTTCCGGGGCCTGCTCACCCGTGCCAACGGCGAAGTGATTTCAAATTATTGAAAAGAATGGATTCCGTCGGACTTCTCGAAGAATCCTCCATCCCTCGGTTGAGTGATCTCGGCAAACCTGCTTCAATGCGAAGTCGCCGCTTGAGGGCGATGGTTGCGAATTGAAACTCTTTGAGGAGAATCGACTGGTGGAGGATCTCATCCCCCTGCTTTCCCGCTGGACCCACATCGGCACGTCCATCGTACTGGTGGGCGGCAGCGTGTTTTTGCGTTTCGTACTCGCCCCGGCTGCGACGGCGGCTTTGCCCGATGCCGAGCATCAAGCTCTCCGCCAACGCATCATTGGCATTTGGAAGTGGTTTGTCCATGTGGGCATTCTGCTGTTTCTGCTCAGCGGGTTTTATAATTACCTCGTCGTCACGCGCCCCCAACACACGGGAGATACTCTCTATGGTGCGTTGATGGGAATTAAAATGTTCTTGGCCTTCATCGTGTTTTTTATCGGCGAGGCGTTGGTGGGAAAAGCCTCCATCTTTCAAAAAATTCGCGACAAGCGAAACACCTGGTTGCTGATCTTGGTGTTGCTCGCGGCGGTGATCGTGGGAATCGCGGGCTTTCTGAAAGTCCGCACCTGGAAACCCAAACCCGAATCGGCCCAATCCGTGGCTGCTTCAACAAAGTTGATTGGCTAGGTGAGTAGTCTGCCGTGCGAAACTTAGGGCAACCTGCCATAATCGCGGAATCTTCCTACGATTCCCCTTTCTAAAGGACCGTTGCCATGCCTTGGTGGGAAACTCTAGCCATTGTTGTGTTCGCGATTGTAATTCTCACGGTGATTTACGATGTGCTGCAAAAGAAGCATGCGATTCTGCACAACTTTCCCGTGATTGGGCATTTTCGCTATTTGTTGGAAAGCATCGGCCCGGAGCTAAGGCAGTACATTGTCACCAACGATAACGAAGAACGGCCTTTCAACCGGGATGAGCGAACCTGGATCTACGCTTCCGCGAAAAAGCAGAACAACTACTTTGGCTTCGGCACCGACAACGACCTGGAAGCCGAGCCGAATTATCTGATTATCCGCCAATCGATGTTTCCGCTTTCCGAACCTTTACCCGGCGTGGAGAATTACGATCCGCTGCACCAGATTCCCTGCGCGAAGGTGCTGGGCGAACATCGCGGAAGAGCCAAGGCGTTTCGGCCTGCATCGGTCATCAATCTTTCCGCGATGAGTTTCGGCTCGCTCAGCGGTCCGGCGATCGAATCGCTCAACCGGGGCAGCAAAATTGCCCAGTGCTTGCAGAACACCGGCGAAGGCGGAGTCTCGCGGCATCATCAGCATGGGGGCGAACTCATCTGGCAAATTGGCACGGGCTACTTTGGCTGCCGGGACGAAAACGGGCGTTTCTCGCTTCCCAGGTTTCTTGAAGTGGTCGAGGCCAACCCCATCAAAGCCATCGAAATCAAACTGAGTCAAGGCGCGAAACCCGGTCGGGGCGGAGTGCTGCCGGCGGCGAAAGTCACCTCGGAAATCTCCGCCATTCGCGGTGTTTCATTGGGCCAAGACTGCATCAGCCCCTCGGCCCATCGCGAGTTTTCCAGCGTGGATGGCCTGCTGGATTTCGTGGAACGACTCGCCGACGAGAGCGGACTGCCCGTGGGGATCAAAGCCGCCGTGGGCCAGGTGGATTTTTGGGGCGAACTGATTACGCAAATGACCGGCACGAACCGGGGCGTAGATTTTATTACCATCGACGGCGGCGAAGGCGGCACGGGAGCCGCTCCCTTGGTGTTTTCCGATCATGTGGCCATGCCTTTCAAGCTGGCAATCAGCAGTGTGTTTCGGATGTTCGTCGAAGCCGGCCTGCACCGGCAGGTGGTGTTTATCGGTTCGGGAAAACTGGGCTTTCCGCAAACGGCCCTGCTCGCCTTCGGCATGGGCTGCGACATGATTAATGTGGGCCGCGAAGCCTTACTATCCATCGGTTGCATTCAAGCCAAGCGCTGCCACACCGATCATTGCCCTACCGGAATCGCCACCCAAAACCGCTGGCTGATGCGGGGTCTCGATCCGACCAACAAAATGGACCGCCTCGCCAATTACGTCGTCACGCTCCGCAAAGAGCTTATGCAACTCTGCCGAGCCTGCGGCGTGGCCCATCCCGGCCTGATAACCACCGACCACTTTGAAATCCTCGACAACCACTTCCAGAGCCAATCCGCCACCGAATGCTTCCACTACCCCAGCGCGGCCCAGATTATCTCCGAAGAAGAAAAAACAAAAATCCCCCTGTTGATGGCCTGATCCCTCGTGCTTTCCGGCGAACAGCAATCTTCTATATCCCCTTCATAGGCAGCGTGCGATTTTAGCCTTCCTAAAAATCGTTCCAACTCCCCCGCTGCCCGCGATATGGCCCGCGCGGCTGGCGTTGCTTGGGAAATCTTTTGACCTACCCCGGAACCGAACTAGGTTTCAGCATCTTACGGAGTCTTGCCCCGTGCTCCGCGTGTCCCCATTTCCTCCACTGCCGTGGCGAGGAGACCTAAATGATGTTGAAGCCGGAACGATCTCGCCGCCATTATGGATTCAGCGTGGTGGAGATGCTGATTGTGATGGTTGTGATCGCGATTATGGCGGCGGCGATGTTTCCGCAACTGACGGCTGCCGACGACGATGCCTTGGAAACCGCACTGCGGCAGGATCTCAAACGGCTGCGAAGGCAAATCGAGCTGTATAAGTTCCAGCACAAAGGCAACTATCCCGGCAAAGGTTCGATTTATCCCGAAGATTTTTTGGATGCCCTGCTGCTTTCCAGCGATGCCGACGGTACAACCGGCCCTGCCGATTCCAAACCGTTCGGGCCGTACTTCCTCGGCCAACTGCCGCCCAATCCATATAGCGGCGGGCAAAAAGTCCGCATCGTGGATCATGTCGCGGCGGAAGTCCCCGATGATGACCCCGTGCAAGGCTGGCTCTATAACCCCGCCACGGGCCGGCTCAAAGCCAATTCCACCGGAACCACAGCCGACGGCACTCCGCTCGACCGGCTCTAACTATTCGGTCTCCCTCGACGCGGGCGACTCCAAGAGTCACGCGGCTTTTGCTGTTTGTCCCTCCAAAGCTAGCCCCATCGCTCCACGCGGTATAAAGATGCCGATCGTTGCCTCAGGTCACGGGCCAATTATCGCAACCCGGAGCCAACGACACCTGCGTCGTCCAGTCGAACGACGCTGATGAAATCACGGCAGTTGTCGGGTATGGTGGAACGAGTCCATCCTGTGCGATAACCGAGGATGGGCAAGGCAAGAATGGCAGCCAAAAGCAACCCACCCGAACGGCAACCGTCCCGGACACACGGTATTCTGAGTTTGCATATTTGCATATCCCAGTATTCAATTGTTCGAATGATATGGCTTTCATCTGTGTTGCCGAGTTGGACTTCGACTTCGTAGCGTTGGTTTGAGTCAGCGTCTTGAAACAACAAATCAAGCCGACCAGCCTTCGGATGAACGCGTTCTTTGTCTTTCAGAATTACATCACCAAGGCCAAGGATTGCCGGATCTTCGGCTATACGGTCTTGCACCCATTTTTCGTTAAGTTCGGGATGAGCTTTGAGTGAAATCGTCTCAAATTTTGCAAATGTCGGCATAGCTCACCACTTCAGGTTGATGCAGGAAACGGCAATCCCGTTTCACGGGAACACCGCGTGAATGTGCAGACTTGTAATACTGTCACTGTCCTTGCAGGGTGAGCATCAATTGGCGGGGGCCAGCGTGGTTTCTGTGTTCGCAGAGGTAGATTCCCTGCCAGGTTCCCAAGCAAAAACGGCCACCTTTGACCGGGATAGTCAGCGAATTTCCCATCAGCGAGGCTTTGACGTGGGCGGGCATGTCGTCCGGGCCTTCGCAAGTATGGCGGTAGGGAAAATCTTCCGGGGCCAAGGCGTTCAAGGAGGATTCCAGATCCAAAGGCACGTCCGGGTCAGCATTCTCGTTGATGGAAAGCGAGGCCGATGTATGCAGGATAAACACGTGCAACAGACCGATTTGGATTTCGGAAATCTCTGCCAGACCCGCGATGACTTGGTCGGTGATAAGATGACACCCCCGCTTAAACGCCGGCAAGCGAAGGCTTGCTTGATACCATGCCATTGGTGAAATCCCCTCGGAATGAAACCTTACTTGAAGCCGCTATGGAATTTTTTTAAGCACTCAACATAACCGGGAGGCTGGTGACCCCCGCTCGCCTTTTCTTATTTCATTAGGCGCACGAGATCGGGCAGATCGTAGTGCATCAAGACGCCGTGGATCGCGCTGGGAAGTTGCTTGCCGCGGTCCGATTCTTTGCAGACTTCCGCCCAAGAATCCAAGCCTTGCTGCACCGCGAAGGCTCCGAACAACTCCGGTTCCAACGCCTTGGCGTGGAACACGGTAATGCCCGCTTCGCCGTCGGCCAACAATTCAATCGGCTTCGCATTCTCGCCGGCGTCGGTTTTCATCAAGCGGGCGAGATGAAACACATCTTCCGTGCGCCCGCCGACGAGCGATTGATCGAGCAGGTAGGCCAGGAAAAACGTCTTCCAATCGCCCAGTTGTTCGTTGGCAGCAGATTGCCGCAATTCGCCGAGGCCCCTGAGATCCATTACCCAGATTTCTTGCCCCGCCCGCAGCTTTTCTTGCACCTGGGGATTTTCCAGGCAGTCCTGCTTGCCGTTGCCGGAAAGATACAAAGTTCGCTCGCCATTGGGTTGGTTGGGCAGAACTCTAAGGATCGGGACAGAAACGCCGTCTTCAACTTCCATTGCCAGTTTGCGGATTTGATAGTCTTGCCCCGAGGCCATCCCGATGGTGCGAAGGTTGGCTGCGGGCAGGTGTTCCAAGTGGCGAATGCTCGCCACGCTGCGCACGACTTCCCTGGCTTCTTGGGCGGGAAGTTCTGCGAATTTCTTGCGGGCGGTTTCATAGGCTTCGGCTCTTTGGGCATTCAGGTCGAAGACCGATTTTTCATCCTTCAATAAGAGGACTTGTCCTTGCGGGGTGCATTGCAAATCTGCTTCCGACCAGGTTTTGCTGCCGGGGTCTTTCACGTCTTTGTCCACGCCCAACAGCCAGCGCTGCATCCAGCGGACGATAGCTTCCCTGCCCGTTTGCGTGATGCCGTGTTTGCCCGCGCTTTCCACGAGGTTGATTTGTTCGGGTTGGTTGAACTGCGCGTAAAACCGCTTCGATTGCCGAAAGGTATCCCAAGTGCCTTCGATGTTAAAAAAATCGCTCGTGGTGCAGCAGATCAATGTCGGTTTGGGGGCGCGAATTAAAACGTAATCGGTTTGGTCCATGCCGAAGGCGATTTGGGCGTGGATGTTTTGCTCGGCATCTTGCGGGCCGATAGTTTCGATCAGTTTCCCGAACGTCGTCAGATAACACGCGGGAGCCGCACAATAAACGCGGTCATCCAAAGCCATCAGGTAACTCGTCAGCGTGCCGCCGCCGGAACAGCCGGTGCAGCCGATTTTTTCGGGAAGAATATCTTTCCGCCCGCAGAGATAATCGATGCCCCGTATGCCATCCCAGATGCGATATTGGGCGGTGTTGGTTCCGGTGAGAATCGCCCCCACGCCGGTGAGAAAATGTTCGGTGACCGAACTGGAATGGACGGGTTTGCCTGCCGGGGTGAGATTTTGCGAGCGTTCGCCTTGGCCGATGGGATCGTAGCACATCGCGGCCATGCCGTTTTTCGCGAGTAGGATGCCGAGCTTCTGGTTATAGTCCGCCGCCTTGCCCGATTTGGTGTGGCCGCAGGCGATTAAGACGGCGGGATAGGGGCCTTTCGTCTTCGGCAAATAAACCGTGGCGGTGACGTGATGTTGGGGCCGGCTTTGATAGATGACTTTCTCCACGCGATAATCACCGCCGTCCAACTTGCCGACGACTTCGGCTTCCAGCGGAGTTTTTTCCGGCAGCCCGCCAAGTTGCTTGAGGAAAAACTCGCGGCGGGATTTCTGCCAGGCTTGGCATTTTTCTAAAGTGTCGAGTTCCTCGAATTGTTTTTTGCGTTTGAGGACGGCCACGGACGTTTGCTCGAACCAGCGATTGATAGACCGAATTTTTCGCAGCCGGCAGACGGCCAAAGTTTTCGTATCGGGGGCCGGTCTGGAGAGCACCAACAACGATTGCGCCGCACGAACGCGGACATCGATGTTCTCATCATCGAGCAATTCTTTCAGCCGATCCGCCACGGCGACCGCCCGCGAATCGCCCGCGAAGGTGGCGGCATAAGTTCTCACGGCGGGATCGTTCGAGTTCAGATTGCGGGCCAAGGCGGCTTTGCCCTCCGCATCGCCCAGGGTGGCTAAGGCATTCTCGAAATAAGAACGGCTGAATTCATCGGTCATTTTTTTGAGGCCGGCTTTCAATGCTTTGACATCTTCCGACCGGCCAATGCGGGCCACGATCCACGCGGCGGTGCGGGCGAGTTCGGGGTCGGGATCGAACATCATCTTGCGGGCGTGGGCTAAACCTTCCAGGTTGCCGGCTTTTCCCAAGGCGGCGGCGGCCATCAATCGCAGGCGGGGGTTTTCGGTTTGCTCGAACGCATTCCGCAAGGCCACGCCATCGCCGAGTTCGCCGACTTTGTACAAACTTTCTGCCGCGTGAACGTGGCCGAAAGATTCCTTCCCCGCCAAAATTTTCAGCAGGATCCCGGCGGCATCCCGCTGGCCCGCCCGCACTAATTCGCGGGCCAACCCGCAGCGTTGTTGATCGTCATAGGGGCCGGTCAAAAGCGGTTCTAAGAACGCGATCGTTTCCTCGCCGTGCCCGCCTAGCGTCAAACCTTCCGCCGCATGGATCGACGGCCAAAACTCCGCCGAGCGGATTCCACTTCGCAGCACAAGCAAACATTTCTCCCGCGTGCCGGCATCTAAGGTGATTGTCTCGCCCACCGCAGCCTGCGCGAGCGCGGCATTCAAGCAGGCCGAAATCACCAACAGGAAAGATGGAAAAATCCGATGAAACCAAGAATGCGGGGGCCTAATCATTTGCAGATGCCTTATGGTTGGAGAAGATCGCGATGCGGGGCCATGTTGTATTGGAGGGGGTTCCCGTGGATTGTCAGCATCCGCATCGGCAACTTCAAGCCCGCGAGCCTTGTTCATCAATCTGCACAACCAATCTGGAACTGAGGCATGCCCGATGCTAACATGGGCGGAGTCGATTTTCATTTCCGATCATTTCATTGCCATTTCCGGTTCAGATTTCTAAGCGGGGGACATCATGCCGATTCGGGTTGAATGCGACGTTTGCGGAGCGCGTTATCGCGTTGATGATCGCCGAGCGGGAACGGAAATTCCCTGCAAAGAATGCGATACCGACATCTGGGTTCCCGAACTGCCCCGGCGCGGCGGAGCGGAACGCCGTCCGCGCGGCGGGAGGCGCACAGAACGTGCGGCTGTTTCCGATCAGTTCGATTACGAAGAACCCGAAGAGCATGCAGGCAGCTTTTGGTCCAGCCCGGCGGTTTTTGTAGGCTTTCTGTTGGGCGGCGGAGTGTTGTTGGCGGGAGCCGTCTTCGGCCTGATGTACGCCATGAAAGATGACCCCGCCCCGGCGAATCAGGTGGCCCAAAAAGATGCCGACAAGAACCCGGCGAACGTGCAACCTCAGCCCAACCCGATTCCGGTGAAACCCCAACCGCAGCCGATCAGACCCAATCCGCAACCCAAACCCGATCAGTTCAATGGGCAGCCAAAACCCAATCCCTTCGAGAGAAAACCGCAGCCGGAGCCAATCAAACCGAGGCCGGTAAATCCCCCGATTGCCAACAAGCCCCCGGAAAGAGAGAAATTCGTGCCGCGGGGTTTTCAGCCGCCGGATAAAAACCAGGCGAGTTTGCCGCCGGACTTGGCGGGCAAATGGGACGTAAAATTTGATGCGAATCCCGAGCCGATTGCGTTTGAGGATCAACGAAAACTTCGCGTGCCCTTGCCTTCGGGCGTGAACGTGCAAGATGTTCTCTGGCCAATGCGGCCCAGCTTTTTCGTGGCCTTGGGAAACAATAGCAGCGATCGCAACGTCCGCGAAGTTTACGACATTCGCACCCGCAAAAAAGTGGGCAAGATCGGCGGTTTTCGCGCATACGGAGGCAAGTCTGCCCTCAGCCCGGACGGCAAATTCTTTGTGATTTCGAGCCGAGAAACCAACGGCATCTTAGTTTGGGACGTGGCCGGCGACAAAGCGAAAGGCACGCTTCCGCTGCCCGCCAGCCGAGGGGCCACCGCGATGAATTTTGCGGGGACGAAACGCCTCGCCGCCGTCACCGGGTCGAAGTCGCCGCTGCAAATTTGGAGCATGCCGGACGGCAATCCCGAACGCACCATCAACCTGCCGGAACAATACGCCGAGAAATCTCTGGCCTTCAGTCACGGCGGGAAATACGCGGCGGTCTACATCAAAAAAAGGGAACGCCCACGATTCAGTTGTTCGATTTGGACACCGGCGAATTGGCCGGGGCCACCCCCGTGCCGCGAAAAGGCAACAACAGCTTTTTCGTTCCCGATTGCCATGCCCTCATGTTTTCCCCCGATGGCGCGGAAATCGCGGGGCTGTTTGAAGAGTTCGGCCAAGGCAAGTATTTTTACGCCTTCAGCCTGAAAGATGGCAGTCTCGCTTTCGAACACAAACTGGAAGATGACCGCAGCGTATGGTGGCCGGACTCTAACGAATCGCCCATTCAATGGTTCCCGCACAAAAAACGCTGGCTGTTATTCGGCAATCTGATGTTGGATCGCGAGGTCGGCAAGATTGTTTGGAAGTTCTCGACCGACAAAAATTCTTCCGCCGGCCGCCGAGTTCTCAACGATGAGCAGATGATGGGCGTGACCGTGGAAAACCAAAAACCCACGCTGCTGAGTTTTCCCGTGGAAGAAGACAAAATCGCCAAGGTGGCCGAGACCGTGGAATCGGGCGGCACGCTGATCGACAGCCAACTTCCGCCTTTGACCGCCATCGACCGTTCCGCCGTCAAGCCGCTTGTTTTGGATGTCTCAGCGGGGATTTGGTCGGCTAAACCGGACCCGGCCCCCAATGGAGAATCGCCGCTCAAAGACAGCATTTCGGTCACCGCGACCGGCGGGCGGATGGAGATGCTGCTGCTCTCGAACCCAGAAGCCGGGCGGGCCGTGGTGTATTCCGAAATGCAACAGCCCAGGCGTCCGCCGCGACGCATTCCCGGCCGCCCCGCCCCCACAACCAAGAAGATCGCGTTCGCCCATTTGGATGTCTATAACCTTCGCACGGGCCGGCGAGCCGACCAGATGGATTTTGAGTTCCCCACCAAAATGGCGGCTTTCAGCCCGGCGGGCACGCGGATTGCCAGCGTGCTTAAAGAGGGCGAAGATCGCTTGGACGTTTGGTCGGCGGATGACGGCAAACCCGTCTTGGCACTCAGGCCCTACAACGAGGAAGACAAAACCCACAAGAAAATCGTGGGCGTGGCATTCGTGGATGATGAGCATCTGCTGACGCTCAATAATCAGAAAAAACTCGTGCTCTGGAAACTCCCGGAATGCAAGGCGGTTTATGAAATCGCCGAGGCCGTGGAACCGGGACTCAGCCCCGATCGCAATTATCTCGCGGTCAGCACAGGACGCGGGTATTTGCTGCTCGACGCCCGCACGGGAACTCAAGTCGGCGGATTTAACATCGAAGGAACCATGCACGCGGCGGGCTTTCATCCCGATGGAACTCGCTTTGCAGCTTCCTGCACGGGTGCGCGCGGGCCGAGCATCGTGGTTTGGAGCATGGAAGACGGCGGCGTGTTGACCGAGTTTCCCATCCAAACAACCGCCAAAACTCTGCATTGGTGCGATAGCAACCATCTGCTGATGAACAACGAAACCCTCGTCGATGTGGAACACGAATTGATCGTTTGGAAGTATCGCCTGGGCACCGGGGCGCATTCGGCGCAAAGCCCCGATGGCCGGCATTGGTACGTCACGCCCAAGGGAGCCAGCGGAGCCGAGTTGGTCGCGGCCACACTGCCCGAACCCAAAGTCGCCGAATTTCTGGCCGGCAAAACCTTGAAACCAGATTTCCTGCTGCAACCCGGCGGCCAACTTTCCATGCAAATCAATCTGCCGGAGACCGGCCCCGGCCAAAGCAACATCCGCCAACGGGCGATGCAAAACCTGATCGCAAAATACCAAGATCATGGCACGAAGGTGGGCGGCGGATCGGAACTGGTCGTCTCGATGGATCTCAAGGAAGTCGACACCGGCAAAACCCAGGATTTGGAGATCACAAAATCGCGAACCCCGTTCGGCGGCCGATTCTCTCGCGGCGGCGGTGAAGAAATTTCCGTTCCCATTAAAGAAATCGAATGCAAAGTCGCGTTCACCTATCAGGGCAAACTGCTGAACGAGCAAAAAGCCAGCTATTCCACCCGCGTGGGCTACACCACCCTGCCCAAAGATAAATCCGTGGAACAACATCTCTCCGAAAGAATGTGGAGCGGGGCGGCTTCGTACTTCTCGAATTACTCCCCGCCGGTTTACGTCTTTCGAGATTTTGAGGGCAACGGGTTCGGGTTGTCCACGCTCACCGATCAAGGCTCCGTGCCCCAAGGCGTAGGCGGGTGAGCGAAAAATCGCAGATGTTGCATTCCGAAAACCCCCCTTTGACGGCGAGTTTTTCGGTGAAGGGCAATCTGTGCGCTTATGGTGAAGTTTGGCCAGAGGCATTCCGCAAGGGAAAGCAGCGGGATCGGTGAACAAGCTATAAAGT
This sequence comes from uncultured Planctomycetaceae bacterium, assembly GCA_963785505.1. Taxonomy (GTDB): domain Bacteria; phylum Planctomycetota; class Planctomycetia; order Planctomycetales; family Planctomycetaceae; genus CAWAVN01. Next base: position 43,994 of record CAWAVN010000020.1, read on the forward strand.
CACCTTGACCGTTCGCGGCGGATCTGCAAAAACTTGCCTGCCCTCCGAATCTCGGCAGGCAGGAGTCTGTTCTACGAATCTACAAATCTTTGCCCTGGGATTTGCGAACATCCATGAATACCAGCCATCAAACGGATGAGTGCCGCGTGGTAATCACCGGCCTGGGGATGCTCAGTTCCCTAGGAATCGGGGCCGAGGCGTTTTGGCAAAAACTTTCCGCCGGCGAAAGCGGAATCGGCCCGATCCGCTGGCTCAGCCAATCCGCCGCCCCCCAAAACATGGGTGGGGAAGTCTGGGATTACGACGAGAAAACCGCCCGCAAAAGCTATCTCAGCCCGCAAAAGAAAACGGTCAAGCTGATGTGCCGGGAGATTCAACTGGGGGTGGCCTCGGCCAACCTGGCGATGGAACATGCCGGTCTCGATCCCAAAGCCCTTCAGCGGGACCGTTTCGGCGTGGAGTTCGGCGCGAACTTAATGCTCAGCCCGCCGGACGTTCTCAAAGATAGCTGCTGGAAATGCGTGGAAGCAGATGATCCCACGCGGGAATTCCATTATGCCCGTTGGGGTTTGAAGGGCCAAAACCAAGAAAAGCCCAGTGGCATGCAAGAGTTGGAACCCTTGTGGCTGTTAAAATATCTACCCAACATGCCGGCTTGCCACATCAGCATTGGCCTGGATGCCAGGGGGCCGAGCAATTCGATGACGATGGACGATGCCTCCGGGAATTTGGCGCTGGCAGAAGCCGCCCGAATTATCTCGCGCGGCCGGGCCGATGTGATGATCGCCGGCAGCACGGGAACCCGCTTGCATCCCGTCAAAACCATGCACGCCACGTTCTGGGAAGAAGTCGCCTCGTCCGAACAATCCGCGGATACCTGGTGCAGGCCCTTCGACAAAAACCGAAACGGCCAAGTTGTCGCCGAGGCCGGTTGTTCGTTCATCGTGGAAACATTGGCTCACGCCCAAGAACGCAAAGCGACAATTCTCGCCGAGGTGCTGGGTTCGGGCAGTTCGTGCGTCGTGGACCGCCAAGGCAAGCCGGACCAACGGAAAGCCCTGGCATCGGCGATGCGAAAAGCCTTGGCCGATGCAGGATTGGGGCCGAAAGACGTTGGCCATGTGAATGCCCACGGCATCGGTTCGACCACCGGCGATGCAGCCGAGGCCGCCGCGATCAGCGATGTCTTCGGCGAAGAACATCCCCAAGTTCCGGTTACGGCCCTCAAAAGTTATTTCGGAAACTCCGGTTCCGGCAACGGGCTGTTGGAACTTGCGGGTTCCATTCTGGGTTTGCGGGAAGGCATCATTCCGCCCACTCGCAACTACGAAACCCCCGATCCCGCTTGCCCGCTCAACATCGTGGCCGGGAAACCGCAGCCGAGCGAAAATCGGGTGGTGTTGAACATCAACGTCACCCTCGTCGGCCAAGCCAGCGCAACCGTGGTCCAAGTGCTTTAATGCTTTAAGCCGTCCGCTTAGCAGTGTTCTAGCAAGTCGGGCAGTTCGACGACGAAGCGACTGCGGGGCAGGACGCGGTCGCAACCGGCGACGCGGGCTTCCTCTAAACGAACCGCGTTGACGTGCGGCCCGAAAGCCACCACCAACGGGCGAGGATCGCCGGGAAGCAAGTCCATCACTTCGGAAACATCGAGCGAAGCCACGTTCAAATCCAGAAACACCACGCACACCGAATGCTCGGCCAATGCCCGCGTTATGGAATGCAAATCCGTCTCTTGCAGCACCCGGATTCCCAAGGGTTCGGCGGCGGATTGAATTTTTCCCGCGAACAGCAAATCGGGGCCAACGAACAAAGCCGCCTTGGCTGGGTTTTCGGAATGTTGCATGGGTTATTACTTTCGTGGGGGAAAGTCCGTCACGAGCCGCCAAACTGTTTGAAGAAATCCCCCAGCGATTCTTCATCATTCGACTCTGTTTCCGTTTCCGTCGCCTCGCCAACTTGATTGAGAAACGCCGCCACATCGTCTTCCTGCATTTCCTCCTCGCCGGCTTCTTCAGATGCGACGGGGGCTTCCACCTCAACTTCCGGTACTTCGACTTCTTCCTCAAGTTCTAAATCGACCAGTTCTTCTTGCACTTCTTCGGCAAGCGGCGGTTCGACTTCCAGTTCCAAATCGACCACTTCCTCTTCCTCGGCAGCCGCTGGTTCCGGTTCATCCTCAAGTTCCAAATCGACCACTTCCTCTTCTTCTGCCTCGGCAACTTCCACTTCTTGTTCTGCTTCGACGTCGGACGATTGCTCCTCCTCGCGTTCCAGGATCGCAGAATCGCCGTGCGCGCTGATTTCAAAATCCGGTTCTTCCACAACCGAATCCAACTCGGGCGGGCGAGTCATTTGCACGGTCCCGGTTGCCGAGGTCGGCAGAGACTCCTCGGATTCGGGTTCCGGCGATTCCTCGGCCTCGGCAAAGTGCATTTCTTCCTCGGCGGGCGATTCTTTTTGGGGGCCAAGGTCGGGTTCCGATTCCATTTCCTCCACAGACGGGTGTCGGCCGGGCTTCAAATCCACGGTGGAACCCATGGCGATATTGAGCCTTCCCTTGGGGGTCGGCTCGCTAAACCGCACGAGGAATTTAATCCCGCCCAAAGCCAACTCGCTATCGGGGGCGATCTCGTAATCGGTATCCGCTTCCAATTGGTAACCATTGATGAAAGTTCCATTGGAACTGCCCAGATCCCGGACGGTCACGCTGCCATCTTCGCCGACGCAGATTTTGCAGTGCTGCCGGCTCACCTCGTTCGAGGCCACCCGCAATCCGCATTCGGTGCTGCGGCCGATAATGGTGTCGGCTTTCAGCAAGACTTTCTTTTTGGCTTTGGCTTTTTTGTGGACCAATTCCAAGTGAATTTTCATAAGTCTGATACGAAGTAAGAAAACCAAAGAAGCAAACCGGGACACAACCTAAGTATAATCTGAGTGCCGGGAGTATTCCCAACCCACCGCCCGATCAAAAAAACATTTGACCGTAACGGTGGAGAGGCAGATGCTTAGGAATGTGAAGTCAATCACAGTGAAGATAGGGTGGCAGGAAGTCCCGGCAAAACCGAACTTCTTGCCCTGCCATCCCAAAATCAACAAAACTCCTGAATCGCAGGATTTTCTCGGGTCCGTAATCCACCAGCTTTTGTGAAACCCACACTCGAAGCCGCCGAGGTCCATTCCGTGGAAGTAATGGAACTCAACAAATGGTATGATAGCGAATGACAGAGAGAAACGATTGTCTTTGCCATTTGCTTATTCCGACTGAGATTCAAGTATGAACTCATCGAAAGAAGATGTGAAGCGGAGCGACATCGCGACCAAGTGGGCACGCTGGATCGTTGCGATTTTCGGGATCGGATTGATTTCGATTTTTGCGGTGTGGTTCTTTTCTGAGCGCGACCCCATTCAGGCCGCGATCAAAGGCGATTACGATGTTGTAGCCAGTGCGATTAAGAATGATCCGGACATTGTCAATCGCCCGATTGATGGTGGGTGGACTCTACTTTATGCGGCGGCGTATGGAGATCAGCCGGAAATTATTGAGTTCCTGATCGAGTCGGGAGCCGACCCGGACCTGCCAATTGGTGGTCCACATGGGGACGCTACGACACGTGCCCTCCACACGGCGACCGATCAAATGATCCTAAAAATGAGTCTGTTTGCTAGACCGCACCCCAGTCCGATGCGTCCGGTCCACGCGGCGGCGGAAGAGGGCAACGCTCGCGCGATGAAAGCCCTAGCGGAAGGCGGGGCCAACCTCCAGCTGCCGGGCGGCTTATTCTCGGAACTGCCCATCATGGTCGCGGCGAAGAAAGGGCATGCCGAAGTCGTAAGAGTGCTATTGGACGCGGGGGTTGATCCCAATACGCGCGTTGTGAGTGATTCGCCCAACGATCCCGATACCCATTTCGTGGATACCACGCTTGAAGTAGCTGCCAGAAATGGTCATGCCGAGGTGGTCAAGCTCCTGCTGGAACAGGGGGCCGCCGTCATACACATCCGTGATGATGAACTAGGAACGGAACTGCACTCGTTTTGTGACCACGCTCCGGATATTTCAGATGATGAGTACCAGCCCTGGCTGCGGTCCATGCCAAGGATTGTCGATATGCTCGTGGAGAAACTCGGCGACGTAAATTTTCGCACTTGCGGCTTTGGCAATACTGCGTTGCACGTGACGATGTGGTATGACAATGACAATCCCGGAAAACTGGCAATCGCCCGCCATCTCGTCGAGCACTATCCGGATTTGAATGTGAATCCGGCTAATTGTCTTCGCGAGACCCCACTGCATAACGCCGTGTCCGCTCGCAACGTTGCCGGGGTCAGATTTCTCTTGGAAAACTGCCCTCGCTTAAAGGTCAATGCCACGGAAAAAATGTCGGGACATACGCCTCTTAAAGCTGCCGAGGAACGTTTGAAAAATATCGCATACATGGGCTTTCTCGATGAAGACAAGAAAAAACACCACAAGCAAGAAATGAAGCAGATTATCGAGTTGCTGAAAGCACACGGCGGACGTGTGGACCGGGAGGCGGAGCTTCGAGCGCTAATCAGACGGCCCAAGTGATTTCGTAGGAATTTGAACCAGGAAATCTTTGGCGGTCTTGTAAAACCTCTTGTGCACTGCGGGCTGTTCTGGCCTTGGATTTTTCCGCTGCCGGGTTATTCCACCGTTACGCTTTTGGCGAGGTTGCGGGGGCGGTCTACGTTGCAACCGCGCAAGACGGCGATGTGATAGGCCAGCAACTGCAACGGAATGCTCGTCACCAGGGGCTGCAGATATTCTTCCACGTCGGGAACGAAAATTGTGTCATCGGCCAAGTCGGCGACTTTCTCGTCGCCTTCGCAGGCAATCGCAATCACCGGACCCCGGCGGGCGCGTACCTCCTCCAAATTGCTAATCACCTTGGGATAAATCCCGCCGCGAGGAACCACGAACACGCTGGGAGTTCCCTGGTCGACCAAAGCAATCGGGCCATGCTTCATTTCCGCCGCCGGGTAGCCTTCGGCGTGGACGTAACTGATTTCTTTGAGCTTCAATGCCCCTTCCAATGCCACAGGGAAATTATAAAGCCGGCCCAGATACAGAAAATTCTCGCAGGCCATGTACTTGGCCGCGACCTCTTTGACTTGGTCGTGGCATTGGAGGGTTTTGGCGATGGTTTCGGGCATTTTGCGGAGATTGTGAATGATCCGTTTGCCCGCCGGGTAGGATAAATGCCTCATCCGGCCTAAATACAACGCCAACAGAGTGAGCGCGGTGACTTGCGAAGTGAAGGCTTTCGTGGAAGCCACGCCGATTTCGGGACCGGCGTGCAAAAAGATCCCGCCATCGGCCTCGCGGGCAATAGACGAGCCGACCACGTTGCAAATCGCCAACGAAGGATGCCCTTTGCGTTGGCATTCCCGCATGGCGGCAAGTGTGTCGGCGGTTTCGCCGCTTTGCGTGATGGCGAACACCATCGTCCGCGTGCCCAAAGGCGGGTTGCGGTAGCGAAGTTCGCTGGCGTATTCCACTTCGGTGGGAATCCGGGCGAACTCTTCCAACAGATATTCCCCCACTAAGCCGGCATGCCAACTCGTGCCGCACGCCGTCAACACAATGCGGTCAATCTTTCGCAATTCCTGCGGGGAGATGTTAATTCCCCCGAAAATCGCGGTGGCTTCATCTTCGTTCAATCGCCCGCGCATGGCGTTCTCGATGGAAGTCGGCTGCTCGAAAATCTCCTTGAGCATGTAATGCTCGTAATCGCCCAAATCCACATCCGCGGAAACTTGATCCAAGGTTTGCACCGAAGGCGAAAGCTCGCCCGTGTCCCGATGTCTAAGCTCCAAGCGGTCGCGGTGCAAAATCGCGAGTTCGTGATCGGAAAGATAGACGACTTCATCCGTGTAGCCCACGAGCGGGCTGGCATCGCTGGCGACGAAATACTCGCCTTCGCCGATCCCGATCACCAACGGACTGCCCGCCCGCGCTACGATCATCGAATCGGGAACATCGCGGAACAAGACCGCGATGCCGTAAGTGCCTTTGAGTTTTTTCAGCGACAATTCCACGGCCCGCGCAAAGACCGGCCTCGGCCGGTTCGCCTTCCAGCTTGATTTGCTCGGCCAGATGATGCGCGACCAAGTGCGCGATGACTTCGGTATCGGTGGCCGTGCGAAACACGTAGCCGAGTTGCTGCAATTGATTTCTGAGCGTGGTGTAATTCTCGATCACGCCGTTATGCACCAAGACCACTTCGCCGTTGCCCCCGACGTGGGGATGGGAATTGACGTCCGTGGTTTCGCCGTGGGTCGCCCAGCGGGTGTGCCCGATTCCCAGCGTGCCTTGGATCGGCTGTTCTTCAAGCAGACGGCCCAGTTCATTCACCCGCCCGGCTTTTTTGCGAATCGCGATTTCACCTTCGTGAAATACGGCCACGCCCGCGCTGTCGTAGCCGCGATATTCCAAGCGGTGCAGACCTTCCAGAATCAATTCCGGCGCAGACCGATGCCCGATGTATCCCACAATCCCGCACATACTCCCGGCATCCTTTTCTGGAGTTGAGGCTCATCAAGCGTTTGCGCAATTTCCTCCATCAATCGGGGACGGGAAAACAAAAACCGATCCCTCGACGGTTTCAAGAGGCGGGGCAGAGTATCGGAAAGCTCCCAATCGGTCAAGATGACGAAAAATCGGATCGACGACCCGACGACCTCAATTCGCACCGGACCAAGAGATCGCCACCTCAATTCTAAGGTGAATGTGAGGCTTGAGAATGGAGGATAGAATTCCGTATTCGTGTGCCTGTTCTCTCCTCGATCCTCACGGCAAATAACCATAGCCGTAATCGAAAGTTAAGGCGGGCGCATGCCCTATTCTTCGCTCACGGTGACTTTGGTCATTTTGTCGCCTTGTTCGATCTGATTGACGATGGCCATGCTGTCTTTGTCGAGGACTTTGCCGAACACGGAATGCTTGCCGTCCAGCCAAGGCGTGGCGACGTGGGTGATGAAGAACTGCGAACCGTTGGTGTTGGGGCCGGAGTTGGCCATCGACAACACGCCCGGTCCATCGTGCTTCAAGCTGGGATCGAACTCATCGGCGAATTTATAGCCCGGCCCGCCGGTTCCGGTTCCGTTGGGGCAGCCGCCTTGGATCATAAAATCTTCGATCACGCGATGGAATTTCAGGCCATCATAAAAGCCTTCGCCGGCGAGCTTCTCGAAATTTTCCACGGTTTTGGGCGTTTTGTCCGCGAACAACTCCACGCGAATCGTGCCCTTGTTAGTTTCAAACGTTGCGACTTTCATGGTTTCTCCTGGTCGATAAAACAGTGACAAGGCGGACTGTAGCAGATCATTTTCCATCCCGCCACTGGTGGACAGTAGGCAGTAGGCGGAGGGCGGTAGGCGGAAGTTTTATTCTCGATTCTCGATTTGTCGGGGTGGCCCAGGTTCTTGAACCTGGGTTCACAAGAGGCCAGAATTCAAAGTGTCTCCGCATACTCATTTTCCCCAATGCCTCTTGTCGCTGCGCGACCCCGATTCAAGGATCGGGGCCACCCAAGCTCCTTCTCATTTTAATCCCTTTGGGGTGACGGTTAACGCTGGCCTTTGCGTTCATTCACGAATGTTACTGAATTCCCGACGTGGATCTTTCCGCCTTCGAGGACAATCGCGGTAATGCCGCCGTGGCCTCGCATCGCGTTGTAGCCGCCGGGGCCGAGGTTTTCTTCCATCAGCGAACACGGCACGCAAAGCCCCGTGCCTTCTAGCAGCACGTCCCCAATGTGAAACTGAGCATCTTTCAAAGCCAACAGATTGATGCCAGACACCATCAAATTCCGCCGCAAGCGTTCGGGCGAGACGTTCTCCCGCTGCAACACCGCCGCGATTACGGGCAGGTGTTCGTGTTGGATCAACGTGACTTCCCGTTGGGAGTTTCCCCCCGTGGCGTGATGCTCGCCTTCAATCCCCGTCCCCTGCTGCAAGTTGGCTTCCTGAAGAACTTGAATCGCCCCCCGCCGTTTCTCCGCAATCCCAATCCATTCCAACCGCCCCACCTGCGGCAGATGGTTTTTCAGATCCTGGATGGTTTCCATTGTTGGTCCTTTGTTCGTTGTCAGTGGTCCGTGGCGATTAAGCTGCATTCATCGAACGATGCTTATCTTTCGGTGGGAATAATAGTCCGCACGGACTCTGGTTTATCTTTCAACCGCAGAGGCAAGCCGCCCACAATGAGCACGCTCACCAGATCCTCAACTTCTTCGGACGTGAATGAGCCCGTGATCTGTCCTTCGCTAGCAATTGTGGCTTGAATGGAGGGCGGAATACACTCGGCCATCGAAGAGAATGGCCAATCGGCGGGCAAAACCATTCTTCGAAGGAAGATTGGCAGATGTCAGTTTTCGCAACAGCTCCCCTCCTTGTTTGTTGAATTGGAATCCAAGTGCGGGCCGATTGTTTTCATCCGTGGTTTTGTAGACTCTTGACAAATAATTTCCCGTCAAACGCTGCGGCTCGAAGACAATCAAAAATTCCTCCCCTTTGCTTTGTTTGGATTGCCGGACCACAATCTCGCCATTTTGGCGGATGGTTCTTGGCTGTCCGGTTTCATCCCTCCCGGTCTGTCGCCAGCCTGCAACCAACTTGCCAGCTTTGTGAAGATCCCGCTTGATATCTTTGGCTTGGACGATCAGGCCCGCATGGTCCCTTTTGTTGGCGAGAATTGCAAACTCAAGAGTCCCCGGGTGAGCGAGCAGTGCCTTCAATCGAGTCAGGGTCTTCTCGTTCGTGGTCTGAACGACCACTTCAATCCGATTGTCTTTCAGGGATCGGACAAATCCATCAATGTTACATACACGAAGACGGCGAGTAAGTGCTTCCACGAGTTGATTCATGCTGTCCTTTGAGATGTCCTGGTCCGCTTCCAATTGGTAAACCAGAATTGTTTTGCGCATCGGGCGTTCCGCGTTTTTTTCCTGCGGTTTCTTGCTTGGTTGCTGTTCAGCATCCTCCGCATGGAGTAATCGGCATCCGCTCCAAAGGGCGAAAACCGCGACTAGAAAAAGGACGCAAAGGTTAGAAGTTCGTTGCATCATTCCGACTCCTCAGAAAGTATTGAAGCAGCGTTTCTATAGAGGGCTGCACGAAAGGATTTGCCGACTCGCCCATGTTACCAACAAAATCTGGGTCTGGGGGATTTTCAACAACTCTCGGAATCGCGCAAAAGGAATTTTTTGGTTTGAAATCCCTGCCCCTTTTTCTCGATCATTAGCGAGCGTATGCTGAAGGGATTGCGGTCCGCAAGTTGGGTTTCCAGAAAATTACCACGAATTATTCGAATGAAAATCGCATTGAATACGGGACAAGCCGTGCGGCGGGTTTGCCGGCGGGGGGAATGGACGCGGCCCACTTCGGGTTTGGCGGGGGGATATGCGCAGGCGAATTTGGTGGTGTTGCCGCGCGAGTGGGCTTACGATTTTCTGCTGTTCTGCCAACGAAATCCCAAGCCTTGCCCGCTGTTGGAAGTCACCGAACCCGGCGACCCCACGCCCCATCAATTCGCCCCCGCTGCCGACTTGCGCACCGATCTGCCGCGTTATCGCATTTGGAAGAACGGGGAACTCTCGGCGGAAGCGGACAATGTTACCGATGTTTGGCGGGACGATTTGGTGAGCTTTATTATCGGTTGCTCGTTCACGTTTGAGGCGGCTCTGATAAACGCGGGCGTGCCGGTCCGGCACATCGAAGAAAACGTCAACGTGCCGATGTATCGCACCAACATTTCCTGCGTGCCTGCGGGACGATTTCACGGGCCGATGGTGGTTTCAATGCGGCCCCTCACGCCGGCGGATGCGATCAAAGCCGTGCAAATTACCTCGCGTTATCCCTCGGTGCATGGCGCTCCCGTGCATCTGGGAAACCCGGAAGCCATTGGAATTAAAGACATTACCCAACCCGATTACGGCGATCCCGTCACCATCAATCCCAATGAAATCCCCGTCTTCTGGGCTTGCGGGGTGACGCCGCAAGCCGTTTTGATGGCCGCCAAACTTCCCTTCGCCATCACCCACGCCCCCGGTTGCATGTTCGTGACCGATGTGAGAGATGAAACCCTGGCCGTGGGTTAGCCCGGTAACCAACCCATTCCTCTAAAAAACGATCAAAGGAGACCCAATGCCCCGTTGTCCGCATTGTGAAGAGTCGATTCCCGGAGGTCTCAGTCGCTGCCCCGAATGCGATGGCCCGCTCCGCCGCAAGAAACGCCCCGCGCCTGGTTCCGCTCTTCCCGCGATCCCCAAATCACGGTCTAAGTCCAAGTCAGGCGCAAAGCCCCGGCGGGAGCCGCCGGCTTCGCGATCGAACACGCCCTTGATTATCGGCCTGGGATTGGGCACTGCCTTGCTGTTGATGGTGGGGCTGTTTTTCCTGCTGAAAGGCAAATCGGAGACTCCCAAAGAAAATGTGGCGGCGAGCACGCCTCTTGAAGACCGCCAACAAACCCGCAACCGGCTCAAGCAGCTCGGACTCGCCATGCACAACTACCATGACGTCTACGTCCAGTTTCCCCCAGGAGGAATTTATAACGCCCAAGGCAAGGCTTTTCATGGTTGGCAGACCTCGATCCTGCCTTTTATGGATCAGGCCCCGCTCTATAAAAAGATTGATTTCAACCTGCCTTGGGACCATCCGAAAAACGTGGCCAACTTCCAGCACGAATTGCCGATGTATTGCCGTGAAAGTGAGGAGCCGCGAAAGAACGACCAGGGTTTGGGGTTATCCCATTGGGCCGCCAGTCAGTATCTGATGAGTCAGAATTCCAGCATGAAAATTCACGACGTGACGGATGGAACCAGCAACACGCTGCTCCTGGGAGAAGTTGCGGGAGACTTCAAACCGTGGGGACATCCCGCCAATTGGCGCGACCCGGCGCAAGGCATCAACAAAGGCCCGCAAAGTTTTGGAAACCCCAACGAAAAAGGGGGATTTTTCCTCTTCGGCGATGGCACCGTGCATTTCATCTCGGAAAACGTGGACCCGGAAGTTCTGCATCGATTGGCGGATTACAAAGATGGCAAACCCCCAGGCCAGTTTTGAAAGAGAGAAACAAATCAGTCGAGTTTCCATCGGTCATTCGGATTTGGTGATTGGGCATTTCAAGAACTCATGGGGCTGACGCCCCACGCTCGCCCTCTGAAAAATTCCGTCCGTTCGTTGTGGTTGGCGCGGTTCTGGGTAGAATGCGTGATTGGGAATGGTCCCCAACCGGCTTGGTGGTGACTGAAATCTCTCAGCCATGCCTAAGTCGGCAGCAGTTTCGCAGCCACCTGTAGAGGGAGAGCAACGCCGATGCGAGACGTGGAACACAAAGTCCCCCAGAGTCCTCCGGGACACGGGCAGCCGGACGGCCATTACAGCCGCCGTGCTTTCTTAAAAGGTTCGAGTGCCGCCGCCGTGGCCACGGCGCTGGCGACATCCGCCGTCGAAGCGGAGGCCGCGCAGAACACCAAAGCCAACGTGGCCCCCGCCAAGCCGCAGAAGATTACGCTGAACGTCAACGGCAAAGATCACGAAGTCAACGTGGAACCGCGGCACGCTGCTTTTAACCGTGCTGCGAAACCATCTGAATCTCACCGGCTGCAAAGATGTGGACGACCGCGATGCCGCCGGAGCCGACACGGTGATGATCGACAACAAACCCGTGCTCGCCGGCAGCAGGCTGGCCATCGAATGCGTGGGCAAGAAGATCAAAACCGTGGAATCGCTGAGGAACGGCGACAAGGTCGATGAAGTCATTCAAGGTTTCGTCAAGCACGATGCCATGCAATGCGGGATGTGTACGCCGGGCTTTGTGATGGCGACGCGTGCCTTTCTCGATAAAAACCCGAAGGCCACGCTGAAAGAAATTCAAACTGGGTTGGGCGGCAACATCTGCCGATGCGGCACATACGACGGCATCACCCAATGCGCCCTCGAAATCGCGAAAGGAGGAGCATGATGGCTCACGAAATCTCTTGGAAGCCGATGGGTACGAATACGATTCTCGGGGAGGAAGTGGACCGGATTGATGGCGTCGAAAAAGCCTCCGGCTTCGCGAAATACTCCGCCGATACCAACACCCCCGGAACTTTGTATGCCCGGATTTTGACCTGCCCCCATGCCCACGCCAAAATCAAAAGCCTGGAGGTGGATGCGGCGAAAAAAGTTCCCGGCGTGAAAGCGGTTTATATCTTCCCCGACATCACGGAACGGGAAATCGACTGGGACGGCACATTGGTTGCCGCCGTCGCCGCCGAGACTCCCGATCAAGCCGACGATGGCGTGCGGGCGATCAAGGTGGAGTACGAAATTTTGGAACACTTCGTGGATGAGGCCGACCTCAAAGGCGCAGAAGTCGCCGGCCGCACTAAAAAGCCGCAAGAATCCCAGAAGGGAGATGTGGCCGCCGCCTTGAAAAAAGCCAAGGTCGTCCACAAGGGGCACTACGGCATTCACACCATCACCCACTGTTGCATGGAAACGCACGGCTCGCACAGCGAATGGAGCCAAGACGGCAACGATGCGTTGCTGGTCCATCTTTCCACGCAAAACGTGTCCGGCACGGGCGGGCAATTTGTGAAGCCGTTCGGCATCGATCAATCCAAGATCACCATCATCTGCGATTACATCGGCGGGGGTTTTGGCTCCAAATTCGCCGTGGATGAATGGGACGTGGCCGCCGCCACGATGGCCAAAGAAACCGGCCGTCCCGTGCGATTGATGCTCGACCGCGCCACCGAACTGAAGACCGCCGGCCAACGGCCTTCGGGCTTCGCGGATGTCACCATCGCCGCCGATGCCAATGGCCGCATCACCGCTTGGGACAGCGTGCATTGGGGCAGCAACGGCATCAAAGGCGGAACCGTGGCCGTCACCCAATATCCCTACGTCTTCGATTTCGAGAACCGCAATCGCAAGGCCATTGGGATTTCCACCAACACCGGGCCGGATCGGGCGTGGCGTGCTCCCAATCATCCGCAACTCTGCGCGATGACCTGCACCGTCATCGACGACTTGGCCTCTAAATTGGAGATGGACAGCTACGATGTGTTTATGAAGAATCTCGATCAAACCGGCAAGCCCGATGTCTATAAGGCCGAGATGGAAGTCGGGGCCAAATTGATCGACTGGAAGAAAAACTGGCATCCGCACGGCAAGGGCGAAAAGAAAGGCCCTTGGAAACGCGGATTGGGAATGGCGCTTCACACCTGGGGCGGACGCGCTCACGCTGCGACTTGCAACGTGAAGATCAACCCGGATGGCACGGTGGAATCCACCGCCGGCAGCCAAGATCTGGGCACGGGCACGCGAACGGTGATCGCGATTGTGCTGGCCGAGACCTTCGGCATTCCCATCGAAATGGTGAAGGTCAACATCGGTTCCAGCCAGTATCCGCGCTCCGGTCCGTCCGGCGGCAGCACGACCGTGGGCGGCGTCAGCGGCCCCAACCGCCGCGCCGGCTTGGAAGCCCTTTGGAAGATCTTCGATCTCGTCGCGGCCAAGTACAAAGTTCCCGCAGACGACCTGGAAGCCGTCGGCGGTCAGATCTTTCACGACAACAACCTCGTCTGCACCTGGAAAGAAGCCGCCAGGCTAACCGGGCCGATGGGATTGGAAGTTCAAGGCAAAGGACCGGAAAACGATGGCCTGACCGACCAAGGCGTCGGCGGCGTGCAAATGGCCGATGTGTCGGTGGATACCGAGACCGGCAAGATCAAGATCAACAAGTTCGTGGCCGTCCAAGATTGCGGCCTCATCATCGACCTGAAAACCGCCAAAAGCCAAGTGCTGGGTGCGCTCATCATGGGGATCGCCTATGCGATCACCGAAGAACGCATCATGGACAACAAAACGGGGCGGTTCATCAATGCCGACCTCGAAAACTACAAACTGCCCCGCATCGGCGACATCGGCGAACTTGTGGTCGAGATGTACCAACCCGAAAGCGAATACAAACGCGGCGTGATCGGGCTGGGCGAACCGCCGGTGATTTCCCCGGAGCGGCAATTTCCAACGCGGTCGCCAACGCCCTCGGCGTGCGCGTGCCCGTGCTTCCCATGACTCCCAAACGTGTGCTCGATGCCCTGGAAAAAGGAGCCAACTCATGAGACCCTTTGAGTATGCCGACCCGCGGACCGAGCAAGAAGCCGTGGAACTGCTAAACGATCACAATGCCGACACCGCCATCCTTGCCGGCGGAACCGATCTGTTGAACCTGATGAAGCAAGACCTGCTGGCTCCCAAGCGGGTTGTGGACATCAAGAACATCGACAGCCTCAGAACCGTCTCCGCCGATGGCGAAGGCGTGCTGGTGGGTTCTTTGGTGACCTTGGAAGAAATGAAGGACAACCCGCTCTTGGCCGATTATCGGTCTTTGATCGATGTCGTCGATGGCGTGAAGTCGATTCAAATTCAATCGATGGGCACGCTAGGCGGGGATCTCTGCCATCTTCCCAACTGCTGGTATTACCGCAACGGTTATGGGCTGTTGGGCATGGAGAATGGCGAATCTCTCGTCGCCTTAGGTGACAACCGCCATCATGCGATCTTCGGCAACCAAGGGCCGGCGAAGTTCATCTCCGCCACCCGCTTCGCACCGGCGATGATCGCATGGAACGCGAAAGTGCGGATCGTGGGACCGAAACCCGATCAGGTCACGCTGCTGCCATTGGAATACTTTTACGTTACCCCCAAAACGCCCAAGCAAGGCGTGACCGTGCTTTCGCCGGGGCAGATGATAACCCATCTGCTGCTACCGCCCGCGAAAAATATTCAGAGCGCGAGTTACGAAGTGCTGGAACTGGAAGGGCTCGACTGGCCGTTGGCGGCGGCATCGGCTTGTCTGGAACTGGACGGAGGCCGCGTACGAAACGGGCGGATCGTCTTAGGCCACGTCGCCCCGGTTCCTTGGATTTCCGAATCGGCCGTGCGGGCGATTGCCGGCCGGGAGATTTCCGAAGAAACCGCCGAGTTGGCCGGCCTGGCCGCCGTCGCCAATGCTACGCCTTTGAAAGACAACCAGTATAAAGTCCGCCTCGCAAGAACCGCCGTCAAACGTGCCGTGCTTCAAGCCGCCGGTCGGCTCAACCTGGAAGGAGGTGTCTAGCCATGTCCGATCAAACACCCGAACTGGAAATCCTGGAAACGACGGGCGAACGCTGCCGGCATTTGCTCTCCAAAGGGCTTTACATCAACTGGGGCCTGCCGCCCGGTGAAGAGATTGTCGGCGACGGCAATTTCTGGTGTGCCCACACGCAAGGCATTTACGGACCCGACCGAAAAATCTGCGACAAGGAAGACTGCTGCAACTCCTCCCGCGGCTGCTACGAACCCTATTAGCAGGGATCAGAGGCCGGCGGCCAGAGGTCGGGGAAGAAATCAATTTTCGTGGATCATCGAGAGATTCCCGCCGGAGTGGTTCGCTCCGGCGGGTTTTCTTATGGGCGAAACGCTTGCAGATCGCCGAAAGTTATGTTGCCCGAGTGGAAGGCCGAGGCCACCAATGCGCCATCAAGCTTTGCTTGCTCCAACGCGATCAAATCTTCGCTGTGCCTGATTCCCCCGCCGGTGACGACTTGGATTTCCGGGAACTCGCGTTTCAGATCCCGGCAAAGCGGAGTTGTGGAAACCCCCGCCTCCACGCCGACTTGGGCCAAGTCCAACACGATCAAGTTTTGGATTCCCGCTGCAATGGCTTCTCGGGCGATGTCTTTCGCAGAGGAAGAAGCCCAGCCTGCCAGATTTCCCAAAGGCCGGCCCGCTTTGAGATCCAAACTGAACACAACCCGCTGCGGGCCGAGCCGAGCGCACAATGCTTTGAGACTGCCGGGGCCGGCGATGGTTTCCAAGCCTGCGACAAATCTCAGCTTTTCAGATTCCAATTCGGTAGGAATGTCCTGCGGGTTGCGAATCCCGCAATCGAGCCAACAGCCGGGAAAGGCTCTCGCGAGTTGCCGAAGAATCTCAAGCTGAGGCTGCCCCGCCGTAATCGCATCCAAATCCGCGATGTAGAATTCCGACAAACCCAATTGCTGTTGAAATGCCTCCGCGACCCGAAGCGGTTCGGGGGTTTCGGTCAACTTGCTTTGGACGGCCCGGTAAGATTCCCTCCGCCCCGCCACGCCGCGAACCACAATCCCTTTCATCAAATCCAAAACGGGAAGAATCTTCATGCTGCCGAGCGCTTTCGGAATCGTCTATGATAAAATCAATTCGTCATAACCCATTGGCCCAGGATAGAGTTCCGTTGTTCAGAAGACAATTCCGCACATTCTAAGAATCATACTTCGCGGTAATCTGCGAAATCTGCGTTTCAAATTCAAAACGCGGATTTCACAGATTACCGCAGAGGCAGAGAGTTGGATGTAAATTGAGTATGTTTCGGAAAGTTGAGAATCGGAATGATGAATCCCGACGGACCTGTCAACGATCCGCCGGAACCCGCAGCGGAAAGTCCCAAACCACCTTGGTGGGAAACGGCGGGGTGTCAGGCTCATGGCTTATACACACCCAAGACGGCTGCGGAGTGCCCCCGGATTTTTGCCGATTGGGGTTTCGGCTTCTGATATTGATGCACCGAAATGGCTAGGTTTGGGAATTCCCATCTCGAGTGCGGACGATGTGAATTTGCTGAAGTCTCAGCCATTGGTCCGCTCCTTCGCTGAGACTAGGGCAGCGGATTGCACGATGGCGAGAATAGCCGAGTGAATCTCAGCCGTGAGACGCGGCCATGCGTCGATAACGGTGGCGGGTGGCTCAGAGAGGGGATCGGGCGGCTTGGGCACCACGAGGGAGTGGGATCGACCTAAATCCCTGCTACAATTGAGAGTTACGGAATCCTGACACCGGTCTTAAAAACCGGAGTCCTCGCAAGGGGACCGGGGGTTCGAATCCCCCTCCGAATTTTTGTTCGTAAACGTTGCAGAGATTGCAGCTGCGCGGTTACTCCCACTCGATGGTGCTCGGCGGTTTGGAGCTGACATCATACACTACGCGGTTGATGCCTCTCACCGTGTTGATGATGCGGGTCGAGATGCGGCCTAAAACTTCGTATGGCATGGGGAACCAGTCGGCGGTCATAAAATCGTCCGTCTGCACCGCCCTCACGGCGAGCGTGTCTTCGTAGGTTCTCGCATCTCCCATCACGCCCACGGTTTGCACCGGCAACAACACCGCGAAGGCTTGTTGAATCGCCCGATACAAACCCGCCCGGCGAAGTTCTTCAATCACAATCGCATCGGCTTCGCGGAGCGTGGCCAATCTCTCTTCGGTGATGTCGCCCAAACAACGAACCGCCAAACCGGGGCCGGGAAACGGATGCCGCCAAACGAGATTTTCGGGAAGCCCCAACTCCACGCCCATGCGGCGAACTTCATCTTTGAAGAGATCTCGCAACGGCTCGATGAGTTCAAACCCCAATTCCTCGGGCAGTCCGCCGACGTTGTGATGCGATTTGATCGTCGCCGCCGGCCCATCGGGGTTAGCTCCGCTTTCGATCACGTCCGGATACAGCGTGCCTTGGGCCAGAAAGCGGGCATCGGGAATGGCCTCGGCTTCCTTGCGAAAGACTTCGATAAACACCCGCCCGATGATCCGGCGTTTTTGCTGCGGATCGGTCACGCCGGATAGCGCATCCAGAAATCGATCTGCGGGCATCGACCACGTGCAGATCGGTCTGAAAATGCTCGCCAAATTCCCGGCGGACTTCCTCGGCTTCATTTTTTCTGAGCAAACCATTATCGACGAAGATGCAAGACAGTTGCGGGCCGATGGCTTTGAACAACAAAGCCGCCGTGACCGAAGAATCCACGCCGCCGGAGAGTCCGCAAATCACCCGGCTGTTTCCCACGCGCTCGCGGATGAGTTCGATCTCGCGGGCGATCAGCGAACTAATTCGCCAAGTGGTTTTGCAACCGCAGATGTGCGTGACGAAGTTGGAGAGTATCCGCCCGCCGTGTTCGGTGTGCGTGACTTCGGGATGAAATTGCAAGCCGTAAATCGGTTGGTCTTTGTGCTTCACCGCCGCGAACGGGCAGGTGTCGGTCTCGGCCAGGGACACGAAATTCTGGCTGAGATTTTCGACCTGATCGCCGTGGCTCATCCACACGGTCAGATCCAAAGGGATGCCTTGGAACAGCAAATCGGTATCGTGGCTGCGCAGCGAAGTTCTGCCGAACTCGCGGGAAAGCCCCGGCGTAATTTTGCTGCCCCGCGACAAACACGCGAGTTGCATGCCGTAGCAGATCCCCAGGATGGGCACGCCCAGATCGAAAATCGCGGGGTCGGGGTGCGGTGAATTTTCGCCGTACACGCTGGCCGGCCCGCCGGAGAGAATTAGCCCTTTGGGGTTGAGTTCGCGAATCCGCTCGGCGGATAAATCGTGCCGAACCAATTGGCAGAACACGTTCTGCTCGCGAATCCGCCGGGTAATCAATTGGGCGGTTTGCGAACCGAAATCCAACACCAAAATCCGTTCTTCCTCCGGCGGCGTGACGGAGGAAGCATTTAATGAAGCATGAAGTGTCTCAGCGGCCAAAACGGGAACCCTTTCAACGTATTCCACCCGCCGAAGCAAGCCAGACGGGATCGAAACCAAACCGCTAGTGTACCCGGATCGCACGCGAAGCAAAAGCGGCGGCTCGGCGGTTCTCCGTTTGAAAAAACCGATTGGAACCCCGCCCGAAAGGCTGGTACGATAATGACCACTTAAGCAGTGGTGGTTCTCCTTAGCTTGATTGACCCATTCGGGGAGGTGTTTCATGTCAGAGCGCTCGGCGGATCGGAATTTGTTGTTCGGCGTCTTGGCGCTGCAAATGGATTTCCTCACGCAGGAACAACTCATCCAAGGCATGCAGGCTTGGGTTTTAGAGAAATCCCAACCCTTGGAAAATCTGCTCGTCGCCAAGGGATTATGGCCGAGGCCGACCGCGATTTGCTCTTGCCATTGGTGAAAGGCACATCGCCCAACACGGCGGCGATGCGGAGCAAAGTCTAAAAGCCCTTTCCAGCGTCACGCCTTCGGTCAACGTGCTAAAGCAGATCGAAGATGCCGAGCTTCAACAGAGCTTGCACAGTTTGCGGGAGACCGCGACTTCACCGCTGAGACGTCAGGACCCCTCCTGAAACAATCTCTTATCGCCCAGAATTTCGGTCAGGGATTAGGTTCCTGTCGCTGCGTCCGCATGCAAAGGGCGGGTTGGGCGAAGTCTTTGTTGCGAGGGATACCGAACTCGACCGCGAAGTGCGCGTCAAGGAAATCCAAGGCCAGCACGCGCACGATGCGGGCAGCAAATCGCGGTTTGTGATGGAAGCGGAGATCACCGGCAAGCTGGAACACCCCGGCATCGTGCCGGTGTATGGGCTAGGCAGTTATCCCGATGGCCGACCGTTTTACGCGATGAAATTCATCAAGGGCGACAGCCTGCACGAAGCCGTCAACCAGTTTCACAAAAGCTCCAGTCGGGGGAATTCGGGGCGGGGAATGCATTCGAGTCGGTCGCGTTTCGCAAGTTGCTGGGACGGTTTGTGGATGTCTGCAATGCCGTGGGTTATGCCCATGCGCGGGGCGTGCTGCATCGGGATTTGAAGCCGGGCAACATCATGCTGGGCAAGCACGGCGAAACCTTAGTCGTCGATTGGGGCCTCGCGAAGATCAAAGGCCAAGCCGAACCCATCGCCGAAGGCGAATCCCTCGTGAAACTTTCCTCCGGTTCCAACCCAGGGGAAACCGTGGCCGGTTCGGCCATCGGCACACCCGCTTACATGAGTCCCGAACAAGCCGAAGGCCGAATTTGAATGTGCTTGGTCCAGCGACCGATATTTATGGTTTGGGCGCGACGCTTTACACGTTGCTGACCGGCAGGAAGTCCATTGAAGCCAGACAATCCATGAAGATCCTCCTCCGAACAGTGCATGGCGATATTCCGAAACCTCGCGAGATCAATCCCCATATCCCCAAACCTTTGGAAGCCATTTGCCTTAAAGCTATGGCGCTGCGCCGAAAGATCGTTACGCAACCTGCGAAGCCTTGGCCGATGATGTTGAACGCTGTTTGGCCGATGAACCTGTCTTGGCCCACCCAGAGTCCCTTTCCAGCCGAATGGCTCGCTTTGTCCGCAAACACCGAGGCGTTGTGCAAGCGGCGGCCGCGGCGGTGGTCTTGATTGCCGTCATCGCGGTGGGAGCGGCCGTGCTGATCAATGAACAACGTCAAACCGCCGTCAATGCAAAAACCGATGAAGCCGAACAACGGAAGGTGGCCGAGACCAATGCGCCAGGAAGCCGAAGACCTGGCAACAAAACTCGAAGGATCCCTGGCAGAGACAGAGAAGGCCAAGCAGGAAGAGTCTGCGCAGCGAACGCTCGCCGACGCGAAACGCAAGGAAGCCGAAGACCTGGCAACAAAACTCGAAGGTTCCCTGGCAGAAACGGAGCAGGCCAAGCAGGAAGAGTCTGCGCAGCGGACGCTCGCCGACGCGAAACGCAAGGAAGCGGAATGGCAACTCTATCTCAGCCAGATTTACCGGGCCGCCGGGGAGATTGAATCGGGACGCGCACGCAGGCACAAGAGATCTTGGCGTCCATTCCCGTGGAGCAAAGGCAATGGGAAGCAAACCATCTTGTTCGCCAGGCAGAAGGCACACCGCTCACACTTTACGGCCATGCGAATGGTGTCAATATTACCTTGGCAATGAAGTTTCTCATGTCAGCAGCCAGAAGCGTACTGTGTATCGGGATGCAAGAAATAGCTCATGACGTGAGTTCGCCAGTGGACTAATCGTTGCAGAAAACTTTGGATTCTCTGCCGCAGTTCCTTCTGATTGCTGGGAAGTCCATTGACGTAAACATTCCCTTTGAGATCGTTGTTGAGGTATTCGTCGGCATTCAACTCGGGAGATCGTCGAGGCATCAGCACCATCTCAATTTGGTCCTCATGTTTACTCAGCCACTGCCAAACTTTCTTGGCGTCATGAGCCTGAGTCGATCCACGATCAAGTAAATCTTTCCGGGAACGCTCCGCACCAAACGCTGGAGAAAGACTAAGAACAAATCGGCATTCATGGTTCTAGCATAGGTCATAAAGCGAACGCTCCCTTCGTTGCTGATCGCACTGATCCCATTCATCGTGATGTGAGGATCAGGAACTTCCAGCTTGGCCCGTTCCCCTTTGCGAGCGTAACCATAACCGGGATAGGCATCGGCGGCGACTCCGGTTTCATCACCCCAGAAGATTGTCGCTCCTTCCTTTTGAGCCTTCTTTTCCAGGTCCGGATAGGTTTTCTCCAACCAGTCGTTGACCTCTTGAGAGTCCTGATTCCGGTGATGGCGGCAGGGTTTCTTACAGGTATAGCCCCAGCGTTTGAGGTATTCACCCACAGTCCGGATCGGCATCCCAATTCCGATTTCCTTGCGAATCAACTGCTGCACCGCCCGGCGATTCCACAACGGGGCGGCGATTTTGAAGTCTTCGGGAGTGTTGTGGTCGATCAGTTCTTGCAGATGAGTTTCCTGTTCGGGGGAGAGAGTCCGTCCCGAACCGGAAGGTCGTCCCGTGCGGTCGCCCGGCAAGCCATCCAGGCCCTCGGCACAGTAGGCCGACCACCAACGACTGATGGTTTCCGTGGCCACGCCGAGCAGTTCGGCAAGGTCTTTTTGACTAAAGCCCAATTGACAGCCCCAGATCGCTCTCAGACGGAGAGCCTCCAAAACGTCGTCAGAAAGTGAGCGAGCATCAGGTAAAGAGATTGGCATGATGAAATCCTCCTTGTGGCCTTCCTCTCTCTATTGTACGACAGTGAGGCGAAATAGACTAGATGCCGAACTTTCTTGCCAAGGTAATAGTGTGGCTTTCAGCCCGGACGGCCGCCGCATCGCCTCGGCAAGTTGGGACAACACTGTGAAAGTTTGGGACGCAAAAACCGGGATGGAAACCTTCCTCCTCCGTGGGCATACGAAAGGTGTCCGTAGCGTGGCCTTCAGCCCGGACGGCCGCCGCATCGTCTCGGGAAGTGAGGACAAGACGGTGAAAGTCTGGGACGCGGAAACCGGAACAGAGACCCTCACCCTCACCGGGCCATGAAGCTCCTGTCCTCAGCGTGGCGTTCAGCCCGGACGGCCGCCGCGTCGTCTCGGGAAGCTATGACAGGACGGTGAAAGTCTGGGACGCGGCCAAGCGGGGCGGAGACGCTCACCCTCCGCGGGCACACGGATCGTGTCACCAGCGTGGCGTTCAGCCCGGACGGCCGCCGCATCGTCTCGGGAAGTCTATGACACAACGGTGAAAGTCTGGGACGCGACAAACTGGGCACAGAGACCCTCACTCTCCGTGGCCATACGGATTCAGTCATTAGCGTGGCTTCAGCCCGGACGGCCGCCGCATCGTCTCGGGGAGTAAGGACCAGACAGTGAAAGTCTGGGACGCACAGACTGGGACCGAGACGCTTAGTCTCCGTGGCCAAGGGAGTTAGTCATTAGCGTGGCTTTCAGCCCGGACGGTCGCCGCATCGTCTCGGGGAGTAAGGACCACACGGTGAAAGTCTGGGACGCACAAACGGGATCCAAACCCTTAGTCTCCGTGGTCATACGGATTTAGTCATTAGCGTGGCTTTTAGCCCGGACGGCCGCCGCATCGTCTCGGGAGGTGGTGAGCATGAGTGAAAGTCTGGGACGCAAAGAGCGGGCACGGAAACCCTCACCCTCCGCGGCCAAACCATCCTGTCGACAGCGTGGCTTCAGCCCGGACGGTCGCCGCATCGTCTCGGGAAGTCATGATGAAACGTTGAAAGTCTGGGACGGACAAACTGGGACGGAAACTCTCAGCCTAGCCGGACATACGGACAGGTCACTAGCGTGGGTTGGTTCAGCCCGGACGGCCGAGGTATCATCACTCGGGATAGACTTGGTATGAAAATCCTTTGGGAGGCCGAGAGCGGCAAACGGATTGATAACGAGCCGATCCCGGAACTCTCCACACGATCTACCATCAGCCCGGACGGTTTGCTGCGTGTGAGTTCTTTGGGAAACAACGTCCTCCTGATCCGCAAGACCCCAGAGTACGATGAACTGTGGGCCGAGGATGCCGCCCGGCGAAAAGCGACGGCTTCCAGCTACCATAGCAGCCAAGCGAAAGCCGCCAAAAACGCTGGGGATTTGTTCGCCGCCGAATTCCATGCCTCGCAACTGTTAAAGCTTTACGCTCCCAGTCTTAACATTTCCACTCGGCATACCATTCCTGGCGGATCGGCTCCGAGTTGGTCGCCTGATGGGCGACACATCGTCTATGCCCGCCAAGCTCTCGGGAGTCTAAGTATTCTCGATGTGGAATCCGGCGAGACCAAGGAATTGGTGGCGGGTGGACGGGATGCCTTTTGGTCGCCTGTCCCCAATGGCCCGATTGCATTTCTGCGAAAGAACAACGACCCGATGAATGGCGATTCGGTTTGGGTCATCCGTGCTGATGGATCGGGCGAGCATAAGGTGGCCAATGGAGGTTGGCTAAGTTGGTCAGCCGATGGCAAGACACTCTATTTTATCGACACCAAGACCTGGAAGCTCATGGCCGCCTTCGTTGATAAACCGGAATCCGAGCCTCTGGTGCTGGCAAAGGATGTGGGATTCTACTATCCCGCCGTCTCGCCAGATGGCCGCTGTGTGGCCTACCAAACTGGGGACCGTTTTTTGATCCGCACGCTCGATGGCAGCCGACCCACAGTGGAAACACGATTGACGGCCGATTGGCCCCACGCGATTCCTCGGTGGACACGGGATGGAAAGGCGGTGGTCTTCGGCAGCTACACGCAAAATGGGCTATGGCGGATGAACGCGGCCACGGGGGAGATGCAATTGCTGTTTCGCAAAAAGGGGCATCATTTGACGATCCCCGCTTTCTCTCCCGATGGCCGAAGCCTAGCCTTTGATGACCGCTCACCGGGAGGAGGCGTTACGGTCGCCAAAATTGTCCCTGATCCCGCAATCGCCGAGAAAACCCCCAGCGGGGAAATGATTTTGTATTAGCTCAAAAAATTGCCGGCTCTTGACCCTTGTCTCTCGACGCTTGACCCTGTTGCAACGAACCGGCCGGCTTATGCCGGCCGGTTGTTTTTTCTTTGCGATGCTTACAGCGAACCGAGGAGGAGTTGGTTTTCTAGGGTCATCAGGCGGCGGCGGAGGGGGCCTTGTAGGCGCTCTAAAGACGGGGCGATTGTGGGCGAGCGCGAACCTAAGGAATTGTTCTCGATGAGGGGCAGAAGTTTTTCTTTGGCGCGGTCTTCTTGATTTTGAGCCAAGGCGGTGATGATGCGCCAGTATTGAAAAATCTCGCTGCCGGCGCTTCTGCCAACGCTTGAGCAAACGCCTTGTCGGCTTCGGGATATTGTCCGCGCCAAAAGAGTTGAAGCCCCAAGGCATAGAACCGATTCGCCAAGACCGCCGATTCGCGGGCCAGGCGCATTTTGCTGGTCGACACGCTGAGTTGCCCTTCGCCGCAATAAGGATCGGCTCCCAACACGCCTTCGACGACTTTTTTCACCTCGGCCGCTTGGGATTCATCCCGCAGTTTGCCGTGCAATTGCACGACTTCTCCGGGCATCTCGGCGTTCTGGGCGAGTTGACCGCCAGTTACGATCGCGCCCACGAGTTTGGGGTTCGTTTCGATCAAATCTGCCTTTACTCAGGGCTTGATTGAGCTTGTCCTGCCTCGTGACTTTCTCCGGCGGAATGGTGACGATTTGCAAACCGGCAGCGGTCAAGGCATTGTTCTCATCCAAAATGCCCGGATGTTGGGTTTTTGTGTCTTTGATGAATTTCGGCGAAAAATAGTCTTCGCTTAACACATCGTTGACAAAGTGTCTGGCCAATTGATCGAGTGCGGGCGAGTTGGTCTGCGAGCGTTGAAACTGCACGACCAAATACGGGGCATTCGGGTAATTGACCGTGAAGCCCACATCATTTTGCGGAACCGCCAGTGCAGCGGCCAGTCGATTCCCAGCTTCATTATTTCCGCTATGGAGTATGGACAGTAACCGCGCTTTGATTTCGTTCTGTTTGAGTTTGAGTTCATCCCAAGTATCAACATCCTCCTTCGCCGGGGCGGCTTGGGGAAGAAGTCCGGGTTCTTGGGCCGAGGCGACTAGCGGGAGTAACAAACAAGCACAGAGGCAAGGCAGTAGTTTCATAAGGTGCTTTCGATGAAAATTCCAAGGTGAGAATGGCAATGGCCGACGACAACGGGAGTTCCTGCGAGAAGATTTTTCCTCTAACTCTATTCCTCTATGATGACGGGTCTCCGAGAGATGTCTACGGCTATTTCGCTTGTTCTTGCGGGGGAATCGAAAAGAGTCCGCGGCTCCGATTCATTGACGGCGTTCTGCCGGAGCGTGGTTTTTGGGCATCATTTCTGCCGAGTTACCCCAAGCGAATGGTCTCCATCGGGTCGGAGTGCCTGGCCTCTTGGGTGGCGAGTCTAAGGCTGAGCGAGATCACCAGCCACGCGGCCAGACCCATCGCCAATGCGGAGGCCGATAAATACTTCGACAGCGTGAGGACTTCTTCGGCGAGTAATTTCGCACCACCAGGCAATTCCCGCCACGCCGCACACCGCAAGCGATCCTCCCAAGGCAAAACTTCTTCGCCAGAGCACGGCGGCTTGAACGCGAATGAGGTATTGAAACTCCGGCCCGGAAATCCCCATCGCTTTCAGCATGCCGATCTCTGGGATTTTTAATTCGCAGCGAAGTTTCTGCATGATATACATGATTAAGCCTGCGATCCCCAACAGGCTGAGGGTGATCGAAAGCGTGGCCACGAATAGCAACTGCCCGACTTGGTAGACCTGATCGACCTGCTCCACCAAGGTTTCATCCGCCGGATAGCCGGCTTTGCGGCAGCCGAGCGCCGTGGGTTTGAGATCATCGAGTTCCTGCACGCGGACTTCGGCAAACTCGAAAACCCCCTTGTCAAACCGGCTGGTTTTTGGGGGTTCGGGAACGACTTGGCCGATGTACTTCTCGCCTACAAGTTTGGTCAAAGCTTCCGGGTTGACTTTCAGATCGGGCATTTCCGCGTCGAGATAAATTTGCATTTGTTCGCGGAATTTGAGGGCGAGCGCATCCCATGCAATTTTGGTTTTGAGAGATTCGTTTTCGCTGATGAGTCGATAGGAGGGATCGGGCAGGGTTTCCGCATAATCGGGCGTTTCGATTGCCTGCTGAGAAAAAAACGCGGCGAGTTCGCTGTCGTGGTTCAGCCGGCTTTTCGTGGGCCAATCTTCGGTGATGGGGCCTAAGTAAATTCCTTTGGCACGCAGTTGCAGGTCTTGGCTGTTTTTATCTAAGGCGATTAAATCGCTGCGGCGGATGAAAAAGTAAATCTGGTTGGGAAGTTTGATTTCCGCCACGAAGAGCACGGGCAGAGTTTTCCAAGGATGCGAGTCGCTAAACCTTACCGTGAGTGTCTCGGGGGTCTCATCCGCGTTGAAGCCCAGCCAATTCGTGAGCAACGCCCGTGTGGGCACAATGCCCATTTCTTTGGGAAGCGGCTGTTCTTCTAGCCGGGAAAGAATCGGGTCGGCCTGCTCGATGGTTCGTCCGTACCACGTGGTGCCGAAACGCTTGCCCTTGGGCTGAAAGCTGAGTTTCATGCGCGTAAACGGCTGAATGTCTACGGGCCGGCTCGGCGGGAGTTCAGCAAGAATTTTCTCGCGAAGCAAGGCGAGTTTTTCCGGGGTGAGAATCTTTTCCTTCACCGCGTTTTGGCCGACCCATAGCGATTTGGCCAAGGGTGATTTTTCCAGCCTCGCGGTTTGCAGGGCGGGAATCCAAAACGCGACCGTGCCCGAAACAATCAGCATGGCGACGACCAAGCCGAGCGCCCGGACAGTCCAACGGGTGATGGGCCGCGACTTGGGGGCATCCAAGTCGGCGCGGGCATACCAGCGAAGAAACGGCTTTTGGGGCAGTTGCGTCATGAGGGATTTTCATGGGGCCCAAGGGAACTCGACTTGGAAATCTTTGCACATCAACATGATCTCGGCCTGGTAGCGTTTGGCCACGGCAAGATCGTGGCAGACTAGGAACAACGTCCGTTTGGGCGGGGAGGTTTTCGGGGCGGGGTAGAAATCTTCCAGACTGCCTTCTTGCCAGCCGACGAGCAAATCGAGAATCTTGAATTTATTGTCATCGTCCAAGGCGCTAAACGGCTCGTCGGCGAAGACCACGACCGGGTTATGAATTAAAGCGCGAAGCACGCCCACCCGCTGTTGTTGGCCGCCGGAAAGTTTTGAAGGCAAATGCTCGGCAGCTTTGGGCAGATCTTCGGTGATGGCCAACAGATTGCCGGCGAGACGGCGGCATTCTGCGGGCGGTTCGCCTTTCAAGCCCAAGGGCAGGCTGAGGTTTTCCAACACGCTGAGATGCGGCAGCAAATAAGACGACTGCAACGCGTAGCCGAATTCGGTCCGCCTCAAGCGTTCGGCGGTTTGCCGGGGGAGGTTTCGATAACCGTGCGCATTGCCTGCGGAGTCGGTATAGGTAATCTCGCCTTCGATGGCTTTGGTTCCGGTCAACAATCCCAGAATCGAAACCAGCGTGCTCTTTCCCACTCCTGATGCCCCAACCAAAGCCACGCGGGAACCGGCGGGAAACGCGAGAGAAATGTTTTTGAGGACTTCAGAGGTTTCGGCGGGCAACCCTTTGCGGGCGGGCGCTGCCCGATAGGAAAACCCTACCCGATCCAACACGAAGCTCACGGCCACTCCTTTTGATAGTCGAGGTAATACCATTTGACGGGCGCTTTGGAGTTTTCCGAGTTCTCCTGCTTAAACCGTTCGAAGCCGCGTTCCAACGTGTCCATTTTTCTCCCCTCCTTCAGCGTCCACAATTTGACTTTGACGGCTCCTTCGCCGGATTCGACTTGTGTGAAGTCTTCGGGTTTGTAGTCTTTGGCGTTCAGAATGGCTTCCAAATACCGCCTTTTCAAAAAGACTTCCGAGTAATCCTGCTCATCGGGGTCTCCATAGGCTTCCGGGTCGATCAGTTTCAAGAACAAATCCGAGCGGAACCTGAGCGTTTTCACCAACCACTGGGCGCGGTCCAAATCGGACTTCAATTCGGGGGGCACATCGCTAAGTTTTCCCACTTGTTGGGAGAGGATCTGAACGAGCCTGACCGTCTGGTTCGAGCCGATGCCTTCTTTCCAGGCGGTTTCGATCTCATTTAGGGCTTGGATGGCGGTTTGGATGTTGAATTCATCTACGAAAACCATGCGGCGAAGTTGTCTGTCGCCTTGCCGATTTTTCTCCCAAGCATAAAGCGTTTCGTACACGGGTTCGCCTTTGCCGAATTTTTCCAAGCCTCGGTTTTTCAGCATGCGTTCGGCATAAACGGCGACTTCCACGTTGTCGGGGTGTTCCAGTTTCCCCAAAGCCAGCTTTTTTTGGAAAAATGCGTTCAATTCATCCCCCAATTCGCGGGCCTCTTCAAAGTGCGGCAGCACCAACGCCAAGGTTTTTTTCGTTAGCTCGGTTTTGACTTCTTCCAATTGGCCCTCGGGCACATCGGCGGGGGTGTCGCAAAGCGTGTAGGAATACAGTTTCTCGAAGTGGGGCCGCTCGTTTTGATCTTCGAATAATTTGCTCATTTCCGCGCGAAGCCGCTTTTGATAGGCTTTCTTCAACTCCTCTTCAAACTGCCGGCGAAAGGTTTCGTAAGAGCTTTTTCGCCGGGGGTCTTTTAACTGAATGGCATGAAACTCCATCGGGCTTTTGTCTTTGGGGATCAAGCTCTTGACGAGATCTTCGAGCTTGGGTTGACTGCTGCCGTTTTCTCCGCAATCGCCCATGAGCACCACCAGCTTGCGCGAGTCATCGGAAAAATTTGCTTTCAGAATGCCTTGGTGAATGCCGTCGTAAACCCGTTCCAAAGGGTCATATTTGCCGCCCCCCTTGGTGCTGTGGCCATTCAGCATGGCGACCAATTTCGACAACTCGGTGCTATCTTTCAAAGACTTCAATTCGGCGAACGTCAGATCCACGGCTTGGGCCGGCGTTTGGCCATCGTGATAAAAGCACACGCCGATTTTCACGTCCCCGCCTCGGCGGTCTTTGCGGAAATCTTCGGCGAGCTTTTCAATGATTCGCGCCGCCACCTGAAAAGCCACCGTCATGCTGCCTGTATCGTCGATGACGAACAAAATCTCGGTGGTGGCCGCCTCGGACGACAGTTTATCGATGGTGATTTGATCAAACTCAATGTTTTCCGTTGCTTTATTCAGTCGGCCCGCGGCGGAGACGGCCCCAATTTGATAGAGCTGGTTATTCTTCCCCTGGGCGATGTATTTCCATTCCGTATGCAAGGGTTCTTGTTGCTCGCCGGCTTCTTTGGGACCGAGCAATAAATGAAACCGCATGCCCTCTTTGCGGAGCGGAATCACGTTTCCGTTCCGGCCAATGGGGTTTGGCTCAATGAGGCGGCGATCTTCCGTGGGAAGCGTGCCGGTTTTTTGGAAGGCCAGCGCTTCTGCGGGGGTTTTGAACAACATCCCCGGATGCTCTTTTCGCTGAAGATACGTCTCGCGGTCCCACTGAAAACATTCGCGGGTATTCCAGCGGGCCACCCGATTTTCCGGCACCCAACCCACCACGCGGGCTTGGTGTTCCGAAAGCTTTACCCCCAACGCCTGGGATTGTTGCGGATCGGGAGAAACCAACAGCCAGCCATCGTACTCGGCATACACGAACAGCAAGCGATACATCTCCAACGGCAGCGGCGAGAGCGGAGGCAAACCCCGCGCATCGGTCTCGTCGGCCAAACTCGGCGGAGCCAATAACGGCTGAACGCCTTTCGATTTCTCGGCGACAGGTTTCGATTGTTCTTTGGAGCTTTCATCGGCCGGGGTCTGCGGAGATTTCTCTTTGTTGACGATCACGGCTTTTTTTTGGATGCGGGTTTTCTTGTCGCGTTCCGCTTTCAATTGATCGGTGAGATACCGCCGGGGAATCCAACCGCGGAAAGATTGAATTCGTTGATGAGAGTCGGCGTCGGGTTCGCACACCAAGGCCCAGTCTGAATTTTCCGAAACGCGCATCACGCGCCAACTGATAGGGGAGCGTCTTGTCGGAATACACCCTGCGTTCGGGGTAGCCGTCTGCCAAGTAAACTCGTTCCATCAACTCCAAGCGGCCAACAACTTTCCCGCCCGAATTCGATTGATACAGCGGAGCACCGTGAATCAGACACCAGCGACCTGCGGGCCGCCCCGTGCTATTCGTAAGCATTTTGGTCGGTTGGGGCGAGGGAACCTTGACATCCCCGGCATCTTGCGCGAAGAGAGTCCTCTTGGGGAACAGCATTCCTGATACGCCGAGCGCGATCCATAGTATTCCGAACGCAATGGGAGAGAATCTCATCGGCTTTGAACCTTTCCGTTACCGGCTTTGGAGATTAGGGGGCATCAGCAGCAGTCGCTCGTTCATCCAAGAGTTGATTTTCCCTCGGGCCACCGATTGCCCCAGCGAATCGTTCAACTTTTCGGCCACGAACAGCGTGGTCCCATTTTTCGTGCGGCAAAAGCTGGTCCAGGCTTGTTGTTTGTCGGCGGGAAGCGGGGTTCCGTTGCTGATAACGCAAGCATGCACAGGATGCGGAAAGGATTTCCACGCTTCTAAACTGGGAG
Source organism: uncultured Planctomycetaceae bacterium (assembly GCA_963785505.1). Taxonomy (GTDB): domain Bacteria; phylum Planctomycetota; class Planctomycetia; order Planctomycetales; family Planctomycetaceae; genus CAWAVN01. The sequence goes on from CAWAVN010000020.1 coordinate 74,693, forward strand.
CCTTGCATTCTTCGCCGACAATCAAAATCACCTGGTGCCGCTTTTTTTCCTTCGAAAGATCAAGAAATTCCCGCTTAAGTTCGGCGGCGAACTTCTCCGCATCGGCGCGGGTGTTTCGGCTGAGAGCCATTGCATTCACCAATTTGCCGAAATCCGGTTTGTCTTTCTTGTCGGGAAAGCTCATGCCACCGCCTTTGAGCTTGCCGCTTTGGGCGACATCCACGGCGACGAATCCCCTATCGGTTCGGCCATAGTTCTGCAAGGTGAAAAAGTCGATCATGTCTTGTTCGAGGAAATCCAAGTTGGTTTGGGAATCCACCAGCACCACGAACGTCGCCAAGTTCGCATCCGGCGTGCGGTACTTGTCCAGAGTTTTGAGGATTACATCGGCATCGTAGGGAACCGGAATCTCTCTGGGTGGCCGATTTTTGATCGCATCCAAGTCCAGTGTCAATTTCGCAATTGTTTGTTGCCGATCAGCCAATTGTGTTTGATGCAGCGTTTGTTTTTCCAAAGCGGCATCGAGAGATTTTTGGGCGGCCTCTCGCTCTTTGGTCAGCGTAACTATTTGCCCCTGTTGGCTGATGGCCAATTGGTTCGCAGCGTTGATTTTCTGTTCCAGTTCCCGTTTTTGGCCTGAGAGCATCTTTTCCCGATTCGTGGCAGTTTGCGCTAAATTATGTTTGAGATCTTTCACCCGGTCGAGAAATTCCGCGAAATTGTGTTCCGTGTCGATTGCGGGCATGCCGAGTTCTCCGGCCACCGTGCGGAGTTGTGCTTTGGCCTTGTCGAGAGCTCCGCGGGAGTTTCGCAGTTTTGTCACCAGGGAAGTTTCATGGGTGAGTTGCTTCACCGCCAGATTTTGCTGGTCCCCGGCACGCTGAAGGTTTTCTTGCAGCAGGGCGGTTTCTTGGACAAAATCGCGTTCGCGGGTTTTCAGCCGCTGCGTCATCAGCAGCAGAAAACCCGAAAGCACGATGACAAGCAGCAATCCCAAACTGCCGATCAGCGTTTCCATCAAAGAGGCTCGGCGGACATCGCATAGGTCTTTGTCCCGCTGCTCGCGGGTGAGTTTTTCGGCGAACCGAGAAGGTGGAGGCAAAGGCGATGGCTGAATCATCGGAGATCCCGCGGGTTAGGGTTTCGGTTTCTCGGCCTGGGAATCGGCTTGGGGAGGAACGCCGAGGAAACTTCGAGAGGCCGCATCGAATTGTTCCATCTCGTTGGCCAAGGCGTCGCGAGTTCGTTTCAGATCCGCCATCGCATATTTCAGCGCCTCCGTGAGCGATTGAAGTTCTTGGGCCGTTTGATGCAGCGACACCACTTCGTCCGATTCCTCGCGACTTTGCAAAAGTTGATAGCCGCCGATCCCGATGGCCCACGGAACCATCACTAAAGTCACGGCCGGCAAAACCCAGATTGCATAGGCGAAGAGCCGCTGCCGGATTCCGGTTCGCGGGGTTTTGTGAGTCTGCGTTTGCGGCATGGGCGATTTTTTCAAAGCAACAAATCCTCCAAGAAACATCGGCCTTACTCGTCAGAGACAGGAAGGGAGTCGTTCTGAAGTTCTTTGTCCAGAAGTTCTTTCAATTGGATTTCCCGAGGTCCGAATTGGTGGATCACAAGATATTTTTTGCCGAAGTCATCTTTCAGCCAACGGTCGAAGAGGCTGTATTCTTTGCTGGTGTCCTTGCCATCCATCCAGAGGAGCACGAACGATTTCGCTGAGGGCAGCGGATAGGCGATTTCCCATTCGGCCTTGGGAGGAAATTTATTGGCCCACAGCACGACTACCCGGCCGCTCCCGCGGTCTTGGTCCAAAAAAGTCTTCAATTGCGTAAAGACGTTTTTCATTTTGACGGCGCTCCCATCAAAGGCATGTTCGCCGCCCAGGCGGTCTTTCTCATCCCAGCGTTTGGGTTGTTGTTCGTTTCGTAAAATCCACGCGCCTCCGCCGGAAAGATGCGGGCGGTGCTTCTGCACGGTTTGCTTCAAGCAAGCATGAACCCAAGCCCCCGCTTCCCGTTCTTCGTTCAGCAAAATCGTGTCGATCAACACAAACAACGTGGGATTGGTTTTGGGCAGGGGAATCGGATCGGGTTTGGGGAGTGGAATCGAATCAGTTTTCGGAATTGGAATCGGATCGGTTTTGGGAAGTGGAATCCGAGTCGGAGTCGTTCTGGAGGGCGGAATTTGAGTCGGAACAATCGGCTTCGTGGGAATCGAAGCCGATGTTGTTTCGATCATCGGAATCGAAGTTGAAGCCGAAGCGGTTTCTTGCGTCTGAATCGGCTTGGGAGAAGTTACGGGGGTTGGAATCGGCTTTGGTGAAGTAATGGGCGTGGGTTTCACGGGCACGGCCGGTAAAGTCCGCGAACCTTGAGGGTCGAGTTCCGGCAATTTCGGCGGAACCGAATTAGCGGATTTTGCCTGCAATCGGGCAAGTGCGCTTTCTTTCGCCACGTTGACGTATCGCATGCCGGCGACGCCGAAATGCCCCATCAACGCTGCCATCAGCACCAACCAGGGAAGCAGCGGATGTTTGAGGAATTGATCGCGGAACATTTTCACAAACCCCTCCCGATGAGGTTGCGGGATATTTCTCAGAGCCGACGCATTACGGAGAACTCTTTGCAGAAGTCGCCGGGGTGATGGTTTTACTGGTGTCTTGTAGGTAAACCTCATGGGCGGATGAGGGGTTCTCTCCGGATTCTTGTTGATGATCTTCTTGCGGGAGCGAGTTCCAAACCGCCCGGCTGGCGGAGATTTTCCACCGCTCTAAAGATCGCCCCCAACACAACCGGCAGGCCCAAATGACCGAACCGGCCATTGCGGTTTCCGCCCCCAACACGCAAAGCGGCAAGAACGCCTGCAAAAAGCCCGGCAACCGGCCATCCGCCGGGTTGGGCTGCAATTCGCTCAGACAGTGAAACGAGACGAGAAGCACAGGAAACCATAACACGAGCAAGGGCAGGGCATAGCGCACGCCGAGTTGCCCCGTCCAACCATCGACTAACAATTGAAAGTTGGCGGGCAACTGGGATTCCTCGACGGTTTCCGAATGGCCCCGGCTTTCGCGGACGGCTCGATCCCACACCCCATCGTAAGCCGGCCAGGTTTCAAATTCCGTCAATTCCCCATCCAACCGCCGCCAAACCCAGAGTTCTATCAACCCCCAAGCCAACAGGCTGCCGGTCACCACTTGGCCGCTTAAGAAAGCCGCCTGGGTTAAGGAGGGGTGGGCAACCCGCGCTCCCATCCAAAACGCGGCTGCCGAAAGCAACCCCAAGATTCCCGCGAGCAGAAGTTTGTCCGCCGGGGTCTGAGGAAACGGGCGGGCGGTGAGTTCGGTTTGCCGAGAGGAATTCGCTGACATAAAACACCGCTTTCTCCTACTTCTTCAATGGTTCCAAAGGTTTGCCCGCGCACAAATTGGCGCGTTGGGCCAAAAAACTTTTCTCGATGTAAGGATCGCGCGACTTGAGCGCATCGACCCAGGTTTTCCACAGGTGTCGTTGCGTTTGCTCCGAATCGGACCACACCCACGTCGCCGGGCAGCGGCCTCGAATCCCAAATAGGATTCCGGCCTTCGGGGCGATTTTCTTTTGCAACTCTACGGGCAGCGCCCCGACAACATCCAATTCCTTCAGCCCCAACGAATGGAAATCCAACCGGCCATCCCCAAGAATCGCAGGAATCACCGTTGTTTGGGGAAGCAATAAATCGGCTGTTCCCCGCAGGCAGCGACGTTCCCATTCCGCCGAGGCCGCACCCTGCCAATAATCCTCTCTGGCGAATAACTTCGACACCAAGTTCCTCAACTCTTCCTGGGGATCGTGTTCGCTCGTGGTCAAAGCGTGCCCGGCGAGATCCAACCAAAGGTCGAGCAACGCATCGTCCAAATCGCGGTAAGCCTTCAAGCCCCAAATCACGATGATGCGAGAAATCGAAAGTAAGTTCGTGATGTTCCCTGAAATCGCCGGCGGTTTGGATGTCTTCTCGGCGGAAGTTTGAAACCGCGAGAGCGCGGGAACCGGCCAAAACAAGGATCGGCAAAAATCCGGCATCGGCTCGAACAACCAAGACCCGGGCAACGCCTCTCCATTCGAGGATGCGGAGGAAAACCCGCTGAGCGTGTCGGCGACTTCTGCTAACAGTTCGGCAATCTCCGCATCCAAGAGGCGGTTGGTGTCCCGCCCATTGACCAGCTTAATCAATTGCTTGGTAATTAAACGGCCCGGAGATGCCGTCTCGCTGCGGACCTCTAACACCTCGGCATAATGCAGGCAGCGTTCTTTCAGCGGGTTTTCCAAATCTCGGTCCGCGGATTCGCGCGGGACTAAAGCGGCTTGGTTTCGCGCACCCATCGGCAAAGTTCCGCTTGTTTCCACAACTGCCGGACCAAAGTCTTGGCCTCGACGTTGCGGTAATCGCATTTGCCGGCCAACTGATGGGCCGCCTTCACGAAGTTTTCGGGGCCGGGAACTCGGCTTGCGGGGCGGGAACCACTTAGAAACGTCAACCGATGCTGTTTGATTGCGGCAGCAAGTCGTCGGTGTTGGTCCGAGGGATTTTGTTCGGGACCGGCGGAACACGATGCCTTCACGCAATGAAGCCACAAATCGGCCGCCGCACACGCGCGAAGAAAGTCCGCCATTAAAGATCCCTCCGCTCTTTGAAGGGTTTGGCCTTTTGCGATTGTTGTCGATTCACTGCAGCCTCGATTCCCCATCGACATTGCCTATTTGTCAACCACTTCAAACCATGATAACCAATGTTGAAGGCCGTTCAACACAAACGCAATCATTCGGGAAACTAGATCCTTGTTCGCAAACCGATTACATTTCATGCGAGTTGGCCGGTTTTGATTTCAACGACTTTCACCCTTCGACTTAAGGCAAGCACGTGGAATACAGCACATTAGGAAACGCGGGCGTCAAGGTTTCGCCGCTTTGCTTGGGCACGATGATGTTCGGCGGAGCCGCAAACGAAGCCGACTCCACCCAAATCATGCACAAGGCTTTGGATCTCGGCATCAACTTTTTCGATACCGCCGACATCTACAATGCGGGGGAATCGGAAGTCGTCGTGGGGAAAGCCATCGCCGACCGCCGCCGCGAAGTCGTCCTCGCCACCAAAGGCCGAAACGCGATGGGCAACGGCCCCAACGACAAAGGGGCCACCCGCGTGCATCTGATGCGGGCTTTGGAAGACAGCCTGCGAAGATTGGGGACCGATTACGTGGACCTCTACTTCACCCATGCGCCCGACTACGAAACGCCTATCGAAGAAACTTTAAGGGCAATGGATGACATGGTGCGTTCGGGCAAGACCCGCTATATCGCCTGCTCCAACTTTCGCACCTGGCGGGTGATGGAATCCCTGTGGACGAGCGATGCCTTAAACTTGCATTCCTTCGCCTGCGTGCAGCCTCTCTATAACATCATGAACCGCGACATCGAGGTGGAACTCTTGCCGATGTGCGCGGAATACGGTTTGGGCGTGGTGAGTTATAGCCCGCTGGCTCGCGGGATTCTGACGGGCAAATATCAACCGGGCCAAAGCTACCCGGAAGGCAGCCGAGCCGCCCGAAACGACAAACGCATGAAAGAAGCCGAACTGCGAGATGTGAGCATTGAACTCGCCCAAAAACTCGCCGGGCATTGCAACGCCAAACATGTGGCGACTTCGCAATTCGCCTTGGCGTGGTGCTTGGCCAATCCGCTATTGACCTCGGTCATCATCGGCCCCCGCACCATGCAGCAATTCGACGACAACATAGGCTGCCTGGAAGTGGAAATCACCGAGGAAGATGAAGCCTTCGTCGATTCCTTAGTGCCCCCCGGCGAACATTCCGGCAAAGGCTTTCAAGACCCCGCCTACCCCATCACCGGAAGAGGCGTAGATTAAGCATTCGGCAGGCCGCCGATTTGGCGGACGGCTTCGTAGGCCACGGTGTTGACGGTACTAGCAAGATTCAAACTGCGGACAGCTTCATACATGGGCAGCTTTAATGTGGAAGCCGCGTTTTCTTCCAATAGCGAAGCCGGCAGACCGCGGCTTTCGCTGCCGAAGACCAACACGTCCCCCGCATGAAACGCGGCTTCCCACACCAACCGCTTGGCGAATTTGGTGAGATACCACCACGGGCGATCTCGCAAGCGGTCTTGGATCTCGCGCAGGCTTTCCACGGCTTCCCAATCCAAATGCTGCCAATAGTCCATGCCCGCCCGGCGGAGGGAACGGTCATCCACGCGAAACCCCAGAGGCCGCACCAGCCAGAGCTTCGCCCCAATCGCCACGCAAGTCCGCCCGATGTTCCCCGTATTCTGCGGGATGTCCGGCTGATACAACACAACATGAAACAACGGCTCATTCATCAGAGGTCAGATGCCAGCGGTCGGAGATCAAGGGGTTTGAAGTGCCTGTTTGAACTTTGATTGTCGTAAATTATTTAGCCGCCGTCCAATAGCTTAGACATTCGATGTGTGAGCTGTTTCCATTGAGGTGCGGAATTCCAACTTTTGCAAATCGCAGAGCATGGGTTCTTTTTGGGAGAACCGGTTGCCGACTTGGCTGGAAGCACCGGTTCAACATGGCCCAACCAAGCCGCAAGCAAACCCTTATTTCGGCTCTTCGCTCTGCCTATTTCACGACGGTGCTCACTTCTTCCAGGCGGGTTTTTCCGGAGTCGGCATCATCCGAAGAGACGCTGAGTAAAAACCTGTCCGTGCCCGCTTGCAGGGCTTTGACTTTCACGCGGTAGGTGAGTTTCGCATCGGGAGCCAGCATGTCCACCGCATCAAAGCGGATCAGCGATCCTTCGACCTTGGCTTTCACGGCAGCGAGCAACTGCCGGCCTTCGCGGACTTCGGTTGTTGTCGCGCGGAATAGCCCCGGCAGGGTGGTCGTGACTTGCACACCCTGCACGGCTTTTAGGTCGCGGTTGGTGATGGTGATGACGTATTCGCTTTCATCGCCGATCTTCACCGGGTCGAGCGTGTCTTGCAGATCGATATCCAAAGCCCCCTGCCGGCGGTCGATGGCCAAGCAGGAGCGGGTGCTTTGCTCGACTTTATCATCCGCCGAGATTTTGCAGGACAGACAAGTTTCCTCCACGGGCATCAGGCATGCGAACTCGACTTGCAGTTCCACCCGTTCGGACGTTTGCAGCGTTCCCAACGGCCAGGTGATCCGGCCCAATTCTTGCTTGGCTCCCTCTGAACCGCCCACGGGTTTGAGGTACGTCGAATCGTAATCCAAAACCACTTGGGCATTGGTAATGGACTGATAATCCCGCGAGAGCACGGTCAGATTCCACTCGGCATTGCCGCCGACCATGCGTTTGGCGGGGCCGTTGGCTTCCAGCGATAATGACGCGCCGCGGTATTCCACGCAGACTTTTTTCGTGATGGGTTTGGCGGCGGGGGATTTCAGCGTGAACTCCACGCAATGAAAGCCCGCCCGGTCGCTGCGGAGCGAAAGTTTGACTTCCCGCGATTCGCCGGGTTCCAGGCGTCCGATGGATTGATTGACTTGCCGGTCGTTGCTGCCGGGGAAGTGAAAGCCTTCCTCGAACCGCGATTCGATCACCACGTCTTCCGCCGGTTGGTCGCCTTTGTTTTGCATCGTGACTTCAAAAATGCTGATTTTGCCGACCATGTTCCGTTCCGGGGCTTTGATGCTCAGCCCCAGCGTGGGCGGCACGGTGACGGCTTGGGGGACAATCGTGGGAGCCTCCAAACGCGGCGGCTGCACGTTGGGGTTAAACGTGCTTTCCGATTCCATCGGTTCTACCGAAGGCAAATCGACCGGCGCGGGCACGGGCCGAAACGATTCCACCGGCATGGGAGCCGAGAAATTATTGTCGTCAAAAGTCGGCGTCGGATTCTCCGCGGGCAACGGCTCGGCTTCCGTGGGAGCTAACGTAGGTTGACCGGGCGGACCGAGTTGCGGCTGGGCGTTCAAAAACGGATCGCCCAGAGGAGCCGAGGGCGGACCGACGGGAGGCGCGGGGAAGCCGCATGCAGCCCCCGGCGAACGCCATCAATCCCAGCAACATCGCCGCGCGAAGCCAAAACCGATGACATCGTTGCAAATCTTGGAAACGGAACATCATTTCTTCCTCCCCCACAAAAAAGGACACTTCGGCTCAAGCCTAGCATAGGGGAAGAAATTTCAAGCGAAGTGCTGCAAAAAAACCACACGATTCCTTCCTCAGCGCGCGGAGGATTCGGATCGGGGGATTCTGACCGTCAAACTCTAACGATTATGCGGCCTCAGTTGGGAATCTTATTCAGCGTGTAATACGCCTGGGAGTGCAGCAATGGTTTGCCTGTTTGGTCGCGGACGCCTGGGGCGGAAAGTTCATGCACGAACAGTTCGCGAAGGCCGGCCACGATTAATCGCACCCGTTTGCCATCGGCGGAAACGTTCGCTGCGCGGATCGGCAGGGTTTGGTTTTGGATCTCATCGCTGCCGTAGGTTTCGTGATAGAGATAGGTGTAGCTTTTCATGGTGTAGGAACCCAGTTCCCCGGCGGTTTTGGGGTCCACGGGTTTGGTGAAGACCAGTTCAAAACCGTCAGGTTTGGCCCGCATTTCTTGGATTTCAAAGGGAGTTTTGCCGGTCCAAACGAGACGTTGCAATCCGTAGGCGGCGGATCCCAGGCTGCTCCAACCGCGATTGGTCAGGCCGACGAAGATGCTGCCATCCGTGCCCTGCGCCATTCGCAACACCGCCGAGGCAAAGCCTGAGCGAAAGGGGAAACAGGCTCCTTGATATTCGCCGGCGACTTTTTCCAAGAACACGCGGTTGATGCCGGCTTGGGTGAACTCGCCCACAAAAAACTGCCCCGCGAACGGGCCAAACTTTCCTTGGCTTTCATCCAAGAGAATGTCCGTGGCCGATTGCCCCACTTTTTTATAGGGGAACCACACCGCCGGCGGTTTGAGTTGCGGCAGTTGCTTAATCGCGGCGGGATAAGGCAAGCCATCGGGGATTTTTTCGATCCCCTGAATCGGCGAAGCGGGCAGACTCATGGAGGCCAAGGCTTCCGGGTGATGAAAGAACGCCCCTTCACGCATGTGGTGCAGCGAATTGGTGGGAACCCAGTTGCCTTGCTGATCGGTATAAAACATGTCGCCGGCTTGGTTGGCTCCCAATCCGGAAGGCGAACGCATGCCGGCACACACGGGAACGAGTTTGCCTGCGGGCGTGAGCTTCATGCCCCATCCCCGCCAACGGCCTTGGCGGTAGCCCAGAATGGGATCTTGAATCGTGCGATTCAGTTGCTCGCCCTTCAATCCCAGGCCGATGTTGAGCGTCAGCCACAGGTTGCCTTGGCCGTCGAGTTTCGGCCCGTAGGCGTATTCGTGATAGTGCCCCGTCACCCCCCAACCCTTGGCGACGGCAAGATACTCATCCGCCACGCCATCGCCGGTGCGATCCCGCATCCGCGTCAGTTCGCTGCGTTGCAGGGTGTAAAACGCATCGCCTTGTTTCAGCAATCCCAGTGGTTCATGCAACGCGGAGGCGAATTTCTTATAGGTCACGTTCTTTGGCGGTTCTTCGTAAACTCCGCTCAAGAATCCAAACTTCGCCTTTGCGAATCGCTACCGCGAGGCGGTCATCGTCCAAGACCGCCATCCCGCTGATTTCCAAAGCCAACCCATCGGGCGCGGGTTTCCAATTCTTGGACCGCGAATCGGTTTGTGCCTCCGAAGTCGCCACCGAAACAATCCGGTAATAGTCGCTTTCCTCCGCAGCGAATGAGGCAGAAGAAAAGAAAACGCACGAAAGCAGAAAAAGGCGAGCGGGGGGCGAAAGCCCCCTGGTCATTTTGAATGGTTCAAAACGTGATCTGAATTTTTTGGCAGGCCCGACGAAAAATTTCACCATGCGTAATTCACCTCGATGGTTTGTTTTTGGGGGATGTTCAGGGGAATCAGCCATTCGGTGCGGCGAAGTTTCCCCGCTTGACCCAGAGCTTTGGAAACCGTCACCCTCAGCCCGGCCTCGTTTTTGAAACTGAACTCATCCTGGGCTTCCATCGTTTTGCCCACCAATGGGCGAAACCAAAGCGTTGGCGAGTTTTCTTTCTCTTTCGGCTTGCGGTTTTTGATCGTGAATTGCCTGTGGAATTGCCGCTTGCCGAAGGGCACAATGCGGTCTTCGATGTCGAACCGCCCGAACCGATAAAGAAACGTGGGCACACCGGCCTCATCGAGCCGGTATCCCTGATACCGATAGGCGGGGTTCAAGGGGTCGAGTTTCGGCCACGATTCTTGGGCCTCTTTGAGCACCGCGAACGGCAAACCGCTCGGCAGGGAAATGACATCTTCGCCCAACGGATCGGCGGGCGGCGTGAAGCGGCTGAACCACGTGCCTTGAGCATCCAAAAACCGCCCCCGCCAGAAAACGGCCACTCGCGAGTTCTCGGCATCGAACGCAAAATGCACCTGCTGCGGGAAACCCACCGCAATCGCGTGCGTGCCAGCGGCTTTCATAAAAGTCCGCAGCACCATCGGACGATCTACCGGTTTGAGTTCGTAATTCTCCGCGCGGAACTTGGCGATTTTTTCCGGCAGCGGTTGTTTGTCGAGTGCTTTCAGATAAGCCCACATCGCCGCGATTTGGCGATCGGCATTGCCTTTCAAGACCGTCTTGTTTTGGCTGATGCCCTGCGGAAAGAACGTGGGCATTCGCGTGCGGGGTTTGAGTTGGGCCGGGTTCAAAAGAAAATCGTGAAACCACGTTGGCTGTACGCGGCGAGTGATGCCTTCCAAATCTACGCCGACCACACCGGGCAGCGATTCCCCGCGAAAGGCATGGCATTCGACGCAGCCTTGGTCCATCAGCTTTCGCCCCGCTTGAGCCAAACCGTCGAGCTTGCCGAAGACTGCGGTTTCGGTTTGGGGTTTGCCTGCGGGGTGATCGATCTTCGCAAACAAGGCGGGCAAATCTTTCACGGCGTTGGCGGGAAACACCGGCATGCGAATCCGCATGTGGGATCTTAAATCGCCTGTGCCTTTGAGGACTTGATTGAGCCAAGCCGATGTGAGTTTGCGGCCCACGCCCGAAAGCGGCGGTGGCAGCCGGCCTTCATCGCCGATGTCCACGTGGCCGACCGTTTCAAAAAACGCTTTACGATACCGCCCTACGCCGCCTTGGTTGTCCCGCTCGTGGCAGGCGTAACAATTGAGTTGCAAAAGCCTCAACTGGAATTCGTCCGCCGCCGGGGTTTTTGGGGTCGGGTTTTTCTCGGCCAAGACAGCTTCCAGCGCCTCGACTTGGGTTTGATCCAACGCAAAAAACGGCAATTCTTGCGTGGGCTTCCCAAAACATTTTTCCTCGGCGTTCCCATTCAGATCCGGCAATGGTTTCGCGGGGTGCTTAGCGGGAACCCCTTTGACTTCATGACAGTGATTGCATCTTAAGTCCGCGAACAAAATGCGGCCTTCTGAGATCCATTCGGCTTTGTCCGCTGCCGATTCTTCTGGCGGAGATGTTTGCCCCCGGAGCAAATACGCGGTGAGATCCGAGGCTTCCATCGCGGTGAATTTGAGGCTCGGCATGCGGCCAGCGGGGCGAATCTTGGCGGGGTCGAGCAAAAAATATGCGAGAGATTTTCGCGAGTATTTTGCGGCCAAATCACCGAGCGGGATGGAATCCACCCGGCGGGCTTGGGCAGAGAGTCCCAATTCGGCGAGTTCCTTGGCGTCGAGTTGCTCCAACATTTGATCGAGCGCGGACGGTTTAACGGCCACGGTTTCGTAAGCGGAATCCGGCGAGTGGCAAGCCACGCAACCCACGCGATGATAAAGCCGCTTGCCCACTTCGGGATCGCCTTTGTTCCAAAACTCGAACGGCACGGGGTTCAATCCCGAACCTTTGATTTCGGGGTATGGCTCTTGCTGACTTTTTAAGAACGCGGTGAGTGATTGAATGGCCCGATGTTTTTCCACCCTCGGCCAACCCCGCAGCATGTCCGGCATAGTCGTGCCGGGCTTGACATCTTGCGGCGATGCCAAAAACTTTTTGATCCAAGCCGACGACAAGCGATTCCCCGCCCCGTTCAATTGCGGCCCGCCTTTGGGTTTTCCATCGCTGTTTTTCACGGTGTGGCATGCGGTGCAACTCAGTTCGGTCAGCAACAACCGACCCGCTTGAAGTTTGCCGATTTCGCCGTGCCTCGCGAACCGCTCAAACCCCGCCACGAAAGGCGTCTCCCGCGCGGCTGCTTTTCCAATCAGTGGAAAAAGAAAGCAAACCCACCCGGCAAACCCGACCGACTTCAACAAACTTCGCATGGAATTGTCCCGCATCTATTTGGAAAGAGTCAGGCCCCATTTTCCATCACAAGACCTGACTTTGATGGAAATGGCACACTGGAAAATGGGGCCTGACCCCTTAAGGAAATCGTTCTTAATTGCACTCGGCCAACAGGGGGCCGGCGAGTTCTTTGAGGAAGAACAATCGGCCCGCTTGGGTGGGCATGAAGGTCGAAGGAATCCAAGGCGTGGGTTGATGGCGGAGCGTCATCCACAGGCTGAGGCCCTGCCACATCATGCCTCGGCCCAAAATGCCATCCGCTCCGCCGATGATCGAATCCGCCCCCAGGAACAAGCCCGGCCCAATCGTGTTGGCGTATGCGGGAACCAAAGTGGTGCGGCTTTTGAAACTTGTGATCGCGTTTTGCTCGATCGTCAACGGATGCAGTTTGGCTCCGATGCGGTGCGTTTGCTGCTTCCACTCGGCTTCACCGACATACTCGCCCGCGAACTGCGGTTCCCAAAACGCGATGTGGCACATGCGGCCGATGCCGAAAATCACCGTCAGCTTGCCGCCTTGGTCGCGAAGGTCTGCAATCTGCTCCGCATAAGTCGGCAGCGTGTCTTTGGTGCCGAAATGCCTTTGTTTTTCGGGAACGGTCAACGCGCCCAAGGGGCCGTAAAACGCTTGCTGCATCGCGTGCTGAAACGCCCCCGGATCATCCGCAGGCAGCGTGTTGCCTTCGGCATCGCTCCATTCATCCATGTTAAAACCATGCACGTGATCGCAAGGCACGTTCCATTCCTTCAGAAAATACACCGCCCAGCGATACATGCCCATCGGCCCGACGGGAAGAATCAAGACCGATTTCTCGCCCGCTTCCCGATGGCGGCGAATCGTGTGGGCGATTTCATGGCCCATATAGGTGTCGAAGTCGGCCACCGATTCGCATGCAATCGGTTCAAAATCGGGATGCCACCAAGATTGTCTTTGGGTGATGGTTTGGGGATCATCATCCACGCAAGCATCGATCTTGGCCAAATCCCAACCGGCGGGAAAGAAACCTTCCATCAACGAATTGGGAAGCGTGCTCAGCAAATCCACGTCTGGTCCTTTCATTCAAGCAGTGTCATCAGCAGAGAAAATCGCGCGAGGCGTTCTGGGCATTCTATCGCGCGGGAACCTCAGAAACAGCCTGGCGGGAAAATGCGTAAACTTTCCCACGCGCGGGTTGGCACGAGCTTGGATCGGCCCGCTATAATGCCCGCCGTTTGCAACCTTGGCCCCTATCGCTTACCGGGAATTGAACAGTCAGCCCCATGAAACAGCAATTGGCGGAATTGGAACGAATCCATTGGAGGAGGGCGTTTCCCTGGGTTCATCTCTTTCAGAGTTTTCGCATCGCCCTCGATGCACGCAAAATGTTGCTTGCAGCCGTCGCCATGTTGATTCTCAGCGGCGGTTTTTATGCGTTTTCGAATTGGCCTTTGGAATTGACCGAAACCGAAATCCATGCGCTGCGGCAACAGCCGTGGGATTTGACACCCTCGGTCGAAACGCCATTCGGTTCGCTGGTGGTTAGTGACTGGAAAAATTCCGCAGCCCTCATAATCCGCCCGGTGTTAAGCCTTTGGCAACCGGCGCGGGAGTTAATCGATCAACCCCTGACTTGGAGCGGGGCCGCTTTGCGTTGGACGCAAATCCTCTGGGCTTTGTGCGTGTGGTCGTTTTTCGGCACGGCCATCAGCCGCATCACCGCTGTGCAATTCGCGGCGGATGAACGCATCGGTTTGAAAGAAACTCTCCGCTTCGCCGGCTCGAAATTTGTGTGGGCCGTGTCCGCCCCCTTGATGCCCTTGGCCGGCGTATTGGGGTTGTGGTTGGCTTCTGTAACTTTCGGAGCCATCGGACGGATTCCCGCTGCGGGGGGGATTTTCCTGGGCGTGCTATGGATTGTCCCGCTGTTGCTGGCCTTCGCGATGCTGCTGCTGTTGATCGGGATTTTGCTGGGTTGGCCATTGATGGTGGCCACGATCAGCACGCAAGGCAGCGATGCCTTCGATGGTTTCAGCCGCTCTTTCGATTACGTCTACAGCCGATTTTGGCATCTGCTCTGGTTTTCAATCGTGGCGATGATCTTCGGCTTGGTCACGCTGGCGATTGTCGGCGGGGCGGCGAATCTCATTCTGCATTGGGCGATCACGTTTGCTTCCGTGGGCCGAGGGGAAATGCTGCCGGCGGCTCTCAGTCCCTTCGCCGCAAACTGCATAGCAGGTTGGGAACATGCCGTCGCAATGCTCGTGGCCGGTTATGCAATCAGTTATTTTTGGTCGGCGAGCACGATCATTTATTTCCTGCTCAGACAAAGCGAAGATGCCAACCATCTGAGCGAAGTCTACCGCGAGAAAATGAAATCGGATGAGACTCCGGTTCCACTCGCAGGCGTGGCGGCCTCCGATCAACCCGCAATCGAACGCCCTCCCAAACACGAACCCGAAACCCGCCAAGACCCGCCCACCGATGCCGAAACCGAATAAATTCGCGGTGGCTGGGGTCGATCCGCCGCCAATGGCGCGGATAGCCCAGGTTGCTTGTCAACCTGAGTCTTCGAAAGGGGTTGCCCAGGTTGCTTGTCAACCTGGGTCGCGAAGCGACAAGAGCTTTTGTTGTGTCAACCGGCCTTAGCAGTCCAATGATTCTCGGCGAGAAGGTTTCGAATCGTATTCACTGGGACGCAGCCATGTCCGACAAGCGGAGAATTGCTGATGATGCTTTGTATTGCCATTTCATTACATTCTCCTGCGATCGCCGTCGCCGATTGTTAGACCATCCGCATCCCAAACGAATTTTATTAGGCCACCTCAATGTCCAGCTAGATCGGCAATCCGCAAAGTGCGTGGGATTTGTGGTCATGCCCGAACACGTGCATGCCATCATCTGGTTCTCGAAAACGGGCCAACTTCGCCGATTCATGCACGGTTGGAAACGGCTTTCAAGCCACGACATTCGCAAGTGGTACCGCGAGTCTCAAGCCGAGTATTTCAAGGACATCGATTTCGGGAAAAGGTTTTGGACGCCGAAATACTACGCCTTTGAAATCTATTCCGAAGAGAAATTGATCGAAAAACTAAACTATATGCACATGAACCCCGTTCGTGCCGGCTTGGTGGAGAAGACAAGGGATTACAAATGGAGTTCCGCCCGTTGGTATGAAGAACATCGAACCGTGGGAGTGCCGATTGAATGGGTCGAGTAGAGCTTTCCGAGGAATAAGTTGTGGTGAAAAACCTCTTGTGACTAAAGTCACCCAGGTTGCAAGCAACCTGGGCCACCCCGCGAACAAGAAGGAAATCCAGAAAGCCAAACAGCTTGGATTCAAGTTCCTACTCATTTCCTAAACGGCGTTGGGTGACACCCGACCCGATGCTCACCCTACCAAACTGAACAGACTTGCGGACGATTGAGATTTGTGGCATCATGTCCCAATGATCTCACTCAAACGTAGGCTGAAAAAACTTGATTGAGGGGCCAAGACAATCTGCTCCAGAACACTCTGAAATTCTCCGACAAGATTTAATCAAGAGGTGTATTTGTGCATACAGTGTGGATTTTGGCCTGTTTTTTCTTATTGTTTACTCCATAGTTGCACGAGTTTTCTATGTCAAAATTAGCAAAAGGCGGTGAAACCCCTTGCTGGAAAGCGTCAAGTAGAGGTATACCCACTCTCTTCACGCCTCCTAAGGAGTTCACCGCCAGTGAGTTCTCGATCCGCCGATGTGACTCGTCCTGTGGCCTCGGTTCCTCAAGTTCGTTTTGATCCCCAAGAGAATGATAGACTAACATCTTTTGGGGGACTCGTCATCTATCAAGTTCTGTTTGGGCGATTGAATCTCCGACAGAAACTCAAAGCCTGTTTTACCCATCTTCCTACAAAGCGCCTGTTTCAACCGCACGTGATTGTGTTGGGACTCGTTGTACAGATTCTGATCGGCTTTCGCTGTTTACGAGACCGAGACTATTATGCGGATGACCCGTTAGTGTGTGGACTGTTGGGAGTCAAGAAGTTGCCCGATGTCTCCACGATTTCTCGCACGCTCGCAGAACTCGACGACGCCTGTGTCCAGAACTTGAGAAACCTGTCTCGTTCTCTGGTCCTCGACCGAATAGAACAGGAATGTCTGCCACGCTTGACATTGGATTTTGATGGCTCGGTGCTCTCGACCTCCCGTCATGCCGAGGGCACGGCGGTGGGTTATAACAAGAAAAAGAAAGGGGCTCGCAGTTACTATGTTCTGTTCTGCACCGTGGCGCAGACAGGTCAGTTTCTGGATCGTCTGCATCGGCCCGGCAATGTGCATGATTCCAACGGGGCCGTGGACTTCGCTCGCCTGTGTTTTCAGACCGTGCGGCAGCGGCTTCCCAAGGCGGTGTTGGAGGCCAGAATTGATAGTGCGTTCTTCAATGAGGACTATCTCAACGACTTGGATCAACAAGGCGTGGAGTTCACCGCTTCGGTGCCTTTTGCCCGGTTTCCCAAGCTGAAAAGCCAGATCGAACGCCGGCGGCGTTGGTGCCAGATAGATGAAACGTGGTCGTACTTCGAGGTCGATTGGAAGCCGGACTGTTGGACTCGAAAGTTCCGCATGGTGGTTCTGCGTCAAAAGAAAAAGCAACCCACGAAAGGCGAGTTGCAACTCGACCTGTTTGAACCGGTGAGCCACGAGTACGAGTACAGCATGATCGTCACAAATAAGACGACCGGCGTGTGGAACGTCCTCGAGTTTCATCATGGGCGAGGCACTCAGGAAGGAATTTTTGCGGAAGGCAAAAGCCAATGTCAGTTGGACTATATCCCCGTGCGGAAGAAGACGGGCAATCAAACGTATTGCCTGGCCTCCATGCTGGCGCACAATTTGACGAGAGAATTGCAGATGCAGGCGGAACCTCGCACAGAACCGACGACAGCGAAGCGCCGCCCGCTGTGGGTGTTTGAGTCGCTGAAGACGATTCGGCATCGTTTAGTCCGCCGGGCGGCCCGGTTGCTGTTTCCTCAAGGCCGATTCACCCTGAGCCTGAGTGCTAATGAAGCGGTCGAGCAAGACTTCGCAAAATATCTGCCGCCCAATCAGGTCTTGTAAGTCTCCCTCAGAATCACCGTGCTGTTCACAGAGTCACAGTCTGACACTCAGACAGGATCGAGGTCTGCGCAGTGTAAGATTCTCATCTACTCCTCTGTGCGAAAAAGGCCGTATTGACAGTTTGAATGGCCAGCTTTTCGTGCAACGTTTGGGTTTACTTCGAATTGCCCCGCAGGACTGATTGCGGCAACGGTATCACTTCCTACCGTTTCGCAAAACGTCGCAAGTTTGCAGCCAAACGAGGAAGTTGCAATAGACAGACTATTGCTTGGTAAAGATATTTCTACCGCATACACTAATTCGATTCGTGGCGAGGCGAGAAGCGTCAGGAGATTTAGAACTTGGCGTATTGTTGATATCGAACCTTGTGGAATCGCCGCCAGGCAATATCACTATCTTTTCATCATCATCGCAATCGTTTTTTCGATCTAGTTTCCGACTGTTGGGAAACGATTCCCAAATACCAATTCCGCTTGAGTTTGTATTTGAGTTGGATGGAATTGTGAGGTAGGGACTGATGTAGTACATTTATCAGATCCGCCGTTTGTTGGAACGTCATATGTTAATATTTTCACAAAAGTCTCATCAGGAGGTGTATCGGAGAGTGCAACTGGTGAAGCGACGTTTTCGAACAACAGTTTTACGGGAAGTTCGACCGTTTTTAGTGGTGACATCACTGAAGATGATATTGCTCCAGTTTTTGTATTAGGAGGCGGCATCGTACTGAAAAAGGAACTCACCATTAAGACGATCGTGACCGATTCTGGATCGCTAACGGCGACTTTGTCGGGAAGTATATCTGGTGTTAACACTTTCATCGGATCTGATTTTTATGGTACTTTTGGCTTAAAGTCGATTTACTTAGACCAAGCTTCTGTGGACACCAACGTCTCAAATCTGATGGTGGAGTTTGATCTAGGAAGGACCGTGGAAGTGCAATCTGTGCCTGAGCCATCGAGTGCTTGGCTAATAGTTATTGGATTATTCGTATTGCTCTGTAATGCCGCAGGTAGACGCACGAGACAGGGTGGCTGGGGTCAGATTGTCAATCATAGGTTACTTTGATTTCGCATCACTCACCCACAATCTGACCCCGACTACCTAACCGAAAAGGAATAAATTCCCGGTTCCACTTTTAACCCAAACGGCCGAATTGGCGGTCTAGGGTTTCGCGGCTGAGGACTAAGGCGGTGGGTCTGCCGTGGGGGCAATGGTGGGAATCATCGATCAGATGGCGGTAGGCTAAGAGGCTTTCCATTTCTTCGACCGAGAGCCGATGGCCCGCTTTGATCGCCGCCTTGCAGGCCATCATGCTTAAGAGTTGTTCGAGCAAATCCCTTCGGTTGGGGCTGCGTCCGGGCAAGTCCAATTGATCGACCACATCCCGCAGCAGGCGAACGTGATCGGCCTTGGCTAGGATCGCCGGGTAGGCCGTGAGTAACACCGTGCCGTTGCCGAATTCTTCCACGCCGAAACCCAACTCGGCCAGCAATTCCCGCTGCGACAACAACAGCGCGGTTTCCTTGAGGCTCATTTCCACGGTCTGCGGAACCAACAGCTTTTGAGATTCCACCTGACCGGCCAGCACACGGTTGCGAAACTGCTCGTAAAGCACTCGCTCGTGCAGGGCGTGTTGATCGACCACCACCAAACCTTTTTCCGATTCCATCACCAAATAGCAATCCAAAACCTGCATCACCCGCGCCCGCCGAGGCGAAACATCCCGCGGATCGTTGGATTCCATGGGAAAACTTGGGGACATTGATGAAGGTGAACTCGCTGAAACGTTTTCCTCGCCCACCGAACCCAACGCGGATTCCAATAACTGGTCCGTGTTTCGTAGCGTGGGTTCCGTCGTGAAGTCCGACGCAAAAGATTTGTCATGTTCGGAATTGATGGGATCGATGGGTTCCCATTGCTCGATTTTCTGTTTGGCCCATTCGCCGAAATTCGTTTTCCAGGTCCAATTGCTTTTGGCGAGTTCCCGAAGATTGCGTCCCGGGATCGGGCGGGGTCGGTTTGTTGTTTAGGCGGAATGTGGAATCCAAATCCATGCCCAGGAACTTGGTTCTCAGCGTGGACAGCAATTGCCGGTAAAGTTGTTGGCCATCGCGGAATCGCACCTCGGCTTTGGTGGGGTGCACGTTGACATCCACAATCTCCGGCGGAACTTCCAAAAACAAAAACGCGATCGGCTGCCGGCCCACCATCAACAACCCGCGATAGGCTTCCGACAACCCATGCTGCAGAGCACGGTCTTGAATGTACCGGCCATTCAAAAACAGGTATTGGCTCTTGCGGCTGGATTTGCTTTGGCTGGGATGGCCGACGTAACCCCAGAGGCGGATGTTGTCCGTTTCGGATTCGATCCAGATCAGTTGTTCGGAGAGTTTGGAACCGTGGAATAATTCCAAGCGCTCGATCAGCCGATTGGTGGCGGGGAGTTCGTAAACCGGCTTGCCGTTATGACGCAGCACCGCATGCAAACGCGGGTTGGCAATCGCGACGCGGGCGAATTGCTCGCTGATGTGGCCGAATTCGGTGGCGGTGGTTTTGAGGAACTTCCGCCGGACGGGCGTGTTGTGAAACAGATTGCGGACTTCCAACATCGTCCCCAACGCGCAACCGCATTCGCGAATCGGCCCGACTTGGCCGCCGTTGACTTCCAACTCGTACCCGATGGACGCCTCGGCCTGGCGGCTGCGGATTTTTAATTGAGAGACCGAAGCGATGGAAGCCAACGCCTCGCCGCGAAAACCCATTGTCTGCACCTGAAACAGATCCTCGGCGGATTCAATTTTGCTGGTCGCATGGCTGGAAACCGCCAACAAAAAATCGTCGGGATGCAGGCCCTCGCCATCATCCACGATGCGAATGAGTTCCGTCCCGCCTTGGCCGATGTCGATTTCCACGCGGGTGGCGAGGGCATCCACGCTGTTTTCCAGCAGTTCCTTGACCACGCTTGCGGGGCGTTCGATGACTTCACCGGCGGCGATTTTGTTAATCACCAAGGCATCTAATTGATGAATTCGAGACATAACTCCCTTTTTCGTCGGACCGATTTCTTGCGGATTTGTAATCAGGTCAAGGAACCACGCCGATCAGGAGAAATTCCGTGGTCTTGGTATTTTTGCGGTATGGCTTATTCTATGTAAGGCGGTCTCCATTCTGCAGCCTCGGATAAGGAGATCTGGGGAAGCCTACGGGAATTGACGCAATTCGTGAGGGCCTCTAAGATATAAAAGGTGTTTGATGCAGATTGCCGCTGGAAGATCCCGACAACGACACTTCGGAAGAGGACAACCATGCTCACCATTTTTGGACGATCCGATCGGAAATCTTCGCGGTGTTGCGGTCGGAAATCTTCGCGGTGTTGCGATGGGTACTCTCGCCGAAACTTTCTGAAAGTCGGCGGCATGGCCTTGGGGGGCTTGGCTTTGCCTCAGGTCTTGCGAGCCGAAAGCGAAGCGGGAACCGGCGGAAATCACCGGGCGATCATCAACATCTATCTGCCGGGCGGACCTTCGCACCTCGATTTGTGGGATCTGAAACCCGAAGCTCCTGAGGAAATCCGGGGCGAGTTCAAGCCGATCCCAACCAACGTGCCGGGGATCGAGATTTGCGAGCTGTTCCCTCGCATGGCCCAGATGATGGACAAATTCATTCCCGTGCGTTCCATCAGCGATGCGGATGGCCGGCACGATGCCTATCAATGTATGACAGGTCGGCGATTTGGTGATCGCCGGCCGCCGGGCGGTTGGCCGTCGGCGGGCGGATTCGTCTCCAAACTGCAAGGGCCGGCCAATACTGCCGTGCCTCCCAACGGTGGCGTTAATGTATCAGACCGGCCACCGCGAATGGGGCGAACCGGGCACGGGCGGGTTTTTGGGGCTTCAGCATTCGCCCTTCAATCTGGTGGGACGCGAAGCCCGCGGCTCCGCCGAAAACATGGTGCTGCAAGGCATTAGCTTGGAACGCTTGCAAAACCGCCGGCAGTTGATGCAAGCCTTCGATCAGTTTCGCAGCAATCTCGACCACAGCGGCGTGATGGAAGGCATGGATATCTATGCTCAACAGGCGATGGGAATTCTCACGACATCCAAACTCGCCGATGCCTTGGACCTGTCGAAAGAAGATCCCAAAGTGCGTGGCGCGCTACGGCAAGAGCGAGGAAAAATTCCAACGCGACGGCGCGCCGAAGATGATCGAGAATTTCTGCATTGCCCGCCGGTTGGTGGAAGCCGGTGCCCGCTTCGTGGCCTTGAATTACAGCCGCTGGGATTGGCACGGCGGCGATGGCATGAACTTCTCCGCGTTCCCGCGAAGAGTTCCCGCTGTTGGATCAAGGCCTGTCGGCCCTCGATCACCGATCTGCACGAACGCGGTTTGGACAAAGAGGTCTCGGTCGTGGTCTGGGGCGAGTTTGGCCGCACGCCCAAGATCAACCAGAACAACAGCCGCGACCACTGGCCGCAAGCGAACGCCTGCGTGCTGGCCGGCGGTGGCATGCGAACCGGGCAAGTCATCGGCGAGACCAACAAGCTACGGCGAGCAGCCCATCGAACGCCCCGTCAAATTCCAAGAAGTCTTCGCCACGCTGTACCACAACATGGGGCTGGATCTCAATGGAACCAGAATCTTCGACGGCTCCGGCATGCCCCGTTACCTGGTCGACCAAGGCATCGAACCCATCCACGAACTGATCTGAGCCTTTTCCCTCGCTTGCTTTTTATCGCTCTGAATCGGAAGAGGCCAACGCGAGCGGTGTCATGCGGATCAAAACCAACGGCGAGTCCTCGGCTTGATTGCAAGTCTCGGCCACGGGAGTTCTTTCAATGTCATAACCGGCCCGCGGCAAGTCCGGCAGATGGGCTTCATCGGTGAGGAGCACCAACGAACCGCTTGCTCTCAACCGCCGGTTGAGTTCCTCGGAGGATTCCGCGGAACACCGGGCCGTCCAAGTAATACACCAGCGGTTCTTCTTTCAGGCCGTAGACGCAAATCGGTTGCGATGCCCGAACCGTTTGCCGCACGTCTTGGGCGAACGCGACTTGGGGCAGTCGGCTGTCGCGGTTGGGGAAAACTGTGGACATTAAAATTGCATAACACACCATTAAACCCAGGCCCATCGTGCCGAGGTAACGGGTCCAACACCGTTGCCACAAGAGATAACTTGCCAACAACCCCGTGGCGATCCAGCAGGCGGCGAGGCCGATGGCATTGTTTGTCAAATCCGGCCAAGAGAGCGAAATTCCCACTGCGACCGCCACACCCACCGCGACCACCACACCGGCGAGAAAGCCAATTTGTTTCCCCGTGACGACAAGGCTTCCGTTTCTGATCCCCGTCCAAACCTCGGCCAAGGTGCGGCCCAAAATTAAGGAAATCGCGGGCATCGCGGCCATTAAATAATGGTGATGCTTAAACGCCGAGGCGGTGAGAATCACAAATTGCGTGACAAACCAAACCCACAAAAAGCGTTCGCGAGTGTCGCCTTCCTTCCAAGCCCGGCGATAGCTGTCGCGTCCGGCTTTCCAAAGGAGCACGCTCCAAGGCAGGGCTTGCACGACGATTTCGGGCAGATAGTACCAAACGGGTTCGCGGCCCAGATCGCCCAAGGCGCGGCCCACGGTTTCGGTCTGCCAAATGTCCCAGGCGTCGGGAACTTGTTGCAGCACCAACCACAGGCCAAATCACCACCCCGCCGCAAGCACAACAAACCCGACGGGATTGAACACATCCCACAAGCCCGGCCAACGCCGATCCACCAAAAACCAAGCCCCGATCACGCCCAGCGACCATCGCCGGGCCGTAATGAAATTTCGCCAGCCAACGCGAGGGCGATCAAAAAGTAGATCGCCATCCAGCGGCCAAAGATTTGCAGTCGCTTCTTCGTCGCGGTGAAGCATTGGCGACCAAAAACAAAGCCGACGTCGTCAGCAAGCACAGCAGCATGTCCACTTCGGCTTTGCGGGAAAAACTGATGACGTAAACGCAAGAGATTTGCACAATGCCGCCGCCAATCCTTGCCAACGTCCGTACCATCGTCCCGCCCAAACTCCGACCAAGCCCGCCAACAACAAGGCCGAGACCGCGAAGGGAAAGCGGGCCGTCCACGGGGCTGTGCTCGCCAAGAACCCAACTCACCCCAGCCGCGCGACCAATAAGCCAGCGGGGGTTTTTTCAGTCGGGGCAAGCCGCCGAAACGCGGGACGACCCAATCCCCGGTTTGCAGCATCTCCCGCGAAACCACCGCCACAAACCCTTCGTGCTTGGTCAGCGTGCGGTAGCCGTTCAGATCATAAAAAACGATAGAACAAACCCAAGCACGCCAACCGCCGCCACCGAGAAGCCACCAAGTTCGCGTTCGCCCGGTTTCCAGTTCGTCATGGTCTTTCCTTGACCAAACATCCTAAGCATTATTCGAGAAATTACTGTCCCATGAAAATGAGCGATTCATCGAAAGTTCTACGCGGCCTTTTGGTGCTGGGGTTCGCTGTTTTCTTTTGCTTGGGGTGCGGAAAACGTGGGCAGGGGTTCGGTGAAGTTCAAAGATCGCCTGACGCCGTAGACCTCGGTTTGCTTCACGCGGAAATAGATCCGCGCACACAGTTCGCCCAGCATTCCCAACACAATGAACTGCCCGCCGAGCATCACGGCTCCCACGCTTAACAGCAGCAAGGGGTTGCCGGTCATGTCGGTTTTTTGCAGCAGTTTCATGCCCACGGTCGCCGCCCCCGAGAGCATGCCCACCAGACCAGCACACCACGCCCAACATGCCGAACAATCGCATCGGGCTGGGAAGGTATTGAATTAAATACTTCACCGTGAGCAGATCCAGCAGCACTCGCACCGTGCGGGAGATGCCGTATTTCGATTGCCCGAACCGGCGCGGGATGATGCCGGGTGACGATCTCCGTGCAGCGTGCTCCCCGGCAGCGTGCCAAAATCGGAATGAAGCGGTGCATCTCGCCGAAGAGTTCCAACTCTTGGGCGATCTCCCGCCGGATGGCTTTCAGCGTGCAACCCAAATCGTGGACGGGAAAATCCGTCACGCGGGAAATCAACCGATTGGCAAGGACGGACGGAAGTTTGCGGCTCAGCCAGGCATCTTTGCGGTCTTTCCGCCAGCCGTGAACCAGATCGTAGCCTTCCTCGATTTTGTCGAGCATTTTGGGAATGTCCAAGGGGTCGTTCTGCAAATCGCCATCCATCGTGACAATCACATCCCCCGTGGCGGCTTGAATGCCGGCGGCCATCGCGGCGGTCTGGCCGAAGTTCTTGCGAAACTCCAGCACGCGCAAATGCGGATCGCAAGCGGCCATTTCCGCCATCAATTGCGACGAACCATCGTTCGAGCCATCATCCACGAGAATAATTTCATACGGGCCGGAAGTTGGCTCAGCACTTCCGTCAACCCGGCATGCAGATGCGGGAGATTCTCGACTTCGTTATAGATCGGAACGACAACGGACACACTCATAAAACTTCCCTCGGAGAGGTCTTGATCTTGCGATTGGCTTGAATGAATGGGTTTGGAATTACGAAAGGGAATCAATATCAAAAACTCTTATCGCCTCTCCGCCCTTGGCTCTCCGCTCTCTGCCGCTTGCGTTCGCTGGCAGCGGGGAGTTTCAGTTCCGCCCAGGCGAGCGGATGATCGGAGGCATCGTTTTCGAGCAGCCCGGCATCCACGGCAATTAAGCCGCGCGTGAAGATCCAATCGATCCGCTTTGCGGAAGCATCCGCTCCAAGTTTCTCGCCGATCGCATCGTGAATTTCGGGATTATCGAGCCATTTTTTCAGCAGCGGATCGTGGGGAAACGTGTTGAAGTCGCCCATCAAAATCGCGGGCGATTCGAGATCGCAAAATAGCGAGAACACCCGTTCGAGTTGCGTCTCGCGGTCTTGCACGCGGTCCAAATGCACGCACAACACCCGCACGCTTTGCCCGCCGATGCGAAAACTCGTCAAAGCCGCCGTGCGATATTTCTTGCCCTGAGTGCAAGGCAAAGGCAACTTGTGAACCGGCGAGGTGGCGACTTGAGTCAACAGCCCGTTCCCAAAACTGGGCTGCCAGAATCGGCGTTCGGTGGGGATGAATTGCGAAGCCATCTCTAACTGCTTGCCGAGTTCTTCTGCCTGGTTCAGACGGGTTCCAAAGCACGTGCCGTGAACTTCATTCAGGCCCACAAACCGGGGCCGAACTTCTTTGATGCAAGAGGCGATGCGATCGAGATTCAGTTGATGATCCGCGCCTTTGCCGCCGTGGATGTTGAAGGAAGCGATGCGGAACGAATGGCCGGGCAGAGCTTCGAGTGAAGGCTTTCCCTGCCAGGAAGTCGGTCGGGTGGCATTCGCGGGAACCCGGTCCGCTCCGATCCAGCAAATCCCGCCGCCGATCAGCAAGCAACCCAAAAGCAGCCGCCGGATCGGGTGAGATTTGAAGGGAAATTGTCGAAGGGGAAGCAGCACGAGTTCCTCGTTTTCGCCAAGCTAACGGGTTGGATGAGATTGGTCGGTTCGCTCAGGCGGAGGAGTGTGTCAAAATTTGCCGATTTTGAGGAGCCGAAAATCACAATTTTTCCCCATGCGGGACAGAAAACGAGGTTTTCCAGAAGAATTCGAGGACATTGGGCTTTGAATTTGAACTTATGTCACCCATTAACGGCGAATGAAGTGTGAACGTTTCCGTGAACATTTTGGCGAACAGCGACAAACTCGAACGCACGCAGGAGATAGATGAACTGAGAAAACGATCCGGTCCGTCTCCGCAGCCCTTGGAAAAATCCCTCTTTTGGCGTGGGGGATTTTCGATACAATCCCGCCGCGAATAAGTTTGGACACGGATTTTTGACCTGCGGAGGAAAACATGAATCGCCTCAAACAAAGTTTGCTTGTTCTGGCGGGATGCGCGGTGTTGTGGACGGGCAGGGTTCGGGCGGAAGAACATAAACCCCAGGCCCAGACCGTTCTCTTGGCGGACATGCAAACGGAACTGCCTCGCTGGGTGGGGATTATTGAAACTCTCGGCCAGGGGAATTTGGATCTCGGCTTGGATTTAATCGAAGCCGAACTCCCCCGCCCGTTCTCCAAAGTGAACGGGCCGTTTGAAGAAGATGCCCGCGAGCACTGGCGGCAGCAGTTCAGCAAACTCGCGGCCCTGAACGCCAAGTTCGAAAGCGTGGACCTCGTCGGCTATCAGCCCCTCTCCTCGGCCTCGCGCACACTGGTGTTCATCGGCCACGGCAAATGGGGTCCGATCCTATTTCGCTATCGCGTATTTCGCTACCAGGGCAAATGGGACATCAGTAGTCTGTCGTACTATCGCGCATGGGATCACATCGAAGCCAACGCCAATTATATCCGCTTTCCAACACCCATCAGTTATCCGCTCGCCCCAAAACCCCTCGCCCAAACCGATGAGGATTGACCGAGCAGAAGGCAGAGAGCCGGAATCATCCGCCGATTGCGTGAAACGTGTTCCCTGTTTTTTTCCGGCTCTCAGCCCTCCGCGCTAGCTCTCCGCCGATCTCCGCTCTCAATCGCATCAACTCCCCAAAACCAAGTAACCGAGAAGCCTATGAACTACCGGCTGGTGCTTTGGGATTTTGACGGCACGTTGGCGGACACGCTGCGGATGGCCGTCGCAATCTATAATCGCATCGCCCCGAAACATCATGCGCTGCCCATGACCGACCCCGAAGCCATGCGGGAATTGACCACGCGAGAAATACTTAGACGGCACAATGTTCGCTGCCATCGCTTTCCATTTTTGATCCGCGAATTTCTGGCCGAGCAAAGCCGAACCATGCCGCAAACGCGGTTGCACGCGGGCATTAAGGAAACCTTGGAAAGCCTCACTTCAGCGGGGCTTCGGCACGGAATTGTGTCCTCCAATTCCGAAGCCAACATTCGCGTGTGCTTGGAAGAAAACGGCGTTCAAAATCAGTTTGAATTCGTGGTGGGCATCGGGCGGTTGTTCGGCAAGAAACGCGGCCTCAAACAAGCTCTAAAACTCGCGAAACTCTCGCCCCAAGAAGTGCTTTACGTGGGCGATGAAACCCGCGACATCCGCGCGGCCCATCAAGTGCGCATGCCCATCGCCGTGGTGACCTGGGGCGTCAATTCGCAATCCCTGCTGGTAGAACATCACCCCGAACACATCCTCACCACACCTCAAGATCTGTTAGCCATCGTACAACGCTAGGGCCAAAATCCCTAAGAGAGGGGCCGTCACGATAAGGTCGCACCGGCAGCCAAGTGGCCAGTGCGACCCGACCGCAGTAATTAACCGCTCAGAAAGTGCCGAGGGATTCCTGGCCGCGAATCGATCCCAGCCCAATCCAAGTCAGTTGATTGATGTTTTGGCTGATAAACCGAACCGATCCATCGCCAAGCAGAACTTGAGCACCGCCAACATGGTAGCTGCTGGGTTCTTTGACTTGCATCGTCGTCACGGAAGTGTCGTTATCGCAACTGGGACCGGCATTGGGACCGATGAGCGTAGTATGCCACGGTCCCCAATACACCCGCCCGGCAGCCCAGAATCGGCCTTGTTCATCGGAGGAACTGTTCCACCCCGATCCGCTCTTATACTTGCTGAGGCAGCCTTGATAATAGGTTTTGATGAGCTTGGCACTCGCCGCGTTCGCAGTAATCACCGAACTGGGAGCATTGCCCGTTCCCGTAACCCGGTAATACGGTTGCGGGGGAATGGCGGGATTCCATTTTCCCGCATTCAAGCCAATTTGCAATTCGGCGGCAACGATGGTGTTGCTGGGACCATCGGTGATGTCAGCAACCCGCGATCCCCTGCGAAAGGTGGCAAAGCCGGGCTTCTTTGCACCTGTGGACCAAGTTGTCGAGGGCCCGGCAGAAAGCCCGTAAGAAGTAGGGCCCATGTTCGCGGTGTAATTCGAGCCGGAACCGGGATCGCTGGGGCACAACAAAGCGGGAATTCGCGTGCGGGCCATCGTGTTATTCACCGTTCCGGCAATGTTCTTGTCCCAACGATAGTTCCAATTGATTCTGTTGTAGATCGGGGCCTGATCGAGATAAGGCAGCAACATCGCGACCCCGCTCCAGGCCAGCCAACTTTGCTTGAACCGCCCGCTGGAGCCTTCCGTCGTCGTGCAGACGGGATTGGGCGGAAAGGTGTTATAGGTGGAATGGTAATTGTGCAAAGCCAATCCCAGTTGCTTGAGACCGTTTTTGCAGGTGGAGCGCCGCGCAGGCTTCGCGGGCTTGTTGGACGGCGGGCAGCAACAAAGCAATTAAGATCGCGATAATCGCAATCACCACCAAGAGTTCAATCAATGTGAAACCGGACAATCGACGCGCAGGCTTTCTCATGGGTTCGGGTACTCCCAATCCAAAGGGTGAAAAGGAAACAATTTGTAATATTGGGCAAATGGAATTGAGAAAGAACTCACCCGAAAACGAGAGATAAAAATAGACTCTCTCGCGACTGCCGAAGTGGGTGAAAATGGTGCGACGAACTTCGCCAATAAAAACCGAATACGGTGACGTTTCTGGTATTGGTAAACGTCTAGGCGAAAAGTGCCGACTTGAGTAGATATTTCCAACCCTAGCGAACTCGCTCTCGCATTTCAACCCCCTAAATTCTTTTTTTTTGAATTAGGGCCGCACATATTCTTCCAGAACCACTCAGGCGGGGGTTGCTGAATTCTACCGATCTCCCATTTGCATGCGATACAGTTCTTCCAGCGAATGGAAAGGCGAAGCGGGTTCGACTTGGGCGTTCTCGCGGAATGCGGCCAGGGCGGCTTCGGAATCTCCCGCCTCCAAGGCCAGGCAGCCCAGATAAAACAACGCTTCCCCCCGCCGAGGTTTTGGGAAATTCGCCTGCTCTAACAGCGTGGAACATTCCTCAAACAAATCATCGGCAGCCGTCTCCGATGAGGAGAGCAACAAAGCGTAATAATCCTGCAGTGGTTCCTCGATGGCTTGCAAATGCTCTCGCCCGGCAAGCAGGTCGCCCGTCAATAAGGCTTGCCGAACGGCGGCTTCGGCATCGTTCAGTGCGGAAGGGGAATTCTCCGCAGCCTGCCCGTGGGTTGCGGTTCGGTCGAGCAAAGATTGCAAGCGGTGTTGCCGAGCTGCCGACCAACTCGCGGCCTGCGTTTCCGCGATTTCCTTGGCCAATTGCTGCGCGAGTTTTTCCTGCCCAAGTCCTTCAATACTCGCAAGGGCACGCAGTACCGTTTCCGGGTCGGCGTGCGATTCCGCGATGATTCGGCGCAGACCGTAAATGCCGCGAAACTGATCGAGCAGCGATCCTTGTCCTGCGTGCCGATAGACCCGATGGGCGATTTCGACGTGGCATAAAGTCCTTTCATTCCGCACCGCTTGGGCGGTATCTTGCGGAAGCAATCGTAAAGCTGCATAAGGAAATCGCATCGCGCACGGCACGCGCGAAACTTTTAGCAAATCGTCCGCCGAGTTGGCCGCGACGACGTTCTCGTGCCAGACAGGCGATGAAATGCTCGGCCATTCCAACTGCTGAATCATGCCGATCGCCCGGGCGGATTGCCGATAGATTTGCGGTTCTTTGGCCTTGCCGAACATCGTGCGGCGAGCGTCAATTCCCAAAATCCGCCAATGCGGGCTGAGCGAAAGTCGGCGGATGTCCAACGTCTGCGAAGAATCGGCCACCAACATCACCGGCGTCCATTCCTTGAGCCAGCTTTGATACCCTCCCCATTTTTGGTCGGTCCGCAAATAACCATCGGCCCGGATCTCGCGGATGTCTCGGCAAACGGCGGCGTAGGCTTCGTATTGATCGCCGAAGACTTCCCAGCGATCATCCAGCAGCAACTCAAACCGTGCGCGGATCTTTCCCGGCTGCCAGTCGGACGATTGGCTGAGATCCAACAACATCACCCGCCCGTGCATGCCCCATTCGGTGGGGTCCACGAAGCGGGGCGTTACTTCGCCAAGCGCGAAATTGAAGTATGCCCCCGCCCGGGGCACGAATCTCGCGAGGCCGAACAACATCGACATCGCCAAAACCGCATAGCCGATTCGCGTGGAGATTTCCGAACGCATCGGCACGCGATAGGTCGCTGCCAGCGTCACGCCGGCAATCCAAAGATAGCTTGCGTTGCAGAATCCCAATAACGTCAGGAACAACAGCAGCGGCAAAAATCGCCCGCGCTCGGCGGAGTTCCAAAATAGCCCCGCCCAACAAAACAGAAAGAAAACCAGCATCGGCGATTGCAGCCGCCAGTCTTGGCCGTGGGAAAACGCGGGCGATGCACCGGGAAGAACTCGGCTGGGCAAATTCGTCCAAAGCCAACTGACGGAACGCCCCGCCGTCGCCAACAATCCCGGCGACCACCACGCCAAGAGGCCGATGACAACGGCCGAAGCCCCGATGGCAATGCCCCGACTTCGCCGGCTCGATCCCTTCCAAAGATCCGCAGCCGACAGCAGCAGCAAAACGAACAACACGAATCCGAATTCCAGCGAGACCAACAGGCTGAAAACCAGGCACCCCAGCAAAGCCGGGCACTTGCGAGACCACCGCATCTCCCGCCCGGCCAGCCATGCCGTGAGGCAGAGAATCCCCGCGAGGACGAGATGTTCCGGTCGCATGAGCAAAGCCAGACCCGTCACCACGACGAAGACCGCCGCCGGCGGCAGTTCTTGCAGTAACATGCGCCGCCCCACACCCGCGATGAGCAACGAACCCATAATCGCCACCAGCCAATATGGCCAGTCGGCCAGTGCATTGAACGCCTGGGATTTCACGAGGGGAACGGTCCAAGTTCCTGCGGGTTGCAGCACGGTCTCGGCACGCCCATCCAGAATTCGCACCGTCTCGCCCGGCGCATGGGCGGAACCCCACATCAATAACAAAGCCAACAGCCAGAGTCCGGCGAACATCAGTTGTCGGCGCGGCTTTGGAAACTTACTCATGGTTTTGCCGGTTTCCCCTGGGGATGGGCGGCCTTCGCTGGGGAATCGGACCGCACGCGAATCCAATGATCGGTAAAATCCAAAGGAAAATCCGCCCGCACTTTGGGCATGTGACAGCGCAAACAATCGTCCTCCCGCCCGGCGGAACACGTTGTTTGCTGCTTGGCTCCATCGTGGCATTGCACGCACTGCCAAATGCCCGTCAGGTTTTGATCTTCCAACGGCACGTGCGGATCGTGGCAAATCACGCAGGTCATTTTCGGTGACTGAAAACAACGCGATTGCGTAAGCCCGATCGGTTGAAATCTCGCCAGAGCTTTATTGTCGGGGCGAATGGGTTGCGTGTCCATTTCTTCCGTCCGCCGATGGCATTGAGCGCAGCGGCGGACCGATTCTTCGTGGTCCATCGTTTGCCAAACTGTTTCCCGAATTTCGCCCACGGTTTCGATGTGCCGTTGTCTGGGGCCGTGGCATCTTTGGCACGTCACGCCCGCGTGCAAGGTTTGCTCGTTCAGATGGCCTTCTTCCAATTCCAGATAGCTGGAATGACAGCCGAAACATCGGCGGGTTTTGGGGTGGTCGTAAAGCAAGCCCAGTCCGCCGAAGTAGGCTTCCGACACCGCTTCGGGTTGGCCCGGCGTGATGCCGAAGCCATCCAAAGCGTGATACCACGTCCAACGAAATTCGACCAAATCCGTGCCGCCCCAACTGTCACTCAGCGTGCCCACCCAGGTTCGTGCATGCCGGCCCGAACCGAAACACCAATCGAGTTCGAGGCGATTTCGCCGGGTTCCTTTTGCATAAGCAGCCAGCACCCGGTCGCCGGGAAAAGTGATCGAGACGCCTTCCGCCACGCCTGGTTTGCGGTCGGCGAATTGTCGCAGCCATTGCAAAGATTCCTGATCCGTGGACCGCCTGAGCGTGCGGGCGTGCCCGGTGGAAAAAAACGTCTCGGCTTGAACGTGGCATTCGATGCAGCGGCTTTCATCCGCCAGCCCTCGCGATTGTATAACCCGATCCACCGGCAGCGAGTCGCTCGGTTCCGTTTTCCGCCAAGCAAATGCAATCAGCACGATGCCCCCGCAAAAGAGCACCAGCAATCGCGGCAGCCAACGTCGAAACCGGCCCTTGCCGAGCGGGCTATTCATGGAAGATTCTCAAGCTGGGGAAAGTTTTGCCGGCTTGTACACATTTCGCTCGGCCAACAACAGTTTTTTAATCAAATCAGGTTTTGGAGTTTTACGCAAAAAATTTTACCACAGAGACAGGAAGGACAGGGAGAAGAAGAGAAAAATAGGTTTCCTCCGCGGCAAAAGATCGCTTCCTCCTTGATATTCTCCGTGCCCTTCGTGTCTGCGTGGTTACCCTTTTTGTGGAGGCAAACTTCCCCAGGCGAACGAAAAAATCCCCGGCCGCGCAGAGGCGACCGGGGATTTTTGTGAGGCGAATACTGCGAAGGAAAGCGTTTATTCCTCGGCGGCACTATGCAGATTGTCGTCCGTCTCATCCTGCATTTGAGACTTATCGGTAGTATTTGCCGGGTCATTTTCATCGCCGACTTTGCCCCCGGCACCCCCGCAACCCAGACAGAACAACGCAGAAAGGAGCAAAGCTCCAGAGAACCATTTCATCATCAATCAGACCTCCAATTCGTATTGGTGGGGAAGAGGTTAGGAAATCCGTTTAGAACTGGCCGAGGCTTTCTTGGCCGCGAATCGATCCCAGCCCAATCCAAGTCAGTTGGTTGATGTTCTGGCTAATAAACCGAACCGATCCATCGCCGAGCAGAACTTGTGCGCCGCCGATGTGATAGCTGCTCGGTTCCTTCAGATTCATCGTCGTAGTCGATGTGTCGGAATCGCAACCGGGACCGGCATTGGGGCCGATCAACGTGGTATGCCAAGGCCCCCAATAGACTCGACCGGAAGCCCACCATCGGCCTTGCTCATCGTAAGAGCCACTCCAACCGGAACCGCTCTTGTATTTGGCGAGGCAGGTTGAGTAATAAGTTTTGAGGGCGGTGGCGTCCGCCGCAGTGGCGAAATAGACGGATTTTGCAGGAGCGGCGACCCCCGTCACCGTGTAATACGCCAGCGGAGTAATCGCGGGATTCCATTTGCCGTTATTCAAGCCAATTTCCGTCTCGGCGGCGGCGATGGTGTTACTGGACCCATCGGTGATGTCGCTAACTCGCGAGCCCCTCCGAAAAGTTGCAAAGCCGGGGTTGCTGGCTCCGGTAGACCAGCTTGTGGCGGGACCGGCGGAAAGTGAGTAAGAGGTTGGTCCCATGGCCGCTGTGTAATTCGACCCAGAACCGGGATCGCTGGGGCACAACAGGGCGGGAATTCGCGTGCGGGCCATCGTGTTATTCACTGTTCCTGCCACGTTCGAATCCCAGCGGTAGCTCCAATTGATTCTTTGGTAGACCGGGGTCTGATCCATATAAGGCAACAACATTGCGATCCCGCTCCACGCCAGCCAACTCTGCTTGTATCGCCCGCCCGTGTTTTCCGTTGTGGTGCAGACGGGATTGGGGGGGAACGTCTTGTACGTCGAATGGTAATTGTGCAGTGCCAATCCCAATTGCTTGAGACCGTTTTTGCAGGTGGAACGCCTGGCGGCTTCGCGGGCCTGTTGCACGGCAGGCAGCAACAGGGCAATTAAGATCGCGATAATCGCGATCACCACCAAGAGTTCAATCAAAGTAAAACCCGACAATCGCTTTTTGGACTTGTTCAAGGACACTGGCATCTCCTTAACAAAATAGAGTGGAAAAGGAACGAAGAAATGTAGATTTTTAAGAATAGGATTTTCAAGACCGAAATCTTGAAATAGGAGAATTGAGTGCAAGCCACCCCGCTCAAAAACACCAAATGACAGTATTTTGAGAGGATTTTAAGCCAATTATAAAGAATGATGGAATTTTATTACCAACTCACCCTAGCGAACCCAACCGGCGATTTCAACCCATCCGCCACCAAGTTTGCAAAATGTACAGGTTGCTTTTCGCGGGGCGAGCGACATCTGCTGGGACTCGCAAACACTGTTTTGGTTCCGGTTCAATGGTCTCGGATCCGCCCGAAAGTGTGTTGAGCCGAGGGGAGAAACAGGACTTGGTCTTGCGAATCCAACAGGCGTTGGGCTTCGGTTTCGGAATCCACGGGGACCATGAATAGGTCTTCGACCAAATCCCGGTCCAACAGGCTCAAAAAATACACATCGGCCCAGGCGACCGCTTCGGCGAGTTCGCCGGCGGGGATCAAATCTTCCGGGGCGGCTTTCCGCAGCGGGCGAAGTCCTTCGCTGGGGTCTTCGTAGCGCATCAGCATTTGCATGCCCGCGCCCGGCGGTGCGCTCAATTCGGACAGCACCACAATCCGCCCGCCCTTGGCGACAAGATTTCTCGCCGTCGCCAACGCCGCCCCGATTTGCGGCCAATTGTGGCCGGCGGCATCTTGCTCCACGCCAACAACTACAATCTCGGCCCGGTAATCGAGTTCGATCCGCCAATGCCGATCCAGCAGTTCCCTGCCCTTTCGCAGCACGGCATCGGCTTGACCGGCAAGCACCCGGGACGCCCCTCCATAAAGCGCGGGAACTACCTGCACGCTGAATTGCGTGCCCAACAGCCAAGCGACTTCATCGATGCGCTGCCTCAGCGGGCGGTCGTTTTCCGGCCTGAGTTCCCGATGCCCTTGCCCGGCAGCTTTGAGTTTGGCGGAAGGCGAGGCCAAGCCCGGATAGAACACGCTGTTGGTTCCCCGATAACCGATCACTCCATCGAAAGCAATCGGCCCGATGGAAATTACGATCTCGGCTTCCAAAAGTTCCTTCGCCAGATAGATTCGTTCACCATCCATTGTGGTGGCCAGATAACTGCAATCTTCCTCGGACTCCGGGGCATGCACCACGGAAACCATTTCCGAGTGCGGGAGCAAATCGGCGGGAAGGGGTTTTTCCGTCGCCGCTTGCAGCACGGTGACGTGGCCCGGTTCCACGCCGGCTTTTTCCAAGACTTTCCAGACACCCGCCAAAAGTTCTTTGGCCAGCGGAGTTTCCCGGTCCAAGGCCAGCACCACGCGGTCGCCGGGAATAATGGCCTGCGAAAGCGGCGGATATTCCAAAGGGCACGCCAGCACTTTCGCCAATTCGGCGGCCAAATCGGGAAGCGGTTCCGGGCGGGGCGCGACTTCGACAATCCGCGAGGCTTCCAACTCGCAGGAAAACTGTTTCCCGATTCCGTAAGGAACACTTACCATCCGTAAATTCACCAAAGACACCTGCGGCCTCGAACATTTGTGTGTTGGAACTCTCGAATTGTGAGGTTCGCGGGGATTTCCCCGCAACTTTCCCCGCGCGAGCGGAGGTATTATAGTAGAACGCAGAAACAAACGGTCAACCGCAGCGGTTCTTCGCCGCCGGTTTTGTGCCGTGTTCCCCAATCATTGAATTTATTCTGCCAAGAGAAACCGTTCGCCCGCCGTAGAAACTTGTGGCGGGGATTTGTCGGTCCAGCGGAAGCCGTGTCTTATGTCGGAAGACGATCTGTTGATGATCCGCATCCAGGAAGGCTGTCCGCACGCCTTTCGTGAATTGATGGACCGTCACCAAGGCCCGCTGATCGGGTTTTTCTTCCGCAATACCAGAGATGCGCAACTGGCCGAGGACTTGGCCCAAGAAACGCTGCTAAGGGTTTACGATCAATCGTGGGATTATCTGCCGCGGGGGAAATTTCGGGGCTGGATGTACCGCATCGGGCGGAATTTGATGATCGACAACGTCCGCAAGCAATCGCACGATGCCTTGATTCGCGCGGTGAAAGGGCATCGCGACACCGATCAAGCCGATGCGATGGCCCGAATTGCGGGGGAAGTTCTCCCGCCGGACGTCCACGCGGGACACCGCGAATTGGCGAGCCTCGTGGATGAGTTATTGGACGAAATTCCCGAAGAACAACGGTTGACGTTCACGCTGCATCATTATGCGGGCTTG
The DNA here is from genome assembly GCA_963785505.1 of uncultured Planctomycetaceae bacterium. GTDB lineage: Bacteria > Planctomycetota > Planctomycetia > Planctomycetales > Planctomycetaceae > CAWAVN01. The sequence goes on from CAWAVN010000020.1 coordinate 111,040, forward strand.
ACGCTGCCGGAAGTCGCCGATGTGATGGACACTTCCCTGCCCACCACCAAAAGCCGTTTGCGGCTCGCGCGGGAAAAATTGCAGGACAAACTCGCCCGGCGGGGAATCTCCGATCCGCGCGAATCTCCCGATTAAGCTGACGAACACAATAAAAAGGGCCAGCCGGCCTTGGTTTCTTCCTCAAATTAAGATCCGCTTCCTGATGACATCCGTTCTGTTGCAACGCACAGTCCGTGACATCCGCGTTCCCAAGCTGCTAGATTATATTGTTTTGGAAGTTGTTTCGGTTGAGATCGGCGGAGAGCCAAGGGCGGAGGGCTGAGAGCCAGAGTGATTCGCCGGAGACCTGAAACGTGTTCCATATTTTTTCCGGCTCTCCACTCTCTGCCCTCCGCTCTTGGCCTGCTGAATAGTACATTTAAGCTGTTAAGAGGCTTCGCCTCGCTAGAATTTCCAATGGGCGGGCTTGGCCAAAGATTGTGTGGGGAGGTTTTCGCAACATGAGTTATTTCAGCCGTTTGACGGACATTGTCACCTGCAACCTGACGGAGATTCTGGCCAGGGAATCCGATCCGCAGGCCGCGATTCAAAGCATTGTGCGGGAAATGGAAGAAGGTCTCGCCGGAGCCAAGCGGAGCGTCTCCACCGCGAACGGTTCTGTGGCCCGCTTGAACCGCGAGATCGGCGAGCATCAGTCCCAAGCCGACCAATGGATGGACCAAGCCAAAACGGAACTCCAAAAAGGCAACGAATCCGGAGCCAGAACGGCGTTGATGCGAAAGCAGGAAATCGAAGATCTCGGTCGCGGGCTTGGAACAGCAGCACGCCGCCGCCATCGCAACCCGCGATCATCTGCAAACGATGCTCAGGGCTTTGGAAGCCCGCCTGCTTGAAGCCGGCCGAAAACTCCGCCAACTGGAACAGGGCCTCAGCCAGGACTCGCCCGCCACCATCTCGGACGGCGAAGCCGAGGATGATTTCCCCGCCACCGATGCCCTCCGCGCCAACCAAGTCGAAGCCGAACTCGCCGCCTTGAAGAAATTGTTAAATGATGAGGAGAAGTCGTAGTGGCCGATTCAAGAGGAACCTGGCCGATACAGTTGCGATCTTGAAAGGATGACTTTCAAATAATTGCCGAGAAAACCTTGTGGCAACTCCATTCTTTTGCTGAAGATTCCAGCGATTCGCTGCCTTGAATTTCTGACGTTCGTTCCTGTTTGGCATTTCAATCCTTCAAGAAAGCAACGGACAACCGATGAGATCCACCCTGCGCAAGCTCATGCTTTTGTCGATGATCGGTTTGTTCTGCCTTAACGCCGGCCAAGTCTCGGCGGCGGATCCCTATGCGGGCAGCGATCCTTATTGGGTGCTGTTGCACGAACCCGCCGTGGTGGAAGAGTTGAATTTGAGCTTCGAACAGCAGCGCTCGTATCAACAAACTTTGGATGGCTTGGATGCCCGGTTTTTCCCGCTCCGCAATCAATCCCGCGAAGTTTCGCAAGCCCGGTCTGCGGAAATCATTCGCACGGCCCATCAGGCGATGGAAAGCTTGCTCAAACCGGCGCAGCAAACCCGCTTGAACGAATTGCTGATGCGGACTCTGGGAAATAATGCCCTGTTGCGGGAAGAAATCGTCCAGCGGCTGGGCTACACGGACGAGCAAAAGCAGCGAATCAAAGAGATCAACGATGAGACCAACATCACTCTGAAAGCCCTGCAAAAAGAGGCCACCAAGAAGAAGTCCGAATCGGTGGACAAGAAATTCAACGAACTGCAAACCGGGCAGCAAAAAAAATTGATCGCCGTCTTAAAGCCCGCACAACGCGCTGCGCTGGTCAAAATTTTCGGGGCGGATTTCGACCTCTCGAAACTTGGCCAACCGCGCTACAAGGCTCCTGAAATCGTCAATACGGGGCAATGGCTCAACACGCGAGTGCCTTTGAGCTTAAGCAACCTGCGCGGGAAAGTTGTCGTGCTTCACTTCTATGCTTTCAGTTGCAGCAATTGCAAAAACAACTACGCCTGGTATCGCCAATGGAACAAAATCTTTCCGCAAGAACAGGTCGTCATTCTCGGCATTCACACCCCCGAAACGGCGACCGAACGCAACACCATAAACGTCCGCCAAAACGCCGCTGAAAACGGGTTTCGCTTTCCGATTCTGATTGATGGCAAAAGCCAAAACTGGAACGCCTGGGGAAATTCGATGTGGCCTACGGTGTATCTCATCGACAAACAAGGCTATTTCCGTGACCTATGGCAGGGCGAGCTGAATTGGCAAGGCAACAACGGTGAGCAATATATGCGCAACAAAATCCAACAACTCCGCGACGAGAAGGAAGCGAAAAAATCCTGAACGCGGCTTGAGAATCGTCCGACCTCAACATTTCACAGATCGAGATGCCCTTGCCGCGATTCACTGACATGTTGAAGTGATTTCCTCGGCGATACCTTTGCCTTCAGGGCCATCGGGTTTTTCACACTGCGGTTTTTGGGTCGTGACGCCTTTTGACGTAAGTTGTTAAATACCAACGACTCGTCCCCGGTTGCTGAGACTTGGAACTTCGCTATCTTGAAAAAGGCGATTGCCCTGCCTTTGCCTTTCGCACTCATTGACAGCGCACGATGCGGGAATTACAAAAATGATGGGCCTTTTCATTCCAGGGACTCCCAGGAAGGATTGCCGAACACGCTTGCGAACGCACACATAAAGAGACACCCCAATCGCGATGTCCGTTTCCCTCGATACGTTGGCCAGCTACGTGCCGCGATTGGTGATCCAGCGATTGGAGGCCGACCCGGAACCGCTTTCCGAACCCCGCGAAGAATACCTTTCGGGGGCGATCCTCTTCGCCGACATCGCCGGATTTTCGCGGCTGGCCGACCAATTGGCGCACGATAAGAACCGGGCCGGGGCGGAAGAGTTGACCGCCTTGATTAACCGCTATTTCGGCCATCTGGTCGGGCACGTCACCGCACACGGCGGGGACATCGTCAAATTCGCGGGCGATGCGTTGCTCGCTTTCTGGCCCGTGAACGATTGCTGGAAAACCGTGGAGGCCGCCGCCTTGCAAGCGGCCCGCTGCGGCTTGGTCATTCAATCGCAATTGGCGGGCTACCAAGGGGGTGGGATTTCTTTGAAACTCCGCAACCATCTCGTGGCGGGGGAGTTTCGCATTCTGGAACTCGGCGGAGTCGCGGGGCACTGGGAACTTCTACTCACCGGGCCGCCACTGCTCGAAATGAAAGCCGCCAGCGAACTGGCAAAAGTCGAGCAAGTTGTCGCCAGCCCCGGAGCTTGGAAGATTCTGAAGAGCCAATGCCAAGGCATCGTGTTGGCCAACGGCAGCGCGGTCGTCGAAAGTGTCACCCCATCGGCAGAAACGATGGAGTTCCCCCCACCGAACTTGACTCCGCAAATGGAAGCCGGTTTACAGGCCGCCTTGCCCGCGTTGGTGTTCGCGAGACTTCAAGCCGGCCAGCACGATTGGATGGCCGAACTGCGGCAGGTTTCGGTGATGTTCATCAACCTGCCTTGGCTCGATTCTTCGCTGCCTTTAAGCCAAGCCCAAGCCGTGGTGACGGCCATTGAGCGCACGATGCTTCAATTCCAAGGCAGCTTGAACAAACTGAGCATGGATGAGAAAGGCGTGACGGCGGTCGCGGCTTTCGGGCTGCCTCCGTTGACTCACGAAGATGACCCCCAGCGGGCTGTCTTGGCGGCGTGCGAACTCAAAGCCAACCTGACCGATGCCGACCGTTCGCCTTTGATCGGCGTGACCACGGGGCATTGTTTTTGCGGTTTGGTGGGCAGCGACCAACGCCGGGAATACACGGTGATTGGGGATACGGTCAACCTGGCCGCCCGCTTGATGCAGCACTCGCAGAAGCGGATTCTTTGCGATGCCGCCACCCGCCGGTTGTCGAAGTACCGCTTTCGCTTTCTCGATCACCGCCCGATTACCGTCAAAGGCAAACCCGAACCGGTTCCGATCTATGAACCCACCGAGCAAATTTATTCGGTGGAAGTGACTTGCTCCGCCACGTTCGGGCACGAGCAACAACGCGCGCGAATCGAACAGATTCTGGAAGACCACTTTCAAACCCAAGCCGCCCGCGTGGTTTTAATCGAAGGCCAAGCCGGCATCGGAAAATCTCGGCTGGTACAGCATTTGGTTCAAGCCGGCCAAAAAAAAGGCTACGCCGTGCTGATGGGCAACGGAGATTCCATCGAAGAATCTTCCCCCTATCACGTTTGGCGTCCGGTGCTTCGTCATTTGTTGGAAGACAAGGAAGACAACGCCGAGGCTCCCCAATCGCCCGCGAAAAAATTGTTGGCTTGGCTGGAACCCGAACCAAAACTCGCGGCGTTGGCTCCGCTGCTCAACAGCATTTTACCGTTGGATATCCCCGACAATCCCACCACCCGCGACATGGCCGGCAAGGTAAGGGCCGACAACTTGCAGCGATTGATCGTGGGCCTCCTGAAAATCCAAGCCGCCCGGTCGCCTTTAATGATCGTGTTGGACGATGGACAATGGTTCGATTCGGCGTCTTGGGCCATCAGCCGGCAAGTGGCCCGGCGGGTTCCCCAGGTGCTGCTTGTGTTGGCCTCGCGGCCCTTGGAAGAGCCGCACCCTGCGGATTACGCGGTCTTAGAGAACTTGGAATACGCGACGCACATCCTGCTCACCCCGTTGTCGGCGGGGGACACGCGGCTGCTGGTTTGCGAACGCTTGGGCGTCTCTGCGGTTCCCGCCGAAGTCGTGGATTGGATTTTTCAAAGAGCGGAAGGCAACCCGTTGTTCTCGGAAGAACTGACTTTCGTACTCAGGGATACCGAGAAACTTAAGGTGCAAACCGATACAGCCCAGTTGACTTGCCCGGCGGCGGACTTGGCGACGATGGACGTTCCCAATGCGCTGCAGGGCGTTGTTCGCAGTCGCTTGGATCGGCTGGACCCCTCCGAATTGTTGGCCATCAAAACCGCCAGCGTGATCGGCCGCAATTTCGAGTTTCGTGTGCTGTATCACACCTATCCCATTCGCACGGACCGGGACAATCTGACCGCTTTGGTGGAACACGCCTGCCGAAGTGATCTGCTTGCGATGTTGAGACAAAGCCCGGAATTGATCTATGCCTTCAAGCAGGTGATCTTTCAGGATGTGGCCTACAACCTGATGTTGTTTCAGCAACGCCGGGCGCTGCATCAAGCGATTGCCGAATGGTATGAATCTCCCGATGGCCACGCCACCGCGACCTATGCGTTATTGGCCCACCATTGGAATCAAGCGGGCGTGGAAGACAAATCCCGCATGCATCAAGAACTCGCCGGTGACCATGCCTTGAAGAACGGAGCCTACAAAGAGGCGGCAGAATTCTACCGCTCTTTGATTCGACGACTGAAAACCGAACCCGGCGAATCACCCCAGGATGACCGCTTATACCGCGCGAGTTTGGAACGCCGTTTGGCCTCAACATTGCTCGGGCTAGGCCACCTGGAAGACAGCCGATCCCATAGCCAAACAGCCTTGGCCTGGCTCGGCGAGGCGACGCCCACCACCCGCTTAAATTATCTGCCCCGCATGGCCGTGCAAATTACAAGGCAGGTTTGGCATCGGCTTTGGTCCGCCAAAATCGCGAGCAAAGAGGCCAAACCCACGCTCTTGGAAGGCACAAGGGTTTTAGAGCAACTCGCGGAAATCCATTACCTGGGGAATAACACGCTCGATTTTTTGCATGCCTGTCTTCGCATGCTCAATCTGGCCGAGCGCGTGGGGCCAAGCCCCGAACTCGCAAGAGCCTTCAGCAATATGGGACTCACCGCCGCAACCATTCCCTGCCGAACACTCGCCGAATCTTACGTTCGGAAAGCGCGGGAAACCGTCGAGCAGGTCGATCATCTGCCTTCCTCCGCCTGGGTGCATCTCACCACGGGAATCTATCACGTCGGAGTCGCCAACTGGCAAACGGCCCGCGAGAATTTGACGGCAGCTTTAGATCTCTATCGGCAACTCGGCGACGACCGCAATTTTGGAACCGCAGCCACCGTGCTCGGCGGGTCTTATTATTTCGCGGGCAATTTTCGCGAAGGGTTAAGGATTTGGACCGAACACCACAAGCGATCCGCCCGCCGGGATGATGTGCTGCATCAGGCGTGGGGGCACGGTGGTTGTGCGCTGAATTTGCTCAGGCTCGGCGATTTTCCCGAAACCATTGCCCAAGCCGAGGCCGCGCTCGCTCTCTTCAAAGTCAACCAAGATCGCATTTCCGAGATCATGGTGCAAGGCGTTCTCGCGGTGGCTAAGCTGCGGCTGAACGATCTTCCCTCGGCGACCATCGCAGCCGACGGCGTCTTCGAGAAAATTCGCGCCTTGGACCGCCCGACTTCTTATTTATTGTTGGAAGGCTATTCCGCCGTCATCGAAATCTATCTGGCAAAACTGCGAACAAAACCGGACAAGCTCCAGCAAAAAGTCTTCAAAGCCACGCTATATTCCGCCCTCAAAGCCATGCGAACCTACGCGAAAGTCTTCCCCATTGGCAAGCCGCGCTATCAACTTTGGCAGGGTGATGCCGCCGATCTTTTCGGTTCCAAACAAAAAGCCGTTCGGCATTGGCAGAACAGCCTCGCCATGCGCCCAACGGTTAGAGATGCTCTATGAACAAGCCTTGGCCCATTGGACCTTAGCCCAACACCTGCCCGACCCCAACGCCCAACAAACCCACGCCGAAGCAGCCCTGAAACTCTTCAAAACCTGCGAAGCCCAGCACGAACAAATCCTGGTGGAAGAATTCCAAGCGAAATTGTCATCGTAGACGAAGGTAGGAATCTTCTCTTGCGACTACTGATTCGTCTAATCCAGCGCGGTTGGTTGCAACAAGTGATCGATTGCGTCACCGTGCGGAGATTTTGTTACGATACAGAAGAATCACAATTCCATTAGGGCATTAAAACCGGGAGATTCTTTATGAGGATACATAGAATTCACAAACTCTCAAGCGGTATCCGCCACGCTGTTGCATTGGCCGTGCTCTTATTCCTTCAGGTTCTCTTTTGCCCGCTCGTGCTTGCCGATTCCTATGCCCCAATCCCCAATCCTCCGGAGCCGACGACTGCGGAGTTGCTCGAAGCAGCGGAACTCAATCCCCATAATGCCGCCCAATCGGTGCAACGGCTCCACGAAATCCTCCCCATCCATCCGTGCGCGGCGGATGTTTGGCTGCCTTTCATTCGTGAGGCCGAGCATAGCAGACTAATGAGGGAACTCCAAAAGCATGGCTTCGGGACTCGACTTTCCAAAGATTGGCTGAGCATCTCCCCGAAACTTATCGAACAATTGAAGTCGGATCGATTGCAAGATCCTCGTCGGTTAGTGGATGCCATCCTTCGTCGCCTAGAAGAGATAGGCAGCCCCGAAGACATGTCACGCTTGATTCGGACGACGGACTCGTTCGCCCAGACTCCCTGGGGCAAGTGGAAGTTCTATGCGACGTTTCAGGGAATCCTCGCCCGGCAGGATGCGGAAACGCTTCGCAAAACTGGAGACTGGAGCGTTCGCGCCGCTGCTTCGCGATCTTGCGCCGGAGAAACGTGGAAAAATCGCGATGGCGGTCTATGAACGAGTCGAGCGGTCGAGGGAAAAATATGGACGCTTTGCAGAAAGCGATCCACGCGAAACATGGCTTTGGCTGGCGTGGTCCATCAGCTCGGTGAATCCCGAAACGGCACTGGAAATCTTCAAGGATGACCTCGACAACCCGGACCCGTGCTGCGGCTCTTCGCGGGGGCCGGAATTATGCGAATCTCAGCCTGGCAGATTCCATATCGTCTGTCTGCCCCGCCCGAGGAGACCAAGCCGGCTCGAATGGAGTGGCTCAGCTCGCTCAAGCTTCACCGCGCGATGATTGGGCGTTCCCCGATCCCTTCCTTCGGCCCATCGTTAAGAAACATCACGGGCCGCTCATTCAGAATCAGGACGGCGGGCGGGTTGACTTATGGTGGCTCAATCAGGATGGCTCAATTGCCCGACAGAAGGCGGATGTCTGGCCGAGAGTGCGAGAAGTCTTTTATGACGGCAGTTTCTATTCGATGGCTCCCACATCAAGCGAGCAATCGCTCGTACTGACCTCGCCGAATGGAGAAGTGCTGGCCCACTTGGGAGAGAGAAATGGCGGGCCTGCGGCCGTTGAACCTCGCCGAATGGTGATATTCGCCCTTCCCCAGACTCGGCGACAAAGATCAGTGCTCGATTCGTAACCAGTGGCGGACCCGGCCGAGTGCTAGTCGTTGATTCTGCCAAAATCGGGGTGCTCAACCGCCGGGGCGATGTTCTCTGGTCCTGAAGAGGAGATGGATGATCCCCGCTGGGCCTGCATGATTGGGCCGGAGACGGTCCTCATCAGTTGCACAAATGAAATTCAGATTCGCCACCGCACCAAAGGGCTGATTTCCCGTGTGGGTGGATTCAAATCCCTGGTTTCGGTTCGCTATCATCCCGTGGAACCCGTGGATGATCTTCGACCTGGGGGCTCAGGAAGTGATTCTCTACTCACCCAAAACCAAAACGCGAAATCGCGTTGGCATAAGTTGGAAAAATTCGGATCCCGTCAATTACCTCACGATGGCTGAAACCAAGCGGGAAATGAACGGTCAGGGATGCAATGTACGGGCCCCAATCGGGCAGATGCGGCGCAGAAAAGGCGGCCGGGTGGTAAACCAGTGACAAGTTGCCAGTGCCATCTGTCGCACGGCGGGCCCTTCTAGGCTAGGCTTCAAACCAAGGCAAGGAGGGAGTAGAATGAAGAACATTTTACTTTATTGCCGATTTGGCATCTCCGCGGGGTGAAGCGAATTGTGATGAGCGATCCGGAAGACAAAGCAATCCCTACGCCCACGCCAAATTCGGTGGATCGGCCACCGGCTCCGGAGCTTGAGGCGACCGTGATCGTGCGCCTGACACCGAATCGAAAGTACTTTCTTCCCAGCAAACTGCGGAGGCCCACTGGATCGGGAAATCGCTCGGCAAGTACCAAGTCAGCCAAATTTTGGGCAAGGGGGGCATGGGCATGGTGTTCAAGGCCCACGACCCGTGATCGGCCGCGACGTCGCGATCAAGGTTTTGGCGGATCATCTGGCGGCCGATGAGACCGCCTTGTCGCGTTTTCTGGCGGAGGCCAAGACCGCCGGTCAGCTCAATCATCCCAACGTGGCCGCGATCTACGACGTCGGGCAGGAAGGGAACTCGCAATTTCTGGTCATGGAACTGGTGCCCGGAGGCAGCCTCGACGAACGTGTCGAGAAGAACGGGGCACTGTCGCTGCTGGAGGCGACCCGGGCATGGTCGATGCCTGCAAGGGAATCGGTCGCTGCCCATGCCGCCGGGTTGATTCATCGCGACGTCAAGCCGGCGAACTTTCTCGGACCGCCGATGGTTCGATCAAGGTGGCGGACTTCGGCCTGGCGAAGGTGCGACGACTCGACAAAGCCAGCAGATGACTCAAGTCGGCACGGTGATCGGCACGCCCTTCTTTATGAGTCCCGAGCAGTGTCAGGGGATCGCCGTCGACGCGCCGGAGCGACGTCTACTCGCTCGGCGCCACCTACTACAGCCTGCTGACGGGCAAGTATCCTTATCACGATTCCGCCAGCGTGCCGCAGGTCATGTACGCCCATTGCCACGCGGACATTCCCGATCCCCGTCTTGTGGACGAATCCATTCCTGCTGGCGTGCAGTCGGATCATTGCCAAGGCGATGGCCAAAGTCCCGGATGATCGCTATCAGACCGTCAAAGCAGATGCTGGCGGATTTGGAAATGGTGACCGCAGCGCTTTCCGGGACAGACGCTGAGCACCCTTCCGAGCGAATCCGGAAACTACACGGCAGTTTCGGACGTCGAGCCTAAGCAGCTGTAGTCGGTCCGCGGAAGGCCATCGCTCGCGCGTTCGCCTGGATGCTGGCGGGCGGATGCGGCTTTGCCTGCTCGCCGTGGTACGCCGCGGCTGGCGATCTGGTGAGCAGCCTTCAGCTAAGGAGTCAACCCGATGCTGTTGCAGTCCCTGCCGCTCGCCTTTGCCGGCAGAGCCGATCAAAATTGGCGTGCTGCATTCGCTCAGCGGCACGATGGCAGAAAACGAAGCCCCGGTGGTGGATGCGATCATGTTTGCCATCGACGAAATCAATCAAGCCGGCGGCGTGCGGGGTCGGCCTCTGAAGGCGATTGTCGCGGATGGGATGTCCGATCCGGAAACTTTCGCTCTCGAAGCCAAGCGTCTGATCGAAGCAGAGAAGGTCTGCACGATTTTCGGATGTTGGACCTCCGCCAGCCGCAAGTCCGTCAAGCCGGTTGTCGAAGACCACGATCATTTGCTGGTCTATCCGCTGCAATACGAGGGATTGGAGACATCGCCCAACATCGTGTATATGGGGGCGGCACCGAATCAGCAAATTTTGCCGGCCATCGACTGGGCGTTTACTTCGCTGGGTAAGCGGCGATTTTTCCTGATCGGTTCCGACTACGTCTTTCCCCGCGCTGCCAACGAAATCATGAAGGATGACCTGAAACGCTTGGGGGCCGAAGTCGTCGGGGAGCAGTACCTGCCGTTGGGAAGCTCTGACGTGGAAGCCGCCGTGCTCGCGATTGCGAAGTCACAGCCTCGAGATGATCCTCAACACGATCAACGGCGACTCGAACGTTGCTCTGTTCCGCGCGTTGCGGAAGTCAGGAATTCTACCAGGCGACTGCCCGACCCTTTCTTTCAGCACGGATGAAGAGGGACTGCGGAACCTCAGTCCCAAGGATATTGCAGGAGACTACGTCTCGTGGACTTATTTCGAAAGCCATCGACACACCGGAAAACAAGCAATTCGTTTCCAGGTTTCGGGAAAAGTACCCTCAGCGGATCGCCACCGACCCGATGGAAACGGCCTATGTTGCAGTGCTCGCCTGGGCGCGGGCGGCCAATGATGTGCAGAGCCTGGAACCCAGGCGAATACGACACGCCATGCTGGAGCAGCGGTTTAACTCTCCCGGAGGCGAGGTTCGATTCGATCCAGACACGCAGCATTGTTACAAGACGCCGCGAATCGGGCGGATTCAGTCCAACGGACGAATTGAAATTGTGTGGACCGCTCCGAAATCCATCCGACCCGAACCGTTTCCCAGCAGCCGAACCGCCACCGAGTGGCTGGCATTCTTACACGATCTTTATGCCGGTTGGGGAAATCGTTGGTCGGCCCCTTGATGTTTGAATTGGAAAGAATATCCCAATCTCCGCATGCCTGCCGCGTTCGCGGGGCGAAAGGCGACTCTTCTCTACACGGCGTGGCGGATACTGTGATAGAGGCACAAGGCGACGGCGGAGGCGTCGGCGACATCGTTTGGTTCGAGGATTTCTTCCAAGCCCAATTCGTTGCGAATCGCGAATTGAATTTGCTCTTTGGAAGCCCTTCCGTTTCCCGTCAGCAGCTTTTTGACGTGCGTGGGCGTGTAGTGGATCACGGGAATCTGTTGCTCGGCGGCGACCATCAAAATCGCCCCCCGCGCGTGGGCCATTAAGAGGGCCGTCTTCGGATTCTTGCCGAAGGAAAACACTTGCTCGACCGCCATGAGTTGCGGCTTGTATTCCTCGATCATTTCCCGAATCCCGCGGCCGATTTCCCAGACCCGCTGCGCGAGCGAATCGGTCCGGGAAGAACGCACAATCCCGCCTTCCCGCAACAGCGGACCATTGCCGGTGCGCTTCAACAAAGCGTAGCCCGTGCGGTTCAACCCGGGGTCCACGCCCAGATAGCGTTCCATCCGCTCGGCGGGAATCTTACGGCTAATCGGCTCGGCAAAAGCCATGCGAAATTCCTCAAGTTAATCGCGACGCCAAAGCGTGGCTTCGGGGCGGTCTTCGAGGGTCACGTTCAAAGCGGCCAGGCCCGCGCGGATTTGATCGGCCATGCCCCAGTTCTTGGTTTTGCGGGCTTCGGCTCGGAGGTCGATAATCAGTTGCATCAACCCGTGGGCGAACGCATCATCGCCCGCTAAGGTTTTTTCGAGGGGCTTGCGGAACACGCCCAACAAATTCGCGAGTTCCTTCAGCATCGTCATCGCGGCGATTAAAGTTTTAACGGCGGCGGCAGCGGGCTGGGTGGATTCCAAATTGTGCCGAGCGATGAAGCCGTTGATGGCTTTTCGCATCTCGAACAAATTGCCCACCGCGCTGCCGGTGTTGAAATCATCGTCCATCGCTTCCAAATAGCGGGCATGCAGATGATTCATCTCTTGAATGAATTCCGCATCTTCCCCGGCCAAGGGTGAAGTATCGCTGCGGAGCACGGCGGCTTTCAGATCGTAAAAATCTTGGCCGGCAATTCGCTGGAAAGTTTCAAACAGCCGATAAAAACCTTCCAAACTTTTGCCGGTCTTGGCGATGTTGTCATCGCTGAAATCAATCGGGCTGCGGTAATGCGTGGAGAGCAAAAAGAAGCGCACGGTTTCCGGGCGGATGCTTGGCGAACACGGCGGTTTTGACGGACTCCGCCCCGGCGGAACCGGCGAGTTTGTTGGCTTCTTGCGACTGCTGATCGGGGACGGCATCGCCTTCGCGAGTGTGTTGCCCGCCGAGTTTGCCCGCTTGACTGCCCGATTGCATCAAACCGTTGTGCAGCCAATAGCGGGCGAAGGGTTTGCCGGAACAGCTTTCCGATTGGGCGAGTTCGTTCTCGTGATGGGGGAACATCAAGTCCAACCCGCCGCCGTGAATGTCGATCGAATCCCCCAAGAGTTTTTTGCTCATCGCGGAGCATTCGATGTGCCAACCGGGTCGGCCCGGTCCCCACGGGCTATCCCAGGCCGGTTCACCCGGCTTGGATTTTTTCCAGAGCGCGAAATCGGCAGGGTTGCGTTTTTGCTCGTTGGTTTCGGCGCGTGTGCCCGCGAGCATTTCCTTCACGTTCCGCCGGCTGAGCTTGCCGTAGTCTTCATCTTTGGTGACTTCAAAATACACATCGCCCTCCATCGGGTAGGCAAAGCCCTGCTCCACCAGCGAACCAATCATGCCCAGCATACCGTCGATGTGGTCGGTGGCGTAGGGGAAATGATCGACGGTATCCACGCCCATCGTTTCCAGGTTCTCGAAATAGTCTTGGGTCATCTGCTTGGCGAGAAGTTCGACGGAGGTTCCGTTTTCCTTGGCCCGGTTGATGAGTTTGTCATCCACATCGGTGATGTTAATGACCCAAGTGACTTGGTAACCGTTATAGGTCAGATACCGTTTGATGGTATCGAAGATCACCGGCCCAACCATGTGCCCGATATGAGCGGGCTTATAAACCGTCGGCCCGCACAGATACATCGAGACTCGACCGGGTTCGACCGTCTGAAAGTCTTCTTTTTGGCGAGTCAACGTGTTGTAAACGCGAAGTGTCATTGTGTCTGAAATCCGTTTCCGTTCTGCAAATGGGGAAGAATCCCAGAAAGTAAGTTACTTATCGAGTCGCGACCGTGAGGAAGCGGGAATTCCAGCGACATTATCACCGCTTCCTCACGGTCGCGGCTCTTAACATGATCTTGTAAGGCTTGTCAGAGCAATTGGGTGGTTTCGGGAAGCAGCAAGACGATCACATCGGCGGCGATGGCTTCTCCGCGACCGATGGGGCCGACTTTTTCGCCGGTTTTCGCTTTGACGTTGACCTCTTCCTCCGAGACTCCCAAAATCTCCGCGACCCGCGCGAATCCTGGGTTTGTCTTGCTTGAGTTTCGGGCGTTCGGCGAAAATGGTGCAATCCACATTGCCGATTTTCCAGCCGCGTTCCCGAATGAGCAAGATCGCTTTATGCACGAATAGTGCGGAATCTGCATTTTTCCATTCCGGGTCGGTATCGGGAAACCACTGGCCGATGTCTCCCAAGCCGGCGGCCCCCAAAATGGCATCGGTCAGGGCGTGCAGCAAAACATCGCCATCGCTGTGGCCATCAGGGCCAAGATCGTAAGCGATGGCCACGCCGCCGAGCATCAAGGTTCGGCCCGCCACCAAGCGGTGTACATCGTGTCCTAAACCAATCCGCATGGAACCGCGACCTGCCTCCGATGTTCGGTTCAATCAATTTGCCGGAGGAGAAGCCAAATCCCTCCCATTCTCTCCTTGGGATCATAGCGAACCCTTTCGGGATCGACAACGGGAGGAAGGAGCGGGAGGAAGGGGCAGAGGGGCAAAGGAGGAAGAATTATCTCCAATGCCGACATGGATCCACTTTGTCCCTTTGCTCCTGAAAAGCTAACACACCGTTTGCACTTTGAGTTAGTACGTCCAATGAACTCCGAAGTTAAAGCTTTCCGTGTACCAGTTGGTGGCCTGATCGGTGCGGATCGCGGGGATCAAGGGGAAACCGTTGTATTGAATGGTTCGGTTCGGACGCTGCACGTTGTAGGCCACATTGATTTGATAGCCCAGGCGGAACGTGGCCTGCTCCAGGAAGTGAATTTTGCGGACCACGGGGATATATTGGAAAATCCGGGCTTGGGCCGTGACTTGTTGTGTCGTTGTGGGAGACAAGACGATGTGATTTTGCCGCTCGCTGAAGCGGGACGTGCGGTCGTAAAACGGACTGAACCCATCACCCACGCCGCGACTGGTCAACAGAATCCGTTCGTTATTCATGGACAATCCGAATTGCGAGTTGCCCAGAATTTTGAAGTTGTCGCCGCCGATTTCAAACTTTATCCCCGCTTGCGGGCCGAACAAATACGATTTGATGTCGGAACGAATTTGCGCCGCGAACGGGGCCACCGTCTGCACGTAAGTGGTGGGGTCTTCCAAGCCCGGCGGAGTATTGAATGTCACCGTCCCCCCAGAAGCCGCCCCGTTGAAGGTGAAGGTCTCCCCGATGAACAAGGCTTGTATGCCTGCGGTCGGAGCCAGCTTATACCAGTCGCCTCGCATGAGAGGCGTGAAATTCCAATTCACGTTCCCGCCCGCCCCCGAAGAGGTGTAATCCAAGCCGAAGAAGCGGTCGTAAGGAACGTATGCTCCATTGACCTTCCCATTGGGGCCATCGGGAAGGCCATCGTTAATCGGCAGGGCGTTCGTAATCGCCAATGGCATGCCGTTGGAGGAGTTGCTTTGGTTGACCACATCTTGCACGGATGCGTTGAAGCCCCGCGAATAAGACCAATGAGCCTGGTTGGTGTACCAACCCGTGAGATTCAACCCTTCATCGCTCGGTTCCGTAAATCCCCAAGTGACTTGAAACCCGTTGACGTTGGGCTTGCTGGGAAGGTGCTGCTCGTTGACGACGGTATTGCTCACCGTGGCCACGCCGCCGTTATTGTTTCCACCGGTGTTACCTCCCGTCGTGGGCAACCCGTGGAAGTTCCCCAAGAACGTGCTGTAAAGCACGCCCGTATCCACGGGAAGAAACTCGGCCCCCAGCCCGGCGGCGGCAGCGGTTTGCGGAGCCAGGTCCGATCCGACCCGCGTTTGGTTGGGTTGGCTGTAATGGGCGTAACGATAATCGAAGTTTGTGTAATACCGGCGCGGCGAGTTGTTGGCCCGAAAAAACCAAAGTTCCTTCTCGTGAGTGTGCTCGGCGAAGCGGTTTTCAAAGGGCGAAATTCCCGGCCAAGGCGAGCGGTTGGGCGCGTAACCCGGTCCCCCGTTTTGACCCGCCGCAATCGGATCCCAAGCCCCATTCGGACCCGCCGGCGGCGGGGGCGTGAAGGCTCCAGGACCGCCGGGTCCGGAACCGGACCAGCCGGATAATACGGGTTTGAGCCATCGCCTTGGCTGGGGAGATTGCCCATTCCCTCGGACTGGGCGAATCCACTCCTGTCCAAGGAGAAAGCGAGTACGCTCAAAATCGAGACAATCCAGGGGTGTACCCGCATCAGTCTATCCTTGACAAACAGCAGTCACGGTAAGGTGCTGACTCCGCTTGAAGGCTCATTCGGGAACGAGCGCAAGCAAAGAAACCTGTAACAGCTATCGGACCGGAAGCGTGTTAAACTGTAGCGGTTGTCGCGAAATTCTGGGTTTTATGGGTTGTTCCTGCGCTAAGATTCAACGCGACAACGAAATGCAACTCAGGGGAAAATAGAGGTTTATGACAAACTGGCCCCAGATTCATTCGTCTTAAACCTCTTTGGCGTCGATCCAGGTCATCATGCTGCGGAGTTCCCGGCCGACTTTTTCGATGAGATGATTGCGGTCCCGGCGGCGGGTGGCTTGGAACGTGGGTTGGTTGGCTTTGTTTTCCAAAATCCACTCCTTGGCGAACTCGCCGCGCTGGATTTCATCCAAAATCTTCTTCATTTCCTGCTTGGTTTGCTCGGTGACGATCCGCGGGCCTCGCGTATAATCGCCGAACTCGGCGGTGTTCGACACGCTGTACCGCATGTAGTTCAGCCCGCCTTGATAGAACAAATCCACGATCAATTTCAGTTCGTGCATGCACTCGAAATAGGCCATTTCCGGTTGATAGCCGGCTTCGACCAATGTTTCAAAGGCCGCTTTGACCAAGGCGCTGACTCCGCCGCAAAGCACGACTTGCTCGCCGAATAAGTCGGTTTCGGTTTCTTCCGCGAAGGAGGTTTCGATCACCCCGCCCCGCGTCCCGCCGATGCCCTTGGCATACGCCAGCGCCAATTGCCGGCTGGCTTCGGAAGCTCCTTCGCCCATTGCAATTAACGAAGGCACGCCGCCGCCTTTGACGTATTCGGACCTGACGAGATGCCCCGGTCCCTTGGGAGCGACCAAAGCCGTGTCCACGCCTGCGGGCGGAATGACTTGCCCGAAATGGATGTTGAACCCGTGCGAGCACATCAGCAAATTGCCGGGTTTCAGTTGCGGGCGAATGTCGCTTTTGTAGACATCGCCTTGGACTTCATCCGGCAGGAGGATGTTCACCATGTCCCCGGCGGCGGCGGCATCGGCGGCGGACATCGGATCGAACCCGTGGCTCACGGCCAAATCGTAGTTCGCGGAGCCTTCTCGTTGGCCGATAATCACCGTGCAACCGCTGTCTTTCAGGTTCTGCGCCTGGGCATGCCCTTGGCTGCCATAGCCGATAATGGCAATCGTTTTATTTTTGAGCAGGGACAAATCGGCATCATCGTCGTAATAAATTTTCGCAGCCATCGGGGTCGTCTTTTCGCTGAAGTAAAAAAGTGGAGGGTCCGCTGTGCGAACCACAACTGTTGAATTCGTGATGAATCATTGGTCCGCACAGCGGACCCTACTACTGCTTTAATTTCCCGCTTTCGCAGGCACGGTCTGTTCCGTGGGGCCGGCGAGGTCTTTGCTCATGGATTCGCCGCCGCAGCATGGCGATTCGTCCGGTGCGGACCATTTCCAAAATCCCAAAGGGCCGCATCAGGTCGATGAACGCCTCGATCTTTTTTTCCGGGCCGGAGATTTCCACCATCACGTGGTCGGGGCTGACATCCACAATTCTGCCGCGAAATACATCCACCAGTTCTTTGATCTCGCTGCGTTTGCTGTCCTTGCTGCTGACTTTAATCAGCATTAAGTCGCGTTCGACGAAATCCTCGCCGGAGTAATCCAGCACTTTTACCACGGTGACAATTTTTTCGAGCTGTTTGCGGACTTGATCGAGCACGCGGTCATCGCCGCGAACGACGAACGTGATCCGCGAGAACTCGGGGATTTCGGTTTCGCCGACGGCCAGGCTGTCGATATTGAAGGCCCGCGAGGCCAGCATGCCGGAAATGTGGGCCAACACGCCCGGTTGGTTCATCACCAAGGCGGACAACACGTGTCGCAGGGGGGCAGTCATCGAAAGAGTCTCACGGGAAAAGTCGTTGGGTTTCTCGCGCCGAAAGCGCGAACCCTCATCGCCGGAGGGCAAGAAAGGAAACAGTTTAGCCCCGCCCCCAAGAAATCACAACTCTGCCCGGATGCAGCTACTTTCGCGACCGGTTGGAACCGCGAGGCTTGCGTTTGGCGAACGCGGCAACGTCTTGGGCGGCTTGGGTTTCCACGCCGGGCTTGCCCAGAAAACCGAGATCGCCGAACCAGTCCATGAACCGTTTCGGCCACTTGCCGAAGGGAATCCCATCGCGGCTACTCAGCGAACCGCCGTGCCTTCCGCGCCCGTAAATGTGCATTTCCAAATTGGGCACGCTGCGGTTCAACATCGCGCGAAAATAATCATCGGCCCAAGCCGCATGCACGCGGTCGCCTGAACCGGCGCAGACAATAAAGCTGGGCGGCACGTTCGCGGGAATCGCCGTCGCCGGCTCGCGGGTGAAGGGCGTGGGGCCGGGATAAATCAGCCCCACGAAATCCGGGCGGGCGGAAACCCCCGCCAACGGGTCGGAGGGGTCGTTGTTATCCGCCGCGAATTGCTCGAAAAACAGCCCCGTGGGAGCCGCCAACTCGGCCCCGGCGGAAAAGCCGATGATCCCAATTTTGTGCGGGTCCAGCTTCCATTCCTCCGCATGCGCACGCACGATGCGAATGGCCTGAAACGCATCGTTGACCGCATCGGTCGTGGGTTCGTAGCCATCCACACGCAGGCGGTTTCGCAGCACGATTGTCGAGACGCCGACTTTCCCGAAGAAAGCAACCGTATCGTAACCTTCGGGTCCGACCCAGAGAATTTTATGGCCCCCGCCGGGCGCAACGATCACCGCCGCCCCGTTGGCTTCGCGGTCTTCGGCGAGATGGACTTCAATCGAAGGGTTATGAATGTTGATTGTATTCAGCAACCTGTCCGACTTGCCGGTGGTGTTGTACTTTTCGGCTTCGTGGATTCGTTCGCGTTTGAGCTTCGGCGAATCCGCCGGATACAGCGAAATCACCTTCCCGCCGGGCAAAGCGGGTTTCGGCACAAACGGCCCCTCCGCCTTCGTTCGCTCCGTCTGTGTTTCCTGAGCTGAGCTTGCCGAAGCGATTAGAAAAAAGAGCGCGCACAGAATCGGTTTCATGGAAGCGACCTCGAATCAAAACCAAGAGGAAGGCCAACCCAAACGCCGGCCCGGAAGCGACCGCGATCTTAGCAAGAACCTTCAAAGCGAACCAGCAAACTCGCTTCGTTATGATTCGATTACCGGGTTCTTCGGCAGATGATAAGATGGTTTCGCCACTCAGATCGCGAACCAACCTCTCGAATGGTAAGCAGAGATTATTTGAATTTCGAGTTTAGGGTGACGTTGCAAAAACGCAACGGAAGTTTTCCGCAGATTTCTTCACCAAGGGCGGGCATGGTGTAGAGCTTCGGTGTTCCCAACGCTCGACGCAAATCTCATTCTCTCGGCGAGTGCTTGCTGAAAGTCAACCTTTAATGGATTTGTCTTGGTCGAGGATTTGTGAGGATCGTAACCGTTCGGCCCAATCCGCAACTCGTGGAAGTCCCCTGAGTCAACCGATCACCCTTGGCCTTGCCTGCTTGTTTCTCCCGAGAAGCCGCCGCTTTGGAAACTTCCAAAGCCGCTCCTTTCGTTTTTGCCTTGGTTGTAAATCGCACGGCGGTGCATATAGGATGTTTTCACGGATGCGTGCCCCGTTTGGCCGTGTCGTCGGAGTGAAACGAAAAGACTGCGGAGAGGCGGGAAACATGGCTGCGAGTTTGGGGCGAATGTTGATCGATGGCGAATGGTGCGATGCGGCGGATGGTAGAACTTTTGATGTGACCAACCCGGCCACGGAAGAAACTCTGGCCCAAGTTGCTTACGGCGGGAAAGAAGAAACCCGGCGATCCTTGGCGGCGGCGGCTTCCGCGATGAAAAGTTGGCAGAAACAAACCGCCTGGCAAAGGGCGGCCATCTTGAAGCGCACCGCCGAGTTGATGCGGGAACGCATCGAAGACATTTCCCGCACGCTGACGATGGAGCAAGGCAAACCCTTGGCGGAAGCGCGGGCGGAAATCCACCAATCCGCCGACACCTTCGAATGGTTCGCCGAGGAAGCCAAACGGGCCTACGGGCAAGTCATTCCCGAATCGACGCCCGGTCGGAAACATTTGACGATCAAACATCCCGTGGGCGTGGTCGCCGCGATTGCTCCCTTCAATTTTCCAGTCTCGCTGCTCTGCCGAAAAATTGCCCCAGCTTTGGCGGCGGGTTGCACCGTGGTCGCCAAGCCCGCCAGCCAATCTCCGCTTAAGCACGATTCAAGTTTTTGAATGCCTGATGGATGCCGGGCTTCCGCCGGGCGCGGCGAATTTGGTGATGGGATCGGCCCGCGAGATTTCGGCGGAATTTCTGGAAAACCCCCTCTGCCGCAAAATTAGCTTCACGGGTTCCACAGAAGTCGGCAAACAGTTGCAGCGCGAAGCAGCGGCCCAACTCAAGCACGTCAGTTTGGAACTCGGCGGGCATGCGCCGTTCATCGTGTTTCCCGATGCAGACCCCGAAGCCGTCGCCAAGTTCGCGGTGATGGGCAAGTTCCGCAACAACGGCCAAGTTTGCATCTGCCCCACGCGGTTTTTCGTGCATCGGGACAAGCAAAAAGATTTCACCGAAGCCACCGTCGAATTGACCCGCAGCCTGAAAATGGGCAACGGATTGGAGGAAGGCGTGGAACTCGGCCCGATGTTTGAAGCCTCCGCGATGGAACGCACGATTCAACTCGTCGAGGACGCCAAGAGCAAGGGGGCGAAAGTTCTCACCGGCGGCGGGCGTTCGGCGAAGTTCGAGCGGGGTTACTTTTTCGAGCCGACCGTGCTGACCGAATTGACCCCCGCTTGCCGGATCATGGAAGAAGAACCCTTCGCCCCCGTGATGCCGGTCTTGCAATTCGACCGCATTGAAAACGTGATCGAAGCCGCCAACAACACCCGCTACGGTCTGGCGGCTTACGTTTTCACCAACGATTTAAGCATCGCCTGGCGAATGGCCGAGGCTTTGGAAGCCGGCATGATCGGCATTAACGACCCCGTGCCCACCGTGGTGCAATGCCCCTTCGGCGGCATGAAGGAAAGCGGCCTAGGCCGCGAACTCGGCCACGAAGGACTGGAAGCCTACCTCGAAACCAAGTACATTTCCATGAAGCTCCGTGAATAATCATCGCTTCGACATTTGGAACAAAAGGCGAGCGGGGGGCGTAAGCCCCCTGGTTCCGTTGTATGGCCCAAATCGTCAAGGCATTTCTAAAACAATGCCAAGCGAACGTCCCGATCTATATTCTCCCTTAGTATTTCCCTGACCTCCGGTCTCTGACCCCTGGCCTCTGAACGATCCAAACAACATGCCCCAAGCTGCCCCCACCCAACCGCTTCGCCCCATGAAAAGCGGCGGCGGTTGGAAAGCCATCGCCTACAGCCTGAAACTCGCCCGCCGCGTGGGTTGGTGGAAATTCTGGAAGGCGATGCGTTCCAAAAACACCTGCAAAACCTGCGCGGTCGGCATGGGCGGGCAGTTGGGCGGGATGGTCAACGAAGCCGGCTATTTCCCCGAAGTCTGCAAGAAATCATTCCAGGCGATGGCGTCGGACATGCAAGATGCCCTGCCCCGCGATTTCTTTTCCAAGTATTCCCTCAACCAATTGCGGGCCATGTCGCCCAGGCAACTCGAAGCCAGCGGGCGAATCGTCGAACCCGTCTATCTACCCAAGGGAGCCACGCATTACCAACCCATCGGCTGGGATCAGGCTTTAAATTTAATGGTCGAGCGTTTGCAAGCCGCCGGCCCGGCCCGCAGTTTTTTCTATGCCAGCGGAAGATCATCCAACGAAGCCGGCTTCTTGCTGCAATTGATGGCCCGCTTGTTCGGCACGAATTACGTCAACAACTGCTCTTACTATTGCCATCAAGCCAGCGGCGTGGGCTTGGGTTCGGCCATCGGCACCGGCGCGGGCACGATCCGTCTGGAAGATCTGGAAGAAACCGACCTCTATATTCTCATCGGAGCCAATCCCGCTTCCAATCATCCCCGCCTGATGCGGTCGTTTATGAACATCCGCCGCCGAGGCGGGAAGATCATCGTCATCAATCCGTTGAAGGAAACCGGGCTGGTCAATTTCCGTGTGCCCAGCGATGTGCGCAGTTTGTTCTTCGGCAGCAAGATCGCCAGCGATTACGTGCAACCGCACATCGGCGGAGATTTGGCGCTCTTGATGGGGGTCGCAAAAATTCTGCTGGACAAAAACGCCGAAGACAAAAAATTCATCGAACAACACACCGAAAATTTTTCCGAGTTCGCCCGGCAAGTTAAGCAGACACGTTGGGAAGACATTCAGAAGCAAAGCGGCGTAGACCGCGAAACGATCGAGCAAATCGCAGAGCAATATCTGTCCGCCAAAAATGTGGTCATCGGCTGGTGCATGGGCATTACGCATCATTTGCATGGAACCCAAAACGTGCAGATGATCGCCAACGTCGCCTTGTTGCGGGGCATGGTCGGGCGGCGGAAAGCCGGGCTGATGCCCATTCGCGGACATAGCAACGTGCAAGGCATGGGAACCGTCGGCGTGACTCCCGCCTTGAAACAAGCAATCCTGAAACAGTTTGAGCAGCAACTGGGAATTACCGTCCCTACTTCACCGGGTTACGATACGATGGCCTGCATGCAAGCCGCCGGTCGCGGGGAAATGGATTTCGCGATCTGCCTGGGCGGAAACTTGTACGGCAGCAATCCCGATACTCGGCACGCGCTCGAATCTCTAAGCCGGCTGAAAACAATGGCCTATCTCTCCACCACGCTCAACACCGGCCACGCTTGGGGCACGGCGGAAGAAACCTTAATCCTGCCCGTGCTGCCCCGCGATGAGGAACCGGAGTCTACCACGCAAGAGTCGATGTTTAGCTTCGTCCGGCTGAGCGATGGCGGCCCCGCCAGATTCCCCGGCCCCCGCAGCGAGGTTTCCATTCTCGCTAGCATGGGCCAACAATTGTTTGTGGGACTAGCAGGCAAAGCGGCGGAACATATCGATTGGAAAAAGCTAGAAAGTCACGCCGCGATTCGCAGATTAATCTCCGAACTCATTCCCGAATATGCCTCTATAAATAACTTGGGGGAAGCGAAAGAAGAGTTTCACGTTCCGGGGCGGGCCGTCGAGAACTATCACTTCCCCACCGCCACCGGCAAGGCGAAGTTTCATGCAATCCCCCTGCCGGAACCATCCCCTTTGGAAGACAAGCAACTTCGCCTGATGACGATTCGCTCGGAAGGCCAGTTCAATGCCGTGGTTTATGATGAGGAAGACATCTACCGCCGCCAGGAACGCCGCGACGTGATATTGATGAACGCGGAGGACATCGCCCGCTTCGGTTTCGAGCCGAATCAGCGAGTAAAAATATCCAGCGAAGCCGGGGAAATGCGTTATATATTAGTGCGGGACTATGAGATCCGGCCCGGTAATGCCGCGATGTATTTCCCCGAAGCCAACGTGCTCGTTCCACACACGGTAGACCCGCTCTCAAAAACGCCGGGCTTTAAGCACGTCTTGGTTCGTTTGGAAGCGGAATCCCTGAAAGCCGATGCCGACTGATGGATGCCGAGCCAACCCGCCCCGCCGATTCCTCATCGGGTTTTCGGATCGAATCCGATGCGGTTTGCACGGTCTGCGGATGCGTCTGCGATGATCTGCGATTGCACGTTCGCGAGGGAAAACTCACCCAAGTAGACAAGGCGTGTTCCTTGGCGGAACCGTGGTTTCATCGCTTGATCGACCGGGAGTCTAACGAGAACGAAAAACCTGCCGAGGCCAAAATTCAAGGGCGATCCGTGCCGTTTAATGAAGCCTTGACGAAAGCAGCGGAAATACTCAGCACCAGTTCGGCACCGTTAATATATGGGCTATCCCGCAGCAGCACTCCCGGCCAGCGGGCTGCCGTCAAGTTGGCGGAGCAACTAGGAGCCATCATCGACACCACGGCTTCGGTCTGCCACGGGCCTTCGATCATGGCGATTCAACAGGTGGGAGAATCGACCAGCAGCCTGGGGGAAATCCGCGAGCGAGCGGATTTGGTGCTATTCTGGGGAGCCAACCCCGCCGTCAGTCATCCCCGCCATTTTGAACGCTATTCCGTGGAACCGCATTCCCGGGAACTCCCGCGCGGACGGGCCGACCGCACGGTAGTCGTCATCGACAACAAGCGGACAGAAACCGCAAAGCAGGCCGATATATTCCTACAAATCCCCAGCGGAAGCGATTTTGAATTGATCCAATCCTTGCGGGCCGTGCTGCGGGGAGATTCCTTACCAATAGGCTCAAAACACGGACTCGCTGTCGAAGACACTCAGAAGCTAGTGGAAAGGCTTACTACTTGCCATTATGGCGTTGTGTTTTTTGGGCTGGGAATCGCGCAGCAATCACTAGGTCATTTGACGGTGGAAATCCTCTTGCGCTTAGTGGCCGAGCTAAACGACTATACGAGATTCACCGCCCGGCGGTTGCGGATTCCCGGCGATGTAAGCGGTGCAGATAGCGTGCTTTGTTGGCAAACGGGTTATCCCTTCGCGGTCAATCTCAATCGCGGCTATCCCCGCTATAACCCCGGCGAGTTCTCGGCAGCCGATATACTGATTCAAAACGAAGCCGATGCCTGTCTGATTGTAGGCAGCGAAAGCACGGAAGATTTTCCCTCAGAGGCTTTACAAAGGCTAAAACAAATTCCCACCATCGTGCTGGATTATCCGCATGCAAGTTGCGAATTTTCTCCCACGGTACAATTTACCTCTGCCGTTTACGGTCTTCACGCCGCCGGCACAACATATCGCATGGATGAAGTGCCCATTCCCCAACGACAAATTATAGCGAGTCCCTATCCCACGGATGAGGCCATCCTCGAACAACTCCGTCAAATACTAGAACTGCGGCCGCCGCTTCGCGGCTCCAAATGTCTTGAATTCTCCTAGTCCACGGGCTGCCGCCCGTGGCTATGTGCGACCGCCGCTTCGCGGCTATTCAAGGCGTTGGGAACTATCTTCATCGCTGGAAGATGACGCCGCAAAAGCCAGCGCGCCATGCGCGGGAACAAGACCCGGATGAAGTGCGGGAATTTCGAAGAAGACACTCTGCCAGACGCGGAAAAGCAGGCGGATGAGGAAGACGGTCAACTGCATTTCTTGGACGAGGCGGGGATCAACTTGCACGACCAGATCGGCACCAGTTACGCCCCGATTGGGCAAACCCCCGTGCTGGACGTTCCGAAAATCCGCATTCAGCAAAACCTAATCGCCAGCGTCACTCCCGAGGGCGATTTGACATTGGATCTGTTTTCCGGAACACTGACCGCGCACAAGTTCATCGACTTTCTCGAACACCTGATTGCCTCATCCGATCGCAAAGTGTTTCTCGTGCTCGACCATCACCCCGTTCACACGGCGGGAGCGGTTGAGAAATGGGTCGACAACCACCCCGATGAAATTCAACTCGTCTGGCTGCCGCGATATAGTCCCGAGTACAACCCCGATAAGAAAGAAGGGGTAACAAATCGCAGTACAAAAAAGAATCTCTCCGCACGATTTCTCCGCGAGAGAACGAAATCCCCCGCGACCAACCGGGAGCTTGATAGACGAACGAATGAAACTCGCCGTTCTCGCCGCAGGGGTCGCAATCGGGGGGCAATTCCCGAAAAAACGCTTCATCCAATTCCCTGCCGACGAAGCAGGAATCCAAGCGGGCCGGATCAATGCAAGTAGTCACCGCACGAAATCCCGCTTGCACGAATTCGCTTGCCAAGGCCCTTGTGTCCCGTTTCCATAGGGGAAACAAACCGTCGAGATCCAATTTGCGGAGTTGTGTTTCTCGATAACTTTTGAGGTCTTCCAAAAAAATGTCGCCGAAGGCCACCCTGCGAATTCCCTGCGATTCCTTGAGCCGAGTGAGCGCTTCCGCCATGCGGGATTCATAGACTTCATTCCCGGCTTTCGGCGGAATCCAAACTTCTTTCAACGGCAAGCCGACGGCTTCGGCCTGAGCCAACAGTAGTTCACGGCGGACACTGTGCATGCTGACGCGGTCGTAGCTTTCCGTGAACGTCGTCACTAATGCCGACAGATGGTAGCGAGAATCCTTTCGCAGCGCATCCAGCGCGAGGCTGCTATCTTTTCCGCCGCTCCAACAGAGGGCGATTGGTTCGCAATTCGGTTTCATGGCAATAGAATCACCTTTTCTCCGCTGGCCCGCTACTTGACATTTGCTTGTGGTGCTTGGGGCAGGGATAGGCGATGGGGTTTCCCGAAAACACGTCCGGCGGGGGCACGGCGTGCCACTTTCGGCAATCCTTACAATAAAGCGCCCTATATAAAGTTGCGCGCCCCGTTTTAGGATTCACGGCGGGAACTTGTTTCGCGGGAGCTTGGACGAGTTCTTTGGTCTCTTTGCAAAGATATAATACTTCATTACCGGGTTTTGTCGATTCATGTTCCGTCCCTGACTCCGCCGCGAAAAACCAATAGCCTAGTAAACCCACGCCGACGAACGTGCCGAGAGATATGAAGATTCGCATGAGATCGCTTTCAGATGCGAGTTGGAATGAATTGGAAACGTGGCGATGATTTCTATTCAATCCTATTCGCGATCGTAGAACCTATCATCTTCGCCGACGAAGGCCAAATTATGGAACTTGTTGGCTGTGATATCTGCTGGGGCGAACCAAGTAGGCAGCGTGATAAAGCTAGGAGATTGCGTTTCCACGTGGCCATCCACATAGGCCACGTTCGCGGTGTTATTGTGCCGAAAATGCACGCTGGGCTGCGTATTACTCGGCGGTTCCAGCAACCAGTTTTCGATCAGTTGGCCCGTGGGATAGCTCCAGGTGTTATAGATCGCGCTATCGGCGAAGGCGATGGTTTGCGTGGTTTGACGTATGTCGCGAAACCGATAAACCATCGGCTTGGAAGACACCCCGATGCTTGGCCAACTGGAATAATCGTAGTCGATCCCCGGCCCTAAATAGTGCCCGTTATAGGCATAGCCCGAAGCCATTTTTCCAAACCGCACGGTATCGACTTGGCTGGGGCCGAAGTCGGGACATTGGAAGGCTTCGCGGTTGGCTTCCATATAGGGCGACAAATAGCCTTTCGCAAAGTTCAGTTGCAGCAAGGGATCGGGTTCCGCGTAATCGACGACTCCAAACCAATAGTGAATTCGCCCCCGCGAAGAACCGCCGCCGGTTTGATATTGGATTTCTTTGGCGTCATCAATCTTGTAGGGCAGAAACGTGCCGAAGGTTTCGGCATAGTTGTGCATGGCCAGAATGATTTGCTTGAGCCTGCTGCGGCATTGGGTTCGCCGGGCGGCTTCGCGGGCTTGCTGCACTGCGGGCAATAAGAGGGCGATTAAGAGGGCGATAATCGCAATCACGACCAAGAGTTCGATCAGTGTGAATCCGCGGCCTCGGTTTTGGGGCCCTGTTTTCTTCACTTGTTCTCGCACGACAATCTCCCGTTGTCTCTCACCGCGCACCCGATGTTTGGGCTGCGGTTCGGCGTCGCGGAATCTATCCGAAGGGGGAGAAGATTTTGCGGTTGACTTGTGCAGCGGGGAACCATATTCCCTCACGCCTAGGTCGCGCAATCTCTTCGTGCGCGTCCGCAACGACTTCTGACCTCGAAAGATTCGTTGACAATCATCGACGATTGGGCAGGTCTTCTGACTTCCGGATCGCTCTACTAACCGCACCTTCCCGCGAAGTGTTCGCAGTGGTTTGTTGCGGCGTTCGTCCCCGGTTACAGCGGCGGGACCGCGACGGATTCGCACCGTCTTCCCTATTCTTTCCGTTTCACGCCGAGTGAACGGAACACCCAAGTCGAAATCAGATCATAACCCGCGACTGTTGATTGTCAATTGCCAACCGAGAGAATCCGCAGGGCGGATTATTTTCTCCGGGCGGGCTTGCGAGCACTCCCCAGGGACCACAAACTATTAAGATGAAGAAGATACACAAATTTTTATACGCGGATTCACCCCTGGAGAGACATTCGATGCACCGAAACGATTTGATGAAGGCCGCCTCGTATGGCCTGTTGGTTTTCTTGATTCTGCCGGCATTGCTTTTTGCCCAGAAAGCCAAACAGGCTGCGACGGATGTGAAGCAGGTCGATGACGACTTCGCGATTCAGGGGGAGTATAGCGGCAGGCTGATCGAGAATGCCGTTTCCGGTTTGCAATCGCAAAAGTATGGTTTGCAAGTCGCGGCCCAAGGCGGCGGGCAATTTATCGCGGTGCTTTATCCCGGCGGTTTGCCCGGATCGGGTTGGGACCGCCAAACAAAATTCTCGTTGGCCGGCGGACGCGGGGCGGAAGGCGTGGAACTCTTGGGCGACGATTTGCGGGTAATTCTCCAAAACGGCCAAGCGCGGTTAGGTTCAGCGGAACGCCAACTTGTGGGGCAGCTTGTCAAAGTCCAGCGTAAAAGCCCTACACTGGGAAAAACGCCGCCCGCGAATGCCACCGTGCTGTTTGATGGCAAGAAAACCGAATATCTCAAAGGGGCACGCATCACTGAAGATGGCCTTTTGCAGGAAGGTGTCGAACTCACGAAACTCGCGGAGGATTTTCAATTGCATTTGGAATTCCGTCTGCCATACATGCCTTATGCCCGTGGACAAGGCCGGGCCAACAGCGGGGTGTATTTGCATAAGAGATATGAAGTGCAGGTTTTGGATTCGTTTGCCTTGGAAGGAGCATTCAACGAGGCGGGGGCTTTGTATCGCGAACATAAACCCTTGCTCAATATGTGTTTGCCGCCGTTGGAATGGCAAACTTACGACATTGCCTACACCGCGCCCCGATTTAACGCCGATGGCAATAAAGTTCAAAATGCCCGCATCACGGTGTTGTTGAACGGCGTCGCGGTGCAAAAGGATTTGAATTTGGCGACCGCCACGGGCGGAGGCAAAAATGTGGGTGAGGGGCCGAATCCCTTGCCGATCAATTTGCAAAACCACGGCAACCCCGTGCGGTTTCGGAACATTTGGCTGGTGGATTTCACTCCGTCGAAATCGTCGGACAAATCCGAACCCAAGCCGGCGCTTGCCAAAACGGAATCTTCCCCCGCGGCTTTGGGGCCGGCTTGCTGTTCGGCGGAAGTTTTCGGGATGGCAACCTTCCCTGTTTGGCCTGTGAATGGTTATGCTGGTTATCAACTCAATCCGTTTTTTCCCGGCGGCATGGTTCCCGCCGGAGCGGTCCCTTATTACGTTCCCGGTTATTACGCCGCGCCTCTACCCGCCCCCGTGGTATGGGGTTGGTAGGCCGAGAAGAATCACGATGACAATTCGCACTTGTCAAATTTCCTCCATCCTCTATGATTTTCTCTGAACATTCCCAACAAGATTTGCTTCCCGAATCCACTTCTTCCCAACCAACACCCCCTGCAATATCCGCCAGCCCTCGTGAGGCACTGAGGGTTTTATGTCCGGCCCCCACCATAATATCCCTCCGCTGAAAGAGTTCTTTCCTCCATGAATTTCATTCAGTTTTCGATTCGCAATCCGGTGAAGGTCGCGGTGGCCGTGATTTTGTCGGTGATGTTCGGTCTGATTGCCTACCTCGGCACGCCGGTGCAACTGACACCGGACGTGGAAGAACCGGAAATTACAATCACCACCCGTTGGCCCGGGGCCAGTGCCCAGGAAATCGAGCGGGAAATCATCGAAGAGCAAGAATCGCAACTTAAAAGCGTGGAGGGTTTGCGGGAGTTCAAAAGTCAAAGCTCGGATGGAACCGGAACCATCACGTTGGAATTCGCGGTGGGAACCGACTTGGGCGAAGCCGCCGCCCGCGTGCGGGACAAATTGAACCAGGTTCCCAGCTATCCCGAAGATGCGGATGAGCCGGTGATTACCACGGTCAATCCGAACGCCAACGCCATCGGCTGGTTCATGCTAACTCCCATCACGCCTACGGTCGCGGATTTGAAGGCCGAGGTCGCACGGCATCCCGATTTGGAACCGCTGCTGAGGGACATGATTTCGGGCAAGAAAAAGATTCAACTTTCGACGATCAATGACCTGGCGAAAACCCATCCCGCGTTGGGGCCTTTAGCGAAGGGGAAAAACGATCCCAATAAGATGCGGAAGTTCGCCGAGGATGTGATCGAAGCCCGTTTCGAGCGAGTGAAAGGCGTGGCGAACGCCAACGTCTTGGGCGGGCGGGAAATGGAATTTCGCGTGGTGGTCGATCCCGCGAAATTGTCCAGCTATCAATTAACCATCGACGACTTGCGGGTCGCTTTGCAAAACCAAAACAAGAACACCTCCGGCGGGGACATCCACGAAGGCAAAAGCAAAAACATAATCCGCACCATCGGGCAATACGAACAGCCCGAACAAGTGCTGGATACGATTGTCGCGCTCCGCAACAATTTCCCCGTTCGCGTACGCGAATTGGCCACGGTCGCGTTGGAATACAAAAAGCCGGATGGAATCGTGCGGCAAAAAGGCATCGACTCGCTGGCCATCAACGCCCAGCAAGCACCGGGGACGAACCTCGTGGAGGTGATGGGGCCGCCTTTGGAAGAATTGGATCTGAATCACGATGGCGAAATCACGCAGTTGGAACTCGACCGTTCCCAGCGGAAACGGGGCGATTCACTCCGCATCGCGTCTGCGGAATTGAACGCGGGCATCCTCAAGCAAATGGGTTTGCAACTCGAACAGGTTTACGACCAGACCGAATACCTCAACTCGGCCACCTCGTTGGTGGAGAGCAACATTTTCGTCGGCGGCGGGCTGGCGATTTTGGTGTTGCTCTTGTTTCTGCGCAGCCTGCGTTCGGTCATCATCGTGGGTTTGTCCATTCCGATCAGCGTGATCGCCACGTTTTTGTTCGTGAAGGGTTTTGGGCGCAGCATCAACGTCATCAGCTTGGCTGGGATGGCTTTTGCGGTGGGCATGGTGGTGGATAACGCCATCGTGGTTTTGGAGAACATCTTCCGCCATTACCAGATGGGCCAAGATCCGGAGACCGCTTCGATCAAAGGGGCCACGGAAGTTTGGGGTGCGGTGCTGGCTTCCACATTGACCACGCTGGCGGTGTTCGTGCCGGTGATTTTCGTGGAAGGGCAAGCCGGGCAACTTTTCCGCGACATTTCCATCGCCATTAGTTGTGCGGTCGGGTTGTCGCTGATCGTTTCGATCACAGTCATTCCCACCGCCGCCCGGAGAATTTTGAAAGAACACGTCAAACCGCCGCAGGGTTCTTCCTCGCAAACGGCATCTCAAGGCAACGGCGTCGAACCCCATGCGAATCCCGCTGCCAACGGGCATTACGAAAAAGGCACTTGGAAGCATCGCATCTCAACCGGGTTCGGCATGGTTCCTTTGGCGGGACGGATGACGGATTTGTTCGCGGCCTCGATTTACCGGCTGCAAACCATGCCGGGCAATCTGGTGATTCGCTTGGTGATTGTGGTGGTGTTCGTGGTGGGGTCAATTGTGGGTGCGATGATTCTCGCCCCCAAAACCGAATATCTGCCCGATGGCAACCGCAATCTGGTGATCGCGATTATGAAGCCGCCCCCAGGCTACAACGTCGAACAAATGATTCGCCTGGGCGATTCCATCGAACCCGACATCGCTCCCTATTGGGAAGCCGAGCCGGGATCGCCGGAAGAAAAAGCCTTGGACGGCCCGCGGATCGAAAACTTCTTCTTCGTCGCCCGTGGCACGCAATTGTTTATGGGGGCGCGCTCGGCGGACCCGCTGCGGGCGAGCGAGTTGGTTCCCATCATCGCCCGAAATGCTCGCAAGGTTCCCGGCGTGTTTGCCTTCGCCACGCAAGCGAGTTTGTTTGAAAGCGCGATCTCCGGCGGGCGTTCCATCGACATCGAAATCACCGGACCCGATTTGGAAACCTTGGTCAACGAAACACAATACATAATGGGCCAGGTGTTGGCAGAATTCCCCCCGAGCGAAGGCCATCAATTGCAGCCTACGCCGAACCCCTCGCTGTCCAGCCCGGAATTGCACGTGGTTCCGTTAAGAGAAAAAGCCGCCGAACAAGGCGTAAACGCCAGCAGCTTAGGCTATGCGGTCAACGCGCTGGTCGATGGAGCCTACGCGGGCGATTACTGGCACGATGGCGAAAAGATCGATCTGGTGATCTACGGGGCGGACGAGTATTCCCGCCACACGCACGATGTGGCTTCGCTGCCCTTGGCTACGCCGCAGGGGAATTTGGTTTCGCTCTCGGCGGTGGCCGATGTCTCCCTGACCCGCGGGCCGGAGGCGATTCATCACAGCGAACGCGAAAGAACTTATACGCTGCAACTCAAACCCAGCCCGGCAGTTCCTTTGGAAACCGCCTTGGAAATCGTGAATGCAAAAATCCGCCAACCGGCTTTGGAACGCCCGGCTTTTCGCAGCGGACTTTACAGCATCCATCTCGCCGGAACCGCCGACAAACTGGCAGACACCCGCAACCAACTCCAAGGCAGCTTGATGGTCGCGATGATTATCACCTACCTGTTGATGGCGGCGTTGTTCGAGTCCTTCTTCTATCCGCTGATCATCATGATTAGCGTGCTGCTCGCGATGGTGGGCGGCTTGGGCGGCTTGGCTTTGCTGAATCTGTTCACTCCGCAAAACCTCGACATGCTCACGATGCTGGGCTTCGTGATTTTGATTGGAACCGTGGTCAACAACGCAATTCTGATTGTGCATCAGGCCTTGAATCACATGCGGGAAGATGGCTTCGATGAACGCCACGCCGTGACCGAAAGCGTCCGCACCCGCATCCGCCCGATCTTCATGAGTACGCTGACCACGGTGTTGGGCATGTTGCCTTTGGTGCTGCCCGTGCCCACGTTCGGCCCCGATGGATTGATGTGGGTTTCCGGGGCCGGCAGCGAACTCTATCGCGGTTTGGGCAGCGTGGTTTTAGGCGGTTTAATTCTCTCCACCGTGTTCACTTTGGTGCTGATTCCCGTGGGCTTCAGCTTAGCCATCGACTTGAAAACCCTGCTCGCCAAACTCTTAGGCGTGCATCCCACGTTGGAACTCTCCGCCCTCCCGCAGACAACCTCCGCAACCGGCCCCCACCGCCTCCCCGAAACAGAACCTGTAGGTGAATTCACCTCCAGCGATTAGATGATGTGATTGGGATCAATCCAATCGCGCCAACCGCAATGCGTGGCAAACCGGGGGCGATCCGGGTAGCATGTTTTGATTCGAGCGGTCGGCAGATTGAGGAATCGGCCGCGGAGGTTTTCATCCGGGGAGCAGCGACATGCGGCGAATCAAACACGTGGTTATCGTCTGGGGATTATTGGCGGCGGTCTTGGTCGGCCAAATTCAATCGGCGGAGAAAGTTCTTAAAGCGGGGGCCGCGATTGCGGACATCACGCCGCCTTTGGGCGAATTGATCGTGGGCAATTTTGCCTCGCCGCCCGCGACGAAGATTCACGACAACATGCACGCGCACTGTTTGGTGCTCGACAACGGCCAGTCGCGAATCGCGTTTGTGATCTGCGATAATCTGGGTATGTCGCAAGAGGTTTACGACGAGGCTCGCGAACGCATCGCCAAGGAAACTGGCTTCCCCACGCAAAACATTTTGATGGCCTCGACTCACACGCATTCCGGTGCGCGGGCCAAGTTGCCAAAGTATCGGCCCATCGTGGTGAAGGGCATCACTCAGGCGGTGAAGAAAGCCGTCGAGAATTTAGAGCCGGCTCGAATCGGTTGGGGCGGAGTGAATGAACCTTCGGAAGTATTTAACCGCCGTTGGCACGTCACCGATCCCGAACTCTTGAAAAACCCCTTCGGGCAGATGGACAAAGTCCGCATGAATCCGCCACGGGGCAGCGGTTCGCTGGTAAAACCCGCCGGCCCGGTCGATCCCGAAATCTCTTTCCTCAGCGTGCAATCTCTTCAGGGCAGGCCGATTGCGTTGTTGGCAAATTATTCGCTGCATTACGTGGGCGGCGTCAAACAGGGCGAGATCTCCGCCGACTATTTCGCTGTCTTCTCGCAGCGGATCGGCGAACTTTTGCATGGAACCCAGGCCAATCCCGGCTTCGTGGGCATGCTCTCCAACGGAACCAGCGGGGATGTCAACAACATCAATTTCCGCGAGAAAAACGGGCGCAGATACGAGTCCTACGAGAAAATGCGCGAAGTCGCCGAGAAAGTCGCCCAAAAGGTGAAACAAGCTCAAGCGAAAATCGTATATCACGATTGGGTTCCGTTGGGTTCCATTCGTCAAGATCTCCGATTGAAAGTCAGAAAACCCAATCCGGCCATGCGGAAGTATTTCAAAGAAGTCATGGCCAAACCGGAGAATGCTCCCAAATATCACCGTTACGAAATGGTCTACCGCGACCGCGTGCAGGCGCTCGATGAGGGGCCCGAGGAAATTGATGTTCCCTTACAGGTCGTGCGGATCGGCGAGTTGGCCATCGCAGCGATTCCGTTTGAAGTCTTCACGGAAATCGGTCTGGAGATCAAAGAAAAATCTCCCTTCAGCGATGCCTTCACGATTGAATTGGCCAACGGTTCCAACGGCTACTTACCAACGCCCCGGCAACACGAATTGGGCGGTTACGAAACATGGCTGGGAACCAATCGCGTGGAACGGGGGGCTTCGGAGAAAATCGCCAAAACCATCTTGGAACTCATGCAGGAACTCAAACAGAAGTAGCGATCCGAAACGCTCGGTTTGATGAGACTACCTTCACAAGTGAAAGAAAGCCCACGGTGAATTTTCTCAGTACATTAACTGGATGTTTCGCCCAACCTGTGGCCGAGAACCCCACCGTGGCGATGATCGAAGCCGCGTATCGGCAACTTGACTTGGATTGGCGGTACATCAACTGCGAAGTCTCGCCGGAGAATTTGCCGGCAGCGGTGGCTGGGGCGTTGGCGATGGGGTGGGTGGGATTCAATTGCTCGTTGCCGCATAAAGTCGCCGTGATTCCACATTTAAAGGGCTTGGGGGAATCGGCCAAAATTATCGGCGCGGTCAACTGTGCCGTGCTGCGGGAAGGCCAATTTATCGGCGAGAACACCGATGGCAAAGGCTTCGTGCAATCGCTCAAACAAACCATAGACCCCACTGGGAAAACCGTGGTGATGTTTGGTGCAGGGGGAGCGGCCCGCGCGATTGGTGTTGAAACCGCGCTTGCGGGAGCCAAGCGATTTACGATCATCAACCGCAGCGAACAACGCGGACGGGAGTTGGTCGAACTCCTCAACACGCAGACGCCCGCCACCGCCGAGTTCGCGGCTTGGGACGGCGACTATCAAATCCCCGCCGAGACCGATGTTGTGGTGAATGCGACTTCCATCGGGCTTTATCCCGATGTGCAGGCCAGGCCAGCATTGAATCTGGAAACGCTTTTCCCCAAGATGGTGGTGGCGGATGTGATTCCCAATCCGCCCCAGACCCAATTGCTGAAAGAAGCCGCCGGGCGCGGTTGCCGGGTGATTGATGGCCTGGGCATGTTGGTCAACCAAGGTGTGATCGGCATCAAATACTGGAGCGGCTTGGATGCGGACCCCGCCGTGATGCGGGCAAAACTCGAAGAGATTTTCGCATAAAAAAGTTGTAACACATTCGCCCCGCCGAGACATTTATGGGATAGAACTCCGATAAAACAGCCTCGTTCCCAGGGATCGATGATGAAACTTTTCCATTGGCTTGCCGTTTTGTGCCTAGTCGCTGGTACAATCTTTTGCGGTCTGTGCTTGCAATTGCAGCAAAATCCCGCCTCTCAAGTTCAAGCGGCGGATAAAGCAAAACGGGCCGAGCGGGTTCAAGCGGGGTTAGTAGCCCTTTATGATTTTCGCGATGATGCGGGTTCCCTCATCAAAGACCGTTCCGGCGTTGGGCAAGCGGTGGATTTGAAGATCGAAAATCCCAAAGCCGTCCGCCGGTCCAAAGGTTCTTTGGAAGTTCACGGGAACACGGTGATTCGCGCGGACAAACCCGCTGCCAAAATATCCGCTGCCATTCGCCGTTCGGGAGAACTCTCGTTGGAAGTTTGGGTTCAGCCCGCAAAAACCAGTCAAACGGGGCCTGCTCGAATTCTCACGTTGTCGAATGACCCCAACCAACGCAATTTCACCTTGGGGCAAGATGGCGACAAGTTCGACGTTCGCCTGCGAACCTCAAAAACCGACACCAACGGCATCCCTTCGTTGAGTTCCGCCCCGCATTCTCTCAAAACCAAATTGACGCACGTGGTTTACACCCGCGACCGCAGCGGCAAAACGCGAATCTATTTGGATGGAAAATCTGTGCAGGAAAAAACCATCCCCGGTGATCTAACCAATTGGAACGCCGGGTTTCGCTTGGGACTCGCAAACGAGTTGACCGGCGACCGCCCGTGGGAAGGCACGTTCCATTTGGTGGCGATCTACAGCCGAGATCTCACGCCCCAAGAAGTCCAGCAAAACTTTCAAGCCGGCCCCCAAGCCGAAGGCTTGCCCGCGATTTTGGCACAAAACGCCAGCGAGGAAAACGCCGTTTTCTTCCGCACGAAAATTGCCCCGATCTTGGCGAACCATTGCCTAGAATGCCACGATTCCCTCACCAAGGAAGGCGGTTTGGATCTCTCCCGCAAAACGGCAGCGCTCGCCGGCGGAGACAGCGGCAAGGCGATTTTGCCGGGCAACTCGGCCAAGAGCGATTTGTGGGCACGGGTGAAATCCAACGAGATGCCCGACAAACGCCCGCCCTTATCGACCAACGAGAAAAAACTGCTCAAGCAATGGCTCGATCAAGGGGCGGTCTGGTCGGTGGATTTCATCGACCCGGTCATTTATGCCCACGGTGCGCAATCGAACCGAATCGTGCTGCAACGGCTCACGCGGGCGGAATATATTGAAACCGTGCGAGCCGCCGTGGGCGTGGACATTACAAATGAAGCCCTGAAACTCTTGCCAGCCGATTTGCGTGCGGACGGCTTCAGCAACACGGCGTACAATCTCAACGTGGATCTCAAGCACGTGGAAGCCTACGCACAACTCGCGGAAATTATTGTCAGCCGCATGGACCCGCTCAAATTCGCGGCCCGGTTCGACAATAACCGCAATCTGCAACTGGAAGATAACCACATTCGCGATCTCGTGGGCAAGATGGGCAAATGGCTGCTGCGAGGGCCGCTGCAAGATTACGAAATCACCACCTATCGCGGCATCGGTTCTACGGTGGCTTATTCCGGCGGCGGTTACGAGGAAGCTGTGGCTCTTATCATCGAAGCCATGCTGCAATCTCCCCGCTTTATTTATCGCATCGAAAACCAAAAGGGCGATGGCCACGCTTATCCCGTCGGCCCTTACGAATTGGCCTCGCGGATGAGCTACATTCTTTGGGGCGGCCCGCCGGATGCGGAATTGATGAAGGCCGCCGACACAGGCGAAATTCTCAACCGCAACAAAGCCGCCGAACAAACCCGGCGGATGCTGAAAGATCCCCGCGCGATCGGCCGATCGCGGCAGTTCGTTTCCGAATGGCTGAATTTGAACCGCTTGGATCACCTCAATCCCAATCCCAAAAAATATCCCCAATGGAACCCAAAACTCGCGGGTGACATGCGGAACGAAACGCTGGCCTTCTTCGAGGAAATCATCTGGAAGCAAAACCGACCGCTGGCCGATTTGCTCAACGCTCAAGTCACGTTTGTCACCCCGGAATTGGCTCGGCATTACGGCCTCTCTTCCCAAGGCAACAAGCAAGTTCGCCTCGATCTTTCTGCCATTCCCAGTCGGGGTGGTTTGCTCACGCAGGGCAGCGTGCTAACCGTCGGCGGCGATGAAGCCTCGATGGTCACGCGGGGCTTGTTCGTGCTGCACGATCTGCTTAGGGGCGTGGTGAAAGATCCCCCGCCTTGCGTGGACACCACGCCCGTCCCCACCAAAGCCGGCCTCACGCAGCGCGGCATCGCCGAAGGCCGCCTCGCCAACGCCAACTGCGGGGCCTGCCATTCCCGCTTCGAGCCATTGGCTTTCGGCCTGGAAAAATTCGATGGTTTAGGCAGCTTTCACGAAAAAGACAAGCACGGCAACAAACTCCGCGATGATGGCGAAATCCTCTTCCCCGGCGAAGCGAAATCAGTCAAATATCAAACCTCTGCCGAACTCATGAACCTACTCGCCCAAAGCCAACGGGTGAAAGAAAGCCTGACTTGGAAAGTCGCCCAATTCGCATTAGGCCGCCCGTTAACCGCCGCCGACGTCCCCGCTCTGGAAACCATCCACCAAACCGCCCAAAAAGCCGGCGGCAGATACCCCGACCTGATGCAGGCGATTATTCAAAGCGACCTAGTCCAAAAAACCCGCACCGAACGCATCCCCTAACTTATTTGTTACTCAAAGAGGCGTTTTTGACGCTGCGACAAGCTGCGGAATCGGATGAATAATGTTGAACCGACTCCGTTACCATCAACCTGACCTATAAGAAGGAAACAAACACGATGACTACGACACGCATGAATCGGCGGACTTTGCTTTTGGGGTTGGGCGGGGTGACGGTGGGGTTGCCTTTGTTGGAGGAAATGCTGGTTTCCAAAGCGCAGGCGGCGGGGACGGCGGACGTGCCCACGCGGGCCTTCAACGTGTTTTTTGGGCTGGGGATTCCTTCTCCGTTACAGACCGAAGGATTCAAGGGGGTCTTGGAGCCTTTGGAACCATTGAGCAAAAAACTGCTCATCATGCGGAACGTCGATCAGGTGCGCTGCGATAACCCTGGGATGAACGCCCATTACGATGGGGCCTCCGGGGCGTTCACGGCGGAGCCTCCCAATGGCGAAGCGAAATCGGGCGGGCCTTCGATCGATCAGGTCATCCGCAAGGCCCATTATCCCAAAGGCTTGCCGAAGGGCATGGTTTCCACGTTGGTGGGCGGCACGTTTTTCCGCCGCAGCCGGGTTAGCCGATACGTTCATAGTTACAACCAAGACGGCACGGTCGCCGCTGCCATGCAGGAAAAACCTCGCGATCTGTTCGAGCGGGTTTTCGGGCGGATTGAATTGAGCGCAGGCGACAAAGATGCCCGCCGGCGTCGGCTGCGGCGCAGCGTGCTGGATACGGTGGTCGATCAATACAAATACTACACCGGCAAAGATTCCCCCTTAGGGGCGGCCTCGCGTTCGCGGGTGGCCGATCATTTGGACCGCATTCGCGAATACGAACAGCGGGCCTATGCAATGAAAGACAAGCGTTCCAATTCGCCGCAGTTGCCGCCGACTTCCAAAGTGTTGCACGGCGGGCAAGCCGACCCCGGTGGGCAGGGCATCGACATCACGTTGGAAGAACTGACTACGGAATGGCGGTTGATGGCCGACCTCTACGCCCTAGCAATCCAAATGGACCGTGCGCGGTTCGGAGCGATCACGTTTTTGGCGGCGGGCGAGCGAATTCGGCTCACCGGCGATTACGAATACAATGGCCGCAAGGTGTGGACCTTCAACGATCCCCGCCAACTCAATGCTTCCGGCGACCAAGGTTGCAGCCACGAGTGGTGGCATCGGTTCAACGAGAAGAAAAAGAACGAGCAACTTCGGGCGCACGCCCACATGAAGATGCGCGAGATCGCGTATTTCCTCAGCCGCTTGGACGCTGCCGAGTCGAAAGAAGCCAACGGCAAAACGATTCTGGAAAACTCGCTGATTACGATTTCCACCGAATCGGGCGATGGCCGGCACTCCAACGTGAAGCGGGAACTCTCCGGCGTCTTCCATGCGATCAGCTCCGCGAATGGGCGATTCAAAACCGGCCAGATTTTGGATGTGGGAGCTGAGGGAGTGGATGTCTATAATACCCTACTCACGGGCATGGGCGTCAAAGACCGACTCGGTCCCAAACGCCGGGACGCCAAATCCATCGACAAAATACGCGCTTGACCCAATGAAAACCCAAACGATTGATCGCATCAACCCCGCGCGGCGGCCTTCCGGCCGCTGCCGGGGTTATCAAAATTGGCGGTCATTGTTATTCATGCACTGGCCGGTGGCTGTGGAGACGCTGCGGGCTTTGGTTCCGTCTGACTTGGATTTGGACTTTTACGAAGACAGGGCTTACGTCGGCGTGGTTCCTTTTGGCATGCAAGGCGTGCGGCCTGCGTGGTGCCCCAAAACGCTTGCCTTCAAGTTTTTGGAAACCAACGTGCGCACCTACGTTTGCTATCGAGGCAAGCCGGGGGTGTATTTTCTCTCGTTAGAAGCCGCTTCCCGCCTCGCGGTTTGGACGGCCCGCACGTTTTGGGGCTTGCCCTATCACTATGCCCAGATGAGTTTCACCGAAGAGGGCGATGCGTTTTGCTATCAATCCCGCCGTACTTCTTCGGGGGCGATTCACAAAGTTCGCTATCGGCCAGGGGAACGGCTTGGCAGCTTAAATCCAGACTCACTAGACTACTTTGTTCTCGAACGCTATATCTTGTTCGCCGAACATCGCGGGCAACTTCACGCGGGCCAAGTGCATCATACGCCTTATCCCGCGCAACATGCGGAAGTGCTGGAAGTCGAAGATCAACTCCTGGAAGCCGCCGGTCTAGGGGGATGTTCGGGGTTGCCCGTGTTCGCCCATTATGCCGCCGGCGTCGATGTGGAAGTCTTCGACCTCAAACCCGTCTAAAGAGCGTGAACGTGCCGGCTTTGTCTTCCCCCATCCAATTAACAACGGAACCGAATGATGTCAGTCTCTATGAAGGCTAGTTTTAGTTTCGTGGCGTGGTTGGGGTTGATCTCTCCCTCACTGGATGCGAACGCCGCGGACCCCGCCTGGAAGCTCGTTTGGAGCGATGAATTCGCCGGTAAGAAGTTGGACTACTCGAAGTGGGGCGTCGAGGTCAACGCCTTCGGCGGCGGCAACAACGAAATGCAGCTTTTCACCGACCGTACCGAAAACATCCGCGTTGAGAACGGGCATCTGGTGATTGAAGCCCGCAAAGATCGGCCCAATATCCAGGGCACGGTTCGTGAGTATTCCTCCGGCCGAGTTCGCACAAAACATCGCGGCGATTGGAAATACGGGCGGATCGAAGTTCGCGCCAAACTGCCGGAAGGCAAAGGGCTTTGGCCCGCGATTTGGATGCTGCCCACCGAAGACAA
The DNA here is from genome assembly GCA_963785505.1 of uncultured Planctomycetaceae bacterium. Classification (GTDB taxonomy): domain Bacteria; phylum Planctomycetota; class Planctomycetia; order Planctomycetales; family Planctomycetaceae; genus CAWAVN01. The sequence goes on from CAWAVN010000020.1 coordinate 151,992, forward strand.
ATACGGCCCCTGGGCCGCCAGCGGAGAAATCGACATTATGGAACTCGTCGGGCACGAACCGAACAAAGTGCTCGGCACACTGCACTTTGGCGATGTTTGGCCCAAAAACCAGCATGCCGGCTCATCCTATCAACTCCCCCAAGGCACGTTCGCGGAGGATTTTCACGTGTTCGCCATCGAATGGGAACAAGGCGAAATCCGCTGGTACGTGGATGACAAGCTCACGCAAACTCAAAACCAATGGAACAGCAAATCCGCCGCCTTTCCCGCCCCGTTCGATCAAGCCTTTCATTTAGTTCTCAATGTCTCTGTGGGCGGAAACCTCCCCGGCCCTCCGAATGCAACCACAAAATTCCCCCAACAAATGCGCGTGGATTACGTGCGAGTTTATCAAAAGAAGTAGACTCGCTTCGTTCAATTCGCAAGCAAAAACCCGCATGATTGATTGGGATCCTCTTTCGATTCTGAACTCTTGGGTTCCAATGGGCACGGGTGACTTCGCGGAAAGCATGCGATATACTGCGGTTGCTTCTGGGTCCACGAACCCAAAATTAACGAAAAATTGTCTCTCGGTGATACTGCAAACGAAAGAGGAACACAAGCCCCATGACTGCACCGACGATTGCTCCCGGCGTGACGAAAATTGGTTGGATTGGAACCGGCGTGATGGGTTCCAGCATGGTGGGTCATCTGATGGCCGTCGGTTTTGAGGCCACGGTTTACACGCGGAGCAAATCCAAAGCCGAGGGCCTGATTTCCAAAGGCGCGGCGTGGGCGGATTCCCCCAAGAAGGTTGCGGAAACCTCCGACGTGATTTTCGCGATCGTGGGTTTCCCGGCGGATGTTCGTGAAGTGATGCTGGGTGAAAACGGAGCGCTGGCGGGTTCCAAAGCAGGCAATGTCTTGGTGGACATGACCACCAGCGAACCCTCGCTCGCCATCGAAATCGCAAAAGCCGCCCATGCCAAAGGCGTTTACAGCGTGGATGCCCCGGTCTCCGGCGGGGATGTGGGAGCCAAGAACGCGGCCCTGTCCATTATGATCGGCGGCGACAAAGAAGTTGTCGAAGCCTTGAATCCTTGTTGGCAAGCGATGGGAAAAACCATCGTGCATCAAGGCGGACCCGGCGCGGGGCAGCATACGAAAATGGTCAATCAAACTCTGATCGCCTCCGGTATGATCGGCGTTTGCGAGGCGTTATTGTACGGTTACAAAGCCGGCTTGGATTTGCCCACGGTGATGCAATCGGTCTCAAGCGGGGCGGCGGGAAGTTGGTCGCTGTCCAACCTGGGGCCGCGGATTATGGACAACAATTTCGATCCGGGGTTTTTCGTCGAGCATTTCATCAAGGACATGGGCATCGCACTCGCGGAAGCCAAACGCATGGGGTTGTGTCTGCCTGGCTTGGCGTTGGCCCATCAGCTTTATTTGTCGGTTCAAGCCAACGGCCACGGCCGCGATGGCACGCACGCTTTGCAGTTGGCCCTCTCACAATTGGCGGGCGTAGATTGGAAAAACCGCTAGCGGAAAATGACCAAATCCCAATGACCAACGGTTGGGATTGGGGCATGATGAGCAGTTCAGCGTTGAATGGGAAAATTGGTCATTGGGGCTTGGTCATTGGGATTTAATCCGAGGGATTTATCATGAGTCGGAAGGGTGAAGAGTTCGCGGGGTTGACGGTGGCTTTGGTCACGCCGATGCGGGGCGGGGAAATTGATGAACCCGCACTTCGCAAACTCGTCGATTTTCAAATCGAAGCCGGGACCGATTGCGTGAGTCCTACGGGCACGACCGGCGAAAGCCCTACGCTCTCGCACGAGGAACACGAGCAAGTCATCCGCATTGTCTGCGAGCAGGCGGCGGGGCGAATCAAGGTGATGGCGGGCACGGGGTCCAACAGCACCCGCGAAGCGATTCGCCTCACAAAATCTGCCAAAGCCGCTGGGGCATCCGCGGCGCTGATGGTGGCTCCTTATTACAACAAGCCCAGCCAAGAAGGTTTTTATGAGCACTACAAAGCCGTCGCCGCCGCCGTCGATTTGCCGATCGTGCTCTATAACATCCCCGGTCGAACCGCCAAAAACATGGAGCCGGAAACCATTATTCGGCTGGCGGAAATCCCTAACATCGTGGCGGTGAAGGAATCCACCGGCTCGATGGATCAGGCTTCGCAAATCCTCGCGAAAAGCAATCTCACCGTGCTTTCCGGGGATGACAGCCTCACACTGCCTTTGCTTTCTTTGGGAGGCAGCGGCGTGGTCTCGGTGGTGGGAAACATCGTCCCTGAAGATGTCAAATCGCTGCTTCACGCCTTCCAAAAAGGCGACATCGCCGGAGCCAGGCAGTGGCATTATCGGCTGTTCCCGCTCTGCCGGGATCTATTGGGGCTGGCGACCAATCCCATTCCGATCAAGGCGGCAATGGAACTTTTGGGACGGGACACCGGCGAAGTCCGCTTGCCAATGACGGCGCTCGATCAAACCCAACGCGAAAGCCTCGCCAAAACACTGGCGACGTATGGGTTGTTGTAAGCACGCCGGCAGATCAAATTTGACGATTGCTCCACTCTATCTCAAAACGGCCTTCCCCATTGCGCAGGCTTAGAGGAGTGCTGTGGTTTCCGGGATGCCTCGCATTATGTTGAAATTCTGGATGGCAACGCCGGCGGCTCCTTTGATGAGGTTATCGGTAACGGAAAACACGATCAGTTGCCCGCGCGAATACCGCAGGCTGATGTCGCAGAAGTTGGTGTAAGCCACGTGCTTGGTGGCGGGCAGGTGATCGACCACGCGGATGAACGGCTTATCCCTGTAGAACTTGCGATAAACCCCCAGCAGTTCCGCTTCTGTGGCTTCGCGTTTGAGCTGGGGATACATCGTGCAGAGAATCCCCCGGTCCATCGGGATTAAGTGCGGGGTGAAGATAATGCGAACTTCATTGCCGCCGGCTTGGGTGAGGACTTGTTCGATTTCCGGCGTGTGTCGATGATTGCCCACGCCGTAGGCGGAGAGGCTTTCGTTGCACTCGGCGAAAAGCGTGCCGAGTTTGGGCTTCCGCCCTGCCCCGCTCACGCCGCTTTTGGCATCGATGATGATTCCCGTCGGTTCGATCCAATCCTCGCACAACAGCGGAGCCAATCCCAAGATGGCCGTGCTGGTGTAACAACCGGGGTTGGCGATTAAATCGGCAGGGGGAATCCGCTCTGCGAAGAGTTCCGGCAATCCGTAAACCGTGCTGCCCAGGCGAGTGGGGTCTGTGTGGACCAAGCCGTACCATTCTTCGTACACGCCGGGGTCGCTTAAACGATAATCGGCGGAGAGGTCGATGACTTTGGCTCCGCCCGCCAAGAGTTCGGGCACGGCTTCCATGCTGGCTCCGTGCGGCAGGCAGCAAAACACGAACTCGGCCCGCTTCGCCGTTTCCGCGGGCGTCAGATTCTCCAACCGCAAATCCAACAGCCCGGTCAGTTGCGGGTGGACTTCAGAAACGTGCGGGGCATGTTCTTGGCGGGTGGTGAGCGCCGTGATGCGGACGTCTGGATGCCGAACCAAAATCTTCAGCAATTCCAGAGCGGTGTATCCTGTCGCTCCTAAGATCGCAACATCAGGCATGATTGCATAAATCCCAAGCACCAATGACCAAAAAAAATTCTGGCGAGCCTGGGGCGTCAGCCCCATGAGTTTTTTGGATCGTGTGAGCAACTCGCCCTGTCAAATTCTCATCGGGCTGACGCCCCACGCTCGCTATGTAGTGTGTATTTTCACGGGGAGGTTCGCGATTGGCAAGCCGAATTGCAGGCCGGTGGGTGATACGCTTTTCAAAGCGGGTCAAAACGGTCACAATACGGCACTTCCATAAGCTATCGGCCCATTTCTTTGGAAATGGGTTTTGTATCGCCGTATCGACCGAGACACCCCCAATTTCCACAAGGAGTTGCATCATGCCCGGCATTGCTCAATTGGCTTCCAGCGCGCTGACCGAAGGCGGCGGGATTTTTCGTTTGGCCCCGACTTGGGTTCCCCGCTCGTTTCTGCAACCAGGCCGACGGTTGAAACTTCACCCCAACGATTATTACGCCCTGGGCACGCATCGCGGGGGAATTGATGAACGCTGGTTCGGTTCCACCACCGCCGCTGCCAATGACGGCGCACCCGCCGATGAAGGTTTGAGCTACTGCGTGTTCGGCGGCGAGAAGTTCACGCTGAAAGACGCCATTGCGGAACTCAAAACGGAAGTCATCGGAGACTACATTTGGAACACTTACCAAAAGTGGCCGGTGTATTCCAAATTCTTCGACAACATGGGGCCGATTCCGCATCACATGCACCAAAACGCGGCTCAGGCGAAATTGGTGAATCAAGAAGGCAAGCCGGAATCGTATTACTTTCCGCCGCAGATGAACGCCATCGGCAATAATTTTCCCTATACGTTTTTCGGCTTCGAACCCGGCACGACGAAGCAGGATGTGATCGACAGCCTCGCCCGTTGGAACGAGGGCGACAATGGCATTCTCGATTTGTCCAAAGCCTACCGACTGAAACCGGGCACGGGTTGGCTGGTTCCGCCCTGCGTTTTGCACGCCCCCGGCAGTTTGGTGACTTTCGAACCCCAATGGGGCAGCGACGTGTTCGGGATGTATCAGTCGATGGTCGAAGGCCGGGCCGTGCCTCGCTCGCTGTTGACCAAGGATTTCCCGGCGGACAAGCACGACGATTTGGAATACCTCGTGGAAGCCTTGGATTGGGAAGGCAACGTGAATCCCGATTTCAAAGACAGCCATTATCTGGAACCGATTCCCGTCGCCGACACTTCTGCCGAAGGCTGGGTGGACCGCTGGATCGTCTACGGCAAAGTCGCGGGCGAGCAACTTTTCACCGCCAAAGAATTGACGGTCGATCCCGGTGCGAAGTGTACGATCAAAGATGGCGGGGCTTACGGTTGGATCACCGTGCAAGGCGAAGGCAAAATCGGCAACATGCGGCTGCAAACGCCGGCTATGATTCGCTTCGGCCAAATGACCGAAGATGAAGTCTTCGTCTCCGCCAAAGCCGCCGCTGAAGGCGTGGTCGTGGAAAACACCGGCAGCGAACCGTTGGTCAGCCTGCGACTACTTCGGCCCCAACGCCCAACCGAAAGCCCCGGGCGTAGGCGATCATAAGAAATAAAGGCGAGCGGAGGGTGCAAGCCCTCCGGTTCCGAGAATTGCTCCAACACGCTTCCATTGATTGGGGAGGCTCCCAAATGGCGACGACCACTCAAACCAAAATGAGCATCGAGGGAATTCCTCGCACTTCCAGAGGATGACGGTGTTTCCCGCGAACTCATTCGTGGCGAATTGAGGGAGTATCCCATGACAACCCGGAACGCAAAACATGCTTATGCGATTAGCCGCATCACGCATTTTCTCAATGCTTGGATTGACAGCCAACATCAGATCACGGGCGTGGTTGTGGCTGGGGATGCGCGTTGCCAATTGTTTCAGGATCGTGAAACGGTAGTCGGGATTGATGTCGCAGTTTTCCTCGGCGAGGAAGCCTTGGACACCGTAACTCGCGGCGGATCATTCATGGGTCCGCCAGTTCTTGCGATAGAAGTCTTGTCACTTTCAGATACGCACGAGAACACTTTGGAAAAACTTCAACTCTATCTCGAAGCCCAAACCCCGCAAGTTTGGATTGTTGACCCTGATATTCAAACCATTACGGTTCATCGACCAACTGAGAATCCCACGTTTTTCAACCGAAGCCAAACCATTGCGGGTGGACCGGAATTGCCTGGGTTTCAAGCCGAAGTGTTCTCATTTTTCTCGGTAAGACGACCGTAACAGAAGCTGAGTTTCATTAACGAAATTGGAGAGATTTCCCATGACACATCATCCGCATAATTTTCCGAAGCTCCACAACGCGGCTTGGCCGGGGGTCGTGGGCAAGGAACCGGGGACCGACAACCCGCCGATCGATCTGGACACCATGCTCGATTACACCGCAGATGCCTTAGTAGACGGGCAAAAGTTCGATGGCGTGGATCTGTTTTTGTCCGATCCGCACGTCAGCATTGATGCCGACGATCGGGAACTGGAAATTCTCTCGGAGAGAGTCCGCGTGCGCGATCTGATGATCGGGTCGGTTGTGGCACCGGTTTGGGAAGGCACGGGCGGCGGGTCGGCGATGGATGAAGGCGAGGGCCGAAAGAAGTTTTTAGAGCAAGTGCGTAAAGGCTGCCGCATCGCAAAAGCGCTCAGGCAGATCGGCATCAGGCAGCACGGCGTGGTGCGGATTGATTCCGCGTGCAGCCCCGCCGATTGGGCAAAAGACCCCAGGGAAACACCGCCAAAATTGCAGAAACCTTTCGGCAAGCCGCCGACATCGCCGAAGAGTTCGGCGAACGCCTCGCGGCGGAAGGCGAAATCTGCTGGGGAGCCATGCACAGTTGGCGGGAAATGTTGAAAACCTTGGAAGCCGTCAATCGCCCGGATGTCTTGGGCTTCCAAGCGGACATGGCCCACACGCTGCTTTATTTAATGGGCTACAACGCCCCCGGCGATGCGATTCTACCGGAGAATTTCGACTGGCAAGATCCCGCGCAATTGGATGAAGCCCTCAAAAAACTGACGGCGGCACTCAGGCCCTGGACGATTGATTTCCACGTCGCCCAAAACGATGCCTCGGTGCATGGCACGGGTTCGCACGACAAAACGGGCCGGCATTGCCTGCCGAACGATCCCGGCGGCAAGCTGGACATCACCCGGCACGCCGGCTTTTGGCTAAGGGATGAAAACGACCAACGCACCAAGAAAATCCGCCACATCTGTTGGGACGGCTGCATGTTCCCCAACGAAGTGATGGCCAAACCCTATACCTGGAACCAGATCCTCACCGCAATGGTCGCCGTCCGCGATGCCCACGGCTGGCGTGAATAAACCATTCTCCTCTCCTGCCGACGCTTGTTCGGCGAACTCTCTGAAAGGAATGACCCATGTCGAATGCGTTAGGTCGTTTTGGCTGCGTGATTGCAATTGTGGTGGTCTGCTCTCTCCTCGGCTGCAGCGGCAAGAGTGACAGCAAGAGTGACAGCAAGGAATCTGATACTAAATCCAAAACCGCTTCCGAAAGGATTGTCGGCAATTGGAAAGGGAACCCGAAGATTGACGATGCCCCGCTCGCGAGTTTCATGAAAGAGCAAGGGATCCCTGAAGATCAAAAGGAAGACATTAAAAAGTCGCTCGAGGGGGGCGTGTTTCTGGCTTCCTTCCAAAAAGATGGAACCGGAAAATTCGGCAGGGATAGCTTTGGCAGGGTGGATTTCGACGAGGTCAAATGGAAGGTCGAAAGCGAATCCGAAAACAAAGCTCTCATTGCGATTGACGATTCCAAGTCGGAAGGTGGAAAACTCGACGTCACGTTCCAGGAAGATGGCAGCCTCGTTGCCAAGATCATTCCGCCGGAGAAACAAAAGCGTTCCATGCCCGATTTTTCGATTCATTTTAAGAAGGTGGATGAACTACCCAAAAATCCACTACGAAGCGCATGGAAAAGACCATGCCGGCGAAAACCCCCGCGATCAGGGGAGAAAAAAACCCTGAATAGCTTGCCGCCATCCCGGAACACAATCCTTTCAACTTCACAGCGAGAATTGGCAACCAGGAGATTCTTTTATGTCCAAGCCCCTGAACATCGGCCTGATCGGTTACGGTTTTATGGGCCGCACGCATTCGAATGCGTATCGGCAGGCTCCCAAGTTTTTCGATTTGGAGTACGAACCCGTGCTCACCGCGTGCTGTGCGCGGAACGAAGAAAAAATTAAGGACTTCGCCACCAATTGGGGCTACGAATTTTACGAGACCGATTGGAAGAAGCTGATCGCGCGGGCCGACATCGATGCCGTCGATATTTGCACGCCCAACAATCTGCACAAGGAAATCGCGATTGCCGCCGCCAAGGAAGGCAAAATGATTCTCTGCGAAAAGCCCTTGGCGATGAACGTGGCCGAGGGCGAGGAAATGTGCAAGGCCGTGGATGATGCGGGTGTGGCGAACATCGTGTGGTACAACTACCGCCGGGTTCCCGCCGTCAGCCTGGCGAAGCAGTTGATTGATGAAGGCCGACTGGGCCGGATCTTCCATTACCGGGCCATGTTCTTGCAGGATTGGACGATTAACGCGGATGTTCCCCAAGGCGGAGCGGCCACTTGGCGGTTGGATGCCGAGGCGGCGGGCAGCGGGGTAACGGGCGATTTATTGGCCCACTGCATCGACACCGCGATTTGGCTCAACGGCGGGATTCACACCGTCAACGCGATGACCGAAACCTTCATCAAAGAACGCACTCACGCGGAAACGGGGCAAATTCAAAAAGTCGAGATCGACGATGCCTGCGCGTTTCTGGCGAAATTCCAGAACGGTTCGCTGGCAACGTTTGAATCCACCCGCTACGCCCGCGGGCACAAGGCGCTCTATACGTTCGAGATCAACGGCGAGCACGCTTCCATCTCTTGGGATCTGCACGATTTGCATCGCCTGAATTATTTCGATCACCGCGATGATTCCATCGTGCGGGGCTGGCGGAGCGTCCACGTTTCGGATGGCGACATGCCCTACATGGGGCATTGGTGGGTTCCCGGTTTGCAAATCGGCTACGAACACACCTTCATTCATCAGGTGGCCGACTTCTGCGAAGGCTTGGCTACGGGCATTCCCGCCGGCCCCACGTTCAGGGATGCCTTGGAAACTCAAAAGATCTGCGACGGCGTGCTGCAAAGCGGCAAAAGACGGGAAATGGGTGGAGATCTCGTAGACGGGAATTTGCCGAAGAAGGATAATTCATCACTCGAAGCGTCAGCGAGGGAATCAGACGTTTAAAATGCTTTGATGTCCCGCATTGCCAAGCGGCGCTTCGAGCGTGGGCGTTCCCAAGTAGAGTTTGGGGACGAGGGCGTAACCACCCACACAAGAGGCGGTTCCTGTGGAAATTTCCAGGTGTGGGCTTCCGTTGAGTCGGGGTGGCTTGGTATGCTGGTAGCGCGGAATTTCATTTCTTAGTTCAGCAATCGGCATTCATCAATTGGTTTTGATTGCCACCCTCCCTCTGCCTCAATCGTAGCTTGGTATGTCAGCCTGCCCCCAATGTCACGCGGAATATGCTTTGGAGGAGTTGGATTCTCAGAATCCGGCCTGCCCGGCGTGCGGGGAATTGCTGAAACAGAACACGGTTGTCGGCGAATCGCTCACCGAGGAACACGAAGCGCTGCAGACCGCCCCCAAAATCGACGGCTTTGAAATCACCCGGCACATCGGTCGGGGCGGAATGGGCGATGTTTGGGAAGCCCGCCAAAACGTGCTGGGCCGCAAAGTCGCGATCAAGGTTCTCGCCAAAAATCTTTCCCACAGCGATCACTTTATCGCGAGATTCATGCGCGAAGCGTTCACGCTGGGCCGATTGCAGCATCCGGGGATTGTCAGCATCCACGATTTCCGCTCTTCCCCGGATGGGACTTGCTGCATCATTATGGAATACGTGGAAGGCCCCAAACGCGGGGAACCCATCACGCTTTACGATCTGATTATCTCGAAAGAACTTACCCCCGAACGCACGCGGTTTTTGGTTTTGCAGGTGCTGGATTCCTTGCAGTACGCCCACGAGGAAGGCGTGATTCACCGCGACATCAAACCCACCAACGTGCTCATCGACCGTTACGGGCGGGTGAAAGTTGTGGATTTTGGAATCGCCGCCATGCCCGCCGATCCCAACCGCAAACAACTGACCTACGCCGGCGGTCCCCTGGGCACGGCGGAGTACATGGCCCCCGAACAAACCGAAGACGCCACCCAGGCCGATCACCGGGCCGACCTTTATGCCGTGGGCGTGGTGATTTACGAGATGCTGACGGGGACGCGTCCGAGGGGGATGTTTCGTTTGCCTTCCCAAGCCAAACGCGGAGTCGATGCGGCTTGGGATCAAATCGTGCAAAAGGCACTGCAGCCCGACAGGGACGAGCGGTTCGCGAACGCAGCGGAGATGATCGCCGCCGTTCAAGCCATCGGGAACATCGGCCGGGTTCCTAGCGAACCGGCCGTGCCCACAGACTTCGTTCCCTTGGCCGAGGGCTTTTTGAATTCCCCGGTGGGAGAAGTTCCCTTCGATGAGGAGCCGGAGGAATTTCCCCGCGAGAAAACGCCCCTCCCGAACAACACGCCCACAATAGATCACGAAGAGCCCCCCCGCGCGGAAGAGGAAGCACCAAACGGCAAAACCGGCGATACCGACCTCTTGCCCGACGAAGAGAATCAGGACATTCCGCCTTGGATGTTGAAACGCCGCGAGCAGTTGAAATCTTTAGAAGAAACCCAATTGCATTTTGAAGAATGCGAATCCAAGGGTGTGTTCGAGGAATCCGTGCCCGGCAGCCGGGATTCTGCTTTGCTGTTGGATCGGCAAGACTTGGAATCGGCCTCGGAACCGATTCCCAAAGCCAATGAAGAAGACTTGGAAGATTGGCTCTCCGCAGGCCCCGCACCGGTCGGCAACGACAGTTCCTCCCTCATTGAAATCTCTGCCCAAATCTCGCCGACTCGCGAAGAAATTGAGGAAGAAGCTGCCCCGGTGGAAGACATGCAAGCCGAGAATGCCGAGGGCGATTCTTCGGATGTCGTACCGATTTCCGCCGAGGAATCCCCACATCCCAAAACGCTGACGGGAACATCGGGCATCCTCACCACGGAAGAAACGCTCCAAGAAGCGGCGGTTTCGGAAGAGCCGGCGGAAGTCGAGGAAGATTTCCCGGAAGGCGATTTCGTCGAGTTGTGTTACGATGCCTGGCAGTCGGACCCTTCACCAGGAGACCAGGCGATTTTGTTTCGCCCCGCCGTGCGTCCGCCCACGATTAAAATTTTGGTGCTGGATGATGCTTCGGGGCAGCAAGGCGAATGGTTTCGGATTCGGCAACCGAGTTTCGTCATCGGCCGTTCGGAAGGCGATCTGATCATCGAGTACGACCGCAGCATTTCGGGACGCCACGCGGAAATCGTGCTCCACGAAGCGGGCGAAGGAATTTATGAATTCGCAATCCGCGATTTGGGAACCACGAATGGCACGTTTGCCCGGGCCTCGCGGGCGACTTTGGAAGATGGCCAAGAATTTTTGCTGGGCTACCGCCGGTATAAGTTGATCCAAGGCTGCCGAGATCAACCCGATGCCCCGCCTTACGACAAACTGATCGAAGTCAATAAAAAAGGCCACGGGAAAGCCTTTCAGTTGGGCCGGCCACCGGTGATTATCGGACGCGATCCCACGCAGTGCAATCTGTTAATTTTGGGCGATCCCTTTCTCAGCCCCGTTCACGCCGTGATGAAACGAGACGACCGAAACCGCTGGGTCATTAAAAACTACAACTCCCGCAACGGCATCTGGATTCAGATCGAGGAGATGAAGCTGGTCAGCGGCGGCGAATTCCAAATCGGCGGCCAACGGTTTATCGTCAAACTGACCTAAAAAACCTTGCTCGATTTGAAAACCCAGTCGAGCGGGGGTGGGGACAATATCGAGTCGCCGATTGGAATGCGTGGCTCCACAAACAAATCGGCAGGGTTTTTGCAAAATCGGTTCGCGGACCGGCAACAGGACGGACGGGATTTGCTACATTGCGGGAATGTTATCCGTCCCTCCTTTTTTATCCGCGATCTGCCATGCCCTTGGAACCGAATCAATTCATCAACCGCGAACTGAGTTGGCTGGAATTCAATCAACGCGTGCTGGACGAAGCCCGCGCGGAATCCATCCCTTTGTTGGAACGGCTGAAATTTCTGGCGATTACCGCCTCGAATTTGGATGAGTTCTTCATGGTCCGCGTGGGGGGCTTGCAGATCGTTTCCGATCAGGGAAGCAACAAAACCGATCCCTCCGGCATGACCGCCGACGAGCAACTTCAGGCAATCAGCGACCGCATTCACTGCATGACGGTCGATCAGTGCGAATGTTTTCTTTCCGAGTTGGAACCGGCGCTCGAAGCGGCGGGTTTTCGCCGGCTGGCTCCCGATCAGTTGACCGCCGAGCAATTGCAGTTCATCGAGCAGACGTTCGCCGAAGAAATCTCCGCCGTGCTTTCGCCGATGGCGGTGTCCGCAGCGGAGGAGTTTCCGCTGTTAGGCAATCAAACTTTGAATCTCTGCGTGCAGCTCAAGCCGAAGCAGACCGAGGAAGAACCGCGTTTCGCATTGATTCCCTTCGGGCTTTACGGCAGGCGATTTATCACGCTGCCCACGAAAGGCCGCAACGATCAATACGAATACATTTTGTTGGAAGACATCGTGGCTTTGTTCGTGGAACAGTTTTTCCCCGGCGAGCCGCTCGTGGAATGCGTGCCGTTTCGGATCACGCGCAACGCGGACATGGGCGTTCGTGAAGACTTGGCCGCCGATTTGATGGTCAGCATGGAAGAAGTTCTCGATGCCCGCAAGCAAAGCGGCTGCGTGCGGTTGGAGATTTCCGACCATTGCACCACGCAAACACTGGCGTTTTTGCGGAAGACGTTGGCCGTCGCCGAACACAACGTCTACGCAACGCCCGGCCCCTTGGATTTGTCGGCGTTCATGCGGCTGACGGACGTGAAAGGTTTCGAGGCTCTGAAATACGATTCCTGGTCTCCGCAGCCTTCGCCTCTGGTCGATCCCCAAGAAAGCCTGTTTGAAACGCTGAAAGACCGGGACGTGCTTTTGTATCATCCCTTCGAGAGTTTCGAGCCGGTGCTGAGGCTGATCGAAGAAGCCGCCGAAGATCCCGATGTGCTCGCGATCAAACAGACGTTGTACCGCACGAGTCGGCAAAGCCCGGTGGTGGCGGCCCTCAAACGCGCCGCCGAGAACGGCAAATATGTCACCGTGTTGGTGGAGCTGAAAGCCCGTTTCGACGAAGCCCGCAACATCGAGTGGGCCAAGAATCTGGAACAAGCCGGCGTGCAGGTGATCTACGGCGTGAAGGGATTGAAAACGCACGCAAAAATATGCGTGATTGTCCGCCGAGAACCGCAAGGCATCAAACGCTATCTGCATTTCGGCACGGGCAACTACAACGAACAAACGGCGCGGCTTTACACGGATGTCAGTTTAATGACCGCCGACGAAATTCTGGGAGCCGATGCCAGTTCGTTCTTCAATTCGATCACCGGATATTCCCAACCCCAGGAATTTCAAAAAATCGCCGCCGCCCCGATTGGACTCAGGGACAAGCTGTTGGAATTGATCGAGGGCGAGACGCAGCGGAAAAAGCAAAAGCAATCGGCGAAAATTCTGGCGAAGTTGAACTCGCTGGCCGATCCCATTTTGATCGAAGCCCTTTACGCGGCCTCGCAAGCGGGCGTGGATGTGGAACTGAACGTGCGGGGCATTTGCTGCCTTAAGCCCGGCGTGAAGGGGTTGAGCGAGAAGATCAAAGTCGTGAGCATTATCGACCGCTTCCTGGAACACAGCCGAATTTTTTCGTTCCGCCACGGCGGAGACGATTTGGTCTATATTTCCTCTGCCGATTGGATGCCCCGCAACTTAGACCGCCGGGTGGAATTGCTGGTTCCCGTGGAAGATGACGCCGCCCGCCTCAAGCTGTTGCGGGTGTTGAAATCCTGCATGAAAGATTCGGTCAAAGGTCGGCGGTTGAAGGCGGATGGCAGCTACCAGAAAATCCGCGCGAAAGACAACCACCGCAGCCAGGAAAGCCTGTACCGCATCGCCTGCCAGACCATCGAGCGGGCTGTGAAATCACAAGCCACCACGTTTCAACCCCACCGTGCGCCCGAAGCCAATTCCTAACGCAGCTTAGGAATGGCATGGGCAGCCGATGTTTGGCGGGGTTCATTTTCGCGACGAGTTCAAACCGCGATTGGTGCTTGTGGTTTACTCGGCGGGCGGTGCGGCGGATTCTTCTTTGATTTCGTTTTCTTTGGAAGGGTTCGTGGCTCCGAAAGCCAAGCGGAAGGCATCCTTGTTGGCCGTGACGGTTTTTTCGTCTCCGGCCATTTTGAGGAAGTAGACGGCGGATTTTTTCTCGGTCTTTTTCGCATCGCCTTCGCCGACTTCCTCTTCCCAGCGAATCCCAATAATGACGGCCAACATCCGGGCATTCGGCAACGGCTTGGTTTTTCCCGCGATCGGCGGGCCATCCGGCATGTTGTAAGTGCCTTGAAGATCTACCAGCACGTACAACCCTTGGTGTCCTTCCCCCGTCACGATCTTCTGTTTGCGGCCATTGGCATTAAACTGATCGATCCAGCGATTCACGTTGGCATTCACGCCGCCGCCGGCTCCCCCGCCCGCGAAGGAAAAGATCGTCAACTCGACGGGATCTTTCTCGCCCGCCGCCGGTGGAATGGTAAACTGAGCAAGCCGCAACATATTTTTCGGATTTTCTCTCTTCCAGGTTTTGGGAACGTACAATACCAGGTTTTTGATGTCTTCCTTCACGGTGTTTTTGGGCGGCCAAGGCGTGGGTTTTTCATCCGCGGGCGGCGTTTCCGCTTTGGGGGTTTCTTGCGCTCGGACGTAACCCGTACCGACAAACAGCAGGGCCGATGCCCCCAAAAGCCAGATCAGCAGGGTGGGTCGGGATCGCGGCATCTTCAAATCCTTAAATTGGTGAACTGTTTTGCAGAGAAACCGGAAACGGTTTGGGAAATTCCAGCCGTTGATTTTCCGCGATCCGCCGGGGATTTGCAACACTTGAATAGTCCGATCATCAAAAGCTCTCGCATAAACCTTGTTACGGAGTGATTTTTGGGATCGCGTGGGGTATGATAATGGCTTCACCCGAACGAATAGCCCGCCTTTGACGTTTCGCTCCTCCCCAAAAGCTGCCGTTCCCTTCTCGATGGTTGGAATCATGGACCGCAAGTCGCTTCTGCTTACACTGGGTTTCGTGCTGCTCGGCTTTTGGGCTGCCGACTTATTCGCCGCCGATGAAGCCCGGCGGGAGTTTTTTGAATCGCGGATTCGCCCCGTGCTGGTGAAGCACTGCTACGAATGCCATTCCGCTGAGTCGAAGGAAATCAAAGGCAAGCTGCGGTTGGATTCGGCGACGGGTCTGTTGCGAGGCGGAGATTCGGGGGCGTCACTCGTGGCGGGAAAACCGAACGAAAGCCTGCTGATGGAGGCTTTGCGTTATGAAAGTTTCGAGATGCCGCCAGCGGGCAGGCTGCCGAAAAAAGTCGTCGCGGACTTTGAAAAATGGATCAAAACCGGAGCCTACGATCCCCGCACGGAAGAACCCGCCGCCGCTCCCACGAAAGCACCGCGAAAAATCGACCTGGAAGAGGGCCGCCGGTTTTGGGCTTTTCAACCCGTGAAGCGGGCAACACCGCCAGTGGTGTCCGATCAACAATGGCCGCTCACTCCGATTGACCGCTTCGTGCTCGCGAAGTTGGAACAAGCGAAACTCCAGCCCGCCCCGGCTGCCGACCGCCGGACTTTGATCCGCCGGCTGTATTTCGATCTCATCGGTCTTCCCCCACGCCGGCGGAAGTCGAAGCCTTTCTGAAAGATGATTCGCCCGATGCCTGGCAGCGGCAGGTGGATCGGCTGCTCGAATCCAAAGAGTTCGGCGTGCATTGGGGCCGGCATTGGTTAGATGTCGCCCGCTATGCAGATTCCAACGGCGGCGACTTCAACGCCACTTTTCATAACGCCTGGAAATACCGCGATTACGTGATCGATGCCTACAACCGCGACAAACCGTTCAACCAATTCGCAAGAGAGCAAATCGCCGGCGACCTGTTGCCGGGCCAAACCGAGAACCAACGCACCGAGCAAATCATCGCCACCGGATTTTTGATGATCGGGGCAAAGATGCTCAGCGAACGCGACAAAATGAAGCTCACGATGGACACGGTGGATGAGCAAGTCAACACCGTCGGGCAAGCATTTTTGGGCATGACATTGGGTTTCGCCCGCTGTCACGACCATAAGTTCGATCCCATTCCCACCGCAGACTATTACGCCATCGCGGGCATTTTTCGGAGCACCGAAACCCTCAAAGGAGAAAGCCAACAATACGTGTCCACTTGGCCGCGGCGGACGCTGCCCACTTCACCGGAACAACTCGCCGCCGTCACGAAGTACGAAGCCCAACAAAAGAAATTGGCCTCGGCGATTTCTCAAGCCAAGAAAAAACAAACCGGCCTGGAAAAAAAACTTGCCAAGCTGAAAGCCGGCGCACGCTCGCTCACGGCGGATGATGAAGATGCGAAGAAAACGGGTTTCTGGAAGGCATCTACGTTCTCGCCCACTTTCGTGGGCACGGGTTACGTCCACGATGACCAATCGGAAAAGGGCGAGAAGTACGTCGAATACACGATAAAGATTCCCCGTGCCGCGACGTATGACGTGCAAGTGTCTTACGTTTCCGGCGGGAATCGGGCGGCGGATGTGCCCATCAGCATCAAGCATGCCCAAGCCGAGGTCGAAGTCACCTTGAACCAGCAACCCAAACCCCCGATCGAAAGCCTGTTTGCCTCGGTGGGGAAATTTCCCTTCAGCGACAAGCAACCGGCCATCATCACGATTGCCACGCGGGGCACAAAGGGGTACGTCATCGCCGATGCCGTTAGGCTCGTGGAATTGGACGAAACAGGCAAACCCGTGCGGGACCAAGCCAATCTCGATAACCCCGAACTCAAGAAAACTCAAACCGCCTTAACAAAAGCAAAATCGGCACGAACGCGGTTGGAAACCGAATTGAAGGAATTGGAGAAAACCGCTCCGCCGCCCTTGCCTCAGGCAATTGCCGTGACCGAGGCTCCGAAAGTTGCCGACTGCGAAATTTGCATCCGAGGCGATCACCAAAACCTCGGCCCACTCGCGCCGCGCGGCGTGCTGCAAGTCGCCACGTGGGGCAAAGCACCCAAGTTCGATCCCAAACAATCGGGCCGTAAGGATTTCGCCGCCTGGCTGGCCGACCCCCAAAATCCGCTGACGGCTCGCGTTTACGTCAACCGCATTTGGCATCACCTGCTGGGGCAAGGCATTGTCGCCAGCGTGGACAATTTCGGAAAACTCGGCGACCGGCCCACGCATCCCGAATTGCTCGATCTTTTGGCGGCGGATTTCATGGAAGCCGGCTGGTCCACCAAAGCGGTCATTCGCCGCATCGTAGAAAGCCGGGTCTATCAAATGAGCAGCCGACACGATGAAGACGCCTGGAACACCGACCCCGAAAATCGGCTGCTCTGGAGGGCGAACCGCCGCCGACTGCCCGCCGAGGCCATTCGCGATTCGATGCTGGCCATCAGCGGGCAATTGGATTTGACTTCCGCAGGCTCGCCCGTGGAAGGCTTGGGCACGCTGGTCACGCAGAACACCTCCGAGCAATCTAAGTTCGAGCGAAAATCGTCCGAACACCGCAGCGCTTATTTGCCGATCATCCGGGCGGAGATTCCCCCGATTCTGTTGGCCTTCGATTTCGCCGACCCGGATCTAGTCACCGGCCGCCGATCCATCACGAACGTGCCTGCTCAAGCCTTGTTGCTATTGAACAGCCCCTTCGTAATGCAACAAGCCGAACACACCGCCGACCGCGTGCGATCCAACAACAGTAGCGGTGACGTTATCAAGCGGACCTATGAGCTAGTGCTCTCGCGTCCGCCCACCACGGCAGAAGTCTCGCGGGCAAAAACCTTCCTCGAAACCGCTAAGCGAGAGCAATCGAAAACCAAGCCGGACAAAAGCCAAGCCAAGCCGCTTAGCCCGTTGGCGCAACTAATCCACACGCTCTTCGCCACCACCGAATTTCGCATGTTAAACTAATCCAAGCCGACGCCAAGGCATTGGCTTGGGGCGATCATCAATAATATAAGAGATCCCAGCATGAAAAATTATTCCCGCCGCAATTTGTTGAAACTTTCCGCCCTCGGTTTAGGCGGCTTGGCCTTAAACACGTTGCCGCCGGCTATCGCCCGTGCAGGCGGATTGACGCCCAAAAAACCACATCACCCGGCAACCGCGAAGCGGGTAATTTTCCTGTTCATGCACGGCGGACCCAGCCAGGTCGATACCTTCGACTATAAACCCAAGCTCCAAGAAATGGATGGGCAGCAGCTTCCCTTCGCACCGGCTAAGAACATTGATGCCACGCCCAAGCTCCTTAAGTCGCCCTGGAAGTTTTCCCAGCACGGGGAAACCGGGCATTGGGTGTCTGAGTTGATGCAGCACACGGCCAAGCACATCGACGATCTTTGCATTATCCGCTCGATGCACAGCCGAGGCCAATCGCACGGCCAAGCGGTTTCCATGATGCACACCGGCAGCGATAATCTGGTGCGTCCCTCGGTTGGGGCTTGGGTTTCGTATGGACTGGGCAGCGACAATCCCGATTTGCCTTCGTTCGTTTCCATCAGCCCCGCCAGTGGCCACGGCGGCCCGCGAAACTATGGCTCCGCGTTCCTGCCGGCGATTCATCAAGCCACAACAATTGGGCACTCCGGTAGGCTAGGCGATGCGAAAATCCAACACCTGGGAAACACAAGGCTATCCCCCCAAGAGCAACGACGTCAAATCGAACTCCTGCAAGCCATGAACCGCGAACACTTGGAACAAGCCAAGCAAGATGAGCAAATTCAAGGCGCGATTGAATCCGTCGATCTCGCCTACCGCATGCAGAACACCGCCCCCGAAGTGCTGGACCTGACCCAAGAACCCAAGCACATCCAAGACATGTACGGTATCGGGCAATCGCCCACCGACAACTTCGGCCGGCAGTGTTTGCTCGCTCGCCGCTTGGCGGAATCGGGCGTGCGGTTCGTGGAAGTTTCCACCGGCAACAAATGGGATCAGCACAGCAACTTGAAATCCGGCCACGAAAACAATTCCAAAATGACCGACCAACCCGTGGCGGCATTGTTGCAGGATCTCAAATCGCGGGGAATGTTGAACGACACTTTAGTGGTCTGGGGCGGCGAATTCGGCCGCACGCCGATTGCCCAAGGAACCAACGGACGCGACCACAATCCGCAGGGCTTTACCGTCTGGCTGGCCGGCGGCGGAGTGAAACCGGGCCTCGCTTACGGCAACACCGACGACTTCGGTTACTATGCCGTCGAAAACCGCGTCCACGTCCACGACTTGCACGCCACGATGCTCTATATGTTAGGTCTCAACCACGAAAAACTCACCTACAAATACGCCGGCCGCGACTTCCGTTTAACCGATGTCTACGGCAACATCGTGCATGATGTGCTGGCATAAAGCGGGGAGTGGGCGATGCTCATTCTCTATAACGATGCTTCTCTATTGGAGATCTCCGCTTGTCTCACAATACTCCAATATATAACGCGCTCGACGATTGGATTCGCGCAGAAGCGATTCCGTTCTCGGTCGCTTCCTCCGAAGGATTGAATTCTGCCGTCGATGAAGTCATCGATTCTCTAGGCGATTCGGTGGAGTTGCTAGGTTTTGGCGAAGCGCTACATGGGGGTGAGGATATTCTCGTGCTTCGCAACCGGCTGTTTCAGCGATTGGTCGAATCGCACGGGTTTAGCGCGATCGCCTTGGAAAGTAGTTTCCCCAAAGCCCGCATCGTGAACAACTACATCGCCGGTCGCGAGCCGACATCTTATGCGGCTGTGCAAGAGACGGGGTTTAGCCACGGCTTTGGCCGTCTGGAGGCGAACCGCGAACTTGTCGAATGGATGAGGGCCTATAATGCCGATGCCTCTCATCAAAACAAACTTCAATTTCATGGGTTCGATAGTCCGACCGAAATGACCGGCAGCGATAGCCCCAGGCAAATTCTGAGAGTCGTTCTCAATTATCTCAAAGCGGTGGATGGCTCAAACGCAAAAGAACGGCGCGAGCGGATTGATGCGTTCATTGGTCAAGATGCGGCTTGGGAGAACCCCGCCGCCATGATGGATCCGGCGCAGTCGGTGGGCTTGTCACCCGAAGCAAAAGCCCTGCGGCTTGAGACCGAAGACCTGATGATGGAACTCCAAATCCGCCGCCCCGAACTTTCTGCAAACGGCGGCAAGAACCACTATAGAGAAGCCTTGCACTATACAAGTATGGCCCGGCAGTTTTTGAGCTATCATGCGGCGGTCGCAAGAGAATCGGAGGATCGGTTTGATAGACTGCTCGGCCTGAGGGATGCGATGATGGCAAATCATCTGGCCTATCTCGTCTCCCACGAGCGGGGCCGAGGTAAGGTTTTCGCCTTCGCACATAATAGCCATCTCAAACGCGGCAAAGCCGAATGGCAACTGGGAGAGGAACTTCATACCTGGTGGCCGGCGGGAGCGCATCTGCAGGAAATACTCGGCCCAAGCTATGCCATCATCGGTTCCGCCTTGTGGCCAGTCCGAAGCCAACGGCATCAATGTCCCTGAAGCTGGAACACTTGAATCCCGCTTGACCAAAGCACCCGGACCGGCAAGATTCATTTCCACGCACCAAGGGCAAGGGCTGCCCGCCTCGGAAATCGCAAATCTTCCGACACGCACAGGCAGCACGAAGAATTACAGCTATTTCCCCTGCACCCCGCAAAGCCTCACCGATTTTGACTATCTAGCCGTCTTAGATCACACAACCTACAACCGCGGCGGCCAACCATTACCAAGTTGAGATCCCAATGGCACGTTGGCCGAAAGACTTCATCAACCAATGGCCCGTTCCTGAGATTTCTTCATTCCCGTTAATGCGTTATTTGCGGTCGCCCTTCGCAGATCAACCGATGGGCTTGCGGCCCAGTGTGCCCAACTGCCGAGCTGTTTATCGAGCTGCAAATAGTTGTTCCAATGGACAAAGACCCCATGACGATTGACTTCACCAAGATGCACGGGGCAGGGAACGATTATATCTATCTGGATGCCTTCGCGCAGACCTTGCCCCAGGATGTTCCTGCGTTGGCGGCGGAGATGTGTCCTCGGCATCGAGGCATCGGGGCGGATGGAATCATCGTAATTGGCCCTTCGCATGTGGCGGCAGGCCGCATGCGAATCTGGAACGCGGATGGCAGTCTCGGCGAGATGTGCGGCAATGGATTAAGATGCGTGGCGAAGTATTTGTTCGATCGGCAAATGGCGGATGGGACGGAGTTTGAAATCGAAACCGACGCCGGCCTGAAAACCGTGTGGGTGGAAGCCCAAAACGGAACCGCTCGCCGGGTGCGGGTTTCTCTCGGCGAGCCGATTTTCCAGCCGGAAAAAATACCCACGCTGCTCGCAGGCACGCCCCCTTTGCATGCCCCATTAAGTGTGGAAGGCAGGCAATTTTGGGTGACGTGCCTCTCGATGGGCAATCCGCATTGCATCGTGCGGGTCGATGAACCCAGCGATGAATGGGTAATGAAAATCGGTCCCCAAATCGAAAGTCACGCCTTGTTTCCCAACCGCGTGAACGTGGAATTTGTGCAAATCCTTTCTCGCGAGAGTATCGCAATGCGAGTCTGGGAGCGAGGCAGCGGCGAAACGCTGGCTTGCGGAACCGGAGCCGCTGCCGCCGTGGTGGCGTTGGTGCTGCAAGATCAAACCCAGCGCCAAGTTGCCTGCCAATTGCCGGGCGGAATTTTGGATGTGGATTGGAACGCCGAAAACAACCAAGTCTACCTCACCGGTCCCGCTGTGGAAGTTTTTCAGGGAACCTGGCCAACATGAAAAACGCGGGCCGATTGGGCAAGGTGATCCACCGGGAAGCAAGCCCCCCTGCCCGCGTGATTTCCGTTGTCGCATGGAAAAGCGACAAACGAATCGTCACATCACAAACACTCACGTCTTTCGGCTTTCCCCCGGCGGATCATTGACGGGCCAAGCGCCGTTTGCCAGACTGCGCGGCAGAAAGACGTTGCCAAATCCGCAACGTACACGCAATTCACCCAGCCGCGTCAAGGAGTCGATCAGCGTGGGAGATGGGAACTTTTTGAGCATCGCAGAAGAAGCCGCTCGCCTCGCCGGCGAGGTTTTGGAAGATTGGGCTTCGCGATTTACCGTCAGCGAAAAAAGCCGGGCCAATCTGGTGACTGAAGCCGATTTCGCTTCGCAGGAACTGATTCACAAGCACATCAAAAGCCACTTTCCCGAACACGGGTTCTTAGGCGAAGAGGGCTTGGATCAACCGAACCCCAACTCGCCTTACCGCTGGATTATCGACCCCTTGGATGGGACATCGAATTACGTGCATCGGTTCCCATACTATGGGGTCTCCATTGCCTTGGAAGAGGCGGGGGAATTGCTGGCGGGCGTGGTGTTCGATCCCAACCGTAATGAGATGTTCACGGCGTTACGCGGGCAAGGAGCCAAACTCAACAGCACGCCGATTTCACCCACGGACGTCGATGCGCTCAGCCGGGCGATGGTGGTGGCCAGTCTTCCCGTGGGCACCAATGGGAACGATCCGGCGGTGGCCAGATTCCTGAAAATCCTGCCCCTTGCACAAAGTTTGCAGCGCACCGGATCGGCGGCTTTGAACTTGGCCTACGTCGCTTGCGGGCGGATCGAACTGTATTGGTCCGGCAGCTTGAAGCCTTGGGATATGGCCGCCGGTGCGCTGATCGTGCGGGAAGCCGGCGGGAAAGTCACCCGATTGGACGATTCCCCGTTCGTGGTGGATGAACCCGAAATCCTGGCCAGCAATGGAACCGATTTGCACCGCGAATTCTGCGGCGTGTTTAATTAGCCGTTCTGCCGAACAAACAGAAATTGGTGCTTTCTCGACAGTAGGTTATGGGGTATCATAAAAAGGGAGAATTGCCCAACACCTCTATTCCCCCTTGGCGAATTTCTCGACCAATCTCCCCATCCAATAGCTTTTCTCGCTTGCGGCCTCATGCACTTCGACTTGTATCGCAGACTCTCTTTAATTTTCCGCCTGGGCTTCGCTTTATTGCTCATGGGATGGGCATGGGGTTCGCTTGCTGCGCAAGAACGGGCAAATTCTCAAAATCCACAAATAGAACAGAAACAGAATACCCCGCCGGTTTCGTCCGATTCCGCCCATCTGCTGTTCGCCGAGCCGCAATCCGGGCCGACTCCCTTCATCAAACCCAAGTTGGGGGATGGATTGTATCTGCTGGACAAAGATGGGGAACCTCGCTTCGTTCCCGCGAGCGAGAAAGTAACCGTGGAAGAATTTTTAAGATGGACAGAAAAGCAATTGCAACCTGCCGGGCCGCCGGCTTATACGTTTTCGGACGTAAGCCTGGAGGGAAAGGCCGGCGAAGCCTCTGCCGAATTGACCGCAAAATTATCGATTCAAATTACTAAGCCCGAGGAATGGGTCAGCGTTCCTTTGGAACTTCAGGAAGCCACGCTGCTAAGTTTTCGGCACGAATACAACCCGTCGGCCCCAGAGCCGAAACCGAAAGTAGGCCAAGGCAAAGCGGGGTTCGATCATTATGATCGGAGGGGCGGTTTGCATTGGTGGTTTCAAGGGCATGGTCAGCACGTGCTGACTTTGCGAATCTTGGTGCCGATCAAAAAAGCCTCGGGAATTCATCGGTTGCAATTGCCCGTGCCCTCGGCTGCGTGCAGTTATGCCCGGTTGACCGTCCCCATCGCGAACGAGCAGTTGTCGCTCGAAACCATCGTGGCTGGGGCGCATCAAACAACAGCCGCCGGCAAATCGTCCAGCGTTGTGGAATTGTTTCGCTTGGGGCAGAGGCTGGATTTGGGTTGGCGGGCCTTGCCGGATTCCCGCCAAATTAAAACCCTGCTCAAAGCCGAGAGTAAATTGCGGGTGGAACCCACGGAAGAATCGATCTTGCTCAAAGCCCAACAGTTCATTGAACCCTTGCAGGGCAGCATGAAAGAAATTGAGGTCTCGCTGCCCGGCGGGTTCAGCGTGTTGGAACTCAAAGTCGATGGCGAGCGGCATCGCCCGTTGGAAGGATTTCCCGATTCGCCTAAGCCCCTCAAAATTTCGCTTCCCGCCGCGACGACGAACCGCGTGCGGTTGGATTGGATTTTGCAAGCCCCGTGGCCAACGTCGGGACAACTCGTCGTGGCGGGCTTCAACGTCAGCGAATGCCTGCGCCAATCCGGCGAAATCGGCGTGGCGGGGTTCGAGGGTTATCGCATCGTCAAACGCTCGGCGACGGATGTGGATCGAGCCAACATCAGCGATCTGTTGGGACCGGGGCCGATCCTCAGCGCGTATCAGTTTCGCCAACAGCCTTATCAATTGATCCTTGAATTTCAACGAATTCAACCGACCTATTCCGTGCGCCCGCATCTGTTTTTGAACATCGGTGCGAAGCAAGTCGAATTGTTAGCCGATCTGGAATTGGAAGTTTATCGCGGTGTGCTGGAATCTTTAGAAATCGACTGGCCAGGCTTCGAGGAACAAGGCTGGACAATCGATCGCACGCAATTGCCCGGCGAGGTCGAGGATGTGGTGCTGGATCCAAAATCGGGGCGAATTTCGCTTCCCTTTGCCAAACGCTTAGGCCAAGGTTCGGAATTTCAGTTTCTGGTCAGGGCCACGCGCAAGCTCGAAAGCTCGGCGACGAATGCGTTTCCTTTGACGCTGCCCCGCGTGATCGCCTCCAACCCGGTGCGAACGGTCGTGGTGGTCACGAACCAAGAAAGCGTGGAATCCAGCGTGCTGCCGGCGGAAGGAACGGAGACGCAACCGCTCTCCGCCGCCTTCGCCGAGGAAGTGGAATCCCGCTTGAGCCAAGCAAGCATGCGGGACTTTCGCGGACCTCGGCAAACGGGATTTTTGATGCGGTCCGAACAGCAATCGTTTCAGGTGAAATCCATCACGCATCCGCAGGCGATCACCAGCGAGACGCAGTTGCGGATAAGTTTGCTCGATGACCGCATCGACGTTCGGCAATCTCTGCGCTACAACGTCAAATACGAACGCATCTCCCAACTCCGCGTGATGGTTCCCCGCACGTTCCCGGAAAACGTGCTGTTCCGAATCGAAGGCGTGCCGCTCAATTTTGAATGGACGGGCCTTGAAGTCGTCGCGGGCGGTTCCCGGCAAGCGCGGCTGACGCTGCCCAAATCAATGCTGAATCAATTCGAGATCACGGCGGACTATCAGATTTCCCAATTCGACCGCGAGAAACCCCGCTTGGTTCTTCCCTGCGTGCGCCAGCAGCCAGCGATGCCGGCGAAGTCACGGGACGCTTGGAGTTCTCGACGGATTATCCCGCCCAAGTCACGCTGGAAGATTCCCACTGGAAAAAGATCCCCGAGAAACAAAATCAAAACGTCTGGACGACAACGCAACCGGGCGAGATGGTTTCTTTGACCTGGTCGCCTCGGAAGGAATCCGACATTCAGCACTTCAAAATCCGTAAATCCTTGGTTCGCAGTTCGCTTCAGCCGAACGGGCAAATAGTCTCTCGTGCAGATTACCAACTCGAACCGGAATTGGATCATCTGCTGATCTCTCTGCCTTCCGACCGCATTGTTCCCGATGCGTTTTATTGGAACGGCGCGGAACTCGCGGAAGGGCAGGCGGCTAAAGAAACACAGCCCGGTTCGGGGACGTACCGGCTGGCCTTCCCCGCCACCCTCAAGGGAGCGGTCTTGAGCGTTGCCTATCATCACGTCGGCTCGACCAAGTTGAATTGGAGCGAACGCTTGGAATTGTCCGCGCCGACGTTTCCCGGCGAAGTCTGGATCGAAAAGACCTTTTGGGAAATTGCGTTGCCCGTCGATCAGCACCTTTTCACGCTTCCCAAAGGATTCACGCCGGAGTTTTCTTGGACCAGGCAGGGGTTGTTTTGGTCGCGGACGGAGAATCAATCTTCAAAGACCCTTTCCACCTGGATGCCTTTTTCCCATGTGGGCGAGGCGGGCATATTCCCGGCGGAAGGCAATACCTACTGCTTCAGTTATTACGGGCCTTGCGATTCGCTGCGGTTTTCCGCGATGAATCGTTCGATCATCGTGCTGTTCGGAGCGGGCCTGGCCTTGTTGATGGGTTTCTTTCTGTTGAAGATTCCGTTCACGCGAAACGTACTCACGGTGTTGATGGTCGTGTTCGCGTTTGCGGCGTGTGGGGTTTGGTTCATGGCTCCGATGCAAGTCCTGCTGCAACCGGCAGGGTTGGGTTTGCTGCTGGCGATTGTCGCGGTGCTGATGGATGGTTCGCTGAAAAAATCGCCGCCGGCCGACATCGCCTTGCCGAGTCCCGAAGACTATGCGGGTTCTTCAGTGGGTTCGCTGGCGCAGAGTTATCCCGAAGTCATCGGTTCGGAAGATCCCACCGCGGTCAGGCAAGTTCCCGCCGAAGCATCCGAACCCCAATCTTCCAGGTCAGGATCTTCCGATTCTTCGCCCGCGTTGATGAGTTCTTCGATCATGGAGAACCCCGAATGAAAGGGTGGTTTTCGCGCGGAGGCTTGGCAATTACTGTGTGTGTCCTGGCTTTCACTGTGGCCGGGACCAACATCCGGGGCGCGGAGAAAACCTCCGTTCCAGCAACAAAAAGCGTGCCGGCCCTCTCCCCTGCCGACGTCAAACAGCTTTTCGTGCCCGCGAATCGTCCCCAAGCATGGCCCAAGGGAGATTGGGAAGTCATCGGCGGAGCAGAATATCGCCAGCTTTTAGAAGGACTGAAACCGCAACCGCCCGCTCCCGCCGATGCGGCCATCGAACGGGCGGAGTATCAAGCCTTCTTCACGGGAACGCAGTTGAGCGGCGGGCGGTTCGATTTTCAAATTCTGCAATCGGGTCCGGGGCGGATGCTTTCGCTCGATCCGTTGAATCTCGCCGTCACATCGCTGGCGTGGATGAAAAAAAATGAAACGCGAAAGGCGGCTTGGGGGAACACGAAAAATGGCCGGACACTGCTCGTTTTGCCTCCGCGAGACCGAACGAAGCCCGGAAATCGCTTGAAGTTAAAGGGCGAGTGGACCGCTCTGGGCCGCCGGTTTTCTGATCGCGTGGAATTCGACCTGAAACTCGCTCAGTCGGCAGTCACCGAATTGGAACTCTATCTGCCCACGGGATGGACGCTGTCTGCTTCTCTCGGCCAAATCGAAGGGCCGTTGAACTCGGAGGCGAACTCAAGTCCCACGCGGATTCCTTTGAAAAAGCCTGCCGAATTTCGGCTTTGGCGATTGGTGTTGGGCAGCGAGACCGAATGCAAGTTGGAAGTCGCTTTTCCCCAGTCGAAAAAGCCCGAAAAACCGTTGTTGCTCGCGGAGTCGGACACGACGTATCTGGTCCGCGAGCGCGAATTGCAGATCGAAGCCCGCTACGAATTGGAGGTTGCCTTTGCCCCGGTTTCCCAGGTGGTGTTTCACGTCCCGCGTTCGATTCGGGTGTATTCGGTCAGTTACGGCGGAGACTCGAATTTGACGTGGCGGCTGAAAGGCCAGGCGAATCGGCAGCAGATCATCATTCAACTTCCCGATCCCCTGTTGGGAAAAAGCCGCCCGCTGCGGATTCAAGGTTTGACGCGGGTGCAATCGGGCCGGGCTTGGCAACTTCCCCGCGTGACTTGCCCGGAGGCCGCGTTGCTGCGAGGGGAATCGCATCTCACGGTGGAAGCCCCCTTGGAACTGAGGTCTTACGAACTCGCAGGCTTCCGCCAAACGGCGATTTCCGTGGAGCCGGATGAACGCGAAACCTTGACGTTTTCGCAGATCGCCTCGGATGCCAACGCCGCTTTGACGGCATTCATCGGCACCCCAGACTTTTCCGCCTCCGCCCAAGTCGTGAGTTATCTGACCACCGGAACCGAAGAATGGCAAATGCGGACGGAAATTACGTGGGCGGCTCAGTCCGGTTCGCGCTATGTTGCGAACTGCGAAGTTCTTCCCGGCTGGGAAATTTTGGACGTGCGCGGACCGAGCGAATCGTCTTCCCCTGTGATCTCCGATTGGCGGCTCTCCAAGAAAGGGAAGCGCTCGCTGCTGGCGATTGAATTTCTCGATGCGTTGACTTCCATGCAAAGCAAACGGGTGCTGGTTCTTGCCCGGCGGTTGCCTTTGACCGCCGAGCAAACGATGTCTTTGTCGTGCGTGGCTCCGCTTTCTGCGCGCTCTCTCGAGCAGTTTCTCGCGGTGGATTCGGACAAGAGCGACGTTTTCAGCACAGATTCCTCGCCCAGCGTGTTGCCTTGGACCGCCCCGAACAATCCGCCGTTCGTGCAAAATTCTTCGCTTTTCTTCTCGATGAAAGCCGCGGATTTCGGTCAGAATTTCCGTTCGTTTTTTTCCAAGGGATCGGTTCAAGATGCCACGCTCACGCTCAAACGGGCCGAGCCTCCTTACGATGCCTCCGCCGGTTTGTCCGTGATTTTGCAAGACGGGCAGATTCAAGAAAAGCTGGTGCTGTCCATCAATCCGCTGGATGCGCCTTTAGATCGGTTGGTCGTGCTGGGCTTCGATTTCGGCGAGGGCTGGGATTGGGAACTTCAAGCAGAACCCCTGCCCGCAAAGGCGATTGCCCCGCCTGCTTTGATGTCGCAAGATCCCCGTCATCGAGCGGCGGCCAAAGAAGGCTGGGAATTGCAGCTGCCCGCCCCGCAATCGAAACCATTCAAAATCCTCGCGAAACGCCGAAGGGAATTTTCCGCCACATCGGAACCGGAGTTGCCTTACCTGCCGGCGGCTCGCGATTTTCGAGGAACTGTGGAGGTTCGGGCCGCCGGCCAGTCCTTCTTGAACGTGCAGACGACCTTCACCCAAGAAGAAGAACTTCCCGAAGACCGGAAGCATTCCCTTCAGGGAAGAGTTCGCCGTTGGCATTATCAATCTCCCGATGCCCGTCTCTCGCTTGCCCTCAGATCCAAAGATGGAAAAACCAATTCGCGGTTGGGGCGATTGACGCTGCACTCGCTGATTAATGGCTACGGCCAAGAAAGCATTCATCGCGCCCGTTACGAATTGGAATCTTATTCCCATCGATTCTCGTTTCCATTTCGGCTTTCAGAAAACGCCCGTTTGATCGAAGCGCGGGTGAATGGGGAAATTGTGCTTCCCAGCCGGGCCGATGAGGGCTTCACGATTGACTTTCTTCCCCCGCAGCGGAAGAACCTGATCGAGCTTCGCTATCGGACCGAATGGCAGGCTGAAGGGATCTCTCCGCACTTCGCCGCCGGCCTTCCCGCGACCGAAGTGACCCTATTGGATTTCACCTGGCAGTTCGCGATTTCTCCCAATCTCAGACTCCGCGAGGCCCCGACGGAATTGGCGTTGGTTTCGCCTGCTCCCACCACGCAATGGACCACTCGCTTTTTCGGACCGTTGGGACGGGGAGCCTCCGAAAAGTTTTTCATCCCCTGGAACATCGAGGATTGGTCGTCCTTATGGAGTTCGGAACAGCGGGAAGATTCGACCAGGCAAACCGAACCCCGGCAGGAATTCTTTCCTCTGGA
Source organism: uncultured Planctomycetaceae bacterium (assembly GCA_963785505.1). Classification (GTDB taxonomy): domain Bacteria; phylum Planctomycetota; class Planctomycetia; order Planctomycetales; family Planctomycetaceae; genus CAWAVN01. The sequence goes on from CAWAVN010000020.1 coordinate 181,297, forward strand.
TTGGACGATCCACGAAGCTGCGCGGCCCCTATGCGCGGACACGCTCACCCTCCGATTGTGGAACGAGAACCTGGGAAACCAATGGGCTTGGGTAGCGATGCTTGTCAGCCTGTGCTTGGGATTCTTGTTCCGATTGCGGCGTTGGTCTTTCCGCCGGCGGTTGGGATGGATTTGGTTTTTGCTGAATTTCGCGGGAGCCGGGCTGTTGCCTTTGCCTTGGGCGTTTCTCTGCGGAGGCTGCTTGACGGGAACGCTGATTGCGTTTTTGTTTCCCCGCCGGTTCCTGCTCTCCGAAGGACGTGGGAAAACCGCCGATGCCATCGGCAGCACCGCGAGTTTTCCCCAGCACCCCGCGGTGGGCATCCTGCTTTTGGTCGGACTTGGATTTTTTCTGGTGGTGATGGGCGGCCATCTGGCGATTCGGCCCGTGCATGGCCAGACTTCGCCACCCACTCTGGATGCTCCTCCTCAAGAAATCGGGCGACAAACGGGGCATGCTTTCAACGTGATGATTCCCGTGAACAATCCGCGAGACCTGCGAACGGTCGGGGATGTGATCTACGTGAATCGCGGCTTTCTTAAGCAATTGCGATCGGCCGGCGTGCGGCTCCCCGCGCGGAAGACTATCTACTGGCTCCCGCGAACTACGATGCGAAAATCGATGCCCAAGGCTTCGTCGAGATGCTGGCCGACCTTCAAATAATCCTGCTTGATTCGCAGCGAACCGTGCAGGTTCGCTTGCCTTTGGAGCAGATTTATCCGGGCGGCCCGGGGCATTGTCTGGTGGATGGGGTTTCGCATCCCCTTCTTGAGCAGCCGGATGTTTCCGGGTTCGTGTTGGAGTTGTCTCCGCCTCGATCCCAAGGGCCGGCGATTGCCGAAAAAGCTCAAGACCACGTTCGGGATGCGATTTCAATTTCGACCCGGCGGGTTCAGCTGCGTTTGCATGGCCGTGCCGATTCGCTTCCCAATGGAGGGACTTTTCGTTTCACGGGGCCTGCGGTTTCCGCGAGCACTTTTCGGGCGACTTTACCGGAAGAGTTTGCCTTGCTCCGGGTGCGCGGATTGCCGGGGCAAATGCTGTCGAAAACCAATGCCAAGTCAATTCAAGGCATGTTGGCAGCCTCCAAAACTCTGGAACTGAGTTGGAGCCAAAAACCCGATCAATCCCCCTTACCCGCCAAGAATCCGCCGCGAGTGTGCGCATTGGCCACGGTTCATCCGCTGTGGATCGAATGGCAAATCCGCGTGAAAAATCCCCCCCGCACGGGAAGTTCTTCCTCCGTTTGGTCGCTGCCCGCGCACACGCTGGTGAAGAACGTGAAGTCGGATCGGTTGGATTCCTTCGATGCGCGAAGCGATAAAACTTCCACTCGGCTGCTGTTGGAATTTCAGGAGCCGCTCGCGCGGGAGTTTTCCGTCGAAATCCATTGCCTCACCCCGCGCGATTTGTCGGGGGATTCTCAGCCGGGGCTTGTGCGATTGCCGGCTCTCGATTTCTTTCCATCCCCACCGCCCGACTCCGCGGAACCGGAATACCTTTTGGGCGTGAATGCCACGCCGGAACTCGCGTTGGGGACAGGGGATTTTTCCGCAAAAATTGCCAAAGACGTTTTCGCGCTTCCGCCGGAGAAGTTTCTGTCCGCCTACCGCATGGCTTCCTCGGAAAGCTTGACGATTCGCGGCCCGCAATACGCCTGGAAGCTGCTGAAACCCGGCGAGATCGCGCTGCCCATCCAATCGCGAACCCCCGCGCGGCGGGCGCGGCTCAATCAGGAAGGCCAGCTTTCAGACCGGGAACTCAAATGGATGGTGACTGTGGAAATCGAAACCAGCGGGGCAAAAGCCTTTCGCCACGTCCTAACCGTGCCGGAGGGGTTCCTCATCGATTCGGTTTCAATTGAAGAAGATGAAACCGAACGCTTGGACCGTTGGACGTTGACCGGAACCCGCCTGGAATTGGTGCTCAGCGATGGCACGACCGGAATTCAAAACGTGAATCTCTCCGGCTCGCAACCGTTCGCCATCAAACAAGGCGATCGCGTGAAGCTGCCCATGATCCAAGTCGAAAACGCGGAGATCGTCGATTCGCGATTGCATTTGTTCGGATCGCGGATGCTCAAACATCAGGTTAGGGTGATCGGCATCGAAGACCAACCCGCGTTGGATGATGATCTGAATTTAGGGGAAATGGACGGCCTCAGACTCCTCGCCGGGGTCCGCCTGGTCGATCACACGCGCGTTCCCTCGATTGTGGTTGGCGGGGCGCTTGAAGAATTTCGACTCGACAAATTGATTCGAGTCCAAAGGGAGAATGCCTCGCAAATCCAAGCGAGCACTTTGCTGCACTTTCTGGATTCGGGGCATTCCCCGCAGCCCTTGCAAATCCGGTTGCCTGCTTCGATGACCCGGGATTTTCGCGTGAAGGCTGCCAACCATCCCGGCAGGATTGTGCCCTACGAAATTCTGACCAACCCCGATCAATCGTTAGAGCTTGTCTTTCACGCCGGCTTTCACAAGGATGTGCAGACTTTGCAAATCGATGCCTTGGTCGACAGCCCGCAATTCGAGAGTTGGCAACTGCCCGATTTGCGCGTGATCGGCGGGCGAGTCGAGCGGGCTTTTCTGTTGGCCTCTGCCGAGTTTATGGTCCATTCGATTGATGATGCCGACTGGCCTCAAACGGTTACCGGCGGAGAAATTCCCGCTTGGTTCCGCGAGACCGATCCCTCAGAGACGCTGCCTGCGGGAATGCAATGCTACCGCGACCCCAATCCTGCATGGCGGCTGTTGCCCGCGATTGCAGGCGAGCGAAAAGCAGGGCAAGCGTTTCTCGTTCACAGTGAAATTTGGCTGACCGACCCTCAAATCATTTCCGGGCAAACCCGGATTCAATTGCCGCTGCGCGGGCCGAAATCTATGGTGTTCGATTGGCCCGAAGGCACAATCCTTGAAGCCGTGCTGCTGGATGGCAACCGGCTATCCCCAGAGATTCACGCGGAAAATCAAACGCTGACCCAACCAATTCCCCCGCGAGGCGAATCGCGCCCGGCTAATTCCGACCGAACCCTCGCGATTTACTGGTCCCGAAAGCCGGCATCACCTTTGCCGCGATTCGGACAACTCGAACTCAGTCTGCCCAAACCCAAAAACATCCCGCTCGATCAGGCCCATCTCGCCATCGTTCCGGCGAGCCATACCCGCTTGATTCCCCAGCAGGGTTTCGAGAGTTCCCAGCCCAAGCTCGCCAAAGATTCTGCAGAGCAAACCGACAACGCACTCGTCGCGGATCTCTCCGGCGGCGATTCGCAGTGGAAAGTCTCGGTTTGGACGATGGATTCCCGCTCCGAAGAGGTGCTGCTGATGGGCTTGCTCGTGCTGATCTTAGGCGGTTGCATGCACTGGGGACTTCGCTTCCACGCGGGAGAATGGTTGCACGAACACCACCGAATCGCTTGCGGCGTATTGGGGCTTTTGTGGTGGATCTGCTTCCTGGGCAGCGCGTGGGGATTTTTGGTCTTTCTATTTTCCCCGCTGCTTTTTATGGCGAAAAAAACAAACGACCGCCGGTCCTCATCACCAACCTAACCCGTTGGCCCTTTCGATCCTGAATCAAAGGTTTTCGCGGGCGGCGATTTGATCCATCCTCGTTCCAAGTACCAATCGAACGTGTTTTTGAGCCGGGTTTTCAGATCTTCGCTCGGATGGAACCCGAGTTCTTTCTCGGCTCGATTCGCAAGACATACCCAAGACCCGACTTTTGCTTCGCGGATTTTATCCCGATCCAAAAACGGCACCCCCCCCGTGATGCGCCCCCATCCCTCGGACACCGCCGCGATCCCCCAGCAAAGGCTGAAAGGCAAAACCACCGTGCGGACAGATTTCCTGCCGAACAGCGGGCGAATCCATTCCGCGATCTGCACGAACGAAACCGGATCCGGGTCTGCGAGGTAATAGACGCCGGAGTTTTCCCGGTCGTCGGGGTTTTCGATTGTGCTTCCCCGCCGCATCGCGGCCTGCAAACCTGCCGTGAGGTCATCGACGTGGAGGAAGGAAAACCGATGCTTCGCGGAGCCGGCGGAGAGATTCCAGCCTTTCCCGACCGCCTGAAACAGAGGAAACAAATTGCGATCCCAAGGCCCGAACACGCACGGAGGCCGCACGATGGTTGCCGGGACGTCCCGCGCATGAGATCGCAGGATCTGTTCCGCTTCGTATTTGGTTTTCCCGTAGTTGGAAACGGGCAGGCAATCCTCAGTTTCGGTAACGCCTTGGTTCGCGATTTTTCCTGCCACCGCCAAGGAAGAAACATAGACCAACCTCGGCGGAGTCTCGCGGTCGCGAACGGCTTGAATGAGGTTTTCCACGCCGCCCACGTTCACGGTTCGGGCGCGTTTTAGCGAGGGGCAAGCGGTCGCCGCCGCCAGATGATAAATTCCTTCCACGGTTCCCACGGCACGTTTGACCGCGGAAAGATCCCGCATGTCGCCGGCGATCCATCGAGGCGAAAACTCCTTGGGCTGCGGCCATTTTTCGGGTTTTCTCGCCAAGGCCGTAACTTCCACGCCCCGAACCATCAGGCTGGGAATCAAAGTCTGGGCGATAAACCCGGTTGCTCCGGTAACAAGCACGTGCTTCATAAGAGGAGCCGAATCAAACGGATTGTCTTGCGAGCGTTTTCGGATGATGATGAAAAACTGCCGGCCGACTTCTTAGATTGCCCCTTCGATCCACTCATCGGCGGCATCGTCGGCTGGATCTTGTGCGGGCGGGGATTCCATTTGATGGAGCAAGCGGGCCGTCAAATCGTTCGGCGTCAACACGTCCAACAATTCTTCCATAGAAAGTTCGAGCCGCAAATCAGTTTGAATGTCGTTTCGCAATTCGATGGCCATCAGCGAATCCATGCCCAAGTCGATCAAGGGTTGCGTGACTTCCAACTCGTTCAGCGATAAATCCAGAATGTTCGCCAAACGCGATTTGACGTAAGCCGCCAGCGCCCTGGGGAGTTCTTCCGAAGAAGCTTCCCGCACCTGTTGCACCAAAGGATCGGAGGAACGTTGCTGCAGATTTAAGAGGTTCTCCATCCGATAAGCCGTTTGCTTCAAAGTGAGGCCCGCGACCTCGGCGACCAACGCAGCGGCCTCATCGAGAATGGCAATGTCCACCAGAAACATATCGTCGGAAGGCCGGTGAATCTTACGGATGATGGCATACACCGCCGGCGATTGCGGGGTTTGATGGAACCGATATTCCTTGACGCCCACGGGGATCCAACCGTTGTTCGCTTGATCCTGCAACGCCGTCAGCGTGACTTGCAAACAGCCATCGAGCAAAGCGGGATGGAAATGATAACCCGCCCTGTCCGCGAAATCAGGAAGTCGAACTTTTCCCCAAGCTAAGCAATCGGGATCGATGCCGAGCATCAACGAATCCACACAACGAAATTCCCGGCTATATTTTAAGCCGCCGGACAGAAAGCGTTGGTAGTGTGCCTGCACATCTTGGGGGATGCCATCGCGAGGAAGCGCGAAGGCGGGTTTGACGGGCGGTTGTCGATGGCGACCCGGCATTGGGAACTTTCCTGCCAACGGCCTTCTTTTTGAAACTCGAATCGGCAAGCGACTTCTTCCGCATGGTCATCGAAAACGGCCTTCAGTTCGCAAGCCGTTCCCGCTTCCCACAGCAACGGTTGTTGAATCGCCAAGTCAGACACCCGCAAAGGTTTGGCCATCCATGAATTGATGTGCTTCGCCCCCGCCAAGGCCATCTCCAAAAAAAACGTCAGCGGACACAGGCAGGTGTCGAGAACCTGATGGTGTCTCAAAAATTCAATGCGATTTAGGTCCAAGGCAAATTCCACCGTTTGCCCCGGTCCGGAAGTCTGCTTTTGTAGAAAGGGATGTGCGGGGGAATCCGTGGTTTCGCCGGGCGGGTCCGTCGAAAACCAATACCGCTTCCGTTGGAAGGGATACATCGGCAACGCAACTTTGTCGAGATGATTCGGGAACACGGAATGCCAATCAATTGCAGCGCCTTGAGCGTAGCACTGGCTGAGCAATTCCATCCATTCCCGCCACTCGGTATTCATCCCAAACAATAAAGGCAAGCCGTCCTTCCCAGTGGGAAGCGAAAGTTCGCCTTCCCCAAAAATCAAAGGCGGCATGCCCGCAGTCAGGGAATGGTCGATGATCGGAGCCGCATCGGATAATGAAAGGTTGGCAATGGCCCGCCAATAGCCCGATGTTCGGCACTCGCCAGATTCGCTTGAAGCGGAACGATAACTCACGCTGCCCCGTGCAAAGACGATTCGCTCTGCATAATGAGGATTCGCAACCAACCGCAGCGCATCTTCGATGGAAAACAAACCCGCCAAACAACCGCCGGCGATTTCTCCCAAACCCTGCCCGATGATTCTCGCCGGTTCTAAACCCCAAGCGAGCAAAACCCGCCCATGAACGTATTGCAAAGCCACCCCCGCAATCGCCTGTTCCGTGTGGGAGCGTTCCGCGTTTTCCCAAACGATTTGGCTGAGATCTGCGCGGGGAAAACTCTGCGAGAAGTTCATCCAGCGTGTCCCATTCTTGCCGAAAGACCGGGCAGGCGGCATACAGATTTTTTCCTTGCTTTTCGTTCCAAGTCAGGCGAGCGGGAAAAATCCAGCAGGTTTGAAATTCCTCTTCGCACTTGCCCGCGTGAAACCCAGCGGGTTGTGATTCACCGTTCAACCAGCTCGCGAGTTGTGTCCGCATGGTGAGGGCATCGATCGCGGGAACGGCGATGCGGTGAGGAAAATCCGCGCGGCCCACGCAGGAGGTATAACAGATTTCTGCGAGTTCGTTTTCGTTCAGCCGCTCAATGTATTGGCTCGCCAAGTCGCGTAACGCCTGATGGGTTTTGGCGGAGATTTTGAGGATGCCCGCGTTCGCATCGCCTAGGGGAACGGCACTCTGCGGGGGGATTGCCTCGGCAAGAATCGCGTGGGCATTCGTGCCGCCGAAGCCGAACGAACTGACGCCGGCGGCTCGCGGCGTTCCGTTTGCCATCCGCCAATTTGCGCCCCGGTCGCGAGTTTCACGGGCCAATCCCAATCGATTTTCGCACTGGGAGTCACGCAATGCAAATGCGGGGGAATAGTTTGCTTCGAGAGCGACAATGCGGTTTTGATGATGCCCGCGATTCCCGCCCCACCTTCCAAATGCCCAAAATTGGTTTTGACCGAACCAACCCACAACGGCTTCTCGGAAGATCGGTTCGCGGCAAACACGGATTCCAAAGCGTTCATTTCGATGGGATCTCCCAAAGCCGTGCCCGTGCCGTGCGCTTCGAGATAGGAAATCTGCGAAGGGCCAAGCTGCGCATTGGCCAAGGCAGCGCGAATCACGGCTTGTTGGGCCAAGCCGTTGGGTGCGGTCAGTCCGATGCTGCGTCCATCCTGGTTCGTCGCAGTGCCGCGAATCACACAATGCACGCGGTCGCCATCGGCAATCGCCCGCGACAACCGCTTCAACAAAATCGCCCCGCAGCCCTCCCCGCGCACAAACCCATCCGCCCGGTCGCTGAAAGTTTTGCAAAGCCCCTCCGGAGAAAGCATGCCCGCTTGCGAAAGGGAAATGCTGAGTTCCGGCGAAAGAATCAAGTTCACGCCCGCAACCAATGCAGCTTGGCATTCTTCGTTCCGCAGCGCCTGCACGCTAAGATGCAAAGCCACCAGCGACGAAGAACAAGCCGTATCGACCGCCAAGCAAGGCCCCCGCCAATCAAAAAAATAGCTCAACCGACCCGCCGCCGAGCCGTGGGCATTGCCCGTGCTGACCCACGCATCGATGTCCAATTGCTGTTGCTTAGTGAGCAGATGCAGATAATCGCTGGAACACATCCCCAGATAAACCCCGACGGCGGAACCCTTGGTGTCCCAGGGATTAATGCCCGCATCTTCGAGGGTTTCCCAGGCGACTTCCAGCAGCAGGCGTTGTTGGGGATCGAGCAGGTTGGCTTCGCGACCGGAGAGATTGAAAAACCCGGCATCGAACAAATCCACATCGTCAATATAGCCCCCGCGATTGGCGGTGATGCGTCCTTTTTCGCCGGGACTCTCTGCGAGAAACCGCCCGCCATCCCAGCGTTCCGCCGGGGTTTCGCGGATGGAACAACGGCCTTGGTCCAGCAATTCCCAAAACTCGCCGGGGCTGGAAGCTCCGGGAAATCGGCAGCCCATGCCGACGATCGCAATCGGCTCCGTTCGGCTCGCGCGAACGCTTTGCAACTGCGAAAGCGCCCGGTCGAGCACATCGTGAAGTTCCAGCGAAGATTGTTCCTCGGAAGCAGAGCTAGTCACTAGGAATGTCGTCCCACTTGCTGAGTTCTTTGGAAATTTCCATCAGTTTATTCCGCGTTACGGAATCGTTGGCCGCCGACTTCCTATTGACAGCTTCGCGAGTTGGGGCCGCGTTATTCTTCCGAGGAACCGCCGGCAGCTCTTTGGAAACACTCGCTTCTTCAGAACGGTTCGTTGGGTTTGAACCGTGCAGGCTCTTCAGCAAGTAAGCGGCCAAATCCTTCAGGGTGGGATGATCAAAAAAGATGGATGCCTTTAACGTCAGCCCCAAATCCGTTTGCAGCGCATTTTGGAATTCGAGCGTCGTTAAGGAATCGAGTCCCAAATCGAATAAAGCCGCTTCCAGGTCCACTTGCTCGGCATCTTCGAAGCACAAAATCGTCGCAACTTTCTGCTTGAGATAATCCCTGATCGCATGAGCGGCTTCGGAGGCGGGCAGGTTTTGAACATCCAACCGCTTGGGGGAACGAACCGATTCGACCGCCGGTTTCTTTGGGGCTTGGAGAGAGAGAAAGATGGATCGCCCCGCAAATTCCTGAGGCAATCGCGAAGGATCGAACTTCATCATCGTTAGGCTGGATTCTCGCTCGTGCCGAATTGCGGTTGCGAAACTTTGGATTCCCTCCGCGGGGGAGATCAATTCAAAGGCCGCCGCTTGGGCATGCCGCAGTCGGCCATTTTGGATCGCCGCCCCCACATCGCCCCAAGGCCCCCAAACCATGCTGAGGGCGGGAAGCCCTTCGCTTTGGCGATAAGCCGCAAGGCTATCCAAAAACGTATTGGCGGCCGCATGATTGATTTGACCGGGCGAGCCTAACTCGCCGGCCACCGAAGAAAACAGCACGAAATGATCGAGGCGATCTTGCTGGGATGCCAGGTGCAGATTCCAAGCTCCCCTAACTTTCGGATCGAACACGGCCCGAAAAGTTTCCTCGGTTTGATTGGCCAAACTCGCATCGCTGAGAATCCCCGCTGAATGAACGATGCCCGCAATGGGAACGCTGCGTCGGACTGTGTTCAAAGCCGACTCGACTTCCGCAAGATTCGCCACGTCGCAACGCAGAGGAAGTATTTTCGCGCCCAGCGATTCCCACTGATGGATTTGCTGGAATTGTTCCGTGCTGGGTTCCTCTCTTCCCAGCAAAACGATGTGGCTCGCTTTTTGTTCCGCCAGATATTTCGCCACCAAAAAGCCAAGCCCGCCCAATCCTCCCGAAATCACGTAAGCCGCACCCAGGCGAATCGTGGGCGTTTTTTCGGTCGGCGTTTTGCCGTTGAGATCCGTTTGTTTCTTGCCCGCCGTCAGCAACACCTTGCCCACGTGCTTGGCTGATTGCAGAAAGTGAAACGCATCGCCGGCGGATTCCAATGAAAAGTCCCGCCGGGGAAGCGGCGAAAGCCGGCCCGCTTTGATCTGAGCAAAGATCGCGGCCAACGCCGCATTCGCGCGGGGCAGATCCTGCTCGATGTATTCCACGAGATTCAAAGCCAGGTAGCGGACATCCGGGCATCGGCAGCAATGCGAGTTTGAATCGACTCCGTGGACAGACTTAGGTCCACGTAGATTCCGCCTTCGCAGAGCGTCAGCAAATTCTCGGCCAGAAATTCCTCACCCAAGGTATTAAGAACGACATCAACGCCTTGGCCCGAAGTTCGTTTTCGGATCTGTTCGCCGAAGCCCGAAGAGCGGGAATCGGAAGTGAATTGTAAACCGAGCGTCTCCCGCAAATAACCATGCTTGGAAAGGCTTGCCGTCGCATGAATCTCGGCTCCCGTTTGCTTCGCAATTTGGACGGCGGCCAAGCCCACGCCGCCGGCGGCGGAATGAATTAACACCCGCTGCCCCGGCTGCAATTTTGCCACATCGACCAAGGCATGGTTCGCCGTGAGAAACGCAATCGGAATCGTCGCGGCCTCGGGAAAGGAAAGCGATTGCGGAATCTTGACGGCAGCATCTTCATGGACAATCAGATTGTCGCGGAAGGCATCGGCAGCAATCGCCGCCACGCGATCGCCCACCCGATGTTTACGCACTTCGCTGCCGACTCGCCGCACGGTTCCCACGCACTCCGCCCCCAAAGGTGGACTGCCGGGATAAAGCCCCATCACATTTAAGACATCGCGGAAATTCAGCCCCGCCGCCGCGACTTCCATCTGGATTTCATAAGGTCCGACCTGTTGAAGAGGAGCCGAAACGAACTCCAAACCATCAATGGTTCCCCGCCGAGCGATTTTCAACTGCCGGCTTTGTTCGGCGGTTGCCGTGGGAGTTGGAACTTTGATGAGCCGCCGAACTTTTCGGAATCCCCCGCGAAACGCGACTTCCGCTTCCTGTGTGTCGGACAAAATCTCATCCACGCACGCCGCGGAACCATCGGCGGAAACAGGGTCTAAGTCGAGGGCTTGAATGTTCCAAGTCGGTTGTTCGAGAGCCAAAGATCGCAAGAAGCCCAGCATCGCCGACTGGGAAAGCGTCTGAGTTGTCGGGCCGTTTTCCACCGTTTGAATCCCGCGCAAAGAAACACCAACCGAGGCGGAGAATGCCCCGCCGGGGTTTGCGGGATAGCTTTCACAAGTTCCAGTAGATGTTTGCAGCCGGCGAGCGAGGCATCCGGCACATCGAGTGCCCCCGTTGCAATCGTTGGCCAAACCACGATCAAGTTAGGCAGAAGCTCGCTTTGAGACTCTCCCGGATATTCGCGAGCGAAGCAACTTAACCCGTGCGGCCCGCGCTCCCGGCAGGTGTCCGGGGAATGATGGGAACACCAATGCACAAGCCGGCTTCGCTGTCCGCGATTTTGCAAGGTTTGATGCACGCTTTGGGCGGCTTCCTCATCGCCGAGAACCAACCAAGATTTCGCGGGCTGAGGCTCGACATCAGCAGCCGGTTCGTTGTGACTGGCCTTGGCGAGAATCAGCGAGTTCGCAGGATCGAGCGGGCAACATTCGCTCAGCGGACTCAGCGACTGGGGTTCCTCGAAACCTTCTTTTTGCAAAATCGTTTTCCAGAGATCCGCAGAAATCAACGGATAGTTCGGACGCAGTTGATGATCGCGGAACGCCCACCAACCCGACATCATGCCGAAAATTACGTCCAGCCAACGAACCGGGCGGGTTCCTTCGATTAACAACAAAGCCCCGTTCGGCTTCAATAATTCGCGAACGTGGCGCAGACTCCGCCTCAAATCGGAAGTGGCATGCAGCACGTTGGCCGCAATGATGATGTCGAAGCGACCCAGTTCAAAACCCTGCTCCGCAGGCGGGCGTTCGATGTCGAGCACCGCGAACCGATGAATTGCCTCTGCGCCCAACCGCGACTTGGCCGCCGAAAAGAAATGCGGCGAGACATCCGTGAAATGATACGAAATTCGCTCGGTTCCGCATCGCTCCAACACGCTTTGCGTGGTGGCGGCGGTTCCCGCACCAATTTCCAAAATGCTTAGCCCGCGTCCTTCGGGCAATTCCGCCAGGATTTGGGCGATGCCTTCGGCCAACAACCGATTGAGCGCAGTAGCCCCCACCGATTGCGTATAAAGCAACGAAGCGGAGATGTTTTCATCCGTCGGAAATAGCAACGTCAGCGGATCGCGTTTGCCTTGAAGAACGTCCGGAAGATGTTCGAGACATCGGCGAAACAAAAGCGATTCCACTTCCGGGCGTTCGGGAATGAGCGGCGTATCGACCGAATCCATAAAGGTCTCCACGCGAAACCCATCCCCGGTTTGCGTGAGCTTGCCGGCTTCCACCAGCATTTCCAACAGCCGACCAAACAAGGCTTCCTGCGATTTCACAACCGCGCCTGCTTGCAAAGCCTCGGCAAGTGAAAACACATGCCCCGGCGTCAAATCCAGGCCGAGTTCCGCTAGCGAGCCAACCACCAAATCGCTCGTGACGGCTTCGAGTTGTTCCAACGCGAACGAATGGGCATCGACCTTTTGAACATCGTAAGTTTTCAGGTATTCCGGTTTCAGCCGGGCGCTCAGTTCGCTTGGAGCAGGAATAAATTCAGGAGGCCGTTCCGCTTCCCGTATTTGATTCAACCATTGCATGCGATAGTAACCCAGCGGCGAACGGGCGAGGGGTTGCAGTTGCAGGTCGAGTATTTCGAGAACAAGTTGCCGAGCGCGATTATAGACATCGAGGCTTACCTCATAGCCGGTTCCAGCTTCGGCGATGGTATGAACGTGGCAATATAGCTCTGCTTGAGTTTCTACTCCTTGATGCAAGCGGAAATGCTTGAGGCGAACCGGCACAACCGCCGATGCGAGTGATGCCGGCAGTGCCGAGGCAATCGCTTGCAAGCATCCATCGAGAATCGCCGGGTGAATGCCCTCGCAATCGCCGAGAGTTTGACCATTAACCCCCACGATGGCCCAAGATTGGTTATCTTTTGCAATGAGATGTTTGATGGTTTGAAAGGCGGGACCATAATCCAGGCCGAGTTGCCGACAACGGTCATAGTGCCCGACGATTGCAGCGGCAGCGGCATTCGTATTGAGTTCCTTGGGAAGTTCGACTGCTGCCGCATCGGGGGCTAGTGATTCTGTCGAGCGGAGTTTCAAGGAAGCGTGGCGAACCCATCCTTCGGCACTTCGCCAATTGATCGTTCCGATATAACCCGTTTGTTCGGGTTGCAGCACCATTTGAACCAGACATTCCTGGCCCGCTGCAATCTTTATCGGCGAGAGGATTTGCACATCTTCCACAGCCAAGGGAGTATTCGTAATTTGTTTTCCCGCCGCAAGAGCCATTACCAAATAGCCCGCCAGCGGAAAAACAGCCGCATTCTCGACTTTGTGGTCGCTTAAATACGGAAGCTGAGCGAGATCCGTTTCAAAAACAATCTCCTTCCCCGCGAGATCATAATGCCGATGCAGCAGCGGATGGATTTGATCTACAGCCGGGCCTAGAGTTCGCGCGGCGAGTTCCCGCTTTGAAAACCAATAGGACTTTCGTTCGAAGGGATAAGTCGGCAGGGAAACCCGTTCGATGTTCGGGCCGTAAAATCGCCGCCAATTCAGATCGATTCCATAAACGTCGAGTCTAGCCAAAAGATTGCAAAAAGATTTATATTCATCGCGAGTATCGTTTGCTAGTAGATATAGTTGCGGGATTGAGGTATTCCGAAACGGAAATCCACTCGGCGAGAACTCAATCACCGCGTTACCTTGGACATCAATCGTTGGATGCCGGGATTCATTAGCGATTGGCAAGGCAAGTAGTTCGCGAAGAGCTTCTATCGTAAATAGACGAGCCGTGCTGCTGGAGGTATATTCGCAAAGGGGTTCACGAGGAGAGATTTCCAGATTCGGGTTAGTGTTCGCTAAGAGCGCGAGGATGGCATGAGTATCGAGGATTCCCGCATGCACGGCGGCCGCGAGTTCGCCCGCCCCATCCGCATAGATGCGGTCGCAAGGGATTCCTAATGCCTGCAAAAACCGTCCCTGAATGATTTGCCAACCATACAGGCCAAGCACGGCATCATTTTGGGTTAAACTCCCACCTCTAGTCCAGAGCAGATCTTTGAGCGAAGGCAAGGCGCGTTCGGCGAGTTCGATTTCAAATCGATCCCAAATCTCGCGAAACAATCGTTGCTCACGATAGAGTTCCCGACCGATTCCATTAGGCAGTTGCTCTAATCCTCCGAAAGACCAAACCACGCGGGGGTCGGCGGCGGCGGCCCATCCAATAGCTATTGGAAAGCGCGCCTTCGCTCGCTTGATCCAATAGTTCGCGCAACTGTACTTGGTTTTCCGCGACGAGGGCCAATCGATATGCAAACTGCGAGCGCCCGGTGTTGGCGGAATAGCAAACGGATGACAGCGAGGCTCCCGGCAGGGAATCGCGGAAGCGTTCGGCTAACTCTTGTAGAGCCGGTTGCGATTTTGTCGAGAGGACGAGAATATGATGGGACGGCTCCTCATTCTCTAAATTTTCACGAGCGGGGGCTTCTTCCAATATCAGATGGGCGTTCGTTCCGCCGAATCCGAAGGAACTAATGCCCGCGATGCGTTTTTTCTCTCCGGGCATCCAGGGGGTGTTTTTTGTGGCGACTTGCAGGCAGGATTTTTCCCGAATCTGCTCCGCCAAACTTTGTGGAGCATAATGAGCGGGGAGTTCTTCTTGTTGTAGAGCCAGACAGACTTTGATGAGGCCGGCGATTCCGGCGGCGGCTTCCAGATGCCCGATGTTGGACTTCGCCGAACCGATCCACAAAGGCCGCTCGTTTGGGCGGTCGTGATTGAAGATGTGTTTGAGCGCATTAAACTCGATTTGGTCGCCCAGATTCGTGCCCGTGCCATGGGCTTCGAGATAGTCGATTTCTTTTGGACTATAATGGGCGTTTGCTAGGGCGTGTTGGATGACCCGTTGTTGCGCGAGTCCGTTGGGTGCGGTTAAGCCGTTGCTGCGTCCATCGTGATTGACCGCGCTGCCCGCGATGACCGCGAGGATGTTATCGTTGTCCCTTTGTGCATCGCTCAGGCGTTTTGCGATGAGGATTCCGCAGCCTTCCCCGCGAACGTAGCCATCGACTTGCTCGGCAAACGCAGTGGAAGTTCCCGTAGGGGATAGCATGCCCGCCTGATTAAGCGAAGCCGTGATGGCCGGGGAGGCAATCAGATTCACGCCGCCGGCGATGGCTATATCGCAATCGCCGCGTTTTAGGCTTTCCGAAGCATAATGCACGGCCACTAAAGAAGAAGAACAGGCGGTATCAAACACTAAACTAGGGCCGTGCAAATCCAGGGTATAAGAGATGCGGTTGGCGGTCATCGCGAGCGAATTGCCCGTGGCGTTGTAGCCGTTGGGCAGCAAGTTCAGTCTGGCTTGCAAATGGGCGTATTCGCTGCTGCTGACTCCCATAAAAACGCCGGTTTGCCGGTTCGCCAATTCCTCAGCGGGAAGGCCGGCATCTTCCAGGCTCTGCCAACAGACCTCCAATGCCAAGCGTTGTTGCGGGTCCATCGCTTCTGCTTCGCGAGGGCTGATACCGAAAAACTGCGGATCGAACTCATCAATGGCATCCAAAAAACCGCCCAATTCCGGCAGCGGTTGAGCCACATCGGCGGAGTCGCCCCAACGATGTTGGGGGTAAGGTTTGAGGGCCGATTGTCCGCTCGCGAGCAACCGCCAAAATTCCTGGGGGTTGTCTGCATCGGGAAAGCGGCAGCCGATGCCGATAATCGCAATCGGCTCGTCGCTGTCCTTTGAGGGTTGCGTTTTGCCGCTCTGATCGGGCCGGGGCAGTTGGCCGTTCTTCGAGAGCAGATGCTTCGCTAATTCGCCGATGTTGGGGTAATCGTATGCCAAAACCGGTTCGACAATGCGGCCCACGTGTTGTTCCAACGCGGTGCAAAATCGCACGGCATGTTGCGACTTAAACCCATAGCGGGCAAACGGCTCGCGAGGGTCGATTTGATCGGGCGAGATTTCCAGGATCTCGGACAATCGGCCCATCATCCAGCGTTCGAGTTCCTTGATGGATTCTTTGCCGGCAATTTTTTCTAACTGCGGCGTGTCCGAACCGTCTTTCGGCGGCGGGGAACATTGAGGTTGCCGGCGTTGCCAATGGGCCAGCGGGGCGAGTTCGCCGCTTTCAATCCATTGCCGAGTCAGTTGCCTTTGCACTTTTCCGCTGCTCGTTATCGGGACAGACCCCGGACGAACCAAATAGATTGCCTCCAGCGAGATTTCCCAAGTCTGTTGAATCTCCGTGAGTACGGTCATCAACACCCGGTCGTCCAATTGCCGCAGAAATTCGCGTTTGATTTCGAGGACAATCGCGACTTCTTCGTTGCCGGCGACTTCATGGCGATAGGCCACGCCGCGTCCTTCGACGAAGCAATCGTCGGCCGCCTCGGCGGTGGCTTCCAAGTCGTGGGGATAGTAGTTCACGCCGTTCAGAATGATGACATCTTTCAAGCGACCGGCAATATAAAGATAGCCTTGCAATTTCAGGCCCAAGTCGCCCGTGCGAAAATACCGGGCCGTTTTTCCGTTTTGTCCCTCATGCGGTTCGCGGGGGATTGCGGCGCGAAACATTTCTTGGGTGAGTTCGGGGCGATTCCAATATCCTTTCGCCACGCTGCGGCTGGAAACCCAAATCTCGCCGATCTTGCCATCGGAAAGCTCGGTGAAGGTTTCCGGGTGAACTATGCGAACGTCCATTTCGGGAAGCGGCCGACCGCAATGCACCAACTCGGCGGGGCAATCGGCGGCAACTTCCGGGGCTTGGTTTTCGCTGTGGGAATCTTCGGAACCGAGAGGCTGTCTTTCGAGGATGTGATCGAGTGACGATTCGTCCGGGCCGATGCCGCTAATCAACAGCGTGGCTTCGGCCATGCCGTAGCAGGGGCAAAGCGCTTTGGGTTGAAATCCATGCGGCTCGAAGACCTCGATGAATTTGCGGATCGTGCCGGCCCGCACGGGTTCCGCGCCGTTCAAGGCGGTTTCGAGAGAAGAGAGATCCAAACCCGCACGTTCTTCCGGGGTTGTCCTTTGAGTGCAAAGATCGTAAGCGAAATTGGGGCCGGTGGAAATTGTCCCGCGAACTTCGGAAATTAAATTCAACCAGCGAATCGGCTTTTGTAAGAAGCTCATGGGGGACATTAAATGCAAAGTTCCCCCCAAGAATAGGGGATGCAGCAGCGTGCCGACCAAACCCATGTCGTGGTGCATCGGCAGCCAGCCGACCGTCACCACGTCTTCCGTTTGTTGGAAGGTGGCTTGAATCAGCCGTTGATTGTGCAGCAGGTTTCCATGATCGACGATCACGCCTTTGGGGTCGCCGGTGGAACCGGAAGTGTATTGCAAGAACGCGATGGTGTCCCGATTGACCTGCGGAAACTGCCACTTATCGTCCCAACTCGGTTCCAATGTCTCGGGCAAATGCCAGGTCAACGCGGCGAGTTCGGGATTGGATTTTTTGTAAGCCCTCACCCGGTCCAGCACATCTTGCGTTGTGAGAATGCACGCCGGCTCGCAATTTTTATGAATGCTGAGAAACCGATCCGACCGTGGATTTCGTCGGGGAGGCGGCGTGGGAACTGCGATGGCTCCCGCATACAGGCAACCCAAAAACGCCGCCACAAAATCCAAACCCGGCGGAAAGGCCAACATCACGGGGCGGCCATGCACGTTTTGCGATTGCAGCCAACCGCCGATGCGCTCGCGCGGGCGTCCACATCGGCGTAAGTCCAAGTCAAACGCGGAGCGGTTCCCTCGGGGGAATACGTACACATCACGCGGTGGGGATGCGCTAAGGCCCGCCGAGAGAGCAACTCGACAATTGAGGAACTATCGCGGATGTCGTTAGTCAGAATAAGATTCATGAAGCAAAACTGGTTGATGCCAAATTTTTCAGAACCCCCAGAAATGCCTACCGATGTCATTTGGGGAGAGAAATCTCTATACTATGCGTTACCCGGAGATTCCCAGTGCAAAAATGAAGTTCAAAACGTTTGATAATTGAAAAGTCGCGATGATTCGTTGAATGATGTCGAGACTCTCCCAAAAGCGCACACTCTGCTTATTCTCCTTAATCTACTCATCTTAATCGGGTTTCGGAGGGCTTGGCAAACACAATTCCTCTGCAAGTCCAGATTGAAAGGTTTGCGCATGTTGGTCCGGGTTGGTGAAACGCGACGGAGCGGAAAATGTGGATTTTTGGATGGATTATTCTCGCACGGTCGCGGGAAATGTTCAAGAAACCACGGTTTGAGAGCGGAAACTTGCCGGCAGATTCTTTCATCGGCAGGGGATAACGATTTCTCCCTTTTCCCGACAAAAACCGCATGACTTACACTGCGAAAGAAATCTACTACACCCTGCAAGGCGAAGGCGCGAACGCGGGCCGGGCGGCGGTGTTTTGCCGGTTCACCGGCTGCAACTTGTGGTCTGGCAAAGAATTAGACCGCGAGACCGCCATTTGTCCGTTTTGTGATACGGATTTTCTGGGAACCGATGGCCCCGGCGGCGGGCGGTTTGAATCGGCTCACTTGTTGGCGGAAGCCATCCGGCAAAAATGGCCCGCAGGCGGCAGCGGCGGCGGAAAACCCTTGGTCGTTTTCACCGGAGGCGAACCCCTGTTGCAGTTGGACGCCGATTTGATAGAAACCCTTCACCAACAAGGATTTGAAGCGGCAGTGGAAACCAACGGCACGATTTGCAAACCCTTGAATTTGGACTGGGTTTGCGTCAGTCCCAAAGCCGGCAGCGGTGTGGTTTTAAGGTCGGGCCACGAATTGAAATTGGTATTTCCTCAAGCGGAAGCCATGCCGGAACTGTTTGCCGATTGGCAGTTTCGGCATTTCTTTCTGCAACCGATGGATGGCCCGCAGCAAAGCCGCAACGTGCGTTTGGCCACCGAATACTGTTTAAGCCATCCCCAATGGCGGCTCAGCCTGCAAACCCACAAACTCTTGGGCATTCCCTGAAGCGGTCTATTCGTAACCCGAAGCGTAAACGAGGGTCACCCATATCAGTCGCTCGCTTAGGCTTCGGGTTACGATGAAGGATTGCATTTTAAGGATTTGAACCAACTCGTTTTCCAATACGGGATTGTTGCCAGATCAAATTTCCTCGTGAATAATCCAGGTTAGGCAACCCCCAACGCATGGAACGGTCCGCCGAGACACTTTGCTTCGCTCAGCGAGCAGGTTCTGAGGGAATCACCAAGACACCGAGGCGGGTCTTCTGATGCTCTCGGGTTTCCCAAGCGAGAACCACGGGGCCGGTTCCATCAATCGCCGCGGCAATCGCGGGATCATCGGCATGATGAGCCACCACTTCCGACTGGGAAGCATTTGGCCTCCGCAAATACAACTCCCCGTTTTCGCGGGAAATCCAAGTGATCCAGACGCCGCGATGATCGGCGGCCATCCAGGGTTGTTCTCCCGCACCGAGCCGAAGTTCCTGGCGATGTCCCGGCAGAGTGGCGAAAACCGATTTTTCCCGCCGCCAAACGGAAGCGACTTCGCCGGGTTTCGGAACCGCGACCGCGCCGCCATCCATCGGGCAATTCTTGAGCCGCCAATGCCCGCTGCCCAATTGTTTGGCTTTGGAAAACGTCCCGCCTCCGTTTTTGGAAACGCTGAAATACAGATCGCGGTTTCCATCCAGCCAATTCCGCCACATCGCGTACAGGCTTCCTTGCGAATCGAACGCGACACTGGGATGGCAGCATTCACAGACGTTGCCGGCTGGGGAACGATAAATCTGCCGGTTTGGGCTCCAGGTTTTTCCGCCATCTTTTGACCCCGCTCCGAAGACTTCGGGCCGTTCGTTCCGCAAGTCCAACCACACGCAATAGATTTCCCCCCGTGGTCCTGCTGCCAGCGAATGCAGCCCTTCGCGAGCGGACTTGGGAACATCGTTGATTGTCGCCGGGCCGAGCCAAGTTTGTCCCCGGTCGGTGGAACGCCAAGCGAGCAGCGTCCCGCTTTGCCCGATGGCGGCGATCGTCAAGGCATCGGAACCGGCCACGATTCGCGGCCCCCGTCTTCTGCCGAGCATCAAAGCAGGCACATCGGCAACTTTCACCGGGCTTTCAAAATGTTTTCCGCCATCAAGCGACGCCGCGCAATAGATCGCCTTTTCGGCTCCGAAAACGACGTAAATGTCTTTCGAGCCGGCCACCGCGACCTGCGGTTGCTGCGGTTTGGTCACACCGTCCGGCAGAGGAAGCATCACCGCATCGGCGGCCATCGCAGGAACCGCCACGAGACACGCCACCATCATTCCCCAATAATTTCGCATCACGAGATACCTCATTTCAAGAATCTAAATCGAACCGGCACGCTTTCGAAACTGTAGCGAATCTGCGGGCAGAACATCAGCCTCATACTACGGGTCGATGGAATCCCCGACAATTCTGGGTTACACTTTCTTCACGAAAGTTCAACGATTTCCGCGACCACCCACACCAACTTGCCAAAATCCAAACAGCCCACACCCGGTTTTTCGATTCCCACCGCACCGCAAAAACATTCCCAGGGAAATCATGGCCATGAACCGTATGCGAAACTTCCTGCCCGTTGCGTTTGCCGTGCTATCAATGCTTCCGGGAGTCACGTTCGGCGAAGATCGGCTCCGGGACGTGATTGATCGGCAGGTGGAAATCGCCTGGAAGTCGCAGCAAATCGCGCCCGCGAAGTCGGCATCGGACGAGGAATTTGTGCGGCGAATTTATCTCGATTTGTTGGGAGTCATTCCCCGTTACGACGAAGCCGTCGCCTTTCTGGCCGACACCAGCGGGGAAAAACGCGAAAAGTTGATTGCAAAATTGCTGGATGATCCTCGTTTTGCCAGCCATCAGGCGGAAGTTTGGGATCAGGTTTTGTTCGGTCGAAATCCGCCCGGATACGGCACGGACAAACGGGAGGGATTTCAGAATTGGCTTCGTCGGCAATTTGCCGACAACGTGCCTTACGATCAATGGGTCAAGGCAATTTTGGCCGCCGAAGGCAATACGGTGGAGGATGGCCCGCCGATGTTCTTCGTGCAATATAAGAACCAACCGGAAGAGGCAGCCGAGGCGGTAACGCAAAAGTTCTTGGGCATTCAACTGCAATGTGCCCGCTGCCACGATCATCCTTTTGAACCCTGGACGCAATTGGATTTCCACGGCACGGCGGCGTTTTTCGCGCGATTGCAAGTGGTGGAAGTCGGCAAGAAAAACAAACAGACTATGTTCGCCATCGGCGAAAAAAACACGGGCGAGTTGCTGTTCACCGGCCCCGTCACCGAGCAGGAAGTCGGCAAGAAAGGCACGCCCGTCAAGCCGAAGTTCTTGCAGGGGGAACAACTGGCCGAACCCGAACTTCCCAAAAATTTCAAAGAACCCCGCAATTTTCCCAACGGCAAAATGCCGCCCCAACCCAAGTTCTCGCGCAAAGATCAATTGGCGGAATGGATCACACGGGCGGAGAACCCGTACTTCGCCCGCGCGGTGGCCAATCGCGTGTGGGCGCAGTTTATGGGCCGGGGTCTTGTGCATCCGGTGGACAACATGAGCCAAGCCAACGTTCCCAGCCATCCCGAATTGCTCGCTGCGTTGGCTTCTGCCATGAAAGAACATCGCTTCGATTTGAAGTGGTACGTCAGCGAGTTGGTCAATAGCCAAACTTATCAGCTTGCCGGCACGGGTCCGGTGGAAGAACCGATGCCCCGCTGGTTCGAGCGCGCCCGCACGCGACCGCTTTCCGCCGAAGAATTGCTGGACTCTTGGGACATCGCCGTCGGCTACGAAGCGATGGAAATCGCCGCCGGACGAAAACCGTCGAACGATCGCTACGCTCCGTTGGGGTCGGGCTATCTGATGCAGTTTTTCGGCAAGCCCAGCAACGGCGTCGGCGATTTTCAAGGCGGGCTTCACGAACATTTGTACTTGAACAACGGCGGCATCGGAAGACTGTTGAGTTCGGCCAAGGGCGGGCTTTTCGATTCACTTTTGAAGTCCGAATCTCCCTGGGAAGACCGCGTGGATCGTCTGTATCTTTCGCTACTCAGCCGGAATCCAAGCCCCGAAGAACGCGAGAAGTTCGTCGCCTATCTCACCGCCGAAAAAGATCCCAGATCCCGCATGGAGGAAGCCATCTGGGTCTTGATGACGTGCAGCGAGTTCCGCTTCAACCATTAACATTTCCCATTGGCCGCAAGGTCATCGAAGGAGGCCCGCCATGAAATGTCCGACCGCCGAACACGTCTCCCGCCGGACTTTGCTTAAAGGCACTTTGGCCACCGCCGCGGGCGGAACGCTGATGAACTGGGGCAGCCTGTTTAATTCGCCGGCGACGGCGGCGGAAGTCAACAAAAAACAAAATCGCTGCATTTTGCTGTGGATGAACGGTGGAGCCAGCCAGTTTGAAACGTTCGATATGAAAGTCGGCCGGCCCACGGGCGGTCTGTTCCGCGAGATTTCCACCAACGTGCCGGGCACGCGAATCTGCGAACTCATGCCCACCATCGCCCAAAACATGGACAAGTTGGCCGTCATCCGTTCCATGCACACCTCGCAAATCGACCACCCCGGCGGCATTCATCTGATGCACACGGGCTACTCGGAAGCCTCCGGCGTTCGCTTTCCCGAAATCGGAGCGGTCATCGCCAAATATCTGGGACGCGAAGGCTCGGACTTGCCGAACTTCATCAAAATCTTTTCGCACGGCAACACCGGGTCGGGATTTTTGGGGCCGAAGTATCAACCGTTTTCCCTCAGTCCCGAAGGCAACCTGCCCTCGTTTTCGACCTCGAACGTGAATGCCGCCATCGAATCGCGGCGGAACGGGCTGCGTCATCTTGTCGAAGAGATTCACGCCAGGGATCACAAAGCCGAATCGTTCCGCATGCACCAAGAAGCCTACGAATCGGCCCGGCGGCTGCAAAGCGTGCGCGGCGTGTTCAACATCGACAAAGAATGGGACAAATCCCGCGAACTTTATGGAGACTCGGCTTTCGGTCGCCGCTGTCTGATGGCCCGAAGGCTGGTGGAAGAAGGCGTGCCTTTTGTCGAAGTCGGCCAAAGCAGTTACGATTCGCACGCGGATAATTTTGTGTGGCATCGCGGTCTGGTTCCCCCGATGGAAAAGGCATGGGCCGGGCTGATAACCGACCTGGAACAACGCGGGCTGCTCGCAAATACGCTAGTCGTCTGGATGGGCGAAATCGGGCGGACGCCCAGCATCAACAACCGCAGCGGGCGAGATCATTACGTTCGCTCGTGGAGTACCGCCCTAGCCGGTTGCGGAGTAAAAGGCGGGCTGGTCTATGGAGAATCCGACGAGGATGGGATCGACGTGAAGCACAACCCCGTTACCGAAGGCGACTTCTTCGCCACGATCTACCGGGCATTGGGCATCGACCCGGAAACCGAACATTACAACGGCGTCCGCCCAATTCCCATTGCCCCCTTCGGCGCGAACGTCGTCAAAGACATCTTGGCATAACCGCAAACGCTTCTCGTCCCTAGAAGGCGAGCGGGGGGGTGTCAGCCCTCTGGTTCCGTCGAATGCTTCAAAACGAAACGTTATTTCCTAGGGAAACACGGCAATGGAAATCAAAAAGCCAATTCAGACTTGGCAATTGAAGTTCGAGGGAGAATGGCCCACTTCGGTGGCTTTCCTCGGCAGCGGTCGCCGACTTGCTGCCGGAAACCGCGCGGGGCAAATCTTCGTGTGGGAGTTGCCGGACTCGCCGCCGGTGGATTCCCCGCAGGACAAATCGGCCAAGAAGGAAAAGGAACCCGCGCCGCCCGATTGCCCGCCGACTCGGCGACTCGACGGCCACACCAACGGCATCAGCCATTTGCGTTCCACCGCCGATGGCAAACTGTTGATCTCTGCGGGCCTCGACCGTTCGCTCCGTCTATGGGACGCTGCCGCCTCGCCGAGCGGAACGGCGGAAGTCGTGCTCGATGCGAAAGACCGCAAGCAAAAAGCCCGCTACAAACCGGACAAAGAAAAAAAGGCCATCCTCGATGCCCCCGGCCAGACCGTGGAAACCGTGAAGGCCGCGCACGTGCTCGAAGGTTATCGCGATTGGGTGCTGAGTTTGGGCCTTAGTCGGGATGAGAAGCGAATCCTCGCCGGGGATGCTTCGGGGTTGGTCATCGCCTGGGATCTCGCCGCGCGAAAGCCGATTTCTCAATGGACCGGCCATGCCTGGAACGGCGCGGTGGCGGCGGCGCTTTCGCCGGATGGGCAAACGGGGCTGGTTTCCGAATATCGTTACAAGCGGGATGACTTCGACATCCCCGCCGCCGCCTTGAAAGTTTGGAACATCGCCGATGGCACGGAAAAACTGGATTTGCTCAAAGTCCAATTCCCGAAACTCAAGCCGGAAGATTCCTCTTACGGTGCCGCCCAAGTCTGGCGAAAGTTCGTCGCGGATGGGTTAATCGCCGCCGACTTCTCGCCCGATGGCAAATTGATTGCCGTCGGCCAAGGCGGCGAAACGGGCACGGGACGAGTCCACCTACTCGATGCGGAAACCGGCAAATTGATACGGACAGTCTCCGGCCATCGTAACGGAGTGTGCGACGTGAAGTTTTCCGCCGATGGCCAATATCTGCTTTCGAGCGGACGCGATACGATGGTTCGCATCTGCCAAGTCAAGGATGGCAATCAGGTCGCCGCGTTGGGCAAAGAACGTGGCGGACAGTTCAAAGATTGGCTGCACGCCATCGCGATTTCTCCCGATCAAAAAACAATCGCGGCAGCAGACATCGCCGGCATGGTTCATATTTGGCAATTGGAAGGAACGCTATGATCTCAACTTCAGAACCATGGCTGACTCGCCGTTCGCTGATGCAACTCGCTGCCGGGGCGGCGATGGCGGGAAGTCTCAAACCGTTGCTTGCCGACGGACCTCCAGAACGCAAAGCGACCGAATTTCAATTGGCCTGCATGACGCTGCCTTATTCGCAATTCCCATTTCGGCGGGCGCTCGCGGGCATCAAATCCGCCGGCTACAAATTTGTGGCATGGGGAACATCGCATCAAGAAAGCCCAAATGGTCCGCGCGTCCCCGTACTCGCCACCGATGCTTCGCCCAAAACAGCGAAAGCCTTAGCCGGGCAGTGCCGCGACTTGGGCCTCGAACCGCTGATGATGTTTTCCACGATTTATCCCGAAGCGAACCACGGCTTGGAAGTGTTGACCAACCGACTCAAGCAAGCCGGAGCGGCGGGCATTCCGCAAGTGCTGACCTTCGGCCATACCAAAGGCGGAAACCGAACACTCTGGATCGAACGCTTCCAAAAACTGGGGCCGATTGCCCAAGATCAAGGCGTGCTGTTGGTGGTGAAGCAGCACGGCGGTTCGACTGGAACCGGCCAAGCCTGCGCGGAGATCATTCGCGAGGTGGATCACCCGGCAGTCCGCGTGAATTACGATGCGGGCAATGTGATGGATTATCTGAACGTCGATCCGATTCCCGACATTCAAAAATGTGCCGATGTGGTGCATAGTTTCTGCATGAAAGACCACCGCGATTGGCCGCAAGACCAAGATTGCGGCCCCGGTTTCGGCGAGATCGATCACTACAGGCTGTTGCATCCGGTAGCGTTCACGGGGCGAAAAATGCCGTTGTGCTGCGAAAACATTTTCGCCCCCATCCTTCCGCGTCCCGACACGCCGGAAGGAATTGATAAGCTGGCCCGGCAAGTCCGCGAATTTCTGGAAACCGTCATCGCCGGAGTGACAACTTTCAAGCCATAAGGCCGCCCCCATGAAGCCGCTGTTGTTTTGCCTCATTATCTTCTGCGCTTCCACCGTTTTCTCTGGGGAACCGATTGAGCCGAAGGAAGCGGTCATCCACCCCTTCAACGGCAAAGACTTCACCGGCTTTACCTCGTGGCTGAGGCTACCTGACCGCAACCCAACCGAGAAAAACTACACGGTCGAAGAGGGCATGATTCACATTTCCGGTGAAGGCATGGGCTATCTGGCCACCGTCGATTCCTATAAGAATTATCACCTCAGCATCGAATACAAATGGGGCAAGCGCACCGATGGCTCAAAATACGTGCGGAATAGCGGCATCCTCCTGCACGCGACCGGGCCGGAAGGCAATGCCCGCGGGATCTGGATGGCTTCCATCGAAGTCCAACTCGCTCAAGGTTGCGAGGGGGATCTGATTGTGATTCGAGGCAAGGACGACAAAGGAAAAACCATTCCGGTCGATCTGACCAGCGAGACAATCACCGCCCCCGATGGCCGCACCCGCTGGAAAAAAGGCGGAAAGAAAACGCCTTACGCCGGCAAACAATTCTGGTGGTCGCAGCACCAGGCGGGCTTTCAGGAACTGCTCGACACGCGCGGAAAAAATGATGCGGCCAGCCCTTTGGGCGAATGGACGAAAGTGGAATGCCTATGCGAGGGCAATCGCATCACGGTCAAAATCAACGGCCAAACCGTCAACGAATGCGAGAACGTTTTTCCCTCGGCAGGCAGGATTCTCCTGGAAAACGAAAAGAACGAAATCTACTTCCGCAATTTTGAAATCAAACCCTTGAAAAAATCGTAAGCCTGAAAGGAACACCGCATGCATGCACCCATCGAGAACCCCGCCGACACCTCGGCGAGCCGTCGCCAATTCATCAAAACCACCGCCGGCATCGCGGTGGCGGGCGGAACTTTGGCTACTTTAGCTTCACCCCAATTCGCGCATGCGGCGGGCAGCGATCTTTTGCGCGTGGGTCTAATCGGCTGTGGCGGTCGGGGCAGCGGAGCGGCCAAGCAAGCCCTATTGGCCGATAAAAACGTAAAACTCACAGCGATGGCCGATGCCTTTGAAGATCGCCTGTCGGGAAGTTTGCAATCGCTGTCCGCCAGTGAAGAAGTCTCCGGCAAAATTGATGTCCCGCCTGAACGCCAATTTACGGGGTTCGATGCCTACAAACAATTGTTGGCCACGGATGTGGATGTGGTTCTATTAACCACGCCACCCCATTTTCGCCCGATCCACTTGAAAGCCGCCGTCGAGGCGGGAAAGCACGTCTTCGCCGAAAAGCCGGTCGCGGTCGATGCCCCCGGCGTGCGGTCGGTGATCGAAACGTGTGCGGAGGCCAAGCGAAAGGGGCTTTCGGTCGTTTCGGGACTTTGCCTGCGTTACGATGCCGGCTTTCGCGAAACGGTGAAACGGTTGCACGAAGGAGCCATCGGCGAAATCCACACGCTGATGGCCAACGATTATCGCGGGCCGATCTGGACCAAACCCCGCCAACCGGATTGGACCGACATGCACTGGCAACTGCGAAACTGGTACTACTTCACTTGGCTTTCGGGCGACTTCAATGTCGAACAGCACGTGCATTATCTGGATGTTTGCGCCTGGATTATGAAAGGCTACCCCGCAAAGGCCATCGGCATGGGCGGACGCCAAGCCCGCACCGAGGCCAAGTTCGGCAACATTTACGATCACCACAGCGTGACTTACGAATACGAAAATGGAACCCGGATTTTCAGCAATTGCCGGCAGCAATCGGGCTGCAAGAACAACATCACCGCCAAGGTTGCCGGAGCGAAAGGCCACGCCGAAGTTTCCGAACGCCGCTTAGAAATTAACGCCGCTTCCCCGTGGCGGTTCCGGGAATCGGTGAAGAACATGTACCAGGTCGAGCACGATGAATTGTTCGCCGGCATTCGCCAAGGCAAGCCGCTCAACAACGGAGAGTACATGGCCAAAAGCACGCTATTGGCGATCATGGGCCGCATGGCAACCTACACCGGGCAGGAAGTCACTTGGGAGCAGGCATGGAATTCCAAGCAGGATCTCTCGCCCCCACACTATGCCTGGGGCATGCTCCCGAAGTTGAAATCGCCATCCCCGGCATCACGCGCTTGATCTAATCGCGAGTTCCCATCCCTCTTAAGTCGTCGTCCCAGAAAAACAGTTTGACTTTGCTGCAGCGACCGGTACGGCTGGAAACGCGATTCGATCTCCAAATCTGAACACATTAGCCGCCCTTCCTGCGAAGACTTCTCTATATGTTTTTCGTAATTGTTGCACAGCAGAAATGGAAAACAGGCAGGAGACTGCCCTACAAGAGCTGCCACCCGACCCGCTACTTCCGGTTTACCACGGACTCAGAGCAGAAGCACCAGTCGGCCTGACCTCCTTCACCGTCTCACCCCGGATTTTTGTTGGTATTGTCATTTGATGTGATATAATCCGATCATTCCGTGAACCGGTGTTTCTCCGCGTCAACGAGCCCTGCAGCGAGGTCTCCCATGGACAATGATCGCATTTGCCCTTCAATTGAGCGTTTAATTGCGTTCCGGTCGGGAGACGGGGGTGAGGAGTTTTTAAGCTCGGTGTCGAACCACATCCAGCACTGCGAGCAGTGCCGACTGATTCTCACGGAACTCGAGATTGAGACCTCCATCGAGAGAGACAACGGCGATCCGCAGACCGCGAGTGTTTCGACCGACCTCCTGCGCGAGACGGTCCCCTTCGACTCGCGACTTCCCGATGCCCATACCGAGACGCGGGTCTTTCGCGGCTTCGACCAGCCCCCGTTCGAAGGGGATTCCCAAACCGAAATCGGCCACCGCTTCGAGATCCTGGGCAAGATCGGTCGCGGGGGGTTTGCCTCCGTCTGGAAAGCGAGGGACCATCGGCTCAAGCGCGTGGTGGCGCTCAAGCAGTCGCATCCCCGCATGTTCTCGGAATACTCCGAACAGCTTTACCTTCGCGAAGCGCAAGCCATCGCCCAACTCCACCATCCCGGCATCGTCGCCGTTTACGACATCCTCAAGCAACCGCAAAGCCTGATTCTGATTTGCCAATACATCGAGGGGCAGAACCTTTCAGACTACTTGAAGGACCACGCGCTCTCGCAAAAGCAGGCGGCCCGCTTCTGCCTGCAAATCGCCGAGGCCCTCTCCCACGCCGCAGAGCGCAGCATCATCCACCGGGACTTAAAGCCCGCGAACATCCTGGTCGACGGCGAGGGGAATCCGCACGTCGCCGATTTCGGACTCGCCCGGAACCTCTCGGAGACCTGCGATAATTCCGACATGGTGGGCACGCCCGCTTACATGTCCCCGGAGCAGATCCGCGGCGAAAACGATCAGGTCGATGGGCGCACCGACGTGTACGCGCTTGGCTGCATCTTGGCGGAAATGCTCACGGGAGAGCGCCCGTTCGTCGGCGGCATGCAGGACATCCAAGCGGGCGGCGTGGGACGGAAAATCACCTCGCCCCGAGAACGCAACCCCCAGATCGCCAAGGATCTGGATGCCATTTGCCTCAAGGCCCTGACGGAATCGCCGGGCGACCGCTATCAATCCGCCGATGCGATGGCCCTTGACCTCCAGCGGTATCTGGAGCATCGGCCCGTCCAATGCCGGCCGCAGACGTGGACACGAACCGCCTGGCTCGCCGTTCGCCGCAATCCGGTTTGGGCCGCGCTGCCGCTGTTGCTCTGCGCGTTCTTGGCGGTGGCGTGGAATTTCCCGGCGGGCGACGCGGGGATTGAAATGGTCGAGGTCTTGATTGACAGCGACCCGCCGGGGGCCGAGATCACGTTCATTCCGTTGGATGAGAAAACCGGCCTGCCCAAGCCGGAGGACGCCGTAAAAACGACGGCCACGATGCACGACAACGATCCCTGTCAAACGACCATCGTCCCGCCGGGGAGGTATCTCGTTGTCGCCGTCAACAGCGAGACGTTCCACGAGGTGTTTCGCACGGTCCCGTCCGCCACGGATTTGACGCCGAAAAGCCCCTATTCACACCGGGCCTGGTGGCGGTTGGAGGATGGACGAATTGAGTTGAATTACATTCTGATGAATTTCGACCATACCGCGCTCACTAAAAACATGGCCAAGTTTGGGGGGGCCAAGCGGTTTCAAGTCGGCGATCCGACACTCGACCAGAACCCGCCGATGGATGTGGTCATCCAACCGTACTGGTTGGACGGCCACGAGGTTACCATCGGCGAGTTCTATGCCAATTTGCCGCCGGAAGCGAAAACCACCGTGCCCGAGCCGAGCGCGGAGGAAGCGCTTTTGCCCAAGACGAGCTTCTCTTGGGAGGAAGCGGTACATTATTGCGAGCGAATCGGAAAGCGTCTCCCCGATGAATGGGAATTCGAGTTCGCCGCCTCGCTCGGAGGAACGCGGGCCTTCCCTTGGGGGGATGCTCCCAGGAAAGAAAGCCCCTGGGAAATCGGTCCCGTCGCCGGCGACAAGCAGGACCGCCTCCCCACGAATCCGCCGGTGTATGGCCTTTACTCCAACGCCCTGGAATGGACATCTTCAATGTTATTGGCCAACCGGACGCTGATGAATCGGCTTGCTTTGATCAATGTTCCCCCCGACGATCGAGTGGTCAAAGGTGGACCGCAGCCGATACTGAATGACGGCAATCTTCCCGATCCGCCGCCCGTGCTCAGTATTCGGCAGCGGTATCCTAGGGAACGCAGAGGCGGATTTCCCGACGTGGGATTTCGCTGTGCCCGCAGCGTGAAGCCGCGACTGAAACCCGAAGATTTCTCGCGGATCCTTGTGGAATAGGAAAGGGGCTCCTCACGCAACAGAGGCACAGACTTAATGGTCTGTGCCCCTTTCCTGTCGAGCATTGGACTTTGCTCACGATTATTGTTTCGACCGGGGTGACTTACGCCTCATTCTTTGACCCAATAATGAGTGTGAATTCGATAGACTTCTCCTTTTTCATCATACACTTCCGCCTCGTATCTATCGCGACGGCTTTTGATTCTTCCCTTTTTATCGGTTTCTCCGGATTTGATTTCATGACCAAACCTTATAACAGTGGGGTTCTTGCCCTCCTTGTCCACCAATAGGATTGCGAACACGTGGGCAAGTCGTTCTTGACTTTTATGCGAAAAACTTATGATTTTGTCCTCTAGTTTTTTACCATTGGGAGGAACCGTAAGCCTGAACCCTGTCTCATCGTTATAGACATTGTCGTCAAGAGGCTGAGATTTGGGGCCGATTCCAAGTTTGCGAGCAGCGGCGATGTGTTGGCATGTTCCAGAGCACGCGCAACTGCTGCCGGACTCGCAAAAATCGGTGCAATAACCGTCGTGACAAATGTTGGATCCAGAATGTGAATCGTCCCACGAATCGTAATATGCGGGCTCACCCATTGCATTAAAACAGTATTGCGAATAATAAGATGCATAGTTGGGATAGCTTGCATACCTGAAAACCGGACACACGACGCAGACCGTGGCTTGATCGTAGGTCTGGACAGAATAGCCAGCGGTCTTGGGAGAACAAGAACTCCAGGGGGATTGATAAGAACTTTGGCAAGGTTGCGGGCAGCAATTCTGGTAAACAACTTGCGGAGTGGAGCAAGAATAGGAATAGA
Source organism: uncultured Planctomycetaceae bacterium (assembly GCA_963785505.1). Taxonomy (GTDB): domain Bacteria; phylum Planctomycetota; class Planctomycetia; order Planctomycetales; family Planctomycetaceae; genus CAWAVN01. Next base: position 212,474 of record CAWAVN010000020.1, read on the forward strand.
CCCTATACGGTTGCGGGGAGCAATAGCTGTAGGTTCCACAATAATTCGAAGAACCACAATAGCTCCAACCTCCGTAATAGGTTTGGGCGCTTGCGGGCGTTAATGAAAACAGACCGGCGAGGGACAGCAGAGCAGCGGCGAATCGCATGAAATTACCCTTTCCTTTAAGCCACAGATGATACGGAACACAACAACAGATTATCAAATGCTGCTCCCCGCACAACCGGTAAACCAGGTAGATTCAGGAAAATAGAGAAGTTTTTCCCAGACTGGCAACCAGCATATCTATGGAGACCGCCGGCGATCACCACAACACGTAGTGCTTCGTCAAATCGAAAGATTGGGATTGATGGGATCGGAGGGCGAAGCTCCTGCTGAGCCGCAATCCGCGGGGTGGCCCCGACGATTGCTTGTCAATCGGGGCGGCTAAGCCGTAAGAAGTTGTTCTGGATGGATGACCTATTCTAGCACCTCATGTCGCTTCACGACCCAGGTTGACAAGTACCCTGAGCCACCCCGCGGAGAGCAGTCACTCCTCATGCCCGGCACCCCAAAGATGCTGTTCGTCGCCGTCGTCAGCTTCGTGTTCGGAGCTGTTATGCTTATCTCCTGGATTCCGCGGCTTTTCGTATCTCGTTCCCCGGTCGTCACGGGCCTCGTCGTTGCACGCACCCCGATCACCGAATGGGGCGTCCCGAGGGCCGATTTCGCAATCAAGATCTCCGGTACGCCTGATATCGTTCATGCCCATACCCAACGGTATCTGTTGAATAAGATCCCGGCGGGTTCAATTCCGGTATTCGGGAGATCCCTCTCGGCGAGTTTATCTGTCCGAGCACGAAGAGAACCCGTTATGGATAGGTCTGTTCTGCTGGGCAACGTCGGCCTTCCTCGGCACCATCGTGTATTATCAGTGGTCATCCTCTCGGGCTGGGCCGCCGACCGCCAGCGGGACATACAATGCTAGCCCGCCCGCAACTATCCTTTGCGAGCGACGATAAGGACGACTATCGTAATAAAGGCAACCGCAAGAAGGATCGATCCCAAAAGCACTGCAAGGAAGCGGCCAATTCGCGTTGCGCTGACGGAAGCTGCCTGTGGCGGCAGTCCGCGCCGCGCTGTGAATATCGCGACAACGAAGAACGGGACGGCGGCCAGTAAGATCAAGACGCTCTGTCGAATGAGCCCAAGCCATTGAATGGCCCCGCCCGCGAGTGTGAGCAGACAGACAATAAGCATGAGCCTCTTCTGACCAGGTGTTGTTTGGACAGATTTGTCATTATCGAACATAAGCACAATCTCGCCTAACGGCATCCAAAAACATACTGGCTCAATGGGGGCCAATTGATGCTAAACCAATTCCGGCAGGGGTTGGGCTTGGTCTTCGATCAGGTATTGCGGGCGGCCGTTTAGGTCTTGGATGGTGGTGTAGCGGGGGTCGATGCCCAGGTTGCGGTAAAGCGTGGCGTAGATTTCTGGGAACGTCACCGGGCGGGAAACCGCTTCGCCGCCTAGGCGGTCGGTGGCTCCGATGACTTGGCCGGTCTCCATTCCGCCGCCCGCCATCAAGGCACAATTCACGCGGGGCCAATGGTCGCGTCCGACTTGGGCGGAAATCTTCGGCGTGCGTCCGAACTCGCCCCACACGATGACCGAGCAATCGCGATCCAATCCGCGGGCGTGCAAATCTTCGACCAGGGCACTCACGCATTGATCGAACACCGGAAAATCTTCGCCTTCGCGTTTGAAGATGGAATTGTTGGCCCCGCCGTGCCAATCCCATTTGCTGTAATTCAAGGTCACAATTCGCACGCCGGCTTCGATCAGTCGCCGAGCCAAGAGCAAAGATTGCGGCACGCGCGGTGCTCCATTGCCATCCATGTGCTTCGACGGATCGCCCGTGCCGTAACGGGCCACGGTTTTCGGATCTTCCTTGAGAAAGATCCAAAGCATCGGCCAACCGGGAAGAGGTCAACAGGCCCATCGCTTGTTGGGTGAAGGTATCCAAGCCGTCCATCATGCCAGTGGCATCGGCGGAGCGGCGGAAGCGATCCACGCTGCTCAGCAACTTCCGGCGGTCGGCAAGGCGCTCCAGCGTGACGCCGTTCAAAATCATGTCGCTGCGCGTCGGCCCCAAGGGACGAAACGGAGCATAAGACGGCCCCAGAAAACCCGCGACCCGGTTCGTTGTACGGGCCGTGCGTGCATTCGTAACACAGGCTGACATGAGGCGGGGAAGCGACGTTGGCCGGCCCCAAAACTTTCGAGACCGCCGAGCCGAATTGCGGCCAACCCCCGGAAGGTTTCGGGCGGGCGGGATGATGGCCGTTGAAGACCTGAATCGCATCGTGACCGGCTTGCGAACCCACCAGCGAGCGGATGGGAACCAACTTGTCCATCATCCCGGCGAGTTTGGGGAATGCTTCACAAATTTCGATGCCGGGCACGTTGGTGGCAATCGGCCGCCAAGGCCCGGCGATTTCCTTGGGGGCTTCCGGCTTGAGGTCGAACATGTCTTGATGCGGCGGCCCGCCCACCAGATAAATCATAATGACCGACTTGGGCGAGCTTGCGTTGCCTGCTTTCGCATCGGCTTGGAGCAAATCGGGCAAGGCCAGACCGGCCAGCCCCAAGCCGCCGATCCGCAGGAAATTCCGCCGGGAGAGGCCATCGCAAAAACCCGTACGGGAAGTGTTTTGTCCGAGAACCGTCAGCATCCAAATCGCTCCTGGTAAGAATTGAAGATGTCGCGAGCGGATTTATCGTATCAAACAACGTTGATTCTTGCCAGCGGTTTCGCTGTCAAAGAAAAAACCCGTTTGAGGGGAATGCCTCAAGCGGGTTTTGGGAATGTTACAGGAGGGTTCGGCTTATTTAGTAATCATGCTTTTGACGATGCCCAAGAGGGGGCTGTTAAAGTTGCTGGGATCGTTCCAAGACCACATCGAGCGGACGAGATCGAACATCATCATCCCGCAGACGACCATTAACAACGTCGAGAGCAATAACCCCGCAAACGGTCCAGGGCCCCAATCGGTTTGCACGGGGGCGGGAATTGCGGCAGGCCCCATGCCCAATCCGCCGCCGGCGACGAAATCGGGCTTGCTGGTTCCGGCGTCGAAATCGTCGTCGAAGTCATCCGCACCTTCATCGAAGACGTCCAAATCGTCCAGTTCATCATCTTCCCCGACCACGTCTTCCGCCACGTCGAGGTCATCTTCAAAACCGCCTTCCTCGAATTCCTCGTCCGCAAACTCCTCTCCGCCGGCTTCGTCGAAGTCCTCGAAGGCTTCTTCCAGGTCAAAATCGTTGTCATCCCCGGTCATGTCGTATTCTTCGGACAGGTCTCCGGATTTTTTGACGACGGTGGCCATGCGGTCGTCTACATCGTCCTCTTCATCGAACATGATGATGTTGGCACTGTCGCCGCTGCCCGAACCATCCATGGACAATTCGTACTCGCTGTCATGGTCGAGCGTGGAGATTTCCATCGCGGTGTCGTCGTCGTCGCCATCGTCCGAGGAACGGGGCATCATAGGCACGGTGCGTCCGCCGGGCGTGCCGCTGTCCAGCGCGATGCCGCTGTCGGCCAGGCTTTCCAGGGCAATGCCGCTATCGGCGGGGCTGAGTTCGATGCCGCTGTCATCGGCCAAACCGATAAAATCGTCATCGGCATCATCCATCAGGGAGATGCCGCTGTCGTCGAAGCCTTCCAGCGAGATGCCGCTGTCGTCGTCCATGTCGAGATTCAAATCGCTGTCATCGGCCGGCTTGGGGCTTAATTTGGGACTTGATTTGGGGCGGGCTTTGGATTGAATTTCGAGATCGCTGTCGATTTTTTCCAGAGAGATTCCGCTGTCGGCGGCGAGGGTGATGCTGCTGCCATCGCCCAGCGAGATGCCGGATTCCTCATCGTCAAAAACGGACTCCACGGTATCGTGCGCATCGAGCGAAATGTCGCTGCCCTCGGGGGCGACCAAAGCCACATCGCTGTCGGAATCTTCTTCCATGACGGGCATATCGTGCTCGGTTTTGGCGTCATCGACCAATTTCACGTCGCTGTCGGAATCATCCTCCTTAATACGCAGTTCGGCATCGCTGCCGCCCACGATTTGCACGTCGCTGTCGCTGCTGCCCACAATTTGCACGTCGCTGTCGCTGCCGGTTACAATTTTCACATCGCTGTCGCTGCCGCCCACAAGTTGCACGTCGCTGTCGCTGCCGAAATCGGTCAGCGGGGGGGAATTGTCCACGAGGCGAACATCGCTGTCGGAATCTCCCAGCGAAATCATGTCCAGGTTGTCGCCCTCCCCGTCCAACAGATCGTTGGAAATCAGTTGCACGTCGCTGTCGGAAGACATGCCCACCAAAAAGGCGTCTTCGTCCTCCTCCTCCATCGGATTGCGGCCCCGAATCACGGTAGGCTGCTCGCTGACCAGATCTTCCTCTTCCATGCCGATAATCGAACTTCCCGAATCGAGTTCCTCATCTGTGAACAGGGGAACGTCCGGGTCGGAGTCTGTCTGATGCGAACGGATCAGTTCTTCGATGTCGTCGGACTTGAACTTCCACGTCCCGCCATCGGAGAAACCGCGAATCTCGCCGCCCTCGCGGAGTCGCTTGAGTTCTTCGACCGACATTCCCGCGAACTTGGCGGCTTCCTCAAGGCTTAAATACTTTTTGGCCATCGATTTCCGACTCCGATTGGGGTTGAGAACCAGACCGATTCACAGGTTTGGCATCGAGAAACAATTTCCCATCGCAATGGGTTTTGCAGAAATGGGAAAATTGCCAATGGAAGAAAAAGAGAATGGGATTAGAAGTTGGAAAAAATGCTTTCCCGGTCGCTTGTGCGAATTTTCTTCCTCTTTCATTCTAAAGGTGAATGATGCACTTGCAAGGGGATTCCCGCACTAAACCGAACGAAACGACGGAAAGACAAAAGGGCGAAGAGCAAAGAGCGGATGGCGAAGGGCCGGAAAAAAATGGAACACGTTTCACGCAATCGAAGTCGCATTTCGGCTCTCCGCCCTCCATTACTTAGCCCTCCGCCGATCTCAATCACCGCCCCGACGATTCAGGATCGCCTAATCCCCCTCGCGAACTGAGTGGTGAAATTGTTGGAATCCTCTTTCAAGCGATGGTTGCAACAGAAATCGCTTCGACCTACAATCACGCCCTTGATTTTCCCGAAATCCAACCGCAAACGTTTTGCATTTTAGCGAAAAATCCCAGGGAGCTTCCCATGTCACTTGACAAAAGTTTACGCAGTAAAAGCCGCTTGTCTCGTTCTCGCAACGTGCTGAAACGGGAAGAACGCATTCTCCAACTCAAGGCCCAAGATCGCTGGACCGATGGCCAAAGCCCGTTGGGGCTGCCCAAAGTCCGCGTGATTAAAACCGTCGTCGGCAAGAAGAAGAAAAAGAAAGCCAAAAACGAAGACGAAAAATAAAGCCCGATCCCATTCACTGGCTTAGCATCATTCGAGAATTCAGCGAGTGCCCTGCCGCTCATTTTTGCAGGACCGTGATTTCTCGAACGATCCTTAGAACCTCGTTTGGCCATACAATTGGCATTGCAAACACGGATGCGGCGAACCCTCGGCAGGTTCCGCCCCTCCGTGTTTTGTTTTTGATGCCATACTTCCGATGTTGAGTTTTCGCAACTTTGTCTTCCTCGATGAGTTTTTGCGAAACGATTCCTTCCCGACAGAGCCGGGAGGCCGCGTCACATCCGGCATCGGGGGGCAACCGAGCTGAGGCTGGGAAGTCATGGCCATACTGAATACATTGCGCGCCATTGTGGGTGCTGTGCCTCGCGCTTCGGTGCGCCGGGAAGCAAGGCGGTTCGTGCATGCCACCCACAATTGCCGCGAAACCCAACGAGCCGTGCTGCGGCAATTGCTGGAACTCAACGCCGAAAGCCGCTTCAGCCGAGCGCACGGTTTGGACAAAGCCAAGACGGTGAAAGACTTTCGCCAAAGGTTCCCGGTCTCGGATTACGAAGCCTTCCGCCTGGCCATTGAAGAAGTCAAGCGGGGCGATCACGCGGCGTTGCTGGGTCCGAACAACCGCCTGCTGATGTTTTCCCTCAGCAGCGGAACCACGTCGCAATCCAAATTCATCCCGATCACGCAGCGGTTTCTGGACGATTACCGCCGAGGCTGGCAGATTTGGGGCATTGAAACCCTGGATGCCCACCCGGAAATCAACAGCCGAAGCATCGTGCAATTCAGCAGCGATCACGACCGATTTCGCAGCGAAGGCGGCACGCCTTGCGGGAACATCAGCGGATTGGTCGCCGCCATGCAAAAGCGGATCGTCCGCCAAATGTATGCCGTGCCTGCCTTGGTCGCAAAAATTCCCAATCTCGCCGATAAGCAATACACGACGCTCAGGCTTTGTTTGGCGGAGCGCTCGGCGGCCATGGTGACGACCGCAAACCCCAGCACGCTGATTTCTCTGGCGAACTTCGCCGAAAGCCATGCCGAGCGAATCATCAAAGACATCGCCGAGGGAACGCTCTCGACGCAATCGCCTTTGCCGGCGGAAGTTCTCGCGGGCTTAAGCCGCCGTATCACCCGCAAGAACCCCCAGCGGGCGCGGGAGTTAGCCCGCATTCTGGAAACTACAGGCCATTTGCACCCCAAAGATTATTGGCCGGAATTGGCCACCGTCGCGGTTTGGACCGGCGGCAGCGCGGGTGTTTATCTCAATTCGCTAAAAAAATACTACGGAGAAACGCCGATTCGCGATCATGGGCTTTCCGCCAGCGAAGGCCGCATGACGATCCCGCTCCGCGAGAATTGCAGCGATGGGGTGTTGGACATCACCAGCCATTTCTTCGAGTTCATCCCCGCCGAGGAATACGAAACCGCATCGCCCACGGTCCTCGAGGCCCACGAACTGGAACAGGGCCGAAGTTATTACGTGCTGCTGACCACGGCTTCGGGGCTTTCGCGTTACGACATTTGCGATGTGGTTCGCTGCACGGGGTTTTTGCATTCCACGCCGTTGTTGGAGTTTCTGCACAAGGGCGCGCACGTATCGAACCTCACGGGCGAGAAGATTTCCGAATCGCAAGTCGTCTCTGCCGTGCGGATGGGTTTGGATCGCCTGCAACTGCAACTGAGACATTTCACGGTTTGCCCGGTCTGGGACGATCCGCCCCGCTATCAACTTTTGGGTGAAGCGGAGGATGTTCAATCCCCCGCCATCGGGCAATTGCTGGCCGATCAGGCCGACCGCAATCTGCGAATGCTCAATTGCGAATACCGCGAAAAGCGAGTCACCGGGCGGTTGCAATCGCTGCAATGGTATGCTTTACCCAATGGAAGTTGGCAGCGCTTGGCCGAACACCATCTGCGAACACAGGGCTGCGCGTTCGAGCAATATAAACACCCCTGTCTTGTGCCGGATCTGGATTTCTTCGGCAAACTCTGCAACCAAGTGCTCAAACAGCCCCAAGATCTCCCAACCCCCTGCACCGCGAGTTAGAGTCTTTGTTTGTCAGTTCTGCGCTGTGTGCCATGCCCACGGCTTTGCGTGGGCATGCCTTCTACTGGGAAGGTGATTTGTTCGTGCTCGGCATGGCCACTCAAAGCAGTGGCCATGCCACACGGATGGGCTGTTATCGCCCGAGAATGTAAGGTTCGCAGGATTCCAAGCGGAGTTCTTCCCGCACGGCCGTGGGCAGCCAGCCTTCGGCGGTCCATCCGCGTTGCCGGTTGTATAATTTGATCATCGCTTGCAGAGTTTCGCGACTCAAACCCGCGCCTTGACTAGCCCCTTCGGCAAGTTTTTCCGACAAAAACCGCTTGGGCAACGTATCTTCCGCCGGCGTCCAACCTTGGCGAATGTTGTACCACTTTTTGGCGGAGATAATCCGCTCGGCAGTGCGGGTAAGTTCCTGGGCATTCCTCGGCAGGCCGGTGACCAATTGCAGCATCTCGGCCATGCCCGCCAAACGGTCTTCAAAGACCCCGCGCAGAAATTTGCACAAGATCAAGGAATCCATCAAGGCGGCTTCGTTCTCGGTGGCAATCGCGGCGGCAACGGCAGCGGGTTTCAAATTTAGCCTGTTCCCCTGCGCCGAAAAATCCACTTCATACGCCCCCGAACGATTGTGGTCCGCCCCCCGTGTGCCCACCGCCAAACCCAAGGCCATCGTTTGCAAAGCGCGGGGCTCATAGCCCGGCAGTTCCAAACCTTTGACGTGCGGAGCAAAATCGCCGGAACCCTGCCCAATCTCTAAGGCGGCCCTGCGGGTTCCATCAGACAGCAATTTTCCCAAGCCCCGTCTCGCGGCGATGTCTCGGATCGTCGAAAGCAGGATGTCCGCATTGCCGAACCGCAGTTCCGGGACGGCGATCAAACCGCGTTCGCTGCATTCCATCGCGAAGGCAATTGTGGCTCCGGTGCTGATCGTGTCTAAGCCCTGTTCATCGCACAAGGCCGATGCCCGCAAAACGGTGTCCGCATCGCCAATGCCGCACAACGGCCCCAAAGCGAAAAGATTTTCGTATTCCATTCGCACCGACCGGGATTTTTTTTCGCCGGTTTTGCCCGACACTTGATAAACGTGTTCGCAGCCAATCGTACACGCAGCACAGGAAGCCCGGGTTTTGGCCAAAGTTTGATTCAAGGTTTCCGGGGCGAGGGCTTCGGCCTCGGCGAACGTGCCCGCCTGAAAATTCCGCGTGGGCAACGTCCCCAGGCGATTAAAAACCAACAAATTCGCCACCGTGCCCAGTTCCCGATATTTCGCCGTCGCCGGCCCCAAGGACAAACGGGAGAGTTCCTTGGCATAATCCGTCAAATGCCGGGGATGAGCGAACTTCGGCAGACGGTCGCCTCGCACTGCGAGTGCCTTCAAGCGTTTTGAACCCATCACGGCACCCAATCCGCCGCGACCGGCATGCCGGCCCTCGTGCGAGATGGTCGCAAACCGCACCAGGTTTTCACCCGCCGGCCCGATCACCGCCGTGCGAAACGAAGCCCCCCACTTTTCCGTCAACCGCTTTTGCGAGGCGGGAATCGTTTTCCCCCACAGGCCGCGGGCATCGAAAAATTCCACGCCATCGGGTTCCACCGTCAAACATGTCGGCTCTGGAGATTGGCCCACGATCACCAAGGCATCGTAGCCGGTTTTCTTCCCCGCGATTGCGAAGTGGGAAGAAGACAACGAATCGTTGATCCGCCCCGTCAAAGGCGATTGCCCCACGACCGCGAACTTGGCGGAAGTCGTCAGCGGACTGCCCACCAGCGGACTGAATGCAAACACCAAAGGAGCGGCAGGAGAAAGCGGATCTTGATGATCTTCCGACTCCCGATGCAAAATCCAAGTTCCCAATCCGCTGCCCCCAATGAACGCCCGCAACACCTCCGCCGGGATCGCAAGCGTTTCATAGGTTTCCGTGGAAAGATCGATACGCAAGTAGCGACCGTGGTATCCGAAAGGGGCGGTCATCGGCAAAAGGTCAATCTGAAGTTTTGAGGCAAGCGGGCGGATCTCGGCGGGTAATCAATCAATTATAACGGGCTTACAGTAAAAATAGCCAACCCCTTATTCGCGAACCAACAAAACATCATTCCCTTTTATCCCCTTCCAAACCGATTTAAATACCTAACGCTTCTGCCGTGGCTTGGGTTTCGCGGGGGGAATTCGCAGCGTGGGGTGAGGTACGTGTGCCTCCTTCATCATGGCCTCCGCGTTTTTCACGAGGTCGGGATGTTCCCCAGCTACGTTATGCGATTCGTCAATGTCTCGAGAGAGATCATAAAGTTCCATCCGCCCGTGCTGCATCGGCATGCGGATAGCTTTCCACTTGCCAAAGCGAACCGCCTGTTTGGAACCTTGTTCGTAAAACTCCCAATAGAGATAGTCGTGCTGCCGTTGCCGATCGGGTTGCCCCAATAACGTAGGCAGAAAACTCATGCTATCCAATCCATGCTCGGGCGCGGGCGGCTTCTGATGCACGAGTTCGCAAACCGTGGCGAGAAAATCCCCAAAATAGCCCACGTGATCGCTCTCGCGATGCGGGGAAATTTTGCCCGGCCACCAAGCGATCATCGGCTCGCGAATGCCGCCCTCATACACGTCCCGCTTGCGTCCTTTTAGCGGCCCGTTGGAATCGAAAAAATCACTCTTATGACCGCCTTCTTGATGCGGCCCGTTATCGGATGTGAAAATCACTAGCGTCTTCTCATCGAGTTCGAGTTCTTTCAACCGATCCAAAACACGCCCCACGTTGCGGTCGATGTCGCGAATCATCCGCGCGAATCCCTTTTCCGGCAGAGGCCAATCCTGGGTATCAAACGGTTCGAAGCTGGGAACCTCCATGCCCTTGTTTCCGGCCTCATTATTCGCATGAGGCGTATTGAGCGCAAGATATAAGAAGAAAGGTTTTTCTTGATTATTGTCGATATATTCCAAGGCATCTTCGATGAAGAGTTGCGGCGCGTAGTCCACCCGGTTGACCGCTACTCCCCGACCGGCTTGAGGGTCTTTCAGATCCTGCATGGGTTTCCATTTCTCGCCAACGATGTTCCGCAAGGGGACGGGCTTTCCATTGCGAATCAAAAACTCAGGATAGCAATTGTGGGCGTGCCACATGTTGACGTAGCCGAAGAAATGATCGAAGCCCTCACGGTTGGGATTATCTAATGGCGGGGGATGCCCTACGCCCCATTTGCCCACGCACGCGGTTTGGTAGCCCGCCGCTTTCAGAACTTCCGCTATTGTGACGTCCGTTTCACGAAGGAGCGAAGGCACGTTGCCGCGAATTGCCGCATGGCCAAGATGTTGCCCCGTCAATAAGACTCCTCTTGAAGGAGCACACACGGTTGACCCCGCATAGAACTGCGTAAACCGAATCCCCTCCGCCGCCATCCGATCCAATCGCGGCGTCTTCAGTATCTTCTGCCCGTAGCAGCCCAAATCCCCATAGCCCATGTCATCCGCGAGAATCAAAATTATGTTCGGCAAACGATCTTCGGCGGATAGCGGTTGCATAGCAATCAGCCAGCAAGCCGGGAATATCAAGGCTTGCAGGAAGAGCGAGTTAGCATTCATATATGACATCCCACAGAAATAGAGAAAACCGTAGTCGCGAAACTAGCCGGCGAATTGCCTGGGGTCGGCCCAGTGGTTTTCGCGATAGGCTCGACCTAGCAAGTCGCTCGCTTCCGAATCGTTTTGAACGGTTTCAGCGGTAGGGTCGAAATTGAGCGTGCGGCCTAGTCGCGCGGAGATATTGGCGAGATGCACGATGGTCGCGGCACGGTGGCCGGCATTCACATCGGCATTGAGCTTTTGATCGCTATTGCGAATGCTATCTAAGAAGTTTTGATGATGGCCGGGCAAATCCACCTGGCCAGTTTTTTCGATCAGCAATTTATTCTTCGGCCCATAGAGTTTCCAACCCACGGAATGGCCCATCACAATCATGCCTTTCGTGCCGTAAAAAGCCGCCCCGTTTTCGTAATCTTCTTGCCGATAAGGCGACCAGATCCGCTGCTCAAATATCAGTTGCTTGGGTCTTCCGTTGTTTTCCGTTGGGTACTCGAACACGGCATATTGCGTATCGGGAAACTGCTGGTCATCATCGAAAAAGTATTTTCCGCCCAGACAAGTCGCAGTGGAAGGATGCGTCTTCACGCCCAATCCCCACAAAGCGACATCTATATCATGCACACCATCGTTTCCTATGTCGCCGCAGCCAAAGTCATACCACCATCGCCACACGCTATGCAGCAAGTTCGAGCGATAGGGAAACTTTTTGGCCGGGCCGAGCCAAAGATCGAAGTCCAAATAATCGGGCGGGTTAGTAGGTTTCGACTTACCGATGGAACGCCGCAATTGGCTATTCCAAGCCTTGGCGACTAAGACTTCGCCGATCTCGCCGTCTTGAATGCGTTTCATAGCTTCGTGCAGAAACCCCGTGCTGCGGCTTTGCGTGCCGACTTGAAGTCGTTTGCCCGCACGGTGGACGGCATCGACCGTCATCCGGCCTTCCTTGATGTTATGGCACATCGGCTTTTCGACATAGACGTGCTTGCCGTGTTCCAAAGCTAGAATCGCGGCAGGGGCGTGCCAATGATCCGGCGTGGCAATGAACACCGCCTCAATCTCTTTATCCTTGAAGATCTCCCGCATGTCCTTGACGTCTTTGGGGGCGTTCCCTGCGCCGGCTTTGACGATGTCCACCGCCCGCTGCGCACGTTGTTGATCGACGTCGCAGACATAGGCGATCTCTACATCTTTGCGCTTTGCCAATAGTTTAGTGTGATTCGATCCCATGCCCCCCGGACCAATTACAGCGATTTTCATGCGGTCGCTGCCGGCGGCATATAGATGAGCCGTACCCAAACTCAATGCCGCCGCTCCGAGTCCTGCCCCCTTCAAAAACGTGCGTCGATCGGCTGATTGCATCGTCGTGCCTCCTAAATGGGAATGTAGGTTATATGACTATCCTGCAAAACTGAGTGGCAAGGCGTGACGCACCGGCCTCAAACAATGCGAACACACTATTTCTTCACTAGCTTCCAACCGTCTTTGGTCACATCCAGACCTATTGTGCCTTTATAGCGATCATAAACTGTGTTCATTTCGTCGATGCTATCGAAATAGCCGATGATGTAGGCGGCTTGGAACGATTCGCCCGCTTTCACGGGTCTTCCGCCGAATTCTTGGATCATGCACACATAGCCTCGCTGATGACACCAGGCTTCGGAAACGATGGAGGGATCTAACGTCATTCCTGCGAGCCAAGGGCCGGTTTGTGAGGTCTTCGGATCGCGAAGCTGATAGCCGCGAATCATGCGTGCGGGAATCGCTTGGTCGTTACGGAGATAGTGAAACTTTTCATCGGGTGCGAAATTTTTAAGGAACCGGTCCGCAGGAATTTTGCCGAGATAGCTCAGGTAAACTTGCGAAAAGCTGTCGCCGTTTTTATGGCGAATGTGGCCGGGCAAATCGGTTCTTAGAAACATGGCTTCGCTACTATTGACGGCATCAATGCGGTCCATTGAGAAGAAATACCGCGTATTGAGGGGGAACACCAGCCATTGCGTCCACTGCGAGCCGGTTTTCTTTCCGGGGGCGGCAGTCTTGTATTGGTACCAAAGTTTCACCGCGACAAAGTCTTTGCCTTGAATGATTTTCGTGTTGATCCGCTTGGCTTTGGTGCAGATTTGCGGACCTTCGATCGACCGCTTCGCCCCACTGCCGTGGTAGTCGTTGTTGAAGCGATAGATCAATTCCTCATCCAGCTTGTCGCGGTAGGCTTCATCGCTGCCGGGTTCCATGATCCAATCGACGATGTCCAACCCATAACCAGCATCGCGAAAGCCGGTTTTCTTATCCAAAAACGATTGCCGAGCCACGCCGGTGACGTAGCCCGTTTTGCGAATCGTCGCCTCCAACTTGGGCAGTTCGAGATGAATCTCCTCATCGGTCTCCGTCACGGTATAGTCCGCCGCGATTAAAGAAGACACCATACAAAACCCTAGCAAAAAGAATGCGCCATATCGAAGGGATTGTTTCATATTTCTCTTTCTTTTCTGTTCGGGAACTAGCAGAATGTAGCGAATGGAACACAACAATAATAGTTCGCACAGCGGGTACTACAAACTATTTGCTGACGTTTAATTCGCGGGGGATGATCGCGATTTTTGCGGGGGGGCTATTGGTGATAACTATTCCGACCAGTCTTCCATCTTTGACTGAGATTAAACAACCGCCGTGCCAACCGGCATCTATAGGCACCGAGGGATCGATGAGCCATTCTGTCGGGTCTTCGCTTTTTGAGAGGCGTTCGGCGGGGAGGGGGAGTTTGGGAGTTTGCGGGTCGGCGATGAGCATGGCGGATTCGAGTTCCTGCGGGGTTCGCAGGCGTTCGTTCGACCAGGCGGATTCCGGCGAGAGCGGTTCGCCCTCCACGGGATATAGCGCGAGGTCTTTGATAACTTGCGATTTGTCTTTGCGAATCGTCAACTCGCGACCGCTGACTTCCAATATCGTTTCTTCGGCGCATCTTTGGCGGGGGTGAGTAGGTCGGCGGGGCCGAGCAGATAGCGGCCTTCATCTAAGACCAAGAGCCAACCTTGCCGGCGTTTGGTACGGCCGATTCCCAAAAACGATTCCGACCACCGCAACGTGGCCCGCAAGGGAGCGGGGAACGATTGCCCTTCTCTAAGAAAGCCCGTGCCCACGGCGATTCTCGGTTCCCATGCCAGCCATTTCTTGTCGGGTTGATCGGCGATGAGGAACCGTTTGCCCGTGGTAACCAATTCGCCGGGGACCGTGGGCGTGGCGAAGGTCACTCCGCCTTGGGCGAGATTGGTGAGCGTTTCGGTGCGGAGATCCAACCCGGATAGGCCAAAGTTCAAATGCAATCCGCTGTTGGTCCAAAAGCGAGTGTTGTCGCGGATGAGGTTTCGATATTCGGGTTGAATGTAAACGCGGGCATCGACGCTGGCGGCATCGCGGGCGAGTCCCACAGAAACGATGTGGCCGACCCGTTCGCCGCGATACGTCACCGGCGTGCCGGCTTCGAGTCCGTGTTTGACGGAGCCTTGCAACAAAATTTCTAAGCCGCCAGCGGGCAATTCGCCGGCGGGGGCGGATTCCAAACCCACGAACGATTGCCGACTTTCGCCGTCGGCTGGACCGGGAACGACGGCGAGGTAACGCCCGCCGACCAAAGTTTCTAAGCCGCGAATCTCGGCGATGCTCACGCGGGGGCGTTCCACCCAAAATTGGCTGCCCGCGCGGGCGAGTCCCGTTGCCCGTCCGATCAACCGCACGCGCACTTCCACACCTTGGAATTTGGGGTCCAACTCCACGCTGGTGACTTCGCCGATCACGATGCCGCGATGCTTCGCCACGTCTCCGGCGGCGAGTCCGTAGCCGTTCTGAAATTGCACGGTGATTTCGATGGAATCGGCATCGTGAAACAAGGGCGGAGATTCCATGCCTTCAAATTCAAAAACTCGCGGGCCATCCGGCGGACCGGGCAGCACGCCCACGTATTTGGCCCCGACCACGGTTTCCAAGCCGCTGATGCGGGACAGGCTGATGTGCGGGCGTTCGATCCAAAATCGGCTGCCTTCGCGGGCGATGCCCTCGGCGGCGGGCATGAGTTCCATCGTGATTAAGACGCCTGTGAGTTGGGAATCGAGTGCGACGGAAACGACTTCGCCGACTTCAATTCCACGATGCCTTAAGCGGTCGCCGGGCTTGAGTCCGTAGCCTTCGGCGAAGCGCACGGTGATTTGCGGACCGGACGAACCCACGGAAACCGCCACCAAAACCGCCGTGACCGCCAACGAGGCGAAAGCCACCGCCCAGATCGGCCAGGTTCGCCAAATCCACGCCCGGAACGACCAGCCCGCCGGCTCGATCTTGGCCACGGGAAAATCCTCGGCGGGCGGTTGGGCGGCAGGAGCGGCTTCGGTCATGCAGCCTCCTCCCAGATTTGGTGGGGATTGAAGCTGACCGAGGACACCAGGCTGAGCATCACGCAGCCGCTGAATGCGAACACCGCTGGGCCGATGTGAAACGCGACCACGCCGCCGAGTTTTACCAGCATCACCAGAAAGGCCAACAGCATGACGTCCATCATGCTCCAACGGCCTGCGTTTTCCATCAGCCGATAAGTCAACGCCCGATGCCGTTGGTGCAGCAGCCTGAGCAAACTGAGTTCCAACAAGAGTACGATTTTCAGCAGCGGAAACACGATGGAGAACAAGAACACAACCGTGCCCACGAACCATTCTTCGTGGCGGAGCATGTCGAAGATGCCGACGACCAAGCTGGATTCGTTCCGCATCCCCAGGCGTTCGATTTCGAGGATCGGCAAGAACACCGCCGGCCAATAGAGGATGAATGCCCCCAAAGCGGTTGCGGCGGTTTGCATCGCGGTGCGGTCGGCCTCGCGGGGATTGGTAAACCGTGCCCCGCAACGAATGCAGGCGGCGACTTGCGAAGGTTTGAGCGGCGGGAGGCGATGAATCTGCCCGCAGCAATGGCACGCTTGAAACTCCCGCATAAGTGGCGATTCCTCAAGGAACGACGGTTAGAACCTCTCCTCATTGAACCACGACAAGGGTGGGATTTCAAAGCCACCCGCCGGGAATGCCCTGGCAATCATGGGGTTTCAGGGGATGGTTTCTTCGCGTTCCCTGATCGCCGTGCGGGGAAGGCCGGCTTCTAAAAGGGCATTGCGGAGGCCGGTTTCGGCTCGGGAAGTCGAAGTACTCCGCATGCCGATGCGGACTTTCAGGCCCTCGGAGCCTTCCACGGATTTGGCCATGTTCACAATCTGTTTCAGCGTGGCAGGGCGGTAGTTTGCGACATCGTAGAAGTCGGCATCGGGTGCTCTCAAGACTTTATAGTTGTCGCCGTCGATCAACACGGTCACGATTTTTCCCAGTTCCACGCCGGGGAGATCGAGTTTGCTGACCGGGCGGGTTTCCGGGTTTTCGGTCGAACTGACGATCTGAGAGGGATCGGTACTCTTGCCGTCTCCGCTGCCCGTTCCCGAACCCGGTCCCAAGCCGAACCCGTTGAATAGATTACTGAGGAAATACGCACCGAGTAATACCAACCCGATCGCACCGCCGGCTATCGTTTTGTTTTTCATGCTCTGGCATCTCGCAAAATGAAGAATGTTTGTACGATTGCTTTTCTGTCTAGCTCAATTCTAGCAACATCCTCGCTTTGCCGACAGAACCGAAAATGTCTCGAACTCAAACTGCAGATCGGGGCAACGGATTGCTCGACGATTGAATCGCTTCGAGGCTTATGGCAAAGGGGCAAGCATTTGTCTGGTTTTTCAAACTTTGCCCCTCTGTCACTTTGCCCCTAAAATCCCTTGGGAAAGTGATTTTATGATGAATGGCTGAAGACACATCATTTACGGGATGAGATTCGAATATCAATTCGGGAGTTCGCGAAATTAACTTTGCTTTATTTGCGAGGGAAGTTGCTGGTTCGGTCCAGGCTCCGCCGCGATAATTTGATGCAACGCTCTCCGATTTGAACCCTGCGGTCCGAAAGGAAAATTCGCTGCCATGCCCCGGCTTTTGATCGTGGAGGATCAGCGGACGCTGCTCGACAGTTTGACGCGCGGGCTGCGCGAAGAAGGCTACGTCGTGTTGTCCGCTTCCGGCATCGTGGAAGCGCAATCACTGATCGATGCCGAGGAACCCGATGTCCTCCTGCTCGATCTGATGTTGCCGGACGGATCCGGGTTGGACTGGCTGCAAACACTGAGGCAAAGCGGATTCGTCAAACCGATTGTTGTCATCACGGCCCGGGACACCGTGGAAGACCGCGTGCTCGGATTGGATCGCGGGGCGGATGATTATCTCGTCAAACCATTTTCGTTCGATGAATTGCTGGCACGCCTGCGGGCGGTCTTGCGGCGGTCGGGCCGGGAAATGGATGCCGTCATGCGCGTGGCCGACATGGAACTCGATCTCTTGAATCGCTCTGCTTCGCGGGCGGGAATCGAATTGGAACTCACCCAAAGGCAATTCGAGTTGCTGACGTTTTTGATGCAGAACGTCGGAGAAGTTGTCTCGCGAAAAATGATCGCGGATAATGTGTGGAAAGAAACATCCGCCACTTGGACCAACGTGATCGAAGTTCAGATCAACCATTTGAGGCGAAAAATCGAACGGCCCGAATGGCCGCCGATCTTGCACACCATTCGCGGCGAAGGCTACCTTCTGGAAGCGCGGGCATGAAAAGCTTGAACATTCGCTGGCGGCTGACTTTGTGGTACGGTGCGGTGTTGATCGCGATTGTGCTGGGGTTCGGCACGGGGGTCTACGCAATGATGCGGCAACATCTGTTCGGCGCGGACCGACTTTGAACTGGATGAGGAACTCACCGAACTGTCCTTGGAAGTCGAACTGGCGAAAGATGATGCAGACTTGCAGGCCCAGTTGGGCAGACGATTCTTTCGCCATGCGGATTTCGATTTTCAAGTCAGCCGGCAAGATAATTCGCTGGTGTTTCGCAGTGAGAGACTCAAAGACATTCTGTTGCCGCGCCCCGAAGGCACGGAGGGGGAAGATTCTCAAACCACTTCGGATGCAAGCTACGACGTTCCCGGCTTCGGCGCGATGCGGGTGGCGAGTCGTTGGGTGAAGGGTCGCCGGGAAGAGTATCTAATTCAAGCGACGCTCTCGCTGTCGCCGATGCTCGCAGAATTGCACGCAATGCGGATGATGCTCTTCACGGCGGGTTCGCTGGCCATCGCGGCGGCTTTGGTGGGCGGTTATCTTTTGGCCCGGCGGGCGTTGTCGCCCGTAGATCGCATCGCAACATTGGCCGAGCAAATCAGCGGCACGCGGTTGGAATCCCGCTTGGAAGTCGTCCATCCCGGCGATGAATTGGGCCATTTGGCGCAGACTTTCAATTCCATGCTGGACCGTCTGGAACAATCGGTCGGCGAACTGAGGCGATTCACCGCCGATGCCGCCCACGAATTGCGAACGCCTTTGGCGGTGCTGCAAACCGAAGCCGAAGTCGCCTTGCGGACCCCGCGAAGCGAAGAAGAATACCGCCGAGTCATCGGCATTACGCTGGCGGAAGTCAAACGCTTGGCCCATCTGATCGACCGCTTGCTGGAACTTTCCCGCAGGGATGGCGAATTGCAACCCGTGCGGCAAGAAGCCGTGCCGCTGCTTGCGCTGTTGACGGACGTGATCGAACAAATTCGCGTGGTGGCCAACCAAAAAGGGGTTTCCCTGAAAATTGAGGCATTGGCCGATCCGAACATTCCGGGAGATGACATTCAGCTCAGCCGGGTTTTATTTAACCTTTTGGAGAACGCGATCAAGTTCACCGACAGTGGCGGAGAAGTCACCATCAAAACGGAATGGGTGGAAGAATGGGTCCAATTGACAATCTCCGATACCGGCAGCGGGATTTCTGAAACGGATCTGCCGCATGTGTTCAAACGCTTTTACCGGGCGGACAAATCTCGCAATGGCCAGACCGGTGGGGCGGGTTTGGGGCTGGCGATTTCCCAATCCATCGTGGAAGCCCATCGGGGAACCATCCGCATCGCGAGTTCATCGAACATCGGAACGTCTGTTAGCGTAGTTCTTCCTACGAATCCGTCAGTCACCCCCAAATTAGCTGATTAACTCTGGTTTATCTTGCCTGACGGAGTGTTGTGGCTGAACCCTCGTTGCCGAATAATAGGATAAGGACGGTTGCATCAGATCTTCCGAACGGAGAACTGCCCCCGTTTATCACCAATGGAAACAGCCGGACAAATTTACTGAGGCCGCCCAGAACCCCAATTGAAGCTGTTCGCTGAAGGTGAAAATGTTCAAATCCAATCAGACAAACACTTTAGGGTTTCGATTCGGGGCTTTGGGTGAAATCGACCGTCAGATCGTTGCCCGGGGCAAATACGATTGTTCGCGTTCTGCGAACCGGAACCTTATCCGCCATCCACGAGGCTTCGAACCGGTAGCGGTAGCGTCCGGGTTTCAAATCCGGGGTGATGAACACGCGATCTTGCCCGGTTTGTTTTGTGGGGTGATTGTTGACCGAAAGTTGTGCATCGGCCACCGGCAGTTTCACCGCAATCCGCGACTCGGAAGCTGCGGGTTCGCGGGATGGGCCAGGTTTAACCTTTTCCCGGTTTTGCAACTGCAAATCTTTCAACCATTGTTGCGAGCTTCGGTTCGGAATGCGCGGGGACAAAGCGGGCGAGGAAGGTGTTATCCGCATTCCGCGGGGACTGAACGGGGTCGAGGCTCCGGCTCCCGCCGGCGTATTGTAGGTTCCCCCTTGGGGGTTCAAAGGGGGCGTTTGACCCCAAACCGGTGTGACAAAAATTATGCCGGCCATCCAGAAGATCACAACTGGGATATGGTTCATTTTATGCACTCCTTGTTTGATGGCAGGGCCGCGCTCACGGCATTAGAAGATAGAAAGCCCTCACACCATTATACAAGCACGGGAGATTTCGGGCAAAGCTCATTGTCTGAGTTCACGGTGGAATAAAACGCGGTGGGCGAACGTGTCGCATCGGTGAAGATTTTCACATTGCGACCAGAAAGATCTTTTCAGGGGGGAACGAGAATGGATAGTCGAAAACAAGGACGTGCCGACTTTTTTAGGCCGAGCGGCCCGAGCGGGATCGCTTGGACTCTCGGCATGGGTGCCCTGCTGATCCTGGTCGGCTGCCAGGAAGCGGAAGTGCGGGAAATGCCGCAGATTACTTCGCTGCCCACCGTGCGGGTCAAGTCGGACTCCTCACAAGTTTCCTCGGCAAAGCCCATCACTCTGGCAAAAGCGGAGACCGAGGGATCGGGTGGAAACCGGCAGACATCGCACACTCAAGAGGGGGCGAACATCATCGCGGCGATGCACCAAGTCGATACCCAGGCCAATCCACCCCGGCAACCGGAAGTGCTTCCGCTGCCGGAGAAGTTGGAGGAACCGGAGCCAAGCCCTACACAGGTCGAGATTCCAGCCGACGCTTTGGGGATGACATTGACCGCGGCGCTGGCCCAAGGGCTGGCCGACAACCCCGATTTAGTGACCTTGCGTGCTCAGTTGCCGGTGAATCAAGCCATGATAGGTGTCGCAAAGACGCCCATCTGGAACCCATTTGTGCAGGCTCAGTATTTGCCGACCGGCTCGCCGCGCGTTCCCAACGCTCCGGGACAACCGGCTTCCGGTGCCGGCCAAAGTAATTATTACGTTTGGGCCATGCAGCGGTTTGAACTCGCCCACCAGCGCCGCTACCGCACGCAGAGCGCTCGGGCCGCCTTAAACCAAGTGCAGTGGAACATCATGCAGGCCGAGTTGCTTTACGTGGCTCAATCGTCACGGTTGTACTTTGCCGCTCTCTACCAAAAAGAGCTTTATGACTTGGCTGCAGCCGCGCGGATCTCAACGAACATCTGTTGGACGTGCAGAAACGGCGTTATCAGGCCAACTTGGCGGTTGCTCAGGATGTGACAACCGCCGAGATCGCTGCCAGGCAGTCCCGTCGCCAGGCTGCGGTGGCGAAAATCGCTTACGAGGCAGCGCTGGTGCCGCTCCGCCAGCAGTTGAACGTGCCGATTTGCATTCCGTTGGATCTCACGACCCCGTTGGCCGACATCCATTGGCTGCCCCTCGATTGCGAATCGCCTTCTGCGGATGAGACATGCTTGGCTGCGGAACTCGTCCAGGGACGCCCCGATGTGATGGCCGCTCAAGTCGGCATTCAAGTTGCCCAAGCGAACAGAAGTTTGGCGCGCGCGGCAATCATTCCCGACATCCAGGCCGGACCGATCATTGACACCACTGACGCCGGCGTCAATTTTCTGGGCATGCGGTTGCAGATGGACATCCCCGTTTGGAATACCGGGGTGCCGCTGGCCCGTCAACGGCACATGGAAGTGCATCAGCAGGCGGTGACGTATGAGCAACTTAAGGTGCGAGCGGGCTTGGAGGCGCAGACTGCCATCAGCCAATACAACCGCGTGCGAGAAATGGCCGCACAATTCAAACCGACTAGGGGGAAGCACGCCTCCGGAACTCACGGAAATCATGCGATTGTTCGAGGCGGGACAGGCCGACATTCTGGCGGTCCTCGCCACGCAGAACGCTTTATTGCAGGAACGGCAGACTTATTTAGACGTGCTCAATCAATTGGCCCAGTCCGCAGCCAACGTGATTCAAGCCACGGGTCTGCCGTTGGAACAAGTTATCGAGATTCCGGGAGCGCCCTTTGTGCTCCCGCACCTACCGCTGCGGAAAATTCCATCCCGGAGAACGACTAATATCAATGGCTGAACTTGAAACTTTGCAGACGAGATCCGGGACGCTCTTGCGTTTCGGCAAGCCGATTTTGTTCATCGTGTTGGCCTTGTGTTTGGCCGGCGTGTTTTCGGGCCTGACGATGCCCTCGTCCGTGTTTCCGCAGACCGATTTTCCCCGCGTGGTGATTCTGATCGACAACGGGGCCATGCCCGGCGACGAGATGATGGCGACCATCACCCGCCCGGTCGAAGAAGCCATGAAATACATTCCGGGCACGGTCAATATCCGCTCGACCACCGGACGCGGGTCGGCGGCGGTCAACGTGTTCTTCGATTGGAACACGAACATGGAAGAGTCCGAGCAATACGTGCTCGCCCGCCTCGCTCAGATTCGCAACACGCTGCCGGCCACCTCGAACATCCAAGTCCATCGGCTGACGTTCTCCGCGTTTCCGTGCTTGGGCATCAGCCTCACCAGCAAAACCCGCAGCAAGGCCGATCTTTGGGAAACCGCCCGCTACGAGGTTTACCCCCGCTTTTTGCGGATCAAAGGCGTGGCCCGGGTGAATTTGGTCGGCGGCCGCGTGCCTGAATATCACGTCGTCGTCGATCCGGCCAAGCTAGACGCCAACCAGCTTTCGTTCAGCCAAGTCACCAAGGCTTTGGCCGATACCAACCAATTCACGCCTGCCGGCATGCACGAAGAAAACTATCAGCTTTATCTCACCGTCGTCGATAACCGCTTGCATCAACCGGGCGAAATCGAAGATGTGGTTGTGGCTTGGGTCAATCAGGCTCCCGTGCGGATTCGCGACGTGGCGTCCGTGCGGCGCGGCGAGGCTCCGCAATTCAACCGCGTCACCGCCGATGGCAAAGACGCCGCGCTCTTAAACATCTACGGCCAACCCGGTTGCAACACCGTGCAAATCGCGGATGATCTGGATAAAGAAATTCAGAGCCTTCGCCGCGATCTGCCGCCCGATATGAAATTGGCGTTCTTCTACGATCAATCTCAGTTCGTGCGCGAAGGCGTTCGCAGCGTTTGGGAAGCGATTGTGCTGGGTTTGGCACTTTCTGTCGTGGTGCTGTTCGTCTTTTTGCGAAGCGCGGCGGCCACATTTGTCGCGGCTTTGGTGATTCCCGTCACAATTCTCTTGACGTTGATCGGCCTGCGTTTGCTGGGCATGAGTTTCAACCTGATGACGCTCGGCGGAATCGCGGCGGTGGTGGGGATCGTCATCGATGATGCCATCGTCGTGGTCGAAGCGATTTACTCCAAAGTGCTCGCGGGGCATTCCTCCGTCGAATCCGTGATGCTCGCCATTCGCGAAGTCGGCCCGGCCTTGGTCGGTAGTACGATGACGCCCGTCGTGGTGTTCATTCCCTTGGCGTTTCTGGATGGTGTGCCCGGCGTCTTCTTTCGCTCGCTCGCGATCACAATGGTCATCGCATTGTTAATCTCGCTGGTGCTGGCGGTGACTTGGACCCCCGTGACGGCGGGCATGTTAATTCGCTCTCGCGGCGGACGCCGCACAAGATGAACTCGAACAAGGCGGCCCGATTCTCCGGCGGCTGATCGGACTTTATACCTGGGTCATGCACGGCATGTTGCGTGCGCCGATTATCGCGGCTCTCGGAATGGCGGCGGTCGCAGGCGGCGGGATTTGGCTGTACGGCCATTTGGAAACCGACTTTCTGCCCGCCCAAGATGAAGGGGCCTTCGTGCTGGATTATTATTCCCGCCCCGGCACCAGCCTGACCGAAACCAACCGCATGCTGATGCACGTCGAACAGATTCTGCGAAGCACGCCGGAAATCGAAAGTTTCTCCCGCCGAACCGGAGCGCGGCTGGCCCTCGCCATTGCCGAACCCAATACGGGCGACTTTTTGGTGAAACTCAAGCAGAATCGTTCGCGAAGCACGGAAGAAGTCATCGAAGAATTGCGGGCCAAATGCAATGCCGCCGAACCCGCTTTGAGTTACGAATTTCCCGGCGTGCTGGGCGATTTGATCGGCGATCTCACCTGGTCGCCGAGGCCGGTCGAAATCAAAATTTTCTCCAACGACACCGAACTGCTTAAAACGAAGGCGGAAGAGATCGCCCAGGCCATCGAAAAAATCCCCGGCGTGGTCGATGTCGAAAACGGATTGGTCGTCGCCGGCCCGTCGCTGCGATTGGAAACCAATCTGGCGGATGCCGCCCGCACGGGGCTGACGCCTTTGGCTTTGGGTTCGGAAATTCAATCCACGATGATCGGCACGGTCTCGTCTTACGTCTTGCAAGGCGACCGGGTTTACGATGTTCGCGTGCTGGCCTCGCCAGAGTCGCATCAGCGGCAACGCTCGCTGAGTTCGCTGCCGATTCACTCGCTGACGGGAGCCAAACTCACCGTCAAGGACGCCGCCAAAATCGAACACGAACCGGGCATTTTGGAAATGCACCGCGAAGATTTGAGGCAACTCGTCGCGGTCTCGGCTCGGTTTGAAGGCATCGACCTCGGCCACGGGATGGCCCGCATCAAAGACACCATCGCCAAAGAAATCACCCTGCCGCCCGATGCCACCATCGAATACGGCGGGTTGTATCAACAGCAGCAGGAATCGTTCCGCAATTTAACATTGGTGCTGCTTGCCGCTTTGGTGCTGGTTTATGCCGTGCTGATGTTGGAGTTCCGCACGTTTCTGGAACCGCTGGCGATCTGGTTGGGAGCCTTGCTCGCATTGGTCGGCGTGATTGCGGCCTTATGGCTAACGGGCACAACGTTGAACATCGTCTCCATTCTGGGGGCGATCATCGCGATGGGAATTGTCCACAAGAACGGCATTTTGATGTTTGATTATGTCGATCATCTAAGAAGCCGGGGACTGCCGTTGAAAGAAGCCATGATTCAATCCGGCCGGCGACGGTTGCGTCCCGTGCTGATGACCTCGCTGACCACGTTTTTGGGCTTGCTGCCTTTGGCTTATGGAGTGGGTGCGGGAGCGGACATGCTGCGTCCGATGGCGATTGCCGTCATCGGTTCGCTGTGTACTTCGCTGCTGTTGTCTCTGGTGGCCACGCCCGTGTTTTACTACTTAATTGCGCTTACGTTTAGGCTCGACACGGGTGCAAAGCAACCCGCCGTCGCGATCCCCGGAGAAACTTCAGCATGAAATCGAAATCTTGGTTCAAAAATTTGTCGTTGTCGTTTCCCCTCGGCTTGTTGCTGCTGGCGGGGTGTGCGGATAGTGCCGCGCACAGCGAAGAGGCCGAAGCCGAACCGCCGCCGGTTCCGGTCGAGGCGGCTGAAGTTCAACAAACCACGCTTAAGCCCATGCTGGATTTGGTGGGAACCATCACCGCCATCCCAGAGCGAACCGCGATGGTCTCCCCGCAACTCGGCGGTTGGGTGGAGAAACTCGCCGTGGTCGAAGGCCAAGAAATCCAAGCCGGCGATCTGTTGGTTCAACTCGACATGCGAACGGCGAAGACGGATGTTGAAAGAGCCACTGCGATTGTCGCCGAGAAAGAAACGGCGCTCAAACGCCTGAATCGCGGCTATTTGCCGCAAGAAATTGAGACGGCCCGCCGGGATCGCGACAAAGCCCAGGCCACGGTGGAGGGTTTGCAAGGGGAACTCTCGGCCTTGACCGATTTGCTCAAACGCCGGGAAATTTCGCCCGTTGCCTACGAAACCAAAGCCAAAGCCCTGGCCGCAGCCCAAGCCGCGTTGGCTTCCGCGAACGCCCACTTAAAGTTGTTCGAAGAAGGCACGCGAAGCGAGTTGGTCGATGAAGCCCAGTCGCAGTTGGACGTGGCCAAGGCGGACTTAGAACACGCCCAACTCACGCGGGATTGGTGTTCGATCACCAGCCCCTTGAAGGGAGTGGTTGTGCAACTTCTCGCCCATCAAGGGCAATACTTCGACCGGGCGGTGTCGCTGGCCACGATTATGGATTTGTCCGAAGTGTTCGTGCAGCTTCGCATTCCCAGCCGCGAGTTCGGCAAAGTCAAAGAGGGGGCAAAGGTCGAGATTCAATTGGATTCCCTGCCCGGCCAAACATTTCACGGCAGTATCGCACGGATCAGCGGCCAAGCCGACCCGATGACCGGCAACGTGATTATGTTTGCCAAGGTGAAAAACGAGGATCTCGTTTTGCGACCCGGTTTAAGCTGCCAGGCTCGGATCTCGCTGCCCGAAATCCCGGATGCCCTGGCGATTCCCGTTGCAGCGATTGCCGACAACTCCGGCACGCCGGTGGTCACGCTCATCCGCGACGGCAAGGCGTATGAAACCGAAGTGGAACTCGGCTCGGAAACGCACGATTTGGTGCAGATCGTCAAAGGCGTTTCCGCCGGCGATCGCGTTGCCACCGCAGGCGGTTACGGTTTGCCCGAAGCGTGCCCCGTGGAAGTCGTTCCCGACCTCGCCGCCAGAACATTGGGCGGCCAATAATCCCGCAAAAGGCGAGCGGGGGCGTAACCCCCCTGGTTACTTTGAACGCTCCAACACACAACATGGTTTCCTCAACGGGTCACGTTGTTTTGATGATTCGCCAAGTGGGGGTGTTCAACAACCGGATGAAGTTTTCTTGAAAGCATCGGCTCGAATCCGCCGGCGACAATTGCAGCCGACTTCCCTGGCTGCGGTCGATCACGCATCGCCCACGTTTGTAGGAAACACTGCGAACGTGCTGCTTCGGCAGAAAGAACGCGCCGGGATGCTCCATCAATAACTCCGGCAAATCCGCATCGTCCCGATCCATCAAATACCGGGGGCGCAACACGCGAACTACGTTTTCTCGCGGCGAGGTCTCGCGAATGAACGGCAGCAAAAATACCAAAGGCGACCAGAAGATCGAACCCAAAGTCCACATTAAAGATGTGCCGGTCAATGCACCGGCTTCAGTGGATGCCGCGTGATCCACCGCGTGCGGGACGAAAAACAAGCCCTGCGTGGTCGCATAAAGCGTGCCCCATTCCGGCAGCAAGCGGCGAGCGATCCGCACTTCGCCCACACGCCGACCAACTCGCCCATCACTTCCCGCAAATAGCGAGGCGGAGGGTCCGCCGCCGACAAATCCATCAGCAGCAAGCATTCGGGACAGCGATTCTCGTCGGGCTGCACCCAGGTATAACAATCGTGGCAAAGCAAAAACGACATGGCGGAAGTTCTTTATTTGTGAGCTATTCTCTTTCTACTCTAGGCCGATCTTTGCCACGGAACAATGCCGCCTGGCAGGTTGCGAGAAAAGTGCCGCGTCTGAAATGGGGGGGATGCTTTCGAGGCTTCGTTTGGCTTTTATTTTTTTCGTGTGAAGACGGGGGTCTTGAATGGCATTCCCTCGAATTGAGGCTCTTTCGTGAGCAAATAGGTGTCATTATCTTGAAAAGTCATTTCAATCGTTCGCGGAGGGGCATCATTGTCTGAGCCTAACTTCACTTCAATCACGTCCCCGCTTTCACTAACCACTTCCCATTGGACATCATGAACTTCCTTCATCCCGGAGGCGTGAATGATTGTTTCTGTGGTGCTGCCGTCGCTGCTCCATTCTCGGGTGACTTTTGTTTTTTCGATCTCTGCTTTCATGCCTGCGGCTTGAGCGGGGATTTTATCCGCCGGAACGCCTTTGCTGGTAAGAAAGGCAAACGCGGCATCCCCATCGAAGGCAACGCTCATATCCCATGTGCCGATGAGGCGTTCTTTCGCAGATTTTTTCGCAGCTTGTGGGCCTTGTTCAGATTTCCCCGTATTTGATTTGCCTTCCGCCGACTTTTCCGCGTTTTCCGACTTGTTCGCACACCCGGCGAGTTGAACGGCAAACACCAAGCTCAAAACAAAAGACCATCGCAATAAACCTTGTTTGTTTCTCATTTTCGGCTCCCGTTTTCAGAATTGTCCATTGAAATTATAAAAGACACGGCCTCGGGAAACCCGCACCGGTCTTGCCAAGGTCTGTTGCGTGTTTAACAATACAGTGCCCCTAAAATGTTGTCGAGTGTATTAAACCGGTTCGAGGCCACATCATGGCGGATGATTCCTCTCAAGCGAAAAATGATGCTGTGGACGATATGGAAAGCAACGGTGATGGAACATCAATTCCTAGTGGGCCGCTTTCTGCCGGCGAGCAGGCCAAGCTGTTGCCGACCACGCCCGGCGTTTATCTGATGAAAGACCGCCAAGACCGTGTGATCTACATTGGCAAGGCGGTCAATCTTCGCAGCCGGGTTTCCAGTTATTTCAAGCAACAGGCGGCGGAAGATCGCCGCACGGCGGAGTTGGTGAAAGAGATTCATCACCTCGACCACATCCCCTGCGATAGCGAAGTCGATGCGCTGCTATTGGAAGCCCGCTTGATTAAAGATGTGCAGCCGAAGTTCAATCAAGACCTGAAAGACGACAAAACCTTTCCCTATCTGCAAATTCGCACGGGCGAGGATTTTCCCAGGGTGGAATTCACCCGCACGCCTTTGGAAAAGGGAGCCAAGTTGTACGGCCCCTTCACCAGCGCCAAAAAGCTGCGGGGCACCATTGCGATTCTGCAAAAGATTTTTCGCTTTCGGAATTGCTCGTTGGAAATCGAAGATGGCGATGAACGCTGGCGATGGTTTCGCCCGTGTTTGCTGGCCAGCATCAACCAATGCACGGCCCCCTGCAATTTGCGGATCGGCAAGGACGACTACCGCAAAGACATCAAACGCCTGCGAATGTTTTTGGACGGCAATAAAGGCAAGCTGCTCGCCGAAATGCGGGCCGAGATGGAAGCGGCATCGGCGGAACTTAAATTTGAAAAAGCCGCCCGCATCCGCGATGAAATCGCCTTGCTGGAAAGTTTGAATCTGCGGGGCAATCTGGAAGACCACGCCCAGCCGGAGGCGTTTTACGTCGATCCCAAAAAAGGCTTGGCCGGGCTGAAAAAAGTCTTCAAGCTGGCAGAGACGCCGCGCGTGATCGAAGGCATGGACATCGCCCATTTGCAAGGCGGCGAGACCGTAGCCAGTCTGGTGCAATTCATTGATGGCTTGCCTTTCAAAAATGGCTACAGGCGCTATCAGATTCGCACGGTGGAAGGCGTGGACGATTTCGCGTCGATGCGGGAAGTCGTCAGCAGGCGTTTGCGCCGCTTGCAGCAGGAAGGCGGGCGATTTCCCGATGTGCTGCTGATCGACGGCGGCAAAGGGCAATTGAGTTCCGCCTTGGAAGCCATGCGAACCATCGGCTTAGACAACCCGCCGTTTACGATTTCACTGGCCAAAAGGGAAGAAGAAGTTTACGTTCCCGGCGAGGAGGAACCCCGCCGACTCAGCCGGCATTCGTTCGCGCTCAGGCTGTTGCAATACGTTCGCGATGAAGCCCACCGCTTCGCCCAACACTATCACCACCAACTCCGCCGCAAATCGACGTTGGGCGAGTGAGGTTAGCATCGTTCGGGAAAGAAGTGAGCGGCATGGCGCTGGCCGCCGGTTCTTCGAGTCGGCAAAACCGGCTAGCGTTTTGCCGCTCATTTTCATCGGATAGTTGTTTTCGCTTGATGCTTATTTAGTTCTGGTCACCCATTCGGTGGTGTCTGGGGCCGATCCGTGGCGGTTGACTTCGATCACGGCTTTGATGAGATTGACAGCCAACTGAATCACGCCCACGGTCAAAAGAATCCCGATGAATCCCAAGGCAATCGCGGCAGAAGCGAGCGGAGGTTGGGGCAGCAGCAGCCAGACCATCTGCAACAAACCGTAGGCGGCCAGAAGAGTTTTGAACTCCGTGGGTCCGAAGCTGGCCAGCGTGAATTCCCCGATGAGCTTGGCTTTGATGCTGGTCAAGACCGCCGAGGCATACAGGCACAACACGGCCGCCACCGCGAGATCCCACCGCCCGATGGAAACGCAAAGCCCGATCAGCAGGTACGAGAACGACAAAGGGTCTAAAAAGTGATCCAGCAATTCTCCGCCGTTGCGGCATTGGCCGGTTCGGCGGGCGTGCGTGCCATCCAGCAAATCGGCGATGTGACTCAACGCCACCCCGCAGGCGGCCAAGAGTCCACCCCACCAATAAGTCGTCGAATAAACAAACCCCGCCGCCCCCGCCATCGCCATCAGATGCCCCGACACCACAATGGCTTCCGGCGGCAAACGTTTGGGGATTGGGAACCAGTCGTACCGGGCCTTGATGGGGTTCGACAAATACGGGTCCAACACGCTGTGCGAAATACGTTTTCCCATGGGGTTTCCCTTTGGAATGCCGTGCCAAAAAATGCCTCTTCCATTCCAGGCGAAATCCCGCGGGAAACATCACGCCCTTTTTTGGGCGTGGAGAGAAATCTCTTCAATCAATTACGTTTTGCGTTGGGAATCTTTGTGTTGCTTGCGGAGTCGGCGGCGTTCTTTCTTGCTGAGACCTTTAAGTTCGTTGGGGTCCAACGGATCATCCAAACGAAGCTGCGGTTCCGAAGAAGCCTCTTTTTGGGCGGGTTCGGGAGTTTTGGGAGCGGGGGGAACCGCTTTGTTCTCCGTTGCCGGGGGCGTTGGCTTGGCCTCGGCTGCGGGAAACTTGGGCTTGGCATTTCCGGGAACGGGGTTCGCGGGCGGGTCTGTCGCCTGTGGTTTTTCCGTGAGAACGGGTTTGATTTCGGGCTTTGGCTCTGGGGGTTTGGCGGGTTTTCGTGGGGCCGGTTTTTTTGCTGTGGTTTTCGTCGTCGCTTTCACCGAGGTTTGATCCGTCGCAGAAGCATCTGGCGTGGCGGCCTGTGCTTTTTGCTTGGCGGATTTCGCGGATTGCGTTTTCGGTTTGGCTTTCCGCTTTTTGATGAGAGCCGACAATCGGGGTTTCGGCAACTTTTGGAACGCAAATCGGATTCCAGAAAAGAGCCTTGCCCAAACCGTATGGCGGGGTTGGGGCGGTTCTGCGGAAATGTGAATCACGTATCGCGCGTGGGCGAGTAAGCTCGCGAACAGGCTCACACAGGCCAGCATCTGAAGCCCGGCCCCGGCGAGTTGTTTCGTGGAACTCGGCCAACCCGTGCGGTCGATGCCCAAACGAAAGATGCCCGCTGCCAGGCAGGCCATTGCCGCCAGCCAAAGCAGCAGGAAGCTGCTTTTGCACTCGCGCATGTCGGCGTGGAGTTTTCTCCAAATCAAGCCCGCGACAAGTGCCGAGGGAAACAGCCAACACACGACTTCTCTTTGAGGAAACCTAGCGGACCAAAGCCGGCAAACAGTCTCGCTGAATGCCCAATGCCAATTCCCCAGCAAGCCCCAGCCGGCGAACATCATCGTGGCGGCCGCCCAAAGCCAAATGCGGTATTGGCCTTCAAAATCTCTCAGGCTTCGAGAGCGGCCCCACCAAATCAAGAACGCCAATTGACCGCTCATCATCAACAGGCCGGCCCGATACAAGCGGGCCAGCGAACCGCCGTTGGCATCCATCAACCGTTGCCAGCCCGGCCCCATCATCGCGGGATCGGGTGTGCTTGTCGCACCGGCGGCGAGAATCATCAGCCCCATTAACCCCGCCAACACACCGGCCAAGGCGATTTTCCAAGCCTTGGGAGAAATCACTTTGCGGATGGGAAACTGCCCCAAGCGGGCTTTGCGCGGGTTGGTTTCGGCGGGGGAATTTTGCGGCGGATTCTCGGCAGAAGCCGCCGGGATGCGGTCCGATTCATTGGTTGCCAGCCGGCGGCGACGGCGTTCGTCGAGCGTTCGTGAACCGGCAAACCGGGCGGTCATCGTCCCTGGTTCTCCTTAACCTCGGCTGATTCCGTTCTTCCTGCGCACTTTGGAGCGCAACGATCCCTAATAAATCCATTCGGCTGCGAAGCCCCCGATTGTTTGATGAAACCCCCGCCGATTTTTCATTCGGCCTAATTCTCCTGCCGTTTAGGCAAAATGCGGCAGACCGATAATTTGGCGGCTCCCACGGGAGTTGCCGTAAAACGGAAACGGGGCATGGCACACAAAGTCTGGAAGAGATCTTCTGGGCAGTTCCTGGAACTGACCCATTTTGCGGGTCACTTTCCATTGGCCTGGGCGGGATTTATACTAATGTCCGTCGCGCTGGGAAATTCCCGGCCATTTTGCCCGCCGCGTTTTATTCCCACCCCAAGGACCGCGTTATGAAACTCCCCGCCTGCTTCACCTTGTCGCTGTTGTTCTTCTTGAGTGTGATGACGCTGGAAAGTTCCCGCGCCGACGATTGGCCGCAATTTCGCGGGCCGCATCGCACGGGGGTTTCCGACGAAACCGGCCTCGCCAAAGAATGGCCCGAAGGTGGCCCCAAAGTGCTTTGGAAAGTCGAAAACGTCGGCAAGGCGTATGCCACGGTTTCGGTGGCCAACGGCCGAGTCTTCACCCAAGGCAACGTGGAGGATGAAGGCAAGATTCAATGCTACGACGAAAAGAATGGCGATTTGCTGTGGTCCGTCAAACCGCCCACGGAAAATAAGGTCTTCACGCATGGCCGGGGCGACGGCCCGCGCGGCACGCCCACGGTGGATGGCAACCTTGTCTACTGCGAAGGCGGTGAAGGCTCTCTCACTTGTCTAAAAGCCGATTCCGGCACGGTGGTTTGGGCGAAGCATCTCGTCCGGGATTTCGGCGGTAGGGTTCCCGGCTGGGGTTACAGCGAAAGCCCGTTGGTGGATGGCGAAAAGTTGATCGTCACGCCCGGCGGAAAAGATGGGGCCATCGTGGCGCTTAACAAACTCACCGGCGAAGTCATCTGGAAATCGACCGATGTAACCGATTCCGCCCATTATTGTTCCGCCATCGCCGCCGACATCGAAGGCGTGCATCAGTTTATTCAATTCACGCGGGATCGCCTGGTTTCGGTCGATGCCAAAAAAGGCGGGTTGCTGTGGAGTTATGCGAAATCGCACAACCGAACCGCCAACGTCTCCTCGCCCATCGTGAAAGACAACCTCGTGTTTTCTTCCTCGGCTTATGGAACCGGCGGCGGCTTGGTCAAAGTCACCCGCAAAGAAGAGGAATGGACCGCCGAGGAAGTTTACTTTGAAAAATCGATGGCCAACCATCACGGCGGCATCGTGCTGGTCGGCGATTATATGTACGGCTTCGGCAGTGGCGGACTGATTTGCATGGACTTTCTGACGGGCGACATCGCCTGGCGTAGCCGAAAGCTGGGGAAAGGCTCTCTCTGTTATGCCGACGGTCGGCTCTATTGTTTCGACGAGAAAAACGTGATGGGACTTGTTGAAGCCAACCCCAAGGAATACGTCGAACACGGCCGATTCAAGACGCCCGATTCCGGCAAAAACACTTGGGCACACCCCGTCGTCGCCAACGGCCGCATGTACCTTCGCGATCAAAACGATTTGACAGTCTACGACGTGACGCCAAATAAGCACCGTTCAAGAAATAGGAAGTGGCATCGCCCACCGAAATACATGATGGTGGGCGATGCCCACCCACCCCTTTCAACATGTTTTATATACCCCTGGATTTTGCCAGGATTCGCGCGGTGGCAATATGATGATTTCGTTTGCCGCTCTTCTTTCGAGGCTGTGGTTTTTTGGGGCCGCGTTTCTTTTTTGGATAACGGGTCAGGTCGATCCGTTGGGCGAGTCGCACTAGCTCGCGCGCGAGTTTTCGAGGAGACATGATTTGATAGGCTTCCCAGGCTTCCACTTTGACGGCGATGTTCATGCCCACCGTTGTGGCCGTGACGTCCTGCGTCAGGTGATAGTCGGACAGTTCCTCATCAATCGTTTCTTCCCCGTGAACCGACGCAGGGCCGCTTTCACGACGGCATAGGTGTTATAGGCCAGCACCGCCGCCGAGAAGGCGAACAGGGCCGCCTTCGGATAGCCCATCGTCTCCACTTCGCAACGCAACACATCGGTCAAGGTTTGGAACGCTTCTTCAATCGTCCAGCGTTGGCGATAGAGGAAGGCGATTTTTCTCGCGTTCGCGACTTTCGCGGGCAAGTTGGTCAGGATGTGCATCTCGGTGTCGCCGTTCTCCGTGGGCGTATCCAGCTGGATCGTGATCCGCCGGACTCGCAACGTCTCTTCGCCCGATCGCAGTTCGATCTCCTGCTCGAAAACCAGACCCGTTTCGATGCGTCCGATGCGTTTTCTGCGACCGATGAGCCGCCAAGTGAGCGTCGAAGCATGCTGGCGAATGATGAAGTACGCCGACTGCCGCACGATGCCGAACAGAAATTTGGTGGTGCAGAAATTCCGATCGGCAATAGTCACCGTCTTGGCCCGAATCCATTCCAGAAGTTCTGGCAGAAGCGACCGCTCCTGGGCATGGCCATCTTCGCAAAAAATCAGTTCCGAAATCAGGTCTCGCTGCGCATCCAACAAGGCCAGGGTCTGCCCCGGCAAGGGGCCTTCCCTTGTGACGCGCAATTCGGCCAATCGATGTTCCGTCGCCGCCAAATGGTTTCCATCCAAATACTGCACGTGATAGCCCGGCAGGAGTTCACGGCACGCTCCGGGCATGGCATTGATGACTTGGGCCGCATCCTGGCTGGTTTCCCGAATCATCGCCGCCGAAATCCCGGGCTCCAGACGATTCAATTTGTTATAAAGTGCGGTCGTCGAAACCGCCAGCCGATCCTTGGCAGCCAAGTACGCCCCGTGGACCGACGTGTGCGTTCTCGTCGCCACGCCGACCATCAGGGCCACCACCTGAGAAAAAAGCAATTCTCTCGTATATTGTCTCTCGGACGTTTCGGCAAAAATCTGATCGAGCCGCTCGGGGGACACGAGATTTTCCAGAGTCGCCCGAACCATCACCGCCGCTGGACATTGTTCCATAAATCGATCAAGCACAGTATCAGGCCACATCCTTGTCGTCTCCAGAAGGTTTGATACAACAATCCCTGTGGAAGCAACTTATAGCAAATAATCAACATATTGAAAGGGGTGGGTCAAGCTGCCGTCATGAGTTTTGAATCAGGAGTTGACGGCATTGGCAGCCTGCCCACAGAGGATGAAACCACACACCTCTGGGGGCAGTTTGTCGATCAAACCTCTTCTCGAACGCAAGCCGCTCCCGACAAACTGACCCCAGCCACCCCGCCGTTTGCTGGAAAAGAATACGATGGCACGAAATTCAATAAACAGAAGAACGAATATGAATGTCGTAACATTTTGGACTTTTCCTGACGAAATCAGGGTCGTCTAGCCAAATCATCGTCAACTTCATCACAAGATGGGAGCAATCTAATGTTGTACAATTATGCTGTTCTGCCCCTTTTTCTTGTTTTTTTCACGGCTGGGCCTGCTATCTATGGATGCAACTGCGCAGCTCCAATTGATGCAGTCCAAACTGTTTTTGAGCGATTTTTGTCTGATAAGAATGCTAATTACCGATTCAAAGACAACATCCCCAGGTCCGATGGCTTGGTTTTTTAAGATCTGAGATGGGTGCCCGTATCCGATAGATTATTTAGAAAGATTGGAAAACAGCCACACCTGCAGACGCTACTTTTGTCGAACTCAGATATTAAGGATGAGGTGCTAGCTGGTGTGCCAGACCTTTTTCCAAACTTGGAATATTTGAATCTATTTGGAACTCATATCACAGATCGTGGTATCGAATATTTAACAGGTTGTAGTTCCATCGAAAAGCTCGTGATTGACGGGACAATGGTTTCCGACAAAGGTATAAAAGCATTGGCAAACCTTAAAAGCCTATTTTGGCTTTCCATTGAACGGACAAAGGTCACGAATGTAGGTATTGGTTACATAATGAAGTTGCCAAAAATTCAGGAATTGCATTTGGACGGTCTTTCGATTGGGAATGATTCTGCAAAACTGTTATCTCGCGCTCAAAACATTCAAGTGCTGAGCCTTGAGGACACAGATGTTGATGATAACGGGATTCAACATCTCAATCGCTTGAAGAATCTCACATTCTTGAACCTCGCAAGGACAAAGATATCGGTAACGGGGCTGAAGTCATTGACAGATTTGCGTAAACTTGATGTTTTATACTTATTTGGTAATTCAATTCCGAATAATGAATATTCAGAGATTGGCCGACTATTCCCAACCACAAAGGTTTTCCTCGACAAGGAAACATTGTTTCCCGCTAACCGCTGACTATTTTTGAGCAAAGTTCACTGCACTAATACCATAGTTCTCAACTAAGAGGACATTGACGTGTGGCTCTACTTGATTGAGGAGATTCCGGCATGCCAGTTACGAATTACGTGTGGGATGGGGACCAGTACCTCATGGAAACGGATGAAACCAACACGACGCAAGCCGTGTTTACAAACGAACCCGATGAATACACCAATCTTATCTCGCAACGGCGGGACGGGGCGACACAATACCCGCACTTCGATGCCTTGGGATCAACACGCCAACTCACCAATGCTGCCGAGGCGATTACCGATGTCTTGCTCTACGACGCCTGGGGTAACGTGCTGGTGCGCGTTGGTGTTACGATCTTTCCCCTGCAATTCGTTGGGAGAGTCGGTTACTTCTTCGATCCTGATACGAATACGTTCTGCATCATTTTCCGAATCTATGAGCCGGAAACTGGGCGATGGGGTTCACTAGATCTTTTGTTTAGTGATGGATTTAATCGATATCTATACGCCAAGAACAGACCAACCTCGTTAATAGATCCGAATGGTTTAAAATGTCAGATTGCGTTGCATTGCTGGGATGTCAAAGTAGCTCTTTTCACTATTGGTAGGCATTGCGGGTTTACAATCAAGTCGGATTTGTTTCCGTTCGCTGGGGAGGTTTGGGTTGATGGGCTCCCACGAAAGACGGGAGGATTCTTTGGGTTTTTTGGTCGAACATGGTTGGAAATCGTAACAGGGGTCACTCCCGAAGCAGCTAAAGTAGCTAAGCCTCCAAATTATTGGGAGTCGGGGTTTGGTGATTTCAATGATTCCGTTTGTCGATGTCTATCTCGATATATAGATCGATGGAACAAAAAGGAGGTTCCCTATGCCAATGATGGTAATGGAGTAAATAGTAACTGTGCCTTGAGATGTATGGCAGAAGAATGTAACATTGAGTTAACTTGGAACAATGAACCAACCGGATTTCGTTGCAATTACTGTGAGGAATTCTGCTTAGACAACGATACTGGCCTTCTTTTTTGTAATTCATGGACAAGACTCGACTGCAAGAAACTAGAGATTAGCCAGTCGATTAGAACTGCGTTATAGTTCGCCGAATTGAGGAGATCATGATACTATTGCTTATGATATTATTATGTGGTCCTTTATTGTTGCTTCTTCTTGTTGCATGTGGTTGGCACAAACTACCTCTAGGAGTTTGGCTATGGTGTTCCTATCCTTTAGTCTGGTTAGGATGTTTAGGCATTTCTCGTTTGATACCAGATATGGTTTTGCCTTTATTCATGCTGTTTAGCTTTACAACATTTGCTGTGCTTGCAATCTCTTTATACTGGTTTTGCAAACATATTACTGATTGGTTAACAAAGAGAGATAGGATGTCGATAGCTGATTGTTTTAGTACGCTCTTATGCGTCTTTGCCGCAAGCTTCCTTCTTTTGAAAGTTTTGACGCAGCCATATTTTCCCTGAGATCGTTTCCGGTGGGAGTGGCTACGCCGTAGGGCGTAGGGTCAAAAAACTCAAACGACATGTAAGATCTTTGACAATTTAATTTTCGGGACGATCCGGCCAGCAAAAGTCAGCCGCGGGGTGGCATGCTCATGGCTTTGCATGAGCATGTTCCCGTAGTCAAGAAACCCGTGGCTTCGATCAACCCCCTGGGGCAGCGAAGCACCACGATTTATAACGCGGCCTCGCGTCCCGTGGCTTCGATTGACCCCCTGGGCCACCGAAAGTAAGCGTCCGGTTTTTGTGCCCAGGAAGAATGCGCGACGGCTTCTGTCATCATGTGAAAATCGAGATCAACCCGAAATTGCCATTGAGCCAAAAAAATAACCCCGCCTGAAGACCAATAGGCACGACGGACGGGGAGCAATTTGTATGGATAAAATTGTGTGAGGGCAGTTATTTACATTCCGAAACGGGGCAAGGATTCCAATAGAGATCGCGTTCGATGGGCAAACCGAGCGGGCCGCGAATGGATTCCAATTCATCGAGGCTAAAATAGCCGAGTTCCCGTTCTTGTCCCACCACCAGCCCGAAACCGAGCCGATCGTTGGGATCATATTCCAAAACAAACCAGGTAAACGAGCTATCGGGCGTAAAGAGTTTCAGGCGAGTAATCGGGTCATCTTCCTGTTGCGTGGCATACAGTGGGGGAATGGCCTTGGCGACCTCATCAGGCATCAAGTCATGGGCGGGTTACGGCCAAAGCGACCAAAGAAGCAACACCCCTCGCGTATAATAGTGGCGGAGCAGGTGCGGCGACCCTAATCCCTGTGAGGGATGCTGAATGCCGAAAATTGGCAGGATGTGCCGTAACTTCAGACTTGAGGAGAACTTTCGTCATCCAGCCGCCGCCGAATCTCGACTTCCCAGCCCCCGATTTCCCGGAGAAAAAGTTCAATAGCCGTCTTGTCGCCCCGACTTAGATTTCTTAACGGCTTTATCCTCCTCACCGGAAGTAAAGTGTTCTAATGTGTGGGTCGATTCTTCGTCTGAGGAATCGACCTGATTTTGTTCTTTGGCTTTGAGTACGTGCTTTCGACCTGTTAATCCTGTGTAGACTTCGATGGGCGCAGGGGCTGTTCCGAACGTCACAACACCGCCAACCAGTTTGTTGAGGGTCCGCTTTTTCACTTGGGTGGGTCAAAACGACAGAAACAATTTGGCGTTGGTGGATTCAAAGAGTTGTCGGGCCAGTGCGAAATCTTCGCATTTTCCCACGCGCTCCACCAAATCTTCCGCGAATTCCAGAGCGGCTTTGACTTGGGAATGAGCCTCATTGGGGGCTGGTCGGGCTTGGATTTGGGCGAGTTCCCCTTGGATCGCCGTTTCTTGTTGTTTCAGATTGTTGAACACTTCCGCGACCGCTTCGTATTGTTCCGGGGACTTCGCAAGAACCATGTTTTGGGATGTGAGTTTTAGATTCTGTTGAATCTGAGCCAACTCTGCGGTTTTGAATGTTCTCTTTTTTGCATGGGAATCTTCTGCAGATTCACGCTGGGCCAATTCTTCCAGTTTTTGCTTCAGCTTGGGCAGCAATGTGGGTGACAACAAACGCTGTCGAATGCAACTGATCATAAATTGAGTAGCGAGTGGCCCCGGAACATGATTGTGCGCACAGATTGCCCCGTGACTTTGCAAATAGTAGCCGTAGGTGTAGCGAAACGAATCTTGATAGGGGGCCTCGATACATTGGCCAACTACAACTGAGGTCGTAAACTCGGCTTTCCAGCGGCTTGTTGGCGGGATCTTTTGACCGGGGTTTGCCCCGTTAGTTCCCGCCCATTTGTCAAGAGTCGCGAGCATTTTTTGGCGTTCTGGGACAGTAGCGAAGCCGCTCGGGTTCCTTCGTGGAAAACTTCTTGCCATTGAATCGATCGATTGAGTTCCTGTTTTGAGGATTTCGACCCGACAAAACCTTGATGGCGCTGTTGTGCCACAACATCTTTTATAGAAACAACTTGCATCAAAACAGCCTTTTTGCGAAGGGTCGAACAAGAGTGGCAGGACCGCCTCGACGGCTGTCGTTGTGGAAAAATCAATCACTCCCCAAGCTGGGTGGCGGGTTGCGACAAATGGGCCTCCCCCCGGTGGTGGACCGATTGGTACAGCAGGCGATTCTGCAAGCTCTGCAAGTGTTATTTGATCCGACGTTCTCGGACTCCCGTGATAGATTTCGTCCCCACCGCAGCGCTCATCAAGCGTTGCTGCAAGCGGGGGAGTCTCTGAAGGAAGGCCCCGGCGAGCGTTCGAAATCCTCGCGAATTCGCGAGTCGGAGAATCGGTGATACCTTTTGACAGGATTTTGGTTGTGTCGATTTTCTCGGCGGGTTGAATAAGAATTCGTGTTTCGCATAAAATAAATGTCATGCGTCAAGCATCTAGTTTATAATGTCACACACGAAACCGCCTATTTCGACCTGCGTTGACCGGTCGATACGAAACCTGTTGCAAAGTGAAGCGATTGCTTATAGAGACCTCAATCCAATCCTACCGGAAATAGCCAATCGACCGTTAACCTCCATTGAAAGTTCGATTATGCTCGACCGCAGAAAGATGCTGCAAGGAATGGCAGCCGGCGCTGGTGCCGCATTCGGCCTCTCGCTTTTTCCCGACCGTCTCTTGGCATCGCCAACCAGGAACACGACCCCAAAGCGTGTTGTGTTCTTCATGCAGAACCAGGGCTTCGATCCAGAGACCTGCCTTCCGGCCGGGATGAACAGCAGCGGTTCGCTGGCAAAAGTCAAACTTCCCGAGCCTATCAACGCCCTCGAACCTTACAAAGAACGATTGCACATCATCAATGGTCTGCATGGCCTGCACACAAGCCCCTCGCACAGCGCTTTTTTCGGGCGCTCGGCGGCTATCGCGGCGGGGACGGCGTGCCGCCTAGTGCATCGACGATCGATTATGAACTGAGCAAAGTCCTGCCGCAGACACTTTTGCCTCATTTGTGCATTGGCATGGACTCCATCGAGAACATGACGACCAAGCCCACGCTTGCCACGCTGTCGGCCAGCGGTGCCGGTCAGCCGATCTTCATGCATTCCAATCCGAATCATCTTTACCAGATGCTGTATGGCGGAATTTCTTCGGGCGACATCCGGCTCCAACACGAAGCCCAATCGAATGTGTTGAATCAGATCGAACAATTGGCGGCGGCAAAAGGCCGATCGCTTCCGACCGCCGACCAGCGGCGATATGGTCAATACGTCCAGGGTTTCCAAGAGATCAATGGCCTGCGCGATCGCCTCGCCACCGTGGCCGATCACTTACGCAAGTTCGCACCGAAGGTGGATGAGCGATACACCAAACCGGAATTTGAAACCGACTGGCACGATGTGCTGCTGGACCTCGGCATCTCGTCGCTCACGTCGGGTATCACCAACACGTTGACCATCGGATCGGGTCGCGGT
This sequence comes from uncultured Planctomycetaceae bacterium, assembly GCA_963785505.1. Lineage (GTDB taxonomy): Bacteria > Planctomycetota > Planctomycetia > Planctomycetales > Planctomycetaceae > CAWAVN01. Next base: position 253,228 of record CAWAVN010000020.1, read on the forward strand.
GAAATCTTCGGTGCCTGGAAGGGACTGGGCATTGAACAACAAGGGCACAACCTCGGGCACATGAAGCAGCCCGACAATCCAATCTGGATCAAGATCCGCCAGTACAACAGCCGGATGCTGGTGAAGATCATGGAGGCGCTGGACCGTGTGCCCGAAGGCAGTGGCAGCATGATGGATCACACGCTGATCGTCTACACCAGCAACAACGCGGACAAGCAGCACACCAACGGTGCCAATTGGCCGGTCATGCTGCTCGGCAATTTTGACGGCGCGTTTAAGACCGGTTGTTTCACGCAATTGGACGGTAAGCGGCCCATCAACTCGCTTTACACAACCCTCCTGCGTGCCGCAGGGGTGCGGTGCGACCGGTTCAACATGGACGACAAGATCGCCGGCAAATTCGATGACAGTACCGGCCCTCTCAAGGAACTGCTGGCATGAACGTGGTCCGATTCGTTTCGGTAATGATGCTCTCGTGTGGTTTACAGTCCGTGGCCAACGCCGAGAGTTACACGCCCGGACAAAAAATCGACAAAGACTTCAAGAGCTTTACCGGACCGTTTTTTGCGAAGTATTGCCTGGATTGTCATGGCAAGGCAGACCCTGAGGGCGACCTCTCACTGCAAGAGCTGGGACCGGTGGATGAAGTCAATGTCGCCACCTGGAAGGCGGTTTGGGCTCAGGTCACCTTAAAGGAGATGCCCCCCAAAGACATGCCACAGCCAGAGGTTGTTCAGCGACTGCAGTTTTCAGACTGGATCGTCGGGGAACTCTCGCGCGTCCTGCGCGACAAGGGCGGGTTCACGGCCCACCTCGATCCGAACAAGGGCAATTTCGTCGATCATAACCTGCTCTTCGGCCCGCTGCCCGCAGGCATCAAACTCGTGCCCACGTCTTCGCCGGCGCGCATTTGGCGTGTTACTCCTCAGGAACACATCACGCGACTGAATGAATTGATTAACAAGGAACCAACGTTCGATCCCGAGAATCCGGGCCTGCGCACGCATGGCGATGCCGTTCCCAACAACCACGGCGGGGAACTCAAACTTTACTTCGGCACCGATCGCATCATCAAATGGCAGGGCGGGACCGTGGCCTATGCCACTGCGGTCAAGAGCGTGCCCGCGGTGCTGTCTTCGGCGCGGGATCATGGGCTGGAAAACTATCCCGACTTCTACACGGTCAACAGCGCGGAAGCGACGCAGATCATGAGCATTGCGCAGGACATTATCCGCTACATGGCCTACGGTCCGCTGAGCATCGCCAACCCGGACCAGATCACCGACAACCCCAATTCCTACAAGATGGAAGGGGACATTCGCGGTCTTCCCACAAGCATTGTCTACAGCACGAAGGTCATGCGTCCTTTAACGCCAGTCTATGACCTTATGAAGGAAGAAGGCGTCACCGAGGAACATTCACGCGCTGCGGTGGACTATCTCTTCGAAGCCCTGACGTTCCGTCCGCCCCGAAAAAACGAATCGGATGCTTACCTGGCGATCGTCAATCAATCCATCGAGAAACTCGGCAAGAAAGATGGTGCCGTTCTCGGCCTGTCCGCCATCTTTCTCGATCGAGATGCGCTCTTCCGGCCGGAACTGGCCGAGAATGGCCAACCGGATCGCTATGGACGGGTGATGCTCCAGGACTGGGAACTGGGGCTGGCGATCAATCACGCGCTTGGGTACATCAAGCCGGACGATGAACTGCGGAAGGCAATCATCGAAGGGCGGATGCGGACCCGCGAAGATGTGAAGCGCGAAGTCGCACGCATGCTCAATGATGACAGAATCCGCAAGCCTCGTGTTCTCCAATTCTTCCGCGATTATTTCGACTACGACCAGGGCGGTTATATCTGCAAGGACTCAAAAGCCCTCGCGGAAACGGGCGTGAGCACACGGGGAACGTCGCACTACAGCGCCATGTTCGATGCGACCGCAAGCACCGATCGCTTGGTTGAACTCATCTTGCAGGAGGACAACGACGTCTTTAAGCAATTGCTGACGACCGACAAGGTCGTGGCCACCAAGACAGACAATGTGTATTTCGGGAAGAAGCTCACGAAGGAAGAGAGACGGGCGTCTGTTGCCGCGGCGAAGAAGGCGGCGGAAGAGGCGGCGAAGAAAGAAGCCGCCGAGCTTAAGGCGGCGGAGAAAGAGGTGGCGGAGCTTGAGGCCAGGTTGAAGGCGAACCCAGACGAGAAGGCGACGCAGAGGGCGCTGGCGCGAAAACAGAAAGCGCTCGCCGCGGCAAAGAAAAACAGGAGACGGGCGAATGAAAATCACAGCGTTGCCGAGGCAGACTTGTCGGGTCCGAAGATTTACGCCCGCGTGAGTCGGCGGAGCTTCGGCAGCGGGTCGATGAAACCGGAACGTATTCTGGCCACGGCACCCGAAGGCCAACGCCTGGGCATCCTGACGCATCCCAGTTGGCTCGTTTCCCATTCCGATGCGATGGACAACCACGCCATCCGCCGCGGCCGATGGATTCGCGAACGGCTGCTGGGCGGCGGCATTCCCGATGTGCCGATTACCGTGGATGCCATGCTGCCCGATGAACCCGAGAACACGCTGCGTGAACGCATGCGGGTCACCAGAGCAAGCTATTGCTGGACCTGTCACCAGAAGATGGATCCGCTTGGCCTGCCGTTCGAGATGTTCAACCACGCGGGTTTGTATCGAGAGTCAGAACTCGACAAACCCGTCGAGACCACGGGTGAGATTATCGCTTCCGGAGTTCCCGAACTTGACGGCAAAGTCGCGAACGCTATTGAAATGATTCAGAAACTCGCGGAGAGCGAACGCGCCGAACAAGTCTTCGTCCGCCACGCATTCCGTTTCTGGATGGGCCGCAACGAAACTCTCAACGATGCGCCCGTTCTGCAACAAGCGTATCGCGCCTACAAGGACAACGGCGGCAGCATGAAAGCCCTGCTCGTCTCGCTTCTCACCTCCGATGCGTTTCTCTACCGCACAAGAAAGGAGCCGGCATTGATCAACGCGAATTAGTTTTGCCCCAATGGCCGGCAGCAAACCCAAGCAACAGGTTATCCTGAAATTGCTGCAGTTCATCGAAAGGATGGGCAGCCTGGAAACGGCAAAAGTCGCCCTCGAAACGCTGCAGAAAATCCGAAAGGCCGCTTAAAACCATGCCCCCGAAAGGGGGCATTTTTGTTGGGTCAGACTCTCCCAATTCTTCCAAGTATTTCAGTGCCTGGCAGGCTTGCGGCCCGCCGCGAAGTCATCGCCGGTGGACTTTACGACCGACATGCCATCGGGAGCGGCGATTCCGCGATGATTTCGGCTTGGGAAGGGAGAAGAAAACCTCCTCGAAGCCTGAACCAGAGGACGGCCTAGGAGACGCATTCCCGCGATTGGGCGAGTGAGGCTTATAACTTGGTGCAAGGATCAATCGCCATCTGTTTGAACCTGTTGGGCAGACCTTGAAATCCGCCGCAAATCTCTGGAACCAAGCAAGAAAGCGGTTCGCTACGAGTTGCAGCAGCGAACCGCTTTTTCCATAGTCGGGGCGACAAGACGGCTATTGAACTTTTTCTCCAAAGCGTTCAGGAACTGCCCAGGCCATTAGTCATTGAAATAAAGGGGTTTACGACGATTCCTGATTGAGAGTTGGATACATCTGCATGTGCGGTTTTGGCCGTCGCGGCAGTTTCCAAGAGACGTGTGTCAGTCCCAATGTTGGCTACCACGGTCGCGGATCCCTGCTGAGGTGTATCGCGCCTCATGCAGTTGGCGCAGATTCCAAGGTTCCCAAGTTTGTCCAACTTCGTGGAGTTGGGAGACGGCGAACGCGCGTCGGTGTCGATGACGAATGGCACTAGCTTAAGCGAGGATCTGGATGCCGACCTACAAGCAATTGTGGTGAGGTATAGACTCACCTACCACGAATTGTGGTCACATTCCTTAAGTTAGTGCCATTCGTGTCGATGACGTGAATAAGATCGACGCTGAAACTGGGTGTTGATTCGACCCGTAGGATGGTTTGACGAAATGCCAAGCACGACGTCGGTTTGATCGATAGGAACGGTGTCCAGCCGGCCGTTCTGTTTTAAATACTCATTCGAGGGGGCGGTGGCCCCAGCGTCGCGGTTCCGGTCGCAATCATTGCGGCACGATTGTCGGCAACACTGGGGCGGCTTTCGTCTGATCTATTTCCGCCCTCCCTTGCCCTTGGGCTGTTCTTCGTAGAGGTCGAGGCTGTCGAAGCCAGTCGGGTCGAAGCTGCCGGAGGTGTAATAGATGTCGCCGCCTTTGCCTTTGCGGGAAGTCTGGTTCCCCGTGAAATCGCCACCGGTAATAGAGAGATCGCCACCATAGTTGTAGATGCCGCCGCCGTTGCTTGCGGTGTTGTACTCGACAATCGGATCGATCAGCATCACTTCCGCGCCCTCATTGAAGAGTCCGCCGCCGGCCGAACGGGCCGCGTTGTCGGAGAAGTTCGAATTGATCGCAGCAAAGCTTCCACCATACCCGCCATAAACATGAAGACCGCCGCCGGTGTCTCTGGATTCGTTGTACTCAATCACCGTGTCTGACATCATCAGCACTCCGGCGCAGTAGATGCCCCCGCCCCCGTTCGTGGCATAATTGTCTGAGACCAGCGAGTTCTTCAGCGTCACAGTCGCTGGGTCCCAGATCATGATGCCTCCGCCGAGAGAGGCGTAGCCATTGGTGAAGTTCAGTCCCGTCAGGGTAACCGTCCCGGACTCGATGGACATCACGCTGCTCTGGCCGCCGGCGTCAATCGTCACGCCTCCCTCGCCACCGTCAATCGTAAGCGATCCCGAATTGGGGGGCCTAAACAAGTCGCCGAGCCACAACTTGCCCTGCGTGAGGCGGATCACGGAAATGCCATCGGCAAACACGATCGTGTCGTCATCGGGAGTGCCCTGGGCTTGGGCGATGGCTTTGCGGAGAGTCATGCCAGCGGCGCCGGCCTCGTCACTGGCCGTATCGACCGTAATCTCTGCACTCTGTGCGGCGACCGCGATGGCCAAGACGAGCGTGATGGCTCCTAACAGAGGTTTGGCGGTGCGGGTCTGTTTCGTGCAAATCGTGTGGGGCCTCATGAGACTCATCTCCTGAAAGTGTGTGTGTCCGCAGGATCGGTGAAACAACATGGCCCGGGGCGCGGACGGAGAGCCCGGGATGCTGTGGTGCAGCAGTTTTGCGTGGAGGTCGTTCAGGCCGAAAGCCGTTGGGTCGGCCCGGCAAAAAGAGTGGTTTCGTTTATCGGCCGTGCTTAGAATGAAGCAGCGGACGACGTGTCACCCTGCAATGCGATTTTTTTGCGCGAAACCCCTCACGGAATTTCCGATTTTTCTGGAATCTCACTCGACTGAGACTCCGAATGATCTGGCCGAAACGGATTGAATCCGAAGTCGTCAGCTAGCGGCTTTTCACCCATTGCCGGGCTATGGATGGAGCTTTCTTTCACAGCTTGCGATGCTCTTTGAGTGAACGAGATTAGCGGCAAGTTGGTGTAGCCGAGTTTTGATTGAAGCGGAGGCCGTCGCATCGGACCGGCCTTTGCCACATGTTAGGAACTGCTCACCCCAAGGGTTGTTGGGACTAGGAAGAAAAGCCGCTCTCGCCAGCCGTCACTTCTCCTCAAGTTCCTTTAGCAGCGTCTCTGCCTCGCGGTTGAGGATGTCGCCGATGAGATAGTCGTGGGGACGGATATAGGCACTGTTGAGAATCCGCGTCGCCTCGTCCAGGCTGCGGCGCGCTTCCTTGAGTTTGCCTTGGCGGGCCTGGGCCATGGACTGCACGGCGAGATTCATGCTATCCGGTGCGCCTCCGCGTTGCTTCTCGAGCCCTGTCACTGTGTGGGCTTCCGCATCGGCCAGCGATCCCGTTCTTAGCTCCGCCAGCGCCAGGCCCGCGTAGTAAAACTCTGTAGACGGTCCCTGGTCTCCCTGCTCCAGCAACTCGCGCACACGGGCGACGGGCAGGCGATCTACGAATCCGGGAGGAGGCGGGAGTAGCAGGCAACTCTTGATGGTTCGCTCGCAAACTTCCAAAGAAGGATCGTCACCGAGGTTCCCGACTAGCTTTTCACGAAACGCCGCGTAGCCCTCTTCGTCTCCCGAAAGGACGATCGCGGGAGCCAGTCGCAACCAGTTCATGGAGTCCTGGGGGGACGATTCAAATCGTTGCTGCGCGGTCTCGGCCGCTTCCGCCCAGTTCTTGGTGGTCAACAGGGCGTCGACCAGGTGAGATATTAAGGTGCCGCTTAGAGGTTTTCGTTCCAGCGCCCGCTTCCAGTCGGCGATCGCCTGATCCCACTGGCCGATCCTCTGAAAGACGCCCGCGCGGAACGCGAAGTCGTCGGCCTCTGGGTGATCGGGTGCCAGACCGGCGGATAGATCCTCGGCTGCTTCCTGGCCAGCGCCCGGACGCGGCCAGAGCCTTTCCACGTTCCCAGCGCCAGGCGAGGTTGTCTGGCTGAAGTGCCAGCGATCCGGACAACAACGCGATCGCCGAGTCGGTCTTGCCTGCTTTCACGAGGCTGTTGGCGTAAGCGATCAGAACGGCGGGATCCTCGCCGAGTTTCTCCAAGATGCGCTGGAAAACGGCTTCGTCACGGGCCGCCTCGGCGAGAATCTGCATCCGGCGCGGTTCGTCTTCCGCTGCCTCGTCCAGTGCGTGGATGAATGCTTTTACAGATGCGTCGGGTTCGTTGCGAATCGAGCGGACGATTCCCAGTAGCGTCCAGGGGTCGTAGGCATCCGGATCGGATTTCAGCGTGTAAGCCAATTCCGCCAAGCGTGCCGCGTGCGGACGATCGGTGACCGCCAGGCGGAAACGGCCGAGGTTGTGTTTCGGAAGGTGGCCTCCACGGGTTCCGGTTCGAAGACGCACAGTCAGTAGGTCTTCCGCGGTTGGATCGAAAGCCTCGGCGAGTTCGAAAACGGCGGTGTGCCGCTCGCGCTGTCGGGGAAACGGATCCCAACCCACGTCCGGATTTCCGTTGATCGCATGGGACGCAGTGTAATTAGGATAGGAGTAGTCGGCCCAGGCAGTTATGAGTGCAAGGTTTCCGGAATCCGCCAGTCTGCCGATGGACGACGACTCCAGAGCGACGTCCCCCAGATGAAAGGTCCCGTCACGAGTCCTTCCCGATCCACCTCCAGGCAGTCGCTCGTCCGGAATGGTCTCGAGCCGGATCGCGGTGATTTTTGCGAGATTGGTCTTTCCGGTGACGCGATAGACGTCGCCGTCTGGGTTGTCGCCGGCCGCCAGCAGCGATCCGTCCGGCTGCGTTAGCAGGAATGCGCCCTTCTCCGAGACTGCTTCCTGTACGTCGAGCAGTTGCCAGTCGTCCGGCCCAGCGTCGGCCAGCAGCCGGCTTCCCAGGAGTCTCGCGGCCACGGCGTCGTCGGGGTTCTCTGCCAACCGTGCTTCGAGTTTCGCGATCGCGGCTTGTGGCTTCAGATTCTGCAGCGATGCGGCTAGTCCTTGTTCGGCGTACCAGGGATCGTCGGGGCGTAGCTCGCTGAGCGCCTCCCAGTCGGAAGCTGCTTCCTGCCAGCGGCCCAGTTTCTCGAGCAACTGCGCCCGCTGGACGCGGAAGAGCACGCGCTGGGGTTGTGCGAGGATGCACTGATCCACCGAGGCCAGGGCGCGGGAGGAGCCTTCGACCAGATACCCGCGTGCCGCATCGTAGACCTTCGTGCCACCGAGCGTGCTGACAGCCAGCCGAGTGCCGCTGTCATCCCAATCCATTTGAGCGACTGGTTCATCCTCGACCAACGTGAGCACAGTCCGTTGGCTCTCCCGATTCCACAGCCGCACCGTCTTGTCGCTCCCGCCGATGGCCAGCAGCGAGCCGTCGGGTGACCACTCCAGGCTCCCGATCTCTCCGGAACCGCCGCCGATCTCCGCGAGTTTTGTCATGGTCGACAAGTCCCACAGTTCCACCAGAAAATCGGACTTCCGCGCCGTTGCCAGTAACTTGTCCGTGGGATGCCAGGCCAGCGCGGTTAGTTTCTGCTCGGTCTGCAACTCTTGCTGCACCTGGCCGGTGTCTACGTCGACCACTTGGACACCGTTGCCTTCGAGAAACGCCAGCAGCCTCCCCTGCGGATGCCATTTGGCATATTGCGGATACGTTCCGTTATAGAGCCGCCTTTTAATCTTCCGCTCGTAGAGCAGGCCACCGTCTTGGGTGGAATAAACCCACAGATTCTGATACGAACCGACGAGCAACCGCTCCCCATCAGGCTCCCACGCAACAAGAGTTACATGAAGGGGCGCGGCCGCGTCCTGGTCCAGATTTGACTGCAGCGTGATTTTCTGAGAGTTCCAGCCCAAGATTGCCCATTCATTACGCGCCCCGGCTGCCAATCGCCCACCATCGGGAGACCAGTCGGTGAATGTTAGATCCCCCGTGGATAGAATAGAAAGGTGGGTTTTTTTGTAGGAAGGGTACCGCAACGACCAACCGTCATGAAATCCCCCACAGGCCAATTCGCTGCCGCCTGATCTCCACGCTAGAGATCTGAATGATTCAGGATGCTGGTAATCGTCGTCGAGATGATCGATCCGCGAGATCCTTACGGCGCCATCGAGACTGGCCGTCAGCAAGCGAGCTTCATCCGGGCTCCAGCGGACTTCCGCGACCGTTTGCGTGTGTCCCCGCAGCAAGCTAGCTACTGTCCAGGACTTTGGATCAACCAGGCGAACTTCGTGATCGATGCCCGCGATGGCGAATCGGTTATGCGATTTGGAAAAAGCTGACTGCACGGGCCTTTCCGTTCTTCGCAACGATTTCAAGATGGTGACTTTGCCCGTCTGTGGATCGGCCAGGGAGAATGCGACATGTCCCGGGACAAGGACTCCACCTTCGAGTGCCCACTTGACGGTGTGGATCCATCCGGAAAAACGGTTCTTGAACATCGTCTTCTCATCGGACTTGATGTTCCAGACGATCAGGTCCATTTCTGAAGCAATCGCCAGTTGTTCCCCGTCCTGGTTCCAATCAACGGCTTGGTTTCTCGTCGACTCGAGACGTGCAACAACGTCTCCGGACCGGGATTCGACCACGAGCAACTCGGTCTGGCATCCGATGGCAATTTGCGATCCGTCCGGACTCCATTTCATTGAGTGGATCGCCGAAAACCGTTTCCGGAGGAGGGGTTCTTCCGAGTCGACATTGCGGATGGTTAGGAACCCTTTTCCGTCCACGGAAGCAAGCCGGTCTCCGTCTGGACTGACTTCTAGGCTGACAACTGCGGCTGCGCCCTTTCGGGACTGCAGCAGCCGACCGGTATCCGCATCCCAAATGCGAATCGCTCCGTCCTGACAGCCGCTGTAGACGCGACTTCCGTCCCGGCTCCAGTCTGCCGCGCGCACGCTCGCGGGATGATCGAGAATCAGTTCCGCCTGTTCGCTGCGCGAGCGGAGGTAGTACCATTCCCAGCTGCGCCGATCGCTCTCTCCCTCGGCGGGTCGCCAGTGATCCAGCAGCGCCTGCATCCGCAGTGCTCCACTACCCTGCCTCTCGGCGGTAAGGGCCAACTGCATCTCGCTGGCATATAGCGCCTTGCGGATTTCCTCGGAGCGGTTTTCGGCCAGCGTTGCCGCAACATCCGCGCGGTTTCGGGACTGTTCTGCCTGATCTTTGAGACGGATCGCATCGTTCTTGAGCTTGGTTTCCCGCGTCTCCGCGGCAATGGCCGCGTTCCGTTCCGTTTCTCGCTCTTTGGCCAGTCTCTCGTTGCGGGCCGCCAGATTCCTCTGAGTCTCTTCCAACGATCGGAAGTGATTGGCCGCGAATCCGGCCGTCACCAAACCGACCAACAGCATACCGGCGATCGCATACAGCAACTTCTTGCGGCGATGCAGTTCCACGACCCGTGCCGCCTCCGCCGCCCGTTCCAGCTCGGTTTCCCGCAGCTTCGTCTCGACCGATTCCAGGTAGGCCGTGACGCGCTCGGCCAGCACACCCGCATCGCGGGGCCGGTCGGCCGGCTCCGGTGCGAGGCACTGTTTTGCCAGCGTGATCAGTTCCTCGTCGCCGCCGCACGCGTCGAGTCGCCTCAGGCAGTCGTCCAGCTTCCCGCGCGAGGCCTGACGGAACACGGCCATGCCGTCGGTGCCGACATAGGGAGGCTGGCCGGTGAGGATCTCGCACAGGATGGCTCCTAGCCCGAACACGTCGGCCCGTTCGTCGAGATTGTCAATTTCGCCGAGCGCCTGTTCGGGCGGCATGTAGGCCGGGGTCCCCATCACGCTGCCCATTTGCGTCTGGGAACCATGGTTGGCCAGGGTGCTCGGGGTGTCGTCGCCCACGCGGCTCCGCCGTGTCTGGATGACACTCTGACTCCCTTGTTTATCGTGAGCTTTCTTCTCATCCGCCACGCCGCCGCCCGGGAGCACTTTCGCCAGGCCCCAGTCCATTACCTGCACTTCCCCAAACGCACCAACCATGATGTTTGCTGGCTTCAGGTCGCGATGGATGACTGCTCGACTGTGGGCGTAGGCCATCGTCTGGCAGATTTGCTCGAAGATGCCGATGAACCGGCTGCGATCTTCGGCGAGACTGCTCCGATCGGATAGCAATTTCGAAAGCGTTTCGCCTTTGACAAGCTTCATGCTGAAGAAGGGACGCCGGTCGGTGAACTGGCCGAGTTCATAGACCGGGGCGATCCCCGGATGCTGCAACTGTCCGCCGATCTGGGCCTCCTCAACGAACCGCTGGATGACTTCCGGCTTGTCCTTGTGGGCGTCAAGTAACACCTTGATTGCGAGATCCCGGCCCAAGTCGGTATCGTGACCTTTAAGGATCGCTCCCATGCCACCACGGGCGATCTCACCGTGCAACTGGTAGCGGCTGTCCGATTTCTTGTCGGGCATCTCTGGCGACGTCGGTCGCGTCAGCGGATCGGCCCCCTCCGCCGCCGATTGCCGCAGCAGAACCCGCGGGACATTAACTGTTTTATCCAGCGACTTAAGCACGCTGTGGCTGGCATCGCCCAACACAACCGCCGCGTTGGCATCAAAAGCCGGAGCCAGCCCCACTTCCATCGAGGCGGCTAGATCACTGTAACCAATCGTCGGTTCAATCCCCGCCAGGGCTGCGGCGGCCGCTTCCAAAGGCGGATGCTCCAGAAAACTTCCCACATTCTCAGCGAGATGAAGCAGTTTTTCCACCGATTTCCGCAGTTCCGAGTTGCCGCCGCAGGCTTCGTCCAAAAATTGCCGGCGTTTTTCCGGCGATTCGAGCGCGATGGCTTCAGCGAAAAGGGTTTCTTCGTTCATTGCCCGGACTCCGAATGAAGTGGCAGTATGACGTGTTACCCTGCAATGCGACTTTTTTGAGGTAAACCCCTCACGGAATTTCCGATTTTTCTAACTTCCTTTTCCGTCCGAGGAGTCTTCGTTGGATTTGGCCAACTCCCGCAGCAGCCAAACGCGAGTGTAACTCCAGTCCCGTTCAGCGGTTGCGAGCGAAACCCCTAGGGCTTCGGCCGCTTCCGGCATCGTCAGCCCGGCAAAGAATCGCAGTTTGACCAGCGAGGCTTTTCGACCATCCGTTTCTTCCAGGCGCGCCAACGCCTCGTCCAAGGCAAGCAGATCGTCCCGCCGGTCCGGATGCGACAGGAGATCGGGGTCGAGGTTCAATCGGTGGGTCTCCCCGCCGTTCCGGACTCTCCCCTTGCGGCGGGCGGTCTCGACCAGAATCCGCCGCATCGCCTCGGCGGCCGCGGCAAAGAAATGCCCGCGGGAATCCCACTGCTGAGCTTGTTCCACATCCACAAGGCGAATGTACGCATCGTGCACGAGTGCCGTCGCCTGGAGTGTTTGGCCGGGCTTCTCGTTCGCCAACTTCGCCGCCGCCAGTTTGCGCAGCTCATCATAGACCAGCGGCAGTAGTTGCTCAGCCGCTTCCGTGTCGCCATTTTCGATGCGGGAGAGGATCAGGGTCACATCAGTCATGCAAGACAGTATACCGCCCCGAAATAGGCAACGCCATCGGCAAGGCAATTGACGGATCGGGCACGTACGGACGAGAGCGGCCATTTTTGAGCCGTTTCCGTTCGCGACAAAATTTCAACAGGAAGCATTTCGGAGTCGATTGAAACCAAGTCCAAGCAAGCCGGCATGAGATCACGCGTTCCCCTTGCAGACTTCAGCGGTACCCTCGAAATGCGACAGCGGTGAGGAACACCGACCGCAAGTTCACGAAACTCAAACTGACAGTGGGTGCATCGTCTTGCGCGAGTTGCGATGGACTCTAACTCTGCTCAGTGAATCCGACCTCCGTAAGTATGACTGGGTCACGCGCCGGGTCGATGGCCACTACGCTGTGTGTGGAGACGCAAGTCGTCAGAGAATGACATCTGCTGAAAGGGGGCGACGGGATTTGAACTCGCTAACGTGAATCCAGACCGGAGATTACAGAGAACGATGGTCCAGGTGGCCTGATTCGGGCCTCAGTTTGAACCGGGAAGCAACTCCCTCAGAATCAACGCAAGTGTGAGCGCTTCATAATCGCCCGTCTTCGCGCGTCGTTTATTCTGGGAGAATTTCCTGGGGTTTCCGATGCGGAGGTGTGGTATGGCGAGCTGGCGACGGGCGGAGCGGGAGCGGTATTGGCGGAGCGTGATTGAACGACAGCAGGCGAGTGGGCTCTCGGTGGCCGAGTTCTGCCGGCGGAACGATGTGGCCGATGCCTTGTTTTATCGTTGGCGGCGGAAGTTGGCCGAATTGGATGAGCGCGAAGGGCCGTCGCAGGAGGCTCAGGAGAATGGCCGCGGGTCGCGGCCCGAGGCCGTGGCCCAGTTTGTTCCCATCGAGATTTCCCCGCCACCGGCTGCGGAGGGTTTTGAAATCGTCCGGCCGGATGGCCTTCGGATTCTGGTGCCCGCCCGGTTTGAGGCGGACGCTCTCCGCGAACTTCTCCTTGCGATCCGGGAGGTGCCGGGATGTTGAACTTTTCTCAGCAAACGCGGGTGTTTCTGTGTTTGGATCCCGTCGATATGAGGAAGAGTTTCCGAGGCCTCTGTCAGCTCACCGAGTCGGTGCTTAAGGAGGATCCGGCGTCGGGGCATTGGTTCGTGTTTATCAACCGGCGCGGAGATCGGCTCAAGCTGCTCGTGTTTGAAGGCGATGGCTATAGCATTTACTACAAGCGTTTGGAAAGTGGACTGTTTGAGAAGCCTGCGAGTCCGGCGAACCAAACGCAGATCGAGATCGATGTCACGCAGTTGTCCTTATTACTACCACACGAATATAGATTGTTTATTATATAGTGCCGATCTCGATTTTGGCCTGTTGAAAGTAGCCCTTAATCCGCTCTGGGAGAATGGCGATCTCTTTCAGGATTTTGCGGATCGTGTTGATAAAACCTGAAGTATCCTCGGGAAGCGGTTTGTTCTTGAGACTCGCTTTCAAATCGTTATGAAGAAACTCCTCGGGGTTGTACTCGGGACTATATCGCGGCAGCCAGACGAGTTGAATTTCATCGGGGTGGTTGTCGACCCATTTCTCAACCGCTCCCGCCGTGTGAACGGGGTGATGGTCGAGCACGAGAAACACTTTGCGATCGGATGAGGCAATCAGGTGTTCGAGAAAGTCGATGAATTTGTGCGCGTTCAGTGTTCCGGAAAACAGATCGAATGTCAAATCGCCCTCGGGAGTGACGCTGGCGATTAGGTTTTGCTGAATGCGGATTTTCGGAATGTCCAGCACGGGGGTTTGCCCAATCGGGGCGTAACTGGTGCCGATCTGGTCGTGCAAGTTGATCCCCGCCTCGTCCAAGAAATGCAGTTGACCGTCTTCCTCATCCGCCTGCTTTTCCGCGTCTGGCAGAGTGTCTTCTTCGAATTCCCGCACTTCATTCGGGTCTTGTTCCCGCGCATGGCGCGCTGGCTTTTGCGGCGTCATCTTCCAGCGATGAAGATAGTTCCCAACGCCTTGCTCAGACAGATCGACTCCGTAGCGATTCCAAATCAATGCTTGCACCGCCCGCCGCGTCCAAGTCGCGAACGGGATATCAAAAGCTTCGGGTGTCGCGTCTAGGATGATCGCCTGCAGAATCTTTTCCTCAGCGGGCGTCAGAAGCCTGCCAGTTCCCAGGGGTCGACCTTGAGGCCGCAGGTTGAGTGCCTCCTCGCCGCGTTCGCGGTAGGCCCGACACCACGTTCCGACGGCATTCTCGCTAACACCAAAAGTCGTGGCGGCGTCTTTCTGGCTCATGTTCAAATCGACGACCGCGCGGACTGCTAGTCTTCGCAGCATTTCCAATGTTTCAGACGACAAACTCCGTGCATCGGGCAAATCCATTGCAGATCCCGTTCCACCACACAGCAGGATACTAAAACCCCCGTCACTCACTCTCACGATCATACCATAAAAGTCCGAACTATTCAAAACATCTAGTTTCCTTTGGGAGTAATAAAGAGAACACATCTCGCATTCTACAATCTTTGCGGTTGGAAACGGATTCGTCCCTAAACTTGCGTGGGTCCGACACCCCGATTCTGCTCAACTGTCTCGCGACTGGAGGATAAGATCAAGTTATGGCCATTTGCGTTTCGATGGCCGTTTGTCCGCTTGGAAGACCTTCCTCTGCATTTTGTATTCCTGCTCCGATACAGAACTCAACACCATCGCAACACGACTGCAATGCCACCGCCACATAATCGGGACGACAAGACGGCTATTGAACTTTTTGTCCGGGAAATCCGGGGCTGGGAAGCCGGGATTCGGCGGCAATTCGACGACGGTAAGTCGAAGTCAGGCTGAGGGTTGCGATGTTGGTTTCCCGAAGAAATCAGCGTCTTGCGGGTATAACCGGTGCGATTGGTCGGTCATTCGTCCGCATGGTTGATGCGATTTTCCAGGTCGGCCAGGGTCGCGAGAATGTCGTCGAACGTGGCGGGTTCGGTGAGATACATGTCTCGCATCGCCTGGTAATCACGCCGCAGCGCTGCCTGCCTTTCGGCTGGGGGAACGAGTCGAAACGTACCGGGCTGTGCTTGGCCATAGTTCGCCCATGAACTGCCAAAAAACCGACTCTTCCATTTCACAACCCGCTCGCGTAGGTCATGGCGGTCGATGGCCTTGCTTGCGGTCGAGTGCTTGGCCAGCGCCGCCGTATCCGCATAATGCCTGGAAAACCTGTCCGGTGTCGGTTTCTTGGCTGGACGGTGATATTCGGTGTGGAGAATCGTCGCCTTCTCCCAGAAGCTCCGTTCCACTTCCAAGGCAACGACTTCGCATCGCCAGTCAAGAAACGCATTGGGTAGGACTTCGGCAACCCACGGCTCAATCGTGTGCCGCCCGACTGGTTGCTGGTCGGTGAGTGATCCGAACTCCAGCTTCACCGAGCGTGTGAGGTAGTCGAACCCGGATGGCTGTGATGATGGGTAGTGAAATAGAAGGACCGGAGAATTGCTGTTGGGATCCTTCAGGAACTCGAACCACCCTTGTTCGCTCTTTCCCAACACTGCCTCCACTGCGGATTCCATCGCAGGCCCGATCTGGTTTTGCACAGCTTCTCCGCAGGCGGCTTCGGCCCTTGTCATCCACTTGTTCGCCTGATTCCGGCTGGTGCCCGCTTCCGGGAGTTGCAGAAATGTGGGCGACAGCGACAGGTCGATGTCTTCCGAAAACCGCTCGATTACGCCGAACACCTTCGACAGCGAAGTTCCGCCCTTGAAGACCAAACTGTCCGCGAACTGCGACTCGAACAGAATGCCAAGCAGCCAGCAGACCCAGAAGTCCTTCTCCAGGATCACCGGAGATACGTTACGCCGGAGCGCGGCCTGCTCAATGTACAGGCGGCGTTCATCGGGAGGCAGTTCGAGGAAGTTGAGCCTCATGCTTTCTCCTCGGCGAGTTCGCGGAAGATGGCGTGCATCCATGCGGGGGCAAGCGTGATGTCCTTGATGAGTTCCTGTCGCTTTTGGGCTGGGAGGGTGCGCTTCAGGTGCGCGAGCCGCTCCGGGGTTACGTGTTCCTTGCCCAACTCGCGAAGAGCCTGGATCAAGAGACCGCTTAGCCGGCCCGCCGCCGCCATGTTCTTCGCGGTCGTCCGGCGAAGTTGAATCGTCATCGGGCCGATTGTCACCGTCCGGCTCGGGTCCGTCCGTCAGGAACACAGCTTTGGCTGGCACCTGTTCGGAGAGCCCCAGGGCGTTCGCCGCATAGGCCCCCGCCGGTTGAAGACGGGTGTGGTCGCGACCAGCCAGGGCCTTGGCGACAGCTTCGGCGGACGGATGGAGCGGTCCAAGCACCGGGTGCTCCTTCGGGAAGTCGTACACACCTCGTGCAAGGCGGCGAATGGTTCCTTTACTGGCCAGTCGATGCAGGACAACATCGACGGCCTCGCGGCTGCCCAGATCCAGGAAATCCGCCGGAACGAAGACGGATCCTCGTCCGCGACTGCGTATGGAAGCAAGTATCTGTGAATCAATGCTTTGCGGAGTTTTTCGAGACGTATTCATGTAAGAAATACTACCATGTTTTTCTTTCAAGTCAACGACTTTCCGCACGTCCTCCCCGGAGCAGAGGAAAGGAGGGAAGGGACGGAGGCGGAAATGAGTGCCCTTGGTCACCGACATGGACGCGGCGAAATCAGTCCCAGGCAATCTCGGCCGCAAGATGCTCGGCGATCACAATGCGGACGAGAATAGGCTTGAATGCCACGAGGTAGCGATACCTTCCAGGCTGGACTTCAATCCGGGGATAGTCTCTCTCCGCTCCGATAATCAGTCGGTGCATTGCCCGGCTTCCGACCAGAGTCCAGTGTTGGGAGAAGCCTCAAAGTTGTCTCTGACTTCGTCGGTCACGTCCACGAGCGAGTGCTACACCTTGGGCGGAATCGACGCCCTTGTCGAGGACTTGCCATTTTTGCGTTTCTTCGGTGCGGAGAGTCCCGGCGGTTTAGGCAAGTCGGACGCGGCTGTTTCGGTAAGTTCAGCTTCAATTTCTTCCACGGTCGGCGGCGCGGATTTCAGGTTCGGAGGCAAAGCGTCGGTCAGTCACAATCTTGAGGTGTATCGTTAGGCTGTGTTTTGTGAATCGAATTTAGGTTGTTTTCAGATCCTGCTGGATCATGCCGAGTTTGAGCATGCCCAGGCAGTGGACCCCCAATTTTTCATATCGATTCGCGATGCTGCGTAATTCCATTAGCCAACCAATGCAGCGTTCAATGATATTCCGATCGGGGTACGCCTCGCGGTCGAATGATTCTTCATTCCGATTCGACTCATTTTCTTTGTGGGGAAGGACAGGATCAATCCCGTTGCTCACATTGTTCATCTAAAAGTGCATATCGTTGCATTATGTACGCATTTCCTCTTTGTATTATAAGGATTTATGGTTCACCAAACAGGGCCTATTTCTAGCGGAAGTCCACCATCAAAATAGCAAGCAATACCATCAGGCAGTTGGCATGGTCGTCCGAATGATTATGGAATCCCGAGGCTGGAATAAGACGGGATGAAAAGGTTCGTTGGGAGTACGGGCCACTAAAAATTCGACAGCCCCTCACCACAAGACGGGGGGGGCTGGCATGCTGGTTAATCGTGCTGAACGCTACGAACGTGCAGAGAGCATGCCCTACCAATCCGTACGAGAGCGCTCCCAAAAGTTTCAATTTCAGCCTTCGCAAAAACCCACTACTTGAACTATTTGGCAGGCATTTGGAGGACAAGAGTTTGCCATGGAAGCGTCATGCGAGGCAGAAGAGGTTGGGATTAAGATCGTGCAATCAAGCATTGGTTCCCGATCCACAACGTTATATTCATCAGAAGCGCGGTCGCCACTTTGCATGGGATTTCGCCATTTGAGACTTTGTTTTTGGTGAGAAGCATGATACAATGAAGGTGTGAAGGATGATTCAAATCTTTCATACCAAATTTTCGGATGACTAAATAAATCGCAGCCCGATTTCTTTCGGGAGGCGCGTTACACAGTAAGCCGATGTGGTCGAAAATCTTTGGATTTTCAACCACATCGGCTTTTTTTATGCTTACGGTCTACCAAATCCTGTTTCCGAACAAAGACATGGAGTCTAGCAGCTATCCGCGAATTACGCGGAAGTCGGTAGACATCCCGAGGACGAGAAAGTCTGACAGGGAATCGTCATGCGCTGAGAAAGAGATTGGAGTCACCATCATTCTCTTGGAGGCGGAATACGGCACAGCAGACATTCAAACACTTTTTGAACTCGAACGAAGTCTCCTGGTCGGAATCAATGCGACCAAAGACGCATTGGTGATTGATTTTCGGGAGACGAGTTTTCTCAATGTCGAGTTTCTGAACGCGCTGCTTCGTTGCCATCTGAGAGCCAAGTCCAGAAATCGGAGATTCGTGCTGTGCGAACTTAAACCTTGGCCGCAAAAAGTCTTCACAGTCACACGACTTGATTCCTTGTGGGAAATCTTCGACACACGTCAACAAGCAAGTGAAGCGGTTCTCGGTACTCATGATGTTGGGGGTTGACACAGGAATCACTGAATTTGAAAAGGCCACTCCAGGTCAAGCCCGTCGGCAAGAATTTCAAGAAGAGATACTAATGAAACCATTTCATGTATGGGTCAGACCCTTAGGTCAGAATTGCCGCGTCCGCGTTGATGGTCTCGACAACGGAAGTTGGTTGCGTGATCGCCTCATCGACTTGGCCATTGTAGATAGTGGTCAAGCTGTCGGGCGGGAGGAATCCATTGGGATTTACACGTTTTTGGTTCCTTACAGCGCGGAGATGACTCGCTCAATATTAGCGGAGGTGTTGGCTAAGATCCCTGAAGTCGAACTCATGTGTGAACCGGCCTGAAACGACTGCCGGATATTCAAGGAAGAACGATGTCTCTTGGCGTAAGGAAGCTGCCATGTTGGTTTTGACTCGAAAGCGAACGGAAAGTATTCAAATTGGCGACAATATTCTCGTGACAGTGCTCGATATTTCCGGAAACAGAGTACGACTTGGGATCGAAGCTCCCAAAGCCATTCCAGTCCATCGCTCAGAAGTGACTGCGGATTACTGGATTGCCTAGCCGCTCTCACCACCCTTTACAGGGGAACCAGTATGATCCTCGTTTGGTTTGTTGTTATAGCAGCCGCCTTCTGCGGACTTCTCTACGTCATCAGCCGCTACTTCTCGCTGTGGTTCATGGCGTATGTCACAGGCACGCACATCAGCCTGCTCTCCCTCATGATGATGTCTTTGAGGAAAGTCAATCCCCGAGTTGTCGTGCAGTGCAAAGTCATGGCGGTGCAGGCGGGCTTGACAGATTTCCCGACGAGGACCATCGAAGCTCAAATGCTCGCCGGCGGCAACGTGCAGCGGATCACCCTCGCCTTGATCGCAGCGCACCGGGCTGGAATTGAACTCGGCTGGGACACTGCGGCTGCGATCGATCTAGCGGGTCGAGATATTTTGGAAGCCGTGCAACTCAGTGTGAATCCTAAAGTCATCTCCTGCCCCGATCCAGAGGATGGACGCGGCAACACGCTGGATGGCGTGGCCAAAGACGGGGTTCAGCTAAAGGTCAAGGTCCAAGTCACGGTCCGCACGAATCTGTTGGGACTGGTGGGAGGAGCGACACAATCTACGGTTATCGCGCGGGTTGGGCAAGGCATTATCTCGGCGATCGGCTCTTGTGAAAGTTACCGAGACGCCCTCGCGAATCCCAGGCTCATCACTCGGAGTGTGATTGAAGCCGGCTTGGACTCCCAGACCGCTTTTTCTATCGTTTCCATTGACATCGCCGACATTGATGTGGGAGCCAACATCGGTGCTCAACTGCAAACCGATCAGGCCAACACCGACATCCGAATTGCCCGCGCCCATGCCGAAAAACGCCGTGCCATGGCCGTTGCCAGGGAACAAGAGATGATCGCCCTCACGAAAGAATATGAAGCGGCAGTCATCCTTGCAGAAGCCGAAATTCCTTCCGCAATCTCGATGGCGTTTCGCGCTGGTCAGCTCCGTGCAAGACCCCAACCTCCTAATTATGTATCGGCTCCATCACGGTCACGGGCCAAAGTTGTCCGCGCTGCCGTTGCTACAACTCCGTTGCGAAAATCCAAGAGTCTTGAAGCCTGGGAAACAGAAGGAGGTTCCTGCGCTTAAGAACGTATCGTGCGGAGGGCAGAGGTGAAGTAAGGGATGATTTGCTAGGG
Source organism: uncultured Planctomycetaceae bacterium (assembly GCA_963785505.1). Classification (GTDB taxonomy): domain Bacteria; phylum Planctomycetota; class Planctomycetia; order Planctomycetales; family Planctomycetaceae; genus CAWAVN01. Next base: position 273,387 of record CAWAVN010000020.1, read on the forward strand.
ACCGAGAATCAAGACAGCTTCGTCTGACGTATGTTGCAATGGATTGAAATCCTTCTCACGACTCTAGGAGAAATGCGATGGACAACTGGCAACTTGTTAGTTGTGCAATGGCAGAACAATGCAAGGCCCTCATCCAAAAAACAAAGCAAGCCGACACGAATCTGCCCACGGCATTACATCCGCACCATCACTTATGGATGTGTGACCGGATCGAGAAACACGCGGACGATTGACCCGACACCAAATTGCATCGTTGGATCGGTTTTGTCCAATCCGGAATGATGGCCAATCGGATGCTTAACTTTCAGCAAACAAAAGCAATGTTCGACGAAGCAAAAAGCGCCTATGGAGGCACTGCTGAAGACGATGACCTCATCGATCATCTCGATACAGAGAGTTCTTTCAAACTGGACATAGGCGGAGAGGGATAGTCCCGGTGTTTTACAATCAGCCCCCAAAACATTTGGGATACAGCGACAAATGATACGACGACTTTCCGAAAGGCTCTTACTTCGTCCCGAGCACTTAAAGCCACTTCACGAAAACTATTCGGTCATCGGCGTTTTCAATCCAGGGGCGGTTCAAGTCGGACATGACATACTCTTGATGGCCCGAGTTGCCGAGAAGCCACTGGAAAAACGATCGGGGTTTGTCGGCTTGCCCCGGTACGAGCGGGATGGCCGCATTCAGGTCGATTGGCTACCAGAAGAAGAACTCGATCAGGCCGATCCCCGAGTTGTGCGTACCAAGCAGGATAATCTCCTGCGGCTGACATCGATCTCGCACTTGCGAGTTTTTCGGAGCCTGTCTGGTCAATTGCAGGATTGGGTGCCAGGTCCAGTTTTATTGCCTGCATCTTCCTTTGAAGAATATGGCATCGAAGATCCCCGGATCACAGAGATTGACGGGAAATACTGGATCACATACGTCGCCGTGTCACGGCACGGTGTGGCCACGGCGCTCGCTTCCACAAAGGACTGGGAAACATTTGAACGACACGGCATCATCTTTTATCCAGAAAACAAGGATGTGGTCTTGTTCCCGCAGCAAGTCAATGGGGAATACTTTGCCCTCCATCGTCCGAATCCCAATTCGCACTTTAGCCGTCCCGAAATCTGGCTCGCCCGTTCGCCTGACCTGCTCCACTGGGGACAACATGAGTGTCTCTATCGTGGCGATGCCGATTGGGAAAGCGACCGCATCGGGGCTGGCTGTCCACCCATTGCCATTCAAGAGGGTTGGTTGGAAATCTACCACGGCAGCCGACGAGCAACGGGTGCGGGCGAGGTCGGAGCGTACTCGGCGGGAGCCTTGTTATTGGATCGGGAAAATCCCGCACGCATTCTTCGGCGATCTTACGAACCTATCCTCAAGCCGACAGCAGACTTTGAGAAATCTGGATTTGTTCACAACGTCGTTTTTCCCACGGCATTGATCGATCAAGGCGAAATCTCTACAAGTCTTTTATGGGGCGGCGGACACATCTATCGGTGTTGTTGAGTTTTCTCGAAAGGAATTTCTGGCGGCGCTCCATTGAAGATTTGGATATACTGACGAGGACTCTTATTTCACTCGCAGGCGCGGTCTGGACTATTGAAATTGCTAGCCCCGTTCATTGACGAAACCACACTCATTATAAGGATACTGCAGTGGCTTTTACGGACTTAACCAAAATCGCATTCGTGGGGGATTACCTGCCACGGAAGTGCGGCATCGCGACTTTCACCCACGACCTTAGAAACGCGGTGGCACAAGCGGCTTCCGCCGAGTGCATTGTCGTTCCCGTCGATGACATCGAGGGTGGGTACGACTACCAATCGGAGGTTCGCTTCCAGGTTGCCGAGCAGGATCTGGATTCGTACCGCAGGGCTGCGGATTTTTTGAATTTCAGCAATGTCGACGTGGTTTCATTGCAACATGAGTTCGGGATTTTTGGCGGGGTGGCCGGGGGCCACATTCTTGCGTTCTTGCGGGACTTGCGTCGGCCAGTCGTCACCACGCTCCACACGGTACTAGCTACGCCGGATGTCGCACAGCGGCGAGTTATGGAGCAGTTGGCGGAGCTTTCCACACGATTGGTCGTGATGACCGAGCGCAGCCGTGCCATGCTAATAAAAGAGTATAAAGTTCCCGAACACAAAGTTGACCTGATTGCCCATGGGATCCCTGACCGGCCATTTGCGGATCCCAACTTTTTCAAAGATCAGTTTGGGGTAGAGGGAAAGTCTGTCGGCTTAACCTTCGGGCTGCTGTCGCCAAACAAAGGCATCGAGAATGTATTGCAGGCTTTACCAGATGTGATTCGGGAAATCCCGAACTTTATGTATATCATTCTCGGGGCAACCCATCCCAGCTTGGTCCGAAGCGAGGGTGAGCGATACCGAGTCAGCCTGGAACGGATGGCGAAGGAACTCGGGGTCCAAAAGCATGTCAGCTTCTATAACCGTTTCGTGGAATTGCACGAACTGACTGAGTTTATTGGAGCTGCCGACTTGTATATTACGCCTTACCTCAATGAGGCGCAGGCCGTTTCTGGCACGCTCGCCTACGCATTTGGCTGCGGCCAGGCGGTGATCTCCACGCCGTATTGGCATGCCGAGGAATTGCTAGCAGATGGTCGAGGAGTGTTGGTTCCATTTGCGGATTCGGCCGCGATTGGAAAAGAGATTATCTCATTGCTAGGCGACGATCCGCGTCGGCATGCGATGCGAAAACGCGCCTATCTGCTAGGTCGGGAAATGATCTGGAGCCATGTGGCGGAGTTGTATATCAACTCATTCCAAAATGCCCGCCACAACCCCATCCGCGTGTCGAAGCCACTGGCGGTGCGGACCTTGGACGAACAGCCGCTCGGCTTGCCTCGCATGAATCTGGATCACATGCTGCGAATGAGCGATTCGACTGGAATTCTTCAGCATGCTTGTTATTCCATTCCGAACCATCATGAGGGTTATTGCACCGATGATAATGCCAGGGCACTGATGCTCACGGTGCTCTTGGAGGACTTGGGCAAGGATTCGCGAGAAGTGCATCAAGCGGCGACAGCCTACGCCGCCTTTCTCAATTATGCCTTTGTCCCAGAGCGTGGGCGATTTCGCAACTTCATGAGCTTCGATCGACATTGGATGGAACAGGATGGATCCGATGATTCGCAAGGGCGAGCCATTTGGGCGCTGGGAACTTGCGTGGGGCGTTCCCGGCGACGTAGTTTTCAGTATTGGGCGATTCAGTTGTTCCAGCAGGCCTTACCTGCCTGTGAGAAAACGACTTCCCCCCGCACATGGGCCTTGGCGCTGATTGGAATTCATGAATACCTTCGGCGACTCAGCGGTGATCGGCTGGTCAACCAAATCCGCGACACGCTGACTCAAAAATTGATCGACTTATATGAGGACTCGGCGACTGAAGGTTGGCCCTGGTTCGAAGATGTGGCCTCTTATAACAACGCCCGATTATCTCAAGCACTGATTCTAAGCGGACGGTGGAGTGGCAATGAACGGGCTTTGGAAATCGGAATGAAATCACTGCGTTGGTTGGCGGAAATGCAACGATCTTCGCAGGGAAGGTTTCGCCCAATTGGATGCAATGGGTTTTCCCGAAGAGGAGAACCCACGGCGGAATATGACCAACAGCCGATTGAAGCCCATGCGATGGTGTCCGCTGCCATCGAAGCCTATAACGCAGTGGATGATCCCTACTGGTGTGAACAGGCTCATTTGGCATTTGATTGGTTCCTTGGCCGCAACGATCTTGGGCAGTCCATCTACGACATCGGGACGGGAGGCTGCCACGATGGACTTCAAGAGAATCGAGTCAACGAGAACCAGGGGGCCGAGTCGACTTTAGCATTTTTACTGTCATTGGCTGAGATGGAGTTGCTGGAGAATACAATCGCCGCGTTTCAGTCGGCGGAGCCGGCCTCGCTGAAACGCGAAAGATAGGACCATCGAAATGCAAAGCTCCATCCATGCAAATTGAACGCACACAGGTTGTCCTGTCTCCCAACAACAAGCGGGTTGTCCTGCGGGCCTTCGATCCTCCGGGCGATGAACGAAAACTGAAGATCATCGCCCGATTGACCATGCTTTCGGAAGAGCAAGTCGATTCTCTAGTAAAGACCGTGTTGGAAGAATTCCATGGCCGACATCAAAAGCCGCGAGGAATTCTTTCTCAGGCGATTTGAAGCCGTCCAAAGCTATTTGCTTACCGATATGGCGGTGAGCGAAAACCGGCAACTCTTAATCGGTGCTTACTTTACTCAAGAATATGCCCTCGAATCTGCAGCGTTATTTAATCCTTCGATGGTCTGGCATCCCGACCAATCCGGGTTGCCCGATTGGATCGCGGCGGTTCGTCTTGAGCCTGCGGGCGACAGGCGAAGGCCACATTTCCTCCATTACGTTTCGCTCGGGCGTGGTGGATGCAGATAACAAAATCGCAATTGATGAACCCACGCGCTTCGTCACCACTCCTGATGTCGTTCCAGATGCTCAATACGAGAAAGCACTCTTTCACAGAAAACTCATCGAACTGGGTTTGGGTAACAACTTCACCGAACATGTGCTTGCACAACTCGAACCAGATTTCACGCTGGACCAATTGGAAGCCGCATTAAAACTCTCTCTTCGCGAAAACCGGACTTACCAGGAAGCGTTTGCTCCGATTGTCAAAGAGATTCTCACGCTGGCAAAGTCGAACTATGAGATTACCTATCTGCCAGAGCACGGCCTATCGGAGCGGTTGATCTTCCCATTCGGCCCCACGGAAACCAATGGCATCGAAGATGCTCGCTTTGTCGAGTTCCAAGAGGAAGATGGTTCGACCCGCTACTATGCCACGTATAGTGCCTATGATGGAAAAATGGTTCTTCCGCAGTTGCTGGAGACCGAAGACTTTCTCCACTTCAAGATGCACACCCTCAATGGACCCGCGATCGCGAACAAAGGTCTCGCACTGTTCCCCAGAAAAATCAACGGGCATTATGCCATGCTTTCACGTCAGGATGGCGAAAACCTGTTCTTGATGTACTCGGACATGCTTTACTTCTGGTACTCGAAGGAGATCCTCCTAAAACCCACCTATCCTTGGGAGTTTGTGCAGATTGGAAACTGTGGTTCGCCCATCGAAACCGATGCCGGTTGGTTGGTGCTCAGTCATGGCGTGGGGCCGTTGCGAAAATACTCGATCGGCGCCTTTCTGCTCGATCAGAGATGACCCATCGCGGTTAATCGGTCGCTTGAAAGAACCCCTAGTGACACCCAATGAAAACGAGCGTGAAGGGTATGTCCCCAATGTCGTGTATAGTTGCGGAGCCGCGGTGCACAACGGTCAATTGATCATTCCCTATGCCATGTCCGACTATGCCTCCACGTTCGGCACGATTCCACTGGACCAATTGCTATCCGCGATGGAACCTGTCTAAAGCCCAAGTGGCAATCGACGTGGTCTATACGAATTGACGATTGAAGCTCGACTAATAGCTAAAGATTCCTGATTGACGGCGTACATTTGAGAGGCTTCGATCATATTGGGGTTTCAGCCGATTTGAGACTTTATTTTTGGCGAGAAGAATGATATAATGCAGTGTGTGAAGGATGCTTCGAGCGTTCAGCCGCAGTCACTCACATTTCGGATGACTAAATAAATCGCAACCCGATTCCTTTCGGGAGGCGCGTTACACAGTAAGCCGGCGTGGTGGAAAATCTTCGGGTTTTCGACCACGCCGGCTTTTTTTATCCATGAGAGTCTGCTTAATCCTGTTTCTTAGATGAAGCCGGGTATTCGCAGGCGGTTCACGGGAAACACTGGGAGATTTCATGTCCCATCCATTGCAGTTGTCGTTCTGAAGCCCAGCAAATACATGGAAGATGGTTACGTGGAGCGATTTCGTTGGGGTTTCATGCCAAATAGCACGGTGCCCTACGTGCGGAGCATGACGCCGGATGTGGTGGGAGATACTCCCATCGAGGTCCACGCCGTCGATGAGTACGTCCATACGGATCTGCGAGTATTTCTCTCTTGCTGAAACCTCAACACGACGGTCGAACGCTCCTGGCCCTGGTGGGCGTGCAAAGCCATCAATTTCATCGCGCATTGGATCTGGCGGCCTTGGCCCGTGAGAACGGATGTCAGGTTGTGATTGGCGGTCCCCACGTGATGACCTGTGACACTTCGCCTCTACATGGCCGCGGAGTTAGTTTTGCCCAGGCCGAGGCGGAACTCGTTTGGTCGAAATCTTGGAAGATGCAGCCGAAGGAAGATTACAGCCGGTTTACGGTCGCGAGCGTCGCTGGCAGCAGGAATTGGAAGCGCCCGTCGTTGTTCCGCCTAGCACCAAAGATCTCAGCCGGTATGTCATCTCAATGTTGGGGCTTTATCCGGCTCGGGGATGCCCATTTCTCTGTAACTTCTGCTCGGTCACCAAAATTGCGGGCCGAAAAATTCGCAGCCAAAGCATCACGACCACCTTGGATAGCCTTCGAGCAGCCAAAGCGGCCGGCGTCCGCACGATTATGTTCACGTCCGACAATTTCAATAAATACCCGAGGCCGAGCGCTCTTGGAAGCCATGATCGATGAGAAATTTGGTCTGGATTTTTTCGTGCAGTGCGATACGCAGATTGCAAAACAGGAGCATCTGGTGAAACTTTTGGCTCAGGCTGGTTGTTTTCAGATGTTCATCGGCGTGGAGTCGTTCAATCGCGAAACCTTGCTGGCGGCCCACAAGGGCCAGAATCGTCCCGAGATGTATCGAGACATTGTCCGTCTCTGTCGGCATTATGGAATAAGCTCCCATTTCTCCAATATCATTGGCTTTCCGCAGGACACGCGACAGACGATCCACGAGCACCTTGAGGTGCTCCTGGAGATGGACCCCTCGTGGGCTTCGTTTTACATCCTCTGCCCCATCCCCGGCACAGAACAATATGACGACTTTCTGGCGCAGGGGCTGATTTCAGAAACAAACCTCGACAGGTTCGACACAACTTCCCTGACGTGGCAGCATCCTTCGCTGTCCAGGCAGCAACTGTCTGACCTCCTTTTCAAATGCTATCGCAAGTTTTACTCGTTAGGGCACGCGGTTCGAAACGTCAAAAACGAGGCCAGGCTTCGCAGTCATGGGGTCTTGAAAAGGTCGACGGGAAGTCTGGCGATGTCTCTCTTCAGCCGATATTGCGCCTGGCGAAAATTGCACCCCATGTCAGGTGGTGTTCGACGAGTGCGGCTCGACAATGCGGCGGATTTCCTTGCTCTGCGTCAGCGCACATTCGGCTTCACGCTGGCCCCTCTCCCACAAAGTCTGCAATTGCCCGAAGGGGAAACGCTGCCTCAACTTGGCCGTCCCGCGACACATGCTATCGGTTCAGTCGAGGCGAGCTAATCCTGCCCAGGGGTTTTCAGTGGATCAATAACTGACAAGTTCCCCCGCCCCTGGGGAATACGTCGCGTAAGAAATAAAACTCCGTTTCAGATGCTAAAGATGTTTTTCAAGGAGACATTGATCATGTCTGACGACGTTTCCACACAACCTCAGCCATTAACTCCTGCCGAAGATTCGCCTCTAACAGAGCCCGAATTGAACACGCCGGAACATCTTCAGCGACTGAGAATTTACAGTCATTCTTCGCTCGTGTATTGGTGGCCGGTTTGGTCGATCGGCTATGTCATGACGCTGATCACATATTGGCAAGGCCACGCTTATCAACTCGGTGAGAGCCAAACGTGGGTGCATCCCAGTAACAACCTGGGATTGATTTTTTTCCTGGTTTTCTTTTTGGTTCTCGTGATCACGAACTTCTCGGTGCGAGGATTGGCTTCCGGAATCGCCATTATGGGTATGCTCCTCCTGACTGTCGTGCTCGCATATCTCGGTTGGTGGGATGAGATCTTCCGCTGGTTTGGCAGGCTGGAAATCCACCTGAACTTGGGAGCCTATTTCTGGTTCTCCACCGTAATGCTGGCGTTATGGGCGGTCACGGTGTTCGGGATTGATCGCCTGAATTACTGGGAATTCACGCCCGGTCAACTCACTCATCAGTCTCTCTTGGGGGCGGACGCGAAGAGTTATAACGCGCAAGGCATGGGCCTCGAAAAACATCGGGATGATCTTTTCCGGCACTGGCTACTTGGTCTAGGTTCGGGAGACTTGCTAATTCGGACGTCCGGTGCGACTCACGAGCAAATTGACGTGGTCAATGTGCTATTTATCGGGTCAAAGGTTGAATTGATTCAGAAACTGATCGCTGATGTGCCCGAAGGAACGGAAACGGCCTAAGTGAAAGGTTTGGAAAGCACCCACAGCCACAGAGTCGCCTTCCAAAGTTGATGTGATTGCAGAAGGCTAGTGGACCAATAGAATTAAAAAAATTATTTCCCATTGTCTCTCATAAGGAAGCACAGAAATGAACAATAGCCAGACTACAGTTCACCAAAACCCACCGAGAAACAGAATCAATGGGAGAAGGAAGAATATGACTCAGAACAAATTGACCCAGGGAATAGTCTATGGATCGTCGAGTCAAATGGAACAGGAGCCGTTTCCTAACAACAACCAAGCCGTGTCGTTCCAGCAAAGCCAAGTCGAGCGATTGGCCGTCATCGGCCAGACGATGGCGGTCTTCTGCCATGAGTGCCGAAATGAGTTGGTCAGTATCAAATTCGGATTGGAAATACTCGAAAACTCGCGGCCTATGGAAACACAAGATTCGGAAGTGATCAGGCACATGAAAAACAGCGAGCTTCGCCTAGAACGTCTGTTCAATGACATTCGTGAATATGCAGCTTCTATTCGACTTAATTTGGCCGAACATCACATTTCAGAGATTTGGCGAGGAGCATGGGAAAGCTTAAGGACAGTAAGAGCAAAACGCGATGTCAGCCTGAGCGAGTTGGGAGATGGAATAGACATCTCGATCCGCATCGACAAATTCCGGTTAGAGCAGGTCTTCCGCAATCTTTTTGAGAATTCGCTCGCCGCATGTTCCGACCCGGTCCGGATCGAACTGGAATGTTTTCAAGAGACTGTGAACTCCCACTCTAGCATTCATATTGACGTGCGCGATAATGGTCCGGGACTGTCATCCGAGCAGAAACAGAAAGTGTTTGAACCATTTTTTACTACCAAGTCCAATGGGACTGGACTAGGAATGGCAATTACAAAGCAGATCGTCGAATCTCACGGCGGTCTGATTACTGTTGGAAACAACGGAGTACACGGAGCTGCGTTTACGATCATTCTCCCGCTCGATTGCGGTCAAAGTTACTGCATGCCTGGATGTGATGAGACAAGCAAGTTGCAAGTTGCTAGAAAGTGAAACGGGTGTCGTTTGAAACTCGAATGGCTCCGTGGGGCTCAAATTGCCAAAAACTCTTTCCTAAGAAATACTGTAATGATAACCGGGATAAATCAGATTGACAATATGTACCTTCGGGTTGCGAAGATCTTGACCTTTGCGGGTGGGCAGCCATTGACCAACGCCACGGGGTTCTTTTTTCTCCACGACGACTTTTTGTATTTGATCACGTCCAGGCATGTCGTCGCGGACGGAGTGAATCCGTATCGTCCTGATCGTTTGGAAGTCTCACTGCATTGCGACCCGATGGATCCGCAAAAAAGGGCGAATATATCCGTCGCATTATATGTAAATGGCGTCCCTCAATGGTATCAACATCAGCATTTGGGGGCGGCCGTGGACCTGGTCGCTGTTCCCATTAACGACCCCAATGTGCTTAAGAATCATCTCCTTGTCACTTTCTGCTGCGCCGACATTATGGACTCGGACGAGGAGATGCCCCTGGGACAGGGCGTTCTTATTCTGGGATATCCTCTTGGGTTTCATGACACATTAAATAATCTGCCCATCGTGCGCAGGCGCAACGATTGCTAGTTCTTTTGCCCATCCGTTCAAAGGTGAGCCGTATTTCCTCACTGATGCACGCCTACACCGTGGAATGAGCGGTTCTCCAGTCATTTTCTTTCCCGAGTTTCACGGCAAGCGGGAAGGCGGATGCCGTTTACTAGGTATTCACTCATCTGCCTTAGATGTTTCTGATCGAGACCCGATTCAAGATGAACGACTTGGCCTGAACACAGCTTGGTACGCATCCCTAATCCCTGAGATCATGCCTTCACATTCCACACTGAGTATTCGGGGAGGAAGAAATCTCTCCTCGACTCAACAGTCGTCAGTCTGAAATGCCGGTACCCTTGTTGGTTCTACTCCTTGCGCGGTAGTTGTCAATTCGAGTCAACCAGTCCATCATGACACAATATGCCTTTCCATCGGATTTATTGGCTGGAATCAAGTCGCGATGGCACATCACTGCTCACGAACATTTGTATTTGCCAGACGATCTCATCCTGCAACGATTGCTGGAAACCTGCTATCACGCTTCTCTTCGCACAAGTGAGCAGCGCGAAGTCCATTGTGTCGTGGGCTACATTCCTTATGCCCAGATTCCGGCGGGAGCCTTGCGACTGGCCAATCGTCCCGTTGTTTTGACGGATTCAGAAATTGTCCGATTGTCGCCAGTCACAGAGCGTCAGCAGACCGTGATCGGTTGCGATCAGTTCGATGGGGGAATTCACATTTGGGGGTTCTTCGAATACGGTCATGCCTGGGTGCAACACGCCGCTGGCGATCCACCGGGCGTTCCCGTTCAACCCTCTGATTTCCCACCCAGTTGTCTGACGATCACCATTGAGGGACCGGGAGCATTAACGATCTCTCAAGGACGTACCGCGTTAGTGCGATTGAGAGATGGGCGAATCATCTTGCCGCAGGAAAACCTCTTTCAGACCATGCTGAATCCCCTGGGAAGATTTTTCCACGACCTGATCGCCGATCTCCCATCAGCGGCACCCTCTCGGCCTGCATCGACCTCAACCGATGAGCGTGTTGGAAGGCGATCGTTACTCAATCTTTATACGACCTCGATTCTGGCGATCCTCGAACGCATTCGATTAAGAAAACATGGAGGGAGTCTTGTTATCACACGCATGCCTCTCGGCGAAGAATTTGCCCACATCACTTATACGGTGTCAGAGCACAAGGGACTCATTGAGGAAATCGTCGCTTATCAAGCCCTGGATGATTTGCTGCGCGTGCCCCGGGCTTCCTCAGAACCTACGGCGGAATTGGAAAGATGTCGAGCGGAACTTGCGCTGTACGGCACGAGCCGAAAATTAATTCGAGGCATGAGTCAGATAAGCCTGTTAGCTGCCGTCGATGGGGCCGTTCTCTTGGATGATCATCTGCGTATTCAGGGGTTCGGCGTAAGATTTCCCCTACTTCTGCCGCCGGGGACGGAAGTGGTTGATGCCCTGACGGGGATCGAGTATTTGTGTGACCAATGGGGACTGCGACACCAGTCGGTTTTTTCACTCTGCCACAAATGTGAAAAGGCCGTTGGTTTGATTGTGTCTCAGGATGGGGCAGTCAAGGCGGTCAAAGCCGTGGATGGCCAACTCTTCTTTTGGGATGGGATTCTCGATTAGAATGCCGGACGCACGGCGTTTTTTCAGATCCATTCCACTTCGCGGTTCATAGCCATGATGAGACATGCACGATGGTTCTTCGAGTCATGCAGATTATTGTTCCACAAGAAATCAACAACAAACTGGAGGAGCTGTTGGAAGGGCGTGAGCTTCTTGGTCGCTGGCGAGACACCGATGCCGACACGTTAGTTCTGCAACTATTAGTTCCTGCTGAGGAATCTGAACCGATTATGGATCGGTTTGAGCAGGAATACGCAAATACGCATGGCTTTCACGTGATCATATTTCCCGTTGAAGCGGTACTGCCTCGACCGAAATCTAAAGCGGAAGAAACACAACTGGCCCAACCCGTCAAACTTGAGGGGGAAATACCAGGAAAGCAACGCATCAGTCGGGAGGAACTCTACGCCCAGGCCAATGAAGGTCTCGAAGTCTCTCGCGTTTTTCTGGGGATGACGATTCTCTCGGCGGTGGTCGCCGCGGTTGGGTTGATGCGGAACGATGTGGCGGTCATCATCGGAGCCATGGTCATCGCTCCCCTGCTGGGGCCGAATATCGCCATGTCGCTTGCGACAACCTTGGGCGACCTTGACCTTCTTCGCCGGGCACTGGTGACGAACCTCGCTGGTCTGATGGCGGCCTTTGGGTTGGCTGTCTGTTGCGGATTATTATTCACGGTGAATCCAGCTATTCCGGCCATCGCTTCTCGGACGCAACTTGGTTGGGAGAACATGCTCTTGGCCTTGGCTGCGGGTTCCGCGGGAACGCTGGCGTTTACCCAGGGCTTGCCCGGTGCCGTCATCGGCGTGATGGTCGCGGTCGCACTCATGCCACCGCTCGTGGTTTCTGGAATGCTGTTGGGGGAAGGGCATTTCGCCTCAGCCACAGGAGCGTTCTTGTTGACCATTGCCAACGTGATCTGCATCAACCTGGCAGGGGTCGCCACGTTTCTTCTTCAAGGTGTTCAACCTCGAAATTGGTGGGAGGCGGATCGGGCAAAGAAAGCGACTTGGCAGGCGATCGTGGGATGGTTCGTGTTGTTGGCAGTCTTGGGGCTAATTCTCTGGCTGACTTCGTAAATCACATCCCTGCGTCCTTCTTATCGCTCCTGGACCATTTACACCTTCAGATCGGTCCGCGCAGGGCTATCGCCCACGTCATCCATAACGCAAGGCCGAACGCCGCACGGATCCCAATCTGAAGGGCCCATCGCCACATCTGTCCATTGACGATCAGACTGGCTTTGACGAGGGCTTCCAGAACTTGGGTATTCACGATCTTGCGGGGATTGATCAGGCCCAAGCTGAGAATTTCGCAGAGCAGGCGCGTGCCAAGATTCCAACCAATGCTCGGCTTTGTCCAGGGTTTCCTCCAGGGCCGCGCGGTCGAATCGCCCCGAACCGAAGATGGCTTTGCCATCCAGGAAAACCATCAATCCCCCCGTGACCGTCACGGCGAGGAGCGCCCACCAGCGCCCCCATAGATCCTCGAACGCGATCTGGGCTTCAGACCACACGAACTGTGAAGCCAGGGCATTCCCCAGCATGAGTGCTAAGGTCAGTCCGATGGGGAGCAGCGTCGGCCAACGCAAGAAAACAGCCCGGTGTTGTTTCGCCAGCACGAGCAATTTGGGCCAGCGATCCGAGAACGTGAAGATCACACCCAGAATGACTCGATAATTGCGAAAACGAAGCACCGTGCCGACGACCAGAGCAAGAATCAAATAGTAGGTGAACCCATCAATAAGATTGAGCTTATCTAACGAATTGAACCAGCCCATGAATCTTGGTGGCTTCTTTGGCAAGTTTGATTGCCTCACGGCTTGGAAACCTATGTCGATTCGGTCGGGGCGGCTTACTTCTTCTTTGTCTCGCGATAGAGTGGTGAATCGGCCAGCGTGAACAGCACGACTTCTTCCCCGGTGATGACGCTAATGTCATGATGCAGGCTGACGATCTTTTCCCCAGTAATCTCTTGGATCAGCGTTGCGAGAACCGGCCGAGCCGTTTCGATGAGTTGGGTTCGAACCTGTTTCAAGAGATCACGGCCTTTCTCCGGCGGAAGCGTTTTGACGAGTTGTTTTTCCGCCACCGTCAACACCCCCTGCAGACGGACCAGAAGCAAATCGTCAATGATGTGGGCCGAAATGTGCTGTGGTCCCCGGCCCATGTAGTCTTGTTCAAAGCGGGTGATGCCGTTACAGACGGCGGCTTCGACTTCCCCTTGCGTCTTCATGCCCATTTCCAATTGTGTCTTAAATGGAATCGTCGTTCCTCTCGAAGGAGTAGAATGCTGACGAGAAATGATGCTATTGATATTTACGGTCAGTTGCTAACAACTATTTTAATAGATGCGGAAGAATAAAGCGATATGCTCCTTGAACATTTTCGCGGGGAAGGATATGATCCACTTTAGACGGAACTGCATGAAACTTTTATGCAACTTCCATTTTCGGATGACTTGATAAATCGTAGCTCGATCAAATTCGAGAGACGTGTTACTCAGTAAGCCGACGCGGGGAAACACTTTCTGGTGTTTCCCCGCGTCGGCTTTTTTTTGTTGCCAGCGAACTACCGAGGCCGGTTTTTTCCAAAGGAATTACGCCATGACCACCAAAACGGAGCACGAATATGAACACATCGGCGAGACGCGTGGCTGCGAGGATCACGATCACGACTTGTTGCACGAATTGAGTCGCAGACTCGATGGGGTCTGGCGGTACGATCAATACGTCGCCAACGCCATCAACCAGCCAGATTTGCAGAAATTCTGGCGTCTGGTGAAAGCCCAAGAGCAAGAAAACATTCGGCAGCTCAAACAGTTACTCGCGCAACACGTCAAGAACGACTGTTTTTGAGATGCGTGAATGGCAACCCGGCACGGCCACGGCGGTTAGTAGTTTGTGTTACGTCACCGTGGCGGCCATCGGGAGTGAACTCGGTCGATTCCGTCCTGGCGGGAGTTATGCGATCGGCTATGCGGCGTTATTTTAAGGAGCGAACAATGGGTATTCCTCGGGTCATCGGTCTGGCTTTGTTAGCAGTCGGCGTGGCGCTACTGGTTTTTGGATACAACGCTTCCCATTCCGTGGGCGAGCAGGTTATTGAAGGGATTACGGGCCACTTCACTAATCGCACCATGTGGTACCTGATTGGCGGCATCGCCGCCACCGTGTCCGGGATTGCCCTGGCCATCTGGGGCGGCTCGCACGCCAAGGTCTAAGGAACCAGGACGAAATAACTTCCAAAGGTTCGACCATACATGCCATCGAGCTTGCTTAACTAGGTAATGGCAAGGCGTGAAGAGAATGACGGTACGCAAAACGTTTCGGTCAGAAAACAAAAATTGGAGAAATCAATGAACATGAAACACATCCATTGGACAAGGATTCTCGACATCTGCGTGGCCAGCTTGTTGGTCGCGGGTGGACTCAACTGGGGACTGATCGGTCTGTTCCATGTAGACCTCATTGGCGAAATCTGCGGCGGAATGGAGTTTGGAGAAACTAACCTCTCCAGCCGTCTGATCTATTGCCTGATCGGTGCGGCGGCTGGCTTTAGTTGCTATCAAGTCTTTTCATTGAAAAGGCTGGGGTTGCGGTGGCATATCCCTCGTCATGAGACCTCCCAAATCAAATCCTCCACCTTACAAAGGAATTTCATTGAGCTTCCCTTAAGTGCCCTGCCTCAGGAAGGCTCCAATGCCAAACACACTTCGTTACAGAACGACTTTATTCGTCTTCCATTGAACTTCCCAACCCATGTTGCGCCGGAAGCGACTGAATAGCGCTGTGCTGACGGTGGCAATCATCCAACTGCAGTTTGAGGACGGTGAGCAAAAACCGCCGAAAGTCATTCCTATGAACAAGTTCGACCAAACTCAACCCCTTAAGACGATGGCGGAACAGATCGCGGAAGTGGTCAACGCGTTCCAAAAACAGAATACCGGGCACATCCCGACGGCGGTCACCGTGGTCTTGAGCGATGACACGCTGGTCATCACGTTGCATGAAGCCCTCTCGACTGCGGAAAAAGTGCTGGCCAAGACGACTGAGGGGGCCGCTCAAATTCAGGAGTTTCACCGGCAGCTCTTCGCCGCATCTTCCAAAACACTCTGCCAGGAAATTCAACGGATCACCGGCCGAGTAGTTCGCGAAGCCACGGCGGAAGTGGAACCCAAAACGGGCGTCATTGTGCATGCCTTTACGACGGGCACGGTGGTGCAGGTCTTTCTGCTCGAAAACGACCTGGCGTCCAAGACCGCGAGCGAACCCAATTCGGCCCCCCCCTCCTAGAAAAGGATTTCCGACATGTTAATTGTTACGAGAAGTCAACAGCAATCGGTGATCGTGGGTGAGTTCGACGGCTTGGAACTGATGCTTAAGGTCACGGTGCTGGGAGTACAAGGAACCAAGGTGCGACTGGGATTCGAAGTGATGTCGGATGATCCCGGTCCCTCGGAATCGTGGGAGCAGATCTCCGACAATCAGCCCAAACCTGCAGCCAAACCCGGCATGGCGACGACTGAGGAGTGGGAGTGGGATTGGGAGGAAGATGGCAGCGACGAAACCATCTACCGCAATCACGACACTCACGGCCAAGTTCCCCAACCTGACAAGAAACGGTTTTCATTGCGAAAGCAAACCGATCAGTAAATCGCCCCCCCCCGATCGGACACTTGGGAAATTGGAAAAATGGCGAGGCGACTCCCATTCTCCTCGAAAAATATGAGGGCTGAGCTTGTATGGCTCATCCAGAAACGCTCAACGGGATCCCTGTGCGTTATCAACAATCTCGTTCGGATCCCAAACATTCACGGAAGGTGAAGACACATGAAACGTTTATTTGCAGGTTCAATCGTAATGATGTTGGCCGTTCTGGCTGGTTGCACCCAGGGCACGCCCGGTGGGCCGGGAACAGCGAAGACCGACAAAGAAAAGCCGATGTTCGGGCAGAATGAGGACACATTCAATCTGACGGTCCCTATGACGTCGTCCTCGCTTCAACAGGGAGAGGAATCAGCAGCGACTGTGGGAATCAAGCGGGCCAAGAATTTCGACGAAGATGTCACGCTGAAATTCGCCGATGTTCCCAAGGGCGTGACCATCGAACCCGCCCGCCCCGTGATTAAAAGTAGCGACACGGAAGCGAAGATCACGTTCAAGGCCGGGGACGAAGCCCCACTAGGCGACTTCAAGGTCCAAGTCACAGGACATCCCGCCGAGGGAGGCGATGCCAAAGTCGAATACAAGCTGACCATTCTCGCGAAGGATAGCTTCACTTTGAGCATGCCCGGTTCAACAACACTCAAACAAGGCGAGGAGCAAACTGTACTGGTCGGCATCAAACGCGACAAAACCTTCGACCAGGATGTGGCCCTTAACTTCGGGGATATGCCCAAGGGCGTGACTCTCAAGCCAGAAGCTCC
The DNA here is from genome assembly GCA_963785505.1 of uncultured Planctomycetaceae bacterium. Taxonomy (GTDB): domain Bacteria; phylum Planctomycetota; class Planctomycetia; order Planctomycetales; family Planctomycetaceae; genus CAWAVN01. The sequence continues at coordinate 290,310 of CAWAVN010000020.1, forward strand.
CATGATCAAACAAGGAAGTGCGGAAGCGCAGGTCGCAATCACGGCGGCAAAAGACGCCTCGTTGGGAAACTTCGACGTCAAAGTCACCGGCCATCCGGCAAAGGGTGCCGATGCCTCGAATGATTTCAAACTGACCGTGGTCAAAGAGTGACGACGAACAAATTCAAAGCCGCCTACAGGCGGAAATCTATACCGGGTTTGTAATGAAAGAATAAATTCATGATCGTCGTTACGATTTTAAGTTGGATCGTGTGTGGATTGTTTGTCGGGACGTTCGCGAGATTGCTCGTTCCCGGCCGGCAAACCATGAGCCTGTCCATGACAACACTCCTAGGCATCGGGGGCGCGTTTGTGGGCGGCTTTCTCTACTCCCTCATCCGGGGAGGTGCCGTGGAGCCGTTTTCCATGACCACGCATGTCTGGTACGGATGGATCGTCGCTGTTCTCGGCGCAATGTTGTTGGTGGGAGTTCACTCCTACTACAACCATAAGACGTGAGGCGATGCTTCTAAGTTCACAATCAAGTAAAAAGCCTTTGATCGCCGTGATAGAAGTGGCCTTCGAATAATACCTCATCGTAGAGGCCAACGGAAATTCGAGGCGTGCCGAACGGTTCAAAGCGGAATCCTTGATGCGATTCCGAAGCATGCCATTTGGACCAACCAAACTTCTGACTTGAGCAAGTTGGAAGGAGACGGCGCGTGTTGCCTCCGTGGGAGGGTCCGAGTCATTTTTTGGGAAATGGAAGTGTCATGTCAAGAGCAAAAGACTCGCAAAAAACGGCAACCAATGATGCCGATAAAACGACATCGCAGGCATCATCGAGCACACGGGAGGGAAAAGTCATTAGCATGAATGACTACAAATTGCGGATGACCAATGATGGTAAAGAATCCAGCTACACGCTCACAAAGGAGGCCAAGCTGACGTGCGATGGCGCGGTCTGTAAAGCCAGGGATCTGAAGCCTGGAAGCAAGATTCGAGTCACTACGAAAAAGGATGACGGCAAAGTGGTTACGGTCGTTGAAGCACTCGACAAAAACAGCAAGTTTTCCTGAGGCCGTTATTGACAATTCCCGTCGCCCAGTGACGGATTAACTGAAGTGCCAGAGTTGGAATGTTTGGTCCGTCCTGGCTGCCTTCAATGGCATCGACACCGAATCGCAACTAAGAATCTTATACATATGTCAGCACGTTTCCAGTTACCTCCTGTCGGAGACTGTGGTTTGCCTCACTAACGGATTGCCAACCTTACAACTGAGACTGATGAAACCGTTTGACAATTGGATTTTTGGTGTCGATGCATTTTTAGGCGTGTTGACTGCGACGTTACCGCTACTTATAGATCCTCATGCAAAATAAAGGCTCAGATATTGCGAAGGCACGGTGCCTTCGTAAATTGTTCATCATCCCCAGAACAGAAGAAAACTAAAATGGATTACCGAAAAATGACATTATTACTACCACACGAATATAGATTGTTTATTATATAGTGCCGATCTCGATTTTGGCCTGTTGAAAGTAGCCCTTAATCCGCTCTGGGAGAATGGCGATCTCTTTCAGGATTTTGCGGATCGTGTTGATAAAACCTGAAGTATCCTCGGGAAGCGGTTTGTTCTTGAGACTCGCTTTCAAATCGTTATGAAGAAACTCCTCGGGGTTGTACTCGGGACTATATCGCGGCAGCCAGACGAGTTGAATTTCATCGGGGTGGTTGTCGACCCATTTCTCAACCGCTCCCGCCGTGTGAACGGGGTGATGGTCGAGCACGAGAAACACTTTGCGATCGGATGAGGCAATCAGGTGTTCGAGAAAGTCGATGAACTTGTGCGCGTTCAGTGTTCCGGAAAACAGATCGAATGTCAAATCGCCCTCGGGAGTGACGCTGGCGATTAGGTTTTGCTGAATGCGGATTTTCGGAACGTCCAGCACGGGGGTTTGCCCAATCGGGGCGTAACTGGTGCCGATCTGGTCGTGCAAGTTGATCCCCGCCTCGTCCAAGAAATGCAGTTGACCGTCTTCCTCATCCGCCTGCTTTTCCGCGTCTGGCAGAGTGTCTTCTTCGAATTCCCGCACTTCATCCGGGTCTTGTTCCCGCGCATGGCGCTGGCTTTTGCGGCGTCATCTTCCAGCGATGAAGATAGTTCCCAACGCCTTGCTCAGACAGATCGACTCCGTAGCGATTCCAAATCAATGCTTGCACCGCCCGCCGCGTCCAAGTCGCGAACGGGATATCAAAAGCTTCGGGTGTCGCGTCTAGGATGATCGCCTGCAGAATCTTTTCCTCAGCGGGCGTCAGAAGCCTGCCAGTTCCCAGGGGTCGACCTTGAGGCCGCAGGTTGAGTGCCTCCTCGCCGCGTTCGCGGTAGGCCCGACACCACGTTCCGACGGCATTCTCGCTAACACCAAAAGTCGTGGCGGCGTCTTTCTGGCTCATGTTCAAATCGACGACCGCGCGGACTGCTAGTCTTCGCAGCATTTCCAATGTTTCAGACGACAAACTCCGTGCATCGGGCAAATCCATTGCAGATCCCGTTCCACCACACAGCAGGATACTAAAACCCCCGTCACTCACTCTCACGATCATACCATAAAAGTCCGAACTATTCAAAACATCTAGTTTCCTTTGGGAGTAATACCTGAAACTCTCGGTGGCAGGACATCTGACGATTTTCCTCACCCGCACCCGCGGCCCGTTCTGGTCCATTCGCCCCGCGCGGATTCTCTGGATCGCGGTGCTCGGCACACAAATCATCGCAACGTTGATTGCCGTGTACGGGTTTTTCATGGAACCACTTGGCTGGGGCTGGGCCGGGTTTGTGTGGGGCTATTCGTTGCTGTGGTTCCTCGTGAATGACCGCGTGAAACTGCTCGCCTATTAGATTTTGGATCGCACGAAAGCTGGCGAAACACGAGTTCTATCAAAGGCATCTGGGACTTCGAGCCTTGCCGCCACGCACCGCACCGCCATGCACCCAGACAACCAGGGGAGGGTTCTGCTCCTGAGCGGGCAAATATAGATCAAGCAGCAGCCGATGTCCCGGCAAGCAGTGGCGATCCTTCGCGAGTTACAGGATCTGACTGGTCTGGGGCAATACATTTTCCCAAACCAGCACAGACCTGCCGCGAAAATGAGCGAGAATACGGTTCTCTATGCACTGTACCGGATGGGCTACCATTCCCGTGCGACGGGGCATGGCTTTCGAAGTACGGCCAGTACAGTTCTGAACGAACAGGGCTTTCCTCCGGATGTGATCGAACGCCAACTTGCGCATGGTGAACGAAACAAAGTTCGCGCCGCCTACAATCATGCGCAATACTTGCCGGAGCGACGGAAAATGATGCAGTGGTGGGCGGATTACCTGGACCAGATGGCAGCGAAGAGCCTGTCGCAGTAGGGCACAGGGGCATTTCTTGTGACCTGGGTGTGGGCAGGCGAACGGCGACGGGCTGGTGATCCACCTCGTTCCTCGTTGCATCCCGTCGGGGCCTGGCGTAGTCGAGGCTTCTCGCTCGACTGTTCTCGCCCCTCCAAATGTCCAACATCACGGTCAAGGCCCGCCGTCAAAAAACTTCTATAAATTCAATCGAAACGTGTCATATAGCAGTGGCAATACAACTATGTTGCAGTGACATTGCGATAAACTGAATCCTTTGAAAACGGCACTGAGAGCCAGAGAGCAGAAATACGTTAAGGAAGCATTAAGGGCGCGTATCAAATTAAATTACCGGATGTTGTTAATAGTCTGGGGTGGATTTCATAGTTCCATTCGCCGTGGAATTTGTTCGGCTTGATATGGCAGGCGATAAGTTCCTCATCGGAAACCTTAATACCCTTTTCATAGACTGCATCATCGAGCCAGGCGTGGACTTCCAACCCTTCCTCCGTTTTCGTTTTGCCGATGAGTTCAACGACGACCTCGACCGATTCCAGCGGCACACCTCGCCAGTTGCGTGTGATATGACAGATGCGCCAGAACAGACGATGCTCAATCTTATTCCATTTGCTAGTTCCCGGAGGATAGTGGCAGACTTCGATAATCAGACCCGTCTCATCCGCGAACCTTTGCAGTTCCAGTTTCCAGAGGCGGTTTCGGGAGCTATTGCTGCCTCCACTATCAGCCGTAATCAACAGTCGTTTGGCCGAGTGATAGTTTGGCCTGCCGAGTTGATCCCACCAACGGCGGATTGCCGCCGCCGCAAATTCCGCCGTGTCATGGCTGATCCCCACCGAAACGGCGGCTTCGTTTTGATGAATGTCATAGACTCCATAAGGAACCGCCTTGCCTTTTTTCTTGTCGGGAAAATCATGCGTGTCCACTCGGCGTGGTTGACCCTTTGGTTCGTATGTTCGGCCCGGATTCTTCTTGTTTCCCAGGTTTTCCTTCTTCTTGGTGTCTACCGAGATCGCCGGTTCCCCGCGACGGTGACGGGCCAACACCCGCTGGTTGATATGTTCAAATTGTGCGTTTCGATCGGGATGCTGGTTGCCTTCTCGCGACTTGCGATTGGACTGCAAACTATAACCCATATTCTTCAAGAGACGGCCAACCGTGGAAGGGCTTACCTGAAAGTTTTGCTTACCAAGCTCGCTCGCCAAAGTCCGCGTACTCTTAATCGTATAACGTAAAGGATTCGTCGGTTCGCCTCGCGTGACAGGATCGATCAATTTGTCCAAGGCATCCATCAAATCCGGCTGTTGCTCTGTCGCAGGTTTCCTCCCTGCTCCCGGTCGGCGTTGCCGATTGCTAGGCAAGGGATTTTCACGACTCAGTTCCTTTATCCCATTCCGAATCGTCCGATCAGAAAGCCCCGTAGCTTCGGCGACGGCAGCGATCCCACCTCGACCCAACGAACGGGCCTCGGTCGCCGCCCAACGACGACGGGCACGCTCATCCAAATCGTGGACGAGATCGAGATACTTTGTTTGAATCCATTGAACAACATTTGCATCCGGCATGCCCGAAGCATGCTAAAAATCAGGATCTAGGGAAAGACCAATTTCGGTAATTTATTTTGACACGCCTCCTTAGCAGTGGCCGGCGATTCCCATCGCGGGCGGGACACCGTGTCCCGCCCGCTTTTGTGAAAGGAACTCTCCATGACGCTGGAGCAAAGGCTGGAGCGGATCGAGTCGCTTCTCGTAATGCTGATCCACCGGGCACAAACGAAAGACTGGTACAGCGTGAAGGAATTCGCACGCCTGGTCGGCCGCTCGGAGTTCACCTGCCGGGAGTGGTGCCGGCTCGGTCGCATCGAAGCCCGCAAGAAAGTCAGCGGTCGCGGTGCCCATTCGGCCTGGGCGATCTCGCATGCCGAATTGCAGCGTTTCCAGCGGGAAGGGCTTCGCCGTCCGGCTCGTGATTGAAGTCTGGAATTCAACGTTTCCATTTTTTCCATGTGCAAAGAGGGGAGGGGTTCTCGGTATGGCCCGGCGCGATCGACAAGCGGATTGCCGATTACCGGACGATGCGCCGCAAAGCATCGTCCCGGCCGGGGCACCGGATTGGATCACGCCGGAACTCGTCGAGGCGACGATTAGCGTCTGGCAACCGTACTACGCAGACGTGATTACACCGGAAGAAGCCGTTACAATGATCGTCAGCGTCGGTCGTTTGTATCAGGCACTTTCTTCAGGTCGTCCGCCATGAAACAGTTCGTCGCACTCGCACGGGTCAGCAGCCGGGAACAGGAACGCGAGGGATTCTCGTTGGAAGTCCAGGAGGAGGGGCTTTTCGATACGCGGTTCAGGCCGGCGGGGAAATCGTCAAGCTCTTCAAGATCGCCGAGACGGCCAGCAAGGGCGAGCAACGCAAGGTCTTCCGCGAACTGATCGCCTACGCCAAGAAGAACGCCCCGTTCCTCGATGGGCTGCTGTTCTACAAGGTGGACCGGGCGGCCCGCAATCTCTTCGATTACGTCGAACTCGAAAGGCTGGAGTCGGAATACAACCTGCCGTTCATTTCCGTGTCGCAGCCGACCGAGAACACGCCCGCCGGTCGCATGATGCGCCGCACGCTGGCCAACATGGCGAGCTTCTACACCGAACAACAATCGGTCGATGTGCGGGAAGGCTTGTCACGCCGCGTCCGCGAGGGCTGGTTCATCGGCCTGGCTCCCTACGGCTACCGCAACGTCCGCAAGGACGGGCGGGGCATCATCGAAACGGACGCGGAAGCCGCCGCCAACGTCAAACGCATCTTCCATCTCTACGCCTATGAGAACCTGACGCTCGATGGCGTGGTCGAGCGGATCAACGCCGAAGGTCGCGTCTGGCGGAAGTCGCAGCCGACAGTTCCCGCGAAGCTCCGTCCACAACATCCTCAAGGACCGGGCCTATATCGGCGAGATTTCGCACAAGGGGGAGTGGTATCCCGGCAAGCAGGAACCGCTGGTGGACCGGGCGACCTGGAACCGGGTGCAGGCCCTGCTCGGCGGGCACGTCTACCAGTCGCAGACGCACACCTACGCCAGCCAACTCATCCAGTGCGGGCACTGCGGTCATCCCATCACCGGCGAGACCGTCACGAAGAAGACGAAGAACGGCGAGCGCTACTACACCTACTACCGCTGCACCTATTACAACCGCAAGGGGCACCCTCGCATCCGCGTGCGTGAAACCGACCTCGAACAACAAGTGCTGGCCATCTTCGACAAGATGAAGGTCGAAAACGAGGATGTGCGGGACTGGTTCCGCCTCGTGCTCGCCTCGCAGACGCGGGACGCCCAGGCCGAGTCGCGATCGCAGCGGGCCGAGCTACAGCGGCAGGAGACGTTGCTTGTCCAGCAACAGGACCGCCTGCTTAATATGCGGCTGTCCGACGACATCGACCAGGAGATATTTGCCCGCAAGCACACGGAGCTACGCGACCGGCTGGCCTCGATCAAGCTGCAACTGGACGTTGTGGACCGTTCGCACGACGGCGACAAGATTTGAACTTGCGACCTCTTGACCGCCAGTCAGCGATTGGGATTTGAGACGCTTTTGTAAGTCCTTATCAAAATACAACTTACAAGGAGGCTATCAAGACCTTACAAGGAGGCTATCAAAACGAACTTATTCCGTAAATGCCGTAAGTCGTTATTTTACATTGTGGTTTACTAAACAATACGCACTAAACTGCAGCGGGGTTTGAGCGGTTGAAGATTTATCAAAGTGGTTGTTGTAGGTGGAGAGTTCGGTCAGTCTCTGACTCGACTTAATCTCGTTGTCAATGACGAAGTGACATCTGCCATTACGAAACGGTTTCGCATCAAACCAAGTTTGCCCGCGATCTGGAGGGCAGGAAAAATGGCCCACAAGACAGGGTTCTTGGGTGCATTCCCTGCTTTGTGATTGGTATGAAATGTGTACAATGGGGTTGTCTCTGAAATCGTTGGGATTTTAGGAACCTGGGAAATTTGCGGAGGATTGGTCATGGAGGATCGGCTACGAAGACGGATTTCAGAGATGGCGACTCAGATGGCCATTGAAGAAAAAGAAAAACTTGGGGCGGCGGAGACCTTCGTTGATCTGGAGCGATTGGCGGTCGAAATCGGGGATGAACTGACGCGGCAGTTGACCGGGTCGGTGTTGTCCTCGCGGGCCGAGGAGGCCACCAAGTGCGCGGTTCATGAGTGTCCCACCTGCGGGAAAGTGTGTGCGGTTGAAGACGCCGAACCGTTGATCCTCAAGGGGATGCGAGGAGACATCGAATACTGCGAACCCAAGTGTCATTGTTCCCGCTGTCGGCGGGATTTTTTTCCCGGTGGCGAAGGCACTTCAGCGGCCGCCTCGTGAAGGGGTCACGCCTTTGGTGCTGGAAAAGATCGTCTGGGCGGGCGCGAACCTGGGGAGTTATTCGCAAGCGGCGGCTGCGATCGAGATGCTTTCGGAAATCACGGTGGCTCCCAAACAAGTGCAGCGGATGACCAGCCAGATCGGCGCGGACGACGTGGAACATCGTCGGCAGCAAGTCGAGCAACACGTTTTGCGTCCCTTGATGGAGCGAACCACGGCCCCGCCGGAAGCCAAGCCCCTCGAGTTGGCCGTCGTGATGATGGATGGCGGACGGTTCCAGCGTCGCGATCATTTTCGCGACCGGAAAGCGGCTTCCCCACCACCCTTCCCCCCCGTTCTGAAAGAGACCTCGTCCAAGACGACTCATTGGCGGGAAGACAAGGTCGGCATCGTGCTTTCAATGCAAAGCCCCATCCACGCGAGCGACCCGGCTCCCGAATTTCCTGAATGGCTGGTGGGGGCCGAAGTCGTGGCCGACATCGCAAAACTTGCGGCCCGCGAAGAGGAAGAAGCCTGCCAGACCGAGGTCGATTCCCTTTTCTTGCGCCCGAAGAGGACGTCTCCGGCGACTGGAAAGACCTCGCTCCCCAGCTGCTCTCGCGGGATGTCATCGCCAGCAGCGAGAGTGCAGATGCGTTCGGCGCGCATCTGGAATGGAAGGCTTGGGAGTTAGGCATTCACGCGGCAGAGCGGCAAGCCTTCGTGGCCGATGGATTGGCCGTGAACTGGACGATTCACAAACAGCATTTCAGCCAGATGACCGGGATTCTCGACCTGATGCACGCCCTCAGCTACGCTTGGCGCCGCCGCCGGACTCGACGATCCGCAAGCCTACCGCCGCTATGCGACCTGGATTTGGCAAGGCCGGGTGCAGGGCGGTGGACCCCAATTGCTGGACCACTTTTTGGTTAAATTAAGCTCTCGAATCCATCCCCGAAACACCTTCCGCTTGCCCCGTTCGTCTCGCCGTCGCATCGGCCTTCACACTTGCCAGGTTGATGCGACGGCGAGACGAATGGGGCAACCCGTTTGTTGAGCCTGAGCGGAGGTGCTTGCGATTCCCTCGCGGATGATCTAAACACGCGACCCGAAATATACCTCGGCCGGCGTGCGGTTTTCTAAAGAACTGTGGGGTCGCTCGCGCGTATAAAAACTGGAAGTAATTTGAGAGCCCCTGTTCCACTTCGGACACGCTGTCGTAACTCTTCAGGTAAACCTCTTCGTATTTGACGCTCCACCACAATCGTTCCACGAACACGTTATCAAGTGCCCGACCTTTCCCATCCATACTGACTTGGATACCCGCTTGCTCCAGGCGACATGTGAAAGCCGTGGCCGTGAACTGCGCGCCTTGATCGGTATTGAAAATCTCCGGCGTGTTCCCCAGCAAGGCTTCCTCCAAAGCCTCGCGGCAGAACGCGCCGTCCAACGTGTTCGAGAGCCGCCAACTGATGACATAGCGGCTGTACCAATCCAGCACGGCCACCAAGTACAAAAACCCCTGCCGCATCGGGATATAGGTGATGTCAGACGCCCAGACTTGATTCGGGCGATCCACGCGCAAACCCCTTAAAAGATAGGGATACACGCGATGTTCGTGGTTGCCCCTCGTGGTCTTGGGCTTCGGATAAATCGCTTCGATACCCAGTAACTTCATCAACCGCCTGACCCGTTTGCGGTTCACCGAATGACCTTGGCGCCCAGCCAGAGCATCATCCGCCGCGAACCAAAAAACGGCCTCTTGAGATACTGCTCATCAATCATACGCATCAGCATCAAGTTCTCCGCGCTTTCGCCGATAGGTTCCAAATAAAGGCTTGAGCGCGCCAGTCCCAACAGCTCGCACTGCCGGCGAAGACTGAGCGTTTTGTGCCCCCATTCCACCAAGTCACGCCGGGCTTCAATCGAAGAGGGCACTCTTTTTTTTAAGCCAGGCCAACTCCATTTGAAGCCGCCCAATTTGCTCATAAAGTTCCGTCTCGCGAGTCGATCCCGAGCCGGAAGCCCGAGACGCTCGGTTGGGGTCGAACACATCCGGCGCGCTCTCGATCAACCGTTTCTTCCACTGGCCAATCATGGTGGGATGCACTGCAAATTGACTGGCCAATTCGCTCGTGGTCTTGGCCCCTTGCACGGCGGCCAACGCGACCTTGGCCTTGAACGCCGCCGAATGTTGCTTACGTTTCTTTGCCATCAAACTTCCCTTCCTGGACAACGGCAGAACCCAAAAATTCTACCTTAGCAAGTGGTCCAGTTTTCGGGGTCCAGCGCACAGCAGGTAATCGACGAACTCCGGGACCATCAACAACAAATGGGCCTTCCCGCATCAGGCACACCGGCGAGCGACCCCCGCGAACGCCTTCAACGAGCGATCACTTACTACACCAATCACGCGCATCTGATGAAATATCCCGAGTTCCGCCAAGCGGGCCTGCCGCTGACCAGTAGCTTGATGGAATCGACCATTAAACAAATGAACGCCCGCGTGAAAGGAACCGAAAAATTCTGGAAGAAGACGAGCGGAGAAGCCGTCTCCAACTCCGCGCCGATTCCCTCAGCGACTCCCAGCCACTCCAAGAGTTCTGGGCTCACTGGCGAACTCAACAAACAGGCAGCAACACCTACCGAAAGCTCGCCACCTAACTCGACAATCCAGGGAATGCACCCCGGGTTCTTTCGGAGAATTGGTACTCCGACCCAGCCGCAAAAAGTTTATGCCAACACACCCTCGATGGGTTTTCCAATGATGAGCGGATGCGGTCGTTGGCTTTGGTCATAAAGAACGGTGTCGGCAGGGACTCCCAGTAAATGATACACCGTCGCGGCAAAGTCCTTCGGGTCGTGTGGGCAATCCTTGGGAAAGGCGGCCGCGTTGTCGGAGGCACCATGGACCGCACCCGGGCGAATCCCTGCCCCGGCGAGAGCAATCGAGTACACGTTCGGCCAATGGTCGCGTCCTGCATTCTTATTGATTTTTGGAGTTCGGCCAAATTCCGCCGTGACAATGACAAGCGTGTCCTCCAAACGCCCCCGCTTGTCGAGGTCTTCGATCAGTGCGGAAACGGCGGTATCTAGAGTGGGGGCCAGGGACTCCTTCATCTTTTTGAAATTTTGGCCGTGGGTGTCCCAGGATCCCGATGGGGTATGGCAGTAACTCACATTGGTCATGGGCACGCCCGCTTCCGCCAAGCGGCGCGCCAACAGACACCGCTGGCCAAATTCGGTCTGGCCATATTTGTCCCGCACGGACTGGGGCTCATTTCCGAGTTCAAATGCCTGCTGGGTCCGATTGGAACTGAGCAGATTGAGTGCCCTTGTGTAGGACGCATCCAAAGCGTGGGTTTCGCCGGCGACATCCACAATGCGGCGAAAGGTTTGAAACTCATCGCGGAGTCGCTTTCGCTCCCGGAGCCGAAGCTGCGGTCAATCCGGCTGCCGGTTGAATGGCCCGAATCTTCACATCCTCTCCCAATAGCGATTGGTCGATTGGGAAACTGGCATGCTGCTTGCCGAGAAAGCCGGGAAGTTGTCCATGGAGGACCGTGCCGTTGCTGCGCTGCATCAAGGGACCCACGCGAACCCAATTTGGCAACTTGGCATCGGAAGACCCCAAGAAATCCAACACCGCTCCAAACGGCGGGAAATCTTTGTCCGAAGGCGGGAAATCTCCCCGAGGGACATTCTCGGGATGATGATGGCCGGTGTTGGCCGGCAGGCTGGCATGCACATGGTTCGCGTTTTCGTGGGTCATGGCCCGGATCACCGCCATTTTGTGCATCAGCGAGGCACACTGGGGCAGCAGTTCCGAGAATTGCACACCCGGCACGCTGGTGGGAATCGCACCAAATTCGCCCTTCAAATCCACCGGACCTTCCGGCTTGGGATCGAACGTCTCTTGCTGAGGATGCCCGCCGTGCAAGTAGAGCATGATGACTTGCTTGGCCTTGCCGAACGTGCCGCTCGGTGTTTCGGTACCAGCGGCACGAGTTTGCAAGAGAGATTCCAGGGTCAAACCACAACCGACCAATCCTCCGAGACGCAATACTTCGCGGCGAGCAAGACCAGCCGGGTGCCATGGTTCCTTCTGGGGGTTCGTTTCGTTCATCATTTCTTTTCCTCAGGGAAACCAGAAAACTCTCGGCCCTCGAAACCCTTGATTGAGAGATAGATTTATCACACACACCCATAAGAGCCTTTCGATACCTTAGACCGAAGCGTTGTGACATGCAATCGCGAATAGAGGTTTAAATCGAATGTCGGGCCGCTGCCAATCATCAGCGATGGGATCGTTTGATCTGAATGGCTTCCATTGTGCGAGTTGGCAATCTTATTGAAAATGAAAGCATGTTACATTCTTCGTGCTCAAGAGGGGCATCAACCCAATGAAAGCAAACCGTATGATGAAACCGCTTCTTCTTTTACTCTTTGTCCTGCTGGCTGCCGCGGTTGGACCGGCCGTTGCGGCCGAGAAGATGAACGTCGTCCTGCTGTACGCCGATGACTGGCGGCACGATACGCTGGGGGTCGCGGGCAATCCGGTGGTGAAGACGCCCCATCTCGACCAACTCGCCTCCGAGGGGATGCGGTTCACCGAGAACTGCGTCACGACATCCATCTGTGGAGTCAGCCGGGCGAATCTCTACACCGGCCAGTGGATGTCACGGCACGGTGCCCGGCGATTTGTGATGTGGGAGACGCCCTGGGAAGAAACTTATCTGGGGCTGCTCAAGAACAACGGCTATTACCTGGGCCACGTCGGCAAGTGGCACAACGGCCGGATTCCCCAGGACAAGTTCGACTTCGCCGTCGCCTACCACGGCCGACATTGGTACGACACCAAGGAATACGGCAGGATCCACGTCACGAAACGCAACGAGAAGGACGCGCTGAAGTTTCTCAAGAATCGGCCGAAGGACCAGCCGTTTTATCTGACGGTCTCCTTCTTTGCGACCCACGCCGAGGATGGCCACAAGGATCAGTACCTGCCCCAGCCCGAGTCGATGGAACTTTACAAGGACGTCGCGATTCCCGTCCCGCCGAACGCGACGCAGGAATCCTGGGAGCGACTGCCGGACTTCTTCGACGAGAAGAACGAGGGCCGCAACCGTTGGCACTGGCGGTTTGACGACGCCGGCGAAGTACCAGCGGATGATGAAAAACTACTACCGCCTGGCGACCGAGGTGGATGCGACGTGCGGCGTGGTGCTGAACGAGTTGGAGAAGCAGGGCGTTCTCGACAACACGCTGGTGATCTTCACGACCGACAACGGCTACTACCACGGCGAGCACGGCTTGGCCGACAAATGGTACCCGCACCAGGAGAGCATCCGCGTCCCGCTGATCATCGAGGATCCGCGGATGCCAAGAGACCGACAGGGCACGACCAACGACGACTTCACGCTGAGTGTCGATCTTGCCCCGACGATCCTCGCCGCGGCCGGGATCGCGGCTCCCAAGCAGATGCAGGGCCGGGACATCGGCTCCGCTCTATCTGCCGATTGCAGATGAGAAGCCCGCACGTGGCGGACGTGAGTTCTTCTACGAGCACCCGACGCTCCGCAACAAAGATTTCATCCCGGCATCCGAAGCCTTGGTCCGCAAGGACTGGAAATACATGTATTGGCCGGAGGACGACGTCGAGCAGCTGTTCGATCTGAAAAACGACCCGCGCGAGGAGAACGATCTCGCCAGCGACCCGGCGCACGCGAAAAAGCTCGCCGAGATGCGTAAACGATTCACAGGAGTTGAAGGAGGCGGCGAAATGATTATCCAGCACTTTGCAGGCCGGCTTGACATGTAACTTCCGGGCTATGCCGCCTGATTCTAGCCATCACTCTCATCGGGATTTCTTACGCTGCCCGTGCATGCCCAGCAGATGCCGCGGGAGGACGTCGTCGACGTGCCCGCGATCGGCGAGGGGCTGTGCGTCAGCAACGTCTTCCAGACCAACATGGTGCTCCAGCGCGACAAGCCGATCCACGTCTGGGGCTGGGCCGAACCGGGCGAAGCAGGTCACGGTCACGTTCGCCGGCGAACAAGCGTCGGCCAAGGCCGGCAAAGACCGCGCGTGGAAGGTCACGCTCCCCGCCGTGCCCGCGAACAGCCAACCCGCAGCAGATGACGGTCAAGGGCAAAGACAAGACGCTCGTTCTCGACAACATCCTCGTCGGCGACGTCTGGGTGCTCGGCGGGCAGAGCAACATGGAGTTCGAGCTGGCGAAAGTCGAGAACGGCAACCTCGAAATCATCTCCGCGAACTTCCCCGAGATCCGCATCCTGACCGTTCCCTACGGTCAAGGCCCGGAACTCAAGCCGGGCTTTGCCCGCCTGCACCAGTGGAGCGACTGGTCCGGCCGGCACTTCCGCAAGGGCGACTGGGACGTCTGCACGCCCGAGACGGCCCGCGAACTCTCGGCCATCGGCTACGTCTTCGCGCGCCGGATCCACAAGGCCAGCAACGTGCCCATCGGCGTCATCGACGCCTCGCGCGGCGGGACCACCGTCGAGACCTGGACCCCGCTGCCCGTGCTCCGCGCGATGGACAGCGAACCGACCAAGGCCAAGCTCGCGTCACTTTGACGATGCGGTCGCTGCGTGGGACCCGCAGGCGGATCTGGAAAACCGGATCGCGCAGCACCGCGCAGTGGATCGAGAGGCAGACCAAGGAAGGCAAGCCGATCCCCGACGACAAGCAAAGAGGAGCCCAGCGACCTCCGGCCCGGGCCGATCGGCAACCACAACTTCCCCGGCCACTGCTACGCGGGCATGATTTCGCCGATCGCCGGGCTCTCGGTCAAGGGCGCGATCTTCCACCAGGGCTACAACAACGCGTTCGAGGGCTCGGTCGGTGCCGACATGTACCGCGACATCTTCCCGGAGATGATCAAGGCCTGGCGCAAGGCGTTCAACGACCCCGAGATGCCCTTCGGCATCCTCTCGCTCTGCACCGACGGCTATCCGCAGACCCGCGACGACTACTGCGAGAAGATGTTCAACGCCGGCATCGACATCCGCGCCGCGCAGTACCAGACCTTTCTCGATTTCTACAACGCCGGCGACAAGAACATCGGCTTCGTCAGCACCTACGACCTCCGCCGACGCTGGTACCACCCCCAGCTCAAGATTCCGGCCGGCGAGCGGATCGCGCGGTGGGCGCTGGCGACGCAGTACGGCTTTGACCGGCAGGTCGAGTGGAAGCCGCCGATGCTCGTGGGCATGGAGAAGCGCGAGGGGGCGCTGCTGCTCAAACTGGACACCGACGTCGGCGACCCGCGAGGACGGCGCGATCGAGGGCTTCGCCATCGCCGGCGAGGACCGCAAGTTCCACCCCGCCGACGTCGCCTATGCCGAGAAGGGCAAAGACGACCGCGGGCGGATGCAATACGACCGCAAACAACTCGTGCTGACCAGCCCGATGGTGCCCGAGCCGATTCACTTCCGCTACGCCTGGGGCCGAAACCCGCTGGCCAACCTCCAGGCGACCGGCAACAAGGACCTGCCCTTCGCCACCCAGCGCAGCGACGACTGGAAGATGGAAGAAGTCCCGCTCGGCGTGCTCGGCGACGAGGTGACTCTGCCGCTCTCCCGCGGCGACCGCAACAAGATCATCCAGGCCCTGCGCGAGCAGGACAAAGCGCGTCGGCTGAAAGAAGCCGAGCTGGTCATCGAGGCATCCAGAAAGAACGACTCACGCGATTGATTCTCACGATACCGAGGGGCCGTACGCTGGGCCGCTTTCCTGGAAGCAAAGTTTGCCGAGGAGTGGTGTCTGACGAATCGGGAAAACGAGAACTTCGCTACCAATGCAGCCCCTTGAGGACGATGACCATGGCATGGCGATTTTTTACGATGGTTTTTATGTTGTTTGCACTTGCTTCCTCGTCAAGCTGTGAGGAGCAAAAGTCTCCCGATTCCATCGAGGCATTATGGGCCGAGTTCGACCCTTGCAAGGACGAACTCGCAACAACCGTTGTGCGGGGATGGGATCGGGAAGGGATTCATTATCGCTACGTGACGTTTCACATCGGTACGTTCAAAGAAAAAACCCGCCGCGGATGGGAATCGGCCAGAGTTTCGGGAAATCCGTTGGACTCAGCCACGAGTAACAACAGACAAATTCAAAAACCAACGATAAGGGAGCTGCGACTGTGAAACCTCGATACGTGACCCTCTTTTGTCTTCTTGGTCTGCTGTTGCTGTCCTCAGCAACCTAGGCAGCGGAACGGCCCAATGTGCTGCTGATTGCCATCGACGATCTCAACGACTGGGTCGGCTGCCTGGGCGGTCATCCTCAGGCCAAAACGCCTCACATCGACGCCTTGGCAAAGCGAGGCACGCTTGTTTACGAACGCTCATTGCCAAGCCCCAATCTGCAATCCATCGCGGACCAGCGTGATGCTGGGTCTTCGTCCCTCGACGACCGGCATCTATCGCAACAGCCCCTGGTTTCGCTCGACAAAACGTAACCGAGACCTCGTCACGCTTCCCCAATACTTCCGCCAACAGGGTTACGAAACGCTGACAACGGGCAAAATCTATCACGGCTCCCGTGTGGATGAGGCATCGTTTGAGACGGTCGGTCCCCGTCCCGGGCAGCGGCAGAAAATTGATCAGCGGCTGGTGAAGATCGAAGGCACGCGGAGTGGATTGTGGGACTACGGTCCGCAGACTTACGCGGAGGAAAAGTTCGGCGACTTCGTCGATACTTCCTGGGCGATCGAGCAACTCCAAGGAAAGCACGACAAGCCCTTCTTTCTCGCGGTGGGGCTCTATCGCCCTCATGTTCCCTGGTATGCCCCCCAGCGGTTTTTTGAGGATCATCCCGTGGATGAGGTCAAACTCCCCGTCGTTCGGGAGGATGACCGGGACGATCTGCCGGAAGCGGCGATCAAGCTCACCAACAACCCCACGCCCCCGTCCCACTCGTGGTTTGTCAAAAGCAACCAATGGCATGCTGCGGTTCAGGCTTACCTCGCCTCGACGAGTTTCACGGACGCCCAAGTCGGTCGTCTGATGGCCACCCTGGATGCGAGTCCCTACGCCGAGAATACGATCGTTGTCCTATGGTCGGATCACGGTTTCCATTTGGGCGAGAAGCAGCGGTGGGCGAAACAGTCTCTTTGGGAACGCTCCACGCGGGTTCCGTTTATTGTGTGCCAGCCCGGTCAACGCAAGGGCCAACAATGCTCAAAACCCGTGGAACTGCTCAGCATTTATCCCACGCTGATCACACTCTGCGGACTGCCTGATCGCGAGGGGCTAGAAGGGCTTGATCTTTCGCCGCTCCTGCATGATCCGTCCGCAGATTGGGTCCAGCCAGCCATCACGACCTACCAACAAAACAATCACGCGATTCGTAGCGAGCACTACCGTTACATTCGCTATGCGGACGGGAGTGAGGAGTTATACGATCACCGCCGCGACCCACACGAGTGGCGAAATCTCGCCAAAGACCCAAAATACAAAAACGTCCTCACGGCTCATGCCAAATGGTTACCTGAAAAGAACGTGGCCGATGCGGGAAGGAAATAGCGATACATCGCCCCGTGACCCACGTCGGAACGTCCAGAACCTGGGTGAGCAGCATCTGTTGGGCAATGACGGACGGTTTACTTCAATGCCTGAGTGATGGCTTCGGCAACTCGCTGGCCGAGGAACTCGTAACCGGCCGCATTAAAGTGGACGTCGTTGGGATTTTGTAACTTTTCCAGGTGTGGGGTCACCGCTATGAAAAGATCATTGATGACCACTTGATGTGTTTTCATCACCTGAGCCGCAATAGCGTTTCGCTCCACAATCGAAGCGGCTGTCTGTTTCTTGGTGGGATCATCGGGAATCGGCGTGGTGCTCGCCCAGACAAGTTTGGCTCCGGTCTTTTGCATCCGCTTGACGAGTTGTTTCAGTCGCTGTTGGTAATCGTCGACGGGCGTATTTCGATCATGGATGCCGAAGTTGAAATGGATCACCTCCCACTGGCCATCCCCGAGCCAAACGTCGATTTTTTTGAGGCCCAACGCCGTCGGACCACAGTTGGCCGGAGCCCGATGCACATTGGCTTTGCCCTGAAGCATCTTTCGCACGTTTTGGGTGTAACCGCGCGAGACGGAATCCCCAATCAACAGGACTCGCGGGAGCTTGGGATCATCCCGGACGAAGTCCCAGGCATTGGACTGCCCTGCGACCTTTTGACGTTTGTGTATCGGCAAATAAAAACTCCCCAAGTTTTCTTGCAATACACGCTCCCACACTTGCTCGGGCGGCGAAAGCGTCTTGACCCAGGCGGCGTATTGTTCGTCGAGTTGTTGTTCGGCGGCAGCCTTTTTCGCCGCGGCTTCCAGGGCATTGGTTGGTTCGCCCTGAACCGGCGGAGCAAGGAACACGGCAAGAATGAGGAGTTTAGCCATTGGGAATCTTTTCTAGCGAGTTATTCTGAGGAGGGACCGACAAACTCCTTACGGGTCAGTTTGCCGTCACGGTTTTTGTCGAAGTTTTGGAATCGAGTCTCGGCGTTCGTTTTGTTCGAGAGGCCCTTGCGGTATTCCTCCAAAGTCAAGACATCCTCCTTGTTCGTGTCCCAACGGTTGCCCCGCCGCTTTCAGTTCGCGGGCGATCCACAGCCCCGAATAGCCAACCCCTGTTCCACACTCGACAACGAGTTTCGGTTTTTTTCTTGCGGACGAGTTCGGCCAGCCGCCTGGCTTTCTCCGGTCCGATTATATACACCGTCTTTTCCCGGCAGAGCTTGTCGACTTCTTCCATCACAGGCTGCACCTTTTCATCCAAGGCTTTCCGATCTTCCCCGAAAAGCGATGTCGGAGTCGGAGTCGAAACGATCATGCACCAAAAAAGGGCAATTAAGGTTTTGAGAAATGGAGACATCAGGGCACATCGAAACGCAGGTGAGTTGGGAATGTGGATTTTACCAAGATTTTGGAATGATCCCAAACCATGAACAATCGCCACAACTCGGGGTGAGTCGTAACTTGCATGACTGACCATGCCCGTTTCCTCTATTGGTGATCGTTGATAAACAGGAATGACGCTGGGTATGCTATCCTACTAAGAAATCGAATCCCACCCCTGTATCGACCTCGTTTGGAACGCGAAATATGTTTCGACCTGTCCAATCGCTTCTCATCGGAATGATTGCCCTGGCAACGGTCGCGCAGGCTCCGGCGGATGATCGAACCACGCCAAAGGCACAATCGGTCATCCGAAGTCCGGCGGGAGCATCCGAGATTGTGATCACGACGACCCCGCGTGTTGCTGGGGCGATCCATTCATTGAAATGGAACAAGAAGGAGTTTATCGACAGCTTCGATCATGGGCGACAACTCCAATCGGCGGCCAATTTTGATGCCGGGAGTCGCTTCACGGGAGAGACTTTCAATCCCACAGAAGCCGGTTCGCGTCGCGATGGAGTGGGCCAGTCATCGTCGAGCCGTTTGCTGCATCTCACCACGACCGAAAATGCCCTGCAAACGACAACGCAAATGGCCTTCTGGTTGGCTCCCGGTGAAAAGTCCTCGGGCCACCCCGCGAAAAACAAGCAAGTGCTCTCGAATCACCTTTTGACCAAAAGGGTTCAGATTGGCTATCAAAATCTGCCTCACGTGATTCAATATAATGTGACATTCAGCCTGCCGATTGGAGAGCTGCATCAATATGCTCAATTCGAGGCTGTCACTGGCTACATGCCCGCCGAGTTCCAAAAGTTCTGGACATTTCATCCGAAATCGGGCGAGATGGAACCGCTGACGGATGGCCCCGGAGAGCAGTCCCTGCCAGTGGTTCTTTCGACCGAGGACGGTTCCTATGCTATGGGCGTGTTTTCGCCCGATCAGCCTTCGCCGGGTTATGAACACGCCGGATACGGACGTTTTCGCTTCCCGGCTCAGAAAGTCGTCAAATGGAATTGCGTGTTCCGCATCCGCGATCCCCAGGGTGTTTCGCCGGGCGACTATTCGTTTCGCACATTCATCCTTGTCGGAGATTTGCCCACGGTGACCGACTCCCTACGGGCACTCCGCGGGAAGTTCGATAAGTCGCGTTAGCGCATTAGCGGGCCGACTTTTCCTGTGTCGAAAAATCCCAGCGTTTTGCTTGTTTCCCGGCGTTCGATCGCACCTCAAAATGACGGAGTTTGGTCGTTCCGTTTGGGAGCAGGAGACGGACATGGATCAGAGAACCCATGGAGGGAATCGGAATCCGCAGGTCTTGATCGTCCGCCGACCGCGTGAATTTCTGATGAGTGACTTGATCGGCGGGAAAGTCCTTCTGCGAATCGAGCCGCCATGCGATTCCGACCCGGCCATCGGTGTCACTTTTCAAAGAGAGCAGGACCGATGCGGGACCGGAAACCTTGAACCCGGAGAACGCGAGAAAAGCTTGGCGACTTCCCTTGGCGTTGGGTGAGATTTCCAGTCCGGTATCCTTGTGTTGGACTTTGGCGTTTCGGGCAACCCAACCAGTTCCCTTCGCACTGTTCGCGCCCGCGCGGAGCGGTGGAGCGGGTTTTCCATCGAGATAGTAGTCGAAGTACGTTTCCCAAGTCTCCGCCATTGGTTTCGTGGTGAGTCCGGCCGGTTGCAGGCTACTCGACCAGGTTTTCAGGCGGGCGTGCAGGCGTTCGCCGATCTCGGGGTGTTTGGCGAGCAGGTTTTCCTTTTCGCCAGGATCCGCTTGCAAATCAAACAAATAACGTCGCTGACCGCCGAGGAGAAGTTTCCATCGTCCTTCTCGAATCGCGGCTTGGGCAATCCATCTCCAATAGAGAGTCTCGTGGGGTGCTGACGTGACTTTCCCTGTCAGATGGGGGAGCAAATTCACGCCATCGAGGGGAGCGGACTGGGCGTCGATCCCGGCGATGGCAAGTGCGGTCGCCGCCACATCCAAGCTGATCACCGGGTGTTCGTAGACCGTTCCCGCGGGAATCTTGCCTTTCCAATAGACCAACCAGGGCACCCGAATGCCGCCTTCGGTCAGCATTCCTTTTTCTCCGTTCATGGGGGCATTCAAGGAGCCATCCCATCCCGGTCCGCCCCCGGGTTTGTCCTCTTTGTGAATCTTCAACGGAGCCCCATTGTCCCCCATCACGAAAATCAATGTGTTTTCTTCCAAGTTGCGTTTCCGTAGCGATTCCATGACTCGCCCCACGCCATCATCGACCGCCGACAGCATGGCCAAACATTGGCGTCGGCGGTGAGGCATCTTGCCCGGAAACCGATCCAGATACTCTTGCGGGGCATCAAGTGGGACATGCGGTGCGCGATAGGCCAAATAAAAGAAGAAAGGTTTTTGTTTGTGCCGTTCAATGAAAGCACACGCAGCCGCACTGTTGGCATCCAGATGATAAAGATCGTCTTGGCGATACTGGCCGGGCAGCGTCTTTCCGTTCCGATCAAAATTTGACCACAATCGTTTTGGGCCGCCCTGATTGCAATACACATCATCAAACCCGTGATTGACGATTTCTTCCGCGGGGCCAAGGTGCCATTTGCCAGACATACCCGTGGCATAGCCGGCCGCTTTCAATCGGCTGGCGATCGTTTTTTGACGGTTGAATCCCTCCAGCTTTTCGCCATTGCTCTCCAAACTAAACCGGTTTTGATACCGGCCGGTCAACAAGCCCCCACGGGAGGGAACGCATTGAGGAGCCGTGACATAGCCGTTCGTGGCCCGGAGTCCGCCGGCCGCGAGCGCATCTAAGTGCGGGGTTCGCAGATCCTGTTCAATCCCTTGCACTCCCAAGTCGGCCCATCCATGGTCGTCGGTAAAAATCACAATGATGTTTGGCGGAGCGGCAGCCTGCACCGATACCGGGAACAAACCAGCGATTGACACGCCCAGCAACAAGACATTCTTCATTTTCAAAAATCCCAACGCTTGGTACGAGTGGAGGTTTTCAGTTCGATCCAATCCAGTTCTATCGTGGACGACTTTGTCGGGAGGTACAAACGCAAGATGCCGGCTTCTCCAGCTTTCGATGGCAACTTGACGGTGATCTCCGACCAGCCGTTGTCCGTGAGGGAATAGGTGATTGACTTCGCCTTCGCCGCATTTTGGATTCCACCGGGCAGCCAATCGACTTTGCCTTCTCCCTGATCCGCCTTGATGCGGAATGTCAGTTGAGATCGGTCGTCCAATTTGCCGCCCACGACTCCCAGGAACGGGTCTTTTCCTTGAGGAGTAATTGTCACAAAGCCCTTCTTGACGGCCACCACGCAGCCCCGTGCCTTCCAACCTTTGAGGGCCGGAATATCTCCCGGATCACGTTTGCTGCCCGTTGATTTGGGGACGGGTTTACTTCGCAACCTCGGCTTGCCCTCGTTTTCGGGATGGTATTGAGCCGGGTCAAACCGGGGATTGGGAATTGGCAGGACCGCCTGGGTCTCGTTGAGGAAAGTTTCGATCCGGGCATCTAGTTCGTTGACCAAGTCCGTTCGTGTCTGAGCCAAATTCGTTTTCTCTCCGAGGTCTTCTCGAAGATTAAACAGCAGATGCGGTGCTTTCCGTTCTCTCCGCCATGGAAAATGCGAATCAGTTTCCAGTCGCCCCGATGCACCGATACCGCAGGCGGCAGCCAGTCGGGAACACCTGGGGAATGGGGGAAAGTATTGAAAACCGCTTCGCGAGCGAGCTTGACCCTTGAATGCGGGCAGAATACTCACGCCATCGAATTGCTGGTGTGCGGCAGGTTTCAGATTGAGTGCTCCAGCAGCGTGGGATAAAAATCCTCGCTTTGAACAATCGCGTCGCTGTCGAGCTAGGTTTGACGATGCCTGGCAGACCACGATGACACAGGGCACGCGAGTGCCGCCCTCGAACATCGTCGCTTTGCCGCCGCGCAATGGGGCATTGCTCGTGGGCGTCGTGCCATCGACTTCATTGTACATGTTCCCGCCGTTGTCGGAGGTGAAGACAATGATCGTGCTTTCGGTGAGGCCGAGCCGATCGAGCGCATCGAGCAGCGTTCCGACGGCATCGTCCATGCTCTCGATCATCGCCGCGTAGGTCGGGCTGCGTTGCGGATCCTTTGGATTGACCCGGCCGCGGTACTTTCTCGATCAGCGTTGCTTGGCATCGAACGGAGCATGGACGCTGAACATCCAGTAGTTGAGGAAGAACGGATGGTCCTTGTGCTTCTCCATCGAAGCGACGGCCTCCTGCGGCCATGCGATCTTCGATGTGCTGAGTCGGGCACGTCTGGGTCGTGATCGAAGTCTTTGAATTTCCACGGCGGCCACATAACTCCCTGCCGGTCCTGGTCCGGGATGATGCGGAACGTCCACATCGAAACCTTGTTGCAGCGGCGAATAGGGTTCCGGCCCAAGATGCCATTTGCCAAAGTGCCCGGTGGCATAGCCGGCGTCTTTCAACGTCTCGGCAAGCGTGCGATATTCGGTCTTGAGACGGGTCACCGGATTCGGCTGCATCGCTTTCTGGTCCGGGCCGGCCTTTTGCCCGGCGTTCGCCTCCAGCACGACTTGCGGCAAGTGGCAGTTGGGCGTGGTGATGCCCAGTTCGGGCGGGACTCAGACCCGTCAGAATGGCCGAACGCGTCGGCGAGCACAGCGGGCTGGCCGAATAGGCCCGCGAAAAAGTCATCCCGCGTTCGGCCAGACCGCTCGATGTTGGGCGTTCGATAGAAACTGCGTGTGGCCGTAGAGCGTCGTGTCCGCCCAGCCCAGATCGTCCGCGAGGATGAAAACGATATTTGGCAATTCGGCCCGATCGGATTTCTCAGCGGCGGGAAGGTCCGAGAGGAATAGCGTGAAAACAACAAGCGAGGCAACAAGATTTCTCATAACTAGTGTCTGTCCGGAAATTGCTTTGGCGCTGTTCGGATGGTGATTTTGTGGCTGCGTTGGCTTCGAAGATTTGGGGGTGACCCTGGCTTTGGGGCCGTTTCGCTGGGTTTTTGCTTGTTTTTGCCCAATTTCGCGCATGTTGAGGCGCAGCTTCTTCCTCTCGCCTCGTTTTCTTTTGCTGTTGGCGTCTTTTAGGCGGCCTTCCGTTGGCTATAGGCCGCGGCGGATTGCGCTTGGCGTTTGGCGATTAGCAGCTTGCCGAGCGTGTGGATGTTCCGGCCTAGGATTGCCAGACCAAGATAACGCTCAAATCCCAATTCTGAATGATCGCGACATCGTTTTAGGCCGTTGCCCGATTGCAGTGCGCCGATCGCCGACTCGATGCCGGGATGCCGTTGCCTGCAAGCGGTGAAACTCCACCGAGGCATTGTCCAAGCATTCGGCATATTGGCCGGGCGAGCGAGGCGGCAAGCACGGTTCGGAAACGATCTTTGCGAGTTGTTCTTGATTCTCCGCGACTATAAAAGCCGCGATCAAACGAAGCCGTTTCGATCCGGCCTTGATGTTTCTTCTGGGCGTTACGGGTCTCTTCGACAACCACGTCCGCATCCAAGGCATCACGATTCATCAGGTGATAGTGACTAATAAACCCCGCCCCGTCTTCAAACACGAATACCAGCCGTCCGAATTGATTCGGTTCGCCCGCCTTGCCGCGACGATATAGCTGCGTGTGCGGTTCGAACAAGCTAAATAGCTTGTCGCTGTTGGGCACATCTTCGCCAAGGATCACGCGGCGATGCGCGGTGTCGCAAACCTGTGTCGTCAGCTGAAATCCAATGACCAAGCTCACCCGAACGCAGCACGGTCTCCAAAGAGTATGGGGCCGTTTTTGCCTGGTTTTGCAGGGTTTTGGCCCGTTCGAGAATCGTCGCTGCCCGATCCAGCAACTTCCGATAAGCCGCCGGCAAACCGGCTTTCACCTTCGGACTTTTGCTCGCACTGATCTGGGCGATGATGCGAATTTGCTTTTTAATTTGCTTGAGCCAGTGTCGGTCTGTCGCCAACCGACCTCCCCGATTTCTTGAGCCAACTCGGCGCACAACGGAATGATCTTTCGCATCCCATCGCCGATCAAAGTGCTTTCCGTGGGATAGTGAATGTTCGGTTTCGACGACGAACGAATCGGCACGAACACGCAGAGCGGCATCGCCATGCGAGTTCCTGGCCGTGACTCACAATCGCCTGGTTAATTGCTTCCAGCGTGCTGGGCTTGAGTTGGCACAGCGTGTCGCGAATCCGCCGGGCGCGGAAGTCGGTCGTCTCCTCCCAGTCCCCGATGCCCAGCAGAGTTCGCAAACTGCGATGGTTCTCGGCTTGATCCTGCAGCTTGTCGAAATCATAGTCCAAGCCCAATCGCACCGCCGCCAAGACGACAATCTGCCAATCATCCAGTCCCGGACGACCCACATCGCGACGCGAGTCTTGATTGATATCTTCCGCGACCAACTTCACCAGTTTGCGTGCGAAGCGGACCGCGAGGTATAGACGTGATTGCAACCCCGCCAAGACCGGGAATCATTTCGTCGCGGCAGTCGTAGTTGAGCATCAATTCCCCAATCGGTGTCGAATCGAATCTGCGTTGGTTATCATAATGTTGTCTCATGCCCACACTCCTCGAAGATTTGCGGTTGAAATTGAATTTTCGCTACAAATTCAACCCATGAACCCGTCAAACGGTTCAATCTTCGAGGAGCTTTTTCTCCAAAAAACCTCATGTTTTCCAGGGTGAAATCGTTTTCCGGACAGACACTAGCTAGGGATGAATCTTACCTAACGATATTGCAATGGTCCCTCTAGCCCAACTTCAACAGTTTGGAGCGAAATTTGGTGGAGAACGGTTCCAGCACGCCGCCCTTCCATTCTCCGAACCCCTACATTGTCGTGATCTTGACCGTCGATCAGGGATGGTGTGGCCAAGAGTTCAAAGATCGTTGGCAATCTCCTTGAGTTGTTTGGTCGCGATCCCAATCGGACGCTCCACCGGAACGCCGGCGCAGGTCAGCAGGGTGGTGAGCAGGTCTCCTTGATTCCCCTTGGTTTTTGCTAAGAAGCGACCTGTGTTGATCGAACCGCCTCCCCTTCCTGCTAGGATGAAGGGCAGGTTTTCCCGAGTGTGCTTGTTGCCGTCCTCAAGGCCGGAACCCCACATCATGATGCAGTTGTCGAGCAGCGTGCCATCCCCTTCGCGCAAGCCGTGCATCTTCTTGACCATGTAAGCGAATTGCGAGATGTTAAAGGCCGTGATGGCGGCCACTTTCTTGACCTTCTTCGGCTGATTTTCGTGGTGGGTCTGGGAGTGGTGCTGGTCGCTAAATCCCAGTTCTGGATAGGAGACGCCGTTGGGCGTCGAGCCGATGTAGGTCGAGACGCGAGTTGTGTCTGTCTGAAACGCCAGCACATTCAGGTCGCACATCACCTGCATGTACTCACTGCGTTTGTCTCCCTCGGGGATCTTGATTTCGATGGGCGGGGAACCTGAGGTGCTCTGTTTGCTGGTTCGAACTCCTGCTTTCTCCCAGGCTTTCTCTTTTTGACGGAGTTCGATGGCGGCAATGCGTCTTTCCACGGAGCGCACGCTGTCCAAGTACTCATCCAATTTGTGCTGGTCGGGAAGCGACAAAGAGCGCTGAGATCGCGCGCACCGCCCAGCACCAAGTCCAGCATGTTTCGATCCAAAAAATCCCTCCGCGTCGATTCTCGCCCCTTGCCGCCCTGTTCGGGCTTTTGGAATAAGCGGCTGAGCACATTGCGTGGATTGATTTCCGCAGGGACGGCCTGCGTCGGCGAGCGAAAACTGCAATGCGAATAATAAGCCTCGTTAAGCCCTTCCTGATTCTCCTTCCAAGTTTGCGGCATCGTGGCCAATTCCAGAGAAGGCAACGTTGTGAAGGCTCCCACGAAGTTGGCGGCAATCTGATCTGCCGAGATCCCAATCTGGATCTCGTTCCGCTTGGCGGGGTTCGGCAAAGTCGCCGTGAGCCACGTCGACAATTCGAGCGCATGAGGTGCGCCGTTAAAAGGCGAGATGGGGACTCCCGAAATCCCCTTCATGAGGAGGCACTGGTCGAGTACGGGGCGCAGCGATTCGAGGGCCGGCGGTGGCGACGACAAGAAGCTCTCGGCGTCCTTGGGCCAGAATTGGTCCATGATCACGCCATGAGGCATATACATGAATCCAAGGCGGACCGGTGGTTTGTTCGCCTTGCCTTTGACGGTCTCTGCCCAACCCATTGCATCCAACAGGGGCAAGGCAAGTGAAGCTCCCATGCCTTTCAAACAGGTGCGACGATTTATCAGTACGCTCTTGCTCATTTTGAGTTCCTTGCTTTCTGAATTCGACGATGCGTGAAGGGATAACTGGTGACGACCGCACTAATGAGGGTCTGCATCCGGTATCCATCCCGAGCGATGTCCTGCATCAAATCATCCACGACGATCTCGTCATAGCCTTCCAACTTTCGGCATAACGCATAGGCCAGTAATCTCTCGACAAGATTTCGAGTGACATCATTAAGGCGTCCGGCAATCATGGTTTTCAATTCTCCGGGGCCCTGAAAACGCTTCCCATCCAAAAGTTCCCCCGTGGCATCAATCGCCTCCCCGTTATCGTCCCGGTCACGCCATCGACCAATGGCATCGAAGTTCTCAAGACCAAATCCGATCGGGTCGAGTATCTTATGGCAGTTCGCGCAGACAGGATCCGTGCGGTGCAGTTCCGTGCGTTCGCGCAGCGTGAGGTTCGCAACCGTCTTCTCGTCCTGTCTCTCCAAGGCCGGAACGTCCGGAGGAGCAGATGGCACATGCTCCCCAAGCACTTGTTCCAGCACCCACACGCCGCGTTTGACGGGGCTGGTTCGGTTGGGAAATGAGGTCGCCGCGAGAACGCCGGGCATCCCCAAAACTCCACCGCGATTTCGATCGGAAAGACGGACCTTCCGCATCTTGGAGCCAGTCACCGTTTTTTCCAGGTCGTAGATCGTGGCCAGGTTTTCGTTGAGGAATGTATAATCGCAATCGATGAAACCGACAATGTTTCGGTTTTCCCGCACGATGCTTTCAAAGAAGAGGCGGACTTCATCATACATGGCCAAACGCATTTCGCTGGTCATTTGCGGGAATTTGTCAGGATCGAAGGTCTGCTGCTGCAACTTTCCTACCCCAAGCCACTGCGCACCGAAGCCGTCAAACAGCGCGCGGATCGAGGATCCCTCAGTAAACGTTTCACTTGAGTTTTCAGGACCGGTGGCTCGTGGAGTTTGCCGTCGTCGGCCAGCGCCATGAGTTCATCGTCCGGCATGGTCGCCCACAACAGATAGGATAAACGCGAGGCGAGTTGATGATCATCGAGAGGAACAATCTCCACATCAGCCTTCACTTCTTCAGCCGGAGTAATAAAGAGAAACTGGGGAGAAACGAGCATCGCCTTGAGCATCAAGCGAACGGACTGCCGATAGTTGAGGTTGTTCTGTTTTCCCAGAGCGAACACTTTCAAAAGCACTTCGAGTTCCGCTTCGGAGGGTGGGCGACGATAGGCCCTGCGTGCAAGGGATTGGGCAACTTTTCGCGCCGCCGCTCGTTCGTCCTCTTCGTGCGCGGGCAGGTCACCCAAGAGTCGCTTTTGCATTTTCGTGGGTGCGTCGCCTTTTGGGGGCAGAACTTGATCCGATACCTTTTGGGCGATCGAGAGATACTGCTCCAATTGCAGGGGTGAGAGCGAATTGAGATAACCTTCGCCGCTAACCTCTTCCGGCAACTCATCGGCGATTGCAGGATCCACACCGAAGAGGTCTCGCAAGGTGTTGCCATATTCCGTCTTGGTCAACCGCCGAAGGACAAAGGGGCCTGGATCTTTCGGACTGAGAAACTTGACCTTCGCCAGCCAATCGCTGAACATTTTGCGATCTTCAGCGGTCGGTTGCTCCATGTCCTCTGGCGGCATGTCGTGTGCCTTCACCCTCGCGACCGCCTTCTTCCACTGTTCGCTGAAGGCGGCGTGACCGGGGCTTTTCAGTGCAGGAGAAAAATTGACCCCTGCTTCCGTCGGTCGTTTGTTCGAGTGACAGCCGATGCAATAGGTTTTTATGAACGGAGTGACACGATCACGAAAGAACTTCCCCGCATCGGCCTTTTGTGCGGGGAAATCCCCATCCGCTGTGGTCTGAGCTTTGCAAGTGATGGGCCGTGACCACGAGAGGCAACAGACCAACATGGCAATCACGCCACTGCGAAAAGATGCACTCGCGATTGTCACTCTGAAATTCAATCGAAAACTCATCTTCCACCTTATCCGAGCGAAATGTAGAGACCGTTCTTCTTGAGTGGTCCGCCATCGAGAGGCAAGCCCATGCTGGTTGGCCTTGAAGTCGGTTTGATTGAATGGCCTTAGTACATGATAGGCACCAAGGCACATCTGCTCAAGAACACGCGAGACTTTTGAGGCGGCATGATCGACATCAAGCCTTTCGGAAAGAGTGGAAGACCGACAACATCCGCATCACCGGCAAGGACTCTGACGACTCTCAATCTGTCTGTCGTTCCAGCCGGGAAAGCCCCCGCATGGTCTTGGAATCGCCTCACGAAAATCCACCCAGTGCCCGAAGTTGTGGAACAAAGTTCGATAAAGCGGCGTGGTCCCCCCGGACTTCGCGCGTGGGGTGAGTTTCATTTTGGATAGTCCGCCCCCCCTTACAAGTGTAGGTTTTTCTGTAACCGTAAAAATGGGACAGGGTTCTGTGGTAAAATAGGAGGTGAACAACAGCCTGTTTTTCCACGGAGGAACCCATGTCCCATCAACGTCAATTGTCGCAATGGAAGGATCGCTTGGCCAGTCACTTGCCTCAACTTTCCGCGCCGCAGATTTGGGGGTTGGCCTG
>CAWAVN010000021.1:0-123282 GCA_963785505.1 uncultured Planctomycetaceae bacterium
TTGTTCGAGGAGGGGGATCGCTTCACCGAACCGACCGGCATGCTCGTAGACGTAGGCAAGGTTGTTCTGGCTTCTGATCGTATCCGTATGGTCCGGGCCGAGTTTGGCTTTTTGTGCCTTGAAAGTCTGTTCAAAAAGGAGGATCGCTTCGCTAAACCGGCCGGCTTCCCCGTAAGCGATTGCAAGGTTGGCCTGACTGCTGAGCGTCTTGGGATCGTCCGCCCCGAGCTTGGCTTGGCGTGCTTTGAAAGTCTGCTCATGGAGGGGGATCGCTTCGGCAACCCGCCCGGCTTTCTCGTAAGCGAGTGCGAGGTTGTTCTGGCTCTTGAGCGTATCCGCATGGTCTGCTCCCAGTTTGGCTTTTTGTGCCTTGAGGGTCTGCTCATGGAGGGAAATCGCTTCGGCGAGCCGCCCGGCTTTCTCGTAAGACCATGCGAGGCCGGCCTGGCTTCTGAGCGTATCGGAATGGTCCGCTCCCAGCTTGGCTGTGCCGCGCCTTAAGGCTCTGCTCATATAGGGCGATTGCTTCGGCGAGCCGCCCGACCTTCCCGTAAGCATAGGCGAGATTGGCCTGGCTATGGAGCGTCTTCGCATCATCCGGTCCCAGTTTGGCTTTTTGTGCCTTGAGGGTCTGCTCATACAAGGCGATTGCTTCGGCCTGCCGGTCTGCTTTCCCGTAAGCGTAGGCGAGATTGGCCTGAGTATTGAGCGTGTCGGCATGGTCCGGCCCCAGATTGGCTGTGCGTGCCTTGATGGTCTGCTCAAACAGAGGGATGGCTTCGGCGAGTCGATCGGTTCTTACATAACAAATGGCGAGGTCGTTCTGGCTCTTGAGCGTCTCGGCATGGTCCGGCCCCAGTTTGGTTGTGCGTGCTTTGAGGGTCTGCTCAAACAGGGAGATCGCCTCGGCGAAGCGGTCGGCTTTCCCATAAGCGTAGGCAAGGGAACTTTGGCTCTTAAGCGTCTCGGTATGGTCCGGTCCTCGGTGGTCTCGGCGTAAGTCTCGTGCTTTTTCAAGAATCGGGAGGGCTTCTTTCGGAAGGCCCAGACAAACGAAGGATCTGCCCACCGCATGCA
The DNA here is from genome assembly GCA_963785505.1 of uncultured Planctomycetaceae bacterium. Classification (GTDB taxonomy): domain Bacteria; phylum Planctomycetota; class Planctomycetia; order Planctomycetales; family Planctomycetaceae; genus CAWAVN01. The sequence continues at coordinate 1,078 of CAWAVN010000021.1, forward strand.
GCAACGCGGCCAACGTGAGCGGTTGGTTTTTGTGCTCTTCCGGCAGTTCCTTGGCGGCGCGGTCCAGCACTTCCGCCACGGTCATCGTGCGGCCGTCTAATTCGGGGTCGGGCCTGCGGAAGGCGGAAACCAGAGTCTTGGTCACCATCTTCGCGCGGTCGCGTTCGGTTTGGGCTTCTTCTTTCGCTTGCCGCTCGGCATCGGCGGCGGCATTTGCGAGAGCTTCTTGAAGTTCCGCTTTGGTGCGCTGTTTCTGTTCCTCGGCGGCCCATTGTTCGGCCTGGCTGCGTTGCTGCCGTGCTTCAATCGCCAACTGTTCGGCTTTTTTGCGTTGCCCTGTTTCGCCGGCAAGGAAAGCCGTAAGTTTTTCGTTCCGCTCTTCCAAAGTTTGGTTGAGACCCGCCAGTTCGCGGTTATGGTTCCCCATCAGAACAATGCCGATGCCCAAACCCACGAACGCGGCGGCAGCGGTTTTGACGATGAGCCTGCGCTGCCGCGTTCTCCCGCTTTGAGGTGGAAGCACCACAGGTTCGCCGGCTTCCAAAGGTTGGGGGATGTTTTTATCGTCGGATTGGGAAGACGACATCGGCAGGCTCCTTTTGCCAGGGCGGCAAAACCATGCATTTTCAGAGATATGAAGTGTTCAGTAGAGGGGAAAACCTATCTCAATGCCGCCAAACCCGCCAGATCAATTTCGCTTGATTTGAATTATGCGGGTTGAAGTAGGCTTGGCAGGGGGTGAAAGACTTTCGAGAATAAATGTTAGGTTTTCGTTTGCTTTTCGTCTTTTCGTTATGAGGCTGATGGCCCGCTCCATCAAGACTCTCCATTTTGAAGAATCCCCATCATGAATTTTGCATCTCAGAACCAATTCATCAAACGACTTACAGCCACGGTTTTCTGCTGGCTCGGCGTGATGCTGTTGGCGGGTTGTCCCGCGAAACCGGTGGAAGAAACGGCCCAAAAACCGGTTTCCGTTCCTAAAACTATTTCGCCGGCTCCCGAAAAGAAAACCGAGCCGCCTGCGAAGACAGAACCGGAAGATAAACCGGAGCCGAAACCTTCGGCCAAAGCGGTCCCCGAATTGCCGCCTGCACCGCCATCGACGCAAGAACTTGCTTTGGTGGAACTTAAGAAACGCGGCGGCAAGCCGGAGAGCAATCGCAACGGTGACGTGGTGAAAGTGGAATGGCGGGGGGCGGAAGTCACCGACAACGATTTGGTGATCTTGCAGAAATTCCCCTTCCTCCGCGAATTGGATTTGACCGAAACTTCCATCACCGATGCGGGTTTAAAGCATTTGCAGGGCCTTGAGTACTTGCGCTATCTGTATCTTTTGGGCACGCCCATCACCGATGCGGGCGTGCCCGAACTCCAAGGGCATTCACGACTTGAGCGACTCTGCCTGGATGACACCCTGGTGACGGACAAAGGGGTGAAGTTTCTCGAACCCTTAAGCCGGTTGGTCATGCTGCACTTGGCAACCCAAGGCGAAATCACCGATGCCTGCATCGATTCTTTGGTCAAACTCAAAAATCTCAAAGAAATCAAGCTGGAAGGCACGAAAGTCACCGAAGACGGCAAAGCCAAGCTGGTGAAAGCCTTGCCGGAGATCGAATTTATCGGCGGCCGGGACGGAGCCGTTCCCCTAGATTAACCGCCCAAAACAGGCACGCAAATTGCTGAAAGCTAATTGTCCTGTGGGATTTTGGGAACCATTTTCCTGTAAAACACGTCAAATCTACGAGAAGAACCTTGGTGAGTTTTCTGGTGCTTTTGCAGTTTTGCCTGAAAATTCGGCAACGTGACTGGTATTTGGGCTTGACGAATCGGAACATAAGGGTACTTTGATAGTACATTCCCCTGCGTATCGAATTTACCATTTTTAACGGAGGCATGACGAATGCAGAAACGAACCCCGCTGTTTTTACTTGGGTGTGCCGTTTGGCTCACGATGACCTCTGGACTGATGGCAGAGGAAAAATATGCCGCGCCGGCCTTCGATGCGGTTCGCGAGCAATCGCTGGCCTTCGCCAAACAACAAAAGGTCTCCGCAGAGAATTTGAAAGCCATCGATCAACTTTGGAGCGGCGTGGATGCCTCCACCTCGGCTCAGGAACTGCTTGATGCCGCCGTCCACACCTTCGCCTTGGCGAATGCGGACATTCAAGTTTTCGTGGATGCTTGCCAACTCCGCGTCACACCCACCTTGCTGCCCGAAACCAAAGTTCTCGATGCGCGGGACAACGAGTTCGTGAACTCCAACCTGCGATTGTACTACGCCCGCTACTTGTCGCGCGGACGGATGTACGATGAAGCCCTGGAACAGTTCGGCCAAATCGATCCCCGCCGCGTGATCGACCCCGCCACCAGCCTGTTCTACACCGCCGTGTCGCAACAGCAATTGCTGCAAAAGACCGAAGGTTTGGCCACGCTCGACAAACTGCTGACCAAAACCGAAAACGTGCCCGTGCGATATTCTTCAATCGCCAAGCTGATGCAGTACGATCTGCAAAACCTGCGTCAAGATTCGCTCGATGAAGTGGCAGCTTTGATGAAAGACGTCGAACGCCGGTTGGATTTGGGCCGAGGCGGTCGCCAGGTTCAAAAGAAAGAAGCCGAGGTCATCGCGGCTTTGGATTACCTGATCGAAAAGCTCGAACAACAAAACTGCAATTGCAGCGGCAGTTGTCCTTGCAACGGCAACGGCATCTCTCGCAAAAACCAATCCAGCAGCCCCGCCAAAGATAGCTCGGTCAAAGGCAATGTGGCTCCCGGCAATGTGGATCACAAACACGTCGCCAACAAAGGCGGTTGGGGTTCCCTCCCCGAAAAAGAACAAGCGGCCGCCAAGCAATACGGCAAAGACAATTATCCGCCGCATTACGCCAAACTCATCGAAGAGTACAGCAGACGCCTCGCGGAAGGCAAACGCAAATAACGTCTAACCCCGATGATCTTACGAAAAGAGCTTGGTTGTTCATGCAACCAGGCTCTTTTTGCGTTTTACGATCGCTTCAGTTGGCTCAAGCGGGTGAGCGCGATGTTTCGATCTCGCAACAAAACGCCGCGGGGATTGTTTCGGTTTCGCAACGTCGCTTGCGGTTTTCCAAGGATTTCCAAAGTAAGATTCGCGAGCTAACCCGATTCCAGCGTTCAGCTTACGCGACAATCGTCAAACGGCTTTGACATCTTGGCATCGCATTTGTTTCAAGGGGCTTGCAGTTTGATCTCCCTTGAAACGACATCGTTCGGCTGCTTGATAAAGGCCGAGATGAGGATTGCCATGCAGAAACGATTGATCGCCGTGCTCACGCGAAATCCCCGGCTGACTTCCGACTTGGCCATGCAGCTTTTGGGGGAGTCCCAATTGGTGGTGGGCGAATCGCTTTTGGAAATGCGGGAACTGTTGGAGACCCATCAGCCCTCGGCCGTGCTGCTCGACTTGGCTCGTCTGCCGGATCGCGAAGAGACTAAAGCCCAATTCCTCACCGAAACCCGTGGGAAGTTTCCCGGCAGATTGATTTTAGTAATGGGGGCCACGCCTGCGTTGTTCAGCGAGGCGGAACCCGCGAATGCGATGGCTTTCCAAAATCTGCCGGCAGACACCCCCGCTGCGGAAATTCATCGGCTGTTAAAGGAACACCGCGAACTTTTGGAAAGCCCCACGCACCCAACACACTCGCCCGAAACCGCCCGGCACGTTTCGCTGGACGACTCGAAAAACTTCGGGGCGGAAACCGTGCTGTCGGGCATCACCCGCCGTTATGAAACCAATTCGCAAGAACTCAAGGCGATGCTCCAAGATTTGGAAGTCGCCGCCCGGCACAACGTCACGATTTTGCTGATCGGCGAAACCGGGTCGGGGAAAACCTTCCTCTCGAAACTGATTCACGAAGTCTCCCCCAGACGGAGCGAACCGTTTCTGCACGTCGCCTGTGGGGCATTGCCCAACGAACTCATCGAAAGCGAACTGTTCGGGCACGTCAAAGGCTCGTTCACCAGTGCCCATGCCGACAAGGAAGGCAAGTTCATCGCGGCGGGTTCAGGTACGATTCTGCTGGATGAAATCGACGTGCTGGGGCCGGAACAACAAGTCAAACTGCTGAAAGTCATCGAAACCGGCGAGTTCGAGCCGGTGGGTTCCAATCAAACTTTCACCAGCAAGGCCCGCTTGGTGGTGGCCAGCAATCTGGAATTGCAGCCTTTGGTCGAACAAGGCCGCTTTCGCCCGGACCTTTACTATCGGTTGAACATGCTCAAGTTCGAGGTGCCGCCGTTGCGTTCGCGGAAATCCGACATTATGCCTTTGGCGAAAAAGTTCATCGGGCAATTGGCCGCGAAGCACGAAATTCCCATCGCCCGCATCGAGACGCATTTCTTCGATGCCCTGTACAAATACCCTTGGCCGGGCAATGTCCGCGAATTGGAAAACGTGATTCAGCGAGCGGTGATTTATTCTCGCGAGGGCGTGTTGGGAGTCGCTCATTTGCCCAAACACATTTTGGCGGGCACAGCCGGCCCCGCGAACGATCCCTCTGTGCATATCCACCAACAAGCACCGGAAGACCCCGACACCTTGGGCCGCCAAATCGCGTTTACCGAGAAGGAAATCATCGAACAGGCGTTGTTCAAGAACAACTTCAGCCGCACGCACACCGCCAAGGACTTGGGCATCAGCCGGGTCACATTGTACAACAAAATGAAAAAATACGGCATGATGAAAAGCTGACCGGCGTTGTGCCTTCCCCCGTCATGAGCGTTTGATTTACCAAAAAAAACTGAGATTTGATGGTTGCCATTCCCCGGCGTGCTCGATAACATTCCTCCATGTGAAGGAGATTCGTGAGAAAATCCTTCCCCCTATCGCGGGGTGGAGCAGCCCGGTAGCTCGCGAGGCTCATAACCTCGAGGTCGTAGGTTCGAATCCTGCCCCCGCCACTGAACCCCTGGATCGCAAACCGGCGACCCTGGGGTTTTCTTTTGCGCGGGCAGAGACAATCGCAAAATCGGCCAACTTATCCCAAGTCGTGGCAACAAGTTACGCCGTGGGCCAGCCGTGGCTTGTCTCCCGCGTTTGCAAATGGAGACACACGTTTAGCGATCTGATCGGATCCTCCGAAAGCTCTCGGCGTTTTGGCCGAGAGCCGACCCTGGGGTTATGAGCTTTTTGTCTGGGATGTCTCAAACAGCTAACCCGGAAAATCTTCAAAACTGGCGACCCGGAGGTAATGAGGGCAAGACATCCGATCAGGTTAAGAGGCGAGACATTTTGAGATCTCAAGAAACGGAATTCGTGGTGCGAAGCAAATTCTTCCACAACTTCCGCTTGGCGCAATGTGGTCCGTCCCGCAAAAATGATTGCAAAATCGCCCAGCCCGTCAGGCTGGCCAACCGGACGCGACACGGCGCAATGCCACTGTCACCGGGCAGTGAAAAGCGGCTCGACATGATGCACTCCTTTTAAGAATCGCTTGTTTCAAAGAGTTTGAACTGGTTTGGATCGTCGGATAGCGGGCGATTGTTTGAGGTTTTGAGCTGAGAGACGGCACGTTGGACGCGATCAAGGGTCAGATCGTCTTGTTTGATGACTGTGGGGAGACCACGGCGGGGCTGTTCTGCCGGGATGATCCCGGATTTGACGAGTCGGGTCATGCTCATCGGGCTGATGTCCAGCCGGGTAGCGGCTTCGGCTTGGGTCAGCCAGCCTTGGTCTTGTTTGGTTTTCGCAGAGAACGCGGGGATGCGATGACGGCGGCGAAAGCCGCCACGGCATCCGAACGTCCAAGTCTCGCCGCTTTCCTGGCCGAGTTTCTCGCGGTTGAGAACTTGAGCAATCGCTTCATCGCTCAGCACTTTGCGTAAAGTCCTCACGATCGCCTTAAGGTCGTTCAACGGGCCTTGCCGTTTCCGCCAACGTTTCGGAACACGCAATTCGGTATGGTGACCACCAGCCCAATGAATCACCAGGACCACCTCGTTTTTGGGCTGTTCGAGATCCACGATGATCTCGTCAATCAAAGTCCGCACGATCTGCTTTTTGAGAGCCCAACTGGCCTGGGGATGAAACCAGAATCCGTCGAACATTCTGACCGAGTTCCTTCAGCGCTTGTTGTTGGGCGGCTGTGGGCAAGCCGGTCTGGCTCTCATCGAAACGGCTGAGTTGGTCTTCTTCTTTCTGAACGGCTAGGAGGGCTTGTTCCCATTCCTGGGCCAGCCGTCGACGAACCGCTGTGTAGGTCACGTCCGTTTTCTTGTACTCGCGAGCGGCCCGCGCCTCGACTTCCCGGCTGGCTTCCAAGCGATCGAGAATCAATTGACGCTCTTGAGCATGGAGAGCCGCCAGCCGCTCGGCCGCTTGCGGTGGCGGCTGCGACTCCTGCCGGTTCGACGACTTCCAGAACCAGCTCGCCAAACGTTCCTCGATCGAGTGTCCCCGAAAGCTGAAGCAGGAGGTTCCTCGGGCATCGCGCTGCGTGGCACCGCCCTCGGCAGACATAACTCACTCCGGTGGCCCGATAGTTGGCATGCAGCTTATGACCGCACCGACGACAACGCAGCAACCCCACCATCAACCCATTGCCATTTTGGGGGGAGCGTTTGCCGAAGGTGGGGGCGACGTTGGCATTCTCCGCGATTTTTTCCATGTTGCGTTCCCAAGTCGCCTTGGAGATGTAAGGCTCGTGATGATCTTCTTGAAAGATTTTCCACTCGTCCCGCGGGAGACGCTGACGTTTCTTTTGCGGATGGCCGTCCTCGTCCAGAGTCGTCACGGTTTTTCGCCGTCCCCGCACATAGATGCCAGCATACGCGGGATGCCGCAGCATTTCGAGGATCTGCGGATAACTGGGTGTGACCCATTCCACGTCGCGCCAATCCTTTCCATGCGGGACCACGCCCAATTGAAACCCCTCCTGCAATAGCCGCCGATACAACTGCAACACACTGGGGATGTGGGCAAACTCGTCGAACACTTTTTGCACGGCGCGCTGCACCCGCGGATCCGGGGTGCTTTTCATAAAGCGGAGCTTGGCGACAGATGTAACCTGGTCGGGAAGGCCTCGTACAATTCCCCGCGTTCGGCCTTTTGCTCCCGGCTGCGTTGCATGCGATCGCAGATCAGCGAAAGCTCGTATTCATTGAACGCCCCTGGATGCCCGAGCATCACCCGATCTTGCGGATCGGCGGGATCATAAACCCGATGCTCGTCCGCCAGCAAAACGCCTTGGTAACGACACAACCGCACGAGCTGGTTCCAATCCTGATTGTCCCGAACCAAGCGAGACAATTCTCGAGCGCAGATCAGCCCCGCCTCTTGCGAAAGGACCGCTTGGAGCATCGTCTGGTAATCGTCGCGACCGTGCAGGCTGCTCCCGGATTTGGAGGTATCGCCTCCCAGCAATTGGATTTGAGAAAGGGGCCATCCCAGTTCTTTGACACGCGCCTTCATCTGTCGTTGCCGTTCCGCGCCTTCGAGGTTCTTCTTGACTTGTTGCGGACTACTTTGACGCAAATACACAAACGCAATCCGCTCCAAATGCCAAAGACTAATCGCGGGATGATTCATGGTCGGACTCCTGATGTTCGTGGGTGGGGTTTTCTAATACGAGTTCCACACACAAAGTGGCCAACACATTGATGACGTCTCGCCGCACATCCCGCGGCAGTTCTTGCCAGGTCCATCCCTTGCCAAACAAGGTCAGCTGGCGTTCGCGAAATCCTCTCCGTTCGGTTCGAGATTCTTCGAGAGTCGGCAATGCCATAGGACCCTCCCAAATCGCTGAGAAAAACAACAAAGCGATTCCGAGCGTGGCCCAAAGCCTGAAGGATTACAACTTGGTGGAGCGCACCAGCGAGAGTAATTCAAGAAGCGCAGCCAACGAGCAGGCCGGTTCGAAGCCGATCGTCAAGCGATGGCAGAATTGTTCGTCGGTCATCCACACCGGAACGGCTTGGCGAACTCCATCGATTTGCACTTCCACATGTTCGACGTGGCCAATCCCACGTCGGCGACAGACGGGCAGTTTCCCCCGCCCAAAAAACGGATGCAGCGGATAGTACACAACAACTTCACCCAAATAGCGGGCATCATTGTGTGTCGGATAAAACCGGCCACGTGTGGCGACTCATGTGCAGGCAGTCGTTTCAAGAATAGTAAGATTCATTCGCGTTGTGCGTTAAAACATTGGTCACTCTCAAAGACCCGCTCAGAACTGCCGGAGGCAAAGATGCCCATCTTGACCGATAGAGACTATCCTAATCGACGAGAGTTTCTTGAAGCCGCGGGGGGAGCATTGAGCAGTGGAGTTTTGATCGCAGCGGCCGATCCGCAGGCGGTTCTGGCTCAAGATAGCGGAAATGCCTTCCGTCCCGCAGCGATCCCCGATTGGGTCTTCGGCGTCACAACAATGGCCTTCGGAGGTTGGGGTGACATCGAACACCTTTCAGAGGCCGGGGTGCAGGTTCTCCATACGAACCTCGTGTGGCCGTATTATCCACTTAAAAAAAATGGCGGCGGATTGAAGCCGGATGCCGACGCGGACATGAAGCGGCTTGTGGATGCCGTTCATCGGCAGGGAGCGAAACTCTCGCTCGGTTTGCCGCCGTTTCCTCCTGTGGAACTCGTTCGCAAGCATCCCGACTGGCGCGTGCATCCCGATGATGACGGTTCCGTGCTCAAAGCCGAACCCAAAGAGGGGAATTTGGGCACGCGGATCGGCTGCAATCTGGGACCTTGGGGAGATTATCTCATTGAGGTTTGCGCGGAACTCGTCCGAGATTATGGAGTCGATGGGTTTTCCTTTGACGGCAACTATCACCCCGCGATTTGCTATTGCCCTCCGTGCAAAGCCGCTTACCGAAAGGAACTTGACCGGACACTGCCCGTCAAGGTTGATCTCGATGATGTCGGCTACCGCAAGTATTTGCTTTGGCGAGGGGAAAAGCTGGAGAATCACTACCGCCGGCTTCGACAGCGGATTCAGCAGGAAAACCCCGCCGCCGCCCTGATGACGTGGACGGTCAATGCGGGCCGGTATGGGCACTTCCTGTTTTCCCCGCGGGCCATGCCGACGCGGCTGAACCGGCTGATCGATTTGCCTATGCAGGAATGGTGGCTCGATGAAACCAACATGGGAGCGAGCGTCGCCCCGGCGTTTGGAGCCGCGTATCTCCACGCGACCACGGGAGGACGCCCCTGCGCCAGCGAACCTTATTTGATGTCTCGCGGCAACCCCTTCGGCACGCATAGCTTTCCCAAGCACGAGCGGCTGGTGCGAACGCTTTTGGCCATCACCCACGGAAACGTGACCGCCCAATCATTTGGTTGGCCGGGGCATCGGGAATCGACCCGCGATGTCTGCCGCGAAGTCAACCGCCGGGCGAAATGGCTCACCGGGGCGAAGCCGCTGACATGGGGGGCGATTCTGGTCAGCGAGCAGACCCGGCAATTCTATGCCTATCGCGACATCAAAAAACATTTCCTCCCCCATGTCTTCGGCGCGTTTCGGGCGGGATTGGAAGAGCATCAGAACCTGCGGCTTATCAATGATTGGGATCTTACTCCCGAGGAATTGAAGAAATATCAGGTGCTCATCCTCCCGAACGCCGCCGCCCTTTCTGATCGACAGGTGGCGGCGATTCGCGATTACGTCCGCGCGAGCGGCGGATTGGTCGCAATCGGCGAAACATCCCTGTGCGATGAACTCGGTCAGCCGCGGGAGAATTTTGCTCTGGCGGATGTCTTCGGTGTCTCGTTCCAAGGGCGACCCGTCTCGAATCCGGAAAAGACGACAAAGCTTGACGAGAACTTTGCGCATCATCTGGGGCCGGATTACTGGGCCGAACGGGTCGGCGTTGCCACGCTGTCTTGGGAGAACCATGACATTGTGCGCGACGAAGTCCTCCGCGATCTCGTGCCGACGAACAGCGTCATATTTCGCGGCCCGCAGGTGATCGTGAGCGAGCCGAAGAATCCCAACGAGGTGGCTTGGCGAATGCGGCCGGAAGGAAACGACCTGCCTCTCAGTCCCGCCGGAGTCGCGCGGACCTTTGGCCGCGGCAAAGTCGTCTATCTGGCCGCGGCATTGGACGCGGCTTTATGGAGTTATAGCTTTCCGTATCAGCGAAGGCTCTTGGCAAGAAGCGTCGAATGGGCCGCGGCCAAGCCATTCGACATCCGCATTGACGCCCCAATGTGCGTGCAGACGACATTCTTCCGCCAGCAGGTTGACGGCAAAACGCGAACGGTGATCCATTTCTTCAATGGCATCAACTCAACCGGCGGCCACGGATTGCCCGCGTCGGAGGTTCCCTTGCGCGAAGAGTCGATCCCCATTCACGGCATCACAGTGCGGTTCGATCAGAACGCTCCCCAGCACTGTCGCTATGAACCAAATGGCCTTGATGTACCCATCCGAAATCACGTCGCCAAATTACCGCCTCTTGATATTCATGGAATCTTGGTTGCGGAAAGGTGAATTCGATTTCTTCATCGCAGGTCCGGATGGCCAACCGAACGCGACACGGCCCAACGTCATGCTATGTGTGGTAAATCCCTCTTATTGCCAATCCCGCTCAAATTCAAGCGTCTGGTTTTTCCGACGTTCATGGTCCCCGTTCGCGAAGGTATTCGGCATTCGATTCGTAAATGGCTTTGTAGATCCTGGCATACGGCTTCAACTTTTCGCCGATATTGTTACCACGTCCATCCGCCCAAAACTGCTCGAAGCCGTCAAACAGCCCAAGGCCGATTTGCACGAGTTCGCGTTTATGCATTTGGCCACATCCGACGAACTCATCTTTGTCAACTGCATCCCAACTTTTGTGAGCGACGAATGTGTGAGTTAAGCGATGATGCGCATCGGGCCGAGTTGGCGAGCGGTCAGGCTGGGATGAGCAACCGGGGAAATGGCTGATGATCATGGTGTCGGGGCGGTTGTGATCCCGATCGATGAAGAAATCGTTGAGCGAGCGGATCTGAATCAGGGCATTCATGTAATGTGCCTCTACATTCCCGTCGATTTGAGAAGTGATAAGTTTCGGGTAGCCCTCGCAATCGCGCAAAACACGCAGTGACGCCGAAAGGATCATAGAGGACGCGCCGGAAACCCGCGCTGAAATCGAACAGTTGTCATTGGAGATCCAGGAGGGTTTAACCCTCGCAAAACGTCTGCCTTAATTTTTCAGAAAGACTTGTCGGCCAAAGCTCGGCACTGGTTCGGCCGCGCTTCTGGTCTGCAATCGCCTCTGATTACTTGCGCTGGCAACCGGCTACCGCACGGCATCAAACCACGCGGCTTTGTCGGTCGGTAGACCTGTTAGGAAACCCCGAATTATGTGCTTCAGATCCTTCCAGATGGCCGACAGATCCCAATCCTTGCCGCTGGTGTCGTACTGCACTCGGGTCGTCGTCAAGTGGGCGAGGGTCTTGTTCAGCCGCTCCGTTTCCCCATCGAGAATATAGTAATCAGAGAGGGGCGTAAAGAGTTTCAGGCGAGCGACCGGGTCAGCTTCCTGTTGCGTGGCATACCGCGGGGGAAGCGTCTTGGCAACCTCATCAGGCATCAAGTCATGGCGGGTTACGGCCCAAGCGACCAAAGAAGCAATACCCTCGCGTATAATAGTTGCGGAGCAGGTGCGGCGATCCTAATCCCTGTGAGCGATGCTGAATGCCGAAAATTGGCAGGATGTGCCGTAACTTCAAACTTGAGGAGGACTTTCGTCACCCAGCCGCCGCCGAATCTCGACTTCCCCGCCCCCAATTCCCCGGAGAAAAAGTTCAACTGGGCCTCTGAACTCTCGGTAGAATTTCGAGTAGCACATCCTTGCGTCCCATGTCGGCCACGGTGCGTTGTTTGAACTTGCCATCTTTGCGGTAGGCTTCGACATCGCGGACATAATCGTTCACGCGGCCATTGGTCGAAGGAACTTTAATCATGCGAACGTACATGCCGATAGTATCACGACGCTATTACCAAAAATTAAGAAAAAAATGTGTCATTCAAAAATAGCCAACAACATTGTGTCACTACGTTTTTCGCCCCGCCGCATCAAAAACTCCCCAAAACAAGGGATTTTTGCTCTCCCCAACCCAAAAAAAGCGATAGGAAAGCCAAAAATGGTGTAGGGGCTGAGTCTTCCCAAGCCGCTGGGCGAAGTCGGCGGGAGCGAGGTCATTACTTTTGATCTTGCTCCCGCCGACTTCGTTCGCGGTGCGGTTGACTTTCCGGGGGGCCTGTTCTAGTTTGGGAGGTTCCATTTTGACCAAAAACCAGCTTCCCTTTCCTCGATTCCGACAGCCGATTTCCCGGCGGTCGATTTTCGAGAACTCTTGTTTCGACCACCATGACGACGTGAAAGGACCGCGCGATGGGACGCCCCGTCACTTTGTTCACCGGCCAATGGGCCGACTTGAAACTGGAAGACCTTTGCAAAAAAGCGGTCGATTTCGGCTACGATGGGCTGGAATTGGCCTGCTGGGGCGATCATTTTGAAGTCGCCAAGGCACTTTCGGACGACACCTATTGCGCCAGAAAACGCGATCTGTTGGAACGGCACGGGCTGAAATTGTTCGCGATTTCCAACCATCTTGCCGGCCAAGCCGTGCTGGACACGATCGATGCCCGCCACAAAAAAATTCTCCCCGATTACGTTTGGGGCGATGGCGAACCTGCCGGCGTTAACGAACGCGCCATCGAGGAAATGAAGAACACCGCCCGTGCGGCCCAAAAGTTGGGTGTGGACGTTGTGAATGGATTCACCGGCTCCAGCATTTGGCATTTGCTTTATGATTTCCCACCCACCGATCCCGAAATGATCGAGGCAGGTTTTCAATTGCTGGCCGAGCGCTGGAATCCGATTTTGGATGTGTTCCAAGAATGCGGCGTCAAATTCGCGTTGGAAGTCCATCCCACCGAAATCGCATTCGACATTTACACCTCGGAACGCGCTCTTAAAGCCCTCGATCACCGCGAGGAATTCGGCTTTAACTTCGATCCTAGCCATTTGCTCTGGCAAGGCATCGACCCGGTGGAGTTCATCCGCGCACTTCCCGGACCGCATTTACCACGTCCACATGAAAGATGCCAAAACCACGCTCAATGGAAAAACCGGGATTTTGACGAGCCATTTGTCTTTCGGCGATCCCCGGCGAGGTTGGGATTTCCGCAGCGTGGGTCGGGGCGGGGTGCGGTTCGAGGAAATTATCCGGGCATTGAATGCGGCAGGCTATCCCACGACGAAACCGCTTTCGGTCGAATGGGAAGACATGGGCATGAACCGCGATGCCGGTGCCGCCGAAGCCGCCCAATTCTGCAAAAACGTGGATTTTGAACCTTCCGGCCACCGCTTCGACGCCGCCTTCGAGGATTGACCACCAAGATTTTTCAAAATCTTTGAGTTTTTTTCCGTTTTCTCGTGTCGGGTTTTTGGGGCAGTCGGCCATCTCCAGGGAATGAGGACGTTCCCAATCGGCCCGTTGGCCGCAAGATCAATCGTAACTGAGAGTTCCGTCAAATTGACGACTCGTCGGCCAAACCTGCTGCGGGTTGATCCGGGAACCAACGATCAAGGAGATCGGATTCCACTCCACGAAGGCAAGTGCCCCGTGCCTCTCCGTATCAATTTGGAGACCACGCATCAACTTCATCGGCAGTTAATTGCCTCTTCCGCCCAAGATCCGCACGGCTATCAGAACATCAGCCGCTATGCGATGGAGGTCTTGGCCGAACAGGGAACCAAATTCGAGGGCGACAAAGCGATGGCCTTTGCGCTGTCGGCTTTGTGCTTGGATTCCGCTTCCGTCCATTCCCTGCAAACGCTGGCCGAGTCGCTGCATGAGATTGTCGAAACGGCTTTGGATTGGATCATCGCCTCGCCCGCGAGATTCGAGAGGCATTTTCCCGAACATCAACGCCTTGCCCCGTGGTTGCGAAAAACTCGCGGCCTGGCGAGTTGGCAGGGCTTTAGCCGTTACGATGCCGTGGTTCTCCCGGATGGCGGACTGCGGATTATGGAACTCAACACGGGCTGCCCGGCCGGGTTCATGCACGCGGAAGATTTTTCCAACCTCACCCAAGCCGCGCTGCAAGCATTGACCGTCAAAGGCCGTAACCTTGGTGCAGAATTAAACTTAAAACGCGGGGACTTCGGCACGATTCCCGGCGATGCCCTGATTGATGAGCTTTTGGCCATCGAAGCCCAGGCGGGCGTCTCGCGGGGGCAAATTGGCTTGGTCAACGATGAAAACAACCTGCAAAATGAGCTGGAACTGATCGCCCATGCCTTTCGCCGTCGCGGCAGAGAGGCCGCGATTATGAACGCCAAAGACATTTCGCACGAAAATGGGCAAGCGGTTTGGCGGGGGAAACCGGTCTCGCTGATGTACAACAAAATTCGCATTAGCACGGCCAACAGCCCCAAACACCATTGGAAGCCGGGCTTTGAAACGCGCTACGCGGGCTTTTTGGAGGCAATTCGGCACGATTCCGCCGTCGCGGTGAACAATCTCGCGGGGTTGACGGTCTCGGAAGACAAGGGGCTGTTGGAAATCCTCCGCCTGCCCGAATTTGGCAGCCAACTTTCCCCCGAGCAGCGGCAATTCGTGAATGACTACGTGCTTTGGACGGCCCGGCTGGAAGATCGGGAAATCGACTGGCACGGGCAAACCGTGGATTTGCTGCCCTTCGTCCGCTCTCATCGCGAGAAATTTGTGATTAAACCCGCCAACGAGGGCCGGGGTTTCGGCGTGGTTGTGGGGAAATATGCCGGCGAGGAGGAATGGCAGTCCGCCTGCGAACAAAGCCGAGATTTGCCATGCGTGGTGCAAGAATACGCCGAATCCGCCCGCTTGCCTGTGGTCCGCATGCAAACCGGCGAGCAGAATTTGCAAGTCCGCGACCATCACCTCACCGTGGGCCTGGCGATGATTCGCGGCCAGTCGCGGGGTGTGTTGTCCCGCATTTCCACGAACCCCGTCACCAACGTGGGCCAAGAAGGCGTCGTCCAGGCCGTCTTTCGAACCGCTTAGCCGGCGGGTTCTGTCTGTTCCATTCCAACCCGGCTGGTTTGACGCCATTCCTCGGCGGCTTGTTGGCAAGCCACGACTCTCTCCCGCACCAAGGCGACCAATTCTTCTTCCCGTCCGCGTTCAAAATAGGGCTGCAATTCCTCTTGGGAAAGCGGTTCGCCGAACACCATCCGCACCCGGCGGAAGCGGGGAAGGATCGTGCCGCGCGGCATGGCCGCGTGGGAACCGGCGATGCCCACGGGATAAATCGGCACTTGGGACCGCCGGATCATCGCAATAAATCCCGGCTTGAACTCGCCGACTTCTCTGCCGTCGTTTCGCGTGCCTTCGGGAAACATGCCCACCAAAAACCCGTGATTCATGCGGCGGATCATCGCCTTGATAATGCGGGAACTGGCCGCTTCTCTGTTGATCGGCAAAACGTAAGTATTCCGCAGCACCCATCCCACGATGGGCAAGGGGAACAAGGTATCGCGAGCCACGAAGCTTACCGGGCGTTGCAGTGCCACGCCGACGAGTAAAGGATCGAGGGAACTTTGATGATTGATAAGCATCAGCCCGCCGCCGGTCTTGGGCACGTTTTCTTCCCCCCGTGCGCGGAACCGCAGCACCACCGCGAACACCAATCGCAACAGAAATTGGAGCACCAACCAATGCCGATTCCGCTTTGTGGGATCGGGAACCGATTCTTCGTCGAGAGTAACTAAGTCCGTCGGCATCAAAGATCACGATTGAGTTTCAGAGGTTCTGTATTTGAAATCAAAAGGCGAGCGGAGAGTGTAAGCTCTCTGGTTTGGCCGGGATGCTTCAAAAACCTTCGTTGTTTCCTTGGTGGTTCTTACCGCTCATATAACGATTGGCAGGCTTCCAAGCGGGAGCCGGTTTCGTCGGTGATGGCAAAATCCGCCGGTCCCCAAAGCGAGACCCCCGCGTGCGTGCCATCTTTCGCCAACAGGTAAAGTTTCAAGCCGAAGTCCGGTTGGCCGGCGGCATTGCGAAGTCGCGGTTCGGTGTGTTGGGCGATCCGCTGCAAAACTTCCCGTCCCGCTTGATGGGGACTCAGCCCTGTTCGCATGAGTTCCACAGCGGCGAAGCTGCTGAGTTCCAACAGATTGGCTTCGCCTCGTCCCGTGCTGCCGCAAGAACCGATTTCGTTATCCACGTACAAGCCCGCGCCCAAAATCGGGCTGTCGCCCACACGGCCCGGCCGCTTGAAAGCCAGCCCGCTGGTGCTGGTCGCACAGGAAATGTCTCCCTGGGCATTCATCGCCGAAACGTGTACCGTGCCCGTGGGCCGCTCGAATTTTTCTTGCAGACCCGTTTTCTCCGCGAAGGATTTTTCTTCCGGGGTCAGCGGTTGTTTTTCCAGCTTGAAAAACCTGGCCACCTCTTCATCGACATCTTCCAGAGGCGGCGGCAGCCAATCGTCGCGGGTGGACAGCGTTTCCTTCCAGTACAACCAAATTTTGCGGGCCTTTTCGGTCAGCAGATTTTCCTCGGCGAACCCATGCGCGCGGGCGAATTTCAGAGCACCTTCGCCAACCAGGCAAACGTGGTCCGAACGGGTCATCACCATTTGAGCCACACGCGAAGGATGCCGGACGTTTTGAAGGGCCGCCACCGAACCCGCCCGATGCGTCGGCCCGTGCATCACGGCGGCATCCAATTCGACAATGCCTTCCTCGTTGGGCAGTCCGCCGTAACCCACCGAGGTGTCTTGCGGGTCGTCTTCCACCTCCATCACCCCCGCGACGACCGCATCCAAAGTATCTTGCCCGGCCTGAAGCAGTTCAAAAGCCGTCCGCGTGGCCGCAAGGCCATTGTGCGAAGCGATGACCTTCACGGGAAAACTCGGTGACATCAGCATTCATTCAGAAAAAGAGCGAAGCATTAAACGGGAGCCAAACGGCCAGCGGTGGGTTTGTCTTCGTGATCGAGATTCGTTTCCCGGCGGATTTCCGGCAGTTCACCGGCGGCGATGAAACCTTTCTCGGCGGCATGCACGGCGGCGGCTACGGTGTCGGCCACCAACAACATGTCCACGCCGTGTGCCCGAATCTCCTCCGCGATTTGCTCCACGCCCTCGCGATGATGGGCCACAATGTCCCGGATATAGACCGCAGCGATTCTGCCGGGAAAATCCAGCACGGCTTGGCGGTAAATTTTCGGATCATCCTGGCCCGAATCTCCGATCAGCACGAAAGGCAAGTCGGGATAGGTTCCCAAAATGCGTTCGATCTTTTCCAGTTTGTGCACGTGGCCCATTTGCTTCAAGGCGTTTTTTCCCAGCCCCAAATCCCGCAGTAACAACGGTCCTAAGGGGATGTCGTTGAGTTCCAAAAAATCCACCAACAAATCGTAAATGTTCCACGCACTGCTGGAAACGTAGAAAATAGGGTTCTGGTTCTCGCCGGCCGGCCCGCGCGTGAGTGCCCGATAAAACGCCCCCACGCCTTCAAACGGCATTCGCGTGCGGGCGTTTCGCAGAAAGGTCAGTTTCGTCATCCGCCACAAATTGGTGGCATGGCTTTGCAGGACCGTGTCGTCCATGTCGCTGATGATGCCGAACCGCGAATCCGCCGGTGGAACCAAAACCTGCCCGCTCGCGGCCACGTTGGTTTGACCGGGCACAACTTCTTCCGCCAACTCCACGCGGACATCGTGCCAAAGCGAATCGGGATCGGGCGGCGTGCGGGGTTGAAATGCCACCTCGAAATAGCCTTCTTCATTCGTCTTCGCTTCTTGAATTTGCCCGCAATAAGTCGCCCGGACTCGCACGCCGGGGATTTCATCGCTGTCGAAGCGGTGGTACATGTTCCGCAGGTTTCGCCACCAAGAATCTTCGTATTTCGGGCTGCCGATTTGCTTGTCTTCCAGCACGCGGCCACGCAGCATCAAAATTTCCGCCGTGCCGAAACCGCGATAGGGAACGATATGCACGGGTTCGACCCATCCCAACCGCTTTTTGAGGGCATGCTTCCAACCATCGAACCGCCGTTCCATGCGGTAAACCGACCCGCGCAACCTGCGGGAAAAACTTTGTTTCCAACCCGACATGCCATCCAACTCCTCAGGCGATTTTTGTTTTGCACTAACCGAAGTATAACAAACCCCGAATTTCCCGCGACCGTGAAATAGGCTTTAGGCTGTTGGCTGTTGGCGTTAGGAAAATTTTGGGAATCGGGAAGCGTGGGCAGCATTTAGCCGATGGTGGGATTCTTCACGGTTCAAGAAATCAGCCAACCTTCTTGAAATGCACATTTGTTCCGCAGCGCGGCAGAGCCACAACCAAAAGCGGATTGATGAGTGTCGAGTGATGATTTTTGAATGTTGCAGTAGGAAATTGAAGTCAGCGCCCGCGAGCATGAAATGGGTTTTTACGCCTTCGGCGTAAAGAGATTACAATCATCTCTTCGTGCATAGTTTCTCGAAAAAAACTTTTTATCGTTTGCAGTGCAACGGGATTTCCTATTCTTGCGGGGTTGGTCTCTGCGGGAATACACTGATGGCTCAAACGAGAGGACCGAATCCCTTGAACTTTTGATGCCTGCGGCTTCTAAAATAGCCGTGAGGAAGAACACTTTACCGCATGACCGCTTCACTCCAACTTGGAAATATCCCACTCGGCTCGCCATTCGTGCAGGCGGCTTTGAGCGGGTACAGCGATTGGCCGATGCGGGTTATCGCTCGGCGGTTGGGGGCGTCTTACACCCTTTGCGAAGTGCTGTTGGACAAGTTTTTGGTCGAGCAGCGAAAGAGCCGCAAGAACCGCCATCTGATTCACGTCGGCGAGGAAGAACACCCCGTGGGCGGGCAATTGATGGGGGCCGATCCGGAACTCTTCGGGCCGGCGGCGGTGAAACTCGTGGAAGCGGGTTTCGATGTGATCGATATTAACTTCGGCTGCCCGGTCAAAAAAGTTTTGGGCCGTTGCCGGGGCGGATTTCATCTGAGCCAACCGGAAACCGCCTTGGAAATCATCCGCCGAGTTCGCGACCACGTTCCGGCAGAGATCCCGGTCACCGTCAAAATGCGCCGAGGGATTGATGACACCGCCGAAAGCCGCGACCGATTCTTTCAGATCTTCGAGGCCGCGTGGTCCATCGGCGTGGCGGCGATTACCGTGCATGGCCGCACCGTAACGCAGCGCTACGATGGCCCGAGCAATTGGGAAATTCTTCGCGAAATCAAAACAAGGGCGGGGAACAACATCATTCTGGGCAGTGGGGATTTGTTCGATGCCCGCGCCTGTGTGGAGATGATGAAATTCACCGGCGTGGATGGCGTGACCATTGCCCGGGGAGCCATCGGCAATCCGTGGGTGTTCGGACAAGCCCAGGCCCTCGCCGCCGGGCGGGAGGTGATTTATCCGAGTTTGCACGAACAAAGGCGGATTATCGCGGAGCATCTGCGGTTGGCCATCGAACATTACGGCCCCGTGAAAGCCTGCCGGCACATGCGGAAATTCGGCATCCGCTATGCGGAATTGCATCCCGACTATTTGCCGCTGAGAGATGCCTTCATCAAAGTCAGCACGCCCGAAGATTGGCAAGCGATCCTAGAAAAATGGTACGCCGTGGATTTGCCCGGCTGCCCGCCCCCCGTGGAAGAACCCAATCCTGTCTGTGCCTGAGCTTCGCCAGGAAATCTCTTCACGATGGACTCAGTGCGGCGGTTTTTGCTTGTTGGCGGAGCAGGGCGGCTTCGCGTTCGGGGCGGGTTTGGCGTTCCAGGTGGCGAATCAATCGTTCTTGGGCGGGGGTGAGTTCTTGACCTCGGCGACCCATTGCGATGCGGGCGGTTTCCAGACCTTGGTCGAGGTCGCCTCCGTCGCATAATTCGCCGTGCCAAACCCGTGCGAACGAAGGTACGTGCTTGGGCAGCAATTCTCCGCCGGGCAGAATCATGCACATCACGCCGATGGAAGCCCCGGTGTTGAACAAGCTGCCGATAGCGGTTTTGGTGTGATCGCCGATGAAACAGCCGACTTTTGTTTGATGGGTCTCGAACACTTCCCCGGCAAGCGGAACCCGCACGGAGGAATAATCGCTTTTGAGATCGCTGTTCGTAGTGAGCGCCCCCAAGTTCGTCCAAGGACAAACGTAACTGTGCCCCAAAAAGCCTTCGTGATATTTGTTCGCGTAACCGTGCAAGATGGAGGCTTCCATCTCGCCGCCGACTCGGCAAAACGGGCCGATCGTGCTGCCATCTTTGACGTGGGCGCGGAACAACTGGGCTTCCCGAGCGATGTGGCAAGGGCCTTCGATCCGCGTGAAGGATTGCACCACTGCGCCGGCTTCAATTGAAATCGGCCCCTGGCGGGCATCCAAAACCACGAACGGATGCAGTTCCGCCGTGGGAGCCACAAACAGATTGCTGGGCGGCCCCATCGTCGCGACTTGCGGGCCGAACTCGTGGATGGGCGATTTCAAGCCCCGCAAATGGAAATCTAACGCGATTTGCGGACCATTGTGCTGCACCAAATCCCAAGGGTAATTCAAAAGTTGGCCGGGCAATTCCACCCGGCGGCGGATGCGGGCCAACTGGTTTAATGCCTCGTCCCAATCGCCATCCAGCAACAGCGGGGCTTCCAAGGGGTCCAAATGCAAAGCCACCACGGTCTTGCCCGCGACCGCAACCTCATCTTGAGCCAAGCTTTCCAGACTTTTCGGGTCGGCGAGCCAACGCCCATTAATGAGCAGCGTGGAATCCCCATAAAGCCAAGTCGGATCGTTCACACAGACATCCGGCTGGGCTTCGCGGTAGCTTTCCGCAGGATCCTCCCGCACGAACGCGCCCCAAGCATCGGGAGGATTTTGCCCGGCTCGATACGTTTGCACTCGCTCGCGAAGTCCAAAGTGGCCGCAAGTCAGCTCGAACACGGGCCGCAACGAAGCGATGGGGGCAAACCGCCCGGCAGCGGCATCCTCAAAGAACGCGATTTGCATGCTCTTCCCTTCCTTGGGAATTTTGGCTCTTGTTTGGCCGAGGCCCTGTTTTCATCGCGGGCCGCAGGAAAATACCACGTTTCGCCAATTGCGAAAAGATGGACTCCGGGCCGATGGTGCGCATCTGAGGGTTTTAGGCGGGCGTGGGAAGATTCAAAACCCGGTCCACGCGATCCATTTCTTTGGGAACCAAAAGCCCCTGCAAGCGGACCAGGAATTCCCGCGCGGGGATGCCAACGGCCCAACACCTCGAACATCGGTTCCAAGCGGGCTTCATCCATGCCGAATTGCAGTTTGAGCGAGCGGGCTTCTTCCGGGGGCATGTCCTCGAATTGGCTGAGCATCAGAAAATCGCCCGCGTTGGAGAGATTCAAATGCAAGCCTTGCAATTCCGTCGCCAAGTGATGATCCACGCGCAAATCCACTTCCAAAGGCCCGCCCTTAAGAAACCCGCGCACGGTTTGGGGTTGATGATCGACCAAATACGAAGAAGTTTCGCAGATGGAATAGATCACACTTTCATCGATCAGCGTGGCTTCTTCGGGCGATTCGGAAAGGTGCTTGGCCCAGGTTTCCGCGAGCAGATCCAATTGAACCCTGGGAGGAACGGCCTGCAAAAACGGGACTTCGGTGAGAAACCCGAACCCGTCGATGTGCCCGCCGACTTGTTTCGCCAGCGTGATGCGTTCCAGCGTTTCACAAAAAGCAATTCGGAAAGCGACGTAGCTGATGCAGGTCTGCGGAAGAATATCGGAAGCGATGGAAAGCATGAGCGGGTGTTTTCTCAGTGGTGCATAAAGATCAAGTTTTCTTCATGCTCACCGCAAGTCACACGAAACACAAGAGGCCGCCGGCGAATTTTGCCCCTGCTTGGCGAAGATAGCCTACCGGCCAAGGCCGATAGCGCCGAGACGTTTCCAATGGCGAACTCCCTCAGGTTTCCCGCGATTGCCAATTTCAGCCAAGCGTTAAAACCGGAACCGATTCCAACACGAATGGCGTATTGCAATTTCGCCGACAGATCTTCCTACAACCGAACGTGCGAGAGGGCTTCTTCGGCGGGGAGGACGTAACCCAAATAAAATGGGCCGAACTCGGCGTATTTGGCGGAGGCGGTGTCGAACCGCATGGTGTAGACGATTTCCTTGATCGCTTCAGGATTGCGGCCCCAGAGCGTCACGCCCCATTCCCAATCGTCGAAGCCTGTCGAAGCCGTGATAAGCTGCGAAACCCGGCCCGCGAATTTAATGCCCGAAGTCGCGTGTTCGGACATCATCGCACTGCGGCTGCTGAAAGGTTCCATGTACCAATTGGCTTGGGGATCGCGAATTTTGTTCATCGGATAAAAACAATGCACGGGCAACGGCGGGAAATCGGGATATAGCCGTTGCTTGTTCATCATCGGCAAGCGACCGGCATAGGCATTCAGCTTGGCTTCGTAAGTCGGATCGTCCGGTGAGGTGCCTTCGCGCTTCAATCTTTCGGCGTATTGTTCCACGGTGGGCACATACTCCGAAACTTCGCTGATCGAAACAAACGAGTACACCGGATCGAGTGCAGTTGCCGAGGGGGCAGGTGCGGATGGCGTGTTTCACGCGGTCGATGGCCAAGGGGTCGGGGTCCATCATCATCAGGCCCAAGTCCGCCCGATGCCCCGATATGACGGAACACTGCAACCGCTCTGGGTTGCCTTCGGTTTCGGGGTTTAGAATCTTCGTCAATTCTTCGCGGCCCCAGGCTCTGTCCGATTCGCCGATTTGATGGAGCGCCGCCTGATTCACCCGGTAATACAGGTGCAAACAATGCCAGCCTTCCGTGAGTTTGATGGTGGGTTCCGGCAAGGGGGCGGCAGTGTGCGGAGGGCGATTCACGATCAAGGCTTTCCATCAAGGGAGAACAAAACGGGGAGATTTCTCCCGCATTTTAGCCGGTCTTCCCCAACTGACAAAGCCGCCGGGAAGATGGCCTTAGAAGAACCTTCGCGGGAACCTGGTCCTCGTCGCAATCGACGAGAACCGCCGTGCCCGGTTTTAAGGAATTCCCGCTGCAAATAGGCCAAGGCAACTGGGACGTGTTCATCAGGCAGCATGGCATAGGAAGTGATGTGGCCGATCTCTTTGCGGTCGGCGTCCCAGACCAGCGAACCGGGGGCGGGCACGTGCGTGGCTTCCAGCTTGAGGGTCCGCAGTTCGCGGTTGACGTGGCCCATCGCATCAATGCGGGCGATGGGTTCTTGCCCTAAATAACAGCCTTTTTTGAAGTTGATCGCCCGATCCGTGCGGGCGACTTCTTGGGCCAGGTTATCTTCGGTGATGTCGATGCCATATATCGGGAAGCCCGCCAAAATTCGCAGGGCGTGAAACATCGCGATCCCCGCCGGTTTCACGCCGGCATCGACAATCGCCGCCCAACTATTCGACAACTCCCCGCAGGGCAGGCAAAGCAAATAGCCGGGGGAATTCAGCCAATCCACACGGCGCACCGAAGCGTCACCCTTCCCGATAGCGAACTTTGCGTGCCCATTCAGAGGCATCGAGGAAACGTCCATCTGCAAGTCGGCTAACTTCTGGGCAGACAACGGCCCGCTGACGTATAACTCGCCCAGTTCCTCGCTGCGGGGCAGAAAATCGACATCCTCAGAAATAACGTACCGCGAAAGATGGCTCATCAAAGGCTGCACCGAATCGGACGGAGTTTCCAGCCACAGCGATTCTTCGCCCGCAAACAGGAACGCATGGCCCAGAGCTTTGCCTTTGATGTTCGTCAAAAACGTTTCGCAGCCTTCGCCCGGTTGAAGTTTGGCGACATCCGCCGTGCAGAAGCCGTTCAAAAATTTTTGGCGGTCGGCCCCGATAAATTCCAAATGCCCCCGCTGGCTCGGAGCGAAGACAACCGCCTGCGTTTTGGCCCGCTGGTATTCCTTTAAGGCGCTGCCGAAGTGAACGGCATCCGTGGGCAGGCCCAACGGCTCGAATGAAGGCACGACGGGAAAGCCTTCGGGACCGAATTCAATCGTGCGAATCGAATCGGCAACATCCTCGGTAAACACCGCCCCGTGCGATTTTTGCCGGGCATAAAAATCAGTTTCGGCCACGCAAAGAACTCCTACTGCGTCATCAAACTTTAAACTTCGAGTTCAGGTATTGTCTTATTGAAAGTCGATTTTTCGATCACAAAGAGGATGGAGGATCGGGGATGGAAAAGGCACAGGAACCAAAATTCTATCTTCTCTCCTCCATCTTCCATTCTCATTCTTTGCGTTAAAAATTTCCGAATCACTTCCCAACTTGCATCCGAAGTGGGGTTGTCCAATTAAGATTCCGCCGGGTCATCGTCCAGAAGTTCCGCGCCCCGGTTGCGGATGCTCGTGAACATTCGCCGAACCGTGCGCTCGTCCACACCTAATTTCTCGGCGATTTCCTTTTGGGTGTAGCCTTCGATCCTGTATTGAATCAGCAATTGCTGGTCGGAGTCTAGCCGGCGGAGAAGTTGTTCGAACATGTCGGCGAAACTGACGATTTCTTGAATCGTCGGCTGGCTGCTGAGGCGATTGACGATGTACCCATCCATGCCGTCGGCACTGGTCGAGACCGCTTCCAAGCCGGGATCGCGTTTCCCCGCCTGATGATGGCGAACTGTGTTCCGAACTTTGTTGAGGGCCATCGTCAGCAGCAGTTTCCAGAAATCGCCATCGCCTTCGAACTCGAATCGGCCTTCGCGGGTCAGCCGAAAAATCGAGCGAAAAACCGACTGCACGACATCATCCGCATCCAGGCGGGAACTGAACTTATCCGCCAAATTTCGGCCCACTAGGTTCAGAAGCCGACCCAAATAGCGTTCGTGCAAAATTGTGGCGGCCTGTTCATCGCCCACCCGCCAGCGCCTCGACCAGTTCCGCATCGGTTGGTTCTTTGTTCGTCATCATCACCTCGAGGGAAATCTTCACCCCGGAATGGATTGGGAGCGGGAGCAAACTCGCCGGTTTTTCTCCCTACCTTATCTTGGACCGCTCAACGCCAGTTCGTCAAGCATGGCCGAGCAATTCCCCGCCGCGATTTCATTCGCGGGTTTCAGAAAAACAACAAAAACGCACGATTTGCAAATTTCGCACATTCACACGGCTTCACCCCGGCGTTAAGATCGCTTTACGGTTTGTTAAAAGATCTGAACACAATCTGGGGAGTCTCTCAATTTCCCTCCCTTTCAAAAAACACCTAGCCGGCACGCTCTCTCATTCGTTTTTGATTTTGGGAACTCGATTCCTCCATTTGGTTTGGGAGAGACAGGCATGTCTTGGTTAAAGAGTTTATGGACCGATGAATCCGGCAGCGTATTGACTGCCGAGGCCGTTTTGCTGGGCACGATGGGTGTCGCGGGGGCCACGGTGGGGATGAACATGGCCTCGAATTCGGTGAAGGAAGAACTGAAAGACGTTTCGCGTTCGATGAGGCCTCTCGATCAAAGTTACGAGATCGCCGGTTTCACGGGTTGCCGAGCTAGAACCGCCGGTTCGAATTTTCGGCAAACCCCGGTGAAGAAGTCGATCCAACGCCTAGACAAGTTGGAAAAGAATTTGGACGCCGAGTATCGGCGAAGCCAAGCCCAAGAAAAAGAACGCCTGCAAGAACTCAGAGACCAACTCCGCCGCGATGCGGACCTCCAACGCAAACGCGCCGAAGAAGCGGAACGCAAACGCCTTAACCGCACCGATGAGGACGATTAAGCGTCGTTCGAGAAAGAGTGGCAAAGCACTAGCCGCCCGTTCTCTGAGTTCGGAAAACCGGCGGCTAGCGTCTTGCCGCTCACCTAATTATCGAGCGATGCTAAGTCCGGCTCTCCCATTCTGAGGCCGGCGCGTTATAATCGAGGCTCTATCAACATCAACCCGGTACATTTTCCCATCGAAGAGCTTCGCAGATCGGATCCCCATGTCAGGTGGAAAGGGAGAAACACAAACCCCGCACGGCCAAATTGCGGAGCGGTGGGGGCAGGTGTTCGAGGAAGAGTTAAAGCAACTTTCCGACAGGCAAATCCAGATTCGCAGGCATTTGCACGTCCATCCCGAACTCAGCGGGGCGGAGATGGAGACCACGAAGTTCATCGCCGCTCAACTTCGCGATGCGGGCTTTCAGCCGGTGATTTGCCGGAACGATGCGGAGCAGGAAACCGGAGCCTTCGCCGACTTGGTTTTGGGAAACCCGGCCCCAGACAGCCCGCTGATTGCGTTGCGATCCGACATCGATGCGCTGCCGCTGCTCGATGCCAAGACGGTGGAATATCGTTCCCAAAACCCGGGCGCGACTCATGCCTGCGGCCACGATGGGCATAGCGCGATTGTGTTGGGAGCCGGTTTGGCCGCGGCGGGTTTGCGGCGGGAAGAATTGCTTTCGGAAGATGTCGGTGAAGACTTCGGGCTGCGGTTGCGGTTGATCTTTCAGCCGGCGGAAGAAACTTCGCAAGGGGCCGATTGGCTGGTCGCCCAAGGCGCGATGCAAGGCGTGGACGCGATCCTCGGTTTGCACGTGGACCCCGAACGCGCTGCCGGGCGGGCGGGCATTCGCTATGGCGTGTTGACTGCCAACTGCGACGATGTAGAGATTCGCGTGGAAGGTCGCGGAGGCCATGCCGCCCGTCCGCATCATTCCCTCGACCCGATTGCGACGGCTTCGCATCTTGTCGGGGCGCTTTACGAATTTCTACCCCGCCGCGTGGATTCCCGTTCTCCGGCGGTGCTGACGTTCGGCTCGATTCACGGCGGCACGACGGG
Organism: uncultured Planctomycetaceae bacterium; assembly: GCA_963785505.1. Classification (GTDB taxonomy): domain Bacteria; phylum Planctomycetota; class Planctomycetia; order Planctomycetales; family Planctomycetaceae; genus CAWAVN01. The sequence continues at coordinate 27,821 of CAWAVN010000021.1, forward strand.
CAACGTGATTCCCGAATCCGTCCAACTGCAAGGCACGCTGCGAACCACCGATCCTTTCAGCCGCGAAACCATGAAAATCGAAATCGACCGCATTTGCTCCGGCGTGGCCCTCAGCACTTCTACTCGCATCCATTGCGAGTTTTCCAGTCCGCTGGGAGCCGTGGTGAACGATCCCCGCGTAACGGCCATGCTGGAACAATCCGCTCAAGTTGTGCTGGGGGAAGACAATGTCGAAACCATTACCCTGCCCAGCATGGGCGGCGAAGATTTCTCGGCCTATTTGAATTACGCCCCCGGCGCGATGCTGCGTTTGGGCTGCCGAGCACCGGGGAAAGAAACGCATTTTCTGCATTCTCCCTTGTTCGATCTGGACGAGCGGATTCTCGCCTGGGGGTCGCGAATTTTGTTTCGCACCGCCCTCTCGTTGGCCCAACAATTTCGCAAGACAACTTGACCGGCGGTTCCGTGGCATTGCCGAAAAGGGCGAAGCATGTCAACATTTCCGTTCACGCGAAACGAATCTCCCAGCATCGGCGTGGAAGTGGAATTGCAATTGGTGGATGCCGAGACCTTGGCACTCACCAGCGCGATCGAGCAAGTGCAGCAACTGATCCCGGAAACATTCCGCGAACGCATCAAGCCGGAGTTGATGCAAAGCTATCTGGAAATCAACACCGGCGTTTGCCACTCCGTCCGCGAAGTCGGGGACGATCTGAAAGCCACGCTCGCCGTGCTGGAAGAGGTGACCGACAAGCTCGACTTGAAATTGTTCTGGGCGGCGACGCATCCGTTTTCCACCTGGCGGGATCAAGACATTACCGTCAACGAGCGCTACTATCGCTTGGTGGAACTTATGCAGGATGTCGCCCGGAGATTGGTCACGTTTGGGTTGCACGTTCACATCGGCGTGGACAGCGGCGACAAAGCGGTGATGGTCTGCGACCGCATGCTCAGGCATCTGCCATTACTCTTGGCACTCTCGGCGAACTCGCCCTTTTGGAACGGCCGCCGCACGGGTTTGCATTCCAACCGTTCGATGATTATGCAAGATCTGCCCACGGCGGGTTTGCCCCATCAAATGCGAAATTGGAGCGAATACGTTTGGCTGGTGAACCATCTGATCGACACCGGCTTCATCAATACGATCCGCGAAATCTGGTGGGACATCCGCCCGCACCACAACTTCGGTACGGTGGAAGTCCGCATCTGCGACATGCCGGCTTCGTTGGATCAGGTACTCGCCATCACGGCGTTGGTGCAATGCCTGGTCCGCGCGATTTCCAATGAAATTGATGAAGGCACGTACCTTTCGGAATACCACCCCATGATGGTTCAACAAAACAAATGGCGGGCCATTCGTTACGGAGCGGAAGCCCGGCTGGTGGATAGCGACGACTACAAACAGTATTCGGTGAAAAAGACCACCCAGCGATTGGTTAGCCTGCTGACTCCGGTCGCCAAAGAATTAGATTGCCTGGCGGAATTGGAGTCGGCCGCGCGGTTGCCCAAACTCACCGGCTCCGCCCAACAAATCGAACTTTGGCACAAGGCCCCTGGAAACACCGTCCTCGAAAAAGGCGGGCACGTCGTCTCCGAAATGATCCGCCTCAACTCCTGGCGAACCACGCATTCCACTTGACTTAGCGGAGAGCCAAGGGCGGAGGGCTGAGAGCCAGAGGAGTTAACCGAGGGCGACGATTTCGCCGGTGGCGATGCTTTCGGCTTCGGCGTAACAGACTTTCAAGGCATCTCGCGCAAGCGCGCCCGATAACAACTGCGGCGACTTGCCGGCTTTCACGCCTTCGACGGCGGCTTGCAGTTCCAAGGTGAAGGCCGCACACCATTCGCTGCCCGCGTTCAGATTAGGATGTTCGAGTTTTCCTGCTTGATCGAATAAGGTCAACGGGCGATCCACCACCCATTCCCCGCCCAACGTGCCGGCGGAATACGCCAAACTCGCTTCCTGGAAATACAACTCGAATCCGTGGGCGAACTGCATGGCCTTGGCGGCGATTCCTCCGCTGACCGCCGACACCGCGAGTTCCGAATCTTCGTAAATGTACTGCGTATGCAGATGATTGACGAAGCCGTCTTGCAGCGTCCCCCGCGAGAACACGGCATCGGGCAGGCCGCAAATCAGGCCGATGAAATGGTTGTCGTGAATGTGCAAATCGATCCCCCAACCGCCGAGGTTTCTAAAGTCGGACATTTCGTTCGACCAATCCGGCAAGCAGATCACCCGCCGAAAATGGGCCGCCCGCAATTTGCCGAACCGCCCCGAACGCACGCAATCCGCCGCGAATTGAAACTCCGGAAAAAACGGCAGCACGTGGGCGACCATCAACGGGACATCGGCAGCGGAAGCCGCCTGCACCATGCGGTTGGCGGCGTCGAGTTGCACGGAGATCGGCTTTTCCACCAAGGTTGCCTTGCCGGCGGCGATGGCTTCTAAAGCGACTTTTTCGTGCATCTCCGGCGGCAGGCAAATATCGACCAGATCAATCTCCGGGTCGGCCAACAGTTGTTTGTAGTCGCTGTATGTTTTGAGTTCAGAGACATCCACATGCCCGGCTCGCGGGCCGAAGTTCCCTTGGATGCCGGTCCAATTGCCCGCGAGTTTTTTTTCGTCCCGCGTGGAAATCGCGGTGACTTTCCCGCCCTGCAACTTCTTGGCCGCCTCGAAGTGCGTGTACCCCATGAACCCAATCCCGATAATCCCGATGCGTACCATGATGATTTGCCCTTTGTATGTTGTCAGTCGTCCGTTGCGATGGTTTTAAGGACCGCCCAAGAAGTTGCGTGTTTGAGGCATTCAACATAACCAGGGGGCTGACGCCCCCCGCTCGCCTTTTTGTCTGCCATGTTGACAAACCTTTATAACAACTTCCGGGCGGATCATCAGCTTCGTTCTCTCCCAATAGGAAGAATTTGCCAGCCCACGGTTTGTTGTGTTCCGCCCGGTTGACGGAAGGAAAGCGGGGTTCCACAATGACATTCGCTTTCAATATCGATTGAATCTCAACGGGTAGAGGGTTTGTTATGTCTCATTCGCGGGAAAGGTTTCCATCCTCTCCGAATCTTCGCCGAGTCGGCGTGTTGTTCGCTTTGATGGTCCCGCTTTTGACTTCGACCGGCATAGCGGCAGCGAAAAACGAGCGGCCCAACATCGTACTAATTCTAGCCGATGATCTGGGCGTAGAAGGCTTGAATTGTTACGGCGGAACCAGTTACCGCACGCCGCGCTTGGATCGCCTGGCGATGGAAGGGATCAGGTTTACGCAGGCTTATGCTCAACCGCTTTGCACGAACTCCCGCGTGCAATTGATGACGGGCAAATACAACCATCGCAATTGGCTGTACTTCGGTTGTCTCGATCCCCAAGCGAAAACCATCGGCCATTGGATGAAAGAAGCCGGCTATCACACCGCCATTGCGGGCAAATGGCAATTGACGAGTTACGACCCGCCGGACTATCCCGGCAGCGAACTTCGCCGCGGCAAGGGAATGAAAGCCCAGAATGCCGGTTTCGACGAATACTCGCTGTGGCACACCGGCCACACCGAAGACAAAGGCCCGCGCTATGCCGACCCTGTGATCGACCAAAACGGCCAAATCCGCAAAGACACAAAAGGCAAATACGGCGAAGATGTGTGGGTGGAGTTTCTGAAAGACTTCATGCGCAGACACAAAAACGGCGACAAACCGTTCTTCGTGTATTACCCGATGACGCTGCCGCATTGGCCGTTTGTGCCCACGCCCAAAAGCCAAGATTGGGGCATTCAAGAAAAAATGCACCCGCCTTTGGGCACAACGGGCGGGGATGTCAAATACTTCCCCGACATGGTGGCCTATATGGATGAAGTCGTGGGCCGCGTGGTCGATGCCGTCGATGATCTGGGTCTGAAGGAAAACACGCTGATCATTTACCTCAGCGACAACGGCACGGATCGCCGGGTGGTTTCCGAGACTAGTTTCGGAGCCATCGCCGGCGGCAAAGGACAGACCACCGATGCCGGCACGCACGTCCCGTTGATCGTCCGCTGGCCGGGGAAAATTTCGCCGGGCCTCAATGAAGACCTGATCGACACCACCGATTTTCTGCCCACGATTAGGGAAGCCGCGGGGCAGCCGATCCCCGCATCCGCCACTCTCGATGGCCGCAGTTTTTATCCGCAACTCTTAGGCAAACCCGGCGACCCTCGCGAATGGGTGTTCTGTCACTTCGATCCCCGCCCCGGTTGGGACAAAAACAAATTCACCAGGCAAAGGTTCGCACGCGACAAACGCTTCAAGCTCTACGATGATGGCCGCTTGTTCGATGTGCCTTTCGACCTGAACGAGGAACATCCCATTTCCCCGGGCGACGAGACGCCCGAAGCCAAAGCGGCGCGGAAACCGCTCTCGCAGGTTTTGAAATCCATGAAGAGGAAAAAGGCCACGGAATGAATACGGATTTTGAAGGCTCTTTCCTCTATGGCAAAATTGATAATCTTCCCCCTGCGTTCCCAACCTGGAGTTTGGGAACGGGGGGCTAGCGGTTCCACTCACCTGAATCGACCGCACATTATGACTTGTTCCAGAAAACTTTCATGGAATCAATGTGGAAACTGTCGCCTTGAAGCCCCCAAAGTCGATTGCTAATTCAGGTTGACATTTACTCTGTCACCTGGATTTTTATACAATAAAAGTGGATGTTTTGGATGTCAGTGGAGATTGAGGCCATCACCTGTCGGTTCGTCGTCTTGCCAAGGAATAATCATTCATGCCCGACGATTCCCACAAGAATCTTTATGCACTCATTCTTGGTTTACCGCAAGAAATCGACGAACCAAATCACTATGAGCTTTTAGGGATTCCAGACTTTACCCAAGATGGGAAGGTCGTCCATACATCCTCCATGACACAGTATGCCAAACTGATGTCATGGCAGAACAATAACGAACACTTCCAGAGTGTGAAGGCGATGATGGCGGAGGTTGTTGAAGCTCGTAATACGTTGCTGGATGAGGAGCAACTGCCGGAGTTCACGATCAATCGCTCATTTCCACTTTGCCGGCTTCTGCACACGAGGAGCAAATTGAGGAAGAGGATTGGGATGAACCCGATCTCAATAAACAACCGGTATTGCCACCCCTGATTCGTCGCCGATCGAAAAAACTCAAGTCTCCCAAGCAGCGGGTTGATCGGAAGAAATCTGCTAAAAATCGCCTCTCTAAAGGATGGGGAATCAAGTGGAACTATCGCCCCGAGGACGTGCTCTCAATGCTGGCGAAGGGCTTTTTAGGTCTCCTTATTTCGGAATTCTCTCTTGTTGTTGGTTATCTTTTCTGACCTGGCTGTTCGTGATGTGGCAGGACTCGGGATCGTTCCGCCGGTTTTGGGGTTTTAGTTGAGCGAGAAACCGCGCCGACAGCCCGCTTGAACCGCTGAGTCAGGTTGTTCGCCAATTGATAGGAAATACCAGATCGGATAGATCATCCGCTTTCCAGGGATTTGTTTCGTTTGAGAGTCTAAATCAGCGGCCTAGTTGAATTGGAATGATATGACCAAGCAATCGCTGCTCGTGTTTGACGTGCAAGAACAAACCTTTCATGCCAATGCCCGGCTCTCAGCGGGAAACGGCTCGATTTCGCATCATCGTTTGCAGGGCGGGGTGTCCGATGGCGTGGATGTCATCGAATTGGACAACGGGGCGCTTAAAGTTTCCATCTTGGCCACGCGGGGGATGGGATTGTGGAAGGGAAGTTATCGAGGCATTCCGCTGGGTTGGCAGTCGCCGGTTCGGCAAGTGGTAAACCCCGCGTTCGTCGATTTGAACGACCGCAACGGCTTGGGTTGGCTGTCCGGTTTCAACAAATGGATCTGCCGCTGCGGGTTGGCATTCAATGGCCCGCCGGGGGAAGACATTCTCCGCAACCAAGCCGGCGAAGAAATCGCGAGAACCCCGCTGACCCTGCACGGAAAAATCGCCAATCGCCCCGCCCACCGGGTGGAGATCGAAGCGGATTCCGCCGGGAACGGGCTGCTTGCGGTCACGGGTGTCGTGGATGAAACGTCGCTGTTCGGCCCCTGCCTGCGGTTGACTTCTCGCCTCGAAACCGAAGCGGGTTCCCCTCGGCTGCGGATTGTGGATTCCATCACCAACCTGGGCGGGCAACCGGCGGAGTTGGAATTGTTGTATCACATCAATCTTGGGGAGCCGTTTTTGGAAACCGGCGCTCAGGTTGTCGCCCCGGCTTTGGAAATCATTCCCCGCGATGCACGGGCAGCCGAGGGGGTAGGGCATTGGAATACGTATTCCGCACCGGAAGCCGGGTTTGCCGAGCAAGCGTATTTCTTGAAACTTGCGGCTGGAGCGAAACGCGAAACCGAAGTCTTGCTGCGGAACGCAAAAGGAGACCGGGGCTTGGGGTTGGGGTTCTCGCTCGATCAGTTGCCGCAGTTTACGCTTTGGAAGAACACATCTGCCGTTGCCGATGGTTACGTCACCGGATTGGAACCGGCCACCAACCTGCCGAACTTCAAAACCTTCGAGCGAGAACAGGGCCGGGTGATTTCATTGCAGCCGAACCAAAACTACGAAACCCATTTGGAGATCATGGTTTACGATTCGGCTTCGCAAGTGGGCCAAGCCGAGGGTCGCATCGAGAAACTCCGCAATGGTCAAACTCCCCAAGTTCATGCCGCCCCGCAATCGGGAACATCGCCGGGGAATTGAGAGGGGGCGGATTTTCCGCTTGGCTTGTGAACGGGTTTGGGGCGAATTACAATTCGCGCGGTTCATGCTGCCGATGAGGTTCCGCCCCAACGTCGGGTGTTTCACCCGGCATGGGTTTGTCGAAGTTCTGCAAAGATTTTAAGGCCGAGCAATCGCCCTTAAAATCTTGGTTCAATCAAATTCAATAAAAAGGAGACAGCCCTGTGGCTGCGGTAAAAGTTGGAATTAACGGTTTTGGGCGGATTGGCCGCATTACGTTTCGCGCGATGGCAGCCCGGCCCGATGAGTTCGACATTGTGGCGGTCAACGATCTGAGCGACCCCAAAGCACTCGCGATGCTGCTGAAATACGACAGCGTGCAAGGCCGGTTTCCCGGCACGGTCGAAGCCGAAGGCAACGCCTTGATCGTCAACGGCAAGAAAATCACCGTTTGCTCGGAACGCGATCCCGGCAATTTGCCCTGGAAAGACATGGGCGTGGAAGTGGCCTTGGAATCCACTGGTTTCTTCACTAAGCGTGCCGCCGATGGAAAACCCGGCTACGACAGCCACCTGAAAGCCGGGGCTAAAAAAGTGGTGATCTCGGCCCCCGCCAAAGATAAACCCGATTTGACCGTGGTTCGCGGCGTGAACGACCATCTTCTCACCGCCGAGCACAAATGCGTTTCCAACGCCAGTTGCACGACCAACTGCTTGGCTCCGATGTGCAAGGTGCTGCACGAAAACTTCAGCCTGGAACACGGGCTGATGACCACGGTTCACGCCTACACCAACGACCAAAGAATCGCGGATCAAATCCACTCCGATCCGCACCGGGCGAGGGCGGCGGCGGTGAACATCATCCCCACCACCACCGGGGCCGCCAAAGCCGTGGGCGAAGTCTTGCCGGATTTGAATGGCAAACTCACCGGAATTTCGCTGCGGGTTCCCGTTCCCGCCGGCAGCATCACCGATTTGGTCGCGGTGCTGAAGAAAGATGTTTCCGCCAATGACATCAACGAGGCCATGAAAGCGGCCGCTGCCGGCCCGCTGGAAGGCATCATGGAATACAACACCGATCCGATTGTCTCCAGCGACATCGTCGGCAATACCCATAGTTGCATTTTCGATGCCCCTTGGACACTGAAAATCGAAGGCAATATGGTCAAGGTTTTGGGTTGGTACGACAACGAATACGGCTATTCCAACCGCACCGCCGACCTCATCCACCAATTGGCCGGCCTCTAAAAGATGCCGCCTTCAAGCCGGCCTTTTTTCCGCCCCCAGGAAAATTGGTCGGCCTTTTGTTTTCTGTTCTTTTGTTTAGTTTCGATTGATGCTTCCACTAGACTTCAGGGGGTGAAGTCGTCAAAATAGCCGCTTTGCCGTTCGATGTAGCCAGAAAACCGGATGGAGTATTTCGGACTATGAACCGACAGGATGTCTTAAACCGCTTGAGCGGCCAGGGGCCGATCATTGCGCCTTCCATGCTCAAATGCGATTTTGGGCGATTGATTGCGGAAGCGGATGCGCTGAAATCCGCCGGGGCCAAGTTGCTACATTGGGATGTCATGGATGGCCATTTTGTGCCTAACTTGTCTTACGGTGCCCCGATTATCGCGGCAGTTCGCGGCGCGAGCGATTTGATTTTCGATGCCCACTTGATGATTCAAGAACCCGCCAGATACATTCAGGATTTTCTGAAAGCTGGCTGCGATAGCCTGACGATTCATTACGAGGCCGATGGCGATCCGGCAGAAATACTGAGCGAAATCCGGGCGGCCAACCGCGTGGCGGGCTTGGCGATCAATCCGGGAACCCCGGTGGATGCCATCACCCATTTGCTGCCTGCCTGCGACATGATTTTGGTAATGAGCGTGGAACCGGGTTTCGGCGGGCAGAAGTTTATGCCGCAGGCTTTAGAGAAGCTGCAAGCATTGAAAACCCAAATTCCTGCGGGCACGCTGCTGTCCGTGGATGGCGGCATCGGGCCGGACACAATTGCCCAAACCGCGAAAGCCGGGGCGAACGTGTTTGTCGTCGGCAGTGCGATTTTCGAGGCCGACGATTACGCAACCGCGATCGAAAATTTGACCGTGAGAGCTGCGGCGAGCGCGTAAATAGCCCAAATTACGGAATCCTATCCTTTTATTTTGTATTTTGAGTTCTCGTCTCCACAAGATATGGGGATTGACTTGCCTTTCGTATAATGTGTGATGGAACTTTTTGATGCTCGGTTTCCACAATTCTCGATGTTTTGTTGTTTCGAGGGAAACTAGCCTACTTCGCTCCTTTCAATGCGAGTAAATCCCAGATGCCCGAGGTTGTGATCATTCGCTCCGGCTGCACGGATTTTGATGAGCAGAACCGAATCCAAGGTTCGCTGGAAATCCCCATCAATTCCCAAGGCGAGAAACAAATTCGCCAAGTGGTCGAACAATTGGCCCAAATGCCCTTGGAAATTATTCTCGCCGATTCCAGCCAGCCGTCCCTGAGCACCGCCGAGGCAATCGGCGAAGCCTTGGACGTGAAGGTGCTGCTTTCGGATGACCTGCGGAATTTGGACCAAGGCTTGTGGCAAGGCTTGCAAGTCGAGGATGTGAGGCACAAATATCCGCGAGTGTTTAAGCAATGGCGCGAATCCCCGGAGACCATTTGCCCGCCCCAAGGCGAATTGGCGACCCAAGCCATCGAGCGGATTGCCAAGGTTTTGCGAAAGCCTTTGAAAAAACGCGATTGCTTCGCGATTGTGGCTTCCGAGCCTTTGGCGACTTTGATCGGTTGGGTGGTTAGCGAGCAGAAAAGCGAACTTCCCGACCCCAGTTCGTGTTGCAGCGATCAGCCCCGCGTGCGAATTTTTCATTGTGGAACCGAACTTTCGGATGCCCCCTTGGCCCGTTTCGCCGAGATGGAACCCATCCCCCAAGAACGGCCTGCCGTCTGTTTGCCTTCCCCTAATGGAAACAACGGCCACAGCAAAGAACCGCACGGAAGGGAGTGCCGAGTGAGTTCCGTTCCCCCCTCCAACCTCGATTCGTGGACCGGCCAGGTGAAACAGCCCAAACGCGGTGTTCCCGAAGGCTTATGGATTCGCTGTCCCGGTTGCGAAGCCACCGTATTCCGCAAGCATGTGGAACAGCATTTGGGCGTCTGCCCGGAATGCGATCACCATTTTTACGTCTCCTCGCGGACGCGAATTTCCCAGCTTTTGGATGAAGACAGTTTTGAGGAATGGTTCGCGGATCTGCTCCCCCTTGGATCCATTAGAGTTCGCCGATAAAAAACCGTATCGCGACCGCTTAGTCGAGGAACAGGCCAAGACCGGGCTGAAAGAAGCCTGCATCGTGGGCCGGGGTTATATGCGTGGCCGACCGTTGGTGTTCGGAACCACGGATTCGGCATTCATCATGGGCAGCATGGGATCGGTCGTAGGCGAGAAACTCACGCGGGCCATCGAAAACGCCACCAAACGCAAGCTGCCTTTGGTGATCGTCAGCGGTTCCGGCGGCGGCGCCGGATGCACGAAGGCATTTTGTCGCTGATGCAAATGGGCAAGGTCTCGGCGGCATTGGCCCGATTTCACGAAGTCGGCGGGCTTGTTCATTTCCGTGCTGACCAACCCCACAATGGGCGGCGTGGCGGCCAGTTTCGCCTCGCTGGGCGACATCATAATCGCCGAGCCGAAAGCCTTGGTGGGATTCGCCGGCCCGCGCGTGGTGCAGGCCACGGTCAAAATCGAATTGCCGGAGGGATTTCAAACCAGCGAGTTTCTGCTGGCCCACGGTTTTGTCGATCGCATCGTGCACCGGGCAGATCTCCGCAGCGAGATAGCCCGCATCATCGACTATTGCGGGCAATGAAAGAGCGATTAGCGGTTGGCAATTAGGCGACACTGTTTCTTCAGCCGCGAAGCGGCGGCAGCAATTCGCTTCCCCCAAAACCAAGAAAAACCAGCACCTCAGAACGACAATCGTTGCTAGCGCCGCTTCGCGGCTCCAAACACTATTTCTGAATCAATCCGTCGGCTTACGCCGACGGATTGATGCTGCCACCGCTTCGCGGTTCATAGCTACGCGGAATCTGTCAGATGAACTTCTTCAAAAACCTGTTCAGCGGAAAACCCCGATCCAGCGCACGGACATCGCCAAACGCTTCATTCTGCAAAACCGCGTGGGACAGGGCAGCATGTCCAAGGTTTGGAAGGCCACCGACACCAACACCGGGCGAACCGTGGCCCTTAAAGTCTTGGATAGAGAGAAAACCCGCAAACTGGACGAGCGATTCAAAGGCTTGAACAAACCCACGGAAGGCGAAATCGCGGTGCAACTCAAGCACCCGCACATCGTGCAAACCTACGAACACGGCTACACGATGGAAAGGGAACAATTCCTGGTGATGGAATTCATCGAAGGAGTCAGCCTTAGTTATCTGGTCGATACCCAAAACGACGTGATGCAGCAACACCGCCTGCGGTTGATGATTGAACTGGGGGAAGCGGTGAATTATTTTCATCGCCAGAATTGGATTCACCGCGACATCTGCCCGCGAAACATTTTGCTTTCCAAAGAAGAAAATCAAATCAAGCTCATCGACTTCGGGCTGGTGGTTCCCAACACGGCGGATTTTCGCAAGCCGGGCAACCGCACGGGGACGGCCAACTACATGGCCCCGGAACTCCTCCGCCGCCAATCCACCGACCAACGGATCGACGTGTATTCGTTTTCGGTCACTTGCTTCGAGATGTTTACCCGCCGCTATCCGTTCGATAGTGCGATCAGTTCCGACAAAGCGGTGATGCAGCGCGTCAATCAACCGCCGGAAGACATCCGCCAGTTCGTTCCGGAAATTGATGAGCAAGTGGCCGAGATCATCATGCGGGGCTTGGAACTCCGCGCAGACGACCGCTGGCAAAGCATGACCAAAATGCTGGAAGCTCTCGAAGAAGCCCACACACGCCTCTCAGAGCAGGGACCAGAGGCCGGAAAGCAGGGACCAGAGGCCAGAGGCCGGAGGTCAGAGGCCGGAGGCCAGAGGCCGGGAAGAAAGCCAAAGCCTGAATAGATAGAGTCAATCACCGCATACTGCCTGCTGCTTCCTGACCTCCGGCCCCTGATCCCTGGCCTCTGAAATGCATTTGGCTGAACTCAATCCGCCGCAGCGCGAAGCCGTGCTGACTTTATCCGGGCCGTTGTTGGTCTTGGCGGGGGCGGGCACGGGCAAAACGCGGGTCATCACTTACCGCATGGCGGAATTGATAAAAAGCGGCATCTCGCCGGAGCGGATTTTGTCGGTCACCTTCACTAACAAAGCCGCCCGCGAAATGCAGGAACGCACCAAGTTGCTGTTGGGCAAACGGCTGAAGCAAAGGCCGATGATCTCCACCTTCCATTCCTTATGCGTGAAGATTCTGAGGCAAGAAATCGCCCACTTGGGTTATCCGCTCAATTTTGTGATTTACGACCGGGGCGATCAGGAATCCGCCGCCCGCACGGCCTTAAGGGACGTTCGCATCGGCGAAGCGGCACTCCGTCCCGGCGATCTCATCAACCGCATCAGCCGTTGGAAGATGGCCGGCATCTCGGCGGATCACGCCAAAGACTACACCGACAGCGATACGGATTTTCTGGCGGCGGTGGCTTATCGAAAATATCAAGCCAATCTCAGGGCTTCCGGGGCGGTGGACTTCGATGATTTGCTGTCCCTCACGCAGGAACTCTTCTCGCAATTCCCCGAAGTGCTCGATCGGCAGCAAGCCCGCTTCGATCACGTGCAAATTGATGAATACCAAGACACCAACGCCTCGCAATTCACACTGATCGAATCTCTCGTCCGCCCGCATCGGAACTTGTGCGTGGTCGGCGATGATGACCAATCCATCTACGGTTGGCGCGGGGCCGAAGTGGAGCACATTCTGAATTTTCAATCCCATTTCGAAGGGGCGAAAGTCGTGCGGTTGGAAGACAATTACCGCTGCACCGACCGCATTTTGGAATTCGCCAACCGGCTGGTAAAGCACAACACCACTCGGCACGACAAAGTTTTACGGCCCCACAAACGGGCCACCAGCGAAGTTCGCTGTTTTGTGTTCGAGGATGAAACGCTGGAAGCCCAAGGCATCGTGGGCGAGATTGCCGACCTCATCCAAAAGCAAAACGTCCCGCCGGAACAGATCGCGATTTTGTTTCGCACCAACGAACAGCCGAGAGTGTTTGAATCCGAATTACGGCGGAAGCGGGTTCCTTACGTCTTGTTGGGCGGGCAATCGTTTTTCGATCGGCGGGAGATTCGCGATGTTTTGGCTTATCTCAAAGTTCTCGCGCAGCCGCGAGATGAAATTTCACTGCTGCGGATTATCAACGTGCCCGCGCGGGGCATCGGCACAACAACCACGGAAAAACTTTTGAAACGGGCCGTGCAAGAACGCCTCAGTTTATGGGATGCGATTCCGCTCGCTGCCTCGGCGGGCGAAGTTTCCGCCAAAGCCGGGGCCGCCTTGGAAACCTTTCGCCAATTGCTGGAGCGCTATCGGACGCGGTTTCAAGAGCATCCCCAACAAATGGCCGCGTTGCTTGCGAACCTGATCGAAGAAATCGACTACGAAAGCGAAATCGAAAAGCAATATAAGGAACCGCAGCAACAACTCATTCGCTCGGCAATGGTTGAACAATGCGTGGAAGCCCTGAAAGACTACACAGAACGCTCTTCGGAACCCACACTGCTGGGCTTTTTGGAAGATTCCGCATTAACCGGCCAAGATGAGAACCGCCAAGAGGATGACAAGTCCAAGGAAAAAGGCGTGCGGCTGATGACGTTGCACAGCGCGAAAGGCTTGGAGTTTCCCCGCGTGTATTTGATCGGCCTGGAAGAAGGTCTGTTGCCGCACCAACGCGCGGTGGATGCCAACGAGTCGGCCATCGCCGAGGAACGCCGCCTGGCCTACGTGGGCATCACGCGGGCGATGGATCATCTGACCCTCAGCCGCGCTGCCTCCCGAACCAAATGGGGCAAACGCCGCCCCTCGAATCCCTCCCGCTTCCTCTTTGAAATGCGGTGATACGTTCCGCTACTCTTCCGTTTTGGCGGCGCGTTGCAGGCGGTCGTTCAGGGCGCGGCCCAAACCTTGATTGGGGAACCGCACGGCTACGATTTGTTCGGCTTCCATTCGATCCAATCGTCTCATTGTGGCGAAGAAATTCGCGGCGGCTTCGCGGAGATCCCCGCTGGCCGAAAGATACTCCACCGCGAGAAACCCCGTTACTTCCGCTAGAGCGTGCGGAGCCAACGTGAGCAACGCGGTCTTTGCATGGTCCAAACGCGATTGTTCCAATGACTCCAACACGATCACGCGGGTTTGCGGGGCGTAATGTTTTGTGAGCATCCCCGGTGCGGCGGGCGTTTCGCCTTGCTCGGCTTTTTCGATGACTGCGATCTCGCCAATCACGGCTTCCAGATCTTCCAATGCCACTCCACCAGGACGCAATAATCGAGGCGGGGAAGTTGTCAGATCGAGAACCGTGGATTCCACGCCCACGTCGCAAGGGCCGCCATCGAGAATGTAATCGATCCGCTCGCCAAGTTGTTCGAGAACGTGTTCCGCTTGGGTGGGACTCAAGCGGCCAAAGCGGTTGGCGCTGGGAGCGGCAAGGGGCACGCCCGAGACTTCCAAAAGTTTTTGGGCAATGGGATGCCGGGGGATTCTGACGGCCACCGTGGACAATCCCGAACTGACCAAATCGGGAACCCGCGAAGTTTTTTTAAGCACCATCGTCAAAGGGCCGGGCCAAAACTGTTGGGCCAAATCTTCTGCGATGGGGGGAACTCCGCGATCAAGGGTTTTAAGTCGGTGATGGTTCGCACGTGGACGATCAAGGGATCGAAATGCGGTCGGCCCTTGGCGGCGAATATCCCCGCCACCGCGACGGGGTCTAGGGCATTGGCTCCCAAACCGTAAACGGTCTCCGTCGGAAACGCGACCAATCGGCCTTCCCGTATCAACTCTCCCGCCTGCGAAAGATCCGTGCCTAGCATTGCCTGCATGTTTAGAGGGACTTCAAAGAACGATCCGATTCCAAGTTGATGGGACTTGGAATCGGAACAGCGGATAGAATCAAGATTTGATTATAGCAGGCCGTCTCGGCAGGGGAAGAAGCGGCAAGCCCCGATTACGGCTTCCTGCCGGCTTTCATTTGGTTTTCCCATTGCTCCCGTTGGACCGCCGTGATGGGGGGGGCCAATGCCGCCTGGCTCGCGGGAGTTGCCTCTGAAGTTGGCCTGGGGTTCGTAGGGTGGCAGATATTCGGAAGCCGATTGCGGCGATTCGCCCGCTCGATGATGTTCCGGATTCGTGGCTTGGAACGATTGCCGACGGGAGATGGATCTTGGCGAGTAAGTTTCTGTCGCTTGGGTTTTCACCGGGTGACTCGGCATCAGACGCGGCGGGTTGCTGGGGGATTTCACACCCGGCCAAGCAGTTGCCGGTGCTTGGAAATCGGCCGTTTGCACGGCGGTTCGCGGCGGAACTTGGGCCGCCGTTTGTTGGATGGCAGGCGTTGCCGATTCCCGCATCGACGGCTTCGCTGTTTCCGCCAAGACCGCATCCTTAGCCGGGTGGGCCATTTCGTCCAGCATCGCTTGGGCCTGTGCGAGTTTGGGATTTAGTTCGAGCGCTTTAAGAAACCGCTGTTTGGCTAAATCCTGATAACCCCGCTCGTAAAGCAAATAGCCGATGTTGTAGTGGGCTTCTGCTTCCCCCAAGGCGAGGCGAAAATGCGGAAAGGCCCCATCCACGTCACCCGATTGCGCCATGGCCACAGCGAGATGATACCGATAAATCGATTCGGCGGGGGCTTCATCGGCGGCTTCCGCCAAAAGCGGGACGGCTTTGCCCCACTGTTTTTGCGAGGCGTAAAACTGTCCCAATGCATTTTTCGCCTGCGGATTTCCCGGATGGGAACTCAAAACCGCCTGAAATTCTCGCTCGGCTTCCTCGGTGCGTCCAGACGCTTGATCCAAGCGGGCCAGGCCCAATTTCGCATCCATTGATTTGGGGTTTTCCTTCAAGGCAAACTGATACGATTGCCGGGCATCCGCCAAATCGCCCACGTTCTCTCGCCATTGGGCATACTTCAGATGCAGATTGGCGGGATCTTGCAGCCGGCTTGAGGCTTCTTCGCGTTGTTGGGATTGTTGTTCTTGTTCCGATAACGGCGCAGACCGAAACCAAGACAAAAGACCGCCCGAAGAATCCTTGGACGTATGGGCACACCCTGCGAACGGGAAAACCGAGCAGCAAAGCCCCAGCAACCAACAACGAAACGGTTTGCTTGTTACCACGACTACGCCTCCCGGCTTTGAATCCCTAAGAAATTGCCGATGAACCCACCCGCAACTTCCATCGAACTCAAGCACAGATGATGGAATTTATACCTGACAGAAGAACCGATCTGAGGCTTCTGCCAATAATTCCGGTTTTAACGAAACTTCCTGATTTCTAAATCGGCAGATCGAGAGGGTAATCTCCAGTAAATCTCGCGGATCGCTCGATCTGGGGGGTTTTCCCTGGTCGTAGTAGTTAGTAAAGAGGTAATCGACCGCGCGGGCATCGAAGGGAATTTGCCGCTGTTCGCAGCAAAGTTGAAAGATTTCGCTGTAGACATCTCGTGTGGGCGAGCCTACTTTAATTTTATGGCGAATCCTCCGCAGGAAAGCTTCATCGACCAGTTCGCGGGGATCGAGATTCGTGGAAAATACGATCAATTGCTCAAAAGGAATGGCCAATTTCTTGCCCGTTGCCAGCGTGAGATAGTCCATACGGTCTTCCAAAGGCAAAATCCAACGGTTGAGCAAATCCCGAGGGCTGACAATCTGCCGCCCGAAGTCATCGATCAAAAACACCCCGCCGTTGGCTTTGATGTGCAGCGGCGCATTGTAAAAATTGCTTTCCCGATGATACCTGAGATCCAACATCTCCATAGTGAGTTCGCCCCCGGTGATGACCACGGGGCGCTTCACCCGCCGCCAACGGGGGTCGGCGTTGGGTGGTTCTTCTCCGATTCCCGCCGAGATCGCGGAAAACGTGGAATGCTCGTCGGCGAGTTCTTCCCGATCGGTTGGCGTATGAATCGTGGGGTCGAACAGCGTGATGATGCTGCCCTCGGCCTCCACGGCGTAGGGCACGTGGATTTCCCCGCCGTGATCGTTGAGGAACCGCCCCAAACCTTTGCCGATCATGGTTTTGCCGTTGCCGGGGGATCCGTAAAGGAAAATGGATTTGCCGCTGCAAACCGCCGGCCCCAATTCTTCGAGCAACCCCTGCCGGATAATTAGCCCCGCAAACGCCGCCTGCAAAGCCTCCATCCGGCAAGTGACCGAGGAGACTTCTTGCAGCCGGCAACGTTTGACGTAGGCATCTAAGGAAACCGGGGCCGGCCCGACGTAGCGGCATTGTTGAAAGGACTCTTGCGCCCGCCGCCGACCGGAGTCCGTCAAGTTAAACCGATAAGAAGCCGGGCCGATCAAATCGCCGGAAAGCACTTCCAAGCATTTTTCGGATTTCAAAAACCGCAGCGCTTCTTCCACCAATTGAAACGGCAGCCTCACTTGGCGGGCCAACTGCACTCCCAGCGTGTTGCCCTGCAAATAGAGCTGCTTGAGCAGCAAATCGGCCAAGGTCATCAAGCCGAGGCCGGCTTCTTCCAAAGTCATCGGACAGGGCGGAGGCTTGATGAGAGGTACGGGCCGAGTGGGCGATCCCCGCTTGACCGCAACGGCAGGGTGGATGTCTGCGGAATCCCCTTCGAGCGGATCGACAAGCGCCTCGGGTTTCGCCGCGGAGGAAAACAAATCCGTGTAAAGATCGCTTCCAGAACCGGTCCACCCGGAGCGAGGATTCGGCAACGGGTTTACGGGGGAAGACGTTTCAAAATCGTTTCCATCAATCATGGCCGTTCCCTTATTGAAACGGGGAGAATTTAACGTTTTTCGCGCACGGAGAGCGCACTTTTCGTCATCGACAAACTTGCGCCCCGAACGCGGAAACCCGGTCTCCGAAGGGAAACCGGGTTTCGCAGCGTGCTTCAAGGGCCGTCTCCTCCGAGTGAAGAACCTGAGTTCTTAGGTTCCGTTGCTCAAGGATTTCAATTCACGTTAGACAAGGACTTCACTTCTTCATAATGAATCCTCGGTTCAGGCATGGATTTGAGGAACGCCCGATATTGCGTGTCGATGTGTTGCGCCGGACGACCCGTGGGTGAATCCACGCGGAGCATTACCGGCGGCACGTTCTCTTGACCCACCATTTCGGCGGCGGTTAATTGTACCGCATTCAACCGGGCATCGCTGATCTGCCGATTCGATCCGGTTTGAACCCAGCACACGCGATGTTGTTCAGGAGCGTTCTCCAACATCCAGCGCAGATGCATCAGGCCGGCATGGTTCAACTCAGGCGTGTCTTCGTTAAAGTGGTATGCGTACAAAGTGGCTTCCTGAATCCAACCGTTATCGACCGTGGTTTGCACGTACTCGCCCATGGATTGTTGATCCCTGCAATTGTAGGGATAAGGCCAATACTTGGCCGTGTGATAACGCTGGATGCAAGTTTGCCTTTCACCCGTGGGCCGAGGAAAAGGCGGCCATAACTTCCCATATCTGTATTCCTGCCTAGCCCCCACGGGCGTGTTGGCCCGCATGGCGTAGTAATCTTCACTGTACAGGCGCGGTGGTCTGGGATCGCAGGGATCGCGATTGAGCGCGGTGCATCCCGTCAAGACCATCGTCGCCATCACGCCGGTCGCGCCGGCGAGGCGTAGAACGAACCTCATCTCCATACCCCCCATTCAAGAAACCGAATCCGCAAGCTCCGCATCGAAACCCGTCAATCGCCATCAACGGTTCGCTCCCCACGACAATCCAATCACTGCCGGGGTTTTTCGGAGGCCCTTGCTTTTTCGGGCGAAACTCCATTTTCCATTGGGAATTGCCTCTCGGAACTTTCCGACTTTGGAAAAGCGAAGGCAAGATTCAAACCGCCTACGTTTCCGAGAGTGCGCACCCCTGTTCGTCTTATCGGCATTCACGCGGCGTGGGCATCACGCGAATTGTCACGAGGATTTAGGGAAGTTCGACGAGCACATCTTCGCCGTCAATTTTTACGCGAAATCCCGGATGTGTCAGATTGGCGTTCAGGCAATGCCGACCGTTGGTGACGTCGAACTGCCAGCCATGCCAGGGGCAAGTCACCACGTTTCCCTGCAAGCGGCCGTTTCCCAAGGGTCCGCCCGCGTGGGGGCAAACGCCATCCAGCGCGTAAAACTCGCCTTCGACGTGAAAGATCGCCACCACCCGTCCGGCGGCGGCGAATTCTTTTCCCGTGCCTAAAGGAATCTCTTCCACCCCCGCCACCCGAACCCACGCGCTCACAAAAGCCTCTCCTTTTGATTAGCTTTCAGCGGTCAGCTTTCTTTGGATCGCCAAAGAAATCATGTCCACAACTGGGTGATGGGTGGCATGGCCACTGCTTTGAGTGGCCATGTCTGCTCGATACACTTCACCCTCCCCACAGAAAGCCTGCCCACGCCAAGTCGTGGGCAGGGCACACAAATCCTTGAAGTGATTTTCTTGGTGATGCTTTGCTGATTCCGGCTATTATGGCCACCTCGGAGGGTTCCGTTGCAATCATCAGTCATTCCCAGACCCCGCTACGGCTGGTAAAAAGCTGAAAGCTGACGGCTGATCGCTGAAAGCTCTCGCTCAACACATCGCGGCGGCTTCGTGGAGTTCACGGGCTGTTGCGGTGGAAGTGTCGATTTTCATCGAGATCCGCACGCCCCAACGGCCCGATTCATCGGCGATACACTGCCAGTGCGGAACCACTGCGCTGCTTTGATGCACCAACTCGAACCCGCCTTCCGATTGGCTGATGGTTTGAATCGGAAACGTCCAGATTTCCGCCGGGGTCGAAAGTTCGAGCGAGGCATCCACGCCCAACCATTCATCCACCAAACCCATCCGTTCGGTCATCGGCAGAGACTGCACGGTTTCCAACGGCCCCAAAGGCCGGCGGTGGGCATCGTAGTAATAGCGATCCGGCGCACCGGCGGCCAAGCCCGCGAAATTGAACTCCACCGCGAAATGAATCGGCACGTCTGAAGGCAGGTTTTCCAAGCGATAGACCACTTCAAATCGACCGGGGTTCTCGTTGTCGAGCGCCACCGTTTTGGAAAGGGTGACCGCATAAGGGCCGATGTTTCCCTGCCGGGAGAGCACGGCTTCCACGCGATTGTCCGACCTCCGCAAAGCCGCCTCGTAAACGCCTTGGACAAAATCCCCGACTTCGCCTTCCCCCTTCACAAAGTCTTCCAGACTGAGGCCCGGTTGCAGGAAGTGATCGACCAAACTCTTCCTCGGCCAATTGTCGTAGGCGATTTTTTTGTCGAGATCCGGTTGCTTGAAATGCACCATGTCGTGAATGCTGGCCACACCATCCTCGTCATGGTGTTCCGCTTCGCTTGGATGATTTTGGCCGGCTTTCAGCACGGTATCGTGGTAGGGTTCGGGGCGACGATTTAGCGTGGCCAGCAGGTTATGCCGCGTGGATCGCACGTCCAATTCGTAAAGATGGCCACCTTGCGCCGGGGCCAACCAAGCCGCGAAGCGGTCACTGGCCAGACGAACTTCTTTGCGGGCATCGCGGTTGTAATCGTCCGCAGCGATTTCCAACCATTGCCCGGACCGCCCGGAGGCTTGTTCGAGCAGAGTGTCGGCGGCGATTAAATGCCGATACACCGCATTCCGCAAGTGAGGCAAATACAACCCGCCGAACGCTCCGTGCCAATAAGAGCAATTGCACTGGGCGCGGTAAAGCTCGGTACGAGCTTGATGGAGCGGTTCCGCCAAATCCTCCGTGCCCGTGTCGCTGCGGGAAAGCAGTTCCAAGCGTTCGCTGATGCCCAACATGCGGGCGTACATTTCGTGGCTTTCGGGATACTTCACGCGGAAGTTCCGCCAAAATCCGCCCCGGATAAAACTCCGCACGTCACCCCAATCGGGATCGTGATTGTGTGCGTGTTCCAGGCTTTTCAGCTTCATTTGCCGATCCGAAGGCAGCGACCATTCCGTCATTTCGCGGTAGCTGCAATCGGGAATGTAAATCTCGCCGGCGGGCGGCAACTGATCGACGGTTTCGGCAAGCGTGGCGACTTTCAGCCAATCGTTGTTCGCCATCAAGGCATCGAAAAAGCTCCGCAACCAGCCATCTTCGTAAACGTGTTTTTTGGTGTTCGGCCAGGTGCCGAATTTTTCCCCATCATCCCCGAACGTGCAAACCGAGTTGGGATGTTTGTCCGCCAATTCCCGCAGATAATTGATGGTTGCTTGCGGGTCTTGGAAGGGAATCGTGTACCGCAATCGCTCGCTGCCGGGGAAGACTTTCAGCAATCGGCCTTCATCTTCGGTGAGGAAGTAACTCCAAAGCTGATCGCCGTTGAGTCCCGCTCCGCGAAAATGGAAATCGTCCAAGAGTGTGTATTCGATGCCGGAACGGGCGATGTCCGAAGCGAAGGATTGCTCCCAAACCCGTTCGGGAACCCACATTCCGCGCACGTCGGCTCCGAAGAGCAGTTTGAGATACCTTGAATACGCCGCGATCTGGCCGATGCGGTCCCGGCGGGGAATGCCGGCCAAGATCGGTTCGTAAAACGGGCCGCCGAGGATTTCCACTTGGCCGCGATCGACCAAAGACCGCACGCGGTCGATGTATTCGGGATGAGCTTCGACCATCCATTCCAACAAACTGCCCGAAGTGTGCAGGGAAATGGGCAGTTCGGGATAATCTTCCAGCACTTCCAGGAACGGGGCGTAACTGTCGCGGAAAGCCTGCTCGCAAACGCCCTCGAAATTCCCGATGGGCTGATGATTGTGAATCGCGAGGACCAAACGTATCTGGTTGTTCATGGAAAGAGTCCTTTCCCTCCGGGATGTGATGAAGGTCCAGTCTGTTTTCGGTGCATGGAGAAAGCGGCGCTCAGTAGTTTTTAGGGTTTGGGTAAAATTACCGGAAATTATCGTTTAAGGCGAGCGGGGGGCGTCAGCCCCCTGGTTATGTTGAGTGCTCCAGAAAATGAACTTTTTCGACTTCGCGTGCTCTCGGCGATTTCTATTTTCACAGCGTTTTCGCGGAACGGAAGAAACCCGGCGGTTGACGCCCCCCGCTCGGCTATACTTCGGCATCTACGGTGCGGAGGAAGTCTGCGGCGTCTTCGGGGGTTACGGGGTTGATGTAAAACCCGCTACCCCATTCAAAACCGGCGACCCGCGTCAGCCGGGGCAAAATCTCGATGTGCCAATGATAGTGCGGCAATTCCGCCACATCAAACGGAGCCGTATGAATCATATAGTTGTAAGGCGGGTCATCAAGGGCCAATTCCAACTTCGTGAGTACGGTTTTCATGACATCGCCCAATTCTTCCAGCCCCGGCTTGCCGATGTTTTCGTAATGGCTGGAATGATGTTTGGGCAGCACCCAGGTCTCGAACGGAACCCGGCTCGCGAACGGGCAGATCACAAGATAATGTTCCGTCTCCAAAACCACACGCTTCGCGGTCCGCAATTCTTGATGAAGCATGTCATCAAAAATGCACCGGCCCCGATAATTGTAAAATTCAAGCACCCGGCCATCTCTTCCGCAATTGAAATCGGCACCACCGAAGTCACAATCAGTTGCGAATGGCAGTGCGCCAAAGAAGCCCCGGCGGCGGCTCCCTTGTTCTTGAAAATCAATCCGTGCAGCAACCGGCGGTCTTTTTTGAGATCCACCAGCCTGTCCCGGTAAGCCCAAAACACTTCGCGCACGTTCTCGACCGACAAGTGGGAGAGATTGGTTTCGGCCTGCGGGCATTCGATGATGACCTCGTGCGCCCCAATGCCGTTCATCATGTCATAAATCCCATCGCCCCGCTTTTGCGAATCGCCTTCGACCTGAAGCGCCGGGAATTTGTTGGGGACCACCCTCACCCGCCAACCCGGTCCGTTCGGTTCGCTGCCGTCGTGCGCGGTACGCCAAAATTTCCGGCGGGGTGGCGTCTTCGTTGCCCTCGGCGAAGGGATCGTACCGCCGATGCTTTCCTGAAATTGATGGGTGAAATCTTCCGGCCGTTTCGCCCGGTCGGGAGCAATAATCACCCAACGGCCCACAATGGGATCTTTGCGTAAATCGGGCATACGTCAGTTTCTAAAAAGGTCGAGAGTCGAGGGACAAGAGTCGAGAGTCAGAAAGATCAAGGAACGAGAGACAACTATCAAGAGCCTGAGTGCTTTAACTGCCCCTTCTGACCCTTGAGACTTGTCTCTTGACCCTTGGCCAAAATCACACCTGCCACATGAATAATTCAAAATCGGGAGAGGGAACCGTGAGTTCGATCAGACCTTCTTGCGGAGCGCGGTCGAGGCTGCGGTTTTTGCTCAGACAATCCATAAAAGAACGAAATGCGGCTCACCTTCTTTGCAGTTTCAAATCCTCGATGCGGATGCCGATTTCCAAGAGCTTATCGAGGCCGACTTCCACCTTCACCGATACTTCTTTCTGATGCCGATACAGCACGGCGGCGGGGTTTTCGGTGTCCAACCCGCGAATGCGAATCTCGGTTTGAGGCCGGTTCCTGGAAGCGCACTCGCAATTCGTCCATCGCTTGAAAATCGTCTCTTGCGCTCGTCTGAGCGGTGTCGGCCCTGAGAAACAAATGGGTTTTGTCAAACCCGAAGTAACGCCGCTTGATGAATCCCTCGGTCACCAGCGTCATCGTGCCCCGTTCGCTGCCGCTGATGTATTTTCCCGCGCTGATCCATTCGAAATAAGTCGCCCGCCCCGTGACTTTCACCGGCAGAAAGCCCGTGGGTTGCGTGTGCAGCAGCCGATGATCCGCCCGCGTGATCGGGCGATTGAGCGCATTGGGCGGATTGCTGCCCAGCAAGCGATACACATTGATCAGATGCCGGCGGAAGAGTTCATCGAACACCGCATCTTGCGCGGAGGAATGATCGTCTCCAAACCACCAAAACCAGTCGCTGCCCTCGGCAATGTCCAATTCGTTTCTGCGCCTTTGCCAAAAGCCTCGGCTCCGACGGTTCCGCTGGCTTCCGTTTCTTGAGAAACTCCCGCGTATCGTGCAGCAGATCCCAAGCGGTGTTGTCTTCGTGATGTCCGATCCAGATCGCGAAGTTGTGCGAAATCCAACTGCCCGCGAACAGATTGCCGATGGTGTCGGTCGCGGGGTGATTTTTCGAGGGTTTCGCCGATGGTCACCGGGCGGATGCGGTCGTTGCGGACGCACATCGCTGATAGAGCCGTCTGAGAAAGTCCACGCCGCCATCGGGGTAGTATTCCCAGCAGTTCTCGCCATCCAAAATGATGGGAACCAACGCCGGGCCGATCACTGCCGGCGGCGTGCCACCGCGCGGCCGATGCTCAACACCCGCCCGATCATATCCTGCGCGGCGTGATCGGGCTTCGCTTCGCTGATAATGAAACCCCACCAGATCGCTGAGAGCATGGTCGCGAAACACAATTTGCAGCGGGCTTCTTGCCCGCTTCCAAGTTCCAAGGCCGATACAGCATTTCCGGATGCTTCGAGTGCCCGTTGCCATCCCGCGCGACCCAGCCATTCGTCGAGTAGGCGAGGATTTCCTCATCGGTGGCGATCCATTCGATGCCCACATCGGTGATGGCTTCCAGAATGTCCTGCGAAACCGAACCCTCCGAAGGCCACATGCCCCGCGGGGCCTTGCCGAAAACTTTCTTGGTGAAACTCCACCCCCGCCCGAAGATGTCGGCGGGCATCTTCCTGGTAACGCTCCATAAACCGAGGCAGTGCACAATCGGGCATGGCTTGACGGGCCGAAGACTTATCCCACAACAACGGCAAGATGGGGTGATAAAACGGCGTGGTCGTCAGTTCGACTTGTCCCGATCCGCCAGCTTTTTATGCAGAGGAATCACTTGGCGAAGAATGTCCATTTGACGTTCCAACAGCCAAGCCTTTTCGTTTTCGCTCCAACCTCGACCTTTTTCGCGGAAGCGGCGGAGTTCCGCATCTTCCTCGAAGGCCAGATCGTGAATCCACGTCAAGTTGCTCCAACATTGCAGATCCCTAAGTTCATCAGCGGAAAAGCGGGAGACCACGTTTTCCACGGGTTCCACGCCGCGCTTTTGCAGCAACTCGCGGTAGCGGGGATAGCGGCGAATCATGCTTTCCGGGTTCGCCATGAAGCCGGCGGTCAGCAACTCCGCACGGTCGGCGGCAGTCAAACTGTCGGCGGGCAAACGAGACAAATCCAAATGCCGGTCGCTGCCTTCCTGTTCGGTGTACCGCAAAATTTGCACAAGCAGGCTGGGAACCAAATTGATCGTGCAGTGGAACTCCGGCACCTCCAACAGATGCTTCGCCATGCCGAAGTAGTCTTTGGTTCCGTGCAGACGGACCCAAGGCATTAGCGTTTCCCCGCTGACATCATCGGGGTAATACGGCTGATGTTGATGCCAAAAAATCGCAAGATGAACGGGAGGCATAAAATCTCAAGCGAGCGGCAAGATGCTCATGGGGTCGCTGGTGGTTGAGGATTGTCTCGAACCGGCATGAAATGTACGAAAACTCGGCCCCGGAGTCCATAAGACGCCGAGATTTGTCGAAGCTCATGCATTCCGCAAAAGTTTGCGGAATTGGGCCGGCGTGCGGGTGTTGGCCACATCTTTCTTTTCCAGCCCCGCCCGGCGAGCTTGAAACACGCCGTATTGCATCACGTCGAAACCATCCGTGGTGTGGGCATCGGTGTTGATCACGATGAGAATCCCCTGCTCCTTGGCGGCGCGGGCATGGATGTCGTCCAAATCCAAACGGGCGGGATGGGCGTTAATTTCCATCATCACGCCATGATCTGAGGCGGCTTGGAAAATCTCTTTATAATTCACATCCGCCCCGGCGCGCTTCAACAGCAGCCGACCCGAAGGATGGCCGATGGCCGAGACGTAAGGGCATTTTATGGCCGTCAGCAACCGCTTGGTGATTTGCTCTCGCGGTTGTTTGAGTCCATAGTGCAGCACCGCCAAAACCCAGTCGGCTTCCTTCAAAACCTCATCGGGCAGATCCATTGTCGCATCTTCGAGGATGTCGCATTCAATCCCTTTGAAGATTTCAATGCCTTGGATTTCCTCGTTCACTTTGTCGATCTCTTCCCAATGCTTTCGCAGGCGTTTGGCGTCCAAGCCGTTGGCCATCGTGACCCGTTTGGAGTGATCGGTGATCGCAATGTATTTCAGCCCGCGTTTCTTGGCGGCCTCAGCCATTTCGCGGATCGAGGCGTTTCCATCCGTGGCTGTGGTGTGCATGTGTAAGTCGCCACGAATGTCGTCCAGTTCCAACAAGTCGGGCAGATGATCTTGTTCCGCCTGCTCGATCTCGCCCCGGTTTTCCCGCAGTTCTGGGGGAATCCAAGGCAGATCGACCGAGGCATAGACTTCTTCCTCGCTGGCCCCGGCGATTCGCGTGTCATCTTTTTCGCGAAACACGCCGTACTCGTTGATCTTTAACCCGCGTTCTTGGGCACGCCGGCGGATGACGATGTTGTGCTCTTTCGACCCGGTGAAGTATTGCAAAGCCGCCCCGTAAGATTCTTCGGGAACCACGCGCAGGTCCATTTCAATCCCGGACCGCAACCTTACCCGCTGCTTGGTCTCGCCGCGGGAAAGAACTTTTTCCACCAACTCGTGTTCGGCGAGGCTGTTCATGGCTTCTTCGGAATTTGTGGAAGTCACCAGCACGTCCAAATCGCCTGCGGATTCGCGACGCCGGCGGCAACTACCGGCGACTGAGGCTTTGCTGACGGATTTTAACTTCAACAAGTCCGCCACGATTTCATCGGCGGCGAGTTTGGCTTCATTGATGAAAAACCGTTTGCCGGCTTCCTCAACGGCATCAATGTTTTCCAAAATCGTTTGCTCGGTCTTCTTCCCGAAGCCTTTGAGCTTCGCAATTTCGCCTTTTTGGGCGGCGGCTTTGAGGTTTTCCAGCGAATCAATCTTCAACTCTCTGTAAATCGCCGCCACTTTCTTGGGGCCGATGCCCGGCAGGTTCAGCATCTCCACCACGCCTTGGGGAATCTGCGTTTTCAATTCCTCCAACTGCGGCAGGCTGCCGGTGGTGATAATGGTTTTGATCTTCGCAGCCAGGTCTTTGCCGATGCCGGGCAGATCATCCAGGCTGCGCTGGGGGTCTTCGATGATGTCGGCGACTGCTTCGCTCATGTTGCCGATGGTGCGGGAAGCGTTGCGGTACGCCCGCACGCGAAAGGGGTTGGCTTCTTGGATTTCCAAGAGGTCGGCCAGACTATCGAAGATGCGGGCCACATCCGTATTTTGCATAAGCCGAACGCTCCCGTGTTCTGAGGAAGGACACGACAAAAAATCGAGGCACAAATCACCGATTTGCACCCCGATTTTATTGTGGGTTTCGAGAATTTGCGAATCCGCCTTTTACTTTTGCACCAACTGCGTGGGAGCAGGCATGGGAACCCAGCCCAGATTCTCGACCGAGGTCGGGCGGGTGACAGTTTTCGCGACTGCGGGTTGTTCCCAAGACCGCCGGGCGATGAGGCGGGTGCGTTGGGGCATCGGTCGCGAGGTGATTTTTTCATCGAGTTTCCACGAGGGGGATTTCACTTCTTGGCTCGCGTTGACTTGGAACGTGCGATCTTTGAGGGCATCCCGTTGATGCGTGGGGGCCGGTTGCCGGCGATTGAGGACGACTTCGGGAATTTTGAATTGCAAAGGATTTTGGCCGCGCAGCGTTCGGCGCTCCGAAGTTCTGATCCAGCGGGTCGCCGGTGGGGTTGCCTTGGTTTGCGGGATTTCGCGGAGTGAAACCGTCACCGGTGGGGTTGTTCTGGCGGTTATTTTCATAAGGCGCAGCCCTGTCCGCGATCTTGTTCTTCAATGAAAGTCCTGTTGCGCCCGGGAGAAGTGGTGGAATCTGCGCGGGGCGTCACGGGAGTGGGGGCGGCATTGGAACTCGAATTGGGATTGGAGCCGGAATTGTTGCTCGAAGAAGCCAAATTGCAATCGCCGGAACTGCAACTCGAACAGCCGCTCGTTCCACACGAACTACAGGAACTGCACGAACTACAGGGCGAACAGCAACTAGAGGGCACGTAACAACAACCTACCGAACCGCACGATCCCGTGCTGCAGGAAGAACAACTGCTGCAGGAAGAACAACTGCTGCAGGAACCTCCGTAATAAGATGTGCTGGGATAGTAGCTTGCGGAATAGTAGGAGGGCGTGTAATAGGATGTGTAACTCGGTGTGTAATAACTAGCGTAAGGATTGTAATAGCTGGAATAGGACGGAGTATATCCGCTCCACCACGAGTAGAAGCCGAACTGTGCATTTGCGGTTTGGGAGAGCAGCAACATCGCCGCCACGGCGGGTAGCAGAACTTGAAAAAGTGAGCGTTTCATGGATGCGACCTCAAGATGAGTGAGTTGTCCCAACAAATCGGGGCAGTTGTTCGAGTTCAATACGAATTCTCTGCGGGCCGACCCCGCCGTGTTTTGATTCTCTGGATTCACTATCAAATAAGTTGTACCGCCTGCGGCGGGGGGGTGTCAATTACCAGTTGCGAGGGAGCCGTGTAATTGTCACGATTAAAGGGATCAAGTTCGGATTGGAGGAAATAAGGCCGCCTGCGTGGATTTCGCAATCGGTCGAATCGGTTTTATCAGCCATGTCGCCGCAATCGTTAAAGCGAGTTCTTTCCGCCTATTCTGCCGGTTACGTTCCCGAAAGGTGGGCGCTTTTGGGCGAGTCCGCCGGGTTTAGCGGGGCGGTGATCGTGCATCTCGAAACCGCACGCGGCCCCTTTTGCCTGCGAGGTTGGCCCGCCGGGGCATTGCCTCAGCGGCGGATACTGGGTTTGCATCGGTTGTTGCGGCACGTTTTCGAGGCCGGCTTTTCCGAAGTCGCCGTGCCCGTTCCGGCTTTGAATGGCGAAACCCTGGTCCGTTGCCACGGCAGGCTCTGGCAACTCGAACCCTGGCTGCCGGGACGTGCCAATTATTGGTTCCAGCCTTCCCCCAAAAAACTGCAAAATGCGATGTCCCGCTTGGCAGCGTTTCATCGGTTAACGTGCGATTATACCGAACTTGGCCCGGCTGCGGAATGGTTTTATCATCGGGAACATGCGATCTCCCCCGCCGTGACAGAACGGTTTTCCTGCTTGCAAGCATGGCGGCAAAGCAAGCTCTCGCAATTAAAAGCCGCGATGTTTTCGGAGCCTGATCGGGAACTTCGCGAACTTGCCGGCGAATTTGCGGCTCGCTTTGAAAGCGTTGCACTTTCGATTGCCACCCAACTCGATATTTTGAGCCATACGCGGTTTCGTCTGCAGCCTTGCCTGCGGGATGTTTGGCACGATCACGTTCTGTTCGCGGGGGAGGAAGTCACGGGTTTGATTGATGCCTCCGCCTGCCGAGCCGAGAACGTCGCCACCGACTTGGCCCGCTTGCTGGGCAGCCTGCTGAAGGATGATCGCCCCGCTTGGGAGTTCGCAGTGCAGGAATACGAAAGCCATCGCCCTTTGGATTCCCACGAAAGAGCCTTGGTGCAAGCCTTGGATCACAGCGGGGTTTTGCTCTCCGGGATGGCTTGGATGGATCGCCTGCTGCTGCACCGGGAAACGGTTCCCAATCGCCCCAAAGTCTGGGAACGCCTGGAAACCCTGCGGCTTCGGCTGAAAACCTTGGAGGAATCGATCAACCGAAATCTCCGGCAGTTATAAGTTTAGGAAGAACGAGCATTTCTTAAAGGGGTTAGGCCCCATTTTCCCCGCGATGTCTGCCGTGAGTCGACAGGGGAACTTACAGTTTCGACTTCACAACAAACGAATTGCCTCACCTGAAGTGATTGATTTTCTCAAACAAATGTTGACACATCACAACCGCCGTCACCTTGTCGTCATGAAGGATCAAGCACCTCCGCACACATCCAAAAAAACCAGGAGCTATATTGACAGCCAGGAACGACTCCACGTTTTCCACCTTCCCAAATACTCACCGGATTGGAACCCTGACGAAAAAGTGTGGAATCATCTCAAGCACCAAGAACTCACGCGGCATCAAGCGAAGACCAAAGAAGAATTGACAAAACTAGCAAGAAGAAAACTGCAAAGCATGGCAATGCGTCCAAGCCTCATGCGAGGCATCTACTTCCGCTGTTGTGTAGCAGAACTTTTCGGATGAGCCATATGATCGTCCGATTTTATTTGTATTCCTTCTTTAAGAATCTACGGTTTGCCGATCCGTTTTTGATTCTGTATTTCTTGGATCGGAAGCTTTCGTTCTCCACCATCGGCGTGCTCCTCGGATTGCAACACCTGGTGACCGTGAGCTTGGAAGTCCCCTCGGGAATTTTGGCCGACTATTGGGGCCGCCGGCGGGCGACCGCGCTGTGTTTTGTCTTCTATGCGATGGCATTTACCGGATTCGGTTTAACAAATCCGAACGCCTACGTTTCGTTGCCCGTTTGGCTGGGCGGCTGCCTGGCATTATTTGCCTTGGGAGAAGCTCTACGCACCGGCAGCCATAAAGCCATCATGCTGGACTACTTGGACTCCACGGGACAATTCGCTCTGGCCACGCAGTTGATCGGACGAACGCGGGCCGTGTCGAAGTATTCCTCTGCCACGGCTGCAATTTGTGGGGGACTGTTGCTTTCCTGGTCGCGGGAATATGCGATGTTATTTTTTCTTTCCGCTGGAACGGCATTCTGCGGATTTTTGTTACTGCTGACTTACCCTCGGAAGTTTGAAGGCGATGCGTACCGCAAAAGGAAATCCGAGTCCACCGACCGCAGCCCATCAGAGATTCCGCCTCCCGAAAACATGTGGCGAAGGCCGCGATTTGTGTCGCTGTTTTTCCAATCTATCTTGTTCGAGAGCCAGATGAAGATTCTTCTCAAATACTTTACTCAACCGTTTCTTAAAGCGGGCTTGGGGATGTTCGGCATTCCGATTGTTGCCCCCGTGGGAGTTTCGGGAATTGCAAGCGCGGGGGCTTTCTGGGTGGGCTTAAGTGAATTCCTGCGCGATGGTCTGGGAGGATTGGGGGCGCGGATGAGTCCGCGTTTTGAATGCGCCGCCGGAAGTCGCAACGCTGCGTTGAATGGGGTCTATTTGGGAAGCGTCTTGGCCGTGATCGGCCTTGCCGCTTGCGCGCTGGACCTCAAATGGGGGCTGTTTCCCGGTCTGTTGATCCTGATGGTTTTGACCCTTCTGCAAAATCTGAGGCGACCGATTTTCGTCAGCGCGCTCAATACGGAAATGCAAAAGACGCAGCGAGCTTCCGTCCTCTCTTTGGAAAGTGTTGCCCGGGCCGTGACCGTTGCAATCTTGCTGCCCCTCTTGGGTTGGGCGGCGGATTGCTTCGGCTTAATTGCCGTTTGGGGAATATCGTCCGCGATTCTGCTCGGTGGGTTTGCATTCAAGTTGGATGCCGGTAGCGATCCGTGCCCGCTCCCAGCGGAGAAACCCGGTACGTGAGAAATGACCGGCTGAGGCATAAAATTGAGTTTTCATTTTGGCAAGAGGACACTTCAACCAGGATGCAGCCTGACGAACTGAAGCAAATATTTTGTGAAGGGGGGAGCAATCCGAGCGTGGTGGAGCGCTACACCAACGGAGAAATGGGATTTGAGCCGACCCGGCGAGTTCTGTTCTCTGCGCTTCACTGCGGAAATGCTGTGCCACTTCTCAATCAGGCGACCTGGCGGAGATTTTGAAAGCAAGTTCACAGTGGGCCACACCGTTCGGCCTGGATTTCAATTGTTCATCTTTGCTTCGCGGGGCGAGATCAAGCCGTCATGGTCCTGGTCCAGTCGGCCGAATGCTTCGAGGGAACCCGTGAATTCCCGCCGCGACACATCACCGTCCGCATTGCGGTCCATAAGGCGGAACCACTCTACATCGGATGTGGAGATTCTGGCGAGACTGTCGGGATAGCCCTGGCTCACAACGAAAAGCACGAAGTTTGGAACCCGGCTGATGTCAACGGAATTCCCCGACGTGCAGGAAGCGGATTTGAGGGTCTGCCAGGCCGCCCTCAGTTCGCGGATGGAAAGCCCCGCATCGTGATTGGCGTCCAGTAGTTCAAAAAGTCCGCCGCCGTAGTAAACACCGATCAATAGCTGACCGTGAATCAACTGTCGCTGAAGTTTCAGCCATTGATCGATCTCTTGCTGAGACAACTCACCGTTCCGGTCCCGATCGGCCAGTGAAGTCAGCCACGCGGGGGAAGAACGGCCTTCTCGCAAATCCTTTTTGCCCGTCGATTTCTTCAATGGCCCAACTTCTGCATTGGCAATTTCTTGACACAAATGGGCATAGTGTTCCATCAGCGGACCGTCAACCGCCCAACTCGCACAACGTGCCTTTGTGGCAACCTTCAGAGGCTGAGCTTTCACTTGATCGGAGATCGTGATTTGCCAGACCGCTTTCTCAATCGGACCGCCTGATACAGATTCCTGCGGCGTTGAACTTTTCCCGGATGCTTTTGCGGAGTTGATAGCCCCCCCATCGGGAAGTGTTGGAAACCGCTTCAGCACAAGACTGCCGTCGCCTGCCGGCGAGAGGTCGATGGCTTTGGATGACTGCAAGGCGTTGGCGGCTGCGCTTCCCGGGTACGTTCCATTGGGGACAAGCTCTCCCACTCCAATCAGTTCATCGTCGTTTGCATCGAGTCGTCGCAGAGTCGATTCCGCTTGGAGGACTTCCGCCTGCGTAATTTTGCCATCCCGATCTTCGTCGAGTGCTATAAGCAGCTGCTTCGGTAATCGCCGCCGTATTGGAGAGCTTGCCATAGCCAATCTGAAGCTGGCCGGCACCGTGGCGCAGATAGTAGCGCCGGAGTTCTACCTTTGAACACTTCTTTGACTCATCTCCCACAATCTCCTTGAGGGATTGAATGGACGCCACCGGCGGCGTGAATGCACTGCCCAGCGATAACCGAACCGCTCGCGCGGAGGGAACCAGGGGGAGCTCTTCTTCACTCAACGCGCCATCCGAATTGGAGTCAGCGAACGCGAAGAGGGCATCGAACGTCTTTGTCCAATACTCATCGTAAGGCAAATCATCGACGGTTACCCGAATATCAATCTCGTGGATGCGGTGGGATTCAATGAGACCTAGCGATGCCGTTGGATGTTGCACGGCTTTGGCCTGCTGAGCAGTCGCTTCAATTCCAGGGGCCAAGACGAACAGCATCAAAATCAAGATCGTTCTCATAACAACTCCTCAATCGGTTTGCCGTTCGGGTCGGCCAGTCGAATCGGTCGACCGACGTTTGATATGTTTTGTTTTCTGGGATCAAGCCCGATGCTGCGGAAGATGGTTGCCATCAGATCCGCGGTCCGTGTCGGTTTGGATTTGATTTCCATTCCATCCTCGCCCGTGCTGCCGACGACCTGACCGCCACGAATTCCCGCTCCTGCCAGCATCATGGCCCATGACGAGGGCCAGTGGTCTCGCCCATCCTGGCCGTTGATCCGCGGAGTTCGGCCAAACTCTCCCTGGCAAACAATCAACGTGTCCTCAAGGAGACCACGCTCGCGAAGATCTTTCAGTAAAGACCCACATCCGCGATCCAGTTGTTGCGAGAGTTCCTTCACACGTTCAAAATTATTCGTATGCGTGTCCCAGCCATCGAGCGAGACCTCGACGAAACTCACACCTCGTTCAACCAACCGCCGCGCCATTAGGCATCCTTGACCAAACGTGCTCGTACCGTAGGCTTCGCGCAGAGAAGTCTCTTCTTCGTCCAGGTTGAAAACGGACGCGGCTTTGGGATTCATCAGCTGCAAGGCTCGGTCACGCGATGAATCGAGTGCATCGGTGACTTGTGAAGAGGACATCGTCGAGAGTGACCGCAATTCCGCTTGCAGTTTCCGCCGTTCCGCCTGCTGATCTTCGGAGGCCGGGGCGAGGTCGGCCACTTTAAGACTTGCGGTCGCCGAACCGGGGCCTCCCCGACGGGATTCCGCCCCCGACAACAAACGGAGCATACTGGGGCCCTAGGAAGCCCCCGCCACTGACAGTGGGTCGCCCACCGATATGCACGTACGAGGGAATGTCGTTTTCGACGTTGAACTCGTGAGCCACCAGAGAACCGAACGCTGGAAACTTGATGGCTCCCTGTGGCGTGTAGCCGGTCAATGACGCAAATCTCGCGCGCGAATGGTCGCCTTCGCGAGTCGACATGGACCGAATAATTGAAAAATCAGAAGCCACTTTTGCCAGAGACGGCAAATGCTCGCTGATCTGCATTCCTTTGACGCTGGTGGATATTTCCTTGAAACGGGCCCGCCGTTTTTGTTTCCCGGCTTCAGATCCCAGAGGTCAATGGTTGCCGGGCCGCCGTTCAGCCAAATCAGAATCACAGACTTGGGTTTGCTGTCCGATTTTGCCGCGGCACGTGCCAGCGCGGGCAGCCAACTGGATGTCGACCAGGCAGAAACACCCAGTGCAAGACTTCGTAACACTGTGCGTCGTGAGAAAGATGTTCGTTCAGCATAGGAACCTTTGCTTCAATTAGTGATTGGTGTTGAACTCGGAAGAATTTACGAGTACCCAAAACAGATTGCCCAGATGCTTTTCCTGGGTGGTGTCAGCATGCAATTCGAAACGTTCGCTTCACCGCCTGAAGTTCGGCTTCCCGTGCATGACGACCCAGAACGGCGATGAAGACCGTATCGATCTGCTCGGCGAAACTCATAAAGGGCGAACTTAGCACAGATGCCAGCATCTAGGTTGCCTTGCTTTGATGTCAGTTCGTTAACAAACGATCCATTCATCAACGTCAACGCCTGCGAAATCGATCTCTCGGCATTTTGAGTGCGTTCAACGTAGAAGCGAGATGCGAACTCTTGGCGCTGACTGCGGCTTGATCCGCCTTTGACATCCCGCGCGTTCTGAGGGTAGGCCCGCAGCCGTTTGCAAGCTGTCGTACAACTGCTCGCCCGTCAAACCTCGCACGGGGGATCTGACAATTTGAAGCAAGGCAGTCGTCGGGAACAGACTGTAGGTTGACCGACCACTTCACTTGTCTTTTCGGAAGATCTGATGGCGGTCGAAGATGGGATCTTTTGGACGATGATGCAGGCGGTAAGCGTTGGAGCCGACAATGCCTTCCACCACCACATTCAGCTTGTAGCCGCTGGTGACGAAGACTGCGGCAAGGGCATTCAGCAGATCGGCTTGATCGCCGGATTGAAATTCATCGCGACTGAGATCATCCATCGGCTCGATGATGGCTTCCCCGAAGAAGTAAGCCCAAAGGCGATTGACCGCATTCTTTGCCAGAAGCCGCTCCGGATTTTCCTTCATCCAGTCGACCAGCACGAGACGCAGCGAGACCGAATCCAGCTTCTGCGGCCACTGGATTTCCGCCTGGGTCAGCAACGCCGGTTCGTATTCGAGTATCCGTATCCGGAATGCGAACTTTGGGAAGTTGCGGCCGGCCATTTTTGTCCGCATTTGGGGTGGAGCGAAAAAGGCGGCCGTCTGCCAGAATTGTTCGCGGGTCCAGCGAGAAAACGGATGATCGTGACACTGGGCACAATCGAGATTGACTCCCAGAAATGCGCGGGTTGAACTTGCCGCCAAGTTCTCCGGCTTCGATTGGTTGGCATTGTAAAAGCCGATGGGAGCTGCGGTTTCCCGGCGCAACATTGGACTGGTCCAACGTCAAGATTTCGAGCAACCAGTTCATCGTACCGAGTCCCTTCTTGAAGGCGGTGAGCCAGCCACGATTCAAAGTCATCTGTGACGGAGGCAGAATTCCGGCGTATCCGCTTGCGGAACCCACGAACGTCGCCAAAATGTCGCCATATTCCTGTAATAGACGCCCGAAGTCATCAGCCGATCAATCGATTCCGACCCGCCTGGATTCCGAAGCGTTGCCCAGGTACGCATGCACTTCGGCAATCGTAGGGATGCGGCCCGCCAAATCGAGCGTCACTCGACGGAGAAATTCCGCATCGCCGGCGAATCGAGACTTGTCGGCACTGACAATCCCCAGTCGTTGATCGATCAGCCGGGAAATATCAATCGGCCTGATGTCCCCGGCTCGGCAGATAGACGAGGTGACAACGATAACGAATAGAAACAGACAACCGGGCAGCAATCGCATCATGGTTCGGGCTTCAGTTTTCTTGATGTCCACAGACACTCCTTGGCGTATTGACCAGAGCGATTTGAAGTTGCAGAACAAATTCCGTCTTCTCAAAAATCGTCGTGATGAATCAGGTGCCCATCGTCTCGAATAGTCAGATAGGCGAACGTCAGCGGATCCAATTTCTTACCGACGAATCGCACACTGCCATCGCAGAACAAGCACGTTGGCGCCCTCCGGATGAAAGCCATAGATGCCGAACCAGTTATTGCAGTTGACACTACAGTCCGTGCCGTCGCCGCGTGCCGGTCTCTCACCGGTTTCCGCGTTCACAGAGCCAAACGAGATCGATCCCCAGCCCGCCCAGGCACCGCGCGCGTTGGGACTCATGCCGAACTGTCCATCGCCTGGTTTCTTTTCTCTGATTTCGCCAAGCAGACGGCCGTCCGGCCTGTTCGATCAGCAACAGAGTATTCGATAGGCCATCGGTGATCTTCGATACGGGAAGAATCTTCATCGTCGGTCATCGGCTGACGTTGATTTCCAACTCCACCTCCCCCACCTAAGGCATTGATGCCGTACCCGTTTCGGTCATCTGCACTGCCATTCGAGGTGATGAAATCGACCGCCGCGGCTTTGCAAGTATAAACGGTATCTTTGTCTGGATTGAGCGACTTTGTGGAAGCCTGAGACTGAATCTGCACAAATCGTCTCGGAAGGACTCGACGGACACAGAAAAACGGGCAACTGCGGATTCAACGATCGCCTTGTTTTTCGGGTCGAAGAAGTCGTAGCGGGCGTCGTATTCGGCCGCTCGATCCAGGCAATTCCAGATAGGGAAGAATCTGCCCTCCCCAGCCCCCATACGGGCTGCCGTTGTTGAAGCCGGTGCGGCGAGGAGGCAGGCCGCCATGCACCGATTCGTACTTCATGAAAGCCGTCCCAAGCTTGGCGCAGCCGATCCCGGCACGACTGCTCTCGCGCTGCATCACCGCGCTGCGAGCATGCCGGGGAGCAGGAGGGCAGACAGAACGAACAGGCAAATGGCGACAACAACGACTTCAAGGGGATTTAAGCGCTCTCGCATAGGTTCTCTCATGTAGGAAAGACTGTGGAGTGTGGCCAAGGAAAGACATCTTACCCTTCCCGATGACAACTTAACTTTGACGTTGGAGCAAGGACTCTGCCCTAGTTAAAATGCCTGCCCGATCACTTCTCCACCATTAATCGTGACCAGTCCGAACAAAATGTT
Organism: uncultured Planctomycetaceae bacterium; assembly: GCA_963785505.1. Taxonomy (GTDB): domain Bacteria; phylum Planctomycetota; class Planctomycetia; order Planctomycetales; family Planctomycetaceae; genus CAWAVN01. Next base: position 64,971 of record CAWAVN010000021.1, read on the forward strand.
GGCATCCATTGACTCGGACAGCATATGCACAGACCCATCCGCAAACGCGGTATTTGCTCCCCCCGGATGAAAACTATAAATTCCTTGGCTGTTGTTGCAGTTAATGGTGCAACCCCCCGCCATCCCTGAGTGATCCCATCGCTCCCAAACACCTGCACCTGGAAGACCTGGTATGAAGGCCAGGAACCCCAACTGGTCGCCTGACTCAGCCCGGCATTGTTCGGCTGCTTCTTGCCGCGAATGTAATAGTCCGCGCGGCCGGCCTGTTCGGTGACAAATATCGTGTTCGTCGTCCCGTCCGTGATGTCTCGAAACCTCCGTGTTCGAGGCAGGTCGTCCATCGCTGTGATCTGGTTATTCCCGCTCAAAGTCGTCACACCATAGATTTTCCGACGAAAAACTATTGGGACCGAAATAGTCCCCGGCCACGCCTTCGGATGTCACGCCGCTCTGAATGACGGTCACCAATCGCGGCCCCCGGTGCCGAAGGACACATGAAAATCGTAAGTGGAACTCGAATGTTGTCCGCGTTTTCGGGAGCGTAAAAATCTCTTGTCGAAGCGATACTGTCCCTGCAGGGAAGCTTGATCAAGATAGGGCAGAATGGACGGCCCCCAGCCTCGACGATTTCCCGCAGACAGAATCCGGCGCGGCGGCAGAACACGAAAGGCCGATTCGTAATTATGTGCCGCCAGCGCAATCTGTTTCAGATTATTGCGGCAACTCATGCGCCTGGCCGCCTCTCGCGCCTGCTGTACCGCCGGCAAAAGCAACGCCATCAGAATGGCAATCATCGCAATGACAACAAGCAATTCAATCAGCGTAAATCCGGCGCGGTTTTTTGTTGGATAATCCTGTCACGATGTTTGTCTCTCCCCAGAGGTTCTTCATAGTTTTTGTGCCGCCCCCACCATAGCAACATCCATACCAAAGCACCTTTAGGCGAAATCGAGCGAAATTATTGGCTCACACCAGGCGGGAATTGACGAAAAAGGCGAATTTTCCGCCAGCGCCGATGAAATGTTCGCCAGCGAGAAGGGTTTCGAAAGATCCGCCCGCCTTCTTTTCGCTCGCTTGCCCATATCTATACAATTGTTGTCATTGCATGAGTAGCAAGCTCGTGAGGATTGCATTCAGACCAACGTAGATGGCGGCGAACGCTCTCGCCGTGTGTTGGATTCGTGCGTGCGATGTCTCCATTGTTGGTCCGGGGACTTCCGCACGCATCACGGCCTTGGCGCTGGAACCTCGTCCGAGAATGGCGACGAAAAGAACCAAGATTCCGAGTCCACCCAGAACGTGCGTCTCGGATCGCCAGAACAGAATGGCCCTCGGCACAAGCTCAGGGTTTTCAAGATCGGTGATGACGGTCGCACCCGCTCCAGTAAATCCAGACGACGACTCAAAGAGAGTATCCACGACGGTCATTCGTACTCCTTTCCCACCATCGTCCGGTGAAGGTCCGCTACAAGCCCCGCTGAGCAGAAATGGCAGTGCCCCCAATACCGTGGCCAGAATCCAACTCAAACCAACCACGGCGAAGGCTTCTCGACGGTACAAGTGGCTCCTGGCTTGACGGCTAAGGAAGAGCAAAAGTCCGCCGAGTGCAAACGCCAAGGCCATCGTCCCGCACAAGGCAAAGAACGCCGCCCATTCAATCTGATTCGTCACCCCTGAGAATGGGAAGGCCCAAGGCAAGCTGAACGACATCGAACCGCCGATAAGTAACGCCACAATGCCGAGATGCTTAAAAATGATTCGATAGTGCATTCTCTTTTTTAGTTTTTGAAGTCGCTGGAACCGGAACCCTGCGCTTCTCTCACTTAGAATCACGCTGCACCCACACCACGTTCCGCCTTGATACCTGCAACTCGGGCTGTTCGTCGGCGTGCTGCTGCTCTGCGTGAAGCCGTTGGGCCACTACATGGCTCAATGTTCGGCGACGATTGGGTTTCCGCGGCTTGTGTTTCGCCGAGACGAGGAAGTCCGTTTGACGCCGCTGGAATACAAGCTGCTCGTCACTATGCTCAAACATTCAAGCAAAGTCCTGACACACCGCTTTCTCCTCAAAGAAGTGTGGGGACCATACGACACGCATGAAACGCACTACCTGCGTGTCTTCGTGGCGAGTCTGCGGCGAAAGCTGGAAGACGACCCCGCCCGACCCCGCTACATCCTGACCGAGCAAGGTGTCGGCTACCGATTCGCTGCCGAATAACTGCTCCATCCCAGCGGGGCTGGGTCTCACGACCAGTCGTGGTTTTTGAGTCCGATTGACGAACCGCCGCTGCCCCGAAATCTGCTGGAGGTAGCCCATGTTTGGCTTTCCTATTGCTTTTTTTTGGGTTGGGGAGGGCAAAAATCTCTTGTTTTGGGGAGTTTTTGATGCGATGGGGCGAGAAACGTAGTGACACAAAGTTGTTGGTTATTTTTCAAAGACACATTTTTTTCTTAATTGTTGGGAACAGCGTCGTGATACTATAGGCATGTACGTTCGCACGATTAAAGTTCCTTCGTCCAATGGCCGCGTGAACGAGTACGTCCGCGTTGTCGAAGCCTACCGCGAAGGTGGCAAGGTCAAACAACGCACCGTGGCCGACTTGGGTCGCAAGGATGTGCTGCTCGAAATTCTGCCGGGCCTCCGGCGGTTGCTCTTGGGCGAAGTCGCCGCCTCGCCCGGCGAAGACGATGTGCTGGATGCCTCCACTTGGGGGCCGGTGTTGGTCGTGCGGGCTTTGTTTGAGGAACTGGGATTGTGGACGATCTTCGATCGATTGTTGGGCCGCCTGCGAGGCTCCTTGTCCTACCCCGTTGCGCGTTTGTGCTGTTGGCCAATCGTTTGATCCGGCCCAAAAGCGAACACGGCTTGGCCATTTGGCGGGACACCGATTTTGTTCGCACGCGGAATGGGCGGCGGTTCGTGCCGCAGTGGTTTCAGCCGAACCGCGTCCGCGTGCATCATCGTCAACTCGAAGCGTGGTATCGCACGTTAGATCGGTTGGTGGCTGCCAAGAACGAAATCGAAGTCGCTCTGTTTCATCGCTTGCGAGATTCGTTTCACCTCAAGCCCGAGTTCGTGCTTTACGATTTAACCAGCACCTACTTTGAAGCGCGGCTGATTCCGAGATCGCCAAGCATGCTTATAGTCGGGATGGCAAGCCGCAAAACGTGCAGGTGATGGTGGTGGTGCGAATGGCGGTTGGAAGGCTGCTATGTGATCGCCACGACGGAAGCGGACATCTCGGCGGTCGATGCGGTGGCTCAATATAAAGACTTAATGGAAGTCGAGCGCGGGTTTCGCCACCTGAAAGATGTGATTGCATTGCGACCGATCCATCACCGCGCCAAGCCGCGAATTGAAGCGCATATTTTCGTGGCCACGCTGGCGTTGTTGTTGGAGCGATTGCTGGAACGCCGCTTGCAAGAGGCGGGCGTGGAGTTCTCGGCCCAGGCTACGTTGGAAACGATCCGCCTGGTCACGTTTCAACTTCCCGATGCCGCCGCCCGCCGCGGCACCAGTCGCGGTTCCCCGCACGCGGGCCGAGTTCTCCAGGCATTAAGAATCGCCGACCGCACCCCACCGCCCCCGCCGGAAGGCGAAGAAACGGTGCTGTAGTGACTAATCGCCGAATTGCGAGCTTGTGGACAAGCCTTTGCGAATCGCTAACCCAAACATGGGTTAAAAGGCGGAATCTTTTCGCCCGCGGAATTCCGTATTGCTTTGGGGAACTCCCGACTCGTTGAATTGCGAGCCTCGGTTGACTTTCGAGGCACGCACCTGCTCCGGGTTGACCGTCTTGGAACCATGATAAACTTTGCGAGGATCAATTGAAGTGGACTGTTTCAGCATTTGATCCGTGGCCGGGTTCATGGGGTTCCGCAGATAGGAGGCGGGGTCCGTAGTATTTCCCAGGCGACCGGGGGGCGTCATCGCTTCCTGCACGTGCGAAGCGGGGGTCACGCGGTTCAGAGTTTGGGGCGGCGTTTTCTTTCCCCAAGGCCACAATCCGCGAAACCAACTCCCCATCGTCTTCTTCTTCGGTTGCGTTTCATAAGAAGCATGGCTGAAGGAGGAATCGCGCATGCGGGTTTGCTGTGCAGGAAGACTCCCGGCAGGCAGCCTTCTGGCCGAGGCCGGATTGAGAATTCCCGGCGGTTGCTTGGCAACGGCCCCCCCCGTTGGGGCATAGGTGGGAGTAAACGGTTCCTTCATAAACGGGGTGGCATTTTCCTGCCCTGTTTGGCGGAGACTTCCGCTTCGCGTGGTGACTTGCCGAGGCGGGGCGGCGGTTTTCGGTGGGGTCATCGCGGTACGTTCCAATGGCCGCATGGCAGGACGTTCCGTCTGCCGAATGGCGGGAACAGGCGGTTTGGGTGTCTCGCCACGGATGAAGAACGATTTGATGCGAGAGGCGAAACTCGGCGAGTTCGCCGTTTGGGCCTGGCCGGGTGAAGGACAAGCCAGCACGAACAGCAGGGCGGACAACGACAGATGGCGCAACATGGAAGACCTCCGAAATGCCCACACCGAACCGACGGCAATTTTCCCCGCCCGATGATGGCGGAAAAGACACGGTGGATTGGGTTGGCAATAAGGAAATGAGAGTGGATGAGAGAGAGGAGGGCGGATTTATAGCCAGTCTCGCCCATCGTGTCGAGAGGGAAATCCCGATTTTCTCCGAGGATTTCACCCACCGAGAAAATGATCCGCCGCGAAGTGCGCAGGGCTAAGCGGCTTGATCGGCCTCTTCTGGCGTGGAGTCCTCGTGGTTCTCTTCGCCGGGAACCTCGGCCTCCACCAAGACGGGGCGGCGGGTTGACCGGAGAGCGCTTGCCGACCCGCCGGGCTGATCTGATACACCACGCCCGTGCCCCGGCTGGCGAGTTGGAATTTCAAGAATCCCAAGGCGATCAGCTTGCCGTGGATTCTCGGCAGATCTTCGGACTCCAGACCATCGACGGCCATAATTCGCGGCAGCCAACCGTCGAACTCGTCCTCGGCCTGCTTGGCGGCATTCGTGCGCGGCTTGGTGAGCTTCAGATGGCGGAGTAGCACTTCCCGCCAGTCCGTGCTTTGATTGAGTTCTTCCAATTCAAAATCGAGCATGTCTTTTGTGATCGACCGCCCAGCAGCGGGAATTTCAATTCCTTCAGGCGGAACGGGCAGATTCGCCCTGAGCGATTCCAGTTTCCCAACCTTGCGAATCTCCCGCCAACTCGCTTTACTGAAACCAGAACGAAAAAGTTCGCGTTTCTCGCGAATCTTCGCGAAAAACATTGATTTTGCCCAAGCACAGAATGGAGAACTCTCTATGGTTGAAACCGCTTCGACAATGTTGCCCTTGGGCACGTCCGCTCCGAATTTCTCGCTGCAAAATGCCGTGGATGGTTCCACGGTTTCCCTGGCCGATTTCGCGGGCAGAAAGGGCTTGCTGGTGATTTTTATGTGCAACCACTGCCCGTTCGTGGTTCATCTGCGGAGTGATCTGGCGAAGTTCGCGAAAGAATATCAGGCCAAAGGCTTGGGCATCGTAGGCATCAGTTCCAACGATGCGGGCGCGTATCCGCAGGATGGCCCCGACAAAATGGCCGAGGAAGCCAAATCCGCGGGCTACGTGTTTCCTTATTTATTCGATGAAACCCAAGCGGTCGCCAAAGCCTACAGTGCCGCTTGCACGCCGGATTTCTTTTTGTTCGATGAGCACCAAAAGTTGGCGTACCGGGGCCAATTCGACGATAGCCGGCCTCAAAGCGGAACCCCCATCACCGGGGCCGATCTCCGCGCGGCTTGCGATGCGGTGTTAGCGGGCGAAAAGGTCTCGGACAATCAAAAACCAAGCATCGGTTGCAACATCAAATGGAGAGCCGGCAACGCCCCCGCCTATTTCACAGGCTAAGGCACACCTTAAGCATGGTTCGAGAAAAGACTGCCCTGCTTACAAACCAGACACGAAAGCGATCCGATGGATGTTTTCCCCAGGTGCCGCGTGTTGCCTTTGGCCGATCAGCAAACGGCCGTTTTGCTCGATGGCCGCGAATGCGTGCGTTGGCATCATGGGGCGGGTTATCCGCGTCCGTTTTTCTATCCGCTGATTGGCCCCTCCGGCAGTTCGCTCACTCGCATGGGGCATCCCGGTGCGCCCAATCACGATCATCACCGTTCGGTTTGGTTCGCGCACAATAAAGTCTTGGGCATCGACTTTTGGAGCGACAACACCCCCGCCCAAATTCGCCAACTGCATTGGCTGGCTTACGAAGACGGCGAAGAGGAAGCGATCCTCGCCACTCGGCTGCGCTGGTACGATGGGCACGACCCGGCCTATTTGTTGGAGCAGGATCTCATCGCCGCCGTTCGTCCTTTGGCCGATGGCGAATGGGCGATGGAGTTGCATTCGCGCTTCACCCCCAAAGCCGATTCGCTGGAATTCGGTCAAACAAACTTCGGCTTTTTAGCCGTCCGCGTGGCGAAGAATCTTTCCGAATACTTCGGCGGGGGGAAACTTACCAGCAGCGAAGGCCAAACCGGGGAACCGGCAATCTTTGGAAAGCAAGCCAGGTGGATGGATTACAGCGGCCCCGTTCCCGCCGTCCAACCCAAAGGCAGCGAACAGGCTTGGGAAGGCATTACAAGGTTTCAACAATGAGGTTTCTGGACAAATTGACGTCCTCAGGTCATGTTGGTGTTGTCACACCGCCAACAGCTGGAGGACGCCATGAAGTTTGCTAAGAAATTCGTGACTGAGTTTGCCATGTGATTGTAGCCATTTTGGGCTGTTTTGATCGAGTGATTTTCAAAGGGTATTTGCCTTTTGGGGACGATAAACGCTTGAATGATTTCGTGGACTATGTGTTGAAGATGAGACGGAAGGACTTTCTGCCCTGGCTGGAACGGCATTCGCAAATGTTGGTGGAGCGTGCCAAGAAACTGGCGGAGGAAGCGGGAAGACCTTACGAGTTTAGGCAAGGGAAATTCAAGAAAGAGAAGTTCATTCAAGAACTCGTCCGCGGCCGGCTTACACGAAGGGCTGGTCGCCGTGCTGTGCGTGCAGGAGACCTGCCGCAGCGTCGCGCTGAGATACGGGAAGGGTCGGCCGCGGCTGTCGTTCAAGCGGCGGCCGCAGCGCGTGTTGTACTACTATTCTCTCGACCGCGAATTCGGCCTGATGCACGTCCGCCTGGAAACGTGGTTCCCCTACAGCGTGCAGGTCTACGTCAACGGCCACGACTGGCTGGCCCGGCAGATGCTGAAGAAACGGCTGGGCTTCGTGCAGCACGACAACGCCTTCACCCAGTTGGACGACCCCGAAGCGGCCCAGCAACTCGCGGACGGCTTCGCCGGGCTGAACTGGGTCAAGCAACTCACAAAGTGGGCTCGGCAGGTGAACCCACGCTACGTCGCGGGGGATGGCTGAGCCACTTGGATTACTACTGGGTGACCGACCAGGCGGAGTTCGCCACCGACGTCCTGTTCGCCGGCCGCAACAAGCTGCGCGAGCTTTACCCGCGGCTGATGCACCATGCCGCGGTCAACTTCTCGGCGAAGGACGTGCTGACGTTCCTCGGCCGGAAGCTGCACGGCCGCTTTCAAGGGGAAGTGGTCACGAGCTGCCAGAAGAAGCGCCATCCGGGGGCGCGAATCAAACACCGGGTGAAACAGAACTGGCTGAAGATGTACGACAAATTCGGCCTGATCCTCGCGTGGAAACGGTGATCAACCAGCCGCGCGAGTTCCGCGTCCGCCGCGAGCGGATGCGGAAGGGGCAGCAGCGAATGGTGTGGGCTCCGATGAACAAAGGCGTCGCGAACCTGGCCGAGTATCAGCGGCTGGCCGAGCCGCCAACGAACGTTACCTGGATGCGCTGGCGGTGGTGGATGATCCCAGCCCGCGTATCGCCAGGTGTCGAAGTTGACCGAATCTGAAGTCCACAGAGGCCGACGCTACGCGGGCTTCAACCCGGCGCGTCGGGACGACATCCGTCTGTTCGAGGCGGTGATGGCGGGCGATCATCAGCTGAGAGGCTTCCGGAACGCGGACATCCGCGGCTCGCTGTGGGGCTAGTGCCGGGACCGCGCTGAGAACACTCGCAAAGCCAACGCCGTCACGCGCCTGCTGAAACGACTCCACGTGAGAGGCCTGATGGCGAAAATCCCCCGCACCCGCCGCTGGAGAACGACGGCACGCGGTCAACAACTGCTCGGCACAATGATTCATCTGCATATATGGCTATTTCGATCATCCCCAAAACCCCGGCCATCCCACGCATTGGCACGTCCGCGAAGATGGCTGGATGGGGGCTTCCGTCGGCATGAAAACCCCGATCACCACCACCCGCGAAAAACCGCTTCTGCTCCGGTATCTGCTCCACGTGCATCGCGATCGGGTGGAGCAAATCCGAGCCGACAAGTTAGCTCAAGAGTTCGCCGAGCATCCCGGTTACGTCGTCGAGAAAGGCGTGAAAAAGCACCACCAATGGACGGCACGCCGGAGAAAAGGCGGAGCCAAGGAAAGTTAGCAGCTTGGTTCAAGCACTTCTTGGGCATCCTGAAATTCCGCTGGCGGGTTTCCCAGGCATTCCGTTCTGCTTGGTTGGGAGAAAGCAATTTCACCGGGCACAAGCCGATTTGATAGAAGCCGTACCCCAAATGGGAGCAGTGTTCCAAGTTGCATTGGAAGAAGCTGATGCCATGTTCTCCGGGAAAGCCCACAATCACGGGGGATTCGCTCACGGGGCGGTTGTGAATCAGCGCCATGCCTTGAATGCTAAGATCCTTGCTGATCGCGGGTTCGGCCCGGCTGTAATCGGCCCGGCGACCATTGGTGGGGATCAACCAAACCACTTCGGTGCAATAACTGCGCTCGGTTTTGCGATCCTGATGCCTTAACGTGTCCATGCAGTGATGATTCAGCCTGCTGGACAAGGCCCGTCTCACTTCGGCCCGATGATTGAAAAAGTCGAAGTTCAGCATCGCTGGTTCCCGTGGCTGAGCGGTTCACAAAAAAGACGGTCCGCATTTATCTCTCTGAAAGCCTAGCCCACGTTTCGCCTCGAAGCCGAGCCATATCGAAAAAAACCTCCAAAAACTGAATCCGCCGAATTATGCGAGTTGAATGAATTGCTCAAGAATTGGTGAGTTTCCCCCAGATTTGGGGAACCTTTTCGACCTGCTATTGCGTCTGGATATTTGTTGGTATCGTATTCATCAATCTGGGCAACCTGTTTCAAGTTCCGATTTACGGAAAGTGGCCATGAATTATCGATTCGTTGCGGTGGCAGTTTTTCTTTTGGGGTTTGGATTCTTCGTGGTCGCTGGGCCGCGCGACGGCTTGTGGAAAGAAGTCGCGGATGCGGAGAAAAAAGGCTTGCCCAAGACGGCGATCCAAAAATTGGAGCCGATTATCGCGGGGGCGTTGAAAGACAAAAATTACGATGAAGCCGTCAAGGCCATCGCCAAGAAAATCGCTTTGGAAACCCCGAAAAACGAGGAACGAATTGTCAAATTAAAAGCCGAACTTGAAAAAGGCCCCGCCGAAATTAAGCCCATTATGCGGGCGATTTTGGCGAACTGGTATTGGAATTATTTCCGGCAAAATCGTTGGCGGTTCATGCAGCGGACGCGCACGGCTACTCCGCCGAGCGAAGATTTTACGACTTGGGATCTGCCGCGAATTTTCGCCGAGATCGACAAGCAATTTCAAACCGTTCTCGCCGATGCCGAGCCGCTCAAAAAAATCCCGATTGCCGAGTACGCGGAACTTCTCGAAAAAGGCACGACACCCGACAGCTACCGCCCCACGCTTTACGATTTTCTCGCCCAGGAGGCCATCGAGTTTTACGCCTCCGGCGAGCAAGCCGCCGCCAAGGCGGAAGATGCGTTTGAACTGTCGGCGGACAGCCCCATTTTGGCCTCGGTGGAAAATTTCTTGGCATGGAAGCCCGAGACCACCGACCAAGATTCCCCCACGCTCCGCGCGGTTTTGTTGTATCAAGATCTGATGAAATTCCATCGGGCCGATGCCGATAAATCCGCATTTTTGGATGCGGACCTGTCCCGCTTGGAGTTTGGATACAACAAAGCCTTCGGCGAAGAAAAAGCCGAGCGTTACAAAGCGGAACTCAAACGCTTCGCCGAGCGGAACGCGGACAATGAAATCTCCACGCGGGCGATTGCCAACTTGGCCAACCTGGTGCATGGCGAAGGCGATTGGGCCTTGGCCCGCAAAATTGCCCAAACGGGTGTGGACCGCAAACCCGATAGCATCGGCGGCAAGCAATGCTACAACCTCATTCAACAAATCGAAGCCCCGCATTCTCAAATTACGACCGAACGGGTTTGGAACTCGCCTTTGCCCACCATCGACGTTTCTTACCGCAATCTCAGCAAAATCTATTTCCGCGTGGTTCGCTTCGACTTTGAAGAATACGCCCGCTCCCGCCGCTGGGGTGCGGAAAATCTCGATCAAACCCAGCGGAAAAAGTTGCTCGCGGAAACCCCCATTGAAGCGTGGTCCAAAGATCTGCCCAAGACCGAAGACTACCAAGAACGCCACGAAGAATTGCCCGCCCCCAAAGATTTGAAACCCGGTTCCTACTATTTAATCGCCAGTCATAACGCACAATTTTCGGCAACCAATAATCAGGTGAGTTTCACGGAATTTTGGGTCAGCGATTTAGCTCTAGTCATCCGCACACGCCAAGGTGAAGGCGTTTTGGAAGGCTTCGTGCTGAATGCGATCAGCGGCGATCCGCTCAGCGGAGCCGTCGTGCGCGGTTGGCAAAGGGGCGACCGCAATCAATTGGTCGTGATTCCTTCGGTGAAAACCAATGAAAACGGTTTGTTCCGGTTTACGGGGAGCCATCGCAATTCCGTGCTGTTGCATGCCGAACACGAAGGCCAATCGCTTTCGAGCATCAACTACTTCTACGTCAATCAGTACGACTACAAACCCAAACCGCACGAGCAAACGGTGTTCTTCACCGACCGGGCTTTGTACCGACCGGGGCAGACGATTCAGTTTAAAGGAATTTGCGTCGCGGTCGATCAGAACCAGAACGACTACAAAACGATCAAAGGCCGAAACCTCAGCGTGGTCTTTAGCGATGTCAACGGGAAGGAAATCGAACGCCTGAAACTTCGCACGAACGCTTATGGAAGTTTCAACGGCAGCGTGACCGCGCCCCGCGACCGTTTGATGGGCCGGATGTCTCTGCGCGTGGACGGCGGGCCATCGGGAGCAACTGCCATCCGCGTGGAAGAATACAAACGCCCGAAATTCCAAGTCGAAGTCAAACCGCCGGAAGAAGCCCCCCGCTTGAATCAGGATGTCAAAGTTGCCGGCAAAGCCACGGCTTACACGGGAGCGGCGATTGATGGAGCCAAAGTTCGCTGGCGAGTCGTCCGGCAAACGCAATATCCCATGTGGTGGTATTGGCGGCGGTGGTGGATGCCCCCCAATCCGGGGCAAAGCCAAGAGATCGCGCACGGCGGCGGCACGACGGGGGCGAACGGTGCCTTCGAGATTTCCTTTCCCGCCAAGCCCGATTTATCTATCTCCAAAGAGAGCGAACCGACTTTTCAATTCACGATTTATGCCGATGTCACCGACACCACCGGTGAAACTCGTTCATCGCATCGCGTTGTCAGAGCCGGTTATACCGCGTTGAAAGCCGAACTCTCGGCGGACGATTGGCAAGGGGATGACAAGCCTGTGGAAGTCACCATCAAAACCACCACCCTGGATGGAGACGGCCAATCTGCGACCGGCACGCTGAAAATCTTCCACTTGAAGCAACCGAAAAATGTCGCTCGCGGGGACTTGCCGGGCTATCGACCTTATCCCCGGAAAAACGCCGGCAAGGAACCCGCGGTCGATCCCGCGAATCCCAATTCTTGGCCTTTGGGCGAACTGGCCCACGAAGCGAATTTTGAAACCGACGCCGGCGGTACTGTCAAAATCTCCGCCAAGCTGAAAGCGGGCATTTATCGCGCGAAACTTGAAACCAAAGACCGCTTCGGCAAAGCTGTCACCGCCGAGTTGCCGCTGCAAGTTTTGGATCCCGATGCCAAACACCTCGACCTAAAAATCCCCAACATCGTGGCGGCCCCCAAGTGGACTTTGGAACCCGGCCAAGAATTTCTGGCGGTCTGGGGCAGCGGTTACGACAAAGCCCGCGCTTACGTCGAGATCGAACAGCGGGGCAAATTGCTGCAAAGTTTTTGGACCGACCCCGACGCTACCCAAGTCGCCGTCAAGCAAAAAGTCGAAGAAAAATATCGCGGCGGATTTCAACTTAGGGTCACAATGGTCCGCGAGAACCGGGCCTATCTGGAAACCCGTAAAGTGGAAGTTCCTTGGACGAACAAACAACTAACCGTGAAATGGGAGCACTTCGTTTCCAAACTCAAGCCCGGCCAGACGGAAACTTGGACGGCAGTCATCAAAGGCCCCGACGCCAAAAAAGCCGTCGCCGAAATGGTTGCCGGGCTTTACGATGCGTCTCTCGATGCCTACTTGCCGCACCAGTGGCAAAACATGTTCCACGTGTTTTGGCAAGACCAATCGCGGGTGTATTCGCAGTTTGAAAACCAACGCAAATACATGCAGCGCATTCTGGGTAATTGGAATATCGGCCACAAAGATGCCACGCTGACCTACCGGCATTTTCCCGCTTCCCTCGTGCAAATGATTACTCCGTATTACTTTCGAGGCGGAGCGAATGGTCGCCCCGGCGCAGCCATGCCGATGGCAGCCCAACGCCGCAAATCTATGGATGGCGTCACAGAGGAAAAGGCAGCGGCGAAGGCGGGGGCGGATAAACAGAGCAGCGACCGGGGCGGTGCTTCCGAACCCGACCTTAGCAATGTATCCGCCCGCAAAAATCTGAACGAAACCGCGTTCTTCTTCCCGCATCTTTCCAGCGGGGACGATGGTACGGTGCGGATGGAGTTCACCATGCCCGAAGCCTTGACCGAATGGAAGTTCTTAGGCTTCGCGCACGACCGCGAACTGCGGGCGGGTTTGCTGACCGATAAAGTCATTACCGCCAAAGAACTGATGGTGCAGCCCAATCCCCCGCGATTCGTCAGAGAAGGTGATGCCATCGAGTTCACCGTGAAAGTCAGCAACCAATCGCCGACGAGTCAAACCGGCAAGGTGCGTTTGACGTTCGCCGAAGCCGCCAGCGGAGATTCCGCCGATAAGCAGTTGGGAAATCTCAATAGCGATCAAACTTTTGAAATCGCCGCAGGGGCGTCGAAGTCGTTCTCTTGGAAACTCAAAGTCCCCGATGGTCAGCGGTTCCTCACCTACAAAGCCGTGGGTTCCACGGGCCGGTTGTCCGATGGCGAGGAAGGCTATTTGCCCGTGCTTTCCCGGCGGGTTTTAATCACCGAATCGCTGCCGTTGCCGATTCGCGGCGAGCAAACTAAGCACTTCAAGTTTGATAGGCTCTTAAACTCCGGCAAGTCCGATTCCCTCAAAAACAAATCCCTCACCGTGCAGATGGTTTCCAATCCCTCTTGGTACGCGGTGATGGCGCTCCCCTATTTGATGGAATACCCTTACGAATGTTCCGAGCAAACTTTCAACCGCCTCTATGCCAATGCGATGGCCCGGCACATCGCCAACAGCGACCCGAAAATTCGCCGCGTGTTCGACATTTGGAAGAACTCGCAGGGCGATGCGTTGGAGAGTCCGCTCGAAAAGAACGAAGACATCAAATCGGTGCTGCTCGAAGAAACGCCTTGGGTGCGGCAGGCGGCCAGCGAAAGCCAAGCCCGCCGCAACGTGGGGATTCTGTTCGATGCCAACCGGCTCAACCAGGAAACCGCGCGGTTGCTCGCGAAGTTGGCCGATCAGCAATACGAGGATGGCCGCTGGCCTTGGTTTCCCGGCGGTCCCGCGAACGATTACATCACGCTCTACATCGCCACGGGCTTCGGACGCATGAGGCATTTGGGCGTGGCAGTCGATGTTGCCCCGGCACTCAAATCCCTCACGCGGCTCGATGCCTGGGCCACGGAAATCTACAACAAAATCGAGGCCAAAAATCGGGATAACAACCATCTCTCCACGCTGATCGCATTTTATCTTTATGGCCGCAGTTTTTATCTAGCCGACCAAGACATTGCCCCCGAACACAAAACGGCGGTCAACTATTGGCTCAGTCAAGCAAAAAAGAATTGGGTGAAACTGGGCGTGCGGCAGTCGCAGGGCCATCTGGCGATTGCGCTCAAACGGTTTAACGATTTGGAAACCGCCCAAGGCATCATGGCTTCGCTAAAAGAGCGGGCCACGCAAGATGAGGAACTCGGCATGTATTGGAAGGACACCGAGTTGTCTTGGTGGTGGTATCGCGCTCCGATCGAAACCCAAGCCTTGATGATCGAAGCCTTCGACGAAGTTTCCCACGATGCCCAAACCGTCGAAGAATGCAAGGTCTGGCTGTTGAAGCAAAAGCAAACCCAAGATTGGAAAACCACCAAAGCCACCGCCGACGCCGTTTATGCCTTGCTGTTAAGAGGCTCGAACCTGTTGGCTTCGGATGAGTTGGTGGAAATTTCGCTGGGCAAACAAACTCTGGAACCGGACAAAGTCGAAGCCGGCACGGGTTTTTACGAAGCGCGTTTCGCCGGCGGGGAGATCAAACCGAACCTCGGCGAGATTACCGTCACCAAGCGGGATGAGGGCGTGGCTTGGGGCAGCGTGCATTGGCAATATCTGGAAGACATCGGCAAAGTCAGCGGATATAAAGGCACGCCGTTGAAACTCACCAAGCAGCTTTACGTCAAAACCCACACCAAGAAAGGCCCCACATTGGAACGAGTCGCCGGGCCGATTCAGGTGGGGGATGAGTTGGTGGTCCGCGTGGTGCTGCAATCCGACCGCGACATGGAATATATCCACCTGAAAGACTATCGAGGCAGCGGAACCGAACCCGTCAATGTGCTCTCGCGTTACCGCTACCAAGATGGGCTGGGCTATTACGAATCCACCCGCGACACCGCCACGCACTTCTTCATCGACTATCTGCCCAAAGGAACCTACGTCTTCGAGTATTCCGTCCGCGTGCAGCTCAAAGGCAACTATCAAACGGGCTTTGCGAGCATCGAGTGCATGTACGCCCCAGAGTTCAACGGCCATTCAGAAAGTTTGCCATTGAACGTGAAGTAAGCATCGTTCGCGCAATCACTATCCCATCACAAGGAGCGGCAAGGAGGCCGCGAATGCCCGTTTCAATCGCGTTTGGAAGAGGAGGAATCGCCGGGGGAGTTGGGAGGCTAGTTTTCCAATAGCCCGGCCATTTCTAACAGCAAAGCCATTGCTCCGCTGATGGGTTTGCCGTCCCGCGTGAGGGCGGCTTGAATTTCTTCGGCATGCAGCCAGCGGTTGTGCCCGTCGCCTAAAATTTTCTCCACCGAGAAATCGCCCGTAAGCCTCACAGGGTAGAGTTCCATCGTGTAGGCGGTTTGTGCCCGCGCTCCGATTCGACCAAGCCACGTATTCCAGATGAGAATGGGCTTTGTCTTCGACGAGGAAATCCGCATCCGGCGTTAGCCCCAATTCCTCGGCGATCTCGCGAATCAGGCAATCGCGGAAGGTTTCTCCCTCGGCTTTGTGGCCTCCCACGAACGAAAACCCGTTCCAAATTTTGTTCCAACGGGCCAGCCAATGAATTTGCCCGTTGGTTTCGCGTGGAATTAAAGCAATCGCGGCCACGGAATTTCGCATTCGGCTTCGACCTTCCGTACGGAGGGCAAGTTCATAGGGATTTGTCCATAGGATTTTCTCCCATTAAACACCATTGAAACCGCCACTGCCAGAAAATTATGTTTCGGATTCTCAAAACAACGGTTTAACCGATAGAACGGCGGCCGAACGGAACCCTCAGAGAACCGAGTGGTCTTGGCGGGCGGCGACGGGAACTGCGGGCTGAGGCAACGCCTTGGGCGGAGCGGGAAGCGCGATCCAGCTCGCGGCACGGCGGCCCTGCTTGTCTTCCAGCAAGATTTTGAGTTGCCAAGCGGCGGGCGAATTGTCTTGCGGAGAAAACATGCGGGCGGGCGGATCGAGCGTTAATTCTTGAATCACGCGGCCTTCGCTTTGCCGGATGTTGCCGGCGTGCAATTGCTCGGCTTCCCAACAATACGATTGACACGCATTTCCCTGCGAGGATTCCAACGCAACCCGCACGATCCGGCAGGGCGATTTTGCCGGCGATTCCATCCGCACGTTGAGCGATGCTGCATCGGCCATCGAGTGGCTGCCCGGTGGTTGCCAACGGGCTTGGGTTTTGGGTTGTGGCCAATCGTCCGCTTGGCGAATCACCGTGACCTGTAACTTGGGTTGGCCTTGGCGCGGACCCGCAAACGGTAAACGCCCGGCGATGCTGCGTGCAACTTGAACACTTTCGCAGTGGTTCCACCAAGCGAAAACTTTTGCGATTCGCCAGAGAGATCCCAATCGGTCGCGTGGATTCCCTGCAAACTCCACCGCCCCAACCGACCGCCTAAATCCAGCGGATGGAATTGCCCCGCCTGGGTTTTCTCTTGATCAAAACCATGCCGACCGGCTTCCGCCAAGGCGATGGTCCAACTGCGGAACAAATCGGCGAAGGGAACTCCCGTGGCGGTTTCCAGATTTCGCGGGCCGGTTTCGGGGTTTTGAATCAATCGCGAAAGCACTTCTTCCCCAAACTGATCGACGACCCACCGGAGAAACAAATACGTCGCGCCCGGCAACCGGGATCGCGCCATAAGCCGTTGCGCATAATAATTGCGGACCACCAAAGGCGAACGGTGCGTGGCATCCAAAAATTGGCTCACGCGGTGATCGAGATTCGTCCAACCCGTCGCTAGCAGATTTTCCGCGAGATGGGCGATGGCTTCATTCAGCCAATCTTCCTCGGTGGGCAAGCCGTGCGGATGGAGTTTCGTCGGCAACCGCTCGCTGAAAGAAATCGCGTGCGCGAACTCGTGGGCCAACAGCGTTTTGAGATGCGGCCCCGGCGTAAGATTCGCGTTGAGATACAGCACATCCGCCCGATTGCCGAAGGGTTCCTGCACGCCCGGTTGAAAGTCGCTGCCCCGCACGAATCCGCCCAGCGAAGTTTTCCCGCCTTGCAAGTTTGCCGAGCCACGGGCTAATTAAAATCGCGAATTTTCCATCGCCGTCCACATCGCGAAACTCGCCGAACAGCCGGCGGCTTTGGGGGACGATCTCGGCATCGAACAGCCGGACGATCTCAGCCACCAACCCGCCGGCGAGTTGCCGAGATTGCATTTGCGAATCCAAAAACACCCGCACGAACCGCCCTTCCGCCACCCGCCGGGCCGAGACTTTCGCGTATTGGCGGGCATCGTTCAAGGGACCATCGGTGACGTGCAGAAAAAACGCCCGCCGCAGCTTTTGAGCTTCAGAAGCGATCGCCAAGTGTGGCACGCCTTGAGGCTTTGGGAAGGGCGTGGCGAGGGATGTGTTCCAACTGGTATTGAACTGCTTAGGAATCGCCGACTGCAAAGGCGGAACCCGGCAAAGCGGAAAACGCTCCACGCCCGGCACGCTCTCGGCGGAAAGCGTCAATCGGCTTTCCACATCTTGCGCCGCCAGACTGGCCACAATCACCCGATACCGCGTGCCGGCTTCAAAAGCCAAATCAAACGTGGCTTGGTCTTCCCGCACATCGACGGCGTAAGGCACATCGGCCAGGCAAGTTTGGTCGATGGGCGAAACGGGGCGAAAATCGGAAGCCACCCACGCCGCCCCCACCCCAATCGCCAAGGCTCCCGCCAAAAAAACCAAAAGCCGACGGGTCGCCATGAACCGATGTCCTCAGGGGGTGTCGAAATCCAAAGCCCAGCGCACAATGCAATGGCCTTGGTGTTATCGGACAGATCCCCGCCGAAGATTAAGAAGAATCCGCAAAATCCATCCCGGTGGAATTGTTTCTTATCGGCGGGATATTTAGCATCAATTTCATTGTTTCTCGAACATTTCTTTTGGAACGACACATGCCGCATATTTCCCGCCTTCCCGTTTTGCCTCGTTTGCTTGGACTTACTGTGTTCGGCTTCTTCCTTTTCTCTCCATCGGCGAATGCGGGAGAAGATCCCATTCGCGAGATGCAGGTTCAGGGGATGGAGCAGGGGAAGTCGCCGGTGATGTTTTGGGGGACCGATCCCGAGAAGTTTTCCAATTGGACCAGCCATAGCAATCGCTTGATTCCCGTTTACACCTTCGGAACCAAAGGCGCGGGGGCGGGGATTGATCTTTCGAGTTACCAAGGTAAAAACAGCCCCTATCGCAGCGAAGAGACTTTGCGGAAGATTTATGGCCGCGTGCCGCCGAAGACGGTGAATCCGCAGGCCGCGTATTTCGATCAAACGAACCTGGGCGAGATTCAAAAAGCCGCCCTCAAAGCCGGCAAGAAGCATATTTTCTTGGTGGTTTTCGATGGCATGGATTGGCAAACCACTTTCGCCGCTGCGATTTATAAAACCGGCAAAGTGGGTTATGAATCGGGCCGGGGCACGGGGCTTTGGTTTCAGGATTACGATGCCAAGGGAACCACGCAATTTGGAATGGTCGTCACCAGTCCGCAGAGTGCGGATGCCAAAGCCAACGTCAACACGCAGCAACTCACAAGGCCCGGCGGCGCGGTGGGCGGCGGTTACGATGCCGAAGTCGGCGGGCCGTTCGCCTGGAGCGAAACCCAACCCGACGAGATCGGCTACTTCATCGGCAAATCCAAAGGCAAGATCAAGGCCCATGCCGTGCCGGATTCCGCCGCGACCGCGACCGCATTAAGCACCGGCAGCAAAACCTATAACGGGGCGATTGGCGTGGGTCCGAACGCCGAACAACTGACAACGGTAGCCCATCTCGCCCAGGAGCAAGGCATGGCGGTGGGGGTCATCACCAGCGTGCCCATCAGCCATGCCACGCCTGCTGCGATGTATGCCCACAACGTCACCCGCAACGACTACCAAGACATCAGCCGCGATTTGCTGGGTTTGCCGTCGGTTTCGCATCCCAAAAAACCGCTGCCGGGCATGGATGTGGTCATCGGCGCGGGCTGGGGCACGAACAAATCCCGCGATTCCGGGCAGGGAAAGAATTTCGTGCCGGGCAACCGCTATTTATCGGAAGCCGACCTGAAAGCCATCGACGCTAATAACGGCGGGCGCTACGAAGTCGCCGAGAGAACGCCGGGGCAATCGGGCAAGAATGTGCTTTTGCAGGCGGCCCAACACGCGGCGGAGAGCGGCAAGCGATTGTTCGGGTTTTTCGGCATCGCCGTGGCGGCCCATTTGCCGTTCCGCACTGCCGATGGAAATTACGATCCCGTGAAGGGCGTGAAATACGCTTTGGAAACCTACACCCCCGCCGACATCAGAGAAAACCCCACCTTGGCCGAGATGACCGAAGCCGGTCTGCTCGTGCTGTCTCAAAATCCGAAAGGGTTTTGGGTGATGGTGGAAGCCGGCGATGTGGATTGGGCCAACCACGACAACAATTTGGACGATTCCATCGGGGCAGTTCTCAGCGGCGAGGAAGCCGTCCGCACGATTACGAATTGGGTGGAAACGCACAGCAATTGGCAGGAATCTGTGTTGATCGTCACCGCCGACCACGGGCACTATTTACACATAAAAACGCCCAAAGCGCTCACTAAAAAATCAGAATGACCAAATCCCAATGACCAACAAGGCAGAAATGCAGCGGTTTGGCTTTTTTTGGTCTTCCAATTGCAAATCACAACGGACCACGGGCGACGGACAAAAAAATTGAGCACTTTCGCTCGCGGCGCGCATTTCATGGGGAGAAGGGCAAATTTGGCGGCAATTCGCTGAGCAAATGCCGCCATTTTTGACCAATCCTCAAAATTCGCCCAAATTTGTTTCGATAGAAGTCGGGCGCGGGGATAAAATAAGGAAATAGGGATCAAGTTGCCGGTGCGCCGTTGATGCGTCAAAATCATGTTTGAAGATCCACTCTGCCATCCCGAATCTGGGAGTTTTTCGATGTCAAGTTTTCGGTCTTATCCAATGCCCTTTCGCGGAGCCATGTTGTTGGCCGTCTTGGGGTTCGTGCCGCTTTCCGCCGCACCGCGCAGCGATTCGCCCGTCTCCCGTTCGCACGGGGGAGAATCGAACCGCCCTGTCGAGGTTTCCACCTTTGAAAACGCCGGCGAAACCTACGCGGCGATTTCGGTTCGGCTGCCTCAGTTGCAAGCCGGTGAAGCCGCAAAGCGGGACCACGTGCTGCTGATCGATACTTCCGCCAGCCAAGTGGGCGAGCATCGCCAACAGGCGTTTGCGGTCGCGCAGGCGTTTTTGGATTCGCTGCCCGCCGACAATCGCGTGGCCATCTACGCGGTGGATTTGCAAACCCAACCGCTGACCACGGGTTTCGTACCCGCCCGCGGGAAAGGAAGCACGCTCGCAATGGCGAAACTTCATCGCCGTTTGCCCTTGGGAGCCACCGATCTCGGCCAAGCGTTGACCCGTGCCTTAGAGGACATCGAACCCGCTTCGCCCGCTTCGATTTTGTATGTCGGCGATGGAATGAGTGCCGCAAACGTGCTGCCCCTTCCGGATGTTCGCGATCTGACCAAACAACTGTACGACCGCAGAATTCCGGTTCATAGTTATGCCGTGGGTCCGCGAAAAGATTTGCAACTGCTCGGCGCGTTGGCTCAACGGACCGGCGGTTATCTTCAATTCGACATGGCCGATGAGCGAGCCGATGTCCCCAGCCGCGTGGGCCAACAACTCGCCGCCGCTGTGGCCGCTCCCATTACTTACCCGCAAAGCCTGACCGTGGAACCCGCCGGATTGACGCTGCTGCCCCAAACGACGCTGCCTTTGCGGGCGGATCGTTCGACGGTTTACCTCGCGAAAGGCCCGTTGGCGGATCGGTTGACTGTCCGCTTGAACGGGGATTCTGCGAAAACCTTCACCGTGGCCAAGGCCGATTTTGAAAATGGGCAAACCTTTCTTCGCAGCCAATGGCAACAAGCCGAAAAAACCAAGGGCCTCAGCGTGGCCTTCGCGGGCAACCGCATGTTGCGGGTGGCTGAAGCCGATTTCGACAACCAAGTCGCAATGATGGTGCTCTGCCGGCGAACGCCAGTGGGAACCCGGGAATTCGAGCGGGCCGAGGAAATCGGTCTGACGATCAAAAATGCCGATCCGAACAACGTCAATGCCCAAGTGCTGTTGAAAGCCGCCCACCGGGGCCGAACCCGGGCGCAAACCGTGGCCTATCAACAACCCAGCTTGCTGAATGAGCCTGAATTTCAAAATCCCGGCCAAGGCCAACCCGACCCCATCGACAATTCCGTGCCGGGCGTTGGCCCGGATGGCGGGTTCATTCCGACCGTGCAACAAGGGTTGCAGATTGCCACCGAACAACTGACGGCGGAAGTCAACCGGACTTTGGAAGATGCCAAAAGCCGGGCGTTGGCCTCGCCGGATGATGCCATCGAAATGGTGAAGCTGCAACTCGGAGCCGTAATGGATGCCACCGACATCATCCCCGAAGCCCGCGCTCAGTTGCTCCGGCGGTTAAGAACCGAGCAACTCGAATTGCAAAACCGCAAAACGATGACGGAGAACAACCTCAGACTGCTCGCCGAACGGCAGGCAGCCATTCAAGCGCAACAACGTCTGCTCGCTCTCTCCTTCCAAGAAGAAAAAGAATTGGAACGACTGATCGACCAGGTACGGGCCTTGGTCAACGAAGGGGTCCACGGTCACTATGACGACTATGAGAAAGCGGAAGCGGTCGCCCGTGTCGCCGTAGATTTGAAGCCCGGAGATGGAACCGCGACCGCGGCGCTCTTCGACTCGGAAGCGGCGGGGCAGTTGAGCAAAGCCTTCCGTCTGCGGTCGTTGCGAGCCGACAAATTCTTGGAAGTTCTTTATCAAGTGGAATTGTCCCACGTGCCTTTCCCGGATGAACCACCTATCCTTTGGCCGCCGGCGGAAGTCTGGAAAGCTCTCTCCGAACGCCGCAAGCAATGGTCTTCGATCGATATGCACCGAAACAGCCCCGCCGAAGAAAAAATCCAAGCCGCACTCATCGACCCGACCGGCGTAGACCTCGAATTTATCGACACCCCGCTGAAAGATGCGATGGATTTCCTTGCGGATTACCACCAAATCACGATCCTGATGGATGAACCGGCCCTCGTCGAAGAAGGCGTGGCCCTCGATCAACCGATCAACCGCACGCTCTCCGGCATCACTCTCAGAAGTGCCATGAAAATTATCTTGGAACCATTGGGTTTGACCTACATCATCGAAGATGAAGTCATGAAAATCACCACGACGGTCAAGGCCGATGAAAAACTCTCCACAAGGGTCTATCCCGTGGGCGAGTTGGTCATTCCCGTTCGCAGCATGGGTGGCGGCATGGGAATGGGTGGAGGAATGCGCGGCGGCATGGGAGGCGGCATGGGAGGTATGGGAGGCGGCATGGGCATGGGAGGCGGCATGGGCATGGGCGGAATGGGAGGCATGGGAGGCATGGGCGGTGGAATGGGAGGCATGGGCGGTGGAATGGGGATGTTCAACATCGCCCCGCAACCGAGACCTGCTCTCAACAACCCCGCAGCCAATCGCCCTCAAAACCAAAACCAAGCCCAGCCGAGACGCCGAGTGCAAGATCCCGAAGTCGAAAACCTGCTCAAGCGGATTCTCGACAACAAAACTTCGCAAGCCGTGCCGGAACATCCCAAGGGCAATGGTTCGCCCAAATCCAAGATGGCGAATTTCGGTTGAACAACAAAACTGTGGAAGAACTGAAAAAAAAAGTCTCCTAAATCCTAAGAATACGCAACCTGGAACACCTGGGCAAAATCCGAAGCGGGGCGGGTCCGAAAAAACCGGCTCCGCTTCCGTTGCGCCGAGACGGAAAGCACCGGAAAAACCCGCCGAACCGGAATTGCCGCTCGATCTTTCCGCCGGCACTCCGGAAGAAATCTGGCAAGACTATTTCAGCAAACGAAAAGCGAACCCGGCCACGGTCCGCAATTTGGTCTCGCGTTTGCACGAAGGCAAACAATACGAACACGTGATTGCTTGCATCGGGGCGGCTTTGGTCAACGATCAAGGCCAACCTTGGATGTACGAAGTTTTGGCTCTCACTTTGGAAATCGCCGGGCATCCCAAGGAAGAAGTCGAACGGGCAGTGTATTCCGCCGTGGATTTCTCCGGCTTGAGTTTTCAAAACGTGATGATGTCGGCGGCGTATCTTATGCGCTTCGACCGTCTGAAAGCCGCGCTTCATATGTACGAACAAGCGTCCCGCGTGGCGAAATCCCGGCCTGAAGCGTACATCATGGGGCTGAAATTGGCCCGCAAATTGAACGATTACCACGGCATTCAATGGACGACGGCCGGCGTATTGATGTACGCTTGGACGAAAGGCTACGAAACCCTCCACAAAGAGGCCGAGGATGCCGCCTTAGTCGCTGAGCAAGAACTGCGAAACGCCGGAAAAATCTCAGATGCCGATGCGATGCGGGCCTCGCTTACAACAGCCAAGCAACGCGATTTGAGCTTGCATCTGACTTGGAGCGGCGTTGGCGATTTGGATTTGCTGGTCGAAGAACCGCCCGGTTCCGTGTGCTCGTTCTCTGAGCCATACACCATCGGAGGCGGTGTCTTGGTTCATGATGGCTACGGGCCGGAGCAATCCAACTGTTACGAACAATATGTCTGCCCATTCGGAATGCCGGGAACGTACCGCGTTCGCGTGCGGCATATGTACGGCGAGATTGTGGGCAAACGGGCCAAGCTGACGATTGTCCGCTACGAAGGCACGGACCACGAAACCCGCCGGGAACTGACGGTGAAACTTGACGAAGAAGATCAAATTGTGCGGCTAAGTTTAGGGCAAGGCCGGCGGACGGATTTTGCCGAAGTGCTTTCGTCCTCCCGCCGGCGCAGTTCCCCGCCGCGCAGACGGAGTTTGTTGCAGATGGTGGGGCAACTCGATGCGGAATCCCGCCAGGCCGCCCGCGATTTCGGGGCTTCCCGCGACAGAGCCGCCACGGGTTACACCCCTGTGATTACCATGATCTCCGAAGGCGTTTCGTTGAGCGCGCTGGCCGTGGTTTCGGGCGATCGCCGTTACGTCCGCATCAGCGCCTTGCCCCAGTTCTCGAACATCACGGACGTGTTCACATTCAGTTTCAGCAGCGGCGGCGGTGCCGGTGGCGGTTTCTTTTCAGGAGCGCCGGGAAATTCACTTCAGCATTTAGGGCAAAATGCGCGCGGAGGCGGTATCCGCTTGGTTCCCTTGGATGCTTCAAAATCTGCACGCCTTGGTTCGGCAGTTCCAATCCGCGATCCGGGCCTCTTCCACTCGGTGCGGGCGGGTTTCTTTCCCGTGGCGGTTTGGTATGATACCGGCGGATTTTCTTGCGTTTCCGTTGATGACTTTCACTGGGACGAAATCATGCAGAGAACGGCTTTTCTGGTTTGTCTAGTCGGCCTGGGTTTGGCGTGGGGAGGAACCGCTTCGCCCCGCGCCAAGAAGCGAAGAAAGTCTCCGCAGACAACTCTCGGGAAGCCGCGAAGCCGGCGGAAGAACCGGATCGCTCCCCCGTGGATGTGGCACTCTCGCCGGATGGAACTTGGTTGGTCGCGGCGAATGAGACTTCCAATAGCGTTTCTCTGCTGGATGTTCGCGGGCGAAAGGTGCTCGATGAAATCGCCGTCGGCGATCACCCGGCGTTTATTGTGGTCTGTCCCGATGGGCATACGGTGCTGGTCAGTTGCGAATACGCCGGCGAGGTTTTCGTGCTGGACGTGGTTTCCGGTCGCCTGAAAATCCTGGGGAAAATTGCGGTCGGTTTTGAACCCTGCGGAATCGCGGTCGCGCATCGGGGAACTTCGGCTTACATCGGTTTGACGGCTGCGGGCCAAGTCGCCGAGGTGGATTGGAAATCCTTCAAAGTCCAAAGGAGATTGGAAGCCGGTCATTGGCCGCGTTATCTCACGCTGTCCCCGGATGGCAAAAGATTGGCGGTGGGCTGTGCGGGGGAATCGAAAGTCGTCACTCTCGACACCTCAACCGGGAAAATTCTGCACGAGAACGTGCTGACCGGAGGCATTAACTTCGGTCACATGCAATCTTCGGCGGATGGAAAGCTGGCGTATTTGCCTTGGATGGTTTACCGCAGCAATCCGATCACGGCGGGGAACATTCGCCTGGGTTGGGTGCTCGCCAGCCGCGTGGCCCGCGTTCGCATGGATGAAGAAGCCTACCGGGAAGCGATTTCGCTGGATGTGCCCCGCGAAGCCATCTCCGATCCCTTCGGCTTGGCCATCAGCCGGGACGAAAAACGCCTAGTGGTTTCCTCATCGGGCACGCACGAGCTTTTGATCTACGGGCTGCCGAAGTTGCCTTTTGTCGGCACGGGAGGTCCGGGCGATCTGATCGACCGCCGCCTGCTGGGCAATCGCGAAGCGTTTTATCGCTTGGAACTCGGCGGAAGGCCGATGGGTTTGGAGATGGCCGAGGACAGCCGCACCGTTTACGTGGCCGATTATCTGCGGAACTCGGTGCAAATTGTGGACATTGAAGCAGGCACGATTGAAGGGGACATTCCCCTGGGCGGTCCCGAAACCCCCTCCCTGGCCCGCCGAGGCATGGCGATCTTTTACGATGGAAGGCGGAGTCTCGATCAATGGTACAGTTGCCATTCTTGCCATCAGCAAGGCGGCACGAACGCCCGCGCGATGGACACCTTCAACGATGGCAGCAAAATGACGTTCAAAACCGTGCTGCCTTTGTACAACGTGACGCACACCAAACCTTGGACCTGGCACGGTTGGCAGGATGACTTAGGAAGTGCGATGCACAAATCGCTAACCTCCACCATGTTGGGCCGCGAACCGAATGAAGAAGATGTCAAAGCCTTGCTGGCGTATTTGGATTCCTTGAAGCTCCCACCGAACCCGTTCCGCGAAGCCGACGGTTCGCTTTCCGCCTCAGCCGAGCGTGGGCAGCGTGTGTTTGCCGGCGAGAAAGCCGGTTGTGCGAATTGCCACAACGGGCCGTTTTTCACGGATGGCAAAGTCCACGATGTGGGCCTCGGCTCGCCGGACGATCATTACCAAGGCTTCAACACACCTTCGCTATTGGGAGTCTACCGCCGCGTGCGGTTGCTGCATCACGGCAGGGCCAAGTCGCTGGAATCGCTGCTCACCGATTTGCACGCCCCGTCTCAAGTCACCGGCAATGGCGATCTCACCGAAGCAGAACTCAAAGATTTAATCGCGTATCTCAAATCCCTCTGACGGCCCAAACCGATGTTTCGCGATCAATGGGAAGTGTGATATGGAAACTTGTTGAAAGGGGTCTGGCTCCATTTCCCTTTTCAAAGGCCGTACTTTGATGGAAAAGTTGTCCAAGAAAATGGGGCCTGATCCCCTTGCCAACCCCCCAAATTGCTGACAGCCAACCGTCGAAGCCCATGAACAGTTCTTCCCACGATGCTTTAGATCCTTCTTCGCCGGATGGCTTTGATCCGATTCCTTTGGAAGAGGTCAACGACGGCGAAGGGCTGAGCAGTTTCGATCTGTCGCCGGCGGCGGCACGGGAAATTGACGGCATCTGCGATGAGTTTGAACGGGCTTGGAGGAAAGGGCTTTCCACCACGCCGGACCTGGAAGACTTTTGGACGCTGGGGCCTGACGCGGTCTGGTGAAATCCGATGTGCGTACACTGCTCAGGGAATTGTTGCTGATTGACTTGAACTACCGGCAGCAACGGGGGCTTTCCGACACGCTCGAACCGAACAGTTATTTCGTCCGCTTCCCCGGTTGCCGGGATCTGATTGCCGGGGCCTTTCGCATGGCGGGGTTGGACGTTTCGGACGATGTTATTGCCCCGCAGTCCGGCAAAGAAACCTGGCACGTGCCGGTGGAAACGTCTTCGGGGTTCAAGCTGGTTTCCGCTCCGCCGGGCGGCCTCGATTTATCTCACCACCTCAAAAGCACGATCAACGAAATCCCCCAGCAATTGGGGGGCTACGTGATCCAAGCCGAGTTAGGGCGAGGCGGGATGGGCGTGGTCTATCGGGCGTTCGATACCGAAATGAAGCGTACCGTGGCGATTAAAGTGATGAATGAAGACCGCATCGACAGCAAAGAAGCCGTCCTGCGGTTTCGCCGCGAAATCCGTTTGCTGGGAAATTTGAATCACGACAATGTCGTCCGCGCGTTTCACACCCACGTCGATGAAGCCACCCATACCCGTTACTTGGTGATGGAATACGTGGAAGGCGAGAAGTTGGAGACGCTGGTGCGGCGATTGGGGCCGCTGCCCGTGGCCGATGCCTGCGAACTCATCCGCCGGGCGGCGATGGGTCTCGAACACGCCCACAAAAACGGGCTGGTTCACCGCGATCTCAAACCCGACAACATCATGCTGTCTTCCTTGGGGGAGGTTAAGGTTCTGGACTTGGGTTTGGCCCGTCCGCAAATCCAGGGCGAGGCGGACACCGGCATCTCGCTGACCAAGGAAGGCCAATTGCTGGGCACGCCGCATTACATGTCGCCGGAGCAAATCGCCGCCAAAAGGGAACTCGACCATCGTTCCGACATCTACAGCCTGGGTTGCACGCTGTATAAATTGCTCACCGGGCAAACGCCCTTCGGCCACGAAATCGGCACGACGCTGCCTGCGATTCTCATTCAGCACGCCAACGACCCCTTCCCCCCCGCGAGCGAACTTCGGCCCGAAGTCCCCGCCGGCTTGGTGCGAATCATTCATCAGATGACCGAGAAAACACCGGAAAAACGGCAAGATTCCGCCGCCAAAGTCGAAGCCCAATTGAAACCCTATTGCAAAGGCAGCGATCTGAGCCGACTTTATCGGGCGTGTCTCGCCGGCGGATTTGACTCCCCGCCGACACCGCCTCCTCGCCGAGGGTGGAAACGTGTTGCGGTTTTCTCGATGCCTTTGCTCGCTTTGCTCGTGGTGTTGATGATGTTTTTTCTTTCCCCGCCGGAACCTTCGGCGGTCGCGGTGGACGTGTTGGCCGCGATCGAGCCGGATCGCGACGCCGTGCGTGGAAAATGGGAACGGACAAACGCCGTGCTGAAATCGCCAAAACGAGTTCCCTTGGCCTGCCTGCGTCTGCCCCAAGCGATGCCTCGGGAATTTCAATTGGAGATCACCGCCCAACGCAAAGACGGCGTCGATTTGACGTTCGTGAATCGCCACCCGGACACGGCGTTCGCGGTGGCGTTTTCCGTGAACGTCGCAGCGGCGGGAGGCGAAGCGAAGGCTGCTCCGGACAAATCGTCCATCCTTCGCAAAGGCTGGGCGATTCAAAATCCGCACTCGCAAACCATTGTGTTTCGCGTGCGAAAGAACAAGCTCCTCGTGGAACGGGACGGGCAAATCCTTGTGGAACGCAGCGAATATCCCGAACTCCCCCCAGACCTGCCCGGCCTTCCGCCGAACAAGCAGGGTTTCTTCATCGTGGCCGACGACAGCCAATACGAGTTCTCCCGCATCGAGTTCAGCCCGCTCGAATCCGAGAATTGAAACCGCGAAGCTACTTCGGCTTGGGCAGCGGGATTTCCAATTGGGACGGCGGTGCAGTCAATTCGGCGGTGTGCTTCTCGGCAATCTCGCGAAGCGGCCCGATGGCATCGGGGTGTTTTTTCGCCAAGTCGTAAGATTCCGAAGGATCGGCGTTCAGATCGAACAACAACGGCGGATCGTGTTTGGTCGGGCCGCCGCCGTAGCCCGGTTGGGTGATGAAATGGGCTTTGAATTGCTTATGGCGGACAGCCATCAAACGGGTTCCGCGATAGTAAAACATCGTGTCTCTCTGGCTGGGTCCGGTTTGAAACAACACGGGGCGCAGATCGACGCCATCCACCACGCGATCGCCGGGGAGTTTGCCGCCCGCGAGCAAAATCGCGGTGGCGTAAATGTCCATCGTAGAACCCAACTCGGCAGAAACACGGGCGGCGGGAATTTTGCCCGGCCACCAAGCAATTGTGGGTTCCCGCATCCCGCCTTCCCAAGTGCTGCCTTTGCCTTCACGAAGCAACCCCGCCGATCCGCCTTGTTCATTGAAGATCAACCACGGGCCGTTGTCGCTGGAGAAAAACACGATCGTGTTTTTGTCGAGTTGATGTTTTCGTAGCGTGTCCAGCACTTGGCCCACGCTCCAATCGACTTCTTCCACCACATCGCCGAACAAGCCCCGCAGGCTTTTGCCCGCGAACTTTTGCGAACGGAACAAAGGCACGTGGGGCATGTTGTGGGCCAAATACAAAAAGAACGGCTGCTCGCGATGGCTTTCAATAAATGCGACGGCCTCTTCGGTGTAGCGTTTGGTGATAGTTGTTTGATCGGCGGGGCGTTCGATGATTTTCTCATTCCGCATCAAGGGGACGTTCCAGTATTTCACTTTGGGATCCAAAAACGCGGCCCGGCCTTTGAGTTCATCCGCCACGCGGTCCATGTCGTTGGAATAGGGGATTCCCAAATACTGATCGAATCCGTTGCTCGTGGGCAGAAATTGTTTCAGATGCCCCAAATGCCATTTGCCCACGCAAGCGGTGACGTAGCCTCGCTCTTTGAGGGCCTCGGCCAAGGTGATTTCGCTGGCGGGAATGCCTCCGCCGGAATTGGGAAACAGCACCCGCCGTTTGTCGCTGCACATCCCGCTGCGGATCGGCAATCGCCCGGTAAGCAGCGCCGCCCGGCTGGGCGTGCAAACGCAAGCCGCCGAATAAAACTGCGTGAGCTTCATGCCCTCCGCCGCCATGCGATCCAGATGCGGCGTTTTAATGGTGGGATGCCCGAAGCAACCCAAGTCGCCGTAGCCCAAGTCATCGGCATAGATTACCACCACGTTGGGCGGAGCATCCTCTGCAAAAAGGCTATTGTTCCAGAAGGCCGGACACAGAAACAACCAGCAAAAAACCGTTCGCATGGTTCGCCTTTCCCGCTGCTTGGAGTTAAGTTCGTGGTCGTGTCTTCAATCACTCAAGCAGTGTAAGGCAAACCGAGATTCCTTTGCCACCCACACGGATCGCGAGATACAATCAGGCTTCAATTTTTGTTTTTGGGCCGAGAGTTTTCATGCCGCGCTTTGTGATTCTCACGCACGATCATCCGCATTGGCATTGGGATTTGTTGTTGGAACGGCCCGGCCAAGAACTTCTACAAACTTGGCGATTGGAGCAACCGCCCTCTCCGGGGATCATCATTCAAGCGGAAGCGCTGCCGGATCATCGCCGACTGTATTTGGACTACGAAGGCCCGATCAGCGGCAATCGGGGGAAAGTCGCTCGTTGGGATTCCGGCGAGTTCTCCGAACTTTCCCGCACGCCCACCCAAATCGCATTGAGATTCCAAGGCCATCGTCTTGATGGAATCGCCACGCTGATTTTCGGCGAAGAAAATGCCTGGACGCTGCAATTCGATCCGGGATCTTAGCCTCGTTCGAGAAATAACTGTCGTGCGAAAATAAGATGAGCATGCCACCCAACCGTCGGGTTTTCATGATCTCACCAATGTTGAGCGGCATTTAAGCTCGCTGAATCAGAAGTGTGCCCGCTGCAAGCAACATAAAAAACAATGCCGTCAAAACAATGGCAGGACGGGTCTTGGCTTTGAACCATAAAATTGCGGATGCACTCCCGGCGATTCCAGCGAGAAATACGCAGCAGCCAGAAATGACGTTTTGCCATGTCAAAGCGATTTGATCGAGCGTTTCGTATTCGTCGTTGCTGAATTCGATCGGACCATGTTGCACATTGTAATAGAGCATCATGCCCAGATGGAGGTGCCCCATCACCGTGTTTGCCACGCCGAGAATCGCTAACAGAATTCCGCCGATGATGTGCCATCGCATCCTTTGGACTTTACCTCACTAACGATTGGCGGCGGTTTTGGGGTAGTTGGCGAGTTGGGGTTCTCGCGGCTGAAAATCTTTGCGGCGGCCGCGCACGCGAACTTCTCCCTCGGCCACTTTCAACGATTCCAACACGGGCGACTTGGGAGTTTGGTTCTTGTTCAGATTGATGACCATCACATCGTTGCCTTGGGCATGGTTCCAGGAAATGTCCCAACCGGCTTCCACCAATTGCAGAGACAAGTCGCGAAGCACATCTTCCAAAGGGATCGGCACGATGCCCGCTTGGATGGATTCGATTTCCACGGCCAATTGGTTTTCGCCTTCGATCCAAGGTTTCAACCGCAGGCTGACAATCCCGGACCAGCCGTTTTTCCGATAGCGAAACCCCAATTGCAACAGCCCTTTGCGAATGGCCAAGCGGGGATCGCTGATGCCCTCCGGCACAATGTCTTTGTACTTGGCTTGCCGAAGTTCTTCCAAGAACCAGCTATTGACCTCGGTTTGCTTGAACGTGGCCGACCACTCATTCGCATGTTTGATGTTATTGATGAGATTGGTGGTTTCCTGCACCAATTGTTTGGCGGCGAGTTTTCGCTTGGCGGGTTCGCGGGGCACGTCCGAGGCAGCTTGAGCGTAAAAATCCGGCACGCGAAGCAGCGCCCAAAGCAGCGTACCCGCGATTCCCCCGACAAGCACAAATGCGAAGGCTCCGAACAAAATCAATTTTTTGCGTGGCACGGGAATCACCCCCAGGCGAGGAAGATGTCTGCGTTGGCAAACGGACAGGCAAGAACATGAAGACCCAGCCCGAGGAATCGTATGCCCGAAAGAAAATTCGGTCAAGACGATCTTTTTCCAGAGGCATAATCTGGTCTCCTTTCGACCAGATTTTCCCTTAAAGTGTTACCTATGTCCTGAACTTTTACCTTCTGCCTCCCGACCTCCGCTCTCTGACCCCTGGCCTCTGCCCATTATTTGCGGCGGGTGAAGGGGGATGTCATGCGGAGTTCGTTGGGGACGCCGGTTCCCAAGATGCCCAAGAAGCGTTTGATCGTCTCGTTGATGACGGGCACGGGTTCCAGGTTGACTTCGGGCCGGCTGGTTTTGCCTCGGACTATCACCCGCACCCAATCCTTCGTGGCTTGATCGAGCACCGAATTGACGACTTTCGCCACCGCCCAAGGCAAACGGGCGCGGGGCAGCATGGAATAGAAATCAATATTCAATCGGCCATCGAAACCAGCCCATCCCAGACCTCTTAGACTGAGCGAATCGCCCACGAGATCAATCGAATTGAACACGAACTGATTCTTGGAAATGTCGAATTCCACGGAGGCGAAGCGGAACGCCGCCTTGTCGGGAGATGCGAAAGTCAAGACTTGCATCACTTTGGCGAGGATCGGCAATTCGTAAAGCGCCGCCGGGCTGATCTGCAACCGCCCCGAACCCGTCATGCGGTTGGTGTCCACGCCTTGGCCGTTGATGTCCAGCCAGCCGTTCATCACGCCGCTGAGGTTTTTCGTGCCCGGCAAATAGCGGCGGGCGTATTCTTCCAATCGCCCGTTCAACAACGTCAACCGCGAGCGATAACGCACCTCTTTTTCCAGAAAGATCTCGGCGTCGTAAGTCAGCGTGCCTTCGATGGCTTTGGCGGTTAAGCGCTCTTCCAAGGGGATGGTTTGTTGCCGGACGGAGGGATCGAACACCTTGGATGAGCCAATTAAGACCTGCGTGCCCGCGATGCCGTAAGGGCCTTTGACATCGGTGAGTTGGTAATCGAGCACTTCGACGGATTCAAGCGCGATTCTGCCTTCGGTCTGGGCGGATTTTCCATCCCAAGTTCCCCGTGCGGTGACTTGGCCATGCACGTTTTTGAGTTCGATTCCCGTATTGAGTTGATTGCCGGTGAATACGAAATTCAAATCCCACGAAGCAGTGATCGGGTCGCTGTCGCGCTCTGTGCCGGACACGGCGATGCCGCCGGACATCGAGAACGGATGCAGCGGATCGAGTTCTTCAATGATGGTTCGCACGCCGCTGGGCAGTGCTTGCCGAAATTGCCTGTCCGGGCTGAGGTCATCTATGAACAGATCCACTAGCCGAAGTTCCCAGCGGCCTTGGGCGGGAATCATCGCCTTGCCTGTTCCGCGAATGCGGGTGTCGTCGTGCTTGGCGGAGAACGATTCGATCTTGCAGGTTTCGTTCGCGTAAGACAGCTTGGCTGTTAATTCGGTGAAGGCATAAGGGAAGGCTTTGAGCTTCATGCGAGCCTCGTAAATCGCCAGTTTGGGCAGGCTCCATTGAAAACCCATGTCGGGAATCCACTGGAGTTTGGAAACCAAGTCCAACTTGCCGCCCGGCGAAAAATTGGTCCACACGGTTTTCATTTCGGCGGGCAAGGCTCGATAGAGGCTTTCATCGAAAGCGGCTCCTTGGGTGCTTACCGTCAGGTTCAGTACGCCCGGCGCAATCGCTTGCTGAAAGTCCCCCTCCGCCGAGAGTACGGCCGTGCCGTGTTCTCCATGAAGTTTCTTGAAGTACCATTTTTTTTCGTCGGAGTGGTAAATCACAATTCCGCTGAGGTTGGTGATGCGATAGGGAAACGCTTCCAACATCAGTTCGCAATTCGACAACCGCGTGCCGAGTGTGGTGATGAACTCTTGCCTTAAACCCGGCGGGCGGTAAAACGAGAAATACACATCGGCCCAACCCGTCAGATTGATCTTGGAAAGAATGGTTTGCACGTGGGGATCGCAGGCTTGGCGGAAACGGTTATCCAAGGGGAATTGTTGCACTTCGACTTCATAGCGAACTTCCGCCGCCGGGCCGGGGTTTTTGATTTCTCCGCGAATGTTGACTTTACGGCCCCCGGCTTGGCCGATCATGTCCACGACCAAATCCCCGCCGCGCTGCTTGATCGTGCCCATAATGTCGGTGATGGGGTAGGGGAAACTTTGGCTTTGCGTGGCGATGCCGTTCGCAGTCAGCACGAAGTCGCTGGGCTGCCAGGTGGAAGAAGCATCGCGGTGCAACGATATCGCCACATCCACCAAACCGGAGGGGCAAACTTCGTCGTAACGCGCCACGGAGGGCTAAGGGCAAGCGGCTGCGGAATCTGTCATCGAGCAGCAGGTTCGTCAATTCGACCGTTAAATGCCCGCTGGCTTGGGGTTCCGTGCGGTTGAGTTTTCCGCTGAGCGAAATGCGGGTGGTTCCGTTTTGTGCCGCGAGATTGCGGAACTCGATTTGGCGGTTGTCCCAATACACTTCCCCCGCCAGTCCTCGCAAAGGGAAAGGCAATATCGGATGCGAAAGCGTGCCTTGCTTCAACTGAATGATCGTGCGAAATTCCCATTCAGATTGGGGTTCGGTTTGGGCGATGTGGAATTTGAGATCCAGCATGGTCTCCAAACCGAAATCCGGAAGGGACAATGCCGAAGTTGTCTCTTGGGGCCGAGGCAACGGCACGGGAGCGCCGGGCAAAGCGGCGACGCGGGTGTCTTCCGCCGGGGCCATTGCCAGGCGGGTGTGTTCCAATTGGCTGCCCAGTTCCACCAGTTTTTGACGAATCGCCGGCGAAGTTCCCGCCGCCAATTGCAGCAATTCCCCGCTACGTTGGATGTCGGTCAGTTGGCCATTGACCGACCATTGTTTCGCATCTACGTTCCAATCGCCTTTGAGGGCGAGCTTGCCCGCATCGTTGAAATTTCCCTTGCCCAAAAACGTGAACAGCCTTTTGCCGGAGGGAATCAATTTCAAATCCGTGTCGGTCAGAGTGATTTCGGTGGGCGGCAGATTGTGGGCCTGCGCATAGCGGATTTTCAACGTGCCCTGCTCGATAAACCATTCCGGCAGGCTCCGCTCCGATGGTTCCAAAGTCAACAGGGCCTGCCAGTTCCAAACCCCTTCGAGATCGCGGCGAAAATCGACCACGGGGTTGATGATCCGCACGGATTCAATTTCAATCTTTTGCTCGCTGCGAAAGAGTTCGCGGTCAATCGCGATCACCACTTCGGGCAGCGTGGCGACGGTGTGGTCTTGGCCCTTGGCTTTGAGCTTCACATCGTAAACGTGAACTCGGCGGTACCAATCGAAATGGGCGCGGCCGATTTCCATGTCCCAATCGGGGGCCAGTTCGAGTTGCTTTTGCAGCAGCAATTTTACCAGATATTCGTCGCAGTGGACCCACAGCCAATACCCGTAACCGCCCCCGGCGACTCCTGCGACCAGCAGAATCGCGGCCAGCCATTTCAGCGTTTTTCGCAGCGTTTGGCGGCTCATCATGGGCGGGTTTCTCCGGGTTTGTTATAGGCTGTATTAGGCGACTTCGCGGTTGCCTCCCGGTGTCTGAATCCGGCGGCGGCCAAGACGGCCAGCGGATATTCCGCCGGCAAACGGTATCTTAAAGATCCCACAAAAATCGCATGCAGGACGGAAAAAAACAGCACCGGACCGACCGTCAACGCCAAAAGCACGAAGTTCCGCCGGTACAACCAGGCTCCCGCCAGACAAGCCGCGAACAGTAGGAGCGAAAAAGCCGCAATAACGATCTTGCTTGCCCAACCGCCCGCTTCTGCCGCACTAGGCCAAGGTTTCCAGAATCGCCAAAGTTTCACCAGAGCCAATTGCAAAGCGCGGCCGGGATGTTCGCGGGCGTAGTCCAGACCCGCGCGCCAATAATGCCGATTGACTTCGTACTCCGACATGCTCGATAGCAGATTGTCTTGATCGAAAAATGTCATGTCGCTTTCGCCGGTGGCGTGGGGGTTGAGGCCATCGTACAAACTCGGTCCCGACCAAAGCGTGGTGAAGACCCAATGCCCGGTGCGCTGATGATTTCTCGCCGCCCAAGGCATTAGCAACAAAAACACGCTGCCCGCCAACACGGCAGCCGTTATCAGCGACTCGCGGCGAAACCGCCCTCGAAATAAAAGCCAGGCCGAAAACATTAACGCCATCGGCAGCCAACTGGGACGCATAAAGGTCGCCACCGCGACAAATCCGCCCGTGGCCAACGCCCAACCACAGAGTCGGGGAAGCGGATTTCCTTCGGCCACTTCACGCAGTAAACACGTCATCGCCCATAAGCTGCCGAGGATGCCCACAGCGAACGCGGTCTCGCTGAGAATCATCACGCTGAAACCCACCATCGCGGGCGAAACTGCCGTGAACCAACCTGCCGATAGCCCGATGCGGTGATCGACTAATTCCCGCCCCAACAAATACACCAATCCGCAAGCCGCCGTGCCCACACCCGCCAAACACAACCGCGTTGCCAGAAAACTGCCCTGAAAAAGAGCAATCGGCAGCGACAACAACAACGGAAAGCCCGGCATCCGCAACACGTAGCGCGGCGGATTGTAAACCGCGTAAGGCTCACCGTGGGCAATCGCTTGACCCAACAGCCAATAGCCTTGCGCATCGCCTGCGATCACGAATTGGCGTTGCGGGCGTCGGTCGAGAAATTCCTGCACCGCGACCGCCATCCCCGCCCGCAACACAAAAGCGAAGGCCAGCAAGCAAACCACGGGTCTCGTTGCGAGAAAGTGTCCCATGCCCAATCCATGCCCGAAAGCAAAACGCGGGATGGTACGCGCAGCGGGAACAATCGGTCAAGAGCGAATCTTGCGACACAGGATTCGGAGGTTCACATCTCAAGACCAAAGTCTCGTCTCGCAAGCCGATTATTTTTTCTCGGTCTTCTTGCGTTCTTCGGCTTTGTCGATCCAGAACGTGGGATCATCGTTGAATGCGGCTTGGCATCCGCTGCAACAAACGTAGTAAGTTCGGCCCATGTAATTGATGGTGATCGTCCCCAAGCCTTGCGAGACAATACATTCCTTGTCGCCGTAGTTCGTGTCGCTGACGGCGAAGGATGTTCCATCGCGTTGGCTGGTGACGTTGTCTTGCAGCCTGAATTTTTTGCCGACCCGCTGATACACTTCCATCCACGCGCGGTTGCGGTCGCGTTGGCTGAGCTTTACACGCGCGAGTTTGCGGGCTTCGGGGTTGCCGACTTCGTCGAGCAGCATCTCAAATCGCGGTTCCGGTTTGCCGCTGTCCCCAGAGATGAAATGCGGCTTCTCGGTAAACTCGCCTTGGTAGATCCGCTCTTGGTGTTCTTTGTCTTTCGCCGTGAGTTGAAACTTTTGCGTGCCGGTCAGAAACGTGATGCGGACGGCATCGAAATAGGGGTGGTCTTTGGGACTCATCACCAAGGTGGGTTGCGATTTGTCGGTCTTGAAATCCCAAACCCACTTCGCGGAACCGGCCCCCATGTTGCGAGTGGTGGTGTTCCATTGGCCGAGAAAAACTTGCAAAGGCTGCATGGCGGCAAGCACGCTGTCCATCGCCTGCTTGCCCGTCGGCGACTTGGATGCCGAGGGGTTGGAAGAGGGATTGGCTGGAGAATCGTTGCCGCCGCCCAGCGCTCCCAAACTCAACGGTTTGAAGGTGATGGGCTTCGCGGGCGGCACATTGGCAGTCGGCACGTTCGCGGGCGGCTTGGGCGTGTCCGCCGGTCTCGACGTTTTCGGGGCAGCCTTCGCAACCTTTTTGTCAGGGCTGGAATCCTTGGGAGCCGCAGCCTCTTTCCCGCAGCCCAAGGCCGTTAATGTAACGATCATCGCCAAACAAGAAGCCAATAATTTCATGTCTACTTTGCCATCTGGTTGAATAGGGTCGCAACAGGCAGCACAGGTTCAAATTCGACTAGCAAAATCCGTTAGCATTTGCCGCGAAACCACCCATGAAGAACCAGTAACAAACCCACAACGTCCAAGTTTACGCGGCGGGCGCGTTTGATGTTGATTTCAAAACCGACGCTGCCGCCCGCTCGCGTGCAACGCCTTCTTACACGGCGTTTGCGTTAAAACGCTCCGAAGGCCATCCGGAATTGACTCGCAGACCAAGCCTGAATGATTGAGTTTATCAGGCTTCGCGCCTCGGATATAGTCATTGGGTGCGGTGGCGGTTGATTGCCAAGCGCCACGGCGACTTCAAGCCCGACCGCGTCTGGGCTATTCGCAGTATGTTTAAAGAGAGTCATTGCTTTTGTGGCCCACCCATTTGATGATATGGTATCTAGGCCACCGACATCTGTAGCTAGATTTCGAAGATCCGATACAAGTTGACCCAGTCGCGTGTTTCGGATGCAAGGATACGAAATACATTCGCGATTGCGTCGTCAGCAGACGCGACCGGCATCCACGCACGAACAGGATCAGCAGGGTGGGTATTCTTCAACGGTACCATCCGCGTGCGTTAGTTTGGCTGATGCGGCCATAGCACGGAAGTGAGCAACTGCAGGTTCGAGGAAGGCGAATATCTCCTTTATTTCCGTTTTGCGGACCGATATGCACCACCGACCCGGATAGACTTGCGAGCATCGGGCGCAAGGCGTGATGCGCCATTCAAGAGCAGGACGAATTGCTCAGCCTTCTCACGTATGGTGTTGGCTTCATCAGCATCGTCGAATCGGTCGGATGTAAGCAATAGTTTTGACCATCGTGCGACACATTCACGTCCGATCCGGTCAGCGATTGGGCAAGCGCTGAAAGATCAGAGGTGTCACCA
This sequence comes from uncultured Planctomycetaceae bacterium, assembly GCA_963785505.1. GTDB lineage: Bacteria > Planctomycetota > Planctomycetia > Planctomycetales > Planctomycetaceae > CAWAVN01. The sequence continues at coordinate 103,448 of CAWAVN010000021.1, forward strand.
GCAAGTTGTACCAACCAACTCATGTTGGTGCCTTTTCAGCCGTGTAACTATGAATGAGAGTACGATAAGAATGGATAGCGTTTTTTGGATTTCCGTAACCAAGCTGGTAACGGAAACCATGTCGGTAACGCGCATTGTTGGAAGAATTCGCGTTTCATTTTAAGTATCCTACGATATCGGTGCGGCGGTCAATGAAAATTGTCGCCGCTGCTTCCTGGAATGCACTTTGATTTCACAATTCGCAAGAATAGGTTGATGTCCCAACCTCGCCGAGCGTTCTCCAAAAACAAAGGACACACTGGACCAATCTTAATACCGGGCCAAGTCTGCGCGAGGATTCTTGGATGTTCAGCCCTTGCACCAGGCGGTTGGCTTCGGTGACCATGAATTTCAGTTCGCTGCCCAATGCGATGAATTGCCAGCCTTCTTGAATCCGGCGGTCTACATCTTCTAGGGTTTGCACGTGCAGACCGACCGGCGTGCCCACCCGTTTGCCGACTTCCAAAACCCTTTGCATCATGGCTTCGTGTTCTTCGCGGGAAGGATCTTTGCCGTCCGGGCCGCGCATTTGAAATTGCAAATCGTTCGGGCCGACGAAGATCGCATCGCAACCGGGCAGGCTGTAGATTTCCTCGGCGTTCTCGACGCCTTCAGGCGATTCGGTTTGCAAGATGACTAGAACCTCATCGTTGGCGTAGCGGAAGTATTCGCCCGCCGTTGCGCCAAAGTTCAAAGCATGCAGCCCGCCGCCTACCGAACGGGTTCCCACGGGCGGATATTTCGCCGCCGCGATGGCCGCCTTGGCTTGTTCGACGGTATTCACCATCGGCACGACGATGCCCATTGCTCCGGCATCCAGCACCCGCTTAATCAGTTGATATTCGCTGAAGGGAACGCGGGCCAAGGGCACGCAACCGGCATCGGCAATGGCCCCGAACAACAACGCGGCCTCTTCCCAGCCGATGGGCGAATGCTCCATGTCCACCGTCAGCCAGGGAAAGCCCATGCGGGCCATTAAGCGGGCGGCATACACGCTGCCGAGCGAGAGCCAAGTGCCCACTTGCGGTTGTCCATTTTGCAGAGCCGCCTTCACGGGATTTTTCTTCATGGTGTCGTTGCCTGTCATCAAAGGATTTTGAGTTGATAAGTCGTCAGTCAAAAGTTTTCCAGCATCACCCGAAGCGTAAGCGAGGGATTTATTGGAGATGTCCCTCGCTTACGTTTCATCTCACGAAACAAATTGTGACAAAATACTTATTTGAAGGAGCCGAATGATTGGGCATTTCCCAAAATCGGGAAATGCCCGGCAGCCGCTTCGGAAGGAAAGATTATGTTTGCATCGCCCCATCGGGACCAGTAAAATATAAGTTGAACAGCCGGATGTTGGATTGTGAAGGTTCCTGCCCCACCAACACAATTCTCCCGGCTGTTTTTTTGCCGAGCGAAACACAGTATAACCAATCCGCCCGCCGGCATCTTCCCCGCAGCATGGTTTCCCAAAAATTCGCGGGGGCCACCTCAGATGGTTTGTGTTCTTGGAGAGGAATCAGGATTCTGTGACCGACATTTTGCAGAAAATCGTCGCGAAAAAGCGGGAGGAAATCGCCGAGGCCAAGTCTCGTTGTTCCCTCGCCGAGTTGGAATCGCAATTGCCGGGTGCGGCTCCCGTGCGAGATTTTGTCTCGGCTCTTCGGCAAGCCGATGAAGTGGGATTGATCGCGGAAGTCAAAAAGGCATCGCCGTCGGCGGGCATGATTCGCGAAGATTTCAACCCGGTCGCCATCGCCAAAACTTACGCGGAAAACGGAGCCTCTTGCATCAGCGTGCTGACCGATGAGCATTTCTTCGGGGGGCGATTGGCGTATCTTACGCAAATTCGTGATGCGGTTTCGCTGCCGATTTTGCGGAAGGATTTTCTGCTCGATCCTTACCAAATTGTCGAAGCCCGCGTTGCGGGGGCCGATTGCGTGTTGTTGATTGCCGAGTGCTTGGATGACCGCAGCTTAAGTGAACTCTATCACCACGCCTTAGAACTCGGCATGTCGGCCTTGGTGGAACTTTACGATCCCGAAAATCTGGACCGGGTTTTGAAACTCAATCCGCCGATGATCGGCATTAACAATCGCAACCTGAAAACTTTCCTCACCGATTTGAACCATACGATTCGACTTCGCCAGCGAATTCCCGAAGATTGCCTGGTAATCGGCGAAAGCGGGATTCGCACCCGCGAAGATGTGCAGAGGCTTGCCTCGGCGGGCGTGCGGGGGATGCTGGTTGGGGAAACGTTGATGCGCTCCGAACCGATTGCCGCCAAGGTTCGCGAACTGCTGGGCCGATAATCGTTTGGGGTTCATCGACTGGACCGGTGAATTGCTTCTGCGCGATCCATTTTGAAAGATGCAAAGCATGAGCGAATTTCAACCTGTGGAACACGTTTTGGTCGTGCCGACGTTGCTGTTTCACGAATTGGGCTATTTTCAGGGTTTCTGCCCCGATGTGGATCGGTATTTGTCCAGCCTGCTCGATCCCGCGCACACCAGTTACCGTCCGCGCCCCGAAATGGAACGCGATCCCAGTTACAAACAACTGATTCCTTATTGCATCTTTCAGTTCGAGGACAAAATTTTCCATTACCAAAGGGGAACTGCTCAGGGGGAAGCCCGTTTGCACGGCAAACGCTCGATCGGCGTCGGCGGGCACATTTCCGCCGAGGATGAGGCCGCCCCCAGTGCTTACGAAGAAGGCATGCGGCGGGAAATTGCCGAGGAAGTGTTCCTGGAAAGCCGCATCAGGCAGGAGTGCATCGGGCTGATTAACGACGATGAAACCGAAGTCGGGCGGGTGCATTTAGGCGTAGTTCACCGATTTCATCTGGACTCGCCCAAAGTTCGACCGCGTGAAGAGTCGATGATAGAAACAGGTTTTGCCGCGATTGCGGATTTGCAGGCGTCGCGGGCGGAATTTGAAACCTGGTCGCAAATTTGCCTAGATTACTTGCCGAGCTAAGCCGAGGGGAAACTCTGGACCGATGTTCGGATGGGACAAAGGAGTGTTGCCCCCATGATGATTTCTTCGCGAGGTTGGTGTGTGGTGGGCGGATTTGCCGCCCTCGTGATGGGCGTGGCGAGTTTGGGGTTCTCGCCGGGAATGGCCGCCCAATCCGCCGGGCAATCCTTCACCGAGGATTCGCTGGGCAGCACTCTCGAAACACTGGGCCTAAAAATTAAAAAAGAGAAACAACGCTACAACTTTAGCTTCAAGGCGGATTTCCAAGGCGAAGAATGGGAATTCACGATGTCCGCCGTCCTCAGCCAAAACGGCGAGAGCCTGTGGGTGATGGCTTGGCTCGATGAATTGCCCAAGTCATCCGCCGATGTTCCGAAAACGTCCCTCTTGCGATTGCTGGCCAACAACGACCGCTTGGGCAAGGGCAAGTTCTTCGCCTACGTCCACGAAAATCGCCGCTTCGTAATGCAGCGCGTGCTGGAAAATCAAGACCTGAACGCCGACAAACTCCGCGACGTGCTGCAAGACTTAGGCGACAGCGTGGCCGAGACCTACCAATACTGGGCCGTGGAAAATTGGACCAAAGACCAACCCACCCACGCCGCCGCGACGCGATAGTTTTTTGAGCGGTCAGCATTCAGCGATCAGCATTCAGCTTTCCAACGCTCGGTGATCCAGTCACCGAGCGTTTTTTGCTTTTGAGGAGACATTGACGGCGCAAAACGCTCGTGGCATAACTGATGGAGGCAGCATCTCTTCTTCAGGAGCACGACATGTCATCTTCCCTGCGAATTCTTGCCGAGTTCTTTGCAGATATCTGCATCGCGGTGCTGCTGATTGTTCTAGGAATGCTTCTCGCTGGAACCACTGAGGATTCTGCTGACACCCAACTCGGAATTCTTCCACATGGGGTGGATTATCGTTGGGTCGATTCCGTTCTGGATGTATCTCAACTGGCGGCAGAAGCTGGGAGCCGATTGGTGGGATCTTCTGGTTTATGGGAGTACGGTCCTCATGATTGGCACAATCCAACAAGTTTTGCGTCAATGGCCGGAATTCCCGCTTATTTTGCTCATGTCTTCCATCTCGACTTTAGTTCTGGGTGGTTGGCAAGTATTTCGAGTACGCCGGTTTCCCAGGGCAAATCAACCGGCAAGAAATGGCGACAGCCATTGAAAACCGCCAAAGGGAAAGACTTCTTCTCACCAAGCCACCTTTCCAAGAGACATTGCAAGCCATGCGGACAGCCGAAAGAGTTTACGCGATGTTGGGAAACGAAAATTTGTGGGAGACCGCCAACGAATGCCGGCGGATTCTTGCTAAGGCGGGCATTCCGTTTTCCGTCCGCGGTGGCGTCGCCGTTTGCCTGCATGGTTATCGGCGGAATACGGTGGATCTCGATTTGATCATTCAGCCCTCGAATGCGACCGAAGTCAAACGGCTTCTGAGCGAAGCCGGGTTGTCTTGGGATCAGCAGAAGAAAGAGTTTCGTTCCAAGTCCGGCGTCGCCGTCCAATTCTTGATGTCGGGTGACCGGGCGGGAAGGGAATCGGAGATTCGTTTCCCCGAACCCATCGGCGAATTGAACGTCGAAGAGATTGATGGACTGCCTGTGCTCCGTCTCTCGAAGCTGATCGAGGTCAAAATTGCCTGCGGGTCGGGGGACGTTCGCCGAACACACAAAGATTTCGCGGATGTCGTCGAACTCATCGCGATCCGGCAATTAGATGGATCGTTCGCGAAGCATCTCCACAAATCGGTTCGCAAAACATTTCGCGGCCTCGTGAAAAACGTGCGCGGCGAAACTTAAATGCAAATTGAAATTGCTTTCTGAACAACGGCAGAACACACAATCATTCCGCCCGTAATGTTGCCAGCACGGGAGTGCGGACGGCTTCGTAGACGGCCAAAAGTGCCGCCAGCATGCCCACCAGAGCGACCGCTCCCAAAATCGCGGCCACCGTTTCCCAGGGAACATCCGCGCCAATGGTCACCAAATGCGGAGCCATCGCGACCAATGCGGAGAGGGTTCCCGCGAGCAAACCCCAAATCAAGAGGAAGGCGTTTTCGACGAGAACCAGCACCACCAACCGCGAATTCAGAAAACCCACCGCCCGCAACAAAGCCAACTCGCTGCGGCGTTCCAAGACGTTTCGCAGCATCACCGTGGCCAACCCCAAAGTTCCCAACAACAGCCCCAACCCGCCTAGGGCTTGGAAAGTGGAGAGATACGTGTTCTGCACTTCCAAAAAACTTTCCAAACGCCGGCCCACGGATTCCGCATCGAAACCGTAATCATACAGATTCGATTCCAACAAGTTGGAGAGTTCGCCCTCGGTTCCCGGCGGGGTTTCCACGAGAAAATAACGGTAGCCGGCCTGTTCGGGAAACAGCCGGTCGAACCGGGTTTCCGAAAGCACGAGCACACCTTGGAAAATGCTGCCATCCAACATGCCCACGATTTTCAGGGCGAATTCCGGCGAGGTTTCGTTGGGAACCAAAACCGCATCGCCCACGGCTTTGTGCAAACTATATTGCAGCGTATTCATGTCGCCAATCACCGGATACGCGGGCAGCGAGACGTCTTTGCCCGCCGAGTTTTTGAAGGCGACGGGATCGAGTTTTTCGTCCAATAGCGTCCACGGGTTTTCGCGGTCGGCCCCCACAAACTTAAAGCCGCCGCGTTCGATCATAGTTTTCGTCGCCCCCAATAACGTGGGCAGTTGGGTTTGATAGAGATTCAGGCAGCTTGCATTCTCGCCGGGCTTCACGCGGAAAGGCACCACGGTCATGGCTTTCAATAACTCATACTTCCGGGCGGCATCGGGTTGATCTTCTTCCCACGACAGACCCAGTTTTTCCCGCCCGGCTTTGGTATTCAGATCGTAAGTGATGGGCGTACTGCTTTGGGCGACCAAACTAAAACCACCGTTGCCGGAATTTTTATCGGGTGATTCCACCGCCGGGTTTCGATGCCCCGCCGCGACCGCGACAATCACAAATGTGGCCGAGGCGATTAAGCCCACGGTCATCACGCTGCGGATGCGGCTGCGGGCGGCGTTTCGCATTCCCAGCCTTGAAGTTCCCAGAATTCCCGCCCCTCGCACCGCGAACCCGCTGTCCGATCCCAACAACCACGACAGAAACGTCAGGCTCGCGGTCAGCATCGCCATGCCCACTACGAAGAACGCCACCACCGCCCACGATAGCCCCATGAACGCTTCGCCCGCAGGAATCCATCGCAGCAAAGCCGCGATTAAAATGACAAGCGACACCCCGCTGCAACCTAGGCTGATTTTCCAAGCCCATTTGCCCCGGCGAGTTTGCTTTTCGGAGGAGTCGGCCACCTCGACAACGCCGGAAAGCAAATCGCGGGTGGAAAGTTTCTTCAATTGCCTGAGCGCCCACCACACGGTCAGCAGCGTAATCACCACCGAAATTGCAAATCCCATCACCAGGCTGAGCGGATTGATGTGGACATCCAAAAACCGTGTGCCGATGGCTCCCACCCAGCGGGTTTTGAGAAGAAACACCATCAACCGGGCATAACCCACCGCCGCGAAAAGGCCCAGAATGCCGCCCAAGATCACGACCAAACCGCCTTCCCACAAAAACAAACGGCGAACCTGCCCCGGCGTGTAACCCACCGCCGCCAGCAAACCGATTTGCTTGGATCGGCGTTCGATGCCCAAGCGGAACAATAGCCCAATCAAAATCGTGGCGGAGAGAATCAGAAAGAAACTAAAGCCGAAAAACAGCCCGCTGAAATCGGTCGTCCCCCGCGCGGCTTGCAGCCCCTGATACTTCACCGGGCGAAACGCCAAGCCCGCTTGCGGGCCGTTGAGGTGTTCCAACAACGCCTTCGCGAATTGGGCTTGCGCGGTTTCCGGTTCGACATTTTTGGGATAGCCGATGCGGAGGGAAGTCAGCCCGCCGTAGCGGCTGCTCCACAAATCTTGGGCGGCGGCCAAGGAAACGAACGCCTTGGGCGTGGCCCGGTGCTGTTCCCAGAAGGCATCATCGCGATCGGTGATGAGTTCTTCCTTCACGGGAAAGCGATCCTCTTCAATGTCCGAAAACGTGCGGACATCGGTGATGCCGGGAACTTCGGGAACCCAACCAGGGTCCACCGCCGCCCCTTTGAGTTTTACGATGCCCCGCACGGTGAAGGTCGCGGAATCTTCGGGCAGTTTGCCTTCCGCTCCCAAAATGTGCGCCCCGACGCGGAAGTATTTGAGCATCACCCGCTCGCCGATTTTGACTGCCAAATCCTTGGCCAACCAATCGTCGAGAATGATGTCCTGCTTGCCCAGCGACTGCGGTTTGTCGCCAATGAATTCCAACTGCCGGAAACGACTGCCCGCCGGGGAAATCCATCCCGGCGATAATCGAATACATCGAATAGCCTTTGCCCGGCAGGTCATCGGTTTTATGTTGGACTTTGGCGTCATCGGCATTGGCGATTTGATTGGCGATATAAACCAAGGCGGGCGAAGCGGGAAACTTCAATTGCTCGGCGGCTTTCTTAGCAGCCTCGGCGAAAGGATCGGCCAGAATTTGCTGCTTGCTTTCCAAGGAAAAATACCCCTCGTTCGCATGTGGGACAATCCGCAAGCCCAGGTCTTCCAGTTCCAAAGATTGTTCGAGGCGTTGATTCAGGGTTCCGGCGATTTCCAACGCGGGGGCTTCTTCGGCTTGGCCGGGGTTATGAGTTCCCACAAACAACGCATTCACGCGGGCGGGGACTGTGGGATTTTTTTTCCTCCGATCCCCACTCCGAATTTTGTGTTCTTCCAAGCCCAGCGATTTTTGCAGTGTGGCCAGATCGACAAAGGCATCCAGCGGCAATTGTTGGCTGGGGTTGAGATCCAACCGCCCCACGCCGGAGCGATCCGGCAGAATTCGCGAAACAGTCAGAATTGTTTTGACGGAGGATTGTTTTTCGCGGTTGCCCAACAGCGTGTCGCGAGGAATGTCGGCGGGAAGTTCGATCCACAAATTGACTTCATCGCCTTCAGCCAACGGTTTGGATATGCCATCCTCAGTTTGCCCCAATTGCTCCGCCAAGCGCCCGCTGAGAATAATTTGCTTTCCCTGGGGATGCGGAACATCCTCGTGTTCGGTCATCTTCCAAAGTCGATTATCCAGCCCATAAACATTCACTTGCCCCGCGCGGGTAAATTGAGGTTCGGAATTATTCTGCGAAGGATTCAGTTGCCTTTCCACCGCTCCGATCATCACCAATGCCGGGGCGATGGCGATGTTTGTAGAATCTTCTTCCGGCAACGGCGATTTTTTGAGTTGCTCGGTCAGCGACTCCGCAAGCGATTCCCGCACGAAGCGATGGCTGCTGATGCGCATAATCAATTTGGCCCAAACGCTCGCGGGTCATGGTTTCCAGGCTGCCTTTGACGGAATCACCCACGATCAGCGCCCCGCCGATCACCGCCGTGCCCGCCACCACGCCCAACAGCACGGCGAGATTCGTGCGCCAATAATACAGCACGCTTTGAAACAACAACCGAAAATTGCTCATCCCATCCAACTCTCTTTTGTGTGCCATGCCCACGGGTTTGCGTGGGCATGCTTTCTGTCAAGACGCTTAAGGGGCTTCGAGCAGGCATGGCCACTCAAAGCAGTGGCCATGCCACCCAACTCTCTTTTGTTGAACTTATTTTCTAGGCCATTCCAAAGGTTTTGCAAGAACTCGGCTGACACTTCCTTCATTCGCTCAAGAATCTAAAATCACCAAGATTGTTTTTGATTGCCGATCCGCTCGACACTTTGATTTTGCACGAAAGATCCCTCGTGACCAGCCCCCACGAATCCTATCAAAACCCGCTTCTGACTCGCTATGCTTCCACCGAGATGAGCCGGATTTGGTCCGCCCAGAAAAAACATTCCACTTGGCGAAGGTTATGGGTCGCGCTCGCGGAGTCTCAACGCGAACTCGGTTTGGACATCTCCCCGCAGCAAGTCGCCCAGATGGCCGGGCGGGCGGACGATGTGGATTTCGATCTCGCCGCGCTCTACGAAAAGGAATACCGCCATGATGTGATGGCCCACGTCCATGCCTTCAAACATCAATGCCCGGAGGCGGGGCCGATTATTCATCTTGGGAGCCACAAGTTGCTTCGTCACCGACAACACCGAACTTTTGCAAACCCGCGAAGCGCTCAGGCTGGTTCGCAAGCGGTTGTTGGCCGCCATTGCTCATCTGGCCGAGTTCGCCAAACGCTACCGCGATTTGCCCTGCTTGGGTTTCACGCATTTGCAGCCCGCCCAGCCCACGACCGTCGGCAAGCGGGCCACGCTTTGGTGTTACGATCTGGTGCTGGATTTCGAGGAAGTCGAACACCGCTTGGAAACGCTGCGATTCCGGGGCGTCAAAGGCACGACCGGCACGCAAGCCAGCTTCTTGCAACTCTTCGGCGGCGACCACGAAAAGGTCGAGGAACTCGACCGCCGCGTGAGCGAGAAAATGGGCTTCACGAAAACTTACGCCGTCACCGGGCAAACTTATCCGCGAAAAGTGGATGCCTACAATCTGCAAACTTTGAATGGCATCGCCCAATCCGCCCACAAAGCCGGCACGGATTTAAGGCTCTTGCAAAGCCGCAAGGAATTGGAAGAACCGTTTGAAGAACAGCAGATCGGATCATCGGCGATGGCCTACAAACGCAACCCAATGCGGGCCGAGCGAATGTGTGCGCCTCTCGCGGTTTGCCCTCAATCTAACCGCCAATGCAGAACAAACCGCCGCGACCCAATGGATGGAACGCACGCTGGACGACAGCGCGAATCGGCGGTTGTCGCTGCCTTTGTCGTTCTTGTCGATTGATGCCGTGCTGATTTTGTACCGCAACATCGCGGAGGGTTTGGTGGTTTATCCCCGCGTGATCGCCAAAAACTTAAACGAAGAACTGCCCTTCATGGCGACGGAAGAAATTTTGATGGCGGGCGTGCAAGCCGGTGGCGACCGCCAACATCTGCACGAAGTCATCCGCACCCACAGCCAAGCCGCCGCCGAGCAAGTCAAACAGCACGGCGGGAAGAACGATCTTTTAACCCGCCTGCAAACCGAGCCTGCGTTTGCCGGCGTGCGGTTCGAGGAACTGCTCGATGCCTCCCGCTTCATCGGCCGCGCCCCGGAACAAGTAGATGCGTTTTTGCAGAACATCATCAAACCGATTCTCACCAAATACCCCAAAGCGGGCGAAGGCGACGCGGAAGAAATTTCAGTTTGACGCTTTTGGCGAGCGGGAGGCGTAAGCCTCCTGGTCATTCGGGAATGCATGAGATCACTCCGTTTTAGAACAGTCCGCGTAACCAGGAGGCTTACGCCTCCCGCTCGCCTTAATTAAACTTCGTGGGTTTCGCCGTCTTCTTCGTAGACCACCTTATAGAGATCCGTGCGGCGGTCGTTCCAGTTTTGGACGGCTCCCGTTTCGCGGTGATGCAACAAGAGTTCGGTGTCCACATCGTGAATGATGACCGTCTCGATATTGGCGGTGCATTCGGCGGCGACGGCATCGCGGGAGAACTCTACGTCCGAGGGCGTGAAAATCCCCGATTGCGCGTAATGAATATCCGCGTTCTCTACGAAGGGCAAGTTTCCCGTGCAACCGGCAATCGCCACGTAAACGTGGTTCTCCACGCAGCGGGCCAGCGCGCAATGCCGGATTCTTAAATAGCCGTGGCGGGTGTCGGTGTTGAAGGGCACAAAAATGATTTGCGCCCCTTTCTTGGCGGCAATGCGGACGAGTTCGGGAAACTCGATGTCGTAACAAACCAAGATCGCGATGCGGCCGCAATCGGTGTCGAACACGTTCAACTTGTCGCCGGCAGCCACGCCCCACCAACGGCGTTCGCTGGGCGTGACGTGAATCTTATATTGCTTCTCGATGGAACCGTCCCTACGGAAGAAAAACGCGCAATTATAGAGCACATCATCTTCCACCACGAACTGCGAACCGGCGATTACGTTCAGATCGTACTTGACCGCTTTTTCCGCGAAGAACTCCAAATACTGCGGGGTGAACTCCGCTAGCTTTCGGGCCGCCTGACCCGGCCGCATCGACTTCACGCAGGACAAAAGCTGCGTGGTGTGTAGTTCGGGAAACAGACAGAAATCGCTTTTGTAATCGGAAGCCACGTCCAGAAACAAATCGCAATGCTGCGCGAAGTCTTCAAAGCTGGAAATCGCCCGCATTTGGTATTGCACCACGCACAGCCGGACGGTTTCCGACCCCGCGTGAAACCGCCGTTTCGCCCCCGGCTTGTGGTCTAGATTTTTCCACTCCAAAAAACTGGCGTATCCGCACGAGTCCGTATCGGAGGGCAGATAGTTGGGAATCAACCCCTGCAAGGCAAAACCGTTGGCGATTTGCGCGGTCAGCACGGGATCGAACAGACCGGCGGTCGAGACCCGTTCGGCGTACTCGGCTGCGGTGAATTTGTCGGCGTATTTGTGATAGCCGGGAATCCGCCCCGCAATGATGATTCTCGCCAAGTTCTTCTGCCGGCAAAGTTCCTTGCGGGCATCGTAAAGTCGGCGGCTGAGCTTCATTCCGCGAAACTCCGGGTCCACCATGATCTCAATTCCATAGAGCGTATCGCCCTTGGGCATGTGATTGCGAATGTAGCCGTTGTCTGCCACCGCCCGCCAATTGTGCCATTCCAGGCTGGGGGTGTACTTCAAAATCAGGCTACTGGAGGAAGCCGCCAGTTGACCGTCGATCTCCACGCAAAGTTGGCCTTCGGGAAATATCGCAAGCTGGCTTTCCAGGTGTTCGCGGTGCCAAGTCGGCATGCCGGGAAAACATTTGGCCTGCATCGCCACCAAGGCGTCGAAGTCGTCCATCGTCAGCGGGCGAACGCGAATGTTCCATTCATATTCTTCAAGATCGAGTGGTTCCATAACCCGTCACTTTGCCTTTCCATAGAAGCGAATCTAACCGTCAAAACTGCATTCTATCAAATCGAACACGGCTTCGGCAAAGAGGGGCCGGAAACATCACGCGCGGGGGAAGGGAAACGCGATGACTTGATCGAGCGAAGACAACCCCAAGGTCAACATGATGAGCCGATCGACTCCCAAAGCCACCCCCGCACAAGCCGGCAGACCCGCGCACATCGTATCCAGTAAGCGGTTGGTTTCGGGGAGCGGGCGGGCGTTTTCTGCCCGGCGAAGTTGGTTTTGCTTTTGCATGCGGGCTTCGAGTTCCGCCGCATCAGTCAGTTCGTGGTAGCCGTTGCAGATCTCGACGCCTTCCAGATACAACTCGAAGCGTTCCGCCACCGGCGGATCGTCCAGGCGAACCCTGGCCAGTGCCGCTTGCGAGGCGGGGTAATCGAACAAAAACGCGGGGCGGTCTTGGCCGAGTTCGGGTTCCACGATGTTCGCCAATAGAAAATTCAACCAGCCATCGCGATCCGCGGGCGACAAACTTGCGGGAGGAACCAGATCGTGCGTTTCCGCCAGTTCCGCAAACTCGGCGGTTTCCAACTCCCGCACGTCGCAACCGGCGTAGCGCTCGAAGGCTTGGTGATAGGTCAAGCGTTCAAAAGGCTTTTCTGTCAAAGCCGTTTCCGGTCGGAAAACCGCCGCTTGGGCAAACACTTCGCGAACGAAATGCTCTGTAAAATCCATTTGGGCATGGTGGTCATCGCCCGCACGATACCATTCTGCCATTGTGAATTCGGGGTTATGATGTGGGCCATGTTCGCCGTTTCGCATCACCCGCCCGATTTGATAGATCGCCTTCGCCCCCGCCGCCAACAACCGCTTCATCGCGAATTCGGGCGACGTTTGCAGGTAAAGTTCCTCTCCGCCGGCCACAGCATCGCTTGGCAATCGCCCGCTGAAAAACCGTGTGACGAACGGGTCCAAATGGGCATCGACCACGATGTCTCGCGAAAGTATCGGCGTTTCGACTTCCCAATACCCGGCCTCTTCAAAGATCTTTCGCATCGCGGCAACCAAACTTGCCCGCTGCTGAAGCACCTCCAACGAAGCCGTCGGCCGCCAAGCGGAATCTTCGTCGGAAAAGATCATGTTTGAGCAATACAATCCAGAAAGCGTAAACGGAAAATTAAAGGCTGCCCCCACGGAACCGGAGGAGAATGATTTCTCGAAAGATACTAAAGGATGTTGGCGAAGTCGGCTTCGGCCCGATTGAGATCCAGCCGATTCAAAAAATTGGAATAGCACATCCACGCCGTCAGCGCGTTCAAATCTGCAAACTGCGGCGGCAGGTAGCGGGGTGGAACCAGAATGCCCTCATCTGCCAGTTGCGAGAGCGTTCGCATGTCTTCCAGCGTGGTTTTGCCGCAGAACAACAGCGGAATCCGCGAGATCAACCCCTTGCGAACGGCCAGGCGAATATAGTTGTAGATCAGAATAAAGCCTTTGCTATAGCTAATGTCCTTGGTGAACGGCCCACCGTCCGGGGTGCTGCCGCGATAGACCCGCATCGTGTTGCCGAAACTCTCCTCATCGCCGAGTCCTTGGCCTCGGAAGAACTCGAACACATCCCGGAAGGTGGCCCCTTCCTCGGCCAGGCTGACTCCGTGAATGCGGTTGGTTACCCTTCTGAGCCGGGAAGGATGCGAGGCAAACGCAAAAATTTCCATCACAATTGCCAAGCCTTCCTGCGTGATCGTCGCCGAAGGCGGGCCTTTGCTGAGAAACGTGCAAACCGGCTGGCTCATTCCGTTGAGCGTGGTTCCCACGTGAACCCAACCCTCGTGGACTTCCAACATCCTCAAATCCTGCATGTTGAAAAGTGCTTCTTTGCGAATTTTGAGGTAGTCCGTGCCGGCGGCGGCATCCGAAACAATCCCATCGCTGAGCATTACGCGGATCGGATGCTCGGGGTCGGAAAATGCTTTGTTCAACCGCTCTTGCAGAATCTCCACCGCCTGCTCGCCCGTGATGGTTTTTTCCTGCACCGGCAGGCAGGCTTTCTGGTCGATCTTTCCCAGGGCTTCCGACATCATCATTCCCAAGTCGGCCAGCGTAGGATCGCCCGCGTGAAATACATCGCTGGCACTTCCGTACAATTGTTGCGAGTAGCTGGCGAACTCCGAAGTGCCCCGCGCTTCCAACATCCGCACCACGATGCGGTACTCGTGGCACATTCGCTTGAGAATCCCGCCTACCGGGCTGAATTGCCCCAATCGCCGGTTGACTTCCCTTTCCAATTCGTGAAACTCCAACCGCTTGGCCACGGGGTCGAATCCCAAGGGGCGATTGTCGTAATACGCCTTGTCGACGGGGGGCTGCTCTTTGCAACCGCCGGCGAAAAACGCCTTTTGCACGTCCGCATCCCATTTGATCGCATCCAAAATGCGAATCGGCCTTTGGGCTTCCACGATCTGATCGGACAACTCGCGAATGGTTTTGCGATAGGCTTCTTGATTCAATTCGGACGGCATCGAAGCGGCTTTCAAAAGTCGGCAAGGAAAAACCACGGCTGCCGAATTATATCGTCCCCCCAGAAACTTTATTACAGAAATCTCACTTCGGCCCAGCGGAATTATCGAGGAAGGGAAAGCTGAGCCGGAGTGGAGGATTTTTCAGGGCAATTTCAAAATCGGTTCGCCCTCAACCAATAGCCAATGGATGTTCGTGGCAACCTTTGGGAATCGCTGTTCTAAACCGGAAGGCCAACGCACCGAAAGCTCATCCACCGGATCTTGACTTCCCGTTCCGAAAATCAATTCCCGCGAGTTGCCGGCTTGGTAGCCATCGCCCGCGGTCAGTTGTTGAAGGAAAGTCTTCTGCCCCATTCGCACTTGGACATTCGCGCCAATCGGCTCACGGGCGCTTTGCTTGCCGATGAGCTTCAAAGAACAGAAATCGTCCGTGCGGCTTAGTGGTGTTGGTCAGCAGGGCCGAATCTTGATCCAGATGCCCCACCAACAAATCCGCCAAGCCGTCGCGGTTCCAATCTAACCGGGCCGCTGCCCGTCCCAACCATTTTTTTTGAAAATACGCCCCCAACGTTTTCGCATCGGCTTCTTGAAACCGCGTTCCATTCCATTCAAAAAGCTGCGCCCGCATGGCGTGCGGTTTTCCCAAAGCGGTGAGATCGTCAATGTGGCCGTTGGCCGCGAACAATTCCCAGCGGCCATCCAAATTGGCATCGAGAAACTGCGTGCCGAAGCCCAGCACGTTCAGCGTCGGTTCCCTGAGTCCCATTGGCTGCGTTTTGTCTTCGTAAAGCCCGGGCGATTGCTGCATCCAAAGCGTGTTCGATTCCGCCAGAAAATTGGTGATATGAACATCCAACGCCCCGTTGCCGTCGATGTCGGCCAAGGCGATTCCCATGCAGCCTTCGGCTTTGCCTTCTCCGTTAAACGCCAAGCCGGAGACAATCCCCCGCTCTTCCAGCCGGCATCCCTTCTGCGGAGAACATTCGGGAACGAAAAAGAAATTCGGCGTGGTATCGTTCGCCACCAACACGCTGAGATGCCCCGACGCATCGGCATCCCAGGCCATCACCCCCAGCCCTTTGCCGGCGGGAACAATCGAAAGCATCTCGGCGGTTGCCTCGGTGAAACGGCCATCGCCCGCGTTCAACCACAGGCAATCCGGTTCTCCTTCAAAATCGAAAGGCATGCACAAAGCGGGCGTGCCGTCGGGATGCCGGCAAACCCGCTCGAAAATCCCTTGGCCCATCAAGTAATTCACATCGTAAAGATCCGGCAGCCCATCCCCGTTTAAGTCGGCCATCAAACAACTGGTGGTCCAATGCTTTCCCTGAAGATTTGCTTCCGCCGTCGCGTTCGAGAACGTGCCATCCCCGTTATTTGTCCACAAGGCATTTAAGCCGATTCCAGCCAGGTACAAATCGGGAAAGCCATCCGCATTGTAATCCCCCACCGCAACGCCTTGACCAAATCCGTTTTGTGATAGCCCCGCCTGATCGGTCACGTTCTCGAAACTTCGGCCCTGCCGATTGCGGAATAACTGATCGAGATATTGTTTGTTAGCGGGCGAAGGCGGCCACGGGCAGCCTTGGGAAAAACACGCATCGGGGAACCCATCCAAATCGAAATCGAGAACCCCAATCCCGCCGCCGGGGAATTCGTACATTCGCCGGGCGGGTTTTCCGTTTGTGCCGTTGAAGTAACGAAAGCGAAGCCCCACCGTTGCCGCTTCTTCGTGAAAAGAGATTTTCGCCGTGGGAAGAGAAGAATCGACATCCGAAGCTATCTCGGTTTGATGAAATCTCGGCAGCGGATGCGAAGACAGATCGACCTGCATGGCCGGGTTCGCGAAATCCGCCGTCAGCCGCAGCGGAAGATGCTGTGTTTGATCGCGCAGCGTTTTCAATTCTTCCATGAGTTTTGGATCATTCTCGTGAATTTGATTCACGAGTTGGCACCATCCATACGCTTCCCAGAGCCGGCCCGCTTCTTTGTAGGCTGCGATCAATTCCAGCAGCGCCTTTTCCGTGGAACCTTGGGAAAACGCCCGATCTTGAACGGTTCTAAGATGATCGATGCGATGCACCTGCTTGACAAATCCCTCGGCTTGGGCCGGCTGGTTGGTTGCATTCAGGAGTTTCGCGAGGCGAAAGTTGGACTCTTTCGATTCGGGTACACGTTGAATGTCTTCCCAATAACAGCGAATCGCCCCGCTTTGTTCGTGTTGATGTTCGGCCAAACGGCCTTTGAGAAACCAAGTCTCCCCGAACTCCCCAGCGGCAGAGGGAATGCGCTCTGCCCAATCCGCAAGATCCGTGAACCGCCCCAAAGTCAGAAGTTGCCGACCTGCCGCCACAAAAGCTGCCGGGTTTTCGGGCTGAATTTTTAACGCGGTTTGCAACAGCCCCAAGGCTTCTTCGTTCCTGCCATCCGAAGCCGCGTGCCAAGCCAACCCCAACAGGGCATTGACATCTTGCGGGTCGGCCCAATGGGCGGATTCCAACGCCTCGATATTGTCCACCGCTCCGCTTTGCCGGGCGATGAGCATCAATTGGCTCGATGCCCGCCCCTGGCGAACCATCCGCAACACAAAGGGGACCGCTTCGTGTCCGCGTCCGCACAAGCCCAACAAGTCGGCCAGCCCAGTATTGGCTTTGAGGCTGTCGCCATCAATCGCCAAAGCGGCGCGATAGGCTTCCTCGGCGACAGCCAGATGGAAAATCTGCCGATGGTTGAGTTCCGCGATCAATAACCATGCCGTCAAACGATCATCCGGGGGATCGTCGGGAACTTGCTGGGCATAGGCCACGGCTTTCTCGAAGTGATTTTGAGCCACAGCGGACTCTGCCGCGATCAAAGCGGCCTCGCCGAGCGCGGGATCGCGTTCCAACGCCTGCCGAGCCTGCGTTTCTGCTTCGGCATATTTGCCGACCAGCCGCAGCGCCCGGGCTTCGGCCAACAGTCTGCGGGCTTGTTCCTTGTTGGTTTCCCGGAATGAGAAAACCCCGAACGCAATCAGCAACAGCACGCATCCCGCGAGGCCCCACAGCAACCCGCGAAATTTGGTGGAGGTTTCGCGGGGAGAGTTGGGAGTCATCGCAGACAGACAAGAATGAGAGAAACTTTGAGCGACAAGAGGCCACGGAAAGAATGACCAATGTCCAAAACCCAATGACCAAGGGAAAACGTCTTGAATTTCAGCTTCAGTGAATGATAAGTCTCTTCTTCAATTTAGCTTGTCTCAAGCCGCTTGTAAAACTCAAGTCCAGTGCCTGATTCTATGGGGTGTGTGTTTCAAGAATGTCGGTGGTTTTTTTTCTGAGCCGCGAAGCGATTCCCGAAACCTAGAACCTCTTGGCAAGATGACAATGGAATCCATCACCTCCTTTCGAGAAACACACACGTTCCACCTCGTGCCGGCGAAACTCTCTTCCCGAAAGCCAGAAAGACTTCGCGCCGGCTTCGCGGGTTGCTTGCGTTGGAGACCGGCTTGCGGTGGAATGTGCGAGAGTTATGGATCACTGCGAATCTTCTTTTCGGGAAATCGGATAATGAAAATTCAAGCGAGCGGAGCAGATTGGAAATTGGCGGCGGGGGATTGGCTGGTTGTGCCCGTCCCCGAAACGTCCATCTGGCCCGAAAATCTCAAAGCCGTCGATGCCGGTTTGGAGGGCTTGTTGACCCGCCTGCGGGAACAGGGGGATCTCACCGGCAAGCTGGCCGAGGTTTCCAAAATCTTTGAGCCGCCACAAATCGCCGCCAAACGGTTGTTGTGCATCGGCGTGGGATCTCTCGACGAACTGACCGCCGCGAAGTGGAATCTCGCCTGCATGACCGCCGCCCGCGCAATCTCGGACAAAGCAAACGTCGCCGTGCGAATAATGCCGCCGACAGCCAAAACGGAAAATCTAAGCGAAGCGAAGATTCTGGAAATCGCGGCCCGTGCTTTTACGGTAGGCTGCGTGGGGCAAGGACTTTATCAAAGGGAAACGGCGGCATGCGTTTGCTTCCGTGGATGTTCTCTGCCCGGAAACGGCGGAAAACCAACCGGCCGTGGAATGCGGGCACATCGTCGGGCAGGGCATCAATCTCACCCGCGAATTCGTCAACCTGGCCGCCGGAAGACATCTTCCCGGAAACCTTCGCCCAACGGGCGAGCGACTTGGCCCAGGAGTTGAGCCTGGAGTGCGAAGTTTTGACGATCGCGTTTGCAGTCGGAACGCATGGGATCAATGCTGGCGGTGGCCCGGGGCACGATCGCGGGCTCCGCGAATGGTGGTCTTGAAATACCAAGGCGGACCGGCGGAGGCCCCAACCTTGGCGTTGGTGGGCAAGGGCGTGACCTTCGACAGCGGCGGGTTAGTCCCTGAAACCCAACGATGGCATGCTGACCATGAAATGCGACATGGCCGGTGCTGCCACCGTGTTGGGGGCCGTGGTGACCTTGGCTCGTTTGCAAGGCTCCGGTCAACGTCGTCGGTTACATGGGTTTGGTGGAAAACATGGTCAGCGGCGCTCGTACAAATTGGGGGATGTGCTCAAAGCCCGCAACGGCGTGACGATTGAAGTTCACAACACCGATGCCGAGGGCCGTTTGGTCTTGGCGGATGTGCTCAGTTATGCCGCCGAGCAAAAACCGGCCCGCATGATCGATCTTGGCGACACTCACCGGAGCTTGCGTGGTGGCGTTGGGCGAGCAAGTCACGGGGGCATTCACGAACAATCAACCCTGGTGCGACCGAGTGCTCGCCGCAGCGCCGAAGACGGGCGAAGACCTGTGGCAATTGCCGATGTTCGACCACTACGCCGAACTTCTGCAAAGCGATGTGGCCGACTGCAAAAACGTGGGCGGTCGTTGGGGCGGAGCGATCACAGCCGGGAAATTCCTGGAAAAGTTCGTGGATGGCGTGCCCTGGGTGCATCTAGACATCGCCGGACCCTCCTTTGCCTCCAGCAACAAACCCCATCAAGAAGGCGGAGCCACCGGCTGCATGGTCCGCACCCTGGTCGAAGTTGCCCAACAACCGCCTCAATCCGCTTAAGGTGTGTAGTCAAAACGACATCGTTTAATTCGATTTGATAACACTTCTCCTCGCATTTTCTACTGTGGTTTGAGGAAATCTGTTATTACAACTCCTTTTGTAGAAATTACTTAGCGGGAATCATTCAGGAATGTCTCCGTTTGGCATTGGAATTGCTTCGTATCCTAAGCATCGACTGTTGATGGATTTCCAGGTGACTTGTTTCAGCCAAAAGGAGAAGGAATCATGAAAAAGAGCTTTCTATTTGTCGCGTTAGGTTTGGCGGCGGCTCTGCTTGCTTTCGAGCAAAGTCCCGCGAGTGCAAACGGTTGCCGCAGCGGCTACGGAGTAGGGTTTGGCAACTATGGCTAC
>CAWAVN010000022.1:0-18573 GCA_963785505.1 uncultured Planctomycetaceae bacterium
GGTTACTCGCGAATGTTTCATGCATCCGTTTTGTGAAGCGGCAAAAGAAATTCGTATTTTTCCAAAGCACTCCGGGTAACCAGGGGGCTGACACCCCCCCGCTCGCCTGACAACTGACAATTTTCAACTGACAACGGACAAATAGAAAATGAGCGAATTGTCTTCCACAGAACAAGAGGCCATCGGCCAAGTGTTGGGCCGAACTCCCAGCGGGGTATTTATTCTCACCGCAACCGACGGCGGCGAGCGCTCCACGGGGATGCTCGCCAGTTGGGTGCAGCAAGCGGGTTTTGAACCGCCTTCCTTAACGGTGGCCATCAACGCCAAACGCTATCTCAACGATTGGCTGAAAGCCTCGCCGAAGCTTGCGCTCAATCTTGTGGGCGATGGCCAACACATATTTCTCAAACATTTTGGCCGAGGTTTTGAACCCGACGAAGCCGCGTTCGAGGGAATCCAGACCGCCGAGAGCAAGTTAGGTTTGCCGATCCTCACCGAGTTTTTGGGTTACTTGGAAGGCAAAATTACCGCCCAAATGCCGGCGGGCGACCACGTGATTTATCTGTTAGAAATCCAACACGCCAAAGCCGGCGACCAACTTGCCGAGGGCAAACCCATGGTCCACATCCGCAAAAACGGCTTCGGCTATTAACTCCTCCGTAAGTGATGAGCAGTTAGCAGTTAGCCATTTTGTGTTCCCTACGGCATTTGGTCTTCGCAAAATGCTAACAGCCTGTGCAAAAATCCGTTGGTGATGGCATTTTAGCCATGATCGAACTGATCGCTTACAGTTTGATGTAATCACCACTCTCCCCAGTTCCCAATCTCCCCCCTCTTTGTTCATCCGTCGACAATCACAGGTTTGGGGGGCATTTCGGGGAGGGGGACTAGGCGGGCATTCAAGGGGTTGGTGTCGAGGAGCGCGATCATGGGTTTGCGGTAAGTCCAGCCGCTGGTCTCGCCGGGGTTGATGAATAATCTGCCCTGGGCATCGCGGTCGATTGCGGGTTTGTGCGAATGGGCCGCGATAATCACATCGGCTCCTTCGATCAAGCCCCGTACCGATTCCATTTCGTGAGTCAACAGGATCTTCACGCCGTCAGGGGTTTCCAAGCCGCAGGGAGGTTCGGCGATCTCGCCGATAATTCGCATTCCGCCCTGAGAGCGACTTTGTTGGCATCGTTGTCCCCGAAACACGCCAGCACGCGGCAGTGCAATTTTCGCAAAGGGGGAACCACAATCGGCGAGCAAAAATCCCCCGCGAACAGCACCAGATCGCATCCCGCCCGGTTAAACGCATTCACGGCATGCCGCACGTGGTCCACGTGATCGTGGGCATCGGCAAAAATCCCAATCCGCATCGGCGGTCCTTTGCAAGGATAGAGCGGAAGGCTAGCCGCCGGTTCTTTCCATCCGAGGAACCGGCGGCTACGCCCTTGCCGCTCAGTATTTCTCAATATGTTGAGGCTGTAGGAAGAACAGCGGGTTACAGACTACAATCTAACGTGCATGGCCTGCAAGACGCCGGGCGATTACGAATTCCAGAAGTGTTCTGACTGCCGTATTTTCTTCGCCGATGAAAGGAGGCCCCCTGATGAGCGATGCCCCGAAACCTGCCGACGAGTTTCCGTTTCACGAAGAAGTCGAACTCGCGGGCCACATTATTGATAGCCTGCTGTTGCCCAAGGTGCTGGATGAAATTATCGCGCTGGGCGGAGCGTTCGATCTTCGCGACGTGCGCATCGGCCAGGGGCGGAACGATCCCAGTTATACCCGCGTGTTGGTCTCGGCTCCCTCGGCGGAGCTTTTGGAAACAATCCTCACCGAGATCGGGCATCATGGGGCGGAATCCATCGACCCCCAAGATTGCCGACTGGAAGCGGCGGACATCGCCGGCACGTTTCCCGAGCGCTTTTACTCCACCACCAACCAAGACACCGAAATTCGCATCGCCGGCGATTGGATTCCCGTGGGCAAGCAGGAAATGGATTGCGGCATCAAAGTCAACCCGGACCAAAACACCGCCGAGTGCGTGCCGATGTCGGATGTGCAAACGGGCGATTGGATTGTGGTGGGCCGGGCCGGAACGCGGGTCAAGCCGGCCCAAAGAGACACCGCCGCCGGCACGCGGGATGCGTTCAGTTTTATGAACAGCACGGTCTCCAGCGAGAAGCCCAAAGGCGTGACCATCCGCGAAATCGCCCAGGCGATGCGGAGGGCCAAACAAGGGGATGGGAAAATTCTGCTCGTGGCCGGTCCCGCCATCATCCACACCGGCAGCCGAGAGCATCTGAGTTGGCTGATTAAAACCGGCTACGTCAATGTGCTGTTCGCGGGCAACGCCTTGGCCACGCACGACATCGAGCAATCGTTTTTCGATACCAGCCTGGGCGTGTCCATGTCGCACGGCGGCTCGATTGAAGAAGGCCACGAACACCACCTCCGATCCATCAACCGCATCCGCCGGTTAGGCAGCATCAAAAACGCTGTGGACCAAGGCATTCTGCAAACGGGGATTATGTACGAGTGCATTAAGCACGATGTTCCGTTTTTGCTGGCGGGCAGCATTCGCGACGATGGCCCTTTGCCGGATGTGGTGACGGACGTGATCGAAGCCCAACGCCTGATGCGGGAGAAAAGCCGAGGCGTGACGTTTGCGTTAATGGTCGCCACCACGCTGCATTCCATCGCCGTGGGAAATTTGCTGCCCGCTCGCGTGAAAGTTGTCTGCGTGGACATCAACCCCGCCACCGTCACCAAACTCGCCGACCGAGGCACCTTCCAAACCATCGGCCTGGTCACGGACGTGGAACCGTTCCTCAGAGTGCTGGTGGATGAATTGCGGTCGGAATAAGTTGAAATCCTCTAGTTCTCAGCGATGGGGAAGTCGCTTTAAGATGTCGAGGAGCAGGTGACGCTCATCTTCGCTTGTGGCGGTTGCCTGCGGGAAATTTTGCGGGCTGTGCGCGTGCGCGGGCAATCGCAAACTCGTTCCGAGTTTTTCCAATTGCGATT
The DNA here is from genome assembly GCA_963785505.1 of uncultured Planctomycetaceae bacterium. Taxonomy (GTDB): domain Bacteria; phylum Planctomycetota; class Planctomycetia; order Planctomycetales; family Planctomycetaceae; genus CAWAVN01. The sequence continues at coordinate 3,016 of CAWAVN010000022.1, forward strand.
TCAAAACCGGCTTCTCCAAAAGGGATTTCGCGGATTCCAGCGAGGCTTCCGCCGCCAAATACCATTGCACGGTCTCATCCCAGGTTTGCGGAAGTTCTTCGCTCACCCCGCGTTCGTGAAGTGCGCTGCTTAGTAGTGTCGCAAAATCCGCATCCTGCCGATGGCGACCCCACTCATTCAGCGCGGCGAGAGCATCGGCGGCTTCGGTTCTCACTCGATTCGGTAGAGGAAAAAAGCCGCTTTGCATCGTCGACTTCAACTTATGATAAGCCTGAAAAAAAACGCGGCCCGATGGGTGCGAGTCTGCCTTCGCCAAGGAAGGCAGCACGGCGAAGTGCCACACGCCCCAAGGCAAGACCACGCGATTTCCCGCCTGCGTGAAGCCCCGTTCTTTCCGCCACCTCGATTTAAGGACATCGTGATGGCAGGCGAAGCAGTCGGATTCGGAAAACTCCGGCCAGACGGCTGAAGAACCCCTGGCATTGTCCGAAGCCTCGGCAGCCCGGCTTTCCAATAACGCGAGGGCTGCTCTCGCGGAAGCCATCTGGCCGGCCACCCAAAGCCGGGTTTCAAATTCCGGGATCTGGTCCTGGTCCTGGTCCTCGTGCCAATGGTGGGGCATCAAGGCGTAATAACCGCGCATCTCGAATTTCATTTGGGGATGGCCGGCGGCAATCAAATCGTGATTCACGTCTTTGCCGATTCCACCCACGTGGCAACCCGCGCACAACGTGGCCCTGGCCTCTATAGTTTTTGTGTCGCGGAAACCCAATTCGCGTTTCTTATCGAGGGGAAGTTGTTTCCAACAAGCGAAGTAATGCACATCTTCCCATCCGCCGGCGGGGCCGTGACACGCTTGACAGCCCACGCCTTCGTGTGCGGGTTCTTGGTCGAAGAAAGCCGGCTCTTCGATCAGCCGTTCGGGCACTTTTGTCGGGCTGGTGTTATGGCAGGCGAAGCACCGCCGATAGATTTCGGCATAGCGTGCGGGCGAAGGCGATTCGCCCGCGAGATGTTTCACCATCCGCCGGGAAACCGAGTTGCCCAGCGCTCGCAGTGCATTGGCATGGGGATCGGCATCGAACCAGATACGGAATTCATCTCGCCGAATTCCGTGGGAGTTCTCCGCCGGCGCAATTGCGCCGTGGCAGGCGACGGAATCGCACGATGGCCGATGCACGAAAGTCGGCATCGCGATTTCGCAATCGCAGGGATCCACCGGTTTCGGCGGCGGGGTGGAAGACTTCAAGCTGACTTGCTGGGAGGATTGCTTTAGATAAAACAGAGAAGCCCCCCCAACAGCCAAGGCGGCAATCATCGACAATGCGACCCGCGCATCATAGCGTTCTTTCCTGCCGAGGACCGAGGGTTATTGGGGACGCAGAGGTTGCAAAAGCTTCTCTCGCGAGAGGGGGACTTCCCGTTTTCGCCAAAGCCTTTCCGTCACGTCGTTTTTGCCGTCCAGGCGGTCCCATTCCTCGCGAATGGCGGGGGTCGTGGACCGAGTGTGATGGTAGCCGTGGCATTCGATGCAATCGTCCCTGGCTTTCACTCGCCCCGGAATCGGCGTGCTCACGGGCGAACCGTGACACTTTCGGCACGTCGCAATCGAGGGCATCAAGAGATCCCCAGCCGAAGAGCTTTGGAAAATCGAACCCGCATCGCTGCGAACATCGGCGGCTTGGGGATCGACCGGAGGACGGACGAGATGGCATTCGTAACATTCCAACATGTCGTGCCGGTTGTGACGAAATCGGCTGTGGGGCAGCCAACGCGCGGGAATTTTCGGCGGCAACACATCCCAGTTGACGCCCTTTTTATTTTGGTTTGCGCGAATCTCGTGGCACTTCACGCAGCCTTTTTGAATCGTGCGGAACTTGGCCCCCGCATCCCGGCCTTGCACGACTTGTTCCAGCAACGACAACTGGTTTTCCACCCAATCGGCTTTCGCTGGAAACGTAGGTTTGGCTGCGGGGAAAGGTTTTTGCGGCAGCTCGATTCTAAGGTTGGGCGCGGCCTGCTTTGGGTTCAGGCGTTCGGGATGGTTGGAGATGAATGTTGTCAATCGGTCTCGCAAGATCCCGCGAATGATCTCCGGCGTTTCGTGCGGCAATGGCACGGGGCCGGTTCCTTTCAATCCCACTTCGCTGAGTTCCTCGCGAAAACTGAGTTCGTGGCAGGCCTGCGCAATGCCGTTCGTAGTTGATGGGCAAAGCGTATTCCCCTTGGCGTTCCATCTCGTGGCAGTCGGCACAATGGAGTTGCTTGGTAGGCGATGCTTCCTGCCCTTTGCGTTTGCGGTCGAGATTCGCGGGATGATTCGGAGGAATGCCCACGCCCGCCTGGCTTAAATGTTTTTGATGATTGAAGTGGAAGTTCGCCCGATCCTTCCATTCCCAAGAGGTTTCCGAATCGCCGCCGGAAAAGGTGGGCGGTTTCGCCAGACGAAGTGCAAGATGATCTTTTTGCCCTTCGAGCATTTCCAACCCTTGCACGTCCAGTTCGCGGCGGATCTGAAATTCCGGGTGATCTGCGAACGAGCGGATCTGGGTGACAAAACTGGGGCTGGAATCCACCATGCCCTCGGCGGCGATCTTCAAATCGCGATGGCAGGCCACGCAATACACGTCCGCGACATCGTTCAGGCTGAGTTTGTGCCGATGCTCGGCATGGCAATCGAAACAGCCTTGGGCTTGGCTAATCACCATTTGCGCGTTGTGGTCGCGGGTGTCTTCCAGATGGCAGGTTTGGCAGGTGTTGGCCTCGACCACGCGGAGTTCCTTGGGGGACATGAAATTCGTGCGGAAAGTTTGACCCCATTCGCGATGGCACTTCTGGCAATCGTTTTGCACGAGTTGATGCGAATTGGAAACCGTGCCGGCCCAGTAAATCGTTTGATCGTTCCGCCCCAAAAACTGCCAAGCCAGCGGCCAAAGCCCGAGGATCCCCGCCAGCCAGATCCACTTCCGGCGGTTTCGCCGCAAGAGATCGGGCTGTTTTTGGAAATCCACGTCGCCGCGTTCCGCGACGAAAGGATGAGTGCGATAATCGGGCATTCGGCGTGGGTCCGTTGTTCTTTGAAATGCGTCCTCAGTCAGTGGTTCACAATGGAAGTCTTCCTCGCTCCGCCGCCAGAGTTTTCAATGGTCTCCATGAAATCCTAAGCCGTCCGTCATCACAGATCCAAATTTCAACGGGCCAAGGACAAATTTCAACGGGCCAAGGACAAATCTCAACGGACCAAGGACAAATCTCAACGGACCAAGGACAAATCTCAACGGACAAATTTCAAATCTCAATGAACTAATACCACAATGCCGAAATGGCGTGAATCGTGCCCATCACCAGCAAAGTCATCGAAAGGGGGATGTGCAAGTAAAGCCATTTGTGCAGCCAACCGTGCATGATGCGTTGCGATTCGAGGTCTCGGCGTTCGTTGCACATTTTTTTGAGCTTCTCCAAATCGGGATGCAGCTTTTCGGAAACCGCATTGCGAACCGCATCGAACATGGCATCGGCTTCCGAGGCGTTATTCAGGTTGGAATCCGCTTGGTATTTTTCCTGCAAAAATGGGCGGACTTGCGAAACGTAAAACTGCTTAATGTGCGTCAACTCGGCATTGGCGGCGGTGGGTTTCGAATAAGTCGCCACATTTCATTCGCATCTCTTCATCCGCCGTCATTCGCAGTTGCCGGCAGACCTCGCCAACCTGTTGATACATCGCCTCGGCATGCACGCGAGTCATCAATGAACGGGGCATATACTGCTGCATGATGAACCCGAACAACCCGCTGAACCAGACCGAGAGCATCACGATCATCAGCACGGTTTCGACCATCCCGCCGAACTGCCAGCCGGAATGGAAGAAAATCAAAGGCAGGCTCAGCGTGCCCAGCCAAACGTGGCCCCGCATCCAAAATTGGGCATCGCCCAGAAAGGACACGCGGGGAAATTTCTTCCGCCAGTTGAAGCCTCCGGCGAACAGCATGCACAGCGACCCGGCCACGCCGTAAATCAAGCCCGGCCCACTGCCACCCGTGGGGCCATCGGGAGCGTTCTTCGCGTAATGCCAGTAATAAATCGTTGAGCCGAACAGGAACAGCAGACAGAAGAGGAACCACTTTCCGTGCCCGCGAATGTGCCGTTCTTGCCGGATGTGCCCCCAAAAATGCTTGCGGTCGAACAGAATCACTCAAACCCTCGGCTTTCCGCCCTGCGAATTGGGGAACACTTCCATTTCGCCGACTCATAATGAGATCACGCATTCGGCAAAAATTCGGACCGCAAAAGTTCATCCCCATTTCCACGCGATGGAACGCAAATCTACCACAGGCAATCTTGCCCGGCAACAATCGGCAGGTAGTCGGCGGATTCCGATTCCCGTCTTTTGTCCCCTTTCCGTTCGCAAAAATCCCGCGGGTTGGGTCGCATTTCGGAAAGGGGCATGCTAGGCTAAATGCTCGTTAAGTGGCCTTCCGTTGCCCGGTGCGGCCCGTTGGTATCCCTCCGTTTCCGAAATCGAATCGGAAGCTCGCCCTCCGTTCTATTCGAGGTGTGTTGATGACAAAATCTTTTTCGTGGCTGGGGCTGTTCGCCGCCGGCCTGATGTTCTCTTCCGTTCCCCAAATCGGTCTGGCTCAAGATTACGGCAACGTGACGGGGCAATTCGTACTGAAAGGGGCGGTGCCCAAACTCGATCCCGTAAAATTGGGAGAGAAAGACCTGCAGATTTGTTCTCCCAAAACACCGTTGCCGGAAAATCGGCTGATTGTGGATGGCAAAACCAAAGGCATCGCGAATATCTTCGTTTACTTGAAAAAAGCCCCCCGGAAAATCCATCCCAGTTTGAAGGCATCGAAACAGAAAACCGTAGTCTTCGATCAAAAAAATTGCCGGTTCGAGCCGCACGTGTTGCTGGTCCGCACCGATCAGGAAGTGCTGGTCAAATCGGATGATCCCATCAACCACAACACCCACACACATCCCTTCGCCAACCAAGAACTCAACTTTCTGGTCAGGCCCAAGGATGCGCGAAGGCGTGCCGATTAAATACGATCAGGCCGAGTTTATCCCCACGCCGGTCAATTGCGATCTGCATCCGCACATGAAAGCCTACTGGTTGATTATGGATCATCCCTACATGGCCGTGACCGATGCCGAGGGCAAGTTCAAAATCGAAAACCTGCCCGCTGGCAAATACGACTTTACGGTCTGGCACGAGAGAGTCGGCTACATCGAAAAAGCCATGCCCGTCACGATTAAAGCAGATGCCACAAAAGAGTTGGGCAAAATCGATGTGCCCGCCAGCAAGATCAAGACGGAATAACCGCATGCGGCATCACCTGGGAATGGCAATGCAGTTTTTGGTGCTGGTTTTTCTGCCGCTGCTGATTATCTGGCAGTTGAACTTCGGCTTTCCGCTGATCTATATGCCCGGCTTGTTATTGGCGGGCATGATCGTGTTCGGCCTCGGCACCCGGTTGCGGGAATCCTAAACAGACAAGCCGGGGGAGTAAGTCCCCCGGCTTTTCCCATTCGCCAAACCCCGACGTTTTCAGCGCTGATAGATCGGCAGGAAACCGTTGTCGAGTTGCAGAATGGTGGCGTTGATCGCCGTCGTGTAGACCGGGCCGACGTAGCCTTCGGCCCATTCGCCTGAGGCGGATTGTTTTCTGAGAATGTCGTGGGCCGACATCGTCCCAGTATTGCTTCCACTTCTCGTCGCCTTGGCGGTACATCACCTGGGCCCAATAGTAGTGCATATAGTGCCAATGGCCGCCATCGTTGCCGTTGCCTCGCCCGGGCCAGACGTTGATCTTGCAGTATTCCAGCATCTTCTTCACGTTCGCCGATTCGTATTCGCCCGCGTTGAACATCGCGGCCACGGCGGCGGCGGTGATCGGCGGTCGCGTGCCGCTTTGCGTCTGGAAACTATAACGCAGGCCGCCGTCCGACATCGTGCAGTCGGCAATGTATTTCTTGGCCCGGTCGATAATCTGTATCGGCACGGGAATGCCCGCGTTTCGGCAAGCCCTTAAGCCTTGAACTTGTGTGATGCAGGTCGAGCCTTCATCGAAATCGTTCCCATCTTTGGCGGAAACATAGCCCCAACCGCCCCGCGAAGTTTGTGCATCCGAACAAAACTTCACCGCATTGGTGAGCACCCGCTTCAAATCGCTGCGACGTTCGGCATCTTCTTCCTCCCCGTAAACCTGCGAGAGGAAGAGCATCGAATATCCGTGCCCATAAGTGTAATGGTTATCGTTTTCATACCCGATCAAGCCGTTGGGCCGGGCCATGTCCACCAGATAATTCACCGCCCGGCGGATGTTGTCCGCATATTTGCCGGTGGTTGTGGTCGAGCCTTCGCTCAACAAAGCCGTGCCCGCAAGCGCCGTCATCGCCACGCGGTACTGGGAAGAATTGGCTTCCCAATAGCCCTGCCGGCGTTGAGTGCGGGCCAAATACCCCAGGGCCTTATGAATGGCCTGCTCGGTTTTGGGATCTTTTCGCTTTCCTGCCGCGGGAAGCGGTTCCGAAGACAACGCGATTCCACAAACCAGCACAGATAACAGCAAACGCATAAAACAGCCTATTTGACACATAGTATTCAACCGTTTGGTATTCCATTAAGGAAACGGCAAACTCAATTGACGCAATCGTCAAAACTAGAACGATTGTACGCGCAACTCCTAACAAAAAACATCGGAGTTCGCCGAGGATTTTTCTTGGGATTTTGTTCAGAGGCCAGACCGTTCCAAATCTTGGTTTCTTGGACGCCTGGATGGAAGATTAGGTGAAATGCGTAAAAAAACGGGACTGTAACGCTCGCGTTGGCTGAATTGATGGAACCGATGCCATGGATTGTGGCGAACGTGCTGACGATTCTCCGATCTTTTGAGGGAAGAATCTTGGTCTCCCAGGAACAAAGGACGTGATGGCGCAGCCACTCATCAGCAATCGACAATCGGCATTCGCTAATTTTGGGCGAAGGAGGATCGCGTGTTGTCTTTTCAGCATCGCGGTTCTCGGCGGTTGTTCCGAGCAAATCTCCCGGCAGATGGGTCATGTCGGCCCCGCTTGGGAAGCGGAATCGAATCCGTTCGTCTCGGCTGTTGCCGCGAGGCAGCCTCGCGGTTTCGGACTGATTCCCGCAGTCTCCCTAACAACCGCCCCCGTCAATGTCATTCAAATGGTTCATGCGGAATCGCCTGCCGCAAGCGAAACCCCGCTGGAGATCGACCAAGTTCGCTGCCGGGCGGCGACTTCGGCGATCCTGGCCCAACTGACGGAAATCGAGCGCGGCTTGGCGGTGGAATTTTACTCAAGCAACCGCTGCATGTCCGAGAATTTTAAGTCGCTGCAGCAAGAACTTTTGATGCTTCGCACGGCCAAGCGGGGCAACGAAGCCGCTGCCGCCGCGTTGGAGATTTATCTGAAATTGGCCGAAGCCGAGGGGCAAAAACCGCTGCTGGAAGCCAGCTTGAAAGAAATTCAATCCATGCGGGCCGACCTGCAAGAGTTAAAGCAGCACGACTTGCCGGTGGATCGTGATCCGGGGCCGTTGGTCCGCCAATCCCTTTCCATTCAAGAGCAAAAAACTGCCTTGGAAACGGGGATTTCCCAAGGCCGGACGAAATTGCAAGTCTTGTTGGGAGAAGCAGGCTTTCTCGAGTCGATACCGAATTTGGACCAAAATTCCACGCCGAGTTCCGCCATTCCCGATCGCTTGGAAGCCGAAAACGTCGCGCTGGACATGCGGCCGGAACTTCGCACGCTGCGGACCATAATCTGCCGACTCACCCCGGAAACGCTGCCTTTACGCGGGCGATCTTGCAACAGTACGAAGGCAGTTTGGGTACGGTGGAACCGCAGGGAATCGTCGTGAAACTCAAGCAAGCCTTGGGGTTCCTGCCCCTGTTCGGACCGAACCAATGCCCCTTGCCTTCGCAAGTTCGCGAAGTGCAAGTCCGCAACGTTCAATTGACGGAACTCTTGCGAAACCGCGAGCTTGCGGTGAGAGCGGAAGTCGATGCCGTGTTGATCTCTTGGAAATCCTCGCTCGAAACGTGGGCCTCCACCAACCACCGCGTGAAAAGCTGGGAGCAGCAACTTGATCGGCTGACCCAAAAACAACCCGTGGACGAAACCATCACCTGGTTCGATTTGGCTCAAGCCCGTTTGGGCATTTTGGAGGCGAAAGCGGATCGTCTGAAAGCCCTCGCGGAATGCCGGCAAGCCCAGGTGAAACTTTGGACGGCACAAGGCACCGTGGGGGCCGGTTGCGGCTGGCCCGGACATCCACCCGATTGGTGCGAAACCCGCCAATCCGCGTACGGCTTCGCACCACCGGAAACCCCGTCGCTCCACATCAATCAGCCGCCTCCCGAAACGCTTCCACGATTGATTCCGCAACCGGGAACCGAAAAGCCACCCGCCGCTCCCGCGCCAAAACTCACGCCCATGTCGGGGAACTTCCGCCCATCTGCTCATGTGGGCCTCGCAAGCCAAGGTTGCAAACCAACGCGATTGATCGCTCGGTAATTCGCGCGGCTTCGCGGTTTAGCGTTTGTCGGCGGCGGGTTTTTTGTCGAAGAGTTCCACCTGAAATAGCTGCGTTTCTTCCAACAGCATCGGCAGATTTTGGCCGGCGACTTGGATCATCATCTGCCCGACGACATGGAACCTTTCTTCCATCGAAGACAACCGCCCCTTAGCCGCATCGTAACGCAACGTGCCCTGGGCTTGCTTGGTGCGAAACGCGGGATTGGCAATCTTGAAGGGCAACGTGTTATCCGCTTGGGCGGGGGGCAGGTATCGCAGGTTGTGAGCATAGCCGATGGAATCTAAATTCTTGTGCCGGCCTTCGAATTGATATGTGGACAGTCCTCGCCAAGAGCCGAGCGCCTCCCCAAGCATGGCTGATGGGTTGCTCCCATTTCGCCCCTTTGGTCAATGGTTCGGGCGGGGTGAAAATCGTGGCCAAGGTCAGTTCCTTCCAACCATCGCGGTCGATCAGCGAGTTTAGCATCGCCCCGCTAAAATCCAAACCGTTGGCCGCTTGAGCCTTCGGTTCGGGAACCCCATCCACCCGCGCGACTTCGCCATCCGCATTCACGCGAATGGAGATTGTTTTGCCGGTTAGATCCTGCAACATTTTCGTGAACACGGTTTTGGAGAGATCATCGGCTTCCTCCAATTTGGTGGTTACCACTTTTTGTTTGATGGTCAGGCTGTGATCGAACGGGCTGACTCGCATCGTCAACTTGGAGAGAATTTTGAAGCGAATTTTCGACTCGAAAGGCAACCCCTGAACCTTAAACGCGGGATGTTTCTCTACCGTGATGAGTTGATACATCTCATCGCCGGTTTTCCAGGCCCATTCCCGCTGAGGTTTCGCCGCAGGGGATTTTATGCCGCCCGGCTTTTCTTGAGCCAATACGCCATTGGACGTTCCCGCCACGAAACCCAACAAAACCACCAGGCACAAAGCAGAACTCAATTGCTTCATCAGATTCAATCCTTTCCGGCATCTCGCTCACTCGAAAGAAGTTCGCCGATAAATTCACTCTAACACGCCGCCAACCCGCCGTCCACAGGCGAGCGGGGGGTTTGAGCCACCCCTGGTCAGTGGGAATGCTTCAAAACCCGATCTGATTTCCTTGATGATCCTTAACGCCGGTTCCCTCGGTTTCTATACTTGGCAAAGATTTCTGATATTTTTTTTCTCTCAAACTCTCCAAGTGCAATGAACACTTTGTCTGAACTTCAATCGCGGTTTCGTGTGGTGCTGCAATCGATGGTTGATGATGCGGAAACCTATGTGGCGATGGTTCGGCCTTCGCAGAATCCCAAATTCGGGGATTTTCAAGCGAACTGCGCGATGTCGCTGGCGAAAGCACGAAACGCCAAACCCCGCGACGTGGCCGCCGAGATCGTCAAGCGATTGCAAGTTTCCGATTTTTGCGAACCACCCGAAATCGCGGGACCGGGGTTTATTAACCTCAAGCTGAAAGATGACTGGCTGCAAACCCAGGCCAACCGCATGCTTGCCGATGATCGCCTCGGCGTGCCAATCGTGGCGGAACCTAGAACCATTGTGATCGACTATTCTTCCCCCAACGTCGCCAAGCCGATGCACGTCGGCCATTTAAGAAGCACGGTCATCGGGGCGGCGCTCTATCGGCTCTTGGGGTTTCTCGGCCATCGCGTGATCGGCGATAACCACATCGGCGATTGGGGCACTCAGTTCGGGATGATTATCTACGGCTACAAACACTTCCGCGATGAGGCCGCCTATCGCCAACAGCCCGTAGAAGAACTCGCCCGGCTCTATAAGTTAGTCAATCAACTCTGCGACTATTATGAAGCCAAAAAAACTTTGCCCCAACGAGAAGCGCTGCAACAGGAAAAGTCAATTGCCCTGAAACACTTGGAAGACAATACCGACCCCAAGGATGGCAAGGCGAAAAAACAACTCAAGCAACAACGCAAATCGCTGGGCGAACTCGAAGATGAAATCAACAGCACGCGGCAAAAAATCACGGCAGTGGAAGAGGATTCCACTCTCCGCCAATACGCCAAAGACCACCCCGACATTATAAAACTCTCCAGAGAAGAAACCGCCAAACTGCACGCGGGCGATGCGGAAAACAAATCCTACTGGGATGAGTTTCTGCCCCACTGTCTTGCCACGTTAAATGCAGTTTATGAAAGGCTGGGCATTCATTTCGACTATACGCTCGGCGAAAGTTTTTATGACTCTATGCTAGCGGATGTGGTGCGGGCTCTGAAAACTCAGGGACTTGCAACCGAAAGCGATGGGGCCGAGTGCGTGTTTTTGGAAGGCCGCGAGACTCCGTTTATCGTGCGGAAATCGGATGGGGCCTATAACTATGCCACCACGGATCTGGCGACCATCAAATATCGGCACGAGCATTTTCACGCGGATGCAGTGCTCTACGTCGTGGACAAACGCCAAAGCGAGCATTTTGAAATGCTCTTCCAAACCGCCCACGAATGGGGCTACAAAGAGACCGAATTTCGGCACGTTAGTTTCGGCACGATTCTGGATAAAGACGGCAAACCCTATAAAACCCGCTCCGGCGGAACTGTGGGCTTGGTCGGCTTGCTCGATGAATCCATCTCGCGGGCCTTGCAAATCGTAAGCGACAACGACGATGCCAAGTCCACCGGGCCGGAGCTAGATCAATCCGCCAGAAAAGACGTCTCTGAAAAGGTGGGCATCGGCGGGATTAAATACGCCGACTTAAACCACAATCGCGAGAGCGACTACGTTTTCGATTGGGATAAGATGCTCGCCACCAAAGGCGATACCGCGACCTATATGCAATACTCTTATGCCAGGGTCGCCAGCATCTTTCGGAAAGGAAACATCACGCGGGAAGAAGTTCGCGGTTCCGCAGGGAAATTTACGATTCATCACCCCGCAGAACGGGCCTTGGCTTTACAGCTATTAAGGTTTGCAGAAGCCTTGGATGATGCCGCGATGGACTATCGGCCCAACTTGCTCACGCAATATCTCTTTGAGACGGCGAATACCTTCAGCACGTTTTACGAGAATTGCCCGGTGTTCAAATCGGAAGGCGAGCTTCGCGCGAGCCGGCTCTTATTATGCGATCTGACGGGCCGGGTGCTGTCCACGGGCTTGGATCTTTTAGGTATCGAAACCTGCGAGCAGATGTGACCCTTTAATCGCTGGGAAAGGATGCTATGGGCTATGTATGATTGCATCATCATCGGGGCCGGCCATAACGGTTTGGTTTGTGCCAACTATTTGGCGGCGGCGGGTTGGAAAGTGCTTGTGCTGGAGCGGCGTTCCGTCGTGGGCGGAGCCTGCGTAACGGAAGAACTCTGGCCGGGCTACAAAGTGTCCACGGCGGCCTATGTGATTAGTTTATTGCTTCCCGAAATCGAACGCGATTTGGATCTCGCCAAGCACGGCTACCGCGTGCTGCCACGAAGCCCATCTTCATTTACACCCTTGGAGAACGGCCAATACTTGCTCTTGGGGCAGGATCGGGAATCCAATCACAAAGAGATCGCCAAGTTTTCCGAAAAAGACGCCGCCGCTTTTCCGGTATATGAAGCCTTACTAGAACGCATCGCCGAGGTCATCGAGCCAACGCTGAGTGAAACGCCGCCCGACTTATTGCCTTTGCCGAATGCCTGGCGTTCGCGTTCGTGGGGCAAACAATTTCGCGATCTTCGCCGAGGCTTGCGGCTTGCGCGGGCACTGCGGAAATTGGGTCACGATTTGCCCGAAGCCCTCGAAATCCTGACCGGGTCGGCCCGCACGATTTTGGATCGCTGGTTTGAAGCGGATGCGCTGAAGGCCACGCTTGCCACCGATGCAATCATCGGCACGTTTCAGCCCATCTCCGCGCCGGGGACCGCGTATGTTTTGCTGCATCACGTGATGGGTTCCGCCGGCGGTGCGCGGGGCGTTTGGGGCTATGTGGAAGGGGGAATGGGTGTGCTCACCCATGCGATGGCCGAGGCCGCGAAAGAACGCGGCGTCGAAATCCGCCTGGATGCCGCCGTGGAAGAAATTTGCGTTGAAGGCGGCCAAGTCACCGGCGTTCGACTGGCGGGCGATGAAATCCTTTCCGCCCGCAACGTGGCCTCTAACTTGGATGCCCACCTTACGTTTGAGAAACTGCTAAACCCCGAATACTTGCCGGAGAGGTTTCGCAAAGCCATCGCGAGAATTGACTATTCCAGTGCGAGCATGAAGATCAACCTTGCAGTCAGCGAACTGCCGAACTTCACTTGTTTGCCGAGCGAAAATTCCGAACCGCAGCCCCAGCATCGCGGCACGATTCATATCGGGGCCGATAGCGATTACCTCGAACGGGCCTACGATGATGCCAAGTACGGCAAGCCTTCCGAACATCCCATCGTGGAGATGACGATTCCCTCGGCTGTGGACCGGACGCTATGTCCCGAAGGACATCACATTCTTTCGCTGTTTGTGCAATATGCTCCTTATCGACTCAAGGAGGGAAACTGGGATGAGATTAAGGAATCGTTCGCGGATCGGTGTTTGCAGGAGATCGCTCGTTATGCTCCCAATGTGCCGGGGTCGGTGATCCATCGGCAAGTTCTTTCGCCGGTGGATTTGGAACGCACCTTCGGATTGACGGGCGGCAATATATTCCAGGGGGCGATGCCGTTGCATCAGTTGTTCAACCTTCGTCCGGTGGCCGGTTGGAGCGATTACCGCACACCGATTCGTGGGCTTTACCTTTGCGGCAGCGCTGCCCATCCCGGCGGGGGTGTGATGGGAGCGAGCGGCCGCAACTGTGCCCGCGAAATGTTATAATGCAAAACGAGCCGGCATAGATCGTTCAATGGATGGCATGGCCACTGCTTTGAGTGGCCATGTTGGAACAACCTATATGATCTTTTCGTCAATAAGCATGCCCACGCAAAGCCGTGGGCATGGCACAAAAACCTCTGAACCGGCTATTTTGATAATACTTAGTTTGATTTCCTGCAACCTATGACTCTCAAAAGTGGATGCACGATGATGATGGAAGACTGGATCTCCGACCGGATGCAGCAGATTGATGCCTCCGGGATTCGCAAAGTGTTCGATTTGGCGGCCACGATGGAAAACCCGATCAACCTGAGCATCGGGCAGCCGCATTTCGACACGCCGCAGCCGATCAAAGATGCGCTCTGCCGAGCCGTGGCCGAGGGGAAAAACGCCTATAGCCAATCGCAGGGGATTCCGGCCTTGATTGAGAAAATCCAATCCCACGTGGATGAACTCTACGGCCACGCCGACCGCAAGACGTTTATCACCAGCGGAACCAGCGGGGGATTGATGCTCGCGCTTTGCACGCTGGTCAATCCCGGCGATGAGGTGATATGCTTCGATCCCTGGTTTGTGATGTACAAACACCTTACCACGTTGGCGGGCGGGAAAGTCGTGCTGATCGACACCTATCCCGATTTCAAAATCTCCGTGGACAAAGTCGCGGCAGCGATCACCGACCGCACGAAAGTCATCCTCTGCAATAGCCCCTCGCAATCCCACCGGGCACGTCGCCAGTGCCGAGGAACTCAAAGCACTGGCGGAACTCGCCCGCGAAAAGGACATCGCCTTGATTAGTGATGAAATCTACAAAGCGTTTTGTTACGACGATGAATTCATCAGCCCCGCCGCGTTATAACGATCAAACGATTGTGATTGATGGCTTCAGCAAATCGCATTCGATGACCGGCTTGCGATTCGGCTACGTGCACGGTCCGCAGGCGATGATGCAGCAGATGATTAAACTCCAACAATTCACGTTCGTCTGTGCTCCGCATCCCGTGCAATGGGCGGGTTTGGCCGCCTGGGATGACGACATTTCCGACCGCGTGGCCGAGTACAAAGCCAAACGGGATTTCATCCGGCTCGGAGCTATCCGAAGATTTTACAATTCACGGCGCCGGCGGCGCGTTCTATCTGTTTCTCGAAGCCCCCTGGGGCACAGGCACGGAGTTCGTCACCGAAGCCATCAAGAATAACTCTGCTGATCATCCCCGGCAACGTGTTCAGCGCGAAAGACACCCATTTCCGCATCTCCTATGCCGCCGAGCGATGACACGATCAAACGCGGTGCGGAAGTCCTCAGAAAAGTCGCCAGACAAGGGCGAAACTAGAATCGGATTTGTAGTTATGGCCCATCATCTATAAAACGAGTATGCTCGCGAGTTCAATCGGTGACCAGGCGGATTTCTTGGTCTTCCGGGACGTGTTTCATGGCGATGGAGTTAATGCAATACCTTTGATGCGTGGGTGGCGGTCCATCGGGGAAGACGTGGCCGAGATGGCTATCGCAACGGGCGCAGCGAACTTCGGTGCGGAGCATTCCATGCGAACGGTCATGCAATTCAAGAACCACCTCTTCAGAAATGGGCGCAGTAAACGAAGGCCAGCCTGTTCCCGATTCAAACTTTTGTCCCGCTGGAAACAAAGGCTGGCCGCACGCGGCACAAACATAACCCAAACGTTGCACGAAAAGCTGGCCATTCAAACTGTCAATACGGCCTTTTTCGCACAGAGGAGTAGATGAGAATCTTACACTGCACAACCTCGATCCTGTCTGAGTGTCAGACTGTGACTCTGTGAACAGCACGGTGATTCTGAGGGAGACTTACAAGACCTGATTGGGCGGCAGATATTTTGCGAAGTCTTGCTCGACCGCTTCATTAGCACTCAGGCTCAGGGTGAATCGGCCTTGAGGAAACAGCAACCGGGCCGCCCGGCGGACTAAACGATGCCGAATCGTCTTCAGCGACTCAAACACCCACAGCGGGCGGCGCTTCGCTGTCGTGGGCTGTGCGAGGTTCCGCCTGCATCTGCAATTCTCTCGTCAAATTGTGCCGCAGCATGGAGGCCAGGCAATACGTTTGATTGCCAGTCTTCTTCCGCACGGGGATATAGTCCAACTGACATTGGCTTTTGCCTTCCGCAAAAATTCCTGCCTGAGTGCCTCGCCCATGATGAAACTCGAGGACGTTCCACACGCCAGTAGTCTTATT
>CAWAVN010000023.1:0-20136 GCA_963785505.1 uncultured Planctomycetaceae bacterium
ATGTCCGCCTTCATGGAAAGCCGATGGTTCCGGTATTTGAGTTTCAAATTGCCCTCTTTCGTTACTTCCGCCAAAGACAAGCTGTTCACCTCGGATTGCGTCACTTTGCTCTCGATGGTCTGCCCCGCCACTTGCATGGTTTGATTCATCTCGCTGGTGGTGCGGTAAATCAACGTTTCGCCTTGGGGAAACTGATATTTCAGCAAAACCCCTTCTTCGGCGGTGGCCGTCGATCCGAAAACAAGAACGCCGAACAGCAACGCAAGAGAACCGAATCGAACCGACATGAGCAGACTCCCATCAATTGTGCGAGCGAATGTTTTAAGGCTGAAAGAGATCCCGCACGAGGAGTTTCACGCCGGGAAACGCGGATGGCGACAAGCAATCCGTCATATCATACCGCACAATAGTTTGATAGGTTTCACCCGCCGGTTCACGGTAAGATTCCACACAAAACTGCGGAATGTTCACGATCCAATACTCGGGAATCCCAGCCTCGGCGTATATCCGGGCTTTCTCGCTTTGGTCGTAAAGCAGGCTGGAATCGGAAACCTCGATCAGCAACAACACATCCTCAGCAGCAGGGCGTTCCTCGCGGTAGCTTTTTGCCTTCACCCAAGCCACGTCCGGTTGAGGCGCGCTCTCCGAATCCGGCAAGCCGATCGAATTTTGAACCCGCACGCGAACCTGGTTCTGGTCGAGATTTTCAAAGCTCCACCTGTTCAAAACGTCGATCACTTCTTCGTGAGTCGGGCCGGGGGGCGTCATTTCTCTAATCTCTCCGCGAATAAGTTCCATGCGTTGATCGCGGCGAGGATCGAAAACTTCCCGCGCGATCATGCGGTCGTACTCCGCCAACGAAAACCGAACGAGCGTGGGCATCGGCAAACTCCTCATCAAAAAAGTCCAAGACATCCGACATTCATCCTAACCCCATCGGCTTTCCGCCGACAAGCGAAATTCCTCCTCCCCGGCCCTTGCCGACACCCCAAAAACCGGCGATTCTTTGATAAAAATTCCACACGCCCAAGTGGCGGAATTGGCAGACGCGCTAGGTTCAGGACCTAGTGTCCTTAACGGACGTGGAGGTTCGAGTCCTCTCTTGGGCACTCATAACCCCTTGTTGCACATTAGTTTGCGGCAAGGGGTTTCTTTATGCGCCTTGTCACCCTCTCATGGTGTCACCTTTCTTGTCACCTTTTGGTCCCTGCAACGCGGGGTGACAAAATCTCATGAGGCATTTTCTGTTGATCCACCGTCGCCCCGGAATCGTTCTCCGAGTAGATGGATTGATCCTCGGTGCTTCGGAGTAAATTGATGCAGCTTGACCAAATCATTCAGGTAGTGGGAATCATGTTGGCGATTTTGCTTGCAAATCTTGCGATTTGAGGAGATCGTGTCAGGCATTGGTTAACTCCGCCGAAACTTATCGTGCATCTCCGAGACGGATCACATGTAGAGTTAATCAAGGAAAGGAAAATTCGGTATTGGCATTTAGAAGTGAGTAATTCCCACGCATGGAATCCAGCCACGGGAGTCACGGTCTTCATCACGAAGCTCGAACGAAAACAGGGAAATCCTTGGAGCGTCTACGACATTGGCCGGATTCCCCTGAAAGGGCAGTTTTCCTGCTACGACATGAATCCCTCAACTTTCGGTCCTCCACAGATTTGTGATCTAGGGCGTTTAGTGGAAGGTGAGCCTTTCAAGCTAGTGTCGCGAAATGGACGCCGGCGGTTCCGTTTCGGTTCGTCTCTTTCGGTTTCGCCACATCGGTGAGAAGCGTTCTTCGCGGCCGCTTTTGCTATTTCTCGGGGTCTTCATCCCTCCAGAATTGGCCGGCTTCGGGCTGTTGAATTTGCTCGTGCAATTGCTCCAGTTTGCGGGCGGGTTTGGCGTCGCGTTTTTTGGGATCAATCAGATTTTTCGGAGAAATCTCCACGCCTCCGCTGACCGAGATCAGCCAATGCCGATTCTGAATCAACCGATAATTGGCGATGGAAGGAACTTGCTTGGGCACGAAGTATTCCGGCACCGGGCAGGCTTTGGCATCGAGAAAATGGCCGGGGAACCAATGCCTACCGCGATTCGGTTGGCTCTGTTTTTCCGCGATCAACTCGGCCAGGGCGGACAAGGCGATTAGGTTTTGAAGTTCCGCGAAGATCGGCTGTTTCTCGGCGATTTCGCTGAAGTGCTGGGTGAACGACTTGGCGAATTCCTCGGCTTGCGGGCTGGCGGCTCCGTTCGGCTGGGCCTGATTCTGGCCCGGAATCGTGGGGGCCGTCACAACCTTCACACCTTGCCCCACCAATTCAAAGGCGAGATGGTCGGGGGTTTCGCGAATCGCATCGTACTCGGCCTCGAACCACCAGCGATGCTGTTTTTGCGGCCCGGTCTTGAACTTTTTGGCGGTCAGATCCAGATAATTGGTCACGCCTTTGACGGGCGAAACATCGTGGCCGAGCGAAATTCGCTTCAACCGATAATCCGCCGCCACCATCGTAAGCGCGAATCGGCTGGCAGGATCGACCCCGAACAACCGCACGGCTTGAGGTCCCATCGCATCTTCCATCCCTGCAAAAATTTGCTTAGCCCGCGAACGATCCATTTGCCCCAAATGGTTCATGTAGTTCGCATAGCGTTGAACGCCTTGCGCGGTGGGGTCGATCGAACAGCCGATGAACGGAGCCGGCTTATTTTTCGCAAACGCATACCTTAACGCGGCGATCAAATCTTCCAGATGCAACACGGGCCGCCGAGTGGTTTCGCCCACGACTTCGCCGGTGGGAAGTTGCGTCCAACCTTCGGCCGGCCCCAAGAGGATCACATCCCGCGATTTGGGATCGAAGAGGATGTATTGAATTGCGGTCAGCCCCGCAAGATATTCCAAATCGGCGGGCAAGGTTTGGCCCGCCCGATGCAGTTTTTGCACGGCTTGCTGCACTCTTTTGAGTGAAACTTTTCTGAGAGGCGACGGCGACGCCAAGGCTTCGGAACCCGGCTTTCCCACGGCCTCTTGTTTAATGAGTTTCAAGCGTTCATCCTGCGAGAGCAAACGGGTGTCCCGCAACATGCCTTGGGCATCAATGCAGATGCCGCCGACATTGTAAAATTGAGCAAAAGCCGGCGAAGCTACGCACAGCCAAACCAGCACCGCTGATAGGCCGCCAACCCAACATTGCGATTCTCTCCACGGCGCGGCGCATGGCATCTCCTTTGAAGGCTAAGCAAGAGACATTTTCAGAAGCCGACCCGCAATTCGACTTTGTCACAAGCCCGCGCGAATTGCAAGCAAGTTTGTGTTTACAGCAAATCGAAGGCGGTTCGCACTGGGGCCCCGTTTTCCGCAAAAATTCGGCTTGTCTTACTTGAAGCCTGATGGCGTTATCTGATTTTCGAGCGGTTGTTGCTTACAAGATTATCAACCTTGATCGCGAATTATGCAGGTAAGAGCGAATTTGTTGCCTTGGGAAAATCACAATCTGGTTGAGTGCGAATGAGCCAATTATTGCGAATACCCGCGTTTTCAGGCCAAACTCAGGGCTGATTCCCCTGCCCCCCGATGAATTGCCACTAAAAAATTGGGCGAGCAACATTTACTGGAACGGTTCTTGCTTTATCTCCTTTCGGCGCTTATCCCATCCAGTTGATTGTGGATGGCTACATCGAAAAAATTCCGCGTCGTTCTCCCTTTGCGCGATGGATCGCTTGCCATCGCGACTCTTTCATTTCCCGCGAGGATAGCATGTCCAGGAAGTGTCGCGTAAAAACAGGTTTCACGCTGATTGAGTTACTCGTCGTGATTGCGATCATCGCGATCTTAATTGCGTTGTTGCTTCCGGCGGTGCAGCAAGCCCGGGAAGCCGCCCGCAGGTCTTCCTGCAAGAACAACCTCAAGCAATGGGGGCTGGCGCTGCATAACTATCACGAGACCTACAAGCAATTTCCCGCTTCTAGCGTTAACCCTGGCGCCAATCTTGCGAATACCTTTGTGCCCGCAGGAACCGTACGAAACCACACGGGCTATTTATTCCTCTTGCCGTTCGTCGATCAAGCTCCGCTGTATCAGCTCATCAATTTCAACCTGCCGACGGGGAAAGCCGACTGGCAAAGCGTGGGCGGCGGGGGTTATCAAACCGTGCTGGACGGCGTCTCGATTCCCATTCAATACTGTCCTAGCGACCCGCCTTATGATAACCCGCATACTTATACCAGCCAAAACATGTACACGGCTCAAAACTTTACTCGCGTGAACTATGGCTTCGTGCATGAAACTACCGAATACGACGCGAACGCAGGAGAGCTTTGGAAGAAAAACTCGACGACAATCCGCTCCGCCTTCGGATTCAATCAATCGGCTTCCATTCGAGACATCACCGATGGCACGACCAATACGTTCTTAATGATCGAGACGCCCCAGAAAAAAGCGAACGCGGCTTATGGCCCGTTCCTGCAAGGATATGTCCACACACAATTTATCACACCTTATAGCCGGGGACTTAATGAGCGCTATGGCGGAAATAATTATCCCTATGCGTGGGGAGCCGGGAGCAAGCACATCGGAGGTTGCCAAGCCCTGATGGGGGATGGCCGCGTAATCTTCCTCAGCGAAAACATCAACCGTAGTTTGTTGCGGGCGATGGAATCCATCGGGGGAGGGGAAGTTCTCGGAGAGATCTAGTTGTTCAAGTTCACATAGCAAACACCTTGGCATATATAGCTTCTTGGAATCTCTCGAGTGATCGAGTAGGGAGGTCGAGTTTTCATGCAATCGCGTCCATTATTTCTCATCGCAATCTTGGCTGTGCTAGGACCGAGCGGCTGCGGCGGCGGGGCAAGTTCTATCGAGATGGCTAACGTCTCGGGAGTTATCACATTGAAAGGCAAACCACTCGCCGATGCCGACGTGTTTTTCGTATCCGGAAAATATGAAGGCTATGGCCGCACGGATGCCGAGGGGCGGTATTCCTTGGTGCGGCGGTGCTCCCGTAGGCGGATGCAAGGTCTACATCACAAAGGCGGATAAGAGTCCAACCGCCGGCAAGAGAATTGATATGAACATTGAAGGCATGGACGAAGAACAGCTCAAGGCCATGCAAACCGCCCAGCCCAAAACCGGGTTGAAAGCCGGCAAGTCACCGCCGATTCTGCCCGCCGAGTTTAGCGATCCCGATCAAACGAAATTGACGATACGCATTCCACCGGAAGGAACCGACAAAGCCGATTTCCATCTTTAACGCATGGAACCTAAACAGGGCCGGCTCCTGCCGCGAGTTTTACGTGATTCGCGCAAACAACTCGCGGCAGCTTTTTCGCCATTCTCTACTGCCCGCATCGTGAGCGAGGGTTTGAGAAACTCCCCCGGCCTTTGGACTCCGGCCTCTGATCTTTGAAGTGGATTTTGCCGGGTCCGGTTGCATTATCGAAGAGGAGGGCTACAGTATCAACAATCCTCCCAAAGGATGGTTGTTTGGCATTTTCTCTTCGTTTTTCCGGTCCGTTGGGTTTTTGTGCAATACGATACTCTTATTATCGGGGCGGGACTTTCGGGTTTGGCCGCCGGCATTCGCTTGGCGTATTTCGAGAAAAACGTCGCGATTCTCGAACGCCACACCACGATTGGCGGGCTGAATTCTTTCTATCGGCTGCGGGGCCGCAATTACGATGTCGGCCTGCACGCAATGACGAATTACGCCGCCCCCGGTTCCCGTAAGGGGCCGTTGAGCAAACTGCTCAGGCAGTTGCGGTTGTCTTGGGAAGATTTCGCCCTCTGCCCGCAAATAGAATCGGCGGTGGATTTTCTCAGCACGAGGCTGTCCTTCACCAACGAATTGGACCACCTCGAACAACAAATTCGTGCGGCCTTCCCCAATCAGATCGAAGGCTTCCGCCGGTTGTCGCAGCGAATCCTCTCGCACGATGGAACCCAACTCGATCGCGTGCCGATCTCCGGTCGGCAGGTTGTGGGCGAGTATCTCACCGATCCCATGCTGGTGGACATGCTGTTTTGTCCGCTGTTGTTCTACGGGTCTGCTACGCCTCACGACATGGATTTCAACCAGTTCGCGATTCTCTTCAAAAGCATTTTCTGCGAAGGATTTGCCCGGCCCGAAAACGGGGTGCGCCCGATTCTCAAAGCTCTCGTCCGCCAATATCGGGAGCATGGCGGGGAACTTAAACTGCGGAGCGGAGTCAAAAAAATCCTCACCCGTAAAGGCCAAGCCGTGGGTGTGGAATTGGAAACCGGGGAAATTTTGGAAGCCAAGCGGGTTTTGTCCTCCGCCGGTCTGGTGGAAACTTTGCGGATGGTTGAAGGCGGCGAGGCCGCCGAGCGCGAACGCCCCGGCGAGATTTCCTTCGTGGAAACCATCTTCACGCTGGATTGCCTGCCTAGCGAATTGGGGCATCATCAAACCGTGGTGTTTTACAACGAATCGCCCGAATTTCACTACGTTCGCCCGGAACAACCGGTGGACGTTCGCAGCGGAATTATTTGCTCGCCCAACAATTTTCAGTACGGCGAACAAAAAGAAGCGGGGACAATTCGCATCACGGCTTTGGCCGACCCCACGCCCTGGATGAGTTGGCCGGAAGAAGAATACCACCGCCAAAAACAATACTGGACCGAGAAAATCGTGGAATCCGCCCTGCGGGTCATGCCCGATTTTCGCGATCACATCATTGAGACCGATGCCTTCACCCCGCGAACCATCAAAAAATACACCGGCCATCTCAACGGGGCCGTTTATGGTGCGCCGGAAAAGCGAATCGACGGCAAAACCCAGATCGAGAATCTGTATCTCTGCGGAACCGATCAGGGATTTTTGGGAATCATCGGAGCGATGCTCTCGGGAATCTCCATCGCCAATGCGTATTTGCTGAATTGAAAGCAACCGGCCGCCTTACGCCGGCCGCTCGCCTTTTCTGAACTCTGATCTCTGAAATCACAGGCCGGGTTGTTGGGGTTGCCGAGCTTCTTGAAGTTGGAGAACAAAGCGGGCAACGCCTTGCATTTGAGCCACGGGGATAAAGGCTTTTGCCCGGAGGCCGTTGGCTTCGGCTCGTACGGAAACTCCCACGAAAGAAGGTTCGCCCCGAATGCTTTTCAGGTCGGCTTCCGTTAACGGGATCGGAGCGCCGGATTGAATCGCCAAATCCATCACGCCGGCAATTGTCCCGGGCCAATCGATCAGGCCGATGAAATTGGCTTGGGGCAACAATTGCTTCCGCGTGGCTTGAAACGCGGCTTCTCCAGCGATGGCGTTTTTGCCGTGAATGGCATCCAACAAGGCTTCTACATCGGCTTTATCGCCGCCGATGCACTGCACCATACGGTCTTTGAGATAAAGCGTTCGCGTGACGATGCCTTGCGGGCCATACATGAGATCATTCATCTTCGCAATACTTCCCGTGGGGTCGGCCTGCGGGTCGATTTCGTACTTTCCGCGAACCACATCGGCTTTCAGATCGCCGTATGTTTCGGAGGCGGGTAGGAAACTCATCTTCATGGTCATCCCGCCAGCTTTGTAATCGGACATCATTTTGGCGGCTTTTAGCGACAGTTTGCGGATCAGATCGGGATTGTCCACTTCCGCAATGGTTGCCGCCCGCATGACCCCCTGCTTGGGGTTTCCCAGTCCGAACGTCATCGCCATTTTGCGGATGTTGACTTTTTCGTACTCGGCCATCAGTTTTTTCATTTGCGTTTCTTTTTCGGTATCGTCATGGGCGACCATTTGCAGCGACAATTTCAGGCCCCATTGCATCAAGCTGCTCATGTCCATATCGACTGCCGCATAACCCAAGCGATGGGCGGGCAGTTGGCCCAGGGTATTTAGATCAGACGGTTTGCTGTTTCCAATCGCTTTCGCCGTGGCGGAGTTCTCCCCGAACTTGACGTATTTGCTTCCTGTAAGCCCCTCGGCGGAGATCGCCAAACTTCCCGTCAAACCCTCAGCATCCTCCACGGCTTGCACGAGTCCTTGAAACAGCCCGGCATACATTTTCGCGATGGATTTCATGTCCACACCCTTTTGCTGCGGAATCGCGATGTTCGACATTTGCTCGATTCCATCGTAGACCTTCTTGACGCCCTGATCGAACGGGCCGCGATAGACTTTCAAAATTCGCGGCACATTGATGAACACCGACAAATCCCCTTCGTCCCAAACCGTCGTGGAAGTTCGATCCAGCAACTTGGAAATGGAAGTTCCCTTGGCGGCGAGATGTTTTTTGATCTGGGCGGCGGTGGGTTCGTGTTCGGTATAAATCCCCCATTTCTCGAACGTTTGAAACTGGTAGTCCCCCATCACAGATTTTTGCATCGCGTCCGCATCGCTGGCGGGAATGCAAAACACCACGCCGGGGTCGCCGTTCTCAACCGGGAACACACCCAACCACCAATCGGCGGTCTGATCCACTCCCTTCATGCTGGGGTTGGAGATCATCGCACCCAACATCAAAGAGGCAAGCTGCACCTTCGCTCCCGCTTTGGGGTCCACCTTCGCCGCCAAATTTCCCGCAGTTTGCAGAGTTTTTTGCGGGTTTTTCAGCCGCACGACAACCCCCGCATCTTCCGGGAACACCGAAAGCGGGCTATCCGCCGCATTCGCGGAGATCCCTCCCAGAATACAAACAACCAGCGAGAACGCCGCACATCGGGATGCAACCATGAGTCGTTTCCTTCAAAAAATGTCGTGAAACTCATCCACCTGTGTGGAGTGTAACGAGAATTCCCGCCGGCGCGGATCTCCAAATCGCGAAAGAAAAATTGAACACGGCAGTGATTTATCGAATGATCCTGACTTCACCAACGGTTCTTTGGACTGCAAACGATGAAAAGTTCTCACTTAATGGCACTGAGTTTGATTTCCCTCTTCAACAATCGGCATACATCAATCCATTTTGGCTCCCGCCAAGAACCAAGCTCATATCCTCCATCCTCTACCTTCTATCCTCCATCTTCGACCATCTATCATCCATTCTCTTTCTCCCAATTGCCGTAGAGGAATTCCAGCCGCAATAAATCGCGGTCGATCAGACCTTCGATGAAGCTCGGCAGATAGCCGGTGGGTCTCGAGCGCTTGGCCGTCGCGATGATTGAAGATGTCGATCACCGTCAATTCCTGGCGGACGGGATCGTAGCCGGCGACTTCGGAAATCTGCGTCACCGCCCGCCGCCCCCCGGACATGCGGTTGATTTGCACCACCACGTTCACGGCGGATGCAATTTGGTGTTGGATGGAAGACACCGGGAGATCGACCGCCATTAGCACCAAAACTTCCAAGCGTTTCAGCACATCTTCGGTGCTGTTGGCGTGGATGGTGGTCATCGAACCGTCGTGGCCGGTGTTCATGGCTTGCAGCATGTCGAGCGCTTCGCCGCCCCGGCACTCGCCGACAAGAATCCTGTCGGGCCGCATTCGCAGCGCGTTTTTCACGAGATCGCGAATCGTGTATTCGCCCGTGCCTTCCACGTTGGCGGGTTTGGTTTCCAGCGTGACGACATGTTCCTGATGCAGCTTGAGTTCCTGCGTGTCTTCAATGGTCACAATGCGTTCGCGGTGGGGAATGAAGCTGGACAGCACGTTGAGCATCGTAGTTTTGCCGGTTCCCGTGCCCCCGCTGACAAGAATGTTTTGCCGGTTGATCACGCAAGCCCGCAGGAACAGCGCCGCCGCGCTGGGCATTGTGCCGCGTTCGATGAGGTCATCCATCGTGAACCGCCGCACGGGAAATTTGCGGATCGTTAAGCACGGCCCGCGCACGGCGAGCGGCGGAATGATCGCATTCACGCGGCTGCCATCCGGCAAGCGAGCATCTACCAAAGGCTGGCTTTTGTCGATCCGCCGGCCCACTTGGGCCACAATGCGTTCGATGATGGATTCGGTGACTTTATCCGAAATAAACCGCCGGCCCGAGAGTTCCAACATGCCATCGCGTTCGACGTAAATCTGATCGCTTTTGACGACCATAATTTCGCTGATCGTGGGCGCCCGGAGCAAATCTTGCAGCGGCCCGAAGCCGAACACCGTGTCCTTCAAATCTTTTTTCAGCGACCGCAACACCAAATAGCGTTTTAGCTCTTGATGCAAATGCGGGCGGACCAAAGGGAACACCTCGGCGAACTTTTGCTCGACCTGGCTGATCTTCGCGCTCAAATCGGGCTTCGATAATAAATCCAAGCGTTCCCGTGCGTAGTGCAACAGGTTGTCCAATTCGGTTTCGCGTTCGGGAACCAGCGTGGCGGGCACGTCGAATTCGTTGTAGGTCAGCCGGGCGATGTTGTCGAATTCCTCGCGGTCGCTTTCCAAAATCAATTGATTGACCAGCAAATCCCTGAGCGTAAGTCCCACGATTTCTTCCAGCAGCGGATCGTTCTCCGACCCGAACAATTGCAGTTCGCGGCAGACATCTTCGATTTGCCTTTCCAACAACAAAATGCTGTCGGTATCGCCCATCTGGCGGCTTTCGAGTTCGTACAGATCGAAGCGCTCCAACAGTTTCGCATGCACGCGCAGTTCCAAGTCGGCCATGATCGACCGCAGATGGGCTTCCATTTCCGCCCGGCTGATGGGGGCGGCTTCTTCGGTTTCAAAGGTTAATGTATACGGCCAGATTCGCACGGTTTCGCCGGGCGAGAACACCAGCGTTTCCCCGCCGATGAGTTCCAGATCGCCCACCATGCAGCTATTGATGCCCACGTTTTCCAACCGCAGTTTGCCGTTTTCGCGATGTACCACGGCTTGGCGTTTGGAGACCAACGGGCTATTCAGCACGATTTGGTTGGAGCCATCCCTTCCGATGGTGAGCGAATCCTTATCGGTTTCCACCATCGACCGCCGGCTTTCGTGAACTTTGTTAAACCAGATTTTCATGGGGACAAGATCAAGAAAAGAGCCAAGAGAAGATTCCGCACAACAAACGCCCGCACCATAAAACAGTTTATGCAATCCGAGGGGGATTGTCTTCCGGGAACTTCTTCGGGATGTGATCGACTGCGGTTTCCGCCCAGTCGGCGAGTTCGCAGCGCGGCATGGCCTCAACCCAAAATGGATTGATGAGTGTCGATTGATGATTTTTGAATGTTGAAGTCGGAAATTGAAGTCAAAGCCAGCGAGCATGAAATGGGTTTTTACGCCGAAGGCGTTACATCTAACGCCTTCGGCGTAAAAAGAGCACAACCCCCTTCGTGCGATTGGTATAATTTGTAGTTCAAGACATTGTTCTGCGGAAGGCTTTTCTCAGGGGAAGGACAGATTCATGTTTCGACGATTGCTGCCCGTTGTGATTTTCTCGGCGGTGTTGCTGGGAATTGTTTCGCTGAACTTCACCTCGGCGGATGGCCCCGCCCGGGCTGCGAAATCTTCTCCGGGAGCAAAAGCCAAGCCGAAGAAACCTAAGAAACCGAAGAAGGCAAAACAGGAAACCCGAAAAACCCCCGCGAGTGTGGAGCTCTCCCAGGCAAAAGCCCCCAGCGAAGCGGACTTGCGGAAAGCTTTAGAAACCACCGTGCCCGTGGATTTTGAAGAGGTTCCCTTGAACGAATTGATGCAACGTTTCGCCAAAGCCACGGGCGCGAACTTTTGGCTCGATGTACCGGCACTTGTGGAAGAAGGCGTGTCACTCGATACGCCGATCACGCTCAAAGAAAAACCCATCGCCGTCGCGCGGGTGTTGGACCGGATTCTGGAACCCTTGGGGCTGACTTGGATCATTCAAGACCACATCATTCAAATCACCACGCTTGTCGCCGCCGATGAGATACTTGTGACGGTCACCTATCCCGTGGGCGATTTGCTCGAATACGCGAAAACGCACTCCGTTCAAATGGACGACATGACGATTCCCGGCATGGGTGTAGGCATCTACATGAACAGGGGCCTGTGGATGGGCATGACGGGAGAAGCGTGGAATTCAAACCGTTCCACTCCTGCCGATTGGCTGGTTTACTTTTTGTACAATATGACAGATGGGCCGTGGCAGTCCACGGATGGCACGGGCGGGACAATTATATTTCTCAATAACAACCTGGTGGTTCGGCAAACGCGGCAAAACCAGGTGGAAGTCGCCAAGATTCTGGGCACGATTCGGCAGTGTATTCAGGGGCAGTTAAAATCTTCGCCGGTGGCGATTCGCCCGCCGCATTACGCGGTGGAGGAAGATGAGGCCGTGAAACGAGCACTCGCCAAAGTCATCAGCGTGAAATGCGATGATATGGCCCTGGATGCTGTCATTGCGGACATTGGCAATCGACTCGACGTTCAGGTACACATCAACGAACCCGCCCTTCGCGGAGAAGGCGTGGCTATGGATGAAAACATGAATCTCGAACTCAAAAATCTGCCCGCCGATTCTCTGCTTCACTTGGCCTTGAAGCCTTTGGGACTCACCAGCATCGTGGAAGATGGGCGGTTATTGGTCACCACGCTCGTCGCCGCCGATGAGCGATTTTTCACCAAGATTTACGACATCCGCGATTTGAGTGCAGCGGGGTCCACGGGCAAAAAGTTGCTGCAAGTGATGCTCATGGAAACCGATGGCCCTTGGCAGAACACGGATGGAGCAGGCGGTACGATGTTTGAACCGCTGAATGGCCTGCTGGGAGTTCGCCATATCCATAAAGTCCACCAAGAAGTGGCCGCGATTTTGGCGGACCTGCGAAAGCAAATCGCGGATTCGCCCAACCAACAAGAGGAAACAGAAGTCCCCGATCCCCAAGCGGTCTCCACAAAGTTTTACAGGTTCGACACCACAAACGACAGCTTAGCCATTCAGCATGCGATCCTCACACTCATCAAACCCAAGTCCTGGTCGAAGAACGGCGGCGAAGGCGAAATCGTACTCATCAAAAATCGGCTCGTGGTCAAAACCCGCAACGAAATTCAAACCGAAGTCCAAACATTTCTCAAGGATCTGGGACACGACGGCGCACGGTTCACTGGAATGGGCATGTTTCGAGTACCTCCCGGCAAACCGGCCATCCCCGCCCAGCAAAACGAACGTTGAAACAAAGGAAACACAAGATGCCGAAATTCCGCTTGTTATTCGTCATCGCCGGTTGTCTGTTGGCCGCGATGTGGGTTTGCTTCCACAACTCGGCGGTCTCGGCGGATGCCGGGCGGCCTGCGATTGCAGAGCGATCTATTTCGCCGGAGGATTCGCTGAATCCCTTGGTCGATCTGACGCGGGCGAAACGCAAAAGTGAAGCCAAACTTCGCCAAGCCTTGGAAAAGCCGGTCGCGATTGCCTTTGAAAAAATCCCGCTTCAAGAAGCTGTCCGCCGTCTGGCCCAAGCGGCGGATGTGAATATTCTTATCAGTCAAGATGCGTTGATCGAGGAAGGTGTTAGCGGGAAGGAACCCGTGTCTGTTTCCTCGAAAGCCAACACACTGCACGAGATTTTGCAGAGAATGCTGAAACCATTGGGTCTGAATTACGAGATTCATTCCGAAGTCATCCGGGTGACGACGCTAGTTGTCACCGACGAAATGTTAGTGAACCGTCATTATGAAGTGGGGGATTTGCTGAAATGGGAGGAGAGCCACCGCTACGAACCGCGTGCGCGGACCAACACCCTGTTTTTCACCCACCGCCGGCACGATTGGCTAGTGAAGTTGCTCGAACAGCAGACGAGCGGACTTTGGGCTGAAACCGATGGCACGGGCGGGTTCGTCGAATTTCAAGCCGGCACGATGACGGTTCGACAAACGCAAGCGGTTCAAAACGAAATCCCCCCGATTTTGAAAATGCTGTGGCGGTTCACAGAAGACAAATTCGGCAAGGACAAAAGCCTGTTTTGGGACAGCCTCTCCGAGCTCCATCGCGATTTGCCCGTGCGCCGTGCTCTGGCGAAACCGGTGACGTTGAACTTCGAGAAAACCCCGCTGAAACAGGTGCTTATGGATCTCTCTCAAATTGTGAACGTGCCCGTCAGGGGGGACTGGATCAATCTTGCGGAAGAAGGAATGAAGGAAACAACGCCGATCACATTTCAAATCAAGAACGTCACACTGGACTCCGCGCTGCAGATGCTTTTGGAACCGCTGCGATTAGGGGCGATTGTTAGCGACGGTTCTTTGCTGATTACCGGCTTGCTTGTCGCCAATGAAAGGCATGTCGGCTGCGCGTATGACGTGCGGGATCTGATTCGCGCGGGGGTGATTGATAAGGACTTTTTTTCGCAACACCTATGGATGGAAACCAACGGACCTTGGTTGGAAGTGCATGGCGTAGGCGGCACGGTGGATGAACCGCTGCCCGGCTTACTGGTGATTCGGCAGACAGAAGCCGGTCAGAAAGAGTTGGCCGCGTTTTTTGAGGATTTGAGGCAGCATGCCAAGGCGAATCGTTTGCCGCGACGTAAAGTCCAGGCGATCCTCAATCCCGATGATGTGGTGATGGAGTTTTATGCCCTTCATAAGAAATGCAATCCGCCCGAGGTCAAACGGGCGATCTACGATATGGTGGAGGCGGATTCCTGGGAATCCCACGGCGGCACGGGAAGCATTCGCATCATCAACAAGCTGCTGGTGATTAAAGCCCAGGTGAAAGTGCATCGCCAAGTCAACGGCTTTTTGGTCCGCATCTCCTCGACGCTGAAAAAACAGGAGTTGGATCGACCCCAACCGATACCGATACCGATGTGGGGTTCGACAGGCATCGGTAACACACCGCCGGGATTCCCGGATTGGAATAACCTTCAACCCAACGGACCAAAGACCACGGACTAATTTCCCACTCCGCCGCCGCCGGGGGTTTCGATGATGAGCACGTCGCCGGGTTCGACTTCGATGGCGAACTTGCCGCCGAGGTCGACAGGTTCGGTTTCGCCGGCTTTGAGGAGTTGATTGCGGCCCAGGCTGCCGGGGTCTCCGCCGTTCAAGCCGAAGGGCGGATAGGCTCCCCGGCGTTCGGAGAGCATCGAGACTTTTAAGGGCCTTAAAAATTCCAGCTTGCGGACGATGCCTTGGCCGCCGGCGTGCGTGCCCTGTCCGCCGGAGTCTGGCCGCAGCGAAAACTCCCATACGCGCACGGGATAGCGGCGTTCCATCACCTCGGCATCGGTCAGGCGGGTGTTGGTCATGTGGGTATGCACGCCATCGGCTCCGTTGGCGTTGGGCGTGGCTCCGCTGCCGCCGCAGATGGTTTCGTAATAGCCGAACGTGTTGTCGCCAAACGTTAAATTGTTCATCGTGCCTTGGCTGGCGGCGGCGACTTTGAGCGCCCCCAACAACACATCGACCACGCGCTGCGAAGTCTCCACGTTGCCGCCCACCATCGCGGCACATTGGGCGGGGTCTTCGTGAGCAGGCGGATTAAGCAAGCACTCCGGCAGCACGATTTCGACGGGTTCCAACACGCCGCTGTTGAGGGGGATGTCCTCGGCGATCAGGCAGCGAAAGACGTAAAGCACCGCCGCCGTCACAATCGCCCGGTTCGCGTTGAGGTTGTAACTTCGCCGGTCGCTCGCGGCAGAATCTGCCGGCGGAAACAGCACCGGACCCGTGCCCGTGAAATCCACCGTGGCCCGCTCGCCGGCGATTTCGATGCGAACCGCGATGGGCGAACCATCGTCGAGATGATCGGTGAGGGCGTAAGTTCCATCGGGAATCTCGCGGAGTGCCAGCCGCATTTTCTCGGAGGCCGCCCGTTGAATGTGGCCCATGTAAGCCTGCACCACGGGCAGCGAATACCGCGAAACCAGGCCCGCAAGTTGCCGTGCTCCGCTGTTGTTGGCCGCGACTTGGGCCGAGACATCCGCCAGATTATCCTGCACCGATCGCGTGGGATACGGCCCGGAAAGCAACAGTTTTTTCAGTTCTGCTTCGCGGGATTGGCCGCCATCAATCAGTTTGAAGTTGCGGATCAACACGCCTTCCTCGGCCAGATTTTTGGAGAAAGGCGGCATGCTGCCCGGCACGATTCCGCCGATCTCCGCGTGATGCGCCCGGCTGGCGGTGAGAAACACCAACTCGTGATTTTCATAAACCGGCGTGATGACCGTCACATCCGGCAGATGCGAACCGCCACGATACGGATCGTTGGTGACGAACACATCGCCTTCGCGTCATGCCGGGTCCGCAGTCGGCGAGAATGCACTTGACGGTTTCACTCATCGCGCCCAAATGCACGGGAATGTGCGGTGCATTCACGACCAGATTCCCCGCCGGGTCGAAAATCGCGCAGCTAAAATCCAAGCGCTCTTTGACGTTGGTGGAAAACGAAGTCCGCTGAAGTGCCGCCCCCATCTGTTCCGCGATGGAAGCGAACAAGTTATTGAAGATCTCCAGCAACACCGGATCGGCTTCTTGGCTTTTGGTTTTCAGTTTTCGGTTTTCAGTTTTCAGTTGAAGATGTTTCTCCCCACCTCCCCTTCTCCCCCTCTCCCCATCTTCTTCATCTGACTGCTGAATAATGACATCGCCGCGTTCGGTCAAGAAAGCACGAAAGCCGGGGTCGATCACGACGGTGGAAGTCGGTTCGCAGAGAATCGCGGGGCCGGGGAATTCATCGCCCGCGTGCAAATCGGATCGCAGGAAGACAGGCGTGGGCAGTTTCTCGCCTTGGAAAACCACTTCGGTGATCTCGGCGGGTGTGGGATTGCGGCGGGTGACCGCTTCGGTTTGCACGGCGGCTTCGGGCATTGTGCCGACGACTTCCACGCGGATGGCGGTGATCTCAATATCTCGGCCTTGGTGCAAATAACCGTAAAGCTGTTGATGCTGCTTTTCGTATTGCTCGATCAATTGCTTGGCGGCTTCTGCGGGATTGAGGCAGTCCGAGGAAAGCGGCACGTTGATCGCAGCTTCGATTCCCAAGTAACGCATCTCGCAAGAGCGGGCAGGCGGTTGAATGCGATCCTGCGGAATGCCTTCGCTTTGGACTTCCTCAATCGCGGCGGCTTCCAAGGTTTGAAACAGCGGTTCCAAATCTTGCAAGGTTTGCGGGCTGCATTTTTTGAGCACCGCTTGTTCTTTGAAGCGGCGGACATCCGCGAGGCCGATCCCATAAGCACTTAAAATCCCGGCATAGGGGTGCAGTAGAATCGTCCACATGCCCAATTCGCGGGCGAGGCCGCAGGCGTGTTGTCCGCCCGCTCCGCCGAAGGTGACCAACACGTAATCCGTAGGATCGTAACCTTTGGCGACGGAAATTTTGCGAATCGCCCGCACCATGTTGGCGTTGGCGATATGGACGAAACCCTCGGCCAGTTCTTGGGGGGTATACGTTTTCCCCATCGGCGAATGGGCGATCTCTTCGCAAAGTTCCCGCAGGCGATGGGCGACGGCTTCCTGGTCCAAGGGGAAGGGAAATCGGCGGGGCAGAATTTTGCCGAGGAACAAATTCACGTCCGTC
The DNA here is from genome assembly GCA_963785505.1 of uncultured Planctomycetaceae bacterium. Taxonomy (GTDB): domain Bacteria; phylum Planctomycetota; class Planctomycetia; order Planctomycetales; family Planctomycetaceae; genus CAWAVN01. The sequence continues at coordinate 17,359 of CAWAVN010000023.1, forward strand.
ACGGTCAGCGGGCCGCCTCGGCCATAACAAGCGGGGCCGGGGTCGGCACCCGCGCTTTGGGGACCGACAGCGAGTTTCACGCCATCGAATCGGCAAATGCTCCCGCCGCCGGCGGCCACGGTTTCGATGGCCAACATCGGAGCCACCACCCGCACGCCGGCTTTTTGGGTTTCAAACTCGCGCTCGTAAGTTCCATCGAAGCGGGAAACATCGGTGCTGGTTCCGCCCATGTCGAAGCCGATAGACTTGGCAAACCCCGCACGCTCGGCCACGCGGGAAAAGCCGATCACTCCGCCCGCCGGCCCCGACAGAATGCTGTCCTTGCCCACGAAAGCATCGGCTTCGACCAACCCGCCGGCGGAAGTCATCATTTTAAGATGGCTGCCGGGATTAAGCGAACCGCGAATGCCCGCGACGTAATTCCGCAGAATGGGGTTGAGGTAGGCATCCATCACCGTGGTGTCGCCCCGCGAGACGATTTTGATTAAAGGCGACAGTTTGCTGGACCGGCTGATTTCTTCAAAACCCGCCTCCTTTGCGAGGCGTTCGACGAGTTCCTCGTGCGCGGGGTTCTGGAAGGAATGCAAAAAACAGATCGCGATGGATTCCACTCCGGTTTGTTTTAGCTCCGTGAGTTGCCGGCGGATAAGAGATTCGTCCGGGGCGAGCAGAACTTCGCCGGTGACGCTCAGGCGTTCTGCGATTTCCACGACTTGCTCAAACAAGGGCGATGGTTTTTGGATCGCCAAGTCGAACAATCGCGGGCGATCTTGATTGCCGATGAGAAGCACATCTCGAAAACCCCGCGTGGTGAGGAACGCCGTTCTTGCGCCCGGCGTTCCAACAGGGCATTGGTTCCCCGCGTTGTGCCGAGCTTGACCAGCACCGGCGGCAGTGGTTCATCCAACGTCAAACCCAAAATCCAACGCATGGCGAGCACGGGGGCTTCGAGCGAAGATTGCAGTTCATAAGTCATCCCGGCTTTGACGATTTCGGGAACCGCCCCCAAATCGAACCCGCCCCGCAAGGCAGCGAACTCCGTCACCTCGGCCCGATAAACCACTTCGCCCGCAGCGTTCAGAACCCGGCACTCGAACCCCTTCCAAAAACTCGGCGGGGCATTTTGCGAAGTGGAGTCGGTGAAACCGTGGGGAGTCACGAATTCCACGCGGCCCTTGGTGACGCCGGAACTCAGCGTTTTGCAGGTAAGCAAGCGGTCGTCGGGAGCCTGGGCAATGCAATCCGTGAACGTCCCGCCGACATCAATCCAAAACTCCCAAAACTTGGCCATTGTGCAATCCCGTAGAGCTTGATTTTCCGCAAAGATGATGGGGGCAAATTTTATCAAGCCAACCAAAACCTCACCACGCCGCTGCCGCTTGGCATTGGTCATTGGGAGTTGGTGATTGGATTTCCCCCCGCATGGTTTAGACTGAACATCAACGAAACCTTACACCCAACAGAAGACCGAGGCTGAGATGTATTTGCTGAAAATGGCCAAGCGCGTGATTTGGGAAACCGACAAACGCCTGCTCTGGAAATTGGCCTGGAACATGGGCTGGAAAGGCATGCGTTCCGTGCAGAAGCACAAACGCCGTTTGAAACGGGGCGAATACTTCCCGCCGTTTTTGTACGTCTCCATCATCAATAGCTGCAACCTCCGCTGCCAGGGCTGCTGGGTCGATGTGGCCGCGAAGCAAGAAACCCTCGATCTGGCCGCGATGAACAAGCTCATCAACGAAGCCAAGGCGATGGGCAACGTGTTCTTCGGCATCGTGGGCGGCGAGCCGTTTATGCACCCCGAACTGTTCGAGATTCTGGAAAGCCATCCCGATTGCTACTTTCAAATCTTCACCAACGGGCAATTCATCACCGATGAAAAAGCCAAACGGCTGCGGAAGCTGGGCAACGTCACGCCTTTGATTAGCGTGGAAGGTTCGGAGATCGTCAGCGATGAACGCCGAGGCCGGGCGGATGTGCTCAGCAAAACTTTGGAAGGCGTGCAGAATTGCTTGAACAACAAAGTGATGACCGGCGTCTGCACCAGTTTGTGCCAAACCAATTTCGAGGATCTGCTGACCGAGAAATGGGTGGACCGCCTAATAGAAATGGGCGTGATGTATACTTGGTTTCACATTTACCGCCCGATGGGGCCGGATTCCAACCCGCAGCTTTGCCTCAGCCCGGAACAACAGCTGAAGGCACGCCAATTCGTGGTCGAGATGCGGGCTAAGAAACCCATCGTAATTATCGATGCCTATTTCGATGGCGAAGGCCAGGCTCTTTGCCCCGCCGCCACCGGCATCACCAACCACATCAATCCTTGGGGCGACATCGAACCTTGCCCCATCGTGCAGTTCGCGACCGACAACATTCACGATGAATCGAAAACGCTGGCCGAGAAATTCAACAGCCCGTACCTCAACGATTTCCGCAAACTGGCCCAAGAAACCACCAGGGGTTGCATCGTGTTGGAACGTCCGGATCTGTTGAAAACCTTGGTGGAAACCCATCAGGCCAAAGATGCCACCGTGAGAAAGACGGCCCTCGCTGAACTCGACGCTCTCACCATCCGCACCAGCCAATACAACCCCGGCCACGAAATCCCCGAAAAGAACATTTTCTATCGTTTGGCCAAACGGTATTGGTTTAGCGACTTCGGCGTCTACAAAGGCCAAGACCACACCAAAACCGCCGCCCCGGTCTTGGTGCAATTGAAAGAAACAGCACCGACCCAAGAAGCGGCGTTGAGTGAGAAGTAAAGTACCAAAAGTAGGG
>CAWAVN010000024.1:0-68010 GCA_963785505.1 uncultured Planctomycetaceae bacterium
TCGTTAATTTCCGAGGCCCCGGCGGCTTGCCCCCAGCGGCCATGCAAGACCGCAAGGCTGTTCCAAGCGAAGTGAAACAGCACACACGGCAAGAGGCTGCCGCTTCTGACGGCGAGCAATCCCAGCACCAACCCCAACAGCGAAGCATTAAAAACTTGCTGCGGGATCATGTGCATCAAACCGAACATCAGGCTGGAAAGACCGATGGCCAACCACACCCGTTTCGATCTCCCGAAACCGCTGAGGATAAACCCGCGATAGGCGAGTTCCTCGCAAATCGCCGGGGCCAGTGCGAAGGCCAAAAGCACCAACCACAAAGGTTGATGGAGATTCGTCATGGCTTGCATCTGTTGGACCACGCTCGCAGGCAACGGCAGGAAGAAATGCTGTTGCAAAAATCCGGCGAGTTCCACCGACAACGGATGCAGCACGAACGGCAACACCCCGGCGAGCGCCAGCATGCTCAGCGGGGGAAACCGCAAGCGGAACGTCCGGCGAACGTTGGTGGTCAGCATCACCCCCATGAAAAGTGCCGGGCTGGCGATAATCGCGAGTTGCTGAATCATTAATAACTGCATCATGCGTTCGACGGCTTCTCCCGGCCGGCGGCTAAGATCGCTTGCTGCATGAATTTCATCGCGCCGAACTGCAACAGCATAATCATCACGAAGCAAATGCCGGCTTCGGTGAAACTGGGCGTGGGTTCTTTGTCGCGGAGCAAATGCCTCAGCCAAAGCCGGAGTTCAAAGCGTTCGGCTTCGCGGAACAGCACATCCTCGCGGGAAAACTGATCGATGGCCCACCACAACGCCAGCAAACTATAACCCACGCTGGTGATTAAAACGGGAATCCCGTAATAGAAGGCCGCCTGGCTTTCGGGGTCCGCCAGCATTTCTTTGAGGAGAAGTGCCGCCCCGACCACGGGCATCACGCTGTAAAACGGTTTGATCTCAATGCCCGGCGATAGGCAGAACATCGTCAGCCCCATTGTGACCATTAACAACGGCGTAAGATAGTATTGGCCTTCTTTTGTGCTGCGGGCAAAAGTCGCCAAGGCCAGGCACATCGCGCTGAAAAAGGGCCGCCAAGGGAACCAAGATCGCGGCGATCCACAACAGCGAAGCCATAGGCGGCGGTTGCAAACTGCCGATTTTTGCCAACGGCCCGGCACTGGCAATCGAAGCCATATACTTGCTCGTCAAACCCATGCTGATCAGATTCAAAATCGCGGTGGAAATACTAAATAGCATCACCGTGAAGAATTTTCCCAATACGATTTCCGTCCGCGAGGCCGGGCAGATCAAAAGAGTTTCCATCGTGCCGCGTTCTTTTTCGCCGGCGGCCAAATCCACCGCAGGATAAAACGCCCCCGTGACCGCCATGATGACTAATAACGCAGGAAACAACTTGCTCCATATAAACGCCGAGAGTTGCTTGTCTTCGGCGAGGTCGATCTTCTCGGCTTGCACGGGTTCCGCGAGCAATTTGGGCAGTTTGGCTTCGGACAAGCGGTTCTTCAGAATCACGTCTTCCCAAGCTCGGATGGCTTCGCTCACCCGATTGTAGGCAACCTGCGATTTTTCATCGGCGCTGTTTTGCAGAATGATCGGCCTGGTTTTCTTGGCGAGTTGCTCGACGTTTTCGTAATCTCGGGAAGCCAGTTGGCGGTTCATCTTTTTTAGGTGTTCGCCGAATCCTTGCGGGATCATCAAGACAATCTGCACGCCTTCGACCAAGCTGCCCAGCTCTTTTTTCACCTGGGCCAATTCCGCGAGTTGTGGGAAGGGTTGCGATTCCTTCCATTGGTTTTTGGCTTTCGTCAATTCTCGCTGCCGGGCGACCAGCTCGCGAATTTTCTCGCCTTCACCAACGAGCCGTTCCACGTCGGGGTTGGTTATCTTGCCTTGGCGAACGTCGGTATCGGTATAAACGTGAAGCTTTTCCGCATCGGCGGGAATTTTGAAATAGTTGCCGACGAATTGGTTTCCATCCTTCGCGAGCAGTTCGGGCTGCTTGGGCAAATCCTTCGCCCCCAGGATGACCACGGTTCGCGGTTGCTCGCTGAACAGGACCATCATCTGCACCATGCCGATGCCCAACGAGGGATACAACAGCAACGGCAAAATCGCGATCATGAACAACGTGCGGCGGTCGCGGAGTTGGTCGCGCACCTCCCGCGAAAAAATCAGTTTGACGTTCTTCCAGCTCATGGGGGAACCGCCGCTTTTAGGGGATATTTATTGAGGATTGAGGGTGGCCTATTGAGGATGGTAAATGGCCCACTGATATTTCCATCTTCGATCATCCCTCCGTCCTCTTCATTCCGTTCGGCTCTTCAACTCTGATGCTCCGGACCATTCAGGCTGCGAAGTCGGCGTCGTTTTGGGCGATGAGATCGAAAAACAATTCTTCCACATCGCGTTCATGGTGTTGTTCTTCCAGTTCTTTGACCGTGCCCGCGACGAGAATCGTGCCTTTATGGATAATCGCGATGCGGTCGCAGAGCTTTTCAACTTCCCGCATGATGTGCGTGGAAAAGATAATACATTTGCCTTGCTCTTTGAGGGCTTCAATGGCTTTCAAAACTTTCCGCGCGACCAGAATGTCCAGCCCGGAAGTCGGTTCATCGAAGATCAACACGGGCGGGTCGTGGATGATTGTGCGGGCGATGGAGACTTTTTGCTTCATGCCGGTGGACATTTTTGAGCCGAGCAAATCGCGGATTTCGTTCATTTGCAGCATCGCGAACACGTTTTCGAGGCGTTCTTCCAGGAGATGGTCTTCGATGCCGTACAGCTTGCCGAAGTATTCCACCATTTCCCAGGCGGTCATGCGGTCGTAAATTCCGGTGTTGCCGGACATAAAGCCGATGTTGGCCCGAACTTGGGCGGGGTTTTCGGTGACATCGTACCCCGCCACTACGGCTTTGCCGCCCGTAGGTTGCAGCACCGTGCTTAAGATCCGCAGGCAAGTGGTTTTGCCGGCTCCGTTGGGGCCTAGTAATCCGAAAATCTCGCCGGGACGCACCTCGAACGTAACATCATCCAGCGCGGCGACGCGGCCGCGTTTCAAATCCGTGAAGCTTTTGCTGAGATTTTCTACCTGAATCATCGAGCCAACCTTGGCAAATGTCCAAATTCCGCATCACCAATCATTCCCAAAAGAATCTTCGGTCTGGGAACACAAGTGCGCAACGAAAGAAGCCTAGTCAGAGTCTAGCACACCGGCAGCGAGGCATCGGGAAAATCCCCCGCAAAAAATCTCGCCCAGGCGAGCGGGAAGTGTAAGCCTCCCGGTTTTTGGGTTTGGTTATTCATTCCCCCGTCAGATTGTCGAATTGCGGAGGCGGTTCCTCTTCCTCTTGTGTGATTTTCCGTTGCCGGAATTGTTTGTCCTTTCGCGAAGAAGACCACACAAACCAAACCAGCCCTACAGCCAACACCGCAAAGCCGCCGGCGACCCAAGCGATGGGGAAGGGTTCGGGTTCGGTGGCGGGCAATTTCGTAAGGGTTTTCGCCAACAACATCGGAGCCACGTGAAGCGGGTTTTTCGTATCGTGGGACTTGTAGCCGTACATTTTGAATACGTACCCGGTTACTTTCACGGGCAAGATTAGGTTCGTTCCCAGCGGGAGTTTGTCGGGGTTCTCGCTAAAGACCACGACCGTGGGATTGGTCTGTGCATCTTCATTGTAAATCCAGGCTTCGTAAAGGGTTTCCAGACCGAAATCGTTCGCGCGGTCCGCGGCGGTCTCGTCCCATTTCTTGAGTTCCATTAACGTGCCGTCCAACGTCACCGCCTGCCCGCGATAGATGTCGGGTTCTTTCTCGAAGGTTTTGAACAAATCCACAAACAACGGGCGGGGCGGTTTGACTTGTTTTTTCCGCTTGCTCCAAAACTCGGCGGCTTGTTTTTTCAAGGCAGTTTGATCCACGAGTTTCGCGTGCAACAGCGTGCGGTAGTAAGCCTCCCATTCTCGATCGGAAATCCCAATCGTGCGGTCTTTCACATCCGCCAAAGTTTGCGAATCCAACTGAGGTTTGAGCGGGTGAACCCCACGGGCGACAAGCAGCGGTGCGGGTGGTTTCCCCATCTCGACGGTGGCCGAAAAAACATAGCCGATGACCTCGGCGGGAACGTGCAAATCGTCTCCGTGGGGAAAATCTTCGGGCAGCAAGTGGGTAATGAACTTCACGGTTTTGTCATCATTCCAGACTTTGAGCAAACCCGTATGCCAAACCGATTTTGCCTCGCCTTTTTCCGCGGCGGGAATTTGGCGGAGTTCGGTCACCTCCCCGCAAATTGCCACCGCTTGCCCCCAATAAAGTTCGGGCGAGGTTTTGAAGTCTTCCAGCAAACGAAATGGTTTTTTGGATTCCTCACGGGCTTTCGCAGTCAGCCGAATGCGGGCGCGGCGGTATTTGAAAGCCCCCTGCTCAACCAAATCGACGGGAATCCTCTCAATGAAGGAAAACACCGAAGCCAAGTCTTTCCGCCACGGGGAATCCAATGGGCCATCGCTGGCGGCCAGCGGTTGTTTCGCCAATTGCTTGAATTCGCCACTCAAGGCGGATTCCCGCAATGGGTCGGGCCGACCGACTACGGGAGCATTCGCGGGTTCTTCCGTCGCCAACGGTTGCTGCTGGGCGGGCAATTTGCGACTTGATCCAATGGCCGGCATCAGAAAAAGAATTGCGGCGCAGACACGGAGAAACCGGGCGAAGAAAATCGGCCACGCCTGTGGGGTTTTATGCCTGGGGATGTTTGCGGGCAGAGGTTTCATAAGAAATCTTCAACGGAGCGAGACGAGGGAGCTGTCTTCAATCATTGTTTCATTCCCTCGGTAATCTGTCGAGCGGGTTTTCCCTTGGGATAAAAGAGATTGACAATTGCCGCGCTCGAACAAAGGCAAATGTCCGCGGCCGTTGAGTTCCTGATGAATCCGTTTCAAGCCGTCCTTCGTGACGAGAATCTGCGCATCTTGCGTGAATCGGCGGAAATCGTGCAGAAACAACGCCATCCCCCGGTGACGGCATAGGGAATCTGCAAATCGTTCAGGTGGCCGCAGATTTTCCGCAGTGCGGCGTGAACCGCGCTTTTCTCAACGAAATGCCGACTTCCTTCGCTCAAAGCCACCTCGGATCTTGATTCAGACGTTGCTCGTCATCGAGGTCAACCGCGTGGAAATCTGCTTTGAGGAAGGATTGCAGAACTCCATCGTGCCTGGGAATGCGTTTCAACATTGCTTAGCCGGGTTCTCTGGGGGCGGCTTTTTCGGCGCGGCGTTTAATCATGGTGACTTCGTTGCCGGTTGGGTTATAGCTGACGGCATCCATGAAAGTTTGCATTAACAACAACCCTCTGCCGCAGGGGCGTTCGATGTTGGCGGGGTCGGTGGGGTCGGGGAGTTCCGCCGGGTTAAAGCCGGGGCCTTCATCGCGAATGACGTAAGTCGATTCGGTGGGGGTGACGCGGGCTTCCACGGTGATCCGGCGTTCCCGGTAGGGTTGGAGTTGGGACCGTTCTTGGGCCAAGTTGTAATAGGCGGAATGGTCTTGCTCGCGGAGTTCGGAACTGATTTCCAAATTGCCGTGATAATAGGCGTTCAACAGGGCTTCTTCCAAGGCGACGCCGACTCTTAAGCGGTCGGTTTCTTCGCAGGTTCGCATCTGGGTCACAATTTCTTGCAGGTAGCCCACGACGGAAGGAATGAGGGCGAGATCGTTTTCCAACTCGAAGATGGATTCGTTGCGGACCATTCGCCGATGCAACCGAGACTGAGAGCGAGATTCCTTGGCGGTGTGCAGCGTGCGTTCGACCACGTCTCGGAGTTCTTGCGAGAGCATCTTTTTGGGGACGTAATACGCCGCCCCGCATTGCAGGGCTTGCACTGCGATTTCCTCGCTGCCTTTGGCGGTCATCAGAATGATGGGGACCATCGGGTATTCCGCGCGGACTTTCGTCACAAGCTGCAAACCGTTCATGCGGGGCATTTGCAGGTCGGTCAGCACAAGGTCGGGCAAATGCAGTTCGATCTCGTGCAGAGCCTGTGCCCCATCGTTGGCGTAATACACTTGCCAGTCGGGGTTTTTCTGCAGCAAACCGCCGGCGAGCTTTCGGTCCACCGCCGAATCATCGACCACGAGTATTCTCGTCATGTTTCCTACTCCCAGAAGTAATCCCGTGCAAATCCCCGCCGCCACATTCTGAAATGTTTAACTTTTTGTTTGAATAAATCCCAATCTCACTCTCATTATAACCGGAAATTGCCCTTGGGGGTTTCCCTAGTTAGGAATTCTTTAGATTCCGTTCGCCTTTTACGAAACGGGCAATCTCCGGCAGCACGCGGTCCAATTCGTCTTTGAGTTCCGCAAACGCGGGGGACGCCTGCTCGAAGTCGCCTTCTTTCGCCAGCAGTTCCAAGCGTTCGGCCAATTCGTGAGTCTGACAAGGGCGGAACATCCGAAACGAACCTTTGATCGTGTGGGCCAAGCGTTGGGCTTCTTCGCCTTTGTGTTCCGCAATGGAATGGGGCAAGCGCTCGGCCATTTCGCGGGTCTCCTCAAGCAGAGCCTCCATCACTTCGCGAAGTAGTTCCTGATCCTGCCCCACCGATTCCATCGCTTCGGACCAGTTGAGTCGGCTTTCGGGCTGCACTTCGGAAGATTTCATCGAGGATGCTTTCTCTGCGGGGGCGATTGTTTTTTGTTCGGAGGAGTTTCTTCGCTCGGAGATTTCTTTGAGCGTCTGATGCAGCAACGGCGCACGGACGGGTTTGGAGATGTAGCTGTCCATGCCCGCTTCCAAGCAGCGTTCTTTGTCGCCTTTCATGGCGTGCGCGGTCATCGCCACGATGGTGGTGTGTTTGCCCGTGTTTTGTTCCGCCTCGCGAATCGCTTCGGTCGCTTGCAGGCCATCCATGTCGGGCATTTGCACGTCCATCAGCACCACGTCGAAATTTTGCGACGAGACGGCGGCGACGGCTTCCCGCCCATTGTTGGCCACCTGAACGCTGTGGCCCCATTTTTCCAAAACGCCGACTGCCAACTTTTGATTGGCCAAGCTGTCTTCGGCCAGCAGAATGTTGAGATGCGGAATCCGGTCGAGTTGCCGATGCTTGCCGTCTTCAGCTTGATCGGGCGAGATGATTCCCAAAGCCGAGACGATGGCATCGAACAATTCGGACTGTTTAATCGGTTTCATCAAATACGCCGCCGCCCCCAATTCCTCGCAGCGGGCGACATCTCCGGGACGATCCCCGGAGGTCAACATCATAATGACCGTGCTGCCCAGTTCCGCATCGCTTTTGACGTGCTCGGCCAGCATAAACCCATCCATTTCGGGCATGTTGACATCGGTGAGAATCAAGCCGAAAGGTTGCTCCTTTTGGTGGGCCGCTTGAATGGAAGCGAGGGCCGTTTGGCGCTGGGGACGCAAGTGGGTTTCATTTCCCAATTGTTCAGCATTTCTTCCAAGATGCGGCGGTTGGTGGCGTTGTCATCCACAACCAAAACCTTTGTGCCGCCCACACTCGCGGGGGGTTGCCTCTGCCGGCGTTGGGAATCGGGCGTGATTTCAAAGCGAGCGGTGAAGGAAAACGTGCTGCCTTGACCGAGTTCGCTTTCTACGCGGATGCGGCCGCCCATCAACTCCACCAAGCGGGCGGAGATGGCCAACCCCAAGCCGGTCCCGCCGAAGCGGCGCGTCATGGACGTGTCGGCCTGCTCGAACGCCCCGAAGATGGTTTCGAGTTTTTCCGGAGGAATGCCGATGCCCGTATCGCGCACGGAAAACACGAGCAAGACTTCATTATCGGCTTTCTGTTCGAGGGCCACGTCCAAAACCACTTCGCCGTGCCCGGTGAACTTGATGGCGTTGCCGACGAGATTCACCACGATCTGCCTTAAGCGGTTGGGATCGCCCGTGATGAACTCGCCGATTTCCGGGGCGATGTGGTAGGCGATTTCCAGCCCTTTGCGGTGCGCACGGAGCGCGAGGGATTTCATCGTGTCGCCTAAGCATTCCCGCAGTTCGAATTCGGTGCGTTCCAAATCGAGCTTGCCCGCTTCGATTTTGGAGAAGTCGAGAATGTCGTTCAGCAGCGTGAGCAACGCTTCCCCGGATTCGGCCACCGTGGTTAAGTAGTCCCTTTGCGTGACCGTCAAAGGCGTGTCGAGCACCAGTTCGGTCATGCCGATGATCGCGTTCATGGGCGTGCGGATTTCGTGGCTCATGTTGGCCAGAAAATCGCTCTTGGCCTTGCTGGCAGATTCGGCGGCTTCCTTGGCCTTGATGATGGCTTCTTCGGCGACCTTTTGGCGGGTGATGTCGGAAGAAATCCCGAACGTGCCCACCACGCGGCCTTCTGCATCGAACAAAGGCAGTTTGGTCGTGCTGACCCAGGTCAGGGTTCCATCCGCCCAAGTTTCCTTCTCTTGCTGCCCGATCAGTGGCGTGCGGTTTTCCATCACTTTGCGTTCATCGGCCAATGCCTGGTCGGCATGTTCGGCGGAGAAAAAATCGTGGTCGGTCTTGCCCAACACATCGCTGTGTTCCCGCTGTTCGAACTTCCGCAGCAGTGCCTTACTGACCCGCAGGAATCGGCTTTTCTTGTCCTTGAAATAAATGCAATCCGGCAGATTGTTCATTAAGTTGTCTAAAAGATAGCGCTCGTGATTGAGCGCCTGTTCGGAGCGTTTTCGTTCGGTGATGTCCCTCAGAAAAACCATGAACACGGGCTTGCCATCCAGTTGGTTGGGCTGAATGGACATTTCCGCGATGAACTCTTCGCCGTTTTTGCGAACCGCCGGACTTTCCACTCGCCGGCCCAACAGCGAGCCTTGTTCGTTCGTTTTGACGTAGCGTTCGAGATTTTGTTTGGGGCGCTGTTGCTGGGGCGAAGGGAATAGTAGTTCTTGAAAGTCCTGGCCCAGGGCTTCTTCCCTCGACCAGCCGAAAGTGCGGACTGCGGCGGGGTTGAACTCCACGATCAACCCCTTTTCATCCGCCATGATGATGCAATCCAAAGTGGATTCGATGATCGCCCGCGCGCGGGTTTCGCTTTCTTCCTGGGCTTTTTCGGCCCGGTGGCGGTCGGTGACATTCCAAAACATCCCCTGCATGCCGATGGTTTCATCGCGGCCGTTTTTTACGGGAGACTTCAAGACGTGAACGTAAATCGTTTCGCCATCGGGCCGCTGGTGGGCTTCCACATCCTCGAACACCTGCCCGGTTTCCATGACCCGCAAATCGTCTTGGTGATATTTCTCGGCCAGTTCGGGCGGGAATAGATCGAAGTCCCCCTTGCCGATGAGTTCTTCCTTCGGCCGGTTCATGGTTTCGCAATACAGCCGATTGATGAACACCAACTTCCCTTCGCGGTTTTTTCGGATCACGTTGATCGGCAGATTCTCGACCAGCGACTTATAAACCGCGTGGCTGTCTTCAAGTGCGGCCTGGGCTTGTTTGCGGTCGGACACGTCGCAGAGGGAGCAAAAAACGAAAAACCCCTGGTCCGTTTTGACGGGGTTCAATCCCACTTCCACGGGGAACCGCCGGCCTTCTTTGTGCCGGCCTTCCAATTCGCGGCCGTTCTTCAGATAGTCCGCCTTGGCAAGAAACAATTGCTCGCGTTGTTCGGGTGGCATGTCTTCGTAGAGCTTGGGAACCAAAAGATCCGCTTCTTGGCCGACCAATTGAGGGCCGGAGTATCCGAACAATCTCTGCGTGGCCGAGTTGACGAGCACGATCCGTCCCTGCCGATCCATAATCAGGATCGGTTGCGGGTTGGAATCCGCGAGTACGCGAAACAAATTCAGCACGAGATCGGGATGAGATGGCGAGGCACCAGAACTGGGAGCCATGTTTTGCCGCCTAACCGAGAACGAAATGGCACGACAAACCGAGAAAGGATACGTCTCGAATTGATAGAATCCACAAAACCCACCGACGACAGACACAATCGCCCTATGATTTAGAATACAGCGAACAAATCGCGGTTGCAACGCGATGGAAAACGAGATGGAGTCAACGGGAGGTTTTCCAGAACAGCCGCCGGTAAATTCCCCGTGGTCGAGCCAAGCCGAACCGCAAATTCCTTTCAGGCACTTCGCCAGAGAAAAAGGCGAGCGGGGAGTGTCAGTTCCCCGGTTTCTCGGTTTCTATGAAGGTTTCGGAAGGGGGAATTGATTACTGATAAATTTGTCCGCCATGAGGAACGTCGAGAATTCTCCGAGAAAGCTTTCTTGGTTTTCAGCCACGAAGTGGCGGCAGCACATCGCTGCGGGCGTCAGCCCGCAGAGGAGGATTCAAAAAATTCAAGAGCCGCGAAGCGGCGGCTTGAGTGTCGCAATCACCTCAGAAATTGACTCGGAATTCGCAAGCCCTGAAGGTTCAATTGCAACTTCGGGTTGACCTCGGATTGCCAAGGTCTTTTCGCCACGAAGGGACGGAAAACCTGGAAGAAACTCATTATCCTTATCAACCTGACATCAAAATAGTGCCAAATAGAAATCATTTCTTCGGCGTTTCTAAGAAGCGGGCAGTCGGCAGATGGCCCATTGGCCGAAGTTTTCTTCCACCTCGACTTGCAGCCAATCGAGCCGAGACCCCGCACACCCGGCCAGTTGATCCCAGAGTCTTAACCCGATCCAGCGGGCGATGGCTTCCGCCGTCGTATTGGAAACCGGGAGCAGTTTGCAGTCCTCGCGGGGGAACACCCAACGGCGATCTTCGAAGACGGCTTCCACTTCGGTCTCCGTCTCGCTCACGCGAATTTGCGTGTGTTCCGTCGGCAGTAGCACGCGGTGATCCAACTCGTTCACGATGATTTGCAATTGATCGCGTAATGCGATGAAGTCGAACACGTATTCGTTTTCATCCAACGGCCCGCAAACTTCAACCGCGGCCCGCCAATTGTGCCCGTGCAATCGCTCGCAGACATTGCCGTTGAAGGTAATAAAATGCGCTGCGCTGAAAACGAGATGATCTTTCGTCACGCGCACGCGGAACAGTTCCCCCGGCATCGGTTTCCTTCGCGAAAAAATCGGTGATTGTCGGCAAACGCACGGCGAATTTGGTACAATTGAATCGTGAGGCGTCGGATGAAACTACCCCGTTTTATTATGCAAGGAAGACCAACCTATGACTAGCCCGCTCGAATCGCTCGTTGCCACCGGAACCAAACTTTGGCTCGACAGCGTAGACCCCGACTTGGTGAAAACCAACAAGCAATTGGGAGCCACGGGCGCGACCAGCAACCCCGTGATTATCTCCGGCTTGATTCAAACCGGACGCTTCGACCGGGATCTGCAAGAGTTGATGGAACAAGGCTACGACGATGAAGACGTGGCCTGGCAGATGACCGACCGCTTGGTGCGAAAGGCCCAGCAGGAATTCGCGGAAGTCAACGAACGCACCCACGGCGATGATGGCTACGTCAGTTTTGAACTCGATCCGCTGCTCGAAGATGCCGACTGCCCGCTTTCGCTGGATGAACGCACCTTGAAATACATCGAACTCGGCCAATCTTGGGCCAAGGGGCATGCCAACCGCATGATTAAAGTCCCCGGCACGCCCGCGGGTCTGGCGGCTTTGGAAGAACTCGCGGCGGCGGGGGTCACCTTGAACGTCACGCTGCTGTTCACGCAAAGGCAATACCGCATCGCGCGGGATGCGATCTGGCGCGGTGCTCAACGCCGCAAATCGTTGGCGGACTTCAAATCGGTGTACTCGATTTTCATCAGCCGGATCGATGTCTACACCAAAAAGCAGCTTCCCGAATTGTCTCCCGCCGCCCAAGGCCAAGTGGGGATCGTCAACGCCAAACGGTTATGGCACGAGAATTCGCAGTTCTGGCTGAGCAAAAAACTTCCGCTCCATCAAGAGTTCATTTTCGCCAGCACGGGGGTAAAAAACCCTGGAGATCCGCCGGATAAATACGTCTCGGCTTTGGCAGGGGCGGACATTCAAACCAATCCTCCTGAAACCAACGAAGCCATTCAGAACATGGCGGGCAAAACCTTCACGCGAACCGTCGATCAACTCCCCGCGGATGCGGTGCTTCAGGAAATCGACGAGAAAGTGGATTTTGCCAAACTGGAAGAAGTGCTGATGGAAGAAGGTCTGAAAAAATTCGCCGACCCGCAAAAAGCGCTCCTGAGCCTGATCGAAGAAAAACGCAAGGAACTGCAACCGGCGGGTTAAAACTTAACTCAAAATTGTTTGCAAACCGAAGCAGCAAATTTGCTAGGATTCCTCCAGAGCGCGAGCGGGGAAACATCGGCTTCCCTCGCTCGTGTTTCGGGCTGGGGGGAATCCATCCATCCCACAAATCAAACCTTTCGCGGGCCTTGGACGTACCCATTGAAAACTGACGGCTGGAATTCTAATCATCGAGGCAAGACCGTGAACAATCTCTTTCGACGAACCGCGATGGCCGCCTGCGGGATGTTATTGGCGGCGATGATGATGGGGCAGGCCCAAGACAAGCCGGCCGACACCGAAAAAGAAAACGCGGCCAAAGCCGCCCCGTTGCCCATTTTGCGCCTGGATGCCGATGGCCCGGTTTCGCGAATTACTTCGCTGGTGTTTTCGCCCGACGGCAAAACCCTGTACGCCGGCGGGTTGGACAAAATGGTTTATGCCTGGACGATGAACGCCCAAGGACAATTCCAATTCGCCCCCGGAAAGTCGCTGCGGATTCCGATTGGCCCCGACATCAGCGGCAGCATCAACGCAATGGCCCTCACCTCGGATGGCCGCTATCTGGCCGTGGGCGGACAAGCCGTCGGCAGGCGATTTACGGGGTTCCGCGAAGGCGGTTTGATCTTTCCCGCTTCGGCAAAATCGGTCCAAGACCGCCTGGACACCGGCACGATTTACGTCTTCGATCTCTCCGACCCCGCCCAACCGAAACTAATCCATCTGCGCGGACATCTGGGCACGGTGATTTTGCTGGCATTTGCTCCTTCCGCGAAAAATCAACCGCCCGTGTTGGTCTCCGCCGCCGAGGAATACAACCCAGCCACCGGCAATCAACGCGGAGCGGTCCGGGTTTGGAATCTCGACAAGCCCGAAAAATCGCTCGCGGAAAAATTTGATCTGGTCGCCCCCTCTTCCCTGAAAGATTCCAAGGGAAATCCCATCAACCTGCCTCGCGCGATTGCCGCCTTACGAATGGGAAACGCCCCCGCTGCAGTGCAAGTCGGCATTGCTTGGGGCGATAATGTGCTTAGAGTTTGGGACGTGGCCAAAAACAACACGGTGGAATTGGCCAATCTTTCCACGGTGGCCTGCGCGGGGGTGGATAACACATTTCTGCTCGCCGGGGGATACCGCCGCGGAGCCGATGGCAAAGCCGGTTGGCATTTGGGACTTTGGAAACCGCCCGTCGCCAAAGCCGCGCTGCCCGCCAAAGCGGAACGGCCATTGATGGAGGGAACCGCCCCCATCGGCTTGGCGACGGATTCCAAAACCCACACCGCGCTCACTCTCACGCTGCAATTGAACGGGGAGAGGAAAGTCGGGTTTTTTCTGGCCGACTCGCAAACCCTCAAACGGGTTCCCGCGAACTCGAAAGACATTTTGTTCGGGGACAGCAACGTGCAGCCCGCGTTTACGATCAGCCCCCAAGGCGATTTGGTGGCGGTGGCGGGCAACGTGGATCGAAAAATTCGCGTCTACCACGCGGACCGCAATCAAGGCGCGGTCTTGGCCCAAGTGTTGGAAGGCCAAGGCGACACGTTTCCGCTCGTGCGATTTTACCGCAAGGAGCAATCTCTGGGTTTAGGTCTTCGGAAGACCGGCCAAGCGGGGAAAGACCCCAATCAACCGCCCGATTTGATTTTCGATCTAACTGATGCCGTCGCCGTGGAAGACAACGCCAAAGCCGGTTGGAATCCCGCCCCCGCCAAGCCGGGCATCTCGGCCAAAGCGGGGCAACAGGCGGACCGAAAAACCGTGGTGATCGACCTGGGAGCCGGCAAAACCACCACGATTATCCTGCCCAAAGAGCAAACTTTCGTCGAGTCCGAAATTGCCTTGTGCCCCAAAACCGAAAACCATCCGCCTTTGGTGGGCTTGATCGTGCAAAGTCGGCGGTTCGCGGAATCGATCCTGAGAGTTTACAACGCGGAAACCGGGGATCGGCTGAGGCAGTTCTCCGGGCATTCCGATACCATCACCAGCATCGCTTTTTCGGATGATGGCAAATTGCTGGCCTCCACCAGTTTGGACCGCACGGTGCGGGTCTGGTGGATGGAAGATTTGAAGGCGAACATTGGCAAGCACGGCTTCTTGGACAATCTGTTTTTGACCGACAAAAATAATCTCGCCACCGTGAAGGAAATCGACGAGTTCGCTCGGGCAGACATCAAAGCCGGGCTGAGGGTCGACGATGTGATCGAAGGCTTTACCGGGCCGGATCAAAAATTCGTGGCCACCGCCAAATCCGCCATGTTCTATTATTATCTCTCGATGGTTCCGCCCGTTTCCGAAGCGGACGGCAAACCCAATTCGGTGCTGCTGCAAGTCCGCCGGGGCAATCAACGGCTGGCCAACTCCCCGAAAATTCAAGTGCAGCAAGGCGTGGATGAACGCAAGCCGCTGTTCACGCTGTTTTTCAAGGAAGGCCAAGCCGGCGTCCCTTCTTGGATCGGTTGGTCTCCCGTCGGGCCGTTCGATTCCAGCGATCCTAACATCGAAACGCTGGTGGGGTGGCACTTCAATCCGCCCAACCCGGAGGCTTCCTCCACGTTCGCCCAACTTTCCGAGTACCGCAAAGATCACTATACCAAGGGGCTGTTCAAAAAGCTGATTGAAACCGGCGAACTGCCCAAGACGAAAGAGGAAAAGACCGCGACGGTTGTTCCTCCTCCGGTAGACTTGCCGAAAGTGGATGCGGATCCGGCCGTCATTCGCAAGCCGGAAGGCGTTGCCAACCCGACTGTCGCTCTGGAACCGGTAGTCGTGATCCCCCCGGCTGTTGCTGACAAACCGAAAGTCGTAATCCCCCCGGCCATCGCTGAGAAACCGAATACCGTTGGCAAGCCACCCTTCGTTTTCAAACCGGAGGATTTTCGCACGCCCAAAAGGCCCGCCGTCGACTTGGCATTGTTCATCCAAGAAACCAAAGGCCAAGGCGATGCCCAAGAAACCGCGAGCTTGACCACAGATTCCCAACAACGGGTGTGGGCTTCGACCAAAAAACTGAAAGCGTTGTTCAGCGTGACCGGTCTTTCCGCCGTTGAGGTGCGGGACAAAATCATCTGGAAGATCGATGGCAAACAGCAGCGGTTTCCCGTGGTGGAACCCATCGGCGGGCTCTTTGAAGCCGACCTTTCGGGATTCCCTTGGCAACCCAAACCGAACGCGGGCAGCTACAATCTGCGGGTTTCCTTTGTGGATGAGCGGATTCCCCAAGAGCATGCGTTGGAACAAGCCATCGTGTTTGCTCCGCCGCCCCCGCCGCCTCCGCCGCCCATGAAGAAGCTGCCCAGCCCTTGGATCACGTCCCCCGATTTGCTGACCGTGCTTTACGATTCGCAGCATCAAAAGCAGATTCTGGTGACGGTCAATTTGGCTGCGGTGGACGATGCCCCGCTGCTGGCCGGGCAAGTGACATTTGAAGTCAACGGCAAGCCCATCCGACAACAAGATGGCAAACTTTTCGCGGTGGCGTTCGATGAGAAGCCGGCTTCCATCAGAGCCAAACTGCCTTTGGTCAACGGCGAAAATCGCATCCGCGGCGGGCTTCCTCGAAAGATGGCAGCCAACAGAATCTTTCGGATGCCGTGGTGGTTTATTACCGTCGGCCTCCCAAAGTCAAATCCATCACCTCCAAGGCCGACCCCAAGCTGCCCCGGGCCGAGATCACCTGCATTTTGGAAACGCCGACGGACTTGCCGCCTTTGAGTTCGCAGATTTTCATCAACAAAAATTTGTTCTGGGTCAACGAAGAGCAAATTACGAAAACCCAAAACCCCACCGACAAAACCTTATGGACGATTACGGTCAAAAACGTGCCTTTGTCCGCAGGTGAAAACACCATTCGTTTCGTGCCCCGAAACGCCGATAGCCGCGTGCTGAACACCCCCAAAAACCAAGTGACCTGGACGCCCCCGCCGCCTCCGCCCAAACCGCTGCCCAGCAGGCCCAAGATCTATTTCGCCAACTTCAACGACCAGGTTCCTTTGGCGGGCTATTGGCAGGGGGACGAGTTCACGCTGGCCTTCAACGTGCTGGCCGGGGCGAAGTTAAAGAGCGTGGAAGTTTACAACAACAACGAGCGTTTGGAACCGCTCGAAATCCCCCAGCCCATCGACGGCGTGAAGTATCATTTTCAAGTGCCGGTCAAGCTCACCAGGCAACGCAACGAATTGCGCGTGATCGCTTCTGATGAAAATCTCCTTTCAGGCCAAGAATCGGGGACTCTTGCCCTGTTGAAACCTCCGGTGACGGTGGTGATCGATCGGTTGGAAGTCCCCAATCAGAACGTGATCCTCGAACCTCAAAAGAGCGAAAGCCGCGTCGTCACGTTTGCTCGTCCCGCCCCCAAGGGCCGGGTGGTGCTCAGGGGAAGGGTGATCACGTCCGATTCTACGATGAAGTTCAAGCGGCCTTACGTCAAGTGTTGGGTCAACGGCTTCCTGCAATGGGCCAGAGCCAATCCCAACCCCAAAAAACCCACGGAATGGACGTTCGCGATGAATCTCACGCTGAACCAGAAAAAGAACAACCGGTTGTACTTGGAACTTCCCGAAGCCCCCAAAAGCCCGTTCAGCCAAACCCGCTGCCTCGTGGATTGCAAGCAGCCCGAAACGAAGCAAAACTTGCACATGGTGCTGGTGGGGATCAATCCGGCCAATCGACGCAGCATAGACACGGCCAAGTTGGAGAACCAAGCCAAGGAAGCCTTCAGCCGCAAAGGCGGCCGCGCGGCGGCGTTTGAGAAAACCTATTTTCACCCCATCCCAATCAAAGTGGACTCCTCCCGTATCAACAGTAAACTGTGGGACATTCATTGTCTTTCCAAACCGGAGGCGGAAAAAGGGGCGCACGATGTGGTGGTGTTTTATTACCAAGGCGAGGAAGTCCTTAATTCGCAGAATGAAATCGTGCTGCGGACCCAAGACCGAGTGGAAGATAATGCCGCGTTCACGGACGAGGATTTGAAAAAGAAACTCAGCGAGATGTACGGAGCGCATCTGGTATTATTGGACCTGTCTCAACCGAAAGCCGCCGCCAAGAAATGGGAGACCGGCCAGTTTTTGGGGATGCTCAGAAGCGTTCACAAAGAAGCGATTCCCCAAGGCGATTTCCCGTTGATCTCCGCCTTGGAAAAAGCCTTGCCCAATACAAAGGATTTGGATGAACTGCCTGGACAAATCATGCAGGCGTTCCCGCAAGGCCAATCCACCCCGGCAGTCGATAACAGCGTCCCCGAAGATTTGAAACGCATCATCGTGGGTGAGAAACCCTAACCAGTTTTCAGAGGTCAGAAGTCAGAGGTCCGCCTGTATTCTTCCGGCCCTTCGCTCTCTGCCCTTCGCCTGTTTCCGGCTATTGACTTTGTCTCTCGACCCTTGACTTTTTTCGTGAGGCCGTTTGGCCATGTTGCGCCGGTTGTCCCGCTCTCATTCCTCGGCTGCTCCGGCGGCGATTTTGGAGCAAACCTTCGAGGTGGTTTGTTTCTGCGGGGAAACGCTCGGCGGGCTGAGGGAACCCAAACATCAGCAGGTGTTTTGCCCCTCTTGCGGGAAGTCGTTGTTCGTCCTGCCCGCCGATTGCCGGAGGGCCGCCAAGCCCCGCCACCTGTCAAAATCGGATGAGCCCCCCTCTTCCGGGGGCCTGATCGAGCGACTCAATCGGCTGGCATTTTGGACGCGACTGCGGCAACGCCGCACTGCGCTCGGGGGGCGAGTCGGCCCAATGGCGGCCCATGTGGGGCGATGGCTGAAAAAATACTTCTCAGCCAAACACAAGTAGAACGAAAAATCGCGAGCCGAAAAAAGGTCGATTGAGCGCCGTTTCGGCTTCCGGGTGTGGTACACTTTTTCCAGACATTTCTTCCCGTGGATTTGAGTTGAACGTCTTGGATGTTTCCCGTTTGCCATGTCGTTATCGCCTCCGTCCGAGTTTTCGGAAAACGCCTCCGAATCCGACAGCACTTCCGTAAGCTTAATCGAACGGGTTCGCCGCCGCGATGAAGCCGCCTGGCGGCGGTTGGTCGATTTGTACGGCCCCTTGGTCTTTACCTGGTGTCGGCAGTGGGGCCTGCGGGCCGATGAATGTGCCGACTTGATGCAAGAAGTTTTTAGTTCCGTTGCAAAGGGGATCGCCGGCTTTCGCCGGGATTCTGAAGGAGACAGTTTTCGGGGTTGGCTTCGGGTGATCGCGAGAAACGCCACCAGCCAATACCTTCGCCAACAAGCCCGCCAACCCCGTGCCGTGGGCGGAAGCAGCGCCCATCAGCGATTGCAAGAACTGGACAGCGAACCGCCCCAAGATGTTCAATCCGATTTGATCGAACGCAGCACCATCTATCGGCGGGCCTTAGATTTGATCCAGGCCGAGTTTGAACCCACGACTTGGCAGGCTTTTTTAGCTTCGGTTTTGGAAAACCGCTCCGCCGCAGACATCGCCGACGAACTCCAGATGACGCCCGGCGGTGTCCGACAGGCCAAATATCGCGTACTCCGCAAACTGCGCGTCGAGTTCGGAGATTTGTTTTAGGTTCGAGAACGTCATTCTCGGAATGGTAACCCGAAGCGTAAGTTTTGAAGTTGCGCCATCGGGTTTCAACATGTTTGGCCTTCGGCCAAAAAACAGAGCTTTTCAAACTCAATTGCGGAACTTCAAAAAGCGTAAGCGAGGGAAGCAGTTGGGCTTCCTCGCTTACGCTTCGGGTTATGGCAAAACACGCCCCTTTGGAGTTTATCCCGCGAACATTGCTTTATCCGGCGGCTGCGGCTTTGGTGGGTTGGATGGCTGCCGGCCTTTTACTGCTTTTGCTTTCGCGGTTCATCAGCCACACTAGCACCGGGCTGGCGACGTAAATCGAACTGTAAGTTCCCACGATAATCCCCACCACGAGACAAAACGCGAAGCCGTGAATCCCCGCTCCGCCGATGGCGTACAAAATCGCGACCACAAACCAGGTAGTCAACGAGGTCAACAAAGTGCGGGACAACGTTTGATTCAGGCTGTTATCGATCATCTCCACAGTTAAAGCCGGGTTTTTGCCCCGAACTTCCCGGATGCGGTCGAAGACCACGATCGTATCGTTGAGCGAATAGCCCACCAGCGTCAAGAACGCCGCGATCATGGGCAGGTTGATCTTAAAATCCTCCAACCCGAAAAACGTGATTCCCCAAGTGGCGGAAGCGTAAGACACCATCGCCATGATTCCCAGCACCGCGAACACGTCGTGAACCGCAGCGACCACCGCCGCCAACCCGAAGGTGATGCGTTGAAAGCGGAACCACAGGTACGCCACGATGGCGATTAGGCTGACGAGAATCGCCTGCACGGCGGAATACTTCATTTCGCTCGCCACCGAACTGGCGAAGCTGTTTTTTCCCTCGAACTGCGGTTCTTGCAGCGTTTTGAGGGCTTGCTCGAAGTCCGCCTTGTCCACATCCTCCGTCACCCAAATCTGGGCTTGCTTGGTGGGTTTCACATCTGTCGCAGACTCGCCGGAGGGGAAATCGTAATGCACGAGCTTGTCGATCTGAGCATATTTCGGCTGGCCTTCGTTGCCGATGCCTTTCATCGCTTCGGTAAATTTCTTCTCCAACTCGCCGGGGGTGATGCCCTCCGGGAACGTTGCGGCCACGCGAAGTCCGCCCGCATAGGCGGCTAACTGCTTGTTGGCCTCCTCTCCGGGGGGAAGGTCGGCTGGGGCAATGGTTTGAATGCTCTTAGCGATGTCCGCCGGCTTGGGCGTCATGTCGATTTTCTTGAGGTGATACCCTTCCTTCTCGATGGCATCGTTCACGCGGGTTGCGACGATGTCCACATCGGCTTCCGTCGTGCGGATGCGGAACAATTGCCCCATGTTGTCGTTCGTGGTTTCCAAGCCTTCGCGGGTCAGCTTTTCGAGGCTGATCGTCTCATCGGGGAATTGGGTTTGCAGGGCTTTGCGGACATTGCTGATTTCATGCTCTTGGGTCAGTTCGAAGGTCAACATCGTGCCGCCGCTGAAGTCGATGTCGAAGTTGTCGCTGCCCCGTGCGAAGAACGTCGCCATGCCCACCACAATTACCACCAAGGAACTGATCGCGGCCAGTTTCCATTTATTGAGGAATTGCCAATGGGTGTTGTTGCTGACGATGCTTAGCATGTGGAGTTTGGTCAGCCAACGTTTGCGTTCGCAGATTTCGAAGATCAACCGCCCGAAGAACAAGGCGGTGAACATGCTCATCACGATCCCGATGAACAAGGTGACGGCGAACCCGCGCACCTGATCGGTCCCGATCGTGTAAAGCACGACGGCGGTAATCAATGTGGTCAGGTTGGAGTCGATAATCGCCGAGAGTGCCCGCCCGAAACCGTTTTGAATCGCGAGCCGCATGCTGGAACCGCGATGGAGTTCTTCCCGCATCCGTTCAAAGATCAGCACGTTGGCATCCACGGCCATGCCGATGGTCAGCACGATCCCCGCAAGGCCCGGCAGCGTGAAGGTGGCATCGATCAAGGCCATCGTTCCCATCACCAGAATGATGTTGAGCACCAAGCAGAGATCCGCCACGACGCCGGCAAACAAGTAGTAAATTAACATGAAGCCCAGCACCACGCCGCCGGCGATCAAGATCGCCATGATCCCTTTTCTTTGCACTTCATGCCCCAACAGGGGACTGACGGAGAACTCGCTGATCGGCGTTTCTTGGATGGGAACTGTGAGCGCCCCGGCGTTTAAGACGCCGATGAGTTCGTCGATTTCCTCGTGCGTGAAACTGCCGGTGATTTGGCCTTGGCTGCTGATGGTGGATTGAATCGAGGGAGCGGAATGAATTTTGTTGTCCAGCAAGATCGCCAGTCGCCTGGTAAAACCATCGTTTAAGGGTTTGTTGGTGCTCGTCAATTGTTGGAAGCGGTGGCCGCCTTGGGTGTTGAACTGAAAACCAACAGCCAGCCGGCCGTTTTCATCGGTGGTTTCGTAAGCCCGGCTGAGATACTGCCCGGTCACGCGCTGGTCGGGCTTGCCGAAGACCACCAGAAAATGTTGCACATCCTGCCCGTTGACGTTGATGAGTTTGTAATACACATCGCTGCCCGGGCCGACTTCCTTGGGCGTGCCGTTGGCGTTTGTGCCGACGGGCCGCCAACCGGCTTCCAAGGTTCCATCTTCGCGGTACAAGTCTTTGTTGAGATTTTCCGGTTTCTCGATTTCTTCGTAAATGGCTGGATGATCCCTTTTATTGGCGAGCAAGGCGAATTCCAAGCTGCCCAGGCGGGTCATTTGCCGTTTTTTGCGTTCGACGACTTCGGGAGAGGCTTTGGGAATGATGACTTCGATCCGGTCGGAACCGACTTTCCGCACGGTGATTTCTTCCACCCCGGAAGGATTCAATCGCCGGCTGACGGCGGCGACCATCTGATCCATCACCTGGCTGGTAATTCGCTCTTCCAGATTGGTCCCGCCGGAGTCGTTTTGCCGGCTCGCTTCTTTGGCTTTTTCCTTGATTTTTTCTTGGTCCACTTGATAGACGAGGTTGGTTCCGCCCGCCAGATCGATGCCGAAGTTCAGGGCGCTTTTCCAAGAACGCGGTTCGGGCTGTTCCGGTTTGCCTTTGCCGGCGACGTCGAGTGCATTCAAGTTGGGCAGTTTGTCGACCAGTTCGGTGAGTCCCTCATCGGTGATGCCGGTATCGCCGATGCGAAGATCCCGGAGCGAGGTGAGTTTTTCCACGTATTTCAAACCGGCATCGGTGATTTTGGTCTCGCTGAGATCCAAGGTTTTCAGCTCGGTGAGACCTTCCAAACTCTTCAGTCCCTCATCGGTGATTTGAGTGCCGGACAAATCAAGCAGCGTCAGGCCCTTGGGGTTTTTCAACTCGGCGACATAACCCAGGGCTTCATCACCGGCGGCTTTGGGCAAGCGGACGACTTCCACCGTGCGGTCGCGGGTGCGTTTAAAGTCCGCCCCCATGTCACGCAGCGCCACAAGCGGATCGGTTTGTCCGCAACCGACGAGGAAAAGCAGGCAGACCGCCGCGAGCGCACATCCCAGCGCCCGCCGAACCGTGTGAGAGATCGAGAATGAAATGCTTGACATGTTTGGGTTCCTTGGAGTTTTCGGCGAGGGTTCCGCCTCCTCTTGAGGGCGACTCGCATCTGACTGCACCGGGGATATTTTGAGTAGATTCGATTCAATAACGAGAAGCGACAAACCAAATTCGCAACGGAGAGACCGGCTCTCCGCTCTCTACCAATTTACTCGCTCGAAGCGGAAATCTTCGGCTCGGCGGCGGCTTGTTTGGGGCGGTTGATTTGCAACTGCGGGTGTTCTTTTTGGATTTTGTCCAATGCCTCGTTCGTGACTTTGAATTCGCTTTTCTCGGTTTCGTATTCGGCCAACTCTTTCTCGTAATGCCTCTGTTCCAAGACGCCGAGGATGCTTTGATACAAAAACGGCATCAGACCCAGCGTGGCGGCGAACAATACCAGCGTGATTTTGAAAGCGTATTCTTTCATCTTCAGTTGGCGGGCGATCAACACGCCCAAGCCGTAGGGAACCAAAAACACGCCCACGGTGATCAGCAATTTCACCCAATTGGGAACCACGCTTTCAGTGCCTTCGACTTCCGTCGCCGCCCATAAAACCGATTGGCCAAGCTGAGGAATCATCGAATCCCTTCTCCTATGTCAATTGTTGGTAAGTATTTAGTTTTGTTTTTGGTTGTGGTCTGCCTCACATTGATGGGGTGGCCCAGGTTCTTGAATCTGGGTCACAAGAGGCATTCAAGGTCAAGTGTTATCAAGAGTCTAATCTCAAGAGCCAGAAGCAGGACAAAGAAATCGCTCTGGCTCTTGACATCGAAAGCCTCTTGTTGCTTCGCGACCCCGGTTCGAGAACCGGGGCCACCTACATTCTTAACGAAATCCCTTGGAAGACATTATTTGCTCTCAGCCGGTGGGGTTTCGGGCTTGGAATCTTTGCTGTCTTCTTTCGGCAAAACCAACACGCTCCGCATTTGCACGCGGATGCGGGTATTGTCGTCCACTTTGATCGTGACCTCGTTTTTCTCGGGCGACACGATGGCCACCGTGCCCAAAATGCCGCCTGCCGTGACCACGGCATCGTTTTTCTTCAAGCCGGATTTCAGTTGGTCGATGTGCTTTTGCTCGCGCTTCTGCGGATTGGAAGCGAAAAACAGTTGGAACAAGAAAAAAATCAGCATCAGGGGAATCGCCCACGTCAGGAAATTCACGGGTTGCTGCTTGGGAGCCTCATCGGCGGCGAAGAGGCAAATTTGTTGGAACCAGAAGGTCATGGGAAGTCTCTGATCATTTTGATGGCGGTTGCCGGCGCGTTTTTAGGAAAAACAAATGGGCCGGTAAAAGCCATTCGTTTTTGGCGGGGATAATCTTGGCAAAATTTCCGTTTTTTGCGGACCAGCGCGTATCTTAGAGAGAAGCCGACTGTCGGGCAAGGTACTCCGCGCGAAACTCTGCCGCCTTTCCCGCCCGAATCGCCTGCCGCAATTCCCGCAACAATTGCTGATAATGTGCCAGGTTGTGAATCGAAAGCAAAATCGGGCCGAGCATCTCACCGGCGAGGAACAAATGCCGCAGATACGCCCGGCTGAATTGCCGGCAGACCAGGCATTCGCATTCGGAATCCAAAGGCGACGGGTCGCGTTGATGTTGGAGGTTTCGCATCCGCACCCGCCCCGAAAACGTGAAGGCCGTCGCATTTCGCCCGTTGCGAGTGGGCATCACGCAGTCGAATAAGTCGATCCCCCGCAGCACCGATTCGATCAAATCAATCGGTCGGCCCACGCCCATCAAATAGCGGGGACGGTCTTCAGGCAGCAAAGGCACGGTCCAATTCAGGGTTTCGTACATTTCTTCGGGCGACTCTCCCACGCTGAGGCCCCCCACCGCATAACCGGGAAAATTCAAGGGCAACAAACCCTCCGCAGAGCGTTCCCGCAGTTCCCTTGTGGTTCCGCCTTGCACGATCCCGAACAACGCCTGATCGCTGCGTTTTTGGGCATCTCGGCATTTACGTGGCCCAAAGCGTGGTGCGGTCCACGGCTTGTTTGAGCTTGTCGAAATGTACATCGTGGGGCGGGCATTCATCCAGGCACATGATGCAATCCGCCCCCAGTTGTTCTTGAATCCCAATCGCTTTTTCGGGCGTGAGTTCCAGCAGGCTCCCATCCACGTGCGAGCGAAACACCACGCGGTCATCTTCCAGCTTTCGCAAGCGGGCCAGACTGAACACCTGAAATCCGCCGCTGTCGGTGAGAATCGGCCCGTCCCAATGCATGAATTGATGCAGCCCGCCCAAGTCGGCAACAACATCCGCCCCCGGACGCAGCGCCAAATGATAGGTGTTCGCCAGCAGCATTTGTACGCCGATGGACCGCAATTGCTCGGGCAGAATCCCTTTCACGCTCGCCGACGTGCCCACCGGCATGAACGCGGGAGTTTCCACTTCGCCGTGCGGAGTCGCCCACCGCCCCAAACGGGCGGCGGTTAAAGAATCGGTTGCATCGAGCTGAAAGGCAAAGGCGGACAAACGAAAATTCTCTGGTTTCGGGCCGTTAGGATTGCCTAGAAAATCACTTCAAAATAGGGTAATGGGTGGCATGGCCACTGCTTTGAGTGGTCATGTGGGAACGACGCACATTTTCCAGCAAAACACATGCCCACGCAAAGCCGTGGGCATGGCATGCAACACGAAATTGTACTCGTTTCGGGCCGTTATTTCTCGACCCATTCCACGGGTTGGGGGTGAATGACTTCCGCGGGTGGGCCGCCGGCATCCGCGCGGCCGCTGCCTTCCAAGCGGCTGATGCAGCGCACGCTCATGTCGTGCTCGCAGAGAATTTGGCAACTCAGCCGCACACCCGACAACCCGCGTGCCGCGAGCAAATCTTTCTCGGCCTTGGTGATTTTGTCGGGTTCGCCCGCGAGAAACTCCACCCGGCAAGTCGTGCAGCGGGCGTTGCCTCCGCAGGCGTGCAATTGGTCTACGCCGGCGTTTTCGGTCAAAGCCAATACCAGCCGTTTGCCTTCCAGAACGTCAAAATCGCCAATGCCTTCCACCGTCAACTTGGGCATAAGTCGCCTTTATCCATTGCAAAGTAGATGTTGATTGAATTTGCCACCGCATCGTAACGAGTTTGTCCGGTTCTCGAAATGGATGGCCCGGAAAGCGATCCTCACCTCAAAAAAATCGAAAAAAACGGATTAGGGCTGTGGATGATTTCCCGATGAATGCGTTTAGCCTTATGGGTGGGGACTCCGCACGCCTTTCCTCCCCTTTGTCGTTCGACAAAATCCTATCTGTCCCGCGGGTCAATCCCGATGGCTCCCCTCTCGAGAGGAGCAAAAAGACACATCCGGGCCATGCCATCAACCCAACTTTTCCCTGCCTTGTGAAAACGTGTTTCGGCTGCTTTTCGTGGTTGAGGCCAATTGCAAGTGGGGATTCCTCGGACCCGGAGTCGCCTTCCCATGCTAGAGATTCAACAACTGAGACAACGATTGCTCGACCGTTTGATTTCGGGAGAAATCGACCAGACTTCTTACGAGCGCATGCTAACGGAAATTCAGAGATTCAAGGAAGAATCGGCTCGAGAAACCCCAAACTCCGCCGCCCGGCGAACGAGTTGGGTTAATCCGGGAGCGATCTTCGGTTCGCCGAGTTGTTTGGCAGAGGGCTATCAATTGGGGAAATTTCGGATCGACAAGAAACTCGGCCAAGGCGGCATGGGCGAAGTTTGGAAGGCATGGGACGTGCTGGCCGACAGGCTCATCGTCGTCAAAACGCTTCCCGGCCCGCTTCAAGCCAGCGAGAAGCACATGGCCCGCGTGAAATCTTCGTTTCTGAGGATTCACGAATTGCAGCACCAGCACATCGGTCCGGTTTACGATCTGTGCTTCGAGGAATGTTGCGGCTATTATTTGGTGATGAAATACATCCCCGGCGGCACGCTCAGGGATTACCGCCTGGCAAATGCAAACCCGCAAGGCGGTTGTTCGCTAGAAAACGTGCTTCTCGTCTTGTGGCCCGTGGCAGAAGCCCTGGATTATGCCCACCGTCAAAAAGTCATGCACCGGGATATTAAGCCGGAAAACGTGATGGCTTCCGCCGACGGCAGGGAAGTGCAAGTGGTCGATTTCGGTTTGGCCGCCCAAATTCGCACCTCCATGTCGCAAATCAGCGGGATTAAAATGGATGTCGGCGGAACTCCGCCTTACATGGCCCCCGAACAATGGATGGGCCGCTCTCAAGATGGCCGCACCGATGAATACGCGCTCGCGGTGGTGGCCTATCAATTGCTCTCCGGCCGCTTGCCGTTCGATGGCGACGACTTCCACGCCATCTATCACGCCGCCTTAAACAACCCAATGCCCCGCTTGGAAGATCAACCGGAAGCTATCAATGCGATCTTGGAAAAGGGCATGGCCAAAGATCCGAAAAACCGTTACCCCGGTTGCCGGCACTTTCTCGAAGTCTTGGAATCCCCGCAAAAATCCCTTCCCCATTTGCAAAGCCAAATCGAAAAGGAAGAAGCCGACCCCCTCGAAATTCGCTTCAAAACCTGGGCCGCCCCAGATTGGGAAGGCCCGCTGCTGGAATCGGATTCCTGAAAGGAAAGTCACAGCGGAATCGGCCAATTGATGCCGGCGGACATCCCGCCATCCACGAAAATCGTTTGCCCGGTCATAAAGGCCGAGGCGTGGGAGGCCAGAAAAACCACGGCTCCCACCATGTCTTCCACTTCCCCCAAGCGGCCCAAAGGCGTGTTGGTTTTGGCCCAAGATTGCATCGTGGGGTCGGACCAAAGTTTGCGGGTCAGATCGGTCAGAATAAAACCGGGAGCCAACCCGTTCACGCGAATCCCGTGCCTGCCCCATTCCAACGCCAGCGAGCGCGTCATCGACAACATCCCGCCTTTGCTCATCGCATAAGGGGCCACGCCGGTCAACGGGGCGTAGTTGTTCAACGAGGCCACGTTAATCTGATTGCCGCTTTTTTGTTCGATCATCACCCGGCCCACTTCTTGGGCCATCACGAATGCGCCTTTCAGGTTGATGTCCAAAATGAAATCGTAATCGTCTTCGGTGACTTCCTCGACCCGCTTGCGGCGGTTGACGCCGGCCACGTTAATCAGCGTGTCGATCCGCCCGTGGTCTTCGTGAACCTTGGCAACCGTCTCGCGAACCGCTTGCACGTTCGCCACGTCGCAGACTTCATAAGCCACCGGGTATTCCGCAGTCGACATGGCTTTTGCGGCAGCGTCAAGGGTCTCGGCATTTCGCCCGGTGATAATCACGCGGCTGCCTCGCTCGGCAAAACCTCGGGCGATGGCTTCGCCGATGCCCCGACTGCCGCCGGAAACCAACGTCACGCGATCTTTTACGGAAAACAAATCTGGGGACATAGCAACCTCAACTTTTCAAGCAGCACGCGAACCAATGAAGCAAAAATCGCCTCCACTCCCTCATACAGGTTTTTACATCAGCCTCGCGATTTTGTGTTTTGGGAGTTGATTGATTATTCGATGCGAGGGAAGAAGTTGGCGGATGGAAAATAGATTAATCTCCGTTAATACGGAATTCTATCCTCTCTCTTCCCTTCTGAATCCTCGCGTTGATGTTTGTGACAACAGAATGACCATTCTTTCCAGGAATGTTTTGACAAGGGAGGGAACGGGGGCTTATGCTAACGGGCAGAGAACTTCGTTTCCACCATTCCATCTGGAGGGCTGATCTCGAATGCTCCTCACTCATTGGCTAACGCTGTTCGAGCGTGATTGGCAATTCGCGTTGGACGTAAAAACCAGCCGCACGGGCCATCCCTCTTCGCCTTGGTTTTTGCATCGCGGCAAACACCGACCCGCAGGCAAAAACCATCTCCCGCCGGTTCTTTCCACGCAACCGGCCAAGCTCCCCTACCACCTAAAAGCCTGCCGCAGGCAATGCAGTTCGACGTAGGGTAATGAAAAACCCAGGTGGCCCCAGTTGCTTGCAATGGAGGCAACTCCGGTTTGTGATTCATGATCGAGTCCATCCTCGCACAGTCTGTGCGGAAGCAGTTTTTCGCCGAATTGGATGACAACGGGATCGCGTGCGTCAGTCGAGCCATCGCGGATTCCCCAGCCACGATTGTGATTGCTTCTCCCGTTCCTTAGTCCTCCCACATGTCCGCGCAACTTACAACCTGACCAAAACGCCTTGAAGCAGGCTTCCCTGTTGCAGCATGTTTCATTTCAACGAAGTCACCATGATTAATCGCCACGCGCAAAAAGCCGCCCCCAGAGAAGCCGGCTAAGAAACGGTTTCCAGAGCAAGCGGAGGTCAGAAAAGATGTCGATGCAGATTATCGCCCACCAAAACAAAAGTTGGTGGGCGATGCCCGCTCTAGCAGCCTGCCGGTTTTAAGTGCCCGGTGACAGAGACAGCAACACCGTGGCGTGTTCCAGCGTCGAAAACGTCAAGGTGGATAAGACAAAGCTGAATAAAACAAAACACAGCGCCGCCAGCCAATATCGTTGCACCCACACCACGGAATCCCGCATACGCAATTCTTGGGGAGAGAGTCCCAAGCTAACGGTTGCGTAAACGAGTAAATAGATGGGCAAAAAGAAGCGTGGCTCGATGGCCCCTGGTATGGAGAGGAGAGCCGGGCTGATAAACACAAAAATTAGCCCCAACATTGCCCCGTTGGCTCTGCAGGCGGACCTCCTCTGAATAAGAATCGCACCGGCAATAAAGATCAGCAAGTAGTTGGCCAGTGAAAAAATCACCCGGGGATTTTGGACCTCTTTCACATAGGGCGTGGAGTAGACGATGTCGAACCCATTGAAAAGGTGGCGGGTGTAGATGACGATGAAATCAAACGGGTACTTTGCCACGAGTCCGGCGTACGCGCTGTAAGTGATGGGGGTCTCCACATCAATGTGTTCCATCTTGCAGATCGCATCCCCCACAGGATCGATGAATCTTAATTCGGGGCTGGGATACGCCGTCCCGACATTGGTGCCGTAACGTTGGTATCGAATGCCCCAAGTCAGCTGCCGAGCGTACAGCCCGTTTGTCGGAATTAAAGGGCTAAACGAATCCTTATGTACGAAGTTGAGAACGGATTGCGGAGCGAATGCAACCGCCATACCGGCCACCAGAAGAGAGAACCGGAGAAGGGCGGGTTTGGTAAGAGACCGCCAACTTCTTGCAGACTTCAAAACCACATAGGCTGTCAGCAAAAGCAGCACCATCAAAAATGAAGGGCGGATATTAGTCGCCGAGGCGAGGCAAAGGCCCGCCAATATCATGCGCAGGCCGTTTAAGGGGGATGGTGTTTGAAAGGATGGAAACAAAACATAGGCCAGAAGAAGGCAAGCGATCGCTGGGAAATCCGATAGCGGATACGCCATATAACCTCGCCAGAATAGTAGCACTAAGCCCGAAAAGAGAAGCACTTGCAGATTGCCGGCTCGGCGACCGGTGGCCTTGTGATAGACCTTTGGAATGAGTGCCGATGTGAAAAATCCTGCGCCCACTGCCGCGAGAATTCGATAAAGCAAGAGGCCATCGATGGGGCAAATTGAGGAGAGTTTCTGCACACCCGCCAAAATCAGAGGAAATAAATAGCCCCGGAATGGCGTGCCAAAATTCACAAAGGAAAAGGAACCATCCTCTAAAAAGAATTTCTGTCCCAGTGTCCAATAATGCCACGCATCCCAATAAAGAGGTTCTTTCCCATAAGACCAATAATTGGAAGCCAGGAATGCGGCGGTGGCGATGAGAATCGGAACAAATCGAGAACTCCACAATCCGTTCAGCCAAGCAGAAAAGCTCAGGCGAATTCGATTTGGGGAAGAGAATGGAAGCATTTATGTCCTCGTGGAGTCCCGTCGTGCCTTTCGGCTTGCCTGTAAACTCATCCTGAGCCGTTCCCCGGCTTTTCTCCCGGGATATGTTGCCGCAGCCCGGCTGGCGGACACTTTCGCTTCGTTCAGAAACTGACTTTCGTCGCGGATGTCATTGGAATTGTCATCCGCATGCAAGGCAAAAACCAACAGCACCGTATCGCTGATGTACTTGTATTGAAGGCCCCAAAGTCAACGTCTTCCAAACGCACGCCGTCCCACAACTGCACGCCGCATTTGACGATCACGCGGTTGCCCAAGATCACATCATTCTCCACGAACATGGGGTCGCAGATTTTGCAGTCGCGGCCGATGACCGCGCGGGAGGACATGCGTAAACGCCCAAATGCGGGTTTTATCGCCGCTCGACGAGCTTTCGCACAGACTATTCGGATGAAGGAAAACGCTCATCGGGATCGCACTCCCAACACAACCACAGTACGCCGTTTAATCGGGGGCGTTTTGTATGGGAGGGGGGAGTTGGCTGTCAACGTCGATATTCAGGGGGCTTGTGGTGTTCGGCCAGTTTTTCTGGCGACAAGCTGGGCAGGGCCATCGGGTTTTTTACACTGCGGTTTTTGGGTCGTGACGCCTTTTGACGTAAGTTGTTAAATACCAACGACTCGTCCCCGGTTGCTGAGACTTGGAACTTCGCTATCTTGAAAAAGGCGATTGCCCTGACAAGCTGGGGCCGGCCTCTTGTCGCCAGAAAAACTGGCCGAACACATAACTATTACGCAGCTTTCTACTCGAACCATTTCACCAACCCACTTCCCACCCGTGATCTTCCCAATCCTCACATTCGGAACCATTGATACGTTCCCCGTCATGCCGTGGGAAGCATCTGGTTTTTTCTTCGCCATTTGATCGCGATGAACTACGCTTTTCGGTCCCTCGGGTTGAGCGGTCGAATTCCATAGCAGAGTGGCATCGCGATCCCAGCAGGGGCCTGCGAACAGCGTCGGTTCTTCCTCGAATGTCTGAAACTTCCCATGACGATCTTAAAACAGTCCGAGGACTATGCGTTCTCCGGGAGAGGCCGACAGACCGTTCAGGAGGATTGCCACGCCTTGGCCGCAGAGTCCTTGCCAGGTTGGAATCATGGGGAAAGGCGGATTCTCGGGCCGTCGCCGAGTCGCAATCTTGGCGGCGATTTTCTTATGGAGTCTGGCCATTGGTTGGGGATTCCTGTTTGGCTTCTGGTATGAAATCACGCCGACCGAGACCGGCGATGTGGTTAAGCATTGGCCCGCGGACAGCGGGTTGGTGCTGTCCCGCGAGCTTCCGACTCTGCTGATGTTCGTTCATCCCCGTTGCCCGTGTTCGCGGGCGAGTTTGAGTGAACTCTCGCTGCTGATGGCGGATTGTCAAGGCACGGTGAATGTCGAGGTGCTCTTCTTCCAGCCGGACTCGATTTCGGAGGACTGGGTCAAGACGGATTTGTGGGACAGCGCGGCTGGGATTCCCGGAGTGATCCCCCAAAGCGATCCGGCGGGTAATGAGCATCGACGATTTGGAGTGCGCGTTTCGGGAGAAGTGTTTTTGTTCTTGCCGAGCGGCGAGTTGGCATTTCACGGCGGAATTACCGCCGGACGGGGACACTCGGGCGACAACCAAGGCCGCGATGCTCTCGAAGCGTTTCTCGGCCAACAGAGTTTGCCCACGGCAAGCACTCCGGTTTTCGGTTGCGAATTGGAATGTCCGCACGTACTCGTTCAGAACTCCTCGTCGGCTCTTGAGGAAAAGACCAATCCATGAACACGTCCGGCAATGTTTTGCCACTCTCTGTTGAGGCAGAGACGCTTTTGGCCAGCCATCATCGGCAGATATATCATCGCACCGATCGGATGTTCGCCATCTTGATGCTGATCCAGTGGGCGGCGGCGATCTGCGGGGCCTGCTGGCTTTCCCCGCAGACTTGGTCCGGTGTGCGCAGCAGCGTGCATCCCCATGTTTGGCTGGCGATTTTCTTCGGTGGGGCGCTGTGTAGTTTGCCGGTGGTATTGGCTTGGCTCATGCCCGGAAAGACGCTTACCCGTCATGTGATTGCCGTCGCTCAGGTCTTGTTTTCCTCCTTGCTGATCCATATCAGCGGCGGGCGGATCGAAACGCATTTTCATGTATTTGGTTCACTGGCATTCTTGGCGGCCTATCGCGATTGGAAAGTCCTTTTACCGCCGACGATCGTGGTGGCGGCAGATCATCTTCTCCGCGGGGCCTTCTGGCCGGAAACCGTGTTCGGCACTTTGACCGCCAGCCCGTGGCGTTCGTTCGAACACGCGGGATGGGTGCTTTTTGAAGATGGGTTTTTGATTATCTCCATTCGACAAAGCGTGCGAGAGATGCGGGCGATGGCGTCCCAAACCGCGCAGCTGGAATCCAATCAAAGGCAACTTCGCTTGGCCAAGGAACAAGCCGAAGCAGCCAACGCCGCCAAAAGTGGATTCTTGGCCAATATGAGCCACGAGATCCGCACGCCGCTGGGAGGGATCATGGGGTTTGCCGACGTGTTGCGGCGTGGAGTCGGGTCGCCGGAACAACGCGAAGCCTACCTGGATACGATTCATGCCAGCGGGCAACATCTGCTCACTCTGATCAACGACATTCTCGATTTCTCCAAAATTGAAGCCGGGCGCATGGAATGCGAGCGGAGTGCTTGTTCTCCGCACGAAATTCTTTCGGATGTGTTGTCCATTCTCCGCGTCAGGGCACAGGAAAAGAACCTCAGACTCGAGTGCCAATGGCTTACGCCGGCTCCCGAAACGATTGTGACCGACCCCGACCGATTGCGGCAATTGCTGATGAACCTGACCGGCAATGCCATCAAGTTTACCGAGACGGGCGGCGTGACGATTCGTGCATCCCTCGACAGGCAACAGACCGAGCCGAGATTGGTTTTTGAAATCCAAGACACGGGCATCGGAATTCCCGCCCAACATCTGGAGCGGATCTTTCTGCCATTCGATCAAGCGGATAATTCCATCACCCGCAAGTACGGCGGAACGGGACTGGGATTGGCCATCTGCCGAGAAATTGTCCAAGCCCTGGGTGGAGAGATCACCGTTCAAAGCAACCTGGGTTGCGGCAGTACGTTTCGCACCATCTTGGACATCGGCCCCTTGGATGGCGTTCGCTTGATCGAAGGTCAGGTTTGCGATGCACTGCGACCACGCCCCCGACCATCGCAGTCGGAAGTCTCTCAAATGGCATTGCCTCCCCTCCGTATCTTACTGGTGGAGGATGGCGAGACCAATCGGCAATTCATCTCGCTCATCCTGACCGAAGCCGGAGCGTCGGTGGTCTCTGCCGAGAACGGTCGAGAAGGCGTTGAACTCGCCCAAAGCCAGACGTTCGACCTGATTTTGATGGATATGCAGATGCCCATTATGGATGGATACACCGCCGCGCAGACGTTGCGCTCCCAGGGCTTGGCGATTCCCATTTTCGCCCTCACCGCCCATGCCATGCGCGGCGATCAAGAAAAATGCCTCGCCGCCGGTTGCACGGGCTACATTTCGAAACCGGTGCAGATCGACCAACTGCTGGAAACCGTCCGCAACGCCACGGGAGAATCCCTGCCGGTTCCACGGTCGGAAGAACTGCCACGAGAGGACATCCCTCAAGAAATCTCGCTCCCGGAGACTGGGGAGGACAATTCACCCATCGTTTCGACGCTGCCAACCCAACTGCCCAAGTTTCAGCGAATTGTCGAGAACTTCGTGGTTAAGCTGGGCGATAAACTGGGCGAGATACAAACGGCTCTGGAAACGGAAGACTGGGAAGGCTTGGCCCTCCACGCGCATTGGTTGAAAGGATCGGGAGGGACCGTGGGGTTTGATTGTATAACCTCGCCTGCTCAAAAGTTGGAGCAGGCCGCCAAACAAAGAGACGCGAGCGCTGCGAGGCAGTTGTTCCAAGACCTGCGGATTCTGGCCGATCGCATCGCCCCCGTATCCATCTCATAATTCGTGAAATCAACCGTTCCAGGAAAGATTCCTCCCATGCCCACTCTTGACCTTCCCCCCACGAATTGGGAAGACGCCCTCGCGGGAGTTGCTCCGACGGATCGTGAGCAAACTCCGCTCCAGGAGATCAAGGACTCTCGCATTCTGATCGTGGATGACGAGTCTCTGAACATTGATGTGGTTCAGGGCTATTTGGAGATGGAGGGTTATCGACATCTCCAATCGACCGAGTTTGCCGTAGAAGCCCTCTCGCTGATGGGCGAGTTTCAGCCGGACCTGATGTTGCTCGACATTCACATGCCCGAAGTCAACGGTCTGGAAATCCTCAGAGCCATCCGAGCGGACCGGGAGTTTTCCCCGATTCCCGTAGTGATTCTGACCGCCACTTCGACGAATGAGACCAAACTGGAAGCCCTGCAAATCGGAGCGACGGATTTTTTGTCGAAACCTGTTCACCAGGGGGAATTGCTGGCCCGAATTCGCAATGTCTTAACCGCTTGGACCTATCAGAAACGACTCTGCCGCTACTCCGAAGAACTGGAGCAAGCGGTGAAAGCCCGCACGGCGGAGTTGGAAATCTCACGACTCGAAGTGATTCATTGCCTCGCCCGGGCTGCGGAATTTCGGGACAATGATACGGGGCAGCACGTGCTTCGCGTGGGACGCTACGCCTATCTCATCGGGCAGGAACTTGGGCTTTCCCCGTCCCAGTTGGAAATTCTCGAACCGGCGGCGCAATTGCACGATGTGGGAAAAATCGGCATCCCGGATGCCATTCTGCTCAAACCCGGAAAACTCACCCCCGAAGAATTTGCCGTCATCCGCAAGCACTGCGACTTCGGCCAGACCATTGTGGATTGCCTTCCAAGCGAAGACGCCGACACCGCCCGCCGCCATGCGGAAGTGGGGGCGAAGATCATGGAAGTCGGCCGTTCTCCGATTCTGCGTTTGGCCCAACGAATTGCCATGACCCACCACGAATGCTGGGACGGGACCGGCTATCCCCTCGGGCTTTCGGGAGAAGCGATTCCCTTGGAAGGCCGCATCACCGCCGTCGCCGATGTATTCGACGCACTCAGTTCAAAGCGTTCCTATAAACCGGCATTTCCCTTGGAAAAGTGCTTCCAGATCCTAAAGGAAGGACGGGGAACACAATTTGACCCCCGGATTTTGGACGCCTTCTTCGCCCAGCGGGAGGAAATTTTGCACGTTCAACGCCTCTATGCCGAGACAACATAAACGTCGCCTGCTTGCTCCGTAATCGAACCCTTTCCCGTGATGTCAGATTGGCTCGCGTGATGACCGCCCATCTGGGGGCAGATTGTCGATCTTGCGGAACCGGCAGTCAAAACCTTCTCCGACAATCTGGCTTCCGCCATCCAGCCGGTTTATCCCACAGGTCGGCCCAGGATGATCGCGGCCATTTCTCGTTTTTCCTGCTGAATGCTTTGAACCAGCTCCACGAGAAAACCGCTCATCGCGACGTCGATCGCCTCCCAATTCTTGATGAACTCCGAAGGGTCTGTTTCTCCCGGTTGAAGTTTGGCTGCCAAGCGAATGGCTTTTTTCGAAGAGACGTTAATGGCTCGCAGTCGCTCGATGAGGCAGGGGTGGGAATCGAAAAGGCGCGTTTTTCGCTGCAACGCCCGGCGGCACGCCTCTTCCCATTGGGAGGGCGTGGCGTGGCGGGCACGGCGAACTTGTTCGCCAAACACGCTGACTTTGTGCGTGGGCATCATGGCGAACCACTCCGCCACAGAGGACAGCCGCGACCAGGGCATTTCCTCGATGCAACATAAGGCAATCAACGTGCGTGCCGCGTGCTTTTCACCAACACGCTGGACTTCGTACCGATCGGCCTTGTATTCCTGATTGCGTTGGTTCGTGGTCCAAA
The DNA here is from genome assembly GCA_963785505.1 of uncultured Planctomycetaceae bacterium. GTDB lineage: Bacteria > Planctomycetota > Planctomycetia > Planctomycetales > Planctomycetaceae > CAWAVN01. Next base: position 35,970 of record CAWAVN010000024.1, read on the forward strand.
CCAAGCGAAACAACAAAGGATAACCCCGCAAGAGCCAACCCAGCGGATTCCAGGGGATTTCCAGCAGGGCCATTTCCACGGACCGCATGGTCTGCATCCAGCGCGAAGCCCGGCGGCTTAGAGCCGTGTCTCCGCCGGCGAAGTGGCCGAGTTCGTGGGCAATCACGCCGGACAGCGCTTCCCGGTCAAGCGATGCCAACGCCGCCCCGCCGATGACGAGAATCCGCGATGTTCCGTGGTTGGTTTTTGCTTCGTAAACATGGGCCAAACTTTCCGCGTGCAAACGAACCTCATCCGGCATGGGGAGCGATTGTTGCATGGCCACATCGCGAACCAAGCGAAGCAGTCCCTTCATCGCCATTGGTGGCAGTTGCAGTTCCGATGGATCGTTGGTGTTCGGCGACGCAAGAAATGCGGTGCATGCCACCAGCAACAACAGGGCCATTCCAGCAAGGAAGAGGGACGGGATGACGAGCAAAAGCCCCAACTTCAAGCTGATCCCCCAAGCCACGGTCCACGCCCAGCTTCCAAACCAGTAAGCCGCGTACCCAATCATGCCGATCACAACCAATAGGAATGGCACGTAACCGATGCCTAGCAACAGGATCGGGAAGCGAGGATTGACAAAACGATTCATCGGCGACATCCGGCCCAAGAATGTTGAAAGACGGTGGAGTCGAATCGTAGTGCAACGCTGCGATCATGCCTACCCTGCCGTGGAACGTCCCCGCGGTTGGAAATGGTCGAGCGCGGAATGGCACGATGACCTCACGCCGATTCGGTTGGCTGGGAACCCGCTTCCTTCAGATTGGCTCGCCTGATGGTGGCCCGTTTGGGGGTAGGTTGTCCATCCTGCGGAACCGGCAGGCAAAGCCCTCACCCGGAACAACCTGATCCTCAGCCACCCCCTCGGCGAGATGTTGGGCTGCGGCGCGTGCATAAACTCGAATCCAATAACCTGTCGAATTATCGTTGGACATGAAAAACAGACAGGCGAACTTCTGTCCGTGCTGCGTCAGCACTCGCCGAATGTGACCGCCGTAAAGCTGCGTGTCCATGAAATGTGCGCCGAACCGAGCAAGAACCGAACGAAACTCGCCGGTGCTCTTGGACTCTGCGACACACTCATCGCTGTGTGCCGACTGCACAAACCAGCGGCCATCGCTATCTCGAAACTCTGCGTGAAGCATGCCAGGCTGTCGCCGGAACAATGCGGTCATCAGATAATCTGCCACTGCCACCGGATTCTCGTCGTAGGGAGCCGGGTCTGGGATCTCAAGCAACTCGGGAATGTCAAGTCTGTCCATGAGTGTCAAACAGTCTACAACCTAAAGCCTCTTTTGAATAAGCGCCAAGGCTTCTTCGGGCGTTTGAATCTCGCCGTTGAGTTGGGCGTCGCGGATGGTTTCTAAAAGGTTTTTGAACTCCGGGCCGGGTTTTAAGCCTCGGTCGATTAAATCCTTGCCGGTGATTAACGGCGGCGGATTGATGACTTCCGGCGGCGTGGTTCTTAAGTATTCCTCGCAGAAAATCACCGGCTGAAGATTCTGTTCCCTGCCGAGGCGTTCCACACGCATTAATTTAAGAAGATCGCCAATCAGCGGGTCGGCCAGCAGTCGCTTCAGCCGGCACAAGGGAAGTTGCGGGGCATTATCCAAGGCATGGTGATGTTCCAACAGCCAAAGGATGTCTGCAATTTCTTGATTGGACATGCGAAACCGCCGGCCCAACTCGCCGATGATGCCGGAAAGATTTCCCTCCGTCGGCAAGGCGTGCCAGAGCACCGCCGTCGCCAATTCAAAAGTGGGGGCATTTAGCAATCGCAGCATTTGTAGCGTGCGTTCCCATTCCGGCGGGGACAGCCTCGCGAGTTCGGGAAAAATCACGCCTAACAAATCCACGTCCCGAATGAGTTGCATGCCCCGTGCCCGATGTTCGTTGGTCAGCATTCGCCTGAGTTCCTGCGTGATGCGTTCGGCACTCACCACGGTCAGTTGGGTCGCCATCTCGCGAATGGCATTCGCGGTTGTTTCGTCCAAGGCAAAATCCAAATTGGCGGCGAAGCGAACCGCCCGCAGCATCCGCAGTTTGTCTTCGCGAACCCGGTCGTGCGGGTCGCCGATCGCGCGGATGAGGCCCGCTTTTAAGTCGCGTTCGCCTTCTACGAAATCGAGCACCTGCTGCTTGACCGGATCGAAAAACATGCCGTTGATTGTAAAATCCCGCCGGCGGGCATCTTCTTCGGGCGTGGCGAAGGCAATGGATTCGGGACGCCGGCCATCCAAGTACGGGCCTTCCGTGCGGAACGTGGCGACTTCCACATCCGCCACGCCTCGGGGTCCGCGCACCACAATCACGCCGAAACTCGCCCCCACCGCCAGCGTGCGGCGAGGGCCGAACAACTTGCGGACTTCATCCGGGCGGGCATCGGTGGCGACATCGTAATCTTTGGGAATCCGCCCCAACAAAAAATCCCGCACGCATCCGCCTGCCCAAAGTGCGCGATGCCCCGCCTGGTTCAACCGATGCACCACCTCGGCGGCAAAATCGCGGTTCGGGTCAACGGTGGCCATACAAAAACTCCTCACAAACAAAAGCCAAGTCACCCCGACAGACACGGCAATATCCAACTTGTTCGCCCAACACCTTGTTACTCAACCGTTACTCAATCCCTCTGCGGGCTTTGGCAGGGGACTGCTATCATACACGAAGTCAAGTCCGTGGATGAACTACAAACCGCGCGACTCACTCGCCTACCCTTTTGTAAGGAGCCGACCCATGACACGCTTCCACACGTTCTTAATTTTTGCCTCGACGGCCTGTTTGGGGCTTTATTATTCGCCGGGACTGGCGGAGGAATTCGATGCGGATGTCCGAGCCGCGATTTCCCTGGAGGCCGAGATCTCAACCCAGGCGATTGAACGCCTGCGTGCAGAAGGAAAACCCGCGTTCGAACGGTTGCTTCAATACCGCAAAAAAATGGAAGGCACGCGAGCCTTCGATCAAAAACTCTTGAACCAAGCCATCGACCAGGTTGGCGGAGCGAGATACAGCAGCGTGTCGGGTCTTTATTGGCACACCGATTTTGAACAAGCTCTCGCCGAGGCCAAAGCCGCCAATAAGCCGATCCTCAGTTTGCGGATGATGGGCCGACTGACGGATGAATACAGTTGCGCCAACAGCCGATTCTTCCGCACCACGCTTTATGCCAACCGAGAGATTTCCAAGTTCCTCAAGGAAAACTACGTACTGCATTGGAAATCCGTCCGCCCTGTGCCCAAGGTCACGATTGATTTTGGCGATGGCCGAAAACTGGAACGGACCCTCACGGGCAACAGCATTCATTATGCGTTGACGCCCGGCGGCCAAGTGATTGATGGCCTGCCCGGTCTTAACAGCCCCGCCAAATTTCTCGCCTGGCTCAAAGAAATGCAGCCCAATGCAGTCGCTTTCGGTCAATTCGCAGGGACAAAACCCGAACTCTTCAAAAAGAATTTGAAATATTGGCACGGCCGTCAAGCTGGGGAAATTGCCCGACAATGGAAACGCGACCTCGATAAGGTGGCCGTCCGGGAAGAGAAAAATGCCGAGGGAAGATTAGGCAATCGAAGAAATCAACCCGCCGCGGCGGCTGCACTGCGGGCGATGCCCAAAGCCCGCGTCGAAATGCCGCTCATCGCCAACATCGTGCGGGACACCCGCAATTTGGAACTCCAAACCCAAAACAAGACCTGGGAACAACTCGCGAATCTCCATCGGGGCGAAGTCAAATTGGATTCGGCCAGCGTGGAACTCATCCGCGGCGAAAACCCCGCGATTGCCGGCAGCGAATCCCAAGTTTCCGAAGGCGAAGGCCCGGTGCTCCGTCTGATCGCAGCCTTTGAAACAGCCATCGCCCAGGATACAGTTCGCAACGAATACCAACTTCACGGCAAACTGCACCAGTGGTTCGGCGAGGGAACCGCGCCGGTGGATTTGGAAAAACTCAACGAAAAAATCTACGCGGAACTCTTCCTCACTCCCCGCGAAGACCCCTGGATCGGTTTGGTTCCCCCCGACACCTACACCGGCCTCACCAACGGCGGCGTGGTGGCTCCCAAGTAATCCACATCTAACATCGTTCGATAAAATCCCTCAGCGGCAAGGCGTGAGCCATCGGTTCCTTGGATGGAAAACCGGCGGCTATCGCCTTGCCGCTCGTTTTTGTAAAACTTGCGGCTTGCGTGAAAAGCGGGTATAGGAAGACGCTGACTGGTTCATTCTTCATTTTGCGTTAGGAAACCAAACTATGCCGATGCCGAAAGTTGGCAGCAAGGCCCCCGCCTTCAACTTGCCCAGCCCGAGTGGAAAAATCGCTTTGAAGGACCAAAAAGGGAAGAACGTGGTGCTCTATTTTTATCCGCGGGACAACACGCCGGGCTGCACCACCGAAGCCTGCGATTTTCGCGACCAGGCGGCCGCCTTTGATGCCGCCGACACCGTGGTTCTGGGCGTGAGCAAAGATTCGGTCGCCTCGCACGAAAAATTCGCGGCGAAACACGAGTTGCCGTTCACGCTGCTCGCCGATGAAGACCATGCGATTTGCGAGAAATACGGCGTGTGGGTCGAAAAGAACAACTACGGCAAAAAGTCGATGGGCATTCAACGGGCGACGTTTCTGATCGACAAGGAAGGCAAGATCGCCGCCGTTTGGCCCAAAGTCAAAGTCGCCGGTCACGTGGCCGAGATCGCGGAAAAGCTCGCGGAATTGAAATAACGCCCCGCAAAAGCGGCACGGTTCTTGCTGGTAATTTAGGTCTTTCAGTTCACTGGCAAGAGGCTTTTCAACCGGCGACACTCAGGAATTGCTAACATCAATCGACAGGGAAAATCACAGCCGGCCTATGGTCTGGGTCGGCTTGATGCGAAAGGAAGAACCGATGCCGCAAGAAGCCGCTCCGACAGCGAAATCTCCCGATGCTCCGCAGGAAACGAGTGCTGCTCCCCCTTGGCCGCCGCTGGTTCTGGGGTTGGCCTCGTTGATTTTCACGGCGGGGTTTTCCTCGTTGTGGGGCGGCGTGATGGCGAGTCTCAACCGCCGCCGACTTGACCAGCCTAAAATTCCTTTGTGGCCTATAATCATCGGCGTTCTGGCTTTGGGGGCTTCCATCGCCACATCCATTAGCAGCGGAACCCCGTGGTGGATGACTCCCTATAGCCGGATCAGGTGGCTATTTTTGTTGCAGTGGGGGGATTTCTGGCAGTGGTGGATCGGCCCCGCGATGGAAGTGCTGGGCTGCCTCGTGATTTTGCTGTTTGGATTTCTGCCGCAGCGTCAGCGTTACCGCGAATGGCGGGCCGCGAACGGCAGACGATCGAGCATCGCAATTCCCGTGCTGGCGGGAATGTCCATCGCCGTTTGTTCGCTGGCTCTCGACGGCCTCAGCCAGGGCCGTTACTTCGAGGAAATGGCGAACACGGCCTACAAGGCTGGACTGGAACAATTCGCGGCTGGCCATCTCGATCAGGCCAAGGAAGAGTTCGACCAGGCAATTCGGTTCAACCCCGATCACGCCAAAGCCCTCATGCTTCGTGCGAAGATCTATTTGGCGAACGGAAAGAACAAGGAGGCTCTGGAAGATCTCGCCCATGCGATTAAGAAGCGGCCAGACGATATGGGGCTTCGACTGGACCGGGCGGCAGTCGCAATGGAAACCGGGGACGCCCCACAGGCCATCGAGGATGCAAACCTGGTCCTCAAAGAACACCCTGACTTAGCTCCTGCGCTGGACCTGCGAGCCAAAGCCTACGCTTGGCAAAAGAAATTCCCCGAAGCCATTGCCGATCTCAACCGGATCATTCGGCTCAATCCCGAGCACACCAATGCTCTGATCCGCCGCGCGGAGTTGCAGTTGGCGAGTGGAAAGAAGAAGGAGGCACTAGAAGACCTCGCCCATGCGATTGAGAAGCGACCAGACGATGTGGAGCTTCGACTGGAACGGGCGGCAGTCGCGCTGGGGGCCGGGGAAGCCGGGCAGACCATTGAGGATGCAAACCTGATCCTCAAGCAGCGGCCCGACTATGCTCCCGCGCTGTACACGCGAGCCACCGCCTACGAGCAGCAAAAGAAGTTGGACAAGGCCCTTGCTGATCTTGATGCCGCGGTGAAGGTTGAACCGAAATCGGATTTTTTCCGCTCCAAACGGGCCCTCTTGCGTTTACAACTCGGCATGATGGACCAAGCCATCGAGGATTTCACCAAATTGATTGAAAAGCAGCCCAAAAGTCCCAAATATCACTTCTATCGGGCGGAGGCGTACTTACAGAAAAAGGAAATGCAGAAGGCGGAGGACGATTACAGCAAGGCGATCAAGTTGCAACCCAACAATTTCCTTTACTACTTTGCGCAGCGCGGGTGTATTCGCGGAACCAGGAACTGCAAAAAGCCGTGGACGATTACAGCGAAGCGCTCAAAATGGCCGACTCTCGGCCGGATTTGTACTGGGCACGGGCCAACACTTACTTAGAAATGGGCCAGCCCAATAAGGCACTGGAAGATTGCAACACGGCCCTTGAGCGCAATGCAAAGGGGGATCCAGAGGCAAGGGAGGTGGAGGCTCGCACGCGCAGCTTGAGTTCGCGGTGTTTTGTTCAATTGGGGGAACTGAAAAAGGCACTCGAAGATGCCGACCTCGCGATAAAACTCGATCCCAAGTGGGGCGATGGCTGGCTCGCGCGGGTTGACCAAACTGGCCCAAGGCGAACACGGGGCGGCGGAAAAAGATTTTACGAAAGCCATCGAACTGGCCGGAGAGAACGAACAAGGTCTCCGTGCCCGCGCCCTGTATTACCGTGGCCAAGCCCGGAAGGAACAAGGCGAAACCGAGCAGGGAGATGCGGACCAAGCAGAAGCCAAGAAGTTGTTTCCGCAAGTCGCCCGCAGGCCGGCACTTCCCAACCAAACGCCGCCGCCCAAGAAAGAGTGATCGATCCCGGCGAAGCACGAGCCGAGCCGCAGGCTTCGCCAACTTCAAAACCAGAACGAAAGGCAGACCGATGGCCAAAGCTGTATGGAAGGATGCCGTGCTGGCGGAAAGCGAACACACCGAAGTCGTGGAAGGCAACATTTACTTCCCACCGGATTCCCTGCATCGGGAATACTTCCGCGAAAGTCCCCACACCAGCGTTTGCGGTTGGAAAGGCACCGCCCGGTACTACGATCTGGTTGTCGATGGGGATCTCCACGAACAGGCGGCGTGGTATTATCCCGATGCCAAACCCGAGGCGAAATCCATCGAGGGGTACGTTGCGTTTTGGAAGGGAGTCGAAGTCTCGGCATGAGTTTGACGAATCAGATTTCGCCCCTGCGATCCACCGACCGGATTCTCGCGGATTATCGACGAGTCCGCGTATTTTCCGAGCGGATTATCGAACCGTTGTCGGCGGAGGATTGTGCGATTCAATCGATGCCCGATGTCAGCCCCACACGCTGGCATTTGGCGCACACGACTTGGTTTTTTGAAACCTTCGTGTTGAAGCCCCAACCGAATTACCAGGTTCTTCACGAGTCGTTCCAGGTGCTGTTCAACTCCTATTACAATGCGGTGGGCGAACAGTTTCCACGGGCAAAACGCGGATTGCTTTCGCGGCCCACGCTTCAGGAAATTCTCTGTTACCGGACGCAAATCGATGAACTGATTTTGGAACTCTTGGAAGGGGATGTTTCCGAGGAGTCTCTCCGCGCGATTGAATTGGGATTGCATCACGAGCAGCAGCACCAAGAACTGATGCTGACCGACATCAAGCACGTGTTGTCCTCGAATCCGTTGCATCCGGTTTACCGGAATGACCCTTGGCTTCCCGATGTGAATTATTCAGCCAACCAAACCCAGATCTTCGAGGAAAGCTTAGTCGAGATCGGGCATCGGGGTTCCGGCTTTGCTTTCGACAACGAATGCCCCCGCCATCGGGTTTTCTTGGAACAGTACGGGCTGCAATCCCGGCTCGTGACCAACGGGGATTATTTCGATTTCATGCGGGAGGGCGGTTATCGCCGACCGGAATTTTGGTTGTCGATGGGCTGGAATCACGTCGTGGAAAACCGCTGGCAGGCCCCCTTGTATTGGCAACAGATCGAAGGGGAATGGTTTCAGTTCACCTTGGGCGGCCTGCAACGGGTCTTGCCGGATTTCCCCGTCTGCCACATCAGTTATTTCGAGGCCGATGCGTTCGCCCGTTGGGCCGGTCAGCGATTGCCCACGGAATTTGAATGGGAAACGGCGGCCTCGAAGCAAAACGTGGCGGGGCATTTTGCCGATGAACTTCTCGCCTGCCGGGGCGATGATTCACCCCAGCCCGCAAGCCACCTCATCTCCCTTGGATCATCTTTTCGGAAATGTCTGGGAGTGGACGGCCAGCCAATATGTGGGCTATCCCGGCTATCGTCCGCCCGTAGGAGTGCGCTGGGGGAATACAATGGCAAGTTCACCTGCAATCAGTTTGTGCTTCGAGGCGGTTCGTGCGCCACGCCCTCCGGGCACGTTCGCTGCACTTATCGGAATTTCTTCCCGCCGGAAACCCGCTGGCAATTCAGCGGCATCCGTTTGGCTCGTTAGCTCGAAGGCTTCGCGGAACCGAAGCCGTTAATCCAAAACGGCGAAGTGTAAGACGGCGAAATAATTTCGCGGATCGGTCCAGCTTTTCCGCAGCGTCAATCCCGCCCCTTGGGCGATGGCGGCGAATTCTTCGATCGTGTATTTGTGGGAGTTCTCGGTATGGATTAGTTCTCCCGCCTGCAAGGGAAACGTCTCCCCCGCCACGCAAATGGTTTGCTCTCTCTCGCTGCGAAGAGAAATTTCCACCCGCCCGGCTTCGGGGTTGTAGAATGCGTGGTGCTCGAACGCATTTTTATCGAGGTCGGCATCCAGTTCCCTTTGCATTCGCTGAAGCAGATTCAAATTGAACTCGGCGGTGACGCCTTCGGAATCGTTGTAGGCCCGTTCGAGAACCTGAGGATCTTTCTTCAAATCCACTCCGATCAGAAGCCCGCCGCCCCGTCCGCACATCCTCGCGATATTTTGCAATAAACTCCGCGCTTCAGCGGGGGTGAAATTCCCAATCGTCGATCCGGGAAAATAAACCGCCGAATGCGTGGCTTCGCGGGCAGGCGTGGGCAAGGTCAATTCCATTTGGAAATCCGCACAGACCGGCAGCACTTCCAGGTGAGGATAGTCCTCGGCCAATGTTTCCGCCGTCTTCAATAGATGTTCGTAGGAAATGTCCACGGGAACGTAAGCCACAGGGTCGGACAGTTGGTCGAGAAGAATGCGGGTTTTCAGACTGCTTCCGCTGCCGAGTTCCACCAACCGCACCCCCTCGCCGATCTGCTCTCCCATCTCTTCGACAAAAGTTTCCATGATCTTCATTTCGGTGCAGGTCACGTAATAATCTTCCGACTCGCAAATCGCATCGAACAATTGCGAACCGCGTTCATCGTAGAAGTATTGGCAAGGAATCCGTTTGCGAGGCTGCCTCAATCCCGCGAGCACATCTTGCTGAAAAGTCTCGCGACTGACATTCTCCGTTTGTACTTCCTGGTTCATTCCGGTCACGTGCTTCCTGCTTTCTAATGAAGGTGAGAGCTATTCTTCGCTATAAGAGTTGCCGAATTTTAGCATTCTCTGCCGATGAGAAAAATACAGCACGCCAGAGCATCTGGACATTTCGATCCATCCTCCGGTGTTGGCCCTGGCGAAACCATCGGCCTGGGATCTATCATTCCGCGAAAGACTCGCTAGGAAATCGCGAATAAGGAGACAAACATGCCGGCGAATTTAACACCGCAATATCATAAGGCGGAGGCGGAGTATCGCCGCGCTCAATCGCCGGAAGAACGGGTAGCGTGCTTGCAGGAAATGCTTAGGCTGATCCCCAAGCACAAGGGAACCGATCATCTGCAAGCCGACCTGAAAACCCGCTTGAAAGAAGCCCGCAGCGATGTCGAAACGGAAAAGCAAGCCCCCAAAACCGGGCGGAGTTTTCGCATTCCCAGGCAAGGGGCGGGCACGATTGTTCTGATCGGTGCGCCCAACGCCGGCAAGAGCCGGGTGCTGAAGGAGCTGACCAACGCCGAGCCGCAAGTGGCCGATTATCCTTTCACCACGCACGAACCGATGCCCGGCATGATGGCTTGGGAAGATGTCAACGTGCAACTGATCGACACGCCGCCTTTGTCGGCAGCCCACATGGAACCTTACGTCCTCAACATGGTGCGGGCAGCGGATATAGTCGCATTGTGCTTCAACGGCAACTCGGACGATGCTCCCGAAGAAACCGCCGAGGTGCTGACCGAACTCGCCCACCGCAAAACTCGTTTGGCCGCCGAGAGCGGTTTCGCTGAGGACGATTTTTCGATCATCAACGTGAAAGCAATTTTAGTCGTCACGCGGGCGGAAGATCCCGGTTGTGAAATTCGCTTGGAACTTCTTAGGGAATTGATGGAGATCCCCTTCCCCGTCCAAAAAGTGGAGTTCGACCGCGAAGATTCCCGCGAAGCTTTGCGGAACAACTTATACCAAGCCCTTGGCCTGATTCGCATTTACACCAAAGCCCCCGGCAAGCCCGCCGACTATCAAGCCCCGTTTACAATCCCCTTAGGCGGCACGGTGGAAGACTTGGCGTATAAGGTCCACCGCGACTTGGTGGAAACGCTCAAATACGCCAAGGTCTGGGGCGAAAGCGCCCACGATGGCCAAAGCGTGGGCCGGGAACACGTCCTCGCCGACCGCGACCTGGTGGAATTGCACGGTTAAGATCATCTAAGATGAGATTTCGGAGACCAGGTTCCCCCCACCACATCTGGATGGTCTGAAACCTGCATCAAATGGAAAGCATGGAGAGATATGCGACAGATTGGAACTTTGCCCAGCGAATCGCAAGCGCGGACGTTTGTGGATTACGCTTTGACGCAAAACATCCGCGCCAAACTGGATGCCGACGGCGATGATTGGGCGGTGTGGGTGTTCGAGGAAGACCGCGTTCCCCAGGCCAAGCAGGAATTAGAAGCCTTTCGCGAGAACCCGCAGGCAGAAAAGTACGTCCAAGCCAAATCGGCGGCGGATGCGCTCCGTGAGCGGGAAATCCAAGAGCACCGCGAAGCGAAAAAGAAAATCATCCGCGCCAACGAGACGTGGAACAAATCCTATTTACAGCGCTGCCCCGTCACGATCACGCTCATCGTCATGTCCGTCGCCGCCGTGCTGGCAACGACTTACCCCAATGATCCGTTTCACTTTGGACGCAAGGTGGAACCCGGGCTGACATGGTTGTCGTTCGCACCGCTTTACGAAGGCAATCAACCGGGTGAGATGCGGTGGTCGGGCAACACGTTCGAGGCAATTTTCCACGGCGAGGTGTGGCGATTGTTCACGCCGATGTTTCTGCACTTCGGCCCCTTGCATTTGCTGTTCAACATGCTCTGGTTGCGGGATCTGGGCGGCGTGATCGAGGTCCGGCGGGGCCGCTGGAAATTTTTGGGGATGGTGCTGCTCATCGCGGGGATCTCCAATGCCGCTCAAGCCTTCTTCGAGGGGCCGAGTTTCGGGGGCATGTCGGGCGTGGTGTTCGGACTGTTCGGTTATATCTGGATGCAAAGCCGCTACGTTCCCAGTTCGGGTTTATTCATGCCGCCGAACTTGGTGATGCTGATGCTGATCTACATGGTGATTTGCTTCTCCGGCATGCTGGGAAGCATTGCGAACGTCGCCCACGCCTCCGGCTTGATCGCGGGCATGGTTCTCGGTTACGCCCCGAAACTCTACCGGGATCTTTCGCGGTGACAGAGGCTTTAGGCTGTAGACTTTAGGAAAGACAAGAAACACAATTCAATTCCAGAAAGGCAAAATAATGCTACGATGTTTGCGGGCTGGGTTCTGCTTTTTGGCGTGCCTCGGCACGATGGTTGCGTTCGCGGGAGAACAAATCGATCCCGCCAAAGGGCAATGGGACGAGAAGCAAAACGTCAGGTGGTACGACATCCGCCTGATGGATGTGGAAGGCCAAGGCTGGACCGACTTGAAAGCCCCCTTCGACCGCTTGCCCCCAAAAGCCGAAAAAACCGTGCGCTCGGCGGTGTGGAACTTAAGCCGAGATTCCGCCGGGTTAATGGCCCGCTTCACCACGGATGCGACGACGATCAAAGCCCGATGGACGTTGAATTCCAGCCGTCTCGCCTTGCCCCACATGCCCGCCACCGGCGTGAGTGGTTTGGATCTTTACGTCAAAACCGACAAAGGTTGGCGATGGCTCGGCGTCGGTAAACCCTCGGCCCAAACCACTACCGCAACGTTGGTCACAGGCATCCCGAAAGCCGAGAGGGATTACCTGCTGTATCTGCCGTTATATAACGGCGTGAGTTCCGTAGAGATCGGCCTTCCCCAAGATGCCTCGCTGGAAAAATCCCCGCCTCGCCCCGAAGGCCAACAAAAGCCGCTCGTGTTTTATGGAACCTCGATCACGCAGGGTGGGTGTGCTTCTCGGCCCGGCATGGTGCATACGGCGATCCTCGGACGCAAACTCAACCGCCCGGTCATCAACTTGGGATTCTCGGGCAATGGCATGTTGGAAATCGAAGTCGCCGACTTGTTGGCGGAACTCGATCCGGCGGTCTTCATTATCGACTGCCTGCCCAACGTGGCCGCCGATGTGGTCGCCCAGCGCACGGAACCTTTGGTGCGAAGGCTGCGCAAAAGCCACCCGGACACGCCGATCTTGTTGGTGGAAGACCGCACCTACGCCAATTCGTTTTTGATCCCCGCCAAACAAAACCGCAACGACACCAGCCGCGCGGCTTTCCAATCCGCCTACAAACGCCTGCAAAAAGCCGGCGTAAAAAACCTATACTATCTGCCCGGCGAAAATCTGTTGGGAGCCGACGGTGAAGACACCGTAGACAGCTCGCACCCCACCGACTTAGGTTTCATGCGCCAAGCCGAAGCCTTCGAGAAAGCGTTAACGCCAATCCTGGGGAAATGAAGGAAGAACGTCGGTGATCCGGGTGAGTTCTGAATGCTCCAAATGACCAGGAGGCTGACGCCTCCCGCTCGCCTGCTTATTTCCGGGCGCTTCCACGGTTTCCAGCACTTCTTGGATTACATCATCAACTCGGATGCCTTCAAATTCGGCATCGGGGCGGAGGCGCAATCGGTGGCGGAGCACCCAAGGGGCGAGTTCTTTGATGTCGTCGGGGATCACGAAATCCCGGCCTCTGGCGGCGGCCATCGCGCGGGAAGCTACCAACAAATTCACGCCCGCGCGGGGGCTTGCGCCGACTTCGACCGTGTGCCAACTTCGCGTGCGGGTGACAATGGACGTGATGTAATGAATGATCGACTGCTCCACGATCACCGTTTTGCAGGCATCTTGAATTAAGGGAATTTGCTCGGCGGAGATGATGGAAGACACATCGAACAATTCCAGGTTGCGGGTGTCTTTTCCTTCGGCGAACAGCCCCAAAATGGCCGACTCTTGGTCTTGCAGCGGGTAATCGACGATCAGTTTGAACAGAAAGCGGTCGAGTTGGGCTTCGGGCAGCGGGTAGGTTCCTTCCTGTTCGAGCGGGTTTTGGGTGGCGATGGTCAGAAACGGGCGGTCCAGCCGATAGGTCGCACCATCCACGGTGACTTGGCGTTCCTGCATGGCTTCCAAGAGGGCCGACTGGGTTTTCGCGGGGGCGCGGTTGACTTCATCGGCCAAAAGCAAATTCGTAAAGACGGGGCCGCGATTGAAGTGGAATTGGTTCTCGCGGAGGTCGTAAATCGAATGCCCGGTGATGTCCGAAGGCATCAGGTCGGGCGTGAATTGAATCCGGCGAAATTCGCAGGCTAACACTCGGCTGAGCGCGTTGACGAGCAAGGTTTTCCCCAAGCCGGGCACGCCTTCGATCAGCACGTTGCCTTCGCAGAACACCGCGATCAAAGTCGCCTCGACCAGTTCGTGCTGGCCAATGACCACTTTGCCGATTTCGCTCATCGCCCGTTCGAAGATCGTTTCGATCTGCCCAAGTTGCATGAAGCCGTCCGCAAGCTGCTGAGGGGGAACCGCCATCGCCATCGAAAAAGTATTCGGCGGGAAGCGCCGATCGTTCCCGCCAAACCGAGCCTTTCCCAAAGAATCATCTTCGCATCACGGTTCGCGGGTCCGGTTCGGCGGATTTCTCTTCTTCGGACACGGGGAGTTTGAAGAGCGAAATGCTGCCGAACTTCTTCTCGCATTTGGGGCATTTGGCTTTGGCGATGGCTTTGCCGTTCAGGCCGCCGATTTTTTCCTTGCGGCGGGCATCCTCGCTGACCGCCAAACCGCAGCCTTCGCAGCGCCGGCCCACCAGTTCCAAGTTGATGGACGGGTCGGGCTGATAGAACTTCAAAAATTCGGGATCGACGGCTTTGATCGGCTCTTCCGAATAATGGCATTGGAGTTCGAGGATGGGATCGGTCAAAGGCACGCCTTCGAGAATTCCCAAATCCTTGATTTGAAAATACTTTTCCAAAGCCTTCGAAAACTGGCGAAATTCGGTCAGCCAAAAAGAGAGAAACTGTTGTTCGGGATTATCGGGAAGGATCGGCAACCTGACGGCGATGCGGCCTTCGCCGAAAATCGGGATGCCCGCAAACATCGACTCATGAATGTAAACCACGGGCTGCACAACTTTGATCTGCCCGATCGAATCGGCTTCGTAGAGGTGATGCTTGGGTGCGGGCAGCTCGTCTTTCTTTTTGCCGGCTTCCAAGTGCTTGCGGACTTCTTTGCGGGTGTCTTCGGGCTTGGTTTTCGACTTGCCGAACAACCCCGGTTTCTTGGCCAGCCCGACCAGAATTAAGCCCTCGGCAGAGCAACCCACATCGACCGGCTCAAACAGCTTTTCCATGCTGCCGGGCTTGAGCTTGAGCTTTTGCAGGTTAATCGCGTGCTGATGGACATCGGCCAGCCATAGCCCAAATTTCGGTTCGGCGGCTTTGCGTTTTTTCTGAGCGGCCCGTTTTTGAGCGGCTTTTCTGCGGGCCAAGGCTTTCTGTTGCGCCGCCAACCGTTCGGCGGAGGGCGGTTCTTGGCTGGGTTTTTTCGGGGGGCTTTTCTTTTTCACTTGCTTTTGCCGATGGCTTACATCCCTTTGCTCGAGGATTTTTTCCGACTCCTTTTCCTCCTTCAAGGCAATGTCCAAAAGCACGTCTCCGCCGGTGGCCACGGAATGATCCTCGGCATCAGGATCATCTTCGATCGGCGGGCGTTTGTGTTCCGTTTTTTCTGCTCCTTCTTTTTGGGATGGCGGTTCCGAAGCGGCCTCCGCGGCGGGTTCGGCAGTTGTCGGCGGTTTCGACCCGTTCGAGGAAGCCGGCTGAGAGGTGTTTAAGCTGTAGGTCTCGGACGAATCTTCAGCCGAGGAACCTCCAAGTTGGTACCCCCCCGACAACTCGAAACCATCATCGCCATCGCTATTGTCATCACCGTCCCCGAGGCGAGACTCTTCCGTTTCGGATTCCGATTCCGATTCCGGCCGATAATTCCCTTGGCTGTAAATCACTTGCCTTTGAGAGCGAAGCATGTTGTGGTAGGCATCTTGAATGTCTTCGCGAAGAAACGTGCTGCAATTCCAGCACCGCACCAAACCGATTTGATTGGCTTCCCCGCAATTTCGGCAGGGAATTTGTTCGCTGCGGCTTTTGGCCAGATCGTTATTTTCATCGATCAACGCGGCTCGCTTGGCATCCAAAATGTGCCGACAGGCAGGACACACAATGGTGTCGGTAAACAACAATGTCCGGCAGGAGGGACACGTAATCATTGAAACTGTCATGCGGATCGATTTCCAATGGGAGTTGCCGGGAAGAACACAACTCGCTTTACAAGAAGGGCATTCATCTCGAAATCTAAAAAATCAATGAAAAAATCAACATCCACTCTAACATAGCTTCCCAGGGATTTCAGCCGGGGATTTTCCACAATTTCCCCATCCCGCGAAGATTGTCGTGGTCGTGAACGATTTCAGCGGCAGATTTCTCGTTTTATTACTCTGGAAAAATCCAGGAAAGCGGATCGGTTTCCCGTTCGCTGGCCCACGCGGTCAAACGGGGGAACTGCTTGGCCAAGCGTTCGGCCAACATTTCCAGCGCGGGGCGTTCCGAGGCGTAATGCCCCAACAGCACCAAGCCGATGCCCAAACTTCTGGCTTCCAAGCAAGCGTGAAAGCGGGCCTCTCCCGTAATGAATGCCTCGCATCCCAGGCGGTGGGCATCGCGGAGAAATTCCGCCGCCGCCCCGCAGGCAATTCCCACCCGCCGAACGGAAATTGCCTGGGAACCCACGGATTGAAACCGCTCGATTTGTAATTGGTCGCAAACTTTCTTCTGAAACTCTGTCCAGGAAACGGGTTCCGTCAATTCACCCCATCGCCCGGAACCCACGGAAGGGCAATCTTCCTGCGGGCGGAGCGGGGCAATGTTTTCTAGTTCTAACTCCTCTGCCAGCCATTGGTTAATGCCGCCCTTGCCGTTGTCGAACGACGTGTGAGGCGAATAAACCGCCACGCCGGCCCGAATGAGATCCCACAGCATCCGGCCTTCGGGAGTGTCCCGCGTCAACCGTTTCACGGCTCGAAACAAAATCGGATGATGCGTGATGACCAACCCCGCGTGGCGTTGAATGGCTTCTTCCGCCACATCGGGGGTGAGTGTCAAACACGTCATCACCGCCTTCACGGAATCGTCGGCATCGCCCAAAAGCAAACCGACGTTATCCCACTCCTCGGCCAAGAGAGGGGGGGCAAGTGCTTCCACAAATTGAATGATATCCGAAACCGTCACGTTCATGCGCGAAAAGTTCCACGATTGTGAACATAAACTCTTTAGAGAACAGGATAGCATAAATGCAGCCCCCTAGGGGAGCGGATCTTTCCGATCTTTCCTGAATCTCCAAAACGAACCAAGCTGAGGAGTTTTCCCTTCCAACGGCAATGTCGGGCTTCCCATTGAATTCCTCTGGACCTGTTGCCGATATTTGGGTAATAGACCGTCCGATATTCATCAAAGTTCCCGATTTATCCAATTCTCGTCGAGGCGGCTGAGTTCTCGTTATTCGGAGTGTGCGAATGAGACATCGGCTGGCCGTGATTCTGCCAACATTTTTGGCAATCTATGGGGCCTGCTATTACTCGGCCTTTTTGCTCCGCTGCGATTTTGAACTTCCCGGCGATGTCATGGACTGGTTTTGGGCCACGCTGCCGGCGGTGATTGCCCTCAAATTTTTGGTCTGCTTAGCCACGGGGGAATGGCGGCGCACCTTTCGCTACGCGGCCCTCCCGGACGTGCAATGGGTCGTAATCGGAGCCACAATTTCCGCGATCGCGATTTACGTTGCGAATCTAACGTTGTTCCGGGCGTTGTTGTTCCCAATTCCGCGTTCGGTGATTGTTATCGATTGGGTGTTGACCATCACCCTTTCCGGATTATTGCGGATGGGCTGCCGAGCTTATACCGAAAGCCTGCGTCCGATGTTTCAACGCCAAGCAAAAAACCCGACACTGATTTACGGCACGGGGCCGGAAGGCATCGGAATTTTGCGGGCGATTCAAGCCGGCGATACGGGGTTTCTGATTGTGGGTCTGGTCGGCAACGGCCCGCGCAAACAACGCTCGATGATCGCCGGCGTCCGCGTGTATTCCAAACATTCCGGCTGGACGAAACTGGCCCTCAAAACCGGAGCCAAACACATTTTGGTTCCCGGTTCCATGCCCGGCAAAGACATCCGCGACATCACCTCGCATTGTAGAGAATTGGGCTTGAAAGTCCACGTCATCCCGGCGGTGCAGGAAATCATTGATGGCCGCTATAAACTCGCGATTCGCGATGTGGACATCGCCGACTTGCTCCGCCGCGAACCGGCCCAACTCGACATGGGCAGCATTCGCGAGTGCGTCACCAACCACCGGGTTTTGGTCACGGGAGCAGCGGGTAGCATCGGTTCGGAACTCTGCCGGCAGATCCTTTCGTTCTCGCCCGCCTCGCTGGTGCTGGTCGATCAATCCGAGTTCGGCATCTTCCAAATGGAACGCGAATTGTTGGCCAATCCCGCGCTGGCGCGGAATTGCACCTGGAAATCGCCGATGTGACCGATCCTATTTCCATCGGACGAATTTTCGCGGAGCACCGCCCGCAATTGGTGTTTCACGCGGCGGCTTATAAGCACGTGCCTTTGATGGAAAAAAATCCCCGCGAAGCCGTGCGGAACAACATCGGCGGAACCCGCACCGTAGTAGACATCGCCATCGCTTCGGGCGCGGAACGCTTTGTATTGATCTCGACCGACAAAGCCGTTTGCCCGTCCAGCGTGATGGGAGCCACGAAACTCCTCGCGGAAAAATACGTTCAATGGGCCTCCGCCAAGGCCGACACGCAAATGGTAACGGTACGGTTCGGCAACGTGCTAAACTCCGCCGGGTCGGTAGTTCCCACGTTCCGCCGTCAAATTGCCCGGGGCGGCCCGGTGACGGTCACGCATCCCGAAATGACGCGGTTTTTTATGACAATCCCCGAAGCCGTGCAACTCGTGCTGCAAGCCGGCGCGGTGGGGTGTTCCGGCGATGTGCTGATTCTGGAGATGGGCGAGCCGGTCAAAATTATGGATCTGGCCAAGACATGATCGCCCTTTCCGGCCTGAAGTATAAAGAAGACATCGACATCGTGTTCACCGGCATCCGCCCCGGCGAAAAGCTATTCGAGGAATTGTTCTATCCCGAAGAAGAAGGCACGAAGAAGGTCCACGATAAAATCTTCCGTGCCAGCCGCGATCTTTCCAGCCTGCATCAAATCAAAGCCGATGTGGTGAATTTGGAATCCGCCGTGACGAGATCCCCAAGCCGATGTGGGCCGACTGCTGCGAGAAATCGTCGCCAATCATGCCGGCATGGAAACCCTCCCCGCCCCCCAAATCCGCCGCCGCGTAGTCGCCGTAGCCTGGCATTGACCTAAAACTCTCTCAATCACGAATTGGACTGCGTTGCAATCGCGTCAACTTCCGTGTGATTAAACCGGAAATATCGCAGTGGGTTGAGAAACGCCCAAAACATTGGCGACCACTCTCCATTCACGAAACCCTTTGCAGTGGCAGGGATGATGCTTCGTTAAACGGTATTGGGGTTAGCGGCTGACTTTCAGATGGGGGATGTGCCGCTGTATTTCCCGGACGCCTTGCGGGGTGACTTCCGTGGCGGTGAGATCGAGTTCGCGAAGATTCGGCAAATGAAACATCGCCTTTAAGTCGCCGTCATTGGTTTTGGTGCCGCTGAGATAGAGATATTCGAGATCAGTCAGACCGCGAAGCTGTTCCAAACCCCGCCCGCCGATTTGGGTTCCGCTGAGATCGAGCGCCTTCAATCCGCTCAGCCCCGCCAAATGGTTGAGGCCCTTGTCGGTGATCTTGGTTTGGTTGAGATTGAGGCGTTCCAAGCCGTGCAAGTTTTCGAGATATGCCAAGTCCCTGTCGGTGATTTTCGTTTCGCCGAGATTGACAACGGTGGCTTTTTTGAAGATTTCCAGCGAGTTCCCGCCCCACAACTTTCGCAGCCAAACGGGTTCGCCGTGGGTGGGAAGCACGCGCACCGCCCAGATGTTCGATGGCCTCAATGGCTTGCCGTTGCCGGGCATGAACAAACGCCTGAATCGCGATCAAGACGACCACAATCAACACGGGAACCGACAACCACCAAAGAGCACGCATGTTGGATTTCATGCGTTGATTGTAAGGCACGAGGCGAGTTCCCGTCAGGTCTGCCGCGGATTCGCCCATGCTGGGGCCGTTGCTTGTTGCAGGCGGATTGGACAGAATGAAACGAAAGCCGAGCGATTTCCGCTTGGGGAGATTTCGTTTCGCGAGGGATGCCGTGTCTGCTTCGTTCTCGCTATTGATGGCTTGCATGTTGGCTCCGCCGGCTTTGGAAAGGCCGCCGCATTTTGCCGGCGAGATTCTGCCCGTACTGACCAAGGCGGGCTGCAACGCGGGGTCTTGCCACGGAGCCGCCGCCGGTCGCGGGGGTTTTCATCTGTCGTTGTGGGGCAGCGATCCATCAGCGGATTACGCGGCCATCGTCGAAGAATTTGAAGGCCGCCGCATCAACCTGGTTTTTCCTGCCGAGAGCTTGATCTTTCGCAAACCCAGCGGGCAAATAGGGCACGAAGGCGGCGTTCCCTTGCCGGAGGATTCTCTAGGAGCCGCGAGATTGCTTCGCTGGATTGCCGCGGGTGCGCCGCGTGGCGATCCCCGCAGTTTGCGGGAGTTTGTGGTGTCTCCCGAAAGCCAAGTGGTGAAACTCGGCCAAGCGATTCCGCTTCGCGCCGCGCGGCGTTCGCCGAGGAACCCGCGGAGGATGTCACCGCTTGGACGGTTTGGAAACCCGCCGATCCCAGCGCAGTTACGATTGATCCCCAAACCGCGACCGTCACCATTCATCGCCCGGGGCAACACATCGTGATCGCCCGCTTTTTGAACCGCGTGGTTCCTTTGCAATTTGTGGCTCCTTACGGTTCCGCTGCGGTCGATCTTTCTTCGGAGCCGCGCGGGAATTTCATTGATGATCTGGTTCTTAAGCGGTTGGAATCTCTGCGATTGCCGGTCTCTCCGTTGGCGGATTCTTCGACTTTCATTCGCCGGGTGACGTTGGATTTCACCGGCAGGCTCCCCGACCCTCAAACGGTAAAACGCTTCATTCAATTGGAAAATCAATTCCCAGATGCGGTCGCGAGGCATCGGGAAAAAGTAGTGGATCGGCTGTTGAACTCGGAGGAGTTCGTGGATTATTGGACGTTCCAACTCGCCGAGTTGCTGCGAGTGGGCGGCCAAGGACAGATGGAGCAACGCGAAGGTGTTTCATGCCTGGCTGCGCGAGCAAATCGCACAGCGCACGCCGTTGGATCAAATCGCCCGCGAATTGCTGCTGGCAAAGGGAGACCCGCTGGAAGAAGGGCCGGCGAATTTTTATTTGGTCGCCGGTGATGCCCGCGGGCAAGCGGAGTACGTCAGCCAAGCGTTTTTAGGGGTTCGGCTCCGCTGCGCGAATTGCCATAATCATCCGCTGGATCGTTGGACGCAGGATGACTACCACGGTTTCGCCGCCGTGTTCGCCAAGGTGGATCGCGGACGCGGCATTCAACTGAAAGCCTTCGGCAGCGTGATTCATCCCAAAACGGGCGAACCCGCCATTCCGCGAATCCCCGGCACACGAGACTTGGCCGGAAATGGCGACTTGCGAAAGCCCGTGGCCGATTGGTTGACGGATTCGCAAAATCCCTATTTCCGCCGGGCGATGGTCAACCGGCTTTGGCAGGCGATGTTCGGTCGGGGGTTAGTCAATCCGACCGATGACCTCAGCGAAACCAACCCGCCCACGCACCCGGAACTGCTCGACAAGTTGGCCGACGATTTTGCCCGGAGCGGTTACGACATCCGCAAAACGCTGAGGCAAATCGCTTTGAGCCGAACTTACCAACGCAGTTCGCAAACCCTCGTCGGCAATCGCTTGGATGATCGGTTTTATTCCCATCAAACCGCGAGAAAAATTCCCGCCGAGGTGCTGGCCGATGCTTGGTCGGACATCACCGGCGTTCCGGAAAGTTATCCGCACTTTCCCAAAGGCACGCGGGCGATTCAATTGGTTTCGCCGAAGGTGGAATCCCGTTCGCTGGATGTGCTGGGCCGTTGCGAACGCGGGGGCGAATGCGAGAGTTCAACCGGCCCGCAGACCACGGCGGGGTTGGCCGCGAATTTGCACGTTTTGAATGGAGAGATTATCAATCGCAAAATTTCAGCCGCGAGGGGCGATTGCAGTTGCTCTTAAAATCCCCAGCCCGCGAGGTGGAGATTTTGAACGAGTTTTACTTGCGAGCCTTCGCCCGGCTTCCCAACCAACGGGAAAAAACGTATTGGCAGAAGCAATTCGCCGCGGCTTCCCCGGAAGCCAAGCAGGCGGTGTTCGAAGATTGGCTGTGGAGCTTGCTGACCTGCCGGGAATTCACCACCAACCATTGATCGGCGGTTTTTATGTCGCTTCCCCGAAATGTTTTTTCACCGAGTCATCATGCCCGCAGGCGGGACGTGTTGACGGTGGGCAGTCTGACGATGTTGGGACTCTCGTTGCCGGCCTGGTTTCGCACCCGGCAGTATACGGCCATTGCGGAAGACGCCGCCCCGAAACAACGCAAGTCTTGCGTGCTGATCTGGTTGGACGGCGGGCCGAGCCATCTGGAAACTTTCGATCCCAAGCCCCAGGCCCCGAAAGAAGTTCGCGGCCCCTTTGGAACCATCGCCACCTCCGTGCCCGGCATCGCGATTTGCGAACTGATGCCCTTGACCGCCCAGCGCATGAAAGACTTCGCGATTATCAGGTCCGTCACTTCGCCTTTGGGCGAACACAACTTCGGCACGCATTACATGCTGACCGGCTATCGCCCGACACCGGTGGTCGAGTATCCCACGTTTGGGGCGGTGGTCAGCCGGCAACATCCGCCGCGAGTTCTGCCGGCGAACGTGGCGGTTCCCAACTTTCGCGTGGGCGGGGGCAAACTCACCGGCCACGGTTATCTGCCCGCAAACACGGCCCCCTTTCCCGTGGGGGGCGACCCCGCCAAGCCGGATTTTCAAGTTCGGGACTTAAATTTCGCGAAGGGTCTTACCGCCCTGCGAATCAGCCGACGACGAGACTTCGTTTCCCAACTGAATGCTTGGGATCAATCGCTCAATGAATCGGCAACGCCTGCGGACTCCGCCGAATTGGACCAAGCCTTTCGGCTGATGACCTCGACGGAAGCCAAGCGGGCGTTCGATCTCCACGAAGAGCCGGACGCGATCCGCAATCGTTACGGACGAAAAACCATCGGCCAAAGCTGCCTGCTGGCCCGGCGGTTGGTCGAACGGGGCGTGCCTTTCGTGACCGTCAACAACCCTGGTTGGGATACTCACCAAGATTTGGTCACGCGCTTGAAAGAAGGCTATACCGGGGCGAAGGTTCCCGTGGGGTTAATTCCTTCTTTGGACACGGCATTAGCCGCACTCTTGGACGATCTCAAATCGCGCGGGCTGCTCGAAGAAACACTGGTGGTGGTGATGGGGGAATTCGGGAGGACTCCCAAACTCAATACATCCGCGGGCCGCGATCATTGGCCGAGGGTGTTCAGCGTGCTGATGGCGGGGGGCGGCGTGAAAGGCGGGCAAACAATCGGTGCGAGCGATGCGGTGGGAGAAAGCCCCGCCGAGCGCCCGGTGACGCCCGCCGATCTTGCCCGCACGATTTACACGCTGCTGGGAATCGATCCCGATCTGACCTTGCAAACGCCGGATGGCCGACCCGTTCGCGTGAACCAAGACGGCGAAATCATCACGGAGATCATGAGCTAATGCGAATTCGCTTCCGGCAATTCGGTGTATTTCTCGCCGGTTTGTGTTGCATGGCGTGGGGGCTTCTGTCTGTCGCGAACGCGGGGGAACCGCCAATCACGGCGTTGGCGTTCGACTCCGCTGCCTCCGAACTGCTCGCGGGATCGCAAGCCGGGGTCAAACGGTTTTCCTATCCTGGTCTCGAACCGAAGGGCAAACTCAAAACCGGCCTGACACAGACTCACGACATGCGTTTTTCGCCCGATGGCAAAACGCTGGCTCTTGCGGGCGGGACTCCCGGCGAAACCGGCCGGCTCGAAATTCTGGAACTGGCCCGCTCGCGAAAAGATGGGAAGTTATCGAGTTCATGCCGATGTGATCTATCAAATCGCTTGGACAAAGGACTCGCAAAAAATCTTCACCGCCGGACACGATGGAGAAGTGTTGGAAATTCGGGTGCAATCGGGAAAAATCGAGCGGCGGTTTTCCGGGCATT
This sequence comes from uncultured Planctomycetaceae bacterium, assembly GCA_963785505.1. Classification (GTDB taxonomy): domain Bacteria; phylum Planctomycetota; class Planctomycetia; order Planctomycetales; family Planctomycetaceae; genus CAWAVN01. The sequence continues at coordinate 59,860 of CAWAVN010000024.1, forward strand.
CCCAGCCCATCAGAGCCTTGTGCCTCTTGGAGGAACAACAAACGCTGGTCTCCGCTGGGAACGATCAAACGATTCGCGTTTGGAACATCGACACAGGCGAATTGGTCCGATCACTGAACAACCACACGAAACCAATCCTCGGCATGGCCGTTCGTCCCCAGACTGGGAAAGGCAAATTGCCGATCCTCGCCTCGTTGGGGGCCGATGGCACGGTGCGACTTTGGCAACCCACTATCGGGCGGATGATGCGTTTTCTGCGTTTGCCCGCTTTCTCCGCTTTGGCCTTGGCGTGGTCACCCGATGGCCAACGGTTGCTCATCACGCGAACCGGCGGAGAACTGCAAAGCATCGACCCGGACACGCTGGAAATCCTTTCCACAGAAAAAACGGAAATCACGCGGCCGATCAGTCTGCTCATCCCTCAAGCGGGAAACCGGGCCGTTTTCGGCGGAACGGCGGGGCGAATCCAAATTTTGAAGTGGAAAGCCCCGTAAAAATTGCGGTTTCGGACCTAGCGATTCCCGTAGAAGCGTTGGCGAGTTTTTGATAAATTGCCGGCAATTCGCGAAATCCGCTTGAACTTTGTTCCACGTTCAAGGATGAACTTGGCCATGCGCAATCATTATCAACGCCGCTCGTTGGCTTCCATTTTTATCTGGAGCACCGCCTTGGCGGCGATTTCGTTGGTGGCGGCTTGGCAATTTCATTGGTGGCCCACGACCGAAACGGAACAGGAAGCCCTCGCCTTGGAGGCGAAATCCGACCCGCAAGCCGCCGGAATAAAAAACCCGATTCAGCAAGCCAGCCACGAAACCCCAGCGGAGAAACCCGACCCGGTCGAGGATTTGTTCTCGCAGCAAACGGAACCGGATCTGCCGGATTTGCCTGCGGAACTTCCGCCGTTCGATCCTGCCAAGCGCCCGGATTTCAGCGATTTCCCCAAGCCGCCCCAATTGCTGCCCGCCAACCCGGATGCCAAACCGGTTCCGTTGCCTTCGCGGTTGGTGCAAACCGTGGAAGGCGAACTGCCCCCCTGGCAACCCAATGCCGAATCGCCGGGCGAGCTTTCTGCCAAGGCTCCGATTCAATTGTTGAAGGAAGAGACAAGCCAAGCGAAAGAACCCGTGCCGGCGGTGTTGCCTCCGGAAATGGCCGCCGTGGCCGGCAAGATCGAGCAGATTGATGCTTGGATGGAGAGCAGCAATCCCTCGCAGGAACTCGCCGCCCACAAAAACTCTCGACATTGTATTGGAACCACCCCGAATGGCGGGATGCCCTCAGAAGCCGCATCGAGAAAACGGCCCAATCCATCTACTTTGCCAAGCAACCGCACTATATGACGCCCTACACCGTGGAACCCGGCGACCAATTGATAAAGGTCGGCAAGCTCTACAACGTGCCTTGGGAATACCTCGCGAAACTCAATCGTGTGGACCCCAAAAAAGTTCGCGCTGGTCAAAAGCTGAAAGTCATCAAAGGCCCGTTCGCCGCCGTGGTCGATTTGCATTGCTTCGAGTTGACAATTCAGCATCACGGGTTTTTCGTCAAGCGGTACAAAGTGGGCATCGGCAAGGATGGCGCTTCGCCCATCGGCGAGTTCACGATTAAGAACAAACTCGTCAACCCCACGTATTACGGATCGAATGGAAACGTGATCGCGGCGGATGACCCTAAAAACCCCCTGGGTGAATACTGGATCGACATCGGAAATTCTTACGGCATCCACGGAACCATCGACCCGAATTCCATCGGCAAAGCGGAGTCCCAAGGCTGCATCCGCTTGGTCAACGACGATGCCGCCGAAGTCTACGGCTTCCTGGGCTTAGGAGCCAAAGTCATCATCCGCCGTTGAGGCTTGCCGAGAAAACAAGTTCAGGTTTTGAAGCACTCGCCTGAGCGTTGCTGAATCTGCCCCCGAGGCAAAGCCTGGTTGAATCCCTCATCGCCGTTTTGGTTCTGCCATCAACCCGAAATCGCAAGGGAGAGATATTCAAATCCAGCATAAGTTGGCAAGGCTTGCCAAAATCGTGACCGGCGTTGCGTGGCCCTCGCCCTCTGGATTTCATGGGTGGCCTGCGTGTCTTGGCGGTTGCCTCGTCCAAATCCGTGGCTCTCGAATTGAAATTTGTGAGGGCTTCGGGTTATCCTCGCATTATGAATACGCACAGAACCCGGGCCGTTTTGTTTTGTCTTTTTCTCGCGATGACGATTCGCGCGGAGGGCGAGGAAGCAAAGCCCATCGACTTTGAAAAACAAATCCGCCCGATTTTTATTTCCCGGTGCGGAGCCTGCCACGGCCCGAAAAAGCAAACCAGCGATCTGCGTTTGGATGCTCGGCACGGAGCGTTTCAGGGCGGAGTCAGTGGGGAAGTCATCGTGCCGGGCAAAAGCGGGGAAAGCGAATTGTTCCGCCGAGTTGCCAGCCTCGACCCCGATGAGCGCATGCCGCCCGCAGGCAAAGCGCTCTCGAAGGAGGAAATCGAACTCCTCCGCCGCTGGATTGATGCGGGAGCGAAATGGCCCGAAACCGAATACGACCGCAACGCCAAAAAAGATCCCCGCCGAGAGCATTGGGCGTTTCAACCGCTTGGCAACGTGGTTCCGCCGGATGTCCCAACCTTGGTTTCCAGCCCGATTGACCGTTTCGTTCTGCGAAAACTGATTGCAAACGGGTTGAACTTTTCGCCCCCGGCAGATCGCCGGGTGTTAATTCGCCGGCTGTCTTGGGATCTGATCGGGCTGCCGCCCACACCCGAAAGCGTGGAAGAGTTCGTAAATGATTTCGCCCCGGATGCCTATGTGAAACTGGTGGATTCCCTGTTGGCCAGCCCGCGTTACGGCGAGCGGTGGGGGCAGCATTGGTTGGATGTGGTTCGCTACGCCGACACTCACGGCTTTGAAGTCAACACGCCCCGCGAACACGCTTGGCCTTATCGCGATTACGTGATCCGATCTTTCAACGAGGACAAACCGTACCGGCAATTCGTGCGGGAACAAATCGCGGGCGATGCCTTCGATGCCGATGAGGCCACCGGGTTTCTGGTCGCTTCCGCCGTACTGTTGCCGGGGCAAATCGGCAAGGATGAAGAGTCCAAACGCCTGGCCCGGCAAGATGCGTTGGATGAAATCATTATCGGCACCAGCGCCACGTTTTTGGGGCTGACCGTCGGCTGCGCCCGCTGTCACGATCACAAATTCGATCCCATCCCGCAGCGCGATTATTACGCGATGCAAGCCTTCTTCGCGGGGGTGGATTACGGCGATCGCCCGCTGCGAAACGAAGCCCAAAAACAAAAGCTGGCCGAAGCCCAATCCCTCGTTCCCCGCATTGAAGAACTCAAAGTTCGCCTGCAAAAACGGGAGCAGATGGAGCCTGCAGAAGTGAATGCCTGCGTTCAACAACTGGAACGGTTCCAAGCCAAACGGGCCAAGCTCCAAAAACCACAGTTGGTTTATGCCGGGCGGTTTCGCAAACCGGATGAAACGTTTTTACTGCGCCGCGGCGATCCCGAACAGCGCGGCGAACCCGTGGAACCGGCGATCCCCGAAGTGCTGGGAACGTTAGACGTGTCCTCGAAAGACAACGAACAAGCCCGCCGGGAAAAGTTGGCCGGTTGGTTGGCCTCGCCTGGGAATCCGCTGCCCGCACGGGTGATCGTCAACCGCATTTGGCAATCGCATTTTGGCCGTGGGATTGTGGCCACGCCCAGCGACTTCGGCATCAACGGCATCCGGCCCACGCACCCGGAACTCTTGGATTGGCTCGCCGGGGAGTTCATCCGCAGCGGTTGGTCGATCAAGCATTTGCAGCGGATGATCGTGCTGTCTCAAACGTATCGGCAGCAAAGCACCGTTCCGCTTGCCTCCCGCAATCGCGATGACCGTTGGCTTTGGCGGTTCCCCTCCCGGCGGTTGGAAGCCGAAGCCATTCGCGACGGCATGTTGGCGGTCAGCGGCGAATTGAACGAGGAAATGGGCGGACCCGGATTTAACTTTTTCAAAACGCGGGGCGGGTTAACCGGCTTTCCGCCCGTGGAAGAGTTTGGCCCCAAGGAGCTTCGGCGGATGATTTACGCCCACAAAATCCGCATGGAGATTACGCCCATTTTCGGAGCGTTCGATTGTCCCGATGCCGGCCAAGCCATGCCCAAACGCAGCCGATCGACCACGGCCATTCAGGCATTGAATTTGTTCAACAGCCCGTTCGTGATCGATCGTGCCCGCCGGCTCGCGGCACGCGTGGAAGCTCGACAAAAAACGAATGCCGCACTTCAGACGAAGGAAGCGTTTCGCTTGACGTTAGGCCGCGATCCGAACGAAACGGAACTGCCGGCGGCGGTGGCGATGATCGAGCAGCAAGGATTGAATACGCTCTGCCGGGTGCTGTTCAACACCAACGAGTTTTTGTTTCTGCCGTGAAAGGCTCCCGATGAGTTCGCATCCGCAGCAATCTTTCCGAAACGCAGGGCCGATGCACGATGCCGTCACCCATGCCGGGAGGGGTTATTTGAATCGCCGGGGTTTTCTGGCGAACACAGGCACAGCTTTGGGGGCGATTGCATTGACGCAGTTGCTGGCCGATCAGCAGTTGTTAGCCGAAGGCAAACCCATCACGCCCTCAATCGACCCCGCCAACCCGCACGCACCCAGACCGCCGCACAATCCCCCGAAAGCCAAGAACGTGCTGGTAATTTTCTGCGCCGGGGCATGCAGCCAACTGGAAACTTGGGATTACAAACCCGAACTCATCAAACGCGACGGCCAACCGATGCCCGGCGGACCGGCGGTCACGTTCCAAGGGCCGGCGGGAAATCTGGCCAAGCCGCAATATGCGTTTCGTCCCAAGGGCGAAACCGGCAAGATGGTTTCGGACATGATTCCGCACCTCGGCGAATTGGTCGATGACTTCGCCTTCGTGCACACTTTAACCAGCAAATCCAACACGCACGGCCCCGCCGAGAATTTTCTTTCCACCGGCTTCGTGCAAGATGGCTTTCCCAGCATCGGGGCTTGGGTGACTTATGCCCTGGGTTCCGTCTGCGAAAACCTGCCCGCGTTTGTGGCGATTCCCGATCCGCGCGGCGTGCCGCAGGCGAGCGTTAATAACTGGGGGCCGGGCTTTTTGCCGGCGGTGTTTCAGGGCACGCCTTGGAGTATGAACCGCCCCATCAACAACCTTCAGCCGCCCGCATCCATCACCCAAACTAAAGACCAGGCCGCCCGCGAGTTGTTGCAGCTTTTGAACCGCGAGCACCTTCGGCAGAACCCCGGCGATTCCAACCTTGCCGCCCGAATTGCCAGTTACGAACTCGCCGCCCGCATGCAGCTTTCGGTGCCGGAGATCAGCAATCTTTCTTCGGAACCAAAACACATCCTCAAAATGTATGGGGCCGATGATCCCCAAGATTCTCTCAAAGCCGGCTTCGCCAAGAATTGCATTCTGGCGCGGCGGTTGATCGAACAAGGCGTGCGGTTCGTGCAACTTTTCAACGGAGCCTACGCCAGCGGCGGAGCGCTGAATTGGGACGGCCATCAGAAACTTCGCCAACAATACGATGGGCATGCTCGCATTATGGATCAACCTTCCGCCGCTTTGATTCGCGATCTTCGTCAGCGCGGGCTTCTGGAAGAGACCTTGGTGGTTTGGTGTACTGAGTTCGGGCGGATGCCCATGTTTCAAAAGGGGGCGAAAGGCCGCGACCACAACCCCAACGGCTTTACCGCCGTCCTCACCGGCGCGGGCGTTCGGCGGGGAGTCAGCCACGGCGTCACCGATGAACTGGGCTTCAAAGCCGTGGAAAACGTGCTTTCGGTCCACGATTTGAATGCCACGATCCTGCATTTGCTCGGCCTCGATCACAAACGCCTAACCTATTTGCACAACGGCATCAACCGCCGTTTGACCGATGTGCATGGCCATGTGATCCCCGAAATCTTGGCATAAAAGGCCGGAATTCAAGCCTTGGGTTTCTTGCGATCCAAGTTTTCTCATGTTAAATTCACTTTATCCATTTGGTTTGGTATGCTCTGGTAAATGGTTCGCTTTTACAAATCGACGGCACGTTTCCTGTGTCGAGGAACCAATTCCAACAACATCATTTTCTCTATTAAAACTCGCGTTGACGCGAATTCAATTTCTTTTCGTTCCATTTTCTTGGGAGTCAACTGCATGAAAACCCTCAGACCCGCCGCAAGGCAAAACCGAAGACAAGGGTTTACCCTGATCGAATTGCTGGTGGTGATCGCGATCATCGCGATTTTAATTGCCTTGTTGCTGCCCGCCGTGCAGCAGGGCGGGAGGCGGCTCGCCGTTCCACATGCAAGAACCAACTGAAACAACTCGGCCTGGCCTTGCACAACTTCCACGATGTCTACAAACACTTTCCCCCCGGTGCCGAAAACGCCGTCTGCCCCAAATCCAGCTCCAATTGCATCGCCGCCGGCACTCCCGCGACGATTGCCGGCACCACTTGGCTGGTCTACATTCTTCCTCAAATCGACCAATCGCCTTTGTACCAGCAGTACAACTTCAATCTGGCGTATACCAATGCCAGCAATCTGCTGGTAGGAAATCAGAAAGTCCCCGTGCTCTATTGCCCTTCCGGCATGGACCCCGAAAACTCCCGCGGCCGCAGCACCAACGGTTCCGAAAAAACGAATGGCATCTTTAATTACACGACCCATTACTATGGCGTGATGGGGGCCAATACTCGCGGAACGGATCCGCAAACTTACGTTTACAATGGGGCAAGTTACACCTACCGGGTCGGCGGCCCGACCGGAAATGGGGCGTATGCTTGCGATGGAATGTTGCAGCAATACAAGGATACCACGGGCAGTCTCACCACCAAGTTTTACGCTTCCTTTAAGGAAGTTCTCGATGGAACGACCAACGTGCTGTTTGTCGCCGAACGCTCTCAAACCTTGAAGAACTCGCAAACTGTAGACTGGCGTAGCTGGATTCGAGGCAACAACGGCGGTTCGGGGACGACCAAAAACGTGGCCTATCCCATCAACTCCGTCTTCTACAATGGATCGAACAACTTCAACGACATCAGCTTCGGCTCGAACCACGTCGGCGGAGCCCAATTCCTGATGGTGGATGGCAGCGTGAAATTCATTAGTCAGAACATTAACTTTCCCACTTATATGACCTTGGCGACCCGAGCCGCAGGCGAAGTCTCTGAACTTCAATAAAACTTCTTGACCGAACCGAACCCCTGCCGCGAATGTGGCCCGCAGGGGCTTTTTTTCAAACAAACCGACTTATTTCCAAGGGGAATCTTATGTTAATGAAAACGGCGTTGGTGGTCATTTTGGCTTGTGGATTGATGGGCTGCGGCGGCGGAAGCGATGAACCGGTACGATTTCAGAGTTCCGGCGCAGTAACCTTTGACGGCAAACCCATTCCCGCCGGGGATATTTTCTTCATGCCCGATGGCAGCAAAGACAACAAAGGCGCGCCCGGCTTCGCCAAAATTGTGGATGGCAAATACGATACCAGCGCGGAAGGCGGGAAAGGCCACGTCGGCGGGCCGATGATCGTCAAAATCGAAGGCCAAGATCCCGCCGCCCAAGGCAAGGAAAACTCGAAAGACACCTCCGGCGAGGAAGTCATCAAATCGCTGTTTCCCCCTTACGAAACCACCGCCGACCTGCCCAAGGAAGATGGCACCAAAGATTTCGCCGTGCCCGCCGAAGCCGCCAATAAAGTCATCAATTCCGAAAACACCCAAACCCCCGGCGGCGTGTAACAAACGAGCGAACTGCCCTACATTCAAAGTCTAAGGCTTTCTTTTTCCATGCCTCGGCCAGGAAATTGATGACTTGGGGGGCCATTGCGCGCTGAAGTAGTCCCAACTGTGCCCGCCCGCCGAGGTTTGAAAATCCGTCTCGAACAAAATCCCGCTGGAATGCAGTTTCAACGCCAACCGCTCGGCCCCTTCAAACCAATACTCATCTTTTGGGTCGCAGACCAAAAGTTGATGCCTCGGCCAATTCAGCGGATGGATTTTCAAGATCGCGGTTTCCTGGCGGGCATCCTCGGCTGAAGGAAACAGCTCATCCAAAGGCAAGCCTTGGCCCCAGCAGCGGTAAAAATCCAACGCGGGCGAAATCGCCAGCAATACGTCGTCGAAGAGGTGGCAGCAC
>CAWAVN010000025.1:0-150870 GCA_963785505.1 uncultured Planctomycetaceae bacterium
GGACATGACGCCGGAGGTGCGCCGCCGCGCCAAGGCGATCAATTTCGGCATCATCTACGGCATCTCGGCTTTCGGGCTCGCCGCGCAGCTCGGCATCGACAAGAGCGAGGCCGGCGACTACATCAAGAAATATTTCGAGCGCTTCCCCGGCATCCGCGCCTATATGAACGAGACGCGCGAGTACTGCCGCCAGCATGGCTATGTGCTCACGCTGTTCGGGCGCAAGTGCCATTACCCCGAGATCAAGAATTCCAATCCCTCGATCCGCGCCTTCAACGAGCGCGCGGCCATCAATGCGCGCCTGCAAGGCTCGGCCGCCGACATCATCCGCCGCGCCATGATCCGCATCGAGCCGGAGCTGGAGCAAGCCAGGCTGAAGGCGCAGATGCTGCTGCAGGTGCACGACGAGCTGATCTTCGAAGTGCCGGAGAACGAGGTCGAAAAGACCATGCCGGTGGTCAAGCGCGTGATGGAAAAAGCGCCGGAGCCGGCGGTGCGCGCTCAAGTGCCGCTGCAGGTCGACGCCCGCGCCGCCGACAATTGGGACGAGGCGCATTAAGCGCCTTCCCCGGTGAGGAGCGCGGCCTTGCGCCGCGCGTCGAGCGATGAGCGCCCGCGAGGGGCCGACCAAATCCTTCGGGACGACCCGGGTCGCAAAGCACCGAGCGCGCTCCAGCTGAGGCGGACTACATCTCCTTCAAAAACTGCTGAAACGCCGGGTTGCGTTAAGCGCGTCGGCACCCGCCCGCGTCAGCGCATCGACCGACTTGACCGGCAGCGTGAACGAGGTCGGCACGTCGTTGAGCGTCTTGGCGCGCGCGGCGTCCGAGATCGCCGAAGGACACGCGCGCGACGGTGATCTTCAGGTCGCGGCAGTTCCAGCGCCCGACGCGGCCGCCGCGCAGCCGCGCCACCTCGCGCGCGCTTGAGCCCGCAGCGCCAGCGCACGATCGAATTGCGCCAGTTGCGCATGGTTGCTTCGAAAGCGGCATAGCTCGCATGCGCATTGGCGGAGACCAGCACATCGACCACCGCGCTGACCAGCTCCTTGCCGGCGGGGCCTTCCAGCGTCTTCGACCAGTTGCCCTGCGGACCCTGCCCGGCATCGACCACCAGGAACAGGAAGCGGCGCAGGTTGACGGCTTCCGCCGGCCGCAGCGGCCCATAGGGCGTCGCCTGCGCGGCGCGCAGGATGGTGATGCCGCTCAGCCCGTAATTGTCGATCAGGCCGCCGTCGAACAGCTTGACGTATTTCACCTTGCCGCTGTGGATCTGCTCCAGGCGGTGGCGAAGGAATGCACCAGCGGCGAGGCCGCCGGGTCGTTCGCCGCCTTCACGATCCAGGGCGGCAGCGGCGCGCGGCATCTGCCGGGGAAGGTCTCGATGATCACCGGCGCGAATGCGGCCGGCACCGCCGCCGAGGCCGCGACGCCCGCGGCGAGCGGATATTTGGTGATGTCGCTGCACGCCGCCGCGAAGGTCTGCGGCACGAACAGGAAGGGCGTGCGGTCATAGACGTCGGTGGCGTTGATCAGCACGATCGGCCGCGGCCTGGCCAGCAGCGCGCCGAAGGTGGCGTGGTGAAAGAGATGCTCGTTGAACCAGCCGCGCAGCCGGTTGTCGGTATTGAGGCCGCCGCCCAGCGCGCGGCCGATATTGACCAAATTGACGCTGGTATCGAGCGCCGCCATCACGTCCTGGGTCAGGAACTGCTGGCGGAAATCGGAGAGCGCCGCGCGCCCCTTCAGCCCGTAATAGGCGGCGATGATCGAGCCGCCGGACACGCCGGAGACGACGCCGACGCGGTCGAGCAGGTCGCCTTTGCGCGCTGCGCGGCAGCGGGCGTGCGCGCCAATTGCTTGAGCACGCCATAGGCGAAGGCCGCCGCGCGCGTGCCGCCGCCGGAAAAGGCAAGACCGATGGCGGTGCCGTCTCGTCGCCCTTCGGCCTTCTGCTCGGCGGCCAGCGCCGCGGCCGCCTGCCCGGTGCCCGGCATCAGCGGCGACGCGGTCGGCGTGTTGAGCGGCAGATTGTGCACGCTGGCGCAGGCGCCAAGCCCGAACCCAAGCCCGAGCGCGACCGCCGCTACGCAAAACACAACGCAACGCTTACGCATCGGCCCCCACCGCAGGCCGCGAGCGCGCCGCCTGCTACGCGCGCACACATTCGGCATCCCCGCGCGCATTCACGGCCCATCCCGCGCTGTCACGCCGATCTTGCTGTGGCATGCGGGCTCGAGCTGTCACCAATAGTCGCCACACCACGATCCTGATCGCGCGGGATTTGACGCGGCTACGCCGCGCCGCAGGATCAGCGTCCCGGCCATGCCGGCAATCAGCGAGCCGGCGAGCACGCCGAGCTTGAGCTGCGCCTCGTAGCTGACGTGCATTCCTTCGAAAGCCAGCGCGCCGATGAACAGGCTCATGGTGAAGCCGATGCCGCAGAGCACGCAGACCCCGAACAACTGGCGCGACGACGCGCCGGCCGGCGCCGTCGCCAGTGCCGAGCGGATCATGAGCCAGGAGGTCCCGAACACGCCCACGCTCTTGCCGATGACGAGGCCGGCGGCGATGCCGAGCGGTATCGGATTGAGCAGGCTCACCGGCGAGAGCCCCGTCAGCGTCACGCCGGCATTGGCAAAGGCGAACATCGGCAGCACCAGGAAGGCGACCCACGGATGCAGGCCGTGCTCGAGCATGCCCGCAAGCGGCGCGCCGTCGCGGTCCTTCATCGGGATCGTCAACGCCGTCAATACGCCGGCCAGCGTCGCGTGAATGCCCGACTTCAGCACGCAGACCCAGATCGCCAGTCCGACGACGATATAGACGTCGGCGCGGCGCACGCCGGCGCGGTTGAGAAGCACCAGGCAGACGACCCCGACCAGCGCCAGGCCCAGCACCGCCAGCGACAGGTTGGCGGTGTAGAAGACGCGATCACCAGGATGGCGCCGAGATCGTCGATGATGGCGACGGCGGTGAGAAAGACCTTCAGCGAGGCCGGCACGCGCGAGCCGAGCAGCATGACGATGCCGAGCGCGAAGGCGATGTCGGTCGCGGCCGGAATGGCCCAGCCGCGCAGCGCCGTGGCATCGCCGGTATTGAACAGCGACATAGATCAGGGCGGGCACCACCATGCCGCCGAGCGCCGCGGCCGCCGGCAGCATCGCCTGGCTGCGCGATGCCAGCTCGCCCTCGACGAATTCGCGTTTGATCTCCAGCCCGACGAGGAAGAAGAACACCGCCATCCACAGGTCGTTGACCCACAGCACCAGCGGCTTGGCGATCACCAGCACGCCGCCGACATCGACCGTGCCCGGGATGCCGCGTGAAGTCGGTGTAGAGATCGCGCCAGGGCGAATTGCTGATCGCGAGCGCGGCGAGCGTCGCGATGCCGAGCACCACGCCGCCGGCCGCTTCGTGGCTGCAGGAAATTGGTGAAGGCGTCGCGCGAGAGGGACGCGACCGACTTATCTCTTGCGCGTGGGATTTGCCGGCCATCGCGTCATCTCCTGCATGCGGGCGGCGCTGCGGCCGCCGGCACTCATATCGCCAGCGCGCCGCGGCCGCCAGTTTGCCGGCCCACTGCTGCCTGCCTTGCTGACGTTTCGCGTCAGGACGCGCAATAATACCTGCAAATGAGCCGCCGAAAGTTCCGACACCCCTGCCGAGCTCGCTAGGAACTTCAAATCGAAAAGCGGCCCGATTAGTCGCCAGTGCCCCTTGGCTTCCGAAGTCGTGTCACGCGAGCTGCATATGAGCACGAATTCGGAAGCGGGGCACTAGGTCGCGGGGCCGCGCGTTGACAGAGGCCTGCGCCTTGCCGGAGCGTGCGCGCTCTTTTGGGGGGCACTCTTCCATGACCGCGCACGCGGCCTCGCACGTCTATTTCGGCCTCAGTCCGATGTGGGTCTCCACCTGCATCCTGGCCGTCACCTACGCCATCATCATGTCGGAGCAGGTCAACCGCGCCGTGGTCGCGCTGGCCGGCGCCGGCGTCATGATCATCGTCGGCGTGCTCGAGCCAGGAAGAGGCCATCAAGGGCGTCGACTGGAACACGCTCGGCCTGCTCACCGGCATGATGATCCTGGTGTCGGTGTCGCGCCGCTCCGGCATGTTCGAATATCGTGGCGATATGGTCGGCGCGCGCGGCCAAGGCCCATCCCGGCGCCATCCTGATCCTGCTGCAGGTCGCGACCGCCGTGCTGTCGGCGCTGCTCGACAACGTCACCACGGTGCTGCTGATGGTGCCGGTCACCATCGCCATCACCAATACGCTGAAGGTGCCGGCCTATCCGTTATCTGTTCGCCGAGATCATGGCCTCCAATATCGGCGGCACCGCCACGCTGATCGGCGACCCGCCCAACATCATCATCGGCTCGCAGGTCGGCCTCACCTTCAACGACTTCGTCTATCACCTGACGCCGGTGATCGTGGTCATCCTGGCGGTGCAGATGCTCATGATCCACCTGATGTGGGGCAAGGACCTGCGCGCGACGGAGGAAGCGGAAGCCGCCGATCATGGCCATGCAGCCGGGCGAGCGATCCAGGACTGGACGCTGCTCAAGCAGGCGCTCGCCGTGCTGACGGTGGTGATGGTGGCCTTCGTGCTGGCGCGCGAGCTGCATCTGGAGCCCGCGACCATCGCGCTCACCGGCGCCGCGGTGCTGATGCTGCTCGACAACTGGGCGCACCACTCCGAAAAGGCCTCGCACAACATCCATTCCACCTTCGGCGACGTCGAATGGATCACCATCTTCTTCTTCCTCGGCCTGTTCATCGTGGTGCACGGCGTCGAGGTCGGCGGGCTCTTGCACCTGCTCGCCGCAGAAGCTGGTGGCGACGACCGGCGGCAATCTCGCCGCCACCGGCTATGCGGTGCTGTGGGCGTCGGCGTTTCTGTCGGCGATCGTCGACAACATCCCGTTCGTCGCCACCATGATCCCGCTGATCAAGAACGTGGCGCCGTCTTTCGGCGGACCCGAGCAGATCCTGCCGCTGTGGTGGTGCCTGTCGCTCGGCGCCTGTCTCGGCGGCAACGGCACGCTGGTCGGCGCCTCCGCCAATCTGACGGTGGCCGGCATTTCCGAGCGCAACGGCGTGCCGTTCCGCTTCCTCACCTACACGCTCTACGCCGCGCCGATGACCGTCGTCTCGATCGCGATCGCCAACGTCTACGTCTGGTGGCGGTATTTTTGAGCTCGTACCCCGAATCCGGTCGCCGCGACGTAGCGCGGCATCCTCCGAGCCTGCAACCGATCTGACGGCCGGGTGTGCACTCGTGCCGAGCACTTGACTTACGGCCGTTGCCGGAGTTTCCCGCCAAGGGGCGCAGGGGTGCGAACGGCGCAAGGCCGGGCGCCCGTGAATTTGGGGGAACTCGGCCATGACCGCGCACGCGGTATCGCACGTATTTTTCGGCCTCAATCCGATGTGGGTGTCGACCTGCATCCTGGCCGTCACCTACGCCACCATCATGTCGGAGAAGGTCAACCGCGCGATCGTCGCGCTGGTCGGCGCCGGCCTGATGATCCTGGTCGGCGTGCTCGATCAGGAAGAGGCGATCCACGGCATCGACTTGAACACCATCGGCCTGCTCACCGGCATGATGATCCTGGTGTCGATCTCGCGCCGCTCCGGCATGTTCCAGTATCTCGCGATCTGGTCGGCGCAGCGCGGCCAAGGCGCATCCCGCCGGCATCTTGTTCATCCTGCAGATCACCACCGCGGTGCTGTCGGCCTTCCTCGACAACGTCACCACGGTGCTGCTGATCGTGCCGGTGACGCTCGCCATCTGCAGCACGCTGCAGGTGCCGGCCTATCCCTATCTGTTCGCCGAAATCTTCGCCTCCAATATCGGCGGCACCGCCACCCTGATCGGCGATCCGCCCAACATCCTGATCGGCTCGCAGGTCGGCCTCACCTTCAACGACTTCATCTTCAACCTCGCGCCGGTCGATCCTGATCGTCATGGCGGTGCAGGCGGTCATCATCCACGTCCTGTGGGGCAAGGACCTGCAGAGCTCGCACGACGCCGAGGCGCGCGGTGATGGCGATGAACCCGGTCGAAGTCGATCGAGGACTGGCGCCTGCTCAAGCAGTCGCTCACCGTGCTCAGCCTGGTCATGGTCAGCTTCGTGTTGGCGCGGCCGCTGCATCTGGAGCCGGCCACCATCGCGATGTTCGGCGCCGCCGTGCTGATGCTGCTCGACAACTGGGCGCATCACGCCGAGAAGGCCGCGCAGAAGGTCCACGCCACCTTCGGCGACGTCGAGTGGATCACCATCTTCTTCTTCATCGGCCTGTTCGTGGTCGTCCACGGCGTCGAGTCGGCGGGGTGCTGCAAGCTGCTCGCCAACGAGCTGGTCGCGGCGACCGGCGGCGACATGGCGCATGCCGCCTACGCCATCCTGTGGGCGTCGGCGTTCCTGTCGGCGATCGTCGACAACATCCCGTTCGTCGCCACCATGATCCCGCTGATCAAGGACATGGCGCCGGCCTTCGGCGGGCCCGAGCACATCATGCCGCTGTGGTGGTGCCTGTCGCTCGGCGCCTGCCTGGGCGGCAACGGCACGCTTGATCGGCGCCTCGGCCAACCTGACGGTCGCCGGCATCTCCGAGCGCAACGGCGTGCCGTTCCGCTTCGTCACCTACACGCTTTACCAAGCCAATCAGCGCCTTCGCGATCTTATCCACGCGGGCATCCAATTCGCGAAACGTCAAGCGGAAGCATTCGCCGTTCTCCGCCGGATCGCGCAGAGTTTCGGCGGGTGTGACGCGCGGAAACACCACCGCCTCGCGATCCCCCACCCGATCCGCGATTTGATGAAGCATCTCGCCAATCGTTAAACCATCCACCCACGGAGAAACTTGGCTCGAACTCGTCATGGAACACCTCGTTTTGGTTGTCGGCTCTTTGAGAATGGCGGTTTCAATTCCAGCAGTCATTGTGTGTTTTGAAAGAAATCCTGTGAGCGGCAAGGCGTCAGCCGCCGGTTCTTCGGATGGCAAAACCGGCGGCTAGCGCCTTGCCGCTCATGGGCTTTGGTTATCGGTGCTTTGTGATTGCGTCTCGGTTGGCCTACGATCCAGTATACTCTTTCACCCGCCCGACGGGCGTGGCTCGGCCAATGTCCGGTTCCGAAAAACTTTGAAGTTCCCGAAAGGATGCTTATGTTTCAGTCAATCGCGGCATGGTGGCAACAGAACATAGACCCTTTTATCGACCGCATCGCCCCGAATCGCAAATTCTTCGGGAACGACGTGGAACGCTGGATGATCGCTTTCGGCGTGCTGCTGGGGTTGTGGTTGTTGTTCCGCATTATCAAAGGCATCGTTCGTTCCCGCGCCCAGGGTTTGGCGGATCGGTTGAAATTTTCCTGGGCCGCTGCCGTGGTCGATCTGGCCACCGCAACCAAGTTGTGGTTTCTATTTGGTCTGGCGTGTTATCTGTCTTCGTTGATTCTCGTGCTGCCGGTCCGCGTGCTTTCCGTGGTGCAATCGCTGGCGGCGATGGTGGTGATTCTACAAGCGGCGATTTGGGGCAGCGTGCTGATTGCGTTCGGCCTCCACCGCTATGCAGAGCAAAACCGCGTCAACGATGCCGCCAGTGTGACCACGATGAGCGCCTTGGCCTTTCTGGGCAAACTCGCATTGTGGACCGTGGCGATGTTGCTGATTCTCGACAATCTGGGCGTGGATGTGACCGCGTTGATCGCCGGGTTGGGGGTGGGCGGAATCGCGGTGGCGTTGGCGGCTCAGAATGTGTTGGGCGATCTTTTCGCCTCGCTGTCGATTGTGTTGGACAAGCCTTTCGTGCTGGGGGATTTCATTAGCGTCGGGGATTTTCTGGGCACGGTGGAAAACATCGGGCTGAAAACCACCCGCCTCCGCAGCCTTTCCGGGGAACAGCTTGTGTTTCCCAATAGCGACTTGTTGTCGAGCCGCATCCGCAATTACAAAAGCATGCGGGAACGCCGAGTGGTCTTCAGCATCGGCGTCACCTATCAGACCTCGCTGCCCCATCTTCGGGAAATCCCCCAAATCCTCAAGGAGGCCATCACTAGCCACGAACAGGCCCGTTTCGACCGCGCGCACCTGAAAGGTTTTGGGGATAGCGCGCTGACTTACGAAGCGGTCTATTACGTCTCGCTGGCGGACTTCACGGTTTATATGGACATCCAACAGGACATCAACTTCACGCTGCTGGAACGATTCGCGGCTTTGGAGATCGAATTTGCCTATCCTACGCAGACTGTGTTTGTGCAACAAACCGATCCCGAATCCGCCGCGAATGCGTAACTTCTCGAAATACGTTCCAGTTTGTGAGATCCCTCACAAAGGAAACTCCCCAGGCGGCCGATAAGTATTTCATCGCTGCCCATCGGGAATCGCTCCACCCGCGAAAGTTCGGCGAAGCCCCGTTCCTCGCGGCGATAAGCTGGGCGAATCTTGAGGGGAACTTTTCCGGGATGCGAGTTTTGAAAACATTTCCTGCCCCGATTGCTGTCGCCGACCCACCTGATGATGCCATGTAGGGACATCGGCCCGCGGTTGATGTTGGCAATGATCCACGTCGAACCCTCAATCGCCAAGGTGCGAAAAAAATTGCCAGTCCATGACATTGAACCGCCCGCTTGGGTTTTCCGACTTTTCTTCTTTCACCGCGGACATCTCTGAAAACGTCGCCCGCCTTGATGAACTAGGTTTTCCTATGCGGGCGACGTGAAAGCCGATGGCATTTTCCATTCGGTTTTCGGCATGATTCCCAACTTACAACTCTAGCAAACATTGAGGGCGTCCCATGACTACTCCATTCGCTATGCGTTCCGTTGCCGTCTTTGCCGGCATGGTTTGTGTGTTCGCCGGTTCTTTTCTTCAGGCTGCCGAAGTGAAATGGCATGAAGACCTTCCCCAAGCCGCCCAACAAGCCGCGCGGGAACAAAAACCGCTGATGGTAATGGTTTCCGCACCGTGGTGCGGATATTGCCAGAAGATGTTGAAGACCACGTTCCTCGATCAAAATTTGGTCCAGCGCGTGAATGGGAACTTTGTGCCGGTTCATTTGGATGCCGACCAAAACGAGAAGCTGGTCAAACAACTTCAAGTCGAAGGTTTGCCGACGACGTTAATCGTCACGCCGGAAATGCAAGTTGTGAAACGGTTGACGGGTTATCAATCCGCCGCCCAATTGAATGGGGCGCTCATGCCGTTTTGCAACCGTGCTCCCGCCGCCGTTCCCGTGGCTGTCCAACCCGTCGCAGCGAGACAACCCATCAACGCGGCGTTTAATGGAACCTGTCTGGTCAGCCTGCGGGATGATGGCAAACTGGTTATCGGCAGCCCGCAGTGGTCTAGCACTTACAAAGGACAGCGGGTGTTCTTCGCCTCAGCAGAACACAAAGCCCGGTTCGATGCCGGCCCGGAATTGTATTGGCCCGTCGCAGATGGCATGGATCTGGTCAGCAATCGCCTCGATCAATCCCGTAGGCCCGGCGAACCCGTACTCGCGATGATCTACGCCGACCGTTTATGGTTCTTCGCCGACAAAGCCAATCAAGAACGGTTCGCCGAAAACTACAAATCTTTTCTCGGCTACGCACGGAACTAATCTCGGTTCGATTCCTTCCGCCGGCGTTGCATCTGGAAAAGCAACCGGCCAACATGAGGGTGATCTCCTCTTGTTGGCCGTTTTTCATTTGCTGCTCTGTGACCTGACTTCCATGATGAAGCTTTCCCGATCCCAGGCGATGGGATGGATGATTTCGCTTACCGGCTTCTTCGCGGAATGGCTGGTCTTTCTGCTCTTGGCATTGGCCACGACAAGACCGCTGACCGATTCGCGAGCCGTGACAATTCCGCAAGGCATGGAACCCGTGGCCACGGTTCCTTTGTTTAACCTGTGGACAATGGGTTGGAACATCAGCCGCTTGGAAGCGGGTTTGCAAAACTATTGGGAAGCCCCCATCTTTCATCCCGCCCACGATGCTTTCGCGTTTTCCGAACCCCAACCCTTGATGATGCTGATGGCTCCCATCGTGTGGTGCGGCGGAACATTGGCGATGGCTTACAACACGTATCTCTGGTTGGGACTCTCATTGACGGGATTGGTCACCAGCCGATTTCTGCATGGCCTCACCCGCTCCTGGTTCGCGGCGTGGAGCGGCGGGGCGATGATGGTGCTGCTGCCTTACGTGCATTGGCAGTTGGGCGTGATCCAACTCGTGCCTTTGTTCGGCGTGATTTGGACGATCCAGGCTTTAACAAAATTCGGCGAAGAACCCGGTATTAAACGCAGCCTGCTGTTGGGGACGGCGTTCGCGATGACCTATTTCCTCTGCAATTATCACGGACTGTTTTTAAGTTTGTTATTGATCCTTTCAGGCGGTTGGCTGTTGGGCAAGCAACTCTGGAATTGGCGGATGTGGGGAAAACTGCTGCCGGGAGCCGCTTGGTGTTTGCTGTTGATCGGGCCGATGATTGTGCATCAACGCGAAGTCTCCGCACAGTACGATTGGGAACGCCCCGAAGATCTCATCCAACAGCAATCGGCCCAATGGGGGGATTTCACCGCCACGCCTTGGCCGCAGTTATTGCCGATTCGTCAATTCGTCGATCCGAACCGCAGCGGTTGGGTGCTGTCCCCCGGCTATCTGAAAATGAGTTTGGCGGTTTTCGGATTGGTTTGGGGATTCTATTGCCCGCGATTGCGGTGGATGACGTTGTTCCTGGCGATGTTTACTGCCCTGGGTTTTCTCTTGGCGATGGGGCCGAATTTTCATTGCGGAGATTGGACGCCTTACGATTGGCTGCGGCTGCATTATCCGGGATTGAAATTCGCCCGCAACGTGTTTCGGTTCGTAGTCTTCGCCCAAATTGGCATCGTGCTCTTGGCGGCAATCGGGTTGGAGGGATTATGGGATCTCGCTCAACGCCGGCGAAAACCCGCCGATGAAACTGAGGCGATTCCCACGCAAGGCCGGTTGCAAAAACGGTTTTTCTTGCTGATGGGGCTGAGCTTTCTGGCGATCATCGAAGTTTGGCCCGCTCCCCCACAAATCTTTTGGCTGCCCGATTACAAAAAAGAACGCGGCTGGATGAATTGGGTCGAGCAACACACCCAGCCGGATGATCCGCTGGCCTGCATTCCGTTTCCCATCGGCCGCTATGCCGATTCCTATTTCGGCACGACGGTCTGGATGTATTACGGCTTGGAACATCAACGGCCGTTATTGAATGGCTATTCGGGATTTTTCCCGGATGAGTTTTTGGATCTCAAACAGGCGATGACGACGTTCCCCGATGCCCGCAGCTTAAAATTGTTGGAAGAAAACGAAGCCAAATACTGCATCGTGTTTCGCGGATCTTTCCCGCGCGAGAAGTTGGAAAAACACCCGCTGGCGGCCAAGCGTTTGAAATGGCGGTTCGGGGATGACCGCGCGGAGATCGATATTTACGAACTCCTGCCGTCAACTACGTTGAAATAATCTGCCAGCATCGCCCTCCGCGATAATCTGCGACATCTGCATTTCAATTTCTGAACGCTTGGTGTGCCATGCCCACGGCTTTGCGTGGACATGCTTTGTGTCGGGAAGGTGACGTGTTTCGATTCGACATGGCCACTCAATACAGTGGCCATCCACCCATCACCGATTTGTTAAAGTGATTTGATAGGCGTTCCCGTTTCTTCCGCCGGGGCTTTTCGCAGGCGAAAAACGGACCACGTGTGCGTGTTGAGTTTGACGCCCAGAATCAGCAGCAGCCCTAGCATCACGGGTTGCAGTTCGGATTGACCGATGGTCCGCAAACCTTCATCGAGAACCACCACGAGAAACACGCCCAGCGCGGAACCCATGAGGGAACCGAAGCCGCCATCCACGCGGGTTCCGCCCAAGACGACGGCCACGATGACTTGCAATTCCAAGCCCTCTTGCCAATTCGCCGAGACCGCGCCATCGC
Source organism: uncultured Planctomycetaceae bacterium (assembly GCA_963785505.1). Lineage (GTDB taxonomy): Bacteria > Planctomycetota > Planctomycetia > Planctomycetales > Planctomycetaceae > CAWAVN01. Next base: position 11,957 of record CAWAVN010000025.1, read on the forward strand.
GGGCTGTGCCCATCAGCGCCGCCAAAAATGCGCAGCCGCCCATAATCACGTAAACTTGAAACAGCCTAAGATCCACGGGAATTCCCGCATAGCGGGCGGCGATCCGGTTGCCGCCCAGCATCAGAATCTCCCGCCGCCAACGCGAGTGGGAAATCCAAAATCCCGCCAAAGCCAACACGCCGCCCGCGATGAAAACCGCGCCGGGAAACTCGCCCAGCCATTGGTACTTGGGCAGAAAACCCCAGGCGGGAACATGGTTAAACACGTTGGATGTTTTGCTTTCCGGCAGCACGACGTAACACAGCCCGCGATAAAAAAACAGCGTGCCTAGGGTGGCGATAATCGGGGGAATGTCCATCCACGCGATGAGTGTTCCGTTGAAGGCCCCCAGCCAAACGGCGGCCAACAATCCCAAGGGCAACGCGGTGATCCAAAAAGATTCCCCACCCGGAAAGCGGGACATCAGGCAGGCGACCAAGGCGGCCATCGAACCCACGGAAAGATCGATCCCCGCCGTCATCAGCACCAACGTCATGCCGATCGCCAACACCAACAACGGAGCCGCATGAATCAGCACGGCTTCCAGATTTCCCCAAAGCACCCGCAGGAACACGTCCGCCCGGTTCGTGGGAATCTCCCCGCACCACAGCAGCCAAACGAACTCCGCGATTAAAAGCAGAGGCAACAATGCCTGTTGAAATTTCATCGCAGTTCTTCCATCCGTTTTCGCTTTCGATGCAGCACACAGTCCAGACTGATGACCGCGAGAATCAGCACCCCTTGAATTGCGGTTTGCCAATTCGCACTAATGCCGGCGTACAAAATCGCCTTCTCGATAAAATACAACAAGCATCCGCCCAGCAGAGTTCCCAAGTAGCTGCCTTCTCCGCCGAAGATGTTTGTTCCGCCCAACACCACCGCACCGATGACTGTCAGTTCAAAATGATTCGCCATGCGAACCGGCTCGATGGTCAGTCCCCGCGTGACGAAAACCAAGGCCGCCAAGCCCAGGAAGAATCCGCCCATCAAAAAAGCAGATTGCTTGATGCCTTCGGGATTCAAACCTTTCAGTCGGCAGGCTTCCTCGGAATTTCCCACGGCGAGCCAACTGCGGGGATGCTTTCCACCGCTTTCCAACAGCATCGCAACCGCTACGCCCAATAGCAAGATCCATCCCGCCCACAAGACGCCGGGGGCGCGATAGATTTCGCCACCGGCTTTTAGGATCGAGAACTGCCCGGTGAAATTTTCATTGTGCCAACGCGCCAAGATCAAGGCGAATCCGCGGTAGAATTTCAACGTGCCCAACGTGACGATGATCGCGGGAATCCCCAACCAACGAACCAGCCAACCGTTGAGGGAAGACAAGAAAACGGCGGTCAGGCAACACCCCGCGAAACAAACGACGGGGGAACAGTTTCTTTCCAACATGATCCCGAACACCGTGCCGCAAACCACGATGACCGAACCAATGGAAAGATCGATTCCGCCCGTATAGACAATGCCCGTCAGCCCCAAACCCGCCAGCAACCACGGAGCGGCCGAGGAGGGAAATTGCGACATCTCGGCCCAAAAATCCCCATTCGGTGTGACTTGAGCATACCAGAAAAGATAGCCGATCAACGCCAAATTCCCCGCCGCCAAACACAACAACCGCAAACGAAGCGGCGGAGACATGCGAGTGAAGATTGACATGGGTTCGCCAAGAAAACGATTTCAACAAGGGAAAAAGGCGAGTAAGGGGCGTAAGCCTCATCCCTGAAAGAAATTAGATTGTCAGGAAAAATGGGGATTGTTTTCGGTCTGTTTCGGGTTCGATGGCCACCGATCTTTTCTTCGCGATTGCACTTCCCCCCGGAGACTTGCTTTGCGTACTGATCGCATCCGAGGTACAACATAATTGGTTCTCCTGCGAGAGTAAAACGTTTGGCGCCCTCAGTGGTGATGCCGTATTTCATCTGCAGGAGAACCATCCCTTAAACCAAACGCCATTCTTTCATAGAATTAGTTTATTGAAGCTGAATTCAAGAACCGAGGCCATCCAAGCTCATAACGAAATAACTCTGGGTTGATGTCCTCTGGTCTTCTCTTCCCATCATTGATTGCTGAGTTCCCCTATGATTTTTCGCTTTGGTTTTCTGCTTGCGACTTTGCTGCCCGTTCTCGCTTTGGCGGAGGATTCGCTGCGGATTTTGCCGGGGGAAATCTCGCTCGCGAACACCGCCGCTCGGCAGCGGTTGGTGGTGGAGTGGTTTCGGGATGACATGGCCGTGGGACCGATCACCAAGAACGCCGCCTTTAAATCGGGCGATCCGAACATCGTGCGTGTGGAAGAGGGCACGCTAGTTCCCGTGGGCAATGGAACGGCCACGATTACCGCGACCATCAACGGCCAAACCGCGAAGTGCCGCGTGGTGGTGAGCGGGCAAAATCAACCGCATGCTTGGAGTTTTCGCAACCAAGTGCAATCGGTGCTCTCGAAGCAGGGTTGCAATTCCGGGGCCTGCCACGGAGCGGCGGCGGGAAAGAACGGGTTTAAGCTGTCCCTGAGGGGCTACGATCCCGAATTCGATTTCTTCAGCATCACCCGCCAAAGTCGCGGCAGGCGCATCGTTCCCAAAGATCCGGGCCGCAGCTTATTGCTGACCAAACCCACGGGAACCATTCCGCACAAAGGCGGCGTGAGGTTTCGCGAAAATTCGCGGGAATACAAAGTGCTTTCCGAATGGATCGCCGGCGGAAATCCCGCCCCCCAAGCGGATGATCCCCGGCTCCATCATTTGGAGGTGCTGCCGAAGAATGCGATCCTCAAACCCGGCCAATCACAACCGCTGATCGTGCTTGCTCACTTCACCGATGGCCAAACCGAAGATGTGACGGCCTGGGCCAGATACACGCCCACCAATCTCACCGTGGCCAAGGTGGACGACAACGGAACCGTTCAAGTCACAGGCCACGGCGAGGGTTCCATTGTCGCCTGGTACTTGGCAAAAAACGTGGTGGCCACGGTGACTTCGCCTTATCCGCAGCCCGTTCCCGCGAAGGTTTACGAGGAATCTCCCCAAGCGAATTTGATCGATCAATTGGTGCTGGAAAAACTTCGCCAACTGAATCTGCCGCCTTCTCCCCGCTGCGAAGATGGCGAGTTTCTCCGCCGGGCTTTTCTGGACACAATCGGCGTCTTGCCCACGGTCGAGGAAACCAAAAACTTCCTGAAAGACACATCGCCTGGCAAACGCGCCCGGCTGATTGATGACTTATTAAAGCGGCCGGAGTTTGTGGATTATTGGACCTACAAATGGTCGGACTTGCTGCTGTTAAGCGGACAACGACTGCGGCCCAAGGCTTTGGATTCCTTCTACAAATGGATTCGCGGGAACGTCGAACGGAACACGCCTTGGGACGAGTTCACACGGAAAATCGTATTGGCCAAAGGCGGCACGTTCGAGGAAGGGGCCGCGAACTTTTATTCGCTGCATCAAGATCCGCTCGAAATGTCCGAGAACGTCTCACTGGCGTTTCTGGGCATGTCCATCGGCTGCGCCAAGTGCCACGATCATCCGCTGGAGAAATGGACCAACGACCAATACTACGGCATGGCGAATATGTTCGCGCGGGTGAAAGGCAAAGGTTGGGGAGGCGATTATCGCAACGGGGACGGCAATCGCACGGTGTTCATCGCGGAAGAAGGCGACGTGATTCAACCCCGCACGGGAAAACCGCAACCGCCGCGCCCCTTGGATGCCGAGCCGTTGCCGTTCGATCAAAAAACCGACCGCCGGGTCTATTTGGCCCAGTGGCTGACTTCTCCGGAAAACCCTTACTTCAGCCGGGCGATTGTGAATCGCGTGTGGGCGAACTATTTGGGCGTGGGCATTGTGGAAGCGGTGGATGATTTAAGGCTCACCAACCCGGCCAGCAACGAAGCGTTGTTGGCGGCATTGTCGAATTATTTGGTCGAACAAAAATACGATCTGAAAGCCTTGATGCGGTTGATTCTCAATTCTGAAACCTACCAGCGCTCGAGCAAACCTTTGGAAGAAAATCGGGCCGATGAGCGGTTTTATTCGCGGTATTATCCCAAACGGCTCTCCGCAGAAGTCTTGCTGGATGCGATTTCGCAAGCGACCGAGGCCCCCACCAAATTCGCCGGCTACCCGGAGGGAACCCGCGCTTTAGAGCTAAGAGATGCCAACGTGGATTCGTATTTTTTGCAAACCTTCGGCCGGCCCGACCGCTTGCTCACCTGCGAATGCGAACGCACGTCCGACCCCAGCATGACGCAAGTTTTGCACATTATGAACGGCGACACGTTGAACGAAAAACTGTCTCGCCAAGCCAACGAAAAATCCAAAACGAAAGCCAACCGCATTGGTCGCTTGCTCAAAGAAAACGTGCCGAACGGGGATATTTTGGATGAAATCTATCTCGCCGCGTTTTCGCGATTGCCTTCCGCCGAAGACCGATCCAGATTATTGGAAGTCCTCCAAGTTGTGCCCGCAGCGCAGAAACGAGAGTCGCTGGAAGATCTGTTTTGGAGCTTATTGAGCAGCAAAGAGTTTTTGTTCAACCATTGAAAAGATGGAGGGCTACGGGCCGATCCAAAACAGAAGGCAATTCAAGGAAAGAGAAATAAGCATCCCGATTTCCGGCTCTCCGCCCTAAACTTTCTATCGTTTGTAGTCCAGAGAGGATACAACATGTTTCAGTTTTTTTCCCGCACGCCACTCGACCGAACTTCGCAGAATGCCCGCCGGTATTTCCTCTCTGGAATCGGTCGGTTGATGTTTGCAGCAGGGTTGATCTGCGTATCCCAAAGTGTTTTCGCCGAGGCGGTTCGCAAACCGAACATCATCGTGATTATGGCCGATGACTTGGGTTACGGGGACGTGTCTTGTTACGGTGCGACCCGGTTGCACACGCCTAACATCGACCGGCTTGCCGCCGAGGGGCTAAGGTTTACCAGCGGTTATTGCTCGGCTTCGACCTGCACGCCCACGCGGTTTTCGTTTCTGACGGGCACTTACGCCTTCCGTCAAAATGGCACGGGCATCGCGGCTCCCAACAACCCCGCGATTATCCAACCCGGCACCGAAACCGTGGCTTCCCTTATGAAACAAGCCGGCTATCGCACGGCAGTCATCGGCAAATGGCATCTGGGGTTGGGCGGAGAAAATGGCCCGGAGTGGAACGGCGATCTCAAACCGGGGCCGCTCGAAATCGGTTTCGACAAGTGTTTTCTGCTGCCCACCACCAACGACCGCGTGCCGCAGGTTTACGTGGAAAACCATCGCGTGAAGAACCTCGACCCCAAAGATCCCCTCTGGGTGGGCAACAAAAAACCCAGCCCCGATCATCCTACGGGTATTACCCATCGCAACACCTTGAAATTGGATTGGTCACACGGGCACAACGGAACGATCCACAACGGCATCAGCCGCATTGGGTTTTACACCGGTGGCCACGCTGCCCGCTTTCGCGATGAGGATCTCAGCGATCAGTGGGTCAAGCAATCCACGAAATGGATGGAAGACAACAAGGATCACCCCTTCTTTCTGTTTTTCGCCTCGCACAGCATCCACGTGCCCCGCATGCCTCACGAACGCTTCCAAGGCAAAACGCCGTTGGGTTTTCGCGGCGATGCCATCCTCGAACTCGATTGGTGCGTGGGCGAGTTGATGAAGACCCTCAAGCGGCTCGATTTGGAGAAGAACACCTTGATCGTGTTTTGTTCCGACAACGGCCCCGTGCAGGATGATGGCTATAAAGATCAAGCCGTGGAAAAACTAGGCGACCACAAATCCGCCGGGCCTTATAGCGGCGGCAAATACACGATTCAAGAAGGCGGCACGCGAACGCCTTTCATCACCCATTGGCCGGGAACGATCTCGCCCGGCGTGTCGGACGAAATGGTTTGCACGGTCGATCTGGCCGGCAGTTTCGCCGCGATGACCGGTGTGAAACTGCCCTCGGATGCCTGTCTTGACAGCTTCAACGTCATCGGGGCACTCTTGGGAGAAAAAGGAGCCCAGGGCCGTAAGTCCCTCATCGAACAAGACAACGGCCAACGAGGAAACTTTGGCTTCCGCGAAGGCCATTGGAAACTGCAACGCAAATCGGCCCGCAGACAAACCAAGCCGCAACTCACGCTCTACAACTTGGCAGACGACCCTGGCGAACACAAAAACATTCTCGACCAACACCCCGAAATCGCCAAACGATTGAGCCAAGAACTCAACCAAGCCATTAAGGCAAACCGCACCCGCCCGGCGAATTGAAGAAATTGTATTCCTCGCGAGGGCAGAATTTGTAGGGAACGCTGAGCGGACCCACCAAGACGATGTGGCGGGGCAGCCTCAGAATCCAGCCGAAGAACTTGATGCCCCCGAAACCGCAAGGAATGAGCAAGAACTGCGTGATGATCGCGATGGCGAAAATCGAATTTACCTGATGGATGTTCTCGGCTTCAAATAAAAACGGCCCTGTTTTGATGTTGTGGACCGAACACACCCAGCACGATAGCCGTCACCCGTCCGAGATGGTCATTGTGGACGGGTGGTTTACGCGGAGGGATTTCCTGGAATCCTCACAGCGGAGGCTTCAGATGGCTCATCAAGTTGGTCAGGCGGAAAGGGTGTGGCGGGAGCGACTGATCCGGTTTCCAGAGAGCGGGTTGACCGTCAAGGCGTTTTGTGAACGCGAGCGAGTTTCCCGCTCTGCTTATTGCTCGGGCGAGGCTGAGTATTCGTTGCCGACTTTTCTGGCCCGTTCGGGCTTGTCGATGTTAATGCCCAATTTCAAACCCACTTCCACCAGCACGTTCCAGCCGGCGGCCATTTGTACGAAGGGCGAAAGTTCGCCGGCTTCGGGAATCGTCAAGGTGGGAAAGCGGGTCTCGCGGTCGGCGATGGCGAAAATCTTCAAGCCCACGCCTTTTTCCAAAACTTCGTGAAATTTGTCCTCGGCGGAGGGATAGGGATCGATCCAGATCAACACATCCTCGGCGGACATCACTTCCTCGATTCCATGCACCGCGTAAGTGCCTTCCAAAAAGTCGGCGGGCTTGCGGGTGATTTCGTTGGTTTTCAGCGTGAGTTCCTCGGCCACGCCATCGTTGCGACCGGCCCAATAAATCGTGCGGGACTTGGCGACGGCGGCCACGAAATCTTCTTCCACCGTCAATTGCAGCGCCTGCTCGAAGGCTTCGGACAAATCCGCGAGATTCGCCTTCAGCGCCGGCACTTTGGCGGCGTGTTCCAACAGGCTGCGGTAAAACAGCGCCTGCTCGATCACACTTTTGGTCGCGGCCACTGCGCCTTCTTCGCCGCAGGTTAGCACGTAGCCGGTTTTGGCGAGACTCTCCAACCGCGAATCGGGGAAGGCAGTCAGACTGTAGCAGTGTGCGTGCCCTTGTGCTTTCAATCGCTCGAAGAGCCCGATCACCTCGGCGGTTTTGCCGGAATTGGATGCCGCGAATACGGCGGTTTTGCTGAGATTGTATTCCCCTGCCTGCTGGCCGGCTTCGGTGGAAATCGCCAACGGCCAACCGGCCCGTAGCGAATGGGCGATTGCATTTTTGGCCGGGAAAATCCGGCTCGATCCTTCGCCCGTCAACAGCAGCCTGCCGACGTTGGCGATCTCGCCGGCGGTGTCCTTGGCTTGATCTGTGTCAAACCCCGCGATGATTTCCGGCGTGGACAGCATGTCCCGCACCAAACCGAACCGATGATATTTTTCGTGATTGAGTTCCATAGTTCCTGCTCCGGCTGAATTAAGGTTTGGCCCGTTTGATGGAGAGATGCGCGTACTCCGGAAGTTCGCCGATGAGCGGCGCGGCGTAGTTCAAAAACGATTTGGTCACGAACATCCCCTCTTTAGTAATGTATTGATCCGGCAGCGGGCGTTCGGCGTTGGCAACTTCGGAGAGTGGAATCGTGCCGAACTCGGCTTGGTAGGGTTCGTTGGGTTTGGAGGTGCGTTGGATGGTGACCATCACGCCGCTTTCGCCTTTCTCGGCCAATTTGACGGCTTGTTTTCCGCACCCGTACGCCTCGTCGATGTCCAACTTCACCGTGCGGTCGGCGGCGCACATTTGCAGGGATTCCGTCACTTGAAATTCCCCCCGCCAACCGAATTCCTGGCTGATGATCTGATGCAAAATCATGGCGGCACTGGTTCCGCCCATCGCACCAAACTCAATGTTATTAAACTTGTCGCGGGTTTGGGAAGCACTGACGGGCGTGCCATCGGGATTGGTCACGCCTTCGCCGGTGACGATGGAAACGAACCCGTGCTTTTTGTGGGCTAAGGCCACCGCTTCCAAAAACTTGTCGCGATGGAAAGGGCGTTCCGGCAAGAGGATGATATGCGGAGCATCGCCCGGCGAACGCTTTGCACACGCGGCGGCGGCGGGCAGCCAACCGGCGCTGCGGCCCACGGTTTGGAAGACCGTAAATTGATCCACCCGTTGCATGTCACGGGCCAACACCCCCGCTTGCTGCACGCTGAGGGCGACGTAGCGGGCGGCACTGGGAAAGCCGGGCGTGTGATCGGTTCCGGCTAGGTCGTTGTCCACGGTTTTGCAGATGCCCACGCCGATGAGTTCGTGCCCGCTGTCGTTGGCATGCTTGACCACGCGATGGATCGTGTCCATCGTGTCGTTGCCGCCGATCATAAATAAGTAACGGACATCGAATTTTTTGAGCTGCTTAACAATCGGCTCGAAATGTTCTTCTTTCAGCTTCAGACGGCTGGAACCCAGCCCGCTGCTGGGCGTGGTTTTCAAGGCTTTCAAAGTGGCAGAAGATTCGCTGCCGAGATCGAGCAGGAAATGATTCAGCACGCCTTCGATGCCGAATCGCATCCCCAGCACCCGCCCGATTTTTTTGCTTTTGAGGGCGGTTTCGACCACGCCCGCCAAAGAAGCGTTGATGACTGAAGTCGGCCCGCCGGATTGCCCGACCAGTGCGTTGCCCGTATTCATGGAGTGACTCTTGCGTTTGAAGATCTTGGAATGCGAATCTCGTCAGAGGAGTTCTGGTCAAGAATGGTTTCTCACAACTTTTGCGACTGGGGTCAAGCCAACGGGAAATCCGGGCGGCTGACTTTGAGAACACGCGGAAATCGCGTACCATGCAGGCTTGGGAAATGCGTTCCTTCCCGCTCTTTCATCCCAGCCATTGAGGATTCCACCATGACTGCTCCACAACATCACGACGCAACAGATCCCAGTCAAAATTCTTGCGTGCCTCGTCGAAAGTTTTTGGGACAAGTGGCTGCTTCCGGTGCGTTGGCGGGGTTGGCAATTCACGGCGGTTTATCGCGGGGCGTGGAAGCAGCGGAAGAAGGTGCGGACGAACGCCGAATCGTTGTGGGCGTGATGGGTCTCAGCCGAGGCTTGGCTTTGGCGAACACGTTCGGAAAGCTGCCGGGCGTGTCTCTCAAATATCTTTGCGATGCCGACACCACCCGCACGAATGCCGCCGTGGCGAAGATCGGAAAAATCGAAGGCCAGACCCCGAAAGGCATTGGGGATTTCCGCCGCATTCTCGATGATGAGGAAGTGGACGTTTTGATCTGTGCCGCCCCCAACCATTGGCATGCCCCCGCCACGATTTTGGGCTGTGCGCACGGCAAGCACGTTTACGTGGAAAAGCCCTGCTGCCACAATCCCCAAGAAGGCGAAATGATGGTCGCCGCCGCCCGCAAGCACAACCGGGCCGTGCAAATGGGCAGCCAACGCCGGAGCGGCGTGAAGATCATCGAGGGCATCAATCTTTTGAAGGAAGGCGCGATCGGGCGGGTGTATTACTCTCGCGGTTGGTACGCCAATTCGCGGGGTTCCATCGGCAAGGGCAAAGCCATCCCCGTGCCTTCCACGCTGGATTACGAACTCTGGCAAGGCCCCGCCCCCGGCGGCCTTATGTCGATAACCTCATTCACTACAACTGGCATTGGCGCTGGCATTGGGGCAACGGCGAGTTGGGCAACAACGGGATTCACGCTTTGGATGTCTGCCGCTGGGGTTTGGGGGTGGACTATCCCACAAGGGTCGTGTCTTCCGGCGGACGGTATGCCTTCGACGATGACCAAGAAACCGCCGACACCCACACCGTCAGCTTCGAGTTCCCCGGCAAAAAGCAAATTATGTGGGAAGGTTTGAGCTGCAATCGCTACGGCATCAATCAATCGGGCTTCGGTGTGACCTTCCACGGCGAGACCGGCAGCATGGAAATCGGCGATGGCGGCTACGTGCTTTACGATAACCGCAACAAGGAAGTTAAAAAAGCCAACCTCAACCGGGGCGACGTCGAACACGCCGCGAATTTCCTCGCAGCCATTCGCAGCGAAAAACCGCTGTCCTGCAATGCCGAGATCGAAGAAGGCTACAAAAGCACGCTGTTGTGCCATCTGGGCAACATCGCCCACCGCACGGGCCGCACGTTAAACTGCGATCCTCAAACCGGCCGCATCTTAAACGACAAACCCGCCATGCAGCTTTGGAGCAGAGAATACGATCCCCAATGGGAACCAAAGGTGTAGGGGGTCCGTTGTTTGTGGTCCGTTGCCTGAAGAGTGTTGAAGAGCGAAGTCGCCGGTTAGAAGTGTCTCCTCATAACCCGAAGCGTAAGTGAGGGATTTCTATATGGATGTCCCTCGCTTACGTTTCGGGTTTTCGTTTTACTGTTAAACTTGTGGCAGACTACTTAACTTCAGTTTTTACCCACTCAGCATAACCAGGAGGCTTACGCCTCCCGCTCGCCTTTGATCTTGATGCCAAAGTGATTTTTTGGCGAACCAAAGTTTATCCCCTCGAAAAAAGACCGGAACATGAAAACCGACGAACTCCGCGAAAAGTATCTTTCGTTTTTTGAATCCAAAGGCTGCGTCCGCCGGCCCAGCGACGTGCTGGTTCCCCGCGACGATCCGACCGTGCTGTTCACGCCGGCCGGAATGAACCAGTTCAAGAACCAATTCCTGGGCATCGGCAAGCTGGAGTTCACGCGGGCCACCACCTGCCAAAAATGCCTGCGGACCGGCGACATCGACAACGTCGGCGTGACGGCTTACCACCACACGTTTTTTGAAATGCTGGGCAACTTTTCCTTCGGCGATTATTTCAAGAAGGAAGCCATCCATTGGGCCTGGGAATTTCTCACCGACAAAAAATGGCTCGGCCTCGATCCCGACCGCTTGTCCGTCACCGTCTATCTAGGACGATGACGAAGCCTACGACATCTGGCACGAACGAGATCGGACTTCCCGCCGACCGCATCACCCGCGACGACGAAGACGAAAACTTCTGGCCGGCCTCGGCTCCGTCGCAAGGCCCCGATGGCGTCTGCGGGCCGTGCAGCGAGATTTATTATCACCCGCCCAATGGCGGCAAGGAAGTCGAGATCTGGAACCTCGTCTTCACGCAGTTCAACCGCGTCGGCGATCCGCCGGACAATCTGCGGCCGCTGCCCAAAAAGAACATCGACACCGGCATGGGGCTGGAACGGACCGCCTCGGTGTTGCAAGGCGTGCCAAGCAATTTCGAGATCGACATCCTGCAAACCGCTGTGCCAAGCCGCCGGCGAGGTCGTCGGCGTGAAGTACGAGTTCGACAGCCCCGCACGGCCGCCCGCTGCGGCGGATCGCCGACCACGTGCGAGCCAGTCACGTTTTGCATTCACGAAGGGGTCGTGCCCGATAAGCAAGAGGAAAACTACGTCGTCCGGCAACTGCTCCGCCGGGCGGTGCTGGAAGGCTATCTGCTCGGCCAGCACGATCCGTTTTTGCATCGAGCTCGTGCCCGCCGTGGTCGATGCGATGAAATCGGCCTATCCCGAACTGACCGAGACCGTCGATTCCGTCGCAGGAACCATTCAAGAAGAAGAAACCCAATTCCTGGAGCACGATCGAACGCGGTTTGGACCGCTTTGAAAAATGCGTGGAACAAGCCAAGTCCGCCAAGAGTTCCAAAATTTCCGGCGAAGAAGCCTTCATCCTGCACACGCAGGAAGGTTTTTTGATCGAACTCACCGAGGCAATGGCCGCCAAGCAAAATTTGGAAGTGGACCGGAAAAAGTTTTTGCAGTTGATGGAAGGCCATAAAACCATCAGCACCAGCGAAGGCTACATGGATTCCGTTATGGCCGAGGGACCGCTGGATGCGATTCGCAAAACTTCCGGCGGAACGGAGTTTCTGGGTTATGAAAGCACCGAAGCCGACAGCGAAATTGTGGGCATCATCGCCGAGAAACGGTTGGTCGAGGAACTGACCGAAGTGGGCCACGATTCGCCCGTGGGCGTGGTGCTCGACCGCACGCCGTTCTACGGAGAATCCGGCGGGCAAGTCGGAGACACCGGCACGCTTTCGGGCGAAGGGTTTGAGTTCCAAGTTCTCGACACGCAAAAAGATGGCGATTTGGTGTTGCACGTCGGGCATCTGAAATCGGGCCGATTGACGCTGGGAGCCAAAGTCCAAGCCGTGGTGGAATCTGCCCGCCGCGCGGGGATTCGCCGGGCGCACTCGGCCACGCATTTGCTGCATCATGCGCTCCATCAAACCGTGGGCGAAAAAGCCACGCAGCGCGGCTCCAAAGTGGAGAACGACCGCCTGCGGTTCGACTTCGCCCACAATCGGGCTTTGACCAAAGAGGAACTCGAACGGGTCGAAGACATCATCAACGGCAAAATCGCCGAGGGTTCGCCCATCAGCACCGCCGTGATGGATTTAAGCGATGCCAAAAAACTGGGGGCGATGGCGCTCTTCGGCGAGAAGTATGGCGACCGCGTGCGCGTGGTCACGATGGGCGAATACAGCCGGGAGTTCTGCGGCGGCACGCACCTGACCAACACCGGGCAAGTCGGGCTGTGCAAAATCACCAGTGAGGAACCCGTCGCCAAGGGCGTAAGGCGGATTGAAGCCCTGACCGGAACGCAGGCCCTTCAAAAAATCCGCGAGACCGAAGAACTGCTGCACGAATTGGTGCTGCTGTTGAAAACACCGCAACCGCAAGATTTGCCCCGGCGAATTGAAGCCTTGCAAAGCGAACTCAAAGATGCCAAAAGGGATCTGGCCCAGCAGAATTTGGAATCCATCAGCGGGCAAGTGGATGATTTGATCGCCGCCGCCGAAACCGTAAATGGCGTGCGAAATCATCACGCACGTGGCCCAAGGAGCCACGCGGGAAACGCTCCGCGATTTCGCCGACCAACTCCGCACCAAAGGCGGCCCCGCCGCGATTTTGTTGGGTTGTGAAATCGAAGGCAAAGTCGCACTCTTGGCCGCCGTCAGCAAGGAACTGATTAAGCAAGGCATCACCGCCAACGATTGCATCAAAGCCGCCGCCAAATCGGTGGGCGGCGGAGGCGGAGGCCGCCCGGACTTGGCCGAAGCCGGCGGCAAAAACCCCGCCGGCCTCCCCGATGCCATGCAAGCCGCCCAAGAGTATTACCGCGGGAAGCTGAAGAGTTAAGTCGATGGATTGTCTCGGTCAAGCGCCGGGGATAAACTTCAAGAACTCTTTTTCGTGCGGCTCTTTTAAGGTTTTGCGTGTTGATGAACGATGTTTCGGTTGAAAATGTTTTGGTGCGTCCGGCGGAATCTCGCGACTTAAATCCTTTGGATGCGTTCATTCAACCTTTTGTGGAATCCGGGCAACTTCTGCCGCGCACGTTCGATGAGCTGGAACTCTTGCTGCCTCGCGGGTTTGTGGCCGACGCAGCGGGCAAATCGTGGGGTTCGCGGCACTCGAAGTCTATTCCAAAAAACTGGCCGAGGTTAGAAGTCTGGCGGTCGCGGAAGACCTTCGCGGCAAAGGCGTGGGCAAAAAAATGGTCGAAGCCTGCGTGCGTTTGGCTCACGAACTCAACGTCTTGGAAGTCATGGCCATTACCGCCAACGAAGATTTCTTTCGGTCCTGCGGGTTCGATTTCACCCTGCCAGGCCAGAAAAAAGCCCTCTTCATCCAGACCCGCGAAGCCTAAGGCCAAACTTTGAAGCCACCGCAATTTCCGTCGCGGGCAGGTTTGACGGATGTGGGTCAGCCCATAAGATACGCAATCCCAGGGTTTTCGCCGGTCACAGTTTCTTTTGGCCATCGGAAATCCATCGAAGTTTGAAGCCATCGCGTGGATGGTTTCTCGTTTTTGTTTCTTTATTTGTTGGTGCATCGTAACGGTCTGCCCTATGTTTCTGCCGCCCTAGGGTTTGCGGAGATGCGGACTGTGCTGTCCACCCCGAAGGAGTCAGTCGGATGCCGGATATCGTCGTGAAAGACATTCTGGATGCCGGGGTTCATTACGGCCACAAAACCAGCCGTTGGAACCCCAAAATGCGGCCTTACATTTATGGCCGCCGCAATTTGATTCACATTATCGACATCAAAGAAGACCGTCCGCGGGTTGTTGCGGGCGAAAAAGTATTTGACGAAGGTTTCCTCGCAGAGCAGCTTGATTTTGTTTGTGCGGAACCAAACGCCAAGCCGCCGACCCGATTAAAGAAGCCGCCGAACTCTGCGGGATGCCTTACGTCACCGAACGTTGGTTGGGCGGCACGCTGACGAACTTCCGCACGATTCGCAGCCGGCTGGGGCGACTGGAAGAGTTGGAAGCGCTGGAAGAAACCGGCAAGTTGGAAAGTATTCCAAGAAAATGCAATCCACGCTGATGCGGGAATACCGTAAGATTTTCCGCAACCTGAACGGCATCCGCAACATGAACCGGCTGCCCGAAGCCTGGTGGTGGTGGACCCCAAAAAGGAAAAGAACGCCGTCCACGAAGCCCACCTGATCGGGGCAAAAATGGTGGGCTTGATCGACACCGATTCCGATCCGGACGTGGTGGATTTGCCGATTCCCGGCAACGATGACAGCATCCGTTCCATCCGGCTGATTCTGGAATACCTCGTAGATGCCATCAAACGCGGGCGTTCCACGCTGCCGGAAGAACCCAAAGCGCACGCCCAAAACGAACCTAAAGCGATTCCCTCGCTCTAAGACAATAGGACACAATAAGGCGAGCGGGGGGTGTCAGTCCCTCTGTTACGGTGAGCGCTCCAAGTTGCCGACAACTTGGAGAACGGGGAACCACTGCTCGCATTCGCCAACTGCTTTTATCAATTCACAAAACCGGGGGGCTGAGCACTCCCCGCTCGCCAAAAACAGATGGTTTCCAATTTGGGGAACTTTAACACGGGAGAATAATAATCATGGCTGAAATTACGGCAGCGGCCGTTAAGGAACTGCGGGAGCGAACCGACCTCCCCATGATGGAATGCAAGAAAGCATTAGTCGAAGCCGGGGGAGATCAGGAAAAAGCCGTCGCGATCTTGAAAGAGAATTTCAAGAAAGTCCAAGACAAACGAAAAGACAACGAAACCGCCGAAGGCCGCATTTTCACGCTGGCCAAAGACGACGGTAGCGAAGCGGCGATGGTCGAAATCCAATGCGAATCCGCCCCGTGGCTTCGGGGGCTTCGCTGGAAGAGTTCGGCAATTTGTGCGTCACGCAGCTTTTGGAAGGCCCCGGTGCGAAGACCCCGGAAGAACTCTTAAGCCAACCCGCCCCCAACGGCAGCGGGAAAACACTGAACGAGTTGTTCGAGGACATGGTCAACAAAATCCGCGAGAAAATTGTGATTCATCACGTGGACCGGGCCACGGGTCCGGTGGGCGTTTACGTCCATCACGACGGCAAAACCGGCGTGCTGTTCCAAGCCACGGGCGAAACAGCGGATGTGAACATCCTCAAGGATGTGGCCATGCACATCGCCGCCTTAAAGCCGGAGTACGTCAACGCGGAATCGGTGGCTCCCGCCGCCGTCCAAGCCGAACGCGACCGCTTGACGGCGGAAGCCAAAGCCTCCGGCAAGCCGGACAACATCATCGAAAAAATGGTGGATGGCCGGATGAAGAATTTCTTCGTCGAGCAAAGCGTGTTGGAATATCAAGCCTTCGCCAAGGATGACACCAAACCCGTCAGCCAGGCCCTCGCCGAAAAAGGTCTGAAAGCCAAGTCCTTCATCCTGCGAAAAATCGGCAATTAAGGCGAACGTGGGGCGTATGCTCCATGAGGATTTTCGACTCATCATATCGATTTGCCGTTCAGCGTAACCGGGGGGCTGACACCCCCCGCTCGCCTTATCTACTCGAGCGAGGGATGCCCTTGTGACGGAAACTTCGTTTCAGCCGGCTTATCGGCGGGTGCTGCTCAAATTGTCCGGCGAGAGTTTCTGCCGCAGCGGCGGGTACGGGATCGGCGTGACCGAGATCGAACAGATCTCCGGGCAGATCAAGCGCTTGGTCGAAGCCAAGGTGGAACTCGCCATCGTTTGCGGCGGCGGGAACATTTTGCGGGGGCGGGAAATCCTGGGCACAAGCTCCGCCATCGTGCCTTCCACGGCCCATTACATGGGGATGCTGGCGACGGTGATCAATGCGCTGGCGCTTCAAGACGTTCTGGAAAGCGTGGGCGTGCCGACGCGGGTGCAAACGGCGATTCGCATGGAAGGCGTGGCCGAGCCGTTCATTCGCCGCCGCTGCATTCGCCATTTGGAAAAAGGCCGCGTGGTGATTCTCGCCGGCGGAACGGGCAGTCCGTTCGTGACCACCGACACCGCCGCCGCGCTGCGGGCCAGGGAAATCGATGCGGACGTGGTCCTCAAAGCCACCCGCGTGGATGGCATTTACGGGGATGACCCCGAAAAAAACCCGCACGCGATCCGCTATTCCGACATCTCCTACCAAGATGTGCTCCGCCAGAACCTGCGGCGTGATGGATGCCCAAGCCATCCATCACTGCATGGAGCACAGCATTCCTATCGTGGTGTTCAATTACCAGCGCACGGGCAACATCGAGCGCGTGATCGCGGGCGACCGCATCGGAACCCGCGTCTTACCCCAATCGCAAATGGAAGCCGGCGAAAACTAACGTTTTTTCCTCAGCCGCTTCGCGATTCCGAAACTGCTCGACATCAAAAACACATTTCGGGTGGAACTCTCCACCCGTTGACTTGGCATTCTTGCACTTGTATTCTGGCGATTCTGTGAATACTTCTCCATCAATGTGCTTTGCCCTTTCTAAGATTGTTCCCCAATGCGTTTTCCTCACTCCTTGCGTTGGTTTTCTTTGAGTTTGGCACTCTTCATCATGCTGGCCGCCTTGGGTTTGGGCGGATGTGCGGGTGAAAATTCCGCAGGCGGAAAGAAGCGGATCATCATTCTTACCAACGGCAATTCTCCTTTTTGGGATGCCTGCGCGAAGGGGGCCGATGATGCCGCCCTCGAACTGAAATTCGAAGAGGCGGGCTTTGAGATCCAGATCGAGCGGAACGATTTCAAGGACAACGGCCAAATCGACAAGCTGAAAAGCTACGCCGTCGCCACGGACATCGCGGCGGTGGGAATTTCCGTCACGAACGAAAACAACCCCGCTATTGTCGATGCTCTGAAAGCGCTGCAAGCCGCGGGCGTGAAAGTCATTACCATCGACTCCGACGTGAACGCCGCGCAACATGCCGATGCCCGCCGAGCCTACGTGGGCACGAACAACGTCATCGCCGGGCGCGAACTCGGCAAGGCGGCCAAGGCATTGGTGGGCGAAGGCGAGTACATGGCTTTCGTGGGTCTGAAAGGAGCTTCCAACGCCCAAGGCCGCATCAAAGGCTTTGATGAAGGGGCCGGCCCCGGCATCACGCGGGCAAACTACTTGGAAGACCACGGCCCCGACAAGGCGGCGGAAACCGTGCAAGGCATCCTCACCCCCAACTTGGACAAGCCCCCCGCAATGCTGGTGGGAATCTGGTCCTACAATACCCCGGCTATCGTGGAAACCGTGGACAAGCTCAAACTCGAAAGCAAAGTCACCGTGCTCGGTTTCGATGCCGAACCCAAATCCCTCACATACATCGGCGAGAAAAAGGTCGCTGCCCTGCTGGTGCAAAACCCTTATCAAATGGGTTACATCGGTGTGAAACTTCTCAAAGCCTTGGCCGAGGAGGACAAGAAAACCATCGAAGAAATCCTGCCCGGCGGGACCGACGTTTATACCACGGATCTCAAAGTCATCCACCCCGATGGCGATGAGCGCTTAAAGAAAAACCTCTTCAACGAAAGCACCCAATTCCTGCCGCTGAGTGAATTCAACGCTTGGCTCAAACAATACGGTTTGACCGGATCGTAATCACCTGCTTCTTCTGTTTCACTCCGCGAAGGAACTCAGAAGCGAATGGTTAAATTTCTTTTCCCGTGCTTGTGGCTTTTTCCTTTGTTCAAACTTTCGAGGAACCCCGATGAGCGAAACCCCCTTACGCTGCCCCGAAATCTGTTGCACTGGTTGGGTTTCGGAAGTGGACGACGGCGACGAACATTTCTGGGGCTGCGGAGAATGCGGCAACGTCTGGTACGAGCGCGGCGAATTGGACGAGGCGATTGGCGAGATTATTTCCCAGTTTCCGTATCGCAAAAAAGTCTATCGCAAGTCGAAAAAAACCTGGCAGCCTGTGCCGCTGGAAAAAGAACCCGAAGACTATGAGGAACTCGTCGAACAAGAAGGCGAGGAAGCGGACGATGACGATGACCGGATGTTCGCCTGTCCCGTCTCAAAATGTGAGGGCAAGGTCTTTTTCTCCGAAGATGAAGAGGGGAAATACTGGATGTGCGGTTGTTGCGATTCCCGCTGGTTCGATACGAAGAAGTTTATGCAGGAAATCACGGCGATCATCAAGAAGTTTCCTTATCGAAAGCCATTGTATCGCAAGACCGAAGACGGCTACGAACCCGTTGAGTGGGAAGGGGACATTATGGATTACTGCGATCTGGTCGAGAAAGAACCTCGGGATAAGAAAGCCGGCAAGAAGCGAGGATAAGACGCCGCGCCAAGCCTGAAGCCGGTCTGCTTAGTTTTTGATTGGGCGAGGTTCGGGGTTTAGAATCGGATCGTGCATTTCCTTCTGCCAACGGCGACAGGGTGGCGAGAAGTTGGCGGCGAGTGTTTTCGTACCTGGGATCTTCGGCGAGATTTTTTTGTTCCCAAGGGTCGCTCGGCAGGTGGAATAATTGGAGGCGTTTGGCTTCGGGGTATTCGATCAGTTTGTATTCCTCGCCGCGAATCATGCGTTGCGAACCGCGAAAATAGCCGACCACGTATTTGTAAACCGCCTCTTCTTTTCCTTGCAGAAGGGGCAGCAAACTTTTGCCTTGCACGGTTTTGGGGAGGGGAATTTCCGCCAGTTCGCAAACCGTGGGAAATAAATCCCGCAAATAGCATTGGGCGGAAAGCTGTTTCCCTCGTGGAATGCCGGGGCCGCTAATGATTAAGGGCACGTTGATCGTGTGTTCGTACATGTTTTGTTTGCCCCTTAAACCGTGGCTTCCGATGGCTAACCCGTGGTCGCTGGAGAAAATAATTACCGTGTTTTCGCGCTGGCCGGTTTTTTCCAAGGCTTCGAGGATTCGGCCAATCTGCCGGTCCATGTGGCTGATGACCGCGTAATACACGGCCAACTCTCGGCGGACCATCTCCGGCGTGCGGGGCCACTCGAAAAGTTGTTCGTCTCGCCCGGAAAAGTTTCCATGATCGAACGGATGCCTCGCCAAAAAGTTCTTGGGCACGGGCAGCGATTTTGGGTCGTACATGTTCTCGAACCCCTTGGGCATCAACAGCGGATCGTGCGGCGAGGTGAAATTGACCTGCAAGAAAAACGGCTGCGCGGATTTTTCGCGAATCAGTTCGATGGCGGAGTCGGCGAAAGTCCGGCTGATGTCAGGCATCAATCCTACGCCGCGTTCCGGCTGAAGTTTTCGCTCATCGGTTTGAAACACCCAGCCCCGGTAGCCGGTGACGATTCGCCCGTTGAAGTCTTTGGGATGTTGGGGATATTCGGTTTTGCCCCACCATTTGCCTCCGCCTCCGGTGAAAAGTCCGTTGGTTCGCTGGAATCCCCGCTGGGTGGGCAAGCCGTCGTTGTGCCACTTCCCCACGTACCAGGTGCGATACCCCGCATCCTGCATGGTTCGAGGCCAAAGCGAGATTTCGGGGGCAATTTTGCGGCCAAAATCGAAAACGCCGTTCCGAAAACCGCTGGTTCCGGTCAAAATCTCGGCCCGGCTGGGCGTGCAAATCGGGTTGGCGCAAGTCGCCCGCGTGAACGCCGTGCCTTCCCGCGAAAGCTGATCCAAATTGGGGGTTTGGATCGCGGGATTTCCCAAGGCGTGGATCGTATCCGGGCGTTGGTCATCCGCCAGCAGAAACACAACGTTCGGCCGCCGTGCTTTCGTTTCCGCGAAAGTTTGCATCCCCGCATTAAGCAGCAAAAATCCGGCCAAGAGAACCAGCCCGCCCCGTTTCACTCCGTTTGCTGAAATCCCCATCGGTTAAAATCCTCGCATCGAGAACTACAAGCGGCCAAAAGCAAAATCTGATCAATCTTTGCATGCTCTGATCTATCCCAAAAACCGCAATCACTCTTTTGTAGAGACAATGGCTCCCACAAACCAGGAAGCCGCGGGGTCAAAGTATGCACAACAAGTTATTTCACCACATGACGGAACCTTTCGCATCGTCAACCCCTGAAATAATGCGTCTTGCGAAAACAACACTCCTGTTTTCTGAACATTTTACAGGCCCCCTTCACTCATTTGTTTAAGTGATTTCCCAAACGATGCTTGGTTTTCTTCCCACCATGATCCCTTCCCTCACTCTCCAAAATTCGGGTTCATGCGTGACATCGAGCAGATTTTTTGGGAAAATCGAAAAATCTCTTAGACAAATCTCGGCTTTTCTTGGCTCTGTCTATTGCCGTGGATACTTTCGACTCTTCCCAACTCACCCTCAAATTGCAGGACTGTGCCGAGCGATTGGCGCAGGAGGGGATTATTGCGCTGGAAGAGATTTACGATCTGGTCGGGTTGCGGCTGGTTCGCTACGCTTACACACTGACCCGGCATCACGATGATGCGGAAGATGCGTTTCAGGGGGCCATGGTGCGGCTGGCTCGGTATCCCTTGGCCTTGAACCGGGCCGAGAATCCTTGGGCCTACATTTTGCGGATGGTGCGCAACGAATGCTTGAGAATCACAGGGCAGCGCAGGGTCAAGCATTTTGTTCCGGTCGCCGAAGTCGGAACCCAAGACGACCCGCCGCTCGATGAATATGAAATGAAACGCTCCATTCGTTTGGCGGTCGAGAAATTGCCGCCCAATCAATCGGAAGTTGTGGTTTTGAAAATCTGGGAAGGCATGACGTTCTTGGAAATCGCCGAAGTTTTAGATGAATCCCCCAACACGGTGGCCAGCCGCTACCGCTACGCCTTGGAAAAACTCACCCGCTTGTTGCAAGGTCTCTCCAGCGAGGTGCCCCACGATGTCTGAGAAAAGAACTTTTTACGACGAAGACTTCGACGACAACTTGGCGGCGGTGGAAGATCTGCTGCTGTTCGCGGCGGATGACGTTCCCGTGGTGCATTCGGGCTTGAAGGCCCAGATGGTGACCCACGCCCAAAAAGCGCAAAGGGAACTTCGTTTGCAGCACGCGCTTTGGGGTGCCATCACGACGATGCTGCTCTTCGCCGGAGCGCTGATTTGGTGGCCGGCCTCATCCGCTTCGACGGTGGCGGCGAACGATGAAAAGCCCCCCCAACCCCTGGAAGCCGGCATTGGCTCCTCCGCCGACTCGGTCGATTGGGCCTTGGTGGAAGCCGCAAACGAACTCCGCCGCCGCAAACTCGAAAGTCTGCGGAACGCTTTTTGACGGCGATGCGGCCAATACGATTGCTGCAATCCTTGCCCTCGGTCTCGGCTTGGAAATTCCCCGGCTCATGCATAGAGTTTCTTCGTTCTTCCCTCGGCTTTCAGTCGATGAACAGAACGATATGGCCAAAAAAAACTCTTCTCCTGCGAAACCGAAACATCAACACCACCCTTTCGACGAAGAAGGGGACGAACCCGAAGAGGCTCCGCGCGGACCGTCGCCGGTGGCGAAAATTCGCCGGCAGGTCTTTCGTCCTTCTTGGTTGTTATTGCTCGCCATCGCATTGCTGGGCGGGTTGTTCGGCCCTCGCTTAAAAAATCGCCTGCCCGATTTGACCGAGCGGGAAGAATACCGCCTCAGAGTCGAGAACGTCCACCTCAACGAAATGCCGCATTGGATTCCGCACGATTTGGTGGCCCAAGTCGCCAAAATCGAGAACTGGGAAAGCCAGCCTCTTTCGCTGTTGGAAGAGGATTGCTGCGAACAAATCGCGACCGCGTTTCGTCGGCATCCGTGGGTCAAAGAGGTCGATCAAGTTCGCTTGCGACCCGGCGCGAGTGGAATTGACGATTGTCTTTCGCAAACCCGTGGCGATGGTGGAAGCCGGCAGCGGGAAATACTATCCCATTGATGCCGATGCCATTCTGCTGCCGCCCGCCGATTTTTCGCGTGCGGACGTGAACCGCTATCCCACGATTATCCGGGCGGCCACGCTGCCGCAAGGACCGGCGGGCACGCCTTGGGGCGATCTGATGGTCATGGGAGCCGCCCGCCTCGCCGAGAATTTCCAACACCCCTACAACAAGAAAACCACGCATTGGGACCATCTGAATCTCCTTGGCATCGAACTTCCGCCTCGCACGACGGCAGAACTGAAAATCGAGGATGTCCAATATCAAATCCTCACGAAAGACGGTTCGCGAATTATTTGGGGCCGCGCACCGGGCACGAATAGCCCGGGCGAGTTGTCGGCGGAACAAAAAATCGGGCGGCTGAACCAATATCTGGCGGACTACGGCACGTTCCGCCCGCCGCACGGCCCGTTGGAAATCGACATCCGCCACTGGCAAGAAATCACCCAACGCCGCCTCAGCCCTAGGGAAACCTCGCGGAATTAAAAGGAATTGGCTGAGACCATTCGTGAGACTGTGCGCGGAGGCGTGTTGGCCACCCAGGCTGATTTCTAAACCGGTCCCTCCGCATTCCGCTCAAAAAATTGCTTCCCAGCGGTTGACTCTGTAGTATGGTACGGAGTTTAGAATACACCCTGCACCAAGGAGCAACCTCTGTGAACGCCATGAAAATCGGCGAAGTTGCGAAGCGGTCGGAGGTCGGAATCGAGACCATCCGCTACTACGAACGGCAAGGGCTGTTGGCGGAACCGGATCGTCGGCCTTCGGGCTACCGGCAGTATGATGAATCGGTGGTGTCTCGCTTGCAGTTCATTCGCAATGCGAAGGAACTGGGCTTCACGCTCGCGGAGATCAAGGAGTTGCTTGGGCTGTGGTTCGATGTGAAAACAAAGTGCGTCCACGTGCGGCAGCGAGCCGAACAGAAGATCGCGAACATCGAAGACAAGATTCGGTCGCTCCAGAAGATGAAGCGGTCGCTGAAGAAGATCATCAGCCAGTGCGAAAGCCGAGATGCGGTCGATGAGTGTCCGCTCTGGCTGGGACTCGATGAACCTCGAATGAAAACGAACGCTGGCGAATAACCAACCATCAAGTGAGGGAACAATGAATCGATTGTGGTTGGCGTTCGTGGCCGTGATGGTCTTCTCGTTTCTGGTCCTTGGCTGGATCGGCACTCGCATTTATCAGGAGATGCCGCCGATCCCTGAGAAAGTGGTGACGACGGACGGCCAGACACTCATCGACACCGGCGAGATCACTGCCGGGCAGAATGTGTGGCAATCGCTGGGCGGCATGGAGGTCGGATCCGTCTGGGGGCACGGCAGCTACGTCGCTCCCGACTGGACGGCGGACTGGCTGCATCGGGAAGCGGTCTTCATTCTCGACCGCTGGGCGGACGTCCGAGTACAGCAGCGAGTTCGACAAACTCAACAACGAACAGCAGGCACAACTCATTGCTCGCCTGACCAACCTGCTGCACACGAACACTTATGATCGCGGCGACCGGCACGGTCACGATTGATCCCATTCGAGTCGAGGCATTCGAGTCCAATCTCGCCCACTACACCGAAGTCTTCTCGGAAGGAAACGCCGACTACGCCATTCCTGCGGGAGCGGTGTCCGACCCGGATCGGCTCCGCAAGTTGTCGGCTTTCTTCTTCTGGACGGCGTGGGCAGCTTCTACCGACCGACCCAATGACATCAGCACCTACACCAACAACTGGCCTCATGAACCGCTGATTGGCAACCGGCCTACCGGCGACACGATTGTCTGGACCGGCGTGAGCATCATCATGCTGCTGGCGGGCATCTCGGCGATGGCGTGGTGGTATGCCTCGAAGCGAAGTGAAGAAGAGGAACCGACACCCCCGGAGACCGATCCACTGGCGCTCTGGGAGGCCACGCCATCTCAAAAAGCCACGATCAAATACTTCTGGGTCGTCTCGGCCCTGATCCTCGTGCAGATGCTGCTCGGAGTCGTGACGGCGCATTACGGCGTGGAAGGCGACGGGTTCTATGGATTCCCGCTTTCCGACTGGCTGCCCTACAGCGTGACTCGAACATGGCACGTTCAGATGGGCCTGTTCTGGATCGCCACGGCTTGGCTGGCGGCGGGTTTGTTCATCGGCCCTCTGGTCAGCGGTGAAGAACCCAAAGGACAACGACTCGGTGTGAACATGTCTGTTCGGGGCGTTGCTGCTCGTCGTGGTCGGTTCGCTCACCGGCGAATGGTTGAGTATCCAGAACAAGATGACCGATACGGTTTCGTTTTACTTGGGACACCAAGGCTACGAGTACGTCGATCTGGGGCGAGTTTGGCAGATCGCCTTGATGGTCGGCCTCTTGCTGTGGCTGGTTCTGATGATCCGTGTGCTGCTTCCCGCCTTGCGGAAAACCGGCGAGACCAAGCAACTGGTCGCATTGCTGGCGGTCGCCACCGGAGCCATCGCTTTGTTCTACGGTGCAGGACTGACCTGGGGACACCACTACGCACCTGTCGATGGTCGAATACTGGCGCTGGTGGGTGGTTCACTTGTGGGTGGAAGGCTTCTTCGAGGTCTTCGCCACCACGGTCATCGCCTTCATCTTCATGCGGCTCAACCTGATTCGACCGGGCATCGCAGCGGCAGCGGCCCTGCTGTCGGCCACCATCTTTCTGTCGGGCGGCATCATCGGCACCTGCCACCATCTCTACTTCTCGGGAACACCGACGGTCGCTTTGGTCTGGGGATCGGTCTTCAGTGCGTTGGAAGTCGTGCCGTTGGTTTTGGTCGGCTTCGACGCCACCGAAGACTTGCGACGGTCCAGAACGTCGCCGTGGGTCCAACGGTACAAATGGCCGATCTACTTCTTCGTGGCCGTCGCCTTCTGGAACATGGTGGGAGCGGGATTGTTCGGATTCATGATCAATCCGCCGATTGCCCTGTATTACATGCAGGGACTCAACACGACACCGCTCCACGGTCATGCGGCCTTGTTCGGCGTGTACGGAATGCTGGGCATCGGACTGATGCTTATTTGCCTGCGAGTGTTGATCCCCGGCAAGGAATGGAAAGACGGCCTGCTGCGGTTCTCGTTCTGGTCGTTGAACGGCGGCTTGATGGCGATGTGCGTTCTGAGCCTGTTGCCGGTCGGCTTGTTGCAGACGAAGGCTTCCGTGGAACACAGCTATTGGTACGCCCGCAGCAGCGAGTTCATGCAGACCGATCTGATGCAGACCTTGCGGTGGATGCGAGTTCCGGGCGATACGGTGTTCTTCCTCGGAGCCGTTGCCCTTGTGCTGTTCGTCGCCGGATTGAAGGCTGGGTATTCGTTCAAGACTCCAGAACCCGAATGAAGGGTTAATTGTTCGCCGAGTGGCCCAAGTGGCTTGCCCCGGCGAGTAACGAAACCATGCGACAAATCAGAGCGCCGTTTTGCCGCTGAGATTTCAGGGAAAGCGATATCACCATTCATGCCAATTTACTGAAGCGATCTGATTTGACTGATGGCTTCTTGGGCGGCGGATTTTACGGCGGGGTCTTGGTCGGTTTGGCTGAGGCGTTCCATCGCGGGAATCGCGGAGGCGGCTTGCATGCCCAATCCGCCCAACGCGACCACAGCCATCGTGCGAACGTGAGGGAGTTCCGACGCCAACAATTCCTGAAGGACCGGAATCAACGTTGGGCCTTGGCCTTCGATCAACGACAACCCCACCGCGACGTTCACGCGGACTTCCACAGATTCATCCCGCAAGGCGGGCCGAAGCCGCTCGGCAAGTCGTTCCGTATTCGGGCGTTGGCGGAAATCTTCCGCGTACAGCAACGTCGGCAAGACCTGAGCCAACATCATCGCCCCTAATTCGCGGGTCTGCCGATCTGGCGACTTTAAGCCTTCCAGCAAGGCGGGGAGAGCCGAAGCCCCCTGGGCCTGAATCGCCGCTTCCGCTTGCGTCCAAAGTGTAGGTTGCCCCCTGCGATAAGCGGCCACCAAATTCGCAAACGCCGTCCGACCCACATTGGGTTCGACAACCGGCGCGGCCATCGCCAATTCCACGCCCACGGGTTGAACACCGGCATCGACCGCATTCATCGTTTGGGGGGTAACATCGCCTCCGCCGAGCGAATGCGATTTTGATCGGCAGCCGGGATACCTCGACTTAGCCCGCCGGTTAGTTCGGCTTGCAGGACTTGGGGAGAAACCGGCAGAGGCTCGTGCTCGAAAACCGGCTTGGCGGAGGGTTGGGAAAGTTCCGCCGCCTTGGGGGCTGCGGGATTTTCTTTCCCGCAACCCAGCCCGAAACCCGTTAGACACAGGCAACACAGGAGTTTTGCAATTCCATTTCGGGGCATGCTGGGCTTCCTTTCGCAGGCTCTCTTGCGGCTGGGATTTGGCTCCGTCCAGATCCTTCCCGAATCATCGTCGGCAGGTCTCGGTCTTCCCATCAGAAAAACCCGCGAAATGTCCGCCACCCCCGTGATCCCACCTCCGGGTTTTCCGTTTGGGCAAACTGCGTTTCTTCATTTGGGGTCGCGGGGATTGTACGATCCGAGTAAATTAAACAGAGAGAATTTCAGGAATCCTCACCCCATTCCGTGGCGGTCGTGCCCTCGGCCACAAGGCACACGATGTGCCGTTCCTTCGACCTCATCAGGAGCAATGCGATGAACCGATTGATCCAAACCCTCATGCTGGCCTGTTTTTTGGGATGGCCCACGCTGGCGTTCGCCCAAATTGACCGAACGGAACTAGTGCGAAACGCGATGGTGGATGAGTACATCGTCAAAGAGGGCATTACCAATCGGCGGGTGATTGCCGCCATCCGCAAAGTGCCCCGGCACGAATTTGTGCTGACGGCGTTTATCTCGAAAGCGTATTGGGATGGAGCTTGGCCGATTGGGCATAAGCAAACCATTTCGCCGCCTTTTATCGTGGCCTACATGACGGAGGTGATCGATCCGCAACCCACCGACCGCGTATTGGAAATCGGCACGGGCAGCGGTTATCAAGCCGCCGTGCTGGGCGAGTTGGCCAAGGAAGTGTATTCCATCGAGATCGTGGAACCCTTGGGCCAGGCGGCTGCCGTCCGCTTGAAAAAGTTGGGCTACAAAAACGTCTTCACCAAAGTCGGCGACGGTTATCAAGGCTGGGCGGAACACGCACCGTTCGACAAAATCATCGTCACTTGTTCTCCGGAAAAAGTCCCGGCTCCGTTGGTGGCCCAGTTGCGCGAGGGCGGCAAAATGATTGTCCCCCTAGGTGAACGCTATCAGCAGGTATTTCACGAATTCGAGAAAAAAGACGGCAAGCTGATCAGAAAAAACTCATCCCCACGCTGTTTGTGCCCATGACCGGGGTTTCGGAAGACAAACGCCAAGTCAAACCCGACCCCTTGAACCCGAAACTCATCAATGGCGGATTTGAAGACGATGCCAACAAGGATGGCCGGGCGGACAATTGGCACTACCAACGGCAAACGAAACTCTTAGGAATTAAGCCCCCCGAAGGCCGACAATTCTTGGAGTTTGAAAACACGGAACCGGGCCGGCTTTCGCAGGTGTTGCAAGGCATGGCGATCGATGGCCGTAGAATTCGCGCGCTGCGAGTGAGTTTGGACGTGAAGTACGAAAAAATCCACAACAACGGCCGCAATCAACAAGCGAGTTTGATGGTGCATTTTTACGATTCGATCCGCAAACCCATCGGCGAAAGTGTGATCGGCCCTTGGACCGGCTCGCAGCAGGATTGGGAAAAAGTCGTGGCGACGATTCGCATCCCGCCGCAAACGCAGGAAATTATCGTTCGCATTGGCCTTAATGGAGCCACCGGAACCCTCGACGTTGACAACGTAGAACTCGCCCGCCGCAATCGGTAATCCCCCGCTTTGGGTTTTATCGAAAGGCATTTATTTGAAACGTCGGCCCAGTTGAAGCCAATCCTTGCGAAGTTTTGATGTAGGGATTCGTTTTTTCGGGAGATCGTTTTTTTCCGGGGGGTTTTCTGTTGGTGGTTTGGAGGCGGGCTTGGATTTCGTGGCGGGTGCAGGCTTCCCGAATGCCTGCCAACCGCGATCGATCAGCCAAGCCACTCCCAAAATTACCAAGAGAACGATAAGACGGTCCGGCATGGGGTTATTCCAGAGATTCCCGGCGTTGTTCTTCGTCCCATTCATAGGCGGCCTTGGCCTGTGTGGGGGAACATTCGGCTTGCAACATTTCCCGGCAAGCCTTCGTGTTGTCGGACATGGCTTTGTAAGCTCGCCGAATCCCCGTGGGGGTTTTTGACATTTTCAACGCGGAACCGGATGCAATTGCCAAGCCGCCGGCTTCCGCGAAAGCATCCACGTCCGCCCCCAAATACAAAAACTTCCATCCGTGCGTGGTTTCGTATTCCGCGATCATCTGCTGGATTTGTGCGCGGGTGTATTCCCGGCTCGCGTTTTCCTGGCCATCGGTGATAATCATTACTACCACCTGATCGGGCTGCGTGCCCTGCAATCGCGTGGCGACATGGGCAATCGTCAAGCCGATGGCATCCAAGAGAGGCGTTCCTCCGCGAGGAATCAGCTTCATCTGGCTGACTTCCGCAATGGGCACGCCATCGTACAGGATTTCGCAAGGGTCTACGTTGTCGAATTGAATGAACGTAAACCGAACATCCCCCGGAAGTTGCTGCTGATCCTCCACGAAGCTCGCCAACCCGCCTTCGTGGTCGTCCTTGCCGTGTTGCATCGAACCGCTGCGATCCAACAGCACAACGATTTCAGTGTAATCTTGTTTCATGTTTGGTCTCCGAAGGGAGGATAGAAAAGTGTGCGTTTTCCATTCTTTACGAAATCAGATACCGTTTTTTTCGCAAGGAATCGGCTCGCCAAACAGAAATCGCGAAAAAAAGAGAAAACCCGACATTTTTTTCGCCCGAATCCGGGAAAAGTTTTATGGATTGAGACTCTCCGCGAGCGGTCCGGTTTGATTGGGGTTTTTAGGCGAGATTTTGATGAGCAGGCCGGCTCCCAGCAAAATCGCGCAGGCGGAACCTGCCAACCAAACCCAGGGAAGATGCTGTTCGTCGGAAAGTCCGATTCCCAGGTCCATCAGCTCTTTTTGATAGGCTCCGATCATCAACAGCAGACCATTGTGCAACACGTGCAGCAACATGCCCGGCCAAACGCTGCCGGACCGCACCGCCAGCCAACCCAGCATCAAACCCATCAGGCTGCTCGGCAAGAAGCGCTCAAAGAACATCACATCTCTCACCACAACGTGGAACAAACCGAACAGCCCCGCCGAAACCAAAACCGCTTGCAAATCCGACATCCGCGCCCGCAAACCGCTGAGCAAATACCCGCGAAAAAACCATTCTTCGCACGCGGCGGGCACGACGGCCAATGTCAGCAACCGCCAAGCCAAGGGCACGCGGTTAAAGTCGCGTTGGATGGCCTCGAACATGGCGTGCAGCGATTTCAAGCGATCCGGGGACATCGTGAAGAGTTCCAACTCATACGCCCAAACCCACAGCGAAGTTCCCCACAACACCGCCGTCAGCAGAAACCCAAGAGACGGTTTTTTCATCCGAAACGCAGAGCGAAATCGCACGCGGTTTTGCCAAACCATCACCGCCGGCCAACCCGCGAACAGTAGCAGCGTGAGCGCGGCGGAAATCCCCAATCGGCTGGAAATCGGCAAGTTGGGATAACGGTTCGGCAGGCTTCCCAAAACCACGAACGCCGGGAATAACACCGCCAAAGCGAACATCGCCTGCGTGAGCGTGGGCAGCAGGCGGATCGTCTTTGGGCGACGGAACAAATCCCGCACGCTGCCTTGGCTGCCGTACAAAATCGCATCCGACCCAAACACTTTCGCCGCCAAGGCCAACGCCAACAGGCCGTACAAAATCGTGGAAGTCACCGCCCAAATGAAAAGTTTTCCGACCATGTGCCCTTGGAGCAAATCTCGGCCCAAAAGCACGATGTTCACCAAAGGCATGACGGCCAAAAAGGTGTTCATTCGCAGGCCGGGCGTGAGGCTGAAAATCCCTGGAGCCAAGGCGGCCAGCATCAGCGGAATCAAATAGGCTTGGGCTTCCTTAAAACTCCGGGCGAAGCTCGTCAGCGCCAACATCACCGCCGAGAAAAACCCCGCGAACAAAAACAAGAGCGCCAAAATTTGCCCCAACACCGGCCAAGAAAGCCCCTGCACGCCGAACACCAACGACTCCAAACCGCTCGCATAAACGGTTATCAGCATTGCGAATAAGTTCACGAGGGCCGTCAGCATTGCCACGGTTAAGACGGCCACGAATTTGGCGAACAGCAATTCCATCCGCGGCACGGGGGCGGCCACCAGAACTTCCAGCGTCCCGCGTTCGCGTTCGCCGGCGGTTAAATCAATCGCCGGATAAACCGCCCCGGTGACGGTCATCAAAATCAACATCAAGGGCACGAAAGTCGCCAGCGAAAACGCCGGCGCAACCGAGGGTTCCTGCGGAACCCCCTTCACGGCCACATCGGCTACTCCGGGTAACGACAACTCTTTTTGAGCCAATACCCTTTGGATGGAATCCCGATTTGCGGCCTGCAAGACCTGCTCCACCTGCAACACCAAAGCCTGGGAATGGGAATCCCCTTCCCGATAAAACAGCTCCCATTGTTCCGGCGACTCCCTATCTTGCCGAAACAACACCGCCAGATCCGCGCCTTCAGCCAGCAAATGCTCGCCTCGGCAAAAGACATTCTTCTGAGGGGGTTCGCACAACTTCAGGCTCTTATCGGGGATTTTCGTTTTGACAAAACGCCGCCCTTGGGCATAGATGATTTGAAAGCGGCGGGCATCCGACTCGGAACAAAAGATGATCGAATAACTCATTTCCCCCGCCGGTTTCACAATCGCCGACAGCAACGCCTTTTGCAGAATCACCCCCAACAACGGATAAACCAACAGCGGCATTAAGAGCAAAGTCATCAACGTGCGGCGGTCGCGGAGCGTTTCGCGAAGTTCCTTGAGCGCCAATCGCCCCGCCCGCCCGTGATTTCGGAAGGCAGCTTTGATGGGAGAAAACGGAGGCTGCGAAGAGATCAACGTGCGATCTCCCGGCATGATGTTTTCGCGGGCGATTCCGCAAGCAGTTCCAAGAAAATCTCGGTCAGCGTTTTCGTGCCGGTGGCCGACAACAATTCCGCCAGCGTGCCCTGATGCCTTAATTGTCCCCGGTGCAGCAAGCCGAAGCGGTCGCACAAACGCGATGCTTCATCCAAGCGGTGCGTGCAAACCACGACGGCTTTTCCTTCGTTGCGCAGACGGGCGATGTAATCGAAAATCACTTGCGTGCCCACCACGTCCAAGCCGCGCGTGGGTTCATCCATCAGCATCATGGGGGGATTGTGAATCAGCGCCCGGGCCAAATTGACCCGTTGTTTCTGGCCCGTGCTGAGCGTCCCCGCCCGGCGGTCGAGAAAATCCCCCAGCCCGAATTGTTCGATCAAAACTTCCAAGCGGGCTTTGGAAACCTCCGGCGGAAGTCCGTACAAATCGCCGAAAAACAAAATCGTCTCGCGCGGGGTCAGCCATTGATAAAGCCCGGCAGTGGCCGAGACCAACCCGATGCGGCGTTTGATTTCTTCGGGAGAAGTTCTGACCGAAAACCCATCCACGCGGGCATCGCCTTGGGTGGGTTCCAGCAGCCCCAAGATCATGCGGAGCGTGGTGGTTTTGCCCGCTCCGTTGGCTCCCAACAGACCGTAGACTTCCCCCTCGGCCACGGCGAAAGACACGCGGTCCACCGCCAGGAAATTCCCCCCCGGCACGGGAAACGATTTCGTAAGTTCCTCAACTGCAATCATCAGCCCGCCGCCCGCATTGGCCGCCACGATTCCGAATCATGAAATGAAGTAAGATGGTTTAGAACAGCGGATAAATGAAGGGAGCCACTGCCGAACCCGACAGGGCGACTAAAATTCCCATCAAGGCCAGCACCAACAGAATCGGAACCAGCCACCACTTTTTGTTCTCCAACAGAAAGAGCACAAATTCTTTGTACAAAGGCAGCGCAGGTTCTTCGTTGAGTTCCTCGATGGATTTTTCCGAATCGGACATAAAGAAGGGCTTTTGAAAATGAGGGGAACCCAGAATCCGAACTTTCGATCACAACTTCATGATACGAAGTCAATCAGAAATGCTCAACAACGCAAATAGGCCGAGGGTATAGCACGGCAAAGCCGCAACCCAAAAGACATGATTCGTTTCCAAATTGTGACATCTCATCAATCCATTTCTGTTTCGGTTTTCCCAAACTGGTTCATTTGAATCTTTTAAGCCGTTCCTAGCTTAAACTTCGCTTTGTTGGCGGGCAAGTTCCATGTCGCGATGCACCCGCTTGCGGATGGAGAATTCCAATTCCTCCATCAATCGGCGGGCCTTGGGGTCTAAAGCCATGTCATCGCTGACTAAAGCCAAGACGAGGGATTCCACGATTTCCAAAAGTTCGTAAGCGTAATACCGATCTTGAATCCCCGCACCGAAACCCTTGGTGACATCGGTCAGCTTCTCGCAGATCTCTGTCAGTTTGGGGATCGCGACTTCCATCGGCGCGTGTTCCAACGCCTTGGCGTATTGGCGGGCGAAGGTTCGGCGGAGCTGGTGTTTTAGATTTTTTTCTTCGTAAAGAAAGCGGGACACCTCGTCCAGAATCGCGTGGGCGCGATCGTCGTTTCCAAAGTAAAACCAGCCCGCGGCAAGGTTTAACCGCAACGTCATCGCATCGGTTTTCCGCGCGAGATCCGTTTCCTCTTGCGATTTGGAAGACCTTGCCGATTTCACCTTTTTGGCCTTGGCGGCGGAAGCCGGCCGCGTTTCAAAGCGGTTGGCTGCGATGAGTTTGTCGATGTGATCCAGCAAGCTGGAAATCTCGCCCCGCATGCCCAACTTGCGAAGCCCGCGAAAAGACTGCCCCAAGAGTTGGCCGAACACGCCCGCCGTTTCCGCACTGCCCGCCGATTCGAACAGTAAATGCAACTGCTCCACAAATCGGCGAACGTGCATCGTCTGCCCGAAATGGCCCGCCACGAACAACGCCCTGTCCAACAGCACCGCCTGTTGGCAGGGGTCTGTCAGGAGTTCGAGCGTGGGGGGAACTTCATTCAAGAGTTCGCCGGCATGGGATTCCCCCAAGCGAGGCGCGAAAGGCAAAACCCCCGCGAGCAGCACTTGATGATTCGCGATTTGCACGTTGGGTTGGCCTGCTTGAGTGCCGGCCAACGCTTGCTGCCCGCCGTGATTATTCAGCAGTTCCCGAATCCGTGCCGCGAGTTCCTCGCGGTGATCCAGATCGGCAAGATGTTCGACTTCCGCCGCGAGACCGGAAATTTGTCTCCTTGTGATAAACCGCGTTTGCGCCTGATTTGTTCGTAAGGTTCTAAAATTTTCGATTTGGCCCGCAACGAATCGATGATGTAAACCGCGTTCGCATCCAGCGTTTTTTCGATCAAAGGTTTCATCAAAACTTCCGGCAGCGAACCCGAGCGGCTTTTGCCTGCCGAGGCTTGCTCGATCCGAAACCGAAACGCCTCGCTGAGCCAGGCGTGAACTTCATTGGAAACGCTTTGGCTTGCCAAATGGGCTTGGGTTTTTTCCAGCAGGGCTTGGCATTCCGTCGCCAGCCCCACGCGGGAATAACCGTAGGCGATCATCAAATCGGCATAAGAGGCGGTTTCTGCTTTGGGAATGCCCCGCTCCTCCAACTCTCGTCGAATCCACGCCTGCACGCGGTCGCGAAGCTTTTGCATCGCGGCTTGAACCGCGCGAAACCGCCCGCCCTCGCGCGGCCCGCTGGAACGCAAAAAACCGGGCAAATCCAAATCGGGGCTGGGGCCTTGTTGATGGAGCCGTTCCAACAGTCTGTCGCGCGTGCGGGCCAAAGTCAAAAAATCGTGGCCGGCGAGTTTCACGCAAGCCAGCCAAGCCAGCCAGGCGATTTTCACCGGCAGATAGTTTTCATAGCGCTCCAATTGTTGCTGCACCCGTCCGAGAGAATTTTGGATCGCAGGGGGAATATTCGTTTCGCCGAACGCCGCATGAATCGCGTGAATCGCAAGCTGATGAAGCTGCGCAGGCGTGGGTCTTTCGGTTGAGATCGCGGCTTGAAAGGATTCCTCCGCAGGCGGTGCGGCTTCTGCTTGGAACCAATCGCGAATCCAATCGGCGGATAAAGCCTGCTGGCTCCAAAGCCCGCTCGCGTAACAGACCGCCGCTTCGCTTTTGTTCCCCAAAGCGATGTGAGTTTCCGCCAACTCGCGCCACAACTTTCGGCGTAAGGGCGAATCCAAAGGTTCCGGCATCTCGCGAAATTCCGCTTCCAACATCTGCAATTTCTGCTGCAATTCGCTCGGCGGAATCACTTCCACCTTGCGAGCCGGCAACTGGTTTTGTTGCGGGGAGCGCACGGCAGGCTTCGGCTTGGGTTTGGGTTCGGCCGCCTTTTTCTCAATGGGGCTTGGTTTTGTGGGACCGGGTTCCGCTGTTTCCGGTTTGCTCACTTTTCGTTCGCGGTGCGGTTCTTCATCGGGACAAATGAAGGATTCAAAATCAAACTGCATCCCCTCTTTCCACGCCATCAGCGCATCGCGGTGGGAATCCAACACGTAATCCACCCAATCGGACAGCGGGCGAAACGCATCATCCGGCAGCGATTGCGGAACGAATTGTCCATCCGATCCCTGCAGCAGCCAGGTATCGAGATCGGCCTCGGAGGCCAATAATTGTTTCACCGCATCCCGGCGGAGCGGCGGATGCAGACGATAGCCCACCGGCAAAAACAGATTGGGAATCCGCAAATATCTTCGGCAGGCCACGCCGTCTAACACCAATACAGGCGGCGGTTCCTTGCCGGGCCGAACTTTTACCGCGACCACCTTTTGCCCCTCGTTGTGCGGCGAAGTTCCCACCGCGAACGCCAACCGCGAGATCAGCCGATCATCCGCCCCGGAAACCAACTCTTCCAATTGCGAAAGGCCCGATTCGCTCAGCACCCACAACTCCGCCGACTCTTCGCTGCCGCCGCGCACCAACCGCAGTGGGACTTTCAGCCGATCTTTCAGTTCTTCGGTTTCCCAGCGGATGGGTTTGCCGGGGATTTTGAAGCGGAGCAATTCGTAAATGTCGCGGAACTTGCCCTCTTCAATCACGGTCCATTCCCTGGGCCGGCCGAGCAATAAAAACGTGCCGGCGGCGGGCTGAATGGATTCCGCAAGCGGATGCGAATAACCGTATTCCACCCACACGCGGGGCTGTTGTTCGATGAAGGCTTGGGGCGCATCTTGATCCTTTTTTGAATCAATCGCCCGCAGCAGCGTGTAATAAGGTGGCCCTTTGACTTGCAGCAGCGTCCGCGTGCCTGCGGGAGTTTCTTGCTGCCGAAATGATTGCCTGTCGTTCCCCAGTCGCAGCATCTCGGAAACCACTTCTGCCAGGTTGGCCGATTTCGGCAGCACGAACAACACGGGCGTGCGTGCGGTCAAACCGTTGGGAGAAGCACTTTGGGCCGGGGCCATTTTCTCCAAGGGCAAAAGCTGCGGCCAACAGGCGACGGTTTGTAATGCGGAACTCGCACCGCGGGTCGATTTCCGAAAAGCGACCCCCAAGGCTTTCAAATCGGCAGCAGCAGAGGGTTCCAACTCCAGCGAAATTTGTACCCAAGTCCGGCCATCTTCGTGCGCGGCAAATTCCACCGGCGCAGCGGCAATAGATTCCGGGATCAGCCCGGAAGTCAACGCAAGTTGCAGCATCTGCAGATTGGGAAACAGCAAGAACATGATGAGTCAGAAGTTCACCTTTGTAAATAGCGAAATCGTCGACTATGCCGTGTCGTTTGTTCTGCCCTGTCTTTTTCTTATCAACTGGGCTATTTTGTGGTTGGAGCTTCGGGGCAAAATGATCGGAAAAATCACCGCTGCAAACGGTGTTACCGAGCATCTTCCCTAAGATTACTCGCTGAGGCTTCCAGTTCCAAATCATTCCCGTCGGATCGAGATGATGAACGCCATCGACTCTCAACTTTTGTTGGCCTTAACCTGCGTGGCGGTGGCGGCGGGGGTGCTGGTCCGACGGTTCGCGCGGATGCTACGCAATCCCGGCGGCGGTTGCCATTCCGGCGGTTGCCAATCTTGTCCTTCCCAAAAAACCGCGAACGCGGATGGCTTCGTTTCGTTGGATCAATTGACGAAGCACGATGCCCATTCCAACTAAAGGTTCCCGTTGATGACCGAAGTCAGCTACAAAGATGCCGGGGTGGATTTGGCGCTTTATGGAGAAGCCATGCGCAGGCTTCCCGCGCTCATGACCCGCACACACACCGGGCGGGTGATGGATTTGCCCGGCGGGTTCGCGGGGCTGTTTCAGCTCAACGGCGAAGGCCGAACTTATCGCGACCCCGTTTTGGTCTCCGGCACGGATGGCGTGGGCACGAAATTAAAGGTGGCGATCCTCGCCAAAAAGTTCAACACCGTGGGCATTGATTTGGTCGCGATGTGCGTCAACGATTGCCTCTGCCTGGGGGCCGAGCCTTTGTTCTTTTTGGACTACCTCGCCCTTGGCCGCGACAACCCAGATCTGGTGGCGGATTTGGTTGAAGGCGTGAGCGCCGGTTGCCTGCAAGCGGGAGCAGCTTTGTTGGGAGGCGAGACCGCGATTATGCCCGATGTCTATGCCGAGCAAGATTTCGACATGGCCGGGTTCTGCGTGGGCGTCGTCGAACGGGATCGAATCGTGGATGGCAAAAAAGCCGCGCCCGGCGATGTCGTCGTGGGGCTTTCTTCCAGCGGGTTTCATTCCAACGGATATAGTTTGATTCGGAAAGTCTTGTTCGATCATCTGCACTTAAAAATTGATGATCGCATTGAAGAATTGAACGCCCCGCTCGCCGAGGTGCTGTTGGAACCCACCCGCATC
Organism: uncultured Planctomycetaceae bacterium; assembly: GCA_963785505.1. Lineage (GTDB taxonomy): Bacteria > Planctomycetota > Planctomycetia > Planctomycetales > Planctomycetaceae > CAWAVN01. The sequence continues at coordinate 49,244 of CAWAVN010000025.1, forward strand.
TATGCGAAACCGATCAACAAACTATTGCAAAGCGAATCTCTCGCCGATGCAGTGCATGGAATGGCTCACATCACGGGTGGCGGGTTGGCGGAAAACATCGAACGCATTCTGCCCGAAGCCTGCCGATTGGCCATTCAAGAAAACTCTTGGCCCAGCTTGCCGGTTTACGATTGGTTCACCTCGTTAGGTCGAGTCAACCCCGAAGAGTTGGCCCGCGTGTTCAACCGAGGCGTGGGCTTCGCGATTATTGCCGATCCGCACAAGGTGGAGGATGTAATTCAACATCTCACCGAAAACGGCGAAACCGCCTGCCGCATTGGTACGATCGAAGCCAAATAAATTCCATCCTCAATCCGCCATCTTCTATCCGCTATCGAATTGACCGTCTGAGGTGACATCGCATGAACCATCCGCATTACGGTCGGGTTTTCTGGACGTTCCTGCGAAATGCGCTGGTGCGGGAGATGACGTTTCGCGGGAATTTTATTATCACGCTGCTCACGCGAGCATTTTGGTTCGCCGCCCAATTGACGTTGTTCGAGATCATTTATGCCAACGTGAATTCGATCAACGATTGGACCCGCGAAGAATACTTTGCGTTCATGGCGACGGGAATGCTGATTAACGCCATTGTGGAGACGTTCTTCATGCCGAACTGCGCCAACTTCAGCGAACTGATTCGCACGGGCAATCTCGATTTTGCTTTGCTTAAACCGATCGACACGCAGTTTTTGATTTCGTTCGAGAAGGTGGACATCGCCAATCTGAATCAAATCCTGTTGGCGGGCGGGCTTTTGTTTTATTCGCTGCACCAAATGCACGCCCGAGTCACGCCTGGGAACGTGGCGATGTATTTGCTGTTGATCGCCGCCGGCGTGACGTTCTTCTATAGCCTGATGATTATTCTCGCGAGCACGAGCATTTGGTTCGGGCGCAACCAAGGGCTTTACGATTTCTGGTTTTATATCACCGTGTTTGCGCGCTATCCCCGCGAAATCTACGGCAGCAATCCCGATGGGCGCACACCATCGGAAATGTCGGAATGGGCGGCGGGGGACGTGCTGCAATTCTCGTTCAGCTACATCATCCCAATTTTGCTGGTGGTCACGGTTCCCGCCCGCGTGCTGCTTGCGAAACCTTTGCACCCCAGTTGGCTCGCGGGCGTGGCGATCATTGCTCCGCTTTTGGCTCTCGTGATTTCCCGATCCGTATTTCACTGGTCCCTAAAAAGCTACCGCAGTGCAAGCAGCTAGTGATCGCCAAGGAAATCACTTCAAGTTTTTGTGTGCCATGCCCACGGCTTTGCGCGGGCATGCTTTCTCTTGGAATGGAGAGGTGTTTTGCGCAGACATGGCCACTCAAAGCAGTGGCCATGCCACCCATCACTTATTTGAAGTCCTCATCGTCGAAATCGTCGAATTCCTCATCGCCGAAGTCATCATCTGCAAATTCCTCATCGCCGAGATCATCGTCCTCGAAGCCTTCCTCTGCGAAGGCATCTCCGCCCTCATCCTGGAACATGTCTTCGGCTTCCTCCTCTTCGGCTAGGTCTTCGCCGGCCTGTTCAGGTTCGCCATCGCCGGCCAGATCTTCACCGCCGGCATGGGTTTCTGCCGAGGGTTCGGGTTTCTTGCCGAAGATCAGAATGCCCACCGGCATCAAAACCATCAGCGTGACCAAGGTCAACGTCAGCCCGGAAATGATTTGAAAGAAACCGGCCATCTTGTCGAAGCCCGGCTTTTCCAAAAATGCCATCACCAACACGTAGGCAAGAAACCCCGCGGGAATGGCGGTCACTATCGAGGCGGCGGACAGGCGGTATTTGGTCACGGAAAATATCATCCCGGCAAGAAACAGCGGAAAACCCGCGCAAATCCGGCGCGGCGAAGAACATCTTCCATCCTAAAGCGGTGCGAAAGGCACTCGCAAGCCCGCGTTTCCAAATTTGCCCGAACGGCCCGCAATCTGTGATTTTTTGCCGATACATTTCGCATCGGGTTGCTGAAGCAGCGCAAGAAAACCGCGCTGTGATCTTCTTAAAGGAAGACCAAAGCGCGGGGTGAAACCTTGCGACCGTTCAGAACCGGATTAAATCGGGCAACTGATATTGCCCAAGCGTTTGGTGAGTTTGGTGTTTTCCTCATAATCAATGGGAATGACCACCAGGCTGGGGCCTTCTTCGGCGAGGGCTTCTTTGAGAACCGATTGCAATTGGCTGCTGTCCTCGCAGCGGTGGCCGTTCCAGCCGAAGGCTTTGGCCAATGCCACGAAATCCGGGTTGCCGAAGGATAAATCGGTATGCTTGCCGAAGTGGTTTTGCTGCTTCCAGGCGATCAGCCCATAAGCGTGGTCTTCCCAAACCATGACCGTGATTTTGGATTTGATCCGCTTGGCGGTTTCCATTTCTTGCACGTTCATCAGAAAGCCCGCATCGCCGCAGACCGCGAGGATGTTGCGTTCGGGATGCACCAGACTGGCGGCAATCGAACCCGGCAAGGCAAAACCCATCGAGCAAAAGCCGTTCGGAATCAGGCAGGTGTTAGGTTCGTGGCATTGATAGTGGCGGGCGATCCACATTTTGTGCGCTCCCACGTCCGAGAGCAAAATGTCTTCCGGCCCCATCGCTTGGCGGGCATCCCACAGGGCTTTTTGCGGCTTGATTTTGCCGATGGCCGTGTCGTCTTTATATTCTTCCAAATCCGCCTTCATGGCGGCGCGGGCTTTTTGGGAATGGCTGTGATCGTAGTCCAGCTTTTCGGGACCGTAAGCATCGGCCCGTTGGTTCAGCATCCAAACTGCGTGGGCCAAATCGCCGACGACTTCCACATCGATGCGGTAATCCTCATCGATTTCGGAAGGAATAAAGTCCATGTGAACCAGCTTATGATGATTGCCCGCGTTCCAAAGGCGGGGATGATATTCCACCATGTCGTAGCCCATCGTGATGACCACATCGGCAGCGTCGATGGCACAAATCGCGTGGTCGCGGGCTTGCAGTCCCACGGTGTAAAGGCATTGCTCGGAATCCATGTCCACGCAGCCTTTGGCCATAAACGTGGAGACCACGCCGATGCCTGTTTTCTCGGCGAACTCGCGAAGTTGGTTGCTCGCCCGCCGGCGGATGGTTCCGTTGCCGGCCAGAATGATCGGACGCTTGGCGTTCTTAATCATCTCCCAGGCGCGGTCCATAATTTTGTCGTCCGGCACGGGACGGCGGAACTTGCGAACTTCAATCGGCGTAGTGGAAGCCGTTCGCTCGGCGATGTCTTCGGGCAGTTCGATGTGGCAGGCTCCGGGTTTTTCAGTCCGCGCGAGCCTGACCGCCTTGCGGACGATTTCGGGAATGTTGTCGGGATGGAACACCGTTTGGGCCCATTTGGTGACGGGCTTGAACATCGCCACCACGTCCATCACCTGATGAGATTCCTTGTGCAGCCGTTCGGAATCTCCTTGGCCGGTCAGCACCAACATCGGGGCGCGGTCCATGTTGGCATCGGCCACGCCGGTGATGAGGTTGGTGGCTCCCGGTCCCAAAGTGCCCAGGCAGCCGGCGGGGTTTCCGGTCAGCCGGCCGTAAATTTCCGCCATGAACGCCGCCCCCTGCTCGTGCCGGCAGAGGATGAACTTGATGGTTTTCGAGTCTTCCAGCGAGATCATAAAGTCGGCGTTTTCTTCGCCCGGCACGCCGAAGATGTACTCGATGCCTTCGTTCTCCAAACACTTGACGAATAAATCCGATGCCTTCATGCGGTTTGGCTCCTGTTAGGCTGTGGGCTTGATGTAGAGAGTACGATTGGTCATTGGGATTTGGTCATTGGGATTTTCGGCGAAGCCGCATCACCCACCCTCGGCGAGGGCCACGATTTCCAAGCGGTCGCCTTCGTGAAGGATTTGGCTCTCGAAATTCGTGCGAGGGAGTTTTTGTTCATTCAGGAACAATAACAAATAGGCGTGCAAATTACCCGCCCGATCGAGCACGCGGGATTTTAATTTGGGAAATCGTTCCCAAAGCAGCTCCAGCACCTCGCCGAGCTTGGAACCGTCGAGCCGAACCTCGGTTTCTTCATCGCTGTAGCGAGAAATCGCATGCGGGATTTCCACGAGGATGGCCACGATTAAACCGCGAGTCCTTCTTCTTCGAGCATTTGATTGAAGCGGGCCATCACGCGTGGTTTCAGGGCTTGGAAAAACTCCGGCGTGTTGAAGTAGGGTAGATCGATTTGCGGATATTCTTCGTGAGCTTCGGCGGGCATGACGTAATCTTCATCGGTAAAGCCTTGCTTTTTCTCCAGCCGATAACCCCTGAGAAACGTGCGCTTGATGATCTGCTTGAAGGTGTCGGCGGTAACGTCCAAACCGGAGAGCATTTTCACCGCCTCGGCCATTTGCTCATCGGGCAAGCCGGCGAACTTGCAGACGCCGGTAAAGTCGTCCCTGAGAATGCTCAAGCCGCGCGTGGTGATGGCTTCCACCCAATAATCCAGGCTGGTTTCGCGTTCGTAAAGCACGAGCAGATAAGTCCGCATCGACATGTGACCGCCCGCCAAGGCCCAGGGATAGCCGGGGTTGGTTTGCGGCAGATAGGCCGGGTATTCCATGCCCTTGGAGTGCATCGCATAGCCCGTTTCGCCGAGTTGTTCGGACATCCGCATCACGCCTTGACCCAAGAGTTCCATCCGGCCCGTGCCGATTTTCTCGATCACATCGTGCGTGGTTTGGTAGTCGCCGTAGCTCATGCCATCCGCGACTTTGTTGTCGGGATGCCGGCGGTTGTATTCCATCGCATAAGACAACGTAGTGCCGATGGAAATGGAATCCATGCCCATTTCATCCACCAGTTCTACGAGGATGCAAGCCTGGTCGATGTCGAAGATCCCGATGTTCGAGGACAGCAAATTCAGTGGCTCGAAATCCAACTTGGCCCGGTATTTGTCGGGCTTGGATTTCAGCTTGCCGTTCTTTTCCTCGATGACTTCATCGTACACGTTTTTATGGCAGCTAATTCCACAGCGAAAGCACGATTCATCTTTGACGACGTAAGGCCCGAGCGCTTCCACGTTGTCGCGGTAAAGAGGCAACGAAACAATGGTTCCCGTGGGGTTGAAATTCATTTCCGGCATGGCATGCACGGGATTTAAGGCTTCGTAATTGGCCCAAGTTCCGCCGCCGCCGTTGGCTTTTTTCTTGTCGCGGAAGCGGGCGCTGCCTTTGCCGCGGGCAACTTCCATGTTGATGGTTTTGAGTTCCTTCGGCCCCTTGGGACCAATGTGGTCTTTGACGTCGGCCACAATCGCGATTAGGTTTTTGGAACCCATCACCCCGCCCATGCCGCCGCGTCCGCACCAGCGGGATTTTTGGTCGCCGCTCTTGAGTTGGTTTTCGGTCGAGAGCGCAATCGCGGCGTATCTGACGGCTTGATAATTCTCGCCCGCGGGTCCGATGACGGCAAAATGGGCCTCGGGAAATCGTTGATGCAGCGCCTGAATTTTATGGTTCACCTTATGGCCAATGAGATCGCTTGCATCGAGGAACTCGAACTTCGGCGGTTCCTCGCCTTCGCGGGTGATGTGCAAAATTGTGGGTTGTTCGCAGCGCCCGGTGAAGAGAATTTCATCAATCCCCAGATACCTTAACTTAGTGCCGAACTTCCCGCTACCGGCAGACCACATCGCCGAGGGTTTTCCGGTTTTGGAAGTTTTCAAGGGCGAATAGGCGTGAAAATACGTCCGCAGGCCGGTCATAAAATCCGTGCCGGAGAGTAGTCCCAGATTGAGAATCAGCGTCGCGGCAGGATCGTAAGGATCGTCGATGGGGAATTTTTCGAGGAGTTTGAAACCCCGCGCGATGCCGCCGAACACATCCTCCAAATCCTCGCAGGGCCTGGGAGTCGGCAGCACGGTTTTTGAAGTGAGATCGACATCAAAACATTTGATCTGAAAATCCGCCGGAGTTTTGTCGGCTTCATATCCATTCTCGTTGCCCACAGAATTCCCCTTTGTCGATTACGATTACAGTGCGATGAGTTTTCTCTTTCTCGCGGACAAGTTTGACACACTTTTGCCGTTGGGAATTGTAACCCTTAGAGCGGGATTTGCACGCAACCCATTTGATAAAAGCTGGAGGTGATGCCCAAAAAGTAAGGCTCTCGCTCACTCACATTTTTGGGAGAACACGTCCATGAAATCCTTTTTAGCAAGATTTGGTTCATTGTTCAGCTTGGTGCTTTCAGGTTTTGATCGTTTGCGGTTTCGCGGAGAGTCGCGGGTGCTGAACAATGCGCGGGGCGTGGATCGATATTTGTACGAGCAGAAAATCAAGTCCGTGAATTTCAAACAGTATGCGGAAGAACTGACCAAGCGTCTCTCGTCTCAAACCGAAGTGCCGGCCCGCGCGGAAGGCGTGCCGATCAAACAGTTCAACAGCCCCCGCATTGATAAACAAGAGTCCGCCTTGGAATTGCCGCGGGAGCATGGACGACGGGACGCCTCGCGGTGGTTTCCGCAGTCGAAAGTTGCCTGACGTACCCCTTCACGGGGAGTCCGACGATTGCAAAGAACGCCGCCCCTAAAGCACATGGTCTGATCGTGAAAATCCAAAAAATGCACCGTTATCAATTGAGCGTGAAAGGCCGACGAATCAGCACACCACGCGCCGCCGCTCACGAAAGTGACGCAAACCGTTTCACTACATGCGCATAAAATCCTCGCATCCCGCGACGAAACCATGAAGACATCAATGAATCGCCAGGGAGGGATTTCTATTATCGGTCCCTCGCTTACGTTTCGGGTTATGAGGAAAAACCTCTGCCTGACTAATCAATCAGATTAAGTAAGTATTCGGGAAACGATTTGGTTCGCACCTCATCAAGATATGAAACATGAAAACGAATTTGTCAACTCGCGACCGTGTTTCTCCGAAAGCCGGGGCCGATTGCAACTGTTTTTTCGTCGGGCTACAATCGCGGTGAGATCAATAAACTTTGATGTTTTCCGCCTGAGGAGAGACCGGGATGTTAATGCGCTTGTTTTTTGCGATGATGGGGAGTTTCTCGGCGACGTTTCTTTCCGCCCACGAACCGGGACACGAGGCGGCGGGACACCATGCTTTGGAGTTTAGCGTCCAATCCGTTCACAACGGGGCTTGGTCCGATCCCAAAACCTGGCAGCCGGCCCGCGTGCCCAAGTCGGGCGACCGCGTGCTGATTACGCGAGGCACGGACGTGCTTTACGACGTCAAAAGCCCAGCGGTGATTCGGCTGGTGCAAGTCGCGGGCAAATTGCGGTTCTCGCGAAAGCACGACACCGAATTGAACGTGGGGCTGTTGAAAGTTCAAAATAGCCTGCATTGCAGCGAGAGCGGTTTCGCTTGCGATTTTCATTCGGCTAACAAGGCGGGCGAACCGGAGCCGCCCCGGCGGGCGAGATGCCGTTGTTGGAAATCGGCACGCCGGAATCGCCCATTCCTGCAGAGCACACCGCGAAAATCCGCCTGCATTATTTGGAAGGCTTGGATAAAAAAGATGCCCCCGCCGTCGCGTGTTGCTCGGCCCGCATGGAAATCCACGGTTCCCCTATGAACCAGACGTGGGTCAAACTCGGCCAAGATGCCGCCAAGGGTTCCGACACGGTGCATGTCTCCGCACCCGTCAGCGGTTGGCGGGTGGGGGATGAAGTGATTATCACGGGATCGGTTCGCAAAGGGAGCGGGGGCAGTTATCGAAATCAACCCGAAGAGGCCACCACCGAACACCGCCGGATCCAAGCCATGCCAAGGCGAGGAATTCAAGCTCGATCAACCGCTTGAAATATGAGCACGCCGGTTCCGGGCGAGATCCGCTGCGGAAGATCGCGAATCTTGTCGCGCAACGTGATCATCGAAAGTCCGCCGACCCGAACGGCGTTCGCGGGCACACGGTTTATCATCGCTTCAGCCAAGGCGGGAATCAGCTACGCCCGGTTTGCCCATCTCGGCAAAGAGGGCGTGCTGGGCCGCTATGCGATTCACTTTCATCTCGTCGGCGACACAATGCGGGGCAGCCAAGTGCAAGGCGCCGCGATTGTGGATTCCCACAACCGCTGGATCACGATTCACGGCACGCAGTATCTCGTGGTCCGCGATTGCGTCGGCTACAAGAGCGTGGGGCACGGTTACTTCCTGGAAGATGGCACCGAAGTTTACAACCTGCTCGGATCACAATTTGGCGCGTGCATGCCTACCGGGGACGGCGGTTGCCCAATCAGGTGTTGCCGTTCGATCCCAACGATGGGGCCGGGTTCTGGTGGGCCAACGGACGGAACACGTTGACGCGGAACGTCACCTGCGAAAACGATGAATACGGCTACCGCTACGACATGCAGAAGAATCAGCCGGTTCGATGCCCAACTGCCGATCCTCACCCCCGAGGGCAAGGAAGAACTCGTCGATGTCCGCACGATTCCCATTTGGCGGTTCGAGGACAACGAAGCCCACACCGAAGGCTTTTACGGCATGGTCGTCGCGGCCAACGGCAACAGCCAACCGGATTCCCCCATCCACAACCAGAAGTCGCTGGAGTACATGAAGCGCATCGACTGGACCGGCCCGGACACGCAGCATCCGCACACGATTCGCAATCTCAAAATCTGGGGAGCCCATTACGCGTTCCGTCCGCATAGTCCGACCATGCTGATGGAAAACGTCTTCATTCATCACGCGGCCTACGGCATTTATCGCCCCGCCTTCGAGAACCAAGTTTACCGCAATTTGGAGATCTCGCATGGTCGGTGCCGAACCCTTCAATCGCGGCATGGACGATGCCAGTGCCCAGACTCGGCAAGATCAGCGTGGATGGTCTGACATTCACTACGGTTACGGCAACAGCAGCACGCCCTTGGTGCAAATTAGCGATGTGAACATCAGCGGCGATGCCGAAACCCATCTCCGCAACGTCAAAGTCAATCGCCCCAAGCAATTCCAAGACCGTTGGCCCTGATCAACCGCGGCGTCGGTCCCCGCGGTGACCCCGATCACCAACGGCGTGCCGATTTACATTCACGATTATTTCGGTCCCGGTCAGCCACGCAAAAGTCGTCAGCACCGCCGCCAAGGATCTGCTGCAACGATGGCAACGACTATAAATCTCTGCCGGCGATAACCGGCAAAGAAGCCCGCGTGGCGGAAGTCAAGACGTCAATGGCCGGAACTGCTGATCCCGTGGATGATCTGCCGCCCGCGACAATCATCACTTCCGTCCGCGAAAACGGAGACCGCGTGGAAGTCCAGGCGTTTCCCACGACAACGGCACGATCACAAAAATCTACGATCAACGGCCAACCGGCGGATGTGATTGCCAGCGGCTCCGGCGTGGTCGATTGGAAGCTCACCCTGGAAACGCCCGTCGAACCGGCGAGCTTGTCGCGGCAGCCTCCGATGAAGCCGGCAACACCGAACACCAAACCGCCCATCATCTAACGCTGCCCCCTAAAATCGCGTTGGTTCCCTAACGCCCAAGCTCCCTAATTTCTGCCCATCTCAAGGGGCACGGTTTCCCTACGTGGAATGCAAAAGTTGCAAGCCCTGCTGGTAACGCTTGCAAATTATCGGCGGGAACGCGGGGAAGAATTCCTGAAGTCGGAATTCCGAAAGTCCCGATGCTGCAAGCAGTTACTTGCCCGGATCGAGAAAAATCACCGTCGAGATCGGCGATTGGCAATGGGTTTGCAGTGTTCCCGGTCCGACCCATGAGGACCAAGGGAACATTCTCTATTTTCAGGAGCAGGATGCGAATGACCGTTGTATTGACGTTGCTGACATTGTTTGCCGGGGGCCAACCCACACCCGCCCCCATGCCGCCCGAACCCACGCCGACGGCCATCACGGTTCGAGCCGAATTTCAAACCAAACGGCCCGCAGACCATCGGTTGGGATTCTCGCCGTTGACTTCGCCGACTCGGCAGACTTCGCCGGCTTGGATGGTCGCCGTTCCGTCGGTTCCGCCGCCGGCCCCGTTTGACGTGTTTTCCCCTGCGGTTCGGCCTCCGCTGGAATTTCCCGGTTTGTTTCCGTGTGCTCCGGTGGCTTTGATTGCCTGTCCCCCGCCCAGCCTCGAACCGCCCGCCGTCCGCCACGTCAGTTTCGAGAGGAATGGAACCAAGATTCAAGTGGCCGCCCACGAAAGCGAACGATGTCCAGAAGCCTCTGGGCCTGCGGGTCATCCGGCAATGGGTTACGGCCCTCCCGCATTTGGCTCCGGTCTGCCCGGCAATGTTCTTTGGGAACAACTTCACGCCCAGCAGCACGTTCCGCATTTCCCGCCCCCTCATTTTGTCCCCACGCCTTTCGGGCTGCCACTCCCGCAACCCCACAATCCTTTTGCCGTGAGTGAAGAAGCCCCGCAAGCCTGCCAGGCATTCTTCCCCGGCATGGATTGTCCCACGGGAATTGTTGCATGCCCGGTGATGTCGGAAGCCGGCCCCTTTCCGGGCGCGAAAAGCGTGGAGCACATCGTGCGGGCGACTTACACTGTTCCCCACGAAACCGCCAAAGCCTTGGAGCCTGTATTGGAAGCCGGCAACGGTGTGTTGGGCTGCACCGTGGCGGGCAATGAATTGACGGTCAACGCCACCGCCCCGGCTCAATCGCTGATCGCCCAATTTCTGACTCACATCGTCGCCAAGCCCCGCACAATGGTCAGCCGACCCAGACCGGCAATCTCCGTCAAATTCACCACCGCAAATCAAACCTGCCCGGTGAATTGTGCCGAAAAATGCACGGATGCCAAATGCTGCAACGAGAAGTGTGAATGCAAAGACAAATGCGAATGCAAGTGCGAATGCAAGTGTGAATGCAAATGCGAAAGCAAAGATAAGTGCAGCGGCTGCGGCAAAGAAAAATCCGAAGCCTGCCAACCGTCCGCCTCGACTTCTCCCCAATCGGGTGCGCTCTGCTTTGGCCTCGGAAATGTCATAAACATTCCCGCCCTCGGGCATGGCTCGACTTCTCCCCAATCTCGCGCCTTCAGCTTTTTCATCGGAACGCAGAATCGCAAAACCTGCCCTCCCTGCGATACCAAGCCCTCGGTGACTCACCACCAGTGCGATGTGACGACCCAAGCGGCCACCTGCCTGCCTTGTGCAACCACGGTGAAAGCTGACAAAGACCAAGACGCCAAACCCGTCCTCGTGGAGATTTTCGCAAAAGACGGCGTGGTGATGATGAGAACCTCCGATGGCACGGAAATCCACGCCAAGTCCATCCAATTGGAAACCAACGAGGTTCGCAAGTTAAAAGTTGAAGGAGCCGGCGAGTTGACCAAACCCGTTTCCAAGCCGACTGTCCTGCTTCCGTACTAAGTCGATGCGATTCGCTTAAACAGATGCTGACCAAATCAGGCCGAGGGCAAACCGTTGCTCTCGGCCTTTTGCATTTCACGAAACGGAACGGGCGCAGGCGGCGAAGACTTGGGCATCGAGCTGTTTTTTCTGCGGGCAGCCGAAATCTTGCCACCAAACAGCGGCGGATTCGCGAGTCCAAAAGCCGGCGGCGGCACATTCGGAAAACGCCGTGCGCAGACCCTTGGCGGAGTCGTAACGCTCTGCCGGCGACTTGGCCAGGCACTTCAAAATAATGCGTTCCAAATCGGCGGGGACGTTCGGCTGAATCTCCCTAGGCGGCCGGGGTTGTTGACTGGCGTGGGCCATTAGAATTTTGATCGGCTTTTCATCCTCGAACGGCGGGGCGGCCCGTGAGCAGAAAATATGCCACCGCTCCCAAAGAATAAATGTCGCTGCGGGCATCGACCTTGTCGGCAGTGGCTTGTTCGGGCGACATAAACAACGGCGAACCGGCGATCATGCCTTCCTGCGTCACGCCCGACTCGCCCCATTCCGCGGGCGGTTTCACCAGACCGAAATCCAGCAGCTTGGCCACATCGAACACCCCGCCCCGTTGCGCCTGCGAAAATGTTCCCCGGCTTAATGTCGCGATGCACCAGCCCCTTGGCGTGGGCTTCGGTCAGCGCATCGCAGGTTTGCATTAACAGATGAATTGCCCGCTCCGCCGGCATCGGGCCGAATGTCTCCACAAGCTGATGCAAATTCGAGCCTGGCAGGTATTCCATCACGTAATAAAAAGTGCCATCTTCGGTGCGGCCGTAATCGAAAATCTCCACGGTGTTCCAGTGGGACAACTTCGCGGTGGCCTGCACTTCCCGTTCAAAGCGGGCCAGCGTGTTCGGGTTGCCGGTTTTATCGGGGTGAATGAGTTTCAAAGCGCAAGGCCGTTTCAACAGCACGTGCTCGGCCAAATGGACTTCGCCCATACCGCCTTTGCCCAAGAGTTGCTTCAATTGGTATTGGCCCATTCGCCGGGCTTCAAAGGCTTGCCTTCGCAAAGTGTTGATCGTCCTCACTCCCCAAGTGCCGATCACGCCGGAGAGCGCGACGATCATGGGAACTTCGATCATCATACGCCCGAATTCGGGTTTTTCCGCGATCAACGCGGCCAGAGTTTTCGAGGAAGCCCAAGTCCCCAGCAATACCAGAATCGACAGCAAAACCATGCCGCCGATGACCACCGCGGCCCTTCGCCAATTGTTGGGAATGAACATCGCGTAGGTAAAAATCAGCAGCATCCAAATTGGGGCGATGGAAAGCAGGTAGCCTTCGTTCGCGGAGTTCAGCAACATGGCCGAGCTAAGAAACGCGAAAAACGATGCCGACCCGCCGAACACGATCAATTCCACGGTCCGCAAATGGCCCAGCACGTGCCGGCAGTTCATGCACAACCGCAGCCCGATCATCCCCGTTGCCAAGGTGATCGCAAAGTGATCCCAAAACAAAACCCAATCCAAAGCGGTTTGGAAGCGGTCCAAATAGAACAGGTTTTTGATGAAAAAACTGGCATAGGCCGCGAACAACAACAGCGAAGCCAACCGCAAACGGTCGCGGAGCAAGTCGTAAGTTTCCCCGCTAAGATGCGGGAGGGTGTCAGCCACCAAGGCCATCAACGGGTGCGCAGCGCGAACTTGGGTGGGATCGACATCCCCCGGCGTCTCTTCGCGCGAAGGCATCTCGATCGTGCGGGCAGTGGGCGAAAATTCAGAAGAAGACACGCACTCAATCCTTAGCGAAGCGGCCAAAATAGAAACTTGCCGATTTGGGTCATCTCACATGAAGAAATCATACGCCACACGGCTTCGGGAAACGAGATCCAAAGTCTGCCGGGAGCAAAACTTTTGTTCCGAAGTTCTGGCCGCAACTTGATATTGCCGTTCCGTCAAGACGGAAGATTTTCGCGAACGAAAAAACTTCTCTCCCGCTCCAACTGGCAAGATGGACGCGAAAAACGTATAAATCGGAAGTGATCGGCGAAATGGAGGTTTTCCCAAACGGAAATCGTTCGCCGAATAATCCCCGGCTGATTGTCCTGCAAACTTCAAGGGAGTGATGGCTGATGCAGCGGTTATTAAGTTTTCAAATCGGCGTGGCGTGTCTTCTCTTATTGGCGGGCTGCACAAGCCACGAGGAAAAACGAGCCGTCTCCAAATCCAAGGAACCCCCCGCACAGACCGCCGGCGTTCAGCCGACCAGCGCCGAGGGCACGGACCTCAAATCGAACGATGATTCTTACAAAGTCCGCTTTGAAACCACGAAGGGGGATTTTGTGGTCAAGGTGGAACCCTCGTGGGCTCCCGTAGGCGCGGCCCGCTTTCGGGAACTGGTGGAAATCGGCTTCTTCGACGAATGCCGTTTCTTCCGCGTGATGCCGGATTTCATGGTGCAGTTCGGGATCAACGGCGACCCGAAAATTCAAAAGAAATGGAAGGAAGCGAACCTCCCGGATGATTTCCCCCGCCAATCCAATACGCGTGGCCGCATCACCTTCGCCACCGCCGGCCCCAACACCCGCACCACGCAGGTTTTCATCAATTACAATAATAATTATCGGCTCAACAGCGATGGATTCGCGCCTTTCGGCGAAGTCATCGATGGCGGCATGGACGTGGTCGATGCCATCAATTCCGAGTACAAACAAGAACCCGACCAAGGTTTGATCCAATCCGTGGGCAACGGGTATCTCAACCGAAATTTCCCCAACCTGGATTACATCAAATCCGCGAAAGTCATCGAATAAAAAGTGCAACGAAGACAGTTTTCAAATCGTGTCGACAACCAGGAATTTCCGAAGGAGGAAGAACCATGCGAAACGTGCTTAAGGGATTGGTTTTGGTCGGCGTGCTGGGTTCGGCTGTCGCGGTGCGCGCGGCGGAACAGGCTCCCGAAACGTATCAGGTGAAGTTTGAAACCACGGCGGGAGATTTCGTGGTGGACGTGACCCGCGCTTGGGCACCCATCGGGGCCGACCGCTTTCACGAAGCCGTCAAAGCGGGGTTTTACAACGAATGCCGCTTCTTCCGCGTGGTGCCGAATTTTATGGTGCAGTTCGGCATCAACGGCAACCCGGAAGTCCAAAAGAAATGGCGGGAAGCGACCATCAAAGACGACCCCGTCACGAAATCCAACACGCGGGGGATGATAACCTTCGCCACCGCCGGACCAGACACTCGCACCACGCAGGTCTTCATCAACTTCAAAGACAATTCCTTCCTCGACCGCCAAGGCTTCGCCCCCTTTGGGAAAGTCTCGGACGAAGGCATGAAAATCGTAGACAAAATCAACGCCGAATACGGCGAACAACCCAGCCAAGGACGCATGCAAAGCCGAGGCAACGCCTATCTCAAAACCGACTTCCCCAAGTTGGACTACATCAAAAAAGCCACCATCGTGGAGAAGAAAAAAGAGTAAGCTCCTGAATGAGACATTGCGGCGAATCACGAATCCGGCATCATTGTTTCAAACAACGATGCCGGATTTTTTTGCATCTTGGGCATTGCTCTTCCTCACACCTGAAACACCCCCGTGCGGAATGGTTCGTCCTCGGCGTGTCGGCAGGCGATTTCTAAAGCGGCGATGAGCGTGTTTCTGCGTGTCTGCCGGTTCGATCAGTTCATCCACCCAACCCCGCGACCGCGGCGTAGCGGATGTCGGTTTGCTCTTCGTAGCTCGCCACCGTTTTTTCGCGAAGGGCTTCCAGTTCCTCGGCATCGGGTTCTTGTCCGGCTCGTTTGAGGGCGGCGATGTTGATGTCCAATAGCGTCGAAGCCGCCTGGCTGGAACCCATCACCGCACAGCGGGCGTTGGGCCAGGCGAAGATGAAACCGCGGATCGAACGCTTTGCCGCACAGCGCGTAATTGCCCGCTCCATAACTGCCGCCGATGATGACGGTAATTTTCGGCACGCGGCTGTTGGAAATCGCGTTGACCAGTTTCGCCCCGGCTCTGATGATGCCCGCTTGCTCGGAATCCCGCCCCACCATAAAGCCGTACACATCTTGCAAAAACAGGATCGGCGTCCAAGTTTGGTTGCAGTCCATCACAAAGCGGGCGGCTTTCTCGGCGGAGTCGTGATAGATCACGCCGCCGAATTGCAACCCCGCTTTCGGCGGATGCACCGGATGATGTTGGCACGCGACCACGCCCACCGAAAACCCGCCCAGCTTGGCGTATCCGCAAACCAGCGTGCTGCCGTACTCGGCCTTGTATTCCTGAAAACTGCCCGCATCGACCAGGCAATCGAGCACGTCTCGGACTTCATACGTGCTTCTGCGGATTGAGCGGAAACACGTCGTAAAGATCCTCCACGGGCCGGGCGGGCGGAACGGATTCGCCTCGGCGGAATTGCGCGGCTTGAGTGTCTGTGGGCCAGGTTTCCACCAGGGATCTGAAGCGTTTGAGGCAAGCGGCATCATCGGGTTCGCGAAAGTCGATCGTGCCGCTGATCGACGCATGCATTTCCGCTCCGCCCAGTTCTTCGTGCGAGACCGTTTGGCCGATCGAACTTTTCACCAACGCTGGGCCGGCCAAATACAATCCCGAACCTTCGGTCATCACCAGCTTGTCGCACAGCACGGGCAGATATCCGCCGCCCGCCACGCAGTTGCCCATGATCGCGGCCAATTGCGGAACGCCCATCGCCGAGAGCACCGCGTTGTTGCGGAAGATGCGGCCGAAGTCGTCTTCATCGGGAAAGACTTCATCTTGCAGCGGCAGCATCACGCCGGCGGAGTCCACCAGGTACACCAACGGCAGCCGATTGATCATGGCAATCCGTTGGGCGCGAAGCACTTTTTTGGCCGTCATTGGAAAAAACGCTCCGGCTTTGACGGTGGCATCGTTGGCGATCACCAGGCAAGAGCGATTCGCAATCTGTCGCGATCCCGCAAACCACGCTCGCCGAAGCCGACCCGCCCCAATCGGCGTACATGCCCCACGCGGCCCAGCGGCCGAATTCAAAAAACGGTGATGCCGGGATCAATCAAAGCCGCAATCCGTTCGCGGGCGGTCAAGCGGTTTTTCTTGTGCTGCCGTTCGATCGCGGCTTCGCCTCCGCCTTGGGCGATGCGTTCGCGTTCCTCGCGAAAATTCGCGAGAAGTGCTTGCCAATCTTGGTTCATAAAAGTCATTCAAAACAAGGAGAACTCAAAACGGGTCTCTACCGATTTCGGATTGAAACAATCCCGGAGACCCAGAGTGCCCGTTCGCCAAAACAAATGATTTGGCGGATGGAGAATGTCGGCGGACTTGACGGTATCGTGAAAAGTTTTCCGCCGATGTCTGCCCGTTCGAGATCTTTCCCCAACGGAAAGAAACCCTGGCAGACATTTCAGACCGGCTTTGGGCAAAGCCGTGACGAAAACGCGGGAATGAAGTTATTCCGGCAGGGTTTCCAAAAGGCCAATTGCGGCCCAGCAGGTTCCCCAATACGTGGAGGTCTCGGCCGGCTGGCCCTTTTTGGATTTTTTCGTGCCCGGCACAGACCAGGAGCCATCTTTCAGTTGGGTTTCGATCAAAAACTTTTGCCCGCCTTCGATGGCGGGATTGTCCACGGCCACGCCCGCCTTTCGCAACACATAAAGTGATTGTCCGGTCGCCAAGGCATCGCTGGGATCTTTGAGTTTCCACCCCCAACCGCCATCGGCATTCTGCCGATCCAAAACCGTTTTGATTCGCGGGGCCAATGTGTCAGCCGTTCCAAATTGTCGTTCGATCAGCAAGCGGGCAACAAACCATTCATTGCTTTCGCCTGGCTTGGCGGCGTGGATTTTGTCCAAGGCTTTTTGACGGCTTTGAACGGCGGCTTCGTCGGGAACCGTCCCCAAGGCGAGGGCATTCCACATGGTCGAGACCATCGCGGTTTCCGGGCCGGGGCGTTTTTGGGAGGGAAGTTGACCGCCCGCTTTCCAAGTCCCATCGGCTTGTTGGCCTTTTACGATCAACTCCACAAATTTGGAGTAGGCTGTCGCGCACTCGGCAGATTCGCCGGTTTGTTCGCGGCTCAAGAGGAATTGAGCCAAGCCTTCTAGGTTCCCTTCTCCCACCAGCCCGCCTTTTTCGCGTTCGCTGACCAACTGCTTCAAAAACCAATCCTGCCATTCGTTCAGCTTGGCATCGACTTCAAAGCCATGCTGTTTGGCGGCGGAGAGGCTCCAAGTCATGAAGGACACGCGATGACAGGACACGCATTTTTTCTCGTCGATCCACCATTGACCTTTCTCCACGATGAACGGCAGACTTTTTGCAATGGCTTCGCGAACTTCTTCCGTGCCCGGTTTTTCGGCTGCCATGCCGCGTGATCCGCCAAAACTCATTCCACAAACTAAATTCGCACAGCACAGCACGAGCACCAAGACTTTCATGTCACGACTCCCAAAAACAGCGAAGATTCTGGTTTCTCTTTCTCTTTCCCTTGCTCTTTCTATCATATCGGGGATGTATCATGTGAGGAATGAAGGCCGCAGGTTTTTCTGAAACATCGCATTTCCCCAAGAAGATTCTTGGCGTGGATGAATCAAAGCGCAACCCGCTCTACAATAAGCGACCAATGACAACAAACAACTGGCCACGGATAACCAACCATGCCGACTCCCCCCCGCGTTCCCGATGCCGCCCGGCAGCAGCAGTTTTTGAACGTGATTTCCCGCGAAGAAGCCACCGAACGATTCCAAAAGCATCTGAACTTGGAACCCTTGGGCAGCGAACGGTTGCCGTTAGCGGTTGCGTTGGATCGGGTGTTGGCGGCGGATGTGGCTTCGCCCGTCGATGTGCCCGCTTTTGATCGCTCCAATGTGGATGGCTTCGCGGTGCGGGCTTCCGACACGTTTGGCGCGATGGAAGAATATCCCGGTTTCGTCCGGTTAAACGCGGAAGTGCTTTCGCCGGGGCGGGCGGCGCGGGTAATTGTGGAACCCGGAACCGCGACCACGATTGCCACAGGCGGCATGTTGCCTCGCGGAGCCGATGCCGTGGTGATGGTGGAAGACACCGACATCGTGGAGACGGCGGAAGGGCCGAGGCTGGAAATCATCCGTGCGGTGGCGGCGGGTCAAAACGTGACTTACGCGGGAACCGACATTGCACGCGGCGAAACCGTGTTGCGGCGAGGTCAGCATTTGTCCTCCCGCGAATTGGGCGTGTTGGCGGCCGTGGGTTTGGCCGAGGTTTCGGTCTTTCGCCGGCCCCAAGTGGCGATCATTTCGACGGGCAACGAAATTGTTTCCCCCGGCCAACCGTTGCCGCCCGGTGCGGTTTACGATTCCAACCTGGCGATTCTTTCCGCCGCCGTCACCGAGTTGGGCGGCGAAGCGATTCCGCTGGGCGTGGTCAACGACGATGAAGCGGAGCTTGCCCGCATCCTCGCCGAAGCTAGGCAGTACGATGCGATTTTGCTTTCCGGCGGCACATCCAAAGGAGCCGGGGATTTGTCTTACCGCGTGGTTAGCGAGCGGGTGAAAGATCCCGGCATTGTCGCGCATGGCGTGGCGCTCAAACCGGGCAAGCCGATTTGTCTGGCGGCGACGGCGGGAAAACCTGTGGTGATTCTGCCGGGCTTTCCGACCTCGGCGATTTTTACGTTTCACGAGTTCGTGGCCCCCGTGATTCGCCGTTTGGCCGGGCGCACCGAAACCCAACGCGAAATCCTCCGCGCCCGCTTGCCGATGAAGATCAATTCAGATCGCGGGCGGACGGAATATACCTTAGTCCGTTTGGTGCAAAGCGAATACGGTTTAGCGGCCTATCCGATGGGCAAGGGCAGCGGTTCGGTGACGACGTTTAGCTGTGCCGATGGCTTTCTCACCATCGACCGGCAAACCGAAATCCTGGAAGCCAACTCGGAAGTGGATGTGCATTTGCTGGGCAAGTCGCTAGAACCGGCAGATCTGGTCTTCATCGGCAGCCATTGCGTCGGCTTGGACTTGCTGCTGGGCGAGATGAACCGGCGGGGGTTTTCCACCAAATCGCTGTTTGTGGGCAGCACGGGCGGATTGAACGCCGCCCGTCGCGGGGAATGCGATGTCGCGGGCGTGCATCTGCTCGACCCGACCACCGGCGAATACAACGTGCCGTTTCTCACGGAAGATTTGGAACTCTTTCCCGGCTACCGCCGCATGCAGTGTTTGGTCTATCGCCCGGATGATCCGCGATTTGCGGGCCTTTCAACCATCGAAGATTTTCTAAAAGCCGCCCTCGCCGATGATCGTTGTGCGATGGTCAACCGCAACGCGGGCAGCGGCACGCGAATTTTGATCGATCAACATCTCGGCTCTTTAAGACCGCCGGGTTATGCCTTGCAACCCAAATCGCACAACGCGGTGGCGGCGGCGATTCAGCAAAACCGGGCCGATTGGGGCGTGGCGATTGAAACCGTGGCCACCAACTACGGCTTGTCTTGCCTGCCTTTGCGGGCGGAACATTACGATTTCGTCGCCCCTCGAACCCGCCTGAACCGCCCCGCGGTGATCGCCTTCCAAGAATTGTTAAGCGATCCTTTCATTCAAGCCAAGCTCCGCGAAATTGGTTTTGAATGTTCCCAAGGCATCGCCGATGGCAAGTCAAAAGATTAGGATGGAGTGGAAACCTCGCATCCGCAACATTCCCCAAGCAGGAAAGGATTGACGATTGTCTTCTCCCCAACCTCTTTTCGGAAAACGGTATTTGATCTTCGTCGAACACGAATACGAGGATTTGGAGTTGTGGTATCCCAAACTTCGCTTGGAGGAAGCCGGTGCGAAGGTTACGGTGGCAGGGCCTGAACTTGGGGCGACTTATCGCGGCAAGCACGGTTACCCCTGCGTCACCAATGGAGAGATTTCCGCAATGAAGGCCGAGGATTTTCAGGGCGTGATTTGCCCAGGCGGTTGGGCTCCCGACAAACTCCGCCGCGATCCCAAGGTGCTGGAGTTGGTTCGGCAATTCACCACGGCGGGGAAACTCGTGGCCGCGATTTGCCACGGCGGTTGGATTCCCATTTCCGCCGGGGTTTATGAAGGCGTGCAAGTCACGGGGTCGCCGGGGATCAAAGATGATCTGGTCAACGCGGGCGCGGTCTGGGAAGATGCGGAAGTGGTGGTAGATCGCCAATTCGTCAGCAGCCGACGCCCTTCCGATCTCCCCGCCTTCTGCGCTGCCATGTTGGACCTGATCCCCGAATTGGACAAAGCCTAAGAGTTCAACATTGGCATAAAAGGCGAGCGGGGGCGTCAGCCCCCTGGTCACGTTGAAGGCTCCAAAAACTGAAATCATTTCCCCAAAAGTCAAACCGATGCCGTTTCCCGAAATCTCCCAAGAACTGCTTGAAACCCCGGTGCGGGTCGCTCAGATTGTGCCCCACACGCAGGCGGAAGGTCCGGGGGAGCGGTTCGCGGTTTGGTTTCAGGGGTGTCCGTTTCGATGTCCGGGGTGTTGCAATCCCGAGATGCTCGGTTTTGAAGTTGGCCACCAAACCAGCGTGGGCGAAGTGCTTCATCGGCTTCATCAGGCCCAATCAGAAAATCCCCATTTGGAAGGCGTGACCTTCTTGGGCGGGGAACCGTTCGCCCATGCCCATGCCGCCGGGCTGATTGCGCGGGGAGCGAGATCGCAGAATTTGTCGGTGATGATTTTCAGCGGCTACCGCTTGGAAGAACTGCAACAACACTCCGAAGCAGACATGCAAGAGTTGCTTGCCCATACCGATCTGTTGGTGGATGGACTTTACGAACGGGACAAGCCGGATTCCGGCCGCCGTTGGATCGGTTCGACCAATCAGCGAGTTCACTATTTGACGGATCGCTATTCTGCCGAGGGTGCGTATTGGCAAGAACCCGACACTTTGGAAATCCGCCTGGAAAACCGGCAAATCACCATCAACGGCTACCCCGCCGGTTCCGCCATTGGCTTATGGAAACGGCTTCCGGTAAACTCAGGTCGTTAATGCCCCTTAAAATTATCACCGCAATTTCAAGGCTGTGCGATTGATGAAAACCGTGAGCCGCTTTGAAGCGAATCTGCTGCGGATTCTGCACGGTTTCTTCGGGCGGGATTCGGGCGACCCCGTGCTCAAATTAGTGCAAACGGAAATGGATTGCCCGCCTTGCCTCAGTCGAAACGCCATCGCATTGGTAGAAGACACGCTGCAAAAAGGCGTGCCGACGTATTTGGCCCGGCGAGGCGGTTGGCGGCGGGAACGGTTCTTGCGAAACGGGCAGATTGCCACAGGCCACTTATGGAACCGCACTCCGCCCGCCCAATTGGGGCTGATGTTCTCCGAACATACGCTGCGGTTTTTCATGTGGATCACCGCGAACCATCCCAATCGCCCGCAGCAAAAATTTCTCCCTGACGAAAGCCGATTGACCACGGGGGATCGGCTGCTGTTTTTTCTCGCATATGAATCTCTGCGCGGCAGCGATGTTGTCCAAGGGCTGATGGATCAACCGCCCTTCCAAAACCATCCGCTGTTGTGGCTGGTTTATGTGTCCGACTTGATGGAATGTGAATGTGATGCCTCCCAAACTGGGGATTTCTCGGCATGGATGGAAAACCAAGCCGCTTGCATTTTGGAATCAATGCAACCGTTGCTCGCCGAAAGATGGCTGCTTATGGAACGGCAAAAACAGCGCATCCCAGAACCCGACCTCATGCGAAAATTGGGAGATCAGCAAGATCGGCTGCTGACGGGATTGTTCGATGCAGCGGAGAGTTTTCAACGGCAAGATTTATGCCGATTTTTCCCGCACGCGATGAAAAGGCATCTGGGGGAAAGCCATTCTTCCGCGCCGCCTTACAATCTGGATCTCAGCCACTTGCGGATGGCCGAGCGGGCGGAGATTTATCAATCTGCCGCCGTCTGTTTCCGGCAAATGGCCCGCATGGACCAGTGGAATCGCAAGGCACGCGGTATCGGGTTTTACGATGAAGGCTACGCCGCCGCCCAGTTGTGGAAAGCCGACTGGGAACAACTCGACGGCGACCGATTGTGCGCGGAATCTCAAGCCCGGTTGAATGCCTTGGAACCGTTGGCATTGGACGGAGCACGCGCGAAATCAACCCGCAGCCAAACCGACACCCACGCTTCCCAAGCGAATTAAGCTTCGTTCGATGAGTGAGCGGCAAGGCGCTAGCCGCCGGTTTTTTTGATCAGAAGAACCGGCGGCTAGCACCTTGCCGCTCATTTTTAGAGCGCAGTTCCCTTTCCAAGTCTTGAGACAGATCTTAATTCTGAATGGAAAAAGAAAACGCTTCAAATCAAGCCGGCGAGTTCTTGAAGCACGTGCCAGTTTTCCAGGCGGTCTTGTTTTGCCCCCAGCAGCGTATGGGACGGATTGCCTTCTTTATCGAAGTGCTTGCCGAACCGGCCTTCACTGCGGGCGAAAGTGATGAAGTCTACCGTTTCGCCGTTTTTGGGATTCTTCCACCAGTCCTCTTTGAGGGCCGGGTTGCCTTGCAACGACAGACGCTGTTTAATGCGGTCGCCTTTGCTGGGATCGAAGATTAACAGCGGGAACGCCCGCGAATCGACGGCAAGGCGGGCTTGGTCGGTGGCCATGTTGTCGCCCACGCCGTGCTCCGGTTGGCAGGTGGTGTAGCAACTGATGACCGCCGGGCCATTAAATTCCAAAGCCCCCAGCACCGATTTGTAAAAGTGATTGACGTGGGCGCAAGTGGTTTGGGCCACGAAAGTGTGGGGGTGCATCATCGCGATTTGGGCGATTTCTTTGCGGCGTTCTTGCTTGCCGTCAATGGCTTTGCCGTGGTTCGACATCTTGGTGTTTTGCCCGGTGAACGTGCTGGTCGAAGCCTGCCCGCCGGTGTTGGAATAGACTTGGGTATCCAACACGAAAATTTTGACGTGCATCCCGGAAGCCAAGAGGCGGGACAACGATTGAAAGCCGATGTCGAACATGGCTCCATCCCCGCCGATACACCAGATCGGTTTGTCCTTCCAGCCCTTTTGATCCCAGCGTGCTCTCACGCCCATTGCATCGGCGGGGGCGTTTTCAAAGAGAGAATTGGTCCAAGGCACGAGGTAGGGATTATAAGGATAGGTCGAAGTATAAACCGTGTTGCAGCCCGTGGCCGCCACGATGCCCCATTGGTCGCCGTATTTGGCTCCCGTGGCCGCGCACAACATGCGAAGGGCCGTGCCCTCGCCGCAGCCCGCACAAGAACCGGCCCCGCCCACGTAAATGTGGGTTTGCTCTTTGAGCATCATGTCGATTAACAGGTTGTCGTTAATGTAGTCGTCATTGGACGGCCCGAATTCTTTGAAGTAGCGATGGCTCTTGCGGATGGTTTCCATCGTCTCTTCCGACTTGTCGACCATCTCCAAGGCAAGGTCGTCGCAGACCGTCACGCACTCCGCGCAGCCTTTGCATTTGGAGGGATCGATCATGATGTTGAACATCCCGCCTTCCTTGCCTTTCTTCTTCGGTCCGTCGTAATACTTTTTGGTTTTGGACCATTGGGAACGATACATTTCGCGGTCGGCTTCGGGGAGGGTCAAAAGTTTTTCTTCAAGCTGGGATTCCGAAAGCACCTTGCCCAGAATCGCGGTATCCGGGCATTCGGTCACGCAGTCCATGCAGCCGGTGCATTTCTCGGTAAT
The DNA here is from genome assembly GCA_963785505.1 of uncultured Planctomycetaceae bacterium. Classification (GTDB taxonomy): domain Bacteria; phylum Planctomycetota; class Planctomycetia; order Planctomycetales; family Planctomycetaceae; genus CAWAVN01. Next base: position 73,205 of record CAWAVN010000025.1, read on the forward strand.
GTAGATCGGGATTTCGGGGGCGACGTAACTAAAATCCCGCAGCGTCGCCGTGCCCGCGGGGATCAGCGAACGGGCGGTAGTCAAATCGGCGGGCAAAAGCTTCTCGCCGATGCCCTGCTCGTAGCCGGCAATAATGCGGTCGTTAAAATCGTCCACATCCAGAATGGGAAGTTCTACCCGAATGTAGTCCCGGTCCACCAGGGTTCCGTAAGAGTTGTTATTGTGAGGATCGCGCTCATTGGCGACGTTCATGGAATGAGGTTTTTCGACGGTAGACATGTTCTATGTTCCTTTCATCCGAAATAACGGATTGGTGTGATGGATGCGATTAAATTCAAACCCGCGCTTGGCCTCAATCGGGGGAGAGGGTGGGAAGATTCTTAAATTCGGGCAATTTGGTTTTTACTACAACCGGCTTCACTTGGGCGAAGTCCCAGTTCTTCATGCTGAAGGTCACGGTCACGAGACCGGGGGGCGTTCCAAATTGGACTATATCCGTGGCCGAAAAATAATTCGTTATGCCATCCAGATCGACCACCTGTAGCCGAGTTTTGTTCTCGCCTTTTTTTGGTGGGTATTGAATCTCCGCTATGGGTTGGACATTTTTCGGCAAAGACTCCTGTGCGACATAGGCAAAATGCTGGGTCGAGGACTCTGTCCCCAGGCACACAGAAAGTGACAGCTTCGTCCCGGCATTGTTGCCGGTCCAAAGCAAAAAATTGGGCGACTCGATCACGAACAGGCGGAGCTGTTCGCCGATGAGAATGATCCGGGATTTCTCCGGGTTCGTGGACAAGTCCGATCCTTCCTGCAGGGATTGCAACTCAAATTGGCCGGCAACCAAGACAGCAAGCTCCATAAAGCCGGAACGCTCAGGGTTTACCGGCTTCTGCCAGCGAATCTTGAGATTGCGAAATCGTTTCGCAAGTTTCTCGTTTGTCAATTCGAACTCGTGCGTAAAATCCGCAGTGGGCTGCAACGTCTCCCCCGGTTTGGCCAACCGCGGCTTTTGTTGCAACTTTTCCCCCGGTTCGGTCAAATCTCCGTTGGCGTTCCGGTCGAAGTACAGCCGATCTCCATCCATCACAATCCACACGGAAACCTCTTGCTTGCCTTGGAAGAGAACCCGGCAATAGAGCGGTTTTTCCGTCTGGTATTTCGGCTCTTTGAGAGGCCGCAAAGCCGTGGATTGCTCCGCGCCATTCCCAACCTCACTCGAACAGAGCGTAAGCAGTACGGACAATAGCAATAGTTGCTTTCGCATCGTTTGTGCCTTTCTGTTGAGTAAATGGAAATAGCAGATTTGGACTTAGGAACTAGAGAGCGAAGTTTCCCAGAGAGTTTTTTCGCTGCTGCAAAATCCCCAGACTAATTCCATCACGTATTCGAGTTCATCCCGCTGGGAATTGGGATGGTCGGATTCATCTTCGTCGAAGCCTAGTTCCAACCACAATTCATGAAGTTGGTCGTAGGCTCCGCGCTGCGTGCCACCCGTGGATTTATATTGCAAGACAATTTCAATGAGAGCCTCTTGAGACGCACCCGAATGCAACGCCTTGCTAAATTCTAGTTTAAGATTCATGGGATTATTCCGTGATTTATACGACCTTCTCCCAACGGCTTGCCGTGGATTGAACCGCATGTACAAACTCGGACAGGGTCATGATTCGGGATGGACCTATTGATATATGATCGGGACCATCTTGTTGGGCAATCAAATCGGGGCCGAGAATCCTTCACATCAATTCTCCAGACCTCCGTCTTTCTGTGTGATCCGCCCCACTTAATCGGCAGTGCGAATGGAGGAAGTTGTTCTACGGTTGGAGAACAAGATACTCCATTCTTGCCATGAAGTGTGAAATCCGGCGGGTGAATGTTTCCATCGGCATCCACATCAATGTCTTTCTTTTCCCGAACGCCCAAAGTTGTGGCGGTTGCCCCCAACTTTGGCAGCCCGTTGTCATCAACCATCGCCCGATAAATGGGCTGATCCTCAATCGGAAGGTTGGATGCCATTTAGCATTTCCACCTTCTGATCTACGCCTTCCCGTTGCCGGCGTGGATGGTGTCTTGGGGGATTTCCTGCATGTCGCTGTAGCCGCGTTTGACGCAGGTGAGGTTGTCTTGCACGACTTGCTCGCCCCGCTTGCCGAAGTATTTTCGCAGCGCCGATTCCACCCCGGCGTAGACGTCTTCTTCGGACATTTGGGCATCTTGGGAGTAGGGGGTGAGTTTTAAGAACGCCCCCAACAGCACGATGCCCTGCATCCGCATTTCCAAGTCCGCCACCGAAGCCACTTCGCGGGCGATGTGAACCATGTCCGCAAAAAACACACGCAGGTTCTTTTTGCGGATCGTTTGTTTGTGGTGCGGGGGAATGCGGTTCCAGACATCCGTCGGGATTTTTGAACGGGCTTTGCATGAAGATCGCCCCGCCATCCACCATGCCCTTAATCGGGTTGCCGCTGAATAAGGCGGTGGTGTCGTTCAGCACGATCAAATCCACATGCTCCAGTTCGGAGTGCGAATAGATGTGCGAGTCGGCGATGGTGAGGTAATACGTGGTGGGCAAGCCCTTTCTTTTCGGAGCCGTATTTCGGATAGGCTTGCACGTCTTTGCCGAAGACCTGCCCGCCGATGGTGGCGATGACTTTGTTGGTCGTCACCGAACCGAACCCGCCCACCGAATGGCCGCGCATCGAGAACGCGCCGGTGGGACGCAAATCCGGATCTTCCGCCCGCGTGAGGGCCGTGGGATGATCGATGCCTACCGTGAAGAAGTGCGGGCCATCAATCTGCATGTTGCGGAAGATGGCGATTAAGTCGCCCGCCCGCACGTCTCGGCTGCCTAAGCCCGCGGCTCCGTGGTAGAGTTTGGGGATGCGGTCGATCTGGGCTTGCCCGTTTTGGCCGTTGATCGCATCGCAGAACGCGGCTTTGATTTCACGGGTGAGATGGTTGCCCGTGGTCGAAAGCGGATCGTCCATGCGTTCGATGACCGTCACCGCCAGGCAGTTTTTCAGGGCCTCCACAATCGCCTTCGCGGGGAAGGGACGGAAGCAGGTGACGTTCAAGCAGCCGGCTTTAATGCCCAATTCATCCCGCAAATAATCAATCGTGGTTTGGGCGGTTTCCATGTAACAGCCCAATCCGACCAAAACGTATTCGGCATCTTCGCAGCGGTACGGGCAGACGAAATCATACTTACGTCCCGTGTTTTTATAGAACAAATCGAAGGCATCCCGGAGCGCCGGTTCGAGCATCTGATAATAATGCCGCTGCGCGATTTTGCCCTTCATGTAAGAGTCTTGGTTTTGCACCACGCCGGACATCATCGGGTTGGCGGGGTCCATCAGGTTGAAGAGTTTGTCTTCGGGCTTGCCGACGAATTCTTTCATAAATTCCGGTTCGAGGAGCTTCACCGATTCGACGGTATGCGTGGTTAAGAAACCGTCTTGCACGTTCATAAACGGCGTGCAAGAGGCTTCCGCCGCCCGGCGGGCAATGAGGCACAAATCGCCCGCTTCTTGGGCGTTGCGGCCAAATAAAATTCCCCAGCCGCAGTCGGCGACGCTCATCACGTCATCGTGCCCGGCATGCACGTTCAACCCTTGGCTGGTGAGCGCCCTGGCTCCGATGTTGAACACCATCGGCAGCCGTTTGCCGGAAATCGTGTAAAGCACTTCCTTCATCAAGACCAAGCCTTGTCCGGACGTGAAATTCGTCACCCGTCCGCCGGCGGCGGCGAAGCCTTCGCAAACGGTGGCCGCCGAGTGTTCGCTTTCGGGTTCGACGAACACCAACTGATCGCCCCACAGGTTGGGAATGCCGTTGGCCATCGCGTTGTTGAAGCCGCCGCCCATCGTGGTCGAACTGGTGATGGGGTATGCCCCGGAGCCTTGGGAAATGCGAGTCTCCACCCAAACCACCGCTTCTGCCCCGTCGCAGGTCGTGGGGATTCCGGGATACTCGAACTTCGGTTCCTCGGATTCGGGCAACGGGGTATCGGTAATACGATCGACGGTTCCAACAGCCATGCAAATCTCCTCTGGGGTTCAAAGTGACGAGGAACCCTCGGCCAAGACGCTGATCCCGCTTTCTAAAAAAGAAAGCGAGCGCCTCGCGATGTTCCGCGTCTTACGTGCAAATAAAATGAAGAGTTCTTTTTCTTACACACCCCGTTTGGGGCGTTTCAAAACCATTGCATCTTTATCCGCTGCAAGCACCTTAAGGTTGATGTGTTGGTGCTTGAATTTATCGAAACCCAAAAACCGGCTGCCCGCCGGTCGATTTGCTGAATGTATTCATGAGGTGATAGCGAGATTATGTTTTGAAAAGCAAAATCGCTTTCCAAACACATGCCTCTCTTAATTTATCCTAACGAGAACCGGCCCCATTGCAAAGGAAATCGCAATCGCGGCGACTCCGATTCATTCCGCATCTTACCGATTTGTCCCATCCACGGATAGCTGGACACGTTCAAAGTGCCTTAGACGATTAGGTGTTTCGGCAGGGGAACCCCTGCAGGCTGCTGGGAATTGACGATAAGCCGAGGGTGTCGCACAATGAATCCGAACGCGAGAAGAATTTCCCAAACAACAAGAGAGGATGCGACATGATTCCGTTCCCCACCCCAAGGCCGGCCAACCAGACTGCCATGAAGGGCCATCGGCAATGTTTTCTCTGCGGGATCGCGCCGCTGATGTTCGCGTTCTTGCTCATTTGCGTTTCGCCGCAAAGCGTCTTCGCCGAGTCCTCAGGCAAACCGAACATCGTGCTTATTATGGCCGATGACATGGGTTATAGCGATCTGGGCTGTTACGGCGGAGAGATCCATACGCCGAACCTCGATCGGCTCGCGAAAGAAGGTTTGAAATTTCGGCAGTTCTACAACAACGCCAAATGCACCACCACGCGGGCTTCGCTGATTACGGGGCTTTATCCCCGCCAAACCGGCCCGCTGTTAAAGCCGAACATGGTCACAATTGCCGAGGTCTTAAAGCAAGCCGGCTATCGCACGGCCCTCAGCGGGAAATGGCATCTGGGAAGTGCCAAGCCCCGGAGACCCATCGACCGGGGCTTCGATGAATCCTATGGGCTGTTGGATGGCTGCTGCAATTATTTCGATCCTTCGATTCCCGATCCCAAATTCAAAGGCGGGAAGACGCGGGTCTTCGCCAAGAACGACAAGCGGATCACCGAATTTCCCGCGGATTTTTACACCACCGACGCCTTCACCGATTCCGCGATTGACTTCGTGGGCCGCGCGGTCAAAGGCGAGGAACCCGCGCCGTTCTTTTTGCACATCTGCTACACCGCCCCGCATTATCCGCTGCATGCCAAGCCGGAGGACATCGAAAAGTATCGCGGGAAGTATAAGGAAGGCTGGGAGAAAATCCGCCGGGAACGCCATCAAAGGCAAGTGGAAATGGGCCTGATCGATCCCGAATGGAAGCTGCCCAAACCAAACCGTGAAGTCGAAGCGTGGGAAGAGGCCCAAAATAAAGATTGGCAAGACCTGCGGATGGCGGTTTATGCCGCGATGATCGATTCGATGGATCAAAACATCGGCCGCTTGTTGGCCAAGCTCGATGAAACCGGCCAGACGGAAAACACGCTCATCATATTTCTGGCGGACAACGGCGGCTGCGCTGAGACGCCCGGCGGCAATGATCCGAACCAAATTCCCGGCCCCAAGGAATTTTACAGCCACTGCGGACCGGGTTGGGCTTACGCACAAAACACGCCCTTCCGCCGCTACAAACAATGGGTGCATGAAGGGGGGATCTCCACGCCTTTGATCGTGCGTTGGCCGGGGAAAGTCAAACCCGGCACGATGACCAACCAAGTCGGACACATCATCGACATTCTGCCCACCTGCGCCGAAATCGCCGGCACAACTTATCCCAAAACCCACAACGGCCAAGAAATTCTGCCGGTGGAAGGCATCAGTTTATTGCCGATTTTTGCAGGCAAAAAACGAGAGCCGCACAAAACGCTGTATTGGGAATGGGCCGGCAACCGGGCGATTCGCGAACGGCAATGGAAACTCTGCTGGGACAAAGGCGTGAAGAAGTGGGAGCTTTACAACATCGAAACCGACCGCACCGAAACCAACGACCTCGCCAAGTACAACCACAACCGCGTCGAGGAAATGAGCCAAGCCTGGCAAACCTGGGCCGAAAAAACCGGCGTGAAAAACACGAAGCGAAAATAATTCCGCCCGATTGCATCGAGAGGTGAAAATCCACCATCCATTCAGCGTATCACGAGAAAAGAAACTTGAAAATGAAATCTCGCGATGACGGGAATCCTAACAATGGATGCGAAGCGGCAGAAGCAAATCAGCAAGTTTTTGAGTTTGGTGCTGCGGCATCAACCGGAGTTGATTGGGATTGCCTTGGATGACCAGGGCTGGACTTCGGTGGAAGATCTTATTGCCAAAACCCGCGAACAAGACGTGAAATTTTCAGAAGCGGAACTTCGGCGAGTGGTGGCGGATTCAGACAAACAGCGGTTTGCTTTTAGTGAAGATGGGTTTTGGATTCGCGCCAATCAAGGGCATTCGGTAACGGTGGATTTGGCGCTGGAACCTTTGGCTCCGCCGGAGGTTTTGTATCACGGCACGGTGGCCAAATTTTTGACGGGGATTCGCGAGCGGGGTTTGCTCAAAGGGCAAAGGCATCACGTGCATCTTTCACCCGATGAAGCCACCGCCATCAAAGTCGGTTCCCGCCGCGGTCAAGCGGTGATTTTGGAAATCGCCAGCGGTCAAATGCGGGTGGAGGGCTTGCTGTTTTATCTTTCCGCCAATGGTGTCTGGCTGACCGACCATGTCCCGGCGGAATACATTACGTTTCCCGCGTAAACATCCGAGCCGAGCATTACGGCCACAGGGCGGCTTCTTCACCATCCAGGCGGAGCGTCAAACACTTCGCGCTGCCGCCGGCTTTGATGAACTCGCTTAACTCGGTGGGATGGGGGTCGTAGCCAAAGGCTTTTAAGTCGGCGGCCAATTTGGGACAGCCGGCGTTCATCACCACGTGTCTGCCAATGACCACCGCGTTGCAGGCGAACAACCGGGCTTCTTCCTCTTGCACCCGGATCAAACGCGGAACGTGTTCGATGAGGGCCTTTTGGGCGTATTCATCGAACGCGGGCGGGTAATAGATCGCCAAGTCTTCCGCGAGCGGGCAGAAGCAAGTGTCGAGATGATAGTAATAGTCATCCACCAATTGCAGTGGAATCACCCGGCAGCCCATTTGCTTCGCCAACCATTGTTCGGCCCCGGCATCGCTGCGAATGAGATACCCCGCGAACAACGTCTCTCCGCAAAACAGCGCATCACCCGCTCCCTCAAAGTTCCAAGGTTCGGGAATCGAAACCGTCTGAAAGCTCTGGCTTTGAAACCACGATTCATTCAAAGGCGTTTCCCCCTGCCGGGCGGCGTGGCGAAACTTGGCGAGGAAGACTTTCTCTCGCCAAACCAAGCCCGCGTTGGCCGTGAAAACAAAATCCGGCAAACCTTTGACGGGCGATAATAACCGAATCTCCGCCCCCAACGAAACCAGCAAATCGTGAAGGGCTTGCCATTGGGCGCGGGAGACATCCGCATCGCTTTGACGGCTGCGGCTCATCCAAGGATTGATTTCGTATTCGATCCCGTAGTAATCGGGCGGGCACATTAAAATCGTGGGCCGATCAAATGTTGGCATCGTGGGTGACATCCTTGAGGGGTGCTAAATGGTCCAATGGAGGAAGATGGTCCGCTTCCACAAGCAAGCGCGGGCAGGCGTGAAATAGCATCTCCAAACCGTCGTCCGTGATGGCGGTCTTGGTGAGCGAAATAGTTTCCAGCCGAGGAAAACTTCGCAGCAAAGGAAGCCCGGCATTGGTGATTGCGGTGTTTTCCAGATCGAGATGCCGGAGCGCGGGCAGGCGGGCGAGGGTTTCCAGCCGATCATCGGTCAGCGAAGTTCCCGCCAGATTCAGCGATTCCAGATGCGACAGCGTGTGCAGCGAATCCCATTTCAGCTCGGCCAAATTCGTGCCGGAAAGATCGAGTTCCAAAATGCACTGCGGATCGGCGGCCAAGCGGGCGGTGATGCGGCCTCCGATTATTTCGATGCTCTCCAAAACCCGCCGGCGATGCCGGGCCTGGGAAATCGAGTAAATCAGATACACGGGAACCGCTTGAACGGCGAAGAACCCCACGATCAAAAACAGCACCAGGCGGTCGGCTCTTCCCAACCAAGAAGCGAACGTGAGCAATGCTCCCAGCAAGGTCAGAAAAACCAGCACGCGCGAGCAGGTGGAATTAGGCATAAAAATCGATCCTCTCTCATTGGTGATAAAAGGATCTTCGCCCGGCGTCCAGAGAAAAAGATGGAATAACTTAACTCGGCCGCGCCGCAATCTCATCGAAATCAAAATAAAAAGGCCGCGGCTTCTGCTTTCGCAAAAGTCGCGGCCAAAATCAAACCTCATGGGGATCGCGACGGTGGAGTCGCTTTAAGAACGGCGTGCTTCCGGGCACGTTAAAACGTGTCCCATTCCAGGGAAGCGGGCCGATAAGAATGTTTAGAACCTCCGACGGGAATCTGCCCTTTGAGATTTGTGGATTCTTTCGTGTCGAGAAGAACGTGTTTTTTGCGTCCTTCTTGTCTCGGCGAGTTATTCATCGGTCGGCGTTGGCCGTTTGCTTGAGGTTTTCAAACCGATTCTTCATCGGGCCGCCAACCCGATTAACTGCCCGGTCCTTTGACGCCGCTTTTCATTAAAAGCCAACCGAAGAGGCCGACGCAGATCAACAACGTCCCATAGCCCATCGGCCCCATGTCGTGCCATTGTTGGGAAAAGTATTTGCCGTAAAACGCCATGTATTGGCGAAAGGTTTGGTATGCGGTATCCAACATGCTCGAAGCCACGCGCAGAAGAAAACGGATGGAAAAGGATTGACTCACCATTCCAAGCCTACGTCACGTGGCTGATGCGGACGGATATTTTCCCAAAGCCCGGCGGATTATGAGAAACCTCGCCACGATAATCCGCACATTCAGAACCTACGGGCTAAAACCTGTTCTCAGCGGTTCCAGGACCAGTCTTTCACGCCTTTGAGGTTTTGAATGCAGAAAGCCGGCCATTCACCTTTCTGCAAATTGATGATTGTCTCGGCCCCCATTTTGAAAGTGTCATCGTGGGATTCCTCGTCCAAACCCGCCAGATGCCCGGCGAGCAGGATGTTGTCCAACTCCAACAGCGGGCTGCTTAACGGCAAGGGTTCCACCTCGAACACGTCCAAACCCGCGCCGCCCAGATGGCCGGATTTGAGGGCCTCGTATAACGCCGCCTCATCGACCAAAGCCCCGCGCGGTGTTGATGAGCACCGAACCGGGTTTCATCATCGCGAAGGTCTTGGCGTTCATCAGATGTTTGGACTCCGCCGACATCGGCAGATGCAGCGAAACGAAATCGGATTGTTTCAACAAGTCCTCAAAGCTCGTCAATTCGATCCGCCATTGTTGGACGAATTCTTGATCGGGATAGGGTTCGTAGGCCAGAATTTTCAGGCCCAAACCGGCGGCCCGCCAGGCAACCGCCCGCCCGATTCTGCCCAAACCGACAATGCCCAACGTGCGGCCCATCACGCGGGGATGGGCGATCCGCTGCCAGCGGTCTTCGCGGACTCGGCGGTCATTGTCGGGAAAGCCGCGGGCCACGCCGAACAGCAACGCCAATACGTGCTCGGCGACGGAATGATGATTCACGCCGGGCGTGGTCGTCACCACCACGCGGGCTTTGTCGCAGGCGGGCAAGTCGATGGCATCGAAGCCCACGCCCGTGCGAGTAATCACTCGAAGTTGGGGCAGCGATTCAATCACATTGGCCGTAAAAGGTTCCGACCCCGCCAAAACCGCATGGGTGTCGGCCAGCAGGTTGATCAGATTTTCTTCCTGCCATAAATCAATCGAACGCGGGGCAACTTGGACCTCAAACCCCGCCGCTCGCAGAATTTCAAGGTGCGGTCCGTGTTCGGCGTTGAGCGAAGTACACGTCACTTTGGGCATGGGGAACTTTCTTGTGGTGAATCGTGAATGAGGAACAGGGATCGTTCGAGAAATCTTTGTTCTGCAAAAATGAGCGGTGGGCCGCTAGTGGTCTGCCCCAGATTAAGTTTACTAATTGTGTAGATCAACTGAACCAGTTTGTTGTGGCTGACCGGCTGAGTGAAATTAGTTAAGTCAATATGGACGCACAACTAGCCGGCTAGCGCTTTGCCGCCCAGTGAGTTCTCAAACAATGCCTAGCGGGCATCGCCCAGCCCGCGGGCGATGACGGCCACGGTGATGGATTTTGCGCCTGCTTTTTGCAGCAAGCGGCAAATCCGATTGACGGTCGTGCCCGTGGTCAGCACATCATCCACCAATAAAATGTGCTGGCCTGCAATCGAACTCGGATGATGCAGCCGAAACGCTTTTTGCAGATTAGTTCGCCGGCGACTGGAAGGCAAGCGGCCCTGCTGGGGAGTTCGCCGAGTTTTTCTGACCTGAGATACATCGCAGGGAACCCGCAACCGCTCGGCGAACCAGCGGGCCAAAGTTTCCGACGGATTGTGCCCGCTCAGCAGCCGCTGCGTCCAATGCTGGGGCACGCAAAAAACTTGCTGCACGTTCGCCCGTTCGAGCTTCGCCCCTTCCCGCAACCACAATAACTCCGCCAAGGCGTGAGCCAGTGGTTCTTTGCCAGGCATTTTGATCGTCAAACATGCCCGCCTGAGCAAGTTTTTGTAAACGCCCAATTGCAGTAAGTTGTCGAAGTGAAACGGCGTCGTCCGGCAATGCGGGCAACCCAGCAGCGTGGTATTTAAGTAAGGCCCAACCGGAGCGCCGCAGCGCTGGCAGGCATGGGGAATGGCCGGGGCCAAATCCGGCAGGCACGCCCGGCAGAATTTTTGCATCGCAGGAACGGGGATTTCCGCTCCGCACAAAAAACAAGCGGGCGGATAAACGAAATCCCAGCCCGCCCGCCAAAAATCCGCCGCAACTTTCCGCAGGCTCGAACCCATTTCCGCCACGAATTTGGCAGGGGAGGAATCACTCATCGAAAACCCCAACGCGGCAAAACCGCAACTCAACCCACTTCAGATCGATCCTTATCGAGATGTAAAAAATCGTAACATTTTCGCATCTCGCAAGGAACAACGCACGCATCTTTATCGCGGTTTGACGGCCAAGTTACCGAGGATGCCTTGGTGAATTAAGGCTTGCTTGAGCAAGTTGGCCGCGTGCGGGGCGGCGACGGTTCCGCCGCCGTGGTTCTCGCCTTGGGTGGGTTCATCCACGACGATCAACACCAAGAGCTTGGGGTCGTTTGCGGGCGCGCCGCAAAGGAAGGAACACACATCGCGAGTTTTGGAATAGCCGCCCGTCTCTGGGTCGAGTTTTTGAGCCGTGCCCGTTTTGCCAAAGGCGGTGTATGCTTTCAACTTGGCCCGACGGCCCGTGCCGCGCTCGATGACTTCCACCATCGGTTTTTGCACGATCCACTCCGCAATGTCCGCAGAAATCACGGGCGAGACCACGGCGGTTCCCGCACGCACGGGCGGGCTGTTTTCGCTGTCCGGCAGAATGGCATCGGTATGCCTCAGCACGAGATGCGGGCGCATTAGCTTGCCGCCGTTGGCCAACGCCGCGTGCGCGGCAATCAATTGCAAAGGCGTGACCGCGATTTCTTGGCCCATCGGAATCGAGCCGGTGGAATACTCGTCCCATTTCGCCAACGGCCTCAGCAAGCCCGCGACTTCGCCTGGCAGTTCGATGCCCGTGGTTTGGCCGAAACCAAAGGCTTTCACGGCTTCGTGAATTTTGGGGTTTGTTAGGCGTTCCCCAATTTTTGCCATGCCGATGTTGCTGGATTTCACCAGAATGTCGGTGATGCTCAAATCTCCGTAAGGGTGATGATCGTGCAACAACCGGCGGCCCATGCGGTAGGCTCCGTGTTCGCAATTCAACATTTCTTCCCGTTCGATCAACCCCTCTTTGAGCGCCCAAGCCACGATGAATGGTTTGAAGGTCGAACCCGGTTCGTAAACGGAAGCGATGTTAAAATTTTTCCAGGCGGCGGAGGGAACATCAATCGGATCGTTCGGATCGAACGCGGGCCGGGATGCCATCGCCAGCACTTCGCCCGATGTGGGATCGAGCACAATGGCCCCCGCGTGTAAGGGCTGCCATTCGGCGATGATGCGGTCCAATTCCCGCTCGGCATATAGTTGAATCACCGCATCCAAGGTCAGCACCACCGTGCGTCCGTGCCGAGGGGCTTCGGCGATGGATTCTTGCACATCAATCACCCGCCCCCGAGAATCTCGCACCAGCACGCGGGTTCCCTCGGTCCCGCTCAGCACGCGGTCGAAACTTTGTTCGATTCCGCCTTGGCCTTTGCCGTCGATGTCGCGAAAGCCCAGCACATGGACCGCGAGTTTCCCTTGGGGATACTGCCGCAGATACTCGTCCCGAAATCCGAAGACATCTTGGGGAAGTTTGAGCGCTCTCACGCGGTCGGCGGCTGCGTCGGAAATCCGGCGTTTGACCCACAAGAATTGTTTGCCGCGATGCTTAGAGATGCGGGCGAAGAGCAGGTCGGCATCGACCTCGGCGGCGGGGCCCAGTTTGCGGGCGAACTCCCAAGGATTTTCGATGGCCTTCGGATTGATATATAAACTTTTGGCCAGAACCGTGGTCGCCAGCAATCGCCCGTAACGGTCCACGATGTCGCCGGGGCGGGCGGGAATGGTTTGATGCAGCGTGCGTTGGCGGCTCGGCTTTCTCCGCCAAGCCCATGCGGTTGAGAAGTTGCAGATCGACCAGCCGAACCGCCAAGATCAGCCAAAACCCCAGCACGCCCGCGATCACGCACCAAGTCCGCCAAATCCCAGGTGGTTCGAGCGGCGGTGGAGTCGGCGAATCGGCCATCAGGGGGATGGGGTGTTCTGTTGAGGTCGGTCGGAATCCCAATGCAATAGGGGCATGCGTTTGGTTTGGGACGTGGCGGAGTTTTCGGGCCGACGCAGCGGCAGTTCGCCTTTTTCGACCGATTCAATCAATTTCGCCGGCGCTCCCAGTTCTTGCACCCGCAAGCGCATTTTCGCGAAGGATTCTCTGAGGATTTCCATGCGGTAATGCTGCCGGCTGATGTTCCGCCGGGTCTCCAGCGATTTCTTTTCCAAGGCGACTCCCGCCAGGGAAATCATCACAACCAACGCCACGCAACACAAAAACCGAAAGAACATAGAAGGTTTGTCAGTTGTCCTTTGTCAGTTGTGCTTCGAGCTTGGTCATCTCGGCAAAATCCGATTTCCTGCAAAGAGTTCGGAGGGTATTTTTTTCTTAATCTTAATCTTAATCTTAATCTTAATCTTAATCTACTCTTAATCTTAATCGGCTTTCGGATTCCGACCGCCTAATATCTAAAGCCTACAGCCTCTGTTATCGGACGCCCGTGGCTGGGGGAACGATGCTGACGCGGCTGGCATCGGGCGGCAGTTGCAAAACGTCGCCCAAAGTCAGCGCATTCGGATTTTTCAGGCGATTCCGATTCAATTGATAAATCTCGGTCCATCGGGAGAATCGGCCCAAATGTTTCTGGGCGATGCCTCCCAGCGTGTCTTTGGGACCGACGCGATACATCGGGCCGCCCTTGGCATCCAGATAGAACCCGCTCGCCGCTGCCGGTTGTTGTCCCGCATTGGGAACCCCCGCGGCGTTCGCGGTAAATTTCGGAAACAAATCGGGGTTTCGGCTTTCCAGCAATTCGCGGGCGGGGGTGAGAACTTTCATGCCCGGACGCATTTTTTTTGGATCGGGAATCCGCTGTTGATTGTAGCGGGCCAACGCTGCGAAATACCGAGCCGTTCCGTATTGTTGTTTGGAGATCGTCCAATAATTATCGCCGGAGCGGACGACGTAAACTTCCGGGCGGTCGCCGGGCTGCATCTGGCCGGTCCCGGTTGCTCCCGTGGGAATGGTTTGCGTGGCCGAGAGTTGTGCGATCATCTCGCGGGGAAGTTCGTTGGGCACGCGAGATGAACCCGCCGCGGCTTGGCTCGGCAGAGGAGCTGGTTGGAAATCCCCAAACCGGGGGTCGTTTTTCATAGGCGTTTCCACCGGGGCGCGTTCTGGAATCGGCAACGGTTGAGGGGGAGCCGTTTCCACCACCTTCGGCGGCGACTGCCCGATGGGGTTGAACTCGACGGCTTCCGGTGCTTGGGCGACTTCAAATCCCGGAGAAGTCTCCGCGGGCGGGGCAGCCACGGGTTCGGCGGCTTTCGGCGCTTGTTCTATTGCCGGATTGACCCCGAATGGATCGCCCCCGGACACCACGGAGGCCGGCTGAGCGGGCGGGATCTCTGCCGGGACAGATTTCTCGCTTTGGGTTTCGGCGGTCTCTCCGAAGGGATTGCCCATCGGCGGAGTCGATTCCGATTCTCGCGGAGCCGGTTGAGATTGAGCCGAGAATTGTTCGTTCTCCAACTCCTCGGCAGGAGAGGGAACAAATTCCGCCTGCGTGGGCGCTGCGGGAGCGGGTTCCGGTTGCATCGGCGCTGCGGGAGCGGGTTCCGGTTGCATCGGCACGCTGCCAGTCTCGAACGGGTTGGGCTGCTCGGTGGCAGGTTCCCCATTGTTCGGAGCAGCGGCTGCTGGTTTTTGTTCCGGCAACTCGTTTGAGGCGACGAACTCTGTCGGTGGAGTAAATCCCGGCGGGGTCGGTGGCGGAGTGGAAGCCTCGGCGAACTCATTTTGCGGAACCGGGTTGAAAGCCACCGGCGGGCCGGCAGCGGGAGTTTGCGTGGTGGCGGCCGGGGGTTGAAATTCTTGCTCCATCGGAAATGCTTGCGCGGTTTGCGGTTCGGTTGGCGGACTCACCGCTTGCCCGCTTTCGGGGGGGAACGCATTGATGGGTGGGGAAGCGGCCACTTCGGTCGGTTGCGGCAGCGGGGGTTGCGGGGGAGGCTCGAAAGATTCCCCACTCCACGCATCCGAAGCCGCGGGCGTTGGCTGCGGAGATTCCGCGAGAGGATCGCCCTTTTGCGCGGGCGGAGGCGTGTTCTCGGCGATGGGGTGCTGAGCGGTTTCATCCGCCGCGGTTTGGGACTCCGGCGATTTTTGCTGCGGGGTGGATTCTTGAGCGGCCGCCAATAACTCGCCGCGTTCCGCCCGGCTGCGTTCCACTTTTTTGTAGGCCACGAATCCGAACACAACCAGCAGCACGAATACGAACGCGAATCCCATTTTGGTTTCTCGCGACATGCCGGACTTCGGCGGTGCGATCCCCCAATCTTCCCCGCCTTCGCCGGTCGTTCCGGTTGGGGCGGCGGGCTTCGCTTCGGGCTTGGGAGCTGGTTCCGACGGGGCAGATTTCCCAACATCGGCGGCCAGCCCCTTCAGTTGGGAACTCAGCGAGGCGATGCGGCCATCTCCGGCGGTGGCGGCGGGAGTTTCCGCGCTGCCCGCAGTTTGGCCGGTCGCGAGCGGGGGTTGATCCGCTGTTCCGTGGGGGAGGCGAGGATTGGATGCGGTGTGAGGTTTTGCCATCGGCTTTGGTCCCGAAATGCGTCCTTGACTATTCGATCTTCCAGCGAATGAAACGTAATCACGACGGCCAAGCCCGAGGGTTTCAAGACCCCAGGCAAAATCTGATCGAAGCGCGGTTTCGACGTGTTCCAATTCCCGATTGACGGCAATTCGCAAGGCTTGAAACACCCGCGTGGCGGGATGTTTTCGGGCCGAGCGCTTGGCGGAGTCGGGAACCGCCTTTAAGACGGCTTCGATGAAATCCGCCGTCGATTTCACGGGCTGGGTTTTCCGCCGGCTCATCAGTTCTTGGGCTATCGCTTTGCTAAAACGCTCCTCGCCGAAAGTTTCCAAAACGTGGGTGATTTCTGCTTCCGAATGCTCGGCGATCCACTCCCAGGCGGGTTGCCCGGAGGTGGTGTCGAACCGGAAATCCAACGGTCCTTCCGCATCGAACCCGAACCCGCGCGAGTCATCCGCCAATTGATCGGAAGACAGGCCCAAGTCCAGCAATACGCGATCCACCGTTTTCAACTTTTCTTCTTCAAGGATCCGCGGCAGTTCGATGTAACTGGCATGCCGTAATCGGCAGTTGTTTTGCTTGAGCCGAGTTTCCGCATGTTGGAGCATCATCGGGTCGCGGTCCAAGCCGAGAAGGAAACCCGTTTCGCCGAGGCGATCGAGGATTTTTCGGGCATGGCCTGCGGCTCCCACGGTTCCATCGACCACGGTCAAGCCCGGCTTCAGATCGAGAATTTGGATGACTTCCCGAAGCAAAACCGGCCGATGAACCGCGCCGCCTGGTGCGGAATCTCGCGTTGGTTTGGACATGAAAATTCGATTGGATTCCGAAAGGCATTCGCGAATCGCTTCACGAACGCCGAGTGTTGTAAGCGAAATTCCCCCGCAAGAAAAGAGGAATCTGAAAGCCGGAAAACCCGACCCGCCAGCTTAGCAAATCTCGCCCAAGATCGCACGAAGCCCAGGTCGCAGTTCGTTTAGGTTTGCGTGAGGTCGCTTAGCCAGGCTCCGAGGGTTCCCGTGAAAATCGGCGAGGCCCAGGCGGAGAGGTCGGCGGGAAGCCAATTCACGCGGCCGCAGTACAAAAATCCTTGGCTCAACAAATAAACCCCGCCCAAAACGCCCGCACAAACCGCCATGTTCGTGACCAGGCCCCGGCTTTCGCGGCGAAGAATCAACGGGACCGCCACGAACACGCACAACACGTTGGCAATCGGCGTGACTAAGCGGGCATGCAAATGAATGATTTGCCCCCGGATGGAAGTTGTGCCAAACGCCGGGTTGCGAATCCGCCGAATCAGCTCCAAGCTGCTGATGTATTTGTAGCTTTTGTTGCGGTTGCTCAATTGATCGAAACTGATGTCCGTCGCCACGAACACATCGTGAGGGTCTTCCATCGGCGTCACGATCCGCTGGCCCATTTTGGTCAAAGACAGCTCGGAAAACGGCGGCGTGACCTGCCTTAAATGCCAACCGGCGGGTGCTCAGACGTCGCCTCTTGAAACGTGGCATCCTTGGCGTTCAAAGTGGTCAAATCGACCGCCATCTCTGGGACCGGCAGCACGAAGTTCGCCTTATCCAGCCGTTGCTCCGCGATGAACAACTCTTTGCCATCAATTCGAATGTGGGTCACGTAATCGTAAATCGGCTCCACGGGGTTGCCTTCATCATCGGGCCGCGTGCGGTCGGCTTGCAAAACGTGGGCGATGCGGGGAATGATGAATTCCTGATTGCCCACAATCATCAGATTCACCAGAATTGTCCCGACGACGAACGGCATCAGCAGACGAGACGTGGGCACGCCCGCGGCGAGAATCGGCGAGATTTCACTGTGTTTTTGCAGCAATCCGAACACCACAATCACGGAAATCACCGAGACAATCGCCCCCAGCATGTCGAAGAACACGCTAAACTGATAAGCGTAATACTTCGCCATCGTTTCAAAGACGACCAAGGGTTCATCGGAGACTTCTTGAAACTCGTCGATGTTGGTAAACCCATCAATCACAATGTACAGTCCGTACATGCTCACCATCATAATGAAGAACACGTGCAGATACCGGCGCAGCAAATAGCGGTCGAACGTGGTGGGCATGAGGGGGTGTTGTTATTCCAGAGCTAAGGATCGCCAAGAAAAGAAGTTCAACAACTGGTTTACTTAGAGTGTTCAGATCTGTTTCTCAATCCTAATCTCTTGGCTTGAATTGCCATTGATTGATGAACGCGAAAGACAGAGAGAACCCCGAGAGAATGCAAGTGAAATACAAGTCGAGCTGTAGCACACCACATTCTTAAAAGAGCAGATTAAGAGTAGGAGTAGGATTAAGATTAAGAGTAAGATTAAGAGTAAGGAGACAGAGACACACCTCCGCGCACGGAGACCCCAAGGCGGGAGATTACCAAAAAACCCCGGCATGCGGTCAAGCCCTAAATTCGTCGAAATCTCTTGAAAACCGCCCCACTGGTGCGGATTTTGCTGGAAGGTATAATCCGAAGGACTTGCCGCATTATGTGGCAACTCTGCTAAGCAATATGACATTTAGGACTAATGGGAAACGCCGATATGACGCCGAAGGAAGTGCTCGCCTTGTGCCGATCGCGGGAGATTCTGGCCGTGGATCTCCGGTTTATGGATTTCCCCGGCACGCAAAAACATTTCACGATTCCCGTGCAGGCGTTGACGGAACGTAGTTTCGAGGAAGGGTTTGGGATTGATGGCTCTTCGCTGCGCGGTTGGCAGGCCATCAACGAGAGCGACATGCTCGTTTTGCCCCAACCCGAAACCGCGATTGTCGATCCGTTCATGCAGCAGACCTTGGCACTGACGTGTAACATTCACGACCCCATCACGCGGGAAGAATATGCCAAAGATCCGCGCAACGTTGCCCGAAAAGCAGAAGCCTACATGAAATCCACCGGCCTGGCCGATGCTTCCATGTTCGGCCCGGAAGCGGAATTTTTCGTGTTCGAGGATGTCCGCTTCGACGAAAACCAGCACGAATCCTACTATCACATCGACAGCGTGGAAGGCGTTTGGACGCGGGGACAAGGCGGCAAGGGCAAGGCGGGTTATCGGGTGCGGAACAAGGAAGGCTATTTGGCCGTCCCGCCCACGGATACGCTGCAAGATCTGCGTACGGAAATGATGCTCACGCTGATGGAATGTGGCGTGGAAGTCGAAGCCCAACATCACGAAGTCGCCACCGCCGGGCAATGCGAAATCGATATGAAATTCGGCCCGCTGATGAAAGTGGCCGACCATCTACTGCGGTATAAATACGTCGTCAAGAACGTGGCAGTTCGGCACGGCAAGACCGCGACCTTTATGCCTAAGCCGATCTGGAACGACAACGGTTCGGGCATGCACCTGCATTTTTCGCTTTGGAAAAAAGGCACGCCGTTGTTCGCGGGCAGCGGTTACGGCGGCCTCAGCGAGATGGCCGTGTTCGCAATGGGCGGGATCTTAAAACATGCCCCGGCTGTCTTGGCGTTTTGCTGCCCCACCACCAATAGCTACAAACGGCTGATTCCCGGTTTTGAAGCCCCGGTCAATTTGACTTACAGCTACCGCAACCGCTCGGCGGCGATTCGGATTCCCGTCCACACACCAACCGCAGAGAACAAACGCTTCGAGTTTCGCTGCCCGGATTGTTCCTCGAACCCGTACCTGGCGATGTCCGCCGTGCTGATGGCCGCTTTGGACGGCATTCAAAACCGCATCGATCCGGGTCCGCCTTTAGACAAGGACATTTACGATCTCGGCCCCGAAGAAACCAAGACCGTGGCCAAAACCCCGCTCACGCTGGAAGAATCCCTCCAAGCCCTCCGGGAAGATCACGAGTTCCTCACGCGGGGGGACGTGTTCAACGAGGATGTAATCGACACGTGGATCTGGTACAAAACCACCCACGAAGTCGCCGCGTTAAGAGAACGCCCGCATCCCTTCGAGTTCGCAATGTATTACGATGCGTGAAACCCCCATGACCACGCCCCTATGACCATTTTCAGCGGTCGGGGGATCCACTTTCTTCGCCTAGCTTGCCGTTCCGTGGAGAAACTATGTCCGAGTTGCCTATACCATCGGAACGCAAAGCCCACAGCCGAAAGAGGCGCATCGGTTTGATACTGCTTGGATTGGCTCTTGTTTATCTGGCTGGGGCCTATTTTGTGGTGCCGCTTCTTTGGAAGCGGTATGCCGACCGGCATCCCGAACTGGAGGACCAACCCGGCATAACTTTCACAGCGGACGGCATTCCCGCCGATCCAATTAACGTCGCGTTGATTGGCACAAAAGAGGAAGTTATGCGGATTATGCTCGCTGCCAAATGGTTTCCGGCGGATCCCTTGACCCTCCGCAGTTGCCTGCGGATTGCCGAAGCCTCTGTGTTCAAGCGCCAAGACGATGATGCCCCCGTCAGCAGCGAGTACCTCTTCGGTCGCAAGGAGGATTTATCTTTCGAGCAGGCGGTCGGTCCCGATCCTCGGCAGCGGCATCACGTCCGCTTTTGGAAGACCGAAAAAGCCGATTCCAGCGGCCGGCCCGTTTGGCTAGGCTCTGCCATCTTCGACAAACGCGTCGGCTTAAGCCATACCACGGGGCAGATCACGCACGAAACCGCGCCCGACATTGATGCCGAGCGAGACAAACTCTTCGACGACCTCAAAGGAACCGGCGATCTGTCCGAGTTTGAGATCGTGCCGGGATTCCACAAAGTTCTCGAAGGACGCAACGGCGAGGGCAATCTCTGGCAAACGGATGGCGATCTGTACGAAGGTTGGATCAACCCTTCGTAGGTTGGCTCCGACTGATTGTCCATCGGGGCCGCGACACCCGTGAGAGGTTATTCTTGATGGCGTCCATCCTCCATAACCTCTTGTTGCTGCGCGACTCTGGTTGACAAGCAACATTGGCCACTCTGCCTGATTCGAATGAACCGGTTTTCCCTTGGTCAATGGGATTTCGTGGTTGAAACGTTCCCATCAACCGGCGGGATTTATTTTTCCCAGACCCCAAGTAGAGATTTGCCAATCATGCGGAAGCTTAACGGGTCGAGAACAATCGACATGCGGACGAAGAGTCGGTCCCAAAGTTTTACCTGCTTTTCGCTGGGGTACGATTGCATTAACAGCAGCTTGTTCATCATGGAGGCCATCACCCCCACGCAGTCCAAATACTCCAGCTTGAGCGGTGGCTGGTTCGAGAGTTCGCGATACATGCGCTTGTTATAGCGGCGAAAGTGGCCGATTGCCTTGTCGAACCGTGAATACAAAAAATTATGAGCCGGGCAAAGCACCAACAGCCGGCCCCCCGGCCTTAAATCGCTGATAGGCCCGCTCGAATTCGGCCCGGTCCTCTTGAATGTGTTCCAGCACATCGATGTAGAGAATCGAATCGAAACTCTCCTCGGCAGGCAGCGTCTCTATCGTCGATTGGACCAGTTCGCAATCGGCAGGAATTCTGCCCTCGGCTTGCCGGCGGTGATAGTCGTCAACCAATCGCGAGTCTGGTTCCAGCGAAACCCATCTCGTAAAACTTTGATCGTACAAATAGGGCACGTTCGCCCCCAGACCCGCACCGACCTCCAACACGTCGCCGGTCAAAAACGGCGACAACCGACTGGCAAGATAGCGTTTCCAATTCTCGGCGAATTGAAAAAGCTCCAACTCCTCGCCGACATATTCGAGATGATCTGCGCAATCGGATTTGGGAGTCATTCGACACCTCGAATTCGGAGAGATTGTTTGCTCGAAAACTATACCTCAATTTCGCGAGGGCCACGAGGGGAAGCGGGGGAATTGTTGCAGCAATTTGAGTGGGCGGGTGAAGGGGTTTCGGGGGTCGGCGATGGCCGGGGGAGCGGCGGGCGGAGCGGTGCGCGGGTCGTGGGGGGTGATTTTGAGGTCGTCGAATTGGATTTCCCCCAAGCCGCCCAGAGACATCGTGACCGTGAACGGACCACTTTGCCTGACTTCGCGGAGCAGCGTGAAGCGTTGCCAATCGCTGGGGGCTTGCCAACGCATCGCAGAGACCGGGCCGCCCAGATTGTCGTAGAGGATCCGCCGTCCAGGCTGTGAGAGATGGGTGTCATCACCCTGACCCAACCGCTGACGGTCACGATTTGCCCGCTTCGCACCATCACCGGCGGCGTGGTGACGGTGACGGGATTTTGCGGCAGCACGGCGGGGATTTCCTTCCCCGGCAGGGGGACCGAAAGCAGCCGCAGCGAATAATTCCCCTGCTTGGCTTGCGGATAAAGTTCGGCGGCGGCGCGAACGCCGTCAATTGGTTTTTGGGTGTGCTGCCAGCGTTCGACGGTCATCGTGTCGATGTCTTCAAAATCGCCGGAACGCAAAAGATTGTTATTGTTGTCCATCCGGCTTTCGCCCAAACGGGCGATCATCCGCCAATGGTCGGGCAGGGTTTGGAAGCAAATTGTATGCGGGCTGGAAACCGGCGAGGAGAGTTTTCTGATCGCATCTTCCCAATGGGCGCGCTGCAAGATCCGCTGCAGTTGCATGGCATCGGTCGCCATTTGCCTGGCTCCATCGTAATCTTTCCGCCTTAGCGATTGCTCGGCGAACTCGATCAACTGCTGGGAACGGGTGAGAATTTGCGGAGCATCCGGTTGGCCCGCGCCCAGGCTTTGCAGTTCCGCATCGACTTTGGTCACCCGTTCGAGTTTCGCCTTGGCCAATTCGATGGAAAATTTGGCGGAGGGTTCGGCCAGGGTTTCCATTTTTCGGCGGAGTTGGGCGATTAAATTGCGGTCCGAAGTAATCACCACGGCGGCGGTTTGGTCGAATTTC
Organism: uncultured Planctomycetaceae bacterium; assembly: GCA_963785505.1. Classification (GTDB taxonomy): domain Bacteria; phylum Planctomycetota; class Planctomycetia; order Planctomycetales; family Planctomycetaceae; genus CAWAVN01. The sequence goes on from CAWAVN010000025.1 coordinate 95,605, forward strand.
TTCAGCACAATTCTCTTTCCACCGGGGGGGCGGGTGTACGTCAGTTTGCGAATTGCGGTGGTCGAGATTTCCCAAGCCGAGGCCGAATCATCACGAAACGGCACGACGATGCCGGCATCGTTGGCCGCCATTTGGCCGGGCACGAATTGCGCCTCGCGGTCGTACCAGATGGGCAAGAGTAGCGTGCCGTAATCGGTGCGGAAGATGGTCGCTTCCAAATCGCCGGCCATTGTGGCGGCCCGTTTGACCTGGTTCGCGCGTTCGGCGAGCAGGGCTTGGCGTTCGGCGACTTCCGGCAGGTTGGTGCGGAAGTCGATGTCTTGCCGAGTGATTTTCTCACTCGCCGGCAGGGTGGCGGCGAAGGGAATGTGATCGCCTACCGTGCCCGTCGCCAGCCAGGGTTCCAAAAGTTCCAATTCCAGATTGAGTTGCGCAATGGCGAGTCTGGCGTTCGAAGGCTCCGGGGGCATCCGCTACCAACGAAGTCGTTTTCCAATAGCCGATGCCCCGGCAACCCGCTGCCAAGGCCGCATAAACTTGCAGCCGAATTTGCTCCGGTTCGATGACCACAGGCGAACTGTCGGCGGGATTTCTCTGGGCCAGCGTGGAAGCAGACGGCTCGGTTTGAATCCACGTCCAAGTGAAAGTGCCGGGCCGGGCGAGCTTCATTTTCTGCCCCAGCCATTGGCGGTACGTCTTGGGGGCGAAGGTGGTGTGGTCGATATGCCGGCTGAGGCCCAGCATGTTCACTCGGCGAGAGACGGGGGCTTCTTCTCCGCCGAGAATGTCCACCATCACCGGGCGGCGGATGTCGCGGTCGGCACTGCGAATTTGCTTAACCCAGCCGAGCAATTCATCGCGGGCTTCCGAGGGAACCCGCGTGCCCAGGTTCCAAAGCAGAATCGGGTTGGTTTTTTGCGTGAAGGGAATAATGCTGACATCTTCGGGATCGATGATTTTCCCCGTGGCCGTCACCGCGCGGGGCGGCGTGGCCATCGCCCAAAGCCCTTGTTCCCGAAGGGCTTCGAGGGTTTCCGTATCTTCGTAATTCTGCACCCAAACAACGTTTAAGCCCGCGAGTTTGAGAGAATCTATCGGCTCACCGTGATAAGCCGCGATCCGTGGGAAAAATGGCCGGCCTTTCACCAGCAGCCGATCCAAGCGAAAGTCCACCATTGGCGGCGCTTGCTCGGCGGATTCCACGTTGCCTTCGATGGCTTCGCCGGATTCTGCCGAGCGGGGAGGGGTTTGTTTCCCCTCGGCATCGCTTCGCGTGGGCGAACCCACGGCGGCGGGGGAAACAATCGGCCCCCACTGCAACTCATCCAACGAAATCTCCGTCCGCCCCTGCGGCAGATTGCTGGTGATAATCGCCCGGTCTACGTAGGCTTCGGTGAGATTCAGATTGGGATTGTTCAATTCGGACCGCAGTTGCCTGGCCCGTTCTTCCTGCATTTTTTTCGTAGGGCCGGCTTCCAGCCTTTCCCAGTCGCCGGTTTTGCGGTAGGTCTCGCCCCGCAAATAACTGAACAATGCCTTGCCCGTGCGGGGATCGGTTTGGTTGGGATAGACAATTCGCAGAAAAAGCCCGGCCCCGGGATGGCCCGCCTTAATCCACACTCGCAGCCTGAGTTCCTCAATCGCGCGGGCGGCGGGCAGTTTGTATTCGAGTTGAACCTTCGCGGCTTGATTGGGGGATTCCAAGCTCAGCCCTTCGCAGCGCTGGCCTTGGCGAGGGTTTTCGCTTTGCCCGCCATGCCTGAGAACCCTCACCGTCCGTTGATCGGACTGCACGGTCCAATGGGGGCCTTTATCGTCGAACCCTTGCCGATATTCCTCCGCGTTCGCACGCAAGCCCCCCGTCAAGAGCAGCCCCAACAGGCAAACTCCCCAACCGGCCGCCATTCGTTCGTGAGTGAAAAAGGTGAACATCAAAATGTTTGATGAGCTTCCATCCAAATTGGCCTTACATTCGACAAAGTCGCCTCGATTCACGTCATCGGCTGGATTGGGAGGATGGGATCAGCCATTTGCGGAAAAATCGCTGCTCGGCAAAGAGGGCCGGCATTGTAGCGATTTCCTGCGTTTCGCCTATGCAACCTGCGGGGAATCCCGACTAAACATCTTAAAGACATTCACATAAATAGGTTACGAAAAACCGTCTTCGTCCGTGTTGCCGGAATTCCCCACAGGGCCTGCGGGGCGTTTGTGCGGGGGTTCGCTTTAACTCTTATTCTGTCAACAATTTAGGATGAACCCTTGTTTTCGGGTGTCTCTGGAGGCGCACAATCAATACTTGCCACCAGCGAGGTCTCTTGGATTACCGGAAAGTCTGTTATGAATTCCCGCCTTCCCGAAAATGAACTGGACGAACTTCCCCGCGAAATCATTGATTTTGCCAAGCACATCGCCGTGCTGCCGGGAGAATTTCAGGAGGAGATGGAAACCGCTTACAACCGCGTGGTGGATTCGGTCCGTCGCCGACGCCGAATTTTAGGGCTGGTACAGGAGGCGTTGTCTCAACTGCGGCTGGACATCAAATACCTGATGTTCGATCTGGAAATGACCCGCCGAGAACGCGATGAACTCCGCGGCCGCTTGGAAGATTGAAAAGTATCGCCGGGCCTACAGCACTTATTTGTTTGAGGATTCCAAACCGGGCGGTTCCAGTTCGCCGCGGTATTGCATGCGACGGGCGATGAGCCAGCAAACAGCGGCCCAGAGGGTTCCGGCGGTCCAACCGGCCAGCACATCCGTGGGCCAATGCACGCCCAAATAAACCCGGCTGACGCCGACGGCCACCGTAATCGCCGCCGCCACCGCGATGAAGTAGATCTTCACCACCCGCCGGGAATGCGCGCGGGCCAACACCACCGCTAACGTCAGATACGTAATCGCGGACATCATCGAATGCCCGCTGGGAAAACTGCTGGTGTAAACGTAGGAGCCATGCGGAACCAAATCGGGTCGAGGCCGGCTGAAACTACGTTTCAACAGAAAACTCGCCAGAATCCCACCGCCGACCGTAAGCAGCAAAAACCCGGCCAAATGCGGTTTGCGTTCCAGCAACAAATAGCCCGCGACCGCGACGGAAAGCAATGTCAAAAACGCCACGCCTCCCAAAGCCGTGAAATCCCGCCCGATTTCCTCCACCCAATGGGGACCGAGAGGATCGCTAAGATCCCCAGGGTTCCGCAGCGAAAGCAGAATCCGCCGATCGAACGATTGCGTTTCCCGCTCGGCCACTTCATCGGCCAACGCCGCGAATGCCCACAGCCCGCCCGCGATCAAACACAGCCAAGCCAACAACGCGAAATCATCCCGCAAAAGCCCTTTCAGACCCCGCCCGCATTTCACGATCCCCGCTTTCAAACGATTCATGCCCACAAACTTCGCTTGGAAGAAAAATCCTATCCTAGCAAATCACCACGCCCGGCACGAAGATCCCGGCCACGCCAAAACCACTTCTGCAAGAGGAGGCCCGTGCTCGACGGTTCCTCCGATTGCCGCTGAGTTTCCACCTGCTTGACAGGGATCGCCCCTAGGGTACGATGGGTAACACAATCCTTGAAGGTCTGTTCACACCACGGATATTCGCAGTACCACTTACTTTAATGAAGGAAATGCGATGGAACTAGTCGGCATCTTGTTGATTGTCGCGGGCGGCCTCGTGATGATTGTCGGTGGGTTGTGGTTCCTAGTGGTGACCTTTGAAGAAGGTGTCGGCTGGGGATTGGCATGTATGTTCATACCCTTTGTTAGCCTCATTTTTCTCATCTTGCATTGGGATAGGGCGGGAAAACCATTTCTCGTCCAATTGGCGGGCGCGGTTCCCCTATTTATCGGCCTGGTTCTCAGCGGACCTGCCGGAAATTAGCTGGCTTCCGACACCCCAAGCAAATTGGGGTTCTTCCTTCCGAAAACACAAAACACCAGCCCGGCAGTTTGAGACTGCCGAGCTGGATTGGGCTTCAGAAAATATCAAACCCGGAGAGCGGCATGGTCGGTCGCTTCTTATCTTCCTCAAGAGGCCGTTTTGCGGATGTGGCGTTTGCGGCCGGTTTCGGTGAGGTGGATTTTTCGCAGCCGGATCGCCTTGGGGGTGATCTCCACGAATTCATCGTCCTCGATATATTCCAAAGCCGCTTCCAGGGACATTTTGCGGGGCGGTTTGAGCAGAATCGCATCATCGGCCCCGGAAGATCGAATGTTCGTCAGCTTCTTTTCACGGATCGGATTGACGACCAAATCGTTGTCGCGGGAGTTCTCGCCCACAATCATGCCTTCGTAAACGTCTTGGCCGGGAGCCACGAACATCTCCGCCCGCTCTTGCAGTTTCCACAAGGCATAAGCCACGGCTTGGCCGGAAAGTTGCGAAATGAGAACGCCGTTCTTTCGGCGGGGCACTTCGCCTTCCACGAGTTTGTAGCTATCGAAACGATGGTGAATAATCGCTTCGCCCTTGGTCGCGTTCAGCATTCGCGTGCGCATGCCAATCAAGCCGCGTGCGGGGATGCTGAATTCCAAATGCGAAAGCCCGGTGGGGCCGGCGGTCATTTCCAAAATTTGCCCCCGGCGGTTGCCCACGAGTTCCATCACCGGACCCACATCCGTGCTGGGCACATCCACGACCAACAATTCAAACGGCTCGTGCCATTTGTGGTCGATTTGCTTGCGGATAACTTCCGGCTTGCCGACCGACAATTCATAACCCTTCGCGGCGCATTTGTTCGATCAGAATCGGAAAGATGCAACACGCCCCGGCCCGAAACGGTGAAGGAATCCTTTTCACCGGTTTCCTCCACGCGAAGCGCCACGTTGGATTCGAGTTCGCGGAACAATCTGGCCCGTAAGATGCCGGCTGGTGACGAACTTCCCGTCTCTGCCGCACAAAGGCGAAGAGTTGATGGTAAACAACATCGAGAGCGTGGGTTCATCCACGCTGATGCGGGCGAGGGCGACCGGCGAAACCGGGCAGGCAATGGTGTCGCCGATGTCCGGTTCGTCCAGACCGATCAAGGCCACGATGTCGCCGGCGGTTGCGGTTTGAACGGGCGTGCGTCCGAGTTTATCAAAGACTTCGACGCCGGTGATTTCCACGGGGGAATGGCTGCCGTCCTCGCGGATCATCACCACTTTTTGGCCTTGGCGGACCGAACCGGAAGAAATCCGCCCGGTGGCGATGCGGCCCACGTATTCCGACCATTCCAGCGTAGTCACCATCAATTGCAGCGGGCCGTCGGGATCGACCATCGGGCCGGGGATGTGTTCCAGCACCAAATCCAACAACGGGGCAATCGTGCCTTCGCGGTCATCGGGGTTGTGGGTCGCGTAGCCGTCTCGGCCGCTGGCGAAAATGTAGGGGAAATCGAGCACCTCATCGTCGGCCCCCAGTTCCACGAACAGATCGAACGTCTCGGAGAGCACATCGCTGGGCCGGGCATCCGGGCGGTCGATTTTATTGACGACCACCAACGGTTTCAGCCCGCATTCCAGCGCCTTTCTGCACCACAAACCGCGTTTGCGGGCGGGGGCCTTCGAAGGCATCGACGAGAATCAACGCCCCATCGGCCATTTTCAGGACCCGTTCCACCTCGCCGCCGAAATCGGCGTGGCCGGGGGTGTCGATGATGTTAATCTTTACGCCCTTGTAAGTTAGGGCGATGTTCTTGGCGAGAATCGTGATTCCGCGTTCGCGTTCCAGGTCGTTGGAATCCAGAATGCAGTCCTGCGAGAGTTGAGACTCGCGAAACTGGCCGCTTTGTTTCAGCAGGGAATCGACCAAGGTGGTTTTGCCGTGGTCCACGTGGGCAATGATGGCGATATTGCGGAGGTCGTCGCGACGGATCATCGGAATGAGGGCATCTTAAAAAAGGGACGGGGGCATCAAAAACAAAGCAGAAACGGTTGGATTGGCAGATTTGTAGAAATCTCAACCGAGAATAGATAAGGGAGGATGGAAGAATGGGGGCACGGTTCTCTTCTATCCTCAATAGGTTTCGCGGGCACGGGGGTGGGTGGGTTTTCGGGCGTGAAGAGTCAAATTATGATAATCTGGGTGATTTCTCCGCAAGGTGAGTCCGGCTAACTTCGCACAATTTTCGCGGAAAGTCCCCAAAAAGAGACCCACGGGAGATTTTTCTTCCGCTATTCTATCCCCAAACCCTGAATAGGGGAAGAGCTTCCGTAAAAACGCCTGGCATCGGGGAACTTCGGGAACGTTCCCGCGAGACTCACCGCTTGGGTTTGCTCTAGGCGTGTGGGCGGAATGTGTTCAGAATGAATGCAGCGGGCATTCTCTGTTTTCCGTGACGATTCTGAACCATGTTCCCGAATTTTGAAGACATTGCGCAGAATTTTCGCCCAGCGGATGCCTTGGATCTTGCCGTCGTCACAATTCTGTTCGCCTTAACGTTCCACTGGATGCGAAGGCGGTCGAATAAGGCGTTGCTGGTGGTGGTCTTGGGGTTGGTGGGGCTGTACTTGGTCTCGCATTGGCTACGGATGTATTTAACGCTGGGCTTGTTTCGCACGGGCTTGACGGTCGCCGTCATCGGCGTGATTATTATTTTTCAGAACGATTTGCGGCACGGATTTGAACGCCTGGCGGCTTGGCGTCCGTTTTCGAGTCGTCCCAGAGCCAGGCATCGCGAACCGTTAATTGCCACTTTGGTGGAAGCGGTCGCCTTGTTCGCGCGGGAGCGGATCGGGGCGATTATCGTGCTGCCCGCCAAGCAAGATCTCGAACGGCATTTGAACGGCGGCCAACGGCTGGAAGGGCACACCAGCGTTCCGCTGTTGCACAGTATTTTTCATACGAAATCCCAAGGCCACGATGGAGCCGTGGTGATGCGGGGAAATCGGGTGGACCGCTTCGCCGTGCATTTGCCGCTTTCCACCAATTTTTCGGCCTTGGGACCGGGCGGAACCCGGCACGCCGCCGCGTTGGGACTCGCCGAGCAAAGCGACGCATTGGTGATCGTCGTGTCGGAAGAACGCGGGCTGGTGAGTTTGGCGCAGAATGGCCGGCTTCAGACGTTAAACCGCCCCGAGGAATTGGCGAACCGCTTGACGAGGTTTTATCGCCAGGGAACCAAACAGCAAACGCTCGCCGAATGGGCGAGCTTGTTCCTCGGGCAGTTTTTGGAATTTTGCTTGGGGTTCGCGGCTGCGTTCTTCTTTTGGCTGATGTTCGCATTCCAAGTGCAATCTGTGCAGAAAGTTGTGGATCAAGTGCCCGTGGAATCGCACAATCTTCCCAAGGATTGGGTGATCGAATCGATTTCGCCGCAGCAATTGCGGGTCAGCGTGGCCGGTCCCGAACGGGCCTTCGCGGCGTTTGATTGGAGCACGCTTCGCGTGGCCTTGGAGTTGAACCACCCCGTGAACGGCTTGCAAACCGTGATCGTGGGGGAGGAATCGCTGAAGCTGCCCGAAGAAATCTCGCTGGTGCGGGCCGAACCCAGCATCGTGCGGGTGCTGGCTTATAAAACGCAAACCGTCAAGTTGCCGGTGGAAGTCCGCACGCAAGGCCGGCTTCCAACGGAATGGGTTTTGGCGTCGAAAACGCCCTCCGTACCGAGCGTGATGGTGAAAGTTCGCGAATCGCTGCTGTCCCAGATCAAATCGATTCCGACAAACGCGATTGATCTTGCAAAAATCGACTCCTCGACAACTTCAGATGCCCAACTGGTTTTGCCCGATGGCGTTTGGCCCTCGGAAGAAATGCCGACGAATATCAAAGTCAATTTTCAACTCAAAAAACGCGAACCGCCCACCCCCAAAAAGTCACCGGAACGCCCCAATTGAGATGGCGCTTGTTACCAATTCGTTACGCGATTCTGGATTATCACGTGTTACCATGAAGCCAGGAAGGAATTGCGAACGTTCATTTTGTTCAAGGAGCCAAGAGATGCCTCGATATGCATTTGGCTTGATTGCCGTGTTGACGGTGTTATTTTCCTCTAAGGGATTTCGGGGGCCGAGAAGCCACCGCCGGTTGTGGATTTGTCTTCGTTCCCCACGTTCGACGGTAAAGTCGTTCAAGTGATGGGCCGTTTTAATGGTTACTCCGATCCGAGAGTGGGAGCGGAGTTTCATTTGGATCTCAGTCAAGAGTCTCGACTGAAGAAGTTGACCTTCAAACCGCTGCCGGGCGATTTGGATTTGTCGGAGCAGTTTTATATCCCCTTGACCTCCAGTAACAAAATCGCTTCCGACGGCACTAGCGTGGGGAATCCCTTGGTGGTGGAATCCCTCACAACCTATTCCGATGACAAAAAATCCTTTCAACGCATGCGATTGATTTCGCAGAGCAATGGTCCGAACCCTCGCAGCGTCAAAGTGGATGTGGTTCCCAAGGGGAGGCGCGGCGAGGGGCCGAATTTTGTGCAGATCTGGATCACGGTGGAAAGCGACGTGGTCGAGGGCGTGGCTCTGATCGAAGGCCACGTGGATGGCCCGTTTCCCGGTCAGAATAAAAAGTAACCGGCGCACACACTGAAATCATGACGTGAAGAAACCCCGTCGGCTCTTTGTGATTGAGCCGCCGGGGTGGTTCTCATTCAAGTTATCATTGAGCCGCGATTAGTCTTTTAAGAGCGCGACTTGGGCGGCGGCGAGGCGGGCGATGGGAATGCGGAACGGCGAACAACTGACGTAGTTCAGCCCCGTGCGGTGGCAGAACATCACGCTGGCGGGGTCGCCGCCGTGCTCGCCGCAGATGCCGATTTTCAAATCGGAGCGGGCACTGCGACCGCCTTCCACGCCGATTTTCATCAGCTTGCCCACGCCTTCCTGGTCGATGGTTTGGAAGGGATCGTTGGGCACAATGTCGTTCTCGCGATAAAACCCGATGAACGGCCCGTAATCTTCCCGGCTCATGCCCAGCGTGGTTTGCGTGAGATCGTTGGTTCCGAAGCTAAAGAACTCCGCCGTTTGGGCGATTTGATCTGCCGTCAAAGCGGCCCGGGGAATTTCGATCATCGTGCCGACCAAATAATCCAGTTCTTGTTTTTGTTCGGCCAGCACGGCTTGGGCGGTCTCGCGGACGATTTTGGCTTGGTTGTCGAACTCGGTCCTGAAACCGGCGAGCGGAACCATGACTTCCGGGTGGACGTTCACGCCTTCTTTCTTCACCAGGCACGCTGCCTCGAAAATCGCGCGGGCCTGCATGGCGGTGATTTCGGGATAGACGATTCCCAACCGGCAGCCGCGATGGCCCAGCATCGGGTTGGCTTCTTTGAGTTGCTCGACACGCCGTTCGATGGCTTCCATGGAGATTTCCATAATGTCCGCCAGTTTGCGGGCGAGTTCCGGTTGTTCGTGCAGGTGATGTTCCGAAAGGAACTCGTGCAGCGGCGGGTCCAGCAGGCGAATCGTCACGGGCCGTTCGCCCATCGCCCGGAACAAAGCCGCGAAGTCATCCCGTTGGAAAGGCAGCAATTTGGCCAAGGCTTCCGCGCGGACTTCGGTGGTGTCCGCGAGAATCATTTCGCGAATCTCATCCAGATGGCTGAAGAACATGTGCTCGGTTCGGCAGAGGCCCACGCCTTCGGCTCCCAGGTTGACCGCGATTTCGGCATCAGCGGTTTCCGTGTTGGCCCGCACTTTCAGCGTGCGGTGCTTGTCCACCCATTCCATCAGTTGGGCGTAGCGCTGGTAGGTTTCGGAGTCTTCGGGCTTCTTGGTTTTGTGGATCAACACTTCCACGACTTCGCTGGGTTTGGTCGGGACTTTGCCCGCGAACACTTCGCCGGTGAAGCCGTCAATGCTGATCCAATCGCCCGCACTCAGCACTTTATCGCCCACTTTGAGCGTCCCGGCGTGATAGTCGATCTCCAGCGCTTGGCAGCCCACAATGCAGGTCTTGCCCATCTGCCGACTGACGAGCGCTGCGTGGGAACTCGCCCCGCCGAAGGCCGTCAAAATTCCCTTGGCGATCCGCATGCCGCGGAGGTCTTCCGGGCTGGTTTCGCGGCGGACGAGAATGAGTTGGGCGTTTTCATCTTTATTGTAGATCGCCTCGGCATCCAAGGCGTGAAACACAATTTGCCCCGTCGCCGCCCCCGGACCCGCATTGATGCCCTTGGCCAGCAATTGCCCGTTTTCCTCGGCTTTTTGTTTTGCGGCGGGATCGAAAATCGGCTGCAAGAGTTGGTTCAAATCATCCGCGGGAATTCGGCGGGGATTGAGCGCTTCTTCCGGGCTGATCAAACCCTCGTTGACCAGATCGACCGCAATCCTGACGGCGGCGAATCCGGTGCGCTTCGCATTGCGGGTTTGCAACATCCACACGCGGCCTTTTTGCACGGTGAACTCAATGTCCTGCACTTCTTTATAATGCTGTTCGAGGGTTTGGCCGATGTTGTTGAGTTGCTCGTAGGCTTCGGGCATGGCGGTTTTGAGCGTTTCTTCGATGCGTTCGGGAGTCCGCACGCCGGCCACCACATCTTCCCCCTGGGCATTGATAAGATAGTCCCCGCAAAAACCGGGTTCGCCCATTGCACAGTCGCGGGTCAACCCCACGCCGGTTGCACAATCGTCGCCTAAGTTGCCGAAGACCATCGCTTGTACGTTGGTCGCAGTTCCCCACGCATGCGGAATCCCGTACTGCCGGCGGTAGACCACAGCCCGGTCGTTCATCCAACTCCCAAACACCGCGCCGATGGCTCCCCAGATTTGATCCATCGGGTTGGTGGGGAAATCTTTGCCTTTCACTTCGCGGATAATCATTTTGAACTCGCCCACGAGGTCTTTGAGTTGGGCGGCGGTCAGATCCTTGTCGAACTGGGCACCGACGGCGTGTTTTTTCTTTTCCAAAATCTCTTCAAAGTGGTCGGGGTCTTCTTTCTTTTCGGGCTTCATACCCATCACGACTTCGCCATACATTTGGATGAATCGGCGGTAGCTGTCCCAGGCGAAGCGTTCGCTGCCGGAATGCTTGGCGAGGGCGGCCACGGTTTCATCGTTCATGCCGATGTTCAAAACCGTGTCCATCATGCCGGGCATGGATTCGCGTGCCCCCGACCGGCAAGAGAGCAGCAGCGGGTTGTCGGCTGCGCCGAATTTGGCCCCCATCGCCTGTTCGATTTGGGCCATCGCTTCTTCGACTTGGCCCCGCAGTTCGGGCGGATATTGGTTGTTGTTGTCGGTGTAATAGTTGCAAACTTCGGTGGTGATCGTAAAGCCGGCGGGCACGGGCAGGCCGATGTTGATCATCTCGGCCAAGTTCGCGCCTTTGCCGCCCAACAGAGGCTTCATCGTGGCCCCGCCATCCGCTTTGCCCGCACCGAAGAAGTAAACGTATTTGTGAGCCATGATTGCGTCCTTCTGAAAAATGAACCTTCGAAGCGTGTACAATACAATTGATGGATATAAGGGCCGGCGCGAACACCTAGCGCACAACGACCGCACCGAGGAATTCGGTCCCGCGCAGGCTGGCAAACTAGCATTGCCATTTCCCGCCGTCAAGCGAACGGCACGGGCGGCAATTTGATGCTTGCAGCAAGTTCCCTTGCAGGATGCCGCAAACTTTCCTTCCCTCGGCTTGAGATTTTTGCCCCGAAGCTGGTAATCTGGAAAATCCACGCAGATTGGCAAAACTCGCAATAAAAACCTCAACCCCACCGAGAACACACCATGCGTTTCCAAAATTTGACCGCGCGATTGGGCCTTTTCATCCTCTGCCTGCAAGCAGGGATGTTGGTCGCCCAAGATTCAAAAGACCAACCGAAAACAAAGCCCGCCGTGAGCTTGGAAAAGAAAATCGAACCGGCGGACGATACCGACCCCGCCAAGCAAAAACTGACCACAACCCATCATACGGCCAATATCGCAGGCAAGAGAATCGCCTATACCACGACCGTGGGTACGATGGACATGAAAAGCGACGATGGCAAAAGCAAGGCCGAGATTTTCTTCATCGCCTATACACGCGACGACACCAGGGAACAAACCCAAAGGCCGATCACGTTTTGTTTCAACGGCGGGCCGGGTTCTTCCTCAGTTTGGCTGCACGTGGGAATGCTAGGCCCGAAGCGGGTTGTGTTGAACGATAATGCCAAACCCGTTCCCCCACCGGGGCAACTGACGGAAAACCAATACTCGCTGCTCGACATCACCGATTTGGTATTTATCGACCCCGTCAGCACAGGATTCAGCCGACCGGCCAAAGGCGAAAGCAAGCAACAATTCCACGGCTACGAGGAAGACCTGCGATCCGTCGGGCAGTTTATTTACTCCTATGTCTCCAAATATAACCGCTGGCTTTCTCCCAAGTATTTGCTGGGGGAAAGTTATGGCACGCTCAGAGCCGCCGGTCTCGCCGGTCATTTGCAGGACCACTACTATATGGACATCAACGGCATCGCGTTGATTTCTTCGGTCCTAAACTTTCAAACCTTAAGTTTCGACGTCAATAACGACTTGCCCTATATTCTGTTTTTACCCAGCTATACCGCCACGGCTTATTATCATAAGCAACTCCCCAAAGACCTACAAACACAAGAACTCGAAAAAGTCCTCGTGGAAGCCGAGCAATTTGCGATGACCGAGTATTCCCAGGCATTGCTCAAAGGGGCTTTGCTTTCCAAAGCGGACCGCGAAGCCGTCGTGAAAAAATTCGCCCGCTTTACGGGGCTTTCCCCGGAGTTTGTGGACCAATCCAACCTGCGAATCAGCATGAGCCATTTCGGCAAAGAACTCTTACGATCGAAACGGCGCACCATCGGTCGATTTGATGGCCGATACGTCGGCATCGACCGCGATGCGGCGGGGGCGAGTTCAGAATACGACCCCAGTGCGGCGGCGTTGTTCGGAGCATTCACCGCAGCCCTTAATCACTATCTCCGCGCGGATCTCAAAGTCGAAAGCGAAAAAGTGTATGAGATTCTTACGTCCAACGTACACCCGTGGAGCTATAAGCGATTTGAAAATGATTACGTCAACGCCACCGACACGCTCCGCAAAGCCATGACGAAAAACCCTTTCTTAAAAGTTTTTGTAGCCAGCGGCTATTATGATTTGGCAACGCCCTACTTCGCAACCGATTACACGCTGAATCAACTCGGGCTAAATCCCTCGCTGCGCAAACACGTTAGCGTCCATTATTACCCCGGCGGGCACATGATGTACGTCACCGAGCCAAACTTAAAAAAACTCCGCCACGATTTGGAACGGTTCTATCAATCCTCACTCAAAGCGACCAAGCCCTAGCAAAGGACTAGCGACGATCATGGTGGAGCGTTCGCGGCGAAAACGCCGAGTGAAACAGCCGCTTTTGGGGAATCATCAACGCTGTTGGCTCTGGGGTAGGCACATCGTTTTAGAGACTCTAAATGCCGGCAAATGGCCGATTCTCGAATTGCAATTCGCCCAAGAACTCTCGGAAGAAGAACGCCTAGTCGCCTGCCGACTCGCCGAAGAATTGCACGTTGCCTATTCCCTCGTACCAAGCGAGACGCTTGCAAAGTCATGCGGGTCGGGGGAACATCAAGGCTATCTGGCCAAGATGCCACCTTATCCTTATGACGAGGAGGATTCCCTCAAGCAACCTTGGCCGAAGAATCCCTCGTTCCTACTCTTGGACGGCGTGCAAGACCCCTATAACTTCGGCGCGATTCTTCGATCCGCCGAGGTGCTAGGGATTGATGCCGTGGTTATCGGCACACAAAACCAAGTCGGCGTGACGAGCCAAGTCGCCCGCAGTTCGGCGGGGGCGGTGAACTATATTAAGATCATTCAGGCAGCCGATCTTTGCCAGGTTCTTCAAGATTGGAAAGCTCGCGGAGTGAGGATTCTGGCGCGAGCGAAAAAGCGAGCGTTCCCATTCAAGATGTCGATTGCACGCAACCGTTGGCTTTGCTGATCGGCAATGAAGGCCGGGGGATTCGCCCCGAACTGTTGGCAACGTGCGATCGGATCGTTACGATTCCGCAAACCGGCCGTGTGGGATCGCTGAATGCCGCCGTCTCCGCCGGGATTTTGCTTTACGAAGTCGGTCGGCAACGTCGGCTTCAATCACAATAAAGAATTGAACACCGTGGCTTTGGAACTTCGCAATCCTCATAGCGTGCAGGCGATTTTGGAACATCGGCCCCGTGCGGTGCTGGACGTTCAACTCGGTAGCACGCATCCGAGTGCGGGTTGGGATGAGGTAGCGGCGCTTGCGGGCGAACATCGCATTCCGGTTCGGCGAGTCTCGGTCCAATCTCAAAGCCGACAGAAAGGCCGAAGGGACACTGCGAATAGTCCCGGTCGCACGGGCGGAAACCTTGCCATCGTCAAGGAACGCCCTGCCGTCGCGTTAGAGGAGTTGTTTGCTTCGGTCGATGCCAACACCCCGGGGTTGTGGCTGGCGCTCGATCAAATTCAAGAATCCCCACAATGTGGGTGCGATCTTTCGCACGGCGGCGTTTTTCGGCGTGCGGGGAATCATCCTCACGAAAGACCGTTCCGCCCCCTTGACCGCCACGGTTTATGATGTGGCTTCGGGCGGATTGGAATGCGTGCCCTTCGCGCAACCGCCCAACCTCAGCCGAGCGCTCGAACAAGCCAAAAAATCCGGCGTCTGGGTGCTGGGCACTTCGGAACGGGCCAAGCAAGATCTAGGGGAAATCGACAAAGGCCGCCCGTGGTTGTTGGTGCTGGGCAACGAAGAAAAAGGTCTCCGCCGCCTGACCGGCGAACACTGCGACGAACTTTGCCGCATTACTCCCCAAGGCGGCATTTCTTCCCTAAACGTCTCCGTCGCCGCCGGCGTGCTCATGGCCGCCCTGAGTCGCACGAACTAGCTCCCCATACGCGGTATAATAGTTTGGGAAAGTTTAAGTGACTAACCAATGTCTTATACTTTTAGCCGCTCGACATAACCAGGGAGCTTACGTTCCCCGCCCGCGTTTTGCCAGGCTCTGTTGAACGGTTTGCCTTGGCGATTCTTAGCGGAACTTGAGGTCGCGGAAGCGAAATTCTCCGCCGACGGTCAACCCTTGCCAGTGTGTGGCCTGACTTCTTGCATTGACAACTACGCCCGGAGCCGCGCCCGCCCCGTTGTCGTTATAGTAGATGTTGTTCAAAGGCCGGCTGACTTGGAATAAGTAAGTATAATTGTAGCCCGCGAACAGCGAGAAGTAGGGAGTGAGATGTAGTTTCCCATACAGCGAGAGATCGAACACGGGGGCGAAGATCAGTTTGTTTTCCGTGGTGGTTCGCACGCCATCGGCCAGGCTGCGCAGATGGGTTGTCGTCACCTGGGCTTTATAGGCGTCGAGACCCACCGAGACGCGGGGATCGGCCCCCAAGGTCAGCCATTTCGAGTCGTATTTGGCCCGCGTCCCCAGTTGTAAACCGAATAGGCTGTTATAGGCTTTGGAATCAATAATGCTCTTTCGTGCCTGCCCTCGGATGCTGACGGGTTGGCCGATTGGGGCAAACAGCGGATTGGAGGCCGTAAAGAGCGTTCCCCCGTTCTGGATGAGGTTATTGTCGAACGTCGTCACGCCCACCTGCTTAAATTGCTCGTCGAAAGTCATATAGCGAAAACCGACCAACGGGTTGACCGTCACGCCGTTGCTAGTTGGTCCGATGTCCAGAATCATATTGGCTTCCGTTCCCCAAATCTGACTATTATAAGCGGCCGAGTAGCCTGCATCGTAAATCAGCCCGGTGACTCCTTTAACTCCGTGCTCGAACAACGGAACGATGACGGCGGTGGTGGAGACGGCGGAAAGCACCGTGCCGGGGGCGATGAGGTCTCCGGGATTCGTGCCCGAGATCACGGGATTCCCCGGAGTGGCCGGCGGAGAGAAAACCCGATTCGGCGAGAGAGGAATGTTCGTGGTCGTTACGCCCGTGGGAAAGGAGACCGCGGGGACGGTGGGAGGAACCACTAAGATCGTGCCTCCGGGAACCGTGAAGTTCGACAAGGTATTAAAGCCGGGAACCGAGTTCAAAATGCCCGTGTGATTTTGCTGCAAAGCGAACCCGCTAAATTCCAAGGCTCCAAACGTCAAGGGAATGCCCCAAGTGGCCCGAACCCCCGAAGTTTTGTTAAACGTAAAATCTGCCGAGGGAATCTGCCCGTTGGCTCCCGTGAAGGTGTCGGTATTGAACAAGCTGAAGGGGATCGAATTGTTAGCCCCGGTTGGAGCGAGCAGCGTTCGCGAACCGACGTTTTGCGGGCCGACGTTTTGCACGTCCCAAGAAAGGTATTCCAAGCGGACATAAGTATTGGGGACGACTTCCTTAATAAATTGCCGAAAGGGCGAATATCCATCGCGTTCCCAAGGCAAGGGTTGCTGCTGATACACCGATGGGCCGGCCCCGACGCCATTCGCATAGGGATCGATGCCCGCCGGCGGGGGATACGTTCCGCCGAACTGCGGAGCATAACCACTTCCAACCGGCGGAGGATACCCGCCTTCCGCTGATGGTGCATAAGCCCCGCCGAATTGTGGCGGATACCCGCCTCCCAAAGGGGGCGGATAAGCCGCGCCGAATTGCGAAGAACCCGGCGGCATTTGGGCGGCCCCGGGCATCTGATATGCTCCCGGAGAATTCTCCTGAGCGAATAGAGCCGATGGCCACGCCATACAGGCAGCCAAGAGAACGAACATTGAAATTCGGGCAATCATGCTTGGGTTCCTGGTCGTCCAGCGGGCCTGTGGTCGCACCACGTTCGTGTCCTCTCCGTTGTCACTGTGCAGCCATGCGTAACCACGAGATGAGAGTGGTCGCAACAGGAGTATCGGTTTTGCGGGAAAGGGGACTTGGGAGAAACCGATTCCGATTCCGTAAATTGTGCGGATTATGTCGATCGTGCCGAAAATGAGGTTTTTCCCGAATCGAACGATTTCCGATAACTCCAAAGGCATAAGTCCTTTCTGTAAAATGACTTTGAAGCGGACTTCACCGAAAACTCTGCATTCCCCTTGGCATTTCGCTGTAAGTTTTGCAATCCCGCGGTTTCCGTTTCTGCCTTCGTTGTCTTCTGTGAAAGGAACGCCGACCCAGCGCGGTTCGCGACTGGTTTTTGGAATGCAGCCGCTTCGCGGTAAAAACCAACATGGACTCAAGGACGCTGAGTTCAATTGCTTACTTCAACATTCAAAAAGCATCACCGGACACTCATCAATCCGATTTTGGTTGAGGCTCTGCCGCGATAGACCCCCCTGTGGTTAGCACTTTTTGGTTGTGTCTCGGCAATTTGGGAGAGTTGCGATAGCTTCCGCGTCAATTTGGTGAATTGTGGGGATTTGGTTCACTGTTTGCAGATGTTGTGAATGGCACGGGGCTTCTCTGTATCTCATTGCAGCGGCGGGGAGGCGAATGTGAAAATTCTCTGGGGGAAAATGGCGAAATGGGAAAACTCGCTGTAGACCAAGAATGGATTCCAGCGCAAAATCCGCGATTGCCGTCAATCGGCTGGTAAAAACGTCCGATTATAACAGTGGAATCGTCTGCCGCTGCGCGGGCGATGGGGAAACCCTTGCCGCCGCACTTCCAAGTGGCCGGGCGATCAAGTCATACACATTTCGCCGGAAGTCTGAAGGGAATCTCGCCATGCAGGAAAAGCAAAGCCTGGAATCGCAGGGGATTGAAACTCCCCCCGCCAAAACCAATTGGCTGGCACGGGTGGGCATGTCGCCTATGTTGTGGGGCGGGGCGTTGACGGTAGGGTTTTATCAACTCATCCCCCACCTGCCCGCCCATCGCGAATTGATGGTACGCTATTTTTGCGGCCACCCGTTGGAATATGCCATCGCGGGGCTGTTCTTCGTGGGCTTGGCGATTTTGGCTTTGAAACTGATCCGGCTGGGCACGGAGAAATCTTCGCTGCAAGCGAAAGATCTGGAAGGCGTGGATTTGGCCCGTTCAACCGATGCCACGCAAATCGCGGATCGCTTGGAAGCCTATCTGAAAACTCTGCCCGGCAATTGGCGGGAAACCTGTTTGGTCAGCCGGATTACCGATGCTTGTGCTTACGTGCGCGGCAGGCAGTCGGCGGAGGGTTTGGAAGAACATTTGAAATATCTGGCCGACCAATCGTTCGACCGGGCGGAGGAAAGTTTGGGTTTGGTCCGCACGATCAATTGGGCCGTGCCCATCGTGGGTTTTTTGGGCACGGTGATGGGGATTACTTTGGCCATCGCCAACGTGGCGGGCAGTCCCGAACAATTGACCTCCTCGCTCAGTGCCGTCACCGCCGGTTTGGCTGTCGCCTTCGATACCACGGCACTGTCGCTTTCGCTGTCTTTGGTGCTGGTGTTTTTGCAGTTTGTCGTCTCGCGGTCGGAATCGCAAATTCTGATGCAGGTGGAAGATTTCGCCTGCCGGCGGTTGCTGTTTGTGTTCCCGATGGAAACCGGGACGGGAGCGACGGGAACCATCGCGGACGTGCAACAACACGCGGCCCGGCAACTTTTAGAAAAGACCGAAGCGGTGATTCAATGGCAGACCGAATTGTGGAAAGACTCGCTGGAATCGCTGCGCTCGCGATGGACTGACACCTTGTCCGACCAGCAAGACAAACTCTCGCTGACATTGGAGGAAGGCATGGCGTTGACGTTTTCCAATCATGCCCAGCAACTCGCGGAAATTCGCGAGGGTTTTGCGAAAGCCTTCCTAGAAATCAGCCGGCACGTGCAACAAGAAATCTCCTCCGGCCAAACGCAGCAAAATTCGCAAATGGCGGAATTGATCGGGCAACTCGGCGAGAAAACCACCGTGTGGCAAAACCAATTGGGCGAGACCACTTCTGCCGTCAAGCTGCAAGTCGAGGAACTCAAATCGCAAAAAGACGTGCTGTTGAAGGTCGTCGCCGGCGAAGAAGAGTTGGCCCGCCTTCAAGATCGTTTGACGCAAAACTTGGAAGGCGTGCGGACGGCGGAAGCCTTCGAGCAAACCCTGCACAGTTTGAGCGCGGCAGTGCATCTCCTCACCGCCCGCAGCCGACCCAACGCCGCGTGATAAGTTTCGTTTAGGGCAAAAGCGAGCGCAGAAAAACAACCAACGGAAGGAACAAAGCGGCAAATACCAGAACGCAAAGCATCACGGTAACCGGATTGGTGATGATAAAAAGACTCTTCCGCCCATCGGTTTCCTTTTTCCATCGCAAGAATGACAAGGGCTTAGACCTTTCACGCAGTTTCCAGACCGGTTGGTTAAGGGCCATCGTTGGTTTGAGTTTATCACCTCTTTGAAAAATTCCAACATCCGTTTGATTCGCATTTTCCCTGGCATCATTGGCGAATGGCATGAGTAGCTCTCGCTCCCGTTCGGGCAATTCGGTATCGCTGTTTCCGTTTTTAGCGGTGCTGGTGTGCGCGATGGGTTCGTTGATCTTTCTGTTGATCGTGACGACCCAGCGGATTCGCTCGGAAGCCGTCGCCAAAAGGCAAGCTCAGAAAGCCCGCCAAGAAGATCGCGGGCCTTTGATGGTCAAACCCGTTTTGCCGGTGAGGATTTCGCCTGCGGTGATCGAACCGGAACCCGTGCTGGCCAAGGCCGATCTGCCCTCCCCACCCATAGGCATCGCGGAGATTCCCGGCTTGGTGGATTTGGGAATTTCGCAATCGACTCCGGTCTTGCCGCCGCCTCCTGTGATTCCTCCGCAACCGGAACCCAAACCGATTTGGCCCGCCGCCATCGCCGAGAAACCGGCTCCGGTGGACCCCAATCTCAAGCTGCGTGGCCAATATGCCCAACTGCAAGCTCTCCACCAAGCCCGTTTGGAGGCTTCGCGGAAAAAAGAACAAAAGTTGGCGAAGTTAAAACAGCAGGTGGAATTGCTCACGCAGAATTTGCGGAAGATCAATTCCCAAATTGAAGCGGTCGCAAAAGAGCGGGCCGCCGAAAACGCAGCCGGGCGGGAATTGTTGAAATCGCAGAACGAGATTTTTGGGCAACTCGCGAAGGTTCAGAATGACATTGAAGATGCGAAAAACCGGGTCGCCGCGTGCCGACGAAGTTTCAGGTGGTCGCATTCGATGGGCTGACGGGAACGAACTATCGCCCGATCATCATTGAATGCACGGCGGCGGGAATGCGGTTTCTGCCGGAAGATGTGCTGGTGCCCGGAGAAGGTTTTGAAGAATTTCAGCAAAGCCAAAAATCCCTTGCTGGCAGGGGCGAAAGCCCTGTCCGATTATTGGTCGAAAGTCTGCGTGCAATCGGGCGGAAAAGAACCGGGGCCTTACGTGTTGTTGATTGTCCGGCCCAGCGGAGCGAAATTCTACGCGGCCCAGCAATTGTTGGAAGCGCTCAACCGGCCTTTCGGGTACGAGTTAGTCGAGGAAAACCTGCCTTTGGAGATTCCTCCCAAAGATCCCGTGGCCACCGAGTTGTGCAGAAAAGCGGTCGCGGAAGCATTGATAAAAGAACGCGAGAACGCGAAGCAATTGCTCGCCAAGCAGTTGCCGGAAATCATCAGCCGAAATCCCCACTACCGCGTGAGGCGCAAATCCGGCGGCGGGTTTGACGTAGAATACGCCCCCGATGGGAACTTCACCAAGGATAAGTTCGACTCGGAAAGGGGATCCTCCCCCTTCGGCCATCGTAGCGACAGTGGCGGGCGATTTGATCGCGGGCGTCCGACCGATGCGAACAACTTCACGGGCAACGGCGGTTATCAACACCCAGGCGACGAAACGGGAACCGGATCGTTCAATTCGCCTTTGGTGAGTCAACTTCCGCAATACCCCGGCGGCATCGCACCCGGCACGAGCCGTTCCGTCAATCCTTCTTCGCAAGTCCCCGCCCCGATTCCCATCAACCCCGGCCTCGGCCAAGGCACGCGACCGGGAATGGGCCAAGGCACGAACCGGGAACAAATCGCGGCGGATCAAAATCTTCGAGGATTCGGCCAAGGCCAGACCCCCACGGATCAAAATCTTCGAGGATTCGGCCAAGGCCAGACCGCCACGGACCAAAATCTTCGGGGATTCGGCCAAGGCCAGACCGCCACGGACCAAAATCTTCGAGGCTCAAACCAAAATCCTATGATGGGGCAAAATCTAAATCCGGGATCGGGCCGGATGATGGGCCGGGGCCAAAGAAATTATGACCCCAATCAGCCGCGGATGCTGCCCGAGGACATCATTCGCCGCTCTCAAGGCTATGCACCTTACGAAGGAACGGGCGGCGATCCCCACAACCCGCAATCCGCGCCCGGCACTGGCAACTCAGAATCCCAAGATCCCAATCCGGGCACTGGCGACTTCCCTCAGCCTTTAACCAGTTCCACCGGCAGCCAAGCCAATCCGGGGCAAGGATCCGGCGAAGGCACGAATGGGAACGCGGGTTCTTCCTCATCAGAAACGGCGGGACAACGCACGGGCGAAGGCACGGGAAGCCAAAAATCGCAGGATTCCCATTCCGACAACCAAGGGAACCCGGCTAACGTATCCGGTCAACCATCGCAATCCGGTCAGCCATCGCAAGCGGTGAATCCCTTAGGCCCCTTCACTATCACGCAAACTCCAAGCGGGCAGCCTTCGCCCGATTCGCAAAACAACACCGGGCAACCGCAATCCCAAGGCTCGCAAGTAATGCAAGGCTCGCAGCAATGCAAGGCTCGCAGGCAATGCAAGGCTCGCAGGCAACGCAAGGCACGCCGGGTTCGGGTTCTGGGCAGCAGTCGCAATCGGGCCGGCCAATGAGCAATTTCATGCCGCCGATGCCTAACTTTTCCAAGCTCAATTCCCAACGTTCGCTGCATAAAGAGGCCCCCTATCAACGCCGTTGGGGGCTTTCCGATCCTCGGGCGAGCATTGGTTTTGAACGCGAAGTCACCATTCGGGTCGAACCGGCGCGGTTGGTCGTGGGGAATGCCTTCGCCGTGTCTTACACCGCCGAGACCACGACGGACCAACTCAGTACCGGCATGTTGGAAGCAATCGAACGCACCGCCCGCAAATGGGGCCGCCCGCCGACCAATTTTTATTGGGTTCCCACCATTCGATTCCAAGTGGGAAATGACCGAATTTTGGTGTATCGCCATCTGACCGCGACCGCCAAGTCGTGGGGTTTGGAAACCTCCGCCGAGGGAATCAAAAACTGAATCAAACGGTGAACGTAAAAATCAATTCGCTAATCATTCCATTAGACGCAGGTCATTCGGTCTGGCTGTTAGCTTTTAGCGATTAGCGAAAACCAAAAGACAGAAAACTCGTGAAAACAGGTTAAAAGCTAACCACTAAATGCTAATCGCCTCTAGTATGAATCATCTGTCCCGCGTATCTGGGAATTCGCGTCATGGGTCGCCGCAAAAAGGAAGAGATGCAGTTCGGGTCCGATTCGTTTCTGGACGTGATCGCGAACATCGTGGGCATTCTGATTATTCTGATCGTGATTGCCGGCGTCCGCGTCAGCCAGCAAGCAGCGGAAGAACAGGAAGAAGACGCCACGGCGACTGCCCCGCAATCAATCCTCGCGGAAGGAAACGGAAATTACGTTCCGCCGGTTCCGCTTCCGCCTCTCTTGCCGCAAACGCCCGAACCCGAACCGATCCTTACCGATGCCATCCCTTTGAACCCTTTGGCGACTTCGGCGATCTTGGCGGCTTCCGAACCCCCCAAAGCGCTTCCCGCCGTGCGGAACAAACCCCGCCCGGTGATGCCCGGCTACGTTCCCGAAACTCCCAAACCCATTGCCCCCTCGGCGAAATTGCAAACCGCCATTGCGAGTTTTCAGGCGGAGTTGAACGGCCTCGACGAAAAATCCAAACTGGCCGAGCAAAACCAAGCGAAGTTCTTACAGTGGAACCGCGAATTGCAGGCTCAAATCGAATCGGCTCGAAAAACTCTGCAACACGGTTGGAACGATGCCACGCTCCGAAAACAGAAACTGCGTGAACTCCAGCGATCCTTGGAACGCAGTAAGGTGGAGTTCATCGGCAAGCAGCAAGAACTCACCGAAGCCGAAAAACAAAAACCGCCCAAGGATCAATTACGGCATCGACTGACACCCATCAGCCGCGCGGTGGAAGGCCACGAACTGCACTTTCACCTCAGAGACAACCGCGTGGCTTACGTGCCTTTGATGGAGTTGGTCAAACGCATGATGCCACAGATTCAAAGGCAGAGCGACTGGCTGATGAAGTACCACGAACATCGCGGACGAGTCGGACCCTATCGGGGTTTTCACTTGGATTACCTAGTGGTTCGGCAGCGGATGTCGGCTTTGGATTCAGCCCGCGGCGGCGGGTTGGCACGGGAGATTCCCATGCTGCTCAAATTTGAGCCGGAAGCAGACCTTACCCGCGAAGCCTTAGATCAGGCATTGCGGCCCGGTTCGGTTTTCATTCGCGAACTGCAAATGGCGGATGTAAACACCACGCTCACGTTTTGGGTTTATCCCGACAGTTTCGGAATGTACCGGCAACTCAAGGAGTTCGCGCACGCCGAGGGTTTTTCGGTCGCAGCCCGACCGTTGCAAGAAGGTGACGTGATTACCGCATCCCCCTGGGGCACCAAATCCGCCGGGCAGTGATTTTCTTTCAATCGACCGAGTCCATCCTCAAGTTTAAGAACTCGGTTTGGTGACTCTGTTTTCGATGTCATGACAAACCTCGAACTGAGGATTGAGAATGGAAGAGAGAGGATGGAATTCAGAAAGATCGTATATATTCCATCCTCAATCCGCCAACTTCCATCCTCACATCGAAGAATGAATCAACTTCCAAAACACAAAAACGTGAACCTGAAATGTCAGGCGGGATGAGAAACGAGCTTCATTTCGCAGGGGCGACTTTCAGTTCCACGGGCTGATCGGGTAACACGCCGGATCGGCCCGCGAGTTTCACCGAAAAAGTGGCTTTCACCGTCTTGGCGGCTGTTTCGGGGCCAGGCTTCAAGGGAATTGCAAAAGTCTTCTCGCCGGCGGGCACGGTGATTTCGCGGGTTTCATAACCTGTTGGCAAACCGGAAAGGCCAACCGTCAATGCCCGATTAAATCCGGCGGCACGTTCCAGCGTACCTTTTATCAGGGTGTCTTGCCCGGCGGTGACGTTGAAGGACTTTTGATCGAGCTTCACCGTCGCCGCGGATTGAACCGAAAGTTTGAAGGGATAGGAATACACCGTTCCCGCCACTTGCCCGGAATACGCATGCGGAACCAATTCCGCTTTAATGACCGCATCAATTTCCTTCGCGGCCACATCCGAAGGAACCGCGATTTTGAGTGTGCCCTGGTTCTTGCCGCGCCCGATAGCTTGCCCTTGGGCCGCGCGGATTTTCGGTTTGTTGCCTTTTTTGGGATCTTTGGGATCGTTCGGGCGCGTGGCTTCCGTAGTCAGCAGCGACAACCTGACCGCCAGTTCCGAATCCTTATCCCCACCGCGTTTAACCAGAATGCGGATGTTCGCAGGAACTCCCTTGAACAACACCAAAGGGAGTTTGGCGGTTTCAATCTGGAACGGAACCGAGGGTTGTACGGAAGCGGGCAACAACGTGGTGAAGCCCGGCAGAGAAACCACGCCCTTCACCGAAGCGACTTCCGCCGCGCGCGTGATTTCCGGCTTGAAGCCTTGGGTTTCGCCCACGATTTTTAGTCCTTGATAACCTTGGTCGGCTTTCTGCGATTTGCGGACCAACGTCACAAAAAAATCCCCGTTGCCTTGGCTGGCGGGAATTTGCTTGGGAATCAGCGAAACAGAATCATCCCCCTGCACGCGCAGCGAAATGGGGCCATTGTAGTTTTTGCGGGTCAAGCTCATCTCCACGATGGCGGTTCCGTTCGCGGGCAGAATCAGCGAGGGGTTTTTGATCTTCAGCGAGAAATCCGGGGCATTCGCGGGGGCGATGAGCAACCGATAGACAAACTGCGCGCCGCCGCGTTCGTGTAGGTCTTCCACGCCGACTTGAATTTGCTTGATGTTGTTGGGCACGGTGAATTCCACTTCGGGATCGCGGGCGGTTCCCGAATCTTCCTTGTAAACCAGAATGTTGCCCGCGGGATGGTTTCGCACGGTCAAGAGGGCATCCAACGGGCTGGGCAGCGTGCGGGCTTCCACGGCAAAACGCAATTTTTGCCCCGGCGTGACGTTTAGCACATACCGATCTTGTTCACCCGCTTTCGTCACGATGCCATTGATCGCCACCGGCAAATGTGGCGTTTTTTCAAACGCGGCCTCCACGGTTTGCAAACCGTTTGCCGGCGAGGCTTCCATCACTTCGCGCGCCTGGCTCACCGGCAAGATGGGCAACGGTCCCACAGCATCCCAGCCTGCCCGAAATTTGGGCATCGCCACTGCCTCCGCTGTCTTCTTCACTCCCGTAAGCTCCAGTGAAGACTCGGCGGAAAAGCCCGCCCCGATGGGTTTGAGCGGCTGTTTTTCGCTTTGATCGGCCTGGGCGGGAAACCATTGATCGACCGAACGAAAATCGCCGACCTTCAAACGGAAGCGGTTTTGCCCAGGGGCTTTGTAAGTCAAGTCGTGCAGTTCCACATAGTAGATCCCATCTTCCGGCAGGCGGCATTCCACGCGGGCATCGCCTTGGAGTACGGTGTGCCCCCAACCGATTTCCAAAGGCGTTCCCCGCTCGGTTTTGATTTCGACGACGGGGTCCATCGCCGATCCCAGGCGTTTGGCTTCCACCTCGGCGGCCACGCGATCGCCTTGTTGTCCGCGAAAATAAATCTTGACGGTGTTGGCTCCCGCAATCTGCCCCGAAAATGCCGCCGGCAGCGGGGAAGATTTTTCTGGGGACGTGTTTGCTGCCGGAAGTTGGGCCAGCGTATCAATCGCAATCGGCACGGGCGTGCTGAGACCTTGATCGGTTTCCACCGACAACGGGAACCATCCCAAAGGAACGTTTTCGGCGAGCGTGGCTTCCACGTTCAATCGACCCGCGTTCGAGCCGGGCAAGATTTTTTGCTCGAACTTCACCCCCGGCAGCACCAAACGCGGATGGGGCTGAAGATTCGCGCCGCTGATCGTCAACTGCGTGGCATGGCCGGCTTGCAGACCGTGCAGCGAAGTCGCGGAAATCGTGGGCAGCGGTTTTGCGGATGGAGCAGGAGCGGTTTCCTGTTTCGCCAATTCCCCGCCGCGGGGGCCGGCCACTTCTTGAAATAACGCCTTGGCCTGCTCATCATTTAAGGCGAGATCGAACAACAAAAACTCGTCGACCAACCCGCTGACGTGTTCTATGGTGGGCGTGCTGGAACCCAAAGTGACGGGAACGTCGTTCAAAAGTTTCGCCACATTGATGTCCTGCAGCCAGCCGTCTTGGCCGACAATCTGCCCGTTCGCCACCGATTTGGGAGCCACCGCTTTCCCATTGATAAACAACCGCACGCGGACATCATCCCGGTCGGCGTCGGCATCGGAACCCGGCGCATCGCCGACTTCCCAACTCGCGGTGAGATGCACCAAGCGGCGTGAATTGATGGTTTCTTTCACCGAATACGTCGCGATGCGAAACCCGCTGCCATCGTTGATGTAAAGCTGGAACACATCGGACTTCGAGACATAGTTAATTCCATAATTGGTGACGCTCTTGCCTTTCGTCTCGGCTCTTTTGGCGACGATGCCGTGAGCGCCGGCATCGTTCAACGGGTGCAAACTTAGAAAGAAAAAGCTGACCGTAACCGCATGCGGGCGGTCCACGTCCGGGCTGTCGGGAATCTGCACGAATTGTTTTCGGTTCGCATTCAGCAAGATGGCTCGCTTGTCTTCCTGTCCCCAAAACGGGCTGTCCGCGCGGGCGACGCCGTTTTGAAGTTCCCCCGTATCCGCCGATTTGCCGTGCGCCGCCGCATCCAGGGCGTTGCCTGTCGGTTCTTCAAACCCCAAATCCACCACCGCCAAGCCGCGGATGGTTTTCGCAGCTTTTTGAGCCGACACAGGCTCATCGGCCCGCCCCGCTTGAGCGAAACCCATCACCAAAACCGCCGCACACATCGCGCGGAACAAACCCAATCGTTCGACAAAAATCATCACAGCCTCGTAAGTTTTAACAGCGCTCGGTTTTGGAGTTGGTCATTTCAACGAAAAAGAATGGCGACCCGAAGGTTCCCAGGAATAGGATTTTGAGCCACGGAGGAAACACGAATTTTCCTGCTGCTCGCATGATCTTTTTCAAAATAACAAGTTTTCCATGATTTGTCCTACGAATCGCTGCAAACCGATTTTGTTGCTCTCCATCATCTGCAATGGCTTTGATCTTGCGGTTTTTGTAATTTGGGGTCGAGCGGCCTGCCGCGGATTTTTCAGGATCGTGATTTCTCGAACGAGAAAGCGGAGACTCAGGGATGTCTCGGATTATTGTGCGTGCGGCGGGTTCTTCTGAGCAGAAGGCCGCTTTGGAATTGTTATTTGCCGAGGCGGACAATCCGCAAGAAGAGACGGAAGCAACGATAACTTTGGTTCGGCGGGGGGAACTTTCGCTGAACGAATTGCTGCTGGCGGAACTCGCGGGCCGACTCGTGGGGGCGGGGTTATTGACCGAACAGCCCGGCCGCGTGGGGTTCGTCTGGCCGCCCGGCGTTCCGGTTTCTCAACCCGAGCGTTCCCGCATTCAAGAGGCGATCTTGGCCGCCATTGGCCGCCGGATGGATGAATTAAAACTCTGCCTGGGTCAGGTGCTGCTCGATCCGGGCGATTCGGCCGCGCGGGAACTCTTCGAGCGCAATGGCTTCCCCCATCTGACCGATTTGCACTACATGGTTTGTTCCGCGAAGTCTTCCCCGACTCTCGAAACCCCGACCCGGTTTGAAACCGAAACCTTCGATGCCGAGACCAACGCAGAGCGTTTCGCCCGCGTGTTGGAACGAACCTACGCGCACACGTTGGATTGTCCCGAATTGGATGGGCTTCGCACGCCCCAAGAAGCCCTCGCCGCCCATCGAGCCACGGGCCGATTCGACCCCGATTTTTGGTGGCTGTTTCATCGCGGGCAAACCGATGCGGGGCTGCTTTTGCTGAACGAACACCCCCAGAACGGGATTTGGGAAATCGCGTATCTGGGTGTGGTGCCGGAAGCCAGGGGGCAGGGTTTGGGCCGGCAGATGGTTCACATTGCCTTGGCAACCGCCCTCCGGAAAAAGCAGTCGCTCGTGCTGGCTGTGGATGCCAGAAATCACGTCGCCATAAAGATTTACAAAGAATGCGGTTTTCTGGACCTGACTGTGCATTCCGTGCATCTTCGGCAAGCTGCGGGGGCTGTTCCCATTCCACAATCCACCGATTATGCACAGCCGCCGGAAACCCGCGAAAGAAAATCTTGATTTGCCCGCTGCGTGCTTTCCGCCAAATATGCCACCGAACCTTGCGGTCGAAATTTTCCGGCAGAGAAATCCCCGAATCACGTTTGACACCGCCCGGCTTCCGGCTAACATCATTTCTTGTGAGTGATGTTTTTGATGAGCCGTCCGCGGTCAGTGGCTTGCGGGTTTTTAAGGAATGGTTCGGTACGTTTTCGAGCGGATGGTGCCCGACGGAAACGATCAAGTCCGAATCCTAGAACCCCTTGTCGCTTCGCCGATTCTTCGGCAAGCCTCGGTCGGCGAGTCGTCCCTTTCTTGAAACGACAGCGTTTCCTTCCTCGTCTTTGTTCATTACTTGCGCGTAAGTCTTTGGCTCGCCGAATGTGCGACCGTTTCTCGAAACGGGGCGATGAAGGTTTGCGCCGGGGGTCGCAAGATGCCGCCCAAAAAGCACGATGCCCAATTTCAATCGACCGACATCCTACGGAAACACTTGGAGTCCGCCTTCAAGTTCCCGTCGCCTTCCGCGCCCCCGGAAGAGGTTCCGAAGCTTGGGGAGACCGCCGAGACGATTGAGTTCCCTCAATCCGCTTCTGCCGATCTCCCCGCGCCCGAACCGCTTCCTCTGGCCGATGAAGCGGGACGGATCGCCGCCTCATTAAGGGAAAAACTCGGCGAGAAAAGCTACCGCCATTGCTTCGACGGCAAAACCCGCTTTCATCTGGAAGCGGATGAAGTTGTCATCGGCGTGAGCAGCCCGTTTTTATTGTCGTGGATGCAAAAGCAATTTCGGGCGATTATCGCCGAGATTGCCCGCCAACACTTGGGGCCATCCGCCCGCGTGCGGTTTGACGTGGATGGCGAACTTGCCGCGAGTTTGCAGACCGCGAGTTCTGCCAAGAAACCTGCGGCGAATTCAGCGGACGGCCCGGCGAATCCTCAACCCCAAAATTCGGCGGCGTCATCCACGAAAGATGCCAACTATCGGCCCGGCAGACAATTCGCCCGCCTGGAAGATTTCGTGGCCGGCCCCAATGACAGTCTGGCGATGACTGCGGTGCAGGAAATCTGCCAATCGCCCGGCCGGCATTACAATCCCTTGTATTTGCACGGCGGCGTAGGTTTGGGCAAAACCCATTTATTGGAAGGCATCCACCGGGCGATGCGTTCGCGGTATTCCTCGATTCGCGTGCTGTATTTAACCGCCGAAGCCTTCACGAATTATTTCACGGCGGCGCTCAGGGAAAAAACGCTGCCCGGTTTTCGCCAGCGCTTTCGCAACGTGAACGTGTTGTTGGTCGATGATCTGGATTTTTTGGAATCCAAACGGGGCATTCAGGAAGAGTTCTTGCACACCTTCAAGCAACTCGAAAGTCGGGGCGGGCAGTTGATTCTCACCGCCAACCGCCATCCTCGGCTGATGCCCAATCTCTCGGAAGAACTGATGACCCGCTGCCTGGCCGGTTTGGTCTGCCGCTTGGAACCGCCCGATGGAGAAACCCGCCGACAAATCGCCTTGGCTCACGCGGTTCGGCAGAAAACGGAATTGGGGGCGGAAGTTTTGGAGTTCATCGCCCACCGATTTTCGCGAAACGTCCGGGAGCTGCAAGGGGCGATCAACACCTTGGCCACCTACGGCAGAATGACCAAACGCCGCATCAGCCTTTCCGCCGCCCGCAAAGTTTTGGCCGACTTGGAACGCGATTGCACTCGCATTGTGCGCATGGCCGATGTCGAGCAGACGGTTTGCCAATTCTTCGGCATCACGCCGAACGATCTCAAATCCGCCAAACGCATTCGCACGCTCACGCAGCCCCGCATGTTGGCGATGTTTCTCATCCGTAAACACACGCAGGCGGCGTATCAAGAAATCGGCCAATACTTCGGAGGCCGCAATCACGCCACGGTGATCTCCGCCGAGAAAAAAGTTCTGGGTTGGCTCTCGGCGAAAACCCCGCTCAAAATCGCCGCCGAATCTTGGCCCGTCGATGAAGTGTTAGGAGCCTTGGAACGCCAACTCCAAGCAGGATAACCCCAGGCCCTCAGCCGCCGAATTTCTTCCCGGCGAGTTTTTGGATATAAAGCAGGTTTGCGGTTTGAGGTTCAATTCTTTTTGCTTCTTTCTCAATGGGTTTGAGATGCTCGATTCCATCTATCGTCTTGAGGAGACATCCTCCATCATCACTCCTGCATTGTTGGTGTTTCGAGAGATCTTGGAAGCCAACCTCAATCAAATGATTTTGATTGCGGGCGATGTCTCGCGACTGCGGCCGCATTGCAAGACGCACAAAATGCCCGATGTGGTACGGTTAGAACTTGCCAAAGGCATTACTAAGCATAAGGCGGCCACGTTTGCCGAGGCCGAGATGCTCGCGGAAGCCGGCGTACACGATGTGTTTCTGGCCTACAATTTGGTGGGGCCGAATATCCCTCGGGCGGTGGCCTTTCGGCAGCGGTTTCCCGATGTGGCGTTTTCCGTGACGGCCGATCACGCCAAACCGCTTCTGGAGTTGGCGAAAGCCATGCAGGCCGCGAATTTGGAAATCGACGTGCTTTTGGATTTGGACACCGGCCAACATCGCACGGGCTTACCGATTGGGGAAGAAGCAAATAATTTGTACCACCTGATCGCGAAAACTCCCGGCGTGCGTGCGGGCGGTTTGCACGTTTACGATGGGCAGAATCATCAGGAATCTCTTTCCGAACGCCAAGCAGCCGTGGATGCCTGTTGGAACGCCACCATAGCTTTCCGCGATGAATTGGTCGAGGCCGGGGTTTCGGTTCCACGAATTGTAGCCGGCGGCACGGGGTCGTTTCCGATCTTCGCGCAAAAGAACGATCCCGCCTTGGAACTCAGCCCCGGCACCTGCGTATTTCATGATGCGGGCTACGGCGGGATGTTTCCCGATCTCCAATTCACCCCCGCAGCACTCGTATTGACGCGCGTGGTCAGTCGGCCCACTCCCGAACGCATCACCCTGGATTTGGGTTATAAGGCGGTGGCTTCCGATCCGCCCGCTGGCCGGCGGGTGGTGTTTCCCGCCTTGCCCGATGCCAAGCAAGTCCTGCAAAACGAAGAACATTTGGTTCTCGAAACTGATCGAGCCGGCGACTTCGCCCCCGGCGATGAACTGCTCGCCATTCCCCGCCACGTTTGCCCGACATCGGCCCTGCACAAAGAGGCCATTCTGATCGAAAACGGCCAAGCCGTCGCCGTTTGGCCGATTCTTGCCCGCGACAGAAAACTAACGATTTGACGGCATTGCTGCTACAATCCGGTTTTCGGTTTCGTTCCTATCCGCGAGGGCCAAGCATGTCCACCGCCGAGAAACGCCATTATACGCCGCAAGAATACCTAGCCTTTGAACGGGCTTCAGAAACCAAGCACGAATTCTATCAAGGCGAAATCTTCGCCATGACGGGAGCCAAGCGTCCGCATATTCTGATCACCGGGAATCTTGTGACCGCGTTGAATAACAACTTGCGCGGGCGGGGTTGCGAAGTCTATCCCAATGAAATGCGGGTGAAAGTGAGTGCCACGGGACTTTATACATATCCTGATGTAACCGTGGTTTGCGGTGAACCGCAGTTGGAAGATGATGCCTTCGACACGCTTTTGAATCCCAAGTTGATCGTGGAAGTGCTATCGGAATCGACCGAAGCCTACGATCGCGGGCAAAAGTTCTCCCAATACCAAACCATTGATTCCTTGGAAGAATACGTCTTAGCATCGCAGAGAGAGTACAAGGTGGAGGTCTTCACGCGCCAGGAGGATGGGCAATGGTTGTTGTCCGATGCCCAAGGACGCGAGGCGGCCATTCATTTCCGCTCCATTGATCTCAAACTGGAACTCGATGAAGTGTATTATCAGGTTGAAATTCCCTAAAATTCTTCAACGAGGGCCAAGCATGTCCACCGCCGAGAAACGCCATTATACGCCGCAAGAATACCTAGCCTTTGAACGGGCTTCAGAAACCAAGCACGAATTCTATCAAGGCGAAATCTTCGCCATGACAGGAGCCAGCCGAGAACATAATTTAATTGTCTTTAATCTACTGCGGGAAATTGGCAATCATTTGGAAAATACTCCCTGCGAAGTTTATCCCAGCGATATGCGGGTCAAGGTGAATGCAACGGGGCTTTACACCTATCCCAATGTAACCGTGGTTTGCTCGCAACCTCGATTCGAGAATGATGTATTCGACACCCTTCTCAATCCAAAGCTGATCGTGGAAGTGCTTTCGGAATCGACTGAAGCCTATGATCGCGGGCAAAAGTTCGCTCAATACCGCACCATTCCTTCCCTTGAGGAATACATACTCATTTCTCAGAACGCTTATTTTGTGGAAGACTTTACCAAGCAGGAAAATGGGCAATGGCTGTTGTCCGAAGCCCGTGGCCCGGAGGCGAGCATTCAGTTCCACTCCATTGATTGCTCTTTGACTATGGCGGAACTATATCGGCGGGTTGAAATCCCGGAAAAGACACGTGACGAACAACATGACTGAACGACTGCAAACGGGGATCGCGGAGTTGGATGGCATGCTCGGCGGTGGATTGCTGCCGGGCACGCTCACGGTGGTGATGGGCGCGACCGGCATCGGCAAAACGCAATTGGGTTTGCAATTCGCCCATCAGGGAACACGCCAAGAAGGCCAAGCCGGCATTCTGTTCGACATGACCAGCCGAGGCGATGCCCAAAGCCATCACGCCTATGCACAGCGGTTATTCGCTTGGAAACTTCGCGAGGCAAACTTGGAGGAAACATCCGACCCGAACCGGGTTTGGGACAGCGAACTTGCTCGGTCGGATTACTTGCATCTCTTTCGCCGCAGCGGCCGCCGGGTCACGATGAGCGATCTCGATTTCGATGACCAACGCGAGTGGAAAATCGAACTGATGAAAAAGCTCGATAAGGCCATCGGCTGGTTTTATGGGAATTTCATTCACGGCGTTCAAAGGTGCGTGATCGATGGGATCGAACCGGCGGACAAAGCCAGCGATTCATTTCAACTGCACACTTTCGATTATGTCTACCATCAGATTTTGCATAAGGAATCGGACTGGGTTGCCCGCGATTTGTTCCGGGCCAAATTTCGCGAACAGGCCGAAAACGCGGCGGCCCATCAATACGATCATCGCAAGCTTTGCTGCCTGTTCTTGGCGACCTCGCACGATGTGATGTTGGAACAACTTCTCAGCCGACCCATCGAAAGCGGAGACGTGTTGTCCAACGCCAACACGATCATTCTGATGGGAAAGATTCGCGAAGGAACCCGCATGGGCCGGGCGTTGCACATCGCGAAACATCGGGGCAGCTTCTGCGATGATCGCATCGTTCCTTTTGAAATCACCGAGCACGGCCTGAAACTGA
The DNA here is from genome assembly GCA_963785505.1 of uncultured Planctomycetaceae bacterium. Taxonomy (GTDB): domain Bacteria; phylum Planctomycetota; class Planctomycetia; order Planctomycetales; family Planctomycetaceae; genus CAWAVN01. The sequence continues at coordinate 129,185 of CAWAVN010000025.1, forward strand.
ATTTGGACTAATTCGACCAGCCGGTCATCAGGCCATTGAATCTACTTGCCGTTGAATGTCTCCGCGAAATTTGTTCCAGTAGAATAAAGAGAAGTGAAAGAGACATCCCCTTTGAAGTGGAGAACCATGATGGGTTTTATGAATCCTCGCGAAACGGCCCGGCTTCCAAAAATGCAGCAGCTCACCCGGCGGCATTTCTTGCAGGGATCGGGCCTCGGTTTGGGGGCGGCGGCTTTGGGGTCTCTTTTTCAGCAAGAGGGATTCGCAAAACCTTCCAGCGTGGTGAACCCGTTGGCCCCCAAACAATCCCACTTTCAGCCGCGTGCGAAACGGGTGATCTATTTGCATCTGACCGGCTCGCCGCCGCATTTGGATTTGTTCGACTACAAACCCGAATTGGTGAAGCGCAACGGCGAACCCTGCCCGCAGGCATTTTTGGAGGGCAAGAAGTTCGCCTTCACTTCGGGCACGCCGACGTTGTTGGGCACGCCGCGAAAGTTTTCCCAGCACGGAGAAAGCGGCACGTGGATGTCGGATGCCGTTCCCCATCTGCATTCCGTCGCCGATGAACTTTGCGTGGTCAAGTCGATGTTTACCGATCAGTTCAACCATGCCCCGGCGGAACTGTTTGTGCTCACGGGTTCGCCGCGTTCGGGTCGGCCTTCGTTCGGGTCGTGGGTGACTTACGGGCTGGGTTCCGAGAACGAAAACCTGCCCGGCTTCGTCGTGTTGATTTCCTCCGGCGTGCAGCCCAACGGCGGAAAAAACTCCTTCGGCAGCGGGTTTCTGCCTTCGGTCTATCAAGGCGTTCAATGCCGGTCGCAAGGCGACCCCGTGCTTTATGCTTCCGACCCTGTGGGCATGGACCGCGAACTGCGCAGGCTGAGTTTGGATGCCTTGAAGGATCTCAATGAATTTCAAGGCCAGGACATGGGACACCCCGAAACCCAAACCCGAATTGCCCAGTATGAGTTGGCGTTTCGCATGCAGATGTCGGTCCCGGATGTGATGGACATTCACCAAGAACCCAAGCATATTTTGGAAGCCTACGGAGCTGCGCCCGGCAGTGGGAGTTTCGCGAACAATTGCCTGTTGGCCCGCCGGCTCGCGGAAGCGGGCGTGCGGTACGTGCAACTGTTCGATTGGGGTTGGGACTTCCACGGCACGGGGGCGGGCACGGGACTGAAAGACGGCCTGACCAACAAATGCGCCACGATGGACAAACCCATCGCCGCCTTAATCAAAGACCTCAAACAGCGGGGCATGCTCGATGAAACTTTGATCGTGATTGGCGGAGAATTCGGCCGCACTCCGTTTCGCGAGGGCCGCACCGCGAAAAGCCAAGTCTTAGGCCGCGACCATTACCCCGATTGTTATACGATGGTTCTTGCGGGCGGCGGGATCAAAGGCGGGCTGTCTTACGGGGCTTCGGACGAATTAGGATTCCGCGTGGCGGAGAACAAAGTCCACATACACGATTTGCAAGCCACGCTGCTAAGAACTTTGGGCTTCGATCACGAGCGGTTGACTTACCGCTTTCAAGGCCGAGACTACCGCTTGACCGATGTGCATGGAAACGTGGTGGAAGAACTGCTGGCGTGATTTTCCCCTGTAACCGCCCAAGATCGGATATTCCCCCTGCTTAACCCAATCACAGCTTGACCCACGGGGATGCGCCGCTTTACGATGAAAGAAAAGGGGTTTTGAACCGCGGGGATTTGGCGTGGCCCGGCAACTTCATCACAAGGGGGAAGTCATGAATTACTCGATCTGGCACAAATCGACGGGAGCGTTCGCAGTGTGCGTTCTCAGTGTTCTTGGAACGGCAGCGGCTTCGGTTCCCGCTCGCAAACCGATTTCCACGCCGTTGCCGAGCGGAGAAGTCAAAACCGCGGAAGTGATCTCAGTCCAACTTCCCATTCAAAATGATGCGATCTTCACGCCGGCTCCCACCGTCGAGTTGGCCCATCATCACGGGGGATTCGGATACGGCGGCGGCTTCGGATACGGTGGATACGGACATCACCACCACGGCGGCTTCGGATACGGCGGCTTGGGATATAGCAGCTTCGGATACGGCGGCCTGGGATATAGCAGCTTCGGATACGGCGGCTTGGGATATAGCAGCTTCGGATACGGCGGCCTGGGGTATGGTTTGGGATATAGCAGCCTGGGCTATGGGGGTATGGGGTATGGCTATGGCGGCTTGGGCGGATACGGCGGCTATGGTTACGGCGGCCTGGGCGGATACGGCAACTACAGCTATTATCAGCCAAGGTACTCCAGCTATTACGGATTGAGTTCCTATCCTTACGGATCATTCGGATCGAGCTACTATAGCTCCATTTACGCGCCTAGCTCATATTATAATTATAATAGCTATTACGCTCCCTATGCTTATGGAGCGGGTGTGTATCGACCTTCCTTTTATAATTACGGCTATTACCCGCCCCGATACTATGGCGCGGCGTATTACTCGCCTTACTATTTTCGCTCCTCGTTTTACGGCCCGAGTTATTACGGCAACTACGGATACGGAGCCTACGGATACGGGTGCGGAGCCTTCGGTTATTGATGCCCGTAACGGCGAGGAAGCTGCATGAAACGGATCGAGGCCACACGGCGTTCCGGCTTGGCTCCCTTGGAGTTGGTGCTCGTGTTGCCCATTTTGTTGTTCGTGATGGCCTTGATGGTCAACGTGGGAACCGGCGGCGCTTGGAAGCTGCGGACCCAAATCTACTCTCGGCAGTCTACTTGGAGGGCCTTGGAACAACGCCTCGGACAGAACGACCCGCATCCGGGAAACTGGCCGAGCGATGCAACGCTTAATTTTTCTCAGTCCACGCCTTCGCCCGTGCCTTTCGATCCGTTTGCCGGCCAGACGGTGGTTCGCGGACCCATGTTGACGGACCCGATCCAAGGGGAATCTCTCCCAGTGAAAACCGGGTATTTGAACATGGTCCCCAATTTGGTCAAGGGAACCGCCCGCATCAGCCGGCCTTATCCGCTGCTTCCCGGTCTGCCCGGCAAGTTGGCGTTCCGCAGGGATCACGTGATCTTCGATGGCACGCGGTTTCAGTTTTCCACGATGAATCTTTACTCCAACACCGCCCGGCGGGTCGTGAATTTGTACCCTTTAATGCTCGCGGCCAGAGCACCCGACGAGGTTCAGGACTATCAAGACGCGGCGATGGCGGTCGCTCAAAACCCGAATGCCCCCGACCTCTTGCCTTTGACGGGCGGCGATCCCGAAGTGATGGAATTGATCGGAAAAAAGTCGCCCAACTTTCAACCTACACTGTTGACAAAAAATAATTGGCGAATGACGACAATCCCGCAGGTGCGGACTCGCATCCCCGACTATTGCGAAGCCAACACCGGCACGGTGAAAAGTGCCAAGGTACAACCGTTCCTCCGCGCCATTCGCAACGTACCTCACAATCTTTCGGATTATTATCTCGGGGTTTATCAGCGGGTCATTCAGCAAATTGAAAAGATGGAAGATCCCAAACCTCCCGAAGATCAAAAGCTGCTCGAGGAATTGAAGACCAAACGCGACCAAATCCAAAAGTTCAAAGCCTCGCTGCCGCCCCGTCAATAGGACCGCCGAGAAAATCGCATGCGTTTTGAACCACTCATTATAACCAGGGAGCTTACGCTCCCCGCTGGCCTTTTTGTCTTCAATGGATGACCCGCCCCCTCAACTGCCGGAACCCTTGCCTGCGGATTCCAATCCTACGGGCTTCAAAACGCTCTCCGAAAAACTGAAGCGGCGAACCACCGATCTTGTGGCGGTAGCGATCTTGGCCGTGGGCTGCATTGCCGTGGGAGCCAAGTTGGGACGATGGTGGAAACAATCCCCGGGGGATCTTGCCGTTCCCGCGAACTCGGTTCCGCAATTCACCCGCTGGGGAGAAGCAGGAAACGGGGTTTCTTTTGAGTTCGGCGATTTGAATTACGCTATTCATCACCGAATCATTTCAGGAGATGCCTCATCGGCGGCTAAGCAACTCGAACGGATTGCGATTGCTCAACTCGCGAACGCGGCTTGGCCCGCAACGCCTCCCGCACCTGCCGAACGGAAACTCTTGGCGGAACTCCAAAAAGTTTCCGCGAGCCGAACGTTGTCAACGGGCGAATCGCTTTACCGCATCGGTTCCGACTTACCGATGCTCATTTTGACCAAACCGCTTCCCGCCGATTCGCTCTCAAAGCAGACCGCAGACAATCGCGTGGTGTGTTGGGCGCGGGCGTTTCCGCAAGCGGAAGATCAGTGGATGGTGTTTCTGTTCTCTCCGGTAAAGGGAACACATTCCGTGAAAGCCGCTTCGCAGGCGATTCCCTTGCCTCCGGGATGTCGTCGGATTCAAAGTCTGCGAGATGCCGGCGGGCAATCGTGCGTGGGATTTCGCGGCCCCGGCCCTCTCTTGAATTGGCAACGCCATTTTGGGAATTGGTTTCGCAACCGGGATTGGCAGCCAATCCATGCGTGGTCAAAAACGGAATCGGCCTGGACCGCAACTTTTGAATCTTCCCCGGCGGAACGGCGCGCGGAAATCTGGCTGCATCGGCAAGCGAACGGAGCCTGGGAAGGCATGGTTTATACCGCACGGGTTTCCAATCGCGGTGGGGAACAGTAGAAAACGTGAACCGAACAAAAAGCGAGAGGGTGGGGTGAGACCGCCTTCCGCACGATTCACGTTGACTGTTTCACCTGCTGGGGTTTAGTTCTGGCGTTTCAAACTCGCCAGCTTGCTGTCGGCGACTTGGTTCGCATCATCGGCTTTTTGTTTGCCCTTCGCCGGCCGTTTGGTTCGCCGATTTTTCGCGAGGTTTTGCCGTCCCCATTGAGGTTGTTGTTGAGCCATTTGCTGATATTGTTGGGCTTGCATCATCCGCATGCGTTGCATTTGCATGTTTCGCATTTGCAGATTTTGCATTTGTGCGGTTCGCATTTGGTGAGCCATTTGGGCCATCTGCATGGCTTGCTGCATGTTCATCATCGCCGACCCGCCCATGCCTCCCGGCATTCCGCCGCCCATTCGGTCCTGCATTCCGCCGCCCATTCTGGGGTTGCCCATCATTGCCTGTCCGGCGGATGCGCCGCCTCCGCCGCCGGCCATGCACTGGCCGAAGCTAATGCTGCCGCCCCAAAGCAGGCAGCCTAAAGCAATCCCGAAAACCTGAATCCCGCTTCTCGATACGTGTTGCATTGCGAATTTCTCCGTTTCCCAAAGTAAGTGTTGACCGGAACCACGAACGGGATTTGTTCCGGCCTGAAAGCTGAAAAGCCCGCAAGAATCGATCGACTCCTCTTTACGAAAACGCACCCGCCGCGAAAATTCAACGGGGATTTTCCATGAATTTGGAGCAACTCCGAATTCTTCCGCAATTTCCCCCTGGGATGAGTTCTGATAGAAGGGAAAGAATGGGTCTTGCAACCCGGGCCACGCCTGGGGAAGTAGTTCTTCGGAAGGAGGAAATCCCGTATGTCGCGAAATCAAATGTTGTTCGTTCTCGCCGGCTCGATCATCGCGGGGACGGTTTGGATGGGGCGGGCGGTTCCGGGTTTCGTTCGGGCCGAGGAACCACGAGCGGCTCCCAATCCGAAAGCATCCGCTGCGATCACAATGGATGATCTGGTTTCCGGCCGCGCGCGGATCATCGATTTGACCTATGCCCTCAATTCCCAAAATGCCTTTTGGCCGGGCGAGAACTATAAGCCCTTTGAATTGAAAACCCTGGCCACTTTGGAGAAAGATGGCGTGCTCTCGAAGGCGATTTGCCTGCCCGAACATTTGGGGACGCATTTGGATGCCCCGAACCATTTCGAGAAGAACCAGCCCTCCGTAGACAAGCTGACGGCCAGGCAATTGTTCGGCCCCGGCGTGGTGATCGACATTTCCCTTCAAGCCGAGCAAAACCCGGATTACACGCTAAGAACATCAGACATCGAACGCTGGGAAAAAGCACACGGCCAAATTCCGGAAGGGGCCATCGTGCTGCTCGAATACGGGATGGGGGCAATTTTGGAATAATCCCGCCCGCTTTCAAAATCGGGATGCACGGGGGCAGTTGCATTTCCCTTCGTACTCCGCCGAGGCCGCCCGTTTTTGATTCAAAAGCGAAAAGCGCGGGGCTTGGGAGTCGATAATCTCAGCATCGATCCCGGCAATTCGAAAGAGTTTCCGGTGCATCACATCGTCAACGGTGCGGGGCGGTTCGGGCTGGAAAACGTGGCGAACCTGGACCAACTTCCGCCCCGCGGATTTACGCTGATCGTGGCTCCCATCAAAATCGAATCAGGAACCGGCGGCCCCGTCCGCCTATGGGCGATTCTTCCTGAAAAACAAGCCGACTGACATAAATCAAATCGGCATCCCCACCAAGGCGCGATTTTCTGCCGCGAAGTAACAGCCCAAACCAATGGCCGCCGCCACGAGCAGTTTACAAAATATCCAACTCGGCTCGTAACTTTGAAAAAACGGCACGAGCAACTTAAAACCCAAACTCAGATCAAATTCGCCAAACTTTCTGTAGAACCAAACCGAAACATAAAGCATTTCGCCGATCAATGAGGCCGCGAGAATGGCGATGATGGTGGCGGCCATTGGCGACTTTCGTCCGCTGCCCGATTTATACAGCACGAGGCCCAGCGGGGCACCCAAGACGAAACCCACGCCAGACAAAACGACAACAGCAACGAATGAGGCATGCTGATGGTGTTGGTATCGAAATACTCCATCAACACATCGATCAAAACCCAGAACACCATCCACCCCACTCCCGCCAAGCCGACGACCCAAGGCAAGGCATAAGCATGAGACGAACTGGGACGGTTGCGCTCCTGTTCGAGACGGTATTGCTCCTGTTGGGTTTGTTCCTTTTGTTGAAGGAGTGCCGTTTGCAGGGTTCGCAGGATCCGGACGCATTTCCCCGCGGAGTAGATAAGCTCGGCCCATTCCAGGGTTCCGCAATGTGCGCAGCCGGGGCCGATCACTATCTTTTGCTCTTTCAAAGCCGACCCAAATTGCTCAAACAGGCTTTGGATTTCCTCAACGGATTTACCTCTAAGATTATAAAGCGAAAGCCAGGCATAGCCTCCCTCTAATACGACCGAAGCCCGCTTCGCATTGACAAGTGCCGCGATCTCAAGGGGAATCTGAAAGTTGCTAGGCTGGGGAGTTGCGATTTGATAGGCGATCATCAGGGACAAGGGATTGATGCTGAGAACCATCAAAGCCGTGGGAATTTCCAAAAGCTCCCCGAAGGCCGAATCTTCATCCCCGATCTGGAAACCCCATCGCTCAACCAAATCGAACGCCAAGTCTGATTCACGTCGTGAATTATTCATGGGAATGCTCCGGAAATCGAATTGAAGGGGACCTATTCTTCCACGGAATTAGCCGTAGATAATCCAAAGCGAACATGTAGGCCTTTGGCGGCTTTGGGGTTTGCGCCGGCGATTTGCACGGTCAGCGTGTGCTTGCCGGGTTTGAGTGCTAACTTGGGAAAAGTTTTGTAGGGCCGGCTGTGCCGGCCATCGTTGGGTGAAACGGCCCCGCTTTCCTACTACCGCAAACGGTTCGGGATCGAAACCAGCTATCGGCAACTGCGTCAAGCGAGAATTTTCACTTGCACGCGCGACCCGCATCTGCGGTTGTTCTTCGTGGGCGTGGGATTGGTGCTGAGAAACCTCTGGGTTTGGCTGCATCACGTCCATCTCTCCGAAGGCCGCGAACCAAACCTCCGCGTGCATCTGGAACGGCTGCGCTTCCTACAAATGCTGGAGCGGATCAATAGAGAAATCGTCAAGCTATTGGATGACAGCTAAACAACTTACGGCAAACAAAACTCAAACAGGATAATCGGATCTACTGAATGAGTCAAAAACGTGGGCATGGTGAAAATTGGCGTCAGGGCTTGAAACAAATTCGTCAGAGAGGGTATTAAAGACCACATGCGGGAGCCTCCTTGTGCGATGTGCATTTTGGTGAATACACATTCTACAAGGAGCCCCGCTGCTTTATGAATTGACCTCAAAATTGCGAAAGTTCAGTAAATGAAAATGGCTTTTTTCTCATAGCCCCTTTGCAAATCGGCACATTATCAGGGGCAAAGTGGCAAAGGCACAGAGGGGCAAAGCAGGAAGAATACTCTCCGAGACCGAGATTTTTCCACTTTGTCCCTTTACCCCTACAAAAGCCGTGGTTTATAGGGACGGTATCAAAAAAGTGCAAAACACTGTTTACCCTTTGAGTAATAGATCGAAAAACGAGGGCCGTCGCAATCCTCGAACCGAATCGGTAGCGGCGATTTTCAATCCGGTTTTTGGTAGCATGCAATGCTCAGAGTACCAAAAACGAGAAAGGAGAATTCATCCATGCCCAATAATTTCGACCGGCGGACCTTCTTACGCGGTGCGGGCGTGGCGATTGCGTTGCCCATGCTCGATGTCATGCGGCCCGCTTTGGGGGCGGGTTCGTCCGAAAGCGGGATTCCGCACCGGATGGTCGCGGTCCAAACCAACATGGGCATTTTGCCGCGTTACTTCTTTCCCGAAGACGCCGGGGCCGACTACAAACTCAGCCCCGTATCTCGAGCGATTGGCGACCCATCGAAAACAGATGACGGTTTTCTCCGGCGTCAGTTTGCCGGGGGTGACTGGCGGACATGCGGCCCAGCGCTGTTTTCTCACCGGCACGCCGCACCCGGAGCGCGGCGGATTTCGTAACGGGGTCTCGCTCGATCAGTTCGCCGCCGAGCAACTCGGCAATCAGACGCGTTTTCCCTCGCTTGTCGTGGCCATGACCAACGAAAACGCCACGCACAGCTTCACGCGAAACGGTGCCCCCCTTCCTGCGGAAAACAGTCCGCGAAAACTGTTTGAACAATTGTTTGTCCAAGGACGCCCCCAAGAAATCGAAGCCCGCGTGGAATCGCTCCGGCAAGGCCGCAGCACCTTGGATTTCGTCGGCGAGCAATCCCGGCGTTTGAACCGTTCCCTCTCGGCCGCCGACCGGAAACGCATGGATCAATACCTGACCTCGGTCCGTGAACTCGAACGGCGGCTGCAGAGCGCCCAGGAATGGGAATACCGCCTGAAACCGAAAGTCGAGGCCCAGGCCCCGCCGGAAAACAAAGACCCCCAGCAATTTGCCGAGCGTTCCAAGATGACGTTTGATGTCATCAAGTTGGCCTTGGAGACCGATTCCTCGCGCGTCGTTTCGTTCATCATCGACACGACGGTGATTCACAACATCACGCACCACGGCAATCGTCCCGAGGTGCTCGCCGAGCTTAAGGGCCACGAAGAACGGCAATTCGATGCCTTGAACGAATTTCTCACCTCGCTCAAAGAGACCCGCGAACAAGGCAAATCGCTCTTGGATCGCACGATGGTTCTGTACGGCACTTGCATGGGCAGCGCAAATTCGCATTCCAACAACAATCTTCCGGTGCTGCTCGCGGGCGGGGGTTTTAAGCACGGACAGCACTTGGCGTTCGACACGAAAAACAACTACCCGCTTTCCAATTTGTATGTCTCGATGCTCAACCGGATGGGACTCGAAGTGGAACAATTCTCCTCCGGCAAAAGCACCATGCGCGGATTGGAGATGGCCTAATCATGCGGTGGATCGAACTGGCGGTTTCGTTGTTTGTTGTTTCTTCCTGCTCCATGCCGGCCGTTTTTGCGGAGGAGAATCCCGCTGCGATCAAGTTCTTTGCCGGCTACTGCATCGACTGCCACGGCAAATCCACGCAGGAAGCGGCCTTGGATTTGACGAGCTTGCCTTGGGATTTGAAAAACCCGGACCACTTTCGCCGTTGGCTCAAAATCCACGACCGGATCGAGGCCGGGGAGATGCCGCCCAAAGTCGCCGACCAGCCAACCCACGGGGAGCGGTCTAAGGTTCTCAAGGAACTGAAAACATCCCTGATCGCGGGAGAGCTTGCCAACGCCAAGAACATCCCGCGGCTTCGCCGATTAACGCGGGCCGAGTACGAAAACACCATCCGCGATTTGTTCGACATGCCGGGGATTGCGCTGGCGGGCAACTTGCCGCCGGACGGTTCGGCACACGGCTTCGACAAGCATCCCGAAGCGCTCGATGTCTCCCACGTCAATATCCAGAAGTACCTGGAATCGGCCGACCACATTTTGAATTACGCGATCGCCACACGCCCGCAGCCGCCGACGATTCAGAAGCGACGCATTTCCCTGGTCAACCGGGGTGGATTTGTTGCGCACGTGGTCATGAATGGGGACGGCGTGTTCCTGAAGAGCGGCAAGCCCGATCCCGACTTTCCCCCGGCGGCCGAGCAAAACCATCTCGACCAGGGAGCCCACGAAAGCTGGGGTTCGTTCCGCAACGGGGCGACGGTGGGATTGTTCCGCCACGAGGATGAATCGTTCAATCCCTATTTCATCGAGCACGTGACGATTTACCCGGCACGGTATCGCGTGCGGACATCGCTTTGGAGTTTCGGCTGGGACAAGGGCAAAGTCACGCCCGGACGCGGGACCGAAGCGGGGCGGTTGTCGGTGGTGCAACTCACCGGCGATGGGCGCGGCGGGCAGCATCCCAGTTATGTGCTGGGCTATTTCGATGCCCCGCCCGATCAGCCGCGCGAACATGAGCTGGTTGTCTGGTTGAACCACAACGAGATCCTGGGCTTCAACACGGCGTCGCTTGCCCCGGCGGCGAACTATTACAAGAAGAAACGGGCGATGGAGTTTACCGGACCCGGCATCGCGGTGGATTGGCTGGAGATCGAAGGCCCGCTTTATGAAACCTGGCCGCCGAAAAGTCACCGCGTGTTGTTCGGCGAATTGCCGCTCAAGGAGTTTCAAGCCGCCGACCATCCCGGCATCAAACCGCCGCAGCGCAAACGGCCCCGGCAAATTGGAGCCGGCCAGAACCGCCCGGATCCCGAACCGGGAATCTGGACGGTCCACACGGACGAGCCGCTCAAAGATGCGGACCGGCTGTTGGCATCGTTCCTGCCCAAATTGTTTCGCCGCCCGGTGGCCGAGGATGTCCGCAATCAATACCTCGCCATCGTGCGCGAGCGGTTGGAAACGGGAGATTGTTTTGAGTTGGCCATGCGGGCCGCCTATCGGAACGCGCTGGTTTCACCCGATTTTCTGTATCACATCGAACCAGACCCCCAACCCGACGATTACGCCCTCGCCTGCCGGTTGTCGTATTTCCTGTGGAACTCCGCACCCGATGACACGCTTCTGCAAAAGGCGGCATCGGGTGAGTTGCGAAACCCGAAAGTCCTTCACGCCGAGGTCGAGCGGTTGCTGAAAGACCCGCGTTCCGCTCGGTTTGTGCAAGATTTTCTCGGACAATGGCTGCGGCTCAGGGAGATCGCCGCCAACGATCCCGACAAGAAACTCTACCCGGAATTCAACCCTTACCTGCAAGATGCGATGGTCGGGGAAACGCGGGCCTACTTTCGGGAGTTGCTCGATCAAAACCTCGATGCGGCCCATTTGGTGAAATCGCCGTTCGTGATGGTCAACCAGAAACTGGCGAAGCATTACGGCATGGAAGGGGTGACCGGTTCGGCCGTTCGCCGCGTGCCTCTGCCCGAAAATTGCCCGCGTGGCGGAATCTTGACTCAGGCAGCGATCTTGAAGATCACCGCCAACGGCACAACCACGTCGCCTGTGCCCCGCGGGGCGTTTGTCATCGACCGGCTCCTCGGCCAACCCCCGGAACCGCCGCCGTCCAACGTGGCCGCCATTGAGCCGGATGTTCGCGGAGCGACCACGATTCGCGAGCAACTTGCCAAACACCGGAACAACGTCGTTTGTGCATCCTGCCATGCCCGAATTGATCCGCCCGGTTTCGCGATGGAATCCTTCGACGTGATCGGCGGTTATCGCGCAGCGTTACCGCTCCATCGGCGAAGGCGATCGCGCTCCGCGCGGGTCGATCGATCCGTTCATCGGCATCAGCTTCCGTTTGGGGAAACACGTGGATTCCGCGGGCGAACTGACCGATGGCCGCGACTTCAAAAACATCCGCGACTATCAGACATTGCTTGCCGAGGATTCAACGAAGTTGCTGCGGAACCTGGCAACGCAATTCGCGGTGTACGCCACGGGCCGCGTGGTTAGTTTTGGCGACCGCCCCTTGATGGACAAGGTCATCCGCCGCACCGAATCCCGAGGCGGCGGCATTCGCACATTGCTGCATGAATTGGTCGCAAGCCCTTTGTTCACGGGAAAGGAATCCCTCTCGGAATTTGCGGACACCTGGGAACCGACCGCCGGGACGAATGTCTCCCCCTGTTTGATGATGACGGTTCCGCTGGCCGATGTCGAATTTCCGGTCATGGCCAAAATCCAAGCGAAACCAGAAGAGCCGCCCGGCAAGATTGCCTTCGATGATGACCACACGGTCAAGGTTCAAGTTGCCGGTCTGTTCATCCCCGAACGCGGGGAGGATTTTCGCAAATTCGTGAAGCAAATTCCCGAGATGAAGCTCATCGCCCTCGACTATGAAACCGCGACGGCGACCATTGGCTATGCCCCCGAGAGCCACTTGTTCTACGGCGCGAAGCCGGAGCAAATTATGGAACGGATCGACAACCGGGTTCGTCAGTATTCGGGCCACACGCTAAGGGTCAAAGCACCGAGCACGATCCCCGAGGACAAACTGGAGCGGGTCGAAATTGGCATCGTCGGCCTGGACTGCAAAGCCTGTTCGTTGGGCGTGTACAACATCCTCTCGCGCATCGAAGGCGTTCACCATGCCACGGCCAGTTTTCGCGTTGGACTGGCCGTGGCTTGGATCGATCCAAGTCAAACCAACCGCACCATCCTTGAAGAAACCTTGAAACAACGTCACATCACGCTCAGCACCGTTCGATAAATCGCTGTCCGATAGTCGCCTTACACGGAGCGAAAGGCGACTATTATTCATCGAACGAGGCGAAATACGAATCCCCCGCGTGATGAGCGAGTCACATCGCGGAATGACGACAAGGTCTTGATGCAGTGCGTGACACGGGCAATCCGCCGCTGAGACCAAGGCGTCGAGCGCAACAAAAGTCTCCAGATAGACCACGTGCCATGCATGCCGATTCGGCGTGCCGCAATCTCGCCGGGCACGGGCTGGTCGCGGTAACGATTGCATTCCAGATTGAAAAGGATAGCCTATAAGTGGAGTCGGTTTGAAGGCTGTCGCCGGGCGTGATGTCTTTCGTTTTGCTCTTAAAATCTCGCGCTGAGGAATTTCGTCATGAGGTTTTGTTATCAAGTGGGTGTGGTTGTCCAAATCATCGGGTTATTGGCAATGCCGGCGTTTGGGGACAACCAGCCAACAAAGCCCGTCGGCACGATCAAGGTTGCGGCCGCCCAACTTTTGACGGATGTGGGCGATTTGGAAGGCAACAAAAACCGCATCCTCAAATCGATCCGCGAGGCGAAAAAAGCCGGTTGCCGGATCGTGCTGTTTCACGAAGGCTGTTTGACGGGCTATCCCGACGCCGAACAATTGAAAGCGATTCACTTTTCGGAAGTTCGCGCCGCCGAGAAGGAAATTCGGGCCTTGGCGGAGGAACTCGAAATCGCCGTTCTCTTGGGCAGCACGAGCGAACGCGATGGGGGGTACTTGAATTGCGTGCTCGTCATCGATGAAACCGGCCGCATGCTCGGGCAGTACGATAAGACCTGGAGAGCCGGGGAACCTTATTATCGGGCCGGGGCGGGGCCTGTCATTTTTCGAGTCGCGGGAGTCGAGGCAACCGTGATTATCTGCCACGATCTTCGCTACCCGGAATTGACGCGATTGGCGGTGACCGCCGGGGCCAAGATCGTGTTCATCGCCAATAACGAGAGCGGCATCACCGCCGAGGACAAGCAACTCGGCTATCGGTCGATGCAGATCTCCAGAGCGACCGAGAACATGGTGTACTCGGTGATGAGCAACTGCCCCGCGGACCCCAAGAACATTTCCCGCCGGAATTGCTCGCATGGCAATTCGAAGATCGTAGACCCTTTGGGCAACGTCCTCGACGAAGCCGGCCTGTTTGAAGAACGGCTCGTGACCGCGAACCTCGATCTGAAGAAAGCCACCGGTTCTCCCGCCCTGCGAACGATCGGCCAGGATCCCTCATCGTCCCGGCTTTACCAAGTCGATTACGAGAACAAAGCGTATGCCGATTGGGTTCAATCCGGGCTGAAACTTGTTCGTCGGCTGGATGGCAGCGACATCCCCGACCATTTTCGCGAGATCACGACGACAGCGCTGCCGGCGGACTTTGAGAAAACCCTCGTGGCCGTGCGGCATGTCTCGAAGGATGTGGCGAAGCTGAAACTTGAGGAATCGGCTCAATCGATTAGCATCCGGCAGGATGGCCGAACCATTCTCACGTACAACAAACAGTCGCCACCGGCTCCCGAGGGAATTGACAAGATCTATGAGCGAAGCGGTTGTCTGCATCCGATCCAATCGCCCCAAGGACGCACCATCACGCAAATGTTTCCGGCAGACCATGCCCATCAGCACGGTGTTTTTTCCGCCTGGGTGAATACGACCTATGATGGAAAGCCCGTTGACTTCTGGAACCTGGGAGGCCGCACCGGTCGCGTTCTCCACGAGCGAGTGGTCTCGACGTTCAATGACGGTGACAAGGCGGGGTTCGAGGTGGACCTACTTCACCGCGCCCTGGAACCCAAGGTTGACGTTCTCCGCGAGCGTTGGAAGATCACCGCTTATCCCACCGATGGAAGCCATCATGTTTTCGATCTGGAAACACGGCAGACCGCGCTCACAGACAAGCCTTTAATCATCAATAAATACCATTACGGCGGGTTGGCCCTGAGAGGCCCGATTCGCTGGCTGACCGAGAAAGACAGTTACGCGAAGAAGACCCCTGAGCTGTTGCGCGAACCGAGCGACTTCGTGAACAATCTGGGGTCCAGTCGAATCAAGGCCAATCATGAGCACGCGAAATGGGTCGCACTTTCCGGGGAGATCGACGGAAAAGCCGTCAGCATCAGCGTGCTCTGTCACGTCGACAATTTTCGAGCGCCCCAGGCCGCGCGGATTCATCCGACAAAACCATACTTCTGCTTCGCCCCCTGCGTGGAGGATGGATTCACCATCGATCGCGATCATCCCTACGAGGCCCGCTATCGAATTCTGGTGACGGATGCGAAGCCGGATGAAAAATGGCTCGACCAGCAATGGAAAGACTACTGCCAAGCGGCACCGGAAGCAGAGCGGCCCAACGCCTGGCGACAGCTTTCTCCGTATTTTACTCCGCCGGTGCAATTTGCGGGAAAGCTCGGCGACTACAAATCCCCGTTGCGATTCGCGGATGGGACGAAAGTGAAATCCACCGCGGATTGGAAGCGGCGACGTGGGGAAATCCTCGCTCAATGGACGAAGTTGCTGGGAGAATGGCCCCCTCTGATCGAACACCCCGTTGTCGAAGTGATAGAAACCACCCGGCGAGAAAACTTCACCCAACAGCGGATTCGCTTCCAGTGGACCCCCAAGGAAAAGACGACGGCGTATCTGTTAATTCCCGACGGCAAAGGCAAACATCCCGGCGTGGTGACGGTGTATTATGAACCGGAAACCGCCATCGGACTGAAAGGCGAACAGCGAGATTTTGCCTATCAATTGGCGAGGCGGGGATTTGTTGCACTCTCCATCGGCACCTCGGAAGCAAGCGAAGCTCACACCTACTCTTTATACCATCCCCATATCGATCAGGCCCAAGTCGAACCGCTTTCGATGCTCGGTTACGCCGCTGCCAATGCGTACTATGTTCTGGCCAACCGGCCGGACGTGGATGCCGACCGAATCGGCATCGTTGGGCATTCGTTTGGCGGCAAGTGGGCGCTGTTCGCCGGCTGCCTGTTCGATAAGTTTGCCGCCGTGGCGGTCTCTGATCCTGGAATTATGTTCGATACAAATTCCAACGTGAATTACTGGGAGCCTTGGTATCTCGGCTGGCATCCGCGACCGTGGAGAAAGCGGGGCCTCATCACCAAGGAAAACCCAGCCCAGGGTTTGTATCCCAAATTGCTCGAACAAAAACATGATTTGCACGAGTTGCACGCTCTGCTCGCGCCACGGCCCTTTCTGGTTTCCGGCGGTGCCGTCGATCCGCCCACCCGCTGGCTTGCGCTCAACCATCTTGTCGAGATTAACCGGTTGCTCGGGAAAGAGCATCGCGTCGGCATGACGAACCGCCCCGACCATGCTCCCAATGCCGAATCCAATGCAATCCTCTACGCATTCTTTGAACACTTTCTAGGGGGAAACTAGGCTCTGTTTCAAAAGTTGGAAAAGGGTGGCTGTGGTGGAGCGCTGCGACCCCATAGATTCTCGATTCCGGGGGTTCGCTTCGCTCAACCCCGGCCACCCATGCTAAAAGACTATCAAAACAGAGCCAAGTATTGACCGGCGGTTTGTCTAACGACAATTACTTTGCTGTGTTCTTGGCCATTGCGTCCCAGGGTTCAATTTGCCTGAGATTTTTGGATTTGAGGGCCTCGTAACAAACCGGCAAATCGAACCGGGCCAGAACATTGGGAAGCAGAGCCGAAAGCGGCCAGGCATAGCTTTCGCTTTGGGCCATTTCATCGTAAGAAGTTAAGGCGTGCTTGAGTGTCACCTGCCGGACATGGTCGGAGAACATCCCGGCGAAGGCGGCGGCAAGAGCTCCGCGCCCCAGTCCGGCCAGATGCACTTCGGTATGTCCCAACGAGGCGAGCCAATCCAAAGTCCGCAGCACGTCGAATGTTTTCTGGCCAAGATACGGGCGGTCGAGCATCAGGCTGTGAATGGCATAAAAATAATCGCTGCCGTAAGGGGAATGAAATGAGTTCGGGCCGCAGGTGTCGGGCTGCGATTCTCCGCTGCCGCGCACGTCACAAGTAAACAACGGCACGCCGGGGTCGGCTTTCATCAGGTCTTGAATCAGCGGTTCCTCGCGGAGTTCCGCATCGCTGGAAAGATGCGAGACGTACAAGATCGCTTTGCGGCCGGTTTTCGGTGGGCGGGAATAAAGACGCTCATCGGAGAGCCGATACACAATCGCCTCAATGCCCGGTTCGGTTTCCAGGGCATAAGCGATGCCAGATCGCGTCGGATAACCCCGGCTGCCCAAGTAGCGCCAAATGCGATAGTCGGGAGCCGACTTCGGCAAGCCCGGCAGTTTGAGCACATCGCGAACCGCAGACAGCAACTCCTTGCCTTTCAATTGGCCGCGAGACTTTGCGAGTTCCCTGGCTCTGTTCCGCGTGAAGTCAAACACGGTCCGCGTGCCTTCCAGTTCAGCCACTTGGCCGTGAGCGGTGCATTGGAGGGTTTCGTCAGTTTCGATTTGAATGGCGGGTTCGGACTGGGCCTGGGAAATCTCCGTGGCCCGGTTGAACCAGCGATACATCGCTTCGCGGTTCTCTTGCGAATAACCGTGATAGGTCGGCCCCACCGCCAAGGCGATGTTGTCTTCGGCCCCCAACAGTTTATAGAGCCGCTTGAGCCGGGCGTAGGCTTCTTCGGAGCCTCGCACGTCGAAGAAGTCCCGCTCCTTGGCAAGAATGATTACGGGCTTGGGAGCCAGGGCCGCGAGAAAATCGTCGTGATCTAAGCTGAGGGCGAGTGCCTTGGGCGGGCATTGCTCGGTATCGGCGGGGAGTTCGTTTTCCAAATTGCGGCGAAACGTCGTGACGAAACACGCCGGCGCGGCCATTGTCCACCGCGATTCCACGCCGGAAAGCCAGGTGGTCATTGTGCCGCCGCCGGAGTTTCCCGTCACGCCGACGTGCTTGGGATCGACCTCCTTGCGGGACAGAAGATAATCCAGGGCGCGAATGCCATCCCAGGCCCGCCACGTGCCGAAGAACTCGCCCACCAAAAACTGCTGATTGCCAGCGTAAAGATGCTCGGCGACGCCGATGCCCATTTGGGGGGAGAGGTCGTCTTTCACATATTGCAGGCGTTCGCCCTGGCCGATGGGATCATAAATCAAGCACACGTAACCCAACTTCGCCAGCCCTTGCGCAAAGGACTGATAGGCTTCCGCCGCCTTGCCGTTGGTGGAATGCCCGCAGGTGCCGACTACGCCGGGACGCGGAGACGTGATGTTTTTGGGAAGATACAAATTCGCCGTCACGGGGAAATTCGGCCGGCTCTCGAAGATGATCTTTTCGATCGTGTAATCTTCCCGTTCCACGAGTCCCGTCATGCTGGCTTTGAGCGGCGTGCGTTCGGGTTCGGGGCCGAAGCAATCCCGGATCTTGGCTCGGACGGATTTGACATAGGTCTGGGCGTCGGCTTTGGTTTTTAGTTGGTTCATCAGGTTGAGCTTTCGCCGCTCGGCCTGGCGGACTTGCTCGATAAACCAATTCTGCACCATCCGCGGATAGCGGTTAAGCGGTTCATACTCCGCCGCCCGCGCTGGGGATTGCCAACCATTCAAGCAACTAAAACCCACGGTCTGAGCGACAGCAACCCGCAACCAATCCCGCCGGGTGAAAGAATTGGGCAAGAAACTGTGTTGCCTCGGTTGGGTCTTCATGGATCTCCCTTTTGTCATGCGGTTTC
Organism: uncultured Planctomycetaceae bacterium; assembly: GCA_963785505.1. Taxonomy (GTDB): domain Bacteria; phylum Planctomycetota; class Planctomycetia; order Planctomycetales; family Planctomycetaceae; genus CAWAVN01. The sequence goes on from CAWAVN010000025.1 coordinate 147,769, forward strand.
AAGCGGCGAGATTAGGCTTTGGTTTAATCGTCTCTTAGGTCTCATAGTTGGCCGGGGTTGAGGCGCTCACTTATTTATCGAACTATGCTAAGTCATTGTATCAAAGGACATTCCGATGGTCACGGCGGATTGCGCACATCATCAGGCTCCCTCGGAATCCATCAATGCGAAGATTCCATCCGACAGCGACTTTTTGAAGCCTGGGTTGTCCGTGAACTGTTGGAACAATTCCGTATGGTCGGTCATTAACGAGTTGTGACCTTTGTAAATCGGGTATTTCGCGGAACCTCAACTGAGTTCACTCGATCAATTCTGCCGGCACGAGAAGTTCCTCTGCGCTGCGGGCCAAACCGGGCGGAACGGTCATCAATAGGCGCTGGCCGACAGAGTTCTCGAATTTCCAGAGCGTTCCGTCTTTCCCCTCTTGGACCGGCACACGGAAGTAGCCGGGCTTGTCCTCGAAGGTATGGACCAGTTTCCCTTTGCCATCCAATATCTTTCCAGATCCCGAGGAATAACCGCCCACGATTTTTGTGTGTTTTGGAACGTAGAAATACAGGCTCCAACGGCCTTGAAACGTCGCGGGCTGATCCATACTGGAAATCACAGTCATTTGTTGACTTGGCTCCCATTGAACAATTGTGCCGGCACTGCCGTCTGAAACTGTGATGACGTGCAATCCTTTCTGCCGGGGTTTGAGCGTTATCTTTCGCTCCTTGCCATCTGGGGCAACGGTTGCGGAATCGAGCGGTTCTTGTTTTGAAGCGGGCTTCTGCGGGAAGGAATCGGCCGGATAAAGGTGGAGGGCCACATCACCCCGATCTATGTAGATCCGCCCGCTGCTTACCGTCAAAGGAATGGATTGAGATGGCTCATCAACCCAGGTGAAATACGTTCGCTGCCCTCGGCTGTAGGAACCCATATTGCCCTTGGGCACTTCATGAAGCTGCAACTTCGCAACGGGGATTAAGTTGGTGCTGAACCGCACCGGTTCAAACCCCCGCAGTGGCCGATTCTCGATTCCCTGCCGGGCGAATTGGTCGAGTTCTTCCCGCGAAAACGGTTTGCTACTTTTCCACGGGTTTTTGGATTCGGGAACGTTCCAGGTGGCGTTTTCAGGGATCGTCACCCGCTTGTCCCGGCGAACAACATCCCGATAGAGAGCCTTCGCATGCACCATCATCGTTTCTCGCATGCGGTAGACGTGACGGATCAGCTTCTCGAAATTCGCTTGATGAACTTCGCCGTCTGAGTGGGCATAATCAAACTCACAGTTCCACGTAGCGCGTGTAAAGCAGCAGATCATCGAGCCGCTTTTTCACGGCTTCCTCATTTGTCAGAGTCTTTGCCTCATTTAGCAGGCGGTACATTTGGCCGATTAAGTGGTCGCTCATCAGCGGTTGGCTTGCACCATCGATCAAACGGTAAAATTCGCCCATCGGCTGTTTGGCGGAACCAAAGCACTTGTCGAGAAAATCTTCCACGAGGGCATCCGCTTGTTTCGCTTCGTCCGTTTCCCAGAGCATGCGGGCGGCGAGATAATAACCCAAGCCGTTCGGTCCCCAGTTGTCGCTGGACTCGGCACTGAAGAATCGCGCCCCCGGTCATGGAAGTGCGGGATTTTTTCCCGGATATACTCTAAGTTGGAACCGCGGGATTGCCCCGGCAGGTCGCGGTCCCAGGTGTTGACGCTGAAGTATTCCCGCACGCCCAAGGTGGCTCCTTTTTGATGCCAGCCCTCCATCAATTCATCCACGGTATAGCCGCCGCGAATGAATGCCGTGGCCACGCTGATGACCACTTGCGGATGCACCCGCAGATTCGGCGGCGGCGAGTGGGCGCTATAGGCATACATGCCCACGTATTTGCCGGGATACTTCTTGTGGACCGCTTCCGCCACCGCGTTGGCCAACGTCAATGCCCGATCGCTGATGCTGCCCATCGCCCGGCACTTTTCGCACTCGCACCAACCCAAGCCATCGCTGGGATCGACCGAGACGGAATCCTGCTACGGGATTCTTCGCGAATTGAGCCAAAGCATCTTGAACGACCAATTCCCGCAATTCGGGATTCGAGATGCAGAACTTCGTCGATTTCCGCTGGCCATCCACCAACCCCAGATATTCCGGGTGCTTGTCGAAAGCCGCCTTGTTGCGTCTGATGATCCCATCGTAGGCGTGGCCCGTATTCAAGATGGATCCCACTCGTGCAGCGATTGCGGAGCGCACCATTCCTGATAAGGTTTCGCAGCATAGTCCCACGGGCCGAATCCGTACCAAATCCGCCGGGCATAATAATCGGGATGTTCATGAACCTCGACGGCAATCGAGAGCGTGGACCGCTTGGGAATCACTTCCCAATTCTTGCCGGGGAAGAATTGCCGATACCCAAGTCGATACAGCAAATCCCACACCGCATGCTCCACAGCCAAATCGGTGGTTCCAATCGACATCCAATCCCTCTGCGTGAGATTGAAGCCAATAATCCTCTCGCCGCGTGGGATCGTCCTTTTTCCAAGTGGCCGAGATGCCCAGATTCTCGCATGGGGAAAATCGCTCAATCGCCCCACCCGGATGCCTTTTGACTCTTCGTCATCGACGACAGAAAACTTGGCTCCGCTGATCTTGCCGAGATAAGAAGCGAGCGTTTCCGCAGATTTCCGAACTTCTGGAGAGGCCGACTTCGAGACAACAATCGGCAAGGGATCGTTGCCCCGCGAAACCAGCGTCACTTCCTCAGGATCTGCGGCGAACATGGCCGGCGGCAAAAGCGAAAAGCAGAGAATCGCAACGAGCAGGCGAGTGGGCATGGTTTTCTCTCGGCATTTGGAAGAGGCAGAATGAGAAGACAACCCTCAACATACGCCTTCAGGAATCATCAATCCAGCTTCACGCCCGCGATGGCCTGCGATGGGTATTGGGATCGCTTCCAATCCGGTTTAGACTGTGAAGAAGAGCTTATCCAAATTGAGGCATGGTGCAGAGAACCAACCATTTCCCCCTCGAGCCAAACGGGCCAGTCCCAAGACCGCTTGAGAATCTTCAACCGCTCAAACCCCGGTGCGTTTTAGTGCGTATTGGTCCGTAAACCACAATGTGGGGT